>NZ_CEEDCG010000001.1:0-2500 GCF_979253235.1 Acidovorax sp. AC410
CCCCCAAACGCAAAACCCCCCAGTCCTTTGGGGACTGAGGGGATTTGGGGCTGTAAGAGCCTGACGATGACCTACTTTCACACGGGAACCCGCACTATCATCGGCGCAAAGTCGTTTCACTGTCCTGTTCGGGATGGGAAGGAGTGGTACCAACTTGCTATGGTCATCAGGCATAACTTGGAGTCGACTTGCTCTTGGAGCAAGACAACGAATTCATAGAGTGGAATCAGATTTCATGTGTTTTGACTGCGTCAACTTGGCATAACAATCTTCGAAGCACATTACGCGCTATCAAAGTTATAGGGTCAAGCCTCACGAGCAATTAGTATCAGTTAGCTTAACGCATTACTGCGCTTCCACACCTGACCTATCAACGTCCTGGTCTTGAACGACTCTTTAGGGGGCTCAAGGCCCCGGCAGATCTCATCTTGAAACGAGTTTCCCGCTTAGATGCTTTCAGCGGTTATCTCTTCCACACTTAGCTACTCGGCAATGCCACTGGCGTGACAACCGATACACCAGAGGTGTGTCCACTCCGGTCCTCTCGTACTAGGAGCAGGCTTCCTCAAATCTGCAGCGCCCACGGAAGATAGGGACCAAACTGTCTCACGACGTTTTAAACCCAGCTCACGTACCTCTTTAAATGGCGAACAGCCATACCCTTGGGACCGGCTACAGCCCCAGGATGAGATGAGCCGACATCGAGGTGCCAAACACCGCCGTCGATATGAACTCTTGGGCGGTATCAGCCTGTTATCCCCAGAGTACCTTTTATCCGTTGAGCGATGGCCCTTCCATACAGAACCACCGGATCACTATGTCCTGCTTTCGCATCTGCTCGACTTGTCAGTCTCGCAGTTAAGCACGCTTATGCCATTGCACTATCGTCACGATGTCCGACCGTAACTAGCGTACCTTCGAACTCCTCCGTTACGCTTTGGGAGGAGACCGCCCCAGTCAAACTGCCTACCATGCACTGTCCCCGATCCAGATAATGGACCTAGGTTAGAACCTCAAACACACCAGGGTGGTATTTCAACGTTGGCTCCATGACATCTAGCGACATCACTTCAAAGCCTCCCACCTATCCTACACAGATCTGTTCAAAGTCCAATACAAAGCTACAGTAAAGGTTCATGGGGTCTTTCCGTCTTTCCGCGGGGAGATTGCATCATCACAAACATTTCAACTTCGCTGAGTCTCAGGAGGAGACAGTGTGGCCATCGTTACGCCATTCGTGCAGGTCGGAACTTACCCGACAAGGAATTTCGCTACCTTAGGACCGTTATAGTTACGGCCGCCGTTTACTGGGACTTCAATCAAGAGCTTGCACCCCATCATTTAATCTTCCAGCACCGGGCAGGCGTCACACCCTATACGTCCACTTTCGTGTTTGCAGAGTGCTGTGTTTTTATTAAACAGTCGCAGCCACCGATTTTTTGCAACCCCGTTGGGCTCCCTCTGTTCGAGTTCACCTACTTGGGGCATACCTTCTCCCGAAGTTACGGTATCAATTTGCCGAGTTCCTTCTCCTGAGTTCTCTCAAGCGCCTTAGAATACTCATCTCGCGCACCAGTGTCGGTTTGCGGTACGGTCGTCAATAGCTGAAGCTTAGTGGCTTTTCCTGGAAGCAGGGTATCACTCACTTCGTCTGCAAGCAGACTCGTTATCACCCCTCATCTAAGCCCGGCGGATTTGCCTACCAGGCACGACTACAGGCTTGAACCAACATATCCAACAGTTGGCTGAGCTAACCTTCTCCGTCCCCACATCGCACTATTGATCGGTACAGGAATATTGACCTGTTTCCCATCAGCTACGCATCTCTGCCTCGCCTTAGGGGCCGACTCACTCTACGCCGATGAACGTTGCGTAGAAAACCTTGCGCTTACGGCGAGGGGGCTTTTCACCCCCTTTAACGCTACTCATGTCAGCATTCGCACTTCTGATACCTCCAGCATCCGTTACCAGACACCTTCACAGGCCTACAGAACGCTCTCCTACCACGTGCAATAAATTGCACATCCGCAGCTTCGGTAACTGGCTTAGCCCCGTTACATCTTCCGCGCAGGACGACTCGATCAGTGAGCTATTACGCTTTCTTTAAATGATGGCTGCTTCTAAGCCAACATCCTGACTGTTTTAGCCTTCCCACTTCGTTTCCCACTTAGCCAATTTTAGGGACCTTAGCTGGCGGTCTGGGTTGTTTCCCTCTTGAGTCCGGACGTTAGCACCCGGTGCTCTGTCTCCCAAGCTGTACTCGTCGGTATTCGGAGTTTGCATAGGTTTGGTAAGTCGCCATGACCCCCTAGCCTAAACAGTGCTCTACCCCCGACGGTAATACTTGAGGCACTACCTAAATAGTTTTCGGAGAGAACCAGCTATTTCCAAGTTTGTTTAGCCTTTCACCCCTATCCACAGCTCATCCGCTAGTTTTGCAACACTAGTCGGTTCGGACCTCCAGTACCTGTTACGGCACCTTCATCCTGGCCATGGATAG
>NZ_CEEDCG010000001.1:7500-1105000 GCF_979253235.1 Acidovorax sp. AC410
ATATAGGGCTTCAAGGCGTCGCCGAAAATGAACTTGGCCGAGCCCAGGTAGGTGGTCAGCACATGGTTGTGCAGGTCCAGCAGCTCGCGCAGCTTGGCGGCAAAGCGCTCGGGGTACTTCAGGTCCTGCACGCGCAGCGCGCGGCGCGCGATCTTGTCTTCGTAAGCCGGGCCGATGCCGCGGCCGGTGGTGCCGATCTTCTCGGTACCGCCCTGCTCGCGCGCCGCTTCACGGGCCACGTCGATGGCAGCGTGGAAGGGCAGGATCAGCGGGCAGGCCTCGCTGATGCGCAGGCGCGAGCGCACTTCCACACCGGCTTTCTCCAGGCCTTCGATTTCCTCGAAGAGCTTGGCGGCCGACAGCACCACGCCGTTGCCGATGTAGCACTTGACGCCCGGACGCATGATGCCGCTGGGGATCAGGTGCAGTGCGGTCTTCACGCCGTTGATGACCAGCGTATGGCCGGCATTGTGACCGCCCTGGAACCGGACCACGCCTTGCGCGCTCTCGGTGAGCCAGTCGACCAGCTTGCCCTTGCCTTCGTCACCCCATTGGGTTCCGACCACCACTACGTTGCGACCTTTGGTTGCTTTCATCTCAGACCCAATTTTCAATTGCAATTAACTCAAACAGCCTGCACGACCCACTGGCCCGCAATCTGCACCAGCTCTCGGTCACAGTGGAACTCATCGACTTCGCTCCCGTGCCCAGGCAGAACACACACCACCGTCTCGCCCTGGCGGCGCAGCTCGGCAATGGCGGCATTCACGTCGCTCGCTTCGCCCCAGGGCGCGCGGATGGCGGCCTTGAGGGCGCGCGGTGACACCACGCTCACCAGTTGCTTGATGTCCAGGCTGAAGCCGGCCGCAGGCCGGTTGCGCCCGAACACGGCACCCACTTCGTCATAGCGCCCGCCGCGCACCAGCGCGTCGCTGGCGCCCTTGCCGTAGATGGCAAAGCGCGTGCCGCTGTAGTAGGCATAGCCACGCAGGTCGGCCAGGTCAAAGGTGACCACCGCACCATCCAGGCGCGAAGCCAGCCAGCGCAGGTGCGACAGCACCTCGGAAACGCCGGCGATGTGCTTCAAGGCCTGGTCGGCCTCGGCCAGCACGGATTCATCGCCATACAGCTGCAGCAGCGCCAGCAGCCCCTGGCGCGATGCCGCAGGGAAATCACGGGTCAGCGTTGCCAGTTCGCTCGCGTCCTTGGCCGCCAGGGCGGCATGGATGCGGCTGAGCAGCGGTGCATCCACCGCCACACCGGCGAGCAGGCTGCGCACGATGCGCACGTCGGCCAGGTCGATGGTGGTGTCGCGCACCTCGGCCACGCGCAGGCATTCACGCGCCAGTTGCAGGGCTTCGAGGTCGGCCTCCAGCCCGGCATGGCCGTAGATCTCGGCGCCAAATTGCAGCGGCTCGCGCGTGGCATGGGGGCGGTCGGGGCGGGTGTGCAGCACGGGGCCGCAGTAGCACAGCCGTGTCACGCCCTTGCGGTTGAGCAGGTGGGCATCGATGCGCGCCACCTGGGGCGTGGTGTCCGCACGCAGCCCCATGGAGCGGCCCGACAACTGGTCCACCAGCTTGAAGGTCTGGAGGTCCAGCGCCTCTCCGGTACCGGTCAGCAGGGATTCCAGGTGCTCCAGCAGCGGCGGCATGACCAGCTCATAGCCATAGCAGCGCGCCGTGTCGAGCAGCCCGCGACGCAATTCTTCGATGTGCCGCGCTTCGGACGGCAAGACATCGGCAATGTGATCCGGCAGGACCCAAGCAGACATGAGAAAAGGGGAGGCTGTTAAAACCGTGATTCTACCGGCACCGGCCAAGGCCCCTCAAACGGGGACTGGCCAACAAGGGGATCGGGCACATGGAACAGAAGATGCCGGCCCACCTTGCAGTGAAAAAGACACCCAAAAAAAACGGCAGCCCTGCAATGCAGAGGCTGCCGTTGCGCGCCTGGCGCCGCTTTTTACTTGCGCGGGGCGGCAGGCTGCGCCGCGGATGCAGCGGTGCCACCTCGGAAGGCCTTGAAGAACTCGGACGACGAGGGGTCCACCACCATCACGTCGCTCTTCTTGTTGAAGCTCGATTTGTAGGCCTCCAGGCTGCGGTAGAACTGCGCAAACTGCGGGTCGCGGCCAAAGGCCTCGGCGTAGATGCGGGCGGCTTCGGCATCGCCTTCGCCCTTGAGCTTCTGGGCATCGCGGTAGGCGTTGGCAATGGCGATCTCGCGCTGGCGGTCGGCATCGGCGCGGATCTTTTCGCCTTCGGCAGCACCGGTGGAACGCAGCTCGTTGGCCACGCGCTTGCGCTCGGCCTCCATGCGGCGGTACACCGACTCGGTGATGGCCTCGACATAGTCGACGCGCGTGATGCGCACGTCCACCACGTCCACGCCCCAGGGCTTGGCGCCGCGCACGGTTTCCAGCACTTCGCGCTTCACGTCGGCCATCAGCGCTTCGCGCTTGAGCGACAGCAGCTCCTTCACGGTGCGCTTGTTGATTTCTTCCTGGAAGGCATTGCGCACCACGCGGTTGAGCTGCATGGCACCGGCGCTTTCATCCAGACCCACGTTGCGGATGTACTGGGTGGGCTCGGAGATGCGCCAGCGCACGTACCAGTCGATCACCACGCGCTGCTTTTCGGCCGTGAGCATGGGCTCCGTATCGGGGCTGTCCAGCGTGAGCAGGCGCTTGTCGATGTAGGTCACGTTCTGGAACGGCGGAGGCAGCTTGAAGTTCAGGCCCGGCTCGGTGATCACTTCCTTGATCTGCCCGAGCGCGTAGAGCACGCCGAACTGGCGCTGGTCCACCACGAAGAGCATGGAGCTCATGAGTGCAAGCACCACCAGGAGGGTGGATGCGATAAATCCGACTCTGTTCACGAGCTGCTCCTAGCGGGATTCACGTTCGCGTGTGCGACTGCTGTCACGCGCCCGGGGGTCATTCGAAAAAGGGGCCGCAGGCGCAGCCGGAACCACCGTGGTGGCAGCGCTGGCGGGCGCCGCATCCAGGGCGCCTGGCGTGCCGGTGGCCACGCTCTGCATGATCTTGTCCAGCGGCAGGTACAGCAGGTTGGAGCCCTGGCGCGAATCCACCAGCACCTTGGTCACGTTGCCGTAGATCTGCTGCATGCTCTCGATGTACATGCGGTCGCGGGTGACCTGGGGCGCCTTCTGGTACTCGGCCAACACCGAGGAGAAGCGCTGCGCATCGCCCTGTGCCTGGGCCACGATGCGGGCCTTGTAGGCAGCCGCCTCTTCATTGAGGCGCGACGCCGAACCCACAGCACGCGGGATCACGTCGTTGGCATAGGCCTGGGCATCGTTCTTGGCGCGTTCGCGCTCCTGACCGGCCTTGAGCACATCGTCGAAAGAAGCCTGCACCTGCTCGGGTGGGCGCACGCCGCCCTGCTGCAGGTTGATGCCCACCACTTCGACACCCACCTTGTAGCGGTCCAGAATGGTCTGCATCAGCGTGCGCACGCGCGGCGCGATCTGGTCGCGCTCTTCGGCCAGTGCCGTGTCCATGCGCATCTTGCCCACCACTTCACGCACGGCCGTTTCAGCGGCCTGGATCACGGCATCCGAAGGATTCTTGCTTTCGAACAGCCAGGCGCGCGCATCGCTCAGGCGGTACTGCACGGCGAACTTGATCTCGACGATGTTCTCGTCTTCGGTGAGCATGGCCGACTCACGCAGGCCCGTGCTCTTGATGATGTTGTCGCGGCCCACGTCGGCCGAACGGATCTGCGTCACGAACACCAGTTCATGGCGCTCGATCGGGTACGGCAGGCGCCAGTTGAAGCCCGCACCCACCGTGCTCTTGTACTTGCCGAACTGGGTGATCACGGCCTGCTGGCCTTCCTGCACGATGAAGAAGCCCGTGCCCATCCAGATCACGAAGATGATGCCGGCGATCAGGCCCACGCCCACGCCCGCGCTCTTCATGTCGGGAGGCTGGAAGCCGCCGTTGCCGGCGCCCCCCGTGCCGCGCCCGCCACCGCCACCCTTGCCGCCAAACAGGCCGCCGAGCTTGCGGTTGAGGTCACGCCACAGTTCGTCCAGGTCCGGCGGCTGGCCATTGCCCTGGCCCTTGTTGTTCTCGCGCCCACGGTTGCCTGCGGGGGGCTGCGCCGGCGGGCGCTCGTCCGGGCGAGCGCCTTCATCCGGCTTGTCTTCACCACGGCCCCAGCGGGGATCGTTCAGATTGAACATGCCCCGGATACGTTCTGGCAGCGAAGCCCAGCGTAGGGTGCGATTTTGGAAATTCATGCGCAAAGTCTCTGGTTCTCTGGTGGCATCGATCAAAACGGCATTGTGCCCAATCACTCTTCGTGGGCTGGCAATGGGGCAGCATCAGCTGGGGTCATGTCCTCCTGTGCCGCCAGCACCCGTGCAGACAGCGCACGGCGCAAAGTGTCCAGCCCCTGGCCGGAGCGCGCACTCACGAACAGGCGTGGCACCATCTGCCCTTCCACTTCGTACTGGTCTTCCAGCAGCGCGGGCTGCTGCTCGGCACCGAGCGCATCGAGCTTGTTGAACACCAGCAGCTGTGGAATGTCGGCGGCACCGATCTCGTGCAGCACACGCTGCACCTGGTCCATCTGCTCGGGGAAATGGGGATTGGAGGCATCGACCACATGCAGCAGCAGGTCGGCATCGACCGCCTCCTGCAGCGTGGCCTGGAAGGCATCGACCAGGCCGTGCGGCAAATCGCGGATGAAGCCCACCGTGTCGGACAGCGACACCGAACGCCCCGCATCGCCCAGGTACAGCTGGCGCGTGGTGGTGTCCAGGGTGGCAAACAACTGGTCGGCCGCGTACGCGCGGGCCTTGACCAGCGCATTGAACAGCGTGGACTTGCCGGCGTTGGTATAGCCCACCAGAGAGATGGTGAAGGTGTCGCGCCGGTCGCGCTGGCGGCGCTGGGTTGAGCGCTGGCGCTTGACCTTGACGAGCCGCTCGCGCGTGCGCTTGATGGCCTCGCCGATCATGCGGCGATCGAGTTCGATCTGCTTTTCGCCCGGGCCGCCGCGCGCACCGATGCCGCCGGTCTGGCGCTCCAGGTGCGACCAGCGGCGTACCAGGCGCGTGCTCAGGTACTGCAACCGCGCCAGCTCCACCTGCAGCTTGCCCTCATGGCTGCGGGCGCGCTGGGCGAAGATTTCGAGGATGAGGAAGGTGCGGTCAGAGACCGGCAACTCCAGGTGCCGCTCCAGGTTGCGCTGCTGCGCAGGGCTGAGCGACTGGTCGAACAGCACCTCCACCGCACCGTGCATTTGCGCCAGGGTGCGGATCTCGTCGGCCTTGCCACTGCCCACGAACAGGGCGGCATCGGGTGCCTTGCGCTTGCAGGTCAGGCGCGCCACGGGGTTGAGCCCCGCAGTTTGCGCAAGCAAACCCAGCTCTTCGAGCTCGCCATCGAAATGGGGAAGACCAAAGTCGACCCCCACCAACAATACCGAGGCTCCACTACCCGCGTCAGAAGATGCGGGAGCGCTCAAAGCGGATGGCCTCCGCCCATGACCATCTGACCCAGAGTTGAATGCTGAACTGGATGCCGCAACTCAGTTGCCGGCGCCGTCTGCATCAGGGGTTTCGGCCGTCGAGAAATTGACCGCGCGGCCAGGCACGATGGTGGAGATGGCATGCTTGTAGACCATCTGCGTGACGGTATTGCGCAGCAACACCACATACTGGTCGAACGATTCGATTTGCCCTTGCAGCTTGATACCGTTCACCAGGTAGATGGAAACGGGCACATGCTCCCTACGCAGTGCGTTCAGGAAAGGATCTTGCAAAAGTTGGCCTTTATTGCTCACGATATTCTCCGTGTTCAAAAATGTTGTTGTAAACCACCACCTTACCACAGCAAAGTCAGAGTTTTGCCGCCTGTTGCCATGGCCTTTCGCCAACCCGGCCTTTGTTCACGCCGGACCGGGGTGCTTGCCAGGGAAATGTCCCTGGAGATTATCCGCCCCAAGAAACAGATGGTTACTCTTAAGTGCCATGCACAGAATCATGTCGCTGCAATAACCATGCTGCAGTGCAGCACATGCATTAGCCATCCCCCACCGCCAACGCGGTCGGGGGACTTCGCCATCATCCTTCGTCCTTGTCCACAAAGGGGTTGTGCGAGGTCTTGACCTCGATGCGCAGCGGCGTGCCCACCAGGTCGAATTCCTTGCGGAAGCGCCCTTCCAGGAAGCGCTTGTAGGCATCGGTCACATGCTCCAGCGAGTTGCCGTGGATCACGATCACCGGCGGGTTCATGCCGCCCTGGTGCGCATAGCGCAGCTTGGGGCGGAACATGCCCGAGCGCTTGGGCGCCTGGAACTGCACCGCCTCCAGCAGCAGCCGGGTGAGCACGGGGGTGGACATCTTGCAGGTGGCCGCCTTGTGCCCCTGCACGATGGAGGTCCACAGCGGGCCCAGGCCCTGGCGCTTCTTGGCCGAGATGAAGTGCATGGAGGCGAACTTCAGGAACGACAGGCGGCTTTCGATGGAGCGCTCCAGCAGCGTGCGCTGGTACTCGTCCACGGCGTCCCACTTGTTCACGGCCAGCACCACGGCGCGGCCGCTCTCCAGGATGTAGCCGGCAATGTGCGCGTCCTGGTCGGTCACGCCCTGCGTGGCATCGAGCAGCAGCAGCACCACGTTGGCCGACTCGATGGCCTGCAGCGTCTTGACCACCGAGAACTTCTCGATGGCTTCGAAGACCTTGCCCTTGCGGCGCAGGCCAGCCGTGTCCACCAGCTCGAAGCGCTGGCCGTTGCGCTCGAAGGGCACGGTGATCGCATCGCGCGTGGTGCCCGGCATGTCGAACGCCACCAGGCGCTCCTCGCCCAGCCAGGTGTTGATCAGGGTGGACTTGCCCACATTGGGGCGGCCCGCCACGGCGAGCTTGATGACGCTCTTGTCGTCCGCAGCATCGGCCTCGTCCGGGTCGGGCAGGTTCAGCGGTTCGAGTGCGATCTCCACCAAGCTGCGAATGCCCTGGCCGTGCGCGGCCGACACAGGGAACACCTCGCCCAGCCCCAACTCATAGAACTCGGCCAGTTGCACGCCCTCGACCATGCCCTCGGCCTTGTTGGCCACCAACACGCAGGGCTTGGACAGCCGGCGCAGGTAGTTGGCGATGTCATGGTCTTGTGCGGAAACACCGGCGCGCGCATCCACGACGAAGACGACCACGTCGGCCTCGGCCACGGCCTGTTGCGTCTGCTTGGCCATCTCGCGGTAGATGCCGGTGGAGGCATCGGGCTCGAAGCCCCCGGTATCGATGACGATGTACTCGTGCTTGCCCTGCTTGCCATTGCCGTAGTGGCGGTCACGCGTGAGCCCGGCGAAGTCCGCCACGATCGCGTCGCGGGTCTTCGTCAAGCGGTTGAACAGCGTGGATTTACCGACATTCGGCCGCCCCACGAGGGCGATAACTGGCTTCATTGAATACGATCCATCATTCTGGCCTGAAGCCAAATACACCGCCATTGCGGGTGACCACCACCAGGGTGTCGGCCGCAGCCACCGGGGCCGCGGCAATGCCGGAGCCATCGGTGGTCATGCGGTTCAGGGGCGCACCATCGGTGCGCGACAGCAGATGCACCAGGCCCGTGTCGTCGCCCACCACCACCGAGCGACCCAGCAGCAGCGGCGAGGTCAGCTTGCGGTGCTTGAGGCGGTCGGAGCCCCACAGGCGCGTGCCGTCGTTGCGGTTCCAGGCCACCAGCGCGCCATTGCTCTCGGTGCCGAAGATCGCATCCTTGTCGCCATCGATGCCTTCGGCTCCGGCAGCACGCTGGGTCCAGGCGACGTTGCCGCGCACCGTGTTCACGCAGCCCACGGCCGACTGGAAGGCACGGGCGCACACGGATTCGCCGACGCGGCTGCTGCGCCCCACCAGCTCGACCAGGCGCTCGACGTCGTTGGTGCCACGCGAGCTGGCCAGCGGGGCCTCCCAGCGGGCGCTGCCGTTGTCGGGGTTCAGGCCCACCAGGCGGCCAGACAGGCCGACCACCAGGGTGTCGCCCACCGCCAGCAGCACGCCATCCTGGCGCAGCACCAGGGGCTCGCCGGGGCGCTGCTGCGCCCACAGGCGCTTGCCCGTGGCCGCGTCGAAGGCGGTCACGGTGCGGTCGGCGGCCAGCACGAACACGCGGCCACCGGCCACCAGCGGGGCGGTGAAGACCTGCGAGGCCATGGGCTGGCGCCAGCGTTCGCGGCCGGCATCGATGGCGATCAGCGCATTGCTGCGCGCCACCACCGCGGCCAGCTTGCCATCGCTGCCGACGCCGGCAGACAACGGCTCGGCCAGGGCCAGGCGCCAGACGTCGCCCCCCGTGCGGGCATCGATGGCCGCCACCGTGCCATCGGCCGAGGCCACGGTCACCGTGGTGCCATTGACGCGCACGTCCAGCGACAGGGCCGCCACCGCACCGACCTTGCTGGTCCAGGCCTGGCGTACACCCAGCACGGGCACATTGGCACCGAGGTCGGCCGGCACGGGCTTGGACGCGCCGCCCCAGAAGGAGCCGCTGGGCATCATCGAGCAGCCGGCCAGCGCCGCCGCCAGGGACAGCAGCACCAGGCCACGGGCCGCGCGGCCCTGCCCCATCCGGGAAGCCAGGCGCGCGCTCATTTGGCCGCCTCTGCCGTCTTGGCGGCCGCCACGGTATCTGCGGCGGGGTTGGAGCCCAGCGCATTGAGCTTGACTTCCACCAGGCGGCGGTATTCCACGTCTTCACTCATGGCCTTGTAGGCCTTGGTGTACTGGGCCAGGGCTTCGGTGCGCTTGTCCTGCAGCATCAGGATGTCGCCCCGGTGGTCGGCGGCGACGCCATCGAACGCCGCAGGCAGCGAGCCCGACAGCTGGGCCAGCGCTTCGTCGTACTTCTTCTGTTCGGTCAGCACGGCGGCCAGGCGCAGCTTGGCCAGGGCCTTGAAGCCATCGTCACCCGCATTCGCGGCCACCCAGGCAAGCACCTCGCGTGCCTCATCGGCCTTGGCAGCCTCCACCAGGCTGCGGGCCAGCAGGAAACCGGCCTGGGCCGCCTGGGGCGTGCCGGCATAGCTGGCCTTGAGGTCGCCAAAAGCCTGCTCCACGCGCGCCTGGTCCTTGGCGCGGTTGGCGACTTCGACTGCATCGAACAGCGCCGCCGCCTTGGTGGCCTGGCGGCCCTGCCAGTACTGGTAACCGTTCCATGCCGCCAGCGAACCGCACACCACGATCAGCACGCAGCTGATGAGGGTACCCCACTGGTTCCAGAAATGCTTGAGCTGGTCCAGTTGTTCCTGCTCTTCGAGGTCTAAGTGATTTGCCATGGAGATAGGTAAGAATTAACGGTTGGATTGTAGGGTGGCGGCCCAATCGGCCACATTGGCGATGGCTTGCTCCACCTGGGCGCCGCCGGCGCCATCGCGCAGGGACTTCACGGTGACGGTGCCGCGGGCGAGTTCATCGTCGCCAAACACCAAAGCATACTGCGCGCCGCTGCCGTCGGCCTTCTTGAACTGGGACTTCATGCTGCCCATGCCCTCGCCCGCCGTCGGCGCGCCATGCATCTGCACCTGGACACCCTGGGCACGCAACTGCTCGAGCACGCGGCTGGCCACAGGCAGCGCCGCGCGGCCGGGGATGATGGCATAGACATCGGGCACCAGGGCCGGCACCTCGGCGCCCTGCTCCTTGACCAGTTCCAGCACACGCTCCACGCCCAGGGCCCAGCCCACGGCCGGCGCGGGCTTGCCGCCGATCTGCTCGATCAGGTAGTCGTAGCGCCCGCCGCCGCAGATGGTGCCCTGCGAGCCCAGTTGCTCGGTGATGAACTCGAACACCGTGAGGTTGTAGTAGTCCATGCCGCGCACCAGGCGCGGGTTGACCGTCCAGGCCACGCCATTGGCATCCAGGATGGCCTTGACCGCATCGAAGTGCGCCAGCGACTCGGCGCCCAGGAAGTCGATGAGCCGCGGTGCGGCATTCACCAGCGCCTGCATGGCCGGGTTCTTAGTGTCCAGGATGCGCAGCGGGTTGGCGTGCAGGCGGCGGCGCGCCTCTTCGTCCAACTGGTCGGCGTTCTGCTCGAAATAGGCGATGAGCGCCGCGCGGTGCGCCTTGCGCTCCTCGGGCTGACCCAGACTGTTGAGCTCCAGGCGCACGCTGGAAAGGCCGATGTCTTTCCACAGCGCGTTGGCCAGCAGGATCAGCTCGGCATCCACCTCGGGGCCGCCAAAGCCCAGGGCCTCGGCACCGATCTGGTGGAACTGGCGGTAACGGCCGCGCTGGGGGCGCTCGTGGCGGAACATGGGGCCCATGTAGTACAGGCGCTTTCCGCCCTCGTACAGCATGGAATGCTCGACCACCGCGCGCACCACGCCGGCCGTGGCCTCGGGGCGCAGGGTCAGGCGCTCGCCATTGAGGCGGTCTTCGAAGGAGTACATCTCCTTCTCGACGATGTCGGTCACCTCGCCCAGGCCGCGCACGAACAGCGGCGTGGGCTCGACGATGGGCGTGCGCATGTTGCGGTAGGCATAGCGCGCCATCAGATTGCGCACCTTCTCTTCCAGCCACTCCCAGCGGGCTGAGTCGGGCGGCAGGATGTCATTCATGCCCTTGACCGCCACCAGCTTCTCGGGCTTGGCGGCAGCGGCAGATACGTCTTTACTCACGGCAATGGGCTTCCATTTGAATAGGGATACGGGAGGCGGCTCCAGGGAGGCGCCTCGCTGGGCCGTTTGGGCCCGCAGGGTGCGATTGTCGCAGGGGCGTCGGCCGCCGCCGGGTCAGGCCAGTGCGCCGTCGGGCGCACCCACCGCCGGGGCGGCCACCGGATGGGTGCCGCCAAAGCGTTTTTCGATGTAGTTTTCGACCACCTGGTGGAACTCGTTGGCGATGTTCTCGCCGCGCAGGGTCAGGGCCTTCTCACCATCGATGAACACCGGTGCTGCGGGCGCTTCGCCGGTACCCGGCAGGCTGATGCCGATGTCGGCATGCTTGCTCTCGCCCGGGCCGTTGACGATGCAGCCCATGACCGCCACCTTGAGCTTTTCCACGCCCGGGTACTTGACGCGCCACACAGGCATCTGCGCGCGCAGGTAGTCGTCGATCTGCTTGGCCAGGTCCTGGAAGGTAGTGCTGGTGGTGCGGCCACAGCCGGGGCAGGCCGTCACGCTGGGCACGAAAATGCGCAGGCCCAGCGACTGCAGGATTTCGGACGCCACGACCACTTCCTGGGTGCGGGCTTCGCCCGGCTGCGGGGTCAGGGAGACGCGGATGGTGTCGCCAATGCCTTCCTGCAGCAGGATGGACAGCGCCGTGGCCGACGCCACCGTGCCCTTGGTGCCCATGCCGGCCTCGGTCAGGCCCAGGTGCAGCGCATAGTCGCAGCGCTGGGCCAGGGCCCGGTACACGGAAATCAGGTCCTGCACGCCGCTGACCTTGCACGACAGGATGATCTGGTCGCCGTTCAGGCCCATTTCCTCGGCCCGGCGGGCCGATTCGATGGCCGAGGTGATCAGCGCCTCGTACATCACCTGGCGCGCCTCCCAGGGCCTGGCGCGGCGGCTGTTGGTGTCCATCAGCTCGGCCAGCAGCTCCTGGTCCAGGCTGCCCCAGTTGACGCCGATGCGCACCGCCTTGTCCCAGCGGATGGCGGCCTCGATCATCTGGCCGAACTGGCGGTCGCGTTTGTCACCCTTGCCCACGTTGCCGGGGTTGATGCGGTACTTGGACAGCGCCTGCGCGCAGTCCGGGTAGTCGGTCAGCAGCCGGTGGCCGTTGAAGTGGAAATCCCCCACAAGCGGCACGGTTTCGCCCATGCGGTCGAGCTGCTCGCGGATGTAGGGCACCGCCTGCGCCGCCTCGGGCGTGTTGACGGTGATGCGCACGAACTCGGAGCCGGCCTGCGCCAGCTCCTTGACCTGGATGGCGGTGCCAATGGCATCCACCGTATCGGTATTGGTCATGGACTGCACGCGCACCGGCGCATCGCCCCCCACCGTGACCACGCGCGAACCCCAGACCACGCGGGCCTGGCGGGAGCGCCGGGGGGCAGGCAGGGCAATGGCAATCGGGGCCGGATCGGTCAGGGACTTGTCCACTTATTTCACCTCAAAACGCGCGACATTTTCGCGCGAAACGGTGGTCAGCGCGAATGGCTTGCCACGCACAAACACATCGGTCACATCGGCCCGGCCGATCACCACCGCCAGAGGGAGCGCGCCCGAGACGGCCACCGACTCACCCACTGCCAGATTCTTCTGCAGGGCAATGGTTCCATTGGCATCGCGCACCTGCACCCACGAGGCGCCGCGCGCACTCAGCGTCAGAACACTGGAGATCGACACCGCCTCTGGCGTCGATGCCGCCGACAGGGCGGCCGCAGGAGCCGCCGCACTGGCGACCCCGGCGGCTGCAGGCGCGGGGACTGCGGAAGTCGCAGCCGGCGCAGGAGCGGTCACCACGGGAGCGGAGGGAGCGGGCGCAGCCGCCGGGCTGGATGCGGCAGCCACAGGGGCCTGCGGCTCCTGGGCCGACACGGGTGGGGACGCAGGCACCTCGTCAACCGCACTGCTGCCGAACGGATTGCGGTCGGCCGGGACGAACATGATGGCCAGGGCCCCCACCAGCAAGGCCAGCACCACCACGGTGATGGCCCAGGACTTCTTGCCGCCCGACGAGGCCGGAGCGAAGGAGCCGTTGCCCGCGCTGGAGCTGCTGCCCTTGACCGGCGCATTGATCCCCGCGTTGCCCGCCACCAGGCGCGGGCTCTTGCTCTGCGGCAGCAGCGCCAGGATGGGCGCCGCGTCGATCTTGAGCGTGCGGCACACGCTCGATGCCAGGGCCCGCACGAACACCGTGTCGGGCAGCACCGAGAAATTGTCAGCCTCCAGGGCCTCCAGTTTGGCGACCGGCACCTTCAAGGCCACGGCCAGCGCTGCAATGTGCAGGCCGGCCTCCATGCGCGCTTCGCGCAGCATGGTCCCCGCTGTCCTGCCCCCCGCCATTCCCGGCGCCTCTGCATGCACCGACACCCCTGCCACCGAATCACTCATTGAAAGCCCCACGCTGATAGGCACCCGTCTCACGCGCTTCCGGGAAACGCCTGCGCAATTGATCGCCCAACTGGCGCATGGCGACCGTGTCGCCCAGGCCGCGCTCGACCTTGATGCCCAGCCACAGCGTTTCGGCGTTGGAGAAATCGCTGTTGTTCAGGCGGCGGATGTAGAACTGCGCCCGCGTGAGCTCATTGCGGCGCATCAGAAGATTGGACAGGTGGTAGCCCACCACGGGGTTGGATGCATCGAGCTCGTAGGCCTTGAGCAACGACTGCTCGGCCTCGGCCACCTGGCCGGCTTCCATCTGGCACAGGCCGCGCGCCATCAGCGTCTTGCTGCGTGCGGTATAGGCCGGGTTGGCCAGCGCCGTCACGAAGCTCTGGTCGGCCTCGGCGTACTTGCGCTGCTGGCAGTGCAACCAGCCCAGGTTGTGCAACAGGTTGGGATCGTTGCTGCGCAGGCCCAGCGCGCGGCGAAAGCTGTCCTCGGCCTGGCCGAACTCGTTGAGGCGCAGGTAGATCAGGCCGCGCAGGTTGAAGGCGTCGGAATAGGTGGGGTCGGCGACCAGGGCCTGCTTGACCTCGTCCAGCGCCACCGTGGTCTGGCCGTTCTCGAAGTAATTGGTCGCCAGCTCCAGGCGGATGCGGGCGCGGCGGCGCGCCTCGGGCTCGTCGGACGGGGTGAAGACAGTACCGCCGGGCTCGCCGGCCGATGGGCCACTGCCGCCGCCCGCACAGCCCGAGAGCCCCGCCACGCCAGCCACCACCCCACAGGCCAGGAGCGCACAGCGGCCCATGCGCTGCCAGCGTTCAACCAATCCCACCATGTAGAGCCTCCTTCAAGTTTGATTTGTCAGGTCACCGGTTTGAGCGCGATTGTGCGCTGTTTGGCCATGCGCTCCGCCGCTTTTGTGCGATCTTTGACGTCACCGGCCAATTGACCACAGGCGGCGTCGATATCGTCGCCGCGCGTCTTGCGCACCGTGGTCACGATGCCCGCGTCGCTGAGCAGTTTGCCAAAGGCCAGCACCTGCGCCTGTGAAGAACGCAAAAGGCCTGATGCCGGGAACGGGTTGAAGGGGATCAGGTTGAACTTGCAGCGCACGCCCTCGCCGCGCGCGGGCTTGACCAGGTCGATCAGCTGCTGCGCATGCTCGAGCTGGTCGTTGACCCCGTCCAGCATGCAGTATTCGAAGGTGATGAAGTCGCGCGGCGCGTGTTCCAGGTAGCGGTTGCACGCGGCCAGCAGCTCTTCAATGGGGTATTTTCGGTTCAGCGGAACCAGGTTGTCGCGCAGCGGATCGTTGGGTGCATGCAACGAAACGGCCAGCGCCACGGGGCAGTCCTGGGCCAGCCGGTCGATCATGGGCACCACGCCCGACGTCGACACCGTCACGCGGCGGCGCGACAGGCCATAGGCATGGTCGTCCAGCATCACGCGCAGCGCCGGCACCAGGGCCGAGTAATTCTGCAGGGGCTCGCCCATGCCCATCATCACCACGTTGGAGATGATGCGTTCCGTCTTGCCCAGGCGCGCACGCAGCGCATGCTCGGCAAACCACAGCTGGGCCACGATCTCACCGGTGGTGAGGTTGCGGCTGAAGCCCTGGTGGCCGGTGGAGCAGAAACGGCATCCCACGGCACAACCGGCCTGAGAGGAAATGCACAAGGTGCCGCGGTCGTCCTCGGGGATGAACACGGCCTCGACCGCATTGCCACCGCCCACGTCGAACAGCCACTTGACGGTGCCGTCGGCCGAGACATGTTCGGTGATGACCGGCAGCGCCTGGACATGCGCGCAGCCCTTGAGCTTGTCACGCAGGGCCTTGGCCAGGTCGCTCATGGCGTCAAAATCGCGCGCGCCGCGCTGGTGGATCCAGCGGAACAGCTGGGTCGCGCGAAAGCGCTTCTCACCGAGCTTTTCGCAGAAGGCCGCCAGGCCGTCGAGATCGAACTCGAGCAGGTTGGTGGTCGTGGCCAGGGTCGCCGCTGCCTTGGTGGCAGGCGGGGCGATCACAGCGGTGGTTTCTATCGCGGTCGTCATAGCGGCGTCCCTTCGGGTAACCGCTCGCAGTCGTCCCCATGGTGCGGCCGCCCCACCGGGGTGGGCTCAAGCATGGGGACCACCATCTCAGCGGGTGTAAATGTTCAGGCCAGGGAAGAAGAAAGCGATTTCCACGGCAGCCGTTTCGGCGGCGTCCGAGCCGTGCACGGCGTTGGCGTCGATGCTGTCGGCGAAGTCAGCGCGGATGGTGCCGGCTTCTGCCTTCTTGGGGTCGGTGGCGCCCATCAGTTCGCGGTTCTTCAGGATGGCGTTTTCGCCTTCCAGGGCCTGGATCATCACGGGGCCGGAGATCATGAAATCGACCAGGTCCTTGAAGAAGGGACGTGCCTTGTGTACACCGTAGAACTGCTCGGCTTCCAGGCGCGACAGGTGCACCATGCGGGCCGCCACGACCTTCAGGCCGGCAGCTTCGAAACGGGCATAGATCTGGCCGATCACGTTCTTGGCGACTGCGTCAGGCTTGATGATGGAGAGAGTGCGTTCGATTGCCATGGTGTTTTTCCTGATTGGATTGATATAAACGATGCGAATTCTTTTGCCCAGCGGACAAAACCCTCGATTCTAACCGTGCGCCGGGTAACCCCTGTGAATCAACGGCCACGGCCACGGCGCGGGCCGCCACCACCACCGCCACCAGGAGCACGCTGGGCTTGGCGGTGGCGCGAGAGGCTGTCGGTACCGATGTAGCCGACCGAGGTCTTCATCGGATCGGGCTGGGCCGAGCCGCCGCGCGCACGGTCCGCATTGTTGTTGCCACCGCTGCCATTGCCACCCCGGCCGCCCTGCCCGCCACCACCGCCATCGCGGCGGGGCTTCTGGCCGCGCGGGCCGTTGGCGCCGGCGCCCGGAGGCTGGTCACGGCGACTGCCGTCGCCGCGTGGTCCGCCGCGGCGGATATTGCCGCGCTTGTTGCCGTTGCCTGCGGGGGCGCCTTCGCCCGGCGCGGCATCGCCACGGTCTTCCAACGGGTCGCGCCCGGCGCCTGCGGCCTTCACCAGTGCGCGGATGTCGCTTTCGTCCAGCTCCAGGAACGCACCGCGCTTGAGGCCGCGCGGCAGCACCATGGCGCCGTAGCGGATGCGGATCAGCCGGCTGACCGCATGGCCCACCGACTCCAGCATGCGCCGCACTTCGCGGTTGCGGCCTTCGGAAATGGTGACGCGGTACCAGCAGTTGGCCCCTTCGCCGCCGCCGTCTTCGATGGAGCCGAAGGCGGCCATGCCGTCGTCCAGGCGCACGCCCTCGATCAGCTTGGCTTTTTCTTCATTGCTCAGGGCGCCGAGCACGCGCACGGCGTACTCGCGCTCCAGGCCGAAGCGCGGGTGCATGAGCTTGTTGGCCAGTTCGCCCGAGCTGGTGAACAGCAGCAGGCCTTCGGTGTTCAGGTCCAGCCGGCCCACGGACTGCCACTTGCCCTGCTGCAGGCGCGGCAGCTTGCGGAACACCGTGGGGCGGTTCTGCGGGTCGTCGTGCGACACCACTTCACCCACAGGCTTGTGGTAGGCGATCACGCGTGCCGGTGGCGGGTCGATGCGGTAGCGGATGGGCTTGCCGTTGACCTTGACCTGGTCGCCGAACTGGATGCGCTGGCCGATGTGCGCCGGCTCGCTGTTGACCGAGATGCGGCCTTCCAGGATGAGCTGCTCCATCTCCAGCCGCGAGCCCAGGCCGGCCTGCGCCAGCACCTTGTGCAGCTTGGGCGTCTCCACCTGGGGCAGCAGCACGCGCTTGAGGGGCACCTCCTCACCCGATTCTTCGTCCGCATCGAACTGGCCGGAGACCACGTCCTCGAACTGGTAGCCCTGCACGCCATGCTGCGGCTTGGGACCCCGGGGGCCCTTCTGGCCAGGCTGGTTCTGGCCCTTGCCGTGCCCCTCCTTGCGGCCGTCCCTGCGCTCCTGGCCATCGCCACGCTCCGCACGGGGGGCATCGCCATAGATGCGCGCGCCGGGCGCACGGTCGACCAGCACCGTCGGCACCGGCGCTGCCGCATCCTCTGCGTCGCCAGCAGCAGGTGCGTCCTGGGAGGCCACGGCCTGCACGTCGACCAGGGGCAGCACCTCCTGCACGGCCAGCTGCGGCGCGGGCTCCTGCGCCTGGGGCGCTTCGACCACCACAGCCACATCGGCCTCTGCGCGGGGCTGGCGCGGCTTGCGCGGCTTCTTCACCGCAGGCTCGGCCTCTGCAGCCGGCTGCACTGCGGCCTCGGCGGGCGCCACGGCAGTGGCAGCATCGTCGGCCACCACCTTCTTGCGCGGTGCGCGGCGTGGCTTGGCAGGCGCCGTGGAAGCCTCGGCACCGGAGGTGGCGGGGTCGGGGGTCGTCGAATCGTCGTTCATGTCAGCTTTCCCTGGACGCCCTGTGGGGCATCGTCATCATCGTCGCGGGAAGCATCATCGCCCCGCTCCGTCTTGTTCAAATCGTCCGCACTCAAAGCGGTACCTGCCTGGGCCGCATCGTCGCCGGCCACCAGATGGCTGTCGCCATCGAGCCGTACCGCCCCGCCCTCCACGGCCCCGCCCGAAACATCGTCCGGCAGCAAGACCTCGGCGGCTTCCAATGCCCACGCAGCAGCGGCTGCCACCAGCCCATCATCATCGTCGTCGCTGTCATCGTTGGCATCGTTGGCATCGGCGTCCCCATCCGGCACAGCCCCAACTTCCAGGCCAGCGAGGGCTTGCTGGACAGGCTCGGTCGTCACGCCGCCGTCGGCCGGCTCGCCGACCAGTGGCTCTGGGGCATCGCCCTCGGGCGGCTGCGCAGCTTCCGCCGCGCCCTCCTCCTCCACCGGCTCCTCGATCACGCCCTGCGCCGCAGCCGCCATGGCCTCCAGCACGTTGGCATGGCCCGAGGCATCCTCCAGCATGGGCAACTGGTCCAGCGAGGCCAGGCCCAGGTCATCGAGGAACTGGCGCGTGGTCGCGAACAAGGAAGGCCGCCCCACCGTCTCGCGGTGGCCGATCACCTCCACCCAGCCACGGTCTTCGAGCTGCTTGATGATCAGGCTGTTCACCGTCACCCCGCGGATGTCCTCGATGTCCCCGCGCGTCACCGGCTGCCGGTAGGCAATGATGGCCAGCGTCTCCAGCACGGCGCGCGTGTACTTGGGCGGCTTCTCGGGGTGCAGCCGGTCGAGGTACTCGCGCATTTCGGGGCGGCTTTGCAGGCGCCAGCCCGTGGCCACCTGCACCAGCTCCACCCCCCGGTGGGACCAGTCGCGCTGCAGGTCGAGCAGCAGCAACTTGAGCGTGTCCGTACCCAGGGCGTCATTGAAAAGCACCCGCATCTCGCGCAGCGCCACGGGCTGCTGCGCGCAAATCAGGGCAGTCTCAAGGACCCGTTTGGCATCCACCGTGTTCATGGTTCAGCGATTCCGGGAAAAAAGGTGGCACGTGTCGTGACAGGGACCGCACCAGCAGCGGGGATTCATCCATCAAGGGGCGCATACTGCGCGGCCGCTGGCGCGACACTGGGGCCCGGCGGGATTCCGTCTTCGGGTTCGGGGCGCGGTGTTCACGCCCCAGGGCCGGTCAGGCCTGGAAACACAGATACTGCGTTTCGCTATGCGCCATTGTAGCGCAGGCCCCAAAAAGACAGTGCATCGCCCATGTCCCGGGGCAGCGGGGCATGCAGCTGCAGCGGCTGGCCGGTGACGGGATGGGTGAACGCCAGGCGAAAGGCATGCAGCGCCTGGCGCTGCAAGGCCCCCACCGGGGTGCCGCCGTAGAGCACGTCGGCCACCAGCGGATGGCCGATGGAAGCCATGTGTACGCGGATCTGGTGCGTGCGGCCGGTGTGCAGCGTGCATTCCACCCAGCAGCCCGCGTCCACCCCTTCGAGCAGGCGGAAATCCGTGCGCGCCGGCTTGCCGGCATGGCTGGCCAGGTCCACCACGGCCATGCGCAGGCGGTTGCGCGGATCGCGGCCGATAGGCTGCTCCACCGTGCGGCGGGCAGCGCCGGCCCAGGGCTTGTGCGCCAGCGCCAGGTACTGGCGGTGCACCGTGCGCGCCGCGATCATGGCCACCAGCGCGTCCATGGTGGCGCGCTCGCGCGCCACCACCATCAGGCCGCTGGTGTCCTTGTCCAGCCGGTGCACGATGCCCGCGCGCGGCACCAGCAGCGCCTTGGCATCGCGCGCCAGCAGGCCATTGAGCAGGGTGCCGCTCCAGTTGCCGGGGGCCGGATGCACCACCAGGCCGGCGGGCTTGTTCACCACCAGCAGGTGCTCGTCCTCGTACACCACGTCGATGTCCATCGCCTCGGGCCGAAAGGCCTGGCTCTGTTGCGTGGGGCGCATCTCGAGGCTCAGGCCATCACCGGCCTTGACCTTGAGCGATGCCTTGGTCGCCGGGCTGCCGTTCAGGCGCACCAGTCCCTGGCCGAGCAATTGCTGCAGGTAGCTGCGGGAAAATTCGGGCACCAGCTCGGCCAGGGCCCGGTCCAGGCGGGCGGCATGCTGCGCCGTGCCCACCTGCATCTGGCGCACCTCGGCCTCGTCGGATCCGCCAGCCTCCTCGCCGGCCCACTCCTCGTCAGGGCTGCCAGGCTGGCCGGGTTCAGGGGCTTGCGCGGGCACCACCACGGCGCTCAACGCGCCGACAGGTAGCGCGCAGGGTCCACCGGCTTGCCGTTGCGGCGGATCTCGAAGTGCAGCTTCACGCGGTCGGCGTCGGTGCTGCCCATCTCGGCGATCTTCTGCCCCTTGCGCACCGACTGGTCTTCCTTGACCAGCAGCGTCTGGTTGTGCGCGTAAGCCGTCAGGAAGGTGTTGTTGTGCTTGAGGATCACCAGGTTGCCATAACCCCTGAGGCCGGCACCGGAATACACCACGCGCCCGTCCGCGGCCGCCAGCACCGCGTCGCCGGCCTTGCCGGAAATGTCGTAGCCCTTGTTGCGGGCCTCGTCGAAACCGGCCAGCAGCGAGCCCGATGCGGGCCAGATGAAGTTCAGGTCGTCCTCGCCCGCGCTCGGTGCCGGCGTGGCCGCCACGGCCGGCGCCGGCGTGACAGGCCTGGCGCCGCTGGCGGTGGATGCGGGCGGCAACGGGGTTGCCGTCGGCGCCGATGGGGTGATGGTCGTGGAGGTCACCGGGCGCGTGACCACGCCGGTATCGGCGGCGATCACGGGCGGCGGGGTCGTGCCGGGTGCGATGACGCGCAGCACCTGGCCCACCTCGATCAGGTTGGCGTTCTCCAGGTTGTTCCAGCGCGCGATGTCCTTCCAGCCCTGCCCGTTCTCCAGGCCGATGCGGATCAGGGTGTCACCGGGCTTGACGGTGTAGTAGCCGGGCTTTCCGGCATTCTCGGCCCCGGGCAGGGGTTTGATGGGCGCGGCCACCACCCCGGGCTGCGGCGATCCGGTCGTGGTGGTCATGGCACCGGCATAGGTTCCCCGGTCCTCCACAGGGGCCTTGGTCATCCGTGTTCCACAGCCCACCAACAGCAACGCCACGGTAAACCCTGCAACAAGACCACGCGATACCAACATAAGCATTTTCCCTTCAGGCAATCCCCGATTTTAGAGGGACAAAGTGAACCGGCTCGAGCACGCTTTGTTTCAACCCGTGTGGGGTCTTGTCAATCACCAGCAACATCTGCTGCCCGCCGGCCACCGCCATGGGCGCCACCAGGCGCCCGCCCACCGCCAACTGGTCGCACCACTCCTGCGGCACGGCGTCGCCGCCGGCCGCGGCGATGATGGCCGCGTAGGGCGCGCCCTTGGCATAGCCGAGCATGCCGTCGCCCAGCATCAGGTGGACATTGGCCAGGCGAAACGGGCGCAGGTTGTCGCGCGCCTTGTCGTGCAGGCCGCGCAGGCGCTCGATGGTGTAGACCTCGCGCGCCAGCAGGCCCAGCACGGCCGCCTGGTAGCCGCAGCCGGTGCCGATCTCCAGCACCCGGGCCAGGCCGGCCGGCCGGGCGCTCTCGGCCGACAGCAGCAGCTCGCACATGCGCGCCACCACGCTGGGCTTGGAGATCGTCTGCCCCAGGCCGATCGGCAGACTGGTGTCTTCGTACGCCTGGTTGACCAGGCCACTGTCCACGAAGCGGTGGCGCTCCACCGTCGCCAGGGCCTGCAGCACGGCCGGCGAGGTGATGCCCCCGGCCGCGATTTTTTGCACCATGCGGTTGCGCACGGCCGCCGAATCCAGGCCCACGCCCACGGCCGTGGCGGCCGGAGCCCGCTGGCCCAGACCGGCCCCGGCGCCCTTGGGGGTGCCTGCACCGGCGCCCACACCCGATCCTGCCGGGCGCGGCGCCGGCGCACCGCTGCCGGGAAGCCTGGCGGGAAAGCCCGGACGCCGCTGCATCACACCCCCGCCGCGAGCTTCGAGGCGGTCTGCGCCCAGTAGCCCAGGTTGTCATGGTCCGTGAGGTCCACCTTGAGGGGGGTGATGGCCACATGCCCCTGCGCCGTGGCATGGAAATCCGTGCCCTCGGCATCGTCCTTGGCCGCGCCTGCGTTGCCGATCCAGTACATCGCCTCGCCCCGCGGGCTCTCCTGCACGATCACGCGCTCGGCCGCATGCCGGCGCCCCAGGCGGCACAGCCTGATGGACTTGAGCGCCGCCAGCGGCATGTTGGGGATGTTCACGTTGAGCAGCCAGGGCACCTCGGTCACCAGGCTCTGCGCCCGCATCTGCTCGACGATCTCGCGCGCCTTGGCGGCGGCCGCCTCGATCTCGCCCCAGCCCTTGTCCACCTGCGAGAAGGCAATGGCAGGCACACCGAAGAGATAGCCCTCCATGGCGGCCCCCACGGTGCCCGAGTAGATGGTGTCATCCCCCATGTTGGCACCATTGTTGATGCCCGAGACCACCAGGTCGGGCCGGTAGCCCAGCAGCCCGGTGAGGGCGATGTGTACGCAGTCCGCTGGCGTGCCGTTCACATAGCGAAAACCGTTGGCCGCCTTGGTCACGGTCAGCGGCGAATGCAGGGTCAGCGCGTTGGACTTGGCACTGTTGTTGTGCTCGGGCGCGACCACCTCCACCTCCACGCCCGCCAATGTCTTGAGCGCGTCATGCAGCGCCACGATGCCAGGGGCCTGGAAGCCGTCGTCGTTGGAAATCAGGATCTTCATGGATTGGGGTCGGGTTTGCCTCGGATTGTAGGACGCGCCCGGTGCGGGCGGGCCCCGGTCGCTCGGGGGACATCGCGCGCCACGACGGCGCGCCTATCATCCGGCGCATCACTGACAGGAGACTTTTCCCATGCACGCTTGGCTTTGCACCAACCCCACCGGCGTCGAGGCCCTGGCCTGGACCGAACTGCCCACGCCCACGCCCAAGGCGGGGGAGGTGCTGATCGAGATCAAGGCTGCCAGCCTGAACTTTCCCGACCTGCTGATCGTGCAGAACAAGTACCAGATGAAGCCACCGCTGCCCTTCGTGCCCGGCTCGGAGTACGCAGGCGTGGTGCAGGCCGTGGGCGAAGGCGTCAGCCACCTGCAGGTGGGCCAGAACGTGGCCTGCCTGTCGGGCACCGGAGGCTTCGGCACCCACACCATCGCACCAGCGGCGCTGTGCATGCCTCTGCCGCCGGGCTTCTCGCATGTGGACGCGGCCGCCTTCATCATGATCTACGCCACCTCCTACCATGCGCTGGTGGACCGGGCGCAACTCAAGGCCGGCGAAACCGTGCTGGTACTGGGCGCTGCGGGCGGCGTGGGCACCTCGGCCATTCAGATCGCCAAGGCCATGGGCGCGCGCGTGATCGCCGCCGCTTCCAGCGACGAAAAGTGCGCGCTGTGTACCTCCATCGGCGCCGATGCCACCATCAACTACAGCAAGGACAACCTGCGCGAGGCCATCAAGGCCCTGACCGATGGCAAGGGCCCCGACGTGATCTACGACCCGGTGGGCGGCGATTTCGCCGAGCCGGCCTTCCGCTCCATCGCCTGGCGCGGGCGCTACCTGGTGGTGGGCTTTGCCTCCGGCCCCATCCCGGCGCTGCCGTTCAACCTGGCGCTGCTCAAGGGCGCCTCCATCGTCGGCGTGTTCTGGGGCGACTTCGCCAAGCGCGAGCCCAAGGCCAATGCCGCCATGATGGGCGAACTGGCCCAGTGGTACGCCAAGGGCCGGATCAAGCCCGTGATCGACCGCACCATGCCCATGGCCGAGCTGCCTGCGGCCTACGCCCACATGGGCTCGCGCGGCGTGATGGGCAAGCTCGTGATGGTCAACTGAGACCCGGCGCCGAAAACAGACGCTGGGCGCAACGCCTGCAACGGGAAACAGAGGGCTGTGTCAAACTCGCGGTTCATCGCAGCCCCTGTTACTGGTGCCCGCCCATGGCCGACCGTCCACCTTACGAAATCGCACGCGAAACGCTCAAGCAGCTCTCGACCCGCCGGCTGGCCCCGACACCCGAGAACTACCTGGCGATCTACGACGAGATCGCCGGTGTGCGCAGTGCTGCGCCCTTTCCCGACGCGCAGCTGGCCAGCATCCTGCGCCTGATTCCCGGCCAGACCCCGGGGCAAAAACGCCTGCTCGGCCAGTTCGAGAAGGCTGTCGCCAACAAGGACTGGAGCGGCCTGCAGAGTGTGCTCGTCGGCTATGCCAATCTGGGGCTGAGCCCTGCCGCAGCCGCGCCTGTCGAGCTGGCCAGCCCCGCCCCCGTCAGCGTCCTGCCGCAGGACCTGGCCGAACTGCTGGCCCGCCTGATCGACAACACCCTGCCCGCACTGGGCGAAGACGACGCGCGCGTGCTTGAGATGGCCGGGCAGCTCACCACCTTCCTGCGCGAGCCCGCCCCCCTCATCCCCACGCTGATGCTGATGCTGGGCAACTTCACCTACCGGCTGTCGTTCGCCACCGAGGACCAGGCCGCCATCCGCGCGGGGCTGCTGGAACTGCTGCACATGGTGTTCGAGAACATCGCCGTGCTCAGCGCCGACGACCGCTGGCTCAAGGGCCAGGCCGAGGCACTGATGACCGCCGCCACCCCGCCGCTCACGCTGCGCCGGCTCGACGATGTGCAACTGCGCCTCAAGGACGTGATCTTCAAGCAGACCGAGGCCAAGGCGCGCACCATCGAAGCCCAGGAGCAAATGAAGGAGCTTCTGGCCACCTTCATCGAGCGCCTGGCACTGATCACCGCGTCCAGCACCACCTACCAGGGCACCATGGAGCGCTGCGCCGACCTGATCGGCAAGGCCGCCAGCCTGCAGGAGATCGCGCCGGTGCTGGAGGAGGTGATGACCGCCACGCGCAGCATGGCGCTGGACACCAAGCTCACCCACACCGAGCTGCTGGACCTGCGCGAGCGCACCGAGGCCAAGCACGCCGAAGTCACCAAGCTCCAGCAGGAGCTCGATCGCGCCAGCGCCCAGGCGCGGCACGACCCGCTCACGGGCAGCCTCAACCGCAAGGGCCTGGACGAGGCCATGGAGCGCGAGATCGCGCGCTCCCGCCGCCTGGGCGCACCGCTGTGCTTTGCGCTGCTGGACATCGACAACTTCAAGCTCATCAACGACCGCCTGGGCCACAGCGTGGGCGACGCCGCCCTGGTGCACCTGGCGCAGGTCACGCGCGAGGTGATGCGACCGCAGGACCTGCTGGCCCGCTATGGCGGCGAGGAGTTCGTGCTGCTGCTGCCCGACACCGCGGTGGAAGCCGGTGTGGCCGCCATGACGCGCCTGCAGCGCGAGCTGACCACGCGCTTCTTCCTGCAGGGCAGCGAGAAGATCCTGATCACCTTCAGCGCAGGCGTGGCCCAGCTGCACGACAGCGAGAGCAGCTTCGACGCGATCAAGCGCGCCGACCAAAGCATGTACCTGGCCAAGCGCTCCGGCAAGAACCGCGTGATGGCGGCATGAGCCCCCGCCAGTGAATCCCCAGCAACGTCGCTCGTTCCTTTGGCTGGCCGCACAGGGCGCGGCCGCCACCACCCTGCCCCGCTGGGCCTGGGCCCAGCCGCAGCGCCAGCAAACCCATCCCTTCGCGCTGGGCGTGGCCAGCGGCGACCCCAGCGCCGACGGCGTGGTGCTCTGGACACGCCTTGTCCCTGCGGAGCCGGGCCAGGCCAGCACGCCCCTCACCGTGCACTGGGAGCTGGCCGACGACGAAGGCTTCAGGCGCATCGTCCAGCGCGGCCAGGCCACGGCCCTGCCGGCGCTGGGCCACAGCGTGCATGTGGAGCTGACCGGCCTTGCGCCGGGCCGCTGGTACCACTACCGCTTCATGCACGGCGATGCCGTGAGCGCCACCGGCCGCACACGCACCGCGCCCGCCGCCGACGCCCTGCCCGAGCGCCTGCGTGTGGCCTTTGCCTCGTGCCAGCGCTGGGAGCACGGGCACTACGCCGCCTGGCGCCATGTGCGCGCAGATGCGCCGGACCTGGTGCTGTTTCTGGGCGACTACATCTACGAGTACGCCAGCCCGCGCGACACCACGGGACTGGCGCGCATGCACGGCCTGCGCCTGGCCACCACCCTGGCCGACTACCGCGACCGATACGCCCTGCACAGGAGCGACCCGGCCCTGCAGGCTGCCCACGCCGCCTGCCCCTGGTTGGTGACCTGGGACGACCACGAAGTGCAGAACGACTACGCCGGCAGCACGGGCAAGGGCGACCCCGCCGCCTTCCTGGCCCAGCGCAGCGCCGCCTGGCAGGCCTTCTACGAAAACATGCCCCTGCGCGCCGCCAGCCTGGTGCAGCGCGACACCACCGCCCTGCAGCTGTACCGGCGCCTGCCCTGGGGGCGCCTGGCGCAACTGCACGTGCTCGACGCGCGCCAGTACCGCAGCCTGCAGGCCTGCCGCACCACCAGTGCCAGCGGTGCCGGCGCCGTGCGCCCCAGGGACTGCGCCGAACTGGCCGAACCGGCCCGCAGCTTCCTGGGCACCGCCCAGGAACAGTGGCTGGATGCCGGACTGGCGGCCGACGCCCGAGACGACCGCACCCGCTGGAGCGTGGTCGCGCAGCAAACCCTGTTTTCGCCGCGCCACTACCCCTCGGGCGTGGTCTCCAGCGACAGCTGGGACGGCTATCCCGCCGCGCGCGCCCGTCTGCTGCAGTCCATCGCGCAGCATGCCCCGCGCAACACCGTGCTGCTGGGCGGCGACATCCACCAGAACTATGTCTGCCGTGTGCTGGCCGACGCGGCCCGGCCCGACGCCCCGGTGATCGCCAGCGAATTTTGCGGCACCTCGATCAGCTCGCGCTCGGGCACCACGCAGGACAAGGTGGATGCCGTGGTGCGCCACAGCCCGCATGTGCTGCTGGCGCGCTGTGAGCAGCGCGGCTATGGGCTGGCCGACATCACGCCCACCCGCTGGACCACCACCTTGCGCGTGCTGGACGACCCCTTGCGCGAGGACAGCGGTGCCAGAACGCTGGCGCGCTTCGTCGTCGAGGACCGGCGCGCAGGGCCGGTGCCGGCCTGAGAACCTGTTCAAGGCGGCCCGGCGCTGGCAATGTCCTTTCGGTCGCTTGTAGCATCCTGTAAAAAAGGGACACCGCCGCCGTGCAGGCGCCTTACCATGGTCTGCATCCCAGCCCCCTTGGAGACAAGCGATGCGCAAGACACCCACCCTGACCCTGCTGGCCCTGGCCGCACTGCTGGCCGGCTGTGCCAGCTCCCAGCGATTCGAGTACACCGTGCCCGCCCAGCCCGAAGGTTCCTCGGGCTACACCGAAAAGCCCGGCTGGGCCACCGAGAAGTTCGCCGTCGCCGCCGCCAACCCGTTAGCCACCGATGCCGGCTACCAGATCCTCAGGGCCGGCGGTTCGGCCCTGGACGCGGCCATTGCCGTGCAGATGGTGCTCACGCTGGTGGAGCCGCAGTCCAGCGGCATCGGCGGCGGCGCCTTTTTGCTGCACAGCACCGGCGTCAAGGTGGAGGCCTATGACGGCCGGGAGACCGCGCCGGCCGGGGCCGACGAAAAGCTCTTTCTCGGCGCGGACGGCAAGCCTGTGCCGTTCTACGACGGCGTGGTGGGTGGCCGCTCGGTCGGCGTGCCGGGCACCGTGCGCATGCTCGAGATGGCGCACAAGGAGCACGGCAAGCTGCCCTGGGCCACGCTGTTCCAGCCCGCCATCACCCTGGCCGAGGGTGGCTTCAAGGTCAGCGCGCGGCTGAACACCCTGGCCACGGCCGACGCCCACCTCAAGAAGGACCCGGTGGCGGCGGCCTACTTCTACAAGCCCGATGGCGACGCGCGCGACGTGGGCTTCAACCTGCGCAACCCCGAGCTCGGTGCCGTGCTGCGCCGCATCGCGGCCGAGGGCAGCAAGGCCCTGCACGAGGGCGAGATCGCCCAGGCCATCGTGGACAAGGTGCAAAAGCACCCCACCAACCCCGGCAAGCTCAGCATGGCCGACTTGGCCGGCTACCAGCCCAAGAAGCGCGAGCCCCTGTGCCACGACTACCAGGTGGCCAGCAAAAACTACCGCATGTGCGGCTTTCCGCCGCCGAGCTCGGGCGCCATCGCCATCGCGCAGATCCTGGGCATCCTCAAGAACACCGATGCGGCCGCCATGCCGCTGGAAGACGGCCTGCCGACGGCCGACTGGCTGCACCTGTACACCGACGCCGCGCGCCTGGCGTTTGCCGACCGGGCGCTGTACGTGGCCGACCCCGACTTCGTGCAGCCGCCGGCCGGCAGCTGGAGCAGCCTGATCGCACCGGCCTACCTGGCCGAGCGCGCCAAGCTCATCGGCACACAGAGCCTGAAGGTCGCCCAGCCCGGCAAGCCCGGCGCCGTGGCCACGAGCTACGCGCCCATGCCCGACCAGCCCGAGTACGGCACCAGCCACATCAGCATCGTCGATGCCTTCGGCAATGCGGTGGCGATGACGACGACCATCGAGGACCAGTTCGGTGCACGCCAGATGGTCAAGGGCTTTCTGCTGAACAACGAGCTCACCGATTTCAGCTTTGCCCCGGCCGACGCACAGGGCCAGCCGATCGCCAACCGCGTGCAGCCGGGCAAGCGGCCGCGCTCGTCGATGTCGCCCACCCTGGTGTTCGACAAGGCCACGGGCGAGTTGCTGATGAGTGGCGGCAGCCCGGGTGGGGCGGCCATCATCCACTACACGGCCAAGACGCTGTATGGCGTGTTCAACTGGGGATTGATGCCGCAGCAGGCGATCAATCTGCCCAACTTCGGCTCGATGAATGGGCCTTCGTTGCTGGAGGAGAAGCGGTTCCCGTCGCTTACCGTGGAGACCTTGCGGGCGCGGGGGGCCGAGGTGCGGGAGATGAACATGACCAGTGGGTTGCAGGCCATCACGCGGGGGCATGCGCATGGGAAGAAGCTGTGGTTTGGGGGGGCGGATCCGCGGCGTGAAGGTGTTGTGATGGGAGACTGACCTGGTTCTTCATGCATTGTCGGTCCCGTCCGCTGGAATCGTGCGGTTTGCCTGGTTGAAGGGCGGAGGCCGGGATGTGCGCCCGGCGGCGCAGTAACTTTCTCTTGCGTCGCCAAGAGAAAGTCACCAAAGAGAAGACGACCCCCAGTCTGCGTCCCCCGTACGCCCTGTCGGGCGAACGGGGGCAGCCTGCGATGCTCGGTCCTGGGGTGGTGCCGCAGAACTCGCTGCGTTCTTCGAACTCCGCTCAGACAACTGCGGCAAGCTAGTTCACGAAGTGCATGTGTCCTGCGGCACATGCACCCACCCCAGCCCCTGCGCTTCTCGGCGCAGCCAGCAGGGGTGGGGAGCGGGTACCACACGGCTGCTGCTTCGCAGCTGCGCCGGGTGTCGGGTCGCGCTGCGCGCTGCCGACGTGCTGGGCGATCGTTCTGGCGAGCCGAGCGCAGCGAAGGACCACAGGCCGAGCGAAGCAATGGCCCGTGTGGAGCCCGCTCCCACCCCCTTCTGACCGTGCCGAGAAGCGCAGAAGCTGGGGTGGCGCGTGTGCCGAAGGACACACGCGCTTCGTCATCTGACTCGCCGCAGATGTTTGAGCGGAGTTCGAAGAACGCAGGGAGTTCCGAGGCGCACCCCAGCTTCGAGCATCGCAGGCTGCCCCCAGCGCCCGACAGGGCGATGGGGGACACGGGCAGCGGGGTCGCCTTTTCTTTGCCTTCTTTCTTTTGGCGACGCAAAAGAAAGAAGGTGCGCCGCCGGGCGCACATCCCGGCCTCCGAACTCGACTAAAGCATGCCGTTCAAAACAGACCGCACACGCATGCAGGGAGATTACTGCTCCGCAATCACATCCACAAAAACCAGCGGCTCAGTACCCGTGTTCGTGAGCCCGTGCGATTCATTCTTGCGCACGATGGTCACGTCGCCAGCCTTCACCGCCACATCCTTGCCATCCTTGTCCTTGAAGGTGCCACGGCCCGAGATGATGATGTAGGTGTCCTCATTCGTCGTGTGCTTGTGGTAACCGATGGAGTCGCCGGGCTTGAGGGTCAGCCAGCTGATTTCCTTGATGGCCTGGTCTTTCAGGGCCTTGTCGCGGGTGAAGGCGTATTCGCCGATCAGGGTGCCCTTGCCACCACCGGCGGCCTCCTTGTTGACCTTGATGAGTTCTTCCTTGGTGAACACGTCGGCCAGGGCCGGCGTAGCCGCGAGGGACAGGGCCATGGCTGCGCCCGCAGCCCATGCAGAAATTGCTTTTGTCATATGTCTCCAGTGTTGTTGTCGTGGCAGCGCATGGCGCACTGCCGGTGGAGATAGTAGAGCCTGCCGGGCTGCGCGTGCCCGGGCCGTCAGGAATCTGAAGGCCCCGCTCATCCCGCCAGCCTGGGCAGCGCCGATGCCAGCATCGCCACGCCGGACAGCGTGAGCATGCCCAGCACGATCTGGCGAAATCGCGCCTCGCTGATGCCGTGGTACAGCCGCGCGCCCAGCAGCACGGGCACCAGCATGGCGGGCAGCGCCACGGCCAGGTAGGGCAGCATGGGCGCCGTGACCATGCCCGTGGCCAGGTAGGCCACCATGGTGACGAGCAGCATGGCCAGGTTGAAGTTCTGGACCACGGCGCGCTGGGCGTCCTTGTCCCAGCCGCGCAGCGTACACCACAGCGTGGGCAGCACGCCGGTGAAGCCGCCGATGCCGCCCATCACCCCACCCGCCATGCCGACCACCGCATCGGCCAGCCGGCCGCCGCGCGTGAGGCGCGGCAGCTGCTTGGCCAGCAGCATGGCCGGGCACCACAGCACCAGCAGCGTGCCCAGCACCAGCTTGAAGGCGTCCATGTCCAGCCGCGGCAGCAAGGCCACGCCGATGGGGATGCCCGCCAGCCCGCCCAGCACGAAGGGCAGCAGGCGCAGCTTGTCGAAGCCCCGGCGCACCGAGAACGCAGCGAGCACCTGGCCGGTGAGCGAGCCGGCGACCACCAGCACGGCTGCCAGGCGCGGCTCCAGCGTCCAGGCCCAGAGCGACATCGCCGTCAGGCCAAAGCCAAAGCCCGACAGCCCTTGTACGAAGCCTGCCGCCGCTGCGCCCAGCGCCACGATCACCAACACCGACGAATCCATTGCCTGCCCCTGTGGTTGTTGCCTGGCGACCGCTCGTACGGTGCCCGCAGCCGTGGATTGTGTTCGCTTCATATAAGCAAACCATCAGCAATTACTATCTACCCATGCGATTTTTCGCATACCCTTTTCAAACCGCCATGCCACCCCACGACACCGATGCCGCCCAGGCCCTGCAGGCCCGCCTGGCCTCGCGCCTGAAGATGCGGCACCTGGTGCTGCTGCAGCAGATCGAAGCCCATGGCACGCTCACCCGCGTGGCGCACCACATGGCCACCAGCCAGCCGGCCATCACCCATGCACTGGCCGAGCTCGAAGCGATCTTCGGTGCGCCGCTGTTCGAGCGCTCTGCGCGCGGCATGGTGCCCACCGCGCTCGGCACCCTGGCGCTGGCCCGCGCGCGCACCATGCTGCAGGACCTCACCCACTGGGCGCTGGACATCGAGGCCGCCAGCGCCGGCCGCGCCGCGCATCTGCAGATCGGCGTGATCCCCTTCGTGCCCGGTCGCCTGCTGGCCGCCGCCATCGGCCAGACGCGGCCGCGCGGCCTGCGCGCCACGGTCAGCATCCACGAAGGCACCAGCGACCACCTGCTGCAGCGCCTGCGCGCGCACGAGCTCGACTGCGTGATCGGCCGTGCCTCGGCCGTGCTCGACATGGGCGGCCTGGTGCATGAGGTGCTCTACCACCAGGAGCCCCGACTGATCGCCCACCGCCGCCTGTCGGCGCGGCTGGCGCGGCGCCCGCTGTCCTGGCCCGAGCTGGCCGAACTCGACTGGGTGCTGGGCGCGCGCCAGACCCCCATGCGCGAGCAGATCACCGACTTCTTCCTGCGTGCCGGTGTGGCGCCGCCGCAGGCCTCTGTGGAGAGCCTGTCGTCCAAGGTCATCGGCGAGTTGATCGCGGCCAGCGAGCGTGCCGTCTCCATCGTGCCTGCCGACATCGCGCAGGAACTGGTGCGCATTGCCGGCGTGGCCATCGTGCCGCACCGCTTTGGCTGGACGCTGCCGCCCATCACGCTGTTCCAGCGCTCCGAAGGCGCGCAGTATGCGGAGGTGGCATTGCTCGCGCAGGCACTGCGCGATGCGGCTGCCGGCTTTGCAGCGGAGGCGGCATGAGCTCCTTTTTTCAGGGAACCTTTGGCGTGGGGCTCCACTCCATAGGGCCCATAGAACCGGGGATACCTGCCATGCAACGAAGAATGCTTGTCATTGCCACGTCCAGCCTTGTCGCCAGCCTGGCGGCGGGCTGCGGCTCCCGGCCGAAGCTGGCTGAAGCCACCAGCACCGCAGACCCCGCTTCGGATGCACCGGAGCCGGGCCGCGCCACCATGCCCCTGGCCGATGCACCGGCCTCGTATGCGCAAGCGCTCCAGCGCTGGAAGGGCCCGGCCGATGTGAACGCCTTCATCGGTGCGCGTTTCGAGTACGACCTGCAGCGCGCCATGCAGTTGTCCGAAACCCAGCGCAGCCGCAGCGGGCGCATGCCCATCCACGAGCCGGCGGCGTTCTTCGTCAATCCCCGCGGCGTGTGCGTGGACCTGTCGCGCTTTGCCGTGGAGACGCTGCGCGCCGTGGACCCAGCCTCGCGCCCCGGCTACGTGATGATCGAGTTCAACCCGGTCGCCATCCGTGGCAACACGCTGCGCCGCCACTGGGTGGCCTCGTTCCAGCGGGAGGGCCAGACCTGGTTCTTTGCCGACTCCAAGCGGCCGGGCCATATCGCCGGTCCGTATGCGGACACGCAGACCTTCATGACCGAGTACGCCAAGTACCGCGGGCGCGAGATCGTCGCGTTCAAGGAGATGGACGGCTACGAGCGCAAGCTGCGCTCGGCATCCGCCAGGAAAGAACGCGAGGAAGAATCCGTGCCGTAACTGCCCGCTGCGCGCTCAGAACGCCGCCGTCAGCGGGTCCGGCCCGATGCGCCCTTCGGCCTGGTCCAGTTGGGCAATGGCTGCCATGTCCTGTGCGTCCAGCACAAAGTCGAAGACATCCGCGTTCTCGGCGATGCGGCCGGGGTTGACCGACTTCGGGATCACGACGTTGCCCACCTCGATGTGCCAGCGCACGACGACCTGGGCCGGCGTCTTGCCGTGTTTGGCAGCGATGGCCTGGATGCCCGCATCCTCCAGCAACTGGCCCTGGCCCAGCGGGCTCCAGGCCTGCGTGGCGATGCCGTGCGCGGCGTGGTAGTCGCGCAGCCGGCGCTGCTGGAAGCGCGGGTGCAGCTCGATCTGGTTGAGCACCGGTTTGGCACCCGTCTCCTGCACCAGGCGGTCAATGTGCTCGGGCTCGAAGTTCGAGACGCCGATGGAGCGCACCCGCCCTTCGGACTGCAGGCGCACAAAGGCGCGCCAGGTGTCCACGTACAGATCGCGCGAAGGGTTCGGCCAGTGGATCAGGTACAGGTCGAGCACATCGAGGCCCAGCAACTGCATGCTGGCATCGAAGGCACGCAGCGTGGAGTCGAGGCCCTGCTCGGCGTTCCACAGTTTGGTGGTGATGAACACCTCCTCGCGCGCCACGCCGCTGGCACGCAGGCCTTCGCCCACGCCCGCCTCGTTGCCGTAGATGGCCGCGGTGTCGATATGCCGGTAGCCCGATGCCAGTGCCGCCTTCACGGCCTGCGCGGTGGCATCGGCCGGGGTGCGCCATACGCCCAGACCGAGTTGGGGGATGGAGCGGCCATCGTTGAGTAGCAGGGAAGGATGCGGCTGGGTCATTGCTGGGTTCCTGGCGTCTGGCGGTTGGAAGGTTCGATCCGCTGCATGCGGCTTGCAAGGCATCTTCGCACGCATGCCAATTTGCTGCACACCCGCAGCCAATAGCGCCCATCGAAGAGACTGCAGCCGCCCGCGCGGCCATATGCCATCAACCCCGGTTGGCTGCCAAATGAAATATTTCCATGGCGCCCACCAAAGTGCATCCATATGCAACCGCCCCAAAACAGGGAGCACCATAGGCCAAGCCGCGCGCCGATGAACGTGGCCTACGAACGCGCCCTTGGCAGATACGTCTGCACACGTTTTGCAATTAATTAACGCAAATTAACTGAGGCGGCCACGCAACTGCGGTAGACGGCGCGATGGACTGCATGCCTATGATTTGCCCACAACAAACGCACACGGATGCGGGGTGGGAAAAACATGCAATACACGATGATCAAACGCGCGCACCGCAGTGCGCGCTGGGGAGCGCTGGGCGCATTCGCGCTGGGCCTGGCCGCCTGCGGTGGAGGCAGCACGGACAGCGGCGGCAGTGGGCAGGAGGCTTCACAGTCTTCGTCCAACGTGGTCTACGTGCAGCAGAAGTCCGCCTACCAGGTGGCGGCCGCAGCGCCCACCCAGCCGGGCGTGGCCATCAAGCCTGTGACGGCAACCTCGTCGGCGGTGGAAAACCCCGGCATGGCGGCCACGGCCGCCATCGACGGCAACCTGGGTAGCCGCTGGGGCAGCAGCTTCGTGGACGATGCCTGGATCCAGTTCGACTTTGGCGCCAAGGTCGACGTGGGCTACATGAAGCTGGTCTGGGAGCGCTCCTACGGCAAGGAGTACGCGCTGCAGGTTTCGCAGGACGGAAGCACCTGGACGCAGATCCGCTATGTCACCAACGGCAAGGGCGGGACCGAGGAGTTCCTGAACCTGGGCATGAGCGCCCGCTACATCCGCCTGCAGGGCGTGGCGCGGGCCGGGGGCTACGGCTACTCGCTGTTCGAGGTGGAGTTCAAGACGCCGGGCACCGACAACACCCAGGGCGTGGGCGCGACCTCGGCCTGGCGCTACCCGGCCAATGGCCAGGGGCTGGCACCCTTGCCCGCCGCACCCGAGGCTGCCGAGCTGACCCAGTTCCGCCTGGCCGATGGCACGCTGGTGACGCGCTTCGGCGCACGCGCCCTGGGCCGCCACGGCCGCGAGCGGGGTGAAGAGTGGAACGAGATCGGCTTTGGCCCCAACGACACGGTGGACCCGGTCACAGGCGCCCCCGTGGACAAGGGCCCCGGTGCCCACCTGACCTTCGTGACCCAGTATTTCCAGAACCGCACCTGGGGCATGGAGATCATCGACAACAGCCGCGTGGCGGGCGTGACCAAGCCCACGCTGGTGGTCAACCGCTACACCACGGTGGACTTTTTGCCGGGCGACACGGCGTTCTTTCGCGCGTTCGACCGGCCCGGCGTCACCGGCTACGGCTGGATGAATCCGGGCGAGCTGGTGGACCGCAACGCCAAGGTCTGCGCACCCACGGCCTACCCGGCCAACGGCCGCCTGGCCAGCCCCGATGGCATCAACGGCCCCTGCACGCTGCGCATCAAGGACTACCCGGGCCACGGCGGCCTGGGCGCCGACGGCCTGCCCAATGGCACCAACGTGCCCTCGCGCGCGCTGGTGGCCGGCGATGCCATCGAGGTCTCTCCCGCGATGTTCAGCACGCGCGAATCCATGTCCTCCAGGGGCGACAACGGCGGCATCCGCTACTACTCGGCCGAATGGCTGTACGTGGTGGGCACCGGCCTCGTGCCCTGGTATGGCGTGCAGCCGCGGCTGAACTCGGCGCCGCTGCCGGCGATCACGCTCTCGGGCGGCACCGGCTCGGTCTCGTACAACTACTCGGACAACGGCGCCTCGATGTTCCAGCAGCCGTTCAACAACGTGGGCATGCAGAACATGCAGCGCTTCGTCGAGGGGCGCCGGCTGATCCACACCAGCTTCGACACCGGCGCCCATAGCGAGCCGGGCAACGACCCCTACATGCCGGCCGCCAAGCTGCAGGGCACGCACTTCAACCAGTCGGCCTGCGTGGCCTGCCACGTCAACAACGGCCGCAGCCCTGCGCCCATGCAGGTCAACCAGCGCCTGGACAGCATGTCGCTGCAGACCGCGAGCCTGGGCGATGCCGGCCAGCAGCAACCGCATCCGCGCTACGGCAGCGTGCTGCAGATGAACGCCCGCGCCGCCACCGGCGAAGCGCAGGACTGGGGCAACAGCGTGCGCGTGGCCCGGTTCGAGACGCGCAATGTGCGCCTGGCCGATGGCAGCGTGGTGGAGCTGCGCAAGCCCGTGCTCGGCTTCGACGGCCCGGTGCCAGCCGTCCACTCGCTGCGTGCCGCGCCCCCCATGATCGGCATGGGCCTGCTCGAAGCCGTGCCCGAGGCCGACATCCTGGCCCGCGCACGCACCGTGCCGGATGCCGATGGCGTGAAGGGCGTGCCCAACTATGTGTACGACCCCGAGAGCGGCGTGGTGCGCCTGGGCCGCTTCGGCTGGAAGGCGTCCAAGGCCACGCTGCGCCAGCAGGCCTCCACGGCGCTGCTGCAGGACATGTCGGTCACCTCCACCGTCTACCCCTCGCGTGATTGCAACTACGGCCCCACCGCCTGTGCAGCAGGCGCGCGCAAGCCCGGCATCACCGAAGCCGACCTGGCGTCGATCTCCAACTACCTGGCCCTGGTGGCCGTGCCCGCCCAGCGCAGCCAGGCCAGCGGCTTCCCCAAGGGCGTGGCGCCGCTGGACGAGCACCGCGTGAACCCGCAGCAGGTCACCCTGGGCGCGAGGCTGTTCGACAGCCTGCGCTGCGTGGCCTGCCACACGGCCGAGATGAAGACCGGCCCGGGCCACCTGTTCGCCGAGCTGCGCGACCAGACCATCCGCCCCTACACCGACCTGCTGCTGCACGACATGGGCGCCGAGCTGGCCGACAACTTCGCGCAGGGCCAGGCCACGGGCGCCCTGTGGCGCACCGCGCCGCTGTGGGGTATCGGCTATACCGAAAAGGTGATGGGCGCAGGCCAGGCCGCCAAGGTGGGCTACCTGCACGACGGCCGGGCCCGCTCGCTGACCGAAGCGGTGCTCTGGCATGGCGGCGAGGCCGATGCCGCACGCCGCCGCTTCGAGGCGCTGCCCACGGCGGACCGCGAAGCGCTGCTGGCCTTCCTGCGGTCGCTGTGATCGGCCTGGAGCGGGCGCCCTGCCCGCTCCTGCCGCTCAATACAGGGTCGTGCGCTGCCGCTCGGGCAGCGCCTGGTCGTAGGCCGCGCCATCGAAGCTCTGGCTGATGGCCGAGAGGATGGCGCCGGGTGTGGGCACGGGCCGGGGCGCACCGGGCTCGGTGGCCTCCCACAGGCGCGAGCGCAGGATGGCGCGGGCGCACTGGAAGTACACAGCCTCCACCGCGATGCGGATCACGCACTTGGGCGGCTGGCCGCCGACCACGAAGCGCTCCATCAGATCGGGTGCCGTGGTGATGCTGGCGCGGCCATTGACCCGCAGCGTCTCGCCCACGCCGGGGATCAGGAACAGCAGCGCCACGCGCGGGTCGGCCACGATGTTGCGCAGGCTGTCCACGCGGTTGTTGCCGCGCCGCTCGGGCAGCAGCAGGGTGCGCTCGTCCAGCACCTGCACGAAGCCCGGTGGGTCGCCGCGTGGCGACGCATCGAGCCCGCCCGGGCCGGTGGTGGCCAGCACGGCAAAGGGCGACGCCTCGATCATGGCGCGGTACGAGGGATGCACGAAAGGCACCTCTTTGGACAGCGAGGCCTCGCCGGGCGTGCCGAACAAGGCTTCGAGCTGGGCAATGCTCTCGATGGAATGGGCAGTATCGACGGCGGTGGCGGTCATGTCAGCGTCCAGGGGTGGGTGGCAAAGATGGCGGGTGGCACGGTCGCCATGGTGCAGTGCGGCACCGCCAGCGACAAACGAGTTTACGGCGGCCCATGCGTGAGAAAATCACACGCATGACGCCCCGCCTGCCCCCGCTCAACGCCGTGCGCGCCTTTGCAGCGGCGGCCCGCCACCAGAGCTTCACGCTGGCGGCGGCCGAGCTGTTCGTCACGCATGGCGCCATCAGCCGGCAGGTCAAGGCACTCGAAGAATTCCTCGGTGTGGCGCTGTTCGAACGGCGCGTGCGGCAGGTGTCGCTCACGCCCGAGGGGCAGCGCTTCTTTGCCGAGGTGGCCCCGGCACTGGAGCAGATCGGCGCCGCTGCACGGGCGCTGATGGAAGGCGCTCCCGCGCGCACGGTGACGATCAATGTGCGGCCTTCGTTCGCGGTGCGCTGGGTGATTCCGCGCCTTCCGGACTTCGTGGCGCAGTTCCCCGGGATCGAGCCCCAGGTGGTCACCAGCACGGTCTCGCCCGACCAGGTCAACGAGCACTTCGACGTGGCGATCCGCCGCGGCCGCAGTGCGGGCTGGCCGACATCCATCGCGGTGCAGCCCTTCTTGCAGGACGAGGCGCTGATCGTGGGTGCGCCCGCCCTGTTGGCGACCATGCCAGTGGCCGAGCCCCGCGCGCTGGCGGCGCATGTGCTGCTCTGGTCGCGCTCACGCCCCGACGACTGGGACCACTGGAAGCGCCAGGTGGGCGCGCCGCGCCTGCGGCCGGCCAGTCAGCTGCAGTTCGACCACCTGCACTTCGTGCTGCAGGCCGCACTCGATGGTCTGGGCTTTGCATTGGCCCCGGCTTCACTGGTGGCGCACGACCTGACCGCCGGCCGCCTGGTGTGCCCCCTGCCGGCACTGCGCCTGCCGCTCACGCGCCACTACTACGGCCTGGCACCCGACGCGGCACCCGAGGCGCAATGCGTTGCGCAGTGGCTGCAGGCACAGCTGGCAGCCGGCAGTACAACTGTCTAGCGCAAGGCCACAGCCGGGAAGTCCACCAGCACCTGCAGCGCCACGTTGACGTAGTTGGTGAAGAGGTTGAGCGCCACGTGCGCAATCACCTCCACGATCTGGCCGTCGCTCAGGCCTTGGTCGCGCAGCGCCTGCAGGTCCCCGGCAGGCACCTGCCCGCGCTGCTCCACGAGTTGCAGGGCAAAGCGCAGCACGGCAGCCGTGCGCGGGTCGGCCGAGTGGCCGGACTGGGCAGCGTCCAGTGCCTCGCGCGCCACGCCGGCCTTGCCACCCAGCGCCACGTGCGCGGCCAGGCAGTATTCGCAGGCATTGCGGTTGGCCACGGCCACGGCGATCTGCTCGCCCACGGCCGCGCCCAGCGTGCCGCCGCTGAGCGCCGCAAAAGAGCCCCACATGCTCTGCAGCGCGGCGGGCGAATGCGCCACCGCGCGGAACATGTTGGGCGTGCCGCCCATGGCACGCTGGATCTGGTCCAGCAGCGGCTGGCTGGCTGCGGGGGCTTGCTGGTGGTCGACGAGGGAAATGCGGGACATGGCTTTCTTCCTTGAGAAATTGACAGACAGAGACCCCTGCAACAAAGCGAAGGGGCGTTGGGATGGCTTGCGGCACCTGCTACCGGGCACAGCGCCTGTGCTCTCAGCCACCGGGGCAGTTTCTCGCCGACCCATGTACCATTGGTATTCAAAAATCCACCATTCATACCCAATCATCCAAATCGATGGACACCACCCCTGCCCCACTGGACCGGCTGTCCTCCCTGCTTGAACGCTTTCGGGTGCGTGCCCACCTGTTCCACAACGGTCCGCTGTGCGGCGTCACGCGCTACCAGGCCGCACCGGGCCGGGGTTTCCTGCATGTGCTGCGCCAGGGCGAGATGGTGGTCACCCACCGGCCGCAGCCCGGATTGCTGGAGCGGGTGGAGGTGCGCGAGCCCAGCCTGCTGTTCTATCCGCGCCCGCTGGAGCACCATTTCCACAACGCGCCTACCGAGGGTGCGGACTTCACCTGCGCGGCGCTCGACTTCGAAGGCGGCAGCAACCACCCGCTGGCACGCGCCCTGCCCGCCCTGATCGTGCTGCCGCTCAGGGAAGTGCCTGGGCTGGAGCATTCGCTGGCGCTGCTGTTCAGCGAGACAGACCAGGTGCGCTGCGGCCACCGGCTGCTGGCAGACCGTTTGTTCGAGGTGGTATTGCTGCAACTGCTGCGCTGGCTGCTGGACCACCCCACGCAGGCGCCGCTGTCGCCCGGCCTGCTCACCGGCCTGGCAGACCCGCGCCTGGCGCGCACCCTGGTGGCGCTGCACGATGCACCGGGCAAGCCCTGGAGCCTGGCGCTGATGGCCGAGGTGGCCGGCATGTCGCGCAGCGCCTTTGCGGCGCACTTCAAGGCCGTGGTGGGGGACACACCCGCCGGGTACCTGGCGCACTGGCGCCTGGCACTCGCGCAGGCCCAGCTCAACCAGGGGCGCTCGGTCAAGGCGATTGCCGACGACCTGGGCTACGCCAATGCGTCGGCCCTGTCGCGCGTGTTCGCGCAGAAGGTGGGCGCATCGCCACGCGCCTGGCGCGACGCGGCGCGGGCAGGGGCATAGCAGCCGCCCCTCGGGCTCAGACGTCGATGGCCTCGGCCGACCCCGCCTGCTTGCGCAGCTCGAACTTCTGGATCTTGCCGGTGCTGGTCTTGGGCAGCTCGCCAAACACCACGGCGCGCGGCACCTTGAAGCCGGCCAGGTGCTGCTTGCAGTGAGCCACGATGTCCTCGGGCGTGAGCGTGGCACCGGCCTTGAGCTCGACGAAGGCGCAGGGCGTCTCGCCCCACTTGGGGTCGGGCCGCGCCACCACGGCGGCAGCGAGCACGGCGGGGTGGCGGTAGAGCACATCCTCCACCTCGATGGAGGAGATGTTCTCGCCGCCCGAGATGATGATGTCCTTGCTGCGGTCCTTGATCTTGATGTAGCCGTCGGGGTACTGCACGGCCAGGTCGCCGCTGTGGAACCAGCCGCCGGCAAAGGCTTCGTCCGTGGCCTTCGGGTTCTTGAGGTAGCCCTTCATCACGATATTGCCCTTGAACATGATCTCGCCCATGGTCTCGCCGTCCTGCGGCACGGGCTGCAGGGTTGCGGGGTCGAGCACGCGCACATCGCGCTCCAGGTGGTAGCGCACGCCCTGGCGGGCGTTCAGACGGGCGCGCTCGCCGATGTCCAGGTCATCCCAGGCCCTGTGCTTGGCGCACACGGTGGCGGGGCCGTACACCTCGGTCAGGCCATACACATGGGTCAGGTCGAAGCCCATCTTCTCCATGCCCTCGATCATGGACGCAGGCGGCGCGGCACCCGCCACCATGGCCTGGATGCCGGCGGGCACGCCGGCCTTCATGGCGTCGGGCGCATTGACCAGCATGCCATGCACGATGGGGGCGCCGCAGTAGTGCGTGACGCCGTGCTGGCGCATGGCGTCAAAGATGGCCTGCGCCTCCACCCGGCGCAGGCAGACGTTGACGCCCGCGCGTGCCGCCACCGTCCACGGAAAGCACCAGCCGTTGCAGTGGAACATCGGCAGCGTCCACAGGTAGACCGCCCCCTTGGGCATGTCCCACTCCAGCACGTTGCTGATGGCATTGGTGGCCGCGCCCCGGTGGTGGTAGACCACGCCCTTGGGGTTGCCGGTGGTGCCACTGGTGTAGTTCAGGGCGATGGCATCCCACTCGTCGGCGGGCAGCTCCCAGGCATGCTGCGCGTCGCCTGCGGCCACGAAGGCGTCGTAGTCCGTGCCGCCCAAGTCTTGCACGGCGGGGCCGTACACGGCGTCCTGCACCGTGAGCACCAGGAGCGGCGCCTGCGACTTGCGCCATGCCAGGGCCTTGGCGAGAGTGCCGGTGAACTCCGGGTCGACGATGATGGCACGGGCCTCGCCGTGGTCGAGCATGAAGGCGATGGTCTCGGGGTCCAGCCGGGTGTTGATGGCGTTGAGCACGGCGCCCGCCATGGGCACGCCGAAATGCGCCTCCACCATGGGCGGGGTGTTGGGCAGCAGTGCGGCCACGGTGTCGTTCTTGGCTATGCCGGCGCGGTTCAGGCTGCTGGCCAGCTGGCGGCAGCGCGCATAGGTCTGGCCCCAGGTCTGGCGCAATTCACCATGGACGATGGCCAGGCGGTCCGGGTAGACCTCGGCCGTGCGCTCCAGGAAGGACAGGGGCGACAAGGGCGCGAAGTTGGCCGGGTTGCGGTCCAGGTGCTGGTCGAACATGTGGGGCATGGCAGGGATTTCCTTCGCGGGGACGATGAACCGCCCTATTACAACGCAGGGTTGTTGCGGGGATCTGCGGGCGAACCCGGGGCCCGCCCAGGGATAGAGGAAAATGCAGCGGTGTCCATCCCCCAGTCATTCATCCAGGAACTGCTAGCCCGCACCGACGTGGTCGAGATCGTGGGCCGCTACGTCCAGTTGAAGAAGGGGGGGGCCAATTTCATGGGGCTGTGCCCTTTCCACGGGGAAAAGTCGCCGTCCTTCAGCGTCAGCCCCTCCAAACAGTTCTACCACTGCTTTGGCTGCGGCAAGAACGGCAATGCCATCGGCTTTCTCATGGACCATGCGGGCATGGGCTTTGTCGAGGCGGTGCAGGACCTGGCCCAGCAGGTCGGCCTGCAGGTACCCGACGACGACATCTCCCAGCAGGAAAAGGAGCGTGCCGCTGCGGCCCGCCAGAAGCAGGCCACGCTGACCGACGTGCTGGAAAAGGCCGGCGACGCCTACCGACGCCAGTTGCGCGAGTCGCAGCGCGCCATTGCCTACTTCAAGGGCCGGGGCGTCTCGGGTGCGGTGGCCAAGCGCTACGGCCTGGGCTACGCACCCGAGGGCTGGCGCAGCCTGGCCAGCGTGTTCCCACACTACGACGACCCGCTGCTGGAGGAAAGCGGCCTGGTCATCGTGGGCGAGGACGGGCAGGACAAGCGCTATGACCGCTTTCGCGACCGGGTGATGTTCCCCATCCGCAACGTCAAGGGCGAGTGCATCGGCTTTGGCGGGCGCGTGCTGGGCGACGACAAGCCCAAATACCTCAATTCGCCCGAAACCCCGGTGTTCCACAAGGGGCGCGAGCTCTACGGCCTGTTCGAGGCGCGCACCGCCATCCGCGAGCACGGCTACGCCCTGGTCACCGAGGGCTACATGGACGTGGTGGCGTTGGCGCAGCTGGGTTTTCCGAACGCCGTGGCCACGCTGGGCACGGCCTGCACGCCCGATCATGTGCAAAAGCTGCTGCGCTTCACCGAATCGGTGGTGTTCAGCTTCGACGGCGACAACGCCGGGCGGCGCGCCGCGCGCAAGGCGCTCGACGGCGCCCTGCCCCACGCCACGGACACGCGCAGCATCAAGTTTTTGTTCCTGCCCGCCGAGCACGACCCGGACAGCTTCATCCGCGCCAATGGGACCGATGCCTTTGCCAAGCATGTGAGCGAGGCCGTGCCGCTGAGCCGCTTCCTGGTCGAATCGGCCAGCGATGGCTGCGACCTGACCACGGCCGAGGGCCGTGCCCACATGGCCAGCAACGCCCGCCCGCTGTGGACGGCGCTGCCCGACGGCGTGCTCAAGCGCCAGTTGCTGGGCGAACTGGCCGAACTGACGCAGTTGAACGCGCGCGACCTGTCCGAGCTGTGGAACCCCGGCGGCGCCCGCGCTCCCGCCCCGGCGCCGGCACCCCAGCAGCGCCCGGCACGCACGCAGGAAGCCGCCAACCCCTATGCCGATGAGCCGCCCTGGGGCGGTTCCCCGCCCGACCTGGACGGCTGGCACCCGCCCCATGAGCCCGACTACGTGGGCGGCGGCTACCCGGGCCAGAGCGGTGGAGGCCATGGCGGCTACAGCGGCGGCGGCAGTGGCGGAACCGGCAATGGCAAGCCCCCCTTCCGCAAGGGTGGCGGCGACTGGGTCAACGTTGGCGGAAAGTGGAAGAAAAAGGACAAGGACTCCCCCTGGCCGCCCCAGCCTCGGCTGCCGCGCACCCCCGCCATGGGCCGGGCAGACCACGCTGCGCGCCTGCTGCTGTCGCACATGGGTTTCCTGGAAGAGCTCACGCACGACGACCACGCCGCCCTGTGCGCCCAGCCCGCCCCCCACGGGCCGCTGTTCACCTGGCTGGAAGGCCGGTTCCATGAGCACGGCCCCCAGGCCTGGGAAGTGCTGCGCGAGGGCCTGCGCGACCACGAGTGCGAAGACCTGGCCATGAAGGTGATGACCGGCGCCCACGCCCAGACCAAGGGCGAGCCGCAGGAACTCCGGCTGGAATTGCGCGATCTACTGAACCGGATGCTCATCGAAGACATCAAGGAACAGCAGAAACTGCTGATCCTGCAGGCGGCCAAGGACCCCACGGCCCTGGAGCGCTACCGCGTCCTGGAGCAAAAACGCGTTGTTTTATTGGGCGCAACCGTCAAAGCGGCTTGAAATCAGTCCAAATGGTATAATGTAGGGTTAGGCAAGAGCGACAGCAGCACCTCCGAGCCGGGCCACCGTGACAAACGCGCACAACCGCCCACCCATCGCAAGGACTGCACACCAAATGTTCGCCCAGACATCTTGCCCCTGAGGGATACCCCTCAAGCTGCAAAAGCACGGCTTTTGCAGTGCCACCCGCGCCGGGATCTGTGGCGCTTGCGTTTTCTTTGTGTCCGTTTTTGATTCTGAGGTTGTTCATGCCCGCTCAAAAGTCCGCGAAGCCATCCAAGTCAGCCCCAGTGACCGCCGCGAAGGCCGTCTCAAAAACCGCGGCCAAGGTGCCGGCCAAGGCAACTGCTTCCAAAACAGTTGCCGCGCCCGCCCCGGTCGCCAAGAAAGTGAAAACTGTGCCCTTGAACAAGTCTGCCGAGAAGACGGAAGCCCCCGAAGAACTCAAGAAAGCCCGCGCCAAGGCTGCCGTCGACGCAGACGGTGAAGAGGCCCCCAAGAAGCGCCCTGGCCGCCCCGCCAAGGTCGCTGGCGCAGCCACGGACGAGGCCAAGGTGCCCGCCAAGCGTGGCCGCAAACCCAAGGCCGCTGCCGGTGGTGCCGCGGAAAGCAGCGACGATGCCGACCTGTCGGACATCGAATCCGACCTGGAAGGTGAAGTCGAGGTCGAGGCCGAAGCCACGCCCACGGCCGAGAAGGTCAAGCCGCTGCGCATGAAGATCAGCAAGGCCAAGGAACGGGCCTTGATGAAGGAATTCGGCCTGGACGAGACCGTCCTGACCGAAGAAGACCTGGCCAAGCGCCGCTCGCGCCTGAAAACCCTGATCAAGCTGGGCAAGACGCGCGGCTACCTCACGCACGTCGAAATCTCCGACCACTTGCCCGACAAGCTGGTCGATGCCGAAACGCTCGAAGCCGTCATCACCACGCTGAACGACCTGGGCGTGGCCGTGTACGAGCAGACGCCCGACGCCGAGGCGCTGATCATCACCGACAACGCCCCCGCTGGCGCCAGTGAAGAAGAAGCCGAAGAAGCCGCCGAAGCCGCCCTGTCCACCGTGGACAGCGAGTTCGGCCGCACCACCGACCCCGTGCGCATGTACATGCGCGAAATGGGCACGGTGGAGCTGCTCACGCGCGAAGGCGAAATCGAGATCGCCAAGCGCATCGAAGGCGGCCTGATGGCCATGATGGAGGCGATCAGCGCATCGCCCGCCACCATCGCCGAGATCCTCAACATGGGTGAGGAGATCCGCGAAGGCAAGGTCGTCATCTCCACCATCGTGGACGGTTTCTCCAACCCCAACGAGGCCGACGACTACGTGGCCGAAGAAGACTTCGACGAATTCGACGAAGCCGACGACGACGATGGCAAGGGCGGCTCCAAGGCGCTGACCAAGAAGCTCGAAGAACTCAAGAAGCAGGCGCTGGAGCGCTTCGACAAGCTCCGGGACCTGTTCGAGAAGGTCCACAAGATCTACGACAAGGAAGGCTACGGCACGCCCGCCTACGTGAAGGCGCAGCACGCCCTGTCGGAAGAGCTGATGACCATCCGCTTCACCGCCAAGACCATCGAGAAGCTGTGCGACATGGTGCGCGGCCAGGTGGACGACGTGCGCAAGAAGGAGCGCGAGCTGCGCCGCATCATCGTGGACAAGTGCGGCATGCCGCAGGAAACCTTCATCAAGGACTTCCCGGCCAACCTGCTGAACCTCAAGTGGGTGGAAAAGCAGGCCGCCGCCGGCAAGCCCTGGAGCACGGTGATGGCGCGCAACATCCCGCCCGTGCAGGAACTGCAGCAAAAGCTGATGGACCTGCAGTCGCGCGTGGTCGTGCCGCTGACCGAGCTCAAGGACATCAACAAGCGCATGAACGAGGGCGAAGCCACCTCGCGCGATGCCAAGAAGGAAATGATCGAGGCCAACCTGCGCCTCGTGATCTCCATCGCCAAGAAGTACACGAACCGCGGCCTGCAGTTCCTCGATCTGATCCAGGAAGGCAACATCGGCCTGATGAAGGCCGTGGACAAGTTCGAATACCGCCGCGGCTACAAGTTCTCGACCTACGCCACGTGGTGGATCCGCCAGGCCATCACGCGCTCGATCGCCGACCAGGCGCGCACCATCCGTATCCCGGTGCACATGATCGAGACCATCAACAAGATGAACCGCATCAGCCGCCAGCACTTGCAGGAGTTCGGCTTCGAGCCCGATGCGTCCATCCTGGCCGCGAAGATGGAGATCCCGGAAGAGAAGATCCGCAAGATCATGAAGATCGCCAAGGAGCCGATCTCGATGGAAACCCCCATCGGCGACGACGACGACAGCCACCTGGGCGACTTCATCGAGGACGGCGCCAACACCGCCCCCATCGATGCCGCCATGCAGGCCGGCCTGCGCGACGTGGTCAAGGACATCCTGGACGGCCTCACGCCGCGCGAAGCCAAGGTGCTGCGCATGCGCTTCGGCATCGAGATGTCCACCGACCACACGCTGGAAGAAGTGGGCAAGCAGTTCGACGTGACGCGCGAACGCATCCGCCAGATCGAAGCCAAGGCGCTGCGCAAGTTGAAGCACCCCAGCCGTTCGGACAAGCTGCGCAGCTTCATCGATTCGCTGTAAGCGCCCTCGGCGAAGGCCCCTTGCAGGGGCTTTCTCGCCCCCCGACGCCCTGCCCCGCACCCGCGGCGCAGGGCGTTTTTCATGGTGGTGTGGCGGCCACAGGTGTCACGCGTTCAAGCGTATACCCTGATACTCTGGACAGCCGAATGACAGTTTCAGGGCCCACCATGGGCGACTGGATACATTCGCTTACCGAGGGAACCCATGACCGCCCACACACCCATGAACACGCGGCGCCGGCAGGTGCTGACCCGCGCGGCTGCGCTCGCCGCGCTGGCCACCCCGTTTGGCGGCACGGTGCTGGCCCAGGCCCGCCCTCCGGCCAAGGTCGCCAAGCTGGCGGGCACGCTGCGCATCGTGATCCCCGCCAATGCCGGCGGCGGCTGGGACCAGACCGGCCGCGCGCTGGGCGCTGCCCTGGTGGGCGCCGGTGCCGTGGACCAGGTGGAGTACGAGAACGTGGGCGGCAAGGGCGGCACCATCGGCCTGGCCCGCTACGCCGAGAAGTACGCCAACGACCCCAATACGCTGCTCATGGGTGGCATGGTGATGGTGGGCGCCGTGGCACTGCAAAAGCCGGCCGTGGACCTCACGCAGATCCAACCCATCGCGCGCCTGACCAGCGACTACCTGGTGGCGGCCGTGCCCGCATCCTCCCCCATCCGCACGGCCAAGGACCTGGTGGCCGCCATGAAGGCCGACCTGCCCGCCTTGCCGGTGGCCGGCGGTTCCGCGGGCGGTGTGGACCATATCTATGCGGGCGTGCTGGCCCGTGCCGCCAAGGCCAGCCCCGAGGCACTGGTCTACCGCCCCTTTGCGGGCGGCAACGAGGTGGTGGATGCGCTGGTCACCGGCAAGGCCGCCCTGGGCCTGTCGGGCTACAGCGAGTTCAGCGAAGCGATTGCGGCCGGCAAGCTGCGCGCCATCGGCGTGTCGGCCCGGCGCAGCGTGTTCGGCCTGCCCGCGTTCCGCGAGCAGGGGATCGATGCCGTCATGGCCAACTGGCGTGGCGTCTTCACGGGCAAGGGCGTCTCTGCCGCACGCCTGGCCGAGATGGTGAGCGCCGTGGAAGCCGCCACCGTGCATGAATCCTGGGTGCGCACCCTGAAAGCCAACAAGTGGGATGCCTCCTGGCTCACGGGCAAGGACCTCACCGAATTCATGGAACTGGACCTGACCACCGCCCGCGTGATGGTCTACCTGCTCAAGCTCAAAGCCTGACACCTCCCTTCGCAAGGCGCTTGCATCGCACCGCCTTCCTGCTGCCGACACCTAGGACCTCCTGATGAAAATGTCCCACTACTCCATCGGCACGCGCATGGCCGGTGCATTGGGCCTGGTGCTGGCGCTGATGATCGGTGCCGCGCTGTTCGGTATTGCCGCGCTGTACAGCACGCTGGGTACCTACGACGCCACCGTGCTGCAGCGTGTGGCGCAGGAGCGCGCGGTTTCGCGCATGGAGAGCGAGTTCAAGACCCAGGTGATGGAGTGGAAGAACACGCTGCTGCGCGGCGAGGACTCGCGCAAGCGTGAACTGCACTGGAACGCCTTCCAGGCCAGCGAAAAGCGCGTGGCCGATGCCGCCAAGGCGCTGGCGCCGCAGCTGGTGGACAGCGCCGAGCGCGCCGCGCTGCAGAAATTCGCCGACGCGCACACCCAGATGGCCCAGGGCTACCGCAAGGGTTTCGAGGCCTTCCAGTCACTGGGCTTCGTGGCATCGGCCGGTGACGCCGATGTGGCCGACATTGACCAGGGCCCGGCCAAGCTGCTGGGCGAACTCAGCCGCCAGGTGGCCGACAGCAGCGCTGCCATTGCCCAGCAGGCCGCGCAGGATGCGCGCCGTGCCCTGGTCAGCAGCCTGGTGGCACTGGCGCTGGTGAGCGCCCTGGGGGTGTTTGCCGGCTGGGTGCTCACGCGCTCGGTGGTGGGCCCGCTGCGCGTGGCCGTGTCCCTGGCCAACAAGGTGGCCGCAGGCGACCTGACGACCACCATCGCCATCGAAGGCAATGACGAGCCCGCGCGCCTGCTGCAGGCCCTGGCTGCGATGCAGGAGAACCTGGAGCGCGTGGTCTCGGGCGTGCGCACCAATGCCGAAGGCGTGGCCAGCGCCAGCGCCGAGATCGCGCAGGGCAATACCGACCTGAGCATGCGCACCGAAGACCAGGCCTCGTCACTGGACGAAACCTCATCGTCCATGCAGCAGCTGCAGCAGACCGTGCAGAACAACGCGGCAAGCGCCCAGCGGGCCAACGAACTCGCCCGCAGCGGTGCCTCGGTCGCCGAGCGCGGCGGTCAGGTCGTGGGGCAGATGGTGGAGGTGGTGCAGGGCATCCAGGAAAGCTCACGCAAGATCGCCGACATCATCGGCGTGATCGATGGCATCGCCTTCCAGACCAACATCCTCGCGCTCAATGCCGCCGTGGAAGCCGCCCGTGCCGGCGAGCAGGGCCGCGGCTTTGCCGTGGTGGCCAGCGAGGTGCGCAGCCTGGCCACGCGCAGCGCCAGCGCGGCGCGCGAGATCAAGGCACTGATCCAGACCAGCGTGGAGCGCGTGGAAGCGGGCTCCAGCCTGGCGCGCAATGCCGGCAGCACCATGGGCGAGGTGGTCGAGTCCATCCGCGGCGTGAGCACGCTGATGGAAGAGATCAGCCAGGCCAGCGCCGAACAGACCAACGACATGCTGCGCGTGACCCAGGCCATCGTGCGCATGGACGACGCCACGCAGCAGAACGCCGCGCTGGTGGAGCAAAGCGCGGCTGCCGCCGGCAGCCTGAGCGGCCAGGCCCACCAGTTGGTGGAGGCTGTGGCGGTGTTCCGGCTGCGCTGATCAAAACGTGGCAGGTGAGGGGCCAGCAGCCTCGCGCACCACCGCATCCCACAGCGCCTCGGCGGCGCGCCCCATCTGCAAGTGGGAGCGGTAGACCCGGATCTCCAGCTCGATGCTCCACTGCGGCGTGGCCGCAGCGCAGGCCAGCCGCCCCGCTGACAGATCGTCGCCCACCAGACTCTGGGGCAGCCAGGCAATGCCCCGGCCTTCCAGCGCCATCGTGCGCAGCACGGAAGCCAGGTGGGCCGTGAAAACCGTCTGCGTCGAGAGCTTCCCGAGCGCACCGTCGATGGTCTTGTGCAGGATATTGCCAAGCCCCGATTCCGCGCTGTAGGCCAGCAAGGGCGCAGCCGCACCGGAGCGCTCCAGGCCATAGAGGGCGGCACCGTCCGGCCCTACGGCACACACGGGCCGCAAGACATCGGTACCGACGCAGACCGATGGATAGGCCTGCGCGTGCAACAGGCTGGGGGCCTGCGCATGGGCATGGCACAGCACGAACTGCACCTTGCTCTGGGCCAGCAGCGCCTCGCAGCGGTGCAGCATGTCGGACTCCAGCTGCAAGGTCCCGGCCATGGTGTGCGCTCCGTAGCTGCGCAGCCACCCCGGCATGAAGGTCAGCGACAAGGCGTGGGTCGCCGCAAAGCGCAGGCTCTTCGAATTCGCCTCGGCCACCGCACGCGCCGCGCCGGGCAGGCGCGCCACCTCGGCGAGCAATTCGGGCGCAACGCCCTGAAACCACTGGCCCGCTTCCGTCAGCCTGACCGGCTGGGTGCTGCGGTCGAACAGCTCCACCCCGAGCCACTCCTCCAGCGCCCGCACGCGGCGGCCGAAGGCCGGCTGCGTCATGTGGCGGTCTTCTGCGGCGCGGGAAAAATTTCCGACGGCGGCCAGGACCAGGAAATCCTCCAGCCAGGAGATGTTCATAACAAGCCCGCTGTGCTCTGAAAGCACTGAAGAGAAGAAAAACGGCATTGGTCAAACACCGCGCGGTTGCGGATCATACCCATCCCGTCACCCGTTGTGACACCCCGTTTCGACACCCGGAGCACCGCATGAAAATCGTTGAGATCAGAGAGAAGACCATCCCCATCAGTTCGCCCATCCGCAATGCCTACATCGACTTCAGCAAGATGACGCTGAGCCTGGTGGCAGTGGTCACGGATGTGATCCGCGATGGCAAGCCAGTGGTGGGCTACGGCTTCAACTCCAACGGCCGCTATGGCCAGGGCAAGCTCATGCGCGAGCGCTTCATCCCCCGCGTGCTCGAAGCCAACCCCGAATCACTGATCGACGACAGCGGCAAGAACCTCGATCCGCACAGGATCTGGAACGCCATGTTCACCAACGAGAAGCCGGGCGGCCATGGCGAGCGCTCGGTGGCCATCGGCACCATCGACATGGCCGTGTGGGACGCCGTGGCCAAGATCGAAGGCAAGCCGCTGTTCCAGTTGCTGGCCGACCGCTACGGAAACGGCACACCCAATCGCAAGATCTTCGTCTATGCCGCCGGCGGCTACTACTACCCCGGCCAGGACCACGGCAAACTGAAAGACGAAATGAAGAGCTACATCGACCGCGGCTACACCGTGGTCAAGAAGAAGATCGGCGGTGCCTCGCTCGACGAAGACCTGCGCCGCATCGACTCCATCATGGAAGTGCTGCAGGACGGCCAGAAGCTGTGCGTGGATGCCAATGGCCGCTTCGACCTGGACACCGCCATCCAGTACGCCAAGGCGCTCTCGCAATACGACCTGTTCTGGTACGAGGAGCCCGGTGACCCACTCGATTTCGAGCTGCAGGCAGCCTTGCGCAACTACTACAAGAACCCCATGGCCACGGGCGAAGACCTGTTCTCCATGCAGGACGCGCGCAACCTGATCCGCTATGGCGGCATGCGCCCTGACCGCGACTGGCTGCAATTCGACTGCGCACTGAGCTACGGCCTGGTGGAGTACCTGCGCACGCTGGACATGCTCAAGGAACACGGCTGGTCCGCGAGCCGCTGCATCCCGCACGGCGGGCACCAGATGTCGCTGAACATCGCGGCCGGCCTGGGCCTGGGCGGCAACGAGTCCTACCCGGACCTGTTCCAGCCCTTCGGCGGCTTCCCCGATGGCGTGCAGGTGATCGACGGCCACGTCACCCTGCCCGACCTGCCAGGCATCGGCTTCGAAGGCAAGGCCGACCTGTACGCGCAGATGCAGGCACTGTCGGCCTGATCACCCCCTCAAAAACAGAACCTGAAGGAGACAAGCCATGGGCATTTTGAAGCAAGGGGCTGCAGCCGCAGCCATCGGACTGGTTGCGATCAGCATCAGCACAACCGCACGGGCGGAATTTCCGGACAAGCCAATTACCTTGGTCGTCCCCTTTTCTGCTGGCGGCCCCAGCGACAAAATTGCCCGTGATCTGGCAGAGGCCCTGCGCAAGCCTTTGGCCCAGACCGTGATCGTCGACAACACGGCAGGTGCGGGAGGCACCATCGGTGCGGCGCGCGTCGCACGTGCCTCACCGGACGGCTACACCCTGCTGGTGCACCACATCGGCATCTCCACCGCACCAGCGCTCTACAAGAAGCTGCCGTACAAAACGCTGGAAGACTTCGAATACCTTGGACTCATCAACGAAGCGCCTTCGACCCTGATCGGCAAGCCAGGCCTGGCGGCCAGCAACTTTGCGGACCTTCGCAAATGGATCAGCGCCAATGACGGAAAGGTCAACCTCGCGAATGCCGGCGTGGGCTCGGCATCCCACCTGTGCGGGCTGGTGCTGCAGGCCGGCCTGCAATCGAAGATGGCCTTCGTGCCCTACAAGGGCACGGCACCCGCCATGACCGACCTGATGGGCGGACAGGTGGACCTGATGTGCGAGCAGGCCACCAACGCCGTGCCCCAGATCGAAGCGAAGAAGGTCAAGGTCTTTGGCGTCACCAGCAAGCAGCGCATGGCGTTGCCCGCGCTTGCCCAGGTGCCCACGCTGGCCGAAGCAGGCCTGACCGGCTTCGAGATGTCGGTGTGGCATGGCGTGTATGCCCCCAAGGGCACGCCACCGGCCGTGCTGGCCAGGCTGAACGCAGCCATCCGCGCAGCGCTCAAGGACCCCGAACTCATCCAGCGCGAGGAGGCACTCGGTGTGCGCATCGTGACCGACGCGCGCCTGGACCCCGCGGAGCACAAGAAATACGTGGAGGGCGAAATGATCCGCTGGGCCAGAATCATCAAAGACTCCGGCGAAACTGCGGACTGACGATAGAAGGCGGCCGCCGGATCGATTCGACCGAAGACTCTGGGGGCTGCCAGGCCCCTCGGCGCCTCAGAACGGCACGCGGCCCAGCCAGATGTCCCGGTACATCGCCCAATCCCCCATGAAGCTGTACAGGGGGCGCTTGAAGCTGGCCGGCTTGTTCTTCTCGAAGCCGAAATGCCCCACCCACGCAAAGCCATAACCACACAGCAGGCCAACCAGCAGGAAGTACGGCTGCCGTGTGGCCACTGCCCAGGCCACGCACAGGAGCGACAGGGTGGAGCCCACGAAATGCAGGCGCCGGCAGGTGCGGTTGCTGTGCTCGGTCAGGTAGAACGGGTAGAACTCCGCGAAGCTCTTGAAAGCACGCGGGTCGGTGGGGGTGGCGGCCTTGTCGGCAGGGGTGGCGCTGAGGTCCATGGCTTGTCTCCGTAGGGTTTTGTTGTCTGCGCTTTATACGCCCAAGTGCGCCGCACAGGCGTGCCGGGTTTGACAGAGGGCAGGTGACAATGTTTAATAGATCGACTAGTTGGTCTATTAATAACCTTTGCCACCATCCATGCGCCCCGTCAATCCCGCACAGTACCAGGCCCGGCGTCAGCACATCCTGGCCGCGGCCGTGGAATGTTTCATGCGCAAAGGCTTTCACGGCACACGCACGGCCGAGATCTGTGCGCAGGCCGGCATGAGCCCCGGCAACCTGTTCCACTACTTCCCCACCAAGGAGGCCATCATTGCCGCCATCGTGGAGGAGGACCAGCGCGAGACCGCCGAGCGCTTTGCCCAGGCCGGGCAGGCGCAGGACCTGTACCAGGCGCTGCTGAACACCGTGGAAGACAGCCTGGCCCTGCTGGCGGACCCCGTCTACACCCGCATCGGCTTGGAGGTGCTGGCCGAGGGCGTGCGCAACCCGGTTGTCATGGCCTGTGTGGCGCACGGTGAGGCGGTGCGCAAGGCCGCGCTGGTGCAACTGCTGGAGGCAGCCGTGGAGCGTGGGCAAGTGCGCCTGTCCATGCCCGCAGCCCAGGCGGCGGACTGGGTGCTGCTGCTGCTCGACGGCGCCTTTGGGCGAGCCATGGTGGAGGTGCCGTTCGACAGCACGGCCTACCGCACGCTGGTGCTGGGCGCGCTGGCGACCGTGATCGGGCCCCTGGCATGACACCGGTCGGCACCCCCACTCTCCCCGGCCCTGCGACCTTGGCGCCCGCGGGCAACACCAGCCGCGAGCACGCCATCGACGCCCTGCGCGGTTTCGCGCTGCTGGGCATCCTGGTCGTCAATGCGGGCAGCTTTGCCTCGACCTACTTTGGCCTCGGCGTGGCCGACCCCGCGTTCTCGCGGCCCGTGGACCATGCCGTGCGCTGGTTCATCAGCCTGGTCTTCGAGACCAAGTTCTACCTCTTGTTCTCGCTGCTGTTCGGCTACAGCTTTGCCTTGCAGATGGATGCCGCCCAGCGCTCCGGCAGCGCCTTCGTGCCGCGCTTCCTGCGGCGCCTGGCGGGGCTTTTGCTGCTGGGGGTGGCCCATGCCTGGCTGCTGTTCTCGGGCGACATCCTGGTGACCTATGCGCTGCTGGGTTTGTTGCTGCTGGCGCTACGCAAGCTGCGGCCGGGTACTGCGGTGGTGATGGCCGTGGCGCTGCTGGCGCTGGTGTCCGCGGGCTGGGGACTGCTCGCCTGGCTGATGTCGCTCGCGCCGCCGATGGACTGGCCGCTGGCCGAGATCCACGCCAAGGCACAGCAGGCCGCACAGGCCTACCGTTCCGGGGCGATCGAGGCCATCGCCCAGCGCGGGCGCGACATGGCCGATGGCGTCTGGTTCGTGCTGGTGTTCGTGCAGGGGCCTTGTGCGCTGGCCATGTTCCTGCTGGGGTTGGCAGCCCATCGCTCGGGCTACCTGGCCACCATTGCGCTGCAGCCGGCACGCCTGCGCCGCTGGGTGCTGTGCTGCCTGCCAGTGGGCGGCCTGGGTGCCTGGGTCTATGCCACAGCGCAGAACAGCACCGTCCGCCAACCCGATCATGTGTCGGCCGCCACGCTCGCGCTGGACCTGGCGACAGCGCCCTTCCTCACCTTCAGTTATGTCGCGGCACTGCTCTGGGCCCTGCAGAGCGGATCTGCAGGCCGCCGACTGGGCGCCTGGCTGGAACCTGCGGGCCGCATGGCGCTGTCCAACTACCTGCTGCAATCCCTGGTGGGGGCGGTGGTGTTCACCGCCTACGGCCTGGCGCTGGTGGGGCAGGTGTCGCCGCTGGCGGTGTTGCTGGGCTGCCTGGCGTTGTACGCGGCCCTGCTCGTGCAGAGCCGCCGCTGGATGGGGCTACACGCCTACGGGCCAGCCGAGTGGCTGCTGCGAGCGTTCACGCTGCTGCGCCGGCCCGCATGGCAGCGCACGGCCCACCCGGTCGAGTGAGCGGTATGCGCGGCCGCATCACCGGCCGATGGGCACGAGCTGCTCGTCCGCCATGCCCACCAGCAAGGCCTTGCCGTCTGGTTGCACACGGAATTCGCCAAAGCGCGCCTGCTCCCAGCGGCTGGCATCGCCTTCGGCGAAGTACCAACCGTCCGTCACCAGCGTCCAGTCGCCGTTCTTGGGTGTGAGCTGGATGCGGAACTCGCCGGGGGCAATGGGCGCATCGTACTTTTCCACGCGCTCCCAGGCCACCACGCCGCGTGCATCGAGCCGGCCCACGGCATAGGGCCGGCTGCCCAGCAGGCCTTCCACGCCGGCTTCGCGCCGGTCGATATCGACCATGGGCGGCAGGGTGAAGCGCAGGCGCATGTAGTCGCCCTGCATCAGCGAGCGCGGGTCCACCGGGGCCAAGGGCACGTAGACCTTCTGGCCGTTGGCAATCGTGTGCTCCTTGTCGGCAATGCCGATGTTGGCCACGGCCACGGTGGCCACCGCGCTCAGAGCCAGCAGCCAGGGGCTGGCGCGGTAGGCCCAGCGGTGGGCTGCATGGCCAGGACCAGCGGCGGCGGCAGCACGTGGTGTGCGCAGCGCGCTCCAGGCCAGCACACCCAGCAGCGCGCCGCAGCCCACGAGCACCATGGCCTTGGTGGCCAGGGGCCAGGCCAGCAGGTAGTAGAAACCACCCATGATCCAGGTGCAGGCCAGGGCGGCCGCAGTGGCCTGGCCCCAGCGGCGGGTGGTGCCGGCGATGGCCAGGGCCAGCAGCGCACTGCCGAGCAAAGGCGAGAACCAGCACAGCAGCGCCAGCACCAACGCCACCACACCAGCGCGGGGCTGGCGCAGCACCGGCCAAGCGCGCTGCGCGATGGCGGCGGCACCCAGCGCCAGCAGCACGCTGGCCGCCTGCACCAGCCATTGCAGCGCAAAGGCGCGCGGCCCGACCTCCCGGCCGACCTCGCGCACCAGCTCACCGCCGATGCCGGCACCGAACGCACCGCCCACCAGGAAGGTCTGGCCCGACAGGCCGCAGATGCCCCACAGCAGCACCAGCAGCCAGCCGCAGGCCAGGGGCTCCAGCAGCGCTGCCAGCCAGTTGCCGGCACTACCGCGGCCCAGCGCATGGCGCTGCCACAGCAGCAGCCCCACCCATACCGCGAGCACGCCATGCACCATGCTCCAGGGCACCAGCGGCGACAAGGCCCAGCGGCCATCGGAGCCGGGCCAGATGAGGACAGCGAACAGCGCCGCCGCTCCCGCACCCAGCAGCACGCGCAGCCAGGGCAAGGCCACGAGTGCGGCCACGCCCAGCGCCACCACCAGCATGAAGGCGGCCGCCGGCTGCAGGCCCATGTCGCGCCCGAAGGCAAAGCCCAGCAGACCCGCGCCCGTGAGCAGCGCAGGAAACGCCAGTTGCTCCAGGAAGATCGGCAGGTCCTTGCTGCGCAGGGCGGCCGTGGCGCCGGCCAGCACCACGGCGCCGATGACGTAGGCGCCCGCGTCCCGCACGATCCACTCGCCGAAGAACAGGCCGAACATGGCCAGCAGCGGCAGCGCGGCCAGCCAGGCACCCAGCGCCGTGAGCAGCACCACGGGCCAGGGGCGCGCCGTGCCGCCGGCACGGTGTGCGTCTGCCGCCGAAGCGCCGGGCGGCAGGACGCCTTGCGCCACGGCGGCTTGCACGATGGAATCCAGAACACTCGGCGGGGCAGAGTTCACAGGTGCCGCAGCGCTTGCCGAGGTGTCCACCGGATCGATGGGAGCGCCGCTCATGCCGCTTCTCCCTGTCCCTGCTGCGATGCGGCGCGCCGCGCCAGGCGCATCACCAGATTCACGGTGGCCGCCAGCAGCCCTGCGGCCACCAGGCCGATGAGCAGCAGCGAGCCCACGAAATCACCGAGGCGGGAGCCCGAGAACATGGCGCGCGCCAACCCGGTCACCAGCAGGATGTTGAGCCCCAGCGCCGCACCACTGAGCAGGAAGATGTCGAAATGCGTGCGCGTACCTACCAGCGCGGCAGCCGCCGCCAGCAGCACCAGGCCCAGGCCGTAGTGGCCCGCCACGGGCGAGTGAAACAGGCCGCCCAGCGCGGTGAGCGTGACCAACATCAGCGCCAGCGTGCCCGCCGTGCGCAACGCCCAGACGCCTGCGCCGGTGAAGCGGTGGGCCTGTGGCAGCATGGCCGCCGCCACGGCCAGCGCAGCGCCCAGGGAGACCAGGTGCACTGTCATGTCCACAGGCGAAACGCGCCAGCTGTGGCCCGTGTGCGCCTGCGCCCACAGCGAGATGCCGACCATGGCCACCAGGGTCCATGGCACCCACACCACATCGCTGCGCACGGCCAGCGCCAGGGGAAGCGTGAGCACGGCCCACACGGCAAACAGCTGCCAGGGGTCGGCCCCGGTCTGGTAGGTCTGCCCGAAGTAGGCGAACAGCGCACCCGAGCCCAGCAGCGCCAGCATGGCCAGCGGCGCACGCGCACCGGCCCGGAACGCAGCGCCTGCGCACATGGCCAGCACAAAGCCCTGCAGCAGCGCAAAGCGCATGAAGCGGCCCAGGCTCTCCCAGTTGGCCGCGATCCACATCACCAGGCCCAGGCCACCCAGCGCCGCGGCGATGACCGCGACGGTGCGCCACAGCGTGGTGTGCAGGGCGGCAGGCGGGCGGTCGAACCCCGCGAGACCGAGCAGGCGCGTGGCGGCCGGTCGGTCCAGCGTGTGCTGGCGGGCCAGCTCGAACAGGGCGGTGCGCAGGGTCATGGGACGGGAGCCTCTGATTTAGATGGAAAAAACGGGAGCCGGTGGAGACGCGAGCGTCAGCTGGGCTGGAGCGCTAAAAAGTCGCGAATGGCCATCAGCGTGCCATCCGGCGCCTCGCTCATCTGGTTGTGGCCCACGGGCAGGCTGGTGGTGTGCACCCGCTTGCCGGCGGCACGCGCGGCCGCCACCAGGCCCTGGGCGGCCTTGGGCGCGGTCATCTGGTCCTGCGCGCCCAGCGCGAACAGCACCGGGCACTGCACGGCGGCAATCGCCTGCTCGCCGTTGGCATAGCTGTCGCAGGCCACGAAGCCGCGGTGGAACACATTGACCGCCGTGTTGCTGCGCAGCACCTTGCGGCCCAGCGCCATGCCCGCGTTGTAGACCCAGAAGCCCGCGCCCGAAGGCGGCGCCAGCGTGCTGCGCGAGAACACGTTGACCATGCGCAGCGCCTTCTCGGGCTCGTTGAGCGCCGCGTCGATCAGCGCGGGCGAGACCTTCATCGGGTAGGCCGTGCCCACCAGCACCAGGTGGCTCACGCGCTCACCCAAGCGGGCCGCGGCCTCCAGCGCGATCAGCGAACCGAAGCTGTGGCCCACCAGCGCGGCGCGCTGCACGCCCGCGGCATCGAGCAGCGCGGCAACGAAGTCCGCCCCCGCCTCGACGCTGGCCGGCGCCTCGCCCGCACTGCGGCAGTGGCCAGGCAGGTCCACGGCCAGCACGTTCCAGCCATGGTTGGCGAGGTAGCGGCTTTGCAGGGCCCACACGCTGTGGTCGTTGAGCACGCCGTGGACCATGACCACGGTGGGCAGTGCGGGGTTGAACGCCTTGCCGCCAGTGTAGCAGTAGGTGGTGTGGCCGTTGACTTGGATCTGCATGCGGATGGTTCCTCTTTGTCTGTCTTTGCTTCGTCGTTCTTGTCGTGTCGGGCGCGATGACAGCCCTCAGCGCGGCGGCACACCGGCGGCCAGGTCGTCCAGCACCTGGAGCCAGCGTTGTGCTGCGTCGCGCACCTTGGTGCTGCTGTCCCCTTGCGCCGTGGCCTCGGCCAGCGGTCGCTGTGCAGCGGCCGCGCCACGCCAGTCGTCCAGGGCCAGAACCGCCAGGTAGCGCACGGTCTCGTCGCTGTCGTGCAACACGGCACGGGCCAGTGCAGGCACGGTGCGCGCACCGGCCTCGGCGCCCAAGGCCCGTTCGCCCAGCACCATGGCCGCGTGCTGGCGCACCGCGGTCAGCGGCGATTGCAAGCCGCGCAGGGCTTCGTCCACCTCCTGCGGGCGCAAGGTGCAGGTGCCCCTGCCGGGGCGCAGCCATTGCTCCACCAGCGGCAGCAGCGCAGGCCGCACGCCGGGCAGCGATTCGACCGGGCGGTAGTCAAGCGGCAGCGGGTCCAGCGCACGGTTGCGGAACGCGCCGTAGGGCGATGACAGGCCCTGGGCCACGCACTCATCGCTAAGCGTGCCCGCCTGGGCCTGCTGCAGCAGCCAGGCACTGTCGCCCAGGTGGGCCAGCGCACCAGCGCAGATATTGCGGCCCGCCTGGGCCAGATGGCGCCTGCTGCCGCGCGGCACGGTCTTGAGCACCTGGGCCCGCAAGGCGGCCACCACCTCGGGCGTGGCGGCACCGATCTCGCCCAGCAGGCGCGCGGCCTCGCACTGTGTCTCGGTGCGCGCCAGCAATTGCAGCAGTGCCGGGATGGCAGTGGTGCCAAAGGCGCGCAGCGCACGCTGCGCCGCCTCGCCATGGCGCTGCGCCTGCTCGCGCGTCAGGCCCAGCTCGGGCGCGGGCTGGCGCGCCAGGCAAGCCAGGTGGTAGCGCAGGCGCTCGGCATCAGGCAAGACGGCCACGCGCGCCGCCTCGGCCAGGTCGGCCGCATGGCCGGGCAGCAGGCGTGCAAAGGCCTCCTCACCCAGGCATCGCAGGGCCATGGCAATGCCCTCGTCGCTGTCCTCGTGCAGCAGCACGGCAAAGCCGGGTGTGAGCCGGTCGGCCACGGGCGACGCTTGCAGGGCGGCACGCAACCGGTGGCACACGCTCACCAGCGCATCGACGCAGCGGCGGTCCGTGGCCTCCCATTGCGCCACATCGCCGCCCTGGGCCTCGGCCGCCAATGCGGCCTGGGCAGAGGCCATGGCGGCGCTGTCCGAGGACATTTCGGGCCAGTTCCAGTCGGCGGGGTTCCAGCGCAGGCTGTGGAGCGTGCCGCCGTCATCTTCCGGTTCCACCTCGGCCAATGCCGCCTCGCTGCCCATGGACACGGTAGGCAGGTAGATGGGGCCATCGAGCTCGCGGTACATGCCTGCCAGCGCCACGGCATACACATCGCCGCGCAGCGGGTGTGCCTGCAACGCGGGCAGCACCAGCGCCAGCGCGTCGTCCAGCAGCGTCTGCTCGAAGGCCTGCCAGTCCATGGCGGGTGCCTTGTCAGCCATCACCCGGCTCAGGCCGCCTTCTCCGCAGCCTTGAGGGCGCGCTTGAGGTCGTCGATCAGGTCATCGGCATCCTCCAGCCCGATGGACAGGCGGATCGTGCCCTGCGTGATGCCGGCGTTCACCAGCGCCTCGTCGCTCATGCGGAAGTGCGTGGTGCTGGCCGGGTGGATCACCAGGCTGCGGCAGTCGCCCACGTTGGCCAGGTGGCTGAAGACCTTGAGCGCCTCGATGAACTTCTTGCCCTGCTCGCGGTTGCCTTTGAGGTCGAAGCTGAACACCGAGCCCGCGCCGCGCGGCAGCAGCTTCTGCGCCAGGCCGTGGCTGGGGTGCGATTCGAGCATGGGGTGGCCGACGCGCGAGACAAAGGGCTGGCTGGCCAGGAACTCGACCACGCGCGCCGTGTTGCGCATGTGCCGCTCCATGCGCAGCGGCAGCGTCTCGATGCCCTGTAGGATCAGCCAGGCCGTGTGCGGGCTCATGCAGGCGCCAAAGTCGCGCAGGCCTTCGCGCCGTGCGCGCAGCAAAAAGGCGCCGACCGAGCTTTCCTCGCTGAACACCATGTTGTGGAAACCCTCGTACGGCTCAGTCAGCTCGGCGAACTTGCCCGCCGAGCGCGGGCCGTCCCAGTCGAAGCTGCCGCCGTCGACCACGATGCCGCCCACCACCGTGCCGTGGCCCGAGAGGAACTTGGTGGCCGAGTGGTAAACCAGGTCGGCACCGAGCTCCAGCGGCTTCATGAGCCAGGGCGAGGTCAGGGTGGAGTCGACCAGCAGCGGCACACCCGCTTCATGGGCAATGGCGCTGATGGTCGGGATGTCCAGCACATCCAGGCCCGGGTTGCCCACGGTCTCGCCGAAGAACAGCTTGGTATCGGGCCGCACGGCGGCGCGCCAGCCGTCGATGTCGCCGGGCTTGACGAAGGTGGTTGCGATGCCGAAGCGCGACAGCGTGTAGTGCAGCAGGTTCTGCGAGCCGCCGTACAGCGCCGTGCTGGCCACGATGTGGCTGCCCGCACCCATCAGCGTGCAGATGGCCAGGTGCAGCGCGGCCTGGCCGCTGGCGGTGGCGATGGCACCCACGCCGCCTTCCAGGGCCGACACGCGCTGCTCCAGCACCGCATTGGTGGGATTGCTGATGCGGCTGTAGACATGGCCGGGCCGCTCCAGGTTGAACAGCGAGGCGGCGTGATCGCTCGATTCGAAGACGAACGAGGTGGTCAGGTGGATCGGTACGGCGCGTGCGCCGGTGGCGGGGTCGGGGGTGGCTCCGGCGTGCAGCGCAAGCGTGTCAAAGCCGGGGTCGGAGTAACCGGGCATCCAATGTCTCCCATGTTGTCGGTGCTGGCAGGCATTGTGGGCTATATTTCATGCGAACAGGCCTGCCGCGCCCTACCGAGCCCCATTGGAGACCGATCATGAAAGTCAGCGATATCCTTCGCGTCAAAGGCAACACCCTTTACACCGTCACCCCCGACGAACCGCTGGCCAATGCCGTGGACATCATGGCCGACCGCGACATCGGCTCCCTGGTGGTGATGGAGCTCGGTGACCTGGTGGGCATGCTCACCTTCCGCGAAGTGATCCAGGCCATCGTCAAGAACGGCGGCAGCGTGGGCACGCTGCAGGTGCGCTCGGCCATGGACGACCACCCCCTGACCTGCACCCTCGAAACCGACATGGACGAGGTGCGCCGCATGATGCTGGACCGCCATGCGCGCTACATGCCGGTGATGGACAAGCGCATGCTCATGGGCGTGATCAGCTTCTACGACGTGGCCAAGGCCGTGGTGGACAGCCAGAACTTCGAGAACAAGATGCTCAAGGCCTATATCCGCGACTGGCCCGAAGAAGAGCGCGGCGGCTGAACAGGTTCCGCCACTCTGGGATAATCGATCCCATGAGCGGCAACACCATCGGTACCCTATTCGCTGTCACCAATTTTGGTGAATCCCACGGCCCGGCCATTGGCTGCGTGATCGACGGCTGCCCGCCGGGCATGCCGCTCGCCGAGGCGGACATCCAGGCCGACCTGGACCGCCGCCGCCCCGGCACCAGCCGCCACGTGACCCAGCGCAACGAGCCCGATGCGGTGGAGATCCTCTCGGGCGTGTACGAAGGCCGGACCACCGGCACCCCCATCGCGCTGCTGATTCGCAACACCGACCAGCGCAGCAAGGACTACAGCAACATCTCCGAGAGCTTTCGCCCGGGCCATGCCGACTACACCTACTGGCACAAGTACGGCATCCGCGACCCGCGCGGCGGCGGCCGTTCGTCGGCCCGGCTGACGGCACCCACCGTGGCCGCCGGTGCGGTGGCCAAGAAGTGGCTGGCCGAGCAGTACGGCACGCAGTTCCGCGCCTGCATGACGCAGCTGGGCGAGCTGCCCATCCCCTTCGAGAGCTGGGACCACGTGCGCCAGAACCCCTTCTTCGCCCCCGTGGCCGACGTGCAGCAGTACGAGGACTACATGGACGCGCTGCGCAAGGCCGGCGACTCCTGCGGCGCGCGCATCCGCATCTCGGCCAGCGGCGTGCCCGTGGGCCTGGGCGAGCCGCTGTACGACAAGCTCGACGCCGACATCGCCCACGCCATGATGGGCCTGAACGCCGTCAAGGGCGTGGAGATCGGTGCCGGCTTCGAGAGCGTGGCCCACCGCGGCACCATGCACGGCGACTCGATGACGCCCCAGGGCTTTCGCACCAACCACGCCGGCGGCGTGCTCGGCGGCATCAGCACCGGGCAGGACCTGGAAGTGTCGATCGCGATCAAGCCGACCAGCTCCATCATCAGCCCGCGCGAGTCCATCGACATCCACGGCCAGCCCACCGAGGTCATCACCAAGGGCCGCCACGACCCCTGCGTGGGCATCCGCGCCGCGCCGATTGCCGAGGCGCTGCTGGCGCTGGTGGTGATCGAGCATGCCCTGCGCAACCGCGCCCAGTGTGCGGACGTGGTGCGCGAGGTGGCACCCATCCAGGCGTCCTTCCTTTGAGCGCCGCAGCAGCAGGGGGCGCCTTGCGCCGCTGGCCGCTGGCCTTCGCCGCGTCTGCCCTGGCCGCAGCCGCCCTGCTGGCGGGCTGCGCATCCCCACCCGCGCCTCCCACCCACATCGACATCGGCCTCATCGCCTTCAACGACCTGCACGGCAACCTGGAACCGCCGCGCATGGCCCTGAACGTGGCCGCGCCCGATGGCAGCGGCCAGGCGCGCGTGCCCGCAGGCGGCGCGGCCTACATGGCCAGCGCCATCGCGCACCTGAAGACCCTGCACAGGCACCACGCGGTGGTGGCGGCGGGGGACATGGTGGGCGCATCGCCCCTGGTGTCGGCATTGTTCCTCGACGAGCCGACGATCGAGGCCGTCAACCGCATGGGCATCGACTTCAATGCCGTGGGCAACCACGAGTTCGACAAGGGCTGGCGCGAGCTGCTGCGCCTCAAAAACGGCGGCTGCGAGAAGCACACCGTGCGCGAGCCCTGCCAGCTCAACCCCACCTTCCCTGGCACCAACTTCGGCCTGCTGGCGGCCAACACCTCGCACGACGACGGCCGCCCGCTGCTGCCACCTACCGGCATCAAGCGCTTCACCGAAGGCGGCGTGACGGTCAGCGTGGGCTTCATCGGCCTGACCCTGCGCGGCACGCCCGCCATGGTGGCACCGGCCGGCGTGGCCGGCCTGCGCTTTGCGGACGAGGCCGATACCGTCAACGCCCTCATTCCTGGCCTGCGCGCCCAGGGGGCCGATGTGATCGTGGTCATGGTGCATGAGGGCGGCGAAACCGAGGCGGCCCTGGGCGAGACCAGCTGCAAGGGCCTGAGCGGCGACATCCTGCCCATCCTGGAGCGGCTCGACCCCGCGGTGGACGTGGTGGTCTCGGGCCACACGCACCGCTCCTACCTGTGCGACTATGGCACCGTGAACCCCGCCCACCCGCTGCTGCTGACCAGCGCCGGCCAGTACGGCACGCATGTCACCGACATCAGCCTGCGCGTGGACACCGCCACCCGCCGCGTGGTGCGCAAGAGCGCACGCCAGGTCATCGTGCAGGGCGAGGGCTTCACCAGCGGGCAAACCACCTTCGCCGTGGACACACGCTTCCCCGTCTTCGCGCGCGATGAGGGCGTGCACGCCATCGTGGAGCGCTACCGCGCCGCCGCAGAGCCCCAGGCCCAGCGCCCCGCCGGCCGCCTCACGGGCCCTGTCTCGCGCGAGCCCGCTGCGTCGCTCGAAACCTCCATGGGCAACCTGATCGCCGACGCGCAGTTGCTCGCGGCCCAGGGCCCCGGCCTCAATGCCCAGATCTCCTTCATGAACCCCGGCGGCGTGCGCGGCGTGCTGGTGCCTGGGCCCGATGGCCAGGTGCGCTACGGGCAGATGTTCACGGCCCAGCCGTTCGGCAACAGCCTGATGGTGCAGTCGTTCACCGGTGCACAGGTGAAAGCCATCCTTGAGCAGCAGTTCGCCAGCGGCACCAACACCGCGCAGAGCCCTCGGGTGCTGTCGGTCTCCAAGGGGTTTACCTACCGATATGACCTGCGTCTGCCTGTGGGGCAGCGGGTGAGTGGCGTGTTGCTCAACGGGCAGCCGCTGCGCTTCGATGCTGTGTACCGGGTGGTGGTGAGCAGCTTTCTGGCTACGGGTGGGGATAACTTCACGGTGTTCACGCAAGGCGTGGATGGGTTGGGGGCCGGGCAGGATCTGGATGCGTTGGAGGCTTACTTCACTGCTTCTGGAGGGGCTGTGGTGCCGCCGGCTACGGATCGGATTGTGCGGGTGGATTTGCCCTGACTTTTTGTTTGTGGCTCGCGGCTTATTAAGGCTGCGTGCTTGTGTTGAGGGCGGAGGCCGGGATGTGCGCCCGGCGGCGCAGTAACTTTCTCTTGGCCGCCAAGAGAAAGTCACCAAAGAGAAGGCGGCCCCCAGTCTGCGTCCCCCATCGCCCTGTCGGGCGATGGAGGCAACCTGCGATGCTCGGACCTGGGGTGGTGCCGATGAACTCGCTGCGTTCTTCGAACTCCGCTCAAACAGCATCGGCAAGTCAGATCACGAAGCGTGTGTGTCCTTCGGCACACACGCCCACCCCAGCCCCTGCGCTTCTCGGCGCAGCCAGCAGGGGTGGGGAGCGGGGTCAGGGACGGCTGCTGCTGCGCAGCTACGCCGGGTGTCGGTTCGCGCTGTGCGCTGCCGACGGTGCGGGCGCAGCCGCCCTGTCCAGGCCAAGCGCAGCGAGGCAGTTGGGGCCGAGCGAAGCAATGGCCCGTGTGGAGCCCGCTCCCACCCCCTTCTGACCGTGCCGAGAAGCGCAGGGCCTGGGGTGAGCGCGTGCCGAAGGACACGCGCCTCGTCATCTGGCTCGCCGAAGCTGTCTGACCGGAGCTGCCTCGCAGAGGCAGCGCAGGGAGTTCTTCGGCGTCACCCCAGGACCGAGCATCGCAGGCTGCCCCCTCGCCACCGGCGAGGGGGACACGGGCAGCGGGGTCGCCTTTCTTTGGGGTACGTTTCTTTGGCGACGCAAAGAAAGGTACCTCGGTCGCCGGGCCGAGACCCGGCTCTCGCCCGCAACATAGGCATGAGGTCTAACAGAAGCACTGCGCCGCCGGGCGCACACCCCGGCCCCCGCCCTCTGCTCAGCCGCGCACCATCAGAGCGAAGCGACACCCACACAACAAATCAGAACTTGTAGGTCGCCGACAACCAGAGGCGACGCCCATCCTGGCTGTTCATACAAAGGTTCCTATAGTTCGTCACCGCGGGCGCCCCGGCACCGTATACGCCGTGTACTCCACAAAATCCTTGTTGAACAGGTTGTACACCGCAGCGTTGATGGAGAACTGCGGCGTGACCTTGTAGCTGCCCCCCACATGGAACTGCGTGTACTCTTTGAAGTCACCGAGCGCCGCCTTCGCAGCCCGCGTATCCGCCGTCGTCCCCGGATCCCGGAAACGCTCGCTGCGGTACTCCGCACGCAGCCACACATTCCACTGCTGCGAAGGCTCCCAGTTCAACCGTGCGTTCAACGCATGCTCGGGTGTATCCATGAGCGGCTTGCCCACATTAGGCCCGCTCTTTTGCTCGCTCGTCGTGTACGTGCAGTTGGCCGTGGCCGACCAGGCCTTGGCGATCGGAATGCAGGTGCTCAGTTCAAGCCCGCGCGTCACGGCCTCGTCCACATTGATGGACTGACCAAACGCATCCACGCACGGTTGCAACGCGCATCCACGCACGCATGCGCCGCCCTCAGTACACATCACGCCGGTAGCGCCCGCTGCGCACCAGCTCGGCCATGGGTGCAGGGCCGAGCAGGCCGGTGAGCGCCATGTCCACGCCCTGCGCCATGCCCTGCAGGCTGCCGCAGACGTAGATGGCTGCCCCCTGCTCCTCGACCCAGGCACGCACGGTGGCGGCATGCGCCTGCAGCAGGTCCTGCACATAAACCCTGTGGGCCGGGTCGTCGCGCGAAAAGGCCACATCCAGCCGCGTGAGCACCCCAGCCGCCTGCCAGGCGGTGAGCTCGTCGCGAAAGAGGAAATCGTGCGCAGCGTTGCGCTCGCCGAAGAGCAGCCAGTTGCGCCCGGCACCGGCCTGCGCCCGGGCCCGCAGGTGGCTGCGCAGGCCGGCGATGCCCGTGCCATTGCCCACCAGGATCAGCGGGCGCGCAGCGTTGTCTTCAAGCCGGAAATTGCGGTGCGCGCGCAGGCGCATTGGCACTGCTTGGCCCACTTGCGCGCCCTCGGTCAGCCAATGCGATGCCAGGCCCGGCGTGCCATCCTCGCGGGTGGCCTGGCGCACCACCAGGTGCACGCGGCCATCGCTGGCGAGCGAGGCGATCGAATACTCGCGCGGGTGCTCCAGGTCGCCGGGGACGCACACCTGCACCAGGTCGCCCGACTCCCATGCAGCCGCCGCGCCAGCGGGTGGCGCCAGCTCCACCAGGTGCACGGGAGCCCCCTCGCTGCCGGGGTTCAGGTGGGTGCGCGCGGCCAGGGTCCACTGGTCGAACGCGGGCGCCTCCAACACGGGCAGCTCGCTCAGGCTCGACACCTGCGCGAGCTGGTGCTGCCAGGCCGTGAGGGCCGCTGGCGCAGCGTTGTCCATCTCCACGCGCTCGAACAGCGGCACCGCACCGCACGCCCGCAGCCACGTGTCGAGCTGGCGGCCGAAGCCGCAAAAGTGGGTGTACTGGCGGTCGCCCAGCGCCAGCAGGCCGTACTGCAGTTGCGACAGGTCCGGCGCACTGTCTTCGTTCGCCCCCATGCACGCTTGCTGGAAGGCCGCCGCATTGTCGGGCGCATCGCCCTCGCCGTAGGTGCTGACCAGGAACAGCGCGCGTCGGCTGCGTGCGAGCAAGGCGGCATCGAGCTTGTCGAGCGCGCACAGGTGCACGGGCTCACCCGCCGTGTGCAGGAGGCGTGCCGTCTCGCGCGCCAGTTCTTCGGCCTGGCCAGTCTGGCTGGCGTACACCACCAGCAGCGGCTGCACGCCTTCGCGCGCGGATGCCAAGGCCAGTGCCTGCGCGGCCTGTGCCTGGTGCCTGCGCCGCTCGCGCAGCCAGATGGCGGCGCACAGGGCGGCGTAGAGCAGCACCAGGGTGGCGGCAGCGGCCAGCCGCACAGTGGGATCAGAAAAGTTCATTGAAATTCGGGAAAGCGCTCGCGCCAGGCCGGGGTCTCAGTCCACTGAGCCCCCTGGTGCGTGCGCTCGCACAGCAGCGCGGCCACGCCCTGCTCTGTGGCAAAGGCCAGGCCCTGCACCGGCCCCAGCACGGTGAGCACCGTGGCCAGGGCATCGGCATGCATGCACTCGGCGTGCAGCACGGTCACGCTGGCCAGCGCATGTGCCACCGGCTCCCCGGTGCGTGGGTCGATGGTGTGCGAATACCGGCGGCCCCCGTGCTCAAAGGCATGCCAATGGTCGCCCGACGTGGCAACCGCCATGTCCTGGAGCGGGAGCGCCCGGGCCGGGCCTGCGGCCTCGCCCGCCACGGCCACGCGCCAGGGCTGGCCGCCGGGGCGCATGCCGCTCGCGCGCAGCTCGCCGCCCACCTCCACCAGGAAATCCGTCCAGCCCTGCGCACGCAAGCTGTTTACCACCAGGTCCACCGAATAGCCCTTGGCAATGCCCGACAGGTCCAGTTGCAGGCCGCCCGGCTGCAGCGCCTGAAAGCCCGCGTCGCGCAGCGCCAGGCCCGCGCGGTGCGGACGCAGGGCCTGCAGCTCCTGCACCGAGGGCATCGTGGCGGGCGCCGCATGGTCAGCCTGCGCATTGTGCCGTGGGCCAAAGCCCCAGCGGTCCACCAGCGCTCCCACGCCCACGTCGAAGGCGCCGCCGCTGGCCAGCGCCCAGTGCTGTGCGGCCTGCAGCACCGCGAAGAACGCGGGCGACAGTGCATGCCAACTACCGGCCGGCGCGCGGTTGAAGCGCGAGACCTCCGATTCGGGCTCCCAGTTGCTCATCTGCCGCACCACCAGGGCCAGGGCTTCTTCGATGGCGGCGCGCACGGGCGCCAGCGGCATGAACTGCGGATTGCACAGGCGCACCGACCAGGTGGTGCCCATGGCCTCGCCGGCCAGGGTCTGCAAGACAGCGGGATCGGCAGCGCGCACAGGCACATGCGGGGCGGCATGGCCAGCCCCGCCGAACGATGCCAAGGCAGGAAGAGGCGCCGCAACAACGGCTGCGCGCCCAAACCCCTGCCCGTACTGCACCTGGATGCTCATGCGCGCCGAAAACTCACCTGCAACAGATCAAGGCAAAACTTCGAGCGTGCCCACGTACGAAAGACGACGCTCCTTGGCCTGGGGCAGCGAGGTCTTCTCGTCCTTGGCATCGGCGTCCACCCAGTACATGCCGGCGGCAGGCCAGGTCACGCTGAATTCGCCCTTGGCATCGGTGGTGGCCTTGATCTCGCCGATCTTGTCGCGGTAGCGCGTGGCACCCGCCACCAGCACCACGTCGAGGTTGGCGGCGGGCTTGCCGTCCACGTGGAAGGCAAACGTGGCCTTCTCGCCCTTCACGAGGTCGTTGGGGTGCGTCACGGGCACCAGCTCCAGGCCCTGGCCCGTGGGCTTGATGGCGCTGGGCTTGCCCACCGTCACGAAGGTCTCGATGCGGCCTGCCGACTGCGTGACCTTGAGCTCCTGCGCGTCGGCAGGCACTTCGGCCGCGAACTTCTCGGCCGTGCCGCGCCAGCGCTTGTTCTGGCCGGCCTTGTCCTTATACGTGGCGTTCAGGCCGCTGCTGACCACGGCCAGGTGGTAGGTGCCGGACTGGGTGAGGTTCAGGTCGAACACGCTGCGCAGCTTGCCGCGGTGCGAATTCTCGGGCTTGATGGCGGAGCCATCGGGTGCCACCACCACGAGGTTGTCCAGGCCCAGCGGGAAGTGGTTGAAGAAGAACAGGTCGTTGGAGACGGCGGCATCCACGGTGATCCACTCGGCCTTGGAGAGCACGGTGGTCGATGGCAGCAGCCACACGTTGTGGGCCTGGGCCGAGAAGGCACCGCACAGGAGGGCGATGCAGGTGGCGATACGGGTCTTGAGTTGCATGGAAAGTCTCCGGGTATTCGTCAAAGGGTTCAGGGCTTGAGGTCGAGGGTGACCTCGCCCAGCTCGCTGCTGCCCTTGGCACTGAGCTGCTGGGCCTTGGCGGCAGGCCAGGTGAAGGGAATCGTCACCATCTCGCGGCCACCGACCTCGCGCGAGGCCTCGACCACCAGCTTGTAGCTGCCGGCGGGCAGCGTGGCCAGTTGCCTGGTGCCTTCGTTGAAAGCCACCTGGTGCCTGCCCACGGGGCGCGTGGGGCTGGTCACGCCGTCGATGGGCACGGTGAGGTCACGGCCCGTGCGGCGCCACCACTGGCGCAGGTCCTTGAGCCACTTGGCGCCCTCGTCGTTCTTCATCTTCACGTCGTACCAGACGGCCAGGGTCGATGCCACCGAGTTGTCGGCACGCTCGACCCACATCGCCACGTAGGGGCGGTGGTACTCGGCCACGTCCAGGCGCGGGATTTCCACGCCCACGCCCAGGCCAGCGGCAAAGGCCGGGGCGCCCAGGCATGCGCCCAGCGCGATGCTGTAGCGCAGGTGCAAATGCTTTGTCACAGGCATTCTTGTCTTCTTTCGGTTCAGTGGATAAACAGGAGCGCCAGCACCACCGGGATCACCAGACCCATGCCCACCATGGGCCAGGTGAAGGGGCGGTTGCCCGCATGCATCTTCAGGATGAACAGCCCGGTGACGGTGAACACCAGGCAGGCGGCGGCGAAGATGTCGATGAACCAGCTCCAGGCGGCCCCCGTGTTGCGGCCCTTGTGCAGGTCGTTGAGGTAGGAGATCCAGCCGCGGTCGGTGCGCTCGTACTCGGCCTCGCCGTCGGCCAGGTTCACACGCAACCAGGCATCGCCGCCGGGGCGCGGCAGCGAGACATAGATTTCATCAGCCGACCACTCGGCCTCGCGGCCCGCCGTGTCCAGCGACCACTGCGTGCGCGCCCAGGCCTGCAAGGCCTCGGGCAGCGGGGCGCGGCCTTTCGGCGGCGCAGGCAAGGCCTTGAGCGTGGTCAGCAGTGCACCGGGTACGGTGGCCTGCTGGCTCACGACCTTGGGTTTGGACTCGATCTGCCCGGCATGGTTGAGCGTGAAGCCCGTGACGGCAAACAGCAGCATGCCGATCAGGCACATGGCCGAGCTGACCCAATGCCATTCGTGCAGCGTCTTGAGCCAGTAAGACCGGCGCCGGTTGTCCTGTGGTTTGGTCATTCCTGGAGGGGTGCGCGCAACACGCCGAAAGACGTCGCGCGGGGATGCGAAACCAGGATTCTAGTTGAAGAGAATGACAACCATTTGCATTTGAATCATCTTTACCTCGGGAAGCGGCCGGGACATGGCACCACCCTGCCCTGCCGACGCTTGCCCTCCAGGGCGAAGCCGCGAAGCGACTGCGCAAGGTGGCTTCATTTCAATCCATGCTCACGTGCGCGTTCTTCACCACCTGCGCCATGCGCGCCAGTTCGCTGCGCATGAAGGCGGCGGATGTTTCGGGCGCCGTGAGGCGGATCTCATAGCCCTGGGCGATCAGCGCGTCGCGCGCCTCGGGCATGGCCAGCGCGTTCTTGAAACCGCTGTGCAGGCGCGCCAGTTCCGCCTTGGGGATGCCCGCAGGCGCCACGGCAGCGATCCAGCCGTCGAGCTCGTAGCGCGGCAGCCCCTGCTCGGCAATGGTCGGCACGTCGGGCAGCGTGGGCACGCGCGTGGCGGTGCTCACGCCCAGCGCCCGCAGCGCGCCGGCCTTGATGTGCGCAGCGGCCGGCGCCACCGCGACCACACCGAGCTGCACCTGCCCGCCCAGGATGTCGTTCATGAGCGGGCCCATGCCCTTGTAAGGGATGTGCTTGATGTCGAGCTGCGCCTGGTCCACGAACATCGCCGCACCCAGGTGCAGGATGGTTCCGTTGCCCGATGAGCCGTAGTTGAGCACGCCCGGCTTGGCCTTGGCCAGGGCGATCAATTCCTTGACGTTCTTCGCCGGCACCGAGGGGTGGGCCACCAGCACGAAGGGCGTGGCGCCGATGATGGTGATGGGCGTGATGTCCTCGATGGAGTCGAACGGGATGTTCTTGTACACACTGGGGTTGACCACGTGGTTGTTGGAGACCACGCCGATCACCGAGCCATCCTTGGGTGCCCGCACCAGTTGCGTGGTGCCGGTGATGCCCCCCGCACCGGGCAGGTTCTCGATCACCACGGGCTGGCCCAGCGCCTTGGACAGGCTGCTGCTGATGGCGCGGATGGCGCCGTCCGCGCCCGAGCCGGCCGACAGCGGCAGGATGATGCGCAAGGGCTTGTCGCCCAGCTGGGCCAGCGCCAGGCCCGGTGCCGCGAGCGCAGCAGCGCCCAGGGCCAGGGCGCGTCGGCGGGTGGGGGAAGAAAGTGCGTGCATGCTTTGTCTCCTGGGGGGTGAACCGCCGGGCAGCGCGCAGACGGCCGCTGCGCTCAAGCCGCCAGGCGGGGGGGGAAATCAGGCCACGGCGGCTGACGCCTGCAATGCCTGTACCTGGTCGGCGGTGTAGCCCAGGCCGGCCAGCAGTTCGGCCGTGTGCTGGCCCAGCTTCGGCGGGTCCGTGCGCACGGCCATGCGCTGGCCGTCCATGCGCAGCGGCATCAGCGTCACGCGCGCCGTTTCGCCGGCGCGCTCGCCATCGGGCAGCGTGATATCGGCCAGGCCGCCGGTGGCGTTCAGGTGCGGGTCGTCGAACAACTGCTCGGGCCGCATGATGGGCGCGAACGGCAGGCCATGCCGCTCGAAGATGGCCGACAGCTCCTCGGCCGTGTGCTGCGCCAGGCGCTGGCGCAGGTCGGGCAGCAGGGTGCCACGGGCGCGCACGCGGTCGTTGTTGCTGGCCAGGCCCGCATCGGCCTTGAGGTCGGCATAGCCCATGGCGTCGCAGAAGGTGGCCCACTGCGCATCGCTCACCGCCGCCAGGAAGATCTGCCCGCCGTCCTTCACGCTGAACACGTCGTACACCGCCCAGGAGGAGATGCGGTCGGGCATGGGCGCGGCGGGCTGGCCCGTCACCGCGTACTGCATCATGTGCTGGCCGACGAGGAAGACATTGTTCTCGAACAGGGCCGAATCCACCTCCTGCCCGCGCCCGGTGGCCGCGCGCTGCATCAGCGCCGCCATGGCACCGATGGCGCCGAACATGCCGCCCATGATGTCGTTGACGCTGGTGCCTGCGCGCAGCGGGTCCCCGGGGCGCCCTGTCATGTAGGCCAGGCCGCCCATCATCTGCACCACCTCGTCGAGCGCGGTGCGGTGCTCGTACGGGCCGGGCAGAAAGCCCGTGTGGTTCACATAGACCAGGCGCTCGTTCAGGCGCGAGAGCGCGGCATAGTCCAGGCCGTACTTGGCCATCACCCCGGGCTTGAAGTTCTGCGCCACCACGTCGGCCGACGAAGCCAGGCGGATCGCCACCTCCAGGCCTTCGGGCCGGCGCAGGTCCAGCGCAATGCTCTTCTTGTTGCGGTTGAACATGGGGAAGAAGCCGGCCCCCGCGCCCAGCAGGTGGCGCGTGCGGTCGCCATCCACCGGCTCGACCTTGATGACCTCGGCCCCCAGGTCGGCCAGCACCATGCCGCAGGTGGGGCCCATGACCATGTGGGTGAATTCCACCACGCGCAGGCCGGCCAGGGGCAGCGCGGGGGCAGGGACAGAAGAAGGGTTCAAAGGAGCATTCATGGGTCGGGACGATAAACGGTTCAGGCAACGGCCAGTGCCGCAGCGGCTGCATGGGTGCGTGGCAGCCCCGCCTGCCACAGCGTGCCGTGCAAGGTCTCACCGGCCAGCCAGCCTTGCACGCGCTGGCGCAGGGCCAGCAGCGCGGGCACGTCGAGGCAGGTGGCTACCCCCATGCGTTCGAGCATGAAGGCCAGGTCCTCGGTGGTCACGTTGCCGCTGGCGCCGGGCGCATGCGGACAGCCGCCGATGCCGGCCAGGCAGGCATCGAAGCGCGTGATGCCGGTCTGCCATGCGGCGTAGGCGTTGGTCAGGCCCATGCCACGCGTGTCGTGGAAGTGCGCGCAGGCCAGGCGCTCGCCCACCAGGGCGCGGGCCTTCTCGAACAGGCGCTGCACGCCCACCGGGTCGGCATAGCCCACGGTGTCGGCCAGGCTCACGCGGTCGGCACCAGCGTCCAGCAGGGCCTGCATCAGGCGCAGCACCTCGCTCTCGGCCACCTCGCCCTGCAGCGTGCATCCGAAGGCCGTGCCCACACCGCCCTCGATCAGCGTGCGGCTACCCGAGGCGTCGCGTGCCGCGCGGATGCGCGCCACCTCGGCCACCACCTCGTCGGGTGTCTTGCGCAGATTGGCCAGGCTGTGGGCATGGCTGGCCGACAAGGGCACCACCATCAGGTGGGCGCCGCATTCGATGGCGCGCTCGGCACCCTTGAGGTTGGGCACCAGCACCGAGGCCGTGAGGCCGGGCAGCGTGAGCGCATGCGCCAGCACCTCGGCCGTGTCGGCCAGTTGGGGCAAGAGGCGTGCGGGCACGAAAGAGCCGACCTCGATCTCGCGCAGGCCAGCGGCATGGGCCGCATCGAGCCACTCGATCTTGTGCGCGGTGGAGACGATGGTGGCAATGCTCTGCAGGCCATCGCGCAGGCCGACCTCGCGGATGACGGCGGTCGCGGGCACAGGGTTCATGGTGTGGTGAGCGATGTTCATGGCGTGGAGGCATTCTAAAATTCCACTACGACATATGAACTCAATTTTGGAACTCCTAAAATTCCGAACCGGAATATCTGGAGAAGCACCACCATGCGCCCGCTCGACCTGCAAACGCTCAAACTCTTCGTCGCCGTCTGCGAGCACCGCAACATTGCGCGCGCGGCCGAGCAGGAGTCCATCGTCGGCTCGGCTGTGAGCAAGCGACTGGCGCAACTGGAAGACACCGTGGGCACACCGCTGCTGGTGCGCAAGCGCCATGGCATGGTGCCCACGCCGGCGGGCGACACCCTGCTGGAGCACGCGCGCGCCATGCTCGCCAGCGTGGGCCAGATCGAGCGCGACATGGCCGCCTTTGCCACCGGCATCCGGGGCCATGTGCGGGTGCTGGCGACGGCCTCGGTGATGGCCGAATCGCTGGCCGAGGACGTGGCGGCCTTTTTGCAGGATCCGGCCCACCGCGACATCCAGATAAGCATGGAGGAACGCGTAAGCCCCGACGTGGTGCGCGGCATCCGCGAGGGCAGCGCCTCCATCGGCATCTGCTGGGATGCGGCCGACCTCACGGGCCTGGCCACCTGCAGCTACCGCCACGACCACCTGGCCATCGTGGCCCATGCCAGCCACCCGGTGGCGCAGCACGAGAGCGTGCGCTTCGCCGACGTGCTGGACCACGAGTTCGTGAGCATGCCCGCCCTGAGCGCCGTGCAACTGCTGCTGACCCGGGCCGCCGCCGTGGAGGGCAAAGCCCTGGCGCACCGCGTGCAGGTCTCCAACTTCGACGCCGCCCTGCGTGTGGTGCGCGCCAACCTGGCCATCAGCGTGGTGCCGCGCGAGGTGGCCGCATCCTTTGCCCAGACCGCACCGGTGCGCATCATCGGCCTGTCGGACCCCTGGGCCGACCGTCGCTTTGCCATCTGCTGGCGCAGCCCACAGGCACTGACCCCGGCGGCCCGGTTGCTGGTGGACCACCTGGCGGCGCGCGGCTGAGCCGCGCAGCCTTGCAAGCGCCGCTCATACCGATTTGCATTCAATCGTATAACTAGGCGGGAGGCCGCAGACAGTGCTGTAGCACGGCAAGGCGAACCAACGAAGTTAGACGGTTGAAGGCAAATCCGTATCAGGCCGCTACCGGCCGGCGCGCCACCAACGAGTACATCAGCGGCATGCGCGCCATGCCCGGCGGCATGCCCCAGCGCCGCCCGCCCAGGTCCTGCATGCCCTCGAAGGCGCGCCAGCCGTTCATGTACGGGTACTCCTGCAGCGCCTCGACCTGCAGGCCGGCGCCCAGCAGCGCCGTCACCACGCGGCCAAGGCCCCAGGCGAACTCGTGGCTGGGGTGGGGGTTGGCAAACACCTCGGGCGCTGCTGCTTCCTGCCCTTCGCGCGCCTTCTGCGTCTCGCCCACGTAGTCGCCCACGCCGGCCTCATGCACCGGTGCCTCGTTGAAGTAGTCGTACCGGGCCTGCCACTGCGGGTCAAAAACCAGGGCGGCGGGATGGAATTCCACGAAGACGAAGCGCCCGCCCGGGCGCAGCGCCGCCCTGATGCCGCGCGCCCAGCGCGCCAGATCCGACAGCCAGCAGATGGTGCCGTAGGAGCTGAACACGGTATCGAACAGCCCACCCTGCCCTGCCGACGCGGCCAGCCCGTCGAAGTAGTCGTACACATCCGAGCGCACGAACTCCGCTGCAATGCCGCTGGCATCGGACAGCGCCCGCGCGAAGGCAATCGCCTCGTCGGAGATGTCTACGCCCGTCACCCGCGCGCCCAGTTGGGCGATGCCCAGGCTGTCCTGCCCGGCGTTGCACTGCAGGTGCAGCACGGACTGGCCGTGCAGGTCGCCCAGCAGCGCCGTTTCTTCGGAAAACAACGGCGAGCCGCCGTTCCGGAAAAAGGCGGCCTGGTCGCCCTTGTGCTGGTTGTGGGCCCGGGTGGCGGCGTTCCAGGACAGCCGGTTGGCCTCGTGCAGGTGTTTGTGTTCCATGGATTCCTTGCAAGGCAACGCGCCTCGATGGCCGGCATGCTACCTGCTCCACCCCGCCGTGGCAGCACCGCAACACTTCGCAAAAAAGACCCCTTGTTAATGGGGCTGGCGTATATCAGTGCTGCGTTCAGAGCTATTAAACTTGTAGCAAAATCGTTTCCAAGCTATATTGACAGCGTCTTGCGGGCAGTGTCCGGCGGGCCGCCACTGTTTTCCATACACACCGCGCGAGGAGAAGCTTGCATGAGCTCCAAGGAAAATTTCGCCATCAACCAGCTGTTCGAGCGGCTGGAATGCCGCTATGCGCTGCGTGTGCTGTGGGCCCTGCGTGACGGACACCCCCAGACCTTCCGCCTGCTGCAGGACAGCGTGGGCGGCATCACCCCCAATACGCTCAACACCCGCATCAAGGAACTGCGCGAGGCCGGCCTGGTGGACCACGGCAGCGACGGCTACACCGTCACGCCCTCGGGCACCGACCTGCTCAAGCGCCTGAGCGACGTGCAGGCCTTTGCCACGCGCTGGGTGGCCAGCCGCGTGAAGAAGCCAGCCGCGTAAAATCAGGCTGTTCGCCAGGGCCAGCGCCCTCCACCAACACCCTTCAACCGGCGTTTTTCCGTTGCAATACAACGGCATACCGCTACCAACTCCATAGCAAACAAGGATTTTCATGGCGTTCACCACCACCGCATCCGGCCTGCAGTACGAAGACACCACCGCAGGCGAAGGCGCAGAAGCCACCAAGGGCCAGAACGTATCGGTGCATTACACCGGCTGGCTCTACAACAACGGCGAACAAGGCGCCAAGTTCGATTCCAGCCGTGACCGCAACGACCCCTTCGAGTTCTCGCTGGGTGCCGGCATGGTCATCAAGGGCTGGGACGAAGGCGTGCAGGGCATGAAGATTGGCGGCCAGCGCACGCTGATCATCCCCGCAGCCCTGGGCTACGGCGCGCGCGGCGCCGGCGGCGTGATCCCGCCGAACGCCACGCTCAAGTTCGACGTGGAACTGCTCAAGGTCGGCCGCTGAGCCCTGCGCCTCCTGGCGACCGGAGAGACCAAGCGGCCTGCGGGCCGCTTTTTCATGGCCGGTTGTGACTGCTCTCAGTCAAAAAGCGCTTTGTCGAAGCGCGCAAACTTCGCGTCCCCCACCGCCTCGCGGATCTTGGGCGCCAGCGCGGCCAGGTCGGAGAAGCTGCCAGCCCCCTCCACCGCCAGGTTCAGGCGAAAGCCGCGCAGGCCAAGGCCGGCCGTGAGCTCCGTGGCAATCGGATAGGCATCCGTGTAGCGCTGCTGGTCCGAGCGGCCGCTGCCCTTCACGGCCTCCATGGCCACGGTGGCTTCGTACGAGGTGCTTGAGGCAGACGACACGGCATTGGCAGCTGCCACCGCCTGTCCCGTTCCCTTGGCGGCCGCTGCCGCAGCCACGGCAGCGCCTGCGCCGCTGCCGGACTGCGGCTCCAGCAGGCCCTGGGCAATCATGGCCTGCACGTCGTCCTGCGTGATGCCCATGGCCGCCGTGGCCGCCAGCACCTCGCCCGTGGAGCGCTTGCCATCGAACAGGATGAAGGCGGAGCGCTGCCGCGAGGTCAAACCACCGTGGCGGTCCTTGAGCGCCTCCTGCCCCGCCTGTGTTTTGACAAGAACCATGTATCTCCCCCGAATTCTTTGAAATAACCCATCCATCGCGGGCTGCGCGCAGCCCCTTCACCGCCCCCTGTTGGAGCCGGGTTACAGGGTGTCACGTTTGCAGCCTGTTGAGAAGTCGGGTTTTTCCATGCCCCTTCGGCTGCGCCGGTTTTATGTTCCGGCCCGGGGAGCGAAGCACGCAGCGGCCAGGCGTGGGCCGGCTACATCTCCACGCGCACGCGCGGCAGCTCGGGCGCGGGCCGCGTGATGCGGCTGACCACCAGCGCCACCAGCAAGCCCGTCGGCACCCCGAACACCCCGGCCGAGATGGGCTGGATGCCGAACCACAGCCCGTCGGCCAGCATCCAGCCCGGCAGCAGCGCCTTCACGGCCACCACGTGCGAGAGCATGTAGTACACCGCCACGCCCAGGCCCGAGAGCATGCCCGCTACCGCCCCCTGGCGCGTGGTGCCGCGCCAGAAGATACCGAGCACCATCACCGGCACGAAGGCCGATGCCGCCAGCGAGAACGAGGCCGACACCATGGGCAAAATTTCGGCCGGCTTGAGCGCTGCCACGAAGGCCGCCGACAGCGCCACCGCCAGCAGCGCAAACTTGGTGAGGATCACCCGCTGCTCGGGCGAGGCCTCGCGGTCCGATCCCTGGAAGTACAGGTCGCGCACCAGGGCATTGCTGATGGTCAGCAGCAGACCATCGGCCGTGGACAGCGCTGCCGCCAGCCCGCCCGCCGCCACCAGGCCCGAGACCACGTAAGGCAGGCCGCCGAGCTCGGGCGTGGCCAGCATGATCAGGTCGGCCCCCAGGCGGATCTCGCCGAACTGCACGATGCCGTCGCCATTGACGTCCTCGATGGACAGCAGCGAGCCATCCACCCGCGCCCACTGTGCCATCCAGTTGGGCAGCGCCTCGAAGCTGCTGCCCACCAGGTTGTGCATGACCTCGAACTTCACCAGCACCGCGAGCGCGGGCGCACTCAGGTACAGGAGGGCAATGAAGAACAGCGACCAGCCCACCGAGGCCCGCGCGCCCGATACCGTGGGCGAGGTGTAGTAGCGCGTGAGCAGGTGCGGCAGCCCGGCCGTGCCCACCATCAGGCAGAACATCAGCGCCATGAAGTTGCGCCGGCTCAGGTCGAACTCGCGCTGCTCCTCGGGCGTGCCGTCGGGGTCGCCGGCAAAGGCCTGGCTGTGCTGCGGCAGGCCGCCCAGGGGGCGGGCGCGCTCATTGTTCTCGTGCATCTCGCGCGTCCAGCGCTCGCGCGCGGCGGCGGGGTCGCGCGGCAGCGCTGCCAGGTCGCGGCTGGCCAGCACGATCAGGCCGACATCGGCGTTCTGCGCGCGCAAGGTGCGGATGCGCTCGCGGCCCTTCTCGCGCTCGTGCTCCAACGCCGCTTCCACGTCCCTCAGGCGCTCCTCGAACTCCTGCGCGCGCTGGCGATAGACCTGCACCACCTGCTGCTCGGCGGGCGAGTCGAGCAACTGCGCCTCCAGGTCGGCGATCTTGGTGATCTGCGCGCCGTACACCAGTGGCGCGAGCGGGCTGCCCAGTTGCTTGTAGGCCAGCCAGGACACGGGGATCAGGAAGGCCAGCAGCAGCACCACGTACTGCGCCACCTGCGTCCAGGTGATGGCACGCATGCCCCCCAGGAAGGAGCACAGCAGCACCCCGCCCAGGCCGAGCATGATGCCGATCTCGAACTGCACGCCCGTCAGGCGCGAGGCGATCAGCCCCACGCCGTAGATCTGCGCCACGACGTAGGTGAACGAGCACAGCACCGCGGCCAATGCGGCAATCAAGCGCGGCCAGCGTCCGCCAAAGCGCACGTGGAAGAAATCCGGCACGGTGTACAGGCCCATGGCCCGCAGGTGCGGTGCGATCAGCATGGCCACCAGGCAAAAGCCCCCCGTCCAGCCCAGCAGGTAGGCCAGCCCGCCGGGCTGGCCGGGCGTGCCCGCGAAGCCCTGCAGGTACAGCGCGCCCGAGAGGCTGATGAACGAAGCCGCGCTCATCCAGTCGGCAGCGGCGGCCATGCCGTTGTACATGGGCGGAATGCGCCGCCCGGCCACGTAGTACTCCTCGGGGTCCGAGGTACGGCCATAGACGCCGATGCCGGCGTACACCATGACGGTGAGGAACAGAAAGATGGGCCCGATCCAGTGCCGCGACAGCCCCTGGTGCTCGGCCCAGGTCATGAGGGCCAGGAAACCGAGCACCCCGGCGATGTACAGCGCCAGGATGCGGTGCAGGCGCCAGGAATAGGCTTTCTCCATCGCACTCGGCGCGGCCCCGGATACCTTGCCGGGAGGCGCTCCTGCTGGGCCCTGCTTGCGCATGGCGTCAGGCCGCGTCCGCAGGGAGCTTGCCGTCCGCTGGCGGGGCGGTTGCCAGCGCCAGACGGCGCCTTTCGTCCTGCCGCTCGAAGCGGTTCATGGCCCAGGCATACACCACCACGATGGCAATGAACACCAGCACCGCACCCTGCGCCTCGATCCAGTAGCCCAGCGGCCAGCCGCCCGGGATGAGGAATTGCAGGTCGCGCGCGAAATAGGTGGCCACGAAGGACACCAGCACCCAGATGACCAGCAACCCGGCCTTGAGCCACAGGTGGCGCACGTCGTGCAGGTCGGGCGGAAAAGGGCCTGCGAGCTCGGGCTCGGCAGGCTGGACGGGGGCACGGGGCAGCACGGACATCGGATCAGCCAGGGCGTTGCATGGATTCCCGTGCCCGTGCCCGCAAGGCGTCAGCCCGCGGCCAGTTGCTGCCAGGTGGCCATCACGCTGTCGGGGTTCAACGAGATGGAGGAGATGCCTTCGGCAGCCAGCCACTGCGCGAAGTCAGGGTGGTCGCTGGGGCCCTGGCCGCAGATGCCGATGTACTTGCCCTGGGCCAGGCAGGCCTTGATGGCCTGGTGGATCAGTGCCAGCACGGCCGGGTCGCGCTCATCGAAGTCGTGCGCCAGCAGTTCCAGGCCCGAGTCGCGGTCCAGGCCCAGGGTGAGCTGGGTCAGGTCGTTGGAGCCGATGGAGAAGCCGTCGAAGAACTCCAGGAAGCGCTCGGCCAGGATGGCGTTGCTTGGCACCTCGCACATCATGATGACCTTGAGGTCGTCCTTGCCACGCTGCAGGCCGTGCTGGGCCAGCAGCTGCGTCACGCGCTCGGCCTGGCCCAGGGTGCGCACGAAGGGCACCATCACCTGCACATTGGTCAGGCCCATCTCGTTGCGCACGCGCTTCAAGGCTTCACACTCCATGGCAAAGGCCTCGCCGAAGTCGGCGCTCAGGTAGCGCGCCGCACCGCGAAAGCCCAGCATCGGATTTTCTTCCTCGGGCTCGTAGCGGCTGCCGCCGATGAGCTTGCGGTACTCATTGCTCTTGAAGTCCGACAGGCGCACGATCACCGGCTTGGGGTAGAAGGCCGCAGCGATGGTGGCCACGCCCTCGGCGACCTTGTCCACGTAGAAGGCGCGCGGGCTGGCATGGCCACGGGCCACCGACTCCACGGCCTTCTTCAAATCGGCATCGATCTGCGGGTAGTCCAGGATGGCCTTGGGGTGTACGCCGATGTTGTTGTTGATGATGAACTCAAGCCGCGCCAGGCCCACGCCTTCGTTGGGCAACTGGCAGAAGTCGAAGGCCAGCTGGGGGTTGCCCACGTTCATCATGATCTTGGTTTGGATGCTCGGCATCTCACCGCGCTGCACCTCGGTGACCTCGGTTTCCAGCAGGCCGTCGTAGATGTGGCCGGTGTCGCCCTCGGCGCAGCTCACCGTGACCAGGGTGCCGTCTTTCAGCAACTCGGTGGCGTCACCGCAGCCCACCACGGCCGGAATGCCCAGCTCGCGCGCGATGATGGCCGCGTGGCAGGTGCGGCCGCCGCGGTTGGTGACGATGGCGCTGGCGCGCTTCATCACCGGCTCCCAGTTGGGGTCGGTCATGTCGGTGACCAGCACGTCGCCGGGCTGCACCTTGTCCATCTCGGCAATGTTGTGCACCAGGCGCACCGGGCCGGTGCCGATCTTCTGGCCGATGGCGCGGCCCTCGGCCAGCACGGTGCCCTGGCCCTTGAGCTTGTAGCGCATCTCGGCCTGGCCCTTGGACTGGCTCTTCACGGTCTCGGGGCGGGCCTGCAGGATGTAGAGCAGGCCGTCGGTGCCGTCCTTGCCCCATTCGATGTCCATCGGGCGGCCATAGTGCTGCTCGATCACCAGCGCGTAGTGCGCCAGTTGCTGCACGTCGGCATCGGTCAGCGAGTAGCGATTGCGCTGCTCGGTGGGCACATCGGTGGTCTTCACCAGCTTGCCCGACGCGGCCTTTTCCTCGGCCGTGGAGAACACCATCTGCACCAGCTTGCTGCCCAGATTGCGGCGGATCACGGCCTTCTTGCCGGCCTTGAGGGTGGGCTTGTGTACGTAGAACTCGTCGGGGTTCACGGCGCCCTGCACCACGGTCTCGCCCAGGCCGTAGCTGCTGGTGATGAAGACGACCTGATCGAAGCCCGACTCGGTGTCGATGGTGAACATCACGCCCGCAGCGCCCAGGTCCGAGCGCACCATGCGCTGCACGCCGGCCGACAGGGCCACCACGTCGTGGGCAAAGCCCTTGTGTACGCGGTAGGAGATGGCGCGGTCGTTGTACAGGGAGGCGAACACCTCTTTCATCTTGTGCAGCACGTCGTCGATGCCCACCACGTTCAGGAAGGTCTCCTGCTGGCCGGCGAACGATGCGTCGGGCAAGTCTTCGGCCGTAGCGGACGAGCGCACGGCAAAGCTGGCCTGCGGATTGCCGGCGGATAGGGTGGCGAATGCTTCGCCGATGGCTTTTTGCAGATCGGCCGGGAAGGGCTGGGCCTCGACCATCGCGCGAATTTCGCCGCCGACCCGGGCCAGGGCGCGCACGTCCTCGGTGTCCAGGCTGGCCAGCTTGGCGCTGATCTTGTCGGCCAGGCCATCGTGGGCCAGGAATTCGCGGAAGGCGTGTGCCGTGGTGGCAAAGCCGGTGGGCACGCGCACACCCTCGGGCAGCTGGGAGATCATTTCGCCGAGGGAGGCGTTTTTACCGCCCACCGACTCGACATCGGTCATTCTCAGGTTTTCAAACGGTACGACCAGGGCGGTCGGGCTGAAAAGTGCAGACATGGGAAAGCTCCAGAAGTTGAAACCGGGTCGTCTGCGCGCCCGCCCCCACAAGGAGGCACCGTGGGGCGAGCTGCCATGCACTGGCGGTGGCTTTGTCGTTGTGGTTGTAGGCCGACGAAGTGCATGGTTGAGAAATTTGGATAATTGACACAATTGTAGGCCGGCCGGGCCAGCCACGGGCAGGAACCTGTTTACGATGCCTGTAGTCCCGGGTATTACAAAGGCCAAGGCCCCCACATTCCCCTTCCCGCCCACCAAAAGGCGCCTGCACGGCCGTCACCGGCCGGTGAGCAGGCCCCAGCACCGAAAGGCCCTGCCCCATGCACACGCGCACCGTATTCTTCGTCTCGGACGGCACCGGCATCACGGCAGAGACCTTCGGCAATGCCATCCTGGCCCAGTTCGAGATGAAACCGCGCCATGTGCGCCTGCCCTTCATCGACAGCGTGGACAAGGCACACCAGACGGTGCGCCAGATCAACCACACGGCCGAGATCGAGGGCAAGAAACCCATCGTCTTCACCACCCTGGTCAACATGGAGGTGCTGCGCGTCATCCAGGAAGGCTGCAAGGGCATGCTGCTCGACATGTTCGGCACTTTCGTGCATCCGCTGGAGGAAGAACTGGGCATCAAGTCCCACCACCGCGTGGGCCGCTTCAGTGACGTGAGCCGCAGCAAGGAGTACACCGACCGCATCGAGGCCATCAATTTCAGCCTGGCGCACGACGACGGCCAGAGCAACCGCGACCTGGCCGGCGCCGACGTGATCCTGGTGGGCGTGAGCCGCAGCGGCAAGACCCCCACCAGCCTGTACCTGGCCATGCAGTACGGCATGAAGGCGGCCAACTACCCGCTGATCCCCGAGGATTTCGACCGCCGCCAGTTGCCGCCTGCGCTGGAGCCGCACCGCAAGAAGATCTTCGGCCTGACCATCCAGCCCGAGCGCCTGTCCGAAATCCGCAACGAGCGCCGCCCCAACTCCAAGTACGCCGACCTGGTCAACTGCCGCCACGAGGTGGCCGAGGCCGAGGCCATGATGCGCCGCGCCGGCATCCGCTGGCTGTCCACCACCACCAAGTCCATCGAAGAGATCGCCACCACCATCCTGCAGGAAATCCGGCCCGAACGGCTGGTGTACTGACAGGGGCGGCGCCAGCCGTCAACCCCAGGAATCGGTCCAGGCCTTGAAACCGGCGGCCAGGTCGGGCGGATTCAGGCGGGCCACCCACTGGTTCAACACCTCGGCAGGCTCGTCGCCGTCGGAGACCGAGACCTGCAGCAGCAGGGATTCGCGGGCGAAGGCCGGGTCTTCGCGGCGCAGGCGCTCCAGCACCTGGACCATGGTTTCGAGCAGTTGCGCGCGGAAGGCGGTGAAGGCGGCATCGCCCCCCTCGTCCGGCAATGCCAGCACATGTTCACGCACCAGCGTACACAGGTCATTGAAGGCGCCATTGGCGCCCTCGCCCTCCAGGGGCCATTCCGAGGCGCTGTAGCGGTAGTAGCCGGCATCGTCCGGGTGGCGCGCTGTGAGTTCACGCACCTGCGATTCGGTCAACAGGGCCGGGCAGACGGTCATGGCCCCGTCGTCGGTGTACAGGGTGAAGGCACACACGGGGTCCTGCGGGCCGCAGCGCGCAGTGATATCGGCCAGGGCGGCGCGGCTGGCCTGGGCGATGCCCTCGGCCAGCGCGGCGAAATCGAAGTCGGTGGTAGAAGCAGGCATGGGCACATGGTAGGCCCACCCTGGGTCGCAGGCAGCCCGTGCCGGCGCCACCGGGCGCCATTTTCGTGACGCATTGCGCGCCGACTGGCGTTGGTGCCGGCTTACTTCAATGCAAAACGCACGTTCGCGGGTTTCTTGCCCGGCAGGGTCACCAGCGCCACCACCTTGGTGCCGGCCGCCACCTTGAACGTGCCCTTGGCTTCAAGCCTGCCCTCGCCGGCTGGCACCAGCACGGCCTCGGACTTTTCCGTGCCGTTGAGCAGCGTGAGCTTGGCGCCCACACCCTGCGAGCTGGCCGGCTTGCCGTGGTCGCGCAAGTGCAGGGTGATCACGTCGGGCCGTGCCACCAGTTCATAGTCCATGTCGTGCGTGCCGGCCACGATGCCGCCGTGCTGCGGCTTGTGGTCGTCGCCATGGGTGTGGTCGCCGGCGGCGAAGGCCGCTCCAGAGAGGGCCAGGGCCAGGGAGGCCAGGAGGTACTTGGTTTTCATGGGTGTCCTTTCAAACGGTTGACGGAAACAGGGAAAAAGCTCAGAACGCCTCGGCGTTCTTGTCATCGAGCAGGCGTTCGGCGTCACGGCGGCCGAACAGCCAGAACAGGGCCGGGGTGAGGAAGGTGTCGAGCAAGGTCGAGCTGATCAGGCCCGAGAAGATCACCACCGCCACCGGGTGCAATATCTCGGTGCCGGGGCGCTCGGCTTCCAGCAGCAGCGGCGCAAGCGCGAAGGCGGTGACCAGGGCCGTCATGAGCACGGGGGAGAGGCGTTCGAGCGAGCCGCGCACGATCATCGCGGTGTCGAAGTTCTCGCCCTCCACGCGCATCAGGTTCAGGTAGTGGCTCACCTTCAGGATGCCGTTGCGCACCGAGATGCCGGCCAGCGTGATGAAGCCGATCAGCGCCGCCACCGACAGCGGTTGCCCCGAGATCCACAGCCCCAGCACGGCCCCCACCAGCGCCAGCGGGATGTTGGCCATGATCAGCGCCGACAGCGTGGCCGAGCGGTAGCGCGTGTACAGCACCACGAACATCAGCACCAGCGAGACGATGGCCAGCATGCCCACCAGGCGGCTGGCCTCCTCCTGGGCCTGGAACTGGCCGCCCAGGGTGATGAAGTAGCCATCGGGCAGGCGCGTCTCGCCCACCACCTTGCGGATGTCGGCCACCACGTCGGACAGCGCCCGGCCCTGCGCGTTGGCCGACAGCACGATGCGGCGCTTGCCGTCGTCGCGGCTGATCTGGTTGGGGCCGTCGCCGTCCTCGATGCTCGCCAGGCGCGACAGCGGCACCCGCCCGCGCGGGGTCTCGATCATGATCTGCGCCAGGCCTTCGAGTGAGCGCGCGCTCTCGGGCAGGCGTACCACCAGCGCAAAGCGCCGGCTGCCCTCCACGATCTGCGTGACTTTCTCGCCCTCCACCAGGCCCTGCAAGGTGGCCAGCACCTGCGCGGCCGGCACGCCGTACTGGGCGGCCGCGGCATGGTCCACGCGCACGGTGATCTGCGGCGCCAGCACCTGCTTTTCCACCTCCAGGTCGGCCAGGCCGTCGATGCTGGCCAGGCGCGCGCGCAACGCATCGGCCTGGCCGCGCAGGGTGTCGAGGTCTTCGCCAAAGAGCTTGATCGCGATCTGCGAGCGCACGCCCGAGAGCATGTGGTCGATGCGGTGCGAGATCGGCTGGCCGATGGCAATCGCCGCCGGCATCTGCGCCAGCCGGCTGCGGATGTCGGCCTGCACCTCGGCCATGCTGCGTTTCATCTCGGCCGCAGGCAGCAGGCCCACGTCGAGTTCGCTCACGTGTACGCCCTCGGCATGTTCGTCCAGCTCGGCCCGGCCGCTGCGCCGGCCCACGTGAGTGACCTCGGGCACCTGGCGCACCAGCACTTCGGCCTGGCTGGCCAGCGCGGCCGATTCGGCCAGCGTCACGCCCGGGTTCAGGCGCATGCCGATGAGCAGCGTGCCCTCGTTGAAAGGCGGCAAAAAGGTGGTCGGAAAGAACGGCACCGCCGCCACCGAAAGCACCACCGCCACGGCGCTCACGGCCATGGCGATGCGCGGGTGTGCGAGCACGCCGGTGAGCCCGCTGCGGTAGCGCGCCTTGAGCCAGGCCACCACGCGCGTGTCGCCATGGTCCAGGTTCTTCATGCGCGGCAAGAGGTAGAAGGCCAGCACCGGCGTCACCGTGACCGACACCAGCAGCGAGGCCACGGTGGAGACGATGAAGGCGATGCCCAGGGGCACGAACAGCCGCCCCTCAATGCCCGGCAGCGCGAACAGCGGCAGGAACACCAGCACGATGATGGCCGTGGCGTAGAGGATGCCCGAGCGCACTTCCATCGACGCGAGCTTGACCACCTCGATGGGGTGCAGCCGGTGGTTGGGGTGCTTGGCGCGGTCCATCTTCAGGCGGCGCAGCACGTTCTCCACATCCACCACCGCATCGTCCACCAGGCCGCCGATGGCAATGGCCAGGCCGCCCAGCGTCATGGTGTTGATCGACAGGCCGAAGTACTTGAACACCAGCGCCGTGATGAAGATCGACACCGGAATGGCCGTGAGCGCGATCACCGTGGGCCTGAGCGTGCCGAGGAACACGAACAGGATCACCGCCACGAACACCGAGGCGCCCATGAGCTTGCCCTGCAAGGTGGTGACCGAGGCCTCGATGAAGCTCGCCTGGCGGAAGGTGACGCGCGGCGCCTCCATGCCCGCGGGCAGCGACTTCTTCAGGTCCCCAAGTGCTGCCTCGATGCTGCGCGTGAGCGCAATCGTGTCGGCCGTGGGCTGCTTCTGGATACCGAGGATCACGGCGGGCTTGCCTTCGAAGCCCGCGTCGCCGCGCTTGAGGGCCGCGGCGAAGGTCACCTCGGCCACCTGGCGCAGCAGCACCGGCTGGCCGTTCTTCGCGGTGAGCGCCAGGTTCTGCAGGTCTTCCAGGCGCGAGGTGCGACCCAGGTGGCGGATCAGGTACTCGCGCCCGTTGAGCTCCAGAAAGCCCCCCGAGGTATTGGCCGAGAAGCCCTTGAGCGCCCCTGTGAGCTGGTCGTGTGTGATGCCCAGCTCGGCCATGCGCGCCGTTTGCGGCTGCACCTGGAACTGGCGCACCTCGCCGCCGATGGGGATCACCTGCGCCACGCCGGCAATCGCCAGCAGGCGCGGGCGCAGCACCCAGTCGGCGTACTCGCGCACGGCCATGGGCGTGGTGCGCTGCACGTCGATGGGGATCGCCACCTGCATGATCTCGCCCATGATGGAGCTGATGGGACCCATGCGCGGCGTCACGCCCACGGGCAGCCCCTCCTCCATGGACGACAGGCGCTCGGACACCATCTGGCGCGCACGGAAGATGTCCGTGCTCCAGTCGAAGGTGACGTAGATGAAGGACAGGCCCGCGCTGGAGGTGGAGCGCACGCTCTCCACGCCGGGCAGCCCGTTCATCGTGGTTTCCAGCGGGAAGGTGATGAGCTGCTCCACCTCCTCGGCGGCCATGCCGCCGGCCTCGGTCATCAGCGTGACCGTGGGCTTGTTGAGGTCGGGGAACACGTCCACCGGCGTGCGCGAGAGCGTGAACGCGCCATAGGCCATGAGCACGCCGGCCGCGATGAGCACCAGCAGCCGGTTGGCCAGGCTGTTTTCGAGTAGCCACTTGAACATGGGGGTGGCTCCTAGCGGACCTGGTTGATCAGCGTGGCGCCCTGCGTGGCCACGCGGTCACCGGCCTTGAGGCCCGAGGTCACGGCCACCGAGGTGCCGTCCAGCGGCACGTAGGTGACCACGCGGGGCACGAAGCGCTCGGGCGACTCCTTGACCCAGACGATGGTCTGGTTCGCGGGGTTGCGCAGCAGCGAGGCCACGGGCACCTGCACGCCGGCGGCCTGCTCGGTGGACTGCACGAACACTCGCACGGGCTGGCCCAGGGCCAAAGTGCCGAGCACCGCCGAGTCGCCCGCAAACTGCAGCGGCAGCGCCTGGTCGCGCAGGCTGCGCGCCGCGCCCAGAAAACGCAGCGGCACGCGCTGCCCGCCCACGGCAAGCGCGGCACCGGCCACGCTGTGGGCCTGCGCCGTGTCGTAGGCCAGGGCTTCGACGCGCAAGCGCGAAGGGTCCACCACCTCGAACAGCAGTTCGCGCGCATCCACCACCTGCCCTGCCACGGCGTTGGCCGAGGCGATCACGCCCGACACGGGTGCCACCAGCGCATCGCGCGTGGACAGGCCCGCCCCCACGGCGCCCAGGCGCTGGGTGAAGCTTTGCAGCTCGCTCTCGGCCGCCTCGATGTCCTTGCGCGGCACGGTGTCTGCCAAGTCCTTCAAACGCGCCACGCGGCGTGCGGCCAGGTCGCGCGCGGCGCGCAGCTCGGCCTGCTGGGCCACCTGGTTGGAGCGCTCGATGGCGCCCGCCGTGGGCACCACATAGGCCAGCACCTCGCCCTTGCGCACTGCCTGGCCCACACCGGGCAGGCCCTTGGGCCCGGCCTCCAGCCGGCCAGCCAGCGCGGCCTGCACCTTGCCGCCGGCATTCGGGTCCATCACCACAGTGCCGGCCAGCTCGAAAGCCTTGGCATGCTGCCCTTCAGCAGCCACCAGGGTGCGCACGCCCAGCTGGCGCTGCGCGGGCTTGGGTAAAAAAACGCTGCCATCGGGCTGGCGCTTGGGGCCATTGCCATCGGCGGCCGCAGGTGCGTCGCCATGGTCATGGCCTTCGCCGGCCACTGCGCTCAGGGGGGCACACAGGCCGGTGGCCACCAGCAAGGCCGCCAGGGTGCGGGTTGGAAGTGATTGCTTCATGCTGCACCTCCCACGCGGGCAGCGCGGCTGCGCCGCAGACCCCATACGGCGGCCAGGGCCAGCAGCACGGCAGCCACGGCACCCGCCACCAGCGCATAGCGCCGGCCCGCGAGCTCGGCATGCGCATGGGCTGCGGCATGCACATCGATCTCGCCGGCCAGCAGGTCGGTCTCAGTGCCGGCCACCACGGTGGCCGTGACGGGGCTCACGCCCTCGGCCAGCGGTGCGGCCAGCGCGGCCTGGAACTCGCCCTCGGCGACGCGGGTGACGGGCACGCGCGTGCCGGCGATGTCCAGCTCCAACTGCGCCTCCTTCACGGGGCTGTTGTCGCCTGCATGGTCGAGGTAGAGCGCCAGTTTTTGCCCATCGAGCACGCCCACGAGCTCGAACAGGTCGGAGGTGGCGGCAAAGCGCGGCAGGCCTGGGCCGGCCGCAGCGGCGGGAGCCTCGCCATGGTCATGGCCGGCATCGGCATGGACTGCTGGCGGCAGCAGGCTCAGCACAAGGGCCAGGCCCAGTGTGGAAAGAAGAGAAAGGAGTTGCATGGTGGTCACAAGAATGGGGTCGGGGTGGATGGGGCGGTCACTGCGGCAGCAGGCCCAGGGCCTGGCGCAGGGTGGAGACGGCGGCCGCAGCATCGATGCGGGCACGCGCCCACTGGCGCTCGGCCTGCACGGCTTCGAGCTCCACGCGCAGGCGCGTGGGCCAGTCGGCTTCGCCCAGGCGGAAGGCCTTGTCGATGAAGCCGCGCGTGTCACGCGCCAGTACCGCATGGCGGTCCATGGCCTCGCGCTGGGCCTGGGTGGCCTTCACGCGCGCCATGGCGGCGGCCACGTCGGCGGCCAGCCGGTCCTGCTCCACGCGGGCGCGCACTTCGGCGTCGAGTGCGTCGGCGCGTGCGGCGGCCTCCTTGGCGCGCGCACGGTCGCCGCCGCCCAGGGGAACGCGCAGGCCGACGGTGAAGCTTTGCAGGTAGCGTTCGCCCGCCTGCTCACGCCCGCGCGTGGCGGCCACGGTCAGTTCGGGGTTGGCACGGGTCTGCACGGCAGCCAGGTCGGCGGCGCGGCGCGCGACCTCGGCCTGGTCCTGCCAGTTGGCCACGGCCGGGTGGTCGTCCGGCAGCGCGGTGCCGGGCATCGCTTCCGCCTCGGGCTCCGCGCCCACCACGGCGCTGCCGCCCCATGCGGCCAGGGCGGCTTGCGCCACATCGCGCGCACCCGCGGCCTCGGCCACGGTGGCCTCGGCCTGGGCCACGGCACCGTCGGCCTGGGCCTGGTCGGCGCGCGACATGTCACCCGCCTTGAAGCGCCGGGCCACGTCGGCGGCCAGGCGCTGCGCGTTCTGCAGCCGGTCCTGCGCCAGGCCCAGTTCCGCCTGCGCACGCTGCAGGGTCCACCAGGCTTCGCGCACGGTGGCGGCCAGTTGCAGTTGCGCGGCGAGGCGGCGGGTTTCCACGGCCTTGATCTCGGCGTCGCCCAGCGCCGCCTTGCGCGCACGCTCGCCGGGCAGCCACAGGGGCATGGCCACGCCCACCTCGACCTCGCGGTTGCCCTGGTTACTGCCGGGGCGGTCGGTCTTGGTGGACAGCTCCAGTGCGGCGGGCTCGGCCGTAAAGGACGATGCGCCGCTGCGCGCGGCCTGCGCCGATTCGCGCCGCAGTGCGGCCGACTGTGCCTCGGGCTGGCGCTCCCAGGCCCTGTCGAACAAGGCCTTGAGCGTGAGCGGCGGCGGTGCCGGCGGCGACTGGGCCAGCGCCGCACTGCCGGCCAGCGCCCACGCCAGGACCACGGCGGCCATGCGCAGCCGTGGGGTGTGGTTGATGGTTCTTCTCGTTCGTTGCATCCGATTCCTCTGCAGTGGCCGAGGGCCACAGGGTTGAAATCGGCAAGGCACGATGCCCGGCACGCAAGCGCGCACCGCTGCGGCCCGCCAGGGCCGCGAGGAATCGTCAGGAAGGGGCTACCCGGTGCCCCGCCTCGCCGCTCAGGCGAGGTCGGACCAATTGGGGCGTTCGGGGCGGGAGAGGGGTGGGTGGACCCAGGCTGGCGCCGCCTGGGACGCAGGGCGGCCCACCGACACCACGATGGCCTGGGCGCCGGCGCTCAGCGCCATGCCGCTGCCCGCGCCGTGGCAGGCGTGGCAATCCATGTCGGCCGTGCCAGAGGTGGCAAGGCCCCTATGGTCGGGCGTTTCACTGGTCTGGGATGGCGCGGCTTGCTCATCGGCCTGGTGCTCGTGCACATGGTGGCCAAAATGCGAGGCCTGCGGCGCTGCCTCGTGCCCGCAATACGGCGATGCCGCCGCCCAGATGGACTGGAGCGGCATGAACAGCAGCAGGAAGGCGAGGAGCAGGCGGCGCATGGTGTGCGCGCATTCTAGTGACAAGATCGTGCAGCGCAGCATGCCCAAGCGCGCATGTCCCCATGGGGCCAAGGGCATGGCCATGGCAGATGACCGAATCGTCATCTGCGCATCATCCGGCCGCCACAAGAAACTGCGGCGTGCCGTCGCTGGCGCGCACCTCGGAGCATTCCACTCCCCATACGCGCGCAATGGCCGCGGCGTCCAGCGTCTCGCCCGTGGGCCCTACGTCACAGCGCCCCGCACCCATCAGCACCGTGTCGTGTGCATAGCGCAGCGCCAGGTTCAGGTCGTGCAGCACGGCCACCACGCCGATGCCCTGCTCCACCGCCCAGCGGCGCACCAGGGCCATGGCCTGGTGCTGGTGGGCGAGGTCGAGCGCGGCCGTGGGCTCGTCGAGCAGCAGCCAGCGTGTGGCGCCATCGGGCCTTGGTTCCCAGATCTGGGCCAGCGCACGGGCAAGGTGGGCGCGTGCGCGCTCGCCGCCCGAGAGGGTGTTGACGCCCCGCGTCGCCAGGTGGGCCACGCCGGTGGCTTCCATGGCATCGTGGGCAATGCGCGCCTCCTGCCGACTGGGCGACTGGCGGTGGGGAAAGCGCCCCATCTCCACCACCTCCTGCACCGTGAAGTCGAAGGCCACGGCCGTCTCCTGTGGCAGCACGGCGCGCAGGCGCGCCAGTTCCAGCGCGGCAATGGCCGAGAGCGCCCTGCCCCCCAGGCTCACCGAACCCGAGCGCGGCGCGCGCTGGCCCGAGAGCATGGACAGCAGCGTGGACTTGCCCGCCCCATTGGGCCCGAGGATGGCGGTAAAGCGGCCAGGCGCCAGGCGTGCATGCACGGTGGCCAGCAGGGGCCTGCCGGGCAGGCCCACCCCCAGTTGATCGCACACCAGCGGATCGCCGGGATGGAGCAGGTTCGCGGTCATACCTTGCTCCTGAACTGGCGCAGCATGGCCAGGAACAAGGGCACGCCGATGAAGGCCGTGAGCACGCCGAGCGGCAGCTCGGCCGGCTTGACGATGGTGCGCGCCACCACGTCGGCCGCCAGCACCAGCGTGGCGCCCAGCAGCGCCGAGCAGGGCAGCACCACGCGGTGGTCCGGCCCGGCCACGAGGCGCACCCAGTGCGGCGCCACCAGGCCGATGAAGCCGATGATGCCGGTGGCCGCCGTCACGGCCCCCACGGCCAGCGCCGTCACCAGCACGGCCAGGCGCTTGGTGCGCTCCACCGGCACGCCCAAGAGCGCGGCCTGTGCCTCGCCCAGGGCAATCGCATTGAGCGGGCGCGCCAGCGCCAGGCCCAGGCCGCAGGCCACCGCGACCACGCTGCCCACCAGGGCCACGGCGCTCCAGCGCGCCCCGCCCAGGCTGCCCAGCAGCCACATCTGGATGTTGCGCAACTGCTCGTCGGTGGAGATGAAATTGAGGTAGCCGATCCCCGCCAGCGCCAGCGCATTGACCGCCACGCCGGCCAGCAGCATCAGCCCCATGCGCGTGCCGCCATCGGCCTGCGCCAGGCCGTAGATGAGCGCGGTGACCAGCAGGCCGCCGCCAAAGGCCATGAGCACCAGGGTCCAGCTGCCCAGGGTGCGCGGCAGATCGGGCAGAAAGTGCATGCCCAGCACGATGGCGAGCGCCGCCGCCAGCGCGGCACCGCTGCTCACGCCGATGAGGCCGGGGTCGGCCAGCGGGTTGCGGAACAGCCCCTGCATCAGCGCGCCAGCCAGGCCCAGGCCCGCGCCGGCGGCCACGCCCATCAGCAGGCGCGGCAGGCGGATGTTGACGAACACCAGGTACTCGGGCGCATGCTCGGGTGCCGGCACGGCACCCACGGCCTGCAGCAGCACCTGCCAGAGCTGGGCGGTCGTGATCGCATAGGCGCCCTGCGTGCTGCCCCAGACAAAGGCCAGCAGCACCAGGGCCAGGCCCAACGCCAGCGCGGTGCGCGGGGACAGGCGCCCCGGGGTGCACCGCACCAGGGGCTGCACGGCTGCCAACCCGCTCACGCGGTGATCGCCTGCATGCGCGCCTGGATCTCCCGCACGGTACCAGGCAAGCGCGGCCCGAAGCCGAGCAGTTGGCTGGCCTCCATCGTCACCAGGGCCTTGCGGCGGAAGGCGGGGGTAAGCGCCAACTCGGGCCGCTGCCAGAAGGCCGCCTCGCCGCCCAGCGCCTCGATGCCCTGGGTGCTGTTGAGCAGCACCTCGGGCGCGGCGCTGGCCATGGCTTCGGCCGTGAGCGGCCGGTAGCCAGCGAACTGGGTGATGGCGTTGGTGCCGCCGGCAAAGCGGATCAGCGCATCGGCTGCGGTACCGGTGCCGGCCACCATGGGGCTGCCACTGTGCGAGAGGATGAAGATCGCGCGCGGGCGGCGCGCTGCCGCGGCCACGCTCTTTTGCACCGCCGCCCATTGGGCGTCGAGGTCGGCCTGCAGGGCGGCGGCCTCGCGCTCGCGGCCCGCCACGCGGCCCACGGCAGCCACCTTGCGCTGCACCTCGTCCCAGGTGTGGTCGGCCTTGACCAACTCCACGCGCACACCGGCGCTGCGCACCTGGTCCAGCACCACGGGCGGCCCTGCCTCGGTGGTGCCCACCACGGCATCGGGCCTGAGGGACAGCAGCCCCTCGGCCGAGAGCTGGCGCATGTAGCCGACCTTGGCGGTCTTGAGCGCGGCCTCGGGGAACAGGCTCGTCGTGTCCGTGCCCACGAGCTGGCTCTGCGCGCCCAGCAGGTAGACCACTTCGGTCAGCGCGCCGCCCAGCGAGACGATGCGCGCAGCCCCTGCGGCATGGACCTGGCCCAAGGCAAGAGACAAGGGCAACGCCGCAGCACCGCGCAGCAGGTGGCGGCGTTCGATCAACCCGGTATCACGCGGCATGGGCCAGCTCCTGCAGTCGCGGCAAGCCGGCTGCCAGATCGCGCCAACCCTGCAGCTCGGGCTTGCCGGGCTTGCGCGCGCCAAAGAACATGGCCATCAGCTCGCCTGCAGGGTCGAAGGCCTCGACCGAGGTCACCACGCCGTCGGCCGTGGGCTTTTGCACCAGCCACACGCTGGCCACCATGTCGGTGCGCAGGTGCAGGTTGAAGCCGGGGTCGAGCACATTGATCCACTGCGCGCCACCGGGCGTGTCGAGCGGCTTGATGTTGGCCACAGGGCCGGTGTGGATCTGGATGCAGCCACCGCTGCTGACGAAGACCATGATGGGCAGGCCGCCGCCCGCCGCACCCTGCAGCAGAGCGGTGACGGATTCACGCGCCAGGCGCCAGGCGAACTGCCCTTCCACCAGGCGAAAGCTCTGCTGGCGCTCCACGCCGAACCTCTTGGTCAGGCCGAAGAACTCGTGCGTGTCCTGCATCGCGGCCCAGGCCTCGCGCAGGCCGGGGGCGTCGATCTCGGCATCGGGCCGCGCCACCTCGGCCAGCGGTGCGGCGCCGAACACATAGCCTGCGCTCGGCTGGGCAAAGCGTTGCACCACGGCATCGAGCGCGGCCAGGTCGGTGGCGTCGCGCACGAAGACCTTGTGTACCGCACGCCCGTGGGCGTTGAAGAACTGCAGGCTGCGCTGGGGCGCGCGCGCCGGGTCGGCGGCGGCCTCGGTCACCGCGAAGCCGGCATGCCACTGCGCGAAGAACAGGCGCAGGTCGATGTCCTCGCCCAGGGCCAGGCCCACCGGCCCCGTGGCCGAGAGGTTGGTGTAGACGCCGGTCTTCTCGTGCACCACGCCTTCATTGCGTGTCAGCGCCATCAGCGGGCCGCAGGCTTCCAGCGACAGCAGCAGCTGCAGCCACCCGCCCTGCAGCGGCACGGCCTTGAGCGGGAATTCGTGCTCGCCCGCGTGGGCGGCGATGGCCGCGCCCTCGGACAGGCCCAGGGCCTCGGCGGCATCCTTGGCACGCTTGCCCGTGGCGCGCACGGCCGCGAACTGCGCGCGGATGGCAGGTGCGGTCTGCAGGCGCAGGCCGCTCAGGTCGGCGTTGTTCAGTCCATCACTCATTGCACGGTCTCCGGTGCGGTCAGCCACAGCGCGCGGCGCTGCTCTGCGGCCGACAGGGCAGCGCTCGCGGCGTCCGCGCCCTGGCCAGAACTCTGCTGTGCCCAGCGGCCCTGCAGGCTCCAGACCACGGTGCGAAAGTGCGGCGTGAAGCCCTCGGCATCGGCCAGCATCTGCAGGTTGGCGGTGATCTTGCGGCCCATCGCATCGCGGTGGCTGTCGCAGCAGGCCTGCACGTAGCCCGTCATCAGGGCCAGCGTGCCGGCCAGCAGCGCCTCGGCGCAGGGCAGGCTGTATTCCTCGTCGCAATGGGCGCCCGAGGCGGTGGTATCGGTTGCTTGGCTCATGGTCTGTCTCCCTGGAAGGAAAGCCGTGATGGATGGGTTCGAAAGATCGGTCAGAAGTCCGCGACCAGCGAGACGCGCACGGAGCGGCCGGGCTGGCTGTAGGCGTCGATGAAGCTGGCGTTGGCGGCCAGAGCGCGCACGTCGGCCCAGCGCCAGTGCTTCTTGTCGGTCAGGTTGTAGATGCCCGCGTTCAGGCGCAGGTCCTTGCGGATGCGCCACTGGCCCGACAGGTCGAGCACCGTGTACGAAGGCGTGAGGTACTGCGTGCTGCCCGTGGCCACGGTCACGTCGCTGGCCTTCTTGGCGGCGGCGTGCGTCAGGTCCAGGCGGGCCATCCACGCGCTGGTGTCGTAGCGCAGGCCGGCCGTCAGGCGCTGCGGGTCCACGGTGTTGACCGGCTTGCCAGTGGCGGTGTCGCGCCCGCGCGTCTGGCCGTAGGCAAACGGCGTGCTCAGCTGGCCGCCCGCGAAGCTGCCCCAGCGCACGTCGCCCTTGACCTCGAAGCCATTGAGCTTGACGCGGCCGATGTTGACCGACTGGAACACCAGCGGGTTGCCCGGCGCGCCGGTGCCACCCACCTGGCGCAGGTCTTCGATGAAGTCCTTGTAGCGGCCGGTGAAGGCCGCCGCTTCGATGGACAGCGCATCCATGCGGCCGCGCACGCCCAGCTCGAAGTTCTGGCTCTTCTCGGGCTTGAGGTCGCCGTTGGGCACCGTCTTGTAGTTGCTGACCGGGTTCTCGAAGAAGGCGTTGACCTGGCCGGCATTGGGCGCGCGAAAGCCCGCAGCATAGTTGCCGAACACGCTCCAGGCATCGGTGGCGCGGTACAGCACGCCGAGCTTGGGTGAGGTGGCGTTGCCCGACAGCGAGACCGCCTGCGCGCCGAAGCCGCTCTGCTCGGCCTTGATGCGGAAGGTGTCGAAGCGCACGCCGGGCGTCACGCTCCAGGGGCCGCTCATGATCTCGTCCTGCACATACAGGGCGGTGCTGGTCTCGGTGGTGTCGGGAAAGCGCTTGAGCGGGAAGGTCTCGCCCACGGGCGGCGTCACGCCGTCCTGCAGGTTGGTGACCTTGGCGGACGAATGGTCGATGCCGTAGGTGATCTTCTGCACCCAGTTGCCACCCGTGCGCAGCAGCTTGCTGCCCTGCACATTGGCCTGCCAGCTGCGCTCGTCGTAGGTCACGTCGCGCACCCGGTCGGCGGCGGTGCTGCGGTCCTCGAAGGCGTACTCGCGCGAGTGCGCGTCCTGCAAGCTCAGCGTGGCCTTCACGTCGTCGGCAAAGCCGGTGTTCAGGCGCCAGCGGCCCTCCCACGTGGCGCGCGTGCGCTGCATGTCGGTGGACGAGTTGGACGACAGCGTGGAGGTGGCCGCCAGCGGCGGCTTGGAGCGTGCGGTGAGCAGCTCGTAGTCGGAGGTCTTGTCCACATGCTCCAGCGTGAAGGCGTGGCGCTGGCCGCCGCCGGGCGTGAGCACCACCTTGGCCAGCAGCGCGCCGCCCTGGTCCTTCTGCGGGTTGGGCAGGGTGCGGTCGGCGTTGGCCGAGTCGTTGGTGCCCATGTTGTCGAGCTCGCGCGCACGGTTCACGCTGCCACTGACCAGCCACTGCACTGTGTCGTTGGCGCGGCCGGCCACCGTGGCGCCCAGGCGCTTGCCGTGGTCGTCGCCGTCGTAGCCGGCGCTCACCTGGCCGCCCAGGGTCTTGCCGTCCTTGAGGAAGTTCTCGGGGTCCACGGTGATGAAGTTCACCAGGCCGGCCATACCGTCCGAACCGTACAGCGCCGAAGTGGCGCCGCGCACCACCTCGATGCGCTGCAACAGGCCCATGTCCAGGTAGTCGCGGCCGAAGGCGTTGGCGCTGAACACGTAGCTGCGCGGCAGGCGGATGCCGTCCACCATCATCAGCACGCGGTTGCCATCGAGCCCGCGGATGTTGAAGCCCGCGTTCTGCTCGCGGCCGGTGGAGCCGCTGGCCAGCGAGAAGCGCGCCGGCGAGCGCGTGACGGAGACATTGGGCAGCTCGCGCACCGCATCGCGGATGTCGCGCACCTGGCCCTCTTCGAGCGCACGCGAGTTGATCACGTCGATGCTCATCGGCAGCTCGTCGGGGTTCTGCTCGCTGCGCGAACCGCTGATCACCACCTCCTTGAGCGCCGGGCCCGCAGCCACGATCTGCACGGGCGCGCCCGCGGTCTGCGCGTGGGCGCCGGTGAAGGAGGTACACGCCAGGGCGGCCACCAGGGCCAGCGGACGGAGTGCAAAACGGGGGAAGTTGTCGGTCGGGTACGCCACGGGGGAAACCTTCTCTCTGAATCAGGGTTTGGAACAGAGCTGGCTTCGGACGCCGGAAACCCCTGGTATGCGGGGCTGGCAATGGCTGGCTATCGGGGAAATTATATGAGAATAATTATCAATACGAATTGACCTGTCTCTGATGGTGTCCTCACAGCCGCTGGCGCGCCTGCCGCGGCGTAATGCCGAAACAGCGGCGAAACGCCGTCGCGAAGTTGGCCGCGCTGGCATAGCCGGCCAGCGCCGCGGCGCCGGCCACGTCCGCCTCACCGCGCTCCAGCGCCTGGCGCGCGCGCAGCAGGCGGCGCTGGCGCAGGTAGTCCACCACCGAGGTGCCGCCCACCTTGGGGAAATGCCGCTGCAGGTGGGCCGCGCTCATGCCCGCATGGCGCGCGATGGCGGCCAGGGGCATGGCGTCGGCGCCGCCGCTGTCCAGGAAGTCGCGCAGCTCGCGCAGGCGGCGGTGGCTGCGCGCGTCGAGCGCGTCCTGGGCCTCCAGGGCCTTCAGTTCGCCAGCGGTCGCGCCCGGCTGGCGCGCGATCACGTCCAGCGCTTCGACCACGATGTCCAGGCAGCGGCTCTCCAGCCACAGGCGGCGCAGGCCGGGCGCCATCTCGGGCGGGCGGCCGATCTGGTCGGCCAGGGCCATGGCGCGCGCCGAGGGCCGCCATGGCGCCACGGCCAGGTGCTGGCGGCAGAAGGCGCGCACGGCGCCATTGGCCACGCCGTTGGCCTCCAGCCATTCGGGCATCAGCGTGAGCGAGACCTTGCGCTCGGCACGACCGCTCTGCCAATGGCGCGTGAAGCGGTCGGGTTCGGCCAGTGCCACCAGGGCGGCGGCGGTGCGCCCTGCCCCCGGGCCGAGCACGAAGCTGCGCCGCCCGTACGACAACTCGGAACTGCCCTGCACCAGCATGCACAGCTTGAGTCCGGGGTACAGCAGGTTGGAGGTGCGCAGCGTGCACAGGTCCTGCAGCTCGGTGCGGTAGAGCACCAGGCCGGGGCGCAGCTCCAGGGTCTCCATGCTGCCGCGCAGCACCTCGCGCGGTGCCGCCTGCATGCCGCTGACCTGGTAGTCACCGCCCAGCAGGTGCAGGTTGCGCGTGAGCTCGGGCAGCCCGAGGACGGGCATTTCTGGGCACAGCGCAAAGCTTTCTGGGGGAATGTCAAACATGGCGGCGGCCCACGGGGGCGGAAGCGTGAAATGATAAACGGGTTTCATTCTCATTTAGAACATACAACAGATCCGAGGACTGCATGCATTTCCGTACCAACACCCTCCCCCTGGCACTGACCGCGCTGTGCGCCGCCCTCGCCGCTGCCGGGGTCCATGCGCAGGCGGCCGCCGAAGCCCCTGCCACCCCTGCCCTCTCCACCGTCGTGGTCACCGCCTCGGGCAACGAGCAGGAGCTGCGCGAGGCACCGGCCAGCATCTCCGTGATCACCCGCGAGGAGATCGAGCGCCGACCCGTGCAGGAACTGGCCGAACTGCTGGGCACGGTGGAGGGTGTGACGCTCAGCCGCAGCGGCAACCTGGTGCCCGGCGTGCAGCTGCGCGGCCTGGGCTCGGCCTACACGCTGATGCTGATCGACGGCAAGCGCGTGAACGCCACCTCGGCCATGTTCCGCGGCAACGACTACGACACGGGCTGGGTGGCCACCGACGAGATCGAGCGCATCGAGATCGTGCGCGGGCCGATGTCCTCGCTCTACGGTTCGGACGCCATCGGTGGCGTGGTCAACATCATCACGCGCCCCGTGGGAAAAAAATGGCGCGGCTCGGCCCGTGTGGAGACGGTGAGGCAGCAGGACAAGCAGGCCGGCGACAGCCGCCTGGCCGGCTTTTCGCTGGCCGGTCCCATCACCACCGACCTGCTGGGCCTCAAACTCACGGGCGCCTACGACCAGCGCGATGCCGACGGCGCCAACATCAACTCCCTGCCGGCCTCGGGCACGCGCCAGACCGGGCTGCAACACATCCGCAACCGCCTGTTCGGCGCGCAGCTGGCCCTCACGCCCGATACCCGCCAGAGCATCACCGCCGACGTGGACACCAGCCGGCGCGACCACGCGGGCTTTCTGATGGAGCGCGATGCGGTGGCGCTGCGCCACAAGGGGAAATGGGGCTTCGGCAACACCGAGCTGACCTACGCGGCCGACGAGATCCGCAACCTCACCGGCATGGTCACGGGCCAGGTCAACCCCAACAAGGCCCGCACCAGCAACCTGAGCGGCAAGCTCAACCTGCCCGTGGCCTGGGGCAACCAGTTCGTCACGGCGGGCTTCGACGTGCGCCATGAAAAGCTCAACGACCCGGCCAACCTGCGCGGCCTGCCAGGCACGGCGGGCTACAACGCCAGCCCCGAAACCTCCATCGGCCAGTGGGCGCTGTTCGTGGAGGACGAGATCCGCATCAGCGACAAGCTCGCCATCACCCTGGGCAATCGCTTCGACCACCACGAGAACTTCGGCGGCCACAACAGCCCGCGCGCCTACGCGGTCTACCACCTGAGCGATGCCCTCACCGTCAAGGGCGGCGTCTCCCGCGCCTTCCGTGCGCCCACGCTGCTGCAGGGCAGCCCCAACTGGGGATCGGTCTCCTGCGGCAACGCCACCGTGGGCTGCTACATCGTGGGCAGCAATGCCATACAACCCGAAACCGGCACCAGCCAGGAACTGGGCCTGCAGTTCGCCCAGGGCATCCACAGCGGCGGGCTGACGTTCTTCAACACCGACCTGAAGAACATGATCGACATCACCAACCGCACGGCCGACCGCGCGCTGGCGCCGAGCTACGACAACTTCGTCGGCTACCTGCCCGATGGCCGCCCGATCTTCCGCTACCAGAACATCGCTAGCGTGCGCTCGCGCGGGCTCGAAGCCAGCTGGGCGGCGCGCCCCACGGCCGCCTGGAGCCTGCGCGCCAACTACACCATCACCGACGCCAGGAACACCAGCGGCGCCATCGCCCTGCCGCTGACCTACCGGCCGCGCCACGTCGTCAACCTGGGTGCCGACTGGCGCGCCACCGCGCTGTTGACCGTGAGCAGCAGCCTGCGTTACCACAGCGCCCAGTACATCAATGTGCCATCCAACGGCCAGAACAAGGTGGAGAAGGCCGGCTACGCGATTGCCGACCTCAGCGCAGGCTGGCGCATCACCGAGGCGCTCACGCTGCGCGGCGGCATTCTGAACCTGACCAACAGGACTTTCGACCGCACCACCTCGGCCGACTTCAACGAAGACGGTCGCCGCTACTACCTGGCTTTGCACGCCAAGTTTTGACGGCACCGAACGCGCCATGAAAAACGGGAGACCGAGGGCTCCCGTTGATTCATTGAAAGGTACGCAGGTTCATGCAGCCACCGCCTCGGGCACGGCTTCGGCCGTGGCCTTGGCCAGCACCGGCATGCGGATCAGGTGGTCGAAGGCGGCCAGGGCAGCCTTGGAGCCATCGCCTGCAGCGATCACGATCTGCTTGAACGGCACCGTGGTGCAGTCGCCGGCGGCGAATACGCCAGGCAGGTTGGTGCGGCCATGCGAGTCGACGATGACCTCGCCGAACCTGGACAGCTCCACCGTGCCCTTGAGCCATTCGGTGTTGGGCACCAGGCCGATCTGCACGAACACGCCTTCGAGGGCCACCAGGTGCTCTTCGCCCGTGGCGCGGTCCTTGTACTTCAGGCCGTTGACCTTGCCATCGGCGCCGGTGATCTCGGTGGTCTGCGCGTTGGTGTGAATGCTCACGTTGGGCAGGCTCTTGAGCTTGTTCACCAGCACGGCATCGGCCTTGAGCTGGTCGGCAAACTCGACCAGCGTGACATGAGCCACCAGGCCGGCCAAGTCGATGGCGGCCTCGACACCCGAGTTGCCGCCGCCGATCACCGCCGTGCGCTTGCCCTTGAACAGCGGGCCGTCGCAGTGCGGGCAGTAGGCCACGCCCTTGTTCTTGTACTCGGCTTCGCCGGGCACGTTGACGTTGCGCCAGCGCGCGCCGGTGGACAGGATCACCGTCTTGGAATGCAGCGTGGCGCCATTGGCCAGTTGCACGCCGATCAGGCCGCCGGGCTCGCTGGCCGGGATCAGCTTGTCGGCGCGCTGCAGGTTCATGATGTCCACATCGTAGGCGCGGGTGTGGGCTTCCAGCGCGGCGGCGAACTTGGGACCGTCGGTCTCGAGCACCGAGATGTAGTTCTCGATGGCCAGCGTGTCGTTGACCTGGCCGCCAAAGCGCTCGGCCGCCACGCCGGTGCGGATGCCCTTGCGGGCGGCGTACACCGCGGCTGCGGCGCCGGCAGGGCCGCCACCGACGATGAGCACGTCGTACGGCGCCTTGGCCGACAGCTTGGCGGCGTCACGGGCAGCGGCGCCGGTATCGAGCTTGGCGATGATCTCCTCGACCGACATGCGGCCCGAAGCGAAGACCTTGCCATTCATGAACACCATGGGCACGGCCATGATCTCGCGGTCGGCCACTTCCTGCTGGAAGGCACCGCCCTCGACCACCGTGGTCTTAATCTTGGGGTTGAAGATGGACATGAGCGACAGCGCCTGCACCACATCCGGGCAGTTGTGGCAGGTCAGGCTCATGTAGACGTCGAACTCGAAATCGCCGTCGAGCGCGGCGATCTGCTCGATCACCTCGGGTTCGACCTTGGGCGGGTGGCCGCCTGTCCACAGCAGGGCCAGCACCAGCGAGGTGAACTCATGGCCCAGGGGCAGGCCGGCAAAGCGCAGCGAATTCGTGCTGCCCACGCGCTGCAGGCTGAACGAGGGCTTGCGTGCGTCCTGGCCATCGGTGCGCAGGCTGATCTTGTCGCCGCGCAGGGACTGGATGGTGGTCAACAGCTCCAGCATCTCGCGCGAGGTGGGGCTGTCGTCCAGGGAGGCCACCAGTTCGAACGGCTGCGTCACGCGCTCCAGGTAGGCGGCAAGCTGGGTCTTGAGTTGGTCGTCGAGCATGGTGGTGTCCTTTCGAGTTCTGGCTTGTAGGGTGGGGGCCAGGGCCGCTTGTGGCAAGCCCGGGTCCGCAACAGAGCGTAAAAAATGGGCGAAAAAAAGCCGGACGGCATGGCGCACGCACGCCATGACGCTGTCCGGCTGGGGAGCGGCCCTAAGACCGCTCTGCCGATGCAATCAGCCGATCAGATCTTGCCGACCAGGTCCAGCGAAGGAGCCAGGGTCTTGGCGCCGTCGTTCCACTTGGCGGGGCACACTTCACCGGGGTGGGCGGCGGTGTACTGGGCGGCCTTGAGCTTGCGCACGGTTTCCTTGACGTCGCGGGCGATTTCGTTGGAATGCACTTCGGCCGTCTTGATGATGCCGTCAGGGTTGATCACGAAGGTGCCGCGCAGTGCCAGGCCTTCTTCAGCGATGTGTACGCCGAAAGCGTTGGTCAGCTGGTGAGTTGGGTCGCCAACCAGCGGGAACTTGGCCTTGCCCACGGCGGGCGAGGTTTCGTGCCAGACCTTGTGCGAGAAATGCGTGTCGGTGGTGACGATGTAGACCTCGGTACCGGCCTTCTGGAACTCGGGGTAGTTGTCGGCAGCGTCTTCGATTTCGGTGGGGCAGTTGAAGGTGAACGCTGCAGGCATGAAGATCAGCACGGACCACTTGCCCTTGAGATCGGCTTCGGTCAGGTCGACGAACTCGCCCTTGCCATTGCGGTTGACGAAAGCGGTGGTCTTGAAGGGTTGAACTTGCGTGTTGATCAGGGACATTGCTGTTTCCTTAAGGGTGGGTTGAACTGACTACGGAATGAAGTTTAGGCCCTTGGAGGCCATCAATCCAATTAATTGATTTGATTGAATCAATTGCCTGTGACTATACAAAGAAACCCGGCCTTGCGTCTGTTGCGGGTTGAAAGCGGCTGTTTCGGGCGCGCCTGGGCCATGCATGATCATGGTTGCGTTCTGTGAAACGACGGCGAAAAAACGCGGGCAGGCCTGGCGGGGCGCAACAAACGCGAACACAACTCAGCATCACACGCAGCCAATGCGCGAGTACGGGGGCTTGCCTTGCAAGCCGCCCTGTGCCTTACGACAATCAGCGGCGAAACAACATAACAAGGAGTCTCCCATGCAAGGCGACGCACAGGTTATCGGCCATCTGCAGGCCCAGCTCAAGAACGAGCTCACTGCCATCAACCAGTACTTCCTGCACTACCGCATGCTCAAGCACTGGGGCTTCGACAAGCTCGCCAAGAAGGAGTACTCGGAGTCCATCGGCGAGATGAAGCACGCCGACGTGCTCATGGACCGCATCTTCATGCTCGATGGCCTGCCCAACCTGCAGGACCTGGCCAAGCTGCAGGTCGGTGAAGACGTGCCGGAGATCCTGGCCTGCGACCTGAGCTCCGAAAAAGGCGCCCAGGCCACCATCAAGGAAGGCATCGCCCACTGCGAGACCGTGCGCGACTACGTCTCGCGCGACATCCTGCAAAAGATCCTCGACGACACCGAAGAGCACATCGACTTCCTGGAAACCCAGATCGAGCTGATCGCCAAGGTTGGCCTGCAGAACTACCTGCAGTCCCAGATGAGCGAAGAAGACTGAGTTCCCCCCTTCACGAGTCGCCCCGCGAAGACAAGAAGAAGCAGACTCGACCCCAAGAAGAAGACTGACCAGCAGCGCTAAAAAGAACCACCCCACACTTTTCCAGCGGGCCTTCGGGCCCGTTTTTCATTCCCGCCGGGCCGCCATCACCCCAGGATCGACCCCGCACTGTTGTTGCAAACGCACACATTTGAACAACAGGAATGAGAAACGTTCTCAATCAAAAGTAAGATCAGAGGCTTAGCCAGCAGCCTCCGGGTCGCACGCCTGCTCCGCCAGCGCGTGCGCGTCCATCCCTTTCCCTGCCAGCCAACTTGACCTTCGGGACGCCGCCGCGCGCCCCGCGCTGCGCCTGCGCGCGGCCCTTCTCCGTTGGCTGCGCGTCCCTCGTCATGGCGCCGCCCTCCAGCCCCTCCCTGCCTGCACCGCGGACATGGCCGGGTCCTGTGCAGCAGCAACGGCCGACCAACGACACCAGGGAAACCCGACATGCACCGCCGCCGACACCATCTGACGCCCCTTGCCGCCGCCATCCTCACGGCCTGCACGGGCATGGCCCATGCGCAGACCCCTGCGGCCCCCGCCCCCACCGTGCTCAAGGAAGTGGTGGTCACCGACGGCCACGACGCCACCACCGAAGGCACCGGCTCCTACACCACCCGGGCGCCGCTTTCCAGCGCCACCCGGCTGGGCCTGACGCCGCGCGAAACGCCGCAGTCCCTGTCCGTCATCACGCGCGAGCGCATGGAGGAACAGGGCCTGCAGACCCTGTCGGAGACCCTGCAGGCAACTACCGGCGTCTACGTGAGCTACACCGACAGCGAGCGCATCGGCTACAGCGCACGCGGCTACAACATCACCAACTTCCAGGTCGATGGCATGCTGAACACCTTCGGTGGCTCGCTCAAGACCAATGGCGACAATGTGGTCTACGACCGCATCGAGGTGCTGCGCGGTGCCTCCGGCCTGACCGTGGGTGCGGGCGACCCCTCGGCCACCATCAACCAGGTGCGCAAGCGCCCGACCCCGCAGTTCCAGGGCAGCGCTGCCGTGCGCGTGGGCACCTACGGCCTGCGCCGCGGCGAGGTCGACCTGAGCGGGCCGCTGGCCTTCGACGGCAAGATCCGTGGGCGCTTCGTCGCTGCGCAGCAGCAGTCCGACTCGTTCCGGCCGTTCTACGAACAGAAGCTTGATGCCCTGTACGGCATCGTCGAGGCCGATGTGGGCCCCGACACCACCGTGTCCCTGGGCTACGAGCGCCAGAAGTCCGACCCGCGCGGCGCCACCTGGGGCACCGTGCTGTACTGGAACGCCGATGGCTCCGTGGCCAACCTGCCTTACGACCTGAACCTGTCCACCCCCTGGGCCTCGTGGAACATCATCGAGAAGAAGACCACGGCGACGCTGGACCACCGCTTCAACGCCGACTGGCGCCTGCGCGCGGCGCTCACACACAGTGCGCGCGTGCAGGACGGGCACCTGTACTTCGGCTACGGCAACAACCCGCGGCCTGACGGCAGCGGCATCACCGTGGCCTACGGCCGCTTTCCCTCCGACGAGACCATGAACGTGGTCGACCTCAACATGGAAGGCAAGTTCGACGCCTTCGGCCGCCGCCACGACGTCGTCTTCGGCTGGGGCCAGAACAAGCGCACCACGGACAGCCTGCGCGTCACCCTGGGCAGCATGCCGGCCAGCTACAGCCAGATCCCCGACTGGCGCACCTGGACCGGCAACGTGCCGATCTTCCCGACCACCATCGAGCCCGTGCCAACCAGCATCGGCACCATCGAGCAGAAGGCCGGCTACGCCGCCACGCGCCTGCACATCACCGACCCGCTCAAGGTGATCCTGGGCCTGCGCTACGGCGAGTACGAGACCCGCACCCACAACTACGCCGCCACCGGCGCGCTCAGCTCCACCTCGGGCTACCGCAACGACGGCATCTACACGCCCTATGCCGGCGTGCTGTACGACCTGACGCCCGAGTGGACCGCCTACGGCGCCTACACCGACATCTTCCAGCCGCAGAACTTCCGCGACAAGAACAACACCATCCTTGATCCCGTGGTGGGCAAGAGCATCGAGGCCGGCATCAAGGGCGAGTTGTTCGACAAGCGCATGAACGTCTCGGCCGCCATCTTCAAGAGCACCAAGGACAACGTGGCCGAGATCGACGACTCGGTGGCCCCCAACTCGCTGCCCGGCGGCGTGCAGGCCTACCGTGCCGCGGGCAAGGGCAACAAGGTCGATGGCCTGGAATTCGAGGCCTCGGGCCAGATCACGCGCCAGTGGAACCTGTCGGCCGGCTACAGCCACACGCGCTCACGCACCGCGCTCGGCCTGGCCACCAACACCGTGATCCCGCGCAACCTGCTGCGCTTGTTCACCACCTACAAATTCGGCGACGGCCAGCGCTGGACCGTGGGCGGCGGCATCAACTGGCAAAGCAGCTTCTGGAATGCCGCCCAGCGGCCCACGGGCGCGCTCACTGCCACCGGAGCGCCCGTCACCATTGCTTCGCGCATCGACCAGGGTGCCGTGGTCATCGGCAGCCTGATGGCCAGCTACCGCATCAACGACCACCTCACCGCCAGCGTGAACGTCAACAACCTGCTCAACAAGCACTACTACAACCGCGTGGGCTTCTACAACGGCGTGCACTGGTCCGACCCGCGCACCGCCTCGTTCACGCTGCGCGGCACGTTCTGAGCCAGGGGAGCCCCGGCCAATGAAAGCCACCCAACCGGCCTGGCGCTACCGCCTGGCCATCGCCTCGCGCGCCCTGGCCGCCACGGCGGGCGGGTACGCGCTGGCTGCGGCCTTCACTGCCGCGCTGTCCCTCGCCCTGGCCCTGGCCCTGCCGCGCGTCGAAGCCGTGCTCACCGCCACCATGCTGGCCTGGCTGGTCTATGCGGGCGCCGCAGGCTGGGCCTTCTACGCGCGCACGGCCTGGGGCGCCTGGGGCGGCACCCTGCTGCCCGCGCTGGTGCTGGGCGCCAGTGCCATGGCGCCGCGCTGGCTGGAGACACTGCAATGACCGATACCACCACCCCTGCCTCCCCCGCACCGCGCGCAGCGCGCGAACCGGCGCGCGAAGGCTTTCGCCAGGCCATGTCCTGGCTGCACACCTGGGCCGGTCTCGTCCTGGGCTGGCTGCTGTTCGCGATCTTCCTCACGGGCACGCTGTCGTTCTTCAAGACCGAGATCAACCTGTGGATGCGGCCCGAGCTGCATGGCATGCCGCAGCCCACGCGCGATGTGGCCGAGCGTGCCGTGGCGGCGATGAACCAGAAGGTGCCCAACGTCACCCAGTGGATCATGCGCATGCCCGACGAGCGCCAGAACGCCATCACGCTGCTGTGGCGCGACACGGGCAATGGCCGCTTCGAGACCCTGCTCATGAACCCGCAGACCGGCGAGACGGTGGACGCGCGCAAGACCATGGGCGGCGAGTTCTTCTACCGCTTCCACTTCGAGCTGCGCACCGCGCAGAAGGGCCGCTGGGCCATCGAGGGCCGCTGGGTGGTGGGCGTGGCCACCATGCTGATGTTCATCGCCCTGCTCACGGGCGTGGTCACGCACCGGCGCATCTTCAAGGACTTCTTCACCTTCCGCCCCACCAAGGGCGGGCAGCGCGCCTGGCTCGATGCGCACAACGTCACCGGCGTGCTGGTGCTGCCGTTCTACCTGATGATCACCTTCAGCGGGCTGATGATCTTCCACACGCTGTACATGCCCTCGGGCATCGCTGCGGCCTACCAGGGCCCCAAGGGCGTGGAGTCGCAGACCTACTTTGCCGACCTGCAGGGCGAAAAACCCGAGCGCCGCGTGCGCCGCAACCCCGGCGACAAGGTGGAGCCGCTGCCCACAGCCATGCCGCTTGCCACCATCCTGGAAACCGCGCGCCAGCGCTGGGAGGGCGGGCGCATCGGGGGCATCCAGGCGCGGCGCGACGCACAGGGCACGCCGGTGGTGGAGGTCACGCGCCACGAAGGCGACCGCCTGCAGTACCGGCCCGAGCGCATGCTGTTCCACGGCACCACCGGCGCCGTGCTGGAACAGACCGACGCCACCACGCCCGCCGCCGTGACCTATGGCGTGCTCTATGGCCTGCACCTGGGGCGCTTTGCCGGCCCGGGCATGCGCTGGGTGCTGGTGGGCTTCGGCCTGCTGGGCAGCCTGATGATCGCCACCGGCATGGTGCTGTGGTCGGTCAAGCGCAGCGCGCAGGACCAGCGCAAGGGCAGCGCTGCAGCCGATGGGCCGCTGCGCCTGCCATTCGGCCAGCGCCTGGTGGCCAGCCTCAACATCGCCTCGCTGGCCGGCCTGCCTCTGGCCTGCGCCGTGTACATGGCGTCCAACCGGCTGATCCCGCTCAATGCCCCGGAGCGGCCCGATACCGAGCTGTCGTACTTCTTCGGCGCCTGGGGCGTGGCCCTGCTCTGGGGCGTGCTGTTCCCCAACCGCCGCGGCTGGTCAGTGGTGCTGGCCCTGGCCGGCGCCGCCTGGGCATCGCTGCCGGTGCTCAACGCGCTGACCACCGCCACGCACCTGGGGGTCAGCCTGCCGGCGGGCGACTGGCTGTGGGCGGGGATGGACCTCACGTTCCTGGCCACCGGTGTGCTGCTGGGTTGGCTGGCCTGGCGCCTGCGCCCGGGCCGGCCCTTGCCGAACAAGGCCACGCGCAGCCCCGCAGCGACCGCAGCGATGGCCGCGCCCGATGCCCAGCCAGCCGCCCCGGCCTGAAGGAGCCATTCGCCATGTCCGCCTTTTTCCTCTGCTTTGCCGCCTGGTCCGCCATTGCCCTGGGCATGGACCGCCACCACGAAGATGCCCTGGGGCGAGAGGCGGCTGCACCGCGCCTGGCGCAACTGCGCCGCGCAGGCTGGCTGCTGCTGGCCCTGTCGCTGTGGCTGGCCGCGCGGCCCCACGCGGGCGTGCCGGCATCGCTCGGGGTGACGGCCTGGACCATCGCCCTCTCGGTCGCGGCCGTGGCCGTCACGGCGGTGATGACGTGGCAGCCGCGCCACGCGCCCCGCTTGGCGGGCGTGGCGCTGGCCGCTGGCCTGGCCGCCTGGGCTGCCGGGTGGTGACGCGCCAGCCGGCTTGTACCCCCATGGCGCACCCACCTCCACCCCGCTCTTTGACCTTCACTCCAGGATGTCCGATGCGTCCTTTTTCCACCACCACCCTGACCCCGCTGGCCGCCGCACTGTTGGCAGTGCTCCATGGCCACGTGAGCCTGGGCGCCGGCGTGCGCCACGCAGGCGCCATGGAACTCAACCGTCTGCCCACGCCCTCGTACACCGTGTTCGACGCCGCCCTGCGCTACCAGGTGGACAAGTGGCGCTTCGCGCTCAACGTGAAGAACCTGACCGACAAGACCTACCTGGCCTCGTGCAGCTTCGCCTGCTTCCATGGCGAAGAGCGCAACGTCACGCTGTCGGCCCGCTACACCTGGTAAGGCGGCGCCACCCCATTCCCTCTCTCCCTCCCTTCGTCCACACCATGCACCCCTCGATCCTCCCCCCACCCCGTTTTCCCTTGACCACCCTGGCCCTGCTGGCCGCCTGCAGCTGCCTGGTGGCCACGACGGCCGCCCATGCACAGGATGCGGCCCTGCCCGAAGTGAAGGTCACCAACAGCGCCGACACCCCGGCCACCGAAGGCACGGGCCAGTACACGGCCCGCCAGGTCAGCGTGGGCAAGATAGACCAGGCGCCGCGCGAGATCCCGCAGTCCATCAGCGTCATCACGCGCCAGCAACTCGACGACCGCAACGTCACCAAGGTGGAGGACGCCGTCAAGTTCAGCACCGGCATCACCGTGACCCGCTTCGACGGTGCCGGCAACTACAACACCTTCCAGTCGCGCGGCTTCGACTTGGGCGCCCTGCAGCTCGATGGCGTGCCCATCCCGCAGGGCAACTACAGCACGCTGGACACCGCCATGTACGACCGCATCGAGGTGCTGCGCGGCCCCGCCGGCCTGCTGCAGGGCGGCAGCGAGCCGGGCGGCACGGTGAACCTGGTGCGCAAGCGCGCGCCCGGCAAGCTCATGATCAATGCCGACGCGGCCGTGGGCTCCTTCGGCCTGCGCCGCGGCACGGTGGACGTGGGCGGCGCGCTCAACACGAGCGGCAGCGTGCGCGCCCGCGCCGTGGCCGTGGCCGAAGACCGCGACAGCCATGTCGACACCCTGTTCAACAACAAGCGCCTGGGCTACGGCACGCTGGAATGGGACATCGCGCCGTCCACCACGCTGTCCATCGGCGGCGCGCAGCAGCGCGTGCGCTCCTCCATCGACCAGGGCCTGCCGACCTATGCCGATGGCCGCCTGGCCGCGCTGCCGCGCAGCGCCTTCTCGGGCTTGGCCTCCAACCGCCAGGACCTGGAGACCACCGACCTGTTTGCCGAACTGGAGCACCGCCTTTCGGGTGGCGGCACGGTGCGCCTGTCGGCCCGCGATGTGGACCGCACCGCCTTCTACAGCGCCGCACGCGCCAACAGCGCCCTCGCCCCCAATGGCAACTTCACCATGGAAATGGTGGACGGCCTGACCCACGTGAAGACGCGCAACTACGACCTGTTCGCCAGCCTGCCAGTCGACGTGGCAGGCCGCAGTCACCGCCTGCTGGTGGGCGCCAGCCGCAGCGAGAACAAGAGCTACGACAACAACTTCGTCTACGGCACCCCAACCCAGGCCAACCTGCTCGCGCCCAACTACAACGCGCCCTACCCGGCGCTCGTGCTGCCTGGCTACACGGCCATCACCACGCGCACCGAGAACGCGCTGTACGGCCAGGCGCAGGTCAGCGTGGCGGACTCCGTCAAGGTTCTGGCCGGCGGGCGCCTGAGCTGGGCCGATTCGGTGACGCGCAGCACCGCCACGGGTGCCGCCACGAGCACGGTCGACCCGGGGCGCCAGTTCGTGCCGTCGGTGGCAGTGCTGTACGACTTCCACCCACAGTACACGGCCTATGCGGGCTACTCCGAGACCTTCGTGGTGCAAAGCCAGCTCGACATCGACAAACAGCTGCTCAATCCCCGCACCGGCAAGCAGGTGGAAGTGGGCGTGAAGGGCGAGTTCCTGGACAAGCGCCTGCAGGCGCATGCCGCCATTTTCCGCATCATCGACGAGGACCGCGCCATCGCCGACTCCAGGCTGGCCGGTGCCTTCTTCGCCGGCGGCAAGGTGCGTTCGCAAGGCTTCGAGGCCGAAGTGAGCGGGCAGGTGCAGCCCGGCTGGGATGTGCTGGCCGGCTACGCCTTCAACGACACGCTCTACCTGCGCGCGCCCGTGGCGCAGCAGGGCCAGGTGTTCAGCCCCGTGACGCCGCGCCACAGTGTGAACCTGTTCACACGCTATGCATTCACCTCGCCCGCATTGCGCGGCTTCAGCATCGGCGGCGGCATCTCCTACCGCAGCGACTTCTTCGCGCAGAGCGGCACGCTGCGCATCACCTCGGGCGACTACGTGCTGGCCAGCGCCCAGGTGGGCTACCAGATCAATGACCAGTTGGCGCTGAACCTCTCGGTGGACAACCTGTTCGACAAGACCTACTACGAGAAGGTCTCGGGCATCGCGCGCCAGAACTTCTACGGCGAGCCACGCCGCGTGACGCTGGCACTCAAGGCGCGCTACTGAGCGCGCGGCAGCCCCAGGCCCCTTGCATGGCCCGGTTCGCCCAAGGCGCACCGGGCCTTTTTTGCCATCAAAACAACAACGCAAAAATAACGCAAAAGCAAATCATTCTTACTTGCATCGTAAAATCAGCATGCAAGCCCCCTCGGCACGCCGCTGCGGGGGCTTCTTCCATCGCCCTGTTTCCACGTTTCCAAGCTTTTCCGGCCCAAGAAACCCTGCACCATGCTGTCACCCACCGCCATCCGCCGCTGGTCCTGGACCCACAAGTGGTCCAGCCTCATCTGCACGGTCTTCATGCTGCTGCTGTGCCTCACGGGCCTGCCGCTGATCTTCCACCACGAAATCGGCCATCTGCTGGGCACCGAGGTCGAGGCGCCCGCCATGCCCGAAGGCACGCCGCGCGCCAGCCTCGATACCGTGATCGCCGCCGCCCGGGCCGTGCATCCCGAGCGCATGGTGCAGTTCGTCTCGCAGGCCGAGGACGATGACAAGGTCTGGTTCGTCACGCTCACGCACACGCCCGACCCGACCGAGGACTTCAAGTCCGTCGCGGTCGATGCGCGCACGGCCAAGGTGCTGTCCGACATTCCCACCAACCAGGGCTTCATGAACCTGATGTTCCGCCTGCACGTGGACCTGTTCGCGGGCCTGCCGGGCAAGCTGTTCCTCGGTTTCATGGGCCTGTTGCTGCTGGTGGCCATCGTCACGGGCGTGGTGCTGTACGCGCCCTTCATGCGCAAGCTGCAGTTCGGCGACGTGCGGCGTGACCGCTCCACGCGCGTGAAGTGGCTGGACCTGCACAACCTCTTGGGCATCGTCACCCTGGTCTGGGCGCTGGTGGTGGGCGCCACGGGCATGATCAACACCTGGGCCGACCTGATGATCAAGTACTGGCAGTACGACCAACTGTCCACCCTGCTGGCGCCCTACAAGGGCAAGCCCGTGATCGCCATGGCAGAGCGCGGCCCGCTGCAGCAGGCGGTGGAGGTGTCACGCGCGCATGCGCCGGGCACCAAGCTGTCGTTCATCGCCTTCCCGGGCACCTCGTTCTCCAGCCCGCACCACAACACCGTCTTCGTGCGCGGTGCCGAGCCGCTCACCTCGCGCCTGCTGCAGCCGATCCTGGTCGATGCCCACAGCGGCCAGATCACGGCCGCGCCGCAGCTGCCCTGGTACCTCACGGCGCTGCTGGTGTCGCAGCCGCTGCACTTCGGCGACTACGGCGGCATGCCGATGAAGATCCTCTGGGCGCTGCTGGACATCGCCACCATCGTGGTGCTGGGCAGCGGCCTGTACCTGTGGCTGCGCCGCCGGGCGCCGGCCTCGGCTGCCGCCCCTGCAGCTCCCACCGGCCTGCCCGCCAGCGCCACGGCCTCCCTGGCCGCCAACCCGGAGCGCACCGCATGACCAAGAGCGCACCCACATCCTTTCGCACCCTTCTGGGGCTGGCCCATCGTGCTCGGGCTGCTCACGGCCAGCGGCCTGGCCACCGCCCTCATCTCGGACGCCTGGGGCGACTGGTGGTCCTGGGTCGGGCTGGGCGTGCCCGTGGCCGTGATGGCCTGGTTCGCCTGGCGGCCCGCTGCGGCTGCGGCCCCTGCAGATTCGAACCCCAGCGATGACCCTGCCACCCCTTTCTGACATCGACCTCACCGTCCACTTTTCCTGACCACCATGCACCACACCCATCGCCCTCCCCTGTTGGCACACACGCCCGCGGCCCTGGCCGCCGCCCTGCTGTGCGCGTTTGCCCTGCCGGCCGCCGCCATCGCGCAGACCGCTGCCGGCAGCGACAAGACGCTCTCCACCGTCACCGTGAACGCCAGCGCCGATGCCTCGGCGCAGGGCCTGTCGCCTGCCTATGCGGGCGGCCAGGTGGCGCGCGGCGGCCGCGTGGGCATCCTGGGTACGCGCGACGCGATGGAAACGCCGTTCTCCACCATCAGCTACACCAACGAACTGATCCAGGACCGCCACGCCCGCAGCGTGGGCGACGTGCTGCAGAACGACCCCACCGTGCGCGTGGCACGCGGCTTCGGCAACTTCCAGGAGTCGTATTTCATCCGCGGCTTCATCCTGGGCTCGGACGACACGGCTTACAACGGCCTGTACGGCCTGCTGCCACGCCAGTACATCGCCACCGAACTGTTCGAGCGCGTGGAAGTGCTGCGCGGCGCATCGTCCTTCCTCAACGGTGCCAACCCCGGTGGCGGCGGCCTGGGCGGCGCCATCAACCTGCTGCCCAAGCGCGCACCCAATGAGCCTTTGAGTCGGGTCAGCGTGGGCGTGGGCAGCGGCGGCCACAGCGACGTGGCGGCCGACATCGCGCGGCGCTTCGGCCCCGATGGCAACACCGGCATCCGCGTCAACGTGGCCTCGCACAACGGCGGTACCGCCGTCGACGACGAGAAGGCCAAGCTCGGCCTGGCCGCCGTGGGACTGGACTGGCGCAGCCGCGACGTGCGCCTGTCGGGCGACATCGGCTGGCAGGACCACAAGCTCAACCGCACGCGCACCAATGTCACGCTGGGCGCCACGGCGACCGCCGTGCCCACGGCACCCGACGGCAACTCCAACTTCGCACAGCCCTGGGCCTTCTCCAACGAGCGCGACACCTTTGGCACGCTGCGCGGCGAGTGGGACATCAACCAGAGCATCACGGCCTGGGCCGCGGCCGGTGCGCGCAGCGGCACGGAGTCGAACTCGCTGGCCAACCTCTCGGTGGCCAATGCGGCCACGGGCGCAGGCACGACCTACCGCTTCGACAACAACCGCAAGGACAACGTGAACACCGGCGAGCTGGGACTGCGCGGCAAGCTGCAGACCGGCAGCGTGGGCCACGAATGGGTGCTCGCGGCGTCCACGTTCAGCCTGGACAAGAAGAACGCCTATGTCATGGACTTCGGCAATACCCAGGCCACCAACCTCTACAACCCGTTGTACACCGCCACGCCGGCCTACAGCGCCACGGCGCTGCGCGGTGGGGTGATGGACAACCCGCTGACCACGGGCCGCATCAAACTGAGCAGCGTGGCGCTGGGCGACACGCTGTCCATGCTGGACAAGCGCCTGCTCGTGACGCTGGGCCTGCGCCACCAGAAGTTCGACATCGCCAACTTCGCCTATGGCACCGGCGCGCAGACCGACCGCTACGACCAAAGCCGCACCAGCCCCCTGCTCGGCGCCCTGTACAAGCTGGACAAGAGCCTGTCGGTGTACGCCAACTATGCCGAAGGCCTGAGCCAGGGCGAGACCGCGCCCTCCACCGCAGCCAACCGGGGCACCATGCTGGCCCCCTATGTCTCCAAGCAAAAGGAAATCGGCGTGAAATACGACGGCGGCCGCGTGGGCGGCAGCCTGGCGCTGTTCTCCACCGACAAGCCACGCTCCGTGGTCGATGCCGCCGGCATCTTCGGCTCCAATGGCAAGGACCGCCACCAGGGCCTGGAGCTGGCCGTGCAGGGCGAGGCCGTGAGCGGCCTGCGCGTGCTCGGCGGTGCCACCTGGCTCGAAGCCAAGCAGCAGCGCACCGGCTCGGCCCTCACCGAAGGCCAGCGCGTGATCGGCGTGCCCAAGCTGCAGGCCAACCTGGGGCTGGAATGGGATGTACCCGGCGTGCGCGGCCTGGCCCTGGACGGCCGCCTGGTGCACACCGGATCGAGCTACGCCAACGCCACCAACACCCTTCGCGTGGCCGGCTGGAACCGCCTGGACCTGGGCGCCCGCTACCTGACCGAGATGGGCGGCAAGCTGGTCACACTGCGCGCGCGCATCGACAACGCGACCAACAAGAACCACTGGGCCTCGGTGGGCGGCTACCCCGGCTCGGGTTACCTGGTGGTCGGTGCCCCGCGCGCCTTCACCCTGAGCGCCAGCGTCGACTTCTGACGCCGGCCTTGCGGCCATCGGGCGACCTGCGGACTGCTGCGCAGATGGCCCGGTGGTTCGTGCGAATTTCTCCAGCCACCGGTGCAGACCAACGTGTCCTGCACAGGCAGCCAATTCTTTGTGATCCACGGCATGCGGCCACCAAGGGCCTGCCTGCCTTTTTCAAGAGATGACACTGCCATGCCCCGCACACTGACACCCTTGATGGCCGCGCTGCTCGGCCTGGCCGCCACGGCCCAGGCCCAGCAGGCCCTGCCCGAAGTCAAGATCCAGGAAACCGCCAGCGAACGCGATGGCGTTGCTGCGCAGGGCTACCGCCCCGCCCAGGTGCACCAGCTTGGCCCCCTGGCCGATCTTCCGCTGCTGGACACGCCGTTCTCGGTCCACGTGACCACCAGCGAGCTGCTGCAGAACCTGCAGGCCAGCAAACCCGACGATGCCTTTCGCTACAACCCCGTGGTGCAGCTGCAGGGGCCGCAGTCGCGCTTTTTCACCAGCGTCGCCATGCGCGGCTTCAGCGTCGGGTCCACCAAGCGCATCGACGGCGTTCCCAGCACCACCACCTATGTGAACACGGACCTGGAGGACAAGGAGCGCATCGAGGTGCTGACCGGCCTGTCGGGCTTTCTCTATGGCAGCGGCAATGTGGGCGGCACCATCAACTACGTGCTCAAGCGCCCCGTCTACCAGCCGCTGGCGCGCGTGACCGCGGGCATCACCGAAGGCGGCAACCTGCGGGTGCACGGCGACTTCGGCGGTGCGCTGGACGCCGACGGCCGCCTGGCCTACCGCCTCAACGCGGTGGCGCAGGACGGCGACCTGCGGCTCGATGGCCAATCCCTGCGGCGCGCGCTGGTCAGCGGCGCGCTGGACTGGAACCTCAGTGACCGCCTGCAGCTCCAGTTCGACGCCTCGCGCAGCACCTACCACATGCAGGGCACCGAACCCTTTTGGGACGTGGACCCCGGGGCCGCGTTTCCCGCAGCACCCGACCTGCACCGCGCCTATGGCCAGCCCTTCACGCGCACCGACACCACGCAGACCCAATGGGGCGCGCGCATGACCTGGCGCGCCAGCGAGGCGCTGACCGTGCGCACCGGCCTCACGCAGCGCAAGAGCGACATCGACCTCATCGCGGCCAACAACCTCTTCGTCACGGGAACCCCTGGCCGCTACCGCGTGCAGGCCAGCGCCTGGGACTACCCCGACGTCAAGGCGCTGGGCGGCTTCGCGCTGGTGGACGGCAAGCTGCAGACCGGCAGCCTGCGCCACAAGCTCACTGCGGGCTGGTACGGAGACCACGACGAGCGCACCCCGTTCCTGAGTTCGGCGGGCGGCTGGGCCACGCTGACCTCCGCCCCGGTGGACATCGCCGCGCCCACGGCACTCACGGCCCCGCCCTTTGCCATCGCCGGCGCCAAGTACATCGCCCAGCGCTCGCGCTACGGCAACTGGGTGCTGGGCGACCACGTGGAGTTCAACGCGCAGTGGTCGGCCCTGGTCGGCCTCACGCACGCGAGCATCACGGACACCAGCTACAACGCGGCGGGCACCACCACGGCGCGCTACGGCGACAGCCGCACCACGCCCTCGGTGGCGGTGCTGTTCAAGCCGCTGGAGCACATCACGCTCTATGCCAACTACATGGAGAGCCTGGAAAAGGGCGGCACGGCACCGCTGACCGCCGGAGGGCGCGCCGTGGTCAACGCGGGCGCCATCCTGCCGCCCCTGCTGTCCAAGCAGGCCGAACTGGGGGTCAAGGCCGAGCTGGGCCGCATGCTGCTGACCGGGGCCCTGTTCCAGATCGGCAAGGGCCTGCAGTACACCGACACCACCACCCACCCTGCCGCGCCGGTGTACGTGCAGGATGGCCGCCAGGTGCACAAGGGCGTCGAGTTCACCGCCAGCGGCCGCGCTTTGCCCGGGCTCACGCTATGGGGCGGCGTCACCCTGCTGGACGCCCAGGTGACCCGGCAGACCGCCACGCCGGCCCTGCAGGGCAAGACCCCTGCCAACGTCGCCGAAGTCCAGGCCAAGCTCTACGCCGAACAGGACATCGCCGCCGTGCCCGGCCTGGCGCTCACGGGCGCTGTGCTCTACACCGGCAAGCAGCAGCGCGACGCCCTCAACACCCAGCAGTTGCCTGCCTACACGCTGCTCGATGTGGGGCTGCGCTATGCCACCAAGGTGTCGGGCAAGCCCGTGGTCTGGCGCCTGTCGGTGGCCAACCTCACCGACCGGCAGTACTGGCTCAACGGCACCTACCTGGGCCGCCCACGCACGGCCTCCCTGTCCGCGCAAGTGGACTTGTAAAGTACAACGATAATCACCATCGTTCTCATTTACCTTCTCTTTCACTTCCAAAGGCCTTTCGCCATGACCTTCGCACTTCGCACCGCCGCCACCCTCGCCCTGCTGGCCGCCGCCGCCACCGCCGCCAATGCCCACCAGGTCTGGCTTGAAAATGCCGGTGGCCAGGCCCGCCTGCACTTCGGCGAGTTCAATGACAACCTGCGCGAGACCTCCCCCGGCTCGCTCGACAAGTTCAAGGGCGTGCCCGTGCTCGAACAGCGCGCCGGCACCAGCAGCCAGAAGGTCGAAGGCAAGCTCACCAAGGACGCGTTTGCCTACACCGTGACCGGCAACGCCGACACGCTGTTCGCTGCTGCCACCTACCCGCTGATCGACCGCAGCAAGCGCAACCTGCCCGCCATGTACTGGCAGCCCTCGGCCCGCTGGGTCGCCAGCCTGGCCCAGCCCGTGGCGCCTGGCCAGGCGCTGGACCTGGTGCCCACCGGCAAGCCGGGCCAGCTCAAGGTCGTGTTCAACGGCAAGCCGCTGCCCAAGGCCAAGGTGCAACTGGTCTCGCCCGCCGGCTGGAGCCGCGAAGCCCAATCCGCCGACGACGGCACCGTGGAGTTCCTGACCCCCTGGAAGGGCCAGTACGTGGCCGAAGTGCACCACACCGACAAGACGCCCGGCGAAGCCCAGGGCGAGAAGTATGGTGAGGCCAGCTACGTCACCACGCTGAGCTTCGTGCAGGCCGAAGGCGCTGTCTCGCCACCGCTGCCACCCGCACCCGAAAAGCACTGACAACCCGCGCCCGAAGGGGCGCCAACCCCCAACCCAGGCGGCTGCAGGGCCATCGAGCCTGGTGGGGGTTTCCAGGGCGTCCGGACCTGCAACCGGCCCTTTTCCTTCGCCAGCCACTGCCACCGGAGCCTTCACGGCGCCGGCCGCGCACCGCCACACCCCAGCCAACCCGCCTTCGCTGCCGCATGGCCGCAGGCTGCACCACCCTTGAAGACCATGCCATCCCATTGCCCCGCGCGACCTGCGCGCACTGCCGTTGCACACGCCGCGTTCCTGATGGTCTGCAGCGCCTGTGCACAGGCCCAGACCGCCACGCCCCCCGCCGCTGAAGCCACCCTCGCCCCCGTGACCGTGCAATCCGGCGCAGAGCGGGAGAACCCCACGGCGCCGGTCTCCGGCTTCGTGGCCAAGCGCGCCCTGAGCGCTACCAAGACCGACACGCCGCTGCTCGAAACGCCGCAGGCCATCAGCGTGGTGACGCGCGACCAGATGGAGGCCCAGGGCGTGCAGACGCTGCGCCAGGTCACGGCCTACACGGCAGGCGCGGTCTCCAACTACTTCGACAGCCGCGTGGACAGCTTCAGCGCGCGCGGCGCCAATGTGTCCCAGTACCAGGACGGCCTGCTGCGCACCTACGGCACCTACAACAGCAGCCGGCCCGATCCGTACACGCTGGAGCGCGTGGAGTTTTTGCGCGGCCCGACCTCTGTGCTGTATGGCCAGGGCAGCGTGGGCGGTGTGCTGAATCTCACGAGCAAGCGCCCCCAGGCCGAGACTGCACGCGAAGTGCAGGTGCAGGTGGGCAGCCATGCGCGCAAGCAGATCGCCGCCGACCTGACCGGCGCGCTCGATGCCAATGGCCAGTGGCTGTACCGCCTGGTCGCCGTGGGCCGCGACAGCGATACCCAGGTCAACCACGTGGCCGATGACCGCACGGTGCTGGCGCCGTCACTGACCTGGCGCCCCAGCGCGGACACCTCGCTCACGCTGCAGGGCCTGTACCAAAAGGACAAGAGCGGATCGCTGATCGGCTTTTTCCCCTGGCAGGGCACGCAACTGCCCAGCCCCTATGGCCAGATCCCGCGCTCGACCTTCATCAGCGAGCCGGGCTGGGACGCCTTCAACACCGAGAACAGCTCCTGGGGCTACCTGTTCAGCCACCGCCTGAACGATGCCTGGACCGTGCGCCAGAACCTGCGCCGCACCGTGACCGAGGTGGACTACCGCACCATCTACACCAGCTTCGCCGCGAATGCCGCCACGGGCCGCCCCGCGCGCCCGGTGTTCAACAGCGACAACCGCAGCGTGGTGCGCGATGCCTCCTGGAACCTCAATACCGGCCGCATGCTGCTCATCGACACCCAGCTCGAGGGCAAGCTCAATGCGGGCGCCACGCAGCACACGCTGCTGGCAGGCCTGGATGTGCAGCGCAACCACTCGGGCCAGTCGGCCTGGCGCGCACTGGCCCCGTCCATCGACGTCTACAACCCGGTGTACGGCAACTTCACGCCGCCTGCGGCCTCGGCCCTGGTGCGCCAGCCGGGCGTGGCGCAGCGCCAGCTCGGCTTCTACGCCCAGGACCAGATCACCTGGGGTCGATGGACGGCCACGCTGGGCCTGCGCCACGACAGCGCCAAGACCGACACCGAAGGCCGCCCCGCAGCCGCCGTGGACGACAAGGCCTGGACCAAGCGCGCCGGTGCCACCTACCAGATGGACGGCGGCTGGGCCCCGTACGTGGGTTACTCCGAGTCCTTCCAGCCGCTGGGCGGCGTGGACGTGTACGGTACGCCCTACAAGCCCACGCGCGGCAAGCAGTGGGAGGCCGGCGTGAAGTGGCAGCCGCCAGGCCAGGGCATCTCGGCCTTTGTTGCCGCCTACCAGTTGCGCGAGACCAACCGCAAGACCAATGACCCGGCCAACCCGCTCAACAGCCTGCAGATCGGCGAGGTCAAGGTCACCGGCCTGGAGGCCGAGATCACCGCCAGCCTGGCCAGCCACTGGGACGCCACCCTGGCCTATGGCTACACCGATGCGAAGATCTCGCGCAGCAACGCGGGCGACCAGGGCCTGCCCGTGGCCAGCGTGCCCAAGCACACGGCATCAGCCTGGCTGTCGCACCGCTTTGCCTCCGAAGGCCGCGGCGGCTGGACCGTGGGCGCCGGCGTGCGCTACACCGGCTCGCAGTGGAGCGGCACGTCCGCCATCACCACCCCCTCGGCCACGCTGGCCGATGCCCTGCTGGCCTACGACGCGGGCGACTGGCGCCTGGCCTTCAACGTGACCAACCTGGCCGACAAGGTGCACATCACCCAGTGCCTGGCGCGGGGCGACTGCTTCTACGGGCAGGGGCGCACCTACGCACTGACCTCGACCTACCGGTTCTGAGAGACTGAGAATCTTTCGTCCACGCCCGCCTTGCACGCCAAAACACCCCGGATCGTCGTTGCAAATGCTCGCCATAGCCCGAGCTATGGCTGTGCTTTGCGCCTAGATCCGAGGCGTTGTGGCGCGCACTTCGGACACGGCCAAAAAATTCCCAGCCTCTGAGGCACCGGTCCGGCCGCTGCTGCGGCGGCGGCGTGCAAAGCAAAGCTTTCAGCCGCCGCAGGGAACCGCTAGCATGGTTGTCCAAAGAGGATGTCCACGCGTTTCCCAGGGGAGGTGTCGATGAGTCTGCGCATGCCAGCCGCCCCGCGCAGGGGCCGGATCCCGGGCGCCCATGCAGGGTAGCTACGACCTGGTGCTGGTGCTGCTGTCGGTGGCGACGGCGGTGGTGGCATCGTTCGTGGCGCTGGACATGGCCTCGCGGGTGGCAGCGGCCATCGGCAACGCGCGCCGCGCACTGCTGTGGCTGGGGTGCGGCGCACTGGCCATGGGGACCGGCATCTGGTCCATGCATTTCGTGGGCATGCTCGCCTTTTCGCTGCCGGTGCCATTGGCCTACGAGGTCGGCGCCACGCTGGCCTCCTGGCTGGTCGCCGTGCTGTCCTCCGCACTGGCCCTGCACACGGTCAGCCAGCCACACCTGGGCTGGCAACGCCTGCTGGGCGCGGGCACGCTCATGGGCGTGGGTATCGCCGCCATGCACTACCTGGGCATGGAGGCGATGCAGATGCGCCCGCGCATCGCCTACGACCCCTGGCTGTTTGGCCTCTCGGTGCTCGTCGCCATCGCTGCCTCGAGCGCTGCGCTGCTGATCTGCTTTCGCCTGCGCCACGAAACCGTGCTGACGGGCTTTCGCAAGAAGACGGCCAGCGCCCTCGTCATGGGTGCCGCCATCGCTGGCATGCACTACACGGGCATGGCGGCCGCCAACTTCGCCCCCGGCAGCGTCTGCGGTGTGGGGCCGAACGGCATCGGTGGCAGTTGGCTGGGCTTCATCATCAGCGGGCTGGTGGCGCTGTTCCTGCTCACAACGCTGCTGATCTCGGTCTATGGCGCCATGCCACCGACCATCCGCTCGCGCCTGGTATTCCTGGTGATGGCAGCCAGCCTGCCTGTGTCCCTGATGGCCGTGGTGGTCATGGTCTACGACTACCAGCGCCTGCGCGAGCAGCAAGCCAGGGCGCTCGTGGTCACGGCCCGCGCCATCATTGCCACCGTGGACAAGGACCTCGCCGGTGTCGAGTCGGGCCTTCGGGTGCTGTCCACGTCCCGATCGCTGCTGGACGGCAACCTGCCCGCCTTCCAGCTGCAGGCCGAAGACGCGCTGGGCCACCTGCATGTGGCGGCCCTCGTGCTGGAGGACGGCCATGGCAGCGTGCTGATGGACACCCGCCTGCCACCGGGCGCCCACTCCACGACCCCATCGCACGGCCCCCGCCCAGCCTCTTCCGCCTTTTCGAAAGCGGCCTTTCTGCAAACCCGTTTCGAGAAGGAGACCACCGTCACGATCGCGGTGCCCGTGGCGCCAGGGAACGCCGGCAAGACCGCTGCATCGGACCAGTGGCTGAGGGCCAGCCTGTGGCCCGAACGGCTGACCCAGTTGCTGAACAACCAGCACCTGGCCAGGGACTGGATCGTCTCCATCTACGACGCCGAGGGGACCATCGTCGCGCGCAGCCACGAGATGCGGCGCTTTGTCGGGGCCAAGGGCGCCCCGCGACTACTGCAGCGCCTGGCCCAGGTGGACGAGGACTCGGTGGATGCCGTGACCCTGGAAGGCATCCCCGTGCTCTCGGCCTTCAGCCGCTCACCCGCCACGGGCTGGGCGGTCTCCATTGGCATTCCAAGCAGCAGCCTGAGCACCCCGCTGCTGAGCACGGTCGCGTGGCTGATGGCAGGCCTGGTGCTGATGCTGACCGCCAGCCTGCTCCTGGCCTGGCGCATCGGCGGCAGCATCGCCAACGCCATGCAGGCCCTGACCGGACCGGCATTGGCGCTGGGTTCGGGCGCCCCCATCGTGGTGCCGCCCCTGGGCCTGACGGAGGCCGACAAGGTCGGCCATGCACTGCGCCAGGCCGCGCACCTGCTGGACACGGCGAAGCACGAGGCCCACCATGACATGCTGACCGGCCTGGCCAACCGGTCGCTGTTCCGGCAGATCGTGCAGCAGCAACTGGCGCAGGCCCACCGCAGCGGGGGCAACGTCTCCATCCTGTTCGTCGATCTCGATGGCTTCAAGGCCATCAACGACGCCCACGGCCACGCGGTGGGCGATGCCCTGCTGCAGCAGGCGGCCCAGCGCCTGCTGCTGGGGGTGCGCGGCGGTGACCTGGTCGCACGGCTGGGGGGCGACGAATTCGCCGTGGCACTGGTCCAGCCGGGCCTGCGGGGCACGGCCAAGGTGGCCGGCATGCTGGTGGAAAGCCTGGCATCCCCGTTCCTGATCGAGGGCCTGGTGCTGCAGATCTCCGCCAGCATCGGCGGTGCCAGCTACGGCCCGCATGCCGCCACCGACCTGGCCAGCTGCGAGGCCCTGCTGCAGCAGGCCGACAACGCCATGTACCGTGCCAAGGAGGCGGGGAAACGGCGCTTCGTCATGGCCGAGCCACTGGGCACGGGCTGAGCGCCGGCACGGCACCGACAAGCCCGCCCGCGCTCCCGCGCTCCCGGAGACTAGCGCGCCAGCACCGCCACCTGCAGTTCCGTCCGGGTCTGGAAACCCAGGCTTTCATAGAGCGCGATGGCCGCGTGGTTACTGACCCAGGCATGCAGGAAGGCCTGGTCGCCACGCTGCTGGATGGCATGCGCTACCACGGACGACAGCCGGCGCGCCAGGCCCCGGCCGCGAAAGTCGGGGTGCGTGCAGACCCCGCTGACCTCCGTGGCACCCGCAAAGCGCATGCGCTCGCCGGCCATGGCGGCCAGCCGCCCCCCGATCCGCACGCCGACAAAGCGGCCCATGGTGTGCGTGCGCGGCAGGAATGGGCCAGGCTCGGTGAGTTGCGCCAGCGCCAGCATCTCGGGCGCATCCGCATCGCCAAGCACCACCACGGCCTCTTCGCCCGGCACGGGCGCGACGGCTTGCATGGCCAGCATCTGCACGCCCTGGGCACTGCGCACGAGCTGCAGGCCCGGCGGCACCTGGACGGGTGGCACCTGCGCCAGGAAGACGGATTCGCCCGCCCCCACCAGGTCGGCCAGCGCTGCGAGGCTGGCGCTGTCATCATCACGCGCGGACGCGAACAGGTTCACATCGCGCCGGTAGCGCCGGGCGAGGCCTGTGCCTTCGGTGAGCTGCGGCGCGTGGAGCAGCGAGGCCCACACAGGGCGGTCAAGAGGCTTGTTGTTCATGGGGATGCCTTTTCTTGCGGCCCTTGCGGCCTGGGGGTGAGAGACGCCGCCGCACGCTGCAGCAGCGAGGTGTTTTCGAGGCCTGCTTCCAGGGCAGCGAGCTGCTCCAGCAAAGGCCCCTGCAGGGGCGCGCAGATCTGCGCGACGGAGGCTTCGATCACCGGCCAGACATCGCGCTTGGCACGCGCGACCAGTGCCTGCCCTTCGCTGCTGAGCTGCACCTTGCGGATGCGCCGGTCCCCCTGCAGCGAACGGGACTCCACCAGCCCGCTGGCCTCCAGCCCGCGCAGCGAGCGCGTGACCACCGGCTGGCTGACGCCGACCGCCGCGCTCAGTTCGCCCACGCCCAGCGGGCCATGCCGGTCCAGCGCCGCCAGCAGCGGAAAGTGGGCCGCAGGCAGGTCGATGCCCTGCCGGGCCATGAGCGCCTGGGTCTGCGCCTGCAGCGACTCACCGATGCGCCGAAAGCGCGTGCCGAGGGTGAGGAATCCGAGCTCCTTGACCGTATCCTGGACCATGATTTTCCTTTGATATATATCATGATATGTATTTGGTCAGCGCCTGTCAAGAATCCTCTGTTGCTCGCCGGAACAGCGCGCGCCTGCAGGCACGTGATCAGAACGGACGCGGCTGGAGAAGGCCGAGCAGCAGGGCCCGCGCAATCGCATGCTGGCGGCTGAACACCCCCAGCTTCTGCGCGATGGTGTTGAGGTGGAAATTGGCCGTGCGCTCGGAGATGTGCAGCAGGCACGATATCTCCCACGAGGTCTTGCCGTCGGCGGCCCAGCGCAGTACCTGCTGTTCGCGCGGGCTCAGGGCCGGGCGCTGCAGCGGCATGGGCGCCAGGCGCCGCATGGCCTCGTGCACATACGAGGCCAAGAGGTGCGCGTGCGCCTGGGCCTGCGCAATGTCGGCACGGGCGCTGCGGCCCACGCGCGAGGTGGTGCCGCTCAATATGCCCACCTCGCCGTGGGGCGTGTGCAGCGGCACGCTCAGGCCGGTGCACAGCCCGTGCCCGGCGGCCTCGTCCATGACCAGCCTGGCTTCGGGGCCAGGGGCATCCCCCGGCACCTGGTGCCACAGCACCGGCAGGATGTTGCGGCTGCAATAGCGGATGATGGGGTCGTGTGCATGGTAGTCGCGGGCCATGTAGTGGCGGGTCCATCCCTGCGGATAGCCATCCACCAGCAGCACGCTCGACTGCGCGAAGTGCTCCGGCACCCGCAGGGCATAGATGAAATGCTCGAATCCGAGCGCCTGCGCCAGCCGCTGCACCTGGGCATGCAGACTGGGCAGGTCGGGGCTGTGCAGCAGCTGGTCGAGCGATTCGCGAAAGGGCTGTAGCGTCAGATCCATTGGCGGAAAAGGGTGGAACGGGGATGGGCCAGAATCCATCCGGCTGGAACCGGGGCCTGCAAGGCCCCCATTCCAGAAATGGAGAGGACCCGGGAGAATTCTTGGCGAGACTCCCCCATCCGGAAATTCCAACGACTTCCCTGGCAGACGAAACCATGCACATTTCGACGAACGGACCCCAAGCTTCGACGAACGACACTGCCGACCTGTCCGGCGCTGCCGCCGCCAGCACCTGGTCCGGCCTGCGCCGCACGACATTGCAGCTGGCCGCGGTGTTCTGGAGCGCCGTGCTGCTCAGCGACAGCATCCTGTGGGGGATCGCAGGCGTCGACCCGCTCGAATCGTTCTCGGGCAAGCTGGTGCTCAACAGCTTCGGCGCCCTGCTCACCATCGGCATGTCGGCACTGCTGTTCCGGGTGCGCCGCCGCGGCATCCTGTTCAAGGCGGCCATGGCGTTTGCGCTGTCCCTGGCCTGTGCACCGCTGTACAGCCTGTTCGATTTCCAGGTCTACACCTTCTACGTGGCACCCGAAGTGCCTGAATTCAGCTGGCGCAACTTCGGCTACACCATGGTCTCGAGCATGGCGATGTTCTTCGGCTGGTCCTGCCTGTATGTGTCCATGGTCTATGCCTTCGAGGTGCGGGACCGCGAACGCAGCCTGGCCGCCGCGCGCGAGGAGGCCCTGCTCGCCCAGATGCGCGCCCTGCGCTACCAGGCGAACCCGCATTTCCTGTTCAACACCCTCAACTCCATCGCTGGCCTGGTCGAGGAAGGCGCCACCGCGCGCGCAGGCCGCATGCTGCTGTCGCTGTCGATGTTCCTGCGCACGACGCTGACCATCGACCCCCTGCAGGACGTCACGCTGGCCGAGGAACTGGTGCTGCAGGAGGACTACCTGGAGATCGAGCAGGAGCGCTTTTCCGACCGCATGGGCTTCGCCGTGGATGCCGCCGAGGAGGTGCGGCACGCGCTCGTGCCCAGCCTGATCCTGCAGCCGCTGATCGAGAATGCCGTCAAGCATGGCGTGGGCCAGTCCGCGGCGCACACCCAGATCACCATCCGCGCGCTGCGCCAGCAGGACGCTCTGCGGCTGGTGGTCGAGAACGATCTGCCGGCCGGCGGGTACCCGTCGGCGGGCACCGTGGTCGGCTTCGGCATCGGCCTGCGCAACGTGGCGGACCGCCTGCGCATGCGCTTCGGTGAGAGCGGCCGGTTCAGCGCCTACACCGATGGAGCGCGCTTTCGCGCCGAGATCGAACTGCCCTGGAGGACCGGGTGATGGCTCCCATCGACGTGCTGGTCGTGGACGACGAGCCGCTGGCACGCCGCCGGCTCATCCGCCACCTGCAGCGCCTGGACTGGGTCGGCGCGGTCGCGGAAGCGGCCACCGTGCAGCAGGCCCTTGCCAGGCTGGCGCAGTTCGACGCGCGCATCGTCCTGCTGGACATCCAGATGCCCGGCGGCAGCGGCTTCGACCTGGTACCCCGCCTGCCCGCCCCGGCACCCGCCATCGTCTTCGTGACCGCCTTCGACGACCAGGCCTGCCGCGCATTCGACGCCCATGCCATCGACTACGTGACCAAGCCCATCGACCCGGGGCGCCTGCACCTGGCCCTGGAGCGCGCGCGCCAGGCCGTGCTGTCGCAAGGCCGCCAGGATCGGATCGCGGAACTGGAGGAGATCATTGCCAGCCTGCGCAGCACAGCAGCCGCCGCCACGCACCGCAGTGCCGGCACCAGCGACCTGTGGGTGAAGTCGGGCCACAACTACCTGCGCATCCCGTGCAGCAGCATCACCCACATCCAGGCGGAGCGCGACTACGCGCGCATCCACGCTGACGGCAGGGACTACCTGCACAGCGAGAGCCTGTCCGACCTGGAGCGCAGCCTGCCAGGCGGCGAATTCATGCGCATCCACCGCAGCACGCTGGTCCGCCTGGGTGCGATCTCCCATGTGGCGGTCGGCCGGTACTCCTCACTGAGCGTCGTGTTCCCGGGGGGCCAGGCCGCCAAGGTCGGACGGACCTATGCGGCCGATGTCCGGGCACGGCTGATGCAGCCGACACCCTGAAGGGAGGGCATCCACCACCTACGCCAGCCCGTTGGGTACGGGATCCGTGGTGGCAGCACTCCTTGCAAACATGCGCGTGAAGCTCCGAAATTCCGACAGATCGCCCGGGGGCAGCGTGCGTGCCACGGCCTCAAAGCGCTCCAGCAAGCCCAGGGCCTCGGGATGGATTTGCGCCACCTGTTCCAGGTAGGCGATGGCAAACACCAGGTTCCGAAGCGCAGGCTTCTCGGGCTTGCGCTCCAGCTTTCGGATCAGGGGGGCGGACCAGGCCTTCACGGCCGGGTAGGCCCGCGGGTCGGCCACGGCCGCCAGGGCCCAGAGGACATAGCCCTTGAGCGTTCCCTTGCGCACCAGGCATTCGGTGAGCCAGTCCGTCGCGTCAGCCCCACACAGGCGTGCCACGGCCAGGACCGAGGTCGCCTTGACGTCCTGCACCGGAAAGTCGGCCAGTTCCTTGAGAACGGGAAGGACCTCGAAGGCGCCCAAGTCCGCCAGGCTGTGGCATGCCAGCGGCATGGCCGATTTGGGCTTGTGGTTGCGCAGCACGGCCAGGAGGCCCTGAACATCGTAGGCGATGCCCAGCCGGCGGAAATAGTCCCGGTCCTTGAGCATGTCCATGTCGCCCCGGACCAGGGCCGCGGCACAGGGGTGCAGCGCATCTGCAGCGGTTGGCATCTCCTACCTCACGAACAGGTGAAATGAAGCAGGCCCCCGGCATTGAGGGGCCTGCAGGCAACGATCAGATCGCCATCACACGTTCATGATCGAGACCAGGCGCGTGTTCAGGTGCGCCTCGACGGCCTCGGAGCCGCCTTCGGAGCCGTAGCCCGAGTCCTTCAAACCGCCGAATGGCAGCTCGGCCGCGGGAGCCGCCGCCTGGTTGATCCACAGCATGCCCACTTCCAGGCGCTGGGACAGCAGGTGCGCGTTCTTGAGCGAGCGCGTGAAGGCGTAGCCGGCCAGGCCGAAGGGCAGGCGGTTGGCCTCGGCAATGGCGTCCTCGATTTTCTCGAAACCGCGCACGGCGGCCACGGGGCCGAAGGGCTCTTCGTTGAAGATGCGGGCCGACAGCGGCACGTTGTCGAGTACGGTGGGCTGGAAGAAATTGCCTTCGCTGCCGATGCGCTCGCCGCCGGCGGCCAGTTGCGCGCCCTGCTGCACGGCGTCGGCCAGCAGGTCGGCCATGGCGGTGATGCGGCGCGGGTTGGCCAGCGGGCCCATCTGCGTGCCCTGGACCAGGCCGTCACCGACCTTCAGGCCCTTGGCATGGCCTGTGAGCGCGGCCACGAACTCGGCGCGGATGCTCTCATGCACCAGGAAACGCGTGGGCGAGATGCAGACCTGGCCCGCATTGCGGAACTTGGCGCCACCGGCGGCCTTGATGGCCAGGGCCACGTCGGCGTCCTCGGCGACGATCACGGGGGCGTGGCCACCGAGCTCCATGGTCACGCGCTTCATGTGCTTGCCGGCCAGGGCCGCGAGCTGCTTGCCCACCGGCGTGGAGCCGGTGAAGGTGACCTTGCGGATGATGGGGTGCGGGATCAGGTAGTTGGAGATCTCGGCCGGGTCGCCATAGACCAGGCCCACGGTGCCGGCGGGCACGCCGGCATCGGCGAACGCGCGGATCAGCTCGGCCGGGCTGGCCGGGGTCTCTTCAGGTGCCTTGACGAGGATGGAGCAGCCGGCCGACAGGGCGGCCGCGAGCTTGCGCACCACCTGGTTGATCGGGAAGTTCCAGGGCGTGAACGCCGCCACGGGGCCCACGGGGTCTTTGATGACCAGTTGCTGGGCCTTGAGGTTGCGCGACGGCACGATGCGGCCGTAGACGCGCAGGGATTCGTCGGCGAACCATTCGATGATGTCGGCAGACGCCATGGTCTCGACCTTGGCTTCGGCCAGGGGCTTGCCCTGCTCCTGCACCATGATGGCGGCAATCGCGTCCACGCGCTCGCGCATCAGCACGGCAGCGCGGCGCATGGTCTTGGCGCGGTCTGCCGCGGGGATGTCGCGCCAGGCCTCGAAGCCCTTCTGGGCGGCTTCGAGCGCACGGTCCAGGTCGGCCTTGCTGGCATGGGCCACGCGGCCGATTTCCTTGCCGGTGGCGGGGTTGTGCACGGCGATGGTCTTGCCGTCGGCGGCGTCCTGCCACTGGCCAGCGATGAAGAGACGGGTATCGGGATAACTCATGCGGATGCTCCTGATTAGCAAGGGGTGTGAAGGGGACGGCCACAAAACCAACCCATCGGTCGAGCGGCGACACCCGGCACTATAGGCCCCTTGCAACAGGCCGGGGCGGGCACCCCGGAATGTCCCTGTCAAGCCCGCCAGCGACAGTGATCGCTCAGCGGGCGGGCGCCTGCGCCAGGGCGGCGCCCTGGCCATCGCCCCAGCCGCCGCCCAAAGCGCGGATCAGGCCCACGGTGGCGGTGTACTGCGCGGTGCGCACCTGCAGGGCCTGGCGGCGGTTGCGCAGTTCGCTGCGGCGCGCGTCCAGCAGTTCAAGCTGGCTCACCAGGCCGTTGCGGTAGCGCGAGTCCGACAGCTGCGTGGCGCGCACGGCGGATTGGACGGCGCGGCTTTGCGCCTCGGACTGGCCGGCCAGCAGGCGCAGCGCGCTCAACTGGTCCTCCACCTCGCGAAAGGCGGTGAGCACCTGGCCGCGGTGGGCAGCCATGGCGGCTTCCAGCCGGGCGCGGGCGCCCTCTTCCTGCGCCTTGCGCTGGCCGCCGTCGAAGATCGGCAGCGACAGCAGCGCGCCGATGCCCCAGGAGCGGGCCGACCACTTGAACAGGTCACCGAGCTCGGGCGAGGCCTGGCCGGCATTGCCGGTGAGCGTGATGGCCGGGAACCAGGCTGCCTGGGCCACGCCCACGCGCGCCTGGGCTGCCAGCACCGAGGCCTGCGCGGCCGACACGTCGGGCCGGCGCGTGAGCACCGTGCCGGGCACACCGGCGGGTATCACCGGCAGGGCCGCATCGCTGCCCGCAGGTGCCACGGCAAAACCGGTGGCCACGTCGCCCACCAGCACCGCCAGGGCGTTGGACAGCAGCGCCTGCTGGCGCTCCAGGGCCAGGGCCTCGGACTCGGTGGCCGCCACCTCGGTCTGCACGCGCGCCACATCGAGCTCGGCCACGTCGCCGGCCTGGAAGCGCCGCTGCGTCAGGCGCAGCGTGTCGCGGTAGGCCGACAGGCTGCCCTGCAGCAGCACCTGTTCGGCCTGCACCGAGCGCAGCTGCAGGTAGGTCTGCGCCACGTCGGCCTGTACCAGCAACCGCGTGCTCTGCAGCAGCGCGTCGCGGGCCTGGGCATCGAGGCGCGCGGCATCGCTGGCCTTGGACAGGCGCCCGAACAGGTCGAGCTCGTACGAGACGTTGAGCCCCACCGAGGTGAGTGTGGACGCATCGGTGCTGCCCGTGGTGCCGGCACCGGCCTGGCGGCTGGCACCGGCCGATGCACCCACCTGCGGAGCGCGCGCCGCATCGGCCGAGCGCAGCAGCGAGCGCGCCTCGGCCAAGCGGGCCGCCGCCTCCTGGATGCTGGTGTTGCCGCTGGCAGCGCGCTCGACCAGGCTGCTGAGCACCGGGTCCTGGAAGCCCAGCCACCATTCGCCGCGCGGCTGCGCCTCGGCGGGGGCGGCAGTGGTCCAGGCGGGCGCGCCATCGGCCACGCTGAAGCTCGCGGGCACGGCCACACCGGCATGCTCGGGCTGCGGCGCGATGGGCGTGCCCATGCAGCCGGCCAGCACCAGGGCCGCGACCAGCGGCGCCAGGCGCGCCGCGCGCCGCACGGTCAGGGAAGGGTCGGAAAACATCGTATTGGCAATCATTGCAAAGGCTCCTTTGCGCTCATTCGTCATGGCCGCGCGGTGCAGCCAATATGGGGTGGGCCACGGCGCCAGGGCCGGAGGCATCCGTCAGTGGCGCGACATGGCTGCCGTGCTGCTGCAGGGGGCGGTTGCCCGCCAGGCGGCGCAGCACCACGTAGAACACGGGCGTGAGGAACAGGCCGAAGGCCGTCACCCCGATCATCCCGGCGAACACCGCCACGCCCATGGCGCTGCGCATTTCGGCGCCGGCACCGGTGGACAGCACCAGGGGCAGCACACCCATCACGAAGGCCAGCGAGGTCATCAGGATGGGGCGCAGCCGCAGGCGACTGGCCTCGATGGCGGCCTGCACGGGTGTGCGCCCGGCAAACTCCAGCTCGCGGGCGAACTCCACGATCAGGATCGCGTTCTTCGCCGATAGCCCCACCAGCACGATGAGCCCGATCTGCGTGAACACGTTGTTGTCCCCGTTGCTGAGCCACACGCCCGTCATCGCGGCCAAGAGGCCCATGGGCACGATCAGGATGATGGCGATCGGCAGGGTCAGGCTTTCGTACTGCGCGGCCAGCACCAGGAACACCAGCAGGATGGCGATGGGGAACACCAGCACGGCGGAATTGCCGGCCAGGATTTCCTGGTAGGTCAGCTCGGTCCACTCGAAGCCGATGCCCTTGGGCAGCGTTTCGGCGGCAATGCGCTCGATGGCGTCCTGCGCCTGGCCCGACGAGAAGCCGGGCGCAGGCTGGCCGTTCACGTCGGCGGCCAGGAAGCCGTTGTAGCGCATGGCGCGCTCGGGGCCGAAGCTCGGCTCAAGCTTCATCAGCGCCGACAGCGGCACCATCTCACCCGTGGTGGAGCGCACCTTGAGCAGACCCACGTCGTCGCTGCGGGCACGGAAGGCCGCATCGGCCTGCACGCGCACGCTGTAGGTACGGCCGAACTGGTTGAAGTCGTTGGCGTACAGGCTGCCCAGGTAGATCTGCAGCGTCTCGAAGATGTCCGTCACGGGCACGCCGAGCTGGCGCGCCTTGGTGCGGTCGATGTTCGCGTACAGCTGCGGCACGTTGACCTGCCAGCTCGTGAACAGGCCGGCCAGCTCGGGCGTCTGGTAGGCCTTGGCCATGAAGGCCTTCACGGCCGAATCCATGGCCTCGTAGCCCAGCGACGCACGGTCCTCGATCTGCAGCTTGAAGCCGCCCGTGGTACCGAGGCCTGCCACCGGTGGCGGCGGGAACATGGCGATGAAAGCTTCCTGGATCGCGCCGAACGACTGGTTCAGTTGGCCGGCCACGGCGCCACCGCTCTGGTCGGCACGCGTGCGCTCGGCAAAGGGCTTGAGCGTGGCGAAGACGATGCCGGAGTTCGAGCTGTTGGTGAAGCCATTGATCGACAGGCCGGGGAAGGCGATGGCGTCCTCCACGTTCGGGTTCTTCTTCATGATGTCGCCCATGCGGCGGATCACGTCCTCGGTGCGGTCCAGCGTGGCGCCGTCGGGCAGTTGCGCAAAGCCGATCAGGTACTGCTTGTCCTGTGCGGGCACGAAGCCGCTGGGGACCAGCTTGAACAGGCCGAAGGTCACGCCCACCAGCGCCAGGTAGACCACCAGCATCAGCGCCTTGCGGCCGATGACGCGCTTGACCCCGCCGCTGTAGGCCTCGGATCCGCGGTGGAACACGCGGTTGAAGCCGCGGAACACACCGCCCAGCACCTTGTCCATGCCGCGCGTGAGCGCATCCTTGGGCTCATGGTGGCCCTTGAGCAGCAGCGCGCTGAGCGCGGGCGACAGGGTCAGCGAGTTGATGGCCGAGATCACCGTGGAGATCGCGATGGTGACCGCGAACTGGCGGTAGAACTGGCCCGTGAGCCCGCTGATGAAGGCCAGCGGCACGAACACCGCCACCAGCACCAGCGCAATGGCGATGATGGGACCGGAGACCTCGCGCATGGCGCGGTAGGTGGCCTCGCGCGGCGTCAGCCCGGCCTCGATGTTGCGCTCCACGTTCTCCACCACCACGATGGCGTCGTCCACCACGATGCCGATGGCCAGCACCAGGCCGAACAGGCTCAAGGCGTTGATCGAAAAGCCCAGCAGGTGCAGCACGGCGAAGGTGCCCACCACCGACACCGGCACGGCCAGCAGCGGGATGATGGAGGCGCGCCAGGTCTGCAGGAACAGGATCACCACCACCACCACCAGCGCGATGGCTTCGAGCAGGGTCTGGATCACGGACTTGATGGAGGCGCGCACGAACTGCGTCGGGTCGTAGGCGATGCGGAACTCGACACCCTCGGGCATGTTCTTCTGCAGCTCGTCCATGGTCTTGCGCACATTGGCCGAGATGTCCAGGGCATTGGAGCCCGGGGCCTGGAACACGCCCATGCCGACGGCCGGGTCGTTGTTGAGCAGCGAGCGCAGCGAATAGTCCGCCGCGCCCAGCTCCAGGCGGGCGATGTCGCGCAGGCGCGTCACCGCACCATCGGCACCGGTCTTGACGATGATGTCGCCGAAGTCGTCCTCGGTCTGCAGGCGGCCCTGGGCGTTGATGGACAGTTGCAGGTCCACGCCGGGCAGGCCGGGCGATGCGCCGACCACGCCGGCGGCGGCCTGCACGTTCTGGCCGCGGATGGCGGACACCACGTCGCTGGCCGAGAGGCCGCGCTGCGCCACCTTCTGGGGGTCGAGCCAGACGCGCATGGAGTAGTCGCCACCGCCGAAGATCTGCACCTGGCCCACGCCCTGGATGCGGGCAAGCCGGTCCTTGACGTTGAGCACGGCGTAGTTGCGCAGGTAATCGATGTCATAGCGGCCGTTGGGCGAGACCATGTGCACGACCATGGTCAGGTCGGGCGCGCTCTTGACCGTGGTGACACCCAGGCGGCGCACTTCCTCGGGCAGGCGCGGCTCGGCCTGCGAGACGCGGTTCTGCACCAGTTGCTGGGCCTTGTCGGGGTCGGTACCCAGGGCAAAGGTCACGGTCAGCGTCATCACGCCGTCGGTCGTGGCCTGGCTGCCCATGTAGAGCATGCCTTCCACGCCGTTGATGGATTCCTCCAGCGGCGTGGCCACGGTTTCGGCGATGACCTTGGGGTTGGCGCCCGGGTACTGGGCGCGCACCACCACCGAGGGCGGGGCCACCTCGGGGTACTCGGAGATCGGCAGGCTGCGCAGCGCGATCAGCCCCCCGAGGAAGATGAGCACCGACAGCACCCCGGCGAAGATGGGGCGGTCGATGAAGAAGCGGGATAGATTCATGGCGATGGTCTTTCAGCAGGCGCTCGGTGCCCTTATGCGGCAGGCGACTTGGCGGCGCGGGCTTCCTTGCGGTCGGCAGCAGGGATTTCGGCCTTGGCGGTCATGGGGACGGACTGCGGGGCGACGACGGCGCCGGGGCGCACGCGCTGCAGGCCGTTGACGATGATGGTCTCGCCGGCCTTCAGGCCCGAGGTGACCACGCGCAGGCCTTCGATGGGCGCACCCAGCGTGACCTCGCGGTACTCGGCCTTGTTGCCCTCGCCCACCACCAGCACGAACTTCTTGTTCTGGTCCGTGCCCACGGCGCGCTCGTTGATCAGGATGGCCTGCGAGCTGCGCGCCTGGCCCATGCGGATGCGCGCGAACTGGCCGGGGATGAGGTCGCCATCGGCGTTGTCGAACACGGCGCGCACGCGCACCGTGCCGCTTTTCGCATCGACCTGGTTGTCGATGAGCTGCAGCTTGCCCGCGTGGGGTGTGCCGCCCGAGGTGCCGGTGCCCATCTGCACGGGGATGCGCTCGATCAGGGTGCGGGCACTGGTGCCGGACTTGAGGTCCTGCAGGGCCTTGACCACGATCTGCTCGTCGGAATCGAAGCTCGCGTAGATCGGGCTCACCGAGACCAGCGTGGTCAGCACCGGCGCACCGGCGCCCGAGGCCACCAGGTTGCCCACGGTGACTTCGATGCGGCCCACGCGGCCCGCCACGGGGGCACGCACCTGGGTGTAGCCGAGGTTCAGGCGCGCGGCCTGCAGGGCGGCCTGCGCGGCACGCAGGTTGGCATCGGCCTCGCGCTGGGCGTTCTGGCGTTCGTCGTGCTCGCGCTGGGCAATGGCGCTTTCCTGCAGCAGGCGCGTGGCGCGCTCCAGTTCGCTGCGGGTGTAGGAGACGCGGGCCTGCGCTGCGGCGACCTGCGCCTCGGCGCGGTCCACCTCGGCAGCGTACGGGGCCGGGTCCACGGTGATCAGCAGGTCGCCCTGCTTGACCAGAGAGCCTTCACGGAAGTGAACGGCCTGCACCGCGCCCGCCACGCGCGGGCGGATGTCCACGCGCTGCACGGCTTCGAGCCGGCCCGAGAACTCGTCCCACAGGGAAATGTCCTGCTGCAGCACGGCGGCCACGGAGACAGGCACGGCCTGGGGTTGCGCCGCGCCGGCAGTGGCCTGTGCGGAAGGAGACTGGAACACCAGCACGGACGAAGCCACCACGGCGGTGACGGCGGTGGCCAGCGTGGCCAGGCCCAGAGGGCGCTTGGGGAAGGGAAGATGGAAGTTCATGGTGACTTTCAGTGGCGGGGCAGTTCTCGTGGAACAGGTCCCGCAGCGGTTTTCAAGATCGGGTGGAATGGATGCAAACGAAGTCTGGGCAATGACACGGTGGCAAGGTCAACACCGGCGGCGTGCGGTGGCGGCCTGGGTGTCGGCAGTGGCAGTGCTCCCGGGTGCAGCCGCCTGCAGGTGGATAACGTTCATGTGTGATTCCTCCGTGTCATTGAAATGGGCAAAAAACAGATCAGCAAAAAATGCGGGCAACAGCCGGTCCGTACCGCTCGCAGACGGCACCTGCACTGGCTCCTGGCCAGTCATGGGCAAAGCTTCTCCCCTCCGGCGCCAATGGCCGGAAATTGCGGGGTGAGCCTTGCTCGGTTGTTGTGGGTGGCGGGAGTATCGAACCTCAACTTAAGTTGAGGTCAACCACATCCTACAAACCCTGGGGTCTCAGGTGGGGGCCGGACATCGGGTGTCCTCGAAAAACTGCCGGATCTGCACTAGCGCGCCTTCGGCGCAGGGGCATTCGCGCAGCCCCGACTCCAGGGCTTCGGGCATCTCACCGGCTTTGGGAAACACATGGCGCCGCACCAGCAGGCCAGCGGACTCAAGACGCGCGGCATAGGCCAGCGCCTCATCGTGCATGGGGTCGGTGTCGCCCACCATCACCAGCGTGGATGGCAGGCCCGCCAGGCGGTGCGCGGTGGCGGGCACGGCGTAGGGGTGTTCGGCGTCGCGCGGGCAGCGCAGGAAGTTGCGCCAGCCCTCGGTCCACTTGCAGCCGGTGGCATCGCCCGTGGCTTCGCGCACCGAGGCCGTGCCCACGCAGGGGTCGAGCATGGGGGACAGCAAGATCTGCCCGGCCAGCGGCGGGTGCGACTGGTCGCGTGCCATCACCGAGACGGCGGCCGCCAGGTTGCCCCCGGCCTCTTCGCCGGCCAGGTAGATCTGCGCGCCCTGCCCGCCGAGCTTGACGCGGTTGCGAAAGGCCCATTGCAGCACGCCGTAGCCGGTGTTGACCGGCTGGGGGAAGGGTGTGAGCGGGTAGGCCACCGACACCACCACGGCGCCGGCGCGTTCGAGCAGGTCGGCCACGGTGCAGCCGGTATCCAGGTCACCCGTGGTGAACGCACCACCGTGGAAATGCACCACCAGCGGCGAAGGCTTGCCGGGCAGCTTGCGGCCGTAGACGCGCACCGCCACCTCTTCGCCCTTGGCCACCTCAATGGTGGCGTCGGTGCGCTGGGGGGCGCCCACTGCGGCGCCAGGGGCCTTGGAGGAGGCTCCGGCACGGCTAGGCGACGATGTGGGAGACGAGCGATCGGGCTGCATGGCATGGACCCATTGGATTGACGATGGATGAAATGTAGTACCTTGCGACTTTCGGATAAACAGGCCAAACACCACTGCACTGTTTCCAAAAGCTCAACAATCCCGCGCAGGCCGCGTGTGAGAATTACCCTGCACCCACTGGTGGGTGCAAGTACAAAGTACAAGGAGAGCCCATGGACCAGATACAGGCCATGCGCATATTCGTGCGGGTGGTGGAGGCCGGCACGTTCACCAGGGCGGCGGATTCGCTTTCGCTGCCCAAGGCCACGGTGACCAAGCACGTGCAGGCGCTGGAAGAGCGCCTGCGCGTGAAACTGCTCAACCGCACCACGCGCCGCGTCACCGTGACGGCAGACGGCGCCGCCTACTACGAGCGCACCATTCGCCTGCTCACCGACCTCGATGACATCGAGGCGAGCATGACCAACGCCCGCTCCAACCCGCGCGGGCGCCTGCGCGTGGACGTGGGCACCTCGATGGCGCAGTTGCTCATCCTGCCCAACCTGGCCGAGTTCCATGCGCGCTACCCCGACATCCAGGTGGACCTGGGCGTGAGCGACCGCATGGTGGACCTGATCAGCGACAACGTGGACTGCGTGATCCGCGGCGGCGAGTTGACCGACCAGTCGCTGGTGGCGCGGCGCATCGGCAACCTGGAGTTCATCACCGTGGCCTCGCCCGAGTACCTGGAACGCCACGGCACACCCACGCACCCGCTGGAAATCGAAGAAAAACACTCGATCGTGGTCTATTTCTCGCCCCAGAGCGGACGCCACTACCCGCTGGAGTTCCGCAAGGGCGAGGAATCCGTGGACATCACCGGCCCCTACCAGGTCAGCGTGAACGAAACCAATGCCTATGTGACGGCGGTGGTGTCGGGCCTGGGCATCGGGCAGATCACCAGCTTCCAGGCCACGCGCCACTTCGAGAACGGCACGCTGGTGCGCCTGCTGCCCGAATGGACGCAGGCGCTCCTGCCGATCTATGTGGTCTACCCGCCCAACCGCCACCTGAGCGCCAAGGTGCGTGCCTTCGTGGACTGGACGGCCGAGCTGGTGCAACGCAACTCGCACCTGCAACGGACGGCCTGAGCCGTTTCGCGCCATGCCCCAAGGTATGCTTGGGGGATGAGCGACGTCCCCGACACCCCGACGCCCGAACCAGGGCCCCCGCCAGAAGCCACGCCCGCCAAGCCGGTCCAGCCGCACAACCCGCTGCACGGCGTGACGCTGGAGGCCATGGTGGTGGCCCTGGCCGACTACTTCGGCTGGGACGAGCTGGGCCAGCGCATCCCTGTGCGCTGCTTCCAGAGCGACCCGAGCGTGGGCTCGAGCCTCAAGTTCCTGCGCAAGACGCCCTGGGCGCGCGAGAAGGTCGAAAGCCTGTACCTGTTCATGCTGCGCGACCAGCGGCGCAACGCGCAGGAGTAGTCAAGCCGGCTCTGCCGCCGGCAGGTAGCGCTCGATATGGCCCATGGCGCGGGCCACGTACTCCTCTTTTTCGCCCACCGGGGCGAAGTAATGCAGTGCCGTGGCCGCCTCCTGCACACCCGCAAGGCGGGCAATCACCCACCCCGCCAGGTACGACGACGACAGGCACCCCCCGGCCGTGGCGACATTGCCATTGGCAAATATCGGCTGGTCGAGCACCGTGACACCCGCCGCCTGCACCCAGGGCCGGGTGGTCAGGTCCGTGCAGGCGGGCACGCCGTTGAGCAGGCCCAGCTTCGCCAGCACCAGGGCACCCGAGCATTGCGCGCCCAGCAACTGGCGGCTGGGGTCGAACTGCAACGCGCCCATCAGCGCGGCATCCTCCACCACCGCGCGGGTTTGGATGCCGCTGCCCACCAGCACGGCATCGGCACCTTGTGCCCAGGCCAGCGAGGCGTGGTGCGGCTCGACCACGATGCCGTTCATGGAGCGCACGCGCGGCGTGGGGCAGACCAGGGCCACCTCCCAGCCCGGGCGCTTGACCCGGCTGAGGATGCCCAGGGCGATCAGGGAGTCGAGTTCATTGAAGCCGTCGAAGGCCAGCAGGGCGATGCGCATGGAGGGGTTCCGTTGGGGGGATGGAGCCGCCATCGTAGGCAAAGCACTTAGTACAATCAAAGAATTGTCATAGATACGCTTGGGTTTGCCATGGGTCTCATCCGGTACAAGCAGGTGGTTGATGCACTGGCGGCCGATATCCGCACGGGCCGGCTGCGGCCCGCCACCCGGCTGCCCACGCACCGTGAACTGGCCGCCAGACACGGCCTGGCGCTGGGCACCGCGAGCCGGGTGTATGCGGAGCTGGAGGCCATCGGCCTGGTGGTGGGCGAGACCGGGCGCGGCACCTTCGTGCGCGACCCCTCGTACCCGCGGCCGGGGGCCGACCTCACCGCGCCACAGGCCAGCGCCATCGACCTGTCGTTCAACAACCCCAGCGTGCCCGGCCAGACCGAGCAGTTGCGCGAGGCCCTGCGCCAGCTGGCGGCATCGGGCGACCTGGAGTCGCTGCTGCACTACCAGCCCTATGGCGGGCGCCTGCACGAGCGCGCCATCGTGGCACGGCACCTGCAATCGAGGCTGCTCAAGGTCACTGGCGAGCAGGTCCTCATCGTCAACGGCGCGCAGCACGGCATGGCCATCGCCGCGCTGGGCCTGCTCAATCCCGGCGACATCGTGGCGGTGGATGCCCTCACCTACCCCGGCTTTCGCGTGCTGGCCGAGCGCCTGCGGCTGGACCTGGCACCGGTGCCCATCGGCCCCGAGGGCACCGACCTGGACGCCCTGCAGCGCCTGTGCCACGCGCGGCCCGTGCGCGCCATCTACACCATGCCCACCTTGCACAACCCGCTGGGCTGCGTGATGCCGGCGCGCGCACGCGGGCGGCTGGCCATGATTGCGCGCCAGCACGACCTGCTGGTGATCGAGGATGCGCCCTACGCCTACCTGGCAGGCGACGCCCTGGTGCCCATCGCCGCGCTCGCACCGGAACGCACGGTGTACGTGTCCAGCCTGTCCAAGAATGTGGCCACCGGCCTGCGCTTCGGTTTTGTCGCGGCGGCGCCGGCGCTGATCCCGGCCCTGGAGCGCGCGATCCGCGCCACCTCGTGGAACACGGCCGGCGTACTCACGGCCATGGCCTGCGCCTGGATCGAGGACGGCACCGTGGCCCGGCTGGAGGCCGAGAAGCGCACCGACACCGCCCGGCGCCAGGCCCTGGTGACCCGCACGCTGCGGGGCCTGCCGCTGGTGCGCCACCCGCACTCGTACTTCGTGTGGCTGCCGCTCGGCGATGACCAGCGCGCCGACCGCATCGCGGCCACGCTGCTGCGGCGCGGCGTGACCGTCTCCACCGCCGAAGCCTTCGCCACCACGACCCACGTGCCCCAGGCGCTGCGCGTGGCGCTCGGGTCGGTTCCGCTGGAGGACCTGCCCCATGCCCTCGCGCTGGTGCGGCAGGCCGTGGAGCAGGATTCTTCCTAGTCAGTGAAAGCGACGGTCTGGCGTGCGCGCCGGTCCACCTGCAGGCTGAAGATGTCGGGCCGCGCGTAGTGGCCCACCACGTCGAAGTCGTAACGCGCCCGCACCAGCTCGTCGGTGTCAATCTGCGCGGTGAGCAGGCCGGTGGTGTTCTGCAGCGGGCCGGCGAGCACGTCGCCCAGCGGGCCCACGATGACACTGTTGCCACGGATCAGCGGGCGGTCGGCATCCCAGCCGGGCGCATCGATGCCCAGCGCGCGCGGCGAGGGCTGCACCTGGCAGGCGCTGATGACGAAGCAGCGCCCCTCGTGCGCGATGTGGCGCATCGAGCATTGCCAGATGTCGCGCTCGTCCACGGTGGGCGCGCACCAGATCTGCACGCCCTGCGCATACATCGCAGTGCGCAGCAGGGGCATGTGGTTCTCCCAGCAGATCACGCCGCCCACGCGGCCGGCGGCCGACTCCACCACCGGCAGTGTGGAGCCGTCGCCCTGGCCCCAGATCAGGCGCTCGGTGCCCGTGGGCATGAGCTTGCGGTGCTTGGCCACCAGGCCCTTTTCGGGGTCGAAGTACAGCGCCGTGCAGTACAGCGTGCTGCCGGCGCGCTCGATCACGCCGAGCACCAGCATGGCGCCGGTGCGCTGCGCCAGGCTGGCCAGGGCCTCGGTCTCGGGCCCGGGCACATCGATGGCGCTGGCGTAGTAGCGCGCGTAGGCCTCGCGCCCCTCGGGCAGGCGGTAGCCCAGGCGGGTGCCGAAGATCTCGCCCTTGGGGTAGCCGCCCAGCAGCGCCTCGGGCATGACGACGAGGCGGGCGCCCGAGGCCTTGATCTCGCCCTCGAAAGCGAGCACGTTGGCCAGGGTCTGGGCAGTGCCCTCGGGGGAGGAGCCGATCTGCAGGGCGGCGACGGTGGAAAGGGTCATGGCGTGGGTTCCTGGGAATGGAAGACAAGCGCAGTGTTGCCAAAGCCCTAAGATGAATCAATGCCTTTCCATTGCTGATTGATATGAACGAGATTGATATCGGGTTCGACCTCAACGGGTTGCGCGTGTTCGAGGCGCTGTACGAGGAAGGTGGCGCCACGCGCGCCGCGTTGCGCCTGTCGCTCACCCAGTCGGCCGTGAGCGCGGCGCTGGGGCGGCTGCGCAAGGTTTACGGCGACCCGCTGTTCACGCGCACGGGGCGGGGCCTGGCGCCCACGCTGCGCGCGCAGGAACTGCGACCCGTGATCGGCGAGGCGCTCAACAAATGCCGCGAGAGCCTGGCCCTGGGCACCTCACCCGCGGCGCGCTACCAGGGCCGCTCGGTGGTGCTGGGCCTGTCGGACGATTTCGAGATCGCCATGGGTCCGTGGCTGGTGCAGTTGCTGGCGCAGCATGCGCCGGGGCTGCGGCTGGCCTTCCGGCAAACGCACAGCCAGATCGTGGCCGAGATGCTGATGGCGCGTGAAGTCGACCTGGCCATCACGGCGGGAGGTTTTGCCACGCGCTGGCTGAGCCACCAGGCGCTGGGCGAAGGCGGCTATGCCTGCGTGGTCGATGCACGGCCCGGGCGGCGCAAGGCGGCGCTGCGCCTTACGGTGGAGGACTACGTGGCGCGCGACCACGTCCTGATTTCATCGGGCGGCTTCATCGGCGTGGTGGACGAGGTGCTGGCTGCCCTGGGTCACAAGCGCCGGGTGGTGGCATCGACCACGCACTTCGCCGCCCTGCCCTACCTGCTCAAGGGCACCCAGGCCGTGGCCACCGTCCCTGCCCATGCCGCGCACGCCATGGCACGCCTGTGCGGGCTCACGGTACTGCCCTGCCCCGTGGCGATGCCGCGCTATGCGGTGGAGCTGGGCTGGCGCACCGATGCGCTGCGCGATTCGGCCGTGGCACAGGTGCAGTCGGTGGTGGCCGGGCAATGGGGGCGCATGCCCACAACCTCGGCAGAATGACGGCACCCGCACCCGCATCCGCCGTGCGGCAGATGCCAGGCCAGGGCCTCAGTCTCCCGTGGCAACCAGGAAGTTGCGGCTGATGCCGCCGCCCAGGTCGTTCACGCGGTCCAGGAACTGCGTGAGGAAGGCGTGCAGCCCAGTCGACAGGATCTCGTCGATGCGGCCGTACTGCAGGTCGGCCAGCAGGCGGCCGGCGCGGCGCTGGGTCTCGGACGAGTGGTCGTTGGCCAGCACAGCCAGGTTGTCCACCACCTCGCGCATGCTGGCATGCAGCGAGCGCGGCATGTCGCGGCGCAGGATCAACAGGTCCGCCACACGGCCCGGCGTGATCACGTCGCGGTAGACCTTGCGGTAGACCTCGAAGGCCGAGACGCTGCGCAGGATGGCGCTCCAGTGGTAGAAGTCGTTCTCCTGGTTGCGCTCGCTGGCGCGGCCAAAGAAGTCCTTCTTCACCGCGTGGAACTTCACGTCCAGCAGGCGCGCGGTGTTGTCCGAGCGCTCCAGGAAGGTGCCCATGCGCAGGAAGTGAAAGGCCTCGTCCTGCAGCATGGTGCCCAGTGTGACGCCCCGCGACAGGTGCGAGCGGTACTTGACCCATTCGAAGAACTGGCCCGGGTCGCGCTCGTAGGCATCGCCCTTGAGCAGGCGCTGCAGTTCCAGCCAGGTCTGGTTCTGGGTCTCCCAGATCTCGGTGGTCAGCGCGCCGCGCACGGCGCGGGCGTTCTCGCGCGCAGCGCGCAGGCAGGAGACGATGGACGAGGGGTTCTCGCCGTCGCGCACCATGAAGTGCAGCACGCGCTCGGGCGTCACTTCGCCATGCTTGGCGGTGTAGGCGGGGATCAGCTCGCTGATGGACAGCAGGCCTTCCCAGCCCTCCTGCGCCACGGCGGCAGACTGGGGCAGCAGCGAAGTCTCGTAGCTGACGTTCAACATGCGTGCAGTGTTCTCTGCCCGCTCGGTGTAGCGGGACATCCAGAACAGGTGGTCGGCGGTACGGCTGAGCATTATGGGGTCCCTCCTTCTCCGAGAACCCAGGTGTCCTTGGTGCCCCCGCCTTGTGATGAATTGACGACCAGCGAACCCTCCTGCAGGGCCACGCGGGTCAGGCCGCCGGCGACCATCTGCACCTCACGCCCGCTGAGCACGAAGGGGCGCAGGTCGATGTGGCGCGGGGCGATGCCGCTTTCCACATAGGTGGGGCAGCTCGACAGGCTGAGCGTGGGCTGGCCGATGTAGCCGGCCGGGTTGGCCAGCAGCGCACGGCGAAAGTCCTCGATCTCGGCCTTGGTGGCGGCCGGGCCGATGAGCATGCCGTAGCCGCCCGCGCCGTGCACTTCCTTGACCACCAGCTCGTGCAGGTGGTCCAGCACGTACTGCAGGTCGTCCTGCTTGCGGCACATCCAGGTGGGCACGTTCTTCAGGATGGGCTCCTGGCCCAGGTAGAAGCGGATCATCTCGGGCACATAGGGGTAGACCGACTTGTCGTCGGCCACGCCCGTGCCCACGGCGTTGCAGATGCCCACGTTGCCCGCGCGGTAGGCCTCCATCAGGCCGGCGCAGCCCAGCGTGGAGGTGCGGCGGAACACCTGCGGATCGAGGAAGTCGTCGTCCACGCGGCGGTAGATCACGTCCACGCGCTGCAGGCCGCGCGTGGTGCGCATGTAGACGAAGCGGTCCTTGACCACCAGGTCCTGCCCTTCGACCAGCTCCACGCCCATCTGCTGGGCGAGGAAGGCGTGCTCGAAGTAGGCGCTGTTGTGCATGCCGGGCGTGAGCACCACCACCGTGGGCTCGTCGGCCGTGGCAGGGGCGCTGGCGCGCAGGGTTTCGAGCAGCATGTCGGGGTAGTGGGCCACTGGCGCCACCTTGTGCATGCTGAACAGGTCGGGGAACAGCCGCATCATCATCTTGCGGTTTTCCAGCATGTAGCTCACGCCGCTGGGCACGCGCAGGTTGTCCTCGAGCACGTAGTACTCGCCTTCGCCCTGGGCGTTGGGTGCGCGCACGATGTCGATGCCGGCAATGTGCGCGTAGATGTTCTGCGGCACCTGCACGCCGGCCATCTCGGGCCGGTACTGGGCGTTGTTGAGCACCAGGTCGGCCGGCACGATGCCGGCGCGGATGATGTCCTGCCCGTGGTAGACGTCATGGATGAAACGGTTGAGCGCCGTGACCCGCTGCACCAGCCCCTGCTGCATGCTGGCCCACTCGTGCGAAGGAATGATGCGGGGTATCAGGTCGAAGGGGATGAGGCGTTCGTTGCCGGCGCCGTCCTCGTCCTTGGCGCCATAGACGGCAAAGGTGATCCCCACGCGGCGGAAGATCATCTCCGCCTCGGCCCGGCGGGCCTGCATCACGTCCACCGGCTGCCTGGACAGCCATTGCGCGTAGCGCTTGTAGTGTTCTCGCACGTCGCTGCCGTCAAAAGGCAGCATGGCGTACATCTCATCAAATTTCTGCATGAACTGGCCTCCTGCTTGCAGGATAGCAAGTTGTGCGCCCAGTTTCCCGAATCGGCCTACCAAGGCACTGTGCCATCACCGGCCCTCAAGACTCAGCGCGGCAAAGCTGGCACCATGCTGTGCTGCCAGTACCGCTGGCCGGATTCACGCTGGCAGGCCACGCCATCGGGCCAGGTCGATGACCAGGTGGCTGCCCCGCAGCGCGCCGACTCCACCACGGTGATGCCGCGTTCCTGGTAGCGCGCCAACACCTCGGGCGCCGGATGGCCAAAACGGTTGCGGTAGCCGGCCTGCACCAAAGCGGTGCGGGGTGCCACGGCATCCAGGAAGCCGCCGGTGGACGAGGTCTTGCTGCCGTGGTGCGGCACCAGCAGCACATCGGCCTTGAGCGGGGCAGCGCCGGCCACCAGGGCCTGCTCCTGCGCGGTCTCGATGTCGCCGGCCAGCAGCGCCACTGGTGGGCCCATCCCCCGCACTCGTCCCCGCCGCCACGATGCGCAGCACGCAGCTGGCGTGGTTGGCACGCACCACCGCACCCGCGCCGGGCGCGGGGTGCAGCACCTCGAAGGCCACGCCGTCCCACTCCCAGCGCTGGCCCGCCAGGCAGGGGGTGGCCGGGCGCAGCGCCTGCAGCTCGTGCCCAGCCTCGATGGAGCCGGTGAGCCGAGCGCCTGGCTGCTGGGCCAGCACCGCCGCGGCGCCACCGGTGTGGTCGGCATCGCGGTGGCTGAGCATGAGCACGTCCACCCGCTCACCCAGGGCCCGCAGCAGCGGCACCAGCACGCGGTGGCCGGCATCGCTCTCCAGGCTGAAGCGCGGGCCCGCGTCGTACAGCAGGGTGTGGCTGGCTGTGCGCACCAGCACCGCATTGCCCTGGCCAATGTCGGCGGCCAGCAGCTCGAACTGGCCCGGCGCCGGCCGGCCGGGCTGCCACCACAGCACCGGCAGCACCAGCGGCAGGGCCAGCAGGCGCAGCCGCCATGGCAGGCGCATGGCCAGCAGCAGCCCACCGGCCAGGGCCGCAGCCCCGGCCCACAGCGGCGCCACGGGCAGGTACAGCACGGCCATGGGCCAGGTGGCCAGCCACTGCAGCAGGGCCGCCAGAGGCTGCAGGCTCCACAGCGCGAGGTTCCACAAGGGCACGCAGAGCACGCCGCCCAGTGCCAGCGGCGTGACGACAAGGGTGACCCAGGGGATCGCCACCAGATTGGCCACAAAGCCCACCAGCGACACCTGGCCGAACAGCAGCAAAGAGAGCGGCGTGAGCGCCAGCGTGACCACCCACTGCTCGCGCAGCAGTGCCAGCACGCGCACCCTGCCCGTGGGGGGCGCTCCGCCCACAGCCCGGGTGTCGGTGGCAAACAGCACCGCCACCGCCACGAAGCTGAGCCAGAAACCCGCCTGGTACAGCGCCCACGGGTCCACCCAGACCACGGCCGCGCAGGCCAGCAGCCACACCTGGGGCCAGGGCCAGCGGCGGCCCGAGAGCTGCAGCAGGGCCACCGTGGCCAGCATGGTCACCGTGCGCTGCGCCGGCACGCCCCAGCCGCTGAAGAGCGCATAGGCCGCCGCCAGCAGCACCCCGGCCGCCAGCGCCGCCGTGGGCGCCGGCACGGCCAGGCAAAGGCGCGGCGAGCGGCGCCACAAGGCACCCACCAACAGCGCAGCGAGCCAGGCGAAGAGCGTGATGTGGAGCCCGGAGATGCTCATCAGGTGCGCCACACCGGTCGCGCGGAACACATCCCAATCGGCCCGGTCGATGGCGCGCTGATCGCCCGTGACCAGCGCCGCCACCACGCCAGCCATGCGTGCGCGGCCCGGGTCGTCGGGGTCCAGGCCCGGGGCCAGCCGCGCCAGGATGGCATCGCGCACGGATTGGCGCGCCTGTTCCACCGGGTACTGCCAGGTGCTGGCCAGCCGCACGGGCGCCAGGTCCTTGGGGCCCGTGCGCACGCTGCCCGTGGCCTGCACGCCTTGCTCCCAGGCCCACAGCTCGTAGTCGAAGCCGTGTGGGTTGCTCAGGCCGTGCGGCGCGCGCGGGCGCACCGTGAACTCCCAGCGCTCGCCCGCATGCAGGGCCGGGGGCCGGCGCTGCGGCTCCAGCGGCCGCACGGTGGTGGTCGCGCTGGTGGCGCCGAAGAAAAAGCCGCCGTACCAGGAAACGTCCATGCGCTCGGGCAGCCGCACGGGCTGGCGCTGCGCCTGCGCCCCTTCGCCAGGCAGCCAGGCCGACTCGACTGCCAGGCGCATGCGCACGCCCGCTTCGTTGACCTGCGGCATCGCGGCGATGGTGCCAATGACGCGGATGTTCTGCCCCTCCAGCGCCGGGTCCAGCGCACCCTGCAGGTACGCCGTGGCGCGCAGGCCTGTGGTGGCAAACAGCAGGCCGGTGCCAGCGCAGGCCACGAGCAATTGGCAAAGCCAGCGGCGGGCGCCGCCGGACCGCACCAGCAGGCCCGACAAGCCCCACAGTACGACCGCACACGCCAGCACCAGTGCATAGCCGTGCCAATGCCACAGCACCGGCTGCTGCAGCTGCAGTGCCGCCCCCAGCAGACTGCCCGCCAGCAGTGAAGGCAGGCGCCACAGGGCGGGAGCGCCACTGCGCAGCGCCGCCACAGGGACACCTGTGGGACTGGCTAGCACGCTGGCAAGGGGTTCGGGCATGCGCGCATGCTAAACCGCGGGCGCAACAGGCCTTCGCGCACCACCCGGGCGCCTGGGTATGTAACACTCCCGTGCTGCCCTGGCCTGGCCCGGTGAACATCGCCACCCAATGCCGCAGGCCCGATCAACCACCTCCAACCAAGGATGACGACCATGAGCGTTTACGACAAGCTTTCCGAACTGAACATCACCCTGCCGCCGGTGTCGGTGCCTGCTGCCGCCTATGTGCCCTACGTGCAGACCGGCAACCTGGTGTTCCTCTCCGGCCACATTGCGCGCAAGGACGGCAAGCCCTGGGTGGCCCAGTTCGGCAACAACATCAGCACCGAAGAAGGCAAGAACGCCGCGCGCGCCGTCGCCGTGGACCTGCTGGGCACGCTGCATGCGGCCACTGGCGGCGACCTGAACCGCATCAAGCGTATCGTGAAGGTGATGAGCCTGGTGAACTCGACCGGCGACTTCACCGAACAGCACCTGGTGACCAACGGCGCGAGCGAACTGTTCGGCCAGGTGTTCGGCGACAAGGGCGTGCATGCACGCAGTGCCTTCGGCGTGGCGCAGATCCCCATGGGTGCCTGCGTCGAGATCGAGCTGATCGCAGAGCTGGCCTGAAGCACTTGCTGACCCGGCCCACCCGGCAAGCCCGGGAAAGGCAGCCTGGTCAGAACGACTCCCAATCCTCCTCGGCCCCCTGGGCCAGTGCCGGTGAGCGTGCTGGCGCGGCCTTGGCAGCCGGTGCAGCGGCTTTCGCGGCCGGTTTGACGGCTGCCTGGGTGATGCGCGGTGCGGTGGGTTTGGTGCTGGCAGCCGGCCGGGCCGGTGGCGCCGGTGTGTGCGCCGCGCGCATCGGCGGCGCCACGCCGCCATAGGCGGCCCCGTTGACCTTGAACACCGACACCACCTGCGCCAGGTGTTCGGCCTGCTCGCGCAGGCTTTGGGCAGCGGCGGCGCTCTCTTCCACCAACGCGGCGTTCTGCTGCGTCATCTGATCGAGGTTGCCCACGGCCTGGTTGACCTGGTTGATGCCCAGGCTCTGCTCGGACGATGCCGAGGTGATCTCGCCGATCATGTCGGTCACGCTCTGCACCGAGCGCACGATGTCGGTCATGGTGCTGCCCGCATCGGCCACCAGGCGGCTGCCGGTTTCCACCTTTTCCACCGAGGCGCTGATCAGCGCCTTGATCTCCTTGGCCGCCTCGGCGCTGCGCTGGGCCAGGCTGCGCACCTCGCTGGCCACCACGGCGAAGCCCCGGCCCTGCTCGCCGGCACGCGCAGCCTCCACCGCCGCGTTGAGCGCCAGGATGTTGGTCTGGAAGGCAATGCCATCGATGGTGCCGATGATGTCGCTGATCTTCTTGCTGCTGTGGTTGATGTCCTCCATGGTGGAGACCACCTGGGTCACCACCGAGCCACCGCGTTCGGCCACGCCCGTGGCGCTGGCCGCCAGGGTGCTGGCCTGGCGCGCGCTGGTGGCGCTCTGCGCGATGGTGCTGGTGAACTGCTCCATGGCGGCCGCCGTCTCCTGCAGGTTGCTCGACGTCTGCTCGGTGCGCGCCGACAGGTCGTGGTTGCCGGTGGCGATCTCGGCGCTGGCAATGGCGATGCTGTCGGTGCTCTGGCGCACCTGGTGCACCATGCGCCCGAGCGAATCGCTCATCGCGTACTGCGAGCGCAGCAGGTCGCCGAATTCGTCGCCGCGCGTGACGGAGCCCTGCTCGCTCAGGTCGCCCGCCGCGATCTTGGCCGCGAGGTCATTGGCCTGCGCCAGGGGCCGCTGGATGTGGCCGATCAGGTAGTAGGCCCCGGCGATGATGGCCAGCAGCAAGGCGGTCACCGCCACGGCGGCGATCTTCACCGTGAGCATGCGCGAGGCCGCCATCTCGGCCAGCCGGGTCTGGGCGGTCTTTTGCTGCAGCTCGACAAAATCGCGCAGCGTCGTGAGGTAAGCCGCCACGGCCGGGTTGTAGGTCTGCTTGACCAGGGTGACCGCTTCCTCCGCCTTGCCATCGGTCTTGAGCTGGCGGGCCTTGCCGCGCAGGTCGATCATGGTTTTGCGGGCGTCGGCGATCTTGGCCATCTGCGCCTTGTCCGCGTCGGACAGCGCCATGGCTTCGAGCGACTTCTGCACCTCGGTGATCTGCGCCGAGGTAGCGGTGATCACGTCCTTGAATTCGGCCTCCACCGCCGCATCGCTGCTCACGATGAGCGCCTGCGTGCGCGCCGCGTTGGTCTCCGTGAGGCCTGCCCAGCGGATGGCGGCCCCGACGCGGGTCTGCATCTCGCGGGCGACCTCATCGGCCTGGGCCTGCACCTTGGCCGAGCGGTAGGCCGAAAAGCCCACCACTCCGGCCAGCATGACCACAATGAAAATGACGGCGAGCCACAGTTTCTGGGCAATCCGGATGCGTTGGAACATCATGGTCTCCTGTCGTTGTCGATTTTTTCAGGGCCTGCCCGCCACCATCGGGGGCGAGACCCACGGCTGGCGCCATTGCAGACACTTCTTTACATATGGTGCGCCCGTTCCGTCCTTTCGTCCAATCCGTAGCAACCCGTGGAATGCTGCGGGGCACAAAAAAGCCACCCGGTGGGTGGCTTCGTGGCGGTTGGCAGGGGGAGCGGCTATTCCACGCGGGTCACCGATGCCGGCTTGAACCCCAGGTCGGCCGCCTTGCCCTTGCGGCCCCGGGCGGCCCGGGCGTTGTTGAGCGAGCGGATCTCCAGCGTCTCGTCGCGCTCCTTGCCGCCCCGGCCGATGCCGTCGATGCGGATGCTGCGCGTGTAGGCCGCCGCGCCGGCCAGGGTGTCCTTGGGCTCCAGGTCGATCAGCATCAGGCCGCGCCCGCCATTGGCCATGGTCTTGAGTTCGGCGATCTCGAAGGTCAGGATGCGTCCGCCCGCCGATGCGCAGGCCACGTGTGTGGCCGGCGCCAGCGGCTGGCCGCCGGTGCTGCCCGCTGCATGCGAAGGCGGACACACGGTTTCGCCCTCGCCCAGCGTGAGAAAGGCCTTGCCGCCCTTCTGGCGCGAGACCATGTTCTCCACCGAGGCCAGAAAGCCGTAGCCGCCCGAGTTGGACAGCAGCAGGCTGGCACTGGCCGGGCCGGCGAAGTAGTGCAAGAGCTGCGTGCCCGATTCGAGCTCGATCAGCGTGGTCACGGGCTGGCCATCGCCGCGCGCGCCCGGAAGCACCGACACCGGCACCGAGTACACCCGGCCGTTGCTGCCAAAGGCCAGCAGGGTGTCGACCGTGCGGCACTCGAAGGTGCGGTAGAGCCCGTCGCCGGCCTTGAAGGCGAAGCTCGCCGCCTCGTGTCCATGGCCGGTACGCGCGCGCACCCAGCCTTTTTGCGAGACGATCACGGTCACCGGCTCATCGACCACCTTGACTTCGGCCACGGCCTTCTTTTCGGCCTGGATCAGCGTGCGGCGCGGGTCGGCGAAGGTCTTGGCGTCGGCCTCGATCTCCTTGACCATCAGGCGGCGCAGCGAGCCGGGGTTGTTCAGGATGTCTTCGAGCTTGCTTTGGCTGTCGCGCAGGTCCTTGAGATCCTGCTCGATCTTGATGGCTTCGAGCCGGGCCAGCTGGCGCAGGCGGAGTTCCAGGATGTCCTCGGCCTGGCGGTCGCTCAATGAAAAGCGGGCGATCAGCGCGGCCTTGGGATCGTCGGACTGGCGGATGATGGCGATCACTTCATCGATGTTGAGCAGCACGAGCTGCCGCCCTTCGAGGATGTGGATGCGGTCCAGCACCTTGCCCAGGCGGTGCTGCGAGCGGCGGGTAATGGTGCTCTGGCGGAAGGAGATCCACTCCTCCAGCATCAGGCGCAGCGACTTCTGCACCGGCCGGCCGTCCAGGCCCACCATGGTCAGGTTGATCGGGGCCGAGGTCTCCAGGCTGGTGTGCGCCAGCAGTGCGGTGATCAGCTCCTGCTGCGGTGTCTTGCCGGTCTTGGGCTCGAACACCAGGCGTACCGGCGCGTCCTTGCTCGATTCGTCGCGCACCACGTCCAGCACGGCCAGCATGCTGGCCTTGAGCTGGGTCTGGTCCTGGCTCAGCGCCTTCTTGCCGGCCTTGACCTTGGGGTTGGTGATTTCCTCGATCTCTTCGAGCACCTTCTGCGAGCTCACGCCCGGCGGCAGCTCGTTGACCACCAGTTGCCACTGGCCGCGCGCCAGGTCCTCGATCTTCCAGCGCGCGCGCACCTTGAGGCTGCCGCGACCGGTGCGGTAGGCATCGGCGATATCGGACGCAGCGCTGATGATCTGCCCACCACCCGGGTAGTCGGGGCCGGGCACCAGCGCCAGCAGGTCTTCCTGCGAGAGCGCGGGCGTCTTGATCAGCGCCACGCAGGCATCCGCGATCTCGCGCAGGTTGTGGCTCGGGATCTCGGTGGCCAGGCCCACGGCGATGCCGCTGGCGCCGTTGAGCAGCGCGAACGGCAGGCGTGCGGGCAACTGGCGCGGCTCGGTGGTGGAGCCGTCGTAGTTGGGCATGAAGTCGACCGTGCCCTCGTCGATCTCGTCGAGCAGCAGGCTGGTGATGCGCGACAGGCGCGCCTCGGTGTAGCGCATGGCCGCGGCGCCATCGCCATCGCGGCTGCCGAAGTTGCCCTGGCCGTCGATCAGCGGGTAGCGCTGGGCGAAGTCCTGCGCCATGCGCACCAGCGCGTCATAGGCCGACTGGTCGCCGTGCGGGTGGAAGCGGCCCAGCACGTCGCCTACCACGCGAGCGCTCTTGACCGGCTTGGCCGCCGTGTTGCGCGCAGGGCCGCTGTAACCCAGGCCCATGCGGTCCATGGAGTACAGGATGCGCCGCTGCACGGGCTTGAGGCCATCGCATACGTCGGGCAGCGCACGGCCCTTGACGACCGAGAGCGCGTACTCCAGGTAGGCGCGCTGGGCATAGCCGGCCAGGCCCAGGGAATCGCCGCCGTCATCGGAGGCCGGAAAATCGAGAGTGGGTTGGTCGCTCATTCGTTCTTGCTGGATTCAGGAGGTTCGGTCATTGCGGGCGTCTGCGCCACGCGGGCGGGCGGAAGGTTGCCCCGGTTCAGGGCGCCGCCCGAGAGCTCCATGCGCACGCGGCCGGAGACGGCGCGCTGCGCCTTCACGGGCGCCGGCGGCTTGAGCTGCGTATACAGGCCCATCACGGTACGCACGTAGTTCTGCGTTTCCTTGTAGGCCGGGATCTGGTTGCCCGCGCGCTGCACCGCACCCTCGCCCGCGTTGTAGGCGGCCAGCGCCAGGTCCAGGCGCTCGGGAAACAGGTCGAGCAGGTGGCGCAGGTAGCGGGTGCCGGTGGGCACGTTCACCGCCGGGTCGGCAAGTTTCTTCTCGACCGAGCGCTTGGCATCGGCGCTCACGCCAAAGCGGGTGGCCGTGGCCGGCATCACCTGCATGAGGCCCACAGCCCCCTTGGGCGACACGGCATCGGCATCGAAGCCCGACTCCGTCGCGATCAGCGCCTGCAGCAACTCGTAGTCCACCTCGTGCTTGGCGGCGGCGGCGCGCAGGTGGTGCTTGACGCGCTTGTAGTCCGGCGCGATGTCGAAGAAGGCCAGCAGCCGGGCCCCGGCGGGCGGCAGGGCATGGGGCAAGGTGGCCGCACCGACGGGCGCGTCGCGCGTGGAATCGAACTCGTTGCCCTTGAAGAACAACTGGTAGTTGGCATCCACCTGCTCGGGCGCGAAATGCGTCACCCCGCGCGGATCGACATAGGCCCACAGGTCGGCATGGGCGGCCGTCTGCACCAGGCCCAGCAAGAGGCCCGCGCACAGCAGTCGCAACCGCTCAGATGTCGATTTCGACCGCATCGCCGTGCAGTTCCATCAGCTCGCGCCGCGAGGCTGCCTCGCCCTTGCCCATGAGCTTGGTGATCAGGTCCTCGGTCTGGGCGAAGTCCATGTCGCCCAGCTGCACTGGCAGCAGGCGGCGGGTGTCGGGGTTGAGCGTGGTTTCCCACAGCTGCTCGGCGTTCATCTCGCCCAGGCCCTTGAAGCGGCTGATCTGGCATTTTTCACGCGCCACGCCGTCCTTGGCGCACTTGTCGAGGATGGCGGTGAGCTCGCCGTCGTCCAGCGCATACATCTTGGCGGCGGGCTTCTTGCCGCGCGCGGGCACGTCCACGCGGAACAGCGGGGGGCGCGCCACGTAGATATGGCCGGTCTCGATGAGCTTGGGGAAGTGGCGGAAGAACAGCGTGAGCAGCAGCACCTGGATGTGCGAGCCATCCACGTCGGCGTCCGAGAGGATGCAGACCTTGCCGTAGCGCAGGCCCGAGAGGTCGGGCGTGTCGTTGGGGCCATGCGGGTCCACGCCGATGGCCACCGAGATGTCGTGGATCTCGTTGTTGGCAAACAGGCGGTCGCGCTCCACCTCCCAGGTGTTGAGCACCTTGCCGCGCAGCGGCAGGATGGCCTGGCTTTCCTTGTCGCGGCCCATCTTGGCGCTGCCGCCGGCCGAGTCGCCCTCGACCAGGAAGACTTCGTTGTGGGCGATGTCCTTGCTTTCGCAGTCGGTGAGCTTGCCGGGCAGCACCGCCACGCCCGAGCCCTTGCGCTTTTCGACCTTCTGGCCAGCCTTCTGGCGCGTTTGCGCGGCCTTGATGGCCAGCTCGGCCAGCTTCTTGCCGTAATCGACGTGCTGGTTGAGCCACAGTTCGAGCGCCGGGCGCACGAAGCCCGACACCAGGCGCACCGCGTCGCGCGAGTTCAACCGCTCCTTGATCTGGCCCTGGAACTGCGGGTCCAGCACCTTGGCCGACAGCACGTAGCTGGCGCGGGCAAACACGTCCTCGGGCAACAGCTTCACGCCCTTGGGCAGCAGGCTGTGCAGCTCGATGAAGCTCTTGACGGCATTGAACAGGCCATCGCGCAGTCCGCTTTCGTGGGTGCCGCCGGCGCTCGTGGGGATCAGGTTGACGTAGCTCTCGCGCACGGGCTGGCCGTCTTCGGTGAAGGCCACGCACCAGGATGCGCCCTCCCCCTCGGCAAAGCTCTCGTTGTGGCGGTCGGCAAAGCCTTCGCCCTCGAACAGCGGGATCACCGGGTCACCGTTGAGCGTCTGCATCAGGTAGTCGCGCAGGCCGCCCTTGTACTGCCAGGTCTGGGTGTCGCGCGTCTTCTCGTTGACCAGCGTCACCGACACGCCGGGCATGAGAACCGCCTTGCTGCGCAACAGGTGGGTGAGCTCGCCCATGGGCAGCGCGCTCGACTCGAAATACTTGGCATCGGGCCAGGCGCGTACGGTCGTGCCCTGCTTGCGCTCACCGGCTTCGAGCGCGCGGGTCACCAGGGGCTCGACCACGTCGCCGGCCGAGAACACCAGCCGGGCGACCTTGCCCTCGCGGTGGCTGCTCACTTCCAGGCGGGTGGCCAGCGCATTGGTCACGCTCACGCCCACGCCGTGCAGGCCGCCCGAGAAGCTGTAGGCGCCGCCCTTGCCCTTGTCGAACTTGCCGCCTGCGTGCAGACGCGTGAACACCAGCTCGATCACCGGGGCGTTCTCTTCAGGGTGCATGCCGAAGGGGATGCCGCGCCCATCGTCCTCGATGCTGACCGAGCCGTCGGTGTGCAGCGTGACCTTGATCTTCTTGCCATGGCCGGCCAGCGCCTCGTCGGCGGCGTTGTCCAGCACCTCCTGGATGATGTGCAGGGGGTTGTCGGTGCGGGTGTACATGCCCGGGCGCTGCTTGACGGGCTCCAGGCCCTTGAGCACGCGGATCGAGCCTTCGGAATATTCGCTGGCGGAGACGGGAGACGGTTTGGCAGACATGCGGCGGATTGTAGTGCGGCGCAGCAAAGACTGGATAAAAATACAGCTCCACTGCCTTCAACTGTACTGTTCGGTGGTGTGCGGGCAGATTGTGGCCAATCTGGCTACATTCTGCGCATGTCTATGCATCCTCCGAAACTGTCCATGTTCCAGGTGCTCGCGTGCGGCGCGGCCATCGTGACCCTGTCCATGGGCATCCGCCACGGCTTTGGCCTGTGGCTGCTGCCCATCACCCAGGAAATGGGCTGGACGCGCCAGTCCTTTGCCCTGGCCATCGCCATCCAGAACCTCTCCTGGGGCCTGATCGGCATCTTTGCCGGCATGGCGGCCGACCGCTTCGGTGCCTTCCGCGTGCTGCTGGCCGGCGCCGCCCTGTATGCGGCGGGCCTGGCCGGCATGGCCCTGTCGCCCACGCCGCTGCTGTTCGCGCTGACCGCGGGCGTGCTGATCGGCGCCGCCCAGGCAGGCACCACCTACGCGGTGATCTATGGCGTGCTGGGCCGCCAGATCGCCCCCGAAAAACGCTCCTGGGCCATGGGCGTGGCGGCAGCGGCCGGCTCCTTCGGCCAGTTCCTGATGGTGCCCATGGAAGGCTGGCTGATCGCCAGTTTCGGCTGGCAGCAGGCGCTGCTGGCGCTGTCGCTGGCGGTGCTGCTCATCGTGCCCCTGGCGTTCGGCCTGCGCGAGCCAGGCTTCAAGGGCGCAGCACCTCCCAAGCGCGACCAGACCATCGCCCAGGCGCTGTTCGAGGCCTTCCGCTACCCGAGCTTCTCGCTGCTGATGGCGGGCTACTTCGTCTGCGGCTTCCAGGTGGTGTTCATCGGCGTACACATGCCCAGCTACCTCAAGGACCATGGCCTGTCGCCCCAGGTGGCCAGCTACGCGCTGGCGCTGATCGGCCTGTTCAATGTGTTCGGCACCTACATCGCCGGCACCCTGGGCCAGCGCCTGCAAAAGCGCTACATCCTGGCCTTCATCTACTTTGCGCGGGCGATAGCCATTGCAGTGTTCCTCGTGGTGCCGCTGTCGCCGGCCTCGGTGTACATCTTCTCGGCCGTGATGGGCACGCTGTGGCTGTCCACCATTCCGCCGACCAATGCCACCATTGCCCAGATCTTCGGCGTGCAGCACCTGTCCATGCTGGGCGGCTTCGTGTTCTTCAGCCACCAGATCGGCAGCTTCCTGGGCGTCTGGCTGGGCGGCTACCTGTACGACGCCACGGGCAGCTACGACATCGTCTGGTACATCGCCATTGCGCTCGGGGTGTTCGCCGCCCTGGTGAACCTGCCCGTCAAGGAAAGCCCTATCCAGCGCGCGGCGCCCGTGCCGGCATGATGGCGGCCTGAACCTTTGCACCCCATCACCATGCAAGCCGCCCCCGACCCTGCTCCCCACCGCACCCCGGCCCTGCCGCTGGTGTGGCGGGTGCTGGCCTGGGCGGTGGCCATCCTGGCTTGCCTGGCCGTGTTTGCCATGTACACCGTGCCCGAATTCATGGTGATGCTGGCCGACCAGGTGTGGAACTGCTTCTGATTGCCCATGCATGGATCTGACAAGCCCTCGGACTGGGTACGCCGCTGGTCGGCCCTGATCGCACCCCAGAGCACCGTGCTCGACGTGGCCTGCGGCGCCGGGCGCCACCTGCGCTGGCTGCACGGCCTGGGCCACAGCGTGGTGGGGGTAGACCGCTCCCCCGAGGCCGTGGCCGCAGGCGCCCCGTTCGGGGAGATGGTCTGCGCCGACCTCGAAAACGGCCCCTGGCCCTTTGCCGGGCGGCAGTTTGGCGCCGTGGTGGTCACCAATTACCTGTGGCGGCCGCTGTTTCCCACCCTGCTGGCCAGCTTGGCGCCAGGGGGCGTACTGGTCTACGAGACCTTTGCACACGGTAACGAAACGGTGGGACGCCCCGCGCGGCCCGAATTTTTGCTGCAGCCCGGTGAATTGCTGGCCGCCTGCCGCAGCCTGCGCACCGTGGCCTACGAGGACGGCTTCCTCGAAGAACCCGCGCGTTTCGTGCAGCGCATCACGGCCATCAGGGAACTTGCGGACGCCGGGGCACCCTCAAGACATCTGCTGGCCAGTCCGGCTAGTTAGAATGCTCTTTTATCCCGTTCACCACTGCGGACATGACATCTTCCTTAGTGCCACTCACTGGCAGCATCGTCGCCCTCGTCACCCCCTTGCATGAGGACGGTAGCGTCGACTACCCTGCGCTGCGCAAACTGATCGACTGGCACATCGCCGAAGGCACCGACTGCATCGGTGTCGTGGGCACCACGGGCGAATCGCCCACGGTGAACGTGGAGGAGCACTGCGAGATCATCCGTGTGTCCGTGGAGCAGGCCGCCAAGCGCGTGCCCATCATGGCCGGCTGCGGCGCCAACTCCACGGCCGAGGCCATCGAGCTGGCGCGTTTCGCCAAGAAGGTGGGCGCCGACACGCAATTGCAGGTCGTGCCCTACTACAACAAGCCCACGCAAGAGGGCCAGTACCAGCATTTCAAGGCCATTGCCGAGGCCGTGGGCGACCTGCCCACCATCTTGTACAACGTGCCCGGTCGCTCCGTGGCCGACATGCAGCACGACACCGTGCTGCGCCTGGCCCAGGTGCCCGGCATCATCGGCATCAAGGAAGCCACGGGCAACATCGAGCGCGCGCAGTGGCTGATCCGCGAAGCCCCCAAGGGCTTTGGCATCTACTCGGGCGACGATCCGACCGCCGTGGCGCTGATGCTGTGCGGCGGCCATGGCAACGTGAGCGTGACGGCCAACGTGGCCCCGCGCCTGATGCACGAGCTGTGCGTGGCGGCGATTGCCGGCAACGTGCAGCGCGCCATGGAAATCCAGTTCCAGCTGATGCCTGTGCACAAGCAGCTCTTCGTCGAAGCCAACCCCATTCCCGTGAAGTGGGCCGTGGCCCGCATGGGCCTGTGCGGTGGCACACTGCGCCTGCCCATGACCCCGCTGACCCAGGCCAATGAAGCCGTGGTCGAGGCGGCCCTGCGCTCCGCCAGCCTGATCTAACCCGGGCTGCGCCCGAACCCTGACACTCCAAGGAATTCCGCGTGAACGCTGTTACTACCCGAGCGGGCCTGCTGGCCCTCGCCCTGGCCCTGTCTGCCTGCTCCGCCCTCGAAGGCGACAAGATCGACTACAAGAGCGCCGCCAAGGGCTCCACGCTGGAGGTGCCTCCGGACCTTACGCAGCTCTCGCGCGACTCCCGCTACAACGTGCCGGGCGGTGCCGTGTCGGCCGCGGCCCTGCAGGCCAGCCAGGCGGCCCAGCCTTCGGGCACGGCCAACGCGGCCGCCGCGCAACTGGGCGACGTGCGCATCCAGCGCGAGGGCAACAAGCGCTGGCTGGTGATCGACCGCCCCGCTGACAAGCTGTGGGAGCCCGTGCGCGACTTCTGGCTGGAGAACGGTTTCACGCTCGACCTGGACCAGGCCAACCTGGGCATCATGGAAACCGACTGGGCCGAAAACCGCGCCAAGCTGCCGCAGGACCTGATCCGCTCGACGCTGGGCAAGGTGATCGACTCGCTGTACTCCACGGGTGAGCGTGACCGCTTCCGCACCCGCCTGGAACGCAATGCCGCAGGGGGCACCGAGGTCTACATCACGCACCGCGGCATGGTCGAGGTCTACAGCAACACCACCAAGGACCAGACCGTCTGGCAGCCCCGTGCGGCCGACCCCGAGCTGGAAACCGAATTCCTGCGCCGCCTGATGGTCAGGCTGGGCGTGAGCCAGGAGCAATCCAAGGCCGTCGTGGCCGCCGCCGCACCCGTGGCGCAATCGGCCACCGTGACCACGGTGAACAGCGTGCCCGTGGTGCAGTTGAACGAAGGCTTCGACCGTGCCTGGCGCCGTGTCGGCGTGGCCCTGGACCGCACCGGCTTCACCGTGGAAGACCGCAACCGCAACGAGGGCGTGTACTTCGTGCGCTACGTGGCCCCCAATGCCGACAAGAAGGACGCCGGCTTCTTCGGCAAGCTGTTCAGCCGCTCGCCGGCTGCCGTGCCACCGCTCAAGTACCGCATCGTGGTGCGCAGCCAGGGTGAATCGACCACCGTGTCGGTGCTCAACGAGGGCGGCACGCCCGAATCCTCGGCCAACGCCGAGCGCATCGTGCGCGTGATTGCGGACGAGCTCAAGTAAGCCCCCAGCAAGAAGATCCCCACTTGTTGCGCCTGGACGCCACCCCGCGGGGTGGGGCCCAGGCGCAATGCATTTCAAGATGCTGCGTTTGAAGAACCTCGCCAGCGGCAGCGCCGGCAATGCCACCCTCGTGGAGGCCAGCGACGGCCTGCACACGCGCCGGCTGCTGGTCGACTGCGGGCTGGGCATACGCCAGCTCGAAACCCGCCTCTCCGCGGCCGGCCTGCAGATCGGGCAGATCGACGGCGTTTTCATCACCCACGAGCATTCGGACCACATCGGCTGCACGCATACGCTGGCCCTGCGCCACCGCATTCCGGTGTGGATGAGCCAGGGCACGCACATGGCCATCGGCGCACCGGATTTCGACGGCCTGCTGCAGCTCGCCTGCGACATGCAGGCCATCGAGCTGGGCCCGCTGTCCATCCGCCCCTTCACCGTGCCGCACGATGCGCGCGAACCCCTGCAACTGCGCTGCACCGACGGCGCCCACGACCTGGCCCTGCTCACCGACCTGGGCCATGCCACGCCCCATGTGCTGCAGCAGGTGGCAGGTTGCCACGCCCTGTTCATCGAGGCCAACCACGACCCGGACCTGCTGGCGGCATCGGCCTACCCGGCCTTCCTCAAGCGCCGCGTGGGCGGCGCCTATGGCCACCTGGCCAACCAGGCCACGGCCGCCATCGTGCAGGCGGTGCGGCATGACGGCCTCAAATGGGTGGTGGCCGCCCACCTGAGCGCACGCAACAACACACCCGAACTGGCCCGCCAGGCGCTTGCAGGCGCACTGCAGTGGGCGCCCGAGCTCATCGCCGTGGCCGACCAGGCCCAAGGGACGGGCTGGCTGACGGTGGGCGAGCAGCCTGCACCCGTGGGGCCTCTCTCGCCGCCGCCCTTGCCGACCTCGCTTTTCTGAGCGGCCATAGCCGCACCCTGGCGGACAGGGGGCGGGCGAAAAAAAACCCTGCTCTCTTGCGAGGGCAGGGCTTCCGAACCAGGGGCCGGCGCCTGGGCGCGACCCCGGTCAGGTCGGTGCTTAGTTCGAAGCAGCGCTGGCAGCAGCGGTAGCAGCCGTGGCAGCAGCGTTGGCAGCGGCAGCGGCGTCCGAAGCGGCAGAAGCTGCTTCGGAAGCGGCAGCAGCTGGTGCTGGATCAGCAGCAGGAGCTGGAACCACCACGGGTGCTGGTGCAGGTGCTGGAGCGGGTTCTTCCTTCTTGCCACAAGCGGCGAGGGCAGCAGCAGCGATCAGGGCGGCCAGAACGAGAGAGTTCTTCATTGCGATTTTTCCTAGTTGGGACAGACAGAATCTTGAAAAGCCACAGCGCCCGGCTCCAAAAAAGCCTTTGCGCATTGGCACAGTGCACTTGAGTAGCACCATTTCGGCGCAGCCGCCGATTATATTGGCATTTAGTCAATACTGACTAACACCGATGCAAGGTTTACCGTGCCTTCACATGGTGCAAGGCCTGGAAACACCAAGTCGGGCGCTTGTCCTACAGGCCCAGGGTAGAGGCGGGGAAGCCCGGGGCACTTTTTCCGTGCACCCAGTCGTTGAGCGTTTCACGCACCAGCACACGGCGATCAGGCTCGCTGCCCGTGATGCCCACACAGCGCTCGGGGTCCAGGCGGTGCATCACCCATTGCGGCGACCATAGCACACTGGGAATGCCCAGCGGGTCGGCCGATCCGGCGCGCCGGCAGGTGATGATGTGGTCCCAGGTGCCACGCCAGCGCACGAAGCGCGCATGGCGGCGGATCACCTCGTCGTAGGAGCCGGCCAGCATGGTGAAGCGCCGGCCCGTGCGGGCCCAGTTCTGCAGCGACTCCACCACGGCCCGCTCGCCGAGCGGCCAGTCATGGAAGTTGGCGTCGCTGACCACGATCTCCCCCCAGCCGTCGCGCGCCGCCGTGGCCAGCGCATCGCGCACCAGTTGAATGAAGGTCTCGCGGCTGGCGAAGCGGCCCGAAGGCAGCTCGACCGGCGAAACGTCAGACGGTGGGGTGCTCGGATCCTGCGTCACGGTCAATCCTCCTGTGGTTCCTCGGTATCGGAATGGGCCCATCCTGCATCGCACCAGGACGATATCAGCTCGAGCGCATCGTCGCTGGCCCGCGCCAGCTCGCGCTCGGACAGGCGCCGGTGGTCGGCCAGGCGCCGCATCAGCGTGGCATCGCGGCCAGCGGCACGGTAGCTCTCGCCGTTGATGAACACATGCTGCGCGTCATACATCATGCGGGTGCGGCGGTCCAGCACCACCCCTTCGATCATGGCGCCGGATGCGTCGGGATCGAACCAGACACTGGGCTTGGGCTCGGTCAGGTACTCGCCCAGGGCCCGCTCCAGCGCCAGCGGTTCGGCCAGGGCCCGGGCCAGCGCCTCGCGCGCGAAGTCCTGCAGGCTGGCCGGAATGGCGGCGGGCTGCTCCACCGCCTCCTGGCGCGGGTCGCGGTAGAGCACGCGGGCGTCACCCTCCTCGGCCTCTTCGGTCAGGCGCACCAGCAGCTCGTTGGCCAGCTCGGCCCGCGCTGGCGCGCGAAAGCCGATCGAATAGGTCATGCACTCGCCCTCGGCGATGCCGTCGTGGGCATAGCGCGGCGGCAGGTAGAGCATGTCGCCGGGCTCGAGCACGAACTCCTCCTCGGGCTCGAACTGCGCCAGCACCTTGAGCGGGATGCCGTCCTTGAGCGTGAGGTCCTTCTGGCGGCCGATGCGCCAGCGCCGCCGGCCATGGGCCTGCAGCAGGAACACGTCGTAGCTGTCGAAGTGCGGGCCCACACCGCCACCGTCGCTGGCATAGCTGATCATGAGGTCGTCCAGGCGCGCCTCGGGCACGAAACGGAACTGCTGCATCAGCGCGTGTACGCCCTGCTTGTGCAGGTCCACGCCCTGCACCAGCAGCGTCCAGTCGGGCTGCTTGAGCGAGGGCAACGCGCGGCGCGGGAGCGGCCCCTGGCGCAGCTTCCAGGCGCCACGCAGCTGCTGCACCAGGCGCGACTCCACGCCGTCCTGGCCGGCCAGGTCGAACAGCTCGGCACGCTGCACCGGTGGCACGAAGCCCGGGATGGCCTGGCGCACCAGCAGCGGCTTTTTTTGCCAGTGGCGGCGCATGAACTGGGCCGGTGTGAGTCCGCCCAGAAGGGTCAGGGGTTGGTGGGCGTCCATGGGTACTGTGCGGCCCTTGGCAGGGCGGTTGGTCAAACTGCGACAATTCTCCTATGGAAATTACCGAACAATGTGTGGTCGCTTTGACCTGGATCCTCAAAGACACCCTGGGCGAGGAACTCGATGTGCTCGACGAGCCGGTGGAGTTCCTGGTGGGAGGCGATGACCTCCTGCCCCGTATCGAGGAGGCCCTGCAGGGCCACAGTGCGGGTGCCTCGGTGGCGCTGCACCTGGAACCCGAAGATGCCTTTGGGGACTTCAACGACCAGTTGCTGTTCCTGGAGCCGCGCTCGCTGTTCCCGCAGGAAATCGAGGAAGGCATGACCTTCGATGGCGCGGCCCTGCCCGAAGGCGTGAACCCCGACGCGCCGCGCGACGTGCTCTACACGGTGGCCGAAATCTACCCCGAGCATGTGGTGCTGGACGGCAACCACCCGCTGGCCGGCATTGCGCTGCGCCTGCAGCTCACGGTGCAGTCGGTGCGCGAAGCGACCGAGGACGAAATCGGCCAGGGCAGCGCGGGAACCGGGTTCTTCCGCGTCCAGCCCCAGGCACCCGGCAACGACCTGCTGCACTGATCCTCCAAACTCAAAAAAAAACGGGCCCTCTGGAGGGCCCGTTTTGCATGGCGAAGGGTTTAGATGCGCTGGATCTGGCCGTCGTACACGCGTACGCGGTCACCGATGCGCAGATCGCCGGGCGTAGGCACGTCATAGGCGCGGTAACCGCCCTGGTCCAACTGGATCGAGACGCGGTAGCCGATGTACTCGCCACTGTTGTTGCGGCGCTCCACGGCATTGCCGGCCACGGCACCACCCAGCACACCCACGGCGGTGGCAGCGGCGCGGCCCGAGCCGCCGCCGACCGCATTGCCCAGTACGCCGCCGACCACGGCACCAATCACGGCACCAGCACCCGACGTGCGGCCCGAACCCTGGGTCTGAGTCGTCTCGATGTTGGCCACGCGGCCGAACTCGGTAGGAACCGGGTTGGACGAATGGTAGACGGGCGCGGGCGCGCTGGTGGTGTAGCCGCCGCCGGCATAGTATTCCTCCGAACGGGGAGGCGCTCCGCAGGCGGCAAGGCTGCCGATGAGGACGAGGGAGCCGGTCAGCGTGGCGATACGGGTGATTGGGGTCATGGCAGATCTCCTGGAATGAATCTCGCCAGGCGGATCGCTGCAGGACCGCAGCGTTCACCGCCAGGCAATGGTGAGATTGAAGCACCAGGGGTTCGCGCGCCACGCCATCATGCAGCGGGTGACTGCGTCAGGCCGCGCACCCCGGTAGCGTCAGTCGTCACCTACAGGATAGGCAGCCTGCCGAGCCGCCAGTAAGCGTTTGTTCAGCAGATTACAAATGCTGCGTGGGTCAGAGGCTGGGAATTTTTTGGCCGTGACCGAAGTGCGCGTCACAACGCCTCGGATCTAGGCGCAAAGCACAGCCATAGCGCGGGCTATGGCGAGCATTTGTAACGACGAGCCGGGGGGTTTTGGCGTGCAAGGCGGGCATGGACGAAAGATTCTCAGCCTCTCAGGCCTTGCCGGTGGAGCCGTAGCCCCCCTCGCCGCGCTCGCTGGCAGGGAATTCGCTGACCACATTGAACTGCGCCTGAACTACCGGCACGATGACCAGTTGCGCCAGCCGCTCCATGGGCTCGAGCGTGAAGGCCGTGCTGCTGCGGTTCCAGGCGCTCACCATGAGCTGCCCCTGGTAGTCGCTGTCGATCAGGCCCACCAGGTTGCCCAGCACGATGCCGTGCTTGTGCCCCAGGCCCGAGCGCGGCAGGATCAGTGCGGCGTAGCCGGGGTCCTTGAGGTAGATGGAAATGCCCGTGGGCACCAGTTGCCAGGCATTGGGTTCAAGGGTGAGCGGCGCATCCAGGCAGGCCCGCAGGTCGAGCCCCGCGCTGCCGGGTGTGGCGTAGGTGGGCAACTGGTCCGCCATGCGCGGGTCGAGAATCTTGACGTCAATCTTCACTTCTTGTTTCCTGTCTTGCGCTGCTGGGCTGCTTGCCGCTGGCGCTCCTTCACGGCCGCGGGCAGTACCACCACGGTGCCTGCCGACGCGGCATTGACCACAATGCCCATGAACCACCACAGGCCGGCCATCACCGCCAAGACGAACCATGAGCCCTGACCCGCCATCAGCAGCGTGAGCGCATGCACCGCGGCGATCACGGCCAGCAGGGTGCGGGCGATGCGCACCAGGCCGATGAAGGGCGCGACCACTTTCAGCAGATCGGGCGGCAAGGCCACGGCCAGCGGCGCCGGGCTGGCGCCGCCCTGGCGGGCGGCCGCCTGCGCGGACCCGGGCGCAACGCCGCCGGGCAATGCATGCTGCTGCGTGACCTGCGCGGAATGGGCCGCCTGCGCCCGCCCCGACTGCAGCGCCTGGGAGGCGCTCAACCGCTCCACATAGCTGGCAAAGTCGCCGTTGGGCGGGGTGTCCCATTCGGGCTTGATCGAGTGCATCGTCATAAGGCCTCCCGGCAGGGTGAAGAAAATGGGGCGAAAAAAAATCAGCCGTGCCGCACGGGCAAGCGCGCAGCCACCTCGGCAACCAAGCCCTGCGCCAGCGAGCGCTTGGAGGCCAGGGGCAGTTCGCGGTGGCCATGCTCGTCCACCAGCAACAGGGCATTGTCGTCCTGGCCGAAGGTGGCGGGGCCGATATTGCCCACCAGCAGCGGAATTTTCTTGCGCAGGCGCTTGGCCGTGGCATGGGCCAGCAGGTCATGGCTTTCCGCCGCAAAGCCCACGCAGTAGAGTTCGCCCGACAGCGCCTCGGGCAACCGGGCCACGGTGGCCAGGATGTCGGGGTTCTCCACGAACGCCAGCGTCGGGGTCTGGCCCGAGCCGTCCTTCTTGATCTTCTCGCCGGCCTGCGTGGCTGGGCGCCAGTCGGCCACGGCCGCCGTGGCGATGAACACCGAGGACGTGGGCGCCAGCGCCATCACCGCAGCCAGCATCTGCTGGGCCGACTGCACGTTGATGCGCTGCACGCCGCGCGGCGTGGGCAGGTGCACGGGCCCGGCCACCAGGGTCACCTCGGCACCCGCTTCGCGCGCTGCGCGGGCGATGGCAAAGCCCATCTTGCCGCTCGACAGGTTGGTGATGCCGCGCACCGGGTCGATGGCTTCGAAGGTCGGGCCCGCCGTGATCAGCACCTTGCGCCCGGCCAGGGGCTTGGGCGTGAAAAAGGCGATCAGCTCATCGAGCAGCTCCAGCGGTTCGAGCATGCGGCCGTCGCCCGTCTCGCCACAGGCCTGGTCGCCGTTGCCCACGCCGAGCACCCGGGCGCCGTCTTTCGCGACTTGGGCCAGGTTGCGCTGGGTCGCGGGGTGGGCCCACATCTCGCGGTTCATGGCGGGCGCCAGCAGCAGCGGCACGCGGTCCATGGGACGAGCCAGGCACAGCAGGCTCAGGAGCTCGTCGGATCGGCCCTCGACGAGCCGGGCGATGAAATCGGCGCTGCAGGGCGCAATCAGGATGGCGTCGGCCTCGCGGCTCAGGTTGATGTGGGGCATGTTGTTGGGCTCGCGCGCGTCCCACTGCGAGCCGTACACGGGCCTCCCCGACAGGGCCTGCATGGTCACCGGCGTGATGAACTGCGCGGCCGCCTCGGTCATCACCACCTGCACGGTGGCGCCCTCCTTGATGAGCTGGCGGCACAAATCGGCCGACTTGTAGCAAGCCACGCCTCCGCTCAGTCCCAGAACAATGTGTTTGCCAGCAAGCTCATTCATGGGCGCGAATTTAGCAGACGGCTAGGAGGCTGTCGGAATTGGAGCGTCGAAAGCGAAAATCGGCCCCAGCGAGGACAGTTTTTGCCGGATTTGCAGCCCCATAGCCAGGCTATGAGGCAAAAAGGCGGTGAAAAATGGACCGCTGCGGCCGATTTGCAGCCGACGATTTCCAAGTCCGACAGCCTCCTGGCCTGCCGGTGCATGGCGTCAAAAGACCTTGGCAGGCCCGGTGCCGGGCGGCCATCTATAATCCCAATTTCCCACCACCAAAAAAGACATGACCAAATTTGTCTTCGTCACCGGCGGTGTGGTGTCTTCCCTGGGCAAGGGAATCGCCTCAGCCTCCCTTGCCGCGATCCTCGAATCGCGGGGCCTCAAAGTCACCCTCATCAAGCTCGACCCGTACATCAACGTGGATCCGGGCACCATGTCACCGTTCCAGCATGGCGAAGTGTTCGTCACGGACGATGGCGCCGAAACCGATCTCGACCTGGGTCACTATGAGCGTTTCATTGAAACGCGCATGAAAAAGACCAACAACTTCACGACCGGCCGCATCTACCAGAGCGTGCTGGAAAAGGAGCGCAGGGGCGACTACCTGGGCAAGACGGTGCAGGTGATTCCGCACGTCACCAACGAAATCCAGGAGTACATCAAGCGCGGCGCCGGCGTCGGCACCGATGATGCCGTGGACGTGGCCATCGTGGAAGTCGGCGGCACCGTGGGCGACATCGAGTCGCTGCCCTTCCTGGAGGCCGTGCGCCAGCTGAGCCTCAAGCTCGGCCCGAACAACGCCGCCTTCGTGCATCTGACCTACGTGCCGTGGATCGCCGCGGCCGGCGAGCTCAAGACCAAGCCGACCCAGCACACCGTGCAGGAGCTGCGCAAGATCGGTATCCAGCCCGACGCGCTGCTGTGCCGCGCTGACCGCCGCATGCCCGAGGACGAGCGCGCCAAGATCTCGCTGTTCACCAACGTGCCCGAGTGGGGCGTGATCAGCATGTGGGACGTGGACACCATCTACAAGGTGCCGCGCATGCTGCACGAGCAGGGCCTGGACGGCCTGATCTGCGACAAGCTGCGTCTGAACACGCCCCCCACGAGCTTGAAGCGCTGGGACCAACTGGTGTACGAGACCGAGCACCCGCAGGGCGAGGTCACCATCGCCATGGTCGGCAAGTACGTGGACCTGTCGGACAGCTACAAGTCGGTGAACGAGGCCTTGCGCCACGCCGGCATGAAGAACCATGTGCGCGTGAAGATCGAGCACGTGGACTCCGAGACCATCAACGCCGCCGACGCGGCCGAGAAGCTGGCCAAGTACGACGCCATCCTGGTGCCCGGCGGCTTTGGCGCACGCGGCGTAGAGGGCAAGATCAGCACCGCCCGCTTTGCCCGCGAGCAGCAGGTGCCCTACCTGGGCATCTGCCTGGGGATGCAGGTCGCGACCATCGAGTATGCGCGCCATGTGGCCGGCCTCAAGGACGCCAACAGCACCGAGTTCGAGCCCGCCACGCCCCACCCCGTGATCGCTTTGATCACCGAGTGGAAGGACGCCGACGGCACCATCAAGCAGCGCGACGAGAACTCCGACCTGGGCGGCACCATGCGCCTGGGCGCGCAGAGCTCGGACGTCTCGGCCGGCACCCTGGCGCACGAGATCTACGGCAACATCGTGACCGAGCGCCACCGCCACCGCTACGAAGCCAACGTGAACTACCTGGACCAGTTGCGCAAGGCGGGCCTGGTGATCTCGGCACTGACGCAGCGCGAGCAGCTCACCGAGATCGTCGAGCTGCCCAAGAGCGTACACCCCTGGTTCATCGGCGTGCAGTTCCACCCCGAGTTCAAGTCCACGCCCTGGAACGGCCACCCGCTGTTCAACGCCTTCATCAAGGCGGCGGTGGAACACCAGAAGGGCCTGCAACAGCAGCCCGCCAAGGCGGCTTGATCACCGGCGCCAGCAACCCTCAAAAAGAAGAGACCCTGCCATGAAACTCTGCGGCTTCGACGTCGGCCTCACACACCGCTTCTTCCTCATCGCAGGCCCCTGCGTGATCGAGTCCGAGCAACTGCAGATGGACGTGGCCGGGCAGCTCAAGGAGATCACGGGTGCCCTGGGCATTCCGTTCATCTTCAAGAGCAGCTTCGACAAGGCCAACCGCTCCTCGGGCACGAGCTTTCGCGGCCCGGGCCGCGAGAAGGGCCTGGAAATCCTGGCCAAGATCCGCAAGGACCTGGGTGTGCCGGTGCTCACCGACGTACACACCGAAGACGACATCACCGAGGCCGCCAAGGTGGTCGACGTGCTGCAGACGCCCGCCTTCCTGTGCCGCCAGACCGACTTCATCCGCGCCGTGGCGCAGTCGGGCAAGCCGGTGAACATCAAGAAGGGCCAGTTCCTTGCGCCGCACGACATGAAGAACGTGATCGACAAGGCCCGCGCTGCCGCCAAGGAAGCCGGCCTGCCTGAGGACAGCTTCATGGCCTGCGAACGCGGTGCGAGCTTCGGCTACAACAACCTGGTGTCGGACATGCGCAGCCTGTCCATCATGCGCGAGACCCATGCCCCCGTGGTGTTCGACGCCACGCATTCGGTGCAGTTGCCCGGAGGCAACGGCACCAGCAGCGGCGGCCAGCGCGAGATGGTGCCGGTGCTGGCACGCGCGGCCGTGGCCGTGGGTGTGGCCGGCCTGTTCATGGAAACCCACCCGGACCCGGCCAACGCCCTGTCCGACGGACCCAACGCCGTGCCGCTCAAGCACATGAAGGCGCTGCTGGAGACACTGGTGGCGCTGGACGGCATCACCAAGAAGAACGGATTCCTCGAAAACAACTTTGGAGCCTGAAGACATGAGCAGTGGTTACGTCATCGCATCGGTCACCGTCACCAACCCCACGCAGTACGAGGAGTACCGCAAGTGGAGCACCATCGCCATGCAGGCCCATGGCGCCGAAGTGTGCGTGCGCGGCGGCAAGGTCGAGGTGCTGGAAGGCGACTGGAACCCCGGCCGCACCGTGATCCTCAAGTTCCCGAGCTTCGAAGCGGCCCGCGCTTTTTACGACACGCCCGAGTACCAGAAGGCCAAGGCAGCGCGTGAAGGCGCAGCCATCATGCGCATGGTCTGCGTAGAAGGCGTATAGCCACCGCAGGCCGCAATACGTACCCGGTACGTACCGCACCTGCCCAGAACACTATCAAATCGGTAGCATAGAATCGCGACCGACGCGCGGCGGCGCCAGGCACCGCAGGTGGTTTGCCCCTCCTCCCTGCCCGTCCGGATGAATTTCAAAAACCCTCAAGGAAGATCATGAGTGCCATTGTTGACATCGTAGGCCGCGAAGTGCTGGACAGCCGCGGCAACCCCACCGTCGAATGCGACGTGCTGCTGGAGTCGGGCGTGATGGGCCGTGCGGCCGTTCCCTCGGGCGCCTCCACCGGCAGCCGCGAAGCCATCGAGCTGCGCGACGGCGACAAGAGCCGCTACCTGGGCAAGGGCGTGCTCAAGGCGGTGGAGCACATCAACACCGAGATCTCCGAGGCCGTGCTGGGCCTGGATGCCTCCGAGCAGGCCTTCCTGGACAAGACCTTGATCGACCTGGACGGCACCGACAACAAGGGCCGCCTGGGCGCCAACGCCATGCTGGCCGTCTCGATGGCCGTGGCCCGCGCCGCAGCCGAAGAGTCCGGCCTGCCGCTGTACCGCTACCTGGGCGGCATGGGCAGCATGCAGCTGCCCGTGCCCATGATGAACGTGATCAATGGCGGCGCGCATGCCAACAACAGCCTGGACCTGCAGGAGTTCATGATCATCCCCGTGGGCGCCCCCACCTTCCGCGAAGCCCTGCGCTGGGGCGCCGAGGTGTTCCACGCCTTGAAGAAGATCCTGCACGACAAGGGTATCAGCACCGCCGTGGGCGACGAAGGCGGCTTTGCCCCCAGCGTCGAGAACCATGAAGCGGCCATCGTGCTGATCCTGCAGGCCATCGAAGCCGCCGGCTACACGGCGGGCGAGCAGATCGCCCTGGGCCTCGATTGCGCGGCCAGCGAGTTCTACAAGGACGGCCACTACGTGCTCGAAGGCGAAGGCGGCCTGAAGCTCACGGCCACGCAATGGACCGACATGCTGGCCTCGTGGTGCGACAAGTACCCGATCATCAGCATCGAAGACGGCATGCACGAGGGCGACTGGGACGGCTGGAAGATCCTGACCGAGCGCCTGGGCAAGAACGTGCAACTGGTGGGCGACGACCTGTTCGTGACCAACACCAAGATCCTCAAGGAAGGCATCGACAAGCAGATCGCCAACTCGATCCTGATCAAGATCAACCAGATCGGCACGCTGACCGAGACCTTCGCCGCCATCGAGATGGCCAAGCGCGCCGGCTACACCGCCGTGATCTCGCACCGCTCGGGCGAAACCGAAGACAGCACCATTGCCGACATCGCCGTGGGTACCAATGCCGGCCAGATCAAGACCGGCTCGCTGTCGCGTTCGGACCGCATCGCCAAGTACAACCAGTTGCTGCGCATCGAGGAAGACCTGGGCGACATCGCGCACTACCCCGGCCGCGCTGCCTTCTACAACCTGCGCTGATCCCTGCCCGCATGCCGGCCCGGCCGCCAGCCCCGTTGCGCGCCGCCCGCCCCGGCCGGGGCGGCGCTGCGGCCCCGGGCGCCTGGCTGGTAAGCTAAAGCATGGTCAACCGCCTTGTTCCCGTTGTGCTGCTGGCCCTGCTGGCGGCCGTGCATGCCCAGCTCTGGCTGGGGCGCGGCAGCCTGCCGCGCGTGAACGCCATGCAGCGCCAGATCGACGTGCAGAAAACCGCCAACGCCCAGGCCCAGCAGGCCAACGAGCGCCTGACCTCCGAGGTGCATGACCTCAAGGAGGGCCTGGACATGGTCGAGGAAAAGGCGCGCAGCGAACTGGGCATGGTGCGGCCCAACGAAATCTACGTGCAGTTCACGCCGCGCTGAGCGGCGCCCCCCTTCTCAGACCGCTCCCGTGCCTTCGAAGATCGTGCTGCTGGGTGCGCCCGGCACTGGCGCACAGGCGCTGGCCGACGCCTTGGCGGCGCACCTGGCCACCGCCCCTGCGCCCGTCACGCTGACCGTGCTGGCGGACTTCACCGCCGCGGCGGACCTGGACCGGGCCGCCTCCATGGCACTGCTCATGGGGCTGGACCTGCCCTGCCCGCAAGACCAGCAGCCCATGCAACGGGCGGCCGACGCGCGGCTGCGCACGGCGCTCGATGCGGCAGCCATCGGCTACCGGGTGGTGTATGGCACGGGGCCGGCGCGCCTGGCCAGCGCCCTGCGAGCGCTGGGGCCGGTGCTGGGCGTGCCGGCAAACAGCGCCATGGACGACGCCAGCGCATCCCGCGCGGCCCGTCTGCGTGCCTATGGGTGTGAAAAATGCAGCGACCCGGTGTGCGAACACCGGCTGTTCACTGCGCTGACCCGGCCTCCTGCGCCAGCCCGCGTTTGAGCTCCTTGAGCAACAGCACCACCTGGCTGGAGCCGTGGCGGTAGCCGCCATTGAGCACCTGCACCACGCGCGGCCATTCGCCTTGCTGCGCCAGCTCGACGATGGTGGCGGCCTGTTCGTGGAAGTACTGGTGGCGCGCCACCAGCAAGGTAAAGGCCGGGCGGTCACCCAGCAGCTCGGCACCCACGCCGTGCAGCCAGCGGCCCAGGGCGTCCTGGTCGGTGCGGCGCACCATGGCCGGGTCCAGCCCCTTGGAGGAGCGGCCTTCGAGGTAGTCCATCAGCCGCTCTTTCCAGCGCTCATGGGCATTGATGGCAGCGTCCAGGTCGAGCACGGCCAGCACCGTGTCGGCACGCCGGGAGTCCTGTGCGAGCGAGCTCTCGTACAGCGCCAGTGGTGGCACTCCCCTGTGGCGGGCACCCATGCCCATGACGCGACTCAGAAACCCCATGACAGCCCTTTGTAACAGGCCTTGATGGTAGACCCGCCGCGCTTCACGTGCCGGCGGCGATTGTCAACGATGGTCAGATGCCCAGCCGCATCCTGTGTGGCGGCCGTCGCCGCTATTGCATGCCCGTGGGCGCTGGCGGCTGGATGATGGCCGGCTCCACGAAGATCTGCGCCGCATCCACCGCATCGAAGCGGTACTGCTGGCCACAAAACTCGCAGCCCACCTCGATCTCGCCGCGCTCGGCCAGGATGCTCTCGGCCTCCTCTGCGCCCAGGTTGCGCAGCATGGCGCTCACGCGTTCGCGGCTGCAGGTGCATGCAAAGCGCGGGCCCGTCTCGCCCTGCTGGGGCGTAAAGCGCACCAGTTTTTCCTCCCAAAACAGGCGGCGCAGGATGGTGTCCACATCCAGGCTCAGCAGTTCCTCACGGGTCAGGCTGGCGGCCAGGTGGGCAATGCGGTTGTAGTCTTCGTTGTGGCCGATCTGGTCTTCGTTCTCGCGGTGCGTGAGACCGGCGGCCAGGTTGCCCTCGCCCTTGATGGGCATGCGCTGGATCAGGAGGCCTGCGGCCACCGTGTCGCTGGCGCCCAGCACCAGCACGGTGTCGAGCTGCTCGGACTGCAGCATGTAGTGCTGCAGCACGTCCGACAGCCGGTCGAGCTTTTCGTGGTGGTCGCCGTGCAGCGGCACCACGCCCTGGTAGGGCTGCTGGCCGGGGTGGCGGTTCTTGGGGTCGAGCGTGATGGCGCAGCGCCCGCCGCCGCCCACGTTCACCATCTGGCTCAGGCGGGCGTCGGCCGGCACCTCGCCGGTGACGGTGGCGGTGGCGCGCAGGGAGAGGTCGGACTGCACCTCGGCCACGGCCAGCTTCACCGGCCCGTCGCCAAACACCTGCAGGATCAGCGCGCCATTGAACTTGATGTTCGACTGCATCAGCACGCCGGCGGCCGCCATCTCACCGAGCAGTTCGGTGACGGGGGCGGCATAGGCGCCGGTGGCCGAGTTGCCGGCGCGCCGGCGCAGGATGTCGGTCCAGGCGTCGGTCAGGCGCACCAGCATGCCGCGCACGGGCAGGCCATCGAAGAGGAATTTGTGGAGTTCAGACACTAAGCAGGGTTCCAGGTAAATACAAGGATCGGTGGAGATGTGCTCCCATGCGGATTGGCATTCAATCGGATAACCAGGCGGGGAGCCGCAGACAGTGCTGTAGCACGGCAAGGGTCCCCAACGACGTTATACGGTTGAAGGCCAATCCGCATCAGCCGATCCGGTGCAGGCCGCTCTGGAAGCGGCGCGCATTATCGATGTAGTGCTGCGCGCTCTGGCGCAGGCCCTCGATCTGCTCGGGGGTCAGTTCGCGCACCGCCTTGGCGGGGCTGCCGATGATCATGGAACCATCGGGAAACTCCTTGCCCTCGGTCACCAGCGCGCCGGCACCCACCAGGCAGTGCTTGCCGATCTTCGCGCCGTTGAGCACGATGGCCCCGATGCCGATCAGCGACTCGTCGCCGATGGTGCAGCCGTGCAGCATGACCTGGTGGCCCACGGTCACGCGCTCGCCCACCACCAGCGGCTTGCCGATGTCGGCATGCAGCACGCTGGCATCCTGGATGTTGGAGCCGGCGCCGATGGTGATGCTTTCCGTGTCGCCGCGCACCACGGTGCCGAACCAGACGCTCGCGTCCTCGCCCAGCACCACGTTGCCCATGACCTGGGCGCTGTCCGCCACCCAGGCCGAAGCGGCCAGCTGGGGAATCGCACCATCGAGTTCGTAAATCGCCATACCGCAGACTCCAGACAGAAAAATAATGCACGCATCGGGGCCTGCCAATGGTTACAAAGCGTTTGCAGCGTTCCAGATGGCAGGGCCTAGAATTGTAAGGATGGAGCTTCGCCAACGTGCATTGCAGGTCTTGTGCCTTGCAGACCCCGAACAAAAAGCGGCGCAGTCGCTGAGCCTGCATGCGCAGGCCGCTCGGCTTTCAATAGCAGACAAAGCCCCTGAAGGCCCTGCGGACCCTGGCGTTCTGCCCGGCCGCCCGGAGCGCCCGGTGCTGCTGCGGCATACCGAGCTGGCGCGCCGCTCCCCCGCCACGCCCGAAGGCCGGGCCATTTTGCTGCACGCCATCGCCCACATCGAGTTCAACGCCATCAACCTGGCGCTCGACGCCATCTGGCGCTTCGACGGCATGCCCGGCGCCTACTACCTGGACTGGCTGCGCGTGGCGGCCGAAGAGGCCACCCATTTCAACCTGCTGCGCGAACACCTGCGCACGCACGGCCATGACTATGGCGACTTCCCGGCCCACCAGGGCCAGTGGACCATGTGCGAGAAGACGCAGGACGACGTCCTGGCGCGCATGGCCCTGGTGCCGCGCACGATGGAGGCGCGCGGCCTGGATGCCACCCCGCAGATCCAGCGCAAGCTGCGCCAGGTGGGCACGCCCGATGCGCTGGCCGCCGTGGACATCCTGGAGATCATCCTGCGCGACGAGGTCGGCCACGTGGCCATCGGCAACCACTGGTACCGCTGGCTGTGTACGCGCCATGGGCTGGAGCCCGAAACACACTACGGCGTGTTGGCGCGCCAGTACGAGGCACCACGCCTGAAGCCGCCGTTCAACGATGCGGCCCGCCGCGCTGCGGGCTTCACCGATGCGGAGCTCCAATGGCTCCAGCAGGGCTGAGCGGACTGCTCGGACACCCGAACTTCCCTACAATGCCTCGCGCCCCTCGCCCCACCATGTTCCGCCAACGCCTCCACGATCCATGCCCTCCCACCCTGCCAATGGAACCACCTACCCCGCCAGCTTCGCACCTGGCCAGTCTTCCGTGGCAATGATCGCGCGCCAGGCCATCGTCAATGGCCAGCAGATCGTGGTCGGCTATGAGCTGTTCAACCGCTCGCGCACCGAGGCCTCCCACACGGCGGCCAGCGACGTGATCCTGATCTTCAACGCCCTCTCGCATGCGGGCACCGAAGAGCTCGTGGGCAAGAAGCTGATCTTCGTGAACTGCACGCACGAAAGCCTCTCGGGCGGCCACCTGGAACTGCTGGACCCCGACAAGGTGGTGCTGGAGATCCCGCCCCTGGGCCACGCGGCCGCCGACGAGGTGCAGGCACGCCTGCCGATCCTCACCGGCCTGCGCGACCGCGGCTTTCACCTGGCGTTCAACCACACGGTGCTGCAGTCCACCTATGCGCCCTGGCTGCCGCTGGCCGACTACATCAAGCTCGACCTGTCGGTGCTGGCGGTCGACCAGTTGGCGGTGCTGATCAGCTATGCCGGGCGCCACTCCCAGGCCGAACTCATCGCCGAAAAGGTGGAAACCGCCCAGCAGTACGACATGGTCTCCACCCAGGGGGTGCAGCTGTTCCAGGGCTACTGGTTCGCGCGGCCGGCCCTGGTCGAGGCCAAGCTGCTCACGCCGGCACAAAGCAGCATCATCCAGCTGATCAACCTGGTGCGCCAGCAGGCCAGCACCGACGACATCGAGGAAGTGCTCAAGAAGGATGCGGGCCTGGCCTTCAACCTCATGCGCCTGATCAATTCGGCCGGGTTCGGCATGAACCGCGAGATCACCTCCTTCCGCCAGGCCGTGATGCTCATGGGCCTGAAAAAGCTGTTCCGCTGGGCGGCCCTGCTGCTCACGGCCTCGCGCACCAGCGGCGCACCCTCGTCCGTGGGCCAGACCGCCGTGGTGCGTGGGCGCCTGATGGAGCTGCTGGCGCTGGAGACCTTGCCGCCCGACGAGGCCGACCAGGCCTTCGTCGTGGGCATCTTCTCGCTGCTGGACGTGATGCTTTCCATCCCCATGGAGTCGGCCATCGGCCTGCTCAACGTGCCCGAGGCCTCTGCAGCGGCCCTGCTGCGCCGCGAGGGCTTCCTCGGTGACCTGCTGAACCTGGCCGAGGCCTGCGAATCCAGCGACGACGCCATATTCCACCGCGCCGCCGGCACCCTGCACCTGTCCAGCCAGCAGATCAACCTGGCCCACCTGCAGGCCCTCGCCTGGGCCGACCAACTGACAGAGGATTGACCCCCATTGGGGCATGGCGTGCAATTTGCATACAGAAGGATTGCGGGAGCGGGTCTAGAATCCAACCAGTAGCCCCCATTGCCTATCCCTATCCAAGCGCCCATGTCGACCACCCCTGAACAAGCCGCCTCCGAAGTCGACCCGACCCAGGAGAACGTCGAAGACAGCAACCTGGCCATCATTGCGCGCCAGCCCATCGTGGACCAGCACCGCGCGGTGTATGGCTACGAGCTGTTCGACCGCTCCACGGCCAGTGCCTCGCACACGGCGGCCAGCGATGCCGCGCTGCTGTTCAACGCGCTGTCCTATGCGGGCACCGAAGCCCTGGTGGGCAAGAAGACCGTCTTCATCAACTGCACGCACGACAGCCTGGCCGGCGGCCACCTGGAGCTGATCCATCCCGAGAAGGTGGTGCTCGAAGTGCCCCCGCTGCCCGACAGCGCCACCCAGGAAGAGATCGACGGCCGCGTGCCCGTGCTCGAATCGCTGCGCGCCCGCGGCTTTCGCCTGGCGTTCAACCAGCATGCCCTGCGCCGGGCCTATGCCAACTGGATGCCGCTGGCCGCCTACATCAAGCTCGACATGCAGGCCTTCAAGCCCGAGCTGGCAGGGCCCCTGGTCAAGTTTGCCGGCAACTACGCCAAGGCCACGCTGGTGGCCGAAAAGGTGGAGACGCCCGAGCAGTTCAAGATGATGCTCGACCTGGGCGTGAAGCTGTTCCAGGGCTTCTGGTTCGCCAAGCCCTCGCTGGTCAAGGCCACGACCATCCGGCCCTCGCAGGCCACCATCATCCAGCTCATCAACCTGGTGCGCAAACAGGCCAGCACGGCCGAGATCGAAGACCTGCTCAAGAAGGACCCCACGCTGTCCTTCAACCTGCTGCGCTTCATCAATTCCTCGGGCTTCGGCCTGTCGTGCGAAATCACTTCGTTCCGCCATGCGGTGATGATCCTGGGCCTCAAGAAGCTGTTCCGCTGGGCCGCCCTGCTCATGACCACCTCGCGCGCCGATGGCTCGCCGCCGGCCGTGGGCCAGACCGCCGTGGTGCGCGGCCGCCTGATGGAGCTGCTGGCCACCGAACTGCTGCCGCCCGAAGAGTGCGACAACGCCTTCGTGGTGGGCGTGTTCTCGCTGCTGGACACCATGCTCAACGTGCCCATCGAGAAGGCCCTCGAATCCGTGGCCCTGCCCCAGCCCGTGACCGACGCGCTGCTGCACAACACCGGCGTGTTCGCCCCCTTCCTGGAGCTGACCAAGGCCTGCGAGAGCGGCGACGAAGTGGTGTTTGCGCGCACGGCAGAGGCCCTGCACCTGTCCAACCGCCAGGTCAACTGGGCCCACCTGCAGGCGCTGACCTGGGCAGAAAGCCTGAACGCTGACTGAGCCTGCGCGGAACACACAAAAAGGGGAGCCTCGGCTCCCCTTTGTCATTCAGCCCCTCACTGCCCCTTGATGCCCGCCGCGCGGATGATGCGCAGGTTGGCCTCGGATTCGGCGGCAATGCGCTTGCCGAAATCGGTCGCCGTACCGCCCAGGGGCACGTTGTCGGAGGCGTCGAGCTTGGCGCGCACATCGGGCAGGGCCAGCACCTTGTTGATCTCGGCATTGAGCCGCGCCACCACGGCGGCCGGCATGGCTGCCGGCGCGAACACGCCGAACAGCGAGGACAGGTTGGCCGCGCCCTGGCCCAGCTCGGCCAGGGTGGGCACCTCGGGCAGGGTATCGAGCCGGTCCGGGGCACCCACGGCCAGGGCCTTGAGCTTGCCGGCCTTGATGTGCTGCAGCACGGCCGGTCCGGCGTTGGTGGAGAGGATCTCGAACTGCCCGCTGAGCGCGTCGTTCATCTGCTGGCCGCCACCCTTGTAGGGGATGTGCGTCATCTGCACGCCCGCGGTGTGCATGACCTGCTCGAGCATGATGTGGCCCAGCGAGGCTTGGCCCGAGGTCGCCCAGCGGATGCTGCCCGGCTTCGCCTTGGCCTGGGCCAGCAGGTCGCGGAAATCGCGCGCACTGCTGGCCGGCGTGCCCAGCAGCAGCACCGGCGAGTACATCACGGTGGCCACGGGCACGATGTCCTTGGCCGGGTCGAACGGCGATGCACCCAAGTGCGGGTTCAGCGCCAGCGGGCTGATGGCAGCAAAGCCCAGGGTGTGGCCGTCCGTCGCCTTGGCCACGGCATCCATGCCGATGCTGCCGCTGGCCCCGGCCTTGTTCTCGATCACCACCGGCTGGCCCAGCGGGCCTGCGAGCTTGTCGGCCAGCAGGCGAGCGACCACGTCGCTGACCCCGCCGGCCGGGTAGGCCACCACGATGCGCACCGGCCGCGTGGGCCAGTTGTTGCCTGCTGCCTGCGCCAGCGCCAGGCGTGGCGCCAGCACGGCAGCAGCCCCGAAGGCCCCCATCGCCAGCGCAGCGCGTCGGCGCCCGTCGACCATCTCGGTTTCCATGTCCATTGCGTTCCTTCTTGTCAATCCACCTGGAGCTTGCGCTCGCGTATCAGTTTGGCCCACTTGTCATTTTCGCCCTTCACGAAAGCCGTGAACTCCGCAGGGCCGAGCGGGTGTACCTGGGCCCCGGCGGCCGCGAACTTGGCCTGGATCTCCGGCTGGGCCAGCACCTTGGCCAGTTCGGCCGAAAGCTTTTCCACCACCTCGCGCGGCATGCCGGCCGGGCCCACCAGGCCCTGGAAGCCCACGGACTCCATGGCGGAGAGGCCCAGTTCGCGCACCGTGGGCACATCGGGCAGCTGCGGGTCGCGCTGCGCGCCGGTGACGGCCAGGGCCTTGAGCTTGCCACCCTTGATCTGCGGCAGCAGCACGGTGCCGGCATCGATCAGCAGTTGCGTCTGCCCGCCGATCAGTTCCTGCAGGGCCGGGGCACTGCCCTTGTAGGGCACGTGGGTGATGTCCATGCCGATGGCCTGGTTCATGAGCTCGCCGTTGAGGTGGGTGGAGGTGCCCGCACCGCCCGATGCGAAGTTGACCTTGCCGGCATTGGCCCGCGCCCAGGTGACCCACTCCTTGAGGTCCTTGGCGGGGTGCGCCGGGTAGGTCACGGCGATGTAGCTGCCCTGGCTGATCTGGCCGATGTAGGTGAACTGCTTGAGCGGGTCGTAGGGCAGCTTGCGCTGCAGGTAGGGCGCGATGGCGAAGGGGCCCGTGTTGGCCAGCAGGATGGTGTAGCCATCGGGCTGCGCGCGCACCAGCTCGCCGGCGGCCAGCAGGCCACCGGCGCCGGGCTTGTAGTCCACCACGATCTGCTGCTTCAAGGCCTCCTGCAGCGGCGTCTGGATGGTGCGCGCGGCAAAGTCGATGCCGCCCCCCGGCGGGTAGCCCACGACCAGGCGAATGGGTTTGGCAGCCGGCCAGACCTGGGCCATGGCCAGGCCGGCAGTGGCCAGCAGCAGCAGGGTGATCAAGGGCTTTTTCATGGTTGTCTCCTCGTTGTTGTTGAAATTTCGGTCCGGGCTCAGCCCCGCGGGTGGTGCTGCGCGTGGATGGCCTTGAGCCGCTCGCGCGCCACGTGGGTGTAGATGGTGGTGGTGGAAATATCGGCATGCCCGAGCAGCAACTGCACCACGCGCAGGTCGGCACCGTGGTTGAGCAGGTGGGTGGCAAAGGCATGGCGCAGCGTGTGCGGCGACAGCGGCGTGGTGATGCCCGCCACGGCCGCCCATTTCTTGACAATGACCCAGAACATCACGCGCGTCATGCCGGCACCGCGATGGGTCACGAACAGGTCGTCGGTCTGCTGGCCCGCGAGGATGGCGCCGCGCGCCTCGGCCAGGTAGCGGTCGAGCCACTGGCGCGCCTCTTCGCCAAAAGGCACCAGGCGCTCCTTGCTGCCCTTGCCCATGACGCGCAACACGCCTTCATTGAGCCCCAGCTGGAAGGTCTTGAGCGTGACCAGCTCGGTCACGCGCAGGCCGCTGGCGTACATCAGCTCCAGCATGGTGCGGTCGCGCAGGCCCAGGGGGTTGCCCAGATCGGGCGCGGTGAGCAAGGCCTCCACCTGCGCCTGCGACAGGGTCTTGGGCACGCGCAGGGGCTGGCGCGCTGCCTGCAGGCGCACGGTGGGGTCGGCGCTGATGCGGCGCTCGCGCAGCGCCCAGTGGAAGTAGCGCCGCAGCACCGTCAGGCGCCGGTTGGCCGAGGTGGCGCGGGTCTCTTCATGCCGTGCCGCGAAGTAGCCCTGCAGGTGCGGCTCGGCCGTGCCGTCCAGGGCCACTTCGGGGTGGTGCTCGGCCAGCCACTGCACATACAGCGTGAGGTCGCGCCGGTAGGCAGCCAGGGTGTTGCGCGAGAGGCCATCCTCCAGCCACAGGGCGTCCACAAAGGTATCGATCGCGTTCAGGCTGGCGGTGAGCATCCAAAAACGATAGCACGTAAAAAAGCCGCCAGGCCAGGCCTGGCGGCTTTTTGCAAAGGGGCGGTGCTGCCGCGCTTATTCCAGCGCCAGCTTCTGCTTGGCCACCACGTCCTTGTAGACACCGAATTCGGCCTTGATCTGCTCGGCGAACTGCTCGGGCGTGTTGCCGATCACGATGGAGCCGGTTTCCTCGATGCGCTTCTTCACGGCCGGGTCTTCCAGGGCCTTGCGCACGGCGGCGTTGACCTTGTCCACCACGTCCTTGGGCAGGCCCTTGGGCCCCAGGATGCCGTAGTAGGCCATGCGATTCACAGGCTCCAGGCCCATCTCCTTGAACGTGGGCACGTTCGGCAGGGCTGCCACACGCTGGGGCGCAGCCACCACGATGGGCACCAGGCGGTTTTCCTTGATGAAGGGCAGTGCCGAGGGCAGGTTGTCGAAGATCATCGGTACCTGGCCGGCCACCGTGTCGTTCAGCGCCGGGCCTGCGCCGCGGTAGGGGATGTGCGTCACGAAGGTGCCCGAGAGGCTTTTGTACAGCTCCATCTGCAGGTGGCCGATGCCGCCCGTGCCGGACGACGAGTACGAGTATTTGCCGGGCGACTTCTTGAGTTCGGCCACGAAGGCCTTGTAGTCCTTGGCGGGAAAGCTCGGGTGCACCGCAATGATGTTGGGCGTGGCCGCGATGTTGATGATGGGCGTGAAGTCGGTCAGCGGGTTGTACGGCGTCTTGGGGTTGATGGCCGGATTGGCGGCCGTGGTGGACACCGTGGCCACGCCCAGGGTATAGCCATCGGGCGCCGAGCGCGCGGTTTCACTGGCGCCCACGATGCCGCCGCCACCGGCCTTGTTCTCCACGATCACGCTCTGGCCCAGGGCCTTGCCCAGCGGGTCGGCGATCACGCGCGCAATGATGTCGGTGGTGCCACCGGGGGCAAAGGGCACCTGCAGCTTGATGACCTTGTTGGGGTATCCCTGGGCGGCGGCAGTTCCTGCGGCAGCCACCAGCGTCAGCGCGAGCCATTGACGACGATGCATTGATTTCTCCTTCATGGGGTATGACAAACAACAGCCGATGGTATGCGCAATGCGGTTCCCGATTCCCTATGGATTCCACATAGGTGCTTACCCGCAGGCCGCCACCGCTTCCGTTATCCTCGGAGTGTGAATTACGCCCAGCTCCTGCTCCCCGATTTCTCCCTCATCCTGTGCGGTTATCTGGTGTGCCGGTTCACCGCCCTGAACCGAGCCGTGTGGCAGCCGGTCGAGAGCCTGGTGTACTACCTGCTGTTCCCGGTGCTGCTGTTCCAGTCCATCGTCAAGAGCCCCGTGGACATCGGCGCCGCCTCGGGCCTGATCGCCGCCGGCATGCTCACCGGCATTGCCGGCATTGCGCTGGCCTACAGCATGCCGCACTGGCCCTGGCTGGGCAAGCGGCTGGACCTGCGCGACCATGCGGCCAGCGCGCAGATCGCGTTCCGTTTCAACTCCTTCATCGGCCTGGCGATTGCCGAGCGGCTGGCGGGCGCGCAGGGCCTGCTCATGATCGCCGTACTCATCGGCGTGTGTGTGCCGCTGTTCAACGTGGCCGCCGTGTGGCCCATGGCACGCCAGGGCGAGCACGGCTTCGTGCGCGAATTGGCGCGCAACCCGCTGATCGTGGCCACGCTCTCGGGCCTGGTGGCCAACCTGCTCGGGTTCCAGATCCCCACCTGGATCGAGCCCACCGTCACGCGCATCAGTGCCGCCTCGCTGGCTCTGGGCCTGATGGCGGCGGGCGCAGGCATGCAGTTCGGCCTGCTCACGCGCGGCAAGGCGCTCAGCATCTCGGTGCTGGCCATACGCCATCTGGTGCTGCCCGTGATCGCCTTCGGCATGGCGCACCTGTTCGGACTGAACCCGGTGCAGGCGACCGTGCTGCTGGCCTTCTCGGCCCTGCCCACGGCCAGCACCTGCTACGTGCTGGCCGCGCGCATGGGCTACAACGGCCCTTACGTGGCCGGGCTGGTGACGCTGTCCACCCTGTTCGGGGTGGTGAGCCTGCCATTTGCGCTAGGGGTACTGCGGTGAATGCCATCCACGCCCTGGTTCGCAGACGCGTGCTGGCCGCCGGCCTGCTGGCGGCCGGCATCGCACCGCTGGCCGCTTGTGGACGCAAACCAAGCCGTGGGCAGACCGTCCCGTCCGGGGCCACCGTGCTCGCGCTGGGCGACTCGCTGACCTCTGGCGTGGGCGCTTCTGCCGACACTGCCTACCCCGCCGTGCTGCAGCGCCTGACGGGGTGGAAGATCATCAACGGTGGCGTCTCGGGCGACACCTCGGCCCAGGCCATGCAAAGGCTGCCGGAGCTTCTGCAAAAGCACCAGCCCGCGCTGGTGATCGTCAGCATCGGCGGCAACGACTTCCTGCGCCGCCAGAGCGCCAGCGCCACGCGCACCAACGTACACAGGATCTGCGCCGACGCGAAGGCCGGCGGCGCGCAGGTGCTGCTGGTGGCGATACCCGAGCTGACGATCCTGGCCACCCTGGGCCAGTTGAGTGACCATGCGATGTACGAAGACATCGCCAAGGAGCTGGGGATTCCCCTGCACCGCAAGGGCTGGTCGGGCGTGCTGGCCGACGCCAGGCTGCGTTCGGACAACATCCACGCCAACGCCGCCGGGTACGAACTGTTCACCCAGGGGCTGGTGGACACCCTGAAGGACACCGGGCTGCTCGCCCGGTAGGTTGCGGGATCAGGCGATCAGGCGCAGCGCCGACTCCCAGGCCATCTGCGCGTGGGAAAGCCCCTCTTCCCGGTTGAACTGCGCCGCCGTGCGCTCGCACACCGCCACCGGCGGGTAGGTGATGGTGCGGCCGCCCGAGAGGGCCTTGGTCTGCGCCTGGCAGGCCCGCTCCAGGAAGTAGATGTTCAGGAAGGCTTCGGCGATGGTGCGCCCCGCGGCCAGCAGGCCGTGGTTGCGCAGGATCATCACGCGGTGCGCGCCCAGGCTGGCCACCAGGCGCTCGCGCTCCTCCAGGTCCAGGGCGATGCCCTCGTAGGCGTGGTAGCCGATATGGCCATAGAACTTGAGCGCATGCTGGGTGATGGGCAAGAGCCCCTCCTCCTGGCACGACACGGCAATGCCGTCGGCCGTGTGCGTGTGGATCACACAGGCCAGGTCATGGCGTGCCATGTGCACGGCAGAGTGGATGGTGAAGCCCGCCGCGTTCACGCGCTCGGCCGCATCGCTGGCCTCCACCGCCGCGCCGCTGGGGTCGATCTTCACCAGGTCCTCGGGCCGCATCTCGTGGAACAGCACGCCGTAGCGGTTGATGAGGAAGTGGTCCGGCGTGCCGGGAATGCGCGCGCTGATGTGCGTGTCGATCAGGTCGGTCATGCGAAAGTGCGCAATGAGCCGGTACAGGGCCGCAAGGTCGCGCCGGGTCTGGGTTTCGGCATCCACGGATGCCGCAGTTTGGTGGGTGGTCATGGTGGTGTGCTGGTTTGCAGTGGTCGTCAGGCCAGCGCCAGGTCCGGCTGCTGGCGGATCATGGCCGCCACGGCCAGGCTCTGCGCATCGCCCTGGGCCTCCAGCGCGGCGATCACGCCCAGGCGGTCGGCCACGGACTTGTCCTGGTTGAGCTTCATCTTGCCTTCGATGCGGGCGATGGGAATGCGCACGGCTGCAATGGCGCGCAGGCGCGATGCGGTATGGTCAGTGGGCACGCCTTCAAAGGTCCATTCGCCGCCCAGCGGCGTGTCGTAGGTGGCCACGGTGCGCGTGAGCACCGCGTGGATCGCTGCCACGTCTTCCACCACTTCGGGCGTGCCCCGCACGTGGATGGCGGTGTAGTTCCAGGTCGGGAAGGTCAGCCGATTGGCATACCAGCTCGGCGAGATGAAGGCGTGAGGACCCTGGAAAATGACCAGTGCCGGAGCACCGGCCTTGAGGTCATGGTATTGCGCATTGCCACGCGCCAGGTGCGTGGTCAGCAGGCCGTGCGGCCCGCCCTCCTCGTCCACCAGGAACGGCAGGTGCGTGGCGTTGAGCCCCTGCGCGCCTTGGGTCACCAGGGTGGCGAAACTCCACGCGCGCATGCGCTCGCGCAGCAGCGGCTCGTCTTTTTCCGCGTAGGCGGGCGGCGTGTACATGGCGCTCGCTCCCGCTCAGGCGTGCTGGTGGAACCAGCGCACCGTGTCGTCGAAGGCCACGCCCGCGATGTCGGCCACCGAGACGGCTTCGAGGAAGCTGTGCACCGTGCCCTTGTAGACCTTGGACTGCACATCCACGCCCTCGGCCTGCATCTTCGCCACCATGTCGATGTTGCCGTCGTACAGCGGATCGCACTCGGTGATGACCAGGAAGGCGGGTGGGATGCCGCGCAGGTCCGCGTCCAGCAGGTTCATGCGCGGGTCAGTGTAGTCCTCCTTGCGGCCCAGGTAGTTGCGGTAGAACCAGACCATCATGTGCAGCGACAGGCCGTAGTCGCCTGCGCCGTAGCGCACCACCGAGTCCTGGTACAGGTCGGTGCTGAAGCCGGTGTAGTTGAGCACCAGGCCGCGGATGGGGCTTGGGCCCTGGTCGCGAAAATGCAGCGCCGTGCACAGCGAGAGGTTGCCGCCCGCCGAGTCGCCGCCGACGAAGAACTGCGCCGTGTCGAAGCCGATTTCGCCCGCGTGGGCGATGAGCCAGTCCACCGTGTCGATGCATTCCTCGATGGGCTGGGGAAACCTGGCGTCCGGCGCACGCGTGTAGTTGATACCGATCACCATGATGCCGGCTCGCTCGGCGTACTCGCGCATCAGGCGGTCATGCGTGTCCACGCTGAACAGCACGAAGCCACCACCGTGGATGTAGAAAAAGGCGCCGGGCATGCGCCGCTCCTGGGGCTCATGGATGCGAATCAGCACCTCGCCATGGCGCGTGGGTACCTGGCGCTCGGTGGTGCGCGCCATCAACGGGCCGCCCGCGGTCCAGGGGGCGCGCACCTTCTCGGCGATGTCACGGCCCTCGGCAATCGACACCGTATCGCGGCGCGGAAACTTCGATGCGTCCGCCGCCATGCGCTGCACGAACAGCTGGACTTGCGGATCGAGGGGTGCAGGCTTGGCACCCTGGGTGGATGCAGCGAAGGCGGGGTCGGGCTGGTTCATGGGGAGTGTCGTAGCAGTGGATGGATCGAAAGGCCGGCGCGGGCGGCGTCAGTAGCCGCGCGTGGTGTCTACCTGGTTGAAGAGCGCAGCCCCGCTGCGCATCTGGGCGATGTTGCGAGCCACCTGGCCTGCGACCACGTCGTAGGTGGCCATGGTGGCCATGTGGGGCGTGACGACCACGCCCGGCGTGGTCCACAGCGGGTGGTCCTGCGGCAGGGGCTCCTGCTCGAAGACGTCGACCACGGCGCCGCGCAACTGGCCGCTGCCCAGCGCGGCGATCAGGTCGCCTTCGATCAGGTGCTCGCCCCGGCCGCAATGGATCAGCGCCGCGCCCTTGGGCAGTGCATCGAAGGTGCGGCGGCCCAGGATGCCGCGCGTCTGCTCGGTCAGCGGCAGCAGGCATACCAGCACATCGGTCTGCGCCAGGAAGGCGTCGTACTGCTCTTCCCCGGCAAAGACCTGGATGCCGGGTACCTCGCGCGCCGTACGTGCCCAGCCGCTCACGGTGTAGCCCAGCACGGGCAGGCGCGCGGCAATCAGGCCGCCCAGCTCGCCCAGGCCCATGAGGCCGATGCGGCAGGTGGCGGCTGGCGTCTGCAGCGGGCGCTTCCATTCGCGCACACGCTGGCTGGCCAGCGCGGCATCGAGCTTGCGGTGAAAGTACAGCACGCCCCACAGCACGAACTGCAGCATGCCCTCGGCCAGCATGGGATCGACCACGCGGCACACCGGCAGGCCGCGCAGGTCCTGCCCGGCCACGACGTTGTCCACACCAGCGGCGATGCTGTGCACGAGCTTGAGGTGGGGCATCTGCGCATACAGGTCGGGCGGCGTCTGCCAGCAGACAGCCACCTCGGCCTGCAGGGCACGCGGATCGGGCCAGGTACACACGTCCAGGGTGGGGTCGGCCGCCTGCAGCAGGGGGCGAAGGAAGTCGAGGTTGGCGGTACGGCTCAGAAGGGCAACGGTGGTCATGGCGAGGATGCGATGAGGTGCTGTGCCAGCGCGGGGTGGGCCGACATCGGGGTGGAAGGGACTTGCATGGTAGTCAAGCCGCCAGCCTGTGCTCGAAGAAATCCAGCCCCGGCATGGCCGCCAGCAGCGTGCGCGTATAGGCGTGCTGCGGGTTGCTGAAGAGCTGGCCCGGCGCGCCGCGCTCGACGATCTGGCCGCGCTGCATGACCACCACCGAGTTCGATATCTCGGCCGCCACGCGCAGGTCGTGGGTGATGAACATCATGGTCAGGTTGAGCTCGGCCTTGAGCTCGGCCAGCAGGGCCAGCACCTGCGCCTGGATGGACACGTCGAGTGCCGACACCGCCTCGTCCGCGATCAACAGGCGTGGCTTGAGCGCCAGCGCCCGGGCAATCGAGATGCGCTGGCGCTGCCCGCCCGAGAACTCGTGCGGAAAGCGGTCGATGGCCGAGGCTCCCAGGCCCACCCGGTCGAGCAGCGCGGCAGCGGCCTTGAGCGCTTCGGCGCGCGGTGTGCCGTAGATCATGGGGCCGCGCGCAATCGCATCGCCCACCTTCTGGCGCGGGTTGAGCGAGGCGAACGGGTCCTGGAAGATGATCTGCACCTGGCGCCGGTACGCGCGCAGCGCCGCTGCGTCCTGCCCCAGGATGGGCTTGCCGGCGAAGGTGATGCGGCCGCTGTCGGGCTCGATCAGGCGCATCACCATGCGGCCCAGCGTGGACTTGCCCGAACCGGACTCGCCCACCACCGACACCGTCTCGCCCTCCTCGATGGCCAGGTCGATGCCGTCGGCCGCCACCACGGTGCGCGGTGGCGCGAACAGGCCCGCCTTGGAAACGAAGGTCTTCTTCAGCTGCTCGATCTTGAGCAGCGGTTCGGCCTGCGCTGCAGGCCTGGCCGTGCTGCGCGCCTGGCGGCCTGGCACGGCGTCGATCAGCGCGCGGGTGTATTCGTGCTGCGGGTTGCGCAGGATGGCGTCGCGCGTGCCCTCCTCCACCACGCGGCCGTGGCGCATCACCACCACGCGGTCGGCAATGTCGGCCACCACGCCGAAGTCGTGGGTGATGAACAGCACACCCATCTTGCGCTCGGCCTGCACCTTCTGGATCAGGTCCAGGATCTGGCGCTGCGTGGTCACGTCCAGCGCCGTGGTCGGCTCGTCGGCCAGCAGCAGACGTGGGTTGTTGAGCAGTGCCATGGCGATCATCACGCGCTGGCGCTGCCCGCCCGAAAGCTGAAAGGGGTAGCTGCGCACGATCTGCCGGGGCGATGGCAGGCCCACTGCGTCGATGATGGCGATGCAGCGCTCCTCGATGGCGGCGGCGCCGAGGTGCTCGGCGTTGTGCAGTTGCAGCGCCTCGGCCACCTGCGCGCCGATGCGCTGCAGCGGGTTCAGGGCGCTCATGGGCTCCTGGAAGACCATGGAGATGCGCTCACCGCGCAGCTTGCGCATCTGCGGCGGGGTGAGCCCGGTGAGGTCGGCGCCGTCGAGCAGGATGCGGCTGTTCTTGTCGATGCCCACGCGCGGCGGCAAGAGGCCCAGTATGGCGTGCGCCGTCATGGACTTGCCCGAGCCCGATTCACCCACCAGGCAGACGATCTCGTTCTCGGCGATGTCCAGCGACAGGCGGTCCACCGCGTAGTTGCGGTCGCCCGAACTGGGCAGCACGATGGACAGGCCCTGGATCGACAGCAGGGGCGCGGCGGGGTTGGTGGCGGTCGTCATTGGCGAGAGATCCTCGGGTTCAGCACGTCGTTCAGGCCTTCGCCCACGAGGTTGATGGCCAGCACGGTGAGCAGGATGGCGATGCCGGGGAAGAAGCTCATCCACCACGCCTGGCGCAGCATGGTGCGCGCCGCGCCGATCATGAAACCCCAGCTCATGAGGTTGGGATCGCCCAGGCCCATGAAGCTCAGCGCGCTCTCGATCAGGATGGCGCTGGCGATGCTCAGCGAGCCCGCCACGATGATGGGCGACAGCGCATTGGGCAGGATGTAGCGCACGATGAGCGACAGCGGCGACTCGCCCTGGCAGCGCGCGGCCAGCACGAACTCGCGCTCCTTGAGCGCCAGGAACTCGCCGCGTGTGAGGCGCGCCACCTGCGGCCAGCTGACCAGCGCGATGGCCACCACCACGGTGCGGATCGAGGGCTCCAGGATGGCCACCAGCAAGATGCACAGCATGAATGCCGGAATGGTCTGGAACAGCTCGGTGAAGCGCATCAGCCACTCGCCCACGCGCCCGCCCACATAGCCCGAGAGCGAGCCCACCACCACGCCGATGATGAGCGCGACCAAGGTGGAAGTGACGCCGATCATCAGCGACACGCGCGTGCCGTGCGCGATGCCGGCAGCGATGTCGCGGCCCAGGCTGTCGCTGCCCAGCAGCATGCCCTCGGTCTGCGGTGGCGTGAAGGGCGCGGCCACCGTGTCCCAGGGGTCGCCCGGAAAGAAGAAGGGGGCGCTGGCCGCGAGCACGACCACCGCCAGCAGGATCACCAGGCCGAGCATGCCGCTCGGGTGGCGCAGGAAGGATTTGAGGGTGTGTTTCATCGGGGTTCTCCGCGCCGCTCAGGCAGCCTGGATGCGGGGGTCGATCACGCGGTACAGCAGGTCGGTCACCCAGTTGAAGAAGATCACCAGCACCGACAGCACCAGGAACACGCCCAGCATCACCTGGTAGTCGCGCTGCAGCACGGCGTCGTAGGTCAGCCGCCCCAGGCCCGGCCAGGCGAACACGGTCTCGATCACCACCGAGCCGCCGATCAGGGTGCCTGCCTGCACGCCGGCCATGGTCACCACCGGCAGCAGCGCGTTGCGCAGCATGTGGCGCCACAGGATGCGGCCTTCGGAGGCGCCCTTGGCGCGCGCTGTCTTCACGTAGTCCTGGTGGCTCACCTCGATGATCGACGAGCGCATGAGCCGCGCATAGATCGCCAGGTAGAGCATGCCCAGGGTGAAGGCCGGCAGCGCCAGGTGCCTGAGCTTGTCCACCACGGCGGCCCAGCCGCTGATGCTGGTGCCGATGGTCTGGTAGCCGAAAGCCGGCAGCCAGCCCAGTTGCACGGAAAACAGCAGCACCAGCATCAGGCCCAGCCAGAACACGGGCGTGGCGTAGATCACCAGAGCGAGCAGGCTGATCAGCGTGTCCGACAGCTTGCCGGCGCGCACGCCGGCCAGCGCACCGAGCACCACCCCGCCCACCAGCGAGATGGCAAAGGCCGAGAGCGTGAGCAGCAGCGTGGCCGGCAGGCGCTCGGCGATGGCGCTGGCCACGGTGCGCTGCTGGCGGTGCGAGTAACCCAGGTCCAGGGTGACGATCTTGCCCAGGTAGGTGACCAGCTGCGTCGCCATGGGTTTGTCCAGGCCGTAGTCGGCGCGCACGCGTTCGAGGAAGGCCGCGTCGGTGGCGCCGGACTGCCCGGCCATCACCAGGGCCGGGTCACCGGGCGCGGCGCGCACCAGCATGAAATTGAAGATGGCGATCAGCAGGATCACCGCCACCATCTTTGCGAGCCGCACGCCGAGCGCGCCGAGGCCCTTGAGCCATTGAAGATTCATAAGTCATGCCCGGGCGCCGGGCGCGGCACACTGCCACGCCCGTGTCCCATCAGCCCTTGAAGTAGACCGTGTCGAAGCTCTCGTGGATGCCGATGGCACTCGTCACCAGGTTCTGCAGGCGCTTGTCGTGGATGGTGGGGAAGTCCATCTCCACCAGCCAGGCGATAGGCACCTCGTCGACGATGATCTTCTGCATCTCGCTGTACAGTGCGCCGCGCTTGGCCTCGTCCACCTCCACCGCGGCCTGGTCGGCCAGCTTGTCGACCTGGGCGTTGGAGTAGCCCACGGTGTTGGTGAACAGGATCTTGCGGATGTTGGAGGTCACGTAGTTGCGCGTGACGCCCAGGGCTGGGTCCCCGAACTGGTACAGCCACGAGAGGTTGAGCTCGTAGTCCCAGTTGCTGATGCGCTGCGTGTAGCTGCCGGGATCAGTGGATTCCAGCGTGACGGCAATGCCCACCTTGGCCAGCGACTGGCGGATGTACTCGCAGGTGCGCTGCACCATCTCGCCGTAGGGCGAGACCGGCAGGCGCACGGTGGTGCGCACGCCCTTGGCGTCGGGCTTGAGGCCCATCTCGTCGAGCAGGGCCTTGGCCTTGTCGATGGAGAAATCGTACTTCTTGACGTTGGGTTCGTAGTACTTGGTCTTGGAGTTCACCGGGCCGGTCGCGACCTTGCCGAAGCCGTAGAGGATCTTGTCCTTGATGAAGTTGCGGTCGATGGCGTGCATCACCGCCTGGCGAAAGCGCTTGTCGTTCAGCGGTGCCGTGCGGTTGTTGATCTCCAGCCACATGATGGGCGCGAAGTACTCGTAGCCCTTGGTGGTGACGGCCAGGTTGTCCTTCTTGGCCAGGCGGTTCGCATCGAACAATTCCAGGTCGGTCCACTGCGTGAGCTGCACGGTGCCGTTTTCGAGCGCCAGGGCGCGCGATGCACCATCGGGCACCACGCGGTAGATGATGGCGTCCAGGTAGGGCAGGCCGGGCTTGAAGTAGTTCTCGTTGCGCACCAGGTGGATGTGCGAGCCGCGCACCCATTCCTTGAGCTTGAAGGGGCCCGAGCCGATGGGGTTGAGGTTGGCCGGGTTCTTGACGACGTCGGTGCCCGCATAGATGTGCTTGGGCATCACCGGCAGGTTGGAGATGTCGAAGGCGCCGATGAAGGGGCCGAAGGGCTCCGCCAGCTTGAACACCACGGTCTGCGCGTCGGGCGCGGTGATCGACTCGCAGCGGCCGAAGATGGCCTTGGCGCGCGGGTGCGTGATGGGCAGGAACTCCTTGACGGTGTAGAGCACGTCCTCGGACGTGAGGGGCTTGCCGTCATGCCACTTGGCATTGGGTTCGAGCTTGAAGGTGTAGGTCTTGCCGTCGGGAGAGATGGTCCAGCTCTTGGCCAGACTGGGCATGGGCTTGAGGTTGACGTCGTAGGTCAAAAGGCTCAGGAAGATCTTGCCCGAGACCATCTGCGTGGGCGTGAGCTGGCTCACCGCGAGGTTCAGGATCGGCGGCTCGGGCTGCACGATGGAGTTGAGCGTACCGCCGCGCGTCTGGCCGTGCGCTGCGGTGATACCCAGCGGAAACTCGGCCAGGCCCAGGGCGCCGGTCGCAAGCAGGTACTTGTGGAACTCACGTTTGTTCATGCTGATCCTCAGGGGGTTGGACGTGGACTGCCGCACGGGGTGCGCGGTGTGTTGATCGCGAATTCAGTGTAGGCAGCAGGCCCCGCCAAGGCGGCGCGTTTCGAGCCGAGTTCTGTTTCGCTTGGGCCATCCTTGCGATGGCTTGACGGCGGGACTTGCGCGCGTCACAGTCCGCTGCATTGCTTTGGCGCGCTTCTTGCGTGCCGGGAGGGAGTGATGAACAACAGCTTGACCACCGCCCGCAGCGTCGTTTTCCAGGACTACCAGGACATCCCGAGGCCGGTCTCCATGATCATCGTGGAGCACGACCCCGAGCCGTCGATGATCGTTCCGCGGCATTCGCACCCGCGCGCGCAGCTGGCCTATTCGGTCAAGGGCACGTTCACCCTGCACACCGAAGAAGGTGCCTGGCTCGTGCCGCCCAACCGCGCCGTGTGGGTGCCCGGCGGCGTGGAGCACGAGATGCATGCGCGCGGCCAGGCGGTATCCAACCGCTCGCTCTACATCCAGCCCGACGCCTCGCCCGACCTGCCTACCGAATGCTGCGTGATCGAGGTGTCGCCGCTGATGCGCCACCTGATCATCGAGGCCATCGACATCCCCCTGCTCTACGACGAGGCGGGCCGCGACGGCCGCGTGATGCGCCTGATCCTCGACGAGATCTGCGGCGCCCCCAAGATCCCGCTGCACGTGCCCATGCCGCGCGATGCGCGCCTGCTGCGCATCTGCCGGGCGTTGCTGGCCGACCCCAGCCACGACGGCGACATCGAGTACTGGGCGCACCATGGCGCCCTGGGCCGGCGCACGCTCACGCGGCTGTTCCGCGACCAGACCGGCATCACCTTCACGCTGTGGCGCCAGCAGGTGCGCCTGATGGAGGCGCTGCGCCGCCTGTCATCGGGCACGCCCGTCACCACGGTGGCCTTCGACCTGGGCTACGAGAGCCCCAGCGCCTTCTCGGCCATGTTCCGCCGCGTGATGGGAAAGACGCCGCGCCACTACCTGGGCCGTGGTGACATGGATCTGGACTGAACTGGTGCATGCCTGCACCATGAGCGCAAAAAGCCCCGACTGGCATGGACCAGGCGGGGCTTTTCTTCTGGCCGTGTTCAACCGAGCCGGTTGACCCCGCACCAGCGCGCCATGAAGACGGCGAGCACCGCCACCGTCTGCACCATGCTGTCGATGGAGACCCACTCGTCGATGCCGTGGATGTTGGCACCGCCCGAGGGGCCGTAGCAGATGGCCGGGGTGTCGCCGTAGAGGTTGAAGAACTTGGCGTCGGTGGTGCCGGTGAAAGCCGTGGGCACCAGCTCCGTGCCCACGATGTCCTTGTGGCATTGCGAGATGGCCACGACGATGGGCGCATCGGGCGGCACGTCGCAGCCGTCGGCCTGAAAGCCGCCATAGACCACCTGGTAGCTCAGCGCATCGTGCGCGGGATGGGCCGCATAGGCAGCTGCCAGCACGGCTTCGATCTCGGCCTTGGCCTTGCCGACCTTCATGTCGGGATAGAAGCCGATGCGCACGTCGGCCCGGCAGGCCGAGGGCACGGAGGAGGCCCACTCGCCGCCGCTGATCTTGCCCAGGTTGAAGTTCACCGGGTGCTGGTGGTGCCCATAGTTGCGGTAGCGCGCGCTGGGCGCGTTCCAGCGCGCTTCGAGCTTCTTGAGTTCGCCGAACAGGTACATGGTGAAGTCGATGGCGCCCACGCCGGTCTGTGCAACAGAGGCGTGCACGGGCTTGCCCAGCACCTCGATGGCCAGCCACAGCACGCCCATCTGGCAGGTCATGACGCCGTTGTCCGCCACCGGCTCGGTGATCACCGCAGCGTCCGCTCGGTAGCCCTCCACCAGGCAGGCCAGCGCACCGTTGCCGGTGCATTCCTCCTCGATCACCGACTGGAAGTAAACCGGAGAGGCGGGCTCCAGGCCCATGGACCTGAGCGCCTTGTAGGCCATGGTGTAGGCCACGATGCCGGCCTTCATGTCCGACGCGCCGCGCCCGTAGAGGCGGTCCCCCTCGACCCGGCCGGAGAACGGCGAGCCGGTCCACAGCACTTCGGCGCCCGTGGGCACCACGTCGATGTGGCCATTGAAGATCAGCGAGTTGCCCTTGAATGGGCCACTGGGGCGGTGGATGCCCACCACGTTGGTGCGCCCCTCGTACGAGACCAGGGAGGGCGAGTAGCCGGGGTGGGCCTTGAGCTTTTCCTCGTCGATCTGGAACTCGTCCACCTGCAGGCCCAGGCCGGCGAAGGCCCTGGCCATGAAGCTCTGGGCACTCTGCTCCTGGCCCAGCAGCGAGGGGTGGGTGACCAGTTCGCTGAGCATGGCGACGGCTTCGCCGCGCAGCGCGTGGGCGGCGGCAACGATGGCGGTTTCGCTCGCCACGAATTCAGGGGTGGTGGTGGTTTCTTGCATGGAAACCATTCTTTCACCGGGCCAGCGGGCGCGTTGTTCAGAACGGGCCGCGCACTGTCGCAATCGCGCCGATCACTGCGCCAGCGCCCACGCCACATGCTCACGCACCAGCGCGCTCTCATGCCCGGCGCGCGACTGCAGCGCGCTGCGCAGGCCTTCGTCGCCGGGATCGGCGCGCAGCGCGTTGCCCAGCGACACGGCCACGTTGCGCAGCCAGCGCTCGTGGCCGATGCGGCGGATGGGCCCGCCCTCGGTCATGCGCAGGAAGGTGGCCTCGTCCCAGCCGAACAGATGCACCAGTTGCTGGCCCGACAGGCCGCTGCGCTCGTCGAAATCGGGCAGGCGGCTCACCTGCGCAAACTTGTTCCAGGGGCAGGCCAGCTGGCAGTCGTCGCAGCCGTAGATGCGGTTGCCCATGGCCGCGCGGAACTCCACGGGGATGGGGCCGCTGTGCTCGATGCTCAGGTAGGAGATGCAGCGGCGCGCGTCGATCCGGTGCGGCGCGATGATGGCCTGCGTGGGGCAGATGTCGATGCAGGCGCTGCAGCTGCCGCAGTGCGCGGTGACGGGCGCGCTCTCGGGCAGGTGCATGTCCACGTAGATCTCACCCAGGAAGAACATCGAGCCCGCCTCGCGGTTGAGCACCAGCGTGTGCTTGCCGCGCCAGCCCTGGCCGCTGCGCGCAGCGAGCTCGGCCTCGAGCACCGGGGCCGAGTCGGTAAACACGCGGTGGCCGAACGGACCCACGGCCTCGGCAATACGGTCGCTGAGCTTTTGCAGCCGCGCGCGCAGCACCTTGTGGTAGTCGCGGCCCCGGGCATAGACCGAGACGATGCCCTCGCCCGGACGCGCCAGGCGCGACAGCTCCATCGCCTGCCAGCCTTCCATGGCCTTGTCGCGCGGCAGATAATCCATGCGTGCCGTGATCACGCTCACGGTGCCGGGTACCAGCTCCGCCGGGCGGGCGCGGCGGGTGCCGTGGGAGGCCATGTAATGCATCTCGCCATGGAACCCTTGGGCCAGCCACTGCACCAACCCTGCTTCGGCGGCAGACAAATCCACCCCCGCCACGCCGATTTGGGAAAATCCCAGCTCGCGGGCCCACTCCTGCATTTGAGGAACGAGTTGACTGTTGCACCACATACCGGCCCGATTGTAGAAAGCCCCGCGCTCCCGGCCGCGCAGGAAAGCCCTCGCACGCAAAGCCCTCGCATCTGGCACTGGCACGGCGAGGCCGACACCGCCGCCTTCGCGCAGGCGCTGGCCGCCCAGCAGCCCTTGCTGGCCAACGCCTTCCTCACCCTGCACGGCGACCTGGGCGCGGGCAAGACGACGCTGGTGCGCCACCTGCTGCGTGCTTTGGGGGTGCAGGGTCGCATCAAGAGCCCCACCTATGCCGTGGTGGAACCGCACGAGGCCCCGGGCCTGGCCCCGCACGCCACTACCGTCTGGCACTTCGACTTCTACCGCTTCGACGACCCGCGCGAGTGGGAGGATGCCGGATTCAGGGACATTTTTGCCAACCCGGGCCTCAAGGTGGCAGAATGGCCGGAAAAGGCTGCAGCGCTGACCCCGCCTGCCGACCTTGCTATACACATTGAAGCAATTGACGACACCGAAAGGCAAGTCACCGTGCATGCACACACCGCCGCCGGCCAACGGCTGCTGCAAGGACTCTGAACGAATGAAGCTGCCCGCCCGCCCGGCACCCCGCCAACCGTCTCGCCGCACCCTGCTGCAGACGGGCAGCCTGGTGCTTTTGCTGGGCACACAGCAGATCGCGCGCGGCGCCACCATCCTGGCAGTGCGCGTCTGGCCCGCCCCCGAGTACACACGCGTGACCATCGAGTCCGACGGCAAGCTGGTGGCCAAGCAGTTCTTCGTGACCACGCCGCCGCGCCTGGCAGTGGACATCGAGGGGATCGACCTGAGCCCCGAACTGCGCGAGCTGGTGGCCAAGGTCAAGCCCGACGACCCGAACATCGCCGGCATCCGTGTGGGTCAGAACGCACCCAACGTCGTGCGCCTGGTGGTGGACCTGAAACAGCCTGCCATGCCCCAGGTGTTCACCCTTCCCCCGGTGGCGGCCTACCAGCACCGCCTGGTGTTCGACCTGTACCCTGCCGAGCCTGTGGATCCACTGGAGGCCCTGATCGCCGAGCGCCTGCGCGATACCACGGGGGCCCGTGCCACTGCGCCGGTGGCCGCAGCGCCTGCTCCCGCCACCCGCCCGCCCGGAGCGGCGCCAGCCCCGCCATCGGCCGAGAGCGACCCCCTGGGCGAGCTGATCGCCCAGCGCGCCAACCGCCCCGGCCCGGCGCCGGCCGCCCCCGCAGACCCGGCCCCACCGCCTGCCGTGGCCGTGGCCCCGCCCGCGAAAGGCGGCAACCGCGCCACGTCCACGCAGACCGACCGCATCATCATCGTCGCACTGGACCCCGGCCACGGTGGCGAGGACCCCGGCGCCATCGGGCCCGGCGGCACGCGCGAAAAGGACGTGGTGCTGCGCGTGGCGCACCTGCTGCGCGACCGCATCAACGCCACCACGGTGGGCGGCAATCCCATGCGCGCTTTTCTCACGCGCGATGGCGACTTCTTCGTGCCCCTGGGCACGCGCGTGGAAAAGGCCCGCCGCGTGCAGGCCGACCTGTTCGTGAGCATCCACGCCGATGCCTTCACCACGCCCGCGGCGCGCGGCGCCAGCGTGTTCGCGCTGAGCCAGAGCGGCGCATCGAGCACGGCCGCGCGCTGGCTGGCCAACAAGGAGAACCAGGCCGACCTGGTGGGGGGCCTGAACGTGCAGAGCCAGGACCGCCATGTGCAGCGCATGCTGCTGGACATGAGCACCACGGCGCAGATCAACGACAGCCTCAAGCTCGGCAGCGTGCTGCTGGGCGAGATCGGCAGCATGGCCAAGCTGCACAAGCCGCGCGTGGAGCAGGCCGGCTTCGCCGTGCTCAAGGCACCGGACATTCCCAGCGTGCTGGTGGAGACCGCCTTCATCAGCAACCCCGAGGAAGAGGCCAAGCTGCGCAGCAGCGCCTACCAGGTACAGCTGGCCGACGCGCTGATGCGCGGCATCACGCGCTACTTCGCCAAGAACCCGCCGCTGGCGCGCAGCCGCTCGGTGTAGCGGTGTAGGCCGGCACGCCCTTCACAGGGGTGTGGCTTGCTTCATTCGGCCTTCACGGGCACAGTGGGACCCAACGATCCACGACCCCGGTGAAGGAGAAGAACCATGGCACTGCCCCACGCACAATCCGGAGAAGTGGCCAGCGTGCGCCCCCTGGGCGACCAACTGGCCGGCGCCACCACCTCGGCCATCCTCAAGGCCGGCCAGCTGGAGGTGATGCGCGTGGTGCTGCCCGCGGGCAAGGCCATGCGCGAGCACCAGACCCAGGGCGAGGCCACCGTACAGTGCCTGGAGGGCGCGGTGGAGTTCCACGCCGGCGATTCGGTGCAGCTCATGCAGCCCGGCGACTTCGTGCACCTGGCACCGCGCTCGCCGCACGCGCTCAAGGCGGTCAAGGACTCGTCGGTGCTGCTGACGATCTGCCTGCTGCCAGGCTGAGTTCAGGAAAGCCGGAAGACACTCACGATCTCGGCCAGGCGCGCCGCCTGGTGCTTGAGGCTGTCGGCCGCGGCAGCGCTCTGCTCGACCAGCGCTGCGTTCTGCTGGGTCACCTGGTCGAGCTGGGTCACGGCCTCGCCCACCTGGCCGATGCCGATGGTTTGCTCGCCCGTGGCGCTGGAGATCTCGGCGATCAGATCGCTCACGCGCTGCACCTGGGCCACGATGTCTTCCATGCTGCTGCCGGCATCGGCCACAAGGCGGGTGCCGTTGTCCACACGCTCGGCGCTGGCGCCGATCAGGGACTTGATCTCCTTGGCGGCTTCCGCACTGCGGCCCGCCAGGCTGCGCACCTCGCTGGCGACCACCGCGAACCCACGCCCCTGCTCGCCCGCGCGTGCGGCCTCCACGGCGGCATTGAGCGCCAGGATGTTGGTCTGGAAGGCGATGCCATCGATGACGCTGATGATGTCGGTGATCTTCTTCGATGCCACCGAAATGTCCTGCATGGTGGCCACCACCTGGCCCACCACCTCGCCGCCCTTGACCGCCGCCTGCGATGCGGTGCCGGCCAGCGTGGCCGCCTTGCGTGCGGTATCGGCGTTGTTCTTCACGGTGCTGGTGATCTCTTCCATCGAGGCCGCAGTCTCTTCGAGGTTGCTGGCCTGTTCCTCGGTGCGCTGGCTCAGATCGGCGTTGCCCATGGCGATCTCGCTGGAGCCCGTGGCGATGGAGTCGCTGCTCTGGCGCACGGCGCCCACGATGCGCACCAGCGAGGTCTGCATGTGCTGCATGGCCTGCATCATTTCGGCCACCTCGCCACGCCCCTGCACGGCGATGTGCTGCGACAGGTCGCCCTCGCCGATGTTGCGCGCCACCACAGCCACCCCATGCAACGAAGCGCGGATGCGCCGCACCACCACCCAGGACAGCAGTACCAGCAGCGCCAGGCCCACCACGCCGGCCACCAGCACCATGGTGCGGTAGGAGCGGATCAGCCCCGCCGCCTCGGCCGCCTGGTCGGCCGAGCGCTGGACCTGGTAGGCCACCATCTTGTCGGCCACCGCGTTGTACTGGTTGACCACGGGGACGAAAGTGGACAGGGCAAACGCCTTGGCCGCCGCCATATCCCCGCCTTTCTTGATCGCCAGGGCCTTGTCGCGCGTTTCCAGGTAGGGCTTGCGCACCGTGGCCAGTTCTTCCTGGATGCGCAGCCCCTCGGGACTGGTCTCCAGTTCGGTGTAGCGCTTTTGCACCTGCGAGGTGTCGGCTGTGGTCGCTGCGATCAGGTCTTTGAAGAAATTCTGCAGGTCGTCGCCATCGGACTGCACGACCGAGAACACGCGCGTGGAATTGACCGCGATGTTGCTGCGCCAGCGCAGGGCCAATTGCAGGCGCTCGACCTGTTCGCCGGACAGCTGCTCCACCGTGGCGCCCAGGTGCTGCACGCGCACCAGGCTGAGCGCCAGCACGACGACCAGCACGGCCGCCGCCAGGGCCACGACCAGGCTGATCTGCTGGGCCACGGTGAGCCGGCCTCCCCCGGTACTGTGGCTGTGCGGTGATGGAAGTGCGGGCTTGTCCATGGCGTCTGTCTCCTTGCTTGTTATGGCCGCATCGCGGCAGCAGCTTGTGCTCGAATGAACGCAGCATAACCCTCCCCCGGCACCACCTCGCCATCGAAAAGTGCCTCGCGTTCACATTTTTTGGGGACACGGCGCCCGGACAGGGTCCTACAGCCCCTGCCCCCGGGTACCTACACCGCAAAAATGCCTGGCGCGTGACAGTAGAGGCACAGGTCGAACACCGAAAGCCCCAGGGCTCTTGAAATTCACGGCCTGACTCCACCCACCGCAAAGGAATCCTGCCATGACCACCACCCTTCGAACCCTTCTCGTCGCCGCTTCCGCCACCGCCGCCCTGGCCATGGGCGGTTGTGCCTCCAACCCCACCAACGCACAGGTCGGTACCGGTGTCGGTGCCGTGGTCGGCGGTGTTGCCGGCAACGCCATCTTTGGCGGCCCTGTGGGCACCATCGGCGGTGCCGCTGCCGGGGCCCTGGTGGGCCACGAAATCGGCGAAGACCGCGACCAACGCCACTACTATCGCCGTTGATTTGGAGGGCTGCTCCACAGCCCCCCGACCATGCAAAAAGCGCCGCCATCTCGCGATGGGCGGCGCTTTGCGCAGGGGGCAATGGGTCAGGCCATGGCCTTGGCCTTGCGCCCAGCCCGCCAGGCGCCGAAGATCGCGATCAGCCCGGGGATGAAGATCATGGCCCAGATGATCTTGTCCAGGTTCTCCTTGACCCAGGCGAAGTTGCCGAAGAAGTAGCCCGCCGTGGCGATGCCCAGCACCCACAGCAGCGCACCGCCCACATTGAACGCCGTGAACTTGCCGCGCGACATTTCGGCCACGCCGGCCACGAAGGGCGCAAAGGTGCGGATGAAGGGCATGAAGCGTGCGATCACGATGGTGACGCCGCCGTAGCGCTCATAGAACTCATGCGCCTGGTTGAAGGCTCGGCGGTTGAACCAGCGCGAGTCCTCCCACTGGAACACCTTGGGCCCGAAATAGCGCCCGATGGAGTAGTTGCACTGGTCCCCGAGGATGGCCGCCACGATGAGCACCGCACAGGCCAGCGGAAAGTTCATGAGCCCCGCACCGCACAGCGCGCCCACGATGAACAGCAGCGAGTCGCCGGGCAAAAAGGGCATGACCACCACGCCCGTCTCGACGAAAACGATGATGAACAGCAGCGCATAGACCCAGGGCCCGTAGTTCTGCACGAACATTTCGAGGTACTTGTCCACGTGCAGTATGAAGTCGATCAGGAAGGTGATGAGTTCCATGGGGTCCGGGTCTGGTGAAGGCAGCGCGCATTATCCCCATGGGCATCCAGCCCCTGCTGGCAAGTCCCCACGGCAACCCGACCTAAAATCCATCGGGTGACCTCCACCACCCTGCCCTCCCCCACGGCCGAAACCCCGGCCCGCCGCCCCATCCGCGACCTGCCCGACGAGCTGATCAGCCAGATCGCCGCCGGCGAGGTGGTCGAGCGCCCCGCCTCCGTGGTGCGCGAGCTGGTGGACAACGCGCTGGACGCGGGGGCCACCCAGATCACCGTGCGGCTGTCGGCCGGCGGCGTGCGCCTGATCACGGTGGAAGACGATGGCGGTGGCATCCCGCAGGACGAGCTGCCGGTGGCCCTGCGCCGCCATGCCACGAGCAAGATCACCAACCTCACGGACCTGGAGACCGTGGCCACCATGGGCTTTCGCGGAGAGGCCCTGGCCGCCGTGGCCTCGGTGTCCGAGATGTCGCTGCTGTCGCGCCCGGCCAGCCAGGCCACGGCCTTTCTGCTCGATGCGCGCAGCGGCGAACTGCGCCCGGCCGCCCGCGCCACGGGCACCACGGTGGAGGTCAAGGAACTGTTCTTTTCCACCCCGGCACGGCGCAAGTTCCTCAAGACCGACTCCACCGAGCTCGCGCACTGCATCGAATCCGTGCGCCGCCATGCGCTGGCGCGGCCCGACGTGGGCTTTGCCATCTGGCACGAGGGCAAGCTGGTAGAGCAGTGGCGCGCCACTTTCGTGCCCGGCCAGGGCGATGCGCAGGACGCGCTGGCGCGGCGCCTGTCCGACGTGCTGGGCGAAGACTTCGTCACTGAATCGGTCGCCGTACACCACCGTTCGGGCCCCGTCACCGTGACCGGCCGCGCCGGCCTGCCCGACGCGGCGCGCTCGCGCGCGGACCACCAATACTGCTACGTGAACGGCCGCTTCGTGCGCGACAAGGTGCTCACGCACGCGGCGCGCAGCGCGTATGAAGACGTGCTGCACGGCCACAAGCAGCCGGTATATGCCCTGTACGTGGAGATCGACCCGGCCCGCGTGGACGTGAACGTACACCCCACCAAGATCGAGGTGCGCTTTCGCGACAGCCGCGAGGTGCACCAGGCCGTGCGCCATGCCGTGGAGAATGCCCTGGCCGCCCCGCGCGCTGCCGCATTGGCTGCGGCCGCCCTGGCCGCCGAAACGGCACCGGCGGCCACCGAACCAGCCCCCTTCACCCTGGCCAGGACGCCGCTGCCCGACTGGCGCGCCCAGTCTGCCATGCGCTTCGAGGAGCCCGTGGGCCACCGCGTGACGGACCTGCAGGCCCTGTGGGGTACACCACCTGCCGCCACCCCGGCCCCGTTCACCGGGTTCGACAGCACAAACACCGTGCCAGCGGCACAGGCCGACACGGTGCTCGCAGAACGCCCGGCGCCCGGTGTCGGCAGCATGGCTGCGGCGGCGCCTGCCACCTACCCACAACGCACCTCGGGCGACGCCCCCTTGCCCGTGGGCCGCGATGGCCAGGAATCGGCCTGGCCCCTGGGCCGGGCCGTGGCGCAGCTGCACGGCGTGTACATCCTGGCCGAAAACGCGCAGGGCATGGTCATCGTGGACATGCATGCCGCGCATGAGCGCATCGTCTATGAGCGCCTGAAATCCCAGGTGGACAGCGGCGCACGCATTGCCAGCCAGCCCCTCTTGATCCCGGCCACCTTCGCGGCCACGCCCGAAGAGGTGGCCACGGCCGAGGCCTCGGTGGACGTGCTGGCCATGCTGGGCCTGGAGGTCATGCCCTTCTCGCCCAAGACCCTGGCCGTGCGCGCCGTGCCCACCACGCTGGCCCAGGGCGATGCGGTGGAGCTGGCGCGCAGCGTGCTGGCCGAACTGGCCGCGCACGACGCCACCACCGTGGTGCAGCGCGCGCGCAACGAGATCCTGGGCACCATGGCCTGCCATGGCGCCGTGCGCGCCAACCGCCGGCTCACCATCGACGAAATGAACGCCCTGCTGCGCCAGATGGAAACCACCGACCGGTCCGACCAGTGCAACCATGGCCGCCCCACCTGGCGCCAGTTGTCCATGCGCGAGCTGGACGCGCTGTTCCTGCGCGGACGATAGCCGCAGGCCCGCCACCTGCATAGCCAACGGAGCGGGCCACACCGGCACGCCCCGCAGCCAACCTACAACCACCATGCGCAGCCACCCACCACCGACGGGCTTTTCCCGACTCCCCCGACGAGTCCGCTGGTGGGGCACTGCCGCCGCCCTGGCCATGGTGCTGCCCGCAGAGGCCGGACGACCGTTGAGCGTGGACGATGCGGGCGTCGCTGAACAGGGAGCAGGCCAGCTGGAAGCATGGTGGGAAGGCCCGCGTGGCACCAGGGGCAGCGCCTACCTCGCCCCGGCCTATTCGCCCCTGGAGGGGGTGGAACTGGGCGGTCTGCTGGCACGCGACTACGTGGGCCACACCACCCTGCAGGGCCTGCAGGCCAAATGGCTGTGGAGCCCGTCGCAGGAGCAGGGCTGCAACGCCGCCAGCAGTGTCGGGCTACTGCACGCCCGCCACGCCGCCGGCAGCACCCTGGCACTGAACCTGATCGGAACCTGCGCCACCACCTGGGGTGCCCTGCACGCCAACCTGGGCGCACTGCGCATGCCACAGCGGCACTGGACTCCCGCCTGGGGCTTCGCCGTGGAGCACCCACTCGGCCCCGTCACCGTGCATGCCGAAGCCTTCGGCCAGCGCAGCAGTGCCCCCACCTTCCAGGCAGGTGCCCGCTGGGAATGGACGCCGCAGTGGCAAATCGACGGCAGCATAGGCCGACAGCAGGGCCGCACGCTGCTGAGCGTGGGTTTGCGGCGCGGTTTCTGACAGAGGCGCCCCCGCGCCAAGAAAAAAGCCCGCACGTGGCGGGCTTTCCTGGCTCAGAGCCACCGCAACACAGCTCAATTGTCGCGAGCCGCCTTGGCCTGGTCGGGGAAGTCGCTGAACAGCCCGTCCACACCCAGGTTGAAGAACAGCTTGTACTCGGCCTTGGGGTCGCCCTTGAAGTCCGATGCGAGCTGCTTGGGCTCGCTGCGGAAGGTGTAGGGGTGCACGAACAGGCCCTCGGCGTGGGCGCTCTTCACCACGTCGGTCGGGGGCATCATCACGCGGTCGCGGTTGTCGATGAGGCCGTCGCCGTTCAGGTCGTCGGGCTTGCCGTCGTTGTTGGCATCCACCTGCTTGGAAGGGATCAGGTAGGGCTTCCAGGGGCCGATGCCGTCGGCGTAGGTCTTCACTTCCTTCAAGCCGGCGGGGGTCAGCAGGCTGGCGAAGGTGCGGGCATCGCCGGCCACGGCGAAGTCGTACGGCTTGTCGTAAGGGGCCACCAGCGACATGCTGCCGTCGGCCTTCACGTCATCCGCGTCCACCAGCTGCACCAGGCGCACCTGGGTCTTGCTGCGCAGGTACTTGAGGTTCGCGACCTCGAACGACTGGATGATCACCGGCGAGTTCTTGGCCGTGTAGCCGTTCTTGGCCAGGATGGACAGCAGGCGATCTTCGAGCGCCAGGTTCAGGCCCACATGGTAGGTGGGGTGCTTGGTCTCGGTGTACACGCCCACAGTGCGGTTGGCCTTGGCGCCTTCGGTCTTGGCCAGCTCGATGATCTCCTCGTAGGTGGGGATCTGGAACTTGCCGTTGTTGGACTGGTCACGGTCGGCCATGGGCTGGATGGCGCGCAGGGTCTTGATCTCGGCCAGGGTGAAGTCGCTGGCGAACCAGCCTTCTTCCTTCAAGCCGTCCACGGTCTTCTGGGTCTTGCGGCTGGCGAACTCGGGGCGCTGCGAGACGTCGGTGGTGGCCGTGATGTTGGGCTCGTGGCGCGCGATCAGCACACCGTCCTTGGTGGCCACGAGATCGGGCTCGATGAAGTCGGCGCCCAGCTCGATGGCACGGCGGTAGCTCTCCAGCGTGTGCTCGGGCAGGTAGCCGCTGGCACCGCGGTGACCGACGACCAGGGGCGTGGCGCCATTGAGCGTGGGGTACTTGGAATCGTTGTCGCCACCGCAGGCCGTGAGTGCCAGGGCTGCGATCAGCGCCAGGGGAGCGGTCTTCAAACCGTTGTTGTGCATCGTCTTCTCCTCATTCATGGATTGGAATCGCCGAACTGTGGGGTCGGCGTGTGACATCTGCATGACGCGCTGCAGCACGGTACGTGGCATCTGCAACACACAACACCATTGCCTCAAATTGGTGCAATCAAAGCGTCATAATCCCCAAAACCATGCATTGGCATGCATGATGTCATGTTTTTATGACATAACCAAGCTGTCCGGGCCTTTGCCGGGCTTCTCCAACCCTCTCTTTCTAGAAAGACATCTCTCTGACATGAAGCACGAGTCCGCAGGCAGTTTCCTGGCGCAGGTGGCGCAGCGCAACCCCCACCAACCCGAGTTCTTGCAAGCCGTTACAGAAGTCACGGAAAGTCTCTGGCCTTTCATCGCCCAGCACCCGCGCTACGCCGAACACGGCCTGCTGGAGCGCCTGGTGGAGCCCGAGCGCGTGGTGATGTTCCGCGTCTCCTGGGTGGACGACCACGGCACGGTGCAGGTCAACCGCGGCTACCGCATCCAGCACAGCATGGCCATCGGCCCCTACAAGGGCGGCCTGCGCTTCCACCCCTCGGTGAATCTGTCGGTGCTCAAGTTCCTGGCGTTCGAGCAGACCTTCAAGAACGCCCTGACCACCCTGCCCATGGGCGGCGGCAAGGGCGGCTCCGACTTCGACCCCAAAGGCAAGAGCCCCGGCGAGGTGATGCGCTTTTGCCAGGCCTTCGTTTCGGAACTGTTCCGCCATGTGGGCGCGGACACCGATGTGCCGGCCGGTGACATCGGCGTGGGTGGGCGCGAAGTGGGCTTCATGGCCGGCATGATGAAGAAGCTCAGCAACCGGGCCGACTGCGTGTTCACGGGCAAGGGCCTGTCGTTTGGCGGCTCGCTGGTGCGCCCCGAGGCCACGGGCTACGGCACGGTCTACTTCGCGGCCGAGATGCTCAAGCAGCGGGGCCGCAGTTTCGACGGCCTGCGCGTCTCGGTCTCCGGTTCGGGCAACGTGGCCCAGTACGCAGTGGAAAAGGCGCTGGAGCTCGGTGCCAGGGTGGTCACGGTGTCCGACTCCAGCGGCACCATCATCGACGAGGAGGGCTTCACCACCGAGAAGCTCGCCATCCTGATGGACGTTAAGAACCACCACTACGGCCGCGTGAGCGACTATGCGGCCCGCACGGGGGCGAAGTTCGAGGCCGGCGTGCGCCCCTGGCATGTGCCGGTGGACGTGGCCCTGCCCTGCGCCACCCAGAACGAGCTGGACGCGGACGACGCGGCCGTGCTGATCCGTAACGGCGTGGTCTGCGTGGCCGAGGGCGCCAACATGCCCTCGACCATCGAGGCCGCCAAGGCCTTCGAGGCCGCTGGCGTTCTGTACGCCCCTGGCAAGGCCAGCAACGCGGGGGGTGTGGCCACCTCGGGCCTGGAGATGAGCCAGAACGCGGCCCGACTGTCCTGGCCGCGCGAAGAGGTCGATGCACGGCTGCTGCAGATCATGCAGGGCATCCATGCCGCCTGCCTGCGCTACGGCAAGCGCGCCGATGGCAGCGTGAGCTATGTGGACGGCGCCAACGTGGCGGGCTTTGTGAAGGTGGCCGATGCGATGCTGGCGCAGGGCGTGGTGTAAGCCGTAACAGCGTCCAAAATCCCGCCAAAAGCGGGAAATAGGTAACAAAAGGGAGGCTTGGCCTCCCTTTTGCGTAACAGGCACGATGCATGCAATAGAAAGCAGAACTTTCTGGCACGCACACGAGTCAGTCCCACCCATGAAACGCACCGCCCTCCTGCTCTCCCTGGTGCTGGCCCTGGCGGTCAGCGCAGGTTGTTCCACCCTGGATTCCAAGCAGCGTGAATGGATCTTTCAGCCCAGCAACCGCAGCTGGGGCGGCACGGGGGTCACCGAAGGCATGCAGGACGTGTGGATCGACTTCGCATCGCGCGCCACGGGCAAGGCCGAGCGCCTGCATGGGCTGTGGATGCCGGCCGAGCGGGCCGATGCACCGGTGCTGCTGTACCTGCACGGTGCGCGCTGGAACGTGGCCGGCTCGTCGCCCCGCATCCGGCGCATGCACGCGCTCGGTTTTTCGGTGCTGGCCATCGACTACCGGGGTTTCGGCCAGAGCAGCGCGGGCCTGCCCTCGGAGGCCATGGCTGCCGAGGACGCGCACGCCGCCTGGGACTGGCTTGGCGAGCGCCACCCCACGGCGGCGCGCTACATCTTCGGCCACTCGCTGGGCGGGGCCATCGCCATCGACCTGGCCCGCGAGGTCAAGGACGAAAAGGGCGTGATGGTGGAAGGCACCTTCACCAGCATCGCCGAGGTGATCAGCACCTTCAAATGGGGCTGGCTGCCGGTGTCGGCACTGATCACCCAGCGTTTCGAATCGGTGCGCAAGGTGCCCCAGATCGGCTCACCACTGCTGGTGGTGCATGGCAGCCAGGACAGCCTGATCGCCCCGGCGCTGGGGCGCAAGCTCTACGAGGCCGCCCAGGAGCCCAAGCGCTTCGTGCTGGTGGAGGGGGGCTCGCACCACAACACCAACGACGTGGGCATGGACCTCTACCGCGAGGCCCTGGTCTCGCTGTTCCGCCTCACGCCCCCCGGCTACGAGGGCGATCCTGCGCCCGTCGTGGGCCTCAACGACGCACCGCTTGCGCCAGCGCCGACCACGCCTTGAGCGTGAGCGCATGCGTGGCAGCCGCGCTGGCCACAGGGTGCGAGGAGAGCTTGACGACCACCATCTCGGCCGCCGGGTTCACATGCACCATCTGGCCATGGATGCCTGAGGCCTCGTAGGCGCCGTCGGCGTTGTGCAGCACCCACCACTGGTTGCGGTAGCTGTAGCCGGGCCGCGCGGTCTGGATGCCGCGGAACTGGAACCTGGTGCGGTCGCCGCCCTTGGCCGTGTCGTCGATCACGGCCTTGTCGAAGACCTTCTGGCCGTTGAAGCTGCCGCCCTGGCGCAGCATCTCGCCGAAGCGCGCCAGGTCGCGCGCCGTAGCGTTCAGGCCCGCGCCCTGCAGCGGCGTGCCCACGCTGTCCACCATGACATGCGCGTCCTCCTCCATGCCCAGCTTCTGCCAGATGTTCTCGCCCATGAGCTCGGCCCAGTGCCTGCCCGTGGCGCGCGAGACGATCCAGCCCAGCACCTCGGAATGCACGGTGCGGTAGACGAAACCCTCGCCGTGCTCGCCCTCCTTCTTCAGGGTCTTGAGGAAGTCATAAATGTTGGTCGCCCCCTGGTAGCCCGGTGGGCGCGGCAGCATGCCGGCGGACCAGCTGTAGCCGAAGATCTCGGTGGTCGGGTCGGTGTACACCTCGCGAAAGCGCACGGCCCCGGTCATGTCCATGACCTCGCGCACCTTCATGTCGCCCCAGGCCGAATCGGCCAGCTCAGGCACGTATTTCGTGACCAGCGCTTCGGGGTCGATCTTGCCCTCGTGCGCCAACTGCGCCGCCATCAGCCCGGTGAAGGACTTGGTGACCGAGAACAGCAGGTGCGGCGTCCAGGGCTTCATCTGGTTGTCGTAGCGCTCGTAGACCACCTTGCCCTTGTGCAGCACGACGATGGCATCCGTGTAGGTGCGCGTGAGCCACTGGTCCACCGTGATGGGCTGGCCCTTGTCGTCGTCGAACGAGAACGCGCCCAGCGGGCGCGGATCGGCCGGCAGCGCCGATGCGGGGGCCGCGCCGCGGCGGATGTTGCGTGTGGGCTGCAGCTCGCGCAAGTGCTGCAGCGCCCAGCGCATCTGCGGGTACTTGTAGGAGTTGCTCAGGTCCACACGCTGCGCACCCTCGGGCGGGAAAGTGCCCATGTAGCCCAGCTTGTCGAGCGAGACCGATTCGGGTGCCGGCAGGGCCGGCGCCGCAGCGGGGGCCTGTGCGTGGGCGGCCGCCAGGGTCGCACCCAGCACCATACCCAGCGCCGCACGGGCCAGGGTGGTCAGGGGGCTGCGAAATGGGGAAGGGGTCGAGGGGTGATTGCTGCTGCAATGCATGCGCTTGTCTCCTGTTGTTGGGGTGGTAGGGGCCTGGCGTTCAGTGCCGCGATGCACTGTAGGGCCCGCATTTGCCTGCCAATGTCGTGCAAGCGACGCGAAAGCCCCGTGCTCGGGTTTGTCCCGACCCATCTGGTACGCTCAGACAGATATGTCTGCCCCCTTCGCCACCGCCGGCCATCCGGCCGCGCCCGCTGCCATTGCCCCGGCGCTGGCCATCCTGATCCTGGCCGCGCTGCTGAGCATCCAGCCCGTCACCACCGACCTGTACCTGCCGGCGCTGCCGGCGCTCACGCGCAGCCTGGGCTCGTCCGTGTCCGTGGCCCAGCTCACGCTCAGCGGCCTGCTGCTGGCCTTCGGCTCCTCGCAGCTGGTCTGGGGTCCTTTGTCGGATCGCTTCGGCCGCCGGCCCATCCTGCTGGTGGGCCTGTCCATCTATACCGTGGCATCCGTGGGCAGCGTGCTGGCGCCCAGCATGTCGCTGCTGATCCTGTGGCGCATCGCCCAGGGGGCGGCCATGGGCTCGGTGGTGATGTGCGCGCGCGCCATCGTGCGCGACCTGTACACCCCGCTGGAGGGTGCGCGCGCCATGTCCAAGGCGCTCACCGGCCTGGGCTTCGTGGCCTGCATCTGCGCGCCGCTGGGCGGCCTGCTGGCCGAGTGGCTGGGCTGGCGTGCCTCACTCTCGGCCCTCACGGTGTATGCCGTGGCCACGCTGGCCCTGGTGGCCCTGCGCCTGCCCGAGACCCTGGTACACCGCAACCCGCGGGCCCTGCAGCCCCGCACCCTGGTGGCCACCTGGCTGCAGGTGCTGCGCCACCCGACCTTCTGGGCCTTCTCACTGCAGACCACGGCCACCTATGGCGGGCTGTTCACCTTTCTGGCCTCCTCGTCCTTCGTGTTCATCGACGTGCTGGGCCTGTCGCGCACGCAGTACGGCGGGGCCATGGCATCGGCCTGCGTGGCCTACTTTGCCGGCACCTTCCTGTGCCGCAGGCTGCTGGCGCGCTTCGGCCTCAAGCGCTCGGTGGCCATTGCGGGCGGCCTGAGCCTGGCGGGGGGCACGCTGATGGGGCTGGTGGCCTTCATGGGCTGGCACCACCCCGTGGCACTGCTGCTGCCGTTCTCCCTGTTCATGCTGGCCCATGGAATCCACCAGCCCTGCGGGCAGAGCGGCGCCGTGGGGCCGTTTCCCCAGGCGGCGGGCGTGGCCTCGGCGCTCAATGGTTTCATGATGATGCTGGCGGCCTTCGGCATCGGCGCCTGGCTGGGCCTGCGCCTGGATGGCACGGTGTGGCCGCTGGTCAACGGCATCTGGTTCTGGTCGGTGGTGCTGGCCTTGCTCTCGTGGACGCTGGTGCAGAAATTCGGAGACCCGGGTGAGCGCGCCTGAGCACCTTCCAGCCATTGCGCTGGCCGGCCCCACGGCCTCGGGCAAGACCGCCGGCGCCCTGGCGCTGGCGGCCGTGCTGGCGCCGCGCATGTCGGTGGAGATCATCAGCGTGGACTCGGCCCTGGTCTACCGCGGCATGGACATCGGCACCGCCAAGCCCACGGTGGACGAGCTGGCTGCCGTGCCGCACCACCTGATCGACATCCGCGATCCGCTGCAGGCTTACAGTGCGGCCGAGTTCGTGCAGGACGCCACCCGGCTCATCGCCGAGGTCCGCGCACGTGGCGCACTGCCGCTGCTGGTGGGCGGCACCATGCTCTACTTCAAGGCGCTGTTCGACGGCATCGACGACATGCCTGCCGCCGACCCTGCCGTGCGCGAACGGCTCGAAGCCCAGGCCGCCGAGCAGGGCTGGCCCGCGCTGCATGCCGAACTCGCGCGCGTGGACCCGGTCACCGCCGCGCGGCTGGCGCCGGCCGACAGCCAGCGCATCCAGCGCGCGCTGGAGGTCTGGCATGTCTCGGGCCGGCCGCTGTCGAGCTTTCACCTGGCCAAGGACCGCGCGCCCAGCCCCCTGGCGGCCAGCACCGCCCTGTTCAGCCTGGAGCCCGGGGACCGCGCCTGGCTGCATGCGCGCATCGCCCTGCGCTTCGATGCCATGCTCGCAGCCGGCTTTCTGGAGGAGGTGAAAGCTCTGCACGCGCGCGGCGACCTGCACCCGGACCTGCCCTCCATGCGCTGCGTGGGCTACCGCCAGGCCTGGGAAAGCCTGTACGGCCCCTTCCCCCTGGACAGCCTGCGCGAGCGCGGCATTGCCGCCACGCGCCAGTTGGCCAAGCGCCAGATCACCTGGCTGCGCAGCATGCCCGCGCGCCATGCCATCGCCTGCGACCAGCCCGATGCCACGGCCGCGCTGGTGCAGGCCGTGCTGGCCCGGCTGGATACTGCGGCGCCATGACGGCCACCCTCACCGTCAGCGGACTGGGCAAGCACTATGGCGAGGCCACGGTGTTCGCCGGTGTCGACTTTGCCGTGCAGCCCGGTGAGTTCGTGGCCATCGTGGGCGACTCGGGGGTGGGCAAGTCCACCCTGCTCAACTGCCTGGCGGGCCTGGATACCTGGGACACCGGGCGCATCACGCACGGCAGCACCGACCTGGGCGCGCTCGACGACACGGCGCGCGCCCTGTGGCGGCGCGTACACGTGGGCTTCGTGTTCCAGGCCTTCCACGTGCTGCCGCACCTGGACGTGGCGCAGAACGTGGCCTTGCCGCTGATGCTGCTGGGCCAGAACGATGCCGCGCGCGTGCAGCAGATGCTCACGGCCGTGGGCCTGGTGGACCTGGGCAGGCGCCTGCCCCAGCAGCTCAGCGGCGGCCAGTTGCAGCGCGTGGCCATTGCCCGCGCCCTGGTGCACCGCCCGGCCCTGCTGCTGGCCGACGAACCCACGGGCAACCTGGACCCCACCACCGCCGCGCGGGTGATGGACCTGCTGCTTGCGCAGACGCGCGAGCACGGCGCTTCGCTGGTGCTGGTCACACATTCGGACGCAGCCGCCGCACGCGCCGACCGGGTGCTGCGGCTCACCAGCGACGGCATCGGCGCGGGCTGACACCGCTGCCACAGCCCGCCATGCTTGCCCTGCTGCGCACCTTCTCCTGGCAGGACCTGCGCCACCACCCCTGGCGCAGCCTGGCGGCCGTGATCGCGGTGATGCTGGGCGTGGCGCTGGCGTTCGCGGTGCATGTGATCAATGCCTCTGCGCTGGACGAGTTCTCGCAGGCGGTGCGTGCCGTCAACGGCCAGCCCGACCTGGAGCTGCGCGCCATGCAGGGCCACCTGGACGAGGCCTGGTACGAACGCATCGCCACGCACCCGCAGGTGGCACGGGCCAGCCCGGTGCTGGAGCTGTCTGCCGTGGCGGCGCCCGCAGGCGCGTCGGGGGCCCAGGCCGCGCGCGTGCCGCTGCGCGTGCTGGGGGCCGATGCCCTGCTGTTGCACGGCATGGCCCCGGCACTCATGCCGCGCCCCTGGGCCCAGGCAGACCGCTTTGCACTGTTCGCGCCAGCCACGGTGTTCCTCAATGCCTCGGCGCTGCAGGCGCTCGGTCTGTCGACCACCGCCCCGGCCGATGCGAACGCCCAATTGCCACAGATCACGCTGCACACCGGCCAGCAACGCCTGGCCGTGCGCGTGGCAGGCACCGTGGGCGCAGGCGGCGCGCCGCTGGCGGTGATGGACATCGGCGCCGCGCAGGACCTGTTCGGCCGTGGCGGGCAACTGAGCCGCATCGACCTGCAATTGCAGACCGGCAGCGACCGCACGGCCTTCGCGCAGGGTCTGCGCGCCCTGCCCGACTGGCCGGCGCAGGCCATGCTGGCCGAGCCCGGCGATGCGGCTCAGCGCATCAGCAACCTGTCGCGTGCCTACCGCGTCAACCTCACGGTGCTGGCGCTGGTGGCGCTGTTCACGGGCGCCTTTCTGGTGTTCTCGGTGCTGGCGCTCAGCGTGGCCCAGCGCGGGCCGCAGTTCGCGTTGCTGGCCGTGCTCGGTGCCACGCCGCGCCAGCGCCTGGCCCTGGTGCTGGCCGAATCGGCGGCGCTGGGGGTGGTGGGCAGCGTGGCCGGCATCGCTTTGGGCACGGGCCTGGCCGCGGCGGCGCTGCGCCTGCTGGGCGGTGACCTGGGCGGCGGCTATTTCGCGGGCGTGCAGCCGGCGCTGCAATGGAGCGCGCCAGCCGCCGCCATTTACGGTGCGCTGGGCATTGCGGCGGCCTTGGCCGGTGGCTGGTGGCCCGCGCGCGCTGCGCAAACGCTGCCTCCGGCGCAGACCCTCAAGGGCCTGGGCAGCGCCAGCACCGGGGCCGACCGGGGCACCGTGGGCCTGGCCTTGGTGGTTGGGGGCGTAGCGCTGTCGTTCGCGCCACCCGTGGCGGGCATTCCGCTGGCGGCCTATGGCGCCATTGCCCTGTTGCTGGTGGGCGGCATCGCCCTGCTGCCGCGCGGCATGGCGGCGCTGCTGGCACGCCTGCAGCCATTGGCTGCAAGGCGCGCCCTGCCCCTGCTGGCGCTGGAGCGCGCGCGCCGCATGCGCGGCAGCGCCGCCATCGCCGTAGGCGGCGTGGTGGCCAGCCTGAGCCTGGCCGTGGCGCTGACGGTGATGGTGTCGAGCTTTCGCGGCTCGGTCGCGCAGTGGCTCGATGGGGTGCTGCCCTCGCCGCTGTATGTGCGCTCGGCCCTGGGCGGGGCGGGCAGCGAGGCGGCGTTGTTGCCCGCCGGCTTTGCCGAGGCCGTGGCGCAGTTGCCGGGCATAGCGCGCGTGCAGCCGCTGCGTGCCAGCCCGCTGCAGCTCGACCCCGCGCGCCCGGCGCTCATGCTCATCAGCCGCCCGCTGGGCGCCGACCCGGCGCGCCAACTGCCCCTGGTCGGCACGGCCTTGCCGGTACCGTCCGGCAGCCTGGGCATCTACATCAGCGAAGCCGTGGTGGACCTGTATGGACTGGCACCCGGCATGCAATGGGATGGTCTGTCGCGCGCCTTCAGCACCCGGGTGGAGGCACCGCGCTTCTTCATCGCCGGGGTCTGGCGCGACTATGCGCGCCAGTCGGGTGCGGTGGCGCTGGACCGCGCGGACTACCTGCGCCTCACGGGCGATGCGCGCACCAGCGACCTGGCGCTGTGGCCGCGCGAGGGCACCGACCTGGCGGCGCTGCAGCAGGCCATCCGCGACCTGGCGGCGGTCCGTGGCGCAGGGGAGCTGCCCCTGGAGTTCATGTCCGCCGGCGCGATCCGCGAGCGCTCGCTGCACATCTTTGATCGCAGCTTCGCCGTCACCTACTGGCTGCAGGCGGTGGCCATCGGCATCGGCCTGTTCGGCGTGGCGGCAAGCTTCAGTGCCCAGGTGCTGGCGCGGCGCAAGGAGTTCGGGCTGCTGGCGCACCTGGGCCTTACGCGCCGCCAGATCCTGGCCGTGGTGGCGGCCGAGGGCGCGGCCTGGACCGGGGTGGGCGCGGTCGCCGGCGTGCTGCTGGGCCTGGCCGTGTCGGTGGTGCTGGTGCACGTGGTGAATCCGCAGAGCTTTCACTGGACCATGGACCTGCGCATTCCGGGCTGGCGCCTGGCGGCGCTGTGCGCGGCCGTGGTGGTCTCTGGCACGGTGACTGCCTGGCTGGCCGGGCGGGCCGCCGCAGGGCGCGACGCGGTGATGGCCGTCAAGGAAGACTGGTAAGAACCTGTGTGGACAGCGGGCACTGCGAGACAATCCCCCCATGACCGCTGCCCACAAGACCCTCCCACCCGTGCGTGCCAGTGCCTGGCTGCACAACGCCATTGCCCGCATCGAAGCCGACTACCAGCGCAGCGCCGACACGCACCTGATCCCGCTGCGCCTGCCCGCGTATGGCGCGCATGGCATCGACCTGTACCTCAAGGACGAGTCCACGCACCCCACGGGCAGCTTGAAGCACCGGCTGGCGCGCTCGCTGTTCCTGTACGCGCTGTGCAATGGCTGGATCAGCGAGGGCTCGACCGTGGTCGAATCCTCCAGCGGCTCCACCGCCGTGAGCGAGGCCTACTTCGCGCGCCTGCTGGGCTTGCCCTTCGTGGCGGTGATGCCGCGCACCACCTCGCCCGAAAAGATCGCGCAGATCGAGTTCCACGGTGGCCGCTGCCACCTGGTGGAAAGTGCCGGCCAGGTGTACGAAGAGGCGCGCTCCATTGCCGAGCAGACGGGCGGCCATTACATGGACCAGTTCACGTACGCCGAGCGCGCCACCGACTGGCGCGGCAACAACAACATCGCCGAGAGCATGTTCACCCAGATGGCGCGCGAGCCCCACCCCGTGCCGCGCTGGATCGTGGTGGGCGCCGGCACGGGCGGCACCAGCGCCACCATTGGCCGCTACCTGCGCTACCAGCAGCACGCCACCGAGGTCTGCGTGGCCGACCCCGCAGGCTCGGTGTTCAGCGCCTACCACCGCACGGGCGATGCCACGCTGACCGCGCCCGGCTCGCGCATCGAGGGCATCGGCCGCCCGCGTGTGGAGCCAAGCTTCATCCGCACCCTGGTGGACCGCATGCAGGAAGTGGCCGACGTGGAGTCGGTCGCCGCCATGCAGGCCCTCTCGCAGCTGCTCGGGCGGCGCGTGGGGCCCTCCACCGGCACCAACTTCGTGGCCATGCTCACCCTGGCGCGCGAGATGCGCGAGCGCGGCGAGCAGGGTTCCATTCTTTCGCTGCTGTGCGATGCGGGCGAGCGCTACCTGCCCACCTACTTCAACGCCGAATGGGTGGCCGCGAATTTCGGCGACTGCACGGCGGCCCAGCGCAAGGTGCAGGCGCTGATGGACTGATTGGGCCAGTCCGCATGCCGCAGCCGATGTTCCCTTTGCCACCCGCCCCTTCGCGCCGCAAGGCACTCGTGCTGGGCATGGCGGGCGCCCTGGGTGCGGCCGCCTGGAGCAGCGCGGCCCAGGCCCTGCCGCCGCGCACGCTGGCCTTTCCGCGCGACCACGGCAGCCACCCCGAGCAGCGCACCGAGTGGTGGTACATCACCGGGTACGCACAGGCGGGCGGGCGCGACTGGGGCTTCCAGGTGACCTTCTTCCGCTCGCGCGTGGATGTTGCGCAGGGCATCCAGTCGGCCTTTGGCGCAAAGCATTTGTTGTTCGCGCATGCCGCCCTCACCGATCTGAAGGGCCAGCGCCTGCACCACGACCAGCGCATCGCCCGTGCGGGCTTTGGCGTGGCCCAGGCGAGCGAATCCGATACCGCCATCCGCCTGCAGGACTGGCGCCTGGTGCGCAGCGACCTGCCGGGGGGCCAGGGCGGCCGCTATGCCGCGCGCATAGAGGGCGAACACTTCGGCCTGCAGCTGCAATTCAACGCCACCCAGCCCGTGCTGCTGCAGGGCCGCGAAGGCCTCTCGCGCAAGGGGCCCGAGAGCGCGCAGGCCAGCTACTACTACAGCCAGCCGCAACTGGCGGTGGGCGGCGCCATCGTGCTCGATGGCAAGCGCATGGCCATCGACCCCGGCAGTGGCCGCGCCTGGATGGACCATGAGTGGAGCGAGGCGCTGCTGCACCCCGAGGCGCAGGGGTGGGACTGGATCGGGATGAACCTGCTCGATGGCAGTGCGCTCACGGCGTTCCGGTTGCGGCGTGCGGATGGGTCTGCGCTGTGGGCCGGTGGGTCGTTCCGCGCTCCTGGGCAGGTGGCCCGCGTGTTCGATGCGGCCGAGGTGGTGTTCACGCCCGAGCGGTGGTGGACGAGCGCTGTGAGCGGGGCGCGGTATCCGGTGCAGTGGCGGGTGCGGACGCCTGTGGGTGTATTTGAGGTGCGGAGTCTGCTGGACAACCAGGAGCTCGATAGCAGTGCGTCTACGGGGGCTATCTACTGGGAGGGGTTGTCGGAGTTGGTGCGGGAGGGGGCTGTGGTGGGGAAGGGGTATCTGGAGATGACGGGGTATGCGAGGCCTTTGAAGTTGTAGTCGGTGGTCGGTGGTTGCAGCATGCCTTGGTTGAGTGCGGGAGCCGGGATGTGCGCCCGGCGGCGCAGTAACTTTCTCTTGGCCGCCAAGAGAAAGTCACCAAAGAGAAGGCGGCCCCCAGTCTGCGTCCCCCATCGCCCTGTCGGGCGATGGGGGCAACCTGCGATGCTCGGAACTGGGGTGGTGCCGATGAACTCGCTGCGTTCTTCGAACTCCGCTCAAACAGCATCGGCAAGCCAGATCACGAAGCGTGTGTGTCCTTCGGCACATACGCCCACCCCAGCTCCTGCGCTTCTCGGCGCAGCCAGCAGGGGTGGGGAGCGGGGACAAAGACGGCTGCTGCTTCGCAGCTGCGCCGGGGGTCGGTTCGCGCTGCGCGCTGCCGACGGGGCGGTGCAACCGCCCTGGCGAGCCGAGCGCAGCGAAGGACCACAGGCCGAGCGAAGCGATGGCCCGTGTGGGGCACCCAATCCCTTCTGGACGTGCCGAGAAGCGCAGGGCCTGGGGTGAGCGCGTGCCGAAGGACACGCGCATCGTTGTCTGGCTTGCCGCAGCTGTTCGAACGGAGTTCACCCGCAGGGGGAACGCAGTGAGTTCTGCGGCACACCCCAGGACCGAGCATCGCAGGTTGCCCCGTTCGCCCAACGGGCGAGCGGGGACACGGACAGCAGGGTCGCCTTTCTTTTGGGTACTTTTCTTTGGCGAAGCAAAGAACGAGTACCTCGGCCGCCGGGCCGAGACCCGGCCTCCGCCCTCAACTAAAACATGCAGTTCAAAAAGATCAGTGCCGCGAACCGGATGCCCGACGGCTGGCCAGCCAGGCAATGATCTCCCCCATGATCCCGCGTCGGAACGCCAGCACACAGATCACGAAGATCAAGCCCGTGACCATGGTGACCGACTCACCCAGCGTCTTGAACCATTCGACGCTGGTGAGCGCAGCCAGCAAGTTACCGAACTCGCCGATCTTGTTCTCCAGCATAACGACAACAGCCGACCCGATCAGCGGTCCGGACAGCGTCCCGAGCCCGCCCACGAGGGTCATCAAAATCACCTGCCCCGAAGCCGTCCAGTGCACGTCGGACAAGGTGGCAAAACCCAGCACCAAGGTCTTGAGCGAGCCCGCCAGCCCGGCCAGTGCGGCCGAGAGAACAAAGGCCAGCAGCTTGAAACGGTGCGTGTCATAGCCCAGGGAGATGGCGCGCGGCTCGTTCTCCTTGATGCCCTTGAGCACCTGCCCGAACGGCGAGTGGATGGTGCGCACGATGACCAGGAAGGCCAGCACCACGATGACCAGCGCCACGTAGTACATCACCAGGTCGCTCTGCAGGCTGATGACGCCGAACAGCTTGCCGCGGGGCACGCCCTGCAGGCCGTCCTCGCCACCGGTGAACGGGGCCTGCAGGCAGGCGAAGAACAGCATCTGCGCCAGGGCCAGGGTGATCATCGAGAAATAGATGCCCTGGCGGCGGATGGCCAGCCAGCCGAACAACAGGCCCAGCAAGGCGCCGCCGGCCGTCCCGAGCAGCAGGCCCACTTCGGGGGTGAGGCCCCAGACCTTGATCGCATGGCCGGCCACGTAGGCCGCGCCACCCAGGAAGGCCGCATGTCCAAAGGACAGCAGGCCGGTGAAACCGAGCAGCAGGTTGAAGGCGGAAGCGAACAGTGCAAAGCACATGAGCTTCATCACGAAGACGGGGTAGGCGCCCAGAAAGGGCGCGGCGATCAAGGCGAGCAGCAGCAGGCCGTAGCCGATGGGGGCAAGGTTCTTGAGATTCATGCGAGCGGCCCCTGCTTACTTCTCTTTGCCGAACAGGCCGGCGGGGCGGATGAGGAGAACGATGACCATGATGACGAACACCACGGTGGAAGAAGCCTCGGGGTAGAACACCTTGGTGAAGCCTTCGATGACGCCCAGGCCCAGCCCGGTGAGGATGGAGCCCATGATGGAGCCCATGCCCCCGATCACCACCACGGCGAAGACCACGATGATCAGGTTCTGCCCCATCAGCGGCGTGACCTGGTAGACCGGCGCGGCGAGCACGCCGGCAAATGCGGCCAGGGCTGCGCCGAAGGCGTAGGTCAGGGTCACCATCACCGGCACGTTGATGCCGAAGGCCTCCACCAGGCGCGGGTTCTCGGTGCCGGCGCGCAGGTAGGCACCAAGCTTGGTCTTCTCGATCACGTACCAGGTGGCCAGGCAGACCACCACCGAGGCCACCACCACCCAGGCCCGGTAGTTGGGCATGATCATGAAGCCGAGGTTGGTCGCCCCCTCGAGCAGCTCGGGCGTGTCGTAGCCCAGGCCCGATACGCCGTAGATGGAGCGGAACACCCCTTCGATCAGCAGCGTGAGGCCGAGCGTGAGCAGCAGCCCGTACAGGTGGTCGAGCTTGTAGATCCAGCGCAGCAACAAGCGCTCGATCACCACCCCGAACACCCCCACCACCAGGGGCGCCAGCAGCAGCATCCACCAGTAGCCGAGGCCCAGGTAGTTCATGGCCATCCAGGTGATCAATGCCCCCGTCATGAACAGCGCTCCATGCGCAAAGTTGATGACGTTGAGCAGGCCGAAGATCACGGCCAGCCCCAGGCTGAGGATTGCATAAAAGGATCCGTTGACCAGCCCCAGAAGGAGCTGGCTCAACAGGCCTGGCAATGAGACACCAAAGATTTCCATGGGCAAAGGCGGCAGGAGGTGCGAAGGAGGTTCGGGTCAGGTCGAGAAAAGGCTTATTTCCAGAGCGGGCACTTGCTCTCGGCCTTGGTGGTGAACACCGTGTCGCCGGGCAGCTTCTTGACGAGCTTGTAGTAGTCCCATGGCTTGGTGGACTCCGAAGGCTTCTTCACTTCCATCAGGTACATGTCGTGTACGTAGCGGCCATCGGCACGCAGCTGGCCCGAACCGAAGAAGTCGTTCATCTTCATGCCGCGCCAGGTGGTCATGACCTTGTCGGCATCGATGCTCTTGGCGGCTTCCACGGCCTTGAGGTAGTTCATCGTGGCCGAGTAGTCGGCGGCCTGGATCTCAGTGGGCATGCGCTTGGTCTTCTCGAAGAAGCGGGCCGAGAACTTGCGCGTCTCGTCGTTCAGGTCCCAGTACCAGCTGGTGGTGAACTGCAGGCCTTCGGTGTTGCGCAGGCCCAGGCTGTGTACGTCGCTGATGAAGATCAGCAGGCCGGCCAGCTTCATGGTCTTGCCGATGCCGAATTCCTTGGCGGCCTTGATGGCGTTGATGGTGTCGCCGCCCGCATTGGCCAGGCCCAGGATCTGGGCCTTGGAGTTCTGCGCCTGGAGCAGGAAGGACGAGAAGTCCGATGCATTGAGTGGGTGGCGCACGGCACCCACCACGTTGCCGCCCTTGGCCTTGACCACGGTGGTGGTGTCGGCTTCGAGCGCATGGCCGAAGGCGTAGTCAGCGGTCAGGAAGTACCAGCTCTTGCCACCGGTATCGACGATGGCCGAGCCCGTGCCCTTGGCCAGCGCCACGGTGTCGTAGGCATAGTGAACCGTGTAGGGCGAGCACTGCTCGTTGGTCAGGGCCGAACTGGCGGCACCGTTGTTGATATAGACACGCTTCTTCTCCGACGCCACCTTGGCCGTCGCCAGGGCCGTGCCGGAGTTGGTGCCGCCGAAGATCATCGTCAGGCCCTGGGTGTCGATCCACTCGCGCGCCTTGGAGGCGGCGATGTCGGCCTTGTTCTGGTGGTCAGCGCTCATCAGCTCGATGGGCATGCCCAGTACCTTGCCACCGAAGTCGTCGATGGCCATCTGGATGGCCAGCGCGCCGTTCTTGCCTTCCACGTCGGCGTACAGGCTGGACATGTCGGTGATGAAACCGATCTTGACCTTGTCCTGTGCGTGCGCGGCCGACGTTGCAAGACCTGCTGCGCCGAGCATCAAGGCCAGCATTTTGAGTTGGTTCTTCATGGTTGTCTCCTGTAGGTGTGGTGGTGGTGAAGAATCGGGGGTGGGGTCTTCGCAAGGGCGCTGAGGTCGGCTCAGACGCCCAGCAGCTCGGTGAGCACCGGCATCTTGGCTTCGAGCTCGGCGGCACCGAACTTCTCGACGATGCGGCCATGCTCCATGACGTAGAAACGGTCGGCCAGCGGCGCTGCGAAGCGGAAGTTCTGCTCCACCATGACCACCGTGTAGCCCTTCTCGCGCAGCATGGTGATCATGCGCGCCAAGGCCTGCACGATCACGGGCGCCAGGCCTTCGGAGATCTCATCGAGCAGCAGCAGCTTGGCGCCGGTGCGCAGGATGCGGGCCACGGCCAGCATCTGCTGCTCGCCGCCTGACAGGCGCGTGCCCTGGCTGTTCTTGCGCTCGGCCAGGTTGGGGAACATGGCGTAGATCTCCTGCACCGACATGCCTGGCGTGCCGGTCTTGAGCTGCGGGGGCAGCAGCAGGTTCTCCTCGCACGAGAGGCTGGAGAAGATGCCGCGCTCTTCCGGGCAGTAGCCCACGCCCAGGTGGGCGATGCGGTGCGTGGCCATGTTCACGGTCTCCACGCCGTGGATCTTGACCGAGCCCTTGCGCGCGCCGGTCAGGCCCATGATGGCGCGCATGGTGGTGGTGCGGCCAGCACCGTTGCGGCCCAGCAGGGTCACCACTTCGCCGGGCTGCACGACGATGTCCACGCCATGCAGCACGTGCGATTCGCCGTACCAGGCTTCGAGGCCCTTGATTTCGAGTGCGGGGGTGCCGGCCATCAGTGGGCTCCCTGCAGTTGGCCGTCGGTGGTGCCCATGTAGGCTTCCATCACCAGCGGATTGTTCGATACCTCGGCATACGGCCCTTCGGCCAGCACGGCGCCGCGCTGCAGCACGGTGATGCGGTCGGCAATGGTGGAGACGACCTTCATGTTGTGCTCCACCATGAGGATGGTGCGGCCGGCCGAGACCTTCTTGATGAGCTGGGTGACGCGGTCCACATCCTCGTGGCCCATGCCCTGGGTGGGCTCGTCGAGCAACATCAGTTCGGGCTCCATGGCCAGCGTGGTGGCGATCTCCAGGGCGCGCTTTCGGCCATAGGGCAGGTTCACGGTGACTTCGTCGGCGATGTCGGCCAGACCGACTTCGGTCAGCAGCTGCATGGCGCGGTCGTCGAGCTGGTGCAGGCTGCGCTCGCTGCGCCAGAAGTGGAACGAGGTGCCGAGCTTGCGCTGCAGGCCCAGGCGCACGTTCTCCATCAGCGTGAGGTGCGGGAACACGGCCGAGATCTGGAACGAGCGGATGACCCCGCGGCGCGCGATCTGTGCGGGCTGCTCGCGCGTGATGTCATGGCCGTTGAAGCGGATGACGCCCGACGTGGGCGTGAGGAACTTGGTCAGCAGGTTGAAGCACGTGGTCTTGCCTGCGCCATTGGGGCCGATCAGCGCATGGATGGAACCCCGGCGCACGGCCAGGTTCACATCGCTGACGGCGGTGAAGCCCTTGAACTCTTTGGTCAGGCTGGTGGTTTCGAGGATGACGTCGCTCATTGCGCCTTGGCTGCTCCGTGGTGTGCGGGATGGACGGGCCTTGCAACAAGGTCTCCATGCATACTTATTTGTTGCAACGCATCGTATGCGGGTGAGCCCATCCACAGATACTGGGACTAATGCCTATGTATAAACGCCTAGGTGACAGTGCGAGGCGGTGTGCACCCCGCCCGGGGCATGCGCGTATACCCGAATGCCTCCTCTGGAGCAGACCGCGACAGCCCGGTGTGGGCAGCGGGGGACCCACCCGTTCGGGCGGCTGACTTTTTACTGACTGGTAGGACATGCGTGGGGTGGGCGGGGACCTGTACCAACCTGTGCGGTTGTCAGCCTCCCTCGCACACGCAAGCAAGCGGCACCCTACACTGCGCGCATGGCCTCTCCCTCGACATCCTCCCCCGCCCGCGGTGCGCCGCGCTCCCTGAGCGGCCTGCTGCCGTTCCTGCGGCCGTACCGCGGGCGCATCGCCCTCTCGGGCGTCTTTCTGGTGCTGGCAGCGCTGGCCACGCTGGCGTTTCCGATCGCGCTGCGCACGCTGGTTGACGGCGGCCTGGTCAACGCCGACAAGGGCGAGCAGGCCATGGCGCTGCGCGACCATTTCGAGGCCTTGTTCGCCGTGGCCATTGCGCTTGGCGTGTTCTCGGCCGGGCGCTTTTACATGGTGAGCTGGCTGGGCGAGCGTGTTACGGCCGACCTGCGCAATGCGGTGTACAGCCATGTGCTGCAGCAAAGCCCGCAGTTCTTCGAGACCACGCAGACCGGCGAGGTGCTCTCGCGCCTGACGGCGGACACGACGCTGGTGCAGACGGTGGTGGGCTCCTCTCTGTCCATGGGGCTGCGCAACGCGGTGATGGGCATCGGTGCGCTGGCCATGCTGGTATGGACCAACCCGTACGTGATGTCCTGGGTGCTGCTGGCCATCGTGCTGGTGGTCGTGCCCACCATGTGGATAGGACGGCGTGTGCGGCGCCTTTCGCGCGACAGCCAGGACCGCGTGGCCGACTCCAGCGCCATCGCGGCCGAGGTGCTCAACGCCATCCCCGTGGTGCAGAGCTACACGGCCGAGCCGCGCGAGGCCCAGCGCTTCACGCAGGCCAACGAAAACGCCTTCCAGGTGGCCGTGCGCCGCACCCTGGCGCGGGCGGTGCTGGTGGCCTTCATCATCATCGCCAACGCCGCCCTGCTGCTGTGGGGCCTGTACCAGGGCACGCAGGCCGTGCTGGCCGGCAAGATGACCGCCGGGCACCTGGGGCAGACCATCGTCTATGTGGTCCTGCTGGCGGGCTCCGTGGCGGTGCTGGGCGAAGTGTATGGCGACCTGCTGCGTGCGGCGGGCGCCACCGAGCGGTTGATGGAGCTGCTCGGCAGCCGCTCGCCCGTGGCCGAGCCTGCCGCGCCCGTGGCCCTGCCCGGTACCGGCAGGGGCCTGGCCGTGGACTTCGAGCAGGTGGACTTCCACTACCCCTCGCGCCCCGACCAGCCTGCGCTGCAGGGCTTCAACCTGCAGCTGGCCGCGGGCGAGACCGTGGCCCTGGTGGGCGCCAGCGGCGCGGGCAAGACCACCGTCTTCCAGCTGCTGCAGCGCTTCTATGACGTGGATGCGGCGTCCGGCGGCGAGCCGCAAGGTGCCATATGCCTGAACGGCACGGACATCCGCTCCCTGTCGCTCACAGAGCTGCGCTCGCATGTGGGCGTGGTGCCGCAGGATGCGGTGATCTTTTCGTCATCGGCGATGGAGAACATCCGCTACGGGCGCCCCGGGGCGACGGACGAAGAAGTGATGGCCGCCGCTCGCTCGGCCTTTGCACATGACTTCCTGATGGCGCTGCCTGAGGGCTATGGCACCTTTCTGGGCGAGCGCGGCGTGCGCCTGTCGGGCGGCCAGCGCCAGCGCATCGCCATCGCCCGCGCCATGCTCAAGAACCCGCCCCTGCTGCTGCTCGACGAGGCCACCAGCGCCCTGGATGCGGAGAGCGAGCGCATGGTGCAGGCGGCCCTGGACACGGCCATGCAGCGCCACACGGGCCAGCGCACCACGCTCGTGATCGCCCACCGCCTGGCCACCGTGCAGAACGCCGACCGCATCGTGGTGCTGGAGCATGGCCGCATCGTGGAGCAAGGCACGCATGCCGACCTGCTGGCGGCCGACGGCATCTACGCGCGGTTGGCGGCGCTGCAGTTCACGGCCTGAGCCGAGGCCAACGCAGTCCCCCTGCCCTGCCCACGCGCAGATCCATACGGATTTGCATTCGACCGTAGAACTAGGCGGGGAGCCGCAGACAGTGCTTTAGCACGGCAAGGCGACTCAACGACGTTATACGGTTGAAGGCAAATCCGTATCAGTGCAGGGTTTCTTTGGCTGCAGCCGGCAAGGGCAGCGGCAGCACGGCAATGCCTTCATCAAGCAATTGGGCCGCCTCGTCGGGCGTGGCCTGGCCGCGGATGGCGCGCTCCTCGGTCTCGCCGTGGTGCATGCGCCGGGCCTCGTCGGCAAAGCGCTTGCCCACATCCTCGGTGTTGGCAGCAATCTTGCGCGCCAGCTCCAGCCAGGCTGCCTGCAAGGCTGGGGGCAAGGCCACGGCCTCCTGGCTGCCGGCGGTGGCAGCAGGTTTGGCAGGTGCGGGAACCGGCGGCTTGGCGCCCAGGTTCAGGCGCGGCGCGCTCAGGCGCTTGGAAATGCTCGAATCCCCACACCAGGGGCACTGCACCAGGCCACGCTGGTTCTGGCTCTGGAAATCGTCCTCGGACGCGAACCAGCCTTCAAAGACATGGCCTTCGTGGCAGTGCAGGTCGAGCACTTTCATGGGATGCGCAGCAGAGGGAAAAGGACGCCAAAGCTGATCAGCCGTGGCGGCGCAGCAGGTAGCGGTACACGAAGCCGGGGAAGGCCAGCGTGAGGAACATGGTGCCGGTGATGGCGTAGAACTCCCAGCCCTGGGGAGCGATTTGCCCGGCGCGGCGCTCCAGCAGCAGCGCCAGCCCCCCCACCAGGAAATACGCCAGCACGAGTTCTGCGATACGCACCGGCAGGCCCTTCTTCGGCTGCGCCACCGGCCCCACCACCAGCCAGCGCTGGTTGGCAAAGGGCAGGTTGGCGGCGATCAGCGCCGCCACGATCACCAGCCAGACGGAACCGGTCAGGGACACGGGTTCGCTCCGGCCGGTCGGTCAGGTGGCCAGGGCGCGCACGACGGCCTCGGCGCACAGCGCCATCAGGCCACCGGGCAGCAGGCCGAGCACCAGCACCAGGGCGCCGTTGATGGTCAGCACCACGCGCACGTCCACTGGGGCGGACACGCTGGTGGCGGTCAGCGGGGCGTCGAAGTACATGACCTTGACGACGCGCAGGTAGTAGAAGGCGCCGATCAGCGACATGATGACGGCGAACACTGCCATGGCGATGTAGGCCGCCTGGCCCGATGCCACCAGGGCCTGCAGCACCGACAGCTTGGCGTAGAAGCCGACCATGGGCGGGATGCCGGCCATGGAGAACAGGCACACGGCCATCACGGCAGCGTACAGCGGGCTGCGCTGGTTCAGGCCGGCAAAGTCGGCGATCTCTTCGCTCTCGAAACCTTCGCGGGCCAGCAGCAGGATCACGCCGAAGGCGGCCAGCGTGGTCAGCACGTAGCTCACCACGTAGAACATGGAGGCGCTGTAGGCGTTCTCGACCGCGGCGGCTTCGACGTTGCCATTGACCACGCCCGACATCAGTCCCAGCAGCACGAAGCCCATCTGCGAGATGGTCGAATAGGCCAGCATGCGCTTGAGGTTGGTCTGCGCGATGGCGGCGAGGTTACCCACCAGCAGCGAGCCGATGGCCAGCACCGCGAGCATCTGCTGCCAGTCGATGGCCAGGGGCAGCAGGCCGTCCACCAGCAGGCGGATGGTGATGGCGAACGCCGCCAGCTTGGGCGCGCCGCCGATCATCAGCGTGACGGCCGTGGGAGCACCCTGGTAGACGTCGGGAATCCACATGTGGAAGGGTACGACGCCGAGCTTGAAGGCCAGGCCGGCGACCACGAACACCAGGCCGAAGACCAGCACCTGGTGGCGGATTTGGCCGGAGTTGACGGCCTTGAACACCTGGCCGATGTCGAGCGAGCCCGTGGCACCGTAGACCATGGACAGGCCGTACAGCAGGAAGCCGCTGGCCATGGCGCCGAGCACGAAGTACTTCATCGCGGCTTCGGTCGCAGTGGCGTTGTCGCGGCGCAGGGCCACCAGGGCATAGCTCGACAGGGTCAAGAGCTCCAGGCCCAGGTAGATCATCAGGAAATTGTTGCCCGAGATCATGATGAACATGCCCAGGAGCGCGAACACCGACAGCGTGAACAGCTCGCCACCGCGCATCATGTCGCGGTCTGCCGCGTAGGGGCGGCCATAGACCAGGGTGACCATCACGGCCACGGTGGCGAAGCACTTGAGCCAGTTGCCCATGGAGTCGCTGACCACCATGTTGCCAAAGCCGTAGAAGGTGCTGCCGGTGCTGGCATACATGGCCTGCAGGCCAGCCACCAGGGCCAGCGTGAGCATGGTCAGCACGTAGGTGGCCGTGCGGCGGGGGCTGTGCACACCCAGGTCAACGAGCGCAATGACGCAGCCCATGACCAGGAGAACAATCTCGGGGTAAATCGCAAGCCAGCTGATGTTGTCAATCATCTCGAATCTCTCAGTTCAGTCTGGTCAGTTCAGCTTCGACAGTGCGACATGCTTGAGCAGTTCCGCGACCGAAGTGTCCATCACGTCCGTGAAGGGGCGTGGGTACAGGCCCATGGCCAGCACGGCAATCGCCAGCAGCGCCATCACGAGGAATTCGCGGCTGTTGATGTCGGTGAGCTCCTTGACGTGGTCGTTGGCCACCGGGCCCAGGTACACGCGCTTGAACATCCACAGGGTGTAGGCGGCGCCGAAGATCAGTGCCGTGGCCGAGGCCAGGCCGATCCAGAAGTTGGCCTTGACGGCACCCAGGATCACCATCCACTCGCCCACGAACCCGGCAGTGCCCGGCAGGCCGCAGTTGGCCATGGCGAACAGCAGCGCGAAGGCCGTGAAGTTGGGCATGGTGTTGACCACGCCGCCATAGGCCGCGATCTCGCGGGAATGCACGCGGTCGTACAGCACGCCGATGGACAGGAACATGGCGCCCGAAACAAAGCCGTGGGCAATCATCTGCACCAGGCCGCCGGAGACGCCCAGGTCGTTGAAGATGAAGAAGCCCAGGGTCACGAAGCCCATGTGCGCCACCGACGAATAGGCCACCAGTTTCTTCATGTCCTTCTGGACCATGGCCACCAGGCCGACGTAGATCACGGCGATCAGCGACAGCGTGATCATCAGCCACGCCCATTCGCGCGCGGCGTCGGGGGCAATGGGCATCGAGAAGCGCAGGAAACCGTAGGCACCCAGCTTGAGCATGATGGCCGCCAGCACGGCGGAGCCACCGGTGGGCGCCTCCACGTGTACGTCGGGCAGCCAGGTGTGGAACGGGAACATCGGCACCTTCACCGCGAACGCGGCGAAGAAGGCGAAGAACAGCAGAGTCTGGGCCGTGGAGCTCAGGGGCAGCTGGTGCCAGGTGGCAATGTCGAAGCTGCCGCCGGACTGGTTGTACAGGAAGATCAGTGCGATCAGCATCAAGAGCGAGCCGAGCAGCGTGTACAGGAAGAACTTGAACGCCGCGTAGATCTTGTTCGGGCCGCCCCAGATACCGATGATCAGGTACATCGGGATCAGCGTGGCCTCGAAGAACACGTAGAACAGGATGCCGTCGAGCGCGCTGAACACGCCGATCATCAGCCCCGAGAGGATCAGGAACGCGCCCATGTACTGGTTCACGCGCTCGGTGATGGCCTCCCACGAGGCGATCACCACGATCACCGTGATGAAGGCGGTGAGCGGCACGAACCAGAAGGAGATGCCGTCCACGCCCAGGTGGTAGTGCACGTTGAAGCGCTCGATCCACTCGAACTTTTCGACAAACTGCATGGCCGCCGTACCAAGCTTGAAGCCCTGGTACAGCGGAATGGTCACCAGGAAGCCGATCACCGACCCGAGCAGGGCCAACCAGCGCACGGCGGGAGCGTGCTCGTCGCGGCCGACCGCGAGCAGCAGCGCGCCGAAGGCGATCGGCACCCAGATTGCAAGACTCAACAGACCCATTTTGTTCTTTTCCTTATTTCTTGATGAGCTGCATGAAGAAATCGCCCCAGACGAACCACGTCATCAAGGCAAACACGCCCAGGATCATCACCAGGGCATAGTGGAAGATGAAGCCCGTCTGCACCCAGCGCACCACGCCGGAGACGCCGCGCACCAGCTTCCAGGAGCCATTGACCAGCGCACCGTCGATGATGGCCTGGTCGCCGCCCTTCCACAGGCCGGTACCCAGCGCCCGGGCACCGCGCGCCAGGATGTTCTCGTTGATCCAGTCGAGGTAGTACTTGTTCTCGAACAGGGTGTAGATCGGCATGCAGATGCGCTTGATGGCCGCCGGCAGGGCCGGGTTCACCATGTACATGTAGTACGACAGGGCCACACCGGCCACGGCCAGCCAGAACGGCGCGGTCTGCAGGCCATGCACGGCCATGGCCACGGGGCCGTGGAAGATCTCGGCCAGCTTGGCCATGGCGGGGTGCTTGGCCGCATCGACAAAGATCACGTCCTTGAAGAAGTCGCCGAACAGCATGGGCTGGATGAACAGGAAGCCCACCACCACCGAAGGAATCGCCAGCAGCACCAGCGGCACCGTCACCACCCAGGGGGACTCGTGCGGATCGTGGTGCTCGCCATGGCCGTGGCCATGGTCGTCGTGGTGCGCACCGTGGTGTGCATCGGGGTTCTGGTCGTAGCGTTCCTTGCCATGGAAGACCAGGAAGTACATGCGGAACGAGTAGAACGCCGTGACGAACACACCGGCCAGCACCGCGAAGTGCGCGAAGTGCGCAGCCGGCAGGTGGCTGAAATGCACCGCCTCGATGATGCTGTCCTTGGAATAGAAGCCCGCGAACAGGGGGGTGCCGATCAGCGCCAGAGAACCCAGCAGCGAGGTGATCCAGGTGATGGGCATGTACTTGCGCACGCCGCCCATCCAGCGGATGTCCTGGTTGTGGTGCATGCCCATGATGACCGAGCCGGCGCCGAGGAACAGCAGCGCCTTGAAGAAGGCGTGCGTCATCAGGTGGAACACGGCCACGGAATAAGCCGAGGCGCCCAGCGCCACCGTCATGTAACCGAGCTGGGACAGCGTGGAGTAGGCCACCACGCGCTTGATGTCGTTCTGGATGATGCCCAGGAAACCCATGAACAGCGCCGTGATGGAGCCGATGACCAGGATGAAGTTGAGCGCGGTGTCCGACAGCTCGAACAGCGGCGACATGCGCGAGACCATGAAGATGCCAGCGGTCACCATGGTGGCCGCGTGGATCAGTGCCGAGATGGGGGTCGGGCCTTCCATCGAATCGGGCAGCCAGACGTGCAGCGGGAACTGCGCGGACTTGCCCATGGCGCCGATGAACAGGCAGATGCAGATGACGGTGATCAGCAGCCACTCGGTGCCGGGGAAGATCATGCCGCCGAGCTCACCCGACTTGGCGAAAATCTCGCTGTAGTTGAGTGTGCCGGTGTAGGCAGCGATCAGGCCGATGCCCAGGATGAAGCCGAAGTCGCCCACGCGGTTGACCAGGAAGGCCTTCATGTTGGCGAAGATCGCCGTGGGCTTGTTGAACCAGAAGCCAATCAGCAGGTAGGACACCAGTCCCACGGCTTCCCAGCCGAAGAACAACTGCAGCAGGTTGTTGCTCATGACCAGCATGAGCATGGAGAACGTGAACAGCGAGATGTACGAGAAGAAGCGGTTGTAGCCCTCGTCCTCTTCCATGTAGCCGATGGTGTAGATGTGGACCATCAGCGACACAAAGGTCACCACCACCATCATCATGGCCGTGAGGCTGTCGATCAGGAAGCCCACCTCCATCTTCAGGCCGCCCACCACCATCCAGGTGTAGAGCGTCTCGTTGAAGCGTGCGCCATCGACCGCCACGCTCTTGAGCGTCATGGCCGACAGGATGAACGCCACCAGCACGCCCAGAATGGTCAGGGTGTGGCTCAGCCGGCGGCCGATCCAGTTGCCGCCGAAGGTCGTGCCGAAGATGCCGGCCAGCAGTGCGCCCGCCAGCGGTGCCAAAGGCACGGCCAGGAGCGTTGAAGCAGAGAGGGTTTGACTCATTCTTGAGAACCTTGGGAATACGGGTGGCTCATCAACCCTTGAGGGTGTTGAGGTCTTCCGCGTTGATGCTGGACTTGTTGCGGAACAGCAGCACCAGAATGGCCAGGCCGATGGCCGACTCGGCCGCGGCCACCGTCAGGATGAAGAACACGAACACCTGTCCATGCATGTCACCCAGGTAGTGCGAGAACGCCACGAAGTTCATGTTGACGGCCAGCAGCATCAGCTCGATGGCCATGAGCAGCACGATCAGGTTCTTGCGGTTCAGGAAAATGCCGATCACCGCCAGCGCGAACAGCATCGCGCCCAGCGAAAGAAAATGTCCCAGGGTCAATGTCATGGCTTCTTCTCCTCGGCGGCAGGCTCTGCCGGCACTTCGGGTGCGGGCTTTTGCGTGGCGGCGACCTTCACCACTTCCAGGCGGTCGGCAGCGCGCACGCGGATCTGCTGCGACGGGTTGATGGCCTTGCTGTCCTTGCGCTGGCGCAGGGTCAGGGCGATGGCGGCGATCATGGCCACCAGCAGGATCACGGCCGCGATTTCCACGGGGTACAGGTACTGGGTGTACAGCAGCTTGCCCAGTTCCTTGGTGTTGGAGTACTGCACCACCTTGCCGGCAGCGTCGAGCACCACCGCGGCGGCCTTGGGCTCTTCCATGCCACGGAAACCGCCCATCAGCACGGCGGCCATTTCCAGGGCGATCAGCGCGCCCACGAAGGCAGCGAGTGGGAAGTGCTTCCAGAAGCCCTTGCGCACGGTGTCGATGTGGATGTCCAGCATCATCACCACGAACAGGAACAGCACCATCACCGCGCCCAGGTACACCAGCACCAGGGCAATGGCCAGGAACTCGGCCTTGAGCAGCAGCCACACGGCCGCCGCCTGCGAGAAAGCCAGGATGAGGTACAGCACCGCATGCACGGGGTTGCGTGCGGTGATCACCCGGAAGGCTGCAAACAGCAGCACGACCGAGAAGAGGTAGAAGAAACCAGTCTTGGCGTCCATGAATCAGGTCTTTATAGAAAGTCTGGCGACGGGATGGATGGGATCGCGACCGCTCAGCGGTACTTGGCGTCCGCAGCCTTGGCTGCGGCAATCTCACCCTCGTACCGGTCACCAACGGCCAAAAGCATGTCCTTGGTGAAGTACAGGTCGCCACGCTTTTCGCCGTGGTATTCGAAGATGTGTGTCTCGACGATCGAATCGACCGGGCAGCTTTCTTCGCAGAAGCCGCAGAAGATGCACTTGGTCAGGTCGATGTCGTAGCGCGTGGTGCGGCGCGAGCCGTCGTCACGCACGTCGGATTCGATGGTGATCGCCATGGCGGGGCACACGGCCTCGCACAGCTTGCAGGCGATGCAGCGCTCTTCGCCGTTGTCGTAACGGCGCAGGGCATGCAGGCCGCGAAAGCGCGGCGATAGAGGTGTCTTCTCTTCGGGGAACTGCACGGTCACCTTGCGGCGAAACGCATAGCGGCCCGTCAGGGCCATGCCCTTGAGCAGCTCCACGAGCATGAAGCTCTTGAAGAAGTCCTTGAACGAGAAAGGTGCAGCAGCAGCAACAGCAGTCATGTGTGTCCCCGCTTATTTCCAGATGTTCCACGGCGAGAGCAACCACCCGCCGACGATGAGCAGCCACACCAGGGTGACCGGAATGAATATCTTCCAACCCAGGCGCATGATCTGGTCATAGCGGAAACGGGGGAAGGTGGCGCGGATCCAGATGAACATGGAGACCACGACGAAGGTCTTGATGCCCAGCCAGATCCAGCCCGGCACCCAGTTGAACAGCACGCTGTCGATGGGCGACAGCCAGCCGCCCAGGAACATCAGCGCCGCCAGGATGGACACCAGCCACATGCTGGCGTATTCGGCCAGGAAGAACACCGCAAAGCCCATGCCCGAGTACTCGACCATGTGGCCGGCCACGATTTCGGCTTCGCCTTCGACCACGTCGAAGGGGTGGCGGTTGGTCTCGGCCACGCCGGAGATCAGGTACACCAGGAAGATCGGCAGCAGCGGCAGCCAGTTCCAGGACAGGAAGGTCAGGCCCATGTTGGCGGCCATGCCGCGGGACTGGGACATCACGATCTCGGTCAGGTTCATGCTGCCCGACACCATGATCACCACCAGGAAGCAAAAGCCCATGGCGATTTCGTAGCTCACCATCTGTGCCGAGGCGCGCAGTGCGCCCAGGAAGGCGTACTTGGAGTTCGATGCCCAGCCGGCGATGATCACGCCATAGACTTCGATGGAGGTAATCGCCATCACCAGCAGCAGGCCGGCATTGACGTTGGCCAGGGCCACATCGGGGCCGAAGGGGATCGCTACCCAGGCGGCCAGCGCGGGCATGATGGCCATGAGCGGGCCCAGCACGAACAGGCCCTTGCTGGCGGCCGCAGGCTGGATGATTTCCTTGGTCATCAGCTTGAGGCCGTCGGCCAGCGGCTGCAGCAGGCCCATGGGGCCGACCCGGTTGGGGCCATGGCGCACCTGCATGAAACCGAGGAGCTTGCGCTCCCACAGCGTGAGGTAGGCCACTGCGCCCATCAGGGGCGCGACGATCACGACGATCTTGAGCAGGATCCACAGCACGGGCCAGGCCGCGCCCGTCCACCAGGCGAAGGGCAGGAGGTTCAGCCCGCCGTTGTACAGCGCGTCGATCATGCCGCCACTCCTTCACCGGCCGCCATGCGGGCATCGGCCGTCAATTGCAGCGAGGTGGCGCGGCGCACCAGGCCATCGAGTTGGTAGATGGAGGCCACTGCCGGCTCACCCACGGACGCCACCGCTTGCGGCACCTGGGCCACGGCATTGGACAGTTGCTCGGCCGGCAGCATGGCCAGCTTGCCCGCAGGGGCGTTGGTGGCACGGGCCAGCACGTCCTGCGAGGTCTCGAAGTCGAAACCGGGCACACCCAGCACATTGGCCAGCACGCGCAGCACCTTCCAGGCGGGACGCGTGTCGCCCAGCGGGCGCACCACGGCGTGGAAGCTCTGCAGGCGCCCTTCGGCGTTGACGAAGCTGCCCGAGGTTTCGGTGAACGGCGCGATGGGCAGCAGCACGTCGCTGATGTCCATGTTGGCCTTGAAAGGGCTCAGCGTCACGACCATCTGCGCCTGGCCGATGGCTGCGGCGGCTTGTGCGCCGTTGGCCGCGTCGAAAGCCGGTTCGGTGTTGAGCAGCAGCACGGCCTTGAGGCCGCCCGCCAGCATCTGGCCGGCGTTGAGGCCGCTGCCCACGGGATGGGCGCCAGCGAACTGGGCACCCACGGTGTTGGCGGCTTCGGTGAGGTAGCCGACGGTGGCGCCGGTCTGCTCGCCGATCCAGTTGGCCAGGGCCAGCAGCGCTGCGGCCTGGCCATGGTGCGCGGCGGCATTGCCCAGCAGCACGGCCTTGCGCTCACCACCCAGCAGCGAGCGGGCGATGGCCAGGCTGGCCTCGGTGGCCTGGGCTGCGCCAGCCGGCGCCGCCACGTTCTTTTCCTGGGCGACAGCCGAGGCGATGGAGCCGAGGGCCTGGACCCACTGGCTGGCGTCCTGCAGAAGCTGGTGCTTGATGGGCATGGCCCAGTCGCCGACGGAGGAGTCGACCACGCTCAGTTGGGCACCATGGCGCACGGCATGGCGCACGCGCAGGGCGAACAGCGGATGGTCCTTGCGCAGGTTGGAGCCCAACACCAGCACGCGTTGCAGCGTGGACAGGGAAGCGATGGACGTGCCGAGCCAGCGGATGCCTTCGGGCGCCGCGAACTCGGCGTTGCGCAGGCGGTAGTCGATGCTGTCGCTGCCCAGGCCGCGCACCAGGGCGGAGGCCAGGTACAGCTCTTCGAGCGTGCTGTGCGGGCTGACCAGGGCGCCGATGCTGTTGGCGCCGTGGTCGTTCTTGATGTTCTTGAGGCCATTGGCCACGTACTCCAGCGCGGTCTGCCAGTCGACGGTCTTCCAGACTCCGCCCTGCTTGAGCATGGGCGCTGTCAGGCGTTCGTCGCTGTTGAGCGATTCGTACGAGAAGCGGTCGCGGTCGGCGATCCAGCATTCGTTGACGGCTTCGTTCTCGAACGGCACCACGCGCATGACCTTGTGGTTCTTGACCTGCACGATGAGGTTGGCACCGGTGGAGTCGTGCGGGCTGACCGAGCGGCGGCGCGACAGTTCCCAGGTGCGGGCGCTGTAGCGGAACGGCTTGCTCGTGAGCGCGCCCACGGGGCAGATGTCGATCATGTTGCCCGACAGCTCGGAATCGATGGTATCGCCCACCACAGTGGTGATCTCGGAGTGCTCGCCGCGGTGGATCATGCCGAGCTCCATCACGCCGGCCACTTCCTGGCCGAAGCGCACGCAGCGGGTGCAGTGGATGCAGCGGCTCATCTCTTCCATGGAGATCAGCGGGCCCACGTCCTTGTGGAAGACCACCCGCTTTTCTTCCTCGTAGCGCGAGGAGGAACCGCCGTAGCCCACGGCCAGATCCTGCAGCTGGCACTCGCCGCCCTGGTCGCAGATGGGGCAGTCCAGCGGGTGGTTGATGAGCAGGAATTCCATGACCGACTGCTGGGCCTTGATGGCCTTGTCGCTCTTGGTGCGCACGATCATGCCCTGCGTCACCGGCGTGGCGCAGGCGGGCATGGGCTTGGGTGCCTTTTCCACGTCCACCAGGCACATGCGGCAGTTGGCGGCAATGGACAGCTTCTTGTGGTAACAGAAATGGGGAATGTAGGTGCCGGCCTTTTCGGCTGCATGCATCACCATGCAGCCTTCGGCGACTTCTACCTTCTGCCCGTCGAGTTCGATTTCAACCATATGCGTTTCTCGCGATCAGGCGGAGGCGGAAGCCTGGGGGGTCTTCTCTTGGCGGATCAGCGCTTCGAATTCCGGACGGAAGTGCTTGATCATGGCACGCACCGGCATGGCCGCTGCGTCACCCAGGGCGCAGATGGTGCGCCCCTGGATGTTGTCTGCCACCGAATTGAGCAGGTTCAGGTCGCCATCGCGCCCCTGGCCATGCTGGATCCGATCGATCACGCGCCACATCCAGCCCGTGCCTTCGCGGCACGGCGTACACTGGCCGCAGGACTCGTGCGAATAGAAATAGGACAGGCGCAGCAGGCTCTCGACCATGCTGCGGGAGTCGTCCATCACGATGACGGCGCCCGAGCCCAGCATCGAGCCGGCCTTGGCGATGGAGTCGTAGTCCAGCGTGCATTCCATGATGATGGAAGCCGGCAGCACCGGGGAGGACGAGCCGCCGGGGATCACCGCCTTGAGCTGGCGGCCCTTGCGCACGCCACCGGCGAGTTCGAGCAGCTTGGCGAACGGCGTGCCCATGGGCACTTCGTAGTTGCCGGGCTTTTCCACGTCACCCGAGACCGAGAAGATCTTGGTGCCGCCGTTGTTGGGCTTGCCGCATTCGAGGTAGGCCTGGCCGCCATTGCGGATGATCCATGGCACGGCCGCGAAGGTCTCGGTGTTGTTGATGGTGGTGGGCTTGCCGTACAGGCCGAAGCTGGCCGGGAACGGCGGCTTGAAGCGCGGCTGGCCCTTCTTGCCTTCGAGCGATTCGAGCAACGCGGTCTCTTCGCCGCAGATGTAGGCGCCAAAGCCGTGCGCCGCATGCAGCTGGAAGCTGAAGTTGCTGCCCAGGATCTTGTCGCCCAGGTAGCCGGCGGCGCGTGCCTCTTCGAGCGCTTCTTCAAAACGGTCGTAGGTCTGGAAGATTTCGCCGTGGATGTAGTTGTAGCCCACGGAGATGCCCATCGCGTAGGCCGCGATGATCATGCCTTCGATGACGATGTGCGGGTTGAACTGCAGGATGTCGCGGTCCTTGCAGGTGCCCGGCTCGCCTTCATCGGAGTTGCACACCAGGTACTTCTGACCAGGGAACGAGCGGGGCATGAAGCTCCACTTGAGGCCGGTGGGGAAACCCGCGCCGCCGCGGCCACGCAGGCCCGATTCCTTGACGGTGGCGATCACCTGGTCCTGGGTGAGGCCAGCGCCTTCGCCCTGGGCCAGGATCTTGCGCAGCGCTTCGTAGCCGCCGCGCGCTTCGTAATCCTTGATGCTCCAGTTCGTGCCGTCCAGGCCCGCATAGATCTGCGGGTTGATGTGGCGGTCGTGGAAGCAGGTCTGGACGCCCGTGGCCTGGAACTGCGAGAGGATCTGTGCAGCGGTGGTCATGCTTGTCCTTCCGCAGCCTTGAGGCCGTCCACGAGCTGGTCGAGCTTGTCGTTGTCCATGAAGCTGCACATGGTGCGGTCGTTGACCAGCATCACGGGCGCATCGGCGCAGGCGCCCAGGCATTCGCACTGCTGCAGCGTGAACAGGCCGTCCGGCGTGGTCTCGCCCATGGTCACGCCCAGCTTCTTCTCGAGGTGGTGCAGCGCCTTCTGGCCGTCACGCAGCTGGCAAGGCAGGTTGGTGCAGACGTTGAGCTTGTACTTGCCCGTCGGCTGCTGGTTGTACATGTTGTAGAACGTGGTGACTTCATGCACCGCGATCTGGGCCATGCCCAGGTAGTCGGCGATCACGGCCTCGCTCTCGCGGCTGACCCAGCCCTGCTCCTGCTGCACGATGGACAGGCAGGCCATCACGGCCGACTGTTTCTGCTCGGGCGGGTACTTGGCCACTTCGCGCGCAAAGCGGGCGAGCGTCGCCTCGGTGATGGCGCCAGCGGTCTGGTTCTTCGCTTCGGTATTACTCATCGGTCAATCTCCCCGAACACGATATCCATGGTGCCGATGATGGCCACGGCGTCGGCGATCATGTGGCCGCGCGCCATCTCATCGAGCGTGGCCAGATGCGCAAAGCCGGGCGCACGGATCTTCAGGCGGTAGGGCTTGTTGGCGCCGTCGCTGACCAGGTAGATGCCGAACTCGCCCTTGGGGTGCTCCACGGCGGCATAGGCCTCGCCCTCGGGCACGTGGAAACCTTCGGTGAAGAGCTTGAAATGGTGGATCAGCTCCTCCATGTTCGACTTCATGGATTCACGATCGGGCGCAGCCACCTTGTGGTTGTCGGTAATGACAGGACCCGGATTGGCGCGCAGCCAGTCCACGCACTGCTTGATGATGCGATTGGATTCGCGCATCTCCTGCACACGCACGAGGTAGCGGTCATAGCAGTCGCCCGTCTTGCCCACCGGAATGTCGAAGTCCATGCGGTCGTAGACGTCGTAGGGCTGGGTCTTGCGCAGGTCCCATGCGATGCCGGAGCCGCGGATCATCGGGCCGGTCATGCCCAGGTTCAGCGCGCGCTCGGGCGGCACCACGCCGATGCCCACGGTGCGCTGCTTCCAGATGCGGTTGTCGGTGAGCAGGGTCTCGTACTCGTCCACGCAGCCGGGGAAGCGCTGCGTGAAGTCATCGATGAAGTCGAGCAGCGAACCCTTGCGGTTCTGGTTCATGGCCTCCAGGGCCTTGGCGTTCTTGATCTTGCTGACCTTGTACTGCGGCATGGAGTCCGGCAGGTCGCGGTAGACGCCGCCCGGACGGAAGTACGCCGCGTGCATGCGCGCGCCGGAGACGGCTTCGTACATGTCGAACAGGTCTTCGCGCTCGCGGAAGGTGTAGATCAGGATGGTGGAGCTGCCGCAGTCGTTGCCGTGCGAGCCAAGCCACATCAGGTGGTTCAGCAGGCGCGTGATTTCGGAGAACATCACGCGGATGTACTGCGCGCGCTCGGGCACTTCCAGGCCCAGCAGCTTCTCGATGGCCAGGCAGTAGGCGTGCTCGTTGCACATCATCGACACGTAGTCCAGGCGGTCCATGTAGGGCAGCGACTGGATGTAGGTCTTGTGCTCGGCCAGCTTTTCGGTGGCACGGTGCAGCAGGCCAATGTGCGGGTCGGCGCGCTGGACGACTTCGCCGTCGAGCTCCAGCACCAGGCGCAACACGCCGTGCGCTGCAGGGTGCTGCGGTCCGAAGTTCAGGGAATAGTTCTTGATTTCAGCCATGGTGGGTCACGTGGGGCGCAGGGCGCCTTAGTGCAGGCCTCCGTACTTGTCTTCGCGGATGATGCGCGGCGTAATCTCGCGCGGCTCGATCGAAACGGGCTCGTAGACCACCCGGCGTTGCTCTGCGTCGTAGCGCATCTCGACGTGGCCGGACAGCGGGAAGTCCTTGCGGAAGGGGTGGCCGATGAAGCCGTAATCGGTCAGGATGCGGCGCAGGTCGTTGTGGCCGTCAAACACGATGCCAAACAGATCGAACGCTTCGCGCTCGTACCAGTTGGCCGAGTTCCACAGATCGGCGACGGAGGCCACGACCGGGAAATCGTCATCCGCGCAGAACACCTTGACGCGCAGGCGCTGGTTCAGGCTGACGGACAGCAGGTGCGACACCACGCAGTAGCGCGCGCCTTCGTTGACCTCGTCGGCGTAGGCCGAGTAGTCCACGCCGCACAGATCGATCAGTTGCTCGAACTGGCAGCCGGGCGCATCGCGCAGCTGCTGCATGGCAGCGAGGTAGTCGGCGGGGGAGACTTCGACGGTGACCTCACCGAGGGCCACGTGGATCTTGCGGACCTTGTCGCCCAGCACGGCAGCGACGGTGTCCTGGATTTTTTCAGGGCGAATGGCAACAGATGTCATCGTCAACCCTCAGACGCGCGCAATGGTGTTGGTGCGGCGGATCTTCTGCTGCAACTGGATGATGCCGTAGATCAGCGCTTCGGCCGTGGGCGGGCAGCCCGGCACGTAGACATCCACGGGCACGATGCGGTCGCAACCGCGCACCACGGAATAGCTGTAGTGGTAGTAACCACCGCCGTTGGCGCACGAGCCCATCGACAGCACCCAGCGGGGCTCCGACATCTGGTCGTACACCTTGCGCAGCGCAGGCGCCATCTTGTTGCACAGCGTGCCAGCCACGATCATCAGATCGGACTGGCGGGGGCTGGCACGGAACACCTCGGCGCCAAAGCGGCCGATGTCGTAACGCGCGGCCGCCGCATGCATCATTTCGACAGCGCAGCAGGCCAGACCAAAGGTCATGGGCCACAACGAGCCGGTCTTGGCCCAATTCACCACGGAGTCATAGCTCGTGGTGATGAAGCCTTCCTTCATCACGCCTTCAATCATTGCATCAGTCCTTGTTGAAGCCCGCTGTCATTCCCAGTCGAGGGCGCCCTTTTTCCACTCGTAGACGAAGCCCACGACGAGGATCGTCAGGAATATCACCACGGCAACGAAACCAGCGGCACCCACCTCATGGAGCGTGACCGCCCACGGGAAGAGAAACGCGATTTCGAGGTCGAACAGGATGAAGAGAATGGCGACGAGGTAATAGCGCACGTCAAACTTCATGCGCGCATCCTCGAAGGCTTCAAAGCCACACTCGTAAGGGGAATTCTTGGCGTCGTCCGGGCGGTTGGGACCGAGGACATATCCAATGAGAAGAGGGACAACGCCGACGGCGATGCCGACCAAGATGAACAAAAGGACGGGGAGGTACTGATCGAGGTTCATCTTGAGGATGTGCTCACCGCTGTGGCCTGGCCCGACATGGCCCTTGCTGGGTCATGTCGGGGAGGCCTTTGTTTTGGTGCCGTCGGCGAGACTCGAACTCGCACAGCTTTCGCCACTACCCCCTCAAGATAGCGTGTCTACCAATTTCACCACGACGGCTGGATGTATGTGCCTGGATGGCATGAGGAACCTTGCGGTTTTGGCTTTCCAGACAATCCAGGATTCTACTCCGTAAAAACCCTGCTCTGCAGTTCAGGGCCCAAATTAGTGCAGATTATTTGGTCGGGATCTGCGCCGCACCGGAGGCCGGCACCACAGGCACAGGAATCGCAGCAGGGGCTGCACCCGACGCAGCCGAGGCTGGCGCGGGCGAAGTCGCCGCAGGCGTTTCGAGCACACTGCCGGAGCTGGCGGGGCGCGCGTTGCCGAAGTATGCCAGAGCCAGTGTGGCAGCGAAAAACACCGCCGCCAACACCGCCGTGGTGCGCGACAGGAAGTTGGCGCTGCCGCTGGCCCCGAACAAGCTGCCCGAACTGCCACTGCCGAAAGCGGCGCCCATGTCGGCACCCTTGCCGTGCTGGATCAGGATCAACCCGATCATCCCCAGGGCGGTGAGCATCTGCACCGCCAGAACCACGTTCACGATCACATTCATTCTCTGTTTACTCCTGATTTGAATAGCTTCAGGCGCGGCCCGCAGGGGCTGCACCAATGATCTGCAAGAAATCGCCGGGCTTGAGCGAAGCACCGCCCACCAGGCCACCATCGATGTCCGGCTGCGCCAGCAGTTCGGCCGCATTCGCGGCATTCATGCTGCCGCCATACAGCAGGTGGATGCGGTCGGCATGCTCGCTGGCCGCAGCCAGTTGCGCACGCAGCACGGCATGCACCGCCTGGGCCTGCTCGGGCGACGCCGTGCGGCCCGTGCCGATGGCCCAGACCGGCTCGTAGGCCACCACGATTTCGCTGATGCAATGGCCATTGAGATGGATCACCGCAGCCAGCTGGCGCTTGACGACGGCTTCGGTCTCGCCTGCATCGCGCTCTGCCAGGGTCTCACCCACGCAGACGATGGGCGTGATGCCCAGCGCCAGCGCGCGCTGCGCCTTGACGGCCACAACGGCATCGGTTTCGCCGTGGTACTGGCGGCGCTCGGAATGCCCCACCAGCACATAGCGCGCACCAAACTCCTTGAGCATGGCAGCCGACACCTCGCCGGTGTAGGCGCCCTGCTCGTGCGCCGACACGTCCTGCGCCGCCAGGGCAATGCCCGAGCCAGCCACCAGGGCCTGTACCTGGGCCAGGTAAGGCGCCGGCACGGCCACCGCAATATCGCACTGCGGTACCGCCGAGGCCAGCCCCTGCAACAACGCCTGCAGCAGCGTTTCGTTGGCGGCCAGGCCGCCGTTCATCTTCCAGTTGCCTGCGATGAGCTTCTTTTTCATGTTCACCACGTCAAAACAATCTTGCCAATGTGCTGGTTGGATTCCATCAGGGCATGCGCCTTGGCCGCATCGGCCGCAGCAAACGTACTGTGGATGACCGGACGCACCGTGCCGGCGGCGAGCAAGGGCCACACCCGCTCACGCAAGGCGCGGGCGATGGCACCCTTGAACGCCACCGGGCGTGGGCGCAAGGTGGAGCCGGTGATGGTGAGCCTGCGGCGCAGCACCAGGCCGGCATTGATCTCGCTCTTGACCCCGCCCTGCACAGCAATGATGACCAGGCGGCCATCCTCGGCCAGGCATTCGACTTCGCGCGCGACATAGCCGCCCGCGACCATGTCCAGCACCACGTCGACACCCTTGCCATCGGTGATGCGCCTGGCCTCCACCACGAAGTCCTGCGACTTGTAGTTGACGGCATGGTGCGCGCCCAGGTCCAGGCAGGCCTGGCACTTGTCGTCGCTGCCGGCCGTGGCGATCACCGTGGCGCCGAAGGCACGCGCCAACTGAATGGCCGTGACCCCGATACCACTGGTGCCACCCTGCAACAGCAGGGTTTCCCCCGCCTGCAGGCGACCACGGTCAAAGACATTGCTCCACACCGTGAAGAAGGTCTCGGGCAGCGAGGCCGCTTCGACATCGCTGAACCCGGAAGGCACCGGCAGGCACTGCTCGGCCGGCGCCACACACCACTGGGCATAGCCACCACCGGCGACCAGCGCACAGACTCGGTCGCCAACGGCCAGACCTGACCGGGCCAGGGCATCGGCATCCCCCGCCTGCACCACACCCGCCACCTCCAGACCGGGAAGGTCGGAAGTGCCGGGCGGAGGCGCGTAGTGGCCCATGCGCTGCAGCACGTCGGGGCGGTTGATGCCACTGGCGCTCACGCGGATCAGCAGCTCGCCCGCAGCCGGCACAGGCACGGGGCGCTCACCCAGGCGCAACACCTCGGGCGCGCCGAACGAGGAAATCTCCACCGCTTGCATAGGATGGTCCGTGGTTGATGGCATGGAAATCACCGGTCTCGGCCACCGCCGGCAGGAGGCTGCTGCAAGCAGCCCGCCCGGCGGCGGAAGCCAAGACGCTGGATCAGCCGTTCACCTGGCCAGAAGCGCCATCCGATGGCAGCGACTGCTGTTGTTGCTGCTGCTGGTCGGCTGGCTGGCGATCACGGCCCTGGTCGCGGCGGGGTTCGCGGTCACCACGCTCCTGGGGAACTGGGCGGTCGCTGAATCCACCACCCGCAGGGCGGTCGGCCAGGGCCTTCATGGACAGCTTGACGCGGCCCTTTTCGTCGGTTTCCATGACCTTGACCTTGACGATCTGGCCTTCGGTCAGGTAGTCGCCCACGCGCTCGACGCGCTCGTGTGCGATCTGGCTGATGTGCAGCAGGCCGTCCTTGCCAGGCAGCAGGTTGATCAGGGCACCGAAGTCCAGGATCTTGGTCACGGGGCCTTCGTAGACCTTGCCGATTTCGACTTCGGCCGTGATCTGCTCGATGCGGCGCTTGGCTTCATCGGCCTTGGCGTTGTCGGTGGCGGCGATGGTGATGGTGCCGTCTTCCTCGATGTTGATCTGGCAGCCGGTCTCTTCGGTCAGCGCACGGATCACGGAACCACCCTTGCCGATCACGTCGCGGATCTTCTCGGGGTTGATCTTCATCGTGTAGAGCTTGGGCGCGAAGTTGGACACTTCGGTCTTGGCCTCACCCATGGCTTCCTGCATCTTGCCCAGGATGTGGATGCGCGCTTCCTTGGCCTGGGCCAGGGCGACCTGCATGATTTCCTTGGTGATGCCCTGGATCTTGATGTCCATCTGCAGCGCGGTGATACCAGCGGTGGTACCGGCCACCTTGAAGTCCATGTCGCCCAGGTGATCTTCATCACCCAGGATGTCGGTCAGCACGGCAAAGCGGTTGGCATCCTTGATCAGACCCATGGCGATACCGGCCACGTGCGCCTTCATGGGCACGCCGGCGTCCATCATCGACAGGCAGCCACCGCAGACCGAAGCCATGGACGAGGAGCCGTTGGATTCGGTGATTTCCGACACCACGCGCATGGTGTAGGGGAATTCTTCCTTGGTCGGCAGCACAGCGACCAGGGCCCGCTTGGCCAGGCGGCCGTGGCCGATTTCGCGGCGCTTGGTCGAGCCCATGCGGCCCACTTCGCCGGTGGCGAAGGGAGGCATGTTGTAGTGCATCATGAAGCGGTCTTCGTACTCGCCGGCCAGGGCGTCGATGCGCTGGGCATCGCGCTCGGTGCCCAGCGTGGTCACGACCAGCGCCTGGGTTTCACCGCGCGTGAACAGGGCCGAGCCGTGGGCACGGGGCAGCACGCTGTTGCGGATCTCGATGGGGCGCACGGTGCGCGTGTCGCGGCCGTCGATGCGGGGCTCGCCGGCCAGGATCTGGCTGCGCACCAGGCGCGCTTCGATGTCGAACAGCATGCCTTCGACCTTGACGGCGTCGAATTCCACGCCTTCGGCCTTGAGGCCAGCCATCACGGCAGCGTAGGCTTCGCGGCAGGCTTGCGTGCGGCTTTGCTTGTTGCGGATCTGGTAGGCGGCAGCGAGCTTGTCGTCGGCCAGGGCACCGACCTTGGCGATCAGGGCTTCGTCCTTGGCAGGGGCTTGCCAGGTCCATGCGGGCTTGCCGGCATCACGCACCAGGTCATGGATGGCGTTGATGGCCACATTGCCCTGCTGGTGGCCAAACACCACGGCGCCGAGCATGATTTCTTCGGACAGTTGCTGGGCTTCGGACTCCACCATCAGCACGGCGGCTTCGGTACCGGCGACCACGAGGTCCATCTGCGAGCTCTTGCGCGCAGTCTGCCCGGGGTTCAGCACGTATTCGCCGTTGATGTAGCCCACGCGCGCGGCGCCGATGGGGCCGGTGAACGGGATGCCGGAGATGGCCAGGGCGGCGCTGGTGGCGATCAGGGCGGCGATGTCAGCGTCGACTTCAGGGTTCAGCGACACGGTGTGGATCACCACATGCACTTCGTTGAAGAAGCCTTCGGGGAACAGCGGGCGGATCGGGCGGTCGATCAGGCGACTGGTCAGCGTTTCGTGCTCGCTGGGCTTGGCTTCGCGCTTGAAGAAGCTGCCGGGGATCTTGCCGGCGGCGTAGGTCTTCTCGATGTAGTCCACCGTCAGGGGGAAGAAGTCCTGGCCGGGCTTGGCCGACTTGGAAGCCACCACGGTGGCCAGCACCACGGTGTCATCGATGTTCACCAGCACGGCGCCGGAGGCCTGGCGGGCGATTTCGCCCGTTTCCATGATGACGGTCTTGTCGCCCCATTGGAAGGTCTTGGTGACTTTGTTGAAAATGCTCATGTTCAGCTCCTTTTGTTGTAGCTGGCAGCGCACTGCCAGCCTGGCGTGGAGGGCAATTCAGAACACGATGCCATTCCAGCGGACCTGCTCTTGCGCGCGGTGGCGGCAGGCCCGTTGGAATGACACAGCTTCGCTCTGTTTTGCGGCTCCGAAGTAAAAAACGCCTGAGCTAGCGGACTAACCCAGGCGTTTTGGCATGCAATCGGGATTACTTGCGCAGACCCAACTTGGCGATCAGGGCGGTGTAGCGGTCAGCGTCCTTGGCCTTGAGGTAGTCCAGCAGCTTGCGACGACGGCTCACCATGCGCAGCAGGCCGCGGCGACCGTGGTGGTCCTTGGCGTGCGTCTTGAAGTGGGGGGTCAGTTCGTTGATGCGGGCCGTCAGCAGGGCCACTTGCACTTCTGGGCTACCGGTATCGTTGGCAGCACGGGCGTTGGCCTTGACGACTTCGGCCTTGATGGAGGATGCGATCATTTGTTTTTTCCTTGGATGGGGGCTGCAGTAGAACGCCGAAGACCCCGGTTTTTACTTGCGCCACCCGCTGGAAAGGCCGGTGGCGTGCGTCTTGCACCATGCAAAACCATCGGATTATAGCCTGCGCCCTGGGAAATGGGTCTTTTTGGCTTGCCGAAGCCTTCAGTTGCGCCCAGAATCTCCAGACTTGGCACAGAAGGGCCTGCGCCCTGCACCACACAAAAGCAAGCGACAAAACAGCTTCAAGTGCAACAGGAAGCGCAAAACGGCCTGGCACACTTGCCTGGGCCGCCCGGCAGCAGGAAGCGACGGCAGTACCCTTGGCGATACAGCTTCCGGCCGCTCGTCCCGGCTTCCATGCCACTGGTCAGTACACCATGGTCACGTCACATCCGGTCACTTAATATGAAAATCATGCAAGCACCGAGCCTTAATCATTGGTCTGGAGTTCACACACCCGGCAGAGCCCCGCGCTCCAGTGGCGGGTTCACGGCCATTGAACTCATGGTCGTCGTGGCCATTGTGGCGGTATTGAGCGCACTGGTCGGACCCAGCTTCAGGCCACTGATTGAGCGTTGGCGGGTTCGAGATACGGCGGAAAGCATGACATCCACCATGTATCTGGCGCGCTCAGAAGCCATCAAACGAGGTGGGAACGTCATCATCCTCAAGAAAGATAACAACGACGCCGGAACCTGTAACAACGGTGTAGGGGTAGCTCAATGGGGCTGCGGCTGGGAAGTGTTCTTCGACGTGAATGGCAACGGCTTGAAGGATGCCTGCAATTCTGCAGTCCAACCCAATGAATGCGCTCTGCAAAACGTGCCAGAGTCCACCCGGATGACAGTAAGCTTGGCAGGCAGCACGGGCAAGATCGTCGTAGACCGTTGGGGAATGGCCTCGCACTCGACGGGAGCCGGAGCAGGTGTTCCTACCAACCTGTTCTTTGATATCACACCCGAAACCAAAACCATGGCCGACATCAGTTCTGCCCGCCTGTGTGTCGGCACCGGGGGACGCATTGTCCGCAAGAAGGGGGGCGAAGCATGCTGAGCCCCCCCCTCTACCCCGAATCCGCAAGAACCCCCCGCCCTGGTCAAAGAGGATTTTCCATGCGTTCCGCAAACGTCCGACACTCTGGCTCGCAACACGGCGTCAGCCTGATCGAGTCCCTGGTCGCCATCGCCGTCATGTCTCTGGGCATCCTTGGCGTCCTGGGCGTCCAAATGCGCACCCTGACCGATACGTCAACCTCGCTGCGCCGAGCGCAAGCCATCCGCCTTATTGAAGACCTGGGCGAACGCATGAAGACCAACCCGAACGCGTTGGTAGACATGGCCAGCTACGTCACAACGTTCGCGGCCACCCCAACGGTAGGCAGCTGCGCCACCGGCTGCACCCACACGCAGTTGGCAACCTATGACCTGGCCGTCTGGAAAAAGACCGTCCGGGACAACCTCCCCCTTGGCCAGGCCAGCATCTTCATACCGCCAGCCGAAGCCGCCGTGGCAGCTGGGCAACGGCGCCAACTGGGAGTGATGATCGCCTGGCGCGAGAATGAGCGTGAGATCACTGCCGCCTACAAGGATGACATCGATGCCACCAAGGTTCGGGCCGCCGACGGCACCCTGAGCAATGGCGCAGCTTTTCTCTGCCCCGCCAACTTCACTTGCCACCTCCAGTACATCCCTGTCGCAGCCCGCTGCGCACCCTACGCCCCCGGCAGCAATGCCACCATGTACTACTGCCCAGGGGTTTGACATGCGTGAAAAAAATGCCCTCCCCATCGCCTGCCCGGCCAGGCGTCACCCTGGCCGAAATCTACACAAAGCCCTGCTGAAAACTCCACGCGCACAACGCGGGTTCACACTGATCGAGTTGATGGTGGGCGTCACCATCGGCCTGTTGACTATTGCGGTGGCCATGGGCGCACTCACGTTGTCGCGCGGCATCTCAGGAACGGTGACCGACACCAGCGGCATTCAACAGCAGGCAGCCTACGCCATGCGTGTCATTGGCCTGCAGCTGCGCCAGGCGGGCTCAGTGCGCTTGAACATGAATCCCAGCTCCCTCATTGCGCAAGACCTGTACATTGCACCCGTGGGTTTTGAAGCCACCGCCCCCGCCTCGGGCAGTGCCAAGGGTTTCAACCCCTCCACGGATACGATTGCCGGCACCAACACGCCAGCGACCGTCACCCTGGGCTACCGCCGCTTTACGGAGCCCGTTTTCAGCAGTGCCGCAGAACAAACGCTGGCACGCAACTGCGTCGGCGGCCCTGACGGTGCCAATGCAGACCAGCGCCTGGAGAGCATTTTTCAGCTCACCGGCAGTGAGTTGCAATGCAGCGGCAACAGTGCGGCGGCCCAGTCGATCGCGCAGAACGTTGCCAACTTCCAGGTGCGCTACCTGCTGCAGGACACCGTGAGCGCGCTGGGCAACCCCACCATACAAACTGTCGACGCAGCCGGAGTGGGCACCAACTGGGGCCGCGTGCAGGCAGTGGAGGTGTGCCTGGTGCTCTATGGCACCGAGTCCGTCAGCATGCCCGTTGGCAGCACGTACACCGATTGCAACGGCACCGCTGTGGACATGACCACCCTGACCGGCGCGCGAGCGCGCCGCATCCACTCCGTGTTTCGCAACGTCTTCCAGATGCGCAGCCAGGGGCTGACCGCTTCCATGTAACCCTTGACGAGAAAAGTCCCCATGCCAAGGCCCTCCCTCCCCAACCACCGGCCACTGCGCCCACAGCAGCGAGGCGTGGCGCTGTTTATCGTCATCGTTTTCGTCATGCTGTCCATGCTGCTGGCACTGTGGGCGTCCCGCACTTCGCTGTTCAACGAAATGGTTGTGGGCAACGACGCCGACTACCAACGTGCTTTCGAGGCCGCCCAGGCCTTGCTGCAAGACGCCGAGCTCGACATCCGGCGCGAGTTTGCAGACGGCACCCCCTGCACCGCAGCCACATGCCGCGACCTGACTGCCGCCGCCGACAAGATTCCAGTGGATGCGCAGGAAGTCACACCTCTTCTGGCCAGCCTGGACACCCAGACAACCAAATGCCGCACCGGCTTGTGCACCAAACGCACAGGGCGGCAAGACTTCTGGAACTACACGAACGCAACGCTCCCACTACCGCTTGATTTGAAGTCTGGCGAAGTCAAGCTCGAGGACATGACCCAGCCCGGCATCGGTGCGCGCTATGGCCAGTACACCGGCGCAACCCAGGGAGATACAAGCTCCCCCGCGAATCCCATCCTTCAGTGGAGCGCAGCCTCCCCCAACAACCAGGGCGGCTGGTACTGGATTGAATTGCTGCGCTACGACGATAGCAATTCCAGTGTGATCATTGACCCTAGCAAACCCGACGTGCTGCGCCTGAACTTGAGCCCCAATGTGGCATACCGCATCACTGCTGTGGCGTATGGGCGCAAGCCCAACACGATGGCTGTGCTACAGCAGACGTATGTGCGGCAACTTCGCAAAAACTGAAGCAGCTCCACCATACCAACCTTCAAAATCGCCTGGACCGTTGACCGACAAGTTCTGGCGCTAGTTTTCATACCCAACCCTCCAAGGAGCGCGCCATGCCCCGCACCGCAGCCCCCCGTTTTCGCAAGCACCTCATCGCCCTGGCGGCAAGCGCCGCGCTGGCGCCGCATGGCGCCTGGGCTCTGGACCTGGCACAGTCGCCGCCAGGCACAGTGGAGCCCTATGTCTCGCCCAATGTGATCATCTCGATCGACGATTCTGGGAGTATGGAATACCGCCTGGACAGCGAAGCCAGCACGAGCAACAACCAGACGATACCCAACGTCGATGGCACTTGGCCTGCCAACGCCAAGCGCATCAACGTGTTGAAGTACACGATGGTCGGCAGTGGCGGAGTAGGCGGTATCTTCCGCGACACCACACTGCTGCCCGACAAGAAGATCCGGCTGTCCTGGCAGGCGATGTGGAACAACGGTGGTTCGCCCGACGCGCTCAGCGTCAACAGCTCCACCATGAAGACCAACTCCATGCGCCGGCTGAACACGGCCCACCGCAACAACTTCATCAGCTTCATCAGCAACCTGAAGGCGACCAACGGCACGCCCTCCCACCTGATGTTCAAGCAGGCTGACGAATACATGCGCCAGCCGCTGGGCACCAGCAGCGCCTGGGCGTCGGACCCCGGCACAACGGCGAGCCCCTACCTGGCCTGCCGCCGGACCTATCACATCATGATGACGGACGGCCGCTGGAACGGTACTGACTACGACATTCCAAACACTGCCAAGCGCGACAACGCAACCAGCCTGACCTTGCCGGATGGCAATGTGTATGGGGGAACCACTGCCGAACAAGCCAAAACCGCCCTTTACCGCGATACCCAGACGAAGACATTGGCCGACTGGGCGTTCTACAGTTGGGCAACGCCGATGCAGACTTCGGGATTGACCGGCACCATGCAGCCTGCGGCGGATTACCGAAAGGCCCCCGCCACCGAGAATTTCGGCAAGGACACCGCAAACAAGGATGCCATCCTGGAGCGCTACTGGAACCCACGCTACAACCCAGCCACGTGGACGCATATGGTGACCTACACCATCGGCTTCAGCACCGTATCCACCACCTGGCCGGGTGCCCCCACCATTGCAGCCCCCACGGAAAAGACCCCGTTTGGCTATGACGGCAGCTTCCGCGATCTGGTGACGGGCACCAAGACCTGGCCCGCCATGAGTGCCGAAGACAGGCGTTCGCTGGACCTGTGGCATGCGGCCCTGAACGGCCGCGGGCGCTTCTATGCAGTGACCAAAGGCGAAGACCTGGAAAAGGCCTTCCGCGAAATCTTCGGCCAGATCAATACCGCCACCGATCCCGATCTGAGCGCCAGCGCCACCAGCGGCTCCAACGTCTCGCGCAGCGAAGTGGGCAAGTACACGGCGGCCTATGAGCCCACCAATGGCTGGAAGGGGTTCGTGACTGCCGAACGGGTGAAACCCGACGGCAGCTCCGTCAGCGACCCAGGCTGGGGCGGCAAGAATACCGCAGACAAGCTGGATGCCCTGGCAACCATAAGCACCCGTCTGGTACTGAGCTGGAGCGACAAATGGGACACCAGCAAATACCGGGGTGGCGTGCCTTTCAAGTGGGCGTCGGACGAAGCCAACCTCAGCACGGCACAGAAGACCTGGCTGCAAACGAATGTTGGCGGCACCGTCGAAACAGCCACCAAAGGCCAGGAACGGCTTGACTACATCCGTGGTGAGCGCAGCAAGGAGGGTTCCGACGACACCGGATATACCGCAACCAAGCCCTATCGCGAACGTCAGAGCCGCCAGGGCGACATCATCAACTCCGATGTGTGGTACACCGGCGCGCCTGCAGGAGATTCGCTGCTCAAGGGCTACGCGAACTTCGTGCGCAGCGAGAAGTCACGCCCACCCATGATCTACGTGGGCGGAAACGATGGCATGCTGCACGGTTTTTCAACGGCCGATGGCCAGGAGAAGCTGGCCTACGTGCCTCGGGGGGTGATACCCACCCTGAACCTGCTGACCGACCCACAGTACAACAACAAGCACCGTTATTTTGTCGACGGATCGCCCATGACCGGGGACATCGACGCCAACGGAGGCGCACAAGATCCCACCGACCCCAACTATGCGGCCTTTGTCCCCGACTGGCGCACCTACCTGGTAGGCACCTTGGGCCAGGGGGGCAAAGGTTATTTCGTGCTGGATGTGACTAACCCCACCGGCACCGCGTCCCCGACCTCCGTACCCGGTTTTTCCGAAGGCAATGCTCAGACCCTTGTCAAGCTCGACCGTACACGCGGCTCCACCGAAGCGGCCCCCATTTGCGGCGCTATGACGGGGGCTGAAAAAACGATGTGCGACAAGGTAGTGGAAGAAGACAAGGACATCGGCCACATCACGGCCCGGCCCGTGCGCAGTGAAACCGACGCCATGCGCACCACGCAGATCACACGAATGAACAACAACCGCTGGGCGGTAGTGCTGGGCAACGGCTACAACAGCACCAACCAGCGCCCGGTGCTGCTGATCCAGTACCTGGACGGCCTGCGTGAGCTGGTGCGCATTCCCACCACCACCCAGGCCGCGGGTACAGGCAATGCCAACGACAATGGGCTTGGCGCGCCGCGCGTGGTGGATTTGGATGGTGACAGCCGCATCGATGTCGTCTACGCTGGAGACAACCGAGGCAATATGTGGAAGTTTGACCTGACCAGCGCCACCGCTGGCAACTGGAAGGTCGCCTTCGGCGGCAGCCCGCTGTTCACGGCCCAGGGACCGGCAGCCTTGGGCAATGCGTCGCGCACCAAGATCCAGCCGATTTCCACGGCCCCGACTGTGCGCGCCAATGACCGGAACAAGAAAACGGGCAGCGGCCCCACGGCGACAACCTCGCGCGTGGGCGGCATGATGGTCGCCTTTGGCACGGGCCGCAATGTGGATGTCACCGACCCATCCAATGTGGATGTGCAATCCCTGTACTCCGTTCTGGACAATACCCGGTACCGCGTGGTGGGCACCGGAGCGAGCAAGCGACTGGAGGTCCATCCTGGCGGCGGAAGCTGCCCCAATGGTGCAGACTGCGTCCCCACCCCCACGGCGCTGGGTACAGGTGTCGCAACGGCCAAGCTGGCGCAGCAGAAATTCACCGATGTCAGCGCCGACTATGCCACGGTCGATGTCGTGGATGAACTCAAACTGGAGACATGGGGCAACTACAACGGCTGGTACATGGACCTGCCTGCCGTGGGCGAGCGGCTGCTGAAACCCCTGGAGTTCTACGACGCAACCAACCTCCTCACGGTGTGGTCGCAAGTCCCCGCCAAGGGCTCCAATGTGGATCCGAACGTCGAGAGCTGCGACTCGACCTCCGTGGATGGTGAGCGCCAGTACCGCACCTTTGTCAACATCATGGACGGAAAGCGCCCCACGTTCCAGATCGTGGATATGAACGCTGACAAGTCGTACACTGCGGCCGACCAGGGTGTCTCGCGGGCCAAAGTGACCAAGGGTCCACACAGCATCATCAAGAAGGATAAGTTCGAGAATATCGACATGGATGCCAAGGGCACGGGCGGCAGTGGCGGTGGCGGCGGAAGCCCCGGAGGCGAAAGGCTTGCCGCTCCACCCGAGGAATCCATGCGTCCTAGCTGGCGCCAGATCCGTTAATCTGGCCTAAGGAATGTACGATGCACAGAATGAACAGCAACATACCTGCACGGCAACGAGGCTTCACCCTCATTGAGCTCATGACGGTGGTGGCCACCGTTGGCATCCTCACTGCGGTCGCGATACCCAGCTACACAGAGTTCATCCGGCGCGGTCACCGTGCTGATGCGCGCGCCGGTCTGCAGCAAGCTGCCCAGTATTTGGAGCGCGCCTCGACGGCCACGGGGGTGTACCCCCTTGCACTCCCCACCAATATGACCTGGGCCGGAGACCCAGCCAAGCGCTACACTATTTCCATCGGCAATGGGGTAGGGGGCCCTTCCACCAATGCCGCCTTTACTCTGACCGCCACACGCAAGGCAGGCACACCTCAATCAGGTGACAAGTGCGGCAATCTGACGCTGACCAATACAGGGACTCGAAACATGGTGGCGTTCACTCCCGCTACCCTTACCGTGGCCGACTGCTGGAACAAGTGACCCCGCCCCCATCCGACAGGCCCCGCATGCGCTAGCATGCACGCCACCATGGCGACCTCTTCGGAACAACAACACACCACAAAAGCGCTTGAGCTAGCCACTCAGGCGCTTTGTCTTTCCAACCCCAATCCCCGCGTGGGCTGCGTCATCACCACGCCCGATGGCAACGTCCTCGGCCAGGGCTTCACCCAGCAGGCCGGCGGCCCGCACGCCGAAGTCATGGCGCTGCGCGATGCGGCAGCCTTGGGCAACGACGTGCGCGGAGCCACCGCCTACGTCACGCTGGAGCCCTGCTCTCACCAGGGCCGCACGGGGCCCTGCTGCGATGCGCTGATCGGTGCCGGCATCGGCAAGGTGGTGGCCTCGCTGGCAGACCCCAACCCCCTGGTCTCGGGCCAGGGCTTTGCGCGCCTGCGCGCTGCTGGGGTGGATGTAGTCGTGGGCCCTGGCGCGACAGAATCGCGCGAGCTCAACATCGGCTTTTTCAGCCGCATGGTGCGCGGCACGCCCTGGGTGCGCATGAAGACCGCCGCGTCCCTGGACGGCACCACCGCGCTGGCCAACGGGCAGAGCCAGTGGATCACCTCGCCCGCCGCACGGGCCGATGGCCATGCCTGGCGCGCGCGCGCCTGCGCCGTGCTCACGGGCATCGGCACGGTGCTCGATGACGACCCGCGCCTGGACGTGCGCGAAGTTGCCACGCCGCGCCAGCCGCACCTGGTGATCGTGGACAGCCAGTTGCAGACCCCGCTGCAGGCATGCCTGTTCTCCATCCCGGGCCGCACCTGCCTCATCTACACCGCCAGCGATGACCGCGAAAGAAAGGCGGCACTGGAAGGCCGCGGCGCCACCGTGATCCAACTTTCCAATCCCCAGGGCAAGGTGGACCTGGGCGCCATGCTCCAGGACCTGGGCCGGCGTGCCATCAACGAATTGCATGTGGAGGCCGGCCACAAGCTCAACGGGTCCTTCCTGCGCGAGGGGCTGGTGGACGAGTTGCTGCTCTACCTCGCACCCCGGCTGCTCGGGCCGGGCCTGGGCATAGCCCAGACAGCGCCTTTGCAAGCCCTGGCGGATGGGACCTCGCTCGAATACGTTTCGGTGGAGCACATCGGACCCGATCTGCGCATTGTGGCACGGGTTCAGGGGCGCGATAACTTCTGACCCGCCGACTCCCCGTGGTCCATGCCCAGCTGGGCCAGCCCACTGGAGAGTCCATGCACCAAAACAACCCAGCACCACCCCGGTGACGCATGCCACATGCTGGCGCATTTTTTGCTTGGTTTTGGTGCATTCATTGCATGCCGCAGTGAGATGCACCAAAACAGATCAAACAATCGCGTGGAGATGGTATGGAAGCACTCAAACAGGGCACGGACGCCTTGTTCATTCTGCTCGGGGCAATCATGGTGCTGGCCATGCATGCCGGGTTCGCCTTTCTGGAGCTGGGCACGGTCCGCAAGAAGAACCAGGTGAATGCCCTGGTCAAGATCCTGGTGGACTTCTCCGTGTCCACCGTGGTGTACTTTGTGGTGGGCTACAGCGTGGCCTATGGCACACACTTCTTCGTAGGTGCCGAGACCCTGGTCCAGCAGAGCGGCTATTCGCTGGTCAAGTTCTTCTTCCTCCTGACCTTCGCGGCGGCCATTCCGGCCATCGTCTCGGGCGGGATTGCCGAGCGCGCCAAGTTCTGGCCGCAGCTCATCGCCACGGCCGTCATCGTCGGCTTCGTCTACCCGTTCTTCGAGGGCATCGCCTGGAACCAGCACTTCGGCGTGCAGGCCTGGATCAAGTCGCTCACGGGCGAAGAGTTCCATGACTTCGCGGGATCGGTCGTGGTGCATGCCGTGGGCGGGTGGATCGCCCTGCCTGCCGTGGTGCTGCTCGGCTCGCGCGCCAACCGCTACCGCAAGGATGGCGCCATCTCGGCCCACCCGCCATCGAACATCCCGTTCCTGGCCCTCGGCGCCTGGATCCTGGTGGTCGGCTGGTTCGGGTTCAACGTGATGAGCGCGCAGACCGTGGACAAGCTCTCGGGGCTGGTCGCGGTCAACTCGCTGATGGCCATGGTGGGCGGCACGCTGGCCGCCCTGGTGCTGGGCAAGAACGACCCGGGCTTCGTACACAACGGCCCGCTGGCCGGCCTGGTGGCCGTGTGCGCAGGCTCCGATCTGATGCACCCGCTGGGCGCACTGGTCACGGGCGCCATTGCCGGCACCATCTTCGTGCTGCTGTTCACCCTGACGCAGAACCGGTGGAAGATCGACGACGTGCTCGGCGTCTGGCCCCTGCACGGCCTGTGCGGCACCTGGGGCGGCCTGGCCGCCGGCATCTTCGGCAGCAAGGCCCTGGGCGGCCTCGGCGGGGTGGCCTTCAGCGCGCAGTTGATCGGCACCACCCTGGGCGTGGTCTGGGCGGTCCTGGGCGGGCTGGTGGTCTACGGCGCCCTCAAGGCCACCGTGGGCCTTCGGCTATCGCAGGAAGAGGAATTCGACGGCGCCGACCTTTCCATCCACAAGATCAGCGCCACGCCAGACCGCGAAGTCAGCTGGTAAGCAGTTGCCAAGCGTGGCGCCGTTCACACGGCGTTACGTTTCGGCGCGCCGTCCGACAGCGGGGGCGCGGGGCGCGGGCTATACCTTCGGTAGTATCCAGAAGGCCTCCTCCCCATGCCCGCCCCCATCGCCACTTTCAAAGAGCTTGCCACCGCCGCCCGCTGCGGCTGGATGGCCCTGGCTGCCACGCTCACCGTGGCGGTGGCCACGGGTTGCGCGGGACTGCCCCAGGACGTGACCCGCCCCGAATCCAGCGCCCTCGCCTCCCCCGCCAGCACGCCCCTGGGGCAGTTGGTGGAAACCAGCCGGCAGGCCGCAGCAGGGCGCTACCCGTCGGGGTTCCTGCTGCTGGGCGGGCCCCAGGCGGCCTACAGCAGCCGCCTGGCACTGGTGGACGCAGCAACGAAGACGCTGGACCTGCAGTACTACGCCATCCACGCCGACGCCAGCACCGAGCGCCTGCTCCGGAGCGTGGTGTCGGCCGCCGGGCGTGGAGTGAGGGTCAGGGTCCTGCTCGACGACTTCCACAGTGCCGGGCGCGATGCGCAGGTCATGCGCCTGGCCTTCGTGCCCAACATCGAGATGCGCATGTTCAACCCGCTCACGGGCGCGCGCGGCTCCACGCTGGGCCGCATGTTCGGCGCGGTCACGGACTTTTCACGGGCCCAGCAGCGCATGCACAACAAGCTTTTCATTGCCGACAACGCCATGGGCGTCACCGGCGGGCGCAACCTGGGCGACGCTTACTTCGGCACAGCCGATGCCGGCAATTTCGTCGATCTGGACGTGCTGGCCGCCGGCCCCATCGTGCAGGACCTCTCGCGCAGCTTCGACCACTACTGGAACAACCAGCGCGCCTACCCCGTGCAGTCCCTGGTCACGCGCGAGGAGCTGGACGCCATGCGCCACCAGTACGAAGCGGCCGACGCGGCAGAACGGGAGCGCCAGGTGGCCCTGGACAGCAATACCCAGGCATCGCAGCCGCCCGCCAAGGTGCCGGCCCAGGGACAGGATGCCCTTGCCCACCCGGGAGCCCCACACAACCGCATCTGGGACTACCAGCCCATGGACCTGGGCAGCGCCGCCTTTGTCTGGGCGCCCGCCGTGGTGCTGGTTGACCAGCCCGCCAAGATCCCGGCCGAAGGCCCTGCCAACATGGCGTCGCCGGCCACGGCACCCGCCACCGGATCCAATGCCCTGCAAGCGGCACGCATCGCTCCTTCTGCGGGGGGCCATGCACCGGCAGCCGCAAGCGGCGCGGCGGCGCCCCCCTCCACGGACACCAACGATGCCGGCGAGGGCGACACGGTGGTGGACGGTCTGTTGCACCTGATGGGCCAGGCCCGGCGCGAATTGCTCATCGTCTCACCCTACTTCGTGCCCGGCCCCGACATGAAACAGGCCTTTGCCCAGGCCCGCCAACGTGGCGTGCGTGTGCGGGTGCTCACCAACTCGCTGGCGTCCAACGACGCACCCATTGCCCATGCCGGCTATGCCCGGCACCGGCCGGAGCTGCTGGCCATGGGGGTGGAGCTCTACGAAATGCGCAGCGAACTCAGCGGCCTGGGCAGTGCGTTCGGCAGCCCGGGTGGCTCCTCGGGCGGCAGCGGCTCTTCGCCCACCGGCTCGGTGGGCAGTTCGCGCGCCATGCTGCACTCCAAGCTGCTGGTGATGGATGGCCGCCTGGTCGCCATCGGCTCGATGAACCTCGATATGCGCTCGCAAAGGCAGAACACCGAGATCGCGCTGCTGATCCGCAGCACCGAACTGTCCCGGCGCATCACCACGCAGCTGGAACCGGCCCTGGGCGAACTGGCCTGGCGTGTGGAACTGCAGCAGCCGGGCAACCAGTTGCTGTGGCATGCGCCGCAGGGCAGCGGCCTGCAAAACAGCACCACGGAACCTGATGCCAGCGCGCCGTTGCGCCTGCTGCTGCAATTGCTCGGCCCGCTCGCCCCAGACCACCTGCTCTGATTCAGCCCGTGACGCGGTCCTGCAAAGCGTCCACCCAGGCCGTGATGGCACGCTGGTCCGTCATCGTCCGCACATGCTGGTACGCCACCTCGCCTTCGGGGAAGCGCCGACGCATCAGGTTCAGCCACTGCTTGAGGCGACCCGCGCGCTGGCGCGGCTCCAGGTCGTCGCACACCAGTTGCCAGAACGCGGCGATGTGCGGCAGCAGGTCGTCCCATTCCACGGTGTCGGTCCCCGGTGCACTGGCATCACTGGCACGGATGGCCCGCGCCAGCCCCGGGTCGGCCACCATGCCGCGACCCAGCATCAAGGCATCGCAGCCCGACACCGCGCGGCAGCGTAGCGCGTCGGCCACGGTCCAGATCTCGCCATTGGCCACGACGGGCAGCCCCACCGCAGCACGGATGGCCGGTATCTGCTCCCAATACGCCGGGGGCCGGTAGCCATCGACCTTGGTGCGGGCATGCACCACCAGCTCACAGGCGCCACCCGCTTCCATGGCCTGCGCGCACTCGCGCATCAGGCCCGCGTCGTTGAAGCCCAGGCGCATCTTGGCCGAGACCGGCAGGTGCGCCGGCACGGCGCGCCGCACCGCGGCCACCAGCGCGGCGATGCGCTCGGGCTCCTGCAGCAGGGCGGCACCACCCCCGTGGCGGTTCACCACCTTGGCCGGGCAGCCAAAGTTCAGGTCGATCCCCTCGGGGCCCAGCGCCGCCAGGCGCGCCGCATTCTCGGCCATGCTCACGGGGTCGGAGCCCAGCAACTGGGCGCGCACCGGCACCCCGGCCAGCGTACGGCTGCCATTGCGCAGTTCGGGCAGGTAGCGCAGGAACACCTTGTCCGGCAACAGCGTGCCCGTGATGCGGATGAACTCGGACACGCAGCGGTCCACGCCGCCCACGCGGGTGAGCACATCACGCAGCACAAAATCGAGAAGCCCCTCCATCGGGGCCAGCAGCAGGGTCATCGCAGAAGCAAGGTCACAGAGAAAAACCACCCACAGGGGAAGCGGGCAACCCGCCATTGTGCGGCAGCCGGGTCATCACAGCGTCATGCCAGGGTGCTGCAATCGCAGGCACCCCGCTCCATGCCCGCCCCGCGTCCCCACCATGCTGCTCCAAAAAACCGACAAAGCCCGCCTGGAACTGTCACCCGGCGTCCGCACGCTGAGCCTGCGCGAACGGTCCCTGTTGCTGCTGGCCGACGGCAAGTCGCTGTCCGACCTGCAGGCCATGTACAACGGCATCGGCGCGCAGATCGTGGACAACCTCATGCGCCAGGGCTATCTCACCGGCCCGGCCGCCCTGCCAGAGGCACCCCCGCCAGCGGCGGCCACAGCCCCTTTGGTGATTTCCGAGCCCACCACGACACCGACCGCAGGAAACCCCAGCGACGCGCTGCGCTCACTGGCCGGCACGCGCATGTACCTGTTCGACATCTGCGAGCGCATGTTCGCGCGCCGCGACCCCGCACTGGCGCGGCAGTTCCACGAGGCCCTGCGCGGTGCACGCGACCGCGCCAGCATGCTCGACGTCGGTGAAGCCTTGCTGGAGGAAGTGGCGCAGATGGCCGGGCCCGAGCGCGCCCAGACCATACGCGACCGCATGGACCAGTTGCTGCCCCAGGAACCCACCAGCACGCCATCCCCGGTGTAATTTCCCCGGGCTCGCGGGGCAATTGCTCAGCTGATGGCCGCCAACCGCCAAAGAGAGGTCACCTCGGCAGCACGGGCGGCGTGCAGGGCGTCGCCGGCGTCGGCCACCTTGGCATGCCGGGGCTGCACGTCATGGCGACCCAGCACACGCAACCCGCCCTCGGCAATCCAGCCCAGCAGTTGCTCGCGCGGGCGCAGTTCCAGGTGCTCGGCCAGGTCCGACAGGATCAGCCAGCCTTCGCCACCCGGCTCCAGGTGGGCCGCCAGGCCCGCCAGGAAGCCGCGCAGCATGCGACTGCCTTCGTCGTACACGGCATGCTCGATGGGCGAGCTCGGGCGCGCCGGCACCCAGGGAGGGTTGCACACCACCAGCGGAGCCTGCCCGGGCGGAAACAGGTCCGCCTGTAGCAACTCCACCCGATCGAGCACGCCCAGGCGCTTGAGGTTGTCACGCGCGCAGGCCATGGCGCGCGGATCCTGGTCGGTGGCCACCACGCGCTGCACGCCGCGGCGCACCAGCACCGCAGACAGCACGCCGGTGCCCGCGCCGATGTCGAACGCCAGCGCGGTGGTGGGCAGCGAGGTATTGGCCACCAGGTCCACATACTCGCCCCGCACCGGAGAGAACACCCCATAGTGCGGGTGGATGCGGTTGTGCGGGCCCTCGCCCAGCGCGGGCACTTCCACGCCCTTCTTGCGCCATTCGAAGGCGCCCACCAGGCCCAGCAGCTCGCGCAGCGTGGCCACCGAGCTTTCGCCACGGGCCGGCCCCCAGGCCTCGGTGCAGGCCTGGCGCCAGTCCGGAGCCCGACGCAGATCGATGCCGTAGTCAGGCGAGAGGGGGATCAGGATCGACGACAGCACCCGCGCGCGCTGGGCTTGCGCCTGGCGGTGCAGGTGAAACGCCTGGGCCGGGGTGGCGGTCGCCGCCTTTTCGGCAGCCTTGGCCGCCGCCTTGGCCGGTTTGCGGTCCACCCGGCGCATCAGCGCCTGCAGCAGCATGCGCGCGTTCTGGAAGTCGCCCTGCCAGAGCAGGCCCGTGCCCTCGCAGGCCAGGCGGTAGGCGGTATCGGCAGACAGGGTGTCATCAGCGGTCACCACCCGGCGGGGGACAGGGGCGCTGCTCTCGGAGCGCCACTGGGCACTGTGGGCCTGGCCCAGGTGGTTCCACTCGATCATCGAAGCCTTAGTTGATGGGGCGCTTCAGGCGCACTTCTTCGATCTTGACGCCACCGATCACATTGGTCTTGGCGGTGGAAAGTTCTTGCTTGAAGCCCGCCATTTCGTGGAAACGGATGGCGCGCTCGTTGCGCAGCGGCACCCAGGCCGTGACATTGGTGCAACCTTCTTCCTGGAGACCATCGCGGGCAGCATCCCACAGGGCCAGGCCGACGCCTTGGTTCCAGTGGGTGGGGGCGGCGTAGATGGCCCAGATTTCGCCTGTGGTGGGGCGGGACTTCTCATCGCGCGAGCGGTCATAGCCGACAAAACCGACGATCTTCTCGCCATCGATGGCCACCTGCACCTGGGGCTCGCAATACTCGATGGCTTCGCGCCAGTAGGCCTGGCGCTTGTCGACGGAGGACATGGACTTCAATTGCTCGTCTGGCACCAGCCCTTTGTAAGCCTCTTGGGCGGAGACGGTGTGGATCTGGGCGATGGCTTTGGCATCGCGAAGCGTAGCGGGACGAACCTGGATACTGGACATGAAAAAACCGAACGAAAACAGGGTGTGAAAAAACGAAAGGACCGGCATTGTCGCCGCAAACGGTTTTTCACCCCTCGCCGGTAGGGTACCCGGGCCTGCAGTCCCTTGCAGACCAGCCCCCGAAAGCGACCCCAAATGCCTTGTCAGGCCAGGGCCAGCGAGCCTCCGAGGCCATCGCCTGCGCGTTCGCGGGCCGACTGGGCCAGCGCACGCTTGTTGCGCGGGCGGGGCACCTTCACCTCGGGCGGCATGCCGTTGACGGCATTCAACCCCACCACCAGGGTCACGCTGCGCGAGCCCCCATCGCGCTCATCCGGGGCATAGGCGCGGTAGCTGCCGCTGCCCTGGCCGTGGCTGCGCTGCACGGTATGGAACACAATGCGCACGCCACTCACCCGGTGGCCGCTGAAAGGCAGCACGCGCAGGCGGGCATCGCGGTCCAGCGCCAGGCCCATGCAGCCCGGGCGGTTGATGAGGTCGGTGCGGGCGCTGCGCCAGGTCAGGCCATTGTCGATCGAAAACTGCCAATTGCCGGCCTGCGCATCCAGGTGCTCGATGATCACGCCCGCCGATGCCAGCAGGTCCGGGCAGTTGTCATGCACGATCTGTGCAATGCAATTGCCGCCCACTCCCACGCCCGCAGAGGGCTTGTGCTCGGGCGATGAAGGCGTTGGGTTCGAAAGAGCGCTGGCAGCCATGTTGTATTCCCCTGGTGGTTGGAAGAAGGTTGGGCCGACCCAACCGCCACAGTACGCCGATCCCGTACGGTACCAGGGTCACTGCATGGAGGAAAGTCTAAAAACCGCCTGCCATTGCGTCCATCGCACAAATGGACTAGTTCACACCCGTTCCCTCGTGGGGTGTTGTGCGCAATACTCATGGCATGCCCGCCAGCCTGTTGCTCATTGACGACCACACCCTGTTCCGAACCGGCTTGCGCCTGATCGTGCAGGACCACCCCTCCGTCGGCTCGATTGCCGAAGCCGGCTCGATCGCCGAAGCCTGTGCCCTGCCCCCGGCCCCGGTGGACCTGGTGCTGCTGGACATCCAGCTGCCGGGCATGAGCGGACTCGACGGCCTGCGCCTTCTGCGTCAATCGTATCCAACCGCCCGCATCGTACTCGTATCTGCAAGCATCGCACCCGATGCGGTCTACGAAGCCCGCTCGCGTGGCGCCGATGGCTTCCTGCCCAAATCGGCCAGCGGCGAGGACATTCTGGAGGCGATCAGCGTCGCACTCTCCGGCCAGCCCTGCTTTCCCGCGAACAGCGGAAATACCGCCTCCCTGCGCGCACCTGCTGCGCCCAGCCTCACTGCGCGCCAGCTCGAAGTGCTGTCGCTGCTGTGCACCGGCAAGCCCAACAAGGTCATCGCGCGCCACCTGGGCCTGAGCGAGAACACCGTGCGCGTGCATGTGGCTGCCATCTTTGCGCAGCTGGGCGTCAACAGCCGCAGTGCCGCGCTGCTGGCCGCGCAGCGCCTGGGCCTGTCCATGCCGCCGCTCCATGACGTTGTCTGAAGCCCTGCCGCTGATCCCGCGCTGGCCCTGGGCACGCCGGCGCTGGGAGCGCGACGAGGTGCTGCGCGAGCAGGTCACGCTGCTGCGCCAGAACTTCCCCATGACCTTGCTGGCGTCCCTGGCCACGGCGCTGGGCACCCTGTGGGTGATGGCGCGCGTGGCCGACACCCAGGTGGTCAGCATCTGGCTGGTCTCGCACGCGCTGGTGGTCATCGGGGTGTACATCACGCTGCGCGGCATGGCGCCGCAACGCGACCCGGTGCTGCACTCGGCACGCAAGCTCATGGCCTGCATGGCCGCCATGGGCCTGAGCTGGGGCAGCCTGGGCTACGTGGTGCTGTACTGGGGCTATCCCGAAAGCGTGATCTACGCCATCGGCATTGTCAGCACCGTCTCCTCCGGTGCGCTGGGCCTGGGGGCTCCGCTGTACCGTGCCTACATCACCTACCTCAGCTGCGCTGTCGGGGGCATCTTCGTGGCCGTGGCCATGAGCGGCGGCCCTGCCATGTGGCCTGCCCTGTTCCTGGTGCTGGTGTACTACGCCCTCACCGGGCTGCAGGCCAGCACGGGCGACACGGCCACCCGCCGCAGCATCGCCCTCAAGCTCGACAATGAGCGGCTGGTGGCCGAGCTGCGCGCCGAATCGCAGCGCGCCCTGGCCGCGCAAGAAGAAGCCGAGCGCGCCGACCGGGACAAATCCCGCTTTCTCGCCGCCGCCAGCCACGACCTGCGCCAGCCGCTGCATGCCATGGGCCTGTTCCTGGAAACCCTGCAGCGCAGCCCCATGAGCCCGCACCAGCTGACCGTGCTGGGCCACGCGCAGGCCGCATCCAGCGCGGCCGTGGAAATGCTCACCACCCTGCTCGACTACTCGCGGCTGGAGGCCGGCGTCGTCAAGATGCGGCCCGCTGCCTTCGCCGTGCAGCCCCTGCTGACCGCGCTGGAGCAGGAATTCGGCGTGCAGGCCGACAATGCGGGGCTGGTGTACCGCACGCACGAGACCTCCACCGCAGCCTATGCCGACCGCTCGCTGGTCATGCTGGTCATGCACAACTTCATCTCCAACGCGCTGCGCTACACCGCACGCGGCGGCGTGCTGATCGCCTGCCGCCGCCGGGGGCGGCGCATCGCGCTGGAGGTGTGGGATACCGGGGCCGGCATACCGCAAAGCCAGTGGGACAACATCTTTCAGGAATTCCACCAGTTGGGCAACCCCGAGCGCGACCGCCGCAAGGGCCTGGGGCTGGGTCTGGCCATCGTGAAACGCCTGGCGCGCGAGATGGGCACCTCGGTGGAGCTGAGTTCGCGTCCCGGGCGGGGCTCGGTGTTCCGGCTCTGGCTCGACGCCTGGCAGGGCGCTCTGGAGGACGAAGCCCCGCCCTCGTTCAACCACTTCGATCTCACGGGCCTGCATGTGCTGGCCATCGACGATGACGAGTCGGTGCGCCTGGGCATGCAGGCCCTGCTGCAAAGCTGGGGCTGCCACTGCACCACGGCCGAATCCAGCGCCGATGCCCTCGATCACATCGAGGACAGCACGCCCGACCTGATCATCACCGACTTCCGCCTGCGCCACGAAGAAACCGGCAAGCAGGTGCTGCAGGCCCTGCGCGCCTACCTGGGCGTAGCGGTGCCGGCCATCATCATGACCGGCGACACCTCGCCCCAGCGCCTGCGCGACGCGCAGACCACCTCGGCCCTGCTGCTGCACAAGCCGGTGTCCACGGGGCAGTTGCGCGATGCCATCGTGCAACTGATCAGCGGCGCCGTGCCAGAGTCCCCGCCGCCCGATGCCCTGGCTACAGCCAGCGGCGAAGAAGCCCCATGACCTGGTCGAAGCGTGCGCCGTAGGGCGGGTAGAACAGCGAGCCCATCGCCCAGCGCGACTGCACCAGCACCGACTTCTGGTGGCAAAAGCGCAAAAAGCCCTGCTCCCCGTGGTAGGCGCCCCAGCCACTGTCGCCCACCCCGCCAAAGGGCAGGTTGTCGTGCGCGATGTGCATCAGCGTGTCGTTCACCGTCACGCCACCGCTCACGGTGCGGCGCAGCACGTCGTCACGCACCGCCTCGCTCTGGCCGAACCAGTACAGCGCCAGCGGCCGCGGGCCGGCATTGATGTGTGCCACGGCATCGTCCAGGCGCTCGTACGAGATCACCGGCAAGACGGGCCCGAAGATCTCCTCCTGCATGATCTGCATGTCCGAAGTGACGCCGAACACCAGGGTGGGCAGCATCTGGCGGCTTGCGCCATCGCCCAGCGTGCCCACCGTGTTCACCACCGGCTTGCCTGCCGTGGGGTCGATGGGCTGCACCTCCGCCCCCTGCGTCTGCGCCTGCTGCAGCATGGTGCGCAGGCGCGCGTGGTGGCGCGGCGTGATGATGGAAGCGTAGTCCGGATTGCCTTCGATGGTCGGGAACAGGCGTGCCACGGCGGCCCGGTAGGCATTGGCAAACTCGGTCTCGCGCCCGCGCGGCACCAGCACATAGTCCGGCGCGATGCAGGTCTGCCCGGCATTGAGCAGCTTGCCATGGGCGATCTTGAGCGCTGCATCCTGCATGTCGCAGTGGCCGTCGATGATGCAGGGCGACTTGCCACCGAGCTCCAGCGTAGTGGGCGTGAGGTTCTGCGCGGCCGCCAGCGCCACCTTGCGGCCCACGGGCGTCGAGCCGGTGAACACCAGGTGGTCGAACGGCAGCGAGGCAAACAGTGCCGCCAGGTTGGCATCGCCCTGCACCACGCAGAATTCCTCGAGCGCAAAGAACTGCGCCACCAGCAGCGCCAGCTGGGCCGAGGTGTGGGGCGTGAGCTCGCTGGGCTTGAGCATCACACGGTTGCCCGCAGCCAGCGCCGTGATGGCGGGCGCAAGCGCCAATTGCACAGGGTAGTTCCAGGGAGCGATCACCCCCACTACCCCGAGCGGCTGGCGCTGTATGTGCGCGGAGGCAGGTTGAAGGTAGATGGGCGTGCGCACCTTCTGCGGCTTCATCCAGCGCGCCAGGTGCTTCAAGGTGTGCGACAGCAGCGTGCGCAGCACGAAGAAATCCGCCACCTCGGTGAGCCGGGGCGAGCGCATGCCGAAATCGGCCTGCACGGCCGCCGCCAGCACGGGCCCATTTTCATCGAGCAGCTTGCGCATGCGCAGCAGGCGCTCGCGGCGCACGAGCAAAGGCACCTCGACCTGGGTGCGGCTTGCCTGCCGCTGGGTTTCAAAAAGGGCGTGGATGTCGGCTGGTGTCATGGAGCGCATGATAGAGCGCCCGGCCCCTGCCGCCGGACCATGCCGGCGCGTCTAGAGGGGCATGCCGAGCACCGCTTTCAGCGCCTGCTGCGGCTTTGCACCAGCGCTCAGCGCAGCTCGCGCGGCTCCACGTCGGTCACCTCCACGGCCCCGGGAAGCACCCCGCCGCGCCGCGACGGCGCTGGCGGCTCGGCGGCCGCATCGGGCTGGCGTGCAGCGCCCCACTGCGCCCTGGAGCGCATGGCAGCGCTGAATCCCGTGCGCGGGTCGACCCGCATGACCCAGGGGGTCATGGGCCGGCCCGTGAGCCGTGCCCAGGTCGCGCGCGCTGCCCACGCCAAACCCAGCACCAGCGCTGCAGCCAGCAGGCTCAGGAACACCACCAGCCCCATGGCCAGCACCAGGGCACGCACGGTAAAGCGCACCAGAGCCGAAACAAGATTGTTCAAACGACACCTTTCCTTTCAACGGGCGGCCTCCCAGGGCCGCCCTTTTTCCCGTCAAGCGGGCTCAGACGCCCCGCCGAACTGGAAGACACCCGGGTCCAGCACCGGATCCACCGTCACCGGGATCACGCTCTTGGGCGGGAACCGGCCTTCCAGCAGCAGCTTGGACAAGGGATTCTCGATGCGCTGCTGGATGGCCCTCTTGAGCGGACGGGCACCAAACACCGGATCGAACCCCACCTTGGCCAGCTCTTCGAGCGCTGGCGCAGAGATCTGCAGCTGCAGATCCATCTTGGCCAGTCGCGCTTCAAGCAGTTGCAGCTGGATGCGTGCAATCGCCTCGATGTTCTTCGCATCCAGCGCGTGGAACACCACCGTCTCATCGATGCGGTTCAAGAATTCGGGTCGGAAATGGTTCTTGAGTTCCCCCCACACCGCTTCCTTGATGTCCTCGGCGTCCTGCCCCACCATGGCCTGGATCAGGTGCGAGCCGATGTTGCTGGTCATCACGATCACCGTGTTCTTGAAGTCCACGGTACGGCCCTGGCCATCGGTCAGGCGGCCATCATCGAGCACCTGCAGCAGCACGTTGAACACGTCGGGGTGGGCCTTCTCCACCTCATCGAGCAGCAGCACGCTATAGGGCTTGCGGCGCACGGCCTCGGTCAGGTAACCGCCCTCCTCGTAGCCCACGTAGCCCGGGGGCGCACCAATGAGGCGGGCCACCGAGTGCTTTTCCATGAACTCGCTCATGTCGATGCGGATCAGGTGGTCCTCGCTGTCGAACAGGAAACCCGCCAGCGCCTTGCACAGCTCGGTCTTGCCCACGCCCGTGGGGCCCAGGAACAGGAACGAGCCCGTGGGGCGATTCGGGTCGGACAGACCCGAGCGCGAGCGGCGGATGGCATTGGCCACGGCGGTGATCGCTTCTTCCTGGCCGACCACGCGCTCGTGCAGCTTGCCTTCCATCTGCAAGAGCTTGTCCTTCTCGCCCTGCAGCATCTTGGCCACGGGGATGCCCGTGGCGCGGCTCACCACTTCGGCGATCTCTTCGGCACCCACTTGCGTGCGCAGCAGGCGCGGCGCGCTGGCCACGCCATCCTTGCCGGCCTCCTTGGCCTGGGCTTCCTTGAGCTGGCGCTCAAGGTCCGGCAACTTGCCGTACTGCAGCTCGGCCACCTTGTTGAAGTCGCCCTTGCGCGTGAACTCCTCGATCTGGAACTTGAGCTTGTCGATGGCTTCGCGCACATGCGCGCTGCCCTGGGCCTGGGCTTTCTCGGACTGCCAGATCTCGTCGTAGTCGGCGATCTCCTTTTGCAGGCGCACGATCTCCTCCTCGATCAGGCCGAAGCGCTTGACCGAGGACTCGTCCTTCTCGCGGCGCACGGCCTCGCGCTCGATCTGCAGCTGGATCAGCCGGCGGTCGAGCTTGTCCATCACCTCGGGCTTGGAGTCCATCTCGATCTTGATCTTGGACGCCGCCTCGTCGATCAGGTCGATGGCCTTGTCGGGCAGGAAGCGGTCGGTGATGTAGCGGTGCGACAGCTCCGCCGCGGCCACGATGGCCGGGTCGGTGATGTCCACGCCATGGTGCACCTCGTACTTCTCCTGCAGGCCGCGCAGGATGGCGATGGTCGCCTCCACCGTGGGCTCGCCCACGAGGATCTTCTGGAAGCGGCGCTCCAGCGCGGCATCTTTCTCGATGTACTTGCGGTATTCGTCGAGCGTGGTGGCACCCACGCAGTGCAGCTCGCCGCGCGCCAGGGCCGGCTTGAGCATGTTGCCCGCGTCCATGGCCCCCTCGCCCTTGCCGGCGCCCACCATGGTGTGCAGCTCGTCGATGAAGACAATGGTCTGGCCCTCGTCCTTGGCCAGCTCGTTGAGCACCGCCTTCAGGCGCTCCTCGAACTCGCCACGGTACTTGGCACCGGCCAGCAGGGCCGCCATGTCCAGGCTGAGCACGCGCTTGCCCTTGAGCGACTCGGGCACCTCGCCGGCCACGATGCGCTGGGCCAGGCCTTCCACGATGGCGGTCTTGCCCACGCCGGGCTCGCCGATGAGCACGGGGTTGTTCTTGGTGCGCCGCTGCAGCACCTGGATGGCGCGGCGGATCTCGTCGTCGCGGCCGATCACCGGGTCCAGCTTGCCCATGCGGGCGCGCTCGGTCAGGTCCATGCAGTACTTGGCGAGCGCTCCGCGCTGGCCTTCGGCGTCGGGGCTGTCCATCTTCTGGCCGCCGCGCACGGCCTCGATGGCCGCCTCCAGGCTCTTGCGCGTGAGGCCGTTGTCCTTGGCAAGGGTGGCGGCCTCGCCCTTGCTGTCGATCAGCGCGAGCAGGAACAGCTCGCTGGCGATGAACTGGTCGCCGCGCTTGATGGCCTCCTTCTCGGTGGCCTGCAGCACGCGGCCGAGCTCGGGCCCGCCCTGCACCTGGTCCTGGCCATGCACGGCCGGCAGGCGCTTGACTGCGCTTTCCGCTGCGGCCAGCAGGCCCTGCACATTGACACCGGCGCGCTGCAGCAGCGCGCGCGGCCCGTCCTCCTGGCGCAGCATGGCCACGAGCATGTGTACAGGCTCGATATAGGCGTTGTCATTGCCCAGGGCGAGCGTCTGGGCGTCGCTCAGGGCTTCCTGGAACTTGGTGGTGAATTTGTCGAGACGCATGGGTGAATGTCCTTCCGAATTGCGTCACATATGGGGACTTTCGGTAAGTATTTCAAGCATCCCGGGCCCGGTCAGGCCAGCGGGCAGTACCAGACCCTGCTCGTGCGCGCCCGCTTTTGCGGCCCAGCGCGCGCTATTACCAACACTTACATGTCGACATTGGACGCAGCGATGCCCCAGCGGGTCAGCGCTGCGTCGTCGCTCACGCGCGCATCGACCCAGCGCGCGCCGGCAGGCGTGACCTCCTTCTTCCAGAACGGCGCCTGGGTCTTGAGGTAGTCCATCAGAAACTCGCAGGCCTCGAAACTCTGGCCCCGGTGGGCGCTGGTCACCGCCACCAGCACGATCTGATCGAGGGGCTGCAGCAACCCCACCCGGTGGATCACACGAACCCCAAAGAGCTCGAAGCGCTCGCAGGCCGCATCCACCATCGCAGCGATGGACTTCTCGGTCATGCCCGGGTAGTGCTCCAGCTCCAGGGAGGCCACGTCGTCGCCGTCGTTGCGGTCGCGCACCGTGCCCACGAAGGCGCACACCGCGCCCACGCGGCGGTCCCCATGGCGCAGCGCGGCAACCTCGGCGGACAGATCGAAGTCCGCCGTCTGGATGGAGACGCTGCGTGCCTGGGGCGACATCATGGCGAACGGTGCAGGCGCGGGGCGGCCAGAAGGGCGCGCTCCTCTTCGAGCACCTTTTCCAGCTGCACGAGGGCGGGGGTACGGGGCAGCTTGGCCACCAGGGCCTGCAAACGCGTGACGTCGGTCACGGTCGGGGCCACTTTGACCTGCGCAATGGCCGCAGGGTGGTTGCCTGATTGGATCAACGCCAGTACCTTGGCGGGCCATTCACTCTTGGGTTTTGCCATGGAATTGTTTTTTCTGAAAAATGAAGTCGATTGTCTGTAGCATCCGGCAGAACTGTACCCCCCATGGCCACACAAACCATCACCACCGAAAAATACAAGCTCTACCCGTCGCCGCGCAACCGCAGCAAGGACATCTTCGCGCACGAGGTGTTCGTGCCCCATCCCTATGCCCTGGTGGACCTCGATAGCATGGACCTGGCCGGCCAGACCACGCTGTTTGCCGCCTGCCGGCTCTCGGACATGAAGATGGGCCAGGTGGTGACCTTCGAGCTGGACGCGGACCGGGTGAGGTTCGAGCGGCTGTTCACCCCCGACTGAGCCGCCGGGCCGTCGCCAATATTTGATGCCAACGGCGCCCCCAGGGACGCCAAACCGCCCATGCCGGGCGGACCGACCTCCTGTCCATGAAATTTTCTGACATCACGCAGCGCCTGCGATCGGTAGAACACGACAACAACATCGACGTCCTGCGCGCCTGCGCCATCCTTTCGGTGGCCCTGCACCACTTCTCGGTCTACGCCGGCATTCCGGTGCCGCTGTTCGGCCCCGATGGCGGCGGCATCGGCGTGCAGTTGTTCTTCCTGATCTCGGGCTACCTCATCATCCAGAGCGCCGAGCGCAACTCCCTGGGCGACTATGCCAAGGCGCGGTTCTTTCGCATCTTCCCGGTGTACTGGGTGGCCCTGGTGGGCATCGTGCTGGTCGAGATGGCGCTGGTTCCCGGGTTCCGGCAACTGGTGGTCAACGACTACCCGCATTTCCTGCTCAACCTGCTCAACCTGCAGCAACTGTCCGTGCGCAGCAGCCTTTTCTTCGACCGCGTGCATGTAGGCTGGACGCTCACGGTGGAACTGTTCTGGTACGCCATCGTGGTGCTGCTGGCCCTGGTGGCGCACCGCGTGCGCTGGCGGCATTTCTGGCTGGCCGTGCTGGCCCTGTCCACGCTGCTGTCCGTCGCCTGGATCAAGGCGGCCAACACCGGTGCGCTCGACTTCCTGTACCTGGGCCAGGCGCGCAGCGTCGGCGTGGAGTACTCACCCGTGCTACAGCATGCGCTGATCAAGTCCAACATCGTGGGCTACCTGTACTTCTTCGTGATGGGCACGGTGATCTACCGCTACGAGAAGGTGCTCAGGCGCATCCCCAGCAGCGTCCTGTGGCCCGTGGCGCTGCTGCTGATCCTGCTGTGGTCGCAGTGGCAGGTAGTCACGGGCTTTGCGCCGCAGCCGCTGGCCGCCGTGGGCCTGGCCTGTGTGTTCATCCTGTTCCTCAAGCTGCCGCCGATCCAGGACGTGCTGGTGCGCTACATCGGCAAGATTTCGTATTCGCTGTACCTTGTCCATGCCAAGGTGATGGTCGTGGTCTATGTCAACCTGCAATGGTCGGGCGTGGGCGCCCACCTGGGCGTCGTCATTGCCACCTTGCTGCTGGCCACCGGGCTGTACTACGCCGTAGAGCAGCCGATGATCGAATACGGCAAGCGCTTTCGCAGCAAGAACCGCAGCAGCGTGCCGAACAGCGCCGCGGCCTGACCCTTCCACTGCCATTTCGAACTGCCTGCGCCATGCACGACGACGACAACCAGATCCACGTTCCCCCCTCCTTCATGGCCGTGTACAGCGACGCCCGCCAGCGCCTGCGCGAGCCGGCCAGTGTGGTGCGCACGCGCTACGAGCTGTGCGAGGACCTGGCCGGGCACCTGGTGGAGCATGCCCAGACGCTCTACCACGTGCAGGCCCCTTCCGAGACCGAGATCCTGCGGCGCATCCATGCCGGGCTGTGCGCGGGCGAGTCCGGCGTCTCCGTGCCCGAGGCCACCTGGATCGTGACGCGCCTGGCCGAGCTGCTGGTCTGGCAGTGCCCCGAGCTCATCCCCCCCGTGGAACCGGCGCCCGGGCAGGACTGACGCAACAGGCTCCTGCCGCTATACTGCGTGCCATGACCACCCACTGCACCCCAGCCCTGAACACCGCACCCGCGGTGGCCGTGCAGTGCGTGGTCAAAGCCAAAAAACCAGAGCTCATCTGACCGGAGCTGTGGTTCCGTCCGGATGAGCGACGGAACCCCTGGCAGAAAGACAGCTCCCTTTTCCCCTTCCTCCCTTTCTTTCCCGGTATTCCGCGCGCGCAGCCTGGCGGTTCTTCCCTTGGTCGAACCTGAAAGGATGTTTTCGCATGTCCCCCCTGACGATTGCCACTGCGGCCGTACCTGCTGCAGCCAACCACCCCGTCCTCCCCGTCTTCAGCGGTCTTTGGATCGCTCTGGTCACGCCGTTCAAGGACGGCGCGGTGGACCACCCTGCCCTGGCCACCCTGACAGCCCGGCTGCGCGCCGAAGGCGTCTCAGGCTTCGTCGCCTGCGGCTCCACCGGCGAGGCCGCAGCCCTGGACAAGGCCGAGCAGTTGCAGGTGCTGGAAACCGTGCTCGAAGCCGCTCGCGGCCTGCCCGTGGTGATGGGTGTCTCGGGCTACCACCAGGGGCAGGTGCTTGACCAGGTGCAGACCCTGGCGCGCTACCCCCTGGCGGGCCTGCTGGTGTCCGCGCCGCACTACATCCGCCCGTCACAAGACGGCCTGCTGCACTGGTTCCGCGCCATCGCCGACACCAGCACGGTACCTGTGGTCATCTACGACATTCCCTACCGCACGGGCGCCACACTCACCTGCGAGACCCTGCTGGCACTGGCGGCACACCCCCGCATCCAGGCCATCAAGGACTGCGGCGGCAGCTCTGCCAAGACGCAAGTCCTGATCGCGGATGGCCGCCTCCAGGTGTTGACGGGTGAAGACGCGCAAATCTTCAATACGCTGGCACTGGGCGGCGCGGGCGCCATCTCTGCCTGCGCGCACTGGCAGACAGCGCAGTTTGTGGAACTGGTGGGCTTGCTGCGCGGGGGCGATCTGTCCCAGGCCCGCCGCGCCTGGCAGGCCCTGCAACCGTGGATCGAGGCCTGCTTTGCAGAACCCAACCCCGCCCCCCTCAAGGCCATGCTCGCGCACGCCGGAGAGATGTGCAGTGAGCTGCGCGCACCCATGATGGTGGCCTCGCCAGCACTGGTACAGCGCCTGCGCGCCCTGTAGCCTGGGCGCAGTGCGCGACAGGTTCAGCCGCCCGTGACGGGCGGGAAGAACGCCACCTCGGCGCCTTCGTGCAGGGCGGCGGTCTCGCCGCTCATCACCTGGCCCAGCGCCATGCGCACGGCCCGGCCCCGCGCCAGGCTGCTGGCATGGGCGCCGCCGCGCGCGATCAGCTCATCGCGCAGTTCACCCAGGGTCGCGGCAGCGGTGTCCACGGCCTCGCTGCCCTGGCCGATGGCCTCGCGGATGGAGGCGAAATAGCGCACGGTGATCTTCATCCCAGCAGCTCCGCAAAGGCAATGAACTGCACCGTATCGCCCGGTGCAATGGTCTGGCCAGCGGGGTTGTCCACCACGCCGTCGCCCCAGGCGGCGGAGGTGAGCACACCCGAACTCTGGTTGGAAAACAGGTCCAGCCCGCCCGCCGCGTTGTGCCGCACGCGCAGGAACTCCCGGCGCTTGTCGGCCCGGGGCCAGGCGAAATGCGCCGTGGCGGGCAGCGCGCGCGGTGCCACGGCCTGCACGCCCTGCAGGCGCAGCAAAAAGGGGCGCACCAGCAGTGCAAAGGTCAGAAAGCTCGACACCGGGTTGCCGGGCAGCCCCATGAAGTGGGCGCTGCCGATGCGCCCATAGGCAAAGGGCTTGCCCGGCTTCATGGCGATCTGCCAGAGGTCCAGCGTTCCGAGCGACTCCACGGCGGGCTTGATGTGGTCCTCTTCACCGACGGACACGCCGCCGCTGGTGAGGATCAGGTCGTGGGCCTCGCTCGCCTGTTGCAGGGCCTGCACGGTCGCATCGCGCCGGTCGGGCACGATGCCCAGGTCGGTCACCTCGCAGCCCAGGCGCAGCAGCATGGCCCGCAGGAAGAAGCGGTTGCTGTTGTAGATGGCGCCCGGGCGCATCTGTTCGGGCGGCACATCCCCCGGCATGACCAGTTCATCGCCGGTGGAAAACAGCGCCACGCGCGGGCGGCGTGCCACCTGCAGCTGGTGCAGGCCGATGCTCGCCGCCAGGCCCAGCTCGGCGGGCGTGAGGCGGGTGCCGGCGGACAGCACCACGGCGCCGCGGGTGATGTCCTCGCCGGCCCGGCGTATCCATTGGCCAGCAGCCGGCACGGTGTTGACGCGCACGCTGCTGCCATCGTCCAGGGCTTCACAGTCCTCCTGCATCAGCACCGCATCAGCGCCTTCGGGGATCGGCGCGCCCGTGAAGATGCGCGCGGCCGTGCCCGGCTGCAGAGGAGCGCCCGCGCTGCCGGCGGCAATGCGCTGCGACACGGGCAACACCGTGCCTGCAGTCGCCACGTCGGCGCGGCGCACGGCGTAGCCGTCCATGGAGCTGTTGTCGTTGGGAGGCACCTGCAGCGACGAGACGGCGTCCTGGGCCAGCACCCGGCCGTCCGCATCGAAGGTGGTGACCGTATCGGTGCCTGCCAGCAGGGTGGCGCGCTCCAGCAGTTCGGTCAGTGCGTCGGCCAGGGACTTGAGGGGCTTGAAAGCGGTGAGAGGTCTCATTGGTGCAGATCCCAGTCGTATTCGAAGCGCTCGGCATAGTGCAGCAGCCAGTCCACGACCTGCGCGGGGTCGTTCAGGTCGAGCAGGGGCAGGCCCGTGGGCACCGGCAGTCGCTCCGGCGCATCGGTGGCCACCGCCGCCACGAAATCGTCTTCGGCATAGCGCACGGGTTTGGCGTCCTGGCCGGCCTCGGGGGCACGCCAGACCTCGACCTTGAGCAGGTCACTGTCCTTGAAGCCCTCCACCAGCACCCAGTCCACGCCCTGGTAGAGCTCGGCCAGCAGGTGGTGTACGGTGAGCTCGGCGGGCTGCTCGAACTCGCGCACCAGCGCCAGGCGCCGGTCGGAGGCGGCCACCACCTCGAAGGCACCGGCCTCGCGGTGGCGCCAGGTGTCCTTGCCCACGTGGTCGATGTCGAAACTGTGGTGCGCGTGCTTGACCACCGAGACCCGAAGGCCGCGCAGCCGCATCTCGGGAATGAGCTGCTCGACCAGCGTGGTCTTGCCGCTGCCGGAAAACCCTGCAAAACCTACCACCTTCATTCCATGCTCCTGCGCAAGGCCATGGCATCCATGGTCCACCAAGCTCCGTCACAGAGCGACAGGGACACCCCAGGGCGTCCCGAACGACAGGCGCTCATTGCTGCCCGGCGCACCATGGCGCGGCGGGCAGGTGGCGCCTCACTGGCAGTGGCGCTCGATGTAGGCCTGCACCTGGCGCACGTCGGCCGGCATCACCTGCACGCGCTTGGGCAGGTCTTCGATGCCGGCGAACTTCGCGGGCCGCTCGGGCGCCTGGCCCAGGGCTTCCACGATGGTCTCGGCGAACTTGATCGGCAGGGCCGTCTCCAGCACGATCATGGGCACGGTCGGGTCGCTGTGGTGCGCAAGGGCCACCTTCACGCCATCGGCGGTGTGGGTGTCGATGGTCACGCCATGGCGCTGGAAGTTGTCGCGGATGGTGGCAAGGCGGTCGGCATGGGTGCTCTTGCCGCTCTCGAAGCCGTAGCGGGTGGCCGCCTCGGCAAAGTGCGGGTCAGCGCTCAGGTCGAATTGGCCCTCCTTGGCCAGCGCATCGCCGAACAGGGCCTTGGTGCGCGCACCATCGCGGCCCAGCAGGTCGAACACGAAGCGCTCGAAATTGCTGGCCTTGCTGATGTCCATCGAAGGGCTGGACGTTTCATGCGTGTCGGCACTGCTGCGCACGCGGTACACACCCGTGCGGAAGAACTCGTCGAGCACGTCGTTCTCGTTGGTGGCCAGCACCAGTTTCGCAATCGGCAGGCCCATGGAGCGTGCCACGTGGCCGGCGCAGATGTTGCCGAAGTTGCCGCTCGGCACCGTGAAGCTGACCTGCTGGTCGTTGCGCTCCGTGGCCTGCACGTAGCCGGCGAAGTAGTAGACCACCTGGGCCAGCAGGCGCGCCCAGTTGATGGAGTTGACCGTGCCGATCTTGTACTTGCGCTTGAAGGGCAGGTCGTTGCTCACGGCCTTGACGATGTCCTGGCAGTCGTCGAACACGCCCTCGATGGCGATGTTGTGGATGTTCTCGTCCTGCAGGCTGAACATCTGCGCCTGCTGGAAGGCGCTCATGCGGCCGTGCGGGCTGGTCATGAAGACGCGCACGCCCTTCTTGCCGCGCATGGCGTACTCGGCCGCGCTGCCGGTGTCGCCGCTGGTGGCGCCCAGGATGTTGAGCTCTTCGCCGCGCCGACCCAGCTCGTATTCGAACAGGTTGCCCAGGAGCTGCATGGCCATGTCCTTGAAGGCCAGCGTGGGGCCGTTGGACAGGGCTTCGAGCCACAGGCTGTTTTCCAGGTGGCGCAGGGGCACGATCTCGCCGGTGCCGAAGACCTCGGCGGTGTACGTCTTCTCGCACAGGGCCTTGAGGTCGGCGGCCGGGATGTCGTCGATGTACAGCGACAGGATCTGGAAGGCCAGCTCGGCGTAGCCCTGCTCGTGGTAGGCCTTGCGCAGGCGCGTGAGCATGGCGTCGTCTACCTGCGGATAGTGCTCGGGCAGGTACAGGCCGCCATCGGGCGCCAGGCCTTCGAGCAGGATGTCGCAGAACTGCTTGCGGTCTGCATGGCCGCGGGTGCTGAGGTATTTCATGGTGGTGTCCCGTCTGCGTTCACAACGCAGGTGCCGGCTGCGTCAGTTGAGTTCTTCCTTGCGGATGCGCGTGATGGGGGCCAGCACGGTGGGCAGGGCCTGCATCTGGGCCAGCACGGTGTCCATGGTGCCTTCGCGCGTGTCGTGCGTGAGGATGATGAGGTCGGTCTGCGTGGATCCCTCGCCGCCCACCTCATCGGCTTCGCGCTGCAGCATGGCGTCGATGCTGATGCCGGCCTCGGCCAGCAGGCCGGTGACCTTGGCCAGCACGCCGGCCTGGTCGGCCACGCGCAGGCGCAGGTAGTAGCTGGTGACCACTTCGCTCATGGGCAGCAGCGGCAGCGTGCCCATGGCGTCGGTCAGCGTATTGGCCTGGAAGGCCAGGTGCGGCACGCGGTGCTCGGGGTCGGCCGTGTGCAGGCGGGCGATGTCCACCAGGTCGGCGATCACGGCGCTGGCGGTGGGCTCGCTGCCCGCGCCCTTGCCGTAGTACAGCGTGGTGCCCACGGCATCGCCCTGCACCACCACGGCGTTCATGGCGCCTTCGACGTTGGCGATCAGGCGCTTGGAGGGCACCAGGCTCGGGTGCACGCGCAACTCGATCCCCTTGTCCGCGCGCTTGGTGATCCCCAGCAGCTTGATGCGGTAGCCCAGTTGCTCGGCATACTTGATGTCGGCCGCACCCAACTTGGTGATGCCTTCGACGTAGGCCTTGTCGAACTGCACCGGGATGCCGAAGGCGATGGCGCTCATCAGCGTGACCTTGTGCGCGGCGTCCACGCCTTCGATGTCGAACGTGGGGTCGGCCTCGGCATAGCCCAGGCGCTGCGCTTCCTTGAGCACCACGTCGAAATCCAGGCCCTTGCTGCGCATCTCGGACAGGATGAAATTGGTGGTGCCGTTGATGATGCCGGCGATCCACTGGATGCGGTTGGCCGTGAGGCCTTCGCGCAGCGCCTTGATGATGGGGATGCCACCGGCCACGGCGGCCTCGAAGGCCACCATCACGCCCTTGGCCGATGCGGCCGCGAAGATCTCGGTGCCATGCACGGCCAGCAGCGCCTTGTTGGCGGTGACCACGTGCTTGCCGGCAGCGATGGCCTCGAGCACCAGCGCACGCGCGATGCCGTAGCCGCCGATGAGCTCGATGACGATGTCGATGTCGGGGTTGGCGATGATGGCGCGCGCGTCGTTGACGACCTGGATGCCAGCACCCACTGCGGCCCGGGCACGCTCGACGTCCAGATCGGCCACCATGGTGATCTCGATGCCGCGGCCCGCGCGGCGGCGGATTTCTTCCTGGTTGCGTTGCAGCACGTTGAACACGCCGCTGCCGACGGTGCCGATGCCCAGCAGGCCTACTTGGATGGGTTTCATGGTCATAAAAATCAGGGTTTCCTGGAAACGGGGTTGGTGGGCAGAACCACCTTGGCGGTGTAGGCAGGCAGTTGCCAGGCGCCGCCGGCAAAGCCTCGGCACATGCTGTCGCCCGATTCGCCGGTGCGCACGAAGCTGCGGCCGTCGAAATGCCACTCCTCGATGGACCAGCAGTCACCGATGCCGCGTCCCTTCATGGAGGAGCGGATCGATGCGTCCGCAGCATCGAATTCGCCTTCGGCGTCGAGTTGCTGCGGCTGGTAGGGCGGGCGGTCGTTGGCCAGCCAGTTGAGTCCACCGAAATTGTAGGCGCCCATGGCACAGGGGATGGCCAGCAGTACCTTGCCATCTGTGAGGCGATGCACCTGCACGTTGGCAGGTTGGGGCGCGTCGCCATTGCAGCGCCCGGCCACCTCCTTGGCGTCGATGGCGGCCAGCAGCGGCCTGGCAAGTGCGGCATCGCCCTTGCGCTCAGGCAGCGGGCGCACGGCATGGACCACCGGCGCCGGCACGGCGGCCAGCACCGAGGACTCGGCCTGGGTACCGCGCCGCACCAGGGCGCCTGGCGTGCCGACGCGGCCGTGGGCCTCGTCCATCTTGAGCAGCACCGCGTTGGCTCCGGCGAGCGACAGCACCCACCGGTCTTTGCCCGCCGTGACGACGGCTTCGTCGTTCTTCTGCAGCTCCTGCAGCAATGCCGCCACCTGGCCGGCGGGAACGCGGGGAATGTCGCCTGCGAGGCCGGTCAGCGAGAGCTTGCCCACCTTGAGGTTCAGCGACGCCGGCGTGGCCTTCTCGGTCGACACCTGCAAATCCACCAGTACCGGCGTGCCGGGCCCGGCTTCGCGCGTCAGGCGGATGGAGACGGGTTCGGAGTCCCCGGCTTCCGCCTGGTAGCCCACGGCCCGGCAGGCTCGCGTGTTGTCGCACTGCAGCGCCCAGTCCTTGTGCGTGAAGCCCACGGGCGCCTTGTCGGCGGCCTGCACCGCCAGCACCAGCGCAGGCAGGCAGGCGAGCAGTGCCAGGACACGGGCGGCAAGGCGGTTGCGCATGGGGCAGGTCTCCTGTCGGTCAGCGGGCCCGGCCGCCTCAGGCAGCCGCGGTCTGCTGGCGCTTGCGGTACTGCTCCAGGAAGCGTGCCACGCGCCCGATGGCGTCGCGCAGGTCGTCCTCGTGGGGCAGGAACACGATGCGGAAGTGGTCGGGCGCGGCCCAGTTGAAGCCCGTGCCCTGCACCAGCATGACCTTGGTTTCCTGCAGCAGCTCCAGGAAGAACTGCTGGTCGTCCTGGATGGGGTAGATGGCGGGGTCCAGGCGCGGGAACATGTACAGCGCCGCGCGTGGCTTCACGCAAGTGACGCCCGGGATGGCCGTGATCAGCTCGTAGGCCAGGTCGCGCTGCTTGCGCAGGCGCCCGCCCTCGCAAACCAGCTCGTTGATGCTCTGGTGGCCGCCCAGTGCGGTCTGGATGGCCCACTGCCCCGGAACGTTGGCGCACAGGCGCATGTTGGAGAGCATGTTCAGGCCCTCGATGTAGTCGCGCGCCGGCTTCTTGTCGCCCGAGACCACCAGCCAGCCCGCGCGGTAACCGCAGGAGCGGTAGCTCTTGGACAGCGAGTTGAAGGTGAGCGTGAGCACGTCTTCGCTGAGCGAGCCAATGGCCGTGTGCGTGGCCCCGTCGTACAGCACCTTGTCGTAGACCTCGTCGGCAAAGATCACCAGGCCGTGTTCGCGCGCGGTGGCCACGATGCCCTTGAGCAACTCGTCCGAGTACAGCGCGCCCGTGGGGTTGTTCGGGTTGATGACCACGATGCCCTTGGTGCGCGGCGTGATCTTGGCGCGGATGTCAGCCAGATCGGGCATCCAGCCATTGGCCTCTTCGCACAGGTAATGCACGGGCGTGCCGCCCGAGAGGCTGGCCGCCGCCGTCCACAGCGGGTAGTCGGGCGAGGGCAGCAGCAACTCGTCGCCGTTGTCCAGCAGGGCGTTGGTGGCCATCACGATCAGTTCGCTGGCGCCATTGCCCAGGTAGATGTCGTCGAGCGCCACGCCCTTGATGCCCTGCTTTTGCGTCTCGTGCATCACGGCCTTGCGGGCCGCGAAGATGCCCTTGCTGTCCGAGTAGCCGGCCGAATTGGGCAGGTTGCGGATCATGTCCTGCTGGATCTCTTCGGGCGCGTCGAAGCCAAACACCGCGAGGTTGCCGATGTTGAGCTTGATGATCTTGTGGCCGTCTTCCTCCATCTGCTTGGCCGCGTCCATGATCGGGCCCCGGATGTCGTAGCAGACGTTGGCAAGCTTGGCGGATTTCTGGACGGTTTTCATGCGCTGGAGGGTGCGGTGGAGAAAAAGTGCGGTTCGCGCCAGGGTCAGCCAACGGGGCCGGCCGATGGGCGAAACCTATAATTTGACCACAGATCACCAGCGAGGCGGGCCCGGGGGCCCGCAGCGCGCGCACCCACCGCACACCATGAAATTCCAGCCGGACAAAGCCAACGCACAAACCGTCACGGGCTATGGCCCGGGCTGGATCGGGGTGGATGGCGAAAAGATCACCCACAGCGTGATCGTCGGCTCGAACGGGCTGCGCCAGGCCTGGGCCTGCACGCGCTTCGAGGACCTCACGGCCGAACACTTTGCCGAGCTGGCGGCACTCGAGACCGAGCTGGTCATCTTCGGCAGCGGCCAGCGCAACCGCTTTCCACCGCCCGCGTGGCTGCAGCCGCTGATGGCGCGCCGCCTGGGCCTGGAAACCATGGACACCGCCGCCGCCTGCCGCACCTACAACATCCTGGCCGGCGAGGGCCGCAATGTGGTTGCAGCGCTGCTGCTGGAGCCCGCCCCCTGACGCCAGGGCCCGGATACCCGCGCTACAGGGTCCGCAGGTACCGAACAGGTTCCGGTCTGTGTACTTTGGTTACAGAATGCGATTCGCGAAAGAGTCCGTTTCAGGGTAAAATCTCCGGTTGCGGTCAGGGGCCTTCCAAAAGCAATAACACCCACTCCCCTGGCTTATCAACGACTACATCCTGAGAGATTGAAGTGATATGGCGATCGTTGTCAACAAACCCCTCCCTGAATTTGAAGCCAACGCAACCGGTGGAATCAAGGTCTCCAACACCTCCCACCTTGGCCAGATTCTGGTTCTGTACTTCTATCCCAAGGACAACACCCCGGGCTGCACGACGGAGGCCATGCAGTTCCGCGACAAGTACAAGGACTTCGTGAAGGCCGGCGCTGCCGTGTTCGGCGTGTCGCGCGACAACATGAAGTCGCACGACGACTTCAAGGAAAAGCTGGAACTGCCGTTCGAGCTGATCGCCGACACCGAAGAGAAGATGTGCCACATGTTCGGCGTGGTCAAGAACAAGATCATGTACGGCAAGAAGGTCAAGGGCATCGAGCGCAGCACCTTCCTGATCGGCCCCGACGGCCTGCTGGTGCAGGAATGGCGCGGCCTGAAGGTACCCGGCCACGTGGACGAAGTGCTCAAGGCCGTCAAGGGCATCAAGGCCCTGAAGAAAGCTGCCTGAAACCAGGTTGCGGGCGCGTTCGCAACAGCCCTTCCCGCCCGGAGCGTAGGCGCCACCGGGAATGGGCATAATGGGGCCAATGCTTCCGGATTTCGCAACGACCGCCCTCCCCGACAAAGCCGCCTTGGCCTCCAGGCGGCTTTTTGCTTTCTGATCCCACCACAGACCGAGGCCCCGCACACCATGCCCCTTCCCCCCGCCCCCAGCCGCCGCGCAGCCCTGCTCTCTCCCGACGCCTATGACGTGGTGGCCAATCCTGGCCGCACCCAGCAGCCCACCGCCCCCGAAGCCGTGGAATCTGCCGCCCCGCGCACCCCGGCCCGCAAGAGCGCGCCCCGGGCCGCACTGCAGGCCGTGCCCGCCACCACGGCGCAGGTGGCCGAGCAACGCCCCGCAGGCCGCAGCCGCGGCGAGCCGGCCGCAGCCCCCGCACCCACAACCCCCGCCACCGCCCGCAGCACCACGCCCGGCCGCAAGACCGTCCGCACGGCGGCCACCCCCGCTCCTGCGGCGGCACCCGCCAGCCGCACCAGCGGCAGCACCAAGCGCGCACGCCCGAGCGGCCCGTCCAAGCTGTTCGTGCTGGACACCAACGTGCTATTGCACGATCCGACCAGCCTGTTCCGCTTCGAAGAGCACGACATCTTCCTGCCCATGATCGTGCTGGAAGAACTCGACGGCCACAAGAAGGGCATGACCGAAGTGGCCCGCAACGGCCGCCAGACCAGCCGCACCCTGGACGCCCTCGCCGGTGTGCAGGGGGCCGACATCGCCCACGGCCTCAAGCTCGACTCCACGGGCCAGCGCGCCGCAGGCGGCCACCTGTTCTTCCAGACCGCGCCGCTGGACTACAGCCTGCCCACCAGCCTGCCCCCGGGCAAGGCGGACAACCAGATCCTGGGCGTGGTGGAGGCACTGCGCAAGCAGCATGCCCCGCGCGAGGTGGTGCTGGTGTCCAAGGACATCAACATGCGTGTCAAGGCACGCGCCCTGGGCCTGAACGCCGAGGACTACCAGAACGACAAGACGCTGGAAGACGGTGACCTGCTGTACTCCGGTGTGCTGGCCCTGCCGCCAGACTTCTGGGTCAAGAGCGGCAAGAACGTGGAAAGCTGGCAAAGCGGAGTACACACTTACTACCGCATCGGCGGCCCCATCGTGCCGCAGCTGATGATCAACCAGTTCGCGTACTTCGAAGCCCCCGGCGAGCCCAGCCTGTTCGCGCGCGTGAGCGAAATCCGCGAAAAAACCGCGGTGCTGCAGACGCTCAAGGACTACGGCTCGGCCAAGCATGCGGTCTGGGGCGTGACCACGCGCAACCGCGAGCAGAACTACGCCATGAACCTGCTCATGGACCCCGAGATCGACTTCGTGACCCTGACCGGCACGGCCGGCACCGGCAAGACCCTGCTGGCCCTGGCCGCAGGCCTGACCCAGGTGCTGGACGACCGCCGCTATACCGAGATCATCATGACCCGCGCCACGGTGAGCGTGGGCGAGGACATCGGCTTCCTGCCCGGCACCGAAGAAGAGAAGATGGGCCCCTGGATGGGCGCGCTGGACGACAACCTCGAGTTCCTGGCCAAGGGCGATGGCGGCAATGCCGGCGAGTGGGGGCGCGCCGCCACCAACGAGCTGATCCGAAGCCGCATCAAGATCAAGAGCATGAACTTCATGCGCGGGCGCACCTTCCTGAACAAGTACGTGATCATCGACGAGGCGCAGAACCTGACGCCCAAGCAGATGAAGACACTGATCACCCGCGCCGGCCCGGGCACCAAGATCATCTGCATGGGCAACCTGGCGCAGATCGACACGCCTTACCTGACCGAAGGCTCCTCGGGCCTGACCTATGCGGTGGACCGCTTCAAGGGCTGGCCGCACAGCGGCCACATCACGCTGGCGCGGGGTGAGCGCTCACGCCTGGCGGACTTTGCCAGCGAAGTGCTCTAGAAATAGAGCACCCCCTGAGTCGCTTCGCGCCTTCACCCCTCTCTCGACTCGCTGCGCGAGTCGGGAGGGGGACGCCCCCGGTGCGGCGGGGCGGCCCTTGCACGGGGGCACTGGTCTGGGCCGCGCCGGTTTCATGCGTCGCGGACTGTACCGCACACACTGAAAAACTGATTCCGCGCTAAAAATGCAAAAGGCCCCCGCCATTGGCGGGGGCCTTTTGCATTGGGGCGCCTCAACCTTGCGCGTCAATAGTCATCACCACCGCTGCCCATGGCGAGGTTTTCAAAGCGGGTCTGGTTCTTCTGGAAGAACAGCTTCACGGTGCCGGTCGGGCCGTTACGCTGCTTGCCGATGATGACCTCGGCCACGTTGGGCTCCTTGCTGTCCTTGTTGTAGTAGTCGTCGCGGTAGATGAACATGATGATGTCCGCATCCTGCTCGATGGCGCCCGATTCGCGCAGGTCGGACATCATGGGGCGCTTGTCGGTGCGCTGCTCGACCGAGCGGTTGAGCTGCGACAGCGCGATCACCGGGCATTGCAGCTCCTTGGCCAGCATCTTCAGGCCCCGGGAGATTTCGCCCAGTTCGGTGGCGCGGTTGTCGGCACTGCCGGCGCCCGAGCCGCTCATGAGCTGCAGGTAATCGACCACGATCAGGCCGAGCTTGCCGCACTGGCGCGCCAGGCGGCGGGCGTTCGCACGCAGCTCGCCAGGCGTCAGGCCCGGGGTCTCGTCGATGTGCAGCGACACGGTGCGCAGCCGCTCGATGGCCTCGGTCAGGCGCGGCCATTCGTCGTCGGTGAGCTTGCCGGTGCGCAGGTTGCCCTGGTTCACGCGGCCGATGGAGCCCACGATACGCACGGCCAGTTGGGCGGCACCCATTTCCATCGAGAAGATGGCGACGGGCAGGCCTTCGTTGAGCGCCACATGCTCGGCGATGTTCACCGCAAACGAGGTCTTGCCCATGGAGGGGCGCGCCGCCAGCACCACCATGTCGCCGGCCTGCAGGCCCGATGTCATGCGGTCCAGGTCAGCGAAGCCGGTGGGCACGCCGGTCACGTCCACCGGGTTGTCGGCCATCTCCTGCACCTTGTCGAGCAGGTCGATCACCAGGTTGTCAAGGGACTGGAAGCCCTGCTTGGTGCGTGAGCCCTCTTCGCCGATGGCGAAGATCTTGGCCTCGGCCTCGTCCAGGATGCGCTCCACGGTCTTGCCCTGGGGGTTGAAGGCGTTGGTGGAGATTTCGTCGCTGGCCGTGACCAGCTTGCGCAGGATGGCGCGCTCGCGCACGATTTCCGCATAGCGGCGGATGTTGCTGGCGCTCGGGACGTACTGCGCCAGATTGTTCAGGTAGGTCAGCCCACCCATCTCCTGGGCCTTGCCCTGGTTCTTCAGGTGCTCGAACACGGTGATCACGTCGGCCGGCTTGCTGCCGTTGATCAGCGCACCGATGGCCGAGTAGATCATCTGGTGTTCGTGCCGGTAGAAGTGGCTCTCCACCAGCAGGTCGCCCACGCGGTCCCATGCGTTGTTGTCCAGCAGCAGGCCACCCAGCACGCTGGACTCGGCCTCGATGGAATGCGGAGGCGTGCGCAGCTTGGCAATCTCCTGGTCCTCAGAGGGGCCGGAAGGCGGCACGAAACCCTGTTCTTCTAGCGGGGGAAAGACAGCGGACATGGGATTTCTCCGGGCAGGGACCTGATGGAGCACACCCCCTCACCAGCACGATCTGGCATCCGGGGATAAGCCTTGGGGCAATCTGTGGATTACCAGTGGGCAATCCTGTACAAATGGCGGGGTCGCAAAGACAAAAGCCGCCCGAGGGCGGCTTTCGCGGCAAGTCACGCAGGTTACTACGTGCTGGCGATCAGGCGGTTTCGCCGTAGACCGACACAGTGACTTCCACCACCACGTCGGTGTGCAGGGCCACGCTGACAGTGCTTTCGCTGACGACCTTGATCGGGCCGTTGGGCAGGCGGACCTGGGCCTTGGCGACCTTGTAGCCTTGCTTGTTCAGTTCTTCGGCGATGTCGTGGTTGGTCACGGAACCAAACAGACGGCCGTCCACGCCAGCCTTTTGCGTCAGCTTGACCGTGGTGCCAGCCAGCTTTTCGCCTTCAGCCTGGGCTTGTGCCAGCTTGGCGGCAGCAGCCTTTTCCAGTTCGGCGCGCTTGGCTTCGAACTCGGCCTTGGCCGATTCGGTGGCGCGGCGTGCGCGGCCCGAAGGGATCAGGAAGTTGCGTGCGTAGCCGTCCTTGACCTTGACGATTTCACCCAGGTTGCCGAGGTTCACAACCTTGTCGAGCAGAATGATTTGCATGGGTTGTGCTCCTTAGATCTTGTGCTGGTCGCTGTAAGGCACCAGGGCCAGGAAGCGGGCGCGCTTGATGGCTGTGTTCAGCTGGCGCTGGAAGATGGCGCGCGTGCCGGTCAGGCGTGCGGGGATGATCTTGCCGTTTTCGGCGATGAAATCGCGCAGCGTGTCGACATCCTTGTAGTCGATTTCTTCAACACCGGTCACCGTGAAGCGGCAAAAGCGCTTGCGCTTGAACAGCAGGGACTGGGTGTTGCGCTTTGGGCGCTTGTCTTTGTTGAACTTCTTGAACGTGGCCATTGCGGACCCCTTGAAAATTAATTTTGTTGAATATCCTGGATGTGGAGCACAGCGTTCCGGCCATTGCGCGGCGTGGCGAGAAAGCCGCTGAAAGTCCATCGACTTCCAATCTGCTGCCTCGCAAGCCGCTCGGCCATCGCACCGAATGCGACGGCCTTCATGGCTGCCTTGACATCCCGCGGCTCGCCTGCCTCGTTCTGCCTGGACTCGTGTTCGAGTCGCAGGGCAACAGCAGGCAAACCGGCGGGGGTGTAGCGCAGGGCCTCAGCCTCGGCGATACAGGCCGTCAAGACGACGTGGTTCTCCACTCCCGAAAGGGCGGTGGACGATCAGCGCTCGCCGGCAGCGGCGTATTCCGCCTGGCTGGCCTTGCGGGCTTCTTCGCGCTCGACGGTCTTCATCATCGAAGATGGGCCCGTGTCGGCCTTCTTCTTCTGAACCGTCAGGTGGCGCAGCACGGCGTCGTTGAACTTGAAGGCGTGCTCCAGTTCAGCCATCACGGCCTGGTCGGCTTCGATGTTCACGCACAGGTAGTGGGCCTTGGCCAGCTTGTTGATCAGGTACGCCAGTTGACGGCGGCCCCAATCTTCCACGCGGTGCACCTTGCCACCGCCAGCGGTGATCATGCCCTTGTAGCGCTCCAGCATGGCTGGAACTTGTTCGCTTTGATCCGGGTGGATCAACAAAATGATTTCGTAATGACGCATGCAGACTCCTTTTGGGTGAAACCACCCGCTGCGTCTAGAAGCGGTGTGGCAAGGGCAAAGCCGTAGATTATAGCCCGCATCTTTGACCTTGTACACTCACCCCTGCTCCAAGAGGCTTGCCGCCCGGCCAACCCCCTCGCCCAGGTCGCCGCAGATGCCCCCCGCACTGCGCGCGAACTTGAAATACCACACACACGCCCAACCTTGTGCGCGTACTGTTTTATTTACGAAGACCAAGACATGTCCGACAACAGCCAGCCAACCACCTCCCAAGACGCCTCCCCCGAAGAAATTGAAGCCGCCATGGCCGCCAATGCCTCTGACGAGCTGTCGCGCCTGCAGGGCGAGCTGGCCGAGCTCAAGGCCAACAGCGCCGAGCTGGCCGACCAGTTCCTGCGCGCCAAGGCCGAAGCCGAAAACGCCCGCCGCCGCGCCGAGGACGAAGTCACCAAGGCGCGCAAGTTCGGCATCGAGAGCTTTGCCGAGAGCCTGCTGCCCGTGGCCGACAGCCTGGACGCCGCCCTGGGCATCAAGGAAGCCACCCCCCAGCAGCTGCGCGAAGGCGCCGACGCCACCCTGCGCCAGCTGACTTCGGCGCTGGAGCGCAACAAGGTGCTGGCCATCAACCCGCCCGCCGGCGAGAAGTTCGACCCCCACCAGCACCAGGCGATCAGCGTGGCGCCTGCCGAGCAGGAGCCCAACACCGTCGTGGCCGTGCTGCAAAAGGGCTACAAGATTGCCGACCGTGTGCTGCGTCCGGCCCTGGTGACCGTTACCGCCCCCAAATAAAAAATGGTGGATAACGGCTTGAAGCCAGCCAAGTTATCCACACGTTACTAGTTATCCAAATCACTCAAACATCGCGGAGAAGAACATCATGGGAAGAATCATCGGTATTGACCTGGGCACCACCAACAGCTGCGTTTCCATCATGGAGGGCAACACGACCCGCGTGATCGAAAACAGCGAAGGCGCCCGCACCACGCCCTCCATCGTGGCGTACCAGGAAGACGGCGAGATCCTCGTCGGCGCCTCGGCCAAGCGCCAGGCCGTGACCAACCCACGCAACACGCTGTACGCCGTGAAGCGCCTGATCGGCCGCAAGTTCACCGAGAAGGAAGTGCAAAAGGACATCGACCTGATGCCCTACAAGATCGTGGCCGCCGACAACGGTGACGCCTGGATCGAAGTGCGCGGCAACAAGCTGTCGGCGCAGCAGGTGTCCGCCGACATCCTGCGCAAGATGAAGAAGACCGCCGAAGACTACCTGGGCGAGCCCGTGACGGAAGCCGTCATCACCGTGCCCGCGTACTTCAACGACGCCCAGCGCCAGGCCACCAAGGACGCCGGCCGCATCGCCGGCCTGGATGTCAAGCGCATCATCAACGAGCCCACCGCCGCGGCCCTGGCCTTCGGCCTGGACAAGCAGGAAAAGGGCGACCGCAAGATCGCCGTGTATGACCTGGGCGGCGGCACGTTCGACGTGTCCATCATCGAAATCGCCGATGTGGACGGCGAAAAGCAGTTCGAAGTGCTGTCGACCAACGGCGACACCTTCCTGGGCGGCGAAGACTTCGACCAGCGCATCATCGACTACATCATCAGCGAGTTCAAGAAGGAACAGGGCGTGGACCTGTCCAAGGACGTGCTGGCCCTGCAGCGCCTGAAGGAAGCCGCCGAAAAATCGAAGATCGAGCTGTCCAACTCGGCCGCGACCGACATCAACCTGCCCTACATCACGGCAGACGCTTCGGGCCCCAAGCACCTGAACATCAAGCTGACCCGCGCCAAGCTGGAAGCCCTGGTGGAAGAGCTGATCGAGCGCACCATCGCGCCTTGCCGCACGGCCATCAAGGATGCCGGCGTATCGGTCTCCGACATCCACGACGTGATCCTGGTGGGCGGCATGACCCGCATGCCCAAGGTGCAGGAGAAGGTCAAGGAATTCTTCGGCAAGGAACCGCGCAAGGACGTGAATCCCGACGAAGCCGTGGCCGTGGGCGCCGCCATCCAGGGCCAGGTGCTCTCGGGTGACCGCAAGGACGTGCTGCTGCTGGACGTGACCCCCCTGTCCCTGGGCATCGAGACCCTGGGCGGCGTCATGACCAAGATGATCACCAAGAACACCACGATCCCGACGAAGTTCGCACAGACCTTCTCGACCGCCGACGACAACCAGCCGGCCGTGACGATCAAGGTGTTCCAGGGTGAGCGCGAGATGGCATCGGGCAACAAGCTCCTGGGCGAGTTCAACCTGGAAGGCATTCCGCCCGCATCGCGCGGCACGCCGCAGATCGAAGTGTCGTTCGACATCGACGCCAACGGCATCCTGCACGTGGGCGCCAAGGACAAGGGCACGGGCAAGGAAAACAAGATCACCATCAAGGCCAGCTCCGGCCTGTCGGAAGAAGAAATCCAGAAGATGGTGAAGGACGCCGAGCTGAATGCGGCCGACGACAAGAAGAAGCTGGAGCTGATCCAGGCGCGCAACCAGGGCGAAGCCGCCGTACACAGCGTGAACAAGAGCCTGGCCGAGCATGGCGACAAGCTCGACGCCGCCGAGAAGGAAGCCATCACCTCGGCAGCAAAGGCCCTGGAAGACGTGCTCAAGGGCGAGGACAAGGCCGCCATCGAGGAAAAGACCACGGCCCTGATGGCCGCCAGCCAGAAGCTGGGCGAGAAGATGTACGCCGACGCGCAAGCCGCGCAGGCGGCAGCCGGCGCCGGTGCGGGTGACGCATCGGGCGGCCAGCAGGCATCGTCCTCCTCCAGCAGCAACAAGCCCGACGACGACAACGTGGTCGATGCCGAGGTGAAGGAAGTCAAGAAGGGCTGAACACGCCCCGTTTGACCCGAGCCGCCGCGCGAGTTTCCTGACAAGGGGGCTTGCGCGGCGTTCCTGTTCCAACCGGGCCCAGAAAGACCATGTCCAAACGAGACTTTTACGAGATCCTCGGCGTTCCCAAGAACGCTTCGGATGAAGAGATCAAGAAGGCCTATCGCAAGCTCGCGATGAAGCACCACCCTGACCGCAACCAGGGTGATGCCTCCAAGCCTGCCGAAGAGAAGTTCAAGGAGGCCAAGGAGGCCTACGAGATGCTCTCCGACCCGCAAAAGCGGGCCGCCTACGACCAGTACGGCCACGCCGGGGTGGACCCCAACATGCGCGGCCCCGGCGGCGCGGGCGCCGAGGGCTTTGGCGGCTTTGCCGAGGCGTTCGGCGACATCTTCGGCGATATGTTCGGCCAGCAGGGCGGGCGCGGGCGTGGCGCCGGTGGCCGCCAGGTCTACCGCGGCAGCGACCTGAGCTACGCCATGGAGATCACCCTGGAGGAAGCCGCACGCGGCAAGGATGCGCAGATCCGCATCCCCTCGTGGGAGAGCTGCGATACCTGCCACGGCAGCGGTGCCAAACCCGGTACCAGCGCCAAGACCTGCGCCACCTGCACGGGCACCGGCACGGTGCAGATGCGCCAGGGCTTCTTCAGCGTGCAGCAGACCTGCCCGCACTGCCGCGGCACGGGCAAGATCATTCCCGAGCCCTGCACCACCTGCCATGGCCAGGGCAAGCTCAAGAAGCAAAAGACGCTGGAAGTGAAGATCCCCTCGGGCATCGACGACGGCATGCGCATCCGCAGCACCGGCAACGGCGAACCCGGCACCAATGGCGGCCCGCCGGGCGACCTGTACATCGAGATCCGCCTCAAGAAGCACGACATCTTCGAGCGCGATGGCGACGACCTGCACTGCCAGGTGCCCGTGAGCTTCATCACGGCCGCACTGGGCGGCGAGATCGAGGTGCCGACGCTGGCCGGCAAGGCGGCCATCGACATCCCCGAAGGCACCCAGGCCGGAAAGCAGTTCCGCCTGCGCGGCAAGGGTATCAAGGGCGTGCGTGCCAGCTACCCGGGTGATCTGTACTGCCACATCGCGGTCGAGACCCCGGTCAAGCTGACCGAGCACCAGCGCAAGCTGCTGCGCGAACTGGAAGACTCCCTGAAAAAGGGCGGCGCCCGCCACTCACCCAGCGGCGAAAGCTGGACAGACCGGCTGAAGAACTTCTTCAGCTGAGCAGCCTACCCCTGCCCCACGACCGCACGGCGCCGCCAGGCCCGTGCGGTTTTTTCATGCCCGCGCGCCCCAAGAAGGCCGCATGCGCGATGGACGACATCGCGGTTCGCGATGGCATTCGGGTGTTTTTTACAGGAAAATACGCCAACGCCTTCTCCAAACGAGAAGCACCAAGAACCCCAAAAGACCCGATGAAAAGCTCCGAGCGCAGTTTTGCGCGCCGCATTGACCTCACTTCGCTGCAGCTGTTCGTGGCGGTGTGTGAACTCGGCAGCATCGGCCGTGCGGCGGAGCGCGAATTCATCGCGGCCTCGGCCGTCAGCAAACGCCTGTCGGACCTGGAAACCGCCGTGGACACGGCCCTGCTCTACCGCCACAGCCGGGGCGTGACGCTCACGCCTGCGGGCGAGAGCCTGCTGCACCATGCGCGCACCGTGCTTTTCGGCCTGGAGCGCATGCAGGGCGAGCTCAGCGAATACGCCGACGGCGTGCGCGGCCATGTGCGCATGCACGCCAACATCTCGGCCATCTTCCAGTTCCTGCCCGAGGACCTGGGCGCCTTTGCGCGCGAGCACAGCCAGATCAAGATCGACCTGCAGGAGCACCTGAGCAGCGACGTGCTCAACGCGGTGCACGAGGGCGCGGCCGATCTGGGCATCTGCAACGTCGGCATGGCCACCGGCACCGGCGGCAACGGGCTGCAAAGCCGCCCCTACCGCGCCGACCACCTGGTGCTGGTGGTGCCCGAGGCCCATGCGCTGGCAGAGCACAGCGCCATCGGCTTCGAAGAGGTGCTGGACTGGGACATCGTCGGCCTGCACGCCAACAGCAGCATCAGCCTGGCCATGCGTGCCGCGGCGGCCGCCGCCGGGCGCCCGCTGCGCCAGCGCATCCAGGTCACCGGCCTGGATGCCATGTGCCGCATGATCGACAACGGTCTGGGTGTGGGCCTGCTGCCCGACCGCGCCTTTGAGCTGATGCGCGGCGTGGGCCGCCTGCGCGCCATACCGCTGGCCGAGGCCTGGGCCCACCGCGAGCTGCGCGTGGTGGCCCGCGATTTCGACGCCCTGCCCGTGACCGCCAGGCTGCTGGTGGAGCATCTGGCACCGCTGCAGCCTGACGCGGTGAGCGCGCACACACATCCCGCCCCCAGCACGCTGTTGCCTGCGGGCACGCCCCACTAAAATCACATTACCCACCTGAAAGAGACGCACCATGGGACGCACCCTGTACGACAAGATCTGGGACGAGCACGTCGTCCACACCGAAGAGGACGGCACCTCCATCCTCTACATCGACCGCCACCTGGTGCACGAAGTCACCAGCCCCCAGGCCTTCGAAGGCCTGCGCGAGGCCGGCCGCAAGGTGTGGCGCATGAGCTCCATCGTCGCCACGGCCGACCACAACACCCCCACCACGGGCTGGGAGAGCGGCTACGACGGCATCACCGACCCGATCAGCAAGGAACAGATCACCACGCTGAACGACAACATGGCGCAGATCCACCCTGCGGCGTTCTTTCCGTTCATGCACAAGCGCCAGGGCATCGTGCACGTGATCGGGCCCGAGAACGGCGCCACCCTGCCGGGCATGACCGTGGTCTGCGGCGACAGCCATACCAGCACGCACGGCGCCTTCGGTGCGCTGGCGCACGGCATCGGCACCTCCGAGGTCGAGCACGTCATGGCCACCCAGACCCTGCTGGCCAAGAAGGCCAAGAACATGCTGGTGCAGGTGGACGGCCAGCTCGCCAAGGGCATCACCGCCAAGGACGTCGTGCTGGCCATCATCGGCAAGATCGGCACGGCCGGCGGCACGGGCTACACCATCGAATTCGCAGGCTCGGCCATCCGCAGCCTGTCCATGGAAGGCCGCATGACCGTGTGCAACATGGCCATCGAAGGCGGCGCGCGCGCCGGCCTGGTGGCCGTGGACGACAAGACCATCGAGTATGTGCGTGGCCGCCCCCTGTCGCCCACGGGCGTGGAGTGGGACCAGGCCGTGGCCTACTGGAAGACCCTGCAGTCGGACGCTGACGCGCACTTCGACACCGTGGTGAAGCTCGACGCGACCGAGATCCAGCCGCAGGTCACCTGGGGCACCTCGCCCGAGATGGTGCTGGGCATCGACGCCCGCGTGCCCGATCCGGACAAGGAAAAGGACGCCAACAAGCGCGGCGCCATCGAACGCGCACTGACCTACATGGGCCTGACCCCCGGCAAGCCGATCAACGACATCACCATCGACAAGGTGTTCATCGGTTCATGCACCAACAGCCGCATCGAGGACATGCGCGAAGCCGCTGCCGTGGTCAAGAACCTGGGCCGCAAGGTGGCCAGCAACGTGAAGCTGGCCATGGTCGTGCCCGGCTCGGGTCTGGTCAAGGAGCAGGCCGAGCGCGAAGGCCTGCACGAGATCTTCAAGGCCGCGGGCTTCGAGTGGCGCGAGCCCGGCTGCTCCATGTGCCTGGCCATGAACGCCGACCGCCTGGAGCCCGGCGAGCGCTGTGCCAGCACCAGCAACCGCAATTTCGAAGGCCGCCAGGGCGCCGGCGGGCGCACCCACCTGGTGAGCCCCGCCATGGCCGCAGCCGCGGCCGTGCATGGCCACTTCGTGGACATCCGCCAGTTCTCCTGAACCCTTTCACCCCTCCATTGATCCAACGCCCGTTGGCCTTTCCACCCACCGACCGAAGGAGTCCCGTCATGAAAAAGACCGCCACTTTCATCGCCCTTTCGCTGGCCTTCCTGCTGGCCGGCTGCAACACCGTCAAGGGCGTGGGCCAGGACGTCCAGCGGGCCGGCGGCGCCCTTGAGCGCGCGGCCAACAAGTAAGGCATCCACCATGCAGAAATTCACCGTACACAAGGGCCTCGTGGCCCCCATGGACCGCGAGAACGTCGACACCGACGCCATCATCCCCAAGCAATTCCTCAAGTCGATCAAGAAGACCGGTTTCGGCGTGAACCTGTTTGACGAATGGCGCTATCTGGACCATGGCGAGCCCGGCCAGGACCCCGCCAGCCGCAAGCCCAATCCCGACTTCGTGCTCAACCAGCCACGCTACCAGGGCGCCAGCGTGCTCATCGCACGCAAGAACTTCGGCTGCGGATCGAGCCGCGAGCACGCGCCCTGGGCGCTGGACCAGTTCGGCTTTCGCGCCGTGATCGCGCCGAGCTTCGCCGACATCTTCTTCAACAACTGCTTCAAGAACGGCTTGCTGCCCATCGTGCTGCCCGAGGCCACCGTGGCCCAGCTGTTCGACGAGGTGGCGGCCTTCCCCGGCTACCAGCTCACCGTGGACCTGGAGCGCCAGGTCGTCGTGCGCCCACAGGGCGAGGAGATCCCGTTCGAGGTGCAGGCGTTTCGCAAGTACTGCCTGCTCAATGGCTTCGATGACATCGGCCTGACCTTGCGCCAGTCCGACAAGATCCGTGCCTTCGAAGCCCAGCGCCTGGCCACCAAGCCCTGGCTGGCGCACAGCATGGTCTCCTGACCCCCTGCATCCACCCGGTTCTTCACTTGTGGCCGACGTTGCCTGGCAGACCTGCCAGGGTGCGCGGCCATTCTTTTCAAAAAGAAGTCGTTCATGAAAATCGCAGTTCTGCCGGGAGACGGCATTGGCACCGAAATTGTTGCAGAGGCCGTCAAGGTCCTCGAGGTACTGGACCTGAAGTTCGAGATGGAATCCGCCCTGGTCGGCGGCGCCGCCTACGAGGCGCACGGCCACCCGCTGCCCGACGCCACGCTCAAGCTGGCCAAGGACGCCGACGCCATCCTGTTCGGCGCCGTGGGCGACTGGAAGTACGACAAGCTCGACCGCCCCCTGCGCCCCGAGCAGGCCATCCTGGGCCTGCGCAAGAACCTGGGCCTGTTCGCCAACTTCCGCCCCGCGATCTGCTACGAGCAACTGGTGGGCGCATCGAGTCTCAAGCCTGAGCTGATCTCGGGCCTGGATATCCTCATCATCCGCGAGCTCACGGGCGACATCTACTTCGGCCAGCCGCGCGGGCGCCGCATCGCCACCGACGGCCATTTCCCCGGCGCCGAAGAGGCCTTCGACACCATGCGCTACAGCCGCCCCGAGGTGGAGCGCATCGCGCACGTGGCCTTCCAGGCGGCACGCAAGCGCAGCAAGCGCGTGACCAGCGTGGACAAGGCCAACGTGCTCGAGACCTTCCAGTTCTGGAAGGACATCGTGACCGAAGTCGGCAAGGAATACCCCGACGTGGAACTGGACCACATGTACGTGGACAACGCCGCCATGCAACTGGTGCGTGCCCCCAAGAAGTTCGACGTGGTGGTCACGGGCAACATGTTCGGCGACATCCTCTCGGACGAGGCCTCCATGCTCACCGGCTCCATCGGCATGCTGCCCTCGGCCTCGCTCAACAGCAGCAACCAGGGCCTGTACGAGCCCAGCCACGGCAGCGCCCCCGACATCGCCGGCAAGGGGGTGGCCAACCCGTTGGCCACCATCCTCTCGGCGGCAATGATGCTGCGCTTCTCGCTGAACCAGGAAGCCGCCGCCCAGCGCATCGAGGCCGCCGTGCAGAAGGTGCTGGCCCAGGGCCTGCGCACGCCCGACATCTGGAGCGAAGGCACGACCAAGGTCGGCACCGCGCAGATGGGTGATGCCGTGGTGAAGGCGCTGGCCGCCTGACCCCGGGCCCTCGCCTCCCCACCCCAAGCGCCGGCGACCCCGGCGCTTTTTTTGGCCCCGGGGTCTGCGGGCGCCTACAGCCAGCCGCTGTGCACGAACTCCATGACGGAATAGAGCCGGTTGTCCAGGGGGTGGGCGCGCACGGCGGCAACGATACGCGCCACGCCGTCGGCATAGGGCGCATCGCCATAGACGCGGGTTTCCAGCGTCAGGCTGCACAGCCCATCCCCGATGTCGATCCGGTGGTAGGCATGGCGCCCCAGATGCTCCTTGGGAATGTGCAGGTCACGGGACTGGACCTCGGCGGAACGCACGGACTGGATGTCGCCCGCCGCCAGGCCCAGTGCATGCGCCATGCCGACCGCCGTGCCGGGAACGGAAGTTTTCTGTGCCTGGTGGGACTCGGTGAGCGCGATGCGGTGCCCATGGAACAGGTGCCCGCTGCGTTCCAGCATGCCCATGAACTTGAGCATCAGGATGTTGGTGTTGGGGCACACGACCACTGGAAAGCCGTGGCTGCCCCGTTCCAGCGCCGACCCGGTGGCCAGCTCCACCAGGGGGCTGCCCGATGCCTCGCAAAATGCCGCGACGGCGGCAAGCTCCCTCCCGGAGCCGGCATGGACCACGATGGATGGCGCCGTGCCAGGCGCCACCGGCCAACGCACGACCGCGCACCCCTCTCCCGCATCCAACGAGTCCACGAGTTCCCGGGCCAGTTGGCCCGAACCGACAATGATCACCTGCTGCATTGCTACCTTCGCTTGAGAAAAAAATCTTCCGGTGGCCCGCCTCTTGCTGACCGGGGACGCCGGGCCATTTCGTGATGGACGGCCCAATCCCGCATCCGCTACAATATCCGCTTATGTTTGCCGCCCACACGTTCGCCCTGAACATTGCACCCGCCGCCACGGCCGGTGTGGCTGCGCGCGCAACCATCACCAAAACCACGACCATTAAGGGCTGACTCAGCCTGGTTCGTCGTGCGCCCTTCCTGGCCTGACGAGCCAGGCGAGCAGTCCGGTCTGGCACTGTTTGTTAATCTGTAAAAGGGGCGTTGAAATGAGCAAGTTGGTAGGTTTGGTCGGCTGGCGCGGCATGGTCGGCTCGGTGTTGATGGATCGCATGGCCGAAGAAAATGACTTCGACCTGATCGAGCCATTGTTCTTCTCCACTTCCAACGCGGGCGGCAAGGCCCCTGCGGTGGCCAAGAACGAGACCACGCTGCAGGACGCGTTCAACATCGACGCCTTGAAGCGCTGCGACATCATCATCACCGCCCAGGGCGGCGAGTACACCTCCGAAGTCTTCCCCAAGCTGCGGGCCGCCGGCTGGAACGGCCACTGGATCGATGCAGCCTCGACGCTGCGCATGGAAAAGGACGCCGTCATCATCCTCGACCCCGTGAACCTGCCCGTCATCCAGGATGCCCTGGCCAAGGGTGGCAAGAACTGGGTCGGCGGCAACTGCACCGTGAGCTGCATGCTGATGGGCGTGGGCGCACTGTACAAGGCCGGCCTCGTCGAGTGGATGAGCACCCAGACCTACCAGGCCGCCAGCGGCGGCGGCGCCCAGCACATGCGCGAGCTGCTCACGCAGTACGGCACACTGAACGCCGAGGTGAAGTCCCTGCTGGACGACCCCAAGAGCGCCATCCTGGAAATCGACCGCAAGGTCATCGCCAAGCAGCGTGCGCTGACGGGCGCCGAGACGGCCAACTTCGGCGTGCCGCTGGGCGGCTCGCTGATTCCCTGGATCGACAAGGACCTGGGCAACGGCATGTCCAAGGAAGAGTGGAAGGGCATGGCCGAGACCAACAAGATCCTGGGCCAGGGCGAGGGCTTCAGCGCCCCAGCCATCCCCGTGGACGGTTTCTGCGTGCGCGTGGGCGCCATGCGCTGCCACAGCCAGGCCCTGACCTTCAAGCTCAGGAAGGACGTGCCCGTGGCCGACATCGAGGCCATGATCGCCGCCGACAACGAGTGGGTGAAGGTGGTGCCCAACACGCGTGAAGCCACCATCAAGGACCTGACGCCCGTGGCCGTGACCGGCACCATGACCATCCCCGTGGGCCGCGTGCGCAAGCTGGCCATGGGCCCCGAGTACGTCGGTGCCTTCACCATCGGCGACCAGTTGCTGTGGGGCGCGGCGGAACCGCTGCGCCGCATGCTGCGCATCCTGCTGGCCGCTTAAAATCCCGCTGCCGGGCTCCCTGGAGCCCAGCCCCCAGCGCGCGCAATGCCTGTTGCGCGCGCTTTTTTGCGCCCAAATCCTTGACACACCCGGTTACGTGACGTTGGCAATTGGCAACATCTAAACGCCCCAAGTTGGGGCATGAACACCGGGGGCAAAGCTTCTGCGCCACCTCAGCTTGTCAGTGCAAAACATTGATGCTATGGTGCTTTTTACATATTTTCACGCGCCGGGGCGGGACCAGACCATGAGAAAAACAGCACCGCTCGACCGAGCCGCACAACCCAATCAGTTGATGGCAAACATGCATCGTTGGAAATTTTCTGTGCTGGCGGCTGCGGCCGTGGCAACTGCCGGGCTCTACGCCACCGATGCGTCCGCGCTCGCGCTGGGCCGTATCACCGTGCAATCCGCGCTGGGCGAACCCTTGCGCGCCGAGATCGACCTGCCGCAGATCACCCCTGCAGAGGCGGAAACCCTGAAGGCCAGTACGGCCACGCCCGAGGTCTTCCGCGCCCAGGGCATGGAGTACTCGCCCACCATGAACAACCTGCAGGTGCAACTGCAACGCCGAGCCGATGGCACGGCCGTGCTGCGCCTGTCCAGCGACCGTCCGGTGAACGACCCCTTCGTCGACCTGGTGCTCGACGCCACCTGGGGCTCGGGCCGCCTGGTACGCAGCTACACCATGCTGTTCGACCCGCCAGCCATGCGCCGCCCAGCGCCAGCGGTCACGGCGGCCCCTCAGACCACGGCCCCTGCCGCGCGCCCGGACGCCCCGCCCGCCGTGGCCGGTCGCCCGTCGTCCGCAGCATCGGCACCTGCCGCCGCGCCCCGCGCACCTGCAGCCCCGCGCACCACGCCCGCCGAAGGCAGCGTGACCGTGCAGGCTGGTGACACGGCCGGCCGCATCGCCAACGCCAACCGCCAAGGCGGCGTCTCGCTCGACCAGATGCTGGTGGCCATGCAGCGCGCCAACCCGGACGCTTTCATCGGTGGCAACATCAACCGCATCAAGGCCGGTGCGGTGCTGCAGATCCCCGACCAGGCCACGGCCCAGGCCACGCCTGCGCCCGAAGCCCGCCAGATCCTGGCCGCGCAGAGCCGTGACTTCGGCGCCTTCCGCCGCAAGCTGGCCGAATCCGCCCCTTCCGCTACCGTGGCATCGGCCGAACGCTCGGCCAAGGGCTCGGTGCAGACCCGGGTGGAAGACAGCAAGCCGGCCACCACGGCCCCCGACAAGCTCACCCTGTCCAAGGGTTCGGTCAAGGGCCAGAAGGCCGCAGAAGACCAGTTGGCCAAGGACAAGCAGGCCAGCGATGCATCGGCCCGCATGGCCGAGCTGTCCAAGAACATCAGCGACCTGAACAAGCTCAACGCCGCATCGGCCGCAGCCCCTTCGACGCCGGCCACGCCCGCAGCACCACCCGTTGCCGCTCCCGCAGCCCCTGCGGCCAGCACACCCGCCCAGGTGGCCGTGCCCGGTGTGCCCGCCACGCCAGCCGCCCCCGAAGCCCCACCAGCAACGGCAGCCTCCGAACCCACCAGCGGCGCATCGGCCGAGGCCAGCGCAGCCCCCGCATCGGACGCGGCTGCTGCGGCACCCGCAGCCCCCGCCTCCAAGCCCATCGTGCGGCCGCCCCCCACACCGGTGGCGGAACCCGGCTTCTTCGATGGCCTGCTGGACGACCCGCTGATCCCCCTGGCCGGTGGCGGCCTGCTGGCCCTGTTGCTGGGCTATGGCGCCTACCGCGTGATCCAGCGCCGCCGCAACAACGCCGGCGTGGACAGCTCCTTTCTGGAAAGCCGCATCCAGCCCGATTCGTTCTTCGGTGCCAGCGGCGGCCAGCGCGTGGACACCGCCAACAGCGAGATGACCACGGGCTCGTCCATGGCCTACTCGCCCAGCCAGCTCGATGCCGGCGGCGACGTGGACCCCGTGGCCGAAGCCGACGTGTACCTGGCCTACGGCCGTGACCTGCAGGCCGAAGAAATCCTCAAGGAAGCCGTGCGCCACAACCCGGCCCGCGTGTCCGTGCATGTGAAGCTGGCCGAGATCTATGCCAAGCGCCAGGACCGCAAGGCCCTGGAGTCGGTGGCCGGCGAAGTGTTCAAGCTCACGCAGGGCGAAGGCCCCGACTGGGCGCGCATCGTCGACCTGGGCCGTGGCATCGAGCCCGAAAACCCGCTGTACCAGCCGGGTGGCCGCCCTGGCCAGCCGGAAGACGAGAACCCGTCGATCCCCGGCGCCTTCGTGAGCACCTTCTCGGGAGCTCCCGTGGCCTCCGCCGCCCTGCCGCCCGATCTGGACCTGGACCTCGACCTCGATCTGCCCGACGACGCACTGACCGATGCCCCGCCCGCGCCCCCCGGTGGATTTGCGGCAGCTGCTGCGGCTGCCACCGCGACGGCCGCAGCGCCTGCGGCGCGCGCGCCGCAACGCATGGAGCCCGTGCTGTCCAACGATGATTTCGACCTGCCCGACCTGACGGCCGATGCCGCATGGAATGCACCCGCACCGGCACCGGCAGCCCGTGCGGCGGCACCCAACGACGAACTCACCATGGCGCCCACCGGCCCCATGCCGCTGGCGGATGCCCAGGACTCCGGTCCGATGGACTTCGACCTGGGCGAACTGTCTCTGGACCTGACGGCCCCCTCCAAGCCCATGGCCGCCCCGGCGTCGCGCGAAGTGGAGATCCCCACGGCCGCCGTGCCCATCTCGCCGGAAGACGACGGATCGGCTGCGGCCCAGGACGACCCGCTGGCCACCAAGCTGGCACTGGCCGAGGAGTTCAACGCCATCGGCGACACGGACGGCGCGCGCACGCTGATCGAAGAGGTCGTGGCCGAGTCGAGCGGAGCGCTCAAGACCCGCGCCCAGCGCATGCTGGTCGAACTGGGCTGATGCACTCGGCTTCCACGGCCCTGAGCTACCCCACCCCCGCCCAGGCCCGCCCATGAGGGTGGCCCTGGGTGTCAGTTACAACGGCCAGCCCTACAGCGGCTGGCAGAGCCAGCTGTCCGGCAACACCATCCAGGACAAGCTGGAAGCGGCCCTGGCGCGCTTTGCCACGCACCGCGTGAGCACCCTGTGCGCCGGCCGCACGGATGCGGGGGTGCATGGCCTGATGCAGGTGGTGCATTTCGACACCCCCCTGGACCGGCCGCCCTCGTCCTGGGTGCGCGGCACCAACACCTTCCTGCCCCCCGACATTGCGGTGCAATGGGCCGCCCATGTGCCCGACAGCTTCCACTCGCGTGGCAGCGCCGTGGCGCGCCGCTACGCCTATGTGCTGCTGCAGTCGCCCGTGCGCCCGAGCGTGGATGCCGGGCGCGTGGGCTGGGTCTACCACCCCCTGGAGCATGCGGCCATGCGCCAGGCCGCAGACCACCTGCTGGGCGAGCACGACTTCAGCTCGTTCCGCGCCTCGGCCTGCCAGGCCAAGTCGCCGGTCAAGACGCTGTCGCGCATCGACATCACGCAGCGTGGCCTGGGCGAGCCCCACCCCGAGCTGGGCTGGAGCCCCTGCTACTGGCGCTTCGAGTTCGAGGCGAATGCCTTCTTGCACCACATGATCCGCAACCTCATGGGCTGCCTGGTGGCGATCGGCCGGGGCGACCAGCCGCCCGGGTGGATAGAGCAGGTGCTGCAGGCACGCTCGCGCGATGCGGCGGCGCCCACCTTCTCGCCCGACGGGCTGTACTTCCAGGGACCGGTCTACGACGCCGCATGGGGCCTGCCCCAACGCACGGCTGCGTATGATTGGCTCCCATGAGCACCTCCTCGCCTTCCCAAGCCGCCCCCCACCCCGCCACCCGCACCCGCATCAAGATCTGCGGACTGACGCGCGAAGAGGATGTGGACGCCGCCGTGGCGGCGGGTGCCGATGCCATCGGCTTCGTGCTGTTCGCCCAGAGTGCGCGCGCCGTCACGGCAGCGCGCGCTGCCGAACTGGCGCGGCGCCTGCCGCCCTTCGTCACCCCGGTGCTGCTGTTCGTGAACGCCAGCACCGAGGAGGTGGTGGCCGCCACCGCGCAGATTGCCGGAGCGACCATACAGTTCCATGGCGACGAAACGCCTGAGCAATGCCAGGCAGCCACCGGAGCCGGTGCCCGGCCCTACCTGCGCGCGGCCCGAATACCCCTGGGCCCGGATGCGGCACAATTCGACCTCGTAAAATACGCACACGATTTTTCAAACGCCCAGGCCATCCTGCTCGACGCCCATGTCGAGGGGTACGGCGGCGGCGGCAAGGCATTCAATTGGTCACTCCTTCCACCAAGCGTCGGCTCTCACCTCGTTTTGTCTGGTGGACTCACGCCTGCAAACGTGACCGATGGCATTTTGCAAGTACGCCCGCGTTGCAACACGCTGGCGGTTGATGTCAGTTCCGGCGTCGAGGCCCAGGGGCCCGATGGAAACCCCTTGAGGGGCATCAAGGACGCCGAAAAAATCCATCGCTTCGTTGCCGCCGTGCGTGCGGCCGATGCACAACTTGCAAAGAATCCCCATGAGTTCCTATCAGCAACCTGATCCTTCGGGCCATTTCGGCTCCTATGGCGGCAGCTTCGTCAGCGAAACGCTGACCCACGCGATCAACGAACTGCGCGAGGCCTATGCCCGCTACCAGCACGACCCCGAGTTCCTGGCCGAGTTCCAGTACGAGCTCAAGCACTTCGTGGGCCGGCCCTCGCCCGTCTACCATGCCGCGCGCACCAGCCGCGACCTGGGCGGCGCGCAGATCTACCTCAAGCGCGAAGACCTCAACCACACCGGCGCCCACAAGATCAACAACGTGATCGGCCAGGCCATGCTGGCGCGGCGCATGGGCAAGCCACGCATCATTGCCGAGACCGGCGCCGGGCAGCACGGTGTGGCCACGGCCACCATCTGCGCGCGCTACGGCCTCGAATGCGTGGTCTACATGGGCTCGGAGGACGTCAAGCGCCAGAGCCCCAACGTCTACCGCATGAAGCTGCTGGGTGCCACCGTGGTGCCCGTGGAATCGGGCAGCAAGACCTTGAAGGATGCGCTCAACGAGGCCATGCGCGACTGGGTTGCCAACGTGGACAACACCTTCTACATCATCGGCACGGTGGCGGGCCCGCACCCTTACCCGATGATGGTGCGCGACTTCCAGAGCGTGATCGGCACGGAATGCCTCACGCAGATGCCCCCGATGCTGGCCGAACAGAAGGTGCAGGGCGAGCAGCCCGATGCCGTGATCGCCTGCGTGGGCGGTGGCAGCAATGCCATGGGCATCTTCCATCCCTACATCCCGTTCGAGAAGACGCGCCTGATCGGCGTGGAAGCGGCCGGCGAGGGCCTGGACAGCGGCAAGCACTCGGCGTCGCTGCAGCGCGGCAGCTCGGGTGTGCTGCACGGCAACCGCACCTTCATCCTGCAGGACGCCAACGGCCAGATCACCGAGACGCACAGCATCAGCGCCGGCCTGGACTACCCCGGCGTGGGCCCCGAGCACGCCTGGCTGCAGGAGATCGGCCGTGCCGAGTACGTCGGCATCACCGACAAGGAAGCGCTGCAAGCCTTTCACCACCTGTGCCGGGTGGAGGGCATCATCCCGGCGCTCGAATCGAGCCACGCCCTGGCCTATGCCATGAAGCTGGCACCGACCATGCGTGCCGACCAGTCCATCCTGGTCAACCTGTCCGGGCGCGGCGACAAGGACATCGGCACCGTGGCCGACCTGTCGGGCGAAGATTTCTACGACCGCCCCTCCATGCGCGGACTGTCCGTGAAGGGTGCAGAGGCCAAGCCATGAACCGCATCAGCACCACTTTCGACCAATTGAAGGCGCAGGGCCGCAAGGCCCTGGTGCCCTACGTCACCGCCGGTTTCCCGTTCGCCGACATCACCCCGGCCCTCATGCACGGCATGGTGGAAGCAGGTGCCGACGTGATCGAGCTGGGCGTGCCCTTCTCCGACCCCATGGCCGACGGCCCGGTGATCCAGAAGGCGGGCGAAAAGGCCCTGGCCCTGGGTATCGGCATGGCCCAGGTGCTCGACCACGTGCGCGACTTCCGCAAGCGCAACAGCACCACCCCGGTGGTGCTCATGGGCTATGCCAACCCTGTGGAGCGCTATGACCAGGTGCATGGCGCGGGCGCCTTCGTGCGCGATGCGGCTGCAGCCGGCGTGGACGGCGTGCTCGTGGTGGACTACCCGCCCGAGGAATGCGAGGCCTTTGCCGCCAGCCTGCGCGCGCACGGCATGGACCTGATCTTCCTGCTGGCGCCCACCAGCACCGACGAGCGCATGGCCCAGGTGGCGCGCGTGGCCAGCGGCTACGTGTACTACGTGTCGCTCAAGGGCGTGACCGGATCGGGCGCGCTCGACACGGCCGCCGTGGAGCAGATGCTGCCGCGCATCCGCCAGCATGTGCAGATCCCCGTGGGCGTGGGTTTCGGCATCCGCGATGCCGCCACCGCCCAGGCCATCGGCAAGGTGGCCGACGCCGTGGTGATCGGTACGCGCATCATCCAGCTGATCGAAGACCAGCCGCATGAGAAGGTGGTGGCGATCACCGTGGACTTCCTGCGCGGGATCCGCAAGGCACTCGACGCATAATGTGCCCCTTGGCGTTCGCCCACCCCGGCGGACGCCCATCGTGGTTACACACACGGTTCTCGTCTTTTTGCGCCCGGCCCGGTTGGCACGGAAACCCGCAAAATGCCCAGAAACCCTGTCATTGACGAGGAAAACACATGTCCTGGCTCGAAAAACTCCTGCCCGCCAAAATCCAGCAAACCGACCCGACCGAGCGCCGCCAGGTGCCCGAGGGCCTGTGGATCAAGTGCCCGAGCTGCGAAACGGTGCTCTACAAGTCCGACCTGGAGCACAACCAGAACGTCTGCCCGCACTGCAGCCACCACCACCGCATCGGTGCGCGGGCGCGCCTGGACGCCTTCCTGGACCCCGAAGGCCGCTACGAGATCGGCCAGGAAGTGCTGCCCGTCGATGCGCTGAAGTTCAAGGACAGCCGCAAGTACCCCGAGCGTCTCAAGGAGGCCCTGGAGAACACGGGCGAGACCGATGCACTCATCGTCATGGGCGGTGCGGTCAAGAGCATCAACGTGGTGGTCGCCTGCTTCGAGTTCGACTTCATGGGCGGCTCCATGGGTTCCGTGGTCGGTGAGCGCTTTGTGCGCGGCGTGGAAACAGCGATCGAGCAGAAAGTGCCGTTCCTGTGCTTTACCGCCACCGGCGGTGCGCGCATGCAGGAAGGCCTGCTGTCGCTGATGCAGATGGCCAAGACCAACGCCGCGCTGACCCGCCTGGCCAAGAAGGGCCTGCCCTACATCAGCGTGCTGACCGACCCGACCATGGGCGGTGTGAGCGCCGGCTTCGCCTTCGTGGGCGACATCGTGATCGCCGAGCCCAAGGCGCTGATCGGCTTTGCCGGCCCGCGCGTGATCGAATCCACGGTGCGCGTGACCCTGCCCGAGGGTTTCCAGCGCGCCGAGTTCCTGCAGACCAAGGGCGCGGTGGACTTCATCTGCGACCGCCGCGAACTGCGCAACACCGTGGCCAGCAGCCTGGCCATGCTGCAGCGCCTGCCCGCAGACGCCGTGGTGTAAGCACGCAACAATACGACAGGCATGCCTTGGCATGCCCCATGAAAAAAGCGCCTGTCGAAAGACCAGGCGCTTTTTTGCTCTGCGGACCCCCGTCAGCGCATCACGTTGGCTTGCAGGTTGCCCAGCACGATCATCAGCACCTGCAGCAGCACCAGCACCACCAGCGGCGACAGGTCCACACCGCCGAGCAGGGGAATCACCTTCCGGAACGGCCGCAGCACAGGGGCGCACAGCCGCCACACCACATCGGACAACGGGGAGCGGGCGGCGATCCAGGACATCACGGCATGCACGATGAGCAGGCCCATGAGCCCCGACACGGCCACCTTGGCCAGGCCGAACAGCACCAGCCACGGCAACCAGGCCCAGGCGGCAGCCGCGCCGACGAGCAGCAGGAACAACACGTACTGCAGCACCTGGAACAGGATGGCCGCCACCAGGCTCGATAGGTCCCACTTGCCCACCGGGGGGATCAGCTTGCGCAGGGGCAGGATGATCCAGTCGGTGAGCGCAAAGACCAGCCCGCCGATGGGGTTGCCAAACGGCACGCGCTGCAACTGCATGTACAGGCGCAGCAGACAGGCGCCCGTGAGCAGGCCACCGACGACATCGAGCAGGAAGGAAGCGATCTGGAAGAACATGGGAGCGGCAAAAAGGAAAGCGGGCGGTGCGAAAGCAGCCCGCGCCATGGGATGATAGCGGGCTAAAGAACCTGTTTGCGATCTATCCAGGGCCGCGCAAGTACCTTGCCGGGATGGGATGCAAGGCGCGGTGCGCAGTTGATAGCCCGGCACAACCAAGCGCCGCAACGCCGCAGACCGCCCGGCAAGGCTCTTGCCCGAAGGGTTGGGGCGAAATCGGGCGATTGGACGCCCCGGCTGCTTGCATGGGCATGAGCCCATGCGGCGCATCCGAAGCATCCACTCATCCCGATTGCGCCCCAACGCGGCCCTGGATAGATCGTAAACAGGTTCTAAGATCTTGCCTTATGACACAACCCCTTTCCCTGTCATCTTTGCCCCTTTTCCCTCTGGGTTCCGTCCTCTTTCCCGAGGGCCTGCTGGCGCTGCGCGTGTTCGAGGTGCGCTACCTGGACATGGTGCGCAAATGCCACCAGATGGGCGCGCCGTTCGGCGTGGTGTCCCTCACCCAGGGCCACGAGGTGCGCCAGGCCGGCGCCCCCGAGGAGCAGTTCAGCGAAATCGGCACCCTGGCCGTCATCGAGCAACTGGACTCACCGCAGGCCGGGCTCATCACCCTGCAGTGCCGCGGCAGCCAGCGTTTTCGCATCGTGCAACGCAGCCACCTGGTGCATGGACTGTGGATCGCCGATGTGACGCACCTGGCCCCCGACATGGCCGTGCCCGTGCCCGACGACCTGCGCAAGGCATCGCAGGCCCTGGCACAGGTGCTCAACACCCTGCAGCAGCGCGACCCCGACAGCCCCACGGCGCTGGTGCCCAGCGCCGCCCAGCTCGACGACTGCGGCTGGGTGGCCAACCGCTGGTGCGAGCTGCTGCCCGTGCCGCTGGAACTCAAGCAGCGCCTGATGGAACTGGACAACCCCCTGGTGCGGCTGGAACTCGTGGGCGACGTGCTGGAACGCACCGGCATCGCGCAGTGACCCGCGGATCTGGCAAAGCGACAAACCCGTGCTGAGCAACGTTCTGGAGTGGCCCCGCCCGGTCAAGCGGCTGGTGGTGGTGGCGCTGGACATCGCCATGGGCCTGTTCGCCATGTGGCTGGCCTTCACCCTGCGGCTGGACGTGCTGCACTGGCCCGAGGGCATGCAGTGGCTGGCCTATGGCCTGGCACCGCTGCTGGCCTTCCCCATCTTCGTGAACCTGGGGCTGTACCGCGCCATCTTCCGCTACACCGGCATCACCGCGCTGGTCACGACCGGCAAGGCCGTGGCGATCTACGGGGCGCTGCTGTTCGCCATCCTGATGGCGGGCCAGTGGATCGGCATACCGCGCAGCGTGGGCATTCTGCAGCCGGTGATCTTTCTGCTGCTGGTGGGCGCCAGCCGCTCGCTGGGCTGGATGTGGCTGGCGGGGCAGACCACCAAGGCGCCGCACCGCCTGCTGATCTACGGCGCCGGCACGGCCGGTGCCCAGACGGCCGCCGGCCTGGTGAGCGCGCGCAACTACGTGCTCGAAGCCTTTGCCGACGACGACCGCGCCAAGGTGGGGCGCAGCATCAACGGTGTGCGGGTGTACGCGCCCATCGCGCTGGCCGAGGTGGTCAAGCGCTTTGGCATCACCGACGTGCTGCTGGCCCTGCCCAGCGTGCCGCGCCAGCGCCGCCACCAGATCATCGAGAACCTGCGCGAGCTGCCCGTGCGCATACGCACCATCCCTGGTCTCACGGACCTGGCCAGCGGGCGCGTGACAGTGACCGATTTCCAGGACCTGGACCTGGAAGACCTGCTGGGCCGCGACCCGGTGGCGCCCGACCCCGCGCTGCTGGGCCGCCATATATGCGGCCAGGGGGTGATGGTCACGGGTGCGGGCGGCAGCATCGGCAGCGAGCTGTGCCGCCAGATCGCGCGCCAGGGCGCGGCGCGCCTGCTGCTGGTGGACCACAGCGAGTTCGCGCTCTACAGCATCCACCAGGAGCTGCTGTCCATCGTGCAGCAGGAAGCCATGGCCTGCGAGCTGGTACCGCTGCTGGCCAGCGTGAGCCACGCGCAGCACATGCTCGACCTGTGCCAGACGCACCGCCCGCGCACCATCTACCACGCAGCCGCCTACAAGCACGTGCCCATGGTGGAGGCCAATGCCGGAGAAGGCATCCGCAACAATGTCTTCGGCACGCTGAACATGGTGCGCGCCGCCATGGCCAGCGGCGTGGAAAACTTCGTCCTCGTCTCCACCGACAAGGCCGTGCGCCCGACCAACGTGATGGGCGCCAGCAAGCGCGTGGCCGAGCTGGTGCTGCAGGCCATCGCCTCGTGCACCCAGTATTCCCCGGCCGATGGCGGTGCTCCGCGCAGCCACTTTTCCATGGTGCGCTTCGGCAATGTGCTGGGCTCCAGCGGCAGCGTGATCCCGCTGTTCCGCAGCCAGATCGCGGCGGGCGGCCCGGTCACCGTGACGCACCCGCAGGTGACGCGCTACTTCATGACCATCCCCGAGGCCGCGCAGCTGGTGCTGCAGGCCGGCGCCATGGCGCAGGGCGGCGAGGTCTTCGTGCTGGACATGGGCGAGCCCATTGCCATCCTGGACCTGGCACAGCGCATGGTCGCGCTGTCGGGCCTGAGCGTGCGCGCCCCGGAGCATCCCGAGGGTGACATCGAGATCGTCTTCACCGGCCTGCGCCCTGGAGAAAAGCTCTATGAGGAACTGCTGATCGGCGATGGCGCACAGCCCACGCCGCACCCGCGCATCCTGCGCGCCCATGAGGAACACCTCGCCTGGGACGTGCTGGAGGGCCGCCTGGAGGCGCTGGAGCGGGCCATCCACCAGGCAGACAGCGCCGCCATGATGGCTTTGCTGCACGAGCTGGTGCCAGGCTTCCACCAGGAGTGAAATGAAGCACCCCCTGAGTCGCTTCGCGCCTTCGCCCCCAGCGCAAGGGCTGGATACGCCGCCTTCGCGGCGGGGCGGCCCTTGCGCGGGGGCACTGGCCTGGGGCGCGCCAGTTTCATCCGCTGCGGGCAGCGCTCAGCGCCATGGATCACTGACGTGAGCTCCACCCTGCTGCGCGCCACGGCCACCCTGCTGACCGGCAGCGTGGTGGCCCATGCGCTACCCCTGCTGCTGGGCCCGGCGCTGACGCGCCTGTACACGCCAGCCGAATTCGGCCAGTTCGCCCTGCTGTGGGCCCTTGCCACCAACCTGGCCGTGGTCGGCTGCGCGCGCTATGAATTTGCGCTGCCGTTGGAAAAGGCCGACCCCGGTGCGGCCGAACTCATGGCCTTGTGTGCCCGTGTGCTGCTGGCGGTCACGGCCTGCGCCTTGGTGGCGGGCGGCGTGGTCGCGGCCGTGCAGGGCATGCCGCTGGCCTGGGCCCTGCCCCTGGCCGTGCTGTCCATCGCCGCCACGCAGTGGCTCACGCTGTGGGCCACGCGCTCGCAGCGCTTTGGCCTGCTGTCCATCGCGCGCCTGGTGCAGCATGGGGGCGCCGCCCTGCTGCAATTGGCGCTGGGCCTGCTCAAGATCGGCGCGGCCGGGCTGCTGGCCGGTGCGGTGGCGGCAGGCCTGGTGGCTGCGGTGGCCCTGGCCAGGCCGGCACCTGCCGGGGGCTGGGCGGTGCTGTGGCGCACGCCCTGGGCATCGCTGCGCGCCATGGCCGCAAGGCACCGCGATTTTCCGCTGCTCAACACACCGCATGCCTTCATCGGTGCGCTGCAGGACACGCTGACGCTCATCGCCGTGGCGGCCTGGGCGGGCGATGCGGCGGCGGGCCTGTGGGCGCTGTCGCTGCGCTACCTCAAGGCGCCGGCCACCTTGCTGGGCGGCGCGCTGTCGCAGGCGCTGTACCCCCAGTTGCTGCAGGCCCGCACGGCGGGCGAGGCCCGTGCCCTGGTGCGCAAGAGCATGTTGGTGCTGGCCGCCATCGCGCTGCCCATGGCCGCGGTGCTGATGCTCTGGGGGCCGTGGCTGTTCACCACCGCGTTCGGTGCGCAGTGGAGCGAGGCCGGCCCGCTGGTGCGCGCGATCGCGCCCTACATCGCCCTGCACTTCATCGCCTCGCCGCTGTCGGTGACCACGCTGGCCTGGCGCGCGCAGGCCTGGGCGCTGCGCCTGGCACTGGTGGGACAATTGGCCTTCTTTGCCGGGCTGCTGGCCGGACTGGCGCTGGGCGGCCTGGAAGGCGCGGCCTGGGGCCTCTCGGCCTCGATGCTGCCCTACTTCGCCTACTACTTCCTCACCCTTGCCCACTGGAAACACATCCCCGATGAAAGCCTGGCTTAACCGCGCACGGCGCCAGATCTGGCAGGCGCTGATGTACCGCATGGTCTTCGGCGAACGCACGCCGGACGGCATGCTGCTGGCGCACACGCGCATCGCGCCCAGCACCTGCATCGAGGGCGAGCACGGCCTTGTGCTCGCGGACCATGTGTTCATCGGCCAGTTCAATTTTCTCGATGCCACGGCGGGCCTCACCATCGACGAGGGTGTGCAGATCACCAACTTCGTGAGCATCGTCACGCACAGCTCGCACCGTTCCATCCGGCTGCTCGGGCGCGGCTACGCCACCCATGCGGGCGGCGCAGTGCCCGGCTATGTGAAGGGGGCCGTGCACATCGGCGCCTACACCTTCGTCGGGCCGCACAGCCTGATCGAGGCGGGCACGCGCATCGGCCGGGGCGCACTGATCTGCGCCTACTCGCAGGTGCGCGGCGAGGTGCCCGACTTTGCGGTGATGGCCGGCGCGCCCGCGCGCCAGGTGGGCGATGTGCGCACGGCCGATGCGGCGCTGCTCGCGCAGCACCCCGAATGGGCCGAACACTACCGCGCCTGGGCGGGCGAACTGCCGCAGGCTGCTGAGGCCAGCACCCATGGCTGATGCAGCCAGGCACCTGTGCCTGCTGGGCGATGCCACCAGCCCGCACATCCAGCGCTGGGCGGCGGAGATGCGTGCGCGCGGCTACCGGGTATCGCTGGTCACGGCACGCCCGGCACCTGTCGATGGGGTCGAGCAGAAGGTGCTGGCCCCCGTGCGCCGCTCGAGCGACTGGCTGCTGCGCGTGGGGCAGGCGCGCCGCTACGTGCAGGCGCTGGCGCCCGACATCGTGCACGCACACTACATCACGTCCTACGGCTACCTGGCGGCCCGCTGCGGCCGACATCCGCTGGTGATGACGGCCTGGGGCAGCGACCTGCTGGTGACGCCGCAGACGAATGCGCTGGTGCGCTGGCTCACGGGCTGGAGCCTGCGCCGGGCGGACCTGATCACCGGTGACTCGCAGAGCCTGATCGACGCGGCCAAGGCCTACGGCCCGGCCTGCGCCGTGCAGGAGATCCATTGGGGTGTGGACCTGGCGCGCTTTGCGCCCGCGCCCTGGGCCGGCAAGAACGGGCTGCAGCTCGTGAGCCTGCGCTCCTGGGAGCCCAACTACAACATCGACACCATCATCGAGGCCGTGGGCGCGCTGGTGGCACGCCATCCCGAGGCGCAGGTGCAACTGCACCTGCTGGGCGGCGGATCGATGGAAGCGGCGCTGCGCGCGCTGGTGACCGCCAGGGGGCTGGAACAGCAGGTGGTCTTTCACGGCCGGCTGGACGATGCGGGCATGGCACGGGTGCTGGCGCAGTGCAAGCTGTCGGTCTCGGTACCGACGAGCGACGCGACCTCGGTCTCGGTGCTCGAAAGCATGGCCTGCGGCCTGGCCGTGGTGGCCAGCGACCTGGACGCCAATCGGGCCTGGCTCGATGCCAGCGTGCTGGTGCCACCGCGCGATGCGGCGGCCCTGGCCCGCTGCCTGGAGGCGCTGGTTGCCGACGATGGACGGGCGCAACACCACGGCCAGGAGAACACGCAGCGCATTGCGCGCGACGGCGACCGTGCCGTGCAGATGGACACGATGGATCGACTTTACCGAGAACGGATGGGCACGCCATGAGCCAGCCCCAGGACACCCTGGCATGGGTCAGCGTGATCGCGCCCTGCCGCAACGAGGCAGGGCACATCGCGGCCTTCTGCGACAGTGCGCTGGCCCAGGTGCTGCCGCCCGGCTGGCAGATGGAAGTGCTGGTGGCCGATGGCGCAAGCGACGACGGCACGCGCGAGTTGCTGATCGCGCGCAGCGCACAGGACGCGCGGCTGCAGTGGGTGGACAACCCCGGGCGCATCGTCTCCACCGGGCTCAATGCCTGCATTGAACGCGCCCGTGGCGAGGTCATCGTGCGCCTGGACATCCACACCCGCTTTGCGCCCGACTACGTGGCGCGCTGCATCGAAGCCTTGCAACGCACCGGTGCCGACAACGTGGGCGGCCCCTGGGTGGCCGAGGGCACGGGGCCCATGGGCGAGGCCGTGGCCGCCGCCTTCCAGTGCCGCTGGGTGGTGGGCGGCGCACGCTCGCGCGACACCCGGTTCGACGGCGAGGTGGACACGGTCTACCTGGGCTGCTGGCCACGCGCCGTGTTCGAGCGCATCGGCGGCTTCGACGAAGCCCTGGTGCGCAACCAGGACGATGAGCACAACCTGCGCCTGCGCCTGGCGGGCGGGCGCATCTGGCAAAGCCCGCTGATCCATTCGCTCTACCACCCGCGCAACTCGCTCTCCCACCTGTTCGCACAGCAGCGGCAGTACGGCTACTGGCGCCCGTTCGTCATGCGCAAGCACGGGCAGGCGGGGTCGCTGCGACAGGTGGTGCCGGCAGCCTTCGTGGCGACGCTCGGCCTGTTCGCGCTGTGCCTGCCCTGGACCGTGCTGCCGCTGGCGGCACTGGTGGCGCTGTATGCGGCCTATGTGGCCCTGGCCTCGGTGTCGGCCGCGCGCAGTGCAGGCCGCTGGCAAACGCTGGTGCGGCTGCCGGTGGTGATTGCCGCCTACCACGTGGCCTATGGCCTGGGCACCTGGCGCGGCCTGTGGGATGTGCTGCGTGCCCGCACGCCCTCGGCCCGGTTCGCCCGGATCACGCGATGAGCACCCCGACCGAACCCCAGGCCGTGCAGGCGCGCTATGCGCGCCGCGATGCTGCGCAGGATGCCCTGCGCTACCAACTGATGGCCAGCGCCTCGGCCCTGCAGGCGCAGCAGGAGCGCCTGCGCGCCCAGGTGCGGCTGTGGAACACGCACGGCTGGATCAGCCTTGCGGACCGGTCCATCACCGAGGTGGGCTGCGGCGCGGGCGGCAACCTGCAGGACCTGTTGCGCCTGGGCGCCAGCCCCGCACGCCTGCAGGGACTGGAGCTGATCGCCGAACGCGCCGCGCAGGCACGCACCGGCTTGCCAGGAGCCCTTCGCATCATCGAAGGCGATGCCACGCTGGCGCCCGTGGCCGAGGGCAGCCAGCACGCGGTGCTGGCCTTCACCCTGTTCAGTTCGCTGCTGGACCCCACATTCCGCCAGCGCATGGCCGATGCGCTGTGGCGCTGGGTGGCGCCAGGCGGCGGCGTGCTGGTCTACGACTTCGTGGTGGACAATCCCCGCAACCCCGATGTGCGCGGCGTGCCCCTGGCCGAGCTGCGCCGCATGTTCCCCGACGCGCAGGTGCAGTCGCGGCGGATCACGCTGGCGCCGCCGATTGCGCGCAGGCTGCCTGCGGCCTGCATCGGGCCTGCAGCCGCACTGCTGTACCCACTGCGCACCCACCGCCTGACCTGGCTGGCCAAGCCGGCCTGACCGTTGGCATCCCCGCACCGCACTGAATTACGCTCCATGAAAATCACCGTCATCGGCACCGGCTATGTGGGCCTTGTCACCGGGGCCTGCCTCTCGGAAATGGGCAACCACGTGGTGTGCCTGGACCTCGATGCGCGCCGGATCGCATCGCTGAACCAGGGGCAGTTGCCCATCCACGAACCAGGCCTGCTCGACGTGGTGCTGCGCAATGCGCGCGCCGGCCGCCTGGAGTTCACCACCGACATCGACCATGCCGTGGCGCATGGCCTGCTGCAGTTCATCGCCGTGGGCACGCCCCCGAGCGAAGACGGATCGGCCGACCTGCAGCATGTGTTGGCGGCGGCACGCTCGATCGCTGAGCGCATGGCGGGCTACAAGCTCATCGTCAACAAGAGCACGGTGCCTGTGGGCACGGCCGACCGGGTGCGCGACGCGGTGGCCAGCGTGCTGGCGGGTCGCGGCCTGCCGGCAGACTTTGCCGTGGTGTCCAACCCCGAGTTCCTCAAGGAAGGCAGCGCCGTGCAGGACTTCATGCGGCCGGACCGCGTGATCGTGGGCACCCAGGACGAACGCGCCACCGAGCTCATGCGCGCCGTGTACGCGCCCTTCATGCGCAACCGCGACCGCCTGGTGGTGATGGACGTGCGCAGCGCCGAGTTCACCAAGTACGCGGCCAACGCCATGCTGGCCACGCGCATCAGCTTCATGAACGAGCTGGCGCTGCTGGCCGAGAAGCTCGGTGCCGACATCGAGAACGTACGCACGGGCATCGGCATGGACCCGCGCATCGGCACGCATTTCCTTTACGCAGGCACGGGCTATGGCGGATCGTGCTTTCCCAAGGATGTGCGCGCGCTCATCCGGACTGCGCAGGATGCGGGGCAGGAGTTCCACATCCTGCCCGCCGTGAAGGCCGTGAACGACCGCCAAAAGCAGGTGCTGGCCGACAAGATCGTCGCGCGCTTTGGCGCCGACCTCGCGGGCCGGCGCTTCGCGCTCTGGGGCCTGGCCTTCAAGCCCGGCACCGACGACATGCGCGAGGCGCCGAGCCTGGCCATCATCGAACGGCTGCTGGCCCTGGGCGCCGAGGTGGTTGCCTACGACCCCCAGGCCATGGACCAGGCGCGCCAGGCGCTGGGCGAGCGCACAGGTCTTACGTTCGTGCAGTTGGCCGATGCGGCGCTGCAGGGCGCAGACGCGCTGGTCATCGCCACCGAGTGGAAGGAATTCCGCAGCCCGGATTTCGCCCATCTGGCCGCCACGCTGCGCGAACGCGTGGTGTTCGACGGCCGCAATCTTTTCGAGCCAGCCGAGCTGCGCGCTGCGGGGCTGGAGTACCACGCCATCGGCCGTGGCGCTGCCCCCGCCAACCCCTTGCCATCCGACCATGCCGAACGCTGACGCCTCCGCCCTGCCCTTCCTCCCCTTTGCCCGCCCGGATATCGGCGATGCCGAGGTGAACGCCGTTGCCGAGGCCATGCGCTCGGGCTGGGTCACTACCGGCCCGCAAACCCGGGCCTTCGAGCAAGCCTTCACCGACTACCTGGGCGGCGGCGTGGACAGTCTGGCCGTGAATTCGGCCACGGCCGGCCTGCACCTGGCCCTGGAAGCCCTGGGCATCGGCCCGGGCGACGAGGTGATCGCCCCCACGCTGACCTTCACGGCGACGACCGAGGTGGTGCGCTACCTGGGTGCCGACCCGGTGCTGGTGGACGTGGACCCGGTGACACTGAACATGGACCCGGCCCGGGTGCGCGCTGCGATCACGCCGCGCACCAAGGCCATCATGCCGGTGCACTATGGCGGCTTGGCCTGCGACATGGATGCCATCCTGGCCATCGCCCAGGAACACGGCCTCAAGGTCGTGGAAGACGCCGCCCACGCCCTGCCCACGACCTGGAAGGGGACGCTGGTGGGCCAACTGGCCTCCGACGTGACGGTGTTCAGCTTCTACGCGAACAAGACCATCACCACCGGCGAAGGCGGCATGGCCGTGACGCGCGACCCCGACCTCGCCAAGCGCATGCGCGTGATGCGCCTGCACGGCATGAACCGCGATGCCTTCGACCGCTTCACGTCCAAGACGCCCGCCTGGTACTACGAGGTGGTGGCCCCGGGCTTCAAGTACAACATGACCGATGTGGCCGCAGTCATGGGCGTGCAGCAGCTGGCACGCCTGCCAGCCTTCGTGCAGCGGCGCCAGTACCTGGCACAGCGCTACCACGCGGCGCTGGCAGGCTTGCCACTGGTGCTGCCCGCTGTGGCACCGGCAGACGATGTGCATGCCTGGCACCTATACGTGATCCGCCTGGTTCCGGGTGCGCGCCTGTCGCGCGACGCGCTGGTGCAAGGCCTGTCGGACCGGGGGATCGGCACCAGCGTGCACTACGTGCCGCTGCACCGCCACCCCTACTGGCGCGACCGCTATGCGCTCACGCCGGCCATGTTCCCGCAGGCGGACGCGGCCTACCAGGCCATGGTGAGCATTCCCCTGTTCACCGCGATGAGCGATGCCGATCAGGACCGCGTGATCGCGGCCCTGCAGACCCTGCTGGGGTGAGGATGCTCAAGCGCCTGATGGACATCGTGGTCTCGGGCAGTGCCCTGCTGGCGCTCAGTCCGGTGCTGCTGGCCATCGCGCTCTGGGTGCGCCTCGGTTCGTCCGGTGGTGCGCTGTTCCGCCAGGAGCGGGTGGGCCGGCATGGGCGCAGCTTTCACATCTACAAGTTCCGCACCATGCACACCGGGGCCGAGCGGGCGGGGCCGGCCCTCACGGTAGGGGAGGATGCGCGCATCACCCGTGCCGGCCAGTGGCTGCGCCACAGCAAGCTCGACGAACTGCCCCAGCTGTTCAACGTGCTTAAGGGCGACATGAGCCTGGTGGGGCCCCGGCCCGAGGTGCCGCGCTACGTGGCCATGTACCCGGCCGAATTGAGCGCCATCGTGCTCAGCGTGCGCCCCGGCATCACCGATCTGGCCTCCATCGCGTTCCGCAACGAAAGTGCGCTGCTGGCGCAGAGCGCCGACCCCGAGCGCACCTATGTGGAAGAGATCCTGCCCGTGAAGCTGGACTACGCTGCGCGCTATGCGCGCGACCACAGCGTGTGGCAGGACCTGCGGATCCTCGTGCGCACGGTGGATGCCGTGCTGCGGCCTGCCCGTGCTGCGGGCGGCAGCCCCGACCAGCCGCTCTGACCGGCTGAAAACCGCGACCGCAGGGCAAAAAACCGTGCGGGCACGCCAAGCCGATAAAATGGCAGGTTCGCCGCCGTGGACTGTGGTCCCGGCAGCCTTCCTACCACGACGCACCACGCGCGCACCGCATTGACCGTACCTATGTCTGAACAGAACACCCCTCCAGTGCCCCCGGACGACAACAAGCTCATGGCCGAACGCCGTGAAAAGCTCCGCGCACTGCGCGAAGTGCAGGCCCAGGGCGGCGGCGTGGCCTTCCCCAACAACTTCAAGCCGGCCAACAAGGCGGCAGAGCTGCACGCCACCTATGGCCCGCTGGATGCCGAGGCCCTGGAGGCCAACCCGGCCACGGTGAGCGTGGCCGGGCGCATGATGCTCAAGCGCGTGATGGGCAAGGCCAGTTTCGCCACGGTGCAGGACGGCTCGCTGGGCGACACCGGCGGCCAGATCCAGCTGTATGTGACCCGCGATGCGCTGGGCGAGGACGCCTATGCGGCGTTCAAGCACTGGGACCTGGGCGACATCGTGGGCGCCGAGGGCACGACGTTCAAGACCAAGACCGGCGAGCTGTCGATCAAGGTCACGCGCCTGCGCCTTCTGACCAAGAGCCTGCGCCCACTGCCCGACAAGTTCCACGGCATGGCCGACCAGGAGCAGAAGTACCGCCAGCGCTATGTGGACCTGATCACCGACGAGCAGGCGCGCAAGCGCTTCATCGCGCGCAGCAAGGCCGTGAGCGGCCTGCGCGAGTTCATGGTGGACCACGGCTTCCTCGAAGTCGAGACGCCCATGCTGCACCCGATTCCGGGCGGCGCCAATGCCAAGCCCTTCGTGACGCACCACAACGCGCTGGAGCAGGAGATGTACCTGCGCATCGCGCCCGAGCTGTACCTCAAGCGCCTGATCGTGGGCGGTTTCGAGCGCGTGTTCGAGATCAACCGCAGCTACCGCAACGAGGGCATCTCGGTGCGCCACAACCCCGAGTTCACCATGATGGAGTTCTACGCGGCATACTGGAACTACCTGGACCTGATGGACTTCACCGAGACGCTGATCCGCGAAGTGGCGCTCAAGGCCACGGGTTCGCTGCAACTGACCTACCAGGGCCGCGCGGTGGACCTGTCGCAGCCGTTTGCGCGCCTGACGATCCGCGAAGCCATCTTCCAGTACACCGAGGCCGGCGCCCATGTGGACGACGCTGCCTGGCTGACCAGCGCGCTCAAGAAGCTGGGCCTGAACGAGGAGAAGAACAAGCTGTCCACGCGTTCGCTGGCCAGCCTGCAGGTGCTGTACTTCGAGGAGACGGTGGAAGACAAGCTGTGGCTGCCCACCTTCATCATGGAGCATCCGACCGAAATTTCGCCGCTGGCACGCGCCAACGACACCCGTCCCGAGGTGACCGAGCGTTTTGAGCTGTACATCACCGGGCGCGAGTTCGGCAATGGTTTCAGCGAGCTCAATGATGCCGAGGACCAGGCCGCGCGCTTTCACGCCCAGGTGGCCGCCAAGGACAGCGGCGACGACGAGGCCATGTTCTATGACCATGACTTCGTACGCGCGCTGGAATACGGCATGCCTCCCACGGGTGGCTGCGGCATCGGCATCGACCGCCTGATGATGCTATTGACCGATAGCCCCAGCATCCGCGACGTGATACTGTTCCCGGCACTGCGACGGGAGTCCTGAGCGGTCTGCCGTTCGCCTCCTCTGCTTCGTACCAAGGAGTCACCGTGCCCTTCACTCCCCGCAGCGCGCCCTACCCTGCCACGGCCACCGGGCCCTCGTCCCGCAACCGCTTCTCGGTGCTGGTGGTCGAAGACCAGAACTCGGTGCGGGCGGCGCTGGTGGCGGAGTTGCGGCACGCCGGGGTGTCGGAGATCTTCGAAGCCCCCGAGGGGGCCGCGGCACTGTACCTGTTCAAGGCGCACCGGCCGGACCTGGTGCTGCTGGACATCCGGCTGCCCGGCAAGGACGGCTACTGGGTGGCGCAGCAGATGCGCGAGAGCGAGGCCGGCGACTGGACGCCCATCATCTTCCTGTCGGGCCTGGACAACGAACTGGACGTGTGGCGCGGCATCGAGGTGGGGGGAGACGACTACCTGGTCAAACCCGTCAAGCCCATCGTGCTGATGGCCAAGCTGCGCGCCATGCAGCGCCTGCTGGACATGCGCCGGCGGCTGGTGTCGGTGTCGGCCGAACTGCACGTGGCCAACCAGCGGCTCAACGAAATGGTGGAAGTGGACTCGCTCACGGGCCTGGTGAACCGCCGGGGCTTTGACCGCATGCTGCACAGCGAAATCCTGTCGGCCCGGCGCGATGGCACGCCGCTCACGCTGATGCTGTGCGACCTGGACCATTTCAAGCGGTTCAACGATGCCAGCGGCCATGTGCAGGGCGATGCCTGCCTGAAAGAGGTGGGCCGCCTGCTGCGCGAGGTGTGCGTGCGCCCGCGCGACGTGGCGTCGCGCTATGGCGGCGAGGAATTCGCGCTGATCCTGCCCAACACCCCGCGCTCCGGCGCCATGACCTTTGCACGGGCCCTGGGCCAGTTGCTCAAGGTGCGCGGCATTGCCCATCCGGACTCGCCCCTGGGCGATGCGCTGACGCTGTCGGGCGGCATCACCACCTGCGTGCCCGACGACAGCACCAATGCCGAGAGCATGATCATGCGCGCCGACCAGGCCTTGTACGCGGCCAAGGCCCAGGGCCGCAACCGCTTCTTCAGTTTCGAGATGCAGATGGATACCTTGGAGCAGTTGCGCAGCTGATGGCGATCTTTTCCGTTTTTTGCGCGCCCGAGCGCGCCCTTTTCCCATGGCCACCAACGGTCTGCATGTTTTGAAGACGCGGCTCCCGGACTGGGTGCAGGACTGGCTCGATGTGATCGTGCCGGGCCTGCAGATCCTGCTGGTCGTTTTTGTGGCCTGGATGCTGCAGCGCCTGCTGCGGCGCCTGGTGGCGCGTGCCGCCGCACACTACCAGTTGCCCGACGAGCTGCTGGTGCCCATCAAGGGCCTGATCCGCTGGACCATCGTGGCCAGCGCCTTTTTGCTGGTGCTCGAACGCATGGGCGTGTCGGCCACGGTGCTGTGGACAGCCCTCACGGGCTTTGCCACCGTGGGCGCCGTGGCCTTCTTCGCGGCATGGAGCGTGCTTTCCAACCTGTTCTGCGCACTGCTGATCTTCACGGTGCGGCCGTTCCGCGTGGGCGACTACATCGAGGTGCTGGACACGGCCGAGAAGCCCGGCGCCAAAGGCCGGGTGGTGGACATCAACCTGCTGTACACCACGCTCGAAGACCACCTCCATGCGGGCCCGGACGGTACCTGGCTGCAGATACCCAATGCCCTGATCTTCCAGCGCGTGATCCGGCGCTGGAGAGGACCGCCGCCCGCGGCGGTGGAGTCCGCTGCGCCGGCAACGCCCGCGCTGCCCGAGACTTCCGCACCGGGGCAGGAATCCTCTCCCGCCACGCCCGCGCCCTGAACCGGGGTAGCGGCAGAGCAGAGCGCGCTCAGGGCAGCAGGTCCAGTGCCTGCAGGTAGGCCGGTTGGTACATCAGGTCATCCCAGGCCTGGGGAAGGGTCTCGGGCAGCAGGGCGATGCGGCGCGACTCGCTGTCCACGCTGGGCTGCCAGCGGCCCTGGGCCTGCGCACCGGTCAGGCCGTCGAGCAGTTCATCCACGGCCTTGCCATCGCCCACGCTCTGGTTGCACAGCAGCACCAGGTCGCAGCCGGCCTCCAGCGCGGCCAGGGCGCCATCGGTGTAACTGACCAGTTGGCCGTCGAGGCGGCGGGCGCCTTCCATGCTCAGGTCGTCGCTGAAGATGGCGCCGTCAAAGCGCATCTCGCGGCGCAGGATCTCCTGCAGCCAGCGTTGGGAGAAGCCAGCGGGGCGGCTGTCCACCTTGGGGTAGATCACGTGGGCCGGCATCACGCTGGTGAGCGTGCTGCTGAGCCAGGGGTACGGGGCCGCGTCGTCGGCCAGGATGGCCTTGAGGCTGCGCGTGTCCACCGGCACCTCGGTGTGCGAATCGGCCTTGACGAAACCATGGCCGGGAAAATGCTTGCCGCAATTGGCCATGCCGGCCTGGAGCAGCCCATGCATGAGGCTCTTGGCCAGCAGCGCCACGACGCGCGGGTCACGGTGGAAGGAGCGGTCGCCGATCACGCCACTGCGCGAGCCAGCGCCTTCGTCCTGCCAGTCGAGATCGAGCACCGGGGTGAACGAGAAATCCACACCGCAGGCGCGCAGCTCGGTGCCCAGCACATAGCCGGCGGCCGTCGCGGCATTGGTTGCGCGCAGGGCGCCGCTGCCGGGCACCGCCTTGGCGCCCTTGCCATCGTCCATCCACATCGTGCCCAGGGCGCGCATGGGCGGCAGGTGGGTGAAGCCATCGGTGCGAAAGCGCTGCACGCGGCCGCCTTCGTGGTCCACGCAGATCAAGAGGTCGTCGCGCACGGCCTTGATGGCGCTGGTCAGGGACAGCAGCTGGGCCCGGTTGTCCCAGTTGCGGGCGAACAGGATCACGCCACCCGTGAGCGGGTGGGCCAGGCGGCGGCGGTCATCGGCGCTGAGCGCGGTGCCGGCCACATCGAGGATGACGGGTGCGTGTTCGGTCATGGGCTTGTGAAATCAGAAGGGATGGAAACTGGGTGGCCACGCTGAGAGCTGCATGCCGGCGGAAATCAGGGGGCTTTTTCGACCACGCAGAAGCTGGCGGCGTAGTCCGTCTCGTCCGTGACGCTCAGGTGGGCCTGCAGGCCACGCTCTTCGAACCACAGCTTGAGCGCGCCGTGCAGCACGATCACGGGTTGGCCCGAAGGCAACTTGGCCACTTCGCAGTGGCGCCAGGTCATGGGCATGCGCATGCCCAGGCCGATGGCCTTGCTGAAGGCCTCTTTGGCGGAAAAGCGGGTGGCCAGGTAACGCAGGCCCCGGTCTGGCCAGCGGGCCGTGCGGGCGCGCCAGGTGGCGAGTTCGCCCTGGGACAGTACCTTCTCTGCGAAGCGGTCGCCATGGCGCTCCAGGCTGGCCTGGATGCGGCGCACGTCGCAGATATCGGTTCCGATGCCGTAGATCATGGCGGGCAGCGCTCAGGCAGCATCGATGCAGGCGTTGTAGGCCTGCACGGTGGCGGCATAGCCCAGCTCCAATGCATCGGCGATCAACGCGTGGCCGATGGACACTTCCAGCACGCCGGGCACCTCGCGCACAAAGGCGGTGAGGTTGTCGCGGTTCAGGTCGTGGCCGGCATTGACGCCCAGCCCGGCGTCGAGCGCGGCCTGGGCGGCGGCGCGGTAACGCTCCAGCTGTTCAGCCTGCCCAGGCGTACCCCAGGCGGCGGCATAGGGCTCGGTGTAAAGCTCGACGCGGTCGGCGCCCACGGCCTTGGCTGCGGCCATGGCCTCGGGTGTCGGGTCCATGAACAGGCTCACGCGAACACCCAGGGCCTTGCACTCGGCGATCAGGGGCGCCAGGCGAGCGGCGTCCTGCGGAAAACTCCAGCCATGGTCGCTGGTGAACTGGTCTTCGCTGTCGGGCACAAAGGTCGCCTGCTGCGGGCGCACCTGGCGGATGAAATCCATGAGGTTCTGCGAGGGGTTGCCCTCGATGTTGTACTCCCGGTCGGGCCAGGCCTTCATGAGCTCGGCCAGCTCGAACACGTCATGGCCACGGATGTGGCGTTCGTCCGGGCGGGGATGCACCGTAATGCCCTGCGCGCCGGCTTCGAGGCACACCTGGGCCGCGCGCGTGACGCTGGGGATGCCCAGGTGGCGCGTGTTGCGCACCAGGGCGACCTTGTTGACGTTGACCGACAAAGCGGTGCGATGCGACGGAAGTTGTGCCATGGAGGGGTTCGTAGATCAGAGGGTCTGCAGATCCATCATGAGCTGGCGGGTGCGCAGCGTGGGACTGCCGCAATGGTATTGCAAGAGCGCCCGCAACTGGGGCTTGAGCTCGGCGGCCACCGGCGCGCAGGCACGCAAGGTGGCGGTGTAGCTGGATGCGTTGGTGTCGAGTGCTGCCTGCAGGGCCTGCCACTGGCTGCCGGGCAGCGCGATACGATCGCCCGGCGAGGCTGCACGCAGCCCCCCTTCGGCGACCAGCGTGTAGCGCGTGCTGGCATGCAAGGGCTCCAGGGTCATGGTCTGCGCGTCCAGGCTGGGCAGGAGACCAATCTCGCGCAGCAGCAGCAACTCGAAGCTGCGCAGCACAGGTTCGAGCGCGTCGCCATGCTCGCTGGCGAGCACGCGCACCACCCCGGCGTAGGCGTCGAACAGCGCGGTGTGTGCATCGGCCCGTGCCAGCAGGCGCAGCAGCAGCTCATTGAGGTACATGCCCGAAAGCAGGGCATCGCCCGTCGGCATGACATGCCCGCCCACCCACTCGGCCCCCTTGAGGGTGTGGATGTCGGCCGAGCCATCGCCCGACAGGGTGTAGGTGAGCAGCAGCGGCTGCAGCGGCAGCAGCACGGGGCGGAAGTTGGAGGTGGGCTTCTTGGCGCCTTTGGCGACCAGGGCGACCCGGCCCTGGCGGCGGCAGAACACCTCCAGGATCAGGCTCGACTCGCTCCAGTCGTAGCTGTGCAGCACATAGGCGGGCTCATCGGAAATGCGCTTGGCAACAGCCACGGGCAGCCCTCAGTCAGGCCGAAGGCGCGCAGCGCACCATGGCGTCGACAACCAGGGCGGTCATGCCCTCACTCGTAGCCGAACGAGCGCACGCGCGCTTCGTCGTCGGCCCAGCCCGAGCGCACCTTGACCCAGAGCTCCAGGAACACCTTGGCGTCCATGAGCTTTTCGAGCTCCTGGCGCGCCTCGGTGCCGATGCGTTTCAGGCGCTCGCCCTTGTCGCCGATGACCATCATCTTGTGGTTGTCGCGCTCGACCACGATGGTGGCGGCAATTTTCACGAGGCGCTTGTGCTGCTTGCTCGCCTCTTCCTCGAACTTGTCGATGACCACGGTGGAGGTGTAGGGCAATTCGTCGCCCGTGAAGCGGAACAGCTTCTCGCGCACGGTTTCGCTGGCCAGAAACTTCTCGCTGCGGTCGGTGAGTTCGTCCTCGCCATACCACCAGGCCTGCTCGGGCAGGTACTTGGCGCAGATGCCAAAGAGGCGCTCGATGTCGCCCTTGTTCTTGGCCGACATGGGCACGAATTCGGCGAACGGGTGGCGCTCCTGCATGCTCTTGAGCCAGGGCGCCAGTTCGGCGCGGCGATTGACCATGTCGAGCTTGTTGGCGATCAGCAAGGTGGGGATACCGGGCTTGAACAGCGACAGCACCTTGGCGTCGGCCAGCGTGAAGTTGCCCGCCTCCACAACGAAGAGGATCAGGTCCACATCGCCGATGGCCCCCATCACGGTCTTGTTGAGCGACTTGTTGAGCGCGGTGGCATGGCGGGTCTGGAAACCCGGCGTGTCGACGAACACGAACTGAGTCTGCTCGCGCGTGCGGATGCCCGTGATGCGGTGGCGCGTGGTCTGCGCCTTGCGCGAAGTGATGCTGATCTTCTGGCCCACCAGGGCATTGAGCAGGGTGGACTTGCCCACGTTGGGCTTGCCAACGATGGCGATCACGCCGCAGCGCTGGCCCGGCACGGCCGCCGGCGCACCTGCAGCCGCCAGCATGGCGTCCAGATCTCCCGGGGTTTGGGGGCCAGGAGGGGTGCCGGCATCGCCCGCCGTGTCGTTGGTGGCGTCGTCGTTCATAGATTCTTTGCTTTCAGTGTGGCCAGCATGGCCGCCGCCGCGGCCTGCTCACCGGCACGGCGGGAGCCGCCGATGCCACGCTCGGTCAGGCCCAGTTCGGGAATATCGCACTCGACATCGAAGGTCTGGCGGTGCGCCGCCCCCACGGTGGCCACGACGGCATACTGCGGAAGCTTCATTTTGCGGCCCTGGAGCCACTCCTGCAACGCGGTCTTGGCGTCCTTGGACGCGGCCTGCATCTGCGGGTTGATCTCCATGGCCTGGAACAGTCGATGCACCAGGGCTTCGGCCTGGAGGTAGCCTGCATCGAGGTACACCGCGCCGATCAGCGCCTCCAGCGCATCGGCCAGGATCGAGGGCCGCTGGTGGCCGCCGGACTTGGACTCGCCCTCACCCAGCCGCAGCACCTCGGACACGCGCAGGCGCAATGCCAGCTGGTGCAAGGTGTCCTGCTTGACCAGGTTGGCCCGCACGCGAGAGAGATCGCCTTCAGGCAAAGACCCCAGGCGCTGGTACAGCAGACTCGCCACCGCGAGGTTCAGGACGGAGTCCCCCAGGAATTCGAGCCGCTCGTTGTGGTCGGCCGAGAAGCTGCGGTGCGTGGTGGCGCGTTGCAGCAGGGAGGGGTCGGAAAAGGGGTGCTGCAGGCGGTCCTGCAGCGCAAGAAGACTCGGAGACACTACTTGGTCTGTCCCTCGAAGCGGTAGACGAGAAACGCCGGGCCAGCGAGGGGGATTTCGCGGGAGTACTTAAAACTCACGATGGTCTTGTCTCCGCGCTTGGTAACCTCCAGGTCCTGGCCTTTGACAGAGCTAATGTTGTCAATAGCGCTCGCACGGTCGAATGCTGCCCGTATCCCCGGCACTGTCGTCTCTTCTCTTGCCGCCTTCGCGGCAGCCTTGTTGATCGCTTGGTACTCCAAGAAAATTGGCAAGGACTGCCCGCCGATGGCAAACGCCGCCACGCAGATCAGCCCGATAAAAATCACGCCGATGAACGACAGGCCGCGCTGGCGCGAACGGCTGGCAAAACGATTGGAATGCATGCTCTACCCTCTCGGTGTTGTTGGAAATGGGCTATCGGTCAATGGAAAGGACCGAAACGCTTGAGATTACCGAAATTCATCCAGACAAAAAAGGCCTTGCCGACGATATTGGCGTCAGGCACGAAGCCCCAGTAGCGGGAATCCAGCGAATTGTCGCGGTTGTCCCCCATCATGAAGTAGTGGCCTTCGGGCACCTTACAGACCACGCCTTCGACACTGTAGCGGCAGTTGTCGCGGTAGGCAAAATTGCTTGCCCCCTGGATGAAGCCAGGCACATCCGGATTGTTCAGCAGCCGATGGGCCTTGCCATCGATCTGTTCTTCGAGCTGCTTGAAATAGCGCATGGTGTCTTCCTCGAAGAAGTCCGGAGCCTGGGTGGTCGGCACCGCCTGCCCGTTGATCGTGAGGCGCTTGTTCAGGTAAGCCACTTCGTCGCCCGGCACACCGATCACACGCTTGATGTAGTCGAGGTTGGGCTGCGGAGGGTAGCGGAACACCATCACGTCGCCGCGCACCGGCTTGTTGCCCTCGATGATCTTGGTGTTGATCACCGGCAGGCGCACGCCGTAGGTGAACTTGTTCACCAGGATCAGGTCGCCCACCAGCAGGGTCGGGATCATCGAGCCCGAAGGGATCTTGAACGGCTCGAACAGGAAAGAGCGCAGCACGAACACGGCGGCGATCACCGGGAACAGACCGGCGGTCCAGTCCAGCCACCAGGGCTGCATGAGCAGGCGCCCCTGGGCTTCCTGCACATCCACATCGATCTTCTGGATGCCCATGCGATCAAGCTCGGCCCGGCGCTGCACGGCAGCGTCTTCAATCGCCTGGGCCGCGCGGCGGCGCTGGGGCAGGAAGTACAGGCGCTCCGCCAGCCAGAAGGCGCCCGTGACCACCGTGGCCAGGAACATCAGCAGCGCAAAATTGCCTTCAATGAGGCCAAAGTACCAAGAGCCCATGTAGCCAACGAAGGCGGCCAGGATGGCGGCCGTGAGAATTTGCATGAACTGCATCAATCTTCCACCTGCAAAATGGCGAGGAAGGCCTCCTGGGGCACCTCGACCGAACCGATCTGCTTCATCCGCTTCTTGCCCGCCTTCTGCTTTTCCAGGAGCTTGCGCTTGCGGGAGATGTCGCCGCCATAGCACTTGGCCAGCACGTTCTTGCGCAGGGCCTTGATGGTCTCGCGCGCGATGATGTTGGCACCGATGGCAGCCTGGATGGCCACGTCGTACATCTGGCGGCTGATGATCTCGCGCATCTTGCCGACCACGGCCCGGCCACGGTACTGCGACTGCGAACGGTGCACGATGATGGACAGCGCATCGACCTTCTCGCCATTGAGCAGGATGTCCACCTTGACCACGTCGGAGGCACGGTACTCCTTGAATTCGTAGTCCATCGAGGCATAGCCGCGCGAGACCGACTTGAGCTTGTCGAAGAAATCGAGCACGATCTCGCCCAGCGGCATCTCATAGGTCAGCATGACCTGGCGGCCATGGTAGGCCATGTTGATCTGCACACCGCGCTTCTGGTTGGCCAGCGTCATCACCGGGCCCACGTAGTCCTGGGGCATGTACAGGTGCACCGTGACGATGGGCTCGCGCACCTCTTCCATCCGGCCCTGATCGGGCATCTTGGACGGGTTCTCGACCATGACGGTCTCGCCATCGGCGCGGACCACCTGGTAGACCACGCTGGGCGCCGTGGTAATCAGGTCCTGGTCGAATTCGCGCTCCAGGCGCTCCTGCACGATCTCCATGTGCAGCAGGCCCAGGAAGCCGCAGCGGAAACCAAAGCCCAGCGCCTGGCTGACCTCGGGCTCATAGTGCAACGAGGCATCGTTGAGCTTGAGTTTTTCGAGCGCATCGCGCAGCGAGTCGTACTCGCTGGCTTCCGTCGGGTACAGGCCGGCAAACACCTGGGGCTGGATTTCCTTGAAACCCGGCAGCGCTTCGGTGGCTGGCCCGGCATTGTTGGGCAGTTTCTTTTCGAGCGTGATGGTGTCGCCCACCTTGGCGGCCTGCAACTCCTTGATGCCGGCAATGATGTAGCCCACCTGCCCTGCGTCGAGCGAGTTGCGCGACTCATTGGCGGGGGTGAACACGCCGAGGTTGTCCGCGTTGTACACCGCTTCGCTGGCCATCATCTTGATGCGCTCGCCCTTGAGCAGGCGGCCATCGACCACGCGCACCAGCATCACCACGCCGACGTAGCTGTCGAACCAGCTGTCGATGATCATCGCGCGCAGCGGACCGTCGGCATTGCCACGCGGAGCAGGCACCTTGGCCACGATGGCTTCGAGGATTTCGTCGATGCCCATGCCGGTCTTGGCCGAGCAGGGGATCGCATCCTCTGCATCGATGCCGATCACGTCCTCGATCTCGGCCTTCGCATTCTCCGGATCGGCATTGGGCAGATCCATCTTGTTGAGCACGGGCACCACTTCCACACCAAGGTCCAGAGCGGTGTAGCAGTTGGCCACGGTCTGTGCTTCGACACCTTGCGACGCATCGACGACGAGCAACGCGCCTTCGCATGCCGACAGCGAACGGCTCACCTCATACGAGAAGTCGACATGCCCTGGCGTGTCGATCAGATTGAGGTTGTAGACCTGTCCATCCTGGGCCTTGTACTGCAGCGCAGCGGTCTGCGCCTTGATGGTTATCCCACGCTCTTTTTCGATATCCATCGAGTCCAGAACCTGGGCCTCCATATCGCGGTCTGCAAGGCCGCCGCATCGCTGGATCAAGCGGTCGGCCAACGTCGACTTGCCATGGTCGATGTGCGCAATGATGGAAAAATTTCTGATGTGGTTCATCAACGGGAAGCGTCAAGTAATTGAATTAAAACGGCGCGCACAAGAAAAAAGGGCGCGTCGAGTGGCGACGCGCCCTGAACCAACAATCATTGGCAACTGCGATAGTTGGATCTTCATTGTAGGCAAAAAGCGTGTCGGGAGCAGCCCGGCACTGGCAGGAAAAGGGTCGTTGCCTGACTGCAACAGGAATTTTATACACAGTTTATTCACAGATTCAGCCCACACATAGATGAACAACTTGTGGGTGAGCTGTGGATCAGCTGTGCATGAGCACGGAGCATCCCGCATGGTGGAGCAGGAGCCGCTCAATATGCACATAACGGTTGAACAGATCCCTGCATTCTATCGAAACTGGTTGATGCCCCTCTTCGGAAGTTAGCGAGAGCTAACCCCTCAATTTTTTTTCAGGCCCCAGCGGGTGCCGTATTCCGGCGTCAATTTCCCGGAAAACCCCACCGCAGGCAGAGGGAATTGCTGCCGGGACGGCCCCGTCCCGCACCCCCTGAAACCCGGCAAGCCCCTCAGCGCAGAGGGCGAATCACCGCATACTGGGTCCATTCGCCGCGGCGATAGAGCACGCTCAGGGGCTTGCTCTTGTCCGCCTTGGACACCACCGCCTCGAAATCCTTGAGGCCCACGATCTCCGTGTTGGCAACGGAAAGAATCACATCGCCTTCGCGCAGGCCTGCACGCGCAGCGGCATCGGTGGCCGATGCCACGGCCACGCCGCCCTTGAGCTTGAGCTCCTTCTTCTGGGCATCGGTGAGCTCCAGTACGGACAGGCCCAGTTGCTGGGCCGCAGCCGAAGCCTTGGGCTTCTCTTCGCGCTCCACGGCCTTGGCCACCGGCTTGTCGGGCTCGATCTCGGCAACAGTGATGGACAGATCGCGTGCGCTGCCACGGCGGAACACGGTGATGGCACTCTTGGTGCCGGGCTTGGTGTTGCCGACCAGGCGCGGCAGGTCCGCCACCTTCTCGATGGGCTTGCCGTCGAAGCGGGTGATGATGTCGCCCGCCTCCACCCCGGCCTTGTCCGCAGGCGAGCCCGATTCGACGCCAGTCACCACAGCGCCTTGCGCCTTGCCCAGGCCGATCGACTCCGCGACGTCCTTGGTGACGTTGCCGATCTGCACGCCGATGCGGCCCCGCGTCACGCGGCCCGAAGAGCGCAACTGCTCGCTGACACGGATCGCCTCGTCCATCGGGATGGCAAACGAGATGCCCATGAAACCGCCCGAGCGCGAATAGATCTGGCTGTTGATCCCCACCACCTCACCACGCATATTGATCAGCGGACCGCCGGAATTGCCGGGGTTGATGGCCACGTCGGTCTGGATGAAGGGCAGGTAGTCGCCCGTGTCGCGCTGCTTGGCGCTCACGATACCGGCGGTCACGCTGTTTTCGAGGCCGAAGGGTGAGCCGATGGCCATGACCCACTCCCCCACCTTCAGGCGGCTCACGTCGCCCACCTTCACCGCCGGCAGCCCGGTGGCTTCGATCTTGACCACGGCCACGTCGGTGCGCTTGTCGGCGCCCACGATACGGGCCTTGTATTCCCGCTTGTCGGTCAGGGTCACAATGACCTCGTCCGCCCCGTCGACCACGTGCGCATTCGTCATCACGAAACCGTCGGCCGTGAGAATGAAGCCCGAGCCCACGCCGCGCGGTTGCTGCTCTTCCTCCTGCTGCGGACGTTGGGGGCGCTGCTGGCGCGGCATGTTGGGAATGGGCACGCCGAAGCGGCGGAAGAACTCCAGCATCTCCTCGTCCATGCCGTTCGCACCCGAACGCTCCGAGGCCTTTTCGCGCGTGCGGATGTTCACGACCGAGGGGCCGACCTGGTCCACCAGATCGGTGAAATCGGGCAAGCCACGCACCACCGCAGACTGCGCCATCGCCACCTGCGTGGGCACAACAGCCACACCGGCCACCGTCGCCAGCATGCCCGACATCGCCAGGGCACGCAGCGTACTCCAATCAAACTTGGACATCATCGACCTTTCATGAAATGTGGGGAACGTCAAAAATCTGTCACTGCGTGTGAAAGGAGGGCCGGCAAATGGTTCCCGAAATCCCACACCCCTGCCGCAGTGCGGCGCCCCGGGCTCAGCGAGCGCGTTCCAGGGCCCCGACGAACAGGCGCAGCGTCTGCATCGGCACCTCGCCCACCGCCGTCACCCAGGCATCGGGCACCATGCGCTGGCCCAGCATCTGCGTGGCCCCGACACTGCCGAGTTGGCCCTGCGCACCGTGGCGCTGCGCATCGAAGGGCTCCACAAACAGCGACACCGTGGCCAGGCCATCGGAATACAGGCACTGCAGCACCGCAGGCGCGCCAGAAGGCGCTGCAGACGCCCTCTTGTGGCAACTCTGGGCGACGAAGCCCGCCACCGGCTGGCGCAGCCTCCACCCCTCGTCCTGCGCCGTCGTCTTGACCGCCGCCGGAGCGATCACCTTGTAGCCCGACACGTCGTCCATCATGCGGGCGAGCTTGTCCATGGGAACAGAGGCATTGAGGTCGAGCTCGGAGAACGCTGCCTGCTCCAGCACCCTGCCGTCCGTCGCCAGGGTCTGCATCTTGACCACCAGCCCCGACTCCCTTTCGCTCCAGATGCGGTAACCGAAGCGCAAGGGGTCCAGCGGCTTGAACCAGACCACATCGGCATCCAGGCCAGCCACGCGCTCCTGGCCCAGCATCTGGGCTTCATAGTGCTTTGCCAGGGATGTCCCCTGCACCGACGGCAATTGCGGGAAAAGGCCCCGCGCATCCCCACGCTCCGTGCGCACGGTGCGCTCCTCGGGCAGGAAGGTGCGCACCTCGTCGTTGCGCCGAAAGACCTTGCGTGGCTTGCCGCTCAGACCATCCACACGCTCGAGCTGCTGCTTGCCATCGCAGGCATTCCAGATGCGCGAGCTGAACATGGCGCCCGAGGAAGACAGCACCACGAAGGTGCCGACATAGGAACGGTTGCGAGGCGCCTGGTGCATGCGCTCGATCCACTGGCCGATATCCCGGGCAGGGGTCACCACCGACAGCGGCGGCAACGCGGATGCCTGCGGCCCTTGCACGGACTGGGCATGCGCACCCGCCACGAAGCCCATACCGGCACAGACCCACAAGGCCGCGCTCGTGACCGCCTGGCGCCACCGCAGGCTTTGCGCGGCAACCACGGGGGCGAAATCAGGCATCAATCCCATTCCGAGGCAACCGGCGATTCTCAGCGGCCGGGCGTGGCAAACGTGGCGTTGCGCAGGAAGCCCGCAGGCATCTGCAGCGCAGAAGTGCTGCCAAACTGCTTGTGGGCCGCCAGCAACTCATCCAGGCGCGGGTCGCGGATCATGACCTGCTGCCCTTCGCTGTCGGCCACGGCAACCAGGGGCGCGGAGGGCGGCATTCCCTGGGAAACCTGGGCAGCCTGGATCGCGGGGGTTCCGACCACCGCCATCTGCGCGCCAGAGGGCCCGCTGCCACCCTGCAATGCGCCGATGGACGACCACCCTATGGCCGCCACGGCCGCCAGGGACGCCACACCGGCGACCATCTTCCAGCGGAACACCGAGGCATTGGCCGCAGGCTGCTGCGCCTGCGCCACCACGGCCAGTTCGGGCTCGGGCGCCAGCGCCACCGGGCGCTGCAGCGGGGCCTCCTGGGCCATCTGTTCGCGCAGGCGCGCAAGCAGCAGGTTGCTGCCGTCGGCCCGCGCCAGTTCGTTCGAGCGCAGCACATCACCCACCAGGTGGTAGAGCTGCCACGTGGCCAGGCCGTCGTCATCGCCGGCGCACGCCATGGCGTCCGCAAGCGCATCGCCGTGCAACTGGCCATCGGCCAGTGCCGAAATCTGTTCGCGCTTCGTCGTCGTCACATCATTGTTCATGGTCTCACCTGCATATCCGTCACCAGACACTGCTTCGCACTTGCCGTACACCACACCATCACCACCTTTTGCCCGTCTGGTTTTCCAGCATCGGGCGCACGCGGGCCGAAATCGCCTCCCGCGCACGGAAAATCCGCGACCGCACCGTGCCGATGGGGCACCCCATGGCGGCGGCGATCTCTTCGTAACTGAGCCCCTCGATCTCGCGCAGCGTCACCGCCTGGCGCAAATCCTCGGGCAGCGCCTCCATGGCGGCATTCACCGCCTGGGCTATTTCATTGGCAGCCAGCACCGTCTCAGGGGTCTCGTCGCTGGTTAGTTCGTGTCCGACACGAGAAGTTTCATCTTCATCATCGGCACCCCTCAAGGCGTTTTCCGAAATCACCGGGTTGCGCTTCATGTCCATCAGCGCCTTCTTGGCCGTATTCACAGCAATCCGGTACAGCCAGGTGTAGAACTGCGCATCCCCCCGGAACTGGTGCAGAGCCCGGTAGGCACGGATGAAGGTTTCCTGCGCGATGTCCTGGATGATGTCGGTATCACGCACCATGCGGCCAATCAGGCGCTCGATGCGGCGCTGGTACTTGATGACCAGCAGCTCGAACGCCCGCTGGTCGCCCGCTACCGTGCGCTCCACGAGCAGGAGGTCGCTGTTGTCAGGCGTGGGAGGCGGCGTTTGGGCTGTCATCGAATCTCTGGTTTCACGCCTGTCGGCTGTGGATCGGCGCGAACTCTCGGGCAATCACAACGCCCATTGCGGCGCGCGAATATACCGCACGGCGCAGATCGGGCCATCGCTCGGGCTGCTGGCGGCTCTCCAGCCACAGCCAGATGCGCCCCCGCCCTGCCGCGGCATGGACACAGACCCACAGGTGGTCTTGCAGATCCCACTGCACTTCGGGGGCTCCCCGCAGCGGCATCGGCGCGTGTCCCGCACGGAGGCTGTCCAGCCGCCATTGCTGGCCATCCCATTGCAGCTCCCCGCAAAACTGGCTGCACCACCAATGCAAGGCGCCTGCGGCCGCCGCCAGCCATGCAGCGGCACCGGCAACGGCACAAGCCGCTTCCAGGTCCGTACCCAGCAGCCACCAGGCCAGCAGCCCAGCCGCACCGGTCAGGGCAATGGCGGCCAGCACGCCGCCCACGGCGCGGCTGCGCCGCACCGGAAAGCGCACGGCAGGAGCCTGGCGCGCCGCGGAATTCATGGAGGAAAAGGGCAATGCAGAGACATCATCGCCCCGCAGTTTGCCGCAAACCGCATGCCAGCGCGCGCCATGGCTGCGCAACACACGCCAGGCGTGCAGGCAAAGGCCGCTCAGACCCGCTTGAACACCAGGGAGCCGTTGGTCCCGCCAAAGCCGAAGTTGTTCTTGAGTGCATAGTCCATCTTCAGATCACGGGCCGTGTTGGCACAGTAATCGAGATCGCACTCGGGGTCCTGGTTGAACAGGTTGATGGTCGGCGGCACCTTCTGGTGGTGCAGCGCCAGCACGGTGAACACGCTTTCGATCCCGCCCGCGCCACCCAGCAGGTGGCCCGTCATCGACTTGGTGGAACTGACCACCGTCTTGTAGGCGGCATCGCCCAGCGCCGCCTTGATGGCATTGGTCTCGTTGAGGTCACCCAAGGGCGTAGAGGTACCGTGCGCGTTCAGATAGCCCACATCGTCGGGGTTGATACCGGCGTTGCGCATGGCGCTGATCATGGCGCGGCGCGGGCCATCCATGTTCGGGGCGGTCATGTGGCCGGCATCGGCACTCATGCCGAAGCCGCTGAGCTCGGCATAGATCCTGGCGCCACGGGCCTTGGCGTGCTCGTATTCTTCGAGCACCAGCACGCCCGCGCCTTCGCCCAGCACGAAGCCGTCGCGGTCCTTGTCCCAGGGACGTGATGCCGTCTTAGGGTCGTCGTTGCGGGTAGACAGGGCACGCATCGCGGCAAAGCCACCGATGCCCAGGGGCGACACCGTGGATTCCGTGCCACCGGCAATCACGACGTCGGCATCGCCGTACTCGATCATGCGGCCACCCTCGCCAATGCAGTGCAGACCCGTCGTGCAGGCCGTCACCACCGCCAGGTTCGGGCCCTTGAAGCCAAAACGCATGGACACGTGGCCCGCCACCATGTTGATGATGGATGCTGGCACGAAGAACGGCGTGATGCGCCGTGGTCCGCGGTTGGTCAGCTCGGCATGGGTGTCCTCGATCAGCGGCAGGCCGCCGATCCCGGATCCGATCACGCAGGCGATGCGCGTGGCGAACTCGTCGTCCAGCGCCTCTCCGGTGGGCAGCCCCGCATCCTGTATGGCCTGCGCTGCCGCGACAATGCCGAAATGGATGAAGGTGTCCATCGCGCGCGCGTCCTTGGCGCTGATGTACGACTCCAGGTCAAGCCCCTTGACCTCCCCTGCAATCTTGCAGGCAAAGTTCGACGCATCGAACTTGGTGATGAGGTCAATGCCGGAGTTTCCGGCGAGGACATTGGCCCAGGCATCGGCCACCGTGTTTCCCACGGGGCTGACGCAACCCAGGCCGGTCACGACAACGCGACGACGGCTCATGCGTAAAAACCTTCTGCTGATCGCTCAAGTCAGGCGCAGTGCGCCGGCTCAGGCCTTCTGGTGGGTGTTGGCGTAATCGATGGCGTTTTGCACCGTCGTGATCTTCTCGGCGTCTTCGTCAGGGATCTCGATGCCGAACTCGTCTTCCAAGGCCATCACCAGTTCCACCGTGTCGAGCGAGTCGGCACCGAGGTCTGCCACGAAGGCCTTTTCATTGGTGACTTGGGACTCTTCCACACCGAGTTGTTCGGCAATGATTTTTTTGACGCGTGCTTCGATATCGCTCATGGTTTCCCTCTGGGGGTTGTGAATGAATCCGCGATTCTAGCCGCTTAAGGAGAAGCCCCTCAGCAGCCCGCCGTCCGGATGAACCGGCGTTATCTTTCAACAATTACATGTACATGCCGCCATTGACATGCAACTCCTGCCCGGTCACATAGCCCGCCTCGCGTGAAGCGAGGTAGGCGACCGCGTGTGCGATGTCCGAAGGCTTGCCCAGATGGCCCAAAGCGATCTGCGTTTGCAGGGCTTTTTGCTGCTCTTCGGGCAGGCCGGCGGTCATGTCGGTCTCGATGAATCCAGGGGCTACGCAGTTCACCGTGATGCTGCGGCTGCCCAGTTCACGCGCCAGTGCGCGCGTCATACCGGCCACACCGGCCTTCGCGGCAGCGTAGTTGGCCTGGCCTGGGTTGCCCGATGCACCGACCACGCTGGTGATGCTGATGATGCGCCCGAAACGCTGCTTCATCATGGGACGGATGGCGGCGCGGCTCACGCGGAAGACCGCCTTGAGATTGGTGTCCAGCACGGCATCCCAGTCGTCGTCCTTCATGCGCATGGCCAGCGTATCGCGCGTGATGCCGGCGTTGTTCACCAGCACGTGCAGACCACCCTGCTGCTTGACGATGGCGTCGATGGTGGCCTCGATGGCTGCACCGTCGTTCACGTTGAGGTTGACCCCCTTGCTGCCCGGGTAGGCCGCCAGGGCCGCAGAGATGCGCGCCGCACCCTCGTCGGTGGTGGCCGTACCGACCACCTGGTAGCCACGCACGGCCAGTTCCAATGCAATCGCCGCACCGATGCCACGCGATGCGCCGGTGACCAGGGCCACCTGGATGGGTTGAACAGATTCCGTCATGCCAGCAACTCCCGTGCTTCGGCCAGCGAGGCCGTGTCAAATACTGCCGCACCGACCAGCTCGGGGTCGATGCGCTTGGTCAGGCCCGCCAGCACCTTGCCGGGGCCGCACTCCACGATGTGCGTCACGCCGCGCGCCTTGAGCGCCTGCACGCACTCCACCCAGCGCACCGCGCCAAAGGCCTGGCGCACCAGGGCATCACGGATCGCATCGGCATCGCTGTGTACTGCCACATCCACGTTGTTGACCACGGGAATGGCGGGTGCCGCCAGCGCCACGCTGGCCAGCGCCTCGCGCAGCTTGTCGGCTGCGGGTTTCATCAGGCTCGAATGGAAGGGCGCCGACACCGGCAGCAGCAGCGCGCGCTTGGCGCCACCGGCCTTGAGCACCTCACAGGCCTTGTCCACCGCAGCCTTGGTGCCAGCGATCACGGTCTGGATCGGGTCGTTGAAATTCACGGCCTCCACCACCTCGGCGCTGCCCGCACCAAAGGTGGCCGCCGCCTCGGCGCAACCGGCGATGACCCTGGAAGCCTCCATGCCCAGAATGGCGGCCATGGCGCCGGTGCCCACGGGCACGGCCTCCTGCATGGCGGCAGCACGCAAGCGCACCAGGGGCGCCGCCTGCGACAGCGTCAGCACACCCGCGGCGACCAGTGCCGAGTACTCGCCCAGCGAGTGCCCGGCAAGGGCCACCGGCAGAGCACCACCTTCGGCACGCCACACGCGCCATGCCGCCACACCGGCGGCCAGCATCACGGGCTGGGTGTTGGTGGTCAGCGCCAGCGCCTCCTTGGGGCCTTCCTTGATCAGGAGGGCAATGTCCTCGCCCAGCGCATCCGAGGCTTCGCGCAGGGCCTCGGCCACAGCGGGGTGGTCACCCCAGCCGTCGAGCATGCCGACCGACTGCGAGCCCTGCCCGGGAAAAACAAATGCAAATGACTTCATGCCAGCACAGATAAAAGAAAGGAATCGGGTTATGCAGGCCGCGCGAGGCGGCAGGCTACAGCTTCAGGAGCACGGCGCCCCAGGTGAATCCGCCGCCAACGCCTTCGAGCAGCAGCGTTTCACCCTTCTTGACCTGCCCGCTGCGCACACCGTGGTCGAGCGCCAGCGGAATGGAGGCCGCCGAGGTATTGCCGTGCTGGTCCACCGTGACCACCACCTTGTCCATCGGCAGCTTGAGCTTGCGTGCCGTGCCCTGCATGATGCGGATGTTGGCCTGGTGGGGAATCAGCCAGTCCACGTCGGCCTCGGTCAGGCCGGCCTTGGCCAGCACCGCGTGGGCCGCCTTTTCCAGCACCCCCACGGCCAGCCGGAACACCGCCTGCCCATCCATCTTGAGCACCGGGTCGCCAAGCACCTGGCCACCCGAGACATTGCCCGGCACGCACAGGATGCCGACATGCTTGCCATCGGCATGCAGGTCGCTCGACAGGATGCCCGGGGTATCGGACGCCTCCAGCACGACGGCCCCGGCGCCGTCACCGAACAGCACGCAGGTGGTGCGGTCCTTGAAATCGAGGATGCGGCTGAACACCTCGGCACCGATCACCAGCGCACGGTTGGCAGCGCCGGTCTGGATCATGGCATCGGCCACGGCCAATGCATAGACGAAGCCGCTGCACACGGCCTGCACATCGAAGGCCGGGCAGCCGTTGGCCCCCAGCTTGTTCTGCAAAATGCAGGCCACCGAGGGAAACACCATGTCCGGCGTGGACGTGGCAACGATGATCAGGTCGATGTCCTGCGCCTGCAGGCCAGCAGCCGAGAGGGCATTGCGCGCCGCTTCGAGGCCCAGATCGCTGGCCGCCACATCGGGGGCTGCAAAATGCCGCGCCCGGATTCCCGTGCGCTCGACGATCCATTCGTCCGAAGTTTCGATGCCATCACGGGCCAGCTCGGCCACCAGGTCGGCATTCGTGAGCCGGCGCGGTGGCAGATAGCTGCCAGTGCCGGTGATGCGGGAATAGCGTCTCATTAATGTGTCGTCGCCGCTGCAGGCCGGGGCTGGGCATCGGCAGGGGCCAGGAGCGGCGCCGCATGCGCAATCCGGGCCCGGACACGGTCGAGCAGGTTGTTGCGGGCTGCATCATACGCCCGGTTCAGGGCCTGCTCGAAGGCCATGGCATCGGCCGAACCATGGCTCTTGAACACCAGTCCGCGCAGCCCGAGCAGGGCCGCGCCGTTGTAGCGCCGGTAGTCCATGCGGGTCATCAGGGCTTTTAGCACCGGATAAGCGACGATAGCGGCAGCTTTGGTGAAGATGTTTCGGGAAAACTCATTTTTGAGCCCTCCGATCACCATGGCGGCGACCCCTTCGCTGGCCTTGAGCGCCACGTTACCGACAAATCCGTCACAGACCACGATGTCCACCGTGCCCTTGAAGATGTCATTGCCTTCGACGTTGCCGTAGAAATTGAGATCGCCCGCTTCCGCCGCAGATCGCAGCAGTTCACCCGCTTTTTTGATGACTTCGCTGCCTTTGATGATCTCTTCACCAATATTGAGCAAACCCACGGTGGGCTCTCCGCCATCATCGCGCAGGGCCGACACCAGGGCCGAACCCATCACCGCGAACTGCAGCAGGTGCTCTGCCGAGCAATCCACATTGGCCCCCAGGTCCAGCACCGTGGTGGCGCGGCCCTGGTTGTTGGGCAACTGGGTGGCAATGGCAGGCCGGTCGATGCCGTCGAGGGTTTTGAGCAGGTAGCGCGCAATGGCCATCAGGGCGCCGGTATTGCCGGCAGAGACGGCTGCTGCCGCAGTGCCATCCTTGACCTGCTGAATGGCCACGCGCATGGAAGAGTCTTTTTTGCGGCGCAGGGCCACTTCGACCGGATCATCCATCGCCACCACCTCGGTGGCGGGGACGATGGTGGCGCGGTCATGGGAAAAATCCTTCAGGCTGTCCGCCAGGCCGACCAGCAGCAAGCGGGCATCCGGGTGATTGCCAAGGAACTGACGGCACGCCGCGAGCGTGACGCGGGGGCCGGTGATCGCCCCCCATGCAGTCAACAGCCAGTGTGATCATGGGCGACTTGTCCGGCCAACAGCGCAGGCCGGAAGATGGATACAACGGTCAAAACAAAGGCCCGCGCTACAAAGTCAGTAGCAACGGGCCTTTGAGGGGTACTGAAGATCAGGCTTCAGACTTGTTTTTGAGCACTTGGCGGCCACGGTAGAAACCGTTGGGGCTGATGTGGTGGCGCAGATGGGTTTCGCCCGTGGTGGGTTCCACTGCAATGCCTGGCACATTCAGGGCATTGTGCGAACGGTGCATACCGCGCTTGGAAGGGGACTTTTTGTTTTGCTGAACGGCCATGATGGCTCCTGGTCTTAAATAGGTTGGTAAATACGCGATGGGCCCATAGAAGACACGAGGGGATTCGCGCGAAGCCCTCGATTATAGCCCAAATGAATTCAGTGCTTCTTGTTGTCTTTTTTAAGGCCGGCAAGGGCAGCAAAGGGATTGGGCTTGTCGGCGCTCGCCGCCTCAAAGTCATCGTCCGTTGATGCCAGCGGCACAGCTGTCGGGCACTCGTCATGCTTGGGCACCACGGGCAGCGCCATGAGCAACTCGTCCTCGATCAACTCGTGCAGGTCGAACTCGCGGGTCATTGCCAGCAAGTCCTCTTCGCTCTCGTCGTCCAGGGCCTCGGCCGTGGCCTCGTCAGCCACGAAACGGAAGGCGCGGTCCACTTCCAGCGGCACGTCCACGGGCGTGAGGCAGCGCTGGCATTCCATCGGGAAGGTGGCGCGCACCTTGAGCACCAGCCACACCTGGCCTGCGCCGCCGAGTGCCGTGCGCACTTCCCCCTGCGCCTGCCAGTCCACCAGCAGGTCGGGGTGGAGTCCCCGGGCCTCCTGGGCCAGGCGCTCATACTTCAAAAGGGAATCATGGCCGGCCAGGCGCGCGCCGGCCAAGGCGAAGGCCTTGACGTCGAGCCGGTCCACTGAGAATTCCTTGGTCATGGCGGCAGTGTAAGAGAATCGGCGAATGCATCAATCCCCTGCCCCGCAACGCCCTGTGGTATTGGGCTCCACCTCCCGCTACCGCCGCGAACTGCTCTCGCGCCTGAACCTGCCTTTCGAGGTCGCCTCGCCCGACGTGGACGAAACCCCCAACCCGGGCGAAGCCCCGCGCGATCTGGCCCTGCGCCTGGCCCTGGCCAAGGCCCGGGCCGTGGCCCGCCTTCACCCCGAAGCCTTGGTCATCGGCTCCGACCAGGTGGCGGACCTGGCCGGCCAACCACTGGGCAAGCCCGGCACCCACGAGCGCGCCGTACAGCAACTGCGCCAGATGCGCGGGCAAACCGTGATTTTCCAGACCGCCGTGGCCACCGTGTGCCAGGCCAGCGGCTTCGAGCAGGTGGACATCGCCCCCGTGGAAGTGCGCTTTCGCGACCTGTCGGACGAGGAGATCGAGCGCTACTTGCGCGCCGAGCAGCCCTACGACTGCGCCGGCAGCGCCAAGAGCGAAGGCCTGGGCATCGCCCTGCTGGACGCCATCCACAGCGACGACCCCACGGCCCTCATCGGCCTGCCGCTGATCCGCACCTGCCGCATGCTGCGCGCCGCCGGGGTGGTCCTGCCATGAGCACCCGCCCCGCCACGCCCACGGATGCACCGTCCGGCGCCGCCGCCAGCGGCACGCTGTACCTGGTGCCCGCCCCGCTCGATTTCGGCTGCGATGTGGAAATCCCGCTGCAGGAGGCCCTGCCCGCCGGCACCCTGCAGCAGGCCGCGCAGCTCACCCACTGGATCTGCGAGAACGCCAAGAGCACCCGCGCCTACTTGAAGCGCATCGATGCCCTGCACCCACTGGCAACGCCCCTGCAGCAGCAACAGATCACCGAGCTACCACGCGAGGTACACAAGAAAGGCGACCACGGAGACAAGGGCTCGGCCCACTTCGATGCCAGGCCCCTGCTGGCACCCGCCCTCGCCGGCCACGCGATGGGCCTGGTCAGCGAGGCCGGCATGCCAGCCGTGGCCGACCCGGGATCGTCCGTGGTGCGCGCCGCGCACGACCTGGGCATTCCCGTGGTGCCACTGGTCGGCCCCGTCTCGCTGCTGTTGGCCCTGGCCGCCAGCGGCCTGAACGGCCAGAGCTTTGCCTTTGCCGGCTACCTGCCGCAGGACGGGCAGGAACGCACGCAACGCATCCGCGAGCTCGAAGCTCTGGCCCTCAAGACCGGCCAGACCCAGCTGTTCATCGAGACGCCCTACCGCAACCCCGCGCTCTGGCAGGCCCTGGTGCAGGCCCTGCAGCCCCACACCCGCCTGGCAATGGCCAGCGGCCTGACGCTGCCCAGCGCGCAGATCCGCAGCCAGCTCGTGCGCCAGTGGCGCGCCCAGCCCCTGGTCCCCAGCAACCGCACACCCATCGTGTTCGCACTGGGCCGCTGAGCCTTTTTCACGCCATGCGACGCCTCCCCGCCCTCCTGCTGCTGACCCTGGGCACCTGCGCTACGGGTGCGAACGCCATCATCCGCTGCGAATTCAACGGCAAGAGCGTCAACCCATCCAACGGCGCCGAAACTGCGGGACTGACCGGCTTGCTGCGCTGCCGCGACGAGAGCACCGGCCAGCTGCAGCGCGAGCAGGAGCTCAAGGACGGCAAGTACTTGGGCCGGGAGCGATTTTTCGACCGCGAAGGCAAGCTCACGCGCGAGCGCAGCGTGAACGAGCGCGGCAACAGCCAAGGCCGCGTGGCCGAGTTCTGGTCCAACGGCCAGCTCAAGCGCGAGGAATTCGCGGAGAACGGGAGCACGGTCGGGGCGGTGCGCCGCTTCGACGCGAATGGGCGACCCGAGCGCCTGTCCTTCCATGCCGCAGGACAGGAGCAATTCGTCATCGAATACAACGCCGCTGGCCAGCCCACGCGGCTGCAATGCCCACGCGCCAGCGTCCTGCCCGAAGACCGCAAGCCCTGCGGCTTCGAGGGCGCCACCGACACCTCGCTCTACACCGGCTCGGGTGCCAAGGCCGGCCAGGTGCGCTACGACCAGGGCCGGCTGCTGCTGTCCACCGACTGGACGAACGATGGTGTGGTGGCGCAGCAGATGCTCTACGAGGAAGGCCGGCGCGTGCACCGCAGCTTTTTCACCGAGGGCGGCAAGAGTGTGCTGCGCGAGGAGCGCATCTTTGCACCCGATGAGCCACAGCGCTTTCTGCGCGACACACGCGGGCCGCTGCACAGCCTGCGCCGCTTCGGCAGCACCGGCCAGTTGATCGAGCAGCGCGGGTACGCCCAGGGGCGGGAGGTGCTGCTCGAGCGCTGGTACCTCAACGGGGCGGCACGCGAACGCTCGACGATGACCGGCACCGGGGAGTCCGCCCGCATCCAGCGCGAACTGCGCGACGACGAAGGCCGGCTCACGCGCCGGGAGCTGCTCACCGCCGAGCAGTTCCCCATCGGTGCGCAGCAGCAGTTCCATGCCAATGGCCGCATGGCCCAGGAAGACCGCTACACAGCGCCCGATGCCCGGGGCCGCACCCGGCTGGAGGCGCGCAGGCAGTGGGACGAGTCAGGCAAGCTGGTGGCCGACGACACCATCCTCGAAGACGGATCGCGCCAGCGCAAGGCTGGCGCAATCGACTCCTGATCAGCGCAGCTGCGGCCCGGCGGACATCATCGCCTTGGCCGCGCCGATGCCCATGGCCGCGCCGAAACGTTTGGCCAGGCGCTCGGCCACGTTGTCGCGGCGGGTGTAGTCGATGATCTCCTCGGCCTTGACCACCTCGCGTGCCACGAAGTCGAGGTTGCCGAGCTTGTCGGCCAGACCCATCTCCACGGCCTGCTGGCCGGTCCAGAACAGGCCGCTGAAGGTTTCGGGCGTGACCTTGAGCCGGTCACCGCGACCCGCCTTCACCACGCCGATGAACTGCTGGTGGATCTGGTTGAGCATGGCCTGCGCGTATTCGCGCTGCTTTTCGGTCTGGGGGCTAAAGGGATCGAGGAAGCCCTTGTTTTCGCCTGCCGTGAGCAGGCGGCGCTCCACGCCGAGCTTTTCCATGATGCCGGTGAAACCAAAGCCGTCCATGAGCACGCCGATGCTGCCCACGATGCTGGCCTTGTCCACGAAGATCTCGTCGGCCGCCGCCGCGATGTAGTAGGCGGCCGAGGCACAGGTCTCCTCGACCACGGCATACACCGGCTTGTTGTACTTGGCTTTCAGGCGAACGATCTCGTCATTGATGATGCCGGCCTGCACCGGGCTGCCGCCCGGCGAGTTGATCAGCAGCACCACGGCCTGCGAGCCCTCGTCCTCGAAGGCACTGCGCATGGCCGCCACCACGAACTCGGCACTGGCCTCGGCACCCGAGGCGATTTCACCCTTGATGTCCACCACCGCCGTGTGCGGCGTGCTCTTGCTTGCGCCGGTCGATGCCTGGCGCATGGCGCCAAAGGCCAGCGCCACGATCAGGAACAGCCAGGCAAAGCGGAAAAAAATCTTCCAGCGGCGGGCCGAGCGCTGCTCGCTGAGGGCCGCAAAAGCCAGCTTCTCCAGCGTGGCCCGCTCCCAGCCGGGCTCCTGCACGGCCGCGCGGGCGCCAGCGGGCGTGGCCGACTGCGACCACAGGTCCTGCGATGGGGGGAAATTCTTGTCGGAACCCGGGGTTCCAGGCTGTTGGGGATCGGTCATTTCAGGCCTTTTGAGACACCGTGCAATCCATGGCGGGCATGGATGCGGGAAAACAGGGCGCGCCCGCGCGGTTCATCTAGAACTCGACGGGCTGCAGGTTGTACGCAGTATGCCAGCGCACAACGCCATCGGACTCCGACAGGGCTATCTTCACCAGGCCGCCCCGGCAAGGCCCGCCCGCGCACTGGCCCGTATCGGGCAGGTAGGCCGCGCCATGCGTGGCGCACAGCAGCCAGTTGCCCGAATCGTCGAAAAATCGATCGGGCTGGTAATCCATCTCCATCGCCACATGCGTGCAGCGGTTGAGGTAGGCATGCGGCGCCCCGCGGTAGCGGATGGCAAAGGCCCGGCAGGTCTGGCCTGCATAGGTCACGTCAAATGGCACCGCAAGCCCGCCGTCCGCCAGGTCGGCGCTGTTGCACAGGGCAATGGGGGTGGATTCGGCAGGGGTCATGGCAGGACAGCGGCGGCGGCGGGGAGGGGTACAGATCAGCCGTTGGCCAGCAGCCAGTCGTGCAGTTCGCGCACGGAGTGCGCCACCGCCAGCGGCTGCAGCACGTGGAAGGCGTCGGGCTCATGGGCGCCGTAGCTCACGCCCACGCTGGCGCAGCCGGCGTTCAGCGCCATCTGCAGGTCGTGCGTGGTGTCGCCGACCATCAGGACACGCTCGGGCAGCACGTCGAACTCGGCCATCAACTCCTGCAGCATCAGTGGGTGGGGCTTGCCGGCCGTCTGGTCGGCGGTGCGCGAACCATCGAACACGCCCTTGAGGTCCTTGGAGTGCAGCACATCGTCCAGTCCACGCCGGCTCTTGCCGGTGGCCACCGTGAGCAGATGCCCGGCATCGCGCAGGTCGGCCAGCATGGGCAGCACGCCCTCGAAGAGGCTCAGGTCATCCTGGTGCTGCAGATAGTGGAAACGGTAGCGGTTGGCCAGCTCAGGGTACTTTTCGGGCGGCACGTCGGGCGCGGCATGGGCCAGCGCCTGCATCAGGGCCATGCCGATCACGTACGAGGCCGCCTGGTCCGTGGGCACGGTGCCGCCCACGTCCTTCACGGCCGCCTGGATGCAGCGCACGATGATCTGCGTGGAGTCGAACAGGGTGCCATCCCAGTCAAAGGCAATCAGGTCGAAACGGCGGGGACGGGGCGTGGGACGCATGGGACAAGGCACTCAGGCAGAGGGAACGAAATCGGCCAGCTCGGGCGGCAGTTGGGCATTGAGCGCCACGCGCTCACCACTGGCCGGGTGGTTGAACTGTAACCGCCACGCGTGCAGGAACATGCGCCGCATGCCCAGCTTCTGCAAGCGTTTGTTCAACTCGAAATCGCCGTACTTGTCGTCGCCGACGATGGCATGCCCCTGGCTGGCCAGATGCACCCGGATCTGGTGCGTGCGCCCGGTCTTGATGGTCACCTCCAGCAGCGTCATGGCCGGCAGGCCTTTTTCCTGGCGCGCCGGCACGGCCTGGCGCACCTTGACCAGGGTGATGGAGCGCATGCCGTCAGGGTCGTCGGCCGTGGTCACGCGCACCCGGCGTTCGCCGTCGGCCTGCAAATACTTGTGCAGCGGCAGGTCGATGACCTTGTTGCTGGCGGTCCACACCCCGGTGACCAGCGCCAGGTAGATCTTGCCGGTTTCGCGCTCGCGGAACTGGTCCTGCAGGTGGGTGAGCGCCGAGCGCTTCTTGGCCACCAGCAAAATGCCCGAGGTGTCCCGGTCCAGCCGGTGCACCAGCTCCAGGAACTTCGCGGCGGGTCGCGCCTGGCGCAACTGCTCGATCACGCCAAAGCTCACCCCGCTGCCGCCATGCACGGCCACGCCCGCGGGCTTGTCGATTGCGATCACGTGCTCGTCTTCGAGCAGGATGGGGAATTCGCGCGCGGGCGCAGGCCGCTCGGCCTTCTCGGCCACCTTGTCGGAGATGCGCACGGGCGGCAGGCGCACCAGATCGCCCGCTTCCACGCGGGTATCGGCGCTGGCGCGGCCCTTGTTGATGCGCACCTCGCCGCTGCGGATGATGCGGTAGACATGCGTCTTGGGCACGCCCTTGAGGTGGCGTATCAAAAAGTTATCGAGGCGCTGGCCTGCAGAGTCCTCATCGACCTCGACGAGCCGGGCGGCGGGAGGGTTGGAAGCCGGGGCGGGGCCGGACGGCGGTTTGCCCCCTATAATGTGTTTCACCTGCGCGTTGCTGTGTAAGTGGTTGATTTGTCTGGAGTTTAGTCCACACGACCGCCACACGGGCGCAGGCAGGTCGATGCCAGCGGGTGTCGCCCACGCAGATTGCAGGCCAGATGCCTGCAATGGCCTGGGTGCCAGCCGGCGGGCTGACAGATTGAAACACTGATACGGAATCCCCCAAGCTGGCAGATGCGCCCCACCAGGGCAAGGTCTGCCAGCGGATCGAAGCGAGCATGTGGTTGTTGATGGCTTGGATTGTGACCTTGTGGCGGTGGCGCATGCCCCTGGCCATGCGCGCGCAATTGCCTGCAACAACCGTCCGGCCAGCGCAACCAGCCACCTTGTTCGTGGCAAAACTGCGCCTCTCCCACTCGCCCCCTTCCATGCGCCCCTGCCTTTCGCTGCCGCGCTAACGCGCGGCAGGCTTTCGGCATCCCCGGCAATTCCCTTCGTTTCGATGCGTCAGTCCAGGCATTCACAGCTCCTGTAGAGCTTGTTCATTGTTTTGGAACTGCGGGTGGCAGCCCGCTGCAGCTGTGTTGGCTGCGCCGCTGCCCTCCGCGAAACACAAGAAGGAATCGCATCATGAAGCGGATGCTCATCAACGCCACGCAGCCCGAAGAACGGCGCCTGGCCATCGTCGACGGACAAAAGCTCCTCGACTACGAGATCGAGATCGAGGGGCGCGAGCAGCGCAAGGGCAACATCTACAAGGCCGTCGTCACGCGCGTCGAGCCTTCGCTGGAAGCCTGCTTCGTCGACTACGGCGAAGACCGCCACGGCTTCCTGCCGTTCAAGGAAATCTCGCGCAGCTATTTCGCCCCGGGCGTCTCGCCCAGCCAGGCGCGCATCAATGAAGTGATCCGCGAAGGCCAGGAACTGCTGGTCCAGGTCGAGAAGGAAGAACGCGGCAACAAGGGCGCGGCCCTGACCACCTTTGTCTCGCTGGCTGGCCGCTACGTGGTGCTGATGCCCAACAACCCCCGTGGTGGTGGCGTTTCGCGCCGCATCGAGGGCGAGGACCGTGCCGAGCTCAAGGAGGCGATGGACCAGCTCGAATACCCGAACGGCATGTCCATCATCGCGCGCACCGCCGGCATCGGCCGCACCGCGCCCGAGCTGCAGTGGGACCTGAACTACCTGCTCAAGCTGTGGAACGCCATCGACGGCGCCGCCAAGGGCGGAAAGGGCGCCTTCCTGATCTACCAGGAATCGAGCCTCGTCATCCGCGCCATCCGCGACTACTTCAACAACGACATCGGTGACATCCTCATCGATACCGACGACATCTACGAACAGGCGCAGCAGTTCATGGCGCACGTCATGCCCGAGCATGCCGCCCGCGTGAAGCGCTACCGCGACGACGCCGCCCTGTTCAGCCGCTTCCAGATCGAGCACCAGATCGAGTCGGCCTACGCCCGCACCGTGCAACTGCCCTCGGGCGGCGCCATCGTGATCGACCACACCGAAGCGCTGGTCAGCGTGGACGTGAACTCGGCCCGCGCCATCAAGGGCGGTGACATCGAGGAAACCGCCACCCGCACCAACCTGGAAGCCGCCGACGAAGTGGCGCGCCAGATGCGCCTGCGCGACCTGGGCGGCCTGATCGTGATCGACTTCATCGACATGGAGGAGAGCAAGAACCGCCGCGAAGTGGAAAACCGCCTGCGCGACGCGCTGCGCCAGGACCGCGCCCGCGTGCAGTTCGGCACCATCAGCAAGTTCGGCCTCATGGAGATGAGCCGCCAGCGCCTCAAGCCCGCGCTGTCCGAAGGTTCGTCCATCCCCTGCCCGCGCTGCGGTGGCTCGGGCCACATCCGCGACACCGAATCCTCGGCGCTGCAGATCCTGCGCATCATCCAGGAAGAGTCGATGAAGGACAACACGGCCGCCGTACACTGCCAGGTGCCGGTGGAAGTGGCCTCGTTCCTGCTCAACGAAAAGCGCACCGAGATCGCCAAGATCGAACTCAAGCAGCGCGTGGCCGTGCTGATGGTTCCCAACAAGACGCTGGAAACCCCCAACTACCGCCTGGAACGCCTGAAGCACGACGACCCGCGCCTGGACCACATCGAAGCCAGCTACAAGCTCGCCGAAGAAGTGGAAGACCCCACGGCCGTGACACGCCGCTCGCAGGAGCCCACCAACAAGCAGACCCCGGTGATCAAGGGCGTGCTGCCCGACGCACCGGCACCCCAGGTCGAACCCCGCCCCGAAGGCGCGGCCCGCCCACCGCGCACCGGCCAGGGCCAACGCCCTGCCGCCACGCCAGCTGCTGCAGCCCCCACGCCCGCACCGGCACCCGCTGCGGCCCCGGCCGCGCCCCAGGAGCAAGGCATCCTGGCCTTCATCAAGGGCTTCTTTGGCTTCGGTGACAAGCCAGCAGCGCCTGCCCCAGTGGCCGCCCCAGCCCCGGCAGCCGCACCCGCAGCGGAAACCACTGCCCGCGAACCACGCCGTGATGGCCGCGGCGAAGGCCGTGGCGGACGCCGCAGCAACCGCGACGCACCCGGCCGCAGCGATGGCCAGCGCGAAGGCGCAGGCCGTGACGGTGGCAACCGCGAAGGCGCCGCAGAAGGCCGTGGCCGCCGCGGCGAACGCCCGGCCGAAGGCCGCGCACCGCGCGACGCCGAAGGCCAGGGCAATCGTCCGCCGCGCGAAGGCGGCGAACGCCGCCCCGAGGGCGAAGGCCGCGAGGGCCGTGAAGGACGCGGCGGCCGCAATGGCCGTGGCCGCAACGATGGCGAAGGCCGCAACCAGGCCAACGGCACCGCCCTGAATGGCGAGCAGGCAGTTGCTGTGGCAGGCGCCCAGGTGGAAGGCCCGATCGGCAGTGGCGCCGACGCCGCCGCCGGCCATGCTCCCCGTGGCGAACGCAGCGAGCGCGGCCCCCGCCGCGAACGCGGCGACGGCTCCGGCCGCCGCGAGCGTGGTGAACGCGGCGAGCGTGCGCCCCGCAACGCCGAGGGCACGGAAGCCACGGCACCGGCAGGCGACTTTGCCGATACCTCGCCGCTGGCACTGCTGCCCGACCTGGACCTGACCGGCAATGAGTCGGCCAACGCCGCTGCGGGCAGCGAAGAGCAGCGCCGCGAGCGCCGCTCGCGCGACCGCTATGGCCGTGACCGCCGCGAACGTGGCGAGCGCGGTCCACGCGACAACGCCGAGGCAGCAGCCGCACCTGCAGCGCCTCTGCTGGACTTCGATACCTCGTCGGTTCCGGCCCCAACAACGGCCGAGCCCCAGGACGAAGCGCCACGCCGCAGCTACTTCAACGCACCGGCACCCACCGCCGCGCAAGGCACGGCACCTGTGGCAGCCCCCGTCCAGGACAGCGCGCCAGCCCCCGTGGCTGTGGCTCCCGTGGCGCCTGCCCCGGTTGCCCCTGCCTCGGTCGTGCCGGCAGTTGCACCCGTCGTCGCAGCCCCCGCACCCGTGGCGCCCGCACCTGTGGCCCCGGCCCCTGTCGCAGCAGCACCCGTCGCGGCTGCGCCGGCACCGGTCGCAGCCCCGGCAGCGGGCCTGCCGCGTGTGCAGGCCTTCACCCTGCCGCTCGGCGAGTTGCAGCAAGTCGCCGAGTCGTCGGGCCTGCAGTGGGTGAACTCCGATGCCGCAAAGATCGCCGCCGTGCAGGCCGCGATCGCGGCAGAGCCCAAGCCCATCCACGTGCCGCGCGAGCGTCCGCCCGTGGTGGTGGCCGACGAGGGCCCGCTGGTGCTGGTGGAAACCCGCCGCGACCTCTCGGCGATGAAGCTCCCGTTCGAGCAGCCACCTGCCGCCTGATGCGGTGAGCGCACAAGAAGGCGGCCTCGGCCGCCTTCTTGCTTTTGGGCCGCGCGTTTGCGCTGGCGCGCGGCCGATGCCGGTATCCTTGCGGCCACGGCCTCCGAGCCCCACCTTCCTTCTGTTCGACCTCGACGAACCACCACGCCACCATGCTGTTCCTGCTGTCTCCCGCCAAGTCGCTGGACTATGAAACCCCGCTGCCTCCGGACCTGCCGCACACGCTGCCGCAGTTCGTGCCAGAGGCCACGACACTGATCAAGGTGCTGCGCGAAAAGTCGCACCAGGACATTGCCACGCTGATGTCGCTGAGCGACCCGCTCGCGGCCCTGAACGTGGCGCGCTACCAGGCCTGGAAGCCGCGCTTCACTGCCAGCAACTCGCGCCAGGCCCTGCTGGCCTTCAATGGCGATGTCTATGAAGGCCTCAATGCGCGCTCGCTGGGCAGCGAAGACCTGCAATGGGCACAAGACCATGTGTGCATCCTGAGCGGCCTGTACGGCATGCTGCGCCCGCTCGACCGGATGCAGCCCTACCGCCTGGAGATGGGCACACGCCTGGCCACCGATGCCGGCAGCAACCTTTACCAATACTGGGGCAGCCGCATCTCGGAGCACCTGAACAAGCGATTGCGAGCGGACACCACGCCGGTGGTGGTGAACCTCGCCTCGCAGGAATACTTCAAGGCCGTGGACACCAAGGCCCTCAAGGCGCGCGTGGTGGAGTGCGTCTTCGAGGACTGGAAGGGCGGCGTCTACAAGATCATCAGCTTCCACGCCAAGCGCGCGCGCGGGCTCATGGCGCGCTACGCCGTGAGCCACCGCCTGGCGACCCCGCACGGCCTTCAGGGCTTTGACCTGGAAGGCTACACTTTTGCTCCCGCCGCCTCCGACCCCGAGCGCCTGGTATTCCGGCGCAAGACCAACGTGTGAGATCTGCCATGGCATCGTCTTCCGAACAGTCGCCGTCCACCGCCACCACCACCGCAGCACGCCAGGCGATCACGCCCGAGTTGCGCCGCTGGATCATCGAACAGGCCGAGGCCGGCTTCGCCGCCCCCGTGGTGCTGCAGTCCATGCGCGATGCCGGCTGGAACGAGGACACAGCCGCCGAGGCGCTGGAAATCACGCTGCAGGACCACCTCAACGCGCTGGCCGAACAGCAGGGCCAGCCGCCCGCCGTGAAGGTGCCCGAGCCGCCCCTGGACGAATCGCCGGCCCAGATCGATGCCGGCGACCGCGCAGTGAACATCCTGCTGTCCATGGCCAAGCCGCGCATCGTGGTCTTCGGCAACCTGCTCTCCCCCGAGGAATGCGATGCCCTGATCGCGGCGGCTGAGCCGCGCATGGCGCGCTCGCTCACGGTGGCCACCAAGACCGGCGGCGAAGAGGTCAACGACGACCGCACCAGCGACGGCATGTTCTTCCAGCGCGGCGAGAACCCGGTGGTGCAACGCATCGAGGAGCGCATCGCCCGCCTGCTGGACTGGCCCATCGAGAACGGCGAGGGCCTGCAGGTACTGCACTACCGCCCCGGTGCCGAGTACAAGCCGCACTACGACTACTTCGACCCGGGCGAGCCAGGCACGCCCACCATCTTGAAGCGCGGCGGGCAGCGCGTGGGCACGCTCGTGATGTACCTCAATACGCCCGAAAAGGGCGGCGGCACCACCTTCCCCGACGTGCATGTCGAAGTGGGGCCGCAGCGCGGCAATGCCGTGTTCTTCAGCTACGAACGCGCCCACCCCTCCACCCGCACGCTGCATGGCGGCGCACCCGTGATTGCCGGTGAGAAGTGGATCGCCACCAAGTGGCTGCGCGAGCGCGAATTCAAGTGAAGCGGTACCACCACCCAGAAGGACCAGGGACCCCCATGAACGACAACACCCCCGAACAATCCCAGTTGGGCAAGACCTCTGCCTATGTGGACCAGTACGATGCCTCGCTGCTGTTCCCCATCCCGCGCGCGGGCAAGCGCGCCGAGATCGGCATCACCGCAGCCCCGCCCTTTTTTGGCGCCGACCTGTGGACGGCGTTCGAACTGTCGTGGCTCAACCAGCGCGGCAAGCCGCAGGTGGCCCTGGTACACATCACCATCCCCTGCGAGACACCGAACATCGTCGAGAGCAAGTCCTTCAAGCTCTACCTGAACAGCTTCAACAACACGCGCTTTGCCGATGCCTCCGAGGTGCAGGCGCGCATCCGTACCGATGTGAGCGAGGCCGTCTGGCGCGGTGCCGAGCACCCGGCCACGGTGGGCGTGCGGCTGCTGCTGCCGGAGCTGTTCGACCAGGAACCCGTACACGAACTCGACGGCCTGAGCCTGGACCGCCTGGACGTGGAGTGTACGAAGTACCAGCCCGCACCCGAACTGCTGCACGCCGTCCATGACGAGCCCGCCATCACCGAAGTGCTCACCAGCAACTTGCTCAAGAGCAACTGCCTGGTGACAGGCCAGCCCGACTGGGGCAGCGTGCAGATCCGCTACACGGGCGCCCCCATCGACCAGGAAGGGCTGCTGCAGTACCTGGTGAGCTTTCGCAACCACAACGAGTTCCACGAGCAGTGCGTGGAGCGCATCTTCATGGATCTGTGGACGCGCTGCAAGCCGCTCAAGCTCACGGTCTACGCGCGCTACACACGCCGCGGCGGCCTGGACATCAACCCGCTGCGCACCAGCCACCCGCAGGCCCTGCCGGGCAACGTGCGCACGGCGCGGCAGTGAGAATCAGCCCACGATCTCGCAGGGGATCGTGAACAGGTTCCAAGGCCTGGGGGATTCAGGAGGGACCGATTTGCTTGCCCAGCCAGTCGCATCGCAATTGGTGCAGGCGGTGCGCACGGGTGCGCCACGCCACATACAGGCTGGGCAACAGGGTCCCGGCAAAACACAAGGGCATGGCCCAGGCCTCGCCAAAGGCACAGGCGGGCAGCCAGCCCACCCAGCCCATGAGCCAGAGCGTGAGCACCAGATCCCACAGGTGGTATTCCAGCGGGTGCTCCACCCGGTGTTCCACATGCCATTGCTTGATGCGCTGGAGCTCGTTGAGCGTCATGACCATCTCCCGCCAGAGGAATGATCAGTGTAAGTTTGACGTAAGACTTCGTCAAGCCCCCCGTCCGTCGGCCCTCAGAACAGCGGTCGGGTGTGCGGGTCGGCCTCGCGCACCCGGGGGGCGCGTGGTTCGGGCGGGCCGTCGGGCACCTCGCCCTCGCGCTCCAGCGTGCCCACGCGCACGCCCAGCAGGCGCAGCTTGCGGTCCAGCGGCACCCGCTTGAGGCACAGGCCGGCCGTGCGGCGGATGGTGCCCGCGTCCTGGGTGTAGCGGTCCACTGTCTGGTCGCGCGTGGCGATCTTGAAGTCGTCGTAGCGCAGCTTGATGCCGATGGTCTTGCCCACGTAGCCCTTGCGCTGCAGGTCGGCAGCCACGCGCTCGCACAGGTCGGTGAAGATGCGGCCGAGCTCGGCCTTGTCGCGCACGGCATGCAGATCGCGGTCGAAGGTCGTCTCGCGGCTCATGCTCACGGGCTCGCTCTCGGTGACCACGGGACTGTCGTCGCGGCCCCAGGCCACGCGGTGCATCCAGGCGCCGCTCGACTTGCCGAAGCGCTCGATCAGCCACTGCGGGTCCTGCGAAGCCAGTTGGCCAATGGTCTGTATGCCCAGAGACGCGAGCTTCTCGCCCGCCTTGGGGCCGATGCCATTGATCTTGCGCACGTTGAGCGGCCAGATCTTCGTCTCAAGCTCGTTCTCATAGACGATGGAGATGCCATTGGGCTTGTTGAACTCGCTGGCCATCTTGGCCAAGAGCCGGTTGGGCGCCACGCCGATGGAGCAGGTCAGCCCCGTCACGTCGAAGATGCTTTTCTGGATCAGCCGCGCCAGCACCCGGCCCCCTTCGCGCTGGCCACCGGGCACATCGGTGAAGTCGATGTAGACCTCGTCCACCCCCCGGTCCTGCATCACGGGCGCGATGTCGGTGATGGTGCTCTTGAACAGGCGCGAGAAGCGGCGCACCTCGTCGAAATCGACGGGCAGCACGATGGCCTGGGGGCAGAGTTTGGCCGCCTTCATCATGCCCATGGCCGAGCCCACACCGAACTGCCGCGCCGCGTAGGTCGCCGTCGTGATGACGCCGCGGCCCACATAGTCCTTGAGCAGGGGAAAGTCGGCCACCGGGATGAAATGCGGCTCGCGCAGGCCCGTGCCGTCAGGGGTCTGGTGCAGCAGTTCGTCCACCTTGCGCCGCCCGCCGCCGATGACCACGGCCAGGCCCTTGAGCTGCGGGTAGCGCAGCAGCTCCACGGATGCGAAGAAGGCATCCATGTCCAGGTGCGCGATGCGGCGCAGGCGCGGCGCGGAAGGCCCGTCGGGCGGAGGGGAGGTCACGGCCTCCATTGTGCGCAAAAGCGCCGCCACCCTGCTGTCAGCCGCCCAGCCGACAACAGGGTTGGGGCAGCGGAATTACTTCTTGGCGAGTGCCGCGTTGCGCAGGCCCTGCAGCGTGCCCGTGGGCGTGATCGCCTCGGGGTCGATCAGGCAGTGCAGCACGCTGGGCAGGCCGCTGGCGCGCGCACGGGCCAGCGCGGGTCCGAACTCCTCGGTGGTGGTCACACGCTCACCATGGCCACCGAAGGCCTGGGCGTAGGCCTTGAAGTCGGGGTTCTTGAGCGCGGTGGCGCTCACGCGGCCCGGGTACTCGCGCTCCTGGTGCATGCGGATGGTGCCGTACATGGCGTTGTCCAGCAGCACCACGATGATCGGCAGGCCGTATTGCACGGCGGTGGCGAACTCCTGGCCGTGCATCAGGAAGTCGCCATCACCGGCGAAGACCACCACCTCGCGCTGCGGCCACAGGCGCTTGCCACCCACGCCGGCCGGCAGGCCGTAGCCCATGGAACCACTGGTCGGCGCCAGCTGGCTGGCAAAGCTGGTGAAGGGCCAGAAGCGGTGGATCCAGGTCGCAAAATTGCCCGCGCCGTTGCAGAAGATGGTGTCGGCCGGCAGCACCTCCTTCAAGTGCTGCATCACCTGGCCCATCTGCAGGTCGCCGGGGATGCGGATGGGCGCGGTATCGCTCCAGGCCAGGTAGTCGGCATGGGCGGCCTCGGCATGGGCCTTCCAGGGCACGGCGGCTGGGGGGCGCACCGCCGCCAGCGCGGCGGTGAAGGCCTGGGGCGTCGCATGGATCGGTTGCGCCGGACGGTAGAGCCGGCCCAGCTCGTCCGCATCGGCGAGCACATGCACGATGGGCTGCACGGGGTTGGGAATGGCGAACAGCTCGTAGCCTTGCGAAGGCACCTCGGACAGGCGCCCGCCGACCACCAGCACCAGGTCCGACGCGCGGATGCGCGCCAGCAGCTTGGGGTTCACCCCCAGGCCCAGGTCGCCGCCATAGCAGGCGTGCGTGGCCGGGAACAGCATCTGCCGGCGGAAGGAGCAGTACACGGGCAGCGACCAAGCCTCGGCAAAGGCCGTGAATTCGCGCACGGCCTGCTCGGACCAGCGGCTACCGCCCAGAATGGCCACGGGCTGCTGCGCGTTGCGCAGGCGCTCGGCCAGCTCGGCCATCTGCGCGGCGCCGGGGTGGGTTTCGGCCACCTGGTAGGGCAGCGCGTCGGCCACGCTGGCGGCCTCGGTCAGCATGTCCTCAGGCAGCGCCACCACCACCGGGCCGGGGCGGCCCGAGGTGGCGACATGGAAGGCACGCGAGATCAGTTCGGGTACACGCGCCGGGTCGTCGATCTGCACCACCCACTTGGCCATGGTGCCAAAGACGGCGCCGTAGTCCAGCTCCTGGAAGGCCTCGCGCCCGAGCGCCCCGCGCGCCACCTGGCCCACGAACAGGATCAGCGGCGTCGAGTCCTGGTGCGCGATGTGTACCCCGGCCGAGGCATTGGTGGCGCCCGGCCCGCGCGTGACGAAGCAGATGCCGGGCTGGCCCGTGAGCTTGCCCTGGGCCTCGGCCATCATGGCCGCGCCGCCCTCCTGGCGGCAGACGGTGACGGCGATGTCGGCGTCGTGCAGCGCATCCAGCACGGCCAGGTAGCTTTCACCGGGCACGCAGAACAGCTGCTTCACGCCATGGGTGATGAGCTGCTGGACCAGGATCTGGCCGCCCGTGCGGCTGGCGGTATGGCTGGAGGAGGAAGGCGTGGTCATGTCAGGATTCCGGAACGAGAGAAACAAACAACAATCAAAAAACGTCAGCGCAGCGCCTCGCACGCGCGGCGGATGCGCGCGCAGGCTTCCTGCAGGTCGGCCATGGACGCAGCGTACGAGATCCGGAAGTACGGCGCCAGCCCCAGCACGCTGCCAGGGACCACCGCCACGTGGAACTCCCGCAGCAGGTAGTCGCAAAAATCCGCATCGCTGCGCAGCATGGCACCGCCCGGCGTGGTGCGGCCCAGCGCGCCTTCGCAGCTGGCAAAGGTGTAGAAGGCCCCTTCGGGCACCCGGCAGCGCAGCCCGGGCGATGCGTTGAGCGAAGCCACCACCAGGTCGCGCCGCGCCTGGAACTCGCGGCAGCGCTCGGCCACGATGTCCTGCGGGCCGGTGAGCGCCGCCACGGCCGCCGCCTGGCTGATGGACGAGGCGCACGAGGTGGCCTGGCTCTGCACCACGGCCATGGCCGCGATCAGTGCGCGCGGGCCCGCGCCGTAGCCGATGCGCCAGCCCGTCATGGCGTACGACTTGGAGACGCCGTTGACGGTGAGCGTGCGCTCGCGCAGCGCGGGCATCACCACGGCCGGCGTGGCAAACGCATGGCCGTCGTACAGGATGTGTTCGTAGATGTCGTCCGCCAGCACCCAGACCTGCGGGTGGCGCAGCACCACCTCCATGATGGGTTTCAACTGCTCGGCGCTGTAGGCCGTGCCGCTGGGGTTGGAAGGGGAGTTGATGAACACCCAGCGCGTGCGCGGCGTGATCGCGGCGTCGAGCTGCCCGGCCGTGAGGCGAAAGCCGTTGGCCTCGCTGCACGGCACCACCACGGGCACGCCGCCCGCGATCAGCACCATGTCGGCGTACGAGGTCCAGTACGGCGCGGGCAGGATCACCTCGTCGCCGGGGTTCAGGCTGGCCATCAGCGCGTTGTAGATGACCTGCTTGGCACCTGCCCCCACCGTGATCTCGCTGGCCTCAAACTCCAGGGCGTTGTCGCGGCGGAACTTGAGCGCTATGGCCGCCTTGAGCGCGGGCGTGCCGTCCAGCACCGTGTAGTGCGTATCGCCCCGCGCCATGGCCTGCTGCGCGGCCTCCTGGATGTGGATCGGCGTATCGAAGTCCGGCTCGCCCAGGCCCAGCACGATCACGGGCTGGCTCTGGCGCTTGAGCTCGTTGGCGGCCTGGGTGATGCGCACGATGTCCGACACGCCGATGGCGCTGATGCGGTCGGCCGCGCGAAAAGCCGTGGCGGGGATGGCGGCGTTCATTGCTGGTAGGACTCCAGGGGCTTGTCGTTGGGGGCGGCGAACAGCTGGCGCAGCGTGGTGCCCAGGGGCAGGTTCAGGGCCACGTTCTTGGGCGGGATGGGGGCCATGAACCACTTGGTGTAGATCTTCTCCATCTCACCGCTTTGCATCAACTTGGTGAGCACGCCGTCCACCACCGCCTTGAAGCTGGGGTCGTCCTTGCGGAACAGCAGCGCAATCGGCTCGGCGCCCAGCGGTTCGCCCACGATGCGGTAGGCCGATGGGTCCTTGGCGTTGGCAATCATCCCGGCCAGCAGGTTGTCGTCGAGCACGAAGGCATCGGCGCGGCCGGATTCGAGCAGCAAAAAGCTTTCGTGGTGGTCCTTGCCCAGCACGGTCTTGACGGACGCACCGCCCAAGGCGCGCTCCTGCTTGCGCAGCAACTGCACGGCGGTGGTGCCGGTGGACGCCGCGATGGTGCGGCCCGCGAGCTGGCTGACGGACTTGAGGTCCGAGTCCTTGCGCACCGCCATGCGCACCTCGCTCACATAGGTGGTCACCGCAAAGGCCACCTGCTGCTGGCGCGCGGTGTTGTTGGTGGTAGGGCCGCAGCCGATGTCGAGCGTGCCGTTCTGCACCAGCGGCAACGTGTTCTGCGCCGTCACGGCCATGTACTCGAGCTTGGCGTCGGGCACGATCTCCTTGAGCACGCGCTCGCACAGCTCAACGTGGTAGCCCACGTATTTTTCGTTGGCGCCCAGCGCATAGGCCATGGGAGGCGAGGTCTCGCGCACCCCGAGCACGACCTTGCCGCTGGCCTTGATCTTCTCGAGCGTGGTCTGGGCGCTGGCACCTGCGGCGCAAAGCAGTGCGGCCAGGGCCACGGCCATCATTTTGCGGTTGGGGGAAAAAGCCATGTCGTTGTCTCCGGTGGTTGTTGTGGATGGCGATGGGGAAAAAAATGCGCAGGCGGCGGCGGGGTGCCGCCAGGTCAGATGACGTTCTTCTCCAGCAGCGGCCGGTTCTCGGCAATGCGCGTGATGGACAGGGGCGACAGGTCCAGGCTCTGGTAACCGCCTGTGAGCAACAGCTCGGCCACGCCCCGCCCCACGGCAGGGCACTGCTGCAGGCCGTGGCCCGAAAAGCCGTTGGCGAACACCAGGTTGTCGCAGGCAGGCGAGAGGCCCACGATGGCGTTGTGGTCGAAGTTGTTCATCTCGTAGTAGCCGGCCCAGGCGCCCTGCATGCGCAGCGCCTCAAAGCCGGGGATGCGTTCGGCCAGCGTGGGCCAGACATGCTCCTCGAACGCGTGGTATTCGGGCTCCAGCGGGGCGAAGTCGGCGTCCTGGTCGGCGGGCGGTGCAAAGCCGGCAATGAAGCCCTGGCCCTCGGGCCGCAGCCAGATGCCGCTGGTGTCGATCAGCAACGGGCAGCGTGGCAGTGAGGCAGGGCTGGAAAGATGGAACACGGTGCGGCGCTTGCCCACCACCGGCAAGGCAATGCCGGCCCAGCCTGCAATGGCGGCAGCCCAGGGTCCACCGGCGTTCACAGCATGGCTGCAGGGCAGCGTGGTGCCGCTTTGCAGCTGCACGGCGGTGACATGCTGCACGCCGCCGCTGGTGACCAAGTCAAAGCCCACGGCCTCGTCGGCCACGTAGCGCACGCCCTGGCTCTGGGCCTTCTTGCGCAGCGCGGTCAGCAGCAGGTAGCCGTCGAACCAGCCCTCGCCCGACAGGCCGAGCGAGCCGAGCACCACGTCCTGCAGCGCCAGCCAGGGGAAGCGCTCGGCCAGTTCACTGGGGCCGAGCAGCGCCACGTCGGCGCCATGGCGCCTTTGCAGCGCATGGTTGTCGCGCAGCGTGGCCTCGCCGGCGGCAGTGGCCAGGTAAAGGTAGCCGCCCTCGTGCAGGCCGATGTCGGGCATATCGCCGTTGCAGGCCAGGAGCGTGCCCACATCGCGCAGGAAGCCGATGCCGTAGGCCGAGATGAGGACGTTGATGTCGGTGGAGAACTGCTGGCGGATGGAGCTGGCCGACAGCGCCGACGAGGCGCGTGCGTACGTCGGATCCCGCTCCACCACCACGACCTCGCAGCCCGGCTGCTGCTGCGTGAGGAAGTACGCGATGGCACTGCCGATCACGCCGCCGCCGATGATCACGATGGGCATGCTGATACTCCCGGAATTTGGCGCAGTGCTCAGACGTCGAACTTCACACCTTGCGCCAGCGGCAGCGCGGTGGAGTAGTTGACGGTGTTGGTGGCGCGGCGCATGTAGGCCTTCCAGCTGTCGGAGCCGGCTTCGCGGCCACCACCGGTTTCCTTCTCGCCACCGAAGGCACCGCCGATCTCGGCGCCGCTCGGGCCGATGTTGACGTTGGCGATGCCGCAGTCCGACCCGGCCGCCGACATGAACTGCTCGGCCTCGCGCACGTTGAGCGTGAAGATCGAGGACGACAGCCCGGCACCCACGGCGTTGTTCCAGGCAATGGCCTCGTCGAGCGTGCCGTAGCGCACTACGTAGAGGATGGGCGCAAAGGTCTCATGCAGGGCCGGGCCTTCGTGCCGTGCGAGCTCGACCAGCGCGGGGCGCACGTAGTAGGCATCGCTGCCGGCCACGCCCTGCACGCGCTCGCCGCCATGCACCTTGGCATCCAGGGCGCGGGCTTCGTCCAGCGCCTTCTGCATGCCGTCGTAGGCGCCGCGGTCGATCAGCGGGCCGACCAGGGTGCCGGCGGCGCGCGGATCGCCCACCTGCACGTTGCCGTAGACCTTGGTGAGCTGGGGCACCAGGGTGTCATAGATGCTGTCATGCACGAACAGGCGGCGCAGGGTGGTGCAGCGCTGGCCAGCCGTTCCCATGGCCGCGAAGGCGATGCCGCGCAGCGCCAGGTCCAGGTCGGCCGAGGGCGCGACGATGGCGGCGTTGTTGCCACCGAGCTCCAGGATGGCGCGCGCGAAACGGGCGGCCAGGCGTGGGCCGACGGCGCGGCCCATGGCCGTGGAGCCGGTGGCCGAGAGCACGGCCACGCGGGCATCGTCCACCAGCACCTCGCCGATGGCGCGCTGGCCGATCAGCAGCTCCAGCAGGCCTTCGGGCGCATCGCCGAAGCGGGCCAGGGCGCGCTGGGCGATGGCATGCGTGGCCAGGGCCGTGAGGGGCGTCTTCTCGGACGGCTTCCACACCACCGAGTCGCCGCAGACCAGGGCCAGGGCCGCATTCCACGACCACACGGCCACCGGGAAGTTGAAGGCCGAGATCACGCCGCACACGCCCAGCGGGTGCCAGGTTTCCATCATGCGGTGGCCGGGGCGCTCGGTAGCGATGGTCAGGCCGTAGAGCTGGCGCGACAGGCCCACGGCGAAGTCGCAGATGTCGATCATCTCCTGCACCTCGCCCAGGCCTTCGGACGGGATCTTGCCGGCTTCAATGGTCACCAGCAGGCCCAGGTCGTCCTTGGCGGCGCGCAGTTCTTCGCCCAGCAGGCGCACCAGTTCGCCGCGCCGGGGTGCCGGCACCTGGCGCCAGGCAATGAAAGCGGCCTGCGCACGGGCGATGGCGGCGGTGGCGTCGGCCGCCGAGACCTCGTGTACGGCACCGATGGCCTCGCCGGTGATGGGCGAGCGCACCGGCAGGTCACCGCCGGTATAGGCGGCGCGCGCCACGCCCAGGCGCTGCAGCAGGGCATCGGTGTCGGTCACGACGGAGGAGGAGACGGCAGAGGGTGCGGACATGGCGGCATTCCAGAAATCAATGCGCCCAATATCGCCCAATCGCCCAACGCCGGATAGCAAAAAATTGGAACAACTTGATTCGCAAATAGAATCAAGTCCTCTCAGCACTCTGTCCATCTCAGGGACCAATCTGGCACCATCTCGGTGCGCCAGCGGTATAAACCCTGAAAATCATTCTCCAGGAGCATGAACAACCATGTTTCGCAAGGCCTTCCTGCCGCCCGTGGCCGATCTGCTCGCCTTTGAGGCGGCCGCGCGCCACACCAGTGTCTCGCGCGCGGCCGAAGAGCTGCACCTCACGCAGAGCGCCGTCTCGCGCCAGATACGCCAGCTGGAGGAACAATTGGGCATGGCCCTGTTCCACCGTGTGCGCCAGCGCGTGGTGCTGACCGATGCCGGCCGCGTCTATGCCGCCGACGTGCGCGCCCTGCTGCAGCAGCTGTCGGCCGCCACGCAAAAGGCCATGGCGTTTTCGAGCGCGGGCGGCCTGCTCAACCTGGCCGTGCTGCCCACCCTGGGCACGCGCTGGCTGATTCCGCGGCTGCCGGGCTTCATGGCGCTGTACCCCGATGCCACAGTGAACTTCTCGGCACGCTCCGAGCCCTTCGACTTTGCGCAGGAGCCGATGGACGCGGCCATCCACTTCGGCGCACCGCACTGGGCCGGCGCCGTGTGCGAGTACCTGATGCACGAGGAGGTGTTCCCCGTGTGCAGCCCCCACTACCGCGCCCAGCAGGGCCTGCGCACGCCGGCCGACCTGGCGCACGCCGTGCTGCTGCAGCAGAACACCCGGCCCACGCAATGGACCGAATGGTTCGAGCGCATAGGCGCCCCCACGCCGCAGGCGCTGCGCGGCCCGCGCTATGAGCAGTTCTCGATGATCGCGCAGGCGGCCGTGTCGGGCCTGGGGGCGGCGCTGCTGCCGCGCTTTCTGATCGAGGGCGAACTCGCTTCGGGGGCCCTGGTAGCCCTGTCCAGCGACGTGCTCACCAGCAGCGAGGCCTACTACCTCGTCTACCCCGAGGCGCGCGCGCAGACGCCGCTGGTCAAGGCCTTCAAGGACTGGCTGCTGGCGCAATGTGCGGGGGCCAGGCAGAAGGGTGAGGCGGCCTCCACGGCATCGGTGGAGCCGTAGATCACGCCTGCACCTGGTTGCGGCCCGAGGCCTTGGCCCGGTACAGCGCGCTGTCGGCCGCCTCGATCAGTTGCCGCTCACAGCCTTCGGCGTAGGGCCCTTGCATGGCCGCGGCACCCACGCTGACCGTGACCCGCCCGAACGCGCTGGCACCATGGGCGATGGCCAGGGCATCGATGCGCTCGCGCACCACCTCGGCCACGACGAGGGCGCCCGCAAGACCAGTATCGGGCAGAACGATCGCCATCTCTTCCCCCCCGTAGCGGGCCACCAGGTCGCCCGGGCGTTTGGCATACTGCAGCAGGCAGGCCGACACCGCTTGCAGGCATGCGTCGCCCTCCACATGCCCGTAGGTGTCGTTGAAGCCCTTGAAGTAGTCGATGTCGATGAGCAGCAGCGAGAGCGGTGCGCCGTCGCGGCTGGCACGCCGGGCTTCGCTCTTGAGCGTCTCGTCGAAGCTGCGGCGGTTGGCCAGTCCGGTGAGCGGGTCTTGCGCGGCCAGTGCCGCAAGCTGGCGGTTCACCTGCACCAGGTCTTCGCGCGCTGCCACCAGCGAGGCCTCCGCGCGGGTACGGCGGCGGATGTCGAGGATCAAGCCCCACCCGATGAGCGCAATGCCCAGCAGCAAGGCCGCGACCACCCCCGCCGTGAGCAGCGCCTGGCGCCGCCACCCCGCCAGTGCCTCTTCCTTGCCGACGGCCACGGTCGTCAGCACGGGATAGTGCTCATTCTTGCGATAGGCATACAGCCGCTGTGTGCCGTCGATCCCCGACTGGAACGCGACCGTGCCGGACATTCCACCGGAATAGATGCGCTGGAAGTTGGCCGATTTGGAAAAATCGCGGCCCATGTCCTGCTCGCGGTAGGGATAGCGCACGAGCATCTGCCCGCCCGTGGTGGACAGCCCGATGGAGCCCTGCGCGCCCACGTCGATTTTTCCAAACAGGTCCAGAAAGCTCTTGATGCCCAGGCTGACCACGACGACCCCGGCAAAGCCCCCTGCCCGGTCGTCAAAGCGCCGGCTGATGGTGATGACCCAGTCGCCGGTGGACCGGCTCTGGATCGCAGGCCCGATGAAGGGTTCCCGGGAGGGATGGTCCCGGTGCTGGGCAAAGAAGTCCCTGTCCGCACCGCTGGCCTGCGCGGGCACGGGCCCGGTGGAGGACATCAGCCAGTTGCCTGCGGCGCCATAGACGACGACGCCATTGAGCTGGTGCAGCAGATGCTCCTGCTGGTCGATCAGCCGCTGCAGGCGCTGCAGGTGGGTCGCTCCGGTGCCCTCTTCTTCCAGACGCTCGGTCAGGCCCAACGCCAGCATGGCGCTTTGCGTGAAGACTCCTTCGGTGTAGGTATCGAGGGTCTGGGCCAGGTTGAGGTTCTGGGTGTCGATCTGGGCCAGCGAACGCTCCCGCGCCGACCAGATCTGCCAGGCGGTGGTGGCCGACACGGACAGGTACACGACGACCAGCAGCAGCACCGCCAGGCGAACATCACGCTTCATCTTCCCTCCCCGCACATAAAAACTTCCATCCAGGCGTCTTCATCGGACTGCTCTTGCTGCGTGATTTGCGGGTGTCTGTCTTCCCGGCCCTTGCCAGGCGAATGATGCCAGCTTTGCCATCGGATGAACCCGCCGCAGTGTCGCAAGCGCGTTACGCAGGCGCCGTGTCTGCGCCCCCGGCGGGGTGGATCTGCTGCATGCCCCGTGCGCCCGAAAGGCTCTGCGCCGGCCTGCGCAGCGTCGCATCGAAAGGATTGATCCTCGGCCCGATCGCCGCCGCCTCGCGCTTGAGCAACTCCACCACCGTGGGCATGCGGTCGGCATTCAGCCGGTCTGCAATGGTGCCCACGCTCAGGGCCGCCACGGCGCGCCCTTCGCGGTCGCAGATGGGCACGGCCACACCTGCCATGCCTTCGAGCAGGCCCGTGTTGCGGCCGGCATAGCCCTGCTGGCGCACGCGCTCGATCTCGGTGCGCAGGTAGACCTCGTCGTACACGCCGTACTCTCGCACCCGCGACAGGTTGAAGCGGATCACCTCCTCGCGCTCGGCTTCCGGCAGAAAGGCCAGGATGGCCAGCGCGCCCTGCCCTACCCCCAGGGCCACGCGCCCGCCAATGTCGCCCGTGAATGAGCGGATGGGGAACGGCCCCTCGCTGCGGTCCAGGCAGATGGCATCGAAGCCGCTGCGCGCCAGCAGAAAGATGCTGTCGCCCAGGCTGGCGCACAGGCGCAGCAGCACCGGCCGGCACAGCGTGCGCAGGTCGCCCGGGTTGCCTGCCTTGGCCGCCAGTGCAAAGAAATCGATGGACAGCCGGTAGAGCTTGCTGCGCTCGTCCTGCTCGGCCATGCCCTCAGCCACCAGCGATTGCAGCAAACGGTGCGTCGTGCCCTGGGTCAGGCCCACGGCACGCGCCAATTGGGTGACCCGACCGCCCTCGGCCTGCACCTCGGCCAGGGCCCGGATGACGGAAAACATGCGGGGCACTCCGCCCGTGGAGGTGGACGCTGGTTCCATGCACTGCTCCTGTGGAATAGATGGCATCTGAAGCTTCCATGATATTCCATTAATCGGAATAAATTCGATAAATATTCTGATTAATGGAATACCCGATGCGAACTGGCCCGATTACTGCAATACATTGAATCGAAAGCGCAAGACAGTCCATGGCACGCTCAAGCCCGCACCGCACCGGTGCAGACAGGGGACCGGCACCACGGGGACTGCCACCGCACCGCGATGAAACAGCGACCAGAAAGGCCCGTGCATGTCCTTCCTTCAACTCACTGACGTGACCAAGTTCTATGGCAGCACCTGCGCGGTGCAGGCCATGAACCTCTCGGTGGAAAAAGGCGAGTTCGTATCGCTGCTGGGCCCATCGGGCTGCGGCAAGACCACCACCTTGCAGATGGTCGCGGGCTTCGAGGCGGTGACCAGTGGCCGCATCGAGCTCGATGGCCGCGACATCACGCACGCCAAGGCCAACACGCGCGGCCTCGGTATCGTGTTCCAGAGCTATGCCCTGTTCCCGCACATGACGGTGGCCGACAACGTGAGCTTCGGCCTGGAGATGCGCAAGATGCCCAAGGCCGAGCGCAAGGAGCGCGTGGCCCAGGCCCTGGGCCTGGTCCATCTGGAAGCCCACGCCACGCGCTACCCGCGCGAACTCTCGGGCGGCCAGCGCCAGCGCGTGGCGCTGGCACGCGCGCTGGTGATCGAGCCGCCGGTGCTGCTGCTCGACGAACCCCTGTCCAACCTTGATGCCAAGCTGCGCGAGGAGATGCAGTTCGAGCTGCGCCAGATCCAGCGCAAGGTGGGCACGACCACGGTGATGGTCACGCACGACCAGAGCGAGGCCATGTCCATCAGCGACCGCGTGGTGGTGATGGAGGCCGGCCGCGCCACGCAGATCGACCACCCGCACCGCGTGTACGAGCACCCGCGCACGCGTTTCATCTCCACCTTCGTGGGCAAGGCCAACCTGCTGCCCGGCAAGGTCACGGCCAGCGGTGCGGCGCGCACCCATGTGGCCGTGGGTTCGCTGGCCGTGCAGGTCGAGGGCCCGGAGTTTCGGCCCGGCGCTGCCGTGCTGCTCAGCGTGCGCCCCGAGAAGCTGCAGCTGGTGCCCGCCGTGCAGGGCCGGCTCGACGGCGAGGTGGGCGAGCGCTTCTTCCTGGGCAGCCAGTGGCTGTACCGTGTGGCCACGCCCGTGGGCGACCTGATGGTGCTGGTACCCAATGATGGTCGCAACGCGCTCAACGAGGGTGATCGCACCGGTGTGGACTGGCCTGACCACTGCATGCGCCTGCTGCCGGCCGACGAGACCGCCATGGCCGAACCCGAGGCCGAGGTGGCCCCATGAGCGGCGCCAGCCGAAGGGCCGTGCCCTGGTGGCTCTCGGGCCCGGCACTGCTGCTGTTCACCGCCCTGCTGCTGGTGCCGCTGGCGCTCACGGCCGTGCTGTCGTTCAACGCCTTCGACCCGGCCACGGGCGTGAAGGCCGGTGTGTTCACGCTGGAGCACTACGCCCACGTGTTCACCGATTCGTACTACCACGCGATCTTCTGGCGCACCTTCTGGATCTCGGCCCTGGTGACACTGATCTGCGTGCTCATCGGCGCGCCCGAGGCCTACATCCTGAGCCGCATGGGCAACCCCTGGCGCTCGGTGCTGCTGCTGGTGGTGCTGGCGCCGCTGCTGGTGTCGGTGGTGGTGCGGGCCTTCGGCTGGAGCATGCTGCTCGGGCCCGAGGGCCTGGTCAACGGCACGCTCAAACTCATCGGCATCGGCCCGGTGAAGATGCTCTACACCGAGATCGCCGTAGTCATCGCCCTGGTGCATGTGATGCTGCCCTTCATGGTCATCCCCGTGTGGACCTCGCTGCAAAAGCTCGACCCCGGGGTGCAGAACGCCGCGCTGTCGCTCAAGGCATCGCCGTTCACCACGCTGCGCCGCATCGTGCTGCCGCAGGTGCTGCCGGGCATCCTCTCGGGCAGCCTGATCGTGTTCGGGCTGGCGGCCAGCTCGTTCGCCATCCCCGGCCTGCTGGGTGGCCGGCGCCTGAAGATGGTGGCCACCGTGGTCTACGACGAGTACCTGCACGAGCTGAACTGGCCCCTGGGCGCGGCCGTGGCCCTGACCCTGCTGGTGGCCAACCTGGTGGTGATGCTCAGCTACAACCGGCTGGTCGAAGGCCGCTACAAAAAATCCCTGGGCTAGACATGACAACCCCCACGCTCCATCACTTCGTGTATTCGCTGCCCCCCGAGGGGGGCGTGGCCTCCCTTGGGGCGGCCCGGCGGGAATCCTGACCATGCACAAGAACGGCCCCCTTGCCCTGGCGTTCAACGCCCTCGTCATCGCCTTCATGCTCGCGCCCCTGGTGGTCGTGTGTGTGGTGGCCTTCACGCCCGAAAACACACTGACCCTGCCGACCACCGAGTTCTCGCTGCGCTGGTTCAGGGCGGTGTTCGAGCACTCGGACTTCGTGCAGTCGTTCTGGAACAGCCTGTGGCTGGCACTGGCATCGGCCACGCTGGCCACGGTGCTGGCCGTGCCCGCGGGCATTGCCATCACGCGCTACGACTTCCCGGGACGCGGTTTTCTCAACGGCCTGTTCCTGTCACCGCTGATCATTCCGCACCTGGTGCTGGGCGTGGCGCTGCTGCGCCTGTTCGCGCTGGTGGGCGGCACGGGCAGCTTCGGCTGGCTGGTGCTGGCGCATGCGCTCATCGTCACGCCCTACACGCTGCGCCTGGTGGTGGCGGCCCTCGTCGGGTTCGACCGCAGCGCCGAACATGCGGCGCTGTCGCTCGGTGCCAGCCAGGCCACGGTGTTCACGCGCATCACGCTGCCGATGATCCTGCCGGGCGTCACGGGCGGGTGGATGCTGGCCTTCATCAACAGCTTCGACGAGGTGACCATGTCGATCTTCGTCACCTCGCCGAGCACGGTGACGCTGCCGGTGCGCATGTACATGTATGCCACCGAGTCCATCGACCCGCTGATGGCCGCCGTGTCGGCCCTGATGGTGGCCGTGACGGCCTTTGCCATGGTGCTGCTGGACCGCGTCTACGGCCTGGACCGCGTGCTGGTGGGGCGCAAGTAAGCCCATGGCCACGACGACCTCCCCCGCCTTGCCGCTGCTGCGCCGCGTGGCCGAGACCGCGCGCAAGGCCGTGCCCTTCGTGCTCGATGGCCAGCCGGCCAGCGCACTCGAAGGCGACACCGTGCTCACCGCCATCCTCACCTTGCAGGCGCGGCTGCGCCACAACGAGTTCAGCCACGAGCCGCGCGCCGGCTTCTGCATGATGGGCGCCTGCCAGGACTGCTGGGTGCAGACCGACAGCGGCGAGCGCCTGCGCGCCTGCGCCACCTTCATCGCGCCGGGCATGGCCCTGCGCACCGGGGAAGGCGCGGCATGAGCGCTACCCCCCTGCAGGCCGTGATCGTGGGCGCAGGCCCCGCCGGCATACGCGCCGCGCAGACCCTGGCGGCCCACGGCGTGCGCCCCGTGCTGCTCGACGAAGCGGCGCGCGGCGGCGGCCAGATCTACCGGCGCCCGCCCGCGCACTTCCAGCGCCCGGCCTCGGCCCTGTACGGCACCGAGGCCGCGCGCGCCACGGCCGTGCATGCCGCGCTCGATGGGATCGCGGACCAGATCGACTACCACCCCGACAGCCTGGTCTGGAACGCCCAGGGCGGTTTGCTCGACGTGCTGCACGGCCCCACGCAGACCACGCGCACCGTGCCCTACCGCCAGCTCATCGTGGCCAGCGGCGCGGCCGACCGGGTGCTGCCCGTGCCGGGCTGGACCCTGCCTGGCGTGTACAGCCTGGGCGGCGCGCAGGTGGCGCTCAAGTTCCAGGGCTGCACCATCGGCAGCCGGGTGGTGCTGATGGGCACCGGGCCGCTGCTGTACCTGGTGGCCTACCAGTACGCACGCGCCGGCACCCCCGTGGCGGCCGTGCTCGACACCGCGCGCCTGGCCGACCAGGTGGCCGCCATGCCGGCCATGCTGAGCCAGCCGGCGGTGTTCGCCAAGGGCGTGTATTACGTGGGCTGGCTGCGCGCGCATGGCGTGCCCATCCATACCGGCGTGCGCCCAGTGCGCGTGCTGGGTGACGAACGCGTGGATGGCGTGGTGTGGAGCGACGGCACGCGCGAACACACCCTGGCCTGCGACGCCGTGGGCATGGGCTACGCCCTGCGCCCCGAAACGCAGCTGCCCGACCTGCTGGGCTGCCGCTTTGCCTGGGCGCCCCTGAACCGCGCCCACCTGCCCGAGCGCGATGCCGCAGGGCGCACCAGCGTGGCGGGTGTCTACCTGGCCGGCGATGGCGCGGGCATCATGGGCGCCGATGCGGCCGAGTGGGCCGGCGAGCGTGCCGCCCTGGCCTTGCTGGCCGACCAGGGGGTGTCCGTGGATGCCGCCCGCGCCCAGGAACTCGAAGGCAGGCTCGCCCGCCTGGTGCGCTTTCGCGAAGGGCTGGAACGGGCCTTTCCCTTCCCCACCGACTGGGCCGCGCAGGCACCCGACGGGCTGGTGGTGTGCCGCTGCGAGAACGTCACCGCGGGCCAGTTGCGCGAGACCGTGCGCGAGGCCGGCGCCGACGAGATGAACCGCCTGAAGGCGCTGACCCGCGTGGGCATGGGCCGCTGCCAGGGCCGCAGCTGCGGCGTGGCGGCGGCGGAGATCCTGGCCCACGCCACCGGCAAGCCGGTGGAGTTGGTGGGCCGGCTGCGTGGCCAGGCGCCGATCAAGCCGATTCCCATCCACCTGCAGGCCGCCGGCCAGAACACCGGAGCCGCTGCATGAGCGCCGCCGCACCCCACCTGACCAGCCACCCGCGCCGGATGGACACCGACGTGGCCATCGTCGGCGGCGGCATCGTGGGCGCCTCGGCAGCACTGGCGCTGCGCCGGCGCGGCGTGGACGTGGTGCTGCTTGAGCGCGACCTGTGCGGCTCGCGCTCCAGCGGCGTGAACTACGGCGGCGTGCGCCGCCAGGGCCGCCCCTTGAGCCAGTTGCCGCTGGCGCAGCGGGCGCACGAAATCTGGGGCAACCTGCCCGCACTGCTGGGCACCGATGGCGAATACCAGCGCACCGGCCATTTCAAGATCGCGCGCAGCGAGGAGGACCTGGCTGCGCTGGAGCGCTACGAGGCCATGAGCCGCGACTTCGGGCTCGGCATCGAGCTGCTCTCGGGCCAGCGGCTGCGCGAGCGCTGCCCCTGGCTCGGTGGCAAGGCCGTGGGCGGATCGCTGTGCCTGGAGGACGGCCAGGCCAACCCGCGCCTGGTGTCCCCCGCGTTCGCCCTGGCCGCCCGGCGCGCGGGTGCCCATATCTTCGAGCGCACGCCATTGACCGAGGTGGAGCATGACGGCCGGCAGTTCACCCTGCGCTCGGGCACGGCGCTCACCGTGCGTGCGCCCGTGCTCATCAACTGTGCAGGCGCCTGGTCGGGCCCGCTGGCCACCCAGTTCGGCGAGGCCGTGCCGCTGCAGTCGGGCCACCCGGCCATGGCCGTGACCGAGCCCCTGCCCTTCTTCATGCACTGGAGCCTGGGTGTGGAAGGCGGCAGCATCTACTGCCGCCAGGTGGCACGCGGCAACCTGGTGCTGGGCGGCGGTTCGGGCTTGGGCCTGGATGCCGACCGCGCACGCTCGGAGCGCAGCGCCATTGCGGCACTGGCCGTGCAGGCCATCGAGCTGCTGCCGGTGCTCAAGCACGCGCATTTCATCCGCACCTGGAGCGGCACCGAGGGCTACCTGCCCGACCGCCAGCCTGTGCTCGGCAAGAGCGGCACCACGCCGGGCCTGCTGCACGGCTTCGGCTTTGCGGGGGCGGGCTTTCAGATCGGCCCGGCAGCCGGCGAGGTGCTGGCCGACCTGGCCCGCGACGGCCGCAGCAGCACGCCCACCGACGCCTTTGCCATCGAGCGCTTTTCCCCCGCAAGCACCCCGGCGGCGGCGGCTGCCCATTGAGTTTCGATCCCCTGACCGCTACCCTTCCAACACCCTGAAAGGAAAGACCCATGACCTCTTCTCGCCAGACCTCTTTTGCGCGCCGCGCGCTGCTGACGGCAGCCGCGGCGGCGACGCTGGCCGCCAGCGGCATGGCCGGTGCCCAGACAAAAACGATCTACATCGGCATGAACGGCGGCACCATGGAGAAGGCGTACACGCAGTACGTCTTCCCGGCCTTCGAGAAGCTGCATGGCGCCAAGGTGGTGGTGGTGCCGGGCACCTCCTCGGACATCCTGGCCAAGGCGCAGGCCAACAAGGACAAGCCGCAGATGCACGTCATGTTCCTCGATGACGGCATCATGGTGCGCGCCATGGGCATGGGGCTGTGCCAGAAGCAGCGGCCCAACCCGCACCTCGCCGAGATCTACCCGGCCGCCCGCTTCAAGGACGACCTGGCCAGCGGCGTGAGCCTGGGCATGACGGGCATTGCCTACAACACCAAGATGTTCACCGAGAAGGGCTGGGCGCCACCGACCTCGTGGATGGACTTCGCCGACCCCAAGTACAAGGGCAAGGTGGTGTTCCAGTCCATGCCGTCGTCGTCCTTCGGGCTGCATGGCTTCCTGATGTTCAACCGCATCCAGGGTGGCAATGACAAAAACGTGGAGCCCGGCTTCAACAACTGGGGCAAGACCATCGGCCCGAACGTGCTCGAGTACATCCCGAGCTCGGCCAAGATCTCCGAGATGGTGCAGACCGGCGAGGCCGCGATGTTCCCGCTCACGCCCACGGCCGTGGCCGCGCTCAAGACCCGGGGCATCCCGGTAGAGTACGCCCAGCCCAAGGAAGGCTCGGTGGTGCTCATGGTGGGCCAGTGCGTGATCGCCAACAACAGCGAGCCCGAGCTGGCGCAAAAGCTCGCCGAGTTCCTGCTGAGCCCGCTGGCCCAGGCCAACGTGCTGCAGTTCGGCGCACAGATCCCCACCAACCCCAAGGCCCCGGCCGTGGGCGAGGGCGCCGCCCAGGTGGCCCAGATCAGCCAGTGGATGAAGAACGCCGTGACGCTGGACTGGGATGCGGTGAACGCCAGCCGCCCCGCCTGGAACGCGCGCTGGAACAAGACCATCGAACGCTGATCGGCCTTGGCGGCAGGGGATGGACTGCCCCGCGGCGACCTGGTGGGCCGCGCGGGCAGGCTATCCGTGACATATATCACCGGGGCCGCCCGCGCCTGGCGCGCGCAGTACGCCAAATGGCCTGCAGGACTTCAGAATCCGCTCCATCGAGATTCCGAAGACATTCCTACAAGGTTTTCCCACCATGAAACGCTGGATGAAATGGACCGCCGGCAGCGCCCTGGCACTGGGCGTGCTGGTCGCCGCCACCGCGGCCACCGGCCTGTACCTGGCCGAGCAAAAGCGCAACCGCTACATCGACATCAAGCCGCGCCCCGTGGCCTACACGACCGAGGCGCAGACCATCGAGCGCGGGCGCTACCTGTTCAGCTCGCGCGGCTGCACCGACTGCCATGGCGCCGAGGGCACGGGCCGCGAGTTCGTCAACGATGGCAAGGGTACCCGGCTGGCCGGCCCCAACATCACGGCGGCCGGCGTGGTGGCGCGCTACCAGCCCGAGGACTGGAACAGCGCCATCCGCCACGGCGTCAAGCCCAATGGCCGCCCCCTGCTGGTGATGCCCAGTGAAGACTACAACCGCCTGACCAACGACGACCTGAACGCCCTGGTCTCCTACATCCGCCAACTGCCTGCCAAGGAGGGCACGCCCGCCGCCATCGAGCTGCCGCGTCCGGCCTGGGTGCTGTACGGCCTGGGCATGATCCCCGACGCGGCCGCACGCATCGACCACCAGTTGGCCCCCTCGCGCCCCGTGCCCGCGGGCGTGACGGTGGCCAACGGCCAGTACGTGGCCAATATGTGCATCGGCTGCCACGGCGCCAGCCTGGCGGGCGGCAAGATCCCCGGCGGCCCGCCGGACTGGCCTGCCGCCGCCGACATCCGCCCCGGCAAGGGCAGCTCCATGGCGCGCTACCCGACTGCAGAGAGCTTCGTGGCCATGCTGCGCAATGGCAAGCGGCCCGATGGCACGCCGATCCAGGTCATGCCCTTCGAATCGCTGGGCCAGCTCAGCGACGTGGATGCGCGTGCCCTGTATGCCTACCTGCAGGCCCTGCCTGCCGATGGCAGCATGCCCCCCGCCCCTGCGGCCGAGGTCGCCCTGAACCGGTGAGGCAACCCGCTCCCGGCCCCGTCAGTGCGCGTGCTGCTGGAGCGGCTGCGCCTGGCTGTACGAGCCCATGGGGCCGCCAGGTGCGGTGGAGGGCGGCGGCGCACGGCGCACGCGCGGCACCACGCTCAGTTGCACCGTGTCGAGCACCGGCGTGGCCAGCACCTGCACCGCCTTGCGCGGCAAATCCACCAGTTGCTCGGCATGCCACACGCGCACCTGGGCCGCGCCCTCGGGCACGCTGGCGAAGCGGGCAATACCGTTGTCGTCGGTCTTGAGGGTCCAGGCCGAATCGGTCACGAACACATGGCCGCGCATGGAGCCGTGCAGGTGGCAGCCGAGCAGCACCACCCCGGCGGTGTCGAGCTTCACGTCGGCAAAATTCGAGGGCTTGCCATCGGCCTTGCCGGCCAGCCGCAACTCGAAACCGCCAGCACCAGGCGCCGCGCTGGCAGCGGGCGTGGCGGCATTGCCGCGCACATGGTGGTCCCAGCGGTCCTGGTTGGTGAAGCGCACCGTGGTGCCCGGCACCACCACCGTCACGGCAGGCACGAAACGCATCTTTTCCTGCTCGATCACGGGGCTGGGCGCCACCAGGGTGGGCGCCGCAGCGCCGCCCGCGGGCGGGTAGACCACCACCACGGCATCCGGAACGGGCTTGCCGTCCTTGTCCAGAACCTGGATCTGGACATTGCCGGCGTGGGCCGCCATGGCAAGGGAGCCGGCAGCGATACCGGCGGCGATGGCGATGAGTGTGTGTTGCATGGGCAGGGTTCCCTCTCTGAAGTCAGTGAACGGTGATCACGTCGCGGTGCATGGGGGCCAGCAGGGCCAGCAGGCGGTTCTGCTGGGCGAAGGGAATGCCCTGCGCATCCATGGCGCTTTGCAGCACCTCGACGAGCGCATGGAAGTGGCCCTTGTTGATCTGCATGTCGGCATGGGCCGATTTCATATCGGCGCCTTCGTATTTGCAAGGCCCGCCGCTGAGCTGGCAGAACTGGTCGGCCAGGCTCTCCTTGAGCGCAGCGGGCTTGACGTCCTTGAAGTGGGCGCCGATGCGCGGGTCCTTCACGGCACGGTTCACGAAATCGTCCACCAGGCGGTCGATACCGGGCTTCTCGCCCAGCGCCTGGTACAGGCCGGCAGGGGCTGCGGATTGGGCCAGGGCGGGCACCGCCAGCAGGCAGGCACAGGCGAGGCCAAAGGCCATCAAGGTCTTTTTCATGGGCTGTCTCCAAAGGTGCCGGGGGTCAGAAAGCGGCCTGTGCCGACAGGTAGTAGCCTGTCTGGCGGCGGCCCTGGGTCACGCCGGGCACGATACGGCCCAGGTCCACGTAGGCCAGCGTGAGCGAGAGGTGCTTGCTCGGCGCCCAGGCCACGAAGAGGTCCTTCCAGTCGTCCTCGCGCAGCCCTGCACCCAGCCCCGCGGCAGCGCCCAGGGCCTGCAGGTTGTTGGGCTTGAAGCGGTATTCGGCACCCACTGCCAGGTTCTTGCTGAGCAGGTAGGCCACCGAGAACTCGGGCTGCAGGCTGCGGCCGTTCTTGCCGGGCGCCGCCGAGCCAAATCCCAGCAGGCCGTTCTGGTTGGCGTTGGTGGAGCGCAGCGTGGCATTGACCAGCAGGCTTTGCGCCAGAAAGAGCTTGGTGGCGCTCACGTACACATCGGTGCCGCTGTCCTTCACGCCCAGGAAGTTGTAGACCGACTGGATGGAGCCGGGGTGCGCGCGCTTGTGCTCGATGCCCACGGCGATCTGGGGCATGAAGCTGTCGGCGTCGAGCACGGCATCGCCGGCGACCTTGACCTTGAGCCCCACCACGTCCGTCTTGATGTGCTGGCCCGGCGTGACGCCAAACGCCGCGATGCCGTTGAGCGCCAGCGCCGGCGAGGCATCGAAGTCCTGCCGTGCCAGCGACAGCTCGGCGCGGTCGAACAGGCCCACGGCCACGCCGTAGCCGGTGAGGCCGTAGTCCTGTGTGCGGGCCCGCGTGGCATAGCCGCTGAAACCGACCTCACCCTCGGTGGCATTGCTGCCGATCACGGCCCAGGGCGTGAGCCCCCCGCCGGCCGAGCCGGCAATGGTGTTGACGCCACCGGTGAGCAGCAGCTTGCCGGTATCGGCATGGGCCAGCCCGGCCGCCATGGCCAAGGCCGCGAACACGGTGAAAGGACGCCTGTGGTTCATCGGGGGCTCCAGTACGAAAGCAATGTAAGAGGATGTTGCACCCTACTTACGCAAACGGGTGCGCCACGGATTCAAAAACCACAGATATTTTTTCCGCCTCCGAACGGACAGGCGCGGTTTCAGAGCATGCGCTGGATCAGCTCGCCCTTGAACAGCACAGGCCCCGTGGGGCCGCCCGCGCTGGGCACGCCTCCGCGCGGCTCCAGGCTGATGGCCAGGGCCGGCACCTGGCGCATGTCGGCTTCGCCGGCCGTCAGGTTGAGCAGCTTTTCCTGGCCCAGCACACCCAGCGAGCGCGGGCCACCCGCTGGTGGCAGCGCCCACAGCTGCAGCGACTTGTCCGCCCCTTCCTGGAAGCCGCCCACGCGCTGCAGCACGAGCTGGTTGTTCTTGGGGTCAAAAGTCACCAGCATGGAGGCAGCCGCCTTGTCGTCGGCCAGCACGGCCACGTACTGGATCTGCGGTGCAGCCTGCAGCTGCTGGCGCAGCTCGGCGATCTGGGCGCCGCTGCTGGCGCGCAGCCCACCGTTGACCTGCACCCCAACCACCACCGCCACCAGCGTGGCAAGGGCCCCCGCTGCCGCAGCGCCCCGCCACAGCAGCAGGCTGCGCAGCCAGCCACCGGGCCCGGTAGCTCCAGGCAAGGCCGGCTCCTGACCGGCCAGGCGCGCGGCCTGCATGGCCTGGGCCTGCCGGTCGGCCTGCACCAGGTTGTCGATGCGTTTCCAGACGGCCGCATCGGGCTGGGCCAGCTCCTGCAGTTCGGCCAAGCCCGACCAGTGGGTCTGCCACACCAGGGCGGCCGCCCGCACGGCCGCATGTTCGCGGGCCAGGGTCTCGAAGCGGCGGCGTGCGCCGCCGCGCAGCGTGCCCAGCGCGTAGCTGGCAGCCAGGCGATCGAGCAGTTCGGGGTGTTGGGTGATGTTCATGGTGCCCCCTCAGATATAGCGCGCCATGCACTGGCGCAACTGCTCCAGGCCGCGCCGGATCCAGCTTTTCACGGTGCCCAGGGGCAGTTGCAGCTGCTCGGCCAGTTCGCTGTGGCTCTGGTCGCGCAGGTAGGCCAGGCTCACCACCTCGCGCTGCTTGTGTTCGAGCTTGCCCAGGCACTGGTGCAGCGCAAAGGCCTGCTCGCTGGCCTGGGTCACGTCCATGGGGTTGGGCGAATCGCCCTCCAGGGTCTGCGCCATTTCGTCGTCGAATTCGTTGGTGAGGTCGCTGCGCTCGGAGCTGCGCTTGCGCAGCGCGTCCAGGGCCCGGCTGCGCACGATCAGCCCCATCCAGGCCATGGGCGGGCTCAGCGACGCGCGGTAGTTGCCGGCCCCGCGCCAGATGCTCAGGAAGGCCTCCTGCAGCACGTCCTCGGCCACGTCGCGGTGGCGCACAATGCGCAGCGCCAGGCCGAACAGCTTGGACGAGGTGCTCTCGTACAAGGCTTTCAGCGCGGAGTCGTCCTGCGCGGCAATGCGGTCGAGGAGGTACATCAGTTCACTGTCTGGGGTGAGGGTGCTCATGCGCCGATTGTGTGGGATGGGCCAGAAATCACGGTGGAAGTTCCAGGGGGTCTGCTGTGAATACGCCACATACCCGCATCTGGATGCAGGGGCGCAACCTTTAAAACCGCCTCCGTGCGGCTGCGTCCGTGCCTGCATCCAATGGCTGGCCGGCTGCGTATAGGTCGCACAAGGCACGAGCGGCGCCACCAGGGTACTGCCCGCGCTCCCCCCATCCGACCCTGCCAGGCCCCATGAACGACCACACCCCACCGGACTTCCCTGCCCCCTTTTCACCAGGCATCTCCAGCCAGGACTGTCAGGATGGGGCGTGATGTGATGCGGGCATTGGCGGTGTTGGCCACCTGCATGCTGGGTTTCATGGGCACCGTCGCATCCGCGCAATCGGTGGAACGCGGGCGCGCCGTGTACCAGGAGCATTGCGCAGGCTGCCACAGCGTGGACGCGCACCGCGAGGGCCCGGCGCACCGCGGCGTGCTTGGCCGCCGGGCAGGCGCCCTCAAGGACTATGCGTATTCACCGGCCCTGCAGGGCAGCAAGCTGCTGTGGACCCGGGCCACGCTCAAGGCCTGGCTGACCGACCCCGAGGCGCTGATCCCCGGCCAGGCCATGGACTACCGCCTGGATGATGCGCAGGAGCGCGAAGACGTGGTGGCCTACCTGGCCACGCTCAGGCGACTGACGGCCGCGCCTGCCCCCTGATACGGCGCCCTGCTACCACTGCGCGCAGATGCCCACCAGCCCCGCCAGCACCAGCGCCAGGCCGATGCCTTCGGTGCGCGACAGGCTTTCGCGGAACATGCGGCGCGACACCAGGTAACTGAACAGCACCTCCACCAGCCCCAGCGTGCGCACGTCGGACGCCGGGCGCATGGCATAGGCCGTGAACCAGGCGATGGAGGCCAGCGCGCCCATGGAGCCCGCCACCACCGACAGCCGCCAGGCACGCGCAATCGCACCGGCCACGCCGGGCTGGCGCGCCAGCAGCCAGCCGCCCAGCACCAGGGTCTGCAGCAGCTGCGCCCAGAACACGCCCCAGGCGCCGGCCACCCAGGGTGCCACGCCCTCGCCCAGCGCCAGCGACGCCCCGCGAAAACCCACGCTGGCGAGCGCAAAGCACGCCCCCGAGGCCAGGCCGTAGACCACCAGCTTGCGGCTGCCGCCCGCCCCTGCGCGCAGCGCGCGCCAGCCGCCGGCCGGCAGCGAGAGCAGCACCACGCCCACGGTGGCCACGGCCATGGCGCCAAAAGCCAGCGAGCCGGGCAGTTCCTGCAGCAGCACGGCCGAGAACAGCGCGACCTGCAGCACCTCGGTCTTGGAATAGGCCACGGCGAGCACGAAGTTGCGCTCCTTCATCGCCAGCAGCAGGAAGGCCGTGGCCCCCACCTGCGTGAGCGCACCCATGGCCAGCCAGGCGGCATAAGGCAGCGAAAAGTGGGGAACGCCGTAGCCGGTGCCGACGAAGGTCAGGCCCGCCACCCAGGCCGAGGCCAGCGGCAGCCCGTAGAGAAAGCGCACCAGCGTGGCCGCCAGCGTGCCCAATTCGGCCGTGACGGAGCGCTGTGCGGCGTTGCGCGCCGTCTGCGCGAGCGCGGCCCAGAGGGTAAGGGGAATCCAGGCCCAGGCCATCCATGAAAGAGTCATCGATGGGTTATAACGCCCTGCCGTGGCGCCCAGACCACTCCAAAGGGCACGGCGGCCATACAGGCTGGAGAAGGCCCGCGCTACCTGGCTGGATGCCTACACCGGGTAGGTGCCGGGTAGCAGGATTGAGCGGTCCACGTTATTGATGTTGGTATGGCCGCAGAAGGCCATGGTGATGTCCAGTTCCTTCTGGATGATCTGCAGCGCGCGGGTCACGCCGGCCTCGCCGAACGCACCCAGGCCGTAGAGGAAACTGCGCCCGATCAACGTGCCCTGCGCGCCCAGCGCGCGGGCCTTGAGCACATCCTGCCCGCTGCGGATGCCGCCGTCCATCCAGACTTCGATGTCCTTGCCCACGGCCTGGGCGATGCCCGGCAGTGCGGCGATGGACGAGGGTGCGCCGTCGAGCTGGCGCCCGCCGTGGTTGCTCACGATGAGCGCATCGGCCCCGCTGTCCACGGCCAGGCGCGCGTCCTCGGCGTCCATGATGCCCTTGAGCACCAGCTTGCCGCCCCAGCGCTTCTTGATCCACTCCACGTCGCCCCAGTTGAGCTGTGGGTCGAACTGCTCGGCCGTCCACGACGACAGCGACGACAGGTCGCCCACGCCCTTGGCATGGCCGACGATGTTGCCGAAGCTGCGGCGCTTGGTGCCCAGCATGCCCATGCACCACTGCGGCTTGGTGGCCAGGTTGATGAGGTTGCGCAGGGTGGGCTTGGGCGGGGTGGACAGGCCGTTCTTGATGTCCTTGTGGCGCTGGCCCAGGATCTGCAGGTCCAGGGTGAGCTGCAGCGCCGAGCAGTTGGCGGCCTTGGCGCGGTCGATCAGGCGCTCGATGAAGTCGCGGTCGCGCATCACGTAGACCTGGAACCAGAAGGGGTGGCGGCCGGTGTTCTCGGCGATGTCCTCTAGCGAGCAGATGCTCATGGTCGACAGCGTGAACGGAATGCCGAAGGCCTTGGCCGCACGCGCGCCCAGGATCTCGCCGTCGGCATGCTGCATGCCCGTGAGGCCGGTGGGCGCAATCGCCACGGGCATGGCCACGTCCTGGCCAAGCATGGTGGTGCGGGTGCTGCGGCCCTCCATGTTGACGGCCACGCGCTGGCGCAGCTTGATGGACTGGAACTCGGCTGTGTTGGCGCGGTAGGTGCCCTCGGTGTACGAGCCCGAATCGGCGTAGTCATAGAACATGCGCGGCACGCGGCGCTGGGCGACCACGCGCAGGTCTTCGATGCAGGTGATTTTCGACAGGTCAGGCACGGGGTCCCCTTGTTATGGATGCAGCGCATCGTAGCCCCGCCGCGGCGCGGGCGGCATGAAGGCTTTTGTGCGGCCGTTGAAATTTTTGCATGGGCGATCAGCGGCGCGCCAGCGCCACCCCGGCGATGGCCACGACGAAGCCCACGAGCTGGGTGGCCGAGAGCGTCTCGCCGAAGATGAACCAGGCCTGCAGCGCCGACAGCGGTGGCACGGCGAGCAGCAGGGCTGTGGTGCGCGTGGCCTCGCCCTGGCGCATGAGCCAGATGAGCAGCGTGGCGCCACCGATGGACAGCACCAGCACCGAGAACGCCAGGTAGCCCCAGAGCGCGGCCGAGTTGTCCCAGTACGGCTGGCCCACGGTGAACGCCATGGCCAGCAGCACGGCCACGGCGCCGATGTTCTGCACGGCGCTGGCGCTGCGCAGGTCGTCGCCCGCAGCCAGGGGCGATTTCTGCACCATGGAGCCGATGGTCAGCGAGAAGATGCTGCCCGCCGCGACCAGCACCACGGGCAGCGACAGTGCACTGGAGTCGGCCGCCTGCAGGCGCGGCAGCAGCACCATGCCCACGCCGCCAAAGCCCAGCGCCAGACCGGTCCAGGTGGTTCCCGACAGGCGCTTGCCCAGTACCGCCACGGCCAGCAGCGCCGTGAACAGCGGCTGCAGCGCGCCGATGAGCGACATGATGCCCGCTGCCAGCCCCTGCGACATGGCCCACCAGCTGGGCCCCAGGTACAGCCCGCTCATGAGCGCGCCGGCCAGCAGGTGCATGGCGACGCGACGCCACCCCTTGGGCCAGGCGGCCCGCACCCAGATCGCCGCCGCGATGAAGGCGGCGGCCACGCAGGCGAAGCGCAGCGCCAAAAACCAGAACGGGTCGGCATGGCTGGCCACGCCCCGCCCCGCAAGAAAGCCCGTGGACCAGATCAGGACGAACAACACCGGGGCGAGCGCATGCATGGGAGGCGAGAAAAAAGCGGGCAGAACCGGCGAGCATAGACGCATGCCGCCCGCCGCGCTGGGCAGGGCCCGGCACACCTGCCGCGTGCTAACCCGGCCCGGTCACCGGCGGCCTGATCACCCGTGGCTCGGCCCCGGGGCCTGCGGACAGCATGAACTGCAGGCGGCCGCCGCGCTTGGCGGCGTACATGGCGGCATCGGCGTGCTGCGTGAGTTCCTCGAAGGTCGTGCCATGCTCGGGAAACACGGCGATGCCGCCGCTCAGGCCGATGCGCAGCGCCTCGCCACCCAGCTCGAAGGGGTTGGCCGCGCCGGCCAGCATCTTGCGCGCCACGCTGCAGGCGCCCTCCGCGTCGTCCAGGCCCGGCAGCAGCACCACGAATTCGTCGCCGCCCTGGCGGCACACGGTGTCCGAGCCGCGCACGGCGGCCTTGAGGCGCTGCGCGAACTGCACCAGCAGCCGGTCACCCATGTCGTGCCCCAGCCGGTCGTTGACGGCCTTGAAGCCGTCCAGATCCAGGTACATCACGGCCAGGCAACGGCCATCGCGCCGTGCATGGGCGACGGCCAGTTGGGCACGGTCCTGCAGCAGCAGGCGGTTGGGCAGGTCGGTCAGCGCGTCATACTGGGCCAGGTGGGCCATGCGCGCCTGCATGGCCACGGCCTCGGTGACGTCACGCAGCACCGCCACGGCACCGGTCACCGTGCCATGCCGATCGGTGATGGTGCTGGCGGTCTCCTCGACGTCAAAGCGCTGCCCCGACGTGCGGTGCCGCACCACGCCACGCACCGGTGCCTCGGGCGGATGGCCGTTGATGGCGCTGTGCAGCGCGCCGGGCAGGGGCCGGTCCGTGTCCGGCTCCTGCAGCCGGACCACGGCCTCGACGCGGCTGCCCGCGGCGTCGAAGGCCTGCCAGCCCGTCAAGCGCTCGGCCACCGGGTTGAGGTAGGTGATGCGGCCCTGCGCATCGGTGCAGATCACGGCATCCCCGATCGCCTGCAGCGTCAGGCGGATGCGCTCCTTCTCCTCGAACAGCTGCTCCTCCATGCGCTTGCGGTCGGTGATGTCGATGGTCTGCGAGAAGACACCGCGCACGGTCCCCCCGTCCACGTCGGGCACATAGGAAACCAGGGCATGGCGCAGCGCCCCGGCCTTGTCGGCCAGGGTGCATTCGAAGAGCTGGCGCTCTCCGCGCAGCGCGCTGCGCACGAAGGGCTCGCACAGGGCGTACTGGGCAGGGCCCAGCAGGTCGCTGCAATGCATGCCGCGCAGCTGGTCGGCGGATACGCCGAACCAGCTGTCGTAAGCGCTGTTGGCAAAGCGGTTGTTCAGGTCTGCATCCCAGTAGCTCACGAGTGACGGCAGGTTGTCGAGGATGGTCTGCCGATCACGCTCGGCCACGCGCAACTCGGCACTCACGGCCTGGCGGCGCAGCAGTTCGCGCACGAACAGCGTGGCCAACCCCACGCACCCCGCCATCAGCAACGCCGAGAACACCCCGAGCACCCAGGCACTGCGGTACCACTTGGCCAGCACGGTATCGCCGGACTGCGCCACGTCCACGACCAGGGGGTAGCTGCCCACATGCCTCCAGGCCTGGAGGTGGCGCACACCACCGCTGCCCACAGGGTCGGCGGTGTAGCTGCCCACGGGGGCCGCCTGCAGCCGGGCCAGGGCCTGCGTGCCGGCGATGCTGGCATAGGTGTCGTCCTCGGCGCGGGGAAAGCGCGAGATCGGCACGCCATCCATGCGGTACAGGGTCACGCTGCTGCCGGCCCCCAGGTCCAGCGAGCCGAAGAGCCCGTCGAAGTAGCTCAGGCGGATGGCCCCCACCACCACGCCGGCAAAGGACCCGTCAGGGTGGTGGTAGGCCCGTGTCAGCGGGAGGATGGCGAGCCCGCTCATGCGCGAAGGCACGGGGCGGCCCACATGCAGGCCCTGCTCCGGGTCCTTCGAGAGCGCAAGGAAGTAGTCGCGGTCGGCGAAATTGGCCTCGTGCGGGGTCAGCGTGGAGGAGTGCAGCACCACCTTGCCCCTGGCATCGGCCACCAGCACCGCCCCCGAGCCCGGCACCTGCAGGGAGCTGTCGAACAGCACGCCGCTGCGGATCTCGGGCGACAGAGCCATCACCTCGGGGCGCTCCAGCCCCGCCACCACGCCCTTGAGCGATTCATCGAGCGAGCGGATCGAGTCGCCAATGCTGCGCTCCAGCGTGCTGGCCAGGTTGGCATTGGTGCGGCTGGCGTAGTCCCAGCTGTCCTCCCGCATGGTCCAGATGGTGCGGGCGAACAGCACACCAATGCCCAGGGACACCAGCAGGGCCAGCCAGATCAGCCTGTGGGAGAAAAACTGGCGGGAAAAGTGCATGGACAGGCGTGCGTTGCGGGGCAGGCGTCATGCAGACCCGGTTATTTGCAACACAGTGTAACGCCGCCTCTATGCCAGGCATAGCGCGAAAAGGCAGGGCTTTTGCGGCATTTATCGGCGCGCTGGCGGACTGCCGCCGGCCGCCCGCACACCCGCCCCCCGCACTTCGAACGGCAGCGTGTCATGCACCTTGCCGCGCGCGTCCACCAGTTCCAGCTGGTGGCGCCCGGGCCAGGGCGGCCAGGCCCAGCGCGCACCGCGCCCCTGCTCGCGCCCGTCGATGCGCCAGCGCAGGTCGCGGCCGCCGCTGGCCACGAACTGCAGGCGCTGGCGCTCGGGGGGAATGTCGGGGTCGAGCGCGATGATGGTGCCCGGCACCGGGGCCAGGATCCGCGCCGAGGGTGGTTCGTCGGCAGCCTGCACTGCGGCGGGTGCGCCCCGCAAGGGCCTGGCACCGCGCTTCGCAGCCACGGCGTCGTCCGCCGGCCCGGTGTCGATGGCAAAGCGCGCCTGCTGGGTGCCGGGAACGAACCATTCCTCGCGCGCCGCTTCCAGCGGCAGCGGTGTCGCCCCCTCCTGCGCCGCCTGCAGGGCGCCGAACTGCACGGCCTGGCGCACCAGCCCCTTGGGCGCGGCGGGCGCCCGGCTGGGCTCGCGCGCATGCAGAAAGCCCATCACCGACGCCCAGATGGGCGCCGCGCCACTGGTGCCGCTCACGTCGTGCATGGCAGCGCCGCTGGCGTTGCCGACCCACACCCCCACGGTGTAGCGCTCGGACCAGCCCACGGCCCAGTTGTCGCGCATGTCCTTGCTGGTGCCGGTCTTCACGGCCGACCAGAAGCGCGTGGCGAGCACGCTGTCGGTGCCGAAGGTGCGCGAGCGCGCATTGCCGTCGGACAGGATGTCGCCCACGATGAAGGCCGCGCCGCCATCGATGGCGCGCACCGGCGCTGCGCCCGGCTGGCCCGGCCACACCCGCACCGGCCCGCGGTGGCCGCCGTTGGCCAGGCTGCGAAAGGCATTCGTCAGGTGCAGCAGCGGCACCTCGGGGCTGCCCAGGGCCAGGCTGTAGCCGAAGTAGTCGCCGCTCTCGCGCAGCGGCAGGCCCAGGGCGCCGAGCTGGCGGTGGAAGGCATCGGGCGTGACCATGACCAGGGTGCGCACGGCCGGCACGTTGAGCGAGGCCGCCAGCGCGGTGCGCGCCGAGACCCAGCCCTTGAACTGGCGGTCGTAGTTCTGCGGGATGTACAGGCCACCGGCCGTGGCGATGTGGGCCGGCGAATCGTCCACCAGCGATGCGGCCGTGAGCCGCCGCTCGGCAATCGCCTGGGCATACAGGAAGGGCTTGAGCGTGGAGCCCGGCTGCCGCAGGGCCTGCACGCCATCGACCTCGCCGGCCTGGCTGAGCTGGCCCGACGAGCCGACCCAGGCGAGCACGGCGCCCGTGGCGTTGTCCAGCACCAGCACCGCGCCGTCTTCGACGTTGCGGCCCTGCAGCTCGCGCAGGTGCTGGGCCAGCGTCTGCACGGCAAAGCGCTGCAGCGGCGCCCGCAGGGTGCTGGCCACCCGTTCGGGCACGGGGGCTGCGCCCGGCACGGCCTGCTGCTGGCGCAGCAGGTAGCGGGCAAAGTGCGGCGCAATGCCCTCGCTGGCATCGAACGCCCGGCGCTGCAGGGCGGCGGTGACGAACAGGTCCAGCGCATCGCAGTCCACGCGCGCCGCCACCTGGCCGGGGCGCTGCTGCAGGTCGCGCAGCACGCCGCAGGCCCGCTGCGACACCAGGGCCGGGCGGGCATTGGGCGCGCGCACCAGGGCGGCGGCCACGGCGGCCTCGCGGTCATCGAGCCCGTGGGCGGCCTTGCCGAACAGGGTGCGGCTCAACGCATCGATGCCCACCAGCTCACTGCGAAACGGCACCAGGTTGAGGTAGGCCTCCAGCACCTGGTCCTTGCGCCAGCGGCGGTCCAGCACCTGGGCCGCCACGGTCTGGCCGAGCTTTTGCACCACCGTGCGCCCCCCCGGGCCCTGGCGCCAGTCGCCGTCGAGCAGGCCGGCCAGCTGCATGGTGATGGTGCTGGCGCCGCGCGTGCGCTGGTTCCACAGGTTGCCCCAGGCCGCCGCCGAGGCCGCGCGCCAGTCCACCCCGCTGTGTTCGTAGAAGCGCTTGTCTTCGCTGAGCACCAGGGCCGCACGCAGCGCGGGCGAGATGTCGGCCAGCGGCACCCACTGGCCGCGGCGCACTGTGGCATCGGTGCGCAGGCGCTGCACGACCTCGCCCTCCTGCGAGAGGACGAGGGTGTCGGAGGGCCTGAAATCCTGGCGCACCTCGGTGAAGCTGGGGATGGCATGGGCGGGCAGCACCGCTGCGGCCGCCAAGGCCAACGCCAGACGGCGCCACCAAAGGGCTCGATCAGCCACCGGGATGCTCCCGCTCGAAGCGTTTCTCGGCCTCGGTCAGGTGGTGCAGCAGCACATGCGAGATGAGGTTCACGCCGATGCCGCCGAAGACGGCCGGCAGCACATAGAGCGCGATCGACACCTCCGATGCGAACACCGAATCGTCGGCCAGCGAGGGCGTGTGCCGGGCCAGGGCCGCCATGCTTTGCAGCAGGTAGACATCGACGCCCGCAATCAACACCAGCGCAATGCCAAAGCCCAGTACCGCCAGGCGCGAGATGGCGCGGGTGCGCAGCAGCGCCGCATAGATGCCGGCAGGCAGCACCAGCGAGAAGACCACCAGCACCCAGAACCGCAGCTCCACGAAGACGCTGGCGTTCATGGCCGGTGCCTCCGGGGCGATGCTGCGGTACGCGGTGTCACTTGGCGGCCTCGACCTTCACGCGGGCGTTGGGGAACTCGCCGAACATTTCGGGCGCGTACATGGCTTCCACGCGGCTTGGGGGCAGCGCGAAGTCGCCCACGTTGTTCAGCCGCACGGTGTACTCCATCTTCACCGTGCCCTTGGGCAGGTACTGGTAGTAGCTGCGGAAGGACTCGAAGCTGCGCTCCTCGAACGCCGGCCAGCCGCTGCCGCTGCGCTTTTCGCCCTGGGTGGCGATCTCGGAATCGCGGCCCAGGCCGCTGCCCAGGATGGTGGCGCCACCGGGCACCGGGTCGGTGATGGCGACCCAGGTCATGTCGGCACTGGCGTTGACCTCCAGCGTCACGCGCAGCACGTCGCCGCGCGTGTACTGGCCGGCGGGCAGCGACTTGTTGGCCTGCTCCACCGGGGTGATGGTCTTCTTGATGGCGTAGCCGGCAGCGAACGGTGCCTTGAGCTGGATGGCCGCCACCGATTGCAGCGTGAGCCAGGGCTTGCCCGTGCCCTGGTGGGCCACCGCCAGGCTCTCCTTGCCGCCCGCGGCCGCCCAGGGCAGGAACATGCTGTTGTTGCGCAGGTTGCCGGGCGCCGCCGGTGCGCCGAACCAGGTGGTCTGGTGCGCCGCGCCGCTGGCGTCAGAGGTCTTGATGCGCTCGACCTTGGCCCAGTCCACGCTGGCGCTGCCCGTACCCATGCTGGCCTTGGTGCTGCCGGCGACCGGCGTGGCCTCAAACTTGGCCGAGAACTTTTCGAGGGCCAGGCCGCCCCAGAGGTTGGCCGTGGTGGTGTGCCAGGCGCCGCCCTGCTGGCGGCTGATGAAGCCGTTGGCCAGGCGGCCCATGTCGTCCTTCCAGGTCGGGTCGTCCATCACGGCCAGCATCAGGCGCGCGGTGTTGACGTCGCCGTTCTGCATCAGCCACCACCAGTAGTCGTCCTGCTCGGTGCTGAAGATCAGCTTGGTGCCCTGGAAGGACAGGCGGCTGCGCAGCACCTGCATGGCCTCGGCCAGGCGCTTGTCGCGCTCGGGCACGTCGGCCACGCGGCGCAGCACGTTGACCCAGTCGATCACCGAGTGCGTGGGCCACTGGTTCGGCGCCACGGTGATGCTGCTGACCATGCGGCCCTGGGCCTTGCCGTAGCGCGACAGGGCCTCGATGGCGGCCAGCTTGCGCATGTCCAGGTCCTTGCGTGGGCTCCAGAACTCGCGCTGGATGCGGCCTTCGATGAAGGCGATCAGGCCCCGCTCCATGGGCGCGCGCGCATCGTCGGGCAGCGCGAAGGCCGGGTCGATGCTGGACGCTTCATGCGTGGCTGCCAGCAGGTAGGCCGTGAGCGTGTCGCTGCCGCGGTTGGCGTCGCCGTCGCGCGGCGGGAAGTAGTTGGCCAGGCCATCGCTGTCCAGGTAGGTCGGCAACTGCGCCACCACCGTCTGCCAGAGCCTGCCGTCGCGCATGCCCACGGCCTTGCTGGTCTTTTGCTCCAGGCAGATGAAGGGGTAGTTGGCCCACCAGTCGCGCACGCCGGGCAGGCCTTCGGCCAGCTTGGGCTGCAGCGACATTTTCAGGCCGCCGCGGCCGGGCAGTGCATCGGCCGGCGGGTTCACGTCGAGGTTGAAGCTGCCGTCGACCTGCACCAGCGTGGCCTGCTGCACCGTGAGCGGTATGGCCGGGATGATGCGCTGGCGCGCCTTGAGCGCATCGCGCGCGCCACTCACGGTGTCCTTGGCATCGATCTCCCAGAGGATGGCTTCGGCGCGGGTCTGCGCCAGCTGCGCCGGTGCCGTCACGTTCCAGGCCACCTCGCGCGACTCGCCGGCGGGGATATCGACAGTCTGGGGCTTCACGTCCAGCAGCGTGGCGCGCGGCGACACCTCGACCTTCATCGCCGCCTTGGTGGTGTTGCGCAGCGTGAGCTGGGCGCGGAACTGGTCGTCCTCGCGCACAAGCGGCGGCAGGCCGCTGATGATCTGCAGGTCCTGCGTGGCGCGGATGCTGGTGCTGCCGGTGCCGAACAGGCCCACCGAGGCATCGGCCACGGCGACGATCTTGAAGGTGGTGAGTGCGTCGTTCAGCGGCACCGTCACCTTGGCCTGGCCATTGGCGTCGAGCTTGAGCGCGGGCTCCCACAGCAGCAGGGTTTCGAGCAGCTCACGCGTCTGCGCACGGCCGCCGCCGCCGCCCGCGGGCACCGCCTTCTTGCCGTAGTGGCGCCGGCCGATGATTTCCATCTGTGCGGTGGAGGTCTGCACGCCCCAGCTGCGCCGCTGCAGCATGGATTCGAGCAGGTTCCAGCTGGTGTTGGGCATCAGCTCCAGCAGCGCCTGGTCCACCGCGGCCAGCGCCACCTCGGCATTGGCGGCAGGCTTGCCGTTGGGCAAGGTGGCGGTGATGGTGACCTGCGCCTTGCCGCGCACGGCATAGCTTTCCTTGTCGGCCACGACCTTCACGTCGATCTGGTGCGCCTTGCTGCCCACGCGGATCTCGGCCAGGCCCAGGCGGAAGGCCGGCTTGGACAGGTCCACCATGGCCGTGGGGGCCTGGTATTCCTTGCCCTCGTACCAGAACGAGTTCCACCACTCGCGTGGCGACTTGAAGCCCCAGGTGAAGAAACTGTACCAGGGCACGTCGCGCAGGCGTCCGCGCAGGGCCAGCACGCTCACATAGACGTTGGGTCCCCAGCCCTCCTCGATCTTGAGCTCGATGGTCGGATCCTGCCCATTGAGCTGCACCACGCGGGTGTCGATGATGCCTTCGCGCTCCACGGCCACCAGCGCGGTGGCAAAGCGGAACGGCATGCGCACCTGGAACTTGGCGGTGTCGCCCGGCTGGTAGCTCTTCTTCTCGGGCAGCAGGTCGATGCGGTCGTGGTCCTCGCCACCGAACCACAGCTCGCCCTGGCGCGTGACCCAGACCGAGGACGCGGCCTCGCTGGTGTTGCCGTCGCGGTCGCTGGCAATCGCCACCAGTTCCACCTCGCCGGCCTCGTCGAGCTTGGATTCGCACAGCAGCAGGCCGCGGCTGTCGCTCTTGCCGCTGCAGACGGTGCCCAGGTCCTTGGTCTCGGTCTGGTTGTCGTAGCTGTAGAAGCCGCCCACCATGCGCTTGCGCGTGGTGGTGGTGATGCGCGCCATGGCCTTGACCTGCAGGGGAACGTCGGCCGCCGCCGTGCCGTTGTGCTGCAGCGCCAACGCCTGGAAACGGATCTTCTGCTGGGCCGAGACCCAGCCCTCGGTCTTGATGCCGGCGACCACGCCCGCAGGCCACACGGTCTGCGTGCTGCGCAGCGTCTGCACTTCGCCATTGGGGTCGGCGTAGGTCGCCTCCATCACCAGGTCCTGGGGCTGGCGCCCCTGCGGCACGTTGTCGATGGTCACCTTGCCGGCGCCGTTGCGGTCCAGCGTCACGGCCAGCTTGTCGGCGATGACACGGCTGTCCTGGCTGGCGGCGGCCTCTTCATCGTCGCTGTTGCCGTTGCTCGACTGGCCGCGCTTGCGCGGCGGGTTGAAGCTGAAGGCGTCATAGTCGTTGTACTGCAGGGACTTGCTGCGCACCATGGCCGACACACGCACCGGCAGGTTGGCCGCACCGCCGCCGGCCACGTAGTTGATCTGCACGTCGGTGGGCACGGAGCGCACGCGCACCAGGGCCTTCTTGTCGGTCGGCGTGATGCGCCCCTCCAGCACCGGCAGGCGGAACTCCTCCACGCGGAACTGGCCCGAGCTGAAGCTGCGCTCGCCGCCTCCGGCATTGCGCAACTCCACCGAGTACATGCCCAGCTTGGCCGCAGGCGGCACGGCAAAGCTGCTTTGTGCGCTGAAGCCGCCCGTGGCCGTGCTGCGCCAGGCCAGGGGCTGGGTGTACTGCTGGCCGCTCCCCATGTGGGTGATCACCAGCGTGGCGGGACGGCTTTCGGGGATGTCGAAGCCCTTGCGCGTCTCGGTGCGCAGCAGGTGCTTCATCGACACCGTTTCGCCCGCCCGGAACAGGGTGCGGTCGAAGATGGTGTGGGCGCGTTCGTCGGGGCTGGGTTCGCTGCTGGTGGGCACGTTGAAGCGCCAGGGCTCGATTCCGCGCTGCCAGTCGGTCCAGGTGAAGGCCATGTCCTCCACGCCGTCGGCGCCCTTGCTGCGCGCGCTGACGAAGTAGGCGCGCTCGCCCTCCTCGCCGCACATTTCCGGCTCTGAGGACAGTCCTTCGAGGCTGGCCACGCCCTGCGCATTGGTGGTGCCGGTGGCCAGCTCACGGCCGGTGCAGTCGGACACGCGCACGGTGGCGCCGGCCACGGGCTGGCCCTTGTCCAGGCTGGTCACCCAGGCCAGCGCATTCTCGCGGCCGAGCTTGAAATGCACGCCCAGGTTGGTCACCAGCGCCGAGGTGCGCACGTACATGGTGCGGGCGTCGCCATGGCGCTCGTCGAGCAGCGAGCTGCCGAGCCTTTGCGAGGCGATCTCCACCACGTGGAAGCCGGGCGTGAGCGGGATGCCCACCACCTCGAAGGGGCGCGGGTCGTTGCTCGCGGGCTTGGGCAGGTCCAGCGTCTTCACGCCGTTCTGCCCGCCGAGCAGCGAGACCATGCGCGACTGCACGTAGTCGCGCTCGTTGTCGATCACCTTGGGCAACGGGCCCTTGGTGTCGCGGCGCGCTTCCTTGCGGTCGACGTTGTAGTTGTCGTAGCGCTTGACCTTGCGGAACCAGGCGATGATGTCCGAGTCGCTGGTCGGGCGCAGGGTGCTCACCTTGCCGGCGGGTGCCGCGGGTGTGCCGCTGCCCGCCTGCAGGCCTTGCACCTTGAGGGCGGCTTCCACATTGCGCAGCGTGACGGGCAGCAGTGCCGGGCCCTCGGGGCCTTCGGCGAAGCGCTCGACAATGCCAAAGGGCGCGGCTGCGAACTTGGCCAGCGGCGGCATGCCGCCCGTGGCCACCTTGAGCGGGAAGCTGTCGGCATTGCGCAGCGTGCGGCCCGAGGCGTCCTTGAAATCCTTGGGCAGCTCGATCGTGAACTGCGTGTTCTCGACCAGCGGGGCCGTGAACTGCAGGCTGGTGACCACGGAATCGGGGTTCTTGTCCTCGTCCGCACCGCCTTCGAGCTGCGGCTTCAAGGTTTCCTTGCCCGATTTCAGGCGGATGCCGGCCGCCAGCTTGCGCGACAGCGGTGCATTGAAGGACAGGCTCATCGGGCGGATCGGCAGGCAGGCGGCCTGCGCGTTCTCGCGCTCGCAGTTGAATTCGGCCGAGAAGGGTTCGCGCACCTTGTAGGCAAAGCGCTTTTCGACCGCATTGGCCACGCCGCTTGGCGTGGCCACACCCTTGCCAAAGACGAACTGCATGCGCGAGCCAGAAGTCAGGCGCCGGTTGCAGGCAAGGCTCACGTACTGCAGCGGCTGCTGGGCAGCGCGCTTGTCCAGGCCCAGGGATTGGAGGATCTCTGCGCGCTGGCTGCCTTCAACCAGGCGCACGGGGACTTTCTCGCCCACCCCTTCGAGCGAGCACCAGGTGTTGGCCTGGACGCTCTCCAGCGTCGCCGGACCGTTGAGCTGCAGCACGAAGACCTGTTCCTCGTCGATCTCCTGGTAGGTGCCGGGGCGCATGTTCTGCACGAAGGGGCCGCCGGTGTTGAACTGGAAGCTGGTGGGCCCGGTCAGCGCCGTGCCGGTGGCCGACTTGAAGCCCGCCTTGACGGCGGCGGTGCAGCGCACGCCGGGGGGCAGGTCGTTCTCGAAGTCGAAGACCCACTCCTTCTCGCCCGTCCAGCGACCGGTGCCCTTGGTGGCGGCGGCATCGCTGCAGCTCAGGGTGAGCGGCGCGGGCGCCTTGGGATCGCCGAAATTGACGGCGGCCGCATCGAACTTGGCGACCACCTGGCGCACCCGCGCGACCTCGCCCTGGGGGGACAGGCTCGTGATCTGCAGGGCATGGGCCGCACCCATGGTGGCCAGCGACAGGCCGGCGGCAAACATCCAGTTCTTGGCTTTCACGCGATCCCCTCCAAAGGAACTGGCAAGCGTAACAAAACCGCATGGCATGCAGGCCTGCGTTGCAAGCACTTACGTATCCGGTGCGTGCAGCACTTCACGGCGGAGCCTTTTTCTCGCTGCCGACAGGAGGACGGCCCATGGTCCTACCCCGTGCTGGCCTCCCCTGGCGAAAGATGCCTGTTGATCCGTCCCACGACACCTTATCTGGAGCATCCATGGCCAAGTCCCCAGCCATCCGCAAAACTGCGGATAAGCCACGTTCGACCCCTGACACCACTGCGACCCCCGACACCCAGCGCGGCAATGGTGACGAATTGCAACAACAAGCCGGCGGCGATCACCCGGTGATGACCACGCAACTGGGCATTCCGATCGCCGACAACCAGAATTCGCTGCGCGACACACCCCGCGGGCCCACGCTGCTCGAAGACTTCATCCTGCGCGAGAAGATCACGCACTTCGACCACGAGCGCATTCCCGAGCGCATCGTGCATGCCCGCGGCACGGCCGCGCACGGCTACTTCGAGCTGACCGAATCGCTGGCCGAATTCACCACGGCCCGCGTTCTGACCGAAGTGGGCGTGCAAACTCCCGTGTTCACGCGCTTTTCCACCGTGGCCGGCGGCGCCGGTTCCGTGGACACTCCGCGCGACGTGCGCGGCTTCGCCGTCAAGCTGTACACGCAAGAGGGCAACTGGGACATCGTGGGCAACAACATCCCGGTGTTCTTCATCCAGGACGCGATGAAGTTCCCCGACCTCGTCCACGCCGTGAAGATGGAGCCCGACCGCGGCTACCCGCAGGCCGGCAGCGCGCACGACACCTTCTGGGACTTCGTCTCGCTGATGCCCGAAACCCTGCACATGGTGATGTGGGCCATGAGCGACCGCACCATCCCGCGCAGCCTGCGCATGATCGAGGGCTTTGGCGTGCATTCTTTCCGGCTGGTCAACGCCGAGGGCAAAAGCACCTTCGTGAAGTTCCATTGGCGGCCCAAGCTGGGCATCCAGTCCACGGTGTGGGACGAGGCCGTGAAGCTCCAGGCAGCGGACAACGATTACCACCGCCGCGACCTGTTCGAGGCCATCGAGGCCGGCAACTACCCCGAGTGGGACTTTGCCGTGCAGCTGTTCACCGAGGAAGACGCAGCGAAGTTCCCGTTTGACCACCTGGACGCCACCAAGCTGATCCCTGAGGAACTGGTGCCCCTCAAGACCATCGGCCGCATGGTGCTCAACCGCTGGCCCGACAACTTCTTTGCCGAGACCGAGCAGGTCGCCTACTGCCCCGCCAACGTGCCACCAGGCGTGGACTTCTCCAACGACCCGCTGCTGCAGGGCCGGCTTTTCTCGTACCTGGACACGCAGCTGTCGCGCCTGGGCGGCCCGAACTTCGCGCAGATCCCGGTCAACGCTCCCAAGTGCCCGTTCCACAACATGCAGCGCGATGGCCACATGCAGATGCAGGTGCCCAAGGGCCGCGTGAACTACGAGCCCAGCAGCCTGCAGGGCGATACGCCGCGCGCCTCGCTGGCGCAGGGCTTCAGGCACTTTGCCGAGCGCCCCGCCGACGACGGTGCCAAGGGCCGGGTGCGTGCCGAGAGCTTTGCCGACCACTACAGCCAGGCGCGCATGTTCTTTCGCAGCCAGAGCGAGGTGGAGCAGGCGCACATGGCTTCGGCCATCGTGTTCGAGCTGTCCAAGGTGGCCACGGTGCATGTGCGCGAAGCGGTGGTGGGCCACCTGCAGCATGTGGACGCCGCCCTCGCCCAGCGCGTGGCCGATGGCCTGGGCATGGACGCCGTGCCGCCGGCACCGCCTGCTGCCGTGAAGCCGCTGGACCTGCCGCTGTCACCCGCGCTGCGCATCATCGACCGCATGAAGCCTACGCTGGAGGGCCGCTGCGTGGGCCTGCTGGTGGATGACGGCTCCAACGCCAAGTCGGTGGCCGCCTTCAAGAAGGCCGTGGAGAAGGCCGGTGCCACGGTGAAGATCGTCGCACCCAAGGTGGGCGGTGCCAAGATGGACGATGGCAGCCGCCTGCCCGCCGATGGCCAGTTGGCCGGCACGCCTTCCACGGTGTTCGATGCCGTGGCCTCCATCCTCTCGACCGAGATGGGCAACAAGCTTTCGCGCGAGGCCGCTGCGGTGGACTGGTTCCGTGATGCTTTTGGCCACCTCAAGGCCATCGGCGCCTGCCCGGGATCGCAGGCCATCGTGCAGGCGGCCGGCATCGAGCCCGACGCCGGCGTGGTGGACCCCAAGGACAGCAAGGCATTCATCGCTGCCGCGCAGACGCGGCAGTGGGACAGAGAGCCCAAGGTACGCACCCTCGCCTGAGGAGCCGCCATGCCCCCCGCGCCCGCCCCGTCGTTCCAACGCAGTTGGGAGATTGATGCAGCCCGGGGGCTGATGCTGCTGCTGATGACGGTGACGCACCTGCCCACGCGGTTCACCTCGCCGCTGGGCCAGCCCTTTGGCTACGTGTCGGCGGCCGAGGGCTTCGTGCTGCTGTCCGCCTACATGGCGGGCATGGTCTATGGCCGCGTGGCCTGGCGCAAGAGCGTGGCCGAGATGCACCACGCCTTCTGGCGCCGCGCCCTCAAGATCTACGCCTGCCATGCGGCGCTGCTCTTGTTCCTGTTCACGGTGATCGCCTTCATCGGCATCCGCATCGAGCAGCCGGCCGTGGTGGACCTGCTGAATTTCTACGTCAAGCAGCCGTTCACGGCACTGGTGGGCGGCCTGCTGCTGCTCTACGAGCCACCGCTCCTCGATATCCTGCCGCTGTACGTGCTGTTCATGCTGGCCAGCCCCTGGGTGATGGTGCTGGCCTTCGTCTGGGGCTGGCGGCCGGTGATGGTGGTCAGCGGGCTGGTCTGGCTGGCGGCGCAGTTCGGGCTGTCGCACGGGGTGTACGACGGCATCAATGCCCTCGTGCCGCTGCCCGTGCCTTTCAACGAGACCGGTGCCTTCGTGATGTGGAGCTGGCAGTTCCTGTGGATGCTGGGGCTGTGGATGGGCGCCACGCGCAACGACCCGAATGCGCCAGCCTTCACCTTCCCGCGCTGGTCGGTGCTGCTGGCCATTGCGCTGGCCCTCTTCCTGATGGGCTGGCGGCACCTGGTCGGCCAGATCCCCTTTCATGCCGACGGGCCGTATGCCGCGTTCAACCCCTGGTTCGACAAATGGGCACTGGGACCGATGCGCATGGTCAATCTGTTTGCGCTGGTGGTGCTCGCCATCCACTACGGCCCCCGGCTGGCCGCCCGCATGCCGCGCCAGCGCTGGCTGGAGACGCTGGGCTCGGCCTCGTTGCCGGTGTTCTGTGCGCACCTGGTGCTGGTGCTCATGGTGCTGGTGGGGCTGGGGGCCAAGTACGAGCGGCCCTGGCTGCAGGACATCGCCTTGCTGGCCGCCTGCTTCGGCGTGCTGTATGCGGTCGCGCGGGCAACCCTGTGGCTCGAACGCCATCAGAAGGAAGATACCACGCCGCCCGCCGTACTGGCCCCTGGCCAGAAGCGCCCGCCCATGTACCCGCCAGCACCTGCCCGCATGGCGCTGCAGCCCGCACCGCAGGACCCGCCCAAGGCGAAGGCGAAGGCGATTCCAGGATGAAGAGGCGGGCTTTCAGCGCCCGGTGCTGACCTGGACGGCAGCGGCCGCCGGAACGGCCTGCGGCGCAGCCGCCGTGGTGTCCGTGGCGTTCTTTGCACCCTTGTGCGGGTCGGCCTGCAGCGCGGGCTGGCCGCGTCCCACATAGTCGGCGATCACCGACCGCCATAGCCGGTAGCCGGCATCGCTCATGTGCAGGCGGTCCGGACCGAACAGCTCGGCCCGGGGCGCGCCCTGCAGGTCGAGCATGGGCGTGAAGATATCGATGTAGTCGCTGTTGGGCAAGCCACGCACATAGGCGGCCAGCAGGGCATTGGCCTCGCGGGCCTTGGGCATCAGCTCGGCGCGCAAGGGGCTGGGCTTGATGGAGATGTAGGCAATGCGCGTGTCGGGCAGTTCGGCGCGCACGGCAGCCACAAAGCCCTCGAAGCTTTCGAGCACCTGCTGCGGCGAGCGGCCTTCGGCCAGGTCGTTGTCGCCTGCATAGACGAACACCTGGCGCGGGCGGTACTGCAGCACCAGTTGCTTGACGAAGTACTGGCAGTCGGCCATGGTGGAGCCACCGAAGCCGCGGTTGATGACCACCGGCGCGTCGCGAAAGTCCTGCGGCAGCTGTGTCCAGAAGCGGATGGTGGAACTGCCCACGAAAAGCACGCCGTCCTCGGCGGGGGCCTGGGCCCTGTCGGCTGCGGCAAACGCGTCCATGCTGGCCTGCCAGCGGGCATAGTGGGAGGCCGATGAGGACTGCGTGGTCTTGGGGCCGGGCGCAGAGCCGGCTCCACCCACGGGCGCCGGATGCACCGCGGCCGTGCTCGACACCAGCACCCCCGACAGCGCAAGGCGCCGGGCGAGCTTGGAGAGGCGGGGAAATCGCTTCATGGCATGGTTTCCAGGAAGTGGCACATCGTTGTCAGATGGGGCCATTTTCGGCAATTTCACCGCGTCCACCCCATGTTTTACAACTTCGGCGGGCTCGTCATGCCAATCCAGCCATGGGCACTGCCACAGCCATCCGAATGGATGGTTCACGGCATGGTGGAGCTGCTCTGCGGCTGGGTCGCATAGGTGTGCAGCTCGGCCGAGGCGGCCAGCGTGGCCTTGCCCTTGCCGGCGCGCTTGCTGGCGTACAGCGCCTGGTCGGCCCGGTCGATCAGCGCCGGCAGGGGCTCTGCCGCGTCGCCCTGGAACACGGCCACGCCGATGCTGACACCGATGCGCACATGCTCACCGTTGTCCAGGCCGATGGGCGCCAGCATGTCCTGGAGGACACGCTGGGCGATTTCCATCGCGGCCTGCGGCGAGGTCACCGCATTCAACACCAGAGCGAACTCGTCGCCCCCCAGCCGTGCCGCCGTGTCATTGGCACGGGCCAGGCCCGCCAGGCGCTGACCCACGCGCAGCAGCACCTGGTCGCCACAGCCGTGGCCCATGCTGTCGTTGATGGCCTTGAAGCTATCGAGGTCCACCAGCAGCAGTGCGCCCGCACGGCGGTCGCGGTAGGCGGCCAGCACGGCCTGGGACAGGCGGTCTTCGAACAGGCGGCGGTTGGGCAGACCGGTGAGGCGGTCGTGGCTGGCCAGCGCCAGCACCTGCTGGTGCGCCCGCACCAGCCAGGCACTGAGCAGGCCCAGCAGCAGGGCAAACACGTACGACAGCGTCACGACCAGCGCCGGCGCGCTGCCGGCGGCCTTCCAGCCGCCCACCGGTACGGCGCCCAGGATCCAGCTGCCGCCCCCGGGCAGGGGCACGTCGAGCGTGACCGGCTTTTCGTCAAACAGGCCGGCACGGCCCACGAACACGGCCCCCTGGGCGCCCATGGCATCGAGGCCGCGCGCGGCCACCTGGAAGCCCATCTGCTCGGTGTTGAGCCCCACGTCGGTGAACAGGGTGTCGGCATTCACGGCCAGCGAGACAATGCCCCAGTAGCGCGGCTCGGCCACGGGGGCCGCGCCCGGCACACCCGACAGGAACACGGGCGTGCGGCTCACGATGCCCAGCCCGCCCTGCACCAGAGGGATGGGGCCGGCCACCACCGTGCGGCGGGTCTGGATGGCGCGCTCCACCGCGCCGCGCTGCTGCGCGTTGTCCAGGTAGCGCAGGCCCAGGGCCTTCTCGTTGCCCAGGCGTGGGTAGATGTCGCTGATGACGTTGTCCGGCGCCAGTGCCAGGTTGCGGATGTTGCGCTGGCTCTCCAGCAAACGCCCGACCACCGAGGCGAAGATCTCGGGCGGCATATGGCCCTGCGCGGCCACGAAGGCGGCCACGGTTTCGGGCACTGACAGCGTGCTCTGCAACTGGCGGTCCAGGCGGTCGCGGATTTCGAGCAGATGCGTCTGCCCGCGGGCCCCGATCTCGGTGCGCGCCTTGGTGTGCGAGATGTCGATCACCACCCAGGCCAGCAGCATGGCCAGCGCGGCACTGCACAGCCCCACCAGCAGGGGCAGGTAGCGGGACTGCTGCCAGTGCGCGGGCAGGCGGGTGGTGGGCATGGCGGAAGCCGGCCTGCGCCGGCAGGGTGGGTTACTGGGCCACGAAGCCCGTGTCCTTGATGATCTTGGTCCAGGCGGCGGTATAGGCCTTCTCGCGCGTGGCGAACTGCGCGGACGGCATGTGGCCCACGGTCAGGCCCATGGCCGTGAGGTGGTCGCGCACCTCGGGCATGGCGATCACCTTGGCCACGGCGTTCGAGAAATCGGTGACGAACTTCTGCGGCGTGCCGGTGGGCGCATAGATGCCGTAGTACGGCAGGTCCTCGAAGCCCTTGAGGCCCAGTTCGTCGAAGGTGGGCACGTCGGGCATGGCCGCCTGGCGGGCCTTGCCCAGCACGGCCACGACACGCACCTTGCCGGCCTTGTGGTTCTCGATGAAGTCGGGGATGGAGGCCACGCCGGCACCGATCTGGTTGCCCAGCATGTCGGCCATCATCGGTGCGCTACCCCGGTAGGGTGCCGAGACCAGGTCGATGCCGAACTTGCCGCCCACGAGCTTGACCAGGAATTCGGGTGTGGACGCAGGTGCCGGGATGCCCACCGCGCCCTTGCCGCCGCCCGCGCCCTTGATCCAGGCGACGTATTCGCCAAACGACTTGGCGGGCGTGCCACCCGAGACGGCGAAGGCATTGACGAAAGTGGCAATGCCGACCACGGGGATGAAATCGCGCGCGGGCTCGTAGCCTGGGTTCTTCACCACCTGGGGCAGGATGGAGATGGTGTGGTCGTGGGTGAGAAACAACACCGTGCCGTCCGCCGGGCCGGCCTTGAGCGTCTGGGCCGCGATCTGCCCGCCCGCGCCGGGCTTGTTCTCGACCACCACCGAGGTGCCGAGCTCGTCCTTGAGCTTTTCGGCCAGGGTGCGCGCGATGGCATCGGTGCCGCCGCCGGCCGGAAAGCCCACCAGCAACCGGATCGGCTTGGGCTGGGCCGATGCCAGGCCTGCGGCCGCAAGGCCCAGCAGCAGCGCACCGGTGCGCAGGGTGTGGGCGAAAAGACGGCGGCGGGGCGAGGTCATGCGAAGGGCTCCAGCGGATAGGTCATCGGGTGCAACAGACAGGGATCGTAGCCGCAGGCTGCGGCGCTGTCATGCGCAGCGGCCTGCGGCATCCGTACCATGCAAGAAGCACGCCCAGGCGGCGTCAGCCCAGCCGCGCGCGGTGGCGCGCCAACTGGGCGCGCACCTGGACTGGTGCGGTGCCGCCCAGGGTGTTGCGTGCGTTGAGCGAGCCGCGCAGGCTCAGCGCATCGAACACGTCCTTCTCGATCTGCGGGTGAAAGCCCTGCAGCACGGCCAGCGGCAGCTCCGACAGGTCCACCTGGTGCGAGACGGCGGCCTTCACGGCGTGGGCCACGGTTTCGTGGGCGTCGCGGAAGGGCAGGCCCTTCTTGACCAGGTAGTCGGCCAGGTCGGTGGCGGTGGCGTAGCCCTTGAGCGCAGCCTGCTCCATGGCCGGCGCATTGACGGTGATGCCGCCCTCCTTCTTGCCCGTGGCAGGGTTCAGCTGGCCGCCGACCATTTCGGCGAAGATGCGCAGCGTGTCCTTGAGCGTGTCCACGGTGTCGAACAGCGGCTCCTTGTCTTCCTGGTTGTCCTTGTTGTAGGCCAGGGGCTGGCCCTTCATGAGGGTGATCAGGCCCATCAGGTGGCCGACCACGCGGCCGGTCTTGCCGCGCGCCAGTTCGGGCACGTCGGGGTTCTTCTTCTGCGGCATGATGGAGCTGCCGGTGGTGAAGCGGTCGGCGATCTTGATGAAGCCGAAGTTCTGGCTCATCCAGATGATGAGCTCTTCGCTCAGGCGGCTCACATGCACCATGCACAGGCTGGCGGCAGCGGTGAACTCGATGGCGAAGTCGCGGTCGCTCACGGCGTCCAGGCTGTTCTGGCACACGCCCTGCATGCCCAGGGTGCGGGCCACGCGCTCGCGGTCCAGCGGGTAGGTGGTGCCGGCCAGCGCAGCGGCGCCCAGGGGCAGCACGTTGACGCGGCGGCGCACGTCGGCCATGCGCTCGGCATCGCGCGCGAACATTTCCACATAGGCCAGCATGTGGTGGCCAAAGCTCACGGGCTGGGCCACCTGCAGGTGGGTGAAGCCCGGCAGAATGACCTCCACGTTCTGCTCGGCCACGTCCACCAGGGACACCTGCAGCTCCTTGAGCAGGTCGGCGATCAGGTCGATCTCGCCGCGCAGCCACAGGCGCACGTCGGTGGCCACCTGGTCGTTGCGGCTGCGGCCGGTGTGCAGGCGCTTGCCGGCGTCGCCCACCAGCTGGGTCAGGCGCGCCTCGATGTTCAGGTGTACGTCTTCGAGGTCGAGCTTCCATTCGAAGCCGCCGGATTCGATTTCGGACGCGATCTGCGCCATGCCGCGCTGGATCGAGGCATGGTCCTCGGCGCTGATGATGCCCTGCGCGGCCAGCATGTCGGCATGCGCCAGGCTGCCCGCGATGTCGGCCTGCCACAGGCGCTTGTCGAAGAAGACGCTGGAGGTGTAGCGCTTGACCAGGTCGCTCATGGGCTCGGAAAACAGCGCCGACCAGGCCTGGGCCTTGGTGTCGAGCTGGTTGTGGGAGGGCGCGGACGGCGCGCTATTGGCTTGGCTGTTGGACATGGGAGGGCAATAATCCGGTAGTTCTGACACCCGGAACACCCGGATGCCGCAATGCAAAACACGCAAATTTTATCGACCCCGCCTCCCGACGCCGAATCCGGCCCCCCCAGAGGCCCTTCGCCCAGTGGCCAGCCCGCTGCCGGAAGGGCGCTGGTGTTCGACGCCTGCCAGGTCGGCGTGGTGCTGCGGGCCGTGCTGTTCGTCGAGGTCGTGGTCGGCGTCGGCACCCTGTTCGGCGCCCAGAACCCCGCCCAGTGGCTGGCCAGCATGGCCCTGGTGACGGGCGGCGCCCTGCCAGCCACGCTGGCCTGGCTGATCACGGCATGCAGCTTGAAGACCGTGCTGCAGGGCCTGGGCACGGGCCAGCAGTATGCGGCCGGCGTGACGCTCGGGGCGCTGGCAGGCCTGTATGCCTGTGCCATGCTGACACTGGCTGGTGTGGCCGAGCGCTCCCCCTGGGTGGCCAGCGCCGCCACCGGCGCCCTGCTCGCCGCCCTGCTGGTCGCGGCCCTGGTGCTGCGCGCGCGCGGGCGCACCCCGGCGGCCACCACGGCACGGCTGACCGAGCTGCAGTCGCGCATTCGCCCGCACTTTCTGTTCAACACCCTCAACAGCGCGATCGCGCTGGTGCGCAAGGAGCCCGCCAAGGCCGAATCCCTGCTCGAAGACCTGAGCGACCTGTTCCGCGTGGCGCTCGTCGAGCAGGGCGAAGTGACCACCCTGGGCGAGGAAATCACCCTGGCACGCCGCTACCTCGGGATCGAGGAGGTGCGTTTTGGCAAGCGCCTGCAGGTGCAGTGGAGCCTGGACCCGCGCACCGACAGCGCCCGCCTGCCACCCCTGCTGCTGCAGCCGCTGGTGGAAAACGCCGTCAAGCATGGCGTGGAGCCCAGCCCGCGCGGCGGCAAGCTCAAGGTGATGACCGAACTGCGCGGCAACCGCGTGGTGGTGCGCATCACCAACACCCTGCCGGCGAGCGACATCCGCTACCACGACGTGCCCCGCGGCCATGGCATTGCCCTGGCCAACGTGCGCGCGCGCCTGGCGTTGCTGCATGATGTGCAGGGCGAGTTCACGGCCGGCGTGCTCGACGGCCTCTACCAGGTGCGCATCACGCTGCCCGTGCAGGACCGGCCGGCCCGCGTGTCCGGCCGCCCCCGCCGCCATGGCCGGCCCGCCTCGCCAGCCCCGTCGCCACCGCCCTCCGCCCCTACCCGCAATGCCGCGCCATGAACATCCTGATCGTTGACGACGAAGCCCTGGCCCGCAGCCGCCTGCGCACCCTGCTGGGCGACTGCGCCGAGACACTGCACACCACCGTGTCCGAGGCCGGCAATGCCGGTGAAGCCATGGCCCTGCTGGGCCCCACCGGGGGCAGCGCCTTCGACCTGGTGCTGCTGGACATCCACATGCCCGGCCAGGACGGCCTGGGCCTGGCGCACGCGCTGCAGGCCCTGGCGCGCCCGCCGGCCGTGGTCTTCGTGACGGCCCACGCCGACCACGCGGTGAATGCCTTCGAGCTCGACGCCGTGGACTACCTCACCAAGCCCGTGCGGCGCGAGCGCCTGCAACAGGCCCTGGCCAAGGTGCAGCGCACCACCCGCCCGGCCCACAGCACGGCGGCGGCCCCTTCTGCCGCCGATGGCGAGGCGCTGGTGATCCAGGACCGGGGCCGCACCGAACGCCTGCCGCTGGCCGAGGTGCTGTATTTCAAGGCCGAGCAGAAGTACGTGACGGTGCGCACCGCCACGCGCAGCTACATCATGGACGGGGCCCTGAGCGAGCTGGAGGCGCGCTACCCCACGCGCTTTTTGCGCATCCACCGCAATGCGCTGGTGGCCCGGCGCGCCGTGCGCGCGCTCGAAAAGCACTACGACCCGGAGGAAGGCGACGGCTGGGCCGTGCGCCTGCAGGGCATGACGGAAGTGCTCACCGTCTCGCGCCGGCAGGTGGCGGCCGTGCGCGAGGAACTGGCGCGCTGACCTGCGGTTAGAGGATCTCCAGCACCGTCTCTGCAGGCCGGCACAACCGTGTGCCCAGCGGCGTGGTGACGATGGGCCGGTTCATGAGGATGGGGTGGGCCAGCATGGCATCGATGAGCTGCGCGTCCGTCACGCCCGGCTCGCCCAGCTTCAATTCGGCAAACACCGCTTCCTTGGCCCGCACCACGTCGATGACCGGCACACCCATGGCTGCGACCAGCGCCTGCAGCGCGGCACGGTCCAGCGGGGTCTTGAGGTACTCGACGATTTCGGGCTGCACGCCGCGCTCCTGCAGCAGGGCCAGGGTGTTGCGCGAGGTGCCGCAGCGGGGATTGTGGTAAATCGTAACCAAGGTTCTCTCCTCCAGTTGTCCTTGTCGCCAGTTGCCTATGCAACTGGTGCAGCACTAAGCCAGCGCCCCCGCGCAAGGGCCGCCCCGCCGCGCTGGGGGCGTCCCCTGGGGGGATGGCGCCGAAGGCGACTCAGGGGGGCCTCTCTAGTGCGCATGGGCCGCTCCACTCACAAGGGTGACGATCACCATGCCGGCGATCAGCCAGGCAATCTGGGCCACGGTCTCGCGCGCTGACAGGCGCTTTTGCAGCTGGGGAATCAGGTCGGCCAGGGCGACGTAGATGAAGCTGCTCGATGCCACTGCCAGGAAGTAGGGCAGCAGGTCCTGCAACTGCCCCACGAGGTAGTAGCCCACAAGGCCGCCCAGCGCCGTGACGGCGCCCGCCAGCGACACCTTGACCAGCGCCATGCGCCGGTTCGGGCTGGTCTGGCGCAGCACCACCAGGTCGCCCATGTGGTGCGGCACCTCGTGCGCGAGCACCGAGACGGCCGCGATCATGCCCAGCCGGATGTCGGCCATGAAGGCCGATGCGATCAGGATGCCGTCACCAAAACAGTGCACGCTGTCGCCCGTGAGCACGGCCCAGCCGCCCGTGCGGGGAGTGTCGTGGTGGTGGTGATGGTGCGCATGGCCGTGTGCATGGCCCGCATGCTCATGCTCGGCGGGTGCGGCATGGCTGTGCTCATGCCCGTGGTGCCAGAGCTCTGCCTTGTCCAGCAGGAAGAAGAACACCACGCCGACCAGCAGCGTGGCAAACAGGTCGTGTGCGCCCGCCTGGCTCTCGAAGGCCTCGGGCAAGAGGTGCATGAAGGCCGTGGCCAGCAGCGCGCCGGCCGCCAGGCTCAGGAGGTGCTGGGGGCCCACGCTGTCCGTGCGGCCGCCGAGCCCCAGGCGCATCAGCAGCGCGGCCAGCCACACGCTGCCGATGCCGGCAGCCAGGGTGGCCAAAATGATTGCTAGCAGAGTCATGGCTTTACGTGCCCGTCCATTGAGCGATAGGGATTGATTCTTGTGTCAATCGGGTGGCACCACGGGCTCAAAAAAAGCCGCCCCTTGAATGCAGGGGCGGCTGATTGTAGGAGAGCGGTCGGTCAGACGACGCCGTTCGCCTTGAACCAGGCCAGCGCACGCTTCCAGCCATCATCGGCCGCTTCCTTGCGATAGCTGGGGCGGTAGTCGGCGTGGAAGGCATGCGGCGCATCGGGGTACACCACGAATTCCGAAGCCTTGGCGGCGGCAGTGCCACCGGCCAGGGCTGCTTTCATCTTATCAATCGTGTCAAGGGGGATGCCGGTGTCTTTTTCACCGTACAGGCCGAGCACCGGCGCCTTGAGGATGGGCGCGATGTCCACGGGGTGCTTGGGCGTGAGGTCGCTGGCCTGGCCCACGAGGCGGCCATACCAGGCCACGCCAGCCTTGACCGGGCCGTGCGCGGCGTACAGCCAGGTGATGCGGCCACCCCAGCAAAAGCCGGTGATGCCCATGCGCGCGCCATCGCCGCCGTTGGCGGTGGCCCAGGCCACGGCGCCGTCGAGGTCGGCCATCACCTGCGCATCGGGCACCTTGGAGACGATCTCGGCCATGAGCTTGGCGGCCTCGGTGTACTTGGAGGCATCGCCCTGGCGCGCGTAGAGTTGCGGGGCAATGGCCAGGTAGCCGGCCTTGGCAAAGCGGCGGCAGGTGTCGGCGATGTACTCATGCACGCCGAAGATCTCCTGGATCACCAGCACCACGGGCAGGCCGGTCTTGCCGGCGGGCGCAGCGCGGTAGGCGGGCACCTTGAAGCCGCCCACGGTGAAGCTGACCTCACCGGCCGTCAGGCCGTCGGCCGGGGTGGCGATGGCCGTCTGCGCCATCAGCGGCGTGGCTGCGGCGGCATAGCCCAGGCCCAAAGCGGTCTGCAGGGCCAGGCGGCGCGTGGCGCCGGCTTCGGTGGTACGGCCGGGCACCAGGGCCTCGGTATCCAGTCGGTGGTCATCGCTCAGCATCGTCGATCTCCAAAGGTAAATGGGACAAGGCGAGCGCGCAGTCTAAGGCAACGCCCCTGCGGGCGCTCCCGGGCTGCGGTAAACTGTCCAGTGGCAGGGGCAAAAAGCAGGGTGCGGCTCCCAGGCCATGGAGTGGCGTCAGTTTTCGCGCGGCTCCTGCTGCTTCTTGAAGCCCAGGGAGCTCCAGAGAATTCCCGCGGCCTTCATGAGTGCAGACTCATACCGCCCGCGCTCTTCCTTGATCGACTCGGGGGTCCAGTTTCTCAACGCCTTCCTGGACTTCACGCCAAAGTGCTTTTGCTCCACCAGCCCTGACAATGTCTTGCCAGGTGCGGAGTCGTTGCACAGAGTGGGGTATATGGCCGTTGCCGCTGCGTGCTGGGTATCGAATCCGGCAAACTCCTTGATCAACATCGGCCCGGCTGCCACGTAGCGAAAGCCGAAACCGAACTGCACGGCGGTATCCACGTCCTGCGCAGACGCCAGCCCGCTGTCGATGACCGCAAACGCTTCACGCATGAGGGCGTGCTGCATGCGGTTTGCCAGAAAGCCGGGAAGATCGCTGTTCACCCGTACCGGTGCGCGTCCCACCGCATAGAAGATGTCGTGCAAGGTTTCCATCGTTCGCGAGGATATCGTGTCGCCCTTGGCGATCTCGATGAGCGGGACGATATGGGCGGGCTGAAAGAAGTGGGTGTTCGCCATCCTTGCAGCCCCGGCCAGATCAGCCGCTATGTCGGTGATGCGCAGGCTGGAGCTGTTGGAGCCGATGACGACGTTCGCGGGAGCGCTCGCGTCCAGCGCCGCGAACACCTTGCGCTTGAGCTCGAGCTGCTCCGGGACCACTTCCAGAGCCAGCACCACGCCGTCCCAGTCGACATCACCAATGTCCGCCCTCAGATGGATGACCGGGTGTACCACGGCGCCCAGTTGCTCGACCGAAGCCTGGAGCGATCGCCGCAACTGGGGCCACTTGCCTTCGTCTCTTGCAACGATCTGGGTTTTCCATCCTGCGGCAATGAAGATGGCTGCGATGTCGCGCCCCATGATTCCACCACCCACGATCACGACCGCTTTTTTCATCGCGCATTCCCTTTCTGAGTCAACGGTCCATGCAGCCCATCGGGTCCGCTGCCACCCAACCATCCAAGTGCCCATCCCAGAGGCACCGGATTCACGCCATGGGCACTCTCGACGCTTACTGGGGAACGTAGTCCGAGGGGTACTTGAGCGAGTCCACGAGCAGATGCGGCATGCGCATACCCAGATTGATACCGCCCGGGGGGATGGGCCAGTTGAACCATTTGTCGTAGAGGCGGTGCAGTTCCCGCGTCTGGATGAGCCGGCGCAGTTCTGTATCCACCACGGTCTTGAGTTCGGGGTTGTCCCGCTCGAAGGCAATGGCATAGGGCTCGATGGTCATGGGTTTGCCGATGACCTTCACGTCTTCGGGCCGGTGGTGGCTGGCCCGCAGGCCGAAGAGCAGCACATCGTCCATGGCAAACCCCTCGACCTTGCCCTGCACCACCCAGGCGAACCCCTGTGCATGGTCGCGGGCCGGCTCGATCTGGATGCGGATCGCCTTGGCCAGCGCCTCCCGGGCCAGCGAATCGATGTTGGTGGTGCCGATGGTGGAGGCCACCAGCTTGCCATCCATGTCCTCGATTCGGCCATAGGGCTTGCTGCTCTGAACGACCATGCGCGAAGAAGCGACGAAATGCGGGATGGTGAAGGCCACGCGCTGTCGGCGTGCCGCCGTGTTGGTGGTGGAGCCGCATTCCAGGTCCACCTCGCCCTTCTCGATCGCATCGAACCGGGTGCTGGAGGTGACCAGGCGGTAGTCCACCCGGGTCTCGCGCAACTGGAGATGCCGACCCAGGGCCTGCGCAATGCTCCGGCAGACATCGACGCTGTAGCCCAGGGGCACGCCGTCCGCCACATAGGACAGGGGCATGGACGATTCCCGGTGCCCGATGACCACGGTGCCGCGCTCCTTGATGCGCTGCAGGGTGCCTCCGGGCGCCCTTGCGGTGGCGGGGGGCGGGAGCTGTGCCTGCGCAATGGCTGGCGCCGCTGCCACCAGCAGGCACATGGCCGACGCCGCAGGCAGGCGGGCACGCCAGCGGCTCCACCACGCATGGGATTCAGAAGTCATATCGCGATCACCCTGAAAAGTGCAGCCGGCTTGTGCAGCGCAGGCTGGTGCAATGGAACGGCAGCAGCACTGCCGATGGGAAGGCCCGGTGTCAGGCCGTTGCGGATGCCGCCGTGTCCACCAGATAGGCCTGCCGCGCCAGCGCCGCCGCCAGCACGACCGAAGGGTTGACCAGCGCCACACCCGGCAACTGGGGCCCTTCGGCCAGCGCCAGCGGTATCTCCGTGCAGCCCATGACCAGGGTGGCAACGCCATGGCGCTGCTGCAGCACGCACGCCACTGACTCGAAGCGCTGGCGTGCCAGCGCATAGTCGCCGGCCTTGACCCCGTCGTAGATGCCCTGCATCAGCTGATCGCGCTCGGCAGCGGTGGGCAGACAGCAGGCGATGCCCGCACGCTCGAGCTCCGCCTGGTACAGGCCGGCGTCGTAGGCACCGCGCGTGGCCAGCAAGCCCACCGCGCTCACCTGGCGCGCCGCCAGGCCGGCGACCACCTCCTGCACCCCGTGCAGCACCACCAGCTGTGGAAAGCGCTGCTGCAGCAGGCCGTGCCAGGCATGGGCCGTGTTGCAGGCAATGGCCACTGCGCGGACGCCCAGCGCGGCCAGGCGGCCGGTGGCCTGCAGCATCGGCTCGGCGGGCTGGTGCGCGCCCAGGCGGGTGTCGCCCAGCGCGGCCGTGCGGTCGGGGATGGGCACCTGCGCCAGCCAGTGCTCGGGGTAGGCCTGGTCATGCACGGGAATACCCAGCTGCGCCATGCGCTCGCCGCAGGCCTGCACAAACAGGCGCGCGAAGTCCGCGCCTGCGGCCGGCCCCATGCCGCCCAGGATGCCCACCGTCTGCGTGGCGGGGCGATGGCTTGCCAACATGCTCGGTGGCTCCCGTCAGATGGCGGGCTTGTCGCTCTGGGCTGCGAGGTTGTCGCGCAGCTCCTTGCCCATGGGCAGCCTGAGGTTCTGGCCGCGCGGTGCGATGGGCGACATGAACCACTTGGTGTAGAGCTTCTCGAACTCGCCGGACTTCATCATGGAGCCGATGACGCCATTCACCAGGGCCTGGAACTGCGGGTCGTCCTTGCGCAGCATGCAGGCATAGGGCTCGACCTGCAGCGCCTCGCCCACCACGTCCCACTCGGCCGGGTTGCGCGCATTGGCCATGAGGCCGTAGAGCAGGATGTCGTCCATGGCGAAGGCCTCGGCCCGGCCGGTGTCCACCAGCAGCAGCGAATCCTCGTGGTCCTTGCCCATCAGCACTTCCATTTCGAGCTTGTTGTCGCGGTCGTACTTGCGCACCACCTGGGCATTGGTGGTGCCCGAGGTGGTGGAGAGCTTGCGCTTGGCCAGGTCGCCGAAGCCCTTGATGCCCGAGCTCTTCTTGGTCAAGAGGCGCGTGCCGGTGTAGAAATAGTTGGTGGCGAACTGCACGTCCTTGCCGCGTACGCTGTTGTTGGTGGTCGAGCCGCATTCCAGGTCCACGGTGCCGTTCTGCACCAGGGGGATGCGGTTGAGCGAGGTGACGGGCTGCAGCTCGACCTTGATGGCCGGGTTGTTCAGGCGCTTCTTCACGGCGTCGGCCACGGCGTTCGAGATGTCCACCGCAAAGCCCACGGGCTGGCCGGTGCCGGCCAGGTAGCTGAAGGGCACGGACGATTCGCGGTAGGCCAGCGTGATCTTGCCGGTGTCGGCGATCTTCTTGAGCGTGTCGGCGCTGGCGGCGGCGCAGGCGACCAGGCTGGCGGCCAGCAGGGCAGCACGGGAAACGGCGGACAGTTGCATGGAATTTCCTTGGTGGGCGGGGACTGGTGGAGCGAAATGCACAAGGGCAAGACGTGGACGCACTGTAGAAATTCAGCGCCGCTTTGAACAATTCATTTCTCCGGGTAGGCCATGCCGGAAAGTTATGGGGGGCCCGCCCGCCCCCTCCGATCAGAGCCTGTTCTCAGGGCCTGGGGCTGGGCAGGCCCTTGCTGGCCATGGTCTCGGCCACGGCCTGGCGCATGCAGGCGGCCATGGCACTGGCCAGCAGAGAGGCCGGCCGGTTGACGGTGCGCAGCGACTGGATGGGCACGGGGATGTGCGGCGCCAGGGCCAGCACGTCGACCTGGCTGCGGTCGGCCGAGGCGGCCGTGCAGGCATCGACCAGCGCCACGCCATGGCCATGCTGTGCCAGGGCCAGTGCCGCATGGTAGGTCTGCACCGTGATGGCCGTGCGCAGCCCCACGCCGGCCTCGCGGCAGGCATGGCCCATCACGGTGCCGATGGGGTCGCGCACGTCCAGGCGCACCACGGGGGTGTCCGCCAGGTCCGTGAGGTGTACGCTGCCGGCCTGCACCAGTGCGGGGCCCAGCATGCCCTTGGGCGCCACGCAGACCATGTAGCCGTCGGCGATGTGCTCCTGGCTCAGCGAGGGGTGGGCGATGGAGCTGAACACGAAGCCCACATCCGCCTCCTGCAGCACCAGGGCCGAGACGATCTGCGGCGAGTGCAGGGCGTCAATGGCCACGTCCACGTCCGGATGCAGCGCACGGAAGCTGCGCAGCGCGCGCGGCAGCACCTCGTAGCTCAACGCCAGCACGGTCAGGATGTGCAGCGCCCCCTCGCGCCGGTCGCCCTTGAGGCTGGCCGCCAGGCGCTGCACGTCGTCGAGCTGGGCAAACAGGCGCTCGATGTGCGGGTACAGCGTCTGTGCCTCGGTGGTCGGCACCAAGCGGCCCTTGAGCCGGTGGAACAGCGCGAACCCGAGTTGCAGTTCCGCATGCGCCAGGATGCGACTCACCGCCGGCTGGGTGACGTTGATGAGCCGCGCGGCAGCGCTCACGCTGCCGGTGAGCATCACGGCGTTGAAGACTTCAATGTGGCGAAGGCGCATGCCTTTTTACCTTGCAATGAATGCGCCAGCGCCGCGGCTTTTCAATGTGCCTTGTCCCAGTTGGGGCCCACGCCCACCTCAGCGAGCAACGGCACCTTGAGTGCCGCCACCTCGGCCATCAGGCGCGGGATGTGGCTGCGCACCCAGTCCACCTCGCCCTCGGGCAGCTCGAACACCAGTTCGTCATGCACCTGCATGATCATCTTGATGCTTGGCTTGTGCGCCTCAAGTTCCTTCTGCACGGCCACCATGGCCAGCTTGATCAGGTCGGCCGCCGTGCCCTGCATGGGCGCGTTGATGGCTGCGCGCTCGGCACCGCTGCGGCGCGGGCCGTTGGGCGAATTGATCTCGGGCAGGTACAGGCGCCGGCCAAACACGGTCTCCACATAGCCCATGGACTTGGCGGCGGCCTTGGTCTCGTCCATGTACTGTTTGACGCCGGGGTAGCGCTGGAAGTATTTGTCGATGTAGGCAGCTGCGGCCTTGGTCTCTATCCCCAAGTTCTTGGCCAGGCCGAAGCTGCTCATGCCGTAGATCAGGCCGAAGTTGATGACCTTGGCATAACGGCGCTGCTCGCTCGTGACCTGGTCCACCGCCACGCCGAACACTTCGGCGGCGGTGGCACGGTGCACGTCCAGCCCGGCATGGAAGGCGTGCAGCAGCGAGTGGTCGCCGCTGATGTGGGCCATGATGCGCAGCTCGATCTGCGAGTAGTCGGCGCTGGCGATCACGCTGCCTGCAGGCGCCACGAAGGCCTCGCGCACACGCCGGCCTTCGGGCGTGCGGATGGGGATGTTCTGCAGGTTGGGGTCGTTGCTCGACAGCCGCCCGGTGACGGCCACGGCCTGTGCATAGTGGGTGTGTACCCGGCCCGTGCGCGGCAGCGCGAGTTGGGCCAGCTTGTCGGTGTAGGTGCCCTTGAGCTTGACCAGGCTGCGGTGCTCCAGCAGCTTGGCCGGCAGCGGGTAGTCCTCGGCCAGCTTTTCGAGCACCTCTTCGTCGGTGCTGCGCGCGCCGGTGGCGGTCTTCTTGACCACGGGCATGCCCAGCTTGTCGAAGAAGATCTCACCGAGCTGCTTGGGGCTGCTCAGGTTGAAGGGCTGGCCCGCGATCTCATAGGCCTCAGTCTCCAACTGCACGATGCGCTGGCCGAGCTCGTGGCTCTGGTTGGCCAGCGTGGGCGCGTCGATCAGCACGCCGTTGCGCTCGATGCGGTACAGGGCCTCGCTGCTGGCCATCTCCAGGTCGTAGATGAAGCGCAACTTTTCGTTGGCTTCGAGCAGCGGCCACAGGGCCTTGTGTACGTCCAGGGTCTGGTCGGAGTCCTCGCACGAGTATTCGGCGGCCTTGGCCACATCGACCTGGGCAAACGGGATCTGGTGCGCGCCCTTGCCGCACAGGTCTTCATAGCTGATGCCGCTGCGCCCCAGGTGCCGGTCGGCCAGGCTGGCCAGGCCGTGGGGCTTGTGCACTTCGAGCACGTAGCTTTGCAGCATGGTGTCGTGTGCGTAGCCCTGCACCTCGATGCCATGGTTGGCGAACACATGGCGGTCGTACTTGATGTGCTGGCCCAGCTTGAGGTGCCGCGGGTCCTGCAGCCAGGGCTTGAGGCGCGCCAGCACCTCGTCGAAGGGCAGTTGCGCCGGCGCATCGGGGCCCTCGTGGCGCAGCGGAATGTAGGCCGCAGCCCCAGGCTCCACGCTGAAGCTGATGCCCACGATCTCGGCGCGCATCTCGTCGAGCGAGGTGGTCTCGGTGTCCAGCGCCGTCAGCGGCGCCACGTGCAGGGTGGCCAGCCAGCGGTCGAACTGGTCCCAGGTCAGGATGGTCTCGTAGCGCTCGTTGCGGGCCGGTTTCTCCACAGCAGCCGGGGCGCCATCTCCACCACCCGCCGCAGGTTCGGCGAACAGGTCGGCGGTGTCGGTATCGCCGCCGGCCTTCTTGCGGGCAGCGGGCGCGGGCTCGGCAGCAGGCTCGGCGGCAGGCCCCCCGAGGGCCCGTGCCAGGCCCTTGAAACCGTACTTTTCATAGAACTCGCGCAGCCCATCGACCTGCTGCTCGCCGATCACGATGGCGTCGAGCGCGGGCAGGCCCACGATGTGCTCGACCAGGTCGCAATCGGTGCGGATGGTCACCAGCTTGCGTCCGGTGGGCAGCCAGTCGAGCGTATTGCGCAGGTTCTCGCCGGCCACGCCCTTGATCTCATGGGCGCGCGCCACCAGTTCGGCCAGCGATCCGTATTCCATGAGCCACTTGGCGGCCGTCTTGGGGCCCACCTTGGGCACGCCGGGCACGTTGTCCACGGTATCGCCCACCAGGGTCTGGAAATCCACCATCAGGTGCGGCGGCACGCCGAACTCGGCGGTCACGCCGGCCACGTCGCGGCGCTTGCCGTTCATGGTGTCGATGATGGTGATGTGCTCGTCCACCAGTTGGGACAGGTCCTTGTCGCCGCTGGAGACCACCACGTCGATGCCCTGGGTGGCTGCGGTCACGGCCAGGGTGCCGATCACGTCGTCGGCCTCCACGCCGGGAATCGCCAGCACCGTCCAGCCCAGCATGCGCACCACTTCGTGGATCGGGTCGATCTGCGCGCGCAGGTCGTCGGGCATGGGCGCGCGCTGCGCCTTGTACTCGGGGTAGATTTCGTCGCGGAAGGTCGGGCCGCTGGCGTCGAAGATGCAGGCCGCGTAGTCGGCATGCACTTCCTTGCGCAGGGCCTGCATCATGTTGATCATGCCGCGGATGGCGCCCGTGGCGGCACTCGTGGGGTCGCCCGGCACGGCCCGCAGGTCAGGCATGGCATGGTAGGCGCGGTACAGGTAGCTGGAGCCGTCCACCAGCACCAGGGTCTTTTTATTGCTCATGGGGGGCCATTGTGCATGGCCAAAGCCCCTGCACCACCCGTGCGCGGGGGCGCTCTACAATCGGGCCATGCGCGCTGTTCACCTCTCCCTGCTGCTGGCCCTGGCCGGCGGCCCCGTACTGGCCCAGACCCCTGGCCAGAATGCCCCCGTGGGCGCCCCCCGGCAAGGCGAGGCGCTCACCACGCCCGAATCCCTGTCCGGGCGCACCAACCAGCGCACCGAACGCATCCAGATCGAGGACGCCGGCAGCCGCGTCGACGAACTGCGCGTGGGCGGCCAGACGCAGAGCATCAACGTGCAGCCCAAGACCGGCAACATGCCCAGCTACGAAGTGCAGTCGCCCGACGGCGCACGCGGTCGCACCGGCGCCTTGAACGGCGCCGAAACCAATACCGGCCCCCGGGTCTGGAACGTCCTCAAGTTCTGACACCCCCTGGTGCCCGCGCACTGCGTGCGCCGCCCTCCCTGTTTCGTCCCTTTTCCCGCACCTTTCCCGCTGAGCGATGGCCGTTTTCACTGAAGTCTCCAATGAAGAGGCGCGCGCACTGCTGCGCCGCCTGAACCTCGGCGAGCTGGTCGCGCTGCGCGGCATCGAAGGCGGCATCGAGAACACCAACTACTTCCTGACCAGCGATCAGGGCGAGTTCGTGCTGACGCTGTTCGAGCGCCTCACGGCCGAGCAGTTGCCGTTCTACCTGCACCTGATGAAGCACCTGGCGCACGGCGGCGTGCCCGTGCCCGACCCGCGTGCGGACGGCAACGGCGACATCCTGCACAGCGTGTGCGGCAAGCCGGCCGCCGTGGTGAGCAAGCTGCACGGCAAGAGCCAGCTGGCCCCCGGCCCGGTGCACTGCGCCGCCGTGGGCAGCATGCTGGCGCGCATGCACCTGGCCGGGCGCGGCTACGACCGCCACCAGCCCAACCTGCGCGGCCTGCCCTGGTGGAACGAGACCGTGCCCGTGGTGCTGCCGCACCTCGACGCCCGCCAGGCGGCGCTGCTGCGCTCGGAGCTGGCCTACCAGAACCACGTGGCGGCCTCATCGGCCTACACAGCCCTGCCCACCGGGCCGGTACATGCCGACCTGTTCCGCGACAACGTGATGTTCGATGGCGAAGAACTCACGGGCTTCTTCGACTTCTACTTTGCCGGCGTCGACACCTGGCTGTTCGACCTGGCCGTGTGCCTGAACGACTGGTGCATCGACCTGCCCACGGGCGCCCACGACCCCGAGCGCGCACAGCGCATGCTCGATGCCTACCAGGCCGTGCGCCCGCTCACTGCGGCCGAGCGCGAACTGCTGCCGGCCCTGCTGCGTGCCGGTGCCCTGCGCTTCTGGATCTCGCGGCTGTGGGACTTTTACCTGCCGCGCGAGGCCTCCATGCTGACCCCGCACGACCCGACCCACTTCGAGCGCGTGCTGCGCGGGCGCATTGCCCGGCCGGTGCATGCGGGCTGAGCGTCCCCACCCCCAGAGACAGCCCTGAACCACCATTCCGCGAGGAATGTCACACCCTGGCGCCTTTCGCATGCCCCCATGCGGCCCCGGCCATGGTGCGCTGGGGTAAATTAGGCGCCATCTCCCCACCAACCTGCCAGGCCCGGACTGCACTGGCCGTTTTCCCGATCCGTCCTCCGCACCCATGAAACTCAACATCGTCCCCGCCCGCACCGGCATGACCTGGGTACAGCTCGGCATCCGGTCGTTCTGGCGCCAACCCATGGCGCTGGCGGCGTTGTTCTTCATGACCATGGCCGCCATGTCGCTGGCCAGTCTGGTGCCCCTGGTGGGCCCGGCGATCGCGCTGGCCCTGCTGCCTTCGGCCACGCTGGCCATGATGGTGGCGGCCGCCGAAACCACGATGGGGCGCTTTCCCACGCCCGCCGTGCTGCTGGTGGCGTTTCGCACCGGCCAGCAGCGCCTGCGCGACATGCTGGTGCTGGGCGCCCTGTACGCGGTGGGCTTTCTCTCCATCATGGGGCTGTCCGCGCTGATCGACGGCGGCCTGTTCGCCAGCGTCTACCTGGGCGGCACGCCGCTCAAGCGCGAAGTGGCCGAAAACGGCGCGTTCCAGGCCGCCATGTGGCTGTCGATGCTGCTGTACCTGCCCCTGTCGCTGACCTTCTGGCATGCGCCGGGGCTGGTGCACTGGCACGGCATCCCTCCGGTGAAGGCCCTGTTCTTCAGCCTGGTGGCCTGCGTGCGCAACTTCGGCGCCTTCTTCGTGTTCGGCCTGGGCTGGATGGGCGTGTTCCTGATGGCCGGCGTGGTCGTGGCCCTCGCCTCGGGCCTGATTGCGCTGGCTGGGCTGGGTGCAGCCGCGAGCGGCATCATGGTCGGCACGGCCATGATGCTGGCGGCGATGTTCTTCACCTCCATCGTATTCACCTTCCGCGATTGCTTCGAACCGCCTGCCAAACCCTCATCGGAGGAATCCCATGACGAACAGCCAGCACCAGCTCCAGGGCCGCACTGAGGACGAAATCGTCTGGTACCAGAGGCGCAGCCTGTTGCAGGCAGCCGCGGCCTGGACGGCCGCCGGCGCGTTCACAGCGGCGCATGCGCAACAGGGGACGCGCAATGTGGTGGAGATGCGCGGCGACGTGCGCCGCAATGGCCAGGCCCTGGCGGCGGGCGAAGCCATCGCGCCCGGTGACCGGATCGAGACCGGGCCGGGCTCCACCGTGGTCTTCACCGTCGGCAAGGACGCCTTCATGGTGCGCCAGAACACGCGCATCGCACTCGAGGGCGACACCCCCATGGCCGTGAAAGTGCTGCGCCTGCTGACCGGCGCGGTGGCCAGTGTGTGGGGCCGCGGCAGCGAGCGCCAGGTGGTCATGCCCACGGCCACGGCTGGCATCCGCGGCACGGGGGTGTATGCCGAGGTCTTCCCCGAACAGGACTTTCGCAGCTACTTCTGCAACTGCTACGGCACGGTGGACATTGCGGCCGGCAGCGAGTCCGTCGTCAGCCAGGCCTCCTACCACCAGGCCTTCTGGGCCGAAGTGGCGCCGCGCAACGGCCGCATGCTGACGCCGGCTGGCGCCATCAACCACACGGACGAGGAACTGGAGTTCCTGGCCCAGTTGGTGGACCAGCGCACGGCCTGGCAGATCGCGGGACACAAGGGCAGCAAGGATGGCAGCGGGCAGATCACCTACCCCGTAGCCCCTGGCGGCAGCGGTGGTGCCACACCTCCCGCACCGGCGGTCCCCAGACCCACTTCGCGCGCGCGGCCAGCGTCGCCCTACGGATCCGACTACTGAAGCACGCCGGCTTGTCGTCAGCCGCGCAGTAAAAAAGGCTGCCACGCCTGCGCGTGACAGCCTGCAAGGGCTTACTGCGGAAAAGTGCCCGACTACACGCCGATGGGGCCGCCGTCCGCCTTCTGGATGACCACGGTCGAAGAGCGGGGGCGCACGGTGCCCGAGGGCAACGCCGTGGCGTCGCTCGTGCCGTAGGCCGGCCAGTTCACCGGGTGCTGGATGTTCAGGAAGATGGTCTTGTAGTCCGGCGTGAACGCGAAGCCGGTGATCTCGGCTTCGTTCGGGCCGACGAAGAAACGGCGCAGATCACCCTGGTTCTGGGCATTGATGACCGGCCCCGTGCCCTTGCTGTCCGTCGTCATCGCGCTGGGGATCACGGCCAGCATCTGGTCGTTGGTGGAGCGGGCCACGGCGTTGTTGCGGCCGCCATCGATGCCGTTGTCGGTCTGGATCCACAGGATGCCGCGGTCGTCGAAGGCCAGGCCGTCGGGGCTGGCCAGCTGGTTCACCGCCGTGAGGCCCGAGCGGTTGGTGTCGGCGGCAGCACCGGCCTCGGAGCCGAACACGAAGATCTCCCACTTGAAGGTGTTCGCATTGGGCGTGTCGTGCCAGCGCACGATGTGGCCGTTGGCGTTGTTCAGGCGCGGGTTGGCAGCGTTGGTGCCGGTGGTGGCATTGCGGCTGGTGTTGTTGGTCAGCGTCACGTACACATCGCCGTTGGAGGGATGCACGGCCGTCCACTCGGGGCGGTCCATGGGCGTGGCGCCCACGAAGTCGGCCGCGGCGCGGGTGTTGATCAGGATCTCGTCGATCGTCTTGTACTTGTCGCCCAGGCGGGTGCCGTCCTTGCCCACGCTGGCCAAGGTCAGCGGCAGCCAGGTGCCGGTGCCGTCTTCGTTGAAGCGGGCGACGTAGAGCGTGCCCTTGTCCAGGTACTTGGCGCCCACGGCCAGGCGGTCGGCGCGGCGGGCATCGGCGGCATCCCAGTTCGCGTCCGACACGAAGCGGTAGATGTACTCGAAGCGCGAATCGTCGCCACTGTAGAACGCCAGCGGCTTGCCCGCTTCGGGCTTGCCGTAGGCTGCGCCTTCGTGCGCGAAGCGGCCCATGGCCGTGCGCTTGGTGGCCACGCTGGCGGGGTCGTAGGGGTCGATCTCAACCAGGTAGCCAAAGCCGTTGACCTCGTTGCGCCAGTCGTTCAGGGCACTGGTGCCGCTGGGCGTGACGTTGAAGCGGGCGAACTCGCCTTGCACTTCGGTGGCGTCGCCGGCAGCGGTTTCCCACTTGTAGCGGCCGGCGGACGTGGGCACGCCCACGCGCACCTGGTGGGCCGGCTGGCTTGATGCATTGGTGTTGACGAAGCAGGCCGCCCAGTTTTCCTCGGCGGTGATGTAGGTGCCCCAGGGCGTCGTGCCGTTGCCGCAGTTGTTGTTGGTGCCCCGCACGGTGGTGCCCGTGGGCGAGTACGGGGTCTTGACCCAGTCGGTGCCGCCGACCGGGCCGTTGATGGCCATGGGCGTGGCCGAGGTGAAGCGGCGGTTGTAGCGCGAGTTCTTGACGATGGCCCAGGCGCTGCCGGTCTTGCGGATGTGCATCACGGCCACGCCGTGGGCATTCACTTCCTTGCGCACTTCCTCGGCGGGGCGCTTGTTGTTCACCGTGGTCGGGCCTGCGGGGTGCAGCGCCTTCTCGTCGATGTACTCGTGGTTGACCACCAGCAGGCCTTCGCTGGAGCTGCCGTCGAGCGGGAAATAGTGCATGCCGTCATGGTGCATGCCGGTGGAGTTGAGCAGGTCCTTGGAGGTGTTCTTGCCGTCCTTGTCCCACTCGGCGGCGCTGTCGTTGAGCGGCGTGCCCCATGCACCCAGCACCTGGGCCACGTAGCCGGGCGGCACGACGCAGCCATCGGTCATGGAATTGGCCAGCGAGGTGAAGGCCAGCTTCAGCGGCTCGTCGTCGCTGCCGCCGCAGGCGGAGAGGCTGGTACCGGTCAGCAGGGCCAGCGCCGCGCTCAGGCCACCGCGCGTGACCGTGCGGCGTGACAGATGAACGTCCAGGATGGCACTGAAGGGGGTGTTGCCGGCGTCGTTGCGAACGACCTTGTCAGAAATAGTTTTGCTCATGAGAGCCGCACTCCTCGTGGTATTGGTTGGTCATGGGAAGTGGGCAGTCTAGGAAGCGTATATGACCGATCCGTGACGCAAGAGCACTCGGCCCGCAGGGCGATTCACGGGCCTGTGCGACAGCCGCCACAGCACCGTCAAATGCCTGTCACACAGTGTTCTTAGCATCCGGCACCAAGAGAGCGCCCCCCGCTGCCTGGCCCTTCCTGCGGGGCGGTCGTGGATCGGGCCGCTCTCTATAAAAACCCATATAACAAACCACGGAAGCTGCACTCCATGACCTCTGCGTCCATCCCTTCGCGCCGCCAGGCCCTCCAATTCCTGGCCGGCATTCCCCTGCTTCCCCTGACCAGCGGCGGCGCCGCCGCTGCGCTGCTGACCGCCTGCGGCGGTGGCAGTGACGGCGCGAGCTATGTGTCCACCGCCTTCACCTCGATGGCCGCGCCCACGCTGGCCAACCCGGCAGCCATGGCCACCAACACCGTGGGCTCGACCATGCAGGTCACGCTGAGCGACAACTCGGTGCAAAGCTACGCACTGGCCTACCAACCCTTCTTCATCACCGGCGACTCGGTGGCCAACGTCAAGGGCGGCCAGATCCTGGCCGGCAGCTATTTCGACATCAACAACCAGCCCATCATCGACACCACGGTGGCCGGCAAGGAGCGCCAGTTCTTCTCCGACGCTCCGGACGGCACCTCGCTGCTGACCGTGCCCAATGCCAAGGTCGACGGCGTCAAGGGCAACCACGTGTTCGCCGTGGTGCAGTTCGAATACACCACCTGGGCCCAGGACGGCAAGACCGACATGTACGGCAAGCTGCCCTCGCCCATCGCCGTGCTGACGCTGGACCAGGACCCGAACACCGGCAAGCTCGCCCTGGTGAAGTACCACAACGTGGACACCTCCAAGGTACACGGCCTGTGGATCACCTGCGGCGCCAGCCTGTCGCCCTGGGGCACCCACCTGTCGAGCGAAGAGTACGAACCCGACGCCTTCACCATCGCCAGCAACACCCAGTTCCAGGCCTACAGCAAGAACCTGTACGGCGACGCGAACCGCGCCAACCCCTATCACTACGGCCACATGCCCGAAGTGACAGTGAACGCCGACGGCACGGCCAGCATCAAGAAGCATTTCTGCATGGGCCGCATCTCGCACGAGCTGGTGCAGGTCATGCCCGACCAGCGCACCGCGCTGATGGGTGACGATGCGACGAACAGCGCCTACTTCGTGTTCGTGGCCGACAAGGAAAAGGACCTGTCCTCCGGCACGCTGTACGCCGCCAAGGTCGGCGCCGGCTTTACCGTCGACGCCAAGGCCACCACCGGCGCGCCGCTGACCTGGATCAAGCTCGGCTCGGCCAACAGCGCCGAGATCGAGGCCCTGGCCAACACGCTCAAGCCCACCGACATCATGGCCGTGGCCACCACCAACCCGAACGACGCCAGCTACACCCGCATCGTGTCCAACGGCAAGGAAGAGTGGATCAAGCTCAAGCCCGGCATGGAAAAGGCTGCCGCCTTCCTGGAAACCCACCGCTATGCCGCCTTCGTGGGCGCGAGCATGGGCTTCACCAAGATGGAAGGCACGACCGTCAACGCCAAGGACAAGATCGCCTACTCGGCCCTGCAGAACGTGCAGACCTCGATGGTGGCCGGCAATGCGCTGAACGTGGCGGGCAACGGCGTGTCCGTGCCCAAGGCGATCAACGCCGGTGCCGTGATGGCCCTGAACCTGCGCGGTGGCCAGAAGGACACGGCCGGCGCCGCCATCAACAGCGACTGGATGCCCGTGGACACCAAGGCCCTGCTGGTCGGCGAGGACATCGCCTCCGACGCACTGGGCAACACGGCCAACCCGAACAACATCGGCAACCCCGACAACCTCAAGTTCTCGGAAAAGATGCGCACCCTGTTCATCGGCGAAGACAGCGGCCAGCACGTGAACAACTTCCTGTGGGCCTACAACATCGACACCAAGCAGCTGTCGCGCCTGATGTCCATCCCTGCGGGCGGTGAATCCACCGGCCTGCATGCCGTGGACGAGATCAATGGCTGGACCTACATCATGAGCAACTTCCAGCACGCCGGTGACTGGGGCGCTATCCACAACGTGGTCAAGCCGACGCTGGACCCGCTGATCATCGCCAACTACAAGAACAAGGCCGGTGCCGCCGTGGGCTACCTCTCGGCCACGCCCAAGCAGCCGCGCCTGGGCTGATCTTCCGGTCCCGCAACGGCTGCGCCCGCGCAGCCCCCAAGGGGTCCCGCAGCAATGCGGGACCCCTTTTTCGTGCAGTGCATTCCCGCACGAGGAACGGCAGGGCACACACAGGCACAATGCCCTTTTTGCACGAATGCAAATAAATCCCATTCTTATAATCATCGCCATCCAGGGGTGCGGCACCGCAATGCATCCTTGAACTTCGGGCCTTTTCGCCCCATCCACACCCACCGGATTCCCGGCCTGGCCCCAACCAGACCGGGCGGCTCCAGGCAGGTCTGCCTTGTCACCCGTCTTCGTTCTTGAGGAGAAACGCATGAAAACCACGCTACTGCACACCACCACCCTCGCTGCCGCGCTGTTCGCGGCGAGCCCCCTGGGCCTCATGGGCGTGGCACAGGCACAGGGCACGGCAGCCCAGGCCCAGCAGGCCGTGACGCCCGCTGCGGTGGCAGCGCAATACGCCACGCTGGTGCATGCCAACTACGAAGACACGCTGACCAGCGCCAAAGCCATGCAGGCGGCGATCAAGGCGTTCACGGCCCAGCCGTCGGCCGAGACCCTGGCCGAGGCGCGCAAGACCTGGCTGGCCGCACGCGAGTTCTACGGCCAGACCGAAGCCTTCCGTTTCTACGGCGGCCCCATCGACGACGACAAGGGTCCCGAGGGCCAGATCAATGCCTGGCCCATGGACGAGTCCTATGTGGACAGCGTCGAAGGCAAGCCCAAGGCCGGCCTCGTCAACAACCGCAAGATCGCCATCACCAAGAAGGCGCTGGCAGCGCAGAACGAGCGCGGCGGTGAAGAGAACATCGCCACGGGCTGGCACGCCATCGAGTTCCTGCTGTGGGGCCAGGACCTGTCCGAAACCGGCCCCGGTAACCGCAGTTTCGAGGACTTCATGGACGGCAAGAAGCCCAACGCCGACCGCCGCCGCCAGTACCTCAACGTGGTGACCGAGCTGCTGATCGACGACCTGTCCTTCCTCGTGAAGTCCTGGGCACCCGATGCCAAGGCCAACTACCGCACGCGCTTCGCCAAGGGCAACATGGAATCGGTGCGCAAGATGCTGGTGGGCCTGGGCTCGCTGTCGCGCGGCGAGCTGGCCGGCGAACGCCTGGAAGTGGCCGTGAACAGCCAGGACCAGGAAGACGAGCATTCGTGCTTCTCGGACAATACGCACCGCGACGCCGTGACCAATGCCAAGGGCATCCAGAACGTGTGGCTGGGCGAGTACCAGCGCGCCGATGGCAGCGTGGTCAAGGGTGCCTCACTGCGCGACCTCGTCGCCGCCAGGAACCCGGCCCTGGCCGACAGGACCAGCAAGCAGATCGCTGCCTCGGTGTCGGCGGCCGAAGGCATCCAGGCACCTTTCGACCGTGAGATCATCGGTGGCAAGGATGCCCCAGGCCGCCAGCGCATCCAGAAGACCATCGACAGCCTGACCCAACAAAGCAAGGACCTCGTGGAAGCCGCCAACGCCATCGGCATCACCAAGCTCACGCTGGTCCAACCCTGAGGCCCCCGGCGCCTTCCTTTCGTTCCATGTCCCCTTTGCAAGCCCCTTACCGCCAGCGCGCCCTGCGCCTGGCGGTTGCCAGCATCGGCCTCGCGGCCCTGGGCGGCCTCATGGCCGACACCCCTGCCGACCCGCTCGGCGAGAAGGTCGGCGGCAACACCACGGTGTTCGCCACGGGCCGCAATGCCTTTTCCTTCCCGGCCGCCAACCTGGACGATGCGGAGCGCACGCGCTTCGTGATCGGCAATTCATTCTTCCGCCGCAACTGGGTGGAGGCACCCGCCTCCACCAAGGCGCGCGACGGCCTGGGCCCGCACTTCATCGCGCGCTCGTGCGGCGGCTGCCACGTGCAGGACGGCCGGGGCGAGCCGCCCGCCATCTTCAACCGCCTGGGCGATACCAAGGACCCCACGGTGGCCCTGCTGATCCGCCTGTCCATCCCGGGCGCGGACGCGCATGGCGGCCCGAAGCACGACCCGGTGTACGGCGACCAGTTCGACAACGCGGCTGTCCAGGGCGTCAAGCCCGAGGGCCGCGTGACCCTGCGCTACAAGACCATCAAAGGAAAGTTCGCCGACGGCACACCCTACGAACTGCTCGACCCCCACTACGGCTTTGCCGACCTGGGCTACGGTCCCATGGCCGCAGGGATCATGGCGAGCCCGCGCATTGCGCCGCAGATCATCGGCGTGGGCCTGCTCGAAGCCATTGCCGAGGCCGACATCCTCGCCAACGTGGCCGACCAGGCCGCGGCAGGTGGCCCGATCAAGGGCGTGCCCAACCGGGTGTGGGACGCCCCCTCGGGCCAGATGATGCTGGGCCGCTTTGGCTGGAAGGGCAACGTTGCGACCATCGCGCACCAGACCGGCGGCGCCTTCCAGGGCGACATGGGCATCACCTCCAAGCACTTCGCCAACGAGACCTGCACCCCCACGCAGAAGGACTGCCTGGCCGCACCCAGCGGCAAGAGTGCTGCGGCGCAGGGCCAGCCAGGCGTGGAAATCGATGACAAGACCTTTGACGACGTGGTCTTCTACCAGGCCACGCTGGCACCGCCCGCACGCCGCAACCCCAAGGACGCCCAGGTGCTGCGCGGCCAGGCCCTGTTCGCCAATGCCCAGTGCGCCACGTGCCACCGGCCGAGCTACGTCACCAAGGAAGGCCCCTTCCCGCACCTGACGAGCAAGGCGCTCTCGGGCCAGCGCATCTGGCCGTACACCGACATGCTGCTGCACGACATGGGCGAACGCCTGGCCGACAACCGGCCCGACTTCGCCGCCAATGGCCGGCAGTGGAAGACCCCGCCGCTGTGGGGCACGGGCCTGATCAAGGACGTGAACGGCCATACCCGGCTGCTGCACGACGGACGCGCCCGCGGCGTGCTCGAGGCCGTGCTGTGGCACGGCGGCGAGGCCGAAGCCGCCAAGGACAAGGTACTGAAGATGAACAAGGCCGAGCGCGATGCGCTGGTCAAGTTCGTGGAGTCGCTATGAAACACCCCTCCCTTCGCGCACTGGTGACCGCCCTGGCCCTGGGCGCCCTGCTGCTGCCGGCACACGCCCAGACCGGCTGGAAGCGCGACGCCGTGCCGTTCTACGACACCACGCACGCGCTGCAAAGCCTGTACAGCCACTGGGGCAAGCCGCGCGCGCAGGAGCTGGCCACGGCCGCACAGGCGCTGGCCCCGGCCGTGCGTGCGCTGTGCGAGGCGCCTGCCGGCCAGTCCGCCCCCGCCCTCAACGGTGCCCGCAGCGCCTGGCAGCGCAGCATGATGGCCTGGGAGACGCTGGGCGCCGTGGCAGTGGGCCCGGTGATCACGCGCCGCACCCAACGGCAGATGGATTTCGCGCCCACGCGCCCGGCACTGATCGAGCGCGCCATCAAGACCCAACCCCAGGGTGCCCAGGCCTTCGAGCGCATCGGCACGCCCGCCAAGGGCCTGTCGGCGCTGGAATGGCTGCTGTGGACCCAACCCGTGGCGCCCGGCACACCCGCCTGCGGCTATGCCGTGGAGGTGGCTCTGGACATCGAGCGCGAAGCCATGGCCGTGGCCAGCGCCTTCGACACCGCAGCCGGCACCGACTGGGCCGCCGAGGATGAACAGGAGCGCTCCACCGCAGCCATGGGCGAGTTCATCAACCAGTGGGTGGGCGGCATCGAGCGCCTGCGCTGGGCGCACATGGAAAAGCCGCTGCGCGCAGCCCAGGGCACGCGCACACCCGAGTACCCGCGCGCCGCCAGCGGCCAGGCCTCTGCCGCCTGGAAGGCCGAGTGGAACGCGCTGCGCACCCTGGCCGTGCTGCCCGAAAGCGCCGCCACCCCCACGCCCGGCGAGGCCCTGGTACCGCTGGAAACCTACCTGCGCGGCCGCGGCCTGAACCCGCTGGCCGACCAGTTGCTGGCCACCACGCAGCGCGTGGACAAGGCGCTGCAGGCCATCGACCAGTCCGGCGCCACCGGCAAGGCCGGTGGCGAACGGGTGCTGCAGGCGTCCAGGGAGCTGGCCGCGCTCAAGCGCCTGGCCGAGGCCGAGATCGCGCCCGCGCTGCAGGTGAGCATCGGCTTCTCGGACGCCGATGGAGATTGAGGTGAACGCCGCGCTGAGCCGCCGCGAGGCCTTGTGGTTGATGGGCGGCCTGGCGGCGATGCCGCTGGCAACCCACGCAGCCCCCGCCGCGGCGGCAGCCATGCAACTGCTGGCTGCCTGGCAGCAGGCCGATGGCAGCTACCGCATCGGCGTGCTGGCCGCACAGGCCGGCGGGCCTTCGCCCCTGCAGGTGCGCCAGGTGCTGGAAGTGCCCACGCGCGCCCACGGCCTGGCCCGCCTGCCCGATGGCAGCATGGTTGCCAGCGCGCGCCGCCCCGGTGACTGGCTGGTGCGCTGGCACCCAGGCCAGCCCGCCGACAAGGCGCAGTGGCACTGGGTGGATGCGACACGCTCGTTCAACGGCCATGTGATGGCCAGCGCCGATGGCCGCTATCTCTACACCACCGAGACCGACGTGGACACAGGCGCCAGCCTGGTGGCGCGGCGCAATGCGCGCAGCCTGGAAACCGTGGACGAGTGGGCGACGCACGGCATCGATGCACACGAGCTGATCTGGGCGCCCACGGCCAAAGGCGGCCCACCGGCGCTGATCGTGGCCAACGGCGGCGTGCCCACCGCCCCCGAAACCGGCCGCACCAAGCGCGACCTGCACACCATGGATTCGAGCATCGTGCGGCTGCACGGTGACAGCGGCGAGCTGCAGGGCCAGTGGCGCCTGCCCGATGCGCGCCTGAGCCTGCGCCACCTGGCCTGGAACGCCGAGCGCACGGTGCTGGGCATCGCCCTGCAGGCCGAGCATGGCCATGCGGCCGACAAGGCGGCCGCGCCCATCCTCGCGCTGTTCGATGGCAAGGCGCTGCGCCTGTGCCCCGCCGGCCAGTCGATGGCAGGCTATGGCGGCAGCATCGCCAGCACCGCCGAGGGCTGGGCCGTGAGCTGCCCGCGCAGCCAGGGCGTGGCCACCTTCACGCCCGATGGCCAGTGGCGCGGCCTGGTGGGCCTGGAGGAAGTGTGCGCACTGGCGGTGGGCAGCGGCCGGCTGTGGGCCGCCGGTGTTTCGCATTCCCTGGAAGACGCACGCTCTCCGACCCCGCTCACGCATGCGCACGCCAAGGAGCTCACGGGCGCGCGCATGGACAACCACTGGGTAAGGTTGGCCTGACACCCCCCAGGGGCTGGCATTTCAGGCCGCCCGGCCTGCGCGCTGGGCCACGTCCTTGAGGCTGCTGCGCAGCGCCAGTTTGCGCACGATGGCCGAGAACGCGCGCGTGGGTGCCGACTCGCGCGCCACAGGCGACCACAGCATGCCCGGGGTGCGCACCGGCGTGGGGCTTTCGAGCCGCACCAACACCAGCCCCGAATGCACTGACACCACGTTGGCCGCGACGATGGAGGCGAGCTGTGTCTTACCCACCAGGTCCATCATGGGCGCCAGGGTGTTGATCTCGGCCACCACCTGCGGCTCGGCGCCGCAGGAGCGAAAGCACTCGTCCAGCATCTGCCGCGTGGCAAAGCTCGCCGGCAGCAGCACCATGGGCATGCGGTGCAGCTCCACCATGCGCACGCGCTTGCGCCGGGCGAGCGCATGGCCCTTGGCCACCACCAGCACCATCTCTTCGTTGTACAGCGGCTCGAACTGCAGTGGCCCGGGCACTGCCGGCCGGTAGGCGATGCCCAGGTCCAACGTGCCCTGCTGCAGGCGCGCGGCGATGTGGTCGGCAGACAGCTCCTCGACCACCACCTTCACGCGCGGATGGCGCTCGTGGAAGGCGGCGATGCAGCCCGGGATGAAACCCAGGTTGAAGGTGTGCGTGGAGCCGATGTGCAGCTCGCCCGCCACCTCCGAGCCATTCTGGCGCAGCGCGCCCAGGCCCAGGTCGATCTCGTGCAGGGCCTTGGTGCAGTAGTGCAGAAACTCGTCGCCCGCACCGGTCAGCGCCACGCGCTTGCCCGAGCGGTCGAACAGCGCCGCGCCGATCTCCTCTTCGAGCTGCTTGATCTGGTGCGACAGCGTGGACTGCGTGACATGCAACCGCTCAGCCGCACGCGTGAAGTTGAGCGAGCCGGCCAGGGCAATGAAGTAGCGCAGGTGCCTGAGTTCCATGGCGTGCCACCAGTGGTTGATCGATGCTGTCGATGGTAACCATGAAAAACAATCATTTCCAGGAATCCGCCGCGCCGCCTACAGTCGCCTCCAACCCACAAGGCCGACCCTGAAAAGCGGGCGGCCAGAGACCTACAACAGGAGACAACGAGGTGCACAAAGTCCTCAGCGGTATCAAGGTGCTGGAACAAGGCACGTTCATCACGGGCCCGGCGGCAGGCATGTTCCTGGCCGACCTGGGGGCCGAGGTCATCAAGATCGAGCAGCCCGGCGCGGGCGACCCGTTCCGCGCGTTCCGAGGCGGCCTCTACAGCCCGCACTTCCAGACCTACAACCGCAACAAGCGCAGCATCACGCTCAACCCCAAGCTGCCCGAGGACGCGGCCGTTTTCGACGAGCTGGTCAAGGATGCGGACGTGTACATCCAGAACTTTCGCCCCGGCGCGGCCGACCGGCTGGGCGCAGGCGAGGCCCGGCTGCGGGGACTGAACCCGCGCCTGGTGTACTGCGCGATCAGCGGCTTCGGCCAGACCGGCCCGGCCGCCGGGCGGCCCGCCTACGACACCGTGGCCCAGGCCGCGAGCGCCTTTCTCAAGCTGTTGGTGAACCCTGCCAACCCCCGCGTGGTGGGGCCGGCGCTGGCCGATGCGATGACCGGCTTCTACGCTGCCTACGGCGTGCTGGGCGCGATCGTCGAGCGCGGCCGCACGGGCGTGGGCCGCAAGGTCGAGGTGTCCATGCTCGAGGCCATGTGCCACTTCAATCTCGATGCGTTCACGCACTACTTCTCGGAAGACGAGGTCATGGGCCCCTACAGCCGGCCCAGCGTCTCGCAGTCCTACGTGCTCGAATGCGCCGACGGCCTGTGGATCGCGCTGCACATGTCCTCGCCCGAAAAATTCTGGCAGGGCCTGGCCAACGCCATCGAGCGCCCGCGCCTGTTCGACGACCCGCGCTTTGCGACGCGCGAAGCGCGCATCGCCCACCAGGAGGACTTGATTGACCTGCTCGGCGGCCTGTTCCGCGAACAGACGCGCGCCACCTGGTGCGCCCGGCTCGAAGCCCAGGATGTGCCGCACGCGCCCATGTACGACACCCGCGAAGCCATGGAAGACCCCCAGGCGCGCCACCTGCAGTTGGAAGTGAGCGCCCCCCACCCCGAGGGCGGCCAGTGGCGCACGATCCGCTCGCCCGTGAGCTTCGACGGCGAGCGCGCCCTGGAAGTCACCGCGCCGCCCATGCTGGGGGCCGACAACGCGGCCATCGTCGGACCGATACGCCAGCGGCTCGGGCAAGCACTCTGACCCGCCAGCCGATCCCAAGAAAAGACAAGGAGACAAGAACCCATGACCCCATCGAATGAAAACGAGCTGACCCAGGCCGTGCTGCAGCGCCTGGAGGATGCCAGCGACCCGCGCTTCGCGCAGATCATGCAGTCGCTGGTCACGCACCTGCATGCCTTCATCCGCGAGGTGGACCTGAAGCCCGAGGAATGGATGCAGGGCATCGAATTCCTCACCGCCGTGGGCAAGGCCTGCACCGGCCAGCGCCAGGAGTTCATCCTGCTGTCGGACACGCTGGGTGCCTCGATGATGGTGGTGATGCTCGACCAGTTGCGCGCCACGGCCCATGCCAAGGGCAGCCAGCGCATGACCGAAGCCACCGAGGCCACGGTGCAGGGCCCCTACTACTGGGAGGGCGCACCCGAGCTGCCGCTGGGCGCCAACCTGTCCGCAGGCGTCAAGGGCGAACCCACCTTCTACAGTGGCCGCGTGACCGACACGCACGGCCAGCCGCTGGCAGGCGCGCTGCTCGACATCTGGTCGGGCGACGGCGAGGGCGTGTACGACATGCAGGTGGAAGGCTCGGGCATGGCCGCGCGCGCGCGCGTCCGCACCGATGACCAGGGCCGCTACTGGTTCTGGTCGATCCGCCCGAGCTTCTACCCCGTGCCGGTGGATGGCCCCGTGGGCCGCATGCTCGACGGCATGGGCCGCCACCCCAACCGCCCCGGCCACATCCACATGATGGTCTCGGCGCCAGGGCATGCCCCGGTCACCACCCACCTCTTCGTGGCGGGCAGCCCCTACATCGAATCGGATGCGGTGTTCGGCGTGCGCCCCAGCCTGATCGTGGACTTCGAGCAGCACCCCGTGGGCCAGGCGCCCGACGGCAGCGCACAGGCCGCGCCCTGGTGGTCGGCGCACTACGACTTCCGCCTCGAACCGCAACACGCCTGAAAGCCGCTCCATGAAAATCGGAAAATCCACCGTCCCGCGCACCGCCATCTGCACCTCGAACGAGCACACCATCGTCGTGCGCGGCGAGGACCTGTGCCAGGACCTGATCGGCCACATCTCGTTCGCCGACTACTTCTTTTTGCTGCTCACCGGCCGCCGGCCCGATGCGGCCTGCAGCGCGGTGCTCAACGCCACCCTGGTGGCGATCGCCGAGCACGGCCTGGTACCCAGCGTGCAGGCCAGCCGCATGACCTTTGCCGCGGCGCCCGATGCCTTGCAGGGTGCGGTGGCCGCCGGCATCCTGGGCTGTGGCTCGGTGATCCTCGGCGCATCGGAAACCGCAGGCCGCATGTTCGCCGACGTGGCGGCGCGGGTGGATGCCGGCGCCACGCTCGACGATGCGGCCACGGCCGTGGTCAGCGAGCTCAAGGCCGCGCGCCGCTCCATTCCGGGCTACGGCCACCCGCTGCACAAGGAGGTGGACCCGCGCGTGGGCCGGCTCATCGCTGTGGCCACCGAAGCCGGCGCCGACCTCCGCTACGTGCAGATCGCCCAGGCGCTGGAAAAGGTGATCCCCGCCATCGTCGGCAAGGAGCTGCGCCTGAACGTGTCGGCCGCGATCCCTGCCGTGCTGATGGGTGTGGGCTTCCCCGTGGCCTCGCTGCGCGGCGTGCCCATCCTGGCGCGCACGGCAGGCCTCATCGCCCACCTGGCCGAAGAGGCCGAGACGCCGAGCGGCTTTGCCCTGTCCTACCAGGCCACGCGCGAACTGCAGTACGAGGGCAGCCTGCCCGACGGCTTTGGGGCAGCAGCATGATGCAGCGCAGGCAGATCATCACTGCCACAGCCCTGGCTCTGCTGGCCAGCGGTGCCAGTGCCCAGGGCACCGGTCGCCCCCTCAAACTGGTCGTGCCCTTTGCCGCCGGCACCTCGACCGACATCGTGGGCCGGGTGCTGGCCGAGGCCCTGGGCCGCCAGCTCGGGCAGACGGTGATCGTGGAGAACAAACCCGGTGCGGGCGGCACCATCGGTAGCGAAATGGTGGCGCGTGCGGGTGCCGACGCCAACACCCTGCTCATGGGCACCGTGGGCACCCACGCCATCAACCCCACGCTGTACAAGAAGCTGCCCTACCAGCCGCTGCGCGACTTCGTGCCGCTGGGCTTTGCGGGCGCCACGCCCACCTTGCTGGTGGTGCCGGCCGGCGCGCCATGGAAGAGCGTGGCCGACCTGCGCCAGGCCAGCGGCAAGTCGGTGAGCTTCGCCTCGGCGGGCAACGGCACCTCGGGCCACCTGGCGGGCGAGACGCTGAACATCCGCTTGGCCAAGGACTTCGTGCACGTGCCGTACCGCGACGGCGCGCAGGCACTCACCGAGCTGATGGGCGGCAACGTGCAGTTCATGTTCTACCACCCGGCCGCCGTGCTGCCGCACATTCGCGCGGGCAAGCTGCGCGCCCTGGGCGCATCAAGCGCCAGGCGCAGCGCGGCCGCACCCGACGTGCCCACACTGGCCGAGCAGGGCGTGGCCGATTTCGACCTGGTCGCCTGGTTCATGCTGTATGCGCCCGCCTCGATGCCGGCCGCGCAGCGCGACGCCTTGCGCGATGCCACGCAGGCCGTGCTGGCCCAGCCCGAGGTGCGCGAGAAGCTCGCCGCGCAGGGCATTGAATCCGCGGCCATGAACGCCGCAGAGATGGCCACCTTCGGCACGGCCGAGGTCGCCAAGTGGGGCGAAGCGGTGAAACGCTCCGGCGCCCAGGTGGACTGATAGCGACCCACAGGCCACGCATGCCCCTCCCACAGCCCGCCCACCGGAATCGGCGGCCCTGGCGCAGCCATGCCCGGCACGAAAGGAGTGATGCCATCGATTGACGGACAGATCCACACGGTGCGGTGCACGCCATGGCGGCGCTGCGCGGTAAACGAGCGAAGCGAACAGACCACACAAGCGGACACGAACCCGCGACAGGAGACAAGAATGCGCAGAACAATGGTGATGAAGACGATGCTGGTGCTGGCCGCCGGTACGCTGCTGGCCGGCAAGGCCCTGGCCCAGGGGGCCGAGTGGCCGAACAAGCCCATCAAGATCGTGGTGGGCTTTGCGCCCGGCACGCCGCCGGACATCTTCGCCCGCATGTACGGCGACTACGCGGGCAAGAAGCTGGGTGTGCCCGTGGTGATCGACAACCGGCCCGGCACGGCCGGCAACCTGGCTTCGGACACGGTGGCCAAGTCGCCTGCGGACGGCTACACCTTTGTGTACAACCTGTCCACGGCGTTCACGATCAACCCCTTCATCTACAGCAAGCTGCCGTTCGACCCCGACAAGGACCTGGTGCCCGTGGCCACCACCATGCGCCAGGGCCTGGTGCTGATCGCCACCAACAAGTTCCCGGCCAAGACCGTCAAGGACCTGGTGGCCGCCGCCAAGGCCAAGCCGGGTACCTACTCGCACGCCTCGTACGGCGCGGGCAGCCCCTCTCAGCTGATCGTGGAATCGCTCAAGGACGAGGTCGGCATCGACATGCTGCATGTGCCCTACCGCGCCAGCCCCATCGCCGACCTGGTGGGCGGCCAGGTGGACACGCTGATGGAGCCCATCGCCACCGGCTACCAGCTCATCAGCAGCGGCAAGGTGCAGGCCCTGGCCTACTCGGGCCCCACGCGCCACCCTGCCCTGCCCGACGTGCCCACGCTGTCGGAGGTGATGCCCGGGTTCTCCATGATGTCCTGGCACGGCATCTGGGCGCCCGCCGCCACGCCGCAGCCCATCCTGACCCGCTTCAACGCGTTGCTGGTCGAGGCGAGCAAGGACCCCGACCTGTCGCGCCGCATCAAGGAGCTGCACAGCGAGCCGCTGGGCGTGACACGCACCGAGATGGCGGCCATGGTGCGCCGCGATGCCGAGATCTACAGCCGCGTGGTGAAGGCGCGCAACATCAAGGTGGACTGATCGCGCCAGCGGTGCCTGAGGGGGCACCGCTATTTGGCGGGTGCAGGTGCCGGCGCGGCGACCGGGGCCGGCGCCTCCTGGGCCTTGGGCTTGGGCACCTTGTCGCAGCCGGCCAGGGCCAACGCCAGCACACAGGCGCCGGCCACGGCGGCGCGGGACATGGGGGATGGATGGAACAGCATGGGCGGGGTCCTCCCTGGCCGTCGGGACGGAGGGCGTGTGCCGGACGGCGCGGGCGCAGCCCCTTGGAATCTCCATTTTTGCGGTCCCGGCCCCCGCTGTCTGTCAGAAAAGGGCGCCAAAAAGGCGAACCCCTTCAATCGACGATCGTGAGCTTGGCCACCGACAGCGCCAGCCACTTGGTGCCGTGGCGCGGAAAGCTCACCTGGGCCCGCGCATCGTCGCCCGTGCCCTCCAGCGCCAGCACCTTGCCCTCACCGAACTTGGTGTGGAACACGGCCAGGCCCACGCGCAGGCCATGCGATGGCGCGGCCTTCTGCACCGGCACCGGGGGGCTGGCGAACTGCTCCGAGCGGCCGGAGCCGAATGGGCTGCGGTCGCGCTGGCCGAACGGGTTGCTGCCCGCGTTGGGCGCATAGGTGCCAAAGCCTTGCTGCTTGGGCGTGATCCACTTGAGCGCCGCCTCGGGCAGCTCGTCGAAAAAGCGGCTCTTGATGTTGTAGCGCGTCTGGCCGTGCAGCATGCGCGTCTGCGAATGGCTCAGGTACAGGCGCTTGCGCGCACGGGTGATGGCCACGTACATCAGGCGGCGCTCTTCCTCCAGGCCTTCGCGCTCGTTGGCCGAGTTCTCGTGCGGGAACAGGCCCTCCTCCATGCCGCCGATGAAGACGCCATCGAACTCCAGGCCCTTGCTGGCATGCACCGTCATCAGCTGCACGGCGTCCTGCCCGGCCTGGGCCTGGTTGTCACCGGCCTCCAGCGCTGCATGGGTGAGGAAGGCCGCCAGGGGCGACAGCGTTTCGCCCGTGTCGGCGTCGACGATGCCGGCCACGGTGGGCAGGGCCTCGTCGGTCACCGGCGCATCGGGGTCAAGCCCCTGGCTGGCGGGGCTTTGCGTGAGGCGGTCGTTGCGCAGCTCGTCCACCGGCAGGGCCACGGCATCGCGGCCAAAACCCTCCTGCGTGACGAAGCTCTCGGCCGCGTTGACCAGTTCCTCCAGGTTCTCGATGCGGTCGGCGCCTTCCTTCTCGGCGCGGAAATGCTCCACCAAGCCCGAGGACTGCAGCATCTGCTCGATGATCTTGCGCAGGTTCATGCCCTCGGTCTGCTCGCGCAGCACGTCCACCATGGCAACGAAGGCCGAGAGATTGGCGCCTGCCTTGCCGGGCACGGCGCTCACGCCGTCGTGCAGCGAGCAACCGGCCGCGCGTGCCGCGTCCTGCAGCACCTCGATGCTGCGCGCGCCGATGCCGCGCGGCGGGAAGTTGACCACGCGCAGAAAGCTGGTGTCGTCGTGCGGGTTCTCCAACAGGCGCAGGTAGGCCAGCGCGTGCTTGATTTCCGCGCGCTCGAAAAAGCGCAGGCCGCCATACACCCGGTAGGGCACGCTGGCGTTGAACAGCGCCGATTCGATCACCCGGCTTTGCGCATTGCTGCGGTAGAGCACGGCGATCTCCTTGCGCTCGAAGCCGTCGCTCTTCACCAGTTGCCGGATCTCGTCCACCATCCACTGCGCTTCGGCCAGGTCGGTGGTGGCCTCGTACACGCGCACCGGCTCGCCGGGGCCTTGCGTGGTGCGCAGGTTCTTGCCCAGGCGGCGGCTGTTGTGGCTGATGAGGGCGTTGGCCGAGTCGAGGATGTTGCTGTAGCTGCGGTAGTTCTGCTCGAGCTTGATCTGTTGCTGCACGTCGAACTCGCGCACGAAATCGGCCATGTTGCCCACGCGCGCCCCGCGAAAGGCGTAGATGCTCTGGTCGTCGTCGCCCACGGCGATCACGCTGCCGCGCGCCTCGAAGCGCCCACCGCTGTCGTTGCCGGCCAGTTGCTTGAGCCAGGCGTACTGCAGCTTGTTGGTGTCCTGGAACTCGTCCACCAGGATGTGCGCGAAGCGGCGCTGGTAGTGCTCGCGGATCGGGTCGTTGTCGCGCAGCAGCTCGTAGCTGCGCAGCATCAGCTCGCCGAAATCCACCACGCCCTCGCGCTGGCACTGCTCTTCGTAGAGCTGGTAGACCTCGATCTTCTTGCGCGTATCGCTGTCGTTGGCCTGCACGTCGCCCGGGCGCAGGCCCTCCTCCTTGCAGCCGGAGATGAAATACGCGAGCTGCTTGGGCGGAAAGCGCTCGTCGTCCACGTTGTGCTGCTTGCACAGACGCTTGACGGCCGAAAGCTGGTCCTGCGTGTCCAGGATCTGGAACGACTGCGGCAGGCCCGCCGGCTTGTGGTGCGCGCGCAGCAGCCGGTTGCACAGGCCGTGGAAGGTGCCGATCCACATGCCGCGCACGTTCACCGGCAGCATGGCCGACAGGCGCGCCACCATTTCCTTGGCGGCCTTGTTGGTGAAGGTCACGGCCAGGATGCCGCCGGGCGTGGCGTAGCCGTTCTGCAGCAGCCAGGCAATGCGCGTGGTGAGCACCCGGGTCTTGCCCGAGCCGGCGCCCGCCAGGATGAGCGCATGCCCCGCCGGCAGGGTGACGGCGGCGAGCTGTTCGGGGTTCAGATTGGCCAGCAGCGGCGGCACAGCGGAGGGGGCGGCGGGCGTGGAGGACTCCAGGGGCTCGGGCGCACCCGGAAACAGGTCTTGTGGGAACATGGGGGCATTGTAGAAAGCGCCACCGCCTGCCATGAAAAACATTGCCCTTGCCGCAGCCATGCTGCTGGCCCTGCACGCCCCCCATCTCGCGGCCCAGTCGAGCTGCAGCAGCGACGGCATGCCGCGCCCCGTGGCCCTGTTCGAGCGCTTCGTGAGCGCCGACTGCGAGAGTTGCTGGGCCGACAAGGCCACGCCGGCCCCCTCGGCACCCGGCACCCTGGTGCTGGACTGGATCGTGCCCGGCACGCAAGGCGACAATGCCCCGCTGTCAGCGGCCGCCACGCGCGATGCACTAGCGCGGCTGGCCGCCCTGGGCCGCACGGCCCCCACGGCCACCGACGTGAGCACCGCGCCCGTGCAGGGCGTGCAGGGCAGCCGGCTGCGCGTGTCGCACGGGCCGGCGTTCAATGATTACCTGGGCGCCTCCATCGCCTTCTCTCCCGTGCCCACGCGCGGCGCGCCCCCTGCGGCAGGGCCCGACGCGGGCGGTTTCTACCTGTTGCTGGTGGAATCCCTCCCCGCCGGTGCCGAAGGCTCGCCGGTGGCCCGCCATCTGGTGCGCAACGTGTACCAGCGCTCTCTGGACAACCCGCAGACGCTGTCCAAGGGCGAGCGCTCGGGCTGGCGTGACTCGCGCCCGATCTACATCCCCGAAGGCGCCAAGACCGACCGCCTGCGCCTGGTGGGCTGGGTCCAGGACAAGGACGGGCGCATCATCGACGCGGCGCAGTCGCGCTGCGTGCCTTAGAAGCTTCGCCCTATTGGACGGATAACAGTAGGGATATACCGGCGCCGGCTGGCGCGGGTAGAATCAATCACCGGGCCCAAGTTTCTTGCAGCCCGGTTTTTTTATGCCTGCGCACAGCAGGGTTCGTTGCATCCTTCGCGGCTGCAACCATACGACCGGTCTCCAGGCCAAGCGCCCACCGCAGCGGAAATCCTTCTGCTGCGTCCTCTTATGGAGCTTGGAAATCATGGAAATCTTCGACTACGACAATGTTCTCTTGCTGCCGCGCAAGTGCCGGGTGGAAAGCCGCTCGGAATGCGATGCCGGCGTGGAGCTGGGCGGGCGCACCTTCCGCCTGCCGGTCGTACCGGCCAACATGAAGACGGTGGTGGACGAAACCATCTGCACCTGGATGGCGCAGAACGGTTATTTCTACGTCATGCACCGCTTCGACCTGGACAACGTGCAGTTCGTGCGCGACATGCATGCCAAGGGCTGCTACGCCTCGATCTCGCTGGGCGTGAAGCAACCCGACTACGACACCGTAGACCAACTGGCGGCTGCGGGCATCACGCCCGAGTACGTGACCATCGACATCGCGCACGGCCATGCCGACAGCGTGAAGAACATGATCGGCTACCTCAAGTCCAAATTGCCCGCGGCCTTCGTGATCGCCGGCAACGTGGCCACACCCGAGGCGGTGATCGACCTCGAAAACTGGGGCGCCGACGCCACCAAGGTGGGCGTGGGCCCGGGCAAGGTCTGCATCACCAAGCTCAAGACGGGTTTTGGCACCGGCGGCTGGCAGCTCTCGGCGCTCAAGTGGTGCGCCCGCGTGGCCACCAAGCCCATCATTGCCGACGGCGGCATCCGCAGCCACGGCGACATCGCCAAGAGCATCCGCTTTGGCGCCAGCATGGTCATGATCGGCTCGCTGTTCGCAGGCCACGAGGAATCGCCCGGCAACACCGTGGAAGTGGACGGCGCGCTGTTCAAGGAGTACTACGGCTCGGCCAGCGACTTCAACAAGGGCGAGTACAAGCACGTGGAGGGCAAGCGCATCCTCGAGCCCATCAAGGGCAAGCTGGCGGGCACCCTGATCGAGATGGAGCAGGACGTGCAAAGCTCCATCAGCTACGCCGGCGGCAAGAAGCTCATGGACATCCGCAAGGTCAACTACGTGATCCTGGGCGGCGACAACGCGGGCGAGCACCTGCTAATGTAAGCAGGCCCGTTCTTCACCGGGCCCGGGACAACCTCAGGCCCTCAGCAGGATCAGGGCCATGTGGTGCACGTCATGCCCTGGCTTGGCCAGCGCATCGACGATGCTGAAGTGGTTCAGGCCTTCCTGCACCTGGCAGCGCGGCACGGCGTGCGAGCCCCAGGCGTCCTGCACCAGCCGCGCTTGGCGGATGAACTCCGGGCTCTCATCGCCGCCCACGGCGCAGTACAGCATGCCCTGACCGGGTGCCTGCAGGCGTGCCGGGCTGTACTGCAGCACCTGCTGTTCCGTGAGCTTGAGTGTTTCCTGCAGGAAGGGCGTGTGCATCAGCGGATCGAGGTCGTGCAGGCCCGAGACCGACAGGGCACTGCGCACCGCGCCATCGGGCAGGTTGCCGATCAGGGGCCAGACGCTGGTGAGCAGCATGGCCGCCAGTTGCCCGCCCGCCGAATGCCCGGCCACCGTGATGCGGTGCGGGTCACCGCCATAGCGCCCGATGTTCTGCCAGATCCAGGCGATGGCCTTTTCCATCTGCCGCATGATCTGGGGAATGCCGACCGGTGCCTCGGGCGTGCCGGGGCACAGCGCATAGTTGACCACCACCACGCAGACGCCTTCGCGGTTGAAGGCCGGCGCGATGAAGGAATGGTCCGACTTGTCGAGCGCGCGCCAGTAACCGCCGTGGATGAACACCAGCACCGGAGCCCCCTTGCCGGAGCCGGGCGGCAGTTGGGTGGTGGGAAAGATATCCAGGGTCTCGCGCGTGCCCTTGCCATAGGCCAGGTCCGCCACGCAGGGGTGGTCGGCCCGCACCTGGGCCGATTCCTGGGCCCAGCGGGCGAAGTAGTTCACGTGCTCGGGTACCAGCGCCCGGTTGTTGTACATCAGCTCGAGCCAGGCGGGGTCGTGCGGTGTTTTGGTGTCCAGGGCCATGGGTTTGTTCTCCTCGTTACATCATCCCGGCAAGTGGCGCTGACTGCAAGCCCGATGACAGGCTGGCAGCGCAAAAACCGCCGATGATGGCGCCAGAGACAAGCACACCAGGAGACAGAAACCATGCACAACACCCCTCCCCTGCGCACCACCGTCCTGGGCATCGGCATGATGGGCGCGCCCATGGCGCGCCGGCTGCGCGCTGCCGGTCACGAGGTCCATGCCTGGAACCGCACGCGCGAGGCGGCCGAACCGCTTGCCGCCTCCGGCATCACCGTCCACACGGACGTGCGCGCTGCCGTGGCCGGCGCCGATGTAGTGATCAGCCTGCTCGCCAACGGCCCCGTGGTGGGCCAGGTGCTGTTCGAACTGGGCGCGGCGCAGGCCCTGCGCCGGGATGCGCTGTTCATCGACATGGCCTCCATCCAGCCGCGCGAGGCGCGCGACCATGCAGCGCGCCTGGGCGAGATGGGCATCGCCCACCTCGATGCTCCGGTCTCCGGCGGCACCGTGGGCGCCGAGAACGGCACCCTGGCCATCATGGCCGGCGGACGGCCCGAGGACTATGCGCGCGCCCTGCCCATCTTTGCCGCCTTTGGCCGGGCCACCCACGTCGGCCCGCACGGCGCGGGCCAGCTCGCCAAGCTGGCCAACCAGATGATCGTGGGCATCACCATCGGCGCCGTGGCCGAGGCGCTGCTGTTCGCCGCCAAGGGCGGGGCCGACATGGCCAAGGTGCGCGAGGCCATCGGCGGCGGCTTTGCCGACAGCCGCATCCTGCAACTGCATGGCCAGCGCATGGTGGAGCGCAACTTTGCCCCCCAGGGCCGCATGACGGTGCAGCTCAAGGACATGCGCAACGCCCTGGCCACGGCCGGCGAGATCGGCTTCGACGCGCCCATCACGGCACTCTTCGAGGCGCTGTACGCCGAGGGCGTGGAGCATGGCCTGGGTGAGCTGGACCACAGTGGGCTGTTCGTGGAACTGGCCAGCCGCAATGCGATGCAATGAAGATTTTTTTGCCGCGACTTGCCAACCCTGAAAAAACTAGTGCATAATTCGAGGCTCTGCAGCAACGCAGACAGATCATTAAAAGATTTGGGTTCTTAGCTCAGTTGGTAGAGCAGCGGACTCTTAATCCGTAGGTCGAGTGTTCGAGTCACTCAGGACCCACCAAATCTAAGCCGCAAGGCACACAAGGCCGATACTGCTCACGTGGTATCGGCTTTTTTGTTGGCGCCGCAGTCGATCAGTGGATGGCACCCGCGCCTCCCCAGGGCTTGCCCTCCCCCTTGTTTTTGCACACCACCGGTCTTCGCACTCGGGTCATCTGGATGCGCGCGCACCGCCTGCGCATCCGGCGTGCGAAAACCCCCCGCCCCTGTTCCCGACAAAAGCCAGCGTGAATTTGGCGCGACAGATTTTTTGCGCGGAAATTGCATCCAGCAAGCACTTTCCCGCGTACCCATGCGCAAGGCCCTCAATGCGTCCGCGTTAATTGCAAACTAGTGTCTTCCGGTATTTCATAGTCAAAATGTATCGATACACTTTGTCATACAGATGACATCGTCGGCAGGCAAGTCGCGGGCGTCTCCACCACCCAACCGCCAGAACCCTTCAAAGCCCCGTGAATTCTCGACACACCACCCGAACAGTTCCCTTGCTGGCTGCGCTGATGGCCCTGGGCCTGGTTTCTGCGCCCCTTCCCACGGCCAACGCCCAGACGGCGCCCGCCAAGGAATCGACCGCCAGGGAGCGGGCCAAGGCCCGCGCGGCCCGCAACACAGCCACGGTGCCCGACAGCCCCGCGACGGCCGCGGCGGCAGAGCCCACCGCACCCGCCCTGCCCCTGCGCCAGTGGAAGACCAGCCTCAAGGACCTGGGCCTGGCGCGCCCCATATCCCTGCGCGGCGTGGAGAGCGAAGCCAGTGTCGGCGTGGGTGTGCGGCGCGACGAAGTGGTGGAGGCCGCCCGGCTGCGCCTGACCTTCACGCTGTCGCCGGCGCTGATCCCGAACCTGTCGCACCTCAAGCTCATCCTCAACGACGAGACGCTGCAGACCATCGTGCTCGACAAGGAGCGCCTGGGCACGCCACAGACGGTCGAACTCACCATCGACCCGCGCTACTTCACCGACTACAACCGCTTTCGCTTCCAGTTCATCGGCCACTACACGATGGAGTGCGAGGCGCCCAACCATTCGAGCCTGTGGGCCACCATCAGCAACGAGAGCCAGCTGGAGCTGTCGCTGCGCCAGATCCCGCTGCGCGACGACCTGGCCCTGCTGCCCGCGCCGTTCTTCGACCCGCGCGACAACCGGCCGGTGAACCTGCCTTTCGTGTACGGCGCCAAGCCCAGCACCGGCACGCTCAAGGCATCGGGCTCGATTGCCAGCTGGATCGGCATGCTCGCCGGCTACCGCGGCAACCAGTTCCCGGTGTTCGAGAACCAGCTGCCACGCCAGCACGCCGTGGTGCTGGCCACCAACGACAACCGCCCCGCCTTCCTGCAGGCGATGGCACCGGTCACCGAGCCTACGCTCTCCGTCGTGCCCCACCCCGAGGTGCCCGGTGCCAAGCTGCTGCTGGTGCTGGGCAAGGACGATGCACAGGTGCAGATGGCCGCCGATGCGCTGGCCCTGGGCAAGGCCGTGCTGTCGGGGCAGACCATCGCCGTCAAATCGCTCGACTACCCCGACCTGGCCAAGCCCTACGATGCCCCGCGCTGGATCACCACCAAGCGCCCCGTGCGCCTGGCCGAACTGGTGCAGAGCGCAGCCGACCTGCAGCTGCGCGGCTCGGTGCTCAATGACACGGTGAATGTCTATACGCGCATGGCGCCCGACCTGTTCACCTGGAACGCCAAGGGCGTGCCGCTGGACCTGACCTACCGCTACACGCCCAACAGCGTGTCGGACCACGGCGCGCTGAACATCTCGATCAACAACCAGTTCATCCAGTCCTACCCGCTGCAGTCGCGCGAAGACCGCACCAGCGGCAAGAGCACGGTGATGCTGCCGCTGTTCGATGACGGCAACGCCCAGACGCGTTCGGACCTGAAGATCCCGGCCTTCATGATCGGCGGCGACAACCAGCTGCAGTTCGCCTTCCAGATCCCGCCCAACGACCTGGGTCGCTGCCGCTCGGCGCCGCCCACGGAGCTGTACGCGGCCATCGACCCGCAGTCGACCATCGACCTCACGGCCTTCCGCCACTACCTGGCCATGCCCAATCTGGCGGCCTATGCCAACAGCGGCTTCCCCTTCACGCGGGTGCCCGACCTGGCGCAGACCTCCATCATCCTGCCCAACCAGCCGACCACCGCGGACGTGGAGGTCTTCCTCACCGCCGTGGGCCGCATGAGCGCCTCCACCGGCTATCCCGGCACGCGCTTCAAGCTGCTGCGCGCGGCCGAGGCCGACAAGGCCGCCGACACCGACATCCTCGTGATCTCCCAGGCCGACAGCGATGGCCTGCTGCAGAAGTGGCAGAGCCACCTGCCGGCCCTGCTGGCTGCCGGCGCGCGCTCCGTGCAGCCGCTGGAGCGTGCCATGGGTTCCTTCATCGACCTGTTCAACCTCGAGTCCAACCAGCGCCTGTCGGCCTCGGGCGGCCAGGCCATCCTGCAGGGCAATGGCCCGCTGGCCGCCGTCACGGGCTTCGAGTCCCCGCTCTCGGCCGGGCGCAGCGTGGTGGCCCTCACGGCCACCGACAAGGAGGCCATGGCCCTCCTGAGCCTGGGCCTCAACGATGCGGGCAAGATCAAGAGCCTGCGCGGCGACCTGGGACTGATGCGCGGCGACGCCATCGAGAGCTTTCGCATCAAGCCGGTGTACTACGTGGGCGACCTGCCCTGGTGGCAGCGCCTGTGGTTCCACATGCACAGCCACCCGCTGCTGCTGGCCCTGGTGGGCATCGGCACCGGCCTGCTGCTGACCTTCATCGTCTATGCCGCGCTGCGCAGCATGGCCCGGCGCCGACTGGCGGCACGCAATGACTGATTTCCTTCGACGCCGCACCGCGCTGCAGGCCGGTGCCAGTGCAGCCCTGCTGTTGTCCGGCCTGCCGGCCGCCCGGGCCCAACAGGCCGCCCCCGGCCGCGCGGTCTGGCCCGCCTGGGATGTGTTCAAGGCCCAGTTCATCAACGAAGGCGGCCGCGTGGTCTCCGATGACGATGGGGGGGGCCAGACCTATTCCGAAGGCCAGGGCTATGCGCTGTTCTTCGCCCTGGTGGCCAACGACCGCCCGATGTTCGACAAGCTGCTGCGCTGGACCGAGAACAACCTGTGCGCCGGCGACATGACGGCGCGCCTGCCCGCCTGGCTCTGGGGCAAGCGCCCCGATGGCACCTGGGGCGTGATCGACGCCAACGCCGCCTCCGACGCCGACCTGTGGATCGCCTACGCCCTGGGCGAAGCCGGCCGCCTGTGGAACGAGCGCAGCTACCGCGCCCTGTCGGCCCTGCTGGCCGCGCGCGTGCTGCGCGAAGAGACCGCCGACATCCCCGGCCTGGGCCCCACCCTGCTGCCCGCGCCCAAGGGCTTCGTGCAGCCCAATGGACGCTGGCGCCTGAACCCGAGCTACATGCCCATGCACCTGATGCACTGGCTGGCCGCGGGCGACGCCGACCCGCAGTGGAAGCTGCTGGTGGACAGCTCGCTCAAGGTCATCCGCGGTTCGTCGCCCAAGGGCTTCACGCCCGACTGGACGGTGTACGACGCCAAGCAGGGCTTCCTCGTCGACACCGAGGGCAAGGAAAAAGGCCAGGGCACCTACAACGCCATCCGCGTCTACCTGTGGGCCGGCATGGTGCATGCCGACGCGCCGGGCCGCAGGGCGCTGCTCGACACCCTGGCGCCCATGGCCCGCTACGTGCGCGAGCAGGGCTATCCGCCCGAATCCATCGACATCCTGACCGGGCAGGCCTCGGGGCCGGCGCCCTCGGGCTTTTCGGCCGCTATGCTGCCCTTCCTGCGCGCCGCGGGCGACGACAAGGCCCTGCAAGCCCAGCGCATGCGCCTGGAGGCCCGCCCCCTGCGGCCCACGGCCTACTACGAACAGGTGCTGGCCCTCTTCGGCCAGGGCGCATTCGATGGCCAGTACCGATTCACGGCGACGGGCCAGCTCATTGCGCGGTGGAAACCGTGACCCCAATGCCCCGCCGGACCCGCCAGTGGCTGCCCTCGCTCACCTTGCTGGCCGCCGCCTGCCTTCCGGCCAGCCACGGCGTGCTGGCCAGTGCGCCGCCCGCCATCGAGGCTGAGCTGCTCAGCGGCGCACGCCTGTGGGCGTCCAAGAACCGCCCCGACATGGCGCGCCAACTGGTCGACAAGCTGCTGGCCATGGACCCCTACTCCCCCCAGGGCCTGGGCACCCTCGGTGACCTGGCGCTGCGCGAAAAGAAGACCGACGAGGCCAAGCGCATCCTGGAGACGCTGCGCACCCGCCACCCCCAGAACAAGGTGACCCAGGAACTCGAGACCCTGGTGCGCGTGTACGGCCCCGACCGCGAAAAGCTCTCGCAGATGCGGCTGATGGCGCGTGCCGGCCGCAAGGCCGAGGCCGCCGACCTGGCACGCGAGCTGTTTCCCGCCGGCCCGCCCGAACTCGGCGGCCTGGCCCTCGAATACCACCAGATCCTGGGCTCAGGCGCCAAGGGCGGCGGCGATTCCGCACGCCAGCTGGGCAAGCTCTACCAGGACACGGGCGAGTCGCGCTACCGCCTGGCGCAGCTCGAAATGCGCATGTACGGCGGCGAGAACCCCAGCGCCGTGGTGCAGGAGATCGAGGCGCTTGCCAAGCAGCCCGACGTGAATGCCCAGCAACTGCAGGACCTGTGGCGCCGCGCTGTGGACCGCCTGCCCAACACCGCAGCCAACATGCCGCGCGTGCGCAACTTCCTGCAGCGCTACCCGGGCGACCAGGCCATGGTGGACCGCCTGGCCGCGATGCAGCAGGCCGTCGAACGCGCGGAGCGCGCAGCCCGCGACCCGGCCAACATCGCGCGCAATGCCGCGCGCCTGGCACTCGACCAGGGCAACACCGAGCGCGCCGAAGAGCAACTGCAGACCGTGCTCGCGCTGCGCCCCGGCGACGGCGAGAGCCTGGGCAACCTGGGCATGATCCGCCTGCGCCAGGGCCAGCATGGAGAGGCCCAGGACCTGTTCGGCCAGGCCTTCGCGCTCACCCGCCAGGGCAAGTGGAAGGACCTGCAGGCCACGGCCCGGTTCTGGGGCTACCTGCGCCAGGCCGACGTGGCGCTGGAAAAGAACGAACTGGCCACGGCCGCCGACCTGGCGGTCCGGGCCCTGGCCATGCAGCCGAACAATGCCGAGGCGCTGACGACCCTGGCCAGCATCCGCGACCTGCAGGGCGAGCGCCCCCAGGCCGAAGCCCTGTACCAAAGCGCGATCCAGACCGAGGCCAACAGCAGCTCGGCCTTGAAGGGCCTGGCCGGGCTGTATGCGCGCACGGGCCGCTCGGGCGAAGCCCTGGTACTGCTCGAGAAGGCCTCCGCCAGCGACGCGGCGCTGGGTGAAAAACTGCTGGGCACGCAGGCCGACATCCTCGGTGCCCAGGCCGACGAGCACCTGCAGGCCCAGCGCCTGAGCGCCGCCATGCGCACGCTGGAGTCGGCCGTGCTGCTCACGCCCGACGATGCCTGGCTGCGCCACCGCCTGGCGCGCCTGTACCTGCGGCTGAACCTGCCGCGCGAGGCGCTGAGCGTGATGGACGAAGGCATCGCGCGGCCACCGGCGGCCGGCACGGATCGCAGCGCCATGCACTATGCGCGCGCCCTGGTGCGCTCGGCGGTGGACAACGACGAGGGCGCCCTCGCCGACCTGGCACAGATCCCTGCGGCCGAGCAGACCGATGCCATGCGGGCCCTGGCGCAGCGCTCCACGGTCAAGTCGCTGGTGGCCCAGGGTGGCGCCAGCCGCAGCCCGGCACAGGCCCAGGCCCTGCTCGACAAGGCCGAGCAAGCGGCGGGCAACGATGCCGAGCTGCTGTATTCGGTGGCCAACACCTGGTTCCGCCGCGCGCAATCGGCCCGCGGCGTGGCCGTGTTCGACCGCCTGGCCGCGCGCAGCGCAGCGCTGCCGATGGACGTGCAGCTCGACCATGCCCAGTTGCTCAACCGCGCGCAGGACGACGTGGGCCTGGCCGTCCGCCTGCCCGGCCTGCTGCAGTCGCCCGGCTGGAGCGCCGAGCAGGAGGCGCGGCTCGTCGCCGTGTACACCGCGCACCGCGAGCGGCTCATCGAGCAGCAGCGCCAGGCCGGCCACCTCGGCGAAGCCCTGCGCCTGGCCCGCCAGCCGCTGCAACTGCCCGACACGCCCGCCACCGCCCAGCAGCGCACGCAGACGCAGGCGCGCCTGCTCATGGCTGCTGGCGAGTACGCCGATGCCGCCCAGCTGCTGGCCCCGCTGGCCAAGGCCCAGCCCGACAGCATGGAGGTCCGCATGAACCTGGCGGACGCGCTGTCGCGCCTGGGCGATGCACGCGGCGCCACCGAGCACGCCCAGTGGCTGCAGGACCACCTGCCGGCCACCGACGCCGGCCAGCAACTGGCGCTGCTGCGCATCTGGCAGCGCGCCGGCCGGATGGACGAGGCGCGTGCGCTGTCCGCACGGCTGCTGCAGGACTTTCCGCAGGACAGCGACGTGCTGCTGCATGCGGCGCGGCTTGAGCGCGCAAACCGCAATTACGCGCAGGCGCTGGTGTTCTTTCGCAGCGCGTTGATGCTGGAGACGCGCGCTGCTGCCAGCGCGCCCGCAGAAACCGCCCCCGACCCATCCACGGTGACCGAGCCCCCGCTGGTACTGCAGCAGAGCTATGCGCTCTCGCTGCCCGTGGACACGGCCGTGGTGGCCAAGATCCAGGGCGAGATCGACTCCATCGAAGCGCGCCGCCAGGTGTGGATCGAAGCTGCCCACACGGGCCTGCGCAAGAACTCCACCGATGGCATCTCCAGCCTGCGCGGCTGGGAGCGGCCCGTGGTGGCCTTCATGCCGCGCGGCTACGACGGCCACTACTTCCTGCATGTGGACCGGGTCAAGCTCGATGCCGGCGAGCTGCCGGCCGATGGCTCGGACTTCACGGACTTCGGCCAGATCGCGGCGCTGCCGCCCAATTCGCCCTTGGCCTACCGGCGCCAGCGCGGTACGGGCACCAACCTGGGCTTCGGCTTCGTGGGCGATGACTTCCAGTGGGACATCGGCACCACGGGCGTGGGCTTTCCGGTGACCAACCTGGTGGGGGGCCTCGCCAGGACCGGCGAGCTGGGCCGCTACCGCTACAAGCTCGAAGGGTTCCGCCGTCCGATCACGGGCAGCCTGCTGTCCTATGCCGGCGCGCGCGATCCCATCACCGGCCAGGTCTGGGGCGGTGTGGTGGCCACGGGTGCCTCCGGGCGCCTGTCGACCGACTTCGGCCCCTACAGCAGCTCGGTGAGCCTGAACCTCGCGGCCCTCACGGGCAAGAGCGTGGAAACCAACACCCGTGCCCAGCTGCGCGTGGCCGTGGACCGCGACGTCTGGAAGGGCGACACCAGCGTGGTCAACATGGGCGTGACCTTTTCGGCCTGGCACTACGGCAAGGACCTGTCGGAGTACAGCTTCGGCCATGGCGGCTACTACAGCCCGCGCAGCTACGCGTCCATCGCACTGCCCCTCGAGTGGAGTGGGCGCAAGGGCGCACTCACCTGGCTGGCGCGGGGTGCCATCTCGGTCTCGCGCAGCAGCAGCGCCGACACCGACTACTTCCCGCAGAACGCGCTGCTGCAATCGCTGGCGCGCGCGCGCCTGGCCGAAAGCAGCAGCGTGCCGGTGTACACGGGCAGCTCGGGCTCGGGCTTTGGCCGCTCGTTCCGCGGCGCACTGGAGTACCAGGTCACCAAAAACCTCGCCCTGGGTGCCCAGCTGGAGCTGGACCGCTCGGCCTACTACGCACCCACCAACCTCATGGTCTACGGCCGCTACCGTTTCGACCCGGTGCTCGCGCCGCTGGAAAACCGCCCGCGTCCGGTGCAGCCCTATTCGAGTTTCTGACATGTCCTCCGCTTCCTCTTCCCCGCGCAAGGGCGCACCACCCACAGGGCTGGCGCGCTCCGCCCTGCGCTGGCTGCGGCCCGCGGCCCGCAAGGATGCGGCCGCCAGCGCCACGCCGACACGCATCGGCATCGAAGGCCTGCCCGAAGGGGTGGGCCAGTTGCCTGCGCATGTGCCGGTGTCCCTGGTGGCTGCCGACGACAGCAGTGCCGCACGGTGGTTCCCGGCCCTGATCGAAGACGCTGTCGCGGCCGGCCCGGTGGCCCTGGTCGCTTCGAGCGCGCCGTGGGCCGACGGGCTGCTGCAGCGCCCCGCACTGCAGGCGGCCTACCGTGCCGGACGCCTGCGGCTGTGGCTGCTCTCCCCCGGCCTGCAATCCGAGGTGCGGCGCCATGGCCTGCCCCCCCTGGTGGAAGAACTCGAGCGCACCGGCCTGCAGCCCGGACACGCGCTGTACCTCTGCGATGCCCAGGGCCTTCTGACAGGCCTGAGCGTGGCCGAGCTGGCGCGGGTGAGCCGCCAGCTCAGCGCCCTGTGCCGCGAGCGCCTGCGCCCGGTGGTGCTGGGCTTCTTCCCGCCGCTTGCGCCCGAGGTGCTGCTGCCCGCGCTGCGCAACCTGTGCCAGATGTCCATGCACATCGCCACCTTGCGCACCGAGGCCGACCGCTGGAGCCTGGGCCTGGAACGCTGGAACACGGAGGCCGGCGCCCTCTTCCAGACCGCCTTCGGCCTGCTGCACGATGGCGCGTCGGACCGCCTGGCGGCCGATGGCACCCGCACCCGGGGCGCCGTGCGCGAACTGGTCGAGGCCGTGGACCAGTCGGAGGTGATCGCCACGCGTGCCTCGGTCGATGGCCAGCGCGGCGTGCCCGGCCACTGGCGCATCGTGGACAGCCTGGCCGACATGGAGGTGGCCGCCGCCGCGAGCGTGGCCGCCACGGTGCTGATCGACGCAGGCCAGGCATCGGACTTCGAGGCGCGTGCGCGCCTGGTGCACCAGCTGCGCCTGTCGCGCCCGCTCACGCTCAAGATCGTGGTGCGCGAGAACCTGGGCAAGCTGCGCACGCACAGCGAGCAGGCCCTGCTGCAACTGGGTGCGAGCGCCGTGGTCTACAAGGAAGTGGGCTTCTCCCGGCTGCTGCAACTGCTGCAGGACATCAACGCCCAGAGCCACACCCGCAAGGTACACCCCGACTACGAGGAAGCGCTGGACAGTTTCATGCCCACGCGCGAGCGTGGCTACCAGCCACCGGCCCAGTTCTGCGCCCTGGTGCGCGGCATGCTGGACCGGACCCACGGCATCGGCCTGTCGCACAGCCTGGTGCGGTTGAACGTGCTGGCGCAGATCCCGCACCTCGATGCCCTGCGCGCCTGCCACACCTCGCGCGACGGCGACCTGCTCACCGCCGACCACGAAAGCGTCTACGTCTTCCTGTTCGCCTGCCGCGAGCCCGACGTCGAGCTGGCGCTGCACCGACTGTTCACGCTGCCCCTGACCCAGTTGTTCGCCAGCGAAGCCACGGACAGCACGGACACCGGCATCCGCGCCATGGTGGCCCCCCTGCAGGAATCGCTGCGCAAGGGCCTGCCCGACTACAGCGCCGCCCTCGCTGGCAGCCCCCGGCCCGCCGCTGCGCAGGCCGCGGCCCGCGCCGTGCCGGTGGCCGCCCCGGCCCTGGCAGACCTGCCGGCCCTGCCGCCTGCGCCCGGCCTGGCACCCGAGGTGGCCGGCACCGAACCCCGTCCGCTGCTTCCCGTGGCCGCCGGACCTGGCGTGCAGCACCGGCCCATTGCGCGGCGTGCCGTGCCGCGCCCCTCACCGAGGTCGATGGCATGAAGATCCTGATCGAGTTGCTGCTCTACACCGTGCTGGGCGCCCTGCTGGCCTGGCCCTGCTGGCTGGTGCTGCGCCGCCTGCGGCACGCGCACCGGCCGCTGCGCTGCGTGCAGCCCTACCGCCCCGCGCTGCCGCCGCCTGGCGCAGCGACCCCGCCATCCGCGGAATGACCGAACAAATGAAGAGAGATCCTGCATGCGTGTGATTGCCGTCGTATCGCCGCTCGGTGGATCGGGGCGAACCACCCTGACCGCCCATCTGGCCACGCTCCTGGCGCGCCAGGGCCAGTCCTGTCTGGCGGTGGAACTGTGCGCCCAGAACCTGCTGGGCATGCACCTGGGCATGCAGGAGCCCAGCGCCCTGGGCTGGGTCCCCCTGGCGGCGGCAGGCCAGTGGTGGGCCGACGCCGGTTTCGACAACACGGACGGCGTCAGCGTGCTGCCCTTCGGCAAGGCGACGCCGGAGGCCATCGACACCCTGCACCGGCAACTGCAGGCGCAGCCGCGCTGGCTGCAGGACCAACTGGAGCTGCTCGACGTGCCCGATGCCTGCACCGTGGTGCTGGACACGCCGGCCTGGCCATCGCCCCTGGCGCGGGCTGCGCTGCGCTGCGCCGATGCCGTGCTGGTGACGCTGGAGGCCTCTGCCCGCGCCTGCGCCGACCCCGCAGGATTGCAGGCCATGCTGCACGAGGCTGCAGCGGCACCGGCCGACCAGGGCGTGCTGGTGACGCGCTTCGACCCACGCCGGATCTCGCACCGCGATGCCTTGCAGACACTGCGCCAGCAATGGGGCGAGCGGCTGATTCCCTATACGCTGCACGAAGACGAGAACATCCCGCGCGCGCTCGCACGCGGCATGTGCGTAGGCAGCTTCGCGCCCCAGGCGCAGTCGGCCCATGACCTGCAGGGCGTGTGCAACTGGCTCACCGGCCAGCGCCAGGCCCCCCTGTCGATGCTGGTGGCTGGAGCAAGCCGGCCATGACAGTGCAAGCAGGTACCAGCGTGGCCCCGCCCGCCGAACCCGCCACGGCGCAGGGCGCCCGCGCACGGCTGCGCCTGGCCTGGCTATGGCTGGCGCGCCAGCTCGAAGTGGCCCCTGGCGCGCCCTGGTGGATGTGGCTGTGGCGCTGCATCGTGCTGCCCGCCACGCCGGACCGCGCCCTGCTGCCCTGGCTGCTCCAGCCGGTGCACTGGCTTTTTGCGGGCCTTGCCTTCGTGCTGCGCTGGGGCTGGAAGGGCCTGGCGCTGCTGCTGACCGCCGTGTTCTGGCCGATCCGGCTGTTCCTGCGCGCCATGGACCGGCTGGCCACCCACGTGAATGTGGAAAAAGGCATGCGCCTGGCCGACCGGGTGCTGTCGCCCGCCCTGGAGATCCCCGGACTGCGCTGGGCCGTGCTGGCCGTGGGCATGCTCGCCGGCCTGGTGGTGATGACCACGCCCTTCAACTGGTTCGGACAGACCCTGTTCATGCTGCTGTGCTGGGGCCTGTCGCTGGTGCTGCGTCGCCTGCCCGGGCGCTACCCGTCGCTGGCCCTCGCCGCCATCAGCCTGCTGGCCATGGGCCGCTACGCCTGGTGGCGCGTGACCTCGTCCATCGAGTTCGACTCGGTCATCGAGGCCTTCCTGGGCTACGGCCTGCTCGCGGCCGAGGCCTACACCTGGCTGGTGGTGGTGCTGGGCTTCATCCAGACCGCCTGGCCGCTGCAGCGCCGCCCGGCCGCACTGCAGGGCATGCCGGCCTCGTGGCCCACGGTGGACGTGTACATCCCCACCTACAACGAGCCGCTGAGCGTGGTGCGCACCACGGTGCTGGCCGCCATGGCGCTGGAATGGCCCGAGGACAAGGTCAAGGTCTTCATCCTGGACGATGGCCGGCGCGAGGAATTTCGCGCCTTCGCCGAGTCCATGGGCGTGGGCTACATCGTGCGCCCCGACAACAACCATGCCAAGGCCGGCAACCTGAACCACGCACTCGCCAAGACCGACGGCGACCTGGTCGCCATCTTCGACTGCGACCACATCCCCACGCGCTCCTTCCTGACCACGGCCGTGGGCTGGTTCCAGCGCGATCCGAAGTGCGCCATGCTGCAGACGCCGCACCACTTCTTCTCGCCCGACCCGTTCGAGCGCAACCTGGGCACCTTCCGCCGCGTGCCCAACGAGGGCGCGCTGTTCTACGGCCTGATCCAGGACGGCAACGATTTCTGGAACGCCACCTTCTTCTGCGGCTCCTGTGCCGTGATCCGCCGCGGCCCGCTGATGGAAGTGGGCGGCATCGCCGTGGAGACGGTGACCGAGGATGCTCACACCGCCCTCAAGCTGCACCGCCGCGGCTATACCACGGCCTACATCAACGAGACCCAGGCCGCCGGCCTGGCCACCGAGAGCCTGTCGGCCCATGTGGGCCAGCGCATCCGCTGGGCGCGCGGCATGGCGCAGATCTTCCGCGTGGACAACCCGTTCCTGGGCAAGGGCCTCACGCTGTGGCAGCGCATCTGCTATGCCAACGCCATGGTGCATTTCTTCTTCGGGCTGCCACGGCTGGTGTTCCTCACCGCGCCCATGGCCTTCCTGTTCTTCGAGTGGCACATCATCAACGCGGGCGCCATCATGATCGCGCTGTACGTGCTGCCCTACATCCTGCAATCGAACATTGCCAACGCCCACGTGCAGGGCGAGCACCGCCACACCTTCTGGGCCGAGGTCTACGAGACGGTGCTGGCCTGGTACGTGGCCCTGCCCACCACGGTGGCGCTGATCAACCCGCGCCTGGGCAAGTTCAATGTCACGGCCAAGGGCGGGCTGGTGGAGCAGCCGTACTTCGACTGGGTGATCTCGCGCCCCTACACGGTGCTGGTGCTGCTGAATTTCGCGGCCTTCGGCATGGGGATCGGGCGCCTGTTCTTCTGGAACACCGAGGAGACCGCTACCGTGCTCTTGAACCTGCTGTGGACCACCTACAGCATCCTGATGCTGGGCGCCGCGCTGGGCGTGGCCTCCGAGGCGCGCCAGGTGCGCCGCATGCACCGCGTAGCCACCCAGTTGCAGGCCACGCTGTACCAGGACGATGGCAGCGTGCTGCAGGCGGTGTGCATCGACTTCTCGATGACGGGCCTGGGCCTGCAGCTGCCGGGCGGCACACCGCTGACCGTGGGCGACAGGGTCCAGGTGGGCCTGTGGCGCGGCGACACCGAGTGCACCTTCCCTGCCACCATCATGCTGCACCGGGGCCAGGGCGCCACGGGCCTGCAATTCGACCCCATGACCCGCGAACAACAGATCGACCTGGTGCAATGCACCTTCGCGCGCCCGGACACCTGGCGCGAATGGAACGACAGCCACGACACCGACCGCCCCCTGCACGGCCTGCAGGAGATCGCCCAGCTGGGCGTGCTGGGCTACCGCAAGTTCTGGGAATCACTGCTCGAAGCCGCACGGGCGCGCTGGCCGCTGGGCCGCCAGCGCGGGCAACAAGGGCTGCGCGCATGAGCTACTGGAACCTGTATTTCCTGGTCAAGGTCGGCCTGCATTTCACGGGCTACATCGGCTTCAGCTGGTGGCTGAACCTGCTGCTGTGGCTGGCCCTGCTGCCACCCATCGCGCACCCACTGCTGCGGCGCACGCGCGCCGTGCTGGCCTGGCCCGCGGCCATCGCCCTGCTGTACTACGACTCCTACCTGCCCACGCTGGAGCGGGTGCTCTCCCAGCTCAAGGCCCTCGCCGGCTTCAGCGCCGACTACTGGCTGGAGCTGGCCGGGCGCCTGGTGAGCCCGGCGGCCCTGGTGCTGGCCATCGCCGGCCTGTTCCTGTACGGCGCGCTGGCGCGCCGCGTGCGCTTTGCCACCTTCGCCCTGGTCGGCATCCTGAGCGTGCCGTTGGTGGCTGCGATCCAGGAACGCAAAGCCGAAGAGAACGCCGCCGGCACGCTGGCCAGCCAGGGTGACGGTACCCAGGCGGCCGATGCCTCGGACCCCGATGCCCTGCTGCAGAAGTTCTACACCAGCGAGGGCCAGAAACGGCTGCAATTCACCCCGGCCGCAGGCGGCACGCCGCCCTTCGACCTCATCCTGCTGCACGTGTGCTCGCTGTCCTGGGACGACATGGAGTTCGTGGGCCAGCGCAACCACCCGCTGCTCCAGCGCTTTGACGTGCTGTTCACCAATTTCAACAGCGCGGCCAGCTACAGCGGCCCGGCGTCGCTGCGGGTGCTGCACGGCTCGTGCGGCCAGACGCCGCACAAGAAGCTCTACGAAGGCATCGATCCGCAGTGCTATGTGTTCCCCAACCTGGAAAAGCTGGGCTACCAGACGGCGGGCCTGCTGAACCACGATGGCGTGTACGAGGAGTTCGCCCACACGCTGGAGCAGCGCGGAGGCCTGGCCGGCAAGCTGCAGCGCAACCAGGATGCGCCGGTGCACATGCAGAACTTCGATGGTTCGCCGATCTACAACGACCATGCCCTGCTCTCGCAGTGGTGGAAGAAGCGCAGCGCCCAGAGCGGCGGCGCACCCGTGGCGCTGTACTACAACACCATCTCGCTGCACGACGGCAACCGCGTGCCGGGCATGAGCTCGCGCAGCAGCCTCGATACCTACAAGCCGCGCCTGGTGCAGCTGATGGCCGACTTCGACAAGTTCATCTCGGAGCTGGAGAGCGCCGGCCGCCCGGTGGTGGTGGTGCTGGTGCCTGAACATGGCGCCTCGCTGCGCGGCGACAAGATCCAGATCTCGGGCATGCGCGAGATCCCCGGCCCGCGCATCACGCTGGTGCCGGCCGGCGTGAAGCTGGTGGGCATGAAGAAGGCCCCCGAGGCAGCAGCGCCCGCCGCGCCGCTGGTGGTGAACCAGCCCATGAGCTATCTGGGCCTGTTCACGCTGCTGGGCGACATGCTGGCCGACAACCCCTACGCGGCAACGGCCCGCCCGCTGGCAGAGCGCCTGCAGGCGCCCGAGACGACGCCCTTCGTTTCGGAGAACGCGGATGTGATCGTGATGCGCAACGCGGCCGGCAAGTTCATGATGAAGTCGGGCAACGGAGAGTGGATCCCCTACGCCTACTGACGTCCCTGGCGCGCCGGCCCAAAAGCCCCAATATGGTGCAAAGATTGCGCTGGTGCAGTGCCGGAGCCAGCCGCTTCCCGCATAATGGGTCGAAGAGCCCGCCACGCGTCGGGCCTCTGGTTTCTCGCCCACCCGCGGCGCACCCCCACGAACTCCCGGCCTCTCCTGCATGAACCCACAAGCCCACCTGCTCTGGAAAGCACCCCGTTGGGCCCTCGCGGTGTTGCTGGCGGTGCTGGGCATGCTGGGGCCGTTCTCGATCGACACCTACATCCCGGCCTTCTCGGGCATCGCAGCGGCACTGGGTGCGACACCGGTGGAGATGCAGCAGACGCTCTCGGCCTACCTGTTCGGCTTTGCCTTCATGAGCCTGTTCCACGGCGCGCTGGCCGACAGCTTTGGCCGCCGGCCGGTGATCCTGTGGGGCATCGCGGTGTTCACGCTGGCCTCAGCCGGCTGCGCGCTGTCGCAGACCATTGGGCAACTGGTGTTCTTTCGCGCGCTGCAAGGCCTGTCCACCGGCGCGGGCATCGTGGTCTCGCGCGCGGTGATCCGCGACATGTTCCCGCCCGCCCAGGCGCAGAAGGTGATGAGCCAGGTCACGATCTACTTCGGCGTGGCCCCGGCCATCGCACCCATCGTGGGAGGCTGGCTCTTCGTTCACACGGGCTGGCACAGCATCTTCTGGTTCCTGACCCTGGTGGGCGTGGTGCTGTGGACGGCCAACTACCGCTTGCTGCCCGAGACGCTCCACATCGAGCAGCGCCAGCCCTTCAACGTGCGCCACCTGATGCAGGGCTATGTGCAGCTGGGTTCGAGCGCGCGCTTCGTGCTGCTGGCGCTGGCCAGCGGCGTGCCCTTCAACGGCATGTTCCTGTACGTGCTGTCGGCGCCGGCCTTTCTGGGCGACCACCTGTCGCTGGCGCCCACGCAGTTCTACTGGTTCTTCATCCTGACCATCTCGGGCATCATGGGCGGGGCCTGGCTCAGCGGGCGCCTGGCCGGGCGCATCCCACCCAAGCGGCAGATCCGCCATGGCTTTCTGATCATGTTCACGGTGGCGGTGCTCAACCTGGTGGCCAACCTGCTGTTCCCGCCCCACGCCGGGTGGGCGCTGCTGCCGATCGCGGTCTTTGCCTTCGGCTGGGCCCTCATGGTGCCGGTGGTGACCCTGCTGGTGCTGGACCTGTACCCCGAGCGCCGCGGCATGGCCTCGTCGATGCAGGCCTTCGTGGGCTCCACCGCCAACGGCCTGGTGGCCGGGGTCATCGCGCCGCTGGTGATGCATTCGACGGTGTTGCTGGCCCTGTCGTCGCTGCTGATGATGGGCATCGGCATGCTGGCCTGGATCTACCTGCACCACCGCTGGCCCGACATCGGCCGCACCCCGGTCAACCTCTGATCCTGATTTGCCTTCAACCGTAAACGATAGTTGGTTCGCCTTGCCGTGCTACAGCACTGTCTGCGGCTCCCGCCTAGTTCTACGATCGAATGCAAATCAGTATGACCCGGGCAAGCGGCGGCCGTGTCAGGCGCCCGCGTGCCGGCGGTCGCGGTCCTTTTGCTGGTAGTAGCGGTTCTTTTCCGCGTACATGGCCTGGTCGGCGCGGTTGATGGTGGCCTCCACCGCATCGCCGGACTGGCAGCTGGCGATGCCCATGGCCAGGCTCAGGTGCTGGCCGGGGTAGAACTGGTTGTTCAGGTCCAGCATGGAGATGATGCGCTCCTGCAGTGCCAGCGCTCCACGCTCGTCGGTGCCCGGCAGCAGCACGGTGAACTCGTCGCCGCCGATGCGCGCCGCGCAGGCCGGGGCATCCACGGCCTTGGCCAGCACCTCGCCGACCCGGCGCAGCATGGAGTCACCCGCCGCATGGCCCTGCTCGTCGTTGACGACCTTGAGGCCGTTGAGGTCGATGGCGATGACCGACAGCGGCCAGGGCCCCTTGCGCGTGAGCCGGTTGAGCTCTTCGGCATAGAAGGCGCGGTTGCGCAGCTGGGTCAGCACGTCGTGCTTGCCCAGGTATTCAAGGTAGGCCTCGGCCTTCTTGCGCGCGGTTATGTCCACCAGCGACAGCAGCACCAGGCCCCAGTCGTGCCGGTGGCTGTCGAGCACCGAGAACTGCATGTGGATGTTCACTGCGTCGCCCGAGAGCGAATAGTTCACCACCTCGCGCTGCTGGAAGGTCTTGCCCTCCCACAGGTCCTGCAATTGCTCGCCAAAGGATTCGTGCATCTCGCCGCGGAACACGCGGCCGATGCTGTTGAGCAGCATGTCCTTGCTGGAGGCACCGAACATGCGCAGGGTCTGCTGGTTCACGTCGATGACGCGGATCTCCTGCATGCAGCGGCCCACGAAATCAGGGTGTACCTTGAGGAAGGTCTTGAAATCGCCGATGCCCTGGGCGCGCACGCCATCGAGCAGGTTCTTGACGGCGCTGAAATCCTCGACCCACAGCGACACGGGCGAGTGCTCGAACAGATCGCGCGCGTACTGCTCGCTGCGCTGGATGCGCCGCGCATCGTTGAACTGCACGGTGTTGTCTTCGAGCGAGACCAGCACACGGCTCCAGTCGTTCTCGTGGCCTGGCAGGATGCGCGCGCGCACCTGCACGTCCAGGCGCCGGCCATCGAGTGCGTAGTTCACGGTCTGGTTGGCGAATTCGAGCTGTCCATCCCACAGCTGCGCCAGTTCGTGCGACGCGGTGTCGTGCCGGTCATCGCGAAAAACCTTGTCGAGGTTCGCGACCAGGTGCTCCAGGCTGTCGGCGGAGAACAACTCCAGCGTGCGGCGGTTGACTTGCAGCACGCGCAACGCGGCGCTGCACTGGCGCAGGCGGGCCCGGTCCTGGGCCAGATGGGCGCGCAGATCGGTCACTCCTTGCGCGCGCCAGCCGTCGAACAGCTGCTTGAGCTCGCTGAAATCCTCCAGCCACAGCGACACGGGAGTCAGCTCGAACATGTGCTCGTAATCGGCCCCCGAGGATAGAGATGACACCACGACAAATTCCTCCGTGGGCAATTATTGACGACATGGCCCGTGAAAACCGGCCCGGCATGCCATCCCCACGCAAAAAAGGGCTGGCACCTCGCGGTGCCAGCCCTTCTGGGAGATTGATCGGGCCTCAGCCCGGCCGCTCAGCGTGCAGGACGTGCAGGGCGCTTGCGTGCGTCGTGGGCGACGAACGGCTTGGCACCGCCAGCACCGGCTGGCTTGGAAAACGCGGGCTTGCGGGGAGCAAAGTCGCCACGCGGTGCGCCGGCGTCGGCACGGGGGGCAAAGCGCCCCTGGCCGGCATCGCCGAAGCCTGGCTTGCGGCCATAGCCTTCGGCATCGCGGCGCGGAGCGCCACCACCGAAACCACGGTCTTCACGGGGGGCGCCATAGCCGCCACCGCCGTTGCCACCCTGGTAGCCACCTTCACGGCCGCCACTTGGGAAGCCGCCACGGTTGTTGCTCTCATTGCTGCCACGGCCGGCGAAACCGCCACCAAAGCCGCCACCGAAACCACCCCGGTCGTTGCCGCCGCGGTCATTGCCACGCGCAGGGCCATTGAAGCGGCCGCGCGATGGGTTTTCACGGTTGTCGTACGAGCGGCCTGGGCCGCCACGGCCACCACCGAAGTCGCCACCGCGGGGTGCCTGGGGCGCACGCTGGGTGGGCTCCATGCCGGCAACCACTTCCGACTTGAACTGCTGGCGGCTGTAGGCTTCGATGTCGTAGATCTTGCGGCGGTCGCGGAATTCGGCGAACGTCACAGCCAGGCCATCGCGGCCGGCACGACCGGTGCGGCCGATGCGGTGGGTGTAGTCCTCGGCCTTCATGGGCAGGCCGAAGTTGAACACGTGGGTGATCGTGGGCACGTCAATGCCGCGGGCGGCCACATCGGTCGCCACCAGGATTTGCACCTGGCCGGCGCGCAGCGCCATCAGGCGGCGGTTGCGCAGGCCCTGGCTCAGGGCACCGTGCAGTGCCACGGCCGAGAAGCCTTCCTGCTGCAGGTCATTGGCCAGGCCGTCGCACTCCACCTGGGTGCTGGCGAAAACGATGGCCTGGTTGATCGTGGTGTCGCGCAGCCAGTGGTCCAGCAGCTTGCGCTTGTGCTGGGCGTTGTCGGCCCAGTACAGCACCTGCTTGATGTTGGCGTGCTTCTCTTGCGGAGAATCGATGGTCACCTTCTGCACGGACGAACCGCCGTCGTGCATCACGCGCATGGCCAGTTGCTGGATGCGGGGCGCGAAGGTGGCGCTGAACATCATGGTCTGCTTGCGCTGGGCGGTCAGCTGGTTCAGTTCGGCCAGGTCGTCCGAGAAGCCCAGGTCGAGCATGCGGTCGGCTTCGTCGACGACCAGGAACTGCACCTTGTCGAGCTTGATCTGCATCGAGCGCTGCAGGTCCAGCAGGCGGCCCGGGGTGGCGACCACGAGGTCGGCGTTCTGCAGCTTGGCGATCTGCAGCTGGTAAGGCATGCCGCCCACCACGTTGGCCACGCGCAGGCCACGGCAGTGCTTGACCAGGTCGATGGCATCGTGCGCCACCTGCTGGGCCAGTTCACGCGTGGGGCACAGGATCAGGGCGCCGGGGGTGGCGGCCTTGAAGTTGCGCGCGCTGGTGGGGTCCTTGCGCTTGGCGCGCTTGGGAGCGGGTTCGCCACGCTCGGCGGCTTCGGCCACGGCGCGCTCGAAGGCGGCACGTTCTTCGGCTTCGGCAGCGGCTTGCTGGTTGATCAGCGTGTGCAGCACGGGCAGCAGGAAGGCCGCGGTCTTGCCGGAGCCGGTCTGGCTGGAGACCATCAGGTCGATGAACTTCGAGGCATCGCTGCCCATGGCCAGGGGAATGGCCTTGAGTTGCACGCTGGTGGGCTGGGTGTAGCCCAGGTCGGCCACGGCCTGCACGAGTTCAGGGGCCAGGCCCAGTTCCACGAAGCCATTGGGCTCAGCGGTCACGGCGGCGTCGGCTTCAGCGGCAACGGCCACTGCGGCATCCAGGGTGGAGGACTGCACGGAAAGGTCGGCAGCAAAGGAAGTATCGGCAGGCGCGAATTCGCCCTGCACCAAAGAGGTGTCGGTCATGAATTTTTCTCTCACGAAGACGGTCGCGGGCGCAGCCCACGATTGGCTTCGTCAAATGGTTAAAAAACATCAACCATCAAACGAAACCTGCGCTGGCTCGTATAGGCCGGTGCGGGTGGGCGTTATTCGCCAGTCCTGCACTGTCGAAGGACAGTCGGCTGGCAAGCCCGGTGTGTGAGGGGAGATGCACAATCTGCGAGGGATTCCTGCGCAGCCAGCGATTATTGCACGATTAAGGGTTTCCCCGCAATACCCCTCAACTCCGAAAAGCTTGGAGGCCGCACGACCCATCGCATGCTCAGGAAGTCCGAGCGGCCCAGGGGATTACTTCACCTCCACCGACAACAGGTGCTGGCGGTAGTGCGCGAGCTCGTCGATGGATTCATGCACATCGGCCAGGGCGGTGTGCTTTTGCGCCTTCTTGAAGCTGGTGTAGGCCTCGGGCTTCCAGCGTTTGGCCAGCTCCTTCAAGGTGCTGACGTCGACGTTGCGGTAGTGGAAGAACCGTTCCAGCTTGGGCATGTAGCGCACCAGGAAGCGCCGGTCCTGCCCGATACTGTTGCCGCACATGGGCGCCGTGCCCTTGGGCACGTACTGGGCCAGGAAGGCGATGATCTGCTGCTCGGCCTCCTCTTCGGTCACGGTGGAGGCCTTGACCTTGTCGATCAGTCCGCTGCGGCCATGGGTGCCCTTGTTCCAGGCATCCATGCCATTGAGCAGTGCGTCCGACTGGTGGATGGCAAAGACCGGGCCTTCGACACGGGGCTCCAGGCTCGGGCCGGTGACGACAACGGCAATCTCCAGCAGGCGGTCGGTATCGGGCTCGAGGCCGGTCATTTCGCAATCGAGCCAGACCAGGTTCTGGTCCGATTTGGCGAGCTTTACGGGGGTGGGGTTGTTGGCTTCTGACATGGCCGGCATTGTCTCCTATGACCTAAACTCCCCGCACATGCCCACCTCAGACGACTTTTCCCCCTCGATGCTGCTCACACTGGCCTTTGCTGCGGCCCTGGTCATCGGCCTGGCGCTCCGGTTCTGGCTGGCCAGCCGGCAGATCCGCCATGTGGCACGCCACCGCGCCAGCGTGCCGGTGTCGTACGCCGAACGCATCTCCCTGGACGCGCACCAGAAGGCCGCCGACTACACCATCACCAAGGTGCGCCTGGGGCTGCTGGAGATGGCGCTCGGCGCCGTGGTACTCATGGGCTGGACCCTGCTGGGCGGCCTGGATGCACTGAACCAGGCGCTGCTCACTGCACTGGGCGGCGGCATGTGGCAGCAACTCGCGCTGGTGGTGGCCTTCGTTGCCATCAGCGGGCTCATCGACCTGCCGCTGTCGCTGTACCAGACCTTCGTGGTGGAAGAGCGCTTCGGCTTCAACAAGATGACATGGCAGCTGTGGCTGACGGACGCCGCCAAGGGCCTCGGGGTGGGCGCCGCCATCGGCCTGCCGGCGGTTGCCGTGATCCTCTGGCTCATGGGCGCCGCCGGTGCTGGGTGGTGGCTGGTGGGCCTGGGGCTTCTGGATGGGCTTCAACCTGCTGCTGATGGTGATCTACCCGGCCTTCATAGCGCAGATATTCAACAAGTTCGAACCGCTCGAAGACGAGTCACTCAAGGCGCGCATCACCGCATTGATGCAGCGCTGCGGCTTCTCTGCCAAGGGCCTGTTCGTGATGGACGGCAGCCGCCGCAGCGCCCACTCCAACGCCTACTTCACGGGCTTTGGCACCGCCAAGCGCGTGGTGTTCTACGACACCCTGCTGCGCCAGCTCGCACCCGGTGAGATGGAGGCCGTACTGGCCCATGAGCTGGGGCATTTCAAGCACCGCCACATCGTCCAGCGCGTCGTGGCCATGTTCGCCATGAGCCTGGCGGGCTTCGCACTGCTGGGCTGGCTGTCCAACCAGGTGTGGTTCTACACCGGCCTGGGCGTGCGGCCCAACCTCTCGCTCGACGCGGGCGTGGCCTCCGCCCCCAACGATGCCCTGGCGCTGCTGCTGTTCATGCTGGCAGTGCCGGTGTTCACCTTCTTCATCTCGCCGCTGTTCGCCCGGCAGTCGCGCCGCCACGAGTTCCAGGCCGATGCCTATGCGGTCGCCCAGGCCAGCGGTGCGGACCTGTCGTCCGCACTGCTCAAGCTCTACGAAGACAACGCCTCCACCCTCACGCCCGACCCGGTCTACGTGAAGTTCTATTATTCGCACCCGCCGGCCACCGAACGGCTGGCGCGCATGCAGCACACCCCGGCACCTGCCCCATGACTTCGCCTTCTTCTTCCTCCATGCTCCCCAAAAAAGACTGGTCGGCCATCACGCGCCGCGCGCTGACGGCCACCGAGGTGGTCACCCAACTGGCCAAGGTCGAGGGCTGGAGCCTGGCCGGCGATGGCGCCGACGTGGCCATCGAGAAGACCTACCGCTTCGCCAACTACCACGAGACCATGTCGTTCGTGAACGCTGTGGCCTTCGTGGCGCATGCGCAGGACCACCACCCCGACCTGTCGGTGCATTACAACCGCTGCGTGGTGCGGCTGAACACGCACGACGTCAAGGGCATCTCCAGCACTGACTTCGAGTGCGCCGCCCGCTTCGACGCACTGGTCGCCCCATGAAGCAACAACACCATGGCTGAGCGCAGCGCCCTCATGGAAGGTACGGTGGTCGCCAGCCACGGGCGCCACTGCATGGTCGAGACGCCCGACGGCGAACGCCGCATCTGCCACCCCCGGGGCAAGAAGAGCCACGCCGTGGTGGGCGACCATGTGCTCTGGCAGGCGCCCCCACCCGGCCAGGGCGAGGAAGGCACGATCGAGAAGGTCAAGGAGCGGCGCAACCTGTTCTACCGCCAGGACGAGATCCGCACCAAGTCGTTTGCCGCCAACCTGGACCAGGTGCTGATCCTGATTGCGGCCGAGCCCGTCTTTTCCGAAAGCCAGCTCTCGCGCGCCCTGATCGCGGCCGAGGCGGCGCGCATCCAACCCATCATCGCGCTCAACAAGAGCGACCTGGTCGAACCGTTCGCGCGGGCCTGGGAACGGCTCTTGCCCTACCGCCACATGGGCGCAGGCAAACACTACGGCGTGCTGCCGCTGTCGCTGCGCCTGTCGAGCGACGTGGACCGGGCGCTGCTGATGGAGCACCTCAAGGGCAAGATCACGCTGGTGCTGGGCCCCTCGGGCTCGGGCAAGAGCACGCTGATCAACCTCTTGGTGCCCGGCGCCTCGGTACTCACGAACGAGATCTCGCAGGCCCTGAACTCCGGCAAGCACACCACCACCAGCACGCACTGGTACTGGATGGACAAGGAGCGCACCACGGCGCTGATCGACTCGCCGGGCTTCCAGGAATTCGGCCTGCACCACATTGCGCCCATGCAGCTGGCGGCCTGTATGCCCGACATCGCGGCGCATGCCACGGACTGCAAGTTCTACAACTGCACGCATCTGCACGAGCCAGGCTGCGGAGTGATCGATGCGGTCAAGCGTGGCCCCGAGGACGATGGCATCAGCGAGAACCGGTACCGGATCTATGGGGATTTATTTGCGGAGTTGAGCCATACGCGGTATTGAAGTTTCGGCTTCTTGGTTGCTTCTGCTGTGTGCCGAGTGCGGAGGCCGGGATGTGCGCCCGGCGGCGCACCTACTTTCTTTTTGCGCAAAAAGAAAGTAGGCAAAGAAAGAGCGCCCCGCAGTCTGCGTCCCTTCGCTTCGCTGCGGGCAACCTGCGATGCTCGGTCCTGGGGTGGTGCCGCAGAACTCACTGCGTTCTCCCTGCGGGCGAACTCCGCTCAAACAGCTGCGGCAAGCCAGATCACGAAGTGCGTGTGTCCTGCGGCACACGCACCCACCCCAGGCCCTGCGCTTCTCGGCGCAGCCAGAAGGGGTGGGAGCGGGGTCACGGACGGCTGCTGCTTCGCAGCTGCGCCGGGTGTCGGGTCGCGCTGCGCGCTGCCGACGGTTGGGGCGCGATCACTCTGGCGAGCCGAGCGCAGCGAAGGACCACAGGCCGAGCGAAGCAATGGCCCGTGTGGAGCCCGCCTCCACCCCCTTCTGACCGTGCCGAGAAGCGCAGCGCCTGGGGTGAGCGCGTGCCGAAGGACACGCGCATCATGGTCTGGCTCGCCGAAGCTGTTTGACCGGAGCTGCCTCGCAGAGGCAGCGCAGGGAGTTCTTCGGCGTCACCCCAGGACCGAGCATCGCAGGCTGCCCCCAGCGCCCGACAGGGCGATGGGGGACACGGGCAGCGGGGTCGCCTTTCTTTGGGGTACGTTTCTTTGGCGACGCAAAGAAAGGTACCTCGGCCGCCGGGCCGAGACCCGGCCTCCGCCCTTGAATCAAGCATGCGGCAACGCTAGAGACCAAGCCGCAGAACCACGCCTGCGCCGCCGGGCGCACATCCCGGCTCCCGCCCTCAAAACAAGCAAGGCATCGGCAAAAAACCCCGATAGATCGTCAGCCCAGCAAGCGAGCCAGAGTCAACAAAGCCAGCAGCAGCATCCACACCACCACCGACCTCCACACCAGCCCTACAACACTGCGCAGATGCCCGATTTCAGGCTCCCGCCCGGGGGTAGAGTCACTGTCCCCCATGTCCGCATCGATCTCCAGCCCCTGCGGCGTATGCAGCACCGACCGCGCCTTGAGCGCCTCGCCCCCCAGTCGGACGTTGATGGCCCCGGCCGTCGCCGCCAGCACCACCCCATCGTTGTCATTGGGAAAGCGCTGCGCATGGAAGCGCCAGCCCTCGATGGCTTCCTCGAAACTGCCCACCACCGCAAAGCTCAGCGCGGTCAGGCGCGCAGGCACCCAGTCGATCACCGTCCAGGCCTGGGCCGAGGCGCGCTGCAGCGATTCGCTCGCGGGCTGGGCGCCCATGCGCTGGCGGTAATGCCAATAGCGCGAGGCGAATTCGGCCAGCCGGTACAACACCGCCCCCGTGGGGCCGAGCCCCAGCGCCGCGAGCACCGAGAACCAGGCCAGCACGCCGAACACATGGCGGTGCGCGGCCAGCACCGAGTACTCGATCACGTGGCGCACGATCTCGCTGCGCGGCAGCAGGCCCACGTCCACCTGCTGCCAGTGGGCCAGGCGCTCGCGGGCCGCGTCTTCGTTGCCCTCTTCCAGCGCATCGCGGATGCCGGTGAAATGGTGGCTGAACTGGCGAAAACCCAGGGTGATGTAGAGCACGGCCACGCTCCAGAGCACGGCGAACGGCCAGCCCAGCCCCCACAGCAGCAGCCAGTGGATGGCCAGCACCACCAGCGAGGGGACGAGCACCGCCAGGCCCCAGGCCACCCAGCCGTGGTGCGACTTGCCGGCGTCGAAATTGCGGCTCACCGACAGCGCCCAGGCACGCAGGCCCGCGTGGATGGGGTTGCTGCGGGCCAGCGGGCGGGCCTGCTCGATCAGCAGAGCGAACAGGATGGCGAAGAAACTCATGGGCGCCAATGATACTGGCGTGGCGGCCGGCGGGGAGGTGTTTGTGCAGGCGGGAACCGCCCCACAGGCTCACGCCATCATGAAACGGTAGAAATTGCGCAGCATGCCGGCCGTGGCGCCCCAGATGTGGTGGTTCTTGTCACCATCCTGGTAGGGCATGGAGAACCATTCGCGGGCCACGCCCTCCCACTCCAGCCGGTGGCGCTGGTGGTGGGCCGGATCGAGCAGAAAGGCCAGCGGCACCTCGAACAGGTCCGCCACCTCGTAGGGGTTGGGCGTGAGCACGCAGTCGGGCCGCACCAGTGCGACCACGGGCGTGATGATGAAGGAGGTGCCCGTCACGTAGACGGGCAGCGAACCGAGCACCTCCACGTACTGGCGCTCCAGCCCCACTTCCTCGAAGGCCTCGCGCAGCGCGGTGTCGGCCGGGTCGGCATCCTCGGGATCGGCGCGGCCACCGGGAAAGGCGATCTGCCCCGAATGCGTGGACAGGTGCGCTGTGCGTTCGGTCAACAGCACCATGGGCTGCTCGCGCAGCACGATGGCCAGCAGCACCGAGGCGTGGGCCGGCTCGCGGTTGGCGAACTTGCGCTCCAGCACCACCTCGGGCTCCCACTGCGGCGGGTGCGCAAAGCGCAGGCGCAGCGCCTCGGGGGTCTGGGCCGCCAGCGGCACCACCGCCAGGTGCGTATCCACCCCCACCACGGGCACCTTGCGCGGATCGAAATCGGGCAGCGTGGACAGGGGCGGGATGATGGAGGACACGGGGCTGATCGGTGGTTTCACTGCAGTCGAGATGAGGGGGCCAAGGGGGCGTTGGTGGGGCGGCACAATGCAAAAAGCCGCTACAGGCTGGCTGTAGCGGCTTGCCTGGACGGGTCCAGTCCTCAGGCGGCAGTAGCGGCTGCTGCTGCGGCGGCAACAGCCGCCTTGTTGACGCGCTGTGGCAGCTTTTCCTTGATACGTGCCGACTTGCCGCTGCGGTCACGCAGGTAGTACAGCTTGGCACGGCGCACGTCGCCGCGGCGCTTGACTTCAATACCGGCGATCAGCGGGCTGTAGGTCTGGAACGTACGCTCCACGCCTTCGCCGCTGGAGATCTTGCGCACGGTGAAGCCGCTGTTCAGGCCGCGATTGCGCTTGGCAATCACCACGCCTTCGTAAGCCTGCACGCGCTTGCGGGTACCTTCCACCACGTTCACGCTCACGATGACGGTGTCACCAGGCGCGAATGCGGGAATGGTCTTGTTCAAGCGGGCGATTTCTTCCGCTTCCAGGGTTTGAATCAGGTTCATTTTTACATCCAACGATCATGTCCGCGCCAAAAATGGCAGCGTCGGGATTGACGTCTCAGTGTTTCGCACAAACGGCAGGAGCCTGCATGCTCCACATGTTTGCTCAGCAAAACGGCCGGCCAGAGGATCGAAAAGCCTTTGATTATAGCAAGTCAGCGCAACTTGGCCAATACGGCCTCGTCGGCAGGTGTGATACGTCCCGCCAGGCGGGCTGCAGCGATCAGATCGGGGCGGTGGCGCACGGTGACGGCCAGGCGCTGGTCGCGCCGCCAGCGCTCGATCTGCGCATGGTGCCCCGACATCAGCGCGGCCGGCACGGCCTGGCCCGCCCACTCCTCGGGGCGGGTGTAGTGCGGGCAGTCGAGCAGGCCATCGAGCGCGGGGTTGAAGCTGTCGAGCTGGTGGCTGCCCTCGTCGTTGAGCACACCGGGCTGCAGGCGCGCCACGGCATCGAGCAGCGCCATGGAGGCGATCTCGCCGCCCGAGAGCACGAAATCACCGAGGCTGATCTGCACATCCACATGGGCATCGATGAAGCGCTGGTCGATGCCTTCGTAACGCCCGCACAGCAGCACCGCCCCGGCGCTGGCGGACCAGCGCTCCACCGCCGCGTGGTTGAGCACCGCACCGATGGGGGAAAACAGCACCAGCGGAGCCTGGCCCTCGACAGGCTCGGCGCGCTCGGCGCGGATGGCGGCCAGGCAGCGCGTCAGCGGCTCGGCCAGCATCACCATGCCCGGGCCACCGCCAAAGGGCCGGTCGTCCACGCGGCGGTAATTGCCCTCGGCCTGGTCGCGCGGATTCCACAGCCGCACGTCGACCTGACCACCGGCGTAGGCGCGCCGCGTCACTCCGCTCGCCAGAAAGGGCGCAAACAGCTCGGGGAACAGGGTGATGATGTCAAAGCGCATGCTGCGCAGCGGACCGTAACCGGTCGCTCAGTAGTCGGGCTGCCAGTCGACGGTGATGCGCTTTTCGGGCAGTTCCACCTTGTCGACGAAATGGGCCACGAAGGGAATCATGCGCTCCTGCACCTTGCCTGCCTCCTCGTACTCGAGCACCAGCACGGTCTGCGGGCCGGTGGACAGCAGTTCGCGCACGGTGCCCAGCGCCACGCCTTCGCGGTTGACGACGGCCAGGCCGATCAGATCAACCCAGTAGTACTCGTCGGTGGCAGTGGTCGGAAAGCCCGAGCGCGGCACGAAGATGCGCGCACCGCGTAGCGCCTCGGCGCCATTGCGGTCGTCGATGCCCTGCGCCCAGGCCACCACGGTGTCCGAGTGGTCCTTGGCCTGGCGGATGGGCAGCAGCACCGTGCCCGAGAAGGTCTTGGCACCCCGCTCGGAGGGCTGCAGGTACCAGCTTTTGGCAGAGAACAGGGCTTCGGGGTTGCTGCTGTGGGGCACCACCTTGAACCAGCCTTTGATACCCCAGGCGTCGGCAATGCGGCCCACTTCGACGGCGTCGGCAGGCAGTTCTGCGGGTGCGAGGGTCAGGTTGGTGGCCATGGAAAGGATCTCGGAAATAGGAAAAGGGCGGGTTCCGCCAGGCAAGCCGACGGAACCCGCCCTTTTCAGGGAGCTTTAAGCAGCCTTCTTGGCGGCTTGCTTGATCAGGCGGTCCACGGTAGGCGAGGACTGGGCGCCCACGCTCTGCCAGTACGTCAGGCGGTCCTGGGCGATGCGCAGGCCTTCTTCGGTTTCCTTGGCGGTGGGGTTGTAGAAGCCCAGGCGCTCGATGAAGCGGCCGTCACGGCGCACGCGCTTGTCGGCGACGACGATGTTGAAGAAAGGACGGCCCTTGGAGCCGCCGCGAGAGAGTCGAATGACGACCATGATTTATCCTTCGGGTGTTGGGTTCCGGCAGTGCCTGCCGAAAGCCATAGTGTTCGCAACCATATTCTCGCAACGCTTGAGACACGCGACATGGCCACCCGGCCAGCGACACGCTGCAAAGCCCGCGATTATATCCAATTCCCGGAAAAGCGTGCCATACACTTCGGCGAACGCGCGCAAACCTGCATTCCACGCCCCCAGCCATGCCCACCATCCGTCCCAGTACCGACGTCGACCTCCCGGCGATCACCGCCATCTACGCCCACCACGTGCTGCACGGCACAGGCACTTTCGAGATCGATCCCCCCACCGAAACCGACATGGCAGGCCGCCGCGCCGACGTGCTGGGCCGGGGCCTGCCCTGGCTGGTGGCCGAGCAGGACGGCCAGGTGCTGGGCTTTGCCTATGCCAACTGGTTCAAGCCGCGCCCGGCCTACCGCTTTTCGGCCGAAGACTCGATCTATGTGGCCGACAACGCCCGCGGCATGGGCCTGGGCCGGCAGTTGCTGGCCGAACTGATCGCACAGGCCGAGGCAGTGGGCGTGCGCAAGCTGCTGGCGGTGATCGGCGATTCGGCCAATGCCGGCTCCATCGGCGTTCACCGCGCCCTGGGCTTCACGGACGTGGGCGTGATGCGCTCCATGGGCTGGAAATTCGGCGCCTGGCGCGACATCGTGCTGATGGAAAAGACCCTGGGCGCGGGCGACACCACTTCGCCTGAATAATCCCCCCATGAAAAACAAAACCCTGGCCGCCTGGCTGGCCTTCCTCGGCGGCCCGCTGGGCCTGCACCGCTTCTACCTGCACGGCATGGGGGACATGCTGGGCTGGCTGCTGCCCATCCCCACGGCGCTGGGGATCTACGGCATCCAGCGTGTGCAGCAACTGGGCCAGGACGACCACTACAGCTGGGTGCTGATCCCCCTGCTGGGGTTCACGATCGCGGGTTGCGCCCTGCGCGCCATCCTGTACGGCCTGATGACACCAGAACGCTGGAATGCCCGCTACAACCCCAGCGCCCCGGTGGAAGCGCCCGCCGGCCAGACGCAGTGGATCACCATCGGCGCCATCATCCTGGCCCTGCTGATGGGCACCACGGTGCTGATGGCCAGCCTGGCCTTCAGCTTCCAGCGCTACTTCGAGTACCAGATCGAGGAAGCGCGCAAGATCTCGCAGTAGGCCCCCTGACCCAACGAAAAAGCCCCTGCGGCGCGCGGCCGGCAGGGGCTTTTCTTTGGGCGTGCAGCAGCTGTCAGAACAACTGCAGGCTGACCCAATAGGCAATGGCTGCCACGAAGGCACTGGCCGGGATGGTGAGCACCCAGGCCCAGACGATGTTGCCCGCCACGCCCCAGCGCACGGCGCTGGCGCGCTGGGTGGAGCCCACGCCCACGATGGCACCGGTGATGGTGTGGGTGGTGGAGACCGGGATGCCCAGCGTGGTGGCCAGGAACAGCGTGATCGCCCCGCCCGTCTCGGCACAGAAGCCGCCCACGGGCTTGAGCTTGGTGATCTTCTGGCCCATGGTCTTGACGATGCGCCAGCCACCGAACATGGTTCCGAGGCCGATGGCCACGTAGCAGCTCACGATGGCCCAGGTGGGCGGCGAGGCATCGGTCGTCGAGGCATAGCCCGTGGCGATCAACAGCAGCCAGATGATGCCGATGGTCTTCTGCGCATCATTGCCGCCGTGGCCCAGGCTGTAGGCCCCCGCCGAGACGAGCTGCAGGCGCCGGAACCACTTGTCCACCTTGCTCGGCCGCGAACGCCGGAAGATCCAGGCCACGGCCACCATCATCAGCGAGCCCAGCGCAAAACCCAGCAGGGGCGAGACGAAGATGAAGGCCACGGTTTTCAGGATCCCCGCCGAGATCAGCGCACCCGCGCCAGCCTTGGCGATCACCGCGCCCACGATGCCGCCGATCAGCGCATGCGAGGAGCTACTGGGGATGCCGTAGTACCAGGTGATCACGTTCCAGGTGATGGCGCCCACCAGGGCGCCGAACACCACGTGCGTGTCCACGATGCCGGGCTGCACGATGCCCTTGCCCACCGTGGCGGCCACGCTCAGGTGGAACACGAAGATGGCCACGAAATTGAAGAACGCCGCGAACAGCACCGCCTGCGCGGGCTTGAGCACGCCGGTGGAGACCACCGTGGCGATCGAGTTGGCGGCATCGTGGAACCCGTTCATGAAGTCGAACAGGAGGGCGAGCGCCACGAGCAAGATGACAACCCACAGGGCTGCTTGTACGGTTTCCATGCTGCGAAGCCCTGCCGATCAGGAGTTCTCGAGGACGATGCCCTCGATGCAGTTGGCCACGTCCTCGCACTTGTCGGTGATGGTTTCCAGCAACTCGTAGATGGCCTTGAGCTTGATCACCTCGCGCACATCGGGCTCCTCGCGGAACAGCTTGCTCATGGCGCTGCGCATCACGCGGTCGGCGTCGGATTCGAGCTTGTCGATCTCCTCGCAGGTCTTGAGGGCCGCCTCGGCCACGGCCGGGTCGGCGATCTTGTCGAGCAGCTTGACGGCGTCGCGCACGCGCTCGCAGCACTTGAGGCTCAGGTCCGTCAGGCGCGTGATCTCGTCGGTCATGTGGCGCACGTCGTACAGCGCCATGGTTTCCGCCGAGTCCTGGATCAGGTCGGCCACATCGTCCATGGTGTTGATCAGCGTGTGGATCTGCTCGCGGTCGATGGGGGTGATGAAGGTCTTGTGGATGGCCTTGTTGACCTCATGCGTCACGCGGTCGGCAGCCCGCTCGGCGTTGTCCACGTCCTGGTTGTACTTGTCGCGCAGGTGAGGATCGTTGTAGTTCGCCACCAGTTGCGAAAAGGCGCGAGCCGCTTCCACGATGCGGTCCGCATGCTGGTTGAACATTTCGAAAAAGTTGCCTTCGCGTGGCAACAGCTTGGCAAACAGCATGGGAGAAGCTCCTGGAACGGGGGGTGGGATTTCTTGAAAATGACGACGCCATGACAAAACCATGACGCCAACGTGACTGTCGGGAGTTTAACCGCCGGGCCGCTGCAGGCCGGCCCAGGGTCGATGGCAGGGCGTCGCCCGGGGCGACATCCCCGGGCGGGGCCTACCCGCCAGGGCCCCCCAGTCCTACAGGAACGCCAGGACCCGCGCCTTAGATTGGGCATTCGCCCCGCGAGCATCCTTTGCCCGCCGAATTTCCCCACGTTCCAAGGACATCTTTCATGCCATCCTCGTTCCGCCTGATCCCCTGGCTGGTTGCAGCCGCCTGCGCCGCCACGGGCGTACAGGCACAGACCAGCAGCGCTTCGCCAAAGCAGCGCGACTCTTTCATTCCGTACACCCAGCAAGGCTACTTCGGCCTGAGTGGTGGCCGCTCCAATTTCGACCTCAACGCCGGCCCGCCAGGCACCGGCCTGGGCTTCGATGATTCCGACTCGGCCTGGAAGCTTTCCACCGGGGGTTATTTCCACCCCAATGCGGGGGTGGAGCTGAGCTATTTGAACGCTGGCAAGGCCCACCGCCTGGGCGGAACCACCAAAGCCCAGGGCGTCAACCTGAGCCTGGTCGGGCGGGCCCCGCTGAACGAGCAGTTCGACCTCTTCGGCAAGGTCGGTACCACCTATGGCCGCACGCGCACCACGGGCTTCTCGGGCCTGGGCGTCAACACGGGCAAGGACAGCGGCTTTGGCCTGTCCTACGGCCTCGGCGCACGCTGGAACTTCAACCAGCAATGGGCCGCCGTGGTGGAGTGGGAACGCCACAAGTTCCACTTCGCCGACGACAACGCGGGCGTGAAGATGACGACGCTGGGCGTGCAGTACAAGTACTGAATCCGGCCTGCGCCATGAAAAATGCCGCCCCGAGGGGCGGCATTTTTCTTTGCATGCATCCGGGGCTTACTCGCCCAGATAGGCGGCACGCACCTTGGGGTCGCTCAGCAGTTCCTGGCCTGGGCCGGTCATGGTGATCAGGCCCGACTCCATCACGTAACCGCGGTCGGCAATGGCCAGCGCGCGGCTGGCGTTCTGCTCCACCAGCAGGATGGTCACGCCCAGGGCGTACACATCGCGCACCACCTCGAAGATCTTGTCCACCATGATGGGCGACAGGCCCATCGAGGGCTCGTCCAACAGCAGCACCTTGGGCTGGCTCATCAGCGCGCGGCCCATGGCCAGCATCTGCTGCTCGCCGCCCGACATGGTGCCGGCCAGTTGGTCCTTGCGCTCGCGCAGGCGCGGGAAGATGGTGAACATCTTCTCGATGTCAGCCAGGATGCCCGCCTTGTCCTTGCGGATGTAGGCACCCATCTGCAGGTTCTCGGTGATGGTCATGCGCGCGAACACGCCGCGGCCTTCCGGCACCATCACCAGGCCGTCCTTGACCAGGTCCCATGCGCCCTTGCCCTTGATGCTCTTGCCCAGGTACTCGATGTCGCCATCGCCCATGGGCAGCGTGCCCGTGATGGCCTTCATGGTGGTGGTCTTGCCGGCACCGTTGGAGCCGATGAGCGAGACCAGCTCGCCTTCTCGCACCTCGAAGTCCACGCCCTTGACGGCCTGGATACCGCCGTAGCCCACCTTCAGGCCCTTGACCTGCAGCAGTACCTTGTTGGATTTTTCGGCCATTCTCAGTGTCCTCCGGTGCCCAGATAGGCCTCAATCACTTTTTCGTTCTTCTGCACGGTGGCAGGCGTACCTTCGGCGATCTGTTTGCCGTAGTCGAGCACCGTCACGCGGTCGCACAGGCCCATCACCAGCTTCACATCGTGCTCGATGAGCAGGATGGTGCGGTTGTCGTTGCGGATGCGGTCGATCAGCTCACGCAATTGCACCTTCTCGGTCGCATTCATGCCGGCTGCGGGCTCGTCCAGCGCGATCAGCTGGGGATCGGTGGCCAGGGCGCGGGCGATCTCCAGGCGGCGCTGGTCGCCGTAGCTCAGGGTGCGCGCCTTGTAGTCGGCGAACTTGCCGATGCCCACATAGTCGAGCAGCTCCTGCGCGCGCTTGGCGATGGCCAGCTCCTCTGCCTTGAAGCTCTTGGTGCGCAGTATCGCGCCCAACAGGCCGGACTTGGTACGGATGTGGCGGCCCACCATCACGTTCTCGAGCGCCGTCATTTCCGCAAACAGGCGGATGTTCTGGAAGGTACGGGCAATGCCGGCCTTCGCCACCTCGTGCACGGCCGTCGGCTCGTAGGGCTTGCCTGCGAGTTCGAACGTGCCGGCGTCGGGGGTGTACAGGCCGGTGATCACGTTGAAGAACGTGGTCTTGCCGGCGCCGTTGGGACCGATCAGGCCATAGACCTGGCCGCGTTCAATCGTGATGCCCACGTCGGAGAGGGCTTGCAAGCCGCCAAAGCGCTTGGAAATGCCGGCAACCTTCAGCACCACTTCGTTGGATTTCTCTGCCATGTTCTAACTTTCGGTGGTGTTCAGGACTTCTGCGTGAGGCTCTTGCCATGGTCGGGCGCAGGCCACAGACCACGGGGGCGCATCAGCATGATGACGATCATGGCCACGGCAATCAGGAACTGGCGCAGGATGGCGGAATCGAGGCGGCCGTCGGTCATGGCCTGCAGTGGGCCGGCCACGTAGCGCAGCACTTCGGGCAGGGCCGACAGCAGCACGGCGCCCAGGATCACGCCGGGGATGTGGCCAATGCCGCCGAGCACCACCATGGCGACGATCATGACCGACTCCATCAGGCTGAAGGACTCGGGCGAAACGAAGCCCTGGAAGGCACCGAACATGGCACCCGAGACACCGCCGAACGAAGCGCCCATGCCGAAGGCCAGCAACTTGAGGTTGCGGGTGTTGATGCCCATGGCCTTGGCGGCGATTTCGTCCTCGCGGATGGCCATCCAGGCGCGGCCGATGCGCGAGTCCTGCAGGCGGTAGCAGATGATGACGCTGATGATCACCAGCACCAGGAACAGGTAGTAGTACAGCGTGACGGAGTTGATCTCGAAGCCGAACAGCTCCAGCCGCTTGCCCAGGTCCAGACCGAAGATCTTGACCGAATCGATCTGCCCGAGGCCCTTGGGGCCGTTGGTCAGGTTGACGGGATGGTCCAGGTTGTTCAGGAAGATGCGGATGATTTCACCGAAGCCCAGCGTCACGATGGCCAGGTAGTCGCCGCGCAGCTTGAGCGTGGGCGCCCCGAGCACCGCCCCGAACAATGCCGCGACCAAGGCCGCCACCGGTATCACCACCCACAGCGAGGTATGCAGCCCGTTGGGGAACATGGCGGCAAACGCTGCAAAGGTATCGGCCAGATGGGGCGAAGCCATCAGCGCGAACAGGTAGGCACCCACGGCGTAGAACGCCACGTAGCCCAGGTCCAGCAGGCCGGCGTAACCGACCACGATGTTCAGGCCCAGGGCCAGCATCACGTATAGCAGGGCCAGGTCGGCGATGCGCACCCAGGCGTTGCCGAAGTATTGGAGGATCAGCGGGAGGATCAGCAGCGCGATGCCGCCAGCGATCCATTTGGCAAGGTTGTTGTTCTTCATGGCAAGGTCCTCAGGCTCGATCCGCCACACGCTCGCCCAGCAGGCCCGAGGGGCGCAGCGTGAGGATGATGATCAGCACGATGAAAGCAAAGATGTCGGTGTAGTGGCTGCCCAGCAGGCCGCCCGTGAGGGTGCCGATGTAGCCCGAGCCGATGGCCTCGATCAGGCCCAGCAGGATGCCGCCGACCACCGCGCCGGCCAGGTTGCCGATGCCGCCGAACACGGCTGCGGTAAAGGCCTTGAGGCCCGGCAGGAAGCCCATGGTGTGCTGCGCCGTGCCGTAGTTGGAGGCGTACATGATGCCGGCGATGGCCGCCAGGATGGCACCGATGATGAAGGTGGCCGAGATCACCATGTCGGGCTTGACGCCCATCAGCGAGGCCACGCGGGGGTTCTCGGCCGTGGCACGCATCGCACGACCCAGGTTCGTGTGGTTCACCAGGTAGACCAGCGAGGCCAGGGCAATCGCGGTCACGCCCAGGATCAGGATCTGGGTGGGGGTGATGAAGGCGCCGCCGATCTGGAACGGCGAGCTGGGCAGCATCGTCGGATAGGGCTTGTAGTTGGGCTTCCAGATGATCATGGCCAGCGTCTGCAGCAGGATGGACATGCCGATCGCGGTGATCAGGGGGGCCAGGCGCGGGCTGCTGCGCAGCGGCCGGTAGGCGACTTTTTCGATCACGAAGTTCAGGGTGGCGGCGACCACGCAAGCAATGATGGTCGCCAGCAGCAGGATCAGCCAGCCGGGTGCGCCGGGCATGGCCCCTTGCATCAGGCCGATACAGCTCCAACTGGTAAGTGCACCGATCATGAGCACCTCGCCGTGGGCGAAGTTGATCAGTTGAATAATGCCGTACACCATCGTATAGCCCAAGGCTATCAAGGCATACATGCTGCCGAGAACCAGACCGTTGATGATCTGTTGCAGCAAAATGTCCATAAGAGAAGTCCTTCGTTTGTAACGCACCCCAAGCGCAGGCACCGGAATCGGTACAGCCTTGTGGGCCCGACTGCCATCTAGCAAAAAACCCGCCAGAAATGCAGCTGTGCGGGTTTGTGGACGGGATTGTAGCCAGTAGTGTCAGGAGCCCCTCTTCATGATTGGCGGGGTTTTCCCTCGGGTTCGACAGTCCATCAGTGACCGCCCGGGTACATAAGTAATTTTGATGCACGCAAGAATATTGCTGAGCAAACTTATTACCAGGATCATGCAAAATCAGCATAACCGCGATTTTCACGCGGCTCCTCCTGCAAACCGTCAATCCTCTGGCAGGGCAGTGCCATCAGCGGCGGTATTGCGATGGCGCAGTTCACGCAATTTCTGTGCGATCTTGATTTCGAGCCCCCTCTCCACCGGCTGGTAGAAACCGGGCTCCGGCATGCCCTCGGGCAGGTAGTTTTCTCCTGCCGCAAAGCCGCCCTCCTCGTCGTGCGCATAGCGGTAGCCCTTGCCGTAGTCGAGCTGCTTCATGAGCTTGGTCGGTGCATTGCGCAGGTGCATGGGCACGGGGCGCGTCCCGTCCTGCTTGACCCAGGCGCGTGCGGCGTTGTAGGCCTTGTAGACGGCATTCGACTTGGGTGCCACGGCCAGGTAGACCACGCACTCGGCCAGCGCCAGCTCGCCCTCGGGAGTGCCCAGGCGCTCGTAGACCTCGGCGGCATCGAGCGCCAGGCGCAGCGCGCGCGGGTCGGCCAGGCCGATGTCCTCGCTGGCCATGCGCACCAGGCGCCGCGCCATGTAGCGCGGGTCCGCCCCGCCGTCGAGCATGCGCACCAGCCAGTACAGCGCCGCATCGGGGTCGGAGCCGCGCACGGATTTGTGCAGCGCGCTGATGGTGTCGTAGAACTGCTCCCCGCCCTTGTCGTAGCGGCGCATGCGCTCGCCCAGCACCTTGAGCAGCCAGTCGTCCCTGATCTCGGCCAGTTGCTCCTGCGTGGCCGCCATGGCCAGCGTTTCCAGCGTGTTGAGCAGGCGCCGGGCATCGCCGTCGGCATAGGCCACGAGCCGGTCGATGGCGGCCTGCTCGATCGCGGGCAGCGCCCCCTGTGCCTGGGCCAGGGCCACCAGCTGCTGCAGGTCCTCGGCCGACAGCGGTTGCAGCACGTACACCGCCGCGCGCGAGAGCAGCGCGGAGTTGACCTCGAACGAGGGGTTCTCGGTGGTGGCGCCGATGAAGGTGAACAGCCCGCTTTCCACGTGCGGCAAAAACGCGTCCTGCTGGCTCTTGTTGAAGCGGTGCACCTCATCGACGAAGACGATGGTGCGCTGCTGCATGAGGCCATCGCGGGCGAGTTCGGCGCGCTCCACGGCCTCGCGGATGTCCTTGACCCCGCCCAGCACCGCGCTGATGCTGATGAACTGCGCGTCGAAGGCATCGGCCATCAGGCGCGCGATGGTGGTCTTGCCCACGCCCGGCGGCCCCCACAGGATGCAGCTGTGCGGGCGGCCCGACTCGAAGGCCAGGCGCAGCGGCATGCCCGGCCCCAGCACCTGCTGCTGCCCGATCACCTCGCCCAGCGTGCGCGGGCGCAGGCGCTCGGCCAGCGGCTGGTGGGCTGCGCCAGAGGAGGGAGAGGGCGAAGGACTGCGGGAGGTACTCATGGAAAGAGCCGAAAGGGAACAGCGAATGCCATGGCATCCAGATGAAGGCCCGCCGGCAGACTGCAAGCCGGTGGCAGGCCCCGATTCCAACACAGCCGCATGCCCCAGATGCCGAAAATGTCACAGAAGCCCGCGAACACTGGCGGGAGGTGGTGTCTGCATCGCTTATAAAGCCTGGCAGAACAACGACTGCCTCATTCTTCCATGACCATGACACACTGGCACAGGGCCCTGCGGCTTCTCGTGCTGACCCTGCTGGCCCTGCTGCAGCCCATGTTCCCGGCCCATGCCCAGGAGGCCCCCGCCAAGGCCAGCGCACAGGATGCGGCCGCCACCCTGGCAGGCTGGTGGGAGGAGTACACCCCCTCGTCCAACATCGTGCAGTTTCTGCCCGATGGCACGGTCAGGCTCTACCTGAAGAAGGACGAGATCGGCGCGCTGCGCACCCTGGACGGCACCTGGAAGCTTGCGAACGACCAGACCAGCATCGAGATGGTGTTCACGGTTCTCGGCCGCACCCTGAACCGCCAGGCGCAGATATCCTTCGAAGGGGCCGAAATGGTCCTCACCGACAGCGGGGCGAAAAAAACCCGGCACCGCAGGCATTCAGGCCAGTTGCCTGCCGTCTACCGCTGGTGACAACACGCCGTTGCCTGATCCCACCTGTCCCCCCAAGAACTGAACCATGACGCACCCACCAAGCCTTGCCAAACCCACCCTGCTGCTGGGCCTGACTCTCGCCTTGCTGTGCGGCGCCGCCCAGGCCGACGTGACCGAAGCCGAGGCCATCGAGGCCCAGCTGGGCTCGGCCCTTGCGTCGGCCGATTTCGCGGCCAAGAACTGCCCGAACCTCGGCATCAACGACGACAAGGTGCAGGACCTGCTCAAGCGCATCAAGAAGACCGCGGCAGACCTGCGTGCCGGCGAAGACTACGACGAGCAGCGCACCGTGGTCCAGCAACTGGAAAAGCAGCAGGGCCGCGCCATGATCTGCATGGTGCTGCCCTCGGCGCACGGCGGCTATGCGCGCGGTGTCATCCAGAAGAAATAGAGACGCTACCGCCGCCGGGCCTATTGCTTGACCACATCGGCCCCGGCAGGCGGCTTGAACTGGAAGGTGCCGGCCGGCAGGGGCGGGTTGGCCTGCATGCCGCTAAAGCGGATGGCCGAGCGCTGGCCAAAACTGTCCAGGATGTCCAGGGCCGCGAGCTGCTCGCCGGCAAAGCCCACGCGCACGCTCTGCAGCTGCCCGTCCTTGGCCTTGGGGCGTGCCAGCACCCACTGCAGGCCGTCGACCTCGGGCGCGGCCTCCAGCGTGAAATCGGCCTTGAGCGCCGACAGGTCGGGTGCCGATGCCAGCAAGGCCGCCGGCGTGGTGCCCAGGGCCTGGGCCTGGGCGCGCTGCGTCACCTGGTTCAGGTCCACGTCGTGCAGCCACAGGGTCTGACCATCGGCCACGATGGTCTGCTCGAAAGGCTTCTTGTAGACGAACTTGAAGCGTCCCGGGCGCTGGAACTCGAACGAGCCGCTGGAGTTCTTGGTGCGCGCGGTCTGCCCCTCCTTGGGCGGCGAGGTCACCACCTGGGTGAACTCGGCACGGCCCGTCTGGGTGCTCTTCATGAAGGATTCGAGGCTCTTGAGCCCGTCCGCGCTGGCCCACTGGGCACTGGCCGCGATCACGATGGCTGTCACAAACTTTTTCAAAAATAGACTCCTTGGGTTGGGGCTCGGGCACCCGCAGCCCTTATTCGGGGCGTGCAGGCACCAGCACTTCGCGCTGGCCGCTGGCGGTGAGGCCGCTGACCAGGCCTGCCTTCTCCATGTCCTCCAGCAGGCGGGCCGACCGGTTGTAGCCGATGCGCAGCTTGCGCTGAACGTAGGAGATGCTGGCCTTGCGGTCCTTGAGGACCACTTCCACGGCCTGGTCGTACATCGGGTCTTTTTCACCCCCCTCGCTGCCACCGCCCTCCCCTGACAGATCCCCGTCGCCGTCCACAGTTCCGCCTTCGAGCACCCCCTCTATGTAGTCCGGCTCCCCTTGTTCCTTGAGGTAATGGACGACACGGTGGACTTCCTCGTCCGAAACGAAGGCGCCATGCACGCGGATCGGCAGCCCGGTGCCGCTGGCCATGTAGAGCATGTCGCCCATGCCCAGCAGGGCCTCGGCACCCATCTGGTCGAGGATGGTGCGACTGTCGATCTTGCTGCTCACCTGGAAGGCGATGCGGGTCGGAATGTTGGCCTTGATCAGGCCGGTGATCACGTCCACGCTGGGGCGCTGCGTGGCCAGGATCAGGTGGATGCCGGCGGCACGCGCCTTCTGCGCCAGGCGCGCGATCAATTCTTCGATCTTCTTGCCCACCACCATCATCAGGTCGGCCAGCTCGTCGATGACCACCACGATGTGCGGCAGGCGCTGCAGCGGCTCGGGCTCCTCGGGCGTGAGGCTGAAAGGGTTGTAGATGAACTCCTCGCGCGCCTTGGCCTCGTCGATCTTGACGTTGTAGCCGGCCAGGTTGCGCACGCCGAGCTTGCTCATGAGCTTGTAGCGGCGCTCCATCTCGGCCACACACCAGTTCAGGCCGTTGGCGGCCTGCTTCATGTCGGTGACCACGGGCGCCAGCAGGTGCGGAATGCCTTCGTAGACCGACATTTCCAGCATCTTCGGGTCGATCATCAGGAGGCGCACGTCGCGCGCTTCGGCCTTGTACAGCAGCGAGAGGATCATGGCGTTGATCCCCACCGACTTGCCCGAGCCCGTGGTACCGGCCACGAGCACGTGCGGCATCTTGGCCAGGTCGGCCACCACCGGGTTGCCCACGATGTCCTTGCCCAGGCCCATGGTGAGCATGCTCTTGGCCTCGTGGTACACCTGCGAGCCCAGAATCTCGGACAGGCGGATGGACTGGCGCTTGGCGTTGGGCAATTCCAGCGCCATGAAGTTCTTGCCCGGGATGGTCTCCACCACGCGGATGGAGACCAGGCTCAGCGAGCGCGCCAGGTCCTTGGCCAGGCCCACGATCTGCGAGCCCTTGACGCCCGTGGCGGGCTCGATCTCGTAGCGCGTGATCACCGGGCCGGGCATGGCCGCCACCACGCGCACCTCCACGCCGAAATCCTTGAGCTTCTTCTCGATGAGGCGGCTGGTCATTTCCAGCGTCTCGGGCGCTACCGTCTCCTGGCGCTGCAGCGGACCGTCGAGCAGGTCCACCATCGGCAACTTGCTGTCGGGCATCTCGGTGAACAAGGGCTTTTGCCGCTCCTTGACCACGCGGGCGCTCAGCGGCGGGTCGACCAGGATCGGCTCGATGATCTGCACCGGTTGCGGGTGGTGCTCTTCGCTCTCGGTCTTCTCTTCCAGCACCACCACGGCGCGCTCACGCGCGGCCTTGCGGCCCACGGCCACATCCTTGGCCACCTCGCGCTGCGTGCGGCGCGACTGCACCAGCGCATCGATGCGCCCGCCCAGCACCTCGGCCACATGGCCCCAGGAGAAACGGAACACCAACGCCGCACCCAGCACGGCGAGCACAATGCACAGCAGGGCCGAGCCGGTGAAACCCAGCCATTTGACGCTGGCCGGCCCCGTGAGGTAGCCGAGCACGCCGCCGGCATGGCCGGGCAGCAGCGATTCGAAGCGGTACAGGCGCGACCATTCGAGCGCGGTGCTGGCACACATCAGCACCACCAGCCCGCCCCAGAACAGGCCACGGCGCGCCATGGGGCTCACGGCGCCGGGCAGCACCTCGCCGCCGCGCATCCAGCGCGCCAGCGACGACAGCCAGGAGCGCACGCCCGCCGCCACGCACCACCAGACCGAAAAGCCCAGGGCAAAGTAGCTGCCATCGGCCAGCCACGCGCCCAGGCGCCCCGCCCAGTTGAGCACGGCACGCGCATCCGAGGGGCCCGAGGAGGACCATGCGGCATCCTGCGCCGAGTAGCTGACCAACGCCAGCAGCCAGAAGACCAGGGCCAGCAGGCCCAGCACCAGGCCGATTTCATGCCCGAAGCGGGCCGCTCCCGAGCGGGGCGGCGACTTCGCTGCGGACGATGCGTTCAGGGTATTGAGTGAATAGGTCATAAGGAGCCGGGCAAGCTTACCCCAAGCACCGCCCGGAACCGGCGCGCAGGATCAGCCCAGCGCGTCCAGGCGGTCCTTGAGCACAGTAGCGCCGGTGGCCAGCACCTCGATGAAGCCGCGCTCCTCCAGGTCCTTCATGACCCGGCTGACCATCTCGCGCGAGGCGCCGACCATCTTGGCCAGATCCTGGCGCGATATCTTGTCGCGGATGATGCGCTGGCCCTGCGCATCGGTAACCGCGAAATCCAGCAGCGCATGGGCCACGCGGCCATACACATCCAACAGGGCCAGGGATTCGATCTTGCGGTCGGCATGGCGCAGGCGCTTGACCAGGCCGCGCATGACCACCAGCGACATGGAGGCGTTCTCGGTCAGGCAGCGCGCGAACTCGGTGCGCCCGAGCATCAGCACGTCGGTCTGCACCTCGGCGCGTACCGTGGCGGAATGCGGTTCGTTGTCGATGATGCTCATCTCGCCCAGGTAGTCGCCCTGCGCCAGGTTGGCCAGGATCACCTCGCGGCCCCGGCTGTCGGTCGTCAGCACGCGCGCCCGCCCGGTGAGCAGGATGAACAGTGCGTTGGATTTTTGCCCCTGCTCGACCAGCGCCTCCCCGCGCTTGAAGCGCTTCTTGACCACGGCGCCACTGATCACCTCGGCCTGTGCCACGGTGAGCAGCGAGAACAGCGGTACCCGGCGCAGCAGGTCCAGGTTGGACAACATCGTTGACATGGAAACTTCTCCTCTCAAAAAGGCGCGGCTCCACCGGTGCCGCAGCGGGGTTATCACAGGGGCGCGCCATCGCACTCCCTGATGGGTTCTTACAATCGCCGTGATTGAAAATGGGCCCGCGTGTGAAGACCGTGCGCGGTTGATACTTGGCGCCCTGCCCCCCAGCTTTCCCAACAGCGCCCCGTGCAGCGGGCGCAAAACACAGGCTTTTACCATGTCTACCACCCAACACGCGAAAGTTCTGATCCTCGGCTCCGGCCCGGCCGGCTACAGCGCAGCGGTCTACGCCGCCCGTGCCAACCTCAATCCGGTGTTGATCACCGGCATGTCCCAGGGTGGCCAGCTGATGACCACGACGGAGGTCGACAACTGGCCGGCCGACGTGCATGGCGTGCAGGGTCCGGAGCTGATGCAGCGCTTTCTGGAGCATGCCGAGCGCTTCAAGACGCAGATCATCTTCGACCACATCAACAAGGTCGACTTCAGCAAGCGCCCGTTCACCCTCACCGGTGACAGCGGCACCTACACCTGCGACGCGCTGATCCTGGCCACCGGCGCCTCGGCCAAGTACCTGGGCCTGCCCTCCGAAGAAGCCTTCATGGGCCGGGGTGTGTCGGGCTGCGCCACCTGCGATGGTTTCTTCTACCGCGACAAGCCCGTGGCCGTGGTCGGCGGCGGCAACACGGCCGTCGAAGAAGCGTTGTATCTTTCCAACATCGCCAGCAAGGTCACCGTGGTGCACCGCCGCGACAAGTTCAAGGCCGAGCCCATCCTGGTGGACAAGCTCAACGAGAAGGTTGCCGCTGGCAAGATCGAACTCAAGCTGTTCAACACGCTGGACGAGGTGCTGGGCGACGCCACCGGCGTGACCGGCATCCGCATCAAGAGCACCAAGGACGGCAGCACCGAGGACATCACCCTGCACGGCTGCTTCATCGCCATCGGCCACTCGCCCAACACCGACATCTTCCAGGGCCAGCTGGAGATGGAAGGCGGCTACATCATCACGCAGGGCGGGCTCAAGGGCTTTGCCACGCAGACCAGCGTGCCCGGCGTCTTCGCGGCCGGCGACGTGGCGGACCATGTGTACCGCCAGGCCATCACCAGCGCCGGCACCGGCTGCATGGCTGCGCTCGACGCCCAGCGCTTCCTCGAACAGCAGGACTGAAAACCGCCGCCCGGGACGCAATTTGACGCCCCGGTGCGCGGGCCGCTATAATCCGAGGCTTTCCTGAATTCAGGCGGGTATTTTCGTACCCGCTTTTCCTGCAGGCAAAAATCAAATCGGGCCGGCCATATCGGTCGTCCCGGGGTTACCGCCACCCTTTCTGGCGAGGTGAGGCCGCAAGCTGTGCTGTTGGGAAACATCCCTGCAGCACGCAGCGAACGGCCGTTAAAAAGTATCGGAGTGTCCTCATGGCACGCGTCTGCGACGTAACGGGCAAGAAGCCCATGGTCGGGAACAATGTTTCCCACGCCAACAACAAAACCAAGCGCCGGTTCCTGCCGAACCTGCAATACCGCCGTTTCTGGGTCGAGACCGAAAACCGCTGGGTTCGCCTGCGCGTTTCGAGCGCTGCCCTGCGTTTGATCGACAAGAACGGTATTGACTCGGTGCTCGCAGACCTGCGCGCACGTGGCCAGGCTTAAGGAGAAACACCATGGCAAGCAAAGGCGGACGCGACAAGATCAAGCTGGAATCCACTGCGGGTACCGGTCACTTCTACACGACGACGAAGAACAAGAAGACGATGCCTGAAAAGATGCTGATCATGAAATTTGATCCCAAGGCACGCAAGCACGTCGAATACAAGGAAATCAAGCTGAAGTAATTCAGCGCTGGTTCTCCCCGAAAAAGCCGCCCGGCACTCTGCCAGGCGGCTTTTTCTTTGGCCGCACACAGGCCCTCAGGCGGCCTGCCGCTGGGCCCGGACCTGCCCGTGCAGCAGGCGCCCGAGTTCGCCGTAGGCCCACTCCACCTCGGGCGAGAACGGCAGGCCGCAGCTCAGGCGCAGAAAGCCCTCGTAGCGCCCCGAATTGGAAAAGATCGGCCCCGGCGCCACGCGGATGCCCAGGGCCAGCGCCTGCTCGAACAACAGCGAGGACGACACCCCCGCAGGCAGCTCGATCCACAGGCTGAGCCCGCCGGGCGGGACCGACAGGCGCGTGCCCTGCGGAAAATGCCGCGCCACCATCTGCACGCTGCGCTCGCGCTGCAACCTGAGCGCACCGCGAAAGCGGCGCAGGTGGCGCTCGTGCGCGGCAGTCCCCACCGTGCGGGCCGCCAGCAACTGGGACCAGACCTGCATGTTGCGGGTGCGCGCGAATTTCAGGATCTGGATGCGCTCGTGCCAGCGCCCCCCGTTCATCCAGCCCTGGCGGAGGCCCGGCGCCAGCGTCTTGTTGAAGGACACACAGTAGATCACCTGCCCCGTCTCGTCCCAAGCCTTGAGCGGGCGCTGGAGCACGGGTGCGTCGACCAGCTCGCGGTAGATGTCGTCCTCGATCAGCGCCAGGCCATGGCGCCGGCAGAACGCCACCAGCCGCTCCTTGTGGCTGTCGGGCATGAGCGCGCCATTGGGCATCTGCAGGTGTGGCACGACGACCACGGCCTTGAGGCGCGGCTCGCTCTGCACGGCCAGCTCCAGGGCGTCGAGCGAGATGCCGGTGCGCGAGCTGCTGGGGATCTCCAGTGCGCGCAGGTTCTGCGTTTCCACCGCCTGCAGCACGCCATAGAAGGTGGGGGATTCCACCGCCACCACATCGCCGCGCTCGGTCACCGCCGCAAGCGCCAGGTTCACCGCGTCCGAGTTGCCCAGGGTGGCCATCACCTCCTGCGGCGCCACGTTCACACCGACTTCCAGCGCCTGCCGGGCCATGGCCGCCTGGAACAGCGGGTGGGTGCCGGGCCGCGAATGGCCCTGCACCAGCACGTCGGGAAACTCACGCAGCAGTGCGGCGCCGATGCGGTTGAGGGTGAGGTGATCGAACAGTTCGGGCGCGGGCATGGCGGCCCCCAGGTCCACGCGCACCTGCGCGCGCCGCCCCTGCTCCAGCCACAGCGAGATGCGCTCGTTGATGCCCGCGAACTGGGTGCCATCGATCTGCTGCACCGGGCAACGGGGGTCGGGCTCGCTGCTGTGGTCCAGCAGGTGCACCTGCGGGTCCTGCACGAAGTAGCCGACCCGGGGACGCGCCTGCACGCTGCCCTGCTCCTCCAGGGTGCGCAGCGCCTGCAGCGCGGTCGACAGGCTCACCCCATGGCGCTGCATCAGCTCGCGCACCGACGGCATGCGCGCTCCGGGCAGCAGCACGCCCTGGGCCACCGCCTGCTGGTAGTGGTCGGCCAGTTGGCGGTACAGGGGAAGGTTCGCTGCGGATGTGACGGGCATGGCCTGCCCATGATGCGCCCGAACCGCCGACCAGAACAGATACAGGACTACCGAAAACCGACCAGAACAGAGCAAAAATCAATCCGCTGCTCTGCATCGCCCAGCCGGTTTCTGTGCCTGTTGCGATGCAGGCTGCCACCCTACGCTGGAGGCATGAAACAGCACCACCACTCCCCCTCCTCCTTCGCGGCCAGCGGCGGCCCGCCACAGGTCCTGCACCTGCCACTGGCCGCTGGCCAGGGCCGCCTCGTCTGGCTGGACGCGGGCTGCGAACTGCGCAGCCTCTCGGGCACGGCCCTGCTGCAAAGCACGGCGCCGGGCCACCTGGGTGCCGCACCTCCCGCATGCCTGCCACCCCATGCGGCCTGGCGCAGCCCGCAGGGCATGTGGGTGGGCGTTCAGGCCCAGGGATCGTCACCCGCCGCGCTCACACTGACCATGCCAGCGGGCGCCGACCTCACGCAGCCTGCCGAATCACCGGGGGCCCATGAAAAAAGCCGCCCAGGGCACGGGGCCCTGCAGCGGCTTTGGCGCAGCCTGAGGAAACTGCTCGTCAGGCGCGCGCAGCCCGCAGGCTGATCGAAAAATCACGCAGCGCGGCAATGCCGCTCTCTTCCGCGCGGCGGCACCAGGCCTGCAGGTCGGCAGTGAGCTGCTCGCGCGACTGCGTGGTGTTGAGCCACAGCTGGCGCAACTCTTCGCGCATGGTCACCATCTTGTCCAGGGCCGGATGGGCGGCACGCACCTGGGCCAACTGGGGCAAGGCACCGGCCGGCACCTTCTCGGCGTCGCGGTGCAGCCAGCGCTTGGCGGCCTTGAGCACCGAGGCGTCGGCCTGGCGGGCCTGCAGCGCGGCGATCTCTTCCCTGCACGCCTGGCGCACGCCGCGGGCATAGCCGGCCATGACCTCGTAGCGATTGGCGATCAGCGCCTCCAGCGTCTTCTCGTCGGCCACGGGCTTCACGTCGCCGCGTTGCAGCTTGGGTGGCACCTTCTTCACGGTGGCCCAGCCGATGGACTTCATCAGGCTGATGTAGGCCCAGCCGATGTCGAACTCGTAAGGCTTGACCGAGAACTTGGCCGAGGTGGGGTAGGTGTGGTGGTTGTTGTGCAGCTCTTCGCCGCCGATGACCACGCCCCAGGGCGAGAGGTTGGTGCTGGCGTCCGTCGCCTCGAAGTTCCGGTAGCCCCAGTAGTGGCCCACGCCATTGACCACACCGGCAGCCCAGAACGGGATCCAGAGCATCTGCACGGCCCAGACGGCGGCGCCCACGGCACCGAACAGCGCCAGGTTGAGCACCAGCATCAGGCCCACGCCCTGCCAGCTGAAACGGGTGTAGACGTTGCGCTCGATCCAGTCATCGGGCGTGCCGTGGCCGAACTTCTTCATGGTCTCGAGGTTCTTCGACTCCGCGCGGTACAGCTCGGCGCCGCGCCACATCACGGTATCGAGGCCGCGCGTCTGCGGGCTGTGCGGGTCGTCCACGGTCTCGCACTTGGCGTGGTGCTTGCGGTGGATGGCGACCCACTCCTTGGTCACCATGCCGGTGCCGAGCCACAGCCAGAAGCGGAAGAAATGCGAAGGGATCGCGTGCAGGTCCACCGAGCGGTGGGCCTGGGCACGGTGCAAAAAGATGGTGACCGCCGCAATCGTGATGTGCGTGGTGGCCAGCGTGTACAGAACGATCTCCCACCAGGCGAGATTCCACAGGCCATGGCCGAGCCAGTCGATGGCCGCGTTCAGTACAACCCAGTCGGGTAACAGCATATTCAACAGAACCTTGTACAAAGTACCCGGCCACCAGCGATGGCGGGTACAGCGATTTTAAAGCGCGGCCCCTCTTTTTGATTAGAGGTTATCCACAGTATCCAGAGTGAATTGGCCCCTGCGTCGCCTGGACGACAAGGCCAGGCAACCCCTCTGCCAGAACGAGCACTCGCCCAAGACCGTCGAAACTGGCGCGGCCCAAGCCAGTGCCCCCGCGCAAGGGCCGCCCCGCCGCGCCGGGGGCGTCCCCCTCCCGACTCGCGCAGCGAGTCGAGAGAGGGGTGAAGGCGCGAAGCGCCTCAGGGGGTGCTTACTTCCTTATCCAGACCGCCGCAAAAAACCCGTCTGTCTGGTGGATATGGGGCCACAGGCGCAGATAACCAGTGCCCGAGGCACCGCCACTGCACAATTTTTCAGCACTTTCCACCTTGAGTTGCGCAAGGGTTTCGCCTGCATCCAGCGGCACGAAATCGGGGTGGGCGGCGCTGAAGGCCTCCGCAATCGCCTCGTTCTCCTGCGGCAGGATGCTGCAGGTGGCATACACCAGCCGGCCACCGGACTTGAGCAGGCGCGCTGCGCTGGCCAGGATGGCGGTCTGCTTGGCGACCAGTTCCTCGACCGATTGGGGCGACTGGCGCCACTTGAGGTCGGGATTGCGGCGCAGGGTACCGAGGCCCGAACACGGCGCATCGACCAGCACGCGGTCGATCTTGCCGGCCAGGCGCTTGATGCGGTCGTCGCGCTCGTGCGCGATGGCGGCCGGGTGTACGTTGGACAGCCCGCTGCGCGCCAGGCGCGGCTTCAGGGCGTCGAGCCGGTGGCCCGACACGTCGAAGGCGTACAGGCGACCGGTGTTGCGCATGGTGGCGCCGATGGCCAGCGTCTTGCCGCCCGCTCCGGCACAGAAATCCACCACCATCTCGCCGCGCTTGGCGTCGAGCAGCAGGGCCAGCAGCTGCGAGCCTTCGTCCTGCACCTCCACGGCACCGCGGGTGAAGACGTCGAACTTGGCGAGCGCCGGCTTGCCGTCGATGCGCAGGCCCCAGGGCGAGTAAGGCGTGGCCACGGCCTTGATGCCGGCCTTGGCGAGTTCCTTTTGCACGTCGGCGCGCTTGTCCTGCAGGGCATTGACGCGCAGGTCCAGCGGCGCGGCGTTCGACAGGCTCTCCACCAGCGGCCAGAAACCGGTGCCCAGTTGGTCCTTGAGGGGCTGCACCAGCCATTCGGGCAAATTGTGGCGGTGGCGCTCCATCAGGTCGTCGGCGGTCACGCCGTCGCACTGTTTGAGCCAGTTCTTTTCCTGGTCGGTCAGTGCGCCCTCCAGAAAATCGCGCGGGCCGTAGAAGCCCAGGATGGCCAGGCGCCGCTCTTTGGGGCCGGAGCCCGAGGGCGCCATGTGGTCGAACAGCAGCTTCTTGCGCAGCACGGTGTAGACCGTTTCGGCCAGCGTGGCACGCTCGCGGGGCCCCAGGCCCCGGTTGTCACGGAAAAAGCGCGACACCACCGCATCGGCGGGGTGTTCGAAGGTAAGGGTGAGCCTGACGAGTTCGGCACAGGCGTCGAGAAGAACTTTGGGATGCATGCCCCGATTGTCCCACTGTGGCCCCAAACCCCTCTTTCAGGGCCTTCGCCGGCCCGATCAGCGCGTGAAGACCGGGTCGAACGCGGAGCGCTGGATTTCCTTGAGCGTGGGCGACTCGCCGGCCCACAGTACCAGGGCGGGCCCGGGCAGGCTGAGCTGGCGCTCCATGGCGCGGCACAGCTGGTAGCGGCTGCCGTCGTCCAAGTCGGGCAGGTCCACGAAGACCAGGTAGGCACGGCGCTGGGGGTGTTCGCGCAGGTTCTTGCGCACCAGCCAGCAGCGCTCCACGTCGGCATAGCGCACCAGCTCGGCCTGCAGTTCTTCGAGCTCGAAGGGGCTCAGGTCATGGCGCGTGGTCTGGCTGAAGAACGAGGTGCCCGAAAGCTCCTCCCAGGCGCGCTCCTCGGACTCCTGGGCGCGCTCGAGCCGCTTGCGCCACTGCTTGAAGGCGGCGGCATCGTGGTCGTGGCCCAGGCGCGGGGTTTCGAGCTCGGCCAGCGCGGTGCGCGCAGTCCAGTAGCGGTCGCCGCTGCCAGCCTCCCACAGGCGGTGCAGCAGCGCCATCTTGCCCTCGCGGTCCTCGGAAGCCAGGCACGGAACCAATCCGCGCAGCGCACCCGGATAGTCGGCGCTGCGCGCGAGCGCGGTCTCGTAGAGGCCGCGCACATCGGCCCGTGGGTCCAGGTGGCGCTGCAGGCGAGCCAGCTCCACCAGTTCTGCGGCGCTGGCCTGGGGCATGCCCGCCTGCAGGGTCTGCGCACGGTCGCGCACCCGGCCGAGCCAGCCGTGGTGGCGCTTCCACTCGCCCGCGTTGTCGCGGCACCATTGCTTGTCGAAATGGGCCACCCAGCGCTTGGCCTCGGAGCCCAGCAGGGCCAGCGCCCCACCGCGCGACCACTCGGCCGGCAGGGTGGGCACGGCGTCCAGGGATTCGAGGCGATCGCGCAGGCCCGGGTGCGTGTCGTCCACATTGCTGATGCGCTTGAGCGCCTGGCGCAGCGCGTCGTTGGCGAAAGCGGCGTCCGGCACCTCGGCCAGGCGCTTGCGCATGGCACGGTAGGGGCCCACGGGCAAGGGATTGCCAGCGGCCTCGCTCCAGTGGCCGCCCCAGAAGTTGTCGTTCAGCCACTCGCCGCGCACCTCGATCTCGATCAGCGCCGCCGCGGCGACGTCGCGCCCCAGCAGCTTGCCGGCGATGCGGTCGGCCTCGTACTCGTCCTGGCGGGCCAGCGCGAAGGTCTTGGCCACGAAACGGGGGAAATACCAGCGCATGAAGGCCTGGGTGGCCACGGCCACGGCGCCCTCGTCATCCTCCAGGCTGCTGTTCAGGCGCATCCAGGACAGCCGGGTGCGGTAGATCCACGCCGCAAAGCGGCCGTGGTCGCCACGCAGGTGCCCGTACTCGTGCGCCAGCACGGCCAGAAAGCGCGGCCGGTCCAGCGCCAGCAGCAGCGGCAGGCCGATGGTCAGGTAGTTCACCGCGCCACCGAGCAGCCCGTAGCGCGGCAACTGCTGGATGCTGGCGTTGAATTCGTCGTTCAGGTAGACATGGTGGATGGGCGGGCCCTTGATCTTGCGGCGCATGCGTTCCAGGGCATCGAACAGCTCGGGCGCCTCCAGGGCCGTGATCTCCATGCCCTTGGGCTCATCGACGCGCACCCAGAGGGCGCGGATACTCACCCACAGCAGGCTGGCCGCACCCAGCAGCACGAACACCAGCACCAGCCGGAACCGGCCATTGAGCAGCTGCGGCAGGACCCAGGCGATCAGACCGGCCCCCACGGCCAGGCAACCGAGCACCCAGGCATAGCCCAGCGCGGCGAACGCAGCCACGCCGAGCCGGTAACGGCGGCTGTTGTCGGCACTGGCATGCTCGCTCATGCGCACCATGTGCACAAAATCTGCCTGATCCACTGGATTTCCCCCTCAACCTTGTTTTTTGACCATCTGCCATCCTAAATGACCGACGACGACCTGCCCCCATTCACCCCCACCCCGCCCGGTCTGTACCGGCACTACAAGGGCATGCTGTACGAGGTGATCGACACCGTGCGCCACAGCGAGACCCTGGAGCCCATGACGCTGTACCGCGCGCTGTACGGCCAGCGCGGCCTGTGGGTGCGCCCGGCGGCCATGTTCGCCGAGGATGTGCTGATCGATGGCCGCATGCGCCCACGCTTCGAGAAATGCGCCGACGAGGTTTTACCCCCACCGTCAGCACCGGCCTGATCGCCGACCTGCACAACCGCACGCGGCCAAAACGCCGAACTGCCTGGCAATCATCCGCCAGTTCGGAGGATTGATGCCGCCATTGTGTCCCCCTGGACACAAACCGTACAAACCGCCTTGACCTCGTTCCAGAAAAATGGACTCGGGCCGCTGCCGGCGTTGTTCACCGCCTCGGAGAGCACGGGCCGCAGCCCGCAACCCTTGGAAGGAACGACGATGCCGAGCATCAGTAGCGTCAGCAGTGCCTGGTCCAGTGCAAGTGTGCAGCGGGCGCCACGCCCGGGCCCCTCGCCGGAGCGGCTGCTGTCCCAAATAGACACCGACAGCAGCGGCGGCGTGAGCGGAACCGAACTGCAGGGCCTGCTGGACGATGTGGCCAAGAAGACCGGCGCCGGCAGCCAGACCAGCGCTGGCGACCTGGTCCAGCAGTACGACAGCGACGGGGACGGCAGCCTCAATGCCGATGAGCTGGGCAAGACGCTGCAGAGCGCCCTGCCTCCGCCGCCCTCGACCATGGCCTTTGCGCAGTCGCGCAGCGACAGCAGCAGCAGCAGCACGGGTGCCACGGGCCAGGCGGGCGACGACCTGTTCAGCAAGGTGGATACCGACGGCGACAGCGCAGTCAGCAAGACCGAGCTGCAGGCCTTGCTGGAAAAGATGTCCGGCGGTACCGCCAGCAAGACGGGTGTCAGCAGCGACGAACTGTTCAGTCAGCTCGACGCGGACGGCGACGGCAGCCTTTCGGAGGCCGAATTCGACGCCGGCCGGCCCTCGGGCGAGGCCGGTGGTGGTGCCGTGGGCGGCATGCCCCCGCCGCCGCCCGGTGGGCCTCGCGGTCCCGGTGGGGCCTCGGCCAGCAACACCAGCAGCACCACCTACGACCCTCTCGATACCAACGAGGACGGGGTGGTCTCTGCCGCCGAGCAGGCGGCAGGTGCCGCCCAGGCGGATGCGATCACGGCGCTGTTCAAGACCATCGATACCGACGGCGACAGCAGCATCAGCAGTGAGGAGGCGCAGTCCTTCATCGAGCAGTTGAGCAGCCAATTGAGCAGCGCCACCAGCAGCACCCATACCGGCAGCCAGACGTCGGACGGGGGGCGGAAGACGGACCTGATGCAACTGGCCCAATTCGCACGCAGCCAGTACGAAGCGGCTGCGGGCTCCTGGTCGAGCACCGGCAGTACGCTGAGCGCCTTGGCCTGACGAGAGGAAGGCATGGAGGGACGGCGGGCAGGGAATGGGCTTGCGTTTCCATGCCGCACCGTCCTACAGCCCGGGCGCAATGCCCGGGTTATCTTGGGAGGCATCACCCAGAACGTCCCACGCTGCCACGGGTTGACTGCGGGAATGGCCCGCCAGTCCAGGCCGGGAGCACTGCACGCCTCGCACCCTGTGCGCATGGCACGGAGCACACCATGGACTATCTATTGCAAGGAATGTTCAGCGAAAAATCGCTGAGCAAGGTCGTCGGATTTTTCGCCAGGCAAGCCGATGCGGACATCGCCGTGCGCCGGTTGCTGCGGCTGCCCGGCATGGAGCCAGGCCAGGTCCGGCTGCTGGGGCCGCAGCACGCCGATCTGCGCAACTGCGATCTGCTCAGCCGGGCGCTGGAGCCAGAAGCCCACGGCGTGTTCACCACCCTGGTGCGTACCCATGCCATTGCCGGCATGGTGGGCACCGTGCTGGGCCTCACGGCGTTTGGCTACCTGATCGCCACCCATGAACCCGCCGTCTTGAACAACCCCTTGCTGGCCTTCATCGCCATCGTGGGCTTCGCGACCAGCTTCGGCCTCATGCTGGGGGCACTGAACGCGCTGCGGCCCGACCGCGTCTGGGTCGTCAACCGGGTGCGGTCCGCACTGCGCAAGCGCCAATGGGTGGTGGTGGCCCACCCGAGCGACTCGCACCAGGCGGCATTGGCCCAGGATCTGCTGGACAGCAGTGAAGCGCAGGTGGTGCGCAGCCTGTAGCCCGGGACTACGCCAGGGCCGCCATGAAGGCCCGCACGGCACGCGGGTAGATCACATGCTCCTGCGCCTGCACCCGGGTCGCCAGCGCCTCGGCCGTGTCCCCAGGCAGCACCGGGACCACCGCCTGGTCCAGGATGGGACCCACGTCCAGTTCGTCCGTCACCTGGTGCACGGTCACCCCCGCGACCTTGCAGCCCGCGTCGATCGCGCGCTGGTGGGTGTTCAGCCCCGTGAAGGCAGGCAGCAGAGACGGATGGATGTTGATCAGCCGACCCGCATAGCGCGCGACGAATCCCGGTGTGAGAATGCGCATGAAGCCAGCCAGCACCACCAGGGAGGGTTCGTACCCATCGACAGCCTGGGCCAGGGCGGTATCGAAGGCCTCACGGCTCTCGAAAGCCTTGTGGTCAAGCGCCTCGGTGGCAATGCCCTCGCCGCGTGCGAAGGCCAGGCCCGCCGCGTCGGCCTTGTTGCTGAGCACGGCGGCCACGCGGGCGCCATACCGGCGGGCCCAGTCCTCCTGTTGCGCAGTCCGGACGATGGCGGCCATGTTGGAACCGCTGCCGGAGATCAAAATCACGATGTTCTTCATAAATTGCACGACGACGCTCAACCCCGGATTATCCCTGCCATGCCCTTCGACCCCGCAAACCGCCCCCTGACCGCGAACGAGGCCCGCGTGCTGGCCACGCTGATGGAGAAGGCCCGCACCGTGCCCGACAGCTACCCGATGTCGCTCAATGGCCTGCTCACCGGCTGCAACCAGAAGACCAGCCGCGAGCCGGTGATGACCCTGAGCGACGCCGAGGCGCAGGAGGCGCTCGACTCCCTGCGCCAGCTGACCCTGGCGTTCGAGACCAGCGGCAACCGCACCACGCGCTGGGAGCACAACTTCCAGCGCGGGGTGGGCGTGCCCGAGCAATCGGCGGTGCTGCTGGGCCTGTTGATGCTGCGCGGCCCGCAGACGGCGGGGGAGTTGCGCATCAACGCCGAGCGCTGGTACCGGTTTGCCGATATCTCCTCTGTCGAGGCCTTCCTGGACGAGCTGCAGGAGCGCAGTGCCGAGAAAGGCGGCCCGCTGGTGGTGTTGCTGCCGCGCGCACCGGGCGCACGCGAGCCACGCTGGACGCACCTGCTGTGCGGGCCGGTGGACACCAGCAGCAGTGCTGCCGCGCCCGCCACGGGCGGGGCAACCGGGGCACTGCAATCGCGTGTGGCGGCGCTGGAGACCGAGGTGGCCGGTCTGCGCGCCACGGTGGAACGGCTGTGCGCCGAGCTGGGCATCGAGCCGGTGGCGCCGGCGATGTCGCCACCCGGACAGGAATAAAACGAACGACCGTGCTACAAACACGACTTCTCAGGAGACAAGCCGCATGGATCTCGCATTCACCCCCGAAGAACAGGCCTTCCGCGACGAAGTTCGCGCATGGGTCCACAGCAATCTGCCGCCCGCAATTTCCCACAAGGTGCACAACGCCTTGCGCCTGACCCGTGACGACCTGCAGGGCTGGGCCAAGATACTGGGCAAGAAGGGCTGGCTCGGCTTTGGCTGGCCCAAGGAGTTCGGCGGCCCCGGCTGGACCGCCGTGCAAAAGCACCTGTTCGAAGAAGAGTGCGCGCTGGCCGGCGCGCCCCGCATCATCCCCTTCGGCCCCGTGATGGTGGCCCCGGTGATCATGGCCTTCGGCAATGCCGAGCAGCAAAAGCGCTTTCTGCCCGGCATCGCCAGCGGCGAAGTCTGGTGGAGCCAGGGCTACAGCGAACCGGGCTCGGGCTCCGACCTGGCCTCGGTCAAGACGCGCGCCGAGCGCGTGGGCGACAAGTACATCGTCAACGGCCAGAAGACCTGGACCACGCTGGGCCAGTACGGCGACTGGATGTTCAACCTGGTGCGCACCAGCACCGAGGGCAAGCCGCAGACCGGCATCTCCTTCCTGCTCTTGGACATGAAGTCGCCCGGCGTCACCGTGCGCCCGATCAAGCTGCTCGATGGCGAGTGCGAGGTCAACGAGGTTTTCTTCGACAACGTCGAAGTGCCGGCCGAGAACCTGATCGGCGAAGAGAACAAGGGCTGGACCTACGCCAAGCACCTCTTGAGCCACGAGCGCACCAACATCGCGGACGTGAACCGCAGCAAGCGCGAGCTGGAACGCTTGAAGCGCATCGCCAAGGCCGAAGGCCTGTGGAACGACAGCCGTTTCCGTGACCAGGTGGCCCTGCTCGAAGTGGACATCGTGGCCCTCGAAATGCTGGTGCTGCGCGTGCTCTCGGCCGAGAAGTCGGGCAAGAACTCGCTCGATATCGCCGGCCTGCTCAAGATCCGCGGCAGCGAGATCCAGCAGCGCTATGCCGAACTGATGATGCTGGCCGCGGGCCCCTTCGCCCTGCCCTTCATCGAAGAGGCCATGGAGGCCGGCTGGCAAGGCGACTTCCCCGGCGGCGAGGTGGCCAATGCGCCCCTGGCATCGACCTACTTCAACCTGCGCAAGACCACCATTTACGGCGGCTCGAACGAAGTGCAGCGCAACATCGTGGCGCAGACGGTTCTGGGCTAAGGAGACAAGAGCATGGATTTCGATTTTTCCGACGACCAGGAACAACTGCGCGACGCCGTGCGCAAGTGGGTAGACAAGGGCTACACCTTCGAGCGCCGCCGTGCGGCCGTGGAGGCCGGCGGTTTCTCGCGCGAGGCCTGGAATGAACTGGCCGAGCTCGGCCTGACGGCGCTGACCGTACCTGAAGACAACGGCGGCCTGGGCCAGAGCGCCATCGACGCGATGGTGGTGGCCGAGGAACTGGGGCGCGGCATGGTGCTCGAGCCCCTGGCACAGGCCTTCATCGCCAGTGCCGTGCTGTCGCAGTACGCATCGGCCGAAGTGCAGGGCGCCTGGCTGCCGCGCGTTGCCAGCGGCGAAGCCCTGGTGGTGCTGGCCCAGCAGGAGCGCAAGGCGCGCTACCGCCTGGATGTGTGCGATGCCGAGGCCACGGCAGCCGCCGGTGGTCACAGCGTGACTGGCACCAAAAGCATCGTCGCCGCCGGCGACCAGGCCGACGCCTTCCTCGTGCCCGCCCAACTGGACGGCAAGATCGCGTTGTTCCTGGTGGAGCGCGCTGCCAGCGGTGTGGCCACCAAGGGCTACGTGACGCAGGACGGCAGCCGCGCCGCCGAAGTGCAGCTGGCCAATGCCCCTGCCACCCTGGTCACCACCGACGGCCTGGCCGCGCTGGAACTGGCCGTGGACACCGGCATTGCCGCCACCTGCGCCGAAGCGGTGGGCGTGATGGACAAGACCGTGGCCGCTACGGTGGAATACATGAACCAGCGCAAGCAGTTCGGCGTGCTGATCTCGAGCTTCCAGGCGCTGCGCCACCGCGTGGCCGACATGAAGATGCAACTCGAACTGGCGCGCTCGATGAGCTACTACGCCAGCCTCAAGCTGGGCGCGCCCGCCGCCGAGCGCCGCGCCGCCATGGCGCGCGCCAAGGTGCAACTGGGCCAGTCCATGCGCTTCGTGGGCCAGCAGTCGGTGCAGCTGCACGGCGGCATCGGTGTGACCGACGAGTACATCGGCAGCCACTACTTCAAGAAGCTCACGCAGCTCGAAATGACCTTTGGCGACACCCTGCACCACCTGGGTGAAGTGTCGGCCCGCATGCAGGACACGGCCGGCGTGTTTGCCTGAGAACCACTGACGCAAGGGCGTAACACCCATCGATCATGCTCGTGGATTTGACCGATCCACGGGCATTTTTTATTTCCTGAGAAGAACACCATGATGATGATTCCCCTGCAACGCAGGTTCGCACTGATCGCCGCAGCCACTGCCGTGATGGCCCTCGCCGGCTGCGCCACGCAAGGCCCTTCACAGCAGGCGTTGCCCCCCATCGTCTTCGTGCACGGCAATGGCGACACGGCTGCGCTGTGGCAGACCACGGCCTGGCGATTCGAGTCCAACGGCTGGCCGCGCGAGCGCCTGCACGCCATCGACGTGCCCTACCCGATCAACCGCGACGACGACACCAAGGCCCAGCCCGGCCGCACCTCGGCGGCAGAGCACATGGCCTACCTCAAGGCCGAAGTGGACAAGGTGCTCAAGGCCACGGGCGCGCGCAAGGTCGTGCTCATAGGCAACTCGCGCGGCGGCAATGCCATCCGCAACTACATCCAGAACGGCGGCGGCGAGCAGACCGTGAGCCACGCCATCCTGGGTGGCACGCCCAACCATGGCGTGTGGGCGATTCCCGGTTTTCGCGAAGGCAGCGAGTTCGCCGGCACCGGCCCCTTCCTCAAGGGCCTGAATGCACCCAAGAACGCCGCAGGCGACGAAGTCACCGGCCCCGTGCAGTGGATGACCGTGCGCTCGGACAACAACGACAAGTTCGCCCAGCCAGACGGCCTGTGGATCGGCCAGAAGGGTACGGCCACCAACGTCACGGCCGCTGGCCCTGAACTCAAGGGCGCGACCAACGTCGTGATCCCGCGCATCGACCACCGAGAGACCTCGTTCTCGCCCGCTGCGTTTGCGGCGGCCTACCAGTTCATCACTGGCAAGGCCCCTGCGGCCACGGCCATTGCCAGCGAAGCGCGCGTGGCGATCTCGGGCAAGGTCACCGGCCTGGGCGTGGACCCGCTGGACGCCAAGACCGGCAATTTCAGCAACAACCTGCCCCTGCCCGGTGCGCAGTTGGAGGTGTATGCCACCGATGCCGCCACCGGCGCGCGCGCAGGCAACGCCCTGTTGCGCACCACGGTAGGCGCCGACGGACTGTGGGGCCCCCTGATCGTGCCCACCGGCGCACCGCTCGAATTCGCCATCGCCACGCCCGGCTACGCCACCACGCACATCTACCGCAGTGGCTTCCCACGCAGCAGCTCCATCGTGCACCTGCGCGCCGAACGCATCGCCGACGCCGACAAGACCGCCGCCAGCGTGGTCACCATGACCCGCCCCCGCGGCTACCTGGACCCGGCGCGCGACCAGATGCTGTTCGACGGCGTCCCCCCCGTGGGCGTGCCCGCCGGCGCCGGCGCCGCATCGGCCAAGATCAAGCCCGAGGGACCCCAGCGCAGCGTGGCCGCGCAATTCAATGGGGAGCGCGTGGTGGGACAGACCTGGCCGGCAGCCAGCGGGCACCTGGTATTCCTGGAACTGACGTACTAAAGGAATGAGCGCTGCGGTATCCGTATTTCGCGGCGCACCCCAGCAAGAGTGGTCAAGACGGCCCCGATGGCTAGGCGCTACGTCGCAGACAGTACTGAAAGTACGGCAAGACGGAGCAACGACGCCAGCGGGGTCGTATTGGCCGCTCCGCCCGCTAGGCAAGAAGACGTGAAGATTTGGGGACGTGTGCCATCAAGAACTCCATCTGGTCTGCAAGAATTCTTCTGTTGCGCAGGATGAAATCCTCCCACAGGCTGGGCACATAGGGCGCGTAAAGCAGCGGCATGTGCGCCTGCTCCGGAGTACGTGGCCCCTTCCTGTGGTTGCAGGGCCGGCAGGCCGTCACCACGTTCATCCAGTGGTCCTGCCCGTTGCGCGCAAACGGCACGATGTGTTCGCGCGTGAGGTTGTCTTCGTGGAAATGCCCGCCGCAGTAGGCGCACACGTTGCGGTCGCGGATGAAGAGCTTGCTGTTGGTCAGGCCCGGCTTGAGGTCGAAGGGGTTGATGCTGGGCACACCCTTGGTGCCGATGATGCTGTTGACGGCGATCACCGACTGCTCGCCCGTGACGGCGTTGTAGCCCCCGCGAAAAAGCGCGACCTCGCCGCCGGACTCCCAGCGCACTTCGCCGGCGGCGTAATGGGTGACGGCCTGCTCCAGCGATATCCACGACTGGGGCAGCCCCTGGGCTGACAGCTTCAAGACCTTCAAAACACGCCTCCTGGAACAAGAATGAACACAAGGAATCGGAACGCAGATGTCTCGCGGACCCCACTGCGCTGTGCAGTCCGTAGTACACAATATACTCTGTTTTCATGACAGATTGGCGTCTGGTGCTTTACCCACCTGCCCAAGCTGCTATCAAAAAGATAACAAATCAATGAAGATCTTCCGCGGATTCCACCACCCCGGCATCGCCCCTGCCTGCGCGCTGACCATCGGCAACTTCGATGGCGTACACCGCGGCCACCAGGCCATGCTGGCCCTGCTCAACAGTGAGGCCACCCATCGCGGGGTGGAGAGCTGCGTGCTGACCTTCGAGCCCCACCCGCGCGACTACTTTGCGGGGGCCCTGCACAAGCCCGAGCTGGCACCGGCGCGCGTGGGCACCCTGCGCGACAAGCTCACCGAGCTGGCGCGCTGTGGCGTGCAGCAGACGGTGGTGCTGCCCTTCGACGCGCGGCTGGCGGCCCAATCGCCCCAGGCCTTCATCGACGAGGTGCTGATCCAGGGCCTGGGCGCACGCTACGTGCTGGTGGGCGACGACTTCCGCTTCGGCGCCCAGCGCGCGGGCGACTACGCGCTGCTCGATGCCACGGGCCAGGCCCGGGGCTTCGACGTGGCGCGCATGAACAGCTACGAGGTGCACGGGCTGCGCGTGTCGAGCTCGGCCGTGCGCCAGGCGCTGGGCCAGGGCGACATGGAGGCCGCCGCCCGCCTGCTGGGCCGGCCCTATTCCATCTCGGGCCACGTGGTGCATGGCCGCAAGCTCGGGCGCGAACTGGGGGCCACGGCCGAGGGGGCGGGCGACGGTTTTCGCACACTCAACCTGCGCTTTGCCCACTGGAAGCCCGCGGCCAGCGGCATCTTCGCCGTGCGGGTGCATGGCCTGGGCGAGACCCCGCTGCCGGGCGTGGCCAACCTGGGCGTGCGCCCCTCGCTGGACCCCGACGACGTCAACGGCGGACGCGTGCTGCTGGAGACACATTGCCTGCAATGGCCCGCCGATCTGGGGGCCGAAGGGGCGTACGGTAAAATCGTGCGGGTGGAACTGCTGCACAAACTGCACGACGAGCTCAAATACGACGGTCTGGATGCCCTGACGACGGGCATTGCCAAGGACTGTGCGGATGCGCGCGCCTATTTCGCGTCGGCCCACGCACCCACCAACCACACCGAGACCCGGCGCCAGACCACGCGCGACCGAATTTGAGGGGGCTGCCTGCGCAGCGCCTGCCCTGCAGGCCGGATACCTTCCCACACCCCCTTCCTTCTTTCCCGCTTTTGCTCCGGGCCTGCCCCGGAATGCCCCGTTTTAAGGCTCCCCCATGTCCGACAACGCCAGTACCACCGAATCCACCGCCCCGGATTACCGCAGCACCCTGAACCTGCCCGACACCCCTTTCCCGATGCGCGGCGACCTGCCCAAGCGCGAGCCGGGCTGGGTCAAGGAATGGGAAGACAAGGGCCTGTACAAGCGCCTGCGCGACGCGCGCTGCGGTGCGCCCAAGTTCATCCTGCACGACGGCCCGCCCTATGCCAACGGCCAGATCCACATGGGCCATGCGGTCAACAAGATCCTGAAGGACATGATCACCAAGGCGCGCCAGCTCGAGGGCTTCGACGCGCTGTACGTGCCCGGCTGGGATTGCCATGGCCTGCCGATCGAGAACGCCATCGAGAAGAAGCACGGCCGCAACCTGAGCCGCGACGACATGCAGGCCAAGAGCCGCGCCTACGCCACGGAACAGATCGCGCAGCAGATGGGCGACTTCCAGCGCCTCGGCGTGCTCGGCGAATGGGACAACCCCTACAAGACCATGAACTTCGCCAACGAGGCGGGCGAGATCCGGGCCTTCAAGCGCGTGATGGAGCGCGGCTTCGTCTACCGCGGCCTCAAGCCCGTGTACTGGTGCTTCGACTGCGGCAGCTCGCTGGCCGAGTTCGAGATCGAATACGCCGACAAGAAGAGCACCACGCTGGACGTGGCCTTCAAGTCGCACGAGCCGGCGAAGCTGGCGGCCGCCTTCGGCCTGCCGGCGCTGGCCAAGGACGCCTTCGTGGTGATCTGGACCACCACCGCCTGGACCATCCCCGCCAACCAGGCACTGAACCTGAACCCGGCGCTGACCTATGCATTGGTGGACACCGAGCGCGGCCTGCTGGTGCTGGCCGAGTCGCTGGTGGAAGACTGCATGGCCCGCTACGGCCTGACCGGCCAGGTGCTGGCCACGGCCCTGGGCGAAAAGCTCGGCGGCCTGGAGTTCGAGCACCCGCTGTACGACGTCGATGCCGGTTACCGCCGCCTCTCGCCCGTGTACCTGGCCGACTACGCCACGGCCGATGACGGCACCGGTATCGTGCACTCCTCGCCCGCCTACGGGCTGGAGGATTTCAACTCCTGCGTGTCCCACGGCCTGGCGCTCGACGACATCCTGAACCCCGTGCAAGGCAACGGCACCTACGCGCCGGACTTCCCGCTGTTCGGCGGCCAGCACATCTGGAAGGCCGTGCCGGTCGTCATCGAGGCGCTGCGCGATGCCGGCCGCCTGATGGCCACCAAGGACATCACCCACAGCTACCCGCACTGCTGGCGCCACAAGACGCCGGTGATCTACCGCGCGGCCGCGCAGTGGTTCATCCGCATGGACGAAGGCGAAGGCGTGTTCACCAAGGCCGGTGAAAAGCCCGCCAAGACGCTGCGCCAGATCGCGCTGGACGCCATCGAGCACACCAGCTTCTACCCCGAGAACGGCAAGACCCGCCTGCACGACATGATCGCCGGACGGCCCGACTGGTGCATCTCGCGCCAGCGCAGCTGGGGCGTGCCCATCCCCTTCTTCCTGCACAAGGACTCGGGCGAGCTGCATCCGCGCACCATGGAGATCATGGACCAGGCGGCCGACATCGTCGAGAAGGGCGGCATCGAGGCCTGGAGCCGTGTGACGCCCGAAGAGATCCTGGGCGCCGAAGACGCAGCCTGCTATACCAAGAGCACCGACATCCTGGAGGTGTGGTTCGACTCGGGCTCCACCTTCTTCCACGTGCTGCGCGGCACGCACCCTGGCGTACACCACGACACCGGCCCCGAGGCCGACCTGTACCTGGAAGGCCATGACCAGCACCGCGGCTGGTTCCACAGCTCGCTGCTGCTGGCCAGCGCGCTCGAAGGCCGCGCGCCCTACCGCGGCCTGCTGACCCACGGCTTCACCGTGGACAGCCAGGGCCGCAAGATGAGCAAGTCGCTGGGCAACGGCATCGATCCTCAGGAGATCAACAAAAAGCTGGGCGCCGAGATCATCCGCCTGTGGGTGGCCGCGAGTGACTACTCGGGCGACATCGCGGGCGACGAGAAGATCCTGGCGCGCGTGGTCGACGCCTACCGCCGCATCCGCAACACGCTGCGCTTCCTCTTGGCCAACGTGAGCGATTTCGACCCGGCCACCGATACCGTGCCGTTCGACCAGATGCTGGAGATCGACCGCTATGCCCTGACACGCGCGGCCGAGTTCCAGGCCACGGTGCTGGCGCACTACAAGGTCTACGAGTTCCACCCCGTGGTGGCCAAGCTGCAGCTGTACTGCTCGGAAGACCTGGGTGGCTTCTACCTCGACGTGCTCAAGGACCGCCTGTACACCACGGCGCCCAAGAGCTTGGTACGCCGCAGCGCGCAGACCGCGCTGTACCAGATCACGCATGCCATGCTGCGCTGGATGGCGCCGTTCCTGTCGTTCACGGCCGAAGAGGCGTGGAAGGTGTTCGGCGCGTCCGACTCCATCTTCGTGGAGACCTATGGTTCCATCGCCGGTGCCGACGAGGGCCTGCTGGCCAAGTGGGCGCGCCTGCGCGAGATCCGCGATGGGGTGAACAAGCAGATCGAGGTGCTGCGCGCCGACGGCCAGGTGGGCTCGTCGCTGCAGGCCAGCGTGGTGCTCACGGCGGCGCCCGAGGACCACTCCCTGCTGGCCAGCCTGGGCGATGACCTGCGCTTCGTGTTCATCACCTCGGTCGTCGAGCTGGTGGCGGGCGATGCCCTGCAGGTCAGCGTCAAGCCGAGCACCGACGCCAAGTGCGACCGCTGCTGGCACTACCGCGCCGACGTGGGCCAGGATGCGGCCCACCCGACGATCTGCGGCCGCTGCACGAGCAACCTGTACGGCGCTGGCGAGAGCCGGGTGCACGCGTGATGTCGGGCAGCACAACGGCGCCCGCCGGATCTGCCTTGGGCAAAATGTGGCCGTGGCTGGCCTGGGCGGTGGTGATCTTCATCGCCGACCAGGTCACCAAGATGCTGATCCTGGACGCCTACCGGCTGGGGGATGCGACCCCCATCACCAGCTTCTTCAACATCGTGCGCGCGCACAACACGGGCGCGGCCTTCTCGTTCCTGGCGGACGCGGGCGGCTGGCAGCGCTGGGCGTTCACCGGCATCGGTGTGGCGGCCACGGTGTTCATCGTCTGGCAGCTGCGCGCGCACCCCGGACAGAAGCTGTTTTGCTTTGCACTGTCCAGCATTCTGGGTGGCGCGGTGGGCAACGTGGTGGACCGGCTGATGCACGGCTACGTGGTCGACTTTCTGGACTTTTACGCACGCGGCTACCATTTCCCGGCCTTCAACCTGGCCGATTCGGCCATCACCGTGGGTGCGGTCTGCCTGGTGCTGGACGAGTTGCTGCGGATGAAGAAGTCGAAATAAACCTCTCGACTTCATTTCTGAACGGCCCCATCGAGGGCCGTTTTTCATGGGCCTTGGTCACAAGGGCGTCACACGGCTTCGCTCCAATGTAAACGTTTACATTGCAACGAGGTTCCATGAGCATCCAGGACGTGGCCCGCCAGGCGGGCGTGTCGGTCGCCACCGTGTCGCGGGTCTTCAACCTGCCCGGCAAGGTGACGCCGGCCACGCGCGAGCATGTGGAGCAGGTCGCCCAATCCCTGGGCTACCTGCCCAACGCCAGCGCGCGCACCCTGCGCACCCAGCGCAGCCGCGTGATCGGTGTGGTGCTGCCGACCCTGCTCAACCCGGTGTTCGCCGAGTGCCTGCAGGGCATCGCCCAGGCGGCCGTTGCGGGCGGCTATGCCATCCTGCCGTTTGCCACCGACTACCAGATCGCGCAGGAAGACCGCGCCGTGCACCTGCTGCTGGCCGGCAACGTGGACGGCATGATCCTGGTGGTCTCCAACCCCGCCACCTCCAGTGCATTGCAACGCCTGGCCGAAGCCGGCCTGCCCTATGTGCTGGCCTACAACCGCCACCCGGACCACCCCTGCGTCTCGGTGGACAGCGAACAGGCCGTGGCCGAGCTGGTGGCGCACCTGGCGTCGCTCGGGCACCGGCGCATCACCATGGTCAGCGGCCAGCTCGCGGCGTCGGACCGGGCGCAGCAGCGCTGCCGGGGCTTTCAGCGCGGCATGGCGGCCGCCGGCCTGGCCGAGGGGCCGGTGCTCGAAGTGCCCTTCATCGAGACCGCCGTGCAGGACGTGACGGCCCGGCTGCAGGCACCGGGCCGCCCCACGGCCCTGGTCTGCTCCAACGACCTGCTGGCGATCCGCAGCCTCCGTGCCGCCCACCTGGCGGGCCTGGCCGTGCCGCGCGAGCTGAGCGTGGCGGGCTTCGACGGCATCGCCCTCGGCGAAGACCTCACGCCCATGCTGAGCACCGTGGCCCAGCCCAACGCCGACATCGGCCGCTGCAGCGTGCAGTTGCTGGTGCAGGCCATGGCCAGCGGCACACCGCTGGCACCGGACGCCGGGCTCACGCTGGCCCACCACTTTCGTGCGGGCGAATCCTGCGCGCACGCCTGAGCCCTTTCACCCACTTTCCCCGCCACCTCTGATCAAAGGAGTTCTCGATGACATTCCCGCTCACCCCATTCATGCGCGCCGCGGCGCTCGCCCTCGGCCTGGCGGCCAGCGGCGCGGCCATGGCGCAGACGGCCATCTGCTACAACTGCCCGCCCGAATGGGCCGACTGGGGCAGCCAGATCAAGGCCATCAAAGCCAAGACGGGCATCACCGTGCCGCCGGACAACAAGAACTCCGGCCAGTCGCTGGCGCAGCTGGCGGCCGAGAAGGCCAGCCCGGTGGCCGACGTGACCTACCTGGGCGTGACCTTCGCGATCCAGGCACAGAAGGACGGCCTGGTCAGCGCCTACCAGCCGCCTGCGGCGTGGAAGGACATTCCCGAGGGCCTCAAGGACCCGGCCGGCCACTGGTTCACCATCCACTCGGGCACGCTCGGCTTCATGGTCAACGTGGATGCGCTCAAGGGCAAGCCCGTGCCGCAGTCCTGGGCGGACCTGCTCAAGCCCGACTACAAGGGCCTCATCGGCTACCTGGACCCGGCATCGGCCTTCGTGGGCTACGTGGGTGCGGTGGCGGCCAACCAGGCGCGCGGCGGCACGCTGGAGAATTTCGGCCCCGGCATCGACTACTTCAAGGCGCTGCAGAAGAACGACCCCATCGTGCCCAAGCAGACCTCGTACGCGCGCGTGCTCTCGGGTGAAATCGCGATCCTGCTGGACTACGACTTCAACGCCTACCGCGCCAAATACAAGGACAAGGCCAACGTGCAGTTCGTGATCCCCGCCGAAGGCACGCTGGTGGTGCCCTACGTGATGAGCCTGGTGGCCGGCGCGCCCCACGCCGCCGAGGGCAAGAAGGTGCTGGACTTCGTGCTCTCCGACGAAGGCCAGGCGCTTTGGGCCAATGCCTACCTGCGCCCGGTGCGCGCCAGCGCCATGCCCAAGGAGGTGCAGGCGCGCTTCCTGCCCGCCAGCGAATACGCACGCGCCAAGACGGTGGACTATGGCCGCATGGCCGCGGTGCAGAAGGCGTTCTCGGACCGCTATCTCGCTGAAGTGAAGTGAGCCCCATGCGCCACGGCTTCGCTCCCTCGCGCGCGCTGTTGCTGGCCTGCGCGGCCCCTGCCGTAGCCTTCTTCGCGGCCTTCTGGCTGCTGCCCGTGGCCTTGCTGCTGGCCCTGCCGGCCGGCAAGGGCTGGGCCAGCTATTTTGCGGTACTCACCAACGCCCGCTACCTGCAGAGCCTGCTGCAGACGCTGGGCCTGTCGCTGGCCGTGACGCTGGCCACGCTGGTGCTGGGTGCCCTGGTGGGCATCACGCTGGCGCGCCAGCGCTTTCGCGGGCGCCAGTTGCTGCTGTCGCTGCTCACACTGCCGCTGTCCTTCCCCGGGGTGATCGTGGGCTTCTTCATGATCCTGCTGGGCGGCCGCCAGGGGCTGGTGGCGGACCTGACGGATGCCCTGGGCCTGGGCCGCATCACCTTCGCCTATGGCCTGGCAGGCCTGTTCCTGGCCTACCTGTATTTCTCGCTGCCGCGCGCCATCGCCACCTACACCGCTGCGGCGGGTGCCATGGACGCCGCGCTGGAAGAGGCCGCCCGCTCGCTCGGTGCCTCGCGCTGGCGCGTGGCGCGCGACGTGTGGCTGCCCGAGCTGGCCGCCACCACGCTGGCCTGCGGGGCCATCGTCTTCGCCACCGCCATGGGGGCCTTCGGCACGGCCTTCACGCTGGCCAGCAAGTTCGAGGTGTTGCCCATCACCATCTACAACGAGTTCACCAACTACGCCAACTTCGCGCTGGCGGCCAGCCTGTCGATCACGCTGGGGCTGATCACCTGGCTGGTGCTGTGGGCCGCACGCCGTGCGTCCGGCACCTCGGCTTTCTGACGCATCCATGATGAGAAACGCAAGACAAGCCCCCTGGTCTCTGGTGGCACTCACGGCCCTGGTGGCCGTGTTCATGCTCGCCCCCATCGCCCTGTCGGTCCTGGCCGGGTTGGTGAACAACTACAGCACGGGCCTGAAAAGCGGGCTTACGCTGCGCTGGCTTTCCGAGGTCTGGGAGAACTACGGCGGCACGGTGGGCGCATCCCTGTTGCTGGCGCTGCTGTGCGTGGCCGGCAACCTGCTCATCGGCGTGCCCTGCGCCTATGCACTGGCGCGCAGCCGCTCGCGCTGGGCGCGGCTGTTCGAGGAACTGCTGACCCTGCCCGTGGCTGTGCCAGGGCTGGCCAGCGCGCTGGCACTGATCCTGGCCTACGGCACGCTCTCGGGCTTTCGCCAGAGCTTCGCCTTCATCCTCGTCGGGCACATGGTGTTCACCCTGCCCTTCATGGTGCGAACCGTGGGCTCGGCCTTCCAGAAGGACGAACTTTGCTCGCTCGAAGAGGCGGCGCGATCGCTGGGGGCCAGCGTCACGCAGCGCTTTCTCGGGGTGCTGGTGCCTGCCGTGCTGCCGGCCATCGTGGCGGGCAGCCTGATGGTGTTCACGCTCTCGGTGGGCGAGTTCAACCTGACCTGGATGCTGCACACCCCGCTCACGCGCACCTTGCCCGTGGGCCTGGCCGACAGCTATGCCTCCATGCGCATCGAGATCGGCTCGGCCTACACGCTGGTCTTCCTGATCGTCATCCTGCCCGTGCTGTGGGGCCTGCAGGCCGTCGGCACCTTCATCGAGAAACACCATGGAACTTGAACGCACACGCGTGGACGTGGTCCAGTGCGCGAAGACCTATGCCGACGGCACGCGCGGCCTGCAACCCACCGACCTCACGGTGGAGCCCGGCGAAGTGCTGGCCCTGCTGGGCCCCTCGGGCTGCGGCAAGACCACGCTGCTGCGACTGATCGCGGGGCTGGAGTCGCCCGACGCGGGCAGCCGCATCGCCTTTGGCGGCACGGACGTGACGCAGCTGCCCATCGAGCGGCGCGGCATCGGCATGGTGTTCCAGCACTACGCGCTGTTTCCGCAGATGACGGTGGCCGCCAACATTGGCTACGGCCTGCGCATCCGCGGCGCCGATGCGGCCGAACAGCGCCGCGTGGTGGGCGAGCTGGTGGACCTGGTGCGCCTGACCGGACTGGAGAACAAGCGCCCGGCCGAACTTTCGGGTGGCCAGCGCCAGCGCGTGGCCCTGGCGCGCGCGGTGGCCGTGCGCCCACGCGTGCTGCTGCTCGACGAGCCGCTGACCGCGCTCGACGCCAAGCTCAAGGAGTCGCTGCGCGACGAGCTGGCCGAGCTGCTGCGCCGCCTGCACATCACCGCCATCCACGTCACACACGACCAGCAGGAGGCGCTGGCCATTGCCGACCGCCTGGCGGTGATGCAGGCCGGCCGCATCGTGCAGGTGGGCGACGGCGAAACGCTGTACCGCACGCCGGCCCACCCCTTCGTGGCGGCCTTCCTGGGCCGGGTGAACCGGCTGCAGCGCGACGAGGCAGCCCGCCAGCGCCAGGTGCTGCCCCTGGGCGGCATCGAGCTGCCCTGCCCCGCCCCCTGCGCGGCCGACACCGTGCTGCTGGTGCGCCCTGAGGACATCGAGGTGCAGGCAGAGCAAGCCGGGGGTGACGGCTGGGGCCGCGCCGAGGTGGCGCGCCGCAGCTTCCTGGGCGAGCGCGTGCAGCTCACCCTCTCCCTGGCGGGACAGCCCCCGCTGCAGGCCGAGGTGTCCCGGGACCACCCGGCCCGCCAGGGCCAGAAGGTGGCCATCCGCATCCGCCCCGAGCACCTCATGCCCAGCCACGGGGCTTCCTGACCCCTTCGACGCATTCCCATGACCACCCTGCTGCTGCAACTGTCCGACCTGCATATCCGCGAGCCCGGCCGCCTGGCCTATGGCCGCATCGACACCGCGCCCTACCTCGCGCAGGCGGTACAGGCCATCCTGCGCCTGCCACAACGGCCCGACGCGCTGGTGATCACCGGCGACCTGACCGACTTCGGCCGGGCTGCGGAATACGAACACCTGCGCGCGCTGCTGGCACCGCTGGGTGCCATGCCGACCTATTTGCTGCCCGGCAACCACGACGAACGCGCCCAATTGCGCCAGAGCTTCCCGGCGCACGCCTACCTGGGCACGGACGGGTTCGTGCAGTACTGCGTGCCGGTCGGCGACCTGACGCTGATCGCGCTCGACACCGTGGTGCCCGGCGCCAGCGAGGGCAGCCTGTGCGATGCGCGGCTGGCCTGGCTGGCCCAAGCGCTCGATGCGCACCGCCACCGCCCCGTGGTGATCGCCATGCACCACCCGCCATTCCAGACCCTGATCGGCCACATGGACGCCATCGGGCTGCTGAACGGCGCGGCAGAACTCGAAGCCCTGGTGGCACGCCACCCGAACGTGGAGCGCATCGTCTGCGGCCACCTGCACCGCAGCATCCAGGTGCGCTTTGGTGGTTCCATCGCCATGACCGTGCCGTCACCGGCCCACCAGGTCTGCCTGGACCTGGCGCCCGATGCGGCCTCGGCCTGGACGCTGGAGCCCCCCGGCTTCGGCCTGCATGCGCTGCCCCAGGGGGGACGCCTGGTGAGCCATACCGTGGCCAGCGGGCTGTACGAAGGGCCCTACCCCTTCCACGACGGTGGACAGCTGATTGACTGAGGCCGCCCGGCACCGGGGGCACCGCACCCTTTTTCCAGCCTGGCCGGAGCAACACACCTTGCCGTGTCATGGACATGGTTCCTGTGCTATGGATTCAGGAGTATGCTAGAGCGTCCGCAATGTGACAGTTTTGTGACTAAAACGGGCGCTTCCCTGGTTTGCGGTCTGCCGTTTTTGCTGCAGTGCCGGCTTTTCGGCCTCGCAAACCTTTCCCGCGCCCGCTTCCGGGCAACACCAGCCTGCCCCCAAGGCAGCCGCAGCGGGCATGGCACGTGCTTCACAGTGCAGGTCAAAAATAAGAAAAGTTAGCGTTTACTCATGAAGCATCTCCTGAATCTCCTGGCCGCCGTCGCGCTGCTGATCTGGGGCACACACCTGGTGCGCACCGGCATCCTGCGCGTGTTCGGCGCCAACCTGCGCCAGCTGATCGCGCACAGCGTCAGCACCCGCATCACCGCCGTGCTGTCGGGCATCGGGGTCACGGCGCTGGTGCAGTCGAGTACGGCCACCGCGCTCATCGTCTCCTCCTTCGTCGGCCAGGGGCTGGTGACGCTGCCTGCCGCCCTGGCCGTGATGCTCGGGGCCGACGTGGGCACCAGCGTGATGGCCGTGGTGTTCTCCATGGACCTGTCGTGGTTGTCGCCGCTGTTCATCTTCGTCGGGGTGGTGCTGTTCATCACCCGCAAAGACACCGCCGCGGGCCGCGTGGGCCGGGTGCTGATCGGGCTCGGCCTGATGCTGCTGGCGCTGCGCCTGATCACCGAATCCACCACCGTGCTGACCCAGTCGCCCACGGTGCGCACCTTGCTGGGCGCGCTCACCAGCGACCTGCTGCTGGAGATCTTCACGGGCGCCGTGCTGGCCGTGGTGGCCTATTCCAGCCTGGCCACCGTGCTGCTGACCGCCACCCTGGCCGGCTCGGGCGGCATCCCGGTGGACGTGGCGCTGGGCCTGGTGATCGGGGCCAACCTGGGCAGCGGCCTGCTGGCCGTGCTGACCACCATGAAGGCCAATGTGCAGACGCGCCAGGTGCCCCTGGGCAACCTGTTCTTCAAGATCATCGGCGTGGCCATCATGACGCCGCTCACCGGCCTGTGGCTGCAGCACGTGCGACCGCATGTTCCCGACACGGCCACGCTGGTGGTGCTGTTCCATCTGGCCTTCAACGTGGTGGTGGGCATCATCTGCATCGGCCTCACTGGCACCGTGGCGCGTGCCGTGCAGCGGCTGCTGCCGCAGCCCGATGCGCAGGCCTCGTCGGCCGGTACACGCCCGCGGCACCTGGACCCCTCGGCCCTGGCCACCCCGTCGCTGGCCATCTCGTGCGCGGCGCGCGAGGCCCTGCACCAGGCCGACGTGGTCGAGTCCATGATGATCGGCCTGCACACCGTGATCCGCACCGACGACCTCAAGCTCGCGCAGGACCTGCGCAAGCTCGACGACGAGGTGGACGGCCTGTACTCGGCCATCAAGTACTACCTGACCAAGATCTCGCGCGAGGCCCTGGACGAGCGCGAAGGCCGGCGCTGGGCCGACATCATCAGCTTCACCATCAACATGGAGCAGATCGGCGACATCATCGAGCGCGTGCTGATCGACATCGAGGACAAGAAGATCAAGAAAGGCCGCCACTTCTCCGAGGCCGGCATGGAAGAGATCAACGAGCTGCACGCCCGCCTGCTGGACAACCTGCGCCTGGCGATGAGCGTGTTCCTCAACGGCAACGTGCGTGACGCCCAGAAGCTGCTGGAGGAAAAAGCGCGCTTTCGCGACCTGGAGCGCGCCTACTCGGCCACCCACCTGGTGCGCCTGTCGGACAACACGGTGCAGAGCATCGAGACCAGCTCGCTGCACATCGACCTGATCAGCGAGCTCAAGCGCATCAACTCGCTGCTGTGCTCGGTGGCCTACCCGATCCTGGAGTCGGCGGGGGCGCTGGCACCGAGCCGGCTGCGCGCCGCCGTCACCCCGGAATAAGGCGCCGCTACGCGCCGGCCATGCTGGAATCGAGGTAGCCGCCGATCACCAGCCCGGCCTCCTGCGTGAACTCGCCGCGGGCCACCCGCCGCTGCACTTCATCCAGGCCGAGCAGCTCGAAGCGTTCCACCTCACCATCCTGGTTGGCAGGCTCCATGCCCCCAGGCACCGTGCCGCGGTACCAGTCGATGCGCTCGACCATGTAGCCGATGCCGCCACCCTCGCGGCTGGGGCGCGAGAACAGCACATGGCCGCCATGCGCGACATTGGCCAGATCCGCCGTGGCGAGGCCCGCTTCTTCCCAGGTCTCGCGCGCGAGGGCCTGATCGAGCGTGTCCACGGCCGAGACCATGCCGCCCATCAAGGTGTCCCACATGCCCGGGTTGTTGGGCTTGCTGCGCGAGCGCAGCTGCACCCACATGCGCCCGTCGGGCGCCAGGCCCACCAGGTGCACGGCCCGCGTGGCGATGCCCAGCACGCGCACGGCACCACGCTCCACGGTGGCGATCACCTCGCCCTGGGCGTTGGGCACGGCCAGTTGCTCACTGCGCCACGGGCCGCACAGGCTCCGGGCGCGCAGCGCGGCGGCGATGGCATTGAGGCCTGCGGTGGCCTGGCCAGTTGGTACGTCGAGGTACCAGCCGCCCGCCTGCCTGTGCAGGCGATGGCCGCCCTCTAACTCCGGCGCCACCGTATCCAGCACGCCTTCGGCCACCGTGCCCACCACCTGCCCTGCCACCTGCAGTGGCAACCGGGCCTGTGCCGGCGGTTGCCGGGCAGCAACCCGTGCCGCCGCCAGCCACCCGGCAAAGGTCTGCGCGGGCGTGCTCACAGCGTGAGGATGGTGCAGCCGGTGGTCTTGCGGCCTTCGAGGTCGCGGTGCGCCTGCTGCACCTCGGCCAGCGGGTAGCGCTGGTCGATGTGGATCTTCACCTGGCCGCTGGCCACCACGGCGAACAGGTCGTCGGCCATGGCCTGCGTGCTCTCGCGCGTGGCGATGTGGGTGAACAGGGTCTGGCGCGTGACGTACAGCGAGCCCTTGGCGCCGAGCGAGCCCGGTGCGAACGGTGGCACGGGGCCCGAGGCATTGCCGAAGCTGGCCATCAGGCCGAAGGGGCGCAGGCATTCGAGCGACTTGTCCCAGGTGTCCTTGCCCACCGAGTCGTACACCACCTTCACGCCCTGGCCGCCGGTGATCTCCTTGACGCGCGCCGCGAAGTCCTCGGTGTTGTAGTTGATGGCGTGGGCCGCGCCATTGGCCAGCGCCAGCTGGCACTTGGCGTCGGTACCGGCGGTGCCGACGAGCTGCAGGCCCAGGGCCTTGGCCCACTGGCTGGCGATCAGGCCCACGCCGCCGGCAGCGGCGTGAAACAGCACATGGTCGCCGGCCACGAGGCCCTGCACGGGCAGGGTCTTCTTGAGCAGGTACTGCGCCGTGAGGCCCTTGAGCATCATGGCCGCACCGGTTTCGAAGCTGATCGCATCGGGCAGCTTGCACACGCACTTGGCAGGCATCACGCGCTGCTCGCAGTAGCTGCCGGGCGGCTGGCTGGCGTAGGCGGCGCGGTCGCCCACCTTCAGGTGCGTGACGCCCTCGCCCACGGCCTCGACGACACCGGCAGCTTCCATGCCGATGGTGGCGGGCATGTTCAGGGGGTACAGGCCCGTGCGGTGGTACACGTCGATGTAGTTCAGGCCGATGGCGTGGTGGCGGATGCGGATCTCGCCCGGGCCGGGCTCGCCCACGGTGACATCGGCGAGGTGGAGTTCTTCGGGGCCGCCATGCTGGCGGATCTGGACGGCGAGGCTCATGGGATCGGTCTCCTGTAACGCTGTAACGGGTGGGACAAAACGGCGGCCATCCTGCCATGAATCTGCAAGTCTTGCCCGCCGCAGGCAGATACAGTCACGGCATGACGCAAAGACTCTCGCCCGGCACCGCGGCGCTGCTGGTGGTACCGCCGCTGCTGTGGGCCGGCAATGCCGTGGTCGGCCGCCTGGTACACGAACTGATCCCGCCCCTCACCCTGAACTTCATCCGCTGGGTGCTGGCCTTTTTCATTTTGCTGCCGCTGGCGCATGCCGTGCTGCGCCGGGACAGTCCGCTGTGGCCGCACTGGCGCCGCTATGCGCTGCTGGGCCTGCTCGGTGTGGGCCTGTACAACGCGCTGCAGTACATGGCGCTGCAGACGTCCACGCCCATCAACGCCACCCTGGTAGGGTCGAGCATGCCGGTCTGGATGCTGGCCGTGGGCGCGCTGTTCTTCGGCGCGCCGGTCACGCGCCGCCAGGTGGCGGGGGCGTTTCTGTCCATGTGCGGGGTGCTGCTGGTGCTCAGCCGTGGCGAATGGGGCCAGTTGCTGGCCCTGCGCCTGGTGCTGGGCGACCTGTTCATGGTGCTGGCCACCATCTCCTGGGCGTTCTACAGCTGGATGCTCTCGGGCACGCGCGAGCCGGCCACCATCCGCGGCGACTGGGCCGCCTTCCTGATGGCGCAGATGGTCTTCGGCCTGGCCTGGTCAGGCTCGTTCGCGGGCCTGGAATGGGCCAGCGGGCGCACGCACATCGAATGGGGCTGGCCCCTGATCGCCGCGCTGGCCTTCATCGCCGTGGGGCCTGCGGTGCTGGCCTACCGCTTCTGGGGCGTGGGGGTACAGCGGGCCGGGCCGGCGCTGGCCAGCTTCTTCGTGAACCTCACGCCGCTGTTCGCAGCCCTGCTGTCGGCGGCCTTCCTGGGCGACACGCCACAGCTGTTCCACGGCGTGGCGTTCGCGCTGATCGTCGGTGGAATTGTCGTATCGTCGCGGCGCTGAAAACCTGCGCACCGCCAGAGTTCAGGCCGTCAGCGCGGTGCTGCTGGCACCCAGCAGGCTTTCGAGATCGGCCACCGGCACGGGGCGGCCCATCAGGTAGCCCTGGAAGAACTGGCAGCCGTGCAGGGCCAGGAAGTCCTTCTGCGCCTGGGTCTCGACGCCTTCGGCGATCACGTCGAGCTCGAGGTTGCGCGCCATGCCGATGATGGTCTGCACGATCACGTCGTCGGTGTGCTTGACGCCCAGGTTGCGCACGAAGGACTGGTCGATCTTGAGCTGGTCCAGCGGCAGGCGCGTGAGGTAGGCCAGCGAAGAGTAGCCGGTGCCAAAATCGTCCACCGAAAAGCGCACGCCCTTGGTCTTGAGCAGGCCCATCTTGGCGATGGTGTCGTCCACGTTGTCGAGCACCAGGGACTCGGTGAGTTCGAGCTTGAGCAGGTGCGGCCGGGCCCCGGTCTCGCGCAGCACTTCGACCACCCGGGCCACGAAATCGCGCTGGCGGAACTGGCGCGCGCTGACGTTGACCGACAGCTGCACATGCCGGTAGCGCGCATCGCCCTGCCAGGCGGCCAGTTGCTCGCAGGCCGTGCGCAGCACCCAGTGGCCCATGGGCACGATGAGTTCGCTCTCCTCGGCCACACCGATGAAGTGGCCCGGCCCGATCAGGCCGCGCTCCGGGTGGCGCCAGCGGATCAGTGCCTCGGCCCCGACGATGCGGCCGTCCAGGTGAAACTGGGGCTGGTAGTGCAGCACGAACTGGCGGCCGGTCAGGGCCGCCTGCAGGTCGCTTTCGAGCTGCGCGCGCTGGCTGATCGCGATCTGCATCTGCGGGTCGAAGAAACACAGCGCATTGCGGCCCTGGGACTTGACCTGGTACATGGCGATGTCGGCCTGTTTGAGCAGGTCCACCGACGGCTGCATGGCACCGCCCATCAGCGTGGCGCCGATGCTGGGGGTGCTGTGGTAGGTGTGGGTCCCGAGCGTGTAGGGCTGGTTGAGCTTGCGCAGGATCTTCTGACCCACCCGGCGCGCATAGGCGGCGGCCTCGCTGCTGTGCTCCGACAGGTCGCTGAGCATCACCACGAATTCGTCGCCACCCAGGCGGGCCACCGTGTCCTCGCGCCGAACGCAGGTCTTCAGGCGCTGTGCCACCTGGCGCAGCAGCATGTCGCCGACCTCGTGGCCCAGGGTGTCGTTGAGCGTCTTGAAGTGGTCCAGGTCCAGGAACAGCAGCGCGCCGTGCTGGCCGCTGCGCACACTGGCAGCCGTGGCCTGCTGCATGCGGTCCATCAGCAGGCGCCGGTTGGGCAGGTTGGTCAGCGGGTCGAAGAAGGCCAGGCTCTCGATCTCGGCACTGGCCTGGCGCAGCTCCGTTACGTCATGGTAGGTGATGACCAAGCCCGATTCCGGCGTCACCCGCTCGGTGATCTGGATCACGCGGCCATCGGGCAGGGATTGCTCGTGCGGCCCCTGCGGCTGCAATTGCAACGCCAGGCGGTGCTCTATCCACAGCGCACGCTCCGAGTCGGAGGCATGCGGCAGGTGGTGCCTGGCCTTTTCTTCGAGCACCTTGCGGAACGGCACCTGGGGCGCCAGGATGGGCTGGAGCCAGGGAAAGATCTCTTCGAAGCGCCGGTTCCATTGCACCACGCGCTGCGCGCCGTCGAGCAGCACAAAACCGCTGACCATGGATTCGAGGGCCTGGTCCAGCGTCGCCTTGCTCTGGGCAATGGCCAGGCGGGCCTGCACCATGCGGTCGATGTAGCGCAGCGCGAACCCGCCGGCCGCCAGGATCATGGCCAGGAAGGCCAGCGCGGTAAGGGCCACGGCATTGCGCTCGGTGCGCCAGGACGCCAGGGCATCACTCTGCGGGATGCTGGCCGAGATGCGCAGGTCCTGGTACAGGATGGGGCGGTACACCACCAGCGCGACCTCGCCGCTCAGGCGCGCAGGGGCGCGCCAGTGCGGGCCGCTGTCGTCCAGGGTATCGAGCGGCGGAGACAGGGTGTGGGTGACGACGTCATCCCGACCGGGCACGCTCAGCAGCATCTGCCCGCCCGCGCGCTCCAGCGTGACCTGCAGGCCACTGATGTCCACGCCCTGCACCAGTACCGAACTCAGCGAGGCCACGGGCAGTTCGGCCAGGGCCACCACGCGCGAACTGTCGGCCATCTTGAGGTGGCGCGCAAAATACAGCACCCGTTCGGCGCTGGCGAAGCTCACCACGGGCTGGCTGACCATGAGGGTGGAGACGGGCTGGCGCAGCACGTCGTCCAGGAAGCCGGAGGGCAGGTCCAGGGCCAGCCGGCTGCCTGCGGCATCGGAGGATGCGATCACCTTGCCCTGGGCATCCACCAGGGCCACATAGCGCACCATGAGGTTCTGGCGCGCCGAGCTGCGCAGGCGCTGGCTGGCGCTGTCGGAGTCGATCCAGTCCACCATGGCGGCCGACAGCCCCAGCAGTTCGTCCATGCTGGCCAGCAGCACGTCCACGGACAGCAGCGAACGGTTGAGCGCCGCCTCGGCACCGGCCACGAAGCGCGTGGCCTGCGTGGCGCTGTCGGCCAGCGCCACCTGGCGCGCATTCCAGACCAGCATGGCCGCCACCACGGCCACCGACGCGAGGAAGAAGGCCACCGCCCCCGAGACGTAGATCTTGATGCGCGCTGGCGAGGATGGGTTCATTTGCCAGGCGCCGCGGCCAGGCCGCGCACGGGCCCGATGGTTCGGTTCCAGATATCCGCGCAGCGCGGGCCGCAGCGCTGTACCCAGCGCGGCAGCACGGTGGAAGCCAGGATCTCGCGGCGGCTCTTCTCATCCTGCTCCGAGACGGGCACGACGACCATGCTGCCCTTGCGCCCACCCGTGCAGTTGGCCGCTCCGCGGTTGCAGGCCATGCCGTCGGCGGTCTCGCGCTCGGCCTCCTCCCAGATCGCGGCCTCCAGCCGGGGCAGCTCGCGGCGCAGCAAGGCCCGCAGGTCGGGCGGCAGGGCCTCCCAGGCGGCCTGGTTGGCGGCAAACACGGCCAGGCCCCAGTTCACCGGCAGCGCATGCAGGTGCGAGGTCATGGTGTGCAGGCCCAGGGTGTTGCCCGACATGGTGCCGGTGATGGCACACTCGGTGTTGCCCGCAGACAGGCTGGTCACGATCTGCGCAAAGCCCGTGAGCACGGGAATGCCGCCCAGCGCCCCGACGAAATCGGCCTGGCTGGACGAGGAGACGCGGATGCGCCGGCCCGACAGGTCGGTCAGGTTGCGCAGGGGCTTCTTGCAAAAGACCACCTGGGCCGGATAGACATAGATGGCCAGGGCCTCGACCCCATGCTGGTCGCGCAGGGCCTTTTCCAGGTAGGGGCGAAACGCCGCCACCGTGGTCTTGAGGGTGGCGATGTCGGGGTTCAGCCCCGCGAGGTCGGGCGCCGTGTACTCCGGGTACTGGGCCGAGAAGGAACTCATGAGCGTGGTGCCAAAGGGCACCACCCCGAGTTGCAGCAGGCGCAGCATCTCGCCACCGGGCACGCCAGCGCGGTCGAAGGGCACGATCTCGGCATCGAACTTGCCGCCGCTCAGGCGCGCCAGGTCCTTGCTCCAGAAAGGCTCTTCCTGCCGTGTGTACTGGTTGATGCTGGCCAGGCCGCCCACGATGCGCAGCTTGTACGGTGCGGGGGCCTTGGCGGCCGGTGCCGCCCCGGCAGCCTGGGCCCAGGCAGCGCCGCCGCACGCCCACGCACCCGCCGCCAGCAAGGCCAGTGCGGCGAATCGGGTTGTCAGGACACGGGACAGGTTCATGGCGTTGGTATCTCCGGCCTTATTTTTCGTCCTAGTTTCCCAAAGTATGGGAAAAATGTGCGCAAAACACAACGGACCACGGTAGGGCCGTCAAGCCATTGTGCCTTTGCAAACCCCACTGGATACCGGGAAAACACGCGGAAAAGCACCCCCTGCAACACCCAGGGTGTACCTCTTTCCACGCTCCTTGACGGATATCAAGGCGCTGCGAGGCGCCATCCAGGGCACCCCTGCCTGCATGGGCCCGGCCCACACAGGCGACATCCGTGCCGCAGAGCAGCCCTCAGAACGTACCCTGGTAAGCGCCCCCGTCCGCCAGCACGTTCTGGCCCGTCATGTAGCCCGCCTGCACGCTGCACAGGAAGGCGCAGATGGCACCGAATTCTTCGGCCGTGCCATAGCGACCGGCCGGAATCTGGGCCTGCTGCTGCTTGCGGAATTCCTCCACGCTGGTGCCGGACTTGGCCGCCGCGGTGCCAATGGTGGTGGCCAGCCGGTCGGTGTCGAACTTGCCCGGCAGGAGGTTGTTGATGGTCACGCCGCCTGCGGCCAGCTTGCTGCGCGCGACCCCGGCCACGAAGCCCGTGAGCCCGCTGCGCGCGCCATTGGACAGGCCCAGGATGTCGATGGGTGCCTTCACCGCACTGGAGGTGATGTTGATGATGCGGCCAAAGCCGCGCTGTGCCATGCCGTCCACCGTGGCCTTGATGAGTTCGATGGGGGTCAGCATGTTGGCATCCACGGCCTTGATCCAGGCGTCGCGGTCCCAGTTGCGGAAGTCGCCGGGGGGCGGCCCGCCGGCATTCGTGACCACGATGTCGAAACCCTGCCCGGGTCCACCGGCCGCCGAGAACACGGCGGCGCGGCCCTCGGGCGTGGTGATGTCGGCGGCCACGGCCAGCACCTGCACCTTGCCGGTCGCACCCTGCGCCTGCAGGCGCGACGCCGCCTGGGCCAGCACATCGGCATTGCGCGCATTGATGACGACATGCACGCCCTCGTTCACCAGGGCCTGGGCGCAGCCGAAGCCCAGGCCCTTGCTCGCACCACACACCAACGCCCACTTGCCTGCAATACCCAGATCCATGTCCAACTCCGTGATTCATCGGGAAATGCACACCGCACCCCCGTTCGCCAAATCATAAGTGGACTTGGACCGCCCTGCCCACAACGGGGCACTGCCCCGTGCGCTCAGGCGGCGGGCTTGCGGGCCGGGCGGGTGAAGACAAAGATGCCCGCGACCACCAGCGCCGTGCCGCACGCCACCCACACCGTGAACGGCTCACCGAGGATCCAGATGCCCATCAGGATGGTCGAAAGGGGCCCCACCATGCCGATCTGCGCTGCCATGCCGGCACCGATGCGCTCGATGGCCATCATCACCATGAGCACCGGCACCGCCGTACACAGCGTGGCGTTGAGCACCGACAGCCAGATCACCTCCGGGGCGACCACGGCCGCGGAGAGCGGCCTGAGCACCACGAACTGCAGCAGGCAGCACAGGCAGGCCACGGTGGTCGCCAGACCCACCAGCCGCAGCGCGCCGATGCGCTGGACCATCTCGCCGCTGTAGACCAAGTAGATGGCGTAGCTCACCGCACTCAGGAACACCAGCAGCGCGCCCAGCGCGGCGTTGCTGCCCTGCAGATTGGCCTCGTGGCCGAAGACCAGCACCACGCCGCAGTAGCTCACGAGCATGCCCAGGGCCTGGCCCCAGCGGATGCCGCGGCGGTACAGCAGCCAGCCGAGCATCATCACCAGCGTGGGGTTGAGGTACAGGATCAGGCGCTCCAGGCTGGCACTGATGTAGGCCAGCCCGGCAAAATCCAGAAAGCTGGCCAGGTAGTAGCCGGTGATGCCCAGGCCCGCGATGCCCAGCCAGTCCTTGCGCGACAGCGGCGGCTTGCCGCGGCTGGCCCACCAGCCCATGGCGGCGAAGATGGGCAGCGCGAACAGCATGCGGTACATGATCAGCGTGACCGCATCCACCCCGTGGCGGTAGGCCAGCTTGACGATGATGGCCTTGCCGCTAAAGGCGATCGAACCGAACAGGGCCAGCAGGAAGCCCGAGGCGAGGTGTTGGCTGCCGGCCTTGGCGGCCGAGGGTGGCTGGGGATTCGACAAAGGCTTCTCTCGCGTCAACGGTCGGGCGCCTGCGGTCTGCAGAGGCCTTCGAGCAGCCCGCCAGTGTGGCACGGGAGCAATAACCCGCGCCATCGGTCCTGCGTGCGTGGGCCAGCGCCATCGGCGATGGCTGCCCCCCGCAGGTTCCGGGATCAGTGCTTGCGGAAGATGGAGTGGTGCAGCCGGCGCAGCGACCACCACACCCCCACGGCCACCAGCGGGATCGCCAGGGCCGCCGTGGTCTCGGCCGACAGCGGCCAGCCGAGCTTCTGCGCGCCCTTGGCCAGGTAGCTCACCAGGCCCACGATGTAGTAGGTGATGGCCGCCACCGAGAGGCCTTCCACCGTGGACTGCATCTTGAGCTGCAGGTCCTGGCGGTGGTTCATGGTGGCCAGCAGGGCCTGGCTGCTTTGCTGCTGCTCGATCTCCACGCGCGTGCGCAGCAGGTTGCTCATGCGCGAGACGCGCTGCGACAGGGCATCCTGGCGCCGGGCGGCCCACTCGCAGGTGCTGCGGGCAGGGGTCAGGCGCCGGTCCATGAACTCGCGGATGGTCTGCATGCCCGCCAGGCGCGACTCGGCCACGTCCTGGATGCGCTTGTCCAGCAACTCGAAGTAGGCGCTGCTGGCCGAAAACCGCGAGTGCGTGGCCGCGTACTGGCTTTCCACCTGCCCGGCCAGCCGGGTCAGTCGGTCGAGCAGCGCGGGCTCGGCGTCGCGGTTGGCCGTGCGAATGGCATCGGCCAGCTCGGCCAGTTCGCGCTCGGCAAAGGCCAGCACGCTGGCGGCCTCGCGCGCCGCGGGCAGGCCCAGCAGCGCGGCCATGCGGTAAGTCTCGATCTCCAGCAGGCGCTGCACCAGCCGGCCCAGGCGGCGCGGTGTCATGCCGCCAGCCAGCAGCACCATGCGCGAGAAGCCGTCCGCGTGGATCGCAAAGTCGGTGTACACCTCGCCATGGCCATCGGCCACGGTGGAGGCGACCAGCGTGTCTTCGTGCAGCACGTGCTTGACCAGCGAGCCCGAGCCGAAAGTGTGCGTGGGCAGCACCCACAGGTTCAGGCTGCACAGGCACTGGCCGGGCAAGGCCGCCAGCCATTCCTGGGGCACGGCCTCGGTGGCGCCCACAGGGTCGCGGTCGCCGAAGGCATCGACCTGCGCCGGCACCATGAAGGTCCAGGTCACGAACTCCGTGTGCATTTCCCAGCGCATGCGAAACGCCCCCAGGTCCATGCGCAGATGGGTGGTGTGCGCATCGGGCAAGGCCAGGTGGTGGTTGCGCAGCAGCGCGGCCACGTGGGCCCGGCTGGCCTCGCGCCCGGCGGCGTCCGCCAGCATCACGATGTGGGCAATGGCCAGCGGCGCCGCCATGGCCTCGGGCGGGCGGGCATGGATCTCGTTGTGCAGCAGGGCCCGGTGCGGGTGCTGCAGGAAGCTGGTGGATGTGGGCATGCGCGAAGTTCTGAACCTGTCACGCCATTGTGTACCGGGCCCCTGCAGCGCCTGCACCGCCCACTCGCCAAAAAACAACGGCGCCCGAAGGCGCCGTTGCATCAGCTGTCAAAGCAGGCCGGGGAGGTCACTCCTCGACGAAGGCCTCTTCACGCTTGTTCTTCACCGCAGGCAGCAGCACGATCACGAGCAGCAGGGCGGCAGCCGCCAGCAGGCCGGCCGACAGCGGACGCGTGACGAACACGCTCCAGTCGCCGCGCGACAGCAGCAGCGCACGGCGCAGGTTTTCTTCCATCATCGGGCCCAGGATGAAGCCCAGCAGCAGGGGCGCGGGTTCCGTGCCCAGCTTGTGGAAGATGTAGCCCACCAGGCCGAAGATGCCGACCATCCAGATGTCGAAGGTGTTGTTGTTCGTGGAGTACACGCCAACCGCACAGAACAGCACGATGGAAGGGTACAGCCAGCGGTAGGGCACCGTGAGCAGCTTGATCCAGATGCCGATCAGCGGCAGGTTCAGGATCACCAGCATCGCATTGCCGATCCACATCGAGGCGATCAGGCCCCAGAACAGCTCGGGGTTGCTCGTCATCACCTGGGGACCAGGCTGGATGTTGTGGATGGTCATGGCACCGACCATCAGCGCCATCACGGCGTTGGGAGGGATACCCAGCGTCAGCAGCGGGATGAAGGAGGTCTGCGAACCGGCATTGTTGGCCGACTCTGGAGCGGCCACACCGCGGATGTTACCTTGGCCGAACGGCACTTCGCCGGGCTTGAGCTTGGTCTTCTTCTCGATCGTGTAGGCAGCGAAGGCAGCCAGAAGGGCGCCACCGCCAGGCAGGATACCGAGGGCAGCGCCCAGGAACGTACCGCGCAGCACGGCGGGAATCATGCGCTTGAAGTCTTCCTTGGTGGGGAACAGGCCCTCGACCTTGGCGGTGAACACCTCACGGTCGTCATCGGGGCGCGCGAGGTTGGCGATGATTTCACCGTAACCGAACACGCCCATGGCGATGGTCACGAAGCCGATGCCGTCGGTCAGCTCAGGGATGTCGAAGCTGAAACGGGCCACACCCGAGTTCACGTCGGTACCCACCAGGCCCATCAGCAGGCCCAGCACGATCATGGCCACGGCCTTGAGCAGCGAACCCGAGGCCAGCACCACGGCACCGATCAGGCCCAGCACCATCAGCGAGAAGTATTCGGCGGGGCCGAACTTGAAGGCCACTTCGGTCAGAGGAGGAGCGAAGGCCGCCAGAATCAGCGTACCCACGCAGCCGGCAAAGAACGAGCCCAGGCCCGCCGCCGCAAGCGCCGGCCCCGCTCGGCCCTTTCGCGCCATCTGGTAGCCGTCGATCACGGTCACCACCGAGGACGATTCACCCGGCAGATTGACCAGGATGGCAGTGGTGGAACCACCGTACTGCGCACCGTAGTAGATACCGGCGAGCATGATCAGCGCTGCCACGGGAGGCAGTGCGTAGGTGGCCGGCAGCAGCATGGCGATGGTGGCCACAGGGCCGATGCCAGGCAGCACGCCGATCAGCGTACCCAAGAGGCAGCCGACAAAACAGTAGATCAGGTTCTGAAAGGTGAACGCTACGCCGAAGCCCAGCGACAGGTTGTTGATCAATTCCATGGTGTGGGTGCTCCTGGCTTAACCGGAAATGAAACTGGGCCACACCGGGAACTGAAGCTTCAGCGCCCAGACGAATGCCACGTAGCTGCCCACGGCCAGCACGGTGGCAAGAACGAACACGTCGCGCGCCTTGAATTCGTTGCCGGCCAGGCTGGAGATGAAGGTCAGCGCATAGATGCCGACGATCAGGCCCATCGCCGGGATCCCCAGGCTGGGCAGGCCGCCCAGCAGGATGCCGAAGGTGAAGTTGGCAGCCAGGATGAAGAACAGCGGCTTCCAGGCCCACTTGCCGATCTTGTCACCGTCCACCGTTTCGACGGTGGTGGCCTTGAAGGTGATCACTGCACCGATGATGGCCAGCAGGATACCGAGCAGCAGGGGGAAGTAGCCGGGGCCCATGCGGGCGCCGTTGCCGACGTTGTACGTGGTGGCTCCCCACGCAAACGCGACCCCGATACCCATGAACATGAGGCCGGAAAAAAAGTCTTTCTGACTTTTGATTTGCAAGATATGTCTCCTATGCGGATTTCACAACCGTGCGATTGTGCTGGCAACAGGAGGCTCGCCGGATGTGGATTCCACCTACACCCGGTAACACTCGGGACCGCGCGTTTTCCCTCTGTACGACGCGCGAAAATCAGTCCATGGGCGGCGTTGCGGACATCACTTCCTCGATGGTGGTGACGCCCTCCGCCACGCGCAGCGCACCGGCCAGACGCAGCGGCCGCATGCCATCGGCGATGGCCTGGCGGCGCAGCGCCTCCATCGACGGCGCGGTGGTGATCTTGTCCTTGAGCGCCTCGCTCACGGTGAGCAGTTCATACAGCCCCATGCGGCCCTGGAAGCCGGTCATGCGGCAATCCACGCAACCCACGGCCTTGTAGGGCTGGTAGGCACCGCTGAGCTTCCACGGCTTGATGAAGGCGCTGAGCGCCTCGCGGTCGGCCGACTCGTCCTTTTGCTTGCACTGCTTGCAGAAGGTACGCACCAGGCGCTGCGCGAGCACGCCCAGCAGCGTGGCGTTGATGAGGTAGGACGGCACCCCGAGCTCCATCATGCGGGTGATGGCCGAGGGCGCATCGTTGGTGTGCAGCGTGGAGAACACCAGGTGGCCCGTGAGCGCGGCCTGGATGGCCATCTCGGCCGTCTCCAGGTCGCGGATTTCACCGACCATGATGATGTCCGGGTCCTGGCGCATCAGCGCGCGCAGGCCCTCGGCGAAATTGAAGTCGAGCTGCGGCTGTACCTGGGTCTGGTTGAAGCTCGGCTCGATCATTTCGATCGGGTCCTCCACCGTGCTCACGTTGACCTCTTCCGTGGCCACGCGCTTGAGCGTGGAGTACAGCGTGGTGGTCTTGCCCGAGCCCGTGGGCCCGGTCACCAGGATGATGCCGTGCGGGCGCTTGACCAGCGCCTCCCAGCGCGCCGCGTCGTGCTGCGCAAAGCCCAGCGCGTCGAGGTCCTTGACGGTGTTGTCGGGGTCGAAGATCCGCATCACCATCTTCTCGCCGAAGGCCGTGGGCAGCGTGGACAAACGCATTTCCACCTCGTCGCCGCGCTGGTTGCGGGTCTTGATGCGGCCGTCCTGCGGGCGGCGCTTTTCCACCACGTCGATGCGGCCGAGCAACTTGATGCGCGAGATCATCGCGTTGTGTACGCCCATGGGCATCTGGTAGACGGGGTGCAGCACGCCGTCGATGCGAAAGCGGATCACGCCTTGCTCGCGCCGCGGCTCCAGATGGATGTCGCTGGCACGCTGGTCGAAGGCGTATTGCCAGAGCCAGTCCACCACCTTGACCACGCCCTGGTCGTTGGCGTCGAGCTGCTTGTTGCTGCGCCCCAGCTCCACCAGTTGCTCGAAGCTGCTGCCGCCCGATGCCCCCCCGCCTTCTGCGCCGCACGCACCGACTTGGCGAGCGCGAAGAACTCGGCCGTGAAGCGGTGGATGTCCTGCGGGTTGGCCACCACGCGGCGCACCGTGCGCCTCGCCTGGCGCTCGACCTCGGCCACCCAGTCGTCGACGAAGGGCTCGGCCGTGGCCACCACCACCTCCTTGGCCGTCACCTGCACGGGCAGCACCTTGTGGCGCTCGGCATAGGTGGCGCTCATGGTGTCGGCCACCCGGCCCACGTCCACCCGGAGCGGGTCGATGCGCATGTACGGCAGGCCGGAGCGCTGCGCCAGGTACTCGGTGAGCAGCTCGATGTCCAGCGGCTTGCCATCAGAGGCGCGCGTCATGGCCACCGCAGCCAGGCGGACCAGGGCCGGCTGCGAGCTCTCGGCCTGCGAGCAGCGGGCAATCGTGCGCTGCGCCTCCTCCTGGGAGATCACACCATCGGCGCTCAGCCAATCGACCATGCGGCGCCAGTCCACGGGGCCGATGTGCTTGACCGGTTGGATGGCCGCCTTGGCGACGGGGACGGGGGGGGTGAGGGTGGTGCTCATGTCTGCGGACCTCTCAGAGGGTATGGACGGGGCATGGACGAAAGATTCTCAACCTCTCAGGCAACCGGCTTGAAAACGCGCATCCACTTGGTGGTAGGCAGGCCCCAGCGCTCCTGGATGGCTTCGGCCCGGGCAGCCAGTTCGGCGCGCTTGGGCCGCGTGGGCGTGCGCTGGGCCAGCACCACGGTATTGCCTTCGCGCGTGGGCTTGAAGGCCCACAGCGCGTCTTCGCCAAAGGCGCTGGCCATGCTCTTGAGGCTCTTGTCGTAGCTGGAGGAGCGGCCGAACAGGTTCACGGTCATGCTGCCATCCTCGGACAGCAGGGCCCGGCAGTCGGCGTAGAAGTCGGGGCTGTCGAGCACGGGCGCGGCCGCGTCGTGGTCGTACAGGTCCACGGCGAGCGCATCGACGGTGCCCAGCCACATGGGGTTCTGGATCTCCTTGGCCGCATCGGCCAGCACCACGCGCAGCTTGGGGCCGTCGGGCGGCAGCTTGAACCACTGGCGGCACACGGCCACCACCTGCGGGTTGAGCTCGATGGCCGTGGCGCACAGGCGCAGCTTCTTGTGGCAGAACTTGGTGATGGCGCCCGCCCCCAGGCCCAGTTGCATGGCGTGGCGCTTGCTCACGGAGGCCGGCTCGACGAAGAGCAGCCAGGCCATCATGCGCTGCACGTATTCGAGCTCCAGCGCAAAGGGTTCGTCCACGCGCATGGAGCCCTGGATCCAGGGCGTGCCCAGATGCAGGTGGCGCACTTCGCCATCGTCGGAGACGCTGACTTCGGGCAGTTCGGCGGTGCTGGTCTTCTTGCGGGTCATTCAGGTCAGTTGGTAGCGGGCCATCAGTTCGGCCCACGCGTTCAGTTTGCGCTCGAAGCTCCAGGAGGCATTGGCCGGGCTGGTGGATGGCAGTTTGTACACCGGCACGCCCAGTGCCGCGGTGCGCGCTGCGTGCTTGTAGCTTTCGCCCCCATTGTGGGCGATGGCGGCCAGGCGCGGCGCCACGGCGCGCAGCGCCGCAAAATCGTTCACCACGGCGTGGCGGATGTCGGCGTCCAGGCTGCCCTCGCGCTCGCAGCTGGCATACACGTCCCACAGGCCCAGGCCGCGCGCCAGCAGCCACTCGCAACGCTCGGCATAGCTGGCAGGCCCCGGTAGGGGGTGCTGCGGCCAGAGCGCCTGCAGGATGCGCCAGAAGTGGTTCTGCGGGTGCCCATAGTACTGCTGCGCACGCAGCGAGGCGGCACCGGGAAAGCTGCCCAGCACCAGCACAACGGTGCTGGCGGACACCACGGCGGGCAGTCCCACCAGGCGGGAGGCGGGGTCGTCCAATGGGGTGGTGGGGGCGGTCGGGAGCATGCGGCGAGGGGTTCGGGGCAGGGTCGCCCGGTTACTATCAAATATATAGCTCAAACCCGAGAGCGACTGTCAAGAATCGGTAAAAGACGGTGACGGCGCCTGCCCGGCCCGCAGCAGGGGTGCCAGGCGTGGCAGGGCCGCCAGCGCGTTGGCCGTGGAGGCCTCGGCCAGCGCCTGCACCGGCATGCCGCGCAGCCCGGCCACCACCTCGCCGATGCGCGGCAGCTCTCCCGGGGTGTTGCGCCCCTGGGGCCGGCCCGCCTCGCGCTCGGCGGCGGTGGTGTAGAGCCAGTGCGGCGGGATGTCGGGAGAATCGGTCTCCATCACCAGGCATGCGAGCGGCAGCTCGGTGGCCAGGCGGCGCAGCTGCAGGGCCCTGTCGTAGGTGACCGCCCCGCCGAAACCCAGCTTGAAGCCCAGGTCCACGAAGGCCTGGGCCTGCTGCGCGCTGCCGTTGAAGGCGTGGGCAATGCCCGACAGGCCCTGGACCTCGCGCAAACCCTTGAGCAGCCGGTCGGCCGAGCGGCGCACATGCAGGATCACCGGCAGCCCGAAGCGCCGCGCCAGCTTGAGCTGCTCGCGGTAGAAGTGCTCCTGGCGGGCCGGATCCAGGCCCGGGACGAAGTAGTCGAGCCCGATCTCGCCCACAGCGACCAGGCGCGGGTCGTCCCGGTGCTGCGCCAGCGCCTGGGCCAGCAGTTCCAGGTCGCCATCCGCGGCATTTCCGGTGTACAGGGGATGGATGCCCAGGGCGTAGCTGTCCCCATGCTGGTGCGCGAGCCTGCGCACATCGTTCCAGTTGGCACGCTCCACCGCGGGCAGTACGCAATGCCCTACGCCGGCCTGGCGGGCCTGCTCCCGCACGGCATCCACGTCGGGCGCCAGCTCTGGCGCATCCAGGTGGCAATGGGTATCGATCCAGAAGCTCATTCACACATGATGCACGATGGATGAAGCCCCAGGCTATGCACACGGGCGTGATCCGTGCTACTGTGAAACCATGCACCGCGCCATGGTGTACCGGAAGGTGACAGGATGCCCAGACCCACTGTCTACAGCAGCTCCCGCCCCGCCCGCCGCCCTGCCGGGGCCGCGGCCCCGAGCGACGCTGCGCCCTCGGAACCGGTAGCCCCGGTGGCGCCAGCCACCAGCCAGCCCGCCGGCAGGCCCCAGACGATCAGCCTTTCGCGCCGCAACCTCTACGCACTGTGGGGCGCCCTGCTGGTGCTGGCGGCCCTGCTCGTCACCAGCGTGTGGCTGAACCAGCGCACCGCGCCCCGCAAGCTCACCCAGGAAGACATCGACCAGGCGGTGCTGCGCACGCTGGAAACCACCACCCTGCCCTCGGCGGCGGCACGCGCCGTGGAGACCATCGCCCCCTCGGTGGTGCGCGTGGTGGGCTTCGGGCGCAGCAAGAACGGCAAGGACGAGGTCGAGCGCGGCGTGGGCACGGGCGTGGTGATCGTCGACAAGGGCGTGATCCTTACCAACCTGCATGTGGTGCAGGGGTCCGACCGCATCCAGCTGACCTTCCACGACGGGCTGCAGACCACGGCCACCATCACCGGCGTGCAGCCCGAGAACGACCTGGCCGTGCTCCAGGCCCACAAGGTACCCGACGACCTGGAGGCCGCCTCCCTGCGCTCCACCAACGACCTGCGCCCCGGTGACCAGGTCGCCGTCGTGGGATTTCCCTTCGGCATTGGGCCGTCGGCCTCGGCCGGCGTGATCTCGGGCCTGGGGCGCCAGTTCACCTCGCCCGAGGGCAAGCGCGAGCTCGGCAACCTGATCCAGTTCGACGCAGCGGCCAACCCCGGCAACTCGGGCGGCCCGCTGGTCACCATGGACGGCGAGGTGGTGGGCATCGTCACCGCCATCCTGAACCCGACACCGGCACGCACCTTCATCGGCATCGGCTTTGCCGTGCCCATCGAGAACGCGGCTTCGGCCGTGGGCATGTCACCGTTCTGACGCCATTTCACCCCCTACCCTCGCAAGGAGTCCCATGGAACCGACCCCGCTGCCTTCTGCATCGAACGCCGCCACCGCCACGCTGATGGAGCAGGTGCTCTACGAAGTCAAGCGCGTCGTGGTGGGGCAGGACCGCTTTCTGGAGCGCGTGATGGTGGCCACGCTGGCCCAGGGCCACCTGCTGGTCGAAGGCGTTCCGGGCCTGGCCAAGACGCTCACCGTGAAGACCCTGGCCAGCACCATCCAGGGCAGCTTCAAGCGCATCCAGTTCACACCCGACCTGGTGCCTGCCGACCTGGTGGGCACGCGCATGTACAACCAGAAGACGGGCGAGTTCAGCACCTCGCTGGGCCCGGTGTTCACGCACCTGCTGCTGGCTGACGAAATCAACCGCGCCCCCGCCAAGGTGCAGAGCGCGCTGCTCGAAGTGATGCAGGAGCGCCAGGTGACGATTGCCGGCGAAACGCACAAGGTGCCCTCGCCCTTCCTGGTCATGGCCACGCAGAACCCGATCGAGACCGAAGGCACCTACGCCCTGCCCGAGGCCCAGGTGGACCGCTTCATGATGAAGGTGCTGATCGACTACCCCACCGAGGAGGAAGAGTTCGTGATCGCCCAGCGCGCACTCGACAAGCCGGTGCAGGTGCTGCCCGTGGCCACCACGGCCCAGTTGGCGGCGCTGCAGGCAGAATGCCGCACGGTGTATGTGGACCCGTCGATGCTGCAGTACGCCGTGAAGCTGGTGGCCGCCACGCGCGCGCCGGCCCGTCATGACCTCAAGGACCTGGCCCCCTTCATTGCCTGCGGCGCCAGCCCACGCGCCACCATCTGCCTGGCCGAAGGCGCCCAGGCCCTGGCCATGCTGCGCGGGCGCAGCTACGTGCTGCCCGAGGACATGACCGACCTGGCGGCCGACGTGCTGCGCCACCGGCTGTCGCTGTCGTACGAAGCGCTGTCCGAGGGCCTGGACGCCGATGCACTGATCGCGCGCATCATGGCCAAGGTGCCCGCCCCTGCCAAACCCTTGCACCATGAGCAAAAAGCCGCCTGACACTGCAGCCAACGCCGCGCGCGCGCTGCCCACCCTGCCCGGCCAGGCCGACCGCCTGCTGCGGCAGTTGGAGTGGAGCGTCATCCGCCGGCTCGACGGGCTGCTGCAGGGCGACTACCGCACGCTGATGCGCGGTGCCGGCCTCGATCTGGCGGACCTGCGCGAATACCAGCCGCACGACGACGTGCGCCACATCGACTGGAACGTGACGGCGCGCCTGAACACCCCGCACGTGCGGGTGTTCACCGAAGACCGCGAAATGTCCGCGTGGTTCCTGCTGGACCTGAGCCCTTCGGTCAACTTCGGCCCCCAGGGCAACGCCAAGCGCGACATCCTGACCGGCTTCGTGGCCGTGCTCTCGCGCCTGCTCACGCGCCACGGCAACCGCGTGGGCGCCATGCTCTATGGCGCAGGCGGTGCCGACACGCGCGCCGTGGACACCGTGCTGCCCCCGCGCAGCGGCCGCGCCCACGTGCTGCACCTGGTACACCAGTTGCTCAAGCCCGCACCCCAGCTGCAATCGGGTGGTACCGAACTGCACCTGCTGCTGCAGGGCGCTTTAGGCACCTTGCGCCGCCGTTCCACGGTGTTCGTGGTGTCCGACTTCATCAGCGCCCCGGGCTGGGAAAAGCCGCTGGCCCAGTTGGCCCGCCGGCACGACGTGGTGAGCGTGCGCCTGCTCGATCCACTGGAGCTGGAACTGCCCGACGTGGGCCTGGTCACGCTGCGCGATGCCGAAAGCGGCGAGCAGCTGCAGGTGGACACGCACGACAGCGGCTTTCGCCACCGCTTCGCACGCCTGGCGGCGCAGCGCGAAGCCGTGCTGCGCGAGGGCCTGGCCAAGGCCGGTGCGGACACGCTGGAGCTGCGCACCGACGACGACCTCGTGGATGCGCTGCTGCGCTTCATGGACCTGCGCCAGCGCCGCGTGCGGCCTGCAGGCCACCCCTCGTTCCAATGGACGGCCCCGCAGGCCGCCGCCTGACAAACACAGGACACGCCACCATGGTCTTTCTCTGGCCCTCCCTGCTCTGGCTGCTGCTGGCCGTGCCGCTGCTGGTCCTGCTGTACTGGTGGCTGCTGCACCGGCGCAAGAAAACGGCGCTGAGCTACTCCAGCCTGTCGCTGGTGCGCGAAGCCATGGGCCCGGCGCAGCACCTGCGCCGGCACATTCCGCCCTTCCTCTTCCTGCTCGCACTGGTTGCCCTGCTGCTGGCAGCCGCCAGGCCGCTGGCGGTGATCACCCTGCCCTCACAGGACCAGACCATCATGCTGGCCATGGACGTCTCGGGCAGCATGCGCGCCACCGACGTGCAGCCCGACCGCATCACCGCGGCACAGGACGCAGCCAAGGCCTTCATCGCCGAGCTGCCACGCCACGTGCGCGTGGGCATTGTGGCGTTTGCGGGCAGCGCCCAGCTGGCGCAGTTGCCCACGCAAAGCCGTGACGACCTGGTCAAGGCCATCGACAGCTTCCAGCTGCAGCGTGGCACGGCCACGGGCAACGGCATCATGCTCTCGCTGGCCACCATCTTTCCCGATGCCGGCATCGACATCTCGGCACTGGGCGGGCGCCAGGCGATGAAGCCACGCCCCCTGGAAGAACTCAACAAGCAGGACCCCGCCAAGCCCTTTACCCCCGTGGCCCCGGGCTCCTACAACTCGGCCGCCATCATCATGTTGACCGATGGCCAGCGCACCACCGGTGTCGACCCGCTCGAAGCCGCCAAGTGGGCCGCCGACCGGGGCGTGCGCGTGTACACCGTGGGCGTGGGCACGCTGCAGGGCGAGACCATCGGTTTCGAGGGCTGGTCGATGCGCGTGCGGCTGGACGAAGAGACCCTGAAGGCCGTGGCCACCCGCACCGCGGCCGAATACTTCCACGCGGCCACGGCGGCCGACCTGAAGAAGGTCTACGAGACGCTGAGCTCGCGCCTCACGGTGGAGAAGAAGGAAACCGAGATCTCGGCATTGCTGGCGCTGATCGGCGCGGCCCTGGCCATCATGGCGGCGGGCCTGTCGGTCTGGTGGTACGGGCGGGTGATGTAGGGGCGGACGTCAGCCCCCCTTGAACTGGCCCCGGCCGGAGCGCTTGGCCAAGTAGAGCTGGTCGTCCGCACGGGCCATGAGGTCGGCCCAGCCCCTGGCCGCGTCCGTGCCCAGGGCCAGCCCCGCGCTGGCACCCACCGCAAGGCGCAGATCGCCGACTTCGAATGGCGTGTGCGCCGCCTCCAGGATCTTGCCGGCCACGGCTTCGGCATGGGCCGGCTCCCGCACGCCGGCCAGCACCACGGCGAATTCGTCGCCGCCCAGCCGGGCCACCGCATCGGTGGGCCGCACCAGCGCCAGCAGGCGCTGCCCGAAAGCCTGCAGCAACTGGTCGCCCACGGGATGGCCATGCTGGTCGTTCACCGGCTTGAAATGGTCCAGGTCGATGTACAGCAAGGCCAGCAGGGAGCCCTCCACCGCCAGGTCTTTCTGCCCTACATAGGCCTGCAGACCTGCGCGGTTGAGCAAGCCGGTCAACGGATCGTGCTGCGCCAGCGCCAGCAGCCGACCGGCCTCCTGGCGGTAGCTGGTGACGTCCTGGGCCATGGACACAAAGCCATCGACCGCACCCGGTTCGGACCACAGCGGAATGAGGTGGATGGTGACGTGGCCCGCCGGCACGCGCTGTGGAAAATCCTTGTCGAAGGTGAGCGTCTCGCCGCCAAGCACCTTCTCCACCATGGGCTTGCTGCGCGCGTACTCTGCGGCCCCGAGGAATTCTTCCATGGTGCGGCCCAGTATCTGCTCGCGCGGCACACGGTGCCAGCGCTCGAAGGCGCTGTTGACGAACTGGTAGCGCTCGTCCGGCCCCACCACCGCCACCAGCGAAGGCAGCGCCTCGGTGATGGAGCGCAGCGTGGCGGTCTGCTTGAGCAGGGCCGCGCGCGCCTGCGCCGCCTCGGAGATGTCGCGCATGATGGCCGAGAAATGCTGGATGCGCCCCTCCCCATCGCGGTGGGCAATCACCATGTGGCTCACCGGCACCACGCGCTGCTGGGCGGCGTACACCGTGGTCTCACCGACCCACATGCCATGGGCCCTGACCACCGGCAAAATGGCCTGCACGTACAGCACATTGGTCTCGGGTGTGTTGAACTCCGTGAACATGTGGGCGCCGACGTCTTCGTCGGGTGCAAAGCCGAGGGCCCGCCGCGCTGCAGGGTTCATGTAGCTGACCCGGCCCTTGAGGTCGGTCTGCACCACGAAGTCGGAGGTGTGCTCGAGGATGGCCGTGAGCACGCGCAGGCCGCGCTCGGCCGCCGCGCGCTGGGTGATGTCCACGCCCGTGGAAAAGAAGCCCCGCACCCGGCCATCGTCGGAGACGTCGGGCACCAGCTGGCTCTCGATGCGGTACACAACACCGTCGCGCACTTCATCGCGCTCGTAGCTTTGGGCGGTGCCCGCCAGCACCCGCTGAACCCGCTGCACCGACTCGGGCGATGCGGGTTCCCCGAGCAACTCTTCGCGCGTGCGACCGATGACCTCCTCGCGGCCCAGGCCAAAGCGCTGGCATTGCGCCTGGTTGACAAAGCGAAAGCGCAGCTCCCGGTCCACGTAGGCGATGCGGATCGGCAGGCCGTCCGTGACCAGCCGCACGAAACGCTCGCTGTCGGCCAGTTGCTGCGCCATGCGCCGGCGCTCGGTCACGTCCTGGAAGGCCCCGAACAGGCGCACCACGGCGCTGCCCTCGTGTTCCGCCTCGCCCACCGAGCGCACCCAGATGCGGCGCCCGGTGGCCGTCACCAGGGGCACCTCCAGGTCCCACGAGGCCCCCGTCGCGGTGGCCTGGCGCACGGCCGCCGACATGGTGCGCTGCGCGTCGGGCGTGTAGAAGTCGAGGGCATTGTCCACGGTGGGCGTGAAGTCCGCGGGCACCTCGTGGATGCGCCGCGTCTCGGCGGACCAGGAGACACGGCGGCTGCGCAGATCGAGCTCCCAGCCACCCACGCGTGCCACGTGGCCCGTGCGCTCCAGCAACTGCTGGCTGGCCAGCAGCGCGCGTTCGGCCGCCTTCTGGGCCGTGATGTCGCGCCCCACCGAATGCAGGTAGGGCCGGTGCTCGCTGTCGCGCAGGAAGCTGTTGGTCCAGGCCATCCAGCGCTCCGCGCCATCGGCGCTGAGCATGCGGTTCTCCCCCTGGGTGGTGCCCTCGGTGCGAAAGACCTCGGCAATGCGCGAGCGCACCGCATCGCGGTCGGCCGCATCGACGTACGAGAACAGGTCCTTGCCCACCATATCGCCGGGCTCCAGACCGAAATGGCGCGCGTAGGCCGGGTTGACGTAGAACACCTCGCCGTGCGGCCAGGCCAGCGACACCATCTCGGTCTGCGCCTCGACCATGGTGCGGTAGCGCAACTCGCTTTCGGACAGGGCTTTTTCGTACTCCTGGCGCACCGAGAACGCGCGCGCGATCAGGTCGCGGCGCATGTCCAGCGCCTGCGACACCATGGTCGACAGCGAGCGCAATGTGGCCCGCTGCTGCTCGTTGAGTTCGCGCGCCTGGCGGTCGATGACGCACAGGGTGCCCACGCGGTCGCCATCCTCGCTGGCATGCAAGGGGGCGCCAGCGTAAAAGCGGATGTCGGGCGCACCAGTGACCAGGGGATTGCGCGCAAAGCGCGCGTCCAGCGTGGCGTCATGCACTTCCATGAGCTCGTCCGAGGCAATGGCATGCGCGCAGAACGCCACGTCGCGCGGCGTCTCGTTGACACCGGGCAGACCGAAACTCGCCTTGAACCACTGGCGTTCGGCATCGACCAGGCTGATGAGCGCGATCGGCACGCCGCAGACCTCGGCAGCCATGCGGGCGATGGAGTCGAACAGCGGCTCGGCGGGGGAGTCCAGCACCATGAGGGCGCGCAGAGCCTCCAGCCTGCGCACTTCATCGGAGGGTATGGATGCCGGAACCGTCATCGGGCGAATCTCCTGGGGCCAACAGCGAGCATCTTAAGGCGGGTTCACGCCCATGCGAGCCATTCCATGCCACTGCGGTGTGATTCGATGGTAACCAGCAGTTCCTGCACCCTGCCGGCCACCGGGCGGGCGGGCCAGTGCCTCAGCCGAGCTTGCCCAGCACCAGGTGCACCACGCGGTCGCAGCGCGCGGCCAGCGATTCGTCGTGCGTGACCATCACGAAGGCCGTGCCCTGCTCGCGCGCCAGCTGCAGCATGAGCGCGAAGACACCATCCGCCGTATTGCGGTCCAGGTTGCCCGTCGGCTCGTCGGCCAGCACGCAGGCTGGGCGCGTGACCAGGGCGCGCGCAATGGCCACGCGCTGGCGCTCGCCGCCCGACAGTTCGGCGGGGCGGTGGTGCAGGCGCTCCTTGAGACCCACCGACGCCAGCACGCGCGCTGCCTCCTCGCGGCATTGCTCCTGCGGCATGCGGCGGATGCGCAGCGGCATGGCCACGTTGTCCAGCGCGGTGAACTCGGGCAGCAGGTGGTGGAACTGGTAGATGAAGCCCAGGTGCTGGTTGCGCATGCGGCCCTGCTGCTCGGGCGACAGCGCCGACAGCTGCTGCCCCTTGAGGCGCACGCTGCCGGCCGTGGGCGCATCCAGGCCGCCCAGCAGGTGCAGCATGGTGCTCTTTCCCGAGCCCGACGCGCCGACGATGGCCAGGGTTTCGCCCGCATGCACCTGCAGGTCCACGCCGTGCAGCACGGTCACGTCCAGCCGGCCTTCGGTGAAGCGCTTGGTCAGGCCCTGGGCCTGCAGCACGACCTCGCCACGGGCGGGCGGCGCAGCGGGGAGGGATGCGGCGGATGGAGCGTTGTTCTTATTCATAGCGAAGCGCCTCGGCGGGGTTCACACGGCTGGCGCGCCAGCTGGGGTACAGGGTGGCCACGAAGGCCAGCACCAGGGAAATGACGGCGATGGGCACGATGTCCGAGCTTTGCGGCTCGCTGGGCATCTTGCTGATGAGGTAGATGTCCTTGGGCAGGAAGCTCGCGTTGAGCGCATGCTCGATGGCCGGCACGATGACGTCGATGTTGAAGGCGATGACCAGACCCAGCGCCAGGCCGGCCAGGGTGCCGATCACGCCTACCATGGCCCCCTGCACGACGAAAACGCCCATGATGCTTTTCGGGCTGGCGCCCAGCGTGCGCAGGATGGCAATGTCGGCACGCTTGTCGGTCACCGTCATCACCAGGGTGGAGACGAGGTTGAAGGCCGCCACCGCCACGATGAGGGTGAGGATGATGAACATCATGCGTTTTTCGAGCTGCACGGCGGCGAACCATGTGCGGTTCTGCTGCGTCCAGTCGCGGACCACCAGCCCACCGCTCACGGTGCCCGCCAGCTCGGCGGCCACGACGCGCGCCTGGTGCACGTCCTTGAGCTTCAGGCGGATGCCCGTGGGGGATTCGAGGCGGAAGATGCGCTGTGCGTCCTCGTGGTGCAACAGCACCAGGGCCGAGTCGTATTCGTAGTGGCCTGAATCGAAGGTGCCAGCCACCGTCATCTGCTTGAGGCGCGGCACCACACCGGCCGGGGTGACCTGGCCAGCGGGCGCGATCAGCGTCACCACATCACCCGCGCGCACGCCCAGGGACCGTGCCAGTTCGCCCCCCAGTACCACGCGGAACTCACCGGGCACCAGGAGCTTGAGCGTCTTCTCGTTGCCCGAAGCCAGGTCCGTCACCGAGCTTTCGAGCGCCGGGTCGATGCCGCGCACCAGCGCGCCACGCATGTCCTGGCCGCGCGAGAGCAGCGCCTGGGCCGAGACAAAGGGCGCGGCCCCGGTCACGTTCGGATTGCGCCTGACCTCGGCCAGGGTGGTGGCCACGTCCGGCAGCGGCGCACCCTGGGGTGCCAGGATCTCGATGTGCGAGACCACGCTGAGCATGCGGTCGCGCACCTCGCGCTGAAAGCCGTTCATCACCGACAGCACGATGATCAGCGCCGCCACACCGAGGGCGATGCCCAGCATGGACACACCCGAGATGAACGAGATGAAGCCATCGCGCCGCGTGGCACGGCCTGCGCGGGTGTAGCGCCAGCCCAGGGCCAGTTCGTAGGGGATTTGCATAGCTAGTTCAGGCCGCGCTCATTCATAGCGCAGTGCTTCTGCGGGGTTCACGCGGCTGGCGCGCCAGCTCGGGTACAGGGTGGCCACGAAGGCCAGCGCCAGCGAGATCAGGGCGATGGGCACGATATCGGTGCCCTGCGGTTCGCTGGGCATGCGGTCGATCAGGTAGATGTCCTTGGGCAGGAAGGCGGCACCCAGCGCCTTCTCGATGGCCGGCACGATCACGTCGATGTTGTAGGCGATGGAGAGGCCCAGGGCCAGGCCGGCCAGGGTGCCGATCACGCCTACCATGGCGCCCTGCACCACGAAGACGGTCATGATGCTTTTCGGGCTGGCGCCCAGCGTGCGCAGGATGGCGATGTCGGCGCGCTTGTCATTGACCGTCATCACCAGCGTGGAGACGAGGTTGAAGGCTGCCACGGCGACGATCAGCGCCAGGATGATGAACATCATGCGCTTTTGCAGGCGCACGGCCTCGAACCAGGTGCGGTTCTGCTGGGTCCAGTCGCGCAGCAGCAGGTCGCCGCTCACGCTGCGTGCCAGCTGGTAGGCGACGGCGTTGGCCTGGTCCAGGTCCTGCAGCTTGAGGCCGACGCCCGTCGGCCCGCGCAGGCCGAAGGTGGCCATGGCGTCTGCCTGGTGCATCCAGACCAGGGTGGAGTCGTACTGGAAATGGCCCGAATCCACCGTGCCGGCTACGGTGAGCGGCTGGTAGCGCGGGCCGCCCTGGCTGCCACCGCCGCCCTGGCCGGCGGGTACCACCAGGGTCGCCGCATCGCCCGCCTTGACCCCGAGCGATTTGGCCAGCTCGCTGCCCAGCACCACGCGGAACTGCCCGGGCACCAGGGTGGCCAGCACCTCGGCATTCGATGCCGCCAGCGAGGTCACCGAGCCCTCCAGCGCCGGATCGATGCCGCGCACCAGGGCCCCCTTCATGTCGTCGCCATGGGCGATCAGGGCCTGGGCGGCCACGTAGGGGGCGGCACCGGTGACGGCCGGGTTCAGGCGCACTTCGGCGATGGTGCGGGCTGCATCCTGCATGGCGGCGCCCTGGGGCGCGAAGACCTCGATGTGGGCGACCACGCCCAGCATGCGCTCGCGCACCTCCTTCTGGAAGCCGTTCATGACGCTGAGCACCACAATCAGCGCCGCCACGCCCAGGGCGATGCCCAGCATGGACGCACCGGAGATGAAGGAAATGAAGCCGTTGCGCCGCGTGGCCCGGCCGGAGCGGGTGTAGCGCAGGCCCAGGGCCAGTTCGTAGGGAAGTTGCATTGTAAAAAAAGTGCCTGCCCGCGTGGGATAGCGGAGCCCGGCGGAAGCGATTGTGGCATCCCGGACAATAGGGGGATGTCGGACATCCCCCATTTGCTCATCCCCTACGCCGCCAGCGCCTCCGAGGGGTGCCGGCAAACGCTGGCCAGCCTGCCCCTGCCGCACCTGGACCGCCTGCTGGCACGGCTCGCGGCCGACCCGGCGCATTCCAGCACGGCCGAGGAGACCAGCTTCTCCGCCCCCCATGAGCGCGCCCTGGCCCAGGCCCTGGGTCTGCCGGCCGAGGACGGGCGCACGCCCTGGGCCGCCTGGTACCGCCTGCAACAGGGCCAGCCCACGGACGGCCGGGCCTGGGCCTTCTTCGCCCCCTGCCTGTGGCAGGTGACCACCGACCACATCACGCTGCGCGACCCCGAAACCCTGGGCCTCACCGAAGCATCCTCGCGCGCGCTGCTGGCCATCGTCTCACCCTGGTTCGCCGAGGACGGCATCCACCTGCACTACGACCAACCCACCCGCTGGCTGGCCGAAGGCCCGCTGTTCGCCGACCTGGCCACCGCCTCGCTCGACCGCGTGCTGCTGCGCGACGTGCGCGCCTGGATGCCCGATGCCGCGAAAGCCCGCACCCTGCACCGCCTGAACAGCGAGATGCAGATGCTGCTGTACACCCATGCCTTCAACGACGAGCGGGCCGAGCGCGGCCTGCCCATGGTCAACTCCTTCTGGATGCATGGCGCAGGCGCCCTGCCGGCCTCGGTGGCCGCACCCTCACCCGGGCCGCAGATGCCCCTGGCCCTGCGCGATGCCGCGCTGCGTGAGGACTGGCGCGCCTGGGCGGCCGCGTGGACCGCGCTGGATGCAGGCCCGCTGGCCGATCTGCTGCGCCAGGCCGAGCAGGGCGCCGCCGTGCGCCTGACCCTGTGCGGCGAACGCGCCGCGCTGGCTTTCCACACCGCCCCACGCGGCCTGGTGCAGCGCATCAAGGCCTGCTTCCAGCCCACCCGTTTTGCCCAGGTGGCACCCCAATTATGAAAATCACGGCCAGAGACATTCCCCCGCGTGCCGCCTGGGCGCTGGAGCAGGCCGGCGTACACCCGCTGCTCGCGCGCCTGTACGCCGCGCGCGGGGTGCGCGACAAGGAAGAGCTGAACGAAGACCTGAACCGGCTGCTCCCGCCTGCCGGGCTCATGGGCATCCAGCAGGCGGCCACGCTGCTGGCCGATGCCATGGCCCGCGACCTGCGCCTGTGCGTGGTCGCCGACTACGACTGCGATGGCGCCACCGCCTGCGCCGTGGCCGTGCGCGGCCTGCGCCTGCTGGGCGCAAAGCACGTGGACTACCTGGTGCCCGACCGCGTGACCGACGGCTACGGCCTGACGCCGCCGATCGCCCGCCGCGTGAAGGAGCGCGGCGCCGACGTGTTGATCACCGTGGACAACGGCATCGCCAGCGTCGAGGGCGTGGCCGAGGCCAAGGCCCTGGGCCTGCAGGTGCTGGTGACCGACCACCACCTGCCCGGCCCCGAGCTGCCCGCGGCCGATGCCATGGTCAACCCCAACCAGCCCGGCTGCAGCTTCGAGAGCAAGTCCCTGGCCGGCGTGGGCGTGATGTTCTACGTGCTCATGGAACTGCGCTCGGAGCTGCGCAAGCGGGGCGTGTTCGACATTGCCAGCCAGCCCAAGCTCGACCCGCTGCTCACGCTGGTGGCCCTGGGCACCGTGGCCGACGTGGTGCGCCTGGACGCGAACAACCGCCGCCTGGTGGCCCAGGGCCTGCGGCGCATCCGCGCGGGCACCATGCCGGCCGGCGTGGCCGCGCTGTTCACGGCGGCGGGCCGCAAAGCCCCGGTGGCCACGACCTTCGACTTCGGTTTTGCACTGGGCCCACGCATCAACGCTGCCGGCCGCCTGGCGGACATGACGCTGGGCATCGAATGCCTGCTCACCGACGACGCGGGCCGCGCCAGCCACCTGGCCGGCCAGCTGGACACCATCAACCGCGAGCGCCGCGAGATCGAGGGCGGCATGCGCGAACAGGCCATGCTGATGGCCGAGAACCTGTTCGACGAGAGCGAAGACCCGCCGCCGGCCATCAGCGTCTTCGACCCCGAATTCCACGAAGGCGTGGTCGGCATCGTCGCCTCGCGCATCAAGGACAAGCTGCACCGCCCGACCTTCGTCTTCGCGGCCAGCAGCGCACCGGGCAAGGAGCACGAGCTCAAGGGCTCGGGCCGCTCCATCCCCGGGTTTCACCTGCGCGATGCGCTCGACCTGGTGGCCAAGCGCCACCCCGGCGTGCTGCTCAAGTTCGGCGGCCATGCCATGGCGGCCGGCTGCACCGTGGCCGCAGAGGCCTTCGACACCTTCGAGCAGGCCCTGTCCCAGGTGGCGCAGGAATGGCTCGACGCCTCGACGCTCACGCGCCGCATCGAAACCGATGGACCGCTGGCCCCCGAGTACTGCCACGCCGACCTGGTGGACACCCTGCACCGCGAGGTCTGGGGCCAGGGTTTTGCGCCGCCGACCTTCAGCGAAGAGGTGCAGGTGGTGAGCCAGCGCCTGGTGGGCGAGGGCAAGAACCACCTGTCCATCAAGCTCATGCACCAGGGCAACCCGGTCGACGCGATCTGGTTCGGCCACACCGGGCAGCTGCCGGCCCGCGTGCTGCTGGCCTTTCGCCTGGATGTCAACGAATGGCGCGGCGAGCGCAAGGTGCAGTTCCTGGTGGAGGGCGCCGAGCTCTGATGCCCCCCGCGCCCGCCAACGGTGCCGCGTTCAGACTGCGCTCGCCAGCCCTTCGCCGGCCGGCACCGGCGGGGTATCGCCGAGCAGGGCATCGATGTCGAGCAGGACCAGCATGCGCCCGCCGACCTGGGCCAGGCCATGGATGCAGCCCGCGTCCGGCGCGCCCGACAGGCCCGGGGCCGCATGCACCATGCCGGGTTCCAGCGTGACCACATCGCTGACGGCATCCACCACCACGCCCACGACGCGCGTGCCCAGGTCGATCACGATCACCACGGTGGAGGGCGTGAACCCGGCGCTGGCGCAGTGCAGGCGCACGCGCAGATCGAGGATGGGAACCACCACGCCGCGCAGGTTCACCACGCCCAGCAGGAAGCCCGCCGCGCTGGGCATGCGCGTGGGCTGCTCGTAGGAGCGGATCTCCTGCACCTTCATGATGTCGATGCCGTAGCTCTCCTCGCCGAGGCGAAAGCTCAGGTACTGGCCTGCAGCGGCCAGCGGCGCGCCGGCGCTCGGGTTCAATGCGCTCATCAGAAGCTCGCCCACTGGTCATCGTCCCGGGTACTGGCGGCCTTTTCCGCGAGCCGCGGCGCAACGCCCATTCGGGTCGGCAGTGCCGCCTTGGCCTGCGCCGCCTTCGGGGGCTGCAGCGCAGTTGCGGGGGACTTGCGCACCGGGGCTGCGGCAGGCGTGCTGGCGTAGCCCACGGCCGCCGCGCCGACGTTGAACACCGACACCACCTCGGCCAGGTGCTGGGCCTGGTCGCGCAGCGCCGCCGCCGCCGCTGCCGATTCCTCCACCAGCGCGGCGTTCTGCTGCGTCATCTGGTCCAGGTTGGTCACCGCCTGATTCACCTGCCCGATGCCATCGCGCTGCTCGCTGGCCGAGGCGGCGATCTCCGCGATCAGGTCGGTCATGCGGCGCACGCCGCCCACGATCTCGCCCATGGCCTGGCCCGCCTGGCTCACCTGGGCCGAGCCCTTTTCCACGGTTTCCACCGAGGCGCCGATCAGGGTCTTGATCTCCTTGGCCGCCTGGGCGCTGCGCTGGGCGAGGTTGCGCACCTCGCCGGCCACCACCGCGAAGCCACGGCCCTGCTCGCCCGCCCGGGCTGCCTCGACCGCCGCGTTCAGCGCCAGGATGTTGGTCTGGAAGGCGATGCCGTCGATCACGCCGATGATGTCCGCGATCCTCCTGGACGAATCGCTGATCTGCTGCATGCTGACCACCACCTGGGCCACCACCTCGCCGCCGTGGGTGGCCGCCTGGGCGGCGCCCAGCGCCAGCTGGTTGGCCTGCTGCGCCGTTTCCGAGGACTGGGACACCGTGGCGGTCAGCTGTTCCATGCTGGCGGCCGTCTCCTCCAGGTTGCTGGCCGTCTGTTCGGTGCGGCTGCTCAGGTCGTGGTTGCCGTTGGCGATCTCGCTCGATGCCGTGGACACCGAATCCACGCTGCGGCGCACCTCCGTCACCACGCCATGCAGCTTGCCCACCATCAGCGACAGGGCCTGCAGCAGCTGGCCGAACTCGTCCTTGCGCCTGGAATGGACCTGCTGGGTCAGGTCCCCGCCCGCAATCGCGCCGGCCACGGCCACGGCGCGGTCCAGCGGGCGCGTGATCGAGCGCACCAGCAGGGAGGCCAGCACGATGCCGATCACGAACACCACGGCGGCGCTGGACAGGCCGAGCAGCGTGGCGTTGCGCTGCGCATGCCGGGCCTCGATCTTGGCCGCGTCGCGCTGGGCCTCCTGCACCTTGACGAAGCCCTTGAGCGCATCGACGTAGGCCACCGAGGTCGGCAGGAATTCCTTGAGCGCAAACTCCTTGCGCGCCCCAGGCTCGGCCGATGCCTTGACGGCGGGGAGCTTCTTGAGGGTGTCGAGCAGGGTGCCGCGGGCTTCGCCCACCTTGGCCAGCGCGGCCTTGTCGGCCTCCGACACGGCCGTGGCACGCACGCCCGCCTGGACTTCGCTGATGAGGGCCGAGCCGGCGTCCTGGCGGCTGGCGAAGAACTTCTCGATCACCTCGTCGGAGCTCGCCATGCTGGCCAGCGAACGCTCGGTATTGGTCTCGGTCAGGCCCTGCCAGCGCACCGCTGCGGTGATGTTGGCCTCGTAGCGCTGCACGTCGGCCAGCGCATTGTCCATGGCCAGGCTGGAGCGGTACTGGGTGAAGACAAACACCCCCAGCATCAGTACCAACAGGCCCAGGATCGTGCCCCACATCTTGGTGGCCACCCGGATATCGTTCAACTTCATTGCTTTTTCCCGAGATTCATCGTGTGGACTGACACAGGGGCGCCCGACCCCGTCCATCCCAGGAGGGGCGCCAAAAAGGCAGTCGACGAACGAGAGAAGAAGCGGGCGCGCGATCGGCGGCGCGCCATGCGGGTGCGCCCTGGCCTTGGCGGCAGGTCACCCGTGAACGCAGGTCATCCGGAAATCAGCGGCCCCGCTGCCATACCCCCTCGCGCACGAGGTCTCAGACCGGAAGCTTTGCGACCCCGACTTTCGTACGGGTGTGCCTTTGTGGGGCCGATCCTACCTGTAAGCAAATATGTCAGGAATATGGTCGGGTATAGGCGAAGGGGCTGCACAGCCCCTCCTCCTCAAGCCTGGATCGGTCCCTTGCCGCGCTGGCGCACCACGGTCACCTGCTCGCCGCCCACGCCCCAGTTGTCGGGATCGACCTCGTCGATGATGACGGTCACGGTCTCGGGCTTCTTGTCGAGCACCTCCACCATGAGCCGGGTGACGCCGGCAATCAGCGCGGCCTTCTGGGCCGAGGTGGTGGGGACGTCACGGTTGGCAAGGCGGATGTTGACCAGAGGCATGGCAGACCTTTCTTCGATGGTGATGAAGCCCCCTGATCTTGCATGAAGAAGAAAGGGCAGCCCGGGCCGCCCTTTTTTCACTGCTGCGCAGAGAGCGCCATCAGAAGCTTTCCCAGTCGTCGTCGCCGCCCTTGGCCGTGGCCCGGGGGGCCGCCGCCGGAGCTGGCCCGGCTGCTGCAGGCTTGGGGGCCGCTGCCGGCCTGGGCGCCGACGCCGTGAGCCGTGCCGTGGCTGGCGCGGGCGATTTGCCGGCAACGCCTTTGCGGGCGGGCGCGGCCACCGGCCGGCTGGCAGCCGGTGCAGGCCGTGGTGGTGCCGCCACCGGCGCCCGTGCCGGCATGGCCCCCACGTTGAACATCGACACCACCTCGGCCAGCTTTTGCGCCTGGTCGCGCATGGACGCGGCTGCCGCGGTGGACTCTTCGACCAGCGCCGCGTTCTGCTGCGTCATCTGATCGAGGTGCGTCACCGCCTGGTTGACCTGGGCAATGCCGTCGCGCTGCTCCGTGGACGAGGCCGTGATCTCTCCGATCAGGTCGCTCACGCGGCGCACGCTCGAGACAATCTCTTCCATGCTCTGCCCGGCCTGCGCCACCTGGGCCGAGCCCGATTCGACGTTCTCCACGCTGGCGCTGATCAGGGCCTTGATCTCCTTGGCCGCCTCGGCGCTGCGGCCTGCCAGGCTGCGCACTTCGCTGGCCACCACGGCAAAGCCCCGGCCCTGCTCGCCGGCACGTGCCGCCTCCACCGCCGCGTTCAGCGCCAGGATGTTGGTCTGGAAGGCGATGCCGTCGATGGTGCCGATGATGTCGGCGATCTTGCGCGAGCTGTCGGTGATCTGCTGCATGCTGCTGACCACCTGGCCCACCACTTCGCCGCCGCGCGCTGCGGCCTGGGCCGCCGTGCCGGCCAGTTGGTTGGCCTGGCGCGCCGTGTCCGCCGACTGGGACACCGTGGCCGTCAGCTGTTCCATGCTGGCTGCCGTCTCTTCGAGGTTGGAGGCCGTCTGCTCGGTGCGTGCCGACAGGTCGTGGTTGCCGTTGGCGATTTCCACCGAGGCCGAGGACACCGAGTCCACGCCATGGCGCACTTCCGTCACCACGCCGCGCAGGCGCGCCGACATGGCCGAGAGCGAGCGCAGCATGTGGCCGAATTCGTCCTTGCGGGTGGCGTGCAGCTCGCGCGTGAGATCGCCTGCGGCGATGGCATCGATGGTCTTGACCGCCTGGTCGAGCGGGTCGCTGATGGAGTGGACCAGCCGCCAGGCCAGGAAGATGCCCACCGCCAGCAGCACCATGGACAGGATGATGCCCGAGATGGCGTTCTGGATGCGGCGGCCCGTGGCGTCGGCGCGGATGGCGTCACGGCGCTTTTCCAGCACCGCCACAAAATCGTCCTGGGCCTTGAGGTAGACCGTGACCAGGGGTGCGAACTCCCTGTCCGCAAACTGCTGGGTGGCCACCGCATCGCCCGCGCCCTTGAGCTCCCAGGTCTTGGCGGTGGCGGCCAGCACCGCCTTGCGTGCGTCCAGCACCTTGTCGAGCGCCGCCTTTTCCTCGGGCGCGGTGGCAGACGCGACGATCTTCTCCTGCACCTTGTTGATGGCGCCGATGATCTCCTTGACCTTGGCGCCGTACTGCTCGGCGAGCACGGCATCGGTGGTCACTGCGCCGCCCATGACCATGTTGACGGCCGTCTCGGTGGCGCCGCGCCAGCGCACGGCGGAGGAGATGCGCCCCTCGATTTCGATGATGTCGTCCATCGCCGCCGACATGGCGTTGTTGCCGCGGTTCTGGGCGAAGCTGGAGAGCAGCAACATCGCGATCATCAGCCCCAGAAATGCACCCCAGAGCTTGCGGGAGACGCGGATATTGTCGAATTGCATGGATCTCTTTCCCTTGTGGATCTGGCCGGGATGCGCGATGGACCGCAAGCACATGGCCACGGAAACATTCGATTACATCCAACAGCCCATAGCCTACGCCAGCCGGGCGCCGGCAAGCGCCTCCGCTCACCGGGAAAAACCCCAATCTGGAGGGAGCACTCCAAAGGCGTTCAAGCAGGCGTTGCAACGCCCAGGCCCTGTGCAGTCAGGGCGATGGCAAGCTCAGCCTGGCTGCCCGGATCCGGCCCCCAGGCTCAAGGAGGTGACCTCAGAAGCTCTCCCAGTCGTCATCACCGCCTTTGGCCGTGGCCCGGGGGGCCGCCGCCGGAGCTGGCCCGGCTGCTGCAGGCTTGGGGGCCGCTGCCGGCCTGGGCGCCGACGCCGTGAGCCGTGCCGTGGCTGGCGCGGGCGATTTGCCGGCAACGCCTTTGCGGGCGGGCGCGGCCACCGGCCGGCTGGCAGCCGGTGCAGGCCGTGGTGGTGCCGCCACCGGCGCCCGTGCCGGCATGGCCCCCACGTTGAACATCGACACCACCTCGGCCAGCTTTTGCGCCTGGTCGCGCATGGACGCGGCTGCCGCGGTGGACTCTTCGACCAGCGCCGCGTTCTGCTGCGTCATCTGATCGAGGTGCGTCACCGCCTGGTTGACCTGGGCAATGCCGTCGCGCTGCTCCGTGGACGAGGCCGTGATCTCTCCGATCAGGTCGCTCACGCGGCGCACGCTCGAGACAATCTCTTCCATGCTCTGCCCGGCCTGCGCCACCTGGGCCGAGCCCGATTCGACGTTCTCCACGCTGGCGCTGATCAGGGCCTTGATCTCCTTGGCCGCCTCGGCGCTGCGGCCTGCCAGGCTGCGCACTTCGCTGGCCACCACGGCAAAGCCCCGGCCCTGCTCGCCGGCACGTGCCGCCTCCACCGCCGCGTTCAGCGCCAGGATGTTGGTCTGGAAGGCGATGCCGTCGATGGTGCCGATGATGTCGGCGATCTTGCGCGAGCTGTCGGTGATCTGCTGCATGCTGCTGACCACCTGGCCCACCACTTCGCCGCCGCGCGCTGCGGCCTGGGCCGCCGTGCCGGCCAGTTGGTTGGCCTGGCGCGCCGTGTCCGCCGACTGGGACACCGTGGCCGTCAGCTGTTCCATGCTGGCTGCCGTCTCTTCGAGGTTGGAGGCCGTCTGCTCGGTGCGTGCCGACAGGTCGTGGTTGCCGTTGGCAATTTCCACCGAGGCCGAGGACACCGAGTCCACGCCGATGCGCACCTCGCTCACCACGGAGCGCAGGCGGGTGGACATGCCCGACAGGGCCCGGGTCAGCAGGCCGAGCTCGTCCTTGCGGTCGTCATGGATGTTCTGCGTGAGGTCGCCGGCGGAGATGGCTTCGGCCAGCGACACGGCGCGGTCGAGCGGGCGCGTGATGGAGCGCACCAGCAGGGCCGCCAGCAGCATGCCCAGCACCACCACCGCAATGGCTGCGGCAGCGCCGATCACCACCAGGCTGGCGCGCGAATCGCGGGCCGCCTGTACCGCCGCGTCGCGCTGGCGCTCCTGCACGGCCACGAACTTGTCGATGGACTCCAGGTAGGCCACCGCTTTCGGGCGGTAGACCTTGGCCAGATAGTCCTGCTTGGCCGCCGCGTCGCCGGCCTCGGTCAGCTCCTTGAGCTTGTCGGTCTGCCCGCGGATATCGGCGCGCGTGGCGGCAACGTTGGCCAGGGCCGCCTTGTCGTCGGCCGATACCGAGGTTTTGCCGATCTTTTCCTGCACGGGCGTGATGCGCGCCGTGAGGGCTGCAACGCGCGTGTCGAAGTCGGCCTTGAGCGCCTGGTCGGTGGTCACGAAGCTGGCCATGGACATGGTGACGGCCACCTCGGCCAGCCCGCGCCAGCTCACCGCGGTGGTGATGGCGCTCTCGTATTTCTCGACGGTCCTCTCGGTTTCGGCAGTCACCTGCCGCCCGTACCACTGGGTCCAGATGGCGGTCACCAGCATCAGCGCCAGCAGACCCAGGATCACGCTCCACATCTTGTGGGCCACGCGCAGGTTGTCGAATTTCATGGTCGATCCTTGGAACAGGTTCTTGTGCTCTGCAGGGTCAGCATCTGCACCTGCTTTGTGGGTTTTTGCCTCAGGAAACCGTCATCAAACCACCAAACGCTGCCGCGCCTCACGGGACGGGCAGCAGCAGAGCCCATGCCCTTGTAACCAGTGTTGCTGGAATCGGCACCCCGCGTTATCGGTACAAGCCCTAAAATGGCCCGGTGACCACCCTGCTCAACGCCGACCTGCACTGCCATTCCGTGGTATCCGACGGAACCATGACCCCTGAGGACCTGGCAGCCCGCGCCAAGGCCAACGGGGTCGAGCTGTGGGCGCTGACCGACCATGACGAGATCGGCGGCCAGCGCCGGGCCGCTGCCGCCGCCCATGCACAGGGCATGGCCTACCTCACGGGCGTCGAAATCTCGGTGACCTTTGCCGACACCACCGTACACATCGTGGGCCTGGGCTTCGATCCGGACGACGCCCGCCTGGCCGAGGGCCTCGTCGCCACGCGCGGTGGGCGCGGCGAGCGGGCCCGGGACATGGCGCAGCAACTGGCCCAGGCAGGCATACCGGGCGCCTACGAGGGCGCACTGAAGTTCGTGGGCAACCCGGCACTGATCTCGCGCACGCACTTCGCGCGCTTTCTGGTGGAGTCAGGGGTCTGCAGGGACACCTCCGAGGTGTTCCGCCGCTTTCTTACCGAAGGCAAGCCCGGCTACGTGCCCCACCGCTGGGCCCGCCTGGGCGATGCCGTGCGCTGGATCACCGAGGCCGGGGGGTTGGCCGTGATCGCCCATCCGGCACGCTACAAATTCAGCGCCAACGAGGAGTTTGCGCTGTTCTCCGAGTTCAAGGCCCATGGCGGGCGTGGCGTCGAGGTGGTGACCGGCAGCCACAGCCCGCCCGAGTACCTGACCTATGCCGCCATGGCCCAGGAGTTCGGCCTGGCTGCCTCGCGCGGCAGCGATTTCCACAGCCCCGACGAGTCGCACACCGACCTGGGCACCCTGCCGCCGCTGCCCGGTACGCTGACTCCGGTGTGGGAACTGCTGGCCGACCGCATACGCCCGGCGTCCGCCGCCTGACCTGAATTCTTCGTTTCCATGGCCCAGTATTTCGAAGTCCACCCCGACAACCCCCAGCCCCGGCTGCTCAAGCAGGCCGCCACGCTGCTGCAAAAGGGCGGCATCGTCGCCGTGCCCACCGATTCGAGCTATGCGCTGGTCTGCCACCTGGACGACAAGGACGCGGTGGACCGGCTGCGCCGCATCCGCCAGGTGGACGACAAGCACCACCTGACCCTGCTGTGCCGCGACCTTTCGGAGCTGGCCAACTATGCGCGCGTGGACAACCGCCAGTACCGTTTGCTCAAGCTGGGCACGCCCGGGCCCTACACCTTCATCCTCGAAGCCACCAAGGAAGTGCCGCGCCGCGTGAGCCACCCTTCGCGCAAGACCATCGGCCTGCGCGTGCCTGAAAGCAAGGTATTGCAGTTGCTGCTGGAGCAGCATGGTGCCCCGCTGCTGGCCACCACGCTGATCCCCGCCGGCGAGACCGAGCCCCTGAACGACCCGGAAGAAATCCGCGAGCGCTACGAAAAGCTGGTGGATGCCATCGTGGATGCCGGGGCCTGCCCCCGCGAGCCCACCACGGTGGTGGACCTGACGCCCATGGGCACCGGCGGTGACCCCGAGGTGGTGCGCGAAGGCCGCGGCAGCCTGCAGGCACTGGGCCTGTAACCCTCAATCAATCCAGCTTGAACGCGCCCACGGCGCGCTGCAGGTCTTGTGCGCGCGACGACAGGGCCGAGGCGGCGCTGGCCGCCTGCTGAACCAGGGCCGCGTTTTGCTGCGTGGCGCTGTCCATCTGGGCCACGGCGCCGTTCACGTGCTCGATGCCCGAGCTCTGGGCATGCAGCGCACCCGAGATCTCGCCCAGCAGCGTGGAAACCTGGCCGACGGCGCCGACGATCTCTTCCATGGTCTTGCCGGCACGGCCCACATGGCCGGCGCCGCTTTCGACCTGGTCCACCGACTGGCTGATCAGGGTCTTGATCTCTCGGGCCGCCACGGCACTGCGCTGGGCCAGGCTGCGCACTTCGCTGGCCACCACGGCAAAGCCCCGGCCCTGCTCGCCGGCACGGGCGGCTTCCACCGCAGCGTTCAGCGCCAGGATGTTGGTCTGGAAGGCAATGCCTTCGATGACCTGGATGATGTCCACGATCTTGCGCGAGCTGCCGCTGATGGCCTGCATGGTCTGCACCACGTCACCCACCACGGCACCCCCGCGCTCGGCGATCTGCGAGGCGTTGACGGCCAGGCTGCTGGCCGAGCGGGCGCGCTCGGCGTTCTGGCGCACGGTGGAGGTCAGTTCGGCCATGCTGCCGGCGGTGTCGGCCAGGGAGCTCACCTGGTCTTCCGTGCGACGCGCCAGGTCGGAGTTGCCCGAGTCGATGTCCGCCGCGGCCTCGGTGATCGAGTCCGTGGACTGCTTGATGCCCGAGACCAGTTCCGTCAGCGTGTCTTCCATGGTGCCCAGGGCCGTGAGCAGGCGGCCGAAGTCACCCTCGAGTTCCGACGAGAACTCCTGGCTCAGGTCGCCCGCCGCCACCGTCTCGGCGATCAGGATGGCCTGGTTCAGCGGATGCACGATGCCGCTGCGCAGCAGCACGAAGGACACCAGGGAGACCACGAACACGCCGGCCCCTAGCAGCAGCACCCACAGGCGCGCGCTCTCCAGGTGGTCATGGCCGGCCCGGATGGCTTGCTCCAGCGGCGCGCGCTGCTCGGCGGTGAGCCCCGTGGCGGCCCCCACCGCAGCGCGGTAGGCGTCATCGGCCTGGCCGATGCCCGAACTGGCCACCGCCATCAGTACCGCCACCAGCAAGGCAATGGCACCAAACGCCAGAATGAGGCGCGTTCCAATCTTCAAACGATCCAGGCCCATGGGATTCATCTCCGATATAAGTGTTGTATGTATACGGCGACCGTTGCATTCAATGTAGCGCTGGCAGGGCCTCACCCGAGTCTGCCACGCCTGTATCCATTTGAAACAGCGGCGCCATCGTAACAATCCCGGAAAGTGACCGTGCCAAAGGGTTGTTGTCGTGCGTCTGAGACAATTGGCACGGTGGACATCTCCAATCTCATCCAAACCGTTCTGATCTACGCCCTGCCGGTGCTCTTCGCGATCACCGTACACGAGGCAGCCCATGGCTACGCGGCCCGCCACTTCGGCGACAACACCGCGTTCATGATGGGCCGGATCACCCTGAACCCCCTCAAGCACATCGACCCCATCGGCACCATCCTGATGCCGCTGGTGCTGTACTTCGCCACCTCGGGGGCCTTCCTGTTCGGCTATGCCAAGCCGGTGCCTGTGAATTTCGGCAACCTGCGCAACCCCAAGCGGCACATGATCTGGGTCGCGCTGGCGGGGCCGGCCTCGAATTTCTTCCAGGCCATCTTCTGGGCCGTTTTGCTGGTGCTGCTGCTCGGCATGGGCGTGACCGAGCGCTTCTTCATCGAGATGGCACGTGCCGGCATACTGGTCAACCTGGTGATGTGGGCCTTCAACCTGTTCCCGCTGCCCCCGCTCGATGGCGGCCGCATCCTCGTCGGCCTGCTGCCCTGGAAGGCGGCCCACATGGTCTCGCGCATCGAGCCCTTCGGCTTCTTCATCGTGATGGGCCTGGTGGTGGCAGGCGTGGTGGGCACCATCTGGCTGCGCCCGCTGATGTCGCTGGGCTATGGCGCCATCAACCTGCTGCTCACGCCGCTGATGGCCTTGCTGCGCTGAGCGGCTTCACCTTCTCTCTCCCTTTTCGCAGAATCCGTTTCCCATGAGCACCACGCGCTTTCTCACCGGCATCACCACCACGGGCACGCCCCACCTGGGCAACTTCGTGGGCTCCATCCGTCCGTCGGTGGCGGCCAGCCTCACGCCCGGCGTGCAGAGTTTCTACTTTCTGGCCGACTACCACGCGCTCATCAAGTGCGAGGACCCGGCACGCATCCAGCGCTCCACGCTGGAGATCGCTGCCAGTTGGCTGGCCGCGGGGCTGGACCCCGAGAAGGTCACCTTTTACCGCCAATCCGACATCCCCGAGATTCCTGAACTCACCTGGCTTTTGACCTGTGTGACCGGCAAGGGCGTGCTCAACCGCGCCCACGCCTACAAGGCCAGCGTGGACAAGAACACGGCGGCCGAGCGCGATGCCGACGACGGCGTGACCGCCGGCCTGTTCATGTACCCGGTGCTCATGGGCGCCGACATCCTGATGTTCAAGGCGCACAAGGTGCCCGTGGGCCGCGACCAGATCCAGCACATCGAGATGGCGCGCGACATGGCGGCGAGCTTCAACCACCTCTATGGCGAGCACTTCGTGCTGCCCGAGGCCGCCATCGACGACCACGTGGCCACCTTGCCCGGGCTGGACGGTCGCAAGATGAGCAAGAGCTACGACAACACCATCCCGCTGTTCAGCTCGCGTGAGCAGCTCAAGAAGCTCATCGGCGGCATCCTGACCGATTCGCGCGCACCCGGCGAGCCCAAGGAGGTGGAGGGCTCGGCCCTGTTCCAGATCTACCAGGCCTTCGCCACCGAGGCCGAGACCGCCGCTCTGCGCCAGCAGTACGCCGACGGCATTGCCTGGGGCGACGCCAAGCAGGTACTGCTCGAGCGCGTGGACCAGGTGATCGCTCCCATGCGCGCGCAGTACGAAGAGCTGATCCACAACCCGGCCCGCATCGAGACCACACTGCTGGCCGGTGCCGAGCGCGCCCGCGCGCTGGCCACGCCCTTCATCCGCGAGCTGCGCTCGGCCGTGGGCCTGCGCAGCCTGGTGCAGGCAGGCACGGCCACCAAGGCGGCCAAGACAGCCAAGGTGGCCCTGCCCTCGTTCAAGCAGTACCGCGAGGCGGATGGCAAGTTCTACTTCAAGCTCGTGGCGGCCGACGGCCGCCTGCTGCTGCAGAGCACGGGTTTTGACGCCCCCAAGGAGGCCGGCCAGGCCATCGGCCAACTGCAAAAGGGTGGCGATGCCCTGCAGGCGCTGGCACCGCGCCTGGCCGCGGTGGAAGGTGTGCGGCCTGAAGAAGTCGCCGCCGCCCTGCAGGCCCTGGCGGACGCCGCGGCCGTCTGAGCTCAGTCCCGGTAGCGCACCCGCATCCACAGGGTGGGCCGGGTGTCGCCGTTGAGCGGCGCCTGCGCCGTGGCAATGAAGGACCAACGCCGGTCCGCCGAATCCATGGAATGCACCAGCACCAGGTCCCAGCCGGGCCTGCGCGCAATGCCGTTGGCCTCGTCGGCAAAACGCGAGCCCCTGTAGACCAGCGAGCCGGCCGACAGGTCGCGCCCGCCATGCTTCCAGACGCTGGCCAGTGCCAGTGTGTGCCTGGCAAACCCCGGCAGCGCGTTGCCGCCGAACTGGCGCCCCAGGTTGCGTGACTGCGCCCAGGTGTAGCTGCCCAGCACGCTCCAGCGCGGCGCCAGCACGCGATTGAGCGCCACGCCCGCCTGGTGCAGCCGGCCCTGGCTGAACACCGGGTTCTCGTTGTAGGGATCGACCACCGTCTGCCCGGTCTGGATCTGCGCGCCCAGGCTGCCCACACGGTCCAGGTTGACCAGCCCGCGGGGCGGCAGCACCAGGCTGCCGTTGGCGAACGTGGGGTTGACGATGTCCTGGCTGGACAGGGTGGCGAAGCCGAAGCTGCGTTCGTCGAACTCCCAGTCCAGTTGCGCCGCGCGCTTGCGCCCAAAGCTGCCGGGCAACTGGTAGTGGTGGTCGATGGCGATGGCGCCCAGCGCGACGGGCGAGAGCGTGTGCGCGCTCGGCGAGCGCACGTTCTCGATGTAGGCCAGGTGCAGCGCCCGGCCCGGCCCCATGCGGTAGGACATGCCCAACCGGGGCAAGGGGTGGCGCGCATGGCCGCCACGCTCGGCCGCGGGGTCCGCCAGGTCCTCGTCGGTCAGCGAATCGTAGAAGCGCTCGCCGTAGCGCACAGCCAGGCGCGGCCAGTAGGCTTCGGCATGCCATGTCCAGGGACCATCGCGCCATTCACCCGCCAGCCAGGGCATCTGAAAGCGCGCCTGCGTGCGCTGGGTGGAGGTAACCACCGGGTCGGACAGGCCTGAATCCGACAGCGCACGCGTGCCCTCCCAGCCCAGGCTCAGGCGCCGGGGCCCCCACTGCACGGTGTGGCGCAGCAGCACGCCGTCGTCCGAATCGGTGATGCGTGAATCCTGCGGGCCGTAGGTGGCATCGTCGAGCACCAGGCCCTGGCCAAAGCGTGCGCGGTGCAGCTTGAGCCAGGTCTGCGCATCGGGTGACCAGCGCCAGGAGCCACCCAGGTCCGTGCGCTCCGAGCGCTGGCGCGCCAGGCCATTGAAGGTGATGCCGTTGCCGAAGTCGCGCCCCTCGGGAAAGCTGTAGCGCAGCCGGTCCTCGGTGTGCAGCAGGAACAGGCCCAGGCTTTCTGTGGGGCGCATGCCCAGTGCCAGGTCGAAACCTGGCGAGGACAGGCGGTAGCTGGGCGCGCCGCCGTTGTTCGGCCACATCTGCACGCCGTTGGTGCGCACCTGCCAGGCCAGGGGCACCGGTGCGGCGGCAAAGCCGTGGTGGCCGACATCGGCGGCCAGTTTGTCCTGCACCGGGCCGCGCTCGGCGCTGGCGATCCAGAGCCACTCGCCCCCCTGCGTGAGCATCAGCGGGGCCTGCTTCTCGCTGGCGCCGAAGGCCGTCGGGTCGCTCAGGTAGCCCTGGTAGCGCTCGGAATTGCGGCTGAAATCGCTCTCGTAGCGGTTGGCCAGAAAGAAGTGGCTGCCCGCCCACAGCGGGTAGTACGAGGCGCTGGCATAGGCCCGCGCCCAGTGCTCCATGCCGAAGTCACCGAGCGCCTTGCCCAGGTTGGCCGAGCCCTGGCTGTCACTGGTGAGCGGGTCGAGCGACTTGAGGTAAGGCAAGCGGGTGAGCGCCTCGCGCGCGGCGGCAATGGCCTGCACCGGCTCACCCTGGTCATTGCGCAGCACCGACTCGATCTGCCAGGGCAGCGGGTCGTTCGGGTCGGCCAGGCGGGCGCGCGCCAGCGAGTCGAGCGCGGCCGCGTGCTCGCCCATCTGGTATTCGGCCACGGCCAGCCACACCTGGGCGCGGGCGTAGCGCGGTTCGATCACCAAGGCCTTGAGCAACTGGCTGCGCGCGGCGCCCGGGTCACCCTGCTGCAGCGCAAGCAACCCGCTACCGGCCAGGCTCACATAGTCGTCGCCAGCTTGGGCCAGCGCGGCGCCAAAGCCCGTTCTGGCATCGCCCAGGCGCAGCGCCTCGGCCGCCGCGGTGGCCTGCTCGCCCTGGTAAGTGGGGTTCCCGGGCGCCAGTGCCACGGCGCGCTCCAATGCCTGGCGCGCGCCGCGCAGGTCGCCGCGCTCGCGCAGGGCGCGCCCCAGGCCCCACTGGGCAGCGGCCTGGTCGCTGGCGGGCTCCTGGCGCGCCTGGGCGCCGGCCACGGCGCGCCGGTACAGGGCGATGGCCTCCTCCCCCCGGCCTTCCAGGCGGTGCCCGTCGGCATCGGCCAGCAGCAGCGCCGTGGCCTCGGGCGCCTGGGCACGCGCGGCATCGAGCCAGGCCCGTGCCTCGGTGCCCTGGTCCAGCGCCAGCAGCAGCTCGGCCCGGCGCGCGGCGGTGCGCGGGTCTCGCGTGCGCTGCCAGGCAGTGGCCAGACGCTGCTGGGCGGCGTCCATGCGGTCGTCGAAGACTTCGAGGTCGGCCAGCAGCAACTCCACCACCGCCCCGCCCTGCCCGCTGGCAGACAGCGCCAGCAGCCGCTCGCGTGCGCGCGGCCACTGGCCCGTGCGCAGGTCGTCGCGTATGGCGGCCAGCGGGGGCGCCACTTCGGAGCCCTGCAGCTCGGCCCAGCGTGCAGCATCCACCGGGTTGGCCATGACCCATTGCACGCGCTCGCGCGGTCGCACCAGCAGGCGCTTGACCGGCGCCTTGCCAGGCTCCGCAGTGCCCTGCTCGGCAGGACCCAGTTCCACCCGGCCGAAATCGTTGGACAGATCGACCCGGCCCGACAGCACGGTGAGCGTGGTGCGGCCGGCGCCATCGACCTCCACATCCCAGTCGGTGCCGCGCACCACGGCCAGGGCGGCCGGGGTCTGCAGTTGCAGCGAGGCCGGTGTCTTCTTGGTGCGCGCCCACAGCCGGCCGGCGGCCAGCTCCAGCAGCGTGCGCTCGGGCTGCGATTCGCACAGGCGCAGCTGCGCATTGGCCGACATGCGGATCTGCGTGCGGTCGGCCAGCAGCAGCGCGGCCGACGACAGCGCGAGGGTGCGCACGCCGGCACCCGCACCCAGCTGCTGGGCCAGCGCGGCCGGTGACCAGGGCCCTTCCCCCGAGGGCCGGGCCTGGCCCTGCCCGGCCAGGGCCACGATCTGCGCAGCCACGGTGTCTGGCGCAGCAGACACCCCCGCGCACTGGGCCCAGGCGCCGGGCAGGCACAGCGTGGCCGCAGCCAGGGCAACGGGGGTCGTGATCCACAAGCGTGTCGACGGCATGGTTGGGACTTTCCAGGTTATTTTTCCAGCGCGTGCGCAAATGCGTCGGCACCGCCTACCGCGGGTGCCTGGGTGTCAGCGAGTGCTTGCACCTGCGCCTGCAGGCGGTCGGCCTGGGCGGCCCAGACCGGTGCCAGATGCATGGCCCGGGCCCGCCACCCGGCGCAACACGCCAGGGCCTCGTCCCAGCGGGCCGCATGCACGTGGGCCCGCAACGCCAGGCTGGTGGCCACCAGCGGCGCATCGCCGCAAGGGGTGTAGACATCGATGCCGCTGCTGCGGCCGGCCAGCACCACGGCGTCGAGCCAGAGCAAGGGCAGTGGTTGCTCCCCCTCCTGCGGCAGCGCGCTGCGCGTGGCTTCGGACAGCAGGATGCCGGTGCCGAAGGCCTTGTTGGCGCCTTCCAGCCGGGCCGCTGTGTTCACCGCATCGCCCACGGCGGTGTAGGTGAAGCGGCCTTCGGAGCCCAGGTGCCCCACGGCGGCCTCGCCCGTGTGCAGGCCGACGCGCAGCTGCAGATCGGCAAAGGGGGTTCCCGCCCACTGGCTGCGCAAGGCATTCATTTCCAGCTGCATGTCCTGCGCGCAGGCCAGGGCGCGTGCCGCATGCTGCGGCTCGGCCACAGGGGCGTTCCAGAAGGCCATCACGGCATCGCCGATGAATTTGTCGAGCGTGCCGCCATGGCGGTGTACGGCATAGGTCATGCGCGTGAAATAGGCGTTGAGCGCACGGGCCACCGCTTCGGGTGGCAGGCGTTCGCTGGCCGAGGTGAAGCCCGCGAGGTCCGAGAACAGCAGGGTGAGCTCGCGCCGCTCGCCGCTGATGGCCGGCGCAGCACCGCTGGCGATCAGCGCGCTGACCACGGCCGGCGGCACGTAGCGCCCAAAGTCCAGCCGCAGGCGCTCGCGCTGGCGCCGCTCACGCCAGTAGCTGTCGGTCGCGCCCACGTTGAAGTGCAGCACCAGCGCCACCAGCGTGGGCAGTGTGGGCCACCACACGCCCTGCAGGTAGGCGCACAGCCCGCCGATCAGCGCCAGCAGCGCCAGCGCCACGCTCAGCCACACGGCCAGCCAGCCACGCCAGCGCCGCGTGAGCGCCGCCACCAGGGCAATGGCCGCTGCCGCCTGCAGCAGCGGGAGCGCCGGGTGCGCGGGCACGATCCAGTCTCCGGTCAGGCCGTTGATGAGTGCCGTGGCGTGCAGCATCACGCCCGACTGCGTGCCCTGGCCCAGCGCCCGCAGCGGTGTGGTGAACTGGTCCACGCCGCCCACCGGCGTGTTCTGGCCGAGCAGCAGCAAGCGCCCCTGCAGCGCGCCGGGCGCCAGCATCCGCGCCGGGTCCAGCGCCTGGGTGTAGTGCACATACGGCAGCGCCACCTCGGGGGCGTAGTAGCGCAGCAGCGCACCGGGCGGCGGTGGCAGCACGCTGCGGCCTGCAGACTGCGCGAGCACACGCCACATCGCATCGGCCCGCTGCGGGGCGATGCGCTGCACGCCATCGTCATCGGGGCGCATGCCCACATCGCCATGCGGGGCCTTGTCGAAGATGGAGCGCAGCGTCTGCTGGTACTGCGCCACCTGCCCGCTTTGCACGGACACCTGGGCGCTGGCCAGCACCACGGGCATGCGCCCCTGCAGGGCTCGGCCCAGGGCCGCGTCGTCCTCGGGGGACTGGGCGGTGGACAGCAGCAGGTCGATGCCGAGCCCCGCCGCACCGGACGCGGAAAGCGCGTCGATCAATTGCGCATGCAGCCGCCGCGGCAGGGGCGGCGTGGCCTGCAGGGCCGCGAGGCTGGGCTCGTCGATACCGATGACCACCACGCCGGCATCGGGCCGCACGGGCGCGGTCAGGCTGCTGAAAAGATCGTATTCCAGGCGCTGCAACGGCTGCCAGACCGGCAACACCTGCAACACGGCCAGCAACACCAGCGGCACGAGCAGGCGCAGCGCCCACTGGCGCCCCGCGTCCCTTGCCACTGCCGACCGGATCCAGGCCATACGTTCTTCCGTCAGTTGTAACGCACTGTATCGCAGGGGGGAGGGCCACGCAAAGGCTCCAGACCCCAGGGTTACAAATGGCGCGCAGCTTTTGCCCCCACAGTCCCTTAGACTGCCCTTCAACACGGAGGAGCATCCCATGAAAGCACTGATCGCCTCTGCCACCCTGCTCGCCTTGCTGGCGGGCTGCGAATCGGCCACCACACGCCCGCCGTCGGCTGCCATGGCCTCCGGCCGGGACCGCACCTTCAGCGTGCCGGTCTATGGCAACGACGCCTCGCCGGCCTACAACGCCGCCACCCGCGAATGCCAGAAGCTGGCGCTGTTCCCCAAGCTGCTGCGCAACGAGGGCTCGCGCCTCGTCTTCGAGTGCGTGAGCGACAACCCCAATCGCTGAGCCCGATGGCCGGGTGCCGAACTGCGGCCGTCGTTGCTGCCGTCCTCGCGCTGGCCGCGGGCCTGCCGGCGCTGGCCCAGGTGCGCCACGCGCGGCAGCAGCCGGTGTGGACCAACAGCCTGGGCATGCCGTTCGTGAAGGTGCCCGCGGGCAGTTTTGTGATGGGTGGGCCCGAGGCGCCCGAAGTGCTGGCGCAGGCCTACCCGCAGCTGGAGCCCAAGCGTTTTGCCGAACTGACCGATGAGGGCCCGGCCCACCGGGTGCTCATCGGCCAGGCCTTCTACCTGGGGCAGCACGAGGTCACGGTGGGCCAGTTCCGGCGCTTCCTGCAGGCCTCGGGCTACCAGCCCGAGTCGGAGGCCGACGGCACCGGCGGCTATGGCTACAACCCCCGGTACGACCCGGCCACCACGCGGCGCGGCGATGCCTTCGAGGGGCGCGACCCGCGCTACTCCTGGCGCAACCCGGGGTTTGCGCAGGGTGACGACCACCCCGTGGTCAACGTCACCTGGAACGATGCCCAGGCCCTGGCGCAGTGGCTCACCCGCACCGAAGGCCACCGCTACCGCCTGCCGACCGAGGCCGAGTGGGAATACGCCTGCCGGGCCGGCACGCGCACCCGCTACCCGCACGGCGACGACCCGGAGGGGCTGCTGAAGAACGCCAACACCTTCGACCAGGACGCCGCACCCCAATGGCTGCGCTGGCAGCAGCACGCGTTGCGCGGCAGCGATGGCCACGCCTTCACCGCCCCCGTGGGCAGCTATGCGCCCAACGCCTTCGGCCTGCAGGATATGCTGGGCAATGCCTGGGAGTGGGTGGCCGACTGGCATGGGGACAGCTACTACGCCGAATCGCCCGCCGTGGACCCCGGGGGCCCGGCCGAGGGCAGCGTGCGCGTGCGCCGCGGCGGGTCATGGCACACCTGGTCCTTCTATGCGCGCTGCGGCTACCGCAACTGGAACAGCCCGCAGACACGCTACACCCTGGTGGGCATGCGGCTGCTGCGTGAGATCGCCCCCTCCGCGGCCGCCCGGCCTGGCGCACGCCCGGCGGCCCCGCGCCGCCTGTCGTCTCCCGTGGCACGGTGAACAACTGTCAAACTTGGCGATCCCCAGGATGGGGCATGGAATGGACCGCCGCACATCGCGAATAATGCACCGTTAATCTTGAATGGAACGAACCATGCGCATAGCGGCGTTAGACGACGATGCGCTTCAGCTGGATCTGATCAAACAGGCCACCGAAGCGATGGGGCATGTGTGCCATACCCACCTGACCGGTGCCGCGCTGATGCGCGAGATGCGCCGCGAAACCTTCGACCTGCTGATCGTGGACTGGCACCTGCCCGACACCACGGGCCCCGAGGTGGTGCGCTGGGTGCGCGAGAACGTGGGCAAGCAGTTGCCCATCCTGTTCGTGACCAACCGGCAGGAAGAGCGCGACATCGTCGAGGGCCTGGGCAGCGGGGCCGACGACTTCATGGTCAAGCCCGTGCGCATTGGTGAGCTCAACGCCCGCGTGGGGGCGCTGCTGCGCCGCGCCTACCCGCAGAGCACCAGCGGCGCGCTGGATTTCGGGCGCTACAAGTTCTACCCCGAATCGCGCTCGCTGGAGATCAACGGCACGCCTGCCGAACTCAAGAACCGCGAGTACGATCTGGCGCTGTTCCTGTTCCAGAACATGGGGCGCCTGCTCTCGCGCGACCACCTCAAGGAGGTGATCTGGGGCCAGGGCTCGGACGTGCTGTCGCGATCCCTCGACACCCATGTCTCGCGCCTGCGCACGCAGCTGGACCTGCGCCCCGCCAACGGCTACTTCATCACTGCGGTGTATGGTGTGGGCTACCGGTTCGAAGCCGTAGAACCCGACCGCAAGCCTTGATGCCCCCTGGGCTCCCGCGATGGAGCCCGCCCCCGAGAATGACGCCCCCCGCACGCCGCGGCCGTAGGAGAGTTGACGTGGTCATCCACCGCCTTGCATTGCCCCTGTCCGCCATTGCCATGGTCACGGCAGGACTCGGTTGCGCGCATGCGCAAGCCACCCCTGACACGCAGACCGACGAAATTGCGCACACGGTGCGGGCTGGCGACACCCTCGAAGGCCTGGCCAACGCCTACCTGGACAACCCGCGCCAGTGGCCGCTGCTGCAGCAGCGCAACAAGGTGGCCAATCCCAGGCGCCTGCAGCCGGGCTCCACCGTGTGGATCCCCGTGCGCCTGCAGCCGCAGGCCTCGGCGCAGGTGGAGTTCGTGCAGGGCAACGCCACGGCACAGGCCCAGCAGGGGGTGGCCCAACCGGTCGCGCAAGGCGCGCGCCTGGACGAAGGCACGCGCCTGCAGGTGGGGCCGGACAGCTTTGTCGCCGTGCGGCTGGCCGACGGCACCGTGGTGCGCGTGCAGGCCCAGTCCGACCTGCAGCTGCGCCAGTTGCGCCGCCGCGGGCGCGCGGGCAGCATCCAGTCGGTGATGGAGATGCGCACCGGCAGCGTGGAATCGAGTGTCACGCCCAGCACCGATGCGCTGCGCCGTTTCGAGATCCGCACGCCGCGTGCCGTGACCAGCGTGCGCGGCACCGAGTTCGGCGTGGCGCTGGCAGCCTCGGGCCAGGCGACGGCCTCGGTGCTCGAAGGCTCAGTGGCCGTGCAGTCCCGCGCCGAGAACGCCCCGCAGCCCGGTGTCGACGCCACCTTGCTGGCCCGCGGGCAAGGCCTGTCGGTGGCACCCGACGGCACGCTGGGTGCGCCGCGCCCCCTGCTGGCGCCGCCGGACCTGTCCAGCGTGCCGGCACAGCTGCACGACCTGGGCCTGCTGGCCATCACCCTGCCGGCCACGCCCGGGGCCAGCGCCTACATAGCCCAGGTGGCACGCGATGCGGCCATGACGCAGGTGCTGCGCAGCGGTCGCTTTGCCGATGGCCAGTTGCGCTGGGCCGCACTCGACGACGGCAGCTACCACCTGGCCGTGCGCGCCGTGGACGAGGCCGGCATTGCCGGGCAGCCCGCCACGCGCCCCATCACCATCAAGACCCGGCCGGTGCCGCCGCTGTACCAGCAGCCAGCCCCCGGCGCCGTGCTGCCCCGCACCACCGGCACCCTGCGCTGCACCGAGGTCCCGGGTGCCCGCTGGTACCGCATCCAGGTGGCGGCCAGCGCCGACTTCGCTACGCCGTTGCTGGACGAGGGCCGCCTCAGCACCTGCCAGCTGACGCTGGCCACACTGCCCCTGGGCAACTACTTCTGGCGTGCGGCCACCATCGCAGAGCCCGCCGGTGGCGCACTGGACCAGGGGCCGTTCGCGCCCGCGCAGCCCTTTACCGTGGCCCAGCAGCCCGCTGCGCTGGACCCATCGGCCATGCAGGCGACGGATGGCGACACCATCGTGCGCCTGCACTGGCCCGCCCAGGCCGGCCAGCGCTTTCGCGTTCAGTTGGCACCGGACCTGGAGTTCAAGACCATCACCCAGGACATCCAGCTCGACGAGCCCCGCTGGACCTCTGCGGACGGCCTGGCCGCGGGCACCTACTTCGTGCGCATCCAGGTACTGGATCCTTCGGGACTGCAAAGCGAGTTCTCGCCGCCGCGCAGCATCCGCGTGGGCACGGGGCTGAACACCAGCTCCGGCCTGCCCCTGTCCACCATGGGCGGTGAGCCCGTGCGCCGCCCCTGAACCCCTTGCGGTCGATGCCCACGCCGCACTCCCGCACGCGCAACCAGCAGCGGCGGGTCGAATGGGTTGCCATCGCGCTGACGCTGCTGGCCCTGGTCGCCTGGCTGAGCACGCCCAGCATGCTGCCGCGCACCAACCACCTGGTGCAGGACACCGGGCTGCGCCTGGTGTCGCGCCCGGCGCAAGCCGGTATTGCCGTGATCGCGGTGGACGACCGCAGCATCGGCGTGATCGGCCGCTGGCCCTGGCGGCGTGCCCTGCACGCGCAGCTGATCCAGAACGTGTCACGCCAGGCACCGCTGGTGATCGGCATGGATGTGCTGTTCAACGAGGACGACCTCGACTACCCCGAGGACGACCTGCTGCTGGCCGATGCCGTGGCCCGAAGCGGCCGGGTGGTGCTGCCGGTGATGCAGCGCCAGGGCCCCTCCGAACCCGGTGACGGTGCGGACCGGCCGATTGCCGCGCTGGAGCAGGCGGCCGCCCGGCTCGGGCATGTGCACGTGGCCGCGGACGAGGACGGCGTGGTGCGCAGCCTGTACGCACGCGAAGGACCTGCCAGTGCGCCCTGGCAGCACTTCAGCATCGCCATGCGATGCGTGGCCACGCCATCGCTCGGTGGCTGCCCGCCGGCACGCTGGAGCGATCCGCCCGCCGATGGCGCCCGCTGGGAACGTGCAGGCCGTCGCCTCATCCCCTATGCGGGCGGCCCGGGGCATTTCACCACCTACTCCTACATCGACGTGCTGCGCGGCGACGTACCGGCCGATGCCTTTCGCGGCAAGTACGTGCTCGTGGGCTCGATCGCCGCCGGGCTGGGCGACATGTTCGCCACCCCGGTGGGCCAGGAATCGCGCCTGATGCCGGGTGTCGAAGTGATCGCCCAGGTGCTCGACGCCGACCTGGCGGGAGTACACATCCACAGCGCGCCGCCCGCGCTGAACATGGCCTTCAACCTGCTGCCGGTGGTGCTGGCGCTGGTGGCGCTGCTGCTGCTCGGTCCCTTCACCGCCCTGCTCACCAGCATTGCCCTGGGCGCGCTGACCCTGGCCATGGCCGTGGTGCTGCCGGTCTGGAGCGGCCTGCAGTTCGCGCCCGCAGCAGCCCTCATCGGGCTGGTGCTGGCCTACCCGCTGTGGAGCTGGCGGCGCCTGAGCGCCGCAGCCCAGTTCCTTCGACTGCAGATGGAAAACCTGCAGCGCCAGGGCCTGGTGATCCCGCTGCGCGGCCCGGCGGCCAGCACCGGCGACTTCCTGGAGCGGCGCATCAACGCGGTGGAATACGCCTCGCGCCAGCTGCGCGACATGCACCACTTTGTGAGCGAGAGCCTGCAGCAACTGCCTTCCCCCACCATGGTCTGCGACACCGACGGCCGCATCCTGCTGGCCAACACGGCCGCACGGCGCCATGTGCTGGGCATGGCCGAGGTCGAAGGCGACCCCATGGTCTGGCCCCTGCAGGGCCGCCAGATCACCGACGTGCTGGGCGACCTGATCGACATCGCCACCGAACAGCCGCTGGTGACGCCCGAGCGGCTGGCAAGCCGCAGCCTGCCGGCCCGCCGGGAGGGGCGCGATGCCAAGGGCCGCAGCGTGCTGGTGCAAAGCCGCCAGTTCACCGACCTGGCGCAATCGGGCTGGCTCGTGACCCTGGTGGACCTGACCGAGATACGCAGCGCCCTGCAGCAGCGCGACGAGGCCATGCACTTCATCTCGCATGACATCCGCGCGCCCAACGCCTCCATCCTCACCCTGCTGGAGATGCACCAGGCCTATCCGGGCCGCATGTCGGATGCGGAACTCATGCAGCTCATCGCGCGCTACGCAAAGACTTCGTTGGGCATGGCCGAGAATTTCATCCAGTTGGCCAGCGCCGAGTCCCAGGCGATGCGGCGCGAACCCCTGGACCTGGCGGACGTGCTGCACCAGACCGTGGACGAGGCCTGGGTGCTGGCGCGCGATGCCGACGTGCAGGTGCTGGTGGCCGATGCGCCGGACGCCGCCCCGCTCATGGGCGACCGCTCGCTGCTGTGCCGCGCGCTGGCCAACGTGGTCAACAATGCCATCAAGTACAGCCCGCGGGGCAGTACCGTGCGCTGCACCCTGGTGGCACGGCCAAGGCACTGGGCCATTGCCGTGCGCGACGAAGGCCCGGGCATTGCGCCCGCACTGCAGGACAAGCTGTTCGCCCCGTTCCAGCGCCTGCATGACCGCAGCCACCCCGGCATTGCCGGCGTAGGCCTCGGGCTGGCCCTGGTGCGCACCGTGGTGCAGCGCCATGGCGGCAGCATCGAGGTCGAGAGCGACGAGGGCAAGGGCGCGGAGTTCAGACTGGTGCTGCCGCAGGGCGAGGCACCGCCCGATTGAAGCGCAGCGAGGCCGATCAGGCCGTGGCTTCGGCTTCCAGATGCACCGGATCGGCCAGGGCATCGCCTTCCCCGGCCAACAGGCCGATGCAGTCGAGCGCCGTGGGCGGATCGCAAGGCTCGGCATACACGCGCAGGGCAATGTCCTGCGCGGCGGGCGAGAAGAACAGCCACAGCTTGTCCGCCTGCTTGTCGTAGCACGAGAACAGCGCCCGCTTGGAACCTGCCGGCGAAATCAGGAACTGCGACATGAACATCTGCTGGATGCGCTGGGTGGGCTCGAAGGCCTGGGCATCGTTGCCCAGCGATAGCTTGTACCAATTTTTCATGGAAGCCTTCCTTTCGACCGCGAGGTCTGTTGTGTCTGGCTCCATGGTATTTTCGACTGCGGGTTTTCCCACCTCTTCAAAGGCGCATAGGCCTGTAGGACTGCGGCCACCGGGCGCGAAGGAGCGCGATCAGTGCTTCCCCAGATACGCCTCGCGCACGGTGGGGTCTTCCAGCAGGGCCCGGGCCGGGCCCGACGACGCGATCTCGCCGGTCTTGAGCACGTAGGCGCGGTCGGCCACCTTGAGGGCCTGGTTGGCCATCTGCTCCACCAGCAGGATGGTCATGCCGCGCTGCTTGAGCGTGCGGATCACCGCAAAGATCTCCTTGACGATCAGCGGCGCCAGGCCCAGCGAGGGCTCGTCGAGCAGCAGCAGGCGCGGGCGCGCCATCAGCGCACGGCCGATGGCCAGCATCTGCTGCTCGCCACCGCTCAGGGTGCCGGCCATCTGATGCTGGCGCTCGCGCAGGCGCGAAAAGGTCGTGAACTGCTCTTCGAGGTCGGCTTCGACCGAGGGATCGCCCGCGGGCCGCAGGTAGGCGCCCAGCAGCAGGTTGTCGCGCACGCTCTGGTCCGGGAACACCTGGCGCCCCTCGGGCGACTGGGCAATGCCCAGGGCCACGCGCCGGTGGGCCGGCGTGCGCGCCAGGTCCTGGCCCTCGAACACGATGCGCCCGTCCGCGCACGGCTCCAGGCCCGAGATGGCCTTCATGAGCGTGCTCTTGCCCGCCCCGTTGCCGCCGATGAGGGTGACCACTTCCCCGGCGGCCACCTCCAGACTCACGCCCTTCAAGGCATGGATGGCGCCGTAGTTCACCGCGAGTTGTTCGATTTGGAGCATGGGCGACGTCTCAGGCAAGGGCATGGGGTGGTGTAGCGGCGGCGCTCTCCTCCTCATCATCCACGCCCAGGTAGGCGGCGATGACCCTGGGGTCCACCTGCATGGCGGCGGGCGCACCCTCCGCGATCTTGGCGCCGTAGTCGAGCACCACCACATGGTCGGACACGGCCATCACCAGGTCCATGTGGTGCTCGATCAGCAGCACGGTGATGCCCTTGGCGCCGATGCGCCGGATCAGCTCGGTCAGCGCCTGCGTCTCCTGGGGGTTCAGGCCGGCGGCCGGCTCGTCGAGCAGCAGCAGGCGCGGCTGCGTGGCCAGCGCGCGCGCCAGTTCCAGCCGGCGCTGCAGGCCGTAGGGCAGGCTGCCGGCCTCGTCGTGGGCACGGTCGAGCATGCCCACGAACTGCAGCAGGCGCACCGCCTCCTCGCGCGCCTGGCGCTCCTCGCGCCGCGCCGCGGGCAGGCCGAACAGGCTGGCCGCAAAGCCCACGCGCAGGTGCGGATGCAGGCCCACCAGCACGTTGTCGAGCACGCTCATGTGCGTGAACAGCTTGAGGTTCTGGAAGGTGCGCCCTATGCCCAGCCGGCAGATCTGGCTGGCGCGCACGCGGGCGATGCCCTGGCCCGCAAATTCGATGCGCCCCCGGTCCGGCGCCACGATGCCCGACAGGATGTTGAGCAGCGTGGTCTTGCCGGCACCGTTGGGGCCTATCAGCGCATGCACATGGCCCGCGCGCAGCGACAGGCTGACCTCGTTGGTCGGCACCACGCCGCCATAGGCCTTGTACAGCCCGCTGGCACTGAGCACCACACCATCAGCATGGGCAGCCGGTGCCTGGCGCGGCGACCACTCGCCCTGCACCACCGGCAATGGCGGCACCTGGTGCAGCCGCGGCCACGGGCGCCGCCCCAGCCGCTGCAGCGCACCGGCCAGGCCCTGCGGCATGGCGTACAGCGCAAACAGCAGCAGCGCCCCATAGGTGAAATGCTGCAGCCCGGGCCAGCGCGCCAGGAAGGCATCGAGCAGCGTGAGCGCCACGGCGCCCACCGCCGGCCCCATGATGGAGGGGCCGCCGAACAGCACGATGAGCAGCAGGAAGATCGACAGGTTGAAGCTGATGAAGTCGGAGTTGATGTACTGGTTCTGCTGCGCCACCAGGGCCCCAGCCACGCCGCAGGTGACGGCGCTGATGACGAAGGCCAGCACCTTGGTGCGGTAGACGTCGATGCCCACGCTCTCGGCCGCCACCTCGGCGGCCTGCACCGCCTGGAAGGCACGGCCGTACTTGCCGCCCAGCAGAGTGCGCAGCATGAGGTGCGTGGCCAGCGCGAAGGCCAGCACCAGCCAGGCCCAGCCGCGCATGTCCAGCATGCGCCCGCCGATGGAGGGCGGCACGATGCCGTAGATGCCCTGCTGGCCGCCGAAAGGCACCTGCCATTCGGTCACGATCTTTTCGACCACGATGCCGAAGCCGATGGTCACCATGGCCAGCGACGGGCCCTTGACGCGCAGCGAGGGCAGCGCGATCAGCACGCCGAAGAGCCCCGCCACCACGGCCGCGGCCACCAGCGCCAGCCAGGGGTTCCAGCCCGCCTGGGCAGTGAGCAGGGCCGCCGTATAGGCCCCGGCGGCGAACAGCCCGGCATGGCCGAGCGACTTCTGCCCGCTCCAGCCCACCAGCACGTTCAGGCCGGCAGCGGCCAGGTAGTACATGCCGGCCGTGAAGATGATCTTGAGGTAGAAATCGTTGCCGATCGCCAGGGGAACCAGTGCCGCAGCCGCGGCGGCTGCGATGAACGCAAGGGTATGGGTGCGCATGGTGCGGTCACACCTTCTCGAAAGGCTTCTGGCCGAACAGCCCTTCGGGCTTGACCACCAGCACCAGGATGATGAGCGCAAAGACCGTGATCTCGCGCATCTCCGCGCGCCACAGGCCCACCAGCGCCTCGATGCAGCCGAGCATGAAGCCCCCGGCAATGCAGCCGCGCGGGTTGGTCAGGCCGCCCACGATGGCCGACGAGAAGGCCTTGAGCGCGATGGCCAGGCCCATGAAGACCGAGGCCGTGGTAATGGGCGCGATCAGCAGGCCGGCCAGCCCCGCCAGGCTCGACGAGATCACGAAGGCCAGCACCACGATGGCGCCCACGTTGATGCCCATGAGGGCCGCGGCCTGCTTGTTCACCGCCACCGCGCGCACGGCCTTGCCGACCTTGGTGCGCCGCAGCACGTAGTCCAGCGCCAGCATGACCACCGCCGTGACACCGAGCACCAGGATCTCCTGCGCGCGGATGCCGGCCCCGGCGATGCGGATCACGTCGTCGCCCAGCGGCGAGGGCATGGCCATGGAGCCGGGGCCCCAAATGGCGAGCGCCGTGTTCTGCACGATGATGCCGAAGCCGATGGTGCTCATGACCCAGGCCATGCCGGTGGCACCCACGAAGGGCCGCACCGCCGTGAAGTACAGCACCACGCCGAGCAGGCCCAGCACCACGAGCGAGACCAGCAGCGCCAGTCCATAGCGCGCAAACGTCACATCCGCTGCAGCCAGCACGCCGGTGTGCCCCTTGCCCGAGAGCAGCAGCAAGGTGGCCACCGCGATGAAGGAGCCCGCGACCAGGAACTCGCCCTGGCCGAAGTTGAGCGTCTTGGTCGTCGTATGGGTGATGCTGAAACCCAGGGCGACGAGCGCATAGATTCCACCAAGGGCCAGGCCGCTCAGCAAGGCTTGCAATACGTTGGTCATGGGGTGTCGTCTCCGGGCCTGCCGCGCTGCGGGCTTACTTCTTGTAGTCGGCCGGCGTCAGCGCCTTGGTGATGGCGTCTTCATAGGCCGACACCTTGCCATCGCGCCAGCGGGCCAGGTGGAAGTCGGCCACCGAGAGCGCCTCGTGGTCGCCCTTGGCAAAGGGCTTCTGGTAGAGCTTCACGACGCCCTGGGTGTCGGGCAGGCCGTTCTCCAGCGTGGCGGCGAGCTTGTCGCCATCGGTGCTGCCGGCCTTCTTCACGGCGGCGGCCAGCAGCATCACCGAGTCGTAGGACTGCGCGGCCGCCACGAAGGTGGGCAGCTGTGGATAGCGCTCGCGCACGCGGGCGGCCAGCGCCACGGCGCGCGGGTTGCTGTCTTCGGCCGTGGAGGTGGCGAAGATGATGTGCTCGGCCAGCTTCTTGCCCGCCGTGTTGAGCAGCGGTGTGCTCATGTTGCCCCAGGTGCCGAGCGTGGTGGGCAGGTAGTTGATCTTCTCCATGCTGCGCAGCAACTGGGCATTGGCATCGGCCAGGCCGTAGACGATGAGCGTGTCGGCCCCGGCGTCGCGGATCTTGGCCAGCTGCGAGGTCATGTCCGTGTCCTTGGGCCCGAACTTCTCCACCGCCACGGCCTTGTTGCCGTGCAGGGCCAGCACCTCGGTCAGGTCCTTCACGCCCTGCTGGCCAAAGCCCGTGGAATCGGCGATGAAGGCGATCTTCTGGTTCTTGGTCGCCTTGACGGCATAGGCGATCAACAGCGCGACCTGCTCGCGGTCCACCATCGACACGCGGTAGATGTAGTTCTGCGCCTCATTGGCATAGCGCTTGGTGATGTCGGTGGCCGTGGCCACGGGCACGATGACGGGGATCTTCTTTTGCTGCGGTATGTGCAGCCAGGCCAGCGCATTGCCCGAGTTGGTGGGCCCGACCACGGCGGCCACCTTCTCGCTGTCGATCAGTTCGGTCATGTTCTGGATGGACTTGGGCGGCTGGCCCGTGTCGTCACGCACAATGCCGACGACCTTCCGGCCCAGCAGGCCGCCGGCCTTGTTGATGTCCTCGATGGCCAGGTCGAAGCCGTGGCGTGCGGCCACGCCCAGCTCGGCCGCGCCGGTGCCCGACTGGTCGGCATTGAAGCCGAAGCGGATGTCCTGCGCCTGGGCTGCGGACAGCCCGAGGGCCAGCGCAGCCGCCGCGAACAGCGGCCGCACAAGGGAAGGGATACGGGGATTCAGCTTCATGTCTTGTCTCCTGTCGTTATCGTAAAAAAGGGCGACCCTTTGCGGGTCTGCCCGGCCGGGCCAGAACGGCTGACGTCCTAGCCCCGGATCTCTGCCAACAACACCATCGCGCGGTCCACGCGCACGTCGTGCTCCTGCGCCATCTGCCTGGCAATGCGCTCGATCTCTTCACCCGAGGCGCCGGCCACCAGCGCGATGTTGCGGGCATGCAGCGCCATGTGGCCGCGCTGGATGCCTTCGGTCGAGAGCGCGCGCAGCGCGCCCAGGTTCTGTGCCAGGCCCACGGCCACGGCCACCTCGCCCAGCTCCTGCGCCGACTGCACGCCGAGGATACGCAAGGCCAGGCGCGCCAACGGATGGGTCTTGGTAGCGCCACCCACCAGGCCCACGGGCATGGGCATCTCGATGCTGCCGACCAGGGCGCCGCTGGCGTCCTTTTCCCAGCGCGTGAGCGAGGTGTAGCGCCCGCCGCGACAGGCATAGGCGTGGGCACCGGCCTCCACCGCGCGCCAGTCGTTGCCGGTGGCGACGATGACGGGGTCGATGCCATTCATGATGCCCTTGTTGTGCGTGGCCGCGCGGTAGGGGTCGATCACCGCGAAGCTGCAGGCGTCGACGATGCCATCGATGATGCGCTCGCCGCTGTGCTCGGCCGTGGCCATCACCTCGGGCGTAAGCCGCACACGCGCCCGCGCCAGCCGCAGGTCGGCCAGGTTCGAGAGGATGCGCAGGCGCACTGTGCCGCCGGTGATCTGCTCCACCAGCGGCGAGACGGCCTCGGCCATGGTGTTGACGGTGTTGGCGCCCATGGCGTCGCGCACGTCCACGATGAGGTGCATGACCACCATGGCACCGCGCGGTGCATCGTCGAACACGTGTACCTCGATGTCGCGGCAGCCGCCGCCCAGGCCGATCAGCACCTTGTCGCGGCTGTTGGCCACGGCCAGGATGGCCTCGCGCTGCAGCAGCAGGGCCTGGCGTGCGCCATACGGGTCCGCGATGCCGATGGCCTGCACCTGGGCGCGCATCAGCGGCCCCGTGCTCGATGCCTGGAAGCCCCCGCACTCGCGCGCCAGCTTTGCCATGTACGAGGCAGCAGCCACCACCGAGGGCTCCTCCACCACCATGGGCACCAGCACCTCGCGGCCATTGACCTGGAAGTTGCCGGCCACGGCCAGCGGCAACTCGAAGGTGCCGATGACGTTCTCGATCATGCCGTTGGCCCGCTCCACGCCCAGGGCGCCGGGCTGGGCCAGCAGCGCGGCCTCGTCGGCCGTGAGCCCCGCAGCCTGCACCACGTGGTCGAAACGCTGGGCAGGGCTGAGTGCCCGGAACTGGGGAAGGCGGGAGTCGGCGACCATGTTGGGTTTGTCCTCGGGTGGTGGATCGTTGGGCGATGGGGCGGACTCTAGGCCATCTGTACCAGTCGCAATGGGTACAGTTTCAAGGGACAGTTGCGGCCACTGTCCAGGTACACCTGGGCTGTGTCATAGTGGCCAGACCGCTTTGGAACCCCCCATGAAAGCCGCGCCCAAGACCGCCTCGCTGACCCTCACCCTGGCCGATTCCATTGACCGGCAGATCCGTGACGGCGCCTACCAGGCGGGCGACAAGCTGCCCTCGCTGCGCGAGCTGGCGCAACTGCACGGCTATGCCAAGAACACCATCGTCGCGGCCTTCGAGATGCTGGTGGCGCGCGGCCTGATCGAGCCGCGCCGGGGCTCGGGCTACTTCGTGCGCGAGCAGCCCCAGGGCCAGGCCAAGGAGGAGGAAGCCGGCTCGCTCGGCCGCGCCATGGACATCGTATGGCTGATGCGCGAGCAGCTCAGGTCCGCACCCGGTGAGCTGGCCGTGGGCGATGGTTTCCCGCCCGTGGAATGGCTGGCCGATGTGCGCCTGGACAAGTTCCACCACAAGGTGGTGCGCACCGGCCTGGGGGCCCTGTTCCGCTACGGCAATCGCTTTGGCTACGAGCCGCTGCGCCACCACCTGGTGCGCAAGCTCGCCGACCTGGGCATCGGTACCGAGCCGCGGCAGATCGTGCTCACGCACGGGGCCAACGAGGCCATGGACATCGTCATCCGCTACTTCGTTCCGCCAGGGGCGCCGGTGCTGGTGGACGACCCGGGCTACTACCCGCTGTTCGGCAAGCTCAAGCTGGCGGGGGCGCACATCGTGGGCGTGCCACGCCTGGCCGACGGGCCGGACCTGGAGGCGCTGGAGCAGTTGCTCATCATGCACAAGCCGCGGCTGTTCTTCACCCAGTCGGTGGCGCACAACCCCACGGGCTCGGACCTGACCGCAGCCAAGGCCTACCGGGTGCTGCAGCTGGCGCAGAAGTACGACCTGATGCTCGTGGAGAACGACCCGCTGGCCGATTTCAAGCCCACCAGCGCACCGCGCCTGTCATCACTGGACCAGCTCGAACGCACGATCTACATCGGCAGCTTCTCCAAGTCATTTTCCGCGGCGCTGCGCGTGGGGTACATCGCCTGCGGGGCCGACCTGGCCAGCGACATTGCCGACCTCAAGGCGCTGATCCATGTGAGCAGCTCGGAGTACAGCGAGCGCACGGTGGACGTGATCCTGAGCGAAGGCCACTACCAGCGCCACATCCAGCGCCTGCGCGATCGCCTGGCCGCGGCCACGCAGAGCGCCACGCAGATCTTCGACGCCGTGGGCGCCGAGGTGTTCACGCGCAACCCGCAATCGCTGTACCAGTGGGTGGCCCTGCCGGGCGTGCAGGACTCGCTGGCCTTTGCGCAGGAGATGCTGCCGCGCAAGATCGTGATGGCACCGGGGCGCATCTTCTCGGTGGACTTCGCCGCGACCTCGCGCTGGTCGCGTTTCAACGTGGGTGCGGTCGTGGACCCACAATTTGCCAAGGCCCTGCGCAAGGCGCTGGTGCAGGCAGCGGAGGCGGCCGGGCGAAGCACCTGACGGGTGCGGGGCCAGCGCCACCGCAGAACGCTGGCCCTGCACCGTCTTGTCCGTCCCCGTTGCAGACAAGCCTGCTCCAGTGTCCCGAGTTAGAAATTCGTTGAATAAATCTACCGACAATCCCCGCCATGCGTCGTTGCAAATGCTCGCCATGCGCCCGGCATGTCTGCGCTTTGCGCCTAGCTTGGCAGCGATTTCGGCAGATTTCTTTCTTCAACGAACTTCCAACTCAGGACACTAGCGCATCTCCGTGGATTGTGGCGCTGTGGGCGCAAAGGCTTGATAGGATGCACAGATACGGCTGTTTCATCCTTGCCGGATGCCCAGCACGTGGAATCACACACCCTATGTTGGAAAAATAGCCCATGAAAAAACCTGCTGCCCTGGTCCTTGCACTGTTGGCGTCGCATGGTGTCTTTGCGGAACCTCTGTGGGGCAAGGCAGAAGCCGGGGCCTCGCTGGAAACCATCAAGCGCAGCTACCCCGATGGGACGGTGATTGAGCCATCCGCCAAGGAAAGAACCAAGAGCGGCGCCACCTTGCAATTTCGGATTCCGTCGGTCCCTATCGTCGGCGAAAACTTCAAGGCCAGTTTCTACTTGCTGGAGGACCGGTTGGAACAGGTCCAACTGAGCTTCACCGCGTCCAAGACCGAAGGCGACTGCCGCCGTCTGATCGGCGAGGTACGAGAGGCTCTGATATCCAAGTACGGCCCCTCCATCAAGACGGACCGGAGCTCCTTGTCCGATGATGCGTCCTGGTCGTCAGGAAAGACGACCATCGAGCTGTATGGGTTGAACATCTCGACAGTCCAAAGCTGCAGTGTCTATGTGACCTACAGCCAGCGCATCGCCGCGTCTGCCGGAAATCTGTAGGTCTGTCAGCCATGCTCGATCGCGGGCACAGCGAGCCTGCCCACCAGGCTCGCGAACACGCCCACGCAGCCGCAGAGCCCCACGACCATGGGGACCACGACCACGGCCATTCAGAGGACGGCGAGCACAGCCATGCGCCGTCGGTCACCGCCTCCAACGAGCAGCGCATCCGCCTGGTCTTCCTGATGACGGCCGGCTATGCCGCGGTGCAGGCCGTGGGCGGAGCGCTGTCGGGATCGCTGGCGCTGATCGCCGATGCGGGGCACATGGTCTCCGACGCGGCGGCCCTGCTGCTGGCGCTGATTGCCTACCGCGTGGCACGGCGCCCGCCCGATCTGAAACGCACCTATGGCTTTCACCGCGTGCGGGTGTTGGCGGCACTGGCCAACGGCGCATCTCTTCTCTTGCTGGTGGCCTGGATCGCCTGGGAGGCAGTGCAGCGCTTTCGCACGCCGTCAGAGGTATTGGCCGGGCCCATGCTGATCGTGGCGACCATCGGCCTGGTGGTGAACCTGGTGGGCGCCTGGATCCTGGCGCGGGGCCAGCGCAGCGATGGCAACCTGCGCGGCGCCCTGCTGCACGTGGTGGGGGACCTGCTCGGCTCGGTAGGCGCCATCGCGGCGGCCATCGGCATCATGGTGACGGGCTGGACCGTGCTGGACCCGCTGCTGTCGGTGCTGGTGGCCGTGCTGGTCGTGCGGTCGGCCTGGGGGCCAGGGCCTGTTCACACTAATTTCGGGGATCGCGTTGCCTGGCCTGGGGGCTGGATGCAAGGCGCCCGTGCGCAGCAAGGTGTGCACCTTGCAAGCGCGGGCAACGCCGCAGACGGCCCCCAGGCCGGGCAACCCGAAGGGAAGGCCCTTGCCGGCGCGCCACTCGTCGTTGCGCTCCTTGCGTGTGCAAGGGCACACGCTGCGTCGCACGCCTAGATTGGCACGCCGGCAAGGGCCTTCGCGACCCCGAAATTAGTGTGAACAGGCCCTAATGTCGGATTCCCTCGTGGTGCTGCTGCAGGCCGTGCCCCGGGGGCTGGACCTGGCCGCGGCCGAGTCAGGCATCCACGCCCTGCCCGGGGTTGCCGAGGTGGGCCATTTCCACGCCTGGACCTTGACGGACGACAGCACGGTGGCCACGGTGCACGTGACGCCGGCCCCGGGCACCGACCCGCTGGCCTTGCCGGCCCAGGTGGCCGGCTACCTGCGCCGGGAGCACGCCATCGGCCATGCCACGGTGCAGGTGGATGCGCCGGGCCACATCGAGGCCCCGGCGCATTGAACCGGTGGTCGATCAGCGGTAAGTGAAGTTCGCGACGATCGGGATGGCGGCCGCCACCGGGGTGGTGATGGTCAGCGTGCCGGTCATGCGGCCGGTGTTGCCGCTGAAGGTGCAGGTCGACATGGTCCAGGTGGCCTGCGCAGCGCCGGCGTTCTGCAACACCGTCTGCTGCAGCGCCGGATCGCTGCAGAACGCGGCCTGGTTGGCGGGCTTGGGCATGTTGTTGATGGTGATCAGGGGCACAGGCGTGCCCTGCGCCGTCACGCTGATGTCCAGGGTGGCGTTGCTGGGGGTGCCGGCATCGATGACCACATCACCGAAGCTCACCAGCGAAAAGGCCGGGCTGGTGAGGCTGACGGCGGGGTAGACCACGCCACCGAAGCTCAGCTGCGGAATGCGCAGCACGTTGCCCGCCGAGGTGAAGCTGATGTCCGCCCCCACACTGGCATCGTTGAGGCGCAGTTGGCCGGGCGAGACCAGCTGGATCACCACGTCGCGGAACTTGAGGTTGCCGTCGATCTGCAGGATGGGAAAGCGCAGGCGGCCCGTGGCCGCATCGAACACGGCAGGGTCGGCCGCATGCGCGGGCGCTGCAGCCAGGCCAGCCATGGCGAGGGCCAGCGCGAAAGCGGAATTCCTGAGGGAGATCATGAAGCACATCCTTTGCGGAAAAGAAATGGTGAAATAAAAATGCCGGTCCCCCCAAATTCTTGCACAGGCTATGGGGCTGCAAATCCGGCAAAAACTGTCCTCGCTGAGGCCGATTTTCGCTTTCGACGCTCCAAGTCCGACAGGCTCCTGGCAGGAAACAAGCGCAGCATGCCTCTTCTCGCCCTGCCTCGCCATCCGACAAAAGGGCGATGGCCCCACACGCCCCGGCTCACGAAAGCTCGCCCCGGCGCCTGCCACGGACCGCCCCATGGTGCCTGAAGGCTTCGCGGATGCTGTCAAGCAGCAGCTCGCCATCCCAGGGCTTGGTGAAGAACTTGGAGATGGAGCCCCGGTTGATCGCGTCCGATATCGAGTCGAGGTCGGTATGGCCGGAAAGCACGATCCGGATGGTGTCGGGGTACAGGTCGCGCGCACGGGACAGGAAGTCCGTCCCCGACATCTCGGGCATGCGCTGGTCCGAGACGATGACCTGGATGTCATGCTCGGCCAGCATTTCAAAGCCTTCGCGCGCGCTGGCCGCCGTCAGTACCGCATAGCCCTCATTGCGCAAAAGCCCCTCCATCGACGCCAGAACGTCGGCCTCGTCATCCACGATCAGGATCTTCTTTCCGCCGCCCAGACCATGGGATGGGCTGATGTCCAGGCCCTGGCCCTTGGCCAGCAGGCCGTCTATTTGCGCCCTGGGCAGTGGCCTGCTGAAGAAGTAGCCCTGCATCTCGTCGCAGTGCCTGCGCCGCAGGTAGCTCATCTGGGCCTGCGTCTCCACACCTTCTGCAATGACCTTGAGCTTGAGGTTGTGCGCCAGGTCGATGATGGCGCCGCATATCGCGGCGGCATCCGGGTTGGAGGTCACGTCCCTCACGAAACTCTGGTCGATCTTCAGGTAGTCGATGGGAAAGCGCTTGAGGTAGCTCAGCGAGGAATAGCCCGTGCCGAAATCATCCACGGCCAAGCGGATCCCCAGGTCCCGCAGGGCCTGCAGGCGCTGGACGTTGGTCTCTATGTCCTCCATGAAGAGACTTTCGGTGATCTCGATGTCCAGGAAAGAGGCTGCGTCGCTGCGGTCCTTGAGCGCCTTCTCCACCGTGCTCTGGAATTTGCTGTGCCGCATCTGCACTGCCGAGACATTGATGGCAATGCGCGGTGGGTTCAGCCCCTTCGCATGCCAGGCGCCATGGTCGGCGATGGCCTGCTCCAGGACCCAGCGCCCCACGTCGATGATCATGCCGGTTTCTTCCAGCACCGGAATGAAGATGGTGGGCGAGACCAGTCCCGTTTCCGGATCGTTCCAGCGGATGAGCGCCTCCATGCCCGTGAGCCTGCCATCGCTCAGGGCCAGCTTGGGCTGGTAGTGCAGGACGAACTCGTTGTTCTCCAGCGCCCTGTGGAGTTTGCTCTCGATGTTGAGCTGGCTGCGCACCCGCGCGTTCATGGACGCGGCGTAGAACTGGTAGCGGCCCTTGGCCACGCCGGCCGCGCGCGAGGCCGCCTCGGCATTGGCAAACAGCCTGTCGGCATCCTGCCCGTCCTCGGGAAAGAGGGCGATCCCGGCCCTGGAAGTCAGGTACAGGTCCTTCCCATCGACCAGAAAGGCGCGTTCCATGGAGGGAAAGATCTGCTCGTTGACGAGATGGGCCACCTCCGAGGGGGCGTGGCGATAGGTCAGGATCACGCCAAACTGGTCGGCACCCATGCGCGCCAGCCGGTCCTTGGACCCCAGCACCTGCGCCAGGCGGTGCGCCACGAGCTTGATCAGGGCATCTCCCGCATGGCGCCCCAGCGTGTCGTTGATGTTCTTGAACCGGTCGATGTTCAGCCAGATCAATGCGATCTTCTCGGACTCCTCATCGGTCCGGGCATGGTTCTGGATCAACTGGTTCAGCCGGTCCTGGAGCAGCCCTCGGTTGGCAAGGCCGGTCAGCGAATCGTAGTAGGCCAGGTAGTTGAGCCGTTCCGACTTTTCAAGGTGGTCCAGGGAGAAGGCAATGTCGCGCGCCAGATCCTCCAGAAGCCGGCCTTCCGTGCTGTCGAAGAACTCCGTCTCCGACGCATAAAGTGCCATGACCCCGATGACCTTCTGATCGATCAATAGCGGGAAGAGAGCAAAGCTCTGAAAGCCATGCCGGGAGGCCTCCTCCCGCAGGGCGACCCGCTTTTCGCGGGCGATGCTCTGGATGAGCACGGTGGATGCCTCGGCGATGCATTCGCCCACCCGGCCGTAGTGTTCTGCGTCCCCGAGGTCCAGGCCCAGCGGAATCTGGCCGATGTAATCCTCGCCATCGCCAGCCCACGCCACCGCCCTGACACGCCGGGCCGGCCCATCCACCAGGCCGATCCATGCCAGCCGGAACGCCCCGGCATCCACCGCAATCTCGCAGGCGCCCTGGAAGAGTTCGTCACGGCTCTGGATGCGCACGATCAGCGAATTGATGCTGCTGAGCACGGCGTAGATCCGGTTCAGGCGCTTGACCTTGAGTTCCGCGATCTTCCTTTCGGTGATGTCCACCACGGAGCCCGCCATGTAGGTAGCGCGGCCGCTGTCGTCCCAGACGGCCTGCCCCTTGGCGTGGGACCACCGGTAGCTGCCATCCTTGGCCAGGGCACGGTACTCGATGTCGTAGGGCACCTGGTTGCGGACATGCGCAGCGAATGCGCCCAGGACCTTCTGGCGATCACCCGGCTCCAGCAAGTCCAGCCAGCCTTCGGCCGTGTTCCGCACCTCCGCATCCTGGTAGCCCAGGCGCAGCTTCCACTGCGGGGAGATCTCTGCGCTTCCGGTGGCGATATCCCAGTCCCACACATCGCCAGTGGATGCGGCCAGGCGGAACCGCAACTCGCTGTGCCGCAGGGCCCGCTGGATCTGCGCGTCGGCGAGGGCCCGCAGCACGGCGGGGCCCAGCCGCACCAGGTCGTGCTTGAGGATGTAGTCGGTCGCCCCGCTCTTGAGGGCGCCGATGGCCTTTTCTTCCCCGATCGTTCCCGACACGAAGATGAACGGGACATCCGGGCACATCTCCTGGGCAATCGACAGGGCGTCCATGCCGCTGAACCTGGGCATGCTGAAGTCGGACAGGATGACATCGGGCCGGTCGCTATGGATCTCGCGGCGAAAACTCTCCTCGGTGTCCGTGCGGCGGCTCGTGAACCCGAGGGATGCCCGCCGCAGAGCATGCACGACCAGTTCGGCATCGTTGGGTTCGTCCTCGACGATCAAAATGCGCAGGGGTGCGTCTTGCAAACCGGCCTCCCACCACGGGGCAGCGCCCGTGGAATATGTCCATCCCGGGTGCAGTCTATGGCGTGAGCCCCCAGGCATCAAGTAATTCCGGACATGGCTTGCACGGCCCCATGGCAAGCCAGTGGTAGGCAGGCGCCGCTTTTCAACCTACCATTGCCCACCATCGGGCACCCACGGCGTGCCTGCGATCTTCACGGAGCGAGCCACACAAGCGCCTTGTCGGGAAGGGATGCAAGGCGCACCATGCAGCGCGAGCGCCTGCATGCACCAACAACGCACGGAGGTGGGCGATGAAAGAGACCAAAGGCTGCTGGGCAGGGGTGCTGGCACTGTCGCTGTCCACCGCCCAGGCACAGGGCCCCCAGGGGCCCGCGCTCGCCGAACTCTCGCTCGAAGAGCTGGGCAATATCGAAATCACATCGGCGGCCCGGCGCCCCGAACTGCTCGGGGACGCCTCCGCAGCCCTCTTCGTGATCACCTCGGAGAGCATTCGCCGCTCCGGGGCGAACACCCTGCCGGAGGCCTTGCGACTGGCCCCCAATCTCCAGGTCGCCCGGCTGGATGCCAGCCAGTACGCCATCAGCGCACGCGGATTCAACAATGCCATCGGCAACAAACTCCTGGTCCTGATCGATGGACGCACCGTCTACACGCCCTTCTTTTCGGGGGTGTTCTGGGACCAGCAGGATGTGATGCTGGAAGACGTAGAGCGCATCGAGGTGATCAGCGGCGCAGGCGGCACGCTGTGGGGGGCGAATGCCGTCAATGGCGTGATCAACGTGATCACCAAACCGTCGGCCAGCACCCAGGGGGGGCTGGTATCGCTGGGTGCAGGCAACCAGGGCACGGATGCGTCGTTCCGCTATGGGGGCAGCCTGCAGGGCGGGGGCAGTTTTCGCGTGTACGCGAAATCCGAAGAAACCCAGAACACCAGGACAGCCAGCCTGGCGGCTGGCAAGGACGGGCGCAGGCGGACCCAGCTGGGCTTCAGGGCGGACTGGCTCGACAGCCACGGTGGCATCACCCTGCAGGGCGATGCCTACAGCGGAAGGACGGACAACCGGGGCTTGCTGGGGGTCGTGGAGCTCGGCCGGGTGGAAGCCTCGGGGGGCAACCTGCTCGGGCGGCTGACACGCAAGCTCGACGCAGGACAGGACCTGCGCGTACAGGCCTACTACGACGTCACCGACCGCAGGGACGCATTCCTGTACCAGCCCCGCCAGCGTGTGCTGGACGTGGAATTCCAGCACGGCATTCCCATGCAAGGCCACCAGTGGCTCTGGGGCGGCGGCTACCGGCAGGCCCGTGACGAGATTCTCCCGGGGGTGATTTTCGGCTTCACGCCGAACAAGACCTCCATGCACTGGTCCAATCTGTTCGTCCAGGACGAAATCCAGCTCACGGACCGGCTCGGCCTGACCTTGGGCGCGAAGCTGGAGACCAATGGCTTCACCGGCACCGAGTTCCTGCCGGGCGCCCGCGTCGAGTGGAAGCCTTCCACAGGCCAGCTCTGGTGGGGATCGGCGTCGCGCGCGGTACGCGCCCCGGCCCGCCTGGACCGTGACATAAGATTGCCCCCCAGGCCTCCCTTTTTCATCGCGGGCGGCTCGCAGTTCCAGGCGGAGGTCGCCAAGGTGCTGGAGCTGGGCTACCGGGCCCAGTTGCCTGGCCCCCTGTCCTACTCCATTACCGCGTTCCACCACGATTGGGACCGGCTGCGCAGCGGACAGACGCCGCCGAACGCCCAGGTCCAGAACATGATCGCAGGCACCACCTGGGGGGTCGAGGCCTGGGGAGAATGGCAGGCGAGCCGCGACGCCCGGCTGGGTGCAGGCCTGTTGCTGCTGCGCAAGCACCTCAAGGTCATGCCGGGAAGCACGGACCCCGAGGGGCCCCGCGCACTGGGCAACGACCCCACCCACCAGTGGATGCTGCGCGCCGGCTTCAACCTGCCCCACCAGCAGGAGCTGGACGTGATCGTGCGCAGAGTGGGTGCCCTGCCCGACCCGGCTGTCCCGGCCTATACCGCGGTGGATCTCCACTACGGCTGGAAAGTACGTCCCGGGGTGGCGCTGTCGATTGCGGCGCTGAACCTTTTTGATCGTTCCCATCCTGAATTCAATGCCGCCAGCGGCCGCCAGGAGATTCCCCGCAGTGTCGCCCTGCGCATACGGTGGTCCCTGTGAGCATGCTGGCGCGATGGGGAAGGCCGCTGTGCTGGCTTGCGCTGGTGGCGCTGCTGGGCGTCGGCGGCGCGGGCATCTGCCGGGCCCAGTCCGATCGGCCCAATGAGGAATCGCAGGTCAAGGCCGCGTACCTGTACAAGCTGGCCGGCTATGTCGACTGGCCCGAGGGAGCGCTGGGCCCAGCGGAGGCGCCCTTCACGATCGGCGTGCTGGGTGCGGACCCCATCGCCGAGGAACTGGCGCACATCGTCAACGGGCGAAAAATCCATGCGCGCCCGATCGCGGTGCGCCGGATGAAAGCGGGTGATGGGGCCGATGGCCTTGCCATTTTGTTCGTGGGCAAGGCCGAGACGGCGCGCCTCAAGCCCTTGCAGGCATCGCTGCAGTCGCATTCGGTGCTGGTGGTGACCGAGGACGAAGGCGGACTGGCACTGGGCAGCATCATCAACTTCCTGCTGCTGGAGCGGCGCGTGCGCTTTGAAGTCGCGCTGGAGCCCGCGGAGAAGCGGGGCTTGCGCCTGAGTTCGCGCATGCTCGCTGTTGCACAGAAAGTGCACTCGGGAGAGCGCTAGATGCTCAGCGCCATCGCCCGCTCGCTGCGCTACAAATTTGCACTGGCAGTGCTTGCGGCGACCTTTGTCTCCCTGGCCGTGGCGGGCATGGCGCTGGCGTTCTACGAGCTGCAGAGCTACAAGAAAAACGTGGTGAGCGATCTGCTGACGCAGGCGGAGATCCTGGGCCGCGCGACCGGGCCCGCCCTGGCCTTCGACGACCACAAGTCCGCCAAGGAGAACCTGTCCCTGCTGGAGTCACGGCCCCAGATCCGTGCCGCCGCCATCTACAACGCCCGGGGCAATCTGGTGGCCCAGTACCGCGGGGACAGCGCGCTCCCCGCGCCGGACATCCCGACACTGCCGGAAGCCGACGGCGTGCAGCTTCGGGACAATGCGTTCCTCGTCTTCAAGCGCATCCTGGAGAACAACGAGATCGTCGGTACCGTCTACATGAGCGTGGACTACGAGCGGACCAAGCGGTTCAAGAGCTATGCCGGCATCCTGGCCAGCGTGTTCGGACTGAGCCTGCTGGTGGCAGCCGGCATGTCCGCCTGGCTGCAGGCTGCCCTCACCAAGCCCATCCTGGCCGTCACCAGCGTCGCGCGCCAGGTGATGGAAGAGAAGAACTTCTCGCTGCGGGTGCAAAAGACCACCCGGGACGAACTGGGCTACCTGGTGGATGCCTTCAACGACATGCTCGCGGAGGTGGGGCGGCGCGCCGAGGCCCTGCAGGCAGCCAACCAGGCGCTCGAACAGGAAGCCCAGGAGCGCCAACGGGCAGACCAGGACGTGCGCCAGCTCAATGCGGAGCTGGAGCGCAGGGTGTCCCAGCGCACCGCCCAGATGGAAACCGCCAACCAGGAGCTCGAGAGCTTCAGCTACTCGGTCTCGCACGACCTGCGCGCGCCCCTGCGCTGGATCGTGGGTTTTTCCGAGGCCCTCATGGAGGACCATGGCCCCAGCCTCGACGACGAGGCACGGCGCAAGATCCAGATCATCCAGACCGAGGGCCGCCGCATGGGGGTGCTGATAGATGACCTCCTGGCCTTCTCGCGCCTGGGCCGCAAGGCCCTGACGACGACCCAGGTCGAGATGGGCGCCCTGGTCGCCGCGACCTGGAACGGGCTGAAGGAGCGCGAGGATTTCAGCAAGGTGCAGTTGCACATTGGCGCCATGCCCATCGCGCTGGGCGACCGGGTCTTGCTGGGGCAGGTGTGGACCAACCTGTTGTCGAATGCGCTCAAGTTCAGCGCGCAACGCGAAGATCCCCGCATCGAAATCGGGGCCGTCTCCGATGAGCGCGAGCATATATTCTTTGTCCGCGACAATGGGGCCGGATTCAACCCCAAGTACAAGGCCAAGCTGTTCGGTGTTTTCCAGCGCCTGCACGATGCCACCGAGTTCCCCGGAACCGGCGTGGGCCTGGCGCTGGTGCAGCGGATCGTCAGCCGGCACGGCGGCCGTGTCTGGGCCGACGGCAATGTGGGGGAAGGCGCCACGTTCTACTTCGCCTTGCCAAAGGAGGCCACCGATGGAGCTGTTTGAAGACCTGGACATCCTGTTGGTGGAAGACAGCCCCAACGATGCCGAGCTGGCGATGCGCGCGCTGAGAAAGCGCGGGCTGGGAAGCAAGATGCTGTGGGTCAAGGATGGCGAGCAGGCCCTGGACTACCTGTTTGGCCAGGGCCAGTATGCGAACCTCGAGAGCGCCCCGCCCCGCCTGGTGCTGCTGGACCTGAAGATGCCACGCGTGGACGGCATTGAAGTGCTGCGCGCAATCAAGGTGGATGCGCGCACACGCCGCATCCCTGTCGTCATCATGACCTCCTCGCAGGAGGACCGGGACCTCACCCTGTCCTATGACCTCGGAGTGAACAGCTACGTGGTCAAGCCGCTGGACTTTGAATGCATGGCCGATGTCGTCGGCCAGGCCGGGGCTTACTGGCTGAATGTCAACAGAACGGCCTAGGAGCCTGCGCCGCACCACCGGCACGCCGGGCCATAGCCGCCAACGAATCGCCCAGGCTCATCAATCACCCCACACCCCGCCGCCCACCAGTTGCCGCGCCAGGGCCTCGGCCGCGGCTGCCAGCAGGCGCTCGCCCTTGCCGGCGCTGGCCAGTTGCGGCGTTCCCACCACGCCGCTGCAGGACCAGTGCTGCATGCCGCGCCAGCGGTAGATGCCCCCCGTGAGCGTGAAGCCGGTGGCCGGGGCCTGCAGGCTGCGCGCAGCGGCTGTGTCCACCAGTTCGGGGCACAGGTGCATCACCATCGACGTTTCCGCCTCGCAGGCGTGCAACAGATTGGCCTGGCCTTCCAGGATGTCGGCAAACGCTTCGGCCGCCACCACCCAGTAGGTGGCCGTGGCCACCGGCACCCCCAGCTCGTGGGTCAGGATGTCCACGATCAAGGTCAGCGCGGCCATGTTGCCGCCATGGCCGTTGAGAAGCAGGATCCGCTCGTGACCCTGGCGCTTGAGCGAGCGCACGACGCTGCGCACGAAGGCCAGCAAGGTGTCGAAGTCCAGCGTCAGGCTGCCCGCATGGTCCATGTGGTGCTCCGCCAGCGACACCCACAGCGTGGGCAATACCAGCGTGGGCACGCTGGCAGCGCTGAGTTCGGCAGCGCGCCGGGCCACCTCGGTCACCAGCAGGCTGTCCACCTCCACGGGCAGATGGGGACCATGCTGCTCGGTCGAACCGATGGGCAGGATGACCACGGTGGATGCGGCCTGCGCGCGGTCGAACGCCAGGGTATTGCGCTGGCCCCACTGCGTGGTCAGCGCCGCTGAGGAAGGGGGATGCATGGCCCGATCCCGCTCATTGCGGCTGGTAGGCCACGGCCTTGACCAGCTGCTGGACGGTGGTGCGCGCCGCTTCGTAGCGCCTGCCCAGGTCGGCGGCCGAGCCCTTTTGCGGCTGCATGGCATAGGACAGCATGCGTTCGGCCACGTCGGGCATGGCCACCACGCGCTGGATGGCGGCATTGATGCGCTCCACGCTCGCATCGCCCATGCCGGCCGGGCCATAGACGGCCAGGAAGTCGGAGGCCCCCAGCTCGGCATAGCCCAGGTCGGCAAACGCGGGCACGCCAGGCAGCAGCGGCGTGGCATGGGTCACGGCCACGGCCACCAGCCGGCCTGTCTTGAGGTACTGCAGCACATCCCCCACGGGCAGCACCGCGGCAGGCACCTGCCCGCCCACCACGTCCTGCACGGCGGGTGCCGAGCCCTTGTAGGCCACCGCCTGGATGTCCGCCTTGGCCAACTGGGCCAGGCGGGTGACGACGAACTCCGGCGCACTGCCGGGCGCGGGCACGGCCACGTTGCGGGCACCCGGGGTGCGCGTGAAATAGGCCAGCAGCTCCTTCATGGTCTGCGCCTGCGTTTGCGGGTGCACTGCCAGCACCAGCTCGAACCCGGCGAACGGGCCGACGGGGCGCAGGTCCGCTCGGGTATCGAAGCCCGGCGCCTTGAGGATCTGCGGCACCGTCACCACCGTATGGCCGTTGGTGAAGAACAGCACCGAGCCGTTGGCCGGCGCGGCCTTGACGTAGCGCGCCGCGATCTGGCCACCGGCGCCCGCCCGGTTCTCCACGATGACCGGCTGCCCAAGGATGGCCGGCAGCTTTTCGGCCAGGATGCGCGCCCCGATATCGGCCGAGCCCCCGGCCGGATAGCCCACCACCAGGGTAATGGGTCCCTTGTATTCCTGCGCAGGCGCAGCCCCTGCGCCCAGCGCGGCGCACAAGGCCACGGCCGCGTGCAACAACCCCAATCCCCACCGACGAAACATCGACATATGCAGCTCCTTGAAAGCACCGACACCCATGGGGAGAGAGCTTAGGCAGGTGGCTGCGGGCCGCGCCGCAATGCGGCAATGCAGGCCGCTTTGCGGCAGGCGTCTTGCAGCTCAGCCGGTGGCCGGGGGCGTGGCCGTCCACCCGTGGCGCGCGGCGACGCGTTGCGCCACCGCCATGCGCGCTGCAGTGGAGCTGGCAAGGCGTTCACGCACGCGGGCCACCAGCGCGGCCGGTGCGGTCGCAGGCGAGCCGGTATCGAACGGCGGCTGCGGTGCGTATTCCATGCCCAGCTGCATGCCCTGGGCCAGGCCGGCGCCATGCAGCTCGGCCGCCACGGTGAGGGCAAAGTCGATGCCCGCTGTCACCCCACCGCCGGTGATGCGGTTGCGGTCCACCACCACGCGCTGCGCCGTGGGGATGGCCTCGAAATGCCGCAGAACGTCCAAGGCGGCCCAGTGGGTGGCCGCGCGGTAGCCGCGCAGCAGGCCTGCGGCACCCAGCACGAGGGCACCGGTGCATACCGAGGTGATCCAGCGCGCCTGCGGCGCCCGGTCGGCAAAGAACGCCAGGGTCTCGGCATCTTCCATCAGCGCGTTCACGCCCGGGCCGCCACCGATGAACAGCAGGTCCAGCGCGGGCGCATCGGCCATGCGCAGGCTGGGCAGTTCGCGAAAGCCGATGTCGGTGACCACCGGCGCCAGATCCTTGGCGAGCACATGCACCTGGGTATCGGGCAGGCGCGCAAACACGTCGAGCGGGCCCGCGAAGTCCAGGCTGGTCATGCCCGGAAAGATCACCATGCCGATCTGGAAGGCACTCATGGCTGTGCGCCTCCGGCGGCGTCTTCCACCGCCGCCACGCATTCGATCTCCAGCAGCATGCGCGGATCGGGCAGCGCCAGCACGACCGAGGTGGTGCGCGCCGGATAGGGCCCAGGCCCCAGGGCGGCGGCATAGCGCCGGTTCATCTCGGCCACGTCGCTGGCGCGCGTGAGCAGCACGTTCACCTTGAGCAGCGAGTGCACCGAGCTGCCGCCGCGTGCCAGCACCTCGCGCAGCACCACCATGGCCTGCTCGAACTGGGCGCCGAAGTCCCCCTCGTCGATGCGCCCGTCGTCGTAGTAGCCCGGCGTGCCGGACACGAACAGCAGGCTGCCGAAGCGGGTGGCAGCGGACAAGGGGGGCGTGGTGAAGCGCCCGCCGGGCGCGAGGTGTTCTATGGAGTTCATATGAGAAAAAGCAGAAGAGAGAAAAGTGACGGCCAGCTCAGGAGCCCCCTCAGGCGTGCAGCCGCTGGGTCTCGGTCGGCGTCTCGCCGAACTGGCGCCGGTACTGCGCCGCGAAATGGCCCGGGTGGTGAAAGCCCCAGCGCTGCGCCACGTCGGCAACGCCATCCCCCCCGCGCAGCAGGTCCCGGCGCACGGCGGCCAGCCGTGCTTCGCGCGCATAGGCGGCCGGCGTGGTCTGGCGAAAGCTGCGAAACCCGTCGAACAGGGCGCGCACGCTCACCCCCGCATGGCGCGCGATCTGCACGGTGCTCAACGGCTGCTGCAGGTGGGCGTGGATGAACTCCTCGGCCCGGCGCACATGCCGGGGTGCAATGGCGCGCGCAGGGCGTGCCAGCGCCTCGCGAAAATTGTGGGGCTGGGCCATCAGCAGGGTGGACAGCAGCATGCGCTCCATGGCCTCGACCGCGGGCGCGGGGAAGTCCACCAGCGTGCTGCGCTGCATCACCTCCAGCGCAGCCGCTACCGGCTCCCACGCAGCCCAGGCCCGGGAGCCGCGCGCCATGGTCGGCTCGAACTGCAGCGCGCACTCAGGCCGGTGACCCAGGAACTCTTCGAGGCAGCCCACCATCCGCGGCATGGCGATGCGCAGCACCAGCATCTCGAGTTCGGGGCTGCAATAGACCTGAGCGACGCGCTGCACGTCGATGAGCGCATAGTGGTCCGCATCCATGGCCGTGTTGGCGCGGCTGTACGACACCCGCCCGGCGCCTCTGCGCGGCATCTGCAGCAGCAGCACGTCGGCCCGCTCCTCGGGGTGTACCGTGGCCTGCGTGCCGTAGGCCAGCGCGCTCACCGAGACATCGGGCGTGAGCGAACGGATCGAGAAGCGCAGGCGCATCTCGTGGCCGCGCGGCACCTCCACCCGGTGGCGCGACCACTCGCGGTTCAGGATCTGCGCGCCCTCCGCCAGGGAACTGCTCTGGTAGGTGCGATGTTGCATGGCCACTCACTCCCGCGATGCCGGGGCCGGCATGGTGCCCACCCTCTGCGGTGCATTCTAGGGTCCGCGTCGCCGCGATGCGGCCGGCGATCAGCGGCCAAGGCCGGATTCCGGCAGCAATGCACTGGCAGGTCGACCCCGGTGCCAGCAGCCCGGCAAAAGAAAAAGCCCCGAGCTATGGTTTAGATAGCGTCGGGGCTTTGTCAGTGGCGGAGAGGGTGGGATTCGAACCCACGGTAGTGTTGCCACTACGCCTGATTTCGAGTCAGGTACATTCGACCACTCTGCCACCTCTCCTATGTGTCGAAGCCTGCGATTATAGCAGGCTTTTTTGGCGCCCAGCAATGGCCGTCGAGTGCGCCGAAAAAATCAGGCCTTGCCCATGTAGTCCTTCTTGCCCAGCTCCACCCCGTTGTGGCGCGCCAGGGCGTAGGTGGTGGTCACGTGGAAGAAGAACTGCGGCAGGCCATAGTGCAGCAGGTAGGCCTGGCCCACGAACTGCTTTTCGCGCGGCGTGCCGGGCTGCAGGGTGATCTGGCGCGTGGCGGCTTCGGCGAAGTTCTCGGCGGGCAGGCCTTCGATGAAGGCCAGCACCGTGTCGATGCGCTCGTTCAGCTCGGCAAAGCCGGGGCGTTCGCCGTCCGGGAACGAAGGCACTTCGACCCCTGCCAGGCGGGCGCACACGCCCTTGGCGAAGTCGCAGGCGATCAGCACCTGGCGCGCCATGGGGAACATGTCGGGGTACAGGCGGGCCTGCAGCAGCGCGTCGGGTTCGATCTTGCGCGCGGTGGCGTGGGCCTCGGTCTTGGCGAGCACGTCCTTCAGGGCGCCCAGCATCTGGCGGAACACGGGGATGCTGGAGGTGTGCATGGGGTAGGTCATGGAGGGTCTATCCTGAAAGGGGGTAAGGGAAACGACGCGCGCTCTAAGCGCCTGGCTCGCTGTCGGAAGCGCATTGCACCACAACGCGACGGATGCTGCTCGCGGCGCCATCAGAACCGCACACACCCATGAAAAACGGGCCCGCAGGCCCGCTCCTCACCATGCACCAGCAGGCGCTCAGGCCTGCGGCGCCAGCACGGCCAGGCCGCCCATGTAGGGACGCAGCACCTCGGGGATGGTCACGCTGCCGTCGGCCTGCTGGTAGTTCTCGAGCACGGCGACCAGCGTGCGGCCCACGGCCAGGCCCGAGCCGTTCAAGGTGTGCAGCAACTCGTTCTTGCCCTGGGCGTTCTTGAAGCGGGCCTGCAAGCGGCGCGACTGGAAGGCCTCGCAGTTGCTCACCGAGCTGATTTCGCGGTAGGTGTTCTGCGCGGGCAGCCAGACTTCGAGGTCGTAGGTCTTGGCCGCGCCGAAACCCATGTCGCCGGTGCACAGGCTCATCACGCGGTAAGGCAGGCCGAGCTTCTGCAGCACGGCTTCGGCGTGGCCAGTCATCTCCTCGAGCGCGTCGTAGCTCTTCTCGGGATGCACGATCTGCACCATCTCGACCTTGTCGAACTGGTGCTGGCGGATCATGCCGCGCGTGTCGCGCCCGTAGCTGCCGGCCTCGGAGCGAAAGCACGGCGTGTGCGCCGTGAGCTTGATCGGCAGCTCGGCCTCGGCCACGATCACGTCGCGCACGAAGTTGGTCAGCGGCACCTCGCTGGTGGGGATGAGGTAGAGCGCCGCGTTGTCGGGCACGGGCTCGCCGTCCTGGCCGCCCTTCTTGGCGGCGAACAGGTCGCCCTCGAACTTGGGCAACTGGCCCGTGCCCTTGAGCGAGTCGGCGTTGACGGCGTAGGGCACGTAGCACTCGGTGTAGCCATGCTCCTGGGTCTGCACGTCCAGCATGAACTGGGCGAGCGCGCGGTGCAGGCGGGCGATGTTCCCCTTCATCACCGTGAAGCGCGAGCCCGAGAGCTTGACGCCCATGTCGAAGTCCAGGCCCAGGGGGGTGCCCACGTCGACGTGGTCCTTGACCTCGAAGGCATAGGTGCCGGGCGTGCCCCAGCGGCGCACCTCAACGTTGCCCGACTCGTCCGAGCCCAGGGGCACGCTCTCGTGCGGGAGGTTGGGCACGGCGACCAGCATGGCCAGCAGTTCGGACTGGATCTGCTCCAGCCGCGCGGCCGATTGCTCCAACTCCGCCTTCATGGCCGTGACCTGGGCCTTGGCAGCCTCGGCAGCGTCCTTGTCGCCGCGGCTGATCAGCATGCCGACCTGCTTGGAGATCTGGTTGCGCTGCGATTGCAGCTCTTCGGTGCGCGATTGCAGGGTCTTGCGCTCGGATTCCAGGCCCTGGAAGGCGGCCACGTCCAGGAAGGCCTGGGGCTTCTTGCGGGTTTCCAGGCGCGCGATGGCGGTGTCGAGGTCTTTGCGGAGAAGAAGAATGTCTAGCATGGGGGGATTTTAGAGGGGGACGCGCAACGGGCCTCAGGCGAGGCCGGTCGGGTCGAAATTGGCGCCGCACAGGACCATGGCGACGGTCTCTTGCGGCTGCGGCTTGTAGGCGCCCGTCTGCAATGCAGCCAGGCCCAGCGCAGCAGCAGGTTCTACCGCCAGCTTGAGCTCCTTCCACAGCCACTGCTGGGCCGAGCGGATGGCCTCGTCGGGCAGGAGCAGGGATTCATGCACGTGGCGCTGGCTCACCTCCCAGCCGATGGTGCCGATGCGGCGCGCGCCCAGCGAATCGGCGGCGATGCCGCCCACCTCCACGTCCACCGGCATGCCGGCGGCGCGGGCCGCGTGCAGCGTGGGCGCGCGCTCGGGCTCCAGCGCCACCACGTGGGCACGGCTTTCCACCCAGGCGGCCACGCCGCCGATCAGGCCGCCACCGCCCACGCTGACGAGAACGGTGTCGGGCAGGCGGCCGCCCTGCTCCTCGATCTCGGCCGCCAGGGTGCCGGCACCGGCCACCACCTCGGGCTGGTCGTAGGCATGGGCCTGCAGGGCGCCGGTGGTCTTCTGGCGGGCCACGCAGGCCTCGAAGGCCTCGGAATATGCCGCCCCGGTGACGACCACGTCGGCCCCCAGGGCGCGCAGCCGGGCGCGCTTGGCCTCGGGCGAGACCTCGGGCACGAAGACCTCGCAGCGCACGCCCAGGGCCCGGGCGGCGGCGGCCACGGCAATGCCGGCGTTGCCGCCCGAGGCGATGATGACGCCGCTCTCGGGCACGGGGTTGGCCAGCAGGCGGTACAGCATGCCGCGCGCCTTGAAGCTGCCGCCCACCTGCAGGTGCTCGAGCTTGAGCCAGACCTCGGCGCAGTCCACGCCCAGGGATCGGCCGCTCAGCCGCAGCAGCGGCGTGGTGCGCAGGAAGTCAGGGCGGGAGGCCAGTTGGGTGCGGGCGGCGGAGATGGCGGCGCGGTCGATCATGGAAATGCGGGGGCTCGAAGGCCCGGTTCAGGACAACCTGGGAGTGTAGATGCCCCGTTGCGCACCGCAGCACACACACGGATACACCCTGGGTTGTGCCCAGGCCTTTTTGCTGCCGATAACATGGGCATGGGCCGCCGCTTGTTGCGGGCGTGCCCGCAGGAGGTTGCTCGCATGTTCTTTGTGTTCGGCCCTTCGGGGCAGATGTACCGTGGCGGGCCTGAAAACCTGGCCACCATCGCACCGGTGCGGCGCGTGCAGCGCCCGCAGGCCCTGCGCACCCGTTCGCTGGACGTGCAGGCGCGGGAGCCCGACCTGCCTACGCCCCCCACCGGCGGCGCCGCCCTGCCCGTGAACCTGCGCCTGCAGGATGCCGTGAGCGCCTATGCACAGACCGAACAAGGCCCCCAGCAGGCGCGCAAGCCGCTGACGCTGGTGAGCGACGTGATGACCCAGGAGGCCCTGACCGTGCAGCCCGAGGCCATGGTCAACGCTGCCTGGCAGACCTTGGCCGAGCACCATGTGGCGCAGGCGCCGGTGGTGGATGCCCAGGGCCGCGTGGTGGGCCTGCTGCTGCGTGCCGACATGGCGCCGCTGGACCTGCTGCCCGAGCCCGGCGCGGTCAAGCAGGCCATCGACCTGGCCCGGCGGCCTGTGTCCGAGGTGATGGTGAGCCCCGTGCCCGCCGTGGCGGCCGACACCGAACTGCGCCGCGTGGCCGCCGTGCTGCTGGACACCGGCCTGCCCGGCCTGCCGGTGACGGACGAGGCGGGCCGGCTCACAGGCTTCATCTCGCGCACCGACATCCTGCGCGCCGTGGCGGCCGACCCGCCGCTGGACCTGTGGAGCGGCCCAGCCGTGGCACTGTAGGCGTTGTGAGCGCCTACTTACCCTATTTCAATGACCAGCCGGCCCGGTTTCGGGCTGGCGCTCCTTGATCTCGAAGCCCGTGGCGGCGTCGATCTTGAGGCCCTTGGGCAGCGGGAACTTGATGGTTTCCTCGATGCCGTTCATGCTGCGCACCGACACCGCGCCCAGCGCCTTGATGCGGTCGATGACCTGCCGGACCAGGATCTCGGGCGCCGAGGCACCGGCCGTGAGGCCCACGCGCGCCACGCCGGTGAACCACTCGGCCTTCAGTTCATCGGCGCTGTCGACCATGTAGGCCGTGGTGCCGAGCTTGGCGGCCAGCTCGCGCAGGCGGTTGCTGTTGGAGCTGGTGGGGCTGCCCACCACGATCACCAGGTCCACCTGCGGGCTCAGCACCTTGACGGCGTCCTGCCGGTTCTGCGTGGCGTAGCAGATATCCTGGTGCTTGGGCTCGCGCACCTGGGGGAAGCGGGCGCGCACGGCGGCCGAGATCTCGGCCGCGTCGTCCACGCTCAGCGTGGTCTGGGTGACCACGGCGAGCTTGGCGGTCTGCGCGGGCTGCACATGGGCCACGTCCTCCACGTCCTCCACCAGGTGGATGCCGTGGTCGAGCTGGCCCATGGTGCCTTCCACCTCGGGATGGCCTTTGTGGCCGATCATGATGAACTCGTAGCCCTCCTTGGCCAGCTTGGCCACCTCGACGTGTACCTTGCTCACCAGAGGGCAGGTCGCATCAAAGATGGAAAAGCCGCGCGCCACTGCCTCTTCCTGCACGGCCTTGCTCACGCCATGGGCGCTGAAGACCAGGGTGGCACCCGGGGGCACGTCGGCCAGGTCTTCGATGAAGATCGCGCCCTTTTCCTTGAGGTCGTTGACCACGTAGGTGTTGTGTACGATCTCGTGGCGCACGTAGATCGGGCGGCCGAACTTCTGCAGCGCGCGTTCGACGATCTCGATGGCGCGGTCCACGCCAGCACAGAAGCCGCGGGGCTCGGCCAGCAGGATTTCCTGGGGGGTCTGCATCAGAGGATTCCGATCACATGGACTTCGAAGGTGACGGGCTGGCCGGCCAGCGGGTGGTTGAAGTCGAAGCGCACGGCACCGTCCTCGCGCACCTGCATCACCGCACCGGCATAGCTGCCCATGCCGTCAGGGGTAGGGAATTGCACCACATCGCCGGGGCTGTACTTCTCGTCGGCACTGCCCAGGTCGCTGAGCAGCTTTTTCGCCACCCACTGCTGCATGTCGGGGTTGCGCTCGCCAAAAGCCTCGCCCGCGGGCAGCTCGAAGGTGGCGCGCGTGCCCTCCACCAGGCCCAGCAGGTGCAGCTCCATGGCGGGCGACAGCTCGCCCGTGCCCAGCGACAGCGTGGCCGGTTTGTCGGCAAAGGTGTTGATCACATCCCCCGCCGGACCTGCCAGGCGATAGTGCAGCGTGAGAAAGGAGCCCGGCTGTACGGTGGGAAGGGCTGTGGCGGTAGAGGTCATGAAAGTCCCGATAAACTGGCCTCTATTGTAGAAAAACGGGCAATCCCTCGTGGCGGGATACCCTTGAACCGCTCATTTCATCCACGCCATGGCCATCAAAGACCTCCCCCCGGACGCCCAGCCGCGCGAAAAACTGCTCGCGCGCGGCCCCGCTGCGCTGGCCGATGCGGAGCTGCTGGCCATCCTGCTGCGCACCGGCATCGTGGGCAAGGGCGTGCTGCAGATGGCCCAGGAGCTGCTCGACCCGCCGGTGCGCGACGCCGCCAGCGGCAAGCTCACGGGCGGTTTTGGCGGCATTGCCGGCCTGTTGCACACCAGTGCGGACGACCTCGCCCGCATCAAGGGCCTGGGCCCGGCCAAGCGCGCCGAGCTGGTGGCCGTGCTGGAGCTGGCGCGCCGCGCCCTGGCCCAGCAGTTGCGCGAGCGCGAGGTGTTCGACTCGCCCGACGCCGTCAAGCACTACCTGCAGCTGCACCTGGCCGCCAAGGGGCATGAGGTGTTCGCCGTGCTGTTCCTGGACAACCAGAACCGCCTGCTGGCGCTCGAAGAGCTGTTTCGCGGCACGCTGACCCAGGCCAGCGTCTACCCGCGCGAGGTGGTGCTGCGCGCGCTGCACCACCAGGCCGCCGCCGTGGTGCTGGCCCACAACCACCCCAGCGGCAGCGTGCAGCCGAGCCGCGCCGACGAGGCGCTGACCCAGACGCTCAAGACCACGCTGGCGCTGATCGACGTGCGCGTGCTCGACCACGTCATCGTGGCCCCGGGCCAGGCCCTGTCGATGGCCGAGAAGGGGCTGCTGTGAGCCCGGCCCCGCCGGCGCGCGCGCCCTCGCCCAGTCCACGGCCTGCGGCGCCCACCGCGCTGCAGACGGCCCTGGCCCGCGCCGCCGATACAGCGGGCAGGGAGGCCCTGCCCCCCACCCTGGCAGCCGCCCTGCCCACCCCGGCTCCGCCGGTGCCCGAGCCCACACGCGCCGCCCGGCGTGCATCGGCCGCGGCCCGCCTGGCGGCCGCCCGGCCGGCGCGCGTGCCCCGGCCGCCCGCCGCCGCACAAGCCCCTGCGGCAAAGCCCCCTCGGCGGGCGCCCCCCGCGCCCCGGCGCGCCGGCCAGCGCATCGCCGACCTGCAGGAGCTGGCCACGGTGGCGCGCCAGCTGCGCGAGCAGCACGAGCGCGAGCAGGCCGAAGACAAGGCCCGGCGCGAGGCCGCTGCCCGGGCCGAGGCCGAGCAGCAGCTGTTCAGCCGCAGTGTGGGCCCCATCACCCCGCTGCGCGTGCGCAACCTGGCGCGCCTGCAGCGCCGCCTGCCCCAGCCGCTGCCGCTGCAGCACTGGCTGGACGAGGAGCGCGTACTGCTTGAATCCATCAGCGACGACTTCGACGTGAGCACCCTGCTCGACACCGACGACGCGCTGAGTTACCGGCGCCCCGGCATCGGCGTGCAGGTCACGCAGCGGCTGCGCTCGGGCTACTGGTCCATCCAGGGCCAGCTCGACCTGCACGGCCTGCGCGTGGACGAGGCGCGCGAGGCCCTGGGCCAGTTCATCCGCCAGTCCCATCGCAACGGGCTGCGCTGCGTGCGCGTGGTGCACGGCAAGGGCCTGGGCTCGCCCGGCAAGAGCCCCGTGCTCAAGGGCCGGGTGCAGCGCTGGCTGGTGCAGAAGAACGAGGTGCTGGCCTTCGTGCAGGCCCGGCCCGTCGATGGCGGCGCAGGCGCGCTGCTGGTGCTGTTGCAGCCTTCAGGTCCGCGGGGCATCTAAGCCCCCTGGGTGGCTTAGATCATTTGCAGCTATGCAAGTGACAAAAGGATCGTTCCCGTTTGCAAGGTGCCGCCCCAGAATCGCGGCCTTCATCGACTCCCTTGCGAAACGGCCATGCACGCTGCTGCCTCCCTCAAATCCATCGCCGTGGCCTGGGCCACCGCCTGCGTGGCCCTCACGGCCGCGGCGCAGCAGCCATCAAACGCCACGGCCTTCCCTGCCAAGGCAGTGCGCCTGACCGTGCACAACTCGCCTGGCAGCGCGCCCGACGTGCTGGCACGCTACCTGTCCCAGCGCCTGGCCGAGCAGTGGAAGCAGGCCGTGGTGGTGGAGAACCGAGGCGCAGCCGGCGGCATCGTCGCCGCCGACGCACTGGCCAAGTCCCCGGCCGACGGGCACAGCCTGCTGGTGGGTGGCGACGGGCCCATCACCATCCTGCCCAATCTGCAGAACAACCTGCCCTACAACGCCCAGCGCGACCTGGTGCCCGTGGTGTCGCTCGGGCATGTGGACTTCGTGCTCGTGGCCAATGCCAAGACCGGGTTTCGCGCCCTGAACGACTTCGTGCGGGCCGCCAAGGCCGAGCCCGGCCGCTACAGCTACGCCTCGGCAGGCAATGGCAGCGCGCTACAGTTCAGCATGGAGCTGCTCAAGCAGCAGGCGGGCTTTTTCGCCACGCACATCCCCTACCGCGGCGGCCCCCTGGGCCTGCAGGACGTGGTCGCCGGCCAGGTCGAAGTGATGTTCGTGGCCCTGGGCCCGGCGCTGCCGCACATCCGCAGCGGGCGCATCGTGGCCCTGGGTACGACGGGCGAGAAGCGCAACACGCTGCTGCCCGACGTGCCCACGATCGGCGAGACCTACCCAGGCTACCGCTCGGGCACCTGGTTCGGCCTGTTCGCACCGGCAAGCACACCCCAGACTGTGCTAGACACCATCGCCGCCGACGCCGCGCGCATCGTGCAGACGCCGGCCGCACGGGCCGAGCTGGCAGCACAGGGCATCGACGCCACGGGCACGCCGCAGCAACAGTTCCAGCGCCAGGTGGCGGCCGAGTACGGGCGCTATGCCCAGATCGTCAAGACGGCGGGCATCAAGGCAGAGTGAACAACCGCTGCGTCAGCCGGTGGTGGCGATGAGGTCTACCTCGACCGTGGCGTTCTTGGGCAACTGCAGCACCCCTACCGAGGTGCGGGTGTGTGCGCCCACCGGGCCGAGCACGCGGTAAAGCACTTCCGAAGCACCATCGGCCACCTCGCTCTGCTGCGTGAAGCCGGGGGCTGACTGCACATAGACGGTGATGCGCAGCACGGCGCTGACGGCGTCGAGCGTGCCCAACGCACGCTGCAGCAGCGCCAGCGCCCGCATGGCGCAGACCTTGGCGGCGCGTTGCGCGTCCTGCAGCGAGGCATCGGCCCCTGCCGCGCCCGTGACCACCACGGTATCGCCCACGCGGGGAATCTGGCCGCTCAGGTAGATATGGCGGCCATCGCGTACCAAAGGCACGTAATTGCCGCCGATCTTGATCTCGCCGTCAAAGGAGTAACCCAGCGCAAGGGCCTCCTGTGCAAAACGTTCATCGCAGGACATGGACAAAAAATTCTCCCGTAAAAGACCTATTGGGGTGCGACAGCGCCCTCGAAGCCCAGCGACATGGGCTGCTTGAGATCGCCCTTGTTGCTCATGCCCACGGGCGCCAGGCGCAGGTTGCGCGCAGTGAAGTACAGGTAACCATTGACCTTGGACACCGTCACGGTGCCGGCCTTGTCGCCGCTCTGCCAGCCCAGCAGCTTGCCGCCCGATGCATCGGTGAGGGATACCAGGGCCTTTTTCTGGGCGGGATCGGGCTTGGCCGCCACTTCGTAGGTGCCCGGTGCGGGCTGGTCGGTGCCAAAGTCCACTTCGACCAGTTGCGTCTGGGAGTTGGTGGCAAAAACGTACGATTTGGAGGTGGCCAGGTAGTTGAGCCCGGTCTTGAACGCATAGCGGCTCTTGGCGGCATTGGCCACTTCGGCCCGCACCTCGCCGAAGTTGTGCCAGCCGTTGGGGCCCGCGTAGAGCTTGCTCTTGGGGTTGGTGAAGCGGTCGTCCGAGGCAGGCGGCACGTTGCCCCAGGTGTCGCCAGCGGCGGGCGCCGGCTGGGCATGCGTCAGGGCACAGGCCAGCAGGCTGGCGGCAAGGACAAGGGAACGCTTCATGGCACGGCTCCTTCGGTGGAATGGACAACCGCAGTATGCCTGCGGGCGCATCCCGGAGCGCAGGCCCGCGGGCCCGCACAGCCGCTCACATCAGTTTCTTGGCCACCAGGGGCTGGTTGACCATCCAGTCCGCCGTGCCCGTGAAGCTCTCGCGCAAGCGCGTGCGCAGCGCTTCGGGCACGCCCGTCTCGCCCATCGCCTGGTCCATGCAGGCCACCCACTGGCGGCTCTCCTGGGTGCCGATGGCAAACGGCATGTGGCGCGCGCGCAGGCGCGGGTGGCCGAACTGGTCGGTGTAATAGGACGGCCCGCCCAGCCAGCCGCACAGGAACCAGAACAGTTTTTGCCGCGCTTGGCCCAGGTCGCTGCCATGGGCGGCGCGCAGCGCGGCATAGCCCGGCTCCAGGTCCATCAGGTCGTAGAAGCGCTCGACCAGGGCGCGCACGCGTTCTTCGCCGCCGATCCATTCGAAGGGCGTGGTGGCGGGGGTGGTGTTGTCGGGGGTGTCGTCGTCCATGGGGGTCACAGTTCTTGCCAAGCACGTTTGGCGATTTTGATTATAAGAAATGGGATGTTCATATCTCCCGGTTGGAAGCGTAGCCTTCGGGCTTCAACAAGTCTGGAGAGAGAGAAATCATGCGCATCCGTTTCATTGCCTCCCTGGTCGCCGCAGCCTTCGCGGTGTCGGGCATCGCCCACGCCGACCAGTTGGCCGATATCAAGAAGAAGGGCGAACTCGTCGTCGGCGTGCTGGGCACCGACGAGCCCAACAGCTTCATCGACCCCAAGACGCGCGAGCTGATCGGCTACGACGTGGACCTGGGCAAGGCGATTGCCAAGAAGATCGGCGTCAAGCCGGTGTTCAAGCAACTGGCCGTGGCCGCGCGCATCCCCGAGCTGCAGCAGGGCCATGTGGACATTCTGGCCGCCTCGCTCACGCACAACAAGGAGCGCGAGGCGCAGATCGACTTCTCGCTGACCACCTTCGTCACGGGCCAGAAGGTGCTCGTCAAGAAGGCCAGCGGCATCAAGGACGTGGCCGATCTGGCCGGCAAGCGCGTGGTCACCGTCAAGGGTGGCACGCAGGAGCCCAACGTGCGCAAGGCCGTGCCCACCGTGGAGGTGGTGACCTTCGAAACCACGCAGCAGGCCTTCCTGGCGCTGCAGCAGGGCAAGGGCGTGGGCTACGTGAACGACGAATCCTCGCTCATCGACGACTTCGGCAAGCTCGGCGAGCGCAACAAGGACTACGCCATCCTGCCCACCAACCTGAGCGTGGAACCGCTGGCCCTGGGCATCAAGAAGGGCGAGAGCGCCGTGAAATCCATTGTGGACGACACGCTGCGCGAGCTGGAAAAGTCCGGCGACGCCGAGAAGATCTTCTTCAAGTGGTACGGCCCCCAAACCAAGATCAAGTTCACCACCCGCCCCTTCAAGTTCGAGTCGGACAAGATCGACGGTTGATGGCAGGACTTACGGCGGCATGGCCGCCGCAGGCGGGACACAAGGGCCGGCGTTCCATTGGTGCGCGCCGCAAGCCCTTGCTACCGCTTTCTGAATGACTGGCATGCATGCCCCTGTTTGATTACTCCCTGCTGCTGAGCGGCCAGTACCACCTCATGATGGTGGGTGGCCTGCTGCTGTCGCTGCAGTTGCTGGCCGCCGCGCTGGTGCTGGCGTTGCCGATCGCACTGGTGGTGGCGCTGCTGCGCCTGGCGCCGGTGGCCCCCTTGCGCTGGGCCGGCTTTGCCTTCGTCGAGGGCATCCGCAACGTGCCGCTGCTGGCCCACATGCTGTTCTGGTACTTCGGCGCGCCCGAGTTGCTGCCCGAAGCGGCCAGGCAATGGCTCTACGACAGCGGCCATGCCGAGGCCGCGGCCGCCATCGTGGCGCTCGCGCTCTACACCGCGGCATTCATGGCCGAAGATATCCGCAGTGGCATCCGCTCGATTCCCACGGTGCAGCTGGAGGCGGGCCGGGCCCTCGGGTTCGGCTTTCTGGCCACCATGCGCCGCGTGGTGCTGCCGCAAGCCCTGCGCGTGACCGTGCCGCCGCTGATCTCGCAGGCGCTCAACCTGTGGAAGAACACCTCGATCGCCACCGTGATCGGCGTGGCCGAGCTGATGTACCAGGCGGCCAAGGTGGAAAGCGCCACCTTCCGCAGCATCGAGGCCTTTGCCTTCGCCAGTGCCGCCTACCTCACGGTGTCGCTGCTCATCACTGGGCTGGCCAGCTGGTACCACCACCGTTACCCCGTACGCACGATCTGATCCCCTGGCATGCTGGAACTCTTCGAAACCTACTGGCTGTACTTCCTGGTCGGCCAATACCCCAATGGCCCCCTCGGCGGCCTGGCGCTCACGCTGCTGCTGGCCGCAGGCGCCCTGCTGCTGGCGCTGCCGCTGGGCGTGCTCTTCGGCCTGGCGCGCGTGAGCCCCTGGCGCGCCCTGCGCTGGCCCGTGACGGGCATCGTCTTCGTGGTGCGCGGCACGCCGCTGCTGATGGTGATCTTCTGGGCCTATTTCTTTTTGCCCAGCGTAACGGGGGTGAAGACCGGCCAGTTCACCACCATGCTGCTGGCCCTGGTCATCTTCAACGCAGCCTACCTGGCCGAGATCGTGCGCGCCGGCATCCTCGGCGTGCCGCGCGGGCAGATGGAGTGCGCCCGCGCCCTGGGCCTCTCGTACCCCCGCGCCATGCGCCTGGTGGTACTGCCGCAGGCGCTGCGCAGCATGCTGCCCTCGCTGGTGAACCAGTTCGTCTCCACCATCAAGGAGACCTCGCTGGGCTACATCATCGGCCTGACCGAAGTCTCCTTCATCGCCACCCAGATCAACAGCCAGGTCTTCATCCGGCCGGCCGAGGTCTTCGGCATCCTGGCGTTCACCTACTTCGTGCTGTGCTTCGGCCTGTCGCGCCTGGCCTATGGGCTGGAGCGCCGGCTGGCGCGGCACGCCGCATCGGCCCCCTCACCCACCCCCAAGCCCCTTACAACATGATCGAACTGCACGACGTCAACAAGTGGTACGGCAGCTACCACGCCCTGGTGGACGTGACCGAAACCATCGAGCAGGGTGAGGTGGTGGTGGTCTGCGGGCCTTCGGGCTCGGGCAAGTCCACCCTGATCCGCACGCTCAACCGGCTCGAACCCATCCAGGGCGGGCGCATCCTGATCGACGGGCACCACATCTATGGGCCGGGGGTGGATGTGAACACGCTGCGCTCGCGCATCGGCTTCGTGTTCCAGCAGTTCAACCTGTTCCCGCACCTGTCGGTGCTGGGCAACTGCACGCTGGCACCGATCCAGTTGCGCGGACTGTCACGCCCGCAGGCCGAGCAACGGGCCCTGGCGCTGCTGGACCGCGTGGGCCTGGCGCACAAGGCCCATGCCTGGCCCAGCGAGCTCTCGGGCGGCCAACAGCAGCGCGTGGCGATTGCCCGCGCCCTGGCCATGGAGCCGCCGCTGATGCTGTTCGACGAGCCCACGAGCGCCCTTGACCCCGAGATGGTGGGCGAGGTGCTGGTGGCCATGCGCGACCTGGCGCGCGACGGCATGACCATGGTCTGCGTGACGCACGAGATGGGCTTTGCCCGCGAGGTGGCTGACCGCGTGCTCTTCATGGACGAGGGCCGGGTGCTGGAGCGCGCCACCCCGGGCGAGTTCTTCAACCGCCCGCAGCACCCGCGCGCACAGCAGTTTCTCTCGGACATCCGCACGCCGTTCGCCAAGGCGGCATAAGCCGCCTTCGCGGCCTTACTCTGAGGCGCGGCGCAGCGTCTCCACCACGGGGCGGCGCAGCACATCGCGCAGCCCCCACCAGCCTGCGGCCAGCGCCAGCACAGCGCCGGCCAGCGCACCGGCCAGCGGCACCCAGGGTGATGCCGTCCAGGTGAAGTCGAACACGAAGCGCGCCAGCGCCCAGCCCACGACCACAGCCACCGTGCTGGCCAGGAAGCCCGCGAGCAGGCCCACGCCCATGAGCTCGGCGCGCTGCACCTGGCGCAGCAGGCTGGCGCGCGCCCCCACGGCGCGCATGATGGCGAACTCGCGCGCCCGCTCCTCGCGCGTGGCGGTGACGGCCGCGAACAGCACCACCAGGCCGGCGGCCAGGGTGAAGGCGAACAGGAACTCCACCGCGCGGATCACCTGGTCGAGCACGCGCTGCACCTGGGTGATGGTGGCGCCCATGTCCACGTTGGTGATGTTGGGGAACTGGCGCACCAGCGCGTTGTCGAAGCCCGCCTTGTCGGGCGCACGGTAGGCCGCCAGGTAGGTCACGGCCACGCCTTCGAGGTGCTCTACCGGGTACATCACGAAGAAGTTGGCGCGCATGGAGCCCCAGTCCACCTTGCGCAGGCTGGTGATGCGCGCTTCGTTCTGCACGCCGCCGATGTCAAACTGCAGCCGGTCGCCCATCTTCAGGCCCAGGGTTTCGGCAATGCCTTCTTCCACGCTGATGGAGCCCTGCTCGTTCTCGGTCCATTTGCCGGCCACGATCTGGTTGTGGGGCGGCTGCTGCACTGCAGTGGAGAGGTTGAACTCGCGGTCCACCAGGCGCTTGGCGCGGTCGTCGGTGTAGTCGGCCGGGCCCACGGCCTTGCCGTTCACGGCCAGCAGGCGGCCGCGGATCATGGGGTACCAGTCGTAGCGCTTGACGCCGCCGTCCTTCAGGTTTTGCTGAAAGGCGTCGGCCTGCTCGGGCATGACGTTGATCACGAAGCGGTTGGGCGCATCGGGCGGTGTGGCCTGGCGCCAGCTGCTGATGAGGTCGGTGCGCAGCAGCACCAGCAGCACCAGGGCCAGCAGGCCCACGGCCAGGCTGCTGACCTGCACCACGGCATAGGCCGGGCGGGCGGATATCTGGCGCGTGGCCAGCACCAGCCAGCGCGGCGCGGTGGCCTCGTTGACGCTGCGGCGCAGCAGCTTCACGGCCACCCAGCTCAGGCCAGCGAACAGCGCCACGGCAGCGGCAAAGCCGCCCACGGCGATCAGGCCGAGCTTGATGTCGCTGCTCACGGCCAGCAACAATGCCGCAAAGCCGGCCACACCCACGCCGAGCACGGCCAGCGACGCCGGCTTGAGTCCGCCCACGTCACGCCGGATCACGCGCAGCGGCGGCACCTGGGCCAGCTGCAGCACGGGCGGCAGGCCAAAGGCGAACAGCAGCGTGAGCCCCATGCCCAGGCCAAACGCCACAGGCCACAGGCTGGCAGCAGGCAGGGTCGATTCCACCAGGCCCGCCAGCAGCAGCACGAAGACGTAATGCACCAGGTAGCCAATGGCCACGCCCAGGGCGCTGGCGAACAGGCCGATCAGCGCGAATTCGGTGGTGTAGGCGCCGGCGATGGTGCGCTGGCTCTGGCCCAGCACGCGCAGCATGGCCGAAGCATCGAGGTGGTCGGTGGCAAAACCGCGCGCGGCCAGCGCCACGGCCACGGCCGAAAGCAGTGCCGCCAGCAGGGCCACCAGGCTCAGGAACTTCTGGGCGCGGTCCAGCGTCTGGCGCATCTCGGGGCGGCCGCTTTCCAGCGATTCGACGCGCACGCCATGCTGCTCGGGCTTCTTGGCCTCGTCCGCAGCCCACTGGCTGAAAGTCTTCACGGCAGGGGCCGGTCCGGCCACGGCAAAGCGGTAGGTCAGCCGGCTCGCAGGCTGCACCAGGCCGGTGGCGGGTACGTCGGCCTCGTTGAGCATGACGCGCGGCGCAAAGCTCATGAAGCCGGCACCCCGGTCGGGTTCGATGACGATGATGCGCGCGATGCGCAGCTGCGCATCGCCGAGCAGCAGCATGTCGCCCATAGCCAGGCCCAGCGATTCGAGCAGCGGCGCATCGACCCAGACCTCGCCGCGCGCCGGGATCTCGCGCGTGGTCTGCTCGGCCGCGCCCGGGCCCACGGCCACCGTGAGGGTGCCGCGCAGCGGATAGCCCGGCTGCACGCTTTTCAAGGCCACCAGCTTGCTGGCGCCGCCCTTGTCGTCGCTGGCCCGCCCCATGGTAGGGAAGCCCATGGTGGTCACGCTCTGCAGGCCCAGGGCCTTGGCGCGCTCGGCGAAGACCGCCGGCGTGGGGTTGTCGCTGGCCACCACGGCGTCGCCGCCCAGCAATTGCAGGGCATCGCGCTGCAGCCCGCCCTGCAGGCGGTCGGCAAAGAAGCCCACGGAGGTGAGCGCAGCGACGGCCAGGGTCACGGCCACGACCAGCAGGCGCAGCTCGCCCGCGCGCAGGTCGCGCAGCAGGGTGCGCCAGCCCAGGCGGATAAAAGAGAGGTTCATGGGCGTGACATTAGCGCAAAAGCCTGCCAATCCACGGCAATGAAACATTTCCAGCCGGCGCGCAGGCCCTTTAAGAGCCTGTTCAAAGTCTTTTTGAAGCCGCGCAAGTCCCTTTTCGGGATGGGATGCAAGGCGCGGGGTGCAGCCAATAGCTCGGCTATTGGCAAGCGCCGCAACGCCGCAGACCGCCCGAAAAGGCACTTGCCCGAAGGGTTGGGGCGAAATCGGGCGATTGGAAGCCCCGGCTGCTTGCATGGGCATGAGCCCATGCGGCGCATCCGAAGCATCCACTCATCCCGATTGCGCCCCAACGCGGCTGCAAAAAGACATTGAACAGGCTCTAAGGGCCATCTGCTCAGCGGGGCACGGCGTTCAGGCGCTCTTCCAGGCCCTTGAGCACGGGGGCGATCTCAGCGCCCACGCGGATCTGCGGGTTGGAGAAGCCGTCGCTCTTGCCGGCCTCGACCTCGCGCTGCTGGATCAGGGGCACGGCCTTCTTGAAGGCTTCCTCGAAGGAGTGCGTGCTGCGCAGTTGTTCGTCGAACACGGCGCGGCCGAAGAAGGTCAGCTCCGACAGGGCACCGCAGCCGTAGGAGGTATGGGTGGCGTCGGCCGCCGTCATGATCAGCGTCGAGGGGGTGGCCAGGGTGTCGATCCAGCCACCCGAGTAGCAGGCCGAGATCGCAATCACACGGTGGCGGATGCCCGCCGCGTCCAGCGCCTCGCGCAGCATCTCGGGGCTGATGGGCGGCACCTCCAGTGGCCAGTGCGAGGCGGCAAGCTGGTGGTTCTGGGCGCCGTGCGAGGTCATGTAGACCACAAGCACGTCGTGGTCCCTGTCCATGCGCGCGGCCAGGGCATTCACTGCGCGCTCCAGGTTCTCGGGCGTGGCCCAGACATGGGTGTCGGCGGTTTCGGCGTGGTTGAGCAGGTGCAGCACCCGGCCCTGGGCATCGAAACGCTCCTGCAGGACCTGGCTGACCAGGGTGCTCTCGCGGCGGAACACGTTCTCGCGGGCATAGGGCGCGAACACCAGGGCATAGACATCGGTGACCCCGGGACGTTCGGCCACCAGGGCATCGGCCTGCTGCTGCATCAGGTCCTGCTGGGATTCGAACAGCGATTGCGACAAGTGCAGGCGCGCAGGGGCCGGGGTATCGCCGTCGGCACGATCGGGGTTCGGCAGCCACGACTGGCTGGAAGCGTAGAGCATGCCCACGGCGACCACCCCTACCAAAACCAGCCCGTACAGTGCCGTGCGCACACGCGAGCGCACGAAGCGCGACAGCACGCCGACGTCGGCCACCACCATCCACACGACCGTGGCGGCGTAGATGGCCCAGAACACGCTGGGCCAGTGGCCCGAAGACCAGCGCTGGGGCTGGTGTGCTCCAAGCGCCATCAGCGAATAGGCAGCGACCGAAGAGGGCAGGACGGCCACGCTCGTGAGCGCCAGCCAGGCCGCCAGGCCCCCGGTCACCTGTGCCGGCCTGCCCTCGTTCCGGGACGCAGAGATGGCCCACCAGGCGCACCAGGCAAGCAAAGGCAGCGACCACCACGACAGCAGCCAACCGCGCAGGTTGAAGCTGGCCGGGCCCGCCACGTGCAGGCGCTCCAGCGCCAGCAGCACCCCGCTGCACAGCAGCACCAGCAAGATCAGTTGCAGGGGCGTGGGCACCGCAGCGCCGGTGCGCGGCACCCGCAGCACGGCAGCACGCAGCCCTTCGAGCAGCCAGCGACCCAGCGGCAGGCGTGGCGGGACCACCGCCTCGGCCGGCAGCGGCGCAGGGGTCGTGGGCACAACGGCCTCGCCCAGCCCGTCGGGCACGGGAATGTCATGCACGCCCGGCACCTCGTCGGGGTCATAGGGGCCAAACTGGCTGGGCAGGGTGTCAGCCCAGGCATGGATGGGTTTCTGGTGTCGCATGGTACCCAATCATGCCATTGGCGCGGGGCCGCCCGATGTCAGGATGCGGTGTCCGGCTCCACCCGGCTGGCTTGCACGCCCGGGACCACCGCCGGGGACTGCGCCAGCTCGGGCTGCAGCACCAGCCGCTGCACGCCGCTGTAGCAGACGAAGCGCCGGTTGGTGGCGCGGCCGATGGCGCACAGGCCCAGTTGCTCGGCCACGGCATGCCCCATCTGCGTCATGCCGCTGCGCGAGACCACGATGGGCACGCCCATCTGGGCGGACTTGATGACCATCTCGCTGGTCAGCCGGCCCGTGGTGTAGAACACCTTGTCGGCACCCGCCATCGGCGCCACGTCCCCGGCGGCCATCCACATCCACCCCGCGATGGTGTCGATGGCATTGTGGCGGCCCACGTCCTCGACGAAGACCAGCAGCTCCTCGCCCTGGAACAGCGCGCAGCCATGCACCGAGCCGGCCGACTTGTAGGTGCTCTCCTTGAGGCGGATGGCGTTGACGATGCCGTACAGCTGGCCCTGGGTGAGCCGCGCCTCGGGCAGCACGATGCGGTCCACCTCGTCCATCAGGCCGCCGAAGACGCTGCCCTGGCCACAGCCGGTGGTGACCACCTTGCTGGCCGTGCGCTCCTCGATGCGCGCGATGCCGTGGCGCGTGCGCACGGCGGCGGCATTGACCTCCCAGTCCACCGTGATCGACTCGATGTCCTGCACCGACTCCACCAGGCGCTGGTTGCGCAGGTAGCCCAGCACAAGCAGTTCGGGGTGGGCGCCCAGCGTCATCAGCGTGACCAGCTCGCGGTTGTCGACATACACGGTCAGCGGCCGCTCGGCGGGGATGGACAGCTGTTCGCGCTCGCCATGCTCGTTGACCACCTCGACGCGGTGGGTCAGCGGCGCCTGCGCCTGGGTCAGGAGCGGCAGGCGAAAGTCGGTGGCAGGCAGGGGCGTCGTGCTCATGGGCACAGCGTACCCCATCCCCGCAGGGCACAGCGGGAGGCTCGCTGCCCGCGCCGGCGCGGGCTCAGGACTTGGGCGCCGAAGCGGCGGCGGCGGCGGGGGTCTTGGTACTGGGCGGGCTGCTGGCCGTGCCCGGTGGCGAGTGCGCCCCCGCCGCCTCGATGGGCTTGGCTTCGGGTGGCGTGTAGGCGAAGGGGCCGGGGTCCGCACAGGCGGCTGCCGCAGCGGCAGCAGGCTTTGCCGAGGTGTTGGTCTTGCGGTAGTGGGCCGCGACCCGGTCCTGCGACTGGCACAGCTTGTAGTTGTCCACCTTGCCAGCCCAGGCGGCCTTGGCAGCGGCTTCGGCCGCCTTGGCGGCTGCCTCGGGCGGGGGTGGCGGCAATTTGGCCAGGGCGGCACTGCAGGCGCAGGCAGCGCACAGGGCCAGCAGCGATGGGCGAAGGAAGGGGTGCATCGTCATGGTGGACCTCATGCCTGGAGGGGCTTGGCGGCAGCGGCCTCGCCCGTGGGCTCGGCACTGCTGCTGCGTTGCGATGGGATCTTGCCGGCCTGGATGTCCTCGTACCAGAGCGCGTGGTGCTCCCTGGCCCAGGTTTCGTCCACGTAGCCGGTCCTCATGGCCTTGTAGGCGCCCTGCATGCCGATGGTGCCCAGGTAGATGTGGCCCATGAACATCACCATCATCACCACCGTGGCCACGGCGTGGACCATGTGCGCGATCTGCATGGTGCCGCGCTCGTAGATGAGCCCGGGGATGAGCTTGTCCAGCACCAGGCCCGAGGCCACGACGATGGCGCCCAGGAACAGCACCCCGCCCCAGAAGATCAGCTTCTCGCCGGCATTGAAGCGGTGCGAGGGCACCTCCTTGCCCGAGAGCATGCCGCCGCCCTTGAGCAGCCAGGTGAGATCGCCGCGGCGCGGGAAGTTGTCCTTGAGGAAGGTGAGGAACACGATGACCAGCGACACCGCAAACAGCGGACCGGCGAAGTTGTGCAGGTTCTTGAGGGCATAGGCCAGCCAGCCGAACAGCGTGCCACCCAGGATGGGCAGCAGGAAGAACTTGCCGAAGGCCATCACCAGGCCCGAGATGGCCAGCGCCACGAAGGCGATGGCGTTGGCCCAGTGGGCGGAGCGCTCGAACGGCGTGAAGCGCTCGATCTTGCGGCCCGTCTCGGCGCCGTGCAGCTGCATCGTGCCCTTGCGCCAGTAGAACAGCGCGATGGCGCCCGCCACGATGAGCAGCAGCGAGCCACCGTAGGGAATGATCCACTGGTTGCGCACCTGGCGCCAGGCCTCGCCCGCGTTGGTCACGCGCGAGCCTGGGTACTGCACGAAGGGCTGGATCAGGTTGCCGGCCTCGGGCGCCTGGCTCTTGGGCAGGCTGCTGTAGCCCGTGACGCCCTCGCCCACCTGGCGCCACATCGGTGCGTTGTTGCCCGGCTGCACCTTGGCGCGCTCGCCGTTGGTCTGCTGGGCGTAGCCCGGCTCTTCGCTGGCATCGGGCTTGACCTGGAAGATGTTCTGGCCCTGGATGCCGCCGACTGCGGGCGCCGCTGCTGCCGGAGCGGCGGCGGAGGCCGCCGGCGCTGCGGCACCGGCGCCGGCCGGCGCCTGGGCTGCCGCGGTGCCCCAGGCCAGTCCGGCACACAGGGCCATGCTGCACAGGATGGTTTTCATGGCAGGCCTCGCTCTAGCGGGTGCTACGGGTGTATTCGTTCTGGCCGTACTGCTGGCGCGCCTTGAGCTGCTGCTCCCAGCCGGCCTTGTCGCCGGCCTTCCAGCCGGGCTGCGTGAACTGGCTGCCCGTGCCGGCATAGGGCGGCGCATCGATGCGCACGCCGCCGCCGGTCTGCGGCTTCTCGGTGCAGGCCGCCAGCGCCAGCAGCCCGCAGGCGGCCCCCAGAATCAGCGCGCCGCGCCCGGTCATGACTTGGCTCCCGGCGTGGGTTGGCCGGCCTGCTTGGAGCCGTAGGCCGTGCCCCAACCCCAGACCTCGGCACCCTTGCCGCGCTGCACCACGCGGTTGCGAAAGATGTCTGCCACCACGTCGCCATCGCCGGCCAGCAAGGCCTTGGTGGAGCACATCTCGGCGCAGGCCGGCAGCTTGCCCTCGGCCAGGCGGTTGCGGCCGTACTTGTCGAACTCGGCCTGGCTGCCGTGGGTCTCGGGGCCGCCGGCGCAGAAGGTGCACTTGTCCATCTTGCCGCGCACGCCGAAGGTGCCCTGCGAGGGGAACTGGGGGGCGCCGAACGGGCAGGCATAGCTGCAGTAGCCGCAACCGATGCAGACGTCCTTGTCGTGCAGCACCACGCCTTCGTCGGTGCGGTAAAAGCAGTTCACGGGGCACACGGCCATGCAGGGCGCATCGCTGCAGTGCATGCAGGCCACCGAGATGGATTTCTCGCCCGGCACGCCGTCGTTGAGCGTGACCACGCGGCGGCGGTTCACGCCCCAGGGCACCTCGTGCTCGTTCTTGCAGGCGGTGACGCAGCCGTTGCATTCGATGCAGCGCTCTGCATCGCAGATGAATTTCATTCGTGCCATGGGGTATCTCCTGGTCGCTGCTGCTGCGTGCTCACGCGCGTTCCACGTTGCAGATCGTGGTCTTGGTTTCCTGCATCATGGTCACGCTGTCGTAGCCATAGGTGGTGGCCGTGTTCACGGCCTCGCCGCGCACGACCGGGGCCGCGCCCTTGGGGTAGTAGGCCAGCATGTCCGCGCCCTGCCAGTGGCCCGAGAAGTGGAACGGCATCCACACGGTATCGGGCGCCACGCGCTCGGTCACCATCGCCTGCACATTGATGCGGGCGCCCGTGGGCGAGCTGAGCCACACCCGTTCGCCGTTGCGAACGCCGCGCTCGCCAGCGGTCTTGGGGTTGATCTCCACAAAGGACTCCTGCTGCAGCTCGGCCAGCCAGGGGTTGGAGCGGGTCTCCTCGCCGCCACCCTCGTACTCGACCAGCCGGCCCGAGGTCAGGATCAGCGGGAACTTCTCGTGTACCTTGTCGGCGATGTTCTTGTCCTGCACGCTCTTGTAGAGCGTGGGCAGGCGCCAGAAGGCCTTCTTGTCGTCGTGCGTGGGGTACTTGGCCATCAGGTCGGGCCGGGTACCGTACAGCGGCTCGCGGTGCTGCGGGATGGCATCGGGGAAGTTCCACACCACGGCACGCGCCTTGGCGTTGCCGAAGGGGTGGCAGCCATGGTTCTTCATGGTCACGCGGATGATGGCGCCCGTGGGGTCGGTCTTCCAGTTCTTGCCCTCGGCGGCCTTCTTCTCGGCGTCGGTCAGTTCGTCCCACCAGCCCAGCTTCTTGAGCAGCACATGGTCGAACTCGGGGTAGCCGGTGGTGATGTCGGAGCCCAGCGAGTACGAGCCGTCTTCGGCCAGCAGGTTCTGGCCGTCCTTTTCCACGCCGAAGTTGGCGCGAAAGCACCCGCCGCCATCCATGACATGTTTGGAATTGTCATAGAGATTGGACGATCCGGGGTGCTTGAGCTCGGGCGTGCCGTAGCACGGCCAGGGCAGGCCGAAGTAGTCGCCCGTGAAGTCGTAGCCGGTCTCCTTGTCCTTGCCGCCCTTGGCCTTCAAGGTCTTCACGTCGAACAGGTGCATGTTCTTCATGTGGGCCTTCAGGCGCTCGGGGCTCTGGCCGGTGTAGCCGATGGTCCAGACGCTGCGGTTGATCTCGCGCAGGATGTCCTCGATCACGGGCTCGTCCATGCCCTGCACCTTCTGCAGCTTGTAGTTCTTGGCCAGCTCCTTGTCGAAGCCCAGCTTCTGCGCGAACTGGTACATGATCATGTGGTCGGAGCGGCTTTCCCACAACGGCTCGATCACCTTCTCGCGCCATTGCAGCGAGCGGTTGGACGCGGTACACGAACCGCTGGTTTCGAATTGCGTGGCCGCAGGCAGCAGGTAAACCGCTCGGTTCGGATTCAGGTCCTCGGCCCTGCCGGGCATGGCCGCCATGGCCGCCGTGGCCGAGGGGTAGGGATCGACCACGACGAGCAGGTCGAGCTTGTCCATGGCGCGCTTCATTTCCAGGCCCCGGGTCTGGGAGTTGGGCGCATGGCCCCAGAAGAACACGCCGCGCAGGTTGGCGTCCTGGTCGATCAGCTCGTTCTTCTCGAGCACGCCATCGATCCAGCGCGAGACCGTGAGGCCCGACTTGGTCATCATGGCCGGGCTCGAATACCGGCCCTTGATCCACTCGAAGTCCACGCCCCAGACCGCCGCGAAATGCTTCCAGGCCCCTTCGGCAATGCCGTAGTAGCCGGGCAGCGAGTCGGGATTGGGGCCCACGTCGGTGGCGCCCTGCACGTTGTCGTGCCCGCGGAAGATGTTGGTGCCGCCGCCGGACTTGCCCACGTTGCCCAGCGCCAGCTGCAGGATGCACGAGGCGCGCACGATGGCGTTGCCGATGGTGTGCTGCGTCTGCCCCATGCACCACACCACGGTGCCGGGGCGGTGGGCGTTGAGCATGCTCGCCACCTTGAACACCTGCTCTTCCTTGACGCCGCAGGCCTCCTCGACCTTGTCGGGCGTCCACTTGGCCAGAATCTCCTCGCGCACCTTGTCCATGCCGTAGACACGGTCGTTGATGTACTGCTTGTCCTCCCAGCCGTTCTTGAAGATGTGGTACAGCAAGCCGAACAGGAAGGGAATGTCGGACCCCGAACGGATGCGCACGAACTCATCGGCCTTGGCCGCCGTGCGGGTGAAGCGCGGGTCCACCACGATCATCTTGCAGCCGGTCTCCTTGGCGTGCAGCATGTGCAGCATGCTCACCGGGTGGGCCTCGGCCGCGTTGGAGCCGATGTACATGGCGACCTTGCTGTTCTGCATGTCGTTGTACGAATTCGTCATGGCCCCGTAGCCCCAGGTGTTGGCCACCCCGGCCACCGTGGTGGAGTGGCAGATGCGGGCCTGGTGGTCGCAGTTGTTGGTGCCCCAGAAACTCACAAACTTGCGCAGCAGGTAGGCCTGCTCATTGTTGTGCTTGGACGAGCCCACGAAGTACACGCTGTCGGGCCCGCTGGCCTTGCGCAGGTCCTGCATGCGGGCCGTGATCTCGGTGAGCGCCGTGTCCCAACTGATGCGCTCGTACTTGCCGTTGACCAGTTTCATCGGGTAGCGCAGGCGGTACTCGCCGTGGCCATGCTCGCGCAGCGCCGCGCCCTTGGCGCAGTGCGCGCCCAGGTTGATGGGCGAGTCGAACACCGGCTCCTGGCGCACCCAGACGCCGTTCTCGACCACGGCATCCACCGCGCAGCCGACCGAGCAGTGGGTGCAGATGGTGCGCCGCACCTCGATCTTGCTGTCGCCCAGGCCGACCTTGGCGCCCTCGGCGGCGCTGGACTTCTTGACCAGGGTGAGTTGCGAGGCGGCGATGCCCACGCCGACGCCCAGGCCCGAGCGGCGCAGGAAGGCACGCCGGTCCATGGTGGGCAGGGCCTTGGCCAGGCCGCGCTGCAGGCTGTGGACGAAGGGGGAGGACGGGGAGGTGGCCGCAGCGCCCTCCCGGGCGTGGGAAGACTTCTTGGTGAGCAACATGGTGCGCCCCGCGGTCAGAGTTGGGTGGTTTTGTAATACTGCTGGACATGCGCCGAGAGGCGGTAGCCGCCACCGCGCTCGGGCGGTGCCGGTACCGGCTCGGCCACGGCAGTGGCATCGGGCGCTGCGATGTGCGGCAAGGCCGCTACAGCAGCGGCAGCAGCCCCCGCAGTGGCTGCACCTGCAAAGAACCGGCGGCGAGAAGGTTGGGGCTGGCTGTCCTGCATCATTGTCTCCAGGAGGGCTTGCGGCTATGCAATGTCGTTCATACAGTCTATGCGAGTGTCTGGCCCACTGCAATCGGGTATGGCCACCCCATAGCACATCACTCGGGTTTGGCAACCCTTCGCAGTTGCTCGCACCGGCTCACTCCAGCATGTCGAAACCCTGGGTTTCCACAGCCACGAAAGCCCGTGTGAAGCGGGCCAGCGCGCCATAGAAGGGGGCGGCGGGGTGGGCCTCCAGCACGTCGCACAGGGCGGGTATCCAGGGCTGCACATGGGCGGCAAAAAAGTCCCGTTGTGTCGTAAGGTTGCACACCGCCATGTCGTCGCCGGCGATCAGGTAGCGCATGGCCTCGCACAGGTAGGCCAGGTGGTCCTCGGTCTCGGGCATGGCCTGGCTGCGCGCCAGGCCCAGGGCATCCAGGTCGCTGCGCAGGCGCGCCAGCGGCTTCTCGTTGAGAAAGCCGCTCAGGTAGTGCGAGCCGTACAAAAAGACCTCGGGCTTGCCTACGCCGCCGAACAGGCGCTCGAACTCGGCGGCGATGGCCGCGTCGTCCCGCGCACGGGCAAGGCCCACCAACTGCTGCCAGGGCTCCTCAAGCAGGCCGCCTTGCGCAGGGGCCTCGGTCACGGCCACACGCAGCAAGGCCAGCAGTTCGGGGGCCGGCGCGCTGTAGTACAGCTGGGCCAGCAGGCCATAGAGTTCGGCGCGCGCGGTTTCCTCGTCGAGGGCGGCGCTGCCCGGCATGGTCAGGGGGGCGGTGGCGCTCACAGGTCCGTCACTTTCGCTTCGCTTTGGGAAGAATACAGGTCGATCACGCGGCAGTCACTGCACATCTTGAGGCGCTCCAGCGCTTCGCCCTGGAACATGGCGTGGCCCGAAAGCCGCTCCAGCATGGCCTCGATGGCCTTGAATGTGCCAAACGGCTTGCTGCAGCGCACACAGGCCCAGGGCTGGGTTTCGGCCAGCACGCGCAGCTGCGCGCGTTCGGGCGTGAGCAGCAGGCGCGGCTGCAGGGCGATGGCGTCCTCGGGGCAGGTGGTCGCGCACAGGCCGCACTGCACACAGTTCTTTTCGAGGAAGCGCAGCTGGGGCAGTTGCGGGTTGTCCTGCAGGGCGCCGGCCGGGCAGGCGCTCACGCAGCTCAGGCACAGGGTGCAGCGGTTCTTGTCGACCGTGATGGACCCGAGCGGCGCGGCGGCTGCCGGCAGCGCGATGGCCTCGGGCAGCCCCTCTTTCAGCAGTGGCGCATGGGCGATGAAATGGTCCAGCGCCATCTCCAGCGTGGCGCGCTTTTCCTGGGCCACGCCATGGCGCGCCACCACCGGCGGCAGCACCTGGCGGGTGTTGCGCAGCGACTGCAGGGCGGCATCGAGCGCCGCCACATCGCCCGCGCGCAGCAGCCGCAGGTGGCTGCCGGTGTAGCCCAGCCCATGCAGGATGGCCTGGGCCACGTCCATCTGCGCCTGCACACCATCCAGGTACTGGGGCGCCTCCTCGTGCGCGGCCAGCACCACCACCTGCGATGCGCCATAGGCCAGCGCGCTGAGCCACAGGTCCACGCCGGTGCTGGCGGTGTGCCACAGCGACACCGGGATCACATGGGCCGGCACACCCTGGGCGCGCCGCAACTGGGCGGCGCGGCCCAGTTCTTCGATGAGCGCCTGACCGCGCTCCTGGCTGTGCAGCAGCAGCACGGCATTCTGCCCGCCTGCGGCCGCGTAGGTGGACAGCAGGGCCTTGAAGCGCGCGCCCTGCTCCGTGGCACCCGGGTAGGCAAAGGACAGCGCCCCGGTGGGGCACACCGTGCTGCATGCGCCGCAGCCCACGCACAGGTGGGGGTTGACCTTGATCTGCTGGCGGGACTTGTCGCTCGAAATGGCCTCGGCCGAGCAGATCTCGATGCAGGCATTGCAGCCCACGGTCTCGTTGCGGCTGTGGGCGCAGAGCTTTTGCTTGTAGGCAAAGAAGCGGGGCTTGTCGAATTCGCCCACCATCTCGCGCAGCTTGAGCAACACGGCCATGTCGCGCCCGTCGGAGCGGAAATAACCCTGCGGCGGCGCATGCTGCGCGAAGCCGGGCTCGGCGGTGGCCGGGCGCAGGTCCAGCACCAGGTCGAAGCGCTCCTGCTGCGCGCTGGCCTCGCGGCCGAAGTCGATGGCGCCGGCCACCTGGCAGGCCCGCACGCAGGCGCGGTTCGCATCGCAGGCGGACAGGTTCACCTGGTAATCCAGGCCGATGGCGTTCTCGGGGCAGGCCACGATGCAGGCATTGCAGCGCGTACACAGGTCCAGGTCGATGGGGTTGTCGGCGGACCACTGCACATCGAAGGCCCCGAGCCAGCCGGTGAGCCCGGTGAGGCGCCCCCCGAGCACGGGAAAGCGCCGCGCCTGGGCGCCGCCCGCAGGGCCTGGGCCCTGCGCGAACAGGGTCACGTCGAGCACGTCGGCCACCAGGGCCGCGACCTGCTCGGCGGCATCGAGCGGGCCGATAACCAGCAGGCGCCCGGCGCTCTTGTAGCTGACGGTGGCCACCGGTGGTGGCTCGGGCAGGCGGGCAGCGGCCAGCAGCGCGGCGATCTTGGGGCCGGCATCGCGGGCATCGCGGCTCCAGCCTGCGGTTTCGCGGATGTTCACGAAGCGGATCGGCGAGACCGCGCCTTCGGTCTGCGTGCCGAGCTCGCCGAACAGGCGCTGTTCCTGGGTGCAGGCCACCACGACTTCCTGGCCGGTGCGGATGGCCCCCTGGAAGGCGCCGGCCTCGCGCCGGCACAGCGTGGAATGGAGGGTCAGTTCCTCATGCAGGGCCGCGCCCAACGCCTTCGCGTCGAGGGGCATTGTCTGGTTGCAGTCGCAGATCAGCGTGGTCATGTTCGGTGTGGCTGGCTACCCTGGCCGCTGCGTCCCCTTCCGGGGGCGTTGCGGCCAGTACTGGCGAGCTAGGAATGGCGGTGCATACCTCGGACTGTGCCACGTCTGGCAGCGCCGGCGTCTCCGCATCATCCCGAGGCTGAGTGCCATCGGGGGCCATTGCCTGCGCGGCCTCTGGCACGGCCTCACCGGCCGCCTCCTTTTCGTGGTCGAAGAAGCCCATGAAATGGGCGCTCGCCATCTGGCGCAGCATGCCTTCGGGCAGCGGGTCGGGCTTGGAGTAGTCGCCCGTGTAGATGTCCAGCCCGTCCATGGCATTGAAATGCGGGTCGGCAAACAGCTTCTTCATGGCCGTGTTGCGCACATCGGGCGCCACGCCGCGGCCCATGAAGGGCTTGAAGTCGGACTCGGGCGTCAGGACCTGCGCATCGGCCAGCGTGGGCAGCTCTGGCTCAGCGGCGGCAGGCACGGCCACCGGCTCTGCGGCAGGCATGGCGGCGGCGGATGGCAAGACCTCTGCTGGGGGCGATGGCTCCGGCTCCTGCACGGGCCTGCCCGCAGCCACCTCCTGCTTGCGGCGCGACCAGCGCGAGAGAAAACCGTCAGCCATGGTGCGGGCCGCCCCGGCCGCCGCGCTGCTTGTCGGTGGAGACCGATGCCGGGTTGCCGAAGCGGTCGGTCAGCGACTGGAAGCTGTCGGGCCGCCGGCGGCGCTTGGGTTCGGGCGCGTAGTGCTCGTCGACAAAGGCCTGCAGCGCCTGCAGCACGGCTGGCGGGGCGGGCACCTGCTCCACCGTCTCCTGCGCATCGAGCCAGCGGCCGGCGTCGTGGTAGCTCAGGCTCACGGCCACGGGGCGGGCCAGCGGCTCGGGTTCGGTGCCCTCCTCGTCCATGCGCCACAGCACGAACCAGCAGGGCGCGGGGGCAGACAGGTTCAGGTGGTAGCCCTCGCCATCGTCCTTGAACAATTCGACCGCAAAGCCCGGGAACAGCCACAGGGCCTGGTTGTCGTCCTGGCGCAGCAGGCGCGGCACATCGCCAAAGGCGGATTCTGCGGGCACCACGTCGTCCAGCACCCAGCGCCAGGGTTGCCAGCGGTTGTCCAGGCGCTCGCGGCGCATGATGACGGCGACTTCGATGGTGGGGCGCAGAGACATGGCCCGACTGTACTGCGCCGGGCAAGGGTCAGGGTTTTTACCCCGCTTGCGCCCCCGGCGCATACAGCACCGCACGCGGCGCGCGGCACAGGCCCCACAGCCGCAGCCCGGCCAGTTCGGCCACCTGCACGCCGGTGGCGGTAGGGGCCGAGATGGTGGCCAGCGCCGAGATGCCTACGCGGGCGCACTTGCGCACCAGTTCGTGGCTGCCCCGGCTGCTGAGCACGACAAAGCCGGGCTCGGCCAGGCGCGCGCTGCGCGACAGCCAGCCGATGAGCTTGTCCAGCGCGTTGTGCCGGCCCACGTCTTCGCACACCTGGGCCAGGCGCCCGTCCAGCGTGGCCCAGCCGGCGGCATGCAGCGAGCCTGACTGCGCGTTGTGCGGCTGCAGTGCCTTGAGGTCGGCAAAGGCGCGCAGCACGGTGGGCAGGTCCACACGCTCCATCCAGTCACGCGCCGGCAGGCGCTCGGGGGCCAGGTCGAGCGCGGCAAAGCTCTCCACCCCGCAGACGCCGCAGCCCGTGCGGCCGGCCATGCTGCGGCGCCGGTCCTTGAGGCGCTCGAAGCTGCGCGCCGAAATCTCCAGGTGCACCTCGATGCCCGGCACGCCGGGCGGCAAGTGCGCCGCGCTGGCGTCGGCCAGGTGCAGAGTGCTGCCCCGGCAGTCCTGCGCCTGGTCGAGGATGCCTTCGCTCAGCGCAAAGCCGAGCGCAAAATCACCGAGGTGCTCGGGCGTGGCCATCATCACCGCATGCGAGACCCCGTTGAACACCAGTGCCACGGGGATCTCCGCGGCCAGGGTGTCCAGGCGCAGGGCCCCGTCCTGCGGCACGCCCGCCTCGCCAAACACCCGCACGGGCCGCTGGGCCAGCGCCGGCAGGTCCAGCGCTGCATCGGGCTCATCGTCGGGCAGCGAGAACGGCTGCGCGCTCATGGGGTCTCTCCCGCCGCCGGCAGGTGCCGCGCCACGGCGCGGCCGGCATCGGTCAGGTGGGCCACCCAGCGCTCGCCCACCTGGTCCACGCGCACCCAGCCGGGGCCGCGCTGGCCGCCCACGGCGGCATCGCTCATCAGCGTGAGTTCGCGCAGGAGCACGCTCACGCCCTGGCCCAGGTGCTTGCCCAGGCGCGGCAGCGACACGCCGGGCGCAGCCGCCCCGTCCAGGCCGCGGGACTCTTCGGCCAGCACACGCAGGATGGCGCAGGCCAGGGTTTCCTGCACAGCGGTCATGGCGCCTCGGCCTGTGCCGGCACGGCAGCGCCCGCCAGGGCCGCACCGCCCGTCACATGCGGCAGCAGCAGCACGGGGATGGACTTGGAGGTGGGCGTGCCCGCCGTGTCGGCCACGGCCGACAGGGGCACCAGGGGGTTTGTCTCCGGGTAGTAGGCCGCGAGGTTGCCGCGCGGGATGTCGTAGGCCACCAGCTTGAAGCGGTCGGCCCGGCGCTCCTGGCCGTCGCTCCAGACGGTCTGGATGTCGACCCAGTCGCCGTCCTGCATGCCCAGGGCGCGGATGTCCTGCTCGTTGATGAACACCACGCGGCGCTGGCCGTAGACGCCGCGGTAGCGGTCGTCCATGCCGTAGATGGTGGTGTTGTACTGGTCGTGCGAGCGCGTGGTCAGCAGCGTGAAGACCACCGCATCCTTGTAGCGTTCGCGCGCGATGTGCGTGGGCGTGTCGCGCGGCACGGCGTGGGCGTGGAAGCTGGCCTTGCCCGAGGCCGTAGCCCACACGCGCTCGCTGGCCGTGTTGCGCAACCGGAACCCGCCGGGCACCGCCACGCGCTGGTTGAAGTCCTTGAAGTCGGGGAACACCTTCTCGATCTGGTCGCGGATGCGCGCATAGTCCTCGACCAGCCACATCCACGGCACATTGCTGCGCCCGGCCAGCGTGGCGGCAGCGAGCCGCGCCACGATGGCCGGCTCGGACAGCAGGTGCTCGGAGGCCGGCGGGTTGATACCCACCGAGATGTGCACCATGCTCATCGAGTCCTCCACCGTCACGCCCTGCGGGCCGCCGGCCTGCACGTCGATCTCCGTGCGGCCCAGGCAGGGCAGGATCAGCGCCTCCTTGCCATGCACGATGTGGCTGCGGTTGAGCTTGGTGGTCACATGCACCGTGAGGTCGCAGCGCTGCAGCGCCTTCCAGGTCTCGTAGGTGTCGGGGGTGGCTGCGGCGAAGTTGCCGCCCAGGGCGAAGAACACCTTGCCCTTGCCGTCCAGCATGTGGCGGATGGCCTCCACCGTGTCCACGCCGTTCTCGCGCGGCGGCTCAAAGCCGAACACGTCGCGCAGCCTGTCCAGCAGCGCCGCCGGGGGCTTTTCCCAGATGCCCATGGTGCGGTCGCCCTGCACGTTGCTGTGGCCGCGCACCGGGCAGGGGCCCGCGCCCTCGCGGCCGATGTTGCCGCGCATCATGAGCAGGCTGACGATGCCCTGGATGGTGGCCACCGCATACTTGTGCTGGGTGATGCCCATGCCCCAGCAGGCGATCACGCTCTTGGCGCCGATGTAGATGTCGGCCGCGGAGCGCATCTGCGCCTCGGTCAGGCCCGACTCCTGCTCCAGCAGCTCCCAGGATTCCGCGCGCAGGTCCGCCGCCAGGGCGTCGAAGCCCGTGGTGTGCTCGGCGATGAAGGCATGGTCGAGCACGCCGCCATGCGCGTCCTCCTGCTCCAGCACATGCTTCATCATGCCCTTGACGGCCGGCAGGTCGCCGCCCACGCGCAACTGGAAGTAGTGCGTGCTGATGGGCGTGGAGCCGAAGGTGGCCATCTCCAGCTTGTCCTGTGGGTCGGCAAAGCGCTCCAGCCCGCGCTCGCGCAGGGGGTTGAAGCTCACGATGCGCGCGCCGCGCTTGTGCGCCTCGCGCAGCTCGCCGAGCATGCGCGGGTGGTTGGTGCCCGGGTTCTGGCCGAAGATGAAGATCGCGTCGGCGCACTCGAAGTCGTGCAGGGTCACCGTGCCCTTGCCCACGCCGATCTGCGGCCGCATGCCGCTGCCGCTGGGCTCGTGGCACATGTTCGAGCAGTCGGGGAAGTTGTTCGTGCCGTACTGGCGCACGAACAGCTGGTACAGGAAGGCGGCCTCGTTGCTGGCCCGGCCCGAGGTGTAGAAGATCGCCTGGTTCGGATCGGGCAGTGCGTTCAGGTGGCGCGCGATCAGCGCAAAGGCATCGTCCCACGAGATCGGGCGGTACTGGTCGCTGGGCGCGTGGTAGGCCATGGGCTGGGTGAGCCGGCCCTGATCCTCGAGCCAGAAATCGCTCTGCCCGGCCAGTTCGGCCACGGTGTACTGGGCAAACAGGCTGGGCCCTGCGCGCCGCGCGGTGGCCTCAGCGGCCACGGCCTTGACACCGTTTTCGCAGAATTCGAAGGTGGAGGTGTGGTTGCGATCCGGCCAGGCGCAGCCCGGGCAGTCGAAGCCGTCGGGCTGGTTGGCCGAGAGCAGTGTCCTGGCGCCCTTGATCGGGATGTCCTGGCGCAGCAGCGCATTCTTGACGCTGTTGAGCGCGCCCCAGCCGCCGGCCGGGCCTTTGTAGAACTCGATTTTTTCTTGCTTCATCATGGTCTCCTGGACGGGGCCGCCGCCGGTTGGACTGTGCCACGCCCTGGGCGTTCCCGTCCCCCCTGCCCTGCAGGGGGCATGGACATGGCGGCCGGGGCGTTTTTGATCGCCTCCAGCCCCATGCCATCTGCTTGTTTGCTACTGGAAGAACTTGGCGGCGCTCACCAGGGTCTTGTAGATGCCCCAGATGAGTGGCAGGCCCACTGCAAGCCAGGCGAAGGCCACCACCGCCGGGCTGGTCGTGCCGCCGCTGCCGGGGCCGCCGCCGACTTCGGCCGCCACGCTCTTTTCGTGGGCCAGCTTCTTCTCGTGGGCCAGTTCCGCGTCGCTCATGAACCATTTGTCGGCCAGCGGGCGCACCATGAGGTTGGCAATGAGGCCAATGACCAGCATGCCCACCAGGATGTACATGGTCTGGTTGTACACCTGTTCGCGCGGCAGGCCCAGCCCCAGTTGGTACTCGCGCATGTAGTTCACCACCACCGGGCCCAGGATGCCGGCCGTGGCCCAGGCGGTGAGCAGGCGGCCATGGATGGCGCCCACGAACTGCGTGCCGAACAGGTCGGCCAGGTAGGCCGGCACCGTGGCGAAGCCGCCACCGTACATCGACAGGATCACGCAGAACGCGCCCACGAACAGCAGCTTGCTGCCCGCGCCGGCCGAGCTCGGGATGCTGGCGTACATCAGGGCGCCGAGCACGAAGAAGATCACGTAGGTCATCTTGCGGCCGAACTTGTCGGACAGGCTGGCCCAGAAGAAGCGGCCGCCGATGTTGAACAGCGACAGCAAGGCGGTGAAGCCCCCGGCCACGGCCGCGATGGCGGCCAACTGCGTCTTGTCGAGCTCGCCGAACTTCTGCGACACGCCGATCAGCCCGCCGCCGAACACCTCCTGCAGCATGGGCGAGGCCATGCCGATCACGCCGATGCCGGCGCTCACGTTCATGCACAGCACCACCCAGATCAGCCAGAACTGGGGGATGCCCCAGACGCGCTTCACGTGGACATGGCGCTGGGTGATCATGGCGTTGGCCGAGGGGGGTGGCGGCGTCCAGCCGGCGGGCTTCCAGCCCGTGGGCGGCACGCGGTAGCCCAGGGCACCGGCCATCATGAACACGAAGTACACCAGCGCCATGACCACGAAGGTCTGCATCACGCCCACGTCGGTAGGGCTGGAGAAGTTCTTCATCAGGTCCACGGCCAAGGGCGAGCCGATCATCGCGCCGCCGCCAAAGCCCATGATAGCCATGCCGGTGGCCATGCCGCGCCGGTCAGGGAACCACTTGATCAGCGTGGACACGGGGGAGATGTAGCCGAGCCCGAGCCCGATGCCCCCGATGACGCCCGAGCCCAGGATCATGAGCCAGAACTGGTGCAAGTGGATGCCCAGCGCCGACAGCAGCATGCCGCCGCACCAGCACACGGCTGAAACCACGCCGGCCTTGCGCGGGCCGGAACGCTCCAGCCAGCCGCCCCAGATGGCGGCCGAGCAGCCCAGGAAGACGAAGAACAGGGTGTACATCCAGCCCAGCGTGGCCACGCGCCAGTCGCAGCCGCTGGCGAACAGCTCGGCGAAGAAGCTCATGTCCTTGGGGCAGGCCGCGCCCGCGCCCGCCGTGCTCAGTGCCTTGGACAGGGGCAGCCAGAAGACCGAGAAGCCATAGGCCATGCCGATACACAGGTGGATCGCCAGGGCAGCCGGCGGCACCAGCCACCGATTGAAGCCAGGCCCCGCAATGATGCGCTCCTTGTCCAGAAAACCAGGAGCCGCGAAGGACTCAGGCATGGTCGCGGTGCCTGCCGATGATGCATTCATATGTTCTCTCTCCTGTGATGTTGCGCAAGCGCTTTTCTTTTTGACGCAGGTCAATGCGCCGAGCGGAGTGTCTGAACAGGATCCCTGGTGCGTCAAATTGAATCGGCACATGGTGCGATTCAGCAGTTGAATGAACGCGAATGGAAATCGATCGCATATGCAGCGCATTGCATATGTCGCGCAATCAGCCCGCACTGCCCAACCCACAGCCCCGCGCAAGGATTGCCTCGCCGGGCTGGGCCGTCCGTCTTGGGGGATGCGCCCCCGGGGGATTTGGCTAAGACTTCAACTCGCCGCAGTGCTCTGCCACGTGCTCGCGCCAGGCGGGCAGGTCCAGCAGTTCGAGCGCGGCTTCGAGCGCCCGGGACACGCGCGGGCCGCGCTGGGTCATGAAGCCGATCGGGGTGCGCACGTCGGGATCGACCAGGGGCAGGGCCTCCAGGCCGCGCTCGCTGCGCGCGGCGGCCACCATGGCGCCCGGCAGCACGCTGCAGACTTCACCCGAGAGCACGGACAGCACCAGGGTCAGCACCGAATTGGTTTCGATGGCCGGCGGCACTGGCGCGCCCGCTGCGCGCAGCGCCTCGTCGATGATGAAGCGGTTGTGCATGTCGGGGGTGAGCAGGCATAGCGGCAACTGGCCGGCCTCCTCCCAGCGCACGGGGGCGCCGATGCGCAGGCGGTCCGGGTCGGGCCTCTGCGCGCGGCGCAGCAGGTAGTAGTGCTCGTTGCACTGCGGCCAGGAGCGCAGGTTCACGCGCTTGGCCTGCATGCGCTCGCTGTAGCCCACCGCCAGGTCCAGCGACAGGTCTTCGAGCCGCTGCTCGAGCTCCTGCGAGCTCATGGACAGCACGACCGGCAGGATGCCCGGGTGCCGCGCCTGCAGCAGGGCCGCAAAGCGCGAGAGGATGGGCACCGCCGTGGGCGTGGACGCCATGCGCAGGCGGCCCTGCGGCGCGATCTCGGTGCTGCGCAGCTCCTGGCGCAGCACCTCGTTGTCGCGCAGCATGCGCTGCGCCGTGGCCAGCACGGCCTCACCCTCGTGGGTCAGGCCCACGTAGCTGCGCGCCCGCTGCACGATGACGACGCCGAATTCCTCCTCCAGGGCCCTGAGCGCATTCGACAGGGCTGGCTGCGTGATGTGGCAGGCCTGGGCTGCGCGTCCGAAATGGCGGTGCTCGTCCAGCGAGACGAGGTAGCGCATGGCGGACAGCAGGTTCATCGGCGCGCAGCCCCTTCACGGCCGGGCGCACGGGCGGCCTGCAGCCACTCCCAGCGAAGGCGGTTCATGTGTCCTTGCTGACCGCGATGGTCGGGAACTTGGACGAGAAGTCCTTGGACTGCTGGGCGATCTTCACAGCCACGGTGCGCGCCACCTTCTTGTAGATCTGCGCCACGTCGCCATCGGGGTCGGCCACCACGGTGGGCTTGCCGCTGTCGGCCTGCAGGCGGATCTGCATGTCCAGCGGCAGCGCGCCCAGGTAGTCCATGCCGTAGTCGGCCGCCATCTTCTTGCCGCCGTCGGCGCCGAAGATGTGCTCCACGTGGCCACAGTTGCTGCACACGTGCACGGCCATGTTCTCGACGATGCCCAGGATGGGCACGCCCACCTTCTCGAACATCTTGATGCCCTTCTTGGCGTCGAGCAGGGCGATATCCTGCGGCGTGGTGACGATCACCGCGCCCGTCATGGGCACGCGCTGCGACAGCGTGAGCTGGATGTCGCCGGTGCCGGGCGGCATGTCGATGATGAGGTAGTCGAGGTCCTTCCAGTTGGTCTGGCGCAGCAGCTGCTCCAGCGCCTGGGTGGCCATGGGGCCGCGCCAGATCATGGCCTCATCCTGGTCGATCAGGAAGCCGATGGACATGACCTGCACGCCGTAGTTCTCCAGCGGCTCCATGGTCTTGCCGTCGTCGCTCTCGGGGCGGCGGCTGATGCCCAGCATCATCGGCTGGCTCGGGCCGTAGATGTCGGCGTCGAGCACGCCGACGCTGGCACCCTCGGCCGCCAGCGCCAGGGCCAGGTTGGCGGCGGTGGTGCTCTTGCCCACGCCGCCCTTGCCCGATGCCACGGCGATGATGTTCTTCACCTGGGGCAGCAGTTGCACGCCGCGCTGCACGGCGTGGGCCACCACCTTGGAGGTGATGTTGACAGAGACGTTGTCCACCCCGGCCACGCCCTTGGCTGCGGCCACCAGGCTGCGGCGCAGCTCGGGCACCAGGCTCTTGGCCGGGTAGCCCAGCTCCACGTCGAAGGCCACGTCGCCGCCGCTGATCTGCACGTTGCGCAACGCCCGCGTGCTGACATAGTCCTTGCCCGTATGCGGGTCTTGTACGCTGGAAAGTGCGGCCAGAAGGCCCTGTTCGGTGACTGCCATGCAATTAACTCCTGTGGGACGGGTAGTCTATCGAAGAGGCCCCGCCCCCGGTAAGTGCAGGACAATGCACGTCTTCCCCCTTCTGTCACCGATTCCAGAAAGCCCCCCGTGAAATTCAAGATGGCCGAGAAATCCCTGTTTGCCGTGCTGCTGCGCTCGCCCTGGTGGGTCAGCTTCCTGGTGGTGGGGGTGATCGCCCTGGGCGCTGGCGCACTGCTGCCGCGCGAGTACGCCTATGTCGGCGCCGTGGGCACGCTGCCCATCTTCGTGGTGGGCTGCATTGCGGCCTGGCGCCAGCTCCGGGCGCCGAGCCCGGCCAAGGTCGAGGAAATGCTGGACGCCGTGAACAGCATGCCCTGGCGCCAGTTTTCCGACGCGCTGGAATCCGCCTGGGTGCGCGATGGCTGCACGGTGGAAAAGCCCCGGTCCGGCCCCGTGGACCTGCGCGTGGCCAAGGGCGGCCAGGCCACCCTGGTCAGCGCCAAACGCTGGAAGGCCGCCACCCATGGCGTCGAGCCGATGCGCGAACTGCAGGCCGCCATGCAGGCGCAGGGGGCTTCGGCAGGGATCTATGTGATGACCCAGGGGCAGCTCTCCGACAACGCCCGCCTCTTCGCGCGCGACAACGGCATCACCGTGCTGCAGGGCTCGGGCGTCGCCGCCCTGCTGTTGGCAAAGGCCTGACCCGGCCCGCCCGCCATGCGGGTTTCCCCATGTGGCGGGCTGTCGGCAACGCAGCACACTTGGCACTGTCGATACAGCCCCCACGCACGCGCCGATGCACCCACCCGACAGCCCCGCCCCGCCAGCCCCTCCCACCACGGGCCTTCTGCTGACGGGCGGCGGCGCCCGGGCGGCCTACCAGGTGGGGGTGCTCGAAGCCATTGCCGACCTGCGCCTGGCCTGTGGTGCGGGCGACGAACCCAACCCCTTTCCCATCATCACCGGCACCTCGGCCGGGGCCATCAATGCGGCGGCGCTGGCCTGCGGGGCCGACAACTTCGACCGGGCCGTGCGCCGCATCGCGCGCGTCTGGCGCGACTTCCATGCGCAGCAGGTGTACCGGGCCGACTCGCTGAGCGTGCTGCGCAGCGGCGCGCGCTGGCTCTCGCTGCTGTCGCTGGGCTGGGCCCTGGCGCGCTGGCGGCGCATGCGCCCACGCTCGCTGCTGGACAATGCGCCGCTCGAAAAACTGCTGGTCAAGATGGTGCCGCTGGTGCGCCTGCCGCGCCTTTTGAAAAAGGGCCACCTCAAGGCCCTGGCCGTCACGGCGTCGAGCTACAGCTCGGGCGAGCACGTGACCTTCTTCGAGAGCGACGCCCCGCTGCAGCCCTGGGTGCGCTCGCAGCGCAAGGCGGCGCGCGACCGCATCACGCACGAGCACCTGCTGGCCTCGTCGGCGATTCCCTTCGTGTTCCCGGCCAAGGCCATCAGCATCGGGGACCACATGGAGTTCTTTGGCGATGGCTCCATGCGCCAGTCGGCCCCGATCGCGCCGGCCATCCACCTGGGGGCCGAGCGCATCCTGGTGGTCGGCGCCGGCCGCATGCACGAACCCAAGGGCGATGCCTCGGCCAACCCCACGCCGACCTACCCCTCGCTGGCGCAGATCGCCGGGCATGCGCTGTCCAATATCTTCCTCGACGCACTGTCGGTCGACGTGGAGCGCGTGCAGCGCGTGAACCAGACGCTCTCGCTGATCCCGCCCGAAGTGCGCGCCAAGAGCGCGCTGCGCCCCATCGAGCTCTTGGTGATCGCCCCCTCGCAGCGGCTGGACGCCGTGGCCGCGCGCCACGTGGGCAACCTGCCCACGCCCGTGCGCGCCATGCTCGGCGCCCTGGGCGTCACCTCCAACATGGCCGACGTGCGCGGCGCGGCCCTGGCCAGCTACCTGCTGTTCGAGTCGGGCTACACGCGCGAGCTCATGGCCCTGGGCCGCGAGGACACGCTGGCCATGCGCGCCGAGGTGTGCAAGTTCTTCGGCTGGACGGACACTGGTGCCGAGGTGCAAACGCTCATGCACAGCTGAGGATGCGGCCGGCTACGGCGCCTTGAGAATGTCCTTGGGCAGCCAGCCCAGGCCGTGCGCGTGCAGGCTCTGCACATACAGCCGGTCTGCGGTCTCGGTGATGGCCGTGGTTTCGGGATAGGCGCCCGCCGGATCCTGCAGATCGGCCACGACCTTGCCGTCGTCCGTGAACGCGATCACATGGCCGTAGGGTTTCGGAATCGGCCACAACGCGCGCGGCAGGCGCAGCGTGAGGCGGCGCAGCCAGGGCTTGCCGGCCATGTTGTCGATGGCGGCGCCGCGCGGCTTGGCAAAGCCCAGCCAGATCCGGCCGTCCTGCCCGCGCATCAGGTTGTCGGGGTAGCCGGGCAGGTTGTCCAGCAACACCCGGGCCTGCGCCTGCGCACCCGCCGGGAGCTGGCCGATGTCCAGGTCGTTCGCGTCCACGGCGATCTTCCACACCCGGTACTTGCCGGTCTCGTTGACGAACAGGCTCTTCTCGTCCTGGCTCAGCGCCACGCCGTTGGCAAAGCTGATGCCCCGCGCCACCACCCGCGTGGCGCGCGTGGCAGGGTCGTATTCGAGCACGCGGCCGGTGCTGGCCTGCTCCAGGATGTCGAGCACGCTGGCCTCGAAGGTGCCGCCCCAGTCCCTGGGCGCAAAGCGGGTGGAGGCGTCGCTCAGGTACATCTTGCCGCTTTGGGCCACCACCACGCCATCGGCGTAGCGGATGGGGTCGCCCGGGGCCACCTGGTCGGTGAGCAGGCGGATCGTGCCGTCGGGGGCGATGGACAGCAGGCCCTTGACCGCATCGGCCGCGACCAGGTTGCCTGCGGCGTCGAAATCGAAGCCCAGCACGCGCCCGCCGGTGTTGGCGAACACCTGCTGGTCCGACCCATCCGGGTTCATGCGCAAAATATTGCCGCTGAGCACCGTGGTGTAGAGCTTGCCGTCCTTGCCCAGCGCGATGTGCTCGGGGCCGACCTCGCCTTTCAGGTCAATCATCCGCAGCCCGGCCAGGCGCTGGTTGGGCGCATGCACGCCCTGGTAGCCGGGCGCGGCCGGCGCGCTCCAGGCCACGGGTGCTATCGGCACCGGCCACCAGACCAGGTAGGCGGCCCCCGCCAGCACGGCGCCTCCCAGACCCCACCCCAGTCTGCCTGGCCACGTTTTTGCCATGGTGTCCCCCTGTTGTTCTTGAGGCGGGCATTGTGGCATCTGCCCCTGCCGGGCCAACGGGGGTTCCGAGCGCCTAAAATCGCGGGTTCCGCCTGAGAAAGTCCGTCCCATGCCGTCCTCCGCACGCAAACTCTTCGTCACCACCGCCCTGCCCTACGCCAACGGCAATTTCCACATCGGCCACATCATGGAATACATCCAGGCCGACATCTGGGTGCGGTTCCAGCGCATGCAGGGCAACGCGGTCAACTTCGTTGGTGCCGACGACACGCACGGCGCACCCATCATGATCGCGGCCGAGAAGGCCGGCAAGACGCCCCAGCAGTTCGTGGCCGACATCGCCGCCGGTCGCAAGCAGTACCTGGACGGCTTTCACATCAGCTTCGACAACTGGCACAGCACCGACGGCCCGGAAAACCACGAGCTGGCGCGCCAGATCTACCGCGACCTGCGTGACCGTGCCGACGGCTCGCTGATCGAGACCCGCACCATCGAGCAGTTCTTCGACCCCGAGAAGAACATGTTCCTGCCCGACCGCTTCATCAAGGGCGAGTGCCCCAAGTGCCACGCCAAGGACCAGTACGGCGACAACTGCGAGGTCTGCGGCTCGGTCTACGCGCCCACCGACCTGATCAACCCGTTCTCGGCCCTGTCGGGCGTGAAGCCCGAGCTCAAGAGCTCGGAGCACTTCTTCTTCAAGCTCTCGGACCCGCGCTGCGTGGAGTTCCTCGAAAACTGGACCCAGGACGGCAAGCTCCAGCCCGAAGTGGCCAACAAGATCAAGGAGTGGTTCACCGTCCGCACCAACCCGGACGGCACGACCAGCGAAGGCCTGGGCGACTGGGACATCTCGCGCGACGCGCCCTACTTCGGCATCGAGATCCCCGACGCGCCGGGCAAGTACTTCTATGTCTGGCTCGACGCGCCCGTGGGTTACCTGGCCTCGCTCAAGAACCTGCTGGAGAAGCGCGGCGAGAGCTACGACGCCTACATGGCCGACCCGGCCCTGGAGCAGTACCACTTCATCGGCAAGGACATCGTCACCTTCCACACGCTGTTCTGGCCCGCCATGCTGCATTTCAGCGGCCGCAAGACGCCCGACAACGTGTTCGTGCACGGCTTCCTCACCGTCAACAACGGCGAGAAGATGAGCAAGAGCCGCGGCACCGGGCTGGACCCGCTCAAGTACCTGGGCCTGGGCATGAACCCCGAGTGGCTGCGCTACTACCTGGCGGCCAAGCTGTCCAACCGCAACGAAGACATCGACTTCAACGCCGACGACTTCATGGCGCGCGTGAACAGCGACCTGATCGGCAAGTTCGTCAACATCGCCAGCCGTGCAGCGGGTTTTCTGACCAAGCGCTTCGACGGCAAGCTCACCACGCAGTTCAGCGCCGATGGCGCGGCCCTGCTGGCCGAAGTGCGCAGCGCCGGCGACGGCCTGGCGCAGCTGTATGAGGCGCGCGAGTTCGGCAAGGCGACGCGCGAGATCATGCTGCTGGCCGACAAGGTCAACGCCTACGTGGACCAGAACAAGCCCTGGGACCTGGCCAAGGACGCGGCCAACAACGAAGCCCTGCACCAGGTGTGCTCGGTGCTGATCAACACCTTTGCGGTGCTTACACGCTACCTGGCGCCCGTGCTGCCGGGCCTGGCCCGCGCGGTAGAAGGCTTTGTCGGCAGCGACATGCAGCGCTGGGCCGTGGCCGGCGACGTGCAGGCCATCGCTCCCTACCAGCACCTGATGCAGCGCGTGGCGCCCGAGCAGCTCGACGCGCTGTTCGAAGCCCCGGCGCAGCCTGTAGAGGCAGCGCCTGAAGTGACCGCTCCCGGCGGCGAGGAACTGGCGCCGACCATCGGCATCGACGACTTCACCAAGATCGACCTGCGCATCGCGCTGATCGTGAACTGCGAACCCGTCGAAGGCTCGACCAAGCTGCTGCGCCTGACGCTGGACGTGGGCGAGGGCCGCACGCGCAACGTGTTCAGCGGCATCGCCAGCGCCTACCAGCCGGCCGAGCTGATCGGCAAGCACACGGTGATGGTGGCCAACCTGGCACCGCGCAAGATGAAATTCGGCGTGTCCGAGGGCATGGTGCTGGCCGCCAGCCATGGCGACGAGAAGGCCAACCCCGGCATCTACGTGCTCAACCCCTGGCCGGGCGCCACGCCGGGCATGCGCGTGCGCTGATCTTTACTGGAATTGCAGCGCCTGCGGGCGCTGCGCCCCCCCTTTGCGCCGCAGGTACCACTCGGCCGCGAGCGCATTGGGCACCCAGCACAGCCAGGCGATGAAGGGGTAGGACAGCGCTTCGTCGATGTCGGCGGCCATGCTGGCGCCCAGGTAGATGCGCAGCGTGATGGCCGCGGCCGTGAGCGCAAAGCTGCGCAGCATCCAGCGCCGGTGCTCGGCGAAGCGCCGCTGCAGGGCGCGCGCCAGGCCCATGCCGGTCGTCACCACCCACGCCAGGCCCAGCGCGAAGAAGCCGGCGGCGGCCACCGCGCCCGTCATGGCGTTCACGGCCAGCGGCAGCGACGACAGCCAGGCCACGGCAATCGACAGCACATAGGCACGCCCCACCCAGCGGTGCAGGGCTGGAAAGCGCGCGCGCCAGGCCGGCACGAACTGCAGCGGCCCGAGCACCAGCGCCAGCGAGGCGCTGACCGCATGCACGACGAAGGGCCGGGGCGACAGCGCGAGACTGGGCAGGTCCGACGGCAAGGGCATGCCGGGCAGCGCGTAGCGCAGCGAGACCGCGCCGATGGCCAGCGCCGACAGCGCCAGCAAGCCCCAGGACCAGGCCAGGGCGGGGGAGGAAAAAAAGATGCGTGTTTTCATCGCAGATACCTTGAGAGGATGGGAGTCCATCCACTCTAGAAAGCGCGACTCAGGCGGGTATTAGCCCTGACTTACCGCTGAATGAGCGAGCAGGTGCACTCGCGCCACCAGACCCACCGCACCATCGTCGCGCGCCAGCAGTTCCACCCGCAGCCCCTGGCGCAGCGCTGCGGCCCGGGTGATGGCCAGGCCCAGGCCGCTGCCGTCGGCGGCGGCACCGGGCACCCGAAAGAAGCGGTCGAACACCCGCTCCAGCAGGTCGGGCGCAATGCCAGGGCCGGTGTCGATGATGTCCACCACCGGGCCGCTCACCAGCGGGTGCAGGCGCACCTCGACGCTGCCGCCCTCGGGGGTGTAGCGCAGCGCGTTGTCCAGCAGGTTGTCGAACACGCTGCGCAGGTCGCTGGCCACAGCGTCGACGAGCACGGCACAGGCACCGCTGAAACCCACCTCGATGCGCCGCTGGTCCGCCAGCGGCATGAGCTGGCCCACGCTCTCGCGCAGCAGGGCCGTGATGTCCAGTGGCTGGGCAGCCAGCCCCGTGGACGCCGGTGCCTCCTGGCGCGACAGCCGCAGCAGCTGGCCGATCAAATGCCGGGCCCGGCGCATGCCGGCATCGAGCTGGGCAAACTGCTGCTGCGCCTCGCCCGGGGGCAGCAGCGGCTGCAAGTTCTCCATCTGCAGCGCCATGGCGGCCATGGGGGTGCGCAGCTCATGCGCGGCGTCCTGCACGAAGCGACGCTGGGCGGCAAAGGCCTCGTCCAGGCGCTCCAGCAGAGCATTGAACGAGCCGACCAGCGGCACGATCTCCTCGGGCACGCGGCCCATGGGAATGGCGCCCAGGCTGCGGTCGTTGCGCTGCGCCACCTCGTCGGCCACGGTGCGCAGCGAGCGCGACGCGCGCCCCACCACCCGCCACAGCGTGAACAGCAGCGCGGGCACCAGCAGGGCCAGGGGCACGATGGCGTACAGGGTGCGCACAGCCACCTCTTCCTGCAGGAACTGCTCGCTTTGCAGCACCTGCACGCGGTGCGGGTGCGGCCCGGCCGCGGGTGTGGTGTAAACGCGCCACCCCGGTGCCCAGGCGTCGCTGGTGCGCAAGCGCTGGTGGCCGGGCGCGGCCTGCAGGGGCACGCCGATGTCGGGGCCGGATGTGGCGAGCAGGCGCCCGTCGGCCGACCATACCTGCACGACGAAGGCGCCCCATTCCACGATGTTGGTGCGGCTGAGCAGGGGCAGCGGCTCGACCGCAGCCTCTGCCGGGCCCGCCCGCACCGGCCCGCCGGCCAGATGCGAGCGCGCCAGTATCTCCATCTGGTACTGCATGAAGGTGTGGATGAGCGCGCTGTAGCTGGCCCAGAAAGCCCCGCCCGCCACCACGGCACCCGCCAGGATCCAGGGCGCCAGCCACAGCACGATCTGCCCGCGCAGCGACCGGGGGCGGTACCAGCGCGCGCCCGCCTCGGGCACAGTGCCCGTCATGGCGCCGCCACCCGCCAGCCCAGGCCGCGCACGTTGCGGATGGCATCGGGCCCGAGCTTGCGGCGCATGCCGTGGATCAGCACGTCCACGGCGTTGCTGCTGACCTCCTCGCCCCAGCCGTAGATGCGGTTTTCGAGCTGCTCGCGCGAGAGGATGGCGCCGGGCCGCTCCAGCAGCGCATGCAGCAGCGCGAATTCGCGTGCCGTGAGGGCACCGCGCACGCCGCCCTGCAGCACCTCGCGCGTGGCCAGGTCCAGCTGCACCGCCCCGTTGCCCACCAGGGACTGGGCGGCTCCACTGCGCCGGCGCACCACGGCGCGCATGCGTGCCAGCAACTCGCTCATCTCGAAGGGCTTGAGCAGGTAGTCGTCGGCCCCGGTATCGAGCCCGAGCACGCGGTCCTCGACCCCGTCGCGCGCCGTGAGCACCACCACCGGTGTGAGGTCGCCGCGCACCCGCGCACGGCGCAGCACCTCGGTGCCGTCCAGCCCGGGCAGGCCCAGGTCCAGCAGCACGCAGCTGTAGTCGCCATCGGCCAGGGCGCTGTGGGCCAGCTCGCCATTGCGCACCCAGTCCACCGACCAGCCCGCGCCCTTGAGGGCGTGCGTGAGGCTGCGCCCGATCATGTCGTCGTCTTCCACCAGCAATGCGCGCAACGGGGTCTCCTCGAAAGAACAGGGCTGGCCACAGCGTAGCGCGGGTTTCTTAGCCCGCCATGAGCAGCGCCTGCCCTGACCATCCATGGGGCTAACCGCAGGCTAAGAAAGCCTTCCTACAGTCCACCGGCACGCTGCGGCAAAGCTACCACCGCGGCGGCCCCCTGTCCACGCAGGCCTGCCCTGCCCCGTATCCCCTTCTTCTTGTGGAAATTGAGACCATGACGCTTCGCCTCCCGCATTCCATCCTCCGCCCCCTGGCGGCACTGGCCGCCACACTGCCCCTGCTGGCGCCCGCCAGCCTCCAGGCCCAGGAGGCAGGCGCCGCCTCCTCCTGGGGCCTGGGCCTGGGCCTGGCCGTGGCCGCAGACCGCAAGCCCTACCGCGACTTCGACGACAAGCTGCAGCCGCTGCCCCTGCTCACCTATGAAAACCGCTGGATCCAGATTGCCGGCCCGGGCGTGGACCTCAAGCTGCCCTCGCTGGGCCCCGTGGGCCTGCGGCTGCGTTCGCGCTTTGGCTTCGACGGCTACGAGGCCGAGGACTCGCCCTGGCTGGCCGGCATGCACGAGCGCAAGAGCAGCCTCTGGCTGGGCGCGGCAGCGACCTGGGACACCGGGCCGGTGCAACTGTCGGCCGAGCTGCTGGCCGATGCCTCGGGCCACAGCAAGGGGCGCCAATTCACGCTCAAGGCCGAGCGCCGCTTCCAGCAGGGCGCCTGGGACATCACGCCGCGCGTGCAGGTGCAGCAGCAGGACCGCAAATATGTGGACTACTACTATGGCGTCGAGGGTACCGAGGCCCGACTGGGCCGCCCGGCCTATGAGGGCAGCTCGGCCGTGAACCTGCAGGCCGGCGTGCGCGTGGGCTACACCCTGGCACCGCGGCAGTGGGTGTTCGTGGACCTGAGCAGCACCCGGCTGGGCAGCGCCATCCGGAACAGCCCGCTGGTCGACAAGTCCAGCCAGCCGGCGGTGGTAGCTGGCTACCTGTACCGGTTCTGATCGTCAGTGCCCGACGTAGCGGCCTGGCCGGTGGCTGATCCACAGGAAGCCGCTCATCACCAGCACCGCGAGCACCGAGTACGCGACCCGCTCGGGCGGCACGATGAACAGTGCCATCAGCACCACGGCGCAGTCGATGCCCATCTGCACCTTGCCGGCGCGCACGCCGTAGCGGTCCTGCATGTACAGCGAGAGCACGGTGGCGCCGCCCAGGCTGGAGCGGTGGCGCGCGAGGAACAGGCAGCCCGTGCCCAGCAGCAGCCCGCCGAGCAGCGAGGCGAACAAGGGGTTGAGGTAGTCCACGTGCATGACGTGGGGGAACAGCTCGGTCAGCCCCGAGAGCAGCGCCACCGACAGAAAGGTCTTGATCGTGAACTCGCGCCCCATGCGCGTCCAGGCGAACCAGTAGAACGGCAGGTTCACCAGAAAGAACAGCTTGCCGAACGAGATGCCGGTGACGTAGTGCGCCAGGAAGGCGATGCCCGCCGTGCCACCCACCAGCAAGCCCGCCTGGTTGAACAGCATGAGCGCCATGGCCACGAACAGCGTGCCCGCGAAGATGGCCTGGGCGTCCTCATAGGTGCCGTGGCGCAGCGACTCGGGGGCGTCGGGTTCGAGGGGTGAAGTGGAAGGATCGGGCATGGGTCGGTTCGTCAGGATACAGCGGCCGTGGGGCAGTGCAGAGTCCATGGGTGCAAGCAAGCACTGCGCCAGAACCGATCGGCAGCGGCCGGCACAGGAAATGCTTGCATCCCCGGTACCCTGCGCACCCCCGTGCGACATGGGTGTCCCGGCATTGCGCCTGCGGTGCCGGGGAATACACTGGTGCCCTCCTTGCCATGCAGCTGTCCTTCGCCTTCCACCCGCGGCTGATCGATGCCCTGAGCGGCTACAACCGCAGCCGCTGCCTGGCCGATGTGGGCGCGGGCATCACCGTCGGCATCGTCGCCCTGCCCCTGGCCATGGCCTTTGCGATCGCCAGCGGCCTGCCACCCGGCGCGGGCCTGTGGACGGCCATCATCGCCGGCTTCCTGATCTCGGCCCTGGGCGGCACCAATGCGCAGATCGGCGGGCCGGCGGGGGCCTTCATCGTCATTGTCTACGGCATCGTCGAGCGCTATGGCGTGGCCAACCTGCTCATCTCCACCGCCTGCGCCGGCGTGTTGCTGGTGCTGCTGGGCCTGTTCCGGCTGGGCACGCTGGTGCGCTTCGTGCCGGTGAGCATCGTCATCGGCTTCACCAACGGCATCGCCGTGCTGATCGCGCTCTCGCAGCTCAAGGACTGGCTGGGCCTGTCCATCGCGCGCATGCCGGGCGACTTCTTCTCGCAGGTGGGCACCATTGCGCGCCACATCGACAGCTTCAACCCCTACGCCTTCGGCCTGGGCGCCGTGTGCGTGGCGGGCCTGTTCGTCTGGCCGCGGCTGTTCATGAAGGGCTCGCCCGTGGTGCGGCTCATGGACGGCTACCGCGTGCGCAGCTTCGCGCGCGTGCCCGCGCCGGTGGTGGCCCTGGTCACGCTGAGCCTGCTGACCTGGGCGCTGGAGTTCCCGGTGGAGACCATCGGCTCGCGCTTTGGCGGCATTCCGCAGGGCCTGCCGGCCTTCGCGCTGCCCGACTTCTCGTGGGAGACGGTGCGCCTCTTGGTCACGCCCACGCTCACCATCGCCCTGCTGGGCGCCATCGAATCGCTGCTGTGCGCCCGCGTGGCCGACCAGTTGGCCACCGACAGCCACCACCGCAAGCACGACCCCAACCAGGAGCTCATGGCCCAGGGCCTGGCCAACCTGGTCGTGCCCTTCTTCGGCGGCATGCCGGCCACCGGCACCATTGCGCGCACGGTGACCAACATCCGCTCGGGCGCGACCTCCCCCATCGCCGGCATCGTGCATGCCGCCACGCTGGCGCTGATCGTGCTGGCCGCCGCCCCCCTGGCGCTGCACATCCCGCTGGCGGTGCTGGCGGGCATCCTGCTGTTCGTGGCCTGGAACATGGGCGAGTGGCACGAGTTCGTGCGCCTGCGCCAGTTCAGCAACCACTACCGGTTGTTGATGCTGGGCACCTTTTTCCTCACCGTGGTGTTCGACCTCACGGTGGCGGTGGAAGTGGGCCTGTTCATGGCCTGCGCGCTGTTCGTGCGGCGCATGAGTGGGCTGTTCAGGGCCGAGCTGCAGCCGCCTGCCACGGCAACGCCAGGGCGGGCCACCCAGACCTGGCGCCTGCACGGTGCGCTGTTCTTCGGCGCGGCGGCCAAGATCGACCCCATCGTGCAGGCGGTGGAGACCGGCCCCGCCGGTGTGGACCTGGTGCTGGACGCCAGCGAGCTCGTGGCGCTGGACACCACCGGCCTCGATGCCCTCGGCCAGGTGCTCAAGGCGGTGGCACAGCGCGGCGGCCACCTGCAGATCGTGCATCTGCACGAACAGCCGCGCTCGCTGATGGAACGCTCGGGCTTTGCCGACCGGCTGGCCGCGCAAGGCAGTACCGGCATCAATGTATGAGTGGCTACTTGCCGCCCTTGAATTCCGGGGCATCCAGGTCGGGCCCGGTCTCGGTGCGCAGCACCTTCGCGCCCGGCCCCTGGACCACGGTGAACACCTGCGGCTCGTTGCGCGCGTTGGCAAAGCGCCACTGCACGTGGATCTCGTCCTTGAGCGGGTACGGCGACACCTTGGCGGCCTTGCCCAGCAGGCGGCGCACGGCGTCCATGCCCATGCCGGGCTGCACCTGGGCGAAGTTCTCGGGCGTGAGCACCTGGCGCACGGCGATCAGCTTGCCGTCGGCCCCGATGGCGATCATGTAGTTGACCTGGCCGGCGGGCTGGCGGTTGTACTCGAAGGTGCGGCTGCCATCGGCCTCGTTCCAGGTGTTCTCGGGCACGCCGAAGCGGTCGCGCACGTCCGCCTCGGTGGACACGCCGGGCTGCAGTTCGCTGATGCGCTGGGGATCGCAGCCGGCGGCGGCGAGCAGCGCCAGGGTGGCGACGGCGGCTGCCAGAGCACGAAAAAATGGGGGCATGGGGTCATCCCGGTAAAATCAAGGAAAAGAGGTTACCAGTCCATGTCCATTTTCCGCCGCCCCGATTACCAATCCGACACCACGCAGTTCATCAACCAGCTCAAGGCGAGCCGGCCCGAACTGGACGCCCAGCAGGTGGCTGGCCGCGCCCTGCTGTGGGACAAGCAGGTGGACCGCAAGATCTGGGGCGAGTACCGCGAAGGCCAGGTCGAGCAAAAGCCCTACGTCTACCAGACCAACGCCGACTGAGCGAATTTTCCGCATGAAAACGGCTTCCATCGCTTTTTCACAAAGCGTTTGAAGCTCTTTATTTCATAGCAAATTGATGAACAGCGCGAGCGAAGCCGATGCCGCGGTCCAGGACCAGGGCATGCCCGACGTGGTGGACCAGGTCGCCCTGGCGCGCCTGTACGGCGAGCCCCTGTTCGCCCTGCCCACCGACCTGTACATCCCGCCCGATGCGCTCGAAGTCTTCCTTGAAGCCTTCGAAGGGCCGCTGGACCTGCTGCTGTACCTGATCAGAAAGCAGAACTTCAACATCCTCGATATCCCCATGGTGGGGGTGACCAAGCAGTACCTGGCGTATGTGGACGAGATCCGCAGCCGCAACCTGGAGCTGGCCGCCGAGTACCTGCTGATGGCGGCGATGCTGATCGAGATCAAGTCGCGCATGCTGCTGCCGCCCAAGAAGCAGGCCGAGGGCGAGGAGCCGGTGGACCCCCGGGCCGAGCTGGTGCGCCGCCTGCTCGAATACGAGCAGATGAAGATGGCCGGCATGCGCCTGTCGCAGCTGCCGCAGTACGGGCGCGACTTCCTCAAGGCCCAGGTCTACATCGAGCAAAGCCTGCAGCCGCGCTTTCCCGACGTACACGTGGTGGAGCTGCAGGAGGCCTGGCGCGACATCATGAAGCGCGCCAAGCTGGTGCAGCACCACAAGATCACGCGCGAGGAACTCTCGGTGCGCGAGTACATGAGCATGGTGCTCAAGACGCTGCAGGGCCGCCGCTTCGTGGAGTTCGAAGAGCTGTTCGAGCCCGAGCGCGGCAGCACCGTGCTGGTGGTGACCTTCATCGCCTTGCTGGAGCTGGCCAAGGAAACCCTGATCGAGATCACCCAGGCCGAGGCCTTTGCGCCGATCTACGTGCGCCTGGCGTACACCCCCGCCTGATCACCGCCGCCGGACCCCGGCCATGGCGGGCGGCCATGGTCTCACCTCACCCATTCTGCACGCCATGGCATCTCACGACTTCGACGTTCTCATCGTAGGCAGCGGCCTCGCCGGCCTCTCGGCAGCACTGCACCTGGCGCCCACGCACCGCGTGGCGGTGGTCACCAAGCGCCAGCTGCACGACGGTGCCAGTGCCTGGGCCCAGGGCGGCATTGCTGCCGTGCTGGCCGATGGGGACAGCTTTGGCGCCCATGTGGACGACACCCTGGTGGCCGGGGCCGGCCTGTGCGACCTGGCCGCCACGCGCTTCGTGGTGGAGAACGCGCCCGAGGCCATTGCCTGGTTGCAGCAGCTGGGCGTGCCGTTTTCGCGGGAGGACGGCGCCCTGCACCTCACGCGCGAAGGCGGCCACAGTGCGCGGCGCATCGTACACGCCACCGACGCCACCGGTGCGGCCGTGCAGCGCACCCTGATCGACGTGGTGCGCGCCACGCCGGGCATCACCTTGTTCGAGCAGCACACGCTGGTGGACCTGATCACGGCACGCAAGCTCGGCGCCAAGGGCTCCGACCGGTGCCTCGGCCTGTACGCGCTCGACGAGGCCACCGACGAGGTCATCACCTTCCGCGCGCCGCAGACCATCCTGGCCACGGGCGGCGCGGGCAAGGTCTACCTGTACACCACCAACCCCGACACCGCCACGGGCGACGGCATCGCGGCCGCCTGGCGTGCGGGCTGCCGCGTGGCGAACCTGGAGTTCATCCAGTTCCACCCAACCTGCCTGTACCACCCGCACGCCAAGTCGTTTTTGATCACCGAGGCCGTGCGCGGCGAGGGTGGCCTGCTCAAGCTGCCGGCAGCGGCCGGCGGCACGCGCTTCATGCCGCAGCACGACGAGCGCGCCGAGCTGGCACCGCGCGACGTGGTGGCCCGCGCCATCGACTACGAGATGAAAAAGCGCGGCCTCGATTGCGTACACCTCGATATCTCGCACCAGAGCCCGGAATTTTTGCAGGAGCATTTCCCCAACATCCTCGCGCGCTGTGCCGAGCTGGGGATCGACATCACCAAGGAGCCCATCCCCGTGGTGCCGGCCGCGCACTACACCTGCGGCGGCGTGCTCACGGATCTTTCGGGGCGCACCGACCTGCCGGGCCTGTTCGCCATCGGCGAGACGGCCTGCACGGGCCTGCACGGCGCCAACCGGCTGGCCAGCAACTCGCTGGTGGAGTGCATGGTGTTCGCCCGCGCGGCCGCCCAGGCCATTGCTGCGGCGCCCGCCGTGGCGCTGCCTGAATTGCCCCAGTGGGACGACAGCCGCGTGACCGATGCCGACGAATGCGTGGTCATCTCGCACAACTGGGACGAGCTGCGCCGCTTCATGTGGGACTACGTGGGCATCGTGCGCACCAACAAGCGGCTCGAACGCGCGGCCCACCGCATCGCGCTGCTGCAGGGCGAGATCCACGAGTTCTACTCGCACTTCCACGTCACGCGCGACCTGCTGGAGCTGCGCAACCTGGTGCAGGTGGCCGAGCTCATTGTGCGCAGCGCGCAGATGCGCCGCGAGAGCCGGGGCCTGCATTTCAGCCGCGACTACCCCGAGCTGGCCGCCCCTGCGGCCCCCACCATCCTCGTGCCGCCGGTGGCCTGACAAAGTATGACCTACAGCGTCAAGGAAATTTTCTACACCCTGCAGGGCGAAGGCGGGCAGGCGGGTATGCCCGCCGTGTTCTGCCGCTTTGCCGGCTGCAACCTCTGGACCGGCCGCGAGGCCGACCGCGCCAGCGCCATCTGCCGCTTCTGCGATACGGATTTCGTGGGCACCGACGGTACCCTGGGTGGCAAGTTCGCCACGGCCGATGCCCTGGCCGAGCGCATTGCAGCCCAGTGGCCGGCCCACGATGCCGATCACCGCCTGGTGGTGCTGACGGGTGGCGAGCCCCTGCTGCAGGTCGATGCGGCCCTGATCGACGCCCTGCACGCACGGCAGTTCCGCATTGCCGTGGAGACCAATGGCACCGTGGCCGCGCCGCCGGGCATCGACTGGCTGTGCGTGAGCCCCAAGGCCGGCGCGCCCTGGGTGCAGCAGCAGGGCCAGGAGCTCAAGCTCGTCTGGCCCCAGGCCGGCATGGACCTGGCGGCCATCGCCGCCACCGGGCAGTTCGCCCAGCGCTTCCTGCAGCCCATGGACGGGCCCGACCAGGCCGCCCACATCGCCCTGTGCATCGCCACCTGCATGGAGCAGCCAGTGTGGCGGCTAAGCCTGCAGACCCACAAGATCAGCGGTATCCGCTAGTCCCCTGTTTTGTTTGCCATGCAGTTCACGATTTCCCAGCGCTTCTTCTTCGACGCGGCCCACACCCTGCGCCGCGAGATCGAGGCCGAAGGCAGCCGCCGCATCCACGGCCATACCTACCATGCCGAGGTCTCGCTCAGCGGCCCGCGCGACCCCGCTACCGGCATGGTGCTGGACCTCGGCCTGCTGCGCCGGGGGCTGGAGGTGGTGCGCGAGCAGCTCGACCACCACATGCTCGACGAGGTGCCCGGGCTGGGCACTCCCACGCTCGAGAACCTGTGCCTCTTCATCGCGCAGGCCCTGCCTGCCGAACTGCGCCCGCGCGTGAGCCGCGTGCGCGTTTGGCGCGAGGCGCTGGGCGACAGCTGCGCGCTCGACTTCGCTGCGCACTGAGTTTGCGCCCCGTCTGCGTGGCAGGCCCCCGCCACACCTCCCTGACTTCAACCCGAGGAAGCCGATGTTCCGCACCCTGCTCAAATCCAAGATCCACCGCGTAGCCGTGACCCAGTGCGAGCTGCACTACGAAGGCTCGTGCGCCATCGACGAAGACCTGCTCGACGCCGCCAACATCGCCGAGAACGAGCAGATCCACATCTGGAACATCAACAACGGCGAGCGCTTCGTCACCTATGCCATCAAGGGCCAGCGCGGCAGCGGCATGATTTCGGTGAACGGCTCGGCCGCGCGCCGCGCCAGCCAGGGCGACCTCATCATCATTGCCGCCTTTGCCCAGGTGCATGAGGAGCAGGTGGCCGGCCATGTGCCGCAACTGGTGTTCGTGGACGGGCACAACCGCCAGACCGCGCTGCGCCACGCGGTGCCCACGCAGGCCGTGTGAGCATGACCACGGCACCGATGACCCCGGCAACCGGCGACAACCTGGTCGCCCGCAGCCTGGCCCATGTCTGGCACCCCTGCACGCAGATGAAGCGGCACGAGGCCCAGCCGCCCGTGGCCATTGCACGCGCGCAAGGCCCCTGGCTCTACGGCACCGATGGCCGGCGCTACCTCGATGGCATCAGCTCCTGGTGGGTCAACCTGTTCGGCCACAGCCACCCGCACATCAAGGCCGCCCTGGCCGACCAGATGGAGCGGCTCGACCATGTGATGCTGGCCGGCTTCACCCATGCCCCGGTGGTCGAGCTGTCGGAGCGCCTCTCTGCACTCACGGGCCTGGGCCATGCGTTCTATGGCAGCGATGGAGCGGCTGCCACCGAGATCGCGCTCAAGATGAGCGCCCACTACTGGCGCAACACGGGCCGCCCGGGCAAGAGCCGCTTCGTGGGCCTGGCTGGCGGCTACCACGGCGAGACCGTGGGGGCATTGGCGGTGACCGACATCGCGCTGTTCCGCGAAGCCTACGCCCCGCTGGTGCGCCTGGCCGCCACCGTACTCAGCCCCGATGCGCGCCAGGCCGCGCCCACAGAAACGCCCGAGGACGTGGCGCGGCGCAGCGCCGCCGCCCTTGACGCCTGGCTGGCCGAACACCATGCCGACACCGCCGCGCTGATCGTGGAGCCCCTGGTGCAGTGCGCGGCCGGCATGGCCATGCACGACCCGGAGTACCTGCGCCTGGCGCGCGCACTGTGCGACCGCTACGAGGTGCACCTGGTGGTGGACGAGATCGCCACGGGCTTCGGCCGCACGGGCAGCATGTTCGCGCACCAGCAGGCGGGCATCCGGCCCGACTTCGTCTGCCTGTCCAAGGGCCTCACGGGTGGCACCCTGCCGCTGTCGGCGGTGCTGACCACGGACACGGTGTACCAGGCGTTCTATGCGGACGAGGTGGCGCGCGGCTTTTTGCACTCGCACTCGTACACCGGCAACCCGCTGGCCTGCCGTGCGGCCCTGGCCACGCTGGAGCTGTTCGACCAGCTGGATGCGCTCAAGGCCAACGCGGCGCTGGCGCAGCGCATCGACACCGCCTGCGTGCCCCTGGCCCGCCATCCGCGCGTGCGCCATGCGCGCCGCCTGGGCATGGTCTGGGCCTGGGACATCGCCACCACCCTGCCCGATTTTTCGCGCCGCTACCACCAGCACGCCATGGCCGGCGGCCTGGTGCTGCGCCCCATCGGCAACACGCTGTATGCCATGCCACCCTATGTGCTCGACGGCGAGGCGGTTGACTGCCTGGCCAGCGGCGCGCTCGACGCGCTGAACGCCACCCTGCAAGAGGAAACCTGTTGATGATTGGATGCTTTGTGACCGGTACCGACACCGGTGTGGGCAAGACGCTGGTGTCCGCCGGCCTGCTGCACGCGCTGGCGCGGCACCACCGCCGCGTGGTCGGCATGAAGCCGGTGGCCGCCGGTGTGGTGCCCTGGGCCGGCGACTGGGCCAGCGAAGACGCCATCGCTCTGCGCGCGGCGTCCACCGTGGCCGTGCCCGCGGCGCTGGACAACCCGGTGCTGCTGCCCGACCCGCTGTCGCCCCACATCGCGGCGGCCCGCGCGGGCGTGCAGATCGACATCGCGGCCATCGTGCGCAGCTACCAGACCCTGGCGGCCGAGGCCGATGCGGTGGTGGTCGAAGGTGCCGGGGGCTTTCACGTGCCGCTGTCGGACACCTCGACCGGTGCCGACCTGGCCCAGGCCCTGGCCCTGCCCGTGGTGCTGGTGGTGGGCTTGCGCCTGGGATGCCTGAACCATGCGCTGCTGACGGCCGAGGCCATCCGCGCGCGCGGCCTCACGCTGGCCGGCTGGGTGGCCAACCGCGTGGACCCCGCGATGCTGGCCGCGGACGAGAACATCGCCTACCTGCGCGCACGGCTGCAGGCCCCACTGCTGGCCGAGGTGCCGCACCAGGCCGTGCCCGAGGCGCGCAGCCTGGCCTTCGAACTGCCCGGGGACTGGCAATGAACGCGCCGACAGCCTCCTGGCTCGACGAGATTCCGACGCGCCTGGCCGACATCGAGCGCGCCCACCTGCTGCGCCGCCGCCGCGTGGTGCAGCCCGCAGGCGGCGCGCGGCTGCTGGTAGACGGGCAGCCCATGCTGGCCTTTTGCAGCAACGACTACCTGGGCCTGGCCGGCCACCCGGCGCTGGCCGAGGCCGCGCGCGAGGCCACGCACCGCTTCGGCGTGGGCTCGGGCGGCTCGCCCCTGGTCAGCGGGCACAGCGCCGCCAACGCCGCGCTGGAGCATGAACTGGCGGCCTTCGTGCAGCTGCCGCGCGCGCTGTACTTCTACGCCGGCTATGCCACCAACACCGGCATCATCCCGGCGCTGGTGGGCCAGGGCGACGCGCTGTTCTCCGACGCGCTCAACCACGCCTGCCTGATCGACGGTGCACGCCTGTCGCGCGCCACCATCCACCGCTACCCGCATGCCGACCTGGCGGCGCTGGAGGCGGCGCTGGCCGCCAGCCCCGCGCGGCGCAAGCTGGTGGTCAGCGACGCCGTGTTCAGCATGGACGGCGACCTCATCGACATCCCGGCGCTGCTGGCACTGTGCGAGCGCTTCGATGCGCTGCTGCTGCTCGACGACGCCCATGGCTTCGGCGTGCTGGGGCCACAGGGGCGCGGCAGCCTGGCGCAGGCCGGCCTCAGCGGGGCCGCCGCATCGCGGCGGGTGCTGTACATGGCGACGCTGGGCAAGGCCGCGGGCGTGGCCGGAGCCTTTGTCGCAGGCGATACCGCGCTGATCGAATGGCTGCTGCAGAAGACGCGCACCTACATTTTCGCCACGGCCGCCCCGCCGCTGCTGGCCAGCGCCTTGAGCAAGAGCCTGGAGCTGATCGCGGCGGCCGATGACCGGCGCCAGCAGCTGCGCGCGCGCATCACGCAGCTGCGCAGCGGGCTGACCGCCCTGCCGGCGGCGCTGGGCTGGCACCTGCTGCCCTCGGACACCGCCGTGCAGGCGCTGGTGATCGGCAGCAACGAAGCCGCGCTGGCGGTGATGGAAAGCCTGCGGGCACAGGGCCTGTGGGTGCCCGCGATCCGCCCGCCGACGGTGCCGGCCGGCACGGCGCGGCTGCGCATCGCGCTGTCGTCCGCGCACACCGCAGACGACGTCGACCAGCTGCTGCAGGCGCTGCACCGGCACGCCGCAGAATGCACGGCGACAGCACAGGTCTGAGGTCTCAACGCCCCGGGCGCTGCGCATGAAAATGGCACGGCCGAGGCCAGCGCCCCCGTGCAAGGGCCGCCCCGCCGCACTGGGGGCGTCCCCCTCCCGACTCGCGCAGCGAGACGAGAGAGGGGTGAAGGCGCGAAGCGACTCAGGGGGTGCTTCGCTTCATGTGCTTTCCTTGATCACGCGCCCGTGCAGAGGCTGCAGGGGGCGCGCGTTGGCGCTGTAGACCTTGCGGAACGACTTGATCTGCTGCGCGCTGAGCTTGACGGGCTCCTTGAGCACCATCCACTGCACGCCTTCCGAGCACGGCGGCGTGGTCAGCGAACCCTCGAAGCTGTAGTAACCGTGCTTTTCCGGCAGCAGGGCGGCGGGGTGCAGCGCCAGGCCATCGACCGTGACCTGCTCACCCACGCGCGGCAGGTGCGCGAAGATGGGTTCCCAGGCCTGGTTCTTCTTGCCCGGCTGGATCAGCACGGCCACCACGCCCAGGCCGCCGTCTTCGGCCTTGTGCACGAAATGGGCGACCATCGCGGCGCGCTTGCCGCCCACGGCCTCCTCACTGGGCGTATGGAAGTGGAACTGCAGCAGCTCCAGCGTCTTCCCGCCCACCACCAGCTTGCTGCCGGCCGGTACATTGACCTGCACCGTGTGGCCGTTGTTGACCAGGGTGGGTGCCCCGGATGCGTACTGGAAGTCGAGCGCCGGCAGCGCCTCCTTCACCGTCTTGCGGATGTCGACAGGGCTCTGGGCCGTGCCGCGGGCGCAGGCCTCGAAGCCCTGTTCGAGCGCGCCCCAATGGGCTGCGCCATGCTTGCCCTTGTACTCCCAGTGGGCGTGCGGGCCCTGGGCATTCGCCAGGGTGGCGCACAGCGCAAGGCAGGCAAAGGTCACGCGTCGAATCAATTTCTGGTGTGTCATGGTTATATTGAAGACGAGGGTGGTAGACACCGCTGCCGCCCAGGGCACGCGCACGCGCACCTTCGGCGTTGTCCAATCGAAAACGGGCAGGCAGGCGGAAGGAGGGTGGTGAAACAACAACGCAAAGAGGCGTGCGCAGCCAGCCCGGAGACCGCCCCAGGCTGCCGCGATTCTGTACAGCAACGCCTGGTTGGAGAACCCCGAAGGGGAGAGCCCCTTGCCCCATGTCAACCATAAGGATCGGCACCAGCGCACGGCCACCCCATGCCGCAGCCGCCTTGGCTTGCCACACAATCCGCACCATGCCCCAACTGCTGCTGGTGGACGACCACCCCCTGTTCTGCGTCGGCTTTGCCCATGCGCTGGCCCATGCCTGGCCGGGCACCCGCGTGGACACGGCCTGCACGCTGGAGGAAGGCCTACGGGTTGCCGCAGGCCAGCCGGGGCTGGACATCGTGCTGCTCGACCAGCGCCTGGGGGCCCACAGCGGGCTGCAGGGGCTGGCGCTTTTTGCCCGGCAGTTTCCGCTGGTGGCCCGGGTGCTGATCTCGGGCGACGAGGACCCGGCCCTGCAGGCGGCCGCGCGAGACGCGGGTGCCAGCGGCTTCCTCGGCAAGTCGCAGCCCGTGCATGCCATGGCCGCTGCATTGGCCACCGTCGCAGCCGGGGGGCTGGTGTTCGGCCCGCTGCCCGCGGCAGCCGCGGATGGGTCGGCAGGCCCCACGGCGCGGCAGATGGAAGTGCTGCTGCTGGTGGCCCAGGGCCAGCCCAACAAGCGCATCGCGCAGGTGCTGGGCATTGCCGAGCGCACCGTCAAGCTGCATGTCACGGCGCTGCTCGGCGCACTGCAGGCACGCAATCGCACGCACCTGGTGGCGCTGGCGCGCGAGAAAGGGCTGCTCTAGATGGCCGCGGCGGCACCGGGTGGGCTGCCCGACGCCCAGGCGCTGGACACTCTGTACCGGGGCGCACCCCTGTCCGCACTGGTGGGCGTGGTGGAGGCCTTTTTCCTGAGCGTGCTGTTCTGGCGCGAGGTGCCGGCCACCGCCATTGCGCTCTGGCTGGCGGCGTTTGTGGCCGTGCGCGGCCTGCGCATCGCCCTGGGCATGGCCTACCGGCGCAGCCCCGCGGCACCCGGCACGCGCCCGGCCTTCTGGGCACGCTGGGTGGTGGTGAGCGCACTGGCGCAGGCCCTGGCCTGGGGCATCGGCAGCTGGGTGCTGCTGGCGCCCGCCAACCTGGTGGCCGAGGTGGCCCTGCACATCGGCCTGGCCGCCGTGGTGTTGGGCAGCGTGGCCCACCTGGCCCACCATCTGCCCGCGCTGGCGGCCTATGCAGCGGGCGTGTTCGGTCCGCTGGCGGCGCGCGACCTGCTCGTGGCGCAGCCGCTGCACACCCTGCTGGCGCTGGGTGCCGTGCTGATGGGGCTGTATGTCTGGCATGCCGGCCGGGCCCAGGCCCGCACCATCGCGCAGGCCGCCACCCAGCAGCGCGAGCGCCAGGAGCTGATTGCCGCGTTGCAGCGCGAGAACCAGGCCACGCGGCTGGCACGCCAGGAGGCCGAGGCGGCCCACACCTCCAAGGCGCAGTTCCTCGCCGCCGTGGGCCATGACCTGCGCCAGCCGCTCAATGCCATGCAGCTGCTGGCCTACACGCTGCAGCAGCCCGCATCGCGCGAACGGGTGGACTACCTGGCAACCACCCTGATGGAATGCGCGGCCAGCATGGGCGCCCTGGTGGAGGGGCTGCTGGAGCTGTCGCGACTGGACGCCCACTCCATCACGCCCCGCCCGACGCGCTTTGCGCTGCAGTCGCTGTTCGACGAGCTGGCGGGCACCTTCGCGGTGCAGGCCCAGGCCAAGGGCCTGGTGTTCAGCGCGCAGCCCACCACCGCCCAGGTGCAAGGCGACCGCGCGCTGCTGGCACGGGTGCTGTCCAACCTGGTCTCCAACGCCATCCGCTACACGCCGGCAGGCTTCGTGCGGCTGCAGGCCAGCGCGCAAGGCGCCCTGGTGGAGGTGAGCGTGGAGGACTCGGGTGTGGGCATCGATGCCGCCGAGCTGCCCCGCATCTTCGACGAGCACTACCAGGTCGGCCACCCGGCGCGCGAGCGCGGCCAGGGGCTGGGCCTGGGGCTGGCGACGGCCGGGCGCCTGTGCGCCCTGCTCGGCCTGGAGCTCAGCGTGCAGTCGCAACCGGGCCAGGGCAGCCGCTTCGCGCTGTGCCTGCCGCTGGCCGCCGAGGCGCCAGCCGTGCCCGCAAGCCTGCCTGTGGCCACGGCAGCATCGGAGGATGCGAGGCCGCAGCAGCCGCCCGCGCCAACGGTGCAGCGGGTGCTGGTGCTGGAGGACGACGCGGGCTCGCGCAGGGCCCTCACCGAGGTGTTGCAGGGCTGGGGCTGTGAGGTCACGGCGGCCGCCAGCCTGCAGGAGGCGCTGCAGCAGCAGTGGCCTGCGCATGCGCGGCCAGACGCCCTGGTGGTGGACTGGCACCTGCCGCAGGGCGTGGACGGGCTGGGCGCCATCGCGGCCCTGCGCAGCGCCTTCGGCCATGCCGTGCCAGCCTTGCTGGTCACCGCCGAGGCCACGCCCGAGCTGCAGGCCCGCGCCGCCACCGCCGGCCTGCCGCTGCTGCCCAAGCCGATCACGCCCATGAAGCTGCGCGCCTTCCTGCAAAGCCACGCGGCCGCGTGAACCGGACAGGGATGGCCAGAGCGGCCACCCCACCTGCCCTTTGGTGCTATTGGCAGCGGCAGCGCGGATTTTTAAGCTTGGGCGGACCACTTCCTGATGCACCCATACGCCCACTTTTCGACATGCCCCACTCCCTCACCATCGCATCGACCACCCTCTCGGTACTGGCCCTGCTGCTCACCGCCCTGTCCCTGCAGGTCTCGCGCCTGCGCATGCGCCACCGCCAGACCTGGGGCGATGGCGGGCACCAAGACCTGGCCGTGGCGGTGCGCACGCATGGCAACACGCTGGAGCAGTCGCTGCTGTTCGGCCTGCTCGTGCTGGCGCTGGCACAGGCCGACGGCACGCGGGCCAGCGCCCTGGCCGCAGTCTGCGGCGTGTTCATCTTCGCGCGCATCCTCTACTGCACGGCGGCCTTCGGTCGCCGCCTGCCCTGGCGCCAGGCGGCCCACGCGCTGACCCTGCTGTGCCAGCTCGCGGCCACCTTGCTCCTGGTGCGTGCGGCATGGACCAGTTGACCCCCGCCCTGCAGCGCTGGCACGGCCAGGGCAGGTTCACCACGGTACGCGGCCAGCGCCTCTTCATCGCCGAGGCGGGCCAGGGCAGCACCTTGCTGCTGGTGCATGGCTACCCCACGAGCTCCTACGACTGGCATGGCGTGTGGAACGCGCTGGCGGCGCGCTACCACGTGATCGCACCCGATCTGCTGGGCATGGGCTTTTCGGACAAGCCGCAGGCGCACGCCTACCGCATACAAGACCATGCCGATCTGCTCGATGCCCTGCTCGCGCAGCGGGGCGTGCAACACTGCCACATCGTCGCCCACGACCTGGGCGTGAGCGTCGCGCAGGAGATGCTGGCGCGCCGCGTGGAAGACCCACAGGCGGGCTGCCGCATCGCCTCGCTGGTATTGCTCAATGGCGGCGTGTGCCCCGAAGCGTATGCCCCGCGCCCGATACAGCACCTGCTCTCGTCCCCGCTGGGCCGGTGGGTGGGGCCGCGCATTCCGCGGCGCGCGTTCGAGCGCACGGTGGCGGGCCTGTTCGGCGCGCGCACGCAACCCGCGGCCGGGTTGCTCGATGACTTCTGGGCCCTGCTCAACCATGGCCAGGGGCGGCGCATCTCGCACCAGCTGGGGCGCTTTTACATCGAGCGCATGGCCCTGCGCGATCGCCTGGTGGCACCGCTGGTGGCCGGGGCGGTGCCCGTGCGCCTGATCAACGGCAGCGCCGACCCCAACTCGGGCGCCCACATGGCACAGCGCTACCGCGAGGTGGTCCCCCATGCGGACGTGGTCGCGCTCGATGGCATCGGCCACTGGCCGCAGATCGAGGCCCCCATGGCCATGCTGCGGGCGCTGCATGGCTTCGTGCAGTCCAACGACACCCCGGCACCACCCCGATAAGCCGATAAACTGGTAGGCCCTGCGCCGCGCACCCCGTGGCGTCTTCGCCCACCGCACCGGCCCTCTGCCGGGTGCACCGATTTTTCGTGGAACCACCATGCCCCATCTCATCGTCGAGTACTCCGGCAACCTGCCGCACTACCCCGAGGCCGAAGCGTTGACCGCGCTCAATGCCGCGCTGTGCGCCCACCCCCAGGTGCTGGACGAGCTGGACCTCAAGACCCGCTTCGTGGTGGCCGACAGCTTCGAGATCGGCACCGCACCGGCGCAGCGCGCCTTCGTGCATGCGCAGCTGCGCGTGCTCTCGGGCCGCACGCCCGAGGCCAAGAAGGAGCTGTCGGACCTGATCGCCGGCGTGCTGCGCGAACTCACGCCCAAGCCGCAGGGCGTGCTGGTGCAGTTGAGCGTGGAGATCGTGGACATGGACCGCGGCTCGTACGCCAAGGAAAAGCTGTAAGAATCTGCCGGGCAGGCAGTCCCCAATGACAAAGCCGCCCAGGGCATGGCCCTGGGCGGCTTTGTCGTTCCTGTCGCGGAGGAAAAGTCCGTGCTGCGCCCCCCTCGCATCCCCACCAGGTGAAAGGCGCACAGCACGGACCTGGAACCGCACCACCCGCTGCAACAGGTGGTCCGGCCCGATCCCCCGTCAGAACGTGTGGCGCACGCCGAACTCGTAGCCTGTCACGTCGTTGCCGGCACCGATGGTCGGGCTGCCCAGCGACGAGGACGACACGGCCAGGCCGCGCGTGGCGGCGCCGTCGTTGCTGATGCGCGCCACGGTGGCGTACAGCTGCGTGCGCTTGGACAGGTTGTGGCCGTAGCCGATGGCGAACTTCTGCGAGTCGGCGTTGTTCACGTCCTTGCGCTTGAAGTTGACGTACGAGGCACGCAGCTCGCCCACGCCCAGCGGCACCGTGGCGCCCAAGGTGTACATGTCCACGCGGCGGCCGTTGCCGCGCTCGGTGGCGAACAGGGCCATGGGCTTGACCACGCCGAAGCTGTAGGACACGCCGACGTTGCTGGACTTGTAGTCGACCGCGTTGGCAGTGGCGGCACCGCCGCGCGTCTCGCCGAAGGCCAGGGCCACGTTCAGCGGGCCGTTGGCGTAGCCAGCGCGCAGGGCCAGCGAGTTGCCCATGCGGTCGTTGACCTGGTTGGACAACTGCTCGCCCAGGGCGTACTGCAGCTGGCCGTAGAAGCCGCCCAGCTCGGGCAGCAGGTAGTTCAGACCGTTGCTGGTGCGCTTGGGGGCGCTGCCTTCGGGCGTGCCGGCGGCCGAGGTGGCGCTGCCCACCATGTTGGCGCCGTTGTTGCCGCCCACGCCGGAATCGCCGAAGGGATCGAAGGTCTCGATGTTCAGGTAGGCGGGCGACTTGTCGCGGCCCAGGCGGACTTCACCGAAGCCACCCGAGATGCTCACGGTGGAGCGGCGGTCGAAGCGAAAGCCTGCGGCCGTGCCGTTGTCCGTGGCCAGGCCGCCTTCGAGCCAGAAGCCGGCCTTCAGGCCGCCACCGAGGTCTTCCACGCCGCGAAAGCCCAGGCGGCTGCTGGACTGGCCGCCGCTGGACAGGCCGGTGACGCTGTTGGTGTTGCTGGACATGCGCACCACCGAGGCGTCGACCACGCCAAACAGGGTGACGCTGGACTGCGCATGGGCGCCGGCGGCAAGGGTCAGGGCCGCGAGGGCAAGGAGCTTGAGTTTCATGGAGTTCATCACTTCTTCGAAATGGGCAGATCACCGGGAGCATGGGCGTGCCACAGGGCACGCATCTCACCGGTCGGCACCCCGTGGTGAGGCGCTGGGTCCATTAGAAAAAGCCTGTGTGACAGTGCTGGGGTAAACCCTTGCATGCCAGTGCGGGAAATAAGCATGCATAGCGATGCCCGCACAGCCTGGTGTATATGCACAGGCAGGCGCGCGCGGCCCAGGCTTGTGCTCAGGCCAGCAATTGGGCGGGCAGCCAGCCGCGCAGGCTGTTGATGAAGGCCCAGCCATCGACGCGCGGCAGGTCGTCAATCCGCACCACGGTCTCGGCCACGCGGCCCTCGCGCAGGGCCACGGCCCGCCCCACGCCGGGCAGCAGGCCGCAGGCCAGCGGCGGCGTGACCCAGCGGCCATCGAGCCGCAGGGCGATGTTGCCGAAGGTGCTCTCGGTGATCTCGCCCGCACGGTTCCACAGCACCGTGTCGAACACGCCGGGCGCCGTGGGTGCGAAGGCCGCATAGTGCGCGCGGCGCGTGGTCTTGTGGCGCACGAATTCGCTGTCGGCCTCGTCGAAGGCGCGGCCGGCCAGTTGCAGGCAGACGGGCACCTGCGTAGGCTGCAGCACGAAGGCCTCGGCGCGGGGTGCGCCCCGGCTGTCCAGCAGCAGGCGCACGCGCCAGGCGCCACTGGCGTGCTGCGCGGCCAGTGCCTGCAGGCAGGCATGAACGCGGCCTGCGTCCCACCCGTAGCCGAAGTGCGCGGCGGCCCCGGCCATGCGCGCCAGGTGCTCGCCCAGGTGGCGGAACTGCCCTCCCTCGAGCGCCAGGGTTTCGAGCAGGTCGAACGCGGCGCTGGCGCGCTCCACGAAGGCGCGCTTGTGGCGCCATTCGTGCCATTCGGACTCGGCCTCGGCGCCCGAGGTGATGCCGCTGCCGATGCCGCAGGTGGAGGCGAATGTGTCCTGAGTGCCTTCCAGCACCACGGTGCGGATGGGCACGTTGAACGTGGCTGCCACGCCGCCCTGGCCCGGTGGCCCGTGCGGGCGCACCACGCCCACGGCGCCGCAGTACACGCCGCGCGGCGCGGGCTCCAGATCGCGGATCAGCTGCATGGCGCGCACCTTGGGCGCGCCCGTGACCGAGCCGCAGGGGAACAGTGCGGCAAACACCTCGGCCAGCGTGGTGCCGGCCCGGGTGCGGGCCTGCACGTCGGAGGTCATCTGCCACACGGTGGGCAGGGCCTGGGTGTGGAACAAGCGCGGCACGCGCACGCTGTGCGGCTGCGCGATGCGCGAGAGGTCGTTGCGCAGCAGGTCCACGACCATCACGTTCTCGGCCCGCTCCTTGGGCGCCGTGCGCAGGTGCTCGGCCTGCGCGGCATCGGCCTCGGCCGTGGCGCCGCGCGGCGCCGTGCCCTTCATCGGGCGCGCAAGGATGTCGCCGCCCGCCGCATCGGTGGTCCAGTCGAAGAATAGCTCGGGCGATACCGACAGCACCTGGGTATCGCCGGCATCGATGTGCGCGCAGTAGCCCTCGGGCTGGGTGCGGTGCAGCGCCTCGAACAGCGCCTGGGCGCTGCCCTGCGCACGGCCCTGCAGCGGCGCGGTGTAGTTGACCTGGTAGACCTCGCCATCGGCGATGGCCTGCTGGATGCGCGCCAGGCAGGCATCGAACTCGGCGCGCGGCAGGCCGGCTGCCCAGGCGATCTCGGCGGGCCCCTGCTCTGGTACCTCGTCCGGCCAGGGCAGGGCCGCATCGTGTACGGCAAACCAGGCCAGCGGCCCGTTGGCGCCATGGGTGGCAAGCGCGGCATCGAAGGCCGCCGCGGCCTCGTAGCGCACATAGCCGATGCACCAGGCACCGCCCTGCGCCGCCGCATGCACGGCATCGAGCACGCCGCGCACCTCGTCAAGCGCATGCGCCACCAGCACGGTGCGCGGCGGGCCGAAGGCATGGCGCAGGCGCTGCGCGCCGGGTTCCTGGGGGCGGGTGAAATCGATGCGGGATGGCATGCGCAAGGGAAGGGCCGGCCTATGCCGCGCCGATGTGCGGCACCAGCCCCTGGACGGGCTGGCCGCCCTTGAGCGCCGCCGTGAAGGCCAACATGCGGTCGATGGGCTGGCGCGCGCGCGGGATCAGCGCCGGGTCGACGTGGACCGCGTTGGCACCGGTCTCCAGCACCCGCGCCACATCGGCCAGACCGTTCATCGCCATCCAGGGGCAGTGCGCGCAGCTCTTGCAGGTGGCGCTGTTGCCGGCGGTGGGGGCTTCGTAAAAGGTCTTGCCGGGGTTGAGCGTGCGCAGCTTGTGCATCATGCCGTTGTCGGTGGCGACGATGAATTCGCGCGCATCCATCTCGCGCGCGGCCTTGAGGATGGCCGAGGTGGAGCCCACCGCATCGGCCAGCGCCACCACGTCGGCGGGGCTTTCGGGGTGCACCAGCACCTTGGCCCCGGGATGCTCCTTCTTGAGCGCTTCGAGTTCGAACGCCTTGAACTCGTCATGCACGATGCAGGCACCGTTCCAGAACAGCATGTCGGCCCCGGTCTCGCGCTGGATGTAGGCGCCCAGGTGGCGGTCGGGCGCCCACAGGATCTTGTGGCCCGCCGCCTTGAGCGCGCCGACGATCTCGAGCGCGCAGCTCGACGTGACGAGCCAGTCGGCGCGCGCTTTCACGGCCGCGCTGGTGTTGGCGTACACCACCACGGTGCGGTCCGGGTGCGCATCGCAGAAGGCGCTGAATTCGTCCACCGGGCAGCCCAGGTCGAGCGAGCAGGTGGCATCGATGTCGGGCATGAGCACGGTCTTCTCGGGCGAGAGGATCTTTGCCGTCTCGCCCATGAAGCGCACGCCCGAGACCACCAGGGTCTGCGCCGCATGGTCGCGGCCAAAGCGCGCCATCTCGAGCGAATCGCTGACCAGGCCACCGGTTTCCTCGGCCAGGTCCTGCAGGTCCGGGTGCACGTAGTAGTGCGAGACCATGACCGCGTTCTTCTCCTTGAGCAGGCGGCGGATGCGGTCCTTGAGCGCAGCGCGCTCGGCCTGCGAGGGCTCGGGCGGCACGCGCGCCCAGGCGTGTTTGGTGGAGCAGACAGAACCGCCACCTTCCTCCAGCACGTCCAGGGGCTGGTCGTATTCGACGTCGATGCGGTTCAGCGTCGCTTCGGTCATGACAGCTCCTGCAGCCGCATCGAAAAGTCCGTGGCCTTGACATCCTTGGTCAGCGTGCCGATGGAGATGCGGTCCACGCCGGTCTCGGCCAGTTCGCGCAGGCCGTCGAGTGTGACCCCGCCCGAGATTTCGAGGATGGCGCGGCCCGCATTGATACGCACGGCCTCGCGCAGCGTGGGCAAGGGCATGTTGTCGAGCAGCACCATGCTGGCGCCTGCTTCGAGCGCCTCGGTCAGTTGTGCGAGCGTCTCCACCTCGATCTCGATGAAGGCGGCCTGCGCCGCCACCTGCTGCGCGGCGCGCAGCACGGCCGTAACGCCACCGGCAGCGGCAATGTGGTTCTCCTTGATCAGCACGGCATCGTGCAGGCCGATGCGGTGGTTGGTGCCGCCGCCCACGCGCACCGCGTACTTCTGCGCCAGGCGCAGGCCCGGCAGGGTCTTGCGCGTGTCGACGATGCGCGCGCGCGTGCCGGCGACCACATCGGCATAAAGCGCCGTCTTGGTGGCCACGGCCGACAGCAGCTGCAGAAAATTGAGCGCCGTGCGCTCGGCGCTGAGCAGCGCGCGCGCGCTGCCCTCGATCTCCAGCACCACCTGGTCGGCCGCGCAGCGCTGGCCTTCGGCCACCTGCCAGGTCAGCTGCACGTCCGGGTCCAGGGCACGCAGGGCCGCCTCCACCCAGGGCGTACCGCAGATCACGGCGGCCTCGCGCGCCAGGATGCGCGCACGGGCGCGGCGCGCAGGGTCGATCAGGCCGGCGGTCAGGTCACCGCTGCCGACGTCTTCTGCCAGGGCGCGGGCCACGTCGACACGGGCCAGGGCGGCCACGTCGGCACTTTTTTCATCGTCGCTGGGATGGGTCATGGGGCGCGAGCATAGCGGCTTCTGGGAACGGGTTTTGGGACACCGCTGTCCCGGCCGCATACCCCCTACACTCGCGCCATTTTGTCCAGGGGAGCCCCATGACCGATCCAACGCCTTCCGCCACGGCCTACGGCACGCTGCCACCGGCCTCGCCCCTGCCCCAGCGCCGCCCCATGAGCCTGCCGCGCCTGGCACAGATGCGGGATGCGGGCGAGAAGATATGCATGCTGACGGCCTACGACGCGACCTTCGCGGCGGTGGCCGATGCGGCGGGCGTGGAATGCATCCTCGTCGGCGATTCGCTGGGCATGGTCTGCCAGGGCCTGCCCAGCACCGTGGGCGTAACGCTGGACAGCATGGCCTACCACACGGCCAGCGTGGCGCGCGGCCTGCACCGCGTGCAGGGCACGGCCTGGCTGGTGGCCGACCTGCCCTACGGCACGTATGCCGAAAGCCGCGAGCAGGCCCTGCGCAGCGCCTGCGTGCTGATGCAGGCGGGCGCGCACATGGTCAAGCTCGAAGGCGGCGGCTGGACCGCGCCCACGGTGGAGTTCCTGGTGCAGCGCGGCGTGCCGGTCTGCGCCCACCTGGGCCTCACGCCCCAGACGGTGCATGCCCTGGGCGGCTACCGCGTGCAGGGGCGCAGCGACGACGCAGCGCGCACCTTGCGCAAGCACGCGCACGAGTTGCAGGATGCGGGTGCTGCCATGCTGGTGCTGGAGATGGTGCCCGCCGTGCTGGCCGCCGACCTCACGGCCGAGTTGCTGCGCTGCCACACCATCGGCATCGGCGCAGGCAACGGCACGGCCGGCCAGGTGCTGGTGTTGCACGACATGCTGGGCATGAACCTGGGCAAGAACCCGAAGTTCGTCCACAACTTCATGCAGGACGCCGGCAGCGTGCGCGGTGCCATCGAGGCTTATGTGCAAGCCGTCAAGGAGGGCCGCTTTCCCGACAACGCCCTGCACGCCTGGTAGCCCTGCACCCCTTTTCCTTCATCCACTTTGTTCCTGTTGTCCGATCCCATGCTCATCGCCCACTCCATCGACGACCTGCGCCAGGCCCTGGCGCCCTACCGCCGCCCGGCCTTCGTGCCCACCATGGGCAATCTGCACGACGGCCACATCGCGTTGGTCGAACAGGCGCTGCCCCTGGGCGACGTGACGGTGGCCAGCATCTTCGTGAACCGCCTGCAGTTCCTGCCGCACGAGGATTTCGACAGCTACCCGCGCACCTGGGAAGCCGATTGCAACCGCCTGCAGGCGGCCGGTTGCCAGGTGCTGTTCGCCCCGCGCGAGGCCGACCTGTACCCTGAGCCCCAGACCTTCAAGGTACACCCCGACCCGGCCCTGGCCGACATGCTGGAGGGCCATTTCCGCCCCGGTTTCTTCACCGGCGTGGCCACGGTGGTGATGAAGCTGTTCGCCTCTGTGCTCGGCCAGAGCGGCGGCACGGCGGTGTTCGGCAAGAAGGACTACCAGCAGCTCCTGGTGATCCGCCAGATGGTGCGCCAGTTCGCCCTGCCCATCACCGTGGTGGCCGGCGAGACCCGCCGCGCCCCCGACGGCCTGGCCCTGAGTTCGCGCAATGGCTACCTGGGCCTGCAGGAGCGGCAGGAGGCGGTGGCCTTGTCGCAGGCCTTGCGCCAATTGGCTTTGCGCTGGGGGCAGCAGCCTGGGGTGGAGTGGGAGCAGCAGGCGATGGATGGGTTGCGGGCGCGGGGGTGGCAGCCGGACTATCTGACGGTGCGGCGGCGGGTGGATCTGCAGCCGGCCAGGGCCGAGGATGCTGTGGGGACGTTGGTGGTGTTGGGGGCGGCGCGGTTGGGGGCTACGAGATTGATTGACAACTTGGAGTTCTGACTCTTGGTTGGGGTGGCATGCTTGATTGAAGGGCGGAGGCCGGGGTGTGCGCCCGGCGGCGCACCTACCTTCTTTTGCCTCGCCAAAAGAACGTAGGCCAAGAAAAGGCGACCCCGCTGCCCGTGTCCCCCTCGCCGGGGGCGAGGGGGCAGCCTGCGATGCTCGAAGCTGGGGTGCGCCTCGGAACTCGCTGCGTTCTTCGAACTCCGCTCAAACATCTGCGGCGAGCCAGATCACGAAGCGCGTGTGTCCTTCGGCACACGCGCCACCCCAGCTTCTGCGCTTCTCGGCACGGTCAGAAGGGGGTGGGAGCGGGCTCCACTCGGGCCATTGCTTCGCTCGGCCTGTGGTCCTTCGCTGCGCTCGGCTCGCCAGAGCGATTGCGCCCGCACCGTCGGCAGCGCGCAGAGCGACCCGACCCCAGGCGCAGCTGCGAAGCAGCAGCCGTTTGGTACCCGTTCCCTACCCCTGCTGGCTGCGCCGAGAAGCGCAGGGCCTGGGGTGGGTGCGTGTGCCGAAGGACACACGCACTTCGTCCTCTAGCTTGCCGATGCTGTTTGAGCGGAGTTCGAAGAACGCAGCGAGTTCATCGGCACCACCCCAGGACCGAGCATCGCAGGTTGCCCCCGTTCGCCCGACAGGGAGAACGGGGGACGCAGACTGGGGGCCGCCTTCTCTTTGGTGACTTTCTCTTGGCGGCCAAGAGAAAGTTACTGCGCCGCCGGGCGCACATCCCGGCTCCCGCCCTCAATTCAGGCATGCAGCTACCACCACCAAACAGCCGAACAGCCCGTCAAACCAACCGCCCAAGCCTCTCCTTCAAATCATCAGCCTCCAACCCCAAAGCCTCCACCATCCACCCCACCTCCTCCAACGCCGCCCGGTACAACGGCAACACCAGGCTCACACTGAACGGCACCGAAAACCCCACCCTGCGCACCACCACCCCCTGCCCCGCCACGGCCAGCGCCGTGAGCGGATTGACGATGGCCACCCCCAGCCCGCGCTGCACCATCGCGCACACCGCCACTGCGCTGTGCGTTTCCATGCGCATCTGCCGCGGCACACCGGCCTCGGCGAACAGGGTGTCGATCTGGCGGCGGTACGGATCGTCGGCCGAAAGGCTCACGAACGGCTGATCGGCAAAGTCGGCCAGCTGCAGCACGGGCCTTGCAGCGAGCGCATGGCCTGCAGGCAGTACGGCCACCTCGTCCAAGGTCAGCAGCCGCTGCGAGCGCGTACCGGGCGGGGTGGAGACCTGCTCGCTCAGTGCCATGTCGAAGCGCTGCGCCGTCATCCACTCTTCCAGCAAAGGCGGTTCCTGCGGAGTGACGGAGACCCGGGCGCCGGGGTGCGCGGCCAGCATGCGCGCGGCGGCGCCGGGCAGCAGGGCGTGGGACAGCGCGGGCAGGCACAGCACGGACAGGGACTGCGCGGCACCGGCCGAGCGCCCCAGCGCCACGGCGCGGTCCACCACGCGGTCCAGGCCCTGCCAGGAGCGCTGCACCTCGTCCCACAGCGCCAGGGCCCGCGCATGGGGGCGCAGCCGACCCTGCACGCGGTCGAACAGCGAATAGCCCAGCAGCGACTCCAGGCGCGCCAGCTCGCGGCTCACCGTCGGTTGCGAGGTGTGCAGCAGCTCCGCGGCCCCGGTGGCACTGCCGGCCAGCATGACGGCGCGGAACACCTCGATATGGCGGTGGCCGATACGCGGCGGCGGGGAGGTGTCTTGCGGGGGCTGGGGCATGCCGCCAAGCATATCTAAAATGAATAGATTCCTCAAAACAAGCATTGGACTGGATGATTGGAGGGCGGCATGATCGGGCCATTCCCCGCATTCCCGGAGCTTTTCGCATGTCCAACCCCTTCTCCCCCGCCCAACTGCAGTCCCTGGCCGAGCAGTTCGGCACCCCGCTGTGGGTCTACGACGCGGCCACCATCCGCCAGTGCATCGCCCAGGTGTCCAACTTCGACACCGTGCGCTTTGCGCAGAAGGCCTGCTCCAACATCCACATCCTGAAGCTCATGCGCGAGCAGGGCGTGAAGGTGGACGCGGTCTCGCGTGGCGAGATCCTGCGCGCGCTGGCCGCCGGCTACCAGGCCGGCGGCGAGCCTTCGGAGATCGTGTTCACGGCCGACCTGTTCGATGCCGACACGCTGGCCTGCGTGGTCGAGCATGGCGTGCCGGTCAACGCCGGCTCCATCGACATGCTGCACCAGTTGGGCCAGGCATCGCCGGGCCATGCGGTGTGGCTGCGCATCAACCCGGGTTTCGGCCACGGCCACAGCAACAAGACCAACACCGGCGGCGAGCACAGCAAGCACGGCATCTGGCACACCGACCTGCCCGCAGCGCTGGCCGCCATCCGGCAGCACGGCCTAGCGCTCACGGGCCTGCACATGCACATCGGCTCGGGCGTGGACTACGCCCACCTGGCCGAGGTCTGCGGCGCCATGGTGGAGCTTGTGCGCACGGCGCACGCGGCCGGGCACGACCTGCACGCCATCTCGGCCGGCGGCGGTCTGTCCATCCCCTACCGCAGCGGTGATCCGGTGATCGACACGCAGCACTACCACGGCCTGTGGAACACGGCGCGCCAGCAGGCCGAGGCCATCGTCGGTCACCCGCTGGGCCTGGAGATCGAGCCCGGCCGCTTCCTGGTGGCCGAATCGGGGGTGCTGCTGGGCGAGGTGCGCGCCACCAAGAACGCCGGCAGCAACCACTTCGTGCTGCTGGACACGGGTTTCAACGAACTCATGCGCCCCTCGATGTACGGCAGCTACCACGCCATGGAGGTGCTGCGCCGCGATGGCAGCACGGCCGCCGCATCCCGCCCCACGGTGGTGGCCGGGCCGCTGTGCGAGTCGGGCGATGTGTTCACCCAGGGCGATGGCGGCGTGGTGCTGCCGCGCGAGCTGGCCGAAGCGCGCGTGGGCGACTTGCTGGTGATCCATGACACAGGCGCCTACGGTGCCTCCATGTCCTCCAACTACAACACGCGCCCGCTGATCGCCGAGGTGCTGGTGGAGGATGGTGGCCAGGCCCGGCTGATCCGGCGGCGCCAGACGGTGCAGGAGCTGCTGGCACTGGAAGAAGGGCTGTAACACGGCGCGCCGGCATGGCGCCCGCCCCTGCAAGGCCGGTAGGCTCGGGCCTACGCAGGGGCGCCGCGTTGGCGGACAGGCGGCGCCAGGGGGCGGGAATACAGTGAAGTCACTTATCCACTTCCACCCGTTTCCAAGGAGATCACCATGCCCATCATTCTCTGGCTTCTCGGCGTCCCACTGTCCCTCGTCCTGCTGTTGATGCTGTTCGGGGTACTTTGATCCCGTGCCCCGAGGGGCACCGTACCCGGCGCACAAAGCCGCATCCGCCTCCCAAGGGCGGATGCGGCTTTTTGACGGCGCGTCACCATTTGCGCGGGCCACCTGCCTTTTAATGTTTGCCGATGGCCCCTGCCGCCGCTAGGCTGGTGGATTTCCGTGCCTTGTCCCACCCCCCAGGGCGGCAGACCCAAGGACATGGAGGAACCGCAAGGAGCCTGCCATGCAAGCCGAAGAACGCACCATCGTCGAACTGGAGTACCCCGGCGAGTACCTGAGCCGCCTGGGCACCACCGAGACCAAGAGCTGCAAGATCCGCCTGTCGCGCAAGGGCCAGGGCCTGCTGGCGCGCATGTACGCCAGCCGGGGCTACCGCATGCAGGCCACGCTGACGCACGACTTCGACCTGAGCAGCCTGGTGGTGCAGATCGACGGGCAGCCTGCAGGCACCATCTCCGTGCGGCTCGATGACGGAAACCTGGCTGCGGCAGAGCAGTTTCCCGAATTCATTGGCGACCTGCGCGAGCGCGGCGCCCGCATCTGCGAAATCGGCAAGCTCGCCATGGACCCGGGCGTGCGCTCCAAGCAGGTGCTGGGCGCCATCTTCCACATCGCCTTCATCGTGGCCTTCCGCGCACGCCGGGCGACCGACATCGTGATCGAGGTGAATCCGCGCCACGCAGCGTTCTACATGCGCATGCTGCGCTTCGACCCGGTGGGATCGGCACGCCTGTGCCAGCGCGTGGGCGCCCCGGCCGTGCTGCTGCACATGGATGGCAACAAGGGGCGCCGCCTGATCGACCAGTTCGGCGGCCGGCCCGGCCTGTCGGCGCAGGAGCGCAGCTTCTACCCCTATTTCTTCCACCCCGACGACGAGGAAGGGCTGCTGCGCCGCCTGTCGGCAGGCAATTGATCAAACTTCTTCGCGCGGGCCTCGGCCCATGAGCTGGGCCACCGCCTCGGCAGGCTGCAGCCGGCCATCGAGCAGGGCCACCACGGCATCGGTGATGGGCATGTCCACGCCCAGCAGCCGGGCGCGCTGGGCCACCGTGCGTGCGCTGTAGACGCCTTCGGCCACGTGGCCGAGCGATTCCACGGCCTGCGCAAGGCTCTGCCCCTGCGCCAGCAGCAGGCCCACGCGGCGGTTGCGCGAAAGGTCGCCGGTGGCAGTCAGCACCAGGTCACCCAGGCCCGACAGGCCCATGAAGGTATCGGCGCGCGCGCCCAGCGCCAGGCCCAGGCGCGTCATCTCGGCCAGGCCGCGCGTGATGAGCGCGGCGCGGGCGTTCAGCCCCAGCGCCAGCCCGTCACACAGGCCGGTGGCGATGGACAGCACGTTCTTCACCGCGCCGCCCACCTCGACGCCGACGATGTCCTCGTTGGCATAGACGCGCACGCTGGGGCTGTGGAAGGCGGCCACCAGGGCATCGCGCACGCTGGCGTGCTCGCTGGCCGCCACCAGGGCCGTGGGCTGGCCACGGGCGACTTCCTGGGCAAAGCTGGGGCCGCTCAGGGCGCCGGCCTCCAGCGCCGGGGCCACCTCGGCCCGCACTTCATGGGCCAGCAGGCCGAAGCGGCCAGGCGCGCCGCCGGCCACCGATTCAAAACCCTTGCACAGCCAGGCCACGGGTGCCGGGCAGGCGTGCAGCGCCTGCAGCATGCCGCGCAGGGCCGACATGGGCGTGGCCACGATGACCAGATCCGCCTGCGCCGCGAGCGCAGCAGAGTCCCCGCCGGCCAGCGCCAGCGCGGGAGGGAAGGCCATGCCCGGCAGATAGCGCGCATTCTGGCGCTCCGCCTGCATGCCGGCCAGTTGCCCGGCGTCGCGCGCCCACAGCGTAACGGCATGCCCCGCGGGGTGCTGCGCCGCACTCATGGCCACGGCAGAGCCCCAGGCGCCTGCGCCCAGAACAAGGATTTTCATAGGGGAATGAGACGGCGGGGACGGCATGCTGCGTCCCCGCGAACCACGCTTACTGCGTGATGATGGGCGACGGATTGCCCGCAGCCTGGGCTTGCTGCTGCTCGAACATGGCCTGGAAATTGATTTCGGCCAGGTGTACGGGCGGGAAGCCGGCGCGGTTGATCAGGTCGGCCACGTTGCCGCGCAGGTAGGGGTAGACGATCTGTGGGCAGGCGATGCCCATGATGGCGCCCATCTGGTCTTCAGGGATGTTGCGGATCTCGAAGATGCCGGCCTGCTTGGCTTCGACCAGGAACACGGTCTTGTCCTTGACCTTGGTCTGCACGGTGGCGGTCACGGCCACTTCGAAGATGCCTTCGGCCACGGGAGTGGCTTCCACGCCCAGCTGGATGTCCACGCTGGGTTGTTCCTGTTCCAGCAGGATGCCCGGCGAGTTCGGTTGCTCGAGCGACATGTCCTTGAGGTAGACGCGCTGGATCTGGAAAACGGGATTTTCTTGGTCGGCCATGGTTGACAGGTCTCTTCTTGTGCTCGAACAACGAGCTGGTGACAAAACGAAACCCGCCGGGGAAGAGCTCCCGCAGCGGGCACATGGGGCTGCATTATGCAGCGCCCGAAGACGGGCTTACCCGATCACTGGACTCCGAGCAGCGGCATCAGGCCGCCACGGCCGTCCAGCGCCACCAGGTCGTCGTGGCCGCCGACATGGGTGTCGCCGATGAAGATCTGCGGCACGGTACGGCGCCCGGTGATCTCCATCATGGTGGTGCGTGCGGCGGGGTCGGTGTCGATGCGGATCTCCTCGATCTGCTCCACGCCCTTGGACTTGAGGATCTGCTTGGCGCGGATGCAATAGGGGCAGACGGCGGTGGTGTACATCTTCACGGGTTGCATGGCGGGCATCTTTCGTAGAGTGGCGGCGGGGTAGGCGCCAGGCGCCTGCCCCTTTCATCTATGGGTATCTCAGGCCTTTTCAACCGGCATGCTGGCTTCGCGCCAGGCCTTGAGGCCGCCGGCCAGGGCCTGCACGTTCTCGTAGCCGAGCTTCTTGGCGATGCCCACGGCGCGGTTGGCGCGCGCGCCCGTGGCGCATACCAGCACCAGCGGCAGGGCCTTGTTCTTCACCGTGGTGGCCAGGCGCTCTTCGAGCTGGTTCAGCGGGATGTTCTTGGCGCCGCCCACGTGGCCCGCCGCAAATTCCTCGCTCTCGCAGACGTCGATGACGACGGCTTTTTCGCGGTTGATGAGCTGCACGGCCCCGGCTGGGGTGAGCGAACCGCCACTGGCGTTCTTGAGCAACGGCCACATCAGCATGCTGCCCGAAGCCAGTGCCACGAAGACCAGATACCAGTTGTCGATAATGAATTTCACAGGGATTCCTTGGGTTGGCGAACGGCGCAATTCTAAAATGTATGGTTTTGACCCGCTTCTCCAAGGGAAACCATGCACAAACTCGTACTGATCCGCCACGGCGAATCCACCTGGAACCTGGAAAACCGCTTCACCGGCTGGACCGACGTGGACCTCACCCCCACCGGCGTGGACCAGGCCAAGAACGCTGGCCGCCTGCTCAAGGCCGAGGGGTACGAGTTCGACGTGGCCTACACCAGCGTGCTCAAGCGCGCCACGCGCACGCTGTGGCATACCCTGGACGAGATGGACCGCACCTGGCTGCCCGTGGTACACAGCTGGCGCCTGAACGAGCGCCACTACGGCGCCCTGCAGGGCCTGAACAAGGCCGACATGGCCAAGCAGTACGGCGATGCCCAGGTGCTGGTCTGGCGCCGCAGCTATGACACGCCGCCACCGGCGCTGGAAGCCACGGACCCGCGCAGCGAGCGCAGCGACGTGCGCTACGCCCGCCTGGATGCCGGCCAGGTGCCGCTGACCGAGTGCCTCAAGGACACCGTGGCGCGCGTGCTGCCCTTCTGGAACGAATCCATCGCCCCGGCCATCCAGGGCGGCAAGCGCGTGGTGGTGGCGGCGCACGGCAACTCGATCCGCGCCCTGGTCAAGTACCTGGACAACATCTCGGACGACGAGATCGTGGGCCTGAACATTCCCAACGGGATTCCACTGGTATACGAGCTCGATGGCGACCTCAAGCCCATCCGCCACTACTATCTGGGTGACGCTGAAGCAGCGGCCAAGGCCGCCGCGGCGGTGGCTTCGCAAGGCAAGGCCTAGAAATTGGCGTAAAGCGGGTGTAAAGCCCGCCAATTGCCCCCTTCGAACCTGCGAAAGCGAGCCCCGGCGCGGAACTGCGGCGGGTTGGGCCCTTCTAAGAAGTGGTCGGAGGCCTTTTTGAAACGCTTGTTTTCACCCGCGTGTAAAAAAGGCATCCGGCCAGCTTCCCAGGTGTATATTGATGCGGTAAAGGTGTTCTATGGGCCACAAACTCAAAATAGCAGGATGGGTGTCGGTAGGTGTGGTGGCTGGAGCGCTCACCACGGTGTCGTTGCAGACCGTAGCGCGCGGCGCCATGACGCCCCTGCCGCTGGAAGAAATCCAGCAGCTGTCGGCCGTCTTCGGCCTGGTCAAGACCGACTATGTCGAGCCGGTGGACGACAAGAAGCTCATCACCGATGCCATTTCCGGCATGGTGGCCAGCCTGGACCCGCACTCCCAGTATTTCGACAAGAAGTCCTTCAAGGAATTCCGCGAAGGCACCTCGGGCCGTTTCGTGGGCGTGGGCATCGAGATCACCCAGGAAGACGGGCTGATCAAGGTGGTCTCCCCCATCGAAGGCTCGCCCGCGTTCCGCGCGGGCTTGAAGCCCAACGACCTGATCACCCAGATCGATGAAACGGCCGTGAAGGGCCTGGCGCTCAACGAGGCCGTCAAGCGCATGCGCGGCGAGCCCAACACCAAGGTCACGCTGACCATCTTCCGCAAGGACGAGAGCCGCACCTTCCCGGTGACCATCACGCGCGAAGAGATCAAGACCCAGTCCGTCAAGGGCAAGGTGATCGAGCCCGGCTACGCCTGGATCCGTCTGTCGCAGTTCCAGGAACGCACGGTGGACGATTTTGTGCGCAAGGTCGAAGAGATCTACAAGCAGGACCCGGGCATCAAGGGCCTGGTACTCGACCTGCGCAACGACCCGGGCGGCCTGCTCGATGCGGCGGTGGCCATCTCGGCCGCCTTCCTGCCCGAGAACGTCACGGTGGTCACCACCAACGGCCAGCTGGCCGAAAGCAAGTCCACCTACAAGGCGGCGCCCGAGTACTACCAGCGCCGCAGCGGCGGCGACCCCCTGCGCCGCCTGCCCGCCGCCATCAAGTCGATCCCGATGGTGGTGCTGGTCAACGAAGGCTCGGCCTCGGCCAGCGAGATCGTGGCCGGTGCGCTGCAGGACCACAAGCGCGCCACCATCATGGGCAGCCAGACCTTTGGCAAGGGCTCGGTGCAGACCGTGCGTCCCCTGGGTCCGGACACCGGCATCAAGCTGACCACGGCGCGCTACTACACGCCGAGCGGCAAGTCGATCCAGGCCAAGGGCATCGTGCCCGACGTGATGATCGACGAGTCGGAAGAAGGCAACGTGTTTGCCGCCCTGCGCATGCGCGAAGCCGACCTGGACAAGCACCTGGGCAGCGGCCAGGGCGAGGAAAAGAAGGATGCCGCCCGTGAAAAGGCCCGCGAGGAGGCCAGGAAGCGCCTGGAAGAAGAGGCCAAGAAGCCGGCCGCCGACCGCAAGGCCCCCGAGTTCGGCACCGACAAGGACTTCCAGCTCGTGCAGGCCCTGAACCAGCTCAAGGGCCGCCCCGTGCTGGTCAGCAAGACGCTGACCGAGCGCAAGGAAGACAAGAAGGAAAACTGAGCCCCCGAGCGGCCCGCCCCTGGTGGCGCCGCCAGCACTGGGCCCCGCGAGGCCGGTCTCCCCAGGGAGCCCGGCCTTTTTCACGCCTGCCGCCGCCAGGGTTCAATCTCCCGCACAATCGCAGCCGAACTGCAGCACCCAAGCCCCCGCCCCATGACCGATGACCAGCTCCTGCGCTACTCGCGCCACATCCTGCTCGACGAGATCGGCATCGAGGGGCAGGAGCGCGTGCTGGCCGCCCATGCCGTGGTCATCGGCGCCGGGGGCCTGGGCTCTCCGGCAGCGCTGTACCTGGGCTCTGCCGGCGTCGGGCGCATCACGCTGGTGGATGACGACACGGTGGACCTGACCAATCTGCAGCGCCAGATTGCGCACACCACGGCGCGCGTGGGCACGCCCAAGGTGCAGTCGGCCGCGCAGGCGGTGGCGGCCATCAACCCCGAGGTCCAGGTCCAGGCGCTGCAGGCCCGCGCCGACGCAGCACTGCTCGACCAACTGCTGTCCGGCGCCACGGTGGTGCTGGACTGCAGCGACAACTACGCCACCCGCCATGCGGTCAACGCAGCCTGCGTGCGCCACGGCGTGCCGCTGGTGGCCGGGGCGGCGATCCGCTTCGACGGACAGATCACCGTGATCGACCCGCGCAGTGGCAACGCGCCCTGTTATGCCTGCATCTTCCCGCCCGACGCACAGTTCGAGGAGGTCAGCTGTGCGCTCATGGGGGTATTCGCGCCCCTGGTGGGTATCGTGGGGGCCATGCAGGCGGCCGAGGCCTTGAAGCTGATCACCGGTGTGGGCCCCACCCTGGCGGGGCGGCTGATGATGCTGGACGGCCGTTCGATGGAATGGAGCACCATGCACGTGGAGCGCGCGCCCGGATGTGTTGTGTGCGCGTCACCGTAGGAGCGCTCCTACGTGGTCTGTGTGCAGCAGCTGTCAGAATGGCAACGACGCTTCGGTTAAATTCAGAACCAGGCCCGGGTTTGCTTGTACCGGCCGTCTTATGGATCAGGTAGTGAAACTCCGCACGTACATCGTTGAAGACAATGCCACCATCCGGGAGAACCTCATCGGTACGCTGGAAGAACTGGCGTCCGTCGAGGCAGTGGGCGTTGCGGAAACCGAAGACGAGGGCAAGGGCTGGCTCACCGGCCACCAGGAACAATGGGATCTGGCCATCGTCGACCTGTTCCTGCGCCAGGGCAGCGGCCTGGGCGTATTGGCCGCCTGCCGTGACCGCCGGCCGCACCAGAAGATGGTGGTGCTGAGCAACTATGCCACCCCCGACATCCGCATGCGCTGCGCCCAATTGGGCGTGGATGCGGTGTTCGACAAATCCAACGAAATCGATGCCCTGGTGGACTACTGCATAGAGCATGGCAGCGTACACCCCGCCCCTAGCGCCCGCATTCCGGTGCGCGGCAACCCCTGAGTGCGCTGGCGTACCGCCAGCATGCCCACCCCCCACAGTGAAGAACCGCGCCTGCAGCCTGCACGCGGCAGCAGCGGCGCGGGCGCCTGACCCCGCCCGCCGCAAGACCGCCACCCGATCAGTCGATCAGGCGGTTCTTGAGCGCGTAGTAGGTCAGGTCGCTGTTGGACGACAGGCTCATCTTTTCCATCAGGCGCGTGCGGTAGGTGCTCACCGTCTTCACGCTCAGAGACAGCGACTTGGCGATGTCGCCGGCCGTCTCGCCCTTGGCCAGCTTGAGGAACACCTGGAACTCGCGCTCCGACAACTGCTCGTGCGGCGGGGCATCGTCCTTGCGGTTGAGCTGCTGGGCCAGCAGGTCCGCCACGGCGGGGGTCAGGTAGCGCTTGCCCAGTGCGATGATGCGGATGGCCTCCACGATTTCGGAGGGGTCGCATTCCTTGTTCAGGTAGCCACTGGCCCCCTGGCGGATCAGATTGATGGCGTAATGCTCCTCGGGGTATCCGCTGAGGATCAGAATACCCATGTCGGGCGCCTTGGCGCGCAGCATGGCCAGCGCATCCAGGCCGCTTTGGCCGGGCATGGACAGGTCCATCAGCAGCACGTCGATTTCATGGGTACGCACCAGGTCAATGGCTTCGCGGCCGTTGGAGGCCTCGCCCTCCACGCGCAGGTCCACGTGCTCGGACAGGAACTGGCGCAGTCCGGAGCGAACAATTGCATGGTCATCCACAATGCCGATCTTGATCATTGAGCGTTCTTTCAGGGAGGGTGCTGCCCACTCCCAATTTTTGTTGAATGCACCTGCGTTGCGATCACCCGCCCTGGGGCGGCGCCGTCAGCCGGTCCGTGGTCATTATCCAGAATAACGCATATGAATTTGCAAGAGATCGCCAGGGACTTGCTGCCCAAAGTCCGAAAGATGGCCCTGAGCCTGCCCATGGCGCTGCTCGCGGCCATGGTGCTGGTGGGGATCAACGAGGTCGGTCACATGCGCTCGCAGGGCGCCGTCACGCAGATGGCGCACGGCCAGGTGACGCACGGTGCTCTGAACCGCCTGCTGCAAAGCATGCTGGATGCCGAGACCGGCCAGCGCGGCTACCTGCTCACCGGCAACGACCGCTACCTGGAGCCCTACGACAAGGCGCTGGCCAGCGTGCAGCAGGACCTCGACAACCTGCGCAACCAGTTCCTCGACTCGCCCGACGACATGCAGGAGCTGTCCCTGCTGTCACGCCAGATCTCACGCAAGCTGGCGGAAATGGAACTGAGCCTCAAGTTGCGCCGCCAGGGCAATGAGGATGCCTGGAAGTTCATCCTGCACACCGACGTGGGCATGGAGAACATGGAGGCCATCCGCAAGCACGCCCAGGCCCTCATCGACCGCAGCGCCATCGTTGTCAAGCAGGGGCAGGCGCAGGTGCTGCGCTCGCTGATGCTCTCGCGCATCGGCATCGCCACGGTCACGGCCATCGGCCTGCTGGCATTCTTCATGTACCTGCGCCAGGCGCATGCGCTTCAGGAGTTCAGCCTGCGCGAGCAGTTGCTGCTGGAGCGCGAGCGCGACCGGCTCGAAGGCCTGGTGCGGGAGCGCACGGCCACGCTGTCCGAGCTGGCCAGCCACCTGCAGCAGGTGCGCGAGGACGAGCGCGGCCACCTGGCGCGCGAACTGCACGATGAACTCGGCGCCCTGCTCACGGCCGCCAAGCTCGACGTGGCGCGCCTCAAGTCCAAGATCGACACCCAGGTGCCCGAGATCGCCGAGCGCCTGCGCCACCTGACCGAAACCCTCAACAGCGGCATTGCGCTCAAGCGCCGCATCATCGAGGACCTGCGCCCCTCGTCCCTGTCCAACCTGGGGCTGACGGCCGCCATCGAGATCCTGGCGCGCGAGTACGGCGAACGCGCCGGCATCGAGGTGGAAACCAGCCTGGAGCCCGTGCAACTGCCCGAGCCCACGCAGCTCACCGTCTACCGGCTGGTGCAGGAATCGCTGACCAACATCGGCAAATACGCCAAGGCGCAGAAGGTGCTGGTCTCGGTACACAGCCACCCCAAGCATGTGGCGGTACAAGTGCGCGACGATGGCCAGGGGTTCGATCCGGCCAGCGTGAGCCCCTCCTCCCACGGCCTGGCCGGCATGCGCCACCGCGTGGAGGCCGCTGGCGGACGCCTGACCATCACCTCGCGCCCGGGCAACGGCGCGCTCGTCTCGGCCATCCTGCCGCTGCAGGGCTGAGGCACGGTCACCGCAGCAGCGCGGTGCCTTCTGCAGGGCTGCAGCCCCCCCTACTCCCCGTTGAAGCACGCGGCCCGGAGCCTGGCGTTCCAGGGCCCAGGCAGGCCAGCGCCTGCCCAGCACCATCCCGCGAGCCCGTGTCCTACATGCCAGGCGTCAGGACACCGACAAATGGGCGCGCCGGCCACCGGCATTCCGCACGGCCTGGGCCACCTACATTGGACCCAGGCGCCAACGAATGGCGCTCCACCACTCGCCGGATTTCCGGCGCCAACATTGGAGAAGCACATGCTGCACTACGCCGTCGTTTTTCTGGTCATCGCACTGATCGCAGCCATCTTCGGTTTCGGCGGCATTGCCGCAGGTGCCGTGGGTATCGCCAAGATCCTGTTCTTCGTGTTCGTGATCATGGCCGTCGTCACCTTCGTCATGGGCCTGCTGCGAAGGGGCTGAAAAGCCCCAGACCCAGTTGGCCGACCATCCCATCGTCTACACCACAAGGAGTGACCCAATGACCATCCAATCCGCCACCAACAAAGTTGCCGCAGGGGCCCGCAGCCTCGCCGATGATGTGCTGCAAAGCGCCCAGGACGCGGTGCAAAGCACACGCAGCGTCGCCAATGGTTCGCTGGACAAGGCCGAAAGCACCGTCCGCGCACTGCGCCGCGAAGCCGATCCCGCCATCGACGACCTGGCCGCACGCGCCCAGGAGCTGGCCAGCCGCAGCATCGACTATGCCGCCGACGCCAGCGCCCGTGCCCGCCGCCAGGTGCAGGAGGTGGCCGATGCGACCAGCAAGTACGTGGCCGAGCAGCCCGGCAAGTCCATCCTCATCGCAGCCGGTGTCGGCGCGCTCACCGCGAGCCTGATCCTGATGGCCTCGCGCCGCCGCGCCTACTGACCTGCGCTGCCTCCTGTCAGGCTTTGCCATGAACCACCAAAACAACAACGATCCCCACGGTCAGACCCCTCGCAGGATGGTGCTCGACGAATCAGCCCTCAAGGCTGCCGCCACGAGCCACCTGGACCAGGGGGCTGTCACCCCCGCGTTTGCGCAGCACCGCGAAGACATCATCGCGCTGCTCAACGACGCCCTGGCGACCGAACTGGTGTGCGTGCTGCGCTACAAGCGCCACCACTTCACGGCGCACGGCCTGTCCTCGCCTGCCATTGCCAGCGAATTCATGGTCCATGCCAACGAAGAGTCGGGTCACGCCGACCAGATTGCCCGGCGCATCGTGCAGCTCGGTGGCGAGCCCGACTTTGCGCCCGACACCTTGCTGTCCCGCAGCCATGCCGACTACGACACTTCGTCGGACCTCAAGGCCATGGTGCGCGCCAACCTGGTGGCCGAACGGGTGGCGGTGGAGGCCTATCGCCAGATGATCGATCTCATCGGCGACAAGGACCCCACCACGCGCCGCATGCTCGAAGGCATCCTGGCCGATGAGGAAGAGCACGCCGATGAATTGAAAGATCTGCTGGAGCAATGAGCCCACCCGGCCCCTAGCCCCAGCACCCCACAGCTTGCCGGTCATGGAGGGTGCAAAAGACCGACAGGCTGAACTTGCAAAAAAGCACCCGCGTTCCGAAAAACCAACTTGAAGGAAAAACCATGAAATACGCACGTGCCCTCGCCTTTGCCGCTGTTGCCGGTATCACCATCGTCACGGCCACCGGCTGCTCCGTCGCCCGCGACCAGCAGACCGTAGGCTCCTACGTCGACGACGCCGGCATCACCACCGCCGTCAAGGCCAAGATGGCCGAAGACAAGAGCGTCTCCGCCACCTCGATCAGCGTGGAAACGCTCAACGGTACGGTGCAGCTGTCGGGCTTCGCCAAGTCGGCTTCTGAAAAGAACCAGGCCGAAAACATCGCCCGCAACACCAAGCATGTGCGCGAAGTGCGTAACAGCATCGTCGTTCGCCCCTGAACGACGCCAGCCATCGGGCGGTGAAAGCCGCTGATGGCCCAAAAGCAGGCTCCTGCCTCACCGCAGGGCCTGCTTTTGCCATTGCGGCATGGCTTGCAGCCCCATTTGCATGGATCGCTGCCTATTGAGTCCACTGCCGCACGGCGTCTGGGTTTAAGCTCACCCTATGCGGGTATTCAATTGCGACCATTGCGGTCATCTGGTGTTTTTCGACAGCGTGCAATGCCTGCACTGTGGCAGCGCGCTGGCCTTTCTGCCAGACCAGCTGACGATGGCGGCGCTCACGCCCGCGCCCCAGGATGGCCCGGACCTGTGGCGACGCCTGGGCGAGCGCGGTACGGCGCAGTACAGCGGCCGGCTGTACCGCATGTGCCACAACCACACGGCCTATGACGCCTGCAACTTTGCCGTGCCGTCGAGCGACTATGCCGAGCTGTGCGTCTCGTGCCGGCAGACGCGTCTGCTGCCCGATCTGTCGGACATGGCCAACCTGCGCCGCTGGAAGCAGATCGAGGGGGCCAAGCGGCAGTTGTTCTACACCCTGGCCCGCCTGGGGCTGGAGCCGGTGCCCGGCCGCTACGGGCCGGTGTTCGAGTTCCTGGCGGACATGCTGGGTGGGCCGGCCATCCTCACCGGCCACCAGGGCGGCACCATCACCCTCAACGTGGCCGAGGCCGATGACGACGAGCGCGCACGCCGGCGCATCGCGCTGGGGGAACCGTACCGCACCCTCATCGGCCACCTGCGCCATGAGTCCGGCCACTTCTATTGGGACCAGCTGGTGCGCGATGGCAACCGGCTGGACGCGTTCCGCAGCGTGTTCGGCGACGAGCGGCAGGACTATGCTGCGGCGCTCGACGCGCACTATGCCAAGGGCAGCAACGGCAACGACTGGTTCCTGAACCACGTCAGTGCCTATGCCGCCGCCCACCCGTGGGAGGACTGGGCCGAGACCTGGGCCCACTACCTGCACATGGTGGACCTGCTGGAGACCGCCGCCAGCTACCAGACCGCCGTGACCGTGCCCGACCCCCATGTGGCAGCGCGCCACCACGTGACCGATCCGTTCGCGGCAAGCCACCCGGACTTTCAGGACATGGTGCGCCAATGGGTGCCGCTGACGCTGCTGCTCAACAGCCTGAACCGCAGCCTCGGGCAGGACGACGCCTATCCATTCGCCCTGTCTTCTGGCGCCATGGTCAAGCTGCGCTTCGTGCATGACCTGGTACAGGGGGCCCAGCAGTCCGCCAACAGCGGTGCGCCCCACCTGGCCACCAGTGCGGTGGAGTGACCCGCGGACCGCCCCACCCCGGCGCTGACGACCTGAAGACCGACCCGATGACGATGACGATGACCCGCAATCCACCGCCCAGCCCTGCACCGCAACTCCTGCTCATTCCGGGCCTTGCGGGCGATGCGACGATGTGGCGCCTGCAAAGCGCCGTGCTGCCAGCGGCTTTGCGCCCGGAGATCACCGCGGTGCATACCCGGCCCGAGGCCACGAGCGTTCAGGCCATGGCGGCCCTGCTGCTGGAACAATACCCCGGCCCCCTGCTGCTGTGCGGCGCCTCGATGGGCGGCATGATCGCCATGGAAGCAGCGCGGCAAGCGCCGGGCCGCGTCGTCGGGCTGGCCCTGCTGGGCACCACCGCCCGGCCGGAAACGGCCGAAATGCAGGCGCTGCGCGAAGCGGCCATCGCATTGTTTGAGCAGGGGCGCGTGCGCGAGGTGATCGAGCCCAATGTGGCCTTCGCCTTCCACCCCACCGGAGCGGCGCGTACCGACCTGGTGCAGGACTACCTGGATTTCGTGCTGCGCGCAGGCGCCGAACAACTGGTGCGCCAGAACCGCGCCGTCATCGCCCGGCCGGACGCCCGGCTGCACCTGCCCGAGGTGACATGCCCGGTGCTGGTGGTCTGCGGCGAGGCGGACCAGCTCACGCCACTGGCCTGCTCCGAGGAAATCGCGGGCCTGGTCCCCGGCGCCGAGTTCGAGGTGGTGGCCGATTGCGGCCACATGCTGACCATGGAGCGGCCCGAGGTGGTCAACACCCTGTTGACCCAATGGCTGCAGCGCGGCGGCTGGATCGCATAGAGGACACCCCCCTGAGGCGCTGCGCGCCTGCGGTACGTCCACCAGAGGCGGCCGCTCTTCGGGCTCGCCCAAGCCTGCGCAGGCAGGCTTGGAGCCACCGCCCTCAGCCCCTTCTCTCGACTGGCTGCGCCATTCAGGAAGGGGGAGACCGCCAGCGCGGCGGGGCGGCCCTTGCGCGGCGGTCCTGGCTTAGGCAGCGCGCCGTTCAAACGTTCGCTGGCAACGCAAGAGCCGTCCGCAAACCGGCCAGCTCAGGGCTGGGGAGCCAGACTGCGCACCTTGACGGCCAGCCGTTCCTCCACCGAGGGCGAGACGAACTTGGTCACCTCGCCGCCCAGCACCGCGATCTCTCGCACGAAGGTGCTGCTGATGAACTGGTACTTGTCGCTCGGAGTCAGGAACACGGTTTCCACCTGCGGCATCAGGCTGCGGTTCATGCCGGCGAGCTGGAACTCGTAGTCGAAGTCGGTCACAGCGCGCAGGCCGCGCACCATGGCCTTGCCGCCACGCGAGACGACGAAGTCGCGCAGCAGGCCCGAGAAGCTCTCCACCTGCACCTGGGGGTAGTTCTTGACCGCCTCGCGCACCATGTCGATGCGCTCCTCCAAGCTGAACAGGGTCTTCTTGTGGTGGCCCGCAGCCACGGCGACGATCACGCGTTCGAACAACTGGGTGGCTCTGCGCACCACGTCTTCATGGCCCAGGGTGATGGGGTCGAAGGTTCCGGGATAGACGGCGAGCACGTTCTGGGCCATGGCGGGTTGTCTCCTGTACGGCGAAATGGGCACTGGCCCCGGCCTCTTGTGGGCCTGCCGGGCCGCTTGGGCGCATTATGCAGTGCACTGCAACATGGATGCATCCAGCGCCCTTTTCGGCCGGCCCGGCTGCAGGTGCGGTCGGGCGCGAACGAAGCTCAGCGGGCCTCGGCCGGCGCGCCGGCGGCGCCCACGGGCCGCAGCAGGTGCGCATGCACCGCTCCGGCCTTGAGGTGGCGGTAGACCACCAGGCCGCTGGCGGCCAGGCCCTCGTCGGTCCAGGCGACGGGCGCCTCCAGGTACACGAAGCCGCTGGCCGCCACGGCCTTGCCCGCCGCCTGCAGCGCCGACTCGAACAAGGCGCTCTCGAACGGCGGGTCGATCAGCACCAGGTCCAGGCTGCCGGGGGCGGCCTGGCGCAGCGCGGCAATGCCGTCGCCGCGCTGCACCCGCACGGCCTTGGCCTCCAGGCGCTGCTGCAAGGTGTTGAGCTGCTCCACCAGGGCGGCATCGCTCTCCACGAGCTGCACGGCGGCTGCGCCGCGCGAGGCGGCCTCCAGACCCAGCGCGCCGGTGCCGGCAAAGGCATCCAGGCAGCGCCAGCCGGTCAGGTCCTGGCCCAGCCAGTTGAACAGGGTCTCGCGCACGCGGTCAGGCGTGGGCCGCAGGCCCGGGCGCTGGGCCACGGACAGGCGGGTGCGTTTCCATAGCCCCCCGATGATGCGGATCTCGCCGGGCGCCTTGGCCGTGGCAGATGCCGGGCTCTTGCCCGCACCGGCCTTCTTCTTTGCGGGTGCCGCGGGGGCACTGGCGGGCGGGGCGGAGCGGGCAGCAGTCAGCGCCTGGCCGCGCAGGGTAGAGCGGCTCATGGCTTGCCTCCCACCACCACGGTCACCATGCGCTCGGGCTGCAGCTTGCGCTGCATGGCGGCGCGGATGTCAGCCACCGTGAGCGCATCCACGCGCTGGGTCCAGCGGTCCAGGTAGTCGAGCGGCAGGTCGTTCCAGGCGATGTTGGCCACGTTGCCCAGCAGCTTCTTGTTGCTGTCGATGCGCAGCGCAAAGCCGCCGATCAGGTTGTCCTTGGCGGCACGCAACTCAGCCTCGGTCGGGCCTTCGGCCACGAAGCGGGCCAGCACGTCGCGCGAGACCTTCACGGCCTGCGCCGCCTGGTCGGGCCGCGTCTGCAGGCCGATGGTGAAGGCCCCGGCGTGCAGGCCACCCGCAAAGTAGCTGTAGACGCTGTAGCTCAGGCCGCGCTTTTCGCGCACCTCCTCGGTCAGGCGCGAGACGAAGCCGCCACCGCCCAGGATGTGGTTGCCCACCAGCAGCGCGATGAAGTCGGGGTCGCGGCGGGGAAAGCCCGGCTGGCCGATCAGCACATGCGCCTGCGCCGAGGCAAACGGGATGTTCTTTTCCTCGGGCGCGGTCAGCGCGGCGATCTCGCCCACGGCGGGCAGGGGTGCGCAGGCCGATGCGGCCGGCAAGCGCGCCAGCAGCGTGGCCACCAGGGTCTGGGCCTGGGCCCGCGTGACCGCGCCGACGATGCTCACCTTGGCGCGGCAGGCCGCGATGGCGCTGGCGTGGAAGGCCTGCATGTCGGCCACGTTGATGCGCGCCAGCGTCTCTTCGGTGGTGCGCACGCCATAGGGGTGGCTGCCGTACACCGCGGCGCCGAAGGCCTTTTCGGCCACGGTGGCAGGGCGGGTGTTCGACTCCTTGATGCTCGCGCTCCAGCGCGCCCGGTCGCGTGCCCAGATGTCGGCGGGCCAGCTCGGCTCGGCGATCTGGCGGGCCGCCAGGCGCGCGGCCTTGTCCAGCAACGGCGGGTCGGTCAGCGAGCGCAGCGAAAAGTGCAGGGCATCGCTGTCGGCCCCGGCCTCGAAGCTCGCGCCCAGGTCGGCCCAGGCCTCGCCCAGCGCATTCTCGTCGAGCGCGGGCTCTGCGCCCTGCCCCTTCACGCCCTTGGAGGCCATGGAGGCCGTAGCGCTGGCCAGGCCGGCCTGCGCCGCCGGGTCGCGGCGGCTGCCGGCGTCGAAGTCGATCTGCACATCCACCATCGGGATGACGGGGCTTTCCACCAGCCACACGCGGGCGCCATTGGGCTCTGTCCAGTGCTGGATGGGCAGCAGGGCCCAGGCCGAGCCGCAGTAGAACAGCGCACTGCTGCTGGCCAGCACGGTGCCGAGCGCCAGTTTTTTTAAATTGATCATTTGAGCTTCCATTGCAAGTGGGTCACCTGCGGGGTATGAAACTGACGCGGCCAAGGCCAGGGCCCCCGTGCAAGGGCCGCCCCGCCGCACCGGGGGCGTCCCCCTCCCGACTCGCGCAGCGAGGAGAGAGAGGGGGAAGGCGCGAAGCGACTCAGGGGGTGTTTCATTTCCGGGTTCAGTGGCGGGCAGCACCGGCCTTGGGGGTCGGGCGGGGACGGGGGGTATCGAGCGGCTGCGGCAGCAGCGTGGCCACGGTGAGCTGGTCGTCGCCGAAGTACTTGGCGGCCACGGCCTGCACCTGCTCCGGCGTGACCTTGCGCGCCAGCTCCAGCAGGCGCTCCTCGGCGTCGAGCGGGAAGCCCTGCACCCAGTTGCTGCCCAGTTCCTGCGCCTGGCTGTGGACCGAATCGCGCTCGTAGACGGTGGAGGCGATCCACTGCGTCTTCACGCGCTCCAGTTCCGCCTGGCTCACGCCGTCGCGCGCCACGCGCGCCACCTCGGCGCGCAGGCCCTCCTCGACCTGCTGGGCGGTCTTGCCGCCGGTGGGAACGCCGGTGAACATGAACAGCGCCGGCCCGCGCCCCGTGACCATGGCCGAGCTGCCCACGCTGTCGGCCACGCGGTTCTCGCCCTGGCTCAGGGCGCGCTCCAGGCGCGCGCCGTCGTAGCCGCTGAACACGGCGGACAGCATCAACAGGGCCAGCGCGTCGGTGTCGAACTCCTGCAGGTCCTGCAGGCGCTCCAGCGCTGGCACGCGAAAGGCCAGGGCCACATAGCCCTGTTCGGCCGGCGCCTTCACCGCAAGGCGGCGCAGGCCCTGCTGGGCCGGCTCCACGCGCGGCTTGCGCACGGGCAACGCGTGGGTGGGCAGCTTGCCGTAGTATTTTTCGGCCAGCGCGCGCACCTTGGCCACGTCCACGTCGCCGGCCACCACCACGGCGGCGTTGGTGGGGGTGTACCACTGGCGGTGGAAGGCGCGCACGTCGTCCGGCGTCATGGCATCGAGGTCGCTCATCCAGCCCACGATGGGGCGGCGGTAGGGCGCGGCGGTGAAGGTGGCGGCAAACAGCTGCTCGGCCAGCACGGCACGCGGCTGGTCCTCGGTGCGCATGCGGCGCTCCTCCTTGACCACCTCGATCTCCTTCTTGAACTCCTCGTCGGGCCACTGGTTGTGGGCGAAGCGGTCGGATTCGAGGCGCATCACGTCCTCCAGACGGTTGGCCGGGATCTGCTGGTAGTAGCCCGTGTAGTCGCGGCTGGTGAAGGCGTTCTCGCGCCCACCCAGGGCCGCCACACGGCGCGAGAAGTCGCCCGGCGCCACGGTCTTGGAGCCCTTGAACATCATGTGCTCGAGCACGTGGGCCACGCCCGAGGTGCCGTCCACCTCGTCCATGGAGCCCACCCGCACCCAGACCATGTGGACCGCGGTGGGGGCACGGTGGTCGGGCTGCACGATGAGTTGCATGCCGTTGGCCAGCGTGAACTGCTGCGCGCCGGAGGCCGTGGCACGCGGCCCGCCGCCTCCCGGCCCGGGGGGCGCCACAACGGCCCCGCCCGCTGCAGACGATGGATGGGAACCCGGAGAAACCACCGCGGTGGTGGCTCCGGCGCCGAGGCAGGCCAGCAGGCCCAGTAGGGTGAAAGCGCGTTTCATAGAATGGCTGATTCTAAGAACCCGCCAATGTTCAGTTTTTTCAAGAAAAAGCCCCCCACCTCGCCCGCCCCTGCCGATGAGCCCCCATCGGTGGCCGCGCCCGGAGCCCCTGCACCTGCTTACTCACCCGCGGCCCAGCCCGAGCCGCCTGCGCCCCAGCCAGCTTCGGCCCCGGCGCCCGCACCGGCCATCCCCGGCCTGGGCTGGCTGCGCAATCCCTTTGGCGGCAAGGCGGAGCCTGCGCCGGCGCAGCCTGTCGCACCGGCACCAGTCCCCGCACCAGCCCCCACGGCAGCGCCGGTGCCTGCGGGCCCGGCACCCTGGACACCCCCTGTAACCCTTGCGCCGCCGGCCCCGGTCGCCCCCACGCCGGCAGCACCCGCCCCCTGGGCGCCCTCCCCCGCGCCGGCCCCGGTGGCGGCACCCGTGGCGGCCCCGGCTCCCGTGGTGCATCCGCCGGCACCCGCCCCCATTCCAGCGCCCGTGGTGGTCCCGCCCCCCGTGGTGGCCGAGCGCAAGGGCTGGCTCGACCGGCTCAAGCTGGGCCTGCGCAAGACCGGCAGCAGCATCGCCACGGTGTTCACCGGCACGCAGATCGACGATGCGCTGTACGAAGAGCTCGAAGAGGCCCTGCTCATGGCCGATACGGGCGTGAAGGCCACTGAGCACCTGCTGACCGACCTCAAGCGCCGCGTCAAGGACAGCAAGACCACCGACCCGGCCCTGGTCAAGGGCCTGCTGGCCGATGCCCTGGCCGACCTGCTGCGCCCGCTCGAGAAAGCGCTGGTCATCGGCCAGTACACGCCCACCGTGATCATGGTGGCGGGCGTCAATGGCGCGGGCAAGACCACCTCCATCGGCAAGCTCACCCGCCACCTCTCGGGCGAGGGCGCTGCCGTGCTGCTGGCGGCCGCCGACACCTTCCGCGCAGCGGCGCGCGAGCAGCTTGGCGTCTGGGCCGACCGCAACACGGTGGAAATCGTCAGCCAGGAGGGTGGCGACCCCGCCGCCGTGAGCTTTGACGCCGTGACCGCCGGCAAGGCCCGCGGCAAGGACGTGGTGCTGGTCGACACCGCCGGGCGCCTGCCCACGCAGTTGCACCTGATGGAGGAGCTCAAGAAGATCCGCCGCGTGGTGACCAAGGCCGACGCCACCGCCCCGCACGAGGTGCTGCTGGTGATCGATGGCAACACCGGCCAGAACGCCCTGGCCCAGGTGCGCGCCTTCGACGATGCGCTGCAGCTCACCGGCCTCATCGTCACCAAGCTCGACGGCACGGCCAAGGGCGGGGTGCTGGCCGCCATCGCGCAGGAGCGCCCAATCCCCGTGTACTTCATCGGCGTGGGCGAAAAGCTCGAGGACCTCGAAACCTTCAACGCCCGCGAATTCGCCCAGGCGCTGCTGACCTGATGGGGCACCGGGAGGCGTAAACCCCACCAAATTTGCATTTACCGCTGGCAGCAATTGCCACATGATGGAACTTCGCTCACGGGCTGCGGGGAGGTTCCTTGTTCGTCGAACTGGTCAAAGGCGCGGCCCTGCTGCTGGCACTGTGTTTTCTGCACGGGGCCAACATCCGGCTATGGCGCAGGCAGCCCCGCGTGGGCAAGGCCTTCTCGGGGCTGCTGTTCGGCGGCATCTGCATCGTGGGCATGCTCTCGCCTCTGGCCATTGCCCCGGGCGTCATCATCGACGCGCGCTCGGTGGTGCTGTGCATGGCCGGCCTCTTCGGCGGCACCACGGTGGCGCTGATTGCCGGAGCGATGGCGGCAGCCTGGCGACTGTGGATCGGTGGTGCCGGTGTCTTCGTCGGGCTGCTGAGCATCGCCACCTGCGTGGCCGCCGGCCTGGCCTACCGCCATGCGCGCCGCCGCTGGCAACTGGGCGTGGGCATCTGGCCGCTGCTGGTGTTCGGCGTGCTGCTGCACCTGGCGGTGGTGGGGCTGTTCCAGGGGCTGCCTGCCGAGGTGGTGGCGCGCATCAACGAAACCGTGGCCGTTCCCTATCTGATGATCTTTCCGGTGGCCACCGCCCTCCTGGGCCTGCTGCTGCGCGACGTGGAGCAGCGCCAGGCCACCGACTTCGCCCTGGCGGGCAGCGCTGCCCGCCTGCAGGCCATCACCCTGGCGATTCCCGATGCGCTGATGCTGCTGGACCGCAACGGCCGCTGCATGGAACTGTTCTCGCGCGACGACGGCGTGCATGCCGCAGGGGCGCCCCAGCGCGTGGGGCAGCACCTGCGCGACGTGCTGCCCTCCAGCGAAGCCCAGCGGCTGGTACAGCTGCTGCGCGACACGCTGGCTTCGGGCGCCCCCCACAAGCTCGAGTACACGGTCTACACCGCATCGGGAATCCGCTACTTCGAAGGACGCGCGCAGCCGCTGGGCACGGAGGTGGATGGCCAGGCGGCCGCGCTCTTCCTGGCGCGCGACATCACCGAGCGCTGGCAGGCACAGCAGGCGCTGCACGAATCGGAGCTGCGCTTTCGCTCGCTGCTGCTAGGCATCCCGTCGGTGTCGGTGCAGGGCTACCGGGCCGACGGCACCACCACCTACTGGAACAAGGCGTCGGAAGAACTGTACGGCTACACCGAGCAGGAGGCCCTGGGCCGGAACCTGCTGGAGCTGATCATCCCCGCCCCCATGCATGATGCCGTGACAACCCAGGTCGCGCACATGTTCAGCTCGGGCGAACCCATCCCCGCCGGAGAGCTGCGCCTCAAGCGCAAGGACGGTTCACCGGTGGACGTGTTCTCAAGCCACGCCTACGTACACGTGCCAGGCCAGGAACCCGAGATGTTCTGCATCGACATCGACATCTCCCGGCGCAAGGCCGCCGAGGACGAGGCGCGCCACCTGGCCCTCTACGACACCCTGACCCAGTTGCCCAACCGGCGCCTGCTGACCGACCGGCTGGAGCAGGTGATGGCTGCCAGCAGCCGCAGCGGCCAGATCGCCGCCGCCCTGTTCGTCGACCTGGATCATTTCAAGGCCCTCAACGACAGCCGCGGCCATGCCGTGGGCGACCTGCTGCTGCGCGAGGTGGCCACGCGCCTGCGTGCCTGCGTGCGCGAGCAGGACACCGTGGCCCGCCTGGGCGGGGATGAGTTCGTCGTGCTGCTGCAGAGCCTGGGCAAGGAAGCCCCCGAGGCCACGGACAAGGCACGGACCGTGGGCGAAAGCATGCTGGCGGCGCTGCGCGAACCCTATGCCCTGGGTGGCCAGCCCTACCAATGCGAAGCCAGCATCGGGGTGAGCCTGGTGTCCGGCCACACCCTGACGGTGGACGAGGTGCTGCGCCAGGCCGACAACGCGATGTACCAGGCCAAGACCATGGGGCGCAACCGGCTGTATGTGTACCTTGCCGATGCGGGATGATCCCGCACATCGCCGCTAGCTGATGCGATGCACCTCGCCGTTGTGCGGCATGGCGCTTTCGTGGAACAGGTCGGCCAGGTACTGGGCCAGTTCGTCCGCCTCGATGAAGTCGGGCACCACCCAGCCGGCCGGTGCGCGCTTGCCGTCGGTACCGATCAGGAACGACTGCCACTGCGCGCCGTGGCGCTGCACTTCGACGATGCGGCCAAAGACGTTGAAGCGGGGGTGGTGGGACATCGGGCTCCTCCATAAAAACACACCGCATCGCCCAGGACTGGCCCAGGGCGAGGCGATGGGACGGACCCCAGTCTACAAGGCGGTGACCACCCGCCGCGCACCGCTCAATAGATCGCAGGCCACACCGTCCCGCAGTGGTGGGCCTGCTCGAACCGGGTGTTCGAGGTCGTGATCGCGGGCAGGGTGAACTCGATCAGTTGCCGGTCGGTGGGGCCCGCGAACCGTGGCCAGTGGATCGCCAGGTGGCGGCCATCGCCATTGGGATCGCTGCTGCGGATGAAATTGGCCACATACGTGAGCATCTGGGCTGCCAGGGCCCTGCGCTGGGCCAGGCCCTCGCTGCTGGTCACGGCGGCCTTGCTGCCCGCGTCCAGGAACGGGTAGGAGGGCAGCGCATTGGCATTGCCGGTCAGGTAGAGACTGTCGAGGCCGTGCGAGCTGCCGTAGTAGTAGGACACCGGGTTCTGCGGGAACGACATGGCCGGGTCCGTGAGCTCCCAGCCGTACACCGGAACCCAGGCCGACAGGGCATCGCGCCGCGCGCTGTTGCCGCAGGCGTACATGGCATCGCCCACGGCCCGCGCATAGCCCTGGCCCGGCACCGCGAAGCGCGACAGGGCATAGGTGGCGTCGATGCTCTTGGTGTCGAAGCCCGCCGGCACCAGCGAGTGCAGGTAAAGCGGGTAGTTGCCGGCGCTGAGCTGTGGGTCGCTAAAGAGCGTGCCTTCGTCGAAGACGCCACCGATCATGACCGGCATGCGGTTGAAATTGCCGGTTTCGAAGGCGCGGGCGGGCACCTGGGTCAGCACCTGCGCGTCCACCGTCGGGCGCCATTTGCCGGGGCCCTGGGCGGCCAGGATGGCCGATACGGGCAGCGCCCGCAGGCAGGCGGCCTGGTCGGCCGCCTTGGCGCAGCCCAGCGTTGCCACGGCACTGTCGCCCACGGCCAGCGCCGCCTGCGGCGCCAGGTTGGAATACTCCGCACCGCCGCCGCTTTGCAGGATGGCCTTGTGGAACAGGCCCTTGGCCCGGGGCGATTGCAGCAGCGAGAAGGTCTGCGTGGCCCCCGCCGAGAGCCCCCAGAGGGTCACGTTGCCGGCATCGCCACCGAAAGCCTCGATGTTCTTTTGCACCCAGGCGAGGGCCGCCAGCGCATCCATCAGCGCGAAGTTGCCCAGGCTGGCGTCCTGGTTGGATGCCTGCAGCGCAGAGTTCGCCATGTAGCCGAGTGCGCCCAGGCGGTAGTTGAAGCTCACGCTGACCACCTGGCGCTTCGTGAGCTCGGCCAGGCTGACCTGCGCCCCCGAGCCCAGCACGAAGGCCCCGCCATGCATGAACACCACCACGGGCAGCTTGCTGCCCGGCCGGGCGTCCGCAGGCTTCCACACGTTGAGGTACAGACAGGCCTCCGACGTGGCGGCATCGGCCCCCGGGCCGGCCTGCGGGCACGACGGCCCCCACTGCGTGGCCTGCAGCACCGCGCTGCGTGCCTGGGGCGCCGCCGTGGGGGCCCAGCGCAGGGCACCCATGGGTTGCGCGGCGTAGGGAATCCCGCGGTAAGTCACCAGGCCTGTGTCGGGCGTTCCGACCAGCCGGCCCTCTGCCGTGGCGACCTCGGTGGGATCGGAAGGGTGGTCATCGCCGCTGCCGCAGGCGGCCAGGCCCAGGGCAAGAACCAGCAACAGCAGGGTATTCAGCGTGGGGGAATGCATGTCATGTCTCCAGCGTGGAAGGGAAGCGAAAATCCGCAGGCGAAAAATGGCCCAGGCGCTCCAGCAGGCAGGCCCAGGCCTGCAGGCCGTCGCGCAGCGACTGCAGGCGGAAGAACTCGTTGGGGGCATGCACGTCCTCGTCGGGCAGGTTGTAGCCAAACATCAGCGTGTCGATGCCCAGGACCTCCTTGAACAGCGCGGTGATGGGCACGCTCGCGCCCAGGCGCACATGGATGGGCCGGTGGCCCGTGGCGTCCGTGAGCACCGCTTCGGCCGCCTGCACCAGCGGGTGGTGCGGCGCCAAAGTGGACGCCGGCGAGCCGTCGCCGAGCGACAGCACCTGCAGCTCGCAGCCCGGCGGGCACCGGTCCTGCAGGTGCCGCAGTACCGCGCGGATGACCTGCGCCGGGTCCTGCCCGGCAACCACCCGGGCCGTGAGCTTGGCGAACGCCTCGTGCGCGATGATGGTCTTGCCGCCGGCGCCCGTGTACCCGCCCCACATGCCATTGACGTCCAGCGCCGGCCGCAGGGTGATGCGCTCGCGCGCACTGAAGCCGGGCTCGCCATGCGATGCGGCACCCACGTCTGTGAAGAATGCCGCTTCGTCGTACGGGAAGGCGGCCGTGTCGGCACGCTGCTGCGCATCGGGCGGGTGCGCGCCCGCATGGAAGTGCGGCACGGCGACCGAGCCGTCCTCGTGGTGCAGCGAGGCCAGCAGGCGCGCCATCTCGTGCAGTGCATTGCGCACGCCCCCGCCGTAGCGGCCCGAGTGCAGGTCCTTGGACGCACTGCGCAGGCCCACTTCGAGCTGCGCATTGCCGCGTGCGCCGGTATTGATGGTGGCAACGCTGGCGCTCGCCCGGCCCCCATCGGCAGACAGCACGGCATCGCATTGCAGCAGGGCATGGTAGCGCTCGGCAATGCGGCGCAAGGACGGGCTGCCTGTCTCTTCCTCGCCTTCGAGAAAGACCTTCACGTTCACGGGGCACGCACCAGCTTGCGCCAGGAAGGCCGCGACCGCCTCCAGCGCCACCGTGGTCGAGCCCTTGACGTCGGACGCACCGCGCGCATAGATGCAGCCGTCGATGGTGGTGGGCTCGAAGGGCGGGGTGCGCCACTGGTCCAGGGGGTCGGCGGGCTGCACATCGTAGTGGCCATAGACCATGATCGTCGGCTTGCCGGGTGCGCCCAGCCATTGACCGAACACAGCCGCCTCGCCACCGCCGTCGAGCAACTGGATGTCGGCCAGGCCCATGCGCTGCAGCCGGGCCACCAGGAACTCGCGCGTGGCCTGCATCGACGGCGCGAATGCGGGGTCGGCGCTGACGCTGGGCAAGCGCAGATAGTCTTCGAGCCACGCCACGATGGGGGCTTCGGATTGGCGCAGGTGGGCGCCGACGGTGTCGAGGTTCGTCATGTGCGTTGCGCTCCTACTGGGCCTCGAAACCGACGGTTTTGACCAGCTCCTGGTAGCGGGCGATCTCAGCCTTGTAGAACGCGGCCGCCTGCTCCAGCGGCATGGGCGCGAACAAGGTCTTGGCCTGGGCTTCCAGCGGGCCGCGCACCTGGGGCTGCTGCAAGGCCGCCTGGAAGGCTGCGGCCAACTGGTCCACAGTGGCCTGCGGGGTGCCCTGGCGCACCAGATAGGCCGTCCAGATGTTGAAGCCGAAGTCCTTGAACTGGCGGCTGGCCTTGTACGAGGGCACGTCCTGGAAGGGCGCGGGCAGCTTGGCGTCGGCGAGCGAGCCGATGACCTTGATGCGCCCCTGCTTGACCAGGTCCGCGTAGCTGCTCTGGTAGGGCATGAAGGCGAAGTCGATCTGCCCGCCCAGCAGGTCCTGCATCAGCGGCGCGCCGCCCTTGTAGGGCACGTGCGTCATTTCCGCCCCCGTGCGCTTGGCCATTAGTGCCCCGAGCAGGTGGTACAGCGTGCCGGGCCCGGAGGATCCATAGGTCAGCGGCGCCGCCTTGCGCGCCCGCGCCAGGTCCGCCAGCTGGTCCATGCTGTCGGCCGGTACATGCGCGGCGGCGACCAGCACCAGGTGCGAGACCGCCACGGGCGCGACCATGCGGAAGTCGCCGCTCTGGTACTTCACGCTTTTGTTGACCAGGCCCGCAAGAATCAGCTCGTTGGGCGAGCCCTGGAAGAGGTAGTGGCCATCGGCAGGTGCGGACAGCACCTTCACCGCCGCGATGGCCCCGGCGGCCCCGCCCAGGTTCTCCACCACCACCGGCGTGGCCAGTTGCCTGCCCAGGGGCTCATGGAAGGTGCGCGCCGTGAAGTCACTGGCCGAGCCGGCGGGGTAAGGCACCAGCAGGGTCACGGGGCGCGACGGGAATGCGCTCTGCGCGGCCGCCAGGGTACACAGGCCGCACGCCAGCGCGGCGATGAAAGCACGGGGGGACAGGTTCATTGCAAGCTCCAGAAAACTGCGATGGCACCGATTCTTGGACTTGCTCATTCAGCAGTCCAGTTCATTATTTTTGTAGTTATGATGAGTTGAACTCATGATCAAGAATCCATGAACATCGCCCAGCTCCAGCACTTCGTGGCCCTCGCCGAGACCCGCTCGTTCAGCCGGGCGTCCGAGACCGTGCATGTCACGCAGTCGGCGCTGAGCCGCAGCATCCAGATGCTGGAACAGGAACTCGGCCTGCCGCTGGTGGACCGCATCGGCAAGCAGAACGAACTGACCCCGTTCGGACGGCTGGTGCTCGCGCAGGCGCAGCAGATCGTTCTGCAGACGGCCGAGCTCAAGCGCGCCGCCGCGTCGATGGCCGAAGGCGTGGCCGGCGACATCCGCCTGGGCGTGGGATCGGCCCCGAGTGCGTTGTTCGCAGCGCCGCTCATGACGCACATGCTGCGTGAGTTCCCCAAGGTGCGCGTACAGCTCCTCGGTGGCAGCCCCGAGATCCAGCTGGCGGAACTGCGCGCGCGCCATGTGGACGGACTCCTGCTGACCTACCGTGCCGTGCCACCGGCACCGGACCTGAGTGTTGAGGTGCTGCCTGCGCTGCGCTCCGGCTTCCTCTGCCGGGCAGGCCACCCGCTGGGCGAGGGGCAGAAAGTCCGCTTCAAGGAACTCCGTTCCTTTCCCCTGCTGTCCACCAAGGTCAGCGACGATGCAGCGCGGACACTGGTCGAGCGCTATGGCGCCGCGGCCAACCCCCATACCTGGATGCAGCATGCGTCCGAAGACGTCGCCAGCCTCCTGAGAACCGTGCAAGCGACGGATGCGCTCTTCCTGGGTGTCATCGCCGTGGCCCAGGCGCAATGGCCACGGGATGCACTGCGCGAGGTCATGGTCTCGCCGGAGGCCCGGCTGCAGGCCCAGTTCGCCTTCGTGACCCTCAACGGCAGGGCCGAACCGCCCGCCCTGGCCGTCATCCGGGATTTCTGCAAGGCCCTGGTCGACACGGAGGTGGCGGCAGGGCGCTGAACCCGGCCCGTCACGGCGCCCGGCCCAGCAGTGCGTCCAGGTCGACGGCATGCGCCATGGCCCGGTAGCCCGCATCGCCCGGGTGCAGGTGGTCGCCGGAGTCCATGGCCACGCGCAGGTGCGAGGGGCGGGCCGGATCGCGCAGCAGCGCGTCGAAGTCCACCACCGCGTCGAAGGCCCCGGCCTCGCGGATCCAGCGGTTCACAGCCTGGCGCACGGCATCCTTCTCGGGCGAGTAGTGGCCCGCCAGCGGCGTGCCGGCCAGCGCGTCGCCGAACGGCGGGATGGTGCCGCCCAGCACACGCAGGTTGTGGGTGCGGGCCATGGCGATGAGTTGGCGGTAGCCCTGCACCAGCTCCTCGGCGCGCAGCGCAGGCTCCCCGGGTGCGAAGGGGCCGCCGGGCCAGCCGATGTCGTTGGTGCCCAGCAGCACGATGAGGGCGCGCACGCCCGGCTGGCCGAACACGTCCTGCGCGGCGCGCGTGAGGCCTGCGCGTCCCATGCCGCCCTTCAACAGGCGACCGCCGGAGATGCCGGCATTGAGCACGGCCACGCCCTGCCCGGCCAGGCGCTCGGCCAGCGCATCGGGCCAGCGTGCGTGGGCACCGGGCGTGGCGCCATTGCCATCGGTGAGGGAATCGCCCAGCGTGACCACGGCGGCCGGCGGCGTTGCGGACTGCACCACCAGACCGCTCACGTAGGCGCGGGTGCTCCATTCGGTGGCCGACGCGGGCAATTGCAGGGCGGCGGTGTGGTCGCCATCTGCCACATAGGCCGTCTGCCGCGCATCGAAGTGAAAGCCCGCAGGCGCGCTGGGCTGGGGCAGGTAGAGCGACACGGCGACCTCGGCCAGCGCGGGCAGGGGCAGGTCCACCGGGTCGCTGACCCAGCGCGCACCGGGCGGCACCACGGTGGCGGCCTGGCCGCCGAAAAGCAGCGGGCGGTCCGTGCCCGGCACGGTGGCCGATCCCCGGGCATGGCGCGCCACGCGGGCCGCGCCGATGTGCAGCGGCACCGCGCTGCCCTCGTTGCTCAGCATCACGCGCAACTGCGTGCCGCCCACGCTCAGCCGCGCCACCTGGCGGATGGTCTGCCGGTGGTATTGGAAGGGCAGGCCCAGCGGCAGCACGAAGTCGCCGCCCCACAGCGGCTGGGTGGCGGCCATCCAGCTCGGGCTCCAGTGTTCGGCGGCTGCGGGCAGCGTGACGGCAGCCATGGCCAGTGCCAGGGCGGCGCGGCGCAGGTGCGCGGTGAGATTCCAGGGCTTGTTCATGTCGGTCGATCCTCGTGGGGGCTGAAAGAAGGGCCCACTGTCTTGCATTCCACGATCCATGAACAGACGGCAAAATGGCATTCCATCCATTCGATATCGGAATACCCATGGACACCCTGCGCGCGCTTGCCGCCTTCGTTCACAGCCTGGAGCTGGGCAGCCTGTCGGGCGCGGCGCGGGCCATGGACACCACCCAGCCCACGGTGAGCAAGCTGGTGGCCGGACTGGAACAGTCGCTGGGCGTGCGCCTGCTGCGCCGCGCCCCGGCGGGGCTGAGCCTGACGGAAGAAGGCCAGCGCTTTCACGAGCATGCGCGGCGCATGCTGGAGGGCTACGACGAGGCGGTGGCCGACGTGCGCCAGCGCACCACACACCCCCGCGGCCTGCTGCGCGTGAGCGCACCGGTGGCGCTGGGCCAGTGCCGGCTCAATGCCATGGCCGGTGAGTTCCTCGCCACCTACCCTGACATTTCGCTGGAGCTGGTGCTGGACGACCGCTTCATCCACCCGCTGGAGGAGCGCATCGACGTCTCGCTGCGCCTGGGCGGCCCCCTGCCCCCGGACCTGGTCGCCCGCCACCTGGGCACCTGGCCGCGCGTGCTGGTGGCCTCGCCCGCCTACCTGGCCGCACACGGCAGGCCGCGCCAGCCGCAGGACCTGCTGGCGCACGGCTACCTGCGCTATGCGGCCGGCGACGATGGCGCGCTGCTGCAAGGCCCTGCCGGCCCCGTGAACGTGCCGGTACACAGCCGCTACCGCGTGAACCACGCCGTGGCCCTGCTCGACAGCGTGCTGGCCGGCGCGGGGATATCGCTGCAACCCACCTGGATGGTGGCCGAGCTGCTGGCCGACGGTCGCCTGGTGCGCGTGCTGCCCCGCTACACCGGCCCGGCGCAGCAGGCGCACCTGCTGTACGCCGCCCGCCCCTACCAGCCCCAGCGCGTGCGCGTGCTGGTGGACTTTCTGAGCGAGCGCATTGCCCGGTTGCCAGGCAAGGCCGTACCGCGGCCACGCGGCAGCGCATAGGTTCATACGGATTTGCCTTCGATCGTAAAACTGGGCGGGAGCCGCAGACAGTGCTGTAGCACGGCAAGGCGAACCAACTATCGTTTACGGTTGAAGGCAAATCCGTATCAGTCTTCGTCCAGCGCCTGGAAGCGCTCCGCCAGATAATCCACCAGCGACCGCACCGCCGGCAGCAACCCGCGGCGCGAGGCGAACACGGCGTGGATGATCTCGCGCCGTGGCGCCCAGCCCGGAATCACGTGGACCAGTTCACCGCGCGCGATCTGCTCGCGCACCATCATCGAGGGCAGTTGCACCACGCCCACCCCCGCCACGGCCGCCGCGCGCAGTGCCAGCATGCCGCGCGTGACCAGGCGCGGCCGGTGGCGGATGGCCGCCTGCGCGCCGTCCGGGCCAATCAGGCTCCACACATGCTCGTGCTGCGGCAGGCCCAGGTCCATGCTCGGCAGGCCCGCCAGGTCGGCAGGCACCTGGGGGATGCCGCTTGCCAACAGCTGCGGGCAGGCCACCAGGCATTGCCCGCGCTCGGCGAGCACGCGCATCACCAGGTCGCTGTCTTCCAGCGGCGGCGGACGCACGCGGATGGCCACGTCGATGCCTTCGCCCACCACGTCCACGCGGCGGTTGGTTTCTTCCAGGTGGATCTCCACGCGCGGGTGCGCGGCCATGAAGGCCGCCAGCATGTCGGCGATGCGCGCATCAAGCAGCGCCACCGGGCAGGTCATGCGCACGATGCCGCGCGGCTCGGCGTGGGTCAGCGCGATGGCCTCGTCGGCGGCCTCGGCCTCCACCAGCATCGCCTTGCAGTGGCTGTAGTAGGTCTGGCCAGTCTCGGTGACGGCAAAGCGCCGCGTGGAGCGCTGGATCAGGCGCGTGCCCAGGCGCTCTTCCAGCAGCGCGATGCGCCGGCTCAGCTTGGATTTGGGCATGCCCAGCGCGCGGCCGGCGGGCGCAAAGCCGCCGTGGTCCACCACCTGCACGTAGTAGTAAAGGTCGTTCAGGTCTTTCATCGCACACCGCCTTTATCGTTCCTCAAATAGGACTCTGATGGCAAATATTACCAACTACCGCATTCATCGTTCCTCTCATATTCTCTATCCATCGGCCAAGACCTTCGTCTCGGCGACACAAGGAGATAGCGATGAAGAAAGTCCTCGGTGTCTACAGCGCCCCCCGCACGCACTGGGTGGGCGACGGTTTTCCGGTGCGCTCGCTGTTCGGCTACGACGGCCTGGGCAGGCACCTGAGCCCATTCCTGCTGCTTGACCACGCAGCGCCGACGCCCTTTGGGCCGACCGACCGCCCGCGCGGCGTCGGCCAGCACCCGCACCGCGGTTTCGAGACCGTGACCATCGTCTACCAGGGCGAGCTGGAGCACCGGGATTCCACCGGCGCGGGCGGCCTGATCGGCCCCGGCGACGTGCAGTGGATGACCGCCGGCGGCGGCATCCTGCACGAGGAATTCCACTCGCGCGCCTTCACCGAACGCGGCGGCACCATCGAGATGGTGCAGCTCTGGGTCAACCTGCCCGCCAAGGACAAGATGACCGCGCCGGGCTACCAGACGCTGCTGGATGCGCAGATTCCCTGCGTGGACCTGGCCGAAGGCGCGGGCCGCGTGCGGGTGATCGCCGGCGAATTCGCCGGCCACCGCGGCCCGGCGCACACTTTCACGGCGATGGACGTGTGGGACATCCGCATCGGCCAGGGCGGCACGGGCCGGTTCGACGCGAAGGACGGGCATACGTTGGCGCTGGTGGTGCTGCACGGCACGGTGCAGGTCAACGGCACCACCGCGCGGGAGGGGCAACTGCTACACCTCGACCGCGCCGGCAGCGGCGTGGAGATCGAGGGCAGCAGCGACGCCACCGTGCTGTGGCTGTCGGGTGAACCCATCGACGAGCCCGTGGTGGGCCATGGCCCGTTCGTGATGAACAGCGAGGCCGAGATCCGCCAGGCCATGGCCGACTTCCACAGCGGCCGCTTCGGCCGGATGGCGGCCTGAGCGCTTGAGGCTCCCTGGGTGGGGCCTCCGCCTCTCCGACACTGCTTCGATCCTCCCGGGCCAGCGGCCCGGCCGGGCGCGGCTGCGTCTCATCCGCCCATCCCGGGCTTTTTTTTGCAACCCCCAAGGAGATTCACCATGACCAAGCCCTACGTCCGCCTGGACAAGAACAACGCCGCCGTGCTGCTGGTAGACCACCAGACCGGCCTGCTGTCCCTGGTGCGCGACATCGACCCGGACAAGTTCAAGAACAACGTGCTGGCGCTGGCCGACATCGCCAGCTACTTCAAGCTGCCGACCGTCCTGACAACCAGCTTCGAGAACGGCCCCAACGGCCCGCTGGTGCCGGAGCTCAAGAGCCAGTTTCCCGATGCCCCCTACATCGCCCGGCCCGGCAACATCAACGCCTGGGACAACGAGGACTTTGTCAAGGCGGTGAAGGCCACCGGCAAGAAGCAGCTCATCATCGCCGGCGTGGTGACCGAGGTGTGCGTGGCCTTCCCGGCGCTGTCGGCCATCGAGGAAGGCTTCGACGTCTTCGTGATCACCGATGCCTCGGGCACCTTCAACGAGATCACCCGCAACGCGGCCTGGGACCGCATGTCGCAGGCCGGCGTGCAGTTGATGAGCTGGTTCGGCGCGGCCTGCGAACTGCACCGCGACTGGCGCAACGACGTGGAGGGCCTGGGCACCTTGTTCTCCAACCACATTCCGGACTACCGCAACCTGATCACCAGCCACGCCCTGCTGACCCAGGGCCGGTGAGGCTCCGGCCATGGGCTAAGCCAGGGCGCAGGCAATGGCCGGGGGCAGCGCGCTACCGGATTCGCAGCGCGCCCGACGGGCGTGCCGCACGGGCCACGGCCCTGGCCGTGGCCAATGCGCGCTAGCGCAGGCCCAGCCGCGCCAGCTTCTTGATCAGCCCCACGCGCGAGATGCCCAGGCGCCGCGCGGCTTCGGATTGGTTGCCGCCGGCCGACTGGAGGGCATCGCGGACCAAGCGGCGCTCCAGCTCGGCCAGCGCTGCGTCGAGCGGCCCCAGTCCTTCCAGAGGCGCGGCGGATTCGGTGGCGTTTTGGTCCTCGTCCGCCTCGCCTGCGGCCAGCCGCAGCAGCGGTGCATCGACCTCGGCCTGGTCCTTGAGCAGCAGGGCGCCTGCGGCCTCGACCAGGGCCTTGAGCTCGCGCACATTGCCCGGCCACTCGCGCGCGGCCAGCCAGGCCAGGGCATCGCCCGACAGGCCGGCGCGCGGCGCCACGCGGTGCAGGAAGCGCGTGGCCAGCAGCGGTACGTCGGCCGGCCGCTCGCCGAGTGCGGGGGTGCGCAGCACCACGCCCTTGAGGCGGTAGTACAGGTCTTCGCGAAAGCTGCCGTCGCGCACCATGGCCTCCAGGTCGCGGTGGGTGGCGGCCACCACGCGCACCTCGGCCTTCTTCGGGCTGCGCCCGCCCACGGGCACGAAGCTGCCCTCCTGCAGAAAGCGCAGCAGCTTGACCTGCATGGGCGGAGGCATTTCGCCCACCTCGTCCAGGAACAGGGTGCCGCCATGGGCCACCTCAACCAGGCCCGGCTGGTCGCGGTAAGCCCCGGTGAAGCTGCCCTTGAGGTGGCCGAAGAGTTCGCTCTCCAGCAGCTCGGCCGACAGCGCGCCGCAGTGGATGGCGACAAAGGCGCTGGCCGACTGCGGGCTGCAGGCGTGCAGGGCGCGCGCCACCAGCTCCTTGCCGCTGCCGGTGGGCCCCAGCACCAGCACGCTGACCCGCGTGGGCCCCACGCGCCGCACCATGGCGCGCAGTTGCACGGTGGCCTGGGCCTGGCCGGCCAAGCCCATGTCGTCGTCGCCGGCCTGCGCCGCGCGCAGGCTGCGCAGCTCGGCGTCGAGCTTGGCCTTGCGCATGGCGCGCGCGATGACGAAGCGCAGCATGTCCGGGTCGATGGGCTTGGTCAGGAAGTCCCAGGCACCCAGTTCGGCGGCCCGCAAGGCCAGCTCATGGTCGCCATGGCCGGACCAGACAATGACCGGCACATGCGCGAAGCGCGGCACCAGCGCCAGCCCGGCCTCGGGGTCCATCGACGGCGGCATGGCCAGGTCCAGCAGCACCAGGTCGGGCACCGGCTGCGCGGCGAAGGCGGCCAGGGCCTGCTCGCCGTCGCCCGCCACCACCACCTCGTGGCCCAGCTCGCGCAAAAAGTGGGCGCCCAGGCGCTGGAAGGCCGGCTCGTCGTCGACCAGCAGGATGCAGCCACGGTCCGCAGCGTCAGGAGGGGTGTGCATGGTTCAGGGGGAAGCTCAGGGTGAAACAGGTGGTCCAGGGCGGCCGCTGCGTGAGCGCCACCGAGCCCCCGTGGGCGGCCAGGGTGCGCGCCACGATGGCCAGGCCCAGGCCCGTGCCGCCGGGGCTGCGCGAGGCGAAGGGCTCGAACAGGCGGTGGCGGATCTCCTCGGGCACGCCCTGCCCGTCATCGCAGACATGCAGCAGCACGGCATCGGCGCGCGGCTCGGCGTCGATGTACACGGCCACCGGGGTCTCGGCGCCGGATGCGGCGCGCGCGTTCTCCAGCAGGTTGGTCAGCGCCTGGTCCACGCGCCGCGGGTCGCCGTCGATCCACAGGGGCGCTTGCAGGGCGGCGCCCAGCGTGCAGTGCGGTAGCCTGGCTGCCGCGGCACGCACCTGGGCGGCCAGGTCGTAGCGCTGGGGCACCAGCTTCCAGGGCTTGGCGTAGTCCAGCAGGTCGCTGCTCAGGTGCGCGATGCGCCCCACCTGGCCGGCCACCTCGCGACGCACCTCGGGCGAGGCCGTGGCCACCGCCATGGCGATGATGTTCAGCGGGTTGCGGATGTCGTGCGCCACCGTGGCGGCCAGCGAGCCGAGCTCGGCCAGGCGCGCCTGCAGCTGGCGCTCGCGCTCGCGCGCCGCGATCTGCTCGCCCTGGGCCACGCGCTCGGCGGCATCGGCCACCACGGTGCCGAAGAGCTCGGCCACGCGCCGTGGCCCGGGGGGCGCGGCCTCCCAGCCGTGCAAGGTGATGGCCCAGCCGGGGCCCGCGCGCGCGCCCAGCAGGCACGGCATGTCGCCAGGGGCCTGGGCACTGCCATCGCCCAGCAGCACCCGCACCTGGGTGCCCGTGCGGCGGCTGAGCAAGGCGCTGGCCTCATTCTCCAGCGCCTGCATGCTGTCGGCCGATTGCAGCGCCTCGCGCCAGGACTGCAGATCGGCCGCCGAGACCGCACCGCCCGGGTACACCAGGCGCTCGGCGAACTGGCGCACGGGCCCGTTGAGCGCGATGCAGCTGATGGCCACCACGAAGCCGCCGATCCAGCGCGATTCGATGGGCAGCAGCGGCGTCAGTGCTACCACCACGGCCCCCAGCGCCAGCAGCAGGGCCCAGGCCAGCGCGCGGCGCGCCCAGGCGTTGGACACAAACACGCCGTAGCGCAGGATGCCGTAGACCAGGATCACCGGGTACAGCGGCAGGCCCAGCAGCGGGAAGGGGTAGAGCGGCAGGTCCAGCACCACGATGCCGTAGCCCGACAGGCAGACCACGCCCCAGAGGCAGGACGCGGTGACCGCCGCGATCTGGTTGAAGGCTGGCCGCCGGGCGCGCGCCAGCGCCGTGAGCAGCACGGCGATGCCGCCCAAGCCCAGCACCACCCAGGCCATGCTGGCCACCATGCCCACGGTGTTGGCGATGGCGATCAGGCCCACGTGCTCGCGCCAGACCAGCTCGCCCGGCGACACCAGCTGCACGGCCAGGGTGGCCGAGCCCCCCAGCAGGTAGGCCGCCGCCACGCCCCAGCGCGGTAGCCGCACGCCGCAGAACACCACGCAGAAGTGAAAGAAGAAGGCCGAGGTCAGCGGCGAGAAGCCGATCATCGCCATGGCGACATCCGCGCTGCCCGGGCCCAGCCAGTTGGGCAGCTCGTTGCCCGCCATCCACAGGGCAATGCCGCTCAAGAAGGCGGCCAGCAGCCGGGCGCCGGCCACCCGGTCGGCCCACCACAGCAGCATGCCGGCCAGGGCCAGGGTTTCGACGATCGAGAAGCCGAGAACGGCGCGGATGAGCATGGGATGAAAAGCGGTGCCGGCGTGGGGGTGACCTGTTGCCAGCGTTGACAACACAGCCTGCGCGCACTGTAAACGAAGTATGCAGGCCGTTGGTGAAAAGTCCAATGAATCAAGGACTTGCGGTGGTGTGGAGGGTTGGCCCGGTTTTCGCAGAAGAGGGATCAAGCAGCCCCCACAGGAAACCCGCCATGCCCTCCACCGCCCTGACCTCCTTCGCCCCCGCAGCCGACGCCGCCCGCCACCTGGACCTGGCCGACTACGTGGGCGCCGCGGGCTGGGCCCGCCTGCCGGCCGCGGTGCGCCGGCGCTTCGGTGCCAATCACCCGGACGTGGACTACACCGGCCGCATGGACCTGCGCTGCTCCGCCATCGGCCGCATCTACGCCAGCCTGTCGCGCGCCTTCGGAAGCCCGCTCACCAGCCTGCAGGCCCGGGGCCTGGCGGCCACCGTGCGGGTGCGCGGCAATGGCCTGGGCGGGGTGGTGTGGGAGCGGGTGTTCGGCGAGGCCACTGGCGCAGCCACCGTGCGCTCGACCAAGGAACCCGGAGCACGAGGCCAGCTGACCGAGCGCACGGACGGTGGCCTGGCCATGGCCCTCGATGTCTTCGAGGAGGACGGCAGCCTGGTCTTCCAGAGCCGCCGCTTCTTTCTGGCGCTGGGCCCGCTGCGCATCCCGGTGCCGCACTGGCTGTCGCCCGGGCAGTGCCGCGTGACCCACACCGACCTGGGCGGTGGCGACTTCCGCTTCACGCTGTCGATGCAACACCCGCTGTGGGGCGAGACCTTTTACCAATCGGGCGTCTTTTCCGATCCCCTCCAAGTCGAATGAGCAGCATGCAAGCCGTTTTCATCCTCCTGTCCGTCCAGTCGGTGCTGGGCGCCTTCGACAACCTCTGGCACCACGAATGGCAGGCCCGCCTGCCCCAGCGCGTGTCGGCCCGCCGCGAGCTGGCGCTGCATGCGGCGCGCGAGGCGCTGTACGGCTTGGTCTTTGTGGGTCTGGCCTGGTTCGAATGGCCCGGCGCCATGGCCGGCGTGCTGGCGCTGGTACTGGCGGCGGAAATAGGGGTCACGCTGGCCGACTTTCTGGAAGAAGACCGCACGCGCCGGCTGCCGCCCTTCGAGCGCCTGCTGCACACCGTGCTCACCATCAGCTATGGGGCCTTCGTGGCGCTGATGGTGCCGGTGCTGCATGATTGGGCATCGATGAACACCGCACTGCACTTCCATCCCCACGGCTGGGTCTCCTGGCTCTTCACGCTGTACGGCGTGGGCGTGCTGGCGTGGAGCGTGCGCAATGTGCGCGCCGTGCGCCGGCTGGGGCGCTCGGCCGCGCAGCAGGCATCGCCGCCCACCCCCGGGGCACACACGCCGCCCTCGGGACCGGCGGTGCTGGTGACCGGTGCCACCGGCTTCGTGGGCAGTGCCCTGGTGCGGCAGTTGCAGGCCGAGGGCCGGCGCGTCATCGCCCTGTCGCGCGATGCGCGCCAGGCACAGGCCCTGTTCGGCCAGGGCGTGTGGGTGGTGGAGCACCTGGACCAGATCCCGAGCGAAACCCGCATCGGCGCCGTGGTACACCTCGCGGGCGCCCGGGTGCTGGGCCGGCCCTGGACGGCCGCGCGCCGGCGCGAGCTTGTCGAGAGCCGCACGCAGGTGGCCATGGCCCTGGTGCAACTGATGCGGCGGCTGCAGCAGGTGCCCGAGGTGCTGGTCAGCGCGTCGGCCGTGGGCTACTACGGTGCGGCCAACAACCTCGATGGCGCGGCCCTGGCCGAGGACGGCCCGCCGCGGCCGGGAGAGTTCCAGTCCGACCTGTGCGTGGCCATCGAGCACGAGGCCCGGCGCGCCGAAGCCCTGGGCGTGCGCGTGCTGCGGCTGCGCCTGGGCGTGGTACTGGGCCGGGGCGATGGCGCCTACCCCATGCTGGCATTGAGCGCCCGCTTCGGGCTGGGCGCGGTGCTCGGTACCGGCCGGCAGCCGGCGCCCTGGATCCACCTGGCCGATGCGCTGGGGCTGATCCGCTTTGCCCTCACGCACCCGGCGCTGGAGGGTGCCGTCAACGCCGTGGCGCCGGACACCCCGTCGCAGGCGGGCTTCAGCCGGGCGCTGGCGCAGTCCTTCGGACGCCGGGTTTATTTGCGCATGCCGGGGGCGCCGCTGCGCTGGCTGCTGGGCGAGATGTCGACCCTGCTGCTCGACGGACAGAACCTGGAGCCCCGGGCCGCGCTGCAGGCCGGCTACCGCTTCCAGCACCCGACCCTGGCCGGGGCGCTGCGCGACCTGGCCGGTTGAAGGCGAACTCAGAGGCTGGGAATTTTTTGGCCGTGACCGAAGGGCGCGCCAAAACGCCTCGGATCTAGGCGCAAAGCACAGCCATAGCTCGGGCTATGGCGAGCATTTGCAACGACGAGCCGGGGTGTTTTGGCGTGCAAGGCGGGCGTGGACGAAAGATTCTCAGTCTCTCAGGCGCGGGCTGCGCGGGCGCGGCCGCGCTGGTTCGACACCACCACGTTGTCCTTGGCCAGGGCCTGGCCATCGCGCACCGCCGCCACCCAGCCCTCGGTGCTGGCCACCGCCGCGAAGTTGCTCTGGAAGACGACGCTGAAGACCCGGTGGATCTCCTCGGCGCTGGCGTAGCCCGCCGCGTTCTCGTAGGGCAGCGCGCCCGTGGCGTCGGACAGGAACTCCACCGCCAGCCCGCGGTGCATGGCTTCGAAGGCGGTGGACGCATCGCAGTTGTGCGTCATGTAGCCGACGATGCTCAGCGTGTCGATGCCGTTGTCGGCGACCCACTGCGCCAGGTCGGTGCCGGTGAACGCGCTGGGCGTGGCCTTGGTGATCAGGTGGTCGCGGTGGCGGCGCGCCACCTCGGGGTGCAACTGGCCGTTGTGCGTATCGGCCTGGAATACCGGCGCGCCCTTGGGCGCATGGTGCTGCACCACCACCACCTTGAGGCCGGCGGCACGGGCCTCGTCCATGGCGCGCAGGATGTTGGGCAGGCTTTGCGCCACGGGCGGGAATTCGATGGGCAGCAGGCCGCCTTCGAAGTACTCGTTCTGCACATCGATGACGATCAGGGCGCGACGGGGTGCGGTGGACATGGTCGGTGTTTCCATTGGGTTGCGATGGATTGAATCTTAGGCAGCGATGCCCCTGGCCGATAGCGGCCCGAATGCCAATTATCGATAGAATCGGGCCATGATCGTCTCCCAGCCAGAAACCGTCGCCGTGCTCGCCTTCGACGGCATCAGCCCCTTCCACCTGTCGGTGCCGTGCCTGGTCTTCGGCGAGGACCGCGACGAGGACCGCAGCCACCGCTTTGCGCTCTCGGTCTGCGCCGCAACGCCCGGAGCACTGCGCACCAACGCGGGCTTTGCGATCCACGTTGCGCACGGGCTCGACATCCTGCGCCGGGCGCAGATCATCGTCGTGCCCTCGTGGTTCGACGACACGCGCGCGGCACCGCCGGAACTGCTGGAGGCGCTGCGCCGCGCACACCGCCGCGGCGCCACCATCGTGGGACTGTGCCTGGGGGCCTTCGTGCTGGCCGAGGCGGGTTTGCTCGAAGGCCGCACGGCCACCACCCACTGGTACCTGGCCGAGCGCTTTTCCGAGCGCTACCCCCACGTGGTGCTGCAGCCCGAGGTGCTGTACGTGGACCATGGCGACGTGCTCACCTCGGCCGGCACGGCCGCCGGCATCGACTGCTGCCTGCACCTGCTGCGCGTGCGCCACGGTGCCGACGCGGCCAACCGCGCGGCGCGCCGCATGGTGGTGGCCCCGCACCGCCAGGGCGGCCAAGCGCAGTACATCGAGACCCCCGTGCGCGCCGCGCCCGAGCGCGACCGCCTGGGCCCCGTGGTCGACTGGATGCTGCACAACCTGCAGCAGCCGCACGACCTGGATGCCCTGGCCCAGCGCGCCCTGATGAGCCGCCGGAGCTTCACGCGCAACTTCCGCGAGGCCATGGGCACCCCCGTGGGCCAGTGGCTGCTGCACCAGCGCCTGGCCCTGGCCCAGCGCCTGCTGGAGACCACCGAGGAATCCATCGACACGGTGGCCGACAAGGCGGGCTTCGGCACCCCGGCCTCGATGCGCCAGCACTTCGCGGCGGCGCTCCAGGTCTCGCCGCAGGCCTACCGCAGGCAGTTCCGCACGACCTGAGAGGCTGAGAGTCTTTCGTCCATGCCCGCCTCGCACGCCAAAACGCCCCGGCTCGTCGTTGCAAATGCTCGCCATAGCCCGAGCTATGGCTGTGCTTTGCGCCTAGATCCAGTGCGTTTTGACGCGCCATTCGGACACGGCCAAAAAACTCCCAGCCTCTGAGACCGCACGCTTCACCATGCGCTGCGCGAGCGCCTGGGGAGCTTGAGGCTCAACACCACGGACACCAGGATGATGGCGCCCACGATCGCCAGCGACCACTGCGTGGGCATGTGGAACCAGGGCGTGGCCAGCATCTTGCCGCCGATGCAGACCAGCACCAGCGCCAGGCCGTACTTGAGCAGGTGAAAACGCTCGGCCATGTCGGCCAGCAGGAAGTACAGGGCTCTGAGGCCCATCACGGCGAAGATGTTGGATGTGAAGACGATGAACGGGTCGGTGGTCACGGCGAAGATGGCGGGGATGCTGTCCACCGCGAACACCAGGTCGCTGGCCTCGATCATGACCAGCACCAGGAGCATCGGCGTGGCATGGCGCACCCCGCCGATGCGCACGAAGAAGGCCTGGCCGTGGAAGCCCGGTGTGATGCGCAGGTGACCGCGCAGCCAGCGCAGCAGGGGGTTGTGGTCCAGGTCGGGCTTGCGCTCGGCCAGCACCAGCATCTTGATGCCGGTGACCACGAGGAACAGGCCGAAGACGTAGAGCACCCAGGCAAACTCCGACACCAGCCACACACCGCCCAGCACCATGGCGGCGCGCATGGCGATAGCGCCCAGCACGCCGTACAGCAGCACGCGGCGCTGCAGCTGCGGCGGCACCGCGAAGTAGCCGAAGACCATCACGAACACGAACATGTTGTCCACCGACAGGGCCTGCTCGATCAGGTAGCCGGTGAAGAACTCCAGCGCCTTGCGGTTGGCGACCTCGCGGCCGGCCACGCCGTCCAGGTACCACCACAGCAGCGCGCCGAAGCTGGTGGCCAGGGCCACCCAGGCGACGGCCCAGCCCGCCGCCTCCCGGGGCGACACGCGGTGCGCCTTGTTGCCGCCCAGCACGAACAGGTCCAGCGCCAGCATGGCCAGCACGAAGGCGATGAAGCCGGCCCACATCGGGCCGGTGGCCAGGGTGTCGATGCTGCTGGTCATCGCCAGGCCCTGCGCCCACTCAGCTGGCGGCCATCCACAGCACCAGGATGCCCGCGCCCACGCCCGCGGGTATGCCGAAGCGCTCCAGCTTCGATGCGGGCTCGCCGGCGATCACCTCCACGGGCACGCTCGTGCGCTCGATCACCTGGTTGGTGACCGAGTTCTCGACCATGCGTACCAGCGAGCTCTTGCGCGCCGTGCTCATGACGATGCCGTCGCAGCCAAGCCGGCGCGCGGCCTCCACGATGCAGTCGGCCTTGTCGCCGACCTCCATGTGTACGGTGTAGGGGATACCGGCGCCGTCCAGCGCCTGGCGCACCGGCGCCAGTGCCAGCGCGGCCTGCTCCCTGTGGAACTCCGTGCGGTCGCTCTTGCTGCTGAAATCGCAGACATGCTGGGAGAACGGCGGCTGCACGTTGAGCACATGGATCGCCAGATCCCGGTTCTTCGCAAACTCGCCGATCACATGGCGCAGGCCATGCAACGAGTTGGCGGAACCATCCGATGGAACAAGGACTCTCAACATGGCTGTCTCCTTCCGATTGGTCGGTGTGGTGGCCCGCCCCACGGCCACCCTGTGGTCTGCGTGCCTGGCCCCACGATAGCCAGGCGCCCGCTTTGTGAAAGCAGCGAATTGGGAAGCGACAGTTCTGAAAAACCGGACATTGCATGGGCTCCGACTTCAGCTACCGGCACCTGTACTACTTCTGGGTCGTCGCCAAGGAGGGCGGTGTCGCGCGCGCCGCCGAGCGCCTGGGCATGGCCGTGCAGACCGTGAGCACGCAGGTGCGCGAGCTCGAGCGCGCGCTCGGCTACGCCCTGCTCAAGCCCTCGGGGCGCGGGGTGGCGCTCACCGACGCGGGCCTGGCCGCGATGCGCCAGGCCGAGCAGATCTTCCAGCTCGGCGAGCAGTTGCCCGCCGCCGTGCGCGATGCGGCCGGCGCCCCCACGGTGCGCCTGGTGGTGGGCATCTCCGACCAGTTGCCCAAGCTGGCGGTGCGCAGCCTGATGCAGCCGGTGATGCAGGCACCGCACCTCAAGCTGCTGTGCCTGGTGGACGAGTTCGAGGACCTGCTGGGCGACCTGGCGCTGCACCGGCTTGACGTGGTGCTGGCCGACCGCCCCGCACCGCCCAACCCCAGCCTCAAGGTCTACAGCCACCCCCTCACCGCATCGGCCCTGGCCTGGTACGCGCCGCCTGCGCTGTACGCGGCGGCCCGGCGCGGCTTTCCGCAGTCCCTGGCCAAGGTGCCGGTGCTGCTGCCCACCACCCATGCGGCCGTGCGCCCCCTGCTCGACCAGTGGTTTGACCGCATGGCGATCCGGCCGAACCTGACCGGGGAGTTCGAGGACAGCGCCCTGCTCAAGACCTTTGGCGCTGCGGGCATGGGCGTGTTCCCGATGGCCGGCCTGGTCCACGACGAGCTGACGGCGCACTACGGCGTGCGGCGGCTGGGCGCCTGCGAGGGCGTGGAAGAGCACTTCTTTGCCATCGCCGCGCACAAGAAGGTGCTGCACCCGCTGGTGGAGCGGCTGCTGCCGACCAGCCGTTAGCGGACTGCCCTGCTCAGGGGCGGTTTGCGCCTTGCGATGGCGCCAAATCCATCGGTTGTATCGGTATCACCTGTTTGCGGGATAGCACACTATGATCGCGCGCAACAAAATGATTCAGGGAGGACTGTTTCCGATGCTGTCAAAGCCGATTCTGGTAGCGGCCGGGCTGTATGCCATGGCCATTCTCGCGAGCCTGAGCACCCTGGGGGGCGTGGGCGCATCCGGCGGCTATGCCGCAGGGCTGCTGCTCATCCCCATGCTCGTCTTGCTGCTGCCACCGATCCGCCAACGGATCCTGGCGCGCACCCCCCTCTTCCCTTCCCCCGGCTGGAGCGTGGGCATCGTGCTGGTGCTGATGTTCCTGCAGATGAGCAGCTTCGGCAGCGCCACCGAGGAAAAGCGGCTGCAGGACGAGGCCACGAAGCAGCAGGAGGCCGCTGCGCGCATTGCAGCGGTGAAGAAGGAGCGCGAGGCCGAGTACGCCGCCAACAAGTCGAAGATCATCGCCGAGGTGGAACGCCAGCTCGCAGCAGGCCAGGCGCGCGAAGCCCACGCCACCATCACCAAGTTCATGGGGGTGACGCGCGACCCCGACCTGGGGCGCCTGCAGTCGCGCGCCGAGGTGCAGGTGATGAAGCTGGAGCTGGAGAATGCGAACACCCTCTCCAACGACCGGCTGGTGCAGATCTACCGCACGCTGATCAAGGAAGAGCCCGGCAGCCGCCTGCTCTACCAGGGCAAGCTCGAGACGATAGAGACGCAGCAGGCAGCCGAGAAGAAGTTCCAGGAAGAGGTGGCGCGCTCCGCCGCCGTGAAGGCCAAGTACGAGGCCCAGTTCAGCCCGTGGAACGGCGCGCACCGCAACGTGGAGACGGCAGTCAAGGCGGCCATGCGCAACCCCAAGAGCTATGAGCATGTCGAAACCCGCTACAAGGTGACGGATGGCGGAATGACCGTGTTCACGAAATACCGTGGCACCAACGCCTTCAATGCCGTCGTCACCAACACCGCCGTCGCCACGGTGGATGCCGAGGGCACCGTGCTCAGCCTGAAAAACCAGTGACCCCGGAGGCCGCCGTACGCCGGCGGCGCCAGGCCATGCCCATGGGGCTGCGCCCAATCGAAGTGAGGACTCACAATACGAACGCGATTGTCGGCCCGGCGCCTCCACCGTCGCCAGGGCCCATGGCGGCCCCAGGTCCAGGGCACCTTCACCACCCCGCAAAGCGGCGGCTGTCGCAATTCACGACATGCCCTTGGGCAGGACTCCTACATCCGACCCAAAGCAAGCCCCATAGACTGGTTTTTCAGACAGACTGGGATGCGGGTAAGCAACCCGGCAGGCGCCAACCCCCCGGAAATCGCCCCCTGCAAACACCCAGGCCCGGCATGGGAACTTCGGCCTTAGCACTCACTCCAAGAGAGTGCTAATATCATGCCTTAGAGGAAAGGATTCCCGGAATGAACATTCAATCTGGAACCGCTACGACGACTTTGGCCCCGGCTAACCCGTGGGCGCTGGTGCCCCCGCTGGGCAACCTGGACGCCTATATTTCGGCCGTCAACCGCCTGCCCCTGCTCACCCACGAGGAAGAGCAGACGTACGCACGCGCGCTCAAGGACAACAACGACCTGGACGCCGCCGGCCGGCTGGTGATGTCGCACCTGCGCCTGGTGGTCTCCATTTCGCGCCAGTACCTGGGCTATGGCCTGCCGCACGGCGACCTGATCCAGGAAGGCAACGTGGGCCTGATGAAGGCCGTCAAGCGCTTCGACCCCGACCAGGGCGTGCGGCTGGTGAGCTACGCCATGCACTGGATCAAGGCGGAAATCCACGAGTACATCCTCAAGAACTGGCGCATGGTCAAGGTGGCGACCACCAAGGCCCAGCGCAAGCTGTTCTTCAATCTGCGGTCCATGAAGCAGGGTTTCAAGGCCGACGCGGCCGCCGCCGATGCCGCCACGCACCGTGACACGCTGTCGGACAGCGAGATCGACTCGGTCGCGCAGCAGTTGAACGTCAAGCGTGAGGAAGTCATCGAGATGGAAACCCGCATGTCGGGCGGCGATGTGCTGCTCGACCCGAGCCCCTCCGACGATGGCGAGCAGGCCTTCGGCCCCATTGCCTACCTGGCCGACGCCGCCCATGAGCCCACCGCCATGATCGAATCGCGCCAGCGCGACTACCTGGCCACCGATGGCATCGCTGCCGCCCTGTCCGACCTGGACGAGCGCAGCCGCCGCATCGTGGAAGAGCGCTGGCTCAAGGTGAACGACGACGGTTCGGGCGGCATGACCTTGCACGAGCTGGCAGCCGTTTACGGCGTCAGCGCCGAGCGCATCCGCCAGATCGAAGTTGCCGCCATGAAGAAGATGAAGAAGGCGCTGGCGGAATACGCATAAGCAGCGCCACGCTTTGGCACAGGGGCCGCGTTAACATCGCTGCTTCGCGGCAAAAGCGCCTCCAACAAAAGGGCCCCGTCGGGGCCCTTTTGCTTTGGCGTTGCAGCCGCTGCAGATCACTTTCAAGGAGATGCTCTTGTCACGCCCTGTTGTTCCCCGCCGTGCCACCCTGGCCCTCGCGCTCGCTGCCCTGTCGTCGCCCTGGGCCATCGCCCAACAGCCCCCGCAAAAAGCGCCGGCAGCCAAACCCGCTGGCGCAGCAGCGCCTGCAGCAGCAGCAGCCCCCCTGGCCTGGCCGACCAAGCCGGTGCGCATCATCGTCGGCTTCCCGGCCGGCTCCTCGCCCGACCTCACGGCCCGCACCATCGCCGAGCCCCTGTCCAAGGCGCTGGGCCAGCCGGTGATCGTGGAGAACAAGGTGGGCGCGGGCGGCAACATCGGCGCCGACGCCGTGGCCAAGGCGCGTGACGACCACACCATCGGCCTGATGATCAACGGCAACATGACCATCGCCAAGATGCTCAACCCCGCCGTGCCCTACGACCCCATCAAGGACCTGGCACCGCTGAGCCTGATCGGCACCTCGCCCCTGGTGCTGACCGCGCCCGTGAGCCAGCCTGGCGTGCCGGCCACGGCCGATGCGCGCGAATTCTTCGTGGCCGCGCGCAACGGCGGCGACAAATGGAGCTACGGCACCCCCGGCGTGGGCACCGTGGGCCACATCGGCACCGAGCTGCTCAAGTCGCGCAGCAACATCAACCCCGTGCATGTGCCCTACCCCGGCTACCCCCAGGTGGCCACGGCCATGCTCGGCGGCCAGTTGCAGATGGCGCTGCTGCCCCCGGCCCTGGCCCAGGCCCAGATCAAGGCCGGCAAGCTGCGCGCCATCGGCGTCACCTCCTCGGGCCGCAGCCCGCTGGTGCCCGACGTGCCCAGCCTGGCAGAGGCCGGCATCACCAACTACAACCTGGAGATCTGGAACGCGTTTGCCGCCCCGTCCACCATGCCCAAGCCCATCCAGGCCAAGGTGGCCGCGCTGATCAGCGAGATCGCGCGCAGCCCCGACGTGCGCAGCAAGCTGTTCCAGCAGGGCTGGCAGGTGGTGGGCACCTCGCCCGAAGGCCTGGCCAACCGCATCAAGGCGGACACCAACCTGCTGGGTGGGGTGATCGCCATGCGCGGCATCAAGGCCGAATAAGTCCACCAACCCCGAAGCCCTCCCCGCCTGCCAAGGCGACGGAGGGCTTTTTTGCGGGTGTGCTCAGGCGGCGCTCAGCAACGCGCGCACGTCCTCGGTCAGCGCCTGGGCGCCGCTGCCATAGCGGTTGTAGATGCGCAGGCGGCCGGCCGGGTCATAGACGTAGCTGCCGGCCGAGTGGTCCATGGTGTAGCTGGTGGGGGTCTTGCCTTCGACCTTCTTGTAGTAGATCTTGAAGTCCTTGGCCACGGCGGCGAGTTGCTCGGGCGTGCCGCGCAGCGCGAGGAAGCTCGGGTCGAAGTTGGCCATGTAGGCCTTGAGCACCTCGGGGGTGTCGCGCTCGGGGTCGACGGTGACGAACAGGCCCTGCAGCCGATCACCGTCCTTGCCCAGGGCCTTTTTCACCTCGGCCAGTTCGGCCATGGCGGTGGGGCAGACGTCGGGGCACTGGGTGAAGCCAAAGAACACCACCACCACCTTGCCGGCAAAGTCCTTCATGCTGCGCGCCTGGCCGTTGTGGTCGGTCAGCGGCAGGTCGCGGGCGTAGTCGGCGCCGGTCACGTCCACGCCGCGGAACTGCAGCGCCTGCCCCTTCTTGTCGAAGCAGGCGGTGAGCAGCGCGCCGCCGGCAAGTGCTGCGGTGCCCAGGGCGATGGCTTTCAAGGCGTTTCGTTTCTGCATGGTGTGGGGCTTCAAAGCACGTAGTGGTCCACCAGCAGTGCAGCGAACAGCACGCTCAGGTGGATGAGGGAAAAGCGGAAGGTCTTGCGCGCCAGTTCGTCGGAGTACTTGCGCCACAGCGCAAATCCATAGCCGCAAAAGCCCGCGGAGAGCAGCACGGCGGCGATCAGGTAGATCCACGAGCTCATGCCGTAGACGAAGGGCATCAGGCAGCCCGCGAACAAAATCAGCGTGTACAGGAACACCTGCAGCCGCGTGAACTCGTTGCCGTGCGTCACGGGCAGCATGGGCAGGCCGGACTTGCGGTAGTCCTCCACGCGGTACAGCGCCAGGGCCCAGAAGTGCGGCGGCGTCCACAAGAAGATGATGAGGAAGAGGATCAGCGCCTCGGGTCCCACGTCGCCCGTCATGGACGACCAGCCCAGCACCGGCGGCATGGCGCCCGAGGCGCCGCCGATGACGATGTTCTGCGGTGTCAGGGGCTTCAGGATCACGGTGTAGACGACCGCATAGCCGACGAAGGTGGCGAAGGTGAGCCACATGGTCAGCGGGTTCACGGCAAAGTACAGCAGCGCGGAGCCGGCGGCGCACAGCACGGCCGAGAACAGCAGCGTCTGCGTATTGGACAGCTCGCCTTTGGCAGTGGGGCGCCAGGCGGTGCGCTTCATCTTGGCGTCGATGCCCTGCTCCACGATGCAGTTGAAGGCGGCGGCCGCACCGGCCACCAGCCACACGCCCAGGCAGGCGATGGCCATGCGCCCGAGCTGCGCGCCGGTGGGCAGGCCGGGCACGGCCAGCACCATGCCGATGAGCGCGCAGAACACGATGAGCTGCACCACGCGCGGCTTGGTGAGGGCATAGAACTGGGCCACGCGCGATGGCGGCGAGATAACGGCGGCGGGGGCGACACTCATGCGGACACTCTTCTCGATGCGCGCGAAGGCGCTGGGTTTTCGTCTTCTTGCGGTGCGGTGGCCGCGCGGCTGGCTGCCAGCGCCCAGGTCAGCACCACCACCATGGCGGCAGCGCCGCCGGTGTGCAGCACGGCGGCCAGCAACGGCCAGCCGAGCACGACGTTCGACAGGCCGGTGGCCAGCTGTGCCAGCGCCAGCGCCAGCAGCCAGCGCGCCTGCACCGGCAGCACGGCGGCTTTGCGCAGGCGCCAGACCAGCGCCAGCAGCGCGGCCAGCACCACATAGGCCATGAGCCGGTGCACGTAGTGGATGGCGGTCAAGCCGGCAAAGCTGATGTGGCTGCCGTCCTGCAGCAGCCCCAGTTTGCGCCAGACCTGGAAGCCCTGGGCAAAGTCCATGGTGGGCCACCAGCTCCCCTGGCAAGTGGGGAAACCGGTGCAGGCCAGCACGGCGTAGTTGGTGCTGACCCAGCCGCCCAGCACGATCTGCACGGCCACGAGCACCGTGGTCCATACCAGGCCCTGGCGCAGCGCGGGGGCGATGCGCTCGGCCACCCGGCCCTGGGCCCAGTGGGCGTGGCGCACGGCCTGCACGCACAGCAGGGCCAGCAGGACCAGGCCGCCGATGAGGTGCAGCGTCACGATGGCCGGAAACAGCTTCATGGTGACCGTGAGCGCGCCGAAGGCGCCCTGCAGGCACACCCAGAACAGCGTGAAGGTGGGCCACCAAGGGCTGAGGGGTGGCTCGGCCACGCCCTGCTGCCTGGCCTGGCGGCGCTGCACCCAGGAGGACACGGTGATCACGATGATGAGCACGCCCACGCCCGTGGCCAGGTAGCGGTGCACCATCTCCACCCAGGCTTTGCCGTGGGTGACAGGGCCCGTGGGCATGGCGTCCTGCGCGGCGGCGATCTCGGCGCGCGCGCCCACCGGGCTGGCGCTGCCGTAGCAGCCGGGCCAGTCGGGGCAGCCCAGGCCCGAATCGGTGAGCCGCGTGAAGGCGCCGAACAGCACCAGGTCGAAGGTCAGGAACAGCGTGAGCACGGTGAGCGCCTGCAGGCGCCGAAGGGGCGTACTGTTGCGGTTGCGCAGCCACACCCAGACCAGCGGGCCGAGGGCGATCAGCACGCCCAGCAGCATGAGCCGGGCCAGCGGCGCCAGGTCGTACAGGGGCTGGGCGTCGGTCATGGCTTGGCGGGCCGGCCGGCCTCGTCCCACGAGGAGGACGCACGCAGCAGGCGGTCGAGGTCGCGCTTGGCCTTGGCCGCGCCGCTGCTGTCCATGGCGGCGGGAAAGCGCATCATCCAGTTGCCCATGGGGTCGACCACGTACAGGTGGTCCGGCAACGCATGGCCCTGGGCCGGGGCCAGCCAGGCGGCCACGCCCTCGGGGGCCAGGCGCATCACGGTGGCTTGCTGCAGGGCCGGTGCCAGCAGCGGCGGCGGCAGCGCGGCGTCGTTGACGAGCCAGACCCACTCCACGCGGTCCTTCTCGCGGCCCAGGGTTTCGCGCAGCTGGCGCTGCAGGTACAGGTGCTTCTGGCAGGGCTCGTTGCAGTCACCGCCGGCCACGCTGACCAGCAGCCACTGGCCCTTGAGCGAGGCCAGCGGCACGGGCTTGCCGTCGAGCGCGGTGCCTACCAGGTCGGGCATGGTGCGCTGGGGGTTGATGAGCTCGCCGTAGACGCGGCGACCCTCGGGCCGGATCACGTAGTAGGTGAAGTACGAGGCGATCACCGGGGCGGCGCAGATCAGCAGCACGCCGAACATCTTCAGGCGGCCATGGCGCGTGCGCTGGCTGCCGGCGACGGCATCGCCCGCCTCGGGCAGGCTGTGCACCGTGAGCCCCAGCGGGTGGGCCGCGCCGTTGCCGGGGCGCTCAGGCGCCTGGCTGGCGGCGTGGGCGAAGGAAGCGTCGGACGATTTGGAACCAGACATAGAGAAGTGCAATCAGGCCGCAGAGCCCGAACCATTGAAATGCGTAACCGTAGTGTTTGTCGACGCCCGCGCCGATGACGGGCCAGTCGCGCAGCAGCCCTTCGGCGGCAGCCCCGGTCTGCAAGACCGTGAGGGGCGCCAGCGCAAGGCCCGTCTCTGCCCCGAAGGCAGCCAGGTCGAGATTTTGCCGGATGCGGGAAGACCCCTTGGCGCTGTCGCCGCCCTCGAACTCGTACAGGCGCGAAGGCGGCAGCGCCACGCGGCCGGCGACCTGCACCACGCCTGCGTCCGTCTGCACCGGCGGCAGCTGCATGCGGTCCTGGAAATTGCGCGGCGCCCAGCCGCGCTGCACCAGCACCACGGCACCGGAATCGACCAGCTGCAGGGGCGTGAGCACGAAGAAACCAGGCCGGCCCTGCATCTGCCGGTTGTCCAGGTACACGGTGTGCTGCGCCAGCCAGCGGCCTTGCAGGGCCACGGTGCGGTGTACCAGGGCCTGCTGCGCGTCGGCGGAGGCCGGAGCCAGCAGCGCCTGGCCGCCGATGGCCGGCTGGCGCGTGCGCTCGTCGATGCGCGCCTGCAGCGCCTCTTTCTCTGCCGCGCGCGAAAGCTGCCAGCGCCCGAGCGAGGCCGTGGCCAGCATGCCGGCCAGCGCCGCCAGCAGGATCAGCCAGAAAAGCGGGCCCAGGGCGCGTTGCGTGTGGGTCACGGGATAATGTGCTCCATGAAATACCTCGTTGTGCTGGCCTTCATCGCCATCCTGGCCAGCCTGGCCTCGGCCCTGTTCTTCATGATGCGTGGCGGCAAGAATGCCAGCGACGACAAGGCCAAGGGCCACCGCATGGCGTGGGCGCTGGCCATCCGGGTGGGGCTGTCCATCGCGCTGTTCCTGTGCATTCTCGTCGCCTGGCAACTGGGCTATATCCAGCCCACCGGGCTGCCTGCCAGCACACGCTGATACGGATTTGCCTTCAACCGTCTAACGTCGTTGGTTCACCTTGCCGTGCTACAGCACTGTCTGCGGCTCCCGCCTAGTTATACGATTGAATGCAAATCCGTAGGAGAACCTGCCAGGGACGGCACAAAAAAAGCGCCTCGCGGCGCTTTTTTCATGGGTGCCGGACATTACATCCAGTAGACCAGCACGTACAGGCCGAGCCAGACCACGTCCACGAAGTGCCAGTACCAGGCAGCGCCTTCGAAGCCGAAGTGCTTCTCGGGGGTGAAGTGGCCCTTTTGCAGGCGCAGCGTGATGAACAGCAGCATCAGCATGCCCAGGAACACGTGGAAGCCGTGGAAGCCGGTGAGCATGAAGAAGGTGGAGCCGAACACGCCCGAGCTGAGCTTGAGGTTCAGGTCGGTGTACAGGTGGTAGTACTCGTAGCCCTGCACGCACAGGAAGACGAAGCCCAGCAGCACGGTGGCCCACATGAAGGCGATGGTCTTGCCGCGGTGGTTTTCGCGCAGCGCATGGTGGGCGATGGTCAGCGTCACGCCCGAGGTCAGCAGCAGCGCGGTGTTGATGGTGGGCAGCCAGAAGGGGCCCACGGTCTGGAAGGGCTCGACGATGCCGGCAGGCGAGGCCGTGGCGCCGGCAGCGATGCTGGGCCACACGGCCTTGAAGTCGGGCCACAGCAGCGCGTTGTCCAGGCTGCCCAGGGCCGGCACCGAGTGCGCGCGCGCCCACCACAGGGCCGAGAAGAAGGCGCCGAAGAACATCACCTCCGAGAAGATGAACCAGCTCATGCTCCAGCGGTATGACAGGTCGATCTTGTGGCCGTACAGGCCGCCTTCGCTTTCGCGGATGGCGTCGCCGAACCACTGGTACAGCACGAACAGCCACCAGACCATGCCCAGCGCCAGGGAGTACTTGCCCCAGTCGTGGCCGTTGATCCACTGGCCCGCGCCCAGGATCACGAAGAACAGGCCGGCAGCCGCCATCGCCGGGTGGCGCGACTCGGCGGGCACGTAGTAGTACGGTGTCGTTCCGTGGCTTGATGCACTCATTTCAGCTCCTGAATCTCAAAATCTTTTGTTATCGGTACTCGTGGGGCGCTCGGTATCTGTCTTTGCCTATGCCGCCGTCACACAATGAAATTCACCAGGGCGATCAGCCCGATCACCAGCAGGAACACCGCGACCAGCCCGACCACGATGATATGCACCGGGTTGAGCTTCTCGACGTCCTGCGCATACTCGCTGCCCTTGCGCAGGCCGATGAAGGACCAGGCCACGGCGCGGATGGTGCGCAGCAGCGAGCCCTTGCGCTGCACGGGCGACGGCGCCACGGGAGCGGGGTGGGGCAGTACCGGCTTGTCGGTCATGATCCGGCTCCTTGCGCAGGGTGCTGCAGCGCGGGGGCTGCCGCCGTGGATTCGGGCGCCGCGGGCGTCTTGCCGCCCACCTCGAAGAAGGTGTAGGACAGGGTGATCGTCGTGACGTCCTTGGACAGGCGCGGGTCGATCACGAAGGCCACGGGCCACTGCTTCTTCTCGCCGGGCTCCAGCACGTACTGGTTGAAGCAGAAGCACTCGAGCTTGTTGAAGTGCGCCGCCGCCTGGCGCGGTGCGTAGCTGGGGATGGCCTGGGCGGCCATGCGGCGGTTCTGCACGTTCTGGAACTCGTACATCACCGTCGTCAGCTCGCCGGGATGCACCTGCACCGAGCGCTGGGCGGGCTTGAAGTCCCAGGGGCCGCGCGCATTCGCGTCGAACTCGACGGTGATGGTGCGGCTCTTGTCCACCTGCGTGTTGGCGGGCACCTTCACGTCCTTGCCGGCCACGCCGTTGCCAGGCACCTGGCGCTCGGACAGCGACAGGATGTTGATGCCCGTCATCTCGCAGATGTGCTTGTAGATGGGGATCAGCACGTAGCCGAAGGCGAACATGCCGGCCGCGATCACGACCAGCTTGCCGACCATCTTGGCGTTTTCGCGGCGCAGGTTCATGGCGTGGGGCTCAGTGTCTTCTTCAGCGGGAGGACAAGAGGACCATCTTGACCATGAACCCGACGAAGAAGGCGGCAGCGATCGACGCCAGGATCAAGCCCAGGCGCAGGTTGCTCTTCTTCTGTTCGGGGGTCGTGGGCATGGTGCTTTAGCCGATCACGCGGGTCGCGGTAGCGTCCAGCTTGGGCGGGGTTTCGAAGGTGTGGAACGGTGCGGGCGATGGCACTTCCCATTCCAGGCCCTCGGCGCCGTCCCAGGGCTTGGCGGGGGCTGCAGGGCCCTTGCCCATCATCGCGGGCAGCACCACGGCCAGGAAGAAGTACACCTGCATCAGGCCGAAGCCAAAGGCACCTACCGAGGCGATGGCGTTGAAGTCGGCGAACTGCATCGGGTAGTCGGCATAGCGGCGGGGCATGCCGGCCAGACCCAGGAAGTGCATCGGGAAGAAGGTGATGTTGAAGGTGATCAGCGAGCCCCAGAAGTGGATCTGGCCGCGCGTCTCGGAGTACATGTGGCCCGTCCACTTGGGCAGCCAGTAGTACACGCCTGCGAACATCGAGAACAGCGAGCCAGCCACCAGCACATAGTGGAAGTGGGCCACCACGTAGTAGGTGTCCTGCAGCTGGATGTCGATCGGGGCCATGGCCAGGATCAGGCCGGTGAAGCCGCCCATCGTGAACACGAAGATGAAGCCCACAGCGAACAGCATGGGGGTCTCGAACGTCATGGAGCCGCGCCACATGGTGGCGATCCAGTTGAAGATCTTCACGGCCGTGGGCACCGAGATCAGCATGGTGGCGTACATGAAGAACAGCTGGCCGGTCACGGGCATGCCGGTGGTGAACATGTGGTGCGCCCACACGATGAACGACAGGATGGCGATGGACGAAGTGGCATACACCATGGAGGCATAGCCGAACAGCTTCTTGCGCGCGAAGGCGGGCACGATCTGGCTCACGATGCCGAAGGCCGGCAAGATCATGATGTACACCTCGGGGTGGCCGAAGAACCAGAAGATGTGCTGGTACATCACCGGGTCGCCGCCGCCGGCGGGGTTGAAGAAGCTGGTGCCGAAGTGGCGGTCCGTCAGCGTCATGGTGATGGCACCGGCCAGCACGGGCATCACGGCGATCAGCAGGTAGGCGGTGATGAGCCAGGTCCAGGCGAACATGGGCATCTTCATCAGCGTCATGCCGGGGGCGCGCATGTTGAGGATGGTCACGATGATGTTGATCGAGCCCATGATGGACGAGGCGCCCAGGATGTGCATGGCGAAGATGCCGGCGTCCATCGAGGGGCCCATCTGCAGCGTCAGCGGTGCGTACAGCGTCCAGCCGGCAGCGGGTGCGCCGCCGGGCATGAAGAACGAGCCCACCAGCATGGCCGCGGCAGGAATCATCAGCCAGAAGCTGAAGTTGTTCATGCGTGCGAAGGCCATGTCGGATGCGCCGATCTGCAGCGGGATCATCCAGTTCGCAAAGCCAACGAAGGCCGGCATGATGGCGCCGAACACCATGATCAGGCCGTGCATGGTGGTCAGCTGGTTGAACAGCTCGGGGTTCACCAGCTGCAGGCCGGGCTGGAACAGCTCGGCGCGGATCAACAGGGCCAGTACGCCGCCGACCATGAGCATGGTGAAGGCGAACAGCAGGTACAGGGTACCGATGTCCTTGTGGTTGGTGGCATACACCCAGCGGCGCCAGCCGGTGGGGCCATGGTGGCCATGGTCGTCGTGTGCGTGGTCGCCACCGTGCCCGTGGTTGTCGAGAACTGCGCTCATTGTGAATTCCTCAATACGTTGGGGCGGTGATTACTTGCCACGCTGGGCGACGATTTCGGCAGGCTGCACCAGCTGGCCGGTCTTGTTGGACCAGTTGTTCTTGGTGTAGCTGGCGACGGCCGCCAGGTCGGTATCGCTCAGTTGGGCCCATGAAGGCATGGCGCCATTGGCTGCGCCCTTGAGCAGGATCTGGATCTGCTTGGCATGGTCGGTGTCGAGCACGATGGCCGAGCCGTCCAGCGGCTTGATCGGGCCAGCGCCCTTGCCGTTGGCCTGGTGGCAGGCGGCGCAGTTGGCGGCATAGACCTTCTCGCCGCGCTTGAGGATGTCCTCCAGCGTCCAGACCTTGGTCGGGTCGTCGAGCTTGGCGGCGGCCTTCTTGCGCTGCTCGGCCACCCAGACGGTGTAGTCCTCGGCGGACACGACCTTCACGTGGATGGGCATGTAGGCGTGTTCCTTGCCGCACAGCTCGGCGCACTGGCCGTAGAAGTCGCCAATCTTCTCGGCGCGGAACCAGGTGTCGCGCACGAAGCCGGGGATCGCGTCCTGCTTGATACCGAAGGCCGGCACCATGAAGGCGTGGATCACGTCGTTGGCGGTGGTGATGATGCGGATCTTCTTGTTGACCGGCACCACCATCGGGTTGTCCACCTTGAGCAGGTAGTCGGCGGGCGCGTCGGCGACCTTGCCGCTGTCGGACATCACGCGGTGGCTGCTGTCCAGCGTGGAGATGAAGGCCAGGCCCTCGCCCTCGCCGGTGATGTAGTCGTAGCCCCACTTCCACTGGTAACCCGTGGTCTTGATGGTGAGGTCGGCATTGGTCGTGTCCTTCTGGGCCACCAGCACCTTGGTGGCGGGCAGGGCCATGAGGATCACGATGATGAAGGGAACGATGGTCCAGACCACTTCGACGGTCACGGACTCATGGAAATTGGCGGCCTTGGCGCCCTTGGACTGGCGATGCTTCCAGATGGAATAGAACATCACGGCGAAGACGGCTACGAAGATCACCGTGCAGATGACCAGCATCATCCAATGCAGGAAATGCTGCTCCTCGGCAATCTTGGTGACCGGAGGATGCAGATTGAGCTGGTTGACTGCGGGACCGCCAGGCAGGTCTTGAACGGCATGGGCAACGCCGCCTACCCATGTACCGGCAATCAGCAGCAGAGAAGCCAGCTTATTGGAAATGCTCTTCATAGTTCTCACTTACTTCTAAGCCTCAAATTAACCAATCCCTGCTGGCGCGCCTGCGTGGGGTCAGGCTGCGCGCAAGGCCATGCGGATCTCCGATGCCAGGGCCGGCCGAAGCTCGGGGCGCACATAGCGCCCCACTTCCACCGATCGGCCCTGTGCAGACAAGGTGATCAGCGACCGGTCGCCGGTCTTGGGTTCTACGCGAACCCAGCTCCGGTCGAATTCGGCGCGCTCGAGCTTGCCTGCTGTCTCCAGCTCCACCACCAGGCGCGAGCCCTGCAGTGAAATCCTCTCGCCATCGGCCGCATGACGTCCGTACATGGCGAATGCCAAACCTACAACTGCCATCTCCAGCCACGCGAAGGGCATGACCAGACGGGCTCCGAGCATCCAGAAGAACGTTGCAATGCCCAGTGAAACCGAACACAGCGACAGGTACATCCAGCCCATCTGCGCGGGGGTGACCGAGCAGTTGCGGGCCAGGCGCCAATCGATGCGCTGACCCGAGACAGTGGCAAAACGAAAAACCAAGCCTGTCACCGGAGGTGCCCACAAGACTGCCGGCTGCAGACCACGCCAGCAAAGACACTGGCGCGGCATGCGCAGCCCGCCACGTTGCGCGGGAAGATGCCCGAAATCCCAATAACCCTGAATTGTAGCGTGCCTTGTTCCATGTCATTGACAGGCAGCTACCCGGTACTTCTACCGGTACCGGTGGCCAGCATGGCCCGCATGTCCTGCAAGGAAACGGCGCTGCTGGCGCTCATTTTCAGGCGTGGCGCGGGCTTGAAGGCGTGGCCGTAGATGATCTCGAAAGTCAGTGCCAACTGCCCGCCCTGGGCCGGGTCGGCCAGGTGCTGCAGCAGCGCCGCATGCAGGCGCTCGCGCCAGCCGCGCCCGCGCAGGGCGCCGAAGCGGCCGGGGTGCAGGTTGCAGCCGAGCTCGCGCAGCTCCTGCAGCAGGCGCTCGGGCGTGGCGAAGGTGAGCGTGATGCGCTCCATGTCCATCACCGGCTCGGCAAAGCCGGCATGCACCAGCATGTCGCCCCAGTCGTGCATGTCGGTGAAGGCATGGCCGGCCGGTGGCCAGCCCATGGCGGCGTACACGCCATGCAGTTCGCGCGCGGTATCGGGCCCCAGGCAGGAGAACATCAGGTAGCCGTCCGTCGCCAGCGCGCGGTGCCACTGGGCGATGAGGGCCTGCGGGTCGGCCGCCATGTGCAGCGCCATGTTGGCCCAGAGCATCTGCACGCTGGCATCGGACGGCAGGCCCAACGCCGGTGCCGGCCCGGTCCAGCGCGCCGGGCTCCACCAGGGCCGGGCCAGCGCCTGCTCGGCCGCCGGCACGCAGTGCGCAGCGGTCTCGGCCACCTGGCAGGCGGCCTTGGGGTAGCGGGCGCTCACCAGCACGTGCCCCTGCAGGCCGCCGCGCACGGGGTCCCAGTGGCACCAGGACGCGGGGGCCTGGCGTATCCACTGCAGGCGGTCCTCCATGCGGCGGGCCACCTCTTCATGGAGCCAGGGGGCGGCGGCGGGCGCGGCGGCATGCCAGCGGGCCGCGGCAAGGGGATCGATCGTGGGGGGGCGCTGTGGGCATGTCGTAGGAACCGGCGGGGTCCAACGAGTATATTGACTCATGCAGTTCAAGGCGTTCACGGGGCTATCCAGGCGATGGGGGCTGGGCCGCGGGCTCGGCGCGCTGGCCGGCGCCTTGCCCAGCCAGTGTGCCGTGTGCCACGCCTGGCCCGCCACGCGCATCTGCCCGGCCTGCACGGCCCGCTTCGCCCAGCCGGTGCCGCGCTGCACCCACTGCGCCCTGCGCGTGCCCGAGGGTGTCACGGTGTGTGGCGCCTGCCTGCGCGTGCCACCGGTCTTCGAGCGCTGCCTGGCTGCTGTGGACTACGCCTACCCCTGGTCCGGCATGCTGGCCGATTTCAAGTTCCGCGCCGACCCCGGCTGGGCCGCCGCACTGGCCGCGCTGATGCGCGGCACCCCGGGGCTGGCGCCCATGCTCGACAGGGCCGACCTGGTGCTGCCCATCCCCCTGTCGGCCGAGCGGCTGCGCGAGCGCGGCTTCAACCAGGCCCTGCTGCTGGCCCGGCAGCTCGCGCCCGCCAAGGCGCACCCCGGCCTGCTGCTGCGCCTGCATTCGGGAGATGTGCAGGCACACCAGGTGCAGCTTACGCGCGCCGAGCGGTTGCGTAACCTGCGCGGCGCCTTTGCCGTGGAGCCCGCCCAGGCCGCCGCCCTGCGTGGCCGGCGCACCGTGCTTATCGACGATGTGATGACCACCGGCGCCACCCTGCACGCCGCCGCCACGGCGCTGCGCGAGGCCGGTGCGGCATCCATCGGCGCGGTGGTGTTCGCCCGCACGCAGCGGCCACGCGACAGCGCCGGCGGCACCCCATGATTTGTTACAAAACCCGGCCGCAAGGGGCGCTGTTCGCAGCAAAATACCGCCCATGTTCCATATCGTCCTGGTCGAGCCCGAGATTCCGCCCAACACCGGCAATGTGATCCGGTTGGCGGCCAACACGGGCTGCACGCTGCACCTCATCGAGCCCCTGGGTTTTTCCATGGAAGACCGGCTCATGCGCCGTGCAGGCCTGGACTACCACGAGTACACCGCCGTGCTGCGCCATGCGGGCTGGACGGCCTTCCTGCGCGATGCCCAGCCCGACCCGGCGCGCATGTTCGCCATGACCACGCATGGCTCGCAGGACCTGTTCGACAACTGCTTTCTGCCCGGCGACTGGCTGGTGTTCGGCGCCGAGACGCGCGGCCTGCCACCCGAGCTGCGCGAGACCTTCCCGCCTGCGCAACGCCTGCGCCTGCCCATGATCGAAGGGCAGCGCAGCCTGAACCTGTCGAACGCGGTGGCGGTGTCGGTGTTCGAGGCCTGGCGGCAGAACAGCTTCGGCGCTGCCAACGCTATAGCCGCAAGCGCCCCCGCTCCCCTGGCGACGGAGCTGGCGGCGATGGTTCAGCCCGGCTGATAGCGCTGGTCGGCGATGGCCTGGGGCCCTTGCTCGGACATGAAGTCCAGGAACACCTTGGTGCGCGCCGGCAGCATGCGGCCCGAAGGCAGCGCCGCATACACCGTGTAGCGCGAGACGATCCACTCGGGCAGCACCTGCACCAGCTCGCCGCTGGCCAGTTGCTCCTCGATCAAGAGGCGCGCGGTGACCGCCACGCCCGCGCCGTCGATGGCCGCGCGCAGCAGCACGCCATTGCTGTCGGACTGCAGCACGGCAGGCGCATCCACCTCCTGCCAGTCGCCGTCGCCCACGGCCGGGTGCAGGCGCAGTTTGCGCCCGCCCCCCATCTCGGAGCGTGCGGGTGCGCCCGTGTCGCGCAGGTACTCATGCTGCAGCAGGTCCATCGGCACCTGGGGCACGCCCTTGCGCGCCAGGTACTCGGGCGACGCCACGACGATGGCCTCGCCATGCATGAGCGCGCGGGCCACGATATTGCCATCGAAATCCTCGCCCGCCACCATGATGGTCACATCGAACTCGTCGATGCGGCGCAGGGCCAGCGCATCCACGCTGATGTCCAGCATCAGTTTGGGGTAGCGCGCATGCCACAGCGCGGTCAGCGGCGCGAGGAAGTTGGTGGTGAGCACCGGCGGCGCCACGATGCGGATGGTGCCGCGCAGGTCGCGCGTGCTGGCCACGGCCTCGGCCTCTGCATCGTCGATCTCGTTGAGGATGCTGCGCACCCGCTGCAGGTAGACCTCGCCGGCATCGGTGAGCGCCACCTTGCGCGTGGTGCGCTGCAAGAGCCGCGTGCCCAGGTGCTGCTCCAGCTCGGCCACCATGCGCGTGACCACGGGGGGCGACATGTCGAGCGCGCGGGCGGCAGCGGCAAAGCCGCCCTCGTCCACCACGCGGTCGAAGACTTTCATGGCTTGCAGGCGGTCCATCGCTCAGCCCTCCTGCCAAATGTGAACGGGCTCCGGGTGACAGGGCGCCTGGCGCCCTGCCCTCAAGGCTTGGCGCCGTAGTTGCGGGCGAGCGATTCGGCCACGCAGGCGGGCTTGTCGCTGCCCTCGCGCTCCACGGTCACCAGCCAGGTCATTTGCATACCGTCCGGCGCCAGCGGTTCCGCGGCCTGCAGGGTCAGGCGTGCCCTCACGCGGCTGCCCACCGGCACCGGCGAGGTGAAGCGCACCTTGTTCAGGCCGTAGTTCACGCCCATGCGCGCACCCTCGATGGCAATACCCGACTCGAAGAAGCGCGGAATCAGCGACAGCGTGAGAAAGCCGTGCGCAATCGGCGCGCCGAAAGGCCCTGCCTTGGCACGCTCGGGGTCCACATGGATCCACTGGTGGTCGCCAGTAGCCTCGGCGAACAGGTTGACCTGTTCCTGCGTGATGGTGATCCAGTCGGTCACGGCGACCTCCTGGCCCACGCAGGCGCTGACTTCGGAGTAGGAGCGGAAGATTTTCATGGCACCAATGTAGCGCCGCTCCCAGGCCGGCCTTGTCGGCCGGGTGACAGGTGTTTTCCCTCATGAATCGAGCCATGCGCAGATGCCCTGCCACTGCTCCAGGTCGCGCGCCACGCGGCCCGGCGCCACGTCGAACAGCGTGAGCCCGTGCGCCGCCAGGTGGATGTAGTTCTGCGTGTCGCGCAGGTAGCCCAGCACCGGAAACCCGAGGTTGTCCACGAACTGGTGCAGTTGGTCGGCCGCGCGCGTGCGCGCATCCACCCGCATGCCCACGATGCCCACCTGCACCCCTTCGGAGCGCTTGTGCTCGGCCAACTGGTCAAGAAATTCGCGCGTGGCGAAGATGTCGAACACACTGGGCTGCAGCGGCACGATGATCTTGTCGGCCACCTTGAGCACGTCGTTCAGGCGCCAGCCGTGCAGGCCGGCCGAGGTGTCGAGCACCGCATGCGTCGTGCCCTTGGGCGGCTTGGTGATCAGATCGGAGTTGACGTCCCACACGCCGATGGGCCGCGCTGCGGGCGGGCGCAGGCCCAGCCACAGGCGCGCGGATTGCTGGCGGTCGGTATCGCCCAACAGCACGGGGTGCCCCTGGCTGGCAAAGTAGCCCGCCACATTGGTCGACAGCGTGGACTTGCCCACGCCCCCCTTCGGGTTGGCAACGACGATCACTGGCATCACGAAACTCCTTGCGTTGGGTCTGGCAATGAAATCGGCTGGAAAGAAGTGCGCACCGGGGTGCGGCTTTGCGCGATGCTACCCAATTGATAGCATTGCGCAAGCCAGTCATGCATGGGAGCCGCCGCGCTTGACGAAGAAGAGCCCCGCGCCCACCGCCATCAGCAGCCCGCCGAACACCCGATTCTGCATGCGCAGGGCGCGGGCGCTGCGCATCAGGCGGCGCATGGCGCTGGCGCCGGCGGCGTAGCCGTGCATCACGGTCACGTCCACGGCCACCGTGGTGGCGGCCATCACCAAGAGCTGCGTCCACAGCGGGCGCGTGTCGGTCATGAACTGGGGCAGCACGGCCACCATGAAGATGATGCCCTTGGGGTTGGTGGCATTGGTCAGGAAGCCCGTGAGGCAGCGCTTTTGCCAGGTGCCCGCGGGCACCTCTTCGTCGCCCTGCAGCGGCGAGGCCTCGCCCGCGCGCCACTGGCAAAAGCCCACCCAGATCAGATAGCAGGCGCCCAGCACCTTGACCACGCTGAAGGCCAGCTCGGACGCCAGCAGCAGCGAGCCCACGCCCGCCCCCGCCACCAGCAGGATGAGCAGCAGCCCAAGCTGCAGGCCCAGGATGGTGGCGCCGGTCTTGCGCACGCCGAACGACAGGCCGTGGCTCATGGACAGCACCGCGCCCGAGCCGGGGGACACCGCGATCAGGCACGAGGCCGCGAAAAAAGCCAACCAAGTCTGGAAATCCATGGAGCAAGCACCACACAAAAAGCAAGGGCGCGTATCTTATCAATGCGGACGCCCCCCATGGCTTGCGGGCCTATTGCGCTACCAAAACAGGAGCATTCCGACGGGATGGGCAGATCATCCGCAAGCGATGCCAGAATGGACGGCGAGGCTGCAGCAAATCGCCAACCACAACAAGCCGCCCGACCCGCCCATGGAACACGCACCCACCTGGCTCACCTACGGTTTTCTGTACCTCACGGCGGCCGTGCTCGCCGTGCCCATTGCCCAGGCCCTGGGCCTGGGCGCCATCATCGGCTACCTGGCCGCAGGCATCGCCATCGGGCCCTGGGGCCTGGCCCTGGTGAGCAATGTGCAGGACATCCTGCACTTCGCCGAGTTCGGCGTGGTGCTGATGCTGTTTCTCGTCGGGCTGGAGCTGCAGCCCAGCCGGCTGTGGGCGCTGCGCCGCCCCATCTTCGGCATGGGCACGGCCCAGGTGCTGGGCTGCGCGGCCGTGCTCTTTGCGCTGGCCAGCCTGGTGGGCCTGCCCTGGCGCGTGGGCCTGGTGGGGGCGCTGGGGCTGGCGCTGTCGTCCACCGCCATCGCCCTGCAGACCCTGGCCGAGCGCAACCTGATGCGCACTGCCAGCGGGCAGGCAGGCTTTTCCATTTTGCTGTTCCAGGACGTGGCGGCCATCCCCATCCTGGCGCTGCTGCCGCTGCTGGGCGCCGCGGCGGGTGCCGACGCCGCCAGCCACTCGCCGGGCGAGGTGGCATTCGAAGTGGCCAAGATCGTCGGCGTGATCGCCGCCATCATCCTCGGCGGCCGCCTGCTGCTGCGGCCCGTGCTGCGCTGGATCGCCAAGAGCCGCACACCCGAGGTCTTCACCGCCGCCGCGCTGCTGCTGGTGGTGGGCATTGCCATGCTGATGGTGATGGTCGGGCTGTCGATGGCCCTCGGCGCCTTTCTGGCCGGCGTGCTGCTGGCCGACAGCGAGTACCGGCGCGAGCTGGAGGCCGACATCGAGCCCTTCAAGGGCCTGCTGCTGGGCCTGTTCTTCATTGCCGTGGGCATGAGCATCGATTTTGGCGTGCTCATGCGCTCGCCCTGGCTCATGGCCGGCATCCTCTTCGGCTTTCTGGCCTGCAAGGCGGTGGTGATCTATGCGCTGGCGCGTGCGGTGGGCATCCCCTACCAGGAGCGCCCCGTGTTCACGCTGCTGCTGGCCCAGGGCGGCGAGTTCGCCTTTGTGGTGTTCCAGGCCGCCGCCGGCGCCCAGGTGTTCCCCGCCGAAACGGCCTCGCTGCTGATCGGCGCGGTGGCGCTGTCGATGCTGGCCAGCCCCTTGCTGCTGGTGGTGCTGGACCGCGTGCTGCTGCGCCGCTACGCCAATCTCAAGGCGCCCGCAGCCGATGAGATCTCGGAACCCCAGGACGCCCCCGTGGTGATCGCCGGCTTCGGCCGCTACGGCCAGATCGTGGCGCGCGTGATGCTGATGCAGGGCATCCGCACCACCGTGCTCGACCACAGCGTGGAGATGCTGGAGGTGGCGCGCACCTTCGGCTACCGCGTGCATTACGGAGACGCCACCCGGCTCGACCTGCTGCGCATCGCCGGTGCCGGCCAGGCACGCATTCTGGTCATCGCCGTGGACGACCCCGAGCAGTCCGTCAAGATCGCCGTGCTGGCGCGCAAGCACTTCCCGCACCTCACCGTGGTGGCCCGCGCGCGCGACCTCACCCACTGGAACAATCTGCGCGACGAGGGCGTGACCCTGGTGCAGCGCGAGCTGTTCGAGTCGAGCATGCACAGCGCCCGCACCGTGCTCGAACTCATGGGCCTGCCGCCCGACCAGGCCACAGAGATGACCCGGCGCTTCAGGGAGCACAACATCGCCCTGTCCGACCGCATGTACCCGCACCACCGCGACCGCGCCAAGATGATCGCCGTGGCGCGCGAGGGACGCAATCAGCTGGCGGAGCAGATGGCAAGGGAAAGGCAGGAGGCTGCGGCGGCAGGTGACGACGGGGGTTATCCGGGGTATGGGGCGGTGGGGGGTGAGCACCCTGCCAGTGGGACAGCCGGCACCGACAAGGACTGAAGAGAACGGCAGATCGACTTTACCAATCTTCGCAAACAAGATTCATTCGCATTACAATTCGTACTTTCCCGCAAGCCAAGTGTCCCGTCAGGATGCGCGCCAGCGCCCGCTGCTTCCATCCTCCTGTCCCGGACCCTTTCCATGCCCACCCTGTCCCAACGCGCAGCGCTGCGCCTGCGCGCGAGCGCCGCACCACGCCCTGCCCTCTCGCCAGCCCGATCCCCTGCCCGCACCGCCGGCCTGTTCGCCCTGACACCGCTGGCCCTGTGCCTGGCGCAGTCCGCCTTTGCGCAGACCGCCTCCGACGCCACCACCGCCCCGCAGCTGCAGGAGGTGCGCATCAACGCCAGCACCGAGAAGGACATGGGCTTTGCGCCCGTGGAGGCCCAGACGGCCGGCAAGGCGCCGATGCGCCGGCTCGAAACACCGCAGTCCGTCAGCGTGGTCACGCGCGAGCAGATGGAGTCGCGCCAGATCACCAATGTGCAGCAGGCGCTGCAGACGGTGGCTGGGGTGAGCCCTGTCAACTTCGGGCGCCGGGGTTTTGACGACCTCAACATCCGCGGCTTTCGCTCCACCGAATCCATTTTGGTCGACGGCCTGGTGCAGAGCCCCGGCATGTGGGCCAAGCTGCAGCCCTATGGCTACGAGCGCTTCGAGGTGCTCAAGGGCTCGGCCTCGGTGCTGTATGGCCAGGTGCAGCCGGGCGGCATCGTCAACGCGGTGAGCAAGCGGCCGCGCAAGGAGCCGCTGAACGAGGTGGGTGTGGAGGTGGGCAGCTTTGGCCAGCGCACGCTGCAGGCCGACGTGAACCGGCCGCTGTCCGAGTCAGGCAAGACGGCGCTGCGCATCAACGCCCAGGTGTCCAACGCCGACGACCCGACGCAGTTCGTCTACCGCAAGGACCGCTGGTTTGCACCGTCCCTCTCCATCGACCTGGGTGCGCAGACCGACCTGGTGCTGTTCGCCACCTACAGCCGCAGCGAGTGGATGCGCCAGCAGGGCATCACGCCCTATGGCACGCTGCTGCCCAACCGCAACGGCACACTGTCCCGCACGCTGTTCACCGGCGAGCCCGCGTTTGGCGTGTACGACGTGGAGAGCACCACGCTGGGCTACGCGCTGGAGCACCAGGTCTCGCCCGCGATGAGCTTCCGCCAGAACGTGCGCTACGAGACCGAGAAGGGCACGGGCAATTTTGTCTCGAACCAGGCGCTGCAGGCCAACCAGCGGCTGCAGAACCGCAGCGCCTCGCGCCAGACCATGGACTACGACCTGCTGGCCACCGACACCTCGCTGCTCACGCGCTTCGAGGCGCTGGGCGCAAAGCACCAGTTGGTGACGGGCCTGGACGTGCGCAGCGGCCACAGCCTGCTGGCCAGCCGCACCTGCTCCATTGCCGCGCTCGACCTGTTCGCGCCGGCCTACGGCGTGCAGGCCAACTGCCCTGCGGCGCTGACCAGCGATGCGCCCGGCAAGCTCACCGTGGCGGGCCTGTATGCGCAGGACCAGATCAAGTTCGGCCAGGGCTGGACGGCGCTGGTAGGCCTGCGCCGCGACTGGTCCACCAACGACATCGACAACCGCGTCACGCGCGTGCAGACGCAGCAAAAGGACAGCGCCACCACGCTGTCGGCCGGCCTGGTGTACGAGTTCACGCCCGGCTGGGCCGCGTATGGCAGCTACGGCGAGTCCTTCCTGCCGACCTCAGGCCTGGCGTTCAACGGCACGCCCTTCGTGCCCGAGACCGGCAAGCAGTGGGAGGCAGGCCTGAAGTACGAAGCCCCGGGTGGCCAGCTCACGGGTGCGCTGGCGATCTTCGACCTGGTGCGCGAGAACGTGACCACCGCCGACCCGGTGAACACCGGCTTCAGCGTGCAGACCGGCCAGCAGCGTGCGCGCGGCCTTGAGGTGGAGCTGGGCGCCGACCTCAAGAACGGCTGGAAGCTGACCAGCGCCTACACCTATACGCAGACCAAGGTCACGCGCGACAACAACGCGGCCATCGTGGGCCTGCCGCTCAACCTCACGCCGCGCCACACGCTCACGGGCTGGGCCACCTACAAGCTGCCGCAGTACCAGCGCGTTACGCTGGGCCTGGGCGGGCGCTATGTGAGCGAGCAGATCGGCTCGTACCCGTTCACACTGCCCTCGTACGTGGTGGCCGATGCCTCCATCAGCTACGCGGGCGAGAACTACCGCCTGACAGCCGGCGTGAAGAACCTGTTCAACAAGGCGTATTACGACGGCGCGATCAACGCCAACGTGGTCTCGCCCGCGCTGCCGCGCAACTTCAGCCTGGGGCTGACGTACTTCTTCTGACCTGGCCTTGGCACTGCCAGCCACCACCATGACCAGCCAGCGCACGCTCAACCGCCTGTTCGTCCTGCACTCCTGGGCGGGCATCGTCACGGGCCTGTTGATGTTCATCGTCTGCTTCTCGGGCGCGGTGGTCGTGTTCAAGAACGAGATCGACCTGTGGGCCAACCCCTCGCTGGCGGGGCTGCCGCGCACCGAGCCGCCCGCGCCGCTGGCCACCGTGCTGGCGCAGTTGCAGGCACGCTACCCGGGCGCCACGGTGGAGACCATTGCCCTGCCCGACGCCACCAACCCCAGCTACTTCGCCTACGTGCGCGAGCGCGGCGCCCCCGTTAGCCAGCGCACCAAGGTGGCCCTGCGCTCGGACACGGGCGCCGTGGTGGGCCCGGTGGACAGCCAGCTCGGCCAGTACCTGCGCATGCTGCACGTGTTCTTGTTCTTCGGGCCGCGCTGGATCGTGGGCTTTCTCGGCGCGGCCATGCTGGTGCTGATCGGCACGGGCATCGTCATCCACCGCAAGATTTTGGCCGAGCTGTTCACCCAGCGCTGGGGCCGCAGCTTTCGCGTGGTGATGTCGGACCTGCACAAGTCCGCCGGCATCTGGGGGCTGGGCTTTCACATCCTGATCGCGGCCACGGGTGCCTGGCTGGGGCTGGCGCCGCTGTTCGAGCAGGGATACCAATACGTGAGCGCGGGCGCGCCTGCCGCCAGTGCCGCGCGCAAGCCGCCCGCCGCCGAACCTGCCCCCATGCAGTCCCTCGACACCCTGTACCGCAGCGCGCAGCAGGCCGTGCCGGGGCTGGAGGCACGCTATGTATCGCTGCGCCGCTGGGGCACCAGCGCGGCCGAGGCCAGCTTCACCGGCGCCCTGGCCGGCCACCTGGCCAGCACGGCGCGGGTGGACATGAACGCCGCCACGGGTGAGCCCAAGAAGGCGCTGGACCCGCGCACGGCCGGCTTCTGGTCGCTGGTCAACGGGCTCATGGAGCCGCTGCACTTTGGCGACTTTGGCGGGCTGGCATTGAAGTGGCTGTATTTCATCTTGGGCATGACGCCAGCCTTCTTGTCGATATCGGGCACGCTGATCTGGCTGGACTCGCGCCAGCAGCGGCGGCGTGAATCTCAACCGGCAGGGCAGCAGGCCGGCGGGCCGCCAGGGCTGCAGGCATGACGAAACAGGCCGCAGCCCCTTGCGCCTCCTTCGTGGTGCGCTGCTTCCTCGCGCTGCACGCCACCGTGCCCGCTGCCGTGCTGGTGGCCGTGCTCGTGCACCTGTGGCCACCCGCCGGCCTGCCGCCGCTGGCGCAGCGGCCGGTGTGGGCCGTGTGGACGCTGATCGCCACTTGGCTCATCACCTCGCTGCTCGCGGCCTGGGCGCTGCGCCACCTGGCGCTGTGGCGCGTGTCACTGGGCGCGGCCGGCGTGCTGCTGGGATTGGCGGGCGTGGCGGGCCTGGTGCTGGGTGCGCCGCTGCAGTGGCCCATGCTGGCCAGCCTGGTGGCGCTGGGCGCCGTGCTGTCGGGCCTGGCCGCCTTCATTGGCCCGGCGCGGGTGCAGGCCAACCGCCGCCGCGACAGCAGTGGTGGCCATGCACCGCGCCGCACCACGCGCTGGCGTTGGCGCTGGCCCCCCACGCAGACCCTCTCGTTCTGGCTGGCGGGTCTGCTGGCCATCGAGTCGTTTCGCATCGCCCACATCGTCGCGGCAGAGCCCGGGCGCACGGCCGGCATGCTGGGCCTGCTGGTGGCCTTCTTCCTGGTGCTGCCGGCGGCCACGCTGCAGGCCTGGTGGCCGCGCGCCGCCGCGCTGCTGGCAGCGCTGGCCGCAGCGGCCCTGGCGGGGCTGGCCTGGCGCTCGGACACGGCGCAATGGGCCACCACGGCAGTGTGGGCCGCGGCCGCAGCCCTGTGCCTGGCCATGGGGGTTGCGGTGCTGCACCGCCAATGGAAGCACCGCGCAGCATCGGTGCCCGCCACCCAACCCACGCAGCACGCGGAGCCGGCAGCATGAACGACACCCTCGCCCTGGCCTGCGCGGCCGCCGCCTGCCTGCTGGCCCTGGTGCACTGGGCCCAAGCCACCGCCACCCGGGCCTGGGGCGACGCCCTCGCGGGCGCGCAACCGCAGCACAAGGCCTGGGGCCTGGCGCTGGCCACGCTGGCGCTGCAGTGCGCTGCCTCCACCGTGGCCGCCGGCCTGGCCGCAGGCATCGCCATCGCGATCGCCTCGTGGATGGTGCTGGGCTGGGGCCTGGTGCTGGCCATGAACCAGTGGCCCGAAGGCAGCCTGCGCTGGGCACGCCGCATCGGTGCCCTGGGCTGGGCCGGCTGCGTACTGGGCCTGCTGGTGCACGCACTGGCGTAACTCCCCGGACCGGGCAGCGCGCGGCACAATCGCGCCCATGGACCTGCTCGACGCCCCCTGGATTCAAACGCTGCGCTTTTTTCTCGAAGTCGCGGCCACCATCGCCTTCGCGCTGTCGGGCATCATTGCCGCGGCGCGCAAGCGCATGGACGTGGTGGGCGTGTGCGTGGTGGCCTTTGTCGCGGCGTTCGGCGGCGGCACGCTGCGCGACCTGCTGCTGGACCAGCGGCCCTTCTTCTGGATACGCCACACCGGCTTCATCTGGGGGCTGCTGGCGCTGTGCGTGTGCGCCATGCTGTTCATGCGCCAGCGCCACTTCCAGCCCACCGAGCGCGCCATGCTGTTGCCCGACGCCATCGGCCTGGGCCTGTTCGCCGCCGTGGGGGTGGACATCGCCACCGCCATCGGCATGCCGCCCATCATCGCGGTGATGATGGGCGTGACCACCGGCGTCTTCGGCGGCGTGCTGCGCGACGTACTGTGCAACGAGGTGCCCCAGGCCTTCAGCGACCACCGGCCGTATGCCCTGTGCGCCTTTGCCGGCGGCTGGATCGACGTGGCCCTGCGCCAGATGGATGCGCCGGGCTGGGCGCCGCTGCTGGCCTGCGTGGTAGCCACGGCCGGGCTGCGCGGCCTGGCGCTGTGGCGCAATTGGGAGCTGCCGGCGTGGCGGGTGTGATGCTCCAGCCACGCGACAGCTTCATCGCCATCAACGACGATCCCAAATGACCCCAGCGCCCCTCACCGCCGGTCTCCGCCTGGCCTTCGCCCTGCTCGCACTCGCCGCCATCGGCTGGCAACTGTGGCTGCATGTGGGGCTGGGCTACAACGCGCTCAACTTCTTCAGCTACTTTACCAACCTGTCGAACCTGCTGGCCGCTGGCGTCTTGATCGCGGGTGCATGCCGCCAATGGACACACGCGCGGCCCTCGGCCGCTTTTGAATCGCTGCGCGCAGTGACCGCCACCTGCATGCTGGTGGTCGGCGTCGTGTTCGCGCTGCTGCTGCGCGACGTGGATCTGGGCGCGTTGAGGCCTTGGGTGAACTCGGTGCTGCACCATGTGATGCCCGTCGTGGTGGTGCTTGACTGGCTGCTGTGGCCGCCGCGCTTGGCCGTAGGCGTACGGCCGTTGCGATGGGTAGTGGCGTGCGCGAGCTTGTACCTCGCGTATTCGATGGTGCGCGGCGCTGCCGTTGGTTGGTATCCCTACCCCTTCCTGAATCCGGCGAAGGTGGGCGGGTACGGCGGGGTGGCGGTGTATGCAGTTGGAATCGCGGTCGTCGTCGTGGCCGCAGGGTGGGCGCTGCTGGCCTGGGCCAGCCGGCGTGCGCGGGTGGCAACCTAGCCAGTGTGCTGCCCCACAAACAAGGGGTGCCAAAACCGCGCCTTTCACACCATGGCTGCGTTGCAAATCCTCGCGATAACGCTGGAGCAACCATCGCTGCACGGGCGCAGAGTTGGTTCGGTGGACAACCAGACTTTCGCTATCCAAAAAAATGCACGCTGCCCTCGCAGAGATTCGCCCGATGGCTGCGCAGGCTTGCGCACCGGCGGTGGGCATTGAGCGCCAACTGCTGTGGTGCCGCGATTTCGTGCGCAACAACGAGTGGCGCGCCGATGAATTGCTGCCGCATCGCTGGAAGTCAATCGCCCCATACGATCTCGCCTGTCTCTAATGACTACGCGCCAGGTGCGTAAAGGCGCCTCAAGTCTACTTCTCTTTGCGATGGCTCCACGGTGAAGTGGGAGGAAGAGGCAATCCAATCGAATGCTGCCTGCAGGCCCTTCACAAGCGGCGTCTGAGGTCGCTCGCTCCAGGTACCCAGTTTCTGCGTCGACAAGATCAAGTGGGCCTTGCGGAAGGGAAAATACTCCCGTGCCGGGATGGTGGAGTCCGGGACGTGAACGACATGGCTCTGGCGACCGGCGATCTGCCCAAGAAGTGCGATGTACTGATTGAAGGAAACGTAGGTTGGTGATGCCAGGTTGTAGATTCCAGGAGCCACGGCACACCGTGGGTCCAGGAACCCGACGATGGCGCGCGTCAAATCGTCAATGCCCACGAACTGAATGAGCGTTTCCCCGTCACCAGGAACAAAAATCGGGTCCTGCGCCAGCTGTCTGGCCCACACGAAGCGCTCCCGGTCCAGGTTGTTCCCGGGGCCATAGATGAACGGCGGCCGAACCACGAATTGGCGAGGGATCGAGGATTCGGAGAGCACTGTCTCGGCCGCTGCCTTGTCGCGGCCATACGTTCCCCAGATGCCATCCCCGTGGGCAGGCGATGCCTCAGAAAACGGGAGTGGCGCGGTGGACCGCTGATAGACCGCGGCAGAGCTGAGCAACACATAGGTGGTGGGCATCGCCTGCAGCCCGGCAAGGAGCGCACGGCAATCCTCCGGGCCGTAGCAAGAAGCGTCGATAACTGCATCAAAAGTGTGTCCACGCAAGCGCGATGCCAGCTGGTGCGCATCCCGCCTGTCACAGGCGATGTGATGTGCAGCACCCCAGTCGGCCTGAACCAACCCACGCGTTACCGCCGTGACGTCGAAGCCACGTGCGATCAATCGCTGCAGCAATGCGCGGCCGACAAACACCGACCCTCCCAGGAGCAGTACCTTCTGCATAGATAGAGACTTTGCGGTTGGAGTTGACTAGGGCCTCAGAGGGCGGCGATCTTCCCGTCGGCCCCGAAGAAATAAATGTCCTCATGCTTGAAGCCCCATTGGCCGCCCAGTTCACGGATGTGAGGTTCAAACGTGAACAGCTTTGCATCGCCGAGCCGTGCGCTGTTACCCGCCTCGATGAATCGACGATCTATTCGAGAGGATTCGATACTGTGTCCAACGTTGCCTGAGAAGTCCAGATTTTCGAAGCCAAGATCGGCGATCTCCGCGTTCGCAAAGTCGAACAGGTGCTCGAAGCTTGTTTCCCTCGTTGCGAAAGAGATCACTCGCTGATGCAGTTGTCGCTCGGCGTCCAACCCCCGTTTGAACTCAGGCAATGTGGGCATGTTCGTGTGCCGACCGTTTTCGACAACAAAGCTGCGAGCGCAGTCTCCCCAGACCCCATTTAACGACGGACTTAAGTCGACGGTGACAAGATTGGTGGCGCCGACAGGCTCGCTTTCAGGCACATAGTTCGCCCCTGACACGGACAAGCAACTCCTGGAGCCTACAAGAACGAACGCCGGGCAGTCGTAGTACCAAGTGGCTGTTATGCCAAGGCTTTCCATCATCGAAGTCGCACGCGCGGCGATCGTCCTCTCGCTATCGTCGGGAGTGATGGTCTGGCTCAGGTCTGCGAGCACCCGTCTGGCAATGGCTTGGACTTCGCGATGGTGTCTGATCGTCGGCATGAGCGCTTCCAGGGAAAGTGGAGAAACATCGCCGAAAAGCGTCGAACACCCGCTGGTGGCCGATTGTCAAATCTAGCCTACACGCCGACAGGCTGCGGTCAAAGCAAGAATTTGTCCATCATGAAAGGCAGGCATCTGGAACCATCGGGGGCAGGGCTTGATGGGGGCTGCAGGTTGACTGCGGCTAGTGTCCTGTCACTCCATATCGGTGCATCGAATGGCAGGCCCTGCCGGCCGCGCCCCTCACGACACCGCCATCACCCCCGCCACCACCAGCATGCACGCCCCGAACGCCAACCCCTGCAGCCGGATGGCACGCGGGCTTTGCGCGCGGCTGAAGAGCACCTGCCCGCCATAGATCCACACGAAGTGGCAGGCCAGGCCCAGCACGACGAAGACCACGGCCATCTGCAGCACCTGGGCCGCCAGCGGCAGGCCGGGCGAGAGGAACTGCGAGAACATCACCAGGATCATCGAGTGCACCTTGGGGTTGAGCGACAGCGAGACGAAGCCGTCGACGAAACCCAGCGGCCGCAGGTCCTGCCGCTCGCTGGCGCCCGCGCTGCGAAAGAAGCACCAGGCCAGGTACACGATGTAGACCGTGCCGCCCCACTTGAGCGCAGTGTAGGCGGCCGGGTTGCGCGCAAAGACCTCGCTGAGCCCGAAGCCATAGACCAGGCACCACACCAGGTTGCCGGCCTCGAAACCCATCCAGAACGGCACCGTGCGCCGCAGCCCGAACTGCCCGCCCGATGCGGCGAGCACGGTGTTGCCGGGCCCGGGGCTGACGATCATGGGCACGGCAAAGGCAAGGATCAGGAGCCAGGTGGACAGGGCGATCATGGGCAGCGCTTCCAATACAAGAACGATGGGAGAAAGCGCCGATTACAACGGCCGCGCGCACTGTTGCCAAACGATGTAATCTCATACTCTCGATGAGAAATTTTGATTGAACCATGGCCCGCCGCCTGCCCCCGCTGAATGCCCTGCGCGCCTTCGAGGCCGCGGCGCGCCACCACAGCTTCACGCGTGCGGCGGACGAGTTGCACGTGACCCAGGCAGCCATCAGCCACCAGGTGCGGCAGCTCGAAGAGTGGCTGGGGCTCAAGCTGTTTGAGCGCCAGGGCCACACGCTCACCCGCACCGCGGCCGGCAAGGCCTATGCGCCCGAGCTCAGCCGCCTGCTCGACGCCCTGGCCAGCGCCACCGAGCGCGTGGCCGGCAACGACCACAGCCTGGTGGGGCCGCTGCGCATCACCGCCCTGCCCTCGTTCGTGGCCCGGTGGCTGGTGCCGCGGCTGGCAGGCTTTCGGGCGCTGCACCCGGGCATCGACCTGCACATCACCAGCGAGGTGGCGGTGCACGACTTTGCGCGCGATGGCTTCGACCTGGCCATCCGCCTGGGCCTGGGGCGCTGGCCCGGGCTGCAGGCCGACTTGGTCTCGCGCGAGCGCCTGTCGCCCGTGTGCAGCCCTGCCCTGCAGGCGCAGGCACCGCTGGCCACCGTGGCCGACCTGCAGGAGCACACGCTGCTGCACGACCAGCCGGGCGACCTGTGGCCGCGCTGGCTGGCCATGGCCGGCGCCACCCGCGGCGAGGCCGACGCCATCGTGCGCGCAGGCCCGGGGTTCAGCGATTCGGCCCTGGTGCTGCAGGCCGCCGCCGAGGGCCACGGCGTGGCACTGGGCCGCATGTTCCTGGCCTCGGCCGACATCACGGCGGGGCGGCTGGTCAAGCCCTTTGCCCTGGACCTGCCCAATGACTACAGCTACTGGCTGGCCTACCCCCTGGGGGCGGCCGGGCAGCCGCGCCTGGCGGCCTTCAGGGACTGGGTGCTGGCAGAAACGTCGGCCTGGCGCATCACCTGAACAGGTGGGCACGCCACGGCCCGGCATGCGCCTTGTTGTAACAAATAGAAACGGGGCATCGGCCTCAGTGATAATGATTTTCCGATTGTCCCCCCGTCCCAAGACACCCCCAAAGCCTCCCATGCTCTGCGCCGTTGTTCTATGTATCGCAGCCCTGGCTGGGGGCCAGCAACCACCAGCGCAACCGCAGCAGCGGCCCGTTTCCTCGGACGGCTGGTTCACGCTGAGCGGTGACCGCGCCGAGGCGGGCAAGAACCTGATCGAGATCCTCCCCGAGCCCATCGGGGTGGACCAGCGCGTGGTGCTTGACCTGCGCGTATCGCGCGACCAGCAACGCACCTCGTTCCGGGGCCAGAAGTACCGCTCGTACTACGCCAAGGTCGTGGTCGACTGCCCATCGCGCAAGGCCTGGTACCTGTGGCTCTCGTACTACGCGCAGCCCGAGTGGGCCGGCCCCATCGTCGGCCGCGAGGAGTACAAGGAGGGCGAGGCGCCGGTGCTGTTCAAGGACATGTCCAGCGAGTGGTCGCGGCGCATGATTTCGGCGGCTTGCAAGGTGCGCAATCTGTAGAGTTACCCCATCGCCCGCACCACAAACTCGATAAAGCGCGCCAGCTTGGGCAACTGCCGCCGGTCCGGCGCATAGACGAGATGCACCGGGCGCGCTGCCGGCACGCAGCGGGTGAGCACCGGCACCAGCCGCCCCTCGCGGATCTCCTCGGCCAGCAGCACTTCGGGCTGCATGATGAGGCCCAGGCCGCGCAGCGCCGCCTGGCGCAGCCCGTCACCCTGGTTGCAGGTGAAGCGCGCCAGCTCGGGCCACTGGAAGGCCTTGCCGCCGTCGTCATACAGCGTCCACTCCACGCGCCGCTGCCAGACCGAATGGCTCAGGCACTGGTGCTGGGCCAGGTCGGCCACGCGGTCGGGGCGGCCATGGCGTGCCAGGTAGCCGGGCGTGGCGGCGATCACCATGCGGTAGGGTTGGAGCGGCCGGGCCACCAGGCCCTCGTCGGCAATGGCACCGATGCGCACGGCCGCGTCGAAGCCCTCGCCCGCCATGTCGACCACGCTGTCGGTCAGCTGCAGCTCCACGCGCACTTGCGGGTGGGCGAGCAGAAAATCGGCCACGAGCGGCGCGATCACCTGGTTGCCAAGCGTGAAGGGTGCGCTCACACGCAGCAGGCCCTGGGGCACGGCGCGGTTGCGCTCCACGGCCGACTCGGCCCAGCGCACCTGTTCGAGCACACGCCGGCAATCTTCGTAGAACGCGGCGCCCACCTCGGTCAGGCTGTTCTGGCGCGTGCTGCGCTGAAACAGGCGCGCGCCCAGGTGCTCCTCCAGCTGGCGGATGTGCTTGCCCACCATCACGGCCGAAATGCCCTGCTGGCGCGCGGCGGCGGCAAAGCTGCCGGCCTCGACCACGGCCACCATGACCTCCATGTTGCGCAGCTTGTCCATGGTGATTGCGAACCCCAGGTTAGTTCAAGAAGAACTTCACTGTACTTTATGCACTGATTGATTCACAAAACAATCCAGGCTTCTTCAACGCATTCGGGCACAACCCGGAAAAAAGGAACAAGCCATGTCCACCACCAGCAAAATTCTTCTCATCGGCGCCAGCGGCACCATCGGCCAGGCCGTTCTGGCCAATCTTTCGGCACGCCACGAGGTCATCACCGTGGGCCGCACCAGCGGCACGCACCGTGCGGACTTCTCGCAGCCAGGATCGGTGGCGGCCTTGTTCAAGGCGGTTGGCAAGGTGGATGCCATCGTCAGCACCGCCGGCAACCTGCACTTCGGCCCGCTGGCCGAGATGACGCCCGAGCAGTTCAACCTGGGCCTGCAGGACAAGCTGCTGGGCCAGGTGCAGCTGGCGCTGCTGGGCCAGCACTGCCTGAACGATCGCGGCTCGATCACGCTGACCAGCGGCATCGTGGGCATCGAGCCCATCCGCAACGGGGCCAACGCCACGGCGGTGAACGCCGCCATCGATGGCTTCGTGGCGGCTGCCGCCATCGAGCTGGCGCGCGGCCTGCGCATCAACGCCGTGAGCCCCACCATCCTGACCGAATCGGTGGGCAGCTACGGCCCCTTCTTCCCGGGCTTCGAAACCGTGCCCGCCGCGCGTGCGGCCCTGGCCTACCAGCGCAGCGTGGAAGGCGGGCAGACCGGGCGGGTGTACCGGGTGGGCGGCTGAGGCCGGCGGTACCGGGGCGCAGGTATCCGCGTCTGCACGGCTGCCTGCGCCGGCGTTCTCATGAAAACATCGCGGCCTGAGCGCTGAGGCCGGCGAGAGTGCACGACTCTCTAAACTTTGAAAATTGCCAGATCTTCTGGCTCTATCGGTCAATCGTCCATATCCGTATCCATAGTCACAGCGTGATCCGCTGCACGTAAACCAAAGCAAGATCGAATCACTCCGCGCGGCAATTGCGTGGTATCGCCCTCTCAGGCGCGGCATAACATTGCCATCGCGCCATGCCGCCATCCACATTGGGCACTAACACCAGCAACTGCCCCAGAGAGCCAGTCACAGAGATCGTTCCATTCCGGACAGACACCTTTTGGGCCTTGAAACTGTCACCCGCAGTGACGCTGTCATCAAACCTGCCGGTCTTTCTGAAAGAGTCTTCCAACTGCCGCTGCAGGCTCTGCGCGCTGAACATCAAGTTCTCCAACTCGGCTTTCTCTCTGTAATCCGAATACTGGGCATAGACAAACAGACAGGCCACCAGCCCAGCCAAGCTGACAAAAAAACCAGTAGCAGCGCTTGCTATTTTCATGATTGGTTCCATTCTGACTGGACGCACACATCGCCTATTGTTGCGCCCTCGCCGCCAGCGTCCCGCCCGCCTTCCGCGCACGCTTCATGCAGCCAGCCCTCACCAGTTGCCCCAGCAGCCGCACCGCCGGCTCCAGCTCGCGGGGCCAGGGACGGGCGATGTTCAGACGCAGGTAGTGGGCGTATTTGGTGGCGGTGGAAACAGCACGCCGGGCGTGAAGGCGATGCCCTGGGCCACGGCCAAGCGCAGCAAGGCCAGGGCGTCCACGGCGGCTGGCAGCTCCAGCCACAGCCACCAGCCGCCAGCCGCCAGCCGCCTGCGGGACTGTGCACCCGCGTGCAGGCCGGGAAGTGGCGCTGAACGGCCTCGGCCGCGCGCGGGGTGGTCTGGGCCATGCGCTCGCGCAGCTTGCGCAGGTGCGGCTGCAGGCCGCCGGTGCGCAAAAACTCGGCCAGCACGGCCTGCTCCAGCCAGGGAGCGGCCAGCGAGGTGCTGAGCTTGAGCGACTCCATGCGCGCGTGCCAGCGCCCGCCCGATGCCCAGCCCAGGCGGAACGCGGGCGCCAGGCTCTTGCTGGCGCGGCCGCAGTAGATCGCGCGGCCATGGCGGTCCCAGGCCTTCACGGGCTGGGGGCGGTGGGGCGTGTGCGAGAGGTTGCCGAACACGTCGTCCTCAATCAGCGCCAGGTCGTGCTGCTCCACCAGGCGCAGCAAGCGGCGCTTGTTGCGCTCGGGCATGGTGTGGCCCAGCGGGTTCTGAAAGTTGGGCTTGACGACCACGGCGCGCCTGCCGCTCTCGGTGCGCAGCAGGCGCTGGGCGATGCGGGCCAGAGTTGCAGTAGGCTGCATGGATCAGGGACATTAAAAAGCGGAGGAACAATTGGGAAGCAAAGTTCAATTGGTGCTCAATGGTGACCAAAACGGGCACGCAGACGCTCTTCTCGCATCGATTAGGCGAGCACGTCACCTGGACTGTATGGTGGCGTTTGCGAAGGGTTCGGCGCTCAAGCTAATGCTTAAGGCAATGGAGGAATCCCTTGGGAGCGGCATGACAGCTAGATTTGCCATTGGGCTAAGTTTTCATCTCACTGAACCGACTTTGCTACGAACTCTTTTCAGGCTTTCCAAGATTCATCACTTGGCGCTATATCTGAGTGACACGGAGAAAACGTTCCATCCCAAGGTCTACGCATTTGCGGACTCGGGTCGATCGACGGTCTTCGTGGGATCGGCCAACTTGACGGCCGGAGGCCTTTCCAAGAACTACGAGGCTTCAGTTCGTGTTGACGATGCAGATGGAGCGCTCTTCGCCGAGGTGGCGGCGCTTTTTGATGAATTGATTGAAGACGGAGTCGTCGTACCTGCGACTAAAGAGAAAATCGATGGCTATGCCCGAGAGTTTGCCGTCCAGAGGGCTTGGCGCGACATGGCAAAAAGACGCGCCGACAAGATCAATCGCGAAGCGGCTCCAGATCTGAGCGTGCTAGCCTACAAGTTGGAGGAGATGAAGCGAGACACATCCGAAAACGGCTTCGCTACGCATCGGGCCAATCGAGCTCAGCACGTTGCCGAGGCGAAAGTGCTCATTCAGGAACTAGCCGCCTTGCAAAGCCCTGCCGCGACCACCTTTCTTCCTTTGTACGAAGGCCTATATCACCGATTCCACTCAGGTGGCCTACATAGACAGAAGTCGAGGATGGCAGCGCAGGCATCACGCTTTGTGGCGGCCTTAGCAGACATCCTAAAGCACAGCAAGCCGCCGCCGCCAGCAGAGGCCTTCGAGATACTTCGGCAACATTTCCTCGGCATCAAAGGCGCCGGAGTGAATCTGTTAACCGAAGTTTTGCATGCGATCGACAACAAGCGATATGCGGTCATGAACCAGAATGCTGTGGAGGGCCTTGCGACTGCTGGGTCAGCCGGCTACCCACTTCACCCTGCCAAGACCGGCGTTGATGGCGAGCTATATGCCCGCTTCTGCGAGGAAGCCCTGACTGTTCAGCGACAGCTTGGCTTGGCCAACTTCTCGGAACTAGATGCCTTGTTCAACCACATCTATTGGCAGGAAGACGAGGATGAAGGGGATGCTTAGCCGTAGATGTTAGATCGGTACAGTGGCCAACTAATAGCCTATAAATTTTTCCTCGGTAGGAGCCTGGCGCTGCTGGGCGCCATCCAGAACGGGCTGGCCGGCGCGCTGGCCGAGCCCAGCGCGCGCGAGGCGGCGCTCGTCACCTTCGTGGTCACCGCGTCCAACGCCAGCCTGCTGGGCCTGGGCTCGGCCTGCTGGGGGCTGGTGCTGGGGCTGCTGACCTGGTGGGCATTGCGTCCCCGGGCCGTGGCAGCCTGAGCCCCCAGGCGTCTATCAATCGAGGCTAGCGCCCGACTCCTGAACGACCTTGCCCCACTTCACACTCTCCGTCTTGATGAAGGCGGCGAACTGCTCGGGCGTTTCGCTGTACGTCTCGGCGCCTTGCTCGTTGATCTTCTTCTTCACCTCGGCCTGGTTGAGCACTTTGACCAACGCGGTGTTGAGCTTGGCCAGCACCGGTGCGGGCGTGCCGGTGGGCGCGAACATGCCGAACCACGAGGTCGCCTCGTAGCCGGGCACGCCGGCTTCGGCGATGGTGGGCACGTTGGGCAGCTCGGGCGAGCGCTTGGCGGTGGTCACGGCAATGGGCACGAGCTTGCCCGAGCGCACGTGCTGGATGGCCGAGGGCATGTTGTCGAACATGATGCCGATCTGGTTGCCCAGCAGGTCGGTCACAGCCGGTGCGCTGCCCTTGTAGGGCACGTGGACCATGTCCACCTTGGCCAGCGACTTGAACAGCTCGCCCGACAGGTGGATGGAGCTGCCGTTGCCCGACGAGCCGAAGTTGAGCTTGCCGGGGTTGGCCTTGGCGTAGGCAATGAGTTCCTTCACGCTCTTGTAGGGCTGGGCCGGGTTGGCCACCAGCAGGTTGGGCACGTTGGCCACGCGCGTGAGGGGCGCGAAGTCCTTGACCGGGTCGAAGGGCATCTTCTTGTACAGGCTGGCGTTGATGGCGTGCGTGCCCACCGTGCCCATGAACAGGGTGTAGCCGTCGGCCGGGGCCTTGGCGGCCAGGGCGCCGCCAATGTTGCCGCCCGCGCCTGCGCGGTTGTCCACGACGACCGGCTGGCCCAGTTCGGTCGTCAGGGCCTGGCCGATGATGCGCGCCAGAATGTCGGTGGTGCCGCCCGCCGCAAACGGCACGACGATGGTCACGGGCTTGCTGGGGTAGGCGGCCTGTGCCAGGGCGCCGGCAGGGATCGCAGCGCCGACAGCGACGGTGGCCAATGCAGCCAGCAGGGTGCGGCGGGTGGAGGGAAAGCGGATGGGGTTCATGTGTCTCCTAGAACAACGGTTGCATGGAAAAGGGATAGAGGGATGGCGGCTTCACAAAGCACGCCCTGCAGATTTGCATTCAGCCGGATAACTAGGCGGGGAGCCGCAGACAGTGCTGTTGCACGGCAAGACTCCCCAACGACGTTAGCCGGTTGAAGGCAAATCTGCGTCAGACGCCGGCGACGCCGACGGTCATGCCGCCACAGACATAGAGGACTTGCCCGGTCACAAAGCCGCTGCGCGCATCGAGCAGGTAGGACACGGCGTGCGCCACGTCGTCCGGCGTGCCCACGCGCTTGACGGGCACGGATTCGATGATGGCGCGCGTGCGCGGCGCGTCGGGCGGGTTGGCGCGGTCGAACAGCTCGGTGCGGATGGGGCCGGGGCCGATGGCATTGGCCGTGACGCCGTGGCGGCCCAGCTCCAGCGCCCACACGCGCGTCATGCCGATCAGGCCGGCCTTGGTGGCCGAGTACGCAGTGCGCAGCTCCTTGCCCAGCGCGGCGCGCGAAGACATGTTGACGATGCGCCCGAACCCTGCCTCCTTCATGCCGGGCAGCAAGGCCTGCATGCACTGCAGGCTGCAGCGCAGGTTCAGCGCCACGGCCAGGTCGAACTCGTCCAGCGTCTGGTGCTCGGCATCGGCCGGCACCACCACGCCCACGTTGTTCACCAGCCGCGTGATGGGACCGCCGGCCAGCGCCTGCTGCAGCGCGCGCGCCGTGTCGGCCGTGTTGGACAGGTCGGCCTGGATACCGCCGGGCACATGGTCGACCACGCGGTCGATGACCACGGGCTCGTAGCCATCGGCCCGGCAGCGCTCGGCCGTGGCCGCGCCGATGCCGGCACCACCGCCGGTGATGAGGACGCGCTCGCGCTGGGTGCTGGGGTGGGTCATGGGGATGCTTCCTTCACAGATTCAAGGGGTGGCCAGGGTTGCGCCCAGCCAGCGGGCGCCACGCGCGCCATTCGGCGCGGTGGCGGGGCAGCGTGTTCCGGTGCTCAGGCCACGAAGGCGGCCAGTGCGGCGTGGAACTCGGCCGGGGCTTCCAGGTTGGACAGGTGCGATGCCGGCAGCTGCACCAGCTGCGCGCCGGCGATCGCGGCCTGCATGGCCTGGGCGTCGGCCACCGTGGTCACGGGGTCGGCCGCACCGGCGATGAGCAGGGTGGGCACGGCGATGCGGGCAATGCTGCTGCGCAGGTCGCTGGTGGCGAGGGCCTCGCAGCAGGCGGCATAGCCCTCGGGGGCGATGCCGGCGATCCAGCCCTGGGCGCGGGCCACCACCTCGGGCTGCGCGGCGACAAAGGCTTCGCTGAACCAGCGGCCGGGCGACGATGCGGCCAGCTCGGCCATGGCGGCGGCGCCCTTCTCGCGCACCAGGGCGGCGCGGGTGCGCCAGCCGTCTTCGGTGCCGATCTTGGCCGCGCTGTTGGCCACCACCAGGTGGTTCAGCCGGTGGCCGGCGTGCACGCCCAGCCACAGGCCGGTGAAGCCGCCCATGGAGATGCCGCAGAAGCTGGCGCGCTCGACCTGCAGCGCGTCGAGCAAGGCCAGCACATCGCCGCCCAGTTGCTCGAAGCTGTAGGGGCCTTGCGGCACCACGCTGCCGCCGTGGCCGCGCGTGTCGCAGCGCACCACGCGGTGGCGGGTGGCCAGGCGCGCGGCCTGTGCGTCCCACATCTCCAGGGTGGTGCCCAGGGAGTTGGAGAGCACCAGCACGGGTGCGCCCTCGGGGCCGTCGATGGCGACGCGGAACGCCCCCGCAGGGGTCTGCAGCAAGGTGGTGGGCGTGGGCACGGCCTGGGCTCCTGTGGGCAAGCTGCGGGTCAGACGCGTTCGAGGATGATGGCGATGCCCTGGCCCACGCCGATGCACATGGTGCACAGCGCGTACTGGCCGGCATGCTCGTGCAGGCGGTTGACGGCGGTGGTGACCAGGCGCGCACCGCTGGCCCCCAGCGGGTGGCCCAGGGCAATGGCGCCGCCCCAGGCGTTGACACGCGCATCGTCGTCCTTCAAACCCAGGGCGCGCAGCACGGCCAGGCCCTGTGCGGCAAAGGCTTCGTTGAGCTCGATCACGTCCATGTGGTCGATGGTCAGGCCGGTCTGCGCCAGCACCTTCAAGGTGGCGGGCGTGGGGCCGAAGCCCATGATGCGCGGCGCCACGCCGGCCGTGGCCATGCCGACCACGCGGGCACGGGGCTTCAAGCCATACTTGCCGGCGCTGGCTTCGTCGGCCAGCAGCAGGGCGCAGGCGCCGTCGTTCACGCCGCTGGCGTTGCCGGCCGTCACGCTGCCGTCAGGCCGCACCACGCCCTTGAGCTTGGCCAGCGCTTCCAGGCTGGTTTCGCGCGGGTGCTCGTCGGTATCGACCACGATGGCGTCGCCCTTTTTCTGGGGAATGGTCACGGGCGTGATCTCGCGCGCCAGGTGGCCGGCCTTCTGTGCGGCCACGGCATTGAGCTGGCTGGCCAGGGCCATGCGGTCCTGCGCCTCGCGCTCGATGCCGAACTCTACGGCCACGTTTTCGGCCGTCTCGGGCATCGAATCCACGCCGTACTTTTCCTTCATCAGCTTGTTGATGAAGCGCCAGCCGATGGTGGTGTCGTACACCGCGTTGTTGCGGCTGAAGGCCGTCTCGGCCTTGGGGCTAACGAAGGGGGCACGGCTCATGCTTTCCACACCGCCGGCAATCATCAGGCCGGCCTCGCCGGCCTTGATGGCGCGCGCGGCCGAGCCAACGGCGTCCAGGCCCGATCCGCACAGGCGGTTGATGGTGGCGCCGGGCACCTCGATGGGCAGGCCCGCCAGCAGGCTGGACATGTGGGCCACGTTGCGGTTGTCTTCGCCGGCCTGGTTGGCGCAGCCGTAGAGCACGTCGGTCACCGCCGCCCAGTCCACACCAGGGTTGCGCGCCATCAGCGCCTTGAGGGGGATAGCGCCCAGGTCATCGGTGCGCACGCTGGACAGCGCGCCGCCGTAGCGCCCGAAGGGGGTGCGGATGGCGTCGCAGATGAAGGCTTGCTGGCTCATGGTTCTTGTCTCCTGAGGATGGTTGTGATGAAAGCGGTGATGGACGAAAGGGGTCAGGCGGCAGCGAGCAGTGGCAAGCCCACCAGGCGTTCGAGCTCGGCATGCGTGAGCCCGTCCACCATGTCGATGACCTGCACGCCCGCTGGCGTGCATGCCAGTGTGCACAGGTCGGTGTAGATGCGCTTGACGCAGGCGACACCGGTGAGCGGGTAGCTGCACTGCGCCACCACCTTGCTGGCGCCCTGCTTGGTCAGCAGGTCCATCATCACCCAGGTCTGCTTGGCGCCGATGGCCAGGTCCATGGCGCCGCCCACGGCGGGTATGGCGCCGGGCTCACCCGTGCTCCAGTTGGCCAGGTCGCCCGTGGCCGAGACCTGGAAGGCGCCCAGCACGCAGATGTCGAGGTGGCCGCCGCGCATCATGGCGAAGCTGTCGGCGTGGTGGAAGTAGGCGCCGCCGGGCAGCAGCGTCACGGGCTGCTTGCCGGCGTTGATGAGGTCATAGTCCTCGCTGCCCGCGGCCGGTGCCGGGCCCATGCCCAGGATGCCGTTCTCGCTTTGCAGGATGACTTCGCGGCCTGCGGGGATGTGGTTGGCGACCAGGGTGGGTTGGCCGATGCCCAGGTTCACGTAGGCGCCATCGTGGATGTCCTGCGCCACGCGGCGGGCCAGGTCGTCCTTGCTTCGTTTTTGGTAGCTGGTGGGGGTGGTCATGGTGGTGTGCACTCGGTCCGCTGGGTTCAGGCTGTCTTCTTGATGCCGCCGGCTTGCGTGGCGACCCGGTCGATGCGGACGACATGCGTCACGTGGATGCCGGGGGTGACGATGGCTTCGGGGTCCAGCGCGCCCAGTTCCACCACTTCATGCACCGTGGCGATGGTGGTCTTGGCGGCCGTGGCCATCACGGGGCCGAAGTTGCGGGCCGACATGCGGTAGGTGAGGTTGCCCCAGCGGTCGCCCTTGTCGGCCTTGATGAGGGCCACGTCGCCGTGGATGGGGTACTCCAGCACGTAGTGCTTGCCGTTGATCTCGCGCGTCTCCTTGCCTGCGGCCAGCTCGGTGCCGTAGGCCGTGGGGCAGAAGAAGGCGCCGATGCCGGCCCCGGCGGCGCGCAGGCGCTCGGCCAGGTTGCCCTGGGGCACCAGCTCCAGCTCCAGCTTGCCGCTGCGGTAGAGCTCGTCGAAGACATAGCTGTCGACCTGGCGCGGAAAGCTGCAGATGATCTTGCGCACCTGGCCGGCCTTGAGCAGCGCGGCCAGCCCGTGGTCGGCATTGCCGGCGTTGTTGTTGACCACGGTGAGGTCGCGCGCGCCCTGGGCGATGAGCCCGTCGATCAGCTCACCGGGAATGCCGGCCGTGCCGAAACCGCCGATCAGCACCGTGGCACCATCCTTCACCCCGGCCAGCGCCTGGGCCACCGAGTCTGCAATCTTGTTGATCATTGATCTGCTTTCCTGAGAATGGAGGGAAGCTGCGGCGGGTTTGTCTCACACCTGCAACTTCTTCTTGATTTTGTTCGCCTAAAGAACAAATGTTCGCTAAAAGAATTATAGTCACACCGTCCATGAACACCCAAACTGCGCCCGCCAAAGACCCCAAGCCCAGCGACAGCTACGTGCAATCCTTTGCACGCGGGCTGGAGGTGATTCGCTCGTTCAGTGCCACGGCACCGCAGCAGACGCTGAGTGAAGTGGCCGCGCAGACCGGCCTCACGCGCGCCGGGGCCCGCCGCATCTTGCTCACGCTGCAAACGCTGGGCTATGTGGAGACCGATGGCCGGCAGTTCCGCCTCACGCCGCGCATCCTGGACCTGGGGTTTGCCTACCTGTCGTCGCTGCCCATCTGGAACCTGGCCGAGCCAGTGATGGAAGACCTGGTCGAAGAGGTGCGCGAGTCGTCCTCGGCCGCCGTGCTCGACGGCCTGGACATCGTCTACGTGCTGCGCGTGCCCACGCACAAGATCATGCGCACCAACCTGGGCGTGGGCTCGCGCCTGCCTGCATGCTGGACGTCGATGGGCCGCGTGCTGCTGGCCGCCCTGCCCGACGCGGAACTGCAGGCCCGACTCGAAGCCCACCCCCTGCAGCGCTGGACCGAGCACACCGCCACCGACGTGCCCACCCTGCTCACCCGCATCCGCCAGGCGCGCCAGCAGGGCTGGTGCCTGGTGAACCAGGAGCTGGAGGAGGGGCTGATCTCGATAGCCGCCCCGCTCACCAACCGCACCGGCCAAACCGTGGCCGCGCTCAATATCAGCGGCCAGGCCAACCGCACGAGTGCCGAGGTGATGCAGGAGACGATGCTGCCCGCGCTGCTCAAGGCGGCAAAGATGATCTCGCGGATGATGGGCTCGCCGCGCGGCTGATCTGTCGGGTTTGTCACGGAAACGGGCGCCGCGTGGTCGGCGCGGTGCGCGCGGCACGGGTCCACGGCCCTATCGTGCAGCTCTGCCCACTCGCAAGAGAGCGACATGACCATGACGACCACCCGTGCCCCCGCACCCGCGCACCACCGGCCCTGGCAGCGCACGCTGCTGGGTGTGCTCTGCGCCCTGGCCTTTCTGCCGCTGACGGCGCCCGTGGGCGCCCAGCCCGAGCAGCCAGTGCAGCGCTTTCTCACAATGCCCTCACCCCAGGGCCATGTGCAGCCCCCGCGCGTCCTCACTTGGCAGACACCTGCAGCAGCCACGCCCATCGAGCTGCGCCGCCTCGACGTGCAGGCCACCATCGTCGGGCGCATCGCGGCCACGCGCATCGAGCTGGAGTTGTTCAACCCCAACGGGCGCCAGTTGGAGGCGCAGCTGCAGTTCCCCCTGGCCGAGGGGCAGAGCGTGACCGGCTTTGCGCTCGATATCGACGGCGAGCTGCGCCCGGCCGTGCCGGTCGAAAAAGCCAAGGGCCGCCAGGTCTTCGAAGACATCACGCGCGCCCGCGTGGACCCGGCCCTGCTCGAATCGGTGGGTGGCAACCACCATCGCCTGCGCGTCTACCCGCTGCCAGCCCAAGGCAGCCGGCGCGTGGTGCTGGAGCTGAGCGAGGTGCTGCCCAACGCCGCCGCGCCCGTGTGGCGCCTGCCCCTGGGTCTGCAGGCGCCGGCCACTCGGCTCGATGTTTCGGTGCGCGTAGCGGGCGTGGCGCCAGGTGCCGTGAAGGCCCAGCTGGGCACGCTGGGCATGGCGGCCCGCGCCGAGGGAGCCGACACGCGCATCGCCCTGGTGGGCGCGCAGAACAGCCGGGGCGAAGAGCTGCGCGTGGAGCTGCCAGGGGCCTCGTCCACCTGGTTCTCCCGGCCCCAGCCCCTGGTGGCCAAACAGCGGTTTGACGGCGCCAGTTATTTCTATGCCGAGGTGCCCGTGGCCGCACGCAGTGCCGAGCGCGCGCGGCCCGAGCGCGTGGGTCTGGTGTGGGACGCCTCGGGCTCCGGAGCCGGGCGCGACCATGCGCGCGAGCTGGCGCTGCTGGACGGCTGGCTGCGCCGCCTGGGCACGGTGGAGGTGCTGTTGCAGCCCGTACGCGACGTGGCCGGGCCCATCGAGCGTTTCAGCGTGCAGGGCGGCAACTGGTCGGCCCTGCGCGACCGGCTCAAGGCCATGGCCTACGACGGCGCCACCCAGGCCGCCGCGCTGCGCGCGCCCGAGGGCGTGCAGATGGCCCTGGTCTTCAGCGACGGGCTGGGCAACTGGGGCGCCGCCAGCAACAACAACAACAACAGCGGCGACGCCACCGCCCTGCCCGCCCAGCCCGTGCCCACCTATGCGCTGAGCGCCAGCGCCGGCAGCAACGCGGCCGGGCTGCGCCGCATGGCCGAGGCCAGTGGCGGCGGCTACCTGGACCTGCTGGCCGTGTCCACCGCCCAGGCGCTCGACGCGCTAGCCCAGCAAGCACCGCGCGTGCAGGTGGCCACCAGCGAGGGGGCCGACGACGTGGAGCTGGCCTCGGCCCTGCCCGAGCAGGGCCGCATCGCGCTGGCCGGGCGCTTTACCGGGGCCGAGGCCATCGTCACCCTGCAGTGGTCGCTGCCCGACGGCAAAAGCGAGACGCGCAGCCTGCGCATTCAGGCTCCCACCGCCGAAGTCATCACCGCCCCCGGCGTGGCCGCCCACCGCTGGGCCGCCCTGCGCATGGCCCGGCTCGAAGCCGAAGGCGAGCGCCAGCTCGCCGCCGTGCGCCGCCTGGGCCAGGCCTTTCGCATCGCCAGCCGCGAGACATCGCTGATCGTGCTTGACACCGTGCAGGACTATGCGCGCCACGACATCGAACCACCGCCTGCGCTGCGTGCCCGCTGGGCCCAGCTGCGCACCGACACTGCCAGCCGCGAAGCGGCCACCCGCGCCCAGCACTTGGACCGCATCGCGCGCCAGTTCGACGAGAAGCTGGCCTGGTGGGACAAGGACTTCCCCAAGGACGATGCGCCGCCCAAGCTGAAGGAGCAGGCGCGCGGCGGTGCGGTGGGCATGTCGATGGCACCGCCACCGCCTGCGCCTGCAGCGCTCCCCAAGCTGGAGTTCGCCCCGCAGCGCAACAGCCCGATCGCGCCCACGGGCACCCGCGGCCTGAGGCTAGAGGCAATGCCCTTCGCGCCCGGTGCCGACGCCCTGGCCGCAGCCCCTGCGCGGTCTGCAGGTGCGCCACCCTCAGCCTCCATCCAGCTGCGCGCCTGGCAGCCCGATGCGCCCTACCTGCGCCGCCTGCGCGCGGCCGGATCCATCGAAGACCTGGAGGCCATCTACCTCGACGAGCGCCCCTCGCACACCAACAGCACCGCGTTCTTCCTCGACGTGGCCGACCTGCTGTACGAGCGCAGCCAGCCGGCGCTGGCGCGGCGCGTGCTGTCCAACCTGGCTGAGATGGAGCTGGAGAACCGCCACGTGCTGCGCATCCTGGCCTACCGGCTGCTGCAGGCGGGAGACACCGCCGTGGCCCTGCCCGTGCTGCGCAGCGTGCTGGCGCTGGCGCCCGACGAGCCCCAGTCCTGGCGCGACCTGGGCCTGGCGCTGGCCAAGGCCGGCCAGCCCCAGGCGGCGGTGGACCAGCTGTGGCAGGTGGTGGCAAAGCCCTGGGCCGGCCGGTTCCCCGGCGTGGAGCTGGTCGCGCTGGCCGAGCTCAATGCCATCGTGGCCCAGGCCCAGACCGATGGAAAGACAGTGAACACGCAGGCGGTGGACCAACGGCTCCTGCGCAACCTGCCGCTGGACTTGCGCGCCGTGCTGGCCTGGGATGCGGACAACACCGACATTGACCTGTATGTGTTGGACCCCAATGGTGAAGAAGCCTATTTCGGCAACCGCCTCACCTACCAGGGCGGGCGCATGTCGGCCGACTTCACGGGCGGCTATGGGCCCGAGGAGTTTTCATTGAAGCATGCCAAGCCCGGCACCTACACCGTGCGCGCCCGCTTCTACGGCCACCGCCAGCAGGTGGTGGCCCCGGCGACGACTCTGATGCTGCGGCTGTCCACCGGCTTCGGCACGCCTGCGCAGAAGGACGAGGACGTGGTGCTGCGCCTGACGGGCCGGGGAGACACCGTCACCGTGGGCAGCTTCACGATTGGCCCCAGGCCTTGAGGCCAGGGGAGGGGCTTAACTGCGGCGCCGAAACCCCAGCACCAGCACCACCGCGCCCAGCGCCATGGCGCCCACGCTCAACCACTGGGGCACGTTGACGGACTCTTTCTCCTTCACCTTGAGCTCCAGCGGGCCGAGCTTGGCCTGGGTGGTTTCCTTGGTGAAACTGAAGCCGCCGGTGAAGAAGCCGGCCAGGCCGACGACGAGCAGCAGGGCCCCGATGATGCGCGTTGCGTTGTTGTTCATGGCAGTTTCCTTGGATGGTGGTTTGTGTGTCTGGCTGTCTTGGGATGTATCGCGCGGTGACCAACTGTGTGCATCCCCCGCGGTTCCAATGTAGGTGGGGGCCCGGGGCGGGCCCGTAGGACAGATTCGCCCCACCCTGTGCAGCAAATTCGCCAGCCACCCACCAGCCACCTGGCCGGGTGCGCCGAGGACGTTCCGCCACATTGGCACCAAGCTGGCGCAAAAGCCCGAGCGCAGCGGGCTGGTAATTTGGCACTACCGCTTGTCACGGCAGACTGCTAGATTGAAAGCATGACGTTCCCTCCAGGCTCCCGCTGGCTGGGCCTCGCGGTACTGTTCGCGTGCTGCGCGGCCATTTCGGCAACCACCACCGCCGCCACGGATTACAACTCCGTGGTGTTCACCCTGTACCGCAACAGCGCCGTCAATGGCGCGCTGCGGATGCATGTCGCCACCTTCGACGCTGCCGATGGCAAGGCCTACAACATGGCCAACTGCAGCAATGCGGCGGACCTGTTCGAGGGCCAGCCTGGGGTCAAGACCCGCTTCTGGTGCGAAACGGGCCGGTACAAGCAGCGGTAATCAGTTCGCCAAACCGCCCTGCTGCGCCGCCGCGCGCATACCCCCGCGCTCCACCCCGGCACGCCGTGCGTGCTACGCTGCGGCCCCAATATGTTCAACCCGTCACAAGCCGACGTGCGCCGCTTTCTCTGCGGCGTACACGCCAAGTCCCAGAGCGGCGCCCCCATGGAGGCCATCGAGACGCTGGCCAGCCTGTGGATCGCCGAGCACCCCGAGTACCACCCCGATTTCTCCGATGCCGAGGTCGCCGTAGCCCGCAACTACGACGAGACGCCAGACCGCACCAACCCGTTTCTGCATCTGTCGATGCACCTGTCGATCAGCGAGCAGTGCAGCATCGACCAGCCGCGCGGCATCCGCCAGGCGGTGGAGCTGCTGGCCAAGCGCCTCGATTCGCTGCACGACGCCCACCACGCCACCATGGAGTGCCTGGGCCAGATGCTGTGGGAGAGCCAGCGCTCGGGTCGCCCGCCGGACGGCGATGCCTACATCGCCGCCGTGCAACGCAGAGCCACCCGGGACTGAGGGCGCGGCCAATAAAACTCTTCTGGCGTCGTTGCAGCGTCTTGTCGTACTGCTCGTACTGCCTGCGACGCAGCGCCTAGCCAGAACCGCTTCGCTGAGTTTTCTTGGCCGCTCGGGGCCTACACACGGCCCCAAAGAAAAAGCCCGCAATTGCGGGCTTTTTTCTCTAGGGCGCTGCGAGGGCTCAGCGGAAGCGCGATTGCGGCACCGTGTGCATGTCGCCTTCCAGGCTGCCCAGGTAGTTGGCCAGGGCCTTCAGTTCGTTGTTGGTGAACTGCTTGGCCACGCCAGCCATGATGGCGTTGTTGCGGCCCAGGTTGGGGTTCTTCTCGGCCTTGTACGACTTGAGCGCCACGAACAGGTAGTCGGCGTGCTGGCCGGCGATGTGCGGGTACGAGGGGTCGATGGGCTTGGCGAAGTTGTCGCCATGGCATGACACGCAGGCGCCCTTCTTGAGCAGCTCGGCCACCTGTACGCTGGGTTCGCGCTTGGGCTTGGCTGGCAGCTCTGCAGCGCCGGCCTTGCCGTGCTGTGCGTAGTAGGCCGACACGTCGGCGATGTCCTGGTCTGTCAGCGAGTCGGCAATGCCGCGCATGGTGGGGTGCTTGCGGTCGCCCTTGCGGTAGGCGTCGAGCGCCGAGGAGATGTAGGCACCGCTCTGGCCCGAGATCATGGGCACCTTGTGGATTTCAGGAAAGCTGGCCTGGTAGCCCACAATGCCATGGCAGCCGATGCACATGGCGATCTTCTTTTCCCCCGCTTTCACATCGCCCTTGACTTCCTGAGCGTGGGAGAAGGCGGTCACAGAAGCGACAGCCAGGGCAAATATCGTGGTCAACGTCTTGTTCATTTTGCGCGCACAATCTCGTGGAAGTTCAGCCTGAGGGCTCTGCTTAACCGGGCAATTATAGCCAGCGCCTGTCAAGCCCATTCATCAACGATCCGGTGTTTTCCCTGCCATGAAATTCCAAGGTTCCCAGAACTACGTTGCGACCCAAGACCTGATGCTGGCCGTGAACGCTGCCATCACCCTGCAACGCCCGCTGCTCATCAAGGGCGAGCCGGGCACCGGCAAGACCATGCTGGCCGAGGAAGTGGCCCAGGCGCTTGGCATGCCGCTGCTGCAATGGCACATCAAGTCCACCACCAAGGCGCAGCAGGGCTTGTACGAGTACGACGCCGTGAGCCGCCTGCGCGACAGCCAGCTCAACGATGGCGACAGCAGCCAGCGCGTGAAGGACATCCGCAACTACATCATCCAGGGCGTGCTGTGGCAGGCCTTCACGGCTGACCGGCCCGTGGCGCTGCTCATCGATGAGATCGACAAGGCCGACATCGAGTTTCCGAACGACCTGCTGCGCGAAATCGACCGCATGGAGTTCTACTGCTACGAAACGCGCGAGCTCATCAAGGCCAAGCACCGCCCGCTGGTGTTCATCACCTCCAACAACGAAAAAGAGCTGCCCGACGCCTTTTTGCGCCGCTGCTTCTTTCACTTCATCAAGTTCCCTGAAGCCGACACCATGCGCCAGATCGTGGCGGTGCATTTCCCCACGCTCAAGGCCGACCTGCTCAGCGTGGCGATGAAGACCTTCTACGACGTGCGCAACCTGCCCGGCCTGAAAAAGAAGCCCTCCACCAGCGAGCTGCTCGACTGGCTCAAGCTGCTGGTGGCCGAAGACATCCCCCTGTCGGCACTGCAAAGCGCCGACAACAAGGTGGCCGTGCCCCCGCTGGTGGGCGCGCTGCTCAAGAACGAGCAGGACGTGAGCCTGTTCGAAAAGCTGGTGTTCATGAACCAGAGGAACCGCTGAAAAACTGCTGACCCCACGCCGCGCCGCCCTGGGGCGGCGCAGCGGCGGACCGTACCGCAGATCTCCACACGAGCCACCCACCCATGACCCAAGCAAACACCCCCTCGCTGATCGACGGCGTAGCCGACGCCATCGGCTTTCTCGGCGGCGCGCTGGCCGGCTTCTGGCTGGGCCAGTGGATGGGCCTGGACATCTTTGCGCCCGGCTACGGCGCCACCACGCTGGGCGGCATCGCCCTGGTGAGCGTGGGCGGCGGCCTGGGCCTGCACGCCGCACGGCGCTGGCAGCTGCAGCGCCGGCAAAAGCAGGCAGCTGCTGCAGCAGCACAACCCCCCAAGGAATAAGCCGCATGTCGATGTTGTTCGTGCAACCCGTCACCCTGCGCGACCAGGGCCTGCGCCTGGAGCCCCTGGCCCTGCACCATGAAGCCGGCCTGCAAGCCGCTGCGGCCGACGGCCAGCTGTGGACGCTGCGCGTGACCTCGGTGCCCGAGCCGCAGGACACGCGCGCCTACATCGAGACGGCCCTGGCCACGCGCGACCGCTTTGCGTTTGCCGTGGTCGACGAGGCCAGCGGCACCGTGCTGGGCAGCACCAGCTACCACGACATTTTGCCCGCCGTGAAGCGCGTGGAGATCGGCTACACCTGGTACCGCCAGAGCGTGCAGCGCAGCCACGTCAACACCACCTGCAAGCTCCTGCTGCTGGGCCACGCCTTCGACACCCTGGGCTGCAACGTGGTGGGCTGGCGCACCGACAACTACAACTTCGCATCGCAGCGCGCCATCGAGCGCCTGGGCGCGCACAAGGACGGCGTGCTGCGCGGCCACGCCATGCGCCGCGACGGCACCATCCGCGACACGGTGATGTACAGCATGCGCGCCGGCGAGTGGCCCGAGGCCCGCGCCCAGCTCATCTACCTGCGCGCACGCCGCGAAACCGCGGCCTGACACCGCCCGACGACGACCCTGCCTGACCGAGGAGGCACCCCACCATGCTCATCGATTTCTTCTACACCCTGCGCGCGGCCAAGCTGCCCGTGTCGGTCAAGGAATACCTCACCCTGCTGGAGGCGCTGGAGGCCGGCGTGGTGGGCCCCCGCTCCGACGACTCGTGGAGCCTGGACGATTTTTACAACCTCTCGCGCCTGACCCTGGTCAAGGACGAGAAGCACTACGACAAGTTCGACCGGGCCTTCGGCGCTTACTTCAAGGGCGTGGAGATGCTGGCCGACTTCACCAAGGAGATCCCGGCCGACTGGCTGCGCAAGATCCTGGAGAACGAGCTGACCCCCGAGCAAAAGGCCGCCATCGAGAAGATGGGCTGGGACGAGCTGATGGAGACGCTGAAAAAGCGCCTCGAAGAGCAGAAAGAGCGCCACGAGGGCGGCAGCAAGTGGATCGGCACCGGTGGCACCAGCCCCTTTGGCCACGGCGGTTACAACCCGCAGGGCGTGCGCATAGGCGGCGCCGGCAAGAACAAGAGCGCTGTGAAGGTATGGGAGCAGCGCGCCTACAAGGACTATGACGACCAGCAGGAGCTGGGCACGCGCAACATCAAGGTCGCGCTGCGCCGCCTGCGCAAGTTTGCGCGCGAAGGCAACGACCTGGAACTGGACCTGCCCGACACCATCCGCAGCACCGCGGCCAACGCCGGCTACCTCGACATCAAGATGGTGCCCGAGCGCCACAACAACGTGAAGGTGCTGCTGCTCATGGACGTGGGCGGCACCATGGACGAACACATCCAGCGCGTAGAAGAACTGTTCAGCGCCGTGAAGACCGAGTTCAAGCACCTGGAGTTTTACTACTTCCACAACTGCGTGTACGACTTCATGTGGAAGAACAACCGCCGCCGCTTTGCCGAGAAGTTTCCCACCTGGGACATTATTCGCAAGTACAACAAGGACTACAAACTCATCTTCGTGGGCGACGCGACCATGAGCCCGTATGAGATTTTGCAGCCCGGTGGCAGCGTGGAATACAACAACGAAGAACCCGGTGCCGAGTGGATCCAGCGCCTGACCCACGCCTTCCCCAAGTTCGCCTGGATCAACCCCGAGCCCCAGGGCGTATGGCAGTACCGCCAGAGCATCAGCATCGTGCAGCAGTTGATCGGGAATCGAATGTTTCCGTTGTCGTTAAAGGGGTTGGAAGAGACGATGCGGTTGTTGTCGAAGTGAGGGATTGGTGGAGGGAGCCGCAAGACGTGCAGGTGGTCAGAAGAAGGATAAGAGCCCGGGAAGTTCTGGGCTGGATGGGCTGGTTGGTGGCCCCCTTGTGGGCGGCATCCAGTGCGTTCCATTCGTGCTGATGATGTTTTTTGTCGTTTTTGGGGTGCAGTCCAGCCTGGTGGAGATTCCCCCCAAGGACCAGCTCACCCGGGTGGACGGGCGGCTTCTGGCGCGCTACGACACGTGGCCGAGCAAGAGGTCGCAGTATGCAACCAGGGTACGCAGCGCGGACGGGGTGGTGCACCGGTGCAGTTGCGCCCTGGGCTGGTCGTCCACATCCAACTGCCTTGACGAGAACGATGTCCGATTGAACGACCAGTACGCCGAGCACCTGCGCAGCCAACAGGTGTCGCTGCTGATGGCGCCGGCATCGATGGGCGGCGGCGGCCTGTGCTACGAGCTGACCAACGCGGAGAAGACCTGGTTCGGCTACGAAGAAAAAGCCCGCAGGTACGCGGCCATCCAGAACGGCTGGGGACCGGCCCTGTCATGGGTGCTGCTGGTTCTGCTCGGGGCCTTCATCGCCATCCGAGGGATATTTTTCCGAAGGCAAAAGCCTCTCGATGGCGTGCCCCATGGCACCCCATGGGCAGCCCACCACTCCAAGGAATGAAAGTATGCGGGAGACAAGATGGCTGGCGTGGTTCTTCCTGGTTGTCGGGGGCTGCGTGTTCCTTTTCAGCGCCTGGGGGGCCGTCACCCTGGCCGCACCGCCGCCCACGCAGTCGTTGGTGCGGGGCGCCATGGCGCAGGCACTGGGGGCCGCATTGGGCACGCCCGCCGGCCTTGTCGTGTACCACCTCATCTGGGCAGCGCTGGGTGCTTGCATGGCCTGGGTGGCCGTGAAGCTGCGCAGGTAGCGCCGCAACGGAGTCAGGCGTGCTGCAGCCGCAAACTGAAGGTGCCTTCGTTTGTCTATATTACTGATCATCGAGCGTGAGATCGACGGCGCCACCGTGACATCAACATATCCGCTCTCGACGGAGGATGTGTTCAATGCAGTTTGGCTGCAAGGTGCAGAGAAAATCGGTGCGCAATGGATCCCATTGTTTTCATCGGGTGTCCCCCTCGATCAAGATGACATACCCGCTGTCTGCGATGAATTGCGAGCTCTCCAGAACTGGGTCTCGACCGCATCGCCAAATCCGGTGCACGAATACATAAGCACCCGAATAGAAATGACCATTGAAGCACTTCAGACCACGATCTCTCTTGTGCCCCGGCCCACCACCATCTGAATTGGTTGACACCATGGGCAGAACGTGCGGATCGTCGCTGCACCGCGATGCGCTTCTCGGCAGTGAGGTGGCTGCTTGCTACTACTGCTTTGGGACGTTCGCGCCTGGCGCCATCAGGGAATGGTGCGATGGCGACAACCAGGACCAGACGGCCATCTGCCCCCAGTGCGGCGTCGATGCCGTGGTGGGCTTCAACGGGCCGCCGGACAAGGCGTGGCTGCAAGCCACCCATGCCAGGGCCTTCGGTTCGGTGTGAAGCTTCGCTTCAGGCCCATCGCAGCCACGGAAGACACTCGCCGTTGAATCGCCATAGACCATATCTTGAAAGTGAGATGCGAGCCGGCGCGGTGCGTGGTCAGACATCCATGGATGAATGGTGGCTTCCCTCAGCCAGAATCCACCCGCTCAATCCATAGGAGCTGGATAACTCGATGCACCTTAGCTGCATGGAAGAAAGCGTCTGAAGCGATTCTTCTCGTTCGACTTCCACTGGGCGCTTCGGATGAGGGACCGGGCGCCAGAATTTGGGCCAGCCCCATTTGCATTCGGCCTCGAAGCGATCAGTCCACTCCGTCAAAAACTCCCGCAGCGGCCGCTCTTCGAACGAGTACACGATGTTGCCGCCCAGGTCGTGCTCCAGGAAGTAGCACTCGACCCCGGAAAACCCAAGCTTCGCCCGCTTTGGTTCGGCGCTTGGGTCATAGGGCCACTCCAGATCAAAGACCAGCTCGCGGCGTTTGCCATCGACAGCGTAGCCAGTGATATGAAAATCGTGCCAGGAGTGCATGTTTTTTGACGCCAGACGTTCTGTAGAGAGTGCTACCCATGCCAGTCGGCTGGAGAACCTTGCGAGGCCCTTGTATACCCGCGTCCGGGCTGTAGCCGTCATCGTAGCAGTGGCCAGGGTGGGCCCCACGCAGACCTTCTAGGTGAGGCCATGCCCACTGCGCTGCGCCACGCCGCTCAGGTGCTGCGCCCTGCCTACACGCACGTGAAGTTGAAGGAAACCCCCAGGTTCAACTCCCGAAGAAGGTGCAGGGAATCACTCTCCACCGTGAGGTACGGATACGGGCTTTCAGAGAAGCACCCAAGAACCAACTCGGCACTGGATGACAGCGCGATGAGCTGTCGAAAATAGTCCTGGTGCGGCGCGATGGTCTGCCAGAGCCATTGCAGGTGTGCGTCCAGAGAGGCAACGCCGCCCAATGGCGAGTCCAGGCGCCATATATCCTCTTGCCATCGCTTTCCGGCAAACCGTGGCTCGCCCTTGCGGACAGCACGGGTGGGCTCGATGCCCGTCCTGAGCTGCATGGCATCGTGTTGCTGGCCGATACCGGCAATGCGCAGCGATGCATCGAAGCGATAGAGGCGGGGTGTCCCCCGGTAAGCAGGGTCGGCAAGAATTTTGTCCCGGCGCCGCACGCCGCGTTCCACGCGCCGCCGGACCGTGGTGGAGATACGGGCCATCTGATTCCTTCTGACTTGGGTGTGATGCGCGAGCCCCCGGGGGCAGTGCCGCCAGGGTATCAGCAACCGCACTGCCCACCGGCACCTCACCCCGCCTCAAACCGTTCCCTTCACAGCCCCCTTGAGCGTGCGCACGAAGGTCTCCATGCTGGGCGAGTCGGGCACGCCCTGGTGGCGGTAGAGGGCCACGGGGGCAGGGGCCAGTCCAGGTCGCAGGCGACGCTCGCGATCTGGGCGCGGGCCGACAGGTCGTGCGCATGCGCAGGGAAGGACGCGCGTGCCCGGCTGGGCCGCGATGCAGGCGCCCGGCCCGGCCGCGCGCGCCGCGAAGCTCACCGCGCAGCATGGGCCCGCGTCGGGCCCGCGCCCCCCCCGGGGCACCAATCTCGGCACCCCACAAGGCATGCTCTCCGACACGCGCCCCCCATTTCATCGTGACAATGGCCATGGGTGCCAGGCTCTTGGCGCGCCCTCTCACCCACCTTTTCAACGAATGAAAAATTGATTTCCCATGGACGACCCCGCATGGATCACCGAAGCTATCACCCACCCCCTGGCCTGGGCCACCGTGCGCGCCCAGGCCCTGAACGCAAGGGACTGGCTGGTGCTCGCAGGCATCCTCGTCTTTCAGCGCCTGTGCGTACACATCGGCATGTGGTCGTACTGCCTGGCGGTGCTGCCGGGCACTGCGCTGCATGAAGCCATGCATTGGGTCGTGGCGGCGTTGCTGGGCGCCCGGCCCACCATGCCCAACCTGGTGCCGGTGCGTACGCACGGGGGCTGGCGGCTGGGGTCGGTGCGGTTCCAGGCGGGGTACTTGCGGTCGCTGCCCATTGCGCTGGCACCGGTCGCGTTGGCGCCCTTGAGCTTTTGGTGGGCCACCACCTTCATGCCGGGGGCCGGGTCGGGCGCGGTGTACTGGCTGCATGCCTGGCTGGCGGCATCGGCCTTCGGGGCCAGTGTGCCGTCCACGCAGGACTGGTCGGTGGCCGCGCCGGCCTTGCTGGTGGGCGCGGTGGTGGCCGTGACCTTGTGGGTGGTGTTCTGATCAAGCGGTCTGCCTGCCTGCCAATCATTGATCGCTCTCTTCAAAGGCTGCAGGTACGATGCCCGCCATATCGAGCCCGATGCAGCCATGAAGGCTGCGATCTCTCGTTTACCCCGGTGCCCCGGCCCACAGAAATTCGGATTGGATGATGCTCGAAACCACGACCGACCAGGAGCGGCGGCAGGCCTACAACCCAGGAGACAGACGTGCCCTCGGTTTTTGACAGGCTCCAGCGGTACTGGTGGTCCTTGGTGGACGCCGAAGGGCTGGACATTCCCCTCACCGCTGTGAACCAGACAAATGCACTCGGCGAGTGTCCTATCCACGTCGCGGCCTGGAAAGGCGAGCCGGAGGATATCGCCTGGCTACTTGACCATGGCGCGGAGATCAACCAAGCCGGTGATTTCGAGATGACGCCGCTTCACTACGCCTACATGGGAGGCAAACCGGACAATGTGGCGATACTCATCGAGCGCGGCGCAAACCGGTTTGCCCGATGTGACCGGGGCATGCTCCCTGACCAGGGCCGTGGCAATGGTGTCCAACGGCCTGTGGTCGACCCAAACAAACTCCCATGAAAATCAACCCCCTTGGCGCCGGTGTCTTCACCATCGATGGCTTCCTGTCGCCCCAGGAGTGCGCCCAGTACATCGCCGACAGCGAGGGCCTGGGGTACGAAGAGGCAGCGATCCGCACGGACGATGGCGAGCTGCTGTACAAGGATGCGCGCAACAACGACCGCGTGATCTTCGACCGCCGCGAGCTGGCCGCCAAGCTGTTCGAGCGCGCCCGCCCGCTGCTGCCGGCGGAGCTGAAAGGATTGCTGCTGAGCGGGCTCAACGAGCGGTTTCGCTACTACCGGTATGAGAAGGAGCAGAAGTTCACCTGGCACCAGGACGGTACGGTGCGCGTGGGGACGGACCAGGAGAGCCTGCTCACCTTCATGGTCTACCTGAACGCCGACTTCGAGGGCGGCAGCACGGACTTCGGCTGGGAGCGCGTGCAGCCCGCGCAGGGCACGGCGCTGGTCTTTCCGCACCGGCTGCGGCACCAGGGCTCGGTGGTGACGGGTGGGGTGAAGTACGTGCTGCGCACGGACGTGATGTACCGCGACCCACAGGCCTGACCAAGTTGCCCCTGGTGGCCCGCGCACGGCGGCCCCTACCCGAGCCAGACACACCCCGATACGCTGCGGGAATCTGTCTTACAAGGAAACGCGCTTTTTGCGGCGATAGTGTGGCATCGCTGTCAGGCCTCCTGCGCCCTGTGCATGCCTTTGCACCCGCCGGTGCCGCTGTGCCTGCCGTGTGTGCACCGTGCCGTACCATGCCCCCGTCCATCCCAACCGAAGCCGCCTGCCGTGTCCCGTAGCCCCCTCTCGCACACTGCCCTTTTTTCAACGCCGGCCCGATGGTCGGCGTTGCTGCTTTTCAGTGCCGCCTCGTCGTTGCTGCTGCAGGGCTGCAGCCTGCTGCCTGGGCGCGGGGGTGAGGAGGCGCCGCGCGATGCGGCGTCGAGCCCCATTGAGGCGGACTCGGACGGTAGCCCCTCGTTTGCGGTGGAGGTGCGCGGGCCGGACTCGGTGCGCGAGACGCTGGAGCGGCACCTGGAGCTGCAGCGCTTTCGCCAGCTGCCCGACCTGCAGGCCAGCGAGCTGCAGCGCCTGTTGGGCGCGGCCGACGCCAATGCGCGCGAGCTGCTGGGCACGCTGGGCTACTTTGCGCCCACCATCAAGGTCGAGCTGACCGAGACGCCCGATGCCAAGCTGGCACCGCGCACGGTGGTGATCACGGTGGACCCGGGGCCGCAGACGCACATTGCCAAGGCCGACATCACCTTTGCCGAAGCAGTCAGCAACGCGCAGGATGGAGAAGGCCGCGCGCGCCAGCTGCGGCGGGTGCAGAACGGCTGGGGGCTGCCGCCGGGCAAGGCCTTCACCCAGTCGGCGTGGGACGGTGCCAAGAACGATGGCCTGCGCCAGCTGCAGGTGCGCCGCTACCCCACGGCGCGCATCACCAACAGCCGTGCCGAGGTGGACGCCGACAAGCACGAGGCCAACCTGAGCGTGGCCTACGACACGGGCCCGCTGTACCGCTTTGGCCCGCTGCGCGTGGACGGCAACCAGCGCTATGACCCCGATGGCGCGCGCCGCCTGGCGCGCCTGCCCACGGGCGCGATCTACGACGAGACGGAGCTGCTGGACGCGCAGCTGCGCCTGGCCAGCAGCGGGTACTACGACGCGGTGTTTTTGACGCTGGACACCGAGGGCACCGACCCGCTGGCCGTGCCGGTGGTGGCCCAGGTGCGCGAGGCACAGTTGCAGAAGGTGGTGTTTGGTGCCGGCCTGTCGACCGATAGCGGGCCGCGCCTGACGATTGACCACATCCACAACCAGATGCCCTTGCTGGGCTGGCGCGCGGTGAGCAAACTGTCGCTCGACCGCAAGAACAAGCTGCTCAGCACCGAGTGGACCGACCTGCCCGGCGAGAACGGCTGGCGCTGGTTTGCCGGCGGCCAGGTGCAGCGCGAAGACACGGGCGACTACGAGACCAACAGCGCCCGGCTGCGCGGCGGCCGCAGCAAGAGCACCAAGAACATCGACCGCAATTACTTCTTGCAGTACGACTATGCCAAGAGCCAGGGGCTGAACGCCCCGCCCTCGGGCACGGCGCTGAGCGTGAACTACGGCTGGACGGGCCGCTACTTCAACAACAACACCGCCCCCACGCGGGGCCACGGCATTGCGGCCGAGTTGGGCGTGGGCACCACGCTCACGCCCGAGCGCGACCCCTTTGTGCGCACGCTGCTGCGCTGGCAGACCTTCATCCCGGCGGGCCGGGTGGAGGCTGACGACGGCGCCGCGCGCACGGCGCGGCTGGCGGTGCGGGCCGAGGGCGGCGCGGTGTTTGCGCGCGAGGGCGCGCAGTTGCCGGTGACCCAACTCTTCCTGACCGGTGGCGACACCACGGTGCGCGGCTATGGCTACCGCAAGATCGGTGCGCGCACCGACAACGACCAGCTCTACGGCGGGCGCTACATGGCCGTGGGCAGCCTGGAGTGGCAGCGCCCCATCGTCTACAAGGGCAGCATGACGGACTGGGAAAGCACCCTGTTCGTGGATGCCGGCGCCGTGGCCGACAAGGTGGGCGACCTGGACCCGCGCGTGGGCGTGGGTGCCGGCGTGCGCTGGCGCAGCCCGGTGGGCCCGCTGCAGGCCGACCTAGCCTATGGCGTGCAGGCCAAGGAGCTGCGGTTGCACCTGCGCCTGGGCTTCAGCTTCTGACCGGACTCTCCTCTTTTCTTACCCCTTACCGCCCGCCTGATCCTCTGACCGATTGATTGATGTCCGCACGCAACCCGCCTTCCTCTGCCACTGCCCACCGCTCGCCCGATTTCAGCGCCGGGTCGTCGGCCCCGCCGCCACCGCCGCGCCGGCGCCGCACCTGGCTGCGGCTGCTGGCATGGCTACTGGTGGGCCTGCTGGCGCTGGTGCTGGCCATAGCCGGTGGCGCGTGGTGGTGGGCAGGCAGCAGCACATCGCTGGCCATGGCGCTGGCGCGGGCCGCGCAGTATTTGCCGGCGGACCAGAAGCTGGAAAGCCGCGACGTGAGCGGATCGCTGCGCACAGGCGGCAGCATTGGCTGGCTGCGCTGGAGCAGCCCTGCCATGGTGGTGGAGGTGGACGGCGCGCGCATCGGCTGGCAACTGGCCCCGCTGCTCAGCCGCAAGGTGGAGTTGGGCGAGGTACATGCCGCGCGCGTGCGCATCACCCCCCAGGCCACGGCGCCCAGCAGCACCGAGCCCCTGAAACCGCTGGAGCAGCTGGTGCTGCCGGTGCAGGTGGCCGTGCCCTTCAAGGTGGACAGCCTGGAGTGGGCGGGCTCGCCCGAGCAGCAGATCAGCCTGGCCGGCCAACCCGCCGTGCAAGCCCAGAACCTGGCCGGCGACTACCGCTACGACGGCACCGAGCACCACCTGAAGATCGACAACGTGGAGCTGGCCCAGGGCCGCTACAGCGCCCGCGTGAAGCTGCAGGCCCAGACCCCCATGGCCATCGACGCCACGGTGGACGGCACGGTGCAGACCACGCCCCCGGGCGGCGGCCACCCGCTGCAGGTGGGCGCGCACGCCACGCTGCAGGGCACGCTGGCCACGGCGGCGGCGCAGCTGGAGCTGGCTGCGCGGCTGCAGCCCGTGGCGGTGACGGCGCAGGCGGCGGCACCGGCTGCATCGGCGTCCACCGCTACGCCGCGCAAGAACGCACCCGCAACTGCCGCCAAGGCAAGCGCCCCCGCCGAGCCCATGCAGGCCGATGTGCAGGCCACCATCCTCCCCTGGGTGCCCCAGCCGCTCAAGCAGGCAGCTGCCACCCTCAAGGCGCTGGACCTGGCGGCCCTGTGGCCGAAGGCACCACGCACGCTGCTGCATGGCACGGTGCAGGTGGACCCGGTGGCGACCACTGCTGCTGCCCCTGGCGCCCCTGCCGCACCCTCGGCCCCGGCATCCACACCCACCTCGCCCGCTGCGGCGCCCTCACTCGCCGGCACGGGCTGGAACATCGAGGCCGACCTGCGCAACGACCTGCCCGGCCCGTGGGACACAAAACACCTACCCCTGGCCGCGCTGCAGGCGCGCGCGGGTTTCGACGGCGCGCGCTGGGATGTGCCCGCCGCCACCGCCACCATCGGCACCGGCAAGGCGGCTGGCACCATTGCGCTCAAGGGCCAGTTCACCCCCGCCACCGGCGCAGCCGAGGGCCAGGCAGAGCTGCGCAACCTGCGGCCTGACGCGCTGCACACCGCGCTGGCCGCAGCACCGCTGGGCGGGCGCATCACGGCCCAGGGCCAGGCCGACCAGGCCGTGCGCTTTACGGCAGACATCCGCGCCACGGGCGCTGCGCCTGCGCAAGCCCCCGTGCAGGCTGCGGGCAAGAAAGGCGCCCCGCTACTGCGCATCAACGTCTTCACCGCCCAGGGCCAGTACCTGGCGCAGACGGGTGGCGGCACGGTGCAGTTGGACCGCCTGCTGCTCGACGCCCTGCAGGCCAAGGTCGAGGCCACGCAGCTGCGCGTGGCCATCGGCGAGCAATCGGCCCAGGGCCAGTTGCGCGCCACGGTGCCGGGCGCCACGGCCAGCGCCAATGGGCAGATCGCACCCACCAAGGGCGCGGGCGAGCTGCAGCTGCAACTGAGCGATGCCGAGCGCACGCAGGCCTGGCTGGCCAGCCTGCCGGGCCTGGGCGATGCCATGAAAGGCGCCACGGCCAAGGGCCAGGCGCAGATCAATGCGCGCTGGACGGGCGGCTGGCAGACCGCCCAGCGCCAGATCGAGGCGCTGGCGGCCGGCAGGGCCCTGCCCGCAGGCGGCAAGGACGACAGCAACTTCACCCTGCAGGCGCGCGTGAATGCGCCGCAGCTCGACGTGGCGCTGCCACCGGGCAAGGGCGCTACAGGGGTTGCGAGCCCCATGTCCGCCATCCAGCTGCGCGGGGTGAATGCCGAGGTGTCGGGCTCGCTCGCCCAGGCCACGTTGGCGCTGGATGGCGAGGCCCGCACCGGCACGCAGCGCGCCACGGTGCGCACGCGCCTGTCGGGCGGCATGGGCGGCGCCAATGAGTGGCAGGCCCAGGTGACCGAGCTGCGCCTGCAGGCGCAGGACACGCAACTGCCCGGCCCCTGGGCCGTGCAGCTGGCCGAGCCGGTGACCGTGAAGCTGCGCATGGGTGCGGCCACGCCAGCCCCTGCTGCTGCGGCATCGGGCACCACCCCGGCCGCTGGCAGCGCCGCCCTGTCGGTGCAGGCAACGGCCGGCCAGGCGCGCATCACCGGGCCAGTGCCGGGCACCGCCACGCTGCGCTGGCAGCCCATCACCTACGCCGGTGGCGGCGGCAGCCCGCTGCGCCTGCAAACGCAGGGCAGCCTGCAGGGCCTGCCCATGGCCTGGGTGGATGCCTTTGGCGGCGGCAGCGATGCCGCCGGCAAACCCGCCCAGCCCCTGCTGGCCCGCCTGGGCCTGGCGGGCAACATCGTGTTCGACGGGCAGTGGAACGTGGACACCACCAATGCATTGCGCGCCAGCGCCAGCCTGCGCCGCGCCTCGGGCGACCTGCGCATTCTGGCTGGCGACAGCACGGCCGCGATCACCACCGTGCAGAGCAGCGGCCAGGGCACAGGCGCAGGCAGCCCCAAGGCCACCGTGACCGAAGAGCCTGGCCGTGGCAGCAATGCCGGCGTGCGCCAGGCCGAGCTGAGCCTGGAGGCCGAGGGCGATGCCCTGCGCGCCAAACTGGTGTGGGCCAGCGACCGCGCCGGCGAGGTCGACGCCACGGCCAGCACCCGCCTCACCTTGGGGAGCACGCTGGACCAGACCAGGCTGGCGCCCGATGCGCCGCTGGCCGGCACCCTGCGCGCCCGCCTGCCCGACGTGGGCGTGTGGTCGGCCCTGGCGCCGCCGGGCTGGCGCGTGCGCGGCACGCTCGATGCCAATGCCACCCTGTCGGGCACCCGCGCCGCGCCGCGCTGGGCCGGCACGCTGGGGGCCGACGAGCTGGCCGTGCGTTCCATCCTCGACGGGGTGGACCTGCAGGGCGGGCGCCTGCGCGCCGCGCTCAACGGCAACCAGTTGGACATTACGGAGTTTCGCCTGCGCGGGGGCAGCGGCAGCAAGGCGCGCATCCCCGGCTACAGCGGCAACCGCACGGCTGCCCCGCAGGACGGTGGCAGCCTCACCGGCACCGGCCGCGTGACCTGGGGCGACGCGGCAGCCAACAACAACAGTGGCATGTCGGGCCTGGGCATGAGTTTTCAGGCCGAGGCCAAGGCCCTGCAGGTGCTGGGCCGGGCCGACCGGCAGGTCAGCGTGTCGGGCAAGGTGCAGGCGCAGCTGCAGCAGGGCCAGTTCAGCGTGCGCGGGCAGTTGACGACCGACCGCGCCACCATCATCCTGCCCGACGAGACCGCGCCCAGCCTGGGCAGCGACGTGGTGGTGCGATCCGCCGCCAAGGACCGCGAGGCGCAAGCCAAGGCCCAGGCGGTGGCCAAGGCGACGCAGGCCGCCGCGCAGCCCGCCACCGGCACCACGCCCACCACGGCCAAGCCGCCCGACATCGCCATCACCCTGAACCTGGGGCGCGACTTCGCGCTGCAGGGCCAGGGCATCACCACGCGCCTGACGGGCGAGCTCGACATCCGCAGCAGCGCCGTGCCCGGCGCGCCCCCGCGCGTGATCGGCGAGGTGCGCACCGACCAGGGCCGCTACCGTGCCTGGGGCCAGGTGCTGGACGTGGAGACCGGGCTCATCCGCTTCAGCGGGCCGTACAACAATCCCTCGCTCGACATTTTGGCGCTGCGCCCCAACATCAGCGTGCGCGCCGGCGTGCAGGTCAGCGGCTCGGCCCTGGCGCCGCGTGTGCGCCTGTACTCCGACCCGGACCTGCCCGACGCCGAAAAACTCTCGTGGGTGGTTCTGGGCCGCGACGCCGCTGCCGGCGGCGCCGAAGCCGCCGTGCTGCAACAGGCCGCCCTGGCCCTGCTGGGCCGCAAGGGCGGCGGCGGCACCGCCAATGTGGCCAGTCGCCTGGGCCTGGACGAAATCGGCTTCAAAGGCCCCGGCTCGGGCGACGACGCCACCGGCGCGGCCCTGACTTTTGGCAAGCGTTTGTCCACCGACCTGTACGTGACGTACGAGCGCAGCCTGTCGGGCACCCTGGGCACGCTGTACATCTTTTATGACCTGTCGCGCCGGCTCACCCTGCGCGGGCAGACGGGGGCGCAGAGTGCGGTGGACATCATCTACACGTTGAAGTACGACTGATGCGGCTGTGCCTTCAACCGCCTGGCGTCGTTGGTTCGCCTTGCCGTGCTACAGCACTGTCAGCGGCTTCCCGCCTAGGAGCGTGCGCGGCAGAAGGCATCGAAGCGAAACGTCCGAAAACCGAGGATCGCTGGGTAGTACCGACAAGCCCAGGGTGGCCCCTGGGCGCCGGAGGTGATACCCGGCGAGACCGGATTGTCGGGCGTTGCAGCCGATGCTCCTTCTGCCGCGCACGCTCCTAGCCATCCGGCTGAAGGCAAAGCCGCATGCGGGGGCAGTGCGCAGCGCAAAAACCGGTCTTGCCGAAGGAGCCTCCGCACTGCCCCTACAATCGCCCGCTGCGTCCTCCTCGTAGTTCAATGGATAGAACGAGTGCCTCCTAAGCGCTAGATACAGGTTCGATTCCTGTCGAGGGGACCACCCCATGCCTTGCCAATCAATGATTTGCAAGCGCGACACCGGCTCTGGGGACAAACCGGGGGCACGGCGCCATCGGCTACGTCTCCCCCAAGCCGCCTCGCTGCGGACTGCCTTCGCAGCACGCCCAGCATCTGCACCGCAGGCCGTGGCTCCACAGCCGCCAGCCGAACCGGTAAAAAATGCCCGCCCCGAAGGGCGGGCAAAAGATAGGCCGGCTGGAGTACCCGCAAACGCCTCGGCGCCTATCCGGCCACGTCTGCCCACGTGGCACCGCACCATGAAAGCGGCACTTCCACTATGGCGCGCTGCGCACGCAAGGGGTGTAGGAGCAGGGGCCTCACCCAGGGCCTGCAAGCCCGCGCCTCGCAGGCCCTGCTGTCCTACAGGCACCTGCTGCAGTACCGGTCCGGATGGGTGCATTGTCAGCAGCGCAACGGGCCCCGCCGCGATGGCCTGAACCATTCCCGCTATGGCACGGGCTACCGCTGCGGTTGGCGCCTTGCCATGTCGCGATATCCACCGGCCATATGAGTGGTACCGGTTGGCGAAACGGCGCATTAGACTTGAGCCACCGAGCCACCGAGCCACCGAGCCACCACGGCCACCGGCGGCCAAGGCTGCGCCAGCCACTGGACAAGACACGTGAGAGGGAGAACCGCCGATGCGACGACAGATCTGGATGGTGCTGCGGCGCAAGGGCGATACCTTCGAGGTGGAGTACCCGGACTGGTGCAACGCGCGAGCCTGCACTTGAGGCTGCTGCCAGCGATCAATACCAAGGCCCGCCCGCCCCACCCATGGCCTGCAAGCATGTGCCTTGGGCACCGCTGCTACGATGGCAGCCATCGGCCAGGGCCGGCAGCGGACACGCATGGGCCCAGCCATCCATTCATTTATCGGGAGAAGGCATGGAGCGTTGGGAAATCATCGAGCGCTGGGTTCTCGTGGCTGTAGGCATTGCCCTGATTGCGTTCTGTGCCTGGGCGCTGGTGTATGCGCAGCGGGGCATCATCGTCCTGCTGCTGCTGCCGCCCGTGATTTTCTGGGTCTTCTGGCAGGCGTTCTACGAAGACAACCAGGGCACCAGCGAGCCTGTCTCGAGCGCTGAGCGTGCCATGTACGGCACGTACCTGTGGGCGAGGCGCCTGGTGCTGGGGGGCATTGCCCTGGCCATTGGCGCAGCGGCCTTCGGGATGGTACTGGCAGGCATGGATCTCACCGCGATTCTTCTTGTCGGCGGGCTTGCCCTGTTCACCGGATGGTTGGCTCTCTTCGGCGCGGGCAGGAGCAAGTCGATGTCAGACGACCTGCAGACCCACCGTGAACGCCGTAAGCGCTGCCGATAATTGTGATGTCAGCAGGGGAGCACCCACAGGGCCACGGCGCCTGGCGCCACGCGCACCCCACCCCATCAACAGCCCCAAGCAACGGAACTTCCTACCATGAAATCTGCAAACCCCCTGCTTGTCGCAACCCTGCTGGCCCTCGGCGGTGCACAGGCTTGGGCCGCGTCCGATGCGGTGGCCGAATTCAAGACGCTGGTCGCCAACTGCAAAGCGTTCTATGCAGCCAAGCCCGCCACCGAAGTGCAGTTCAGCGAGGGGCTGAAGTCCTGGATCAAGACGGCGCGCCTGCCCATCGAGGTGCGTTACGACGTGAAGAAGACCGACTCGCTGATCCGGCCCTTTTCTGCCTTCATCGAAATCACCGAGGTCGTCGCCCACGTCAAGGCCCCTGGGGAAGAGGCCGCCCGGCAGATCAAGGTCACCGCGGGCGATGGCCTGTGGGATTCGAGCCGATTCATGTACATGCTGAACTTTGTCTATGAAGACGGCCGCTGGGTGCCGGTCGATGACTTGCGCTCGCGCGCTGCCCGCGACAAGGGCGCCAAGCAGTTTGCCAAGCCGTTCAGCATGGCGTCTTCTGCAGCCGATATGCAAGACCCCAAGGCCCCGTACGCGGCCTGCGTGCCGAAGTAGGTGGGGTGCAATCGGCGACAACCGGTCATCCAGGCAGACGACTCACCGCCCAGATCTGTTCCAACACGGGGTCTCCGACCCAGGATGCGAGCCACTTCATGACCACCCAACACACCGCTGACGAAACCGTGCGGGCGTACCTGCGGCGCTTGGAGCAAGCAATGGACAACTTCGGATCTGCGTTGCCGGTGAACGCCAACCGCCCACCCCATCAGTTGGCCATAACGAGCATCGACGAGCACGACTTCGGATGGGTCTATTTCTACGATTCGGCTGAATACGTGAAGACGGGTGATTTCCTTCACTCCCTTGCAGGCAATGCGCCTGTGATCGTGGATAGAACGACCTGCAAGCTCTATTCGTGCGGAACCGCACATCCCGTTGAGTACTATGTTGAGGAGTTTCGCAAGGGGGTTCGACGTCCGCTCTAGCCGTCCACAAGTCCTCCACGGCATGCGGATGGAGTTGGGATCTAACTCTTTGCTTGAGCGGCCTATCACCTACCTCGTAGCGGGGGGAGCCGGTTGGGATGGGCCGCCAGGCGAAAAGCTCACCCTGCATGGTTGGCTGCAGCTACGCGGTCTTTACCATTTCTGGTCGCGCGCCCTCAGCCCGTGCGCGGCGATCACGTCCTTGCCCTGCATTTCGCACTCCGCGTACCCGAAACCGTCGCCGTGTGGAAACTTCACTTGATGCCAGGTCTTTCCGGCCATGTCGGAGGTATGGGTACCCTGGGTCGCGACGATACGCGCACCGGCCGGAATCGTTCCCCGCTCAAACAACGTCTTCTGACACGCCAGGCCAAGGCATTCAAATTCATACTTTGGGTCAGAGGGTGGGCAGTTCCTCACCTCCTGGATCTTTCCTGCGTCCATCACCACCACCGGGGCGTCCGGGGGTGTGCATCCGATCAAGGGCACGCTCGCGAACAGAAGCAGCGCCGAGCCCGCCAGGCCGGTGCGCAAGCCTGCAGCCCGCAGAGCCCGTGGAACAAGCCGGGCCATGCCCTTCGTTGTGGTCACTGGTTTCTCCTGGAAGTGGCGGCACGCACGACCTGGGTGCGCTCCTGTGGGTAGCCCAATTCTGCCCGACGTCTGCGGGGTGCCGCCCCGCCCACCTCTACGCCGGCTGCAGCTTGCCCGGCTCGGCGCGCCGCGCTGTCATCGCCGTCCCCATCGACGCCGACATCACCAGGCCAATGGCCAGCCACTGGTTGAACGTCAGGTACTCGCCAAGCAGCACCAGGGCCAGCAGGGCGGCCACGGCGGGCTCCATGCTGATCATGATGCCGAAGGCCTCCTTGGGCAGGCGCTTCAAGGCCATCATCTCCAGCGAGATGGGGATGGCGCTGGAGACGGCTGCCACGGCCAGGCCCACCAGCAGCACGTAGGGCGACAGCAGCGCGGTGCCGGCATGCACCACGCCCACGGGCACCACCACCACGGCTGCGGCGAGCAGGCCCAGCGAGACGGAATGCCCGGCGTGCAGGTGCCCCACGCGCTTGCCGAACACAATGTACAGCGCCCAGAAGGTGGCGGCCGCCAGCGCATAGGCCACGCCCACGGGGTCGAGCGTGCTGCCGTTCATGCCCAGGGGCAGCAGCATGCCCAGGCCCACCACGGCCAGGGCCACCCACACGAAGTCGATGGCGCGGCGCGAGGACAGCACGGCCATGAGCAGTGGGCCCGAGAACTCGATGGCCACGGCCAGCCCGAAAGGCAGCGTGCGCAGCGACATGTAGAACGTGAGGTTGGTGGCGCCCAGCATGGCGCCATAGAGCACGATGGCGCGCAGGTCTTTGCGCGACAGGTGCCAGCGCCAGGGCCGCCACAGCAGCAAGAGCAGCAGCGCGGAGAAACCCACGCGCACGGCCGTGGTGCCCTGCGCGCCCACCAAGGGAAACAGGTAGTGCTTGGCCCACGAGGTGCCAATGCCGAGGGCAGTGACGGCGCCGAGCACGGCGAGAAAGGGAACAAAACGCTGGTAGCGGATCAACAGGGAGGACATGGCTGAAAATATAGTGCGACCATGGCGTGCTTTTGACTCTAATTTCAACCCTGTCGCGCAACTTTCGCTCACCAACCCTTTGCCGCTGGAAGGTCCGCCATGCCCGCCGCCCCCGCCCTCGACGCCTTCGACCTGGCCATCCTCGACATCCTGCAAAAGGACAACACCACGCCCCAGCGCGCCATCGCCCAGGCCGTACACCTGTCGGCGCCTGCCGTGCAGCGGCGCATCCAGCGACTGGAGCAGACCGGCGTGATCCGCGCCAACGTGGCCGTGATCGACCCCGAGAAGGTGGGCCTGCCCCTGACCATCATGGTCGAGGTGCATTTGGAAAACGAGCGCCCCGACCGCACCGCCCCGCTGCGCGCCCGTATTGCCACCGAGGCGGCCGTGCAGCAGTGCTACTGCGTGACGGGCGAGGCCGACTACCTGCTGGTGGTGACGGTGGCATCCATGGCCGACTACGACGCGCTGACGCGCCGCCTGTTCGAGGGCGATGACAACGTGCGGCGGTTTCGCACCTCGGTGTCGCTGGGGTGCTTGAAGGCGGGGTTGCAGGTGCCGTTGGCGACCGGCGAGGGCAGCGGGCCTTGAGAGGCCGCGCGCTGCACCGCACCATTGTGGCGCGTGCCTGCACGGCCCGGCCCCGGGCCGCACAAGGTCCTGGCTTCTAGGGTCGCTACTTGCTCTTGGCCAGGTAGGCTGCCACGAGTGCATTGGCATGCCCATGGCCCAGGCCGTGGTCGGTCTTGAGCAGGGCAACATACTCCATGTGCTTTAGCGCGCCCGCCGCGCGCAGCACGTCCATCCAGTGGCTGATGGGCTGGCCGTACTTGGCCTCGATGGAAGGGAAGTACGAGGCGGGGCCTTTGACAGGGGTGGTGCTGGCGTTGGTGCTGGACTCGGGCATGGGCTGGCTCCTTGGTGGATGGGCTTTGGGGGGCAGACGGGCACACGGTGCGTGCCATGCGCCCCTGTTTCTACGGCCTCCTGTTGCTACGACGAACGAAGGGGTTGGGTATCGACAAGCCGTTGCCAAAAATTTGGATGGATTGGTTGGATGCTGTCGGCCTCTCGCCGCCATCGTAGCTTTTGTGGGCAGCCGTACTGCGACGCGCGAGACTGTCCTACGGCTGTCAGCGAGTTCAAGCAATCCCCGGAATGCCGGTTACCCCCGACGATTGCCCATCTGCATCACCGATGGGAAACACATGAAAACGCCAAGCCTGCTCTGGTCCGCGCTCATAGGGGCGGTTGCCAGCGCCCGCTCGATGACACCGATGGCCACGCTGTCGGCAGCAAGGCTTTTGGGCCACTCCACGCCTGGCAGGCTCGCACTGCTGGACCGCCCCTTGTTCAAGTATGGCGCGCTCGCGATGGGCGCCGGGGAACTGGCCGGCGACAAGATGAAGACGGCCCCTGACAGGACCGTTGCTCTGGGCCTGCTGGCGCGGGTCATGAGCGCCGGTATTGCCGGCGCGGCACTGGCACCACGCGGCCGTGAGCAAGCCGGGGCGCTGGCAGCGGTGGCCACAGCAGTGCCTCTGGCCTACATCACCCTGGATGCCAGAAAGAGCGCCATGAAACACATCGGCCAGACGAAGAGCGGCCTGATCGAGGACGCGTTGATCATCGCTGGTGGTATCGCCATCGTGGCCCTGGCAGTCAGGCCCGGAAGCCGCCTGTGAACCCGCGCACAGCGCGCCAGGGTACGGTGTAGGTCGAGCAGTCGGGCATGGGGGCGTCAGCCACGCAAGTACGGGCTTGCGATGGGGCAAGCACCGTGGCTGCAAGGCGCACGGGTTTGCGCAGGGTCAAAAGGCTTGCTCCTGGCACCCCCTGTCTCACCCCAACCCCACCGCCCTCTTCATCTCCACCCCCGTCAACCGCAACCGCGGCCCGCTGAGCAGCTCGCACATTCGCCCACTGAGCGGCGCCTGCGCGCCATGCTGCGCGGCCAGCCGCACCACCGCGCCGCAGATGGCGTCGATCTCGGTCACGCGGCCGGCTTCGAGGTCGTCCCACATGGAGGAACGGGCGGTCGCGTCGATCTGCAGCATGCGCCTGGCCAGGCGGGTGAAGAGCCAGTTGGGCAGGCGCATCACCCTGGGCAGCATGCGCGGCGATACGGCGGTCACCTGCGCCGGGGTGATGCCGGCGCGCTCCATCACGCCCAGGGCCTCGGTCTGCAGGGCGGCGAAGATTTGGCGGCAGTCGCGGTCGAGCAGTTCGTCGCGCAGGGGCAGGTTGGAGAGGGCGTTGACCGGGTTGTTCAGGTTGAGCAGCAGCTTGCCCCATTGCACGGCGCGGATGTCGCCCGGCAGCACGGTGGCCAGGCCGGCGGCGTTGAAGACTGCCGCCACGGGCTCGGTGACGGCATCGCACTGCAGCTGGATGGCGCCGGCCGTGGCGCGGTGCACCTGGGCGCCGCGCAGCACCACGTTGTAGGGCACCATGCCGGCCAGGGCCTTGAGGGTGGGGGCCTGGGCCGCAATGCGGGCCACGTTGTCGACGCCGTTCTGCAGCGAGATGACGGGCGTGCCGGGCGCGCACGCAGCAGCCAGCTCGCGCGCGGCGCTTTCGGTGGCACCGCTTTTCACGCACAGCAGCACCACCGTATCTGGGCCCGGCGCAGCCTCTGCCAGCGTGCTGGCCAGGCGCAGTTGCGCGGCGGGCACGTGGGCGCGGTAGCCGTCGAGGTCGGTGACGGTGAGGCCCTCACGCGCCAGGGGCTCCATGGCATGCGGGCGGCCGACCAGGCAGACGCTTTGCCCCTGCGCGGCCAGGCGCCCGCCCACGTAGCAGCCGATGGCGCCTGCGCCCAACACGATGAAGTTCATACGCTCGCCCAGTGATGGTGATGACGGCGCATTGTGCGGCCAGGATGCCGCAACCGGTGCTGCCTATGCGACGGGAGCGGTCACCACCCCAGCAAACCGCACCGTGACCCGCAACCCGCCCAGCCGAGTCGAGGCATCCAGCGCCACGCTGGCGCCATGCGCCTGGGCAATGGCCTGCACGATGGCCAGGCCCAGGCCGCTGCCGGGGGCGCTGTCGGCCGTCTCGCGCACGAAGCGCTGCATCACGCGCTCGCGGTGCTCGGGGGCGATGCCAGGGCCGCTGTCTTCGACCACCAGGTCCACGGCGTTATCGGCCGTGCGTTGGATCTGCAGGTCCACCTGGCCGCCTGGGGCCGTGTATTTCACGGCGTTGTCGAGCAGGTTGCGCACCAGCATGCGCAGGGCCTCGGGGCGGCCGGGCACGGGGGCCGCATCGGATTCGAGCAGGCCCATGTCCATGTCGCGGGCCTGCGCGGCGGGCGCCACGTCGGCCAGGGCGAGCTGGGCCACGGCGCGCAGGTCCACGGCCTCGGTGGGGGTGGGGCCGGCGGCGCTGGCCTCTTGCCGGGCCAGGGTGAGCAACTGCTCGACCAGGCGCGTGGCGCGGTCGATGCCGGCGGACAGGCGCTCCACCGCGACGGCGCGGGCGCCATCGTCGCTGGCGCGCTGCAGGCCCTGCAGCTGCAGGCGCAGCGCGGCCAGGGGCGAGCGCAGCTCGTGCGCGGCATCGGCCACGAAGTGCTGCTGCGCGGCGAAGGCGCTCTGCACGCGTTCGAACAGCAGGTTGAGCTCGGTCACCAGGGGCTGCACCTCGTCGGGCAGGGCGGCATCGCTCACGGGCGACAGGTCGTCGGCCTGGCGCCGTGCCAGTTGGCGGCGCACGCGCTCCACGGGGGCCAGCGACCGGCTCACGCCCCACCACACGGCGAGCACCAAGAGGGGCGCCATCACCGCCAGCGGCGCCAGCGTGCGCAGCGCCAGAGTGCGCGCCATGCCGCTGCGCACGGCCATGTTCTGCGCCACCTGGATGACCTGCGAGCGCGTCTGCAGCGAAAACACGCGGTAGGTGCCGCCGCGCGCCTGCACGTTGGCAAAGCCCAGCACGGCGATCTGCGGTAGCGCGGCGCCCACGGCCGACTCAAAGATGCGCAGGCCTTCGTTGGTCCACACCTGCACGATGAACTCGTGGTTCTCGTCCTCGCCCGACAGGCCCTGGCCCAGGTCGCGCGCATCGGGCGGCAGGCCCGCGCGCAGGGCCAGCGCGGTCTGCTGCATGTGGTAGTCGAACAGGGCATCAGCCTCGTCCAGCGCGCTGCGGTAGGCCAGCACGCCCTGCACGGCACCCGCGAGCAGGATGGCAGCGAGCAGGAAGATGAGCAACTGCGCACGCAGCGAGCGCGGCAGCAGGGACTGCAGCGCTGTGCGCCAGGACTTGGACTGCGTCGTCGTCATGCTTTGGGTACGAGATAGCCGACGCCGCGCACGTTGAGCAGGATGTCGGGCCCGAGCTTCTTGCGCAGGCCGTGGATATACACCTCCACCGCGTTGCTGCTGACCTCGTCGCCCCAGCCGTAGAGCTTGTCTTCGAGCTGCTGGCGCGACAGCACCAGGCCCGGGCGCGCGAGCAGGGGCTCCAGCACGGCCCATTCGCGGCCCGACAGCACCACGGGCACACCGTTGACGCTGGCCTCGCGCGTGCTGGGGTTGATGCTCACGCCCTTGTGCTCGTACACCGGCTCGGCCCGGCCCGAGGCGCGGCGCAGCAGCGCGCGGATGCGGGCCAGCAGCTCGTCGAGGTCATAGGGCTTGAGCACATAGTCATCGGCCCCGGCGTCGAGCCCCTCGATGCGCTGGGCCACGGCGTCGCGCGCGGTTGCCACCAGCACGGGGGTGCGGTCCTTGCGCGTGCGCAGGTCGCGCAGCACGGCGATGCCGTCGCGCTTGGGCAGGCCCAGGTCCAGCATCACCAAGTCATAGGCGCTGGTGCGCAGGGCCGTGTCGGCGGCATCGCCATCGCGCACCCAGTCCACGGCGTAGTGCTCGGCGCGCAGCAGGTCCTGCACGGCTTCGCCGATCATGGGGTCGTCTTCTACGAGGAGCAGGCGCATGGTGGGGCAAGCATAGCGAATGAATGACAAGGGGCTGCCGAAGCAGCCCCTTTCACGCGGGAACGATCAGCCCAAACGGACCGGCACGAAGATCTTGTCTCCGTTGCGCTCGATCAGCAGAGCGACCGACTTGCCCGCCTTGGCCATGGCAGCGCGCACCTGCTCGATGTCCTTGGCCGGCGCGCCGTTGATGGCCAGCAGCACGTCGCCAGGCTGCACCCCCGCGGCGGCGGCCGGGCCGCGCGCCTGCTCGATCACCAGGCCAGCGCTCACGCCCACCTCGCGGCGCTCATCGGGGTCCAGCGGGCGCAGCGACAGGCCCAGTTGGCCCTTGCCCACAGCCTCGTCGGCCTTGGCCTGGGCGTTCTTGCCCTTGTCGCTGGCGTCGCCCAGGGTGGCGGTCAGCTCCAGCGGCTTGCCCTGGCGCCACACCGACAGGCGTGCCTTCTGCCCCGGCTGCGCCTGGCCCACCCAGGCGGGCAGGTCGCCCGAGGCCACGATGGGCTGGCCGTCCACCTGGCGGATCACGTCGCCCGCCTGCAGGCCGGCCTTGTCGGCCGGGCTGTCCTTGGTGACGCTGGCCACCAGCGCGCCCTCGGGCTTGTCGAGCTGGAAGGATTCGGCAAACGCCTGGTTCACCTCCTGCACCGCCACACCGAGCTTGGCATGGCGCACCTTGCCGGTGGCCACGATCTGCTCCTTGATCTTGTCGGCCAGCTCGATCGGGATGGCGAACGACACGCCCTGGTAACCGCCCGAGCGGCTGTAGATCTGCGAGTTGATGCCCACCACCTCGCCACGGCCGTTGAACAGCGGGCCGCCAGAGTTGCCGGGGTTCACGGCCACGTCGGTCTGGATGAAGGGCACCAGGCTGTCGTCGGGCAGCGAGCGGCCCTTGGCGCTGACCACGCCGGCCGTCACGCTGTTCTCGAAGCCGAAGGGCGAGCCGATGGCCAGCACCCATTCGCCTACCTGCAGGTCACGCGTGCTGCCCAGGCGCACCGTGGGCAGATTCTTGGCCTCGATCTTGAGCACGGCCACGTCGGTCTTGGGGTCCGAGCCCAGCACCTTGGCGCGGAACTCGCGCCGGTCGGTGAGTTTCACGGTCACGTCGCTTGCGCCCTTGACCACATGGGCATTGGTCAGCACCAACCCATCGGAGCTGACGATGAAGCCCGAGCCCTGGCCGTGCGTGGGCACGTTGGGCTGCGCGCCGCCGCCACCCGCGCCCGGCACGCCGAAGCGGCGGAAAAATTCATAGAACGGGTCGTCAGGGTCGATGCCGGGCGCCTGGCGCTGCTGGCGCGCGGTGGGGCGCTCGTCGTCGTCATCGCCACCGGCCTGGGCGCCACGGGTGCTGCCCGTCACGCTGATGTTGACCACGGCCGGCCCGTTCTGCGCGGTGATCTGCGCAAAGCTGGGCAAGGCCGTGCCCGCGGGCAAGGCGGCCTGCGCCACCAGGGGCGCGGGCGCTGGTGCCGAGGCCCGCGCCTGGTGCCCGCTGATGAGCCCGACGCTCGCGGCGCCCAGGGCCCCTGCGGCCACCAGCGCGGCGATCAGGCGGCGGGGGGTGGATGCGACAAAGCTGGAGGTGTTCATGGTGATCTGCCTTTCCGTTCAGTAGCAAGGAGTTGCTGTGATGGAAGGCAGTGTCGAAGCGGACACTTAGGCGAAACTTAGGCGAGTGGCCCCATTCGATGAACCGGTGCTGGCGCGGGTCGACGCGTCAGGCAGTCTCTTCGCGACCGTAGTTGTACAGATCGAAGTCCACCGGCAAATTCAGCGCGGCCAGGCGTGCGATCAATGTGGTGGACAGATGCAGACCGGGATTGGCGCCGTAGTAGAAGCCGACACAGTTGATGCCAGCGGAGCAATCGGAAGTCAGCTCGCGAACAGCTGCTGCATTCGTTTCCAAAAGACCAAGGAGTGCGTCAAGGTAGTCTTGAAGAAGTCCTTGCCCGCGCGCCAGAGGACTAAGCAGCTCCCAACTGTTGGCCTTGGCGGGGTACCCATAGCGTTCCTTCTCGCCAATACTGCGGGTCGATGTGGGCATGAGGCCGAGGCGAGCCGATATGTCGGCGTGGGAGACAGAGTGCCCCTCAACCCAGAAGTACGCGTAGATGTCGCTGCGTTCTTGCATCAGTTCAACCTCGCGCAATGTGCTGCGCGGACCCAGCGGGATGGGTTGAGCGATGTGGATACTCTGGACACGGGTCTCTCCTGGGGCTGCGCAGCGAAACGCTAGCGAGAATTTTGCACAACCACCATCTCGTGCTGCTCAAGCGCAATTGAATGGGAGTGGCACCGGCCCTCCGCCTCGTTGGGCCAGGATTTTCGCACCCACGGATGACCGTGCTCGTCGATCTCCTCGATGATGAAAACTTCGCCCACCATCGACAGAACGTCGGCCCGTTCCTCCGCCGGCAAATCGTCCAGCCACTGGCCGGAAAGGGAGAGCAGCCGTACCGTTGTGCCGACTTCCACCGGGCAACCGTTGGTATCTCTAGGTGGCATGGCCGCTATCAAAGAAACCGGTACACGATGGCCCCATGCTCCACCACGCCCGGCGCCAGCCAGCGCATGGGGAAGGCCGGTTGGTTGGGCGCATCGGGGTACTCCATGGGCTCCAGGCAGATGCCGTCGCCGGGCTGCCAGAGCCAGCCGTTCGGATTCTTGCCGCCGCCCCGCCCCAGGTCGCGCGCCGGGTCGGCCTTGAGACCGTGGCCCGCGTAGACCTGCACGCCGGGTGCCGTGCTCCACACCTGCATGCTGCGCCCGCTCGCGGGCTCGCGCAGGCGCGCGGCCAGGCGCAGGCCGGGGCTGCCGGCCGGCAGGGCAAACGGCGCGCGGGCCGAGACGCCGCTGTCGAGCACCAGGTAGTGGTCCAGCCCGCCAGCCAGGGCCAGTTGGTCGCCGTGCTGTGCAATGGCCTCGCCCACCGTGCGCAACTCTCGAAAGTCGAACGCCGTGCCCTGCACCTCCTCGACCTGGCCCAGCGGGCACACATCCAGCGCCAGCGGCACATAGCGGCTGGCAGGCACCTGCAACTGGTGGCGGTGCGTGCTGCCGGCACCGGCCAGATTGAAGAAGGCATGGCCGGTGATGTTGACGATGGTGGGTGCATCGGCCGCCTCGGCGGTCCAGGCCATCTGCAGCGCGTTGTCGGGCGTGACGGCAATGCGCACCGTGAGGCGCACCGTGCCGGGCACGCCATCGTCCTCGGTGCGGAACACATGGCTCAGCGCGATGGCGTCGGCCTGCACCGCGTCCACCGCAAACACCTGGAAGCGGCTGCCGCGCGGCCCACCATGGTGGTGGTGCGGGCCGCTGTTGGTGGGCAACTGCAGTGGCGCATCGTGGCCGGGCACGCTGAGCTGCCCGCTGCGCACCCGCCCGGCCCAACGGCCGATGAGCGCGCCCATGGAGAGCTGCCCGTCGAGGTAGCCCTGCAGGCTGTCGTAGCCCAGCGCCACGTCCATCAGGCCGCCTTGCCCGTCGGGCACTGCGACCTGCACCAGCCGCGCGCCGTAGTTGCTGACGGCGACCTGCAGCCCGCCCTCGCCCCGCAGGGTGAACAGGTCGGTGCGCAGGCCGTGCAGGGTCTGCTGGAATGCTTCGCGGTGGAGGGTGTGGGGCATGGGGGGAGTTTATTCAAGTAGACAGGTGTGCGCCGGGCAAGCCCACCACCCTGGCGCTGCCGGGGAGCACTCGCGGCCCTGGCGCAACACGCAGGGCCCGGCAGCAGGCAGCCGTGAGTGGACTGCGCCGACCTGCCTGCCTGCTCGATTGAGTGCCTGCTTGCTGTTGGCTCACCCGCCTGCGGGCGGCGTCCACACCGGGTTGAGCAGCCGCTGCAGCCGCACATGCGCGGCCTCGATGTTCTTGAGCAAGCCGTCGAGCAGCGCAGGGGTCATCAGCACCTGGGCGCCGCCCGGCGCACCCAGGGGCTTGCCCTGGGAGACCGGCACCAGCGACTCGCGAAACTCCTTGGCTTGCGCCAGGACGTTGTCGGGAGGCAGGTTGCGATCGCGCAGCATCGCAAGCCGCGCCTGCAGCACCTCTTCGTAGGCGGGGTCCAACACAGGCTTGCGCTGCTTGATGCTGGCCTTGTAGCTGAGCACCTTGGCCCGCTCGAATGCCAGCGAATTCTTCAGCGCCGCCGCCATGCGCTCCATCGACGCGGGCAGCTTCGGGTCGCTGGGGTCGTTGTCGAACCCGGACCAGAAGTCGCGGTGGACGGCCTCCGTGACCACCGCATCCGGGTTGTACATGGAGGTGAGGATGGCCTGGCGCCGGGCGTCGAGTTCGGCCGCGCGGGCGGTCTGGTGGGCGGCGAGGGACGCCAGGCATGCCAAGCACACCAGAGCCGCGGCGAGGCGCGCGCGCAGGGTCGCTGGGGCGGGGCGCCGGGGGTGCGAGATTGCTTCGCTGTGGTGGGGGTGGGGATGGGGGTGGGGCATGCGGGGAGTCTATGCGGGGCATGTCGGCTGAGTGCTCGTTCGGCCTCGGGCCCAACGCAGGCACTGCTACGATTGCCGTCACCGGCCAGGAACAGCCCTCCTTCATCCGCCTCAAAATGCCCATTGACCTGAAGTGTCCTGACTGCGATCTCCGGGTCTCGATCGGCGGCTACCACACGGCCCATCGTCTTGATCGACAGAGGCTACGGTACAGATGGGCACGGCCCGTCAACCGGCCTGGCCATCCTTTGGCGCCGTTGACCAAGGCCCTGGGCGCCGGAGGTGAGCGTGTTCGCGCTTCTTAAAAAACCACAGAAGAAAGATGCGCGCGACGTCGGGCAGTTGATCTTTGACATCGCGGAGCATCAGCGAGATGCAGACTTCCATCTGCTGTACCAACGGATGTCCGGTCGCGAAGTCTTTGTGGGGATCGATCGCACATCCCTGCCTGCATCCATCGAAGCCGGTGCTCCCTACACGACCCAGGCGTCTGATCGGCTCAGAATGCAGTCGGTTTCCATACCCCATCACGGAGCCTGGTCCTCAGCCGCCATCCTCGCATCACACCCGTCACTTGCCGGCGCCCATGTTGGAATGCAATGGCTCGACTTCCTGAAAATGACCCAGCGGCTGCCAGAGCTTCGAGGTGCCGTGCTTCAAGGCAAGGCATCGTGGGTGGCCTTTGACAAAGAGCGCATCGCCTATGTCCTGGCGAAATCCGGCGCCTGAGCCTTGTGCCGAAAGGGCGCGTTCCGTGGCGCCGCCTGTGTACCGTCCGCTGCAACCTGGGGGCTCCCATGGCGGTTCCTGACTCGTATGTGTTGGGCGACGTGTTCTATCCAGAATCCAAGGAGCAGCTCGCGCAGATTCTCGTGGAGGCGGGCATTGCCGTGACCGTCGGGCAGTGGGCGATACGCCTTGAGGACTTCGCACGCACCTTCAGCCTGCACTATGTTGGGAACCTCTCACCGGAGTCACCGTTTCAAGTGGATGGCAGCGGGTACGGCGTTCCCGTCGACTTTGTGGCGACCTGCTGCGACCGCCTTGCAACGTGTCTGCGCGAACACCAGATAGGCTATGACTTCTTTCACGCCACTGGCGCAGAGGATGTGATTTGCGAGTACCAGTATTCGCCATGAAAGACGTGCCGTGCCCGATACAGTCACGACGAAGCGGTTGCTCGCTGCCCCGCATCGAATTGCCGTCCATCTGCGGGTCATCGGCCCGGCGACGGTGCTCCTGCAAAGCACTTTTCTTCCTTTCAGCCACCGTTGCAAGGTACGAATATGAAAAACGCGGTTCGTCTTCTCTTCTGCAGCGGGGCCGCGGCGGCTGCCCCTGCGGGGGCTGGCAGTAGACTTGCCTGCATGAAAAAAGCCCGCCTCGCCCCGCACTCCGCCACGCGGTGCATGCAACCGCATCCACACGTGAGGACAGAACATTGAACAACATGCGCCGTTTGCTTGCAGCAGGGATTGCAGCCGCCATGGGCTGGAGGGTTTCTATGGCCCAGAAGTCCGGCGCGGGCTCGCCCGGCGACAAGACCGCGGTGTCGGCGCCCGAGCCGTCGGTGCAGCCGCGCCACGTTCTGTGCTTCCTCGGAAAAAGTGGCCACCAGGCGCAGTTGAAGGAGGCCGTGTCTCGCGCAGTGCGTGAGTTCGCGACCGGGTTCAGCGTGGACGAGGAGTATTCCATCGCAGAGCCTGACGATCGCATGCCGCGGTCGTTCACGGTGAACCGCGACCGGGTTGCATCCAATGCGTGGACCGCAGCAGACGAAAAGGCGGTCGCCAGCCACCAGTCCGTCCTCTACGTCCTGGGGCCGCCCATGCACCGGCAGGACACGGTCAAAGTCTCGATGGCCGCCCTGCAGCTGGTCGGCCGGCTGATCGACGCGGGGGCTGTCGCCGTGAAGGGCGAAAGTGCAGGCGTCGCGCACGGGATCGACCGGTGGCGGGCCTTGGTGCGCCAGGGCGCCCAGGCCCTGCAGTCCGGCGACCTGCTGGCACAGCAGCGGATTGGCCGGCTGGCCTTTGCCAGGCGCCCGCTGTCGGACCAGGGCTACCTGGAAAGCGTGGGGTTCCACCTGGTCGGCTTGCCGGAGGTGTATGCGCCGCAATCGCTTGGATCGGAGCTGCAGGTGGTGGCGCTGATGGATGCCGTGGCGGACGAGATGGCGCAGCACGGAGTGGCCCAGGTGCTCAAGCAGCGCCGCGCTGCCCATTCGCTCGCCTCCACGTACGAGGAGGACGATTTCAAGTTCAACCCCTATGGGATCGTGCGGCTGGCGCGCTAGCCGGCAAGCCTGTGTGGCGATGGGGGCGGTCGGCGCGCTGCGCGGGCGCCCCTCCTGCGGGTGGAAGGCCCCCTTGGGCTGGAATCACCGCAGGTCCTGTGCCACCTGCTGCGCGATGGCCTTTTGGCAGACCGAGAGGGCTTGGGTGGCCCGGGCGAATTCCGCCATTAGCCGCTCGTAGGTGCCAAAGCGGTACGTCGCGGCGCACGGCACGGGCACGGCCCCCTTCACCGAGGACTGGTAACCTGCCGTGTAGCTCTTCTGCGCCAGCACCTGCTTGGTCTTGCCATGCAGCAGCCGCACGTGCACCACCACCCACGGCTCGAACGCTGCGTCCACGATGCCATCGGCGACATAGCCCACCGGGCCGAACCAGACGCTCAGCAGCGCATCGCTGTCCGTCTGGATGTGGGTGTAGTCGTCGGCACCGTCCCTGAGCTTGGCGACCTCGTCCGGCAGGTAGGAGACGCGCATCCCCCGCGCCGACAGGCTCTGCTGCAGATCATCGACCAGTTGCGCCGGCAGCCGGACCGGGCCGGCGTTGTACTCCTTCACGAAGCCCTCGGTCTGCGTGGCCTGTATGCCCCCGGCAATGGCACCGCCGACGGCGCCGCCCAGGGCCGACAGGCCCGAGCGGTTGCGCACCGTGAAGGACTGCGACTCGGTGACCCGCAGGATCGACACCGTGGAAATCGGTGCGGCGCCGGCTTTGTCCAGGGGAATGTTGGGGGTGGTCGCCGTGCATCCGGCCAAGAAGGCGGCGCACAGCGAGAACAGCAGGGCACGGCCGCGGGCCAGCTCAGGGAACAGGGTTTGTAGGTTCATTCGGGGTCGGTGGTGGAAGTCGGTGGCGGGAATGATGGCAGACGCTGGTGGCAGGACCTTGAACGGCACTGCTAGTAGAACGACACTGCGCCCTTGGACATTTTCAGGAACTCAAGAATGTCCTGCACCACTTCTCTATGCAGGCTGTAATTCTTCCACTGCTCGCCAGCGTCACGGAAAAAGGTGCCGTCGTCAGGCAGGTCGGTCTTGCTGCCGTCGAAGAACATGCGCTCCCCAGGCTTGAGCGCAGGCAAGACACTGGCACCCAGAAAATCCGCCAGTTGCGTCGCCTGGATGAAATCGAGGTCGGTCCCGAGGTGGCGCGCGGGCTCCCAGACGTCTTCGGGAAACAGCTGGGCCTTCTCGACAAGGAAATGGAGCACGCCCCAACTCCAGGCGTTGAGATGCAGGCATGGCCCGTCCCCGGAGGAAATCGTGATGCTCATCGGAACGGAAGATGAAGGGAATGGAGGCCGCCTCTTGCCACAGTGCATGGCAGCAACACACCAGGATGGCGGCGACTATAGCAGTGCCCGGTGCTGTCAAGGTGACGGCTTCGGGGCGCCCTAAGCCAGCCCCTTGGCCCGCTGGAGCATCAGTCCCGGCCTATCGCTTCGAGCGCATTCACGAGGGGCGCAAGCCCGCTCCACTCCGGTGGCGACTCGGCAAACCATGAGAGGCTGCAGGAGAGAAATGCCGAAGAAATCGCCAACTGGCACTTCGTGGCGTGGATACCTGCATGCACGCCTTCCACATAGGGGCTGATCCTGGCCGCGCGCAGCAGGCCCAGGAGGCCTGCTGCCAGGTCATCGCGCAAGGCGCTGGGTGCACCGGCCCGTAGTTCCGGGGGATGGTTGTGCTCCATCCACTCCATCGCCACGGTGCTGCGGCGCCAATAGCGGGCGGACTGGCACACCAAGTGGTCGTGCAAAATCTCGACGCGCACGGCCACCCCTTGCTGGTGGAAATGCTCGTCCGCAGGAATGGTGGTCAGTTCAACGGCGCACAGGCTCATGGCGGCAACTACCGGGAGTGGCCCAGGTACGGCCCCAGGTCTTCCAGCGCCTGGCCCTGGAGCACACCCAAGGCGACCTGGATCCCTGACGCCCGAAGGATGTCGATGCCCTTGCCCGCATTGCGCGGGTCCGGGTCGAGCGTCGCCACCACCACCCGGCCGATGCCACGGGCCACCAGCGCTGTGGCGCACGACGGCGTTCTGCCATGGAAGGAGCAGGGCTCCAGCGTGACGAATGCCGTGACTTCGGAAAGGTCGCCCGACAGGTCTTCGGGCAGCCGGGCGAGAGCCATCGCTTCCGCATGGTGCTGACCGGGCGGCTGGGTGAAGCCGCTGGCAATCACCTGCCCATTCTTCACGAGCACGCAGCCCACGGGAGGGTTCGGCAGGCACCCTGGCAGGGCACGCCGCCCCTGCGCCAAGGCGAGCTGCATGAAGTCCTGGTCACAGTCGTTGTGGATCGCAAGCGTGGGCATAGTAGTGAACAACGGTAGCAGAAAAGGCCATGCGCACAAGGCCCATGGCTTTTCCGGCCCCATGCGCGAAGGATGGACCTGTGGCCGCAGGGGGCCTTGGAGAAGCGCTTATTTGCCTGCCCCGCCCTGCCCCGCATCGCGCGTCACCAGCCAGATCCCCCCGCACACCAGCATCAGCGCGACCAGGTTCTTCCACTCCCACAGCGCCTCGCCCAGGAAGAGGGCCGACAGCCCGGCGCCAAACACCGGCACGGTGAAGTTGAACACGGTGACCTGGCTCACGCGGTTGTGCTTGAGCAGCAGGCTCCACAGCGAGAACGCGGCCGAGGACAGCAGGGCCAGGTACACGAGCAATGCGGTGGATGCGGGGGTGAAGCCGGTGAGCGCGCCGCCTGCGCCCCAACCCATGGCGAGCAGGGCCACGCCGCCGATGGCCAGTTGCCAGCCGGTCATGACGACCGAGTCCATGCGCTGCGAGAGCTGCTTGCCGTAGATGCTGGCGGCGGCCAGCACCAGGGCGGCGAGCACGACGAAGCCTTCGCCCAGCAGGGTGAAGTCCATGTCGAACGAGCCGCGGCCCAGGTTGACCACCATGACGCCCGCAAAGCCCACCACGCAGCCCCAGAGCTTGGCATGGCTCAGGCGGTCGTTGTGGTAGACCCAGTGCGCCAGCAGCACGCTGAAGAAGGTGCCGGTGGCGTTCATGATGGAGGCCTTGACCCCCGTGGTGTGTGCCACGCCGACGTAGAAGAACACGTACTGCAGCGCGGTCTGCGCCAGGCCCAGCACCACCAGCTGGCGCGCCGAGCCGGGGCCCAGGGCCCCCACCTTGCGGCCGCTGGCCAGGGCCCAGGCCAGCAGCACCAGGCCCGCGCCCACGAAGCGCCAGCCGGCGAAGACGAGCTGCGTGGGCACATCGCTCTTGGCGATGCCGAACCAGGCGTAGCCGGTCTTGATGGCAGGGTAGGAGCTGCCCCAGAGCAGGCAGCACAGCAGTGCGACGGCGACGAGCACCTTGCGGTCGGCAAAACGGGAAACAGCCCCCATGCGGAAATCTCTCGGTCAAGAAGGAAACGAGGCGCCGCGGGGGCGCCCAAAAAGGCAACGAGGCGCCCGAGGGCGCCTCATGGATGCTATCGATCAGTCGGTCAGCAGTGCAGGAAAAAAGACGCAGGAGACCCGACCTCGCCGCCGGGCCCCCTGCGCTTCACCCACCACCCTTGAGGACCAGGTCCGGCAGCCACATGGAGAACTGCGGCACGTAGGTCACGAGCATCAGCGCCACGATGAGCGCGCTGTAGAACGGCCAGATGGTCTTCATCACCTCGCCCACGGAGATGCCGCCGATGGTGCAGCCGATGAACTGCGTGGTGCCCACGGGCGGGGTGTTCAGGCCCAGCGCGCAGTTGATCAGGATCACGATGCCGAACTGCTCGGTGCTCATGCCGAACTGCTGGCAGATGGGCAGAAAGATCGGCGTGCAGATGAGGATCGTGGCCGCCATGTCGAGGAAAGTGCCCAGGATGAACAAAATGATGTTCACGCACAGGAAGATGACCCAGGGCGAGGTGCTCATGGACTTGAGCGCATCGCCGGTGATCTCGGCCACGCCGTACAGGCCGATCAGGTAGCCGAACATCGACGAGATGCCGATCAGCAGCAGCACGGTGCCGGTGGTCTTGACGGCCTTGGAGGCGGCCTTGAGGAACTGCTCGCGCGTGAGCTTCTTGTAGACGAAGACCGAGAGCACCAGCGCCCACAGCACCGCGACGGACGCCGACTCGGTGGCCGTGAAGGCCCCCGACAGGATGCCCGCGATGATGATGACCACCACGGCCAGGCCGGGGACGGAGGCGCGGAACGAGATCCACACGATCTCCCAGCCGGGGAAGGTGCCGGCGGGGTAGCCGCGCTTGACGGCCACGAGGTAGGCGGCTGCCAGGTTGCAGACCGTGAGCAGCAGCGCGGGCACGATGCCGGCGAGGATCAGCGCGGCGATGCTCACCTTGCCGCCAGCGGCCAGCGTGAAGATGATCAGGTTGTGCGAAGTGGGCATGAGCGCGCCCACCAGCGAGGCATGGGTGGTCACGTTCACCGCGTAGTCGGCGTGGTAGCCCTCTTTCTTCATCTGCGGGATGAGCACGGCACCCATGGCCGAGACGTCGGCCACGGGCGAGCCCGAGACACCACCGAACAGGGTGCAGGCGAGCACGTTGCTCATGCCCAGGCCGCCGCGCACGTGGCCCGCCACGCTCTTGGCGAAGTTGACGATGCGGTCGGCGATGCCGCCGTACATCATGATCTCGCCGGCAAAGATGAAGAACGGGATGGCCAGGAACGAGAACGGGTTCATGCCCGAAATCATCTGCTGGAAGCCCACCGCCAGGGGCAGGCCTTCGTACAGGATGGTGGCCAGCGACGACAGGCCGATCGAAAAGGCCACGGGCACGCCCAGCAGCAGCAGGAGCGTGAAGGTCACGCAGAGGATGGTCAACGCCATGGTGGTGGAATCTTTGTGAGGACGTTAGGGTGCAAAGGGAAGCTCAGAGGCTGGGAATTCTTTGGCCGTGCCCGAAAGGTGCGCCACGACGCTCCGGGTCTAGGCGCAAAGCGCAGCCATAGCCCGTGCTATGGCGAGCATTTGCAACGACGAGCCGGGGTGTTGTGGCGTGCAAGGCGGGCATGGGCGAAGGATTCCCAGTCTCTTAGTGCCAGGCGGGCTCGACTTCGACGCCGCGCAGGATGGCGATGATGTGCTCCAGCGAGAACATGGCCACCAGCACGCCGGCCAGGGCGGGCGGCACGTACTTGAAGGCTTCGGAGATACCCAGCGTGGGGATCTTGTAGGGCGCGACCGACTCGGCCAGCACACCGCAGTTCCAGGCCATGACGACGCCGAACAGCAGCACCAGCGCGTGGATCAGCAGTTCGAGCTTGGTGCGCAGCCAGTCGGGCGCCAGCACCAGGAAGGATTCGAGGCCGATGTGGCCCGCATCGCGCACCCCTACTGCCATGCCGAGCATAGTCACGTAGAGCACGAGCAGCACGGCGCCGCTCTCGGCCCAGGTGGGTGTGTCGTTGAACACGTAGCGGCCGATGACCTGGTAGAGCACGGCGCAAACCAGCAGGACGAGCCCTCCCACCCCGAGTTGAAGGCAGGTGCGCGCAATGAAAGCGCAGAGTCGCGTGTACATAGTGGACATTCAATAACAACAACTGGAAAGGGGCAGGCGGCGGGCGCTTGCGTCCCCGTACCGCCTGCCCTCAGGGCTCTGCTCTTTCTTACTGCACGGCGTCGATGCGCTTGACCATGTCCTGCAGCTTGGCGTCCTTGAGGAACTTGTCGTACACCGGCTTCATGGCGGTCTTGAAGGCAACCTTGTCGATCTCCACGATCTGCGCGCCAGCGGCCTTCACGGTGGCCAGGGACTTTTCTTCACGCTCGTCCCAGATCTTGCGCATGAAACCCACGGACTCTTTGGCGGCGGCGCGGATGGCTTTTTGCTCATCGGCGCTCAGCGTGTCCCACACGCGCTTGCTGAACAGCAGGATCTCGGGCGCCATGGAGTGCTCGGTCTTGTTGAAGTACTTGGCGACTTCGAAGTGGCGCGAGCTCTCGTAGCTGGGGTAGTTGTTTTCGGCAGCATCCACCAGGCCGGTCTTGAGCGCGGTGTAGACCTCGCCGAAGGGCATGGGGGTGGCGTTGGCGCCCATGGCTTCGAGCAGCGAGACCCACAGGTCGCTCTGCTGCACGCGCACCTTCAGGCCCTTGACGTCGGCCAGGGTCTTGACGGGCTTCTTGACCGTGTAGATCGAACGCGCGCCGCTGTCGTAGAAGGCCAGGCCCACGAAGCCCTGCGATTCGCAGTCCTTCAAGATCTCGTCGCCGATGGCACCATCGAGCACCTTGCGCATGTGTTCCTTGTCGCGGAACAGGAAGGGCATGGTGGGCACCATGGTGGCGGGGCAGATGTTGTTCATGGGCGCGACGTTCACGCGCGTCATGGCGATGGCGCCCAGCTTGGTCTGCTCGATGGTGTCCTTCTCGATCCCCAGGGAGCCCTTGGCGTAGACCTTGATGCTGTGCTTGCCGCCCGTGGCCTTGGACAGGGTCTCGCCCATGTGGCGCACGGCCAGCACAGTGGGGTAGTCCTCGGGGTGGATGTCGGACGAGCGGAATTCGGTGGCCTGCGCGGCCAGGCTGCCAATCAGCATGCCGGCGGCCAGCGCCACGCGGCCGATGAGGTGTGGAACGTTCATGGTGGTTGTCTCCTGGGTTGAAAGGGGGGTGCGGTGCTGCGGTGCTCAGGCCGCGCGGTACGGGGCTTCTGCGAGCCCGCGCACGCCGGGGCGGGCCACGAAGACCGCTCCGCCGTGGGCGATATCGTTGCCCTGGGGCTGGCCGGGGCGGATGGAGGTGATGAACAGCAGGTCGAGGTCGGGCCCGCCAAAGCTGCACATCGAGGGCTTGCTGACCGGCACGCTGAGCGAGCGGTCGAGCACACCATCGGGCGTGAAGCGGTGCACCACGCCGGCATCGTTGCCGCAGATCCAGTAGCAGCCGTCGGTGTCGATGGCGCCGCCATCGGGCCGGCCGGGCAGCTCGCGCATGTCCACGAACAGGCGCCTGGGGCCCAGGCTGCCATCGTCGTGCAGGTCCAGCGCCCAGACCTTCTGCACGCTGGGGTGGCTGTCGCTCAGGTACATGGTGGCGCCGTCGGGGCTGAAGGCCAGGCCGTTCTGCGTGACCAGGCCTTCGACCTGGGGCACGGACAGGCCGCGCGCATCCTGCCGGTACAGGCCGCCGGCCGGCTGGGCCAGGGCCATGTCACGCACCATGGTGCCGGCCCAGAAGCGGCCCTGGCGGTCGCAGCGGCCATCGTTGAAGCGCATGCCTTCCTGCGGGTGCTGCACGGCCGAGATGAGGGTGCAGGCCAGCGTGCCGTCGTCGGCCGGGCGCAGGTGAAAAAGGCCCGTGTCCATGCCGGCAATGAGCCCGCCATCGGCATGCAGGGCGATGCAGGCCAGGCGCTCGGGCGTGGCCCAGCTGGTTAGTTGGCGGTCGGCCCAGCGCAGGCGGCGCAGGGCGCGGCCTTCGATGTCCACCCAGTACAGGGCCTGTTCGGTGGCAGACCACAGCGGGCTTTCGCCCACCTGGTCGCGGTGGTCGGGCAGCAGCAGTTCCATGGCGGGGGTGCTCACTCGAACGGACCGGTGCGCACGAAGGGGCCGCCCTGGTAGATGACGGCCGGGTCGCTCATGTCGGGCGTGGGGTCAGCCGCCTCCACCTTGGCGCGGAACGGTTCGGAACTGTCCTGCGGGCGGTAGCCGATGTGGCGCGCCAGCGTGTTGTCCCACCAGGTGGTGGTGTTGTCGCCCATGCCGTAGATGGTGCTGTGGCCCACCACGGGTGCGGTGAGGCTGGCGACGACCAGGCGCTCCAGGTCGTCGTAGCTCATCCAGGTGGCCAGCATGCGGCGGTTGCGCGGCTCGGGGAAGGAGGAGCCGATGCGCAGGCACACGGTCTCGATGCCGTAGCGGTCGAAGTAAAAGCGCGACAGGTCTTCGCCGAAGGCCTTGGACAGGCCGTACAGGCCGTCGGGCCGGGCCGGGTCCCGAAGGCCCACGACCTCGTCCTGGCGGTAGAAGCCGGTGACGTGGTTGGAGCTGGCAAAGATCACGCGCTTGACGCCCTGCTTGCGCGCGGCCTCGTACAGGTTGTACGCGCCGACGATGTTGGCCGGCAGGATGGCGTCCCAGGGTTGTTCGGTGGACACGCCACCCAGGTGCACCACGGCGTCCACACCGGCCAGCAGTTCATGGATGGCGGCGGCGTCTTCCAGCTTGGCAGGGCGCACTTCCTCGCCAGCGGCCTCGGCACCCAGGTCGGCGATGTCGGACAGGCGCAGGCTGGTGCAATAGGCCTTGAGGCGGGTGCGCAGCTCACGGCCCAGACCGCCGGCGGCACCGGTGAGCAACAGGCGATTGAATCGGATCGGTGTCGGGTGACAAGGCATGGAAATCGAGGAGGTTCTTGGTACAGTGGCGGTATGCTTCGTTGCACGTCATCAGTTGTCGTACAACGCGAATGCAATGTACTCCCAAGCGCCCCACGATCACATAGGGATAACACCGAGAAATGAACACCGCCATCGCCCTTCGCCGCAAGCCCCGCACCCTGGCCCTGGAGCTGGTTGAATCCCTGGGCGACCGCATCCGCGACGGGCGCCTGGCGCTGGGCGACAAGCTGCCCACGGAGGCGGCGATCATGGCGGAGTTCGAGGTCAGCCGCACCGTGGTGCGTGAGGCGATTTCCAAGCTGCAGGCCTCGGGCCTGGTGGAAACGCGCCACGGCATCGGCACCTTCGTGCTGGGCCTGGGGCAGGCGCCGGGCTTCAAGATCACGCCCGACCAGTTCAGCACGCTGCGCGACGTGATCGCCGTGCTGGAGCTGCGCATCGGCGTGGAGACCGAGGCCGCCGCGCTGGCTGCGCAGCGCCGCACCGACGCCAACATCGCCGCCATGCGCGTGGCGCTGGACGCCGTGACCAAGGCCGTGGACGAAGGGCGCGACGCGGTGGCGTCGGACTTCCAGTTCCACCTGGAGATCGCGCGCGCCACGCAGAACAGCCATTTCGCGGAGCTCATGGGCACGCTGGGCAGCATGATCATCCCGCGTGCGCGGCTCGAGGCCGGCGACAGCCAGAGCGACCTGCGCCAGTACCTGCGGCGCGTGAACGGCGAGCACGAAAGCATCTACGACGCCATCGTCGGCCAGGACCCCGATGGCGCGCGCGCCGCCATGCGCACCCACCTGGCCAACAGCCGCGAGCGCCGCCGCCGCGCCCAGGCAGAGGCCGGCTGATCGCCCGGGGGCCAACGCCCCCTCACCGCCCCCGCAGGCCGTTCCGGCGCCAGCCCGGCAACACGGCCCGGCGGGCCCTGTCCGTATTAACCCGAATCCCCACCCTCGCAATTTGTTGTACGATGACATACAACAAAACACCGCGTTGTGCCCGCCGCCCTGCCCCCAAGGCACCGGCGCACCCCAGCGCACGCCTCATTGCCTGGGAGCCTTCGTCCATGACCTCACCAAAATGCGCGCCGCCGACCGGCATGGGACCTTGTGAGGTCAGACATCTGCCCACCCCGATGGCATTCGCCACCGGGCGCTGAGCACTTCGGCACCCTGCGGCCCCGGGCCGCCCCTTGCACCACGACAGCCCCTGACCGCGCCGAGCCGGCGCGCTGCCCTGCCCTGCCCATCCACCTCCGAGGAGCCCCACCGCCCATTCCATTCCATCCCCGCTTTCATCAACCCTGAAGAAAACAAGAGACGAGAACGAGAGAGAGACAAAAACCATGACGAAGAAGACGCAAATTTCCAACCTGTCACTGGCCGCCTGCGCGGCGCTGCTGGCCGCCGCGCCCGCCGCCCAGGCCCAATCGAGCGTGACGCTGTTCACCCTGGTCGACCTCAACGTCAGCCACTACAGCGCGGGTTCGCGCTCGGGCGGCGGCAGCGTGACGGCCATGAACGATGGCACAACCAACGGCCTGAACGGCTCGCGCTGGGGCATCCGCACCGTGGAGGATCTGGGCGGCGGCCTGAAGGCCGGCGTGCTGCTGGAAAACGGCTTCAACGCCGACAACGGCACCTTTGGCCAGGGCGGCCGGGCTTTCGGGCGCCAGGGCTTCGTGTGGCTGTCGTCTTCCACGGTGGGCGAACTGCGCCTGGGCCGCCAGTACATCCTGGAAGACTCGGTCATGGGCCTGAGCAACCCCTTCACCAACGCCCTCACGCTGAACCCCGGCACCGGCGTGACCAATGCCGGCAAGGCCCTGCCGCTGTGGCTCAACGCCCCGCGTGCCGACAACGTGCTGCAGGTGCAGACCATCAACTACGGCGGCTTCCAGGCAGCGGCCCAGGTGGCCCCCGGCGAGGGTACGGCTGACCGCTTCTACGGCATCAAGCTGAGCTACGGCCAGGGCCCTTTCAACAGCGCGCTGTCGTACGAGTGGAACCGCTCGCGCACCACGGGTGACAACGTGAACAAGTCGCTCACGGTGGCGGCCAACTACAACTTCGGCGTGGTCAAGGTGCTCGGCGGCGTGCAGCGCAACCGCGACCTGGCCACCACCTCGGTGAACGGCGCCTTCACGGGCAACAACCTGACCGTGACCGGCACCAGCACCTTCGCCATGGACCACAGCGACGGCACCACCATCGGCGTGGAGGTGCCCGTGGGCTCCTTCGTGCTGCTGGGCGCCAACTACACGCGCGTGAAGTACGCCAACGCGGCCGGCCAGAACGACACCCTGGGCAAGGTAGCCGTGGGTGCGCGCTATGCGCTGTCCAAGAACACCTTCCTGTATGCGTCGGCCTCGCAATCCACCGGCGGACTCAAGGATTTCATCAGCCAGAAGAGCGTCACGCAGGTCGGCGTGCGCACGGCTTTCTAAGCGCATGTTTACGATCTATCCAGGACCGGATAGGTCGCAAACAAGCTCTGAGCACGCCAGAATGGGTCCCCTGCCACCGCACACCGGCAACCGCTGCACAATGCACTGCTCCGCGCAGGCGCCTTGTTGCTGCGGCCAGGCCCGTGCGGCGGGCCGGCGGCCCATTCGGCACTGTTGCCACCACTTTCCCACTACCTGCACCACACCATGCATGCAAACCTGATTGGCGGAACCTGGACCGACGGCGTCCGCGGCTACCGCAACACCAACCCCTCGGACACCCGCGACGTGATCGGCGACTACGCCGTGGCCAGCCGCGAGCAGGCGCTGGAGGCCGTGTCGGCAGCGCACGCGGCCTTCCCGGCGTGGAGCCTGTCCACCCCGCAGCAGCGCTTTGACGTGCTGGACGCCGTGGGCAACGAGATCATCGCGCGCAAGGCCGAGCTCGGTGACCTGCTGGCCCGCGAAGAAGGCAAGACCCTGCCCGAGGCGATTGGCGAAGTGGGCCGTGCGGCCGCCATCTTCAAGTTCTTCGCCGGCGAGGCGCTGCGCCCCGGCGGCGAGGTGCTGCCCTCGGTGCGCCCCGGCGTGGGCATCGAAATCACGCGCGAGCCCCTGGGCGTGATCGGCATCATCACGCCGTGGAACTTCCCCATCGCCATCCCGGCCTGGAAGATCGCCCCGGCGCTGGCCTATGGCAACTGCGTGGTGTTCAAGCCCGCCGAGGTGGTGCCCGGCTCCGCCTGGGCGCTGGCCGACATCCTGCACCGCGCGGGCCTGCCGGCCGGCGTGTTCAACCTGGTGATGGGCCGCGGCTCGGACGTGGGCCAGGTGCTGCTGGAAGACGATCGCATCGCCGGCGTGAGCTTCACCGGTTCGGTGGGCACGGGCCAGCGCGTGGCGGCGGCCTGCGTGCCGCGCGGCGCCAAGGTGCAGCTCGAAATGGGCGGCAAGAACCCCTTCGTGGTGCTCGACGACGCCGACCTGGCCGTGGCCGTGGGCGCTGCAGTCAACAGCGGCTTCTTCTCCACCGGCCAGCGCTGCACGGCCAGCAGCCGCGTGATCGTGACCGATGGCATCCACGACCGCTTCGTGGCCGCCGTGATCGAGAAGCTGAAGACCCTGAAAGTGGACGACGCGCGCAAGGCCGGCACCGACATCGGCCCCGTGGTGGACGACCGCCAACTGGCTCAGGACCTCGAGTACATCGGCATCGGCCGGCAGGAGGGCGCCAAGCTCGCCTACGGCGGCGAGGCCCTGGAGAAGAACGCCGACGGCGCGCCCGGCTACTACCTGCGCCCGGCCCTGTTCACCGAGACCACGCCCGGCATGCGCATCAACCGCGAAGAGATCTTCGGCCCGGTGGTGAGCGTGCAGCGCGTGAAGAACTACGACGAAGCGCTGGCCCTGGCCAACGACACCCCCTTCGGCCTGGCCAGCGGCATCGCCACCACCAGCCTGAAATACGCCACGCACTTCAAGCGCCACGCCCAGGCCGGCATGGTGATGGTGAACCTGCCCACGGCCGGCGTGGACTACCACGTGCCGTTCGGCGGCCGCAAGAGCAGCAGCTACGGACCGCGCGAGCAGGGCCGCTATGCCGCCGAGTTCTACACCACGGTGAAGACGGCGTATACACAAGCGTGATCCTGCAGGCCTGGTCCATCCAGGCTTGACGCAGATCCCTCGGGCGCCATCGGCGCCCGATTCGCTTTGGGGGGCCAGCAGGCATAATTGCGACCCATGAACGCCCTTCGAACCTTTGCCGCCCTGCGCCTCCTGGTGCTGGCTTGGTTCATGGCGTCCATGGGCGTGGCCATCGCCTCGCCCCTGGTGAACCCGCAGCCCATCGAGGTGATCTGCTCGGGCGCCGGCACCATCAAGCTCCTGGTGCAGACCGACGACGGCACCGTCGAGATGGGCAGCATGGGCATGGACTGCCCGCTGTGCGCCAGCACCGTGGGCGCCCCGCCTTCGGTGCCCACGGCCTTCATCCCCCTGCCGCAGCCACTGGCGCATGCCGTGCAGCCCGTGGAGGCGGCGCGCATTGCCGCCATCACCGCGGCACCGCTGCCCGCGCGCGGGCCCCCCACCGCTCTCTGACCCGACCGCCGCTCGCGCAGGCCCCTGGACGCCAGGGCTGCGTGGCCTTCCTGTCCGTGTTGCGGGCAGTGCGCACCTGCCGCTTGTCTTGCCGCCAGGTGCCGCCGTCCGCCAGAGAGTCCTGCCATGTCCCGTTCCCTTTCGGCCGGTGTTGCCGCACCCGCCCTGTTGTTCCCCCTGTCGCCGCTGCATGCGGCCCTCTTCCTCGTCCTGGTGCCCCTGTGCGCGGCCGCCCAGCAGGCCGCACCCACACTGCAGGCCGTCGAGGTGACCGACGCCGCGCCGCAGCCCAATGGCCGGCTGCAGCTCGACACCCCCGTGGCCACCGGCAGCCGCCTGGGCCTGACGGTGCGCGAGACGCCGGCCTCCGTCACGCTGGTGGACCGCGCCACCATCGACGCGCGCGGCGCGCAGGACACGCAGGAGATCCTGCGCGCCGTGCCCGGCGTCAGCGCGCACAACGCGCCCGGCTCCATGGCCGCGAGCTACCGCGGCTTCACCGCCAACTCGGTGGCGCAGCTGTACAACGGTATCAACCCGCAGTACGGCAGCGCCACGCGCGCGGTGGACAGCTGGATCTACGACCGGGTGGAGGCCATCGGCGGGGCGTCGAGCTTTCTCTACGGCTCGGGCGGCGTGGGCGGCTCGATCAACTACCTGACCAAGACGGCCGAGCGCGGCAACTTCGCCGAAGGCCAGCTGCGGCTGGGCTCTTACGGGCTCAAGGAAGCGTCGGTGGGGCTGAACCGGCAGATCGCAGGTAGCGCCGGCAGCAGCGACGGGGCCGGCCCCGCGCACTTCGCACGCATCGACCTGAACCACCGCGACGCGGGCAGCTGGACCACAGGCACCCAAACCCAGGCCACGCAGCTGGCCACCTCGCTGCTGTCCGACCTGGGCGGTGGCTTCACGCACACCCTGGCCTACGAATACCAGAAGGACCATGTGGACCGGCCCTACTGGGGCACGCCGGTGCTCAACCCGGCCGTGGGCGCGCTGCGCATAGCCCCGGGCACGCGCTTTGCCAACTACAACAGCGCCGACGGCGTGTACGCGCACCGCGCGCAGTGGCTGCGCTCGGTGGCGCAGTGGCGCGTGTCCGACGCGCTGCAGCTGCGCAACACCTTTTATGCCTACGACGCACTGCGCGACTACCGCAATGTGGAGATCTACACCTTCAACCCCGCCAACACGGCCGTGGCGCGCAGCGCGCCCTTCCTGCAGCGCCATGACCAGACGCTGCTGGGCAACCGCATCGAAGGCACGTACCAGGGCCAGCTGGCGGGCCGCAAAAGCGACTGGGCCTTCGGCCTGGACGTGAGCGTGAACAAGCAGACGCGCTTTCCGCAAGGCCCGGCCATGACGGTGAGCACGGTGGACCCGACCCGCTTCACGACCGAAAACTTCTTCGACATCCCAGGCCTGTCACCGGTCTACAGCGCCGACAAGGACAACAAGGCCACCACCACCGCCCTGTACCTGGAGAACCGCACGGCGCTGGTGGCCGGGCTGAACCTGGTCACCGCGCTGCGCCACGAGCGCATCGGCCTGGACCTGGTGAACCGCCGCGCCGTGACGGCCGCCGCGCCCGCCAGCTTCCGCCGCGACTACCACCCCACCACCGGCCGCCTGGGCGTGGTGTGGGACATCGCGCCCGGCGCCAACCTGTATGCCCAGGCCTCGAACGCGGCCGACCCGCCCTCGGGCTCGCTGGCCTCGGCCTCGTTTGCCGACGTGCGCAACAACAGCGAGCTGACCACGGGCCGCCAGGTCGAGGTCGGCAGCAAGTTCGACTTCTGGGACGGCAAGGGCAGCGCCACGGTGGCGGTGTACGAGATCCGGCGCCAGAACATCGCCTCGCAGGACCCGGCCAACCCCAACCTCACGCTGCTGGTCGGCGAGCAGTCCTCGCGCGGCATCGAGCTGTCGGCCGGCCTGCGCCCCAGCGCCCAGTGGCAGCTGCAGGGCAACCTGGCGCTCACGCGCGCACGCTACGAGAACTTCGTGCAGGGCGGTGTGTCCATGGCGGGCAAGGTGCCGGCCCTGGTGCCGCAGGCCGTGGCCAACCTCTGGGTGTCGTACGCCATCACGCCCACCGTCACGGCCAGCGCGGGCCTGCGCCATGTGGGCAAGGTGTACGGCAATGCGGCCAACACGAAATACTGGCCGTCGTACACGCTGCTCGACCTGGGCCTGGGCTGGAAGCTCAGCCCCGCCACCACGCTCACCGCGCGCATCCGCAACGCCACCGACCGCACCTACGCGGCCGAGGTGCGCGACCAGGTCTACCTGGGTGCGCCGCGCACGGCGGACCTGACGCTGCACACCGCGTTCTGACGGGGGCCGCAGCATGCAGCAGCACGCCAAGCGCTGGCTCTACCTCGTACACCGCTGGGCGGGCGTGGTGCTGTGCGCCTTCTTCGCCATGTGGTTCGTCTCGGGCGTGGTGATGATGTACGTGGGCTACCCCAAGCTCACTGCCGCCGAGCGCCTGGAGCACCTGGCGCCGCTGCGCACGGCCGCCATCGCGCTGGAGCCCGCCGATGCGCTGCGCGCCGCGGGCATGGCCGGCAAGCCGCTGGCCGACCTGCGCCTGGCGGTGGCCAGCGGCGGGCGCGCGGTCTACCTGGTGCAGCCCGAGGGCGCGCCCAGGCGCCGGCCGGCCACCGTGGTCGATGCCGCCACCGGCGAGGTGCTGCGCAGCGTGGACGCGGCCCGGGCCACGGCATCGGCCCGGGCCTTTGCCGGCATGCCGGACAGCGCCCCGCGCAACCTGGGCACGCTGGACGAGGACGCCTTCACCCATTCGCGCGCGCTCGATGCGCACCGCCCGCTGCACCGCCTTGCGCTGGGCGATGCGGCGGATACGCAGGTCTATGTGTCGGGCACCACGGGCGAGGTGGTGCGCGACGCCACGCGCAGCGAGCGCGGCTGGAACTACCTGGGCGCCTGGATCCACTGGCTCTACGCCTTTCGCGGCAATGCCTTCGACGGCTGGTGGGCCGACATCGTGAACGGGCTGTCCATCGCGGGCATCGTGCTCACCATCACGGGTACGGTGGTGGGCGTGCTGCGCTGGCGCTTCACGCGGCGCTACAAGAGCGGCTCGCGCTCGCCCTACCGGGGGCTGATGATGCGCTGGCACCATGTCTTCGGCCTGCTGTTCGCCGCCGTCACGCTGACCTGGATCTTTTCCGGCCTGATGTCGATGAACCCCTGGAAGCTTTTCGACAGCGGCGCCCCCGCCCTGCGCAGCCATGCCATGCACGGCGGCCCGCTGGCGCTGCCCGCGCAACCGGCCCGCGTGCAGGCCCTGCTGGCGGCGGCATCGCCCAACACGCGCGAACTGCGCTGGGTGCGCCACGCCGGCCACACGCTGGTGCTGGCGGCCAGCCCCACGGGCGCGCCCGCTGTGCGCGATGCCGCCACGGCCCAGCCCCAGACCCCGGACCCGGCCGAACTGCTGGCCGCTGCCGCGCGCCTGCTGCCCGACCCGGTGGCGCGCACCGAGCTGCTGCGCGGCTACGACCTGCACTACTACAGCCGCGCCGCCCACACCATGACGGGCGGCGGCGACAAGCCTTTGCCCGTGCTGCGCGTGGTGTTTGCCGATGCCCATGCCACCTGGGTCCACATCGACCCGCACACCGGCGCCGTGCTCGACAGGAGCGACAGCCACCGCCGCGCCAGCCGCTGGCTGTTTGCGCTGCTGCACAGCTGGGACTGGGGCCCGCTGCTGGCGCATCGCCCGCTGTGGGATGCGCTGCTCATCGTGCTGAGCCTGGGCGGCGGGGTGCTGAGCGTCACGGGCGTGGTGGTGGGCTGGCGACGGCTGGTGCGGCCGTGGCGCCCCCATGGCGCGCGCAAGTCCAGCGCCGCAGGCTAGCGCGGTCCCGGCGGGGCAAGTCGTTCAAGCAGGCTCGTCTTCCTCGCGCTCGCGCCCCGGCAGCACCAGGTTCAGCACCACGGCCACCAGCGCGCCCACGGTGATGCCCGAGCCGAAGACTTCGCGCACGAAGGCCGGCATGCGCACCAGCAGGTCAGGCCGCACCGTGACGGCCAGGCCGCAGCCCAGCGAGACGGCGATGATGAGGCTGTTGCGGCGCGAGGGCGCGCTGCTGGCGAGCATGCGAATGCCGGCCGAAACGATCATCGCGAACATCATGAGCCCCGCGCCGCCGAGCACTGGCTGCGGAATGGTCACCACCAGCGCGCCCAGCACCGGGAACAGCCCGGCCAGCAGCAGCATCACACCCGTGAGCATCACCACATGGCGGCTGGCCACCCCGGTGAGCGAGACCACGCCCACGTTCTGTGCGAAGGTGGACAGCGGCGGGCTCGACATCACCGCCGCAAAAGCCGAGCCCACGCCGTCGCACAGGATGCCGCTGGCCAGGCGTTTGTTGGGGATGGGGGTCTGCGTGGCAGCGCCCAGGGCCATGAAGGTGCCCGTGGTCTCGACGATGGTGACCAGGAAGGCAATGGACATGGCGATGATGCCCGCGACCGGAAAGGCCATGCCGAAGTGCAGCGGCTGCGGGATGGCGAACACCGGCGCCTCGCGCACCTGGGTGAAGTCGATGAGCCCCAGCGCCAGGCACAGCACATAGCCGCTGGCAATGCCCAGCACCACGGCGCTGGCCGAGACGATGCCCTTGCCCCACTGCACGAAGGCTATGACCAGTGCGAGCACGAAGCCGGCAATCGCCAGGTGGCCCACGGCGCCATAGTCGCTGGCGCCCACGCCGCCGGCCGCCCAGTCCACCGCCACGGGCGTGAGCGACAGGCCGATCATGGTCACGACCACGCTGGTCACGGTGTGCGGAAAGAAGCGCCGTATCAACGGCATGAAGAAGCTGCCCACGATCATCACCAGCGAGCCCACGAGCGATGAGCCCAGGATGCCGGCCACGCCATGCTCCAGCCCCACGCTGATGCCCGCCCCGACGAAAGCGAAGCTGGTGCCCATGACGCAGGGCAGGCGTATGCCCACCGGCCCCACGCCCCGGCACTGGATGATGGTGACGATGCCCGAGCCCAGCAGCGCGGCGTTCACCAGGGCCACGATCTGGTCGGCCGGCAGCTTGAGTGCGCCGCCGATCACCAGGGGCACGGCAATGATGCCGCCCAGCGCCGCCAGCAGGTGCTGCAGCGACAGCAGCACCGCCGTGGCCATCAGGGGTGGGCGGTCTTCCACCCTGTAAAGCAGTTGTTCCATTGTCTTTGTCTCCTTGTCCGTTGGCCTTTGCAAAGGCACTTGTCGTCATGTGAGGAATGCGGTCACTTGGTTGGCGCGTTGCCGTGGCTCCTTGCGTGCGGTGGTGGGCGGCGTGCGCCCAGGGCGAACCCGGCCCGCCCGCGAAAGGGCAGTCCGGTGGTGGGCGGTTGGATGAGGAAAGGAAATCAGTGGCCTGCTGCGGCCCGCTCGAACAGCGTTTGCGCCAGTGCGTTGTGCCGGCCCAGCACCACGGGCAGGTCGGCTGTGAGCAGGCGGCCGCCTTCGATCACCACGCGGCCGTTGATGACGCTGGTGTCGGCATTGGCCGGCGTGCAGAACACCAGGGCCGCCACCGGGTCGTGGCCCGCACCCGCATAGCCGACGGCGGACATGTCGAAGGCCACGAAGTCGGCCGACATGCCGGGCGCCAGCGCGCCGATGTCGTCGCGGTTGAGCACGCGGGCACCGCCCAGCGTGGCGATCTCCAGCGCCTCGCGCGCGCCCATGGTGGCCGGGCCATGGCCCACGCGCTGCAGCAGCAGGGCCTGGCGCGCCTCGCCCAGCATGTGGGCGCCGTCGTTCGACGCACTGCCATCCACGCCCAGACCCACGGGCACGCCGGCATCGCGCATGCTGCGCACGGGCGCAATGCCCGAGGCCAGGCGCATGTTGGAGCAGGGGCAGTGCGCCACACCCGTGCCGGTGCGTGCGAACAGGGCGATGCCCTCGGGGTCGAGCTTCACGCAGTGCGCATGCCACACGTCGCGGCCGACCCAGCCCAAACTCTCGGCGTACTGCGCGGGGGTGAGGCCGAACTGCTCGCGCGAGAAGGCCACGTCGTTGTCGTTCTCGGCCAGGTGGGTGTGCAGCGACACGCCGTGCGCGCGCGCCAGCAGGGCCGACTCGCGCATCAGCTCGCGCGTCACCGAGAACGGCGAGCACGGCGCCAGCACCACGCGCAGCATGGCGTGGCGCGAGGCGTCGTGGTACTGCTGGATCAGGCGCAGGCTGTCGCGCAGGATGGCCTCTTCCTCCTCCACCACCGCATCGGGCGGCAGCCCGCCCTTGCTGCGGCCCAGGCTCATGGAACCGCGCGCCGCATGGAAGCGCATGCCCATCTGCTGCGCGGCGGCGATGGCATCGTCCAGGCGCGCGCCGTTGGGGTACAGGTACAGGTGGTCGCTGGTGGTGGTGCAACCCGAGAGCATGAGCTCGGCCATCGCCGTCTGCGTGGAGACGTGCACCATCTCGGGCGTGAGGTGCGACCACAGCATGTAGAGGTTGTTGAGCCACGAGAACAGCTCCGCATCCTGCGCCGCGGGCACGGCGCGCGTGAGGCTCTGGTACATGTGGTGGTGGGTGTTGACCAGGCCCGGCAGCAGCACCCGGCCGCGCATGTCGAGCACCCGGGCCGTGCCCTCGTCGGCCATGCGGCGGTAGTGCAGCGGCAGCTCGGCCGTGGGGCCCACCCACTGCACGGAGGGGCCATCGGCCACCAGGGCGCCATCACGGATCTCGCGGCGCTGCGCGTCCATGGTGACGAGGACATCGGCGTTCAGGGCTATCAGGGTGGTCATGGGGTGGCTTCTCGTTTTTTCGCAGATTCGATGGCGCCAGTCTAGGAACGGCAATGCATCTGCGATAGCGCCGAATTGCGCCCGGGGTGTCCACAAAATGTGGACACCTGGAAGACCTTGGCTAGCGCGCGGTAGCGAACAGCCGCGCCAGCGCGTCGCCGATGTTGGCCGCCATCAGCTCGGCTGCGGGGCTGAGCTGACCCTTGGCGCGCGCCGCCAGCACCAGGGTCTGGCGCGCGAGGTGGGTGTCGCGCAGCGGCACGAAGACCAGGGCGTTGCGGGCGCGCTCTTCCATCACGTCCAGCGGGTTGAGCAGGGCGATGCCCTCGCCCAGCACCACCAGGCGCAGGATCAGTGCCATCGAGGTCGATTCGGCCACGGGCGTGACCTTGATGGCGTTGCGCTCGAAGGCCTCGTCGAGCAGTGTGCGGATGGTCAGTTGCGGCGCCGGCAGGATCAGCGCGTGGCCGATGCAGTCGCTGAGCAGCACGGACGACTGGCGTGCCAGCGCATGCTTGGGCGGCACCACGGCGCCGATGGGCCATTCGCTGGCCGACAGGGTGCGCAGCGCGGCTTTCAGCGACAGGTCGTAGCCCAGGCCCAGCTCGGCATCGCCACGCTCCACGGCGGCCGGGATCTCGGCAATCGGCAGGTCGATGACGCGCACCGCGATGCCTGGGTAGCGCTGGCGAAAATCGTGCACCAGCGAGGGCAGCAGCGAGCCCGCCAGCCCCGCCGTGGTGGCCACCGTGATCTCGCCACGGCGCTCGTCCTTGAACTCCGCAATGCGCTCGCGCAACGCCGCATGCTCACGCAGGGTGCTGCGCACATGGGCCAGCACCATCTCGCCCAGCGGCGTCAGGCGCAGCCGGTTGTGGATGCGGTCGAACAGCGGCGCACCCAGCTCTGCCTCCAGGTCGAGGATCTGCCGGTTGACTGCCGTGGGCGCCACGTGCAGGTGCTCGGCCGCCTTGCGGATGGAACCGCGGCGGACCACTTCGTCGAGGTAGCGGAGAACGCGGGCGTGCATGCGCGCAGGTTACCCGGTTTGCCGCCAAGTGCTGCGACCAGCGGACTGCTAGGAGCGTGCGCGGCAGAAGGCATCGAAGCGAAACGTCCGAAAACCGAGGATCGCTGGGTAGTACCGACAAGCCCAGGGTGGCCCCCTGGGCGCCGGAGGTGATACCCGGCGAGACCGGTTTGTCGGGCGTTGCAGCCGATGCTCCTTCTGCCGCGCACGCTCCTAGCGCTTGCTCGACCTCAGCGTGCGGCTGAGCAATATCACCGGCACCAGCCCCACCGCTACCAGGGCCAGCGAGGGCAGTGCGGCCTCGCCCAGGCGCTCGTCACGGGCCAACTGGTAGGCCACCACGGCCAGGGTGTCGCTGTTGAAGGGGCGCAGCACCATGGTGGCGGGCAGCTCCTTCATCACGTCCACGAAGACCAGCAGCGCGGCGGCGGCGGTGGAGCGCTTGAGCAAGGGCCAGTGCACACGCGCCAGCAGGCCGGCGCTGCCCGTGCCCAGCATGCGCGCCGAGTCGTCCAGGCTTTGCGGAATGCGCGCGTACCCGCTTTGCATGGACTGCAGCGCCACGGCGCAAAAGCGCACCAGGTAGGCCCAGACGATGCCCACGGCCGTGGCCGTGACCAAGGCACCCACGCCCCACTGTGGCACAGCCGCCTGCAGCCAGCCCACGGGCAGCAGCAGGCCCACGACGATGACGGCGCCGGGCACGGCATAACCCAGGCTGACCAGTTGCACCACGCCCCGGGTCACGGCATCGGCGCTGCGGCGCACGGCGAAAGCCAGGGACAGGGCCACCACCACGGCCAGCGCGGCGGTGATGCCGCCCAGCCGCACGCTGTTCCAGGCCCACTCGATGAAGCGCCCCCAGGGCAGCACCGACCAGTCGGCCGCCAGCGGCCGCAGCATGAAGACCACCGGGGCCACGAAGCCCATGAGCACTGGCACACTGCACACGGCCCAGGCCAGCACCCGGCGCCCGCCGCGCAGCGCCAGGGGCTGGGCCTCGGCCGAGCCGGCGCGGCCCAGGCCGCCGGCAAAGCGCATGCGCTTCTGGGCCCGCTGCTCCAGGTGCAGCAGGGCCATCACCACCACCAGCAGCATGGTGGCCAGTTGGGCGGCGGCGAGCCGGTTGTCCATGGATAGCCAGGCCTTGTAGATACCGGTGGTGAAGGTCTGGATGCCAAAGTAGCTGGCCACGCCGAAGTCGGCCAGCGTTTCCATCAGCACCAGGGCCACTCCGGCGGCCACGGCCGGGCGCGCCAGCGGCAGCGCCACGGCGCGGATGCGCCGGGGCAGCGGCGCACCGAGCAGGCGCGCGGCCTCCATCAGGTGGGCGGCGCGCTCGCCCAGCGCCGTGCGCGCCAGCAGGTAGACATAGGGGTACAGCGAGAAGATGAACACCCAGACCGCGCCGCCCAGACTGCGCACCTCGGGCAGCAGCCGGCCTTCAAGCCCGAAGGTGGCGCGCAGCCCCACCTGAAGGGGGCCGCTGAACTGCAGGAAGTCGGTGTAGGCGTAGGCCGTGACATAGGCCGGCATGGCCAGGGGCAGCAGCAGCAGCCACTCGAAGGTGCGCCGGCCCGGGAAGTCGAACAGCGTCACCGCCGCGGCCGCCGCCGTGCCTACGGTGGCCGCGCCGAGCGCCACCAGCAGGCTCAGCCACAGCGTGGTCCACACATAGCCGGGCAGCACGGTGGACGCCATCTCGCGCAGGATGGGGCCGGCCAGCGCATCGGTCTGCCCGAACGGCAGCCACGAAGCCAGCACCGCCAGCACGGGCAGAACCAGGATGCCGGCGAGCAGGACCAGGGGGATGGTGTGGAAGAAGCGAAACGGTGTGCGGCGCAAGGCAAAAGGGCTCGGCAAAGGGGTCAGGGCATGCCGGCCCCGCGCCCGGGGCAGCAGGGAAGTTCGGAAATGCAAATGCGAATTTTAAGCATTCGAGCCCATCCACCTAAAATGGAGCCATGTTCCTAGAGGTCTCCCAACTTGAAGTGCGCTATGCCGGCCGCCCCCGCGCCGCCGTGCAGAACGTGTCCCTGGGCCTGCGCGCGGGCGATATCGGCGTGCTAATCGGCCCCTCGGGCTGCGGCAAGACGACCCTGCTGCGCGCCGTGGCCGGGCTCGAACCCGTGTCGGGCGGGCAGATCAGCCTGACGCAGAAGGTGGTCAGCAGCGCCAGCGTGAGCGTGCCGCCCGAGCAGCGGCGCATTGGCATGGTGTTCCAGGACTATGCGCTGTTTCCGCACCTGTCGGTGGGGCGCAACGTGGCCTTCGGCATCCACCACCTGCCGCGTGCCGAGCAGGCGGCGCGCGTGGCCGAGGTGCTGGCGCTGGTGGGCCTTGAGGGCAGCGAGCAGCGCTTTCCGCACGAATTGTCGGGCGGGCAGCAGCAGCGCGTGGCGCTGGCCCGCGCCCTGGCACCGCGCCCGCAGCTGATGCTGCTGGACGAGCCGTTTTCCAACCTCGACGTGGACCTGCGCGAGCGCTTGGCGCACGAGGTGCGCGGCATCTTGAAGGCGGCGGGCGCCACGGCCCTGTTCGTCACGCACGACCAGCTCGAAGCCTTTGCCATCGGCGACGTGATCGGCGTGATGCACGAGGGCCAGTTGCACCAGTGGGACGATGCCTACACCCTGTACCACCGCCCGGCCACGCGCTTCGTGGCGGACTTCATCGGCCATGGCGTCTTCGCCCCCGCCACGCTGGTGCAGCGCGGCGACAACGTGGTGGCGCAGACGCCGGTGGGCGAACTCACCGACCTGGCCGAATGCCCTCTGCCCACCAGCTACCCGGGCGGCGAATGCGATGTGCTGCTGCGCGCCGACGACATCGTGCACGACGACGCAGCCCCGGTGCAGGCGCAGATCGTGCGCAAGTCGTTCCGCGGCTCGGAGTTCTTGTACACCCTGCGCCTGGCAAGTGGACAGACCGTGGTGGCGCATGTGCCCAGCCACCACAACCATGCCGTGGGCGAGTGGATCGGCATCCGCGCCGAAGCGGACCATGTGGTGACCTTCCCGCGCGAGACCCCGGCCGGAATCGAGGCCCCGGCGATGTGGTGACCTTCCCGCGCGAGACCCCGGCCGGAATCGAGGCCCCGGCGGCCTGAGCGGCTGAGCCGCGTCGCCGAAAGCGAAGCGTCACGGCGCCGTCATGCAAGGCGGCAAGAATCGGTTGCAATTTGTAGCATCACCATCGGTTCTTCCCGCATGCCTTTCCTCGACAGGTGCCCGGCCACAGGGGTCCGCGCCTCCCCCGCCCCCCTCTTTTCGCGCGGAGCCGCTGCATGAACGGCCCCGATTTCGAACGCTTCCAAGCCAACGCGCAGGACTGCGGCGTGCTGTTCTACTACGCCGGTGAGTTCACCCCGGCCGTGGTGGCCGCGGCGGCCGACTCGCTCAAGCAGCGCCTGGCCACCGAAGACGCCTCGGGCCCGGCCAAGCGCAAGCTGTTCTCCACCTTCGTGGAGATGGCGCACAACATCCTGCACTATGCGGTGCCGCCCGAGGATGGCAGCGCAGCGCCGCCGGCCGACGCAGCGGAACCCGCCGCCTTCGGCCCCAAGGGTGCCATCGGCGTGGGCAAGGACCTGCCGCCCGGCGAAGGCCAGGCGGCCGAGGCGGCAACCCCCGCCCAGTACTGGATCGTCTGCAGCAATGCCGTGGACGCGGCCCATGTGCCACGCCTGACCGACAAGCTCGACGCCCTGCGCGCCATGAGCCTCGAAGAGATCAAGCAAAGCTACCGGGAGCAACTGCGCAACCCCGACCACAGCGCCACCGACACGCTGAGCAAGGGCGCCGGCCTGGGCCTGTTGACGATTGCGCGCGATGCCAGTGCGCCGCTGGAATACAGCTTTGCACCCAGCCCCGATACCGAGGGCCGCACCGCCCTCTTCCACGTCAAGGCGCGAATCTAATCCAGAAAACGCCCTGCGTGCTCGGGCGCGGGCACCATGCAGACCTCAGAGCGCCCCCAGATGCGGTAGCGGTTGCGCGCCACCCAGCGGTACAGCGCATCGCGCAGCGGCGCCGGCACCAGCCAGCCCACCCAGGCCAGGCGCCACGGCCAGCCCAGGGCATGGAGGATGCGCAGGATGGCGGCGGTGTGCTGCCAGGTGCGACCACCCTGCACCACCAGCAGTGTCTGCAGGCCATCGACCTGCAAGCCCGCCTCGCGCAGCAGGCGCAGGCCCTCGTGCCCCTGGATGGAGGCAAAGCGGATGCGCCCCTGCCGGTCGTGGCGCAGCAGGAACTGCACCCAGCCATTGCACAGCAGGCACTTGGCGTCGAAGACGACGATCATGGGATCCGGGCGTCGAAGACGACAATCATGGTGTCCGCGCGTCGAAGACGACGATCATGCGCACTGGGCGTCGGCAGGCACCTGCAGATGCCCCCGGTAGGCCACCACGCGGCCGATCCAGGGCACGCTGGCCTGCACCTCGAAGTGCAGTTGGTCATCGCCCTGCCCCGTCTCGCGCGCCACGATGGCGGGCTGCAGCCAGCGCGGGCAGGGAACGCCCATGAAACGCATGCGCACCAGGCGCATTTCCAGCCGGCCGCCCTCCACCGCCGCAAGGCCGAACAGCAGCCGCGCCGCGCCCATGTGCTCCTCGACAAAGCCCGGCGCCTCGCGCAGGGTGGAGCGCATGGTGCGGGTGGGGAAGATGCGCGTCCAGACCTCGGTGCCGGGCGTGGCATCGAGCTCGAAGCGGATGGCGCCCTGCCCCGCCTGCTGCGGCGCCCCGAGCCCCCAGGCCAGCAAGCGGCCCAGCAGCGATGCGGGGGCCTGCACCTGCACCTGGCCGTGCAACACCTGCGCCCCCGCCAGGCTGTGAAAACGCGCCACCGGCGACGACAGCCGGTCGAACTCGCCGCCCATCACGCGCTGGTAAAGCGTGGCGGGTGTGGCAGCAGGGGATGCGGTGGAGGTCATGGAGCGGTGCGTCGGCAGGGATGGGGGCCAAAAGCCAGTGTGCGGTCAGTCTACCCGGAGCATTGCAGCGGGCAAAAAAATGCGGGCCGCAGCCCGCCCATGCCCATGAGGGTGTGTCTCAACCTTTTGGCTTGCGCTGCAGGCCTTCCAGGGCATTCAGATCCACCTGCGACAGCATGCCGCGCAGGTCCTGCACGCCCACGCGGTCGCCTTCGATGCCGACCACCAGGCCGTTCTTGAGCACGGTCTTGAACTCGGCGCGGCTGCCGTCCTTGCGGTAGCTCTGGTGCAGGGTGCGGCCGTTTTCCTGCCAGGTCTTCTCGGCGCTGCTCTGGTCTTCCTTCTCGCCCTGGCCCATGCCCATGGCCAGGGCCGCCATCTGGCCCAGGCCGCCGATGTCGATGATCTCGATGCGCACGCGCTTGTCGCCGCTGCCATAAGAGGCGCTGGCCTGGCTGGTGGGCAGGCCCAGGGCCGCGCCGTCCTGCACGTCGAAGCCCGTGCGGGGCAATCCAGGCAGTTGCTCGGGCAGTGCGGCCTTGAGCGACTGGGCCGCCACGGCCTGGCCGCCACCCATCATGCCGGCGGCTGCCGCCACGGCGCCGCTGTTGGCCGCGGCAATGGCGGCGGGGTCCTGGCTCTTCTGGGCCTTTTCCATCTGGCGTGCGGCCTCTTCCATCTTCTTGCTGGCGGCTTCGAGGCCCGCAGTGTCGATGGTGACCTTGCCGCCGGGGGTGTTCACCGAGATCGCAGGGGCATCGGCACCGCTGAACATGGCGCCGCCACGGGGCATGAAGAGCGAACTCACGGCGCCGATGATGACGCCCACCACGATGCCCGCGACGATCACCACGGCCGTGTAGGCGATCGACTTGTCGGGGTTGCTGCGCATCAGCACCGGCAGGCCCAGGTAGACCAGGTAGATGGAGTACAGGGCTGCGACGAAGCCCAGCATGGCCAGGGCCGGCAGCAGGCTGAAGATGCCACCCAGCAGGGCCGCCGTGCTGCCGTAGACCGCGACCTTGAGCGCCTGGATGGAGTTCTTCTGGCCGCCGAAGGTGGGGGCCAGCGCATCGATGATGAGGCCCAGCACGAACACGCCCACCAGGCTCAGCACGTACGAGATCACCATGTTGATCAGGCCCGAGAAGATGGGCACCCGCATGGTGAAGCCGAAGCCGCCAAAGCCGATCAGCGACATGCCGATGAAGCCACAGACCGCAGGGATGATCGCCAGGATCATCAGGTACTGGGTGTACAGCCCCGCCACATCGGCCGGCTCGGACTCGATGGTGGCCCAGGTCTCCTGGGGTTTGAGAAGAATGCTCTTGACGCGTTCGATCAGGTTCATGGTCGTGCCCTCCCGGCAGTGTGAGTGGAGCCTTGCGCCCTCGACATGGGATGCAGGCAGGCTTTCAACTGGTGCGGACGATAAGGCAATTGGGAGCACTTGCACGCAGGTGCACAAACCCATGGCGCCGCAAACGTGGAATATGCACGGTTTCGGGCGGGCAGGCTACTCCGGCTGTCCGGCGCGAGCAGCGATATGCGGCGCGCATGGATAGGCAACCGCACGCGCACGCCGTCTGCACGGCATGGCGCAGACAGGGACTCGATCAGCCCTGCACAGGCGGCGCAGCCACCGGCTCGCGCGGAGTCTCGGAGGGTGATTGGGAGGGCGGCGGCTCCGGCGTCTGGGCCGGGGTTAAGCTGGGCCCGGGCGCAGGGGTCTGCTGCGGCGTGGTGCTGGTCGTTGGCGCCGGAGGCTGGTACGGGGAAGATGCCGGTGGAATGGCTGGCCGCAGCCCGGGCACGATGGCGGGAGTGTTGACTCCTTGGGCCACGGCGGCCACTGAACTTAGCGTCAGCACCATCCAAATGCCCATCTGTCGGATAAATCGCATAGCTGTCTCCTTGGAGGGAGGCCCAGTGTGGCGCGCACTACAGCCAACACAAGTCGGACAACGTCCCATTTGCCCCGAAGATTCCTACCTCTAACCACCATCGCACTGCGAGGGCAGCTCAGGCGGTTAACCGTGGCTTACAGGCATGGGTAAACACCCCGAGCCGAAAGCAGCCCCAGCTCGCCATAGCGCACAGGGCCTCTATGCTCTGGGCGCTCAGCCTGCGCTGAATCGACGAACCGCAAGCCCAAAGGCTGCACGGGGTGTTGGCGCGGCGACGGCGTGGATGAAGTTGGCATGGAAGAGCAGGATTGCGCGGTCGCCTCCGGTGGTCCTTCGGGAAAGACGGCGAGCACTTCCCTGCACCCCGGCTCTCTCATTGTTGTCATTGGACAAGGAAATAACATAAGGGTTCGCATGACAAAAACACAGGCCATGGTCACGGGATTAATCACAGCCGCGATGCTTCCGGCCGCCTACCTAGCGATAGCATTTCCGCTGTCGCCTGACAGCTGGTCTGCCATCGTTGGCTCATTCTTTGTTTTTTTGTACTTTTCCACGGCCGCTACACTGGTTCTTGCGCTTCCACTGCTGCTCCTGCTGCGCAAGTGGGGGTTGATTGCTTGGTGGTCTGCGCTGATCGCTGGCGGACTCGTGGGGGCAGTGGCCCTGTTTTGTACGACCTCCCTACAGAGCGCCAATATTCAAACAACAACACTATATGTTGTGCTGGGGGCGATATCGGGGCTCTCGTTTTGGGCTATTTGGCGGTCGGGAAGGCCTTAGTCCGGTACCGGATTACGTGCCGCGAGCAATCCGCAGACAAGGACCCGAAAATGGAACAACAACACCGCATTCCCGTGGACTTCAACGAGATGTTGGACGCCGATTTGGTACTTCTGTCTCAAACCGACTCACGGCAGGACTCCTCTGGAAAGACGGTGCATTTGAGAGAAGGACTGCTTGTCTACATCTACGAACCCGACGCAAGTGATGACGGGCTGCCCGACAGCCTAATTGCACAGGGAAGAGTAGAAAGAACGCCGGAAGGCGTGGCCTGGGCAAGCGCTGCCAAATGGTGCTGCCGCATTGACGAAAACGGCATCCGTCACGACTCGGATGTTCGCGCCCCCAGAGGCTAGCCGTCTCAGCTCCGTTCTAATCAAAACGAAGTGCCTTGAATGCCACGTTGATTTCCACGTCGAGCCAATCATCGTTGACCTCCAATGGAGGGGGCCTCAAGGGCGCAGTCCGACCTGCCAGAGAACGCACGTAAGACAAATAGTCCTCCGAGAATTTGTTGCCAGCGAAGAAGATCACGGAGCCAGAGCAAATGTTGACATTCCCCTCCGGCCCTGCAAAGAAGACGTAGGAGATTGCGGGGATCAGGCGCAAGCCGCAGTCCCCGGTTCCCATTCCAGAATAAACCTGGGCGGGCGGCGGAACAGCAGATTTGACAAGCTCCAACAGCCTGTAGCGGGCAACGAAGCCTGGCCAGCCCTGAGGCTCTTTCATGTCATCGGTGGCATCCGTCGCGATGACCTGGGCCACAAAGATGAAGCTTGCATTTGCCACGCGTTCCTGCGTTGAAACAGAGCTGATGCAAGAGCATGCACAGGCACCTCCGGCAAGGCCCAGCATCAGGAATGCGAGCACTGCCAGTCGCCGGACGAAAGAAAGGTGGTGGGTGGTGAATAGGCTCAAGAACGAAAGTCTAGCCCGCTGACCTGTCTTACACAACGCCAGTTTGCCAGTCCCCCCACAGCGGCTGCCGAGTCGGGTGGGCGCCTTTCACCAGACGACGATGGGCATAGCCGCGAGGCAGGCACAGCGCCCGCACTCAGCTGCGCCGCAACCGATCCACCGCCCCCTGCAAATCCTGCGTAAACACCCGCCGATCCCGCCCCGCAGGCAACTCCGCCTCGCCATAGTGCACCACGGCCTCGATGGCCGGGGCGCTCAGGGTGCGCCAGATGGAGCCCACCAGGGTTTCGTCGCCGATGTAGCTGGGGGCGAAGCTCAGTTCGCCGGTGGTGCGGTCGACGAAGCGCAGGCCCACGGGCTGCACGGGGGCGTTGGCCACCACGGCGGCCTGGATGAGGTTGGCGTGGAAGGGCAGGATGTCGCGGCCGTCGCCGGTGGTGCCTTCGGGAAACACGGCCAGCACCTCGCCGCGCTCCAGCGACTCCTGCATGGTGCGCACCATGCGCAGGGCGTCACGGCGCGAGGCGCGTTCGATGTACAGGGTGCCGGCGGCAGTCGCCAGGCCGCCGATGAGGGGCCAGGCCTTGACGTCGGACTTGGAGACAAAGCGGCAGTGCCGTGCCGCATGCATCACCGGGATGTCCAGCCAGGAGATATGGTTGGCCACCAGCATGACCGGGCCGGCCACGGGGGGCTGGCCCTGCAGGCGCAGCGAGATGCCGATCTTGGCCAGCAGCTCCATGGACCAGGCCTGCACGCGGGCGTGCTGCTGGTCGGGCGAGAGCGACGGAAAGCGCAGCGCCACGATGGCCATGCCCTTGAGGATATGGCCCAGCATGCGCACGAGGCGCCAGACGGCGCGCAGGGCCTTCATGGCTGGTTCACTGGCTCGCTCGCTCAGCCGCCACGGTCGAAGGCGACCTGGCCGCCGACCAGGGTGGTGCGCACGCGGCCCGGCAGTTCGTAGCCGAGGAAGGGCGTGTGCTTGCCCTGGCTGCGCAGTGCGTCGCCCTGCACCGTCCAGGCGGCGGCGGGGTCGAAGATGCACAGGTCGCCCACGCCGCCTTCGGCGATCTTGCCGACGCTGGCCTGCAGGGTGCCCAGGGCGCTGCCGAGCACGCGTGCGGGCTCGCTGGTGACGACCGCCAGGGCGCGCTGCAGCGGCACACCGCTGTCCTGCGACCACTTGAAGGCCAGGCTCAGCAGCAGCTCCAGGCCAGTGGCGCCGGGCTCGGCCTCGGCGAACGGCAGGGTCTTGGCGTCTTCGTCCACGGGGGTGTGGTCGGACACCAGCACGTCGATGGTGCCGTCGGCCAGGGCGGCGTTCAAGGCGTCGCGGTCGCGCTGCTGGCGCAGCGGGGGCGACAGGCGGGCACGGCTGTCGAAGAAGCCGATGTCCACGTCAGTCAGGTGCAGCGAGTTGATGCTGACGTCGGCCGTGACCTTGAGGCCCTCGGCCTTGGCGCGGCGGATCAGCTCCACGCCAGCGGCGCTGCTGATGCGGCACAGGTGCACGTGCGCGCCGGTGCTGCGCTGCAGCTCGAAGATGGTGTGCAGGGCAATCGTCTCGGCCGCCACGGGCACGCCCGAGAGGCCCAGGCGCGTGGCCAGCGGGCCGCTGGCGGCCACGCCCTTGCCCAGGTGCAGCTCTTGCGGGCGCAGCCACACGGTGTAGCCGAAGGTGGCGGCGTACTGCAGCGCGCGCTGGGTGACCTGGGTGCTGGCCAGCGGCACCTCGGCCTGGCTGAAGCCGACGCAGCCGGACTCGGTGAGTTCGGCCATTTCGGTGAGCACCTCGCCGGCCAGGTTGCGCGTGAGCGCGCCCAGCGGGAACAGGCGGCTCTGGTGCAGTTTTTCGGCGCGGAACTTGAGCATTTCCACCAGGCCGGGCTCGTCGAGCACGGGGTCGGTGTCGGGCGGGCAGACCAGGCTGGTCACGCCGCCGGCCACGGCGGCGGCCATTTCGGATTCGAGCATGCCTTCGTGCTCGTGGCCGGGCTCGCGCAGGCGCGCGGCCAGGTCCACCAGGCCGGGCAGCACGTAGCAGCCGGCGGCGTCGATCACGCGGTTGGGGGCAAAGTCGGGCGGCACGCGGTTGATGCCGACGATGCGGCCCGCCGCCAGCGCGATGCTGCAGGTCTGGTCAAAACCGGATGCGGGGTCGATCACCCGGCCGTTCTGGATCAGTATCTTCATGCTTCATTTCCTGCGACGATGGACATGACGGCCATGCGCACTGCAATGCCAAAAGTGACCTGCGGCAGGATCACGCTTTGCTGGCCGTCGACCACGGCGGAGTCGATCTCCACGCCGCGGTTGATGGGGCCGGGGTGCATGACGATGGCGTCGGGCTTGGCCAGCTGCAGCTTTTCCTGCGTGAGGCCGAAGCTCTTGAAATACTCCTGGCTCGATGGCAGCAGCGCGCCGCTCATGCGCTCGTTCTGCAGGCGCAAGGTGATCACCACGTCGGCGTCCTTGATGCCTTCTTCGAGCGTGTGGCACACGCGCACGCCCATCTGCGCCATGTCGGACGGCACCAGGGTGCGCGGGCCCACCACGCGCACTTCGGCGCAACCCAGGGTGGTCAGGCCGTGGATGTCCGAGCGTGCCACACGCGAGTGCAGCACGTCGCCGACGATGGCCACTGTGAGGTTGCTGAAGTCCTTCTTGTAGTGGCGGATGGTGTACATGTCCAGCAGCCCCTGCGTGGGGTGGGCATGCCGGCCATCGCCCGCGTTGATCACGTGTACGTGGGGGGCTACATGCTGGGCGATGAGGTAGGGCGCGCCCGATTCACTGTGCCGCACCACGAACAAATCGGCCGCCATGGCCGAGAGGTTGGCGATGGTGTCGAGCAGCGATTCGCCCTTGCTGGCCGAGCTGCGCGCGATGTCAAGGTTGATGACGTCGGCCGACAGGCGCTTGGCCGCGATTTCGAAGGTGGTGCGGGTACGGGTGCTGTTCTCGAAGAACAGGTTGAACACACTCTTGCCGCGCAGCAGGGGCACCTTCTTGACCTCGCGGTCGCTGACGCTCACGAAGTTGGCGGCGGTATCTAGGATGTGCGTGACGATGTCGCGCGGCAGCCCTTCGATGGACAGCAGGTGGACCAGCTCGCCATGGCCGTTGAGTTGGGGATTGCGCTTGTGCAGCACGGTCAGGCCTCCCGGGCTTGTTGGACTTGGAATTGGAAAGCACCCTGCTCGTCGCGCGCCAGGGCCAGCGATTGGGTGGCCGGCAGCGCCACGCGGGCGGCGGCAAACTCGGCATGCACCGGCAGCTCGCGCCCGCCGCGGTCCACCAGCACGGCCAGGCGCACGCTGGCGGGACGGCCGTAGTCGAACAGCTCGTTGAGCACGGCACGGATGGTGCGGCCGGTGTACAGCACGTCGTCGAGCACGATGATGTCGGCGCCATTGACGTCGAAGGGCAGCGTGGTCTGCGCGCCGGCCGCCAGGCCGCGCTGGGCGAAGTCGTCGCGGTGCATCACCGACGAGAGCACGCCAGGGGCGCCATCGAGCCCCAGGTCCTTCTGCAGGCGCTCGGCCAGCCAGGCACCGCCCGAGGCGATGCCCGCCAGGTGGGTGCCACCCGGGTTGTTCATCATGCTGCGCACGCCGCGCAGCAGCTCGCGGTACAGGGCCTCGGCGTCGAGCACCAGGCTGCCGCCGGGCGCGCCGGAGGAGGCGTGTGGGGTCGTCGTCATGGAAGATTCCTCAAAAACTGTTCCAGGATGATGCAGGCCGAGGCGGCGTCGGCATCCTTGGCGCCACCGGCAAGGGCTTCGGTGGTGCTGTAGCGCTCGTCCACCTCGAATACCTGCAAGCCGAAGCGGCCGCGCAACTGGCGCCCGAACTTGAGGGCGCGCTCGGTGTTCTCGTGGCGGGCGCCATCGGGGTGGAAGGGCACGCCGATCACCAGGGCGTCGGGCTGCCACTCCTTGATGCGCTGGGCCACCTGCACGAAGCGGGCGTCGCCCTCGGCCTTGATGGTCTCTTGCGGGCTGGCGCTGCGCAGCAGGCGGTTGCCAGTGGCCACGCCCGTGCGCTTGAGGCCGAAATCGAAAGCAAGAAAGGTCTGGAAATGCGCAGGAACGGCCGGCTGAACGGGCAAGCCGGTCATGCGTGCCCCGCCTCGGGCGAGAGCATCCAGGCCTGCAGGCCCAACAGGGCCAGTGCGCGGTCGTAACGCTCGGTCACGGGGGTGTCGAAAATCACCGACAGGTCGGCCGCCACGGTGAGCCAGGCGTTCTCGGCCAGTTCCGATTCGAGCTGGCCCTCGCCCCAGGACGAGTAGCCCAGGGTGATGAGCACGCGGCGCGGGCCGGCGCCGGTGGACAGGGCTTCGAGCACGTCCTTGGAGGTGGTCATCTCCAGGCCGCCGGGGATGGTCATGGTGGAGGCGTAGACCGATTCTTCGGTCTCGGCCCGGTCCATGAGCATGGGTTCGTGCAGCACGAAGCCGCGCTCGGTCTGCACCGGCCCACCCGAGAAGACGGGCGCGGTGCGCAAATCCTCCCGGCGCAGGGACAGGTCGACCTTGTCGAACAGCCCCTTGAGGGTGATGTCGGTGGGCTTGTTGATGATGAGCCCCAGCGCGCCACGCTCGCTGTGCTCGCACAGGTAGACCACACTGCGCGCGAAAGACTCATCCTCCAGACCGGGCATCGCGATCAGGAAGTGATGCGTCAGGTTGATGGGCGCAGAATCGATAGACATATGTGCCAATTTTAACGGTGAACATGGAGCCCTCTTATTCCACCGGTCTCGTCTGGTTCCGGCGTGACCTGCGCGCCACGGACCACGCGGCCCTGTACTACGCGCTGACCGCCTGCCAGAAGGTGCATTGCGCCTTCGTCTTCGATACGGAAATCCTCGATCCACTGCCCAGAAAGGACCGGCGCGTGGAGTTCATCCGCGAGTCGCTGGTCGAGCTGGACAAGCGCCTGCGCACCCTGTCGGGCCACGCCACGGGGGGGCTGATCGTGCTGCACGCGGTGGCCGGTGATGCAATTCCCGCCCTGGCCGAGGAGCTGGGCGTGGACGCGGTGTTCACCAACCACGACGACGAGCCAGAGGCCCTGGCGCGCGACCAGCGCGTGCGCACGCGGCTGGCGGCGGCGCGGCGCGCCTTGCACACCTACAAGGACCACACGGTCTTCGAGCGCGACGAGGTGCTGACCCAGACGGGCAAGCCCTACAGCGTGTTCACGCCCTACAAGAATGCCTGGCTCAAGAAGGTGGATGCCTTCTACCTCAAAAGCTACCCCGTGGAGCGCCACGCGCACCGCCTGGCGCCCCGGCCCCAGGCGCACGCCCATGCCGTGCCGGCACTCCAGGCCCTGGGTTTCGAACCCGCGGGGCTGGCGCTGCCTGCCGGCGAAAGCGGAGCAGAGGCGCTGTTCGCGGATTTCCGGCAGCGCATCGGTCGCTACGAGGATGCGCGCAATTTTCCGGCCGTGAAGGGGCCGAGCTACCTGAGCATACACCTGCGCTTTGGCACCATCTCGCCGCGCCTGCTGGCGCGCACGGCGCATGGCCTGGCCGCCAAGGGCAACGCGGGCGCCGCCACTTGGCTCAGCGAGCTGGTCTGGCGCGATTTCTACCACCAGATCCTGGCGCACCACCCGCAGGTGGTGGAGTACAGCTTCAAGCCGGCCTATGACGCTATTCGCTGGGAGAGCGGCCCCCAGGCCCAAGATCTGTTCGCGGCCTGGTGCGAGGGCCGCACCGGCTACCCGCTGGTGGATGCGGCCATGGCCCAGATCAACCAGACGGGCTACATGCACAACCGCCTGCGCATGGTGGTGGCGAGCTTTCTGGTGAAGGACCTGGGTATCGACTGGCGCTGGGGGGAGGCGTACTTTGCCACCCACCTCAACGACTTCGACCTGGCGGCCAACAACGGCGGCTGGCAGTGGGCCAGCTCCAGCGGCTGCGATGCACAGCCCTACTTTCGCATCTTCAACCCGGTGAGCCAGAGCGAGAAGTTCGATGCCAAGGGCCAGTTCATCCGCAAGTACCTGCCGCAACTGGCCGGCCTGCCCGATGCGGCCCTGCACGCCCCGTGGAAGGCCAGGCCGCTGGAGCTGCAGGAGGCGGGCGTGGTGCTGGGCAGCACCTACCCGCACCCCATCGTGGACCACGACGTGGCGCGCCAGCGCACGCTGGAACGCTATGCCGTGGTGAAGACGGCGGCGTGAGGGCGCTGCCACCCCGATGGGGTGGCGCCTGTCAGAACCGCGAAATCGGGTCGCGCGGTTTTTCGGCCATCTGCATGCCGCCATCGTCGATGGCCAGGCTGTTGCCAGACGCCAGGCGCAGGCGCAGGGTCACGTCGGTGCGGTTGTCGGCATTGGCCACCGCCTCGGCCGGGGTGATGGTGCCGGCCTCCACCAGGGCCAGCAGCGACTGGTCGAAGCTGCCCATGCCCTGCTCTGTGCCGCGGATGATGGCGGTCTTGAGCTCATCGACCTGACCCTTCTGGATCAGGTCGGCCACGAAGGGGGTGAGCAGCATGACCTCGGTGGCGGGCACGAGGGTGCCCTTGACGCTCTTGATCAGGCGCTGCGCGACGACGGCCTTCAAGCTCAGCGACAGGTCCATCAACAGTTGCTGGTGGGCCGTCTCGGGGAAGAAGTTCAGGATGCGCTGCACCGACTGGCTGGCATTGTGCGCATGCAGGGTGGACACGCACAGGTGGCCCGACTGCGCGTAGTGCAGGGCGTGCTGCATGGTGGCGCGGTCGCGGATTTCGCCGATCAGGATCACGCTGGGCGCCTCGCGCATGGCGCGGCGCAGGGCCTCGTCGTAGGACAGGGTGTCGAGCCCCACCTCGCGCTGGGTCACCAGGGATTTCTTGTGGTTGTGCAGGTACTCGATCGGGTCCTCGATGGTGAGGATGTGCCCGTTGGCGTGCTCGTTGCGGTGGTCCAGCATGGCCGCCAGCGTGGTGGTCTTGCCCGAACCGGCCGCGCCCACGGTGAGGATCAGCCCGCCGTTCAGGAACGCCAGCTGCTTGAGCACCGGCGGCAGGCCCAGTTGGTCGAGCTGCGGAATGTTGGAGACCACGTGCCGCACCACGATGCCGACCTGGCCGCGCTGCATATGGATGTTGAAGCGAAAGCGCTCGCCATCGGGCGTGGTGTACGAAAGGTCGCACTCCATTGTGGCCTCGAACTCCTCGCGCTGCGCCTTGCGCATCACCGAGTAGGCCATCATGCGGATGTCGTCGGGGCCCATCACCTGGCGCGAGATGGGCACGTACAACCCTTGGCGCTTGACCGTGGGCGAAGCGCCCGCAAGCAGGAACAGGTCGGACGCGCCTTCGCGCGCCACCAAGGCCAGGCAGGCCAGCAGCCGGCTGTCGCCGGCAGGTGAAGTCGACTCCATCGGTACCTCTGGTCAGGCAGACAGACACAAAAACGCCGCAAGTCCCCACAAACACTAACGCCTGCACCGGTGAAGGATGCAGGCGTCGGATGGTTTGTCAGGCCTCTGCGGCAGCGGCGATGCGGGCGTAGTGCTGGATCAGGCTGAGCAGCTCTTCGTCCGAATACGGTTTGCCCAGGTAGTGGTTCACCCCGAGCTCCATCGCATGCTCACGGTGCTTCTCGGCGATCCGCGAGGTGATCATGATGATGGGCAGGTCGCGCAGGGCGCCGTCGGCGCGGATGTTGCGCGCCAGGTCGAAGCCGTCCATGCGGGGCATTTCGATGTCCGACAGCACCACCGTGGGGCGTTCCTCCTGCAGGCGCTCCAGCGCTTGCAGGCCATCCGCCGCCAGGGCCACGCGATAACCTTCGCGCTGCAGCAGGCGCTGCGTGACGCGGCGCACGGTGATGGAGTCGTCCACCACCAGGATCAGCGGCACCTGGCTGATGCCCGATGGCAGCGGCGCAACGCCCGCCCCACCCGCCTCGACCCGGTCGGTGACCATGGGCAGGTTTTCGCTGGCGGCACGCACCTGGTCGCCGTACACGGTGGACAGGGCCACCGGGTTGTAGATCAGCACCACGGCACCCGAGGCCAGCACGGACATGCCGGCCAGGCCAGGCAGGCGCGACAGCTGCGGCCCGAGGTTCTTCACCACGACTTCCTGGTTGCCCAGCACTTCGTCCACGTGCATGGCGATGCGCTGCGAAGCGCTGCGGAAGACCACCACGGGGCGGGTCTTGCCGACCGATTCATGGCTGCGGGCCGAGGCCTGCAGCAGCGCACCCGCCCAGAAGAAGGGCAGTTGCTCCAGGCCATCGTCGAAATGGCCGGCCTTGTAGGCTTCCTGCAGGTCGGCCACCGAGGTGCGGCGCACGATTTCCACCAGGTTGGCAGGCACGCCGATGGACAGGTCACCGGCACGCAGCATCACCACCTGCGTCACGGCCGTGGTCAGCGGCAGGACCATGCGGAAGGCGGCGCCCTTGCCGGTTTCGGTCGTGGTCTCGATGCGACCACCCAGCGCGTTGATCTCGGAGCGCACCACGTCCATGCCGATGCCCCGGCCGGCCAGGCCCGTGACTTCGCTGGCGGTACTGAAACCGGGCGTGAAGATCAGGTTGGCGGCGTCGGCATCGCTCAGGTCCAGGCCCGGCTCGATCAGGCCCTGGGCCACGGCTTTCTCGCGGATGCGCGGCAGGTTCAGGCCGGCGCCGTCATCGCGGAACTCCACCGACACGTCGTTGCCTTCGTGGTGCAGGTCCACCGTGATGGTGCCCGAGGCGGGCTTGCCAGCGGCCACGCGGGCTTCGGGGTTCTCGATGCCGTGGGCCACGCAGTTGCGCAGCAAGTGCTCGAAGGCGGGGGTCATGCGGTCCAGCACGCCACGGTCCATTTCAATGGAGCCGCCGGTGATATCAAGCTTGATCTGCTTGCCGGTTTCCTTGGAGGCCTGGCGCACCACGGCGTACAGGCGCTCGGCGATGCCTTCGAACTCCACCATGCGGGTGCGCAGCAGGTCGCGCTGCAGTTCGCGCGCCTGGCGGCCCTGGGCGATCAGGTCGTCTTCGGCGCCTTCCATGGTGCGCTGCAGGTTGCGCTGCACGGTGGCCACGTCGTTGACCGACTCGGCCATCATGCGCGTCAGTTCCTGCACACGGGTGAAGCGGTCGAACTCCAGCGGGTCGAAGCCGGCGGCCGAGTCCTTGGACAGGGCCAGGCGCGACTGCATCTGCGATTCGGCCTGCACCTCGATGTCGCGCAGTTGCAGGCGCAGGCGGTCCAGGTTGCCCGACAGGTCGGTCAGCGAGGAGCGGAACTGGCCCAGGCGCACGTCCAGGCGCGAGCGGCTGATCATCACCTCCCCGGCCTGGTTGACCAGGCGGTCCAGCAGCTGGGCACGCACGCGCACCGACTGGTTGGCCGCCACGCGCAGCGGGGCCAGTTGCGACGGGCCGGCCATGCGGGCGGCAGGCGCCACAGTGGCAGCGGCAGGCCGTTGTTCCGGCGTGCCGGTTGCAGCGGCCGCAGGGGTGGCGGGTGCTGCGGCGGCAGTTGCCGCTGCGGCTGGCGCGGGCGCAGCCACCGGCAGTGCGACGACGGCGTCGGCCGGGCCCTGGGTACCGATGGCGCTCAGGGCGGCGAAGTTGGCTTGCAGGCCGTCGAAGTTGGCTTGCAGCGGCTCGATCTCGGCGCTGGTGACGGTTTCCACATCGAGCTGCTCGATGGCGGATTCCAGGCGGTGGGCCATTTCACCCAGGCGCATGGCACCGGCCAGGCGCGAGCTGCCCTTGAGCGTGTGCAGGGCGCGCAGCACCTCGCTGCGGGCACCCAGGTTGTCGGGGCGCGAGGCCCACTGGCGCAGGGCACCGCCGAGCTGGGGCAGCAGTTCCTGGGCCTCTTCCTCGAAGATCGGGAAGAGGTCGGGATCGATCACGTCGATGGCGTCGATGTCGTCATCGATGTCGGAAGACAGCTCCACGGCGCGGGCGATGGCATCGTCCACATCCTGTTCATGCTCGTAGCCCTGGTCATCGTGCACCACGGGCGACAGCGCGGGCGCCACATGGCCCGTGGGCACCACCACCGGGGCCACGAACGCTTCGGGCTCAGGCTCGGGCTCGGGTTGGGGCTCTGGTTCAGGCTCTGCCACCGCCTGGACTTCCACCTCGTCCTCATCTTCGGGCGAGAGGGTGTTGTCCACCTCGGTCTGCAGGATCAGGCGCAGCGCTTCCAGCACGTCCTGGCTGGGCTCCTTGAGGAAGCCGGCGGCGAACTGGTGCAGCAGGCGGCGGATGTCTTCCGCCGAATCCATGAAGACCTGGGCCTGTTCCTTGGTACCGCGGGTCTGCAACTGCACGTGCTGCAGCGCATGCTCGAGCACGCGCGACAGTTCGGACAGCGCCGTGAAGCCCACCGTGGCGGAGCTGCCCGCCAGCGAGTGCGCCAGGGCCACGGCCGTGTCCGGCAAGGGCTCGTGCAGTTCCAGCGACCATTCCTGCAGGCAGGTAACGAGGCGGCGCGACCATTCGTCGGCTTCGTTCAGGTAGACGTTGTACAGCGGAATGCCGATGCGCAGCGTCTCGATGACCTTGACGGCCTCGTCGAACGAGGCCTCTTCGACCACGGGCGCGGCAGCGACGGCTGGCACCACGGGGCTTGCCGCGACCTCTGGCAACACTGCGGGCAGCACCTCGGGGAGAACTTCCGGCAAGGCTTCGGGCTCCACGGGCTCGGCAGCGGCGGCTGGCGCCTGCAGTTCCTCGGGCTCGGGGGCAAAGGCCAGCAGGGCTTCGGGCTCGGGCACCGCCTCGGGCTGTGCGGGGGCCGGGGCGCCGGCATCCAGCAACTGGTCGTCGAGTGCGAATTCGAACGGTGTGTCGGACACCGCCTGCACCACCGGCTCGGGCACGGGGGCCGGCGCGGGCTCGGCGGCGATCTCGAAGGTGTCCAGCAGCGGCAGGTCGAAGTCCACCGCAGTGGCGGCAAGCGGCTCGACCGCAACGGGGGGCTCGATGGCCGGCGGCGCTTCGGGGCTGTCGGGCACCTGGGCGACGGCTTCGGCAAACACCGCGAAATCGATCTCCTCGGTGACCGTGGAGCTGGTATCGGGCACTTCTCTGGGCGCTTCGAGCGCGACGATCTCGGGCTCGAGGGCGTCTTCCGGGACTTCGGTGGACACGAAGTCGGCGTGGACGATTTCCTCGTCTTCCTGCGGCAGTGCTTCGGGCACGGCGGACACATCGATCGGTTCCGGCACGGGCGCGAAGTCCTCCACCGGCTGGGGCTCGGCTTCGGGCAGCGCGGCGGGTACCTCAGCCACGGTGTCGGCAGGCACCTCGATCAGGGAGGCGACCTCGGCAGCAGCCGGTTCGGCGGCGCCCGAGGTCAGGGGCAGCAGGGTGCCGTCCTGGCGCATGGCTTCCGCGGCCTTGCGGAAGGCCTCGGGTTGCCAGTGCGTCGGGCTGCCCGAGGCCAGGCTGTCGGCCCAGTCGCCAAAGGCGTGCAGGGTGTCGGTGGACAGTTGCAGCAGCGAGGGCTGCATGGGCTTTTGCTCGGCCAGCCAGGCATTGAGCACCTGCTCCATCGACCAGGCGGCTTCGCCGAAGTCGTTGAGGCCGACCATGCGCGAGCTGCCCTTCAAGGTGTGGAAGGCTCGGCGCAGCGTGGTCTGCTCGCTCAGTTCACCCGGCTCGTTGCGCAGGGTGGCGATGGCTGCCAGACCGGTGGTGACGACTTCGCGCGCTTCCTCCAGGAAGATTTCGAGCAGTTCGTCTTCAACTTCCACCGGGGGGCGCACCACGGGGGCCGGCAAGGCGGCGGCTGGCGCCGGGGCTGGCACGGGTGATGGAGCAGGCGCAGCACCCAGGTGGCCAAAGCCGATGTCGGGAGCCATTTGCTCCACCGGTGCCGGGGCGGGTGCGGGCTCGGCAAATTCGCCGGGCAGGGGCGAGAAATCGGTGGGGGCACTCTCGGGCTCTTCGACCGGGAAGCGGGGCACGACGTCGGGCAGCGGAATCGCTGCGCGCTCTTCGAGTTTGGCGGGCGTGGCCTCCGGGGTGTTGTCCGTGACACGCGAGCGCGTGCGGACCGTGAGGATGCGCAGTTCGCCCAGTTCCTCGTCATAGACGAAGAGCTTGCGCGCCATGGCACGCTGGTAGCTCAGCATGTCGATCAGGAAGCCCAGGGCCCCCATGCTGCTGCCCAGCTTTTCGAAGGCGGGCTGGCGCTCTTCCTCGGGGATGTCGTTGATCAGCAGGCGGTCGACGGTGTCGCGCATGCGCACCACGGCCAGCGAGGCCTGGTCCAGGCCCAGCACGGACAGCACGCCACGCATCTGCGCCAGGTGCCCGGGCACCGGGGCCAGCACCGTCGCATCCTTGGGGTTGCGGAAGAACAGGTCCAGTGATTTCTCGGCCTCGGCCAGGGTCGCGCGCAGTTCGTCCACCACACTGCCCATGGTCTGGTTGTCGCTGACACGGCGGTACAGCTCTTCCATCCAGCCTTCCAGGGGCTCGGGTTCGGCACCGGCGCCCACGGCTTCGAGCCGCTCGGACAGGCGGGCAGCGCGTTCGGCCATCTGGTCCTCGGCCGCGTCGAGCTCTTCGAATGCGGCCTGCAGGTACAGCACGGAGGTGGCCACTTCCATGGCCAGCGCGGCCGATGGCGGCTCGCCGGACTTGGTGGTGGATTCCATCACGTGCGTGAGCGCCGTGGCCAGCTTCTCGCTGCCAGGGCTGAGCTTGCGCAGCGAATCGCAGACCAGGCTGAACTGGTCGGCGGCGGGCTTGATCTTGTTGCGGTCACCGCCGGCCAGGGCCGACCAGGTTTCGGTGGCGGCAGCAATGCGCTTTCGGGCCTGGGCCAACACAGCGGGGTCGAACCGGCCAAAGCGCGCGGTGTCGTAGTCCACGGGCTTGAAGCGGTCCAGGCTGAAGGCATGGCGCACCGTCATCAGCGCGGGGAATTTGGCGGCCGCGCCCGCGGGCACGGTGGTCTGCGAGCAGAAGAACAGCAGATCCTGGACCAGGCGGTCGGCGATGGTGTTGTCGCCCTTGGCCAGGGTGGCGTACTGCATGAGCACGCGCGAGGCCACGCGCTTCACATACACGTCCGCTGGCAGCAGGCCGCCGGCAAAGGACTCGAAGAAGGCGGCGCAGATCTTCCAGAACGCGCGCGATTGCCGGTCTTGCTGGGCGGCGACGAAACCCAGGCAGGTTTCATACATGGCACGGGCGGCCTTGAGGTCGCCCGTCTTGACGATGCGCAGCACGGCCGCGTCCAGTTGCCCGCGCGCCTGGGGGCCGTAAGGCAGGGGTTCGGCGGCAATGGTGACTTCGGGTTCGCGAAAGCGCCGCTCCACGGGCCACAGGTCGGCCGGGTGGACACGCTCGGCACCGGCCAGGGCCTGCGCGTCACGGTACTGGGGAAACAGCGCAACGGGCGAGACGGACTTGCCGGCCAGCACGCTTTCCAGGTATTCGATCAGGCCGAAGCTGGCCTTCTCGATGGTGCTGGTGGCGTCGTCGGTACACAGCTCGGGGCGCTGCACGAAGCGCTGCACCGCAGCCTCCATGGCACGCAGCACGAGCGCTGGCGGGCCCATGCCCACCATTTCGAGGGCACCGCTGGCCTGGTGCAGTTGCTGCCGTGCGATGCGCAGGGCACCGGCGTCGAGCGCGGCCAGGTCGGATTCGCTCGCGGTTTCCACGTCGCGCACGAAGCGGCGCATCGACTTGACGGCCCCGCCCAGGGATTTGCGCAGTTCGTCGAGCACCCAAGCCAAAGGACCCAGGTCCTGATCTCCCTGGGTCCAGTCTGCGGCCGGTGCATTTTTGACATCAATAGATGGCATGGGTTCGTCCCCGGCTGCAATGAGCCAGCTGGTTGATGACTACGGATCGCCTTAAGCGATCTTGAAACGGGCGACAGACTGGCGCAATTCTTCGGCCATGTGCGACAGTTCGCGCACCTGCTGGGCCGTGGTGCGGGTACCTTCTCCGGTCTGCTCCGTCACGGCAAAAATGTGCTGGATGTTGTCGGCCACTTCGTTGGCCAGAACGGCTTCGCGAGAGGTCGAGGACGAGATCTGTTCGATCAGGTCGGCCAGACGGCGCGACACGCGGTCGATTTCGGTCAGTGCGGTACCGGCGCTGTCGGACAGCCGGGCCCCTTCCACCACACCCTGCGTGGAGCGCTCCATAGCGGCCACGGCATCCTGGGTGTCGGTCTGAATGGCTTTCACGAGCGCCGAGATCTGGCGCGTGGCGTCTGCGGAGCGTTCAGCAAGGCGCTGCACTTCTTCGGCCACCACCGAGAAGCCGCGGCCGGCTTCACCGGCGGATGCGGCCTGGATGGCGGCGTTCAGTGCCAGCACGTTCGTCTGCTCGGTAATGTCCGAAATCAGCTCGGTGATTTCACCGATCTCCTGCGATGATTCGCCCAGGCGCTTGATGCGCTTGGAGGTGTCCTGGATCTGGTCGCGGATGGAGTTCATACCGCCGATGGCGTTCTGCACGGCCTGCAGACCGGAGTCGGCTGCTTGCAGCGATTGGCGGGCCACCGTGGCGGACTCTTGCGCCTGTGTGGACACTTCGTTGATTCGGCTCGCCATGTCGAGAACCGAGCGGCCGGTTTCGCGAATTTCGCGCAGCTGTTCGGTCGAGGCGGCCAGCAGTTCGGTCGAGGTGGAATCCACCTGGGCGGTCGTCTGTGCCACGCGGGTCGCCGTGTTCTGCACGCTGCCCACCAGCTGGCGCAGTTCTTCCACCGTGTAGTTCACCGAGTCGGCGATGGCGCCGGTGATGTCTTCCGTCACCGTGGCTTCCTGGGTCAGGTCGCCTTCAGCGACCGACTGCAGTTCGTTCATCAGACGCAAAATGGCGGCCTGGTTGGCGTCGTTGACGCGCTTGGCTTCCTGCTCCTGGCGCTTGGCGTCCTTTTGCTGCGATTCGGCAGCCGTCTGGCGGCCACGGCTGTCCAGCAGCTGGACGCGCGAAATGCCGATACCGCACAGCAGCACGAACAGGCCGGCGAGCGCCAGGGCACCGATCTGCCCAGCACCCAGGCCGGTCTGGGCCGACAGCTTGCTCTGCAGGTTTTCCAGCTGGCGGCGCAGCGGTTCGCTGTCGGCAATGATGGCGGACTGTGCTTCACGGGCGGACACGAGGCCCTGCAGGTTGCCCAGAATGGCGCTGGCCTGCGTGCGGGTCTGCTCGTACAGCTTCACGAGGGCATCGAGCTGCTCGCGGGTCTGTGCGTCCTTGGTGGCGCCAAGGCGCAGTTCGGGGCTGCCGTCGAGCAGGCCCTGGGCGATTTCCTTGAACGAGTTCAAGTCCTTGCCCAGCAGGAACACGGCCTCGGGGCTCACGCCTTCCATGGTCTGGAATTCGTTGGCGGACTTGCCGATGCGCTGGGTCAGCATCACGAGCTGGCCGGCGGCCGAGATTTCGGCGGCGGGGGCGTTCTGCTGCAGCTTGAGCGAGGACACCGTTTCGGCGATTTCCAGCAGGTCGGAGGACTGGCGGTTGATGGTGCGCAGAGCGTCGCCCACCTGGGTCAGGATCTTTTGCTGGCCCATCACCACGCCGGCATTGCGTTCGGCGCGCTCCATCAGCGGCGTCACGGCGTCCAGGTCGGGCTTGTAGGGTTCGCCCAGCGATTGCACATTGAGTTCGCTGTCGCCAGCGGTCAGGGCGCGCACGTTGCGCGCCAACACGCCCGAGCTTTCCACCACGTCGGGGAAGGCCTGGGGGCTACCCACCAGGGCCTGCGACACCGACTTGGCCAGTCGCTGCGACTGCATCAAGGACTGGCCGGTAGCCGCCAGCTGCTGTGCGGAACGGTCTGCCTGCTGCAGCACCCAGAAAGCAATCGCACCCAGCACCACCACGCCAATGGCCAGCAAGGCCAGCAGGCGGCGCTGGTGGCCGGCCGCCGTGGAGGTGCCCAGCACCGGCAGGGAGATCAGGTCGTCGTCGCTATCGGGCTCGGTGAGCTCCGGGGCGTAGCCGCCGGGATCACCCTGCACGCTGTTCATCGCGTCGCTCTGGTACTCGCGCAGCGCTGCTGCCTCGAGCGAACCGGTCCCCAGCACGTCCTGACCGTCATCGGCCGCGCCGTTGCCGGCTGCGGCGTCCGGCGTGCCGGGTTTCCGGTTGAACAGTTTTCCAAATTGATTGACGACGGACATGGTGCAGCCTTACAGAAAAACTCAAGCACTGATGCTCAGGAAAGCGGGATGTTGGGACAGGATCTGCAGATTGAGCTCCTGCCAGCGCGCGCCACCTGCATCGATGTAGGTGGTGCCGAAGAATGCGGGAGACTCCGGCGCAGGAGGCTCGGACGACACGAAGGACTCCGTGCCGCGCAGACCGGCCAGGCGGTCCACCAGCAGCGCAGCGTTCACCTCAAGCACGGCATTGAAGGCCAGCAGGCTGGACTCGGACAGTGCCTGCTCGGTGCGCGTGACCGTGGTGCCGAGCATGCCGGCGAGGTCGGCCACGCCGACCAGCCCGCCGCGCAGGTTGGCGACACCGAGGAACCAGCTTTGCGTATACGGCACGGGCTGGACGGTGACCCAAGGAAAAATCTCGCCCGACTGGGCGAGAGGCAGAAGGTAGTTCTGTCCTGCTGTCTCGACAGCCAGCCAGGACGATACGGACAAGCCTTCCGTCCTGGCGGCCTGAAGACGGCTGGCCAGTCGGACTTGTAGCTCGCGGAGGGCTTCGCGGTTGGCCATGAACGCGCCGCTGCCTCAGTTCAGCGCGTCAATCTTGGCCTGCAGCTCGGCGGGATCCACCGGCTTGGTGATGTAGCCGCGCGCACCCTGGCGCATGCCCCAGACCCGGTCGGTCTCCTGATTCTTGCTGGTACACATGATGATCGGCACGTCGGCGTACAGCGGATCACGGGTGATGGCACGCGTGAGCTGAAAGCCGTTCTGGCCAGGCATCACCACGTCCATGAGGATCAGGTCGGGCTTGTCTTCGGCCAAGCGGCGGAAGGCTTCTTCGGCATTTTCGGCCGTGCGCACCTGCATGCCTTTTTTCTGCAGCAGGTCCGTCAGAAACATCAACTCGGTCTTCGAATCGTCGACGACCAGAACTTTCTGGATGGGCATTACATCGCTCCTTGTTGGGCATTGCCAAATTGCTGCACAGCCTGCAGCAATTGGTCTTTGGTAAACGGTTTGGTGAGATATTCCTGGCAGCCGACCATGCGCCCGCGCGCCTTGTCGAATACGCCGTCCTTCGAGGACAGCATCACCACTGGGGTATCTGCGAAGCGGGCATTGCGCTTGATGATCGCGCAGGTCTGGTACCCGTCGAGCTTGGGCATGAGAATGTCACAGAAAATCAGCTGCGGCTGGTAATCGTTCACTTTCGCCAAAGCATCAAAGCCGTCGTCTGCCAACAAGACTTCGTGCCCCCCCTGCTTGAGAAAAATCTCGGCGCTTCGGCGGATGGTATTGCTGTCATCCACCACGAGCACTTTGAAAGATGCGCCTGTTGTAGTCAATTGCTAATGCTCCCGATGGAAAAACAAACAGCGCGGCCCGAGCCGCGCATCAAATCTGAACCATCTCGAAATCTTCCTTGCGGGCGCCACACTCAGGACAGGTCCAATTCATGGGCACCTGGTCCCATGGAGTGTTGGGGGCAATGCCGTGCTCGGGCGCACCCTCTGCCTCGTCATAAATCCACCCGCAGATCAAACACATCCAAGTTTTAGAGTCGATCACAGCTTAAAGGGCCTTCACATAGAATGCAACGATTGTATCTAGTCATCTCCCCGGGCTGCGGCTTCCTTGCCACCCCCTATGCTGCCACTGGCCCATGACATCTTCCGCACTTCCCCCTCCCGACACCGAACACGCCGATGACGAATCCGGCGACGAAGCGAGCCCGGCCTGCGTGCTCGTTTTCAACGCCAGCGATCCCAGCGGTGCGGGTGGCCTGACGGCCGACATCACCACCATCGCATCCGTCGGTGGCCACCCCATCGCGGTGGTCACAGGCGCCTACGCGCGTGATACGGCGCAGATATTCGACCATTTCAGCTTCGACGACGAGGCCGTCTCCGAGCAGGCCCGGGCGGTACTCGAAGACATGCCCGTGCAGGCCATCAAGGTGGGTTTCGTGGGCAGCCCGGAGAACATCAGCGCCATCGCCGAAATAACCACAGACTATGATGAAGTCCCGGTGATAGCGTACATGCCCAACCTGTCCTGGTGGACGGAAGAGCAGATCGACGAGTACCTGGACGCCTTCCGCGAGCTGTTGTTGCCGCAGACCTCAGTGTTGGTAGGAAACCACAGTACGCTGTGGCGCTGGCTGTTGCCGGACTGGAAGAGCGACCGCAGCCCCACCGCGCGCGACATTGCCCGGGCCGCTTCGGAGATGGGCGTGCCCTACACCCTGGTCACCGGCATCCCCCTGCCCGAGCAATTCGTCGAGAACGTGCTGGCCTCGCCGCAGACGGTGCTGGGCAGCGGCAAGTTCGAGCTGTTCGACGCCACGTTCTCGGGCGCGGGCGACACCCTGTCGGCCGCACTCACGGCCCTGGTGGCCAGCGGCAACGACCTGGGCGAGGCCACCAGCGAGGCGCTGGGCTACCTGGACCGCTGCCTGGACGCCGGTTTTCGCCCCGGAATGGGGCACATCGTGCCCGACCGCATGTTCTGGGCCCAGCCCGATGACGAGGACGGGGACGATGACGCACCGATTGACGACACAGCAGCCATCGAAGGCTTCGTGATGCCCCCCCATGACACCAAGCACTGACCTCAACATCCCCCTTTTCGAACGCGCCAAGGCGCTCATCCCCGGCGGCGTGAACTCGCCCGTGCGGGCCTTCAAGGCCGTGGGCGGCACGCCGCGCTTCGTCAAGCGCGCCCAGGGCGCCTATTTCTGGGACGCCAACGACCAGCGCTTCATCGACTACATCGGCTCCTGGGGCCCGATGATCCTGGGCCACGGCCACCCGGCCGTGCTTGAGGCGGTGCAGAAGGCGGCGCTCGAAGGCTTCAGCTTTGGCGCGCCGACCGAGCGCGAGGTGGAGCTGGCCGAGGAGATCATCGGTCTGGTGCCCTCGATGGAGATGATCCGCCTGGTCAGTTCGGGCACCGAGGCCGGCATGAGCGCCATCCGCCTGGCGCGCGGCGCCACGGGCCGCAGCAAGATCATCAAGTTCAACGGCTGCTACCACGGCCATGCCGACGCGCTGCTGGTCAAGGCCGGCTCGGGCCTGGCCACTTTCGGCAACGCCACCAGCGCGGGCGTGCCGCCCGAGGTGGTGCAGCACACCCTGGTGCTGGAATACAACGATGTCGCCCAGCTCGAAGAAGCCTTCGCCCTGCACGGCAAGGAACTGGCCTGCCTGATGATCGAGCCGATTGCCGGCAACATGAACTTCGTGCGCGCCAGCGTGCCCTTCATGCAGCGCTGCCGCGAGCTGTGTACCGAATACGGCGCGCTGTTGGTGCTGGACGAGGTGATGACCGGTTTCCGCGTCGGCCTCACGAGTGCCCAGGGCGTGTACGCAAAGGACATCCCCGGCTTCAAGCCCGACATCACGGTGCTGGGCAAGGTGATCGGTGGCGGCATGCCGCTGGCCGCCTTCGGCGGGCCGCGCGCCATCATGGAGCACCTGGCCCCCATCGGCGCGGTGTACCAGGCGGGCACCCTGTCGGGTAACCCGGTGGCCACGGCCTGCGGCCTGGCCACGTTGCGCGAGATCACCAAGCCCGGCTTCTTCGACGCCCTGTCGGCGCGCACCCAGTCGCTGGTGGATGGCCTCAAGGCTGCTGCCGCTGCCGAGGGCGTGCCCTTTTGCGCCGACAGCGAAGGTGGCATGTTCGGCTTCTTCCTCCTGCCCACGCTGCCCCAGAGCTACCCCGAGGTGCTGACCACCGACAGCGCGCGCTTCAACCAGCTGTTCCATGGGCTGCTGGACCGCGGTATCTATATAGCACCGGCGCTGTACGAGGCCGGCTTTGTGAGCGCGGCCCACAGCGCGGACGACATCGCCGCCACGGTGGCGGCTGCGCGCGAAGTGTTCAAGCTTCTCGCGAAGTAGGCACTCAAAGCAGGCCGCGCAGTTCGCGCGCGGCTTCCTGCAGCAAGGGCAACATCTCCCTCTGCAGGCTGCCCTCGTCCAGTTGCCTGGGCGAGGCCACCACATTGAGCGCCGCCACGGTCTGCCCCTGCAGGTTGCGCAGCGGCACGGCCAGGGCATGCACGCCCAGCTCATGCTCTTCCACCGCCAGGCAATAGTCGTCGCGCCGCGCACGCGCGATGGCCTGGCGCAGCGGGCCCACCTGGGTGAGGGTATGCGGCGTGAGCCGCTGCAGCGTGGCGCCCTTGAGCCAGGCGGTAAGTGCCACCGCCGGCAGCGCCGCCAGCAGCACCCGCCCCGTGGACGTGGGGTGCGCCGGCAGCCGGGCCCCCAGGTGCAGGCCATAGGCCAGCACGCGCGAGGGTGCGCCATACACGCCGCTGCGCGCCACGATCACCACCTCGCTGCCGTCGAGCACCACGGCCGAGAAGGACTGCTGCGTCTGCGCGGCCAGCCGGTTGAGCGTGGGCTGCAGCACGCGCGGCAGCCGGGCCGATGCCAGGTAGCTGCCCGAGAAGCGCAGCACCTTGGGCGCCAGCCAAAAATAGCTGCCATCGCTCTCCAGATAACCCAGGTGCGCCAGCGTGAGCAGGTGCCGGCGCGCCGCCGCCCGCGTGAGCCCTGTGCGCTGCGCCGCCAGCGAGGCATTGAGGCGCTGGCGCTCGGTGTCGAAGCTCTCCAGCACGGCCATGCCCTTGGCCATGCCCTCGATGAGGTCGGCCTTGGCGATGGGGGTGGCGCTGGAGGTCATGGTCGGTAAAGCGATCAGCACGGCAAGGATTGCGCGATGATCGCACAAAGCGTCCATACATCGCACGCAACCGGCCGGGCGGCACCCCGCGTTGACCTGCATCAACCTACGCTTGGGCCATGCCTTCGAGCCGGTGCTCGGGGCCTTCACTTCCCCAGCTTTGCGAGGTTCACCCATGCGTACCCAGGTTGCCATCATCGGCGCCGGCCCGGCCGGCCTGCTGCTCGGCCAGTTGCTGCACACATCCGGCATCGACGCCGTCATCATCGAGCAGCGCAGCGCCGACTACGTGCTCGGCCGCATCCGCGCCGGCGTGCTCGAACAGGTCACCATGGACCTGCTGGAAAAGGCCGGCGTGAGCGCCCGCGCCCATGCCCAGGGCCTGCCGCACGACGGCATCGAGCTCTTGTTCAAGGGCCAGCGCCACCGCATCGACCTGCATGCACTGACCGGCGGCAGCCGCGTCACGGTGTACGGCCAGACCGAGGTCACGCACGACCTGATGGATGCACGCGCCGCCGCGGGCCTGGTCACCGTGTACGAAGCCGGCAACGTCCGCGTACACGACTTCGACGGCGGCAAGCCGCGCGTGACCTACGAGAAGGACGGCCAGACGCACGAGATCAGCTGCGACTTCATTGCTGGCTGCGACGGCTACCACGGCGTGTGCCGCGCCAGCGTGCCGGCCGATGCGCTCAAGACCTACGAGCGCGTCTACCCCTTCGGCTGGCTGGGGGTGCTGGCCGACGTGCCGCCCGTCTCGCACGAGCTGATCTACGCCAACACCGAGCGTGGCTTTGCGCTGTGCAGCATGCGCAGCACCACGCGCAGCCGCTACTACCTGCAGGTGCCCGATACCGACAAGGTGGAGAACTGGAGCATCGACCAGTTCTGGGCCGAGCTGGGCAACCGCCTCGACCCCGAGGCGCGGGCCAACCTGGTGACCGGCCCGGCGCTGGAGATGAGCATTGCGCCGCTGCGCAGCTTCGTGGCCGAACCCATGCGCTTCGGCCGCCTGTTCCTGGCGGGCGACGCGGCCCACATCGTGCCGCCCACCGGCGCCAAGGGCCTGAACCTGGCGGCCAGCGACGTGGGCTACCTGTGGAATGCCTTCGCCGACCACTACGGCGAGAAGTCGGATGCCGGCATCGACACCTATTCGGACCGCTGCCTGCGCCGCGTCTGGCGCGCCGAGCGCTTCTCGTGGTGGTTCACCTCACTGATGCACCGCTTTCCGGACACCGGCGAGTTCGGCCAGAAGATGCAGGAGGCCGAGCTCGACTACCTGATCCACTCGCGCGCCGCATCCACCGCGCTGGCAGAGAACTACGTGGGGCTGCCGATGGACTTCGGCACCTGAAAAGAGCTGCCCACGAAGAAAGGCCAGGGCCTGGAGTTTCCTCCAGGCCCTGGCCTTTTGCATTGCGGTGCATCCATGCCGGGAGGCCTGCGGCCTCCCGCGCTCCTCAATGGCGGAAGTGGCGCACGCCGCTGAACACCATGGACACGCCGCGTTCGTTCGCGGCATCGATGACTTCGTTGTCGCGCATGGAGCCGCCGGGCTGGATCACGCAGGTGGCACCGGCATCGACCACGACATCCAGGCCGTCGCGGAAGGGGAAGAAGGCGTCGCTGGCCACCACGGTGCCCTGCAGGCTCAGGTTGGCATGACCGGCCTTGATGCTGGCGATGCGGGCCGAGTCCAGGCGGCTCATCTGGCCGGCGCCCACGCCCATGGTCATGCCGCCCTTGCAGAAGACGATGGCATTGCTCTTGACATACTTGGCCACCTTCCAGGCGAACAGAAGGTCTTCCATCTCTTCGAGCGTGGGCTGCTTCTTGGTCACCACCTTGAGGTCGATCAGCGACAGCTCCTGGTTGTCGGCGGTCTGCAGCAGCAGGCCCGAGCCGATGCGCTTGGCATCCATGGCGTTGCGGCCGCGCTGCCAGTCGGTCGTACCGCCGTGGGCCGGCAGCGCGATCTTGAGCAGGCGCACATTGGCCTTGGCCTTGAAGACTTCGAGCGCCTCGGCCGTGAAGTCCGGGGCCATGAGCACCTCGACGAACTGCTTGGAGATCTGCTGCGCGGCCTTGCCGTCCACCGGGCGGTTGAAGGCGATGATGCCGCCGAAGGCGCTGGTGGGGTCGGTCTGGAAGGCCTTGCCATAGCTGTCCAGCGCGTCCAGGCCCACGGCCACGCCGCAGGGGTTGGCGTGCTTGACGATGACGCAGGCCGGGGCCTCGAAGCTCTTGACGCATTCCCACGCGGCATCGGCATCGGCGATGTTGTTGTACGACAGCTCCTTGCCCTGCAGTTGCACCCCGGTGACCAGCGAGCCAGGTGCGGGGTACAGGTCACGGTACAGCGCGGCCTGCTGGTGGGCGTTCTCGCCGTAGCGCAGGTCCTGTACCTTGGTGAAGATGCCGTTGCTCTGGCCCGCGAACTGGGCGCGCGCAGGCACGTAGGTTTCGGACAGCTTGTCTTCCTCGAAGCTGACGGACGAGAGGTAGTCGCTGATGGCGCCGTCGTACTGGGCGATGCGGTTGAACGCGGCCACCGACAGCGCAAAGCGCAGCTTGTCCGAGAGCTTGCCCGCGGCTTGGAGCTCGGCCAGCACGGCCGGGTACTGCGAGGCGTCGGTCAGCACGCCCACGTCCTTCCAGTTCTTGGCGGCGCTGCGCACCATGGCGGGGCCGCCGATGTCGATGTTCTCGATGGCATCGGCCAGCGTGCAGCCAGCCTTGGCCACAGTGGACTCGAAGGGGTAGAGGTTGACCACCAGCAGGTCGATGGTGTCGATGCCATGCGCCTTGAGCGCGGCCATGTGCTCGGGCAGCTCGCGGCGCGCCAGCAGGCCGCCATGCACCTTGGGGTGCAGGGTCTTCACGCGGCCGTCCAGCATCTCGGGGAACTGCGTGACCTCGGCCACTTCGGTCACGGGCAGGCCCTTGTCGGCCAGGAGCTTGGCCGTGCCCCCGGTGGACAGCAGCTTGATGCCCAGGGCATGCAGCGCCTGGGCGAATTCAACGATGCCGGTTTTGTCGGAGACGGAAAGAAGTGCGTTCATGGCAGGTCGGTAAGGGAGTTTGGAATCGGGTGGGGTGCAGTTGCCGGCAACTGCACTGGTGGCAAAGGGCGCCGGCAAGCACCGGTACAGCGGGTCAGAGCAGCTTGTGTTCCACCAGCTTCTTGCGCAGGGTGTTGCGGTTCAGGCCCAGCCATTCCGCGGCGCGCGACTGGTTGTTGTCGGCCTGTTGCATCACGACCTCCAGCAGCGGGCGTTCGACCACGCGCACCAGCATGTCGTACATGCCATCGGGCGTCTCGCCGCCCAGGTCGCGAAAGTAGCCCTGCAGACTCTCGCGCACGCATTCTTCAATATGTTTCTTGCTCATGCAGCCAATCCCTCTTGTTCTTCGCTGGGGTCTGCGTCGGCGGCCAATGTGCTGGCGGCGGGAAAGCGGTCCATCTGCTGCGCCAGGGCATCCAGGTAGTCCGCCACCGCCTGCCACTGGGCCGCGCAGTCCTCTATGGTGTTGATGTGTTGTCGAAAAGCTTCGCCGCCCGGCATGCTGCGCAGGTACCACGCAATGTGCTTGCGCGCACTGCGCACCCCGGTCAGCTCGCCATACAGGCGGTAGTGGTCGTGCAGATGTTCGAGCAGCAGGCGCCGCACCTCGGCCACCAGCGGTGGTGCCAGGTGTTCGCCCGTGGCCAGGAAATGCCCGATCTCGCGGAAGATCCACGGCCGCCCCTGGGCCGCCCGGCCGACCATGATCGCATCGGCGCCGGTGGCCGCCAGCACCTCGCGCGCCTTCTCAGGCGAGGTGATGTCGCCATTGGCCACCACCGGTACGCGCACCGCTGCCTTCACCGCGGCGATGGTGTCGTATTCGGCGTGGCCCTTATAGCCCTGCTCGCGCGTGCGCCCATGCACCGTGAGCATCTGGATGCCCACGGCCTCGAACTGGCGCGCCAGCGCCACGGCATTCTTGTGCTCCTGGCACCAGCCGGTGCGCATCTTGAGCGTGACGGGCACCTTGTGCGGCGCACAGGCCTCGACCACCGCCTGCGCGATGGACACGGCCAGCGCCTCGTCCTGCATCAGGGCGGAACCCGCCCACTTGTTGCACACCTTCTTGGCCGGGCAGCCCATGTTGATGTCGATGATCTGCGCGCCACGTTCCACGTTGTAGACCGCGGCCTCGGCCATCATCTGCGCCTCGGTGCCGGCGATCTGCACCGCGATCGGCCCGGGCTCCCCTTCGTGGTTGGCACGGCGCGAGGTCTTGAGGCTGTTCCACAGGTCCTTGCGCGACGTGACCATTTCGCTCACGGCGTAGCCCGCCCCCAGCGCCTTGCACAACTGGCGGAAGGGCCGGTCCGTGACGCCCGCCATGGGGGCGACGAACAGCTGGTTCGCCAAAGGAATGTGGCCGATGTGCATGGAAAGATGGGGAGTGCGCGAACGTCGCGATTGCCGAAAAAGGAGGCAGGATTGTACCTGCTTAAAATTTCAGCAAATGAAATCTGCGCGACTTTTGACGCCGACTTGTGCTGCAGTGCAACACACCGCCCCTGCCCCCAGGGGACGCCCCTGTCAGCGGGCCGCGAGGTCGGTGTCGCCAGCCTGCACAGGCAGGCCGCGCTGGGCATAGTGCCACCAAGCGTCGGGCAGGTTGTCGAACTGGTGGCGCGCCATCAGCGCGCGCAGCCACTGGCGGTTGTGGTGTACGTCGGGCGAGAAGTTCTGCGTGGCCGCCGTCAGCACACCGGACGGCGTGCCCATGTCCACCTCGCCACCGTCGGCCAGAGGGCCGCGCACGAGCTTGCTGGCGCGCAGACCGTCGACCACGACCACCTGCACCACCCAGGCACCGGTGCCTGCATTGCACTGCGCCTTGAGTGCCAGGCCCTGGGCCTTGAGGCCTTCTTCCAGGGAGCGCAGGGCGGCTGGCTGGCCGGAGGCACCGCAACCACGCTCCTGCACCACGCTGGCCGCGCCGGGTGGCGCTGGCTGGGGCACCGCCGCCTGCGGGCTCTGCACACAGGCTGCCAGCAGTGCAGCCGCCGCCAGCGACAGCCAGGGACTGCGGTGGTGTGCGGTGGGGGTGCGGGGGATGGTGTGCATGGGGGCCTCCTGCTTGAGCGGTAGCGTCCATGAACGATACAAACAGCCCCCGCCAGGGGCCATGCGCCGATGGCGCGCACCGGTGTAGGACGGAACCTTCACCCGGTTCATCGTGCGTGGTGCGCCCCTAAACTCTGGTGCATGGAAATATGGATGCACCAGCTGATGCAATGGCTGGCCTTGCCGCAGTTCGGCCTGAGCACCGTCTTCGTCGTTTCGTTCATCTCGGCGACGCTGCTGCCGCTGGGCTCCGAGCCGGCGGTGTTCGGCCTCATCAAGCTGAACCCGGAGATGTACTGGCCCGCCATTCTGGTGGCGACGGTGGGCAATACCCTGGGCGGCGGGGTCAGCTGGTGGATGGGTCTCGGGGCCCACAAGGCGGTGGACAAGGCCCGCGGCCATGCCACCAACGTGCGCGCGCTGGCCTGGCTGGAACGCTTCGGCGCCCGCGCCTGTCTGCTCAGTTGGCTGCCCGTGGTGGGCGACCCGCTGTGCGCCGTGGCCGGCTGGCTCAAGCTGCCGTTCTGGCCCTGCCTGGCCTACATGGCCGTGGGCAAGTTCATGCGCTACCTGGTGATGACCACGGTGCTGCTGCACTTCATGCCGGGGCAGATCGGCACCTGATCGAGCGAACGACCGAGCGATCAGGGCGCGGGGGTGCCCAGGAAATCCTTCTCGGTGCCCAGGGGCGTGATGGACGAGTCGCCCTTGGAGACGGGCTCCTCCACCACCACCTGGTTGCGCCCGCCTTCCTTGGCCATGTACATGGCGGTGTCGGCGCGCGAGAAGAACTCGAGCACCGACTCGCCCAGGATGTACTGCGTGACGCCGATGGACACCGACACGCGGCTCTTGAGCGCGCCGGTCCAGGCGTGCGACTCGACGTGGGCGCGGATGCGCTCGCAGGTGTTGAGCGCGGGCAGCAGCGAGGTGCCCGGGAAGATCAGCAGAAATTCCTCGCCACCGTAGCGCCCGAAGATATCGCCGGCACGCACGTTGTCCTGCGCCACGCGCGAGAAGGTGCGCAGCACCTCGTCGCCGCCCAGGTGGCCGAGCTCGTCGTTGATGCGCTTGAAATGGTCCAGGTCGATCACCGCCAGGCACAGCGGGATGCCGCTCTCATCGGCGAGCTGCTTTTGCTCTTCGAGCGCGGCCACCGTGTAGCGCCGGTTGAAGCAGCCCACCAGCGTGTCGCGCTGGGCGTCTTCCTGGATGTTGCGGATCTTGCGGCTGGCGCGGTGCAGCACGCGGTGAAGCTTCTGCACCTTGCCGATCAGCAGGATGAAGGCCGGCAGCGCCAGCGCCAGCGCCAGCCAGTGCGCCAGCTCCAGCCGCAGCAGCGCCGGGTTGCCCTGCTCTGCATAGTGCATGGCAATCACCAGGGCGTAGCCCCCCATCAGCATGCCGGCCAGGGCCATGAGCGCCCGGCCCGACACCCGGTACATGGCATAGGCCACGACGATGAAGGCGAAGGGCGCCATCAGGATCTGCAGGATGGGGTCGAGGTAGCAGATCAGCAGCAGGCCCGCGCAGGCCACCATGGAAATGGGCAGCTTGAGCTGCTTTTCCCTGGCACGGTGGTGCAGCCCCAGCGCAAACGCCAGGGCAAAGCCCGGCACGCACACGGCCACCAGCGCCAGCGCGACGAACACGGTGCGTGCCTGCACCAGGTCCATGGCATGAAAGCCCAACAGGGCCAGGAAGTACAGCGCGATCAGGCCGCTGGCCACCCACCAGCGCCGTGCGGCGGCGCTGTCGCGCGGCTGGCCCGAGAGGTCCATTTCGCGGCGCGAGTGGTGGCGCTGTGCGGCGGCCGTCTCGTCGCTGGAGTCATCGAACTCCAGGATGGCATCTGTCAGCGGAAAGGCGTCCGTGTTGGCAAACAGCGGCTTCTTGCGCCCGAAGAGCGTCGTGAAAGGGGAGGTGGCGCCCATGGTGGTCTGTACACTTGGTTGGAAACGTTCGTTTTTTCAGTCAATGGACAGCCAGCAGGGCTTGCCGCACACCTATGGCGCGCGCCCCCCAGTCGAGGGTCCCGATCACGGGACCCGGTATTTTAGGTACAGCCTATCGCCATCACCCCCGTGTTTTCCAGTAGCGACCGCATCAGCGGCCTGCCGCCACGGCGGCGCCGACGCGCAGTTGCCACCAGCCCTCCAGGCTGTAGACGAGCAATGCCGCCCAGATAAGCACGAAACCTGCCAGCCGGGACGCTTGCAGGGGCTCATGGAACAGCCAGACCCCCAACGCGAACTGCAGGCTCGGCGAGATGTACTGCAGGATGCCCAGCGTGGCCAGGGGCAGCCGGCGGGCACCGGCGGCAAACAGCAGCAGCGGGATGGCCGTGAGCGGCCCCGCCAGCGCCAGCCAGCCGATGGCGGCGGCATCGCCCTGCACCAGCACGCCCTGGCCCTGCCAGCCCCACCAGGCCATGGCGCCAAAAGCCAGCGGCGCGAGCATCAGCGTCTCCAGCGTCAGGCCTTCGAGCGCGCCCAGCGGGGCCAGCTTGCGCAGCAGGCCGTAGACACCAAAAGTGAGTGCCAACACCAGCGCAATCCACGGCAGGCGGCCGGTCTGCACGGTGAGCCACAGCACGCCAGCGGCCGCCACGGCCACCGCCGCCCACTGCCCGCGCCGCGGCCGCTCGTGCAGGAAGAAAAAACCCATGGCCACGTTGACCAGCGGCAGGATGAAGTAGCCCAGGCTGGCATCCACCACATGCTGGTTCTGCACCGCCCACACATAGGTCAGCCAGTTGGACGAGAGCAGCAGCGCCGACAGCCCGAAGGCCAGCACCACCCGCGGCTGGCGCAGCAGCGCCGGCAGCCAGGCCCACTGCCGGCGCAGGCCCAGCACCACCAGCAGGAACATGAGCGCCCAGGCGGTGCGGTGCACCACCACTTCGAGCGCCGGCACGTCAGCCACCTGGCGGAAGTACAGGGGCAACAGGCCCCAGGCGACATAGGCCAGGCTGGCGTAGAGGATTCCGGTGTTCATGGGTCCATCAAGGCATCGGCACACGGCGCATCGCCGGATGCATATGAAAAAAATCCCTGCAAGGCACGGGGCACTGCAGGGATGCGGGGCAGGAGCCAGGAGCGCCTGCCAGGGAATCTGCCAGGGGTCAGACGTTGAACAGGAAGTTCAGCACGTCGCCGTCCTTGACGACATATTCCTTGCCTTCTGCGCGCATCTTGCCCGCATCCTTGGCGCCCTGCTCGCCCTTGAGGGCGATGTAGTCGTCGAAGGCGATGGTCTGCGCGCGGATGAAGCCGCGCTCGAAGTCGCCGTGGATCACGCCGGCCGCCTGGGGCGCCGTGTCGCCGATGTGGATGGTCCAGGCGCGCACTTCCTTCACACCGGCCGTGAAGTAGGTCTGCAGGCCCAGCAGCTTGAAGGCGCCGCGGATCAGGCGGGCCAGACCCGGCTCGGTCTGGCCCATCTCGGCCAGGAACATGTCGCGGTCCTCGTCGCCCATCTCGGCCATCTCGGCTTCCATCTTGGCGCAGATGGCCACCACGGGCGCGTTCTGGCTGGCAGCGTATTCCTTGAGGCGGTCCAGGAAAGGGTTGTTCTCGAAGCCGTCCTCGCTCACGTTGCCCACGAACATCGCGGGCTTGGCCGTGATCAGGCACAGCGACTTGAGCAGCGGCTGCTCTTCCTTGGTGATCTCGACCGAGCGGGCGGGTTTGCCTTCGTTGAGCGCGGCCTGGATGCGCGTGAGCAGCGTCACCAGCTTGGCGGCGTCCTTGTCGTTGCCCGACTTGGCGGCCTTGCTGTAGCGGTTGAGCGCCTTGTCCACGGTGCCCATGTCGGCCAGGCACAGCTCGGTCTGGATGACCTCGATGTCCGAGATCGGGTCCACGCGGCCGGCCACGTGGATGACGTTGTCGTCCTCAAAGCAGCGCACCACGTTGACGATGGCATCGGTCTCGCGGATGTGCGCCAGGAACTGGTTACCCAGGCCTTCGCCCTGGCTGGCACCCGCCACCAGGCCGGCGATGTCCACGAACTCGACGATGGCCGGCACGATGCGCTCGGGCGTGATGATGCTGGCCAGCTGGGCCAGGCGCGGATCGGGCACCTCGACCACGCCCACATTGGGTTCGATGGTGCAGAACGGGTAGTTCTCGGCGGCGATGCCGGCCTTGGTCAGCGCGTTGAAGAGGGTGGACTTGCCGACGTTGGGCAGGCCCACGATGCCGCATTGGAGGCTCATGGCAGGGCTTTCTGGAATTCGGGAGACAAACCCCGATTTTACGGGCCCGCCGCGCACCCCACTCCACGCACCCCGGACAAGCCCTCAATCGAAGCGCAGATCGGCCGCCACGCGCTGGCCCACGCGCAGCATCTGGCCCGCCCCCTGGCGCACGATGGCGTTCATGCCGAAGGTGATCGCGCCATCGAGCCGCTTGTCCTGGCGGTAGCTGCGCAGGGTGTCGCCCACGACCGGGGTGCTCTCGGCCGTGGTGGGGTCGATGTCGGGGATGGGGCAGCGCGCGCAGGGCTTGACGGGCACCAGCTGCAGCTCGCCGCCCTCGGCGTCGATGCGGATCTGGTCCACGCGGTCCTCGTCGTGCGCCTCCACGCCGGCAAGCACCACGTTGGGGCGAAAGCGCTCGATGCCCACGGGCGCGTGGCCGGCGGCGGCCAGGCGCTCGTTGAGGCTGTCCATCGAGGCCTCGCTGGCCACCAGCACCGGAAAGCCGTCGGCAAACTGGTTGGGCACCTCCACCCCGCCCGTCCAGTCCATGCTCGACAGCCGGCGCACCTCGGGGTCGAAGCGCACCAGGCGGCAGGGCGTGCCCAGGAAGTCGGTGAACCACTGGGCCGCCACGGGGCCCATGTCCCAGGCGGGCACGGTGTCGCGCCATACCGTCACGGTCATGGGCTCTTCCACCACGTCGATGCCCACGTGCAGGGCCAGCATGCCGGGGGCGCGCAGCACCATCTCCTCGCTCTTGAGCTGGGGGCGGATCAGCGCCATGCGCGGCAACTCGCGCTGGGTGATGAACTGGCCCTCGGGGTCGACCACCATCCAGGCACGGTCCAGGTCCAGGCCGGTTTCGGTGAGCAGGGCTTCGCGCACCTCGATGCCGGCGCAGGACTTGATGGGATAGACAAACAGGCGGGCAATGGTGCCCGACAGGTCGGATTCGGTGCTGAAGGTCACGCGCAGGGCTCCTGGAAAAAGACAAACGGGGAAAACGCCCGCAATTTTGCACTGCGCACGCGGCCATGCCCCGGCTTCTACAATGGCCCGCATGGCGCAAACCTTTGATATCTGTATTCGTGGCGCGGGCATCGTGGGCCGCACCCTGGCCCTGCTGCTGGCGCGCGAGCGGCTGCGCGTGGCCCTGGTGGCCGGCCCGGCCCCGGCGTCGGGCGCCAACGCCGACGTGCGTGCCTATGCCCTGAACAGCGCCTCGCGCACGCTGCTGGAGGGCCTGCGCAGCTGGCCCGACGCAACACATGCCACGCCGGTCACGAGCATGCAGGTGGCCGGCGACCAGGGCGGCGCCGTGCGTTTCGAGGCCCAGGCCCAGGGCGTGGATGCGCTGGCCTGGATCGTGGACGTGCCGGCGCTGGAGACCCGCCTGGCCGAGGCCGTGCGCTACCAGCCCCAGGTCGAGACACTCAGCGAGCCGGTGGACGCCGCGCTGACGGTGGTCTGCGAGGGCCGCGCCAGCCAGACGCGCGCCGAATTCGGCGTGGATTTCGAGGTCACGCCCTATGAACAGCACGCCATTGCCACGCGCCTGGCCTGCGAACAGCCGCACGGCCAGGTGGCCCGCCAATGGTTTTTGCCCGACGGCATCCTGGCTTTTCTGCCCCTGGGCGGGCCCGGGGGGAACTCCGTGGCCGTCGTGTGGTCTGTGCAGAAGGAGCAGGTGCCGGGTTTGCTGGCGCTGGCCCCCGAGGAATTCGCGCAGCGCCTGGAAGTGGCGAGCCAGCGCACCCTGGGCGGCCTGCAACTGACCGGGGAGCGCGCCTCCTGGCCGCTGCAGCAGGCCCGGGCCGACCGCTGGTGCGGCGCCCTGCCCCCCAAGGGCAAGCAACTGCGCAGTTTTGTGCTGGCCGGCGATGCGGCCCACAACGTGCATCCGCTGGCGGGCCAGGGGCTGAACCTGGGGCTGGCCGATGCCCAGGCCCTGGCCGGGTTGCTGCACGCACGCGACTACTGGCGCAGCGTGGCCGACCCCAAGCTGCTGCGCCGCTACGAAAGGGAGCGCAAGGCCGCGCTGCTGCCCATGGGGCTGGCCACCGACGGGCTGCAGCAGCTGTTCGCGCGCCAGGATGGACCCTGGCAGGCGCTGCGCAACTGGGGCATGAAGGGCTTCGAGCGCAGCGGACCGATCAAGAACTTCGTGGCCCGCCAGGCCATGGGGATCCGTTAACCTACCTATTACGCAGGGGCGGAGCAGCGTGGCCACCCCGCCCGAATCCAAGCGAACGAGAACACCATGAAACTGATTTCCACCGTGCTGGCAGGCGCTGCACTGGCCTTGCTGGGCCTGTCGTCGGCCATGGCCCAGGAAGCGGTCATCCGCAAGGCCCTGGCCGAGCGCATTCCGCAGATGAAGCAGATCGACGAGGTCAGCCCCACGCCCATGCAGGGGCTGTACGAGGTGCGCATCGGCACCGACGTGTTCTACACCGATGCCAAGGGCAACTACCTGATCCAGGGCGAGCTGATCGACACCAAGGCGCGCCGCAACCTGACCGAAGACCGCATCGCCAAGATCACGGCCGTGGACTTCTCGGCCCTGCCGATCAAGGACGCCTTCACCATCGTGCGCGGCGATGGCAAGCGCAAGGTGGCGGTGTTCGAGGACCCCAACTGCGGCTACTGCAAGCGCTTCGAGCGCGACATGCAGAAGGTGGACAATGTGACGGTGTACCTGTTCCTGTACCCCATCCTGAGCCCCGATTCGGCCGAGAAGTCGCGCAACATCTGGTGCGCCAAGGACAAGGTCGCCGCCTGGCAGGACATGATGGTGCGCGACAAGAACCCTGCGGCCGCCAGCTGCGACACCAACGCGTTACAGCGCAACCTGGCATTCGGCAAGAAGCACAAGATCACCGGCACGCCGACCCTGATCTTTGCCGACGGCATCCGCGTGCCAGGCGCCATTGGCGCGCAGGATGTGGAAAAGCGCCTGGCGGAAGCCGCCGAGACCCCCACGACGAACTGACCGACACCGGCAGGACGCGCCGGGCCCCCGCGCCCGGCAGCCCCTGATTTCGAACCGAGCGGGTCAGGCCCCTCCCCGAGGTGCCCCGGCCCCGCGCCACGCAAAGCACCGCCCATGGCCACCCAGCGCACCGAAGACACGTCCCACGCCCCCGTTCACTACCGCGTCGAGCCGGCAGACCTCAACGCCCACCTGTTCTCGGTCACCCTCACGGTCGCGGCGCCCGCCGAGCGGCAGGAACTGTCGCTGCCGGTGTGGATCCCGGGCAGCTACCTGGTGCGCGAGTTCGCGAAGAACCTGCAGCACCTGCAGGCGCGCCAGGGCCGGCGCACGGTGCCACTGACCCAGCTCGAAAAAAACCGCTGGCAGGCCGAGTGCCGCCCCGGCCAGCCCCTGGTGCTGACGTACCAGGTCTGCGCCTACGACAACTCGGTGCGCACCGCCTGGCTGGACGCGGCGCGCGGCTTCTTCAACGGCACCAGCCTGTGCCTTCGCGTGCAGGGCCAGGAAGACGGCGAGCACACGCTGGAGGTGGCCAGCACGGCCGCCACCGCGCACTGGTCCGTCGCCACCGGGCTCACGGCCCGGGCCACCGACAAGGCGGGCTTTGGCACCTATGGCGCCGCGCACTACGACGAACTGGTGGACTGCCCGGTGGAAATGGGCACCTTCTGGAGTGGCCGCTTCACTGCAGGTGGCGTTGCACACCGTTTCGTGGTCGCGGGTGCGGCCCCTTCGTTCGATGGCAAGCGCCTGCTGGCCGACACGCAGAAGATCTGCGAGACGGCCATGGCCTTCTGGCACGGCGACAAGGCCAAGGCGCCGTTCAAGAGCTACCTGTTCATGCTCAACGCCGTGGGCGACAGCTATGGCGGGCTGGAGCACATCAACTCCACCGCGCTGATCTGCGGCCGCCGCGACCTGCCACGCCAGGGCGAGGCACGCGCCAGCGATGGCTACACCACCTTGCTGGGCCTGGTCAGCCATGAGTACTTCCACACCTGGAACGTCAAGCGCCTGCGCCCGGCGGAACTCACCCGCTACGACTACGGCCGCGAGAACTACACCCAGCTGCTGTGGTTCTTTGAAGGTTTCACGAGCTACTACGACGACCTGCTGCTGCGCCGTGCGGGCCTGATCGACGATGCGGCCTACCTGCGGCTGATCACCAAGACCGTCAACCAGGTGCTGCAAACGCCTGGGCGCCATGTGCAGACGGTGGCCCAGGCCAGCTTCGATGCCTGGGTCAAGTACTACCGCCAGGACGAGAATACGCCCAACTCCACGGTGAGCTACTACACCAAGGGATCGCTGGTCGGCCTGTGCCTGGACCTGGCCCTGCGCCGCGAAGGCAAGACCACGCTGGACGAGGTGATGCGCGCGCTGTGGAAACGCACCGAGGGCGGCCCGATGACCGAAGCCGACCTGCGCGCAGTCCTCAAAGAGCTGGCGCACCGGCCGTTCGACAGCGAGATCGATGCCTGGGTACACGGCACGGGCGAGCTGCCCCTGGCCGAGCTGCTGGCCGCCCATGGCGTGCTGCTCAAGGCCGAGCGTCCTCAGCTGGCGCAGCGGCTGGGCCTGCGCGTGGCGGAAAACCACAGCGTGCAGGTCAAGACCGTGCTGCGCGGCGGCGCGGCCGAAAAGGCCGGGATCGCCGCGGGCGACGAGTGGCTGGGCGTGCTGGTGGACGGGCAGGGCTGGCGCGTGCAAAAGCTCGACGACGTGGCCTTCTATGCGGGCACCGGGCACAAGCTGGTGGCCGTGGTGGCGCGCGATGGCCGGCTGCTGCAGCTGCCACTGGCGCTACCGGCCGATGCGGCCGAGCGCAAGGGCGCGCACCCCGACACCATCAGCCTGGGCATCTCCAACAGTGCCTCCGTAGGCCGTTGGCTGGCCTGAGACCCACCGCACCGCCTGGGTCGGCCCCGCTTGGGTATAGTCGTCCGGCACAGAGCAACTGACACACCAACAACCACAGGAGATCCGATTCCATGGCCTACGAAACCATTGAAGTGCGCACCGAAGCCGAGAAGGTCGGCATCGTCACGCTCAACCGCCCCAAGCAGCTCAACGCGCTCAACGACCAGCTGATGGACGAGCTGGGCCAGGCCCTCAAGGCCTTCGACGCCGACGAGAAGATCGGCTGCGTGATCGTGACCGGCAGCGAGCGCGCGTTCGCTGCGGGCGCCGACATAGGCGCCATGGCCAAATACAGCTTTGCCGATACCTACAAGGGCGACTACATCACGCGCAACTGGGAAACCATCCGCTCCATCCGCAAACCCGTGATCGCGGCCGTGAGCGGCTTCGCCCTGGGTGGCGGCTGCGAGCTGGCGATGATGTGCGACTTCATCATCGCTGCCGACAACGCCAAGTTCGGCCAGCCCGAGATCAAGCTCGGCGTGATCCCCGGCGCCGGCGGCACGCAGCGCCTGCCGCGCGCGGTGGGCAAGTCCAAGGCCATGGACATGGCCCTCACGGGCCGCATGATGGACGCCACCGAAGCCGAGCGCGCCGGCCTGGTCAGCCGCGTCGTGCCCTACGACAAGCTGGCCGACGAAGCCCTGGGCGCCGCCCTCGTCATCGCGGGCTTCTCGCAGATCGCCGTGATGGCCGCCAAGGAATCGGTGAACCGCGCCTTCGAAGGCAGCCTGTCGGACGGCGTGATGTTCGAGCGCCGCCTGTTCCACGCCCTGTTCTCCACCCAGGACCAGAAGGAAGGCATGGACGCTTTCGTGAACAAACGCGCCGCGAACTTTACACACCAATAATTTTTGTTCTATAATTTCGGTCTGCGGTGGTATAGCTCAGTTGGTTAGAGCGCAGCATTCATAATGCTGATGTCGGTGGTTCAAGTCCACCTACCACCACCACATTCAAAAACCCGCTGCGCCCTGGCGCTGCGGGTTTTTTCTTGGGCCGGCGTTGTTTCGGCGCATGGTGTGTACGGTAAGGGCTTGTTCCAAAAGGCCTTTGCCAGCGCGCCGGCCGGTAAAATCGCCTTCCCCACCTTGCTTCACAGCCTCTGGATACACACCATGAACCGCTGCACCCCTGCCCTGACTTCCCAAGCCCGCAAAGGCCGATCCCCGCTGCGCGCCCTGGCCGCCGCCGGCCTCGCCGCGCTGCTGTGCGCCGCCACCCCGGTCAAGGCCCAGCAGGTGCCCGGCGGCATGGGCGAGATGCGCAACTTCCCCGACGCATCGCTGCGCGGCAACCTGACCGTGCTGGCCGGATCCGAGGCCAAGCTCAATGGCAACGCCATCCGCATGGCGCCGGGCATGCGCCTGTTCACCCCGCAGAACACGCTGGTGATGCTGCACACCGTGCAGGGCCAGACCTTCAAGGTCAACTACCTGATCGAGAACAGCACGGGCATGCTGCTGTCCGCCTGGATCCTGACCCAGGGCGAGGCGGCCCAGCCCCGCAAAGGTCCTGGGGACACGATCCAGTTCAACTTCCGCACCGACTCGGACCCGGTCAAGAAGTAAGCCCGGTCCCGGTGGGCCACGCGCGCGCCCACCCCCCCACCCAGAGCGGCCGCCCCACGCGTGCCGCCGCATCCCCATTCGGACACGAGAATTGACTGCCATGGCCAAAAAAGTCTTCATCAAAACCTTCGGCTGCCAGATGAACGAGTACGACTCGGACAAGATGGCCGACGTACTGCACGCCGCACAGGGCTACGAGCCCACGCAGAACGTGGACGAGGCCGACCTGATCCTGTTCAACACCTGCTCGGTGCGCGAGAAGGCGCAGGAAAAAGTGTTCAGCGACCTGGGCCGCATCAAGCACCTGAAGGCGCGCGGCGTGAAGATCGGCGTGGGCGGCTGCGTGGCCAGCCAGGAGGGCGCCGAGATCATCAAGCGCGCGCCCTACGTCGACGTGGTGTTCGGCCCCCAGACCCTGCACCGCCTGCCCGAGCTGCTGAACCAGCGCGAGCGCCTGGACCGCCCGCAGGTGGACATCAGCTTCCCCGAGATCGAGAAGTTCGACCACCTGCCCCCGGCGCGGGTCGAGGGCGCGAGCGCCTTCGTCTCCATCATGGAAGGCTGCAGCAAGTACTGCAGCTACTGCGTGGTGCCCTACACGCGCGGCGAGGAGGTCAGCCGCCCCTTCGACGACGTGCTGGTGGAAGTGGCAGGCCTGGCCGACCAGGGCGTGAAGGAGATCACGCTGCTGGGCCAGAACGTGAACGCCTACCTGGGCAAGATGGGCGGCACGGCCGAGATCGCCGACTTTGCGCTACTGCTCGAGTACGTGGCCGAGATCCCCGGGATCGAGCGCATCCGCTACACCACCAGCCACCCCAACGAGTTCACGCCGCGCCTGATCGCCGCCTACGCCAGCATCCCCAAGCTGGCCAACCACCTGCACCTGCCGGTGCAGCACGGCAGCGACCGCATCCTGATGGCCATGAAGCGCGGCTACACCGCCATGGAATACAAGAGCACGGTGCGCAAGCTGCGCGCCATCCGCCCCGACCTGGCCATGAGCAGCGACTTCATCGTCGGCTTCCCCGGCGAGACCGAAGAAGACTTCGGCAAGATGATGAAGCTGATCGACGACGTCCACTTCGACAACAGCTTCAGCTTCATCTTCAGCCCACGCCCCGGCACGCCCGCCGCCGGCCTGCACGACGACACGCCGCACGAGGTGAAGCTGCGCCGCCTGCAGCACCTGCAGTCGGTGATCAACGCCAACATCAAGTCCATCAGCGAAAGCCGCGTGGGCTCGGTGCAGCGCATCCTGGTCGAAGGCGCCTCCAAGCGCGACGCCAGCGAGCTCATGGGTCGCACCGAGTGCAACCGTGTGGTCAACTTCGTGGGCCAGCCGCGCCTGGTCGGCCAGATGGTGGACGTGACCATCACAGAGGCCAAGGCCTATACGCTGCGCGGCGAAGTCGTGGTGCAAGAAACAGCCACGGCCTGAGCTGCGGCCCATCCCACTCTCCATGGCCGAATCGAGTGCTTCACGCGTGAGTGAACCGGGCAGGAACCGCCTGCATGGCCTGTCGTTCCAGCAGTTGCTGCTGCTGGCCTTTTTGCTGATTGCCGGCCTGCTGGGCGCCAGTTCGCTGGGGGCCCTGTACTCGCTGGAGCAGCTCATGGTGCAAAGCCGCGAGGGCGCCGTGCAGGCCACGCGCCTGAGCGCCGCTGCGCAGGCCCTGGGCCAGCGCGGCCAGACCATGGAGCGGGCAGCGCGGCAGTCGCTGGTGCTGGGCGACGCGCAGTTGCGCCGGGGCTTCGACGACATGGCGCGCGACGCCCAGCAGACCCTGCAGCAGCTGCAGGACGGCGGCCTGCCGGCCAGGCACGTGGCCCAGTGGCGCGCCCACCTGGCCACGGTGCAGTCGCTGATGGCGGCCCCGGCCGCGGTGTCGCTGGAGAACGAGCGCGCCGCAGCCGAGGAATTCGCCGCGCTCGACACGCTGCACAACGCCATCGTGCAAGCAGTGCAGGAGCTCAACGCCGAGCGCAACAGCGCCCTGCAGGCCAAGGTCGACGCCAGCCGCCGTGAGGTCACGCACCAGGTGGTGGGCGTGATCGTGCTGGCGCTGGTGCTGGCGCTTTCGTTCGGCATCTGGCTGGCGCGGCCGTTCAAGCGGCTCGAAGGGGCCATCCGCCTGCTCGGCGAGAACGACCTGGAGCAGCCCATCCAGATCAGCGGCCCGGCCGACGTGCGCCGCGTGGGCCTGCAGCTTGAATGGCTGCGCCTGCGCCTCTTGGAGCTCGACTCGGACAAGGCGCGCTTTTTGCGCCACGTATCGCACGAGCTCAAGACGCCCCTGGCCTCCATGCGCGAGGGCGTGGCCCTGCTGCAGGACGGTGTGACCGGCGAGCTCAACCCCGGGCAGCAGGAGGTCGCGCAGATCCTGCACCACAACACGATCGTGCTGCAAAACGAGATCGAGGCGCTGCTGCGCTTCAACGCCGCCGCCTTCGAGGCCCGGCAACTGCACCGGCGCGACACCGACCTGATCGCGCTGCTGGAGGCCCAGGTGGAGTCCCAGCGCCTGCAGTGGCAGGCCCGCGGCCTGCGCGTGCTGGTGCAGGGCGCACCCGTGTCGCTGGCGCTCGACGGCGACAAGATCGCCTCGGCCATCGGCAACCTGCTGTCCAACGCCATCCGCTTCTCGCCCAAGCAGGGCACGGTGCGCCTTGAAGTGTCCCGGGTTCCGGGACGGGTGCGCATCGACGTCCTCGACCAGGGCCCGGGCGTGGCCCCTGCCGACCGGCCCCATGTCTTCGAACCCTTCTACCGCGGCGCCCGCCAGCCCGAGGATGCCGTGCGCGGCACCGGGGTCGGCCTGTCCATCGTCCAGGAATACATCGGCGCCCACGGCGGCCGGGTGGAACTGGTGGAAGATGGCGACCATTCCTTTTTTCGCATCGAACTGCCCCATGCTTCCTAGCTTGTCACCGACCCGTACTGCGCGGCTTCAGATCGGCACCCTGGTGCTGGCCCCCGCGGTGCTGCTGGCGGGCTGCACCAGTCCCGCGCCCCCGCGCTCGCCACCCGCCCCGGTGGCCGTGGTGGTGCCTGCACCGCTGCCCGTGGCGCCGCCCGTCGAGCCAGTGCCACTGCCCGCCTTGCCTGCCAGCGCACCCGTGCCCGAGGTGGCGCAGGTCACCCTGGCGCTGGCCTATGCGGACCGCGTGCAGCGCATGCCGCCTGCCGAACTCACGCGCGAGATTGCCCGCCTGGGCGAGGCCGAGGACACCCTGGCCGCCAGCCCCTTGAACCTGGCACTGGCGCTGGCACAGACGCGCCAACCCGTGGACACCGCCCGCGCCCTGGCCATGGTGCAGCGCCTGCTGGGCCACAACGATGCGAGCACCCAGCCCCTGCACCCCCTGGCCCGCCTGCTGGAAGGGCGCCTGCTGCAGCAGCGCCGGCTGGAAGAGCAGTTGGAACGGCAGGCCCAGCAGCTGCGCGACGCCCAGCGCCGCACCGACCAGCTCAACGAGCGCCTGGAGGCCGTGCGCGCCATCGAGCGCAGCATGACGGCCCGGCCCCCCGCACCAGCCGCCAGCGAGGCCCGCTGAACCATGCCCGCATCGACCAAGACCCCCGGCACCCCGGCCAGCGGCCAGCAACGCATCCTGGTGGTGGATGACGATGCCGACATGCTGCGCCTGCTCTCCCTGCGCCTGAAGGGCGCGGGCTACGAGGTGATCGCCGTGGGCTCGGCCGAGGCCGCGCTGGCCCAGCTCGAAATGGCGCGGCCCCAGCTGGTGCTCAGCGACGTGCGGCTGCCGGGCAAGGATGGGCTGGCCCTGTTCGACGAGGTGCGCGAGCGCCACCCCTCGCTGCCGGTGATTCTGCTGACCGCGCACGGCACCATCCCCGATGCGGTGGAGGCGACCTCGCGCGGCGTGTTCACCTACCTGACCAAGCCCTACGACGGCAAGGACCTGCTCGAGAAGATCGGCCAGGCCCTGGCGCTGAGCGCGCCGGTGGTGGCCCAGGCGCATGCCAACGAGGCCTGGCGCGCCGACATCGTGAGCCGCTCCAACCGCATGACCGAGCTGCTGGCCGAGGCCTACATGGTGGCCCAGTCGGACGCCAGCGTGCTGCTGCTGGGCGACAGCGGCGCCGGCAAGGAGCTGCTGGCCCAAGCCATCCACCGGGCCAGCCCGCGCGCGGCCAAGCCCTTCGTGGCGGTCAACTGCGGCGCCATTCCCGAGGCGCTGCTGGAGTCCGAGCTGTTCGGCCACGTCAAGGGCGCCTTCACCGACGCGACCAGCAACCACAAGGGCCTGTTCCAGGCCGCCGAGGGCGGCACCCTGCTGCTCGACGAGATCGGCGACATGCCGCCCGCGCTGCAGGTCAAGCTGCTGCGCGTGCTGCAGGAGCGGGCCGTGCGGCCTGTGGGCTCGAGCCAGTCCACGCCCATCGACGTGCGCATCATCTCGGCCACCCACCGCGACCTGGAGGCCGCCATGGCCACGGCCCAGTTCCGCGAGGATCTGTACTACCGCCTCAACGTCGTCACCCTGGCACTGCCGACCCTGGCCGAGCGGCGCGAGGACATCGCCCTGCTGGCCAACCATTTCCTGGACCGGCTGGCGCGCAAGTACGACAAGCGCCTGTCGGGCTTTGCACCCGAGGCCCTCAAGGCTCTGACCACGGCGGCCTGGCCCGGCAACGTGCGCCAGCTGTTCAACGTGGTGGAGCAGGTGTGTGCCCTGTCCACCACGCCGCTGGTGCCGCTGACCCTGGTGCAGCGTGCGCTGCGCATCCCCTCGGCCCCGGTGCTGAGCTTTGCCGATGCACGCCAGCGCTTCGAGCGCGAGTACCTGGTGGGTCTGCTCAAGATGACCGATGGCAACGTGGCCGACGCCGCGCGCCTGGCCCAGCGCAACCGCACGGAGTTCTACCGGCTGCTGCAAAAGCATGCGCTGACCCCTGGCCATTTCAAGAGCGACGCCACGCCGGACGAAGGCCCGGGCGATGACGTCGCCGATGAGCGACAGGAGTAAGTCCTTGATTTCAAAGGGATTGGCGATGCGCAGCCATCCCCCTGTCGCCATCCGGCGACAAAAACCGGCCTTTTGAGGCCGTTTTGCTGCACTGCACACTTGCTTACAGGCGCAATCACCCCTAAGTCATTGATATACAAGCATTTTTTCAAGCTGGCACAGGGTTTGCCCTATATGTCGGCATGGATGCTGTCTTTCCTTCTTTTTCACGCAGCTTGCGCTGCAGCGCTGCAGCCACGCTGGCGCTGTCCGCCCTGCTGGCGGCCAGCGTGGCGCAGGCACAGGCGTTCGATTTCGAGAGCCTGACAAAGCTGGCGCGTGAGCGCGCCGACAAGCCTTTCGTTGCTGCCAGCGACAAGCTACCCGCCGACCTGGCCCAGCTCAATTACGACCAGGTGCGCGACATCCGCTACAAGCCCGAGCGTGCCCTGTGGCGCGCCGAGAAGCTGCCCTTCGAGGCCATGTTCTTCCACCTGGGCCTGTACCAGACCCAGCCGGTGCGCATCCATGAGGTGACGCCTTCGGGCACGCGCGACATCAGCTACAGCCGCGCCGACTTCGACTACGGCAAGAACACAGTTCAGCCCCAGGCCTGGGGTGACCTCGGTTTTGCGGGCTTTCGCCTGCACAACCACCTCAATTCGCCCGAGTACAAGGACGAGCTGGCGGTGTTCCAGGGCGCGAGCTATTTCCGCGCGCTGGGCGCCGGCCAGCAGTACGGCCTGTCGGCGCGCGGCCTGGCGATCGACACCGTGGGCGGCATGGGCGAGGAGTTTCCGCGCTTTACCGACTTCTGGCTGGTCAAGCCCGAGCCCCAAGGCAAGCAGGTCACGGTGTTTGCGCTGCTCGACTCGCCCCGCGCCACCGGTGCCTACCGCTTCGACATCACGCCGGGGCCGCAGACCGTGACCACCGTGCGCGCCCGGGTCTTCGTGCGTGGCAACGCCGCCAAGCCCATCGGCACGCTGGGCGTGGCGCCGCTGACCAGCATGTTCTTCTTTGGCGAGAACCAGCCGCGCAAGCAGGACTTTCGCCCCGAGGTGCACGACTCCGATGGCCTGATGGTCGCCACGGGCGAGGGTGAATGGCTGTGGCGCCCGTTGCAGAATCCGGGCAGCACGCTGGTGACCTCGTTCACCACCACCAACCCCAAGGGCTTCGGCCTGATGCAGCGTGACCGCCAGTGGGCCAGCTACGAGGACGTGGAAGCCCGCTATGAACGCCGCCCCAGCGCCTGGGTGCGCCCCTTGCACGACTGGGGCCCGGGCCGGGTGGAGCTGGTGCAGAACAACACGCCCGACGAAACGCACGACAACATCGTCGCCTACTGGGTGCCGGCCAAACTGCCCGTCCCCGGCACGCCGCTGGAGTTCTCGTACGAGCTCGGCTGGCAGGGCGATGAACAGCAGCGCCCGCCGGGCAGCTGGGCCACGCAGTCTCGCCGCGGCATGGGCTTTACCAAGCAAAGCGCGCAGGAGCTGCGCCAGCAGGTGCAGTACGTGGTCGATTTCACCGGCCCGGCGCTGGCCGCCCTGCCCACCGATGCGGCCGTGAAGGCCGTGGTCACCGCCGATGCCAACGGCAAGGTTCTCGAAAACGCGGCCTACCGCAACCCTGCCACCGGGCAGTGGCGCATGACCGTGCGCGTACAGCGCCAGCAGGCCGATCGCCCGATCGAGCTGCGCGCCTTCCTTCAACACGACAACCACGCTGTGAGCGAAACATGGACGCACATCATTCTTCCCGAGTAAGCCCGTCAGAGCCCCTCGCCTCTGAAGACCGTGGTGCCCCTCGCACGCAGCGCAGCACGCTGCGTGAGGAGCGCCACCCCAATTCCGTGACCGCGCCGCCGCTCCACCGTGGCTCCATGGTGCCCCTGCCCTGGCGCGGCTTCTGGAACAGCATCGGCACCGCGCTGCTGCTGCGCCTGACCGGCCGCCCCGGCAGCGCTCCACCGGCCACCCCGGCCGGCATGCAGCACGAGGCCTGGCAGGGCGCCGCCCAGCGCCGCCGCTGGACCTTCGCACTGCTCACGGTGCTCAGCACCACGCTGGCCACCACCTTGTTCGCCGGTGTGCAGCCCGACTACGACAACGCCTGGCTGGGCTACGGCCAGATGGCGCTGTTCGCGCTGCTCTCGGCCTGGGTGGTTACCGGCTTCATGACCGGCATGATGGGCTTCTGGGTCATGCTGCGCGGTGACCGCCATGCGCTGTCGGCCAAGAGCGTGGCATCCGCCCAACTCTCGCCCGAGGCGCGCACGGCCATCATCATGCCGATCTGCAACGAGGACGTGGCCACGGTGTTTGCCGGCCTGCGTGCCACCTGCGAATCGGTGGCGGCCACAGGCCACGGCGCCACGTTCGACGTGTTCGTGCTGTCCGACAGCTACGACAAGGACATCGCCCGGGCCGAGCGTGCCGCTTGGGAAGACCTGCGCAGCGCGCTGGCCGAGCACGGCCAGCAGCCCCAGGTGCAGGTGTACTACCGCCTGCGCACGCGCCGCAGCCACCGCAAGGCCGGCAACGTGGCCGACTTCTGCCGCCGCTGGGGCAAGGACTACCGCTACATGGTGGTGCTCGATGCCGACAGCGTGATGAGCGGCGACTGCATCGTCTCCATGGCCAAACTGATGGAAGCCAACCCCAGCGCCGGCATCATCCAGACCGCCACGCAGGCCATCGGCCACGTCACGCTGCACGCCCGCGCGCAGCAGTTCGCCTCGCGCGTCACCGGACGCCTGTTCACCCTGGGGATGCAGTACTGGCAGCTGGGCGAGTCGCACTACTGGGGCCACAACGCCATCATCCGCATGGAACCCTTCATGCAGCACTGCGCGCTGGCCCCCATCGCGGGCAAGGGCGGACTGTCGGGTGGCATCATGTCGCACGACTTCGTTGAGGCCGCGCTGATGCGCCGCGCCGGCTACCACGTGTGGCTGGTGTCCGACCTGATCGGCAGCTACGAGCAGCAACCGCCGGACCTGCTGGCCGAGCTGCAGCGGGACCGCCGCTGGTGCCAGGGCAACCTGCAGAACGCGCGCCTGATGGCCGAGCCCGGCATCCATGCCGTACACCGCTCGATGTTCGTGACCGGCGCCATGGCCTACCTGTCGGCCCCGCTGTGGCTGGCCTTCCTGACGCTGGGCACGGCCCTGTGGCTGTCGGGCGCACCCGTGGTGGCCAATTGGCACATCCTGCCGGCCGAGCTGCTGGGCCTGTGGGGCTGGACGGTGTCCATGCTGTTCCTGCCGCGCATCCTGGGCGTGTCCGCGGTTTTCATGCGCCGCGAGCAGGCGCAGTACGGTGGCGGCTGGAGTCTGGTCAAGAGCGCCGTGGTCGAAAGCGTGCTGGCCATTTTGCAGGCGCCCGTGCGCATGCTGGCCCACTCGCTGTTCGTGCTGCTGGCGATCACCGGCCTGGAACTGCAATGGAAGTCGCCCCCGCGCGAAGCCAATGCCGTGCCCTGGGGCCAGGCCACGCGCCAGCTCGCCCCGATGACCGCCGTGATCGCCCTCCTGGCGCTGGGCGTGGCCTTCGTCGATGGCAGCGCCCTGCTGTGGCTCATGCCCGTGGGCCTGCCGCTGGCGCTGGCCATTCCGCTGGCGGTGCTGACCAGCCAGATCGCGCTGGGCAAGGCGATGCGTGCGCAGCGCCTGCTGCTGATCCCCGAGGAGTCGTGGTCGCCGCCGGTGCTGCGCCGTGCGTGGCTGCATGCCAGTCGCCTGGCGCGGCCGGCGTTGAGGGCTGCAGCATGATCAAAGTGTGACTTATGCCACACAAACTGGAAGCCGGTGCATGCACCGGCTTTTTGTTATTTGCTACTCATTTGATAGCATGTAATTGCCAATGGCCGTAGATGACAACGCAATCACCGGCATGGCCACTCACCCAAACAGGCGCTGGACTCGCCATGGCACTCCCTTACGATACGCACGCTTCGGAACCACCTGCGCGCCGCGCCCGGTGGCGCCCGATTCCTGCCTACCGTGGAAACACCATCGATGCCATCGCCTCTTGCCTCCCACGCCGCCACGCGGCGCTTCTTGCACGCCAGCGCCCTGGCCCTGGCCCTCGCAGCCGCCGGCTGTGCCGCGCCCCCTGCCCAGGTGACCGAGTCCCCCGCGCCTGCACCCCAGGCCGCCCCCGAGCCGCCCCCGCCGGCCGAGCCGCCAGGCCGCATCATCTTTGCCGGCTTTGCGATGCACTCGCAGTCCAAGGCCTTCCGCAACGATGTGCAGCTGGCCGAAAAGCTGGTCAGCGAGATCGACCCCAATGCCCTGATGCTGCGGCTGGCCAACCCGGCCAAGGACCAGAGCGCCGACTGGCCGCAGGCCACGGCCGAGAACTTCGCGCTGGTGATGGCCAGGACGGCCGAGGTGGCGCGCCCGCGTGACCGCGTGCTGCTGTTCATCTCCACCCACGCCAACCCCGGCCTGCTCAGCGTCAACGCGGGCGGCAAGAACCAGCAGCCCATCACGCCCAAGATCCTCAGCGACGCCCTGGCCCCGCTGGCCAAGGTGCCCACGCTGGTGGTGCTGTCCGCCTGCTACAGCGGTGCCTTCATCGAGCCACTGAAGGCCCCCAACCGCGTGGTGCTGACCGCGACCGACGTGCGCGCCACCTCGTTCAAGTGCCAGTACACCGGCAACAACACCCCGTTCGCCGAGGCCCTGTTCGGCCAGGTGGGTGCCGAGAAGCTGTCGATCACCGACTGGATGGGCGAGGCCCAGAAATCCATCGCCGCGCAGGAAAAGCGCCGCAAGCTGCCCGCGTCCAAGCCCCTGGCCTTCGTCGGCGACGAAGCCAAGGCCTGGGCCGGCCAGCCGCTCAAGGACTGGCTGCAGGCGCCATGAGAACCTGTTCACTGTCTCTCAGGGGATCGCGAGACAGTGAACAGGTTCTACGCCCGCACGCCTTTATGCCGGGCACACCACCCGGCGTTTCCGTCCCTCCTTTTTCGCCACACACCATGCTGACTGCCACCGCCCCGACCCTGCACGCCACCTCGCTGTCCGGCCCCTTGCTGGATGCCTACCTGGACGAAGCCGAGGCCCTGTTCGAGGCCACCGATGACGAGGACGGCGCAGCGGACGGCCAGGGGGAGAGCGAGGAAGCCGCCCATGCCCGGCGCATGCAGGCCCTGGCCGACATGCTGGGCCTGCAGTCGCTGCAGCCCGGTTCGCTCGACGTGCTGCACCGCGTGCATGAACTGTGGATGCAGGCCGGCCAGCCGGCACAGGCCCTGCAGGCCATCGACACCCATGCCGCCACCCTGGTGGACGAATTGCCCGCCGCCGAGCGCCACCAGGCACAGGTGCATGCCGGCTTTGCCCGCACCCAGGCGCTGCGCGCCCTGCCCGAACAGGCTGCGCTGCTGCACCAGGCGCTCGACGGCATGGCGCGCCTGCTGGCCCAGCCGCCGCTGGACCAGCAGTCCGACCGGGCCTGGGAGCATCTGGCGGGCCAGGCCGAGCGCAGCAGGGACTACGGGGTGTGGCGCCGCTGTGCCCAGGCCCGCTATGCGCTGCAGGTGGTACAGCCCGAGCGCACTGCCTACCGCGCCTGGGATGAAGCCGTGCTGGCCACTCGCCTGGCCGAAGTGGCGGCCGCCGAGGGCGATGCCAGGCAGGCGCAGCAGTTGGTGCAGCAGGCCATGGACCAGTTGCGCAATGCCGCGCCCGGGCAGGACGTGGACCACGAGGACTGGCTGAAGCTGGGCGAGCAGTTCGTGGCACTGGACCCCACGAGCATCGACACCATCGTGCAGCAGATCCCGGCGCGCATGCCGGCCGAGCTGTCGCGGCCGCTGCAGCGCGACGTCTCCGTGCGCCGCGCCCGCCTGCAGGCCCGGGCCCTGCAGCGCCAGGGCCGCCTCGACGAGGCCCTGGTCAAGGCCAGGCAGGGCCGCTTCGGCCTGACCGGCGACCAGGAAGACGGCTTCAGCATCTTCGTGCTCGACCTGCTGATCGAAGCCGGCAGGCTGGACGACGCGGCACAACTGGCCTTCGAGAGCGCCAGCAGCCAGCGCCCCGCTTCGACACCGCATGCCTGCACGGTGGCCCTCGCGCAAATGAAGGCGCACCTGTCCCGGGGCGCCACGCCCCACCCCGGCTGGCACCTGGCACTGGCCAGCGCCGCCATGAACGACGCCGGGTGGGTGGAAGACACCGAGGACCCCGAGGCCTTCATCGGGCACCACCTCGCGCAGGTGCGCAGCGCCGTGCCGGAGCACCCGGCGCTGGCGTGCCTGGACGGGCTGCGCCTGTTCGCCGCTGGAGAACACGCGCGCGCCCTGCCACTGCTGGAGGCGGCGGTGCGCGAGCCCGCCATGGCCGCGCCCGACCTGCTGCAGGCACTGTGGGTCAGCCGTATCAAGGTGCATGGCGTCACCAAGGCGCTGCAACAGCCGTTTGCAGCATCGCCCGCCGCAGGCTGGTGCTACAACATCGGCGTGTGGCTGGACTTCAACCTGCAGCAGGCCTGCGGCGCCAGCGACGACGAGGACTGGCCCGAGCGCGACATCGATGCCCTCAAGGCGCGCTACTACGAGTCGGCCGTGGTGCATTTCGATGCCTTCTTCGCCACCGGCGAAGGCTGGTTCCGCGATGGCGACGTACACGTCTACTCCATGCTGTGCAACAACCTGGCCATCTACTACCGCTGTAACCTCAAGGAGTACGACAAGGCCATCGAACTGCACCACAAGGGCCTGGCCACCAGCCCCTTTGCGGAGCACCACAACGGCCTCGTGTCCTGCTACGCGGCGTCGGAACGCAAGGCCGAGCTCATCGCGGCGGCCGACCAGCTGTGGCACTACTCCCTGGACCATGGCTACGGGCGCCACGATCCCACGGACTACTTCAAGCGCGTGTGCCGCGCGCTCTACGAGCTGGACCGCGACAACGAGATCGACATCTGGCTGCAGCGCCTGGATGAATGGTGGAACGGCCTGGACCGCGATGACCAGGCCGAGAACGAGGACGACTACCTCGGCGCCCTGCTGGTCATGCTGCGCAACCTGGCGTGGTCGCAGCCGGCCGACGCCCTGGCGCGGCTCGAGCAGGTGATGCCACGCGTGCGGGCCAATGCCCTGCCCGGCGTGCGGCGCGTGGCCGGCAACGTGTACGAGAACACCAAGCAGTACGAACCTGCCATGGCGCTCTACCAGGAGTCGCTCAGGATGGTGCGCCCGGGCGACGAGAGCGATGCCGAGCAGGCCGGCTACGCGCGCGACGACATCGCCAGCTGCAAGAAGGCCATGGCCGCCGGCAAGCCCTGGTGGAAACTCTGGTAATGGCGCTGGGCGCAGCCGCACGCAGCATGTACGGCGCGCGCGACGTGGTCAACGCGCCGGCCCTGCGCAGCGCGATCGAGCGCCGCAGCCAGGAGCGCAACGACCCCGAGGAGGTGCGTGCCTGGCTGGCCAACCACTTCTACCGGCATGTGGTGGGCAACCTGCAGGCGCCGGCACCGGTGCTGCAGGCCGTCACGCAGCGTGGGCAGGCGCAGGCCCTGCTCAAGCCGGCGCCCGTGCCGCCCTGGGCGCTGGCCCGGCTGGGCGACGCCCCTGCGCGCCATGCCCCCGGGGCGGAAACCCCGCTGTGGTGGATCGACCCCGAAGCCGAAGCGGTGCTGGCGCTGGAGGCCCGGCTTGTGGAGTTTCTGCTGTCGCGCGAGGGCACGGCGCTGCAAGGCAAGCTGCAGCGCGTGACCGCCCCGCAGGCGCTGGCCCTGTGGGCCGAAGAACATGCGGCCTACGAAGCCAAAGCCGCTGCCGGCTGGCGCGAGCACCAGAGCGATGCCGTGGCCTTGGCATGGCAGGGCGAGCAGGGCCATTTCATCGAGTTCCGCCCGGACAGCGAGCACCTGCGCGCGGAAATGGCCTATGAAAGCCAGATGATGCGCCACTGCCTGGGCCAGTTCGCGAGCCGGCGCAGCCTGGCCGGCGGCTACGGCGAGCACTATGCCAAGGCCTGCGAAGAGGGGCGCATGCGCCTGTTCTCCTACCGCACGGCCAGCCACGTGCCGCACATCACGATCAGCGCCCATGTGCGCGAGGACGGCCGCCTGGCCATCGACCAGATCAAGGGCAAGCAGAACCGCCCGCCCATCGAGCGCTACCAGGGCGAGGTGCTGGCCCTGCTCAACCAGTTGACCACCTGCGAGGAGGCGCCACCCGATGCGCTGCAGATGGGCATCGTGCGCACGGCCCAGGGCTGGTGCGCCGTGCGCGACGTGGTGCATGAACAGGACCAACTGCGCCTGGTGCAGGCCCGGCCCGCGCTGGTGCGCGAGCTGCCCGCCCCCTCACCGCTGGTGCAGTGGCTGGTGGCGGCGCGCGACCCCGCGCTGCTGCAAGGCCTGCCGCTGGCGGCCTCCGTGGCGGCGGCACTGGGCGCCGGTGGCACGCAGGCCACGGAGCGCCCCCAATGATCGCCTGGCTGGTCTTCGCACTCGGGTTCTGCCTGGTGGCCTGGCTGGCCTGGCTGCTGCTGCTGTGGGTGCTGGGGCCGTTCCTGCGCTGGTACGGGCGACCGCGCCTGCGCCGCCAGTACGTCCTGGACGCGCACTGGAGCTGGACCCTGGCCCTGGCCGATCCCATGGCCTTCGCACGCATCCAGGGCGGCTTCGCCGATGCGCGCATGCCGCGCCTGGCCGATGCGCTGCAGCAGTCCCTGCGCCCGGCCCTGCTGCACCTGCTGGGCCTGCGCAGCGACATGGCCGACGACCAGGTCCGCGCCGCACTGCCCGCGCAATTGCGCGAGCGCTGGTTCCGCATGGGCCTGGACGCCCTGCGCCCCGACGATGCCCCGCGCGACGCGATGGCCCTGGCCTGTGCGCGCGTAGCCTTCGCCACGCGCACCGCCGCCCTGCTGGGCTGGCTGGACGAGGCCACGCAGTGGCAGATCCTGCACCACAACGCACAGCGCGCGGCCGACTGCTTTCACAGCTGGCAGGATTTCGGCAGCGCCTGCGCACGCGGGCGCCGCCAGTGGGTGGCCCATTCGCGGGCGGACAGCCTGGGCGTGGCCTTCACCGAAGACGACGTGGCGCAATGGGTAGCCAACCGCGACCATCCCTGGCACTGGCTGCCCTGGCCGCTGCCACCGCCGCCCATGAAAAAGCCCTGAAGAGCGCGGCCTGCGCTCATTCAGGGCTGTGGGTGATCGAAGGCCCGGGTCAGAACGGCATCTTGGGCATGCCGCCGCCCCCGAGGCCCTTCATGCCGCCCATCTTCTTCATCATCTTCATCAGGCCGCCCCCCTTCATCTTCTTCATCATGTCCTGCATCTGCTCGAACTCCTTGAGCAGGCGGTTGACTTCCTGGACATGCACGCCGGCGCCGCCTGCGATGCGCTTCTTGCGCGTGGCCTTGATCAGCTCGGGCTTGCGGCGCTCCAGCGGGGTCATGCTCTGGATGATGCCTTCCTTGCGCTTGATGTCCTTCTCGGCCTTGTCCATGTCCACGGCGCCAGCCTTGGCGGTGAACTGGGCGGGCAGCTTGTCCATCAGGCTCGACAGTCCGCCCATCTGCTTCATCTGCTGCAGCTGCGACAGGAAGTCGTTGAGGTCGAAGCCGTCACCGCTCTTGACCTTGGCGGCGAGCTTTTGCGCGGCCTCGATGTCCACGCCCGCCGTGACCTGTTCCACCAGGGCCACGATGTCGCCCATGCCCAGGATACGGCCCGCATGGCGCTCGGCATCGAACACTTCCAGGCCATCGAGCTTTTCGGAGACGCCCGCGAACTTGATCGGCGCACCGGTGATCTGGCGCACCGACAGCGCGGCACCACCGCGCGAGTCGCCGTCGAGCTTGGTCAGCACGATGCCGGTGAGCGGCAGCGCTTCCTTGAAGGCCTTGGCCGTGTTGATCGCATCCTGGCCCTGCATGGCATCGACCACGAACAGGGTTTCGACCGGGTTCAGGGCGGCATGCAGGTCCTTGATTTCCTTCATCAGCACTTCGTCGATGGCCAGGCGACCGGCCGTGTCGACCAGCAACACGTCGAAGTAGTGCTTCTTGGCGTAGTCGAGCGCAGCCAGGCCGATATCCAGCGGCTTCTGGTCGGGGGTGCTCGGGAACCACTCGGCGCCGGCCTGCTTCGTCACCGTCTTGAGCTGCTCGATGGCGGCGGGGCGGTAGACGTCGCCCGAGACGGTTAGCACCTTCTTCTTGCGTTTTTCGATCAGGTGCTTGGCCAGCTTGGCCGTGGTGGTGGTCTTGCCGGCGCCCTGCAGGCCGGCCATCAGGATCACGGCGGGTGGCTGGGCGGCCAGGTTGATGTCGGAAATGCCCTCGCCCATGGTGGCGGCGAGTTCGCGGTTGACGATGGAGACCAGGGTCTGGCCCGGCTTGAGCGAGCCCAGCACCTCCTGGCCCAGGGCCTTTTCCTTGACCCGGGCAATGAAATCCCGCACGACGGGCAGGGCCACGTCGGCTTCGAGCAGGGCCATGCGCACCTCACGCAGCATGTCCTGCACGTTGGATTCGGTGATGCGGGCCTGGCCGCGCATCTCCTTGACGAGGCGCGTGAGTTTGTCGGTAAGGGCGGAGGCCATAGGGGATTGTTCCGGGTTTGCCTGCAGTACGAGTGCATGCAGGCCGCCAGGGCGCGGGCGGCAAGGCGAAAGACAACTAAACTGTAAGCCATGATTTTACCCAGTGCTTCTCCCCTTGGCTGGCTGCTCGCGCTTGCCGCAGCTGCGGCCTATGCCATGCCGGCTGCCGCGGCGTCGCGCCTGGGGGCTGCGGGCATGCGCAACGCCCTGCTGGTCGCATGGTTGCTGCATGGCGCCACCCTGGTGCTGGGCCTGTGGAACGAGGCACCGCGCTTTGGCTTTGCGCCGGCCCTGTCGATGACGGCCTGGCTGGTGCTCACGGTGTACGCGGTCGAAAAGCAGCTGTTTCCGCAGATGCAGGCGCGCTGGGTGCTGGCAGCACTGGGCGCGGTGGCCATCGTGCTGGCCCTGGTGTTCCCGGGCCAGCCGCTGCATGTGTCGGCGTCGGCCTGGCTGCCGCTGCACCTTGCCCTGGGCATTGCCTGCTACGGCCTGTTCGGCGCTGCCGTGGTGCATGCCTGGCTGATGACACGCGCCGAGCGCCACATCCGCCAGGCCGAAGACCCGCACAGCGGCATTCCGCTGCTCACGCTGGAGCGCCTGACCTTCCGCTTCGTGACGGCCGGTTTCGTGCTGCTCACCGCCACGCTGCTGGCCGGCTGGCTGTTCGGCGACGCGCTCTACGGCCGCGCCTGGCGCTGGGACCACAAGGCGATCTTCTCACTGATGGCCTGGATCACGTTTGCCACACTGCTGCTGGGCCGTGCGCGCTTTGGCTGGCGCGGCCGCACCGCCGTGGGCGTGCTCTATGCCGGGGCCGGCCTGCTGCTGCTGGCCTACGTGGGCTCGCGCTTCGTGCTCGAAGTCATCCTGGGCCGCAGCGCATGAAGTACCTCGTTCTGCTGGTGGTGCTGGTGGTGGCCATCGGCATCTGGCGCAGCAACCGCGCCGCGCCCAAGGAAGCCCAGCCCGGCAAGGCCCGCCCCCCCGCCCTGCCCCAGGACATCGTGGCCTGCGCGCACTGCGGCGTGCATGTGCCGCGTGCCGAGGCCCAGATCCAGGGGGACAGCGCCTACTGCAGCCTGGAGCACCAACGCCTTGGCAAGCCCTGAACCGACGACCATGGCAGACAGCCCGCCGGGCAACAACCTGCTCGTGACGGTGGATGCGCCTTTCCTGCGCCTGTGGAAGGGCTTCCTGACCGCCCGGGTGATGGTCGCGATCGCCCTGGTCCTGCTGCAGACCCTGGGGCAGGCCGTCAACCAGACGCTGGACCCGGCCACGCTGGCGGTCGCCGTGGCCTACCTGATCGCCACCCTGCTGATGCGCATCCTGGCGCGCCACCAGCCGCCGCCACCGGGCACGGGCATGCACTGGCTGCCCTCCATCGGCGTCGACCTGGCGGTGGTGTGCGCCTTGCAACTGCTGCATTCGGGCGCCCTGAACTACACCCCGCTGTTCGGCCTGCCGATCCTGATGGCGGCCGTGCTGGGCACGCTCACGCTGGCACTGGGCACCACGGCGGGCGTGACCCTGCTGCTGCTGGGCCTGGCGTGGCTGGGCTCGCGTGCAGGTGTCGACGACCCCCAGCGCTACCTGCAAAGCGCCCTCACCGGCACGGGCTATTTCATCGTCTCCTACCTGGTGCACCAGCTTGCCACGCGCCTGGCGCGCGAGCAGGAAGTGGCCCTGCAAAGCCAGATGACGGCGCGGGTGCAGACGCAGGTGAGCGCCCTGGTGATCCAGAACCTCACGGACGGCGTGCTGGTGGTGGACGAGAACGACACCGTGCGCACGGCCAACCCGGCGGCCCTGCAATTGCTCGGCCAGCCGCCCCTGCCGCCCCTGCCCTTTTCGCTGACGCATGCGGCCGCCTGGGATCCCCTGGTGAGGCTGGCACGCCACACCTTCCGCCAGGAGCAGCCCCAGACCGCCGATGCCGACCTGCTGCACCCGGGCGAAAGCCCGACCGGCCTGCACGTGCGCACCTGGCTGACCTCGTCACGCACCCTGGCCCGCGAGTCTGGCACCGAGCGGCTGTGCGTGATGTTCCTGCACGACCTGCGCGAGATGCAGGCGCGCCTGCGCACCGAGAAGCTGGCCGCCATGGGCCGCATGTCGGCCGCCGTGGCCCACGAGATCCGCAACCCCCTGGCGGCCATCGTCCAGGCCAATGCCCTGCTGGAAGAAGACCTGACGGACCCTGGCCAGAAACGCCTGGCGCACATGGTGCAGCAGAACGCGGACCGCCTGGCGCGCATTGCCGAGGAGGTGCTGGACATCGCCCGCGTACAGCACCAGATCAGCCATTCGCCCGCCTCCACCCTGCAACTGGACACGGCCGTGGCGCAGGTCTGGAACGATTGGCAAGGCCAGGACCCGGCCCAGCGGCAAGGACTGGTGGCCTTGGGGGCAGGCGATGCGCATGTGGAGTTCGACCCCGAGCACCTGCGCCGCGTGCTGGTGAACCTGCTGGACAACGCCCTGCGCTACAGAGGTCCCGAGCTGGACTCGCTGTGCATCACCACGCGCACCAGCATCACCGGCCAGATCAGCCTGCAGGTCTGGAGCGATGGCGCGCCCATGGACAAATCGGTGGAGCGCCACCTGTTCGAGCCCTTCTTTTCGTCCGAAAGCCGCTCCAGCGGCCTGGGCCTGTACATCTGCCGCGAGCTGTGCCAGCGCCATGGGGCCTCCATCGGCTACCAGCGGGTCGTGCGCCTGACCCAGCGCGGTGATACCGGCGGCAATGCCTTTACAGTCGGCTTTCGGCGCACAACGCGCCCGTCCGAGCCCGCCTCCCTGTTCGACACCATCGTGGTCTGAAAGCCTTTTCTCCCCCATGAACGCCCCTGCTGCCTCCATCCTTGTCGTAGACGACGAGCCCGATCTGCGCACGCTCTACGAACTCACGCTGCTGCGCGAAGGCTACCGCGTGGAGACGGCCGCCAGCGTGCAGGAGGCGCGCGAGCAGCTCAAGGCGCACCGCTTCGACGCGGTGATCACCGACATGCGCCTGCCCGACGGCTTTGGCATGGAGCTGCTGCAGGACCTGCGCGACCAGCAGCGCAAGGAACGCTGCGTGGTCATGACGGCCTACGGCTCGGCCGAAAATGCGGTGGAGGCGCTGCGCTCCGGTGCCTTCGACTACCTGACCAAGCCGGTGGACCTGAAACAGTTCCGCTCCGTGGTGGCCTCGGCCATCCAGGGCACGGGCGGGGTGCCGGCACCGCGCGCGGCACGCACCCCAGGCGGGCGCCAGAGCGGCACGGTCGATGCACAGGCCTCGTCGTCGGCGCTGGACCGTCTGGTCGGCGAGTCGGCCGCCATGCGCAACGTCAAGCAGCGCGTGGCCAAGGTCGCGCGTGGCATGGCGCCGGTGCTGATCCACGGCGAGTCGGGCACCGGCAAGGAGCTGGTCGCCCAGGCCCTGCACGCCAGCAGCCAGCGCGCCGACGGCCCCTGGGTGGCCGTGAACTGCGGCGCCATCCCCGAAAACCTGCTCGAGGCCGAGTTCTTTGGCGCGCGCAAGGGCTCCTACACCGGCGCCAGCCAGGACCGGGACGGCTACTTCCAGGCAGCGCGCGGGGGCACGCTGTTCCTCGACGAGATCGGCGACCTGCCGCTGGCCATGCAATCGAAGCTGCTGCGCGCCATCCAGGAGCGCAGCGTGCGCGCCCTGGGCTCCACACAGGAAGAGACGGTGGACGTGCGCATCGTCAGCGCCACGCACCGCGACCTGGCGGCCGACGTGCAGACCGGCCGCTTCCGCCAGGATCTTTACTACCGCCTCAACGTGATCGAGGTCGTGATCCCGCCGCTGCGCGAGCGGCGCGAAGACCTGCCCGCCCTGTGCCGGGCCCTGCTCGCGCGCATCGCGCAGGAGTCGGGCATGCCCGTGCCGGCACTGACCGAGCACGCGATCCAGGCGATTGCCGCCCACCCCCTCACCGGCAACGTGCGCGAGCTGGAAAACCTGCTGCACCGCGCCGTGGCCCTGAGCGAAGGGGATGAGCTGCACGTGGACGGCGTGGCCCCGCCTGCGGGCGGCTTTCCTGCAGCCGCCAGCAGCGCCAGCCCGGCCCCTGCACAGGCTCCAGACGCCGCGGCGTTCACCCCCACCGCCGTACCGGACACGCTGCAGGCGGACGACGCATCGTCGCCCCGCCCGGCCCTGGGCGCTGCGCCCGGCTCCCCCATGCCAGGCGCCAGCACACCCCTGCCCAGTGACCTGCAGGCCTGGCTGGACCAGCAGGAGCGCGACATCCTGGTGCGCGCACTGCGCGAGGCGGGGTTCAACCGCACGGCCACGGCGGCGCGCCTGGGCATCAGCCTGCGCCAGATCCGCTACCGCATTGCGCGCCTGAACATCGCCGTGCCCAATGACCAGGATGCCCATGACGACATCGGCTGAGGTGCCGGGCGCCGCCAGGTCCCCATGGGACCAGGGCTGGCACCGGTCGGCCGTGCGCCAGCCCTCGCCCAACTTCGGCCCGCGCCCGCCGGCGGCGCAGATCGACCTGATCGTGGTGCATTCCATCAGCCTGCCCCCGGGCGAGTACGGGGGCCCGGCCGTGCGCCAGCTGTTCACCAACACGCTTGACTGGGACGCACACCCCTACTACCAGGGCATCCGCGGTCTCACGGTGTCCGCGCACTTTGTCATCGACCGCGCTGGGGGGCTCTGGCAGTTCGTGGACTGCGACCAGCGCGCCTGGCATGCGGGGCCCTCGGCCTACCGGGGCCGCGCGCAATGCAACGACGACTCCATCGGCATCGAGCTCGAAGGCCTGGAGGGCGAGCGCTTCGAGGCCGACCAGTACGCCACGCTGGCCTGGCTGTGCCGTGACATCGCGCGGCGCTATCCCATCGCCCACCTGGCCGGCCACGAGCACATCGCCCCGGGGCGCAAGCACGACCCGGGTGCAGGCTTCGACTGGGCGGGCCTGCAGCAGTCGCTGGGCTGGCCACCGGAGTGCTTTCCGGTCGACACGCGGCCGGCCTCCACCACCGGCGCCTGACCCCACGCACCGGGTCGGTGCGCGCAGGCCGCAGCACCCGCAGCGGATGTCGCAGCAGCACGTCACATCACCGCTGCAGCAAAAATATTTTTTGCTGCGAATGCACAAACCGGCCGCTTCAATCTCCACGCGGTCTGCCATGCAAAACTGGCCCGCATCACGCGCCACTGCGTGGTTTTCACAGCCATCCATCGGACACAAGGCGCGTGTACGACAGGCACCATAGGCCGATGCGGCGTGGGGGAAACATGCTGTTTCGGAATTTGGCATCCCTGGCGGCGGTACACTACCGGTAGCGTATTGAACGCAACTGACACACCATATATAGTGTGCGACAGGCCAGAAACTGGCGCACCACTTCTCCCTCGCGGCGGCACTGCCACCCGCCTGCACATTCCAGACAGCACCCAAAAAGAGGACATCCATGCACGCTGCTTTGAACACGCCTTCATCCACCACCCGCCCCGCATCCCAGGATGCGCCCGAGGCATCTTCTGCTGCACCAGAGGGAGCGAACACGTACTCCCACTACCAGATCATCCGCCGCAATGGCGCCGTGGTCCCGTTCGAGCCGCAGAAGATTGCCGTGGCGATGATGAAAGCGTTTCTGGCAGTGCATGGCACCCAGGGCGCCGCGTCGGCCAGCGTGCGCGAAGTGGTGGACACGCTGACCCAGAACGTCGCCCGCGCCCTGGCGCGCTCGCGCCCTGGCGGTGGCACCTTCCATATTGAAGATGTGCAGGACCAGGTGGAGCTGGTGCTGATGCGCGGCGGCCACCACGAGGTGGCCCGCGCCTACGTGCTGTACCGCGAAAGCCGCACCCAGGAGCGCGCCCGCCACGTCGAGCAGGAAACGGCTGCCGCGCCCGCCCCCGCACTGCACGTGCTGGACGGCAACAAGCGCGTGGTGCTGGACCTGGTGCGCCTGCGTGGCCTGATCGAGTCGGCCTGCGTGAACCTGGGCGCCGACGTGTCGGCCCAGCCCATCGTGGCCGAGACCATGCGCAATCTGTACGACGGCGTCCCCATGGACGAGGTCTACAAGGCCTCCATCCTGGCAGCCCGCACGCTGATCGAGAAGGACCCCGACTACACCTACGCCACCGCACGCCTCTTGCTGCACACCATCGTGCGCGAAGTGCTGGGCCGTGAAGTCACCCAGGCCGACATGGGCCAGAGCTACGTGGACTACTTCCCGCAGTTCATCCAGAAGGGTGTGGACAACGAGCTGCTGGACCCGCGCCTGCTGACGTTCGACCTGGCCCGCCTGGGCGCCGCCCTCAAGGCCGACCGCGACCTGCAGTTCGACTACCTGGGCCTGCAGACCCTGTACGACCGTTACTTCCTGCACGTGCGCAAGACCCGCATCGAGCTGCCCCAGTGCTTCTTCATGCGTGTGGCCATGGGCCTGTCGCTCAACGAAGCCGACCGCGAAGCCCGCGCCATCGAGTTCTACGAAATCCTTTCGAGCTTCGACTTCATGTCCAGCACGCCCACGCTGTTCAACAGCGGCACGCTGCGCTCGCAGCTGTCCTCGTGCTACCTGACCACGGTGCCCGACCATCTGGAAGGCATCTACGACTCCATCAAGGAAAACGCGCTGCTGTCCAAGTTCGCCGGCGGCCTGGGCAACGACTGGACGCGCGTGCGCGCCCTGGGCTCGCACATCAAGGGCACGAACGGCGAATCGCAGGGCGTGGTGCCCTTCCTCAAGGTGGTCAACGACACGGCCGTGGCCGTGAACCAGGGCGGCAAGCGCAAGGGCGCCGTCTGCACCTACCTGGAAACCTGGCACCTGGACATCGAAGAGTTCCTGGAACTGCGCAAGAACACCGGTGATGACCGCCGCCGCACGCACGACATGAACACGGCCAATTGGATCCCCGACCTGTTCATGCGCCGCGTGATGGAAAAGGGCACCTGGACCCTGTTCTCGCCTTCCGACGTGCCCGACTTGCACGACCTGTTCGGCGGCGCCTTCGAGAAGGCCTACGTGGCCTACGAAGCAAAGGCCGCGCGCGGCGAGATCAAGCCCTCCAAGACGGTGCAGGCCACCGACATGTGGCGCAAGATGCTGACCATGCTGTTCGAGACCGGCCATCCCTGGATCACCTTCAAGGATGCCTGCAACGTGCGCTCGCCCCAGCAGCACGCCGGCGTGGTGCATTCGTCCAACCTGTGCACCGAGATCACGCTGAACACCAGCGACACCGAGACCGCGGTCTGCAACCTGGGTTCCGTGAACCTGCTGCAGCACTTGAAGGACGGCCAGATCGACCACGCCAAGCTGCGCAAGACCATCACCGTGGCCATGCGCATGCTGGACAACGTGATCGACATCAACTACTACGCGGTCACCAAGGCGCGCGACTCCAACCTGCGCCACCGCCCCGTGGGCCTGGGCCTGATGGCCTTCCAGGACAGCCTGTACGAGCTGCGCATTCCCTACGCTTCGCAGGCGGCCGTGGAGTTCGCCGACAAGTCGATGGAAGCCATCTGCTACTACGCCTACTGGGCATCGACCGAGCTGGCCCGTGAACGCGGCCAGTACGAGAGCTACAAGGGCTCGCTGTGGGACCAGGGCATCCTGCCCCTGGACACGCTGGACATGCTGGCCACGGCACGCGGCGGCTACGTCGAAGTAGACCGCTCGGCCACCCTCGACTGGGATGCCCTGCGCAAGAAGATCAGCGAGGACGGCATGCGCAACTCCAACTGCGTCGCCATCGCCCCCACGGCCACCATCTCCAACATCATCGGCGTGGACGCATCGATCGAGCCTTCGTTTGGCAACCTGTCGGTCAAGTCCAACCTGTCGGGCGAGTTCACCGTGATCAACGGCGGGCTGGTGCGCGATCTCAAGCGCCTGGGCCTGTGGGACGACGTGATGATCATGGACCTCAAGCACTTCAAGGGTTCGCTGCACCCCATCGACCGCGTGCCGGCCGACATCAAGGCGCTGTACTCCACGGCCTTCGAAGTCGATTCGCAGTGGCTGGTGGAAGCCGCATCGCGCCGCCAGAAGTGGATCGACCAGGCCCAGAGCCTGAACATCTACATGGCCGGCGCATCGGGCAAGAAGCTCGACGACACCTACAAGCTGGCATGGCTGCGTGGCCTCAAGACCACCTACTATCTGCGCACGCAAAGCGCTACGCACGTGGAGATGAGCACCGTGAACACGCGCCAGCTCAACTCCGTTTCGTCGGGCAGCGATGCGGGTGCCGCACAGGCCGCGCCGGCCAAGCCGAGCGCGATGGAAGCGGCCGCTGCAGCCGCTGCCGCGCAGGCCGCCGCACTGCCCGCCACCGACGTCAAGTTCTGCGCCATCGATGATCCAACCTGCGAGGCCTGCCAGTAAGGTCTCATGAAGCGGCGCGCATGCGGACCCATGTGCGCTGCTTCGGTGCTGTGAAGCAACAAAACGTTGCTGCACAACGCTGCGGTGCTTTCCTTTTTGCAGCACTGCTTTCATAATCCGAACACTGGAAAATCTATGTTGTCCTGGGACGAAGAAGTCAAGCCCTCATCGCAAAATCAACTGGACGGTGGACTGCACAAAAGCCACCCGGCGGAACAGTCGCCTGTGTCTTTCCAGACCCCCTCGCTTCAGGAAGTGCATGCGTCGATGACGGCATCGGCAGCACCGCAAGCCACCCCAGTCGCAGCACCCGCGCACCGCCGCGTGAACGCTGCCGACAAGCGCATCATCAACGGCCAGACCGACGTCAACCAGCTGGTGCCGTTCAAGTACAAGTGGGCCTGGGAAAAGTACCTCGCCACCTGCGCCAACCACTGGATGCCGCAGGAAGTGAACATGACGCGCGACATCGCGTTGTGGAAGGACCCCAATGGCCTGACCGAAGACGAGCGCCGCATCATCAAGCGCAACCTCGGCTTCTTCGTGACCGCCGACTCGCTGGCCGCCAACAACATCGTGCTGGGCACCTACCGCCACATCACCGCACCCGAGTGCCGCCAGTTCCTGCTGCGCCAGGCCTTCGAGGAAGCGATCCACACGCACGCCTACCAGTACATCGTGGAGTCGCTCGGCCTGGATGAAGGCGAGATCTTCAACGCCTACCTGGAAGTGCCCTCGATCCGCGACAAGGACCAGTTCCTGATCCCCTTCATCGAGGCGATCATGGACCCCAACTTCCACACCGGCACCTTCGAGACCGACCAGACGCTGCTCAAGTCGCTGATCGTCTTCGCCTGTCTGATGGAAGGCCTGTTCTTCTACGTCGGCTTCACGCAGATCCTGGCGCTGGGCCGCCAGAACAAGATGACCGGCGCGGCCGAGCAGTACCAGTACATCCTGCGCGACGAGTCGATGCACTGCAATTTCGGCATCGACCTGATCAACCAGCTCAAGCTGGAGAACCCGCACCTGTGGACCGCGGAGTTCAAGGCCGAGATCAAGGCCCTGTTCATGCAGGCCGTGGAGCTGGAGTACCGCTATGCCGAAGACACCATGCCGCGTGGCGTGCTGGGCATGAACGCATCGATGTTCAAGGGCTACCTGCGCTACATCGCGAACCGCCGCGCCACCCAGATCGGGCTGGAGACGCTGTTCCCCAACGAAGAAAATCCCTTCCCCTGGATGAGCGAGATGATCGACCTGAAGAAGGAACGCAACTTCTTCGAGACGCGTGTCATCGAGTACCAGTCGGGTGGCGCATTGTCCTGGGACTAGCCTCGCAGGTGCACGCACGCCATGGATCCCCACACCACGCCCTGCACGGACAACGCCCAAGCGCGTTGCCGTGCAGGGCGTTCCCGTGTTCATGGAGATGGGGTCAACCCCATCTCCATGGATCGCTTCATGTCCACTGTAGACACGAAGTGCTCTTTGCAAATTGACTCAAGGAGAACATGATGGCAACTGCGAAAAAACCCGCTGCAAAGAAGGCAGCTCCCGCGAAGAAGGCTGTAGCTGCAAAGCCAGCGGCCAAGAAGGCCGCTCCTGCCAAGAAGGCAGCAGCACCAGCCAAGAAGGCCGCTCCTGCCAAGAAGGCAGCAGCACCAGCCAAGAAGGCCGCTCCCGCCAAAAAGGCAGCAGCACCAGCCAAGAAGGCCGCTCCCGCCAAAAAGGCAGCAGCACCAGCCAAGAAGGCCGCTCCCGCCAAGAAGGCAGCAGCACCAGCCAAGAAGGCCGCTCCCGCCAAAAAGGCAGCAGCACCAGCCAAGAAGGCCGCTCCCGCCAAGAAGGCAGCAGCACCAGCCAAGAAGGCCGCTCCTGCCAAGAAGGCAGCTGCACCCGCCAAGAAGGCTGCCGCTCCTGCCAAGAAGGCAGCTGCGCCCAGCAAGAAGGCTGCCGCTCCTGCCAAGAAGGCCGTAGCCGCCAAGAAGGCCGCCCCTGCACCCGCCAAGAAGGCAGCTCCTGCCAAGAAAGCGGCCAAGGCCCCAGCCCCTGCGCCAGCTGCAGCCGCAGCCGCTCCCGCAGCGCAGACCACGCTGAACCCTCAGGCAGCATGGCCCTTCCCCACGGGCACCAAGCCGTAAGTCTTTGCCTTACGCGCTTCGCGCTCAACCCGGTGCTTCGGCACCGGGTTTTTTTATGCCCGGACGGAAAGCGCAGGACGGCGCCATCGCGCCGTGCCCCACCCCAGGCGAGGCACGCACGACACCAGGCTCAGCTCACGCAGGCTGGAAGTCCAGCGTGTAGCTTTGCGGGCCGCGCTGCGCGATCTTGAGGGCCCCGACGCGGTTGCCCAGTTCCGCACACTTCACCAGCGGCCAGCCACGCTCCAGGCCGAAGAGCAGCGCACCGCGCCAGGCATCGCCGCAGCCCGTGGGATCCACGACGGCGGCCGGCACCACGGCAGGCACCAGCGTCTTCTCGCCCTTGACCCACACCTCGCAACCCTCGCCACCCAAGGTCACCACCAGGCCATCGACGCGCTGCGAGATCTCGGCCAGGCCCAAGCCCGTGCGCTCGCTGAGCATCTTGCCCTCGTAGTCGTTGACCGTGACCCAGGTGGCCTGCTCGATGAAGCGCGAGAGTTCGGCACCGTTGAACATGGGCAGGCCCTGGCCCGGATCGAAAACGAAGGGAACACCGGCGGCCACCAGTTGCGCAGCGTGCTCGATCATGGCGTCGCGGCCATCGGGCGCAATGATGGCCAGGTGGATGCCCGCGCCGGACTCGATGCGGTTGGCATGGGCCTGCATCATCGCGCCGGGGTGGAAGGCCGTGATCTGGTTGTTGTCGCGGTCGGTCATGATCATGGCCTGCGCGGTATGCACATCCTGGACCTGGCCCACGAAACGGCGGCTGATGCCCAGGTCGTCCATGCGCTGCAGGTAGTCCGCACCATCACTGCCCACCATGGCCATGGGCACGGGCTCGCCGCCCAGCAGTTTGAGGCTGTAGGCGATGTTGCCGGCGCAGCCGCCAAAGTCGCGGCGCAGCGAGGGCACGAGGAACGACACATTGAGGATGTGCAGTTGCTCGGGCAGTATCTGCTCGGCAAAGCGCCCCTCGAAGGTCATGATGGTGTCGAATGCCAGGGAACCGCAGATGAGGGCAGCCATAGGTAGGAAGAAAGTAAAGGGTTGGAAAGAGAGGCCCCGGATCCGCAGGGATCAGGGGTAGAAGGTCATCACCCGGTAGCCCGACACCCGCGAGGCGCCCGTAGTCACCACCACCGAGACCGAGGTGCTCCACTCGCCGCGCGCCGCCAGCTCGGCAGGCGCCGCCAGGTCGGCCGGCAGCAGCACGCGCCGCAGGATGGGCTGGTCCTGGGCATCGGTGAGGGTCAGCTCCACCGCCGGCATTTCCAGCGGTATCTCGGCACGGCTCTTGACGGTGAGCGCCAGCACGTAGCCGTCGCCACGCGCCTTGTTGAAGGACGAGCTGTCGATCACCAGGTCGGCAATCTGGCGCTGCGGTGCCAGCGTGCAACCCAGGTGGGTGCACAGCTGCTGCAACCAGGGGCGCGAGCGGCTGTCCATCGCGGCAATGCGGTTGCGCTCATGCACCGCGACCTGCAGGGCCAGCACCCCGAGCAACAGCAGCAGCACCAGCGCCAGCAGGGTGCGCACGAGCGGCCGGCGCCAGAAGGCCTTGCGGCGCGCAGCCCGCACGAAGCTCACCTCCTCGGCACCGGAATGGCCGGCCGGCAGATCGTCCTCGTCGGCATCCAGCGCTGCCGCCGCTGCAGACCCCCGCCCCGCCCCGGAGGCATCCGAGCGGCTGAGCGCCGGTGCCGATACCGGAAAGACCGGATCGGGCATCAGCTCGAAGTCCGCATCGGGAAAAGGCGTCACGGATTCGGAAAAATCACTGGTGGGCGCCGACGATGGCGCGGCCACCGGCTTGCGCCGGGGTGCAGGCTCCGGTGCGGTCACCGGCACCACAGCCGGCGCGGGCACTACGGCAGCAGGGCCGAACAGCGGCACGCCGTCATCGTGGTCGTCATCGTCCTCGTCGTCCAGCGGCAAGGCCCCACGCCTGGCCGCAGCGCTGGGGAGATCCAGGGGCGGATAAGGATCCCTGTCGCCCAGGTCCTCTGGCAGGGACATGATTTCCGTGTCCGGGCCATCGTCGTCGCGCTCATCGCGGCCGCTGCGGTCTTCGCCCTCGGCCCTGGGCAGGGAGTCGGAAAAATCCGCCGTGGGCAGCTCGTAGCCGGCAGGCAGCGCCATGCCTTCGGCTGCGGGGTCCAGCACACCCTTGGGCAGTGCGGGGCTGGCCACCGGGGCCAGGTCGGCCAGCAGCGACGCGGCCAGCCCGGGCATCACCCGGCTCTCCTCGCGTGGCGGCGGGGGCACGAATGCCGCTGGCGGCGGGGGAATGGCCGCTGCCGGCGGCGCGGCGGAGGCCGCACGGGGGGATGCCAGCGGCGGTACGGGCGCTCGCCAACCAAAGGTCTGCAAGGGCTCCAGGCTCAGATCATCGGCACTGAGTGCCGTGGAAGCTGCGCGCGTGGCCGACAGGAACGCCGGAACGGTGGGTGCGGGGATATCGAAAACCTCGCCAGCCGCGCCGCCGGAGCCCGGTGTTGCAGCAGCGGCAGGCGGTGCCGCCACGGGCGCTGCCGGCACAGGGACCGGTACGGGCACCGGTGGCTGGAGCACGCGGCCCGCTGGCTTGTTTTCCGGCGGGTCGAAGACCCCCCAGGCACCACGCGCTTCGGGTTGCCGCGCCACGACCGTGGGCGGCGGCCGCGTGTCGGTCAGCGACACGTCGGGCAGCATCGGCGGAGGCGGGGCGGCCACCAGGTGCTCCGCCGCGTCGAACACCTCCTTGCACTGCCCGCAGCGCACCCAGCCTTCGGAAATGCGCAACTGGTCGGCGACCACCTTGAATTGGGTCGCGCAGGCCGGGCAGCGTGTGATCTGGCTCATCTGCGATGGATTGTAGGGGGGACGTACGCAGTCCCGCACCTGGCATCAGCGCGATGCCGTCATGAGGATCCAGCCGTCCTCGGTGTCCGCCACCTCGAGCTTCACCCAGGGTGCGTAGGCTTCCTTGAGCTCATCGGCCTGGCGCGCCAGGATGCCGGCCAGCACCAGATGGCCGCCGGGCGCAACGTGGTTGCACAGCAGGGGCGCCAGCACGCGCAGCGGCGTGGCCAGGATGTTGGCCAGCACGGTCTGGTACTGGCCGCTGGCCTTGTCGGGCAGGCCGGCACGCAGTTGCACGCCGTTGGCCGCTGCGTTCAGTACCGTCGATTCGACGGCCGCTGTGTCGATGTCCACCGCATCGATGTCAGTGGCACCGAACTTGGCCGTGCCAATGGCCAGGATGCCCGAGCCGCAGCCGTAGTCGAGCACGCGGCCGAAGGCGGCAGCGCCTTCGCCTGCTGCACCTTGGCGGGCGATCCAGCGCAGGCACATGCGCGTGGTGGGGTGGGTGCCCGTGCCGAAGGCCAGGCCGGGGTCCAGGCGGATGCTGCGCACGGCCGCGGCCGGCAGCTCGTGCCAGGTGGGCACGATCCAGAAGTCGGGGGTGATATCGACGGGGGTGAACTGCGACTGCGTGAGCCGCACCCAGTCCTGGTCGGCCACCTCGGCCACGCCCAGCACCTGGCAGCCCTCGAAGAAGTCCTGCACGGACAGCAGCTGTTGCGCCTCGCTGGCGGCCTCTCGCGTAGGGAACAGGGCCACGACGCGGCTGCGCTGCCAGCCATCCTTGGGCGGCGGCATGCCGGGCTCGCCGAACAGCGCCTGCTCGGCATCGGTCTGCGCGTCGGCATCCTCCACCGAGACGCTCAGCGCGTCCAGCGCATCCAGCGCATCGCTGACCGGCTCGATCCGGTCTTCAGGGCACATCAGCATCAGCTCGAACATGGGCGCAGGCCTCTCAGAAAAAATGAAATGCCGGCCCCCGTTGCCAGGGGCCAGCATGTGGATCAACCAGCGGGAGGGCAGCTCAACGCTTGTGCTGCGAGAGCCACTCTTCCAGGTAGTGGATGTTGGTGCCACCGGCCATGAACTTGGCGTCCACCATCAGCTCGCGGTGCAGCGGCACATTGGTGTTGATGCCTTCGATCACGGTCTCCGACAGCGCGGTGCGCATGCGCGCCAGCGCCTGTTCGCGGGTGTCGGCATGCACGATGATCTTGCCGATCATCGAGTCGTAGTTCGGCGGCACGAAGTAGTTGGTGTAGGCATGCGAGTCCACGCGCACACCCGGCCCGCCTGGCGGGTGCCAGGTGGTGATGCGCCCTGGCGAGGGGGTGAACTTGTAGGCATCTTCCGCGTTGATGCGGCACTCAATGGCGTGGCCGCGGATCTCGATCTGGCGCTGGGTGAAGGGCAGCTTCTCGCCCGCAGCCACCATGATCTGGGTGCGCACGATGTCCACGCCCGTGATCCACTCGGTCACCGGATGCTCCACCTGCACGCGGGTGTTCATCTCGATGAAGTAGAACTCGCCGTTTTCGTAGAGGAACTCGAAGGTGCCCGCACCGCGGTAGCCGATTTTCTTGCAGGCGGCCACGCAGCGCTCGCCGATCTTCTCGATCAGCTTGCGCGGGATGCCAGGGGCCGGCGCCTCTTCGATCACCTTCTGGTGGCGCCGCTGCATGGAGCAGTCGCGCTCGCCCAGGTAGACCGCGTTGCGGTGCTTGTCGGCGAGGATCTGGATCTCGATGTGGCGCGGGTTCTGGAGGAACTTCTCCATGTACACCGCAGGATTGCCGAACGCAGCGCCGGCTTCGGCCTTGGTCATCTGCACGGCGTTGACCAGCGCAGCCTCGGTATGCACCACGCGCATGCCGCGGCCACCACCGCCGCCGGCGGCCTTGATGATGACCGGATAGCCCACGGCCTTGGCGATGCGGCGGATCTGCACCGGGTCTTCGGGCAGCTCGCCCTCGGACCCTGGCACGCAGGGCACGCCGGCGCGGATCATGGCCTGCTTGGCCGAGACCTTGTCGCCCATGATGCGAATCGACTCGGGCGTGGGGCCGATGAACTGGAAGCCGCTCTTTTCGACACGCTCGGCGAAGTCGGCGTTCTCGGACAGGAAGCCGTAGCCGGGGTGGATGGCCTCGGCGTCGGTCACTTCGGCGGCCGAGATGATGGCCGGCATGTTGAGGTAGGACAGCGGCGAGGGCGCAGGGCCGATGCACACCGCCTCTTCGGCCAGCTTGACGTACTTGGCGTCGCGGTCGGCCTCGGAGTAGACCATCACGGCCTTCACGCCCAGCTCATGGCAGGCGCGTTGAATTCTCAGGGCGATTTCGCCGCGGTTGGCAACAAGGATCTTTTTAAACATAGGCTGTCTCGCGGCTCATCGCCCGCACGCTGGCGCGTGCCAACGCAATTTGCTTCGCCTTGCCTGCAGCAAGACCGCCATGGTTGGCTACAAGAATCTTCTTGAACATGCGCGCCTTATTCGATCACGAACAGCGGTTGTCCGTATTCCACGGCCTGGCCGTTTTCACCCAGGATGCGGGTGACCGTGCCCGACTTGTCGGCCTCGATCTCGTTGAGGATCTTCATGGCCTCGATGATGCAGATGGTCTCGCCTTCCTTGACCTGGCTGCCGATCTCGACGAACGCCTTGGCGCCGGGGCTGGACGAACGGTAGAAGGTGCCGACCATGGGCGACTTGACGACATGGCCTGCGGGCGCGGCCGGGGCCGGTGCGGGCAGCTCGGCCACCGGGGCGGCTGCAGCCTGTGCAGGGGCGGGAGCCTGCTGCATCGGCGCTGGTACATACTGCTGGACCACGGCACCGCCGCTCTTGACGATACGGACCTTGCCCTCGGCTTCCGTGATTTCGAGTTCGGACACATTCGACTCGGAGACGAGGTCGATGAGGGTTTTGAGTTTTCGCAGATCCATGAAAGCTCCAACGGCTAAAAACTGAACAGGGCGCGAATTTACTCCAAATTCGGCCTATGCCCGTCTTTGGGCCACAATTTTGATGAACGCCAGAGCGTCGAAGGGCCATTCAGGCCCGGAATAAAGGGCCCCGAAGGCCCGCCCCGCCTAGCGCAGGGCCGACCACTGCTGCAGATCCTGCGCCGTGACCTGGCCCATTTTACGGTGCAGCACCCGGCCTTCGCCGCCCAGCACCACCGTAAAAGGCAGACCCCCGGTGAGGTTTCCGAGCGAGCGACCCAGGTCCGTGCCCTGCATGCCGGCCAGCCCGACGGGAAATTCGAGCGGCAGTTTGGCCAGGAACTTGCGCACCGAAGACGGCTGATCGATGGCCAGGGCCACCACCTGCCAGCCTTTGGGCGCATGTTCGCGGTAAAAGGCATTGAGCATGGGCAGCTCTTCGACACAGGGCGCGCACCAGGTCGCCCAAAAGTTGATGAGCAGCGGCTTGCCCAAAAAGCGCTGCAGCGCCAGGGTGGCGCCGTCCGGCGTTTCGAATTCCAGGGCCCACAGGGCCTTTTCTGCCCCGCTGTCCATGGCATGGGGCTGGAACTTCCACCACGCCACGCCTGCGCCGCCCACGGCGGCCGCGCCGGCCACGCCCGCGTACAGCAAACGGCGGCGGGCGGGGTCGGCGGGGGTGCCAGCAGGCGTAGCAGGTGAAATCTCGGGAGCGGGGATCGTCATGGAGCAGGGGTTTCCGTATCTTGGAGCAGGCGGCGCAAGGCCGTGATGTCGCCGCGGGGCGAGCGCCCCTTGGCATCGGGCCGCAGCGCGCCGCGCAGGTCATCGAGGTCGTAGATCAGCAGGTGGACCCCGATGATCTCACCCAGTTCAGGCGATTTGCTGCCCAGGCTCAGGGCCTCGACCGACTCGCCATGGAAGCCGGACACCGTGCGCGGCTCGTAGTCCACATGGTGGTCGATGAGCGCAATTTCGGCGGATTTGGAATCATCGCAGAACAACTGCAGGTAAATGTCCGACAGGCGCGTGGCCGTGCCATGCCACACGGCCCCGCCCAGGTGGGGGCGAAAGGCCGCCATGCGCTCCATCCAGACCAGGGCCAGCTGGCGCAGCGCGCGCAACTCGCGCGGCTGGGTGTCGGCACAGAACAGGGCGATGTACTCGCGCACGGCCTCCTCCACCTGGTCGTTGCCGGGCAGCGCCGTGCGGGCAGGCAGACCCATTTCACGCAGCGCGCGGCGCTTGGCGGGGCCCCACTCCATCCCTTCCTCGACGACGATGCGGGCGGTGGTATTGGCGATTTCGGCACTCAGAGGTGTGTTCATGGCGCAAACCAGGCAGTGGAGGCTCCATTGTGGCGCGAACGCGCCTTCGGGGTCGTCCGCATGCCCCCACAGCACCGCCGCCCACAGGGCCATGGCACGCACAGGACTATCAATTTCATAGCTCCCCAGGCAGGCCACCCCTGCGGTGCGAAGCCCTTGGTTTGAAAAGTAGAATCGTCGCCCATGCATATACACATACTGGGCATCTGCGGCACCTTCATGGGCGGCCTTGCGGCCCTGGCCCGCGAGGCGGGCCACCGGGTCACAGGCTGCGACGCGGGTGTCTACCCGCCCATGAGCGACCAGTTGCGCGCCCTCGGGATCGACCTGATCGAAGGCTTCGGACCGGAGCAACTGGCCCTCAAGCCCGACATGTTCGTGGTGGGCAATGTAGTCAGCCGCGTGCGGCTGGCCGATGGGAGCCCCAAATTCCCGCTGATGGAGGCCATTCTGGACGCCGGCCTGCCCTACACCAGCGGCCCCCAGTGGCTGGCCGAGCAAGTGCTGCAGGGCCGCCATGTGCTGGCCGTGGCCGGCACGCACGGCAAGACCACCACCACCTCGATGCTGGCCTGGATCCTCGCGAGCGCAGGCCAGCAGCCCGGCTTCCTGATCGGCGGCGTGCCGCTGAACTTCGGCGTCTCGGCACGCCTGGGCGCGGCCGAACGACCGCACGCTGGTGACGGGGCGCTGGGCGCGAGCCCCCTGTTCGTGATCGAGGCCGACGAGTACGACACGGCCTTCTTCGACAAGCGCAGCAAGTTCGTGCACTACCGGCCGCGCACGGCCGTGCTGAACAACCTGGAGTTCGACCACGCCGACATCTTCGACGACCTGGCCGCCATCGAGCGCCAGTTCCACCACCTGGTGCGCACCGTGCCGCCCTCGGGCCGCGTGGTGGTCAACGGGCTGGAAGAAAGCCTGGCGCGCGTGCTGCATGCCGGCTGCTGGAGCAGCGTGAGCAGCTTCGGCACGGCCGTGGGTGATTTCTCTGCCGTGGGCGAGCCCCAGGCTTTCGATGTGGTGCAGCAGGGTCGTACCGTGGCACGGGTGGAGTGGGCGCTCACGGGCGTACACAACCAGCTCAATGCACTGGCCGCCATTGCCGCGGCCCACCACGTGGGTGTGGCGCCCGAACAGGCGGCGCGCGCCCTGGGCCAGTTCCAGAACGTCAAGCGCCGCATGGAATTGCGCGGCACGGTGAACGGCATCGCGGTCTACGACGATTTCGCCCACCACCCGACCGCGCTGCGCACCACGCTCGATGGCCTGCGCCGCAGCCTGGGCCCGAGCGCGCGCATCCTGGCGGTGTTCGAGCCGCGCAGCAACACCATGAAGCTCGGCGCCATGAAGAGCCAGTTGCCCTGGGCGCTGGAATCCGCCGACCTGGCGTTCTGTCACACGGCGGGGCTCGACTGGGACGCCGCCGAAGCACTGTCCCCCCTGGGCGTGGGCCCCGGTCAGCGTGCGCAGACCGCCCCCGACATCGACACGCTGGTGGCCCAGGTCAGCGCCGCAGCGCGGCCCGGCGACCACATCGTGTGCATGAGCAATGGCGGTTTTGGCGGTGTGCACACGCGCCTGCTGCTGGCGCTGGCGAAATAGGAATCAGAAGGTCACGGCCATGGCGGGCACGTCCACCCGCACCACGGGCCTGGCGAGGGCCGCACTGGCGGCGCGCGCAAAGTCACGCGACCACTGCACATCGCCCATCAGCGGGCTGCCGGCCGCCTGGGCCACGGTGAGCACCTTGTCGGCCAGCAGCACCTTGCCGCTGGCGCGCAGCGGCTCGCAATCGAGGCTGGTGAACTGGTCGTCGAGCCAGCGGCGCCCTTCCTCATGGGTCATGGGTTCCGCGTTGGCGAGGTCGAAGCGGAATTCCTGGTTGCCCGCCAGGCGGACGGAGACTTCGCTGTGCATGGGGATGCCTTTCTGTAAGCAGGGGTGGGAGGCCCCGCCGCTGCACTCGGGCAGCGGACAGGGCCCTCAATGGCCAGAAGCTTACACGCAGGCAGTTGCTCAGGCAGCGCGGCGGGCTTGCACTGCGGCCGAAAGGTCGGCCAGCGACTGCAGCGAATCGTCCCAGCCCAGGCAGGCATCGGTGATGCTCAGGCCATAGGTCAGCGCCGCCGCGTCGTCCTTGCCGGGCGTGAACTTCTGCGCGCCGGCCGTGAGGTGGCTTTCGATCATCAGGCCGAAGACGCTGCGCGAGCCGCCGGCAATCTGGCCGGCCACGTCGCGCGCCACGTCCATCTGCTTTTGGTGCTGCTTGCTGCTGTTGGCATGGCTGCAGTCGACCATCAGGGTGGCGGGCAGCTTGGCGGCTTCCAGGTCCTTGCAGGCCGCGGCCACGCTCTCGGCGTCGTAGTTGGGGGCCTTGCCGCCGCGCAGGATGACGTGGCAGTCCTTGTTGCCGTTGGTGTTGACGATGGCGACCTGGCCGTTCTTGTGCACCGACAGGAAGTGGTGGCCGCGGCTGGCCGACTGGATGGCGTCGGTGGCGATGCGGATGTTGCCGTCGGTGCCGTTCTTGAAGCCGATGGGCGCCGACAGGCCCGAGGCCAGTTCGCGGTGGACCTGGCTTTCGGTGGTGCGCGCACCGATGGCGCCCCAGGAGATCAGGTCACCGATGTACTGGGGCGAGATCACGTCCAGGAACTCGCTGCCCGCGGGCATGCCCAGGCGGTTGATGTCGATCAACAGCTGGCGCGCGATGCGCAGGCCCTCGTCGATGCGGTAGCTCTCGTCGAGGTAGGGGTCGTTGATCAGGCCCTTCCAGCCGACCGTGGTGCGGGGCTTCTCGAAGTACACGCGCATCACGATCTCCAGCGTGTCCTTGTACTGCTCGCGCGCCACCTTGAGGCGGCGCGCGTACTCGAGCGCGGCGGCCGGGTCGTGGATGGAGCAGGGCCCGATGATGACCAGCAGGCGGTCGTCCTCGCCGGCCATGATGTTCTGGATGTTCTTGCGGGTCTGGGTGATCAGCGTTTCCACCGGCGTGCCGCTGATGGGGAAAAAGCGGATCAGGTGCTCTGGAGGAGGCAACACGGTGATGTCCTTGATACGTTCGTCGTCGGTCTGGCTGGTTTTCTCGACGCTGCGGTACCAGGCATCGCTGGTGGGGTTGGCATGGGCCGTCATGTTGTCTTCCTCGTGGGCTGCAAAGTGGATGGAAATGGGGAGGGCAGAAAAACAAAAACCGCCGGGCTTTGCAGCGTCGGCGGTTGGTATGGGGAGGTTGTGTTTGCTTGCGCGTTGGCCTCTCATCCGCCGGGGACTGAGATAAAAAACCAAAAATAAAACGCGCTGCGAACTTGCATGGGATTCAATGTAGCACAGTCTTGCCGCATTGCAGCAACCCCCACGCGTTGCGAAGTTGCAACGCCGCAGCGGCCCGCAGGGCGGCAAGGGGCCGAAAAAGATCAGCCGCGCAGGCGGCGCAGCCAGGCGGCTGCACGCTGCAAGGCCGAGCGCGGGGGCGGCTCGTCGCTGGGCAGCTCGCTCACCGGCTCGCTCTGGTGCTCGTACATGTCCACCAGCAGCAGGGCCTCGCCCAGCGTGCGCCAGGCGAGCAATTCGAACTGGTCAAAACAGGCACTTTCGCGGGTGTTGCGCTGCTCCAGCGCCTGCTGCCAGGCGGTGATGGCATTGCGCAGCTCGCGCAGGGCCCGCTGGTAGGCGCCGAACTCGTAGAGCGCGTGCCAGGCGGAGCCCAGCCCGGTGAGGAACAGCTGGTGCTCGCGCGCGCAATGCGACAGCGCCACCACCCGGCGCGTGATGGCCGCCGTATCGGTGCTGGTGCGGCGCGTGCGCACCGCCTCGTCGATATGGTTGGACAGGCCGCTCAGGCTGTCGCGCAGCTGGCGCGAATCCTCGTCGGCCACGCTCTCGCGCAGAAACCGGCTGATGTCGCCAAACGACTGGAGGGTGTGCTGCAGACTGGGTCGCGTGGCAGGCATGGAGAGATTGTGCGCCGCCCAGGCCCTGCGCGGCTAAGTGCAAGCCCCAGGCATGCCATTTGGCGGGTGAAGACCGGCCAATTGCGGGTATTGGGCGGTGCCGATGGCGTGGCCACGCAACAACACCGCATGCCCTGATCGGATCTGCCGCCCCTGGCGGCAGATCCGATCAGGCTGTGCCGCCGACCGTCAGGCCTTCGATGCGCAGCGTGGGCTGGCCCACGCCCACGGGCACGCTCTGGCCTTCCTTGCCGCAGGTGCCCACGCCGCTATCGAGGCGCATGTCGTTACCGATCATGGTCACCTTCTTGAGCGATTCGGGGCCGCTGCCGATGATGGTCGCGCCCTTGACGGGGTACTGGATCTTTCCGTTCTCGACCCAGTAGGCCTCGCTGGCCGAGAACACGAACTTGCCCGAAGTGATGTCCACCTGGCCGCCGCCAAAGTTGGAGGCGTACAGCCCCTTCTTGATGCTGGCGATGACCTCGGCCGGCTCCTTGTCGCCGCCCAGCATGTAGGTGTTGGTCATGCGCGGCATGGGGATGTGGGCATAGCTCTCGCGCCGGCCGTTGCCGGTGGGCGCCACGCCCATCAGGCGCGCGTTCATCGAATCCTGGATGTAGCCCTTGAGGATGCCGTCCTCGATCAGCACGTTGCGCTGGCTGGCATTGCCCTCGTCATCGACGTTGAGCGAACCGCGGCGGTCGGCGATGGTGCCGTCGTCCAGCACCGTGACGCCCTTGGCCGCCACGCGCTGGCCGATCCGGCCGCTGAAGGCGGAGGAGCCCTTGCGGTTGAAATCGCCCTCAAGCCCGTGGCCGATGGCCTCGTGCAGCAGGATGCCGGGCCAGCCCGAACCCAGCACCACCGTCATCTCGCCTGCCGGCGCGGGGCGCGATTCGAGGTTGACCAGGGCCGCATTCACGGCCTCGTCCACGTACTGGCCCATCTGCTCGTCGTCGAAATAGGCCAGGCCGAAGCGGCCACCGCCGCCGGCCGAGCCCATTTCGCGGCGGCCATTCTGCTCGGCGATCACGGTTACCGACAGGCGCACCAGCGGACGCACATCGGCCGCCAGCGTGCCGTCGGCACGCGCCACCAGCACCACGTCGTACTCGCTGGCCAGGCCGGCCATGACCTGGGCCACGCGCGGATCCTTGGCGCGGGCGCGCTTTTCCAGGCGCTCGAGCAGGGCCACCTTGGCCGTGCTGTCGAGCGTGGCGATCGGGTCCACACCCGGGTACAGGCTGCGGCTGGTGGCGATTTTCTGCGCCGCCACCTTCACCCGGCCGGCCTGCGATGCCGCGCCGATGGTGCGCACGGTGCGCGCGGCATCGAGCAGCGAGGCCTCGGAAATGTCGTCGGAGTAGGCAAACGCCGTCTTCTCGCCGCTCACGGCACGCACGCCCACGCCCTGGTCGATGCTGAAGGAGCCGGTCTTGACGATGCCTTCCTCCAGGCTCCAGCCCTCGCTGCGCGTGTACTGGAAGTACAGGTCCGCATCGTCCACCTGGTGCGTGCGGATCTCGGCCAGCGCCCGGGCCAGGTGGCTTTCATCCAGGCCGAAGGGCGCCAGAAGCAGTTGCCGGGCAACGTCGATGCGCTGGGTGGTGGAGGCACGCTGTGGCGCGGCGGTAGAGGAGCTGAAGGTCATGCAGGCATTTTAGGCGCGCGGGCAGGCCCCGTGCGGCGCAGGGGCACCCATCCCCTGCGGGCGGGGTCAGGCGCTCTGGTCGTCGGCCACGGCGTCGGGCGCGTGGGCCTTGACCGATTCGATCCCCGCCTCGCGCGCCTTTTCGCCCGAGTAGCGCTGGCTCTGGCCGATCACCTGGCCGTTGCCGGCCTTGAGGGTGAAGTAGGGCGAGCCATCCTTGGCGCACAGGCGGCCATAGCGGCCATCGTCGGCCGCGTTCTTGCGCACGGATTCGATGCCGTTCAAGGCACTGGCCCGGGATTCGTACAACTCGCTCGTGAGGATCACCTGGCCGTTGGAAGCCAACAGGTTGAAGACGAACTTGTCGTTCCTGGACTTCTTGAGCTCGAACTTGGACGCCATGGGAGCACCTCCGCGGGGTTGTCGAAACAGCTAGAGTCTGTTTGCCATCTATCCAGGGCCGGATAGGCCGCAAACAGGCTCTAGGCCCGACAGTTGTAACCCCAAGCGCCCGCCCTGGCAATGGCGCCAATCCCTTGCCCGCCCCCCGCGCACCCGCTCAGGCGGCCTGCATCGCGGGCGGAGCGTCCTTGGGATCCGTGCGCTGCGAGCGCGCCACCGACATCAGGATCCCCAGCGCCAGCCCGAGGGTGACCATGGCCGTGCCGCCATAGCTGACAAAGGGCAGGGGCACCCCCACCACCGGCAGGATGCCGCTGACCATGCCCATGTTCACGAAGGCATAGGTGAAGAAGATCATGGACACGGCGCCTGCCATCAGGCGCCCGAACAGGCTCGTGGCCCCCATGGCGATGGCCAGCCCGCGCCAGACCAGGAGCAGGAAGCAGGTGATCAGGAACAGGTTGCCGGCCAGGCCGAACTCCTCGGAAAACGCCGCGAAGATGAAATCGGTGGTGCGCTCGGGAATGAACTCCAGGTGGGTCTGGGTGCCAGCCATGAAGCCCTTGCCGAACATGCCACCCGAGCCGATGGCGATCATGCCCTGGATGATGTGAAAGCCCTTGCCCAGGGGGTCGCGCGTGGGGTCCAGCAGGGTGCAGATGCGCTGCTGCTGGTAGTCATGCAGCACGGGCCAGCGCACCCCGTCGGCGCACCACGGGTCGCCCATGACCACCAGGATGGCGATGCCGATGCCGCCGATCACAACCGGCGGCAGCACCAGCTTCCAGGGCAGGCCGGCAAAAAAGATCACCGACAGCCCCGCCGCCAGCACCAGCAGCGAAGTGCCCAGGTCGGGCTGCTTCATGATCAGGCCCACGGGGATCGCCAGCAGCAGCCCGGCCGCAGCGAAATCGAGCGGGCGCAGGGTGCCCTCGCGCTTCTGGAACCACCAGGCCAGCATCAGCGGCATGGCGATCTTGAGGATTTCGCTGGGCTGGATGACGATGCCCAGGTTCACCCAGCGCTGCGCGCCCTTCTTGGTGATGCCGAACAGCGCCACCGCCACCAGCAACGCCACCCCGGCGGCATACAGCGGCACGGCGAACACCATGATCTTCTGGGGCGGCACCTGGGCCACCACGAACAGGATGGCACAGGCGATGAGCATGTTGCGCCCATGGTCCATGAAGCGCGTGCCATGGTCGTAGCCCGAGGAGTACATGGCCAGCAGGCCGGCCCCCGCCAGGAGCAGGATGATCAGCACCAGCGGCAGATCGAAACCGCGGAACAGGGGAATGAAGCGCTGGGCAAAGGAGGGCTTGTCAAAAACGGCGGCCATCCTCCGATTATCGGCTGCTGGCCGGGGCCGGGCCGCCGCCGGCCGCTCAACCTGCCTGGCGAAAGGCCATCACGGCCTGGTTGCGCAGGGTGCGCAGCAGCCCCAGGGCCTTGTCGTCCACCACGATGCCGCCGGCCACCGACTGGTCGGCATAGATCAGCGCGAAGGTCTGGCCCTTGATCTGCAGCGGCAGCAGCAGGAAGGATGGTGCGTTGAGCCCCGCGCGGTACCACTCGGGCAGGCGCGCCTGGATGCGCGGGTCGGTGGCATTGTTGATCAGCGTGTCCGCGGCGCGCAGGCAGACGGCGGCGAACAGGTCACCGGGCACCTTGAGCGGTACCCGCATGGCACGCACGGCGACCTCGCTGCCCTCGCCCAGGCCAAAGCGCCCAACCAGGACCTCGGTGCGGGCGTCGCGCAGGCAGAACACCATGCGCCGAAAGCCCAGCGCGCGGAACATGGTCTCCAGGATCATGCGCAGCACGTCATTGAGCGCAAACGTGTCCACCATGGCATTGGTCACGTCCTGCACCCCGGCGGACAGCACTTCGTTGACCTGGGCCACCGACACTGACCCGCCGGCCTGCGAGGCCAGCACGGCGGGCAGAGGGTCCACCTCGCCACTCTTGAGTTCATGGGGCGCCAGGGCATCCTCCGGCACGGCTGCGCCATCGTCTGCCGCAGGCGGCAGTTGGAGCAGGCGGGCGGCGGGCGTGCCCGGCGGCACGCGCAGCTCCAGGGTTTCGGCCAGCGACACCAGCTTGTGGCGCGCGCGCAGCGTGGCCTCGGCAATGGCGGCGGGCGTCAGGGCCAGGGTGCGGCTATAGCGCGTGCCCACGCCCTGCATGCGCTCGTCGAGCCGGGCCGGGTCGCTGTGCAGCAGGATGTCGGCCACCTCATTGGCGGCCAGCGCCACCCAGCGCAGGCGCTCCACCCCCTGCTCGGGAGGGCGCTGGGCGGGCGATCCCAAGGGCTTGCGCATGCAGCGCTGCAGGCTCTCGGGCAGGCCCCAGACACGGGCCACCCCGGTACCCAGGTCCTCGAAGCCCAGGCCCAGCACCTGCATGGCAGCGGCTTCCTCCCCGCCTTCGAGCCGGCCGCCGGCCACGATGCTGCGCACCTGCTGCGCCTCTTCGGGGAAGTAGAAGCTGCACAGCATGCGCCCGAGGTTCTGGAACATGGCGCCGATGAAGGCCTCCTCGGCCCCCTGCCCCGGCCCGCACAGCTCGGCCGCCACCGAGCCGGCCATCATGGAACGCAGGAACTCCTCGCGCATCTGCTCGGCATGGGCCTTGTCCTGCATGTGGTCGAGCAGCACCAGGCTCATGGCCATGTTGCGCACAGCGTTGAAGCCCACCAGGCTCACCGCGCGCGATACCGTGCTGATGGTGCCGCGCCCCGCGTGGGCGTAGTGCACGCTGTTGACCAGGCGCAGCAGCTTGTGGGTCAGCGCCACGTCCTTGAGGATCTCGTGCGTGAGGTCACTGATGCTGTCGTCCTCGGAATGCGCCACGCGCTGGATGCGCGCCACCGAGTCGGACAGGGCCGGAAAATCGCTCTTGTGGCGCATGCGCCGCAGCAAAAAATCGAGCGTGGCATTGCTGGCGGCCGTCGGCGCGCTCGCGGGCGCAGCCCAGGCGCGCAGGGCATCGCGCAGCTCGGTCGCGCCGGCGAAAGGGGTCGCTCCGTCCTGGCCCAGGGCGCGCTGCAGCAGGGTGCGCAAGCCCTCGTCCAGGGCGTCTGCGAGCACTGCGGGCAAGGCGCGCCCCGCCTCGGCGGCCCCTACCCAGGGGCTGCCGGTCAGCAGGTGGACCAGCACCTGGGCGGCCGAGCGCACGTCGTCCGCAGCGCTGGCCTCCACCGCCCCGGCGACAAAGGCCGGGGCATGCCAGCCCAGGCCCAGCAGCCGGGCGTGGCGTTGCGGGTCCATGGCGACATGGTCCAGGTCCACCCGGCCATGCACCAGGCCCGCCGCATGCGCAGCCTCCAGTGCGTCGAGCACATCAACCACCAGCGCCACCGCGTCGTGCGGCGTGCAGCGGCCCTGGCGGGCCAGGTGCTCGGCCAGCGTGGGGCCGTGCATCTGCTCGTGCACGATGTAGGGCTGGCGCGCGAGGACGTCGGCCTCCAGCACGGGCACGATGAAGGCATGGCTCAGGCGGGTGGCCCGTTCGGCGGCCTCAAGCCAGCGCTCGAGCGCGGCCGCCGCTTGCGGCGGTGCCGCCACCCACTGCCGGATGGTGACCGGGCGCTGCCCGCGCCGGTCCAGCGCCCGCCACTGGGTGAACTGCCCGTTGGCCACCAGCGCCTGCTGCAGCTCGAAGCGCCCCTGGGGCGCAGGCACCCGGTCTCCGACCACCCAGGCGGAACGGCGGGCGGGGGAAAGCGGCGCAAAATCGGTCATGGTCGGGAGAATCAGTACTGGGCGTGGTACCGCAGGCTGCGACATACACTTTGCAACATCTTATGCCTGTGCAAGGCCTGCCAAGGCAGTAATTCCCCTGCCCCCGACGCCTGTTACGCCTTTGCCATGAACCGCACCACCCACCTTCTGTACCTGCACGGCTTCCGCTCCTCCCCCCAGTCGGCCAAGGCGCGGCAAATGGCCGCCCACGTCGCGGCCGAGCACCCCGGCGTGCATTTCTGCTGCCCGCAACTGCCGCCCTCGCCCCGCGAGGCCATGGCCCTGGTGGCCAAGGCGGTGGCGCACTGGCCCCGGGAGTCGAGTGCCGTGGTGGGCTCCTCGTTGGGCGGTTTTTATGCCAGCTGGGTGGCGCAGCAGCTCTCCTGCCCGAGCGTGATGCTCAACCCCGCAGTGGACCCGGCGCGCGATCTGGCGCGCTACATCGGCGAGCAGACCAGTTGGCACGACCCGGCCGAGCGCTTTTTCTTCCTGCCCGGGTACATCGACGAGCTGCAGGCGCTGGTTGTGCGCGGCCGCCCGCCGGCAGGCCCGGAGCTGGCCATCATCGCCAAGGGCGACGAGGTGCTGGACTGGCGCGAGATGGTGGCGCGCTACCCCGCCGCGCAGCTGCTGCTGCTCGAAGGCGGCGACCATGCGCTCACCGGTTTCGAGGTGCATCTGCCGCTGGTGGACTCATTCCTGCGGCTCTGATGCGGTTGCGCGCGAGGCCGGCGGTGTCTTGTTCAGCCAGCGCGCATGGTCCTTGGGGTAGGCGATGCGGTAGCGGCGCAGGTGGTAGGCGGCCTCATCGTCGCGGCCGAGCATGAGCGCGCTTTCGATGCGCTTCTCGATCACACGCGGCTCGGGCGAGTAGTGCAGCAGTTCACCTGAGAGGGTGTACACCTCCTGCGCTGTGGCGCGGGTGAGGACCATGGCTGGCAGCCGGGCGAAATCCACCTGGTCCGAGAACAGCAGCGTGGGGGCCGTGGTCGCCGGGGTCATGTCACGGTACACCGGGTCGCGCCGCTCCGGCACCTTGTAGAGCTGGCTGATGCGGTGGTAGTCGTGCGCTGTCCAGGCGATCAGCAGGGCACCCGCCACCAGGACCGTGGCCGTGGCACCCAGCACCGCCGCAGAGGGGGGTTGCAAGGCCGGGTGCCGGCGCGGCCACAGCAGCGCCAGTGCCAGCAGGGCCGCCAATTGGAACGGCCCGTACCAGAGTGGAAACTCCAGCATGCTGTGCGCGCCGATGAGGGCCAGGATACCCCAGGCCAGCTGGCGCACCGCGTCCGTCTCGCGCCAGGGCCGTGCTTTCACGATGAAGGCCATCGCAGCGCCGCACAGCAGCACAGCGGCCGGCAGGCCCAGCTCCACGGCCAGGTGCAGGGGCAGGTTGTGGGCGTTGTCCAGCAGCACGCAAAAGCGCTCCCCGGGGAACAGGGTGATGTAGTGCGCGTAGTCGAGTTCGTTCCATCCCCAGCCTGTCCAGGGCTTCTGCGCGATCAGGGTCAGCACGTTGGACCAGAGCACGCGCCGGCTGGTGCATTGGTGGGAGTCGCCGGAGAACCGGTTGAACAGGCCCTCGGCCTGCACGCCGCTGAAGCTGTGCAAAGCCAGCGGCAGCAGCCAGGCCGCCGCGATGTACAGCACTGCCCCGCCCAGCGCCACGGCCAGCGCCATGCGTCCCAGGGAGCGGCGCCACCACAGCAGCAGCACCACGATGACCAGCCACTGCACGGCACCGGTGCGCGAGGACGTGGCGGCGCTGGCCAATGCCAGCACGGTCAATGCCATGCCGAAGGCCATTCCCACCAGGCTCTCGGGCAGCGGCAGGCGCCGGGATGCCCCTGCCTGCGCACGCGCTTGCCACCGCGCCACCGACCAGGCCAGCGCCCAGGCCCCCAGCGCCACCAGCGTGGCCTGCTGGTTGCGCTGGCGCAGGTTGCCCACCGCCTGGCCCGGGGTGGAGGCATTGATCCAGGGCGCCAGGCCCACATCGCCCCCGAAGTACTGCACGAGGCAGATCACGCCCCCCACGACTGCGGCCAGCAGCAAGCCCAGCGCCAGCCGGGTCGCCGCCGTGGCGCCGCCATCGCACAGGTCCGGGTGGCGGCGCGAGCGCAGGGCCCGCAGCCACGCCAGAGCCCCCAGCAGCGCGATGCACGACCACGAGGCCAGCAACGGCCAGACATTGGTGGACGGCGGCGTGGTGATGGAGAACAGGAAGGGCAGGGCCACTGCCAGCAAAGTCAGCGGTGCAGCAATGGCATCGATCGGCATCGGGAAGGCGGGGCGAGAGGGCGGTTTGCGCAGGGAAGGAAGCCGCGAATCATAGAGCCCCCGCCCCGTGGCGTGCCGGCCGCGCGCAGGGCTTGCCCCCCAGGGCCGGGGCGCAGCCCTTATATTCACCCCACCGATGCCTCCTGCAGCACCTGACCTCCCGGCACGCACCACCGACATGACCCACCCGCAGCGCACAGCCTTTTCACGCCCCCTTCGCCCGCGGGGCTTCACGATGATCGAGATGATGATGGTCGTCGCCGTCATCGCCGTGCTGGCCCTGATGGCCCTGCCCTCGTACCAGGACCGGGTGCTGCGCACCCAGGTCAAGGAGGGCCAGGCCATGGTGGAGTTCGTCAAACAGGCCGTGGCTGTGCACTACGCGCTCAAGAAAACCATGCCCGCCGACAATGCCGCCGCCGGCCTGCCGCCCGAGGACCGCATCGTCAGCACCCACGTGGCCAAGGTCACCGTGGCCGGCGGGGCGGTGAACATCGTCTACGGCAACAAGGCCAACAAGGCCATCGCGGGCAAGGTCCTGACCCTGCGGCCGGCCATCGTGCCGGATTTTCCCCAGGTGCCCATTGCCTGGGTCTGCGGCAAGGCCAAGGTACCGGACAAGATGACCGCCCAGGGCGCGGACGCCACCAACATTCCGGCCATCGCCACCCCCCTGGACTGCATGGGCGTGGCAAAGTCCTGACACCGCCGCCGCAGACGCCCAGGCACCCATGGGAGAATGCCGCCCATGCATGCATTGTTTGAAGAAGCCGGCAAGTTCATGGCCGGCCGTATCCTGTCCGAAGCCGAGAGCTCGGCCCAAGTCGAGCTCGATTCGGGCAAGCGGGTCAAGGTCAAGGCCGCCAACGTCCTGTTGAAGTTCGAAAAGCCCGCCCCCGCCGAGTTGTTGGCCCAGGCGCAGGCCGTGGCCGAGACCATCGAGCTGGACCTGGCCTGGGAATTCGCGCCCGAGGACGATTTCGGCTTTGCCGACCTGGCGCGCGACTATTTTTCCGAGAATGCCACGCTGGTCCAGCAGGCCGGCGCGCTGTTCCGCCTGTACGAGGCGCCGCATTACTTCCGCCGCGCGGGCAAGGGCCGCTTCAAGAAGGCACCCGCCGAGATCCTGCAGCAGGCGCTGGCTGCCATCGAGAAGAAAAAGGCCGTGCTGGCGCAGATCGACGAATGGGCCGCAGCCCTGGGCCTGGGCGAATGCCCGCAGCCCATCCGTGACCAGCTCTACAAGATATTGTTCAAGCCCGACAAGAACGCGCCCGAGTACAAGGCCGTGGTCGACGCCAGCCGCGCCACGCACACTGCGCCGCTGGATCTGCTGCAAAAGGCCGGCGCCATCGACTCGGCCTACCAGTTCCATTGGAAGCGCTTCCTGTTCGAGAACTTCCCCAAGGGCACAGGCTTCCCGGCCCTGACCGCCCCCCAGCCGCCGGACGACCTGCCGCTGGCCAGCGTGCAGGCCTATTCCATCGACGATTCGCAGACCACGGAAATCGACGATGCGCTCTCCGTCCAGGGCCTGGGCACCGGTACCGTGGTGCTGGGCATCCACATCGCCGCCCCAGGGCTGGCCGTGCAGCCGGGCAGCGCCATCGACCAGCTGGGCCGCGCCCGCCTGTCCACGGTGTACATGCCGGGCTACAAGATCACCATGCTGCCCGACGAGGTGGTGCAGATCTACACGCTGGACGAAGGCCGCGCCAACCCGGCGGTCTCGCTGTACGTCACCGTCAACGAGACGACGCTGGAGATCCTTGCCACCGAAACCCGCCTGGAGCGGGTGCCCGTGCTGGCCAACCTGCGCCACGACCAGCTCGACCACATCGTGACCGAGGCCTGGCTGACCGACCCGGCGGTGCAGGTCGAGGGCACGCCGCAGCGCGTATCTGAGCTGCGCGAGCAGCTGTCCTTCCTGTTCCGCCTGGCCAAGAGCCTCAAGGCGCAGCGCGAGGTCGTGCGTGGCAAGCCCGAGAACTTCAACCGCCCGGACTACAACTTCCGCCTGGTGGGCAACGACCGCGGCGAGCCGAACGGTTCGGAGACGGTGCAGATCACCACGCGCCAGCGCGGCGCCCCGCTGGACCTGATCGTGGCCGAAGCCGCCATTGTGGCCAACAGCACCTGGGGCAGCTGGATGGCCGAGCTGGGTGTGCCCGGCATCTACCGCAGCCAGGCCAGCATGGCCCCGGGCGTGAAGGTGCGCATGGGCACCAAGGCGCTGCCGCATGCCGGCATCGGCGTGAAGAGCTACTCCTGGGCCACCTCGCCGCTGCGCCGCTACACCGACCTCGTGAACCAGTGGCAGATCATTGCCTGCGCGCGCCACGGCAAGACGGCGGCGCTGGCGGCGCCGTTCAAGCCCAAGGATGCCGACCTGTTCTCCATCATCAGCAGTTTCGACGGCGCCTACAGCGCCTACAACGGCTACCAGGCCGGCATGGAGCGCTTCTGGACCCTGAAGTACGTGCAGCAGAACGGCCTGACCGAGCTGACCGCCACGGTCTTCAAGGAAGGCCCGGGCGGAAGCTTTCTGGTGCGGGCCGACGACATTCCGCTGGTGTTCCCGGTGCTGGGCGCGCAGAACCTGCCGCGCGGTGCGCGCCTGCGCGTGAAGCTCGGCGAGATCGACGAGATCACGCTGGACATCCATGGCACGGTGCTGGAACGCCTCGATAGCGACGAGCCCGAGGCCGGTGCCGACGAGGCGGCGGAGGAGGATGACGAGACCGTGGCCGGCCCGATCGCCATTGCCGTGGACATGAACGAAGCCGAAGCGCCCGCCAGCGCTGATAATCTGACGCCGTGAAACTGCCCGCCCTCCTTCGCACCTTCAGCACGCTGCAGCTTGCGCTCGGCGTATCGATTGCCGTGCACGCGGCGCTCATCACCGTGCGCTTCATCGACCCGGAGGGCTTCAACCGCGTGTTCCAGGACACGCCGCTCGAAGTCATCCTGGTGAATGCCAAGTCCAACGAACGGCCGGAGAAAGCCCAGGCCATCGCCCAGTCCAACCTGGCGGGCGGCGGCGATGCGGAAAAGGGCCGGGCCACCAGCCCCCTGCCCTACTCGGCGCTGACCGCCCTGGGCGACGACTTCGAGGAAGCCCAGCGCAAGATGGACGCGATGCAGGAGCAGCAGACCCAGTTGCTCACGCAGCTGCGCAAGCAGTTGGCCAGCATGCCGCCCCCCGATCCGCGCAAGCCCAGCCAGAGCGCCGAGCAGTCGGCACAGGACGAAAAGCGCCGCCAACTGGTCAAGTTGCTGGCCGAGATCGAAAAGCGCATCAACGAAGAGAACTCGCGCCCCAAGAAGCGCTACATCAGCCCCGCCACGCGCGAAGAGGCCTACGCGATCTACTACGACGCGCTGCGCCGCAAGGTCGAGGACAAGGGCACCGAGAACTTCCCCGAGCAGGCCGGCCGCAAACTCTATGGCGAGCTGACGATGATCGTCACCGTGAACCACGACGGCCGCGTGCTGGAGACCGAGATCGTGCAGGGTTCTGGCAATGCCACGCTGGACCGCCGCGCCGAGGCCATCGCGCGCGCCGCCGGCCCGTTCGGCGCCTTCAACCAGGAAATGCGCGCCAAGGCCGACCAGATCGCCATGGTGGCGCGCTTTCGCTTCACCCGTGACCAGACGCTGGAAACCACTGTTCGCTGAACCCCCTTCGAGATGAGCCAAGCCACCGTCGACCTGTATTGCGTGATGGGCAACCCGGTGGCGCACAGCCGCTCGCCGGCCATCCACGCCCGCTTTGCCGAACTGACTGGCGAGCGACTGGCCTATGAGCGGCGCCTGGTGGCGCTGGACGGCTTTGCCCAGGGTGTGCGCGCGTTCGCGGCCCAAGGCGGGTGCGGCTGCAACGTCACCGTGCCGTTCAAGATCGAGGCGCCCTTGCTGGCCACGCAGTGCAGCGAGCGCGTGCAACTGGCCGGTGCGGCCAATACCCTGGCGTTTCGCCCGGACGGCAGCATCCACGCCGACAACACCGATGGCCTGGGCCTGGTGGCCGACATCACGCGCAATGCCGGTGTGGCCCTGCAGGGCCGCGATGTGCTGCTGGTGGGTGCCGGCGGCGCGGCGGCCGGCGTGCTGGGCCCGCTGCTGCAGGCCGGCGCGCGGCGCATCGCCATTGCCAACCGCACCCTGGCCAAGGCCCAGGCGCTGGTGCAGTCGCACCAGGCCCTGGCCACACAGCTGGGCGCGCAACTGGCGGCCAGCACCCTGGATGCCGTGGCCGGCGACTTCGACGTGGTGATCAACGCCACGGCCAGCAGCCTGGCGGGCGATGCCGTGCCCGTGGCGGCCAGCGTGCTGCGCCCCGGCGGCCTGGCCTACGACATGATGTACGGCCCCGCGGCCCAGGGTTTTCTGGACTGGGCTGCCGCCCATGGGGCGGTGCCGCGCGATGGACTGGGCATGCTGGTGGAGCAGGCGGCCGAGGCCTTCGCGTTCTGGCGCGGCGTGCGCCCGCCTTCGGCCCAGGTGCTGGCCGAGCTGCAGGCGCAACTGGCGCTGCAGCCCCAGCACTGAACCCTGGCAAGAAAAAGAACCCGCACATGAAAGCCGTGCTGCGCTGGCTGTGCCTGGTGGTGTTCGCCGCCGTGGCGCTGCAGCTGTTCTTCGTGCTGCGCATTGCCGCCATGGTGGTGGTCAACCCCGAATCCACCAGCTTCCAGCGCTCCGAGGCCTGGGTGCAACTGTCCAGCAGCGGCCAGGTGCGCTGGCGCCAGCAGTGGATGCCCTATGGCGAGATATCTGACCACTTGAAGCGCGCCGTGATCGCCTCGGAGGACGACGGCTTCGCCAACCACGACGGCGTGGACTGGGCCGCCATCGAGAAAGCCTGGGAGCGCAATGCCAAGGCCGAAGCCCAGGCCGCCAAGGCCCAGAACCGCGCCCCGGAAAAGCCCCAGCGCGCGCCCAAGATTCGGGGCGGCTCCACCATCACCCAGCAACTGGCCAAGAACCTGCTGCTCTCGGGCGAGCGCACCCTGCTGCGCAAGGGCCAGGAGTTCGTGCTCACGCTGCTGCTGGAGCAACTGCTGAGCAAGGAGCGCATCCTGGAGATCTACCTCAACAGCGTGGAATGGGGCGAGGGCGTCTTCGGCGCCGAGGCCGCCGCCCAGCACTATTTTCGCAAGAGCGCCAACCGCCTCGCCCCCAGCGAGGCGGCCCGCCTGGCCGTGATGCTGCCGGCCCCCAAGCGCTTCGAAAAGACGCCGGGATCGGCGTATCTCGCGGGGCGAACGCGGACGATACTGGCGCGCATGGGGAGTGCGGAGCTGCCGTGACGAACGGCGCCACGGGCCTGACCCCTGCGTACCCACTGAAGACGATCCAGGCAAACCAGATGACGGCATGCTGGAGCCATACGGATACCGACCATGCTCAATACCGCGTTGACATCGAAAAATGCCATGAAGACCTTGGCGTTGTTCGCTGCATTTGCCATCGTGCCTGGACTATTGGCCTACGGTGCATTGATGAATTACAGGATGCACCAATCCATCGAAGCTGCATTGTCGAACAGCCCGGAACTGAGAGAGCATATCGGCGCGTTTCAGCAGGCCCGTATTGTCAGCAGTGGCTGTGAGTTCAAACTGACATGCAACACCGCTTTTCACGTATCAGGAGACACAGCTTGCATCAGGGTATTGGTGGTGACGACAGAGAGTTTTCCGACTTACGAAATACTGTCCATTGCACCCGAAACATCTACCCGGACCATTCGGAGTGAAGGCAATCCCCCCGTCACCACCGTCCATATCCAAAATTGCCCCGGCACGGCTTAGGAAGCCAAACATGCTTTTGCCCTGATCGGGAACCGATTGACGAACGAAGGTCAGCAGGAGTCACCTTCAGCGTCGCTCAAGCCACACCTCGACCCGCCCTTGTGGCCGCAAGGTGACATGCAGCTTCGGCTCACACGCCGGCGTCGGAACCGGCAAGCGCAGTTGGTACCGCTGCAACAGCATGGCTGCCAAAAGCGTCATCTCCAGCATCGCAAAGTGCTGGCCAATGCACACGCGGGGGCCTACGCCGAACGGAATCCATGCGCCCTTGGTGATCGGCGGTGCGCCGTCCAGAAAGCGTTCGGGCGTGAAACGATCGGCCTGGGGAAACCAGCGTTCGTCGCGGTGCAGCACCCAGGGGGTGATGCGCAGCATGGCGCCCCGGGGTACCGCCACCCCCCCGAGCGTGATGGGGGCAATGGTGCGACGGGTCATCAGCGCGGCAACGGGCGGGTACATGCGCAGGGTCTCCTTGAGCGTGGCGCTCAGCCAGGGCAGCCGTGCGAGATGTTCCGGCCCCGGGGCACCGCCCTGGAGCACCTCGTCCACTTCGGCCTGTGCGCGCCCGGCGGCATCGGGGTGCTCGGCCATCAGGCGGCTCCACCACAGCAAGGTGGTGGCGCTGGTTTCATGGCCGGCCTGGAAGCTCACCATGCACTGATCGAACACCTCCTGCCGCGCCAGAGGCTGGCCCGTGCCCTCGTCGCGCAGCGTCAGCAGCATCTGCAAAAGGTCGGTGCGTAGCGGCGCATCCGGATCGTCCATTCCCTGCGCGCGCGCATCGATATGGCGCTGCACCAGGCCCTTGAGCACCTTGAGCGCGCGCCGTTTGGCGGACTTGCCCGGTAAGGGCAGCCAATCGGGCAGCGTGACCGGCATGAACATCTCGCGGAACGCGGTGGCCGACAGCGTCTGCGTGGCCCAGGCGGCTTCCCGGGCATCGGCCTGGGCCGATTCGCTGAACAGCGTGCGCAGGATCACGTCCATGGCGACGTCGGTCCAGAGCGTGTCCATGGACACCAGACACCCGGTCCGGCCTGCTGGTACCGCCACGTCGAGCGCGCTGCGTGCGGCATCGGTCATCAGTTGCGCGTAGCCCGCCACGCGCCTGGGCGTGAAAGCGGGCATCAGCACACGGCGCTGCCGCTGCCAGGTATCGCCCTCGGTCACTAGCACGCTCTGGCCAAACACCTGCTCGAACACGGCAATGCCGCGCTCCCAGCGGATGAGTTGGTCGGCATGGGTGACCAGGGCCTCGCGCACGAGTTCGGGGGACATGAGATCCCAGGCATCCTCGTTGACCAGCCGCATGCGCGTGAGATCGCCGTGCTCGCGCTGCAGCTGCGTGACGAAGCCCAGGTAGTCGGCGCGCATCTGGCGCAGCAGCGGCAGGCCCCACCAGCGGGACAAAGGGCCTGATGGCTGCAGGGCGGGTGGGGCTGCGGCATGCGCAAGCTCGTCGGAAAGGGTTGTGTTCATGCCGGCATGGTGGTGCGCCCCGCCACCGGCGTATTGAACGATTGCGACACCACCACTCCCCTACACTCGGCTCCATGGCCATACAGGCACCCCCTTCCGCCCGGCATCCCGATGGGCTCATTCCTTCGGGCCAGCTGTGGCTGCCCCATGCCGGTCTGTCGGCCTGCGTGCGTGGCACCATCGTGCGCAGCACGCTGGGCCATGCGCTCAGCGATGTACAGCGCATCAACCGCTTTCCCGCGACACCGCTGTGCAGCCTGAGCTGGTGGTTCACGGGCCGCAGCGAATGCCTGGTGCCCGAGCGGCCCGGCAGCATGCCGGACCTGGACAGCCCGCGCGAGCCCTTCGCAGGGCGCTGGGTGCTGGCAGGCCCGCAGACCCGGCCCTCGACCAGCTGGTGCGCCGAGCCCACGCACGCCATGATGGTGATGTTCATGCCCGATGCGCTGCACCTGCTCACCGGCCTGGCGCCCGAGCACCTGACCGACCGCACGGTGGACGCCACCACGCTGCTGCCACGCGATTGGCTGGCCATGTGCGAGGCGGTGCAGCACCAGCCCGACGACGCGGCCCGCATGGAATGCCTGGAGCAGTTTCTGCTGCCGCGCTGGCAGGCCTGCAGGCCCGGCCCCGCCACGGCCACGCAGCGCTATGCCGACTGGGCCACGCACCTGGCGCAGCGCGCGGCGCATTCGGCGCCCGGCCGCAGCCTGCGCCAGCTGGAGCGGCGCATCAAGCGCTGGGCCGGGCTGCCGCTGCGCGAGCTGCGCGGCTTCGGCAAGGCCGAGCAGGCATTCTTCGACACCCTGGCTGCGGACGCCGCCGAGTCCCCGGTGCGCTGGGCCGAGGTGGCCACAGGCGCCGGCTTTTCGGACCAGTCGCACCTGTGCCGCGTCACGCGGCGCATCACCGGCTATGCGCCGCAGGCGCTGTACGACGGCATTCAGCGCGACGAGGCGTTCTGGGTCTACCGGATCTGGGTTTGAGCGCCTGTTTTCGCAGCCCCGCCGTCGCAGCGGCCAAGACGCGCCAGGCGGACTTCGGCCCGTAGGCGCTGTGCGCCGGCGACAGGATCCTGGGTCGCCTTGCGGGTCGCTGAAATAAACGCCCCATCCGAGATCTCGACAGAGGTCACCATGTCCACCGAGCGCCCGTTTTATTCCTGGCACACCGCCCGACAGCACGCTTGCAGCCCTGCGGCAGCCATCCGACATCCCACATCACAGAACCTGGGCAGCCGACCGGCGCAGGCACTCGATGAACAGGTTCGCTGCTGGAGTCAGCGTCTGGCGATGCCTGATCACGATGGAGATACGGGCCGGCGGGAACGCTTCAGCCACATCGAGCACGACCAAGCCACGGCTCGCGCTTTCATCGCAGAACATCCGGGAAGACACCAGACCGATGGCATCCGTGTTCCGAACCAGGGACAGAGCGATCGAAACCGAATGGCAATAGATGATGTCCTGCGGAGGCGGCTGTTCCCTCTGCTCGAACAGCATGTTCAATGCGTCCATTCCATAGCCAGGCGCCAGCCACAGTGCGCCGGCCAACTCCAGAATGGACCGTGCCCCGGCCAAGGGGTGTCCCACGCGAGCTGCCAGAACGGCAGGAACGGTCAACAGCAACTCACGCTCCAATCGATCCTGGCGCGGGATGTCGGCCTCTGCGAGCACGGCAAAGTCGTATTCGCCCTCTTTCCAGCCATCAAGGCGTGTGGCCCAGGTCATCTCGCGCAATTCCAGTGTCACCCTGGGACGCTGCGCCCGAAAATCGATCAGAGCGTGCGGCAGCACGGTGCTGGCGGCTGCGGCACTCAGGGCAATGCGCAGCCTCCCGCCCTGACCGCCGCTCATCTGCTCGATTTCTGATTGGGTGTTTTGCGCCTCGTGCAGCATGCGCCGGGCGCGCAGCAACAAGGCCTCGCCTGGCGTGGTGAGGGTGACTCCCTTGACGCTTCGCACGAAGAGATCAACGCCAAGACCCTGCTCCAGTTCGCGCATGGCGTGGGTGACAGCAGGCTGGGTCAGGCCAAGGCGGCGTGCAGCTTCGCGGATACCCCCGCACTCCGCCACGGACTTGAAGACGCCCAGTTGGCGCAAGTTGAATCGGATGAGGGGGTCTGCCACTGCGTGTCTCCAGTGCCCATAGCATGCCGGAATTCGCACTCTGCCGTGCCCTGGGAGACGATCAATTTTTTTGATCCCCCACAGAAGAATCTTGTCTTTTCAATCGTGATGCAATTACTTACATTCCAGTCCGAGTGCCAATGACAAACCAACAGAGCACTGTGTCCGGCGGAACTGCTTGAGGCCTTGATTGCCATGTGGCGGCGCCAACGCCGAGGCGGTGGAAAGAAGTATGAAAATCTCGAATCTCAGGCTGCGCGCCAAACTGGGTGCCGCTTTCTTTGCCATGTTGCTGCTCGCAGCGACGCTCGGCGCGGTGGGGCTGGGACAGCTCGGACGGCTGGGAGCGGCGAGCCATGACATCACGCACATCTGGCTGCCCAGCGTGCAACTGCTGCAGGAGATCCGCTATGCAGTCAGCAGCGTCAGGCGGCTCGAAGGGCAGAGCCTGCTGGGCATTGATGACAAAGAGCTGTCCGATCTCGAAAAGCGCATGGACGCCCAGAAGACCGTTGTCCTGGGTCTGGAGCAGCAGTACGAGCCGATGATCGTCTCGGACGAGGAGCGCCAGTTGTTCGAGAAACTGCACAGGGAAATCCAGGCCTACTACGCTCAGAACGAAAAGCTGCGCAAGCTGACGCGCGGGGCAGATGCAACGCACAAGGAAGGGGTGGCCCTGATGCTGGGGGATTCGCGCAAAGCCTACAACGCGCTGGCGGTCACCGTCCAGGCGCTGCTCGACCTGAACCAGAATGGCGCCCAGGCGGCCTCCGCCACGGCGGACACTGCGTATGCCCAGGGCCGCATCGGCATCTTTGCGGCCCTGGCCTGCGCGGTGGCGGTGGCAGGGGTGCTGGCGACATGGACCACCAACATGGTCACCAGGCCGATTGCCAAGGCCGTCCGCGCATCCGAAGAAATCGCCGCCGGCAACCTGGACATCGCGTTGCAAACGCGCAATCGGGACGAAACCGGGCAGCTGCTGCATGCGCTGTCGGCCATGAAAGACAGCCTGGCAAAGGTCGTCGCATCGGTGCGGCAGGGGGCGAACTCAGTGGCGACCGCGAGCGCCGAGATCGCCCAAGGCAACAACGACCTGTCAGCACGCACGGAGCAGCAGGCCAGCGCACTGGAACAAACTGCAGCATCGATGGAACAACTCAGCGCCACGGTCAAGCAAAACGCAGACAACGCACGCGATGCCAACGGGCTCGCGCAGGCGGCCTCCAGGGTGGCTGCGCAGGGAGGTGAGGTAGTCGCCGAGGTCGTGGACACCATGAAAGACATCAACGACAGCTCCAGGAAGATCGCAGCCATCATCAGCGTGATCGATGGCATTGCGTTCCAGACCAATATCCTGGCCCTGAACGCAGCCGTGGAGGCTGCCCGCGCAGGCGATCAGGGCCGCGGCTTCGCCGTGGTGGCCAGCGAAGTGCGCAGTCTGGCCGGGCGCAGCGCGCTGGCCGCCAGGGAAATCAAGGACCTGATTGGTGCAAGTGTGGAGCGCGTGGAGCGGGGATCCTCGCTGGTGGGCAAGGCGGGTGCCACCATGACCGAAGTGGTCGGCGCGATCCGCCGCGTCACGGACATCATGGGAGAGATCAGCGCCGCGAGCCACGAGCAAAGCGAGGGTGTGTCACAGGTGGGCGAAGCAGTGATGCAGATGGACCAGGCCACGCAGCAAAACGCTGCACTGGTGGAGCAAAGCGCAGCGGCGGCCGACAGCTTGAGGACACAGGCGCTGCAGTTGGTGCAGGCGGTGGCTGTCTTCAGGCTCACGCCCCACGCAACGTAAAGGGAGCGATCATGGGCCTGCCCACAGATGACCTCCTGCGGCTGGTCTGCCAGGACCCCGAAGCCGGGGCCCGCCTCATGCGCATCCAGCAGGAGATAGCGGCACTGGATCTCGCACTGGATCTGAGTGAAACCATCCCGCTGATGGCCGGCTGGGCGCGTGCCATGGCAGACGCCCCGGGCTGTGCCATCTTCCGCCTGGAAGGTACAAGCCTCGTCTGCCGCGGCGTGGCAGGCGAGGCCGTTCCCATGGGCGATGGCATGGCGTGGAGCGACCACTTGCAAGCCCTTGCCTGGCGCATCGGCGCGCACGAACTTCACCCGATGCGGCGGACGGACATCCCGCAGGATGGCCATGCCGAGGCCTCTCGGCCCTGGTTCCGCAACGCACGTTCCATGCTGGCGGTTCCGCTGCGCGCAGCCAACGAAATCCTCGGCATGGTCTACCTGGTCTCCGGCCACCGCGATGCGTTTACCGAACGCGACCTGCTGGGTTTGCAGGTTCTGGGCGAGTCGTTCGGTTCGGCCATCCTCCGGCACGGCATCTCTGCGCAGTGGCGGGCCTCAGGGGAGCAGTACCGGCTGCTGTTCGACAACAACCCCTTTCCCATGTGGGTGAGCGACCTGCGCTCCCACCATATCCTGGCCGTGAACCATGCAGCCTTGCTGCACTATGGGTACAGCGAGCAGGAATTTCTCGCCATGGATGTCAGGGACCTGTGGCTACCCGAGGACCGGCAGGAGTGGGAAAAGTCGCTGCGCAGCACGGAAGCCGTGCAGAAAGTCGTCGGCCTCAAACGGCGCCACCGGCGCAAGGACGGCTCGGTGATCGACACCGAAGTCTCTGCCGACCTGGTCGATTTCAACGGCCAGCGTGCCCGCCTGGTGCTGATCAACGACGTGACGCTGCGCTTGCGCGCTGAACGCGAACTCGCCCGCGCCAGCCGCGCGCAGCGCATGCTGAGCGCCTGCAACGAGGTGCAGATCCGCGCCCGCACCGAGCAAGCCATCATTGAGGAAGTCTGCCGCATCACGGTGGATATTGGTGGCTACGACATGGCCTGGGCCGCTTGGCTGCGCAGCGATGGCAGCGGCCTGGAGCTGGCTGCGCACGTGGGTGACCACAGCGGCCTGCTGAAGGAACTGGAAGGATCCTGGAACGACGCATCCCAAGCGGGTCTGCGGCAGATCATGGAGCAGGCATTGGGTAGCGGGCAATTGGCCCTGGTGGAGAATCTGGAGCACCAGGCCGCGCCGCAGCCCTGGGTCCGATCGGCGCTTGCGCATGGTTTTCTCGGCGCTGCGTTCCTGCCCCTGGGCCATGCCGACAATGCCATGGGCCTGCTGGGCCTGTGCTCCAAGGAGCCTGTGCTGATCGGATCGGAAGAGGCCAAGCTCCTGCAGGATCTGGCCAACGACCTGGCTTTCGGCATCGCAGGCTTGCGGTCCCAGGCCAGGCAGCACGCACTGCAGTCTGCTGTCGTGAAGGTTGCGGCAGCGGTCTCGGCCGGCACCGGCACGGCATTTTTCGAGCAACTGGTGCGCAACAGCGCCGAGACCCTGGGCGCCCAGGGCGGCCTTGTGGCGCGACTGCTTCCAGGAGGCGAGGGAACGCCCGGCGCGCCGCTGACCGCCCGGACGCTGGCGGTGGTGGCACAAGGCCAGTCCATCGCTGGCTTTGACTTCGCCCTGGAGCGGACCCCGCTTGCGCTCGCGGCAAGGCAGACCCACGGGATGGAACAAGGGATCTCGGTGGAGTGGCTTGCGGCCGGACCCTTGCACAGTCTCCAGGCACAAACATGCGTCTGGCGCCGCCTGGACAACTCGTCGGGCCGCCCCCTGGGCGTGATTGCCCTTCTGTTCGATGGCCCCTGCGAGCAAGACGCGCCGATGGTGTCCACGCTGCACATTTTTGCAACGCGCGCGGCGGCCGAAATCGAGCGCCAGGAGGCCGACGCACAGATCCGCGACCAGGCATCGCTGCTGGACAAGGCGCAGGACGCCATCGTCGTGCGCTGCCTCGAAGACCGGGTGCTCTTCTGGAACCGCAGTGCTGAACGCCTGTATGGCTGGACCCCCGAGGAAGCCATGGGGCAGTGCATATCGCACCTGCTCTACGACGATGTGACCGTCTACCAGCAGGCCATTCACCACGTGCTGGCATTGGGCGAGTGGAGCGGCGAATTCATCCAGCACCGCAAGGACGGCAGCACGCTCACCGTCGAGGCGCACTGGACGCTGGTGCGCGACGAGCACGGCGACCCCAAATCCATTCTGGCCATCAATACAGACATTACGCAGCGCAAGGTCACCGAGCTGCAGATCCAGAAGCTGGCATTCTTCGACCCCCTGACCAGCCTGCCCAACCGCGTCCGGCTGGTTGACCGATTGCAGCACGCACTGATGGCCAGTGCGCGCAGCAAACGCGGCGGCGCCTTGTTGCTCATTGACCTGGACAATTTCAAGACCCTCAACGACACACTCGGCCATGACAAGGGGGATCTGCTGCTGCAGCAGGTGGCGCGGCGCCTGACGGCCTGCGTGCGCGAAACTGACACAGTGGCTCGCCTGGGTGGCGATGAATTTGTCGTCATGCTGGAGCAACTCGGTGCCGGTGCGCAGGAGGTCGCCATGCAGAGCCGGACCGTCGCAGAGAACATTCTGAATGCGCTGAACCAGCCGTTCAATCTGACGGGCTACGAGCATCGGGCGACCTGCAGCATTGGCATTGCGCCGTTCGGCCAGGCGCAGGGAGTGGGTGAGCTGCTCAAACGCGCGGACCTGGCCATGTACCAGGCGAAGACGGCAGGCCGCAACACACTGCGCTTCTTCGACCCGGACATGCAGCAGGCCGTGACGGCGCGTGCCGCGCTCGAAAGCGATCTGCGCCAGGCACTTTCGCAAAACGAGTTCCTCCTGCATTGGCAACCGCAGGTGGGCAGCCAAGGTGAAGTGCTGGGCGTTGAGGCATTGCTCCGCTGGAAGCATCCCCATCGCGGCATGGTATCGCCAGCCATCTTCATTCCGCTGGCCGAGGAAACGGGTGCCATCCTGGGTTTGGGCCGCTGGGTGCTGGAAGCCGCGTGTGCACAGCTCGCCACATGGGCAACGCGGGCTGATACCGCTGAACTCACCATCGCCGTCAACGTCAGCGTGCTGCAGTTTCGCCATCCGGACTTCGTGGACCAGGTGTTTGACGTGCTGCACAACGCCGGCGCCAACCCCCACCGCCTCAAGCTGGAGCTCACCGAAAGTCTGCTGGTCAGCGACATGGAGGAGACTGTCACCAAGATGGCGGCTCTGAAGCACCGCGGCGTATGCTTCTCGCTCGACGACTTCGGCACGGGGTATTCGTCTCTCTACTATCTCAAGCGGCTTCCGCTCGACCAGCTCAAGATCGACCAGTCTTTCGTGCGTGACCTGTTGAGCGACCCCAACGACGCCGCCATTGTGCGGACCATCGTGGCCCTGGCGCACAGCCTGGGGCTGCAAGTTATCGCAGAAGGCGTGGAAAATGAGGCCCAGCAACAGTTCCTGGCAGAGCATGGGTGCCATGCCTACCAGGGTTACCTGTTCAGCCGGCCGCTTGCGGCCGACCAGCTCAAGGCCTTTCTCGACGCACGCGCACGCATTGCATGCTGATGGTCGATGTTGCCTGGTTGGCCCTGGCCTGTCTCCTCAGCCTGACAGGCCTGTGGGCCTGGAAAATCCAGCGCAAACGCTCCCAGGACGAGTTGCGGCGCCAAACCCACCAGATCGATCAGCTGTTCGCATCCCACCTCAGTCTGCTGGTGATTCTGGACCCCACTGGCCGGTGCGTGCGCATCAGCGCGGCCTGGAGCGAACTGCTGGGCTGGACACAGGCTCAGCTGGTGGGCAAACAGGTCATGGCCATCTATGCCCATCCCGACGACAGGCATGTCGTGCGAAACGTCCGCGAGCAGTTGGCAAGCAATGGCCAGGCCGTGGACATAAGGTGCCGCATCCGCGATACGAAAGGCGCCTACCGCGATATCGTGGCTCAGGTCGATACCCGCGGTGGGCTGATCTACATCAATGCGAGGGTTATGACCCAGGAGCATGTGGATCGGCGGGCGCTTCAGGAATCGAACCAGCGCCTGCAGGAAAGCATTGTCCAACTGCAGGAAAAGGAAGTCTTGCTGGTGCAAATGGCCCAGAGCGATGGGCTGACCTGCATCGCCAACCGGCGCCTGTTCGAAGAGGAATTTCACCGGGAGTGGCGCCAATGCACGCGCGACCACCTGCCACTGGCCGTGGCGCTGGCCGACGTTGACTTCTTCAAGCAGTTCAACGACTGCTATGGGCATGTGGCTGGCGATGCCTGCCTGCGGGCAGTCGCGCTCGCCATGCAACAGCAGTTGGGCCGCCCGCATGACCTGGTTGCACGCTACGGCGGTGAGGAATTTGTGGTGCTCTTGCCGGGCACCACCTCCAAGGGAGCGGCCCTGGTGGCCGAGCGCCTTCGACAGGCCATTGCCGACTTGGGGATCGCGCATGCCCACTCATCCGCAGCACCCCATATCACTATTTCCATCGGCATCAGCACCGTGATCCCAAGCCATGGCGGCTCGCCGGACGCCCTGCTCCGCGCTGCCGATGAAGCGCTGTACGCGGCCAAGGCCCAGGGGCGCAACCAGGTCTGCGAACAACCTCACCCCCGGCGCTTCGAGGAGACGCCAGAATGGGCCTAGCGGGTCGGGCGGACTGGAACGACCTGGGGCGCACGGGGAATCCGGGCTTGCCTTGGCGTGGTTTCGGCCGCACACCGAAGCCGCCCATGCCCGTGCTTGCCACCTGTCACGAGCGAGCGCAGCCATGTCTGCCCGCTGCGGGCGCGACCCGCAGCACTGCTCATGCGCTTGCGCGCGACACGATCTCGAAGCCGATGTCGACGATGGGCTGATCGACCGTGCGGCCTTCCGCGCGGTCGTCGATGAACTGCGCGGCCGTGCGGCCGATGCGCGTGCCGTCGATGCGCACCGTGGTCAGGGCCGGCTGCAGGCTGGCGGCGAACTCCAGATCGCCCAGCCCCACCACGCCCAGTTGCCCGGGCACCGACAGGCCACGTGCCTGGGCCTCGATCAGCACGCCCAGGGCCAGCATGTCCGAGCTGCAGAACACCGCATCGGTCCCGGGATGGGCAGCCAGCGCCTCCACCAGCCCGCTGCGCCCCGACCCCAGCGTCGTGGGCGCCGGCACCAGCACCGCAGGCACCTCGGCCGCCAGGCCCAGCTCGCGCGCCGCGCGCCGGAACCCGCCCATGCGCAGGCGCGCCCGGTCATCGTTGGCGCCGAGCAGCAAGGGCTGCCGGTAGCCGCGCTGGTACAGGAAATGGCAGACGGCCTCGCCGATGCCTTCGTGGGAAAAACCGACCAGCATGTCGATGGGGGTGGGCGTCAGGTCCCAGGTCTCGACCACCGGGATGCCCGCGGCCAGCAGCTGGCGCCGGCCCTCTACGGAATGCATGATGCCGGTGAGCACGATGCCATCGGGCCGGCGCCGGATGATGGCATCGAGCAACGCGTCCTCGCGCGAGGCGTCGTAGCCGCTTTGGCCGATCATCAGCTGGTAGCCGCGTTCGTCCAGGGCCTGGTTCAGCGCGCGCACGGTTTCCTGGAACACCGGGCCCGTCAGCGTCGGCAGCACCGCGGCCACCAGCCGGGCGCGCGAGGAGCGCAGGCCGCCCGCCATGCCGTTGGGGACGAAGCCCGTCTGGCTGACCACTTCACGCACCTTGAGCAGCGTGGCGGGTGCCACCCGCTCCGGGGTGTTCAGCGCACGCGACACCGTCATGGCGGACACACCGGCCATGCGGGCGATGTCGTGAACGGTGAAGACTTGGGGCTTTTTCATGGGGCGGCGCAAATGCCAGACAGTATGCGCGGGAACGCGCACCCCCATGCGCCCGCCGGCAGCCCCCCGCACCCCAGGGCAGGTGCCTCCTGCGCTGCTCGGCAAGGTCACGCGGGTTCGCCCGTATCATCCGCGCCATGCTTGCCAAGTTGATGAGTCTCCTCCTTCTGGGAATAGTGCGGTTCCTGACCGGCTCCCAGGCCCGCTGGTATGGTTGCCCCCCGAAGGCGGAGCAGCGCATCTACTTCGCCAACCACCAGAGCCATGCCGACATGGTGCTGATCTGGGCGGCCTTGCCCGAGGAACTGCGCAGCATCACCCGCCCCATCGCCGCCAAGGACTACTGGACCAAGACGCCGTTTCGCCAGTGGATCACCACCGCCGTGTTCAACGCCGTGTACGTGGACCGGCAGGCCACGCCGGCACGCCCGGCACCCGTGGAGCCTGTGATTGCCGGTGCCGCCCTGCCCGAAACGGAAACCGCCTCCGCCGGCGGGCCGGACCCGGCCCCCGAGGCGCCGCCCAAGGCCCCGACCCCCGAGGAACTGCGCGCGGCACTGCCCGAGAACGACCCGCTTGCGCCCCTGGTAAAGGCGCTGCAGAGCGGCGATTCCATCGTGATCTTTCCCGAAGGCACGCGCGGCCATGGCGAAGAGCCCCAGCCCTTCAAGTCGGGCCTGTTCAAGCTGGCCCAGATGTTCCCGCAGGTGGTACTGGTGCCGGCCTGGATCAACAACGTGCAGCGCGTGATGCCCAAGGGTGAAGTGGTGCCCGTGCCCATCCTGTGCTCGGTGACCTTCGGCGCGCCTATCGAGCTGGCACCGGACGAGGAGCGCCGCCCCTTCCTCGACCGCGCACGGCGTGCGGTCATCGCATTGAGGGAGGTGTGAGATGAATGCCTTCCTTCGCAACCTGACGGCTACCCAGCAGATCGGTGCCCTGTTCCTGGTGGTGTTCGGCCTGCTGTCGATCGTCACCATCTGGGCCTATGTGCGCATGCTGCGCGAGCAGTCCAGCGACGACCCCCAGGCCGAAGCCGATGCGCTCGAAGCCAAGCGCTTCTGGGGCCTGCTCAAGACTTCCTGGGCCATGGCCACCGTGTTCTGGATCGGCTGGGCGCTGGGCGATGCCGTGGCCACCGTGCTGTTCGCCATCGTCGGCTTTTTTGCGCTGCGCGAGTTCATCACGCTCTCGCCCACGCGCCGGGGCGACCACCGCAGCCTGGTGCTGGCCTTCTTCGTGGTGCTGCCGCTGCAGTTCTGGATCGTGGGCAGCCGGCATTTCGACCTGTTCACGGTGTTCATCCCGGTCTACGTGTTCCTGGCGCTGCCCGTGGTGAGCGCCCTGGCCAACGACCCACAGCGCTTCCTGGAGCGCAATGCCAAGCTGCAGTGGGGCATCATGGTCTGCGTGTACGGCATGAGCCATGTGCCGGCGCTGCTGCTGCTGGACTTTCCGGGCTACAAGGACAAGGGCGCCTTCCTGGTGTTCTTCCTGGTGTTCGTGGTGCAGACCTGCATGGTGGTGCAGCACCTGCTGGGCCGGCGCTTTCCGCACAAGCCCGTGGCGCCCCAGGTGAGCCAGAGCTTCCAGTGGGTGAGCTGGCTCGCCGGCGTGGCCGTAGGCGGGCTGGTGGGCGGCCTGCTCACCTTCATCACCCCCTTCAAGCCCGGCCAGGCACTGGGCATGGCCCTGCTGGCCTGCGTGGCGGGCAGCCTGGGGCACCTGGTGATGAAGGCGCTCAAGCGCGACCGCGGCATCACCAGTTGGGGCATGCAGGGCATGTCGGTCACCGGCGCGGGCGGGCTGCTCGACCGGGTGGACGCGCTGTGCTTCGCGGCGCCGGTGTTCTTCCACTCGGTGCGCTGGTACTTCGGGCTATGAGAATCCTGGGCATCGACCCCGGCCTGCAGACCACCGGCTTCGGCGTGGTGGACATGGATGGCCACCAGCTGAGCTACGTGGCCAGCGGCACCATCCGCACCACCACGCTGGCCCTGGGTGACCTGCCCGGGCGCCTGAAGATCCTGTTCGACGGCATCACCGAGGTGGTGGCGCGCTACCAGCCCGACACCTCGTCGGTCGAGATCGTCTTCGTCAACGTGAACCCGCAGTCCACCCTGCTGCTGGGCCAGGCGCGGGGTGCCTGCATCACGGCCTTGGTGGCCAGCAACCTGCCCGTGGCCGAGTACACCGCGCTGCAGATGAAGAAAGCCGTGGTCGGCCACGGCCGCGCCGCCAAGAGCCAGGTGCAGGAGATGGTGCGCCGCCTGCTGAGCCTGCCCGGCCTGCCCGGCACCGACGCCGCCGACGGCCTGGGCATGGCCATCACCCACGCCCATGCAGGCGCCGCCATGGCCCGCCTGGGCGAAGCAGGCACCCTGCAGCGGCGCCAGCACGCCATGTACAAGGGCGGCCGGAGTTATTAATTAGCCGCCCTGGCCGATTCGCGCCTCAGGAGGTGCGGTCGGTCAACGCCCCACACCCCGCTTGAGCTCCTTGAGCAATAGCAGCACCTGGTTGGACGCATGGCGGCAGCTGCTGTTGAGCAGTTGCACCGACTGCTGCTGCTCACCGGCCTGGAACAGCATGACCACGGCAGCCGCCTGCTGGTGGAAGTACTTGTGCCGCGCCACCAGCATGCTGAACGCGGGGTAGTGGCCCAGCCGCACCCGGCCGGTGCCGTTGAGCCAGCGGCCCAGGTCGCAGCGGTCGTCCTGGCAGATGCGCTCGGGCCGCATGACCTCGTTGGAGCGGCCATTGACCATGTCCTGCAGCTGCAGGCGCCAGCCTTCATGGCTGGCGATGGCCGCGTCGATATCGATCTCGGTCATGAGCATGGTGGCGTACTCGGCATCCAGCACGAGTTCGCTGCCGTTGTCTTCCATGGCCCAGGTCGTGTCTGGACTGGTCGGGTCCTGCTCCCGCATCTTGAACAGTCGGCTGAAAAAACCCATGTGCGATCCCGTCCTGGTGTGCGGGCGGGGCCCCTCGAGCAAGGAACGCCACGCCATTTGAAACATTCTGTGTAGCGTTTTGCGTTTTGGCTACCAAAAAATGCCATATCCCTGCCGGCGAGTGCACTGCAGCCCTGCTGCCAGCCTCGGCTCTCGGCCCCGGAGCAAGCGCCGCCGGCCGGGCCGGACCACAATGCACGCATGACTGAACCTGTTTCCCCCCGTACCGCCCTGTCCATGCTGGACCTGGTGGCCGTCCGCGACGGCGGCACTGTGGCCGAGGCCCTGCAGATCGCGCTGCGCACCGCCCAGCATGCCGAAAAGCTCGGTTTTGCCCGCTACTGGCTGGCCGAGCACCACAACATGGCCGGCATCGCCAGCTCGGCCACGGCCGTGCTGGTCGGGCATATCGCAGGCGGCACCTCGCGCATTCGCGTGGGCTCGGGCGGGGTGATGCTGCCCAACCATGCGCCGCTGGTGGTGGCCGAAGCCTTCGGCACCCTGGCCGAGCTCTACCCCGGTCGCATCGACCTGGGCCTGGGCCGCGCGCCCGGCACCGACCCGGCGACCATGCGCGCCCTGCGCCGCAGTCGCGTGGAGACGGCCGACGATTTTCCGCAGGACGTGGCCGAGCTGCAGCGCCTGCTCTCTCCGGCCGAACCCGGCCAGCGCCTGGTGGCCACCCCCGGGGCCGGCACCAACGTGCCCATCTGGCTGCTGGGTTCGAGCCTGTTCTCGGCGCAGCTGGCTGCCGAGCGCGGCCTGCCCTACGCCTTTGCCTCGCATTTCGCGCCGCGCCTGCTGCACCAGGCCATCGACCTGTACCGCAACCTGTACCGCCCTTCGGCCGCATGGCCCCAACCCTACCTGGCCATCGGCGTGCCGCTGATCGCAGCACCGACCGACGAGGAGGCCGAGTTCCTGGCCAGCAGCACCTACCAGCGCGTGCTGGGCATCCTCACCGGCGACCGGCGCCTGCTGCTGCCGCCGGTGGAGAACTTCGCGGCGCGCCTGCAGCCGCAGGAGCGCGCCGCCATCGGCGACTTCCTGGCGGCGGCGGTGATCGGCGGGCCCGAGACGGTGCAGGCCGGCCTGGCCGACCTGGTGCGCGAGACCGGGGCCAACGAGTTGATGCTGGTGAGCGACGTCTACGACCCCGCATTGCGGCTGCGTTCGCTGGAGATCGCGGCGCAGGCCCATGCGGCGCTGGACAGCGCCGTGGCGGCCTGAGAATCGGCTTGGGTAGCCGACTTGTAACCCTCGGGGGTGGTGCGTCACGGTAGCGAGTGCCGGTTGCCGCTACCATCGTGGGCTGATGACGGTGCATTTGTGCACTTCGCAACCGCCCACCCACCACCTGCATGCCCGCTTTTTCCTTTGAAGCCCTGGACGCCCAGGGCCAGACCCGCAAAGGCCTGATGGAGGCCGACACCGCCAAGTCCGCCCGCACGCAGTTGCGCGCGCAGGCCCTGGTGCCGATTGCAGTGGAGCAGGTCCAGACCGGCCAGTCCCGGGACGGCTCTGCCCAGGGCTGGAACCGCAGCCTGTTCACCCGGCCGGTGTTCAACGCCACCGGCCTGGCCATCTGGACGCGGCAGATCGCCGGGCTGGTGAGCTCGGGCCTGCCGCTGGAGCGCGCCCTGAGCGCCCTCTCGGACGAGGCCGACGATGACCGCCAGCGCCACCTGGTGGCCGCACTGCGCGCCGAGGTGAATGCCGGCGCCACTTTCGCCCGTGCGCTGGGCCAGCACCCGCGCGAGTTTTCCGACATCTACTGCGCCGTGATCGGCGCCGGCGAGCACAGCGGCAACCTGGGCCTGGTGCTCGAACGCCTGGCCGACGATCTCGAAGACCGCCAGGCCCTCAAGGCCAAACTGGTGGGCGCCGCGCTCTACCCGGCCATCGTGACCCTGGTGGCGATCGCCATCGTGATGTTCCTGCTGGGCTATGTAGTGCCCCAGGTGGCCAGCGTGTTCGCAGGCTCCAAGCGCGCCCTGCCCTTCATCACCACGGTGATGCTGGGCATCAGCGCCCTGGTGCGCAACTATGGACTGGCGATGTTCGGTGTGATGGTCGTCGGGGCCCTGGGCCTGCGCTGGTCGCTGAAGTCCGAGAGCGTGCGCGAGCGCTTCGACGCCGCCTGGCTCAACCTGCCCCTGGTGGGCAAGCTGGCGCGCGGCTACAACGCGGCGCGCTTTGCCAGCACGCTGGCCATGCTGGCCAGCGCTGGCGTGCCCATCCTGCGCGCCCTGCAGGCCGCAGCCGAAACCCTGAACAACCGCGCCCTGCGCGCCGACGCACTCGATGCCCTGGTGCTGGTGCGCGAGGGTGCGCCGCTGGCCTCGGCCCTGGCGCAGAAGAAGCGTTTTCCGGGCCTGCTGTCGATGTTCGCGCGCCTGGGCGAGCAGACGGGTCAGTTGCCGGTGATGCTGCAGCGCGCCGCCACGCAGCTGTCGGTGGAGGTGCAGCGCCGCTCCATGCAGCTGGCGACCATTCTGGAACCGCTGCTGATCGTGGCCATGGGCCTGGTGGTCATGGCTATTGTGCTGGCCGTGATGCTGCCCATCATCCAGCTCAACCAGTTCGTCAAGTAGACACGCCATGGCCGTCACCCTGGACGACAAGCTGGTGGTCGCGATCTCCTCGCGGGCGCTGTTCAATTTCGAGGAAGAGAACCGCGTCTTCGACGACAAGGACGACCGCGCCTACGTGGCCATGCAGCGCCAGCGCATCGACATTCCGGCAGCACCGGGCGTGGCCTTTTCTCTGGTGCGCAAGCTGCTGGCCTTCAACACCACCGAGCACCAGTGGGTGGAGGTGGTGCTGCTCTCGCGCAATGACCCGGTCAGCGGCATGCGCGTCTTCCGCTCCTGCCTGGCCCATGGGCTGCCCATGGTGCAGCGCGGCGTTTTCACCCAGGGGCGCGACCCGTTCCGCTACCTGCGCCCGCTGGGGGCGCATTTGTTCCTTTCGGCCAATGAAGCCGACGTGCGCCAGGCCCTGCACCTGGGCTACCCGGCGGCGCGCGTGCTGACCGAGTCGGTGCGCGCCGGCGACTCCAACCCGAATGAAGTGCGCATTGCCTTCGACGGCGATGCCGTGCTGTTCTCGGACGAGGCCGAGCGTGTCTACCAGGCCGAAGGGCTGGCTGCCTTCCAGCGGCACGAGAGCGACAAGGCGGCGCAGCCCCTGCCCGACGGCCCCTTCAAGCCTCTGCTGGCCGCCCTGCACCGGCTGCAGCATGCGGGCGGCACGGGCATGCGCATCCGCACCGCGCTGGTCACGGCGCGCAGCGCGCCCGCCCACGAGCGCGCCATCCGAACGCTGATGGACTGGGACATCGCGGTCGATGAGGCGATGTTCCTCGGCGGCCTGCAGAAGGGGGAGTTCCTGCGCGAGTTCGAGCCCGACTTCTTCTTCGACGACCAGACCGGCCATGTCACCTCGGCCTCGTTGCATGTGCCCGCGGGCCATGTGAACAGCGGGGTGTCCAACCCCGTCACGCTGCTGGCGGATTGAAGGGCTGCCCCCAGCGGCATGCAAAGTTGTGCAATGGTGTGCAACTTGCCGCGAAAGAAGGCCTCTGACCGGTTGCAATGAACACCGTGCGCCCGCATCTGTGCGAGCATGGTCCCGCAACAGGAACAGAGAACAGAACGCATGAAGATGAACCTATTGGCATGGGGCGCAGCAGCCCTGCTGGGCAGCAGCATGGCCCTGGCCCAGGCACCGGTGGCGCCGCCACCGGCGGACACCGAAGGCCTGTCCAAGGGCGAAGCCAAGGCCATCCGCGAGTTCAAGATGCTGGATTTCAACGGCGACGGCAAGCTCAGCCGGACCGAAGTGAAACTGTTCCCGCGCCTGTCCAATGCCTTCGATGAGGCCGATACCGACCGCGATGGTTTTGTTTCGTACGAGGAAGTGCGCACTTTTGCGGCCAAGTACCGCGCCGAACGGGACCGCGCCAAACAACAGGCGCCCGCTGCACCCGCTCCTGCAGCCAGCGCTCCCTGACCCAACCGCTACCGTTTCGGTAGCAAAAATACCCAATGACCCCTGGCGCCGTCGCTGCGCCTCAGCCCGCCACCCGGTTCACAACCCTGCCGTGCGCTTGACCTTGGGGTCCGAGTAGGTCAGGGGTTCGTTCTTGACCTGCTGGGCAAGGCGCTCCTGCAGGGTCACCTTGTTGATGTCCTGCGCCATTTCCACGGCGCTGCCGCTGGCGCGCCACATCGACTGGATGAATTCGAGCAATTGCTTGTAGATGGGCTCCGGCGGCGGTTCGGGCGGCTCTTCCACCGTTTCCTTCTTCTTCACCTCGGTCCAGTCGCGGTTCGGTGCGTCGGGTGCCGAGGGCTTGTCCGGCTCGCGCACGATGGCCCCCTCCCCCAGCCGGTCCATGGACTCGACGGGCAGTGGTGCGTTGACAGGGCGTATCGGCGGCGCCCCCGAGGCGCCGGTGGAATACAAATCGGCGCCCGGAGGACGCCAGGTCGGCGATCGATCGACAGGTGGCATTTGCATGGCTGGCCCCAGGTTGTGGATGGAACGAACAGAGGCACTTCCGGACTCTTCGTACATTCATAACGGCAAACAAAAGGGGAAATTGAGGTCTTTTTTGCCCTTAAGCCCAAAACCAAGGGTTTACCCCTAGTTTTTAAGCGTTCTTCAGGCAAAAAAAAGCCCGCCGCCCGCAAAAAGCAGGCGGCGGGCTGGCGCGACAGGCCTCAGAGAAAGCGCTCGAGGAAGCGGCGCGACTGCCGATCCAGCAGCGTGGTGTCGGGTACCTTGAACTGCACGCCCTCGCCCGCGGCAATGAGCAGCCGGGTGCGCCCGCCGAGCCGGCGGATGTCTTCTTCGGCCTTGAGCACCAGGCGCACGGGGCCGCGGTCGGTTTCCACATCCCAGGTGCTGGGGGTCGAAAAACTCGATACCGCAACTATTTTTTCGATAGTGGGCACAAACTCCCGCACCGCCAGCTCTTCCTCGACCAGGGTACGCCCGGCCGGGGGCAACTGGTCGAAGCGGTCCAGCCACACCAGTTCGTGGCCGTCGCTGCCCACCAGGGACAGGCCTTCGGCCGGGGCGGCGATGGGAAAGGCGCGCACGGGCACCACGCCCTCGTGTACGGTGCCGTCCGGCAGGGTGAGCACCAGGCGCCCATGGGCGTTGCGGAGCAGCTGCAGCGGGCGGGTCGGGGAAGGGGTCGTCAGATCGGTCATGGCGGTGTCGTTGTCCGTCGAAGGGGGCGCTCAGGCGCTGCCCGCAGGGTGGGCCGGGTGCAGCAGGCTGCTGTCGATGATCACGCCGGCGGCCTGGGCGTCCTCTTCGGCACGGCGGGCCTGGGCTTCATACAGGCGCCAGTAGGCGCCCTGCTTGTCCATGAGTTCGTCGTGCGGCCCCACCTCCACCACCTCGCCGCGGTCCATCACCACCAGGCGGTCGGCCTTGCGCAGGGTGGACAGGCGGTGGGCGATGGCGATCGTGGTGCGGCCCTGCACCAGGTTGTCCAGGGCCTTCTGGATTTCCTTCTCGGTCTCGGTGTCCACGGCCGAGGTGGCTTCGTCCAGGATCAGGATGCGCGGGTCGATCAGCAGCGCGCGCGCAATGCTGATGCGCTGGCGCTCCCCGCCCGACAGGCCCTGGCCGCGCTCGCCCACCAGCGAGTCGTAGCCGTGCGGCAGGCGCAGGATGAATTCATGCGCGTGGGCCGCGCGGGCCGCGGCCACGATCTCCTCGCGCGTGGCCTCGGGCTTGCCGTAGGCGATGTTCTCGGCAATGGTGCCGAAGAACAGGAACGGCTCCTGCAGCACCAGGCCGATGTGGCGCCGGTAGTCGGCCACGGCAAAGCGGCGGATGTCCACGCCATCGACCTGGATGGAGCCATCGCTCACGTCGTAGAAGCGGCTGATCAGGTTCACCAGCGTGCTCTTGCCCGAGCCGCTGTGGCCCACCAGACCAATCATTTCGCCGGGGCGGATATCGAGGTCCAGCCCCTTGATGACGGCACGGCTGCCGTAGCGGAAACCCACGTTGCGCATGGCGATGGCGCCCTGCACCTTGTCCACCTTGACCGGCTGGGCCGGGTCGGGCACGTTGCTCACGTGGTCCAGAATGTCGAAGATGCGCTTGGCGCCGGCGGCCGCCTTCTGCGTGACCGAGACGATGCGGCTCATGGAGTCGAGCCGGCTGTAGAAGCGCCCGATGTAGGCGATGAAGGCGGTGAGCACCCCCACCGTGATCTGGTTGCGCGAGACCAGCCAGATACCAAAGCCCCAGACCACGAGCAGGCCGATTTCGGTGAGCAGCGACACCGTGGGGGTGAACAGCGACCAGGTCTTGTTGAGCTTGTCGTTGACCTCCAGGTTGTGCTGGTTGGCGTCGCGAAAGCGCTGGGCCTCGCGCTTTTCCTGGGCGAAGGCCTTGACCACACGGATGCCGGGGATGGTGTCGGCCAGCACGTTGGTCACCTCGGACCAGACGCGGTCGATCTTCTCGAAGCCGGTGCGCAGGCGGTCGCGCACGGTGTGGATCATCCAGGCGATGAAAGGCAGCGGCACCAGCGTGACCAGCGCCAGCCAGGGGTTGATGGAGAACAGGATGGCAGCCGTCATCATGATCATGAGCACGTCGGTCACGAAATCCAGGGCATGCAACGAAAGGAAAACGTTGATGCGGTCGGTCTCCGAGCCGATGCGAGCCATCAGGTCGCCGGTGCGCTTGCCGCCGAAGTAGTCGAGCGACAGGCGCAGCAGGTGCTCGTAGGTGGTGGTGCGCAGGTCGGCGCCGATGCGCTCGGACACCAGCGCCAGGATGTAGGTGCGCGCCCAGGACAGGCCCCAGGCCGCCAGGGCCGACGCCAGCAGCCCGCTGAGGTACAGCAGCACCAGGCTGGGCTCGATCTTCTGCCCGTTCTGGAACGGGATCAGGATGTCGTCCATCAGCGGGATGGTCAGGTAGGGCGGCACCAGCGTGGCCGCCGTGGACGCCAGGGTCAGCCCAAAACCGGCGGCCAGCTGCTTGCGGTAGGGCCGGGCAAAGCGCCACAGGCGCAGCAGCACCCAGGTGGAGGTCTGGGGCGGCTGGGCGCGCGCGCAGGCCGGGCACTCCTCGGTATCGGGCGGCAGGGGGGCGTGGCACTGCGGGCAGGTGGCTTCGTCCGCTTGCGCGGCGCCGGCGGGCTGCTCGAAGCGCTGCACCAGGCGCAGCGCCTGGGCATGCTGGCCCAGGGTGAAGCGCCACAACGCCAGGCGCGCATCGGCATCGTGCAGCTCCAGGGAGCCGATGCCCCCGTGGTCCTGCATGCGCAGCGTCAGGCCCGGGGCGCGCGGCCATACGCGCCAGGCGCTGGTCCCGGGCTCGCAGGCCAAGAGGCGCTCGGAAGTCACCACCACCCAGCCCGTGGCGAAGCGCAGTTCACCGCTCAGGTCAACCTGTAACGTGGCCAGCACGTTCTCTTGGGAAGCGAGCATGGCCCACAGATCGGCCCCCTGGGGGCCGGAAAAGACACCGGAGGCGTCCACAGAATGGTGATGTTGCATGTTGGATTGGTATTTGCGCCCCTGGCAGCCAGCGGTCACCGATTGCGCCACAGCGCGAATTCTCCCCGATACTGCACGCAAGGACGCCAAGGCATCCACCTGTAACGTCTGCGACTGCCCCTTGGCTGACAGCTGCCGCTGCCATCCGAGTGGAGCACAATGTTCCCCCATATTCTCGTTGTCCTCCCCCGCACAGCCCCGAAAGGCCGGAACCCCCTACCCGCTGCAATCCATGGCGAAATTCAACGACATCCAACTGCTTCGCATCAATTACCTGCGTGGACCCAACATCTGGACCTACCGGCCCGTGCTGGAAGTCTGGCTGGACCTGGGTGTGCTGGAAGACCACCCCTCCCACACCCTGCCCGGCCTGAACGACCGCCTGACGGCCTGGCTGCCGGCACTCATCGAGCACCACTGCGGCGTGGGCGAGCGCGGCGGCTTCCTGCAGCGCCTGGAGGAAGGCACCTGGTGCGGCCACGTGCTGGAGCACATCGTGATCGAGCTGCTCAACCTGGCCGGCATGCCCACCGGCTTCGGCCAGACGCGCAGCACCTCGCAGCGCGGCGTGTACCGCATGGTGTTCCGGGCGCGTGACGAGCAGGTGGCCCGCGTGGCCCTGGCCCAGGGCCACCGCTTGCTGATGTCGGCCATCAACGACGAGCCCTTCGACGTGGCTGCCGCCGTGGCGCGCGTGCGCACCGAGGTGGACGACCAGTACCTGGGCCCCAGCACGGCCTGCATCGTCACGGCCGCCACCGACCGCAGCATCCCCCACATCCGCCTGAACGACGGCAACCTGGTGCAGCTGGGCTACGGCGCCAGCCAGCGCCGCATCTGGACGGCGGAGACCGAATTCACCAGCGCCATCGCCGAAGGCATCGCCAGCGACAAGGACCTGACCAAGGGCCTGCTCAAGGCCTGCGGCGTGCCCATCCCCGAAGGCCAGGTGGTCAACAGCCCCGCAGAAGCCTGGGAAGCGGCGCAGGACATCGGCCTGCCCGTGGTGGTCAAGCCCTCGGACGGCAACCATGGCCGCGGCGTGACGCTGGACCTGAGCAAGCAGGCAGACATCGAGGCGGCCTACCACGTGGCCTACCCCGAGGGCAGCGACGTGATGGTCGAAAGCTTCATCCCCGGCGATGAACACCGCCTGCTGGTGGTCGGTGGCAAGGTGGTGGCCGCCGCGCGCGGCGAAGTGGTCAGCATCACCGGCAACGGCCGCTCCACGGTCAAGGAGCTGATCGACAGCCAGCTCAACTCCGACCCGCGCCGCGGCTACGAGGAGGAGTACCCGCTCGAGATCATCGACCTGGCCACCGACACCAAGGTGCAGCTGGAACTCAAGCGCCAGGACCTGGATGCGGGCTCCGTGCCTGCCGCCGGCCGGACCATCGTGGTGCAACGCAATGGCAACGTGGCCGTGGACTGCACGGACGACGTACACCCCGAGGTCGCCTACATCGCCCAGCTCGCCGCCAAGGTGGTGGGCCTGGATATCGCGGGCATCGACATGGTGGCGCTCGACATCTCCAAGCCGCTGCACGCGCAGGGTGGCGCCATCGTCGAAGTCAACGCCGGCCCCGGCCTGCTGATGCACCTCAAACCCGCCGTGGGCGCCCCCCGCCCCGTGGGCCAGGCCATCGTCGAGCACCTGTTCCCGGCCGAGGACCATGCCGAAGGCACGGCCGGCCGCATCCCCGTGGTGGGCGTGGCCGGTACGCGCAACACCGCCACCATCGCCCGCCTCGTGGCCTGGCTGCTGCACCTGGGCGGCCGCCACACCGGCGTGGCCTGCCGCGACGGCCTGTTCCTGGACCGCCGCCACGTGGACACCACCGACAGCGCCCACTGGGAGGCCGCCCACCGCCTGCTGATGAACCAGATGGTGCAGGCCGCCGTGATCGAGAACGACGCACGCACCATCCTGCGCGACGGCCTGGCCTACGACCGCTGCAAGGTGGGTGTGGTCACCGACATGGACGGCGTGGCCAGCCTGGCCGAATTCGACGTGCATGAGCAGGACCAGATGACCAAGGTGCTGCGCACCCAGGTGGACGTGGTGCTCGCCGATGGCGCGGCCGTGCTCAACGCCGCCGTGGAACAGGTGGTGGACCTGGCCCGCCTGTGCGATGGCGACGTGGTGCTGTACGCGCAGGACCCTGCCCTGCCCGCGATTGCCGAACACCGCGCCAAGGACAACGGTCGTGCCGTGCTGGTGAAGAACGGCCGCGTGGTGCTGGCCACCGGCAGCGCCGAGCATGTGCTGGGCACGCTGGCGGAGCTGACCTTCGGCCGCAATGGCGTGGTGCCCGACACCGAGGCCCTGCTGGCCGCCGTGGGCGCCGCCTGGGCCCTGGACATCGCGCCCGACCTGATCGGCGCGGGCATCAAGACCTTCGAGCCGGACCTGCCGCCACCACCCGGTCTGCGCACTTGAGCCCGAGAAACCGAATACCGCGATGACTCCGGGGCCTGCACGCCCCGACGGACACTGAGAAAGAGAATTTCCATGGATGTATCCCGCACCCGGGCCCTGCGTGGCCCCAACCTCTGGAGCCGCCACATGGCCATCGAGGCCGTCGTGGCCTGCGCCGAGAGCGAGCGCGCCATCCGCCGGATGGACGGCTTCGAAGCGCGCCTGCGCGCCCTGTTCCCCGCCATCGGTGCGCTGCACCCCGAAGGCGGTGACGGCGACATCTCGCTGGCCCACGTGCTGCAGATCGCCGCGCTGGCGCTGCAGGCCCAGGCCGGCTGCCCCGTGACCTTTGCGCGTACCACGGCCACCACCGATGCCGGTATCTACCAGGTGGTGGTGGAGTACAGCGAGGAGGCCGTGGGCCGCCAGGCCTTCGAGGACGCCCAGCAACTGATCCAGGCCGCCCTCGGCCAGGGCACGTTCGATGCCGACAAGACCGTGGCCGCCCTGCGCGAGCTCGACGAGGACGAGCGCCTGGGCCCGAGCACCGGCTCCATCGTGGACGCAGCCGTCGCACGCGGCATTCCCTACCGGCGCCTCACGCGCGGCAGCCTGGTGCAGTTCGGCTGGGGTTCCAAGCAGCGCCGCATCCAGGCCGCCGAGATCGATTCCACCAGTGCGGTGGCCGAATCCATCGGCCAGGACAAGGACCTGACCAAGCGCCTGCTGCATGCGGCCGGCGTGCCCGTGCCCCTGGGCAAGCCCGTCGAAAGCCTGGACGAGGCCTGGGAAGTGGCCCAGAAGGTGGGCCTGCCCGTGGTCGTCAAGCCGCAGGACGGCAACCAGGGCAAGGGCGTGACGGTGAACATCACCGACCGCGCCCAGCTCGACGCCGCCTACCGCAATGCCGCCGAGTACGGCACGGTGATGGTCGAGCGCTTTCTGCCCGGCCACGACTTTCGCCTGCTGGTGGTGGGCGACCAGCTCGTGGCCGCAGCGCGCCGCGAGCCGCCCCAGGTGCTGGGCGACGGCCAGCACACCGTGCGCGAGCTGGTCGAGCAGGTCAACCTGGACCCGCGCCGCGGCGAAGGCCATGCCACCTCGCTGACCAAGATCCGCCTGGACGAGATCGCCGTGGCCCGCCTGGCGGCCCAGGACCTGACGCCCGAATCCGTGCCCCCCAAGGGCCAGCGCGTGATCCTGCGCAACAACGCCAACCTGTCCACCGGTGGCACCGCCACCGATGTGACCGACGACGTACACCCCGAGGTGGCGGCGCGCGCCATCGCCGCTGCGCAGATGGTCGGCCTGCACATCTGCGGCGTGGACATGGTCGCCGAGACCGTGCTGCGCCCGCTGGAAGAACAAGGCGGCGGCTTCGTCGAAGTGAATGCCGCGCCCGGCCTGCGCATGCACCTGGCGCCGTCGTACGGCAAGCCGCGCAACGTGGGCCAGGCCATGGTGGACCGCCTGTACGCCCATGGCGACGATGGCCGCATCCCGACGGTGGCCGTCACGGGCACCAACGGCAAGACCACCACGGCGCGCCTGATCGCCCACCTGTTCACGGCCCAGGGCCTGCGCGTGGGCATGACCAACACCGACGGCGTGTACGTCAACGGCCGCCAGATCGACAGCGGCGACTGCAGTGGCCCCAAGAGCGCGCGCAACGTGCTGCTGCACCCCGAGGTGGATGCGGCCGTGTTCGAGACCGCGCGCGGCGGCATCCTGCGCGAGGGCCTGGGCTTCGACCGCTGCCAGGTGGCGGTGGTCACCAACATCGGCGCGGGCGACCACCTGGGGCTGAACTACATCACCACGGTGGAAGACCTGGCCGTGCTCAAGCGCGTGATCGTGCAGAACGTGGCCACCGACGGCTATGGCGTGCTCAATGCCGCCGACCCCATCGTGGCGGCCATGGCGCCGGCCTGCCCGGGCAAGATCATCTTCTTCGCGACCGACCGCCACCACCCCGTGATGGCCACGCACCGTGCCCAGGGCAACCGCACCGTGTATGTGGACGGCGATTCCATCGTGGCCTCCGAAGGCTCGTGGCGCGAGACCATCCACCTGCGCGACGTGCCCATCACGCGCAACGGCCGCATCGGCTTCCAGGTGGAGAACGTCATGGCCTCGGTGGCCGCCGCCTGGGGCGCGGGCCTGCCGTGGCAGACCATCCGCCGCGGCCTGTCGGGCTTCGTGAACGACAGCGACAACGCGCCGGGCCGCTTCAACATCATGGACTACAACGGCGCCACGGTGATCGCCGACTACGGCCACAACCCCGACGCCATGCGCGCCCTGGTGGCCGCCGTGGACGCCCTGCCCGGCAAGCGCCGCAGCGTGGTCATCAGCGGTGCCGGCGACCGGCGCGATGAGGACATCCGCGAGCAGACCGTGATCCTGGGGGCTGCGTTCGACGACGTGATCCTGTACCAGGACGCGGCCCAGCGCGGCCGTGGCGACGGCGAAGTGATGGCCTTGCTGCGCGAAGGCCTGGCCGGCGCGGCACGCACCACGCATGTGGAAGAGATCCGCGGCGAGTTCATCGCCATCGACACGGCCCTTTCCCGCCTGCAACCGGGCGACCTGTGCCTGGTGCTGGTCGACCAGGTCGAGGAAGCCCTGGCCCATCTGGCCAAGCGCTGCGCCGGCGCCGGGGCCACCGCATGATGCGCGGCGCCTTGCGCATGGCGGCCCTGGCCGCCCTTGCCCTGCTGGCAGGCGTTGCTGCGGCCGCACCGGACAAGATCGGCACGGTGGACACGGCCTTCAAGCTGCTGGGCCGCGACCACGACATCATCGTCGAGGCCTACGACGACCCGGCCGTGGCGGGTGTGACCTGCTATGTCTCGCGCGCCCGCACGGGCGGCATCAAGGGATCGCTGGGCCTGGCCGAGGACCGCTCCGAAGCCTCCATCGCCTGCCGCCAGACCGGGCCGGTGAGCTTCCCCGCGCCGCTGCGCAAGCAGGAGGAGGTGTTCAGCGAGCGCCTGTCCATCCTGTTCAAGCGCTTGCGCGTGGTGCGCATGGTCGACCCGGCGCGCAACACGCTGGTCTACCTGACCTACTCCGAAAAGCTGGTGGACGGCTCGCCGCAGAACAGCGTGACGGCCGTGCCGGTGGACCGGGCAACACCGATCCCGCTGAAATGACAAAGGGCGCCGCGGCGCCCTTTGTCATGCCTTGCCGGAAGCTATTTGCCGCAAGGCCTGCTCGAACACTTCGGGCGGCTGGCCGCCCGAGATCAGGTGGCGGTCGTTGATGATGATGGCCGGCACCGAGTGGATGCCCTGCTGCAGGTAGAACTGCTCGCGTTCACGCACCTCGTCGGCATACCGATCCGACGCCAGCACGGCCCGGGCCTCGGCCTCGTCGAGCCCCACCCCGGCGGCCACGCGGGCCAGCACTTCGTGGTCGCCAGGGCTCTGGCCGTCGGTGAAGTAGGCCTTGAACAGTGCGTGCTTGAGCGCGGGCTGCTTGTCCCCCTCTTCCTCGGCCCAGTGCAGCAGGCGGTGGGCGTCGAAGGTGTTGTAGATGCGGCTGCGCTGCGCCATGTTGAAGGTGAAGCCCAGGGCCGCACCGCGCGCGGCGATGGCGTCGCGGTTCTTCTGGCTTTGCTCGGGCGTGGCGCCGTATTTCTCGTGCAGGTGCTCGGCGATGTCCTGGCCTTCGGGGGCCATCTGGGGGTTGAGCTCGAAGGGCTGGAAGTGCAGGTCGAGTGCGACTTCGCCCGCAAGGCGCTCGGCCGCCTGCTCCAGCGACTTGAGGCCGATGATGCACCAGGGGCAGGAAACGTCGGAGACGAAATCGATCTTGAGGGCTGTGGTCATGCGGTCACCAGGACGTCAAATGGGATGGCCAACATCCTAGGACGATTGGCGCGCCCTTGCAGCGGTACGGCCATTGACCATCCCGCAAGCCCCCACCGGCGCGATGGAAAAGCCCTTGTTTGCCACACTGCACACCTGTCCCGCCACCCATGGCTTCCTCAGGAGCCACGCCACCATGCAACTCGACCAGCAACAAGCCATCCTCACCATCGCCCTGTTCGCCGCCTTCGCCGACGGCCACAAGGGCGACAGCGAGCGCGAGGAGATCCGGCGCATCGCCCAATCGCTGGCACACGACGCACCGGCCATCGACCTGCCGCGCCTGGTCCAGGACGTGCTGCTGCAACGCACCAGCGCCCAGGCCGCTGCCACCGCGCTGGCCGAGCCGGGCCTGCGCCAGCTGGCCTACGAAATGGCGGTCTGCGTCTGCGATGTGGACGGGCGCCAGACCGAGGCCGAGCGCGCCTTCCTGGCGCAGCTCAAGGGCTGGCTGCAGCTGGGCGAAGGCGAAACCGCCGCCTTCGAGCAGCAGGCCGATGCCCTCGTGGAAGTGGCCGAGCGCGCGGCCCCCATCGCGCGCGGCCTGGCGCCCGTGGCTGTGGGCACGGCGGCCGCGGCGGCCCTGCCCGTGCGCGGCGCTGCGGCACAGGTCTCCGACGCCGAGTTGGACAAGAGCATCCTGAACTACGCGCTGCTGTGCGGCGCGCTGGAGCTGCTGCCCCAGTCCTGGGCGTCGATGGCCATCATCCCCATGCAGGTCAAGATGGTCTACGCCGTCGGCAAGGCCCATGGCGTGGAGCTGGACCAGGGCCACATCAAGGACTTCATCGCCGCGGCCGGCGTGGGCATGGCCTCGCAGTACATAGAGCAGTTCGGCCGCAAGCTGCTCGGCGGCCTGCTGGGCAAGGTGGCGGGCCGCACCATCGGCGGCATCGGCCAGGCGGCCACGGGCATGGCCTTCTCGTTCGCCACCACCTACGCACTGGGCCAGGTGGCCAAACGCTACTACGCAGGCGGCCGCATGATGAGCACGGCCGTGCTGCGCGAGAGCTTCCAGAGCATGCTCGGCCCGGCCAAGGACCTGCAGGCCCAGTACCTGCCGCAGATCCGCGAAAAGGCCGCCACGCTCGATGCGGCCAAGGTCATGTCCATGGTGCGCGGAGGCGTCTGATCGGCACCCGTGGGGTGATTCAGGCAGCCACTTCCCCCTTTTGCGCAGCCCGCAGCCCGTGCCAGAATCGGGCATGCCCCTGACACTGGACCCTGCCAACGCCATTGCACCCATGTCGCTGGACTCTCCGTCGGACAACGCCATGACCGCGCTGTACCGGGTGGCCCTGGGCCCGGTGAATGCCGAGCACTACCTGCCGATCTTCGCGCGCTTCGATGACGCAGGGCGCACGACCACCACCTGGAACTGGCCGGCCGCGCTGACCACGCTGAGCTGGCTGGTGTTTCGCCAGCTCTGGGGTGCCGCCCTGGTCTACGTGGCTGCGGCCGAGGGCCTGGCGCTCTTGGTGTTCGGCCTGGGCCGGCAGTTCCTTCACTGGCCCCAACCGGTGGAATGGGGCATCCTGGGCGCCATCGCGCTGTTCAGTTGCGCAGTGCCGGGGCTGTTCGCCAATGCCGTGCTGCACACCGAAATCCGCAAGCGCATCGCGCGCGCGCTGTCGGCATCGCGCACCGTGCCCGAGGCTGCGGCGCTACTGGAGCGCCAGGCCAGTTCGCGCCAACGGCTGAGCACCGTGGTCATCGGCCATGTGGTGGTGGTGGCCACGGCCCTGCTGGCCTACATGCTGTTCCCGCCGGGTAGCACGGCGGAGCCTGCCGGCAGGGCCGCCCCGGCCACATCGGCCCCTCCTTCTCCTGCGGCCCCGGCATCCAACCCCACCTCCGGGCTGGCCGCCGTGTCGGTACTGCGCAGCACGGCATCCGCGCCGCCCGCCCCATCGGAAGCAGTGGCACCGCCCAGCGCCGCTGCCCCCGCCAGCGCGCAGGCAGCCTCCTCCGCGCCCGCGGGCAGCACCGCCGTGGCGTCCGCACCCGCTCCCGTGGCCGCGCCCGCCGCGGCATCACGCCGCCAGCCGGCCAGCAGCCCCGTCGCCACTGCGCCGCCCGTGCCAGCGGCGCTGCCGGCAGCCAAAGCCGCGCCACCGGCGACCGCTGCCGCTTCCGCCGCCAAGGCGATGGCACCGGCCGCCCCCGCCCCCGCCAGCAAAGCGGCACCGTCGGCCGATCCAGCGTCCGCGGCAGCCACATCCGCTGCAGGCACCAAGGCCAAGGCTGGCAGCCCGGCCACCCCGGCGTCCAAACCCGCCGCGCCCGTCGCCGCCAGCAAGGCCGCCAGGCCGGCATCCACGCCGGCACCGACCCAGCCGCCCGCATCGGTGGCCAGCGACCCCGAACTCGCCATGGTGGGCAGCGCACCGGGCTTCTACATCAACGTGGGCCTGTTCGCCGAAGAGGCCAATGCGCGCAAGACGCAGTCGCGCCTGCTCAATGAGGGCCTGCCGGCCTTCCGCCAGCCGCTGGAAAGCGCCAAGGGCACCCGCATCCGCGTGCGCGTGGGCCCCTTCGACTCCAAGGCCGAGGCTGACACGGCGGCGCAGACCATCCAGCGCATGGGGCTGGAGGCCGTGGTGTTCAAGAAATAGGCCCTGCGCGCAAGAGCGAACCCGCATGGCCCCGCGTCCTACGCGCAGGCATTGAGGCAGCCGACATCCAGCGCCGGTTTCGGCGCGTACTCTGCAGTACCGACCTGTGTCTCCTGCAAAGCCGCCCCATGCCCCTGCCCCAGCCCACCCCTGCACACCAGCCCCCCGTCCACGGCATGCGGCCCCGTGGGTGGACCCTTGCGGCCATCGCGGCCGGCGCCCTGCTGCTCACGGGCTGCGCGCCCTGGCGCCTGGTGACGGCGTCGGACCTGGCCAAGGCATCGCGCCCCTACACCGCGCAGCCGGCCCAGCCCGAGCGGCGCATCCTGGTGGTCGGCGACAGCACGGCGGTGGGGACTGGTGCGGCCCGCCCCGAGGACAGCCTGGCGGGGCGCATCGGCGCCGCCCATCCGCGCTGGCAGATCGACAACCTGGCCGCCAATGGCGCCAAGTTCGAGGACGTGCAGGCGCAACTGGAGCGTGCCAACACCGGCTACGACCTGGTGCTGGTGCTGGCCGGCGGCAACGACGTGATCCGGCTGACTTCGGAGCAGCAGTTGCACGGCCACATGGAGCAGGCCATCCGCACGGCCAAGGCGCGCGGCAAGCAGGTGGTGCTGATGCCCTGCGGCAACGTCGGCCACGCCCCCCTCTTCGTGCCGCCGGTCTCGTGGTTCATGGACAGCCGCTCCAAGCGCCTGCATGCCACCGCGCAGACGGTGGCGCTCGACAGCGGCGTGCGCTATATCCGACTGCTCAAACCGCGCGCGCAGGACCCCTTCGTGCAGCGGGCCGACGAACTCAACGCCGCCGACGGCCTGCACCCGAGCAGCGCGGGCTACCAGCAGTGGTACGAGGAGCTGGTCCGGCAGGAGGGCCTGGCCAGCTTGACAGACACGTAGGCCTCAATAAGTCTCCAGGTGCAGGCGCCCTTCGCGCGCCAGGGTGGCCGCCAGGGCCTCCCAGTCCAGGCCTGCATCGGCCGCCACGTCGCGCAGGGCGAGCACCACACCCTCCTCCATGCTTTTCAGGCCACAGACATAGAAGTGGCTGTTGCCGTCCCTGAGCAATTCGGCCAGATCGGGCGCACGCTCGCGCATCAGGTCCTGCACATAGCGCCGGGGCTGGCCCGGGGTGCGCGAGAAGGCCAGGTTGATGTCGATGAAGTCCTTGGGCAGGCTTTGCAGCGGACCGAAGTACGGCAGCTCCTGCTGCGTGCGCGCGCCAAAGAACAGCATGAGCTTGCCGCCCTCGAACTTGCCGCTCTTGCGCAGGCGGCGGCGCCACTCGGTCATGGCGCGCATGGGCGCGCTGCCGGTGCCGGTGCAGATCATCACCACATGCGACTTGGGGTGGTTGGGCATGAGGAAGGAGTGGCCGAACGGCCCCACCACCTCCACCTTGTCGCCCACCTGGAGGTCGCAGATGTAGTTGGAGGCCACTCCGCGCACGGGTGTGCCGTCATGGTCGGAAGTGACGCGCTTCACGGTGAGCGCCAGGTTGTTGTAGCCCGGCCGCTCGCCATTGCGCGCGCTGGCAATCGAATACTGGCGCGCATGGTGGCGCTTGCCCAGGGCGTCGGTGCCCGGGGGGACGATGCCGATGGACTGCCCCTCCAGCACGGGGAAGGGCAGGCTACCGAAGTCGAGCACCACATGGTGCGTTTCGCTCTCGAAGCCCGCCTCGGTGCAGTTGAAGTTGCCGACCACGGTGGCCGTGGTCGGCGCCTTGGGCGGGTAGAGGTTGGTGTAGGCGTGCGCGGCAGACCAGGGTGGCACCGTGGCACCCCGGTGCAGGGGCGGCTGGAGCTGCACGCCGGGCTCGGCGGTGGCTACGGCAACAGATACCGCTGAGGGTGCCTGCGTGGTCTCGGCATCAGCACCGGCGACGGCCAGTTCCTCGGGGCTGAGCTCGGCGGGCAGCGACTCCCAGGTCAGCTGCTCCTCAATCGAATAGGCACGCACCAGCGGCATGGTGCGCCAGTTGTCGATGGAGCCCGTGGGGCACGGCGAGATGCAGGCCATGCAGCCATTGCAGATGTCGGCGCGCACGACATAGTTGTTATCGTCGTGGGTGATCGCATTGACGGGGCAGGTCGCCTCGCAGGTGTTGCAGCGGATGCAGATTTCCGGGTCGATCAGGTGCTGCTTGATGACCCCGGCTTCAACGGCCATGTCCATATGGTTCTCCTTAGAGCGGCTAACAAAACTCTTCTAGCGTCGTTGCTGCGCCTTGTCGTACTAACGTACTGCCTGCGGCGCAGCGCCTAGCCAGAACCGCTTCGCTGAGTTTTGTTATCCGCTCTTAATCACCCCCGACCAGGGGGTCGGGATGGGGCGGGTGGTCTTCGTGGGGCCTGCCCTCATCCCTGCCCTCGTTCATACGCCGAGGGCGCTTCGTTGTCCATCAGCCGAAACGCACGTACTCGAAATCGACCGGCTGGCGGTTGATGCCCATCACCGGCGGCGCGATCCAGCCGGCGAATTGGCCGGGCTCGACCACGCGGCCCATCAACGAGGCCACGAAGGCGAAGTCCTCGGGGCTGGGCAGCCACTCGTCCTTCTTGGCGGCCCACTCCATCTCGTTGACCACGCGGCCTTCGGGCGACATCTTGATGCCCGCGAGCGCACCGATCTGGCGATTGAAGGCCTTGTGCGGCACCACCAGGCGGGTGGGGATGCCAGCCTTTTCGAGCACCTTGTTCCAGCGGCCCACGCCGGCGACCGAGTCCTTGATGAAGTCGTCGCGCAGAACTTCGTTGAGCGCGTTGAGCATGGGCACGTCCTTCTCGACGAGCTGGCCGTCCTTGACCTCCAGCACCTTGTAGGTCTGGCCCTTGAGCACGTGGTCGTCGGTGCGCTTGCCTTCTTCGTAGCGGCCCTTGAGGCCCGAGCTGTAGAAGATGGCGGCGTTGCTGGACTGGTCGGCACCGAACAGGTCGATGGTGACGCTGTAGTGGAAGTTCAGGTAGCGCTGCACGGTACCGAGATCGATGGCGCCGGCGGCGCGCACCTTCTGCGGGTCGTCGGTCTTGAGCTCGTTCATCACCTGGGCAGTGCGGGCCAGCACGCGCGAGACGCCGCTCTCGCCCACGAACATGTGGTGCGCCTCTTCGGTCAGCATGAACTTGGTGGTGCGCGCCAGCGGGTCGAACGCGCTCTCGGCCAGCGCCGAGAGCTGGAACTTGCCGTCGCGGTCCGTGAAGTAGGTGAACATGAAGAACGCCAGCCAGTCGGGTGTGGCCTCGTTGAAGGCCCCCAGGATGCGCGGGTTGTTTTCATCGCCCGAGGTGCGCTGCAGCAGGGCCTCGGCCTCTTCGCGGCCATCGCGGCCGAAGTGCTTGTGCAGCAGGTAGACCATGGCCCACAGGTGGCGGCCTTCTTCCACGTTGATCTGGAACAGGTTGCGCAGGTCGTACATGCTGGGCGCCGTGAGGCCCAGGTGGCGCTGCTGCTCGACCGACGCGGGCTCGGTGTCGCCCTGCGTGACGATGATGCGGCGCAGGTTGGCGCGGTGCTCGCCGGGCACGTCCTGCCAGGCCTTCTCGCCCTTGTGGTCGCCGAAGTGGATCTCGCGGTTGGCGTCGCCCGGGTTCAAAAAGATGCCCCAGCGGTAGTCGCGCATCTTCACGTGGCCGAACTGGGCCCAGCCCTGCGGGTCCACGCTCACGGCGGTGCGCAGGTAGACCTCGTGGTTGGTCGAACCGTCGGGGCCCACGTCGTCCCACCAGTTGATGAAGTTGGGCTGCCAGCCTTCGAGCGCACGCTGCAGCGTGCGGTCTTCGCCGAGGTTGACGTTGTTGGGGATCTTCTCGCTGTAGTTGATCGTGCTCATCGTTGCTCCTTGGATGGTTCGGACTGCGGTTCAGACGCGGTTGAGATCAAAGCCGGCCTTCTCGCCGGTGCCGTAGACCTTGAGCGCACCCTTGTCGCCCACGGCGTTGGGGCGGTTGAAGATCCAGTTCTGCCAGGCGGTGAGCCGGCCGAAGATGCGCGTGGCCATGTTCTCCTTGCTGGCAAAGCGCAGGTTGGCCTCCAGACCGGTGAGGGCGTCGGGCGACATGGCGGCGCGCTCCTCGATGGCCATGCGCAGCTCGTCGTCCCAGTCGATGTCGTCGGGCGCGGCGGTGACCAGGCCCAGGGCCAGGGCCTCGTCGGCGTCGAGCGGCTTGCCAGCCGCGGCGCGCGCGGCGTCCAGCGGCGCGGCCTCTTCGTAGAAGCGGCGCTGCAGGCGGCTCTGGTCGTTGACCATGGGGAAGAAGCCGAAGTTGAATTCGTTGAGCGTGAGCCTTGGCGCTCGGTCGGCATCGTCGGGCAGGGCCAGCATGTAGCTGCGGTCGGCCGCGAAGGCCAGCTCGGCCAGGGTGCCAGCGAAGCACGAGCCCTCCTGCACCACCGCGAACAGGGTGCGCGAGGACACATCCAGGCGCGCCAGCGCGCGGCGCAGCGCACCGATGGTCTCGCGCACCAGCCAGTGGTCCTGGTGGGCCAGCATCACCGCGTCGGAGGCGAGCACGGCCTTGGCATCGCCCTCAGTCTTGAGCAGCCAGGTGCCGATGTCGAGTTCGTTGGTGCGCAGGTTCAGGATGGCGTCATCGAGCTCGCGCGCCAGGGCCAGCGGCCACCAGGCGGTACCGGCCGCCTCGATGGCGGCGATGTCGGCAGGCTGCGCGCCGCTGGGTGCCTTCACGGTGAGCGTGGCGGTGCGCTTGGTACGGTCGATCTGCACCTGCACATGCGAGTAGCCCAGGCTGTCGGCACCGTCCTCGCGCTGCAGGCGGGTCAGGGCCACGCCCTTGGCACCGGCCGGGCGGTCGCTGCCCGCGGCGAGCTGTACGGCACGGTCCTGCACGGCCGCGGCGAACTGGGCGGGCTTGGCCACCGCGTCCACCAGGCGCCATTCCACCGCGCGCTGCCCGCGCACGCCTTCCACGCTGGTGCAGAAGATGTCGGCCAGGTCGTGGCGCACATGGCGCTTGTCGGTCACGCGGGTCAGGCCACCGGTGCCGGGCAGCACGCCCAAGAGCGGCACCTCGGGCAGCGAGACGGCCGACGAGCGGTCATCCACCAGCAGGATCTCGTCGCAGGCCAGGGCCAGCTCGTAGCCGCCGCCGGCGCAGGCGCCATTGACGGCGGCCAGGAATTTCAGGCCCGAGTGCTTCGACGAATCTTCCAGGCCATTGCGCGTCTCGTTGGTGAACTTGCAGAAGTTCACCTTCCAGGCGTGGCTGGAGACACCCAGCATGAAGATGTTGGCGCCCGAGCAGAAGATGCGGTCCTTGCCGCTGGTGACAACCACGGTGCGCACTTCAGGGTGCTCGAAGCGCACGCGGTTGACCGCATCGTTGAGCTCGATGTCCACGCCCAGGTCGTAGCTGTTGAGCTTGAGCTTGTAGCCGGGGCGGATGCCGCCGTCTTCGGCGATGTTGAGCGACAGGCGGGCGATGGCCCCGTCAACGCTGAGCGACCAGTGGCGGTACTGGCCCGGTTCGGTACGGTAGTCGACGCGCGCCGGGGCGCTGGTGGTGGTGGCAGTCATGGATGTCTCCTGTGGGGCCGGTAGTAGCGGCTGCAAACCTCAGAACAAGAAAAATAATGCAGCTTTTGATTTCGATGACATGCATCATGATGCATGTTTACGGACGCGTCAATGCCTGGAATGCTTTTTTTCGTTGCGAAAGATGTGGCGACTCCGCCCCGCGAGCGGCGGGGTCAGACGCTCAGGAAGCGTTCATCGACTGCCTGGCGGCGGACCGCAGGCCCTGAAAGGCCTGGGCCAGGCTCTTGCCACTGGTATCCACCGACAGGTCGGCCTTCGAATAGAAGGCAGCGCGCCCGCTCAGGATGCGGCGCAGGTCGTCCATGGCCTCCTTGCTGGCAGCCATGGGGCGGGTGTCGCCCTGCGCGGCCACGCGACCCATGTGCTCTTCGGGCGCGGCCTGCAGCCAGACCGTGGTGCAGTGGGCCAGCAGCTCATTGAAGGTGGCCGGGTCCGACACGATGCCGCCCGGGGTGGCGATGACCACCTCACTGTAGATCTGGATGGTCTCCTCCAGCGCGCGGCGCTCGTAGCGGCGGTAGGCATTGGTGCCATAGAGGTCGTGGATCTCGCGCACGCTGCAGCCGGCGAGCTTCTCGATCTCGCGGCTCAGCTCCACGAAGGGCAGCTCCAGGTCGTCCGCCAGCATCTGGCCCAGCGTGGACTTGCCCGCGCCGCGCAGGCCCACCAGGGCGATGCGGCTGTGCCGGGCCGGGTCGACCGAGGCCGTGCCCAGCAACTCGCCCAGCGCCAGGCGCACACGGCGCAGGTCGGCCTCGCTGCGGTTTTCGAGCAGTTCGCGGATCAGCAGCCACTCGGGCGAACTGGTCGTGACATCGCCCACCAGCTCTGCCAGCGAGCAGTGCAGCGCGCCCGCCACCTGCTGCAGCACCAGGATGGAGGCATTGCCCGTGCCGTATTCCAGGTTGGCCAGGTGGCGCTCGGACACGTCGGCCGCGATAGCCACGGCCTTGCGCGTGAGCCCGCGCTGCGCGCGCAGGTTGCGCACGCGCTCGCCCAGCGCCGTCAGCAGCGGGTTGCGGGCTTCGCCGCCCGGCGCCGCAGCGCCGTTGCCGTCGATGGGCGCAGTGGCCAGCACTGCGTCGTCTTGCTCATTCATGCGCGTCCTTGTTCACACCACCGATTGTCTGCGGTCCGGCAGCCCGATAAATATGCACTATAGTGCTTGACGAAGATCATCCAGGGGTTTATCTTCCAGATGCACGCAAGATACTGCACGTCACACATTCCTGCAAGGCAATCATTTTCCATGGCAAGCGGCGCACACACGCCCTGCCCAGCCCGCCTTTCCCTTGAAAGCCCGCCACCATGATGACGCCCGCCACCGCCCCCTCCAGCAAGGATGCCTTCCATGCCCTGCTGGCCGACCTGACCGCGCAGCTCGAAGGCCGCCCGCTCGATGCGGCGCTGGACCAGTGGCTCAACACCACGCACGGTGCCGGCAGTCCCACCTATGCGCAACTGCGCGACGCCTGCCTCACCGGGGTGGCCGAGGGCTGGCTGTGCGAGCGCGAGGGCGGTGGCATCCGGTATGGCCGGGTGTTCAAGGCCGAGGACGCGCTGCACCGCTTTTCGGTCGACGTGGTCGACATGCAGGACCTGGCGGGCCCGCACCACACGCACCCGAACGGCGAGATCGACCTGATCATGCCCACCGAGGGCAGCAGCGCCACCTTCGATGGCCGGCCCGCAGGCTGGTGCGTCTACGGCCCCGGCACCGCCCACCGCCCTACCGTGGCCCTCGGCCGCGCCCTGGTGCTCTACCTGCTGCCCGAAGGCCAGATCCAGTTCACGCGCACCTGAAATCCGCTCGCCCATCCTCTTCCATATACCCATGACCGAACTTCTCTCCAACTACGCTGCCGGCCGCTGGCAGGCAGGTACCGGCAACGGCGTGCCGCTGTTCGACCCGGTGCTGGGCAACGAACTGGTGCGGGTGGACGCCACCGGGCTCGACCTGGCCGAGGCATTCACCTTTGCCCGCCAGCAAGGCGGAGCGGCCCTGCGCGCACTGACCTACCGTGAGCGCGCCGCGCTGCTGGCCGCCATCGTCAAGGTGCTGCTCGCCCACCGCGAGGCGTACTACGAGATCGCCACCGCCAATGCGGGAACGGTGAAGAACGATTCGGGCGTGGACATCGACGGCGCAATCTTCACCCTGGGCCAGTACGCCAAATGGGGCGACGCCCTGGGCGATGCCCGCGCCCTGCGCGACGGCGATGCGACCCGGCTGGGCAAGGACCCGGCCTTCCAGTCGCAGCACCTGTCGGTGCCCACACAGGGCGTGGCGCTGTTCATCAACGCCTTCAACTTCCCGTCCTGGGGGCTGTGGGAAAAAGCCGCGCCGGCCCTGCTCTCGGGCGTTCCGGTCATCGTCAAGCCCGCCACGGCCACGGCCTGGCTCACCCAGCGCATGGTCAAGGATGTCGTGGACGCGGGCGTGCTGCCCGCGGGCGCGCTGTCGGTCATCGCCGGCAGCTCGGCCGGGCTCATGGACCAGCTGCAGCCCTTCGACGTGGTGTCGTTCACCGGCTCGGCCGAAACGGCGGGCGTGATCCGCTCGCACCCGGCCGTGGCCCAGCGCTCGGTGCGCGCCAACATCGAGGCCGACAGCCTCAACAGCGCCGTGCTGCTGCCGGGCGAGGCCCCGGGCAGCGAGGCCTTCAACCTGCTGGTGCGCGAGGTGGTGCGCGAGATGACGGTGAAGTCGGGCCAGAAGTGCACGGCCATCCGCCGCATCCTGGTGCCGGCCGAGGTGTACGACGCTGCAGCCGAGGCCATTGGCGCCAAACTGGCTGGCATCAGCGTGGGCAACCCGCGCAACGAGGGCGTGCGCATGGGCTCGCTCGTGAGCCGAGCACAGTTGGCGGCCGTGCGCGAAGGCCTGGCCGCGCTGCAGGCACAGGCCCAGGTGCTGCACGACGGGCGCGACCGACCGCTGGTGGATGCCGACCCGGCGGTGGCCGCCTGCATCGGCCCGGTGCTGCTGGGCGCGCGCGATGCCGATGCGGCGCAGGCGGTGCACGAGGTGGAGGTCTTCGGCCCCGTGGCCACGCTGCTGCCCTACCGCGACAGCGCGCATGCCATCGCGCTGGCGCACCGGGGCCAGGGTTCGCTGGTCACCTCGCTCTATGGCAGTGACGAGACCGCACTGGCGCGCACCGCCCTGGCCGTGGCCGCCAGCCATGGCCGCGTGCACATGGTCACGCCCGACGTGGCGCAGGCGCACAGCGGCCACGGCAATGTGATGCCCATGTCGCAGCACGGCGGCCCGGGCCGTGCGGGTGGCGGTGCCGAACTGGGCGGCTTGCGCGCGCTCGATTTCTACCACCAGCGCACTGCCGTGCAGGCCAGCCCCGGCGTGCTGGCGGCACTGGGACTCTGACATCCCCACAAGGCGCGACACGCAACGCGCACCCGACCCGAGAGGCCCCAAGGAGACAACACCATGAGCCTGCCCCCACGATTCAATTTTGCCCAGCACCTGTTCGAACTGAACCGGGACCGCGCGCAGCGCACGGCCTACATCGATGACCGCGGCAGCCTCGGCTACGGCGCGCTCGAAGACCGCGCCCGGCGCCTGGCATCGGCCCTCGCCAGCGCTGGCGTGCGCCGTGAAGAGCGCGTGCTGCTGCTCATGCACGACAGCAGCGACTGGCCCGTGGCCTTCCTGGGCTGCCTGGTTGCCGGCGTGGTGCCGGTGGCGGTGAACACGCTGCTCACGGCGGACGACTACGCCTACATGCTGGACCACAGCCGCGCGCAGGCGGCCATCGTCTCGGGCGCGCTGCTGGCGGTGCTGCAGGACGCCATGGGACGCGCGCCGCACGAGGTGAGCACGCTGCTCGTCTCCCAGCCCACCGGGCCGCTGCCAGAAGGTGCCCGGGACTTCGAGGACACCCTGGCGCAGGCCCAGCCGCTCGCAGCCCCGGTGAACACCGCAGCGGACGACCCGGGCTTCTGGCTCTATTCCTCGGGCTCCACCGGCAAGCCCAAGGGCACGGTGCACACCCATGCCAACCTGTGGTGGACGGCCGAGCTCTATGGCAAGCCGGTGCTCGGCCTGACCGAGGACGACGTCTGCTTCTCGGCCGCCAAGATGTACTTCGCCTACGGCCTGGGCAATGCGCTGACCTTCCCGCTCTCGGTGGGTGCCACCGTGGTGCTGATGGCCGAGCGGCCCACGCCCGATGCCACTTTCCGCCGCTGGACGCAGCACCGACCCACGGTGTTCTTCGGCGCACCCACGGGTTTTGCCGGCATGCTGGCCTCGCCCGCGCTGCCGGCGCGCGAGGCGGTGGCGCTGCGCATGTGCTCCTCGGCCGGCGAGGCGCTGCCCGGCGAGATCGCCCAGCGCTTCAAGGCGCATTTCGGCTGCGAGATCATCGACGGCATCGGCTCCACCGAGATGCTGCACATCTTCATCTCCAACCGCCCGGGCGATGTGCGCTATGGCACCACCGGCAAACCGGTGGAGGGCTACGAGGTGGAGCTGCGCGGCGAGGACGGCCGGCCCGTGCCCGACGGCGAGGTGGGCGACCTGTACATCCGCGGCCCGAGCGCGGCGCTGATGTACTGGGCCAACCGCGAGAAGTCGCGCGAGACCTTCCAGGGCGGCTGGACCAAGAGCGGCGACAAGTACACGCGCGACACCGACGGCTACTACACCTATGCCGGCCGCAGCGACGACATGCTCAAGGTCAGCGGCATCTATGTCTCGCCCTTCGAGGTGGAGGCCACGCTGATGCAGCACCCCGCCGTGCTCGAATCGGCCGTGATCGGCGTGCAGGACGGCGAGGGCCTGACCAAGACCAAGGCCTACGTGGTGCTCAAGCAGGGCCAGCAGGTGGACGCGCAGTCCCTGCAGGCTTTCGTCAAGGAACGGCTGGCGGCCTACAAGTACCCGCGCTACATCGAGTTCATCGACGAGCTGCCCAAGACCGCCACCGGCAAGATCCAGCGCTTTCGCCTGCGCGAGAAGGAGGCGCGCGCGTGACGCAGGCGGCCACCACGCAATTCGCCACCATCACCTGGCGTGGTCGCACGGTGCAAATCGAGCACCAGTGGATCGCGCCCGAGCGCAGCGATGCCCCGCTGCTCGTCTTCCTGCACGAGGGCCTGGGCTCCGTGGCGATGTGGAAGGATTTCCCCGAGCGCCTGTGCGCCGCCGCCGGTGTTCGCGGCCTGGTGTTCTCGCGCCCGGCCTATGGCCGCTCCACGGCGCGCGAAACCGACGAAACCTGGGACGTGGACTTCATGCACCGCCAGGCGCACGAGGTGCTGCCGGCGTTCTTCGACGCGCTGGGAATAACCGAGGCGCCCTGGCTGCTGGGCCACAGCGATGGCGGATCGATCGCGCTGCTCTACGCGGCACGCTTTCCCGAAGCCGTGCGCGGCCTGGTGCTGATGGCACCGCACATCTTCGTGGAAGACGTGACCATCACGAACATCGAGCTGGCACGCGAGGCCTATCGGAACACCGACCTGCCCGCAAAGCTGGGGCGCTACCACGACGACGCGGACTCGGCCTTCTGGGGCTGGAACCGCATCTGGCTGCACCCGCCCTTTCGGCAGTGGAACATCGAGGCCGAGATCGGTGCCATCCGCGCGCCGGTGCTCGCCATCCAGGGCGTGGACGACGAATACGGCACGCTGGAACAGATCCGCGGGATCGCGCGCCGGGTGCCGGGCACAACGCTGCTGGAGCTGCCCACCTGCGGCCATTCGCCGCACCGCGACCAGCCCGAGGCCGTGATCGCCGCGGCCACGGACTTTCTGCTCACTCCACGTAGCGCCTGAGCCCCGGCAGGTCGAGCACGGTGATGCCGCCGTACTCGATCTGCAAAATGCCCGACTCCTGCAGCCGCTTCAAGGCCGCATTGCAGCGCTGGCGCGAGACGCCCGTGAGGTTGGCGATCTCCTCCTGCGATATCTGCAGGTGCCGGTCCATGCCGGGGTAGAGAAACGGGTGAAACAGGCCGGCCAGCGCGCGCGCCACCTGGCTGTCGGTGTCGAGCAGGTGGTGGGCCGTGAAGGTGCCCAGGAACCAGTGCATGCGCTCGTTGATCTGGCGCAGCAGAAAGTGGTCGAAGCTGCGCTCTGTGGCGTGCAGCCACGCAAAGGTCTCCACCGGCAACACCGCCACGCGGCTGGGCCGCAGGGCGATGATGTCGGCTGTGCGCGGCAGGGCGCGCAGCAGCGTGCCCTCGCCAAACCAGCTGCCGGCCGACAGGCCGCCCAGGGTCACGGCGCGGCCATCGGGCGAGGTGACGGACCACTTGAGCAGACCCTCGATGGCACCGTACCAGTGCAGGGGCACATCGCCGCGGCGGCACAGCGCACCGCCCGCGGTCACTTCCACCTCGCGCACGTCGTCGAGCACGCGCTGCTGCGCGGGTGCATCGAGCAGCGGGAACCAGGCCGACGCAGCCAGCAGGCTGGTGGTGGAAGGCCGTGTCGCAGGGGGTGACAAAGTGGGTTTCTCCCGGAAAAAACACTGGCCCCGCGTATACCCTGCCCTCAAATGTCATCGCGATGACTGAGTGGAAAGGTGCCCAGAAAAACAATGCGGAGCACCCCGCAATTCTCCACCAGGACCCCGATGAGCAAGCGCAAAGTCATAGTCACCATCGCCCCCACGGGCGGCATGGCCCACAAGTCGCAGAACCCCCACCTGCCCACGCAGCCGGCCGAGATCGCCGACGACGTGGAGCGCTGCTGGAACGCCGGCGCCAGCGTGGTGGCCATCCATGCACGCCGGCCCGACGACGGCGCCACCTGCAACCCCGACGTCTACCGCGACATCAACAGCCGCATCCGCGCCAAGGGCTGCAGCATTGTGCTCAACAACTCCACGGGTGGCGGCGTACACGGCGACATGGTCAAGCCCCTGCCCGGCGGCCGCTGGGAGATCGCCTGGGAGGAACGCGTCAAGGGCATGGATGCCGGGGCCGAGATGTGTACGTTGGACGCGACCACGCTGAACCTGAGCTTCGACGGCCGCGAGATCCTGATGGACACGCCACTGAGCCGGGGCCGTGAGCTGGCCGCCGGCATGAAGGCGCGCGGCATCAAGCCCGAGTGGGAGGTGTTCAGCCCCACGCACATCCTTCAGGACACCACGACGCTGATCGAGGAGGGCCACGACGATGAGGGCCCGCACTTCATCAACCTGGTGATGAACGTACACCGCGCTTTCCAGAACGCCATGCCTTACTCGCCGCGCTTTCTGCAGATGATGGTAGACACCTTGCCCAGGAACAGCCTTTTCTGCGTTAGCGGCATCGGCCCCTCGCAGCTCGAAGCCAACGTCGCCGCCCTGCTGTTGGGCGGGCATGCGCGCGTGGGGCTGGAGGACAACCTGTACTTTCGCCACGGCGAGCTGGCCACCAACGTGCAGCTCACGGAACGCATCGTGCGCATCATCCGCGAGCTGGACATGGAGCCCGCCACACCGGCAGAAGCCCGCGCGCTGATGGGCCTGCCGCGCGTGGGCGGCCCGCGCCCCGAGTTTGCCCCAGCTTGACCGCAGCGATTCCCGCTCCACCATACGCCGACTTTCCCACCCCATCGAGGAGACACAGATGCACAAGATGACGATGACGATGACGAACACCCGCCGCCAGTTCCTGGGCCACGTGGGCGCCGCAGCGGCGCTGGGCGCCCTGTCACCGCTGGCAGCGCTGGCGCAGACGCTGGAGCAGGTCAAGATCTTCTATGGCTTTCCGGCCGGCAGTTCGGGCGACAGCGTGGCGCGCCGCGTGGGCGAAAAGCTCGCGGGCTCGGCCTACACGCGCAACGCGGCGGTGGTGGAAAACAAGCCCGGCGCGGGTGGCCGCATCGCGCTGGAGTCGCTGCGCGGCGCGCCGGCCGATGGCAGCGTGCTCGCGCTCTCGCCGTTCTCATGCACCTCGATCTACCCGCACATCTACAGCAAGCTGAGCTACGACCCGGTGAAGGACTTCGTGCCGGTGTCCATCGCGGCCATCATGCACCACGGCCTGGCCGTGGGGCCGCTGGTGCCGGCGTCGGTAAAGAACGTGCGGGACTTCCTGGCCTGGGCCAAGGCCAATCCGGGCCAGGCCAACTACGGCTCGCCCGCAGCGGGCTCCACGCCGCACTTCATCGGCGCGCTGCTGGGCCTGAACAACGGCGTGGATTTGAAGCATGTGCCCTACCGGGGTTCCATCCCCGGCGTGACCGACGTGGTGGGCGGACAGATCGCCTCGATGGTGACGCCGAGCGGCGACTTCATCCCCAACCACAAGGCCGGCAAGCTGCGCCTGATCGCCACCTCGGGCAAGGCACGCTCGCCGTTCTCGCCCGAGGTCGCGACCTTTGCCGAACAGGGCTTCCCCGAACTGACCACCGAGGAATGGTTCGGCTTCTACGCGCCAGCCAAGACGCCGGCTGCCGTGGTGGCCGCGGCCAATGCCGCGATCAACGCGGCCATCAAGGAAAAGTCGGTCATCGACAGCCTGGCCGTGGTCGGGCTCATCGCCCAGGGCTCCACCGCAGCAGAAATGGCGGCCTCCCAGCAGGCCGAGTTCGAGCGCTGGGGTCCTCTGGTCAAGAAAATCGGCTTCACCGCCGAATCCTGAAAGGAGCCTCCCGCATGGATTCGACCGTGAAGCGCGTCGCCGTGGTGGCCACCGGCGTCATCGGCGCCAGCTGGGCCGCCTACTTCCTGGCGCGCGGGCTGGACGTGGACGCCACCGACCCCTCGCCCGGTGCCGAAGAGCGCCTGCGCGAGGCCGTGGCCGCGCACTGGCCCACGCTGGAGCGCCAGGGGCTGGCGCCGGGCGCCCGCCTGGACCGCCTGGCCTTCCACGCCCGGTTGGAGGATGCAGTGGCCGCAGCCGACTTCGTGCAGGAGAGCGGGCCCGAACGCATCGACTTCAAGGCCGAGCTGTTCCGCCAGATCGATGCCGCCGCACCGGCGCACGCCATCCTGGCGTCGAGTTCATCGGGCCTGTCGGTCACGGACATGCAGCAATCCTGCGCGCGGCCCGGGCGCGTGGTGCTGGGCCACCCGTTCAACCCGCCGCACATGATCCCGCTGGTGGAGGTGGGCGGTGGGGAAAAGACCGCGCCCGAGGCCATCGAGCGCGCGATGGCGTTCTACACCGCCATCGGCAAGCGCCCCATCCACGTGCGCCGCGAGATCAAGGGCCACATCGCCAACCGGCTGCAGGCCGCGCTGTGGCGCGAGGCCTTCCACCTGGTGAACGAAGGCGTGGCCACGGTGGCCGACATCGACACCGCCATTGCCCACGGCCCCGGCCTGCGCTGGGCGCTGATGGGCCCGTTCATGAACCTGCACCTGTCGGGCGGCGCCGGCGGCGTGGCCCATGTGTTGGCCCACCTGGGCGGACCCATCGAGAGCTGGTGGCAGGACCTGGGCACCCCCGCGATGACCGAGGCCTTGAAGCAGCAGGTGGTGCAGGGCGTGGTCGAGGAACTGGGCGAGCGCAGCACGGAGGACCTGGCGCGCACGCGCGACGCCCTGCTGCTGGACCTGATCCGGGCCAAGCAGTCATCCGGCCACCTGGACTGAACACAAGAACGACACCAGAGACAACACGATGCACCCCGATTTCGTCGACGACCCTGCCGAGCTGGCGCCACCCGGCACCGTGCTCACGCCCCTCGCCGATGGCGCATTCACCCTGCACTCGCCCGAGCCGCTGGGCCCCTACGCGCGCTGCGTGGGCGAGTGGCTGGAGCGGTGGGCGCGCGAGAGACCCGATGCGCTGGCCCTGGCCGAGCGCGACGACAGCGGCGAGGGCTGGCGCCGCCTGACCTATGCCCAGCTGCGCCAGGCCGTGGGCGCGGTGGCCCAGTCGCTGCTCGACATGGACCTGCCCGCGGGCCGGCCCATCGCCATCCTCTCGGACAACGCGGTGGACCATGCGGTGCTGATGCTGGCCGCCATGCACGTCGGCCGCACGCCCTGCTCGCTGTCGAGCGCCTATGCACGCTCGCGCGACCCCGGGCGCCTGTACAGCATGCTGGCGGCGCTCGACCCCTGCCTGGTCTATGCCTCGGATGCCCGCGCCTATGCACCGGCCCTTTCGGGCCATGGCGGCAGCGCCGTTCAGGTCTTCAGCCGCAACGCCCAGGAGGTCCCGGGCGCCCTCGGATTTGCGCAACTGCTCGCGGGCCGGGAAACGCCCGCGGTGGTACAGGCCTTCGAGGCCATCACGCCCGACGGCCATGCCAAGTACCTGCTGACCTCGGGCTCCACCGGCCGGCCCAAGGTGGTGATCAACACGCACCGCATGCTTTGCGCCAACCAGCAGATGATTGCGCAGACCTGGCGATTTCTCGACCACGAGAAGCCGGTGCTGGTGGACTGGCTGCCCTGGAGCCACACCTTCGGCGGCAACCACAACCTGAACATGGTGCTGTGCCACGGCGGCGCGCTCTACATCGACGAGGGCCGGCCCGCACCCGGCCTGATCGAGAAGACCGTGCGCAACCTGCGCGAGGTGCGGCCCACGCTGCTGTTCAACGTGCCGCGCGGCTTCGACATGCTGCTGCCCGCGCTGGAGGCCGACCCGGCCCTGGCCGCCGAGGTGTTCTCGCGCCTGCGCCTGGCCTTCTACGCGGCGGCGGCGCTCGCACCCTCCACCTGGCAGCGGCTCGAAGCCGTGGCCGCGCGCGCCCGGCCCACGCAGCCGCTGTGGCTCACCACCTCCTGGGGCGCGACCGAGACGGCCCCGGCGATCACCACGGCCCATTGGCGCATGCAGGGCGCGGGCTGCATCGGCGCACCGCTGCCCGGGCTCACGCTCAAGCTGGTGCCCAATGGCGGCAAGCTGGAGATGCGGGTCAAGGGCGTGTCGGTGTTCCCGGGCTACCGCCATGCGCCACGCGAGACGGCGGCAGCGTTCGACGAGGAAGGCTTCTACCGCATCGGCGATGCAGGCACTCTGGTCGACGCCGAGCGGCCTGAGCGCGGCGTGGTCTTCAACGGCCGGGTGGCCGAGGACTTCAAGCTGTCCACCGGCAGCTGGGTCTCGGTGGGCACGCTGCGCGTGGAACTGGTCTCGCAGCTGGCGCCGCTGGTGCAGGACATCGTGCTCACCGGGCACGACCGCGACGAGGTCGGCATGCTGGTCTTCCCGTCGGCCGCCGGCGCGGGCGACGCCCAGCGGCTCGAGCAGGCCCTGCGCACCGTGATGCAGGCCCGGCGCGATGCGGGTGCAGGCTCTTCGCAATGCCCCACACGGGCGCTGGTGCTGCGCACGCCGCCCGATGCAGACGCAGGCGAGATCACCGACAAGGGTTACATCAACCAGGGCGCGGTGCTGGCCCAGCGCGAGGACGACGTACACGCCCTGCACGCGACACCGCCGCGTGCGGACGTGGTCGTCAGCGCATGAGCATGGCCAGCAGCACCAGCGCGAGCAGCGCCAGGTAGACCTTGGCGTGCAGCCCGTCGGGCAGGCGGCCCACGAAGCGCCCGCCCAGGCGGATGCCGATCCAGGAGCCCACGACCAGCACGGCAAAGGCCCGCAGGTCCACGAAGCCGGCATGCCAGGCGCCCAGCGGCACGGGCTGGTCCCAGGCCAGCAGCACGTAGGTCGCGGTGCCGGCCAGCGCCACCGGCAGCGACAGCGGGTTGGCCGCGGCCGTGGCCTGCACCATGGGGGCGCCGCGCCGGCGCATGAGCGGCACCGTCATCACGCTGCCGCCCACGCCCAGGAACGCAGCCACCGCACCGATGGCCAGCCCGAGCAGGGCCGTGAGCGAACCCGAGGGCCGCGGCCTGGCCGCATGCGCCGCCTGCGCCACGCGCGGCCGGATGAAGCCCGGGCGCAGCAGCCCGTCGAGGATGGTGAGCACCAGGTAGACGACGAAGGCCCAGCGCACCCAGTCGCTGCGCAGCACGCTGGCAGCAGCCGCCCCCGCCACCGCGCCAACGGCGATGCAGGCCAGCAGCGGCCGCACCTGCGCCCAGTCCACATTGCCCGCGCGGTGGTGGCGCCATGTCGCCAAGCCTGCGCCGACGATCATCACGCAGGTGGAGGTGGCCACCGCAACCTGCATGGCCGACTGGCCGACGGCGCTATCCGCCCCGTGCAGATGCACCAGCGTGCGGTACAGCACGGGCACAACAACGAAGCCGCCACCGAAGCCGAAGAGCACGGTGGTGACGCCAGCCAATGTGCCGAACACGGCCAGGACAAGGTAGAACTCCATGCGCACATCCCATTGCTGCAAGACAGGAGACCAGCTTAGGGGCGCGGGCCTTGGCCGGCTTTCGCCGCCAGGTCAATAATGTTTGCATTTCAGCCAAAGCACCCCGGAGCATGCGCAATACGCCCCTGCACACCGTCGACGCCGTGGACCGCCCGGTCCTGGCCATCGCCACCGACTACCCCGCAGGCACCCTGCTCGACACGCACAGCCACCGGCGCGCGCAGTTCCTCTACGGCGCCACGGGGATCATGGAAGTCGGCACAGACGATGGCGCCTGGGTCGTGCCGACCAGCAGCGGTGTGTGGATACCGGCCGGCAAGCCGCACCGCGTGCGCATGGTGGGCGTGAGCACCTGCAGCCTCTACATCGAGCCGCGCGCCGCACCGCGGCATGCGCTGCAATGCGAGGTGCTGCAGGTCTCGCCGCTGCTGCGCCAGCTGCTGCTGGACTCGGCCGGGCTGCCGGCCAAGTACGAAGAGCGCGGGCGCGACGGCGCCCTGGCGCAGTTGATCCTGCATGAACTGCAGCGCGCGCCGACCCTGCCTTTCTTCGCGCCCATGCCGCACGATGCGGCGCTGGCCGCGCTGTGTGCGGGCTTTCTGCACCAGCCGCATGTGCATGCACCGCCCGCCGACTGGGCGCGGCAGTTGCACAAGAGCGAGCGCAACTTCACCCGCTTCTTTCGCCTGCAGACCGGCATGTCGTTCGGCGCGTGGCGCCAGCAGGCCTGCCTGCTGGCAGCGCTGTCGCGCCTGTCGCGCGGCGACGCCGTGACCGCCATCGCGCTGGACCTCGGTTATGAAAGCCCCGGTGCCTTTTCCACCATGTTCAGGAAGCGCCTGGGACGCCCGCCCTCGGAGTTCCTGGTGGCGTGAGGGCGCGCAAAACGGCTGCGCAAGCGTTGTAAAAATCACGCCATGCAAAGGCCGCTGAGGTTCTGCGGTCTTGTCCTATAGCATTCGTGCGCGCAGTGCTTCTAAAATCGCGCACCTCCTTGCTCATCCGAGGGGGCCCATTGCAACTCTCGAAAACAAAGAATCATCATCATGGCAACTGCAAAGAAAACCACCGCTGTCGCAAAGGCAGCCCCCGCAGCGAAGAAGGCTGCAGCACCCGTGGCCAAGAAGGCCGCGGCACCTGTCGCCAAGAAGGCAGCGCCTGCTGCCAAGAAGGCCGCAGCCCCCGCAGCGAAGAAGGCTGCACCCGCCGCAGCGGCAACGCCTGCAGCGCTCAAGCCCATCAAGACCGCCTTCAACAAGACGACCCTGGTGGCCCACCTGGCCGAGCAGTCGGGCGTGGAACCCAAGGCCACCAAGGCCGTGCTGGCAGCGCTCGAAGCCGCCATCCTGGGCTCCGTACACAAGAAGGGCTCTGGCGAATTCACGCTGCCTGGCGTGCTCAAGATCGGCCTGCAGCAAGTGGCGGCGAAGAAGAAGCGCTTCGGCAAGGACCCCTTCACCGGTGCCGAGCGTTGGTTCCCGGCCAAGCCCGCTGCCGTGAAGATCAAGACCCGCGCGCTCAAGAAGCTCAAGGACGCAACGGCCTGATCGGCCCCTTCCCTGCGCCCGTGCAGCCCCGGCAGCACGGACGCAGAGAAACAAAGAGGCCTGCAACGGGTGCTCCCGAAGCAGTGGCTCCAGGTTTCTGATCAAAAGCCCAGGCGATGCGCCAATGCATTGCCTGGGCTTTTTTCTTGAGCGTCCCCATCCCTTTCGATCACACCTGGCGCTGCAGCCTCAGCACGTCCAGCACATGCTGCGTGGCTTTCTCCATCGGGCCTGCCCGGTGGGCCAGGCCCAGGGGCCGCCACAGCGCCGGGCGCAGGGCCAGCATGCGGATGCGCGGATCGGGCGGCGTGCCGACTGCGGCCTCGTGCGGCAGCAGCGTGGCGCCGTAGCCAGCGGCCACCAGGCTCTTGATGGCATCGTTGTAATTGAGCTCTATGCGCGCCGTGGGCTGCTCGCCCGCCAGCGCGAACCATTCACCGGTCAGGCGCGACAGGCTGGTGCCCTCGTCGTTGAGGATCAGCGGCTGGCCCGCCAGCCAGTGCGGCGTGGCGCGCGTGGGCGCCGGCCACTTCGCGGGTACGAAGGCCATGACCGGGTCGCGCCGCCAGGGCTCCACCTGCACCCCCTGCACGGTGATCGACTGGGGCAACGCCACCAGGCCCACGTCCAGCGTGCCGCCGGCCAGCCGGGCCATGGTGTCCTGCGAGGTCAGCACCGCCACCTGCACATCGATGTCCGGGTGCTGCTGGCCCAGCACCTCCAGCGCCTGCGGCAGCAGGTGGGCGATGGCACCGGTGGACGCCCCCAGTCGCACGCGACCCGCCAGGCCCTGCACCTGGCGCTGCACCATGGCCAAGGTTTCATCGGCATCGGCCAGCAGGCGCCGAGCGCGCTCGACCAGGGCCTCACCTACGCCGGTGGCGCGCACTTCGCCGCGCTTGCGCAACAGCAGCGGCGCGCCCACCTGCGCCTCCAGGTCGGCCATGTGCAGGCTCACCGTGGGGGCCGCCAGGTGCAGCACGCGCGCGGCTTCGGCAAACGATCCCAGGTCGGCGATGGTGACGAGGGTGCGCAATCGGTCGAGGTTCAGTTCACGCATGTCGTTCAGAAATCCTGATGTTGATGGTTGTGAAATTCAACTTTTCAAATTTTATGCAGCGGCGGAAGATTGCGCATCCCCCATTTGGCACGCACCAGGAGCATCCCGCATGAACAGCAACGCACCCCTCGTCTTCATCGATGGTGACCAGGGCACGACCGGCCTGCAGATCCATGAACGCCTGCACGGCCGCACCGACCTGCGCCTGCTGACCCTGCCCGAGCAGGACCGCAAAGACCCCGCGCGGCGCGCCGAGGCCATCAACGCCAGCGACATCGCCGTGCTGTGCCTGCCCGACGGCCCGGCGCGCGAGGCGGCCGCCTCGGTCACCAACCCGGCCGTGCGCGTGATCGACGCAAGCTCTGCCCACCGCACCGATGCTGGCTGGGTCTACGGCTTTCCCGAGATGGACGCCGGCCAGGCCGAGCGCATTGCCGATGCCCGGCGCGTGACCAACCCCGGTTGCTACCCCACGGGCGCCATCGCGCTGCTGCGCCCGCTGGTGCAGGCCGGCCTGGTGCCGGCGGACCATCCCCTGTCGATCCACGCCGTGTCGGGCTACTCCGGCGGCGGGCGAGCGCGCGTGCAGGAGCACGAGGCACCGGGCGCCAAGGCGCCCGCCTTCCAGGTCTATGGTCTGCGCCTGGCGCACAAGCACACCCCGGAGATCGAGCGCTATGCGGGCCTGTCGGCGCGCCCCTTCTTCCTGCCGGCCTATGGCGCCTTTCGCCAGGGCATCGTGCTGACCATTCCCCTGCAGCTGCGCAGCTTGCCCGCAGCCACTACCGCCGAGAAGATCCACCAAGCCCTGGCGCAGCACTATGCAGGCCAGCGCCATGTCGAGGTGACGGGGCTGGCCGAGGCCGCGTCCACCGAACACCTGGACCCCGAGGCGCTGAACAACAGCAACCAGTTGCGCCTGTCCGTGTTCGCCAACCAGCAGCACGGCCAGGTGCTGCTCGCCGCCGTGTTCGACAACCTGGGCAAAGGGGCCTCGGGCGCGGCGGTGCAGAACCTGGACCTGATGCTGGAGCGCATGGCGAGGGCCTGAGCACTATTCAGCTGTGCTAATCAATCCCCCAGAAATGGTTGATTGTGTGGCGCCGCGAAGCCGGGCAAACTCGCGCGCCTCATCCACTACCAGAGGCAACATCCATGAAGGTCTGCATCATCGGCGCGGGCGCCATCGGCGGATTCATCGGCACCCGGCTGGCAGCGGCCGGCGGTGCCCAGGTGAGTGCCGTGGCGCGCGGCGCCACGCTGGCCGCGCTCAAGGACCACGGCTGGCGCCTGCAGACCGCGGACGGGCTGGTGCAGGCACCAGCGCACGCCACGGACCGGCCGGCGGACCTGGGCGTGCAGGACCTGGTGGTCATTGCCGTCAAGGGCCCGGCGCTGGCAGGCGTGGCGCAGGGCATCGCGCCGCTGCTGGGGCCCGAGACGCTGGTGCTGCCCGCCATGAACGGCGTGCCCTGGTGGTTCTGCCAGGGCCTGCCGGGCTGGGGCGATGAGCCGCTGGCCAGCGTGGACCCGGGCGGCCGCATCGCCAGCGCCATCCCTTTGCACCACGTGGTGGGCTGCGTGGTGCATGCCGCCACCTCCACGCCCGAACCCGGGCTGGTGCAGCACCGCATGGGGCGCGGCATGGTCCTCGGCGAGCCCGGCGGCGGGCGCAGCGAGCGCGTGCAGCGCCTGGCCGACCTGCTCGCGCATGCGGGCTTCGAGGCCACGCACTCGGCCGACGTGCGCTACGACATCTGGTACAAGCTGTGGGGCAACATGACCATGAACCCGGTCTCGGCCATCACCGGTGCCACCGTAAACCGCCTGCTCGACGACGAGCTGGTGCGCGGCTTCTGCACGGCGGCCATGCAGGAGGCCGGCCGCATCGGCGCACGCATCGGCTGCCCGATCGCGCAGAGCCCCGAGGAGCGCCATGCCCTCACGCGCAAGCTCGGCGCCTTCAAGACCTCGATGCTGCAGGACGTGGAGGCCGGCCGTGCGCTGGAGATCGACGCCATCGTGGCAGCGGTGCAGGAGATCGGCCACCGGGTGGCCGAGCCCTCGCCGAACATCGATGCCCTGCTGGGCCTGGTGCGCCTGTTCGCCCGCGTGCGCGGGCTGTACCCGCAGGCTACCCAGGCCTCATGAAGCCTTGCCGCCTGCAGCCACAGCCAGCTGGTGCAAATGCTCCACCAGCATGCGCGCGGCCGGTGAGAGCCGCTTTTCATCGTTGAAGCAGATGGCAAAGCGCCGCTGCGCCCAGTCGTCCGTGAGCGGCAGCACGCGGATGCCCAGGCTGGCGGCCACCGGTTCGGCCACCTCGCGCGGCACCACGGCGATGCCCAGGCCGGCGCGCACGCAGCGCATCGAGGCATCGAAAGTGCTGACCACCGCCCGGTAGTTGATGGGCCGCCCGATGATGGCCGCAGCCCGCGCCAGCATGGTATGCACCGCCGTCGATGCGGGCAGGCCCACCTGGTCGAAGCCCAGCGTGTCCTCGAACGCGCAGCGCCTGCGCCGGGCCAGCGGATGCGACAGCGGGGTGATGATGGCCAGGTGGTCACGCCGGTAGCTGCGCGTCTGCAGGCCGGCCAGGTCCGCCGCATCCCAGCACACGCCCACGGGCACCACGCCTTCGCGCAGGCCGCGCACCAGTTCGCTGCTGACCGCTTCCTCGATGTCGATGCGGATGTCGCGGTGCGCGGGCACCTGCAGGAACGAGGCAATGTCGTCGGGCAGGAACTCCGCGATCGACGACACCGTGGCCAGGATACGCACCTGCCCCGTGATGCCGTTGCCGTAGGCCGCCATGTCGCGCCCCACGCGGTCGGCCGCTGCCAGCATGGCCCGGGCATGCTCCAGCAGGATCTCGCCGGCCCCCGTGGGCACCACGCCGCGGCGGCGCCGTTCGATCAGGGTGTTGCCCACGGCCTGCTCGAGCAACGCCAGGCGCTTGCTGATGGCCGAGGGCACGATGTGGTGCAACTGGGCAGCGCGGGCGATGTTGCGCGCCTCGCAGACGGCCACGAACAGCCGCAGGGTGGTCAGGTCCAGGTCGCGCATGGGGATGGGTGCTCCTGCCGTTCCCAACGGGAACGTTATCGCTTCCAGAATACCGCTTTATCAATGCATCGGGAATGCCTACAGTCCCATCCGAGAGCCCACATTGCAGTGCGCCCCATTTGGAGACACCCCATGCCCCCCACGAGCGAGCGCCTGCCGCGCACTGCCGTCATCCGCGAAGTCGGTCTGCGCGATGGCCTGCAGAGCATTGCCACCATCCTGACCACCGAGCACAAGCGCGCATGGATACGCGCTGCCCACGCAGCCGGCCAGCGCGAGATCGAGGTGGGCTCCTTCGTGCCAGCCCGGCTGCTGCCGCAACTGGCCGACACGGCCGAGCTGCTGGCCTTCGCCAAGACCCTGCCGGGGCTGTTCGCCTCGGTGCTGGTGCCCAACCTGCGCGGTGCCGAAAGCGCCATCGCGGGCGGTGCCGACCTGATGATCGTGCCGCTGTCGGCCAGCCACGCGCACAGCCTGGCCAACCTGCGCAAGACGCCCGACGAGGTGGTGGCCGAGGTGGCGCGCATCCGCGCTGCACGCGACGCCGCCGGCGGCCGCACCCTGATCGAAGGCGGCGTGGGCACGGCCTTCGGCTGCACGCTGCAGGGCCATGTCGCCAAGAGCGAGGTGCTGCGCCTCATGCAGGCCCTGCTGGACGCCGGTGCCGACCGCGTGAGCCTGGCCGACACCGTGGGCTACGCCGACCCGGCCATGGTGCGCGACCTGTTCGAAGACGCCGTGCGCCTGGCGGGCGACCGATTCTGGTGCGGGCACTTCCACGACACGCGCGGCCTGGGCCTGGCCAACGTGGCTGCGGCGCTGGAGGTAGGCGTGGCCCGCTTCGACGCCTGCCTGGCCGGCATCGGCGGCTGCCCGCACGCGCCCGGCGCCAGCGGCAATGTGGCGAGCGAAGACCTGGCCTACCTGCTCGGCAGCATGGGCATTGCCACCGGCATCGATATTGCCGCGCTGTTGGCGCTGCGCACCCAGGTGGCCGGGTGGCTGGCAGGCGAGACGCTGCACGGAACCCTGTGGCGCGCAGGCCTGCCCAAGACCTTTCCTCACCAGGCGGCCGTTGCCGCCTGAATTGCACCGCCCCAAGGAACCCGCCATGAGCCCCACCCCAGAACCGCGCCTGCCCCTCACGGGCATCCGCGTCCTCGAATTCACCCACATGGTCATGGGCCCCACCTGCGGCATGGTGCTGGCCGACCTGGGGGCCGAGGTCATCAAGGTCGAGCCGCCCGGTGGCGACAAGACGCGCGAGCTGCCGGGTCTGGGGATTGGTTTCTTTCGCTCGTTCAACCGCAACAAGAAGAGCGTGGTGATCGACATCGGCACCGAAGACGGCCGTGCGACTGCAGCCGAACTGGCGGGCGAGTGCGACGTGGTGCTGGAGAACTTCCGCCCCGGGCTGATGGCCGGCTTCGGGCTGGACTACGAGACGCTGTCGCAGCGCTTTCCGCGCCTGATCTACGTGACGCACAAGGGCTTCATGCCCGGCCCCTACGAAAATCGGCTGGCGCTGGACGAGGTGGTGCAGATGATGGGCGGTCTGTCGTACATGACCGGGCCCGTGGGCCGGCCGCTGCGCGCGGGCACCTCGGTCAACGACATCATGGGCGGCATGTTCGGCGCCATCGGCGTGCTGGCCGCGCTGCGCGATCGTGAGTTCACCGGCCGTGGCCAGGAGATCCAGAGCGCGCTGTTCGAGAACTGCGTGTTCCTGTCGTCCCAGCACATGCAGCAGTTCGCCATGACCGGCGAGGCGCCGCCGCCCATGCCCTCGCGCGTGTCGGCCTGGAGCGTGTACGACGTGTTCACGCTGGCCGATGGGGAGCAGTTGTTCATCGGCGCGGTGAGCGACAAGCAGTTCCTCACGCTGTGCCGCGTGATCGAGGCGCCCGAGCTCGCCGCCGACCCGGCGCTGGCCACCAACACCCTGCGCGTGGGCGTGCGCCCGGCCCTGCTGCAAAAGCTCGGCGCCATCCTGCAGCACCACCGCGTGCAAGAGCTGGCCCCTCGGCTGGAAGCGGCCGGCATTCCCTACGCGCCCATCGTGCGGCCCGACCAGTTGATGGACGACCCGCACCTCAAGGCCAGCGGCGGCTTGGTGCCCATGCAGACCGACGACGGCGGCACCACCGACGTGGTGCTGCTGCCCCTGCGCATGGGCGGGCGCCGCCCCGGCGTGCGCCGCCCGCTGCCGCGCGTGGGCGAGCACACCGAGGAAATCCTCGCCGGCCTGCCCAGCCGGGTTCCGGTCTGACCCCTTTTTCGCAAATCGACAAGAACCACAGGAGACAAGCACCATGCAAGCCACGACCTCTACCCCGTCCTTCCAGCCCCACCGCCGCGCCGCCCTCTGGCTGGCCGGCCTGGCCCTGTGCGGCGCCGCCACCACCAACGTGCGCGCCAACGACAAGCCCATCCGCATGGTGCTGCCCGTGGGCGCCGGCTCGGGGGTGGACACCATCATGCGCGCGGCCGCGCCGCAGCTGATCAAGGCGCTGGGCGGCCAGAGCGTGGTGATCGAGAACCTGCCCGGCGCGGGCGGCATCACCGGCGCCTCGGTCATCGTGCGTGCGCCGGCCGACGGGCTCACGCTGGGCGTGGTGTCCAACAACCATGTGGTCAACCCCAGCGTGTTCAAGAAGATGCCGTTCGACGCCGTGGGCGACATCACGCCGATCACGGTGGTGGGCGCCACACCCTTCGTGCTGGTGGTCAACCCCAAGATTCCGGCGAAGAACGCCAAGGAGTTGCAGGCCCTGCTCAAGGCCAAGCCCGATGGCTACAACTACGCCTCCTCGGGCAACGGCACCATCATCCACCTGGCGGGCGCCATGTTCATGGAAGCCGCGGGCGTGGACGTGCGCCACATCCCCTACAAGGGCGTGGGCCCCATGGTCACGGACATGGTGAGCGGCCAGGTCGAGATCGGCGTGGTGGCGCTGCCCGCCGTGCAGGGCCAGCTCAAGAGCGGCGCCCTGCGCGCCATCGGCATCATGGGCACGCAGCGCGTGGCCTCGTTGCCGGACCTGCCGACCATCGCCGAGCAGGGTTTCCCGGACGTGGACGTGGCCGGCTGGTTCGCCGTGGTGGGCCCGGCCAAGCTGCCGCCTGCCGAGGTCAAGCGCCTGCATGCCGCCGTGGTGGCGGCCTTCGCCATGCCGGAAACCAAAGAAGCCATGGCCAAGCAGGAGAACATCATCAACCCCATGGCGCCCGAGGCTTCGCTACAGTTCTTCAAGACCGAGCAGGAGCGCTATGCCCGGCTGGTGAAAAAGGCGGGCGTGACGGTCGAGTGAGTTCGCTGAACGCCGGGCATTGACCCGCCCGCCAGAGCCGGTATGCCGGGCACGCAGGAAACCTGCACGCAACCCGCTCCACAATGGCCTGCGAGGCGCCTCCATCGGGGATGGCGCAGCCCCACCTTGCCCACCCTGCACGCCACACACCATGAGCACCCCCTACCAGTCCGGCTTTGGAAATGAATTCGCCACCGAGGCGCTTGCAGGCGCCCTGCCCGTGGGCCGCAACTCGCCCCAGCGCTGCCCCTACGGCCTGTATGCCGAGCAGTTGAGCGGCACGGCCTTCACGGCGCTGCGTGCGGACAACCGCCGCTCCTGGCTGTACCGCATCCGCCCGTCGGCCATGCACACGCCGTTCGAGCGCATCGAGGATGGGCGCATCGTGAGCGCCTTCGACGCCGTGCCCACGCCTCCGAACCAGCTGCGCTGGAGCCCGCTGCCCTTGCCCACCGAGCCCACCGACTTCGTGCAGGGCATCGTCACCATGGCCGGCAACGGCGACCCGCACGCCCAGAACGGCGCGGCCATGCACCTGTACGCGGCCAACCGCTCCATGGAGCGGCGTGTGTTCTACAACGCCGATGGCGAAATGCTCATCGTGCCGCAGCAGGGCCGCCAGCGCTTCGTGACCGAGCTGGGCGTGATCGACGCCGAGCCGCAGGAGATCGTGGTGATACCGCGCGGCGTGCGCTTTCGCGTGGAGCTGCCGGACGGCGAGGCGCGCGGCTACATCTGCGAGAACTATGGCGCCAACTTTCGCCTGCCCGACCTGGGCCCTATCGGATCCAACGGCCTGGCCAACCCGCGCGACTTCCTCACGCCGCACGCGGCCTACGAGGACATCGACGCGCCGCACGAGCTGGTGGCCAAGTTCATGGGCCACCTGTGGTCGGCGAAGATGGAGCATTCGCCCATCGATGTGGTGGCCTGGCATGGCAACTACGCGCCGTACAAGTACGACCTCCGGCGCTTCAACGCCATCGGCTCGATCAGCTACGACCACCCGGACCCGTCGATCTTCCTGGTGCTGCACAGTGCCTCGGACACCCCGGGCGTGAGCAACATCGACTTCGTGGTCTTCCCGCCGCGCACGCTGGTGATGCAGGACACCTTCCGTCCGCCCTGGTTCCACCGCAACATCGCCAGCGAGTTCATGGGCCTGGTGCACGGCGTCTACGACGCCAAGGCCGAGGGCTTCGTGCCCGGCGGCGCCAGCCTGCACAACAGCATGACCGGCCACGGCCCCGATGCGGAGACCTTCGAGAAGGCCAGCAACGCCGACCTGTCGGCACCGCACGCCATCAAGGACACCATGGCCTTCATGTTCGAGACCCGCTGCGTGCAGCGCCCCACCGCGCAGGCACTGCAGTCGGCGCAGCTGCAGGACGACTACTACCGCTGCTGGCAGGGCCTGCGCAAGCATTTCGATGCCGGCAAGCCCTGAAGCCGCCAACACCCTGGACAGCTGCACGCTGCAGGCCTGGTCCACGCGGGTGTTTATGGGCTTCGGGGTGGCCGAGGAGCCTGCCGCCCTCACCGCCGGTCTGCTGCTGCGCACCAGCCTGCGCGGCATCGATACCCATGGCATTGCGCGCCTGCCGGGCTATGTGGACAAGCTCGCAAGCGGCGAGGTGAATGCCCGCGCCGTGCCCCGCATCGATGCCGATGCCGCCAGTTGGCTGCGCTGCGATGGCGACGGCGGCCTGGGCCAGGTGGTGGCCAGCTTCGCGCTGGAGCAGGCCATGGCCCTGGCGCGCCACCAGCCCCTGGTGGCCTGCCACATCCGGGCCACAGGCCACCTGGCAGCGCTGGCGGTGTATGTGGCGGCCGCCGCGGAGCAGGGTTTCTTCGCCTTCCTGTGCCAGCGCACGCCTCCGGTCATGGCCCTGCCGGGCGCCAGCGGACCGGTGATCGGCAATAACCCACTGGCCTTCGCCCTGCCGCTGGCGGGTCGCGCGCCCCTGGTGTTCGACATGGCCAATAGCGTGGTGGCGCGCGGGCATGTGGCGCAGGCCGTGCGCGAGGGCCAGGACACTGTCCCGCCCGAATGGGCGCTCGGCCCCGACGGGCAGCCCACCACCGATCCGGTGCTGGCGCTGCAGGGCGCCATGCAGCCCATCGCCGGCCACAAGGGCCTGGGGCTGGCGATGCTGGTCGAGTGCCTGGCGGCGAGTCTGGGCGGCGTCACGTCGGCGCCAGAGGCGTCTACCGGCGGCACCGGCTCGGCCGCCAACGCCAGCGCCTTTGCGCTGGTGATCAACCCCGCGCTGGCCACCGGGCGCGAGGCGTTCGACGCCAGCGTGTCCGCCTGGATGCAGACCTGCCTGGAGGCCAGCGGCCCCGGCGCCCGCTACCCGGGCCAGCGCCAGGCGGAGTGCGAACTGCAGCGCCGCAGCGACGGGGTGCCGTTGCCAGCCGGCCTGCTGGCCGAATTGCGTGCATTGGGTGTTCGTGCGGAGTGTCCATTTCCCGCTTGATGATTACCCCTGCAGACGGGCCTGCTGGCGGAATTGGCGCGGCGTGAGCCCGGCCTCCTGCCGGAAGCGGCGGCTGAAATAGGCCTCGTCGTGGAAGCCGCTCTGGTGCGCGATCTCGCGGATCAGCGTGTCGGAGCCGGCCAGCAGCGCGCGTGCATGCTCCAGGCGCCGCTCGGTGAGCAACTCGGTGAAGGTGCGGCCGGTCTGCTTCTTGAGCAGGTGAGCGAGGTAGTTGGGTGACAGCGCCACGGCCGTGGCCGTGTCGGTGAGCGCAATGTCCTCGTGCGAATGCGCGCGCAGGTGGCGCAGCGCGCGCTGCAGGGCGTCGTGCTGCACGCCGCCTCGCCGGTGGTGGCGCGCGGCCTGGGCGTGCAGGTCGCCGGCAAAGCGCGCGCAGGCCAGGCCCAGCAGCTGCAGCAGGATGCCGCGGATGCTGGCCGCCGAGCCCAGCGTACGCGGCTGGTTGTGCGCCACCAGGGCATCAAGCCACTGGCGGATCTGCGCGAAATCTTCGGGCCCGAAGGCGAAGTCCAGCGACTCCTGGAACAGGAAGGGTGCCAGCTCCGGGTGCTGCGCGATGCCCACGTCCTCCAGGTCCAGGGCGGGCACGTCGAGCTCGGGCCAGAGGAAGCGCTGGTCGAAGTTGATGATGGCGTAGCGCGCGCCTACCGGGTGAGGCACCACGTGCATGCGAAAGGGCAGCACGAAGCTCAGCGTGCCCGCGCCGAAGGGCCGCGTGGCCGTGCCCACCACCTGCCGGTCGCCGCCTTCGAGACTCACCTGGATCTGGAAGTACTCATGCCGGTGGGGCCGGCTGAGCACGTCGCGCGCGCCCTGAAAGCGGATGTCGAAATCCAGGTGCTCAGCGCGCTCCTGCATGCCGTACAGGCGGGCATGGGCGTTCGGTCGGGACGGGGAGGGCATGCGCAAATGGTATCCGCTCGCGCAGTGGTGGCCCTGTCCGGTTTGGGCGTAGATGCGTGCAAGTTGCCTGTGATGGCCGCCCCAACAATCGCTATCGACCACAACAAGAGCGGCTAACAAAACTCAGCGAAGCGGTTCTGGCTAGGCGCTGCGTCGCAGGCAGTACGAGGAGTACGACAAGACGCAGCAACGACGCCAGAAGAGTTTTGTTAGCCGCTCCAACAGGAGACAAAGCACCATGGACCAACCCCGACGCAATATCTTGACCCACTCCGCCCTCATCGCCACCGGCGCCGTTGCCGGCTGCGCCCTGCCCGCAGGCGCCAGCAAGGCGGCGCCCACGCCCTTCGACCTGCCGCAGACCACCATCCCCATCGTGGGCAGCGAACAGGTGTTCCCGGTGCGCCGCGTCTACTGCATCGGCCGCAACTACGCCGCCCATGCGCGCGAGATGGGCTCGGACCCCACGCGCGAACCGCCCTTCTTCTTCCAGAAGCCGGCCGACGCGATCCAGTTCGTGAAGCCCGGCGTGGTGGCCGACCATGCCTACCCCACGCTGACCAAGAACTACCACTACGAAGTGGAACTGGTGGTGGCCCTGGCCAAGGGCGGCAAGGACATTCCGGTGGAAAGCGCGCTCGACCACGTGTTCGGCTACTCGCTGGGCCTGGACATGACGCGCCGCGACCTGCAGCGCGAAATGGGCGACCAGAAGAAGCCCTGGGAGATCGGCAAGGCCTTCGACCAATCCGCGCCCGTGGGGCCGCTGTACCCGGTGAGCCAGGTGGGCCACATCAAGGATGGCGACATCTGGCTCAAGGTCAACGGCACCACCAAGCAGAGCGCCACGCTGCAGCACATGATCTGGTCGGTGGCCGAGCAGATCAGCCGCCTGTCGCGCGCCTTCGAGCTCAGGCCCGGCGACATCATCTACTCGGGCACGCCCGAGAACGTGGGCCCGGTGGTCAAGGGCGACGAGATCGAGATCCACATCGACCGCTTTCCCAACCTGAAGCTGCGCATCGTTTGACAGGCGCGCTGCGGGGCCGCTAACCCAGGTCCTGCGCCGTGTTGGAGTGTGCCAGCGCGTAGAGGCCGCGCAGCGCGCCGGCCTGCGCGCCGGCGGCCACCAGCGCAGCCTCCGACAGTTCAGCACCTGCCAACGCGTCCAGCGCCGCCCGGTCGTAGCCGCAGGCGATGAAGACCCAGTCGGCCGCCGGGTCGGGGCCGCCGCGGATCTGCTGCTCGGTGGTGACAGCGATCTGCGGGGTCTGGTTCTGCAGCAGATGTCCCGCGGTGGTGCCGGGGCGCAACGACAGTGACCCCGCCAGCGCAGCCAGATGGGCGCGCAGGCGATCCGATGCGCCTTCGGCCGGCGACAGCCGCAGCGTGAGCGCATGCCGTGACAGCGCGCCACCACGGCTCTCCAGCACGCGGCATTGGCTGCGCACCATGTGGCGGTGGTGCGGCATCATCTCTGTGGACCAGGGCGAGGGCGCGTTCAGGCGCGCCAGGTAGGCATCGGAAACCAGGGTTTCGTACGCCGCCAGCTCGTACAGCACGAAAAAGCCTTCGCCGCCATCCGCCGCAGACCAGCGCGAGCCCCGGTGGAAGCCGGGGATGCCCATGCGCTCAGGGAAGTGTTCGTGCGTGTGCCAGTCCTCGAACTCGGTACGCCGCTCGGGCGCGATGTCCCACCACATGGCCAGAGCGGCCTGCCCCAACAGTGCCATGGCCGGCCCTCACTTGTTGCCGGCGCCGCGCAGGCGCGCGAGCTCGGCGTTGACCTGGGTCATCAGCGGCTCGCCGACTTCCTTGGCGAACTTGTCGACCACGGGCTGCACCTTCTGGCGCAGGCGCGCAAGCTCTGCCGGGGCCACGTCGTTGACCTGCATGGTCTTGCGCAGGTTGGTGATGGACTCGGCCTCCTTGGCCTGCGCGATGCGGCGCTCCTCCTGCTTCGCCTCGTTGGCGGCGTCGGTGATGAGCTTGCGCTCGGCCTCGGACATGCCGTCCCAGGTCTTCTTGCTCATGAGCACGGGCATGCCGGTGTAGACGTGGCGCGTGAGCGAGAGGAATTTTTGCACCTCGGCGAACTTGGCCGACTCGATCACGCCCACCGGGTTGTCCTGGCCGTCGATGGCCTTGGACTCCAGCGCGCCGTAGACCTCGCCGAAGGTCATGGGCACGGGGTTGGCACCCAGGGTGTTGAACATGTCCAGGTAGATCGGCGAGGCGATCACCCGCAGCTTGAGGCCCTGCAGGTCCTCATGCCGCGCGATGGGGCGCTTGCTGTTGGTCATGTTGCGAAAGCCCAGGTCCCAAATGCCCAGGCCGACGATGCCGTGCGCCGCCAGGCCCGCCTGCAGCCGGGTGCCCACCGGGCCGTCGGCCAGGCCATAGGCCTCCTGCGGGCTGTCGAACAGGAAGGGGAAGTCGAACACCATGAACTGCTTGTCGATGCCGGCGAGCAGACCCGTGGCCATGGACGCGAAATCGAGCGTGCCGCCGCGCACAGCCGACAGGTTCTGCGTGTCGCTGCCCAGAACGGCATTGGCGAACAGCGTGACCTTGATCTTGCCGCCGCTCTTTTGCCCGACCAGGTCGGCGAACTTCTGTGCGCCCTGCCCGAGGGGATGGTCCTTGGCCAGGCTGAAAGCGAACTTGAGGTTGCGCTCCTTGATGTCCTGGGCCAGCGCCGAGGGCGCGGTACAGGCGAGTGCCAGGGCGCCGATGGTGGCCATTGCCGCGCGGCGCAATGTGAATGTGGTCATGCTTGTCTCTTCCTTTCTTTCTTGGGAGGTGATCGCTGCGGCACGCCTTCAGCGGTGCGTGCTTCGCGGTACGACGGCGCATGGTATTCGCATTTTCTGAACACCATTCAACATTTACAACTCATTCAAATTCTGAAAGTCTGCGTATGATCACGGCCATCCACCCGAAGGAGTCCCCATGAGCGGAGCGCTCGAAAAATCCCTGGCCATCCTGGAGTACCTGGTCGCGCACCCCGATGGCGTGGCGCTGGCGCGCATCTCCACCGACCTCAACATGCTGCGCAGCGGCTGCCACCGCACGCTGCACGAGCTGATCGGCTATGGCTACGTGCGCCAGATGCCGCACAAGGGCGACTACGCGCTCACCACCAAAATGGCGTCGATGGGGCTGAGCTTCCTGAGCCGCTCGGGCGTGGTCGACATCGCCCAGCCCGTGATCGACCGGCTCGCGCGCACCACGGAAGAACTCGTGCGCCTGGCCATCGTCGACGGCGAGCGGCTGACCCTGGTGGCCAAGGCCCAGGGCGCCAAGTCCGGCCTGCTGTACGACCCGGACATGGGCATCGACCTGCGCCTGTCGTGCAGCGCCGCGGGCCACGCCTGGCTCATGACCTTGCCCGAAGACGAGGCCGCTGCACGCGTGTCCAGGCAGGGCCTGGGCAGCCCGCGCCAGTTCGGGCCCAACGCGCCCACCACGCTCAAGGCGCTGCAGACGGCCCTGCGCGCGCACGCCAAACGCGGCTACAGCCTGATCCAGGACGGCTATGCGCCCGGCATGAGTTCCATGGCGGCCCCGGTGCGCCGCAAGGGCGAGCCCACCACGGGCGTGCTGGTGATCGCCGGCCCCTCGGCCCGGCTCACGGCCAAGAGCATGGCCCGCTTCGGCCCCGAGCTCATGGCCGCGGCGGACGAGCTGGCCATGGCGGGCCAGGCCTCACCGCTGCTCAAGTCGGCCAATGTCGGCACCTGGGGCAATGGCAGCGACGAGGACGACCGCTACTGAAGCGCCGCCCCCTGCGCCCGACCCGCATAGTCCGAGTGCAGGTCAAAGACCAGCGTACGCAGCCACTGGCTGGCCGGATCCTTGTGGTACTTGGCGTGCCAGAAGAGGTTGATGGCGATGCGCGGCAGCTTGACCGGGTGCGGACGCGCCACCAGCCCGAAGGGCTCCACCATGCGCCCGGCCAGCCGTTCGGGCACGGTGGCGATCAGGTCGGTGGACTGCAGGATATGGCCGATGGCCACGAAGTGCGGCACCTTGAGCTTCACGCGCCGCTCAGGTGAGTGCCTGTCCAGGATTTCGTCGACCTGGCCGTGGCCGGTGCCGGCCGAGACCACGGCCACATGCTCGGCAGCGAAGAAGTCCGCTGCGCGCAACTGCCTGCGCTGCGCGAGCCGGTGGCCCTGGCGCAGCAGCACCACGTAGTCCTGTTCGAACAGCCGGCGCTGGAAGAAGCCCGCCTTGAGCTGCGGCAGCAGGCCGATGGCCAGGTCCACCTGGCCGGCCTCCATCGCGTCCTTGAGGTTGACCGCGGTGTTGCGCACCGTGCTGATCGCCACGCCCGGCGCCACCTCGCCAATGCGCTGCATGAGCTGCGGCAGGAAATAGATCTCCCCGATGTCGGTCATGCCCACGGTGAAGCTGCGCTGGCTGCTGGCGGGATCGAAGGCGTTGCGCGCATTCACCGCGCCATGGATCATGCCCAGCGCATAGCCCACCGATTCGGCCAGTTGCTCGGCAAACGGCGTGGGCTGCATGCCACTGGCCGTGCGCAGGAACAAGGGGTCGTCGAACTGCCGGCGCAGGCGCGCCAGGGCATTGCTCACGGCCGGCTGGCCCAGGCCCAGGTTCTCGGCCACCTTGGAGACCTTGCGCTCGGTGAGCAACTGGTTGAAGACCACCAGCAGGTTGAGGTCGATGTCCTTGAGTTCCATGGCCTGCCCCGATAAATATTGATTTCAATGATATTGAACATTGACCCCATCGCGTTGACTGATTTTCAGGTGGACCGGATCATCGCTGCCATGACTCCCCCAGGGAGCGCTGCGAGCCCGAAGAAAGACAAAGAGACAACGCACGATGGAAATCCATGTCCGCCCACTGCGGCGCACCCTGCACGTCGCTGCCGGTGTGAACCTGCTCGACGCCCTGCGCGCCAACGACGTGCCCGTGTCGTACAGCTGCATGGCCGGGCGCTGCGGCACCTGCCGCTGCAGGGTGGTGCAGGGCGAGGTGCTGGAATCGGGCCGCGAGGCCCAACGCCCCCTGGGCGCTGCCACCGATGGCGATGCCGGCTACGTGCTGGCCTGCCAGACCTTCGTGACCGAGCCCTGCACGGTGGAGATCGCCGAGCCCGACGAGGTGGTGGTGCATACCGCGCGCACCCTCAAGGCCATGGTGGTCGCCATCGAGGATGCGACCCATGACATCAGGCGCCTGCGCCTGCAGCCGGCCAAGCCGCTCGACTTCTCGCCGGGGCAGTATGCGCAGTTGCAGTTCACGCCCGCGCACGCACGTCCCTATTCCATGGCGGGCCTGGCCGGTGGTGGCGAGCTGGAGTTCCATGTGCGGCTTGTGCCCGAGGGGCGCGTGACGGGATACATCGCCCAGGAGCTGAAGGTGGGCGATGCGGTGCGCGTGAGCGGACCGCTGGGCTCGGCCTACCTGCGGCGCCAGCACGACGGCCCGATGCTCTGCGTGGCCGGTGGCACGGGCCTCGCGCCCATCCTGTCCATCGTGCGCGGCGCGCTCGCGGCCGGCATGCGCAACCCGATGCATCTGTACTTTGGCGTGCGCTCCGAGCGCGACGTCTATGGTCTGGAATGGTTGGCCGCGCTGCAGCACGAGCACCCAGCCCTCAGCGTGCACACGGTGCTGGCCTCGGGCCGGGCGGCGGGCTGCCGCACGGGCCTGGTCACCGATGCCATCGCGCAGGACTGGCAGAGCCTGGCCGGGTTTCGCGCCTACCTCTGCGGCGCACCACCGATGGTGGAGGCCACCGCACTGCTGGTGCGCCGCATGGGCGTGCTGCCCAGCCAGATCCATGCGGACGCCTTCTACGCCAGTGGCACTTGACCTCACAAGGAAGCCCCATGGAACAGCCCCGCCCCCATTCCACAGAGACCCTGGCCGCGCGCAAGGCCTACTACGAGCGCATCGGCGGCAACAGCATGACGCCGCTGTGGGAAGTGCTGGGCGCACTGGTGCCCCCAGAGCCGCGCTCGCCGGCCGTGCCACACCACTGGTCGTACGCGGCAGTGCGTGCGCAGGTGATGGAGGCGGGCCGGCTGATCAGCGCCGAGAAAGCCGAGCGCCGCGTGCTCATCCTCGAGAACCCGGGTCTGCGCGGCCAGTCGTGCATCACGCAGTCGCTGTACGCCGGCCTGCAGCTCATCCTGCCCGGCGAGGTGGCACCGGCACACCGCCACACGCAGTCCGCCCTGCGCCTGGTGCTCGATGGCGAGGGGGCCTACACGTCGGTGAACGGCGAGCGCGTGACCATGCACCGCGGCGACTTCATCATCACCCCGGCATGGACCTGGCACGACCACGGCAACCTGGGCAGCGAGCCCGTGGTCTGGCTCGACGGCCTCGATATTCCGCTGGTGCGCTTTCTGGACGCGGGCTTTGCCGAAAAGTCTGCCGCGCCTTCGCAGGGCGTGGCGCGGCCCGAGGGCGACGCCCTGGCGCGCTACGGCGCCAACATGCTGCCCGTCGATGAAGAGCAGCGCACGGGCGAGCCGACGCGCCTGTTCATCTACCCCTACGCGCAGACGCGTGCGGCGCTGCTCGCCATTGCCCAGGGCGCACCCGATGCGCACCTGGGCTTCAAGCAGCGCTTCGTGAACCCGGCCACCGGGGCATCGCCCATGCCCACCATGGGCACCTTTGCACAGCGCCTGCCGGCCGGCTTCACCACCCGCCCCTACCGCTGCACCGATGGCACGGTGTACGTGTGCCTCGAAGGCAGCGGCGAGGCCGAGATCAACGGACGGGGTTTTGGCTTTGCGGAGCGCGACGTGTTCGTAGTGCCCTCCTGGCAAACGCTCACGCTGCGCGCGCGCACCGACAGCATCCTCTTTTCCTACTCCGACCGCCCCGTGCAGAAAGCCTTGGGCCTGTGGCGCGAAGAGCGGCTGTGACACCGCGGTACCGCCCCCCACAAGAAACAAGGAGACTTACATGAGCAGCGAACCCCACACCATCTTCCCGGCGCAGGCCCGGTGGGAGGGTCCCGGCACGAGCCGCGTGCCCTTCAAGGTCTACACCGACGAGGAGTTGCACCGCAAGGAGCTCGAACGCTTCTTCTACCGCCAGCACTGGTGCTATGTGGGCCTGGAGGCCGAGATCCCGAACGCGGGCGACTTCAAGCGCACGGCGATCGGCGAGCGCTCGGTGGTCATGGTGCGTGATGCCGAGGGCGGCATCAACGTGATCGAGAACGTCTGTGCGCACCGGGGCATGCAGTTCTGCCGCGAGCGCTCGGGCAACCGCAAGGAACTGGTCTGCCCCTACCACCAGTGGAACTACAGCTTGAAGGGCGAGCTGCAGGGCGTGCCGTTCCGCCGTGGCGTGAAACAGGACGGCAAGGTCCACGGCGGCATGCCGGCCGACTTCAACCCGGCAGACCATGGGCTCAACAAACTGAAGGTTGCCACGCGCGGCGGCGTGGTGTTCGCCTCGTTCGACCATGGCGTGGAATCGTTCGAGGACTTTCTCGGCCCCGAGATCCTGGCCTACTTCGACCGGCTGTTCGATGGCCGCAAGCTCACCATCCTGGGCTACAACCGCCAGCGCATTCCGGGCAACTGGAAGCTGATGCAGGAGAACATCAAGGACCCCTACCACCCCGGCCTGCTGCACACCTGGTTCGTGACCTTCGGGCTCTGGCGCGCGGACAACAAGAGCGAGCTCACCATGGACGCCCGCCACCGCCACGCGGCCATGGTCTCTACGCGCGGCCAGGCCGGCAAGGCGGGGCAGGTCACGCAGGTGTCGAGCTTCAAGGAAAGCATGCAGCTCGAAGACCCGCGCTTTCTGGACATCGTGCCCGAGCCCTGGTGGGGCGGTCCCACCGCGGTGATGATGACCTTGTTCCCGAGCGTGATCCTGCAGCAGCAGGTCAACAGCGTCTCCACACGCCACATCCAGCCCGCGGGCCATGGCGCCTTCGACTTCGTGTGGACGCACTTCGGTTTCGCGGACGACACCGAGGAGATGACGCAGCGCCGCCTGCGCCAGGCCAACCTGTTCGGGCCGGCGGGTTTCGTCTCGGCCGACGATGGCGAGGTGATCGAGTTTTCGCAGCAAGGCTTCGAGCAAAAGCCTTTTCACCGCGCGCTGGCCGAACTGGGCGGGCGCGAGGTGGGCGACACCGACCACATGGTGACCGAGACTTTGATCCGCGGCATGTACCAATACTGGCGTGAGGTCATGGAGGACGGCGACGCACCCCAGGACAAGGCAGGGGGCTGAGATGGACTTCGCCACCTACTACGCCCTCACCCAGCTCTATGCCGACTACGCCAGCGCCGTCGATTCGGGCGACTGGGACCTGTGGCCCGGCTTCTTCACCGACGACTGCAGCTACCGCCTGCAGCCGCGCGAAAACCACGAGCGCGGGTTTCCGCTGGCCACGCTGTCGTTCGAGAGCAAGGGCATGCTGCGCGACCGGGTCTACGGCATCAAGGAGACCCTGTTCCACGACCCCTACTACCAGCGCCACATCATCGGCGCGCCGGTGGTGCGCCAGCTCGACGGCGAGCGCATCCACTGCGAGGCCAACTACGCCGTGCTGCGCACCAAGCTGTCGCAGATGTCCACGGTGTTCAACGCGGGCCGCTACATCGACGAGGTGGTGCGCACGCCAGATGGCCTCAAGTTCGCGAAGAAGCTCGTCGTCTACGACAGCGAAATGATCCCCAACTCGATCATCTACCCCATCTAGGAACCATGCCATGAGCGAAACCACCACCCTGCAATGGACCGATGCGGCCGCGTTTGACGACGTGCCGCAGGACGACGTGATCGGCCTGGCCGTGAACGGGCGCGACATCGCGCTCTATGGCGTGGAGGGTGCGGTCTACGCCACCGACAACCTGTGTACCCACGGCCACGCGCGCCTTTGCGACGGCTTTCTGGAAGGCCACGAGATCGAGTGCCCGCTGCACCAGGGCCGGTTCGACGTGCGCAGCGGCGCGCCCACCTGCCAGCCCGTGACCGATGCCGTGCGCAGCTACCCCGTGCGCATCGATGGCGGGCGGGTCTATATCGCACTGGGCTAGCACCTATCATTGCGCCATGGACCGCATTCTCTACACCTACTTTCGCAGCTCGGCCGCCTACCGGGTGCGCATCGCGCTCAACCTCAAGGGCCTCGAAGCCACCCAGATCCCCATACACCTGGTGCGCGATGGCGGCGAGCACCTCAACCCCGAGTACAAGGCCATCAACCCCCAGGGCCTGGTCCCCGTGTTCGGCGAAGACGGCATGCGCGTGAGCCAGTCACTGGCCATCCTCGAATACCTGGAAGAAAAATACCCCACCACGCCGCTGCTGCCCACTGCCCTGGCCGACCGCGCCTACGTGCGGCAACTGGCGCTGGTGATCGCCTGCGAGATCCACCCGATCAACAACCTGCGCGTACTCAAGTACCTGACCGGCACGCTGGGCGTGGCCGATGCGGCCAAGAGCGACTGGATCAAGCACTGGATCGCCCAGGGCTTCGAGGCGCTGGAGGCCGAGATCACCGCCGCAGGCAAAGCGGGCGGCTTCTGCTTTGGCGACACGCCCACCCTGGCCGACTGCTGCCTGGTGCCGCAGGTCTTCAACGCGCGGCGCTTCGACGTGGACCTGTCGCCCTACCCCACGCTGGTGGCCATCGACGAGCGCTGCGCTGCGCTGCCGGCCTTCCAGCAGGCGCACCCCTCCGTGCAGCCAGACGCTCAATAGCGGGTTCAGCGCACCGGGTTGGCCTCCAGCCAGGTGCGCAAGCGCCGCACGCCTTCGACCAGGCGCGCCGGGTCCTTGGAGGCAAAGCACCAGCGCAACCAGCCCTGGGCTTCGGCGCCAAAGGCATTGCCCGGTGCCAGGCCCAGGCCGGCCTCGGTCACCAGGCGCTTGGCCAGGGTGAGCGAATCGTTGAAGCCTTCGATCTGGAAGAAGGCGTACATGCCGCCACGCGCCGCCGTCACCTTGACACCCGGCACCTGGGCGAGCAAGGGCACCAGCGTGTCGCGGCAGGCCTTCAAGTGCGCCACCACGCGCGGCGTGATCTCCTCGCTGTGCTCCAGCGCCGCCAGGGCCGCGCGCTGGGTGAACACGCTGGCGCACGAGGTGTTGAACTCGATGACCTTGGCGATGCCGTCCACCAGCGCGGGCGGCAGCACCAGCCAGCCCAGGCGCCAGCCGGTCATGAGAAAGCTCTTGGAAAAGCTGTGCGCCACCACCAGGCGGTCGTCGGCGCTGGCAATGTCCAGAAAGCTCGGCGCGCAGCGGTTCTCGGTGGGTTCGTAGTACAGGCGCTCGTAGACCTCGTCGGCCAGGATCCAGGTGCCCGTGCTGCGGCAGTGGTCCAGGATGCGCTGCTGCTCGGCGCGCGTGAGCGTCCAGCCCGTGGGGTTGTTGGGGGCGTTGACGATGAGCAGACGGGTTTCCGCGGTCACGGCGCGGCACAGGGCCTCGATGTCGAGCGTCCACTGCCCGTCCGCCGCCGTGAGCGGCAGGGTGCGCACGCGCGCGCCCAGGATCACCGGCTGCGCCACCAGGTTGGGCCACACGGGCGTGACCACCACCACCTCGTCGCCCGCATCCACCAGGGTCTGCACGGCCAGCATCAGCGCACTGACGCCGCCCGACGTGATCGCGATGCGGCCCGCGTCCACCGCCGGGTGCAGGCTGCTGGTGTAGCGCGCCACGGCCTCGCGCAACGCGGGCAGGCCCAGGTTGTGGCTGTAGAAGGTCTCGCCGCGCTGCAGCGACTCGATGGCGGCGTTGCGCACCACCTCGGGGGTCACCTCATCGCTCTCGCCGAACCAGAAGGCCAGCACGTCGTCGCGCCCCAGGCCGGCGTTGGCGACCTCGCGGATCATGGAGGGTTCGAGGGTCTGGATGGTCTCGCGCATGGTCGGAAAACGGCGGTGGCCCGCAGCAAATCGGTGAAGGGACTGCAAGCGTAGCGCTTTTTCCAGGGCCCTTCAGGGCGATTGATCGCCGCCCTGCACAGCCCACCAGCGCTCGCCCATCTGCAGCTGCAGCCATTCGATGAAGCTCACCACCTTGGCCGGCACCATGCGCGGCGAAGGGTAGACGGCATGGATCTCCTGCGGCGGCAGGGTCCAGCCGGGCAGCAGCGACACGACGGCGCCGCCCTCGAGCGAGCCATGCGCCACGTAGGTCGGCAGCGCCGCAATGCCCATGCCCCCGCGCGCGGCGGCCAGCAGGGCCGAGAGGTTGTTGGAGCGCAGCGGCCCGGCCACCGGCACCGTGAGCGCCGCACCCGAGCCTTTGCCCAGGTGCCAGCGCGCATCGCCCTGTGCGGTGCTGTAGATGAGGGCATCGTGACGCGCCAGGTCGGCCGGCTCGGCAGGCGTGCCGCGCTGCGCCAGGTACCCGGGCGAGGCCACCAGCACCCAGGGGTTGAGCCCCAGGTAGCGCGCGCCCAGCGTGGAGTCTGCCAGGCGCCCCATGCGGATGGCCACGTCGATGCCCTGCTCGACCAGGTTCACGTAGCGGTCTTCGAAGACCAGTTCGATCTGCAGGCGCGGGTTCTCGCGCATGAAGCGCATCACCAGCGGCACCAGCACGCGCCGGCCGAAGGCCACCGAGGTGCTGATGCGCAGCCCGCCCTGCACCTGGGACTGCAGCAGCGCGGCCACGGTCTCGGCCTCTTCGACATGGTGGGTGATGAGCTTGCACTTGTCGTAGTACAGGCGGCCGATCTCGGTGGGCGACACGCCGCGCGTGCTGCGGTGCAGCAGGCGCGAGCCGAGCTGCTTTTCGAGCTGGGCCACGAGCTTGGTGGCAGAGGGCTGGCCCACGCCCATCTCGGCGGCGGCCTTGCTGAACGAGCCCAGGTCCACCACGCGAACGAACAGTTTGACTCCGAGAAGGCGATCCATGGAAACGATTATCGGCAGCGCCTGGCGGCCGATTGCATTCCAAAAGGGAATAACGCTAATGCCCTGGATGCGGGTTCCGGGCTTTGGCCAATGCGGGGAGCATCCAGTCCATCAGTTTTCAAACCCCTTGACAGGAGACCCCGATGGCAACAATGAAAGCCGCCATGGCCGCCGTGCTGGTGATGGAGAAAGAGGGCATCACCCAGCTGTTCGGCGTGCCCGGCGCAGCGATCAACCCGTTCTATGCGGCGGTGCGCGAGCGCCAGTCGCTGACCCACATCCTGGCCCGCCACGTGGAGGCCGCCTCGCACATGGCGGAGGGCTATACCCGCGCCCGGGCAGGCAACATCGGCGTGTGCGTGGGCACCAGCGGGCCGGCGGGCACCGACATGATCACCGGCCTGTACTCGGCCATCGCCGACAGCATTCCCATCCTGTGCATCACCGGCCAGGCGCCGCGTGCCCGGCTGTACAAGGAGGACTTCCAGGCGGTGGACATCGAGTCCATCTCCAAGCCGGTGACCAAGTGGAGCGTGACGGTGCGCGAGCCGGCCCTGGTGCCGCGCGCCTTCCAGCAGGCCTTCCACCTGATGCGCTCGGGCCGGCCCGGGCCGGTGCTGATCGACCTGCCCTTCGACGTGCAGATGGCCGAGATCGAGTTCGACATCGACACCTACGAGCCTTTGCCGGTCTACAAGCCCGCGGCCACCCGCCGGCAGGTGGAGAAGGCGCTGGACATGCTCGAAGCCGCCGAGCGCCCGCTGATCGTGGCCGGCGGCGGCATCATCAACGCCGATGCCTCGGACCTGCTGGTGGAGTTTGCCGAGCTGACCGGCGTGCCCGTGATCCCCACGCTGATGGGCTGGGGCACCCTGCCCGACGACCACCCGCTGATGGCCGGCATGTGCGGCCTGCAGACCAGCCACCGCTACGGCAACGCCACCTTGCTGGCCAGCGACTTCGTGATGGGCATCGGCAACCGCTGGGCCAACCGGCACACCGGCTCGCCCGAGGTGTACTGCAAGGGCCGCACGTTCGTGCACATCGATATCGAGCCCACACAGATCGGCCGCGTGTTCAACCCCGACTTCGGCATCGTCAGCGATGCGCGCGCCGCGCTGCAGCTGCTGGTGCAGGTGGCGCGCGAGCGCAAGGACACCCGGGGCCTGCCCGACCGCAGCGACTGGGCCGGGCGCTGCGCCGAACGCAAGGCGCTGATGCACCGCAAGTCGCACTTCACCGAGACGCCCATCAAGCCCATGCGCGTGTACGAGGAGATGAACGCCGTGCTGCCGCGCAACACCATCTACGTGAGCACCATCGGCCTGAGCCAGATCGCGGGCGCGCAGTTCCTGCACGTCTACGGTCCGCGCCAGTGGATCAACTGCGGCCAGGCCGGCCCGCTGGGCTGGACCATTCCCGCTGCGCTGGGCGTGGTGGCGGCCGATCCGACGCGCACGGTGGTGGGCCTGTCCGGCGACTACGACTTCCAGTTCTTGATGGAAGAGCTGGCCGTGGGGGCGCAGTTCAACCTGCCTTACGTGCAAGTGCTGGTCAACAACAGCTACCTGGGCTTGATCCGCCAGGCGCAGCGCGGCTTCGACATGGACTACTGCGTGCAGCTGGCCTTCGAGAACCAGAACGTGGCGCCGGGCGAGGGCGACCTGCGCAGCTACGGCGTGGACCACCAGGCCGTGGTGCAGGGCCTGGGCTGCCGCTCGCTGCGCGTGACCGACCCCGAGAAGATCGCCAGTGCCCTCACCCAGGCCCTGGCCCTGGCGCGCGAGCACCGGGTGCCGGTGGTCGTGGAGGTGATCCTGGAGAAGGTCACCAACATCGCGATGGGCACCGAGATCGACAGGGTCAACGAGTTCGAGGCCATCGACTGCCGCCACCCCGGCGGCCACGCTGGCCTGGAACTCGCCGGATTGCTCGACTGATCAACATTCAAGGAGACACCCGCATGCCCCGATTCGCTGCCAACCTGACCATGCTCTTCACCGAGCTGCCTTTCATCGACCGCTTCGGCGCCGCCGCGCGCGCTGGCTTCACGGCCGTCGAGTTCCTCTTCCCCTACGCCTGGCCGGCCGAGGAGATCCGTGCCCAGCTCGACGCCCACGGCCTACAGCTGGTGCTGCACAACCTGCCCGCAGGCGACTGGGGCGCGGGCGAGCGCGGCATCGCCTGCCTGCCGGGGCGCGAGGCCGAGTTCCGCGCCGGCGTGGCGCAGGCCATTGGCTATGCCCAGGCGCTGGGCGTGAAACAGCTCAACTGCCTGGCCGGCAAGGCGCCCGAGGGCGTGCCGCCCGAGCTGCTGCGCCGCACGCTGGTGGAGAACCTGCGCTTTGCCGCGCAGGCGCTGCGCCAGGCCGGGCTGCGCCTGTTGGTCGAGCCCATCAACACCCATGACATCCCGGGCTTCTTCGTGAACACCACGGCCCAGGCGCTCCGCCTGCTGGACGAGGTGGACGCAGGCAACGCCTTCGTGCAGTACGACATCTACCACGCCCAGCGCATGGAGGGTGAGCTGGCCGCCACGTTAGCCAAGCACCTGGCGCGCATAGGCCACATCCAGCTGGCCGACAACCCGGGCCGCAACGAGCCAGGCACCGGGGAGATCCACTATCCCTGGCTGTTCAAGCACATCGACGCCATCGGCTACACGGGCTGGATCGGCTGCGAATACAAGCCCGCCACCACCACCGAGGCCGGCCTGGGCTGGCGCGAAGCCCTGACCCAAGCATGATTTTCAAGGACATCTTCCAATGACCACCACCTCCCTCAAGATCGGTTTCATCGGCCTGGGCACCATGGGCGCGCCCATGGCGCAGCACCTGATCCAGGCCGGCCACCAGCTCTTCGTGCACACCCGCGGGCGCGTGCCGCCCGCCATTGCCGAGAGCCGGGCCACCCAGTGCGTCACGGCGCGCGGCGTGGCCGAGCGGGCCGACATCATTTTCACCATGGTGCCCGACACCCCGCATGTCGAGGACGCGCTGTTCAGCGAGAGCGGGGTGGCCGCCGGCCTCAGCAAGGGCAATACCGTGGTGGACATGAGCTCGATCTCGCCCATCGCCACCAAGGACTTCGCGCAGCGCATCAACGCCCTGGGCTGCGACTACCTCGACGCACCGGTCTCGGGCGGCGAGGTGGGGGCGAAGAACGCCACGCTGTCCATCATGGTCGGCGGGCCGGACGCGGCGTTCGCGCGCGTCAGGCCGCTGTTCGAATTGATGGGCAAGAACATCACCCTGGTGGGCGGCAACGGCGACGGGCAGACCGCCAAGGTGGCCAACCAGATCATCGTGGCGCTGAACATCGAGGCCGTGGCCGAGGCCCTGGTGTTCGCCGCCAAGGCCGGCGCCGACCCGGCGCGCGTGCGCCAGGCGCTGATGGGCGGCTTCGCCTCGTCGAAGATCCTCGAAGTGCATGGCGAGCGCATGCTGCGCCGCACCTTCGACCCGGGCTTTCGCATCGAGCTGCACCAGAAGGACCTGAACCTGGCCCTGGCCAGCGCGCGCGCCCTGGGCGTGGCCCTGCCCAACACCGCCATGGCGCAGGAGCTGTTCAACAGCTGCGTGGCGCAGGGCGGTGCGGCCTGGGACCATTCGGCCCTGGTGCGCGCGCTGGAGACCCTGGCGCATTTCGAGATCGGCCAGGCGCCGGCCCGCTGATGGCAGCACAGCCCCCTGCCACGCCGCAGCAGGCGCTGCTGCTGCGCATGTTCGACGCAGCCATCGCCAGTGCCCAGCCGGCCCTGTGCGTGCCGCCGCACCTGCCCACTGCGTCGCTGGGCTCGGGGCGCCTGGTCGTCATCGGCGCGGGCAAGGCCTCGGCCGCCATGGCGCGGGCGGTGGAGGACCACTGGGATGGGCCGATCTCTGGCCTGGTCGTCACGCGCTACGGCTACGCCGTGCCCTGCCGCCACATCGAGATCGTCGAGGCCGCCCACCCCGTGCCCGACGCCGCCGGCATGGCGGCCGCGCAGCGCATGCTCGACTGCGTGGCCGGCCTGCGCGCGGACGACCTGGTGCTGTGCCTCATCTCGGGCGGCGGCTCGGCGCTGCTGCCCCTGCCGCTGCCAGGCATCACCCTGGCCATGAAGCAGGAGGTGAACCGCGCGCTGCTGCAGTCGGGCGCCACCATCGCCGAAATGAACTGCCTGCGCCGCCACCTCTCGGCCATCAAGGGCGGGCGGCTGGCGCTGGCCTGCCACCCGGCGCGCGTGCTGACCCTGCTGCTGTCGGACGTGCCCGGCGATGCCCCCGTCGACATCGCCTCCGGCCCCACCGTGGGCGACCCCACGACCTGCGCCGATGCGCTGGGCATCGTGCGCCGCCACGGCATCGCGCTGCCACCGGCGGCGCGCGAGCTGCTGGAGTCGGGCCAGGGAGAATCGCCCAAGCCTGGCCACCCCCACCTGGCCCGCAGCGAGGTGCGCATGGTGGCCACGCCCCAAATGGCCCTGGAGGCAGCGGCCGAGGTGGCGCGCCAGGCCGGCTACACCCCGTACATCCTGGGCGATGCGCTGGAGGGCGAGGCGCGCGACGTGGGCCGGGTGCTGGGCGGCATCGCGCTGCAAGTGGCGCAGCGCCAGCAGCCGTTTGCCACGCCCTGCGTGCTGCTTTCGGGCGGCGAAACCACGGTCACCGTGCGCGGCGACGGGCGCGGTGGGCGCAATGTGGAATGCCTGCTGTCCATGGCCCTGGCATTGCAGGGCCACCCGCGCATCCATGCGCTGGCTGGCGACACCGATGGCGTGGACGGACAGGAAGAGATCGCGGGTGCCCAGCTCACGCCCACCACGCTGCAGCGCGCGCGGGCCCAGGGCATCCGGCCCGCCGATGCCCTGGCACGCAACGACGGCCATGGATTCTTCGGCGCGCTGGGCGACGCAGTGGTGACCGGACCCACACTGACCAATGTGAACGACTTTCGCGCCATCGTGATCGACGGGCCCTGAAAGCGCTTGCACCAAGCGGCGCGGGGATGTCCGATTCTGATGCCCGGTTGTCCCCCGCGTGCATGGCATCGGGCAGGGGCAAGGCCTAAGATTCGGGGATGCCCTGCCGAATCTTCCCCCTGCCCCATCTCCTCGTTTTTGCCAACCCAAGGTCCGCCCCATGAGCGCGCCCGCCGCCCTGCGCCCGCGCGACCTGGTGCTCGCGCTGCTCGTGATCCTTGTCTGGGGTGTCAACTTCGCCGTCATCAAGGTCGGTCTGGTCGGCGTGCCGCCGCTGCTGCTGGGGGCGCTGCGCTTCATGCTCGCAGCCTTCCCGGCGCTGCTGTTCTTCAAGGCGCCCAAGGTGCCGCTGCGGCTGTACCTGGCCTTCGGGCTGAGCATGTCGGTGGGGCAGTTCGCCTTTTTGTTCAGCGCCATCCACGTGGGCATGCCCTCCGGCCTGGCCTCGCTGGTGCTGCAGTCGCAGTCGTTCTTCACGCTGGTGCTCACGGCCCTGTGGCTGCGCGAGCGCTGGCAGGGCAACCAGTTGGCCGGCCTGCTGCTGGCGGCCGGGGGGCTGATGCTGATCGGCAGCGCGCATGGCGCCTCGATGCCGCTGCTGGGTTTTCTGCTCACGGTGGCCGCCGCCGCCATGTGGGCCTGCGGCAACATCGTGAGCCGGGCCGTGGGCCGGCATGGGCCCATGAACCAGCTGGCCTTCGTGGTCTGGGCCAGCCTGGTGCCACCGCTGCCGCTGCTGGCGCTCTCGCTCCTGATCGAGGGGCCTGCCGCCATCTCCGCGGCGCTGCAGGGCTTCGGCCTGGCGTCCTTCGCCTCGGTGGCCTACCTGGCCTGGGCGGCCACGCTGTTCGGCTATGGGGTGTGGACCTTCCTGCTCTCGCGCTACCCCATCAACCGCGTGGCGCCCTTCACGCTGCTGGTGCCCCTGGTCGGCCTGAGCACGGGCTGGCTGGCCTTTGGCGAGACACTGCAGCCGGTGCACTTCGTCGGCGGGGCCTTGCTCATGGTCGGCCTGTTCGTGAATCTCTTCGGGGCCCCGCTGCTGGCTCGCCTGCGGCTGCAGTGGAAAGCCTGATCCCGGCACGCCCGTAACTCAGGGCGCCGTCTCCGTGAGGGGGCGACGCCCTTGACGCCTGGCGCTTAAAGATATACATTAAATCAATGTTTACGCGGCGCGGTAGACAGCAAGCCATCCAGGACCCCGGCCATCCGATCCCAGCGCCTTTACTGGAATGCACCCATGACCACCGACACCCACGGCACCCAAGCCCCCCACACCGACCACAGCCTCGATGCGCACCACCCCGCCGCCGGCTTCTCCGACCGCGTGGCCCTGTCCATCACCCTCGCGCTGCGCTTTTTCGCCGATACCTTCTTTGCCAAGCGCTACGGCAACCGCGCCATCGTCCTCGAGACGGTGGCAGCCGTCCCCGGCATGGTGGGCGGCATGCTCGTGCACCTGCGCTGCCTGCGCTGGATGGTGGACGACGAAGGCTGGATTCGCACCCTGCTCGACGAAGCCGAGAACGAGCGCATGCACCTCATGACCTTCATCGAGATCGCCCGGCCCAACTGGTTCGAGCGTGCGGTGATCCTGTTCACGCAGGCCGTTTTCTTCGTGTGCTTCTTCGCGCTGTACCTGGTCTCTTCGCGCACGGCACACCGCCTGGTAGGCTACTTCGAAGAGCAGGCCGTGGTCAGCTACACGCTGTACCTGGCGGAGATCGACGCAGGCCGGGTCGAGAACGTGCCGGCACCCGCCATCGCCATCGGCTACTGGAAGCTGCCCGCCGATGCCCGCTTGCGCGACGTGGTGTTGGCCGTGCGTGCCGACGAGGCGGGCCACCGCGACGTGAACCACGGCTTTGCCGATGCGTTGGCCGGCTTGGCCACCGCACAACACGCCAGCTGAGACAATCCAGCGCAACGCCCTCCTGCCCAGCCCCATGCGCCTGACCGTATTCACCGACTATTCCCTGCGCGTGCTGCTCGTGCTGGCTTCGCGCACCGAGGCCCTGGTCACCATCGCCGACATCACCGAGGCCTTCAGCATCTCGCAGGCGCACCTGATGAAGGTCACCCATGCGCTGGGCAAGACGGGCTGGGTGGACACGGTGCGCGGCCGCAATGGCGGCATGCGCCTGGCGATGGACCCGCGCAAGCTCTCGCTCGGCGAGGTGGTGCGCCGGCTGGAGGTCGACTTCGCACTGGTGGAATGCATGGGCGAGGACAACCACTGCGTGCTGACCGGCGGCTGCGGCCTGGAGGTGGCCCTGAAGCTGGCCACCGAGGTCTTCCTGCGCGAGCTGGACCGCTATTCCATCGCCGACCTGGTCAACACCAGCCCGGCGCTGGCGCAGCTGGCGCTGTGGCAGCCAGTCACCTGGAAGGGGCTGGCGCAGCGTCCGGCCGCAGCGGACCGCAGCCACGCCTGACCACTACGGTGCTTCGCACCCGCCGGCGGCCCCACCGCCGGCTTCGAAGGCCTTGCGCGAATCGCGGATGCCCTGGCGGTGCTCCTCGGCCCACAGCCACACGCCGCAGAAGGCCGCGCCCAGGCTCAGTCCGCGCTCGGTCAATTCATACTCCACGCGCGGCGGCACCACGGCAAACACGGTGCGCACCACCAGGCCATCGGCCTCCATCTGGCGCAGGGTCTTGGTCAGCATCTTCTGGCTGATGTCGCCTACCAGTTCCCCCACGCGGGTGAAACGCAGGCGCCCGTGCTCGGCCAGCACCTCCAGCGCCAGCATGGTCCATTTGTCGGCCACGCGGCCGATGATTTCGCGCACCAGCCGGTCGAGCTCCGGGTCGGTGGCGCCCGGCGGTGGGTGCTTGTGCAGCGGGTAGCGGTGGGCGTGGGTGGTGTCGTGCATGGTCATGGCGGTTTCCGCGCGGTAAGTGAGGCACTTTCAAGTGCCTACTTCCCATGGGCTGGTGCAGATCATACGATCCGCGCCATCGCACAGTCCCGATGGCCACACGCTGGATCGGGCTGGCTCCCACCGCAGGAAATCCCGATGAAACACCCCTGTCCCCATGCATCCGCCGAGCCCGGCCAGGCTTGTGCGAGTGGCCCCGAACTCAACCGCCGCGAGGTGGTCGTCAGCAGTGCCATGGCCGCCCTGGCCGGTGGTATCACCATCGACGCCAGCGCAGCACCTGCCGCCTCGGCCGCGCCTCCTGCCTTCCAGGTGCCGATCCGCATGCAGGTCAACGGCCAGCCCGTGGCCCTGGTGGTCGATGCGCGCACCTCACTGCTCGACACGCTGCGCGAGCACCTGGCCCTCACGGGCGCCAAGAAGGGCTGCGACCACGGCCAGTGCGGTGCCTGCACAGTACACCTCGACGGCCAGCGCGTGGCCTCGTGCCTCACGCTGGCGGTGCAGGCCGACCGGCGCGCGGTGACCACCATCGAGGGCATCGCAGGCCCCGGCGGCGCACTGCACCCCATGCAGCAGGCCTTCATCGACCACGACGCGCTGCAGTGCGGGTACTGCACGCCGGGCCAGATCATGGCGGCGATTGCCTGCGTGCGCGAAGGGCATGCGAAGTCGCCCGAGCAGATCCGCGAGTACATGAGCGGCAACCTGTGCCGCTGCGGCGCCTACGTGGGCATCGTGGGCGCCATCCAGCAGGCGGCCCCCCTGGTGCGGAGGTTCTGAGCATGCGCCCCTTCGCCTACTCCCGCGCCACCACGGCGGCCGATGCCGTGCGCGCCATGGCCGCCGCCCCCGAGGGCACGCGCTTCCTGGCCGGCGGCACCACGCTGTACGACCTGATGAAGCTGGACGTGATGGCGCCGCCCGCCGTGATCGACATCACCGGTGTACGCGAGCTCTCGGCCATCCACACCGTGGGCGCCGAGCTGCGCTTCGGTGCGCTGGCCCCCATGGCCCGGGTGGCCGCCGATCCGCGCGTCATGGTGCTCTACCCGGCGCTGGCCGAATCGCTGTGGAAGGCCGCCTCGCAGCAGCTGCGCAACATGGCCAGCGTGGGCGGCAACCTGCTGCAGCGCACGCGCTGCGCGTACTTTCGCGGCGGCGAGTCCTACCCCTGCAATAAGCGCCAGCCCGGCAGCGGCTGCGCCGCCATCGACGGCGCCGACCGCGGCCAGGCCCTGCTCGGCGCGAGCGACGCCTGCAACGCCGTGTACCCCGGCGACTGGGCGGTTGCACTCACGGCCTTCGATGCCGTGGTGGACACCATCAGCCCGCGCGGCATGCGCAGCATTCCCATCGAGGCGCTGCACCGCGAGCCGGGCAGCACGCCGCACATCGAGACCGCGCTGGCCGCCGACGAGCTGGTCACGCGCATCCGCGTGCCGGCGTCACCGCTGGGCCGGGCGTCCACGTACCACAAGGTGCGCGACCGCGAGTCCTATGCCTTCGCGCTGGCATCGGCCGCCGTGGCACTGCAGATCGATGGCGGCGTGGTGCGCGAGGCGCGCATTGCGCTGGGGGGCGTGGCCACCCGCCCATGGCGCGCGCGCCAGGCAGAGCAGGCGCTGATTGGCCAGCCGCTCACGCGCGACAGCGCACTGCAGGCCGCCGCCATCGCCTTCGAGGGCGCCAGGGCCGGGCACCACAGCGGTTTTCGCATCGAGCTCGGCCGCCAGACGGTGGCCGACGCACTCCTCATCGCCAAGGAACGGGCAGGCACGGCATGACCACAGCGACACATTCACCCCAGGCATTTCCCGACACGGCGCGCGTGGACGCCTACGACAAGGTGCGCGGCGCCACGCGCTACGGCACGGACCAGAACCTGCCCGGCATGGCCTACGCCATGCTCGCGGTGGCGCGCATCGGCCGCGGCACGCTGCGCTCTATCGACCGCAGTGCGGCCCAGGCCGTGCCCGGCGTGCGCCTCATACTCACGCACGAGGACGTGCGGGGCCTGGCCTCGGCCGGCTTCATCCTGGGCGGGGGCTACGGCGTGCAGAGCCTGCAGCCGCTGGCCGGCACCGTCATCGGCTACCACGGCCAGCCCATCGCCATCGTGGTAGCCGACACCTTGGAAGCGGCCACAGAGGCCGCCGCCCGGGTGCGCGCCACGTACGACGAAACGCCTTTCACCGTGGATTTCGCCGCACCCGGCAACCGTGCTCTCCCACAGGCCGACCTGCCACTGCCCAAGCCGGCCTTTGCCGACAAGCTGCGCGGCGATGCGGATGCGGCCTATGCCGCCGCCGCCGTGCGGGTGGAAGCGCAGTACCGCGGCCCCGCGCAACATGCCAATCCCATCGAGCTGCTGGGCACGGTGGCGCACTGGCAGGGCGATGCGCTCACGGTCTACGAATCCACGCAGAACAGCGGCGCCCTGCGCCATGGCCTGGCCAGGCAACTGGCGGTGCCGCCCGAGCAGGTGCGCGTGGTGTCGCCCTCGGTCGGTGGTGGCTTTGGCCAGAAGAATTCGCTGCAGGGCCACACGGTGCTGGTGGCGCTGGCGGCGCGCCGGCTGGGCCGCCCGGTCAAGCTGGTGGTGACGCGCGAGCAGGTCTTCCATGCCTCGGGCTTTCGGCCGGCCAGCACGCACCGGCTGCAACTGGGCGCCGATGCCGCAGGCCGGCTGCAGGCCATCACGCACGAGGTGCAGCAGCAGACTTCGCAGCACGACCTGTTCCCCTCATCGTGCACCGAGATATCGGCCAGCATGTACGCCTGCGCCCACTTTCGCGGGCGCGAGAGCCTGGTGCGCACCGACACGCACACGCCGGGCTTCATGCGCGGGCCGTGGGAGCACTTCACCTGCTTCGCACTGGAGAGCGCCATGGACGAGCTGGCCCATGCGCTGGGGCAGGACCCCGTGGCCCTGCGCCTGGCCAACGACACGCAGGTCGACCCGCAGTCGGGCAAGCCCTTTTCCTCGCGCCACCTGGCGCAATGCCTCACGCGCGGCGCCGAGCGCTTTGGCTGGTCGCGCCGCAGCAGCGCCCCGGGGTCCATGCAGGCGGCCGATGGCACGCTGATCGGCTGGGGTGTGGCCGCCGGGGCCTACAAGGCGGCGACGGCCCCGGCCATTGCGCGGCTGCGCGTGTCGGACGATGGCCGTGTGCGCATCAACATCGGCGGGCACGAGATGGGCCAGGGCATCCGCACTGCCGTGGCCAACACCGTGGCCGGGGTGATGCAGGTGCCCGTGCACCAGGTCACGGTGGTGCTGGGCGATACGCGCGGCGTGCCCCAGCACCTGACCGCCGGCTCCTGGGGCACGGCCACGGCGCTGCCGGCAGCGCTCCAGGCGGCCGAGGAGGCCATGGCGCAGCTGGCGGCGCTCAATACCTCGCGGCGCGCGCGCACGCCAGCGCAGATCCTGAAGGCCGCGCGCACGCCCTTCATCGAGGTGGAAAGCCGCCACCGCGCACCGGGCCAACCCGAGCCGATCTACGCCCGCCTGGCCCAGGGCCTGCCCGCGGCGGCGGGACCGCACTACCCGGAGTTCGCGGCCTTCAGCTACATCGCGCATTTCGTGGAGGTGCGCATCGAGCCCCACACACGCCGTGTGCGCGTGCCGCGCGTGGTGAGCGTGGCCGACTGCGGCCGCGTGGCCAGCCCGCGCACCGCACGCAGCCAGGTGCAGGGCGGCGTGGTCTGGGGCATCGGCGCGGCACTGCGTGAGGTCAGCGAGGTGGATCCGCGCTACGGCGGTTTCCTCAACGCCAACCTGGCCGAGTACGTGCTGCCGGTGAACCTCGATATCGGCAGCATCGAGGCCGACTTCATCGACGAGCCCGACCCGCGCATCAACAACCTGGGCGTGAAGGGCCTGGGCGAGGTGGTCATGACCGGCGTGGCACCGGCGATTGCCAACGCCATCTTCCACGCCACGGGCAAGCGCCTGCGCGACCTGCCGATCCGGCTGGAGCACCTGCTCTGAAAGAGCGGGTGAAGCGGCTCAGTCCAGGGTGATGTTGTTGCCCTTGATGACATTGACCCAGCGCTTGCCGTCCACCTGCAGTACGCTGGCAAAGGCCTCAGGCGTGCCGCCGATGGGCACCAGGCCCATGCTGCCCAGGTACTTTTTGTACTCGTCGGAGGCCACGATCTTCTGCGACGCGGCGGCCACCATGTCGATGGCGGCCTGCGGCGTGCCCTTCAAGGCAAAGATGCCGTGCCAGGAATCGCCCTCGAAGCCCGGGAAGGTCTCGGCCACGGTGGGCACCTGGGGCAGGGATTCGAGGCGCTGGCGGCTCGACACGGCCAGCGCCCGCACCCGGCCCGTGCGGATGAACTGCAGCACGTCGGCAATGGGGCTGAAGGCCGTGTCCACCGTGCCGCCCACGATGTCGTTGAGTCCGCCGTCCTTGTAGGGCACGTGGTTCATCGCAACGTTGGCGCTGTTGGCGAAATGCGCCATGGACACATGCGGCGCCGTCGCCACGCCGTAAGAGGCATAGCTCACCTTGCCCGGCTTGTCCTTCGCCTCCTTGATGAGGTCCGGCAGGGTCTTGAAGGGCGAGCTGTTGGCCACGGTGATCACCAGCGGGATCGACAGGGTCTGGATCACCGGCACCAGGTCGCCGACCTGGTAGGGCAGCTTCTTGTAGACATAGGGGTTGATCGAGATCGTGCCGCTGGCGGTGTACAGCAAGGTGTAGCCGTCGGCCGGGGCAGCGACGAACTGCTGCGTGCCGACGATGGTGCTGGCGCCCGGCCGGTTGTCGACGATGACGCCCTGGCCCACGGCCTTGGCCAGCCGCTCGGCCCAGAAGCGGGCCATCACGTCGGGCGCCGTGCCGGCCGGGAAGGGCACGATCACCTTGATGGGGCGGCTTGGGTACTTGTCCTGCGCCAGGGCCGGCACGGCCAGGCAGGGTGCCAGGGCGAGCAGCGCCAAGCCCATGAGGCTGGGGCGGCGGGGGGATGGTTGGGTTGCTTTCGTTGTCATACTTGTCTCCTTTGGAATGGTTGTTCGTTACGGCAATGGCGCAGCAGTGGGCCTTCGCCCCTCGTAGGCCATCTGCAGCAGGTGGCGCACAGCGTTCTTCTCCAGCGGCCGGGGGTTGGGGTACTGCTGGGTCAGGGCCAGGTCGCATGCGGTGTCGAGGTCGGCCTCGCGCAGGCCCAGGTCACGCAGGGCCACGGGCGCGCCCGTGGCCAGCGCCAGGTCGAACAGCGCGCCAGCCACGTCGCCGGGCGCCACGCCACCCAGGGCGCGCGCGATGCGCTGCGCGGCACCGGGCACATGGCGGAGGTTGAAGGCCAGCGCATGGGGCAGCACCACGGTGTGGGTCTCGGCGTGCGGCAGGCTGAAGCTGCCGCCCAGGGTGTGGCACAGCTTGTGGTGCAGGGCCACGCTGACGTTGCCCAGCACGCTGCCGCACAGCCAGGCGCCGTACAGGGCATCGCCGCGCGCCTGCACGTCGCTGCCGTCACAGTGCAGGGCCGGCAGCGCCCGGGCCAGCGCGCGGATGCCCTCCTCGGCCATCAAGTCCATGACGGGGTTGCCGTCCTCTGCATACAGGCCCTCCACCGCATGCGCAATGGCATTGATGCCGCTGGTGATGCTCAGCGGCACGGGCAGCGACAGCGTGAGCTCGGGGTCGTAGATCACCGTGCGCGGCATGACGCGGGCATCGCGGCCCGTGGTCTTGAGGCCGGCTTCGGTGATGCCGTAGATCGGCGTCATCTCGCTGCCCGCATAGGTGGTCGGTATGGCCAGGATGGGCAGGCCCGATTCGAGCGCAATCGCCTTGCCCAGGCCGATGGTGGAGCCGCCGCCGATGGCGACGGCGCAGTCGGCCCCCAGCCGGCGCGCCTCGTCGCGCGCCGCCCGCGCGGCCTCGATGGGCACATGCATCTCGGCCCGGGCGAAGACGCCGGCCGCGCGCGCACCCAGGCGGTCTGCCACCTGCTGGGCCTGGGCCACCTGCCCGGGCGTGCACAGCACCAGGGCGCGGCGGGCACCCAGCAGGTCGATCTCGCGTTCGAGGTGGGCCAGCGCCCCGGCGCCGAACACGGTGCGCGGCGACTGGTGGCGGTAGATGAAGCCGTACATGGGGTGGTTCTCTTGCCGCCCACTCATGCCGCAGCGACCGGGTAGTCCACCTGGTAGCGCGCCGTGCGCATGGCGCCCAGTTCGGCCCGCACGCGCAGGTGCTCCGGGTGCTCGGCATAGGCGGCCAGGGCCTCGGGCGAATCGAACTCGCTGTAGAGCACCACGTCGCAGGCGTAGCCGGTGCGGCTCACGTCCACGCCGATCTCCAGGTGCCGCATCCCGGGGATGCGGCCCTTGAGGCTGTCGAAGCTGGTGCACAGGCGCTCGATGGTGCGTTGCCGCTCGGCAGGCGTGTCGCCCTGCACGTTCCACATCACGATGTGGCGGATGGTTTGCGGGTAGGTGCTCATGCAGGGAACCCCGTCTTCTGGGGCCAGAGGTTGATGAAGGCGTGGACGGTGGTGCTGACGTACAGGCCCGCCTGGGTGAATGGCTCGTTCGCCAGCCAGGCGAGCGCCGCTTCACGGGATTCGAAGTCGATGACCAGCAGGCTGCCGAGCATGGTGCTGCCGTCGTCGTGCACCAGGGGCCCGGCGAACGCGATGCGCTGCTGCACCAAACCCAGGTAGGCCTTGTGCTGCGGGCGCACGGCCTGGCGCAGGTCGCCGGCATCCGGCCGGTCGAGCAGGAGAAAGCTGAACAGCATTGGCCTCACCCCGCCTTCGCCGGGTTGAGCACGAAGTCGTACGCGAGCAAGTAGCTGCCATCGGGTTGCAGGGCCCAGTCGCAGACCAGGGACTGGCGCACGCCGAACACCGCGTCGGAGTCGAGGTAGTCGCTGTCCTGCCGGAAGACGTGGGTGATCAGCGTCTCGTAGCCCGGCGCCTTCACCATGAAGTGCAGGTGCGCCGGGCGCCAGGGGTGGCGGCCGGTGGCCTGCAGCATGGCGCCCACGGGCCCGTCGTGCGGAATGGCGTAGGGCACGGCGACGATGGAGCGGAAGTGGTAGCGGCCCTCGGCGTCGGCACGCAGCTGCCCGCGCGCCTGCGCCTGCTCCAGCGCCTCGTGCTGCACGTCGTACAGGCCGTCGTCGTCGGACTGCCAGACATCGAGCGTGGCGCCTGCAATGGCCTCGCCCCGCGTGCCACGCACCGTGCCGCGCACCTGGCAGGGCGTGCCCTTGGCGCCGTTGGCGATGTCGGCGCCCAGTTCGTACTGCGGTGCATCCTTCACGTAGAAGGGGCCGAACACCGTGGCCTCGGTGCAGCCTTCAGGCTTGTGGTTGTTCATGGCCACGGTGAGCATGGACAGGCCCAGCACGTCCGACAGCAGGATGAATTCCTGCCGCTTGTCGTCGGTGATGTGGCCGCAGCGGGTGAGGAATTCGACGCCCTTGAACCACTCGTCCTCGGTCAGTTCCACCTCGCGGGCGAAGGCGTGCAGGTGCTGCACCAGGCTGATGAGGATTTGCTTCAGGCGCGGGTCGGCGGTACCGGCAAAGCTGGCGATGACCGCCTGGGTGATGTTGTCCTGGTCGAGGTTGCGCATGGTTCCTGTCTCCGCCGTGGTGTTCGCTGGCTGTGAGACCGGACTTTATGATTTCCACAAAACAATATAAACAGGTCAAAATGGAATGAAGATTTCCAATAAATGAAAATATGGACCGCCTTACCGAGCTGGAGTTGTTCATCAAGGTCGCCGAGGTGGGCAGCATGGGCGGTGCGGCCGAGGCGCTGGGGCTGTCCAACCCCGCCGCCAGCCGCCACCTGGCGTCGCTCGAAGCCCGGCTCAAGGCGCGGCTGGTGGAGCGCAACACCCGGCGCCTGTATCTGACCAGCGAGGGCCAGGAGTTCTACGAGCGCGCGCGCGCCGTGCTCGCCGAGCTGCAGGATGCGGAGACGGCCATCAACTCCAGCACGCTCAAGCCCTCGGGGGTGCTGCGCGTCAGCGCCTCGCTGTCGTTCTCGATGCAGCTGATCGCCCCGCGCCTGGCGCAGTACCACCGGCTGTACCCGCAAGTGCGCGTGCACATCGAGGCGGCCAACCGCTACCTGGACATGATCGAGAACGGCATCGACGTGGCGATCCGCAACCGCGAGTTCGAGCCCGACAGCAGCATCACCATCCGCAGGCTGGCCACCACGCGCCGGGTGCTGTGCGCCTCGCCGGCCTACCTGGCCTCGCACGGCATGCCCCAGTCGCCAGGCGAACTCGCGGCGCACGACTTCTTGATCTACGTGTACGCCAACCATGCGCACGAGCTGCGCCTGGCCCGCGGCGCGGACAGCTGTGTGGTGCCCATCCAGGGCCTGCTCGAATCGAACGATGGCCAGGTGCTTCGCGCCGCGGCGCTGAGCGGGCTGGGCATCCTGGTGCAGCCCAGCTACATCGTCTACGACGACATCGTGGCCGGGCGGCTGGTGCCGGTGCTCAACGACTGGGACCTGCCGCGCATCCAGATCAACATCGCCTACCCGAGCCGCAAGCACCTGTCGGCCAAGGTGCGCTCCTTCATCGATTTCATGGCCGACGAGTTCGAGAAGAACGGCTACGAGCGCAAGTGGACCAGCTACATGGGGCTGCGCTGAGACCTGTCACACCCGGTTGCCGAATTGGCCGTTTACCCACTCGCGCAGCACGCGCGTGGCCGGCCGGTCGGCCGCGCGCGGGCTGTAGACCAGGTCGTAGCGGTAGCTGTCCACCGCAAGATCGAAGGGCTGCACCAGCACGCCCGAGCGCAGCTCGTCTGCCACCAGCGTCAGGCTGAGCAGGCCCACGCCCTGGCCCGCCACGGTGGCCTGCACGGCATGCATCTCCTCGGTGAACGACAGCCCCGCATCCGGGGGCGCGTCGCCGACCAGCCCTGCCTGCTGCAGCCAGGTGCGCCAGACCGGCGCGAGCGACTCGTCGCGCGGCGCCTGGCCCCATTCGAAATGAATCAGCGGCACGGCACCCAGGTCGCGCAGCGCGGCCACCGCCAGGGCCGGTGTGCAAACGGGGGCAAAACGGTCCTGGAACAAGGGCTCCACCACCATGTCGGCATAGCGCCCGCTGCCGTAGCGGATGGCGGCATCGGCCTCGGTGTCGAGGTCCACCACCCGGTGGCTGGCATCCAGGCGCAGGGCCCAGCCCGGGTGCTGTGCGCTGAACGAGCCGACGCGCGGCGCCAGCACCTTGGCCATGAAGGCCACGGTCGATGACAGCGTGGCCGTCTGCGCCTGGCCCTGGGTGCGACGCACGCGCTCGACTGCGCGCTCGAAGCTGTCCAGCCCATCGCGCAACACGGGAAACAGCTGGTGCCCTGCGGCCGTCAGCGACACCTGGCGTGTTCCGCGCTCGAACAGGCGCAGGGCCAGGTGCTCCTCCAGCAGCTTGATCTGGTGGCTCACGGCCGTGGGGGTGACGTGCAGCTCGTCGGCCGCGTCCTTGAAGCTCAGCCGCCGCGCGGCGGCCTCGAACACCCGCATGGCACCCAAAGGGGGAAGTCTGCGCATCGCGACAGTTTAGTTCTACTCATCTGTCGCCTGAAAAATCAACCTTTGTCGAGTGCCACTCCTTTTAAGAAACTTGCGGCATGTCATCGCCTTCGGGCGAACCATGACCCAACCCTGTTCATCCATCAAGGAAACCACCATGCCATTCACGCAAGTCCATACCCAGCCCGACCCTTATGCCCCCTTCCTGCTGTCGCAGGCCATTGCGCTGGGCAACCTGGTCTTCGTCTCGGGCCAGGCGGCCATCGGCGACGACGGCGCCATCGTCGGCAGGGGCGACTTCGATGCCCAGGCCCAGCAGGCCTTCAAGAACCTCGACCGGGTGCTCCAGGCCGCCGGCACGGACCTGCGCCATGTGGCCAAGGTCACGATCTTCCTGACCTCCATGGCGCACTTCCCGAAGATCGTGGAGCTGCGTCGCCAATGGTTCAGCGCGCCCTACCCTGCCGACACCATCGTCGAGGTCTCGGGCCTGTACTCGCCCGACGCGATGATCGAGATCGAGGCCATCGCCACCATCCCCGGGGTGCCCGCATGACACCCCTGCTGTCGCCCACCCGCATCGGCCCCCTCGCCCTGCCCAACCGGCTGGCCGTCGCGCCCATGACGCGCGTCAGCGCCACAGCCGAAGGCCATGCCACCGAGCGCATGGCACGCTACTACGCGCGCTTTGCAGAGGGTGGCTTCGGCCTGGTGATCACCGAGGGCATCTACACCGACCAGGCCTTTGCCCAGGGCTACGCCCACCAGCCGGGGCTGAGCGACCGCGCGCAGGCCCTGGCCTGGCGCCCCGTGGTGCAGGCCATCCACACGGCGGGCGGGCGCGTGTTCGCGCAGCTCATGCATGCGGGCGCGCTGTCACAGTTCAACCGCTTTCGCGACCACACGGCGGGGCCGTCGGCAATCCGCCCGCTGGGGCAGCAGATGGCGCTGTACCGCGGCGAAGGCCTCTACCCGCTGCCCGTGGCGATGTCCGAGGCCGACATCGCCGAGGCCATCGCCGGCTTTCGCCGGGCGGCACGGCTCGCGGTGGAAGTGGCCGGCTTCGACGGCGTGGAGGTCCATGGCGCCAATGGCTACCTGCTCGACCAGTTCCTCACCGGCCACACCAACAGCCGCAGCGATGCCTGGGGCGGCCCCATCGGCCAGCGCGTGCGCCTGGCCTGCGAGGTGGTGCAGGGTGTGAGGCAGGAGCTGGGCAGCGCAGCGCCGATCGGGGTGCGCATCTCGCAGGGCAAGGTCAACGACTTCACCCACCGCTGGCCCGAGGCCGAGGGCGGTGCAGCCACCGTGTTCAGCGCCCTGGCACAGTCGGGCGCGGACTGCCTGCACGTCACCGAGTTCGAGGCCTGGCGCCCAGCCTTCGCCGATGGCGGCGCCAGCCTGGTGCAGCTGGCGCGCCGCCATGCGCCCGGCACCACCCTCATCGCCAACGGCGGCCTGCACGACCCCGCACGCGCGGCGAACGCGCTGGGCGATGGTGCGGACCTCGTGGCCCTGGGCCGCGGTGCACTGGCCAACCCCGACTGGCCGCAGCGCCTGCGCGATGGCCTGGCGCCGCGCGCGTTCGATCCGGCCCTGCTGTCGCCGCTGGGGGATCTCAAGGCGGCAGAGTTCGAGACCGCGGACGCAAGCGGGTGATTCGAAGGGCTGCGCGACCCTATTCGGCCTTCACCCCGGCGGCCTTGACCACGACTTCCCAGCGGGCCTTTTCCCTGGCGATCAGGGCGCCGAATGCCTGTGCGGTGGCAGGAGTGGGCTGGGCCCCTTCGCTGGCCAGGCGCTGGGCCACCGCCGCAGCGACCAGGGCGTCGTTGGTGCGCGCATTGAGCCGCTGCACCACGTCGGCCGGCGTGCGCGCGGGGGCGACCAGGCCGTACCACTGGTCGGCTTCGAAACCGCGCGTGCCCGCTGCGCCGGACTGCTCGACCGCAGGCACATCGGGCAACTGCACCAGGCGCTGGCGGCTGGAGACCGCCAGCGCCTTGATCTTGCCGGCCTTGATGTGCGGCAGCAGCGCAGGCACGCCGGTGAACAGCATCTGCACCTGGCCCGCGAGCAGGTCGTTCACCGAGGGTGCCGTGCCCTTGTAGGGCACGTGCAAGGCCTTCAGCCCCGTCTGCAGCTTGAGCAGCTCCATCGCCAGGTGGGCCGCACTGCCATTGCCACCCGACCCATAGGCCAGCCGGTCGGGGTGCGACTGCGAGTAAGCCACCAGTTCGGCCAGGCTGCCGGCAGGTACCGAGGGATGGAGCACCAGCACGTTGGGCACCCGGGCCACCAGGGCCACGGGCGCAAAGGCCTTGAGCGGATCGAAGCCGAGCTGCGAGTACAGCCAGGGATTGACCGCCAGCGTGCCGGTGTGGCCCATGAAAAGCGTGTGGCCGTCGGGCGGCGAGCGCAGGGCCCGCTCGGAGCCCAGGGTTCCCCCCGCTCCCGGAACGTTCTCGACGATGACCGGCTGGCCCAGCGATTGACCCAATTCCAGCCCCACGGCCCGCGCCAGGATGTCGCTGGAGCCCCCGGGCGTGAAGGGCACGATGATGCGCACCGGCCGCGAGGGAAAGTCGGCCGCCGCGTGCGCAAGCCGCGCCCCGGCGAGCAACGGCAGGCCCAGCAGGGGCAGGAACCGGCGCCGGGGCAGGAAGGCCGCCATGGGTTCAGTCCGGCTTGATGCCGGTCTCCTTGACCAGCTTCTCGTAGCGCTGGCGTTCGGAGCGCACCAGCGCGGCAAACTGCGCGCTGCTGCCGGGCGTGACCTCGCCACCCACGCCGGTCATGCGCGCCTTGACCTCGGGCTGCCCGAGTGCCTTCTGCACCTCGGCATGCAGCCTGTCGGTGATGGCCTTGGGCGTGCCTGCGGGCGCGACCAGGCCGTACCAGACCGAGGCCTCGAAGCCGGGGTAGCCGGATTCGGCGATAGTCGGCACGTCCGGGAAGATGCTGGTGCGGTTGGCGCTCAGCGCGGCCAGCACCTTGAGCTTGCCGCTCTTCACGTGCGGCAGGGCCTCCAGCGCGTTGACCGCCACCAGCGGCACCTGGCCGCCGATGGTGTCGGTGATGGCCGGCCCGCCGCCGCGGTAGGGCACGTGCTGCAGCGCAATGCCGGCCGCCTTGGCGAACAGCTCCACCGCCATGTGCGGCGTGGCGCCGTTGCCCGGGCTGGCGAAGGCGATGCCATCGGGCTTGGCCTTGGCCGCCGCGATGAGCTGCGCCACGGTGTTGTACGGCGCCGCTGGGTTGGCCGCGATGACCACGGGCACCCGGCCCACCTGCGAGATCAGCACCATGTCCTTCTCGGCATCGAACGGCGCGGGCTGGTACAGCGCCATGTTGGCCGCCAGTGCGTTGGCCGCGAGCATCAGCGTGTAGCCGTCAGGCACCGCGCTGATCACGGACTTCACCGCGATGTTGGTGCCGGCGCCGGGCTTGTTCTCGATGACGATGGGCTGGCCCATGCTGACGGACATGGCCTGGCCCACCGTGCGCGCGACGATGTCCACCGCGCCGCCGGCCGGGTAGCCCACCACCAGCTTGATGGGCCTGTCGGGATAGGCCGGCGCCTGCGCCCAGGCGCCCGGCAGTGCCAGCACGGCGAGCAGGGCCAGCACCGATCGGCGTGCGGGGGAAGGGTAAGGCGCATGAAGTCTCCTGGCGTTGTCGTTGTTGTCCTGTCCTGTCGCGGGCCGCGACGGCACCGCTCCATTCTGAACGGCCGGTGCCCGGCCCGCTACGCCAGATGGGGCCTAGCAGATAGGCCCGTCTTCAATACCGGCGAGGCCCCGCACCGGGGCCCGTTGGTGGGCATGGCGCACACACTGAACAGGTCGCCGAGGGGCCGTTCAGCCAAAGGTGAAGGCATAGCTGCGCGCGCCCGCATCCAGGAACTGGATCTCCACGGTGCGGGGCTTCACCGTGCCGCCCTGGCGGATCAGTTGGTAGAGCCGCGTCGCGTCCGCCACCCCATTGCCTTCGGCGTCCACGTCCGTTCCATGGTGGATACCGGGCGGCTGGCCGTCCAGTGTCACCCGAAAGCGCACGGGCTGGCCGGTGGCCGCACCCAGCACGAGGTTGGCATCGCGGGCCTCGAAGCGCACCGCCAGGCGGCCGCCCGGCTGGTGGGCCTGCACGAACTCGGGGCCCAGCGTCCAATTGCCGGCAAGCGACCAGGTGTTGGTCTGCAGCGGCGCAGCGGTGTAGTGCGCCGGCTGGTCGGCCACGACCCTGCCGGCCACGCGCGGACGGCTCCCCTTCTCGTACCCCAGGTAGGTCTCGGGGCTGCGCAGCGTATCCGCATCGGCAGCCAGGCCCAGGCCCCGGGTGTCTGGTCGGGCATTCGGTGGCACGGCGCCGGTGCTGGAAGTGGAGGAGGCGCCAGCCTCGCGCAGCAGCTCCTCGATCACGCGCTCGGAGGCCGCGTAGCCGCCTTCGCCGAACTGGTGGTGCCGCACACGGCCTTGCGCATCGACGAAGTACAGCGCCGGCCAGTACCGGTTGTTGAAGCTGCGCCAGATGCGGAAGTCGTTGTCCTGCACCACGGGGTAGGGGATGCCGAGATCGCGCACAGCCCGCTGGACGTTGCCGGGGTCCTTCTCGAACGCGAACTCCGGGGTGTGTACGCCCACCACCACCAGGCCGCGGTCCGCATACTTGTGCGCCCAGGCCTTGACGTAGGGCAGCGTGCGCAGGCAGTTGACGCAGGAGTAGGTCCAGAAATTCAACAACACGACCTTGCCGCGCAGCGCGGCAATGGACAGCGGCGCGGCATTGAGCCACTGGGTGCCGCCATCGAGGCTGACCCGCGTGGATTCGATGGGCAGGCTGGAGGGGCGTGGTGTGGCATGGCGGTCGGCGGGCAACTCGGCCGCCTCGGCCCCTGGCATCGCTCGCTGCAGCAGCCGGGCTTCGAACCCACCTGCAGCCCCGGGGCCGGTGAGCCGGGCCAGCACGCCGGTGTCCACGCCCAGGGCGACCGCGAGCACCGCGGCCAGCATCACACCGCCAGCGAGGCGGCGGCCGGCGACGCCAGGCAACCAGCGCGCCTTCAGGGCCGCCAGGGGCCGGGCGCCCATCCGCAATGCCACCCACAGGGCCAGGGCCGCACCCGCGCCGTAGGACAACAGCAGCAGCGAGGTGTGCACATCCGGGCCGGCCAAGGCGGCGCTGGAGAGCACCAGGCCCAGCACCGGCCCCGCACACGGTGACCAGACCAGGCCGGTGGCGACGCCCAGCAGCGCGGAGCCCAGCCAGGGGCTTGGGGTCTTGACGCGCAGCAGGCGTTCGCCCGCCCGGACCAGCGGGCGGCTCCACCAGCCCGCCACCCCGGGCAGCAGCAAGGAAACCGCGAACCAGGCCAGCGAGGCCAGTGCGATCCAGCGGCCGGCCTGGTTCAGGTGCACGGCCCAGGCACCCGCCACCGCACCCAGCGAGGCCACGGACGCGAAGGCAACGACCATGCCGGCGAGCAAGGGCAGGTGGCCCTGTGCAGCGGGCCGGTCATGGCGCGCGAAGACGAAGGGCAGGACCGGCAGGATGCAGGGGCTGAGCAGGGTCAGCACCCCGCCGGCGAACGCGAGGATATAGAGGGTCATGGCAGCAGCTCCTGGCGGGTTGGTGGCCGGGGGTCAGAGCCGGGTGACGTCGATCACCGCCTGCGCGAAGGCGCCGGGCGCTTCCTGTGGCAGGTTGTGGCCGATGCCGCCGCTCAGGTGGCGGTGCTGGTACCTGCCCGTGAACTTCTTCGCATAAGCGGCTGGGGCCGGATGGGGCGCGCCATTGGCATCGCCTTCCATCGTGATGGACGGCACGCCGATGCTGGGCGCGGCCACCAGCTTTTCCTCCAACGCATCGAAGCGCGGCTCGCCACCCACCAGGCCGATGCGCCAGCGGTAGTTGTGGACCACGATGGCCACATGGTCCGGGTTCTCGAAGGACTGGGCACTGCGCTGGTAGGTCGCTTCATCGAACTGCCACTGCGGCGAGGCCTGCTGCCAGATGAAGCGGTTGAACGCGGCCGGGTTGGCGGCGTAGCCATCGCGGCCGCGGTCGGTCGCAAAGTAGGACTGGTACCACCAGGCGAACTCGGCGGCCGGCGGCAGCGGCTTGGCATTGGCCTTGGGGTTGCCGATCAGGTAGCCGCTCACGGAGACCAGGCCGGCGACGCGCTCGGGCCAGATGGCAGCCAGGATGCAGGCCATGCGCGCACCCCAGTCGAAGGCGCCCAGCACGGCCTGGCGGATTCCGAGCGCGTCCATCAGCGCAATGATGTCCTGGGCCACGGCACCCTGCTGGCCGTTGCGCACGGCGTCTGCGGACAGGAAGCGGGTGCCGCCGTAGCCGCGCAGGTAGGGCACGATCACGCGGTAGCCGGCAGCCGCCAGGCGCGGCGCGACATCGACGAAGGCATGGATGTCATAGGGCCAGCCGTGCAGCAGGAGGGCGACAGGGCCGTTGGCCGGCCCGGCCTCTGCGTACTCGACGCGCAGGTCGCCGGCATCGACGGTCTTGAGCCCATCGAAGCGGGTCGCCCCGCCGCTGCCCGCCGCAGCGCGCGCTGGGGCGGTGAGCAGGCTGCCGACGGGAGCGATGGCCAGGCCGAGGGCGGCGCTGCCCAGGAAACTGCGGCGGCGGGTGGATGGGTTGGTGGTGTCCATGGTCGATTCTTTCAGGGGATTGACGGGCGCCGACACGGTGTCAGCGGCTGCCCCTAGTACATCGCCGCCGTGTATGTGGCATGTGTCATGGCCCCCCTGGAAGTGCATGGCGGTGTAGCCAGATCGGCGCCGGATACACAGCCATACAAAGCCGCCGCCAGCGAGCGCGCGCATGGCCGCGCCAAAAACGCCACCGCCACCCTGAAGGTGGCGGTGCTGCGGTGGTCCGAAGGAAGCCGGAACGCTAGGACGGAGGGAGGGCGCCTCGCCGCCGTGGCGGGGACGCACTGGCAGAGGGCACGGCACAGGGTCGGCCCGCGGGCTGGCTGATCTCCGAGGCCAGCCCGCCGAAAAGGAACAAGAGCGAGAACAACCATCTGCGCATGGTCAGCCCCTAGCCTTCCTGTGCTTCGACCTGGGCCGCGAAGACATAGCCCTCGCTGCGCACGGTCTTGATGTAGCGCGGCTCGCGCGCATCGTCGCCCAGGCATTTGCGCAGGCGGCTGATCATGAGGTCGATGGAGCGCTCGAACAGCTCCGCCTCGCGCCCCTGGGTGATGGACAGGATCTGGTCGCGCGTCAGCACTTTTTGCGGATGGTCCACGAGCACGCGCAGCAGCCGGTACTCGGCCCCGCTCAGGGGCACCAGGGTGCCCTCCTTGTCCAGCAGGGCGCGTTCCACGGTGTCCAGCCGCCAGTCGCCAAAGGCCAGGTAGCGTGCTTCCTCGGTGCTGCGCATGTTGGGCGGCAGCATGCGCGTGCGCCGCAGCACGGACTTGATGCGCGCCAGCAGCTCGCGCGCGGCAAAGGGCTTGGCCAAGTAGTCGTCAGCACCCATCTCGAGCCCGAGGACGCGGTCGGCCTCGTCGCCACGGGCGGTGAGCATGATGATGGGCACGGCCTTGAACTTGCCGGCGCGCAGGTCGCGGCACAGTGTCAGGCCGTCTTCGCCGGGCAGCATCAGGTCCAGGATGATGAGTTCAAAGGGACCCGCCGTCTCCAGGGTCTGGCGCATGTGCCGCCCCGTGGGCACGGTGGTGACGCGGTAGCCATTTTTCTGCAGGTAGGCGCTGACCAGGTCGCGGATCTCGCGGTCGTCGTCGACCACGAGGATGTGGTCGCTGGGGGCAACGGTGGTACTCATCATGGGGATGCAATCGGGGTGTGGGCGGGTAGTTTCAGGCGCGCGCACAGGCCGCCCTCGGGGCGGTTGTGCAGGCTGAGCTCTCCGGCTAGCGACAGGGCCAGCTGGTGCGCGATGGCCAGGCCCAGGCCGGAGCCACCGGTCTCGCGGTTGCGCGAGCCCTCGACGCGGTAGAAGGGCTGCAGCACTGCCAGCAGCTGCGCTTCGGGAATGCCCGGTCCGGTGTCGCAGACGTCGATGTACAGGTGGTCCTGCTCCAGCCGCACGCGCAGTTCTGCACGCTCGCCATATTTCAGCGCATTGTCGACCAGGTTGGTGAGGATGCGGCGCAAGGCATGCGGGCGCGTGGTGACGGGCACGGTGACCTCGCCCACCATGGTGACGGGGCTGCCCGTGTCGGCGTAGTCGTTGGCGATACTGCGCACCAGGGCGTCCAGGTCCAGGCGGCGCAGTTGCTCCTGCGAGCCCTGCAGCGTCTTGGCATAGCCCACGCCTTCCTGCACCAGCGTACGCATGGCATCGAGGTCGTGGCGAAATTTGTCGGCTTCGGGCATGCCCTCGAAGAGGTCGACACGCAGGCGCATGCGGGTGATGGGTGTCTGCAGGTCGTGCGAGATTGCCGCGAGGATCTGCATGCGTTCGTTGAGGTAGCCGGCAATGCGCCGCTGCATGGCGTTGAAGGCGCGTGCGGCCTGCGCCACCTCGGCCGGCCCGCTTTCCGCCACAAGCGAGGGCTGCAGGTCAGGGCCCAGCTGGTCCGCCGCGGCCGCCAGCCGCTTGAGCGGCCGCGTGACCAGGCGCATGCCCGCCCACGCACAGGCCGCCAGCACCAGCAACTGGGCGAGCAGCAGCCAGGTGACCCAGTCAGAGACCGGCATCGGAACCCGGCGCGCGAGCACATAGAGCGACGATCCATCACCGAGGCGCACCTGCATGCGCACCGTCTCCAGCAGGTTCTCGAGCTGGCCCACAGCCAGCACCGGGAACGGGCGCAGTGCGGTGGCCACGACCTCGACGAAGCGCGACAGGGCGGGCGAGGTTGGGGGCGCCGTGTCGACGACACCTTGCAGGGAGAAGGTGTAGTTGGGCCGCTCCAGGCGCTGGAGCCAGTCCTCCCGCTCGCTGGCGGGCAGCCGGTCCAGAATGGCCACCGAGCTGGCGATGTCGCGCTCGACGCCGCTGACCATCAGGTTCATGAGCGTCTGGCCCCGCTCGTAGCGGATGGCCACATAGGTCAGCAGCTGCGCGAGCGCCATGCCCAGCACCACGAGGAGCGTGGTGCGAGCCAGCAGGGTGGACGGCCAGAGCCGCCGCAGGAATGAGGGCACGGGCTTCCTTAGCAAATGGGCCAGGGCATGGCGGGACGCTGGCAGTCCGTTCAGGCGACGGACAGCTCGACCGCGATGTTGCCGCGGGTTGCCTTGGAATAGGGGCACAGCTGGTGCGCGCCTTCGACGATGGCCAGGGCCTGGTCGCGGTCGACGCCGGGCACGCTGACCTTCAGGCGCGCCGCCAGCGCAAAGCCGTCCGGCCCCTGCACCAGGTCCACTTCGGCATCCACGGCCAGGTCTTCCGGTAGCCGCACGCCCACGGTCTGCGCGGCGCGTGCCATGGCGCCCATGAAGCAGGCCGACCAGCCTGCTGCGAACAGCTGCTCGGGGTTGGTGCCCTGGCCCACCGTGCCGAAGCGCGTGAGTACGATGTCCAGCCGGCCATCGTCACTGCGCGAGGCGCCGGTGCGGCCACCGGTGGTGTGGGTGCGGCCCGTGTAGAGAACTGTTTCTTCGGTGCTTGCTGCGGCAGTCATGGTGTGGTCCTTGGGGAGTGTTTGCTTGTCGAAATGACGGCCGGATTGTTGAACCAGACGGCGCTGTGCCCCAGCGGTTTCTTGACCCAATGTAGCCCGCCAAGGGCTGCGTACAAAACCATACAAAACTCCCCGCCGCGCGCGCAGGCTGTGCAGCGGTACGGCAGCCCCAGGTCTGCAATGCCGGTGCATGCGGACCGCGTGGAGCCCCCCATCATCCTCCCTGCAATCGGTTGCGCCCTTCGCGCTTGGCCGCGTACATCCATTGGTCGGCACGCCGCAGGAGCTGGGCCGCATCGTCCAGAGGCTGGGCACAGGTCAGCCCCATGCTGACCGTCACGTCACGCCCCGGCAAGAATCGGGACCAGTCATGCGCCTGCACCTGCTGCCTGAGCCGCTCGCACACCAGGGAGGCATCAGCCAATGCCTGTCCCCAGAGCAGGATGACGAACTCCTCGCCGCCAATGCGCGCCACGAAGTCGCCCCCTCTCACGCCGCCGATCAGCAACTTGGCGGTCTCGCGCAGCACGGCGTCTCCGATGTCGTGGCCCCAGCCATCGTTGATCTGCTTGAAATGGTCAATGTCAACGACAGCCAGCGAGAAGTCCTCCGCCTGACCATGCCGCATCGGAAGCACGGCCATCAGGCGGGCGTCCAGTGCCCGCCGATTGGCCAGTCCGGTGAGCGGGTCCAGCAGGGATTTCTGCGTTGCCACATCGGCGCGCTCGCGGAGCTCTTGCGCTTCAAGCCTCAATTGCGCGAGTTCCTGCTGGGCAATTTCCATTCTCACCTCGCCCAACAGCACGCGCGCCTGGGCGGTCAGGCTCAGTTCACGGTCGCGGCGCACCTGCACCATCATGGACTCCAGTGCTGCCAGTGCCTGCGCGTCGGAGCCAGCGGCCTTGAAGGCACGGTACCGGGATCTCCACCACCACCGGCGGCATCCTTCGTTTCGCTGGGCCGCGGCCGCATCCACCCGGTGGTCCAGCGCTTCGCAGGCCTCGGCCGCACGCCCGCTGGCCAACAGCCAGTCGGCGTTGAGCAGTTCGTTTTCTGCACGGGCATCAGGGGCCTTCGCCTTGATGGCGAATGCGCGGTGCCGATCGACCGCGACACGCATCTCCGCAAGCCGCCCCAAGGCTTCCAGGGCCAGGCATTCGATCTCGGCGCAGACCATTTTCCAGCGTACATGCCCGCGCGCGAGCACCTTCGCCCTCTGCACTACGGCCAGGGCCTCGCGCAGATGCGCAGCCTGCGCTTCGGTCGGAGCCAGCGGGCCCGGCAGATGGGCGAGCTGGCGCCCGGATCGGCACAGTGCGCCTGCGAGATTGACGACTGCAGCGAACTGCGCCACTTTGTCAACGTCACGCTGGGCCTCTTCATCTGCCTTGTGCAAGAGGGTGATCGCATGCGCAGGGTCGCCCAGCAACTCCACCACGCCCGCCAGGCTGGACAGGCTGCGCGACACCAGCCCGGGCGCATCCAGAGTGCGTGCCCGCCCCAGCGCTTGCATTGCCTCAGGCAGCGCCTCGTCAGCCCGCCCGAGCTGGCACCAGGCTCGGGTCAGGATGTTGCGCAGCTTGATACCGACCCCATGCAACTCGAGCGCGTCGGCCTCCACCAGGGCTGCGTGGGCGCTTAGCGCAGCCTTTTCGCTCTCGCCCCGGCGCAGTTGGTGCTCAGCCAGCCAGGCGGACGCCGACGCGGCTTCGGAGCGCAGCCCGCACTCCCTGGCGGTCTGCAGGGCACGCGCCGCAATCTCGACCCCGGCGTCGTGCGCACCCACGAGACTGGCTGCTTCGCAATCTTTCAGGTCGGCCAGGAGTTGGTCTGTGCGTTCCATGGTCTATGGCGCATGGTGCTGCGGGGTGACTGGTTCTAGAACAGGTCCCGTGAATATCGCACAGAGACCGGGCCCTGGTCATTCCCGTTGCAAAAAGCCGCACGAATGCATGCCCTGCCGGGCCGGCCTGCCCAGCTCGCCGCAGATGGGGGCATCGGCGGCAGCGACCAAGGCGCCCTCACTCCACCGTAACACTCTTGGCCAGATTGCGTGGCTTGTCCACGTCGGTGCCGCGCGCGCAGGCCGTGTGGTAGGCCAGCAGTTGCAGCGGCACCACGTGCAGCAGCGGGCTCAGCGGGCCGTAGTGCTCGGGCATGCGGATCACGTGGATGCCTTCGCTGCTCTCGATGCGGGTGTCCGCATCGGCCAGCACGTAGAGCACGCCGGCGCGGGCGCGCACTTCCTGCATGTTGCTCTTGAGCTTTTCCAGCAGCGCATCGTTGGGTGCCACGGTGACCACGGGCATGGCGCTGGTGACCAGGGCCAGGGGGCCGTGCTTGAGCTCGCCGGCCGGGTAGGCCTCGGCGTGGATGTAGCTGATCTCCTTGAGCTTCAAGGCACCTTCGAGGGCGATCGGGTAGTGCAGGCCCCGGCCCAGGAACAGGGCGTTTTCCATGCGCGCGAAGTCCTCGGCCCAGCTGATGACCTGGGGTTCGAGCGCGAGCACGGCCTGCAGTGCCACGGGCAGGTGGCGCATGGCCTTGAGGTGGGCGGCCTCCTGCTCGGCCGTGAGGCGGCCCTTGGACTGGGCCAGCGCCAGCGTGAGCAAAAACAGCCCGGCCAGCTGCGTGGTGAAGGCCTTGGTGCTGGCCACACCGATCTCCACGCCGGCGCGCGTGATGTAGGCCAGCTTGCATTCGCGCACCATGGCGCTGGTGGCCACGTTGCAGATGGTCAGCGTGTGCTGCATGCCCAGGCTCTGCGCGTGGCGCAGCGCGGCCAGGGTGTCGGCCGTCTCGCCCGACTGGGTGATGGTGACCACCAGACTGCGCGGGTTGGGCACGCTGGTGCGGTAGCGGTACTCGCTGGCCACTTCGACCTGGGTAGGGATGCCGGCGATCTCTTCGAGCCAGTACTTGGCGGCGCAACCGCTGTAGTAGCTGGTGCCGCAGGCCAGGATGAGGACACTGTCGATCTCCTTGAACACGCGCCAGGCGGCCGTGCCGTCGGCGCCGTCGAACAGCTCGGGCACGATGCCTTCCAGGCCCTCGAGCGTGTCGGCAATGGCGCGTGGCTGCTCGAAGATCTCCTTTTGCATGTAGTGGCGGTAGGGACCGAGTTCGGCCGCGCCGCTGTGGGCCTGCACGGTGCGCACCGGGCGCTGCGCGGGGGTCAGCGCCTCGCGGCCTTTGCCCACGATCCAGTAGCGGCCCAGTTGCAGGTCGACCAGGTCGCCCTCTTCGAGGTAGACGATCTGGTCGGTCACACCGGCCAGGGCCATGGCGTCGCTGGCCAGGAAATGCTCGCCCGCCACCGAGCCGCCGGCGCCGGAGCCCACACCCAGGATCAGCGGCGAGCCGGCGCGCGCGCCCACCACGCGGTGCGGCTCGTCCTTGTGCATGACGGCAATGGCGTAGGCGCCATGCAACTGGGCGACCGCGGCCTGCACGGCCTCGAACAGGTCGCCACTGTAGTGGCTGTCCACCAGGTGGGCGATGACCTCGGTGTCGGTCTGGCTGGCGAACACGTAGCCACGGGCCTGCAGGGCGGCGCGCAGTTCCTCATGGTTCTCGATGATGCCGTTGTGCACCAGCGCCACGCGGCCCGGTGTGCTGGCCGCATCGCCCGTGCCATGGCTGAAATGGGGGTGGGCGTTGTGCACGGCCGGCGCACCGTGTGTGGCCCAGCGCGTGTGGGCGATGCCGGTGGCGCCATCGACATGGTCGGTCTGCACCTGTTCGAGCAGTTCGGCCACGCGGGCCGTGCTGCGGGCACGCTGCAGGCCGGCCGGGCGGCTGGCGTCCAGGCTCGATGCATGCACGGCCACGCCGCACGAGTCATAGCCGCGGTATTCGAGCCGCTGCAGGCCCTGCACGAGGATGGGAACGATGTTGCGCGTGGAGACCGCGCCGACGATGCCGCACATGGATTGCTGCTCCTGTTGTTGGATAAGTAGCGCAATGGTAGGCACGCACCGATGGAATTAGTGATTGATATTTTCAAGAAAATGAACTCGAATTTCACGAAATTCATTGATTGAAATAAAATTCCAAAATAATGGAAAATTCGGAATCAATCACCCTTGATCAGGTGGACCTGCAGCTGCTCGCACTGCTGCAGATCGACGCCAGCCAGAGCAACCAGGCGCTGGCCGCACAGGTACACGTCTCGCCGCCGACCTGCCTGCGCCGGGTCAAGCGGCTGCACGAGGTGGGCCTGATCGAGCGGCAGGTGGCCCTGCTGCAACCAGACCGCCTGGCCGCCGTGCAAGGCCATGGCCTGGCCTGCATCGTGGAGGTGTCGCTGGACCGGCAGGATGCGCAGGCGCTCGACGCCTTCGAGGCCCGCGCGGTGGCGCACGCGGCCGTGCAGCAGTGCTGGCGCGTGTCGCCCGGCCCGGACTTCATCCTGGTGGTGTACACGCGCGACATGCCAGGCTACCTGGCGCTGTCCCAGCAGCTGTTCACGGGCGACGCCAACGTGCGCAACGTGAAGGCTTTCTTCAGCACCAAACGCGCAAAATTCAACACTGCCATCCCGGTGCAAGCGCCATGACGGCCATGCCGGACCGAGGCCTGGACGCCACGGGATCCGCAAGGGCATGCCATTTCCCGCTGGCCTCTACCGCCGGGTAAAGGTAAGCTCTTTGCGCCTTCCTCTTCTCGCGGCACCATCCGCCTGCGCCTGCATTGCCCTCCATGGCCACCTACGAACAACAGATGCCCCGCCGCGTATACCCGCTGCGCGTGCTTGGCATGGGCCTGGGCGGCGTGGTGGTGGCGGTCGTGCTGTGGCAGCGCCAGGCATCCATCCTCGCCTGGGTGGGCATGGTGCTGCCCTGCTTCGTCTGGCCCCACGTGGCCTACCAGTTGGCACGGCGCAGTGCCGATCCCTACCGCGCCGAGATCCGCAACCTGCTCGCCGACTCGGCCCTGGCGGCGGCCCTGGTGCCGCTCATGCACTTCAGCCTGCTGCCCAGTGTGCTGCTGTGTACGCTGACCCTGGTGGACAAGATCACCACCGGCATCCGCAGCCTGTGGGCGCGGTCGATTCCGGCCATGCTTGCGGGCGGAGCAGCCAGCTCCCTGCTCACGGGAGTGCACTGGTCACCCGAGAGCCCCCTGCCCATCATCCTGGCCTGTCTGCCAGTCATGGCATTGCACACCCTTTCGGTCAGCATGGTCAGCTACCGGCTGATCCGCAAGGTGTCACAGCAGAACCTGCTGCTCGACGAATTGCGCCGCGTGGACACGCTGACCGGCCTGTACGGCCGCGGCCACTGGCAGGAGCAGGCCGAGGCCGCGCTGCGCCGCCACCATGCCAGCCGCGAGCCGGCCTGCATGCTGATGATGGACATCGACAGCTTCAAGCAGATCAACGACCAGCACGGCCATACCGTGGGCGACGAGGTGATCCGCGCGGTGGCCCATGTGGTGCGCGGCCATGTGCGCGCCACGGACTGCGCGGGCCGCTATGGAGGCGATGAGTTCGCCATCTTGCTGACCGGCATGGCCGTGGAGGAAGCCGTCGCCGTGGCCGAGCGCATCCGCGCGCAGACCGAGGCCATCCGCCTGCGCGACCTGCCAGCCCTGCGCATGACCACCAGCATCGGCGTGGCGGCCGCGCATCCGCAACACGGCAGCCTGCGCGCCTGGATGGATGCAGCCGATGCCGCGCTCTACGTGGCCAAGAACGCCGGGCGCAACCGCGTTACCGACAGCCGGGACGGCACGGGCAGCGCCACCGAGGGCGCGCTGGCCGCCTCAGAGCCCTGAGGGCGAAGCAGGCCACTCCAGGCGGACCTGGCAGCCCGCGCCCGGCGTTGCATCGGCCGTGAGCTGCGCGCCATGGCGCTGGGCGATCACCCGGCACAGGGCCAGACCGGTGCCCACGCCCTCGAATTGCGTCTCGCGGTGCAGGCGCTGGAACACGCCGAACAGCGCGCCCGCGCGCGCGGGGTCGAAGCCCACGCCGTTGTCCCGCACGGTCACGGCCACGCGGCCGCCCGCCAGCGGCTCTGCGCCGATGTGGATCTGGGCGACCGCCTGGCCGCGCGTGAACTTGAGCGCATTGCCCAGCACCTGCACCAGCAGCTCCCGCAGCAGGGCGGCGTCGGCATCGAGCACGGGCAGGTCGGGCGCCAGGTGCCACTGCACCTCGCGCCCGGCCTCGGCCGCCGCCAGGTCCGTGCGTGCCTGGGCCACGGCATCGGCCAGCGCCACGGTTTCGCAACGCAGGGGCGCGCGCGTAGCGCGCGTGATGGCCAGCAGGCCATCGATCATGAGCCCCATGCGCCGGGCCGACTGGTCCATCGTGGCCAGAAAGCCCAGCGCCTCCTGCAATTCGGGCGCCTGCACCACATCGGCCGGCAGGTCACCGAGCACCTCGCGCACCAGAGTACCGTAGGAGGTCACATGGCGCAGCGGCGCGCGCAGGTCGTGCGAGACGGCACGCAGAAACTCCTCCTGCGCGGCAGCCATGTCGGCCACCTGCTGGCGGCTGCGCGCCAGTTCGGCGCGCAAGGCCTCCACGGTCTGGGGGGTGTCGTCGTCACTCATGGCGCAGGCCTCCTGGTCAGCTCAGGGTTTGGGCTGCTTCGCCGGACGCGACCAATGGGCAATGGCCACCTGCTTGCCGCGGGCCACGCCCAAAGACCCCGGTGGTACGTCCTTGGAAATGGTCGAGCCGCCGCCCACCGTGGCACCTGCACCGATGGTGACGGGTGCCACCAGCACGCAGTTGCTGCCGATATGCACGTCGGCTTCGATCACCGTGCGGTGCTTGTTGGCACCGTCGTAGTTGGCGGTGATGGCGCCGGCGCCGTAGTTCACGCGCTCGCCCACCGTGGCATCGCCCAGATAGGCCAGGTGGTTGGCCTTGGCGCCATCGGCCAGGGTGGAGTTCTTCACCTCCACGAAGTTGCCGATGTGGACTTCGCGGCCCAGTTGGGCGCCCGGGCGCAGGCGCGCGAAGGGGCCGATCAGCGCACCCTCGCCCACGCTGGCACCGAGCTTCTCACCGTCGATGTGGGTGTAGGGGTGGATCACCGCGCCTGCGGCGATGCGTGCGTTGGCAATGTAGCAGTTGGCGCCGATCTGCACTCCCTCGCCCAGCTCCACGCGGCCGGTGAAGAGGCAGTTGGCGTCGATCTCGACGTCCTGCCCGCACACCAGTTCGCCGCGCACGCCGGTGCGCACGTCGTCGCGCAGGTCGAAGCGGGCCGGGTCGGCCAGGCGCACGCCCTGCTCCAGCAGCGCGCGGGCCTGGCGCTGCTGGTGGGCGCGTTCGAGCTCGGCCAGTTGCTGCGGGCTGTTCACGCCGGCCACCTGCAGGGCATCGGTGATGCGATGGGCCACCACCGGCACGCCGTCGGCAACGGCCATGGCGACGATGTCGGTCAGGTAGTACTCGCCCTGGGCGTTGTCATTGGTCAGCCGGGCGAGCCAGGGCGCCAGCAACCGTGCGGGCACGGCCATGATGCCGCTGTAGACCTCGGCGATGGCGCGCTGCGCCTCGCTTGCATCCTTGTGCTCGACGATGCCCTGCACCGCGCCTGCCGCGTTGCGCACGATGCGACCGTAGCCCGTGGGGTCAGGCAGCGTGACGGTCAGCAGCGCCAGCTGGTCGCTGCCACCGGCGGCCACCAGGGCACGCAGGGTATCGGCCTGGGTCAGCGGCACGTCGCCCGACAGCACCACCACCGTGCCGTCCTCGCGCAGGTGCGGCACGGCCTGCTGCACGGCATGGCCGGTGCCCAGTTGCGGCTCCTGCCGCACAAAGGCCAGCTCCAAACCGCTCGCTCCGGCCTTGCGGGTGGCTGCCTCCACTTCGGCGGCGCCGTGGCCGGTGATCACGGTGGCGCTGCGCGCCTGCAGGTGGACCGCCTGGTCCAGCACATGCTGCAGCAGCGGGCGCCCGCCCAGGCGCTGCAGCACCTTGGGGATACGGCTTTTCATGCGCGTGCCCTTTCCGGCCGCCATGATGAGGATGTCGAGTTGCGTCATGGAAATTGAAAATTGGGCCTGCGCACCAGGTGGCGTGCAGGCACCGGGATTATCGGCTGCGCCGCGCCAGGGCTGCGCCTGCGCGCCTACAACAGAGGCAGCAGGCGCGGCGGCGTGTCGTAATACTCGGCGATGCGTTCGAGCGCGCGGGTATTGAGCAGCCGCAGCCGCCCGTTGCGCAGCTCGTGCAGGCCCAGCAGGGCCAGCCGGCGCAGAGTTTTGTTGGTATGCACCAGCGACAGGCCCAGCGCATCGGCAATGTGCTGCTGGTTGAGCGGGAAGGCCACGCTGCCATCGGCCTCCACCAGGCCCACGCGCTCGACCCGGCGGTACAGGTGCATGAGCAGCATGGCCACGCGCTCCGTGGCATTGCGCCGCCCGGCGGTCAGCAGGCCGTCGTCCACATGGCCCTCCTCGTGGGCGGCCAGCCAGGTGACGTCGTAACCCAGCCGGGGATGCTCCGCGAACACGGCCCACAGGCTGTCGTTCTGGAACACGCACAGCGTGCAGTCGGTGAGCGCCTCGACACCGTGCGCCGACAGGTCACCGAACTCCTGCTGCAAGCCCACCAGGTCGCCCGGCAGGAGGAAGTTCAGGATCTGGCGACGCCCGTCGCTCAGCGTCTTGTAGCGAAACGCCCAGCCCGAGTACAGGGTGAACAGGCGGGCGTTGGCCTGGGCCTCATGCACCAGCGCATCCCCGGACTGCACCGCCAGCGTGGCCGAGCGAAAGCCTTCGATGAAATCGAGCACCCGGGGCTCCACCGGGATGAAAGACCCCGTCCTGCGCAAGCGGCACTCGTGGCAGTGCGGGGGACATGCATCGGGCGGCAGGGTGGCATTCATCGTGGCGCCATTTTAGAAGCGGGCGGCCATTTGACGCGCCGGCCCGCAGGCATTTTTGCATGGGTGTTGGCCCCGCACCATGGCGCCTGCGGCCTTTTCGGTGTGCGCGATCCTGCTATGTCTTTTGACATTGCACGCCTGTCAGCGCCGTCCTACAGTGCGCCGCACCTATGACGCCAGCCCACAGCCTGTATGAAGCCCTGTACGTGAGTACCCTGGCACCCGATCAACCCACGAGCGTTGTCGCCGAGATCGCGGGCCGCGCCCGTGTGAAGAATGCCAGCCTGGGCATCACCGGCCTGCTGGTCTTCGACGGCATGCGCTTTTGCCAGCTATTGGAGGGCACGCAAAAGGAGGTGCTCAAGCTCACCGAGCGCATCCGCAATGACCCGCGCCACACCGGGGTGGAGGTCCTGCACCATGGGCTGCTGGCCGAGCGGCGGTTCCGCCAGTTCAGCCTGGCCTTCACCTCGGTGGACGACGCCGAGGCGCTGGCACGCATGGAGCAACTCGACGGCGAGGCTGCCCTGGCCGCTTTTGAAGCCCTGCGCAGGGACCTGGAGTTGTAGCCAGCCCGGCCGCAGCACCTTGCCTGCGGTCAGCTGCGCGGCGGGCTGCCCGCAATGCCATGGATCCAGTGCAGTTGCTGGGGCAGGCACACCCTGCGCAAGTCGAAGTGCCTCTGGGCTGCCAAGCGGGCATTCCGGCCCAGGCGCTCCCGCTCGCTCCCGTCGTCCAGAAGCGCGCACACCTCCTGGGCCAATTGTCCGGGGTCAAAGAAATCGACGAGCCGCCCGGTTTCACCGTGCACCACCGCCTCCCGGACCGGGGCGGTGTCACTGGCAACGATGGCACAGCCCACGCTCATCGCCTCCAGCAGGCTCCAGCTGAGCACGTAAGGGTAGGTGAGATAGACATGCACGCTGCTGAGCTGGAGTGTCGCCACGAAATCCGCATGGGACAGGCGCCCGAGGAAATGGATGCGCCCCATGCCCTGCGGACCCAGGGTGTCACGGACCTCGTCCAGGAAGATCTGCTTCCAGCTGCGCGCCCCGTAGCGGGCGGGGTCGGGCTTGGGACCGTAGCTGGAGCCATCGCCGCCGACGACAAGAACCCGCGCGTGCGGCCGGCGCTGCAGGATCTCCGGCAGGGCCCGCATGAACCGGTGGTAGCCCCGCAATGGCTCCAGATCGCGGCCCACGAACGTGATGACCTCATCGGTCTTTCGGAGGTCCACCTGGCCAGCGGGCGTGGAGAACGCCAGGCTGACCCCAGGATTCGGTACCAGCAGGTCCGTGTCGATGCCGTCGTGGATGACCGCAATGCGCTCTCTCATGGACGCGGGAAACGTGCCCGCTTGCCACCGGGTCGGCGAGATGCCGGCATCCGCCAGATCGAAGTGCAGCAGGTGGTTGAAATTCTTCGCCCGGATGCGGGCACCGGCAAGCGGCCCCTCGGGAAACTCGGGATCGAACCCGACATCTGCGCCCTGCGCCAGGTAGAAGAATTCGCAGTAGAGCGCCAGCCTGGTAGCGGGCCAGGCCTCTTTGATGAACAGGCTCTCGCCCCAGCTTGGATGGGCAACGACCAGGTCGGGATGGAACCCCTGGCGCTGCAATTCCAGGCAGGCACGGAAAGCGGCTTCTCCGCGCACAAGTTTTGTCTCGGTGTCGATCACCCAGGGATGGATGCCGGGCGTCGAGCGGCGCGAGACCGTGTACGCAACCATCTTCACACCGTTCCAGCAGGATTGCCTTGCGGTGGCATCCGGCGTCATCGTCAAGGCCAAGACCTCATGCCCCTGCGATGCCAGTGCAGGCGCCAGGTGCCTGAATTGCCCAGGAAAATTCTGGTGAATGAAGAGGATTCTCATCCGGGCAAGGGGGCGGGTGCCAAGTCTTTCATTGCAACAACAAACAGCGGCTTTTCACCCAGGAATGTAGGGCAAAAATGAACAGCCCCGCACTTCTCGCGAAGAGCGGGGCCCGCAGCACCGACAGCTTTCACCACCAGCAAAAAGAGCTGCGGCGCCCGGCACACCGGGCAGCAGCAGCTCTTTTCTTGCATGCCAATCACCACGACATGCGTGGCGATGGGTACACCTCATGCGCAGCAGGGCGCCCCGTCCACCGACGGCACGGAGGTCATGCCCAACGCGGCACGCTTCCACCAGGCAGGTGCCGACCGCGAGGCCAGCGCCGTCCAGCGGTATTGCAGGCGCTGGTTGCCCAGCGTCTCCACCACGGCATGCTGGCCCGCAGCAACCCACAGCGTCTGGCCGGCCTGCAGGAAGACGTCGCCCGCACAGTCGCGGCTGGCGCCGTGCGGTCCATCGTCCAGGGTCACCCAGGCCTGGCCTTCGGCAACGCGCAGCGCCATGGCCGTGCGCGGCTTGAGGCTGGCGGCCGTGCCGGGCTGGAGCGTGAAGATGTCCTTGGCCGCAACGCGGCGGAAGGCGCTGGAAGCTTGCAATTGCAGAACATTCGATGCGGTCATGGTTTTCTCCTGGTAAACCCTATAGGCCTCTATGGTGCACCTGTGCTTACGGTGCGTCCAATGAATTGCGAGGCCCTCATTGATTCAAGTTCGGCATCAATTGAAAGAAATGGCCGGATACCGTTGACGGCCAAATCGCCCTCAGGCGTGCATGCGCACTCGCTGGGGTGCTATCCGATGCAGAGCAAACCGCACCAGGCCGGCGGCCAGCCGACCGCTGGCGCCCAGGGTCGCGGCGACCGCCGCACCCACGGCACGCCCGCCCTGGCCGAGCGCACAGACCAGGTCACGCAGCGGTTGCGCCACGCCCAGTTCCCAATCCACCGCTGCATCGGCCACCAGGGCGGCGATGGGCGCACTGTCCCAGCAGAAGGCCACCGCACTGGGCGCCCCGCCACGCAGGTACCACGACTCCATCACCACCCGCTGGCCAGGTTCGATGACCAGCGTCTGCCCCTGGAGCAGCACGATGTCCTCGGTGGCCTGGTCGGGTTGGCCGGGCCTTGCGCCCACCGACAACCACACCCGGCCCTGCGAGATTTCCAGCACACTGCGCTCACGCGGGTTCAGCGTGATGGCGCGGCCCGCGTCCAGCTTCCAGCTTCCGGCCAACACGCGGCCGGCCGTGGAGGCGATGGCGGATTGTTGCGATTCCAGAACGGTACGGGACGACATGGTGGGCTCCTTGGTGCTTGAAAAAACGTTGTAGAGCCTGGATGATCCGCCTGGAGCGGCCTGCGGTCCAATGAAAACGCAGTACGCTATTGATGCCATCAGCGCATGAATTAATTTGAACGGACACCATGCCCAACGCCGAGCCCACACCTGCCCTCTCGCGCACCCGCCCTGTTTCCGTGGGCCACTGGCGTGCCTTCCTGGCGGTGGCCAGGCACCTGAACTTCCGCGCGGCGGCCGATGAAATGGCGCTCACCCAATCGGCCGTGAGCCGCCAGATCCAGTCGCTGGAGGACGAGGTGGGTGTGCCCCTGTTCCTGCGCCACACGCGTGCGGTGGAGCTCACGAGTGCCGGCGCGCAGTTGCAGCGCGCCATCGCCCCGGCGCTCGACCGCATGGATGCCTCTGTGCGCCTGGTGCGCCAGACCGCGGGGCGGCGCAGCGTGGCCATCACCACCTGGGCCAGCTTTGCGTCGATGTGGCTGATTCCGCGCATGGAAGAGTTCCAGCGCGACAACCCGGGCATCGACATCCGCATCGACGCCACCGATGTGCCAGTGGACCTGGAAACGTCGGACGTGGACCTGGCCCTGCGCTACAGCCTGCCCAGCAGCATGCCCCGAGGCGCCGTGCGCCTGTGCGGCGAGCAACTGGCCATCGTCGCCAGCCCCTGGCTCATCAAGAGCAGCCCGCCCGTGCGCACACCGGCCGACGTGGCCCAATTCACGCTGATCGAGGCCGGCGATGCGCACCGCAGTCAGCACCTGGAGTGGCTCAGCTGGCAGCGCTGGTTCGAAAACCAGGGCCAGCCCAAGCTGCAGCCCCAGCGCTGGCTGTACTTCAACTACGCGCACCAGATCGTGCAGGCCGCCCTGAGCGGCCAGGGCCTGGCGCTGGCACGCATGCCGCTGATCGCCGATGCACTGGCCGCAGGCGACCTGGTGGAGCTGTTGCCCAACCACCGGTTGGACTCTCCCCTGGCCTACTGGCTGCTGGTGGGCCCGCGCAGCGCGCACCGCCCCGAGATCAAGGCCTTCTGTGCCTGGCTGGAGATCCAGGCCAAGGCCACGCGCGAAGCGGTGGGCGACGTGCCCGACCCGGACACCGTCGACGACTTCGACTGAGACCGCCAACAGTTTGCCAGTCTCCGGCACGCCCTGCCCCGCCGGCCGCCATCACCAGGCAGGGCGGCCGGCCAGGCAAGGCATGCCGGAAATCGCTAGAGCCCCTCGTAATCGACGTTGGTGAAGCCCGGGATCGGTACCTCGCCGGGCCGGTTGCCGTTGCGCTGCAGTGCATCCACCACGTAGTCGGCCACGCAGTTCACCAGCAGTTGCTGCGGGTCTTCCATGATGCGGCGCAGGCGCGCCACGCAGGCGGCCTGGTCTTCCAGGCCATGGATGGGCGGCATGTCACGCGCCGCATCGGGCGAGAACACATAGGCCGGGTGGTGGGCGAACATCTGGCGCGACACCTCCACGCTGGTGCGCGTGTGCATCCAGATCTTGCGGTAGGTCACCTCCAGGGCGGCCAGCGCCGCCGTGTCGCTGAACTGGTCCACAGTGAAGCCGGGCGCGTGCGGCGCCACGTACAGCCGGTCGGCCGGCATCTGCCCATCGCTCACGCGCCAGACCAGGTTGCACATGCTGTTGGACGACCAGGTCACGCCCGCCGTGGGCCGGCCCGACTGGCCGCTGACCAGCACCATGGCACGCGCCCAGTCGATGCCGCTGCCGCGCAGCCAGGCGCCGATGCGGTAGGCGATGTCGACATAGGCCAGCCCGAAGGTGGCGAACATGATGGCATTCATCGACACGGGCGACACCGCAGCCGGCGGGTCGAGGTACTGCGCCACGAGCGCATCAAAGTCCATCAGCGAGGCATCGGCCAGCGCGCGCTGGATGTAGGCCTCGGTGGTGGAAAGCGTGCAATGCACCATGGCCACGATCTTCGCCTCCTGGCCCGCGAAGGCGTCCAGGTTCACATGCTGGCGCCACATGCCCTCGGTGTTGGCCGTCCGCACCCGGGCAATGTGCGGCAACAGGCCTTGCAACTGCGTGCGCCAGGCCAGGTCGTCGGGCGCGAGCTCGCGCCGGCGCGCCACGTAGGCCATGGCCAGCGGCAGGTGCGATACCGCCGTGAGCTCGATGAAGCCGCGCGTGGATTTGCGAAAGCTCTCCAGGCGCGGCGCGGCGCCGCCCCCCGGAAACAGGGCGATGTCCGACGCGGCGGAAACCAGCAGCGGACTGTCGGCACGCTGCTCCAGCATCTTCGCGGTGAGCTGCGGGCCAATGGCATCAGGCCCGCCGGTGAAGGCATGGAACAGGCCCGCGAAATCGGATTGGGGTTGGTACATGGTGGCTTGTCGTGGTGGAGCGGACTGGCGAACCCGGCGCTGGAACCGGCTTTCAGCCAGGCAGCAGGATTTGGTAGATGCAGCTGTCGGTGCGGAAATGCAGCGCGCCGCTCAGGCTGTTGGCCACGGCCAGGTACGGTACGCCGCCCACCGTGAATGCCGCCGCATCGGTTCCGCCCGAGGTATCGAACGAATGGACGGCTTCCAGGCCATCGCCCTGCCAGCGGTAGATGACCGACCGCAGCCCCGGGATGGGTGCCTCGCGGCTGCCATGGATGAAGTTGACCTGCACCAGGTGGCCGCCATCGGCGCCCTGCCGGGCGGGGAGCCACGCGAACTCGCGCCCGCCCGGGCCGCTCAGTTGCTGGTAGGGCGCGAACTGCGCGCCGTTCCAGCGCAGCAGCCAGGTCTCGCCCAGCAGGTTGGCAAACACCAGCCAGTCGGCACCCGATGCGCGGAAGTGGCAGAAAGCCCGGCCGCTGCCGCCATCGAGCACCTGCAGCGTCTCGAACGCCGTGCCGCTCCAGACCAGCAGGCGCGAGGGCGCAATATGGTCGGCATAGGCCAGCAGCGTGCGGCCCTGCACCTCGAAGGCCAGCCAGTTGTAGCCCCAGGCGGATTCGACGGTCTGAAACGGCACGAAGGTTTCGCCATTCCACTCGAAGATGCATGACTGCGCCGACGCCTGCACGGGCACACCATGGCCTGCCGCCCCTTGCGCCAGCGCCAGGAAATGCCGCCCCTGTACGCTGAAGAAATGCCACTGCTTGGCCGCCGTGCCCACGATCTGCTGGAAGGGCTCGAAACGGCCGTTCACAAACTCGTAGATCACCGAGGGCGGCGACATGTCGTAGGGCCCATGGCCGCTGCGCAGGCTGGCCGTGGCCAGGAAATGGCGCCCGTCGAGCGTGAAGAATTCGGCGTCCTCGCCACCCGGCACGGGCAGGCGCTGGAATGCGGCGAAGCCCGTGGCCTCCCAGCGGTAGACCAGCAGATCCACGTCACTGTCGCCTGCGCCCATGCCGGGGGCGGTACCGGGAATGTCCACGGACAGTTGGGCAACCGCCAGGTACTGCGCGCCATCGATGGTGAAGGGCTCCACGGCGCGCGCAGCGCTGGTGGGCAGGCGCTGGACTTCGCGCAGGGCCATGTCGGCGGCAGGCGTGGCGGTCGGGGCAGGCTGGTTCATGGCTGGAAATCGTAAAGGCGGGCCGGGTTGTCGCTCAGGATGCGGTTGCGGCGAGATTCTTCGGGCACCCATTCGCCCAGCAGGTTCAGCAAGGCACCGGTGTCCATCTGCCCATTCGGGATGTGGGGCCAGTCGCTGCCCCAGATGGTGCGCTCGGGCAGCGCATCGACGATGGCCTGGGCATACGGCAGCAGGCGCGCGTAGTTGCCGTCCTTGGCGATGCGGTAGGGGCCCGACAGCTTCATCCAGCCGCGCCCGCCGGCCACGGCGGCGATCAGGCGATCGAAGTCGGTGCGCGTGAGGCCATCGCTCTCCAGCATGTAGCCCATGTGGTCGATCACGAAGTCCGAGGCGATGTCCGGCATGGCCGGAATCAGGTCGCGCACCACGGTGCCGGGGGTGTAGAACTGCAGGTGCCAGCCCCAGGGCCGCACGCGCTCGGCGCTGCGCTGGATGTAGTCGACGATGCGCGCAATGGGCCACTGCGCACGCAGGAACAGATCGAGCCGCAGGGCGCGCACGCCGCGCTGGTGCATGGCCTGCAGGGCTTCGTCGTCCACGGCTTCTTCGACCATGGCCACGCCGCGGGCCCGTGCGCCCAGTTCATCGAGGGCGTCGAGCATGCAGGAGTTGTCGGTGCCGTAGAAGCTGGGCTGGACGATGGCGAAGCGGTCCAGGCCCAGGCCGCGCGCCATGCGGTCCAGCAGCGGCGCCGGTCCGTCGGGCAGGGTGTAGTGGGGTTGCGCCACGTGGGGGTAGCGGTCCACGGGGCCGAAGACATGCACATGGCTGTCGCAGGCACCGGCCGGCATGGCAAAGGCGGGGCGCGACAGGGTGTCCGCATCGCGGGTGGGGGTGGGAACGAGGATCTCGGAAGCCATGGATCGAAGCCATTCAGTCAGGAGAGGGTTGCAAAAGCCTGCGCCACGCGGGCTTGCGCGGCGGCCAGGAGAAGATCGGTGTCGATGGCCGTCATGAGCAGCGGCGCCGCGCCCAGGCGCACCAGCTCGGCGCTGTAGGCCGCGTCGCTGATGCCGCCGATGGCCAGGGGCTTGCCGGCCGCGCGGCAGGCGGCCAGGGCCGACTCGTGCGCTGCGCGCACCGTGGGGTGGCGAAAGTCACCGGGCACGCCCAGTTCGGCACTCAGGTCGTTGGTGCCGATGGCCACCAGGTCCACGCCGGGCACGGCCGCGATCTCGGCGATGTTGCGGATGCCCAGCGGGCTTTCGACCAGCACCTTGACCAGCGTGGCCTGGTCGGCGGTGCGGTACAGGGCGTCGGCCGGCATGCGGCGGTACTGCACCAGGGGCAGCGTGGCTATGGCAGAACGGTGGCCGTGGGGCGGGAAGCGGCAGGCGGCCACAATGTCCGCCGCCTGCGCGGCCGTCTCCACGCGCGGCGCGATGATGCCCATGGCCCCCGCGTCGAGCAGGCGCCCGATCACGCCGTACTCGCGCTCGGGCACGCGCACCAGCGGCATGATGCCGATGTCCAGCGCGCAGGCGCAGATCTGCCCGGCCACGTCGATGGGCATGGTGCTGTGCTCCAGGTCCACCCAGATCACTTCATGGCCGCTGGCCTTGGCCAGGCGGGCGATCTCGGGCGTGCGCGCCCCGCGCACGCCGAAGGCGGCCACGGGGTGACCGCTGGTGAGCCGGTCGATCAGCCAGGGGGCGCCTGCGGCAGGAGACAGGGGTGGAAGGTGGTGGGCGGACATGGGCGCGGACTCTCTCTTGCTTTCAGTTGATGACGATCTTCTTGGCCTTGATCAGGCGCTCCATCGACTGCGACTCGCGCGCGATGTTGGCCTGCATCTGTGCAGGCGTCAGGTTCAGCACCTCGTTGCCGGTCTCGTGCAGGGCATTGACGATCTGCGGGTCCTTGGAGGCGGCCTCCAGCGCCTTGCGCATGCGCTCGATGACCCCTGGGGGCGTGCCAGCCGGCGCCCAGATGCCGATCCAGGTGAACAGCTCAAGGCCCGGGTACAGCTCGGACAGCGTGGGCACGTCGGGCTGGGTGGCGCTGCGCTTGTCGCCGGTGTAGGCCAGCGCGCGCAGCTTGCCCGAGCGGATGTTGGGCAGGGCCGACGAGGCCGGCTCCCAGCCCACGTCGAGCTGGCCGCTCATCAGGTCGGGCATGGCGCTTTGCTTGTAGGCGATCTGCACCATGTCGATGCCTGCCGCATCCTGCAGCAGCTCCATCCCCAGGTTGGCCGTGCTCGCAGGCCCGTAGGTGGCGTAGTTGAGGCTGCCGGGCTTTTGCTTGGCGATGGCCACCATGTCGCGCAGCGACTTGCCGGTGAACGACTGGCTGGCCACCACGAACGAGCCGCCGCGGAACAGCGCTGCCACAGGCATCAGGTCCTTCTCGGGGTGGTAGGGCAGCTTGGCCATCAGGTGCGGCACCGTGGTGATGGGCAGGCTGGTGGAAAACAGAAAGGTCTGCCCGTTGGGCGTGGCCTTGGCCACCGCATCGGTGCCCAGGGTGCTGGAAGCACCCGGGCGGTTCTCGACCACCACGGCGGCCGAGAGCAGCTTGGACAGGCGGTCGGCGTACAGGCGGGCGAAGGCATCGGAGCCGACGCCGACCGGGGTGGGCGTGACCAGGCGCACCGGTCCATTGGGCCAGTCCGGCGTGGACTGGGCATGGCCGGGGCCCGCGCAGGCCAGGGCAGCCGCGGCAGCGAGGAGGCGAAGAAGGGTGTTGCGCTTGTGCATGCTGGGGATTCCTGGTGCCACGGTCAGAAGTTGTGCGAAATGCCGAACTGCAGGCCCGAGGCATTGCCTCCCGGCGAGGCCTCGGGGGCCTCGCTGGTCATGAAGGCTGCGCTGCCCCGGTTGGTGATGCGCGAATACGCCGTGTACAGCGCCGTGCGCTTGCTCAGCGCATGCACATAGCCCACGGCGATCTGGCGCGCGCCGTCGCCCGCCACTGCGGCACCGCGCGCCTTGGCCTCGGCCACCGACAGGCGCACGGTGCCCACGTCCCCGACCGGCACCGTGGCGCCCAGCAGCCAGTTCGAGTGCTTGGAGCCCTGCGCGCGCTGGTCCAGCCAGTAACCCATGGCCTTGACCACGCCGAAGTTGTACGAACCGCCGATGTTGGCCACCTTGCTGGTCTGCCCCTTGGCCGGAGTTTCGCCGTAGGCCACGGCCACGTCCACCGGGCCGGCGGCATAACCGAGGCGGGCACCGGTGTAGCGCGCGCCATCGGCGCCCTCGGCTGCCGCCACCATCACTTGGCCATAGACGCCGCCGAGGTTGCGCGGCAGCAGGTAGCCGAGCGAATTGGCCGAGCGCACGAAGGTGCGCGCCCCGCCCGTGCCAAAGGGCCAGCCCTCGATGATGTTGGCCGAGCCGCCGACGCCCACGGTGCCGAACGGCGCGAACTGGGAAACGTTCCAGAACGTGGGCGCGTAGTCGCGGCCCAGGCGCACCTCGCCCCAGGTGGTGCTGGACAGGCTCACCGTGGAGCGGCGGTGGAACAGGGCCGAGCCCTCCAGCGCACCCGAGTCGGGCAGCAACTGCGCCTCGAGCCAGAAACTGGCCGCGAGGCCGCCTCCCAGGTCCTCGGTGCCGCGAAACCCCAGCCGGCTGGGCACCAGGTTGCCGCCCGAGGACATGGTGGTGGCCGAGGCACCGCCGGCCTTGGCATGGGTGAGATTGAGGTCCAGCGTGCCGAAGATGGTCACGCCGCTTTGCGCATGGGCGGTGCCGCAGGTGCAGGCGGCCAAGCCGGCGACCAGCGCCCAGATGGCGCGCGAGGGGATGGCGGGGAACGCGCGGGCAGGCCGGGCGGATGGCGGGTGATGTTTCAAGCTTGTCTCCTGTTTTTATGTGGCCGCACCGCTTCGGGCGACGACAGGATGGATGCTAGGGATCCGCATCAATATCCGGAAATACTGTTTTTGGATGAAAATCAGTACTAAAAAAGTATTAATCTCCCCCAATCCACCGGAGCCCCTGCATGGAAATGCGCCATCTGCGCTACTTCGTGGCCGTTGCCGAAGAGCTCAACTTCACGCGCGCGGCCCTCAGGCTGCACATCGCCCAGCCGCCGCTGAGCACGCAGATCCGAGCGCTCGAGGAGGAGATCGGGGCTGAACTGTTCGTGCGCGACACCCGCCGGGTGTTCCTGACCCAGGCGGGCAAGGAGTTCCTGGTGCGCGCCCGCGCCATCCTCGCCGCCGCCCAGGACGCTACCGAGGCCGCGCGCAGCGCCTCGGCCGGCATCTTCGGGCGCGTGGCGCTCGGGGTCACGGCCTCGGCCATGTTCACCGAGCGCCTGCCGCGTGCGCTGCGCGGCTTTGGGCAGGGCCATGCCCATGTGGAGATCGACCTGCAGGAAATGGCCTCCGTGGCGCAACTGGGCGCGCTGTACGAGCGCGTGCTGGACGTGGGCATTCTGCGCAAGCCCGACATGCGCCCGCCCGAGGGTGTGCATCTGGAGCAGTGGTACCGCGCACCGCTGGTGGCTGCGGTCCCCGAAGGGCATGCGCTGGCCCGCCAGGATGCGGTCCGCATGGCCGACCTGCGCCACGAGGCCCTGATCACCTACCCGCGCGATGCCGGCATTGGCCTGTACTGGCCGGTGATGCAGCTGTGCGCCCAGGCCGGCTTTCGCCCCCGTGTGGTGCGCGAAGCGCGCGAGCCCGCCTTCATGATCGGCCTGGTCGCTGCCGGCCTGGGCATCGCCATCGTGCCGCAGGACACGCGCTGCATCGGCCTCGAAGGGGTGGACTACAAGCCGATCACGGAGCAGGACGCGGCGTCCACCCTGTACCTGGCCTACCGCACGGCCGAAACCGACCCGCACACTCTGGCCATGCTGGCCACCTTGCGCACCGTGGCCAGCGCAGCATGAACGGGAAAGACCTCTTGCCGACAGACAGGCCAGAGTGCTTTCCACAACGATTCACAGGCCCATTACCTCTGAAACCGAAGCGATCCAAGCCAGTGCCCCCGCGCAAGGGCCGCCCCGCCGCGCTGGGGGCGTCCCCCTGAGGGGGAAGGCGCGAAGCGACTCAGGGGGTTAGCCCAAATTTACGCGTGCGAACTTGCGCTTGCCGACCTGCACCACGTAGGTGCCCGCGCCGAGCTTGAGGCCCTTGTCGCTGACCACGCTGCCATCCACGCGCACGCCGCCGCCATCGATCAGGCGGCCGGCCTCGCTGCTGGAAGGGGCCAGGTTGGCCCCCTTGAGCAATGCACCGATGCCCAGCGGAGCGCCGGACAGGCTGACCTCGGGGATCTCGTCGGGCACGCCGCCCTTGCTGCGGTTGTGGAAGTCCTGTTCGGCCGCCTCGGCCGCCGCCGCACTGTGAAAGCGCGTGGTGATCTCCTTGGCCAGCATGACCTTGGCGTCCTTGGGGTTGCGTCCGCCCGCCACCTCGGCCTTGAGCGCGGCGATCTGCGCCAGCGACTGGAAGGACAGCAGCGTGAACCAGTCCCACATCAGCGTGTCGGAGATCGACAGCACCTTGGCGAACATGGTGTTGGGCTCTTCGGAGATGCCGATGTAGTTGTTCTTGGACTTGGACATCTTGTCCACGCCGTCCAGCCCCACCAGCAGCGGCATGGTGAGCACACACTGTGGCTCCTGGCCATATTCCTGCTGCAGGTGGCGGCCCATGAGCAGGTTGAATTTCTGGTCCGTGCCACCGAGCTCCAGGTCGCTCTTCAAGGCCACGGAGTCGTAGCCCTGCATCAGCGGGTACAGGAACTCATGCACCGCAATGGACTGGCCGGTGGTGAAACGCTTGTGGAAGTCGTCGCGCTCCATCATGCGCGCCACCGTGTACCTGGCTGCCAGCTGGATCATGCCGCTGGCGCCCAGGGGCTCGCTCCACTCGCTGTTGTAGCGGATCTCGGTGCGGGCAGGGTCCAGCACCAGGCTGGCCTGGCGGTAGTAGGTCTCGGCGTTGGCCTTGATCTGCTCGGGCGTGAGCGGCGGGCGCGTGCTGTTGCGGCCCGAAGGGTCGCCGATCAGGCTGGTGAAATCCCCGATCAGGAAGATCACCTGGTGGCCCAGATCTTGCAATTGCCGCATCTTGTTGAGCACCACGGTGTGGCCGATGTGGATGTCTGGGGCCGTGGGGTCCAGGCCCAGCTTGATGCGCAAAGGCGTCCCGGTGGCCTCCGAGCGCGCCAGCTTCTTGACCCATTCGTCCTGCGGCAGCAGCTCCTGCACGCCGCGCAGCGAAATTTCAAGCGCTTGTCCTACACCATCGGAAACCGGCATCGTTGTAACAGCAGATTGATTCATAAGGGTTTTTTGGGATGTCTATACAGCGCGCACCGCTATACTCCAGCCCACATTGCAGAGGCGGATTCTAATGGGCCCGCTGTTTCGACCCGCCCTGGGCTCTGTCGAATCGCTGCAAACAGACAGTCTGTGCGCCTTGCCTTGCCCCGTATTCACACCGGGGAAGTGCCAGGAGATCACTCTCACACTGGGGATAGACCTTTGATTCACGGCTTGACCACCGCCAGCGCGGCTTTGCTAGACCGACTGTCCCAGAGCATCCAACAACACCCCAAACGCATTACCGCCGCCATCGCAGCACTGCTGCTCACGGGCGGCGGCGGCGCGTTTGCCGTGGCCTCGTTTGCCCCCGATCCGGCCGATATGCCGGTGCGCATGGTGAACTACCCGGTGGAGTCGCTGGCCGAGAACCTGGTGCTGGGCCAGCTCGATGCGCCCGGCTTCTCGCTGTTCCGCTCCGAGCAGGTGCGCAGCAGCGACACCCCCGAATCGCTGCTGCAGCGCATGGGTGTGGCCGATCCGGCCGCCGCCGCCTTCCTGCGTGGTGACAATACTGTCCGACAGAACATGCTGGGCCGCACCGGCCGCATCGTGTCGGCCGAGACCACCGACGACCACCGCCTGGTGCGCCTGACCGCCCGCTGGGTGCCTGACGACAGCGGCAACTTCCGCCGCCTGATCGTGGAGCGCACGGGCGAGAAATTCAGCTCGCGCGTAGAGACCGCCAAACTGACGACCAGCAGCCGCCTCTCCGGCGGCGTGATCAACAGCTCGCTGTTCGCCGCGACCGATGCCTCCAACATCCCCGACGCCGTGGCCGTGCAGATGGCCGAGCTGTTCTCGGGCAACATCGATTTTCGCCGCTCGCTGCGCAAGGGCGACCGCTTCTCGGTGGTCTACGAAACCCTGGAAGCCGACGGCGAGCCGCTGAGCAGCGGCCGCGTGCTCAGCGCCGAGTTCGTCAACAACAACAAGACCCACCAGGCCATCTGGTTCCAGGAAGCCAACGCTTCCAAGGGCGCCTACTACACGCTGGACGGCGAAAGCATGCGCCGCGCCTACCTGACCTCCCCCGTGGAGTTCTCGCGCGTGACCAGCGGCTTCAAGATGCGCATGCACCCCATCCTGAAGACCTGGCGCGCCCACCTGGGCACCGATTTCGCTGCCCCCACGGGCACGCCCGTGCGCACCGTGGGTGACGGCGTGGTGGAGTTCTCCGGCGTGCAGAACGGCTTTGGCAACGTGGTCTTCATCAAGCACCGCAACCAGCACGTCACCGTGTATGCCCACCTGAGTCGCATCGACGTGCGCCAGGGCCAGTCGGTTGAACAGGGCCAGACCCTGGGCGCCGTGGGTTCCACGGGCTGGGCCACCGGCCCGCATCTGCACTTTGAATTCCGTGTGAACGGCCAGCACCAGGATCCACAGACCATCGTGGCCGCGAGCGAAGCCGCGGCACCGGTGTCGAAGGCCGGTCGCCCCGCCTTCGACCGCCTGGCTTCCGCGATGCGCATCCAGCTCTCGGCCGCTGCCTCCATCGAGCAAGCCAGCGCTGAGTAAGGGACCTCCCTGAGTCGCTTCGCGCCTTCCCCCCAAGGGGACGCCGCCAGCGCGGCGGGGCGGCCCTTGCGCGGCGGCCCTGGCCTTGTGCCTGCCAGTCCCATGGATTGCGTGCATACCATAGTGCCATGTTGATCGAGCGCTCAACCACAACACTTACCGCATCGACTTCGGAGCTGTACATCGGCCTGATGTCCGGCACCTCCCTCGACGGGATCGACGGGGTGCTGGCGGATTTCGCGGGTGACCGCATGGTGGTGACCCACCATGCCAGCGCCCCTTTCGCGCCCGGGCTGCGCGCAGAACTTCTGGCCCTCAACACCCCTGGCAGCGATGAGCTGCACCGCGCTGCCCTGGCGGGCAATGCCCTGGCCCGCGCCTATGCCGGCGTGGTGCAGACCCTGCTGGAACGCAGCGGGCTGGCGCCCCAGGCCATCCGCGCGATCGGCGCCCACGGCCAGACCGTGCGCCACCGCCCGCAGGAGTTCGATGGCACCGGCTACACCCTGCAACTGAACAGCCCCGCCCTGCTGGCCGAGCGCACGGGCATCGCCGTGGTGGCGGATTTTCGCAGCCGCGACGTGGCGGCCGGCGGCCAGGGCGCACCGTTGGTGCCGGCCTTCCACCGGGGCGTGTTCGGCCGCGAGGGCGAAACCGTGCTGGTGCTCAACATCGGCGGCATCTCCAACCTCAGCGTGCTGGGCGCTGACGGCCAGGTACGGGGCTTCGATTGCGGCCCCGGCAATGCGCTGATGGACCACTGGTGCCAGTTGCACACCGGCCAGGCGTTCGACGCCGCAGGCGCCTGGGCCGCCGGCGGCCAGGTGCTGCCCGAACTGCTGGCCCTGCTGCGCCAGGAACCCTTCCTGCACAAGCCACCGCCCAAGAGCACGGGGCGGGACCTGTTCAACCCCGCCTGGCTGGCCAGCCGCCTGGAGGCTTTCCAGGGCGCGGCCCCCCAGGACGTGCAGACCACGCTCACGGAGTTCACGGCGCAGGCCTGCGCCGACGATGCCAGGCGCCATGCGGCGGACGCCAGGACCCTGGCGGTCTGCGGCGGCGGCGCGCTCAATGCCCACCTGATGGCCCGGCTGCAGGTTGCCTGCCCTGCCCTGCAGGCCGTCGCCACCGATGCGCTGGGCCTGCCCGCCCTGCAGGTAGAGGCAGCCGCCTTCGCCTGGCTGGCACGCCAGGCCATGCTCGGCGAGCCGGGCAACCTGGCCAGCGTGACAGGCGCTGCCGGCGGGCGCATCCTGGGCGCCCTCTACCCGGCATAGCCCCTCATACGAATTTGCATTCGCTCTAGCACGGCAAGGCGGACCAACGAAGTTAGACGGTTGAAGGCAAATTCGTATCAGCCGTGGTCTGCGGCGTCGGCCGTGGTCGCCGCCTTGCTGCTGGCCCGGTCCTCGGGCGACAACTGCCAGAAGATGCCGGCCGACGCCACCGTCATCAGCCCCATGCAGGCAAACGTGGCCTGGAAGGCCGAAAGCGTGTGCACCGCGCCTGGTGGCTGGAAGAAGGCGGTGAAGGCCGCCAGCACCGCGCCCGCAGCCGCCACGCCCATGCCCATGGCGACCATCTGCACCATGGACAGCAGGCTGTTGCCGCTGCTGGCCGTGGCGTGGTCCAGGTCCTTGAGGGTCACCGTGTTCATGGCCGTGAACTGCAGAGAGTTCACCGCACCGAAGACCGCCAACTGCAGCACGCGCGCCCACAGCGGCTGGGATGGATCGGCCAGGCCAAAGCTGGCCATGGTCAGGCCCACCAGCAGGGTATTGCCCACCAGCACCTGCCGGTAGCCGAAGCGCGTGATCAGCGGCGTGGTGAAGCGCTTCATGGACATGCCGGCAATCGCCACGGGCAGCATCATCATGCCGGCCTGCATCGGCGAATAGCCCATGGTGACCTGCAGCAGCAGCGGGATCAGGAAGGGCATGCAGGAGCTGCCCAGGCGCGAGAACAGGTTGCCCAGCAGGCCGATGCGCAGCGTGTCGACGGAAAACAGCTGCGGCGAGAACAGCGGATCGGCACGGCGCGCAGCGTGCAACCAGTAGGCCACCAGGCTGGCCAGACCGAAGACCATCAGCACCAGCACGCTGGCCTGGCGCAGCCCCATGCTCGCCAGGCCGTCCAGCGCCAGCGACAGCGACACCATGCCGAAGGCCAGCATCAGATACCCCGCCAGGTCGAAACGGGGCACGAAGGTCACAGGCTCGCCGGGCATGAAGCGCAGCGTGGCGACGCAGCCCACCAACCCCACCGGCACGTTGATCAGGAAGATCCAGTGCCAGGATGCCGCCTCCACCAGCCAGCCGCCCAGCGTGGGGCCGATCAGCGGGCCGATGAGCCCCGGGATGGCCACGAAGCTCATCGCCTGCAGGAACTGCTCGCGCGGAAAGGTGCGCAGCACCACCAGGCGGCCCACGGGCATCAGCAGCGCCCCACCCAGGCCCTGCACCACGCGCGCCGTCACCAGCTGGGCAAGGTTCTGGGCCATGGCACAGCACACCGAACCCAGCACGAACAGCACGATGGCCGAAAGGAAGACGCGGCGCGAACCGAAACGGTCAGCCAGCCAACCCGACGCCGGGATCAGCATGGCCATGGCCAGCGAATAGGCCACCACCACCGACTGCATCTGCAGCGGGCTTTCGCCCAGACTGCGCGCCATGGCCGGCAGTGCGGTGTTGACGATGGTGGCGTCCAGCGTCTGCATGAAGAAGCCGATGGCCACCAGCCACAGCAGGACCTTGCGCGATTGTTCTGGTTGCATGCGACAGCCGGCTAAGGAAAAAGAGAAGGCCCCAAATGAAAAGCCGCCCGAAGGCGGCTTGCTGTGGTCACCGGGGCCGTGGGCACGACCTGGCGTCCTCAGGCGGAGAAGCTGGAGCCGCAGCCGCAGGTGGTCGTGGCGTTGGGGTTCTTGATCACGAACTGGGCGCCCTGCAGGTCTTCCTTGTAGTCGATCTCGGCACCCACCAGGTACTGGTAGCTCATGGCGTCAATCAGCAGCGACACGCCATTTTTGGTCATGGTGGTGTCGTCTTCGTTCGTGATTTCATCGAAGGTGAAGCCGTACTGGAAGCCCGAGCAGCCGCCACCCTGCACGAAGACGCGCAGCTTGAGGTCCGGATTGCCTTCTTCCGCGATCAGATCCGCCACCTTCGCTGCCGCACTGTCGGTGAACAGGATGGGGGCGGGCATTTCGGTCTGGATGTTCTCGGCAACTGCGCTCATGGGGGGCTCCGTTATCAGGTTTGGGGCCAATACTACTGCAAAGCAGTCGGGGATTCAGGGGCTGCCGGCTTTGACGACAACTGCAGTGGGGGCTTTTCGTCGGCCACCACCGCCAGCGGGCACATCTGGCCCGTGATCATGGCGCCCTGGTGCATCTCCAGCGCCTTGTAGTGCACGTTGCCGGTGATGCGTGCCTTGGGCTGCAGCTCCAGCAGCTCGGCAGCATGCACCGGCCCGGTCACCGAGCCGTTGACGATCACATGGTCGGCATGCACCGCGCCCTCGACCCGGGCCGACTCGGAAATCACCAGGATGCTGGGCTGCTCGGTGCCCGAGCGGATGTCGCCCACCACCTCGCCGTCGATGCGCATCCCCTCGCCGAACAGCACGTTGCCGTCGATACGGGTGCCATGGGCCACCAGGCTCTTGATCGGGGGCTGCTTCTTTCGCGAAAACATGGGCAAAACTCCTGGGTCAGGGACGGCGGCCTGCACGCGCCAGAGGCGTCGGCAGGCGGTCCATCCGCATCAAAAAAGAAAGGCAAGGCCCTGGCTTCGTGCCCGCAGTGCGCACAAGGTGGCGGCGGGCTGCGGCTACTCAGCCGCCAGGGCCATGGTCTGGGAGGTGCGCAGGTTGCTGCCGTCCAGCACCCGCGCGGTCACGGTTTTTACCACGGCATCGGGCGGCAGGGTCAACATCCCCTCCAGCCGCCGGTACTGGCGCAGCTGCAGGGCCGCGCCCTGGGGAAATGCCTGGGTCCAGGGTTTGCCGTCCTGCGTGCCCGCCAGCACCAGTTCCAGCTTGCCGTTGAATTCGGGGACATTGCGCGCGGCCTGGATCACCAGCACCTGCCAGCGCAACTGCATGCCCCCCACGATTTCGGCATGCAGGCCACGGATGGCGACACCCTCCGTCGAACCCGCCGGGATGAGCCGCTCGAAGAATCCGAGGTCTTCACGCAGCGTGCGGTTCTCGGCCTCGAGCTGCCGCACCTGGGCCATCAGGGTCTGCAGCGTGGCCCGGTCGGCCGTGAGGATGCTCTCGGCCGTCTGCGAGACGGCATGCTGGCGCTGGGTTTCCTCCACCAGACGCGCCACCTCGCCACGCAAGCGCACCAGTTCCTCGCGGGCGCCGGAATCGAGCCCCGCGATGGACTTGCCGAACTCGAAGGCCCACAGCGCCACGGCGGCGCACAAGCCGAAGACCACCGCCAGCAGCAGCCAGCGCACAGGCCAGGGCATGGCACTGCGGATGGCCACACGGGGGGCGCTGATGGTCAGCCGGCGGCGAAGAAGGCGCAAACGCATGGGAGGCGGAAACGGGTGCTCGAAAACGAAGAGCGCACCTTAAACGAAAAAACCGCCCGAAGGCGGTTTTTTTGCAAGGCAGCCCAGGCTTAACGCTTGGAGAACTGCTTGGCGCGGCGTGCAGAGTGCAGACCGACCTTCTTACGTTCCACTTCGCGGGCATCGCGCGTCACGAAGCCGGCTTGGCTCAGTGCGGGCTTGAGCGTCGCGTCGTAGTCGATCAGGGCGCGGGTGATGCCGTGGCGGGCAGCGCCAGCCTGGCCGGATTCACCACCACCATGCACATTGATCTGGATGTCGAAGGTTTCGACATGGTTGGTCAGTGCGAGGGGCTGCTTGGCGATCATGATCGAGGTTTCGCGGCCGAAGTAGGACTGGATGTCCTTGCCGTTCACCGTGATCTTGCCAGTGCCTTTTTTCAGAAACACGCGGGCGACGCTGGACTTGCGACGGCCGGTGCCATTGTTCCATTCACCAATCATCTCAAGGCTCCTTAGATTTCCAGAGCCTTGGGCTGCTGGGCGGTGTGGGGATGCTCTGCACCGCCATACACCTTGAGTTTCTTGATCATCGCGTAGCCAAGGGGACCCTTGGGCAGCATGCCTTTGACAGCCTTTTCCAGCGCGCGGCCAGGGTGCTTGGCTTGCATGTCGCGGAAGTTCGTGGCCGTGATACCGCCGGGGTAACCCGAGTGGCGGTAGTACACCTTGTCCAGGGACTTGGTGCCGGTGACCTTGAGCTGGGCGGCGTTGATGATGACGATGAAGTCACCGGTGTCGACGTGAGGCGTGTAAATGGCCTTGTGTTTGCCGCGCAAACGGAGAGCAACTTCGCTGGCTACTCGTCCGAGGACCTTGTCGGTCGCGTCAATCACAAACCACTCGTGCACGACCTCAGCGGGCTTGGCGCTGAAAGTAGTAGTCATGAGTTTCTCTTCAAAAGAGGGTTTGGCGGGTCCTTTTCCACGGTCGGTGCTTCTCTGAAGGAAGCCTCTTAGGTGGCACTTGATCTTCGCCGCGGGACCACAAAAGCGCTGCGAAGCCCTCGATTATACGAATTACCGGGCATCGGGCGCAAGCCATGCCTTGCGAAAACCACGCTTGTCCCCGAGCGCCGGGCGGTTCTCCTCAGGGCGACTGGCGGCGGCGCGCCTCTTCGGCCTCGTAGCGGCGCTTGTTTTCCACACAGATGGCGGATCCCATCTGGGACGGCTTCTGGCACTCGTTGTGGATGCACATGGGTCGCGCCAGGAAGCTGGAGTCGGCGCACGCCTCCTGGGGCGATGGCACGCGCACCGGCGCGGGACGGGGGCGCTCCACTGGCGGCGGTGGGGGGGGCGGTGGTGGTGGCTCCTCATGGACCACGACGGGTGCGGGCGCCGGCTCGGAAGCCACGGCGCGCTTCGGTTTCGGGGCGGGCTTGGCGACCATGGGAGCCGACGCGGTGTCGGCGGTGGCCCCCGGCGTGGCATCCGGGGACGCGCTGGCCACCACCGGTGCGGGCTCCGATGCCGGCACCACAACGGCCACCGCCTCGGACGCCGCGGACGCTGGTTCGGCCATCTCGGTGATGATGTCGTCTGCGGGAGCGCCCTGGCCACGGCCCTGCGACCACCAGACCCCGGCAGCCGCCACGGCCAGCCCGGCCACGCCGAGCACCAGCCACACCGGCATCCGCCTCGCGGGTCGTTCGGCACGCGCCGACAGGGCGGCGGCGGCCCGCTCGGATTCGGTCAAGGCCGCGCGCACCCGGCCAGCGGCACCACTGGACTCACCGCGGCCATGGCGCACCGCCTTGCGGTCATGGTCGGCAGTCACCATGACCTCTGTGTCCGCCGGGTCCATGAAGACGGTGTCGGCCACGCCCCTTTGCACGGTATCGGGGTATCCATCGGCAGCAGCGTCCCCGCCCGCCGCCTCCAGCGCCTTGTTCGTCTGGGCGGCGATTTCGGCCACGATGGCAGGGGCTGCCGTCACATCCACCGTCGGGATCAGCAGGCCCGGACCGGGCTGATCGGCAGGCTCCACCCAGATGTCGCCCAGATCGGCGCGGAAGTCGAAATGCTCCACGCCCTCCGGCGGGGCGGTCATCTCCATCAGTTGCAAGAAGGCATCGATGCTCTGGGGCCGGTCTTCCGGCTTGAGCGATAGCGCCTGCGAGACCGCGGCCACGAACGCCGGCGAATACTCGACACCCAATTGCTTCTTGACAGTCTTTGCCACCCGCGAGAACGGCACCATGCGGTCCTTGATGGAGCGCAGCGTGGCCGGCAGGGGCGTGTCGTTGCACAGGCAGCCATGCACCACCGCGGCCAGCGAGTACAGGTCGCTCCAGGGCCCCTGGCGCAGGTCGTCGTCGCCTTCGGAATACTGCTCGATGGGCGCGTAGTTCACCTTGAGCACGGCTGTGTGCTTGTGGTCCTTGTCGTTGATCGCGTGGCGCGCAGCGCCCAGGTCCAGCAGCACGGGAGGGCCGCTGTCCTGCAGGAAGATGTTGTCGGGCGAGATGTCGCGGTGCAGGGTCTTGCCGTCGTGCAGCACGCGCAAGGCCCCGAGCACCGACCACAGCAGCTTGCGCAGCCACTCCTCGGTGGGCGGCGTGCGCATCTGGGCGCGCGCCTGCTTGAAGGTCATGCCCGAGTACAGGGGCATGACCATGTAGGCGGTGTTGTTGGCCTCCCAGAAGCGGAACACCTTGACCAGCGAGGGGTGGTCGAACTGGGCCAGCAGGCGGGCTTCGCCCACGAACGATTCGAGGCCGGCGTGGAAGGTCTGCTGGTCGGACGACGAACGCACCCACAGCGATTGCCCCTGCGCACGCCCGGCCAGCGCCGACGGCATGTACTCCTTGATCGCCACCGCCCGGTGCAACGAATGGTCGAAGGCCTTGTAGACCATGCCGAAGCCGCCCACGCCCAGCAACGCCAGGATTTCGAACTCGGCCAGCCGCGTTCCAGGCGGCAGCGCATCGACATGGCTGACGGCACTGGCAGGAGCAGGAGCGGAGGTTTCGGTCATTGTGCGAAAAAGCTGGGCGGAGTTGCCGGGGGGACGGCGGTCAGGAAACTGCTGCAAGAGGCCGTCCGCGGCACCAGCGATCATGATGCATGACAGCCGATGGCATTGAAACAAAAAGCCACCTATCTGCCAAAAACGTCACGCAGGAACCTCCCAGCACGCAATTCTGCCCTGTCCTGCATTGTCCGTGCCACCTGTGGCGGCTGAAAGCCCTGATTGACGGGTGCGGCGCAGTCTGATCGGGCCACAGCCTCCGAAATATCGGCCCAGGCGCCGACACTCGTTACCATTGGGGCATGTTCAGTTACCGCCACGCCTTCCATGCAGGCAACCACGCCGATGTGCTCAAGCACACGGTGCTGATTGCCACTTTGCAGCACCTTACCGAAAAAGACGCGGCCCTGACCGTGCTGGACACCCATGCGGGTGCAGGCCTGTACCGGCTCGATGGCGACTACGCCAACACCAGCGCCGAGTCGGCCGACGGCATCGCCCGGCTGGTCGCGCCCGATGCGCCTGCGCTCCAACCCGCGCTGCAAGCCTATGTGGACATGGTGCGCGCCTTCAACCAGGGCGCGGCCACGCGCGTCTACCCGGGCTCGCCCTTCATCATCCAGCGCCTGCTGCGCGACCATGACAAGCTCAAGCTGTTCGAGCTGCACCCGACCGACCTGCGCGCGCTGGCCGGCAACGTGGCCCAGCTGGAAGCGGGCCGCCAGGTGGCCGTGCTGCACGAGGACGGATTCGAGGGCATCAAGAAATTCCTGCCCCCGCCGGCCCGGCGCGCGCTGGTACTGTGCGACCCCAGCTACGAGATGAAGAACGACTACGGCAAGGTGCTCGACATGGCGGCGGATTCGCTCAAGCGCTTTGCCACCGGCACCTATGCGTTCTGGTACCCGATCATCCCGCGCCCGGAAGCCCATGACCTGCCACGCCGCTTGAAGACCCTGGCCACCAAGGCGGGCAAAAGCTGGTTGCATGCCACACTGACCGTCAAGTCCAGCAAGATCACCGAAAATGCCGCCGGGGACGTCAAGCGCCCCGGCCTGCCGGCCAGCGGCATGTTCCTGATCAACCCACCCTTCACGCTCAAGGCCGCGCTCAAGGAAGCCCTGCCCCAGATGACCGAGCTGCTGGCGCAGGACCGGAACGCCACCCACACGCTGGAGTCCGGCGGATAGCCAGGACGCAGGCGCTCGGAACGCTCAGGGGGACCGCAGCAGGCGCGGCGCAACCGCACGGCTGCGGCGACCACTGGCCGCTGGTGCCTGCGCCTCACGGGCCGCTGGCAGCGAAAAGCGCTGGGGGAGGTTATCGAGGGGAGCGGGTGGGCAGGTGACGGCCTCGCCCCCCACAGGGAACACATCCACCGCCTTGAGCCCCCCTTGCACCCCCAGGGCCAAGGCCGCTCCACGGCTCAGGTCCACGATGCGGTTGGCCACGTGCGGGCCCCGGTCGTTGATCCGCACCACCACGCCCTTGCCCGTCTCCCGGTCCCGCACACAGATGCGGGTGCCGAAGGCCAGCGTGCGGTGCGCCGCCGTCATGGCATTCATGTCGAACAGTTCGCCACTGGCAGTGCGCCGCCGATGAAAGCGCTGGCCGTACCAGGAGGCCAGGCCCGTTTCCAGCGAGCCCTCGTCCGCGCCGAGGGTGTCGTCGTCTTCATCGGCATCCATGTCGGCCGCATCCGCCGACAGGCTGGGGCGCGCCAGCCCCTGCGACCCCACGGTTCCGGGGCGCAGTGGCAGGGTCTCGGCGGGGTCCGGTGGCACCCGCAGGTCGCTGCCCGTGGCGCCATCCAGGCGCAAACCCGCTTCCTCACCCCATGCAGCCGGCCACCACAGCAGCCAAGCCACCAGCGCGCAAGCGATTCCTCGCAAAAAGTCAGCGCTTGCAGCGCGCAAGAAACGCCTCTTCAAAGCGCTTGAGGTCGGCCCGCTCCCCCTCGGTGAGGTCGGTACGGGCCTTCTTGCTGTTCAGGATGCGCTGCGATTCAGCGCACTGCTGGGCTTGGCGGGCATCCATGTCACGGGCCGACTGGGCCGCCATCTGGGCGGATTTCTCTTCATCGCGGCGCTGCCTGTCCCCGGCGCGCCGCTCCTGGTAAAAGCGATCGGAAGCGTCCTGCTCCTCCTGGGCGCAGTCGCGGCGGTATTCACTGCGCATGCCCTGCACCACATCGGGCGCGATCTTGCGCGAATAGGCGTTGCGGATGTTTTCGTCCAGCGCGCGGCAGCGCCCGCTCATGTAGCTGTAGTGGTCCGGCACATCGGGCGCCGTGCGCACCACGGTGGAGCGGGAGGGCTGGCTGTAGGAGTACGACGACTGCGCGGGACCGGCTTCAATGGTCCGGGTGGTGCTGCCCTCCAGGCAGGGACGGGACAGCGAGTAGTTGTTCCCATTGGCATCGCGGCAGTGGTAGCGCGTCTGCGCCCCCGCGCTCGACGCCCCCAAGCCCCCCAGCAGGACCAGCATCACGGCAAATACAACCTTCATGGCGCACCAGAAAAATGAAACAAAGGGTATGAATATTACCGTCGGACGCGGTTAAAGCACCAGGCGGCGGCAAATTTCGAGCGTCGCAGCGCTCTGGTTCATGGTGTAGAAGTGCAGTGCCGGCACGCCCTCGCTGCGCAGCCGGTCGCACAAATCCGTCACCACATCGAGGCCGAAGGACTTGATGCTGGCCGTATCGTCGCCGAACGCCTGCAGGCGCAGGCGGATCCAGCGCGGTATCTCGGCGCCGCAGGCATCCGAGAAGCGCATGAGCTGGGTGGAGCTGGTGATCGGCATGATGCCGGGCACCACCGGAATGCTGGCGCCCAGGCGTTGCACGTCGTCCACGAAGCGGAAATAGGAGTCCGCGTTGTAGAAGTACTGGGTGATGGCCGCGTCCGCACCCGCCCGCACCTTGGCCAGGTAGGCCTTGAGGTCGGCTTCAGGGGATTTGGCCTGGGGATGCACCTCGGGGTAGGCGGCCACTTCGATGTGGAAGTCGCGCCCCGTCTCCTCCCGGATGAAGGCCACGAGGTCGCTCGCATAATGGAACTCGCCGCCCGCGCCATAGCCGCTGGGCAGATCGCCGCGCAGCGCCACCAGGCGCTTGACACCCATGGCCTTGAGCTGTGCCAGCTCCTCACGCACCGATTCGCGCGTGGCGCCGATGCACGAAAAATGCGAGGCTGCGGGCACGCCTTCGGCCAGGATCTCGCGCACCGTGCCGAAAGTGCCTTCCTGGGTGGAGCCGCCAGCACCGTAGGTGACGGAGCAGAACTCGGGGCTCAACGCATACAGGTGCTGGCGCTCGGCACGCAGCTTGTCGGCACCCGCAGGCGTCTTGGGCGGAAAGAATTCGAGGCTCACCGGAAAGCCGGTGGCCTGTGCCTTGGCTGCACTCATGCGGCCCTCCTCGCAAAAACAAAGAATTCGCGGTTGCCGTCGCCGCCGCTGATGGGGCTGTCCAGCCAGGCCTGCACCGCAAGGCCCAGGCCGGCACAGCAGTCGAGGATGCGCTGCTCAACCACCGCGTGCAGGGATTCGTCGCGCACGATGCCGCCCTTGCCCACCTGCCCGGGCTGCAGTTCGAACTGCGGCTTGACCAGCATCAGCAACTGCCCACCCGGCGCCAGCAGCGGCACCAGCGCGGGCAGCACGAGGGTGAGCGAGATGAAGGACAGGTCACCGGTGACCAGATCGAACATGGGCGTGATGTCCACCTGCTCCAGGCCGGCCTTGCGGCGGCGCACCGTGCGCACGGTGCCTTCGGCCCGCGCACGGACCTTGGCGGCGCGCTCGGCCTTGAAGGCTTCCACGTCCTGCTCCCTGGCATCGTCGCTGTCGTCGTATCCGTCGTCCACCTCGCCTCCGTTGCGCATCCAGGCATAGGGCGCCACGGGCTGGGTGTCGTTGTCGTCGATATCGGTTTCCACCTGCTCGGACAAGGCCTCCTCGCAGGCTTCCTGCAGCGTCTCGGCCGTCATCGAGCGGGCATTGAGCCCTTCCACCGCCACCACGCGCAGGTCATTGCGCAAACGCTCGTGCAACTGGCCGTGCCCCACGTCCACGCCGATCACCTGGGCCGCGCCCTGCTGCAGCAGGCAGTCGGTGAAGCCACCGCTGCTCTGGCCCACATCCAGACAGCGCAGCCCCTCTACGGACAGCCTGGTGGCCGCGAGCGCGCCCTCCAGCTTGAGGCCGCCGCGCGAGATGTATTTCGCCTCGGCATCGTCGAGCAGCCGCACCTCGGCCACCGATGGAATGTCGTCACCGTTCTTGGCCACCTTCTGCCAGGGCGCCAGCGGCGACAGGCGCCATTCGACCCCGGCCGCGATCAGGCGCTGCGCCTGCGACCGCGTGGTCGCGTGGCCGAATTCCACCAAAAAAACATCTGCACGCATGCGTCACTCTCTCACCCGAGGGCAATGGATTTCAGGGCCTAGGAGGCTGTCGGACTTGGAGCGTCGAAAGCGAAAATCGGCCTCAGCGAGGACAGTTTTTGCCGGATTTGCAGCCCCATAGCCAGGCTATGGGGCAAAAAGACGGTGAAAAATGGACCGCTGCGGCCGATTTGCAGCCGACGATTTCCAAGTCCGACAGGCTCCTAGAGGGCACGAAGGCGTTCACCGCCACCGGCGCCCTTCCCTTTCGGGCAAGAGCGGCCAGCGGCAGCAGCCGATCAGTAGCGGTAGGTGTCAGGCTTGTAAGGGCCTTGCTTGGCCACACCGATGTAGGCGGCCTGCTCGTCGGACAGTTCGGTCAGCATGGCGCCGACCTTCTTCAGGTGCAGGCGTGCGACCTTTTCGTCCAGGTGCTTGGGCAGCACGTAGACCTGGCCGTTCTCGTAGCGGTCCTTGTGCATGAACAGCTCGATCTGGGCGATGGTCTGGTTGGCAAACGAGCTGGACATCACGAAGCTCGGGTGGCCCGTGCCGCAGCCCAGGTTCACCAAGCGGCCCTTGGCCAGCAGGATGATTCGCTTGCCGTCCGGGAAGATCACGTGGTCCACCTGGGGCTTGATCTCTTCCCACTCGTACTGTTCGAGCGTGGCGACCTGGATCTCGTTGTCGAAGTGGCCGATGTTGCAGACGATGGCCTGGTCCTTCATGGCCTTCATGTGCTCGTGGGTGATCACGTCCTTGTTGCCGGTGGTGGTGACGAAGATGTCGGCCTTGTCGGCGGCATATTCCATGGTCACGACCTTGTAGCCTTCCATCGCCGCCTGCAGGGCGTTGATGGGGTCGATCTCGGTCACCCAGACCTGGGCCGACAGCGCGCGCAGGGCCTGGGCACTGCCCTTGCCCACGTCGCCGTAGCCGGCCACGCAGGCCACCTTGCCGGCGATCATCACGTCGGTGGCGCGCTTGATGCCGTCCACCAGCGACTCACGGCAGCCGTACAGGTTGTCGAACTTGCTCTTGGTCACCGAATCGTTGACGTTGATCGCGCGGAACAGCAGCGTGCCCTTGGCCGACATTTCCTTCAAGCGGTGTACGCCCGTGGTGGTCTCTTCGGTCACGCCGATGATCTGGGCGCTCTTGCGGGTGTACCAGGTCGGGTCCACGGCCAGCTTGGCCTTGATCGAGGCGTACAGGCAGGTTTCTTCTTCGCTGGTGGGGTTGTCCAGCAGCGAGGCGTCCTTCTCGGCGCGCTGGCCCAGGTGCATCAGCAGCGTGGCATCGCCACCGTCGTCCAGGATCAGGTTGGGGCCTTCGCCTTCGCTGCCGGCGGGGCCGAAGTCGAAGATGCGGTGGGTGTAGTCCCAGTATTCGGCCAGGGTTTCACCCTTGATGGCGAACACCGGCGTGCCGGTGGCTGCAATGGCGGCAGCGGCATGGTCCTGCGTGGAGAAAATGTTGCATGAAGCCCAGCGCACGTCGGCACCCAGGGCCTGCAGCGTCTCGATCAGCACGGCGGTCTGGATCGTCATGTGCAGACTGCCGGTGATGCGGGCACCCTTCAAGGCCTGCTGGGCGGCGAATTCCTCGCGGATGGCCATCAGGCCGGGCATCTCCGTTTCGGCGATGCGGATCTCTTTGCGGCCCCAGGCGGCCAGGCCGATGTCGGCAATGATGCAGTCGGTGTTGACGACCGGGGCGTTGACGCGTGCGTTCATGATGGTGTGCTCCAAAGCATGTTTGAAAGACCACGTTCAGCGCGGGGATGAGACGGAAGGCTCACCACACGAGAAGTGGATGAGCGTCGTTGCTAGATGACTCCGAGCCTCACGCCCCGCCAGTGCTGGGGACGCTGCAACGCTCCTCGGATGCGCGCATTATAAGTAAAAGGCCCGGGCACAGGTGCCTACAGAACGACGACGTGGCCCCATTGCGGATCGATGCGACCGGCATGCAGGTCTTCCACCAGCGTCTGCGCCGCCGCAAAGCCCTGGTGTTCCTGCACCTGCATCCAGGGCTGGCGGGCATCGCTGATGCGGTCGATGAAGGCGCGCTGCGCGGCGTTGAACTTCTGGTTCACCACCTCCGGGCCCCAGTCGGCATTGCGCTTTCGGATCTGCACCGGCGCGAAGTAGAACGCCGGGGCCGGCCCGGGCAAGGCGGTATCGCGCAGGAAATGCGTGTTCTGGGCCGAACCCGCATAGCAGTCGTAGACCAGCGCGTCGCCCAGGTGGTGGTGTACCCGCGCGCGCAGGTCTTCGTCGCCCGAAAAGTCCACATACAGCGTGGGCACGGCCGTATCCAGCGCCTCCAGTTCGCCATAGACCACCGTGCGCTCGTAGCAGCCCAGACTCTGCACGAAGGCGCTGTTGCGCTCTGAGGTGAGGGCCACCCGCTCGATGCCCTCCTGCCCCTGCAGGCAGAACGCCGTGCCGAAGGCCGTCTTGCTGGATGCACTGGAGAACACCAGCCGCTGCGCGCCAAAGAATGCGTTGTCCGAGAGGAAGTCCGCCAGCATGAACGAAGTAATGAACAGCGGCCGCACCAGCATCTGGTAGTTTTCGTCTTCGGCCCGGTAGGCCGGATCGGCGCTGGTGCGCGTGTACTGGTTGTAGGCCGAGGTGAGGCCCTGGCGGTGCTCCGCTCCGTCGTAGAAGCCCCGCGCCGTCACGCGCACGGGCTGCATGCGCAGATGGCTGGCAATCGGACAGTAGCCGTAGAAGCGCTCGCCCACGGCCACGCCTGCGACGTCGGACACCACCACCTCGGCAAAGCCCCACACCGGCATGTGGCCCCAGCCCGCCTCGCCGGTGGGAAAGAAATCCCAGTACTTCATGGCATCGCCGAAGGCGGCGTAGGTGATGTTGTTCGTCGTCACGGCCACGCGGTCCACGCGCAGCAGGGCCTCGCCGGGCTGCAGTGGCGCCAGGGGCAATTGCACGGTGCGGGTGTGATTCAATGCATTCTTGTCGGTCAACAGGCGGGTCTGCATGGTCATGGTGTGTCTCCGGGTCGGGTGTGAAAATGCGCTGCGGTCACTGTATGGCGCCCGGCCCTGCAGCGGGTTCGGAAACCGATGAAGGCCCGGCCACCCAGCCCCGCAGCGGCTGCCAGGCCCTTGAAAAGGCCGCGCCAGGCCCGCGCCCGCTTCACCGTGCAGGCCATCTACGACGCCTTTGTTCGGATTTGGCAGCGCGACGGCTGGGACAAGCTCACCACGCGCAACGTGGCGCTGGAAACCGGCATCGCCGTGGGCACGCTCTACGACTACTTCCCCAACAAGACCGCCCTGCTCTCGGGCTATGTGCGCCACTGCCTCGAAGCCCTGCTCGCCGCCATCGACCGCGAGGCCGTGCAGCCCGCCGATCTGCGCTGGGAGGAGCGCATCCACCACCTGGTGCGCCTGGTCTGCGGCGTGGATGCGCCCGAGCTGCCGACCTTCCACCCCGACATGCTGGCGCTGGAAAGTGCCATGGCCGAGCCGCACCACCACCGCCGCGCGCACGAGGAACTGGCCGCTGCCTGGGGCCGTGTGTTCACCGCCTGCACCGATCTGCCCCGCCCACTGGCGCTGGGGCTTGCACAGGCACTGCACCTTTCGGCCTGGGGCGGGCGACGCTATGTGCTGCTGCTCCAGCTCGACCCCGTGCAGATGCGCCAATGGGCCGATGGCGTGGAGCAGTTGTGCTGCGCGGCCATCCTGCAGGCGGCGGACCCGCCGCGCTGAACCTGTCACCTGCGCGGCTGCTGCGCTTGGCCTGGCACTCCACACTGGCGCCCTCACAGAAGAAGGAGCACCCCATGGACCCGAAGGACAAGGTCATCATCGTCACCGGCGGCGCCAGCGGCATCGGCCGCAGCATCGCGCGGCGTTTTGCACAGGAAGGTGCCCGGGCCGTGGTCGTGGCCGACCTGCACCTGGACCCAGCCCAGGCCGTGGCCGACGAGATCGGTGGCCTGGCCGTGCGCTGTGACGTTGCGCGCGAGGCCGATATAAAGGCCCTGGTGGCCACCACGCGCGAGCGCTACGGCCGCGTGGACGCCTACATCTCCAACGCCGGCATCCTGGGTCGCCCGGGCGGCATCGAGCTCGAAGACCCGCTGTGGGACGCCATGTGGAACATCCACGGCATGGCCCACGTGTGGGCGGCCCGCGCCGTCGTGCCCGAGATGGTGGAGCGCGGCGAGGGTTTCTTCCTCATCACGGCCTCGGCCGCCGGGCTGCTGACCATCGTTGAATCCGCCCCCTATGCCGTCACCAAGCATGCGGCCGTGGCCTTTGCCGAGTGGCTGCGCATTGCCTATGGCCGCAAGGGCGTGGGCGTCGCCTGCCTGTGCCCGCAGTCGGTGCAGACCGCCATGGTCACGGGCGATGGCGGCTCGGCCTCGCACGACGGCATCCTGCCGCCCGAGCAGGTGGCGGGCGACGTGCTGGCCGCCATGCAGGACGGGCGCTTCCTGGTGCTGCCCCACCCCGAGGTGGCGCAGTACTTCCGCAACAAGGGCCAGGACTACGAGCGCTGGCTGGGCGGCATGCAGAAGATGTATGCGCGCCACACCCAGGCACAGACGGCCTGAGGCAGGGCCGCAGGGGGACCGGGCGCCGGCCCGGTAAAATCGGCAGATCCGGGCGCCCCATGGGCCGCCCCACCGACTGCCGCAGCGTGCGCGCTGCCCACCCCTCTCCTGGAATTCCCCTGTGTCCTACGCCCCCGAAACCCGGCGCCGCCGCACCTTTGCCATCATTTCCCACCCCGACGCGGGCAAGACCACGCTGACCGAAAAGCTGCTGCTGTTCTCGGGCGCGATCCAGATCGCCGGCGCCGTCAAGGGGCGCAAGGCCAGCCGCCATGCCACCTCGGACTGGATGGAGATCGAAAAGCAGCGCGGCATCTCGGTGGCCTCCTCGGTCATGCAGATGCTGTACCGCGAGCACGTGATCAACCTGCTCGACACGCCCGGCCACAAGGACTTCTCGGAAGACACCTACCGCGTGCTCACCGCCGTGGATTCGGCGCTGATGGTGATCGACGCGGCCAACGGCGTGGAAGCGCAGACGCGCCGCCTGATCGAGGTCTGCCGCCAGCGCGACACGCCCATCATCACCTTCGTGAACAAGATGGACCGCGAAGTGCGCGACCCGCTGGACATCATGGACGAAGTCGAGCGCGAGCTGGGCATGCCCTGCTGCCCCATGACCTGGCCCGTGGGCCAGGGCAAGGCCTTCGGCGGCATCATCAACCTGCGCAACAAGACCATGACGGTGTTCGAGTCTGGCAGCGAGCGCCGCCCGCAGGATTTCGAGGCCATCCCGCTGTCCGACGAAACCACGCTGCGTGCGCGCTTCGGCGCCGAGTTCGATGCCGCGCTCGAAAGCATGGAGCTGGCCGTGGGCGCATCGCCCGCATGGGACCACGAGGCCTTCCTGGCCGGCAAGCTGACGCCCGTGTTCTTCGGCTCCGGGGTGAACAACTTCGGCGTGATGGAAGTGCTCGACGCCCTGGTGGACATGGCCCCGCCCCCGGGCCCGCGCGTGAGCACGCTGCAGGTGAACAAGCAGCCCGTGGTAAAGACCATCCAGCCCGAGGACGAGGGCTTTGCCGGCGTGGTCTTCAAGGTGCAGGCCAACATGGACGCCAACCACCGCGACCGCATCGCCTTCGTGCGCGTGGCCTCGGGCAAGTACATGCCGGGCATGAAGCTCAAGGTGCAGCGCAGCGCCAAGGAGCTGCGCCCCACCTCGGTAGTGACTTTCATGTCCCAGCGCCGCGAAGCGGTCGAAGAGGCCTATGCGGGCGACATCATCGGCTTCACCACGCACGGCGGTGTGCAGTTGGGCGATACCATCACCGATGGCGCCAACCTGCAGTTCACCGGCCTGCCCTTCTTCGCGCCCGAAATGTTCATGACCGTGGTGCTCAAGAACCCGCTGCGCACCAAGCAGCTGCAGCAGGGCCTGGCCCAGCTGGGCGAGGAAGGCGCCATCCAGGTCTTCAAGCCCGATGCCGGCGGCAACATGCTGCTCGGGGCCGTGGGCCAGTTGCAGTTCGAAGTGGTGCAGCACCGCCTCAAGGCCGAGTACGACGCCGACGTGCGTCTCGAAGGCTGCCAGTACACCGGCGCCCGCTGGATCACCGCCGACAGCCCGGCCGACCTGCGCGCCTTCACCGACGCCTACCCGCTGCGCCTGGCGCACGATGCGGCCGACACGCTGGCCTACCTGTGCACCTCGCCCTACGACGTGCGGCTGGCGCAGGAACGTTTTCCCAAGATCCACTTCCACCCGCTGCGCGAACACGCCGGGCTGAGCCTGGGCAACGCGAGCTGAGCCTCTTCCTCCCGCCATCTCCCGGCCATCGTCCCTCCCATGCGGCACGCCCAGCCCCCGATAGCACGGCCTGCGCTCCGTGGGAGGGCGGCAGGCCTGCTGCGGCGGTTCATGCTGGTGGTCGCACTGGGACTGGGCTGCACCCTGGCCGTGGCAGACCCGCCCCGCAGCGGCGCCAGGCAGCCCGCCGCGCCACGCGCGGAAATCCCGCTCGTCCAGGACATTCTGAACATGCCGGTCGGCGACCCGCCCGTCGAGTCCATGCACTGGCCCCAGGCGCTGGAGGCATTGGGCCGCCCCCCGCGAAGCCGCCGCCCTGCGCCAGGCCCTGCTGCTGCGCTGGCTGGCCAGCCTGCAACCGGCAGGCAATTTCGCCCCGACGACCGAAACCCTGGGCCAGGCCATCGCGTCCGTCGGCTCACCAGACAGCACGGCCCGCGCCCGCGACGCCAAGGCCTGGTGGAACGCCCTGCTGGCCCGCCAGCTGCGCATCGCACTGCCCGAGGCCAGCGTGCCCTTGCCTGACGAGATCGGCAGCCTGCGGGAACGCCTGGTGAGCCTGCGCCCCGGCGTCTGGGCACTGCGCGACAACGCCAGGGCACCCACCGCCAGCCCGACCCCCGGCGTGGCACCAGCACCCGGCGTCTTCGCCCTGGTGGAACTGCGCAACACCGGCAGCAGGGCGCTGGCCCTGGAAGCATTCGATCTGGAACTGCTGCCGGAGCGTGCTGCGGCCCAGGCCGCCACACCCGCCTGGTCGATGGCCTGCGAGACTCCCCGCTACCAGGCCAAAGCACCCCTGGCACCCGACAAGGCCCTGCCCTATCTGTGCCGCGGTCCGGCGCTGCAAGCTGCCGCAGGGGATGCGGGCGCCGTGCTCCTCGCCGCCCAGCAGCAGGGGCGGCTGCGCATCCGGTCCGACGCGCTCGACCGGGAATCCGAGCGGAGCGCGATCGTTACCGCGCTCGCGCAGCCCAGGCAGGACGCGCTGCGCAGTTTTCTGGCCGCCAATGCGTCGTGCGAGCAACGCGGAACCTGCGCCGCACAAGCCCGCGAGACCCGGGCGCGCGCGGCCAAGGCGGCCTCCGCCAACCAGGCCCGCGAGCGCGAGCGCTGGGCCGCCCTGCAATGGTGGGGGGCCCTCCTCGCCGGTGCTGCGGTGTATGTCGCCATGGCCCGCTACATCAGCGTAGCGGCCGCCTCGGTCGCCCTGTTCATTGCGCTGGCCATCCCGGCCTACCAGGTCTTCCAGTCGGCGCGGACCATGAACACGGCCGACAATTGGGGCGGTTTTGTCGTGATCCCGATGATGGGCCTGGCCATCCTGGTCCCCATCGTGGTGCCGCCCATTGCAGCCTGGATCTACCGCACCGCCACCAACCGCCAGGACCGCCGCCGGACCCTTCTGTCGATCGGCTACGTGGTGGTCACGGTCCTCGGCTTCGCCTTGATCCACCGCATCCTGGACCTGCTGTTCTGACCCGGCTACGCCGGTCCCATTTTTTGCCCCCGCCTTCATGCATCCCCTGACCCACTGGCATATCGCAGCCACCCCTCCCCTGCTCGGTGTCTTCACCGACATCGACGACACGCTGACTACTGACGGTGCGATCACGCCCGACGCCCTGCAGGCGCTGGGCGCGCTGCGGGCCGCCGGCCTGCACGTGATCCCCATCACCGGCCGGCCGGTCGGCTGGAGCGAGCCCTTCGCGCTGAGCTGGCCCGTGGACGCCATCGTGGCCGAGAACGGCGCCGTCGCCCTGCGCCGCGTGGACGGCCCTGCGGGCCAAACCCTGGCCAAGACCTACCAGCAGGACGGACCCACCCGCCAGGCCAACTACGCACGCATGCAGGAGGTCCTGGCACAGGTGGAGCGCGAGGTGCCGGGGGCCAACCGTGCCACCGACTCCGCGGGGCGCGAGACCGACATCGCCATCGACCACAGCGAGTTCACCCAGTTGCCGCAGGACGCCATCGACGCCGCCGTGCAGCGCATGCGTGCTGCAGGCATGAACGCGACGGTGAGCAGCATCCACATCAATGGCTGGTTTGGCGCACACAACAAGCTCGAAGGAGCGCGCTGGATCGTGCGCGAGCTGTTCGGCCGTGACCTCGATGCCGAGATCGGCCGCTGGGTCTACGTGGGCGACTCGACCAATGACCAGCTCATGTTCCAGCACTTCCCGCACAGCGTGGGCGTGGCCAACATCGCGCGCTTCGTGCCACAACTGGCGCACCTGCCACGCTATGTGACCGAGGGCGAGCGCGGCGCCGGTTTCAGTGAAGTGGCGCAACGCGTCCTGGCGGGCATGCCCGCCACCGCTTGACGGCTCGCCAGCCCGCTGCGCACATGTCCCGGCGCAAGCCCTTCGCGATGGCGTGGCTCGCCGCAGGGGTGGTGGCCTGGTGCGTCTATCTGCTCACGGCCGGGCATGCGCCCACCCGCTTTTCTGTGCGCGCCGGCGGCCAGGAAGTACACGACCGCAGCACCGGCCTGACCTGGCGCCGCTGCGCCGAAGGCATGCAGTGGACCGGCGCAGGCTGCGCAGGCGAGCCCCAGGCCTTCACCCAGATCGAAGCGGCACAACACGCCGCTCAACAGGCCGGCTGGCGCCTGCCCACGGTGCGTGAACTGCACGCGCTGGTGGACGAGGCGCGCAGCCACCCCGCCATCGACACCCAGGCGTTTCCCGACACGCCTCCCACCTGGTTCTGGAGCGCGAGCCAGGCCAACAGCCGCATCACCCACGCCTGGCTGGTGCACTTCGGCGAAGGCCGGGCCAACATGGCGCTCAAGCTGAACCATATGCCAGCACGCCTCGTGCGCCCCTGAAAGATTTACAGGGTTTTGGTCAGCGAGACGATCACGCGCGATTGGTTGACGGGGCCGAAGAAGTCCTTCTTGGTGGCGCCCACCACGGCAGCGCCCAGCGACAGGCCCGAACCGAAGTCATAGGCACCGCCGACGCTGTAGTCCAGATAGTTGGGGGCAGCGATATCGCCACCAAAGCGCGTGTAGCCCACCGAGGCCTTGGCGGTGATCTTGGGCGCCACTTCCTGCGCGAACGCCAGGTTCAGGTAGCCGGTGTTGCGGCCCTTGAAGCCGGGACCGGCGTAGGCGAAGTAGTCCTTGGACAGGGTGTGCGAGTACTTGGCCGTCACCGGGCCGAAGGTGGCCGCGCCATAGACTTCGGTGGTGTTGCCGTTGCTGTTGCCGGGGTAGATGTAGGTCAGCAGGCCCACGTCCAGGTCCACCGAGCCGGCCTTGAACTTGTAGCCGCCATAGATGTCGGACTCGATGGAGTTGCCGGGCAGCCAGTCGACGCTGGAGTTCCAGTTGCCGACATAGAAACCGGACTCGCCGAAGGCGTAGTCGAAGCCGCCCTGGATCGCGGGCTTGATGGCCCGGGCCTTGGAGACATCCTGGTCCTGGCCACGAAACTTGTAGTTGGTGGTCAGGCTGACGTTGCCAGTCAGCTGGGCGCTGGCCAGCAGGGGAAACGCGGCCAGCAGGGCAACGGCGAAAGGGGTGCGGGGAAATTTCATGGATTGCAATCAAACGCAGATGGACAGGGGTTCGAGCGTAGGCAGGCGCCCATAAAGACCGCGTAAAAACTTCGGTGCCCAGCGTAAAGCTTTTGCCAGAAATGCCGCCCGGCGGCCCGCACGCATGCACCGGCACGCGGTGCAATGGCAAGATCATTGCCCGCCCCCCCAGCGCCTGGAGCCAACATGCTGATCAACTGCGTTGTCTACGAGAACGGAACCAAGCTCGCCGACATTCCCGTCAGCGAGATCGGCGACCACATCCACCTGCCCAACTGCTTCGTGTGGGTGGCCTTGCACGATGCCACGGAGCAGGAGCTGGCCGAGCTGCAGCAGGCCTTCCACCTGCATCCGCTGGCCATCGAAGATGCCCAGCATGGCCACCAACGGCCCAAGGTGGAGGAGTACGGCGACTCGCTCTTCGTGGTGCTGCACCTGCTGGAGATCGATGGCCTGAACGCCACGCCGCCGCGCATCGGCGAGCTCAATGTCTTTGTGGGCCACAACTACGTGATCTCCGTGCGCAACCGCAGCGAGCAAGGTTTTGTCGGCGTGCGCCAGCGCTGCGAGCGCGAGCCCGAACTGCTGGCCACCGGGCCGGGCTTCGTGCTGTATGCACTGATGGATGCGGTGGTGGACCGCTACTTTCCCATCATCGATGCGCTCGAAGTGGAGTTGGAGACCATCGAGCAGCAAATCTTCTCTTCCAAAGGCGAGGCGCGCGGCAGCGTCCAGCGCCTGTATGCGCTCAAGCAGCGGCTGACGGTGCTCAAGCATGTAGTGGCACCGCTGCTGGAAAGCGCGGGCAGGCTGCACGGCGGGCGCGTACCGCAACTGTGCAGCGCCTCGCAGGACTACTTCCGCGACGTGGTGGACCACCTGGGCCGCATCAACGCCTCCATCGACTCGATCCGCGATTCCATCGGCACCGCCATCCACGTCAACCTGTCGATGGTGACCATCGAGGACGGCGAGGTCGTCAAGCGCCTGGCCGCCTGGGCCAGCCTGTTCGCGGTGTGCACGGCCTTCGCCGGCATCTGGGGCATGAACTTCGAGCACATGCCCGAGCTCAAGTGGCGCTATGGCTATGCGGCGGCCCTGGCCGTCATCGGCAGCGCCTGCGGCTACCTGTACTACCGGTTCCGCAAGGCCGGCTGGCTCTGACCCTTTCCGCGCCAAGCGCGCAAGAAAGGGGCCGAAGCCGCCGCCTTCGGGTCAGGAGGGCTTGGCCAGACCAAGCTTCTCGACCAGCGCCTTCTCGCGTGCAAAGGTTTCCTGCGCAAACTTCTGGTAGGCCGAGGTACTCATGTACATGGGCACCATGTCGTAGCGGGCCAGGGCCGTGCGGTAGCTCTCCTGCTCCATGGCCTTCTTGAAGGCGTCGTGCAGGCGCTTGACCACTGCGTCGGGCGTGCCCTTGGGTGCGCCGATGCCGAACGGCGAGTTCTGCACCAGGTTGAGCCCCAGTTCCTTGAGCGTGGGCGCGTCGGGGAACTTGGCCAGGCGCTCGGCCCCCCAGGTGTTGAGCACGCGCAGCTTGCCCGCCTCGACCTGGGGCGCAAAACCCGTGGAGTCAGCCGCCGCCATGATCTGCCCGCCCAGGATGGACTGCATCAGGTCGGCGCTGCCCTTGTAGGGCACGTGCAGCAGCTCCAGCCCCAGTTGTTGGGCGATCAGTTCCATGGTCAGGTGCGGACTGGTCATGGTGCCGGTGGAGCCGTAGCTGAGCTTGCCGGGATTGGCCTTGGCCCAGGCGACAAAGTGCGTCCAGGTCTTGAGCTGCGAGTCGGCCGGAACCACCAGGCCGAAGGCGTAGCCCGTCACGTTGAGCACGTAGGCGATGTCCTTGACCGGGTCCCAGTTGATCTTGGTGGTGTAGGGCAGGCGGAACACGCCCAGGGGAATCTGCGCCACGGTGTAGCCGTCGGGCGCCGCGCTCTGCAATTGCTGCGCCGGCAGCGTGCCGCCGGCGCCGGGCTTGTTTTCCACGATCACGGGCTGGCCCAGGATCTTGCCCGCATTGTCGGCCAGGGAGCGCATGGTGATGTCGGTAGGGCCGCCCGCCGGGAAGGCGATCACGAGCTTGATCGGCTTGTTCGGAAAGCTCTGGGCGCGGGCCAGCAAAGAGGCGGGCGCGGCCACTGCGGCGGCACCCCACTGGATGATCTGGCGGCGGCGTTGCATGGTGGGATCCTTGGAAGACATAGATCCCTGCATTGGACTGCAGTCCCGCCTGAATGGGCATGCAGGAAACTCCCTAGCCCCTGTCGCCAAGGAGGCATCTCCTTGTCTGGCTCAGGCCTTGTAGGTCGACAGCAGGATGCTGGTCTCGGTGTTGCCGATGCCCGGCGTGAGGCGGATGCGCCCCAGCGCCATGTCGAAGGCCTCCAGGCTCTCGGCCCGCACCTCGGCCACGATGTCCCAGCGGCCGTTGGTGCTGTGCAAGGTGCCCACCGTGGGCTCGCCGCGCAGCGCGCGGATGACCTCGGGAGCGGCATTGCCCTCCACCGCGATGCTCATCCAGGCGCGTATGCGCTGGGGTTCCGAATCGGGGCGCAGGCGCACGGTGTAGCCCGTGATCACGCCGCTGTCCTCCATCTTGCGCAGGCGGTTCTGCACGGTGCCACGCGATACACGCAGCTTCTGCGCGAGCACGGCCACGGGGGTGCGGGCATCGGCGCGCAGGATGCCGATGATTTCGCGGTCGGTGTCGTCGAGATTGATCATAGTGATTTATTCAGTTGGTCTTAGTGCTAATTTTCAGCACATTTTGATCTGTCCTGCCGCTTTTCAATGGCGATGGCTGTGCAGAAAATTCCTGGCTTGCCCTGTCTTCCCCACCCACCGCCCTATGCCACACCCTTCTGCCCAGGCCCCAGCCGCCGTCGTGATGGTGCGCCCGCACCGCTTCCATCCCAATCCCGAAACCCGCGCCGACAACGCCTTTCAATCCCCCGCAGCGGACCCGCCCGACGCCATCGCGCAACAGGCCCATGCCGAAGTGACGGCCGCAGCCGCCCAATTGCAGGCGGCCGGCGTGCGCGTACACCTGTTCGAGGATGCGGGCGAATGCGATACGCCGGATGCGGTGTTCCCCAACAACTGGTTTTCAACCCATGCGGGCGGGCATGTGGCCCTGTACCCGATGTGTGCCGTGAGCCGCCGGCGCGAGCGGCGCGCCGACGTGATCGAGATGCTCAAGGCTGAATACCGCGTGCAGGATGTGATCGACTACTCGGGCCTGGAGGCAGATGGCATGTTCCTGGAAGGCACCGGTGCCATGGTGCTCGACCACGTCGCGCGCGTGGCGTACACCGCCCGGTCGAACCGCGCCGATCCGGTGGCGCTGGAGCGCTTTTGCACCCACTTCAACTACGAGCCCATGGCCTTTGCCACGGCCGATGCGCAAGGCCGGCCGTGCTACCACACCAACGTGATGCTGTGCATTGGCACCGACTTCGCGCTGGGTGGCTTTGACCTGATCAGCGATCCGGCACGCCGGCAGGCCGTGCGCGAGCGCCTTGCCGAGTCGGGCCGCGCGCTGGTGGAACTGAGCGCGCACCAGATCGGCGAATTCGCAGGCAACGCGCTGGAGCTTGCAGGCACCCAGGGCAGGGTGCTGGCCCTTTCAGCGCGCGCAGCGGCCAGCCTCACCGCCGGGCAGAAGGCCGTGATCGGGCGCAGCGCCGCCCTGCTGCCTTTGACCGTGCCCACCATCGAGCTCGCGGGGGGATCGGTGCGCTGCATGCTGGCAGGCATCCACCTGGCGCGCAGGGGTTGATTCCCTGAAAACCGTGGGGCGTCTTCAGCGCGGCGGAATGTCGGCGTCCAGTTGCGCGTCACAGCCCACCCCGGCGGCAATCGAGCGCCGGGCCCAGGCGGCCATGGCCCGCACCAGCCAGGGGTGGGTGAGGCCGGTCACCCCGCCCGGGTCGGCCAGCATGCCGCACAGGTAGCGACCCTCGCCGTCGCTCCAGCGCAATGCGGCGCACGCACCGGTGCGCCGGCGCGACACCAGCACCCCCAGAGGACAGGGCTCCGCCAGGCAGCACAGGCCGCAGCCATTGCAGGGCGCGCCCTGTGCCGGCTTGGGAGGCGCCTCGGGGTGCAGCCACACGACCTGGGGCGATGGCGAAGGGGACGGGGGCGGCATGGGGATGGCGGGGCGGGAGAAAGCCACTCCATTGTGACGGCACCCCAGAAAAAAGAGGCCCCATCCATCACCAGGATGGACGGGGCCAATGACCGGAGGGAGGGGACTCGCCGGCCGAGGGGGGAAACAGGTGGGGGGACAGCGGTATGCGCCGTCGGGGGCTCAGCAGCCCAGTGGGCGGTTGGGGCGCATGGGAACTACGCCGCTGACCCGCAGGGTGTTGCCGGACTCGTCGGTGGCCGTGAGCGTCTTGCTGGTCAGGCGCACCTGGTTGCCGTCGCGCGCGACCACCGTGTCCACCGTGTCGCCGTTGCTGTATTCCTTGCCGGCGAAGGTCACGAAGATCTGGTGCAGGCCGGTGGCATCCGGGCGGTAGCGCACGTCGCCAAAGGCCGTTTCGCTAGAGCCGACCTTGTTCGCGCCATCGAAGCGGAAGGTACACAACTCGGGCACGGAACCAATGGGATTCTTCTTGTCGACCTCGGTGAGGTTGAGCGCGCCATTGCCGTACACGCCGTTGAGCCCAGGCAGGGTGGCATTGGTCACCGTGAGCACGCCCGGTTCGTTGCTGGGCGTCGGGTCGTCGTTGTTGCCCCCACCGCAGGCGACGAGCAACGCGCTGGCGGCGGCAATGGCGGAACAGGTCTTGAGCAGGGAGTTCATGGCGATCTTCTTGGGTTGTGTAGGGGTAGTCGCATCGTAGGAGCCGGTTCCCGCCGATGGCGTGCGCCAACACCCCTGCCGCGCGTAGGACCGGCGCCTACATGGCCATCACGCGCTCGCCGTTCGCAAAAAAGCCCGCTTCCCAGGGGGTAGCGGGCTGAAGAACCGGTCGGAGACTGAAGACCGGCCGAGGGGGAATAAGGCGAATGCCGGTGTGCGCAGGAGCTGGGTGCGCCCCAGTGTCAGCAATTGGCATTGCGGGTGGCGTGCAGGGGGATGATGGCCGTCAGCTTCAGGGTGTCGGTCGATCCATCGGTGGCCCCCATGGTCTTGCTGGTGAAGCGCACCAGGTTGCCGCTGCGGTCCACCAGGGTGTCTACGGAGTCCAGGCTGGCGTATTCCTTGCCGTTGAAGGTCAGGAACGCGAAATACAGGCCTGTGGCCGAGGGGCGGTAGGTGATCTTGCCGGAGGCGGTAGGAACCGCCTGGGCGCCTGCCGCGGGGGCTGCGCCGGTGAGCGAGACCGGAGCGGTGATGTTGCCCACCACAGCGGCCTGCGTAGTGGAGGTGCCGACAATGGACACGGGCGTGGTCGTTGTGCCGACCGTGGCGGTTCCGGTGCTGGTGGCGACGGCGGCGGGATCCACCTTGTCGGCACCCATGAACTTGTAGGCGCAGGTGGCGGGCTTGCCGCCCATCGCTTCCTGGTAGTACACCTCGGTCAGCGTGAGCTGCCCGCTGCCGTAGACGCCGTTGAGGCTGGGGACGGTGGCATCGGTCACGGTCAGGACACCGGGCTCGGTGCTGGGATCGGGGTCGGCGGCGAGGGCGATTTCGCTGCTGCTGGTGCTGCTGAAACTGCCGCTACCGCCGCCACCGCCACCACCGCCGCAAGCGGTGAGCAGTACGGATACGAGGGCCAGGGCAGTCAGGGTTTTGGTGTTTGAGGTCATGGCAGTAGGCGGGTAGTTAGGGGGTGGATCAGGGCTTTTGGGCTTGGCGCCTATCCGCCGTTACCCATGAAACGAAGAGTAGGTTTTCCGCCTTCTTCGCCACGTGCGCCGAGTTCCGCGCCTGCCGTAGGACGTCACCCAACCCACACGTGGGCCCTGCCCTTGTCTCCTGTCCCCATCCCAGCCCCCGCCTCAGAGGCCCGCGCACTGTCCCCTCAACCCCCTCAGCGCGCCAGCACCGGCGCCAGCGCCACCCCCGTGTGCGTCCCCAGTTGCACCACCGCTTCGGGTGCAGCAGCGGCCACGATGCGCCCCCCTTCCTTGCCCCCTTCGGGCCCCAGGTCGATGATCCAGTCGGCCTCGGCGATCACATCCAGGTCGTGCTCGATCACCACCACGCTGTGCCCGCCATCGACCAGGCGGTGCAGCACGCGGATGAGTTTGTCCACGTCAGCCATGTGCAGGCCCACCGTGGGCTCGTCCAGCACGTAGAGCGTGTGCGGCGCCTTCTGGCCACGGCGGCCCACCTCGTCGCGCACCTTGGTCAGCTCGGTCACGAGCTTGATGCGCTGCGCCTCGCCACCCGAAAGCGTGGGCGAAGGCTGGCCCAGCGTGAGGTAGCCCAAACCCACGTCCTTGAGCAGTTGCAGCGGGTGCGCAATGCTGGGCATGGCGGCGAAGAAGCCCACGGCTTCGTCCACCTCCATCTGCAGCACGTCGCCGATGCTCTTGCCACGCCAGGTCACGGCCAGCGTCTCGGGGTTGAAACGCGCGCCATGGCAGGCCTCGCAAGGCACTTTCACATCGGGCAAAAAGCTCATGGCGATGGTGCGGATGCCCTGCCCTTCGCAGGTCGGGCAGCGGCCCTCGCCGGTGTTGAAGCTGAAGCGCCCGGCCGCATAGCCGCGCGCCTTGGCCTCCAGCGTCTCGGCAAACAGCTTGCGGATGGTGTCCCAGAAGCCGATGTAGGTGGCGGGGCAGGAGCGTGGCGTCTTGCCGATGGGGGTCTGGTCCACTTCCAGCACCCGGTCCACCGACTCGAAGCCCGCCAGGCCCGTGCAACCCACCAGGGCCGGGGCCTTGCCCGCATCCATGGCGTCGCGCCCGGCCTTGGTCGAGCGCTGCTGCACCCAGGCCTGCACGTTGGTCAGCAGCACGTCGCGCGCCAGCGTGGACTTGCCCGAGCCGCTCACACCGGTGACCGCCACCAGGCGGTGCAGCGGCACCGTCGCGGTCACGTTCTGCAGGTTGTGCAGGTGCGCGCCATGCACGGTGAGCCAGCGGATGGCGGCACGCGCCTTGGCATCGTCCAGGGCCTGTGCAGTGAGGGCCGCAGCCTGCGCGGCGCGCTTCTTGACCGCTGCGCTCTGGCGCCCCTTGGGCGCATCCACGGGATCGCCCAAGGCGGCGTCGGCGGCGCTCAGCTCGCTGGGCAGCATGCTGCGGCGCAGCTGCAGCGGGTGCTTCATGGCGTGCAGCAGGTAGCGGCCGGTCTGCGAGTCTTCGGCGGCCGTGATGTCGGCCACGCTGCCTTGCGCCACCAGGCGCCCGCCGCGCTTGCCCGCGCTCGGGCCGATGTCGATGATGTGGTCCGCGCGGCGGATGGTGTCCTCGTCGTGCTCCACCACCACCAGGGTGTTGCCCTTGTCGCCGAGCTTGTGCAGCGCGTTGAGCAAAATCTGGTTGTCGCGCGCATGCAGGCCGATGGTGGGCTCGTCGAGCACGTAGCACACGCCCTGCAGGTTGCTGCCCAGCTGTGCCGCCAGGCGGATGCGCTGCGCCTCGCCGCCCGAGAGCGTGGGCGCGCCGCGGTCCAGTGTGAGGTAGCCCAGGCCCACCTCTTCGAGGAATTCGAGCCGGCTCTTGATCTCGGGCACCAGGTCGCGCGCAATGTCGGCCTCGCGCCGGGTCATGCCGCCTTCGATCTGCAGCGTCTCGACCCAGCGGCGCACATCGGTGACCGACAGGGCCGCAATGTCGGTGATGCCGATGCCCGCAAAGCGCACGGCACGTGCCGTGGCGTTCAGGCGCGTGCCCTGGCAGCCGGGGCAGGCCGTGTCGGCCAGGTCTTCGACCTCGGGCTCGGCAAAGGTCTGCTCGCGGCCTTTTTCCTTGTCGTCCTGCACCGAGTCGTCGAACACCTTGCGCTGGTCCTTGGTGAGCTTGACACCCGTGCCCACGCAATCGGGGCACCAGCCGTGCTTGCTGTTGTAGCTGAACAGGCGCGGGTCGAGTTCGGCGTACGAGGTGGCGCACACCGGGCAGGCACGCTTGGTCGAGAAGGCCTGCAGCGTGCCGATGGCCGCCGTGGGCGTGCCGGCGAGCATGGCCTCGCGCAGGCCGTCGAGGCTGCTGAGCACATGCACCACGCCCTTGCCGTGCGTGAGCGCCTGCGCGAGCGATTCACGCAGCAGCGCCTCGCCCTCGGCCGACACATCGATGCTGGCCACGGGCAGCTCGATGGTGTGTTCCTTGAAGCGGTCGATGCGCGGGAAGCCGGTGGTCGGCAAAAAGTTGCCGTCCACCCGCAGGTGCGTGAAGCCGCGCGGGCGGGCCCAGTCGGCCAACTCGGTGTAGACGCCCTTGCGGTTCATCACCAGCGGCGCCAGCAGGCCGATGTGCTGGCCACGGAAGGTGCGCATCAGCTGCGCGGCAATGCTCTCGGGCGTCTGCGGCTGCACGGCGGCACCGTCCTTCACGCAGTGCTGCGTGCCGAGCTTGACGTACAAAAGGCGCAGGAAGTGCCAGACCTCGGTGGTCGTGCCCACGGTGGACTTGCGTCCGCCGCGCGACAGGCGCTGCTCGATGGCCACGGTGGGTGGTATGCCGTAGACGGCGTCCACCTCGGGGCGGCCGGCGGGCTGCACGATGCTGCGCGCGTAGGCATTCAGCGATTCGAGGTAGCGGCGCTGGCCTTCGTTGAACAAAATGTCGAAGGCCAGCGTGGACTTGCCGGAACCGCTGACCCCCGTCACCACGTTGAAACGGCCACGCGGGATGTCCACGCTCAGGTTCTTGAGGTTGTGTTCCTTGGCGTTGATGATCTCGATGGCGTTCTTGGCGGTATTGGCCTGGCCGGTATGGGCCAGGCGCTGCTGGTTGCGCAGCACCGCCGCCTTCTCGTGTACCGAGTGACCGCCGGCACCCAGGGTCAGCTCGTAGTCGCGCAGCGCCTGGCCGGTGTGGGAGGTGGCGTGCTGGCGCACGTCCTCGGGCGTGCCCTCGGCCACCACCAGGCCGCCGCCGTCACCACCCTCGGGGCCCAGGTCGATGAGCCAGTCGCTGGCACGGATCACGTCCAGGTTGTGCTCGATCACGATCAGCGAATGGCCTGCGTCGATGAGCTTGCGCAGCGCACGCATGAGTTTGGCGATGTCGTCAAAATGCAGGCCGGTGGTGGGTTCGTCGAACAGGAACAGCGTGCCCTTGCGCGCAATCGCCTGGCGCGACTTGGCCGCCGTGCGCGCCGCCTCGGCCAAGAAGCCCGCGAGCTTGAGGCGCTGCGCCTCCCCGCCCGAGAGCGTAGGCACGGGCTGGCCCAGGGCCACGTACTCGAGCCCCACATCCACGATGGGCTGCAGTGCGCGGATCACGTCGCGGTCGCTGGCGAACAGGTCGGCGGCCTCGGCCACCGTGAGGGCCAGCACGTCGGCCACATTGAGCGCGCGGCCACCGCGCTCGATGGTGATCTCCAGGATCTCGGGCCGGTAGCGCTTGCCGTCGCAATCGGGGCAGCGCAGGTACACGTCGGACAGGAACTGCATCTCCACATGCTCGAAGCCCGAGCCGCCGCAGGTCGGGCAGCGCCCGTCACCGCTGTTGAAGCTGAACTTGGCGGCGGTGTAGCTGCGCTGCTTGGCCAGGGGCGCCACAGCGAACAGCTCGCGGACGCTGTCCCACGCGCCCACGTAGCTCACGGGGTTGGAGCGTGCCGTCTTGCCGATGGGCGACTGGTCCACGAACACCACATCCGACAGGTGGTCGGCGCCCAGCATGCGCTCGTGCGCGCCTGGCGAGTCGGTGGCCTTGCCGAAGTGGCGCAGCAGCGCGGGGGCCAGCACGTCCTGGATCAGGCTCGACTTGCCCGAGCCGCTGACGCCCGTCACGGTGACCAGGCGCTGCAGCGGGAACTCCACCGACACGTCCTTCAGGTTGTGCTCACGCGCACCTTCGAGGACCAGGCGCGGCGTGGCCTCGGTCACCATGCGCTTGAAGCCGAAGCCCACGTGCTTGCGCCCGCTGAGGTAGGCGCCCGTGAGGGTGTCGGCATGGCGCAGGTCGGCCGTGGTGCCATCGAAGACGATCTGCCCGCCCAGGCGGCCGGGGCCGGGGCCCATGTCGATCATGCGGTCGGCCGCGAGCATCACGGCCGGGTCGTGCTCCACCACCACCAGGGTGTTGCCCGCATCGCGCAGGCGCAGCATGGCCTCGGTGATGCGGTGCATGTCGCGCGGGTGCAGGCCGATGCTGGGCTCGTCGAGCACAAACAAGGTGTTGACCAGCGAGGTGCCGAGCGCCGTGGTCAGGTTGATGCGCTGCACCTCGCCGCCGCTCAGCGTGCGGCTTTGCCGGTCCAGCGTGAGGTAGCCGATGCCCACGTCGCACAGGTATTTGAGGCGCGTGGTGATTTCCTCGAACAGCAGCTTCAGGGCCTGGGCGTCGCCCTCGTTGCCCTGCCCGCCTTCGGCCACGAAGTCGATGCGGTCGAAGAAGCGCCGCAGCCGGTCGATGGGCAGCAGCATCAGGTCGTGCAGGCACAGGCCCGGCAGGGCTTCGAGCTGCGCGCGGCTCCATTGCACGCCCTCGGGCATGAAGCGCCGGCCGGGTTCGAGCACCGCGTCGGCCGCATCCTTGCTGCCGATGCGCCACTGCAGGCTCTCGGTCTTGAGGCGCGCTCCCGCGCAGGTGGGGCATGGCGTGTAGCTGCGGTACTTGGACAGCAGCACCCGGATGTGCATCTTGTAGGCCTTGCTCTCCAGGTACTCGAAGAAGCGCTTGATGCCGTACCACTGCTTGCTCCACTGCCCATCCTTGTAACCGGGCGTGCCGCCGATGACCCATTTCTTCTGGTCCTCGGTGAGCTTGTTCCAGGGCGTGTCGCGCGGGATGCCAGCGCTCTCGGCATGGCGCATGAGGTCGTCCTGCGCCTCTTTCCAGGCCGGGGTCTGGATGGTCTTGATGGCGCCAGCGCGCAAGGTGAGCTTGTCGTTGGGGATGACGAGGCCATAGTCCACCCCGATCACGCGGCCAAAGCCGCGGCAGGTCTCGCAGGCGCCCACGGCGGAGTTGAACGAGAACATCGACGGAATCGGGTCGCTGTAGCGCAGGTCGCTGTCGGGGCAGTGCAGTCCGGTGGAAAAGCGCCACAGTTCGGGCTCGGCCTCGGGCGCATCGGCCAGGCGGTAGACATTGAGCCGCCCGGTGCCGCGCTTCAAGGCCACCTCGATGGCCTCGATCACGCGCGCCTTCTCGGCGTTGCCCAGGCGAAAGCGGTCGGCCACCACGTCCAGCAGCTTGCGCGGGCCGGTGGGCGTGGCCACCTCGCGCTCGGCCTGCACCTTGGTGAAGCCGCTGGCCGACAGCCACTGCTCGACCTGCTCGGCCGAGGTGTTGGCGGGCAGCTCGACCGGGAAGGTGAGCACGACGCGCGGATCGCCGCCCGCGGCGCAGCGGCGCTGCAGCTCGGCGTAGATGGTCTCGGGGCTGTCGTGGCGCACGGGCTGCGCGGTCACGCGGTCGAACAACTGGCCGGCGCGCGCGAACAGCAGCTTCAGGTGGTCGTTGAGCTCGGTCATCGTGCCCACGGTGGAGCGCGAGCTGCGCACCGGGTTGGTCTGGTCGATGGCGATGGCCGGCGGCACGCCTTCGACCTTGTCCACGGCCGGCTTGTCCATGCGGTCCAGGAACTGGCGCGCATAGGCGCTGAAGGTCTCCACATAACGCCGCTGGCCTTCGGCATACAGGGTGTCGAACACCAGGCTGGATTTGCCCGAGCCGCTCGGGCCCGTGACCACCGTGAGCTCACCGGTGCGGATGTCCAGATCCAGGTTCTTGAGGTTGTGCTGGCGTGCGCCGCGGATACGGATCAGTCCCTGGGTCATGGAGGCAGTCTTTCGAGGGTGAGGCGGGACATTCTAGGCACCGCCGCGCGCCCCGTCCGGCCGCATTCCAATAGCCCCTGGCGGTGCATCTACTGACAAGTCCTGTCACAGCGTCGGGTTATGCCGGTTCGCAAAGGGAGAACATCTGTTTAGAGTCACCAGATAATTCAAGGAGACGACCATGAACACCACATGGAAACAGTGGGGGACCGCTGCCGCCCTGGCGGCTGCTGCGCTGTGCAGCACCGGTCATGCACAGATCCTGATCGGGCAGACCGCAGGCTACTCGGGCCAGGTGGCGGCGGGCGTGAAAGAGACATCGGACGGTGCCAAGCTGTTCATCGATGCCGTCAACGCCAAGGGAGGCATCCACGGGCAGAAGATCGAACTGGTCTCGATGGACGACAAGTTCGACCCCAAGCTGGCGGGCGAGAACGCCCGCGTGCTGATCGAGGACAAGAACGTATTGGCCATGTTCCTCACGCGCGGCACGCCCCATACCGAGGCCATGATTCCGCTGCTGGACAAGCATGGCGTCGTGCTGGTCGGCCCCTCGACGGGGGCCATGGTGCTGCACCAGCCGGTGCGCAAGAACATCTTCAATGTGCGTGCCACCTACCAGCGCGAGGCCGAAAAGGCCATGACCCACCTGGCCTCCATGGGCATCAACCGCATCGCGGTGATGTATGCCGACGACAGCTTTGGCGCCGATGGCGTGGCGGGTGCCCAGAAGGGCCTGGCCGCCAGCAAGCTGACCGCCGTGGTGCTGGAAAAGTTCGACCGCGCCAAGCCCGACTTTGCGCCCATTGCCGCCAAGGTCGCCAAGGCCCAGGCCCAGGCCGTGCTGATGGTCGCCTCGGGCTCGGCCGTGGTGGATGCCGGCAACGCACTGCGTGCCGCGGGCTCGGGTGCGCAGATCGTGACCTTGTCCAACAACGCCTCGGGTGGCTTCATCAAGAGCCTGGGCGCCAATGCGCGCGGGGTGATCGTGACCCAGGTGTACCCGAATGAACGGGCCGTCACCTACGGCATGGTCAAGGAGGCACAGGAACTGGCCAGGGCCAAGGGCCAGAACGAGATCAGCCCGGCCATGCTCGAAGGCTTTGCGGCCGCCAAGGTGCTGGTGGAAGGCCTCAGGCGCGCGGGCCCCAAACCCACGCGCGAGAAGATCCAGGTGGCGCTGGAGGGCATCCGCAAGCTCGACATCGGCGGTCTGGAACTGAGCTATGGCCCCGACGACCATACCGGGCTCGATTTCGCCGACCTGTCCATCATCGGCACCGACGGCAAGTTCCGCCGCTGAGCTCCTGTCTTGGGAGAGGGGGTGGCGCCAGTTGCCTGTTTTTGGCTACCATTTGTCACACCTTCACCCTACACTGCCACACACCTCCGACAGGGTCCCCATGAAGAACGTTGCCGCCGCCATCCACCCGTTCACGGCCAGCGCCGTCCTCGCCCTGCTGGCCATCGGGGGCGCGGCGCATGCGCAGATCCTGATCGGCCAGACGGTGGGCGTAACCGGCTCGGCCGCCGCCACCGTCCAGGAATCCATGAAAGGCGCGTCGCTCTACATCGACCATGTCAACGCACGCGGTGGCGTCGGCGGGCAGAAGGTGGAGGTCATCACCCTCGATGACAAGTTCGATCCCAAGCTGACGCTGGAGAACACCCGCACGCTGATCGAGCAGAAGGGGGTGATCGGCCTCTTCATGACGCGCGGCACGCCGCACACGCAGGGCATCGTGCCGGTGCTGGAGCAGCATGGCGTGGCCCTCATCGGCCCCTCCACCGGCGCCATGGTGCTGCACAAGCCGGTGCTCAAGTACGTGTTCAACGTGCGCGCCACCTACCAGCGCGAGGTGGAAAAAGCCATCACCCACCTGAACACCCTGGGCATCAAGCAGATCGGTGTGGTGCATGTGGACGATACCTTCGGCGCCGACGGGCTGGCGGGCGCGCAGGCAGGCTTCAAGGCCAACAGCATCGAGGCCCTGTTCATCGAGAAGTTCGACCGCGCCAAGCCCGATTACTCCGCCATCGCTCCGCGCGTGGCGCAAAAGCAGCCCCAGGCGGTGGTCTTCATCGGCACCGGCGCGGCCGTGGTGGACGGGATCAAGGCCTTGCGCGCTGCGGGCGTCACCGGGCAGATCGTGACCCTGTCGAACAACGCCTCGGGCGGCTTCGTGAAGGCCCTGGGCGACAGCGCGCGCGGCGTGGTGGTGACCCAGGTCTTCCCCTCCGAACGCTCAGTGAACTACGCGCTGATCAAGGAGGCCATGGACCTGGCCAAGGCGGGCGGCGTGAGCGAACTGACCCCAGCCATGGTGGAGGGCTTCGTCAGCGCCAAGGTGCTGGTTGAAGGCCTCAAACGCGCCGGCCCCAAGCCCGACCGCGCAAAGCTGCAAGCGGGCCTGGAGGGCATCCGCAACTGGGACATGGGCGGGCTCACCCTCTCCTACAGCGCCAGCGACCACTCGGGCCTGGATTTCTCGGACCTGTCCATCATCGGCACGGACGGCCGGTTTAAACGGTAGCGGGGACTGCACGGCCATCAGTCCAGCGGGCATCTCCGACTGGCATCGGGCCGCAGCACAGGCCCACGGCTTGTGAAACTGGCGCTGCCTAAGCCAGTGCCCGCGTGCAAGGGCCGCCCCGCCGCACCGGGGGCGTCCCCCTCCCGACTCGCGCAGCGAGTCGAGAGAGGGTGAAGGCGCGCAGCGCCTCAGGGGGTGCTTTTTTCAATGCGCTGCGCTGGCCCCGGAGGCAGGCGCGGCGGGCACATGCAGGGAGTCGCCGCCATGCTGCTCGCCACCCATGTCCACCTTGTCACCTGCCTTCATGATGACGAACAGCGACAGGGCCGCAAACAGCACGAATCCGACAACGATCTTCCACATGGCTCATATCTCCTGAATGTTTTGAGGGGGTTGCTTGAATGCTTGTTCAACAAAAGGGCCTCGCAGCTCCGCATGGTGCGTGCGAGGCCCTTTTCTGGAACACAGTGCCCGCCCCGGGGGAGGCAGGCACTGGTCGCAGTTGCCGTAACCGTCAGTCGTTGGCGTAGATGTCCACGTCCTTGGTCTCGCGGATGAACAGCGTGCCGATCACCAGGGTCATGCCCGCGATGATGATGGGGTACCACAGGCCGTTGTACATGTTGCCGGTCTGGGCCACGATGGCGAAGGCCGTGGTGGGCAGCAGGCCGCCGAACCAGCCATTGCCGATGTGGTAGGGCAGGCTCATCGAGGTGTAGCGGATGCGGGTCGGGAACATTTCCACCAGCATGGCGGCAATGGGACCGTAGACCATGGTCACCAGCAGCACCAGCCAGAACAGCAGCACCACCGTCAGGACCTTGTTGGTCTTGGCAGGGTCGGCCTTGGCGGGGTAGCCAGCGACCTTCAGGTCATCGGCCACTTCCTTCTTGAAGGCAGCGATGGCCTTGGCCGACGCTTCGTCGAACTTCAGGTTCACCACCGTGCCGGTGGGCGCCTCGACCGTCTTGTTACCGATCTTGACCACGGCCTTGGAGCCTGCGGGGCCGGCCACGTTGTCGTAGCTCACCGAGTTCTGGACCAGGTAGCGCTTGGCGATATCGCAAGAGCTGCGGAAATCGATCTCACGAGCTACCGGGTTGCCCTGGAAGGAGCAGGAGGCGGGGTCGGCCGTCACCACCACGCCAGCCGTGGCCTGGGCCTTGGCCAGATCGGGGTTGGCGGCTTCGGTCAGTGCCTTGAAGACGGGGAAGTAGGTCACCACGGCCAGCAGGCAACCGGCCATGATGATGGGCTTGCGGCCGATCTTGTCCGACAGCGTACCGAACACCACGAAGAAGGGCGTGCCCAGCAGCAGTGCGGCAGCGATCAGCAGGTTGGCGGTGGTGTTGTCCACCTTGAGCTGCTGCGTCAGGAAGAACAGCGCGTAGAACTGGCCCGAGTACCAGACCACGGCCTGGCCGGCGGTCAGGCCCACCAGCGCCAGGATCACGATCTTCAGGTTCTTCCATTGGCCGAAGGATTCGGACAGCGGTGCCTTCGAGGTCTTGCCCTCGGCCTTCATCTTCTGGAAGGCTGGAGATTCCGACAGCGACAGGCGGATCCACACCGAGATGCCCAGGAGCAGGATGGACACCAGGAACGGAATGCGCCAGCCCCAGTCCTGGAACACGGCTTCGCCCAGGCTCAGGCGCACACCCAGGATCACCAGCAGGCTCAGGAACAGGCCCAGCGTGGCCGTGGTCTGGATCCACGAGGTGTAGGCACCGCGCTTGCCGTGCGGGGCATGCTCGGCCACGTAGGTGGCGGCACCGCCGTACTCACCGCCCAGCGCCAGGCCTTGCAGCATGCGCAGTGCGATCAGGATGATGGGAGCGGCCACGCCGATGGTGGCGTAGCTTGGGAGCAGGCCGACGATGAAGGTCGCCAGGCCCATGATCAGGATGGTGACCAGGAAGGTGTATTTGCGCCCGATCATGTCGCCCAGGCGGCCGAACACGATGGCGCCGAAAGGCCGCACCAGGAAACCCGCCGCGAAGGCCAGCAGCGCAAAGATGAAGGCCGCGCCCGCATCCAGACCGCTGAAGAACTGCTTGGCAATGATGGCTGCGAGCGAGCCGTACAGATAAAAGTCGTACCACTCGAAAACGGTGCCGAGCGACGAAGCGAAGATGACCTTCTTCTCTTCGGCGGTCATCGGCCGCGGTGCGGGATGGGTTGCCATGGTTTGTCTCCTGTGTGATGTATTCAGACCGCCCTCTGGTGCGGCTGCCCACATTCTTGGAGATTGCACTGACCACCCTCTGACGCGAAACCAACAGGGGCTTTCACCAAACTGACCGCGCTCTGACAACTTAGGGTGAAACCCTTGGGGCCGCTTTCAGCATGCGAGAAGGCGAGCACGGAGGGCGGTGTTTACCCCAACAGGCTGCCAGGCACGCTGTCAGGAAGGGCCGGCCAGCCCACCGCCATCAACCCTTGGTCGCGAGACCCGAAAGGAGCGTCGCAACACCATCCCAGTCCGACCCCTCGAACCAGGCATCGCCATCTAGGTAGGCACGCAGCATGGGCAGGCCATCGAGCCCCCAGAACAGCTTGCCGTCCACCGCGAAGGCGGGCACGCCGAACACCCCGGCCGCCTGCGCGGCCTCGGTGTTGGCGCGCAGCAGCGCCTTGGGGCCCTCGCTCGCAATGTCCTGGCCGGGCCGCAGTTGCTCGGCCAGTGCGGCGGCCAGATCGGCCATGCGCGCCGGGTCCAGCGCGTCGCGCCCGCCCTGCCAGACATGGCGCAGCACCGTGCCTGCCACGTAGCGGTTGATGGTGCCGTCGTCGCTGCAGGCCAGCGCCTGGCGCAGCAGCGGCAGCGGGTTGAAGGGGTGGCGCGCCGGCATCTGCAGGCCGATGCCGTGGGCATGGCCAAGCCAGGTCACGTGGCGGTAGGTCCAGTCGCGCTTGGGTGCAATGCCGGCGGGACCCGGGTTGGCGTGCTGCGCCAGCAGGGCGCCGAGCAGCACCGGCTGGTAGGCCACGCTGTAGCTCAGCCCTTCGAGCACCTCGGGCAGGCGCTCGAAGGCCAGCCAGGCATAGGGCGAAATGAAGTCCAGGTAGAAGGTGATGCGTTTCATGGCGAGGTCTCCTTGGCGCCCGATGGAATGCCCGCGCGCAGCAACAACTGCCCCCATACCGAACGGCGCACGGCGCTGTCGGCGCCGCCCCAGATGCGGATCTCGTCCAGCGTGCGAAAGCAGCCCTCACAGTAGCTGCGGTCGGGCGACATGCGGCACACCGAGATACAGGGCGATGGCACGGGCTCCGTGCTGCGGGCGTCGAAATGCCCGTCCGCCCCGATCCGGCGGGCGTGGTTGGTCAGCAGCTCGACCGGGTTCATGCCGCGGCAGGTGGCACGGGCTCCTGCACCACATCCACCACGGGTGCGCCAGTCAGGCGCGTGAGGTCGTTCGGGTGCAGCGGGAACACGCTGTGCGGGTGCCCGGCCGCGGCCCACACCACGTCAAAGCGCAGCAGGTCACGGTCTATCAGCGTGACGGGCGGCGTGGCATGCGCCAGCGGCGACACGCCACCGATGGAAAAACCGGTGCGCGCCTTGACGAACTCGGCATCGGCCCGGCCGACCTTGCCCACATGGGCCTCGACCTTCTTCTCGTCCACGCGCCGGTCGCCCGAGGTCACCACGAGCACCGCCACATCGTCGCTCTTGCGCCGAAAGATGATGCTCTTGGCCACCTGGCCGACGAGGATGCCCAGGGCATCGGCCGCCTGCTGCGCGGTGCGCGCCGCATCGTCGAGCATCTGCGGCATGTGCGGATGGCCCTGCGCCTGCAGCGCCGCAGCCACCCGTTGCACGCCTTCCGGCAAGTTCTTCAGTTCCGCTCCGCACATATCCAAAGTTCCCGCACTGGTCATGGTGGGGCGGCACGGCGCCGCCCGCTGGTCCCCCATTGTCGGGCCTTCCAGGCCCCGGTGATCAGCCCGCCCGCTTGGTCAGCAAGGCATTGGCCGCGCGCGAGTTGGGCTTGCGGTTCAGAAAGCTGCTGATGTAGGCGCCGGCGTCGATCAGCTTGTCGAGGTCGATGCCGGTATCGATGCCCATGCCCTGCAGCATGTAGACCACGTCTTCGGTGGCCACGTTGCCCGTGGCGCCCTTGGCGTAGGGGCAGCCCCCCAGGCCCGCGACGGAAGTGTCGTACTGCCAGACGCCCATCTCCAGCGTGGCCAGGGTGTTGGCCAGGGCCTGGCCGTAGGTGTCGTGGAAATGGCCCGAGACATCGTCGATGCCGTAGTGCTGCAAGGTGGCCTCCATGGCCCGCTGCACCTTGCGCGGCGTGCCCACGCCAATGGTGTCGGCCACGCCCACGTGCTGCACGCCGATGCCCTTCATGAGGCCGGCCAGGTAGGCCACGCGCTCGGGTGCGATCTCGCCTTCGTAGGGGCAACCCACCGTGCAGCTCATGGCGCCGCGCACATGGATGCCGGCCGCGCGCGCGGCCTGCACCACGGGTGCGAAACGCTCGATGCTCTCGGCAATGGAGCAGTTGATGTTTTTCTGGCTGAAGGCCTCGCTGGCCGAGCCAAAGACCACGATCTCGTCGGGCCGGTCACGCACGGCGGCCTGGTAGCCCTGGAGGTTGGGCGTGAGCACCGAGTAGACGATGCCCGCCTGGCGCGCGATGCCTTCCATGACCTCGTGGTTGTCCGCCATCTGCGGCACCCACTTGGGCGAGACATAGCTCGTCACCTCGATGTTCTTGAGGCCCGCATCCTGCAGGCGGTGCACCAGGCCGATCTTGATTTCGGCCGGTACGGGGGATTTCTCGTTCTGCAGGCCGTCGCGCGGGCCCACGTCGACGAGCTTGACTTTGGTGGGGATGCTCATGGGGAAGTCTCCGATGGGGATGTGGGTGTTCAGGCCGAGGAAGCGGCCATGGCCGGCTTGGGCCGAAGCCGCAACAGCAGGCCGCCGACGGCCACGCCGACGAGGCCCGCCAGCAGCATGGCCGAGCCGATGAAGCCCTGGATCCAGCGCGAGCTGCTGATCTCGGCCTGCAGCGGGTCCTTGGCGGGGTAGCGCACCGTGACGGCTTCGCCGATGGCGTGCTCGGCCTGCAGCCGCCGCAACACTGGGTCGGTCACGCGCAGGGTGCGGCCGTCATGGGCGGTGAACTCCACCAGGCTCTTGCTGCCATGCGCCGTACGCCCCATCGTGCCCACGGTGCCCGGCACCCGGGCCACGACCCGGCCCTCGGCCGAGCGCATGTCGCCCACCAGGTTCAGGCTGGAAGCCAGCAGCCAGGCCGCGCCGAGCGCTGTCAGCGCTCCGGGAACGAGCAGGATCCAGCCCAGCAGGCCCAGGAACGGACGAAGAAAGGAAGTGGCCATGGCGTGATGTCCCGTGCGCCGTTGTCTCTGCGAACCTCAGTACCCGCGTCCGGGATCCACGATCCCGGCCACGGCCTCTCCGCGCTGCAGCGCAGCGATCTTGCCGGCGATCTGCGCAATGCTCTCCTCGCGCAAGGTGCGCGCCGAGGTGTGCGGCGTGGCCACGATGCGCGGGTGGTTCCAGAACGGGTGGCCGGCAGGCAGCGGTTCCTTGCGGAACACGTCCAGCGTGGCGCCGGCCACATGGCCGCTGTCGATCAGGGCCAGCAGGTCCTCTTCCACCAGGTGCGCGCCGCGCGCCACGTTGACCACATAGGCACCGGGCTGCAGGCGCGAGAGGGTCTCGCGGTTCATGACGTCCTGTGTATCGGGCGTGAGCGGCAGCAGGTTGACCAGCACCCGGCTGGCAGCGAGGAAATCGTTGAACCCCTCGGCACCGCTGAACCCGCGCACGCCCTCGATGGCCTTGGGCGAGCGGCTCCAGCCGTTGACCGGAAAGTCGAACTGCGCCAGCGCCCGCGCCACGCGCTCGCCCAGCACGCCGAGCCCCATCACGCCGACCGGGAACTCGCTGCGCAGGCGCGGCTTGCGGTAGCCCCAGCGGCCGGCCTGCATGTCGGCCTCGTAGGCATCGAACTCGCGGAAGTGGCGGATGACGGCGTGGCATACGTACTCGGCCATCTGCACGGCCATGCCGGCATCGTCCAGGCGCACCACGCGCACGCCGGGCGGCAGGCGCAGCTTGAGCAGGGCATCCACACCCGCGCCGATGTTGAAAAGCGCCTTGAGCGCCTGCTGCTCGTCCATGAACTGCTGGGGCGGCGCCCAGACGACGGCGTAGTCGGCCTGGGGTGCGCCGGGTTGCCAGACGGAGATGGAGGCATCGGGCAGGGCCGCCTGCAGGCCTTGCAGCCAAGGCTCGGCCTTGGTATCGGTACAGCAAAAAGTGATGTTCATGGGCCGTAAGCGTACCGCGCCTGCAGGGGGTCAGGCAGCCACTGCCGCCAGCTTGAGCAGCTCGGCGCCTTCGGTCACCTGGTCGCCGGGGGCGTACAGCAATTCCTGCACCACGCCATCCACCGGGGCGGCAATGGTGTGCTCCATTTTCATCGCCTCCATCACGGCCAGGGCCTGGCCCTTGGCGACCTTGTCGCCGGCCTTGACGGCGAACGACACCACCTTGCCGGGCATGGGGGCCGTCAGGCGCCCGCCCTCGGCCGCCGCTTCACCGGAATGGGCCAGCAGGTCGATGGCCACGATCTGCGTGGCGCCTTCGGGCGTGAACACATGGTCCACCTCGCCCTGGGCATACACGGCGGCGCGCGTGCGCTGGCCGGCGAACTGCAGGTCGATGGCATCGCCCACGGGGGACAACACCAGGGGACCGGCCACCTGGGCATCGCCCTCGCCCACCGCCAGGTGCAGGCTGCCGCCGCGCTCGTAGGTCAGCCAGGCCTTGGCATGCTCGCCACCGAACTCGAACTCGAAGCGGCGCTGCACCACGCCATGCGTATGGAAGCCATCGCGGCGGCTGAACGGGTCCACGCCCTCGGCGGCGCGCTCGCGCAACAGGGCCTGCGCCACGGCGCTGGCGGCGGCCAGCGGCAGGCCCACGTCCTCCCTCTTGAAGAGCACGGCCTGCTCGCGCGGGATCAGCGCTGTGTCGAGCTTCGCCTGGGCGAACGAATCGGTGCGTGCCACGCGGCGCAGGAACTGCACATTGGTGGCCAGCCCCACGATGTGCGTCTGGGCCAGGGCCTCGTCCAGGCGGGCCAGCGCCTGTTCGCGCGTGTCGCCATGCACGATGAGCTTGGCCACCATGGAGTCGTAGAACGGGCTGATGGCATCGCCCTGGCGCACGCCCGAGTCCACGCGTACCGTGCCACGCTCGAAGGCCACGTGGGCCGGCAGCCCGTAGACATGCAGCGCACCCGTGGCGGGCAGGAAGTTGTTGTCGGGGTTCTCGGCGCAGATGCGCGCCTCGATGGCGTGGCCGGTGATGCGCAATTGGTCCTGGGCCAGCGGCAGCGGCTCACCCGAGGCCACGCGCAACTGCCACTCCACCAGGTCCTGGCCGGTGATGGCCTCGGTCACGGGGTGCTCCACCTGCAGGCGGGTGTTCATCTCCATGAAGAAGAAGTTCATGCTGCCGTCGGCGCGCTGCTCGACGATGAATTCCACCGTGCCTGCACCCACGTAGTTCACGGCGCGTGCGGCGGCAACGGCGGCGTTGCCCATTTCCTGGCGCATGGCCTCGGTCATGCCCGGGGCCGGGGCTTCCTCCAGCACCTTCTGGTGCCGGCGCTGCACCGAGCAGTCGCGCTCGAACAGGTAGACGTAGTTGCCCTGGGTGTCGCCAAACACCTGGATCTCGATGTGGCGCGGGCGCTGCACGTACTTTTCGATCAGCACCGCATCGTCACCGAAGCTGTTGATGGCCTCGCGCTGGCACGAGGCCAGGGCATCGGCGAACTCGGCCGCCGAATCCACGGCGCGCATGCCCTTGCCGCCACCGCCGGCGCTGGCCTTGATGAGCACCGGGTAGCCAATGCGGTCGGCCTCGCGCTGCAGCAGGGCCGGGTCCTGGTCGGCACCGTGGTAGCCGGGCACCAGGGGCACGCCGGCCTTTTCCATGAGCTGCTTGGACTCGGCCTTGAGCCCCATGGCCTGGATCGCCGAGGGTGGCGGGCCGATGAACACCAGCCCCGCGTCGGCACAGGCCTGGGCGAATTCCTCGTTCTCGCTCAGGAAGCCGTAGCCGGGATGCACGGCCTGCGCGCCCGTGGCCTTGGCGGCGGCAATGATGCGCTGCCACTGCAGGTAGCTTTCCTTGGGCGCACTGCCGCCGATGTACACGGCCTCGTCGCACACGGCCACATGCTTGGCACCGGCGTCAGCGTCGGAATAAACGGCCACGGTCTTCACCCCCATGCGGCGGGCAGTGGCGGCAACACGGCAAGCGATCTCGCCGCGGTTGGCAATCAGGATCTTGTCAAACATGGCGCCCTCCCGCGGCGAGATCGCCTGCGCACGCTGCGCGTGCCAAGCAATTTGCAGAAACATCCGCTGCGCGGCTGTTTTCACCGCGGTTGGCAATCAGGATCTTGGTAAACATAGAAATTAAACCGCCTTCGCGGGGCCGGAAAAGAGAGAAGACAAGCGCCGCAGCACGGCGCGCAGAAACTTGAAGAGCACCACCAGCAGCAGCACCGAGACCACCAGCATCACCACCAGCACTACACCGAAGGTCACGGGGTACTGCGTGGCGAGCCAGACCACGCCCACCACCAGCCCGTCCTCGAGAAAGGACAGTCCCCAGTTGGAGAACGGTTCGGGCGAGGTGTTGGCCGCGGCGCGCGCCGTCATCTTGGTGGCCAGCGAGGTGGCGGCCAGCGAGCCGCCCATGAGCCCGCCGACCAGGCCCATGGTGGCGCTGTCGGCGCCGAACACGCCGGCCGCCAGCAGCGCCCCGGCCGGCACCCGGATGAAGGCATGCACGGCATCCCAGAGGCTGTCGAACCAGGGCACCTTGTCGGCAAAGAACTCCACCACCAGCATGCAACCGCTGACCGCCAGCACCATCGGGCTTTGCAGCACCGAGAGGCCCGGCGGCAGCGGCAGCCAGCCGGCCCAGCCCATGGCGCCGACCATGAACACCACGGCATACAGGCGCACGCCGCTGGCCCAGCCCAAAGCCGCCGCCAGGGCCAGCAGGCCGGGCATGTCGAGCTGCTGGGTGGCGCGCGCGACGCCCCCGGCGACGTCGCGGGCCGTGCCCGCGTCCACGTGCAGGCCGATGGTGTGCAGCCACTGAACGATGCTGAGCCAGAGTGCGTCCATGGGGATTTCCTGTCAGAGAATCACACGGCCAGCCAGGCGGGCTTGCGCTTTTGCAGGAAGGACTGCACGCCCTCGCGGCCTTCCTCGCTGGCGCGGATCTCGGCGATGCCTTGTACCGTGACGTCGATCAGGCCCGCGTTGATCTCGCGCTCGGCCACGTCGATCACCAGTTTCTTGCAGGCGCGCACGGCCGCAGGGCTGGCACTGGTCAGCGCCTTGAGCAACTCGGCCACCTTGGCGTCGAGCGCCTCCATGCCCGGGTCGGCCACCACCACCTCGTGTACGAAGCCGATGCGCAGGGCCTCGGCGGCCGAGAAGCGCTCGGCCGTGAGGAAGTAGCGGTGCGCCGCGCGTGCGCCCATGGCGCGGATCACGTAGGGGCTGATGGTCGCAGGGATCAGGCCCAGCTTCACCTCGCTCAGGCAAAAGCCCGCCGTGTCCACCGCCACCGCCATGTCGCAGGCGGCCACCAGGCCCACGCCGCCGGCATACACGTCCCCTTGCACACGGGCGATGGTGGGCTTGGGGCACTCGTAGATCACGCGCAGCATCTCGGCGAGCTTGCCGGCGTCGGCCACATTCTCTTCACGCGTGTAGTCGGCCATGCGGCGCATCCAGTTGAGGTTGGCGCCCGCGCAGAAGGCCGGGCCCTCGGCCGCCAGCACCACGGCGCGCACGTCGGCGCGTGCGCCCACTTCGGTGAAGGCCGCCGTGATCTCGGCGATCACTTCGTCGCTGAAGGCGTTGCGGATCTCGGGCTGCGTGAGCGTGATGCGCGCCACGGCGCCTTCGCAGGCAATGGTCAGATTGGGATTGCTCATGCTGGACCGTCCTTACATGCGGAACAAACCGAACTTCGTGTCTTCGATGGGCGCGTTGCGCGTTGCGGCCAGGCCCAGCGCCAGCACGCGGCGCGTGTCGGCGGGGTCGATCACGCCGTCGTCCCACAGGCGCGCGGTGGCGTAGTAGGGATGGCCCTGGTCCTCGTACTGGCGGCGGATGGGGGCCTTGAAGGCCTCTTCCTCCTCGGCGCTCCACTGGCCGCCCTTGCCCTCGATGCCATCGCGCTTGACGGTGGCGAGCACGCCGGCCGCCTGCTCGCCGCCCATGACGCTGATGCGCGCGTTGGGCCACATCCACAGAAAGCGCGGGCTGTAGGCGCGGCCACACATGCCGTAGTTGCCTGCGCCGAAGCTGCCGCCGATGATGATGGTGAACTTGGGCACGGCGGCCGTGGCCACGGCCGTGACCATCTTCGCGCCGTTGCGCGCGATGCCCTCGTTCTCGTACTTGCGGCCGACCATGAAGCCGGTGATGTTCTGCAGGAACACCAGCGGGATCTTGCGCTGGCAGCACAGCTCGATGAAGTGCGCGCCCTTGAGGGCCGACTCGCTGAACAGGATGCCGTTGTTGGCGATGATGCCCACGGCCATGCCCTCGATGCGCGCGAAGCCCGTGACCAGCGTGGTGCCATAGCGCGCCTTGAACTCGTCGAACTCGCTGCCATCGACGATGCGCGCGATGATCTCGCGCACGTCAAAGGGCTTGCGCGTGTCCACCGGGATCACGCCGTAGAGTTCTTCGCCGGCGAACTTCGGCGGCAGCGGCGCGCTGTCCGCCGGCGCTGCGGCCTTGGCCTTGTTGAGGTTGCGCACCGCATTGCGCGCCAGCTGCAGCGCATGCAGGTCGTTCTGCGCCAGGTGGTCGGCCACGCCCGACAGGCGCGTGTGCACGTCGCCACCGCCCAGGTCCTCGGCCGTGACGACCTCGCCCGTGGCGGCCTTCACCAGTGGCGGGCCGCCCAGGAAGATGGTGCCCTGGTTCTTGACGATGATGGACTCGTCGCTCATCGCCGGCACGTAGGCGCCACCGGCCGTGCAGCTGCCCATGACCACGGCGATCTGCGAGATGCCCTGGGCGCTCATGTTGGCCTGGTTGAAGAAGATGCGGCCAAAGTGGTCGCGGTCAGGGAAGACCTCGTCCTGGTTGGGCAGGTTGGCGCCGCCCGAGTCCACCAGGTAGATGCAGGTCAGGTGGTTCTGCTGCGCCACTTCCTGCGCGCGCAGGTGCTTCTTGACGGTGAGCGGGTAGTAGGTGCCGCCCTTCACCGTGGCGTCGTTGCACACGACCATGCAGTCCACGCCGCTCACGCGGCCGATGCCGGCGATCAGGCCGGCGCTCGGCGCGTCGTTGTTGTACATGTTGAGCGCGGCCAGGGGCGCCAGCTCCAGGAAGGGCGTGCCCGGGTCCAGCAGCATCTGCACGCGCTCGCGCGGCAGCAGCTTGCCGCGTGCCGTGTGCTTGGCGCGCGCGGCCTCGCCGCCGCCCTGGGCCACCTTGTCCAGGTGGCCGCGCAGGTCATCGACCAGGGTGCGCATGGCGGCCGCATTGGCCAGGAAGTCGGCCGAGCGGGCGTTCAGTTGGGTATCGAGGATGGTCATGCAGCGGATCTTTCAAGCAGTCTTTTCTTCGGCCAGCCCCAGCTGGTCCTTCATTTCGTCGCGGATCTTGAATTTCTGGATCTTGCCGGTCACCGTCATCGGGAAGCCCGTGACGAAGCGGATGTAGCGCGGCACCTTGTAGTGCGCGATCTGGCCCTTGCAGAAGGCGCGCACGGCCTCCTCGGTCAGTTCCTGGCCGGGCTTGACCACGATCCAGGCACACAGCTCCTCGCCGTACTTCGCGTCGGGCACGCCCACCACCTGCACGTCCTGCACCTGCGGGTGGCGGTAGAGGAATTCCTCGATCTCGCGCGGGTAGATGTTCTCGCCGCCGCGGATCACCATGTCCTTGATGCGGCCGACGATGTTCACGTAGCCCTCGGCATCCATGGTGGCCAGGTCGCCGGTGTGCATCCAGCCCTCGGCGTCAATGGCCTCGCGGGTCTTGGCCTCGTCGCCCCAGTAGCCGTGCATGACCGAATAGCCGCGCGTGCACAGCTCGCCGCGCTCGCCCACGGGCACGGTCTCACCGGTGTCGGGGTTCACGATCTTCACCGTGAGGTGCGGCTGCACCTGGCCCACGGTGGAGACGCGCTTGGACAAGGGCGTCTCGGTGCTGCTCTGGCAGCTCACGGGGCTGGTCTCGGTCATGCCGTAGGCGATGGTGATCTCGGACAGGTGCATCTGCTCGACCACGCGCTTCATCACCTCGGTCGGGCAGGGCGAGCCGGCCATGATGCCGGTGCGCAGCGTGGACAGGTCGAACTCGGCAAAGCGCGGGTGGTCCAGCTCGGCGATGAACATGGTGGGCACGCCGTGCAGGCCGGTGCAGCGCTCGTCCTGCACCGTCTGCAGCACCGTGAGCGGGTCGAAGCCGTCGTTGGGGTAGACGATGGTGGCACCGTGCGTGAAACAAGCCAGGTTGCCCAGCACCATGCCGAAGCAGTGGTACAGCGGCACGGGGATGCACAGCCGGTCTTCAGGAGTGAGGCGCATGCACTCGCCGATGAAGAAGCCGTTGTTCAGGATGTTGCGGTGCGTGAGCGTGGCGCCTTTCGGGAAGCCCGTGGTGCCGCTCGTGAACTGGATGTTGATGGGGTCGGTGGCCTTGAGCCCCGCCGCCACCTCGGCCACGCGCACATCGGCCACATCGCCGCGCGCCAGCAGGTCCGAAAAGCGCAGCAGGCCCGGCTCGTCGGCGCCCTGCCCGGCCTCGTCGATCCACACCACGGTGTGGAGGTGCGGCAGCTTCACCGCGCCCAGGCGGCCCGGCTCCTGGCGCTGCCACTCGGGCGCCAGTTCGCGCAGCATGCCCAGGTAGTCGCTGGTCTTGAAGCGCGCCATGCTCACCAGCAGCCGGCAGCCGACCTTGTTGAGCGCGTACTCCACCTCGGAGGTGCGGTAGGCCGGGTTGATGTTGACCAGCACCAGGCCCACCTGCGCCGTGGCCAGTTGCATCAACACCCACTCGGCATTGTTGTGCGACCAGATGCCCACGCGGTCGCCAGGCACCAGGCCCAGGCCCAGCAGGGCACTGGCCAGGCGGCGGGCCTCGGCCTGCAGGCTGCGGTAGGTGTAGCGCAGCTGCTGGTGCACGCTGACCAGCGCTTCGCGCTCCGGCTGGCGGGCCACCATGGCGTCGAAGAAATCGCCCAGCGTCTGCTCGATCAAGGGCACGTCGGTGGCGCCACGGGCCAGGCTGGTGACCAGTGGGGTGGTGGCGGAAGGCATGGCTGCACCCATTGTCTTGTCTCCTTGCGTATCGCTTGCCCGCGCGGCATGGGCAATGTCGCCCCAAGCATAGAAGCCCACCACGGCCCGTGGTGGACACAAAGGTTGCAAATCGTGCCACAGCTCATGCACACTGTACCCCGTGAAATCCCCTGCCTCCACCGCCCCCAGCGACCTTCCTGCGCCCAAGACCGCCCCAGCGGCCACCCCGATTGCCTTCGTGCAGGCGATTGCACTCGCTTACAGGCGCCGCAGCATGAGCCCCGCCTGGGCGCTGGCCCAGGCACAGATTGCGCCCGGCCTGCTGTTCGATGACAGTGCGCGCATCACGGCCTGGCAGATGGAAGAGGTGTCAGGTGCCGCCATGCGGGAACTCGATGACGAGGCCCTGGGCTGGTTCGGCCGGCGCCTGCCCTGGGGCAGCTACGGCATGCTGGCGCGCGCCTCCATCAGCTCGCCCGACCTGGGCGTGGCGCTCAAGCGCTGGTGCCGCCACCATGGTCTGCTGGCGGACGACATCACACTGCGCCTGGCGCGAGCCGACACCACGGCCACACTCTCCATCGAGGAGAACTGCGACCTGGGCTCCCTGCGCGAGTTCTGCCTGGTCTCGGTGCTGCGCAATGCCCATGGCCTGGGTTGCTGGATGGTGGATTCGCGCATTCCCCTGCTGGCGGCCGAGTTCGCCTTTGCCGCGCCGCCGCATGCCGAGGCCTACGGCGTGCTGTTCCCCGGGGGATCGGTGCGTTTCAACGCCCCGCAGACGGCCATCCATTTCGACGCCCGCTACCTCAGCCTGCCCCTGCGGCGCGATGAGGCCGCGCTGCGCCAGATGCTGCAGCATGCGCTGCCGCTCACCGTGCTGCAGTACCGGCGCGACCGGCTGCTGGTGGCCCGCGTGCGCCAGTTGCTGGGCGCGCCCGTGCAGGGCCACCCTGGCCAGGCGCTGGCCGCGCACAGCGCCGAATCGCTGGCCCATCTGCTGCACGTATCACCGCGCACGCTGCACCGCCAGCTCAAGGAGGAAGGCGCCACCTTGCAGGGCCTGAAAGACGAGGTGCGGCAGGGCCGCGCCATGGAATTGCTGCACCGCAGCGACCGGCCTATCAAGCAAGTGGCCGAGGCGGCAGGCTTCGTCAACGAGAAAAGCTTCATCCGCGCCTTCAAGGGATGGACCGGGCATTCGCCTGCGGAATACCGCCGGCTGGCGCGCATGGCGGCATGATCGGCAACCGCGATGGCAGCAGGGGAACCTCCCGCGCCATGCCACCGCAACTACACTGACCCCCGATGCCGATGATCCACCTGTACCACTGCGTCAGTGCACGCTCGTTCCGCCCCCTGTGGATGCTTGAAGAGCTGCAGCTGCCGTACTCGCTGCACATGCTGCCCTTTCCTCCACGGCTGAAGGCGCGCAGCTTCCTGGAGCTCAACCCCCTGGGCACCGTGCCCCTGTTCGTGCAGTACGCCGTGCGCATGACCGAATCGGCCGCCATCTGCCAGTACCTGGCTGCCGCCCACCCCGATGCCGGGCTGGACGTGCGTGCCGTGGACCCGGCCTACGGTGCCTACCTCAACTGGCTGCACATGGGCGAGGCGACGCTGACCTTTCCCCAGACCCTGGTGCTGCGCTACGGTCGCTTCGAGCCCAAGGCACGCCAGCAGCCCCAGGTGGTCGAGGACTACCGCCGCTGGTTCCTGGCCCGCCTGCGCGCGGTGGAAACTGCACTGGCCCATGGCGAGTACCTTTGCGCCGGCCGCTTCACCGCGGCCGATGTCTCGGTCGGGTATGCGCTGCTGCTGGCCGAGCACCTGGGCCTGTCGCCCGAGTTCGGCGAGCGCACGCTGATGTACTGGCACCGCCTGCAGCAGCGCCCCGGCTACCAGCGCGCCATGGCCGCGCAGATCGAAGCCGCCGAGGAGCAGGACGTGCCGACCACGCCGGCGCCCGATACACGGCCCTGACGCCCGTTGCTCAGGGCTCGACCACGTTGAACATGGGCTCGAATTCTTCGAGCATTGCCAGCAGGGCGTGGACCCGTGACACATCTCCGCTCACGCCGACACGGCTCTCGGAGATCCCGGCGGTCAGTGCTGCGGCCACGCCCTCCCCATGGGCGAGCAGACGCGCCAGTTCTTCGTGGCTGACAGCGATGGATGCATCCACGGCAGCGTCCCCCTCCGTGCGCCGATAGGTCAGTGCTGCATTGTCCAGGCTCAGCGACCAGTGCTCGCCAGTGTCGGTGACCCGCCAACCCAGGCGCAGCACTTGGCCGCTGGCACGTTCGGCCACCAAGCGCACAGCCAGGCAGTCGAGGAACATCTCCATCGGCACGGACTTGAGCAGGTCGTAGCCCAGGCTGCGCCGGGGGCCGGCGCGCACGCCATGGCGCAACTCGCGTGCCGCCAGCAGGTAGGCATTGCGCCAGGTGGCGGACTCGCTGGCAAAGCCCAGTTGTTCCAGCGCCGCGGCACACAGGGTGCGGGCGCCCTGGTGGGTCGGGTCGGCAAACACCAGATGGGCCGTGACCTCGGCCACCCAGCGGTGCTCGCCGCGCTCGTAATCCGCCTGCGCACGTGCCATCAGCGCCTGGGCGCCTCCCATGTAGTCCACGTAGCGCGTGCCGGCATCGACCGGCGGCAGCGCATGCAGGCGCGCCGGGTTGCCGTCGTACCAGCCCAGGTAGTGCTGCACCACGGCCTTGACGTTGTGTACCAGCGTGCCGTAGTAGCCCTGCGCGTGCGTGACGCCGGCCAGCTCGGCCGGCAGGCGCAGCACCTCGGCGATCTCCACGGCGGTCTGGCCCTGGTTCATGAGGCGTACGGTCTGGTCGTGGGTGTACTTGTACAGGTCGCGCTGCTGCGCGATGAAGCGGCTCAGCTCCGCCTGGCCCCAGGTAGGCCAGTTGTGCTGGGCGAACACCACGTCGGCATGCGGAGCGAATTCGTGCAGCGCCTCGTCCAGGTAGCGCGACCACAGGCGCGCATCGCGCACCTGGGCCCCGCGCAGCGGGCACAGGTTGTGCATGCTCTGCTGGCCGATCTCGGCCAGGTTGAGCGCCCGCAGCCCGGGAAAGAAGAAGAACATCTCCGAGGGCGCCTCGCTCTCGGGGGCCAGGGCGAAGACGATCTCGACGCCGTCGATCATGTGGCGCTCGCGGTCCTTTTCGATGGTCATCGTGGGCGGTATCAGCGTCACTGTGCCGTGCGGCAGGCTCTTGCCCAGGCCGCAATCGACCTGTGCGCAGACGCCGCGCGCCAGGGTGTGGCCGAACTGGAACTGCGAGCGCCGCGACATGGCGTTGCCGGCCACCATGTTCTCGGCCACGGTGTGCCAGACGAAGCCCGCGGGCGCGATGATCGGCACGCGCCGGCGGATGGCATCCTGCTCGTCGATCACGCCGCGCACGCCGCCGAAGTGGTCCACGTGGCTGTGGCTGTAGACCACCGCCGTCACCGGCCGCTCGCCACGGTGCTCGCGGTAGAGCCGCAGCGCCGCCTCGGCCGTTTCGGCACAGGTCAGCGGGTCGATGATGACCACGCCCGCATCGCCCTCGATCAGCGTCATGTTGGCCAGGTCGAAGCCGCGCACCTGGTAGATGCGCTCCGTGACCTGGAACAGGCCATGCACCATGTTGCGCCGCGCGTGCGCCCACAGGCCCGGGTGGACACTGGGTGCGGGCTCGGCGTCTTCCAGGAACTCGTAGCCCGCCAGGGTCCAGACGATGCGGCCGGTGGCGTCGCGCACCTCGGCGTTGGGCCAGGTGGCGATGAAGCCGCGCGTCACGGGGTCTTGGGGGAAATGCACAGGGTTGTTGGTGGTCATGTGGTTGCCTTCGGCATCAATCCAGTTGCGCGCCCGAGGTCCGCACCAGGCGCTCCCAGACCGGCAGATCGGCGGCATAGTTCTGGCGGAACTGCTCGGCCGTGCTGCCCACGGCCAGCATGCCCAGCTGGGCAAAGCGCTTGCTTACTTCGGGCGTGGCCACGGCCTGCTGTGCGGCGTGCTGCAATCGCGCCACCACCGCGGGCGGTGTGGCCTGCGGTACGGCCAGGCCCAGCCAGCCGACCACACGGTACTCGGGGTCGGCAAAGCCGGCCTCGGCAAAGGTGGGCACCGCCGGCAGCATGGGCAGACGCTGGCCGCCCGTGACGGCGATCGCGCGCAGCTTGCCCGCATCCATGTACGGCTTGGCCGATATCGCGCTGCCGATAGTGAAGCTCAGTTGCCCACCCACCAGGTCCTGCAGCATGGGCGCCTCGCCCTTGTAGGCAATGTGGGCGATGGGTGTCTTCCAGCTTGATGCCATGTGCGCGCAGGCCAGGTGCGGGTACGAGCCCCAGGAGCCGCAGTTGCCGCCATCGCCCCTGGACCGCAGGGCACGCTGCAGGTCGGCCACGCTCTGGGCCGGCGAACTGGCGGGCACGAGCAGCAGCAGCGGCGACGTGGCCACCAGCGAGACCAGGCCCAGGTCCTTGCGCGGATCGTAGGGCAGCCTGGCATAGAGAAAGGGATTGGTCAGCAGCGACTGGGTCAAGCCCACCAGCACGGCGTGGCCGTCGGGTGCGGCCTTGGCCACGGTGCTGGTGCCCAGGATGCCGCTGGCGCCGGGCTTGTTGTCGACGATCACCGGCTGGCCCAGCAGGCGCGCCATCTGCTCCGCGAGGGAGCGGGCCACCACGTCGGTGCCGCCGCCCGCCGGGTAGGGCACGACCAGGGTCACGGGCTTGTGGGGGAAATCTGCTGCCGGGGCCTGGGCCAGTGCGGCGGGCGCGGCCACCGCAGCGCTAGCGGCCAGCAGGCCCGCCAGGGCCCCGCGGCGCGGGAAGGAAGGGATGGTCATGGCTTGTCTCCTTGTCTTGTGGGCATGCAGGCCATTCTGGGCAGACCCTAAATGAATATCCAATGCAAAATATGATGTTTCTTTTTAAGTAAAACGCAAAATGCAGCTGCGCCAGCTCCGCCACCTGATCGCCCTGGCCGAACAAGGCAGCTTCGGGCGCGCGGCCGAAGCGGTGCACCTGTCCCAGCCGGCGCTCTCGCGCAGCATCGACAACCTGGAGGAAGCGCTGCAGGCCAGGCTGGTGGACCGGGCCTATGGCCAGGTGCGTTTCACCACGGCGGGCGAGTTGGTGCTGGCACGCGCCAAGGCATTGGTGGCCGATGCCGACCAGATCCCGCGCGACCTGCAGTTGCTGCAGGGCCTGGTAGTGGGGCAACTGAGCGTGGGCCTGGGGCCGTTTGCCGCCGGGATGCTGGGCCGCCCCGTGCTGGCGCAGATGGCCCAGCGCCATCCGCAGCTGTCGATACGCATCGAGGTCGCCGATCCGAATGCGCTGGCCGAACGCCTGCACCGCCGGCAGCTGGACCTGTTCATCGCCGACACGCGCGACCTGCAACAGCAGCCGGGATTGCAACTCAAGCGCCTGCCCAACATCCCGGTGTCATTCTTCGTGCGCGCAGGGCACCCGCTGCTGGCCCTGCAACCCGTGGCGCTGGACCAGGCCATGGACTACCCCGTCGCCGGCCCGAACCTGCCCAGCGGCGTGGCGGCGCACTTCGACGCCCAGGTGCAGCGCAAGGACCGCTCGTTCTTCAGCGTCGTCTGTGACGACCTGGGTACGCTGCAGCACCTGGCACTGACAGCAAACGCGGTGATCCTCGCCCCGGAGCATGCGGCCTTCCACCACGGCGGCGAATCTCTCGAACGCCTGTCGATTCGCGGGCAGGCGCCCATGCAGACGCACTACAGCATCGTGTGGCTCACGCACCGTACCCTGTCGCCGGCCGCCCTGGCCTTCACAGGGCTGGTGCGCGGGATGATGGAACCGGACAGCGGCGCAGGACCGCAGCCCTGATTGCGCCGCCGCGAACCGGCTATTGCGGCGGCGCCTGGGGTGCGCGGTACACCGGCAGCGACTTCACCAGCGCCCGGAACTCGGGCGAATGCCGCAGCACGCTGCCGCCGGCCTCGATCAGGTCCGTGACTTCGTGCTGCTCAATGGAAAACGCGGTGGGGATCTGCAAGAGGCGCGGGCGCGCCACGTCGTCGGGCGAATCGCGCAGGTTGACCGGCACCACATGGATCTCGGCATTCGGTGCGAACACGTCGCCGCCGGCGTGCGGATGGGAGGCCAGGGTCTTGCGCCACTGGTCGGTGATGTCGCGCAGGAACTCCTGCGTCTCGCGCGTGGCGCGCGCGCCGGTTCCGAACAGCAGCGCATCGACCACCTGGAACATGTCGGGCACCTTGTCGCTGGTGTCGATGTTGAACGAAGGGTCGCGCTCGGCATTCACCGTGATCAGCACCAGCTTGCGGATGCTGCCCGCAGGGATACCCACCTCGCTGAAGCTTTCGCGCAGGCCGCCGCCCGCCAGGGCACGGTCGAGCAGGCGCTGCACCCCGAGGTTGTCCGACAGGCCGCCATCGACCAGGTGGATGTAGGGCTTGCGCCTGGCATCCAGGTAGCTCTGCTCATGCGCCCGGTACAGCCGCGTGCGGTAGTCGCCCGCCGTGGCGCGCGCCAGGCTGGCCGGACGCCCCGTACACTGGTCCGCATGGTTCTTGAGCGTCATCGGGCTGAGCAGCAGTGGCACGGCCGACGAGGCCGCCACCGCGAAGGACAGCGGCACGGTGCGCAGGTCCGAGCAGATCAGCGCGAACTGGTCCCAGGTGAACTCGAAGCCCGTGCCCAGCGACATGTCGGTGGCGGTGATGAACAGCTGCGGGTGGCGCGGGCGCCTTTCCACGTCGCCGAAGGTCTTGCCGGCATAGAGCTCGTCGAGCCGGCGCGCCAGCAAGTGGGTGCGGCCGAGCCAGGGCGAAGTCAGGTCCACCAGGTTGCCCGGGCGCAGGGCCTGGGTGATCAGGCTGTTCTGGAAGTTCTGGCGCAGGAACTCGTGCTCGAAGCGCGGCAGTCCATCGATGCCATGCGCCGCATAGTAGGCCGCCACGATGCTGCCGCCCGAGACGCCACTGACCACGTCGGTCGCATCGAGCAGCGTGGTGCGCTGGCCGTTCCATTCGAACACCGTGTTCTGCATCTCGGTGAGCACGCCAAAGCCGAAGGCCGCCGCGCGCGCCCCTCCGCCCGAGAGGGTGACGGCGACCAGGATGCTGGGATCGCGCTGGGACGGGCGCTGCGTGACCGCCTGCTCCTCCAGCGGCATGGGCTCGTTGACCCAGGGCCGTACGGACGAGCACCCGGCCAGCACGACCACCAGCGCGGCCCCCACCCAACGCACCATCGATTGCAGTGTTGTCACAGGCTCCCCTCCCGGCGCGGCAGGAATGCGCGCTCTGCGGGGAGTTTAAGAGAAGGTGGCGCCCTCGCTTGCCTGGCTCAGCAGCCCAGCAAGGCGGGCAGCTCGGCCATGCTGCGAAACACCTGCGACGCACCGGCTGCACGCAGGGCATCGTCGCCAATGCCCAGCGGAGAATAGGCAAACACGGTGGCGCCCGCGGCCACGCCGGCCGTCACGCCGATAGTCGTGTCCTCCACCACGGCGCAACGCGCCGGATCGGCCTGCAGCGCGGCGGCCGCTGCGAGGTACACGTCAGGTGCAGGCTTGGTGTGGGGCACCTCGTGGCCGCTGAAGATGCGCCCCTCGAAGTACGGCATGAGCCCCACTTTCACGAGCTGCATCTCCACCTTGAAGCGGTCGGCCCCCGAGGCACAGGCGATGCGCCCGCCATGGTGGGCATGCACGCGCTCGATGGTGGGGTGGATGTGCGCTATGGCGACCAGGTGCTGGTCCAGCTCGGCATTGCGCCGGGCGTAGAAGCTGGCCATCCATTCATCGGTCAGGGGTTGGCCGGTCTCGGCCTCGATGCGGGCCGTGGCGCTGCGCACCGTCCTGCCGATGAAATAGTCCATGCACTCTTCGTGCGTGATGGCCCAGCCCGCTTCGTTGAGCATGGTGCGCAGCACGCCGTTGGTGATGTGCTCGCTGTCGACGAGCACGCCGTCGCAGTCGAACAGGATGGCTTCAAAGGTCATGGGTCAAGGCTCACAAAAAGAGAAGGATGGCGGTCACTGCTGGTCGCCATCGACATAGAACCAGCGCCCGTCCTCGCGCACGAAGCGGCTGGTCTCGTGCAGGCGCACGGCGCGGCCGCCCACGCGGTAGCGTGCGACGAACTCGACTTCGGCCGTGTCTTCCCCCGTGCTGCGCTGGCTGCGCACCGCCAGGCCCAGCCAGCGGGCGCCGGGGTCGAAGTCAAGGTGCGCGGGCCGGGTGCGCGCATGCCAGGTGGCCTGCAGGTAGTCGGCGCGTTCAAGCACGAAGGCGCTGTAGCGCGAGCGCATGAGGCTTGGCGCATCGGGCGCGGGCGTGGTGTCGAAGTGCTCCACATAACGGCCACAGCAGTCGGCGTAGGCCAGGGGCTTCTGGCGCGCGTTGAGCTGGCCGCAGGGGCAGGCTGTGGTGGATTCAGGGGATGCCATGGGCTTTAGACGGCCATATCAACTATCGGTAGCGTTGCGCGAAACGGGTGCAGCGAAGGCCAGTGCCCCCGTGCAAGGGCCGCCCCGCCACACCGGGGGCGTCCCCCTCCCAGATTGCGCAGCAATATGAGAGAGGGGGAAGGCGCGAAGCGACTCAGGGGGTGTTTCATTTCAGAGCTCCGAACACCTTCTTGGCCAAGGCACTGCCTGCGGCGGCAGGATTCTGGCGGATGGCGCGCTCTTCCTCCCCGATCATGAGGTACAGGCCGTCGAGCGTGCGCCCGGTGACGTACTGCGCCAGGTTGGCGTCCTCGGCCTTGAGCAGGCCGAAGCTCGTCGCCTTGCCGGCAAAGGCGTTGTACTTCTGCGTGAGGCCGACCTTCTCGGTGGCCTGGTTCACCACGGGCAGGAAGCGTTCGCCCAGCGGGGCCCGCGTCTTCTGGGCGAAGAAGGCCGTCACCGAGGTGTCGCCCCCGGTCAAAATGCTGCGGGCGTCGGTCACGGTCATGCCCTGGACGGCCTGCACCAGCAGGTCCTTGCCCAGTGGCACGGCGGCCTCGGCGGCGCGGTTGATGGAAGTGACCAGCTCATCGATGCGCCGCCCCTGGCCCAGCGACTTCAGGAGCTTGGCGGCATCGTCGAGTTGCCCCGGCAGGCCGATGCGCACCCGGGGGTTGCCAAGGAAGCCATCGGGCCGGCCCAGCGAGGCAACAGCCGCCTGCGCCCCCTGGGACAGGGCGGCCTTGAGGCCGCCCGAGGCATCGGCGGCCGACAGGTCCGCCAGCGACAGGGCGTGCGCCCGGCTGGCGATGGCCAGCAGCCAGGCGCCCAGGGCGCCCGCGCTGGCATGGTGGTGGAATTCGCGACGCAGCATGGCGTGGTATCTCTCTCTGGTCAAACACAAGGGACAGCAAGGCCCGATTTTCGCCGACGCGCGCACCCCGTAGACTGGCGCCCATGGATATCCATGTCCGAGGAGTCGAACCATGTGGGAAATGAGCGTGCCCTGGTGGGAGTTTGTGCTGCGCGGGATCCTGGTCTACCTGTTCCTGCTGGTCTTCCTGCGGCTCACGGGCAAGCGCCAGACGGGGCAGTACGCGCCGTTCGACCTGGTGCTGCTGCTGATCCTGTCCAACGCCGTGCAGAACTCGATGAACGCGGGCGACAACTCCCTGGTCGGCGGGCTGATCTCGGCCAGCACGCTCATGGGCTGCCATGTGGTGCTGGCCAACCTGACCTTCCGCTTCGCCTGGCTGGAGCGCCTGATCGACGGCAAACCACGCGTGCTGGTGGACCAGGGCAAGGTCCACACCGAGCTGATGCACAAGGAGCTGCTCTCCACCGACGACCTGGAGGCCGCGCTGCGCGCCAGCGGCTGTCTGCACCTGCACGAGGTGGAGCGCGCCACCATCGAGACCAACGGGCAGATCACCGTGGTGCTGCGCAAGCGCGGCGGCACCGGTTGATTGACGTTGTCAGCGGAGGGTGCAGCACTGGCCGCCGGCCATCGCGGCAGTGACTGCCGGCTCCAGGCTGGCTGCCGTCGGGTGCGTCGCCTGCTGCACGCACATGGCAACCCTACTCCGGTAGGGTTTGCGCCGCCCCCATCTTGCGGAACACTTGGCAGAATTTGCCCTGCCCGCGGGTAACCCACCACCGAATGCCTTCCACGCCCCCCTACGCCATCATCCTGGACGACCACCCCCTGGTGGCACGCGGGGTTGCCGAGTTCCTGCGCTCGCTGCGCCCGGACATGGAAGTGCGGCTGGCGACCGATGCCGCCGACTGTCTGCAGCAGGTGGCCGCGCACGGCGCACCGGCGCTGGCCCTCATCGACTTCTGGCTGGTCGAAGGCGCAGCGCTCGGCCTGATCGCCCAGCTGCGGGCCAGTTGCCCCGGCACGGCCATTGCCGTCATGAGCGGCGATGACGACCCGCTGCTGGGCGAGCGCGCCCGCGCGGGCGGTGCGCACGGTTTCCTGCACAAGCAGGAAAGCCCGGGCACCTTTGCCCAGGCCGTGCATGCGCTGCTGGGCGGCCTGACCTGGTTCGTGCCGGCCGGTCGCGTGCAGCCCGGCGGGCTGCGCAGCCGCGAACTGCCCGTGACCCCGGCCGAACTGGGCCTGTCCACGCGCCAGGGAGAAATCCTCGCCCTGGTACTGCTGGGCCAGCCCAACAAGCGCATCGCGCTGGACCTGGCCCTGTCGGAAAGCACCGTCAAGGAGCATGTCACCGCCATCCTGCAGCGCCTGGGTGCGCGCAACCGCATCGAGGCCATCACCCAGTTGCGCGGGCGCAGGCTGGTGCTGGCCGGGCCTGCGGGCTGATGGCCTCGCCTGCGGCCGCACCACCGGCCGACGGGTCCGACGACGCCCCCATCAGCGTGGAGGGGCGGGCCCGCCTGCTGGAGATGACCTTTGGCCTCCTGCTCACCAGCATCTTCGTGCTGCCGCTGCTGGCATTGACGCTCACACTGTTCTATGCACAGGCGCATGACGCGCGGTGGATGTGGGCATGGTGCTGCTTTTACGTCCTCTTCGCCGGGGTGATGTTCGTGCAGCGCCGCATCCACCTGCGCGACCGCAGGCGCCTGGATGCGGATGCCCTGGTACGCAAGTGGAAGCCCCGGCTCGAGCACTGTGCGCTGCTGCACGGCGCGGGCATCACCGCGCCGATGGCCATCGTGGCTGGCCATGCGAGTTACGACTTCGCCTTGTTGCTGCTGGTGACCAACGCCGCCATCATCGTCGGCAATGCCACACTCCAGACGCCCGTGCTCAGCGTGTTCATGCGCTTGTTCATGGCGGGCTGGAATGCATCGCTGCCCCTCCTGATCTGGTTGTTTCCGGACCATTGGCATTTCATCCTGCCGCTGGCGCTGCTGCACAGCCTGATCATCTACCGCCACGCACACACGACGCACCGCTTCTTCGTGCAGCAGATCCGGCTGGAGGAGCGCGGCGCGCAGATGGCGGCGCGCTACCTGGCGGCGCGTGACGAGGCGCAGGCAGCACTGGAAGAGAAGAACCGCTTTCTGAGCACCGCTGCACACGACCTGCGCCAGCCCGTGCATGCCATGGGCCTGCTGGCCGAAGCCATTGCACGGCGCAACCGCGATGGCAGCCTGGATGCGCCGCTGGCCGACCTGCAGCGCAGCGTGCACTCGGTGAACCTGATGTTCAACTCGCTGCTGGACCTTTCGCGCATCGAAGGCGGCCATGTGGCCGTGCATGCCGGGCCCGTGGCGCTGGATGCGCTCTTCGACGACGTGCTCACGCTCTTTCGCGAGGAGGCGCGCACGCGTGGCCTGCGGCTGCGCGTGCGCCCGCCGGGGCCTCACGCCGCCGTGCAGGCCGACGCGGACCTGCTGCGCCAGTCGGTCGTGAACCTGGTGCACAACGCGCTGCGCTACACCGTGCGCGGCGGCGTGCTGCTCACCGCGCGCCAGCGCCGCGGGGGCTGGCAGATCGAGGTCTGGGACACCGGCGTGGGCGTGGCGCTGCAGGACCAGCTGCGCATCTACTCGCCCTTCTACCGCCCGCAGCATGCCTGGACCGTGGACAACAACGGCCATGGGCTGGGCCTCGCAGTCGTCGCACGTTGCGCCAAGCTCATGGGTGCGGACTATGGGCTGACATCGCGCCTGGGCAGGGGATCGCGGTTCTGGCTGCACCTGCCCCGCGCCACCCCGGTCGAGAGCCACGCCGCTGCGGCACGCTACCGGGGCCTGGCATGGGACACGGGCGAAGGCCGTGGTCGGCCCGACCTGGGTTCGCTGGCAGGCACCTGCCTGGTCATCGACGACGACCCGCAGGTGGCCGCCGCCTGGTCGGCGCTGTTGCAGGCCTGGGGCATCGACGCCCGGTTCGCCAGCTGTGCCAGCGAGGCCTGGGACCTGGTGGACGATGGCTTTCGCCCCCGTGCCATCCTGTGCGACCAGCGCCTGCGCTCGGGCGAGAGCGGCTTCGACATCCTGCGTGCGCTGATGGCGCACTGCCCCGAGGCCTACGGCGCCATGGTCAGCGGCGAACTGCATTCGCCCGAGCTGCAAGAGGCCGAGAACGAGGGCTACCTGGTGCTGCCCAAGCCGCTCGACGTGGTCCGGCTGCATGCCGTGCTGACCCAGTGGCTGGAGCCCCGGTACAGTCGCTGACAAGGCCCATTGCACACGGACATGCCAGAACACCTGCTCGACGCCCATAGGCCCAGCGACGAAGGCCGCCTGCGGCTTCTGACCGCCGCCTTTGCGCGCCTGCGCCTGAGCATGGCCGCCATGCCCGCCATGGGCTTTCTGTTCGGAGGGCTGCTGGCCTGGCTGGGCGGAAACCCCTGGGGCTTTTTCGTCGGGGGCGCGCTGTACCTGCCGGCCCTGTGGTACGCATGGCATCTGCTGCGCCGCTATCGGCGCGAGCAGCTCGAAAGCCCCCCCGCTGAGCTGCTTGCCACCTGGCAGCCCCGGGTGCAGCGGCTGGCACTGGCCCATGGCGTGGCGCTGGCATCGGCCGTGGCATTGCCCATGGGCAGTGCCAGCTATGACTTCATGCTGCTGGTATATGCCGCCCTGATGGGCACGGTAGCCGTCCACGCCGCCCAGATGTCAGCCTCGTGGCAGATCTACCGCGCCTTCTTCTTCGGCATGACCGGCAGCCTCGTGATGATGCCCTGGGCCTTCGAGAGCCACTGGTACTTCACCCTGCCCATCGCCCTGGTGATGATGGCGGTGATCTACCGCAGTGCCATCCACTCGCACCGCTTCTTCGTGCGCCAGGTGGCACTCGAAGAGCACAGCCGGGACCTGGCCGAACGCTACCGCCAGGCCAGCGCCGCAGCGGAGACGGCGCTGGCGGAGAAGAACCGCTTTCTGAGCACCGCCGCGCACGACCTGCGCCAGCCCGTGCATGCGATGGGCCTGCTGGCCGAGGCCATTGCCCTGCATGGCAGGGACATCCCCCGGCTCGAAGGGCTGCTCACGCAGTGGCGGCTCAGCATGCGCTCAGTGAGCCACATGTTCGATGCCCTGCTGGACCTGTCGCGCATCGAGTCGGGCGCCGTGGAACTGCGGCCCGCACCCGTGGCATTGGCCGCTTTGTTCGATGACCTGCAGACCCAGTTCTGCGCAGAAGCCGGAGCCAGGCGCCTGGCCCTGCGCCTGCACCGGCCGCCACACCAGGCCACGGTGCTGGCCGACCCGGCGCTGGTGCGCCAGTCGCTGGCCAACCTGGTGCACAACGCGCTGCGCTACACGCCGCACGGCGGGGTGCTGGTGGGCGCGCGGCGGCGCGGCAGGCACTGGCGCATTGAGGTGTGGGACACCGGGGTCGGGGTGGCCCTGGAGGAGCAGGGCCAGATCTACCAGGCCTTCTACCGCCCGCGGCATGCGTGGGAGATTCACCGCAGCGGCCATGGCCTGGGCCTGGCGGTGGTGGCGCGCTGCGTGGCGCTGATGGGTGCGCGGCAGGGGCTCCAGTCCCAGCTCGGAAAGGGATCGTGCTTCTGGATCGAGCTGCCGGCCACCGATGCGCCGCCGCTGGCCGAGCACTTGGAGCCGATGGGTGCGCAGGGACGCTACGGATTGCTGCAGGGGCGTTGCCTGGTGCTGGACGATGACCCGCACGTGCTCGGCGCCTGGTCGGCCCTGCTCGGCACCTGGGAGGTGGAGGTGCGCCTGGCCTCCAACGCGCGCGAGGCCTTCGCCCACATCGAAGCCGGGTTCGCGCCGCAGGCCATCCTGTGCGACCAGCGGCTGCGCTCGGGCGAAAGCGGCTTCGAGGTGCTGCGGGCCCTGCTGGAGCGATGCCCCGACGCGCACGGCGCCATGGTCAGCGGCGAGTTCGATGCGCCCGAATTGCAGGAGGCCGACGCCCAGGGCTACCTGGTGCTGCGCAAGCCCGTGGATGCCGACACGCTGCATGCCCTGCTGGCGCAGTGGCTGCGGCCCACCGGCGCCTGACGGTGTTGGCTCAGGCCAGTGCCCGCTGGATGATGATCTTCTGCACGTCGCTCGTGCCTTCATAGATCTGGCACACGCGCACGTCGCGGTAGATGCGCTCCACCGGAAAGTCGTTCACCACGCCGTAGCCGCCCAGGGTCTGGATGGCGGCGCTGCAGACCCGCTCGGCCATCTCGCTGGCGAACAGCTTGGCCATGGCCGCCTCCTTGAGGCAAGGGCGGCCCGCATCGCGCAGCGCGGCGGCATGCCAGATGAGCTGGCGCGCGGCCTCGATCTGCGTGGCGCATTCGGCCAGGCGAAAGCCCACGGCCTGGTGGTTGAAGATGGCGGTGCCGAAGCTCTCGCGCTCCTTGGAGTAGGCCAGCGCCGCATCGAAGGCGCTGCGCGCCATGCCCACGCTCTGCGCAGCAATACCGATGCGCCCGCCTTCGAGCGCACCGAGCGCGATCTTGTAGCCCTCTCCCTCGGCGCCAATCAGGTTTTCGGCCGGAATGCGGCAGTTGTCGAAGTTGATCTGCGCCGTGTCGCTGCTGTGCTGGCCCAGCTTGTCTTCGAGCCGTGCCACCACGTAGCCGGGGTTGTCGGTGGGCACGAGGAAGGCGCTCATGCCCTTCTTGCCCGCGCCCTTGTCGGTCACTGCGATGACGATGGCCATCTGGCCGTTCTTGCCGCTGGTGATGAACTGCTTGACGCCGTTGATCACGTATTCATCGCCCTGGCGCACGGCGCTGGTGCGCAGCGCAGAGGCGTCGGACCCCACATGCGGCTCGGTCAGGCAGAAGGCGCCCAGCATGCGGCCCTGGGCCAGCGGCGTGAGCCAGTCCTTTTTTTGCTGCGCATTGCCATAGCGCATGAGGATGGCGTTGACGGGGCAGTTGGTGACGCTGATCGCCGTGCTGGTGCCACCGTCGCCCGCGGCGATTTCTTCGAGCACCAGGGCCAGGGTCACGTAGTCGAGGTTGGCGCCGCCCAGCTCTTCAGGCACGCAGATGCCGTAGGCGCCCAGTGCGGCCAGGCCCTGGTGCGCCTCCTTGGGAAAGTGGTGCTCCTTGTCCCAGCGGGCCGCATGGGGCCACAGCTGTTCTTGGGCAAAATCGCGCACGGCGTCGCGGATCATTTCCTGGTCTTGGGTCAGCAGCATGGTGTCTCCGGAATCTCGTCTTTTGAATGCATGAAAAAAGGGGGAGGGCAGTTGGCTACCAGTGCGCCGCACGCCGGCCATCGTGGTGCAGCAGGCAGCCCCTGTCGGCTGCGGTCACGCCGGCCAGCGTCGTACGCATGCCACTCACGCTGTCCTGCACCGTGAGTGGCGCTTCACCGCCGCCCATCTCGGTCTGCACCCAGCCAGGGTCGATGGTGATGAGGGTGGCGCCCGGGTAGTCGTGCTGGGCCGAGGCCACGGCCATGTTGAGCGCGGCCTTGCTGGTGCGGTACAGCCATGACTCGCTGTCGTCCACGCTGCCGATCTGGGACATGGAGGAGGACACGAAGGCAAACACCCCCTGTGCATCCGCCACCATCGGTGCCACCTGCGGGATGGCCTGCATGGCGCCCAGCACGTTGGTGTGCATGACCGCATCGAAGTCCTGCTGCGTGGGCGGCGTCAGTGCATTGGGCCGCCGCAGCACCCCCGCAACGTACAGCGCCAGGTCGATCTTCTCGCCGTCGAGCAGCCAGGTCAGGCCGCTCACGCTGGCAGGGTTGGCCACGTCCACCGTGAGCACCTGTGCGCCCAGCGCCTGCAGGCGTGCGCGCCCCGCATCGTCGCGCGCGGTGGCGATCACGCGCTCCCCCGCTTCGGTGTACTGGCGCACCAGCTCCAGGCCGATGCCGCGCGATGCGCCAATGACGAGTATGGTAGCCATGGGAAGTTGTCCTTGTCGGGTCAAGAATCGGTCAGTGGACGGCGAACTCGAAGTAGCCGGACCACGCAGGATCGAAGGTGGTCGAGAGCTCCAGCGATGCGGCCTCGTCGCGCAGCAGCAGCGGCGCCAGGGTCTGCTTGGCCAGTTGCTCGTCGCCCACGTAGTACACGGCCTTGCGGCGCCCGTTGCGGCTCATGGTGTAGGCCAGGATGCCCAGTTGCGGCAGCTCGAGCAGCGTGGCCGCCTGGTCGTGCAGGTCCTGCACGGCTTCGAGTTCGCCGCGGTCGCCCACGGCCAGGTCCAGGGTGAGGGCATAGGCCAGATCGGCGCGCATGGCGACGGGGTTGGCGCTGCGGTTGACCATGACGATGGCCGTGTCCTGCGACTCGCCAGCCTCCTGGTCGTCCGACCCAGCAAAGGCCAGGGTCAGGCCCTCCCACTCATGCTCGCCCACGGGGAAGTCGCCGGTGCGCCCCAGGGTCTCGCTCCAGTAGCGATCGAACACGGGGGGCAGCAGGCTGAGCGGGGTCCACTCGGCATCCGGGTCCGCAGACTCATCCACGAAGTCCACGGCACCGACCTTCACGGCAAAGTCGTACTCGCCCAGCACGTGGTCGATCATGATGAAGGCCATGTTGCGCGCGTGGTCCTGGAAGTCCTGCGGGATTTCGCGGCCAAAACGGATCTCGAGCGCGGCCTGCCCGTCGTCCTGGCTGCAGGTGATCAGCACCTCGGAGGTGGACAGCTCGAAGCTGTCCATGCCGATGGGAAAGTCCGGCTGCTGCGTGCGCTCGCGGAACGCCCGCAGGGCGTGGTGCTGCAGCCTGGGCGCGGCGGCCACCACCTGCATCAGCAGGGGAAAGCGGTCGATGCTGCCGTGGGCTGTGACGATCAGGTCCACCACCGCATCCTGGTCGCCACCGGACATCTCCAGCGCCAGGCCTTCCAGGTGACGCTCCAGCAGTGCATTGCCCTCCTCGACCCGTTCGCGCAGCGGCATCGCGTGCAAGGCCCCCTCGGAGTCGGCGAACTCGCGCCAGAAGGCGGTGATGGCGGCGGTGCTGGATTCCATGGCAGCGTGCTCCGGGGCGGAGGATGGTGGTGGTGAAGTCGCTATTGTTGGCTGAATGTGGTGGGCCGCAATCAGACCAGTTCCAGCGCCATGGCCGTGGCCTCGCCGCCGCCGATGCACAGCGTGGCCAGGCCCTTGGTGAGGCCCCGGGCCTTGAGCGCATGGATCAGCGTGACCATGATGCGCGCGCCGCTGGCGCCGATGGGGTGGCCCAGGGCGCAGGCGCCGCCGTTCACGTTGACCTTGTTGTGCGGCAGGTCGAGTTCCTTCATCAGCGCCATGGGCACCACGGCGAAGGCTTCGTTGATCTCCCACAGCTGCACATCGCCCACAGCCCAGCCGGCCTTGGCCAGCGCCTTCTGGGTGGCGCCCAGGGGGGCAGTGGCGAACCACTCGGGCTCCTGCGCATGCGTGGCATGGCTCACGACGCGGGCGATGGGCTTGCAGCCGAGCTTCTTCGCGGTGGATTCGCGCATCATCACCAGCGCGGCGGCACCGTCGTTGATGCTGGAGCTCGACGCGGCGGTGATGGTGCCGTCCTTCTTGAAGGCGGGTTTCAGGCCGGCGATCTTCTCGAGCTTGACCTTGCCCGGGCCTTCGTCGACCGACACCACGGTCTCGCCCGCACGGGTCTTGACGGTGACGGGCACGATCTCGGCTGCGAACGCGCCGGACTCGGTGGCGGCCTTGGCGCGCTGCACACTGGCGGTGGCGAATGCGTCCTGCTGCTCGCGCGTGAACTGGTACTTGGCAGCGCAGTCTTCGCCAAAGGTGCCCATGGAGCGGCCGGCCTCGTAGGCATCTTCCAGGCCGTCGAGCATCATGTGGTCGAAGATGCGGTCATGGCCCAGGCGGTAGCCGCCGCGGCCCTTTTGCAGCAGGTAGGGGGCGTTGGTCATGCTCTCCATGCCGCCGGCCACCATCACGTCATGCGTGCCGGCCAGCAGCATGTCGTGCGCCATCATGGCGGCCTTCATGCCCGAGCCGCACATCTTGGACAAGGTGACCGCACCCGCGCCCTTGGGCAGGCCGCCCTTGAAAGCCGCCTGGCGCGCGGGCGCCTGGCCCTGGCCGGCCATCAGGCAGTTGCCGAACAGCACCTCGCCCACGGCGTCGGGCGAGACACCGGCGCGCTCCATGGCGGCCTTGATGGCGGCGCCGCCCAGGTCATGGGCCGACAGGCTGGAAAAGTCGCCCTGCAGCGAGCCCATGGGGGTGCGTGCGGCGCCGACGATGACGATGGGATCCTGGTTCATGGTGTTGTCTCCTGAAAGGTGGGGGGTGAATCGCTAGGGTTGCGGTGGGATGCCAGGGGGTGCAGGGACTGGCCCGTCAGTCCCGCGGGGCGCCCGTGAAGCGGCGGTCCGTGTCGTAGGGAAACACGTCGTACACATGGCCCGCCTGGATGCGTTCCTTGTGCGACTGCCAGAACGCGGCGTCCAGCAGGTCGGCGTGGTGCTGCATGAACACAGCGCGCACGGCATCGTTGCCCAGCAGGAAGGGGCCGAAGGTCTCGGGGAACACGTCGCGCGGGCCCACGGCGTACCAGACCTCGCCGCTCATCTCTTCTTCCTCGTTGCGCGGCGTGGGTACACGGCGAAAGTTGCAGTCGGTGAGGTATTCGATCTCGTCGTAGTCGTAGAACACGACCTTGCCGTTGCGCGTGACGCCGAAGTTCTTCCACAGCATGTCGCCGGGGAAGATGTTGGCGGCCACCAGGTCCTTGATGGCGTTGCCGTACTCGATGACGCTGTGTTCCATCTGCTGGCGCGCGCGGTTGTCCGAAAGGCCGGTGTCGAAGGCCTCCTGCAGGTAGATGTTGAGCGGGATCATGCGCCGCTCGATGTACAGGTGCTTGATGATGACCTCGGTCTGGCCATCGCCATCGCGGTCGCTGATTTCGAGCTGGCTCTCCGCGAACTTCTGGATCTCGGCAATCAGCTCGTCGTCGAAGCGGTCGCGCGGAAAGGCCACCTCGCTGTATTCGAGCGTATCGGCCATGCGCCCCACGCGGTCGTGCTGCTTGACCAGCAGGTACTTGGCCTTGATCTGCTCGCGCGTGGTCTCCTTCTGGTGCGGGAAGAAGTCCTTGATGAGCTTGAACACGAAAGGGAAGGACGGCAGGTCGAACACCAGCATGACCATGCCCTTGATGCCGGGCGCGATGCGAAAGCGGTCGCTCGAGTGCTTGAGGTGGTAGAGGAAGTCGCGGTAGAACAGCGTCTTGCCCTGCTTGGCCAGGCCCAGGGCGTTGTAGATCTCGGCACGCGGCTTGCGCGGCATGAGGCTGCGCAGGAACTGCACGTAGGCGCTCGGGATTTCCATGTCCACCATGAAGTAGGCGCGCGCAAAGCTGAACAGCATCTGCAGATCGTCCTCGCCGAACAGGGCCGCGTCGATGGTGAGCCGGCCGTCGCCGTCGTGCAGGATGGGCAGGGCGAACGGTACTTCGTTGAAGCCGTTGATGATCTTGCCCACCACGTAAGCGCCCTTGTTGCGAAAGAACAGGCTGGCCAGCACCTGGATCTGGAAGTTCGCGCGCAGGCGCACCTTGTCCAGGCGGCTTTGCATGGCGCGCAGCACATGGCCGGTATCGCGCGGCAGGTCGGCGAATTCGCCCTGCAGCTGGAAGTTGTCGATGATGCGGGTGAGCGTGCCGTGCAGGCTCTCGCGCGAGGGGTAGTAGGCGCGGTAGGTGGGCCGGGCGGCCGGCTCTTCGTTTTCGATGTACTCGGTGCTGACCGCGGGCCGCACGAAGATGAAGTCGTTGTGGAAGTGCGTGCGGTGCAGGATCTTGCAGGTCACCGAGTTGAAGAAGGTCTCGGCCAGTTCGGGCTGGTGGTGGTTGACCAAGAGGCCGATGTAGTGCAGCTTGACCTGGTGCCAGACGTCCATGGGCTGGGTGCCGGCGTCGTATTCCTTCTCCAGCCGGCGCACGCATTCCTTGACGCGCAGGTCGTAGAACTCGATGCGCTCGCGCTGGGCGCGCTGCTGGCCATGCCAGTCGGCGGTTTCGAAGCGGTGCTTGGCCCGCGCGGACTCGGTGCGGAACAGGCGGTAATGGCGGTTGAAGCCGTCCATCATCGCCTTGGCGATGTCGTACGCCTGGGGCGCGTCGAGTCGTTGCGGGAACATGGGCTTGTGCCTACCGATCCTGCAGGGGGCCTGTGGGCTCAGCCCCGCCGGGTGGCGGCCACGCCGGCAATGGCGGCCTTGTAGAGCGAGTCGAGGCCCTCGGTACCGGCAATGGTCATGTGCAGGTCGTTGATGAGCCCGTCTTTGAGGCCGTAGCACCAGCCGTGCAGGGTGACCTTGTCGCCGCGGCCCCAGGCGTCGAGCATCACCGTGGTCTGCGCGATGTTGACCACCTGCTCGATGGCGTTGAGCTCGCACAGCACATCGTGGCGCCACTCGGGTGCGGTGGCGGCGATCAGCTCACGGTGGCGGTCGCGCACGTCCTGCACATGGCGGATCCAGTTGTCGGCCAGGCCCACGCGCGTGCCCTCCAGCGCGGCCAGCACGCCGCCGCAGCCGTAGTGGCCCACGACCATGAGGTGCTCGATGTGCAACTGGTCCACCGCGTACTGGATGGTGGACAGGCAGTTGAGGTCGGTGGGCACCACCACGTTGGCCACGTTGCGGTGTACGAACACTTCGCCCGGCTCCAGCCCGGTGATCTGGTTGGCGGGCACGCGGCTGTCGGAGCAGCCGATCCACATGTACTTGGGCTTTTGTTGCGCCAGCAGGCCGGTGAAGAAGCCAGGGCGTTCACGCTCCATCTGGGCCGCCCAGGCGCGGTTGTGGACAAACAGGTCTTCGATGGATGTGGGCATGTGGTCTCAGCTCTCAAAATAGGTGGAATCGGCCCGCAGGTTCAGCAGGTCTCGGCAAACAGCTCCCGGCCAATCAGCATGCGGCGGATTTCGCTCGTTCCCGCACCGATCTCGTACAGCTTGGCATCACGCCACAGGCGCCCCAGGGGGTACTCGTTGATGTAACCGTTGCCGCCGAAGATCTGCACGCCCTCGCCCGCCATCCAGGTGGCCTTCTCGGCACACCAGAGAATGACGCTGGCGCAGTCCTTGCGAACCTGGCGCACATGGTCGGTTCCCAGCATGTCCAGGTTCTTGGCCACGGTGTAGGCAAACGAGCGCCCCGCCTGGAGCACGGTGTACATGTCGGCCACCTTGCCCTGGATGAGCTGGAATTCGCCGATGCTCTGGCCGAACTGCTTGCGGTCGTGAATGTAAGGGATGACGTTGTCCATCACCGACTGCATGATCCCCAGGGGGCCTCCGGTCAATACCGCGCGCTCGTAGTCCAGCCCGCTCATGAGCACCTTGGCGCCCTGGTTCAGGCCACCCAGGATCTGCGAGGCGGGCACTTCGACGTTGTTGAACACCAGCTCGCCCGTGTGGCTGCCGCGCATGCCCAGCTTGTCGAGCTTTTGCGCCACGCTGAAGCCGGGCATGCCCTTTTCGATCAGGAAGGCCGTGACGCCGCGTGCGCCCAGCTCGGGCTCGGTCTTGGCATAGACCACCAGGGTGTCGGCGTCGGGGCCGTTGGTGATCCACATCTTGCTGCCGTTGAGCAGGTAGTAGCCGCCCTTGTCCTCGGCCTTGAGCTTCATGCTGATCACGTCGGAGCCGGCGCCCGGCTCGCTCATGGCCAGCGCACCCACATGCTCACCACTGATCAGCTTGGGCAGGTACTTGGCCTTTTGCGCTTCGCTGCCGTTGCGGTTGATCTGGTTCACGCACAGGTTGCTGTGCGCGCCGTAGGACAGGCCCACGGAGGCGCTGGCACGCGAGATTTCCTCCATGGCCACCATGTGCGCCAGGTAGCCCATGGCGGCGCCGCCGTACTGCTCGGGTACGGTGATGCCCAGCACCCCGAGCTCGCCCATCTTGCGCCACAGGTCCATGGGGAACTGGTCGTTGTGGTCGATCTCGGCGGCACGCGGCGCGATCTCGGCCTGGGCGAAGTCGCGCACGGCGTCGCGCAGGGCGTCGATGTCTTCGCCCAGTTGGAAGTTCAGGCCGGGCAGGTTGGCAGGGATGCTCATGGTTTGTCTCCTCGTAGGAAGTAATGCGGATTCGGGGTACGAACGTCTCAGTTACGGATGTTGTCGCGGCCGGTCACGGCCATCAGTGTGCAGCCCATGGTGGCCACCAGCTTGTCGCCCTGGGCGCCCAGGGCATAGGCACGCCCCTCGGTCACGGTAATGGTGCGGCCGGGCTTGAGCACCCGGCCTTCCATGCGAAAGCGCTCGCCCTGGGCGGGGGCCAGCAGGTTGACCTTGAATTCGATGGTGAGCACTGACGCATCGTCGCCCATCAAAGTGAACCCCGCATAGCCGCAGGCGGAATCGAGCGCTGTGGCGACCATGCCGGCATGCAGGAAACCATGCTGCTGCGTGAGGCTGACAGCCCAATCAAACTCGATGTCCACCGCACCCGGCTCGATGCGGGCCAGGCGCGCACCCAGCGTCTGCATGGCGCCCTGCAACGCAAAACTGTCTCTCACGCGGTCCGCATAGCGCGGACTTCTCACCTCGAAAGCTGGGCTGGTCACGGCAGGTTCCTGGAAGGAAATTTGATTGACGTTTACGTAAACGTCAATTATGGCTTATTTTTGCTGTTCTACCTTGTCGAGCAGTGCCCGGGCCTCCTGCTCGTGCTCTTCCACCTCTTCCAGGTTGGCCTGAAGGTCCGCCAACTGCTCCTCCAACTGCTTGCGGTGCACGCCCAGCACCTCGAGGAATTTGCGCAGTTGCGCGCCCGTGTCGCGCGGACTGTCGTAGAGATCGATGATCTCCTTGGCCTCGGTCAGCGACAGGCCCAGGCGCTTGGCGCGCAGGGTCAGTCGCAGCCGCGTGCGGTCGCGCGCGCTGTACATGCGGTTGCGCCCGGCCGGGCCGGTGCGCTCGGGTTGCAGCAGCCCCATGTCTTCGTAGAAGCGCATGGCGCGCGTCGTGAGGTCGAACTCTTTGGCGAGGTCACTGATGGTGTAGGAGGTGGCCATGGGGTGCAGGGGAATGCAGGTTTCGCACTGGCGACAGTCGCTTCGCGAACCGTCCCTACAATGCAGTGAATCTGACGTTTACGTTAACGTCAATGCTAACCCAAGCAGGCACCGCATGAACCCCCTCGAACACCAAATCACCTACCCGATGGGCGACACCCTTCCAGAGCCGGGGGTGGCGATGGACGTGGCCCCAGGGGTGCGCTGGATCCGCATGGGCCTGCCGTTTGCGCTGGACCACATCAATCTGTGGCTGCTGCGCGACCGCCAGCGCGTGGGCAACACCCTGGTGGACGGCTGGACGGTGGTGGACTGCTGCATCGACAACCCGCTTACGCGCGCGCAGTGGGAGGGCGTGTTCGCCTCCAGCCTGGACGGCCTGCCCGTGCTGCGCGTGATCGTGACGCACATGCACCCCGACCACATCGGCCTGGCGCACTGGCTGTGCGCACGCTGGGATGCGCGCCTGTGGATCAGCGCCACCGACTACTATGCCGCGCGCGCGGCCATCAGCAGCCGCGACGGCTTCAGCGGTGAAGCCGGGGCCGACTTCTACCTCTCGCACGGTGCGCGCGACGAAGCGTTCCTCAGCCATGTGCAGGGGCGCGGCTCCTACTACCACTCGCTGGTGCCGGACCTGCCCACCACCTACCGGCGCATGATGGATGGCGATGCCATCGAGATCGGCGGGCGCAGATGGAACTGCATCAGCGGCTACGGCCATGCGCCGGAGCACATCGCCCTGCACTGCCCCGAACTGTCGGTCCTGATCAGCGGCGACATGGTGCTGCCACGCATCTCCACCAACGTGAGCGTACACGCGGGCGAGCCCGAAGCCGATCCGCTGCGGCTGTTCCTCAGCTCGATCACGCGCTATCTGGAGCTGCCGGCCGGGACGATGACGCTTCCCTCCCACGGCAAGCCCTTCACGGGCCTGCATGTGCGGGTCGCGCAGTTGCAGGATCACCACCGGGAGCGCCTGCAGGAGATCATCGACGCCAGCCGCACAGCGCCCCTGTCGGCCACCGATGTGCTGCCGGTGATGTTCAAGCGCCCCCTGGATGCGCACCAGATGACTTTCGCTCTCGGCGAGGCGCTGGCCCACCTGCATCTGCTGTGGCTCGATGGACGCCTGGACCGCTGCATGGACAGCGCGGGCGTGTATCGCTTCGCGCCAGTGCAGGCGCCGGCCGCTGAATTCCACGAGGCCACGGCGAGCCTCGTCGATTGAGGGATTCCTGCTTCTCCCCGGTCATGCAGCCATCTGCAGACAACTGACGCGTTCAAAGCGGCAATTGCGGCCAATCGCCAGCCGAGTCACGGGCATGGCGGCCCATTGACTCAAGCGTCCTGCTGCCGCTGTTGCTCTTCGATCTGTGTGCGCAGGCGATCTTCCTGGGCCCGCAGCTCCGGGGTGAACTCCGTGCCGAAGTCCTCGGCCTCGAAGACCTGGCGGATCTCGACCTCTGATTCGCCCAGCATCGGATTGGGGCAGCGCTTGACCCAGTCGATGGCCTCTTGCAGCGACGCGCACTTCCAGATCCAGAAGCCGGCAATCAGCTCTTTGGTCTCGGCGAAAGGCCCGTCGATCACTTGCCGTGCTTTGCCCGAGAAGCGCACGCGTGCCCCCTTGGAACTCGGGTGCAATCCCTCACCCGCTTGCATCACGCCCGCCTTGACCAGTTCCTCGTTGAACTGGCCCATCTCGGCCAGCAATGTCTCGCTGGGCATCACGCCGGCCTCGCTGTTGGCATCGGCCTTGATCAGTACCATGAATCGCATCGCCATCTCCTTGGGGTGTTTGTGGAAGTGTCAGAGCTGCAGGCTCTGTCGATACGACGAGCCAGGGGCTTTGATTTCGACAAGGAATCACACAGATTGTGTGCCCAAAGCAGTTGCATGCGCAGGCGGCTGCGGAAGTGGCCTTTGCGTGTGGCCTCTGGCGGGCCTGGCTGCATTTTCGCATCCCCAAACGCAAAACCCCCCAGTCCTTTGGGGACTGAGGGGATTTGGGGCTGTAAGAGCCTGACGATGACCTACTTTCACACGGGAACCCGCACTATCATCGGCGCAAAGTCGTTTCACTGTCCTGTTCGGGATGGGAAGGAGTGGTACCAACTTGCTATGGTCATCAGGCATAACTGGGTGTCGCGCTGCTCTGGGAGCAACACAACGAATTCATAGAGTGGAATCAGATTTTATGTGTTTTGACTGCGTCAACTTGGCATAACAATCTTCGAAGCACATTACGCGCTATCAAAGTTATAGGGTCAAGCCTCACGAGCAATTAGTATCAGTTAGCTTAACGCATTACTGCGCTTCCACACCTGACCTATCAACGTCCTGGTCTTGAACGACTCTTTAGGGGGCTCAAGGCCCCGGCAGATCTCATCTTGAAACGAGTTTCCCGCTTAGATGCTTTCAGCGGTTATCTCTTCCACACTTAGCTACTCGGCAATGCCACTGGCGTGACAACCGATACACCAGAGGTGTGTCCACTCCGGTCCTCTCGTACTAGGAGCAGGCTTCCTCAAATCTGCAGCGCCCACGGAAGATAGGGACCAAACTGTCTCACGACGTTTTAAACCCAGCTCACGTACCTCTTTAAATGGCGAACAGCCATACCCTTGGGACCGGCTACAGCCCCAGGATGAGATGAGCCGACATCGAGGTGCCAAACACCGCCGTCGATATGAACTCTTGGGCGGTATCAGCCTGTTATCCCCAGAGTACCTTTTATCCGTTGAGCGATGGCCCTTCCATACAGAACCACCGGATCACTATGTCCTGCTTTCGCATCTGCTCGACTTGTCAGTCTCGCAGTTAAGCACGCTTATGCCATTGCACTATCGTCACGATGTCCGACCGTAACTAGCGTACCTTCGAACTCCTCCGTTACGCTTTGGGAGGAGACCGCCCCAGTCAAACTGCCTACCATGCACTGTCCCCGATCCAGATAATGGACCTAGGTTAGAACCTCAAACACACCAGGGTGGTATTTCAACGTTGGCTCCATGACATCTAGCGACATCACTTCAAAGCCTCCCACCTATCCTACACAGATCTGTTCAAAGTCCAATACAAAGCTACAGTAAAGGTTCATGGGGTCTTTCCGTCTTTCCGCGGGGAGATTGCATCATCACAAACATTTCAACTTCGCTGAGTCTCAGGAGGAGACAGTGTGGCCATCGTTACGCCATTCGTGCAGGTCGGAACTTACCCGACAAGGAATTTCGCTACCTTAGGACCGTTATAGTTACGGCCGCCGTTTACTGGGACTTCAATCAAGAGCTTGCACCCCATCATTTAATCTTCCAGCACCGGGCAGGCGTCACACCCTATACGTCCACTTTCGTGTTTGCAGAGTGCTGTGTTTTTATTAAACAGTCGCAGCCACCGATTTTTTGCAACCCCGTTGGGCTCCCTCTGTTCGAGTTCACCTACTTGGGGCATACCTTCTCCCGAAGTTACGGTATCAATTTGCCGAGTTCCTTCTCCTGAGTTCTCTCAAGCGCCTTAGAATACTCATCTCGCGCACCAGTGTCGGTTTGCGGTACGGTCGTCAATAGCTGAAGCTTAGTGGCTTTTCCTGGAAGCAGGGTATCACTCACTTCGTCTGCAAGCAGACTCGTTATCACCCCTCATCTAAGCCCGGCGGATTTGCCTACCAGGCACGACTACAGGCTTGAACCAACATATCCAACAGTTGGCTGAGCTAACCTTCTCCGTCCCCACATCGCACTATTGATCGGTACAGGAATATTGACCTGTTTCCCATCAGCTACGCATCTCTGCCTCGCCTTAGGGGCCGACTCACTCTACGCCGATGAACGTTGCGTAGAAAACCTTGCGCTTACGGCGAGGGGGCTTTTCACCCCCTTTAACGCTACTCATGTCAGCATTCGCACTTCTGATACCTCCAGCATCCGTTACCAGACACCTTCACAGGCCTACAGAACGCTCTCCTACCACGTGCAATAAATTGCACATCCGCAGCTTCGGTAACTGGCTTAGCCCCGTTACATCTTCCGCGCAGGACGACTCGATCAGTGAGCTATTACGCTTTCTTTAAATGATGGCTGCTTCTAAGCCAACATCCTGACTGTTTTAGCCTTCCCACTTCGTTTCCCACTTAGCCAATTTTAGGGACCTTAGCTGGCGGTCTGGGTTGTTTCCCTCTTGAGTCCGGACGTTAGCACCCGGTGCTCTGTCTCCCAAGCTGTACTCGTCGGTATTCGGAGTTTGCATAGGTTTGGTAAGTCGCCATGACCCCCTAGCCTAAACAGTGCTCTACCCCCGACGGTAATACTTGAGGCACTACCTAAATAGTTTTCGGAGAGAACCAGCTATTTCCAAGTTTGTTTAGCCTTTCACCCCTATCCACAGCTCATCCGCTAGTTTTGCAACACTAGTCGGTTCGGACCTCCAGTACCTGTTACGGCACCTTCATCCTGGCCATGGATAGATCACTTGGTTTCGGGTCTACACCCAGCGACTGATTCGCCCTATTCGGACTCGATTTCTCTACGGCTTCCCTATTCGGTTAACCTTGCCACTGA
>NZ_CEEDCG010000001.1:1110000-1432500 GCF_979253235.1 Acidovorax sp. AC410
TCGTGAGCCATGACCGGACCTTTCTGGACAACGTGGTGACCAGCACCATCGCTTCCGAAGGCAATGGCCTGTGGCGCGAGTACGAGGGCGGCGTGCAGGACTGGCTGCTGCAATCGCGCCGCAGCCGCGCCGCCGCAACGGCCGCAGCCCCGGCGGCAGGCACCAGGCCGGCCGCCGCCAAGGACGCAGCCCCTGCTGCGGCCCCCTCCAAGACCGAGCAGACCTCGCGCAAGAAGCTGTCGTACAAGGAACAGCGCGAGCTGGATGCCCTGCCCGATCGCATCGGTGCCCTAGAAAAGGAACAGGCGGAGGTACAGGCCGTGCTGGCCGATGGCAGCGTCTACGCCACCGATGGCGCCAAGGCGGCCAAACTCACCGCCCGCGCCAGCGAGATCGACGAGGAACTGATGGCGGCACTGGAGCGCTGGACGGCCCTGTCGGCCTGACCTGACGCGGAAGCTGCAAGCCACGCTCGTATGTGGCGCGACCTGCCCTAAGGCATGCCCCAAAACCAGCGCCACCGTGGAACTGGCTTTGCCAGGCCACGGGTGGCGTCTCCCTGGGGGGAGGTGGCGCCGGAGGCGACTCGGGGGGCTTTAAATTCTGTGATGGATGCGGTCGGTCGCGCCACGCAGGCGCGCCACCAACGCGGGCGCAATCTGGCCCAGCGGCAGCACCTCGTCGGCGGCGCCGTGGGCAATGGCCTCGCGCGGCATGCCGAAGACGATGCAGGTGGCCTCATCCTGCACGTAGTTGTAGCTGCCCGCGTCCTTCATCTCGCGCATGGCGGCCGCGCCATCGTTGCCCATGCCGGTGAGCATGATGCCGAAGGCATTGCGCCCCACCACGGCGGCGGCCGACTTGAACAGCACCTCCACCGAGGGCTTGTGCCGGTTCACCGGCGGGCCATCATCGACCACGGCCACATAGTTCGCACCGCTGCGCGCCACATGGAACTGCGTGCCGCCGGGCGCGATGTAGGCATGGCCGGGCAGGATGCGCTCACCATTCACGGCCTCCTTGACCGTGATCTGGCACAAACCGTTGAGCCGCGCCGCGAAGCTGGTGGTGAAGCCCGGGGGCATGTGCTGGGTGATCACGATGCCCGGTGAATCGGCAGGCATGTGTACCAGCACCTCCTTGATGGCTTCCGTGCCCCCCGTGGAGGCGCCGATGCAGATCAGCTTTTCGGTGGACAGACGGCCCAGCAGGGTGGTCGGCGCCGCGGGGGCGGTCGTGCCGGCACTGGCCCCATGGGACGCCGACGAGGCCTCGCGCGGCGCGGCGCGGCGTACCTGCGCCACCGCCGCCACGCGGATCTTGTCCACGATCTGGGTCGCCAGGTCGTTGAGGCCACTGGCCAGACCCACCCGGGGCTTGGCCACGAAATCGATGGCACCGAGCTCCAGCGCCTTCATGGTCACCTCGGCACCGCGCTCGGTCAGCGTGGAGATCATCACCACCGGCATGGGCCGCAGGCGCATCAGCCGGCCCAGGAAGTCGATGCCATCCATGCGCGGCATTTCCACGTCCAGGGTGATCACGTCCGGGTTCATTTCCCGGATCATCTCGCGCGCCACCAAGGGGTCGTTGGCCGTGCCGATGCACTCCATGTCCCGTTGCCGGTTGATGATCTCCGACAGCAGACTGCGGACCAGCGCCGAATCGTCCACCACGATCACCCGGATTTTCCTGCTCATTGTTCTCTCAGGCTTTCTTCGTCATCTTCAATCAAAACAGATCCACGGAACCACCCGAGGTGCTCTTGGCCACCGTCGCGGCATTTCCGCGCGTTTCCTGCTCCACCAGGGTCTCGGGATGGGCATGGGCCAGGCGCTTGACCATGGCCTTGCCCGTCACCGGGAAGAACACCACCTTGCGCGGGTAGATGTCCAGCACGTCTTCGGACACGATGGGAATGCGTTCCGTGTGCAGGTAGTTGAGCACGAAGGTGGTATTGCGTTCACCCACGTTCATGGTGGTGAAATTGTGCATCACCTGGGCCCCGCCAAAAATCTTGGCCTGCATGGTTTCGCGCCGGGCACCGAGCTTGAGCATCTCATTGATGAGCAACTCCATCGCGTACGAACCATAGCGGCCCGAGGCATCCGCCAGGTCGCCATCGGGCAGCATGAAGTGGTTCATGCCGCCGATATGGGCCCGGCTGTCCCACAGGCAGGCCGCAATGCACGAGCCCAGCACCGTCATGATGACCATGCTTTCATCGGCCACGAAATACTCGCCCGGCAGCACCTTCACGGCGTTGTGCTGGAAGTGGTGGTCCAGGTAGAAGAAGGATGCCTCTCCGGGTTTTCTGGCGCGGTTCTTGAGTTCGTTGAGCGAGGATTCGCGCGGTGCCGCGCTGGACGCGTAGATGTCCGCGCTCAGCGGCGCGATGCGCGGAGCACGCCGGCGCTCCGGCGCTCCGGGCGCAGCCGGGGCGGCACCAGGCGTGAAGGTGTTGGGCTGGTTATTGGTCATGGAGCTGCTTGGAACAAGTTCCTACGGGCGAACAGAGGGGCGGATCACCGGCGTTCATAGACCGTCTTGCCACGCAGGGTGAAGAGATCGCGGGACTCGCTGAAATTCTCCGCATGCCCCACAAACAGCATGCCACCGGGTTTGAGCACGCGGTGGATGCGCTCCAGCACCTTGCGCTGCGTGGGCGCATCGAAGTAGATCATCACGTTGCGGCAGAACACCACGTCAAAAGGCTCCTTGAAGGGCCAATCGTCACGGATGAGGTTCACGCTCATGAACTCGATCGCACGGCGCAGCTCGGGCTTGGCCCGCACCATGCCATCGTTGCCGCCCTTGCCTTTCAGAAAGAACTTCTGCAGCCGCTCCGGGCCCAAGCCTTTGAGATTGTCGAGCCGGTAGACGCCCTGGCCGGCCGTGGCCAGCACCTTCGAATCGATGTCGCTGGCCGTGAGCTTGAAGGAGGCGTTAGCCCCGAGCGCCTCGAAGGCCGTCATGACGATGGAGTAAGGCTCTTCACCGGTGGAGGCCGCGTTGCACCACACCTTCCAGGCCGTGTTGGCCGGCTTGCTGCGCAGCAGCGTGGCAAAGATCTCGAAGTGGTGCTGCTCGCGGAAGAACGCCGTGAGGTTGGTGGTGAGGGCGTTCACGAACTCCTGCCACTCGGGACCGTCGTGCTTCTCCAGCCAGCCCAGGTAGTCGTGAAAACTGTTGTACCCCGTGTCGCGCAAGCGGCGCGAGAGCCGGCTGTAGACCATGGCGTGCTTGCCATCGTGCAGGCTGATGCCGGCACGCTGGTAGATCAGCGACTGCACCCGCGCAAAGTCGGCGTTGGTCCATACGAACTCACGCCCCTGCGCGAGCGGGCCCGACGGTGCGGGAGCGCTGGCAGCAGCTGCGGCGGCAGCACGCGCGCCGGCCGAGGAAACACTGGTGGTCTGGGGCATCATTTTGATCATCCGCTCGGAAGTCCATTTCGCTCCAAAAGGCCTGCAGACCCTCGCCTGCAGTTTGGCTTGCGGCCACCCACCTGGCTGACCGTGGCGTTACTCCGCCGCCGTCACCAATCCCATGTCCACGCTGGACATCAGTTTCTCGATGTCCAGCAGGATCAGCATGCGCTCCCCCACCGACCCCAGCCCCAGGATGCAGCTGTTGTCGATGGCACTTTCGATATCGGGCGCCGAGCGGATGCTCTCGGGCGTGAGTTCCATCACGTCGCTCACCGAGTCCACCACGATGCCCACCACGCGGTTGCGCAGGTTCAGGATGATGACCACCGTGAAGCTGTTGTAGTCCGCCTGCGCGCAGTTGAACTTCAGGCGCATGTCCACGATGGGCACGATGGTGCCGCGCAGGTTGACCACGCCCTTGATGAATTCCGGCGCGTTGGCAATGCGCGTCGGCGGCTCGTAGCCCCGGATTTCCTGAACCTTCAGGATGTCGATGCCGTACTCTTCCTGGTCCAGCCGGAACGTCAGGTACTCGCGCGCGCCGGTCGGCGCGCTATCGGCAGTCTTGCCCATCACACTCATGGTGAGTTCTCCTTGTTAGCAGTGCAGGTGCATTCCATGAACGAACGCATCGCACCCGAATCAGTGGCGGGCCCGGCGCACCAGGCCGCCGGTGTCCAGAATCAGTGCCACCGTGCCATCGCCGAGGATGGTGGCGCCCGAGACATTGGGCACCTTGCGGTAGTTGGTCTCCAGGTTCTTCACCACCACCTGGTGCTGGCCCAGAAGCTCGTCGACCAGCAGCGCCACACGGCTGCCGTCGGCCTCTACCACCACCATGATGTTGCTCGACTTGTTGAGGTCGAAGCGCGGCACCTGGAAGATCTTCTCGAGCGCGATGACGGGCATGTACTCGTCACGCACCTTGACCAGCTGCGAACCCTGCGCCACGGTGCTGACATCGTCGGAGTTGACCTGGAAGGACTCCACCACCGAGGACAGCGGCAGGATGTAGACCTCTTCGCCTACGCCCACCGACATGCCATCCATGATGGCCAGGGTGAGCGGCAGGCGCACCGACACTTTCATGCCATAGCCTTCGGCGGAATCCACCTCGACCGAGCCGTTCAGGGCCGCGATATTGCGCTTGACCACGTCCATGCCCACGCCGCGGCCCGACACGTCGGTGACCTCTTCGGCAGTGGAGAAGCCGGGCGCGAAGATCAGCTGCCACACCTCGGCATCGCTCATCTGGTCGGAGACATCCAGGCCCCGCTCCTGCGCCTTGCGCAGGATCTTCTCGCGCGACAGGCCACGGCCGTCGTCGCGCACCTCGATGACGATCGAGCCGCCCTGGTGCGATGCCGACAGGGTGATGGTGCCCAGCTCGGGCTTGCCCTTGGCCAGGCGCTCGGCAGGCATTTCGATGCCATGGTCGCAGCTGTTGCGCACCAGGTGGGTCAGCGGGTCGGTGATCTTCTCGACCAGGCCCTTGTCCAGTTCGGTGGCTTCGCCCAGCGTGACCAGCTCGACCTTCTTGCCCAGCTTGTTGGCCAGGTCGCGCAGCATGCGCGGGAAGCGGCTAAACACGATGGACATGGGGATCATGCGGATCGACATCACCGATTCCTGCAGGTCCCGGGTATTGCGGTCCAGGTCGGCCAGGCCGGCCAGCAGTTGCTGGTAGGCCCCGGCGTCCAGGCCGCGGCTGTTCTGGGCCAGCATGGCCTGGGTGATCACCAGCTCGCCCACCAGGTTGATGAGCTGGTCCACCTTGTTGACCGCCACGCGGATGGTCGTGGATTCCATCTGGGCCTGGGCCGCCGCCTTGGGCTCGGCAGCCGCCGCAGCCTTCGCCGATGGCTTGGCGGCCGCGCTGGCGGCAGGCACCGCGCTCGGCGCGCCAGGAGCGTCCGAGAAGAAGCCGTAGGACACGTCGGCACCGCCCGCGGGCGGCTCGCTCTCATGCACCGCATGGTCGGGGTCGATCTCGGAGGCCGCAGCGGGCTCTTCGTCGCCGTCACTGAAGCGCACCTGCTCCTTGGAGACATGGAAGGCGAACAGGTCGAGCAGGTCGTCGGTGGACGAGGTGGTTTCCACCGCGAACACCCGCACGCCAGCCTGCACACTGGGCAGGTCGCTGATGGAGCCCAGGCCGGGGATGTCGCGGAACAGCTCCTTGATGGTGTCGGCCTGCTCGGTCTTTTCCAGCGGACCGATGTGGATCTGCAGTTTGCGCAGTTGCCCGGGCACATGGGCCTTGGCGGCTGGCGCAGGAGCGGCGGCCGCCGGCGCGGGCGCCGGAGCAGGGGCTGCTGCAGCGGCAGGGGCGTCATCAGGGACCACACCCGCTGCCAGTTCGCTGATGCGCTTGACCAGGGAGGTGGTGGACACGGCCTCGCCCTGTCCGCCCGCCTGGTGGCGTGCCAGCAGGCTGCGCGAGGCATCGGCCGACTCCAGCAGCACATCGACCATCTGCGGGATGGGTTGCAGCTCGTGGCGGCGCAGCCGGTCGAGCAGGGATTCCATCTGGTGCGTCAGCTCGGCCACGTCAGAGAAGCCGAACGTGGCGGCGCCGCCCTTGATCGAATGTGCGCAGCGGAAGATGCCATTGAGTTCTTCGTCGTTCGCAGCGCTCAGGTCCAGGTCGAGCAGCATCTGCTCCATCTGGTCCAGGTTCTCACCAGCTTCTTCAAAAAAGATCTGGTAGAACTGGCTCAGGTCAAAGTCAGCACCGCCGGCCCCTGATCCCTCTTGATAGCTTTCAGCCATAGTCGGCTCCTTTATACGTGGTGGCGCCCGTGCATCCGTTTCAACGGATCACCTTCTGGATGACTTCGATCAAGCGGTTGGGATCGAACGGCTTGACCAGCCAACCGGTGGCACCGGCCGACCGCCCCGCCTGCTTCATCTGGTCACTCGATTCGGTGGTCAGGATGAGGATGGGGATGGTCTTGAACTTGGGGTGCTCGCGCAGCTTGCGCGTGAGGCCTATGCCATCGAGCCGGGGCATGTTCTGGTCGGCCAGCACCAGGTGGATGTCATGGCTCTCGGCCTTTTCCAGGGCATCTTGCCCATCCACCGCCTCCACCACGTGGTAGCCCGCACCGGTGAGGGTGAAGGACACCATTTTCCGCATGGACGGTGAATCATCTACGGCAAGTATCGATTGCATTTAGGACTCCAACTGACTTGAATATATAGGTGAACCAGCGATGCCAACTTCAAAATAGATCAATGGAACCGGCATCCATCTCGCTTTGCGTAACAGGATTGGGCCGATCCGGCGCCATTTCGGCAAACGGCGCTGCCTCTTCGCCCTCATCGTGCCCCATGGCCTCGGACGCCAGCCGGAACGCGCAGCCCTGCAGCACCTTGGTGGTGTGCCAGATGAGCTGCGAGGCCATGTCCTGGAACTGCAGTTCCGTGACGGCACTGCGCAGCGCATCGCGGGCGGCCGCCAGCTCGGGCGAATCCGCCACGAAGGCATCGTTCAGTACCGCATTGGCCTCGCCAAAGCGCTCCAGCAGGTTGTCCGTGGCATGGTTCAACAAGCCTTCCAGGCGGTGCAGGTCGTGCATGACGACCAGCAAGGAATCCTGCAGTTCTGCTGCCACCATGACCGGAACCTGAACTGCCGGCCCAGTTGACGTTGATAGCGTAGATTGCATTGTTTCTCCATAGCAACAAGCAGACCAGGGTCAGGGCCCCTGTAACAGGCGACCCGCGCTGGCAGACCCCGCCAACCCTTGCAAAAACCCCGACATTGCGTTCTATTGGACGATAGCCTTCTCACCCACCCTACCGGGACAAACACCCTTGTTTGTTCCAATTTGTATCCTATGATAGCGCTCATATGGTCATGACAGTAGCAGGCCAGCCCTTACGCCTCCTGCACCTGGAGGATTCGCTGGCAGACCATGTTCTGGCCAAGCTCACTTTGCAGCGTGCCAGGCTCGATTGCACCCTCCAGCAGGTCGACACCCTGCAGGATTTCTGTGATCGCACCCAGAGCGAGTCCTTTGATTTGATCCTTGCAGACTACAGACTGCAAGGATTCACTGCGCTCGATGCCTGGGAGCATGTGGCTAAATTAGCAACACCTGTGCCCTTTGTGTTGCTGTCCGGGGCGATTGGCGAGGCCGCTGCAGTGGACGCCATGCGCCTGGGCTTTTCCGACTACCTGCTCAAGGACGACATTTCCCGCCTGCCACACGTCGTCACCCGGGCCATCGAGGTGCACCAGGCGCGCCAGGACCGCGAGCGCGCCGTGGCCGAACTGGCGGCCTCCCAGCAGCGCCTGGCGGAGCTGACCGAGCACCTGCAGACCTCCATCGAACAGGAACGCGCCTCCATCGCGCGCGAGATCCACGACGATATCGGCGGCTCGCTGACCGCCATGCGCGTGGACCTCGCCTGGATCGGCCGGCATGCACAGGACCCGGCGACGCAGGACCACCTTTCCAGCGCCTCGGACATGCTGCAGCACGCCATCGGTGCCAGCCAGCGCATCATGATGAACCTGCGCCCCCCCATATTGGAGCAGGGGCTGGTGGCGGCCGTGCAGTGGCTGGCGACAGGCTTCGAGCGCCGCAGCGCGGTACGCACCCAGGTCGTGGCCAGTGGCGAGGCGATCGATGTGCCCAGCGACATCCGGCTGGTGGCCTACCGCACGGCGCAGGAAGCCCTGACCAACATCGCCAAGTACGCCCAGGCCAGCAAGGTGCATATCGATCTGTCCGACCATGAGGGGGTGCTGACCGTGGAGATCGCCGACGATGGCTGCGGCTTCGATGTGTCGCAACTGGCGGACAAGCCCAAGGCCTTCGGGATCAAGGGCCTGCACGAGCGGGCACGCACCGTGGGCGGCTGGCTCGATGTCAGCACCCAGCCAGGCAAGGGGACTTGCCTCACACTGTCGATACCGCTGGCCACATCGGGCCAGCCCGCCAACCCAGGAGATGTCTGGTGATCAACGTCGTTTTGTGCGATGACCACGCCGTGCTCAGGCGCGGCATCCGCGATACCCTCACCGAGGCCACGGACATCAAGGTGACCGGGGAGGCCGGCGGCTACGCCGAGTTGCGCGAGGTGCTGCGCACTGCCCCCTGCGACGTGCTGTTGCTCGACCTGAACATGCCCGGCCGCGGCGGCCTGGAGGTGCTGGCCACGCTGCGCGAAACGCATTCCACCATCAAGGTGCTGGTGGTATCGATGTACCCGGAAGACCAGTACGCACTGCGCTGCCTCAAGGCCGGCGCCCAAGGCTATGCCAACAAGGCGTCCGATCCGGCGGAACTGATCAACGCCGTGCGGGTGGTGATGCAGGGCCGCAAGTACCTGACGGCCGAAGTGGCGCAGATGTTGGCCGAAAGCCTGGCCCAGCCGGTACTGGAGAGCCCGCATGCCACGCTGTCCGAGCGCGAGCTGCAGACGCTGATCAAGATCGCCTCGGGCCGGCGCCTGGCCGACATTGCCGAAGAGCTGATGCTCAGCCCCAAGACGGTGAGCGTCTACCGCTCGCGCGTGCTCGAAAAGCTCAAGCTCTCCAACAATGCGGAGCTCACCGTCTACGCCATCCGCAACGAGTTGGTGTAGCCCCCAAGAGCCGCTTCGCGCCTCGGACCACGCTCGCTTCACGCGTCGCGGATGGCTCACAGGCCGCAGGTGAGCGCCACATCCACCGACGACCCATTTACCGCTGGCTGGAAAAAAGGTCGATGGATTGCTGCATCAGCGTCAGGATGGGCTGCTCCAGCATGGGCAGGGTGGCCGCGATGCCCAAAAGGCCCACGGTGAGCGTGACCGGGAACCCGACCGCGTAGATGTTCATCTGCGGCGCCACACGCGAGATGATGCCCATGGCGAGGTTGACGAACAGCAGCAGCGCGATCATGGGCAGAGCGATCCACAGCGCGCTGGAGAACAGCGACGAGCCCAGCTCGTACAGCCGCATCTGACCGATGGCCTGCAGGAAGTTGCCGTTCACGGGAAAGCGGTCGAAGCTCTTGACCACGGCCATGATGACCATCAGGTGGCCGTTGATGACGATGAACAGCAGCGTGGCCATGTGCCCGAAGAAACGCGCCACAGCACTCACCTGGCCATTGCTGGCGGGGTCGAAGAAGGAGGCGAAATTCAGGCCCATCTGCAGGCCGATCATTTCACCGGCCAGCTCCACCGAGGCGAACACCAGGCGCACCGAAAACCCGATGGCCAGGCCCACGGCCACCTGCTGGGCCACGGCGCCCAGCGCTTCGCGCCCATTGATGTCGATCACCGGCTGGTTGGGCAGCACGGCCTGGGCCGAGACGGCCACGAAGAAGGCCAGCCCGATCTTCACGCGCATGGGAATCGCGCGCATGGAGAACACCGGCGCCACCGAAAACATCGCCAGCACCCGCAGGAACGGCCACAGGATGGGCGATATCCAGGCCACCAACTGGGCCTCGGTGAACGTGATCACGCGAGGGGCCGGGCTAGCCGACGACCGAGGGAATCGACTCGATGGTCCGGCGGATGTAATCGACCAGGGTGCTGATCATCCAGGGCCCGGCGATCGCGAACACCACCATCGCGGCAATCAGCTTGGGCACGAAGGCCAGGGTCGCTTCATGGATCTGCGTCACGGCCTGGAAGATGCTGACCACCAGGCCCACGGCCATGACCACGCCGAGAACGGGCATGGCAATCATCAGCAGCAGCGTGAGGGCATCGCGCCCCATGGTGAGAACCATCTGTGAAGTCATGGCATTTCTCCTGCGCTAGGTGGCAAAACTGGCGGCCAGCGAGCCGATCAGCAGGTTCCAGCCATCGGCCAGCACGAACAGCATGAGCTTGAACGGCAGCGCGACCAGCACCGGCGACAGCATCATCATGCCCAGGGACATGAGGATGCTGGAGACCACCATGTCGATGACCAGGAAGGGAATGAAGATCATGAACCCGATCTGGAACGCGGACTTGAGTTCGCTGGTCACGAAGGCCGGCACCAGCACGCGGAACGGCGCGGTCTCGGCCGTCACCTCGGGTGCCAGCCGTGCCAGGCGTGCGAACAGCGCAAAGTCCGACTGGCGGGTCTGCTTGAGCATGAACTCGCGCATGGGCACCTCGGCCCGCTCCACCGCCTGCTCGAAAGTGATGGCGTTGGTGGTGTAGGGGACATAGGCCTCCTTGTGGACCCGGTCGAAGGTCGGCCCCATGACGAAGAAGGTCAGGAACAGCGACAGGCCGATGATCACCTGGTTGGGCGGTGCCGATTGCGTGCCGATGGCCTGGCGCAGCAGCGACAACACGATGACGATGCGCGTGAAGCCCGTCATCAGCAGCAGGATGGCCGGCAGGAAGGACAGCGCCGTGAAGAACAGCAGCGTCTGGATCGGCACGGAGTAGCTCGATCCGCCGCTGCCGGAGCCTATCAGCACGGGCAGCGACCCGGGAGCCGGGGGCGTGGCGCCCGTTTGCGCCAGCGCCGGCACCTGCCAGGCCAGCAGAGCGAAGGCAGCCAGCGCGCCAATCCACACGCTGCGTGGTTGCGGTGCGGGACGCGCGGACTCAGACATGCGGATCCTTGCGCGCTTCGGCGGCCGCCATTTCACGGGCAAACGCCGAAGCATCCGGCACCACCGCCGGCATTGCATTCGAAGCAGCAGCAGTGGACGGAGCGGCCAGCACATGCAGGCAGCTGACCTGCTGCGCCGTGACACCCAGCACCAGCCAGGTGCGAGCGCCTTCGGGACCCACCTCCACGGTGACCACCCGTTGCTGGGGACCCACCGCCACCGCCGACAGCACGCGCGATGCGGCGCCGGCAGGCAGGCCACCCGCTGCATGGCGCTGCTGCAGGCGCTTGATGAGCCAGGGCAGGCAGGCCATGGCCCCCACGAACAGGACGACGATGACCAGTGTCTGGGTCATCCCCATGGCGTTGCTTCCATCACCCACGGCTCACGCGCCGCAGCCGCTCCGAAGGCGTCACCACGTCGGTCAGGCGGATACCGAACTTGTCGTTCACCACCACCACCTCGCCCTGGGCGATCAGGTAACCGTTGACGAGCACGTCCATGGGTTCGCCGGCCAGCGCATCGAGTTCGACGACCGAGCCCTGCGCCAGTTGCAGGATGTACTTGATCGGCACCTTGGTGCGGCCCAGTTCCACCGACAGCTGGACAGGAATGTCCAGCACCATGTTGATGTCGTTGACGGTACCGTCGCTGTTGCTCGACGATGACGGACGCACCGCATCGCCGGACAGGGGGCCGCCCTGCTCCGCATCGCCAGGCTTGTCGTCCGAGCTCTTTTGCTCTTCGAGCGCCTCGGCCCAGCCTGCAAACGGGTCTTCGGCCGCGCCGTCCTTGTTGTCGTCTTCAGTTGACATCTTTTTCTCCCAGCCAGCTCATGTCCGAATTGCGCAAACACTCTTCGATACGGATGGCATATTTCGAATTGTGGGTCCCATACTGGCATTCGAAGATGGGAACACCGCCGATGGACGCGCGGATGCGCGGCTCCCGGTCGAGTTCGATGAAATCGCCGGGCTTCATGGCCAGCAGTTGCTCCACCGTGGCATCGGCCTTGGCCAGCTCGGCCACCAGCACCACCTCGGCCGCCTGGATCTCGCGCGTGAGCACCCGCACCCAGCGGCGGTCCACCTCGATGGAGTCGCCCTGCGTCGAGGAGTACAGCACGTCGCGGATGGGCTCCAGCGTGGCGTAGGGCATGCAGATGTGGATGGCGCCCGACAGGTCGCCGATTTCCAACTGGAACGCGGTGGACACCACGATTTCGCTGGGCGTGGCGATGTTGGCGAACTGCGGCTGCATCTCCGAGCGCTGGTAGTCGAGCTCCAGCGGGTAGATGCCCTGCCAGGCCTTCTTGTACTCGGCGCAGATCACGTCGACCAGCCGGTTGATCACGCGCTGCTCGGTGGGCGAGAAGTCACGCCCCTCGATGCGGGTCTGGAACTTGCCGACCCCGCCGTACAGCGTATCGATGATGCCGAACACCAGGGACGGCTCGCAGACGATCAGGCCGCTGCCGCGCAGCGGGCGGATGGCGACGATGTTGAAGTTGGTCGGAACGGCCAGCTCGCGCAGGAAGGCGCTGTAGCGCTGCACCGACACGGTGCCCACCGAAATTTCGGGGCTGCGGCGGATGAAGTTGAACAGACCGATGCGAAAGTTGCGCGCAAACCGCTCGTTGACGATTTCCATCGTCGGCATGCGGCCGCGAACGATGCGCTCCTGGCTCGAGATGTCGTAGTTGCGTACGGACCCCGACTCGGCCACTTCCTCGACGGACTTCTGGCTCTCGCCAGTGACGCCTTCGAGAAGGGCATCAACCTCTTCCTGCGATAGGAATGAATCACTCATGGCAGGATTGTCCTTGCGTCACTGGATGATGAAGCTGGAGAAAAGAATGCCTTGTACCGGATTCCTCGGCGGCTTGCGTGACGGGCGATCCTCTTCATCGTCCTCCTCGGCCGACGCGGCACGTTTGGGTCGCTCGCGCGGCACGGTGAAGCCGAGCGGGCGCGAGACCTCGCGCAGAATGTCCTTGGCGAGTTTTTCCTTGCCCTCCCTCAGCAACAGCTCCCCGGAGGTGCGCTGGGATACCAGCAGCAGAACACTGCTGCGGATGGAGGGCAGGTAAAGCTTGATCTGCTCGGCCGTCTTGGCGTCGGCCACCTCGACGGTGATGCCGATCTGCGCAAACCGGTCACCACCCGGGTCGGCCAGGTTGACCACCATGTTCTCGAACGGCAGGAAAGTCGGTGGCGCCTTGGCCGCCGTCTCGTGGGCCGAGGCTGCCGCTGCACCGCCCTCTTCGTCGTCAGCGTTCTTCTTCTTGCCCAGGAGGAAGAAGGCCGCAGCGCCCGCAATTCCCAGCACGAGCACCAGAGCGACCACGATGATCAGCATCTTCTTGCTTTTGGGCTTCTCCTTGGCCGGAGCGGCGGCATTGGCAGACACGTGGCAGGTTCCTTAGGTGGGATTCGGTGGTGGCATCTCGTCGGAAACGGCATCGCGCCCGCAGACGCTTCACATTGTGGCGCAGCTGCCCTCCCAATAATAGCCAGAATACACCCCCTAACAGGGTGTTGACTCCGGCAATCGCCCCGCCGTTCCGCCACCGCCTTACACGAAGACGTCCACGGCGCTGTTGCGCGTACCGCTGCCTGCCAGCCGCTGGCTGACATCCGTGGGGCCCGATACCAGCACCTGGGCCTGCTGCCCATCGCCCGGACGATTGCGCTGCTGCTCGGCATCGCCGGCCATGGCGCCCTGGCCCGCCGAGGTGCCCACGGTCATGCCGGACAGGACCAGGCCCTCGCCGCGCAGCAGCTCACTGAGTTGCGCCATGCTCTGGTCCAGCATCTCGCGGGTGTGCTCCTGGTCGCTGCGGAAGGTGACGTGGGCCTCGTTGCCGGACAGGGCCACCGTCACGGCCAGGGGTTGGCCGTCGCGGTTCAGGGTGAGCTCGGCATTCTGGGTCTTCTGGTTGGCCCAGTAGGTGACCTGCTCGGCCAGCAGCTCTTCGGCGCCGGTCTGCGCCAGTTCATCGAAGCCCGCAGTGCCCGGGGCACCGTCAACCGCGAAGGAGGGCTCGGTCGCGCCTTCGCCCAAGCCTCCCGAGCCACCGTGCCGGGACGACTCGCCGCCGCCGGCATCCGCGCTGCGCGCACCGCTTGCGCCCACGGCGGCCAGCGGATCCTGGCCGGCCAGCAGCGGGGCATCGATCCCGGCTCCTGAACCTTCGCCGGCAGAACGGTGCAGGCCCGTGCCGCCAAGCTGCTCGCGCACCGAGGCGGCGACCGTGGTGGACAGCGCCGACAGGTCCGCCGAGGAGGCGGCCCCTGCCTGCTTCGCATCGCCGCCCATGGCGGAGCGCGCAGACCAGGCCTCGGCAGCGCCGCCGGCCCCGCCCAACGCCGCATCGCTGGCGCCACGCTGCAGGGCGGCGCTGTGCATGCGCGAGAACTGGCGGCCAAACCCCAAGGTGGCCGTGGCCTGGGGCACACCGCCCTGTGCGCCACCATCGAGCGCCGCCGTTTGCGAGACCAGGCCATCGGTCGTTGCCAGGCCCTGGGTGGCCAGAAGGCGCCCGCTGAGGGCTGCCGCACTGTCTGCCAGTTCGAGCGTATCCGCCGGCAGGGTGCCCGGGGCGCCGCGCTGCCCCAGGCCTACGGTGGTCAGGCCGTCCGCGCCCGCCACAGCGCCCGGTAGCCCTTTGAGCTGCTGGGCTGCGCTGTCTCCCGCGACCAGCGCCTGCCAGCCCACCAGGGTGGAGGGATCGACGGTCTGCGCCAGCACGCTGGCCGCATCGGTGGCCTCCGGCATGGCGGCCAGCGGATCACCGCCCTCGGCCAGTTCCGGGTCCTGCGCGGCCAGCAGCGACAAAAAGCTGCCTGGCTGCGCAGCCGCACCTTCGTCCGTCACGCCTTTTTGCTGGGCGGGGGCGCGTGTGCGCGCAGCCTGGGCAGAGGAAGTCCCCTGCGGGGTGGATATGCGTGCCTGTTCCATGGTCAATTCTCCTGCCCTATCGGTCCTGAACCCTGCGGCTGTATTGCATCGCAGCGCGTTCATCGGTTTGTTTCTGTTCCATGCGGGCCTGGGCCTGTTCCAGTTCGCGCCGCCGCTGTTCGACCACCTTGCGCAGGCTGGCCAGGCGCCGCTCGGCCTCCATCAGGCTGCGCCGCGCGTTCTCGACCCGTGCGGCCTGGTCGCCCACCACGCTGGTCTGCAGGCCCGCCGCATGCCCCAGCCGGTCCATGAACTGGTAGTGGTGGTACATCACCTCGGGCTGCACCTGCGTATCGGCCTGCATGCCCCAGCGCTGCTCCGTCTCGCGCGCATAGTCCTGCAACTGGGTCAACTGCGCCTGGGCGGCCTGCTGCACGGCCAGGGCTTCCTGCAGCACGTGGCGTGCCTCGTCCCGCTTGCGCGAGGCGATCTCCACGGCGACGATGAGGGCACTGAGGACGGACATGGCGCAGCCTTCGGGTGCTTACTGGTCGAGCACGGACGCCATGGCGTTCACGCTCTGGTCCATGGTGGACGCCTCGAACATGTCCTGCTGCAGGAAGGCCGCCATCTGCGGCTGCAGGTGGATGGCTTCGTCCAGCGCGGGGTCGGAGCCGCTCATGTAGGCGCCCACCTGCACCAGGTCGCGGCTCTTCTGGTAGCGCGAGTACACGGCGCGAAAACGCCGTGCCACGTCGAAATGGCCGCGCGAGACCACGTTGTGCATCACGCGCGAGGCCGACTGCTCGATGTCGATGGCCGGGAAGTGCCCGGACTCGGCGAGCGAGCGCGACAGCACGATGTGCCCGTCCAGGATGGCGCGCGCAGCGTCGGCAATCGGGTCCTGCTGGTCGTCGCCCTCGGAGAGCACGGTATAGAAAGCGGTGATGGAGCCCACGCCATGCAGGCCGTTGCCGCTGCGCTCGACCAACGCGGGCAGCTTGGCAAAGCACGAAGGCGGGTAGCCCTTGGTGGCCGGCGGCTCGCCGATGGCCAGGGCGATCTCGCGCTGCGCCATGGCGTAGCGGGTGAGGGAGTCCATCAGCAGCAGCACGTGCTTGCCCTTGTCACGGAAATGCTCGGCCACTGCCGTGGCATAGGCCGCACCCTGCATGCGCAGCAGCGGGGGGGCATCGGCCGGCGCGGCCACCACGACCGAGCGGGCCCGGCCGTCCGCCCCCAGGATGTCTTCCACGAACTCCTTGACCTCGCGGCCCCGCTCGCCGATGAGCCCCACCACGATCACGTCGGCACGGGTGTAGCGGGCCATCATGCCCAGCAGCACGCTTTTCCCCACGCCCGAGCCGGCGAACAGGCCCAGGCGCTGGCCGCGCCCCACGGTCAGCAGCGCATTGATGGCGCGCACACCGGTGTCCAGCGGCAGGCGCACGGGGTCACGGTCCATGGCATTGATCTGGCGGCGGTCCATGGGCTCAGAGACCACGTCCTGCACCGGACCGCCATGGTCCAGGGGCAGGCCCTGCGGATCCACCACCCGCCCGAGCAGGCCGTCGCCCATGGGCAGGCGCAGCACGCCCGCTTTCGGGGACGGCCGGGAGGCTTCGCCCAGGCGCGGACTGGCCACGTAGGGCGCAGCGGGCACCACGCTGGCGCCGCTGGACAGGCCGTGGATGTCGCCCGCCGGCATCAAAAAGGCGCGGTCCGCCGAAAAGCCCACCACCTCGGCCAGCACCGGCGCATGCCCCGGCATCTGCACCATGCACTGCGAGCCCACGGGCACGCGGATGCCAGCCGCCTCCAGCACCAGGCCGGTCAGCCGGGTGAGGGTGCCGCGCGTTTCCAGCGGCGCACGGGTGCGCACGCGCTCGCGCGCATCGTCCATGAACTGCGTCCAGGCGGTGGCGGCGGGGGCGTCAACGCTCATCGCCGCTCTCCTGCCAGGGCGATTCCAGCCCCAGCGAAGCGATGGCACGCTCCCAGCGCTTGCCCACGCTGCCATCGACCACGGTGCCGCCCGACTCGACCAGGCAGCCACCTGCAGGCACGGCCGCATCGGCCACCCACTGGATGCCAGTGCCCATCTCGTCGCGCAGCGGCTGCTCCACGGCTCCCATGTCCGCAGGGTTCAGACGCACCAGGGCGGGACGCCCTTCTGCAACGAGCATGCCCACGGCCTCGCGGACCACGGGTTCGAGCACGTCGGGGCTGACCGACAGCTCCCGGCGCACGACTTCACGGGCAATGTCGCAGGCTAGCGCCAGCACGTCCTGGGCCATGCGCTGCTGCATGGCGGCCAGCGACGCCTGCATCGACTGCACCACGTTGGCAATGCTCTGCGACATTTCCAGCGCCTGGCCGGACACATAGTCGTCCATGCGCTGCTGCCATTCGAGCGCCGTGTCGGCCTGGCCCTGCGCCAGCCCCTGGGAAAAAGCCGCATCGCAGGCCTGCTGCACCAGCGCCAGTTGCGCGGCTTCCACCTCGGCCGGATCGGGCAGGGGTTCGGGCTCGGGCAATACCTCGGGTTCGGGGGGCTCCACCGGCTCGGAGCCGTCCACAGCACCGAACTTCCATTGCGTGACCACCCCCACCTCTTCGCTGGGGATGAAGCGCGAATAGGAGCGTTGGCTAGACGAAGGCATCGTCACCACCGGCGGAGATCACGATCTGGCCTTCATCGGAGAGGCGCCGGACCGTCTTGAGGATTTCCTTCTGCTGCGCCTCGACTTCGGACAGCCGCATCGGGCCGCGCGACTCGAGGTCGTCGCGCAGCGCCTCGGCGGCACGCGTGGACATGTTCGACAGGAATTTTTCGCGCAGCTCGGGCACCGCGCCCTTGAGGGCCACGATGAGCGTCTCGGAGGCCACTTCCTTGAGCACGGTCTGGATGGCCTTGTCGTCGAGCTTGAGCACGTCTTCGAAGACGAACATCTTGTCCATGATCTTCTGCGCCAGATCGGGGTCGTAGCCGCGGATGGACTCGATCACCACGCTGTCCATGTTGGAGCCCAGCAGGTTGATGATCTCAGCCGCCGCCTTGACGCCACCCAGCGAGCTCTTGCGGATCTTGTCGCCACCGGCCAGCACCTTGAACAGCACCTCGTTGAGGTCCTTGAGGGCCGTGGGCTGAATGCCTTCGAGCGTGGCCACGCGCAGCAGGATTTCACTGCGCTGGCGGTCGGTCAGGTGCATCAGGATGCCCGAAGCCTGCTCGCTGTCCAGGTGTACCAGGATGGCCGCGACGATCTGGGGATGTTCGTTGCGCAGCAGTTCGGCCACCGACAGGGGGTCCATCCACTTGAGGCTCTCGATGCCGGAGACGTCGCCGCCCTGCAGGATGCGGTCGATCAGCAGCGAGGCCTTGTCGTCCCCCAGGGCGCGCTTGAGCACGGCCCGCACGTAGTTGCCGGTGTCGGACACCAGCAGGCTCTGGGCCGCCGCGGCGTCGGCAAAGCGGTTGATGACGCTGTCCACCTTCTCGCGCGACACCGATTTCATGCGCGCGATGGTCTCGCCCAGCTTCTGAACCTCTTTGGGCGAGAGGTGCTTGAACACCTCGGCCGCCTCCTCCTCGCCGAGGGACATCAGCATGATGGCGGCGTCGTTGAGACCTTGTTCATCCATGGGCTATCCCAGCATGTGAAGAGGCGACGGGGTCAGGCATTTTCGCCGTTCACCCAGGATTTGAGAATATTGGCAACGGCCACAGGGTTTTCCTTGGCGAGGACGCGGGCCTCTTCCAGACGCACCTGCTCTGGCGTGGCCACCACATTCTCGTCCTTCTTGGAAGGGGGAGGCAACGCCGGACGGTCGGGCTCGTCGGCCTCCAGGGCATCGAGCTGTCCGCCCGCCACCGGAATGGCACGCGGTGCAGTGCCCTTGAGCGCCGGACGCACGACGCCCAGCAGCACCATGGCAGCGAACAGCAGGGCCCCTACCGGCCAGGCAAAGGTCTTGGCCACCTCGATGACCTCGGGCTGCTTCCACAGCGGCACATCGGTGGATGTGGCGGCTTCCACCTGGAACGGCGTGTTCATCAGGTTCACCGAATCACCGCGCTCGCTGTTGAAGCCGATGGTTTCACGCACCAGCGCCTTCATCTGCTCCAGTTGTTCGGGGGTGAGCGCCTTGGTGACGGTCTTGCCCTTTTCTTCGGCCGACTGGTAGTTGACCACCACGGCGGCATTCAGGCGCTTGATGGCCCAGTTGTTGCCACGGGTGACCCGCACGGTCTTGTCCACTTCGTAGTTGGTGGTGGACTCGCGCTTGGTCGAAGACTCCTCCGTGCCCTGCTGGGTGCCGGCCTGGGGTGCAGGATTGGCACCATTGATAGGGGCAGCCGAAGGTGCGGGCGGTTGGTTGGCAACGGCACCCGGCACACCGGTGGCCGTCTTCTGCGCCATGCCGGAGGTTTCCAGCATCTGCTGGCTGCGCACGGTCTTGGCGTCGGGGGTCTGGTTGGGACGGAACTGCTCGGACGTGGACTCGGTGCGGCTGAAGTCCAGCTCGGCGGAGACCTGGGCCTTGACGTTGTTGCGGCCGACCACGGGCTCCAGGATCTCCTGGATGCGGCGGGTGAGCTGCTGCTCGATCTGCTGCACATAGAGCAGTTGCTGCGCATCGACCGCATTGGCCGAATTGCCGTCGGGCGACTGCGAGAGCAGCTTGCCCGTGTCGTCGAGCACGCTGACGGCCGAGGGGGCCAGTTCAGGAACGCTGGAGGCCACCAGGTGGACGATGCCGGCGAGCTGGGCACGGTCCAGGATGCGGCCGGGATGCAGGCTGATCAGCACCGACGCCGAGGGCTTTTGCTGTTCGCGGAAAAAGCCGTTCTGGTTCGGCAACGCCAGATGCACGCGGGCGCTCTGCACCGAGGACAGGGCCTGGATGGAACGGGTCAGTTCACCCTCCAGGCCGCGCTGGAAGTTCAGCCGCTCCTGGAACTGGGTCATGCCGAAGCGGTTGGTCTCCATCAACTCGAAGCCGGTCACGGAGCCGCGGGGCAGGCCCTGGGTGGCCAGGCGCAGGCGCACGTCATGCACCTTTTCGGAGGGAATCAGGATCGCACCGCCGCCTTCGGCGTACTTGTAGGGCACGTTCATCGTGGTCAACTGCGCCACGATGGCTCCGCCGTCCTTGTCGTTCAGGTTGGCAAACAGGACGCGGTAGTCGGGCTGGCGGCCCAGCACGATGGCTGCGACCGCGATGGCCACCAGCAGCGCCAACCCCACACCCAGGCGCATGCGCTGGGCCCGGTCGAGGCTGGTCAACCGCTGCAGCCAGTTGGGACTGGGGCTGGCAGCGGGAGGTGCGAGCGGAGCGAGTGGGACTTCGGCAACTGCGGACATCGTGCTTTCCAATTGGTGGGGCCCGGCAACGGACCTTGGCGTGGGTTCGATTATTTGGCTCAAGTACCTGCCATGTTCTGCCGATAAGGCGCGCCTTTGGCCATCTATTCCCCATGATGCTCCTCGGGTGCCTGGCTACTATCACAGCATCCCCCTTCCCTCAATGGATACCGCCATGGACCTCCGCATCCCCAGCTCCACCACCCCCATGACGGGTGCCGGCATGGCGCGCCGCGCGGCCATGCCGCAGGCCGAGGGCAACGACGTGGGCTTCTCGGGCGCACTCAAGGGAGCCCTGCAGTCCGTGAGCGCGGCGCAGAACAAGTCGTCCGACCTGCAAAAGGAAGTCCAGCTGGAAAACCCCTCGGTCAGCCTGGAAGAGACCATGGTGGCGATCCAGAAGGCCCAGATCGGCTTCCAGGCCACGCTGCATGTGCGCAACCGCATGGTGCAGGCCTATACCGACATCATGAACATGCAGGTGTGAAGACCCCCTGAGGCGCTGCGCGCCTTCCCCCTGGAAGGGGGACACCCCCAGTGCGGCGGGGCGGCCCTTGCACGGGGGCGCTGGCTTGGGCCGCGCCAGTTTCATGCGCCATGAGCGTAGCGTGCAGCGCCGCAGAGAGCCGCTCAAAGCCCGCCTGCGTCCTCCCATTGGCCACTAATTTGCATTCAATTCCACGACCCAAACAGAATTCGCCGCATCAATAAAGGCATTTGGTCCGTTCAGTGGCATCTTCCGTCAAGCGCCTTTGAAGAGCCCTGCGGGCAGCAAAAAGCCACCGGCCGTCTTGCGACGTGCGGTGGCTTTTTTCCTTCCCAGCAGGAAGCAGGACCGTGGATGGAGGGGCCGCTCGGCAGCCCCCTCCTTCTTCATGCCCTGTTCAGTGCATCATCTGCGGCTGGCCTTCGAACAGGTGCTCGAACTGGGCCAGCCAAGGCTCGGCCAGGCAGCGGATCTGGGCATCGTTGCGCAAGATGCGCTGCATGATGCGCGTCTTTTCGCGGCGGTGCTCGGGCAGGAGTTCATGCTCCTGGGACTTGAAGCGCAGTTGCTCGATCAGCACGGCGCAGGCGCCCTCGTAACGCACCACGCCATCCCAATCCTTGAGCTTGGCGGCCTCCAGCATCTTGGCGCTGCTGTCTTCAATGGCTTTGTAGTAATCAATCAGCATGTGGGACATGGTTCATGCCTCCACCAGCACAGGCTGGCCCGAAGCGGTGGCGTCAGCGGGAGTGGCTGCACCGTTGTTGTTTTTCTTGATCTCGTTCCAGCCGAGCGCGACCGGCTCGATCAGGCGCATGACTTCCTGCATCATGGCGTCGTCATTGCGGGCATTGGCAAGGATCAGGCGGCGGATGCAATAGTCGTACAGGGCACCCAGGTTCTCCGCCAATTCACCCCCATCGACCTTGTCCAGGGCTGTGCTCAGCCCCTCTTCGATGATGCGCACCGCCTTGGAGATGGCATTGCATTTGCCAACGATGTCACCGCGCGCCATGGCGCCGCGTGCGGTGGCGATGGCACCCAGCACACCTTCATACAGCAGACTGACCAGTTGGTGCTGGTCGATCGTGTGCATGCTGGTTTCCACATTGATGCGCTGGTAGGCGTTGGCTGCACGGGGATTGTGGGCGCTGAACATGGGGTGGTCCTTACGGTGTGATGCTTTATTTATCGGCTCGTGCCCACAAAACTAAAGGCCTTCCGTCAGGTCGACTTGTTCCAGGCAGTCACCTGTTGCGCGATGTAGGCGTTCAAGCCATTGAGCGAAGCCATCTGCTTGTCCAGCGCGTTGTAGCGCGCGGTGATGCGCTTCTCGAACGCGTCCACCTTGTCATTCACCGAGGCCTGGTCCTTGGCATTGCGCTTGAGCGACAGCTGCAGCGTATCGTCCTTGGACTTGAAGAAACCGTCGGAGGACAACAGGTTGGTGGTGACCGCCTTGATCTTCACGGCAATGCCCTCTGCAGAGCCGCCGCCCGTGTTGCGGAACAGGTTCTTCAGATCGTCCGGGTTCTCCGTCAAGGCCTTGTTGAACTTGGTGGAGTCCAGCGCAAGGTCACCACCCAATTGCTGGGTCAGGCCGACGTCGGCCAGGCGCTTGAAAACACCTCCTCCCGTGGTGACCGACTGCAGGGCATTGCGCAGGGTATTTTGCAAGGCGATGGCCGTCGAGTCCCCTTGCAGCAACCCGGCCGAATTGGTCTTCGCGTCGTACTTGGTGGCGTCCTGCATCAACTGGTTGATGGCGTTGTAGGCCTTGACGAATTCGTCGACATTGGCCTTGACACCCGCCGTGTCCTTGCCCACCGTGATGTCGATGGGTGCGGTCGTGATCTGCTCGGCCTTGAAGGTCACACCCGAGATCGTGGTAGCGAAGGTATTCGTGGCGGACGACACCGCGATACCGTTGACCGTGGCCTTGGCGTTGAGCCCGGCCTGCGTCGTCGTGCTGCCTGCCACCAGGCGCGACAGGCCCGAGGCATCGGTATTGCCGGCGCTGGCGATATCGGTATCGCCCCCTTCCATGACGCTCAGGCGGAACCCGAACTCCTCGCCCGTGCTCTTGCTGCGCAGCAGCAAGCGCTCACCGGACGCGTCGGACAGAATCGAGGCGGTCACCCCGGCCGTGCTTCCATTGATCTTGCTGGCCACATCCGTCAGCTTGTCACTGGCACTGATGGAGATATCCACAGGCTGGCCGCTGCCGGGCGTGAAGGAGGCGGGCGCCACGCTCCACTTGCCGAGCTCCAGGCGCAAGGTGCCGGCACCGAGGGCACCGCCCACCGGCAGGAGCGCGGCCGACGCAGTGGCCTGCGCCTTGGCCAGGCCCTGCACTTCCACGCTGAAGGTGGTGGGCAGGGTGCCCCCGATCGCGGTGGCCGACACGAATTTGGAATCCGAGGAGGTCGTCGTGACCCCGTTCCAGCCGGTCACGCTCGTGAGCTTGCCGGCCGCATCGGCCAGCGTGGAGACCAGCGACTTGATCTGGCCGTAGGCGGAAATCTTGGTATTGACCGTGGCCGCCTGCAACTTCAGCGTATCGAGGGGCCGTTTTTCCAGCGTGACCAACTGGGAAATGATGCTCTTGACATCAAGTCCATTGGTACCGACCCCTGGTGATGAAATGGTTGCCATACAAACCTCCTGAACTGGCCAAAGGAAATTATGGAGCCATTCAAGCGCCAGTAACGTCCTTATTCACACCAGGAAACCTGCCAATTCCAGCGCTCCTGGTACGCGCTGTTTCCAGAAGCCCTCTGAACCTGTGCTTGCGGTCGGCACAGAGGGCCCCAAGGTGAAAAGGCGGCGACAGGGAAACTGTCGCCGCCGATGCACCAGAGCCTTCTCAGGCCCTGCCAGCCATTGTGCGCTTAACGCAGCAGGGCCAGCACACCTTGTGGCAACTGGTTGGCCTGGGCCACCATGGCCGTACCAGCCTGCTGCAGGATCTGCGAGCGCGACAGGTTGGCGGTTTCTGCCGCGAAGTCGGCGTCCAGAATGCGCGAGCGGGAAGAAGACAGGTTCTCCGACGTCACTTGCAGGTTGGCAATCGAGGTTTCAAAGCGCGACTGCAAGGCACCGAGCTTGGCGCGTTCACCGTTGATGTAGGCCAGGCCAGAGTCCACGGTCTTGAGGGCTTCGGTCGCCTTCTTGAAGGTGGTCACGTCCAGGTTGGCGACTTCCTGCAGATCGGAGGCCGAATTGGCGGGGGTCGCCGTGCTGAATGCGTTGGTCGTGGTAGCCACCGTCGAGAAGGACTTGTCGGAGTCCAGCACGACATAGCCGCTGACCGTCGAGGCGTCCGCACCGGAGGCTGCCGCCAGGGTGTCGACAGCGCCAATGGCCGTGCCATCTGCCTGCAGCTTCTGGATATTCACCGCACCCGCGTTCGCGCCGGAAGTGGCACTCTTGGCAAGGCCGACGTCCTGGCCCGTAGCGCTGGTCAGGATCACGCCATCGTTCGTGGCGTTCAGGGAAGCCGTGATACCCGTCTTGGAAGCCTGCTCATTGATGGCGGACACCGCGTTCGACAGGCCATCGGCCGTGTTGAGCGCCGTCACGTTGAAGGAGACGGACTGGCCCAGGGCAGGCGAGGTGGGTGCATTGTCACCGCGCAGCTCGAAGGTGTAGGCACCGACGGACGTGAAGGACAGTTGCACTTCGGTGCGTGCCGAGGCGGTGACACCGGTGTTCGCCGTCTGCAGGTTGATGTTGTCAGCCATCGCCTTGGCCGTGTCGTTGGCGGCGATGGTGATGTTCTTGGAGCCCAGGGCACCGTTCACGGCCAGCGTACCGCCGGTCACGCCGTTGGAGCCCCAGCTGGTGGCGCTGGCGCCGCTGCCGGCACCGTTGGCCGAGGTGTTCTGGTTGTTGCCGTAGACGCTGGTGCGCAGGTTGGCCGTGGCGGCGACGATGGTCTGGTTGGCATTGGCACCGACCTGGAACTGCTGCGTACCAAACGAGCCATTGAGCAGCTTGGCGCCGTTGAACTCGGTGGTTTGCGAGATACGGTCCAATTCACTGACCAGTTGACCCACTTCCTGTTGCAGGGCCTGGCGGTCGCCGGCGCTGTTGGATGCGTTGGCCGACTGCACGGCCAGTTCACGTACACGCTGCAGGATGTCGCCGGAAGCCTTCAAGGCGCCTTCAGCCGTTTGCGCCAGGGAGATGCCGTCGTTCGCGTTGCGAACAGCCTGGTTCAGGCCGCGGATCTGGCTGGTGAAGCGTTCGGAAATGGCCAGGCCGGCAGCGTCGTCCTTCGCGCTGTTGATGCGCAGGCCCGACGACAGGCGCTGGATGGAGGTATTGAGCGAGGTCTGGCTCATGCCCAGGTTGCGCTGGGCCGTCAAGGAGGCGACGTTGGTGTTGATGGTGGATGCCATGGCAAATCTCCTGAAAAGAACTGACTGAAATGGCGTTGCCGCCAACCTGGTGCCAGGCAAGGCACCCGGCTATACGGTCCACAGTGCCGACATGGCCTTCTGGTGAACGGCGGAGAGCGCATTCGCCTTCCGTTGTGAGTCTTTTCGACGCCGGCTGGGGAAACTTTAGGCCCAAAAGTGCAAGTTGGCAGGCTTTTCCGCTCTTTATCGGGCCAACGCCAGGGGAGCTCCCTGGCCACAATTCCTCATCGTTCCCGTATCGCCTGCCGGACGGTGGTAGTCCCCCTCAGGCACAAATGTCCACTCAAGCCTCAAGGAGCATTCCATGGCAGCCACGATCAACACCAACGTCGCTTCGTTGACGGCCCAGCGCAACCTGGGCATGAGTCAAACCTCGCTGAACACCTCCATCCAGCGCCTGTCGTCGGGGCTGCGCATCAACAGCGCCAAGGACGACGCCGCTGGCCTGGCAATTTCCGAACGCTTCACCAGCCAGATCCGCGGCCTGAACCAGGCGGCACGCAATGCCAACGACGGCATCTCCCTGGCACAGGTCACGGAAGGCGCCATGAAGGCCGCGGGGACATTCTGCAGCGCGTTCGTGAACTGGCCGTGCAATCGGCCAACGCCTCCAACAGCCCCAGTGACCGCCAGGCCCTGAACCAGGAAGTGGGCCAGCTGGTCGCTGAACTGGACCGGATTTCCCAGACGACCGAGTTCAACGGCGCCAAATTGCTCAACGGCACATTTGGTACGCAGCAGTTCCAGGTCGGTGCCAATGCCAACCAGACCATTGTCGCTGCCACGGCCAACCTGCGCACCAGTGTTTACGGCAACAACCAGAACACCTCGGCCAACGGTGCCGGCAGCGGCGCCAGCGCCACCAGTTGGGGCTCCAACGGCGTGACCGGCGGTACGCTGGCCGTGAACGGGGCCCTGGGCTCCCGCAACATCACCATCAACGCCAACGACACGTCCAAGGCGATGGCCGACAACATCAACCTGCAGACTGCGAACACGGGTGTCACCGCCTCGGCACGCACCGAGGTGGACCTGTCCTTCACCTCCGTGGGCTCTTACACCTTCGAGCTGCGCTCGGAAAACACGCCCACCGCCCCGGCGCTCGGACAGTCCGTCTCGTTCAATATTTCCGCGATCAACACCTCGGATGGCCTGTCCAACGCCATTTCCGCGATCAATGAACAATCCGCCAAGACAGGGGTCACCGCGTCGCTCAACTCGACGAGCACCGGGATTGTGCTGACGAATGCCACGGGCCAGGACATCGGTATCTACAAGGGTGCCACCTCCGGCGCCAATGCCGGGGCCGTCAACATCCAGAAGCTCCAGTCGAATGGCACCGCCGCTGGCGCGGTGGATACCCTGGCTGCCGCATCCGGTGCAGACAGTTCCACGGTCAGTGGGTATGTGGTGCTGGACTCGGAGAAGTCCTTCTCCACCAATGCCACCACCACCAATGCGTTCGACACGGCCACGCCGGCCAACAGCGCCTCGGATCTGCAGGAAGTGGCCAACCTAGACGTGACCACCTTCAAGAAGGCGACCGAAGCCCTCAAGACCGTGGACTCCGCGCTGGCCTACATCAACGGCGAACGCGCCAAGCTGGGCGCCCTGCAGGCCCGCTTCGAAACGGCGATCTCGGCCTTGAACATCACGTCCGAGAACCTGTCGGCATCGCGCTCCCGCATCCTGGATGCCGATTTCGCGGCGGAAACCGCCAACCTGTCGCGCTCGCAGATCCTGCAGCAGGCCGGCACGGCCATGGTGGCACAGGCCAACCAGATTCCACAGGGCGTGCTCAAGCTGCTGCAGTAATCGACGGGCGAGGCCATGGCGACGCTCTTCGCCTCCTCCCGTAGAAATGGCAGTTAGACTGCGCGAGCCGCAAGGTCAAGAAGGACTCATGGTGCAAGGCAGAAACTACGGCAGGAACAAATCCCCTATCGACGGCCGCTTGAAAACGGCGCTCGAAAACCAGGATTGGGCATTGTTGACGCGCCTGTGCAAACAAAGCTTGCGCAAGGACTCCCGCGATCTTCCAGCCACCCGCCTGCTGGGCTACTCGCTCGAATGCCAGGGCAAGCTCGAGGAATCGATCGAGGTGTACCGCCGCGGCGCCCAGATGTGGCCCGACGATGCCGAGTTGCTGATCAACTATGGCAATGGACTGCTCAACCAGGTGCGCAATGCGCAAGCGCTGCCCATTCTGGAGAAGGTCTGCGAACTGCGCCCCGACAAGGCCGTCTGCTGGCTGAAGCTGTCGCAGTGCTGCTACCTGATCACCATGCATGAGAAGGGCTTTCGGGCCGCCGAGAAGGCCGCCGAACTCGCGACGGACATCTACGAAAAATCGTCGGCGCTCACGCAAAAAGCCATTCATCGGCGTGAACTGGGCCAGGTGAAGCAGTCCGTGCAGGATTCCATCGATGCCATTGCGTTGACACCTACCGAGTTGTCCAACCACACCAACCGGCTTCTGTTCATGCTGGCGGACCCGGATTCGGACGCCTCCAGTCTGGCCCTTGCCGCCCGAGAATACGCCGCCGTATTCGAGCCCCCCCTGAAACCCGCCTGGCCTGTGTTTGCCGAACGCAACCGCGACCCCTGGCGGAAACTGCGTGTCGGCTTTCTGTCCCCGGATTTCCGCGTGCATTCGGTGATGTACTTCATGGAGGGCGTGCTGGCACAGCTCGACCGCCGCCAATGCGAGGTCTACGCCTTCTACCTCTTTCCCAAGGACGATTACGTCACCACGCGGGTGGAACGGCATGCGGACCATTTCATCCGACTGGGTGGGATGGATGCCTCAAGGCAGGCCGAAATCATCCAGGGCCACGAAATCGACATCCTGATCGACCTGGCCGGGCACACCGGCCACAACGGACTGATGGCCATGGCGCGCAAGCCGGCGCCCATACAGGCCACATGGATCGGTTTCCCGGGAACCACCGGGCTGTCCGCGGTCGATTACCTGATCACGGACGACATCACGGACCCACCGGGGGTGGACGGACAGTACAGCGAACGCCTGTACCGCCTGCCCACCCGGCTGTGCGTCTACCGGCCGATGAGCCGCAACCCCCTGTGGCGTTACCAGCCGATCTACCTGGTGCGCCCCAGCCCCGCGGTGGACAACGGTTATGTCACCTTCGGATCGTGCAACAACCTGGGAAAGATCACCGACAGCGTGCTGTCTACCTGGGCCGAGATCCTGCGCCGGGTTCCGGGGTCCAGGCTTCTCATCGAAGGCAAGAATTTCGACAACCCGGATTTCGCGCGCGAGTACCTGGAGCGCTGCAACCGGCTGGGCCTGGAAACGGACAGGCTGGAGCTGGTGGCACTGAACCCCAACAACCAGTACCTGACCTACCACCGCATCGACATCGCCCTCGATCCATTCCCCTTGAACGGGGGCACCACGTCCATGGACGTGCTCTGGATGGGCGTCCCTCTGGTGGCCCTGGCGGGAACCAGCTTCAAGAGCCGGCTCACGGCGGGAATTTTGCTGCACCTGGGAAGGCCGGAGTGGCTGGCGCAGACACCGCCGTCCTATGTCGACATTGCCGTCCACCTGGCCCAGGACATCACGGCGCTCAATGCAACGCGATTGAACCTGCGCAATGAACTGGAGGAATCCGTTCTCATGCGCGAAGACGTGTTCTGCAATGTGTTCGCCGAAGCCTTGCGCACCATGTGGCTGCAGTGGCTGGCGCAGCAGGAAATCCCCGGCGACACCGAAGCGCACCACGCGGCGCAAATAGAGGTCATGCAAGGCTACCTGGCCACCATGCCGTCGGAGTGGGCTACCGCCCCCGTGCCGGGGGTAGGGCTGGAGCCGGGGCATCGGGTGACCATCCACGAAGCCCATGAGCGCCTCGAATCCTCCCTGGCCAGGGCCCGGGAGGTTCCCACGGATGCGGTGACGGAAAGCGGCCAGTTGGAAAACAGGCGCTGGTACAACGTGACCGAGCTGGCAGAAACCGTGCTGTGCGCCGTTCCACACGACCCGGTCGCGCTCACCTGCCTGGCAGAAGTGGAACTGGCCCACGGACACACCGATTTCGCGATGACCTACCTGCGCTATGCAACGCAGGCCATGGCCACCAACAGCTAGCACGGGGCGACGGCGGCACCCGCCGCCGACTCAGCGGCGGCGCCCCGTCAGGCGGCCGGCCTTCTGCGCAGAAAGCCCTCCGGAGCCACCGTGACCATCAGCTTGTGGGGCCACTCCGGGTCCACTTCGAACTCCGGATGGGTCCCCAGCCATTCCCGCACCGCTGTCTTGGGGTTGTTTCCGACATCCCAGGGGCGGTCCGCGAAGAATTTCGGCGGCATGTCCTCCACAAAGGTGTCGAACACCACACAGTAGCTGCCTTCTGACACCAGGGGAGCATAGGCCTGCAGTTCTGCCAGCACGTGCTCGTGGGTGTGCATGGAATCCAGGCAGACCAGGACGCGCTGGTAGCCCTTGGCGAACTCCCGGACCTGGTCAATGACCTGCGGTGCGATGGATGACCCCTGGACCATGGCGATGCGACTGGCCATGGGATGGGCCTCGATGGCTTCGCGGTTGTGCGCGCGGATGTCGATGTCCACGCCGAGTACCTTGCGCCGGGACTGCCTGGGGTCCAGCATTTCCCCCGCCTGGATGGCATCGCACATGTCCAGCATGGCCAGCAGCGAGGCGCTGAGCACCAGTGAGCCTCCGTGGGCAATGCCGGTTTCGATGATCAGGTCCGGCCGCACGCGCCACACCAGTTCCTGCATGGCGACCATGTCCTGCGGGTACTGGATGATGGGTCTCCCGAGCCACTCGAAGTTGTACACGTACTGGCGCTGCATGGACGCCTGCAGCCAGTCGGCAGACAGGGATTGGAAATGCGCATCCTCGGCGTAGTGCGAAAGCCGGTCCGCACGCTCCTGCTGGAATACCTCGACGGGGCCCTTGACCTGTTTGTTCGGCATGAAATGCTCCTGCGGACTGTTGAAACAATGACTGGGAAGGGCGTGCGTCACAACGCTGACGGCGCCTGGATCAAACGGGCCGGGTTGCCGACCACCACGGCGCCTGCGGGCACATCGCGTGTAACGACGGCACCCGCCCCCACCATGGCACCGGCGCCGATGGTGACACGCGGCAGTACCGTGGCACCAGCACCGATGAAGACCCCCGGACCGACCTGGACGCCACCGCACAGGGTGGCCCCGGGCGCCACGGTCACACTGTCGGCCAGTTGGCACTCATGGTCGATGGATGCACGGTGGTTGACGATACAGGCATCGCCCAGCACCGCCGCAGCGGCAACCACGGCCTGCGCCAGCACCTGGGATCCCTGGCCCAGGGTGGCCGAACGGCTCACGCTGGCGGTGGAATGCACGAGCACCGGCAGCGCGATGCCATGGTGCAGAAATTGGCCTAGAACCTGCAGGCGATCCGGCCCCTGCCGTCCGATGGCAATCGCACCGGACAAGGAACCCGCAGGCGGTGACATCACACGCATCCAGTCGGCAAAGCCAGGGTCACCCAGAAGCACAGGCACGCCCGCCACGGGAGACGGGACGGGCCGGGCATCCACAAAAGCGGCCAAACGGGCCCCCTGCCCCTCGATCAGGTCGAGCAACACCCGGGCATGGCCCGAGCATCCCCAGACCACGAATGAACGCCCGTCCAGAGAGGGCACAGGGCCATGGTCAGCGGGCATGCAGCGCCTCGGTGATCACGCCCGCCACCCGTGCGATATCGGCGCTGCCCATGTCGTGGTAGCTGGGCAGATTCACGGCGCGCTTGGCAATGCCCACGGCATGCCGGCCGCTGCTGCCGCCCTGCATCCATGGCAGGGTCGAGAGCGGAGCAAAGAAGGGCCGGGCATCGATGTTGCTGTCCACAAAACGCTGCAGCAAGGCATCGGCCGCCAGCGGCGCCTCGGGAGACAGCACGACGGTGGGCATCCACGCGCCGATCACGGTACCCGGCAATTCCGGATTCATGCGCAGCGCAGGCTCACCCGCCAGGGCCTGCTGGTAGGCATGAAAGATCGCTCGCTTGCGTGCGATGAGGTCTTCGATACGCTCCAGCTGCGCACACCCGAGCGCCGCCTGGACGTTCGACATCTTGTACTTGAACCCGAGTTCCTCGGGCCAGAACTGCCGCGCCTGCCCCCGCGCGCGGCCATGGTTGGACAGGGTCAGGACTTTCTCGTACAACGCCGGGTCATCGGTGACAAACATGCCGCCCTCGCCGGTGGTCATGGTCTTGGAGCCATGGAACGAGAAGCCACCGAACAGGCCCATGGACCCGGCCCTGCGGCCCCGGTGGCGCGAGCCGATGGCCTCTGCCGCATCCTCGATGAGGGGAATGCCATGCTCCGTTGCAATGGCAAGCAATGCGTCCATGTCGCAGACGTTGCCATACAGGTGCACGGCGATGATGGCGCGGGTGCGGGGCGTGATGGCCGCGCGCACGGCCTCGGGATCGAGGCACCAGGTGTCTTCCAGAATGTCCACCAGCACCGGTTGGGCACCCAGGTGCATGACCGGCGCGACCGTGGCGACCCAATTGGTATCGGCCAGGATCACCTCGTCGCCGGGCCCGATGCCCAGGGCGGCAAGGCCCATGTGCAATGCCCCGGTGCAGCTCGAGGTCGCGATGGCATGCCGTACCCCGACATGCGCGGCAAAGGCCGCTTCGAACCGGCGAATGTAGTCGTAGCAATGCTCGCCCCAGCCATTGCGGGCCGCATCTTCGGCATAGGACACCTCGAGTTCGGTGATCGATGGGCGCGACAGAAGTATTCGGGAAGGTGTGGTCATGTCAGAGTCTCCATTCGGGGAACGGCCACCACCAACTGCCCGCCCCAGGCACGTACATAGTCCAGCTGCGCTGCCACCTCCGTGCGCAAGTTCCACGGCAGTATCAGCACGCGGTCGGGCCGGTGCGCGCGCAGGTGCGCCTCATCGACCACCGGAATGCGGCTGCCGGGCAGGAACTGGCCCTGCTTGGCAGGGTTCCTGTCCACCACGTAAGGCAGCAGGTCCGCCCGCACGCCAGCAAAATTGAGCAGAGTATTGCCCTTGGCCGCTGCGCCATAGGCGCCCACCTGGAGCCCGCGCGCATGGCAGTCGAGCAGAAATGCCAGCAGCTCGCGCTTGATGCGCAGTGCCTCGCCTTGCAGGCCGCCATAGAACGCAGCCGACGACACCCCGGCCGCCGTTTCCCGGGCCAGCAGCTCGCCCACCCGGCCATGCACCACGGGCGTGGCATCGCTGCGTTGGGCGAACACGCGCAGGCTGCCGCCATGGGTGGGCAGCTCCTGCACGTCGGTCACCGCAAGGCCGTTGGCGGCAAAGATGCGCTGCACCGCCGTGAGCGAGAGGTACGAGAAGTGCTCGTGGTACAGGGTGTCGAACTGGCACTGCTGCACCAGCTGCAGCAGGTGCGGAAACTCGAAGGTGGCCACCCCCTGCGGCTTGAGCAGCACGGCAAAGCCTGCGACGAAGTCGTTGATGTCGGGCACATGGGCCAGCACATTGTTGGCCACCGTGAGATCGGCAGCGCGCCCCTGGGCCACCAGGGTGCGGGCCAGCTGCACGCCGAAGAATTGCTCCACGACCTCGATGCCGCGCGCCCGGGCCGCCGCGGCCGTGCTGGCCGTGGGCTCCACGCCCAGGCAGGGGATGCCGCGCCCGGCCACGTACCGCAGCAGGTAGCCGTCGTTGGCGGCCACCTCCACCACATGGCTGTGGGTACCCAGCGACAGGCGCTCCGCCATCTCCTGCACATAGGCCTCGGCATGGGCCAGCCAGCTGCTGGAGAACGAGCTGAAATACGCGTAGTCGGCATCGAACAGCGCGTCGGCGGCCGCGAAGTCCTCGGTCTGCACCAGCCAGCAGTTCTCGCACACCAGGACCCGGAGCGGGTACCAGCGTTCAGGGGCATGCAGCGCGGGCTCGCGCAGGTAGGCATTGGAAGGCGGTGCCGTACCCAGGTCTGCCATGGGCAGGGTCACGGGGGCGGTGCAGTGGCGGCATTGCATGGACAGAACTCGGTCAGGACAGCGGCAACCCGGTGAAACCGGGCGCCAGCAGGGGATGTTCGGCATCGCGCGGTGACCGCTCTGCCACGGGCAAGGGCCAGGCAATGGCCAGGCGGGGGTCGAGCGCATCGAGCCCGCCTTCCGAGGCGGGCGCATGGGGGGCGGAGTGCAGGTAGAGCATCTCGCAACCGTCGGACAGGGCCTGGAAACCATGGGCAAAGCCGGGCGGAATGAGCAATGCCCGGTGGTTGGCCGCCGACAGCTCGGTGCCGAACCATTGCAGAAAGCTTGGCGAGCCGGCCCTGAGGTCCACCGCCACGTCCCACACGGCGCCCCGCAGGCAGCTCACCAGCTTGGCCTCGGCCGCCGGGGGGTGCTGGAAATGCAGGCCCCGCACGGTGCCACACCGCGCCGTGTGGGTGTGGTTGATCTGCGCGATCGGCCAGGTCCAGCCCGCAGGCGCCAGCTCCTCTGCACAGAACATGCGCGCCAGGAAGCCGCGGCTGTCCACGAGCGGCTGGCGCTGCACGGTCACCAGGCCTGCCAGCGGCGTGGCCTCCACGGTGAAGCGGCTCACGGAGCGAACTCCCGCAGGGCGCCGCACGCCTGCTCGTAGGCATCCAGATCGGCCAGGCACAGGGCACGCGCATCGGCACCCGCATGGTGGTCCCGGTACCAGGCCATGGTGCGGCCCACGGCCTCGGGCAGCGCCCAGCACGGAGCGATACCCAGCCGGTTGCGCGCCAGTGCCGTGTCCAGAGCCAGCAACCCCGCCTCATGGGGGTTCTTCACATCGTTCTCGTAGCGCACAGGGGCCGCAGGGTAGGCGGCCTGCGCCATCTCGATCACGCGGCCCACCGTGGCCGCCTCCTGCGGGGCCGGGCCGAAGTTGTAGGCCCCCGCGCTCACGGGCTGCTCCCACAGCACCTGGGCCAGGCGCAAGTAGGCGGCCAGCGGCTCCAGCACATGCTGCCAGGGCCGCGTGGCGTGGGGGTTGCGCAGCACCAGGGTCTGGCCGGCAGACCAGGCGGCGGCGGCATCGGGCAGCAGGCGCTCCGGCGCCCAATCGCCACCGCCGATCACATTGCCGGCCCGGGCGGTGGCCACGGCCACCCCCTGCGCGGACAGGAAGGCATCGCGGTAGCTGGCGGCCACGATCTCGGCCGCGGCCTTGCTGGCGCTGTAGGGGTCGTGCCCGCCCAGCGCATCGTCTTCGCGGTAGGGGTAGACCCATTCGCGGTTGCGGTAGACCTTGTCGGTGGTCACCACCAGCGCCACGCGCACGCCGGCCAGGCCACGCAGTGCATCGAGCACATGGGCCGTGCCCATGACGTTGGTGGCATAGGTGTCGAGAGGCGCGGCATAGCTGGCCCTTACCAGCGCCTGCGCCGCCAGGTGCAGCACGATGTCGGGCCGTGCGGCCTGGATGAGGGCCGCCGTGGCGGCCGCATCACGCACGTCGCACGCGTGGCTCTCCATGCCATCGGCCAGGCCGGCCAGTGCAAACAGGCTGGGTTCGGTGGCCGCAGGCAGGGCGATGCCGGTGACATGCGCCCCCAGCCGCTGCAGCCACAGGGCCAGCCAACTGCCCTTGAAGCCCGTGTGCCCCGTGAGCACCACGCGCTTGCCGCGCCAGAAAGGGGGGTCGGGCAGCGCCATGCTCACCAGCACTTCCAGGGTGCCCGGCCGCTTTGCCAGAGTTCTTCGAGCAGGTTCTTCTCGCGCAAGGTGTCCATGGGCTGCCAGAAGCCATGGTGCTCGAACGCCATCAGCTCGCCATCGCGCGCCAGGCTCTCCATGGGAGCAGCCTCCCAGGGCGTGGCATCCCCATCGATGCGATCGAGCACCTGGGGCGACAGCACGAAGAACCCGCCATTGATCCAGCCACCGTCGCCGCGCGGTTTTTCGACGAAGCCGCGCACACCGTCGCCCTTGCCCTCGCCGTCACGCACCAATGCGCCGTAGCGGCCGGGGGGCAGCACTGCCGTCACCGTGGCCAGCTTGCCGTGCTCGGCGTGGAAGGCAAACTGGGCGGCCATGTCGAGATCGGCCACGCCGTCGCCATAGGTAAAGCAGAAGGGTTCATCGGGCGGCAGGTACTCGCGCACCCGCTTGAGGCGCCCCCCCGTCAGCGTGGACTCGCCGGTATCCACCAGCGTCACGCGCCAGGGCTCGGCATGGCGGTGGTGCACCTCCATGCGGTTCTCGGCCATGTCGAAGGTGACGTCCGACATGTGCAGGAAGTAGTTGGCGAAATACTCCTTGATGATGTAGCCCTTGTAGCCCAGGCAGATGATGAAGTCATTGACCCCATGGGCGGCATAGGTCTTCATGATGTGCCACAGGATGGGGCGCCCGCCGATCTCGATCATGGGCTTGGGGCGCAGATGCGACTCTTCGGAGATGCGGGTGCCCAGACCACCGGCCAGCAACACAGCCTTCATGGTCGGCGCTCCAATGCTGCGTACATATCCGCAAACGGGCCTGTCTTCATATGTAGATCACCTGTGTCCATGGGGTCTTGCCGAAACTGCCGTTTTAAAGCCCTACTATTGCGCAGCATAAACACTGCCGGAGTTTCCGAAATCGGGAAAACCGACGGAAAAACCACGCAACCCGCCCAACCGGGCGAAGTGATGGGCGCTTTACCGCTTGCTCGCGGGACTGGTTCGCGCACAATCAGATACAGTGAAACCAGCGATACGGCCCGGTGCCGTGTTTCCACCGCAACCGCCCCAGCCCCGCCTGGCGCCCGCCAAAAACAAACTGAATCAGCATGTTCGTCATCATTGGCTACGTCGTCAGCATGGTCTGCATCTTCGGTGTGTACATCGTGCATGGCGGGAACATCCAGGTGATCCTGAAGGCCCTGCCGTTCGAGCTCATCACCATTGGCGGCAGCGCCATGGGCGCCTTCGTGGTGAACAACCAGCCCAAGGTGCTCAAGGCAACGCTCAAGGCCGTCCCGGCCGCGCTCAAGGGCTCCAAGTACACCAAGGCGCGCTACATGGAGCTGCTGGCCATGCTGTACGACATCCTGCAAAAGGCCCGCAAGGAAGGCCTGATGGCGATCGAGAAGGATGTGGAAGCCCCCCATGAGTCCGAGATCTTCAAGAAATACCCCACGGTGGGCAGCGACCACCATGTGATTGAGTTCACCACCGACTACCTGCGCATGATGGTCTCGGGCAACCTCAACTCGCACGAGATCGAGGCCCTGATGGACAACGAGATCGACACCCACCACCAGGAAGCCCATGCCCCGGTGGCGGCCATTGCCCGGCTGGCCGGCGCCCTGCCCGCCTTCGGCATCGTGGCTGCCGTGCTGGGGGTGGTGAACACCATGGGCTCGGTGGGGCAACCCCCGTCGGTGCTGGGCGGCATGATCGCCTCGGCGCTGGTGGGCACCTTCCTGGGCATCTTGTTGGCCTACGGCTTCGTGGAGCCCCTGGGCGGCCTGATGGAACAGAAGACCGAAGATGCCGCCAAGGAATTCCTGTGCATCAAGTCCACGCTGCTGGCCAGCATGCAGGGCTACAACCCCGCCACGGCCATCGAATTTGGCCGCAAGGTGTTGTTCTCCACCGACAGGCCGACCTTCGCGGAACTTGAGGGACATGTAAAGGGCAAGAAGTAAGCCCGCACTACCATGGCAGAAAAGAAGCTCCAGCCCATCATCATCAAGCGCGTCAAGAAGGGCGGCCATGCCGTCCATGGCGGCGCCTGGAAGATCGCCTATGCCGACTTCGTGACGGCGATGATGGCCTTCTTCCTGCTGATGTGGCTGCTGGGCTCCACCGCCAAGGGGGAGCTGCAGGGGATCTCGGCCTATTTCAGCTCTCCGCTCAAGGTGGCCATGACCGGCGGGGATGGAGCGGGCAACAGCTCCAGCGTGATTCCGGGCGGCGGCAACGATCTTTCCAAGGTGCACGGCCAGGTGCGCCGCTCCGACTCGGACCCTGACAACAACCGCAAGGCCAGCATCGACAACGCGCGCGCGGAGCGCGCCAAGCAGGACCAGGAGCGCATCAAGGCGCTGCAGGCCAAGATCGACGCCCTGATCACCGAAAACCCGCGCCTGAACGAGTACAAGTCACAGATCCGCATCGATGTCACGCCCGACGGGCTGCAGATCCAGATCGTGGACGACCAGAACCGCCCCATGTTCGACAGCGGCAGCGCGCTGGTGAAACCCTATATGCGCGACATCCTGCGCGAGATCGGCGCCGCGCTGGGCGGGGTGGAAAACCGCATCAGCCTGGCCGGCCACACCGATGCCGTTCCCTATGGCAACAGCGAGCGCGGTTACAGCAACTGGGAATTGTCGGCGGACCGGGCCAACGCCTCGCGCCGCGAGCTGGTGTCAGCCGGCATGCCCGATGCCAAGCTGGGCCGCGTGGTGGGCCTTGCCGCCAGCGATCTGCTCGAACCCACGAATCCACGCGCACCCGCCAATCGCCGTATTACCATCACGGTGCTGACCCGCGAGGCCGAAGAACGCCTCATGGGCAAGGGGACTCCCGCGGCAAGCGCTCCAGAAGTGCCGACGGAAAAGCGCGAAAATCCAACGTCTGGCAGGTGATCGTTACGACTTGTCACCAAACCTGCCACACTTGACAATACAACCAGCCTATTTCGACCGAAAGGGTCCCACGTGACCACAGCCCTTCGCTTCTTGATCGTTGACGACTTCTCCACCATGCGGCGCATCGTCCGCAATCTGCTCAAGGAGAGCGGATTTGCCGACGCAGATGAGGCCGAGGACGGCGTCGCCGCGCTGAACAAACTGCGCAACAGCAAGTTTGACTTCGTGGTGACGGACATCAACATGCCCAACATGAACGGTTTCCAGCTTCTGGCGGAAATCAAGAAAGACGACAAGCTCAAGCATCTGCCGGTGCTGATGGTGACCGCCGAAGCCCGCAAGGAAGACATCGTCGCGGCCGCCCAGGGCGGTGCTGCCGGGTACATCGTCAAGCCCTTCACCAAGGCCACACTGGAGGAAAAGGTCCTGCTGATCCTCAAGAAAATGGGAATGTGACGCCATGGAAACACCAGACGCCCCCCAGGGCGAACCCACGGCCGACGTTCACCACAAGATCGGTTTGCTGACCCGCCAGCTGCATGATTCGCTCAACGAACTGGGCTATGCCGACAAGCTGCGCGGCTCCATGGGTGAGTTGCCGGACGCCCAGAGTCGCCTGTCCTACATCGCCCGCCTCACAGGCGAAGCGGCCGAAAAGGTGCTTACCCGGGTCGAACAGGCCAAGGCCCAGCATGATTTCATCGCCGCCGAGACGCGCCGCGTGGTGGCCTCGCTGGTGAAAGACCCGGTGGCCGCAGTGGCCAAGGGCGAGATCATGAACTTCCTGACCGACGTGGAGCGTGTCACCATGGAAGCCGATACGCACCTGACCGAAATCATGATGGCGCAGGATTTCCATGACCTCACGGGCCAGGTGATCGCCCGGGTGGTCAACCTGGCCGCCACCATCGAGGAGCAACTGGTGCAGTTGCTGATCCAGACGGCCCCGCCCACTGCCAACGTGCCCGCCGCCTTGGTGGAGGCGCCGCGCGAGCACCTCGCCGGCCCTGTGGTGGACCCGCAAAACACCCCCGACGTCGTGACCGACCAGTCCCAGGTGGACGACCTGCTGGCCAGCCTGGGCTTCTGACCCGGCATCCTACCGACCGGCCCGGCGCAGCGATGCCAGCCGATGCCGGCGCGCTCCGCGCTGCGCGGCAATGACAGAGTACTAGGGAAAAGGGGCCTGCAGCCGCCCTTTATCCGTCTTTAGATTTCCGGGTCGCTCACGACAATGGCAGGACACAAGTTGTCACGCCATCATGGAATCCAGCCAAGAAAAAAGCCTACCGGCGTCCGAGCGAAAGCTGCAGAAAGCACGCACGGACGGGCAGGGTGCGCGCTCGCGCGATCTGTCCCACCTGGCTATTCTGGGTGCGGGCGGCGGCGCCATGCTGGTTCTGGCACCGACACTCATGGAGCACCTGCAGCAGGCCATGGGCCACCAGTTGGTGTTCAACGCCAACACGGTGATGGCCCCCGCCACCATGCTGGACCGCCTGCGCACCATGGTCATCGTGGGCCTGGTCGCCAGCACCGTGTTTGCGCTGCTCACCAGCGGCGCCGCACTGCTCAGCGCCATCGGCGCCGGCGGCTGGATCTTCAGCATGAAGCCCATCAGCCCCCAGTTCAACCGCCTGAACCCCCTCTCCGGGGTGGCGAACCTGTTCTCCAAGCAGCAGATGGCCAACGTGGCCAAGATGGTCCTGATGACGGCCATCATCTCCGCCGTGGCCTGGCACTACATGGCAGGCAGTATCGAGCGCGTGGCCATGCTGGTGCTGCAGCCCTCGCCCATGGCAATCCGCCAGATGTCCGAATGGCTGGTTTCCGGCGTCAGCCTGATGCTGCTGGTGGTCTTCATGGCAGCGCTGATCGACGTGCCGCTGCAGGCGTATTTCTTCAAGGCACGCCTGAAGATGTCGCACGAGGAAGTCAAGCAGGAGCACAAGGAATCCGATGGCGACCCGCACACCAAGGGCCGCATCCGCCAGAAGCAGCGCGAGATGGCCGACGGCGCCAGCGTGGCCGCCGTTCCCAAGGCAGATTTCGTGGTGATGAACCCCACCCACTATGCCGTGGCGCTGAAGTACGACGACAAGACCATGGCCGCCCCCCAGGTGATCTCGCGCGGCACCGACCTCACGGCCATGCGCATCCGCGACCTGGCCCGCGCCCACGACGTGCCGGTGCTGCAATCGCCCATGCTGGCCCGCGCCCTCTACGCGCACGCCGAGATCGACCAGGCCATTCCCGCCACCCTGTATGCCGCCGTGGCACAGGTGCTGGCCTATGTCTACCGCCTCAAGGCCGCGCTGCGCGGCGAAGGGCAGATGCCCGATGACCTGGTCGAACCCTACGTTCCCCCTGAGCTCGATCCGCTGAACAAGACGTCGTCCACCGTGCAAGGCACCGCCCCATGAACAATTCCATGAATTCCCTTCGGCTGTGGGCTGGCAAGAACACATCGGCCTTCCAGGGCATGTCGGCACCGCTGCTGGTGGTGGCCATCCTGGCGCTGATGGTGCTGCCCATCCCGCCCTGGCTGCTGGACACCTTCTTCACGCTGAACATCGCCGTGGCGCTGATGGTGATGATGGTCTCGGCCTACATGATCCGGCCGCTGGACTTTGCTGCCTTTCCCTCGGTGCTGCTGCTGACGACGCTGATGCGCCTGTCGCTGAACGTGGCCTCCACCCGCGTGGTGTTGCTCGAAGGCCACACCGGTCCCGGTGCCGCCGGTGCCGTGATCGAGGCCTTCGGCCACTTCCTGATCGGCGGCAACTTCGCCGTCGGCCTGATCGTGTTTGCCATCCTGGTGGTGATCAACTTCGTCGTGATCACCAAGGGTGCCGAGCGCATTGCCGAAGTGTCGGCCCGCTTCACGCTGGACGCCATGCCCGGCAAGCAGATGGCGGTGGACGCCGACCTCAACGCCGGCCTGATCGACGAGAAGGAAGCCAAGCGCCGCCGCGCCGAAGTGGGCGAGGAAGCCAATTTCTTCGGCTCCATGGACGGTGCCTCCAAGTTCGTGCGCGGCGATGCCGTCGCCGGCATCCTGATCCTCTTGATCAACATCATCGGCGGCTTCGCCATCGGCGTGCTGCAGCATGACCTGTCGGCCAAGCAGGCCGCCGACAGCTACATCCTGCTGGCCATCGGTGATGCCCTGGTCGCCCAGATCCCCGGCCTCTTGATCTCGGTGGCGGCCGCGATGGTGATCTCGCGCGTGGGCAAGGAACAGGACATGGGCCGCCAGATCGTGCAGCAACTGTTCATGTCGCCCCGCGTGCTCGGCGTCACCGCCGGCATCCTGATCCTGCTCGGAGTCATCCCCGGCATGCCCCACCTGGTGTTCCTGATCACCGGCGCCCTGCTTGGATACTGGGCCTGGACCCTGTACCAGCGCCAGCAGGTGCCCGAGGAAGTGGCACCGCCCCCGCCCGTGGCCACCGACGGCGAAGCCACCTGGGACGACCTGCAGCCCGTGGACCTGCTCGGCCTGGAACTGGGCTACCGCCTGATCACCCTGGTGGACAAGAGCCGCCAGGGCGACCTGCTGACGCGTATCAAGGGCGTGCGCCGCAAGTTCGCGCAGGAAGTGGGCTTTCTGCCCCCCGCCGTGCATGTGCGCGACAACCTCGAACTCAAGCCCAGCGGCTACCGCATCACCCTGCGCGGCGTGGTGGTGGGCGAAGGCGAGGCCTTCCCTGGCATGTTCCTGGCCATCAACCCCGGCGGCATCACCACGCCGCTGATCGGCACCCCGACCACCGACCCCGCCTTCGGTCTGCCAGCGCACTGGATCGACGACCGGCAGAAGGAAGCGGCGCAAATGGCCGGCTTTACGGTCGTTGATTCGGAAACCGTGATGGCGACGCATTTGTCACACTTGATGCAAGTGCAGGCAGCCAAGTTGTTGAGCCGCACGGAAACGCAGCAACTCGTGGAACACGTCGCCAAACTGGCCCCCAAGCTCATCGAAGAAGTCGTCCCGAAAATGGTTTCCATCGCCACGTTCCAGAAAGTCCTCCAGCTGCTGCTGGAAGAGTCTGTGCACATCCGCGATATCCGCACCATCATCGAAACCCTGGCCGAGCATGCCGGCGGCATCTCCGACCCGGTGGAACTGGCGCGCCGCGTGCGCATCGCCCTTTCGCCGGCCATCGTGCAGCAGATCTACGGCCCGACACGCGAACTCAACGTCATCGCCATCGAACCCGGCCTGGAGCGCCTGCTCGTGCAGGCCCTGGGCAACATCGCCAGCCCGGCGCTGGACCCCGGCGTGGCGGACATCCTGACCCAGAAGGCCGCCGAAGTGGCCCTGCGCCAGGAGGAAATGGGCCTGCCCGCCTGCCTGCTCGTTCCCGACCAGATCCGCAATGCGATCTCCCGCCTGGTGCGCCGCGTGGCGCCCCGCCTGCAGGTCCTTGCCCACAGTGAAATTCCCGAGACCCACACCATCCGTATCGGGCCCATCCTCAAAGGTGCATCATGAACATCAAACGCTTTCACGCTGCCACGTCCCGTGAAGCACTGGCCAAAGCACGCATGGCCTTTGGCGAGGGCACACTGATCCTGTCCAACCGCCCGACCGCCAACGGCGTGGAAGTGATGGCCACGGCCGAGGATACGCTCTCGTCGCTGGACAGTGCCGCTACGGCCAGGCAATTGAGCGCCCCCTCCCCCCTGGCGCAGGCCAGCCAGCGCCAGCAGGTGCAACAGCAGCAGCCGCGCGCAGCGCAGCCTGCAGCCGCAGCCCACCGCAACCCGGTGGAGGAAGACACCGAGCAATTGGCCATGAGCACCCTGTCCTTCCAGGACTACGTGCGCGAGCGCATGCTGCGCCGCCGCCATGAGGCCATCAGCGGCCCCTCCGACCCGGTTCCCATGATGGAGCGCAGCCGCGACCGTGCCGCCGAACTGGCCCGCGAGCGCCCCGCCGCCCAGGTGACACGCCACAACCCGCTGCGCTCGATTCCCATGGACCTGCCGGAGCCCGCCCCCCGCAGGCAGCAGCGCCAGGACGCGCCCTCGCTCTCGAATGCGCAGGTGAACAACCAGCAGAACCTGATGAACGAGCTGCACTCGATGAAGGAGCTGATCGAGGACCGCTTCAACACGCTGGCCTGGCTGGGCCAGGCGCGCCAGAATCCGATCCAGTCGAACCTGATGCTGAAGATGATCCGCGCCGGCTACTCGCCCGCCCTGGCCCGCGCCGTGCTCGAACGCATGCCCGAGGAGCTCTCGGCCGGCGAATCCGTGCGCTGGCTCATGGAGGTGCTGGAGCGCAACCTCAAGACCGACACGGATGCCGCGCCCCTGTACGAGCAGGGCGGCATCTTCGCCATGGTGGGCTCCACCGGCGTCGGCAAGACCACCACCACCGCCAAGCTGGCGGCCCTGTGCGCGCGCATCCACGGCCCCGGCAGCGTGGGCCTGATCACCCTGGACACCTACCGCGTAGGCGCCCACGAACAGCTGCGCACCTATGGCCGCATGCTGGGCATCGTGGCCCACCTGGCCCATGACCGTGCAGCGCTGCAGGACCTGCTGGGCCTGCTCAGCGGCAAGAAGATGGTCCTGATCGACACCACCGGCGTCGCCCCGCGCGATCCGCGCAAGCGCGACATGCTCGACGTGCTCGACCTGCCCCATGTGAACCGCCTGCTGGTGCTCAACGCCGGCTGCCATGGCGACACCCTGGACGACGTGCTGACCTCGTTCAAGACCAATGGCTCGCAGCAGGCAATCCTGTCCAAGGTGGACGAAGCCGTGAAGCTCGGACCCTCCATCGACGCGCTGATCCGCCACCAGATGGTGCTGCGCGGCGTGACCAACGGCCAGCGCGTGCCCGAGGACTGGGAAGCCGCCGACGCCCACCAGCTCATCGGCACCTCGATGCGTGCGCCGGTCAAGTCGCCGTTCGACCCCAAGGCCAGCGACCTGAATTTCTTCTTCTCGCACTCGCCCGAAATGGCAACCGACAGGGGGTTGGTCGATGCTTGATACCGGCTTTCACCAGGCTGCGGGGCTGCAAAGCTTCACCCCGCAAACCGAACTGCGCGTGCTGGCCGTGGCCAGCCAGGAACAGGCCGGCAGCGGCCTGGAGACCCTGTGGCAGGTCTGCGCCAGCCTGCAGCGGATGGGCTACCCGGTGGTGGTGCTCGACGCCACCGGCTACGAGACCGACGATTCCCCGGGCCTGTACCATCTGCTGCGCCGGGCACCCTGGCACGACGGCATGGACCAGGGCGCCGCGGCCTCCTCCCTGGCGGTGATCCCGGCCGCCCGGGGTCTGTGGCAGATCAGCCGGGCCGACCGCCCGGCCCATGTCTCGCCGCTGCAGGACATCCAGCCCTATGTGCGCGCCTACAGCATCCTGGTGCTGCACGCCCCGCCTCCCCTGCTGGGCCAGTTGCTCACCCACACCCGGACCACGCCGCTGATGGTGATGGAGGGCGGGGCTGCGGGCGTGCTCACGACCTACAAGAGCTTGAAGCAGATGGCCCAGCACACCGGCCTGTCCTGCACCGTGGCGGCATTGGTGCGCGGGTCGGGTGCGGCCGAGCGCCGCAAGACCCTTGCAGCATTGCAGACATTGCAGGACTGCGCCGAGCGCCACCTGGGCGGCCAGGTGCACACTACCGCCGTCTCCACCCAGAATCCCCAGGACCTGCAGCGCCTGGCCTTGCAACTGCTGGAAAACGCGGGCACCATCAATGGAACGATGGCAGCTGCCACTGCAATTGCATCCAGCAATTTTGCCGGTACGCCGGTCACAGCACACCTCGTTCGGAGCCACTGATCTGATGTACACCGCCAAAGGCCAGCTTGACCGTGATGCGATGATTCGCCAGCACGTGCCCCTGGTACGGCGGATCGCGCACCACATGATTGCCAAGCTGCCTCCCAATGTGGAGCTCGACGACCTGATCCAGGTCGGCATGATGGGCCTGGCGGAAGCCCTTTCGCGCTACGAAGCCGCCCAGGGCGTGCAATTCGAGACCTTTGCCACCCAGCGCATCCGCGGCGCCATGCTCGATGAGCTGCGCGAAGGGGACTGGATGTCGCGCAGCTCGCGCAAGAGCCAGAAGGACATCGAGCAGGCCGTCAACCGGCTGGAGCAGCGCCTGGGCCGCAGTCCGCTCGAATCGGAGATCGCCACCGAGATGGGCATGCCGCTGCCCGAGTACCAGAACCTGCTGGGACGGGTGCGGGGCACCCAGCTCGTGTACCTGGAGGACATGACCCACGGCAATGACGAGGACGATGGCTTCCTCGACCGCCATGTGGGCGACGAGACGGCGAACCCGCTCGAGATGCTGCGCGACCACCGCCTGCGCTCGGCCCTGGTCACGGCCATCGAATCGCTACCCGAGCGCGAGCAGCACATCATGGGCATGTACTACGAGCACGACATGAATCTCAAGGAGATCGCGGCCGTGCTCGGCGTCACCGAATCCCGCGTGTGCCAGCTGCACAGCCAGTCCATCGCCCGGTTGCGGGCGAAGATGCGCAGTCACTAGGGCCTGTTCACACTGATTTCGGGGTCGCGAAATCAGTGTGAACAGGCCCTAGTACATCCCCCTGAGGCGCTGACGCGCCTTCACCCCTTCTCCTCGAATTACTGCGTAATTCGGGAAGGGGGACGCAGCCGGTGCGGCGGGGCGGCCCTTGCACGGCTGCCCTGGTATTGGGGGCGCGCGCTATCCACGGGTTTGCCCTGGCGCTTGCGCGCCATTCAGGGCAGCGCCTATGTACTAGTACAAAAAAAGAATCGTGGCCATACAGCGCGGCTTTGCCGCGCGCCGATCAGCCGGCCGAGCGGTAGATCTTGGCGACGCCGGCTTTTTGCTTGCCGCCCAGGCCATTGCCGTAGGTGGCATTGGCGGAGCTGTCCTGGGAGGGGACGAGCACGGCGGTCTGGCGGTCGGTGATGGCGGCCAGGCGGGCCAGGCTTTCACGGTGTACCACCAGGGTGGCGGCGATGGCGTCCATGCGGGCCCTGAGGGCGGGGGTGATGCTGCTCACCTGCTGGCGCGACAGGTCCAGCGCATACGAAAAACGGGCTGCGGCATCGCGCAGCCCGGTGCTTGCTTGTTCAAGGGTGGGGGCATCGGCCTTGAGCAGGGCGGCGGATACCATCTCGATGTGCTGCTCAACAGCCTCCAAGGCGTCTTCCAAAGGCGTGGTCACGGGCGGTCCTGGTGGATGCGGGCCGGTGACGCCTGGAAAACAGCGGTCACGCTAGCCGCGCGAACGGGAAAATATCTCTTGGGCGTTGGCCAGCAGTTTGTCGGCAATCGCGCCGGCGCTGACCGTGAACGTTCCCTTTTCGATGGCTGCGCGCACGGCCGCCACCTTCTTGGTGTCGAAATCGCTGGCCGCGCGGCCAGCGGGGTCCAGGGCACGGGCTGCCGTGGAAACCGTCACAGGCACGCCTGCGGCTTGGGCTGCCGTGCTGCCTTTGGCCACTCCTTCGGGTGTCGCAGGGGCTGCAGCGGGGGCCTTGGCCTGCTTGGCCTGCCCCGTTTGCGCCAGTGCGCCCGGAAGTTCCGGTTGTTGACCTATCTTCATCGCCTTCTCCAGCGCTCCGATGACACGGAGCTCGTAGCAATGTTTTCGACCCTTCGGCGCTGGACTTTAGCTGTTTATGCAGGGGGATGAATCAAAGGGTAACGTCAACCGTCCCGTTTTCACCCACAATACCAGAGATTGTGCGGCCATTGTCCATGCGTACGCGCACAGTCTGGCCCACGGCGCCTGCGGTGAGTGCCTGCCCTGCCGAGGTTACCGCATAACCCGGCCCCTGTGCCACCACCCGCACCTGGGCGCCGGCCTTGAAAATACTCGGTGCCCGCACCATCGGCTGGCGCAGGGCCTGCCCCGCTACCAGGGGGCGCGAGGCGATCTGCCCGACCCACTGGTCGGGATTGGCCACGACCGGGGCTGCATCCGCCGCCCAGTCCACTTCGGCCTCGGTGGCGTCGCTGGCGCTCAGCACGGCGCCGGAGGCCACGTTGCCCGTCAGCACCCATGCAGGTCCCCAGGCCTTGACCGTGACGGGCAGGAACACATTCCAGGCGGTCTGCCCCTCCACGCAGCGCAGGCCCAGCCGGGTGCGGCCCCACAGGCGCGATCCCGCGGGCAGGTAGGGCTCGACCCGGGCACAGGGCGCCAGGCGCAGCCGGGTGTCCAGCGCACCAATGCTCACCTCCATGCGCAGCGGCAGGCCCGCAGGCTGGTTGCGCGTGATGGCATCGTCCAGCCAGCGCTGGGTCAGGGCGGGCAGGTCTGCAGCCGGGTCGGCCACGGCCTGGGCCTGGGCCAAGCCGCCAGTCGCCAGTGCGCAGGCGAGTGCGGCCAGCACGGCACGGCCGACGGTGGAAAGGGATGGAAGAAATGTGGGTGCCATGGGGCGCCTCCTGGTACGTCAATGTGGCCCTGCCATTCGGTGCAAAGGCCATTTCACGACCACCACTGTAGGTCCTGTGGCTGCGCCCGAAACCCCGAACTGCGGCGGCAAACGCGGGCTCTTCGCGCTTTAGAAAATCCGGGTGGTTTTCATAATCGAGCCACGCCAGAAAACCGTTTTTGCTGGCGCTTTCGCAACCTGGACGTGAGGCAGACATGCTTGACAAGATGACCAACCGGCTGGACTTCCACGGCAACGCACTGATACTGCGTGCCGAGCGCCAGCGTGCCATCGCCAGCAACATCGCCAATGCCGACACCCCCGGCTACGTCGCACGTGACTTCAAATTCTCCGACGCGCTGAGCAACGCCACAGGCGAGCGCTCCTCGTTCACCGAATCGCCGCGCCGCCTGTCCACCACCACAGTGGGCGGCTCCGGCTACACCAGCGAGCGGCCCACGGTCACCATCGCTACCGATCCACGGCACATCACCGCCTCCTCCGCCGACCCGGGCTCTTCGGCCGAGCTGGGGAGCAAGGGCAAGCTGGCCTATTCCCTGCAGACCCAGCCCAGCCTGGACAACAACTCGGTGGACCTGGACCGCGAACGCGCCGCCTTCGTGGACAACGCCGTGCGCTACGAGGCCACGCTGCGCTTCATCAACGGCAATGCCAAGACCATGCTCAGCGCCATCCAGGGCCAGTAAGCCCAATAGCCACCCAAGAGGCACTCCACCATGTCCATGTTCTCCATCTTCAACGTCTCGGGCAGCGCCATCAGCGCGCAGTCCCAGCGCCTGAACGTCGTGGCCAGCAACCTGGCCAACGTCGATGCGGTGGCCGGCCCCGACGGCAAGGCCTACCAGGCCCGCCAGGTGGTCTTTCGCACCACCAACATGGGCGAGCAGGGCTCGGACGGCGTGCGCGTGAGCGCCATCACCGAAAGCAATGTGCCCGGCCGCAAGATCCACGACCCCAGCCACCCCTCCGCCGACGAGCAGGGCTACGTGACCCATTCGAACGTCAACGCCGTGGAGGAGATGGTGAACATGATTTCAGCGTCGCGCTCGTACCAGAACAACGTCGAGGTGATGAACACGGCCAAGTCACTTCTGCTCAAGACCCTGCAGATGGGCCAGTAACCCCGGGAGACCCTCGCCATGATCCTCAGCGCCACCAACGCCGCCACGACCGCCGACACCGCCAATGCCAAGGCGACCGCGGCCAACGACCCTGCCGCGTCCCAGGACCGGTTCCTCAAGCTGCTCGTTGCGCAGCTCAACAACCAGGACCCGATGAACCCGCTGGACAACGCCCAGATGACCTCGCAGATCGCGCAGATCAATACCGTCACCGGCATCCAGCAGCTCAACACCACCATGCAGAGCATGGCCGCCCAGTTCAACTCGCTGCAGGTCATGCAGGGCACGACCCTGGTCGGGCGCAATGTGCTGACCGAAGGCTCGGGCATGACAGTCGCCGACAACGTGGGCAAGGCCGGATTCGAGATTCCGTACGCCGCCACCAAGGTGACGGTCGAGGTCGTGACCCCTGGCGGCCAGGTGGTGGACACGCTGGACCTGGGCCCCAAGGACGCGGGCCGCCACAACTTCGATTGGGACGCCAGCGCCTACAAGGGCAGCAAGGAAGGCCTGCAGTTCCGCGTCAAGGCCGTCAACGGCGCCACCACGCTCGAATCGACCGCACTCACCTTGTCCAAGGTCACGGCCGCCGGCGCCACCGACGGGCAGCTCGTGCTCACGCTGGCCAACGGCAAGAACATCAGCTACAGCCAGATCAAGTCCCTGGTCTGACGCCGTTCCCGCCCTCCCTCACTGAACACCGCCCACGCCCCCCTTAGGAGAACACCATGAGTTTCCAGCAAGGCCTTTCCGGCCTGAACGCCGCCAGCAAAAACCTCGATGTGATCGGCCACAACATCGCCAACTCCAACACCGTGGGTTTCAAGGCATCCCGTGCTGAATTTGCCGAAATGGTGGCCAATGCCATCGGCTCGGCTGGCGGCGCCAACGCCGGCATCGGCGTGGAAACCGCCAACGTGGCGCAGCAGTTCACCCAGGGCAACCTGACCATCACCGGCAACAGCCTGGACGTGGCGATCAACGGCAATGGCTTCTTCACGCTGCAACTGCCCGACGGTTCGGCCGCCTACACCCGCGCCGGCAACTTCAAGCTGGACAAGGTGGGCAACATGGTCACCAACGACAACGCCAAGGTCATGGGCTACCCCATCGACCCGGCCACCGGCCTGCGCACGGGCACCGACCCCATTCCCATGGTGTTCCCGACCTCCGAGCCGATCCCCGCCAAGCAGACCACCACCATCACCGCCGCCTTCAACCTGGATGCGCGCGCCACCGACGCCGCTGGCGACCCGGCCGCCACGCCGCCCGTGCCGGCCACGCCGCGTGCCACCTACGGCACGTCGATCAACGTGTTCGACAGCCAGGGCGTGGCCAAGCCGGTCAACCTGTACTTCCAGAAGACCGCCACGGACAACACCTGGGACGTGTACGACGCCCTCGACGATCCCACGGCGGTGCCGCCCGTGGTGGCTACGGCCATCGGCCAGATCACCTTCGACAACAACGGCGTGATCACCGGCCCGGCCGCCACACCACCGGCCACCGGCTTTTCGCTGGCGCTGAACGTGAACCCCACACCGCCCAACCCGAACAACCTGCCCGCCTACAACGTGGACGTGAAACTGGACGACGTGACGCAATTCGGCCGCAAGTTCGCGGTGTCCGACCTCTCGCAGGATGGCTACACCGCCGGCGACCTGACGGGCATCAATGTCGAGAACAACGGCATGATCATGACGCGCTACTCCAACGGCGTCACGCGCGCCGAAGGCCAGATCGCGCTGTCGAGCTTCCGCAACACGCAAGGCCTGGCGTCGGTGGGCGGCAACAACTGGGTGGCCACCTTCGAATCGGGCCAGCCCGTCACCGGCACCGCCACCGATGGCAACTTCGGCGCCCTGCGCTCGGGCGCCCTGGAAGACTCGAACGTGGACCTCACGGCCGAACTCGTGAACATGATGACCGCGCAGCGCACCTACCAGGCCAACGCGCAGACCATCAAGACGCAAGACCAGGTGATGTCCACCCTGGTGAACCTGCGCTGACCCGCCCCTGACCCCCTGACCGGAAGCCGCCATGGACCGCATCATCTACACCTCCATGACCGGGGCCAGCGCCGCTGCCCACCGGCAGTCGGTGCTGGCCAACAACCTGGCCAACGTGTCCACCAACGGCTTTCGCGCGGAGATGTCCACCTTCCGCTCCGTCCCGCTGCAGGGCGACGGCTCCACCACGCGCGTGTTTGCACTGGAGGCCACCTCGGGCCATGTGGACACGCCCGGACCCGTGCAGCGCACGGGCCGCGCCCTGGATGCCATGCCCATCGGCAAGTCCTGGTTCGCCGTGCAGGGCCTCGATGGCGTGGAAGCCTATACCCGCAATGGCGGCCTGGAGGTCTCGCCCACCGGCGCCCTGCTCACCAACACCGGCCTGCCCGTGCTGTCGGACGGCGGCGGCCCGATCGACGTGCCGCCCGGCTCGGAAGTCTCCCTGGGCTCGGACGGCACCATCACCGCCAAGACGGCGGGCCAGCCCGCGGCCGCCATCGGCCGCCTGAAGCTGGCCACGCCCACGCCCGAGGACCCGCTCAAGCGCGGCGACGACGGGCTGTTCCGCACCACCTCGGGCGATCCGATCCCCAACGACGCCAACGCACGCCTGCTGGCGGGGGCCATCGAAGGCTCCAACGTGAATGCCGTGGAAACCATGGTCGGCATGATCGCCGCCTCGCGCCAGTTCGAGCAGCAGATCAAGATGCTGCAGACCGCCGAGACCAATGACAAGGCCGCCAGCCAGTTGCTGAGCATCAACGGCTGACCCCCCAGACCTTAGGAAAACGCCATGATCAACTCCCTGTGGATCGCCAAGACCGGCATGGAAGCCCAGCAGACCCAGCTGGACGTCATCTCCCACAACCTGGCCAATGTGTCCACCACCGGCTACAAGCGCGCCAATGCCGTGTTCGAGGACCTGATCTACCAGAACCTGCGCCAGGTGGGCGCCCAGACCACCGAGCAGAACCAGTTGCCCACCGGCCTGCACCTGGGCCTGGGGGTGCGCACGGTGGCCACCGCCCGCAACTTCATGCAGGGCAGCATGCAGCAGTCCAACAACAACCTGGACGTGGCCATCAAGGGCAACGGCTTCTTCGAGGTCACACAGCCGGACGGCACCATCGGCTACACCCGCGACGGCTCGTTCCAGCTCGACTCGCAGGGCCGCCTGGTGAACTCCAGCGGCCTGCCGATCGCCAACGGCATCACCGTGCCGCCGAATGCCACGAGCGTGACCATCAGCGCCGAAGGCGCCGTGTCCGCCACGGTCCCGGGCAACACCGCACCGCAGCCCCTGGGCAACCTCGCCATGTCCACCTTCGTGAACCCGGGCGGCCTGGAGCCGCGCGGGCAGAACCTGTTCATCGAGACCGCGGCCTCGGGCCAGCCCCAGCAGGGTACGCCCGGCACCAACGGTCTGGGCACGGTCATGCAGGGCTACCTCGAAACATCGAACGTGAACGTGGTGCAGGAACTGGTGACCATGATCCAGACCCAGCGCGCCTACGAAATGAATTCCAAGGCCATCCAGACCTCGGACCAGATGCTGGCCAAGCTCAGCCAGATGTAACAAGGCCACCAGCCATTCCGCCAGGACCTTCGCCATGACATTCCTCCACGCCATCGGCCAGGCGGCCCGCAGCCGCCTTCTTGCATTGCCGGCGCTCGCCGCAGCGGTGCTGAGCGCAGGCTGCGCCAGCCTGTCCCCTCCTCCCCCGGTGGACATCCTGCCCACCGCGCCCCCGCCACTGAGCATGGCACCACGCACGCCGCCACCGGTCACCGGGGGACTGTTCCACAGCGCCAGCTACCGCCCTTCGTTCGAGGACCGGCGCGCACGCCTGGTGGGTGACAACGTCACCATCCAGATCGTGGAGAACGTGACGGCCAGCCAGAAGTCCTCGTCCACCGTGGACCGCACCTCCAAGGTCAGCAGCGGCGTGACGGCGCTGCCGTTCACCGGCCAGAAGTTCACCGACAAGCTGGGCGTGGGCGCCAATTCGGAAAATGCCTTCGAAGGCAAGGGCGGCACGGAAAGCGCCAACACCTTCCAGGGCTCGATCACGGCGACCGTCATCGACGTGCTGCCCAATGGCCACCTGATCGTGGCCGGCGAGAAGCAGATCGGCGTGAACCAGAACGTGGACGTGCTGCGCTTCTCGGGCACGGTGGATCCGCGCGCGCTGCAACCGGGCTCCATCGTCGCCTCCACCCAGGTGGCCAACGTGCGCGTGGAATCACGTGGCCGCGGCGCCCAGGGCGAAGCCCAGGTGACCGGCTGGCTGGGCCGCTTCTTCAACACCGTGACACCGTTCTGATACAAAATGTGACCGGGCGCCTGTGGATTGGCTGCAGCCCAGGCAGCCAGCGCAGCGCCCCTTGTGCATTCAGATCCGAGGTTTCACGATGTCCCTTTTTCGCAGCTCCCTGGCATGCGGCCTCATGGCCCTGGCCGCTGCATTCTCGCCAGCCACCCACGCGCAGCCCACCACCTACGCCTATTCCGTGGCATTGACCTTGACCTTGCCCAAGGGGTCCGCTGCCGAGGCCGTCTCCAAGAACAAGACCCTGCCCGCAGGCATCAAGTTCTCGCCCTGCGACACCACCGCGCTGGACCAACTGGCCTTCACCCTCAAGTACGACGCCGGCAAGCCTGCGGTGGGCTCCACCCCGAGCACCCTGCAGAACGTGTACGTGGTCTTCCACCGGGATGGTGGATTGTTCTTCCCCCTGGTGCGCAACCCGCTGATGACCACCGGTGCGATCTTCAAGGTGTACCCCGCATCGGGCAACATCCAGGCCATCGACACCTACACGGCCGTCGGAGACAACCTGGGAGGCGCGCAGACCGAGGTGATCCTGGGCGGCAACCTCACGGTGCATGGGCTGGATTCCGGCGTCTGGCTGCTCACCGCCATCATTGCGCCGGCCGCTACGGTGAATTTCGACGATCCACGCACCTGGAGCGCCTGGGACACCGTGCCGTTCATGCTGCGCAAGCCCTGGAAGGGCATCATCAACAACAGCTGCGACTGAGCTCGCAGGCAGCGCTGGAGGCGGCCGGGGCCGGCCGTCTGCCGGGTTCACGCTGCAGACCTGCTTTTGTAACAAGGCCTTCGCCAAAAGGCGGGTGAATTCACCTCTTTTTGGGCATTCCCTTGTGCGGCCACGGCCCACAATGAAGCCCATGAAAGCCTTGCCCTCCCCCTTCACGGCACATCCCTTGCGCAGACTGTGGCTGATGGCCATGGCCGTCGCCCTGGTGTGCGCCGCCTGGCCGGCCCATGCGCTGCGCATCAAGGAAATCGCGGCGGTGCAGGGCGTGCGCACCAACCAGTTGACCGGCTATGGCCTGGTCGTGGGCCTGGACGGCACGGGTGACCAGACCACCCAGATGCCCTACACCACGCAGGCCATGTCCAACTACCTGCAGCAGATGGGCATCAGCCTGCCGCCCGGCACGGCCTCGCAGCTGCAGCTCAAGAACGTGGCCGCCGTGATCGTCACGGCCCAACTGCCCGCCTTCGCCCAGCCCGGCCAGCAGATCGACGTCAACGTCTCCTCCATGGGCAACTCCAAGTCGCTCAAGGGCGGCCTCCTCATGGTCACTCCGCTGCGCGGTGCCGACGGTGAAATCTACGCCCTGGCCCAGGGCAACCTGGTGGTGGGCGGCGCCGGCGCGTCGTCCGGCGGCAGCAAGGTGCAGATCAACCACCTGGCCGCCGGACGCATCCCCCTGGGCGCCCAGGTCGAGCGCTCCGTTCCCACGCCCCTCAACGACGGCGACACCATCAGCCTGGGCCTCAATGCCTCGGACTTCCAGACCGCCCGCCGCGTGGCCCAGGTCATCAACAGCCGGCTGGGCAATGGCCTGGCCACGGCGCTCGATGGCCGCACCGTGCAGGTGCGCGCCCCCAGCGACCCCGGCGCCCGCGTGGGCTTCATTGCCGACCTCGAGGAGCTGCCGCTGGAAATGGCCGCCCCTGCCGCCAAGGTGGTGATCAATGCGCGCACCGGCTCCATCGTGCTCAACCAGGCCGTGACGCTGGGGCCCTGCGCCATCGCGCATGGCAACCTGTCCATCACCATCAGTTCGCGCCCCGTCATCAGCCAGCCCAACCCGCTGTCGCAGGGCCAGACCGTGGTCGCGCAGCAAAGCGACATCAAGATCAACCAGGAGCCCGGCAACATCATCCAGATGCCGCCCTCCCCCCAACTGGCCGACGTGGTGCGCGCGCTCAACTCCCTGGGCGCCACGCCGGGTGACCTGCTGGCCATCCTGCAGGCCATCAAGGCGGCCGGCGCCCTGAACGCCGAGCTTGAAGTGATCTGACCATGGCCCTCACGCTGCCTTCGTCGTCCGCCACCACCAGCACGTCCAACGCGCTGGCGGCCGACGTTCGCTCGCTGAACGCGCTCAAGTACGAGGCCGGCAACAACAATCCCCAGGCCACGAAAGAGGCCGCCAAGCAGTTCGAATCGCTGTTCATGCGCGAGCTGATCAAGAGCATGCGCGAGGCCACCATGAAGTCGGGCCTCATGGACGGCGCCCAGGGCGACCTGGGCACCGACCTGCTGGACCAGCAGCTTTCGGTGCAGATGGCCGGCCAGTCGGGCGGCCTGTCCGAGGCCATCGCGCGCCAGCTCTCGCGCCAGATGGGCGGGCCGGATCCGTCCTTTTCCGTGCCCTCCACCATGAGCCTGTCGCAGATCCAGCGTCCGGCAGCCGCCAAGGTGAGCGCCACCCCCACCAGCACCGAAGCCGTGGGCCAGGCGCCCAAGGGCCGCGACGGCTTCGTGCAGCACCTGAGCGGCACGGCCGAGAAGGTGGCGCAGGAAAGCGGCATCCCCGCGAGCTTCATGCTCGGCCAGGCTGGCCATGAGACCGGCTGGGGCAAGAGCGAGATCAAGAACGCCGACGGCAGCAACTCCTTCAACCTGTTTGGCATCAAGGCCGGCAAGGGCTGGACCGGCAAGGTCGCCGAGATCACGACCACCGAATACATCAACGGCGCTCCGCGCAAGGTGGTGGCCAAGTTCCGGGCTTACGACTCGTACGAGGATTCGTTTCGCGACTACGCGCGCCTCATCAAGGAAAGCCCGCGCTACGAAAAGGCGGAGTCCGTGGCCCAGTCCGGCTCCGCCATGGCCTATGCCTCCGCATTGCAGAAGGCGGGCTATGCCACCGACCCCGAGTACGCCAGGAAGCTCAGCGGCGCCATCAACAGCGTGCAGCGTGCGCAGCAGCAGCGTGCGCAGGCTTGAGAACACGAGGTAAGCCATGAGTCTTCTCAACGTCGGCGCCCGCGCCCTGCTCGCCAACCAGGTGGCCCTGCAGACCGCCGGCAACAACATCGCCAACGTCAACACGCCGGGCTATTCGCGCCAGACCGTGGTGCTGCAGACCGTGCAGGGCCAGTTCACGGGTGGCGGCTACATCGGCCAGGGTGTGGACGTGCAGACCATCCTGCGCAACCAGAGCGAGCTGCTCACGCGCCAGTCGGCCACGGCAGGCTCCGTGCAGGCCGGCGACATCGTGCGCGCCGAGCGCCTGCGCCAGCTGCAGGACGTGTTCAGCGGCGGCGCCACGGGCCTGGGCGCCGCCATCAACGACATGATGAACGCCTTCTCGGACGTGGTGAGTGCGCCCACCGACATCACGGCCCGCACGCTGGCGCTCACGCGCATGGACGAAACGGCATCGCGCATGCGCTCTGCGGCCGAACGCGTCGACGAGATCGAGTACACGGTGAAGGAGCAGCTGCAAAGCAGCATCACCGCCATCAACAGCCTGGCGAGCCAGATCGCCGCCGTGAACGAGCAGATCGCGCGCGCCAAGGGCAATGGCCAGACCCCCAACGACCTGCTGGACAACCGCGACCAGTTGATCCGCGAAATGAACCAGTACGTGCAGACCACGCAGATCCCGGCGGACGATGGCACCATCGGCCTGTTCGTGGGGGGCAGCCAGCCCCTGGTGCTGGGCACCACGCCGTCGCAGGTGTCGGTGGACGACGCCACGCAGTTCCCCGGCAGCGGCCAGCTCAAGCTGTTCTTCAACCGCCCAGGCTCACCGGCCATCGAGGTGGACGAGAACACGCTGGGCGGCGGATCGGTCTCGGGGCTGCTGCGCTTCAACAACACCGACCTGTCGGAAAGCCGCAACCTGCTCGGGCGCATGGCCATGGCCATCGGCATGACCATGAACGAGCAGCACAAGCTCGGCCTCACGCTGGACGGCCAGGTGGGCAAGGACCTGTTCAGCATCCCCACCAGCATGCCGGGCCTGACCAACGGCGCCGGCGTGGGCACCGTGACCTTCAGCGACCCGACCAAGTTCGCGGCCTCCGACTACGAGATCCGCTTTACCACCGGCACGGCTGGCCAGGTGGTGCGCCTGTCCGACGGCAAGGCCACGCCCTTCACCGACGCGGCCAACCTGGCCACCCTGGACATCGACGGGCTGACCTTCAACCTCACGACGCCTGGCGTGCCGGGCGACCGCATGCTGTTCCAGCCGTTCAACACGGCAGGGGCCAACATCAATGCCCTGGTGTACTCGCCGCGCGACCTGGCCGCGGCCAACCCGATCAACGCGGCCATGGGCACCACCAACGGCGGCACGCTGCAATTGTCCGGACTCAAGGCCACCGACACCCTGGTGACCCCGCCCATCCCGGGCGGCGTGACGCTGACCTTCACGGCCGGACCGCCCACCACCTATGCGGTGACGGGATCGACCACGCCCCCATCGGGCACTGCGGGCCTGGCCTATACCTCCGGCTCCACGATCACCATCGATGGCTGGGAAATCAAGCTGCAGGGCTCGCCCAAGACCGGCGATACCGTGCGTGTCGGCAATGCACTGGACCCCCAGTACGGCGACACCTACACGCGCAATGCCGGCAATGCCACCGCGCTGATGAACCTGCGCGACGTGAAGATGTTCGACGAATCCACGCTCGCCGATGGTTATGCCGGCCTGATGGCCCAGGTGGGCACGCGCACGCAGAGCGCCACCTTTGCCGCAGAGCTGTCCACCACCATCGCCGGCAACCTCGAGCGCGACCGCACGGCGGTATCGGGCGTCAACCTTGATGAAGAAGCGGCCAAGCTGATCCAGTACCAGCAGGCCTACCAGGCATCCGCCAAAATGCTGCAGATTGCGCAAAGCGTCTTCGATACCCTGATGCAGGGCTTGGGGCGTTGATGCTTGAAAACAGGTCCAGGAGTTCGACATGAGCAACACCATCTACCGGCTTGGCACCGCCAACATGTACGACAACGCGCTGCGCAACCTGGGCGCGCGCCAGACCAACCTGTCCAACCTGCAGGAGAACCTGACCTCGGGCAAGCGCGTCGTGCGCGCCAGCGACGACCCGGTCTCGGCCGCGCAGGCCGAGCGGGCGCTGACCCGCCTGACCCGCATCCAGACCGAGCAGCGTGCCCTGGAAACCCAGCGCAATGCCATCGCCCAGGGCGAATCGGCCCTGGGCGACGCCATCGGGCTGGTGCAGAACGCCCGCGAGCTGATGGTCAATGCCGGCAGTGCGACCCTGACCAGCAACGACCGCGCCACCATCGCCAACCAGCTGCAAAGCCTGCGCGAGCAGCTGCAGGCCGTGGCCAACCGCAAGGACACCAACGGCATCCCCCTGCTCGGTGCGCTGGGCAGTGCATTGGCGCCCTTCCTGGGCCCGCAGTCCACCTCGCCGGACTACCTGTTCGACGGGCTGCCCGGCCAGTCGGGCAGCAGCGGGACGTCGATTCCCAACACCCTGGATGGCGAGTTCGCCTTCATGTTCCAGCCACAGCGCGACGGTGCCTACAACGTGAAGGTGAACCCGGCGATCGTCAACAACAACCAGCAACTGACGACCACGGGTGTCAAGCCCACGAACCTGGCCCTGGTGACAGGGGACAACTACTCGATCAGCTTCAGTGCCGTGGGGCCCGGCGCCACCATCGGCACCAGCACCGCCACCTACACCATCACCAATACCACCACCGGCGTGGTGTCTGCCCCCGTGGTGGTGCCCGACTACCCGACGGACAAGCCGGTGACCATCTCGGTGACTGGCGTTCCGGGGTTGGCCTTCGACATCACCGGCGCACCGGCGAACGGGGACGCCATCACCCTGCAGCCCACGGCCAGCGTGTTCAGCACCCTGGACAGCGCGATCCGCGACCTGCGCGGCGCCACCAACAGCAACGCGGCCACCCAGGCCGTGGGGCAGGCACTCACCAACGTGGACATCGGCCTGGAACGCATGAGCAACATGCGCAGCTACGCAGGCGAGTTGCTCAACCGCGCCGACCGCATCACGGGCGACCAGGAAAAGCGCTCGATCCAGCTGGAGGGCGACCGCTCGCGGGCCGAGGATCTGGATATGATCAAGGGCATTTCAGACTTCCAGAACCAGCAGGTGGGCTATGAGGCCGCACTCAAGTCCTATGCCCAGGTGCAGAAGCTGTCCCTGTTCAATTTCATCAGTTAAAAAGCGGGCCCGCCCTGAGCCGCACTCCCTGGCTGGGGATGGCCCCCAACGAGACAACGCCTGAGAGCCCATGGTCCAATCCGTCCTCGGCAGCCTGATCCTGGGGTACCGTCCCCTGTGGAACCGTGCCCGCAAACTCGCTGCCATCCAGCTCTACGTCCAGAACGAATCCCCCGCCGCCGTGGTCGATACCGGCCACCTGCTGCGCACGCTGCAGGAGCTGTGGTCCGCCAGCTCGCCACCGCTGCTGCTGTCGCCCCAGACCCACCAGGTGCTGGCCGACATGCTCGAACATGCCCCCCGGGGTGCGCCGTGGATCGAGGTGCGTGGCGACTGGCTGCAGGATTCGGGCATCTATGCCCTCGTGAAAGCCGCGCACCAGCGCGGCTTGAAGCTGGTCTGGCGCGGCGACATTGGCAAGCTGCCCGAACCTGCCGTGGCGCAGTGCTTTGACAACAGCCTGCTGAGCCTGACCCCGGCCGATGCGGTGGCAACCCTGCAGGCCAACCCGCGGCCCGGCAGCCCGGCGGCCCGCACGCCCCCCCGGGCCGTGAGCCCCATCCTGGCCGGCCAGATGTACGAGAACATCCCCAGCCGCGCCCTGATGGAGCACTGCCTGGACAAGCACAACGCCCTGGCCCTGGCCGGCTGGCCCACGGAAGACGTGCTCTACAGCGTGCGGCACACGCCGCAGCAACCCGCGCACGCCGTGATCGCCAAGCTGCAGAAGGCCATCGACGCGGAGCAGTCGCTGGAGACCTTCGAGGACATCATGGGTGAGGACCCGCTGCTGGCCTACCGCTTCATGGTCTACACCAACTCGGCGGCACTGGGCCTGCGCACCGGCATCGATTCGCTGCGCCGCGGGCTGGTGATGATGGGCTATGGATCCATCAAGCGCTGGCTGTCCGACCAGTTGCCCCATGCCAGCACCGACCCCAACATGCAGCCCGTGCGCGAGTCGATGGTGCTGCGCGCCAAGCTCATGACGCAGCTGCTCAACGCCGGGGTGGAGAACGACCTGCGCCGCGAGATCTACCTGTGCGGGCTGCTGTCGCAGATCGACGATCTGCTGCAGGAACCCCTGGGCACCATCCTGCACCGCATCCCGCTGTCCGAGCGCATCTACGATGCCACCGTGCTGCGCACCGGCCCCTACGCCGCCAGCCTGCAGATGGCCTGCGCGCTGGAGACCGGTGACGCGAGCGCCATCCGCCACCTGTGCGAGACGCAGGAGATGGACCTCGAAGAGGTCAACCGCGGCCTGCTGCGCGTGCTCTCCGACATCGAAGTACAGCGCTGACCGAACTTCGCCACAGCGGCGGCTACAGCAGCGGCGAGAACAGGCGCGCCATGGCATCGCCCAGGCGCGGCACGAAGGCCTGGCGGCGTCGTGCGTTCACGGCGCTGGAGCTCCGCAGGTCGGCCTCGAACTGCCTTGCCAGCGGCAGGGCCAGCGCCGGCCCGTAGACCACGGCGCAGACCTCGAAATTGAGCCGGAAGCTGCGGTTGTCGAAGTTGGCCGTGCCGATGAAGGCGCAGTTGTCGTCCACCAGCATGGTCTTGGAGTGCAGCATGCCGGCCGTGTACTCCCAGACCTTGACGCCGGCGGCGATCAGTTCATCGAAGTAGGAGCGCGCCGCCGCACTCACCACCAAGGAATCGCTGCGGCGGGGTACCAGCAGGCGTACATCCACCCCGCGCAGCGCCGCGCTGGTCAGCGCCATGAGCGCCGGCTCACCGGGCACGAAGTACGGCGTGGTGAGCCAGACCCGGTCCACCGCCATGTGGATGGCGGCCACGTACATGCGGTGGATGGCCTCGTTGGCATTGTCCGGGCCCGAGGCCAGAATCTGCACCGGATGGTCGCCCGGCTCGGTAGCGGGCAGCAGGTGCCGGCTCTCGCGTGCCACGGCCCCGGGGCCCTCGCCCGTGGTGTACACCCAATCCTCCATGAAGGTCATCTGCAGCAGGCGCACGGCCCCGCCCTCGATGCGCAGATGCACATCATGGTAGGCATCGCGCCGCGCGCGCTGGTCTTCCTCGTCGGTGATGTTGATGCCGCCAGTGAACCCCACGACGCCGTCGCAGACCACGATCTTGCGGTGGGTGCGGAAGTTGATCACCGGCCGCACGCGCCGGCCGATGCGCGAGGCATGGAAGAACGCCACCTGCACGCCCGCGTCGATCAGCGGTGCCAGGAAACGCCGGCCCAGCCGCTTGGAGCCCAGCGCATCGACCAGCAGCCGCACGATCACGCCCTGGCGCGCCCTCTCTGCCAGCAGGTCGCGCAGGGCCGTACCGATGCCATCGGGCTCGAAGATGTAGTACTCCAGGTGTACATGGTGGCGCGCCGCACGGATGGCGTCGAAGATCGCACCGAAGGTTTCGGCACCATCGACCAGCAGATCCACCCGGGTGGCCGTGGAGACGCGCAGCTCGCAGCTGGCCTCGCCCAGCAGCACCAGCTGCCGCAGCGCCTCGGGGGCGGCAGCGGCGGTATTGCGCAGGCTGGCGAAATCGGCGTGGGCATACAGCGCCGACTGGCTGCGCATGCGCTTGATGCGCTGCTTGCGCAACCGCTGCGGGCCGAAGAAGTAATAGACCACATAGCCCACAAAGGGCAGCAGCGCCATCGACAGGATCCAGCTCAGGGTGGAGACCGGCGCGCGCTTTTGCAGAATGATCCAGACCGCCAGCACCGCGATGTACAGGCTCCAGGTGACGGAGATGGCGGTCAGCAAGCCCTCGTGCCCGCCGGGAAAGAACTGCACCATGGACTGCAGGCCATCGGTCATTGCGGCCCAGCGTCCTTGTGCTTGCATGGTTCCCTTGCAATCAGATCAAAAAGCCATTGTAGGGAGCCGGGATGACGGCGCCCGCACGGTCAGCGACTTTGCTGGACGATGCGCTCGAAGGTGCGCCAGAACGTGGCGTCCTGCGTGGTCGCAAAGTTGATGCGCATGAGGGTGCTGGGTTTGCGCTCGGCATGGAACAGGGCGCCCGGGGCCAGCAGATAGCCTTCGTCGAGCATGCGCTGCGACAGCGCATCGGTGTCCACCCCCGTGTCCACCCAGCCGAACAGGCCCACCGGGTCGGCCGCGAAGGTGCAGCCCGCACTCAGCGCCAGCTTGACGCTGCGCGCCCGCGCAGCATCAAGCCGCGTGCGGATGCGCTCGGCATGCCGGCGCAACTGGCCCTGCTCGATGCACAGGGCCAATGCCTTTTCGAGCAACGCGGGCGTGGTCAGCGTGGCCAGCAGCTTGGTATCGAGCAATTGCTCCACCAGCGCCGGCGGCGCGGCCAGGAAGCCGATGCGCCAGTTGGGCGCGAGGATCTTGGCAAAGCCGCTCACGTAGATGGTGCGCTGCAGGCCGTCGAGTGCCGTCAGCCGCGTGGCATGCTCGGGCGCGATGTGGCTGTAGGTGTCGTCCTCGACGATGTGGAAATTGTGCTGGTTGGCCAACTGCAGGATGCGGTGTGCGCTGCCCGGCGACAGGCAGTAGCCGGTGGGGTTGTGGAACACGCTCACGCTCACGTAGAGCTTGGGCTTGTGTACCTCGCAGTAGCGCGCCATGACCTCCAGGTCGGGCCCGTCAGCGCGGCGCGGCACCGGCAGGATGTGCATGCCCAGGGCCGCCAGGCGCGCGAATTCCACGGCCCAGCCGGGCTCCTCCACCATCACCGGGTCGCCCGGGCGCAGCAGGGTGCGGCTCACGATGTCGAGCGCATGCGTGGCGCCCACGGTGGTGATGATGTTCTCGGGCGCGGTGTGTACGCTCAGCTGGGCCAGCTTCTTGACCAGCAGGCGGCGCAGCCCGCTGTCGCCCAGCGGCTCGCCGTACTGCAGCGAGTATTCCTGCAGCGCCCGGGTGCTGGTGACCTTGCGCACAGCCGCCGGCATGAAGGTCGATTCGAGCCACTGCGGCGGCAGCACGCCCATGCCGGGCTGGGGCTTGTCGCTGATCTTGTGGAACATGCCGCGGATCAGCGCCGTGGCGTTCACCGGCGGCGAGCCGCGCCCGGCGCCGCGCGCCGCGAACCAGTGGGCCGTGGTCCAGTTGCCGCCCGCTGCCTCCATGGCGATCGCATCCACGGCAACCGGCGCATCGCCGCCCACGGGGGCCACCTCGCGCACGAAGAAGCCGCGGTTCTTGCGCGCCTCGACCAGGCCTTGCGCCAGCAACTGGTCGTAGGCCGCCACCACGGTCGACGGGCTCACGCTGTGCTGCAACGCGCACTGGCGCACCGAGGGAAGGCGCGCACCCGGCGCCAGCAGCCGGTTGCGGATGCGCTCGCCAAAGCGCGCCGAAAGCTGCTCGGTCAGCGACTGGGTGGTGGTCTTCATCAGCATGCGGGAATCCTCACGAGGCCTGTGTACTGCCATGACAACCAATACAGATCGCGAACTGCGCTGCCGTACTGTACTGGTTGTGTATTGGTACGGAAGATTACAGTGAAGCCCAGACGCTGACAAGCCCACGATTCCAACAACCGCCCCATGACCGCCGCCGAACTCACTGCCCTGCTGGTCTTCTGCACCGCGATGAGCTTTTCGCCGGGGCCTAACACCACGCTGTCCACCGCGCTGGCGGCCAACCTGGGGCTGCGCCGGGCGCTCCACTTCTGCCTGGCTGTGCCCACCGGCTGGACGCTGCTGATGCTGGTGAGCGGCCTGGGCCTCGGCGCCCTGATCACCGGCGTGCCGGCCCTGCGCATGGCCGTGACCTTGCTCGGTGTGGCCTACATGCTCTGGCTGGCCTGGAAGCTCAGCCGCGCCGGCCAGATGACCCAGGTGGACAGCACCCGCCTGTCCGTCACCTTCTGGCAGGGCGTGGGCCTGCAGTTCGTGAACATCAAGGCCTGGATGCTGGCGCTCACGCTCAGCGCGGGCTGGGTGGTCAACGCCGCAGGCCAGCCGTCCAGCAATCCGGGCGAACGCCTGGCCATCATTTGCGGGGTGATGATGGTGTTCGCCTTCACGAGCAATTTCGTCTATGCCCTCGTCGGCTCGCTGCTGCGCCAGTGGTTGGCGCAGGGGACCCGCCTGCTCTGGTTCAACCGCGCGCTGGCCCTCGTGCTGGTGGTGACGGCCGCCTGGATGGTGACGCTATGACCATGAACCACGCTCAGGAACGCGAAGCCCTGGTCTGGGGCATGGTGGGCGTCACCCTGTTCGCCGCCACGCTGCCGATGACGCGCCTGGCCGTCGGGCCGGTCGATGCACCGCAGCTGTCGCCCTGGTTCGTTACCTTCGGCCGCGCGGCCGTGGCCGGGCTGCTGTCGCTGGCCTACCTGGGCTGGCAGCACGCCCAGGGGCGCCTGCGGGTTCCGGTGCGATCGCAGTGGCCCGTGCTGGGCGTCACGGCCTTCGGTGTCATCGTCGGTTTTCCGCTGTTCCTCGCGCTGGCGCTGCGGCATGTGCCCAGCACGCACGGGGCCGTGGTCACCGCGCTGCTGCCGCTGTCCACGGCCGTGCTCGGCGCCCTGTGGTACCGGCAGCGCCCGTCGGCAGGCTTCTGGGCCTGCGCCGTGCTGGGCAGTGGCCTGGTGCTGGCCTTCATGGCCTGGCGCGCCGGCGGCTTCTACCTGGGCGCAGCCAACATCTACCTGATCATCGCCATGACCACCGGCGCCCTGGGCTACATCGGTGGCGCGCGGTTGACCCCCAGTCTGGGCGCCGAGCAGGTGATCTGCTGGGTGCTGGCCTGCGCCCTGCCGCTGACCTTGCCCGTGACCTGGTGGTTCGCACCCGCCGTGCCATCGACCATGGGCACCATGAGCTGGGTCGGGTTTGCCTATGTGGCCCTGTTCTCGATGTGGATCGGCTTTTTCGCCTGGTACCGCGCGCTGGCGCTGGGTGCCGTGCGGGTCAGCCAGATCCAGCTGATCCAGCCGTTTCTGAGCCTGCTGTTCGCGGTGCCGCTGCTGGGCGAGCACCTGGACCTCACCACGGTCGGGTTTGCCCTGGCCGTGATCGCCACGGTGTTCCTGGGCAAGCGCATGCCCGTGCACCAGGCCGCCCCGCACGCACCTGCAACACCCCCAGGCCCGCTCGCGCCCGTGAAGGATTGAAGCCCATGAAAATGAACGACATCCCCTTCGCCGCCACCGACTGGAGCCAGGTCGAGCGCGTCGAAAAGAGCGCCCAGGCCGGCCAGGCCTTCTGGCAGACGCTGCAGTATGGTGAGTTGCGCGTGCGCAAGGTGGAGTACACCCCCGGCTACGTGTCGGACCACTGGTGCAGCAAGGGCCATGTGCTGCTGTGCCTGGCGGGCGAGCTGCACACGGAGCTGCAGGACGGCCGCCGCTTCACCCTTGCTCCTGGGATGAGCTACCAGGTGGCGGACAATGCAGAACCGCACCGATCCACCGCCCCCTTGGGCGCCACGCTGTTCATCGTGGACTGAAGGCACCAGGACGCTGTGAAATACCCTTTTTTCTGATGACTTTGCAACAGGTTCTTAGGACCACCGCAGGAGACCGAGAGTGAAACTGAACGACCTTCCCCACACCAGCCCCTGGACCCTGGCGCGCCGTGCCGAGCGCATGAATCCCTCGGTCATCCGCGAAATTCTCAAGGTCACCGAAAAGCCCGGCATCATCAGCCTGGCCGGCGGCCTGCCCTCGCCCAAGACCTTCCCGGTCGAAGCCTTCGCGGCCGCCTCAGCCGCCGTGCTGGCCAACGACGGCCCTTCGGCACTGCAGTACGCGTCGAGCGAGGGCTTTGCCCCCCTGCGCGAAGCCATCGCCGCCTTCCTGCCCTGGGATGTGGACCCGGAGCAGGTGCTGATCACCACCGGCTCGCAGCAGGGGCTGGACCTGATCGCCAAGGTGCTGATCGACACCGACAGCCGCGTGCTGGTGGAAACGCCGACCTACCTGGGTGCCATCCAGGCCTTCACGCCCATGGAGCCCAAGGTGGTGGCGGTGGCCAGCGACGAGCAAGGTGTGCGCATCGATGACCTGGTGGCCAAGGTCGGCACAGGCGCGGACAAGGCACGCTTCCTGTACGTGCTGCCCAACTTCCAGAACCCCACGGGCCGCACCATGAGCGATGCGCGCCGCGCCGAGCTGGTGGCCAAGGCCGCCGAACTGAACCTGCCGCTGGTGGAGGACAACCCCTATGGCGACCTGTGGTTCGACGCCCCGCCACCCGCACCGCTGACCGCGCGCAACCCCGAGGGCTGCATCTACATGGGCTCGTTCTCCAAGGTGCTGGCCCCGGGCCTGCGCCTGGGTTACCTGGTGGCGCCCAAGGCCGTCTACCCCAAGCTGCTGCAGGCCAAGCAGGCAGCCGACCTGCACACCCCCGGCTACAACCAGCGCATGGTGGCCGAAGTGATGAAGGGCGGCTTCCTGGAGCGCCACGTGCCCACCATCCGCGCGCTCTACAAGCAGCAGCGCGACGCGATGCTGACCGCGCTGGACAAGGAGATGCAGGGCCTGTCCGTCGAGTGGAACAAGCCCGACGGCGGCATGTTCCTGTGGGTGCGCCTGCCCGAAGGCATGAGCGCCATCGAACTGCTGCCCAAGGCCGTGGAGCGCAACGTGGCCTTCGTGCCCGGCGCCGCCTTCTATGCCGACGATGCCGACCACCGCACGCTGCGCCTGTCGTTCGTGACGTCCACGGCCGAGCAGATCGCCACCGGCATCGCGGCGCTGGCAGCGGCCATCCGCGACCACCGGGCACCGGGCTGAGCCACATGCTGCGCCTGTGGGGACGGCTGTCGTCGATCAACGTGCGCAAGGTGGTCTGGGCCGCGCAGGAGCTCGGCATCAGCCTGCAGCGCACCGATGCCGGCGGGCAGTTCGGCATCGTGCGCGAAGCGCACTACCTGGGCCTCAATCCCAACGGCCTGGTGCCGCTGATCGAGGACGAGGACACGGGCGTGGTGCTGTGGGAGTCGAACCCCATCGTGCGCTACCTGTGCGCCCGGCATGCGCCGGGCGAGCTCTATCCGGAGGACATCGCTACGCGCTTTGCGGCCGAGCAGTGGATGGACTGGCAGCAGACCACGCTGAACCCGGCGGGGCGCGATGCCTTCATCCAGTGGATACGCACGCCGGCCGCGCAGCGCAATGACGCGCTGATCGCCGCGTCGATGGCGGCCACCGAACCGCTGCTGGACCTGCTGGACGCGCACCTGGCGCGCCAGCCCTTCATGGCAGGGGACCGCTTCACCATGGCCGACATTCCGGTCGGTTGCGAGATCCACCGCTGGTGGGGCCTGCCCCAGGAGCGTGCCGCACGGCCGCACCTGGACCGCTGGTACCAGGCGGTGAGCTCGCGCACGGGGGCGCGCGGCGTGCTCGACCAGGCGTTATCCTGACGGGACCATCCGCCCGCAAGACCGCACCATGCATCCACGCCCCTTCAAGCAGATCGACGTGTTCAGCGACCACCCCGGCGACGGCAATCCCGTGGCCGTGGTGCTGGAGGCCGAGGACCTGAGCGATGCGGACATGCGCCGCTTTGCCGCGTGGATGAACCTGTCGGAAACCACCTTCCTGCTGCCGCCCACCGAGGCCGGCCGCGCGCAGGGCGCCGACTACCGCCTGCGCATCTTCAGCCCGCAGGGCGAGCTGCCCTTTGCCGGCCACCCCACGCTGGGCACCTGCCATGCATGGCTGGAGGCCGGCAATCAACCGCACCAGGAAGGCCTGGTGGTGCAGGAATGCGCGCTGGGGCTGGTGCGCATCCGGCGCGAAGACCACACCCTGGCCTTTGCCGCGCCGCCGCTCAAGCGCAGCGCGCCCAGCCCGGCGCTGGTGCCGCTGATCGCCAGCGCCCTCGGGGTGCGCCCGGCGCAGATCCTGGGCACGCAGCTGCTCGACAACGGCCCGGTGTGGCTGGGCATGCTGCTCGACAGCGCCGACACCGTGCTCGGCCTGCAGCCCGACCACGCGCGCCTGATGGACCTGGGCCAGTCGGTGGGCGTGGTGCATGTGGGCCCGCATGCCAGCGACACCAGCCGTCCGGGTGTGGTGGTGCGCGCCTTTGCCGCCCCCATGGGCAACCGCGAAGATCCGGTCACCGGCAGCCTCAACGCCAGCCTGGCCGAATGGCTGATCGCCGAAGGCCTGGCACCGCACCACTACCAGGTGGCCCAGGGCGAATGCCTGGGCCGCGCAGGGCGCGTACACATCCGCCAGGACGATCACCAGGTGTGGGTGGGCGGGCGCTCCGTCACCTGCATCGAAGGCACGGTGCTGCTGTGAAACCACCCCGCATCCCCATCCACGCCAGCGGCTGAACCCCGCCCGGCGCGCCGCTTTGGCTCCCAGGGCCGCCCCCGGCGTGGCCGCTACGCCCACGTACATTCCATCCCATCCATTTACCTGACAGGCTCCCCATGAAACTGCGCCCCTTCCAGCAAGTCGACGTCTTCACCGCCACGGCCTATCGCGGCAACCCGCTGGCCGTGGTGCTCGACGGCGAAGGCATCACCACCGAGGCCATGCAGGAGTTCACGAACTGGACCAACCTGTCCGAAGCCACCTTTCTGCTGCCGCCCACGCCCGAGGGCCGGGCGGCGGGTGCCGACTACCGCGTGCGCATTTTCTGCCCCGGGCGTGAGCTGCCCTTTGCCGGCCACCCCACGCTGGGCAGCTGCCACGCCTGGCTGGGCGCGGGCGGCAAGCCGCAGACGCCGGGTCGCGTGGTGCAGGAATGCGGTGCCGGCCTGGTGCCGCTGCGCCAGGACGGCGCACGCCTGGCCTTTGCCGCCCCGCCCCGCCTGCAAAGCGGCCCGCTGGACGAAGCCGACGTGGCGCTGATCGCCCGCGGCCTGGGCGTGGAGCGCGCCGACATCCTGCACCACGCCTGGTGCGACAACGGCCCGAAGTGGCGTGGCGTGATGCTCCAATCGGCCGAGCAGGTGCTGGCCCTGCGGCCCGATGCCGCCATCCTGGCGGGCCTCGATATCGGCGTGGTGGGCCCGCGCGGCAAGGTCGGCGTGATCGGTGCCGACACCGCCCGCGAGGACATCGCCTTCGAGGTGCGCGCCTTTTTCCCGGGCAACAACGGCCTGGCCGAAGACCCGGTGACCGGCAGCCTGAACGCGGCGCTGGCGCAGTGGCTCATCGGCGCAGGCCTGGCCCCTGCGCACTATGTGGCCAGCCAGGGCACCGCCCTGGCGCGCGCAGGCCGCGTGCATGTGGACCAGGAAGGCAGCGACATCTGGATCGGCGGCCATTCGGTCACCTGCGTGCAGGGCGAGGTGCTGCTGTGACGGGCCAGGCCCTGGCCTGTGTCGACCACCTGGTGGTGCTGGCCCGCGACCTGGCCACGGGCGTGGAGTGGTGCGAGCGCACGCTGGGCGTCACACCCGCGGCGGGCGGCGAGCACCCGCTGATGGGCACGCACAACCGCTTGCTCAATGTCTCCAGCCCCGCGCACCCGCGCGCCTACCTGGAGGTGATCGCCATCAACCCGCAGGGCAGCAAGTCCATCCCCGACAACGACCGGCGCTGGTTCGACATGGACGACGTCGCCCTGCGGCAGCAGGTCGCCGAGCACGGCCCGCAGCTCATCCACTGGGTGGCCTCGGTGCCCGACGTGATGGCCAGCCTGGCTGTACTGGCCGCCCTGGGCGTGGACCGGGGCCGCGCCATCTCCGCCAGCCGCCCCACGCCACAGGGCTTGCTGCAGTGGCAGATCAGCGTGCGGCCGGACGGTCAGCGCCTGTGGGACGGCTGCCTGCCCACGCTGATCGAATGGGGCGCCGTGCACCCCTGCGATCACCTGCCGGCCAGCGGCGTACAGCTGCAATCCCTGCAGCTGCAGCACCCCGACGCGCGCGCCCTGCGCAGCGCCTGCGACGCCGCTGGCCTGGGCGCCGTGGTCACCCCCACCGAGGGCCCTGCCCCGCAACTGCACGCGCTGCTGCGCACCCCGCGCGGCACGCTGGCTTTGCAATCCCGTCCACCCTCTTCCATGGCCCCAACGGAGTAAGCCACCATGCTCGCACCCCAGGAACTGATGCTCTTTGCGCTCGCCGCGCTGCTGCTCGTGCTCACGCCCGGGCCCAACATGGTCTATTGCATCTCGCGCAGCCTCACGCAGGGCCCACGCGCCGGCCTGCTCTCGCTGGCCGGGGTGCTGGCGGGCTTTGGCGTTCATTTGCTCGCGGCGTCGCTCGGCCTCACGGCCCTGCTGGCCGCCGTGCCCATGGCCTTCGACGCGATCCGCATCGCGGGCGCCGCCTACCTGCTGTGGCTGGCCTGGCAGGCCGTGAAACCCGGCGGCTCGGCGCCGTTCGAGGCGCGCGACCTGCCGCACGACGGGCCACGCAAGCTGTTCCTCATGGGCTTCATGACCAATTTGCTCAACCCCAAGGTGGCCATGTTCTACCTGTCGTTCTTCCCGCAGTTCCTGCATCCCGAGCGCGGCCAGTGGCTGCTGCAGAGCCTGACCCTGGGCGCGGTGCAGATCAGCATCAGCGGGCTGGTCAACGCGTTGCTGGTGCTGTTCGCGGCGCGCGTGGCGCTGTTCATGAACCGCAGCCAGGCCTGGATGCGCGCCCAGCGCTATGTGATGGGCACGGTACTCGGCCTGCTGGCCGTGCGCCTGCTGACCGAAAAGAGGCCTGCCGCATGAGCGCCCTGCCGACCACTCCCCTGCCCTGGCTGCCGGGCCTGGCCGACATCGAGGCCGCGGCCGAGGTCGTGTACTGCGACTTTGCGCCCACGCCGCAGTACCGCTGGGGCCTGCTCAGCGAGCGCCTGGGCACGGACTGCTGGCTCAAGCACGAGAACCACACGCCCGTGGGTGCCTTCAAGATCCGCGGCGGGCTCACCTATTTCGACCAGCTCGCCAAGCGCGGTGCGTTGCCGCGCGAGGTGGTCAGCGCCACGCGCGGCAACCATGGCCAAAGCATGGGCTGGGCCGCCCGGCGCCACGGCGTGGCCTGCACCATCGTCGTGCCCCGCGGCAACTCGGTCGAGAAGAACGCCGCCATGCGCGCCCTGGGCGTCACGCTGATCGAGCATGGCAGCGACTTCCAGGAGGCGCGCGAGCACGCCATGCAACTGGCCGCCGAGCGCGGCGCGCACATGGTGCCCAGCTTCCACGCCGACCTGCTGCGCGGCGTGAGCACCTACTGGTGGGAGTTCCTGCGTGCGGTGCCGCAGCTCGACGTGGTCTATGTGCCCATCGGCCAGGGATCGGGCGCGTGCTCGGCCATTGCGGCCAAGCTGGCGCTGGGGCACGGCGTGCGCATCGTCGGGGTGGTGAGTGCCCATGCCACCACCTATGCCGATTCCCTGGCGGCGGGCCGCGTGGTCGAGGCACCCGTGAGCACCGAACTGGCCGACGGCATGGCCTGCCGCGTGGCCGATGCAGATGCGCTGGCCGTTTTGGCACCGCACATCGACCACATCGTGCAGGTGACGGATGCCGAAGTGGCCGCCGCCATGCATGCGATCTACACCGATACGCACAACGTGGCCGAGGGCGCGGGGGCCGCCGCCCTGGCCGCTGCGCTGCAGGAGCGCGACCGCCTGCGCGGCCTTGCGGTGGGCCTGGCGCTCACGGGCGGCAATGTCGACGCGCCGGTGTTCAGCCGCGTTCTGGCGGGCTGAGCGGGCGGCGGAGCCTGTCCCCGAGGCTACTGGCTGCGTGGTTCCGGTCGCTTGGGCGACAAACGTCCAGGCCCGCCCCTGCCCACAATCCGGCGCATGGGAACCCTTTACCTCGTGCGCCACGGCCAGGCCTCGTTTGGCGCAGACGACTACGACCAGCTGAGCGCGCGCGGACGCGAACAGGCGGTGCGCCTGGGCGAATTCTGGCGCGAGCGCGGCCAGGCCTTCGATGCCGTGATCACCGGCACCTTGCGCCGCCATACGCAGACGCTGGAAGGCATTGCCGAGGGCCTGCAGGTCACCCCCGAGGTGCTGCAGATGCCCGGCCTCAACGAGTACGATAGCCATGCGCTGATCACCGCCATCCACCCCCAGCCGCTGCCCAAGCCGGATACGCCCGAGCTGTACCGCCACCACTTTCGCCTGCTGTGCGATGCACTCGCGCAGTGGATGGCGGGGGTCATCAGCCCGCAGGGCATGCCGACGTGGAACGAGTTCAGCGCCGGCGTGCGCGCCGCGCTCGACCATGTGCGCCAGCACCACACCGGCCAGAACGTGCTGCTGGTGAGCAGCGGCGGCCCCATCTCCACCGCCGTGGGCCAGGTGCTGGGCACCGCGCCCGAGGTGACGATTGCACTGAACATGCGCATCCGCAACAGTGCGGTGACGGAGTTCAGCATCAGCCCCAAGCGGCTCATGCTGCAGACCTTCAACACCCTGCCGCACTTGAACGAAGCGCCGCACCTGGACTGGATCACCCACGCCTGACCGGCGGCAGGCCAGCGGGCTCGCCTACAGATCGAGTGCGAGAAAGCGGGTTCCCGGAACCGGGTTGAAGCTCACGGGTTCCGCAGGCACAAACCCCAGCGATTCGTACAACCTTTGTGCCGCGACGAATTCCGCCAGCACATCCAGGCACATGCGCCGATAGCCGGACTCTTTTGCGGCGTGCAGCATCTGCTCGACCAACTGCCGACCCAGGTCCATCCCCCGGGCTGCGGGCCGCACGTACACGCGCTTGAGTTCACAGGCGCTTGCATCGACCCGCCGAAGGGCGGCGCACCCCACCACTTGGCCCTCGATGACGGCCAGAAAAATGCAGCCGTCGGGCTCGGCATACTTTCCCGGCAGTTGTGCGAACTCCTGCTCGTAGTCCTGAAAATCGAGATTGGCCACCGGGCTTTTGACGTACTCGCGAAAAATCGCGATGACTTCAGGAAGATCGCCGGGGAACGTGGCAGGTCTGATCATGGTCATTCAATGAACGCAAAAGGCCGTGCAAAGCGTGGCCACCGCCCTCAACAATCGGGCTGGTCACGCAAGGTGCTCAGCGGCAATGCCGCCATTTCCTGCAGCAGTGCCACGAGTTGGGTGGCCGCCGCCTCCACCACGGTACGGCCTTTGTCGGCGCTGGCGGCTGCGGCATTGCCCACGGCACCGGCCGGGTGGTAGTCCTGCATCTGCCAGCCAAGCTTGGCGCTCTTGCCGTTGCCCAGGATGGCGTACTGCTCCGAGCGGTCCTGCGAGGTGGAACGGAAGTCCTGCGCATGCGCCATGTGCACCGTGGCTGGGGCCAGGTGCAGCATCATCGAGGTCTCGATCTCGCCCGCGTGGATGCCGAAGCGGTGCTCCTGCGCACTGAACTGGCCGGCCACCGCTTCGGGCAGGGGCAGGCTGAACCAACTGGCGCTGTAGACCAGCAGGTCGCAACGCGTGCGCAGCTCGCGCGCCACGATGTCCATCACGCTGACCTGGCCGCCATGGCCGTTGAACAGCAGCAGTTTCTTCACACCCGCGCGTGCGACGCACTCACCAAGCTCGGTCCACAGCGCGATGATGGTGGCAGGCGACAGCGTGAGCGTGCCGGGGTAGCGGATGTGCTCGGGGCTCAGGCCCACGTTCTGCGGCGGCAAAAAGAGCACCGGCAGCTCGGCCGGCAGCAGCGGCAGCGCCGCGTCGATCACGCCCTGCAGCAAGGTGGCATCGACCGACAGCGGCAGGTGCGGCCCATGCTGCTCGATGGCCGCCACCGGCAGCACGGCGACAGTTTGCGCGGCCAGGCCCGAGGCCTTGCGCTGCGCGAAGTCGCGCGTGCCGAGATCGGCCCACCATCGCGGTGGCGTGGCGGCGGGTGGGGAAGGGGAAGGCACCGGTGGCTGGGTCATGCCGCCATGGTAGCGGCCTTAGCCGAGAACGATCTCGTCCTGGTGGTTGGCGATGTGGAAGGTGTGGGCCCGCGCAAAGCTGGTTTTGTCCAGCGCGCCATACGCAAAGTGCGGGCGCAGTGCCCCCGCATGGGCATTGAAGCGCGCGATCGCCGCCCGCAGGCGCTGGGCTGCGGGCTTCCAGTCGCCCGACATGGTGAGCGCTGGCGCCGCGGGAATGGGCTCGGCCAGGCCATGCGACATGCGCCCGCGCCAGCCGAAGAAGCTGAACGCCGCAGCCCCCAGCGTGCGCTGGAAAAGGGCGCTGTTCTCTTTGGGAAATCCGTCCATGCTCATCTCGATGCTTTGAGAGAGATGCTCCAGCACCGCCACCAGCGGCCAGGCACCATGGGTACGGGCCTGGGGCGCTGCCTCCATCCGGTCGAGCCAGCGCAGCGCGCCGGACAGGTCGGCGACCTTGGGCACGTCGGCCCAGCCCAGCAAAGGAACCAGGACCAGAGGAGCGGCGATCAGGGCGGTGCGGCGTTTCATGCACCGCATGGTAGCGCCCTGCAAGCACACTCCACAGCCGCTACCATCCGGGAATGACCCACGATCTGTTCCGAGAAGACGGCTACCTGCGCGAATGCAGCGCCCACATCACCGCCATCACCGACGCCGGCATCGTACTCGACCGCACGGTGTTCTACCCCCTGGGTGGCGGCCAGGCCGGCGACAGCGGCCACCTGCTGCTGGCCGACGGCACGGCCATCGCCATAGCCGACACGCGCAAGGGCAAGGACGCCGAAGGCCAGCCCACCGCCGACATCGTGCATGTGCCCGCCCCGGGCCAGGAAGCGCAGCTGGCCGCGCTCACCACCGGCACGCCCGTGACGGCCTGCATCGACTGGGAACGCCGGCATCGCCTGATGCGCCTGCACACCACCACCCACCTGCTGTGCCACCTGGTGCCGCAGCTGGTCAACGGCTGCTCCATCACGCCCGAGTACGCGCGCCTGGATTTCTCCATGACCGACCCGCTCGACAAGGAGGTGCTGACCGCCGGCATCGCCGCCCTGGTGGCCGCAGGCCATCCGCTCACCGTGGCATCGATCAGCGACGAGGAACTCGACGCCAACCCGGCCCTGGTCAAGAGCATGAGCGTGCAACCGCCGCGCGGTTCGGGGCGCATCCGCACCATCCGCATCGGCGGCGAGAGCGGCGCCCCGCTGATCGACCTGCAGCCCTGCGGCGGCACGCACGTGGCCAATACCGCAGAGATCGGCGCCATCGTGGTCACCAAGATCGAGAAGAAGAGCGCCACCACACGCCGCGTGGTGCTGGGCTTCGCCGCCTGAACGTCAACAAACCTCAACCATACCGCTGGATACACCGCGCAGCCCCGCGCGGTGGTACCTTGGGCGGCCTGCCGCCCGTTCGCGGCATGGCCCCCTGACCGCTCGACGTTTTCCGCTGCCTCCATGCCTCTTCCCAAGCGCCTTTCCCTGACCCGCCCCTCCCTGGCAGCCCTGCGCCAGCACCGCTGGGCGCGCCGTGCCGCCATGGCCCTGGCGGCCTTGCTGGCCCTGTGGCTGCTGACCTGGCTGGCCGTGCCCCCCCTGCTCAAGGGGCCGCTGCAGCGTGCGGCCAGCGAACAACTGGGCCGGGCCGTCACGGTGGGCGCCATCGATTTCAAGCCCTGGTCGCTGGAGCTCACGCTGCGCGACATCGCGGTGGCGGGCGCCGCAGGCAGTGACAGGCCCCAGCTCACCATCGCCCGCATGCATGTGGATGGCGAGCTGCAATCGCTGCTGCGCCTGGCGCCCGTGGTGGACGAGTTCACCGTGGAGTCGCCCGTGCTGCACATCGCCCACCTGGGCGAGGGCCGCTACGACGTGGACGACATCATCGCCAAGATCACGGCACCGCCCGCCGAACCCAAGCCCGACACGGGCCCGGCCCGCCTGGCGCTGTACAACCTGGCGCTCATCGGCGGCAGCATCGACTATGACGACCGCAGCGTGGGCAAAAAGCACAGCCTGCGCGACCTGGCGCTCAAGGTGCCCTTCATCAGCACCCTGCCCTCGCAGCGCGAGGTGAAGGTGGAGCCGCACCTGGCCTTTGTGCTCAACGGCAGCCGCTTCGACTCCTCGGCCCAGGGCACGCCGTTTGCCCAGACCGGCAAGACCGACGCCAGCGTGCGCTGGGACGGCGTGGACCTGGCACCCTACCTGGCCTACCTGCCCGCCAGCCTGCCCGTGAAAGTGCAGGGCGCCACGCTGGACGTGGACCTGAAGGTGGCCTTCGAGCAGGCACCGAAGATGGCCGTGAAGCTCACCGGCAGCGTGCAGGCGCGCGGCGTGCGCCTGGCGGACCGCCAGGGGCAGGACCTGCTGAGCTATGAGCGCCTGAAGATCGATCTGGCCGACGTGCGCCCGCTCGACCAGGTGGTGCGCCTGTCGCAGGTGGAGCTCACGGCCCCGGTGCTCAACGCCACGCGCAATGCGGCGGGCCAGATCAACCTGGCGCAACTGGCGCCGGAGAGCCCGCCCGCTGCGGCGGCACCTGCCGCCAGCGCTGCCAGCACCGCGTCTCGCCCAGCCTCGGCCGCTGCGGGCAAGCCCGCGGCCGCCAGGCCCTGGGCGGTGGAGATCGCCCACACCCTGGTGCGCGGCGGCACGCTGCGCTGGGGCGACCAGACCACCCGCCCCGCCGCCGCACTGGAGGCGCGCGAGTTCACGCTCGACGCCAGGGACCTGGCCCTGCCGTGGGCCCACCCCGTGAGCTTTGAGGGCGGCTTCAAGCTGCAGGATGGCAGCCTGGGATTCAAGGGCGAGGCCACGGACCAGAAGGCGCAGGTGGAGGCGAACGTGACCGCACTGGCACTGCAGGTGGCCGCACCCTACCTCGCGCAGGCGCTGGAGCCGGCCGTGTCGGGCCAGCTCACCGGCGACATCGGCGTGCAGTGGGCAGCGCCCGATGCATCGTCCGTGAAGCCCGGTGCTGCGGCGCCCACGGGCATCACCCTCACCGCCGGCGCGCTCGCACTGGAGCAACTGGCCCTGCGCGAGGGCAAGACCGTGCTGGCCAGCCTGGGCCGGCTGGAAGTCAAGGGCGTGCAGGTGCCATTGGACACCCGCACCGCCACGCTGGAGAGCCTGGCCTTGACCCAGCCCAAGGCCACGGTGGACCGCAGCGCGGACGGGCGCTGGATGTTCGAGCGCTGGATGAAGGCGCCGGCCACCACGCCCCCTGTACAAGAAAATGCCCCAGCACCGAACGCCCCCACCGCTGCACCGTGGGTGCTGCGCGTGGCGGATTTCAGCCTGCAGGGCGGTGCCATTGCGCTGGCCGACAACGCCCAGGCCCGCCCCGTGGCGCTGGAGCTGTCGGCCCTGGGGATTGCGGCCAAAAACCTCGCGACCGACGGCAGCAAGCCCGAGGCGCTCAAGATTTCGGCCCAGGTGGCTGCGGGCAAAGGCACGCCCGGCAAGCTCGATTACCAGGGCACGCTAGCGCTGCAGCCGCTGGCCACGCAGGGCAGGCTCGAGGCCACGCGCCTGCCGCTGCACGCGCTCGACGGCTACCTGGCGAGCCAGTTGGCCATCGAGCTGCTGCGCGCCGACGTGGGATTCAAGGGCCAGGTGGCCTTTTCGCAGGGCGACAAGGGCGCCAGCCTGCGCCTGTCGGGCGATGCCGCCGTGGACGACCTGCAGGCCAACAGCACCTCGGCCTCCACCCCCAAGACCGAGGCCCAGGTGGGCGAGGAACTGCTGGCCTGGAAGAGCCTGAACCTGCGCGGCCTGGACTTGGCCACCGCCCCCGGCACGGCGCCGCGGCTCGAAGTGAAAGAGACCAGCCTGGCCGACTTCTTCGCGCGCATCACCATCAACGAAGCCGGCCGCATCAACCTGGGCGATATCGCCAAGACACCGGCCGAGGCCCAGGCGGCCAATGCCGCCAGCGCCGCCAAGTCGGTGCCACCCAGGGCGGGGCCTGCCGCATCCGCAGCGTCCGCCGCCGTGGCGGCAGCGCCTGCCGACCCGCTGGCACCGGTGGTGCAGTTCGGCCCGGTGAGCCTGGTCAACGGCAAGGTGCTGTTCTCGGACTTCTTCATCAAGCCCAACTACTCGGCCGACCTGTCGGAGCTCACGGGCAAGCTCAGCGCCTTTTCCACCGCGGCGCCCGGGGGCGAGCCGGTGCTGGCCGACCTGGAGTTGCGCGGCAAGGCCGAGGGCACGGCCTCGCTCGAGATTACGGGCAAGCTCAACCCGCTGGCCAAGCCGTTGGCGCTGGACATCGCGGGCAAGGTGCGCGACCTGGAGCTGCCGCCGCTCTCACCCTATGCCGTCAAGTACGCGGGGCATGGCATCGAGCGCGGCAAGCTCAGCGTGGACGTGGCCTACAAGGTGCTCCCGAGTGGCCAGCTCACGGCCAGCAACCGGCTGGTGCTCAACCAACTGACCTTTGGCGAACCCGTGGCCGGCGCGCCCAACAGCCTGCCCGTGAAGCTGGCCGTGGCGCTGCTGGCCGACCGCAATGGCGTGATTGACCTGGACCTGCCGCTCAGCGGCTCGCTCAACGACCCCGAGTTCCGCGTGGGCCCGGTGATCTGGAAGATCATCGTCAACCTGATCGGCAAGGCCCTGATCTCGCCCTTCAGCCTGCTGGCCAGCGCCCTGGGCGGCGGCGACGAACTGGGCAGCGTGCCTTTCGCCCCCGGCAGCGCCAGCCTGACCCCCGAGGCCCAGCAGAACCTCGCCAAGGTGGTCAAGGCGCTGACCGACCGGCCCAACCTGCGCATCACCGTGACCGGCCAGGCCAGCCTGCAGGCCGAGCGCGAGGGCCTGCAGCGCGAGCACCTGCAGCAACTGGTGCTGGCCGAAAAGCGCCGCGCCAGCCCGGCCGACACCGCAGCGGTGCAGGCCGCCGAGTACCCCGCGCTGCTCAAGGAGGTGTACCGCCGCGCCGACATCCCCAAGCCGCGCAACCTGGTGGGTCTGGCGCGCGAGCTGACCCCGGCCGAAATGGAAGCCCTGCTGCTGGCCCACCAGCCCGCCACCGAGGCCATGGCGCAGGAGCTGGCCACCCAGCGGGGCCAGGCAGTGCGCAGCTATCTGATGGCGCAGAAGCTGCCGGTGGAACGGCTCTTTCTGGCGGCGCCGCGCGCGGGAACCCAGCCCGAGAAATGGTCTCCCCAGGCGCAACTGACCCTGGCAACACAATAAGGGGGCCTACTCCCCGCCCAGGAACCAAACGGTCTTCTGGGCGCTCACACCTTGCAACATGCCCCAACGCCCGCTGCCCCTTTTTGCCAAAGCTGTTCTTTTCATAGCATTCCTGCTCGCCGGGGCCGGCGCCTGGGCCCAATTGGCATCCAAGGCCGGGGGTGCCACCGGTGCGGTGGTGACCACGCCGCACGTGCGTGCCGAATTGATCGCCCATGCGCCGCAGGGGATCGAACCGGGCCAGCCGCTGTGGTTGGGCCTGCAGATCACGCACCAGCCCGAGTGGCACACCTACTGGAAGAACCCCGGCGACTCGGGCCTGCCCATCGAGATGGCCTGGACCCTGCCGGCCGGGCTGGATGCGGGCGAGATCGCCTGGCCCCTGCCCAGGAAGATCCCCATCGGCACCCTGGCCAACTACGGCTACGAGGGCACGGTGCTGCTGCCCGTGCCGGTCACCGTGGCCAGCACCTTCGCGCCCAAGGCGCTGTCGAACGATGCCACGGTGCGCCTGCACGCCACCTGGCTGGTGTGTCGCAAGGAATGCATCCCTGAAGAGGGCGACTTCACGCTGACCATCCCCGCACGCAGCACCACGGCCATGCATGGTGCGGCTTTCGATGCCGCCCTGGCGGCCCAGCCCCGCCCGGTGATGGGCAGCGTGCAGGGCGTGCGGCCCGACAGCAATGCCCGCATCGAAGGCAACACGCTGCAGCTGAGCGTGCAGGGCCTGCCCGTGGAACTGCGCGGCAAGACGCTGGAGCTGTTCCCAGAGACGCCCGAGGTCATCGAGAACGCCGCCGCCTGGACCCAGGCCTGGAAGGGCGCCGTCTGGACCGCCGAGGTGCCTCTGTCGGCCCAGCGCAGCAACAGCCCTGACCCGATGCCCGTGGTGCTGGCCGCCGATGGCCAGGGCTACCGGGCCGAGCTCAAGGTGCTGGGCGCCTGGCCCACGGTGGCCGCAGCGGCCACCGTGTCGCCCGCGCTGGAGGCAGCGCTCAAGGCCAATGCGGCAGGTGTCCCCGCTTCCACCTCGTCGGCCCCGCCGCTCACGCTGCTGGCGGCACTGCTGGGCGCATTGCTCGGCGGGCTGATCCTGAACCTCATGCCCTGCGTCTTCCCGGTGCTGGCCATCAAGGTCGTGGGCTTTGCCCAGCATGCCCAGGACCGGCGCGCGCACCGGCTCAGCGGCATCGCCTACACGGCCGGCGTGGTGCTGTCCTTCGTGGCGCTCGGCGCGCTGATGCTGGGCCTGCGCGCGGCGGGCGAGGCCATCGGCTGGGGCTTTCAGCTGCAGTCGCCGGCCGTGGTGGCGGGGCTGGCGGCCCTGTTCACGCTGATCGCGCTGAACCTGGCCGGGGTGTTCGAGTTCGGGCATTTCCTGCCCTCCTCGGTGGCCAGCCTGCAGGCGCGCCACCCGGTGGCCGACTCCTTCCTCACGGGTGTGCTCGCGGTGGCTGTGGCTTCGCCATGCACCGCCCCGTTCATGGGCGCCTCGCTGGGCCTCACGGCCACGCTGCCGGGCCCACAGGCGCTGGCCGTGTTCGCGGCGCTGGGCCTGGGCCTGGCCCTGCCTTACCTGGCCGCCGCCTTCGTGCCCGCCGTGGCGCGCGCGCTGCCGCGCCCTGGCGCGTGGATGGACACGCTGCGCAAATTCATGGCCTTCCCCATGCTGGCCACCGTGGTCTGGCTGGTGTGGGTGCTGGGCCAGCAAAGCGGCATCGATGGCGCCGGCGCGCTGCTGATCCTGCTGGTGGCCCTCGGGATGGTGGCCTGGGCGCTGTCGCTCGCGGGCACCGCGCGCCGCTTCATGGCACCGGTCTCCGTCCTGGCGCTGGCGCTGCTGGCATGGACCTTCGCTCCGCACGTCACCAACGTGGCTGCTGCACCGTCAGCGCAGGCATCCACGGGCAACGCCACCCAGCAGTGGCAGGCATGGACCCCGGGCGCCGCCGAGCAGCTCGTCGCCAGCGGTCGGCCGGTGTTCGTGGACTTCACGGCCGCCTGGTGCGTCACCTGCCAGTACAACAAGAAGACCACCCTGGCCGACGCCGGCGTGCAGGCCGACTTCACCGCCAAGAACGTGGCCCTGCTGCGCGCCGACTGGACGCGCCGCGACCCAGCCATCACCGCCGCCCTGGCCCAGCTGGGCCGCAGCGGCGTGCCGGTGTATGTGCTGCATGCCCCCGGCAAGGCGCCCGTGGTGTTCTCCGAGATCCTGGGCGAAGCGGAACTGCGCGCCGCGGTGGCTGCGCTGTAAGACCAGCCGGTCGGCAGGGGCTCCGCCTGGAAATCCGGGGCTGCATCACCCATACTGCCCCACCACCGTCCCTCACCTGGAGATCTTTCATCCATGCTGCTTCGACGTACCCTCTTCGCCCTGCCCCTGATGCTGGCCGCCGCCGGTGCACAGGCCGCCGCCACCGTGGGCCAGCCGGCCCCCGACATTACCCTGAAGGACACCACGGGCAAGACCGTGCGCCTGTCGGACTTCAAGGGCAAGCATGTGGTGCTCGAATGGACCAACCCCGGCTGCCCCTTCGTGCGCAAGCACTACGACAGCGGCAACATGCCCGCGACGCAGAAGGACGCTGCCAGCAAGAACGTGGTGTGGCTCGCGGTCAACTCCACCGAGAAGGCCAGCGGCGATTACCTGGAGCCCCCCAAGCTCACCAGTTGGCTCAAGGAGCGCCAGTCGGTGCCCACCGCCATCCTCATGGACGAGGAAGGCACGGCCGGCCGTGCCTATGGCGCGCGCACCACGCCGCACATGTACATCGTGAACCCGCAGGGCCAGTTGATCTATGCGGGCGGCATCGACAGCATCGCCTCGGCCAAGGCCGACGACATCCCGCGCGCCACCAACTACGTGAAGACCGGGCTGGCGGAAGCACTGGCGGGCAAGCCGCTCACCGCGCCCACTACGCGGCCCTATGGCTGCAGCATCAAATACAAAGATCCTGCCTGACAAGCGGCGCCTCTACACTGGTGGCATGAGCACCATCAGCGAACTGCGCCACATCCTGGGAACCTGCCGCACCATCGCGGTCGTGGGCCTGTCGCCGCAATGGCACCGGCCCAGCTTCTTTGCGGCCAAGTACATGCAGGCCCACGGCTACCGCATCGTGCCGGTGAACCCCATGGCGAGCGAGATCCTGGGCGAGCGTTGCTACCCCAGCGTCACGGCGGCGGCGGCCGACCACCGAATCGACATGGTGGACTGCTTTCGCAAGAGCGAGGACATCCCGCCACTGGCCGAGGAAGCCATTGCCATCGGCGCGCAGTGCCTGTGGCTGCAACTCGGTGTCGTGAACGAGGACGCGGCGGCGCAGACCCGTGCAGCGGGCCTGGCGGTGGTGATGGACCGCTGCGTGAAGATCGAGCATGCGCGCCTGTTCGGCGGGCTCAACTGGGCGGGCGTCAACACGCGCGTGATCTCGGCCAAGCGCCCGCAGCAACTGCCTTACTGAACAGAAGAACAAAGAGAGACATCCGCCCATGGAAAAGGACAGAGACTACGGCTTCGGCACGCGCGCCATCCACGCAGGTGCCATCCCCGACCCGGTGACCGGCGCGCGCGCCACGCCCATCCACCAGACGACGAGCTTCGTCTTCGACAGCGCCGAGCACGCCAGCAGCCTGTTCAACCTGCAAACCTTCGGCAATGTCTACAGCCGCATCAGCAACCCCACGGTGGCGGTGTTCGAGGAGCGCATCGCCAGCCTGGAGAACGGCCGCGCGGCGCTGGCCTGCGCCAGCGGCATGGCCGCGCAGATGGCAGCGTTGCTGGCCATCCTCAAGACGGGCGACCACATCGTGGCGGCCAGCACCCTGTACGGCGGCACGGTGGGGCAACTCGGCGTGGGATTTGCGCGCCTGGGCATCGAGACCACCTTCGTGGACCCGGCAGACCCCGAGAACTTCGCGCGCGCCATGCGCCCCAACACCCGCGCCGTCTACGGTGAGACCATCGGCAACCCGCTGGTCAATGTGCTCGACATCGCGGCCGTGGCCGGGGTGGCGCACGCGCACGGCGTGCCGCTGGTGATCGACAACACGGTGGCCAGCCCCTACCTGTGCAACCCGCTGGCCTTTGGCGCCGACATCGTGGTGCACAGCGCCACCAAGTACATCGGCGGCCATGGCACCACCATGGGCGGCGTGGTGGTCGAGGGTGGCAAGTTCCCCTGGGACAACGGCAAGTTTCCCGAGATGGTGGAGCCCAGCCGCGCCTACCATGGCGTGAAGTTCTACGAGACCTTCGGCGACTTCGGCTACACCATGAAGGCGCGCATGGAGATCAACCGCACCTTCGGCGGCGTGCTCTCGCCCATGAACGCCTGGCAGCTGCTGCAGGGCGCCGAAACGCTGCACCTGCGCATGCGCGAGCACTGCCGCAACACGCTGGCGGTGGCGAAGTTCCTGCAGGGCCATACCAAGGTGGCCTGGGTCAACTACCCGGGCCTGGCCGACTCGCCGTACCACGCCCTGGCGCAAAAGCAGTTCCGCGCGGTGGACGGCACGCCGGGCGCGTCGGGCATCCTGACCTTCGGCGTGAAGGGAGGCGCGGCGGCGGGCGAGAAGTTCATCGACGCCTGCGAGTTCCTGAGCCACCTGGCCAACATAGGCGATGCCAAGACGCTGGTGATCCACCCGGCATCGACCACGCACCGGCAGCTCAATGACGAAGAACTGGCCCGCGCCGGCGTGAGCGCGGACATGGTGCGGCTGTCGGTGGGCATCGAAGACCTGGACGACATCCTCTGGGATATCGACCAGGCGCTGGCGAAAACCTAGGAATTCCTGCCCACTGTCGCGCCCAAGCGCTGCGACAGGCTGCGCGCCGTGTCTCGCAGGTGGCCGGCCGCCGCGCTGTCCGGGCCAGTGCGCAGCGTGGCACTGGGCCCGATCACGGCCAGACACAGAACAAGTTGGCCAAACCCGTCGAAGACCGGCGTGGCCAGCGCGCTGATGCCGGGCAGCAACTGGTCGGTGACCTCGGCCACCTGGTGGGTGCGCACGGCGTCCAGCTCCGCGGCAAAGGCCGGGTCATCGAGCGCCCCGGCATGGCCATCAGCGGCCAAGGCGGCTGCGGTGCGCTCGCGCGGGCCGAAGGCCGCGAACACCTTGCCCGTGGCGGTGTGCCGCACCGAGGCCGTGGTGCCATGGCGCATGGCCACGTAGACGGCAGTCGGCCCTTCTTCGACGCGGATGATGGTGGGCCCGCTGTCACCCCAGACAGATGCCGACACCGTGTAGCCGATGCGCTGCGCCAAGGCCGGCAGCTCGGCAATCGCCAGCCGCACCGGGTCGACCTGCTGCAGGCTGATCAAGCCCAGTTGCATGGCCAGCGGCCCCAGGCCATAGTGGCCGCTCACGGCGTCCTGCTCGATGAGGCCCAGCTTGCCGAAACTCACGAGGTAGGGGTGGGCCTTGGCGGGCGTCATGTCGGCCGCGCGCGCCAGGTCCTTGAGGGCCATGCGGCGGCCGGTGCGGGCCAGCACCTTGAGCAATTGCCCGCCCACCTCCACGCTCTGGATGCCGCGCGGCGCGCGCGGGCTGTCTTCGTCGTCGGCGGGGATCAGGTCGCGGGAGAGGTCTTCCATGGCGCCATTGTCTCCCGAGCCTGCCTGCATCCGGGTTTCCACTTAAACAAATGAATTAGACATTAACGAATTTATTGCCTATGATCAAAACATTCCGTTTAGATGAATTCATTCCACTAAACCAAATCAACCGGTAAACGCCCATGACCACCAAGACCTTCGCCTCCGCCGCCGACCTGGAAGTCAAGCAGGTCAGCTTCGACAAGCTGTCCGAGCATGCCTACGCCTACACCGCCGAGGGCGACCCCAACACCGGCATCATCATTGGCGACGACGCCGTGATGGTCATCGACACCCAGGCCACCCCCGTCATGGCCCAGGACGTGATCCGCCGCATCCGCGAAGTGACGGACAAGCCCATCAAGTACGTGCTGCTGTCGCACTACCACGCGGTGCGCGTGCTGGGCGCCAGCGCCTACGGGGCCGAGCACATCATCGCCAGCGAGGACACGCGCGATTTGATCGTCGAGCGCGGCCAGTTCGACAAGGACAGCGAGATCGGCCGCTTCCCGCGCCTGTTCCAGAACGTGGAAAGCGTGCCCGAAGGCCTGACCTGGCCGACCATGACCTTCAACAAGAAGATGACCCTGTGGCTCGGAAAGCTCGAAGTGCAGATCCTGCAGCTGGGCCGCGGCCACACCAAGGGCGACACGGTGGCCTGGCTGCCGGCGGAAAAGATCCTGTTCTCGGGCGACCTGGTGGAGTTCGATGCCACGCCGTATGCGGGCGATGCCTACTTCCAGGACTGGCCGCAGACCCTGGACAACCTGGCGGCCCTCAAGCCCGAGAAGCTGGTGCCCGGACGCGGCGCGGCGCTGCAGACGCCCGAGCAGGTGCAGGCCGGCCTGGCCGGCACGCGCGCCTTCATCAGTGACCTGTACGAGAGCGTCAAGGCCAGCGCCGCCCAAGGCGAAGACCTGCGCAAAGTCTACGAAGCCACCTTCGCCAAACTGCAGCCCAAGTACGGCCACTGGGTGATCTTCAACCACTGCATGCCGTTCGACGTGACGCGGGCCTATGACGAAGCCACGCAGTACCCGGACCCGCGCATCTGGACGGCCGAGCGGGACATCCAGATGTGGAAATCACTCGAAGGCTGAGTCGCCACGGAGGAGACAAGCATGACAACAACAGCGTCCGCACCACCCGCCTTCGACGGCACCGGCGCCCAGGTACAGGCCATCGAATTCGCCTACCAGCGCTCCCCCGACCAGGATACCCCGGCACCCGTGCAACACCCCGTCGTGGTGGTGGGAGCCGGGCCCGTGGGCCTGTCCCTGGCCATCGACCTGGCCCAGCGCGGCCAGCGGGTGGTGGTGCTGGACAACGACTGCAAACTGTCCACCGGCTCGCGTGCCATCTGCTTTGCCAAGCGCACGCTGGAAATCTGGGACCGCCTGGGTGTGGGCCAGCGCATGGTGGACAAGGGCGTGTCGTGGAACGTGGGCAAGGTGTTCTTCCACGATGCGCCGCTGTACGAGTTCAATCTGCTGCCCGAGGACGGCCATGAGCGCCCGGCCTTCATCAACCTGCAGCAGTACTACGCCGAGGCCTACCTCGTCGAGCGGGCGCTGCAGTTGCCCAACATCGAGCTGCGCTGGCACAACAAGGTGGCCGGCATTGCGCCGCACGATGGCGGCGCGCTGCTCACCATCGCGACCCCCGAAGGCGACTACCGTATCGACGCCCAATGGGTCGCTGCCTGCGATGGCTCGCGCTCGCCGTTGCGCCAGATGATGGGCCTGGAGAGCAAGGGTCGCACCTTTCAGGACCGCTTTTTGATCGCCGACGTGAAGATGGCCAGCAGCGCCGACTTTCCGACAGAACGCTGGTTCTGGTTCGACCCGCCCTTTCACCCCAACCAGAGCGTGCTGCTGCACAGCCAGCCCGACAATGTCTGGCGCATTGACTTCCAGCTGGGCTGGAACGCCGACCCCGAGGAGGAAAAGAAGCCCGAGAACATCCTGCCGCGCGTGCGCGCGCTGCTGGGCCCCGATGCGCAGTTCGAGCTCGAATGGGCCAGCGTCTACACCTTTGCCTGCCTGCGCATGGACCGCTTCGTGCATGGCCGCGTGGTGTTTGCCGGCGACAGCGCGCACGGCGTGTCGCCCTTTGGCGCACGCGGTGCCAACAGCGGCGTGCAGGACGCCGAGAACCTGGCCTGGAAGCTCGACTGGGTGCTGCGCGGCCGGGCCGGCGAGGAGCTGCTGGCCAGCTACGGCCCCGAACGCGAGTACGCGGCCGACGAGAACATTGCCAACTCGACCCGCGCCACCGACTTCATCACGCCCAAGAGCGAGATCAGCCGCCTGTTCCGCGATGCCGCGCTGGAACTGGCGCGCGAGCACCCGTTTGCGCGCCGCATCGTCAACAGCGGGCGCCTGTCGGTGCCGGCCACATTGCACGGCTCACAGCTCAACACGCCCGACACGGACACCTTTGCCGGCACCCAGGTGCCGGGCGCCGTGCTGCTCGACGCGCCCGTGCTGCACCGTGGCCAGAACGCCTGGCTGCTGCGCACGCTGGGGCCGGACTTCACCCTGCTGGTGTTCGGCACCGCACCGGCCTGGGCGACGACCCTGCCCCAGGTGAAACTGCTGCAGGTGGGCCCCGACCTGCAGGACACCCGGGGCCTGCTGGCCCGGCGCCTGGACGCCCAGCCCGGCACCGCCTACCTGGTGCGGCCCGACCAGCATGTGTGCGCGCGCTGGCGCAGCCTGAGCGAAGGCGCCGTGCGCGCCGCGCTGGCCACCGCGACGGCCAGCCAGCAGCCTGCCGCAGTCGCCACTGCCGACCTCGCAACCGCCTGACGAAGGAGCCCTGAGCATGCTCGATACCCAGCCCCACCTGCAGGCCTGCGACGATTTCTACGAGGCCCTTATCAACGCCCACCAGGGCCTCACGCCGCCCGAGAGCCACGCGATGAACGCCCGCCTCATCCTGCTGCTGGCCAACCACATTGGCGACCAGGCCACGCTGCTGCATGCGCTGAAGCTGGCACGCGGCAGCACGGCGCCCATAAGCGCTGCGGACATGGCGCCCGTGACTCCAGTCGCCCCTGTACACGCTGCGGCCTGACGCCACCCACAACCGCCCACCCACCATTCAGCCACCGCGCAAGCCCTGCAAAGACAGGGCCTGCGGCGCCGCTGTGCCCGACCCACGCCATCCATCCTTTGACCACCGGAGACAAACCACCATGCTGCGCAAACACTTCCTCGCCACCCTCGCGGGCCTGGCGCTCACGCCCCTCGCCCTGCCCCTGCATGCGCAGGACCACAGCAAGCCCCTGGAATGGGTGGTCGGCTATGCGGCCGGCGGCGGCTCGGACATCGTGGCCCGCACCATCGCCGAGTCCATGGGTGCCAGCCTGGGCCGCCCCGTCATCATCAACAACAAGCCCGGCGCGGGCACCAACATCGCGGCCGACTATGCGGCGCGCCACAAGGATTTCGGCAACCTGATCTTCTCGGCCGACTTCGCCACGCTGGCGGCCAACCCTTTCCTGTTCAGCAAGCTGAGCTACAACGCCGAGAAGGACTTCCAGCCCGTGGGACTGCTGGTACGTTTTCCGATGTTCCTGGTGGTTTCGAACAACGTTCCCGCCAAGAACCTCAAGGAGTTCATGGCCTGGGCCAAGGGCAACGCCGATGGTGTGAACTGGGCGTCGGCCGGCCCCGGCAGCCCGCACCACCTGGTGGGCGAGCTGTTCCGCGAGCAGAGCGGGCTCAAGCTCACCCATGTACCCTACCGCGGCGCGGCGCCGGCCATCCAGGACGTGATCGGCGGCCAGGTGCCCGCGATGTGGATCGACAGCGCCACGGTCTACCCCTTCCTCGCTGCGAACAAGGTGCGCGCCATCGGCGTGGCCAGCCCGCAGCGCGTGGCGACCATGCCCGACGTACCCACCATCCAGGAGCAGGGGCTGCAGGGATTCGAGGGCTATGCATGGCAAGGGCTGGTGGCCCCCACGGGCACCTCGGCCGAGGCCGTGGCCCAGTTCAGCAAGGCGCTGCAGACCGCGCTGGCCGACACGCGCACCCGCGCGCGCCTGCAGGCCCTGGGCGTGGAGCCCCTGCCCGGCACACCGGCCCAGATGGGCAGCTATGCGCGCGCGGAGCGCGAAAAGTGGGGCCGCGTGATCACCAAGGTAGGCGTCAAGCTCGATTGAACCGCCGGCTCACTGCGGGCTGCGCAGGGCCCGCGCACGCTGCAGGCGGCGCCCGCGCTGCAGGACGGGCGCGAGCCAAAGGGCCTGCACCACCGCATAGCCCAGCACGGCGAAGACCAGGCCCAGCACCGGCAGGCCGACCAGCAGCGGTGTGCCCAGGGCCTGCATCCATTCGGCCAGCGCCTGCACGCTGAAGGCGCCGGCCGGGCCGTCCGCGTTGAAGGCCGGCAGCGACTGCTCGCCGGGCAGCACCAGCGAGCCCAGCTGGAAGGCCAGCACATACAGGGGCACGGTGGTCAGCGGGTTGGTATAGAAGGTGGTGACGCCGCCGGCCACCACGTTGCCGCGCAGCCAGGCACAGGCGCCGACCGCCCCCACCAGCTGCAGCGGGCCGGGAATGAGCCCGCAGAACAGGCCGGCGGCCACCCCGCGCGCCAGCGGCTCGCGCTGGAAGCGGAACAGCGCACGCTGCTCCATCCAGGGCACGGCACGGGCCAGTGCCGTGCGCGCCAGCTGGTCACGCACGCTCGGCTCCAGGTGGCGCAGCTTGCGGCGCAGGGTGCTCAGCATCCGCATGGGCGAGCCATCACCAGCTGAGGGCCGCTGCGGTGGCCAGGCCCCACAGCGTTGCCAGGGCCGTGAGCAGGCCCACGTCGCGCCGCTCGTTGCCCAGGCGCCAGGCCATCAGGGCCGTGCCCGCCAGGGCCACCAGCAGGGTGAGCATCACCGATTCGATCATGTCCATGGCAAGTCTCCTTCAGGGCTTGGGGGGCTGGGCAGCAGGCGGGCTGCCGGCCGAGCTGCGCAGCGACAGGACGATGGAGCCGGCGATCAGGCCTGCCGTGACCAGCAGAGCGTAGCCGATCGGGATCTTCACCAGGTCGATGAGCAGCATCTTGCTGCCGATGAACACCAGCACCAGGGCCAGGCCATAGGCCAGCAGGTGGAAGCGGTCGGCCAGGTCGGCGAGCAGGAAGTACAGCGCGCGCAGGCCCAGGATGGCGAAGATGTTGGCCGTGAGCACGATGAACGGGTCATTGGTGATCGCGAAGATGGCCGGAATGCTGTCCACCGCGAAGATGATGTCCGTGGTGCCGATCAGGATGAGCACAACGAACAGAGGCGTGTAGTGCTTGACGCCGTTGATGGTGGTGGTCAGCTTCTCGCCGTCGAACACATCGGCGATGCGGATGCGCTTGCGCAAGAAGCGCAGCACCGGGTTGGTCGCGATGTCGGGCTCCTGGCCGGCCGCGAACCACATCTTGGCACCCGTGAACACCAGGAAGGCACCGAACACGTAGAGCAGCCAGTGGAAAGACGCCAGCAGCCAGGCGCCTGCCAGGATCAGCAAGGTGCGCAGCACGATGGCGCCGATGATGCCGATGATCAGCGCGCGCTTCTGGTGCTGGGCCGGTACCGCGAAGTAGCTGAACAGCATCAGGAACACGAAGATGTTGTCGATGGACAGGCTTTTTTCCACCAGGTAGCCGGTGATGAACTGCATCGAGACGGTGTTGGCCACCTCGCGGCCCTGGCTGCCGTCCAGGTACCACCACAGGCCGGCCACGAACACGAAGGCCAGCGAGAACCACAGGGCGCTCCATTTCAGGGCTTCTTTGGTGGTGACCTTGTGCGCGCCCTGGCGCTCCATGACCAACAGGTCGATGCCGATGGCCACCACCACAAAGACGGCAAAGCCCGCCCACATCCACCAGGTTCCAATGGTTTCCATGATGTCTTGTTCCTTCGCGCGGCGGCGTCAGCGCCGCGAACGCGGCAGGGGTGGCAGGCCCGGGATCGGGGTGGCGGGGGTGCGGACAGCGGTGGCGTGCATGAGGGATCTCCTTACAAATTCAAGGCAAGCCCGCACTGTAGGGATGTCTTTTCATCTTTAAAACCTGTCTTTTCGATACCATTCATCTGGTTTTTACGAACCAAACAACCCCGCCCCGTGCCCCTGCAGGCCGTTGGGGCACGCACGCCATGAGCCAAAGCTTCAACTACCGCCATCTGTATTACTTCTGGGTGGTCGCCAAGGAGGGCGGCATCGCGCGCGCCGCCGAGCGGCTGGACATGGCCGTGCAGACCATCAGCGCCCAGGTGCGCTCGCTCGAGCAGGCCCTGGGCACCAGCCTGCTGCGCACCGAAGGGCGCAGCCTGGTGCTCACCGAAGCCGGCGTGGCCGCGCTGCACGAGGCCGACCACATCTTTGCCCTGGGCGAGCAGCTGACCCACCGCGTGCGCGAGGCCGCCAGCGGCCAGACGCTGCGGCTGAACCTGGGCATCTCGGACGGCATCGCCAAGCTGGCCATGCACCGGCTGCTGACGCCGGTGCTCGACGAGCCGCACCTGCGCCTGCTGTGCCACGAGGGGGAATTCCAGCCGCTGCTCGGCGAGCTCGCGCTGCACAAGCTCGACGCAGTGCTGGCCGACCGCGCAGCACCTCCGAACCCGGCCCTCAAGACCACCAGCCAGCTGCTGGGCACGAGTGCCGTGGCCTGGTATGCGCCGCCTGTGTGGGCCGAAGCGGCGGCCCGGCAGTTTCCGCAGAGCCTGGCCGTGGTGCCCGTGCTGCTGCCCACCGACCATGCCGCCATGCGCGCGCGCATCGACCACTGGCTGGAGCGCGAGCGCATCCGCCCGCGCATCGCGGGTGAGTTCGAGGACAGCGCCCTGCTGAGCACCTTTGCCGCCACGGGCATGGGCGTGATGCCGGCGCCCGTAACGGTGGGCGCGCACCTGCTCAAGACCCACGGCCTGGTGCAGGTAGGCTCCACGCCCGACGTGCAGGAGCAGTTCCACCTGATCTACAACGCGCGCAAGGTCATGCACCCGCTGCTCACGCGGCTGCTGGAAGCGGCGCAGGGCGGTGCGCTGCTGCTTACTTCGTGAATCGACCGTCGCGGCCCATCATCAGCAGATCGACAAACTTGCCCGAGCTGTGCTGCGTGGCCGACAGCTCCACGGGGTAGCCGCCCAGGTTCACGCTCTTCATCGACTCCATGGCCTGCACCAGGCTGGCGCGCGTGGGCTTGGCGCCGGCGCGCTGCAGCGCCTCGACCAGGAAGCGGGCGGAGATGAAGCCCTCCATCTGGCTGAAGGTGTACTCGGTGATGCCCTTGGCCTTCGCCAGGGTCTGGAACTCGCGCGAGATCGGCATGCTCTGGTTCCACGGCGAGGGCACGACCTGCGAGACCACGATGCCCCGTGCGCGTTCTCCGAGGGCCTTGACCAGTTGCGCGTTGCTGATCACCGAGAGCATGTAGAACGTGGTGCGGTGGCCGGCCGCCAGGTAGGCATCGACGAAATCCACGCTGGGCTTGCCGGCGCTGATGACGATGATGGCCTGGGGCGTGGCCTTGGCGACCGCAGCCACGGCGTCGGCCATCTTCGAGCCGTCCACCTCCAGCGGGGCCTGGGCCACGAGTTCCACCTTGTGGTTCTTGACCGACTTCTCGACCGAGGCCAGGCCACCCGTGCCGAAGGGGTTGTTGAGGTAGACCGCCGCGATGCGCGCGATGCCCACCGAGGCCAACTGCCTGACCGTGGCGTCGAGCTCGGCGGCATAGCCGGCCTTGATGTTGAAGACATAGCGGCTGCCCGCCTGGCGCAGGCCGTCAGAGCCCGTGAACGGCGCGATGAAGGGCACGCCGCGCTCCTCGGCAATCGGCAGGGCGGCCAGGGCCGGCGGCGTGCCGGCGTACTGGAACAGCGCAAGCACCTTGTCCTCGTCGATCAGCTTCTTCGTGTTCTCGGCCGCCTTCTTGGGGTCGTAGGCATCGTCGATGGCGACCACGCGGATCTTGCGGCCGCGCACGCCGCCCGAGGCATTGACGTGGTCGAAATACAGGGCCGAGCCCTGGCGCACTTCGCTGGTCAGTGCCGCGAGCGGGCCGCTCAACTGACACGACTGGCCGATGACGATCTCGCTGTCGGTCACGCCCGCGCTGTCCTGGGCCCAGGCCGTGCCGGTGGCGCAGCCCAGGGCCATTGCGAGTGCGGTGCGCCGGCGGGCGGCACCCGCGCGTGAGAGGGGTTGAACTCCTGCTGCTGCCATGTTGTCTTGTCTCCTGTCGTCTTTATGGTTCTTCATCACAACGCAAAAACCTTCCGGTGCCAGGCCTGGCATGCGGAAGGATGGAAAAACGGGGCTGCCGCCGCGTCACGCAGCAGCCCTGGGAGCGCACTGCCGCTCCCCGAAAAAGTCTCAGGCCACCTCGGCCGGGGCGCGGGCAGTACCGCCCATGCCCAGGTAGGTGTCGATGATGCGGCGGTCGTTGAGCAGGTCCTGCGCGGCGCCCGTGAGCGCCACGGCGCCCATCTCCAGCACATAGGCCCGGTCGGCCACGCGCAGTGCGGCGCGCGCGTTCTGCTCCACGAGCAGCACCGACACGCCATGCGCGCGCAGCGAGGACACCACCTGCAGCACCTCGCGCACGATCAGCGGGGCCAGGCCGAGCGAGGGCTCGTCGAGCATCAACAGGCGCGGGCGCGCCATCAGCGCGCGGCCGATGGCCAGCATCTGCCGCTCGCCGCCCGAGAGCGTGGACGCCAGTTGCGGGCGGCGCTCGCGCAGGCGCGGGAAGATCTCGAACACCTCGTCCATACGCTGCGCCTGGTCGCGCTGGCCACGGCGCCAGCGCGAAAAGCCGCCCAGGAGCAGGTTGTCCTCCACCGACATCTCGCCGAAGAGTTCGCGCTTTTCGGGCACCAGGGCCACGCCGCGCGCCACCATGGCTTCCACGCTGGGGCGGGCAATGCGCTCACCGGCCAGGCTGATGGTGCCGGTGGCCGGCAAGAGGCCCATGGCCGCGCACAGCAGCGTGGTCTTGCCCGCGCCGTTGGGGCCGATGACGGTGACGATCTCGCCCTCGTTCACGTCCAGGCGCACCTGGTGGACGGCTTCCACCTGGCCGTACGACACGGAGAGGTCCTGCAGTTGCAGCAAGGCGGTCATGCGGTGGCTCCTTCGGTGGCAGTGGCAACAGGCAGGTCGTCGTCGGCCCCGCCCAGGTAGGCGTCGAGCACGCGCTGGTTGCTCTGCACCTCCCCGGGCGTGCCCTCGGCGATCACGGTGCCGAACTCCAGCACGGTGATGCGGTCGGCCAGGTTCATCACGAACTCCATGTCGTGCTCCACCACCAGGATGCCCAGGCCCTCGGCGCGCAGCTGGCGCAGCAGGTCGGCCAGGGCGCGCTTTTCGAGGTGGCGCAGGCCGGCGGCAGGCTCGTCGAGCAGCAGGATGGCTGGCTGGCCGGCCAGTGCGCGTGCGATTTCCACGATGCGCTGCTGCCCCAAGGCCAGCGAGGCGGCGGGCGCATCGGCATGGGCGCCCAGGCCGCAGCGCTCGATCTGGCGGCGCGCCTCGGCCAGCAGGGCGGCTTCTTCGGCGCGGTCCAGTCGCAGCATCGAGGCCAGCCAGCCGCGCTGGGCGCGCTGGTGCGCACCCAGGGCGACGTTCTCGACCACGCTGCGCTGGCCCAGCAGGCGCACGTGCTGGAAGGTGCGCGCCATGCCCAGGCGGGCGAAGGCGCGCGAGGGGCGGCGCAGCATGGCCTGGTCTACCAGGCGCACCTCGCCCTCGGTGGCGTCGTCCACGCCCGAGATCATGTTGAAGAAGGTGCTCTTGCCAGCGCCGTTGGGGCCGATCAGTGCATGCACCTCACCGGCCTTCACGTCCATGGACACGTTGTTGTTGGCGACCAGCCCGCCGAAGCGCTTGGTCACGTTGCGCGCCTGCAGCAGCACCGTGCCAGCCGCTGGCAAGGTGCGCTGGCCCAGCTGTGCAGCCTCGCGCACCGCGCGCGGCGCCTCGCGGCGCAGCCAGCGCTCGCCCAGGCGGTTGAGCGTGGGCCACAGGCCATCGGCAAAGCGCTGCAGCACGAAGACCATGAGCAGGCCGAAGACGATGACCTCGAAGTTGCCGCTGGTGCCCAGCAGCGAGGGCAGCACGTCCTGCAGCTTCTCCTTGAGCAGGGTGATCAGCGTGGCGCCCAGCACCGCGCCCCAGAAGGTGGCCGGCACCGCCGACCACGGCCATGAACAGGTACTCGATGCCGATGTTGAGGTTGAACGGCGTGGGGCTCACGAAGCGCTGCAAATGCGCATACAGCCAGCCCGAAACAGCCGCCAGCAGCGCCGCCAGCACGAAGAGCTTGATGCGGTAGTGCGCTGTGTCCACGCCCATGGACTCGGCCATCACCCGCCCCCCCTTGAGCGCGCGGATGGCCCGGCCCTCGCGCGAATCGAGCAGGTTGTGCAGCAGCCACAGCGACACCAGCAGCACCACCCAGATCAGCACGCCGATGGCGCGCGGCGAAGCCAGCGAAAAGCCCGCCACCACCAGCGGGGGCACGCCGGTGATGCCGGTCTGCCCGCCGAGGAATTCCATGTTGCCGAACAGGTAGTACAGCGACAGGCCCCAGGCGATGGTACACAGCGGCAGGTAGTGGCCCGACAGCTTGAGCGTGACCGACCCCAGACCCCAGGCCAGCGCGAAGGTGATCAAAAGGCCGAGCACCAGCCCCACCCAGGGCAGGCCGGCCATGCCGACGATGCCCGAGAGCGCCTGCACCGACGCGGGCGCGGTGCAGATCCAGGCCGTGGCATAGGCCCCGACGCCCACGAAGGCCGCCTGGCCAAACGAGGTCATGCCGCCCACACCAGTGAGCATGACCAAGCCTGCCGCGACGATGGCGTACAGGCCAATGTAGCTGAGCACGACCACGGTGAAGTCGGGCAGGAAGCCCCAGCACAGGGCCAGCAGCGCCACGGCCGCGAGCGTCAGCTGGGTGCGCGTGACGATGCCGCGCGATGGGCCTGCAGTTGGTGCGCTGGCGGCCATCTCTGTCTTGACGGGCGTGCTCATTCCTCATCCTCCACATGGCGGCTGTTGAGCGAGCGCCACCACAGCACGGGCACGATCAGGGTGAACACGAGAACCTCCTTGTAGGCACTGGCCCAGAACGATGCAAAGGCCTCCAGCTGGCCCACGATCAGCGCGCCGAGCAGCGCCATGGGGTAGCTGCCCAGGCCGCCGACGATGGCCGCGACGAAGCCCTTCAAGCCAATCAGGAAACCCGTGTCGTAGTACACGGTGGTGAGCGGCGCGATCAACAGGCCCGAGACGGCGCCGATCAGCGCGGCCAGGGCGAAGCTCACATCGCCCGACAACTCGGTGGGGATGCCCATGAGGCGCGCCCCCACGCGGTTGAGGGCCGTGGCGCGCAGCGCCTTGCCCACCATGGAGCGGCCGAAGAACAGGAACAGCAACATCACCAGCGCCAGCGTGACGCCCAGCACCACCAGCGACTGGCCCGAGACGGGGATGCCGCCGAGGTCGAAGCGCGCCTCCGAGAACGGTGGCGTGCGCGAGCCTTCGGCGCCGAAGAACAACAAGCCCAGGCCCACCAGCACGCCATGCAGCGCCACCGAGACGATGAGCAGCATCAGCACCGTGGCATCGGCCAGCGGGCGATACGCCAGGCGGTACAGCAGTGGCCCCATGGGCGTGATCAGGATCAGCGTGGTGAGCGCCTGCATGCCCAGCGAGGTGGGGCGCAGCCCGAGGATCAGGCCGGCGGCCACCAGGGGCAGCACCAGGCACCACACGACGGTGGCGGGCCAGTTCACGGGGCTGCCGCGCTGAAAGCGCACCGCCTCGACCAGCAGCACCACAGCGGCCATGCCCAGCAGCAGCCACAGCGTGGCGGGGATGCGCCCGCCCTGCATCATGGCCATGGTCAGCGCCCCGAAGGCCACGAACTCGCCCTGGGGGATGAAGATCACCCGGGTCACGGAAAAAACCAGCACCAGCGCCAGCGCCATCAGTCCATAGATGGCGCCATTGACAATGCCGTCCTGCCCCAAGAGCAGGGCGATCTGCAAATCCATATTCGGCTTTCTGTCTATTGAAGGCAGGTATGCCGCAGGGCTGCGCAGGCAGCGGGCACTTCGTCAGCCCGCCGCCCTCGCATCTGCGCTATCAGACCTCGCTGTGCTCGGTCAGGGCTGGTATTTCCAGGTGCCGTTCTCGATCTTGACCATCACGCGGGCGCGCTGGTCCAGGCCCAGGTGGTCGTTCTCGGACATGTTGAAGATGCCGTGGGCGCCGGGCACTTCCTTGATCTGTTCCAGCGCATCGCGCAGGGCGGCGCGGAACTCCACGGTGCCGGGCTTGGCCTTCTTGAGCGCTACGGGCACGGCGGCGGCCATCAGCACGCCGGCGTCCCAGCCGTGGGCGCCGAAGGTGGAGACGCTGTCCTTGCCGTGGGCAGCCTCATAGGCGGCCACGTAGGCGCTGGCCGACTTCTTCACCGGGTGCGAAGCAGGCAGCTGGGATGCGACGAGCACCGGGCCGGAGGGCAGGAAGGTGCCTTCCACGTCCTTGCCGCCCACGCGCAGGAAGTCGGCATTGGCCACGCCGTGCGTCTGGTAGACCTTGCCGGCGAAGCCGCGCTCCTTGAGCGCCTTCTGCGGCAGCGCGGCCGGGGTGCCGGAGCCGGCGATGAGCACGGCGTCGGGCTTGGCCGAGATCATCTTCAGGGTCTGGCCCGTCACCGAGGTGTCGGTGCGCGCATAGCGCTCGTTGGCCACGATCTGGATCTTCTTGATGGCTGCGGCCTTGCCGAACTCCTGGTACCAGCCTTCGCCGTAGGCATCGGCAAAGCCGATGAAGGCCACGGTCTTCACGCCGGCATTGGCCATGTGGTCGACGATGGCCAGCGACATCATGATGTCGTTCTGCGGGGTCTTGAAGACCCATTTCTTCTTGGCGTCCATGGGCTCCACGATGCGCGCCGAAGCGGCCATGGAGATCATGGGCGTCTGCGCCTCGGCGACCACGTCGATCATGGCCAGTGAGTTGGGCGTGGTGCTCGATCCCAGGATGATGTCGACCTTGCTTTCGCTGATCAGCTTGCGCGTGTTGCCCACGGCCGTGGTCGTGTCCGAGGCATCGTCGAGCACGATGTAGTTGACCTTCTGGCCGCCGATGGTGCGCGGCATCAGGGCGATGGTGTTCTTCTCGGGGATGCCCAGCGAGGCGGCCGGGCCGGTGGCCGACACCGTGACGCCGACGGTGATGTCGGCCAGGGCGGCGCCGCAGGCCAGGGCCGCGGCAGCGGCCACCAGCGCGAGTTGTGCAAAACGGAATTTCATGCTTTTGTCTCCTGTGGATCGTTGTGAAGAAAGGAAGAAAGAAAGAGGTCAGCGCAGGGGGGCGCCCTGGCCCAGGTCCGGCTCTTCGCGGCCGGTGTGTGGTGCACGGCAAGCGTGGCTTCGCATTGTCATGGACGGGGAGGCCTTTCGGCCAGTGGCGGGGGCATGCGCACGGCAGGAAACCCACCAAAGAACAGATCGGCCACGATGGGCGCCATGGTCTCGTAGTCGAGCTCGCCATCGGGCTTGAGCCAGGTGAACATCCAGTTGATCATGCCGAACAGCAGCATGGTCAGCGCCTTGGTCAGGCCTGCGGCGTCGGTGTCGGGGCGCATCTGCGCCAGCGCCTGGGCAAAGACGGCCACCACGGCGCGCTCCTTGCCGAGAATGCGTTCGCTGTCCTCGGGCTGCAGGAAGCGCACGTCCTCGGTCAGCACGCGGTGGGCATGCTGGGCTTCGGCGTACTCCTCGACGAAGCGGTGAATCAGCTCGCGCAGCCGCGCCTCGGGTTCGAGCTGCTTGCCCTGCACATCGTCCACCAGGGCCTGCAGGCGCGAGACATGACCGTCGGCGATGTGCACGAGCAGGTTGTACTTGTCACGAAAGTAGTGGTAGAGCGTGGGCTTGGACAGGCCGCAGGCTTCGGCCACCTCGTTCATCGACGTGGCCGGATAGCCGCGGCGTGCAAACAGCTCGGCGGCATGGCGGAGGATCAATTCGCGCTGGTCGTCGTATCCGGGGGATCGTCCTCGGGCCATGGGCAGGTTTCCTTTGCATCCGGTAGTGAAGGGCCGCCATCTTGCCGCATGCGCAGGCACGGTGGCCACACGGGTCCCGAATCCCTTGCGGGACCCGGCAGCGCGTGCAGCGGTGGATGCCGGCATCGCGTCCATCACCGTTCGTCGAACGACAGCACCACGCTGTCGGTCAGGGGCCGGCACTGGCAGGTGAGCACGAAGCCGGCCGCCACCTCGGCCTTGTCGAGCGCGAAGTTGCGCTCCATGCGCACCTCGCCCTGCACGCACTTGGCGCGGCAGGTGCCGCACACGCCCGAGGTGCATGAGAAAGGCACCTCCAGCCCGGCGGCCGAGGCCGCATCGAGGATGCTGGCCTGCTCGCCCGAGAACGGGAACTCGCGCCTGAGGCCATCGCGCACGATGGCAATGCGGGAGACCTTGGCGTCGCCCGGCAGCGCCTCATGCACCACGGCCCCCACCTGCCCGCCTGCGGGCAGGGCCACGCCGAAGCGCTCCACGTGGATGCGCTCGGCCGGCACGCCGCCGGCCAGCAGCGCGGCCTCGGCCTCGTCGTTCATCTGGAAGGGGCCGCAGATGAAGGCCTCGTCGATCTTCTGTGCGGGGATCAGGGCCCGCAGGAACTCGGCCAGCTTTTCGCGGTTCACGAAGCCCATGTTCAGCGGCGCGTCGGTCTGCTCGGCCGAGAACACATGGTGCAGCACCAGGCGCGTGAGGTAGCGGTTCTTGAGGTCTTCGATCTCCTCCTTGAACATGGTGGACTGCAGCGTGCGGTTGCCGTAGATCAGCGTGAAGCGGCTGCCGGGTTCGCGCGCCAGCACCGTCTTCATGATGGACAGGATGGGCGTGATGCCGCTGCCACCTGCGATGCCCAGGTAGTGGCGCTGCGCGGCGGCCTGGATGGGCACGAAGAAGCGGCCCTGCGGCGCCATGACCTGCAGGGTGTCGCCCACCTGCAGCTGCGCGTTGATCCAGTTGGAGAACACGCCGCCGTTGACCTTGCGCACGCCCACGCGCAGCTCGGCGTCGTCGACGCCGGCGCAGATGGAGTAGGAGCGGCGCAGGTCCTGGCCGCCGATGTCGGTGCGCAGCGTGAGGTACTGGCCCTGGGTGAAGCCGAACACCTCGCGCAGTTCGGGCGGCACGTCGAAGGAGACGATGACGGCCTCGGCCGTGTCGGGCTCGATGGCGCGCACGCGCAGGGGATGGAAGATGACGCTCATGTCGGTGTCTTGTGTGGGGGCGTGAAAAGGGTCTTCACAGCGGCTTGAAGTGCTCGAAGGGCTCGCGGCAGGCCATGCAGCGGTACAGCGCCTTGCAGGCCGTGGAGCCGAACGCAGACAGGCGCTCGGTCTGCGGGCTGCCGCAGCGCGGGCACGCCAGGGCGGGCGCAGCCGCGTTGGCGCGTGGCATGAAGCGCAGCGGCACCTCGGTGCCCGGCGGCAGCGGGCCGGGTGGCGCGATGCCATAGGCCAGCAGGCGCGCGCGCCCTTGCTCGGTGATCCAGTCGGTGGTCCAGGCCGGCGCGCGCTGTAGCGTGGCGTGGGCCGGGCCCAGGCCCGCCGCCTCGATGGCGGCGAGCACGTCCTGCTCAATCACCTCGGTGGCCGGGCAGCCCGAATAGGTGGGGGTGAGCACGATCTCCAGGCCCTTACCCGCCAGACGCACGTCGCGCACGATGCCCAGGTCGCACACGGAGACCGCGGGCACCTCGGGGTCCGGCACGCCGGCCAGCACCTCCCACGCGCGCGCGATGCGGGCGTCGGTGGCTTCCGGGCGGGCAATGGCCTCGGCCATCATCACCACACGCCTCCGGGAAAGCTGCGCTGCAGGTACTGCATCTCGGTCAGGATGAAACCCATGTGCTCGCTGTGCATACCCTGCTTGCCGGTGCTGCGGAACGCCGACTCCGGGGGCGTGGCCAAGCTGGCGGCGGCCAGGATCTGCGCCATCTCGTCCGTCCAGGCATCCTGGAGGTCGGCCCAGCGCGGGCCCAGGCCCGTGGCATGGGCGGCTTCGTCCACGGCGTCTGCCACGAACAGTTCCGGCGTGTAGCGCCACAGGGCCTTGAGGGCCGTTTCGGTGCGGCGGCGCGATTCGGCCGTGCCATCGCCCAGGCGCACGACCCAGTCGGCGGCATGCTGCTGGTGGTAGCGCGCCTCCTTGAGGGCCTTGCCCGCGATGGCAGCCAGCTCGGTGTCGCTGGAGCGGGCCAGCCGCTCCCACAGCAGCTTCATGAGGGTGGCGACCATGGCGTTGCGCACCATGGTGAAGGCGAAGTCGCCGCGCGGCAGCTCCACCAGGGTCACGTTCACGTAGTCGCGCTCGTCGCGCAGAAAGGCCAGTTGGTCTTCGTCGTGGCCCCGGCCCTCGATCTGGCCGGCCCGCGTGAGCACGGCGCGGGCCTGGCCCACGAGGTCCAGCGCCATGTTGGACAGGGCGATGTCTTCTTCGAGCACGGGGCCGTGGCCGCACCATTCGGACAGGCGCTGGGCGAGGATGAGGCAGGTGTCACCGATGCGCAGCAGGTACTGCACGGCCGGGTCCTGGCTGGTGTGGATGCTGGTGGCTTGCATGGCGGGCGCGCTCACATGTGGTCCACGGACTCGGGCAGCACGTAGAAGGTGGGGTGGCGGTAGACCTTGTCCTGCGCGGGATCGAAGTACATGGCCTTCTCGCCCGGGTCGCTGGCCACGATCTGGTCGGAGCGCACGACCCAGACGCTGGTGCCTTCCTGGCGCCGGGTGTAGACGTCGCGTGCCAGCTGGATGGCCATGCGCGGGTCGGCCGCGTGCAGGCTGCCGCAGTGCTTGTGGTCCAGGCCGGCCTTGCTGCGCACGAACACTTCCCACAGCGGCCATTCGGTGGCCATGGCGGGATCGGCAACAGGGGTGGAGGGGGAGGATGGGGTCGTCATGGGGTATCTCGAATGGGGAAGGCTCAGGCAGCGGCGCGGACCGGTGCGTGCTTGGCGGCGTGGGCCAGGGCGGCTTCGCGCACCCAGGCGCCGTCGTCCCAGGCCTTGACGCGGGCGCCCAGGCGCTCTTCGTTGCAGGGGCCGTCGCCACCGATCACGCGCCAGAACTCGCTCCAGTCGATGGCGCCGTAATCGTGCGCCTGGCGCTCCTCGTTCCATTGCAGGTCAGGGTCGGGCAGCGTCACGCCGAGCAACTGGGCCTGCTCGACCGTGGCGTCAATGAACTTCTGGCGCAGCGTGTCGTTGGAGATGCGCTTGATGCCCCAGCGCATGGACTGCGCGGAGTTCGGCGACTGGTCGTCGGGCGGGCCGAACATCATGATGGACGGCCACCACCAGCGGTTCACGGCGTCCTGCACCATGGCGCGCTGCGCCTCGGTGCCCTGCTGCATCATGGTCAGCAGCGCGTCGTAGCCCTGGCGCTGGTGGAAGCTCTCTTCACGGCAGATGCGCACCATGGCGCGCGCATACGGCGCGTACGAGCAGCGGCAGATCGGCACCTGGTTCATGATGGCCGCGCCATCGACCAGCCAGCCGATGGTGCCCATGTCGGCCCAGGTCAGCGTGGGGTAGTTGAAGATCGAGCTGTACTTGGCGCGGCCGGTGTGCAGTGCGTCGATCATCTGGTCGCGCGAGGTGCCCAGGGTCTCGGCCGCGGCATACAGGTACAGGCCGTGGCCGCCCTCGTCCTGCACCTTGGCCAGCAGGATGGCCTTGCGCTTGAGCGTGGGCGCGCGCGAGATCCAGTTGCCCTCGGGCAGCATGCCGACGATCTCCGAGTGCGCGTGCTGGCTGATCTGGCGCAGCAGCGTCTTGCGGTAATGGTCGGGCATCCAGTCCTTGGCCTCGATGAATTCACCGGCGTCGATGCGTGCATCGAACGCTTCCTGGCGCTGCATCTCTTCGGCGCTGCGCAGGGCCTTGGCGTCGCCGCCTTCCTTGCCCATGGTGTCCATGGCCTGGGTGTACATCGTGGTGTCCTTTCGTGGGGGGCGCCGCTCAGCGGGCGCGCTGGTCGATCACGCGGCGGGCCTTGCCCACCAGCGTGCGTTCGATGGAATCGGTGGCCAGCACCTCGACCTGGCAGGTGATGCCCACCAGGGTCTTGATGCGCTGCTGCACCCAGCCGGTAAGGTCCGGGCGCTCGCCGTCGGCCACGCCGGGCTGCAGCTCGCAGCGCACGGTCACCTGGTCCAGGTTGCCGTCGCGCGCCACGAGGATCTGGTACTGGCCCGAGAGTTTGTCGTTCTGCAGCACGATCTCTTCGATCTGCGTGGGGAACACGTTCACCCCGCGGATGATGAGCATGTCGTCCGAACGGCCGACGATCTTGCCCATGCGCCGGAACGCGCGCGAGGTGGGCGGCAGCAGGCGCGTGAGGTCGCGCGTGCGGTAGCGGATCATGGGCAGCGCCTCCTTGCTCAGCGAGGTGAAGACCAGTTCGCCCTCCTGGCCGTCTGGCAGCACCTCGCCGGTTTCGGGGTCGATGATCTCGGGGTAGAAATGGTCTTCCCAGACCACGGGGCCGTCCTTGCTCTCGATGCATTCGCTGGCCACGCCGGGGCCCATCACTTCGGACAGGCCGTAGATGTCCACCGCGTCGATGCCGGACTTGGTTTCGATCTCGCGGCGCATGGCCTCGGTCCAGGGCTCGGCGCCGAAGATGCCGATCTTCAGGGAGCTCTCGCGTGGGTCCAGACCCTGGCGCACGAACTCTTCGTTGATGACCTGCATGTACGAGGGCGTCACCATGATGATGCTGGGCGCGAAGTCGCGGATCAGCTGCACCTGCTTTTCGGTCTGGCCGCCCGACATCGGAATCACCGTGCAGCCCGCGCGCTCGGCGCCGTAGTGCGCGCCCAGGCCACCCGTGAACAGGCCGTAGCCGTAGGCCACGTGGATCAGGTCACCGGCGCGCCCACCTGCTGCGCGGATCGAGCGCGCCACCAGGTCGGCCCAGGTGTCGATGTCCTTGCGCGTGTAGCCCACCACCGTGGGCTTGCCCGTGGTGCCCGAGGAGGCATGGATGCGCGACACCTGCTCGCGCGGCACGGCGAACATGCCGAAGGGGTAGTTGTCGCGCAGGTCCTTCTTCACGGTGAAGGGGAAGTTCGACAGGTCGGACAGCTGCTTCAGATCGGAAGGATGCACGCCCTTGGCATCGAAGGCACGCTTGTAATGCGACACGTTGTCGTAAGCGTGCTGCAGTGTCCAGCGCAGGCGCTGCAGCTGCAGCGCCTGGACTTCATCGCGGCTGGCGGTTTCAATGGGCTCCAGGTCGCCTGGGGCAGGTTGGCGCACGGCCATGGATGTCTCCTGTGGGTCTATCTAGGTAGGGGGGTCAGCGGCCGGCGGCATCCAGCGGCACGGTGGGCTTGCCCTTCATGCAGTACGAGCGGCCGCGGAACACGGCGATCGCTTCGCCGCGCTGGTTGTGCACGTTCACGTCGTACACGCCGGTGCGGCCGGCCAGCGAGACCTCGCGGGCCTCGGCCGTGAGGCGGTCTCCCTCGCGTGCGGGCGCCAGGAAGTCGATGGACAGGCCCGAGGCCACGGTCATCTCGTTGCGCGCATTGCACGAGAAGGCGAAGGCCGAATCGGCCAGCGTGGTGATGAAGCCGCCGTGGCAGATGTCGAAGCCGTTGAGCATGTCGGCGCGCACGGTCATCTCGAGCGTGGCCTGCCCCGGGCCGATGGCCATGATGGCGATGCCCAGGCCCTGCGTGGCGCGGTCGTTGGCCAGCATGCCGCGGCGCACATGCTCGGCGATGGCCTGGGGGTCGAGCGTGGAAGTGGTGGAATCCATGGGGTACTCAGCGGTCTTTGAACACGGGGACGAACTTGCCGATGAAGGCCTCGACGCCCTCGCGGTAGTCGGCGGATGCGCCCAGCGTGCGCTGCAGTGCAGCCTCGTGCGCCAGGGCCTGGCCGAAGTCCATCTGCGCAGCGGCGTCCATCGCGTTGCGCGTGGCCACCAGCGCCTTCACCGGCATGGCGGCCAGGCGCTGGGCCAGGGCCTGGGCTTCGTCCTGCAGGGCCGCATCGTCCACGCAGCGCCAGATCAGGCCCAGGCGTTCGGCCTCGGGTGCGGGCAGCTTGTCGCCCAGCAGCGCCAGGCCCAGGGCCTGGGCGCGGCCCACCAGGCGCGGCAGCAGCCAGGTGCCGCCGGTGTCGGGCACCAGGCCGATCTTGGTGAAGGCCTGGATGAAGCTGGCCGAGCGCGCGGCCAGCACCAGGTCGCAACCCAGCGCCAAGTTGGCACCCGCGCCTGCAGCCACACCGTTGACGGCGGCCACCACCGGGATGGGCATGCTGCGGATGCGCAGGCACAGCGGGCCGTAGAGCTTGTCGATCACCTCACCCAGGTCCTTGGGCGCGGCGCCGGGTGTGAGGTCCGGTGCCACGGCCGGGTCGGCCAGGTCCTGCCCCGCGCAGAAGGCGCGGCCCGTTCCCGTGAGCACCACGCAGCGCACCTCGGCATTGGCCGCGGCCGCCTCCAGCGCGGCCAGCAACTGCGCATGCAGCTCGGCCGTGAAGCTGTTGAGCGCGGTGGGCCGGTTGAGCGCCAGCGTTTGCACGGCGCCCGACTGCGTCACGAGGACAAGGGGTTCAGACATGGATGCTCCTGCCTACCAAGGTGGGGAAAAACTCGTTCTGATCGATCACAAACATTATTGACCGACCGTTCGGTAGAGAATAAACTTTCCACAACCCTGATGCAAGTCAAACCCCTCAGGGCAAACCCTAAACGGAGACAAATACATGCCCCTGTTCGATACCCACCGCGCCCTGCTCGACGGTGCCCTTGGCGCCCTGGCCACACGCGGCCACTGGACACCCTTCCCCGAATCGCCCTCGCCCAAGGTCTATGGCGAGACCGGCCAGGCCGATGGCCAGGCGGCCGTGGCTGCCTTGCTGGGCAAGGACTTCCCGCTGCAGCAGCCCGGCGAGCGGGGCCGGCTGGCCACCGAGCGCTCGCCCTATGGCGTGGCACTGGACGTGCGCTACCCCGATTGCGACGTGCACGCGCTGGTGGCCGCAGCCCAGGCCGCCGAACCGGCCTGGCAGGCGCTGGGTGCACGGGGCCGCGTGGGCGTGCTGTTGGAGGCGCTCACGCGCATCCACCGCCGCAGCCACGAGATCGCGCATGCAGTGATGCTGACCACCGGCCAGGGCCCGATGATGGCCTTCCAGGCCGGCGGTCCGCATGCACAGGACCGCGCGCTCGAAGCCATTGCCTACGCCTGGAAGGCCATGGCCGACGTGCCCGGCGAAGCGATCTGGGACAAGCCCCAGGGCAAGAACCCGTCGCTGGTGATGCAAAAGCACTACGAGATCGTGGGCCGCGGCGTGGCGCTGGTGATCGGTTGCGCGACCTTCCCCACCTGGAACACCTACCCCGGCCTGTTCGCGGCGCTGGCCACGGGCAACCCGGTCATCGTCAAGCCCCACCCCAATGCCGTGCTGCCGGCCGCGATCTCGGTGGGCATCCTGCGCGACGTGCTGGTCGAGCAGGGGCTGGACCCGAACACCGTGACGCTGGCCCTGAGCCCCCGCGCCGAAGACACGCAGGCCCTGGCCACGCACAGCGGGGTGGCCAGCATCGACTTCACGGGCAGCAACCAGTTCGGCCACTGGCTCATCGACAACGCCCGCCAGGCCCGCGTGTATGCCGAGATGGCCGGGGTGAACACCGTCATCATCGAATCCACCGACCAGTACGCGGCGCTGTTGCGCAACCTGGCTTTCACCCTGTCGCTGTACAGCGGCCAGATGTGCACCACCACGCAGAACCTCCTGGTGCCGCGCGGCGGCATCACCACCGACGAAGGGCACAAGAGCTTCGAGCAGGTGGGCGAGGACCTGGCGGCCGCCGTGACCGAGCTGGCCTCGAACCCGCGCGTGGCCACCTCGGTGCTGGGCGCCGTGGGCTCGCCCGAGACCGTGGCGCGCATGCAGCAGGCGAGCAGCAAGGGCCGTCTGGTGCTGGCCTCGGGCGCCCTGCCCCACCCCGAGTTCGCCAGCGCGCAGATCCACACGCCGGTGATCGTGGCGCTGGACCAGGCCGACAGCGCCATCTACGGGGAGGAATGCTTCGGCCCCGTGTCCTACCTGGTGGCCACCGATTCGGGCGCGGCCAGCCTGCAGGTGGCCGAGGCCACGCTGCGCACGCACGGCGCACTGACCCTGGGCGTTTACTCCACGGACCGCAGCTATATCGACGCTGCCCTGGCCCTGGGCCGGCGCACGCGCGTGGCCCTGTCCATCAACCTCACGCAGGGGGTGTTCGTGAACCAGTCCGCGTCGTTCTCGGACTACCACGCCACGGGCGGCAACCCGGCGGCCAACGCCACCTACACCAGCCTGGCTTTCGTGGCCGACCGCTTCGTGATCGTGCAGCGGCGCGAGCATGTGGCCGCGCCGGCTGCGCAGTAAGCGGCTTCAGCGCTGGGGCATGTCCTTGACGGAGTAGCCCAGGCTGACGGTCGCGTCTTCCGGGATGGCCGGCATGGTGGCGTTCCACGCCTCCCATGCCGCGCGCATCGCGGCCAGGCGCCCGGGGTCCACTTGGGCGCGGTTGGCACGCTCGCGCTCGTCGTCGGCCAGGTTGAAAAGGTAGTCGTTGCCGTCCACGCGCAGGTACTTCCACTCAGCTTCGCGCATGGCGCGCTGGCCGCGGTGGTTCATGCGCCAGAACAGTGGGCGCTCGCATTCCCAGTCGGCATCGCGCAGCAATGGCATCAGCGAGGTGCCGTCGAGCGGGTAATCCGCATCGGCGGCCACGCCGGCCGCGTCGAGCATCGTCGCGGACCAGTCCATGGTCATGCAGCTGTGCAGGCTCTCGCCACCCGGGGCGATCACGGCAGGCCAGTGGGCGATCCACGGCACGCGGATGCCGCCCTCGGTCAAGTCCATCTTGCCGCCCACCAGCGGCCAGTTGTCCGAGAAGCGCTCGCCCCCGTTGTCGCTGGTGAAGACCACCAGCGTGTCGCGGTCGATGCCATGGCGGGCCAGCGCGGCCATGATGCGGCCAATGCCCTCGTCCATGTGGTGGATCATGCGGCGGTAGGTCTCGATGTTGCCGCCGTGCAGGTGGAACAGGTTCTGGCGCACCTCCTCGGCAAGCGCGGCATCGTCGCGCGTTTCCCAGGGCCAGTGCGGTGCCGTGTAGTGCAGGCTCAGGAAGAACGGCGTGCCGGCCTGCGCACCGGGCGCCATGCGCTCCACGAAGTCGAGCGCATGCTCGGTGATCAGGTCGGTGAGGTAGCCGTCCTGCTGCGTCTCCTCCTCCCCCAGGTACAGGTCGTGCTGCCCGGCAGAGCTGCAGTGCGTGAAGTAATCCACCCCGCCCGACATGGGGCCGAAGAACTCCTCGTAGCCCGACTGCAGCGGCCCGAAGGCCGGCGGGTAGCCCAGGTGCCACTTGCCCATGAGCGCCGTGCGGTAGCCGCCGGCGCGCAGCAGCGAGGGCAGCGTGGGGTGCGATGGCGGCAGGCCCAGCGTGGTGCTGCCCCGGCTCTTGCTGTTGATGGGCTCTTCGGCCGCGCCACGCAGGCGGTACTGGTAGCGCGCCGTCATCAGCGCAAAGCGCGTGGGCGAGCACACGGGGGAGTTGGAATAGCCCTGCGTGAGCTTGAGGCCCTGCGCGGCCAGGCCGTCGAGCACGGGCGAGACCGCGCCGAAGGCGGCCTCGCGCCCGCCGTAGCAGCCCAGGTCGGCATAGCCCAGGTCGTCAGCGACGATGAAGAGGATGTTGGGGCGCTTTTGCTGCATGGCGATCAGGGTTTGAAGCCGGAGCGTTGCACCACGGGCGCCCATTGCGCACGGTAGGCCTTGAGCATGGCCTCGGTCTGCGCCATGCTGCTGGCCACGGGCTCCATCTTGGCGGCCTCGAACTTGCGGCGGGTGTCAGGGTCCTTCATGACCTCGTGGATCAGGCCGGCCAGGCGCTCGGCCTGGGCCTTGGGCATGCTCATGGGCGCGAAGAAGGTGTTCCAGCCCGTGGCGGCCAGGTCCATGCCGCCTTCCTTGAAGGTCGGGATCTTGGTGTCCAGCGGGCTGCGCTTGGCGCTCGATACCGCGAGGATGCGGATCTTGCCGGCCTCGTGCTGGGGCAGCAGGGTGTCGAAGGTATCGAAGGCCACCGGCACCTGGCCGCCGATCAGGTCGTTGAGCAGGGGGGCCGAACCCCGGTAGCCGATCACCTCCGCATTGACCTTGGCGGCATCGCCCACCATGAGGCCGAAGAAGTGCGGCAGGCTGCCCGTGGCCGGCACGCCGAAGTTGGCCTTGTCGGGGTTGGCGCGCAGCCAGGCGATCAGGTGCGGCAGCTCGCGCACGGGCACGGCGCTGGAGACGGCCACACCGAACTCGTAGCTGTTGACATGGCTCACGGGGCGGAAATCGCGCTCGGCGTCATAGCCCGCATCAGGGAAGACCAGCGGCGCCACCAGCATCACGGCCGGGTTGGCCAGCAGCAGCGCGGGCTGGTTGGCCGGCGCGCTCTTGACGGCCTGGGCCGAGAGGCGGCCACCGGCACCGGTGCGGTTCTCCACGATCACGGGCGAGCCCAGCTTGGCCTGCAGCTTGTCGGCCACGATGCGGGCCACGCGGTCGCTGGAGCCGCCGGGTGCGTAGCCGACGATGATGCGCAGCGGTGCCTCCTGCGCCTGGGCCAGGGAGGCGGACAGCGCCAGCACGGCGGTGAACACGGAGGCGAGGGGTTTCCACATGGCGATGCTCCCGAACGAATAACGATAGAAGAAATGGCGCACTGTATCGGGCCCACAATCGATTGATCTAAACAACCATTGCCCGGACATACCCTGATGCCCGAACCTGCCGCCCCGCCCCGGCTGGCCGACCCCGAGACGGCCCAGCACCTGCTGATGTACCGACTCAACCGCCTGCTGGCCGTGGCCGGCAGCCTGGTGGTGCGCCTGTGCGAAGGCGGCTACGGCATCACGCGGCGCGAATGGGGCCTCTTGATGTGGCTGGCCGAGCGACCAGGCATGCCCCCGGCCGAACTCGCCGAGCGCCTGGGCCTGGACCGGGCCCGCACCTCGCGCGCCATCACCTCGCTGCTGGGCAAGAAGCTCATCACGCGCGAGGCCATGCCGGGGGACCGCCGCCAGGCCGTGCTTTCGCTCACCCCGGCGGGCCAGGCGGTGCATGACGCCCTGTTCCCGCAGATCAAGGCGCTCAACCAGGGCCTGCTGGCCGGGCTGGATGCAGGCGCGGTCGAGGCGCTCGATGCCAGCCTGGCCCACCTGCAGCGCCAGGCCGAGGCCCTGGTGGCCACCCGTACTGACGTGCCGCGCACCTACCGGCTGCGCGGCGGGCGCAACCCCGAGTAGCGGCGTTTGCCCGCCGTACGGATCGCCTTCCCCGGCACGCCATTGGCCGCCGTACAGGAAAAACGGGCTTTGGCACACCGGAACGCGGCCGGTGCCGCTATCCTGTGGCAGCGGGGCGCACTGCGCGCTCTTCTTCCTGATCAATAGCCACACACCCCACGCGCCCATGCCCCCATCCACCTCGCTCTGGAGCCCTTTGCGCCAACCTGCATTCCGGGGCCTGTGGATCTGCGGGGGGGTGTTCTTCGTGGGCAGCGGCATGCAGACCATGGCGGCCGCCTGGCTGATGGTGGAGCTGTCGGGCTCGTCCTTCCTGGCCGCGCTGGTGCAGACGGCCGTGTTCATGCCCATGTTCCTGCTGGCCCTGCCGGCCGGTGTGCTGGCCGACACCACGGACCGGCGCCGGCTCATCTCCGGGGCCCTGATCGCGCAGATCGCCGCCTGCAGTCTGCTGGCACTGCTGGTGCTGGCAGGCAAGGGCGGGCCGGCCTCGGTGCTGTTCCTGGTGTTCGTCTGCGGCTGCTGCACGGCGGTGCTGACCCCGGCCTGGAACTCCTCGGTCATCGATCCCGTGCCGCGCGACGAATGGCCGCAGGCCATCACTGCGGTGAGCATTGCCTACAACGCCGCGCGCGCCGTGGGCCCCACGCTCGCCGGCCTGGTGTTCGCGCAACTGGGCGCGGGCTGGGTGTTCGCCGTGGCGGCGCTCACCACGGTGGTGATGTGGGAGTCCATCCGCCGCTGGCCACCGCGCCCGCACGCCCCGACGCGGCTGCCGGCCGAGCGCCTGTGGGGCGGCACCCTGAGCGGCCTGCGCTTTGCCTGGCATTCGCGCATGATCCTGGCGCAGCTGGTGCGCGTGATGGCCTTCAGCGCCGCCGGCTCGGCCCTGTGGGCGCTGCTGCCCGTGATCGCCCAGCGCCAGCTGGGCGCGGGCGCCCAGGGTTTCGGCCTGCTCATGGGCTGCCTGGGCACGGGCGCCGTGGCCGTGGGCCTGGTCATCGGCAAGCTGCGTGCCCGCTTCGGGCTGGAGGCCATCGTCAATGCCGCCTGCGTGGTGTTCGCGGCGGCCATGCTGGTGGCCGCGTTCTCGCACACCGCCATCGTGGTCTACCTGGCGATGATGCTCGGTGGCGCGGCCTGGATGTCGGCCATGTCCACCTTCAACACCGCCACGCAGGCCAGTGCCCCGCCCTGGGTGCGCTCGCGTGCGGTGGCCATGCACATGGTGGCGGCCCTGGGCGCCTTCGCCATGGGCTCGGCCTTCTGGGGCGCATCCTCGGACATCGTGGGCCTGGCACCCACCCTGGTTGCCGCTGCCGCCTTCATGGGTGTCGGCCTGCTGCTGGCGCGCCCGATGCCGCTGCGCATGGGCGCCCTGCACGAGGTGACCCAGGCCACGCCCTGGGACGAGCTGTTCATCGAGGCTGAGCCCCTGCCCGAGGCCGGACCGGTGGCCGTGGAGGTGAGCTACCGCATCGCCGAGGGCTCGGACACGGCCTTCCTGGACACCATCAGCCGCATGAAGGCCCCGCGCCGGCGCGACGGCGCGACCTTCTGGCGTGTCTACAAGGACCTGGGCGACCCTTCGCGCTATGTGGAGCGCTTCATCGTCGAATCCTGGGCCGACTACCTGCACCAGCGCGCCCGCGCCACCATGGCCGACCAGACGCTGGAGACCGAGGTGCGCTCCTTCCTGGCACCGGGCGAAGTGGTCCGCATGTCGCACTACATTGCCGAACGCTGACCCGGCCCGCGGGCCCGCCAAGACAGGTGCAAGGCCCCATTTTTCAACCTTACCAGCGAGACAAGCTTGCGATGGATCTCTACGACGCCTTACCTAAAGAGTCTTTGAACACGGTCGGACTCCACGAAGACCTGGAGCAATTCAAGCAGGTCGGCCGCATCGTCAATGGACTGCTGACGGCCCACTGTGCCCTGGAACCGGCCAGCTCGGTGCTCGATATCGGCTGCGGCATCGGCAGGATCGCCATTGCCCTGACCGACACCCTGTCCAGCCAGGGGGCGTACCGCGGATTCGACATCACGCCCGATGCCATCGCGTGGTGCGCACGCGAGATCAGCCTGCGGCACCCCCAGTTCCAGTTCGTGCTGTCGGATGTGTTCAACAGCTCCTACAACCCCGGCGGTCGGCTGAAGCCGCAGGACTATGTGTTCCCCTATGGCGAAGGCGTGTTCGACATTGCCATCGCCACCTCGGTGTTCACCCATCTGCCCTACGGGGAAATGCGCAACTACGTCCAGGAGATGCACCGTGTCCTCAGGCCTGGCGGCAAGGCGCTCGCCACCTTCTTCCTTCTGGATGAAGCCGCGCGCCAGCACATAGAGCAGGCGCAATCGACGCTGAATTTCGTCCACGCCCTTGACCGGTGCATGGTCATCGATCCCGAGGTTCCAGAGAAGGCCGTCGCGTTCGACCTCGGGGAAATCCAGTCGATCCTGGTGCAGCAGGGCTTTCGCACGGACTGGATGAAGATGGGTGGCTGGTCTGGCAGGGCCATCGAGGGGCCCGACTACTACCAGGACCTGTTGATCCTGACTAAAGAGTAAGAACCGGTGCCCCGGACAGGCAAGCCGCCCGGGCCCTGCGCGCCGCGCCCTGCGACAATCGGGGCATGAGCTTCGCCCCCCTTTCCAACGACACCTTCCTACGCGCCTGCCGCCGCCAGGCCACCGACTACACGCCCCTGTGGCTGATGCGCCAGGCGGGCCGCTACCTGCCCGAATACAAGGCCACGCGCGCCAAGGCGGGCAGCTTCATGGGCCTGGCCACCAATGTGGACTACGCGACCGAGGTCACACTGCAGCCCCTTGAGCGCTTCCCCCTGGACGCGGCCATTCTGTTCAGCGACATCCTCACCGTGCCCGACGCCATGGGCCTGGGCCTGTCGTTCGCCGAGGGCGAAGGTCCGCGCTTTGCAAAGCAAGTGCGCGACGAGGCCGCCGTGGCCGAGTTGGCCGTGCCCGACATGGACAAGCTGCGCTATGTGTTCGATGCCGTCACCAGCATCCGCCGGGCGCTGAATGGCCGCGTGCCGCTGATCGGCTTTTCGGGCAGCCCCTGGACGCTGGCCTGCTACATGGTCGAAGGCAAGGGCAGCGACGACTACCGCCTGGTCAAGAGCCTGATGTATGCGCGCCCCGACCTGATGCACCGCATTTTGGCCACCAACGCCGACGCCGTGGCCGCCTACCTCAACGCCCAGATCGACGCGGGCGCCCAGGCGGTGATGATCTTCGACAGCTGGGGCGGCGTACTGGCCGACGGCGCCTTCCAGGAGTTCAGCCTGGCGTACACGGCACGGGTGCTGGCACAACTCAAGCGCACCGGCGTGGACGGCAGCGACGTGCCCCGCCTGGTCTTTACCAAGGGCGGCACCCTGTGGTTGGAAGATATGAAGCCCCTGGACTGCGAGGTGCTGGGCCTGGACTGGACCGCGAACCTGGCGCGCGCCCGTGCCCTGGTGGGTGGCACCGTGGGCGGCCCGGGCAAGGCCCTGCAGGGCAATATCGACCCCAACGTGCTGTTCGCGCCGCCCGAGCAGATCGCCACCCAGGCGCGCCGGGTGCTGGACAGCTTCGGCACGCCGCACACCGACCGCAGCACCACGGGACCCACCCATATCTTCAACCTGGGCCATGGCATCAGCCAGTTCACCCCGCCCGAGCATGTCGCGGCATTGGTGGAAGCCGTACACAGCCACTCGCGCAGCCAGCGCGCGGGTGGCTGAAAACCCTTGCCCCGCAGTCCAAGTTGTGCACACAAGCGGTGCATCCGCAAAAAAACCCATCGGGCCGTCTGCGTGACGGCCCTTTTTTTTGGCGTGCGTGCAAGTGATTGATTTGTATGGAAATTCTCTGGCTGCTTTTTTGCCGGGCAATCTACCCAAAGCCCCGTTTTTCAAGGGCTGGCAGGCCATACACAAGGGATATCAACAAAGTTATCCACAGAATTTTGGGGTTTCATGAAAAACCATGACAAATCAAGCACTTGCAGCGTGAACCACAGAAATCAGTGGATGTCGTCCATGCCGCTGGCACGAAAGTGGCGGCCAATGTCCTCTTGACGAACCCCGCCCATTGCACTTATGCACACAAAACGTGATGCGACGCAGCAAAACCTGCCGACGCCGCGCTAGCACAAGAAAGCACCTCAAAAATCCTCAGATGATTGATTCATATGGATTTTTTGACCCTGCCTTTTTGACAGGCATTCTGTTGAAATCCAGCATCCATGCGGCTCGCGGCGCACTGGAGACAGGATGTCAACAAAGTTATCCACAAAATCCCGGGATGACTTGGCAGCACAGGGCGCAATGGGCGGCCGGATGGCCCATCCCCCTCTTTGCCTGCCCCCTGCAGGCGCGCTGACCGAAAAAGTGCCACAGGTCCTTCGCAGGCCCCTGTTTCGGATGAAAAAGCCTTCAAATTTGCGCTCCAAGGGCGGGGAATAGCCTGGGTTGTGCACACCGGCAGTGCATCCTTGAAAAATTCAATCGTGCGGCTGCCACGGCTGCACTTTTTTTTCGCTGCATCGCAAGTGCTTGATTCATATAGGCATCTGCCGGTTGCACTTTTGGCGGGCAACCTACCGAAAGCACGGCTTTTCAAGGGCTGGCGGTCTGCACGCAAGGGATATCAACAAAGTTATCCACAGATTTTCTGAACTTCTCGGAAAACCCCTGACAAATCAAGCACTTGCATGCGATATCGCAGAAATCAGTGCATATCCCCTCTTTCCGGCTAGCACAGAAAGCACGCCCAATGTCCTCTTGACGAACCGAGCCAACTGCACTTATGCACACAAAACGTGATGCGGCGCAGCAAAAATCTAACACCAGCGGCTAGCACAGAAAAACCCGCAAAAAATCCTCAGATGATTGATTCATATGGATTTTTTACCCCTGCTGGATTTACAGGCACTTTGTTCAGACCCAGTATCCATGCGGCCTGGGCAGCAGTGAGGACAGGATGTCAACAAAGTTATCCACAGATTTGTGGGATGACTTGAAAAACGCAGCACGATCAGCCACTTAGCGATGAAACCGCCACTGCACATGAAGTAGCACGCGCAAGCCACCCGGAAGAGTGGCGTACGATTCCCGGTTGCCCCTGAACCACCGACCTTGCCGCCTCCACCTACTACCACCGTCCACGTGGCCCTGCATGCCCCCTCGCACAGCGGCGTGGGCGATCTGCTGAGCTACGCCAGCCCCGAGCCTTTGCCCCCCGGGACACTGGTGCGGGTACCTTTTGGCACCCGCGAGGTGCTGGGGGTGGTCTGGGACGCGGACGAAGCCACCGGCGAGCTGCCCGAAGGCGCGACCATGCGCCCCATCGCCGGGCTGCTGGCCGGTGTGGCGCCGCTCGATGCGTCCTGGCGCCGGCTGGTGGGGTTCGCTGCGCGCTATTACCAGCGCGCGCTGGGCGAGGTGGCGCTGGCCGCCCTGCCGCCACAGCTACGCGACCTGGGCCCTGAACAACTGGCCCGGCGCCTGCGCCGCCCGGCCGCGCCTGCTGGCGACGCTGGCCAGACCCTGCCCACGCTGGCCCTGACTCCGGAGCAGGAAAGCGCGCGCGCGCAGATCGCCGCCGAAAAAGGCCCCTTCGTGCTGTTCGGCAGCACCGGCAGCGGCAAGACCGAGGTCTACCTGCGCTGCGTGCAGGAGGTGCTGGACGCCGACCCGAACGCCCAGGCCCTGGTGATGGTGCCCGAGATCAACCTCACGCCCCAGCTCGAAGAGCGCTTCACGGCCCGCTTCGGTGCCCAGGCCGTGGTCTCGCTGCACAGCGGCATGACCAACCCGCAGCGCCTCAAGAGCTGGCTGGCCGCCCACAATGGCGCGGCACGCATCGTGCTGGGCACGCGCATGGCGGTGTTCGCCAGCATGCCGGGCCTGCGCCTGATCGTGGTGGATGAGGAGCACGACCCCAGCTACAAGCAGCAGGAGGGCGCCCGCTACTCGGCACGCGATCTGGCCGTGTGGCGCGGGCGCGAGCAGGGCGCCAAGGTGCTGCTGGGCTCGGCCACGCCCTCGCTGGAAAGCTGGCACGCCAGCCGCCCACCCACCCCCGAGGACCCCGAGGGCGGCCGCTACCGGCGCCTGCACATGCCCAGCCGCATCGGCGCCGGGCAGTTGCCGCGCGTGCGGCGGGTAGACATGAACCAGCAGCCCAAGCGCACGGTATTCACCGCGCCGCTGCTGGCCGCCATCACCGAGCGCGTGCAGCGCGGCGAGCAATGCATGGTGCTGCTCAACCGCCGTGGGTACGCGCCCGTGCTGCACTGCGCCGACTGCGGCTGGAAGAGCGACTGCCCCCACTGCAGCGCCCACCAGGTGTTCCACAAGACCGACCGCACCTTGCGCTGCCACCACTGCGGCTACACCGTGCGCGTGCCGCGCCACTGCCCCACCTGCGGCAGTCCCGACATCCTGTCCATGGGCCGGGGCACGGAGCAGCTCGAAGAGCAGTTGGCCGGTCTGCTGTCCGAGGTGCTGCGGCCCGACGGCTCGCCCGCGCGCATCGCGCGCATCGACGCCGACACCACCAAGGCCAAGGGTGCGCTCGAGAGCCAACTGGCCCAGGTGCATTCGGGCGAGGTCGACGTGCTGGTGGGCACGCAGATGATCGCCAAGGGCCACGACTTTCGCCGCATCACCCTGGTGGCCGCCGTGCAGCCTGACGGCGCGCTGTTCTCCAGCGACTTCCGCTCGGCCGAGCGGCTGTTCGCCCTGCTGATGCAGGCCGGCGGGCGGGCCGGGCGCGACGCGGCCTACATGGCCGCCCAGGGCGGCGCGCCCTGCGAGATGTGGGTGCAGAGTTTCCACCCCACGCATGCCGTGTTCGAGGCACTGCGCACGCATGACTATCCCGCCTTTGCCGCCCAGCAGCTCCAGGAGCGCCAGGAGGCGGGCATGCCTCCTTTCGCCTACCAGGCCCTGGTGCGGGCCGACGCCCGCACCCAGGAGGTGGCCCAGGCCTTCCTGACCGCGGCCAGCGCCGCCGCCCGCGAGCATGGCCTGCCGGGCGTGGACCATGTCACCCTGTACCCGCCCGTGCCCTTGACCATCCAGCGCATCGCCAACGTGGAGCGCGCCCAGATGCTGCTGGAGAGCGAGAGCCGCACCGCCCTGCAGCGCTTTCTGGCCGCCTGGCAGCCCGTGATGCAGGCGACGCGCAGCGACCCGGCCCACAAGGGGCTGATCCGCTGGCTGGTGGATGTGGATCCACTGACGATCTGACCCGGCCCATTAACAAGAACTCGTCTTTGTTACGCGGCCCGGCATAGCCCCCCTGGATGGGGGGTGCTCCGGGAAAGGCGAACAAACTACAATGCCGGGTGGTGCCAGAACGCCCCCCAGCCAGTGGCTTGACGGGTCGTGCAGCGCCCATGCCACATGCCTTGGGCCGCTGGCAGATCCCGATCCACCCCCGAGCCCCCCAGTGCCGAACCGGCCATTCCCACAGCAACTATGAGCAGTCTCCCCATCGGCACCGATGACGCCGGCAACCAGGAAGCCGAGCTTCTGGCCCAGTTCGCGCGCAACCTGAAGGTGCCGCTGCTCAACACCATGACGCATGCGCTGCAGGACGTGGCCCCGATCGAGGGCCTGTCGCCGGCCTTCCTGCGCACGAACTCGCTGCTGCCCTTCTCGGTGTCGGACGAGGTGGTACACATTGCCTCCGGCGTGCCCGTGCAGCTGGCCGCTCTCGATGCCTTGAAGCAGTTCTTCTCGGTGCCCACGCGCCTGCACCTGGCGCCACGCATGTGGATCCATTCGGGCCTGGACCAGGTCTACCGGCCCGAGAACGCCAGCCTGGCCGCCTTCGACGACGAGAACGCCGGTGGCTCGGACAACCAGGACGACGACCTCGAAACCCTGAAAGCCCTGGCCGAAGACGCCCCCGTGGTGCGCCTGGTGCAGTCGCTGCTGCTGCGCGCGGTGGACAGCCGCGCGTCCGACCTGCACCTGGAAGTCTCGCAGCAGAAGTTCCGCGTGCGCTACCGCATCGACGGCGTGCTGTTCGACGCCGAATCGCCCCCGCGGCGCATGTACATGGCGTCCATCTCGCACCTGAAGCTGCGCGCCAAGATGAACATCGCCGAGCGCCGCCTGCCCCAGGACGGCCGCATGAAGATGGAAGTCGGCGGCCGCCAGATCGACATGCGCGTCTCCACCGTGCCCACGGTGTATGGCGAGAGCATGGTCATCCGCCTGCTGGACCAGGGCCCCGGCATGATGGGCATGGACTCGCTCGGTCTGAACGCCGAGGCACTGGCCATGCTGGAGGCCGCCATCGTGCAGCCGCACGGCATGATCCTCGTGACCGGCCCCACCGGCAGCGGCAAGACCAGCACGCTGTACGCCTCGCTGGGCCAGGTGAACCTGCCGGGCAACAAGATCATCACCGTGGAAGACCCGGTCGAGTACCAGATCGACGGCATCAACCAGATCCAGGTCAAGTCGCAGATCGACCTGACCTTCGCAAGCGCACTGCGCTCCATCGTGCGGCAGGATCCGGACATCATCATGGTTGGCGAAATCCGCGACCGCGAAACGGCCGAGATTTCGATCCAGTCCGCTCTCACGGGCCATTTGGTGTTCTCGACCCTGCACACCAACGACTCGTTCGGCGCGCCCCACCGGCTCATGGAGATGGGGGTGGAGAGCTACCTGATCGCCTCCTCGGTGGTGCTCATCGTGGCCCAGCGCCTGGTGCGCGTGATCTGCCCGCACTGCCGGGAAAGCACCACGCCCACCTCGGCCGACCTGCTGTTCCTGGCCGAAGAGGGTGTCGAGGCCCACCAGGTGACCGAGCTGTTCCACGGCAAGGGCTGCCACCACTGCGGCCAGTCGGGCTACATCGGCCGCACGGGCATCTATGAAATGCTGCCCATGACCACCGCCATCAAGGAAGCCATCATCCAGAAGATGCCGGCCGAAGGCGTGCGCCGCAAAGCCGTCGAGCAGGGTGTGCGCACCATGCGCGCCGACGGCATCAGCAAGGTGCTGGCAGGCATCACCACCCTCGAAGAGCTGGCGCGCGTCACCCGCCAGGAGATGACGTGAGGCCGCGGCCGGGTACCGCAGGTGCCGCCAGCCAGGGGATTGCAGCCGAAGCGGGCAGCAGCCCCCTGCCGGCCGACACCGCCCAGCATCTGCCACTGGCCTCCGAACAGAAGCCGGCGGCCTCAGGTATCAGCTGGACGGCCTCGCTTGGCGGCGGCAGCAAGCGCGTGGGCATCAAGCACGTGCTGGCCATGACGGAGCAACTGCTCACTTTGCTCGACGCCGGCCTGCCGCTCGACCGGGCGCTGCACATCTGCCAGAGCAGCATCGAGCAGCCGTTTTTTCGTGGCGTGATGCAGGCCGTGGTGGTCGATGTGGAAAAGGGCAATTCGCTGGGCGATGCCTTCATGCGCCACCCCTCGGTGTTCCCGCGCCTGTACGTGAACATGGTGCGCGCCGGCGAGGAAGGCGGCGTGCTGCCCGTGGTGATGCAGCGGCTGGTGGAGTTCTACACGCGCAGCATCGAGTTCCGCTCGTTCCTGATCACCTCGTCCATTTACCCGGTGCTGCTGTTCTTCTTCGGCGTCAGCGCGCTGCTCGGGCTCACGGTGTTCGTGCTGCCCAAGTTCGGCCAGATCTTCACCGACATGCACCAGGAGCTGCCTACGGCGGCGGCCATGCTGATCGGCACCGGAGAGTTCCTAAAGACCTATGGCCTGTACATCCTGGGGGTGATTGCCGTGGCCCTTACCGGCTTCGTGATGGCCCTGCGCGACGACAAATGGCGCGAGCGCTGGCAACTGCTGCTGCTGCGCATGCCCCTGCTCGGCCCCCTGCTGCTCAAGATCCAGCTGGCGCATGTCTGCCGCACCTGGGGAACTCTATTGGCCAGCGGGGTTCCGATACTCACCGGCATGCGCATCGTGCGCGAGCTGACCGAGCACATCCCCTTGCGCAAGGCGCTGGACCGGCTGGTGCGCGCCGTGCAGGAAGGCAAGGGCGTGTCGGGCCCGGTGCGCGCCGACCCGTTCTTTCCCCGCCTGCTGGGCCAACTGGCTGCGGTGGGAGAGGAATCGGGCGCGCTCGATGCCATGCTCGTGAAGGTGGCCGACCAGTATGAGAAAGACATCCAGAAAGCCACCCGCAACCTGGTGGCCCTGTTCGAGCCCATGATGATCCTGCTGATGGGCGGGCTGATCGGCACCATCGTGGTGTCGATGCTGACCGCCATCTTCTCGATCAACGACATGCCCCTGTAAATGGACAAATGAAGTAGTAAGTAAGTAGGTTTTTCCCCATGCATATGCCCTTCAAGTTCCCCTCCCGCAAGCCCGCGCTGCGCCGCGCAGGCGGCTTCACGCTGATCGAGTTGCTGATCGTCATGGTCATCCTGGGCCTGCTGGCCTCGCTGGTCGGCCCGCGCCTGTTCGGCCAACTCGATGCCTCCAAGGTCAAGGCCGCGCGCACCCAGATTGAAATGCTGGGCGCCGCGATGGACACCTACCGCCTCGACATGTCGCGCTACCCGGGCACCGACCAGGGCATCGCCGCCCTGTCGGAAAAGCCGGCCGACGCGGCCGAGGCCGCCCGCTGGCGCGGCCCCTACCTCAAGAAGAAGGTGGACAAGGACCCCTGGGGCAACAGTTACGTCTACCGTTCGCCTGGCGAAAAGAGCGACTACGAGATCTCGTCCCTGGGCGCCGACGGCAAGGAAGGCGGCACGGGCGACGACGCCGACATCCGCAGCTGGGAATAAGCCCGTCCTCGGGACGCCGTGCGGTTGCGCATGAAAAAAATAGTGCCCCCGCGCTCGCCCGCTGCGCGGGTCGCTGCCCCCGAGGGGGTGGCTTTTCATCTTGGGGCGGCCCGGCGATGAAAAGATCCGCCGGGTTCACGCTGCTCGAACTGCTCTTGGTGCTGGTGCTCGTGGGCATCGGCACGGGCCTGGCCATGGTCTCGGTGGACCAGCTGGCCGGCCGTGCCGAGGAGCGCCGCTGGCTCGACCGCACGCAGCAGGAGCTCAAGCGCCTGCGCAACCGCGCCGTGCTCAGTGGCGCATCGGTCGAGGCCACGCTGTACTTTGATTCGGGGCGCATCGCCACGGCGGCCGGCAATGTGCTGGAGCTGCCCGGCAGCTACCGCTTCGTCGCCAGCCCCGGCACCCGGCCCAGCACGACGTCCACCGCCACCCGTGCCGAAGACGAAACCCTGCAGCTGCTGTTCTACCCCGATGGCACGGCACAGGAGGCCGCCTTCCTTCTGCGCACGCCTTCGGGCGTGCAGCAGCAGTTCCGCATGGCCCGCATCAGCGGGCGCATTGAAAGAAAAGATGCCGCGCCGACCGAGCAGTAAGCCCTTGCCGGCCCGGCCACGCCCCCTGCAGCAGCAGCACGGCTTCACGCTGCTGGAGGTGCTGGTGGCCATGGTGCTGATCGGCTTTGGCCTGGCGATCGCGTTCACCGCGATCTCGGGCACGGCGCGCCTGGACGACAAGATCAACGGCCACACCGCCGCCATGGCGCTGGCCCAGGCCAAGCTCGACGAGGCCCTCGCAAGCCCCACCTTCGCCGTGGCCGACGACGCCGTGGACCAGGGCTACGCCGGCACCGATTTCGGCTACCGCGTCCACCTGCGCCCGTTCGAGGCGCTCACGCGCGCCCAGCAGGAGCGGATTCCGGCCTTCCGGCAAAAGCTCGAAGAGGTGGAGGTCGAGGTCTTCTGGGGCCCCAAGGGCAACCAGCAGGTCTACCGCCTGAACAGCTACCGCCTGGCACCGCCCCCGCCGGGCGAGCGCACAGCAGGCGGCTCGGCAGCGCCCACCTCGTCGACGCCGCAGAACCCCGTGCGGCCCGCGCCATGAGACGCCAGCACAGCCATTCCCGTCCAGGCACCCAGACCGGCTTTACGCTGCTGGAGCTGATGGTGGCGCTCGCCATCTCGACCGTGGTGGCGGTGATCGGCGCCTCGGCCATGTCCACGGCGCTCGACTTCTACGGCCGCAACAACGACCGTGCCCGCTCGCGCGAAGAAGTGCGCGGCGCCGAACGCATCCTGCGCCACGAATGGACCACCCGTGGCCTGGCCGTCAAGGGCAGTGCCACCACGCTGGAGTTCGACACCCTGCACCCGGTGATGGGCACGCCCGGAGCGGCCCCGGCCATCGCGCGCGTGGAATATGCCTGCGAAACCGCCGAAGGCAGCAACAGCCTGGCGCTGGTACACCGCGTGAAAACGCTGCCCCCCGCCACCCCCACGAACACCGGCAACCGGCCGGCCCCGACCCTGCTCGACACCCAGGTGCTGGCCTCGGGCCTGCGCATGTGCGCCTTCTCCTACCTGACCCGCATGCCCAACCGCGAAGGCAAGCCCATCCCCACCTGGCTGGCCAAGTGGGAGCAACTGCGCCAGCCGCCCGACCTGCTGCGCATGGGCCTGTCGGGCGTGCGCGACGACATGCCGGCCCTGGTCTACAAGGCCCACAGCGAGGCAGGCGCACCATGACCGCCCGCCCCCTGCAGCCCTCCCGGCCCCTGCGGCGCCGCGCCCACCGGGCCGGCAGCGCGGACGAGCGCGGCTATATCCTGCTGTTCGCGCTGGGCCTGATGGCCGTGGTGACCACGGTGGTGCTCGGTGTCTCGGTCTCGCTGCGCCTGGATGCACAGCTGCTCGCCCGCGAGAAGGAGGCCCTGCAGGAAGGCTATGTGCTGCAGTCTGCCGCGGCCTACACCGCGCTGCAGCTGGGCATGGCCTCGGCCGTGGCGGGTGCCAACCCGCCCCTGCCCGAAGAGGTGCGCCGCAACTGGCCGCTGTGGCGCCTGCCCGAGCCTGGTGCACCGCCCGCAACCGCGCCGGGGACGGCCCCCTCGTCCCGGGGCGCGATCGCAGCGGCCGCCGCCGGCACCACGCCCACGGCACGCTACGAGGCCACGCTGGGCCGCCAGCCGTTCACGGCCGAGCTGCAGGACGCCAGTGGCCTGCCCGATGCCAACGACCTGACCGCCCAGGAGTGGGAGCGGCTGTTTGCGCTGCTGGGCACGGCCCCGGCGCGTGCGCGCGAGCTGGCGCTGCTGACCATGGAGTTCAAGAACCGGGTGATGGACGCGCGCGGAACGGCCGGATTTTCAAGCATGCGAGAATTGCTGGATTGGAACGAGATACCGCGCCCCCTGGTGCGGGGTGGCACCACCCAGGTTCCCCTGGGTTTGCAGGACCTGCTGGTGGTGGGCACCCGAAACCGCAAGGTGCGGCTGGATACCACCCCCATCGTGCTGCTGCGGACCCTGGGCAATCTCACGGACGAGCAGCTGCAGCGGCTGACCGCCATGCGCCGCTCGGGCACGCCCATCACGGCAGCGCTGGCCCAGCAATGGACCGCCGGCACGGGGCTGATCGCGGCCGACATGGCGGGCCCACCCACGGCCGTCACGGCGCGGTTGCGCCTGGGCAGCACCCGGCCCACGGGCGCAGCCCTGGTGGCAACCCTGGTCCAGCAGGGTGGAAAGTTCAGCGTGGTGGATTCGGTGGTCGATGTGAGCGCCCGCTGACTACCGCCAACCCTGTGACCGAACACCCGAAGGCCGCCCCGAAAAGAACATCCCGATCAGATTGAAACCTCAACCGATGCGCAATTTCTCCCCCTCAGCCAGCTGGCGGCACCAGCTGGTGCTCTCTCTTTCACCGCACAGCCTGTGCATCCTGCATTTCTACCGCGGGCTGCTGGGCTGGAAGCGGGCGCATGAGCTCGTGGTGCCCCTGCCCGAGGGAGACGGCTTCGCGTCGCAGTTGCAGCAGCAACTGGCCGACAGCGTGACGCGCTGGAAGATTCCGCCAGGCACGCGCGCGCACTGGGTGCTGGCCGGCGACATCCTGGGCATCGTTCCGCCCAACACCCAGGGAGCGGGTGCCCCGCCCTCGCTGCCCTTCCCGGCCAGCGACACGCGCACGCAGGTAGACGCCTTCGGCGGTGCCGAGGGCGCCTCGCTGATGTGGATGCACAAGGACTGGGTGACCGAGATCGAGCGCATCAGCAGCGCCTGCCGCCTTGCGCTGGTGGAGCTGTACGCTCGTGCCCAGTTGTTCCAGCGCATCGCCGCCAAGCAGCCCGCCTCGCTGCGCGCCGTGGTCGAGACCGATGCCTCCGACCAGTACCTGCATGTGTACGCGGCCAATGGCACCATGCTGCGCACCCGCGTGCTCGACGCGGCCGACACCCATGAACACCTGGCGCAGACCCTGCAGATGGAGCTGGCCGCCCTGGGCGCACCCGCCGACGCAGCCCCCGGCCGCGCGGTGCAGCTGACCACGCCCAAGGGCTACGCGGCCGAGCCGCAGACCTGGGCCGACTACCAGCACCACGTGCTGCCAGCGGCGTCGCACAGCGACCTGCTCGAAAAGCTCTGGCGCTCGGACCAGGGCGGCATCATCGTGCGCCACACGCACAACGACATGGTGCAGGCGCTCAAGGTGCTCAGCCTCGGGCTGGGTGCCGTGGGCCTGGCGGGCCTGGCGCTCATGGTCTGGCACGATGGCCGGCTGGTGCGCCAGATCGAGGAGGGCCGCGACCGCGTGCGCAAGGACCTGCCCAAGGTGGAGGCCGCCAAGCTGCTCAAGAACCGCACCCTGCGCATGGCCGACGCCGTGCAGGCGGTCAACACGGCACGCGAGGCACCGTCCGCACTGGGCCCGTTCTCGCAATTGGTTGCGTATTTCCCGCCGCCGCCCGCCACCTTGCAGTACTTCAGCTCCGACAATGGCGTCGTCGCGCTGGCAGGCCAGGGCAACGAAGGCAGCGTGAAATGGCTGCAGGAGCGGCCGCTGGCAGGCTTTGGCGCCTGGACCGACTTTCCCGTACCGGAGTACCTGGCCGCCAGCACCCCGCAGATCCACCTGCAGGCGCGCAAGGAAGCGCCCAAACCCACTGTTCCCGCACCGGCACAGCCACCCGCATCGGGGGCCTCCCAACCATGATGAAGCGCGATCTCAAGCGGGTGCATGCCGCCCACGGCATCAAGTACTTTGCCTTTCCCGTCGTCGTGCTGCTGCTGATTGCCGCCCTGGTGGACCAGCGCCTCACCGGCTACCTGGAGCACCGCGAGCAGGCCAGCGACCTGCAGACGCTGCTGGAAAGCAACCAGAACACCCTCGACCTCGACAAGAAGGTGCAGGCCAACAGCGAGCAGGTGGGCGGCAGCTACACGCCCATAGAGGCGCAGCTGTTTGTGGCCAACGACATCACCGAGTCCGTCAATGCCATGCAGCAGCAAGTGACCAAGCTGCTGCAGGGTCTGTACTTCGACAACATCGACCTGTCGGAGTTTTCGGATGCGCCCAAGGGCAGCGTCTCGCGCATGTCGCTCACCGCGCGCTTCAACGGCGTGCCCCAGCAGTTGCCGCGCCTGCAGATCGCCCTGGCGCAGTCGCCCAAACTGCTGGTCATGGACAAGGTCGAGATCAAGGTGGTGGACGACACCCAGCGCGGCGGGCAGCAATTGCACATCGTGGCCCGCTTCTCCGGCCTGCACATGAAGCCGCTGCCCGAGGCCGCCGCCCCTGCTGCGCCTGCGGCCACCCGCAAGTAAAACGAACACGGCTGAATTTCAGAAGACTGCAATGAACAAATCCATTCCTCCCATGCTGCGCAAACTGACCGCTGTGAGCATTGCGCTCCTGCCCACGCTGACGGCAACGCACCTGGTGATGGCCCAGCAGCCACCGATCAACCCCTTCACGGGCCAGCCCATGCCCGCAGTGCCCAGCGGCAGCGGCACCCCCGTGCCCGGCGGCTTCAGCATGCCTGGCATCACCATGCAGCCGCCGCAGGCAGGTGGCGCGGTGGTGGCTCCGCCCGCAACACCGCAGGCGCAGCCCACCGCACCCGGTGCAACGGCGCCCACCATGCCCGCCCCCATGGCCATGCCTGCGCCCGGCACTGCGGCAGCCAGCACGTCCGCAGGCGGCAACCCTGGTGCGGTGCTGTCCAACACACCCAACCCGGGCGTGACGCTCAAGTTCGACAATGCCGACATCTACGAGGTGATCCAGGTCGTGCTCGGCGAAGTGCTCAAGCTCGACTATGTGATCGACCCCACCGTGCAGGGCCGCGTCACGCTCAAGAGCACCGGCGCCATCAGCATGGCCGACATCTACAGCACGCTGGAGACGGCGCTCGCGGCGAGCAACATCTCCATCGTGCGCCAGGGCAAGCTCTACAAGGTACTGCGCGACACCAACGCGGTGCGCGACGCCGGCCTGGGCCCGGGCGTGGGCGCGGCCTCGTCGGTGATGCAGATCATTCCGCTGCAGTTCGTGCAGGCCAACCAGTTGGCCAATACGCTGCGCGGTTTTGTCGGCGCGCAGGCGGCCATCACCAACGACCCCTCCAACCGCTACCTGATCGTGGTGGACAAGGCCGCCAACGTCGAGAAGATCGTCGAGATGGTCAAGACCCTGGACTCGGACTACGTGAGCCAGGTGCAGATCAAGCTGTTCCCGCTCGCCCACAGCGAAGCGGCCGACGTGGCCAAGGAACTGGACGCCATCTTCAAGACCTCGGGCATCCTCAACCGGCCCGGCACCGACGCGAACAAGACCTACTTCCTGCCTGTGGCGCGCATGAATGCCGTGATGGTGGCTGCCGCCAACCCGGCCCTGCTGCAGACGGCGGAGCAGTGGATCAAGACGCTGGATGCCGAGCCGCGCAATGGGCTGGGTTCGTTTGTGCATGTGTACCCGGTGGCCAATGGGAATGCGGCGAATCTGGCGAGCCTGGTGACGCAGATCTTTGGAGGGGCGGCACCGACGCAGAACAATGCGAACACGGGTGCGTCGGGCCTGCCGTCTGCCACAGGCACTGCGTTCGGCTCGGCAACGGGCGCTACCGGCACCAACACTGGATTGGCAGGTGCTGCAGCGGGCGGCACCAACCAGAACAACAGTTCGGCAGCACGCACGATCGAGCGGGGCAACACGCCTTCGCAGGGCACGACCGGCACGGCTCCTGGCTTGGGTGGTTCCGTGCAGGTGATTGCCGACACGGAAACCAATACGTTGATCGTGCGTGCCTCGCCACAGGACTACCAGCAAGTGCGCAAGGTACTGGAGCGGCTAGATGCATCGCCGCGCCAAGTGTTGGTGCAGGTGATGGTCGCAGAAGTCTCGCTGACCGACGCGTTGCAGTACGGCGTAGAGTGGTGGATCAAATCTGCACTGAGCACTGGTGGCAAAAGCTGGCCAGGCTTTTTCGGACTTGATGGCTCCTCCGTCCCAGCAAAAGTTGGCGCCATTTCAGCGTCTGGCGCAACACCAGCAGTTACGGGTACCGGATCTGGCCTGAACTACGCTGTTTTTGGCAGCGCCGGCCAAGTGATTGGTCTGCTCAACGTGCTCGCCAAAGACACCAACGTGAACGTGATGTCCACGCCACACGTGTTGGCGAGCGATGGAAAAATCGCAAAAATTGAGGTGGGTCGCGAAATTCCAATTGTCACGCAGACCGTATCCACGCCTAACAGCAGCTTGCTCGGCACTTCGAACTCCACCTCCAATTCCGTGCAATACCGCCCTACCGGCATTCTGTTGGAAGTCAAACCGAGCATTACATCTACAGGCCGCATCACACTCAGCATCTCACAGGAGGTGAGCAATTTGGGCGACCCGGTTACTGCTGGAGGGGTCGACTATCCGAGCTTCCAGAAGCGCAAGATCACGACGGATGCGACGATTGAAGACGGCAAAACCATCATGCTTGCTGGTCTGATTGAGCAGAGGCTTGAGAACACTGGCAACGGAATTCCCGTGCTCAAGGACATTCCTGTGGTTGGTGGGTTGTTCGGAAATACGAGCAAAGGCAAAAACAAGACTGAGTTGCTGATCACGATTACCCCCTACATCATCAACAACCGTGAAGAGGCTGACCGCTTGGCAGGCAGCTTTCAGGAGAGTCTGCAAAAGCTCCGTGTGATGCTGCAGGACAAAAACAACGCAGGGCTTGCCCCCAATCTGGGTCGCGACGCTCCCGTGCGCAGCCAGCAAAAGCCCGGTGCCCTGCCGGCCCCGCAAATCCAGAACAGCGAAGCCTTCGTCAACTGATCCCGCTGGTACCAAAAACAAAACAGCCCACTTCGGTGGGCTGTTTTGCTTTGCGATCAACTCAGGTCAGCAAAGCCACCGCCCCTGAAAAACTCAAGAACGCCAGCGCCGTAGACACCAGAATGATCCGCGCCACGCGCCCATTGTTGGCGCCGAAGCGGTCGGCCAGCAGCGAGACATTGCTGGCACTGGGCAATGCCGCCACCAGCACCAGCACGGTGAGCGCAAACGGCGTGAGCGGCACCCCGGCGGCCATGGCCGCCGTGCCTGTGGCCCAGACCAGCACCGGATGCACCAGCAGCTTGGCCAGTGCCACCGGCACGTACTCGCGCGCGGGCACCTGTTCGTGCTGGTTCATCTGCGATCGGGCCAGCACCGCACCGATGGTGAACAGCGCCACCGGCGACGCCGCATCGGCCAGCATGGCCACGGTGCGGTCCACCGGGCCGGGGAGCTTGAAGTGGAGCGCCGAGGCCAGTGCGCCGAGCGCGATGGACCAGGGCATGGGGTTGGTGGCCATGCCCTTGAAGGCATTGCGCAGCGCCACGCCCACGCCGTGCGTGCCCGCGCCGTCCATGCGCGACAGAGCGATGCACAGCGAGCTGGTGACCAGCATGTCCACCGCGATGGTCACGATGGCGGGCCCCGCGGCCTGCGCGCCGAGCAACGCCACGAGCAGCGGCACGCCCATGAAGCCGGTGTTGGGAAACGCGGCCACCAGCGCGCCGAAGGCCGCATCGTTCCAGCCGATGCGCCCGCGGCGCGTGAAGGCCACGGTGCCCGCCACCATGACCAGCGCGCACAGCACGTAGACACCGGCCACGGCCGGATCGAGCAGTTGCGCGATGGGCGTGCTGGCGCCAAAGCGGTACAGCATGCAGGGCAGCGCAAAGTACAGCACGAAGGCGTTGAGCCCCGGAATGGCCGGTTGCGGCAGCACGCCACGCCGGGCGGCCAGGTAGCCGCACAGCACCAGCGCGAAGAAGGGGAAGGTGACGAGCAGGACGGAGAGCACGGGGGATATTGTCGGCGCGGCCATGCCCCGTGAGGGCGGTGGATGCCGCAGGCGGTCAGCGCAAAGTCAGGCGTGTGCCATCTCCGTCGGCGATCAAGGGCACGAAATCAGCCGTTTGTGTTTCTGCTGAGCTGCTCATTGCTTGCGCTGGATGATCAGGTTGCGCTTGGCATCTTCGGGATAGGCAAAGGTGATGGCGCCGTTCTTCACCGCGCCGATCACCAGCATGTTGCGCGTGATGGCGTCCTTGTCGGCCGTGCTGAATGGTTTGTCGTAGGTGGCGACCACGCCGTAGTAGGTCTTCATCTTGCCCTCCAGCGACGCCTTGAGCGCCGGGCCATTGAGGTTGCCGTCGCGGATGCCGAGGAAGGAGTACATCAGCAGATAGGTCGCATCGTAGGCATTGGCCGCCGCCATGGGCACGGCCAGCTTGCGCTGGAACTTGCGCGTGTAGCTCGACAGGAAGGAGGCACGGCGCTCGTTGCTGGGCTCCGCGATGAAGGTCTGCACCATGAGGGCGCCTTCGGCCGCATCGCGCGCGCCATCGAGGAAGTACGGGAACGACAGGGTCCACGGCCCCACCTGCGGCACCTTCCAGCCCAGGGTCTTCTTGCCATTGGCGATGACGGCATTCTCCTGCCCCACGGTGTAGCTGAAGACCACGTTGGCACCGGCACTGCGCGCGGCCGCCAGCTCGGCGGTGAGGTCCTTCACCCCGAGGTCGAAGCGCGCCACATGCACGGGCTTGAGGTTCTTGGCGGCCAGCGCCGCCACCACGTCGTTGTAGCCACCTTCGCCATAGCCGGTCTTGTCGGCGAAGATGGCCACCTTGTCCCAGCCGCGCTTGACGATGTCTTCCACCATGAAGGGGGCCTGCAGTGCGTCACGCCCCTGCACGCGAAAGATGTAGCTCTCGGCCGGCGGGTACTTGGCGGTGACGGCCGTGCCCGACGAGCAGGGCACGATGAGCGGTGACCTGGCCTCCTGGAACAGGTCGATGGCCTTCATGGCCACGCCGGTGTTGCAAAAGCCGATGGTGGCGACGACCTTCTCGGCCAGCAGGTCCTGCGAGACCTTGCGCCCCTGGTCGGGGTTGGCGGCATCGTCCTTGACCACCAGTTCCAGCGGCCGGCCCAGGTAGCCGCCGCCAGCGTTGATCTCGTCCACCGCCATGCGGATGCCGTTGAGCATGGGCACGCCGAAGTCGGCCGAGGCCCCGGTGAACGGCCCCACCACGCCGATGCGCACGGGCGCGGTGCTGCCGATCTGCGCGCGGGCGGGCAGCGCGGCCAGGGCCATTGCTGCCAGACTGCACAAAAGAAAAAGCGCCCCACCCCAGGCTGCGCGTTGCGGCGCGGCGGCGGTGGTGCGCGGTGGCGCGAGGCTCTTGGTCGGCATGGCACGGCCTTTCGGGCTTGTCTCGTTGGTCCGTGCAGTATCAAAGTGCGAACAGACCTGGGACAGCGGGGTTTCCCGCAGGAAGGCGAGTGCCGGCGTGCGCCGTCAGAATTCGATCAGCTTCTCGACGTCCTGCACCTTGCGGCGGGCCAGGGCCAGGTTGGCGCGCGCCTTGTCGAGCACCACATAGATGAAGATGCCTTCCTTGGACGCCATGGGACGGATGATGTGGTACTGCTTGCCCAGCGTGATCAGGATGTCGTCGATGGTGTCCTGCAGGCCCAGCGCCTGCATGGTCTTGTTCTTGGCACGCACCACCTCGGTGTTGCCGGCGGCGGCCAGTTCCATGTCCACCCCCGCACCGATGCTGCCCAGCAGCATGCCGCTGCTGCTGTCGACGATGGCGGCGCACAGTGCGCCTTCCACGGCCTGCAGTTGGTTCAGGGATTCATTGAGAGTCGCCATTTTTTGGGTTTCCTTGGGGTTCATTCGCACTGGCTGGAAGGGTGAGTGGGCACAGGCTGCCAATGAAACGCCCGCGCCCGGAAATCGGTCGCAAGAGCGTCCGTCAGGCGCGGGACATCTCTTGCATCACTTCGCCCGCAGCCCACAGGGCGCGGCCGAGCAAGGCATCGCTGCCCAGCACCAGGCACAGGATGCAGGGCACGGGCGCATCGATGGACTGGAAGACCACGGTGCTGCCCTCGGCCTCGAAGGTCAGGCGCTTGCACTGCGGGCTCTGGATCTCGCGGCCCACGGCGCGGGCCATGGCCATGAGCGAGCTGGCCATGGCCGACAGGCGGCTGGCCTGCAGCTCGCTGCGGTTGCGCAGGCAGGCGATCTCGAAACCATCGGGCGTGGCCAGCAAGGCCAGCTGCAGGCCGCTGATGGGGGCCGCATGGGTCTGGAGGGCACGCAGGGCCGTCTCGGCCAAGGCTTCGGAAATCAGGGGGGCACTGCTTTTCATGGGGATTCGCTGCGAAGGGACAACATCGACACCAGTACGCTGAGTGCCTGCAGCACATCGGCACGCTTGCGCACATCGACCTGGAGCACGGGCACCACGCCATGGCCGGCGGCCTGCAGGCCATCTGCGAAGGCCTGGGTGGCCGCGGTCGAGGCCGGGCGTGCGCTCAGCACCAGGGCCAGGGGCGGGGTTTCAGCAGCTGCGGCCTCGGCCAGCAGCGCACCGGCTGCGTGTACGGCATCGGCCGCGTTCACGTCGACCATCACGAACACGCCCACCGAGGCGGACACCACCCATTGCCGCAGGAAGTCGAAGCGGTCCTGCCCGGGGCAGCCGCAGACCTGCACGAACTCGCCATCGCCCAGGTCAATCTGGCCGAACTCGGCGCCCACGGTGGTGAACTCCTTGGCGTGGGACTGGCGGTCCAGGTTGGGCACGTCGGAAGCCACCATGTCGTCGCCGCAGAGCGCACGGATGGCCGTGGTCTTGCCCACGCCCATGGGCCCCATGAAGGCGATGCGCGGCATGGGGGAAGTGCTGGAATAGGTCATTGCAGGGGAACTCATGGCCGGGTGGCCCCACTGATCCAGTGGGACAGGCGGCGCACCAGGCCTTTGTTCACGGGTGCCGGACGGCGGGATTCGGCAGCGGTTGACGAGGGCACCACCGGCTGCGCGGGCGCGATCACCTGCAGCACCTTGCGGCGCGCCAGCTCCTTGAGCAGCTCGGCCAGTTCCGCTGGCGCCAGGCCGCTGTGGGTGTGCAGCTGCTGCGCGGTCACGGGCTGGCGCGCGAGCAAGGCCAGTGCGCTGATGCAGCCGGAGCTGTCGAAAGGCGGCCCCAGGAACACCCAGGCCCCCAGCCGGTAGCGGCTGCCCTGGGCTGCGGCCATGGCGGCTGTGCCAGCGGCCGCAGGGGGTGTGGGCTGGATGGTGCTGTGGGCAAATGCACGCGACGGTGTCGATACAGGGACCACCGGAGGAATGGCCGCAGGTTGCGCCGCCACGGCGACCACGGCTGGCGCAGCGGGCCGGCGTGCCTTCCAGTCCAGCAGGAAGACGGCTGCGCGGTCCAGAATGTCGATCAGGTCGGCCACGGTGTAGTCCTGCGGCAGGCGCCCCACCCAGGCATCGGAGAAACGCGCGGCAGCCTGCTCGCGCCCGACCCAGATCACGCAGGGCGGCAGGGGTTGCAGGCGCACCAGGTTCGACGACACGTCGAGCATCGCCACCTGGGCCTGCTCCAGGGGCGATTCGCGCCAGGCGAAGACCGACTTGCGGGCCGCCACACCAAACAGCTCGGAAAACCGGGTGCGCAGCGCAGGTGCCAGCAAGCTGGTCGCCAAATCCCCCTTCAGATTGGTCTTCACTCTCAATACCCCTGGGTGCAAGAAGCAACTGGTCAGTTTAAGTGAGCCCTCCATCCGCGACCAGTACAAACCCGTATCAGTGCGGTTTTGTGACACTAGTTGACCTTTCTGTGGCCAATTGTTCACAACGGGCCCCGAGAGGTGCCCAAGGTATGATCCGCCATCCCGTGCTGAAAACACGCCGCGCGCCTTCGGCGCCATGCGCGTCACCCCTCCCTGGTCGCTACCTCCCCCATGTCTTTCGGTCTCAACCTCGCCCAGCTCCAGGCTGTCCACTACACCGACGGGCCCTGCCTCGTGCTGGCCGGTGCCGGTTCGGGCAAGACGCGGGTGATCACGCAGAAGATCGCGCACATGATCGAGCGCGGGCTCGATCCCAAGCGCATTGCGGCCATCACCTTCACCAACAAGGCGGCCTCCGAAATGCGCGAGCGCGCCAAGAGCCTCATCGGGCGGCGTGCCAAGGATGTGCTGATCTGCACCTTCCACGCACTGGGGGTGCGCATGGTGCGCGAGGACGGGTCGGTGCTGGGACTCAAGCCCCAGTTCAGCATCCTCGACTCGGACGATGTGACCGGCATCCTCAAGGACGCCGCTGGCGGCACCGTCGACATGGCCACGGCGCGCCAGTGGCAATGGACCATCAGCGCCTGGAAGAACAAGGGCCTGACCTCCGAGCAGGCGCTGGCCGAGGCCGCGGACGACAACGAGCGCAGCATCGCCGTGCTCATGACGCGCTATGAAGAGCGCCTGGCGGCCTACCAGAGCGTGGATTTCGACGACCTGATCGGCATGCCGCTGCGCCTGCTGCGCGATTTCCCCGAGGTGCGCGCCAAGTGGCAGGCCCTGCTGGGCCACGTGCTGGTGGACGAATACCAGGACACCAATTCCACGCAGTACGAGCTGCTCAAGCTGCTGGTGGGCGAGCGCGCCCGCTTCACTGCGGTGGGCGATGACGACCAGTCGATCTACGGATGGCGCGGCGCCACACTGGACAACCTGCGCAAGCTGCCCATCGACTTCCCGACCCTGCAGGTCATCAAGCTGGAGCAGAACTACCGCTCCACCAGCGCCATCCTGCGCGCGGCCAACAACGTGATCGGCCCCAATCCCAAGCTGTTTCCCAAGACGCTGTTCAGCGAGCTGGGCGAGGGCGAGCCGGTGCGCGTGATCGACGCCGACAGCGAAGAGCACGAGGCCGAGCGCGCCGTGGCACGCATCCTGAGCCTGCGCGCCGCCGCCAACCCGCAGCCGGACTGGAAGAATTTCGCCATCCTGTACCGCGCCAACCACCAGGCCAAGCCCTTCGAGAAGGCGCTGCGCCGCGTGAACATTCCGTACAAGGTGTCGGGCGGCACGAGCTTCTTCGACCGCGCCGAAATCAAGGACCTGTGCGCCTGGTTCCGCCTGTGGATCAACAACGACGACGACCCGGCCTTCCTGCGCTGCATCACCAGCCCCAAGCGGGGCATCGGCCACACCACGCTGGGCGCCCTGGGTGCGTTTGCCACCCAGCACAAGCAGAGCATGTTCGCCGCGCTGTTCAACAACATGCTGCCGGCGACGGTACCCAAGCGCGCACTCGAAAGCCTGCACGAGTTCGGCCGCTACATCAACGACCTGGAGTACCGCGCCCGCCACACGCACGGCGCCGAGGCCTCGCGCGCCTTTCTGGGCGAGTGGCTCAAGGAAATCGGCTACGAGCAGCATCTGTACGACGGCGAGGACAGCGAGACCGTGGCCGCCGCGCGCTGGACCAATGTGCTGGAGTTCTGCGACTGGATGGCCCAGCGCGCAGGCGGCCAGATCGACGACAGCTCGGGCACCCCGATGGCGGCAGAGACCAAGAGCCTGCTGGAGGTCTCTCAGACCATCGCCCTGTTGTCCACCATCTCGGAGCGCGAGAAGGAGCAGGACATGGTCGTGCTCTCGACCCTGCATGCCTCCAAGGGGCTGGAGTGGCCGCACGTGATCCTGGTCGGGGTGACCGAGGGCATGCTGCCCTTCAAGCTCGACGACGACGAGGGCCGCCAGAAGGTGGTGGCCGAGGACACGCAGCAGCGCCTGCAGGAAGAGCGCCGCCTGATGTACGTGGGCATCACGCGCGCCCAGCGCACCCTGGCCGTGAGCTGGACCAAGCGGCGCAAGAAGGGCCGCGAAATGGTGCAGGCCCGGCCCAGCCGCTTCATCGCCGAGATGGGCCTGGACCGCACCACCGCGCGCGAGGACCCGCGCGAAAAGCTCAAGGCCCTGCGCGCCGAGTTCGCAGCGAAGGCCAAGGCCAGCAGCGACGCCGCATCCCCCTGAAATGACGCGCCCGCGCAACAGCAGCCTGCAGGTCGAGGTCGCCGCCGACAGCCGGCGGCCGCCTGACTCTGGAAGAATGGGCACCGACACGCAACCCAGCGATCTGGCCGGACAAGAACGCCCATGGCCATCGCGGCAAGGAAATACCAGGCACATGCAACACTCTCACAGCACCCCCCTCCCGACCCGTCGCCCTGCCCGAGCGGGTGCAACCGGCATGGCTGCGGCCCACCGCACGGCAGCCCTGGCACTGGCGGTGCTGGCGCCAGCCAGCGCGGCTTTCGCGCAAGGGACGCCCGCGCCGTCCATGGCCCCCGGCAGCACCAGCACGGGCGACCAGGCCGCCTGGCGTCGCTGCGCAGCCCTGTCCAACGACAACCAGGCGCGCCTGGCCTGCTTCGACCAGTGGGCCGGCCAGCAGGCCTGGCAGTCACCCGCGGCCACGGCCGAGGCGGCCAATGCCGTGCCAACACCGGTGGACACCACGCTGCCCGCCACGCGCATCATCGAAGTCGCACGCACCGAAGGTTGCCGCGATCCGCAGTACAGCGACCTGTCGCGCTTCTGGGAGCTGGAGTCGGGCAGCGACTGCGGCACCTTCAGCTTCCGAGGCTACCGCCCGATCACGGTGTCGGTGGCGGCAGGCAGCAACGTCAACCGCCAGCCCACGTCCGGCGCCGAGGGCGGTTCGGCCACCGAATCCACCCCCTACCGCCGCACCGAGAACCGCATCCAGCTGTCGGTGCGCACCAAGGTGGCGCAGGGCCTGCTCACGCAGGGCCATCCCACGCTCAAGGATTCGGTCTGGTTCGGCTACACCCAGCAGTCGTACTGGCAGCTGTTCACCCCCGAGCTCTCGCGCCCCTTCCGCACGACCGACCACGAGCCGGAAGTCATGTACGTCTACCCCACTGATGCCAAGCTGCCGTTTGGCTGGCGCTGGCGCTACAGCGGCATCGGCCTGGTACACCAGTCCAACGGCCAGAGCAAGCCGCTGTCGCGCAGCTGGAACCGCGCCTACCTGATGACCGGGCTGGAACTGGGCAATGACATCAATGTGCGTGCCCGCATCTGGAAGCGCCTGTCCGAAAGCGCGAGCAGCGACGACAACCCCGGCATCAGCGACTACATGGGCCGCGCCGAACTGGCCGCGTTCTGGAACTACGACAAGGACAACACCCTGGGCGCCACGATGCGCCACTCGCTGGCCAACAGCGACCGCGGCTCGCTGCGCGTGGAGTGGCTGCAGACGCTGGGCTCAGGCTTCCTGGGCAGCAAGAGCAACCTGCGCCTGCACACCCAGCTGTTCAGCGGCTATGGCGACAGCATGATCGACTACAACCGCAAGCGCACGGTGTTCAGCCTGGGGCTGAGCCTGGTGGATTTTTAGCAGGTACATCCCCCTGAGGCGCTTACGCGCCTTCCCCCTTCTCTCGAATTGCTGCGCCATTCGGGAAGGGGGACGCAGCCAGTGCGGCGGGGCGGCCCTTGCGCGGTGGCCCTGGCGTGGGCTGCGCGCGTCCGACGGTTGCAGGTCGCTTCGCGCCCTGGCAGGCGCGCTGAAAGACAGCCCATGTCGGCACTCACAAACCGTTACGCAATTGCGGTCAAGTTTCAATTGCACATGCCGAGGGGCCGCGCACAATGGCACGCGCACCGACTGGCATGCCAGCACGGATCACGCTCCGATAAGAGCCGTCTTCCGGTCCCATTCCCTGCGATTGCCCTGTGGTGCGCCCTCGACAATGCCCCCAGAGAGGAATCACCATGGACATGCAATACCAGCTCAAGGCCGGCAGCTACTACCTGTACGACATGCGCGAGGCGCCCAGCGCCGTGACCGGTGAACGCAGGTTCAAGCTCAAGACCGATACCGTGGCCATCGCCTTTGATGCGCACACGGGCGAGGTACACCAGCATGGCAGTCCCACCCGCATCCAGTCCTGGGCCAACAACACGCGCCGCCGCCTGCGCGCCGCCGGGGCGCAGGACATGGCCAACGACATTGTGGTGGTGTCCGGCCCGCTGCCCGTGGACGAACTGAACAAATGCCTGTGGGTCAACGGCTATGTTCGGCGCATGTTCTCGCGCCTGGCCAGCCTGCCGCATGGCAAGCTGCAACGCAGCGCGGCAGAGCAGCCCTTTCGCAAGGCGGCCTGAGCCGCCAGCAGCGAATGGGGGATGATGCCAAGGGGCCGCTCATGCGGCCCTTGTCGCATCAGCGCGGCGCTCAGCCTGAGGTCAGAGCGATGCGTCGGCTGTCCCGTCTTCCGATTCCGGTTCAGGCTCCAGCTGCCGCGCCACGTCGACATGCTTGACGATGGTCACGGGCACAGGGCTCGCATGGGCCACCTCCTGCGACACCGAACCCAGCAGGGCGCTGCTGATGGCCCCTTGTCCACGCGCACCGATGACCACCAGGTCGCAGCCGCTGCGCTCAATCATGTCCACCAGGGTGTGCGCAACGTCGCCCACACCGATGTCGGTTTCGTAGGAGACGCCGGCCGCATCGAGCAGGGCGCGGGCCGGTGCCATGAGGTGCTCGCCGGCTTCCAGGCTGGCAGCGGCGATCAGGTCGGCATCGCGCGCAGTCACCATTTCATACAGCGTGGCCGGCTCCTGCACATTGGCCAGCACGATGCTGGCCGCGAGCCCCTGGCGCACGAGGCCCAGGGCATGGTGCACGCCGTCCAGGGAGAGGTCCGAGCCGTCCACGGCGATCAGGATCTTGAACATGGGGTTCTCCTTCCATTGGTGTGGAGTTCAGTGTACCGACACAGGGGCCGAACGGCACCCATGGCCTCATGCGCCGCACGGTCTGGGACAATGCGGCCCATGCTGCAGTTTGACCTCCTCACCACCGACCCCACCAGCCACGCTCGCCGGGGCACGCTCACGCTCAACCACGGCGTGGTGCAAACACCGATCTTCATGCCCGTGGGCACCTACGGCACCGTCAAGGGCGTGATGCCGCAGAGCCTGCACGACATGGGCGCGCAGATCATCCTCGGGAACACCTTTCACCTGTGGATGCGCCCGGGCCTCGATGTGATGGAAAGCTTTGGCGGCCTGCACGGCTTCGAGCAGTGGAACAAGCCCATCCTCACCGATTCGGGCGGTTTCCAGGTCTGGAGCCTGGGCGCCATGCGCAAGATCACCGAAGAGGGCGTGACCTTCGCGAGCCCCGTGAACGGCGACAAGCTGTTCATGTCGCCCGAAGTGAGCATGCAGATCCAGACCACGCTCAACAGCGACATCGTGATGCAGCTCGATGAATGCACGCCCTACGAGACCAAGGGCCACCTGACGACCGAGCGCGAGGCACGCCAGTCCATGGAGATGAGCCTGCGCTGGGCCAGGCGCAGCCAGGACGAGTTCCACCGCCTGAACAACCCCAACGCCCTCTTCGGCATCGTGCAAGGCGGCATGTACGAGAACCTGCGCGCCGAGTCGCTGGAGCGCCTGGTGGAGATGGACTTCCCCGGTTATGCCGTGGGCGGTGTGTCGGTGGGCGAGCCCAAGGACGAGATGCTGCGCATCATGGCGCACACCCCGCACCTGCTGCCGGCCCACAAGCCGCGCTACCTGATGGGTGTGGGCACGCCCGAGGACCTGGTGGAGGGCGTGGCCCAGGGCGTGGACATGTTCGACTGCGTGATGCCCACGCGCAATGCGCGCAATGGAACCATGTTCACGCGCTACGGCGACCTCAAGATCCGCAATGCGCGCCACAAGAGCGACCACCAGCCCCTGGACACCAGCTGCACCTGCCATGCCTGCGCGGGCAAGAGCGGTGTCTCGTGGGAAGCCGGTGGGCGCGAGGGCTTCAGCCGCGCCTACCAGCACCACCTGGACCGCTGCGGCGAGATGCTGGGCCCCATGCTCACCAGCATCCACAACCTGCACTACTACCTGAACCTGATGCGCGAGGTGCGCGAGGCGCTGGACGCGGGCACCTTCGCCCAGTTCCGCGCGAAATTCAAGGCCGACCGCGCGCGCGGCGTCTGAACCCCGGCCCCACAGCCCGCCCGCCGTGCCACCCGCCCTGCGCAAGCTGTTGCTGTGGCCCCTGCGACTGATCGGCCACCTGGCCGGCTGGCTGCTGGCGCTGGTCATCGTTTTCGAGGAATGGGGCTGGGAGCCGCTCCAGCGGGCGCTGGCGCGCATCGGCCGCTGGCCCGGGTTGCGCTGGATCGAGGGCGCGGTGCGCGGCCTGCCGCCCTGGGCCGCGGTGCTGGTGTTCGCGCTGCCCTCGCTGATGCTGCTGCCCATCAAGCTGCTGGCGCTGTGGACCATCGGCCAGGGGCATGTGCTGTTGGGCATGCTCATCATCGTGGCGGCCAAGCTGGCAGGCACGGCCGTGCTGGCACGCCTGTTCACCCTCACCCAGCCCGCGCTGCTGCAATTGCGCTGGTTTGCCTGGCTCTATGCGCACTGGGCGCGCATCAAGGCCGTGCTGCTCGCGCGTGTGCGCGCCTCCTGGCCCTGGCGTGTGGGCCGGGTGCTCAAGCGGCAGTGGCGCCAGCGCTGGCAAGCGTGGCGCGCCAGGTAGCAAAAGCCACGTTCGGCCCGCAGTACGCAGACCCGCGCTGAAAGCGCGGCTGCCAGGGCTGCGTCATGATGTCCTTCGATAATCGGGCGACATCCCTGCGCACAAGAACCCATGGAATTCCAGCTCGACCTGGCCACCGTTCTCCTTCTTTACAACACCTCTTTGATCGCCGGTGCCCTGAGCATCTTCCACATCCGCCGCCACTCGTGCCGACCGCAGGGTCTGGCGTCTCTGGCTACGGCCTACGTGATGCTGGCGGTGGGAGCGGTCCTGGCATGGCGCGGCGAGGGCGCAGCCCTGCCGATGTGGATGTGGACCCATGGCAGCCTGCTGCTGGGCACCGGCGGATACGCCCTTTTCTGGGCAGGGGTGCGTGGCTTCAGCGGACGCAGGCGGGTGCCCTGGCGGGCCGTGGTGCTGCTGCCACTGGCATGCCTGGTGGCGGGCATCGCCACGGGCTTTCCCCTGCAGAACCTGTTGCGCGCAGGCGCCTTCCACGCCACGGCCACACTGGTGCTGGCCGCCTGCACGTTCGAGATAGTGCGCGACCATCGCAGCGAGCCCCTGCCTTCACGCACGCTGATGGCCGCCTTTCTGGGGCTGAGCGGCAGCATTTATGCCTTGCGGCTCGCCTACATCCTCAGCGGCACGGCAGGCTCCACCGGCTTTGCCTGGGCGTTCTCCGTGCAGATGTTCTGCCACTTCGGCATGGCACTCATGGTGGCGGCATTGTCGAATGAGCGCGCAGAAGTCAGGCTGGAGCAAGCGGCCCACACCGACCCGCTGACCGGCACGGGCAACCGGCGCTGGCTGGAATCACGGCTACCCGCCCGGCTGCCGCCCCAGAAGCGCCGTCGCCCAACTGGACCTCGACCACTTCAAGCAGATCAATGACCGCTTCGGCCATGCCGGAGGTGACCGGGTGCTCGTGGAGTTTGCACGGTGCCTGCAAGGGCAACTGCGCAGCTCTGACCTGCTGGCGCGCATGGGAGGAGAGGAGTTCGTGGTTTACCTGCCGGCGGTGACACAGGCCGAGGCCCAGGCGATTGCCGAGCGGCTGTGCGCCAACGTCGCCATGCTGCGCATCGATGCACAGGGGTCGCAGATTTCCGTCACGGTGAGCATCGGCCTGGCCTGGGTACATGACACATCCGTAGCTGCAGACACGTTGCTCAAGAGAGCCGACGATGCGCTGTACCAGGCCAAGCAATCGGGGCGCAACCAGGTGGTTCTGGCAGCAAGCACTGCAGTGCAAGGGGCCTGAGCGCCTGGAAATATGCCGCCAGGACACCATTTTCCACGGCTGCTTGCAGCATCTGCCGTCAGATCTCGTTGGGGCGCTGAGAGGTTTCGCGGCTACAGTGGGCCCAAATCGCCTCGCGCCCCCTGAACTTCAACGCATGCCGTCTTTGCTTCGCCCCCCCTCCCCCGGCACCGCAGCCGGCCCGCTGACGGGCTGGGGCCTGTGCGCAGGCATCGGCTTGCTGGTCTTTGCCGCGTCCCTGCTGGGCATCGTGACCCGGCCCCTGGGTTTCATGGCCGCCTTCTGGCCGGCCAATGCGCTGCTGCTGGGCCTGCTGGTGCGTTATCCACGTCTGGCCGCCTCGGGCACCTGGGCGGCGGCCGCCCTGGGCTACATGGCCGCAGACCTGGTGAGCGGCAGCACGCCCCTGGCCACGCTGTGGCTGGCGGTCGCGAACCTGAGCGGCGTGGCCCTCGGCTGGTGGCTGTTCGGCCAGGTGCCGGTGGCCACGCGCTTCCTCAAGCGGCAGATGTCGGTGGTGCTGATGTTCGGCATCTGCGTGGCCAGCAGTGTGCTGGCCGCGCTGGTGGGCTCGGGCACGGGCCCGCTGCTGTTCAACACACCCTGGCTCACGGCCCTGGGCATGTGGTTCTGCACGGAGCTGATCAACAGCGTGTTGATCCTCCCGGTCATGCTGAGCCTGCCGACCCCGCAGGAGGCGCGGCGCACGCTCAAGAAGCGCCGCTGGTCCCGGCGCCGCTGGAAGTACGCAGCGCCCCTGCTCGCGTTGGCGGCCAGCGAGGCGGCGGCGATCGCCATTGGCGGCCCGGGGGCGTTGGCCTTTCCGGTGCCCGCGCTGCTGTGGTGTGCGCTCACTTATGGCGTGTTTGCCACCAGCGTGCTGTCCATGCTGACCTGCTTTGGCCTGGCGATTGCGGCGGGTGCGGGCATGCTGGACCTGGCGTTCGCCCCCACCCATGCCTGGGCGGTGTTCTCGCTGCGCGTGGGAATCTCCTTGCTGGGCCTGGGCCCGCTCTCGGTGGCCACGGCCAAGGCGGCGAGCGTCGAGGCCATGCGCCGCCTGCACCGCGCGGCCAGCCATGACTTTTTGACCGATGCGCTGGCGCGCCGCGCCTTCATGGCCCAGGGCAGCAAGCTGCTGGCCCGCCTGGCGCGCGAGCGCAGCAGCGTGGCCGTGCTGATGCTCGACCTGGACCACTTCAAGCGCGTGAACGACACCTATGGCCACGCCCAGGGCGACAAGGTGCTGCATGGCTTTGCCACCACGGTCAGCGAGGCCCTGCGCCCCGGTGACCTGTTCGGCCGGCTGGGCGGCGAGGAATTCGCCGTGGTGCTGCCGCGCATCCGCCAGGCCGACGCCATGGCGGTGGCGCGCCGCCTGTGCAAGCAGGTGCGCAACCACCCGTTCGTCCTGCCGGGGCAGCGCGACCCGCTGCACGCCACCGTGAGCATCGGCCTGGTGGTGCGCACCGGCGTGACCACGCAGGATTCGCTGGGGGCCCTCATGTCCGACGCCGATGCCGCGCTCTACGAGGCCAAGGCGGCCGGCCGCGACCGCACCCAGCTGTTCGAGCCCCGGCCGCCGCCGGGCCTCCGGGATGGTCAGGACACGCTGCCGGGCGCCACGGCGCCGGGGGGCACGGGCGGCGTGGGCGGGATCACCGGCAGGACCTGAGGCGCCGGTGTGCCGGCCGCGGCGGCGGCAGCGGCAGCGGCGCCGCAGGCATGGCAGAAACGGGCGAAGGCACTCTTGCGCGTGGTGCATGCGCCGCAGTGATCGAACAGGCCGATGCCGCAGTGCGGGCAGAAGTCGATCGCGTCGTTCTTGAGGTCCACCGGCCGCTCGCATCCGGGGCACACGCTCTTGGCCAGGCGCGCCAGGGCCACGTCGTAGCTCAGTTCCTTGCGGCGCTCCTGGTCGGGCAGGGCCTCGGCCAGCTTCTGGCGCTCCAGGTAGCGGTTGAGCGCCACGATGGCATAGCGCCCGACAAGCACCGTGATGCCGATGCCCACCACGTAGCGCACGTAGCCGCCGTAGCTGGGCAGGTAGGGCACCAGTTCCACAAAGAAGGCGAACAGCGCGAAGAAGATGAAACCCCAGACGAAGGGCCAGTAGGTGCCCTTGCGCTTCTTGACGAACAGCCAGCCGGCAATGGCCAGGAGCGGCAGCGTGAGCGCCAGCCGGTACAGGAAGACGCGCAGCTCCAGCTTGCGCTGCTCGACGGACATGCGCGCATAGCCGTCGGACTCCATGTCGCTCAGGCGCTCCTGCGCCGCGATGGCCGCCTGGTGCGCATCGAGCGATGCCTGCTGCTGCGCCTCGACCGCCTGCTGGGTCTTGCGCTCGGCGAGCTTGAGCACGTCCAGGCGCTGGTTGCGTGCGATCACCTCCGGGTCCTGGTCGGCACGTTGCGTCACGCTGCGCGTGGCCAGCCAGTTGCTGAAGGATTCGCGCTCGGAAGCGCTCTCGCTGCGGGACTTGTCGCGCTGCAGCTGGGCCTGCTGCAGCGCAGTCTCGGCGTCCTCTTCGGCCTTGCGTGCGCGGCGCACCTCGCTGCGCAGGCCCTCGAAGGCCGCCTTGTCGACGAAGTCTTCGACCACCAGGCGTTTTTCCACCTGGGGCAGGTCACCGACGACGGTGCCACCCAGGCCGATCAGGAAGCCCGCGAAGACGAAGGCCACCAGCCACAGGCCACGGCGGAACCATTTTTCGGACAGGCGCAGCGATTTGCTCATGGGCACATCTCCCGGGTGTCGGTTGGAACTCTCGGCAGGTGCGTGCCCGGCTTCGGCCCGGCGCGCACCCGCATTGTCATTTGAGCGTGAGCGTGGCGGGCGCCCCGCCCAGCTGCGCGCGCTGCAGCCACGAGAGCATCGAATCCACCGTCACCGTCTCGATCCGGTCGGAGTACCGCTTGTCGTTGGGGTGGTCGTCGAAGGCGATATTGGCCGAGCCCACGCGCCCGCCCATGCGGGTCAGCGGCCCGATCTTGAGCGTGGTGGGCTCGTAGCCCTTGAACTTGAGCCAGGCCTGCGCCTGTTCGCGCGAGTTCACGGTGGTCGGCTCCATGGCCGCGGCCAGAGTCTCCAGCGCCCACTGGTTGGACTGCTGGTACTTGGTGCCCCAGGCATAGCTCACCATGCTGTAGGCGGGCTGGTTCATGGCCTTGGTGCGGCCCTTGTCCTGCAGCAGCACGAACAGGCGCTGCTGCACCTCGGGCGTGGGCACGGCCCACACAGCCTCGTAGCGCCACAGGTCGTCGAGGAAGAATTCCCCCAGGCCCTGGCGGTAGACATGGCCTACGGCGGTGCCGCACTCGTTGAGCTTGTGCGCCACGCGCCAGGGGCCCTCGGGTGTCTTGTAGGCCCAGCCCAGGTGCGAATAGCGCACGCCGTACTTGCCCAGGTCCTGGCCGGCGCGACCCAGCATCACGACCTGGGCGCCCGTGGCATCCAGGGCCTGGGAGGTGCGCTCGGCCAACTGCATGCCGCGCTCCACGCTCTTGGCGGGAGGCGGCTTGGCTGCCTCGCACGAGCGACCGGCATGGGCCTGGGTGGCAGGCAGCAGGGCAGCGCCGGTCAGCAGCGCCGCGCCCAGGGCCCAGCGCAGGCCGGGCTGGTGCAAAGTGGTGGTGTGGTGCATGGCTGCGGCCTTTCTCACAGGCGCTCGTTGTACAGCAGCGCCCGGCCAATGGCGTTGGGCACGAAGGCCAGCGCCTCGCCAGCCACCGACAGCACCACGCCCGAGCCGATCACCGTGCAGACCACCACCGTGCCCACGGCATGGGCCGAGGCACCGATGCCGCGGCCCAGCACCTCCACGCTGACACGGGCGCCGTCCGAGGCACGTTCGAGCACGTACACGGTGCCCACGGCCGAGACTTCCACCGCACGCACCGACAGCACCGCGCCACCGACCGACAGGGCCGCCGGCAGGGCCACGACGGCACCCGCCGCCGCCGATGCGACCGAGGCCGTGCCGACGACGGAGGCCACCGGCAGCAAGGACAGCGCGGCCGAGGCCTCGCTCTGGGCGCGGGCCGGCACGCTGGCCAGGGCCGCAAGGAAAGTGGCGGCCAGCAGTGTGCGGGCCAGGGTGCGTTGCAGGGTCTTGTTCATCGACATAGTGTCACTCCAGAGGGTTGGGTGCGCCTGGCGCGCCAAAGGCGCCAGGCAATGCATTCAGGAAGGAGGCTGCGCGGCTCAAGCGTTGCTGCCGGACGCGGCCTGGGCAGCTTCGCGGCGGCCCTGGAGACGGGCTTCGGCCAGGTCCGCTTCATGGCGGTCGCGCAGCATCTTGGCCAGCGTGAATGCGGTGGTGATCAGGTACAGCCAGCTCACACCGAGGAAGGCCTTGTAGGTCTGGTTCACGTCCATGCTGAACAGGCCCCAGCCCGTCAGGCCCATGGCGACCGCAAAGCCGCCCCACACCACCAGCTTCCACATGGGGGTGTCGCCAGCACCGCGGCGGCCCGCACTTTCGTTGTCCCGCACGAACTTGGCCAGCACGAAGGCGGCCGAGAGGCAGAACACATAGCCCATCACCATGAACGCGCGCTCCAGCTGCTCCCCGGGCAGCCAGGCCAGGCCGACTGCGCACAGGAACACGGCAATGCCGAACGAAATCCAGACCTGGAGCTGCCAGGCCTTGGTATCACGCTGAACGACGAAGGAAGATGCTGACATATGGGTGGTGTGGCCCTGGGGCCGTTGTTGAACACGGAACGAATGGTCGCAAAGCGCCAGCCGGGTGTCCGCATTGAACCACCACAGTGGCATTGCGCCAGCTCTTCGGTATCGTTTTGCGGTACTTGGTCACACTATGACACCCTTATCCGCCTCCAAAGTTGTGCGCAAGCCACCAACCGAAGCGCCTGGGCGACAGCCAATGCCGCGCCCGTCTTCGACAATCCCGGCCACTGCGGGGCCTGCCCGCCCTCGCGAATTTCCTGGAGACCCGCCATGACCAAACCCTTTGACATCGTCGTCCACGGCGCCACCGGCTTCACCGGCCGGCTCGTGGTGGAGTACCTGCTGCAGCGCTACCCGGCCGGCAGCGGCCTGCGCTGGGCCATGGGCGGGCGCAGCGCCGAGAAGCTGGCCGCCGTGCGCGACGAGCTGGGCGCCCCGGCCGACACGCCCCTGGTGGTGACCGACAGCGCCAGCATGGAGAGCCTGCAGGCCCTGATGGCACAGACCCGCCTGGTGCTGACCACGGTGGGGCCGTACCAGCTCTACGGCAACGAGCTCGTGGCCGCTTGCGCGGCGGCGGGCGTGGACTATGTGGACCTGTGCGGCGAGCCCGCCTGGATGCGCCACATGATCGATGCGCACGAGGCCACGGCCCAGGCCAGCGGCGCGCGCATCGTGTTCTCGTGCGGCTTCGACTCGATCCCGTTCGACCTGGGCGTGTTCGTGCTGCAGCGCGAGATGAAGGCGCGCTTCGGCCACCCTGCCAGCCGCGTGCGCGGCCGGGTGCGCAAGATGAAGGGCACCTTCTCGGGCGGCACGGCGGCGAGCCTGAAGGCCACCATGGCCGCATCGGCCGCCGACCCCAAGGTGCTGGACCTGCTCAAGAACCCGTTCTCGCTCACGCCCGGCTTCGAAGGCCCGCGCCAGCCCACGGGCCACAAGCCCATGTTGGACGAAGCCCTGGGCATGTGGGTCGCCCCCTTCGTGATGGCGGCCATCAACACGCGCAACGTACACCGCTCCAACTTCCTGCTGCAGCATGCCTGGGGCACGGATTTCGTCTACGACGAGATGCTGGTCACCGGGCCCGGGGAAAAGGGCGAGGCCATCGCCAATGCGGTGGCGGGCGACAAGTCCATGGGCTCGGACAAGGGCCCCCAGCCGGGCGAAGGCCCTTCGCGCGAAGAGCGGGAGGCGGGCTTCTACGACGTGCTGTTCCTCGGTGAGGACGGCCAGGGCAACACCCTGCGTGTGGGCGTCAAGGGCGACCGCGACCCCGGCTATGGCTCCACCTCGAAGATGATCGCCGAAGCGGCCGTCTGCTTGCTGCAGGAAGCTACGGGCACCCCCGGCGGCATCTGGACCACCGCGCCCGCCATGGGCGAACCGCTGGTGGCGCGCCTGCGGGCGAATGCCGGTCTGAGCTTCGAAGTAGAAGCCTCGTAAATCCACTCGCCCCCTACAGGGCCAGCGGCAGCTCCGTGGTGGACAGCACGTTGCGCAGCACCATGAAGGAGCGCACCTGCCGCACGCCGGGCAGGTAGATCAGCTGCTCGGCATGCAGGCGGTTGAAGCTGTCGCTGTCGCGTGTGCGCACCAGCATGAAGTAGTCGAACTCGCCCGTCACCACGTGGCATTCCATGCAGCCCGAGATCTTCACAGCGGCCTTCTCGAAGGCCGCGAAGGACTCGGGCGTGGAACGGTCGAGCACCACGCCGATCATCACCAGCATGCCCGCCCCCACGGCCTTGGGGTTGAGCAGCGCCACCACCCCGTCGATCAGCCCCAGGCGCTTGAGCCGCTCAACGCGGCGCAGGCAGGCCGGCGGGCTCAGATGCACCTTCTCGGCCAGGGCCACATTGGACAGGGAGGCATCGCGCTGCAAAAGCCGCAGGATGGCCTTGTCCGTGCGGTCCAGCACAGAAGCGGCGCCATCGTCGGCCTGCGCATTCTTGCGAAGAACTTTTGTTGTGCTCATTGCCGGATTTGCAAAATTATCGAAATATATAGTCGATTCAAGGGCATCAAATCTCTGATTCGAAGAGATATTTCACAACCACGTTATACACGCCTTTTCTTACGATGGAGGCACCGCAGAAAGCGCTTTTCAAGGGCCCGTTCTGCGCCCTGCCACCCCTCCCTCGCACAGGAAAACGCCATGAACCTGCAGAAATTCGCCCGCCACCCGCTGACCTTTGGCCCCTCGCCCATCACGCCGCTGCCGCGGCTGTCGGCCCACCTGGGCGGCAAGGTCCATCTGTATGCCAAGCGCGAGGACTGCAACAGCGGCCTGGCCTTCGGCGGCAACAAGACGCGCAAGCTCGAATACCTCATCCCCGAGGCCATTGCCGGCGGCTACGACACGCTGGTGTCCATCGGCGGCATCCAGTCCAACCAGACGCGCCAAGTGGCCGCCGTGGCCGCGCACCTGGGCATGAAGTGCGTGCTGGTGCAGGAAAACTGGGTCAACTACTCCGACGCGGTGTACGACCGCGTGGGCAACATCGAGATGTCGCGCATCATGGGCGCCGACGTGCGCCTGGACGCGGCGGGCTTCGACATCGGCATCCGCCCCAGTTGGGAGCAGGCCATGGACGACGTGAAGAAGGCCGGCGGCAAGCCCTTCCCCATCCCTGCGGGCTGTTCCGAGCACCCCTACGGTGGCCTGGGCTTCGTGGGCTTTGCCGAAGAAGTGCGCCAGCAGGAGAAGGAGCTGGGCTTTGCATTCGACTACATCGTCGTGTGCTCGGTCACGGGCAGCACGCAGGCCGGCATGGTGGTGGGTTTTGCAGCCGACGGTCGGGCGCGCAAGGTGATCGGCATCGATGCCTCGGCCAAGCCCGCGCAGACGCATGCGCAGATCCTGCGCATCGCGCAGAACACCGCCCAGCTGGTGGAACTGGGCCAGGACATCACGGCCGAGGACGTGGTGCTGGACACGCGCTACGGCGGCCCCGAGTACGGCCTGCCCAGCGAGGGCACGCTCGAGGCCATCCGCCTGTGCGCGCGCCAGGAAGGCATGCTCACCGACCCGGTGTACGAAGGCAAGTCCATGCACGGCATGATCGACATGGTGCGCAAGGGCGAATTCCCCGAAGGCTCCCGTGTCCTGTACGCGCACCTGGGAGGGGTGCCGGCGTTGAACGCCTACAGCTTTCTTTTTCGCAACGGCTGAGCGCACCGAGACCGAGGGCGAGCGCCTGGCCCGGCTGGCCGGGCTGTCGTTGATCTGAGCCCGTACACCTCAGCGCCGGATCGCGGTCGGGTCGCCCAGTGCGGCATTGAGCGCCACCGCTTCCTGCACCAGGCGGACGACCACATGCTGCTCAAGCGGCGTGTCCTGCAGCAGAGTGAGGGTGGCCATCTCGTACTGGCCACCGGGCTTCAGGCGCGGTTCGATGCGAAGAAGGCGCTGGCCGCGCCAGAAACCCAGCAGCACGCGCCGGGGCTCGGCGCGGATGAGGAGCACCGGGCCATTGAACAGGCAGACGAGGTGCCCCCACTTGAGCCGCTCCCGCAACTGCGGGGATGCAGCCAGCGTGGTGGAACGCAGGGCTTCGCAGTAGCTGCGCTGCCAGCCATCGAGGCCGCCGATGTAGCCCTCGGGCGTGGTGGCAGAGGTCAGCACCATTTTCATGGCAGGCTCCCGTGGCGGTGTCCGGTGCGCAGCCAGGCCCGCGGTGCATCGGCATTGCGCACGCTCAGGTGCCCAGCAGATCGGCCACGCGCGTGCGCAGCAGCGCGGGCTGCACGTCGGACGACGCCACGGCATGCCCCACGTTCAGGCCCACGCGGCTGTAGAACCCGCGGCGGAACGGGCGCACCATGGCCCCGCCCTGCTCGATGCGGCTGAAGTACGAGCCCCAGAGGTTGGTCAGCGCCATGGGGATCACGGGGGCGTTGATGCCCTCTTCGCGCGCCCGGTCGATGATCTTCATGATGCCGCCCTTGAACTCCTGCAGCTGCCCGTCCTTGGTGATGCCGCCCTCGGGGAAGATGGCCAGCAGGTCGCCTTCGCGCAGCACCTGGGCCGCACGCTCGAAGGCGGCTTCGTAGATGGCGGGGTCTTCCTTGTAGGGCGCGATCGGGATGGCCTTGGCCAGACGGAACAACCAGCCGAGCACCGGCACGCGGAAGATGCGGTGGTCCATCACGAAGTAGATGGGCCGCGGGCTGGCGGCCATGAGCAGCACCGCATCGATGAAGCTCACGTGGTTGCAGGCCAGGATGGCCGCGCCCGTGCTGGGCAGGTTCTCGTCGCCCTGCACCTTGAAGCGGTAGACGAAGCGCGAGGACACCCAGGCCACGAAGCGCAGCAGGTATTCGGGCACCAGCATGAAGATGTAGAACGCCACCACCGCATTCGCCAGGCCGGTGAACAAAAAGATCTGCGGCACGGTGAAGCCTGCGCCCAGCAGCGCGCCGGCGATCAGCGAGCTGGCGATCATGAACAGCGCGTTCAGGATGTTGTTGGCAGCGATGATGCGCGCGCGGTGCGTGGGCTGGCTGCGCATCTGGATCAGTGCGTACATGGGCACGCTGTACAGGCCGGCGAACAGGCTCAGCAGCGCCAGGTCGAGCATCACGCGCCAGTGCTGGCTCTGCGCGAGGAAGGCGCCAAGGCCCATGATCTCCGACGGCGGCAGGCTGCGCGCGGCGAAGTACAGGTCGATGGAGAACACGCTCATGCCGATGGCGCCCAGGGGCACCAGGCCGATCTCGACGTGGCGGCGCGAGAGCACCTCGCACAGCAGCGAACCGATGCCGATGCCCACCGAGAACACCACCAGCAGCAGCGAGGCCACCTGCTCGTTGCCGTGCAGCACCTCCTTGGCCAGGCTCGGGAACTGCGACAGGAACACCGCGCCGAAGAACCACATCCAGCTGATGCCCAGCAGCGAGCGGAAGACGACGATGTTGCCGTGCGCAAGCTTGAGGTTGCGCCAGGTCTCGGTGATGGGGTTCCAGTTGATGACCAGGCCCGGGTCGGTCGCCGGAGCCGAGGGAATGGCCTGGGCCACCAGGCGCCCGACCAGGGCCAGCGCCACGCAGGCGATGGCCACCGTGGTGTGGCCGATGCCCGGCAGGGCCACCAGCAGGCCGCCGGCCACGTTGCCCAGCAGGATGGCGACGAAGGTGCCCATCTCCACCATGCCGTTGCCGCCGGTGAGCTCGCGCTCGGTCAGCACCTGGGGCAGGTAGGCAAACTTCACGGGGCCGAACAGCGTGGAGTGCATGCCCATGAGGAAGGTACACAGCAGCAGGATGGGCACGTTGCCGGCCACGAAGCCCACGGCCGCCACCAGCATGATGGCGATTTCCAGGTTCTTCACGAAGCGGATCATGCGCGTCTTGTCGTACTTGTCCGTGAGCTGGCCCGAGGTGGCCGAGAACAGCAGGAACGGCAGGATGAACAGCGCACCAATCACCAGCCCGGCCATGGCCGGCGGCAGCCAGCCCACGCTGAGCTGGTAGGTCACCATCACCGTGAAGGCGAACTTGAACAGGTTGTCGTTGGCCGCGCCCGAAAACTGCGTCCAGAAGAAGGGCGCGAAGCGGCGCTGGCGCAGCAGGGCGAACTGGTTGGGGTCTTCATGGCCGCCGTGGCTGCGCTGGACGCCAGGGCTGCCGTGCAGGGGGCTCGCGCCCGCAGAAGGGGTCTCGGTGGTCATGCGTCTCTCCTCGCTTGCTTGCGTCTTGGTGTGGTCGAACGGCATCTCAGGCGCCCTGGCGGCGTGCGCTGCGCGCCGTGGCCGGCCCGCTGCCCGGCCGGTGCTGGCCGCCATTCTGCCCGGTTGCGGCGACAGCGCCATGGCCCTCGGTGCGTGGGAGCAACGCGGCCAATGCCGACAGCACCGGCAGGGCCGCGGCGGCGGCCGCCAGGTGCTTGAGGCTGTGGCCGGATACCCATTGGCCCGTGGCCTCCAGGATGGCATGGTCGGCGGCCTCGAACAGCTTGGCGGCGCCATAGAAGGCGATCACGGCGCCCAGCTGCACGGCCAGGGTTCCATCGCGCCGCGGCAGTGCGGCCAGCGTCAGCACCACCAGCATGCCGCCCAGTTGCACCACGGCCCAGGGCAGCACGTTGCCGGTCAGCGCCCACCACAGCACGGCCGATGTGCCGCCCAGCAGCACGGCGCCCGCCGTGGCGATGCCGGCACGCTGGCTGATGCGGCCCGCCGCCGCCAGGCCCAGCAGGCCCGCGAACGGCAGCACCATGCCCAGTCGGTCCCAGAGCAGGCCGAAGTCGCTGGGCTCCCAGTGGTAGACGGCCGAGCCCACCGAGGTGCAGACCAGCCCGGCAAAGAACAGGCCGGCCAGGGCGCGTGAAACGCCCTCCACTGCAGCCACCGGCACCCGGGCCAGCCACGCGAGGCCCAGCGCCCCGGCGATGGCGAACGGAAGATTGCTCAGCACGTCAAGCGCGCAGGGGATGCCCAGCAGCGTGCGCTGGTCGGCAAAGCCGTGCTGGTGGGCGCTGTCCTGCAGCACGGGGCCGAACACGGCCAGCGCCAGCAGCGCACAGGCGCCGAGCAGCAGGGCGACCTCCGGGCGGGACAGGCCCGTGGTAGGCGAAGGGGTGGGCAGCGGCATGGTGCGGGTTCCAGAAGTGGTCGGTAGGGCGCAGTGTGGGAATGTTCCGGGGCCATTCAGTACCAAAATCTGTGCAAAGGGCTACCAAAAACACCGAAGGTACCGATAATCGATACCCATGAGCACCACCGCCGACCTCGTTACCGCCCTCAAGAAGGAACTCAAGACCGCGCAGATGACCTACGCCGACCTGGCGCAGCAGCTGGGCATGGCGGAGTCCAGCGTCAAGCGCATGCTGGCCAAGGGGGACATGCCGCTGTCGCGCATCGACGCCATCTGCCGCGCGCTGGCGCTGGACTTCGCCGACCTGGCACGGCGCGTGGCCGAGAGCCAGCCCCTGCTCAAGGAGCTGACGCAGGAGCAGGAAAAAGCCGTGGTGGCCGACAAGCGGCTGCTGCTGATGGCCATCTGCGTGCTCAGCCAGTGGACGCTGGAGCAGGTCACTGGCACCTACCGCCTGTCGGAGGCCGAGGGCATCAAGTACCTGGCCCAGCTCGACCGCATCGGCATCATCGAGCTGCGGCCGCTCAACCGCTACCGGCTCAAGCTGGCCAAGACCTTCCGCTGGCGCCCCCATGGCCCGGTGATGAACTACTTTCGCGAGCATGCGCTGCTCGACTACTTTGCCGGCGGCTTTGACGGCGCGGGCGAAGGCGTGCTGCTGGTGCACGGCACCATCAGCCGCAGCCTGGCCCCGGCCTTCATGGAGCGCATGCAGCGCGTGGCCCAGGACTTCGCCCAGCAACACCTCGCGGACCAGAAGCTGCCACCGCGCGAACTCGAGGGCTACACCCTGCTGCTGGCGCTGCGCAGCTGGGAGTTCGAGGCCTTCACGGGCATGCGCCGCTAAGCGCCCCGCCAAAAAAGTAAAAGAAACTTGACATCGCCCCAAAGCTCGCCACAATAAGTAAAGCAACCTTTACATCCAAGGATTTCCACCATGCATGAGCAGCCTCCCTTGCTGGAACAACTCGCCTACCTGACCAGGGTGCTGGCCGGGGTTCTCGTCCTGATCCTTCTCGGGCTTGCGAGCCTGGAACTCCCCTCGCTCTCGCGGCCTGCCGGCCAATGGGCTGCCTTGCTGCTGGCTGCGGTCACGGGGTTGCTCGGCCGGGCAGCCCTGTGCCGCTACCGCCGGCTGGACGAACTGCAGCGCCAGATGCACGGCCGCGCTTGCCAGTGGGCGCTGGGTTTCGGCCTGCTGGCGCTGCTGGCCGCGTCGGCGCTGCAGACGCTGGGGATCAGCCCGCCGCTGCATCCCCTGGCGTTGGCGGCCACCCTGGTCACCGCCTGGGGCGCCGGCCTGTGCATCACCCACCACCGCTTGAGCTGAGCATGGCGCGCATCCTCGTGACCGGCGCCGCCGGCTACCTTGCCTCGTGGGTGGTGCAGCAGTTCCTCGCCCAGGGCCACACCGTGCATGCCACCGTGCGCAGCCTGCAGGACACCCGCAAGACCCGGCACTTGCAGCGCATGGCCCTGGAGCACCCGGGCCGCCTGGCACTCTTCGAGGCAGACCTGCTCAGCCCGGCGGGCTTCGAAGCCGCCATGGCGGGGTGCGACACCGTCGTCCATACCGCGTCGCCCTACCGCCTGGGACCGGTTGCGGACGCACAGCGCGAGCTGATCGATCCGGCCACCAACGGCACGCGCCATGTGCTCGAAGCGGTCAACCGCACGCCCACGGTGCGGCGTGTCGTGGTCACCAGTTCCATCGTGTCGATGTACGGCCACAGCGCCGAACTGCGGGACCGGCCCGGCCACGCACTGCGGGCCGACGATGTCAACCGCAGTTCGACCGTGCAGGGCAACCCCTATGCGCTGTCCAAGACCCGTGCGGAAGCCCTGGCCTGGGAGATGCAAGCCCGCCAGGCACGCTGGACCCTGGTCACCGTGCACCCGGGGGCGATCTTCGGCCCCTCGCTGTCGGACCGGGACGATGCCACCAGCGTGCAGATGCTGCGCCAGTTCCTGGACGGCTCGTTCCGCCAGGGGGTGCCCCGGCTCTGGCTGGGCATCGTGGATGTGCGCGACGTGGCCCAGGCCCATGTCGGCGCGGCGCTGGGCGACCATGCCGCAGGCCGCTACATCGTCGTGGGTGAAAGCCTGCGGCTGCTGGAGATTGCCGAGCTGCTGCGCGCGAGCGGGGCCGCGCCGGGCGCGAACCTGCCCAGCAAGGAAGTGCCCAAATGGCTGATGTGGGCCATTGCGCCGATGGCCGGCATGAGCCGCGAATACGTCCGGCACAACGTCGGCCACCCGCTGAACTTCGAGACCGCGCGCAGCGTGTCCGACCTCGGTGTGCAGTACCGGCCCGCGCACGCCACCCTGGGCGAGCACGCCCGGCAATTGGCCGCAGAGCCCGCCTCCGGCAGCTGATTCCCACTCCTCCCACCATGCGCAACCACCTCAAGACCCTGCGGCAAGACCAGGGCATGACCCAGCAGGAGCTGGCGCAGGCGCTCGGCGTCAGCCGCCAGACCGTGCACTCCATCGAGGCCGGCAAGTACGACCCCAGCCTGCCCCTGGCCTTCAAGATCGCCCGGCTGCTCCAGCAGCCGATCGAGCAGATCTTCCTGCCGGACGATTGAGTGCCCAGCCCGCAGGCCCGACCTGCCGAAAAGCCTTGGCTTGACGCCATAATGAAAAATCACTATTCTTTAAATCATTGATTTCACTGATTTAAGGATAGTCAATTGAAAACCACTCGCCAACAGCAGGACGCTACGCGCCGCCAGATCGTGGCCAGCGCGGTCGATCTGATGACGCGCCAGGGCTTCGATGGCACGACGATGAAGGACATCGCGCGCGCAGCCGGCATTGGCGATGCCACGATCTACAAGTACTTCCCGACCAAGGACCGCATCGTGCTGGGCTATCTGGACGAAGCGGTGCGCAGCGCGCTGGCCGATACGCTGGCCACACCGGGCCTGGCGGACTACGGCCTGCAGGAGAAGCTGCAGCGCCTGAGCGATGCGGTGCTGGAGCGCCTGCTGCCCGACCGCGAGTTCGTGGCCGAACTGCGCACGCTGGCCAGGCGCTCGCCGCTGTCCATGCTGGCCGAGCCGCTGGCGGCACGCCAGGCGCTGCGCGAGGCGGTGGCCGGCTTCATCGAAGCGGCCGAGGCCAGCGGCGAGATCGAGCCCTGCGACTTCAAGGGCGTGGCCAGCGGCCTGTACGGCGACTACCTGGCCGGCGTGGTGGCCTACTGGCTGGCCGACGAATCGGACGAATTCGCCGACACCACGCAACTGGTGGACCTGTCACTGGGCGTGGCGGTGCTGGCGCTGCGCGCGGGCCTGGTCAACCGTGTGCTGCAGCTGGGGGGCTTCATGCTGCGCAGCCAGATGGCGCGCTTCATGCAGCACGGCAGCGGTCTGGTGGGCGTGCTGCGCATGGCCAAGAACGCGCTGGGGGACACGATGGTGCCGCCGGTGGATACGCCGCCGCGCACGCCGCGTGCGCGCCCTTCGGCCCAAGCCCCTGCGACCGAAGCGTCCAAACCCGCCCGCAAACCCCGCACCCGCAAGGCCGCACCATGAGCACCGTCCGCGCCACCGCACTTCCCCAAGGCAGCGTGATCGCATCGCGGCTGCCCGGCGCGCAGTTCGCCGACTGTTTCGAAGCGGCCGACCCCACACCCGACAGCAGCGCGCTGCAGACCTGGCTCGACATGGTGAAACAAACGCCCGGCTGGACACGCGCGCTCATGGCCCTGCGCAACCGCCTGGTGCACATGGTGGGCCTCAAGGCTGTGGGGCAACTGCATGACGGCACCCGCCGGACTGCGGCGGGCTACCGCGTGGGCGATCTGGTGGGTTTCTTCGAGATCCGCCACCTGGGCGAGCGCGAGGTGGTGATGGGCGTGGACGACCGCCACCTGAACGTGCAGGTGTCGCTGCACAAGCGCATGCAGGACGGGCAGGCCGTGCTGGCTCTTTCCTCCGTGGTGCACATCCACAACGCGCTGGGCCACACCTACATGGCCGTGATCGCGCCGTTCCACCGGCGCATCGTGCGGACCCTGCTGGCCCGGGCACAAGGCCTGGCATCGGCAGGCACAGCGGCGCGGCCCCACGCATGACAGGAGCCAAGCCACCCCGCACCGGCACGCTGGCGCGCGGCACCATCACCGGCATCACGGCCGCGCGCCTGGGCCTGGCACAACTGGGCCAGCGCATGCGGCCCGCCCACGCCGGCGAAGTGGCACAGGCCGATGCCCAAGCCCGCCACGAGGCGGCCATGGGCCGCATCCTGTTCCAGGCCATGGGGCAGTTGCGCGGCACGGCGCTCAAGGTCTCGCAGATCCTGAGCATGGACACCAGCTTTCTCCCCGAGGGGGTGCGGCGCGAGCTGGCACGCGCCTGCCACCAGGCCACGCCGCTCAACCGCGCGCTGGTGGGCCGGGTGTTCCGCCAGGCATTCGGGCAGGAGCCCGAGGCCCTGTTCACCCGCTTCGAGCCCCAGGCCTTTGCCGCCGCCAGCCTGGGCCAGGTACACCGCGCCGAGCTGGCAGGGCATGGCGCCGTGGCGGTCAAGGTGCAGTACCCGGGCATTGCCTCCACCATCGCCTCGGACATGCGCCTGTTGCGCACCACCCTGCGTGCCCTGGCGCACAGCGACCTGCCGCTGCCCGGCGATGTGGTGGTGGAGCGCGTGATGCAGGAGATCGAGCGCGCGCTGCTGCACGAGGTGGACTACCTGCACGAGGCCCGGCAGCTGCAGTGGTTTGCCGAACATGCGGCGCTGCCGGGCATCGTGGTGCCGCAGCCCATTGCCTCGCACACCCGCGCGCAGGTGCTCACCCAGCAGTACCTGCCGGGCCTGCACCTGGCTGAATGGCTGCGCAGCGAACCCACGCAGGCCGCGCGCAACCAGGCCGGCCAGTTGCTCTGGGACTGGTTCATGCACTGCACCTTTGGCCTTGGGCACATGCACGCGGACCTGCACCCGGGCAACTTTTTGTTCCTGCCGGACGGGCAACTCGGCGTGCTCGATTTCGGCTGCACGCGCGAGCTGTCGCCGGCCTTTCGCACCGGCGTGCTGCAGGCCTGGCGCGCGCTGCTGCAGCCTGCATCACCGGCCCACGCCCCAGGCGTGCTGCAAGCCTACGTGGCGCTGGGGCTGGTCGATGCGACGATGGATGTCACCACCTTCACCGACGAGCTGATGCCCGCCCTGTCGATCATGCAGGCCTGGCAGACCGAGCCCTTCACAGCGCCGGTCTTCGACTTCGCAGGCAAGAGCCGGCCGCCCGCCCCCGTAGCGGCGCAGCAAAAAGTGCTGGCCAGGCATCTGGCCGGTGTACCGCCAGAACTGCCGGCTTTCGAGCGCGCCTGGCTCGGGCTCATGCACCTGCTGACCGAAATCCGGGCGCAGGTACGCACGCAGGCCGGCCGCTGGGTCGGCTGACCACCCTCCGTTCCCCGTCTTAAAAGGAGCATTCCGTGCACAGCCTTCTCTGGTCCCTTTCCACCCTTGCTGCCCGCCCCTGGAAGGGCCGCTGGCTGCTGGCCGTGGCCCTGCTGCACACGCTGGCGGCGGCCGTGATGTTCACCCCCCAGTGGCAGATCCTGTGGCAGCGTGGCGTGTTCAACGCCGTGGCAGACGACATGCACCTGGGCACCGCCGTCTGGTTCCTGCTGTTCGGCGCGGTGCTGGCCCTGCTGGCATGGGAGGTGACGGCGCTCGAGCGCAGCCAGCCGGCCGAGGCGCTGCGGCCCATGGGCTGGTGCCTGCTGGCCCTGGTGCTGGCCGGCGTGGTGCTGATGCCGGTGTCGGGCTTCTGGCTGGTGCTGCCGCCGGCGCTGGCCTTGCTGGTCCGCTGATGTGACATAAATCACGCTTTGGGTGCGCAAGCCGCGCCGCAGCAACATCCGCTTACAACTCTTCGCACGAGCACTACACCGGCTTGACGCAAAACGCCCAGGATCAAGGCTCCGGTTCCGCAAGGAATCATTTCCAAGGAGACCTTCATGGCCCGCATCGCCCTCGCCGTCGCTTCCCTGGCCTTGCTGTCGCTGGGTGCCATTGCCCCGGCGCTGGCATCCCCCAGCGCCACCGTCGTCATCCAGACCGGCGACCCTTACTACCAACACCCCGTGCAGCGCCCCGCCCTGGCGCCGCTGCAGGTCACCCCGGTGCAGTACCACGCACCCCCCCCACCCCGCTACGAAGCGCCACCGCACGCGCGCCGTGGCATGGCCTGGGTGCCCGGCCATTGGGAATGGCGCGGCGGTCGCCATGTCTGGATCCAGGGCTACTGGGTCAAGGCCCGCCCCGGCTACAGCTACCGCGAGCCGCGCTGGGAAGAGCGCGATGGCCGCCACCACATGCGCCCCGGCGGCTGGGACCGCGATGGCGACGGTGTGCCCAACCGCCACGACCGCCGTCCGGACAACCCGTACCGCAACTGATGGCGGCAGGCCGGCCGCCCTGCGCGGGCCGGCCCCGCTCGCCTACAGGGACCAAGGCGCAGCACCTACAGACGTGGCGCCGCTGCCTGCCCACCATACAAAGGCGACACAACAACATTGAAGAAGGAGTCATCCATGGCTTACAAAACCACTTACGCAGCCCTTATTGCAACCACCCTGGCTCTGGCAAGCCTCTCGTCTGTGGCCACGGCCCAGCCGGTGCACCAAGGTACCGTGGTGATCCAGTCGGGCCCCCAGGGGTACCAGGTGATCCCCGCTCCTCCACCACCTCGCCGCGAGGCCGTGCCACGCCCCCGCCGCGGCCAGGTCTGGGAAGAAGGCCATTGGGACTGGCGTGGCGGCCGCCATGTGTGGGTCGCTGGCCACTGGGTGAAGGCACGCCCCGGCTACGCCTACCGCCAGCCCACCTGGCAGGAGCGCGACGGCCGCTGGGAAATGCGCCGTGGCGGCTGGGACCGTGACGGTGATGGCGTGAGCAACCGCAACGACCGTGATCGGGATGGCGATGGTGTATCGAACCGCCGCGACAGCAACCCGGACAACCCCCGCCGCAACTGATGCCTGACCGGGCCATCGCCCGGCCTTGTATCAGCAATGAACGCCGCACATTAGCTGCGGCGTTCGTCTTTGCGGCGCCTAGAATGGACACCGCAGGAGAGCAAGCGGCAGTGCCCGCTTCACCGAAGGCGCAAACTCCCATGCACGCTCAGGTTCCGTACTGCACCATTCATCAAGGCCGTCTGGAGAGCCGCTACGCCATGTAGCGCACCGAAGGAGCAAGCCGCAGCCCATGAGGGGCGGCGGTGAATCTCTCAGGTACCAAGGACAGGGGGAGCGGCAGCCGGGCAAAGACGTGCCCGCTGCACGCTATCGATATTCCATAGCCCACAGCGACACCGACAGGCCCGGCGATTGCCCTTCCAGAGGCTTTCAAAATGCGTGTGATCGTTCTTGGCGCCGGCCTGCTCGGCGTGACTTCGGCCTATTTCCTGCAGCAACTCGGCCACGAGGTGACCGTCATCGACCGCCAGGGTGCGCCCGGTGCGGAAACCAGCTTTGCCAACGGTGGCCAGATCTCGGTGAGCCATGCCGAGCCCTGGGCCAACCCCAGCGCGCCGCTCAAGGTGCTGCAGTGGCTGGGCAAGGAAGATGCGCCCCTGTTGTTCCGCATCCGTGCCGACATGCGCCAGTGGCTCTGGGGCCTGTCGTTCCTGCGCAACTGCACGCCGGCGCGCACGCGCCACAACATCGAGCAGATCGTGCGCCTCGGCACCTACAGCCGCGACACGCTGCAGCAGCTGCGCGCTGCCACCGGCATCGCCTACGACCAGCGCACGCAGGGCATCCTGCACTTCTATACCGACCAGAAGGAGTTCGACGGCGCCCTGGCCCCGGCCGAGCAGATGCGCCAGCTCGGCTGCGAGCGCCAGGTCATCAGCGCCGACGAGGCCGTGCGCATCGAGCCGGCCCTGGCGCACATCCGCCCGCAGCTGGCTGGCGCCACCTACACCGCGGAGGACGAGTCGGGTGATGCCAATACCTTCACGCGCGAGCTGGCACGCCTGTGCGAGGCAGCGGGCGTGCAGTTCCGCCTGGGGCACCACATCACGGCGCTGCGCGAGGCCGGCGGGCGCATCGACCATGTGGAGCTGACCACCGCCGAGGGCCGCTTCGAGCGCGTACACGGCGACGCCTTCGTACTGGCCATGGGCTCGTTCAGCCCGCTGCTGGCACAGCCCCTGGGCATCCGCCTGCCCATCTACCCGGCCAAGGGCTACTCGGTGACCATGCCGGTCAAGGACGCATCGATGGCGCACCAGGTGAGCCTGACGGACGATGAGTACAAGCTGGTCTTCTCGCGCTACACCAGCGAGCGCGGTGACCGCCTGCGCATTGCCGGCACGGCCGAACTCAACGGCTACAACCGCGACCTCAACCAGGTGCGCTGCGACGCCATCGTGCGCCGTGTGGAGCAGTTGTTTCCCGGCGCGGGCGATGCCAGCCGGGCCCAGTTCTGGACCGGCCTGCGCCCCGCCACGCCGAGCAACGTGCCGCTGATCGGCAAGACGAAACTCGGCAACCTGTTCCTCAACACCGGCCACGGCACGCTGGGCTGGACGCATGCCTGCGGCTCGGGCAAGTCGGTGGCGCGCATCGTGAGCGGCCTGGCGCCGGAACTGGATTTCGCGTTCACGGGCATGCCGCAGAGCAGCGTGCCCAGCCTGTTGCCTGCGGCGTCGAAGGCCTGAGCAAGCGCCCGGTCAGGGCGCGGCGCCCGAGGCCTGCGCGACGAAGCTCGCCAGCGCCCGCATGTCCTTGTCGCTGAGCTTGTCGGCATAGGACGGCATGACGCCGATGCCCGCGCGCAGCGCGCGCAGCACGCGCTCGGCGTTGGGCTTGAGCTCGTCCAGGATGGGGCCCACCTGCCCCTCGGCCCCGGCCGCCTGCAGCGTGTGGCACACGGCACAGGAGGGCTGGATCTTGCCGAACAGCTCCTTGCCCCGTGCCAGTTCGCTGGCGTCGGCGGCCCCAACGGCGCCGGAGACCAACGCCAGCAGCGCGGCCATGGCCGTGGTGCGCAAACTGCTCACCACCTCAAGCGACTGCCACGGTCACACCGTGGTCGCGCCAGCTCGTGTTGTTGTAGCCACCCAGGTTTTCCTCGCGCTGCTCGGGCTGCACGTTGCCAGCCGTGTCGGTGGCGCGGCTGAGCAGTTCGTGCGAGCCTGCGGCCAGGCGCACGGGCAGCACGAATTGGCGCCACGCAAAGCGGCCCAGGTCAGGCCCGATGAGCCGGGCCGCCTGCCAGGTCTTGCCGCCATCCACCGAGACGTCCACGCCCTTGACGCCGCGTGTGCCGCCAAATGCCACGCCATGCACCTGCACCATGCCGGCCTTGAGCGTGCCTTGCTCGGGCAGGGGACCGTTGATCCAGGACTTGGTCGTCATCTCCCACACCGAGGGCTGCTCGGGGCTGGCCTTGGTGCCGGGCGGGGACATGCGGTAGCCGTGGGACATGATGCGCGCCTGGGACTGCTCGGCACCAAAGGCCACGCGCTTGACGTACTTGATGTTGTTCACCCCCTGGTAGCCCGGCACGATCAGGCGCAGCGGCCCACCATGGGCCAGCGGCATCGGCTCGCCGTTCATCTCCCAGGCCAGGATGGCATCGTCCAGCGCCTGGATGGGCACCGAGCGCTCGACCACCACCGTGAGGGGGTCCACGCCCTCGGGCAATTTCTCGCCACCCGTGCCGGTGAGGTAGGCAGCACTGCCCGCCAGCCCACCCAGGGCGGCCACCACGTTGCGCAGCGGCACGCCGCTCCAGACCACGCAGCCTGCCGCACCCACCGTCCACGGCGTACCGCTGGGCTTGCTGGGGAAAAAGCCGCGCCCGTTGCCCGAGCACTGCAGCACCGTGGTCACGGTCTCGATGCCCAGGGTCCGCAGCTCGGCCAGGGTCAGCGTGCGCGGTGCCTTTACGCCCTCGATGGAGACGCTCCAGGCATCGCGGTCGGCCACGATGGCGGCATCGGGCGCGGGCAGGTTGTTGCGGATGTACAGCTGGCTCGATGGCGTGACCACCCCCGTGCCGAACGCCGAGCGGCGCGTCTCCAGCGTGCTGCTGCTGTGCACGATCAGGCTGCCAGGGTTCTTCCACCCCGCATAGGCGGGCAGCGGCTTGGCCGCTGCGGCCGGCACGGCCTGGGCATGCACCCCCCTTGTCCATGCGGCCAGCCCCAGGGCGCTCAGTGCGGCAGCGCTGCCGGTGAGCAGGTGGCGGCGCGGCAAGGTCACGGGATTCTTCATGGAACGGTCCTCCAGAGTTGACAAAGCAAAGGCAGTGTTTCCGCAGTCGGCACCGGTCACAGACGGCCGCCAGGATGCGGGGCATATCCCATTCTGGTATGGCAGCCCCGATTTGCCCTGGGGGTTTGTGAGAGCAGGTGTAAGAAATGGCAACAACACCGCGAAGGACGTGTGTTCGGTAGCGCCCTGGTGCATATTTGACATCGGCTGACAGACTCCGGAGGAGACACCATGTACCGCACAACACGCCCTGCCTTGCTGTCCCTGTTGCTGCTGTTGCTCAGTCCCCTGGCCCAGGCCCAGCTCACGGCCATCGTGGCCGTGGAGCCCACGGCCAAGAAGGCCGCGCACAGCATCCTGCGCAGCGCGTTCGAGTCGGGCCTGTCCAAGGCCGCGGGCCAACCCGCCACCGTGGCCACCAGCGAAGACCTGGCCGATGTCATGCGCGCCACGCGCAGCGCGGGCTACGACGTGTTCATCGGCCCGGCCCAGGTGGCAGCCTCGGCGCTGCAGCGCGGGTACGAGCTGGTGGGCGCCACCCAGAAATCGGACCTGTACCTGCTCGTGGGCTCCCCCCAGGTGGCCAATGTGGCGGCGATGAAAGGCCAGCGCCTGTACCTGCCCCAGCAGGACTCGATCTACACCTACATGGCACGCGGCATGCTCAATGAAGCCGGCCTGTCGTTCCAGGACCTCAAGTCGGTGCTGCACGAAAAGCACCCGCAGGCGGGCTTGAGCGCGCTGGTGCTGGGCAGCACCGATGCCACCGTGGTGCGGGCGGATGACTGGGCCGAATGGTCCGCCACCCACAAGGGCGATGCGCGGGTGCTGGCGACCTCGCAGCCGGTGCCGGGCGGCTTCTCGATCACCGTGAAGAAGGATCTGCCCGCCGACGTCAAGGCACGCCTGGCGCAGTGGTTCGCCTCGGGCTCCAGTACCGTGGGGCTGAGCCCGGTGGCCCTGCGCCCCGAAGCACAGGAGTACCGCCGCGTGGCGGAACTCGGCCTGTTCACCCCCAACAGCCTGCCTGGCGTGAACCGCATCACGGCGCGGGAGGCGCAGAAGCTGCAGGCGCAAGGAGCGGTGGTGGTCGACACGCGCACCGAGAAGGAATTCAAGGCCAAGCGCATCCGCGGCGCCGTGTTCGCGGCCTACGTGGAGAAAAGCCTCAAGGACGTGGCTTTCAACGCCGCACAGGATGACTTCCAGGCCCTGGAGAAAGTGGACCGCAGCAAGCCCGTGATCTTTGCCTGCAACGGGGCTGAATGCTGGAAGTCCTACAAGGCGGCCAAGGTCGCGGCCAGCAAGGGCTACAAGACGGTGTACTGGTTGCGCGGCGGCCTGCCCGAGTGGGATGCCGACGGGCTTCCGACCGAAAGCAGTTGACCTGGGCGCCCTGGCGCCCTGCCTTCAGGTGAAGACCGTGAGCACGCCCGTATAGCCATACAGATGGTGGTGCGCGATCTCGCCGCCCGCGAAAAAGCCCGTCAGCGGCACGTCGCCCAGCGCATGGCGCACGATCTGCAGCTCTGCGCTGGGTCCACCGAAGTGCGGGCCACCGCGGCCTGAGCAGCTCACGTAGATGGCGCCGCGAATGCGCCGACCGCCCTGCGCCGCGGCCGGGCCATGCGCCGCAGCTCCGGGCGCCGGGGCCATGGCGCGGCCCGTCTGGTCCTGCGACTCCAGGGGCGCAGGCTCCAGTTCCTCGGGCTCCAGCTCCTCGCGGATCTCGGCGCAGATGCGCATCAGGTCGGCGCGTGCCGCCGCCACGTTGCGCTGGCAGAAGGCCAGGTGCATGCCGGGCTCCACCCGGTCGCCCAGGGCCACCCCCCGGCGCGCGCCGTCCAGGCCGACGATGTGGCGCACGCGGGTGTCGGTGCCGAAGTGGCCGGTGCGCTGCGGGCCCCGGGGCTGCTCTCCGGCATCCACCAGCCCGGCCAGCGTGGCGCGCACCTTGCGCAGCGCGGGCTGCGGATCACCGTCGAGCGATACCTCCAGCGTGTCGAGCAGCACGTCGAGCGCCGGCTCGCCATCGAGCTGCAGCACCACATTCTCATGCGCAGCAGTCACACGGCGCAGCGGCCCCACGGGCTGGCAGCCCTGGGTGACGCGCGAGACCAGGGCCACCCCGGAGCCGAAGGCCACCCCCGACATGCCGCCATCAAAGACACCGCTGGCACCGCCCTGCCCGGCAATATTGCCGTCGCCCGCCACCGCGAACTGCACGCCCGCGCCGCGGCTGGCGCTCAGGCCGCCGAACAGGTAGCCGGTCTCGGTGCGAGCCGCCATCTCGGCCAGCAGCTCGGCCAGTTCGGGCGTGTGGCCGTCGGCATGCACCAGCGCCGTATGGGCGACGAAACCCCGGGTCGGGTGGCGCGGCAGCGGGGCTACGCCCGAGAACACGCGGTACTGGTCGGGGGAAATGTCGAGCAGCATCACGGACAGCGCCGGCTCGTCGAAGTACTCGGCGTTGTTGGCGGCCACGCCCACGCCCACGGTGCCACTCCAGTCGGTCACCTCGGGCAGTTCGCTGGCCAGATGGTCGAGCAAGGCCTGGGCATCGCCCGCATAGTGGTCGGTGATGTAGAGCAGGCCCAGCGTGGGGGTGCTCGCATACTGGGGCAGCGCCATCTGCGCGCGCAGCTGCGCCAGCGCCAGAGCCGCAGCCATGCGCCACTGGGGGTGGGTCGCATGGCCGGAGGGAAAGAGTGTCATGGTGTGTGTCTTCTCGCAGGCGGTTGCGCGGCGCCCACCCGCGCGGGACGCACGGGCCGGGGTCAGCCGGCGCGCTTGCGCGGCGCGCGCTTGGCCGCAGCCGTCGTCGTCTTCTTCGCCGCCGGTTTGGCCTTGGCTGCAGGCTTGGCCGCTGCAGCCTTTTTGGCGGCGGGCTTGCGCTCGCCAGCCATGCTCTTCATGCCCTTGGCAGCGAACTGGCTGGCCATGCCGGTGGCCGTCTTGATGGCCTCCTTGGCCAGGCCGGTGGCCATGTTCTTGGTGGTGTCGAGGGCGGTCTGCTTGGCCGCGTCTTTCATGGCGTTGGCAGCGATCTGCTGGAACTGGCCGGTGAGCGCGCCCCACCACTGCAGGGGGTCCACCACGGAGGCTTCGGGCGCCGCTGCGGCGGCCTTTCCTTTCTTGGCTTTGGCGGGTGCCTCTGCCTCGGGTTCGGCGTCGTCCGCTTCCTCTTCGTCCTTCGCCCGGCCCGTGACGCGGGCGGCAGCGCCGGCCACGGCCTCTGCCGCGCCACTCACGGTGTCGGCCGCCTTTTGCACGCCGCTCATCACGGTGTCTGCCGTCTTGAGCTTGAAGGCATTGGCCACGTCACCCATGCTGAAATTCATGCCCTTCAAGGTGGCCAGCGTCATCTTCTGCACCTCCAGCGCCTGGATGGTGGCGGAGAGCGCACGCGAGTTCTGCTCCAGCCAGAACTGCACCGCCTTGAGCTCCTCGATGCGCTTTTCCAGCTCTTCGACGCTGATGGTCGGCGCCACCCAATTGGACAGGTTGGGCAATTGCGGAATGCTGTTGGTCGCCCCCTTGGCCAGGCTCTGCAGGAAATCGAAGCCGGGGACGAATTTGCCGAAACCGAAATTGGATGTGTCGCTCATGGCCGCTCCGCAAGAATGGGTGGGTGATCTCTCCTGACAGCTTACCCCAATGGATGGCCGCTGGCGATGGCATGCAGGGGGCTTGTTCCTCAGTGTTTGTGCCCATGCGCGTGGGCTGGCGCCCCCGCTGGCGCGCCCGGCGCGCTGGTCGCCACGGGCACGGTCAGGTCCAGCTTGCTTTCCACGCCCTTGGCGTCCTTGAAGGTCAGCGTGAGCGGCACGGTGCTGTCCTTGGCGAGGGGTGCCTTGAGGTCCAGCAGCATGACGTGAAAGCCCCCGGGCTTGAGCTCCACGGGCTTGCCGGCAGGCAGCTCCAGCACCGGCACGGCACGCATGCGCATCACGTCGCCATCGAGTTTCATTTCATGCACCTCGGTCACGCCGGCGGCGGGAGAGGATGCAGCCACCAGGCGCGCACCCTGCGGTGCCGTGAGCTTCATGAACGCGCCGGTGCCCTTCTGGCCGGGCACGCTGGCGCGGGCCCAGGCGCCCTCAACCTTCACGTCGGCCACCTGGGCCAGCGCAGGGGCGGCCAGCAGGGTGCACAGGGTGAGGCCGGCGAGGGTGCGGAAGAAAGTCATGCAAAAGGCTCCTGGAGAACGGTGGCGGCGCCGATGGCGGGGCCAGGGCGGCCGCTCCTGAGAATGGAAGGGGTTGCGCTGCAAGCGCGTGCTCCCTCATTGTAGGGACGGGCACCCTGGCAAGCCGCCCGGGCGTCATCTGCGCGACGCGCCAGGCCCCGGCCAGCCCCTAGCATGGCGGCTGGCGCCAACCCACAGCCCCCAAGGCAATTCAGGAGACACCCCATGCTCACCCTCTGCGGCTTTTCGGCCAGCAACTACTACAACAAGGTCAAGCTCGCGCTGCTCGAAAAGGGCGTGCCCTTCCAGGAGGAACTGGCCTGGATCGGCGAGACCGACCGCAGCGCCAGCCCCCTGGGCAAGGTGCCCTACCTGCGCACCCCGAACGGCACGCTGTGCGAGTCGGCGGTGATCGCCGACTACATCGAGTCGGCCTACCCCGAACACCCGCTGATCCCGGCCGAGCCGCTGGCCGCCGGCAAGGTGCGCGAGCTGATCACCTTCATGGAGCTGCACCTGGAGCTGGTGGCGCGCAACCTCTACCCGCAGGCCTTTTTCGGCGGCACGGTGAGCGAGGCCGCCCGCGAGAAGGTCGGCGTGCAGTTGGCCAGGAACATCGCCGCATTCGCCCAGCTCACGAAGTTCAGCCCCTTCATCGGTGGCGATACGTTCACCGCGGCGGACTGCGCGGCCATCGTGCACCTGCCGCTGGTGTCCTCGGCCACGAAGATCATCTACGGCCGCGACTTCCTGGCCGAGCTGCCGGTGCGCGACTACCTGGCCCGCATGAACGAGCGCCCCCATGTGGCGCGCGTGAATGCCGACCGCAAGACCAACACGGCCGAGATGCTGGCCAGACCGAAAGGCTGACGTCGCCAAGGGGGCGCGCATCCGCTGCTATCCTGCGCCGATGCACAGCCTCTTCCACCTCGCCTTCAACGTCACCGACCTCGACGCAGCCCGCCGTTTCTACGGCGGCGTGCTGGGTTGCCGCGAAGGCCGCAGCACCGACACCTGGGTCGATTTCGACTTCTTCGGCCACCAAATCTCCCTGCACCTGGGCACGCCGTTCAGCAGCGCCGCCACCGGCCATGTGGGCGAGCACCTGGTGCCCATGCCGCACTTCGGCGCCATCCTTGAATTGCCCGCCTGGAAGGCCGTGGCCGAGCGCCTGAAGGCGGCCGGCACGCCGTTCGTGCTTGCGCCGCAGGTGCGCTTCGAGGGCGAACCCGGCGAGCAGTGGACGATGTTCTTCCACGACCCGAGCGGCAACCCGATCGAGATGAAGGGCTTCAAGTCCATGGAACAGGTGTACGCGGCGTAGGCCGCCACCGCCCCAGACACAGGGAGCCAGGGGCGGCAGCCGCCGCCCCCCTCGGCACTCTTTCAGCGCCGCTGCATCAGCGGCATGCTCCCCAGTGCGAACACCGAGTTGGGCACACCCAGCCCCGCCAGGCGTGGCTTGGGCTTGGCGCTGGGCACGGCGCGGGCACGTTGCTGCGGCGCCGGCTCGCCGGACTCCACCACCACGCCACGGGCCAGCTCCTGCGTCACCAGCTCGGCCAGGGTCACGGACTGCAGGTAGTCCATCACCCGGCTGTTGAAGGTGATCCACAGCTCACCCGTCATGGCCTTCATCTGCGCCGCCTGGCCCTGGGCCAGGCTCTGGGTGTCGTCGCCCTTGAGGTTTTCCACCGCCAGGATGATGTCGGCCACAGACACCTGGTCCGCGCGGCGCGCCAGCGTGTAGCCGCCGCCAGGTCCGCGCGTGCTGTCCACCAGCCCGGCGCGCCGCAGCGCGCTGAACAGCTGCTCCAGGTAGGACAGCGAGGTGCCCTGGCGTGCACTGATGGTCGACAGTGCCACAGGACGCATCTGCTGGCGCAGTGCGAGATCGGTCATGGCCGACACGGCAAGTTGCCCTCGGGTAGTGATACGCATCTTTGACTCCTTGTGAACGTTGTATGGCCAGGGTTCGGTGCCCGAAGGGGCGTGCCGCGATCTGTCCATGAACGTACTGTAGGGATCTTGACACTTCGCGTATATTCGATTTATTGAGATTTTTACTTCGATTTTTGCGAAGTATCAAGGAGACGGCATGAACTTCAAGCACCTGCGCTACTTCTGGACCACGGCCAAGGCGGGCGGCATCATGCGCGCCGGCGAGCAGCTCAACACCACGCCGCAGACGCTGTCGGGCCAGATCAAGCAACTGGAGGAGTGGCTGGGCCACGACCTGTTCAAGAAGCGCGGCCGGGGGCTGGAGCTGACCAGCGAAGGCCGGGTGGCACTCGGTTATGCGGAGCAGATCTTTGCGCTGGGCGATGAGCTCGAAAAATCCATCCGCCTGGCGCGCGGGCAGTCACGCCCGCTGGAGTTCCGCGTGGGTGTGGCGGATTCGGTGGCCAAGTCGGTGGCCTACCACCTGCTGGAGCCGGCAATGGGCCTGGCCGAACAGGTCCACATGACCTGCCACGAGGGCAAGTTCCCGGAGCTGGTGGCGCAGCTGAGCCTGAACCGGCTGGACCTGGTGCTGGCGGACGAGCCAGTCTCCAGGAAGATCGGCGTCAAGGCCTTCAACCACGGCCTGGGCACCAGCTCCATGAGCTTCTTCTGCGCGCCGACCCTGCGCAGCCAGCTGCAAGGGCCTTTCCCCAAGTGCCTGCATGGCGCGCCGATGCTGATCCAGGGGCCCATGTCCTCGGTGCGCCAGCAGCTCGACCACTGGTTCAACAAGCACCAGCTGCAGCCACGCCTGGTGGGGGAGTTCGACGACAGCGCGCTGATGAACGCCTTTGGGCGCGAGGGGCGCGGGGTGTTCACCTCGCCCACGGTGCTGGAAGAGGAGACCCAGGCCCAGTTCGGGGTGGAGGTGATCGGCCGCTCCACGGAACTGGTGGAGGAATTTTTCGCGATCTCGGTGGAGCGGCGCATCAGCCACCCCTGTGTGGCCGCCATCACCAAGGCCGCCCGGTCCGACCTGTTCGCGGCATGACCGGGGCAGGTGCCGACGGCCCTGCCCCACCGATTCAGGCAATCGTCACCTGCACCTGGCGCGCGTAGGGCAGCGGCGCCACGGCGCCATAGCCCTGCACGGCCAGCGCGGCCGCGGCATTGGCGTAGCGCGCTGCAGCGAACACGTCGTCGCCCTGGGCCAGGCGGGCCAGCAGGTTGCCGCAGAAGCAGTCGCCCGCACCGGTGGCGTCAACCGGCGTGACGCGCAGGCCGGCGATGCGCTCCCGGTGCCGGCCATCGCTGGCCAGGGCGCCGTCGGCGCCGAGCTTGAGCACCACGGTGGCTGCACCGCGCGCATGGCCCCAGTCGATGATGGTGTCGGGGTCGCTCAGGCCCGTCAGGGCCTGCATGTCCTCCAGGCTGGGCAAAAAGATGTCGCACAGCGCCACGGCTTGCGCGATGCAAGCCTGGGCACGCGCCAGCGGCCAGAGCTTGAGGCGCAGGTTGGAGTCGAAGGACACCAGCGTGCCGGCCTCGCGCGCCAGGCGCATGGCCTCGAAGGCCGTGTCGCAGGCCTGGGGCGAGATGGCTAGCGAAATGCCCGACAGGTGCAGGATGCGAGCGGCCTGCAGCACGGCCGTGGGCTCGCCGGCCAACCATTGCGGCGACATGCGGCTCGCGGCCGAGCCCGCGCGCAGGTAGCTGAACTCGTGCCCGGCATCCCCGTGCGAGACGAAGTAGATGCCGGTGGGGTGTTCGCCATCGCCCTGCACCGCACGGGTGTCCACCCCCTCGGTACGCCACAGCGCGGTGAGCGCCTGGCCGAAGCTGTCCTGCCCGATGCGCGTAAGGTAGGCCACGCGCGCGCCGGCCCGCGCCGCCGCGATGGCGGCGTTGCTGGTGTCGCCGCCGAAGCCGCGCAGGTACTGCGGCTGGCCGGGGTGGACCTGGTTGAACTCGACCATGGCCTCGCCCAGCGCGGCCACGTCAAAGGTCCTGCCCACGGAGGTGGTGGCGCGCTCAGGCACGGGGCTTGTAGGCGGTGACGTCGATCTCGACCTTGGCGTCGATCATGAGGCGCGACTCCACCGTGGAGCGGGCCGGCCGATGCTCGCCGAAGCACTCCATGTAGACACGATTGAAGCTGCCGAAATCGCGCGCATCGGCCAGCCAGACGCTGACCTTGGCCACGTCGGCCAGGGTGCAGTCGGCCAGCGCCAGGGCGTCCTTGACGCGCTGGAACACCTGGCGCGTCTGCGCCTCGATGCCGCCGACGATCACCTGGCCCTGGTCGTCCGTGGGCACCTGGCCCGAGACGAAGACGAAGTCGCCGGCGCGCGTGGCGGGCGACAGGGGCCGCGCCTGGCGGTCGGAGGCGATGGGGGACTGGCCCAGCAGTTCTACGTGGCTCATGCAAGCTCCTTGTGTAATGAATTTACATAAATCATCGGAAAAAACCCGTTTGACTTTCATAAACGAGTCATCTACGATTAAAAATGTAATGTTATTACTTATGGAGCCACGATGCAATCCTCATCCATCCGTGATTGGTTGACGCCTGGAATGCCTGTTCAGGCCGCCCGGCGCAGTGTTCTGGGCCTGGCAGCCACGGCTGCCGTGCTCGTGGCCCTGGGTTCGGGCCTGCCCGCCCGGGCCGCCCCTGCCAAGGGGGGCGCCGCCAACCTGGCCATGGTCGGCGAGCCCCAGGGGCTGGACCCCATGGTGAGCACGGCCGACCTGGTCGGCACCATCATGCAGCACGTGTACGAACCGCTGTACACGTTCGACGCGAACTGGGCCGTGGCGCCCATGCTGGCCGAAGGCCTGCCCACCGTGTCCAAGGACGGGCTGACCTACACCATCGCCCTGCGCAAGGAGGTCAAGCTGCACAACGGGCGCGACTTGAACGCCGATGACGTGGTGGCCTCGCTGCAGCGCTGGATGGAGCTGTCGCCGCGCGGCAAGGCCGTGGGCAAGGAGGTGGCCTCGCTCACCGCCAAGGGCCCGCTGTCGGTGGAGCTCAAGCTCAAGGCGCCCTACGCACCGCTGTTGGCCCAGCTGGCGCTGCCCAGTGGCATGGCCGCCATCATGGCCAAGGAAAGCATCGCGCCACAGCTCAAGGACTTCATCGGCACCGGGCCCTACAAATTCAAGGAACGCCGCCCCGACCAGTTCACGGTGCTGGTGCGCCACGACAGCTATAGCGCCCGCAAGGAGGCGCCGAGCGGCTACGCCGGCCGCCGCGAGGCCCTGCTCGACGAACTGCGCTTCGTGCCCGTGCCCAATGCCAACACGCGCGTGGAAGGCGCGCTGTCGGGCCAGTTCCAGTACGCCGACCTGCTGCCCGTGGAAGCGGCCAGCCGCATCGACAAGGGCGCGCCGGCCGTGGTGCCCATCGTGACCAAGAACTTCGGTTTCCCCTACATCGTCTTCAACACCAAGGAAGGCGTGCTCGCCGCGCAACCGCTGCGCCGCGCGGTGCAGACCGCAGTGGGTTCGGGCGAATTGCTGGCTGCGGGCTTCGGCGACAACCGCTTCTTCGTGGTGGAGCCCAACTTCTTCCCCAAGGGCACGCCCTACTACTCGGATGCGGGCGGCAAGCTGTACAACGAGCGCAACCCGCAGGCCGCCAAGGACCAGGCGGCCAAGGCCGGCTACAACGGCCAGCCGGTGCGCATCATGGCCAGCCGCCAGTACGAGTTCCACTACAACATGGCGTTGGTGATGGCCGAGCAGCTCAAGAAGGCCGGCTTCAAGACCGAGCTGCAGGTGGTGGACTGGGCCACGCTGGTGCAGCGGCGCAACGACGCCAAGCTGTGGGACGTGTACTTCACGCACTCGGGCCTGTTCCCCGAGCCCATGCTCTCGCCGCCGCAGCTGGGTGAAGGCGCACCGGGCTGGTGGGACTCACCGGCCAAGAAGGCCACGCTCACGGCCTTCAACCAGGAGACCAACATCGCCAAGCGCGGCCCGCTGTGGGGTGCCGTGCAGCAGGTGGTGTACGACGAAGTGCCCTTCATCGAGGTCGGCAAGTTCAACGGCCTCTCGGCGCGCTCGGCCAAGCTGGAAGGCTACACGCCGGCGATCTGGCCGTTCTTCTGGAATACCGGCCTGGCCAAGTAAGCCCACCGCACAAGGTTCGTTGCCATGCGTTTTCTGATGACCCGCCTGGGCGGCGCCCTGGTGGTGCTGGCCCTCGTCGCGGTGCTGGTGTTCGCGCTCACGCGCCTGGCCTCGGGCGACCCGGTGGCGCTGCTGCTGGGCGAGCAGGCCACGGCCGAGGACATCGCCGCGGCGCGCGTGCAATACGGGCTGGACAAGCCCCTGCCCACGCAGTTCGTGCTGTGGATCGGCGAGTTGCTGCAGGGCAACCTGGGGCAGTCAATCTTCCTGCAGCGCCCGGTGGCGCAGGCACTGCTGGAGCGCGCCGAGCCCACACTGTTCCTGGCGCTGTTCGCGGTCGGCATCGCGGCGCTGATCGGCATCCCCTGCGGCATGGCGGCCGCCATCTGGCGCGGCAGCCCCGGTGACCAGGCGCTGAGCGGCGTGGCCATGCTGGGTGCCAGCGTGCCCAGCTTCTGGCTCGGGCTGATCCTGATCCAGCTGTTCGCGGTCAAACTCGGCTGGTTTCCGGCCTCGGGCTATGGGAATCCGGAGTCGCCGCTTGCGGAACGATTGACCCACCTGCTGTTGCCGGCGCTGGTGCTGGGCCTTCTGAACTCGGCCCTGATCATCCGCTTCACGCGCGCCTCGATGCTCGACATCCTGGGTGAGGACTATGTGCGCACGGCGCGCGCCAAGGGCCTGGCCGAGGGCACGGTGATGGTCAAGCACGTGCTGCGCAATGCGCTGGTGCCGATCGTCACGGTGCTGGGCCTGACGCTGGCGCTGATGATCGGCGGCACCGTGGTGACCGAAACCGTGTTCAACCTGCCCGGGGTGGGCAACCTCGTGGTGCGCGCCGTGCTGCGCCGCGACTACCCGGTGATCCAGGGCACGCTGCTGGTGATCGCGGCGATCTACGTGTTCATCAACCTGGCCATCGACTTCCTGTACACGCTGGTCGATCCGCGCATCCGGCTGGAGGGCCAATGACATGGTGCAACGCCTGATTCGCAATCTCACGGACTACTGGCTGCCGCTGGCACGCCGCCTGTTCTCGCGCAAGGTGGTGCTGGCCTCGGCCATCCTGCTGGCGCTGGTGGTGGCCGTGGCCACCGTGTTCCCCTGGGTGTCGGATGCCGACCCCAACGCCATCTCGATCAGCGAGCGCCTGAACGCGCCCTCGGCCGCGCACTGGGCCGGCACCGACGAGCTGGGGCGCGATGTGATGCTGCGCATCGTGCACGGCGCGCGCTATTCGCTGCTGATCGGCGGGCTCACCGCCGCGGGTGCCGTGCTGTTCGGCACGCTGCTGGGCATGTTCGCGGGCTTCTTTCGCCGGCTGGACGCGCCGCTGATGCGCGTGGTGGACGCGATGATGTCCTTCCCCGACATCCTGCTGGGCATTGCCCTGGTGTCCATCCTGGGCGCCTCGCTGTGGAACGTGATGCTGGCGCTGGTGATCGTCTACACGCCGCGCGTGGCGCGGGTGGTGCGGGCCAGCACGCTGGTGCTGCGCGAGCTGCTGTTCGTCGATGCCGCGCGCGCCCTGGGCGTGCGCACGCCGTTCATCTTGCTGCGGCACATCCTGCCCAACCTGGTCTCGCCCATCCTGGTGCAGGTGACCTTCATCTTCGCCTACGCCATCCTGGCCGAGGCGGGCCTGTCCTTCCTGGGCGTGGGCGTGCCGCCGGACATCCCCACCTGGGGCACCATGATCGCGGGCAGCCTGGAATCGGCCGACCGCGCGTTCTGGACCATTCTCTACCCGGGCCTGGCCATCGTGCTCACCGCCCTGTCGCTGCAGATGCTGGGCGACGGCGTGCGCGACCTGCTCGACCCCAAGCTCAAGAAAGCCTCGTGAGCCCCGCTCTCGCTCCACCCACGCAAGTGCCCGCACGCGGGCGCGCTACGAAGGTATCTCCATGACCACCCCCACGGCTGCCATGGCCGCCCCGCGGCTCGAAGTGCAGGGCTTGTCCACCTCGTTCGCCACCGACGCCGGCCGCATCCAGAGCGTGGCCGACGTGTCCTTTGCCATCCACCCGGGCCAGACGCTGGCGCTGGTCGGCGAATCGGGCTCGGGCAAGTCCGTCACCAGCCTCACGCTGATGGGCCTGCACGCCAAGACCTCGCAGGCGCAGGTGGCCGGCCAGGCCTGGTTCACCCGGCGCGATGGCCGGCGCGTGGACCTGCTGGCCCTGCCCGAAGCCGAGCGCCGCGCGCTGCGCGGCAATGAGATCGCGATGGTCTTCCAGGAGCCCATGACCAGCCTGAACCCGGTGCTCACCGTGGGCGAGCAAATCGCGGAATCCGTGCGCCTGCACCTGAAGCTGGACCGCAGTGCCGCCATGGCCCATGCCCAGCGCATGCTGGAGCTGGTGGAGATACCGGCCGCAAAACAGCGCGTGCGCGAGTACCCGCACCAGCTGTCGGGCGGCATGCGCCAGCGCGTGATGATTGCGCTGGCCATGGCCTGCAGCCCGACGCTGTTGATCGCCGACGAGCCCACCACCGCGCTGGACGTGACCATCCAGGCGCAGATCCTGGCGCTCATGGGTCGGCTGCAGAAGGAGACGGGCATGAGCATGCTCTTCGTGACCCACAACCTGGGCGTGGTGGCGCAGTACGCCGACGCAGTGGCCGTGATGTATGCGGGGCGCATCGTCGAGTCGGCCCCGGTGCATGATCTGTTCGCCCAGCCCGAGCACCCCTACACGCGCGGACTGCTGGCCTGCCTGCCCGGCGTGGCCCGGCGCCATGCCGTGGCGGTGGCCGGGCAGCGCCCGCGCCTGGTGGCCATACCGGGCCAGGTGTCGAGCCCGCTGGCGCCGCCGCCGGGCTGTGCCTTTGCGCCGCGCTGCGAGCGCCGCATCGCGGCCTGCGATGCACGCATGCCGGCGCTGTCCGAAGGCAGTGCCACCGAGGCCGGCCGGCGGGTGCGCTGCATCCGCGTGGGCGAACAGGCGCAGCAGGAGGTGCGCGCATGAACGCCGTGGCCACGGCCCCCAACCCCGGGGACAACCTCATCGAAGTGCGTGGCCTGCGCAAGTACTTCGGCAGCGGCCCGCACCCGGTCCGGGCGGTGGACGACGTGAGCTTTGCCATCCGGCGCGGCGAAACGTTGGGCCTGGTGGGCGAATCGGGTTCGGGCAAGAGCACCATCGGCCGCCTGCTCACCCGGCTGGTGGACCCGACGGCGGGGCAGATGCTGTACCACGGCGGCGAGGCCGGCGGGCAGGACCTGGCCGGGATGAGCCAGGGCCAGTTCCGCCCATTGCGCTCGAAGATCCAGATCATCTTCCAGGACCCCTATGCGAGCCTGAACCCGCGCATGCGCATCCGCGAGGTGCTGGGCGAGGCGCTGGACACGCACCGGCAGGCGCGCGGTGCGGCGCGCCTGCCGCGCATCCACGAGCTGCTCACGCAGGTGGGCCTCAGGCCCGAGCATGCCGACCGGTTTCCGCACGAGTTCTCGGGCGGGCAGCGCCAGCGCATCGGCATTGCGCGCGCGCTGGCCGTGCAGCCGAACTTCATCGTGGCGGACGAGCCGCTGTCGGCGCTGGACGTGTCGATCCAGGCCCAGGTGGTGAACCTGCTGGGCGACCTCAAGGAGCAGTTGGGCCTGACCTTGCTGTTCATCTCGCACGACCTGGACGTGGTGGAGTACCTGTGCGACCGCGTGGTGGTGCTCTACCTGGGCCGCGTGATGGAGATCGCTCCCACCAGCGCGCTGTATGCGCAGCCGGCCCACCCTTACACGCGCGCCCTGCTCGCAGCGGCCCCCATCCCCGACCCGGCGCAGCGGCGTACCATCCCCCTGCTGCAGGGCGACCTGCCCAGCCCCGCCCATCCGCCCTCGGGCTGCGTGTTCCGCACACGCTGCCCGCATGCGGTGGCCGAATGCGCCAGCGCCGACATGGCCCTGCGCCCCGTGGGGGCGGACCACTGGAAGGCCTGCTGGCGCGACGACATCTGACCGGCGCAGCCCCGCTGCGCCCCACCAACATGACGAAACCACATGACCACCACCACTGACTTCACGCTGGACGCCACCAGCAAGAGCTTTCCCATCGCGGCAGCGCCCTGCCGCGCCAGCGAGATCGGCGCACGCGGCTGGAACGTGCTGGCCGACGACCTGGCATTCCCCCTGGCGGTGCTCAGCCGCACGGCGCTGGCGCACAACCTGGCCTGGATGCAGGACTTCGCACAGCGCAAGGGCATCGCCCTGGCACCGCACGGCAAGACCACCATGTCGCCCCAGCTCTTCGCGCAGCAGTTGGCCAGCGGTGCCTGGGGCCTGACCTTCGCCACGGCTTTCCAGGTTGCGGTGGGGGTGGAGGCCGGCGCGCGCCGCGTCATCATCGCCAACCAGGTGGTCTGCGATGCCGACCTGGATGCGCTCGATGCGCTGTTGGCGCGCCATGCGAATCTCACGGTCTGGTTCCTCGTCGATTCGCTCGCGCAGCTCACGCTGGTGGAGGACTGGAAGCAGCGCCGGGGCAGCGCCCGTGTCTTCAACGTGCTGCTGGAGATGGGCATCCCCGGCCAGCGCACCGGCTGCCGCACGCTGGACGAGGCCCTGGCCCTGGCGCGTACGCTGGCGGCCTCGAAGGCCGTGCAGTTCGACGGCATCGAGTGCTATGAAGGCGGCGTGGCGCGCTGCGACAACGCACACGATTCTCGCGAAGTGACCGCCCTGGTGCGCCGCGTGATGGACGTGGCGCGCGCCTGCGACACGGAGCACCTGTTCGCACAGGACCGCATCCTGCTCACGGCCGGCGGCTCGGCCGTGTTCGACCTGGTGGTGCCGCTGCTGCAGGCGCAGGGCCTGTCGCGCCCCGTGGAAGGCGTGCTGCGCTCGGGCTGCTATGTGACGCACGACCATGGCAACTACGCGCGCTTTCTCAAGAACGTGGAGCAGCGCGAGGGGCTCGACGCCTCGCTGCGCCCTGCGCTCACGGTCTGGGCCATGGTGCAGTCGGTGCCCGAGCCGGGCCTGGCCCTGCTGACCTGCGGGCGCCGCGACATTTCCTATGACCTGGAGATGCCCATCCCCGTGCAGCTGGCGCGGCGCGGTGAGCGCACGGCGGCGGCCGTGCCTGCCGGCTGGAGCGTGAGCGCGCTCAACGACCAGCATGCCTACCTGCGCTTCGATGCGGCGGCCGGCGACGGCAGCACCCCGCGGGTAGGAGACCGCGTGGCGCTGGGGATTTCGCACCCCTGCACCACCTTCGACAAATGGCGCTGGATGCCACTGGTGGAAGACGATGGCGCCATCACGGGTGCCATCAGCACGCGGTTCTGACACCCGGAGAAGCGCATGAACAGCAGCCTGCCTCCTTCGCCATCGTCCTCCTCCCAACCGCCCAGCCCCACGCCGGGACTGCTGCAGCAGCTGCGCGAGCGCCAGGATAGCCTGCCCGAAGCGCAGCGCAGCGTGGTGCGTGCCGTGCTCGACGACCCGCGTGCCGCCGTGGCCGCCACGGTGGAGCAACTGGCGCAGCAGGCGGGCGTGTCCATGCCGACCATCGTGCGCACCTGCCGCAGCTTTGGCTACGACTCGGTGCGCGAGTTCATGTTGGCGCTGGCGCAGGACCTGGCGGTTTCGGGCTCGTACCTGCACCGCAGCGTGCTGGCCGAAGACTCGGCGCAGGACGTGTCCAGCAAGATCATCCACGCGGCCGTCTCCTCACTCACCGAGTTGGGCCGGCGCATCGACGTGGACGTGATCGACCAGGTGGCCGCCAAACTGGCCAAGGCGCGGCGCATCGACTGCTATTCGGTGGGCGCGGCATCGACCTTCACGGCCAGCGAGCTGCAGAGCCGGCTGTTCCGCCTGGGCCTCACGGCGAATGCGATCTTCGACGCGCACCAGCAACTGGTCTCGGCCAGCACGCTGGGGCCCGAAGGCGTGGCCTTCGTGGTGTCGCACGTCGGGCGCATGCCCTACACGGTGGAGGCGGCGCGCTTTGCGCGCTCGCAGGGCGCCACCGTGATCGCGCTGACCCAGCCCGGCACGCCGCTGGCGGAGACGGCCGACCTGGTGCTGGCCGTGTCGGTGCCGCAGGACGCGGTGATGCGCGTGGGCACTGAGGCCTACCTGGCCCACCTGGTGGTGATCGAGATCCTGATGGTGCGCCTGGCGCAGCAACTGGGGCCGGTGGCCACGCGCGGCCTGCAGCAGTTCAAGCAGCTTTTGCACAAACACGGATTCGACAGCGCCGAATATTCGGGCGCCATGGACCACGGCCCGGGCATGCACAAGCCGGGCCAGAAAGAACATTGATGGCAGCAACGCAAGCGACCCTGCTGAAGAACGGAACACTCGTCGACGGCACCGACCGCCCCGGCTGGCTGGGCGACCTGCTGCTGGTGGGCGAGCGCATCGTGGCGCTGGCGCCGCCCGGCGCCATCGACCCGGCCTTGTTCGCCGGCATGGCGGTGCAGACCATTGACTGCACGGACCGCGTGATCGCGCCCGGCTTCATCGACGTACACACGCACGACGATGCGGCCGCCATCGATGCGCCCGACATGCTGCCCAAGCTGTCGCAGGGCGTGACCACGGTGATCGTGGGCAACTGCGGCATCTCGCTGGCGCCCATGGTGACAGATGCACCAGCGGCGCCGCTGTCGCTGCTGGGCCAGCGCCAGTTCCGCCATGCCAGCATGGCCGCCTATGCGCGCGCCGTGGATGCGGCGCAACCCGGGGTGAACGTGGCCGCGCTGCTCGGCCACACCGCCCTGCGCATGCGCCACCTGCCCGAGTTGGGCCGCCCGGCCACGGCCGGCGAGCGCGCGGCCATGGCGGCCGACATGCAGGAAGCCATGGATGCGGGCGCGCTGGGCCTGTCGTCCGGCGTGTTCTACAAGGAGGCCTATGCGGCCGACCTCACCGAGCTGACCGAGCTGGCCAGCGTGGCCGCGCGCAACGGCGGCGTCTACGCCACCCACATCCGCGACGAGCTCGCCGGCATCCTGCCGGCGCTGCAGGAGGCCGCGCTCACCGCGCGCCAGGCGGGCCTTCCGCTGGTGCTGTCGCACCACAAGTGCGCCGGCGCCTCGAACTGGGGCCGCACGCGCGAGACGCTGCCGCTGATCGAGTCACTGGCCCAGGGCCAGCCCATCAGCCTGGACGTGTACCCCTACACCGCCGGCTCGACGGTGCTGCGCACCGATCTGGTGGATGGCGTGATCGATATCCTGATCACCGGCAGCCAGCCGCACCCCGAGATGGTGGGCCGCTACCTCGAGGACATTGCCAGGGAGTGGGATGTGAGCGAGCAGGCAGCATGCGACCGGCTGCAGCCCGGCGGCGCGTGCTACTTCCAGATGCGCGAAGACGATGTGGAGCGGGTGATTGCACACCCGCTGTCCATGATCGGCTCGGACGGATTGCCGCACGACGAGCGCCCACACCCGCGCCTGTGGGGCGCCTTTCCGCGTGTGCTGGCCTGCTATTGGCGCGAAAAGGGCTTGCTGCGGCTGGAAGAGGCCATCCACAAGATGACCGGTCTGTCGGCGCAGCGCTTTCGCATCGGCGAGCGCGGGCGGCTTGCGGCCGGCTTGATGGCGGACGTCGTGGTGTTCGACCCGCTGCGCGTGCGCGACACCGCGAGCTACGAGAAGCCCGTGCAGTTCAGCGAGGGCATCGAGCAGGTGTGGGTGAATGGCGTGCTGAGCTACACCGCTGCCGGCCGCGCCACTGGGGCACGGGCCGGGCGCTTCATCCGCCGGCAGGCCATGCCTGCCTGAGGCTTGCCCCAGGCGGGCTTTGCAACCATTGCAAAGCCGCTTCCCGCCGGGCGCCGTGTCCGGAAATCGGGCTGAAAACTACAGTGGAGGCGCCTTACCAACGCATCCACTGACCAGGAGTTTTCCATGCCCATCATCAACGTCAAAGTCTCTGCAGAGCGATCTGCCGCCCTGTCACAGCGCATCTCGGACACGCTGCTCGACCTGACCACCCGCATCCTGGGCAAGAACCCCAAGATCACCGCAGTGACCGTTTCCTACGTGCATCCCGAGGACTGGATCGTGGGCGGCAGCAGCCTGGCCGCCCAGGGCAAGAGCAGCGTGTACCTGGACATCAAGGTCGTCGACGAGACCAACACCAAGGCCGAGAAGGCACGCTACATCGCCGAGGTGTTCGCCGCATTCCAGGGTCTGCTGGGCGAACTGCACGAGGAAAGCTACATCTACGTGCAGGACGTGCGCGCCACGGCCTATGGCTACGGCGGAAAGACCCAGGAGTTCCGGCACCAGCATCCCCAGTGAGCGAGGAAGCCTGCATGGCAGGCTTCGCATGTGCCCTGGCGTTGCATGCCCGGATCCAGTGCCATCCGACCCGCCATGGCAGCCAGGCAGCAACGCCAAAAACAAAAAAGCCCACTCGAAAGTGGGCTTTTTGCAATATTGGTTGCGCGAGGAGGATTTGAACCTCCGACCTTTGGGTTATGAGCCCAACGAGCTACCAGACTGCTCCATCGCGCGGCAAGATTGAATTATATACCTTATTCAGCGGCTGCGGCCGAAGAATTTTCAGTTTTTTCATCGCCACGGTCGACCAATTCAACCAGGGCCATGGGCGCATTGTCGCCAACGCGGAAACCCATCTTCAGGATGCGGGTGTAGCCACCGGGACGCGCGTTGAAGCGGGGGCCCAGGTCGTTGAACAGCTTGGTGACGCTGTCACGGTCGCGCAGGCGGTTGAAAGCCAGGCGGCGGTTGGCGACGGTGTCGACCTTGGCCAGGGTGATCATGGGTTCGATCACGCGGCGCAGTTCCTTGGCCTTGGGAACGGTGGTCTTGATGACTTCGTGCTCGATGATCGAGTTCATCATGTTCTGCAGCATCGCAAGGCGGTGCGAGCTGGTGCGATTGAGTTTGCGGAGGCCGTGTCCGTGGCGCATGGTGCTTTCCTTCTACTGTCTATGTAATTAAATCGGGCAGCCGTATCAGGTACTGCGCGAGGCACTGTTGTTCCCTCGGGGGAACGAAAAGTCCCCCTTGCGGGGGACTCTGAGACCCAGAAGTTCCTCTTTCGGGGAACCCGGGATTATAGCGGTTTTGATTAACGCTTGTCCAGACCAGCTGGCGGCCAGTTCTCAAGCTTCATGCCCAGCGTGAGACCACGCGATGCGAGCACTTCCTTGATTTCGTTGAGCGACTTGCGACCCAGGTTAGGCGTCTTGAGCAGCTCGTTCTCGGTGCGCTGGATCAGGTCACCGATGTAGTAGATGTTCTCGGCCTTCAGGCAGTTGGCGGAACGCACGGTCAGTTCCAGCTCGTCCACAGGGCGCAGCAGGATCGGATCGAACGTGGCATTGCCGCGTGGGCCTGCAGGTGCGTCGAACGCAGCCAGCTCGCCACCTTCCAGCTGTGCGAACACAGCCAGCTGTTCCACCAGGATCTTGGCCGATGCGCGCACGGCGTCTTCGGCCGTGATGGCACCGTTGGTCTCGATCTCGACGACCAGCTTGTCCAGGTCGGTACGCTGCTCCACGCGGGCGCTTTCCACGGTGTAGCTCACGCGCTTCACGGGGGAGAACGAGGCGTCCAGCACGATGCGGCCGATCGACTTGGTCGATTCGTCGGCATAGCGGCGCAGGTTGCCCGGCACGTAGCCACGGCCCTTTTCGACCTTGATCTGCATGTCCAGCTTGCCACCGGCCGACAGCGTGGCGATCACGTGGTCGGGGTTGACGATCTCGACGTCATGGGGCGTCTGGATGTCGCGCGCGGTCACCACGCCTTCACCATCCTTGCGCAGGCTCAGCGTGACTTCGTCACGGTTGTGCAGCTTGAACACCACGCCCTTGAGGTTCAGGAGAATGTTGACCACATCTTCTTGAACGCCATCGATGGACGAGTACTCATGCAGAACACCTGCAATGGTGACTTCCGTCGCTGCGTAACCCACCATGGACGAGAGCAGGACGCGCCGAATGGCATTGCCCAGCGTGTGGCCGTAGCCACGCTCGAACGGCTCCAGCGCGACCTTGGCACGGTTGTGGCCAAGCTGCTCGACATTGATCGCCTTGGGTTTCAGCAAATTGGTTTGCATTCAGACTTCCTCTCAATACCCCCAGCTCGTTACACCGGTAAGGCTGGTGAAGCGCCTAAACCGCGATGCCTCGCGGTTCAGGTACGGTTTTCTCGAAATGTGATTCGAACTAGCGATTAGCGCGAATACAACTCAACGATCAGCGATTCGTTGATGTCGGCACCGAACTCGTCGCGGTCAGGCACCTTCTTGAACACGCCTTCTGCCTTGTCGGCATTGACGTCCACCCAGGCTGGCATGCCGACCTGTGCAGCCAGTTGCAGAGCTTCGACGATGCGGTTCTGCTTCTTGGACTTTTCGCGCACGGCCACGACGTCACCGACCTTGACCAGGTACGAAGGGATGTTGACCGGCTTGCCGTTCACCGTGATGGCGCAATGCGACACCAGCTGGCGGGCTTCTGCACGCGTGGAGCCGAAGCCCATGCGGTACACGACGTTGTCCAGGCGCGATTCCAGCAGGAACAGCAGGTTGGCACCGGTGTTGCCCTTGCGGCTGTCAGCGGTCTCGAAGTAGCGGCGGAACTGCTTTTCCAGAATGCCGTACATGCGCTTGACCTTCTGCTTTTCGCGCAGCTGCAGGCCGTAGTCGGACGTGCGGGCACCGGAGGTGCGGCCGTGCTGACCAGGCTTGGAGTCGAACTTGCACTTGTCCGCAATGGAGCGGCGTGCGCTCTTGAGGAACAGGTCGGTGCCTTCACGGCGGGAGAGTTTGGCCTTGGGGCCGAGGTAACGTGCCACTTGAACTTCCTTTATGTCATCTACCGCAAACCATTGCGGGAGCCGCCTGTGTCGCTCTCGCGTACGCAGGCGGCGGTGGGCTTGTGAAAATTAGATACGACGGCGCTTTTGAGGGCGGCAGCCATTGTGCGGGACCGGCGTCACGTCGGAGATCGACGTGATGCGGATGCCCAGGGCACCCAGTGCACGCACCGAGGATTCGCGACCAGGACCTGGGCCCTTGATCTCGACGTCCAGGTTCTTGATGCCTTGGTCGATGGCGGCGCGGCCAGCCACTTCCGAAGCCACCTGGGCTGCGAAAGGCGTAGACTTGCGCGAGCCCTTGAAGCCCTGGCCACCCGACGAGGCCCACGACAAGGCATTGCCCTGGCGGTCCGTGATCGTGATGATCGTGTTGTTGAACGAAGCATGCACGTGGGCAATGCCGTCCGACACGTTCTTGCGAACCTTCTTGCGAACGCGCTGTGATGCGTTATTGGCTGGAGACTTGGCCATATTGATCTTTCAATCTCTTTATTTCTTCAGTGCAGCAGCACCCTTGCGCGGGCCCTTGCGGGTGCGTGCATTGGTACGGGTACGCTGACCACGCATCGGCAGACCACGACGATGGCGGAAACCACGGTAGCAGCCAATGTCCATCAAACGCTTGATGTTCATGGTGGTTTCGCGGCGCAGATCACCTTCAATGGTGAATTGCTCGATCTGTTCGCGAATCTTTTCCAGATCGCTGTCCGTCAGATCCTTGATCTTCTTGGAGTAAGCGATGCCGGTGGCTTCGCAAATCTTGCGAGCGCGTGTGCGACCAATTCCAAAAATGGAGGTCAAACCGATTTCCGCGTGCTTGTGGGGCGGAATGTTGATGCCAGCGATACGTGCCATATGCGTCCTCTAATACTTTCCAATCAACCCTGGCGCTGCTTGTGACGCAGATCCGTGCAGATCACGCGCACCACACCCTTGCGGCGGATGATCTTGCAGTTGCGGCAGATTTTTTTGACCGAAGCCGAAACTCTCATTGCATTCTCCTAAAACTTTTCCATCCGTCCCGGCTGTTTTGCACGGAACACAATTTTTGTGCCCGCTACAAAATCGTGGGGCGCCAACTAACCTAAACCTTGCTTTCGGGGACCAGGCGCTTCAAGCGCCCAGGCCCTTCCAACCCGTCAACCGCCTTGATTGCCTTTGAAATTGGCTTTCTTGAGCAGCGACTCATACTGTTGCGACATCATGTAGTTCTGGACCTGGGCCATGAAGTCCATGGTCACCACCACAATGATCAACAGCGAAGTTCCACCAAAGTAAAACGGTACGTTGTACTTCAGGATCAAGAACTCGGGCAGCAGGCAGACGAAGGTGATGTAAACCGCCCCCGCCAGTGTCAGTCGCACAAGAATCTTGTCGATATAACGGGCCGTCTGTTCACCAGGACGGATCCCGGGAATGAACGCACCGCTCTTCTTCAGGTTGTCTGCCGTTTCACGGCTGTTGAAGACCAGCGCCGTGTAGAAAAAGCAGAAGAAGATGATCGCAGCAGCGTAGAACATCACATACACCGGCTGACCAGGTGTCAGGGCGGAGGAGATGTCGCGCAACCAGCGCATCGACTCCCCGGCACTGAACCAGTTCACCACGGTGGCTGGCAGCAGGATGATGGACGACGCGAAGATGGGAGGAATCACACCTGCCATGTTCAGCTTCAAGGGCAGGTGCGACGATTGTCCACCATAGACCTTGTTCCCCACCTGCCGGCGCGCATAGTTCACAAGGATCTTGCGCTGGCCACGTTCCACGAACACCACGAAGTAAGTCACCGCAGCGACCACCAGCACGATGAAGATGGCTGCCAGGATGCTCATTGCACCCGTGCGCACCAGCTCCAGCAGGCCACCGATGGAGCTTGGCAGACCGGCCGCGATACCTGCAAAGATCAGGATCGAGATGCCGTTGCCAAGACCACGTTCCGTGATCTGCTCACCGAGCCACATCAGGAACATGGTGCCAGCCGTGAGGCTGACCATGGCCGTGATGCGAAAACCCATGCCGGGGCTCAGCACCAGACCGGCCGAGCTCTCCAGTGCCACGGCAATGCCGAGCGACTGGAAAATGGCCAGGCCCAGCGTGCCGTAGCGCGTGTACTGGGTGATCTTCCTGCGACCGGACTCGCCTTCCTTCTTCAGCTGCTCAAACGTCGGGACCACGTAGGTCATCAGTTGCATGATGATCGATGCCGAGATGTACGGCATGATCCCCAGTGCAAAGACGGTAAAGCGCGAGAGCGCTCCACCCGAGAACATGTTGAACAGGTTCAGGATGCCGCCTTGCTGGCCGCTGAAAAGCTGCTGAAGTTGGGCTGGGTCGATACCGGGCACGGGGATATGCGCCCCGATGCGGTACACGACCAGCGCAAGCAACAGAAAAACCAGGCGACGACGCAGGTCGCCGAACTTGCCGGTTTTTGCAATTTGAGCCGCGCTAGTAGCCACAGGTACCTTCTTTCAGAACCAAAATCAGGCCAGGCTGCCGCCAGCAGCTTCGATAGCCGCCTTGGCACCTGCAGTAGCGCCCACGCCCGTCAGCTTGACAGCCTTGGACAGAGCGCCGCTCTTGATGACCTTGACCACCTTGGCCAGCTCGCCGATCAGGCCGGCTTGCTTGAGAGCGAGCACGTCCACTTCGGCCAGGCCCAGCTTGTCCAGATCGGTCAGCGTGACTTCGGCGTTGAACTTCAGCAGGTGCGACTTGAAGCCGCGCTTTGGCAGGCGACGTTGCAAAGGCATTTGACCGCCTTCGAAACCCACCTTGTGGTAGCCGCCTGCGCGGGACTTCTGACCCTTGTGACCACGGCCAGCGGTCTTGCCCAGGCCGGAGCCGATACCGCGGCCTACACGGCGCTTGGCATGCTTGGCGCCGTCTGCGGGCTTGATGCTATTGAGTTCCATGATCTATCTCTCAGAGGACTTTGACCAGATAGCTGATCTTGTTAATCATGCCGCGCACTTCGGGCGAGTCCTGCAGTTCGCTGACGCTGTTCAGCTTGCGCAGACCCAGGCCACGGACGGTGGCGCGGTGCGATTCCTTGGTGCCGATAGGGCTGCGCACCAGTTGAATCTTGACGGTTTGTTGCGTAGTCATTTACAGCTTCCAATCAGGCGAAGATGTCTTCGACCGTTTTGCCGCGCTTGGCTGCCACTTGCGAAGGCGTCGTGGAGTTCACCAGGGCGTCAAAAGTGGCGCGGACCATGTTGTAGGGGTTGGACGAACCATGGCTCTTGGCCACGATGTCGGTCACGCCCAGCACTTCGAAGACAGCGCGCATCGGGCCGCCAGCGATGATGCCGGTACCCTTGGGGGCCGGTGCCATCATCACATGTGCAGCGCCGTGGTGGCCGGTCACCTGGTGGAAGATCGTGCCGTGCTTCAGCGAGACCTTCACCATGTTGCGACGGGCTTCTTCCATCGCCTTTTGCACGGCAGCAGGCACTTCCTTGGACTTGCCCTTGCCCATGCCCACGCGGCCGTCACCGTCGCCGACCACAGTCAGTGCAGCGAAACCGAGGATACGGCCACCCTTCACGACTTTGGTCACGCGGTTCACCGCGATCATTTTTTCGCGCAGACCGTCGTCACGACCTTCGTCTTGCACTTTGGGTTGAAATTTAGCCATTTTGTATTCCGCTCCGCTTAGAACTGCAGGCCAGCTTCACGGGCTGCGTCGGCCAAAGCCTTGACGCGACCGTGGTAGGCAAAGCCTGAGCGATCAAATGCAACCTTCTCGACGCCAGCAGCCTTTGCCTTTTCAGCAATGCGCTTGCCGATGGCCGTGGCTGCGGCGGCATTGCCACCCTTGCCAGAGCCACCGAGTTCCTTGCGGACATCGGCTTCTGCGGTGGAGGCGCTGGCCAACACCTTGCTGCCGTCGCCGGAGATGACGCTGGCGTAGATATGGAGGTTCGTGCGGTTCACGGTCAGACGGGCCACGCCTTGCTGTGCAATGCGGATGCGGGTCTGGCGCGAACGACGAAGACGCTGCTCTTTCTTGGTCAACATGTTGCAGCTCCTTACTTCTTCTTGGTCTCTTTGATCGTGATCTTCTCGTCCGCATAGCGGATGCCCTTGCCCTTGTAGGGCTCGGGTGGACGAACAGCACGGATCTCAGCGGCAATTTGGCCAACGCGTTGGCGGTCGGCACCCTTTACGATCACTTCCGTGGGCGTGGGGGTGGCCACCGTGATGCCGGCAGGCATCTCGATGTTGACGGGGTGCGAGTAACCGACAGCCAAGTTGAGCTTGGCACCGGATGCGGCGGCCTTGTAGCCCACGCCGATCAGGGTCAGCTTCTTCTCGAAGCCCTTGCTCACGCCAACAACCATGTTGTTGACGAGTTGGCGAATCGTGCCGCTCATGGCATTGGCTTCACGAGAATCGTTGGCAGGCTCGAAGCTGAGCTTGCCGTCGTTGCTCGACACCTTCACCAGCACGTTTTGCGCCAGCGAAAGAACACCACCAGTACCCTTGACAGAGATCTGGTCGGCTTTAACGGACACATCCACGCCTGCGGGGATGGTCACGGGCATTTTTCCTACTCGGGACATTTCAGTTTCTCCTCAATGCCGCGGGTTAGGCCACGTAGCAGAGCACTTCGCCACCGACACCGGTAGCGCGCGCCTTGCGATCGGTCATCACGCCCTTGGGCGTGGTGACAATTGCCACACCAAGACCGTTCTGGACTTGCGGGATGGAATCGTAGCCTTTGTAGACACGCAGGCCAGGGCGGCTGACGCGCTCGATGCGCTCAATCACCGGGCGACCTGCGTAGTACTTCAGGGCGATTTCGAGTTCGGACTTGCCGGATTCGGTCTTGACCTGGAATCCGTCGATATAACCCTCGTCCTTCAGCACCTGGGCGATGGCAATCTTCACTTTGGAAGAAGGCACCAGAACCGTGGCCTTGGCGACCATCTGTGCATTACGGATGCGGGTCAGCAAGTCAGCGATAGGATCACTCATGCTCATGTTGTAATTCTCCTGCCTGCTTACCAGCTGGCCTTGGTGACACCGGGGATGTCGCCTGCAAAAGCCAGTTCACGGATCTTGGCGCGGGCCAGACCGAATTGACGGAAGGTACCGCGCGGACGACCGGTGATTTCGCAACGGTTGCGCTGGCGCGTGGGGTTCGCATTGCGCGGGAGCTTCTGCAGGCCCAGGCGGGCTGCGTCACGCTCTTCGTCGCTGCGCTTGGCGTCACCGGCAATCGCCTTCAGTTCCGCATACTTCGTTGCGTACTTGGCGGCCAGTTTTTCGCGCTTCAGTTCGCGCTGGATCAAAGCTACTTTAGCCATACCCTGCCTCAGTTCTTGAACGGGAAACGGAAACCAGCGAGAAGAGCCTTGGCTTCTTCGTCGGACGTGGCCGTCGTGGTGATGCTGATATTGAGACCGCGCAAGGCATCGACCTTGTCGTACTCGATTTCAGGGAAAATGATCTGTTCCTTGACGCCGATGTTGTAGTTGCCACGGCCGTCGAAAGCGCGACCGGAGATACCACGGAAGTCACGAACGCGGGGCAGAGCCACGGTCACGAAACGGTCCAGGAACTCATACATCTGCACGCCACGCAGCGTGACCATGCAACCGATGGCTTGGCCTTCGCGGATCTTGAAACCGGCGATAGCCTTCTTGGCCTTGGTCACCACGGGCTTCTGACCAGCAATCTTGGTCAGGTCAGCCACGGCGTTGTCCATCACCTTCTTGTCCGAGACTGCCTCGCTCACACCCATGTTGAGCGTGATCTTGGTCAGACGGGGAACCTGCATGGGCGAGGTGTAGCCGAACTGCTTGACCAGTTCGGGAGCGATCTTGTCGCGGTAGATTTCTTGGAGTCGTGCCATGTTTGCCCCTTAGGCCACCTTGATTTCAGCGCCGCTGGACTTGTACACGCGAATGCGTGCGCCGTCTGCCTGCACCTTGATGCCCACACGATCAGCCTTGCCGGTAGCCGCATTGAAGATGGCTACGTTGGACTGGTGGATAGGCATGGACTTTTCAACGATGCCGCCCGTCGTACCCTTCATGGGGTTCGGCTTGGCGTGCTTCTTGACGACGTTGATGCCGTCGATCAGCACGTAGGAATCGTCCTTGCGCAGCGACACCGTGCCGCGCTTGCCCTTGTCGCGCCCGGTCAGCACGATGATTTCGTCGCCCTTGCGAATCTTGTTCATGGCGCGTCCTTAGAGAACTTCAGGAGCCAGGGACACGATCTTCATGAACTTCTCGGTACGCAGTTCACGCGTCACGGGTCCAAAGATGCGGGTGCCGATAGGCTCCAACTTTGCATTCAGCAACACTGCTGCGTTGCCGTCGAATTTGACGAGCGAGCCGTCACCGCGGCGGATGCCCTTGGCGGTGCGAACGACCACTGCACTGTAAACCTCGCCTTTTTTGACGCGGCCACGCGGAGCGGCTTCTTTGATACTCACTTTGATGATGTCGCCAACGCTTGCATAGCGACGCTTCGAGCCACCCAGCACCTTGATGCAAAGGACGGACTTGGCGCCGGTATTGTCGGCAACCTCTAACCGAGATTCTGTCTGGATCATTTCAATATTCCCAACTTGCACCAGAAGACCACGGCCCCAGAAGAACTTCTCAAGGGCTGCAGATCAGCCAGTCAGTCTTGGGCCCGTCGTCCGCACCGCAAACCATTTGCAGCACTTCCCGCTGGGCAGAAACTTCACGTAGGAAACGCGAAGCCCTCGATTATTGCAAAGGCAACAAGCGAAGTCAAGTGCCTATCACAAGGGCGCATGCAAATATTGCTGGGCGAGCAACAAAAACGCATCCAGTTGTGGGTCGGTGCCCAGCTCCTCCTGCAGGAGGGCTGCCACCCGAGGGGCGGTGGCGATGGCCTGGCGGGCGTCCAGGAACAGCATGCGCGAGCGGCGCGCCAGCACGTCTTCCACCGTGCAGGCGTACTCATGGCGTGCGGCGAAGCGCACCATGGCCTCGGTCAGCCCACCGCCCAAGTCCACGCCAGCGCCCTGTATTTCCTGCACGACGGCGGCTTCGCTGCCATAGGAATGCAGTCCCTGCGCGTCGCTGATGCGGTGGCGCACCGGCTCGGCGGGCGTGCCCACCAGGGGCAGGCGGTTGGTGACGCCAGCGGCCTTTTCCGGCAGCAGGCCCACGGTGAAGCATTTTTGCAACACATCCTCGGCCATGGCACGGTAGGTGGTCCATTTGCCCCCGGTCACCGTCACCAGGCCGCTTCGGCTGGCCAGCACCGTGTGCTCGCGGCTGATCTTCTTGGTGTTGTCGCCGTCGTCGTCCTGCGGCTTGACCAGGGGACGCAGACCCACCCAGATGCTGCGGATGTCGGCCACCTGGGGGGCGCGGGTCAGGTAGCGCGCGGCCTCGTCGAGGATGAAGGCCACCTCTTCCTTGAAGGCCAGGGGTTCGCGCACCACGTCCTGGCGCGGGCTGTCGGTGGTGCCCAAGATGAGCTTGCCCAGCCACGGCACGGCAAACAGCACCCGGCCGTCGGCCGTCTTGGGCACCATCAGGGCGTGGTCGGAGGGCAGGAATTCGCGGTCCACCACGATGTGTACGCCCTGGCTGGGCGCCACGATGGGCTTGACCGGGCGGCCGATGGCCTCGCCATCCATCTGGCGCAGGGCATCCACCCAGACGCCGGTGGCATTCACCACGGCCTTGGCGCGCACGGTGAACTGGCGGCCGCTGGCACTGTCTTCGCAGACGAAACCGGCCACCTTGCCGTTCTCATGGACCAGGGAGGTCGCCGGGCAGTAGTTGAGCAGCAGTGCCCCCTTGGCTGCGGCCGTGCGGGCCAGCGCCAGCGCCAGGCGGGCATCGTCGAATTGGCCATCCCAGTACTTCACGCCGCCCTTGAGTCCGTCCTGGCGCGCGTTGGGAAGGCATTGCAGGGTCTTGGCGCGGCCCAGGAACTGGGTGGACCCCAGGCCCGCCTTGCCGGCCAGGGCGTCGTACATCATCAGGCCGATGCCGTAGAACGGCGTCTCCCACACCTTGTAGGAGGGCATCACGAAGGCCAGGGGCTGGGCCAGGTGGGGGGCGTTGTTGAGCAGCGTGGTGCGCTCGTGCAAGGCCTCGCGCACCAGCGCGATGTTGCCCTGGGCCAGGTAGCGCACCCCCCCATGCACCAGTTTGGTGGCACGCGAGGAGGTTCCCTTGGCGAAATCGTGCGAATCGACCAGCACCACGCTGAAGCCCCGGGCCGCCGCGTCCAGCGCCACACCGAGGCCCGTCGCCCCGCCTCCGATCACGGCCAGGTCGTAGTGGCGCGGCTCGGCAAGGCGGTCAAGGAGGTCGGAGCGCCGCGTGGGCAGGGGAGCGAAGGCGTGGGTCATAGGTGCTGATTGTCCACAGGCACGGGGTTTGGGCTAGGGTAAACCCTGAATTCTTGACACCTGCGGGGCGGGATTGGCCTGGTGGGCCTCCCGAGCCCGCGGGTGTGGAGGGAAGAAATGGCGACCGGCTGTCTATGGATCAATAGAGAGGACCGGCCGCCAGGGGCCTGGGCGCTCAGCGCGCCTTGCCATCCTTCCAAGCCTGCAGCAGCTTGTCGTAGGCAATGGTTTCGCCCTTCGGCTTCTCATTGGCCAGCTTGGCCCATGGGGCCTGCTTGTCGCTCAGCCACTTGGTGGGCGCGCTCTTGGGGTTGAGCTTGGGCGCGCAATGGGCCATGCCGGCGCGCTCCAGACGGGCCATCACCTGGTCCATCTCGTCGGCCAGCGTGTCCATGGCGCCCTGGGGCGTCTTCTCACCCGTGACGGCCTGGGCCACGTTCTTCCACCACAGCTGGGCCAGCTTGGGGTAGTCGGGCACGTTGGTGCCGGTGGGCGACCATGCCACGCGGGCCGGGCTGCGGTAGAACTCCACCAGGCCGCCGAGCTTGGGCGCCATGTCGGTCATGGCCTTGGACTGGATGTCGCTTTCGCGGATCGGGGTCAGGCCCACCAGGGTCTTCTTGAGCGACGTGGTCTTGGCCGTCACGAACTGGGCGTACAGCCAGGCAGCCGCGGTCTTGTTGGCATCGTGGTCCTTGAAGAAGGTCCACGAACCCACGTCCTGGTAGCCGTTCTGCATGCCCTGCTTCCAGTACGGGCCGTTCGGGCCGGGGGCCATGCGCCACTTGGGCGTACCGTCCGCATTCACCACGGGCAGGCCGGGCTTGGTCATGTCGGCGGTGAAGGCGGTGTACCAGAATATCTGCTGCGCGATCTGGCCCTGGGCGGGCACGGGGCCGGCTTCACCGAAGGTCATGCCCGTGGCTTCCTTGGGCGCGTACTTCTTCATCCAGTCCACGTACTTGGTCAGGGCATAGACGGCTGCAGGCGAGTTGGTCGCACCGCCACGGGCCACCGAGGCGCCCACGGGCGTGCACTTGTCGTCGGCCACGCGGATGCCCCATTCGTCGATCGGCAGGCCATTGGGCGCGCCGATGTCGGCCGTGCCGGCCATGGACAGCCAGGCATCGGTGAAGCGCCAGCCCAGCGAAGGGTCCTTCTTGCCGTAGTCCATGTGGCCATAGATGGCCTTGCCGTCGATGGTCTTCACGTCGTTGGTGAAGAACTCGGCGATGTCCTCGTAGGCGCTCCAGTTGAGCGGCACGCCCAGGTCGTAGCCGAACTTGGCCTTGAACTTGTCCTTGATGTCCTTGCGGTCGAACAGGTCGGCACGGAACCAGTACAGGTTGGCGAACTGCTGGTCAGGCAACTGGTACATCTTTCCGTCCGGACCGGTCGTGAACTTGGTCCCGATGTAGTCCTTGAGATCGATGCCCGGGTTGGTGAACTCCTTGCCCGCGCCGCCCATGTAGTCGGTCAGGCTCATGATCTTGCCATAGCGGTAGTGCGTACCGATCAGGTCCGAGTCCGAGATCCAGCCGTCATAGATCGACTTGCCCGACTGCATCGAGGTCTGCAGCTTCTCGACCACGTCGCCTTCCTGAATCAGGTCGTGCTTGACCTTGATGCCCGTGATCTCCTCGAAGGCCTTGGCCAGGGTCTTGGATTCGTATTCGTGGGTGGTGATGGTCTCGGAGACCACGGAGATCTCCTTGACCCCCTTGCCCTGGAGCTTCTTGGCCGCCTCGATGAACCACTTCATCTCGGCCATCTGCTGGTCCTTGCTCAGCGTGGAGGGCTGGAACTCGCTGTCGACCCACTTCTTGGCTTCGGCCTCACCCGCCATGGCCGACTGCCCGGTCACGACTGCTACCGCCAGTGCCAGCGCTGTATACCGCGTCTTCATAGTGCCTGTCTCCTCATAGTCATCTCCCCATTGGATACACAAGGGTCGCCCGGCTCCGGGGAAGGGTTGAGCCGTGCGACGGGAACATTTCCAGGGCGTCTTCAGCCCTTGCGCATGACCAGGCCGAGCAGCAGCATGGACAGCACGAAGCTGAACCAGATCGACGGGTCCTCGCCCAGCCCGAACCACTGTGCGAGCTTGCCGCTCACGCCCACATAGATCAGGTTCACGTAGGCCGCCGACAGCAGCCCGATGAACAGGCGGTCGCCGCGCGTTGTTTCCAGGGGCAGAAAGCCCTTGCGCAGGGTGGTGGGAGACTTGAGCTCCCACAGGGTCATGCCCACCAGCATCAGCACGATGCACGTAAAGAACACCGCCACCGGCAGGGTCCAGGCCATCCACTCGAACATGGCAACTCCTTCTCAGACGCGGCCCATCGCGAAACCCTTCGCGATGTAATGCCGCACAAACCAGATGACGATGGCGCCCGGCACGATGGTGAGCACGCCGGCCGCGGCCAGTGTTGCCCAGTCCATGCCCGAGGCGCTCACGGTGCGCGTCATGGTGGCCACGATGGGTTTGGCGTTCACGCTGGTCAGCGTGCGCGCCAGCAGCAACTCGACCCAGCTGAACATGAAGCAGAAGAACGCCGCCACACCCACGCCGGCCTTGATCAGCGGCAGGAAGATGGTCACAAAGAAGCGCGGGAAGCTGTAGCCGTCGATGTAGGCCGTCTCGTCGATCTCGCGCGGAATGCCGCTCATGAAGCCCTCCAGGATCCACACCGCCAGCGGCACGTTGAACAAGAGGTGCGCCAGCGCCACGGCGATGTGCGTGTCCATCAGGCCCACCGTGGTGTACAGCTGGAAGAAGGGCAGCAGGAACACGGCCGGCGGCGTCATGCGGTTGGTCAGCAGCCAGAAGAACACATGCTTGTCGCCCATGAACTGGTAGCGCGAGAAGGCGTAGGCCGCCGGCAGCGCCACGGTGAGCGAGATCACCGTGTTGATGCCCACGTAGATCAGGCTGTTGATGTAGCCCGAGTACCAGGACGCATCGGTGAAGATGGTCTTGTAGTTGTCCCAGGTGAAGTGCTGGGGAAAAAACGAGAACGAGGACAGGATCTCCGCATTCGTCTTGAAGCTCATGTTGATCATCCAGTAGATGGGCAACACGGCGAAAATCAGATAGGCGATCAGGAACAGCGACCGCTTGTGGAAGCGTTTTTCATTCATGGCCGGCCCCTTCGTTGCTGGCGGTGCCCACGCGCTGCATCCAGTTGTAGAGGATGAAGCACAGCAGCAGGATGATGAAGAAGTAGATCAGCGAGAACGCCGCGGCGGGGCCCAGGTCGAACTGGCCCACGGCCTTGGTCGTCAGGTACTGACTCAGGAAGGTGGTGGCATTGCCCGGCCCGCCGCCCGTGAGCACGAAGGGCTCGGTATAGATCATGAAGCTGTCCATGAAGCGCAGCAGCACCGCGATCATCAGCACGCCGCGCATCTTGGGCAGCTGGATGTAGCGGAACACCGCGAACTTGCTGGCCCCGTCGATGCGCGCCGCCTGGTAGTAGGCGTCGGGAATGGAGCGCAGCCCGGCGAACGCCAGCAGCGCCACCAGCGGGGTCCAGTGCCACACGTCCATCAGCAGCACCGTGAGCCAGGCCTGCGTGGCATTGCCGGTGTAGCTGTACTCGATGCCGATCTCCTGCAGCATGCGGCCCATGAGCCCGATGTCGGCGCGGCCATAGATCTGCCAGATGGTGCCCACCACGTTCCAGGGGATCAGCAGCGACAGGGCCACCACCACCAGCACGGCCGAGGACTTCCAGCCCTGCGCGGGCATGGACAGCGCCAGCATGATGCCCAGTGGAATCTCCACCGCCAGCACCGCCAGCGAGAAGGTGATCTGGCGCCACAGCGCGGCGTGCAGCTCCTCGTCGCGCATCACGGCGGCAAACCATTCGGTGCCGACGAACACGCGCCGCTCGGGCGAAATGATGTCCTGCACCGAGTAGTTCACCACCGTCATCAGCGGCAGGATGGCCGAGAAGGCCACGCAGATGATGACCGGCAGGATCAGGAACCAGGCCTTCTGGTTCACCGGTTTGGTGGTGGTGCTCATGGGGTCGCCTCCGCGGCCAGCAATTGTTCGTTCTGGTAGAAGCAGGTGTGCGTGCCCAGCACCTGCAGCCACGCCGTGTCACCGGCCGACGGCAAACGGGTCTCGGGCGTGAAGCGCGCCTTGAGCGTGTGCTCGCCCACCCGGGCGGTGAGCATCAGGTAGGTGCCGATGTCCTGCACCTGCACCACCGTGCAAGGCAGGGCACCCGGCTGCTCTGGCTGGGCAAGGGCCAGGTACTCGGGCCGTATGCCCACCTGCAAGGCGCCTTCGGGCAGCGTGCGGCCCACGGGCGCCACCAGGCGGTGCCCGGCCACCGAGAGGTTCGCGCCATCGCGCTGCGCGGGCAGGAAGTTCATGCCCGGCGAGCCGATGAAGTGGCCCACGAAGACGTGCGCGGGGCGCTCGAACAGCGCATCGGCCGAGCCCACCTGCACGGCGCGGCCGCGCGTCATCACCACCACCTGGTCGGCAAAGGTCAGCGCCTCGACCTGGTCGTGCGTCACATAGATCAGCGTGAGCTTGAGCTCGTGGTGGATCTGCTTGAGCTTGCGGCGCAGCTGCCACTTGAGGTGCGGGTCGATCACCGTGAGCGGCTCGTCGAACAGCACGGCCGCCACGTCCGAGCGCACCAGGCCACGGCCCAGCGAGATCTTCTGCTTGGCGTCGGCCGCCAGGCCCGCCGCGCGCTGGTTGAGCTGGCCGCTCATCTCCAGCATCTCGGCGATCACGCCCACGCGCTGCTTGATCTGGTCTTCGGGCACCTTGCGGTTGCGCAGCGGAAAAGCCAGGTTCTCGGCCACCGTCATGGTGTCGTAGATCACGGGGAACTGGAACACCTGGGCGATGTTGCGCTCCTGCGGGCTGGCGCGTGTCACGTCACGGCCATCGAACAGCACCTTGCCATGCGAGGGCACGAGCAGGCCCGACATGATGTTGAGCATGGTCGTCTTGCCGCAGCCCGAGGGGCCGAGCAGCGCATACGCACCGCCGTCCTCGAACTCCATCTTGAGGGGCAGCAGCGCGTAGTCGCCGTCCTGCTGCGGGTTGGGCTTGTAGGAATGCGCCAGGTCCAGGCTGATACGTGCCATCTCAACGCCCTCCCAGGCGCGCAGGCGCCCACACCAGCGCGCCGTCGGCGCCGAACACATAGGCCTGCGCCGGGTCCAGGTGCAGCGCCAGGGGCGTGCCCAGTTCAAAGTAATGCACCCCGGTGAGCTGCGCCACCAGGTCGCCCCAGGGGGTGGAGGCATGCACGAAGGTATCGGAGCCCGAGATCTCGGCCAGTTCCACCGTGCCATTCACACTCACGTCGCCAGGGCGGGCCTGCACGCGCAGCGCGCTGGCGCGCACGCCGACGGTGACAGCACCGGCCGCCGTACCCTGCGGCAGCGGGATGGACAACGTGGCCCCGCCTTGCAATTGCACGCCTTGCGCGGCCACCGTGGCCGCGATCAGGTTCATGGGCGGGTCGCTGAAGGCACGCGCCACGCGCAGCGAGTTGGGCGCATGGAACACCTCGGCCGTGGGGCCGTATTGCAGCAGGCGACCCTCGTCGAGCACGGCGGTGTAGCCGCCCAGCAGCAGGGCCTCGCCCGGCTCGGTGGTGGCATACACCACCGTGGACTGGCCGGCGGCAAACAGCTGCGTCAGCTCTTCACGCAGCTCTTCGCGCAGCTTGTAGTCCAGGTTCACCAGCGGCTCGTCGAGCAGCATCAGCGGCGCGCCCTTGGCCAGGGCCCGCGCCAACGCCACACGCTGCTGCTGGCCGCCCGAGAGCTCGGCCGGGTAGCGGTCCAGGAACATCTCGATGTGCAGGCGGGCGGCGATCTCGCGCACCCGGGTGTCGATGTTCTTTTCGCCGCGCAGCTTGAGCGGCGAGGCGATGTTGTCGGCCACCTTCATCGAGGGGTAGTTGATGAACTGCTGGTAGACCATGGCCACGTTGCGCTCGCGCACCGGCACGCCGGTCACGTCCGCACCGTCCACCCGCACGGTGCCGGCGGTGGGTGTATCGAGCCCGGCCATGATGCGCATCAGGCTGGTCTTGCCGGCTTGCGTGGCGCCCAGCAGCACCGTCACGGCGCCGCTGTGCAGCGCCATGCTCATGTCATGGAGCCAGGTCTGCGCCCCCACCCTCTTGCTGATGCTGTCCATTGCCAGCTGCATCACGCATGCCTTTCCATAGTGCCCCTCAGAGGGCCTGTTGTGCCAAACCGCCGGCGCAGGCGCACGGCGGTCGTTTGTTTTCGATTGCGTTCATTCTTGTTCTTTTGTGATCGTTTCAAATCAAGGTTTACCCTTAACGGGTTCCTTTTTGTTCCATTTAAAGTACATCCACTCCATTGGCTTCTTTCTTGCTGCCGAATCTGCGTGAATACCAATCCCCGACAACTCCTGCTCCTTGAAGAAGTGCGCGCGCGCAAATCTGCCAGCGTCGAACAACTGGCCGAGACCCTGGGCGTGACCCTGCAGACGGTGCGCCGCGACGTGCAGCGCCTGGCCGAATCGGGCCTGCTCACGCGTTTTCATGGCGGGGTGCGCGTGCCCAGCTCCACCGTGGAGAACCTGGCACACACCCAGCGCGAAACCCTGCATGCCGAGGGCAAGGCGCGCATTGCGCGCGCCGTGGCAGAGCAGGTGCCCAACGACTGCTCGCTGATCCTGAACATCGGCACCACCACCGAGGCCATCGCCAAGGCGCTGCTGCACCACCGGGGCCTGCGCGTGATCACCAACAACCTGAACGTGGCCGCCATCCTGAGCGGCAACCCCGAGTGCGAGGTGATCGTGGCCGGCGGCGTGGTGCGCGCGCGCGACCGCGGCATCGTGGGCGAGGCGGCGGTGGATTTCATCCGCCAGTTCCGCGTGGACATCGCGCTCATCGGCATTTCGGGCATCGAGCCCGACGGCTCGCTGCGCGACTTCGACTACCGCGAGGTGAAGGTGGCGCAGACCATCATTGCCCAGTCGCGCGAGGTCTGGCTGGCGGCCGACCAGAGCAAGTTCAACCGCCCGGCCATGGTGCAGCTGGCCACCTTGCAGCAGATCGACCGGCTGTTCACCGATGCGCCGCCACCCGAGCCTTTCCCCGTGCTGCTGCAGGACGCCGAGGTGATCTGCACCGTCGCGGCCTGATCCTACGCACCCTCCGGCTGCGCCTCGCCTGACTTATCCTTGCCCGCCATGACCTACCTGCTCGCACTCGACCAAGGCACCTCCAGCTCCCGCAGCATCGTCTTCGACGAGCAGGGCCACATCGTGGCCCAGGCCCAGCGCGAGCTGCCGCAGATCTACCCCCAGCCCGGCTGGGTGGAGCACGACCCGATGGAAATCTGGCGCACCCAGTTGGCCACGGCCCGCGAGGCGCTGGAGAAGGCGAACATCAAAGCCAGCGCCATCCGCGCCGTGGGCATCACCAACCAGCGTGAGACCACCGTGCTGTGGAACCGCCAGACCGGCCAGCCCGTACACCATGCCATCGTCTGGCAGGACCGCCGGGCCGAGCCGGCCTGCGCCGCGCTGCGCGAGCAAGGCAAGGCCGGAACCATCCAGGCCAAGACCGGCCTGCTGATTGATGCCTATTTTTCGGGCACCAAGCTGCAGTGGCTGCTGGACCACGTGCCCGGCGCACGCGACCAGGCAGAGCGCGGCGAGCTGGCCTTCGGCACGGTCGACAGCTGGCTCATGTGGCAGCTCACGCATGGCGCGGTGCATGTGACGGACGTGAGCAACGCCTCGCGCACCATGCTGTTCAACGTACACACCAACCAGTGGGACGACGAGCTGCTGGCGCTGCTGCGCATTCCCAAATCGCTGATGCCGCAGGTGCAGCCATCGAGTTCGCATTTCTGCGACGTGGCGCCCGACCTGCTGGGCCACGCCATCCGCGTGGGCGGCGTGGCGGGCGACCAGCAGAGCGCGCTGTTCGGCCAGGCCTGCTTTGGTGCGGGCATGGCCAAGAACACCTATGGCACGGGCTGCTTCATGCTCATGCACACGGGCACCACCTTCCAGACCTCGCAGAACGGTTTGCTCACGACCAGCGCGGCCCAGGCCAGCGCACAGACCGAGTTCGCCATGGAAGGCAGTGTCTTCGTCGGTGGCGCCGTGGTGCAGTGGCTGCGCGACGGCCTGCGCGCCATCTCCACCAGCAGCGAGGTCGAGTCGCTGGCGCAGAGCGTGCCCGACTCGGGCGGCGTGATGATGGTGCCGGCCTTCACCGGTCTGGGCGCCCCGTACTGGAAGCCGGATGCACGTGGCACCATCACGGGGCTGACGCGTGGGTCCAACCTGGGCCACATCGCGCGCGCCGCGCTGGAGAGCATCGCCTACCAGAGCGCTGCCCTGCTGCTGGCCATGAGCCGCGATGCCGTGGCCGCCGGCGGCGCCCCGGTGAGCGAGTTGCGCGTGGACGGCGGAGCCTGCATCAACGACCTGCTGATGCAGTTCCAGGCCGACCTGCTGGGCATCCCCGTGGTGCGCCCGGCCGTGATCGAGACCACCGCCCTGGGTGCCGCCTACCTGGCGGGCCTGTCCAGCGGCGTGTACGGCAGCACGGCCGAGCTCTCGCAGCTGTGGCGGGCCGAGCGGCGCTTCGTGCCCACGCTGGGCCAGGCGCGTGCGCGCGAGCTGATGGAGCGCTGGGAACTGGCCGTGCGCCAGGCCACCCTGGAATGACGGCCCCCGGGTCCGGCGGGGCGGCTACCATCATGGCCCTGCCGTTCCCCTGTCTTCGTTCTTCCGACCGCACACCATGAGCCAGACCACCGCCACCCCTTCCCTTCCCGTGATCGCCTTCATCGGCGGCGGCAACATGGCCAGCGCCATCATCGGCGGCCTGATCCGCCAGGGCCACCCGGCCAGCCAGATCGAGGTCGTCGAGCCTTGGGCCGAAGCGCGCGAGGCCCTGCGCAAGAACTATGGGCTGGAGGCCCAGGCCGAGGCCGGCCCCGCCCTGCAGCGCGCCCGCATCGTGGTCTGGGCCGTCAAGCCCCAGACCTTCAAGGATGCCGCTGCCCAGGCACGTGCCCATACCCAGGAGGCCCTGCACCTGAGCGTGGCCGCCGGCATCCGCTCGGACAGCATCGCCCAGTGGCTCGACAGCCAGCGCGTGGTGCGCACCATGCCCAACACCCCGGCCCTGGTGGGCAAGGGTATGAGCGCGCTGTATGCCCGCCCCGGCGTATCGCAGGCCGAGCGCGAGAGCGTGCAGGCCATCATGGCCACCACCGGCGAGTACCTGTGGGTGGACAGCGAAAAGCAGCTCGACGCCGTGACGGCCCTGTCCGGCTCAGGCCCGGCCTACGTGTTCTACTTCCTGGAAGCCATGGCCCGTGCAGGCACGGCCATGGGCCTGTCGGCCGAGCAGGCCCACCAGTTGGCCGTGGGCACCTTCGTGGGCGCTTCGGAACTGGCGCGCCGCTCGGACGAACCGCCGGCCGTGCTGCGCCAGCGCGTCACGTCCAAGGGCGGCACGACCTATGCGGCCCTGCAGTCCATGGAGAAGGATGGCGTGGGCGAGGCTTTCGAGCGCGCGATGAAGGCCGCCGAACACCGCGCCCACGAACTGGGCAATGAGTTCGGCAAGTAGCCCTGAGTTTGCTATCTAGTTGATAGCAAACTGGCGCAACAGGTAGCTGCCGGCAATGCCCGCGAACACCGTGGCGCCCAGCCAGTGGTTGACCCGGAAGGCGATGAAGCAGCCTTCGCGGGTGCGGTGGCGTATCAGCGTCCAGTGCCAGAAACCCTGGGCCAGGGCGGCCGCCGTGGCCAGCCAGTACACCGGACCCAGGGCATAGGGCGCCAGCGCCACGCCCCAGATGGACAGGAACAGCAGGTAGAACAGCACGATGGCCGCCACGTCGAAGCGGCCCAGGGTGATGGCCGAGGTCTTGATGCCGATCTTGAGGTCATCGTCGCGGTCGACCATGGCGTACTCGGTGTCGTAGGCCAGCACCCAGAACAGGTTGCCGAGCCACATCCACCAGGCCACGGCGGGCACCTGGCCCTGCACGGCAGCGAACGCGATCACGATGCCGAAGTTGAAGGCGATGCCCAGCACCGCCTGCGGCATGGAAATCACGCGCTTGGAAAACGGGTAGGCAATGGCCACCAGCACAGCGGGCACCGACCAGGCGATGGCCGCCGCATTGGTGGTCAGCACCAGGCCGAAGGACACCAGCGCCAGCACGGCTCCCAGGGCCAGTGCCTCCTTGACGGAAATCGCGCCCGTGGTCACGGGCCGCGCCGCGGTGCGCTTGACGTGGCGATCAAAGTCGCGGTCGGCCACGTCGTTCACACAACAGCCTGCGCTGCGCATGAGAAAGGTGCCCAGCACGAACACCGCCAGCAGGTGCCAGCCCGGGAAACCGTCCGACGCAATCCACAGCGCACTCAGCGTGGGCCACAAACACACCAGCCAGCCGGCAGGCCGGTTCCAGCGGATCAGGTCGAGGTACAGGGACAGGCGGCTGCGCGGCGGTGCGGACATGGCAGGAAAAGCGGCAAATGCGGGGGTGGTTTGCCCGTAGGAAGGGCGGCACCGGGAATGTAGCAGCCGCGCGCCCCCGTCTCCCGAGCCCGCCGGGCGCGGGACCACTGCCATGCAGGAAATGTCCTACACCGGGAATTTGTACAAACCCGTTACATTGTCCGGTTGCCCCCCACCCGGACCTTGCCACGCATGCCCCGTTCACCGAGTACCCAGGCTGCCCAGCGCTTTGCCATCCCCCGCAGCCTGATGGCGGGTTTCGTCGTCGCCGCCCTGGCCACGCTGGTCATTGCCTTCGTCAACTACCGCGCCTCCGAGGTGCGGGCCGACGCCGTGGCCGCGATGGACCGCACCTCGCAGGCGATGCGCCAGCTTTCGCTGGTGCATTCGGCACTCAAGGATCTGGAGACCGGCCAGCGCGGCTACCTGCTCACGGGCGATGCCTCCTACCTGCAGCCTTACCTGCTGGCGCAGAACGTACTAGACCGGCAGCTCACGGCCCTCAAGGCCGGCACCGAGGGCAATGCCGGCCAGCGCCGCCTGGTGGTCCAGATCGAGGACCTGGCCCGGCAAAAGCGCAGCGAACTCGCCGAAACCGTGGACCTGCGCAAGGCTGGCAACGTGGAAGGCGCCATGGCACTGGTGCGCTCCGACGCGGGCAAGAACATCATGGACCGGGTGCGCGACCTGGCCTCGGACCTGGCGGGCCTGCAGACCCAGGAGCTCGAAGACCGCCGCCGCGGCTGGGAAGAAGCCACCGCCCTGTCGGCCTACTATTCCTGGGGCGGCTCGCTGTTGCTGCTGGTGCTGATCTGCATTTCGGCAGCGCTGACCGCGCGCGAACACCGCCTCAAGGCGCGCCAGAACTGGGTGGTGACCGGCCTGAGCGGCCTGGCGCAGCGCCTGCAGGGCGACCGCCGCGTGGAGGAGATCGGCGAGCTGGCGCTCGAGTACCTGGCCACCTACCTCAATGCCAAGGTGGGCGCGGCCTATGCGGTCAACGAACATGGCGGCGGTTTCACCCTGTTCGGCGGCTACGCGCTGCCCCGCGAGCGCCTGGCGCAGAAGCTCATCGATGGCGAGGGCCTGGTGGGCCAGTGCGCGCGCTCGCGCGAGCTGCTGCACGTGCGCGACGTGCCGGCCAGCCACCTGACCGTGTCCTCCAGCACAGGCTCGTCAACCCCGGCCGAGCTGCTGGTGGCACCGGCCATGGAGAATGGCGAGGTCTTTGCCGTGATCGAGCTCGGTTTCTACCGCACGGTGGACGAGTTCGAGCACCGCTTGTTCAAGCAGGCCTCCGAGATGCTGGCCGTGGCCATCCGCTCGGGCCAGGACCGCAGCCGGCTCGAAGCCCTGCTCGAAGAAACCCAGCGCCAGTCCGAGGAGCTTCAGGCCCAGCAGGAGGAACTGCGCGTCAACAACGAGGAGCTGGAGCAGCAAAGCCGCATCCTGCAGGAATCGCAGGCGCAGATGGAACTGCAGCAGACCGAGCTGGAGCAGACCAATGCGCAGCTCGAAGAGCAGACCCAGCAACTGGAGAACCAGCGCGAAGAGCTGCTGGCCGCCCAGTCGGACCTGACCGAGAAGGCGCGCGAGATCGAGCAGACCAGCCAGTACAAGAGCGAGTTCCTGGCCAACATGAGCCACGAGCTGCGCACCCCGCTCAACTCCACCTTGATCCTGGCCAAGCTGCTGGCCGACAACAAGGCCGGCAACCTCACCGGCGAGCAGGTGAAGTACGCGCAGACCATCTCGTCGGCGGGCAACGACCTGCTGGCGCTGATCAATGACATCCTGGACCTGTCCAAGATCGAGGCCGGCCAGGCCACCATCGACATCGAGGCCGTGGACATCGCCCGCGCCATGCAGGGCCTGGTCGATCCCCTGCGCCCCATCGCCGAGGAAAAGGGCCTGGCCCTGACGGTCACCATCGATGCCAACGTGCCGGCCACCATGGACACCGATGCCCTGCGCCTGGGCCAGGTGCTCAAGAACCTGCTGTCCAACGCCGTGAAGTTCACCGAGCAGGGCAGCGTGGCGCTGCATGTTTCGCACCAGCCCGGCGACCTGCTGGCCTTTGCCGTGCGCGACACCGGCATCGGTATCCCCGAGCACCAGCAGGAGCTGGTCTTCGAGGCCTTTCGCCAGGCCGATGGCAGCACCCACCGCAAGTACGGCGGCACCGGCCTGGGGCTGTCGATCTCGCGCGACCTGGCCCAGTTGCTGGGGGGCAGCATCGCCATCCGCAGCACGCCGGGCCAGGGCAGCGAGTTCACACTGACCGTGCCGCGCCATGCCGTGCAGTCCGACGAACCCTCGACCGGCCGGGCACTGCAGGCGCCCCAGAGTGCGGCAAGCGCGCCGCCTCCCGCCGCCCCGTCCACCCGCACAGCCCCCGTGGCCCCGGCCGTCCTGCCCGTGGCCGCACGACCGAAAGGCGAGCGCAACATCCTGGTGATCGAAGACGATGTGCGCTTTGCCAACATCCTGAACGACCTGGCGGGCGAGATGGACTTCCACTGCATCCTGGCCCACACGGCCAGCGAGGGCCTGGCGGCAGCCACGCTGCACCAGCCCAGCGCCATCGTGCTGGATGTGAACCTGCCCGACTTCTCGGGCCTCGGGGTGCTCGATCAGCTCAAGCGCAACCCGGCCACACGCCACATCCCGGTGCATGTGGTCTCGGTGGCCGACTACTCGCAGGAGGCCATGGGCCGCGGTGCCATCGGCTACGCACTCAAGCCCGTCAAGCGCGAAGAACTGGTGCAGGCGCTGCAGCGCCTGGAGGCCAAGTTCACCCAGGGCATGCGCCGCGTGCTGGTGGTCGAGGACGATGCGCGCCAGCGCGAGAGCGTACGCGCCCTGCTGGCCACGGATGGCGTGGACATCGTGTGCGTGGAAAACGCCACGGCGGCCCTGGAGTACCTGCGCAGCAGCACCTTCGACTGCATGGTGATGGACGTGAACCTGCCCGACCTGAGTGGCTACGAATTGCTCAAGGCCATGTCCGAGCAGGAAGAGGTGTCCTTCCCGCCGGTCATCGTCTACACCGGTCGCGCCCTCACGCGCGACGAGGAGCAGCAGCTGCGCCGCTTCTCCAAGTCCATCATCATCAAGGACGCGCGCTCGCCCGAACGCCTGCTCGACGAGGTCACGCTGTTCCTGCACCAGGTGGAGTCGGAACTGTCGGTGGAGCGCCGGCAGATGCTGCAGGTGGCGCGCAGCCGCGACGCGGCCTTCGAGGGCCGCACCGTGCTGGTGGTGGAAGACGACGTGCGCAACGTGTTCGCGCTCTCCAGCATCCTGGAGCCCACGGGCATTTCGGTGCAGATCGCACGCAACGGCCGCGAGGCGCTGGACTACCTGGAGCGCGCAGGCGGGGCCGGCCCGGCCGTCGACCTGGTGCTGATGGACATCATGATGCCGGAGATGGACGGCTACACCGCCATGCGCGAGATCCGCAAACAGCCCGCCTGGCGCAAGCTGCCCATCATCGCCCTCACGGCCAAGGCCATGAAGGATGACCAGGACAAGTGCCTGGCCGCCGGTGCCAACGACTACATCGCCAAGCCGCTGGACGTGGAAAAGCTGCTCTCGCTGGTACGCGTCTGGATGCCCAAGTGAGCACGCCGGAGCCCCGATTGCACCACCCCAAGACGGCCCGGATCGGCGACATCGAGCAGCGCCTGCTGCTCGACGCGATCTACTACCGCTACCACTACGACTTTCGCGGCTACGCGCAGGCCTCGCTCAAGCGGCGGCTGCAGACGGCCCTGTCGCGCTTTGCCTGCCAGACGCTGTCGCAGTTGCAGGACAAGGTGCTGCACGACGCCGCCGTGTTCCCGGCACTGCTGGAATACCTCACGGTGCAGGTCAGCGAGATGTTCCGCGACCCGCGCTACTTCAAGGCGCTGCGCGAGCAGGTGGTGCCCATCCTGCGCACCTACCCCTCGCTCAAGGTCTGGGTGGCCGGCTGCAGCACGGGCGAAGAGGTGTATTCGCTGGCCATCCTGCTGCACGAGGAAGGCCTGCTCGAACGCACCATCATCTATGCCACGGACATCAACCAGCAGGCCCTGCAGGCGGCCGAGGCCGGTGTGTTTGACCTGGCGCGCGTGGCCTCCTTCACCGAGAACCATGCCCGCTCGGGCGGCAAGACCTCGCTGTCGGACTACTACTCGGCCGGGTATGGCCGCGTGGTGTTCGACCGCGCGCTGCGCAAGCAGGTGGTGTTCTCCGACCACAGCCTGGCCACGGACACCGTGTTTGCCGAGGTACACCTGGTGTCCTGCCGCAACGTGCTGATCTATTTCGAGCGCGAGCTGCAGAACCGGGCGCTCGGCCTGTTCAAGGAAGCGCTGTGCCATCGGGGCTTTCTCGGCCTGGGTTCCAAGGAGTCGATGCGCTTCACCGAGCAGGCCCCGGCCTTCGACGACTTCGTGCTCGAAGACCGCATCTACAGGAAGAAGGTGGGCACATGACGGCCACCGCCCCTGCCACCCCGGCGTACCAGCACGGCCCGCGCGGCTTCGATGCCATCGTGATCGGTGGCTCGGCGGGCGCCATCGACGCCATCTCCACCCTCCTGCCAGCCCTGCAGGCGCACACCCGCGTGGCGGTGCTGGTCACGCTGCACCTGCCACGCGAGGCCCCGAGCCTGCTGCCCGAGATCTTTCGCCCGCGCTGTGCGCTGCGCACGGCAGAAGCGCAGGACAAGGAGCCCATCGAGACAGGCACGGTGTACTTCGCGCCGCCCGACTACCACCTGCTGGTGGACGCCGGGCCGCGGTTGGCCTTGTCGGTGGACGAGCCCGTGCATTTCTCGCGCCCGTCGATCGACGTGCTGTTCGAATCGGCGGCGGACATCTATGGAGAGCGTTTGGTGGGTATGCTCCTGTCCGGCGCCAACCAGGACGGCGCCCGTGGCATGGCCGCCATCGGCGCCGCTGGAGGGCTCACCATCGTCCAATCACCCGGGAGCGCCGCCATGTCCGCCATGCCCCAGTCGGCGCTGGACCTGATGGCGCCGCACCACGTCCTTTCCCCTTCGGAGATCGCATCCCTGCTGACCGAGCTGCAAATGCGGAGAATCCTGTGAGCCCCACCACCTTCCTCCCACCACCCCCGCCGGCCGAGCGCATCAAGTGCCTGGTGGTGGACGACGTGCCCGAAAACCTGGTGGCCGTGGAGGCCCTGCTGCACAGCGACAGCATCGAGGTGCTCAAGGCCCAGTCGGGCCCCGAGGCGCTGGAGCTGCTGCTGCTCCACGGCGACGTGGCGCTGGCCCTGCTCGACGTGCAGATGCCCGAGATGAACGGTTTCGAGCTGGCCGAGCTGATCCGCGGCAGCGAGCGCACCCGCCACATCCCGCTGATCTTCATGACCGCTGGTTCGCGCGACCCCAACTGGCAGTTCCGCGGCTACGAAACCGGGGCCGTGGATTTTCTGTACAAGCCCATCGATCCGCAGATGCTGGCGTCCAAGGCGGGCGTGTTCTTCGAGCTGTTCCGCCAGAAGCGTTCCCTGGCCCGCGAACTGCGCGAACGCACCGAGGCGCTGCGCATCAACGAGATGTTCATGGCCGTGCTCAGCCATGACCTGCGCACGCCGCTGATGTCCATCGGTGCGGCAGCCACGGCCCTGCAGCGCCAGCCCCTGGCACCCGACAAGGCGCAGGCCCTGGCCGGCCGCGTGCTCAGCAGCAGCCAGCGCATGGCGCGCATGATCGAGGACCTGCTGGACGTGACGCGCATCCGCCAGGGCGGGGGCCTGGCGATGCGCATGGCTCCCGTGGACCTGCGGGCCGTGCTGCAGCGCTCGCTGCAGGAGATACGCACAGGCTTTCCCAACCATGTGATCAGCACCAGCGACCAGGGCAACCTTGCCGGCATGGGGGATGAGGAGCGGCTGTGCCAGCTGGCCATCAACCTCATCGGCAACGCGGTGCACCATGGCGATCCAGAGGTGGCGATCCATGTAGCGCTCGATGGCACCGATCCGCACACCCTTGCCCTGACGGTGACCAACGGCGGTACCATCCCGCCGGCACTGCTTCCGCAATTGTTCAGCCCCTTCCGGGGCCGTGACCAGGCGCCGGGGCGCCACCAGGGATTGGGGCTGGGGCTGTTCATCGTGCAGCAGATCGTGCGCTCGCATGGCGGCCGGATCGATGTGCAATCCGAAGACGGCAGCACGCGCTTTCACGTGGTCCTGCCGCGCCACCCCAAAGCGACCGCGGGCTGACCGCCCCGGTCCGCGCACGCGGACCGGTGAATGCCGGCTCAGCGCCCGGCAGGCGAACCGTCGAGGGTGGAATGCACCTGGACCAGCAAGGCCTCCAGGTCTTCAAGTTCGAAAGGCTTCATCAGCGTGCGCACATTGGGCCCCCAGGCCGAGGGGTGCGTGCCCAGGTCATAGCCGGTGCACAGCACCACCCAGCGACCGGGATCAACGGCCAGCACCTTGCGGGCCAGGTCCGTACCCGACAGGCCGGGCAGGCTCACGTCCGTGACCAGCAGATCGAAAGTGCCATCGCGCTCCAGTTCGAGTGCCTCCTCGGCGGTGGCACAGGACGTGATCGTGCGCCCCTCCCCCTCCATCAGCATGCCGATGGTTTCGCGCAGTTCGGGGTTGTCCTCCACATAAAGGATTCGCATAGGGATGGTCGTTTCTGAAAGGCGGAGCGGGGCGGAAAGAAGAGACGAAGAAACCAGCCCGGATCATTCAGGAAAGCAGGGGCATCGCCTGTAGGACGGGATGCCAATTGCGGCAAGCCGCCCCCAAAAAAGTGCTGCCCCACTAAGAGCGGATAACAAAACTCAGCGAAGCGGTTCTGGCTAGGCGCTGCGTCGTAGGCAGTACGAGTAGTACGACAAGACGCGGCAACGACGCCAGAAGAGTTTTGTTAGCCGCTCTAAAGAAACGGGGCCTTGCGGCCCCGTCCGGCTCACTCCTCGAGCAGCGAGCGCAGCATCCACGCGGTCTGCTCATGCACCGTCAGGCGCTGGGTCAGCAGATCGGCCGTGGGCTCGTCGCTGGCCTTGTCGGCCAGGGGGAACAGGCTGCGCGCCGTACGGGCCACGGCTTCATGGCCTTCGACCAGCACGCGCACCATGTCCAGCGCCTTGGGCGGCTTGCTCGGCGCATCGGCCACGGTGGCCAGCTTGCCGAAGTCGGCATACGAGCCTGGAGCGATGTGGCCCAGCGAGCGGATGCGCTCGGCAATCGGGTCCACCGCGTTCCACAGTTCGGTGTACTGCGCCATGAACATGGTGTGCAGGGTGTTGAACATCGGCCCCGTCACGTTCCAGTGGAAGTTGTGCGTGGTCAGGTACAGGGTGTAGGTGTCTGCCAGCAGGCGCGACAGGCCCTGGGCGATGGCAGCGCGGTCCTTCTCGCTGATGCCGATGTTGATGCTGGGGGCGGTGGATTTGGCGGCTTTGGCCATGGAGGCTCCTTCGTTGGATGGCAATCGATGGATGGGCCGCGCCACGGTGCCCCGGTGAGATCCCGTGGCCCCGGCGCGGCGGCTCGCGTTCACTGTAGCGCAAGCCCCGATCCCTTTACTGCATCTGGTCCAAGTTTCCGATGCGCACCAGCATCTCGGTGAACATCTGCATGTCGGCATCAAGGTCCACCACTTCCTTGAACTCCTTGGCGTTGTGCGCCGTGTACTTCTTGCCCGGCATGGCGGGACCGAAGTTGATGGCGTTGGGCATGAGCTTGGCCGTGGTGCTGCCGGCGGTAGGCACGGGCTTGGCTTCCAGGCCGGTGGTATCACCAAAGGTGTTGAGCAGCGTGGACAGCCAGGCGCCCTTGGGGTCGCGCGCCATCCAGTTGCCCTGCTGGTGATCGATGATCACGGGAACGGACGCCTGCGCCGCCCAGTCGTTGATCTTGACCTTGGTGGCATGCACCAGGGCTTCCGGCGTGCGGCCGCGCGGCATGCGCACGTTCACCAGCACATCGACCATGCCGTCCTTTTCGCGCACCAGGTTGGGCGACATGGTCAGCGGGCCCATGAAATCATCGCCGTAGTTCAGGCCGATGGTGCGACCCAGGTAGTCCGTGCCATAGAGCTCGGCGATGTAGCGCACGGCGTTGGCATAGCCGGTGGGCGCCACGGTCACGCCGGACTCACGCAGGAACAGCGCCAGGCGCGGCAGCGGGTTCACCCCCTCTTCGGGACGCGAGCCGTGGGCCGAGGCGCCGGTCACCTTGATCTGCACCGCGCCCGCATCCTGCGCCACATCGATCTTGAAGGCACCGCCCTGGGGCGTGTACTTCGCGATGAAGGCGGCCTTGGCGGCGTTCAGCTTTGCCGCCACGGCAGCCAGGTCACCGCCCTGCAGACGCATCGTCGCGGTCTGCGGCACGGCATTGGTGGAGGCGGCGCCGGCCATCGCGGTGATGGCTGTGTAGCCGGCCGGTGCGTCCTGCAGCGGGAACGAGGTGCGCAGGGCGCCAGAGCCCTTCTCGGCGACCACGGCGGGATACTTGCTGTCGAGCACGATGTTGTACTCGGGCAGTTCGGTCTTGGTACGGTAGTACTTCATGGCGTCGCCACCGGTCTCCTCGGTGGTCTCGATCATCAGGCGGATGGTGCGCGACAGCGGCAGGCCGCTTTCCTTCACAGCCTTCATCGCGTACAGCACGGTGGCGATGGAGCCCTTGTCGTCGATGGAGCCGCGGCCGTACAGGTTGCCACCCACGCGCGTGAGCTTGAAGGGGTCCAGGCGCGTGCCGTCGTCCAGCACCCATTCGTCGGCCACCACGGGCACCACGTCGGCGTGCGTGAGGATGCCGAATTCTTCCTTGCCCGTGCCCGGCAGCTTCACCTCGAAGATGCGGTTGTCCACGTTGCGGTACTCCAGGCCGAAATCCTTGGCCATGCCTTCGACCAGTGCGCCGAAGGCGATGATGGCCTTGTCCTCGTGCGGTGGCACCTTGTCGCTGCGGAAGGTGGGAATGGCGACCATGCGCGCCGTGGCATCGATCACCGCAGCCTGGTTGCGCAGCCGGTTGTACAGACCCAGCAGGCGGCTGATGTTGACCAGGTCGTCACCGGCCAACGGGGCCTTGGCCTTGTAGCCGGCCACGCTGGCCTGCAGCAGGGGGTTCTCACGCGCGGCCTGCGCCAGGAATTCGTCAAAGCTGCCCTGGGCGGCGGCCGGCAAGGCAGCCACCAGGCGGTCCATCTGGGCCTTCTTGATCGTAGTCGCCTGTGGCGCGTTGGTCGCCACGCTGGAGCAGGCCGCCAGGCCCACGGCAAGGCCAGCGGCCATCAAAATCTTCTTCATCTCTGTAGCTTTCCTTGGGAATTGGGGAGCGCGGGACCGGCGCGGGCTGCATGTGGCGCAGCTCCGTAGCACCGGGCCCCGTGGACGGGCACGCCGGCGGGCCTCGCGCGGCGAAAGTGTATCGCTGCCAGCCCCGGCAGCGCCAGAAATGCCCTGAAAGGCAGATTTCATTCCGACCTGCGTGCAAGGGAGGCGCAGAGCATGAAACTGGCGCGACCCAAGCCAGCGCCCCCGCGCAAGGGCCGCCCCGCCGCGAAGACGGCGTATCCAGCGCTTGCGCTGGGGGCTTCCCCCTCCCAGATTGCGAAGCACAATGAGAGAGGGGTGAAGGCGCGCAGCGCCTCAGGGGGTGCTCACCTCACGACAGGCGCGTGACGCCCGGCAGCTCGCAGGCGTAGATCGCGTTGCGCAGCGCCGCAATGGCCTCGTAGCGCGTGAAGCTGCGCCGCCAGGCCAGCACCACGCGGCGCATGGGCGGCGGGCTGCCATCGTCCTCGCGGATGGGGACGTAGCGGATGTAGCTCTCGTCGCTCTTGCGCCGGCGCGACACCGTGAGCAGCGCATCGCGCGGCACCGACAGGCGCGGCACCAGGGTGACGCCCATGCCGGCCGCCACCATGTGCTTGATGGTCTCGAGCGACGAGCCCTCGAAGGACTTGCGGATGCCCTCGGCATTGCTCGCGAAGCGCGCGAATTCGGGGCAGACCTCGAGCACATGGTCGCGAAAGCAGTGGCCCGCGCCCAGCAAGAGCATGGTTTCGCTCTTGAGTTCGGCCGCGGAGATGGACTTCTGCGCGCCCAGGGGGTGGTTGGCGGGCAGTGCCGCCATGAAGGGTTCGTCGTACAGCGGCGCCATGGCCAGACCGGTGTCGGGAAACGGTTCGGCCAGGATGGCGCAATCGATCTCGCCGGTGCGCAGCATCTCCAGCAGCTTGACGGTGAAGTTCTCCTGCAGCATCAGCGGCATCTGCGGGGTGCGCGCGATCGAATGGCGCACCAAGTCGGGCAGCAGGTAGGGGCCGATGGTGTAGATCACGCCCAGGGTCAGCGGCCCGGCCAGCGGGTCCTTGCCGCGCTTGGCGATCTCCTTGATGGCGGCGGCCTGCTCCAGCACGCTCTGCGCCTGGCGCACGATCTCCTCGCCCAGCGGGGTGACGGTGACCTCGCCTGCGCTGCGTTCGAAAAGCTTCACATCGAGCTCTTCTTCCAGCTTCTTGATGGCCACCGAAAGTGTGGGCTGCGACACATAGCAGGCATCGGCGGCGTGGCCGAAGTGCTTTTCGCGCGCCACGGCGACGATGTATTTGAGTTCGGTGAGGGTCATGGAGATTCCAGACGGATGGTACGCGCATTGTGCAGCGCCATGCGCCGGACCGCCCAGGGCGTGGTGACACAGCGGCGCATGACCACCCCGGCGATCAGCCTGCGCAGAACCTCCATGCCTGCCAGCGACGGCGCCCTCCATCGGGTGGCCAGCACCGATGGCGCGGTCAGGGTCGGCAGCGGCGCGGCGGCGGCAGGGGCTTGCGTCATGGCGGGGGTCAGGCTTTCAGATAGTCGGATTTTCCACCCAGCCAGCGCATCACGTGGCGCTCGGCCAGGTCGGCGTGGCGGTCCAGCATCACCGGCGCCAGCTCGCGCGCCCAATCGAGCAGGTGGGTGTCGGTGGCCAGGTCGGCAAAGCGCAGCAGCGCGTCGCCCGATTGCCGCGCCCCGAGAAACTCGCCCGGCCCGCGGATCTCCAGGTCGCGCCGGGCGATCTCGAAGCCATCGTTGGTCTCGGCCATGGCGCGCAGGCGCTCCTTGGCGGTCTCGCCCACCCGGCCGCTGTCATTGGTGGAATAGAGCAGTACACAGGCAGAGGCTGCGGCGCCCCGCCCCACGCGCCCGCGCAGCTGGTGCAGCTGCGACAGGCCGAAGCGCTCGGCATGCTCGATGACCATCAGCGAGGCATTGGGCACGTCTACCCCGACCTCGATCACCGTGGTGCTCACCAGCACGCCCATCTGACCGCTGGAAAAGAGCGCCATCACGGCCTTCTTTTCCGCCGTCGGCATGCGCGAATGGAGCAATCCCACCATGGCACCGGGCAGGGCCTCGCTCAGGTCGGCATGGGTGGCGGTGGCGTTGCTCAGGTCCAGCGCCTCGCTCTCCTCGATCAGCGGACACACCCAGTAGACCTGCCTCCCACTGGCCACCTGGGCACCGATGCGAGCGATCACTTCGTCTTTGCGGCTATCGGCGATGAGCTTGGTGACGATGGGGGTGCGCCCGGGGGGCAACTCATCGATGACCGAGACATCGAGGTCGGCGTAGTAGCTCATGGCCAGGGTGCGCGGAATGGGCGTGGCGCTCATCATCAGCATGTGCGGCTCCATCCCCTGGGCGGCGAGCTTTTGCCTGAGCGAAAGGCGCTGCGCCACACCGAAGCGATGCTGCTCGTCGATGATGGCCAGCGCCAGGTTCTTGAAGCGCACCTGGTCCTGGATCACGGCATGCGTGCCCACCACCAGCGCGGCCTCGCCGCTCTCCACCAGGGCCAGCATGGCCGTGCGGTCCTTTTTTTCTGCCCGCCCACCAGCCAGGCCACCCGGCGGCCGTGTGCCGCCAACAGCGGTTCCAGCCAGCCGATCATCTTGGCGAAGTGCTGCTCGGCCAGGATTTCGGTGGGCGCCATCAGGGCGCACTGCCAGCCGGCGTCCATGGCAATGGCGGCCGCCAGCGCGGCGACCACGGTCTTGCCCGAGCCCACGTCGCCCTGCAGCAGGCGGTGCATGGGCACCCGGTGCGCCAGGTCCTTGGCAATCTCCACCCCGACCCGCCGCTGCGCGGCGGTCAGCGAAAAGGGCAGCACGGCCATCAGTTGCTCGTGCAGGGGCAGTGCGCCATCCACCACCTTGCGCGGGCGCAGCACCGGTGCGCGCAACTGGTCGCGTTCGCGGCGCGACTGCTGCTGCGAGAGCTGCTGCGCCAGCAGTTCCTCGGCCTTCAGCCGCTGCCAGGCCGGATGGCTGTGGTCCTCCAGCGTGGACAGCGACACATCCGGCGTGGGATGGTGCAAAAAAGTGAGCGCCTCGCGCAGATTGAAGGCGCGGTAGCTGCCGTTGTCATGCCGGAAGACGGCATACGGCGGCTCGGTGCCGGCGGGCAGGGTTTCGGACAGGTCCACCCGGCTGAGCGCCCCCACCACCGCCCGGCGCAGGTAGGCCTGCGGCAGGCCGGCCGTGGTCGGGTAGACGGGGGTCAGCGCAGCCGGCAGCTCGCCGCCGGCCTGGCGAAAGGCCGGGTGCAGCATCTGCCGCCCCCAGAAGCCGCCCTTGACCTCGCCCCGGATGCGCAGGCGCGCGCCCACCGCCAGGGTTTTCTGGTGCGAGGGGTAGAAACTGAAGAAGCGCAGTTCGCAGGTGCCTGAAGCATCTTCCACCTGCACCAGCAACTGGCGGCGCGGGCGCAGTTGCACCTCGCAGGCCGTCACGGTGGCTTCGATCTGCACCATCTGGCCATCGCGAGCGCTGGACAGTGGCGTGATACGGGTCTCATCCTCGTAGCGCAGCGGCAGGTGCAGGGCCAGATCGATGTCGCGCTTCAGGCCAAGCTTGTGCAGTGCCTTTTGCGCAACACTGGCGGTGGAGGGCGCCCTAGGAGCGGCGGGCTTGTTGTTCAAGGGTTATCCGGCAATACGAGGGATTCATCGGCCAAAAAGGCTACCATGGTTACTGTTTATTACCTGATTTTCGGCAGGCCCTGGCGATCTGGACAGTTTCCATGCTCAAGCGCATCAGTATTCAACATCTCACGTTGGGCATGTACCTGCACGACTTCTGCGGCTCGTGGATGGACCATCCATTCTGGCGCGCCAAGTTCGTCCTGAAAGATCCCAAGGACCTGGCACGCATCAAGAGCACGTCCATCGAGGAGGTGTGGATCGACATCTCCAAGGGCCTGGACGTGGCCGCCGGCGTGCGTTCCGTCTCGCGCGAGGAGGCGGACATCCAGGTGGAAACGGATTTCAGCATGCTGGAGAATCTGCCGCCCCTGGTGGTCGATCCCCCACCGCCGCCGGCCCCCGCCCGGCGCCCGGCACGTGGCAAGGCCCCCGCCGGCATGCACAACGAGCTGCTGGCCGCCGCCACCATCTGCGGCGAAGCCAAGCAGGCCATGGTCTCCATGTTCAAGGAGGCGCGCATGGGCAAGGCCGTGAATCCAGACAATGCCCGGGGCCTGGTGGAGGAGATTTCCGACTCCGTCACGCGCAACCCGGGCGCCCTGATCAGCCTGGCCCGGCTCAAGACGGCCGACGACTACACCTACATGCACTCGGTGGCGGTGTGCGCCCTGATGGTGGCACTGGCCAAGCAGATCAACCTCAACGAAGAACACACCCGCAGCGCCGGCATGGCAGGGCTGCTGCATGACCTGGGCAAGGCCGCCATTCCGCTCGCCGTGCTCAACAAGCCGGGCAAGCTGACCGACAGCGAATTCGCCATCGTCCAAACCCACTCTCAGGAGGGCTACGACATGCTCAAGGAGGGTGGCAGCGTGGAGGACGCGGTGCTCGATGCCTGCCGCCACCACCACGAGAAGATGGACGGCTCAGGCTACCCCGACAAGCTCAAGGGCGACGAGATCAGCCTGATTGCGCGCATGACCGCCATCTGCGACGTCTACGACGCCATCACCTCCGACCGCCCCTACAAGTCCGGCTGGGACCCGGCCGAGTCGCTGCGCCGCATGGCCGAGTGGACCAAGGGCCATTTCGACCCCCGGCTGTTCCAGGCCTTCGTCAAGAGTATCGGCATCTACCCCGTGGGTTCGCTGGTGCGGCTGACGTCCGGGCGCATCGGCGTGGTGATGGAGCAGGGGCAGCAATCACTGACCTCGCCCAAGGTGAAGGTGTTCTTCTCGACCAAGTCGGACCTGCGCATTCCACCCGAGGTGGTGGACCTGGCCGCGCCCGGCAGTACCGAGAAGATCGTGGCGCGCGAAGATCCGGACAAGTGGAAATTCCCGGACCTCAACGAACTGTGGTCGGGCTTTTCCGGGCAGGCCTGGTAAAGGCAGCCCGGGCTGGCGTGGGAAAATAGCGCCCCTGTTTCTCTACCCCCTTGGTACGGGCCCGTCCGGCCCTCAAGCTCCATGACTGTTTCTGCCACGCCGGCCCCGCGCCACTTCACGCTCAGCGATTTTGACTTTTCGCTGCCGCCCGAACTCATTGCCCAACACCCCACTGCAGAGCGCAGCGCATCGCGCCTGCTCGACGGCAGGGCCAGCGCCCCAGTGGACCGCATCTTCCACGCCCTTCCCGGCCTGCTGCAGCCGGGCGACTTGCTGGTGTTCAACGACACGCGCGTGGTCAAGGCGCGCATCTTTGGCGAGAAGGCCAGCGGCGGCAAGCTCGAACTGCTGATCGAGCGGGTGCTGCTGGGCAACGAGGTCGTGGCCCACATGAAGGTCAGCAAGAAGCCCCTGCCCGGTGCCGTGGTGCACATGGCGGGCGGCCTGCGCGGTGGCGGTTTCAATGCCACGCTGCTGTCGCGCTGGCCCGCCGAGGACGATGGCCCGCTGTTCCGCTTCGCGCTCGAAGGACCGGCCGGCGAGACGCCCCACGAGCTGATGGAGCGCCATGGCCACCTGCCGCTGCCGCCCTACATCGAGCGCCAGCAGAATGCCGACCACGACCCCGATGCGGCCGAGGACGCGCAGCGCTACCAGACCGTGTTCGCACGCGCGCCCGGCGCCGTGGCGGCCCCGACGGCGGCCCTGCATTTCGACGAAGGCGTGCTGGCGGCGCTGGCCGCGCGCGGCGTGGAGCGCGCCAGCGTGACCCTGCACGTGGGTGCCGGCACCTTCCAGCCCGTGAAGACCGAGAACCTGGCCGAGCACCAGATGCACAGTGAGTGGTACGAGGTGCCGCTGGCCACGCTGGCGGCCCTGGAGCGCTGCCGCCAGCGCGGCGGCCGTGTGGTGGCGGTGGGCACGACCACGGTGCGCACCCTCGAATCCTGGGCGCGCAGCGGCCAGGCCTCGGGCGATACGAACATCTTCATCACCCCGGGCTTTGCGTTCCAGGTGGTGGACCTGCTGCTCACCAACTTCCACCTGCCCAAGAGCACGCTGATGATGCTGGTGAGTGCCTTTGCAGGCTATGAACACATCCGGGAACTGTACCGCCACGCCATCGCGCAGCAGTACCGCTTCTTCAGCTATGGCGATTCGATGCTGCTCGTGCGCCAGAGCCCCCAGGAAGCCACGCTCAGCAGTTCGTGACCGTGGCAATGCGGGGCGCTGCACCCACCTCCGACAGGCGATTGGCCGAGGGCAGGCGCACGCAGTAGACCCCGGCCTCGCTTTCCACGCGGGTGACACGGCCGGAATACGCGTTCTGCCACTCCTTTTCGGTGAGGGTGCCCAGTGCCCGCGGCGCCGGGCTGGCCGCGTTCGCGGCGAGTGCTGCGGCGGCGGGTGAACCATGGCGGCGCTGCCATTCGCGCTCCTGCCGCGCTGCACGGGCCACGCCTTCGGGACTCCACTGAATGGCAGGAACATCCCGGACGTCGGATGCGGCAGGCAGGGGCACCGCAATCGCCACCATGCCCTGGCCTGCTGCTTGCGCCGGCAGCACGGGGGCGGCAGGTGAGGGCCCCCTGCGGGCTTCGCGCGCGGGGCCTGGCAAGGGCGCAGCGCCCTTCGTGTGCCGGGCCTCACCCGGCTCCGGCTGGGCAGCCGGAGATGCCGCTGGCGCAGCCGTGATCCACAGAACCTCCATGGCCTCTCGCGGTGGCGGTACGGGTGTGCGCACGGCCGATGCCGGGAAGACCAGCCACCACAGCGCCACGCCGTGCAACAGCATCGATGCCGCCGCCGCACAACCCAGGCGCCATCGGCCCGGGCCGCGGCCGTCAGGCAGCTGCATCGCCCACGGAGCCATCTTCCACGCCATCCACGGGCGCGACCCATGCCAGCAGGTCGCCCGGCTGGCACTGCAGGTAGTCGCAGATGGCGGCCAGGGTCTCGAAGCGCACGCCCTTGACCTTGCCGCTCTTGAGCAGCGAAAGGTTGGCCTCGGTGATGCCCACATGGGCCGCCAGGTCGCGCGACTTCACCTTGCGGCGCACCAGCATTTCATCGAGCGTGACGACGATGGGCATGGCCACCTTTCCGGCATGCGCCCTGTTCGTTGAACCAACGGGGCAGCAGGCGGTCAGACAAACGCACTGGACTCCTCCTGCAGGCGCTGGCCTTCGGCCATCACGTGGGCCAGCAGCAGCATCATCAGGCCGACGATGAGCACGCTCATCTCGAACGAGCCCACCGACAGCGCCACCTGCCCGCCGCGCTGGCCCGAGGCCAGCCAAGACAGCAGCGCCGTCACCGCCACCCCGTGCACCAGCGAGGCCGCGAACATGGCGATGAAGCCCCAGCCCACGCCGCGAAAGCCGCGTACCACGGCCGGCCCGAACACCTCGCCGCGCAGGAAGGCGCTGCAGATGCGGTGCAGGCACCAGACGGTGAACAGCATGGCGGCGGTCGGCAGGCATTCGATGGCCAGGCCCACCAGGCGCCAGCCCGCGTCGATCTGCAAAGGGGCGGCAATGTTCGCCTGCAGCGCCAGGGAGGGCAACAGCAGCTGCGCCAGGCCACCCGGCTCGCCACGGCCCAGCAGCAGCCAGCGGGCCACGGAAAAGCACACGCCCGCCAGGGCGCACAGCAGGGTCAGCGCGTGCAGCCCGCGCGACAGGCGCCGGAAGGCCGGGCTCTGGATGGATGCCATGGTGTTTGCCTAGTTTTTTCTGTAAAACAATAATAATATTCTGCCATACAGAAAACAAAACAGGCAAGCACCTCACTTGGGGCGCACCGGCGCGCCAGGGCGACCCGGTCAGAACGCGACCGCGTGCCCGTCCTTGCGCGGGTCGGAGCCTGCGATGTAGCTGCCACCGTCACGCAGCACGAGCTGGGCGCCGCCGAAGGCGAAGACGCCATTGCCCTCCTCCACCGTCACCTCGTGGCCACGCGCGCGCAGTTCCGCGACCACCGCAGGGTCGAAGGTCGGCTCCACCGCCACGCCCTTGCCGCCCGTCACGCGCCAGCGCGGTGCGTCGGCTGCGGCCTGCGGGTTCTGGCCGTAGCGCAGCACGCGCAGGGCCATCTGCAGGTGGCCCTGGGACTGCATCGGGCCGCCCATCACGCCGAAGGCCATCTGCGGCGTGCCGTCGGCATGCATGGCGAAGGCCGGGATGATGGTGTGCGAGGGGCGCTTGCGCGGCGCCACCTCGTTGGCATGGCCGGGCGTGAGGGTGAAGCCGTGGCCCCGGTTCTGCAGGCTGATGCCCGTGCCCGGCACGACCACACCCGAGCCGAAGCCCATGTAGTTGGACTGGATGAACGAGACCATCATGCCCGAGGCATCGGCCGCCGCCAGGTACACCGTGCCGCCTGGGCGTGGCGTACCGTGGCCGGGGTCGCCGGCCTGTGCGGCATCGATCAGTTGCGCGCGTTGCTGCAGGTATCCAGCGTCGAGCAGGTCGCGCGGCGTCACGGCCTGCATGGCATCGATGTCGGCGTTGTACTGGTGCAGATCGGCCAGCGCGAGCTTCATGGCCTCGATGCTGGCGTGTACCGTGTCCACATGGTCCAGTGGCTGGCCGCCGATGCCGTGGGATTCGAGCATGCCCAGCGCCATCAGCGTGGCGATGCCCTGGCCATTGGGCGGAATTTCATGGACCACCGAGTCACCGAAGCGCTGGCTCACGGTGCCCACCCAATCGGCCTGGTGCGATGCGAGGTCGTCCTCGGTCATGGCACCGCCATGGGCGCGGGAATGCTCCACCATCTGGCGTGCCAGGGTGCCACGGTAGAAGGCCTCGCCCTCGGTCTGGGCAATCAGCTCCAAGGTGCGCGCATGGGCTTCGCTGCGGAAGATCTCGCCCGCGCGCGGTGCGCGGCCACCGGGCATGAAGCACTCGGCAAAGCCGGGCTGGGCGCCGAGCTTGGCTGCGCCCAGCGCCCACAGCCGGGCGATGGTGGGCGAGACGGGGAAGCCATTGCGCGCGTAGTCGATGGCGGGCTCGGCCAATTGGGCAAACGGCAGCTTGCCCAGGCGTTTGGACAGGGCTACCCAGGCCGATACGGCGCCAGGCACGGTGACGGCGTTCCAGCCCTGCTCGGGCAGGCCGCCGCGCTCGGCGAAGTACGCGGGCGTCCATGCGGCAGGGGAGCGGCCCGAGGCGTTCAGCCCATGCAGTTCCTTGCCGTCCCAGACGATGGCGAAGCCGTCGCTGCCGATGCCGCAGCCCGTGGGCTCGACCACGGTGAGCGCCATGGCGGCGGCAATGGCCGCGTCCACCGCATTGCCGCCGGCCAGCAGCATGCGCAGCCCGGCCTGCGCGGCCAGCGGCTGCGAGGTGGAGACCACGTTGCGGCCCATCACCGCGCTGCGGTGCGAGGCATAGGGCAGGGCCCAGTCCAGGGCGGGGGTGTCAGGCGTGCGTGCGTTCATGTCAGTCATTCCACGGAAATCTTGTGCTGGCGGATCACGGTGGCCCAGCGGGCGCTGTCGGCCTGCACCATGGCGGCGAACTTGGCGGGCGTGCTGGGGGCGGCGGGCTCCACGCCAAGCTTGGCCAGGCCCTCGGCCACTTCGGTCGACTGCATGGCCTTGGCGAAGGCCTTGTGGATGCGGTCTACCAGTGCCGGCGGTGCGCCGGCCGGCAGGTAAACGCCGAACCAGGTCACCGAGGAATAGCCGGGCAGGCCCGACTCGGCCATGGTGGGCAGCTCGGGCGCGAGCGCACTGCGCTTTTCGCTGGTCACGGCCAGGGCGCGCAGGCGGCCGCCCTTGACGTGCGGCATGCCGGTGGGCAGCGAGTCGAAGAGCACGTGCGTCTGCCCGGTCACGAGGTCGGGGATGGCCAGGGCCGTGCCCTTGTAGGGCACGTGCATCATTTCGATGCCGGCCTGGGCACTGAAGGCCGCGGCGTTCAGGTGCACGATGGTGCCATTGCCGCTGGTGGCGTAGTTGAGCTTGCCGGGGTGGGCCTTGCCGTAGGCAATGAGTTCGCCCACGGTCTTCACGGGCAGCGAGTTGGTCACCAGCAGCACGCTGGGCGCGTCGGCCAGGTGGGCGACGGGGGTGAAGTCCTTGCGCGGGTCGTAGGCCAGGCGCGGCATCAGGTGCGGCGAGATGGCGTGGGTGCTGCTGGTGGTGAGCAGCAGGGTGTAGCCGTCGGGCTGCGCCTTGGCGGCTTCGGCCGCGCCAATGGTGCCGCCCGCGCCGGGGCGGTTGTCGACCACCATCTGCTGGCCCAGGTCCTGTGCCACGCGCTGCGCGACCACACGGGCCACGAGGTCGGTGGCACCACTGGCCGGGAAGGGCACGATCACCCGCACCGGGCGGTCGGGCCAGTTGGACTGTTGCGCATGCGCGCCCGCATACACCGCCACAAGGCAGGCCAGGCCGAGCACGCTACGGCCCCAGGACAAAAGACGCATACGAAGCACTCCAGAAATGGACAGAACAGGAAAGGCCGGGCACGCCCTCCCCAGACTCCCCTGGAACGGCGTGCAACAGGCCTTCATCTTAGGAATGTGGCAGTCGCATGACCACCACCAAATCAGCAAACAGCTTTGCCATTACGGCAAAGTGCTTCGGTTTTTGAGATGATCTACGGCAAACCCAAGCACTGCCATCCCATGCGCGCCCAACTCCTGCAAGACACGGCCCTGCGCTACTTCCTCGAAGTGGCGCAAAGCGGCTCGCTCACCGAGGCCTCGGCCCGGCTGCATGTGGCCGCCTCGGCGCTGAGCCGGCAGATCGCCGGGCTCGAATCGCAGCTAGGAACACCGCTGTTCGAGCGCCACCCGCGCGGCATGGTGCTCACGGCGGCCGGCGAGATCCTGGCCACGCACGCGCGCCGCACGGTGCTCGACGCCGAGCGGGCGCTGGGTGAGATCGGGGCACTGCAGGGTCTGCGCGCCGGCCAGGTGCGGCTGGCCACATCCGACGCGTTTGCGAACGAACTGGTGCCGCGCCTGTGCGTGGAGTTCCAGCGCACGCACACCGGCATCCAGTTCGAGGTGCTGTCCCTGCCCACGGCGCAGGTGCCCGGTGCGGTGCGCAGCGGCGCGGCCGACATCGGCCTGTGCTTCAGCCGCGCGCCGCACAAGGACATCGACGTGGCCTACCGCCAGCGGGCACCGGTGCTGGCCCTGGTGCCTCCCGGCCACCCGCTGGCCGGGGCGAAAAGCGTGACACTGGCGCGCATGGGTCAGTACCCGCTGGCGCTGCCTCCGCCCGAGACCACGGTGCGGCAGATGATCGACATCGTCTGCAGCCGCCAGGGATTGCAGCTGGCGCCGGTGCTGGTGAGCAACCACGTCAAGACCATGCTCCACTTCGTGGCGAACGGGGGCGGGCTGTCGGTGTCCAGCGAGATCGCGGCGCGCCACATGGTGGCGGCGGGCGACATCGTCGCCCTGCCCATCGGCGACCAGGGCATGGACCTGCGCGACCTGGAGCTGCAGACCCTGTCGGGCCGCAGCCTGCCCGTGGCGGCCCAGGCCTTCCTGGACCTGCTCAGGGAGCGGCTGCCCGGGCCCTGGTGACTACGCCTGGTTTTCTTGGCGCAAACGGAACTCACGCGCCTTGCCGAAGTGGCCATTACCGATGAAGGGCACGGGGGGCCGCAGTGCCGACAGCGGCGAGGGGTGGTTGGAAGTGAGTACCAGGTGCCCACGGTCGGCCGGAATCCACACGCGCTTGGACTGGGCATGCGAGCCCCAGAGCATGAACACCACCGGGCGCCCGCCCTCGGCCACGTGGCGGATCACCGCGTCGGTCAACTCCTCCCAGCCCTTGCCGGAATGGCTCGCGGCCTGGCCTTCCTCGACCGTGAGGCCGGTGTTGAGCAGCAGCACGCCGTTCTTCGCCCATTTCACCAGGCTGCCGCCCGGCTCGGGCCAGGCGGGAAACGGCGTCTCCAGGTCACGCTGCATCTCCTTGAAGATGTTGCGCAGCGAGGGCGGCAATTGCACACCCGGCGCGACGGAGAACGCCAGCCCCTCGGCCTGGCCACGCCCGTGGTACGGGTCCTGGCCGAGGATGACCACGCGCACCTGCTCGGGCGGCGTCAGCTCCAGCGCGCGCAGCGGCTTGAGCGGGAAGATGGCGGCGCCAGCATCCAGGCGCTGTTGCAGGTAGGCCCGCAGCGCCTGCCCGCGGGCACCGGCAAAGAAGGCATCGACCAGCGGCTGCCAGCCGGGCGCCACGGGCCAGTCGGCGGGGTCGGCACTTTGCAGTTGGGTGGCGTCGGTCATGCGTGGCAGGCCTTGGATCAGGCGAACAGGTTCGCCAGCGCTTCGCCGGGTTCGGGTGCGCGCATGAAGGCTTCGCCCACCAGGAAGGCATTCACGCCGGCATCGCGCATGGTCTTCACATCGGCCTGCGTGAGGATGCCGGACTCGGTGACCAGCAGGCGGTCGGCCGGCACGTTCTTCTGCAGGTCGAGCGTGGTCTGCAGCGAGACCTCGAAGGTGCGCAGGTTGCGGTTGTTGATGCCCACGAGGCGGGTCTTGAGCTTGAGCGCACGCTCCAGCTCGGCGCCGTCATGCACCTCGACCAGCACGGCCATGTCCAGGCTGCGCGCAATCGCCTCGAAGTCGGCCATCTGCGCGTCGTCCAGGCTGGCGGCGATCAGCAAAATGGCGTCGGCGCCCATGGCCCGCGATTCGTAGATCTGGTAGGCGTCGACCATGAAGTCCTTGCGCAGCACCGGCAGCTGGCAGCTGGCACGCGCCTGCTTGAGGTAGTCCACGCTGCCCTGGAAGAACTGCTTGTCGGTCAGCACCGAAAGGCAGGCCGCGCTCACCGTGCCGTCGCCATCGGCATAGCTCTGGGCGATGTCGGCCGGGATGAAGTCGGCGCGCAGCACGCCCTTGCTGGGGCTGGCCTTCTTGACCTCGGCGATCACCGCCGCCTGGCCCTTGGCGATCTTGGCGCGCAGCGCGGCCTCGAAGTCGCGCGTGAGCACGCGGCTCTCGGCATCGGCACGCATCGCGGCCAGGGGCATGCGCTTGGTGGCGGCGGCCACTTCTTCGTGCTTGACGGCCACGATTTTGTTCAGGATGTCGGACATGGTGGTGGGCAATGCTAAAAGCGAAAGGGAAAAGCCGCCGGTCAGGCAGTCACGGCCAGCGCGTGCGTACGCGCCACCAGTTGCTCAAGCCGGGCCAGCGCGGCGCCCGAGGCGATTGCGGCGCGGGCCTTCTGCAGGCCGTCCGCGATGGAGCTGGCCACATTGGCGGCGTACAGCGCGGCGCCGGCGTTCAGGCAGACGATGTCCTGCGCAGCGCCGGAATCGCCCTTGAGCACGCCAATCAGCATGGCACGCGACTGCTCGGGCGTTTCCACCTTGAGCGCGCGGTTGCTGGCCATGGACAGGCCGAAGTCCTCGGGATGCACCTCGTACTCGGTGATCTGGCCGTTCTTCAACTCACCTACCAGGGTGGCAGCGCCCAGGCTGACCTCGTCCATGCCATCGCGGCCATAGACCACCAGCGCATGCTCGGCGCCCAGGCGCTGCAATGCGCGCACCTGGATACCGACCAGGTCGGGGTGGAACACGCCCATCAGGATGTTGGGCGCGCCAGCCGGGTTGGTCAGCGGGCCGAGGATGTTGAAGATGGTGCGCACGCCCAGCTCACGGCGCACGGGGGCCACGTTCTTCATCGCCGGGTGGTGGTTGGGCGCGAACATGAAGCCGATGCCCACCTCGGCGATGCACTGGGCGATCGCCTCGGGCGTGAGGTTGATGTGGATGCCCAGGGCTTCCATGACGTCGGCGCTGCCGCTTTTGCTCGACACGCCGCGCCCGCCGTGCTTGCTGACCTTGGCGCCGGCAGCCGCGGCCACGAACATCGAGCAGGTGGAGATGTTGAAGGTGTTGGCCCCGTCGCCGCCGGTGCCCACGATGTCCACCAGGTGCGTGCTGTCGGGCACGTGGACCTTGGTGGAGAACTCGCGCATCACCTGCGCGGCGGCCGTGATCTCGCCGATGGTTTCCTTCTTCACGCGCAGGCCGGTGATGATGGCCGCGGTCATGACGGGCGAGAGTTCGCCGCTCATGACCAGGCGCATCAGGTGCAGCATCTCGTCGTGGAAGATTTCGCGGTGCTCGATGGTGCGCTGCAGCGCTTCCTGGGGGGTGATGGACATGGTGTGGTCTCCGTCTCGTAATTTTTTAGGCAGCAGGCCGGTCCGAGAACGCCAGCTTGAGGCCGAAGCCGATGAACATCGCCCCGGCGACGCGGTCCAACCAATGCATGCCGCGCTGCACGGCGCCCACGCGGCGCGCCATCCAGCCGGCGGCCAGCGCCCAGCCCACGTTGACGGGAATGGCGTTGAGGTTGAACAGCACCCCGAGCAGCACGAAGGCCAGGGCCTTGCTGTCCGTGCCCGGCGCGATGAACTGCGGCACGAAGGCCAGGAAGAAGATGGCCACCTTGGGGTTGAGCACATTCGTCCAGAAGCCGCCCATGAACACGCCGCGCAGCGGCACGGCCGCAGCCGGCGCGGCCTGCGCCGCCGCAATGGCGGCACCGCTGCCACCATCGCCCGAGGCCTTGGCGAACAGCATGCGCACGCCCATCCACAGCAGGTAGGCGGCGCCCACCCACTTGAGCACGGTGAAGGCCGTGGCCGACGCGGCCAGCAGCGCGCCCACGCCCACGGCGGCGGCGAAGATGTGCACGAAGCAGCCGGCCGTGATCCCCAGGCCCGCCACGATGCCCGCGCGCGTGCCCGAACGCAGCGCGTTCGACACGATATAGAGCACGTCCGGCCCGGGCGTCAGGTTGAGCAGCCAGCCGGCGGCGATGAACATCAGCAACTGGTGCGTCTCGATGATCATGGACGGGGCTCCAGGAAGTTCTTGAGCATGGCGTGGCCGTGCTCGGTGAGGATGCTCTCGGGGTGGAACTGCACGCCCTCGATGTCCAGCGTCTTGTGGCGCACGCCCATGATCTCGCCATCGTCGGTCCAGGCGGTCACGGCCAGCACCTCGGGGCAACTGGCGCGCTCGATGGACAGCGAGTGGTAGCGGTTCACGGTGAACTTCTCGGGCAGGCCCGCGAACACGCCCTGCTGCGTGGTGGTGATGACGCTGGTCTTGCCGTGCATCAGCTGCTGTGCGCGCACGATGGTGCCGCCGAAGGCCGCGCCGATGGCCTGGTGGCCCAGGCACACGCCCAGAATGGGCAACTTGCCGGCGAAGTGCTGGATCGCAGCCACCGAGATGCCGGCCTCGGCCGGCGAACACGGGCCGGGCGAGATCACCAGCCGGTCGAGTCGGCCGGCTGCCAGGCGGGCGGCGATCTCTTCCACCGTGATCTCGTCGTTGCGGTGCACCTCGACCTCGGCACCGAGCTCGCCGAAATACTGCACGATGTTGTAGGTGAAGCTGTCGTAGTTGTCGACCATCAAGAGTTTCATGCTGCGCTCCCTGCGGTCTGGCCCGCATCACTGGCGTGCCCGGCGCGCAGGCGCGCGAACTCGCGGTGTTCATAGGCAATGGAGGCTTCCATGATCCCCCGGTAGATGGTTTCCATCACGTCGGGCTGGCCGCCCTGGGCCTGCGCACGCTCACGCACCCGGTCCACGATGGCCGCTATGCGGGCCTCGTCGCGCACCTGGTTGTCGGACTGCTTGATGCGCGCGGCCTGGGTCATGTAGCCCGTGCGCTGCACCAGCAGCGGCACGAGGATGTCGTCGAGCGCGTCGATCTGGCGGCGCACGTCGGCCATGGTGGTGCAGTGCTGCACCTGCTCGATGGCGCGGCTCATTCAAGCCCCTCCTCGACGAGTTCCGCGGCGCGCAGCAGCGCGCGGGCCTTGTGCTCGGTTTCCTTCCATTCGAGCTCGGGCACCGAATCGGCCACCACGCCGGCCGCCGCCTGCACGTAGAGCGTGCCGTTCTTGACGATGCCGGTGCGGATGGCGATGGCCACGTCCATGTCGCCGGCATAGCTCAGGTAGCCGCAGGCGCCGCCGTACAGGCCGCGCTTGGTGGGTTCGAGCTGGTCGATGAGCTCCATGGCGTGTACCTTGGGGGCACCGGTGAGCGTGCCGGCCGGGAAGGTGGCCTTGAGCACGTCGATGGCGGTCATGCCCTCGTTGAGGATGCCCTCGACGTTGCTCACGATGTGCATCACGTGGCTGTAGCGCTCCACCGCGAAGGCCTCGGTCACCTTCACGGTGCCGGTCTTGGCGATGCGGCCGATGTCGTTGCGCGCCAGGTCGATCAGCATCACGTGCTCGGCGCGCTCCTTGGGGTCGTTGATGAGTTCGACCTCGGCGGCCTTGTCCTTCTCGGGCGTGGCTCCGCGCGGGCGCGTGCCGGCCAGCGGGCGGATGGTGATCTTCTGCCCGTCCGGCGTGCTCTCCTGGCGCACCAGGATCTCGGGGCTGGCGCCCACCACGTGGAAGTCGCCGAAGTCATAGAAATACATGTACGGCGAGGGGTTCAGCGAGCGCAGCGCACGGTACAGCGACAGCGGGCTTTCGGTGTAGCGCTTGTGGATGCGCTGGCCCACCTGCACCTGCATGAAGTCGCCGGCAGCGATCAGCTCCTTGGCGCGGTCCACCGCGGCCAGGTAGTCGGCCTTGGAAAAGTCGCGCTGGGCGGGGTGGCTCTCGGTGGGCTTGACCACCGGTGCGCTGACCGAATACTTGAGCTGCTCTTTCAGTTCGCGCAGGCGCTTCTTGGCCTTGGCATAGGCTTCGGGCGTGGCCGGGTCGGCGTAGACGATGAGGTAGAGCTTGCCCGAGAGGTTGTCGATGACCGCCAGTTCCTCGCACTGCAGCAGCAGGATGTCGGGGCAGCCCAGGGTATCGGGCGGGCAGGTGTTCTCGAGCTTCTTCTCGATGTAGCGCACCGCGTCGTAGCCGAAATAGCCGGCCAGGCCACCGCAAAAGCGCGGCAGGCCGGGGCGCAGCGCGACCTTGAAGCGCTTCTGGTAGGCGGCGACGAAGTCGAGCGGGTTGCCCTCGGCGGTCTCGACCACCTGGCCGTCGGTGACGACCTCGGTGCGCGCGGCGGCGCCAAAGCCGCTGGCGCGCAGCAGGGTGCGCGCCGGCAAGCCGATGAAGCTGTAGCGCCCGAAGCGCTCGCCGCCCACCACGGATTCGAGCAGAAAGCTGTGCTTGCCGCCCTCCTTGGCGCGCGCCAGCTTCAGGTAGAGCGAGAGCGGGGTTTCCAGGTCCGCAAAGGCCTCGGCCATGAGCGGAATGCGGTTGTAGCCTTCGCCGGCCAGGCTTTTGAATTCAAGTTCAGTGATCACGGGGAGAGCTCCCAGCTGTCACAGCGCGTGTCCCCGCCAATGGGCATTGGGGGCGCTGCGGTTCATTCAATCGGCCCTGACAAGGGCCACGGGTGCACGCTGGGGCGGATCGCCCAGGTGCCATCAGGCGTTCAGGCAGACAGGCTGACGCCAGGGCCAGGCTCCCCGGTCGCTGCAACCTGTGATGAACACGTGGTGAATGAACATGGGCCAAAGTGTAGCAAAGGTCTTGGAGCTTTCGGCTTTTTGCCATGCAATCACCATGAAGAACCACTCGAAAACCCTGTTGCGCCCGCTCCCCGGTCTTGCAACAATTAGAAACGAACGGTCGTTCTATTTTGAGGAGACAAGCATGAACAACATGGTGCGATGCGCTGCACTCGCCGCCGCATGCCTTCTGGCCGGAGCCGCCATGGCCCAGCCCATCACGGTGTCCAACGTGAAGTATGACGAGACCGCCCAGGTGGCCGACAGCACCCTTCAGCTCAACGGCGCGGGCGTGCGCTACAAGGCGGTGTTCAAGGTCTACACCGCCGGGCTGTACCTCGAAAAGAAAGCCGGCACGCCGCAGGAGGTGGCAAGCCAGAAGGGCCCCAAGCGCATGAGCATCACCATGCTGCGCGAGATCGATTCCACCGAGCTGGGCAAGCTGTTCTCGCGCGGCATGGAAGACAACATGGACCGCGCGGCCTTCTCCAAGCTGATCCCCGGCGTGCTGCGCATGAGCCAGATCTTCTCGGACCACAAGAAGCTCATGGCGGGGGACCAGTTCCAGGTGGACTGGATTCCCGGCACGGGCACTGTGATCACCGTCAAGGGCAAGCCCCAGGGCGAGCCCTTCAAGGAGCCCGAGTTCTTCAACGCCCTGCTGGGCATCTGGCTGGGCAATGCGCCGGCTGACTGGAAGCTCAAGGACGCGCTCCTGGGCAAGCAGCCTGCGTAGGCAGTGCCCGCCACCGCACCCACACACCCTCCCTCCCGGGAAAGCACCTACCCGTTTCTGTCTCACGGCAGACACCGCGCCGGCAAACCGCCAGCGTAATCTTCAAAACCCGGCCGCGTGTGCGCGCGCCATCCGCAGCACGCTGCGGCCGGGCCTTCTCCGCGCCACCCGCGCCCAGGAGCGATCCGCCGACCACCCTCGCCCTTTGACCCTGCACCTTCGTTCGCGCGCCTGACCACACCATGAAACCAAGCAACCTTTCCGTCGGCCTGCGCCTGGGCCTGTCCTTTGGCGCCATCCTGCTCATCACGGCGCTCATTGCAGCCACCGGCATGTGGCGCATCGCCAGCCTGAACAGTGCGAGCGAGCGCGTGGCCACGCAGGAGATCGAGCAGCAGACCCTGGTGGAGAACTGGGCTGCCGACATCCGCCTGAACTGGGTGCGCACCGAGGCCTTCCTCAAGGCCATCGACCGCGACTACATGGAAAAGCTCACGGCCGACACGCAGGCCACGGCCCAGGGCATCGAGGGCAAGGTCAAACGCATCGAAGGCCTGGTGCAGGGCGACAAGAACCGTGCGCAGCTGGCCACCATCGCCGCTGCGAGCAAGGCCTACAGCGACAAGCTCGCCGAGATCCGCGAACTGCACCGCGGTGGCGAGCCCAACGTGCCCACGCTGGTGGACAAGGACCTGCGCCCCCTGGCGGACCAGTACCTCAAGAGCCTGGACGACCTGCGCACGGCCATGGCCACGCAGCTGGCCGCCAGCCAAAGCGATACAGGCACGCTGGCCCGGGCCAGCCAGGTGCTGCTGGGCGTGGGCACGCTGATCGCCGTGGCGCTGGGCGCACTGCTGGCCTTCACCGTCACGCGCTCCATCGTGCGGCCGGTGCAACTGGGCCGGCAGGCCGCCGAGAGCATTGCCGATGGCGACCTGACGCACCCCATCAGCACCACGCGCAGCGATGAGACCGGCCAGTTGCTGCAGGCCCTGGCGACCATGCAGTCGCGCCTGGCCACCATCGTGGGCAATGTGCGCCACAGCGCCGAAGGCGTGGCCACCGCCAGCGCCGAGATCGCTTCGGGCAACAACGACCTGTCGGCGCGCACCGAGCAGCAGGCCTCGGCGCTGGAAGAAACCGCCGCCTCGATGGAGGAGCTGGGCTCCACCGTGCGCCAGAACGCGGACAACGCGCGCCAGGCCAACCAGTTGGCCATGAGCGCATCGACCGTCGCCATCCAGGGCGGGCAGGTGGTGGCCGAAGTGGTGGACACCATGAAGGGCATCAACGACAGCAGCCGAAAGATCGCCGACATCATCAGCGTGATCGACGGCATCGCCTTCCAGACCAACATCCTGGCGCTGAACGCGGCCGTGGAAGCCGCCCGCGCCGGCGAGCAGGGCCGCGGCTTTGCCGTAGTGGCCGGCGAGGTGCGCAGCCTGGCGCAGCGCAGCGCCGAGGCGGCCAAGGAGATCAAGGGCCTGATCGGCACCAGCGTGGAACGCGTGGAGCGCGGCAGCGCCCTGGTGGACCGGGCCGGTGCCACCATGAGCGAGGTGGTGGCATCGATCCGCCGCGTGACCGACATCATGGGCGAGATCAGCGCCGCCAGCAGCGAGCAGAGCTCGGGCGTGGGCCAGGTGGGCGAGGCCATCACGCAGATGGACCAGGCCACGCAGCAGAACGCCGCGCTGGTGGAACAGAGTGCGGCCGCGGCCGACAGCCTGAAAACCCAGGCCGGCCAGCTGGTGGAAGCGGTGGCGGTGTTCCGGCTCGGTGCGGACCATGCCATGCCGGTCGCCTCGCCCCGTCCGGCCAGCAATGCCTCGCGCCTGCTGCCGGCGAACGGACAGCGCCGTATCGCGGCCTGACAAACCCTCAGGTTGCGGCCGAGAACTCCGCGAGCGCATCCACGAAGCCATCGGCATCCACGGCCCGCACGGGCTGGCCATGGTTGTAGCCATAGGTCACCAGCACCACGGGACAGCCGGCGGCGCGCGCCGCCTGCGCGTCGTTGCTCGAATCCCCCACCATCAGCGTGCGCGCCGGCGTGGTGCCCAGGGCTTCGCAGGTCTTGCGCAGGGGCAGCGGATCGGGCTTCTTGCGCTCGAAGCTGTCGCCACCGAACACCTGCGAGAAATAGCCGTGCAGCCCCTTGGCCTGGAGCAGCGGCACGGCAAAATCCGTGGGCTTGTTGGTCAGGCAGGCCAGGCGCAGGCCTGCCGCCTGCAGCGCCTGCAGGCCAGCCACCACGCCGGGGTAGACCTTGGCGTACTGGCCATTGATGTCAAGGTAGTGCTTCTGGTAGCTGGCCCAGGCAGCGGGGTACAGCGATTCGATCTGCGCCGCATCCACCGACTGGCTTTGAGATGCCAGCACATGGGCCAGCACAGACCGCAGCAAGTGTTCTGACCCCTTGCCCACCATGTGCTCGATGTGCTGGGCGCCAATGGCCGGCAGTGCCAGCTCGCGCAGCATGCGGTTGAGCGCTTCGGCAAAGTCTCCGAGCGTGTCCACCATGGTGCCGTCCAGGTCCACGATGGCGGCGTCCACGCGGGACAGCAGGGCGGACAACGGTGGCGATGCGGACATGCGAAGAACTCCTCGGAATGCGGATGAAGAAAGGCCAGGCAGCGCTGCCCGGCCCTGGCGAGTTTAAAGGCGCCGGCTTACCGCAGACTCAAGGTCTGGCGCTTCCAGGCCGGGTCCTGCCAGCGCTGGAACAGGGGCAGCGCAGCCACGTCGCCGGTCACGCGCTCGGTGGCCAGGCCTTCCAGGCGCACGATCTCGAAGCTGCGGCGGTAGCGGCCCTGGCCGCGTGCCTCGCGCGCCACCAGCATCTGCTGGCCGCCGGGCACCCAGCCGGCCCACTCGGCCACGCCGGTCTCGGGGGCGGTGGCGGCCGGTGGCAGCACGTCGACCAGCCAGCCCTCGGGGGTCTTGCGCATCACCCACAGTTCGCGCCAGCCCTCCAGGGGCTGCACGGCCAGGGCCACGGCGGTGCCCTCGCGGTTCACGCTGGCCGAGGCGGCCCATACCACGCCGTAGGTGCAGCGGCGCACCAATGGTGCCTTCACACCCTTCTGGGCATCGACCAGCAGCACGCAGGTCTCACCGGCCGCACCGGGCTCGGTCACGATGCCCGGGCGGTTGCCCTGGGCGGTGGGCAGGCTGGTGGGCACCAGGGCCCAGCGCACGGCGCCCACGCGCATGGCGGCGTCGTTGTAGGCCGGCTGGTCTTCGTCGGGCAGGTCGTTCTTGCTGACGCCGGAAAATTCGGCCAGGGCACGGGCTGCAGCGGCGGACACCGGTGCGCCCGCGGCATCCTTGCGCGCTTGCTGAAAGGCCAGGGCACTCCACACGCTGGCGCGGCGCATCTGGATGCGGTTGCGCACATAGGACGGCAGGCCCGCCACGTCCACGCGCTCAAGCACCTGGGACTGCCATTCCTGCACACGGGCCCGCTCATGCGCCGGCAGGTCGGGGTTCACGCACTCGGGCCGCGTCAGCGCCAGGGCGGCGCGGGCACGCTGCTCGCCATCCGCCACGGGCATGGCCAGCACGCGGCGAAAGGCCTCGCCGTCGTAGCAGACCTGCATGCGGCCTTCGACCTCGTAGGTCGTGAAGCGCACGCCGTAGCCGTTGGCCACATCCAGGTGGGCCGACAGGGTGGCGCCCGATGCCTTGCCCGGTACGGCGGCCGAGGCGCGGCGCGCCAGCCGGTCGGCCAGCGTGCCCAGTGCGTCGAAGGCCTGTGCGCCCTGCTCTCCCGCCAGTGCACTGGCCGGTGCCGCCTGCAGGTAGGCGGCGGTGATGCCGATGCCCAATGCTTCGGCGCCCGGAGTGTCGCGCACGAAGCGCAGCACCGACAGCAGGTTGGGGCCCTCGGCCTCATCGAGCGCCACGCGGCGCACGTCGCTGGTGCGGATGAAACCGCCGCGCTCGCGCTTGTGGTCCCATACCTGCAGGTAATCGAGGCGCTCGCCGCGCACCTCGAGCACCTCGCCCTGCCACAGGGCGGACTGCTGCTGGGCCGAGTCACGCGGCGCGGCGCGCAGGCTGGCCTGGTCCTGCACGACGATGGCGCTGCCCAGGGCGCTCGGGGTGGCGGGCTGCACGGCGGCGGTGGCGACCATGGTGGCGGCAGAGGCGATGGCCGCGACGAGCGTCAGGGTGGTGCGGTTCATGTTCATTGCTCCGTGGCTTGGGTCGTGGAGGCGTCGTCGGCACCGGCGGCGGCCTGCGCGGCCACGGCCTGGGCGTTGCGGTTGCCGCCCAGCAGCGCGGCACCGATGAAGTCCCCATTGGTCGGAGGGGGCGCGATGATGACCTGGATCTTGTCCGAGAGCTTGTCGGCCAGCGTCTTCTGGATCAGCAGCGGGTGGCGCGTGACCAGGGCGCCTTCGCGCGCCATCTGCTCGGCGTTGACCTTGCCGATGCGGTCCATGCGGTAGGCCTCGGCCTCGGCCAGCTTCTGGCGCGCGTCGGCCTCGCCGTTGGCTTCGATGCGGCGGGCCTGGGCGTTGCCTTCGGCGGCCTTGATGCGCGAGACCTTCTCGGCCTCGGCTTCGAGCTGGCGCTGCTCGATCTGGCGCTGTTTGAAGGGCAGCACGTGCTTCATGGCTTCTTCCTGGGCGCGGGCGGCGATCACCTGTTCGCGGGCGGCGGCTTCGGCGGCCACTTCGCGGCGCACCTTGTCGGCGCTGGCGTCGAGTTCGGTTTCCTTCACGCGCTTGTCCTTGAGTTCCAGCGTGTAGCGCATCTTCTCGGAGGCCAGCTCCTCGGCCAGCAGGCTGTCCATGCCGCGGCGGTATTCAGCGGGCAGGTCCACCTTGCCGATCTGCACGTGGCGCAGCAGCACGCCATCGGCGGCCAGGCGGGTGCGCAACTCGCTCTCGATGATCTGCTGGATCTCGGCGCGCTTGGAGGAGAAGATCTCGCGCACCGTGTAGCGCGCGAACACCTTGTAGATCAGGCCCTGCACGGCGGGCTCGACGATTTCGGCGCCGATGTTGTCGGGCAACTGGGCCGAGCGGGCGGCCATGGCGGCCGGGTCCAGGGCGTAGCGCACGCTCAGGTCCAGGCCGAAGGACAGGCCTTCGACCGACTGCAGCGGCGCGCCGCCCGTGGCCTGGCGCATCTGCTCGGGGCGGTAGGTCTGGTCCCGCAGGGTGAACACGCGCACGCTGTGCAGGCCGGGCAGCACCCACACGCTGCCATCGCGCCACTGGCTGACCGAGCCGGTGAACTGGTTCACGCGCACACCGAGTTCGCCCTGGTCCAGGTGCTGCACCGGGGGGTTGCGGTACACCATGGCGCCAGCAGCCACCACCGCCGTGCCGGCCACCAGCCAGCCCAGGGCACGGGGCGATGGCAGCGGCAGGGGGCGGGTGGAAGCGAAGGGGGCGCTCGCGGCGATCTCGTCCTGCACGCCGTCCAGGGTGGGTTCCACGGCAGGTGCGGCGGCAGGGGTGCGGCGCAGGGCACGGGTGATGCGGTTCCAGGTGGCTTTCATGGTGTCTTCCCTCGTTGATTCGGTTCGGTGGTGGTTTCTCTGCGGCGCCGAATTCCGTGCTGCATTGGTGTCCAATTCTTCGCATTCCCCCCGGAAGCAACAATGCGGCGCCCCCACCAAAGCACTCACGCCGGGCGTGCAAAAGCTCCGCCCGCGGAAGAAAAACTCACACCGCTGCCGGCGGGCGGCCGGGATAATCCCTGCAGCACCACTCGCAGAACAGCCCATGACCCGCATTGCCGTGATCGAAGACGACCTGCCCACCAGCAACCAGTTGGCCGGCTGGATCCGCAGTGCGCGCAGCGGCATCGTGATCGACCAGTGGTTCACCCGCGACGAGGCCGAAGCCGCCCTGGCGCGCGAGCACTACGACGCGGTGGTGCTGGACATCGAGCTGGGTCGCGAGCGCCATGCCGGCGTGGCGCTGATCAACGCCATCAACAAGCTGCGCCAGGGCACGCCGGTGCTGGTGGTGTCGGCCATGCCGGCGGCCATCTACCGCAGCATCATGAAGGCATTGGACGCCTGGGACTACCTGCAGAAGACGACCTTCGAGGAGGCCGATTTCATCGAGACCTTCCTCGACATCCTGCGCACCACGCAGGCGGCCACGCCAGCCGCTGTTGCGGCGGTCGCGCCCGGCGATGCGCTGGTGCTCGACCCGCTGTGGCAGCGCACCCCCACCTGGCGCGGCGAGCGCATCAACCTGCCGCTCACGGCCCAGCGCATCCTGGCCACGCTGCACCAGCGCAGCGGCGAGGTGGTGTCGTACGACGAGCTGTTCGAGGTGGTCAAGAGCGGGCGCAACCGCGACAACGTGCGCAAGCATGTGAGCACCATCCGCGAGGCCCTGCGCGAGGTGGACCCGGCCTTCGAGGGCATCGAGAACGTGCCCATGCGCGGTTTCCGTTGGGTCGGCTCGCCGCTGGCGCAGGGCCGCCTCAAGACATGATGATCAAGCGCCTGCTGCGCCCCGGCCTGGAGATGCCCCGGCTCGAAATGCCGCGCCTGGGCCTGCCGGCCTTTCGCCTGCGCATCCTCGTGCGCAGCGTGTTCATCCTGCTGGCGGTGGCCACCGTGGCGCTCAGCGTGGTGCTGCTGCGCGAGGAGAAGGAGCGCGCCTGGCAGAGCTACCAGCACGGCTTTCAGCGCAGCCAGGCCGAGGTGATGGCACGGCTGCGCCACCCCTCGGGGCAGCTGGCGCTGCTCAACTCGGCCAGCCTGGGCCAGGGGGCGACGCCGCTGGCCCCGCTGCTGCTGCCCTACTCGGCCATCGACTTCGACGACCAGAACAAGGCCCAGCAGGCGGTGGAGATGGCGGGCTGCTCGGTGCAGTACCCCGATGGCTCCTCGGTCTGCGCGGCCATCGGCAACAACCCGTATGCGGGGGGCTTCATCTACATCGTGGGCAGCTTCTATGCCGGCGAACTGGCCGCGCGCGAACGCGGCGCGCTGGACCTGGCAGCCGTGCACCGGGCACGCGTGACGCTGGACATGCGCGGCACCACCAGCCGCTGGGTGGCACCGTTCGAGGCCATGGCACCGGCCAGTGGCACGGTGGCCGGCACCAGCCCCGGGGCACGGGGCCGGCTCACGGGCTTTGTGGACAACGGGGGCGACACGCTCGATGCGCGGGCCCGCCCGGTGCGCGATTTTCGCGGCTGGCTCTGGCAGAACGGCCAGTGCCGCGACCTGGCCGGTGCCGCGCCCGACTGCCTGCGCCGCAGCTTCTATTCCATCCGCCTGCCGGTGGAGCTGTTCCGCGAGGCGCTGTTCCGCAAGGAGCAGCGCCTGGTGTGGCCGCCCGAAGACCTGGGCAGCATGCGCGTGCGCGTGGAGATGCTCGCGCCCGGCGACGGCCCGGCACTGTTCGACAGCAACGCCCCCGGCGCCCAGCCCGGCGCCTCGCTCACGGAAGTCACGCGCAGCCTGCTGCCCGGCGAGAAGGTGCAGGTGCGCAAGATGGGTGACGGCGAGGAGCGTGCGCTCACCCTCAAGGGCAGCGAGGTGCAGGCCGAGCCTTCGGCGCCCTGGCTGATCCGCCTGGTGAGCTGGCTGCCACTCGATGCGCCCGATGCGCGCGCCACGCCGGCGGGCCTGGACATCCTCGATACGCCCACGGGCAACTATGTGGTCAGCTTCACCGGCAACCTGCGCGGGCTGGAGCAGGGCCTGGCCGCCGTGGCCACGCGCATGTCCTGGTACCTCGGGGCCATGCTGACCGCGATCGCGCTGGCCTGGCTGGTCGTGGAGGTGGGGCTGCTGCGCCGCGTGACCGCCCTCACCCGGCGCGCAGCCGCCGTCTCCTACAACGTGCAGGACGGGCACATCGGCCCGCGCCTGGGGGATCTCGATGTCTCGGACCTGCGCGGCTCGGACGAGCTGGGCATTCTTGCGGGCGGCCTGGCCGACCTGCTGCAGCGCGTGAAGGACGACATCCAGCGCGAGCAACTGCGCGCCCAGCAGGAGCGCGACATGTGGCACGCCGTGGGCCACGAGATCATGTCGCCCCTGCAGTCGCTCATGGTGCTGCATGGCGGCCCGGGCGACCCCGGGCACCGCTATGTGCAGCGCATGCAGCAGGCGGTGCATGTGCTCTACGGCACGGCGTCCCCAGCGGAGGCATTGCAGGCGGCCGATGTGCCGCAGGGGCGGCTGGACCTGGATGCCTTTCTGCGCCACGTGGCGGACAACGCGCATTTCGCTGGCATCGTGGACGTGGTGTACCCCGGGGGCATCGGTCCCGTCATCGTGCGGGCCGACGAATTCGCGCTGGAGGACGTGGTCACGCACATCCTGCGCAATGCCGACCGCTACCGCCCTGCGGGCACGGCCATCACGCTCACGCTCACGGCCTCGGAATCCACCGCCAGCGCCACGCTGCACAACGTGGGCGTGACGATTGCCGACGAACTGCTGGGCCGCATCTTCGAACTCGGGGTGTCCGACCCCGACCTGCCCACGCCCGTGGGCGAAGGCGAACACCGCGGCCAGGGGCTGTTCGTGGCCAAGACCTACATGGCCAAGATGGGCGGCACCATCAATGCGCGCAATACGGCGGACGGGGTGGCGTTCACGCTGACGTTCCAGCGGCTGGGCTGAGCAAGGCGGAAGAAGGCGCCAAGGCGCACGGCTGCGGTCGGCGCTGTCCGACAGGGTTCAAGGGGATGCAGGGCTACGCTGCATCCATCCTTTTTGCAACTTGGTTGCACCCCCTGTCATTTGCGCCTGGCGCAAGGAGCCCACCCCATGAAACGCATTGCCTTTTTCGCCCCCGTCCTCGCCGCTGCCCTGCTGGCAGCCTCTGGCGCCGCTTCGGCCCAGACAGCTTCTTCGGAGGCCACGGCCCGCTATGAGCAGGACCGCCAGAAGTGCATGACCAACAACACCCAGGACAGCATGGCCACCTGCATGCGCGAGGCCACCAACGCACTGGACGCCTCGCGCAAGGGCCAGCTGAGCGACCCCGGCCCGATCGCAGCGGCCAACGGCACCGACCGCTGCAATGCCTTCCAGAGCGCGCAGGAGCGTTCAGAGTGCGTACGCCGCGTCGAGAGCAGTGCCGTGAGCGGCTCGGTATCTGGCGGCGGCGTGCTGCGCGAGTCGACCACCACCACGATCATCGTCCCGGCAAAGTAAGCGCAAGTCGCCTGCGACGGGCTCAGCCCAGTTGCAGGCGCATGGCGTCGATGACGCCCTTGTAGTCCGGCTTGCCAAAAATGGCGCTGCCGGCCACGAAGGTATCGGCACCCGCATCCGCCACCCGGCGGATGTTGTCCGTCTTGATGCCGCCATCCACTTCCAGGCGGATGTCCTTGCCCGAAGCATCGATGCGGCGGCGCACGTCCTCGATCTTGCGCAGGGCCGAATCGATGAAGCTCTGGCCGCCGAAACCGGGGTTCACGCTCATGATCAGGATCAGGTCGATGTCGTCGATCACCCAGTCCAGCACGTCCAGGGGCTGCGCCGGGTTGAACACCAGGCCGGGCTTGGCACCCTTGGAGCGGATGGCCTGGATACTGCGATGCACATGGCCCGAGGCGTCGGGGTGGAAGCTGATGTAGTCGGCACCGGCATCGGCAAACGCGGCCGCCAGGGCGTCCACGGGCTCGATCATCAGGTGGACATCCACCGGAATGGCGGTTCCATCGGCCGTCTTGGCATGTGGCTTGAGCGCCTGGCACACCATGGGGCCGAAGGTGAGGTTGGGCACGTAATGGTTGTCCATCACGTCAAAGTGGATCCAGTCCGCCCCAGCGGCAATGACATTGCGCACTTCTTCGCCCAGGCGGGCAAAATCGGCGGAGAGGATCGAGGGGGCTATGCGAAAAGGTCGGCTCATGCCCCGATTGTCGCAGTTACCATTCGCCCATGCCAAAGTACCAGTTTGACGTGCAAGTGCAGCCCGAGTACCTGCCGGAGCAGTCCGCCCCGGAGACAGGGGTGTTCAGCTTCGCCTACACGATCACCATCACCAATGCCGGGGATGCGCCCGCACAGCTGATCTCGCGCCACTGGATCATCAGCGACTCGCGCGGCCACACCGAGGAGGTCAAGGGCCTGGGCGTGGTGGGGCACCAGCCCCTGCTCAAACCCGGTGAATCCTTCCAGTACACCAGCGGTTGCCGCCTGCGCACGGCCAGCGGCACCATGCACGGCACCTTCCACTGCGTGGGTGAAGAAGGCGAGCCCTTCGATGCCAAGGTGGATCTGTTCATGCTGGAGGCAATCAACCAGGGCCCTTCCGGGCAGCCCCTGACCGGCCGGGTGCTGCATTGAGCCGCAGCGTCGACCTCGCCAGCATCCTGGCGCGGCTGGACCCGGCCGCCGACCTGGCCCACCGCCACCTGTGGCTGATCGGCCTGCTCGACTGGGTGCGCGGCAAGCGCGACTCGGTGCCGGGCGCCATCGGCCGCCTGCAGCTGTTCCTGGACGCGGTGGAAGCCCGCCCCGAGGTGCAGGCGAAACTCCAGGCCTGGTGGGCGGTGCTGGTGGACACGGTAGACATCACCACCCTGCTCGCCGACTTCGGTTTTGCGCCGCGCACGGCCCTGGCCAGTGAGGTGGCCGAGCGCCTGCGTACCAAGCTGCTGCCGGCGAGCCCCGAAACCATCGATGCCTCCGAACTGTTCATGCTGGCCTTGCCCGGGGGGTTCGATGCCCAGTGGGTGGCCGCGCTGGAGGAAACCCAGCTCGCGCGCCTCGTACACCTGCTCGCACCCACGGACACGGGCGGCGCCTCGCGCTGGCAAAAGGCCTTGCTCGATGCCATCACCTACTGCGCGGGGCAGATCCTATCGACCGGCTTTGCGCCCGAGCTGCGCCTGCGCATGAGCGAGACGGCGCGCGATTCCCAGCCCTTCCATGCCCTGATCCACGACGTGGAGAGCCTGCGCGTGGAAGTGCTGCACGGCCTGCGCACGCCCGAGCGGCTTGATGCTGCGGTGCAGCGCCTGCGCGAGCGGCTGGAGGCCTGCCGCGCTGCGGCTGCCACGGTGTACACGCATTTCGAGGACAACGGCATCTCGGTCGGCCTGGTGTTCCGCCTGCGCCAGCTGCGCGAGCGCATCCTGCGCGTGCGCCAGTTGCTCGATTGCCTGCTATCGCCCCAGCCGGCGCTGACGGCGGCGAAACTCATGGCCAACCTGGTGCTGGTGGGGCAGGAGCGGCGCAGCCTGCGCGCGCTGTTCGCCTCCAACTCCTCGCTGCTGGCGGCCAAGGTGGCCGAGCGCAGCGCCGAGACGGGCGAGCACTACATCACCCGCACGGGCGCCGAGTACCGCTCCATGGTGAAGAAGGCAGCCGGCGGCGGGGCCCTGATGGCCTTCACCACGCTGGCCAAGTTCGGCCTGTATGCGCTGGCGCTGTCGGCCTTCTGGGGCGGCTTCTGGGCGGGGGTGAACTACGCCGTCACCTTCGTGCTGATCCAGCTGCTGCACCTCACGGTGGCCACCAAGCAGCCCGCGATGACGGCACCGGCCATGGCCGCCAAGCTCAAGGAGCTTGGGGCCAGCGATGCCATCGAGTCCTTCGTGGACGAGATCACCCACCTGGTGCGCTCGCAGGTGGCGGCCGTGCTGGGCAATGTGCTGGTGGTGTTCCCGGCCGTGCTGGCCCTCGCCTTGCTGATCGCCCAGGCCACCGGTACGCCGGCCATCACGGAAAAGCAGGCCGAGCATGTGTTCGAGTCGCTGCACCTGCTCGGGCCCTCGCTGTTCTTCGCGGCCTTCACCGGGGTGCTGCTGTTCCTGTCGAGCATCATCGCGGGCTGGACGGAGAACTGGTTCGTGCTGCACCGCCTGGACTCGGCCATGCACTACAACCCGCGCATCACGGGGCTGCTGGGCCATGCGCGCGCAGCGCGGTGGGCGCGCTTCCTGCGTGAAAACCTCTCGGGCTTCGCGGCCAACATCTCGCTTGGCTTCATGCTCGGCCTGGTGCCGGCCATCGCCGGTTTCTTCGGTCTGGGCCTGGACGTGCGCCACGTGACGCTCTCCACCGGGCAGATCGGCGCGGCCTGCGCGGCCCTGGGCATGGCCGTGCTGCACCTGCAGGCCTTCTGGTGGGCCGTGGCTGCCATCCCGCTGATCGGTGCGCTCAACGTCACGGTGAGCTTTTACCTGGCCTTCAGCCTGGCGCTGCGCGCACAGAGCGTGAGCGGCGTGGACCGCTCGCGCATCTACGCAGCCATCCGAAAGCGCCTTCGCTCATCGCCGCTGAGCTTCTTCATGCCGGGGCGCGGACGCACAGCAACCGCCTGACGCACGCAGCAAGGGTTGCAAACAGCTCCTTACAAAGCTCGAAACTGTCCTACAAGGAGCCTCGGCAGGGGCAGTTAAATTAGGCGCACCCTCGCAGGCCATGGCCGCTGCGCAAAACCGAAGCGGTTCCTGAGGTCTCTGCGGGGTACGTTAAGGTAACGGCGTGCCAGCCGCTGTCGGCTGGAGTCATGGCTGTGCGCCATGCTGCGCCGCACGGATGTGATCTGGCCGGCACCGCCCGGCATCGGCCACCGAACCGGTGGTGATGTGCCGCCGAAGAATCAACCTGCGGGCGCCCCGGTGCCCGCGCCATGCAGAGGTCACCTACATGAATGAAATCCTGAGCTTCTGGGCGCAGTGGCTGCGCCCCTCGGCCGGGCTCCCCACAGTGCAATGGTCCCTGCTGCTGGCGGTGGCCGCCATGGCCGGCTACCTGTGCCAGCGCCACACTGGCCTGCCCAAGGTGGTGGGCTACTCGCTGGTGGGCACGGCTGCGGGCCTGGCCGGCTTCAGCGGTGCCCTGTGGCCGCTGCAGGGCATCGGCCTGTTCTTGCTGGAACTGGGCATTGCCCTGGTGCTGTTCGAATGCGGCGGGCGCATCCCGCTGCGCTGGTTTCGCCACAACCCCATGGTGCTGGTGCAGAGCATTGCCGAATCCACGCTGACCTACTTTGCCGTGTACTGGGTATTGGTCTGGCTCAACCAGCCCACGCAGGTGGCAGGGCCCCTTGCCCTGGTGGCGCTGGCCGCCTCGCCCGCGGTGCTGACGCGCGTGGTGGCCGACACCCGCGCCGCCGGCCCGGTGACCGAGCGCGCCATCGTGCTCGCCACCCTGTCCACGCTGTACGCGCTGACCTTGGGCAGTGCCCGCGCCGAGCAGATCAACCGCCAGAGCCTGACGCTCATCGACACCATGTACCCGGTGGTGGTGGTGCTCGGCGTTTCGGTGGTGGTGGCGGCTGCGCTGGCGCTGGTGATGCGCATGGCCTTGCGCATCATGAGCCCGGCCAGCGAAAACACCTCCATGCTGCTGCTGGCGCTGATCGCCGCCGGCACGGCCGTGGCGGCGCACATGGGCGGCTCGGCCCCGCTGGCCGCGCTGCTCGGCGGCATTCTGCTCAAGCAACTCAACCCGCGCCCCTGGGCCTGGCCACGCCAGCTGGGTAATGCGTCGTCGCTGTTGACCATGCTGATGTTCGTGCTGGTCTCCACGGTGGCCGCGCAGGCCGACTGGAGCGGCCCGGTGGCCGGCGTGGTGCTGGCCCTGATCGCCGTGCGCCTAGTGGCCAAGGTGCTGGGCGTGGCCCTGGGCAACGTGGGCAGCGGCGCCAGCTGGCGCCAGGCCCTGTGGGTCGGTGGCGCAATGACGCCCATGTCCTCCATCGCCCTGTTGATCGCCTCGCAGTTCGTGGTGGCCTCGCCGTCCACCGGCCACCTGATCGCCCGCGTGGCCCTGCCCGCCATCCTGCTGATGGAGGTGCTGGGCGCCGTGATCGCCACGGTGGCCATCTACCGCGCGGGCGAAAGTTCGAAACCCTGGGCGCCACTGTCGAACGCCGCCACCACCAGCAGCAACGGAGACAACGCGTGAGCCTTGAAGCCTTCAACCATTCCGAACCGCTGACGCTGGGCGTCGAGCTGGAGCTGCAGCTCGTCAACACCAACGACTACGATCTCGCGCCCTATGCCGAGGACATGCTGCGCCTGATGCACAAGACACCGCTGCCCGGCAGCGTGGTGCCCGAGATGACGAACAGCATGATCGAGATCTCCACCGACATCTGCCACTCGGCCAGCGAGGTGCTGGGCCAGCTCACGCCGATCCGCGATGCGCTGGTCAAGAGCGCCGACAAGCTCAACATCGCCGTGGTGGGCGGCGGCACGCACCCCTTCCAGCAGTGGCATGAGCGGCGCATCTACGACAAGCCGCGCTTTCGCGAGCTGTCGGAGCTGTACGGCTACCTGTCCAAGCAGTTCACCATCTTCGGCCAGCACGTACACATCGGCTGCCCCGACGCCAACGCCGCGCTGCTCATGCTGCACCGCATGTCGCGCTACATCCCGCACTTCATCGCGCTGTCCGCGTCGAGCCCCTATGTGCAGGGGCAGGACACGGCCTTCGACTCGGCACGCCTGAATTCGGTGTTCGCCTTCCCGCTGTCGGGCCGGGCGCCTTTCGCGCTGACCTGGGAGGACTTCACGGCCTACTTCGACAAGATGACGCGCACCGGCGTGGTCAAGAGCATGAAGGACTTCTACTGGGACATCCGTCCCAAGCCCGAGTTCGGCACCATCGAGATCCGCGTGTTCGACACGCCGCTGACCATCGAGCGCGCCGCTGCGCTGGCAGGCTACGTGCAGTCACTCGGTGCCTGGTTCCTCGCGGACCAGCCCTTCATGCCCGAGGAGGACGACTACCTGGTCTACACCTACAACCGCTTCCAGGCCTGCCGCTTCGGCATGGACGCGGTCTACGTGGACCCGTCCACCGGCGACCACATGCCGCTGCGCGAGCACATCATGATGACCATGGACAAGATCGCAAGCCATGCCGCGATGCAGGGCGCGGCCAACGCCATGCACATGCTGCGCACCGAGACCGAGGCCGGCCAGAACGACGCCCGCTGGCTGCGCGAGCGCCAGCGCGAAGAGCAGTTGCTGGCCGAGGTCAGCCGGCAGGCGGCGCAGCGCTTTCGCGGCGCACGGCTCTGAACCGCGCCCTCAGGCGCCCCAAGGCCTGGGCGGTGATGTGCCGCAGCCACCCGGGAACGCTCCACAGCGCTTCGTTGCGCAGACGGTGGGATTCGCGGATGGCAGCAGCCTTGAGGCGATGCAGGTCGGAGGGGTAGAGTTCATCGTGCTGCGACATGGGGCGCATCCTTGCGGTTCGAAACGGGATGTAGCCAATGTAGGCAGGGGCATGCGGCGGCGAAACGCCGCCCGCTGCAAGGGCGTTTTGCAGCGTCTGCAAAGGCCTTGCCACCCCGGGCTCGGCGCCCGCTACCATTGGTCGATGCGCGATATCCGCTTTGAAGACATGCACCTCTTCGTCCGCGTGGCGGACCTGGGCTCACTCTCGGCCGTGGCGCGCGAGCGCGATGTGCCCGTGAGCCAGGTCTCCCGCACGCTGGCGCGCATCGAGAAGGCCTGCAATGCACGCCTGATCCACCGCTCGACGCATGGCCTCACGCCCACGGCCGAGGGGCTGACCTTCCTCGAATACTGCCGGCGCCTGACCAGCACCATGGACGAGCTCGAAGGCGAATTCGCCAGCCAGAGCGGCCAGGCCAGCGGCTCGGTGCGCGTGGCCGCCAGCTCGGTGGTGGCCGAGCACCTGCTGATCCCCAGCTTCGAGAGCCTGCAGCAGGCGCACCCGCTGCTGCGCGTGGAACTGGTGGTGGATGACCGCATGGCCGACATGGCGCGCGATGGCATCGACATCGCCATCCGCACCGGCCCACCCACCAGCGATACCGTGGTGGCCCGCCCGTTGGGGACCCTGGTGCGCCGGCTCTATGCCACACCGGGCTATCTACATGCCCACGGCACGCCGCAGCACCCGGATGAGCTGCACCGCCACCGGCTCATCACCAACAGCGCGGTGGCGCAGCTCAACCGCTGGCCCTTCATCGTCGACGGCGAGCCCCACGTCGTGGTGGCCGACGGGCATTGGCGCTCCGGCAGCACCGGCATCACGGCGCGCCTGGCGCTGCAGGGCCTGGGCATTGCGCGGCTGGCCACGCTGGTGGCCGAGCCCCTGGTGCAGCAGGGCGTGCTGGCACCGGTGCTGGCCGTCTGGGTGGATGAACAGACCTCCCCCATCCATGCGATCACGCTCACGCGCAGGCACCGCCTGCCCAAGATCAAGGCCTGCATCGACCACTGGGCCCAGTGGTTCGAAAGCGGCGTCAGCGCCCTGGGCTGAAGCAACCCGGGCGCGCCTTGGTCACAGAAACACGGCAGCGTCCAGGGGCTGGACCACGCCCACCAGCTCGGCCAGGCCCTCCGTGGCGATCGGCAGCTTGGCCACCGCCGCCAGGAAGGCGCCTTGCGTGGCATAGGCCTTGCCAGGGCCGATCAGCGATGCGAACTCCTGCACCTGCTGGGCCGTGGGGGCCACGCCCGTGACGCTCTGGAACAGGAAGCTCACCAGGCCGTCGTTGCCGATGCCAGGGGCCAGCGCATCGATGAAGGACTGGGCCAGCGCGTCCAGCCCAGCCATGCTGTCGGCCTTGTGTACCCACTGGCTCAGGGCGGCGGTGTCCGGCTTCTGGCCGAAGATGGTGTAGGCCAGGGCCAGCATCTGGCCGGTCTTGCCGCCCTCGCTGGTCGCCGAGGGCAGCGCCACGTCGAAGGCAAACAGGCTGCCCTGCAGCTCCACGCGTTCCACGCCGCTCAGGGTCACAGCGCCCGTAGGGGTGTTGATCACCACCTTGCCGCTGCTGTCCTGGCTGATGCCCAGGCGCAGTACGTCGGCCAGCGTGGCGGAGACCACGACCGTGTCCACGCCACTGCCCCCCGTCACCGTGTCGGCACCGCCACCCGTGACCACACGGGTCAGGGGCAGGTCGGGCACAACGATGGTGTCGTTGCCGCTGGAGCCCTGCAACGTGGCAGGCTCGCCAGGCGCCGTGGGGGGAATGACGGGGATGGTCGGCGGGGTGGGCGTACCGCTGCCACCACCGCCGGATGCCGGCGTGCTGCCGAGGTTCAGACCGATCAGGATCGGGTTGTGGTCGCTCGATCGGTAGGGGTCGGCATTGAAGTAGCTGGCGTCCTGCGCGTCGTTCTTGTTCTCCATGTTGTAGTCGAGCACGGCGGGCTCTTCGGCGTTGATGCCCCACTTGTAGGTGCCGCTCACCTGGCCGGCCAGGCTGCCGCTGGCCAGCGCATGGTCGAGCGAGCCCCAGAGGCCGTCGAACGAGTAGGAGTTGCCCGTGGACACCTTGCTGTAACCGTTGGCGGCCAGCTTGGTGATCGGGTCTTCCTTGCCGTAGGCGTTGAAATCACCGACCAGCAGCACGTCGCTATCGGTGGTGCCGGTGGGCTTGGTGGCCAGCCAGGCCGACAGGTCTTCGGCGGCCTTCACGCGCGCCAGGTTGTTGGCGCCCTGGCCGTCGCCGATGTCCGGGTCGTTCACGCTGCCCTTGGACTTGAAGTGGTTCACCACCACGGTGAACTCCTCGTTGTCGGCATTCGATTTGAAGGTCTGCGCCACCGGCACGCGGCTGCCAAAGGCCGCCGAGAAGGCGGTGTACACCGTCGGATTGGCAACGGCGGCCTGGCCCACGGGGGTGACCTTGGCGGGCTTGTAGAGGATGGCCACCATGATGGCGTCCGTGCCGGCGGTCGCCGCATCGCCCGGTGCCGCGCCGTTGTTGTACGGTGCCTTGATGTAGGCATAGGTGCCGGCACCGGCCTTGGCGTTGAGCGCGTCCACCAGCGAATCGAGGGCACTGGTGCCGTCGCCAAAGCCGTTGTTCTGCACTTCCATCAGGCCCAGCACATCGGCATCCATGCCCACCAGGTTCTCGACCACCTTGGCCTGCTGGCGCGCCAGTTCAGCGGGGTTGGTGGCGCCACGGCCGGACTGGGTCACGCCGTCGGGCGTGGTGAAGCTGCCGGTGCCCAGCGTGGTGAAGTAGTTGAGCACATTGGCAGAACCGACCTTGATCTCGGCGTTGCGGATGCTGGCCGGGATGTCGGCGGCGGTGGGGCGCGCATCGCCCGCAAAGTTCACGGCCTGCGTGGGCTGCACGCGGTAGCTGGTTTCGTGCGGGGCCGCTGCCGCGTCCACCAGTTGGTCCACGATGCCGGTCACGCTGGCCACGCCGTCGCCCGCGCGCAAGGTGTTCGTGGCCGACAGCGGCTGGCCGCCGCGGCCGAGGTGGGCCGCGGGGTTCTGCGAACCGTTCAGGTCGTCCAGGATGATCTGGTCCTTCTTGAGCTCGGCCAGGTAGTCGGTATTGCCGCTGACGCTGGGCGCATGCAGTTCGGTGTACTGCGACTGCACGGCGTCCGAGGTCAGCGTGACCTGGCCGTACTGGCCCAGGTGGTAGTTGTCGGTGACCACCAGTTGGCCGCCGGCCGTGCCGGACTGCACGGTCACCAGCATGCCTTCGTAGGCCTCCCAGCTCACGGCGCTGGCCACGGGCAAGGTCACCACGGTGGCAGCGGGCAGGCCGGCGTTGTCCTGCACCAGCGTGAAGCCCGACAGGCCCGTCAGCTGGGTCTGGCCCTTGAAGTCGGCCACCGTGCCCTTGATGCGGACCTTGTCGCCCACGCTGTTCGCGTCCAGGCCGGCGATGGGCGTGCTGCCGTAGTAGACGAAGATGCCTTCGGAGGTATTGGCATTGCCATCCTGGTCGGCCGCCTCTTCCTGCACGTAGAAGCCCTGCAGATTGGGGGCAAAGCCGGTCACGATGCCTTCGATGGTGACCGCGTTGCCCATGAGCAGTGCGGTGTCGTTGCTGCCCTGGATCTCGTGGATCCGGGTGATCGGCGCTTCGTCGGTGCGAACCAGTCCTTGTGCGGTGCCACCGCCGATGATGGTGGTGCCCACCGACGCGCCCGACAGCGTGACGGTGAAGGCCTCGTCCTGCTCCAGTTGGGTGTCGCCTTGCACGCCGATGGTGATGGTCTTGCTGGTCTCGCCGGCCGCAAAGGCCACGGTGCCCGAGGGCCGCGCACCGCCCACGAAGTCATCGGCCGCCACGGGCGAGCCGCCCGAACCCGCCACGGCCCACTGCACCGAGGCAGCGGCCGAGGCATCGCCCGCACGCGTCACGGTGAAGGTGTAGTCGGTGGTGCCGCTGTTGCCTTCGGGCTTGTCGGCGCTGGTGGCGGCGATGGACACCACCGGGCCCGTGAAGCTCTCCAGCTTGAAGTCGTCCACGCGCCAGCTCGAGGAACTGTTGCTCGCCGTGCCAGAGGCCTGGTACTGGAAGCCGAAGTGGACGTTGCTGCCCTGGATGGCCGACAGGTCGATCAGGCCCGAGGGCGTGGTCACCTGGCTGTCTGCCGGGGAATGGGTATAGGACAGCTGCGTCCAGGTGGCGGCCGTGGGGTCGCCCGAGCCGCTGTAGTTGGTGGAGTAGTAGAGCTTGACCTCGGGGTCGGCGATGCCGGTGTCGGCAAAGCGCGTCCAGGTGTTGAAGCTCAGGAACTCGGCGCTCGTGCCATCGAGGTTGAAGGCCTTGGAGACCAGCCAGTCGTTGGCATTGGCGGTGTCGCCAAAGCCGTTGACCTCGGCGGTCTTGGTGGCCGCGCTGTAGTACCAGCTGCTGGCGCTGTCGGCGTCCTTGCTGAACACCGTGAACTCGTTGAAGCCTGCGGCGTTCTCGAAGGTCTGCGTGTAGCTGGGGGCCGCGCCCGGTGGAACGGCCGGAGCACTGGTCAGGCCCGGCGAGCCAATGTTGGTCGGCGTGCCGGTCTGCGCAAACACGCCCAGTTGGCCGACCACGGCGGCCTTGTAGGTCGGGTTGGTGGTGGAGATGCCGTCCCACACGGCCGAGGCGATGGCCGTGCCGCCAAAGGCCACTCCCGCATGCTCGGAGCCGGTCACCGCGCCGCCACCGGTCTTGGCCATGGGCGCCACCACCGTGCTGCCATTGGTGAAGGCCGCGCCGCTGTAGTTGATGGCCGTGGCCACCTGGCCGCTGCCATCCAGAATGGCCACACCATCGCCCTTGCCCAGGCCGGGGCCGCCCACGGCCACGACGCTGGTGTTGGCGTCCAGCCCCCAGGCAGCCTTGAAGGCCGTGGCGTCGGTCACCTCGCCAGCCACCACCAGCTTGCCGCCGGCAGCGATCTTGGTACCGCTGGCAAACGTGCCCAGCTTGGTCGGGTCGGCAGCCGAGTCGGTCCACTTCCAGCCCGACAGGTCGATCTCGGTCGTGCCGTAGTTGTACAGCTCGAAGAAGTCGCCCGGCGTGGCGTTGGAGTTGACTTCAGTGACCAGCAGCTTGGGCTGTGGAATCACCAGCGTACCGGGGGAGCCGATGTTGGCCGGCGTGCCGGTCTGTGCGAAGGCACCCAGTTCACCCACTGCGGCGGCCTTGTAGGTCGGGTTGGTGGTGGACAGACCGTCCCACACGGCCGAGGTGGTGGCCGTGCCGCCAAAGGCCACGCCCGCATGCTCGGAGCCGGTCACGGTGCCGCCGCTGGTCTTGGCCATCGGAGCGACGCTGGTGCCGTTGTTGGTGAAGGCCGTGCCGCTGTAGTTGATGGCCGCAGCCACCTGGCCGCTGCCATTGAGCACCACCACGCCATCGCCCTTGCCCAGGCCGGGGCCACCCACGGCCACGACGCTGGTGTTGGCGTCCAGGCCCCAGGCCGCCTTGAAGGCGGTCGCATCGGTCACCTCGCCGGCCACCACCAGCTTGCCGCCCGCGGCGATCTTGGTGCCGCTGGCGAAGGTACCGAGCTTGGTGGGGTCGGCCGCGGAATCGGTCCAGGTCCAGCCCGAGAGGTCGATCTCTTCGCTGCCGTAGTTGTACAGCTCGAAGAAGTCGCCCGGCGTGGCGTTGGAGTTGACCTCGGTGACCAGCAGCTTGGGCAGGGGTGCGGCCGAGGTGGTGAAATTCAGCGCCGCGTTGCCCGACAGGCCGGCCCAGTTGTTGCCGTAGTGGTCCTTGAGGGTGCCGGCAGCCGCTTCGACGTAGTAGGCCGTGCCCACGTCCAGGTCGCTCGCCGGGTTGATGGTCACCGTGTTGAAGGCCACGGTGACCTTGCTGGTGTCGGTCACGGCGATGGTCGCGACCACGCTGTTGTCGCTGACCTTCTTGACCACGAAATCGCCCGTGCCGCGTGCCACGCCTTCGTTGAAGCGCAGCACGATATCGGCCGCCTTGCCCACGCTGCCGGCATCGTCGGCAGGCGTGCTGCTGGCCAGCGCGGGGCCCGTGCTGTCGGTGACATGGGCGCCGATCTGCACCCAGTTGCCGACGAACTTCTGTTGCGCTGCGGGCAGGTCCTTGGAAGCGGTGGAACCGCCCCAGGTGCTGTCGCCATTGTCCTGCAGCAGTTGCACCAGGGTGCCCTGCGCCGTGCTCTGCACGTCGACGATGGTCTCGAAGCTGCCACCCGTGCCGTCGCGCAGGGCGTCGAGGTTCACGTCCAGCTCGGTGGGGGTGGTGCTCACGCCGTCCCAGCGGAACAGGCGGAAGTCATGGGTGACTTCGGTGCTGGCCGAACCCGAGGGGCCGGCCAGGATCAGGTAGCTGCCGTCGCCGGCCTTCTCGATGGAGCGGATGCCACGGCCACCCAGGTTGAGTTCATGGACTGCGCTCACATTGGGTGCGCCGCCGCCCGATGCATCGACCAGGCCCGCCACGGCCAGTTCCAGCACCACGGCCTTGTCGCGCGTGTTGGCATCGGTCTGCGGCGCGCGGAAGGCCACCAGCAGCTTGCTGCCATCCTGCGAGGCGGTCATGCCTTCGATGGAGAAGCCGTTGACGTTCTCGGGAATCACGCCGGAGCCCGACGAGGCCGAGAAGCCGAAGTAGCCGGCGCCCTTGCCATGGGCATTGCCCTGGTCCCAGGCCACGAGCTGGGCTTCCAGGCCGCTGTGCTTGCCCAGGTAGGTGAACTGCGTGTCGGCACCCGTGCCGGTGATCTGCACGGCTACGATGAATTCGCGGCTGTCCTGGTCCGCACCGCTCTTGTTGTTGCTGTGCGAGCCGGTGAAGTAGAAGGTGTCGCCGATGCGCGTGCCGGCCTCCAGGTCCAGCTCGCCGCCATTGCCCAATGCGGTGCCGTAGTTCCATTCCTTGACGGCCGCCCCACCTGCTCGGTCGTACACGCGCAGCACACTGGCTTCATCGTCGCCCACCACCATCCAGTTGGCGTCGAGCGCGAGCGCGGCCGAGGCGTCGGAGCTGCCGAGCGCCGTACCGGCGTTGGGGGTGAAGGTCAGCGCGCTGCCGGCAGCCCCTTCGTCGCTGAAGTTGATCTTCAGGCTGTTCTGGGTGGCGTTCGCGACACCGGAAGCGGAGCCGCCGGTGAATGCCCCATCGGCAAACGTGACCGTGAGGTTGCCCACGTCGTTGGCGTTGGCATGGCTGGTGGCCGTACCGGTGAAGCCCAGCTCGGCCGTGGTGGCGCTGGTGCGGGTGAGCACCGCCGTGAGGCCGGCAGGCACGTTGCTGACGGTGGCGGCCGACAGCAGGCTGGCGCCGTCGGTGCCGGTGAAGGTCTCGCCCGTCAGGGTGATGGTGATCTTGGCACCTGGGGCCATGTGGCCGTCGAAGGCCTGGGATTCGTTGAGGGAGCCGCTGTAGGCCAGGCTCGGGCCGACAGGGCCGGCCGCGGTGGAACTCACCACGATGTCGTCGATGCCGGTCCACTCGTCGCTGCTGGCAGCATTGATGGTGATGATGCGCAACTGGATCTGTGCAGCACCGTTGGCGTCGGCCGGCAAGGTGGCCGACACGGCGGTTTCCTTGGTCGCCGTGCCGCCCTCGGACGCATCGGCCACGTAAGCGGCAGGCACATTGGTGAAGTTGCCACTGTTGCCCAACCGGTATTGCAGGGCCACGGGCTGGATGGCGTTGTCTGCCGCGCCATCGACGTCGCGCGCCTTGTAGTTGACAACGATGTCCTTGCGCCCCGTGGCATCGAGGTGGATCACGAGGCCGGGGGCATCGGCCGTACCCGAGCCCTGCAATGCCACAACGGGGTTGGTGAGATGGAATTCCGCCACCCCGCCCGACGTGTTGGTGCTGGGATTGGTCTGGTTGGCGATCACGTCCACGGCACCGCTGCTGGCGCCCAGCACCGTCTGCGGATCACCACCGGCATAGGGGGTGGTGGAGGCCGCATCGATGTCACCCAGGTAGCCGACGACGGAGGGCACGCCATCCCAGTTGTCATTGGCGGTGATCAGCCCGATATCGGTCCAATCCTGGGTGAAGTTGCTGGTCGACAGGGCGTGGTAGACGGTGGTCATGCTCGTTTCCTCCGCATGCGTGCGGGTGGGGTGTGAAGGGAAGGCGCGGGGGAAAGCCAGTTTTCACCGCGCAGTTGCAAGAGGCCTGCTGGCTCTTGGTCGAGCCGGGCACGAAGCGGTGACTCTAGGCACCGTGTGTTGCAGAGATATGTCACGCTGTCGGTGCCAATGGACACGGGGCACGCCACAATCGACCCATGGGTGAATTCGATCTGATCGCACGCTATTTCACGCGGCCCGTGTACCGCGCCGCGCTGGGCGTGGGGGACGACTGCGCGCTGCTGGCACCTGCGCCGGGCATGCAACTGGCCGTCTCCAGCGACATGCTGGTGGAGGGCCGCCACTTTTTTGCCGAGGTGGCCCCCGAGGCGCTGGGCCACAAGGCCCTGGCCGTGAACCTGTCGGACCTGGCGGCCTGCGGAGCCCGGCCCCTGGCCTTCACGCTGGCGCTAGCGCTGCCACGCGTGGACGAGGCCTGGCTGGCCGGTTTTTCACGCGGGCTGCTGGCCTTGGCCGATGCCCATGGCTGCGAGCTGGTCGGTGGTGACACCACCCAGGGTCCGCTCAATATCTGCATCACGGTGTTCGGCGAAGTGCCTGCCGGACAGGCGCTGCTGCGCAGCGGCGCGCGCGCGGGCGACGATCTCTATGTGAGCGGCACCCTGGGCGATGCCCGGCTGGCGCTGGAGGCGCTGCTGGGCCACACCACGCTGGCACCCGAGGTGCTGGCCGCCGCGCGCCTGCGGCTGGAGCAGCCCACGCCGCGCGTGGCCCTGGGCCTGGCGCTGCGCGGCGTGGCCAGCAGCGCGATGGATGTGAGCGACGGGTTGCTGGGCGACCTGTCCCATATCCTCAAGGCATCCGGCGTGGGGGCACGCATCGACACCTCGCTCACGGGCGCCCTGATGGCCCATGGCAGCACCGTGGCGGACCCCGAGCTGCTGCGCCAGTGCACCCTGGCCGGAGGCGACGACTACGAACTGGCCTTCACCGCACCGCCATCGCAGCGTGCGGCTGTGCTGGCTGCTGCGCAGACCAGCCAGACACCGGTGGCACGCATCGGGGGGATCGAGGCGGAACCCGGCCTGCGGCTGGTGGATGGGCAAGGCCGGCCGGTGGACCACCGCTACGCCTCGTTCGACCACTTCGGCTGACAATTTTTTCTCGCAGCATGAATCCTTTGGCCCCAAGGCCCGCTCTTGTCAGGGAAGGCGCCCCGTGCTGGCGTTTTCTCTTTCAACCCCCAAGGAGCTTTGCCATGCTGTACCGCAAGAACATCACCCGTCCCGAAAGCCTGCTGCGCGTCGTCGCCGGGGTAGCCCTCATCGCCGCCAGCCTCTTCTGGCTGGGTGCCACACCGCTGGGCCTGGTGCTGGCGGCATCGGGCGCCATGGGCATCGTGACCGGCATGTTCGGCTACTGCCCAGCCTGCGCCATGGTGGGCAGAAAGCCGGTGGAATGAGCACTGCCTCGAACACCTTGGCGCAGCTCCTGCCCGCCGCGCGGGCGGGCGACACCGAGGCCATGGAGCGCCTGCTGGCACTGGCGCGGCCCGACATCCGCCGCTATGCGCTGCGCCACTGCGCGGCCACCACCGCGACCGATGATGTGGTGCAGGAGGCGCTGATCATCGTCTACCGCCGCGTGGGCGCGTTGCGCGAGGTGGCGGCCTTTGGCGGCTGGGTGGTGCGCATCGTGCAGCGGCTGTGCATGCGCCCGGCGCTGGCCTGGCTCAGGGGCGAGCCACTGGAGCAGGTGGAAGATGCGCTGGCCTGGTCGCACCGGCCCGACCACGAGTTGCGCCACGACCTGGCCCTGGCCATCGACTCGCTGCCGCCCCTGTACCGCGAAGCCCTGCTGTTGCGCGACTTCGAGGAGCTCACCATCGAGGAGATGGCCCAGCGCCTCTCCACCACGCGCGAGGCGGCGAAGAGCCGGCTGCACCGCGCGCGCAGCCTGGTGCGGGAGTACCTCGTGCCCTCGTCGCCCGACTGATCCCGCAGTAGCTGCGGTTCACTCCGGCTGCAGGCCGATCTTGCGCACCACGGCGCCCCAGTGGCCCACCTCGTCGCGCAGGAAGCCGCGCAGTTCGTCGCGCGTGGAACCCTTGAGCTCGATGCCCAGCGTGGTCAGGCGCTCGCGCGTGGCGGGGTGCTCCAGCGCGGCAATGGCTTCCTTGCGCAGCCGCTCGATCACTTCGATGGGTGTGGTGGCCGGCGCCACCAGGGCCCACCACTGGTTGAACTGCATGCCGGCCAGGCCCGCCTCGCGCGCCGTGGGCACCAGGGGCATGGAGGCCAGGCGTGCAGGCCCGGTGGTCATGAGCACAGAGATCTTGCCGGCGTTGAGCAAGGCGCTGCCGCTGGCCAGGGTGGCAAAGTGGCCCTCCACTTGGCCGGCCGCCACATCGGTGAGCGCCGGGGCCGAGCCCCGGTACGGGATGGCATTGACCTTGAGCCCGCTGGCCCCGGCCAGCAGTTCGGACGAGAGGTGGCTGATGGAGCCATTGCCGCTGTGGGCCAGGGTGACCGGTGTGGCGCTGGCGCGCCCGTCCTTCAGGAATCCCTTGATGTCGCCAGCCTTGTACCTGCTGCCGTTGACGAACAGCAGCAGCGGCGAGGTGCCGACCATCGAGATCGGCGTGAAGTCCTTGAGCAGGTCATACGGCAGTTTGGCCGTGACAGCCGGCGCAATGGCATGGGGCAACTCCACGATGGCGATGGTGTAGCCATCGGCTGCCGCCTTGGCGGCGGCCTCGGTGCCGATGCGGCCGGACGCGCCCGAGCGGTTGTCCACAATGACGCTCTGCCCCAGCGACTCCCCCATGCGCTGCGCGATGGCGCGGGCGATCGCATCGGTGCTGCCGCCCGGCGCCCAGGGCACGATGAGGCGCACGGGTTTGTCGGGGTAGGCGGCGAAGGCGCTGGTACCCCAAAGGCAGGCACAGGCCAGCACGAAGCTGCGGCGGAACAGGAAGGTCATGGGAGGGTCCTTGGTCAGGCGAAGAGATGCGGGGAAAGCGATCAGGCGTCTCGGTCGCCCTTGGCGGTGAGCAACAGCAGCACGCGGTCCTCAGGCGCAATGCGGCCTTGCTGGCGCAGCTGTGCCGCCGCGCCCACGCAGGCGCCCGCACACAGCTCCACCCAGAGGCCCTGGGCACCGAGTGCGGCCACGCCCCGCGCTGCATCCGCATCGCCCACCACGACGGCACCGCCGCCCGAGCGCTGCACTGCGATCTGCTGCTGCAGGGTGACGGTGCTGCCGGCAATGGAGAACTGCGCGGTGCTGCCGCTGAAATCGGCCTGGGCCGGTGCGCCGGCCAGCACCTGGCTGAGCCGGGCAAAGGGCTCCACTGCCCACAGGCGCGGCATGTGCGTCATCAGCCCTGCGGCCAGCAGGTCGCGCAGGCCGCTGTACAGGCCCCAGAGCAGGTCGCCACGCGCCGTGGGTACGAGCACATGGTCGGGCACGCAGCCCTCGGCCACGCATTCGAGCGCCACCGCGCGGTAGCCTTCCACGCCGAAGGCCGTGCTGCCCACGGCCGGCACGCTGAAGTTGGTGAGCGCAAAGGCCCCCTCGTCCAGTACCTGCCGGCGCACATGGGTCCAGCGGTCCAGTCCCTGGTCGAACGCAACCCGGCGGGCACCCAGGCGGTCCAGCGCTCGGCCAAAGGACTCCGGCATGTCCCGGTAGGTGGCGATTTCGCACGGCAGACCCGCCGCCGCACAGTAAGCGGCAGCGGACACGGCCGCATTGCCGCTCGATGCCAGCACCACCTTGGAGGCACCCACCGCCAGCGCGCGGGTCACGGCCTGCGCCGACATGCGGTCCTTGTGCGAACCCGTGGGGTTCATGCCCTCGTGCTTGGCCGTCAGTTCGCGGATGCCCAGGGACCGGGCCAGCCGCGGCAGGGCCAGGCAGGGCGTTTTCCCCTCGCCCAGCGACACCCCGTGGGTGTAGGGGAGCCACTCGCCCCAGCTATAACCCGAGCTGCTTGCTGCCAGCGTACGCGGCAGATCGCTGTAGACCGCCTCGACGCTGGCGGGCGTGCCTTGTTCTGCACAGGTGGGACAGCCCGCAGGCATGTCCTGTACCGGGTAACGGGCCGCGCAGTGAATGCAGCGCAGGCCCTGGAGCCGCAGATTGGCGCGCAGGGCAAGGGTTTCGTTCGCGCAGGAGCGGTGCGGCTGCACACCGAAAGATGTCTCGGAATTCATGCCTGCATCGTAGCCAGGCGCTCGGCATCGCGGTACCATGCCGCAGCCGTTTACATTAAGCCAAACTTATATGAAGAGCCTTCCCGCGCACGATGCCAAAGGGGTCAGCACGCGCCAGATCGAGGTGTTTCGCATGGTCATGCAGCTGGGCTCGGCCAACCGCGCGGCGGCAGCATTGCACGTGAGCCAGCCTGCCGTGACACAGCTGCTGCAGCAGCTGGAACTGCGCTCGCAACTCACACTGTTCGACCGGCCCAAGGGGCGCCTGGTGCCCACGCCCGAGGCCCATGCGCTGATGCAAGAGGTCGAGCGCGTGTACGAAGGGCTGGAGGCGGTGCAGCGCAAGATCGTGGCGCTGCAGTCGCTGGAAGACCAGGTGCTGCGCATTGGCAGCCTGCATGCCCTGGCCGCGAGCATCATGCCCGGGGTGCTGGCCGGATTCCAGCGCCACTACCCGCGCACCCGCTGCCTGCTGATGGTCGACAGCTCCAAGGCGCTGCGCGAGGCGCTGTTCCAGGGCGCGGTGGACCTGGCCTTCCTCGGTGACGAGGCGGACACCAGCGGCCTGGTGTCCTCGACGTTCTACGAACTGCCTGCCGTGTGCGCCGTGCCCGCCGCCCACCCGTTGGCGCGCAAGGCAACCCTGGAGCTGGCGGACCTGCGCGACGCGCCGCTGATCGGCCTGTCGGCCACCGACCCGGCCCAGCAGCGGCTGGAAAGGCTGTTTGCCGCCGCAGGGATCGCCCCGCGCTTCGTGATCGAGACCCCCTACAGCGCGACGCAGTGCGCGCTGGTGCTGGCGGGTGCAGGGCTGGCCGTGACCAACCCGCTGGTGGCCGCCGAGCATGCGCCCCTGGGCCTGCGCAGCGTGCCCCTGGCCGCCGACGGCCTCTTCTTCCGGGCCTTGCTGGCCTTCAAGCCGCGCCAGGCCCAGTCGCGTGCAGTGCAGGAGTTCGTGGCCCTGTGCCGGCGGCGCCTCATGCACTGACCCGGCCACCGGGCCCCGCAGCGCCAGCGCCCATCACTTGGAGATGATGGTCAGCAGCTCTTCACGCGTGGTCGGGTCGGCCATGTACTTGCTGTACAGCGGCGCCATGCGCCGCACGAAGGGGGAGACGTCCTTGACCCGCACGAACTGCGCCCCCTGTTTGGCCGTGCTCTCCAGCGCCTGGGCCACGCGCTTGTTCCACAGCTCGCGCATCAGCAGGGCCGACTGGGCGCCCGCGTCCGAGAAGGCCTTGCGGTCCTCGGGCGAGAGCCTGGCCCACAGTGTGCTGGACACCACCAGTGCCTCGGGAGAGATCACATGGTTGGTCATGTACACGCTCTTGGCCACCTTGAAATGCCCGGTGGACTCGTAGGAGGGCATGTTGTTCTCCGCGCAATCGATGGCGCCCTGCTGGAAGCCGCCCAGCACTTCCTTGAAAGGCAGGGCCACGGGTTTGGCATCGAGCAGCCGGATCATCTCCATGAACACCTCGGACTGCTGCACGCGGATCGACGCCCCCGCCAGATCGCGGATGCTGGCCAGTGCGCGGTTGGCACAGTAGAAGGAGCGCCCGCCCCCGTCGTACCAGCCCAGCACCACGAAGCCAGCGGACTGCAGGTTGGCGGCAAAGCGCTGCCCCAGTGCGCCATCGAGGTGGCGGAACATGTGGGCCGAATCGGTGAACAGGAACGGCAGGTTCAGCACCTTGATGCCGGGCACCGCGTCGGACAGCGGCGCGGAGCTGAACTCGGCAATGTCGAGCTCGCCACTCTTGAGCATCTGCACCGCCTTGGGCTGGTCTCCCAGCGTGGCGTTCGAGAACACATCGATCTGGTAGCGGCCCTGCGTGGCCCGCGCCACCTGGGCGGCAAAGCCCTTCATGGCCTCGGTCACCGGGTAGCCATCGGGGTGGATGTTCCATGCGCGCAGCCGCATGGGTGCCTGCGCGTGGCTGGCCTCGGCGCACAGCAGGGCCATGCACAGGGCGCCCAGCCATGCCATGCGGGATCGGGTCCATCGGTTCACAGGTCTCCTCCTTTGTTGTAGTGCAGGGCCGCTCGAACCCAAGGTCTCAATGCCAGCCTTTTTGCGTCAATTCATATGACGTCATATAACTAGTTCGCTTTCAATGGTGCCCAGAAAGACATCCGCCCGTCCCATCCGGGCACCGCCAAAACCATTTTGCTGCAACATCTGCACACAAGAGATTCGGGTAAACGCCAGCACGCCAGCGGGTCGCGTTGCAGAGAATCACGCCCAAGTTGTACGACGTCATCTGTCATGGATGCCCCGCAACGGCAGGACAAGAGCCCCACGGGCCAGCCTGCGACGGCAGCACGCCAGGTGCTCGCCAGCCCTGTTCCCAACCTTCGAGGAGACACACCGATGAAGCGCAGAGACTTTGCCATTGCCACCACCTTGACCCCGCTGCTGCTGTCCGCCTGCGGCGGCAGCGACTCCGGGCCCCCACCCCTGACCGGCCCCCAAGCCGAAGCCGCCGCCGGCCTCAAGCGCGCAGCCCAGTACATGGACGAGGTGGTGTCCTACCAGGGCGGCTACGTGTGGTCGTACTCGCCCGACCTCAAGCAGACCTTTGGCGAAATGGAGGCCTACCGCACCATGTGCTGGATCCAGCCGCCCGGCACGCCCTCCGTCGGCCACGTGTACCTGGACGCCTACCACGCCACGGGCGATGAGCGTTACTACCAGGCGGCCGAGCGCACCGCACTGGCCATCGTGGCGGCGCAGCACCGCTCGGGCGGGTGGAACTACATCCACGACTTCGCGGGCGAGGATTCGCTCAAGCGCTGGTACGACACCATCGGCAAGAACGGCTGGCGGCTCGAGGAGTTCCAGCACTATTACGGCAACGCCACCTTCGACGATGCCGGCACGGCCGTGGCCTCGCAATTGCTGCTGCGCATGTTCGTGGAAAAGCGCGATGCGCGCTTCTCCGGCCCGCTGCAGCGCGCCATCGACTTCGTGGTGCAGTCGCAGTTCGGCCCCGAATACGGCATTGCCGACGGGGGCTGGCCACAGCGCTTTCCGCACTTCCCGGGCGCCATCAGCAGCATGCCGCTGCCCAACCCGCAGCAGGTGCCGCCGGGCGCCCGCGTCGGCATGGCCGATGGCGACTACACGCTGCACGTGACCTTCAACGACGACGTGATGGGCGAGAACATCAAGTTCCTCACGCTGTGCGTGACGGCGCTGGGCGAGACGCGCCTGATCGGCAACATCCAGCGCGCCATGGAGTGCATGCGCCTCATGCAGCAGCCCGGCCCCCAGGCCGGCTGGAGCCTGCAGCACCTCTCGCGCCCCACAGGCGGGCGGCCGGCCGGTGCGCCCGCTGGCGCGCGCAGCTACGAGCCACGCTCGCTGGCCACGCACACCACGCAGACCAACATCCGCCAGCTGTTCAACTACTTCCAGCTCACCGGCGACAAGAAGTACCTGGCCCGCATCCCGGAGGCGATTGCCTGGCTCAAGTCCTGCCCGCTGCCGGCGGATGCGGCCACGGTCAATCCGCTGCTCGGCGGCGGGCGCACCCATCCCACCTTCGTGGAGCTGGGCACCAATGACGGCCTGTACATGCACCGCTACGGCTCCAACATCCACAACGGCGCCTACTACGCGGACAAGGACTACACCAACACCATCAGCCACTACTCGGCCGGCCGCCCCATCGACATCGCCGGGCTCGAGTCGACCTACCAGTCGCTCAGCCGCATGGGCGACACGGCGATTGCCGACATGGTGGCGCGCTCGCCGCTCAAGTCCACGGGCGCCACGCGCGCCTTGCCGCGCTACTTCTCGATCCGCGAGGTGGACTTCCCGGACCTGTTCACCGGCGCCACCATGCCCACCCCGGTGGTGCCCGACAGCGAGGCGCAGACGCTGCTGGCCGAGCTGGGGACGAAGAACTACTGGACCTCGGCCGTGCCCGAGATCGTCAACACCTACCGCGGCGATGGCCCCACCACGCCCTACACCGGCACGGCCTACCGCAGCAGGCATGTGGGCGACGTGTACGACACCTCTCCCTACCCGGCCGACACCCCGCCCGAGATCGAGCCCTACGTGAAGCGCGAGAAACCGCAGTTCATCGTGACCTCGGAATGGATACGCCGCATGGGCCGGTTGATCGCCTACGTGGCCCCGCAGGCCTGAGCCCCGGAACGGTTCAAGTCTGCAGCAGGCGCGCCAGCGGCCGGCGTGGCGTGGCAGGTACCTCGCCCTGCGGATAGCCCAGCCGGCACAGCATCTGCACCGTGGGCTCGCCGGCGCCCTTGGGCGCGCCCCGCCCCAACACCAGCTGGTGCGCACGCTCGTAGTGCGGCGCCATCTCGGCAAACTCCTGCAGGGCCTGGCTCATGGGGTGCATGCCCACGCCCAGTTCGGTGGCCTTGAGCTGCAGGCGCACGTAGGCGCGGCCGGCCGCGATCTGGTCGGCGCGGGTGTTGCCCCCCGTCAGCCACACGAAGCCCATCGCCGTACGGCTATGGCCCTCGAAGCGGTCCATCGCGCCCTTGTAGCCCGCGCTGCCCTCCTCGGGCGGGGCAGAGCGGTCAAAGAAGCCGAGCGCCGCTGCGGCGCGTATGAACGGTGTGTTCAGCGAGATGCCGTCGCGGTGCTCCAGGATCTCGGACGGGCCGACGCGGGTGAGGCGGATGCTTTCCATCATGGTGCGCGGCGTGCGCAGCTCGACCTGGGCCGACTGCCAGCACAGCGCGCGCAAGGCATCCAGGCGGGCGGGCTCCACCGTTCCACCCGCCTGCGGGCTGCCCGGCCGGGACGCACTGGCCAGCAAGGCCCTGAGCAGATCGGGTGCCACGGGCCGGGCCAGGTCGAAATCCACCTTGGGCGTGCGGCGGCGCAGCACCTGGGTGAACAAGGCATCGGGTTCGCCGCCGGGCCGCAGTACCACGCGGGCCACGGGGCGATCATCCCAGTCGCGCAGTTGCGCCGGCAGCGGCCCCTGGGGCCACAGCGTGACCTCGCTGGCCATGCCCTGCTGGGCCAGTGCCAGCACCAGCAGCTCCAGGAAGGCGCCGTGGCCGATCAGGATCTGGCGGCCCAGCGGGTCGGTCTCGGGCAGCACGCGCTCGCGGTCGGTGCGCAGGGTGATCACGCCCTCTTCGCGCAGGTCCACCACCCAGGGCTGCAGGTTGTGCGGGTTGGGCGCGGTGATGGCATAGGCCACGGCGCGGCGGCGCAGGTCGGTTTCGCCCACCGGGCCCTGCCACGCCTCCACGGCCTGGGCAGGGTAGTGCGGACCCGAGCTGCAGGCAGCCAGGGGGGCGATGGCAGCGGCGGCGATGGTGCCACCGCCGGCCAGGCGGATGAAGGTACGGCGTTGCATGGTGAAAATCTCCTTGCGGTTCATGCCAGGGCGGCTTGGGAATGGGCCGGGGCGAGCAGCCCCAGGTCATGGAGCGCGCGGCGCACCGCCTGCTCGAACGGGGTGTGCGGTTCAGCGCCGATGAGCGCGACGAGGCGCGTGTTGTCCAGCCGGTGCGGGGTGCTCCAGAGGTAGCGCACATCGGCCAGGGCCGCATAGGTGGGCAGCACGAGGCCGGCCATGCGCAGCAGCGGCCAGGGCAACTGGCCCACGCGCACCACCCGCGCATCGCTCGCCCAGCCCTGCTCGACCGCCACGGCACAGAGCACATGCACCCACTGCTGGGCCGTGACCTGCTGGCCGGCAAAGTGCAGGGTGTCGAAGGCGGACAGGCGGTGGCGCGCCTCGGCCACCTTCACCAGGGTTCGGGCCAGGTCCGGCAGGTAGGCCCAGGGCCGGCTGATGTCCAGCGGGCCTGGCCAGGTGACGCGGCCTTGGGCCAGGTCCTTGGCGATGGCCAGGTCCAGCCAGCTGCCGGCGCCGCTGCCAAAGAAGTCGCCGGCACGCAGCACCACGGCACGCAGGGCGCCGTCGCGCGTGGCGGCCTGCAGGCGCTGCTCCAGGTGGATGCGCATCAGCCCCTTGAAATCCAGCGCGGTCTGCGGCGTGTCTTCGCGCAGCACCGGCGGCATGGCACGGCCGTAGTTGTAGACACTGCCGGGCAGCATGAGCGTGGCGCCCAGGGTGCGGGTGACTTCGATGGCTGCGTCCATCAGCATCGGCGCCTCCTTGCGCCAGGCCTTGTGCGTGTAGGCCGGGTTCATGGCATGCACCACCACCTGTGCGCCCTGCGCGGCGGCCGCAAGGGACGGCGTGTCCTGCGGCGCGACGGCGATCCATTGCACGCCGGGTACGGCGGGGCCGCTGGCGCCCGGCCGCACCTGGGCATGCACCTGCCAGCCAGCCTGGGCGAATGCGCGGGCGGCGGCAAGGCCCAGGCGCCCTCGGGCGCCGAGGATGAGAACGGTGGGTGCAGCGGTCGGCATGGCAGGGCTCCTGAAAAAAGAAGGAATGGAGCGATTGTGGAAACGCAGCTGTAGTTACACAATTGGCTAACTGTCGATAGCAGCAATGCAAAAATGAATACCTGTACCGGCCATGAAACAACGCTTTGACTGGGGCCTCATCCAATCCTTCCTGGCTGCGCTGGACCAGGGCAGCCTGCTGGGCGCCGCGCGGGCGCTGAACGCAAGCCAGCCCACCATCGGCCGCCACATCGCCGAGCTGGAGTCGCAGCTCGGCGTGGTGCTGTTCGAGCGCACGGGCCGGGGCCTGCTGCCCACCGACACCGCGCTGCGGCTGGCGGAATCGGCCCGCGCGATGGAGACCGGCGCCGACGAGTTGGCGCGCAGCGTCTCGGGCGGCGAGGCCGGGGTGAGCGGTACCGTGCGCATCACCGCCAGCCAGCCGGTGGCCTGCGTGCTGCTGCCGCCGCTGCTGGCGCGCATGCGCCAGGAGTTGCCGCTGGTGCAGGTGGAGCTGGTGTCCAGCAACGAGGTGACGAACCTGCTGCGCCGCGAGGCCGACATCGCCCTGCGCATGGTGCAGCCCACGCAGGCCAGCCTGGTGGCCAAGCGCATCGGCAAGGTCACGCTGGGCACCTACGCCCACCGCGACTATCTGCGCCGCCGGGGTACGCCGCGCCAGCCGCCCGACCTGCTGCAGCACGACCTGGTGGGCAACGACCGCTATGGCGACATCGCGCGCGGCTTTGCCGCCATGGGCTACCCGGTGGAGCGCCAGCACTTCGCGCTGCGCACCGATGACCTCATGGCCTACTGGCAGGTGGTGCGCAGCGGCCTGGGCATCGGCTTCGTGGCCGACCACATGGCCCGCACGGACCCGAACCTGGTGGCGCTGCTGCCCATGCTCAAGCTGCCCGAGTTGCCCATCTGGCTCACGGTGCACCGCGAGATACGCACCAGCCAGCGCATCCGCGCGGTGTACGATTTTCTGGCCCAGGCCGTGCCCGGCGCTCTGTAAAAAACTTCCCACCATGACCATGCCATTCACCTCTCTGTCACGGCTTGTGGCGACCCTCCTGGTCTGCATGCAAGGGGTCGCCCTGGCCGCCGACACGGCGATCTTCGAGCCCGCGACCGCCACGCTGCGCCTGCCTACACTGCAGCTCGACGCGGGCGACCGCTACCGCGACGTGGTGGTGCGCCTGCTCGACCCGGGCCAACTGCGCGTGGACGACCCGGCCGTCGGCACTGAGCTGCAGTACCTGACCACGGGTAGCGTGCTGCGCCTGCCCCAGGTGGTGATCGGCAGCGCCACCTACCCCCGGGTCAGCCTGACCCGGCCAGGGCTGGAACTGCTGGGCGTGGGCGGGCTGCTACCACCCCCGAGCGCGGCGGACGCGAGCGTGCCGGGCGCCATCAGCACGCCCTTTCCCACGCTCGAAAACATCTCGGTGGAATGGGCCTTCACGGGCGATGCCAACCGCAATGCCGTGGTCGGCGTGCGCTACCGCGCGCAGGGCAGCAGCGCCTGGCTCACGGGCATGCCGCTGCGCCGCATCCACAACGAGACCTCGGGCCAGGGCCGCACCTGGCCACTGCGCCATTCGGGCAGCATCTTCGACGTGGCGCCGGGCACCACCTACGAGATCGAACTCACCCTCACCGACCCCGATGGCGGCGGCACCGTGCGCACCACCACGGCCACCACCCGCAGCGTGCCCGCGCCGGCACCCGGCGCGGTGGTCAAGCCCGCCACGCCGACGACCCTGGCCGGCGTACTGGCGGCTGCGAATGCCGGCGACATCGTGGAACTGGGGGCCGGGCGCTACAGCGGCTTCAGCGTGGCGCGCAGCGGCGCGCCGGGCCGGCCGCTGGTCATCCGGGGCACGCCGGGCGCGGTGGTCGAGGGCGAGATCAGCGTCTTCAACCAGCGCCATGTGATGCTCACCGAGCTGACCCTGAACGGCCGCGTGCGCTTTAATGGCACGAACGACTTCAGTATGACGCGCAGCACCGTCAACGCCACGGCCGCGCTGGGCGGGCACGGCATCATCACCTTCACGCGGGCCGAGAACGCCTACATCGCCGACAACACGGTCACCGGCACTGTGGTCTGGTCCGAGGCGGCGCTCGGCGTGTCGGGCGGCAACGCGGGCGAGGGCATCCTCATCACCGGGCCGGGCCACGTGGTCATGAACAACCGCGTGGCACGCTTTCGGGACAACATCTCGCTGCTCGAAGACGACGAGGCGGTGGACCAGTACAGCATCGACATCCTGAACAACGACCTTTCCGAAGCGGCGGACGACGGCGTGGAGGCCGATTTCTGCATGCACAACTGCCGCATCCTGCGCAACCGGCTGACCAACGTGTTCATTGCGCTGTCATCGCAGCCGGGCCTGGGCGGGCCCACCTACTTCGTGCGCAATGTGGTCTACAACGCCGTGCACGTGGCCTTCAAGCTGTACCGCAGCAGTTATGGCGACGTGCTGCTGCACAACACGGTGGTGAAGAACGGCGATGCGCTGGGCATCTATGCCGGTGCCACGGTGGGGCGGCTGTATGCGCGCAACAACCTGTTCATCGGCGGGCCGGGCGGCACCTATGGCGGCTACTCCAGCGGCACCGGGCGGGTGCTGTCGATTGCCGATCTGGACCTGGCCAGCGCCGACCTGGACCACGACGCCTACGGCTCCACCGCGGGCAGCTTCACCGGCCGCTGGGGCGCCAGCAGCTTTGCCAGCCTGGCCGAGCTGCGCGCGCGCACCACGGAGCGGTCGGCCGTGCAGGTGGGCATGGATTCCTTCGCCTCGCTGCCCGTATTCCCCGGCAGCCCGATGACGCTCTACACCGTGCCCGACCTGCGCCTGCAGGCCGGCTCGGCTGCGGTCGATGCAGGCCAGGCCATTCCCAACATCAGCCAGGGGTTCCAGGGCCGCGCGCCCGACGTGGGTGCCTACGAGCAGGGCCAGGCCCTGCCCGTTTATGGACCCAGATGATGTGCCCTAAGGCCGGACACTTCAGTTTTCCTGCGCGTGCACCGCTAGCTGCCCGCGAAACTAGCGCGGCAGAAGCCAGTGCCCCCGCGCAAGGGCCGCCCCGCCGCGCTGGGGGCGTCCCCCTCCCGACTCGCGCAGCGAGTCGAGAGAGGGGTGAAGGCGCGAAGCGACTCAGGGGGTGCTTCAATACAGCGGTGCGATGGGCTTGACCACGTACAGCATGTTGCTGTCGGCCTTGCCGTCGTACAGGTACTTCTGCTTGATGCCGCCCAGGTTGTCCGGCGCGATCACGAAGTCGGCATCGTTGAGGATGGCCAGGCGGTTCGCGTCGATGACCCACATGCCTTCGAGCTTGTCGTGCGGGTACTTCTGCGAGGCGATGGCATCGTAGGCCAGGGTCTTGGCGACGGGTCGGATGCCCAGCGCGGCCAGTTGCGCCCAGCCCGGCGCGTAGTTGTCGGCGGTGCCGCCGTCCTTGACCACCAGCTCCAGGGTCTTGCCGTCCACCAGCAGGCCGTTGGCGGCATTCACCGTGAGCGAGGCGTTGGCGCTGCGCAGGGCGGCGTTGGAGCGGTCCACGTTGGTCGCCTGGCCGAGGTCGATCTTGTAGATGTTCTTGCGCACCACGCCCGTGTCGATGCCGTAGAACTTGGTGTCGCGCTCGACCACGAGGAAGCTGGTGGCGGAGAGGGCCGCGATCTCGGAGTTGGCCAGGCCCGCTGCGTCCTGGCGGTACAGGTACTGGGCCGTGGCGCCGGTCTCGATGTTCACCGTGACGATGCGCACCAGGTTGATGCTGCCGACCGCACTGCTCGGGTTGTACAGGTTGGACTGCATCATGCCCACCAGCGTCTTGCCGTCAGGGGTGATGGTCAGGCCTTCCATGCCGCGGTTGGGCCAGCGCGTGGACAGCTCGGCCGGCAAGGTGCGGCCGGCCTTGTTGCGCGGGTCGGCCGCAAAGGGGTTGATGCGCTCGATCTCCTTGCCCGTGGCGTCGAAGTGCACGATGTGCGGGCCGTACTCGTCACTGATCCAGAACGTGCCGTCCTTGAGCGCCACCAAGCCTTCGGAATCGAGCCCGCTTTCATCGAAGCCCTTGACTCCATCGCCGTCCGGGTCCAGCGACACCACGCTGCCGTCCAGGTTGTAGGGCGTTTCGCCGGTGCCGCCGAACTTGCTGTTGGGCAGGCCGGTGATCGGGCGGCCCTTGGGGTCCTTGAGCAGGATGGTGTTCACCAGCTCGGCCTTGCCTTCGGATGTGAGCTTGAACAGGCCGATACGCGGCGTGTAGTCGGGCGTGATGAAGATGATGCCCGAGGGCGTGCGGCTCGGTTCGGTAGCGGCGTTCGGGCCGCGGTCGCTCAGGCCGTAGAAATAGCCTTCGAGAGTGGGGTGCGGCGCCATGGACGAGCCGTAGCTGCCGTTGCGCAGCTCGGTCTTTTCGGCGTTGGCCACTTTGCCGATCACCTCGTAAGGCAGGCTGGTGCCGCTGGCACCTGGAAACTGGAACCCGTCATCGGAGCCGCCACAGGCGACCATGCCCAGACCCAGGGCAACGACGGACAGGGCACGGGGAACAAAATGCTTCATGGTTGTTGGAGTGAGAATGGAAGGCTTTTCCAGCATATGAAGGCTGCGTGACAATCCCATGAATCCACCAAGGTCGGTGCGGCAGCGGCCCCGCTTGCCCCACGCCTGCCGATGGCTGGCAGCATTTGGGATACAAACACGGGAATCCGCGCCCTGGCCATCGGCGCCCCCATACAGGAGGATCTCTTGAACCCTTCCACCAGAATGACCCGCCTTACCGCCATCCTCTGTGCCAGCCTGCTGCTGGGCACAGGCGGCAGTGCGCTCGCGCAGGACACCAGCTCCCGCATCGCGCGCGTGACCGTCTACTCCGGCACCGCCACCGTGGAGCGCGTGGCCAAGGTGGCCGCGGGTGCGCGCAGCTTCAGCTTCACCTGCCTGCCCGCCTCGCTGGACGCGCAGAGCCTGCAGATCAACGCCGATGCCAGCGTGCGCGTGGGCGAATTCAACGTGCTCACCGAAGACCGCGACGTGGCCCCCGCCTGTGCCAGCCCGCTGGACGGCCGCATCCGCGAGCTGGAAGACCAGATCGCCGGCGTGAAGGCCGAAACCGGTGCGCTGGACCTGGTGGACAGCTACCTCAAGGGCGTGGCCGGTGGTCGCACCGGGGGCGACGATGCGCCCGGTGGCCGGGGGCAGGGCCCCACGCCGGCACAGGTCACCGCCATGGCCGAGGTGCTGCGCAAATCGGGCCAGGACGCGCTGGCCCGCACCCACCAGTTGCGGCGCAAGCAGGAAGCGCTGGAGCTGGCCTTGAAGCCCCTGGTGGCCGAGCGCAACCGCGTGGCCAGCCAGCGCGCGCGCGTGGTGTCGGTCAGCATCAACCTCGCGGCCGAGCGCGAAGGCGAGCTGCGCCTGTCCTACCAGGTGCGCGGCCCGGGCTGGCAGCCGACCTATCGCGCCGCACTGGACCCGGCCAAGGCCATCGTGCTGCTCGAACGCCAGGCCCTGGTGGCACAGAACAGTGGCGAGGACTGGAGCAACGTGCAACTCGTCCTCTCCACCGGCCAGCCCGGGCGTGCCACCCAGGGCCGCCTGCCGCGCCCGTGGACGCTGGATGTGGCGCCGCCACCGCAGCCCATGCCAACGCCCGCTCCCGCGATGATGGCTGCCGCGCCACCGGCCCCCGTGGCCCGGGCCCTGGGCATGGCCGAAGAGGCCATGCCCAGCTTCGAGGTGAGCACCACCGACAAGGGCTTTGCCACCGAGTTCGCCGTGCCGCAGCGCATCACCGTGCCCTCGAGCGGCCAGCGCATGACGCTGGCGCTGGGCAGCCACAGCGCGGCGGCCACGCTGCTCACGCGCACCGCCCCGGCGGTGGAGGATGTCGCCTACCTGGTGGCCGAGGTCGCCACCCCGCCCGGCGTATGGCCTGCAGGCGCCGTGGGGCTGTACCGCGATGGCGCCTTCGTGGGCACCGGACGGCTGGATTTCGGCGCGCCCGGCACCGCGCCCGCGGGCAGCACCAGCCTGTCGTTCGGCAAGGACGACCTGGTCACCGTGCGCGCCGAGGCACCGCAGGACCTGACCAGCGCCACAGGCTTCACCGGCGCGCGCACCGAGCGCCGCACGCGCCGCGCCTACAGCGTGGAAAACCGCCACCGGACCGGCATCACGCTGCAGGTGCTGCACGCCGCGCCGGTCTCGCGCAACGAGAAGATCGAGGTCGAGTCGCGCTACCAGCCGCAGCCCGCCGAGATGGCCTTCAACCGCACGCCGGGCACGGTGGCCTGGCAGCAGCCCCTGGCAGCGGGCGCCACGGCGCAGTTCAGCGCCGAACACACGATCCGCTACGCCAAGGACATCCAGTTGCAGGAGCGGCAATGAGCCCCGCCATGGACTCCCTATCCCCTTCTTCACCGCCGCCCGCTGCGCCGCGCCGCGCCACTGCCGGATTCATGCTCTCGCACCCGGCGCACTGCATTGCGCTGGGCTTTGGCGCGGGGCTGTCGCGCATTGCCCCCGGCACCGTGGGCACGCTCTGGGCCTGGCTGGCTTTTCTGGCGCTGCAGCAATGGCTCAGCCCCCTGCACATGGGCCTCCTGATCGCCGCCAGCACGGTCGTGGGCTGGTGGGCTTGCACGGTGGCCGCGCGCAACCTGGGCGTGGCCGATCCCGGCAGCATCGTCTGGGACGAGGTGGTGGCCTTCTGGCTGGTGCTGTGGCTGGCCATGCCCATGGGCTGGTGGGGGCAACTGGTGGCGTTTGCGCTGTTCCGCTTCTTCGACGCCGCCAAGCCGGGCCCCGTGGCCTGGGCCGATGGCCTGTTCAAGGGCTTTGGCTGGCGCGGTGGCTGGGGCATCCTGTGGGACGACTTCGTGGCGGCCTTCTGCACGCTGCTGGTGATTGCGCTGTGGAGGTTCTGGGCATGAGCGATGATGCGGCAAACCAGACCCGGCTGCTGGCCGACATCGCGGCCAGGCTGCTCGCGCGCGGGCAGATGCTGGCCACGGCCGAGAGCTGCACGGGCGGCATGATCGCAGCGGCCTGCACCGACCTGTCGGGGTCGAGCCAGTGGTTCGAACGCGGCTTCGTGAGCTATTCCAACGAGGCCAAGGCCGAGCTGCTGGGCGTGCCGCCGGCACTGATCGAAGCCCACGGCGCGGTGAGCGAGCCGGTGGCCCGCGCCATGGCCGCGGGCGCGGTGGCGCGTTCGCGCGCGCAGGTGGGCGTGGCGGTCACCGGCGTGGCCGGCCCCAGAAGGCGGCAGCCCGGCCAAGCCGGTGGGCACGGTGTGGTTCGGCTGGGCCGTGGACGGCGCCGTGCACACCGAGCTGCAGCGCTTCCCGGGCGACCGTGCCGCCGTGCGCCAGGCCACCGTGGCGCACGCGCTGCAGCGGCTGCACGGCTACCTGGGTTGATGCGCACACCGGGTCGCCCAGGCGCCAGCAGGCCGGCACGGCCCCGGTGTAGCATCTTCCGCCCGGGCCCATATGCCCGCCCCGCACCTACCGGAGCCTCCATCCATGCACCCCAACGCCCAGACCCTGCAGCGCTTCTACACCGCCTTTGGCCAGCTCGACCATGCCACCATGCAGGCCTGTTACGCGCCCGACGCCACCTTCGACGATGAGGCGTTCTCGCTCAAGGGGCGCGAGCAGATCGGCGGCATGTGGCGCATGCTCGCCACGGCCACCAGCAAAAATGGCCGGGAGCACTGGAAGCTCGAATCGAGCGGCATCGAGGCCGACGACAAGATGGGCCGCGCCCACTGGGAGGCGCACTACCTCTTCAGCGCCACGGGGCGCAAGGTGCACAACATCATCGACGGCACGTTCACCTTCACGCCCGAAGGCCTGATCGCCACGCACCGCGACCGCTTCAATTTCTGGCGCTGGTCGCGCCAGGCCCTGGGCACGCCCGGCCTGTTGCTGGGCTGGTCGCCCTCGCTCAAGCGCAAGGTGCGCAGCACGGCGGCCGGCAACCTGGCGAAATTCCTGGCGCAGGAAAAGAAGTAAGAGCCTCTTGGCGATCGCGCAGGAGATCGCCAACAGATTCGGAACCCAGAGCGTGCATTTGTTCACGCCACCCGCGCCCGCTACCCGAGCGGGGTGGGGCGCTGCGCTGGTGCGTCCCTAGAATTCGCGGCTTCGCATGCTGCGGGCAGGCCCTCCCGGCCGGGTGCCTGCGGCCACCTGGAACCCCTTCGGTCCCGCGCCTGCGCCTGCATGGAGCAACCCGATCCGCCCACTGCTGCCGCCATGTCGCCTTTCACCGCCACCCAGAACCAGCTCCTGATGGAGCACCTGCGCAGCTTCCTGCAGGGCATGGCGCCCGAGGCGCTGGAACTGCTGCGCTCCCACATGGAGTGGGTGGAGATCCCCGGCGGCGGCACGCTGATGAACCAGGGCGACCCCGGCGAATCCATGTACCTCACCGTGAGCGGCCGCCTGCGCGCCTATGTGCGCGGCGACGATGGCCGCCAGCGCCGCGTGGCCGACATGGGCCGGGGCCAGGCCATCGGCGAGATCAGCCTGTTCACCGATGCGCCGCGTGCAGCCACCGTGGTCGCCGTGCGCGACTCGGTGCTGGTGCGGCTGACCAAACCGGTGTTCAAGAACCTGCTGGCGGGCAGTGCCCAGGTGTCGATCGCGCTCACGCGCCAGATCATCGAACGGCTGCAGTCGCGCTCGGCCAATCCGGTGATGGAGCGCCCCGTGGCCATGGGCCTGTTGCCCATCAGCGCGGGCGTGGACCTGCAGGGCTTTGCGGTGAAGCTCGCGCGCCAGCTCGGCGCGCCGGGCAAGGTGCGCGTGGTGGATTCCGCCACGGTGGACCGCGAGCTGCAGGACCCCGGCATCGCCCAGCGCGAAGGGGCCGATGCCTCGGCCAACCGGCGCATTGCCATGCTGCTCGACGAGATCGAGGCGCGCAACGAGTTCGTGCTGCTGCTGGCCGATGCCGAGCCCACTCCCTGGACGCGCCGCGTGAGCCGCCACTGCGACGAGTTGCTGCTGCTCGCCGACGCATCGGCCGAGCCTGCCATCCACCCCATCGAAGCGCAGTGCCTGGCCCAGCGCGCGCCACTGACCGAGGCGGCCGAGATCCTGGTGCTGCTGCACCCGGCCGACACCCGCTGCCCGCGACGCACCGAGCAGTGGCTGGCACGCCGCGCGGTGTCCGACCACGTGCACGTGCGCCCGGCGCTGGAACGCGACATGGCCCGCCTGGCCCGCATCCAGAGCCGCACGGCCGTGGGCCTGGTGCTGGCCGGCGGCGGTGCGCGCGGCTTTGCGCACCTGGGCGTGTACCGAGCGCTGCTGGAGCAGGGCGTGGAGATCGACTGCGTGGGCGGCACCAGCATCGGCTCGGTGATGGCCGCCTATGTGGCTTCGGACCAGCCGCTGGACGTGGTGATGGCCAACGCGCGCGAGGCCTTTCGCACCAACCCCACGGGCGACTTCAACCTGCTGCCCATGCTCTCGCTGATCAAGGGCCGGCGCCTGCGCCAGATCCTCAATGAGGCCGTGGGCCGGCTGGTGGGGTTTCCGGCCCAGGTCGAGGACCTGTGGAAGAACTACTACTGCGTGGCCACCAACTACTCACGCGCCTGCGAGCAGGTGGTGCGCCACGGCAGCCTGGTCAAGTCGCTGCTGGCCAGCATCTCCATCCCGGGTGCGCTGCCGCCCGTGGTGCACGAGGGCGACCTGCTGTGCGATGGCGGCACGTTCAACAACTTCCCCGTGGACGTGATGCGTGGCATGCGCGGCGTGGGCACCGTGATCGGCGTGGACCTGAACTTCCGCAAGCCCCGGCACATCGACCTGGACGACGTGCCCAGTAGCTGGGCGCTGCTGCGCGACAAACTGCGCCCGCGCGCCCAGCGGCGCTACAAGCTGCCCTCCCTGGCCAGCTACCTGATGAACGTGACCATCCTGTACAGCATGTCGCGCCAGCGCCAGTCGCAGCAGCTCACGGACCTGTACTTCAACCCGCCCATGGACCGCGTGGGCATGCTGCAGTGGAACCGCTTCGAGCAGATCGTGCAGCAGGGCTATGCACATGGCCTGGACGTGCTGGGCCAGCGGGAGGCCGGCGACCGGCCCCCCATGCGCATGCACGAGCCCGCGACGGCCTGAGCGGCTGAGCGGCTGAGCGGCTCAGTTTTCGGCGGTGGGCGGGTTGCCCAGCCGGTCGATCAGCAACGCGCTGGCCTGGTTGAGCCCAAGCACCTCCACCGTGCAGCCGTGGTGCCGCAGGCGCTGCACCACCTTGTCGAGCGCTGCCACGGCAGTGACGTCCCAGAAATGCGCGCCCGAGACGTCGATGCGCACGCGCCGGCCTTCGGCGCCCAGGATGTCGAAGGCATCGATGAAGGCATCGGCCGAGGCGAAGAACACCTGGCCCGTGACTTGCCAGGTGCGCAGGCCGCTGGCCTCATCGTCCACGCAGCGCACCGTGAGCATGCGCGCGACCTTGAAGGCAAAGAACACGCCGCTGAGCAGCACCCCCGCGGCCACGCCGGCCGCCAGGTTGTGCGTGGAGAGGGTCACCACCACGGTCGCCAGGACCACGGCGCTGGACAGGCGCGGGTGGCGCACCAGGGTGCCGAGCGACTTCCAGTCGAAGGTGGATGCCGACACCATGACCATGATGGCCACCAGGGCGATCACCGGAACCTGCGACACCCAGGGCTTGAGCACCACCATCAGGATGAGCAGGAACACGCCCGCGAACAGGGTGGAAAGGCGACCGCGACCGCCGTACCTCACGTTGCCCACAGCCTGGCCAATCATGCCGCAGCCGGCAATGCCGCCGAACAGGCTGGCTGCGATGTTGGCCACCCCCAGGCCCGCGCACTCGCGGTTCTTCGAGCTCGGGGTGTCGGTCATCTCATCCACCACGGCGGCGGTCAGCACCGATTCGAGCAGCCCCACCATGGCGATCGCCAGCGCAGGCAGCGCGATGATGCGCAGCGTCTCCAGGGCTACGGGCACCTCGGGCAGGCCGAGCAGGGGCAGTGCATCGGGCAGGCGTCCCAGGTCTGCCACCGTGGGCAACGAAAGTCCCATGCCCGAGGCCAGCAGCGTGAGCAGCACCACGCCGATCAGCGGCGAGGGAATCGCCGTGAGCGCGCGCCAGCCCAGGCGCTGGCCCAGGGCGGGCAGCCCGTAGATGACGGCCAGCCCCAGGGCCAGCATGGCCCAGGTGGCCGCGCCCGCGCCGGCAAGGTGCGGCAACTGCGCCGAGAAGATCAGGATGGCCAGCGCGTTGACGAACCCGGTGCGCACCGAACTGGAGACGAAACGCACCAGCACCCCCATGCGCAACAGCCCGAAAGCCAGTTGCACCAGGCCTGCCAGGATGCCGGCAGCCAGCAGGTACTGCAGCCCATGCGACTGGACCAGCGGCGCCGCCACCAGGGCCACGGAGCCCGCCGCCGCCGAGACCATGGCCGGGCGCCCGCCCACGAAGGCGATCACCAGGCTGATGACGAAGGAGGCGAAGAGCCCCACCGAAGGGTCCACCCCGGCGACGAAGGAAAAGGCGATGACCTCGGGGATCAGCGCAAAGGTGGCGACGGCACCGGCCAGCAGTTCGCGCGGAATGCTGACCGGCGCCCATTCGGCGCGCAGGCGGGACAGGGTGGAGGCGTTCATGGGACAGCCGCACGCCGCAGGCGCGCCGGGTCAACGGGGATGGAGGAGAGAAAGCAGGAAACACACCCACGGGCGCTGCGCCCGTGGAATTGGCGCACCGCAACCGTGTGCGCCACCGGGAAAGGGCTCAACTGCCGATCAGCTGGCGCCGTGGCACTTCTTGTACTTCTTGCCGCTGCCGCAGTGGCAGGGGTCGTTGCGGCCGGGCTCGGGCGCCTTGCGCAGGGTTTCCACGCGCGGGCCCAGGCTCTTCCAGACCTGGCGCAGGTCGTACACGGCCCAGATGGCCTCGCCGAAGGCCTCCACCCGCGCCTGGCTGGTGCTGGGCGGGCCGTTCTCGTCGAACATGCAGACTTCGGGCTTGCCGGTGTCGTCCTCGGTCAGGGCGACGATGCTGTCCAGCGCGTCGTTGATCCACTGGGCGGCTTCCTTGTCGCGCGGGGCCGCCCAATCCTCGGGCCAGTTCTCCACCGCGAACATGAAACCCAGGGCCCAGACCTGGCCGAAGGAGGGGATGTCCTGCTCCTCGGAATCCATCTCGGCACGCTGCTCCTCAGTCAGGCTGGCCACCGCGCCACGCATGTCCATGGCCTCGGGCTGGAAGGTCTGGTCGTCGTCCAGGCGGTCGACCTTGGCATCGAGCTGGCGCACCACCTCGTCCCAGCGGCGTGTCCACAACTCCAGGAAGCGCGCCTGCTGGGCCGCATCGGCAAAGGCCGGCAGCAGGGGCAGGGGCTCGCCCTCGGCCACTTCGAGCTCGGCGCCATCGCCCAGCAGCATGGGCAGGTACTCGGCCGGCGCGATGGGGCGGCGGTTGCAGATGACGGCGGTCAGGAAGCCGTCGCAGAACTCCCACTGGGGAATCTCGTCGCCGCGCGAGCGCAGGTCGTCGAGGAGGTTGTCGATCTCTTCGAGCTCGTCGGGCCCCAGGGCAGCAGCCAGGGCGGGGGTTTCGGGATCGGTTTCGGGCGTTTCGATGGGGTCGGTCATGGCGGGGCTCCGTGGTCGGGCTGCTGGAAGCAAAGTTTTACTTTTATGATGCGCAAGGACTGCGCCCGAGCGCAGCACCGGGGCACAGTGCGGGGGGCGGCAACGCCACCCGCGCAAAGGCGGCCAGTGTAGCCCTCCCGCCGCGCCCCCCAAAGAACCAGGACAAGCGATGCTCCACCAACTCAATTCCCTGTACCCGGTGCGCTACACGGCCTTTGCACTGTGCGTGCTGGGCCTGCTGCTGGCGCTGTTCGCCCTGGTGGTGTTCGGTGTGGGCCTGCCGCTGGTGCTGGTTTTCGGGGGCCTGGTGGCCGTGGGCGTCTACGACGTGCGCCAGACGCGCCACGCCATCCTGCGCAACTACCCGGTCATCGGGCATATCCGCTTCATGCTCGAGTACGTGCGCCCCGAGGTGCGCCAGTACTTCATCGAGAGCGACAGCGAGGCGGCGCCCTTCTCGCGCGCCCAGCGCTCGCTGGTCTACCAGCGCGCCAAGGGCGAGCCCGACAACCGGCCCTTCGGCACGCACCTGGACGTGGGGGCTCAGGGCTACGAGTGGGTCAACCATTCGATGGCGCCCACGCACCTCACGTCGCATGATTTTCGGGCCTGGATCGGCGGCAGCCCCGGCGCGCCGTCCCCCTCCGTGTCGCCCTGCACCCAGCCCTACCATGCCAGCGTGTTCAACATCTCGGCCATGAGCTTTGGCGCGCTGTCGGCCAACGCGGTGCTGGCGCTCAACAAGGGGGCGCAGCTCGGCGGCTTCGCCCACGACACGGGTGAGGGCTCGATCTCGCAGCACCACCGCGTGCACGGCGGCGACCTGATCTGGGAGATCGGTTCGGGCTACTTCGGCTGCCGCAACGACGATGGCAGCTTCAGCCCCGAGCGCTTTGCCACCAATGCGCAGGACCCGCAGGTGAAGATGATCGAGCTCAAGCTCAGCCAGGGCGCCAAGCCCGGCCACGGCGGCGTGCTGCCGGGGGCCAAGGTCACCATCGAGATTGCGGCCGCGCGCGGGGTACCCGTGGGCAAGGACTGCATCTCGCCCTCGCGCCACAGTGCGTTTTCCAACCCGGTGGAGATGATGCAGTTCATTGCCCGCCTGCGCGAGCTCTCGGGCGGCAAGCCCACGGGTTTCAAGTTCTGCCTGGGCCATCCCTGGGAGTGGTTTGCCATCGTCAAGGCCATGCTGGTCACGGGCATCACGCCCGACTTCATCGTGGTGGACGGGGCCGAGGGCGGCACGGGCGCAGCCCCCGTGGAGTTCAGCGACCACGTGGGTGCGCCGCTGCAGGAAGGCCTGCTGCTGGTGCACAACACCCTGGTGGGCGTGAACCTGCGCGAGCGCGTGCGCATCGGCTGCGCGGGCAAGGTGATCACCGCCTTCGACATCGCGCGCATGATGGCGCTGGGTGCCGACTGGTGCAATGCCGGGCGCGGCTTCATGATGGCGCTGGGCTGCATCCAGGCGCAAAGCTGCCACACCGGCCACTGCCCCACGGGCGTGACCACGCAGGACGCGCAGCGCCAGCAGGCCCTGGTGGTGCCCGACAAGGCCTCGCGCGTGGCGCAGTTCCACCGCAGCACCCTGCATGCGCTGCAGGAGCTGGTGCAGGCCGCGGGCCTGCAGCACCCCAAGGACATCACGGCCCACCACATCGTGCGCCGCATCAGCGATACCGAGGTGCGTCTTTTGTCCAACCTGATCACGCGCATGCAGCCCGGCGCACTGCTGGGCCCGCTCGACGCCCAGCACAACGTGTTCCGCCTGTACTGGCCGCTGGCCAGCGCGCACAGCTTTGCGGCCAGCGAGCCGGCGCTGGAGCCGTCGGTGCCCCACCATGTGGAAATGGCCCACGCCGTCGTGGTTGCCGCCACCAGCGATCTGCCCGCCAACGCCGCCGTATGACGATGGATGCAGGCAAGGTCCCTGATAGCACCCTGGACAGCGACGGCACCATCGACTACGCGGCCTACCTGCGCCAGCAGCTCGCGCAGCAGCAGTTCAACGTGGCCAGCTACCGCCTTGGTGATGAGCAGGTATGGCTCAAGAAAGCGGGTGCGCCCCACGGCCCCGGCCGCTACCGCGCCATGGCCGCGCTGGCCTCGGTGCTGCGCCTGGAGGTGCTGCGCCCGGTGCCCAACCCGGGTGGCCGGGAGGCCATAGCCATCGAAGTGCGGCGCCTGCGCGACCTGCAGGCACGCGGCCTGCGCGTGCCCACCGTGCTCGCCGCGCAGGAAGACGGTTTCCTGATGCGCCACCTGGGCCGCCCCGCGCAGCACACGCCCTCGCTGGGCAACGAGATCGACCATGCCGTGTCCGCCGGGCCCGCCGCCGTGCTGGCGCTGTGGCAGCAGGGCCTGGCCGCCATGGCGCAGGTGCATGCCAGCGGCACCTGCCTGAGCCAGGCCTTTGCGCGCAACCTGGTGCGCTGCCCCGACCGCGTGGTGGGCTACATTGACTTCGAGGACGACCCGGCTGCCGTGCTGCCGCTGCCGGTGTGCCATGCGCGCGATGCGCTGTGCTATGCCCATTCCACCGCCATCTACCTGCGCCTGGTCGGCGCGCTCGACGATGCCCGCACGATGTGGACCGCCTGGGTGTCCGCCGGCAGCCCCGAGCTGCAGGCCGTGATGGCCACCAGCATTCGGCGCATGGCCTGGATGCGCCACCTGCCGCAGAACCGCAAGCTCGGCCGCGACATGCAGCGCGTACGCGCCGCGTACGATCTGCTCAGGCCCTGACACCGCGCACGCTGGCCACGTGAGCAGCATGTGATGCGTGCCCGTCCTTAGCGGGCTGTAGGTATTGGCTGACAGAGACAGACCGGCCGCCCGCCTATCGTGCTGGCGGTGCTCCCGTTTGCCTCCTTTTGCCTCTCCTATGCCCACTCCTGCCGCCACCCTTTCAGCACCACCTGCTCCCGCCATGCCGCCACCGGCCGCGAAGAAGCCCCGTCGCCGCCGCCCTCCCACCCTCTCGCTCTCGGCATGGAAACAGTTCATGAGCGTGGCCCGTCCCTACTGGACGGGGGACAAGAAAAGAACCGCCTGGGGCCTGCTCGCGCTGCTGATCGGCCTGATGGTCTGCGAAACGCAGCTGGCCGTGATGCTGATCGACAAGACTGGCGAGATGACCTCGGCCCTGGCCGCCAAGCAGGCCGAGCGCTTCTGGGACGCGGTGCGCGCCAGCCTCATCGTGCTGGCCTTCGCGGTGCCGGTGTATGCCTTCTACTACTACATGCGCGATGCGTTCTCCAACCACTGGCGGCGCTGGCTCACGCACCGCTTTCTGGATGGCTACCTGGGTGAGCGCAAGTACTACGAGCTCGGTACCGGCAGCGACATCGACAACCCCGACCAGCGCATCAGCGAGGACATCAACACCTTCACCGGCCGGTCCACGCACTTCCTGCTGATCTTCCTGGGATCGCTCATGCAACTCGTGGCCTTCAGCGCGGTGCTGTGGTCCATTTCCAAGGTGCTGGTGGGTTTTCTGGCGGTGTATGCGTTGCTGGGGACGTTCGGGGCGCTGTACTTGTTTGGCGCGCCGCTGATCCGGCTCAATTTCTGGCAGATTCGGCGCGAGGCGGACTTCCGCTTCGGGCTGATGCGGCTGCGCGAAAACGCCGAGTCCATCGCCTTCTACCGCGGCGAGCCGCAGGAGCGCGCGCAGATCAACCACCGTTTCGAGGCGGCGTTCACCAACTACGCGCGGCTCATCAAGAAGCAGCGCGGGCTGAACCTCTTTCAGCGCTCGTTCAGCCAGCTCACGCTGGTGCTGCCGAGCATCATCCTGGCCAACGCCGTGCTCTCGGGCGAGCTGGAAGTGGGGCGCGCCATCCAGGCCGCCGGCGCGTTTGCGGCGGTGCTGGGTGCGGTGTCGCTCATCGTGGACAACTTCGAGAGCCTGAGCCGCTTCGTGGCCGGCATTGACCGCTTGCACGCGCTGTCGCAAATGGTCCTCAAGACCCCTGCCGCACCCACCCCCTGGGCCGAACCTGCCGCCGCACCGCGCACCGACAGTCCGCAGGAGCCCCCTGCAGAGCCCGCGCCGCAGATCTCCTCGCGCATCGGCGAGGCCATGGCCATCGAGGGGCTCACCCTCTACACCCCGCAATTCGGCCGCCTGCTGGTGCAGGACCTGTCGCTGCAGTTGCAGGCCGGGGATGCGCTGCTGATCACGGGTCCCAGCGGCTGCGGCAAAAGCTCGCTGCTGCGCGCCATTGCGGGCCTGTGGCGTACCGGCAGCGGCGCCGTGCAGCACCCACCCATGGAGGATGTGTTCTTTCTGCCCCAGCGCCCGTACATGCAGATGGGCACGCTGCGCAGCCAGATCATCTACCCCATGAACGAGACCGATCTGGCGGACGAACGTTTGCTGGAGCTGCTGCAGGAAGTGCAGTTGGAATCCCTGGCCGAACGCGTGGGCGGGCTCGACGCCTCGCACGACTGGGAAAAGCAGCTGTCCATCGGCGAGCAGCAGCGCCTGGCGTTTGCCCGGGTGCTGGCGCGTGCGCCACGCATCGTGATCCTGGACGAAGCCACCAGCGCCCTCGACAGCGCCAACGAGGCAGCGCTTTACGAGCGCCTGCGCGCCAATGGCACCACGCTGATCAGCATTGCCCACCGCCCGGCCGTGCTCAAGCACCATACGCATGTGCTCGAACTCAAGGGCGAGGGTGCGTGGCAGGTGTACGCGGCGGGCGATTTCAGCTTCGACCGCTGACGGGAATATCAGGCGTCAGCGCTGGCGGGTTCGGCCGCCACCTCCCACACCAGCGCCGTCGCCACGTGGGCGTCCAGCGTCAGCAGGCGCTTGCGCATGCAGATCACGGCCTTGTCCTTGCTCAGCAGGATGGCGCGGTGCGCAGCGGCCAGGTCGATGAACTTCTGGTCGTCGGTGTCCTTGCAGACATAGGCCACGCGCGGCGCAATGTCCACCAGGCGTGCCTGTGCGTCGAAGCCGGCAAGCACCTGCGTCGCGTCCACACGGTAGTAGTCCATGCGGCCCACGATGTGCGGGTAGGCCAGCACGCGCTCCAGTTCGTCGCGCATGACCTGCGTGGCGATCCAGTCCAGCCGCCCTTCGGCGAGCAGCTGGCGCAGCGGCACGGTGGCCGGGTCGGAGAAGATCAGCAGGTCGAGCGCAACGTTGGTGTCCACCACCACGGGGCGCACCGGTTCGCCGGCCGGCGCCTGGGCCGGCAGCGCCAGCTCAACCCGCATCGCGCGGGCCGACCGGTGTTGCCTCGGACGATGGCTTGGCGCGCACCGACCCCTTGACCATGTCGAAACGGAACATGCGGCACTCGATGGGGCCGTTCCACATGGGCACGCGGCGCGACTCCTTCAGACGCATCTTGCCGGGCAGCTTGAGGTCGGGCGTCAGCATCCAGGCCGTCCAGCCCGCATAGTTCTTCTTCCAGTGCGTGGCCAACTGGCTGAAGAACTCGCCGCCATCGTCGGTGTGGGCCGCCTCGCGGCCCACGCTGGCGCCCAGGGCCCGTTCGGCCGCGCGCTCGTTGGCGTTCTGGCCGGCCGCGCCGGCGGCGGCAATGCGCTCGCCGTAGGGCGGGTTGAGCAGCATGACGCCGGGCTGCTCGCTCGGCGGCATGCGCTGCAGCGCGTCACCGCCGCGCAGCTGCACGGCATCGGCCACGCCTGCACGCTCGGCATTGCGCTGGGCAAAATCGACCATGCGGTGGGCCACGTCGCTGCCGAAGATGGGCACGGGGCTCGCCTGGATGGCGCTCTCGGCCTCGGCCTGGATGGCCGACCACACATGGCCCTGGAAAGGCAGCAGCTTTTCAAAGGCAAAGCGGCGCAGCATGCCGGCGGGGATGCGGCAGGCGATCTGCGCCGCCTCGATGGCGATGGTGCCGCTGCCGCAGCAGGGGTCGTACAGCGGCACGGGCGCATCACCGAGCGGGTCCCACCCGCTGGCAGCGATCATCGCGGCGGCCAGGGTTTCCTTGAGCGGGGCATCGCCCTTGTCCTCGCGCCAGCCGCGCTTGAACAGCGGCTCGCCCGAGGTGTCGATGTAGACCGTGGCCTCTTCGGTGGTCAGGTGCAGGTGGATGCGCACATCGGGCCACTGGGTGTTCACGTCGGGGCGCACACCGGTCTTGGCGCGGAAGCGGTCGGCCACCGCGTCCTTGACGCGCAGGCCGGCGAAGTTCAGGCTCTGCAGCGGGCTGTGCTGGGCCGTGACCTCCACCTTGAAGGTCTGGCGCGTGGTGAACCAGATTTCCCAGGCCACCTCGCTGGCGATGCTGTACAGGTCGTTCTCGGAGCGGTAGGGCCGGTGCGCCAGTTGCACCAGCACGCGCTGCGCCAGGCGGCTGTGCAGGTTGAGCAGCAGCGCCTGGCGCCACGAGGCGCGCAGCAGCACGCCGCCGCGGCCCATGAGCAGGTCCTGGCCCGTGAGGCCGGTGATGGCGTGTACCTCGTCGGCGAGGTAGCCCTCGACACCGGCGGCGCAGGGGAGAAAGAGTTGGAGTTGGTTCATGGCACTGGGCGACAGGATACGCGCTTATGCAGGGGACGAGGCGCGCGCCAGCAGCAGCTGGCGGATGGATTCGGGAATGGGTGCCACCTTGCGGTCACTGCGGCCGATGAAGACGATGCCGACCTTGCCCCGCGCCACTTCGCGGCCCGAGGTCTTTTCCGTCATGCGAAAGACGAGGTCGAAGCCGTAGCGGTTGAGGTCCTCGGGCGCCATCTCCACGCGCATGGTCTCGCCGTGGAAGCCTTCGGACTTGTACTGCGCCACGATGTCGCCCACCACGGTGGACAGGCCGCCCACGTCCGCCTCGGGGTAGCCGAGCGACTGGAAGAAGCGCACGCGTGCCTCGGACACCAGGCTCAGCAGCTGCGCATTGTCCAGGTGCCCGCCCTGGTTGACGTGGCTGATGTAGATCTGCAGCTCGGTGGCAAAGCCGAAATGCGCGGGAAGGTCGAAAACAATGCGGGCCATGGGGCAGGGAAACAGAGGGTCGAGAAAAGACAGCGAAACGGGACAAGGTGCCCCCGAAGAAGCCTGCAAAGGGCATCAGCGATGCTGCAGCCCGGATGGCAAGAATGGCCCATACGGGTGAGGCATTGCCCCAGCGGGCCTCGGGGCGGCAGAAGTCTCTTATGCTCCCGGGATAGCCGATTTTACCCGGAGCCCCCCATGCACACCCTGCGCTGCAGCCTGATCCTCGCCCTGCTTGCGGCCGCGCTCACGGGCACGGCGCATGCCCAGGCGCTCTACAAATCCGTGGATGCGAGCGGCAAGGTCGTCTACAGCGACCAGCCGCCCGCCTCGGGCGCGGTGCAAAAAACCCTGAAACTCGAAAGCCTGCCCGTCAGCGTGGTCCCGGGCAACCCGCTGCCACCCGCCACGCCCGGCCAGGCACCCGCAGAAGCCCAGAAAGCCGTCCAGCCCCGGGGCGAGGTCACGCTCTACATGGCCACCTGGTGCGGCTACTGCAAGGCGGCCAAGGCCTACCTGGGCGGCAAAGGCATTGCCTACCGGGAATTCGACGTGGACACCCCGACCGGCAAGGCCGCCTTTGCGCAACTGGGTGCGCGCGGCGTGCCGGTGCTGCTCACCAATGGCCAGCGGGTGAACGGCTTCAGCGCCCCGTCCTACGACGCCGTCTTTGCCAAACGCCAATAACCCCCTCCTCTTTCGCTCCATGCTCCGCACCGTACTCGCTTCAATGGCCTTTGCCCTGTGCCTGCCCGTTCTCGCCGAAGAACTGCGCGTTCCCCTGCCCGGCCGCGATGACCTGGTGATCGACCTGCCCGCGCAATGGCGCGCCCAGGTGCGCCGCCCGCACGGGGAGTTGCCGCCCTCGGTGGCCATCAGCGGCCCTGACGCCAAGGCGTTGCAGATGCTTATCACGCCCATCTGGCCTGTGGGCAGTGCGCCCAGGGGCCCCACGGCCGACGAATTGCGGGGGCTGGTGCAGGCGGGTGCCACCCGGGCCCAGCCCAAGGCCGTCGAGAGCGATCTGCCCCTCAAGGACCTGGGCGCCGTGGGCAAGATGGGCTACTACTTCTCGGCCACCGACCGCGCCCCCGAGCCGGACGGCTACAAGCACCTGACCCAGGGCATGCTGGGCATGAACGAGCTGCGCGTGACCTTCACGGTGCTCGTCAACGGCGCTCCGCAGGAGCCTGTGGCCCAGGCGCTGGAGTTGCTGCGCTCGCTGCGGCGCGCACCGGCCTCGAAAGCGCCCTGATGCCCCCCATCCTCGGCACCGTGATGGTCTACGCGCGCGACATGCAGCGCAGCGCAGCGTTCTACCGCACGCACTTCGGTCTTGAGACCACTGGGGACGTGGTGGAGGGCCTGATCGAGCTCCAGGCCCCGGACGGAGGGGCCAGCATCCTGGTCCACCAGGCGGCCAAGAGCGTGAAGCTCGGCCAGGCGGGGGTGAAGCTGTGCTTTCATGTGCCGGACGTGGAAGCCTTCAAGGTCCGTGCGCTGGCACAGGGCCTGGCCTTCGGCAGCACGCACCAGGCCAATGGCTATGCGTTCGCCAATGCCAAGGACCCGGACGGCAATGCCGTCAGCATCTCCAGCCGGGCGTTCCGCCAGCCAGGCTGACAGCGGATCAGAGCGCCTTGCGCAGGTTGGCCGGCGCGATCTTGAGCGCCTCGCGGTACTTGGCCACGGTGCGGCGTGCGCATTCGATGCCCTGCTCCTTGAGCATCTCTGCGATCTGGCTGTCCGAGAGCGGCTTGGCCGGGCTTTCGGCCGCCACGAACTGCTTGATGAGGGCGCGCACGGCCGTGCTCGATGCGTTGCCGCCGGTTTCGGTGCCCAGGCCCGAACCGAAGAAATACTTGAGCTCGTAGGTGCCGATGGGCGTGGACATGTACTTGGCCGTGGTCACGCGGCTGATGGTGGACTCGTGCAGGCCCAGCTCGTCGGCGATGTCGCGCAGCACCAGCGGGCGCATGGCCAGCTCGCCATGGGTGAAAAAGCTCTTTTGCCGCTCGACGATGGCGCGCGAGACGCGCAGGATGGTGTCGAAGCGCTGCTGGATGTTCTTGATGAACCAGCGCGCCTCCTGCAACCGCTGCTGCATGGCCTGGTGGCCCTCGCCGCCCTTGTGGCCGCGCAGGGCGCCGGCGTAGATGTCGTGTACGCGCAGGCGCGGCATCACGTCGGGGTTCAGGGCCACGATGAAGTTGTGCTGGCCGTCGCGGCCATTGGCCCGCCCGGCCTTGCGCACGATGACGTCGGGCACGATGATGTTGCGCTCCACGTCGACGAACTTGCGCCCGGGGCGCGGCTCCAGCCGCGCGATCAGGGCCATGGCGGCGCGCGTGCGCTCCTCGCCGTCGCCGCACAGCTGCGTGAGGCGGCGGATGTCGCGGCGCGCCAGCATCTCCAGCGGCTGCTGGCACACGCGCAGCGCGGTCTGCACGGTGTCAGGGTCGAGCTCGCTGTCTTCGTCGGCCGCCAGGGCCGTGAGCTGCAGTGTGAGGCATTCACCCAGGCCACGCGCACCCACGCCCACGGGCTCCAGGCTCTGCAGCAGGCGCAGCGCCACGGTGAAGCGATGCACCAGCTCTTCGATCTGCTCCAGGTCGTCGGGGCCGGCCAGGGCGATGGCCAGCTCTTCGAGCGGGTCCTCGAGGTAGCCATCGTCGTTGAGCGATTCGATCAGGAAGCGCAGCGCCGCGCGGTCCACCTCGGACAGCCGCAGCGACAGGGCCTGGCGGTGCAGGAAGGCGGTGAGCGATTCGTGCGTGCGGGCCAGTTCGGTGGCATCGGCCTCGTCGCCCTCCGAATCATTGCGGTTGCGGGCCGGCGCATCGCCACCCCACTCGGCATCGTTGGGGGACACGTCCACGGTGCCATCGCCGCTCCAGTCGGGCTCGTCGCCCGCACTGCTGCCCACTTCCGCATCGCCCTGCGGGCTGTCGGCCGGGGTCTCGGTCGACGTGCTGGAGCCCGGGGCACTGGAGTAGACCGCATCGTCGGAACTGTAGTCGTCCGGCTGCGCGGGCGCGTCGGCCGTGTCCACGCCAAACTCCTCGCGCGGGGCCTCGTCGGCATTGCGTTCAAGGAACGGGTTTTCGTCGAGCATCTGCTCGACCTCCTGGCCCAGCTCCAGCGTGGACAGTTGCAGCAACCGGATGGACTGCTGCAGCTGGGGCGTGAGCGCCAGGTGCTGCGATACGCGCAGTGACAGGCCGGGCTTCATCGCACAGCCCCCGGGGACTGCCACGAAGGCAGGTGCATGGCGAACAGGTGGTCCATCGGTCTGCTACATGCGGAAGTGTTCACCCAGGTACACCCGGCGCACTTCGGCGTTGTCGACGATTTCGGAGGGGGTACCCTGGGCCAGCACGTGGCCATCGCTGATGATGAAGGCGTGGTCGCAGATGCCCAGCGTCTCGCGCACGTTGTGGTCGGTGATGAGCACGCCGATGCCGCGCGCCTTGAGGAAGCCGATGATGCGCTGGATCTCGATCACCGCGATGGGGTCAATGCCGGCAAAGGGCTCGTCCAGCAGGATGAAGCGCGGCTGCGTGGCCAGCGCGCGGGCGATCTCCACGCGGCGACGTTCGCCGCCGGACAGGGCCAGCGCGGGCGAGGCGCGCAGGTGCTCCACGCGCAGTTCCGTGAGCAGCGCCGTGAGGCGCTCCTCAATGGCCTGGCGCGGCAGCGGCTGGCCGTCCTCGCCGCGCTGCAGCTCAAGCACGGCGCGCACGTTCTCCTCGACCGTGAGCTTGCGGAAAATCGAGGCTTCCTGTGGCAGGTAGGACAGGCCCAGGCGCGAGCGCCGATGGATGGGCATGTGGGCCACCGAGTGGCCGTCGATGCGGATGTCGCCGGCATCGCTGCGCACCAGGCCGACGATCATGTAGAACGAGGTGGTCTTGCCCGCACCGTTGGGGCCGAGCAATCCCACGACTTCGCCTTTTTGCACGACCAGCGACACGTCCTTGACGACCTTGCGGCTGCCGTAGGATTTTTCGAGGTGGTGCACCTCCAGCCGGCTGTCCGCCGGGGACCCGGCGACGGTGCTCACGTCGGCCCCGCTCACTTGGCGCCGCCGCTCAGGGTGCTGCTGGGGCGCAGGGTGGTGCCCGGTGCCGCAGGGGCAGGGGCAGCGGCGCTGGCCGGTGTTTCCTTGGGCGACAGGATGGCGCGCACGCGGCCGCCGGGCGCCGGGGCATCGCCCGCGGCATTGGTACCGCCGCGCGGCTTGGCGTCCACGGTGAACACGTCGGTCAGGTTGTTGTAGACGATGATCTGCCCGGTGATCTCGTCGGTCAGCGTGGATTCGCGCAAGCGGCGCAACTCGGCGCGGGTGATGAACTTCACGTTGTCGGCCCGGCCGTCGTATTCGATGACTTCGCCCTCGCCCTCGATGAACTCGTCGGGCGCTCCGGGCAGCGTGTCGCGCTTCTGGCGGAAGAAGGCGCGCTTGCCCGGCTCGGCCGTGACCACGCCGAACTGGTAGCCATCGGCGTCCTGGCGCACGTCCAGGCGCGCGCCACGCAGCACGATGGTGCCCTTGGTCATGACCACCCGGCCGGTGAACACGCTGGTCTGCTTGAGCTCATCGTGGCGCAATGCGTCGGCCTCGATGTTCATGGGCTTGTTGCGGTCGGCCTTTTCGGCATGGGCCACACCCTGGACAAAGCCCAGGGCCGAGAGGAGGAGGATCGGGAGGATGCGGTAGTTCATAGGGCACGAATCTTGCAGATCATTGTAGCCACCCCTGGCGACACGCCATGAAAAAAGCCCGCATCAGCGGGCTTTTGGTGGCTGCAGGAACCAGCCCCGCCAAGAAATGGTCAGCCTTTGCGGGCCACGCCCACCAGTTGCTCCACCACCTGCAGCACAACCGACATGCTGCCTGCCATGGTGCCATCGGTGTAGAACCGGCCGGCCACGCCCATCGAAGGCACGCCTTCCACGCCATACGCATCCTGCAGCTGCGAGGCGCGGCGCACCTGGTTGGAGACGGTGAACGAGTTGTAGATTTCCTTGAACTTGGCCACGTCCACGCCCTGCGTGGCGACCCAGGCCATGATTTCATCGTCCTTGGCCAGCTTGGCCTTCTCCACGTGGATGGCACGGAAGACCTTGGCGTGCAGGGCATCGAGCTTGCCCATGCCTTCGAGCGTGAAGTACAGCTTTTGCTGTGGCACGAAGCTGGCGTTGAAGGCCACCGGGATGCGGCGGATGCTCAGGTCCTTGGGAGCGGCCTTGACCCAGGCGTCGAGCGTGGGCTCGAAGGCATTGCAGTGGGGGCAGCTGTACCAGAAGAATTCGATCACATCGACCTTGCCCGCTGGCGCGTCGGGCGTGACGGGCTTGTCGAGCTTGCGGTAGTCCTTGCCCTCCTTGAACTGGCGCGCTTGCGCCAGGGCGGGTGCTGCCACAGGCAGGGTCAGGGCGGATGCGGCCACTGCGGAAGCGGCAGACAGGGAAAACTCGCGGCGTTTCATGAAAGTGACTCTCCTAGGGTCGGGTGTGGGGGTGTGAGCCACGCCCCGGAAAAAAGTTCAGGCAGGCCTGCGCTCAGCGCTGCACCCGCACCAGGGCAGATTCGACACCCGTGGTGTCGAGCTTGTCCTTGAGCTGGGCCGCGTCGTCGCGCTTCGTGAAGGGACCGACGCGCACGCGGAACACCGTGCGGCCGTTCTGCTCGCGCTCGCTCACGCGGGCTTCCCAGCCCAGCATGGCCAGCTTGGCGCGCTGCGCATCGGCATCGGCCTGGGTGCGGAAGGCACCCGCCTGCACGAAGTAGTCGAAGGGGTCGGCACTGTTGCCGGGCGCTGCCGCGGCCTTGGCAGCGGCCAGATCACCCAAGGGGTCGGCACTGCCGGGCTTGGTGGCTGCGGCGGCGGCAGGCTTGGCCGACGAGGCGGCGGCACGCGGGTCCGCCGCGGCCACGGCAGGTGCCGAGGCGGTGGGCGCTGGCGCCGGTGCCACCCCTGCCGTGGCGGGTGCCGACGCTGCGGCCGCAGGGGGCCGCGCCGGGTTCTTGCCGTACAGCGGCGAGTTCGGGTCCCAGTTCTTGTTCTTCTGCGCTTCGGCCGCGTCCTGGTCGGTGCCGCGTGCCCCCCCCTTGTTCAGGAAGGGCACGGGCACCTTGGTCACGTAGACGGCGACCGCCAGTGCGGCCCCCAGGCCGAAGATCACGCCCACGATAAAGCCGATGATGGTTCCGCCCAGTTGCTTGTTCTTCATGGTAGTGGTTGCTTGCTTACATTCTGGCCGGAGCCGATACGCCCAGCACAGCTAGGCCATTGTGCAGTACCTGCGCGGTGGCGGCGACGAGGGCCAGGCGGGCGCGCTTGACCGCCTCGTCGTCCACCAGGATGCGCTCGGCATCGTAATAGCTGTGGTAGCTGGCGGCCAGGTCGCGCAGGTAGAACGTGACGTCGTGCGGGGCCTCGCCATCGGCCGCAGCGGTGAGCATCTCGGGGTACTTGGCCAATTGCAGCATCAGCGCCTGGGCCTGCGGGCCTTCGAGCGCGGACAGGTCCACGCCCTGGAGCGAGGCGACATCGCCGCCGCCCTGCTCGGCCCAGCCGCGCAGCACCGAGCAGATGCGCGCATGCGCGTACTGCACGTAGTACACCGGGTTGTCGTTGTTCTGCGCCACGGCCAGGTCCACGTCGAAGGTGTACTCGGTGTCGGGCTTGCGGCTGAGCAGGAAGAAGCGCACCGCGTCCTTGCTGGTCCACTCGATCAGGTCGCGCAAGGTGACGTAGCTGCCCGCACGCTTGCTGATCTTGACCTCTTCACCACCCTTGACCACGCGCACCATGGTGTGCAGCACGTAGTCGGGGTAGCCCTGTGGAATGCCCACTTCGGCGGCCTGCAGGCCGGCGCGCACGCGGGCGATGGTGCCATGGTGGTCGGTGCCCTGGATGTTCACGACCTTGGTGTAGCCGCGCTCCCACTTGGCGATGTGGTAGGCCACGTCGGGCACGAAGTAGGTGTAGGTACCGTCCTGCTTGCGCATCACGCGGTCCTTGTCGTCACCGTAGTCCGTGCTCTTGAGCCACAGGGCGCCGTCCTGCTCGTAGGTCTTGCCGTTGGCCACCAGCTTGCCCACCGTGGCCTCGACGCGGCCGCTGGTATACAGGCTCGATTCGAGGTAGTACTCGTCGAACTTCAGGTTGAAGGCCTGCAGGTCCTTGTCCTGCTCGTTGCGCAGGTAGGCCACGGCGAACTGGCGGATCGATTCCACATCGTCCACATCGCCGCTGGCGGTGTACGCGCGGTCGTCGGCCTTGACGGTCTTCTTCGCCAGGAAGTCGTTGGCGATGTCCTGGATGTAGTCGCCGTTGTAGAAGGCCTTGCTGGCCGGGTTGTCGGGGTCGGTGGGCCAGCACTCGTCGCCGGGCTTGAAGCCCTTGGCGCGCAGCTGCGTGCTGTGCGTGAGCGTGTGGATCTGCACGCCCGCGTCGTTGTAATAGAACTCGCGGTGTACACCCCAGCCTTGCGTGGCGAACAGGTTGCAGATGGCATCGCCCAGGGCGGCCTGGCGGCCGTGGCCCACGTGCAGCGGGCCCGTGGGGTTGGCCGAGACGAACTCGACCAGCACCTTGGCACCGCGGTCGGTCTGGTAGCCAAAGCGCTCACCAGCGGCCAGCACCTCGCGCACCACCTCCTGCTTGGCGGCGGGCTTCAAGCGAATGTTCAGGAAGCCCGGGCCGGCGATCTCGATGGCCTCGACCCAGCGCGAAAAGGCGGGTGTGGCCTCCAGCGCGGTTTTGAGCTGTTCACCCAGGGCGCGGGGGTTGAGCTTGAGCGGCTTGGCCAGCTGCATGGCCGCCGTGCAGGCGAAGTCGCCGTGCGCAGCCACCTTGGGGGATTCGAACGCCGCCTTGGCGCCCGCGCCTGGGGAAAGGGTGTCCAGCTCGGCCGCGAGCGCGGCCAGCAGATCGTGTTTGACAGAGAGCATCCGGGGATTTTACGGGGCGGCCCGGTCCCCTCCCTGAGAAGGTGTGTTGCCCGCGCCACCAAATGCCCGCACTGGCCTGTGCAGCAGAGCAACAGATCGTAAAGAATTCTTGCCGCCGCGCAGGCATGTCAGCGCGGCCCGATGCCCGTACGTTGTAATCGGGCAATCCGATGCGGATTGCATTGGATGCCCTTACCACCGGAGCACTATATGAAAAAGCTTCTCTCCCTCGCGGCCCTGAGCCTGGTTCTTTCGTTGGGCGCAGCACATGCTGCCGATGCCCCTGCGGCGCCCGCCAAGGCGGCTGCACCGGCGGCAGCCGCCACCCCGGCCGCACCTGCAGCCTCGGCGGCCGCCCCCACCAAGCAACAGACCAAGATGGCCACCTGCAATACCGAGGCGGCCGACAAGAAGGGCGACGAGCGCAAAGCGTTCATGAAGACCTGCCTGTCCAACAAGCCTGCGACCCAGCAGGACAAGATGAAGACCTGCAACGCCGACGCCACCGGCAAGAAGGGCGACGAGCGCAAGGCCTTCATGAGCGAGTGCCTGAAGAAGTGATCTGCTGAGCCCGCCGCAGCGCTGGCTCCTGCCACCCACCCGCCCGGCACCTGTGCCCGGCGGGTTTTTTCATCGCCGGGCCGCCCCAGGATGAAAACACCTCTCAGGGGCCGTGACCCGCGCATCGGTGGAGCGTGGGGGCCCTCTTTCATGGGCTTACCAGCCCCGGGCCCAGAACACCGCGATCACGGCCACCACCGGGATCGCATGGGCCTGCAGCATCACCAGGCGGCGCACCCTGGCGACTTCGCGCGCATCCGGCAGGGTGCCATCGGCGCGCAACTGGCGCAGCCAGCGCCGGAAGGCGATGGTCGGGAAAATGGACAGGATGGCAATCGCCACCACCAGCGTGATCTTGAAGTGGAACATGGGCTGGGAGATGTACCAGGACATGCCCTTGACCCCGAAGAACACCCGCGCCAGCCCCGTGGCCACCAGCGCCATGGCCGATGCGGCGTAGATGGCGTCCAGCCGTGCCAGGCGCTCCACCACCGCGGCGTTGAGCCATTCGGTGCGGCACAGCGCGGCCTGGCTCGACAGGAACACCACCAGGGTCAATATGGCCACTATGTGCAGGGCGGCCAGTACGGCTTCGAGGGTCATCGCGGATCCTTTTTGGGGTTGGGCAGTTTCGCGGCGATTGTGCGCGAGGAACGGCCCGGCCGAGGCAGGCACCTTACCTGACCCCTCCCGAGATGCGCGGTTGCACGCAAAAAAGGGGCATGCCCCTGCAGGCATCCCCTTTTCTTGCCAGACCAGGTCCCCGCAGCAGGGGCCTGTCAGCGATCAGGCGGCCGTGCGCGCCACGCCAGCCACAGCGGCCGGAACCACCGGTGCCGACACGGGAGCCACCACGTCGGGCAGCGGATGGCCGTCCAGCGCGGCATTCAGGCGGTCGTAGTCGAGTGCGTTTTCCCAGCGCGAGACGACCACGGTGGCGACGGCGTTGCCGATGAAGTTGGTCAGCGAGCGGCATTCGCTCATGAAACGGTCCACACCCAGGATCAGGGCCATACCGGCTACCGGCACTTCGGGCACCACGGCCAGGGTGGCGGCCAGGGTGATGAAGCCTGCGCCCGTCACGCCAGCGGCCCCCTTGGAGCTGAGCATGGCCACCAGCAGCAGGGCGACCTGGTGCCCCAGCGTGAGTTCGGTGTTGGTGGCCTGGGCGATGAACAGCGCGGCCAGCGTCATGTAGATGTTGGTGCCGTCCAGGTTGAAGGAGTAGCCCGTGGGCACCACGAGTCCAACGACCGATTTGCTGCAGCCGGCCTTCTCCATCTTCTCCATGAGCGAGGGCAGGGCCGACTCGGACGACGAGGTACCCAGCACCAGCATCAGCTCGGCCTTGAGGTAGCGGCACAGCTTGAGCACCGAGAAGCCGCACAGGCGCGCCACGAAGCCCAGCACCACCAGCACGAACAGCAGCGAGGTGATGTAGAACGCACCGACCAGCCAGGCCAGGTTGACCAGCGACCCCAGCCCGAACTTGCCGATGGTGAATGCCATGGCACCGAAGGCCCCCAGGGGGGCGGCGTTCATCACCAGGCCCACCACCTTGAATACCGGGGTCGTCAGGGCTTCGAGGAAGTTCTGCACGGGACGGCCGGCCTCACCCACCATCGCCAGCGCAATGCCGAACAGCACGGCCACCAGCAGCACCTGCAGGATGTTGTCGCCCACGAAGGGGCTGACCAGGGTCTTGGGGATGATGTCCATGGCGAAGCCGGTGAGCGTCATCTCGTGCGACTTGGCCACATAGGTCTTCACGGCCGTCTGGTCCAGATCGGCGGGGTTGATGTTCATGCCCGCGCCGGGCTGCACCACGTTGGCCACGATCATGCCGATGACCAGGGCCAGTGTGGAGAAGAACAGAAAGTACGCCATGGCCTTGCCGAACACCCGGCCGACAGAGCTGAGCTGCGACATGCCCGCGATGCCGGTGACGATGGTCAGGAAAATCACCGGGGCGATGATCATCTTCACCAGCTTGATGAAGGCGTCGCCCAGCGGCTTGAGCGCCTCGCCGTACGCCGGCTCGAAATGGCCCAGCAGCACGCCCAGGACGATGGCGAGCACCACCTGGAAGTACAGTTGGCGGTAGAACGGCAGGGGCACCGCTTGGGTGGCCTGGGCAGGAATGGCGTGCATGGGGGACTCCAGAAGTCGCGAAAGCTGCACCACCGGGGTGCGTCGAGGGTGCTGTTTGTACCGCTGCGCGCTGTTTCCGCAGATAGCTAATTGGTAGTAGTCGCCGGCGCCGCCATAGGGGGCGCGCGGGCAGAACCTAGGGAAAACACTGAGCGACCGAGAAAGGTGCGGCACACTCCCTTGTGCACCAGACGCGCGCTTGCGGGCGCCTTCCACCAACCTCCCCCCGCCATGACCCCGTCCCACCGCCGCAAGTTCTGGACTGTGCTGATCCTGCTCTCGGGCATGGCCGGCTCCATGTTCGTGGCCGGGCAATGGGCCTGGCGGCATTCGCTGTACGAGGAGAGCGACAGTGTGCAGCGCCAACTGGCCCTGTATGGGCAGACACTGGGCCAGCGCATCGACCGCTACCGCACCCTGCCCGAGGTGCTGGCGCTGGATGCCCAGCTGTTTGAGGCGCTGAGCCGCCCCCGCAGCCCGGCACAGGTGGAACAGCTCAACCTCAAGCTGGAGCGCGCCAACGGGGCCAGCCAGTCCTCCACCCTGACCCTGATCAACCGCGAGGGCCTGGCCGTGGCGGCCAGCAACTGGCGCAGCGCCACCAGCAACGTAGGGGTGGACTACAGCTTTCGCCCTTATGTGCAGCAGGCGCTGGCCCAGGGCAGCGGCAGCTTCTACGGCATCGGGGTGACGACGGGGGAGCCGGGCTACTTCCTGTCGCAGGCCATCCGCAACGACCGGGGCGAGCCGCTCGGCCTGGTGGTGATCAAGATCGCGCTGCAGGAGCTGGAGCGCGAATGGCTGCAGACCGAGGACATCGTGCTCGCGTCCGACGCGCACGGTGTGGTCTTCCTGGCCAGCCAGGATGCCTGGCGCTACCGGCTGCTGGAACCGCTGACCGAGGCAGAGCGCGGTGAGCTGGCCGCCACGCGCCAGTATTCGGACCAACCCCTGCGCCCCCTGGACTACCGGGTGGACGACCACATGGACAACGGCGGCCGCCTGGTGCGTGTGCTGACCCCCGACCTGCCCGGCCGCCTGCTGTGGCAGACCCAGCACTTGCCGGGCACGCCGTGGCAGCTGCACCTGGTGCATGCCACCCACAGCAGCGTGGCGGACAGCCGCTGGGCGGCAGCGGCGGGCGGCGGCGGCTGGTTGGCGCTGGCGCTGCTGGTGCTGTTCGTGCGCCAGCGCCAGCGCCTGGCCTCGCTGCGCCAGCGCAGCCGCCAGGAGCTGGAGACCGTGCTGCAGCAGCACGCCCAGGAGCTGCGCACGGCACAGGACGGCATCGTGCAGGCGGCGCAGCAGGCCGACATGGGTCTGGCGCGCAGCCTGGAGCACCTGCCCCAGGGGGTGGTCATCATCGATGCCAGGTTGAACCTCGTGGCCTGGAACTCACGCTACGTGCAGCTGTTTCGCTACCCCTCCGACCTGATGCAGGTGGGCCAGCCCATCGAGGGCCTGCTGCGCCACAACGCGCGCCGCGGCCTGCTGGGCCCTGGCCCGGTCGACGAATCCATCGAGCGGCGCCTGTCGCACCTGCGCAGCGGCCTGCCCCACCTGCACGAAAGCGCCAAGGACGACGGCACGGTGCTGGAGATCCGCGGCACCCCCCTGCCCGAGGGCGGGTTCGTGACCAGCTACGCGGACATCACCAGCTACAAGAATGCCGCGCGCGAGCTGCGTTCGCTGGCCGATGCGCTGGAGCAGCGCGTGGCCGACCGCACGCGCGACCTGGACGCCGCCCGTCGCGAGGCCGAGCAGGCCAACCGCTACAAGACCCGCTTCGTCGCGGCGGCCGTGCACGACCTGCTGCAGCCGCTGAACGCGGCGCGCATGTTCAGCTCGCTGCTGCGCAGCCACCTGCACGACGATGCCAGCCGGCATGCGGCCGACAGCATCGATGGGGCCCTGGCCGCGCAGGACGCGATCCTCAACAGCCTGCTCGACATCTCGCGCATGGAGTCCGGCCAGCTCGAGGTGCGCATCCACGACGTGGCCCTGGGCCCGCTGCTGCAGGTGCTGGCCCACAACTTCGGCGTGCTGGCCGAAAGCCAGGGCCTCTCGCTCCATTGCGTGGCCACGCGCCAGGTGGTGCGCACCGACGAGAACCTGCTGCGCCGCATCCTGCAGAACTTCGTCTCCAACGCCGTCCGCTACAGCCGGCGCGGGCGCATCGTGGTGGGTTGCCGGCGCGTGGGCACCGGCCACCTGCGCATCGAGGTGCATGACCAGGGACCGGGCATCCCCGAGGCGCTGCAGCGCGAGATTTTCGAGGAGTTCCGCCGCCTGGACGAGGGCCGTGCCGACGACCGGGGTGCGGGCCTGGGCCTGGCCATCGTGGAGCGCCTGGGCCGCCTGCTGGGCCACCCCATCGGGCTGCGCTCGCAGCTCGGGCGCGGCAGCGTGTTCTGGGTGCTGGTGCCGCTGGGCAACCCAGCCGCCCTGCAGCAGCAGATGGCGCCACCCACGACCGCACCGCAAGCGCCCGAGGACGCGCCGCTGCAAGGCAGCAGCGCCTGGGTGATCGAGGACGACGCTCCGACCTGCGCTGCCACCCGGGCCCTGCTGGAGCGCTGGGGTTGCCAGGTAGCGCTGGCCGGCGGAGCGACCGACGCGCTGGAGCATGCCCAAGCCGGCCAGGCGCCACAGCTGGTGCTGCTGGAAGTGCACCTGGGCGGCGGCCACCACGGCCCCGACGTCTATGCCGCGCTGTGCCAGCGCTGGGGCCAGTCGCCCGCCGTGATCCTCGTTACAGCCGAGCACGATGCCACGCTGCGCCGCCAGGCGGCTGAACGCGGATGGGGCTTTCTCGCCAAGCCGGTGCGCGCGCCAGCGCTGCGGGCGCTGATGAGCCAGACCTTGCTGCGCCTGCGGGAGCGATGAGGCCCCGCTTCAGGCGGAGGCGGCGTCCTCGGTCTCCAGACTCTTGACCAGCACCGCGGCCTGGGTGCGGCTGTGGCAGGCGAGCTTTTTCAGGATGGCAGTGACATGCACCTTGACGGTGTTCTCGGCCAGGCCCAGCTCGCCGGCGATCTGCTTGTTGAGCAGGCCGTCGGCCAGGCACAGCAGCACGCGGAACTGCTGCGGCGTGAGCTGCGCCAGTCGGGCAGCCAGCTCGGCATCGGCCTCGGAGCGCTCGGCCGCCATGGGCGGAAACCAGCTGTCGCCGGCCAACACCGCCTCGATGGCCGCACCCATGGCCTCGGCGGGAGCGGACTTGGGGATGAAGCCCACTGCGCCGAACTGCTGGGCGCGGCGGATGACGCGCGGGTGGTCATTGGACGAGATGATCACCACGGGCAGCTCCGGGTACTCACCACGCACATGCAGCAGGGCCGAGAAGCCGCGCGCGCCCGGCATGCTCAGGTCCAGCAGCACCAGTTCCACCTCGGGATGCTCCTGCAGCGCCGTGCCCAGCGTGGCCGCACTGGCGGCCTCCAGCGTGCGGAACTGGGGCAGGCGCTCGCGCAGCACATGCAGCACGGCGGTGCGGAACAGGGGGTGGTCGTCAGCGACCAGCAGCGTGGGCTCGGACATGGAGTGCGCAGTCTGCCACGGCCGGCCCCCGGGCATCCCGCCACGCCCCTCAGACCCTGGTCAGTGGGCCGGTATACCCCGCCAGAAAGCGGGCTGCGCATAGTGGTGCTTGAGGAAATCGATCCACAGCCGCACACGCAGCGGCATGTGCTTGCGCTGGGGAAACACCACGTAGATGCCGTTGGGCGGGGCGGCAAAGTCCTCCAGCACCTCGACCAGACGGCCGGCCGCGATCTCGGCCTCCACTTCCCAGGTGCTGCGCCAGGCGATGCCGTAGCCGGCCAGGCACCAGTCGTGCAGCACCTGCCCGTCGGAGCAGTCGAGCGGCCCGCCGGGCTTGAGGTGAACCACCTCGGTCCCCCCGCCATCGAGCGGCATGCGAAAGGCCCAGCCGCGCGTCTGCGAGGCTTCGCTGGACAGGGTGAGGCAGTCGTGCGAGGGCAGCTCGCCCGGGTGGCGCGGGGCCGGGTGGTGCTTGAGGTAGCCGGGCGTGGCCACGCACAGCCGCCGGTTGTCGGCAATGCGCACGCTGACCAGGGACGAATCGGGCAGGTCGCCCACGCGCACGGCGCAATCGAAGCCCTCACCGGCCAGGTCCACCACGCGGTCGCTGAGGTTCAGCGAGATCGTCACGTCCGGGTGCTCGGCACGAAAGCGCGGCACCAGCGGCGCCACATGCCTGCGGCCAAAACCTGCCGGCGCCGTGATGCGCAGGTGCCCCGTGGCCTTGACGCCGCCCTCGGACACGCTGGCCTCGGCGTTGGCCACGTCGGACAGCAGGCGCTGGCAGTCTTCCAGGAAGGCACTGCCCTCGTGCGTGAGGCTGATGCGCCGCGTGGTGCGCACCAGCAACTTCACGCCCAGGTGCTCTTCGAGCGCATCGAGCCGCCGGCCCATGATGGCGGGCGCCACGCCCTCGGCCTTGGCGGCGGCGGTGAGGCTGCCACGCGTGGCCACCGATACGAAGGATTCAAAGGCCTTGAGCTTGTCCATGGAGCCGATTATGGGGAGTGCGCGCGCTGAAAGCACGCCCACTTGTGCGTAAAAGTCATTGGTTTACAGCTTTTGAGCATATTTATATCGACAAATATTTGCAATACAGTCTGTCCATCGCCTGCAGTGGCGGGCTCCGCTTTTGTTCACATCCAACGCCTGAGGCACTCCCATGACCGACCGCACTTCCATCCACGGCCTGCAAGTGGCCACGTCCTTGTTCCGCTTCGTCGAAGACAAGGTGCTGCCCGGCACCGGCGTGGACAGCGCCGCCTTCTGGAAGGGCTTTGACGGCATCGTCGCCGACCTGGCACCGCGCAACATCGCCCTGCTGGCCGAGCGCGACCGCCTGCAGACCGAGCTCGACACCTGGCACCAGGCCAACCCCGGCCCCATCACGGACATGGTGGCCTACCGCGGCTTCCTCGAAAAGATCGGCTACCTGGTGCCCCAGCCTGCCGACGTGCAGGCCACCACCACCAACGTGGACGATGAGCTGGCCACCCAGGCCGGCCCGCAGCTGGTGGTGCCCATCCTGAACGCCCGCTATGCCCTGAACGCCGCCAATGCGCGCTGGGGCAGCCTGTACGATGCGCTGTATGGCACCGACGCGATCCCCGAGACCGATGGAGCAGACAAGGGCAAGGGCTACAACCCGGTGCGCGGTGCCAAGGTGATCGCCTTCGCGCGCCAGGTGCTGGACGACACGGCCCCCCTGGCCAGCGGCTCGCACAAGGATTCGACCGGCTACCGCATCGAAGGCGGCCAGCTGGTGGTGTCACTGGCCAACGGCAGCAGCACGGGCCTCAAGGACGCTTCGCAGTTCAAGGGCTACCAGGGCGACGCCGCAGCCCCGTCGTCGGTGCTGCTGCAGCACAACGGCCTGCACCTCGACATCCAGATCAACCGCGCCACGCCCATCGGCCAGAGCGACGCCGCCGGCGTGAGCGACCTGGTGCTGGAAGCGGCACTGTCCACCATCCTCGACCTCGAGGATTCCGTGGCCGCCGTGGACGCCGAGGACAAGGTGCTGGGCTACAGCAACTGGCTGGGCATCATCCAGGCCACGCTGACCGAGCAGGTCGCCAAGGGCGGCAAGACCATCACGCGCGGCCTGAATGCCGACCGCGTGTACACGGCGCCCGATGGCAAGGCCGGTGGCGTGCGCCTGCATGGCCGCTCGCTGATGTTCCTGCGCAACGTGGGCCACCTGATGACCAACCCGGCCATCCTGTACACCGACGCCCAGGGCAAAGAGCGCGAGATCCCCGAAGGCATCATGGATGCCGTGGTCACCACGACGATTGCACTGCACGACCTGCAAGGCCGCGGCGCCAACGGTATTCGCAACTCGCGCAAGGGCAGCGTCTACATCGTCAAGCCCAAGATGCACGGTCCCGCCGAAGTGGGCTTTGCCAGCGAGCTGTTCGGCCGCGTGGAACAGCTGCTGGGCCTGCCCACCGACACCGTCAAGCTGGGCATCATGGACGAGGAGCGCCGCACCAGCGTGAACCTCAAGGCCTGCATCGCCGCCGCAGCGAGCCGCGTGGCCTTCATCAACACCGGCTTCCTGGACCGCACCGGCGACGAGATGCACACCGCCATGCTGGCCGGCCCCATGATCCGCAAGGGCGACATGAAGACCAGCGCCTGGATCCAGTCGTACGAGAAGAACAACGTGCTCGTGGGCCTGTCGTGCGGCCTGCGCGGCAAGGCGCAGATCGGCAAGGGCATGTGGGCCATGCCCGACCTGATGGCCGAAATGCTCAAGCAAAAGATCGCCCACCCCAAGGCCGGAGCCAACACCGCCTGGGTGCCGAGCCCCACAGGCGCCACGCTGCACGCGCTGCACTACCACCAGGTCAACGTGAGCGAGATCCAGATCGGCCTGGAAAAGACCGACGTGAACGCCGAGCGCGACAACCTGCTGACCGGCCTGCTCACCGTGCCCGTGACCGCCACGCCCAACTGGACCGATGCCGAGAAGCAGCAGGAGCTGGACAACAACGCCCAGGGCATCCTGGGCTATGTGGTGCGCTGGGTGGACCAGGGCGTGGGCTGCTCCAAGGTGCCCGACATCCACAACGTGGGCCTGATGGAAGACCGCGCCACCCTGCGCATCAGCAGCCAGCACATGGCCAACTGGCTGCGCCATGGCGTGGTGACCGAAGCCCAGGTGAAGGAAACCTTCGAGCGCATGGCCGCCGTGGTGGACGGCCAGAACGCCGGCGACCCGCTGTACCAGCCCATGGCCGGCCACTTCGGCACCAGCATGGCCTACCAGGCGGCCTGCGACCTGGTCTTCAAGGGCATGGCGCAGCCCAGCGGCTATACCGAGCCACTGCTGCACGCCTGGCGCCTGAAGCTCAAGGCTGCTGCGGCAGCCTGAGTCCACCCGCGCGCACCAGCAAGAACGGCACCTTCGGGTGCCGTTCTTGCTGGGCAGCCCTGCCTCAGAAGCGGTGCGTGAGGCCCAAACCCATGCCCGAAGGGTCCTGCCCCGGCTTGAGGCCGTTGATGCCGTTGGCCGACAGGTTGTAGGCCGCTGTAGCACCATTGGCGATGCGCGTGTAGGCCGCCCACAGGTCCGTGCGCTTGGACAGGCGATAGGTGTAGCCCAGCGAGATCTGGTGGGCGCCCGAATCGCTGCCCGGGATGCCGATGCCGCCCACGGCACTGGAGGCATTGCCCCGCGCTGCCTGGGCCTGCACATAGGACAGCGCAAGTTCCTGCCAGTCGTCGAGCTGGTGGGTTACGGCGACCTGCCATGCGCTGCGCCGCAGGGACTGGCCCGGGGCGGGCTCGTAGCGCAACTGCTCCCAGCTGCCACGCAGCCGGGTTCGCCCGAAGGTGTAGGCCAGTGCCAGGCGGTGGGCATCGTCGTGGCTGTGCGCGCCGAAGTAGGCGCGGTGCAGCTCGTAGCCCCAGGCCGCGTAGAGCGGGCCGTCCCGGTAGCTCAGCAGGCCGCTGACCATGTCGGGGGAGGACTGGTCGGTCTTCTCCTCCGGCATGGCATAGGCCAGCCGCAGCGACCAGGCCCCCATGGCCGGCGACCAGTACTGCAGCAGATTCGGCTGGCGCCGGTCGAACGAGGCCGGTGACTGGCCGTTGGCCGCGGTCGCAAAGCCGTTGCCCATGATGGAATTGGAGGCGAATATGCCGGCCGTGAAGGGGTCGATGGCATACACCGAGGTGAACCGCAGCGGCGCCTCCCATTGCCCCAGCACCAGCTCCCCTGCCGGGGTGGAGAGCCCCAGCGCCGTGTTGCGCCCGCTGAACGGCCCGTCCCCGGTGTCCACGCGGACATTGCCCTCGAACTGGGCCCAGGCGGCCATCCCGCCCCCCAGGTCCTCCCGGGCCCGGAAACCCAGCACCGACAGGTTGTTGGACAGGCGGTTGGCGCGCAGGGCCGCAGCCCCCGCGGTGCCCGATGCGCGCACCTGCTCCACATCGACCTTGAGAAAGCCATAGAGGCTGACCCGGGCGGCATCCGCCGGCTGGGCCAGTGCGGCAAGCGGCAGGGCGGCGGAACCCGCCAGGGCCAGTACCCGGTGCATGGAAGAGTTCATAGAGATCCTCGTGGTTGGTAATGTCTTCACAATGAATACATAAACATGTTTAGGTATACCAAAAAGACCAATCACGAGCAATGGAGGATCCACTCCCTTCCCTGCGCTCTCCACGCGCCCAAAAAAAAGCCTCCATTCCGCAGGGCATGGAGGCAAACCTTGGTCGCTCGCTGGCCGCGGCGAGTCAGCGCACCACGCCGATGGCCTCGCGCTGGCCTGCCTTGTAGGTGTACAAGGTCAACGCGCCGCCCTGCAGGTCGCCCTTGGCGTCGAAGCTGATGCTGCCCGTGACGCCCTGGTAGCCCTTGGTCTGCGCCAGCACCGGCAGGTACTTGGCGGGCTCGTAGGAGCCCGCCTTGACCATGGCGGCCACGATCACGCCGACCGCGTCGTACGAGTACGGGGCGTAGACCTGCACCTCGCTCCGGGTGGTCGCCTTGAAGCGGCTGCGGAAATCGTCCATGGCCTTCTTCTGCGCGCCCTCCACGCCACCGGCTTCGGCGCAGACCACCTGGCCATCGGCCATGTCGCCCGCGGCGAGCTTGGGCAGCTCGGCCGTGCAGACGCCGTCGCCCCCGACGAACCGGGCCTGGATGCCCAGCTGCTTCATCTGCCGCAGCATGGGGCCGGCCACCGAATCCATGCCGCCGAAGAAGATCACATCGGGCTTCTTCGCCTTGAGGCTGGTGAGGATGGCCATGAAGTCCGCCGCCTTGTCGGTGGTGAACTCATGGCCGACGATGGCGCCGCCCGCACTCTTGGCGCCCTTCTCGAACTCGGCGGCCACGCCCTGGCCGTAGGCCGTGCGGTCGTCGATGACGGCAATGCTCTTGCCCTTGAGCACGTTCACCGCGTACTTGCCCAGCGTTCCGCCCAGATGCACGTCGTCGGCCACCACCCGGAAGGTGGTCTTGTAGCCCTGGCGCGTGTACTTGGGGTTGGTGGCCGAGGGCGAGACCTGTGCGATGCCCGCATCGCTGTAGATCTTGGACGCAGGGATGGTCGTGCCCGAATTGAGGTGGCCGACCACGGCATGCACCTTGGCATCGACGAGCTTCTGTGCGGCCGCCGTGCCCTGGCGCGGGTCACCCGCGTCGTCCTCGCCCTGCAGTTCGAGCTTGACCTTCTTGCCGCCGATGACCACGCCCTTGGCGTTGAGTTCATCGATGGCCATGCGCGCCCCCAGCTCGTTGTCCTTGCCCAGGTGGGCGATGGGACCGCTGGTGGGGCCCACGTGGCCGATGCGCACGACGTCCTGCGCACAGGCGCCGGCACCCAGCAGCGCGAGGGTGGCGCCGATCATCCAATGTTGGTTGTATGGCATCAATCTTCCTTCTTCTTGCAGATTCACAGGCCGGACTTGGGAGCCCCGAGGAGCGGCGACGACACGGCATAGGCGCCGTGGTTGGTGAAGACCCAGATCAGATTGCGGTCCCACTCGATGAACACACCATGCGTCTGGTCACCGAAGTGCTGGTTGACCTTGGGGTCGACGGTGGGGGGAACGAAGTAGCCTGCGATCTTCGGCTGCGCCGGGTTGCTCACGTCGAAGATCTGCGCGCCCGCGTTGTAGAAGGCGTAGACAAGGTACTTGCCACTCGGCGTTCCCGGCTGGTGCCAGTAGCCGCTGCGCTTGGGCCCGAAACTGCCGCGGCGCTGGCAGTAGTCGGTGAAAGGCGCGCCCTGGGGTGGCGTGGGGCGCGGCAGGGTCGCCAGGATGCGCGGCTTGGTCGGGTCCTTCACGTCGATCGCATAGATGTCCTTGTAGGGCTCGTAGCAATCCTCGTTGAGCGGGTAGCCGCTGAAGTAGACGATGCCGGTCTTCTCCACCTGGCTCACGTCGACGTTGTCGCCTTCGGTGCCTGCCTGGCTGACAGGCATGTCCAGGTGGCCCACGCGTTTCATCGCGCCGGGGTTGGACACGTCGATCACATGGAAGCCCATGCCGCCCATGGCCGCGTAGCCGTACTTGCCCCCCTTTTCGGGATCGCGCGGGATGAACAGCGGCATGCGCGCGCCCATCCACGCGGTCTTCTTGCCGACCCGTGGATTCTTGCGGTATTCCTCTTCTTCACCCGTGCGCGCGCCCGGCACCCACCAGGTCGACAGCCGCTGCGGCTTGCGCGGATCGCTCAGGTCGAAGGCCATCTGCGCCGGGTTGTACAGGAAGTTGGCGTACTCCTGGTTGGCAAAGCTGTCGTCGGGTGCGCCCGAGACGAACAGGTACTTGCCACCCCAGTACACCGGTACGTCGCCGCAGCCGGAGCCCTGCTGCGGGAACTGGTCAGCCACGGCCTTGCTGTCCAGCGGTAGCTCGGAGAGCTTCTTCCATTGCGCCGGGTCGGGGCTGCCCACCTCGAACACGCGGAAGCCGCGCAGGATCGGCTGCTGGCGGATGGTGTCGATCTTGGCCTTCTGCTCGGGCTTGTACTTGTTCTCCAGGATGCCAAAGCGCGTGACTTCATAGCACTGCACGGCGACATGCTTGCCCAGCTTTTCATTGAACTGGATGGTGAGCGGGCCGAAGGGATGTTCATTGCTGCCCCAGGCCCACTTCTTCTCGGCCACTTTCTTCGCAGCACGCGGGTCGGTGATGTCGAACACCTTGTAGAACGACTTCTCGTGGATCACCATGTAGCGCCGGCCCTCCATGTCCACCGTGGTCTGCCACGAGTGGTAGGGGCTGCCCAGCATGTCGGGGTAGCGCGCCTCGACCTTGGTGTTGTGCAGGTAGCTATTCTGGTCCAGGTAGTCCAGGCTGCCCTTGAAGGGGTGCGTGCCGCCGATGCCCGGGGCTTCGGCCGGGTGCCGGAAGGCGCCGCTGGCGTCCAGGCCATAGCTGCCGGCAGCGGGCCGCGCCGGTTCGCCGGGCGTGCCCTTGGCTTCCTCGCGGTCCTCCTTGACGGACAGCCGGGCGGCGCCCTCGGGGGGCGGAACGATGGTCTGGGCCAGCGCGGGTGCGACCAGGCCGGCGCTCAGCAGGCAGGCCAGGATGGTGGTGGTGGTGGTGGGTTTCATGGTCATTCGCTCCTTCAGAACTTGTGGCGCATGCCGATTTGCAGGCCGCGCGGGTTTTCGTTGGCCAGGGGGGTGGCGTGGTTGAAACTCACCGGGAACCGCAGCTCCGAGTCGCGTGCGTGGTGCACCGCACCCACGATCGTGTACAGGTCGGTGCGCTTGGACAGGCCATGCAGGTAGCCGGCCACCCAGCTCGTGGCATCCGACAGCGCGGCGTTCGGCCGGTCGTTCTTGCGAACCACGCTGGCGAACACGCGCTGAAGGGCATTGAACTCGTAGCGCAGGCCCAGCTGCACGTCATTGCCCTTGGAGGCGAAGCCGACATAGGGCGGATAGGCGTAGTAGCCGTTGTAGCGGTGGTAGAGGAAGGTCAGGTCCAGCGGCCCCATGGAGTACACCGCGCCCAGGTAGTGGTCGCTGGAATGGCGCATCCGCTCGGGGCTGTCCAGGTCACGGCGGTACTGCCGGTCGACAGCGGCCATCAGGTACAGATCCTTGTTCCAGTAGTCGATGGCGATGCTCGTGGCCTTGGCGTCCTTGCTACCGTCCTCGCGGCCAAAGGTGGTGCCGATACGGGCCTGGATATTGGACACGCGCGGCGAGGTGTAGAAAATCCCGTTGCTTTCGCGCCAGGGAGCAAAGTACAGCAGCGTGTTGCTGATGGGGCTGTAGTCGCCCGAGAAGGTCGGGTCGATGTAGCCGTACATTTCGGCCGAGGGCAGGTCACGCCGCCCCGCGCTGACCTCGCCCCATTCCTTGCTGCCCAGGGCGACATAGGTGTGGCGCGGCGACCCGGCCTGGCCGGAGTCCGCGCGGAAGGTCAGCTCATGCACGGCGGTGGCCTTGAGTCCGCCCCCCAGGTCCTCCACGGACTTGAACTGCAGGCGCGAGGTGTTCAGCCCCCCCGACACCAGGTTGCGCTGGGTGCCTCCGCCGGACTTGGCGACCTCGAAATTCAGGTCGACGAAGCCAGACAGCGTCACCTGCGCGAACGCAAGGGTCGGTGCGATGGCCCAGGCCGCGACCGCGGCAGGCAGGCAGCGTCGGATGGTGTTCTTTCGATTCACGTTCTTTGTCTCCTCGTTATGGTGGTAATGGTCTGCAGGACGGGAATCAGGTGACGGCCTTGCGGGCCATGAACTCTGGCTTGCGCCAGTCGCCTTCGGCCATCACGCTCTTGAGCGCTGCGACGGCGTTCCACACGTCGCAATGGCCCAGGTACAGCGCGGCAAAGCCGAAGCGCAGGATGTCGGGTGCGCGGAAATCGCCGATCACGCCCCGCGCGATCAGCGCCTGCACGATGGCGTAGCCCTCAGGGTGCGTCAGCGAGACCTGGCTGCCACGCAGCGCGGGATCGCGCGGCGTGGCCAGGCCGAAGCCGTAGGCGCCCAGTTCCTGGTCCACAAGGGCGATGAACAGCCCGGTCAGTGCCACGCTCTTGGACCGCAGGGCCTGCATGTCCACGCCGTCGAAGGCGGTGAGCGCGGCCTCCAGCGCAATCAGGCCAAGCTGCGGTGCCGTGCCCACCAGCATGCGGTCGATGCCCGGCGCTGGCTCGTAGCCGTGGGTGAATGCAAAGGGCCGCGCATGGCCGTGCCAGCCCGTGAGCGGTTGGCGCAGCCCCTCCTGGTGTCGCCGCGCAACGAAGGCGAACGACGGAGCCCCCGGTCCGCCGTTGAGGTACTTGTAGCCGCAGCCCACGGCGAAATCGACCTGGCAGTCGTTGAGCGCGCACGGCATGGCGCCTGCGGTGTGGGCCAGGTCCCAGACCACCAGCGCCCCCACCTCGTGCGCGCGCCGCGTCACGGCGGCCATGTCGTAGGCCTGGCCGCTCTTGTAGTTGACATGCGTGAGCGCGAGCACGGCCACGTCCTCGTTCAGCGCGGCCAGCACCTCCTCGGGTTCCACGGCGCGGAACTGCGTGCCGGTGATTTCGGCCACGCCCTGGGCCACATAGGCGTCTGTGGGGAAGTTGCCGCGTTCGCCCAGCATCAGGCTGCGCCCGGGCCGCATGCGCAGCGCCGCCACGAGCAGCTTGAACAGGTTGACCGAGGTGGAGTCGGCCACGATGACTTCGTTGTCCTCGGCCCCCACGAGCCGGGCGATGCGCGCCCCCACGCGCTGGGGCGCCGGGTACCAGTCGGCGTCGTTCCAGGAGCGGATCAGCCCGGTGGCCCACTCTTGCTCGATGGCCCTGTGCATGCGCGCCGGCACCGCGCGCGGCATCGCTCCCAGGGAGTTGCCGTCCAGGTAGATGACGCCCTCGGGCAGCTGGAATCGCTGGCGCACCGGGGCCAGGGGGTCGGCGGCGTCACGTGCCAGGCAATCTTCCCGGGAGATGGTAGTGGCGTTCTGGACATGAATGGCCACATCTGGAATACCAGAATTGATTTTTGTATTCATGAAACGTAGTCTATGCCGTGACTGCCGAAATTTCTTTGCAATCTCGCCCCCGTTTCAGGGGGGACAGGTCTAGATATTCCCGCCATCAGCACTTTCAGGAAACACCATGCCCATTGCCCTCGACGCCACCGACCGACTGCTGCTCAATGCCCTGCAGGGCGACGCGCGGCTCACCTCTTCCGAGCTGGCCGAACGCGCCCACCTCTCCCAGTCGCCGTGCTGGCGGCGCGTGAAGCGGCTGGAAGACATGGGGCTGATCAGCGGCTACAGCGCCAGGCTGGACCGGCGCGCCCTGGGCTGGGGTGTGATGGCCTTTGCCACTATCACCATCGACAGCCAGGACGAGGCGTTGTCGCTGGCGTTCGAAGCCACCGTGCGCGACATCCCCGAGGTGGTGATGTGCCACGGTGTCTCGGGCCCCGAGGACTTCGTGCTGGTGGTCGTCGCCCAGGACCTGGATGCCTACTCGGCACTGATGCAGCACAGGCTGCGGCGCCTGCCCGGCGTCAAGCATGTGCGCACGAGCTTTTCCCTGCAGGAAGTGAAGGCCTTGCAGGGGATGCCGGTCCCCGCGTAAAGCGAAACACCCCCTGAGTCGCTTCGCGCCTTCACCCCTCTCTCGAACCGCTACGCGGCTCGGGAGGGGGACGCTCCCAGCGCGGCGGGGCGGCCCTTGCGCGGGAGCACTGGCTTTGGCCGCGCCAGTCTCACGCACCGTGAGTGGCGCGCAGCACGGGGGCGGCCGTGGTTACTCGCTGCACGCCCTGGGGATGCAGGCCACGGCCTTGATCTCGACCACCATGTCGGGGTGCGGCAGGGCGCGCACGACCACGGTGGTGCGCGTGGGGGCGTCGCCGGGAAAGAAGGCGCCATAGGCAGCGTTGAAGGTGGCGAAGTCCTCGGCGCGCACCAGGAAGGCCTGCATGTCCACGCAGTCGGCCAGGCCTGTCCCGCCCGCTTCCTGCACGAGCGCGTCGATGGTCTCCAGCACGCGGCGGGTCTGTGCGGCCACGTCGTGGCGCACCGCGTCGCCCTCGCGCAGGACACCGTCGATCTCGCCCCCTGGCAGGCGGGCGCTGACGCCGGCCACGAACACCAGGTCACCGGCCCGCCGCCAGCGCGCATAGGCACCCAGGGGGCGTGGCAGGGTGGCGGCCGTCATGGGCGCTCCATGCGAAAGCCGGCCTGGGCGAGCTGCGTGCACAGGCCTTCGGCCCAGGCCGCCTCGGCCGGCGCGAACGGCGGGCGCACATGGCGCCAGGTGCCGTCCTCGAACTCCCGGGCCACCACCTCCTTGAGCGCGGGGATCATGGGGTGGGCCTGGAACAGGCTGCGCACCACCTTGAGTTGCGCCTGCAGGGCCCCGAAACGGGGGGTCCCCCAGGCCTGCAGCGCCCGCGCGATGGCACCCGGCTGCACGTTGGCGGTGGCCGAGATGCAGCCCGCAGCCCCCAGCGGCAAGGCCTTTTCCAGCAGCGCCTCCGACGCGGGAAAGACCTCGAACCCCGGGAATTCGCGCAGCACGCGCTCGGTGTTGGCCCAGTCACCCGAACTGTCCTTGATGCCGGCCACGGTACCGGGGTAGGCCTGGAGAAGCCGCTCGATCAGCGCGCAGGAGATGGGCACGCCCGTGAACTGGGGGATGTGGTACAGGTAGAGCCTCAGGCGCTCCGACCCCACGGCTTCGATCACCTGCGCATAGTGGGCAAACAAGCCGTCATCGGTTGCGGGCTTGAAATAGAAGGGCGGCAGCACCAGCGCACCGGCACAACCGAACTCGACAGCTCGCCGGGTCAGGGCCACGGTCTCGGGCACCGAACACAAACCGGTGCCGGGCACCATGGCACCGGCCGGAAGGCCGGCATCCACCAGCGCTTCGAGCAGCTCGATCTTTTCGGAAAGGCCCAGCGAATTCGCCTCGCTGTTGGTGCCGAACACGGCCAGCCCGGCGCCCTGCGCCACCAGCCAGCGGCAGAACGCGATGAACGCCGGTCGGTTGACGGACAGGTCGGCATGGAAGGGGGTGAGTGCCGGAGCGAGGACCTTGAGGGGGCGGGTGCTTTGCATGGTGTCGGTGCGCAAGGGAGTGGAGGAGTGGTCGGGGGGGGTCAGCGCGCTGCGCGCATGAAATCGAGCAGCTGCGGGCCCAGGGTTTCTTCGCCGCTGTTGAAGTGGGCGACGATGGAGGTGTGGTTGTGCCGCGGCATGAAGGCGAAGCGCGTGGGCGCCGTGCGCCCGCTGGCCAGGGCGCGGGCGTGGAACTCCTGGCCATAGCGGTCGAGGTGGGTGTTCTCGTACTGCGCCACGGCGATGAACAGGGCCACATTGCTCTGGCCCGCGTGGCTGGCGGGCGAGCGCTGCTCGTACAGCGTGGCGTCCTCGCCGAAGTAGGCGCGCACCCCATCGGCATTGGGGTTGTCCGGCAGCACATCGGCGCGCAGCCGTGCGCTGACGAGCATGGCCCCCGCGATCTCGGCCGGGGTGAGGCGGTCCGCCAGCGCCGGGTCGAACAGTGCGCTGGCCACATGTGCTCCCCCGGCCGAATGGCCCATGAGGAAGACGCGAGCCGGATCGCCGCCAAACCGCCCGATGTGCGCCCGCACCCAGCGGGCAGCGGCCACCACGTCGACGGCGCCGCCCGGGTACGCGGTTTGCGGGGCAAGCCGGTATTCCACGTTCACCGCCACGCAGCCCTGGCGCGCGAACCAGTAGGCCACGTTGTCGTAGATGGCGCCGTTGGCACTCTTGCTGCCACGGATGAAAGCCCCGCCATGGAAGAAGACCAGCACGTTGCGTGCGCCCCCGGCCCAGTCGCTGCGGCTGTACACGTCGAGCACCTGGCGCGGCGCTGCGCCGTAGGGCAGGTCACGGGCCACCTCGATGCCGCGGTTGTCGGCCTGCAGGACCAGGGGCGTATAGGCACGCACCACCAGGTCACGGTGCCGGTTGATGTCCTGGGCCCAGCGTGGACCGATGCCATCCAGCAAGGCCTGGTCCTGCGCGCTGAGCGAGCCCAAAGGCTGCGATGCGTTGTTCATGCAGAAAATTATACACATTGATGTTTTGGTATACCAAACAAACTTGTTGTCACTATAATTTCTTGGTAGATATACACAACAGGAGGAATTCACCATGGAAAGACTCAGGCACATCGCCCTGTCGGTCAGCGACCCCGAGGCCGCGGCCCAGTTCTTCGAGCAGGCTTTCGGTATGACCCGCGCCGGTCGCGCCATGCGCGGCTGGTACATGACCGATGGCGTGATGAACGTGGCCTTGCTGAACTTCAAGGACGAAGCGGTTCCCGGCTACGAGAAACTCAAGGACGTGCGGGGCGTGATCCACTTCGGCATGTGGGTGGACAACCTCGAAGAGGCCGAAAGGCGCGTGGTCGCCGCAGGCGGCAGCTACCTCACGGGCCGCAAGGAAACCGACCCCAATGTGTTCTACGAGGTGAAGTACCGCACGCCCGACGGCATCGTGTTCGACATCACCGAATCCGGCTGGAAGGGGGCGGTCAAAGAGGTGACGCCCGCCGCCGCCGCGGACTGAGCGGAGCGCACAGTGCAGCCCTTCCACGTACTGGCGCTTATCCCGCTGCCCGCGGCAACGCGGGCAGCCCTGGCCAGCACCTACACCTTGCACGACGGCATGGACGCCCACTCCGTGCCCTGGGAAGAGATCGCGGCGGTGGTCACCAACGGCACCACGGGCCTGTCCGCCGCGCAGCTGGAGCGGCTGCCCGCGCTGCGCATCGTCTGCGCCTTCGGCGCGGGCTATGAGGCGGTGGACCTCGGCGCGGCCACGCGGCGCGGCGTCGTTGTGGCCCATGCCCCTGGCGCCAACGACGAGACGGTGGCCGACCATGCGCTGGGTTTTCTGCTCGCCCTCAGCCGTGGCTACGGCGCGCTCACCGCGGCCGTGAGCGCGGGCGGCTGGTGCGGCCTGCGGGCGGCGCGCCCGACGCTCCACGGCGCCACGCTCGGCATCATCGGCATGGGGCGCATCGGGCAGGCCATCGCCCTGCGCGCGCTCGGCTTCGGCATGCAGGTTCGCTACTGCACGCGCAGCCCGCGCGACGGCTTGCCTTACCGCCACGAGCCCAGTCTGCTCGCGCTCGCAGGCGCGAGCGACTACCTGGTGGCCGCCTGCCCGGGCGGTGCATCCACCCACCACATCGTGGATGGCCCGGTGCTGGCAGCCCTGGGCCCTGAGGGTTTCTTCGTGAACGTGGCGCGGGGCTCGGTGGTCGATACCGAAGCCCTGGTGCAGGCCCTGCGCACCGGCGGCATTGCCGGCGCAGGCCTGGATGTGTTCGAGTACGAGCCCGAGGTTCCTGCTGCGCTGCGCGCGCTCGACAATGTGCTGCTCACCCCGCACCTGGCGGGGCGCTCGCCGGCATCCCAGGCGGCACAGACGGCGGCGCTGCTCGCCAGCCTGGCGGACTGCTTTGCGGGACGCAAGCCCGCCACGGCCGTCCCCCTTCGCTGACGCGGCTTGCAAGACGAGAGGCGGTGCCCCGTTGGAGCACCGCCTCTTTCCCCTGTGGCGATCCCAGTCCGCTCAGGAACCCTTGTTCCCCCCGGTCTTGGACGCCAGCAGATGCGGTGGCGGCGGCACGACGAAGCGTTCGAGCCGGTACTGGTCGAAACTCTCCAGGTTGCGCTCCCAGACCTCGGCCTGGTGACCGGCATCCTGCGGGATCTGGGTCATGTCGCAGTAGACCTCGACGTTGTTGCCATCGGGGTCCTTGAACACCAGGAAGAGGTTGTTGCCGGGTCCGTGGCGGCCGATGCCGCGCACGATCTCCACGCCATGCGCCTGCAGCACCCGGACCGAGCGCTCCATTTCCTCCAGGCTGTCGATGAGGTAGGAGAAATGCTCCAGGCCCGGTCGCGAGTAGCGCGGCAGGTCGTCCAGGTCCGGCGAGTCGGCGGGCAGTTGCGCGAGCGCGAGGTCATGGTGGTCCGTGCCCGCGCGCAGAAAGACCATGTTCTCGCCGATCCAGTCCGATACCTCGAGGCCCAGCACCTCGGTATAGAACCTGGCCGACTTGTGGATGTCGCGCACCATGAGCACGATGTGCCCGAGGCGGCGGGGTTTGAGTTTTTCCATGGCGAACTCCGTTGCGTTTGAATCTTGCTTGCGGCGCGGCGCATCCCGGCATGAGCGGGGATGGCGCGCGCTGTTTCAGGAAGCCGCGGTGACGTGGTTTTCGATGGCACCGATCTGCGCGATCGAGGCCACCATTACGTCGCCCGGCTTGAGGAACAGGCCGCGCCCCATGCCCACGCCCGTGGGTGTTCCCGTGGCGATCAGGTCGCCCGGCTTGAGCGTGAGGATGCTCGACAGGTAGGCAATCTGTTCGGCAATGTTGAAGATCATGCCCTTCGTGCTCGCGTCCTGCATGCTCTCGCCGTTGACCGTGAGCTGCATGCGCAGGTCCATCGGGTCCCCCACGCAATCGCGGGGAACGAACCACGGTCCCATCGGCGCGAAGGTGTCGAAGCTCTTGCCGCGGAACCAGTCGTGCGAGAAGGGGTAGTCCGTGCGGCGCGTGAGGTCGCGGGCACTGACGTCGTTGATCACCGTATAGCCGGCGATGTGCTCGTAGGCATCCTTCTCCGAGATATGGCGGCCACCGCGGCCGATGACCACCGCCAGTTCCACCTCCCAGTCCAGCTTCATCGTGCTGGCGGGCATGACGACAGCCGTCTTCGTGGGCGTCACGCTGGTCTCGGCCTTCATGAAGATGTAGGGCGAGCTCTCGCTGCGCGCCGCCAGTTGGGTGCCCATCTCCGCGGCATGCTCGTAGTAATTGGAGGCCGTCGCAAAGATGCGGGCGGGCGCATAGGGAACGGCCAGCGCCCCCGCTTGCCGCGGTGGCTGGATGCGCCCCTCGCGGATGGCCAGTGCAGCCGACTCCAGCGATTGGAGTGTGGCTGCAGACGCATCCCAGCCCGCCAGCAAGGCCCCCAGGTCGGCAGGCACCGGTTGCGCGGCGGGCGTGACCGCCTGAACGGCAGCCAGCGCATCGTAGACAGCATTGTCGACCACCAGGCCCATGCGCGGCACCGTGCTGCCCGTGCCAGCCATGTAGGTGGCAATTCCAAACCAGTTCATTGCAGTTTCCTTCCTTGAATTCATGCAGTTGCGGGCCGCGGCCTCATTCGGCGCGGATCCCGGAGTTCTTGAGCACCTTGCCCCACATCACCAGCTCACGCTGGATCTGCGCACCGAATGCGGCGCGCGCCGTGAACAGCGGCACCACACCGGCCTCTTCGAGCTTTTGCAGCGCCACCGGGTCGTCCTTCATGCGGAGCACCTCCGCGGCGATGCGGTCCAGCACCTCGGGCGGTGTGCCTGCGCGCGCCACGAGGCCATTCCAGGTGGTGACTTCGTGGCCGGGAAAGGTCTCGGCGATGGTCGGCACATTCGGCAGCTCCTTCGAGCGCGTGGCGCTGGAGATGGCCAGGAGCCGGATCTTTCCCCCGCTCGCCTGGGAAATCACTTCGGAGGGGCTGGCCGAGTACATGTCGATCACGCCGCCCAGCAGGTCCGTCATGGCCGGTGCGGCGCCCCGGTAGGGGACGTGCACCATGTCGATCTCTGCCCGCTTGGTGAGGATGTAGGCCGACAGGTGGGTGAGCGCAGCCGTCCCTCCGCTGCCGTAGCTGAGCTTGCCGGGCTGCTGCCTGGCCAGGGCCACCAGTTCCCCCAGGTTCTTCACCGGCAGCGCGGCCTTGGTGGCGATGACGAATGCGTTGGCCCCGATGTTGACCACCGGCGCAAAATCCTTGGCCGGGTCGTAGTTGAAGTTCGGGTTCACGAAAGGCGCCGTGACCATCTGCGTGGCCGTGGCCATGAACAGGGTGTAGCCGTCCGCCGGGGCCCCAAGCACCTGCTTGGCGGCGATGAGGCCCGAGGCGCCGGGGCGGTTGTCCACCACCACGGCAGTGCCCAGCGCCTTGGTGAGATGGCTGGCCGTGAGGCGCGCGATCGTGTCCGTGTTCCCCCCGCGCCGAACGGCACGACGATGGTGATGGGCTTGGCCGGCCAGGCCTGCGCGAGGCCGGTGGTGGCGCACAACGCCAAGGCGATTCCTGCGAGCACTCGGTACATTGTCATCCTTTCGTTTTTATTTGGTATACCAAGAATACACAATAAAATACAAAACTTCAATGAGAGGCTTCCCCACCCTGCATGCCAGGCGGCACGTGGGGCCGCACCCGCGGCCTACAGCACCGAGCAGGCCTGGTCAAACGGCAGCCGCGGCAACCGGCCGAAAAGCCTGGCGGGATCGCCCTGCCCGAGGTTGCACAGGAAGTTCACACGGCATCGGCCGTCCGGGAAAAAGCGGGTGTTGACCAGGTCTTCGTCGAACCCGGACATGGGGCCGCAATCGAGCCCGAGGGCCCGGGCCGCCAGCAGGAAGTAGCCGGCCTGCAGCGTGGCATTGCGAAAGGCCGTGGTCTCGGCATGGCGCTCGTCGCGGGCAAAGCTGTCGTACAGCCCGGGGTTGTGCGGAAACAGGGTCTCGGCGTGTTCGTGGAAGCGCCGGTCATAGCCCAGGATGCAGGTCACGGGTGCAGACGCCGTCTTGGCCACATTGCCCGGGCTGAGGGCAGGCAGCAGGCGTGCCTTGGCTTCGGGGGTGACCAGAAAGAGGATGCGCTGGGGCGCACAGTTGGCGCTGGTCGGCCCCCACTTCACCAGGTCGTACAGATCGCGCAGCAGTGCCTCGGGCACCGGGGAGTCCAGGAATCCGTTGTGCGAACGCGCGCCCTGGAAAAGCGCGTGCATGCCTGCCTTGTCGAGCATCACCAGTCCTTGTCGAAGTTGAAGAGTGCGAGCGTCCCCCGTCCGGTCGCCGGTACCCATCAACGACCCGACGGCGCATGCGCCGGCAGAGACGGTGGAAGACGCGCCTGCGGCCGATGGCCGGGCCGCCCCTGCAAAGCAGGACCGACAGCGCGCAAACCAGCGCGGCACCTTCTGAAGAAGCTGCCGCGATTCTAGGCGATTTTCATCACCTGGTATACCAAATTATTTTTTGGTATTCTTTGAAGTGGGCATCTTGGCCTTGCGTGCAGCGGGGGGCACGCCCATCTTCGCCGAGGGCGCAGCCGTCGAACGGGCACGCTTGCCTGCTGGCGGCGTCGGGGAAGGCGCCTGCTCCACGGTGTTTTCGGCTTCCTTCGCCTGGCGCAGGGCCCGCAGCGCCGCATTGCCCAGGTGCGCGTTGTGTGCGCGCATGGCGAGGTAGGCCTTCTCGCCGTGGCCCTCGGCGATGGCATCGACGATCTCCTTGTGGGCATCGTGCGATGTCACAAGGCGGTCCGTCTCGGCCGGGTGGTACTGGCGGTAGGGGCTCAGGCGATCGCGGATCTCGCCCACCATCTGGCTGATCACCGCGTTGTGCGCGCCTTCGAGGATGAGGCGATGCAGTTCGCGGTTGGCCTCGAGGTATTTGTCGAGGTCGCCCTTGGCCACGTATTCGTTGGAGCGCTCGTGGATGTAGCGCAGTTCGGTTTTCTCCATGGTGGTCATGGACTCGGCGGCCAGCCGCGCGCACAGGGCCTCCAGCTCGCAGTCCGCGTGCAGGATCTCCGCCAGCTCCTTGACGCTGATTTCCATGACAACCACACCGCGCATGGGCAGCAACTGGGTCAGCCCGCGTGCTGCGAGTTGGCGCAATGCCTCGCGCACGGGGGTGCGCGACACGTTGAAGTGCTCGGCCAGCACCCGCTCGTCGAGGCGGGTGCCGGGCTTGAACTGACCGCTGATGATCAGTTCGGAGATCTGGGACTGAACTTTGGCAGCAATGGTGGACATTGTATTTTTTACCCTTGCAAGTGCGTTCCATTCTAGCCAGCTGCACACCAGGGCGGTGCAGGTTGAACCGCACACCTGCCCCATGCCAAGAAGCACGCACCATGGTGCGCTCTGCCCATCGGCGTCGTGGAACGTCCGCCGGCGCCCCTCCAGGCACGGGCAGCGCCTACACTGGACAGGCCATGTCCCACGCCCCCGCGCCTTCCAGTCCGTCGCGCTGCCCCTTGTGCGGCCAGCCCAACCAATGCGCCGTTGCCGCCGGCCTGCCCGCGCAGGACTGCTGGTGCATGCACACCCCGGTGTCGCCCGCGGCGCTGGCGCGCCTGCCCGCCGAGCAGCGGGGCCTTCGCTGCATCTGCCCTGGCTGCGCGCGCGGGCCGGACGGGAGCACGGGAACGGCCCAGCCACCAGGCCCCCAGCCGATATGATTTGGACTTCCCACAAACTCTTTTCCTGAAGAAAGCACACCATGCCCACGTACCACGTCGAAATGATGGAAGGTCGCACGATCGAACAAAAGCGCAAGCTGGTGGAGGAGATCACCCGCGTGTCCGTCGAGGTGCTGGGTGGCTCGCCCGAGTCGGTGGACATCCTGATCACCGACATCCAGCGCGAAAACTGGGCCACCGGCGGCAAGCTGTGGTCCGAACGGACGTGATGGCCCGCTAAGGCACCCGCCAGGCCCCATGAGCGCACAGCCGTCTTCCGGCTCCCTCTCCGCCCTGCGCGAGCGGCATGGCGAGCGTTACCGCTGGCTGCTGCTGCTGTCAGTCATGGTCGGCACGATGGCGTCGATCATGTCCTCGACCATCGTGAACGTGGCCATCCCGGACATGAGCCATTACTTCACCCTGGGCCAGGAGCGCGCCCAGTGGGTGACCTCGGGCTTCATGGTGGCCACCACGGTATCCATGCTCACCACGCCCTGGCTGCTGTCGCGCTATGGCTACCGCGCCACCTATGTGGGGGCCATGCTGTTGCTGCTGGCGGGCGGCATCGGCGGTGGGCTGGCGCGCGATTTCGGCCTGGTGCTTGTGGCGCGCGTGGCCGAGGGCCTTGCGGCCGGGGTGGTGCAGCCCATTCCCGCCGTCATCATCCTGTATGCGTTCCAACCCCATGAGCAAGGCCGCGCCAGCGGCATCTTCGGCATGGGCGTGGTGCTGGCGCCGGCGATCGGCCCGAGCATCGGGGGGCTGCTGGTCGACTGGTTCGGCTGGCGCTCGATCTTCTTCATGGTGGTGCCGCTGTGCCTGGCATCCCTCTGGCTGGCCTACAAGTTCGTGCCGGTGACCGCGCCGGGCGGCGTGGCGGCCAATCGCAATGGCGAGGCGCTCGACTGGCGCGGTCTGGCGCTGGGCACGGCCGGCACGCTGTGCCTGCTCAATGGACTGGTGGCCTTGCACGGGGGCACCGTATCCGAGGCCGTGCTGCTGCTGGCGGGTGCGGTCGTGGCCACCGGGCTGTTCATCGGCTGGCAGCGCCGGCAACTGGCGCAGGGCCGCAAGCCGCTGATGGACCTGCGGCTCTTCCAATACCGGCAGTTCGCCATGGGCAGCATCGTGGCCTTCATCTATGGCACGGCGCTGTTCGGCTCCACCTACCTGCTGCCGGTGTTCATGCAGCTGGGGCTTTCGCTCTCGGCCTCGCATGTGGGCACCATCATGCTGCCCGCTGGCTTCGTGCTGGCCATCACCATCGCCATGGTGGGTCGGCTGGCCGACCGACAGCCCACGCACCTGCTGGTGAGCATTGGCCTGGCCCTGCTGGCCCTCTCGTTCGGGCTCATGGTGCTGGTGGGCCTGGGCTCGGCGCTGTGGATGCTGGTGGCCTTTGCGATCCTGGGCCGCATCGGCCTCGGGTTCATCCTGCCCTCCCTGAACCTCGGTGCCATGCGGCCGCTGGACAAGTCGCTGATCTCGCAGGGATCAAGCGCCATCGGCTTTCTGCGCATGCTCGGCGGTGCTGCGGGTGTTAGCCTGTGCGGTATCGTGCTCGAATGGCGCCTGGGCGCGCATGGTGCATCGCTGACTTCGGGCGCGAGCAACGCAGCCCGCATCGACGCCTTTGGCGAAACCTTTCTGATGCTGACCGCACTGTGCCTGCTGGCCCTGGTGGCCGCCTGGCAGCTGCGTGAAGCACCTGCGGCGCCGGCCGACACCTCTCCCCCACCCCAGGCCTGATGGCCGACTGATCCGGACTTCTCTCGACCATGTGCCAATTGCTCGGTATGAACTGCAACACGCCGACCGACGTGACCTTCAGCTTCACCGGGTTCGCACAGCGCGGCGGCAACACGGCCGACCATGCCGACGGCTGGGGCATCGCGTTTTTCGAGGACCGCGGGCTGCGCCACTTCGTGGACCACCTGCCTGCCGTGGACTCCCCCGTGGCGGAGCTGATCCGCCGCTACCCCATCAAGAGCCGCAACGTGATTGCGCACATCCGCAAGGCCACCCAGGGCCTGGTGAGCCTGCAGAACTGCCACCCGTTCGTGCGCGAGCTCTGGGGCCGGTACTGGGTGTTTGCACACAACGGTGACCTGAAGGACTTTCGCCCCCGACTGCACGCGCATTTCCACCCTGTGGGGGATACGGACAGCGAGCATGCGTTCTGCTGGATCATGCAGGAGTTGGCCAAGTCCCATGCCAGCGTGCCCAGCATTGCCGAGCTGACCATCACCTTGAAGGAGCTTGCCGCGCGCATCGCACCGCACGGCACTTTCAACTTCCTGCTCTCCAATGGGCAGGCGCTGTGGGCCCATGCCTCCACGGGCCTGTACTACATCGAGCGCAAGCATCCGTTCAGCGAGGCGCAACTGTCGGACGAAGACGTGCGCATCGACTTTGCCACCCAGACCACCGCCACCGACCGCGTGGCCGTGATCGTCACCGCACCACTCACCACCAATGAGGAGTGGACGGCATTCGGCAAGGAAGAGCTGCTGGTGTTCGTGGATGGGCAGCGCCAGGGCTGCTGAGCGCTTTCGGAGTCCCGACACACGGGAAGATGGCCATTGCTGTCCACGCCGCTGGCGGAGCGGCTTCTTTGGACTCAGCATCTATTGGCAGCAGACCGCGGGCCCGGCCCAGCGAGATTCCATGCCACCGCTCACGCTGCGGCGATCACGCGGCCGGCAGCACTCACGAATCGGTGGCGGGGCATGGGGCATGCAGCAGGCCTTTTTTCCCATCGAATGGGGTATTTGAACGCGCTTTTTCGCATCCCCAAACGCAAAACCCCCCAGTCCTTTGGGGACTGAGGGGATTTGGGGCTGTAAGAGCCTGACGATGACCTACTTTCACACGGGAACCCGCACTATCATCGGCGCAAAGTCGTTTCACTGTCCTGTTCGGGATGGGAAGGAGTGGTACCAACTTGCTATGGTCATCAGGCATAACTGGGTGTCGCGCTGCTCTGGGAGCAACACAACGAATTCATAGAGTGGAATCAGATTTTATGTGTTTTGACTGCGTCAACTTGGCATAACAATCATTGAAGCACATTACGCGCTATCAAAGTTATAGGGTCAAGCCTCACGAGCAATTAGTATCAGTTAGCTTAACGCATTACTGCGCTTCCACACCTGACCTATCAACGTCCTGGTCTTGAACGACTCTTTAGGGGGCTCAAGGCCCCGGCAGATCTCATCTTGAAACGAGTTTCCCGCTTAGATGCTTTCAGCGGTTATCTCTTCCACACTTAGCTACTCGGCAATGCCACTGGCGTGACAACCGATACACCAGAGGTGTGTCCACTCCGGTCCTCTCGTACTAGGAGCAGGCTTCCTCAAATCTGCAGCGCCCACGGAAGATAGGGACCAAACTGTCTCACGACGTTTTAAACCCAGCTCACGTACCTCTTTAAATGGCGAACAGCCATACCCTTGGGACCGGCTACAGCCCCAGGATGAGATGAGCCGACATCGAGGTGCCAAACACCGCCGTCGATATGAACTCTTGGGCGGTATCAGCCTGTTATCCCCAGAGTACCTTTTATCCGTTGAGCGATGGCCCTTCCATACAGAACCACCGGATCACTATGTCCTGCTTTCGCATCTGCTCGACTTGTCAGTCTCGCAGTTAAGCACGCTTATGCCATTGCACTATCGTCACGATGTCCGACCGTAACTAGCGTACCTTCGAACTCCTCCGTTACGCTTTGGGAGGAGACCGCCCCAGTCAAACTGCCTACCATGCACTGTCCCCGATCCAGATAATGGACCTAGGTTAGAACCTCAAACACACCAGGGTGGTATTTCAACGTTGGCTCCATGACATCTAGCGACATCACTTCAAAGCCTCCCACCTATCCTACACAGATCTGTTCAAAGTCCAATACAAAGCTACAGTAAAGGTTCATGGGGTCTTTCCGTCTTTCCGCGGGGAGATTGCATCATCACAAACATTTCAACTTCGCTGAGTCTCAGGAGGAGACAGTGTGGCCATCGTTACGCCATTCGTGCAGGTCGGAACTTACCCGACAAGGAATTTCGCTACCTTAGGACCGTTATAGTTACGGCCGCCGTTTACTGGGACTTCAATCAAGAGCTTGCACCCCATCATTTAATCTTCCAGCACCGGGCAGGCGTCACACCCTATACGTCCACTTTCGTGTTTGCAGAGTGCTGTGTTTTTATTAAACAGTCGCAGCCACCGATTTTTTGCAACCCCGTTGGGCTCCCTCTGTTCGAGTTCACCTACTTGGGGCATACCTTCTCCCGAAGTTACGGTATCAATTTGCCGAGTTCCTTCTCCTGAGTTCTCTCAAGCGCCTTAGAATACTCATCTCGCGCACCAGTGTCGGTTTGCGGTACGGTCGTCAATAGCTGAAGCTTAGTGGCTTTTCCTGGAAGCAGGGTATCACTCACTTCGTCTGCAAGCAGACTCGTTATCACCCCTCATCTAAGCCCGGCGGATTTGCCTACCAGGCACGACTACAGGCTTGAACCAACATATCCAACAGTTGGCTGAGCTAACCTTCTCCGTCCCCACATCGCACTATTGATCGGTACAGGAATATTGACCTGTTTCCCATCAGCTACGCATCTCTGCCTCGCCTTAGGGGCCGACTCACTCTACGCCGATGAACGTTGCGTAGAAAACCTTGCGCTTACGGCGAGGGGGCTTTTCACCCCCTTTAACGCTACTCATGTCAGCATTCGCACTTCTGATACCTCCAGCATCCGTTACCAGACACCTTCACAGGCCTACAGAACGCTCTCCTACCACGTGCAATAAATTGCACATCCGCAGCTTCGGTAACTGGCTTAGCCCCGTTACATCTTCCGCGCAGGACGACTCGATCAGTGAGCTATTACGCTTTCTTTAAATGATGGCTGCTTCTAAGCCAACATCCTGACTGTTTTAGCCTTCCCACTTCGTTTCCCACTTAGCCAATTTTAGGGACCTTAGCTGGCGGTCTGGGTTGTTTCCCTCTTGAGTCCGGACGTTAGCACCCGGTGCTCTGTCTCCCAAGCTGTACTCGTCGGTATTCGGAGTTTGCATAGGTTTGGTAAGTCGCCATGACCCCCTAGCCTAAACAGTGCTCTACCCCCGACGGTAATACTTGAGGCACTACCTAAATAGTTTTCGGAGAGAACCAGCTATTTCCAAGTTTGTTTAGCCTTTCACCCCTATCCACAGCTCATCCGCTAGTTTTGCAACACTAGTCGGTTCGGACCTCCAGTACCTGTTACGGCACCTTCATCCTGGCCATGGATAGATCACTTGGTTTCGGGTCTACACCCAGCGACTGATTCGCCCTATTCGGACTCGATTTCTCTACGGCTTCCCTATTCGGTTAACCTTGCCACTGAATGTAAGTCGCTGACCCATTATACAAAAGGTACGCAGTCACCCTTGCGGGCTCCTACTTTTTGTAAGCATGCGGTTTCAGGATCTATTTCACTCCCCTCCCGGGGTTCTTTTCGCCTTTCCCTCACGGTACTGGTTCACTATCGGTCGATTACGAGTATTTAGCCTTGGAGGATGGTCCCCCCATATTCAGACAGGATTTCTCGTGTCCCGCCCTACTTTTCTCCAGCTTAGTACCACACGTCTGTTTTCGCATACGGGGCTATCACCCACTATGGCCGGACTTTC
>NZ_CEEDCG010000001.1:1437500-5957500 GCF_979253235.1 Acidovorax sp. AC410
CCCGCCGTGGCCAGCACCGCTGCGCCGGGGGTCGACCACGCGATCATGACCGGCATGCGAAGCACCAGCGAGGGCACCAGGGAGCACAGCCCCATGCCCAGGCCCAGCGCCCATATCCAGGAGGTGACCTGCCCCGGCGTGGCATGGAAGGCCTGCGCCGCCTGGAAGACGATGGCCACCGAACTGGTAAAGCCCACGAGAACCGCCACGAAGCCCGCGGTGAAAGCCGACAGGCTCAGGTCTTTGAAAAACTGCATGGGCTGGATTCTGCATCGCGCACCGAAGCGGTGCGCGGCGGGGGCTATCCGCCCCAAGAGGCCCGCCCCCTGGGAAGCGTCAAATCTCGATTTTCGATCCCAGCTCCACGACTGCGTTGTTGGGCAGGTGCAGGAAGTCTGCCGCTCCGCTGGCGTTGTGGTGCATCTGGGCGAAGAGCTTCTCGCGCCAGGGGGCCATGCCGCTGCCGATGGTGGGCACGACGGTGTCGCGCGAGAGGAAGTAGCTCGTGGTCATGGGCTCCATGCCACAGCCGCGGCCACGCAGCTGCTCCAGCGCCCGTGGCAGGTCCGGGTCGTTCTTGAAACCGTAATGCACCACCACCTGCCAGCAATCGTGGCCCAGGGCATCCACCTGCAGGCGCTTATCCATGCCGATCCAGGGCACTTCATGGCTCTTGACCGTCACGAACAGGTTTTGCTCGTGCAACACCTTGTTGTGCTTGAGGTTGTGCAGCAGCGCATTGGGCACGACACCGGTCTCGGCCGTGAGGAACACGGCCGTGCCCCCGACGCGCGTGGGCGGGCTGATGAACACCGACTCCAGGAAGTCCTTGAGGTCGATGGCATCGGCGCGCAGCTTGTCGTTGACCAGGTGGCGCCCCTGCTTCCAGGTCATCATCAGCGTGAAAACGATGCCGCCGATCATCAGCGGGAACCAGCCGCCCGCGAACAGTTTGAGCAGGTTGGAGGCGAAGAAGGCCAGGTCCACCACGAAGAAGCAGCCGGTGGCCGCAATGCACAGCGCCAGCGGATAGCCCCAGCCGTAGCGGATCACGAAGAAGGTCAGCGTGGTGGTGATCAGCATGTCCAGCGTCACGGCGATGCCGTAGGCAGCGGCCAGGTTGCTCGACGAGCGGAACATCACCACCGCCAGCACGATGGCCACGAACAGGCCCCAGTTCACGAGCGGGATGTAGATCTGCCCCGTGTCACGCACGCTGGTGTGCTGGATATTGAGGCGCGGCAGGTAACCGAGCTGAATGGCCTGCTTGGTCACGCTGAAGGCGCCGGTGATCAGCGCCTGCGAGGCGATCACCGTGGCCATGGTGGCCAGCACCACCAGGGGCAGCAGCGCCCAGTCAGGCGCCATCATGAAGAACGGGTTCTTTACCGCCTCGGGCTGGGCCAGCAACAGCGCGCCCTGGCCGAAGTAGTTGAGGACGAGTGCCGGCATGGCCACGCAGAACCAGGCCAGGCGGATGGGTCGCTTGCCGAAGTGTCCGAGGTCGGCGTACAAGGCCTCGGCCCCGGTCACGCACAGCACCACGGCGCCCAGGATGATGAAGCTGGTGCCCGGATTCGCGAGCATGAAGCCCAACGCATAGTGCGGGCTCATGGCCCAGAGAATTTCGGGGTGGGTGACGATGTGGGACACCCCCAGCACGGCCAGGGTGGCGAACCACACCAGGGTGATGGGCCCGAAGAACTTGCCGATGCCGCCCGTGCCGCGCTTTTGCACCAGGAACAGGCAGAACAGGACCACCAGCGTCAGCGGGATCACATACTGCTTGAAGTGCGGCGAGACCACTTCCAGGCCCTCCACCGCCGACAGCACCGAGATGGCCGGGGTGATGACGCCGTCGCCGTAGAACAGCGAGGTGCCGAAGATGCCCACCCCCAGCAGCACGCTGCGCAGCCGGGGTTTGTCCTTCACGGCCTGGGAGGCCAGTGCCAGCATGGCGATCAGCCCGCCTTCGCCGTTGTTGTCGGCGCGCAGCACCAGCACCACGTACTTGATGGAAACAATGACCGTCAGCGTCCAGAACAGAATGGACAGGATGCCGTAGATGTTGTCCTGGGTGAAAGGCACATGGCCGGACCCGAACACCTCCTTGACCGCATACAGCACGCTGGTGCCGATATCACCGTAGACAACACCGATGGCGCCCAGCGTGAGCGCTGCGAGCGAGGATTTGGAGCTTTGCACTGACCGCACCCGGCGCACAGGGCTACCGGGGTTCCGTTACGTTTGGGAACGCTATTGTGCTCCTGCGCTGGTGCAGCGGCGCACCAGCCCGGGGCATGTTGCAGCGCAGCAACTGCCCCCTGGCGCGCCTATGGCAGACGTGGCAGGCAGGCGTCAGGCGCCTTCGCCTCTCTCTTTAGAGAGAGGCCTCCATACGGATTTGCCTTCAGCCGGATAACTAGGCGGGGAGCCGCAGACAGTGCTGCAAGCACGGCAAGGCTCCCCAACGACGTTAGCCGGTTGAAGGCAAAGCCGTATCAGTCGTAGACTTCGGCGTCCGGGTTGGTGGCTTCCAGTTCATAGCTGGCGGCCAGCATCGCCAGACGCGCAACCACGCCATACATGTAAAAGCGGTTGGGCGCGCTCACCCCGGGGCGCATGCCCGGCTGGGGCATGTGCGTGCTGTGCTCGAAGGCCAGGGGCACGAAGCTCGCGCCTGGCGCATTCAGGTTCTCGTCGATGCCGCGCTCGGCATGCATGCGGTAGAAGCCGCCCACCACGTAGCGGTCCATCATGTAGACCACGGGCTCGGCCACGGCGTCGTTCACCCGCTCCTGGGTGAGCACGCCTTCCTGGATGATCACGTCGTTGACCACCTGGCCGTCCTTGATGACGGCCATCTTGTTGCGCGTCTTGCGGTTGATCGCGTCGAGCTCCTTGGCGTCGCGCACGGTCATGATGCCCATGCCATAGGTGCCATTGTTGGCCTTGACGATCACGAAGGGCTTTTCGTTGATGCCGTATTCCTTGTACTTGCGGCGCACCTTGGTCAGCAGCGCATCCACGTGGGTCTGCAGGTTCTCCATGCCTGCGCCTTCGGAGAAGTCCACATCGCCGCACTGGCTGAACATGGGATTCACCAGCCAGGGGTCGATGCCCAGCATCTTGCCGAAGCGCTTGGCCACCTCTTCGTAGTTCTTGAAGTGGGTGCTCTTCTTGCGCACGCTCCAGCCGGCATGCAAAGGCGGCAGCAGGTACTGCTCGTGGATGTCTTCGAGGATGCCCGGCGCGCCTGCGGTGAGGTCATTGTTCAGCAGGATGGTGCAGGGGTCGAAGTCCTTGAGCCCCAGGCGGCGCTTGGTGCGCACCACGGGCTCCAGCGTCACCGTGTCGCCATTGGGCAGCTCGATCAGGGTGGGCTTCTTGATCTCGGGACTGATGGAGCCCACGCGCACGTTGAGGCCCGCCATGTTGAAGATGCGCTGCAACTGCACCACGTTCGACAGGTAGAAGGTGTTGCGCGTGTGGTTCTCGGGAATGATCAGCAGGTTGCGCGCCTCGGGGCAGATCTTCTCGATGGCGGCCATGGCGGCCTGCACGGCCAGCGGCAGCATCTCCTTGGTCAGGTTGTTCCAGCCGCCGGGAAACAGGTTGGTATCGACCGGGGCCAGCTTGAAGCCGGCATTGCGGATGTCCACCGAGGTGTAGAACGGCGGGGTGTGCTCCATCCACTCCAGCCGGAACCAGCGCTCGATGGCGGGCATGGAGTCGAGCACGCGCTGCTCGAGTTCGTTGATCGGCCCGGTGAGGGCCGTGATGAGATGCGGAACCATGGGGAGCCCTCAGAGGAGACGGTAACGATTGCAATCCATTGTAGGGTTGGGGCGTGACCGGTTCTTCGCAAGCCCGGGCCCGCTTTCTTTCAGCGCCGCCAGAACGACGGGGTCAGCAGTGCCATGAAACTCAGGATTTCGAGCCGCCCGAGCAGCATGGCAAAGGTGCAGACCCAGATCTGGAAGTCGGTGAGCACTGCAAAATTCCCTGCAGGCCCCACGCCGCCCAGGCCCGGCCCCGCGCAGTTGACGCTGGCCAGCACCGCCGAAAAAGCGGTCACCGGGTCCAGGTCGGTCAGCAGCAGCAGCATGCTCAGCCCGAAGACCGTACCGCCGTACACCAGCATGAAGGCCAGCACGGAGAAGATCACGCGGTTGTCCACCACGCCGCCGCCCAGGCACACCGGCTGCACGGCACGCGGGTGCACCAGACGGTTCATCTCGCGGCGCGCCTGCTTGACCAGGATCAGCATGCGCACCATCTTGATCCCCCCGCCGGTTGACCCGGCGCTGGTGGCCACACCCGACAGCAGCAGCATGAACACGGGCGCGAACACCGGCCAGGCCAGGTAGTCCACCGTGGCGTAGCCGGTGGTGGTGGCCAGCGAGATGGTGTTGAACATGCCATGGCGCAGGGCGTCGAGCGGCGCGTACACCCCCTTGGCCCAGAGCAGCAGTGACACCACCAGCCCGCCGCCGGTCAGCGCGAACAGCGTGGCACGCAGCTCCGGATCCGTCCAGAAGCCGCGCCAGTGCCCCTTGCGAAAGGCCACGAAGTACAGCGCAAAATTGCAGCTGGCGACCAGCATGAAGAAGATGCAGATGGCTTCGAGTAGCGGCGACTGGAAGTGCCCGAAGCTGGCATCGTAGGAAGACAAGCCGCCCAGGCTCACCGTGGTGAACATGTGCATCAGCGCGTCCAGCGGCGCCATGCCGGCGAGCCAGTAGGCCAGGCCGCAGGACACGGAGAACAGCGCATACACCCCCCACAGGCCCTTGGCCGTGCCGGTCATGCGCGGCGTGAGCTTGGCGTCCTTGAGCGGGCCGGCGGCCTCGGCCTTGAACAGCTGGCTGCCGCCCACGCCCAGCAGGGGCAACACGGCCACCGCCAGGATCAGGATGCCCATGCCCCCCACCCACTGCAGGAAGGTGCGCCACACGTTGACCGACACGGGCAGCGTGTCGAGCCCGCTGAGCACCGTGGAGCCGCTCGTGGTCAGGCCCGACACGGCCTCGAAATAGGCGTGCGTGAACGACATGGGGCGCCCGATGTAGTGCCCCGCCAGCATCAGCGGCAGGGCCGCAGCCAGCGGCAGCAGCATCCACACCAGCGACACCAGCATGACCCCGTGGCGCGGCTGCAGCTCATGGCGAAAGTGGCGCAGGCGCCACCAGAGCCAGGCGCCGGCCATGAAGGTGGCGCCCATGGCCTGCGGGTACACCTGCCAGATGCCATCGCGCGTCCACAGCGAGACTGCCAGCGGCAGCCCCATGGTCAGCGAGAAGATCATGGCCAGGATGCCCAGCACGCGCAGGACGGGAAACAGGTCCACCATGGCGTTCAGAAAAAGGTAGCGCTCACACGGAACAGCTTTTCCACGTCGCGCACCAGCCGCTTGTGCGGCAGGAAGAACACGACGTGGTCGTTGCTCTCGATCACCGTGGAGCTGCGCGGGATGATCACCTCGGGCTCGCGCAGGTCCTCGGGCGAGACATCGGGCGAATCGGGCAGGCCGCGCACGATGAGGCCCATGTGCACCTCGCCGGGCAACTGCAGTTCACTGACCTTGCGGCCCACCACGCGCGAGCTCTTGCGATCGCCACGGGCGACGATCTCCAGCGCCTCGGCCACGCCCCGGCGCAGGCTGTGCACGGCCTGCACGTCGCCGCGCCGCACATAGGCCAGCAGCTCGCCGAGCATGGCCTGCGCGGGCGACAGCGCAATGTCGATCTGCGTGCCGTGCATCAGGTCGGCATAGCTGCGCCGGTTGATCAGCGCCAGCACCCGCCGCGCACCCATGCGCTTGGCCAGCAGGCAGGACATGATGTTGTTCTCGTCGTCGTCGGTGAGCGCCAGGAAGAGGTCGATCTCCTCGATGTTCTCGTCACCCAGCAGGTCTTCGTCGGTGGCATCGCCCTGCAGCACCAGGGTGTCGGCAGGCAGCAAGGATGCCAGCTCGGTGCAGCGCTGCATGTCGCCCTCGATGATCTTCACGCGAAAGCGCCCGCCCTGCTTGGCCAACTGGCGCGCCAGGCGCAGGCCCACACGCCCGCCGCCGGCGATCATGATGCGGCGCACGGGCTGCACGGCCGTGGCGCCACGCCGGTGCAGTGCGGCCAGCACGTGCGCGATGTGCTCGCTGGCCGCGAGCACGAACACCTCGTCGCCAGGCTCGATGCGCGTGTTGCCGTCGCAGGCTACGAAGCGGTCGGGCTCGTCGGGAAAGCGCCGGTAGATGGCCACGATGCGTACCGCCACGTCGGGTGCGCCGGCACGCAGTTCGGCAATGGTGTGGCCCACCATGGGCGCCCCGGTCCGCGCGCGCACCGAGGCCAGGCAGGCCCGGCCGCCCGCGAACTCGCGCACCTGCATGGCCTCGGGGTACTCGATGAGCTTGCCGATGTAGCGGGTCAGCGATTCTTCAGGGCAGATGATGCGGTCCACCGCAAAGCCCTCGGGGCCCACCAGCCGCTCGTCGTTGTCGAACCCCGAGGAGCGCACGCGCGCGATGCGCGTGGGGATGTTGAACACGATCTGCGCGATCTTGCAGCACACCAGGTTGGTCTCGTCCTGCGCCGCACAGGCGATCAGCAGGTCGGTATCGTGCGCGCCGGCCTCGGCCAGCACGGCCGGATCGATGCCGCTGCCCACCACGCCGCGCAGGTCGAAGCGCGACTCCAGGTCGCGCAGGCGCTCGGCATCGGTGTCGATGACGGTGATGTCGTTGCGCTCGGAGACCAGGCTCTCGGCCACGCTGTGGCCGACACGGCCGGCACCCAGGATGATGATTTTCACAGGCGGATGATGGGTACAGGCGGCGGGCGCGTCAAGCCGGCTGCCGCATGCGGCAGCCGGGGCGGGGGTTCAGCCGCGCACCTCGCCTTCGCCCAGCACCACGTACTTGAGCGAGGTCAGGCCTTCGATGCCCACGGGGCCGCGGGCATGGAATTTGTCGGTGCTGATGCCGATCTCGGCACCCAGGCCGAACTCGAAGCCATCGGCAAAGCGGGTGCTGGTGTTGACCATCACACTGGCCGAGTCCACCTCGCGCAGGAAGCGCTGGGCGTGTACGTGGTTGGTGGTGAGGATGGCGTCGGTGTGGTGCGACGAGTAGTGGTTGATGTGCGCAATCGCCTCGTCCACACCCTCCACCACCTTGATGCTGATGATGGGCGCCAGGTACTCCTCGGACCAGTCCTGCTCGGTGGCATCGACCAGCTTCGCACCGGCCACCGGCGCCAACAGGGCACGGCTCTCGGAACAGACCCGCATTTCCACGCCCTTGGCGGCGTAGACGGCTCCGATCCGCGGCAGGAACTCGGCGGCCACGCCACGCGCGACCAGCAGGCCTTCGCTGGCATTGCAGGGACTGTACTTCTGCGTCTTGGCGTTGTCGGCCACCTTGACGGCCATGGCCACGTCGCAGGGGTCGTCCACGTAGGTGTGGCAGTTGCCGTCCAGGTGCTTGATGACAGGCACCTTGGCATCGCGGCTGATGCGCTCGATCAGCCCCTTGCCGCCGCGCGGAATGATCACGTCCACGAACTGTGGCATGGTGATCAGTTGGCCCACGGCCTCGCGGTCGGTGGTCTGCACCAGCTGCACCGCGTCCTGCGGCAGGCCGGCTTCGGCCAGCGCCAACTGCACCAGACGCGCCAGCGCCTTGTTGGAATCGATGGCTTCCGAGCCGCCGCGCAGGATGCAGGCATTGCCGCTCTTGATGGACAGGCTGGCGGCCTCGATGGTCACGTTGGGGCGGCTCTCGTAGATCATGCCGAAGACGCCGATGGGCACGCGCATCTGGCCCACGCGGATGCCGCTGGGCTGCTGCTTCATGCCGATGATCTCGCCGATCACGTCGGCCATGGCGGCGAGCTGTTCGCAGCCTTCGGCGCAGGTATCGAGCACCTTGGGCGTGAGCTTGAGGCGGTCCACCAGGGGTTCGGCCAGGCCGGCGGCGCGGGCACGTTCCAGATCGCGGGCGTTGTCCACCTGCAGTGCCGCCGTGTGTTCGCGCAGCAGGCGCGCCAGGGACCGCAGGGCCTTGTTCTTGACGGCCGCCGGCGCGCGCGCCATGAGGGCGGAGGCGGCCTTGGCCTGGGATCCGAGGGTGTGCGTGTATTCAGCCACATTGAGCGCGTTCATGGCCCTGATTCTCGCAGAAGCGCCCGGCCCCTGCGCACCCCAGGGAAGGCAGCCGGCAATGCCTGGATGGGGTGCCGGGCTCCCCGCCCGCCGCCTCTCTGGCGGACCGGGACTCCCGGCACCCGCTGACAGGCACTCAGTTGAGCGTATGCACGACCTTGTAGCGGCCCGCGCGGACCATCTCCGCAGCTGCAGAGGCATCGTCGCCCACGCCATAGCCCACCACCAGCTGCACGCCTTCCAGGCCGCTGAAGTTCAGGCCCGAGGCAATGCGCACGGGGACCGTGCGCGGCAGCGCACCCGACAGGTAGGCAGGAAAGGCACCGCCGGTGTAGGGCGCCCAGCCGTTCGGGCCCAGGAAGAGCACCGTCGATCCCGCCAGCGCTGCCACGTAGACGCGGCCCGTCTTGCCGCGGTGCAGCGTGGAGACCGTGGCGCCCACGTCCACCGTCACATTGCTCAGAGGGCCGGTCTGCCCGCCAGCGAAGGTGCCGCTGGCGTCGCCCACCCGCCCGGCATCGAAGGCCGCGCCATTGCCGCCCAGCACGCGCACGGGGGCGGTGCTCTTGTCGGTGCCACCCAGGTTCGTGCCCTTGCCCCAGATCCAGACACTGCCGTCCACACCGATCACACCGGAGATCGCAGAGCCCGCTGCTGCGGCGACCACGGGCGGAAGACCCGCAACGTGCGCAATCTTGGGCACTTCGGTCGAGGGGTTGACCAGGGTGCCATCACCGAGCTGGCCGGCGCTGTTGACGCCGCAGGCATGCACGGCGCCGTCGGCGTCGACGAACAGGGTGTGGCCATCGCCCGGCTCGATCTGCTGGATGCGCGACAGGCCGAGGATGGGGGAGATGTCGATCAGGGCAAAACCGCCGTTCTGGATGCCTTTTTGGCCGCAGTAGGTGGCGTTGGTGGAGGCCTGGCCCCAGACGGCTACGCTGCCGTCGTTCTTGAGGGCGTAGTACTGGCCGGCGATGTTCATGGAGGTGGCGGCTACGGCCTGTACGCTGCCCAGGGCGTCGATCACGACGGGTGCGGTGGCGGTGCCGGCCACCGGGGCCAGGGCCTTGTTGCCGTTGGAGCCCCAGGCAAGGACTTTGCCGTCCTGGCGCAGTGCGAGGGCCGCGGCGTCCGAGGCGCTCACGGCGACGGCGCCTTGGGCGCCGGCCACCAGGCGGGGCACGGGGTTGCCACCGCCACTGCTCTGGCCGGTGCCCAGTTGGGCCGTGCTGTTGCTGCCCCAGGCGTAGACCTGGCCGGCTGCGTCGGTGGCGAAGGCGGCGGCGGTGTCGGTGCCGGCGTTGATGCTCACGATGTTGGCCAGACCGTTGATCTGCACCGGTACGCTGGTGCCGCTGCCGCCGGTGCGCCCGCCCGAGTTGTCGCCCCAGGCCCAAACGCTGCCGTCGGCCTTGAGGGCCAGCGAGAACGAGCCGCGCGCCACCACCTGCACCACGTTCTGCAGCGTGGGGATCTGCGTGGGCGCCGTGCGCGTGCTGGTGTTGCCCAGGCCCAGTTGCCCACCACCGCCGTAGCCCCAGGACCAGACGGTGCCGTCGGCGCGCAGCACCAGCGCGTGGTCGTAGCCCATGGAGATGGCCGGCTGCACTGCGTGCGCGGAGCCCATCGCAAAAGCGCAGCACAGTGCGGCAGCGCCCAGGGCTGCGCCGGTGCGGAAATACTTGTTCTTCAGCAATTGTTGTTTCATCGGTGTTCTCAGCAGTTCGGTAAGTAAAGACAAAATCAAAGACAGGTAGAACGTTCAGAACCCATGGAGGGCTCCATGAACCAGCGGTGTGCGCCGTGCCACCATCTCTGTGATGCATGGCTGCGAACCGCTTGGCCGCGAGTCTGACGGCGGCCGGCTTTGCAAACAATGGTGTGCGGCGCAGGCCGGCGGGCCGGGCGTGAACTTGTGCACGAAGCCGGCACGCAAAAGCGCACGGCCGTGCTACTGCCGGGCCGCCAGGGCCTTTCGCGGATACTTGGGGCATGGCAGCCGAACACGACCAACTCACCACATTGCAAGCCACCCTGGCACGTTTCAGCGAGGGCACGGCCAGTGCCGCGTCCCTGAGCGAACTGGCACGCGGGCAGACCCAATTGCTGGCGGCGCTGCCGCCACGCTACAGCGAGGTGCTGCTGAACCTGCTGGACCGGCTCGAATCGAGCGCGCTGTTTTCCGAGGAGAGCTGCTCGTTCAGCCAGAAGGACCTGGTGGCCAACCTGCAGATGTGGGTGGACAAGGCCCAGACGGTGCTGGACACCCGCTGAGCCCCGCCGATCGACCTATCAGCGGGCCGCGCTGGTGAGCTTGCACAGCTGCAGCGCCAGGCGCTGCAGGGCCTGCCAGCCATCGGTGGGCCAGTCGGGTACCTTGAGGCCCTTGACGATGCCATCCACCGTGTGGGCCGACTGCAGCAGGCGCGCCAGCGCCGCGTCGCTGGCCTTGGGCAGGATGCGCTCGAACAAGCGCTCCTTGGGGCCCCAGATGCGGTTCTCGCGCAAGGCCATGGGCAGGGGTCGCCCGGCGTTCATCGCGTCCTTCACGCGCTTCAGGGCACGGATGTCTTCGGCCAGTGCCCAGTGCACCAGCACCTCGGCCTCGCCCTCGGCCTGCAGGCCGTCGAGCATGCGCTGCACGCGCCCGGTGTGCCCGGCCAGTACCGATTCGGACAGCTTGAACACGTCGTAGCGTGCCACATTGAGCACGGCGGCCTCGACCTGGGCCTGGGTCAGTTCACCCGGCGGGTGCAGCAGCGCCAACTTCTGGATCTCCTGGTGGGCGGCGAGCAGGTTGCCCTCCACCCGGTCGGCAAAGAACTGCAGCGTGCGCTGGCCCTCCTCGCCCGCCACCACGCGCTGACCCTGGGTGGCCAGGCGCTGGGCGATCCACTGCGGCAACATGCCGCGCTCGATCGGGTCGATCTGGATCGAGGTGCCGTTGCCCTCCAGCGCGGCGAACCAGGCCCCGGTGCGGGTGGCCTTGTCCAGGCGCGGCAGCATCACCAGCGTGAGCGTGCTGTCATTGCCCCGGGCGGCCTCGGCGATCTGCTGCAAGGCCACGCTGCCGTCCTTGCCGGGCTTGCCCGAGGGGATGCGGATCTCCACGATCTGCTTGTCGGCAAACAGGCTCAGCGAGCCGCCCGCCGCCAGCACGGCACTCCAGTCGAAGTGAGCGCCCGCCACCGTATACGAGCTGCGTTCGGTGTAGCCCTGGTTGCGCGCCGTGGCGCGGATGGCGTCTGCCGCCTCCTGCTGCAAAAGCGCTTCATCGCCATGCAGCACATACAGCGGCGACAGGCCCTTTTGGAGGTGGGGAGAGAGTTGGGCCAGGGCGACTTGCATGGGGCAAAGTCTATCGCCCCCGGGGCGCTCCGTCGGGCTCCAAGGCCATCCAATACCCCGAAGGCGCAGAGCAAAGTGCCAATCCACCTGAACACATTGCCTGGTATGCCCCAAGAATTGCACAGGCCTGCGGCTTTCCTTTGCGCATGCACCGACCCACAATAGCGCCCTGCCATGCTGCGGCGCTACCCGTGCTGCAGTCTCGCCCTCTGCCCACCCCACAAAGGCCTTCCTGCATGACCATCGTCCCTGCCCCCATCCCGCCGCCAGCCTGATCGGCGCGCCCACCGACATCGGCGCGGGCGCCCGCGGCGCCTCCATGGGCCCGGAGGCCTTGCGCGTGGCGGGTTTGCAGGCCGCCCTGGAGCGGCACGATCTGCAGGTGGTGGACCGCGGCAACCTGAACGGCCCCGCCAACCCGTGGCAGCCCCCGGTCGAAGGCTACCGCCACCTGCCCGAGGTGGTGCAGTGGAACCAGCTGGTGTTCGATGCGGTGTACGCGGAACTGCAGCAGGGCCGCCTGCCCATTCTGCTGGGCGGCGACCACTGCCTGGGCCTGGGCAGCATCAGCGCGGTGGCACGCCACTGTGCCGAGACGGGCAAGAAGCTGCGCGTGCTCTGGCTCGACGCCCATGCCGACTTCAACACCAGCGCCCTGACCCCGAGCGGCAACGTGCACGGCATGCCCGTGGCCTGCCTGTGCGGCCTGGGCCCGCCCGAGCTCACGGGCCTGGCCGGCATGCCCGGCGGCGGCCCGGCCCTGCGGCCGCAGCAGGTGCGCCAGATCGGCATCCGCAGCGTGGATGCGGGCGAGAAGCGCCTGGTGCATGAACAAGGGCTGGAGGTGTTCGACATGCGTGCCATCGACGAGATCGGCATGCGCCAGGCCATGCAGCAGGCGCTGGCGGGCATGGACGAAAATACCCACCTGCACGTGAGCTTCGACGTGGACTTCCTGGACCCGGCCATTGCACCTGGCGTGGGCACCACCGTGCCCGGCGGCCCCACCTACCGCGAGGCCCAGCTGTGCATGGAGATGATTGCCGACAGCGGCCGCCTGGCGTCGCTGGACATCATGGAGCTGAACCCGGCCCTCGATGTGCGCAACCAGACGGCCGAGGTGGCCGTGGACCTCGTGGAATCCCTGTTCGGGAAAAGCACCCTGATGCGCGTGCCCCCGCTGAAATAACCTCAGCGCTTGACGACCGCCAGGCGGCGCAGCAGTTGCTGCACGATGTCGGTCTGCATGTTGCGGTACAGCAGGGCCTCTTCGGCCTCCTTGGCCAGGGCGATGGTTTCGTTGTAGCTGATGTCACGCTGCTGCAGCAATTCGGTCTCGGGCAGGAGTTCTGCGCCATTGGCACCGCGCACCCGGAATTTCACGCGCAGGCGCAGCTGCAGTTCGCGCACCTGGCCCGAGGCGTTTTGCCCCACCACCACGCGCTCGCGCTGCTCGGACAGCAGCTCCAGCCCGACCTGTGCCTTGGGCAGGTCGGCCAGGTCGCGCAGCACCGTGAGCTTGCTGCCCGAGCCGTCCAGCGTGCGCTGCAGTTCGCGCGCCAGCGTGGAGCTGGGGGCCGCGGCGATGAACAGCACGTCGAACGAGAACTCGGGCACGCCGCGCAGGCGAAAACCGCAGGCAGTGAGCAATGCGGCAGGTGCCACCGTGAGCAAGGTGCGCTTGGTCAGCATGGTCACACCACCACGTTCACCAGGCGCCCGGGCACCACGATCACGCGCTTGGGCACAGCCCCGGTTGCCTGGGCGATGAAGGCCTCGCTGGCCAGTGCAACACGCTCGATCTCGGCCTTGTCGGCCTGGGCCGGCACGAGGATGGAGCCGCGCAGCTTGCCGTTGACCTGCAGCATGAGCTCGATCTCGTCCTGCACCAGGGCGCCGGCATCCACCTGGGGCCAGGGCGCATCGAGCAGTTCGCCGAGCGCACCGGCATAGCCCAGCGTCGTCCACAGCGTGTGGGCGATGTGGGGCGTGGCGGGGTACAGGCTGCGCAGCAGGATGCCGAAGCCCTCGATCAGCGCCACCTGGGCACCGGCCGATTCGGTGGCCTTGAAGTCTTCGAGCGCGTTGATCATCTTCATCGCGCCCGAAACCACCGTGTTGTACTGCATGCGCTGGTAGTCGTAATCCACCTGCTTGAGCACGCTGTGGATCTCCAGGCGCAGGGCCTTGGCCTCCTTGCCGAACTGCACGTCGGCCAGGCTCGTGGCCCCGGCCACGCTGGCCAGCGCCGCATCCCGGTCGATGGCCGCCAGCTTGAAGCCGAAGTTCCACACGCGGCGCAGGAAGCGGTAGCTGCCTTCCACGGCCGCATCGTTCCACTCCAGTGTGGCTTCGGGCGGGGCCGTGAACATGGTGTACAGGCGGGCGGTGTCGGCGCCGTACTTGGCGATCAGGTCCTGCGGATCGACACCGTTGCGCTCGGTCTTGCCCATCTTGCCGACGCCGCCGTATTCGAGCAGCAGGCCCTGGGCGAACCGGCCTTCCGCCTCGTTCAGCTTGCCGCCGGTGATGCGGCCCTGGGCATCCAGCACGGGCGTCACGCCCTCGGGCGGGAAGTAGCTCTTGCCGCCCTTCTCGTCGCGCGTGAAGTAGATGTGGTTGAGCACCATGCCCTGCGTGAGCAGGTGGGCAAACGGTTCGTCCACCGTCACCAGGCCCAGGTCGCGCATGACCTTGGTCCAGAAGCGTGCATACAGCAGGTGCAGGATGGCGTGTTCGATACCGCCGATGTACTGGTCCATGCCGGCACCACCGGTCGCGACTTTCTGGTCGCGCATCCAGTAGGCCGTGCCGTCGGCCACCATGGCGTCGTTGTTCTTCGGGTCGCAGTAGCGCATGAAGTACCAGGAGCTGTCCACGAAGGTGTCCATGGTGTCGGTCTCGCGCCGCGCGGCCTTGCCGCAGACGGGGCAGACCACGCCGGCGTGAAAGCCCTCGTGCTTGTGCAGCGGGTTGCCCGAGCCATCGGGTACGCAGTCGGTGGGCAGCACCACCGGCAGGTCCTTCTCGGGCACCGGCACGGCGCCGTGCTCGTCGCAATGGATGATGGGGATGGGCGTGCCCCAGTAGCGCTGGCGCGAAACGCCCCAGTCGCGCAGGCGCCAGGTGGTCTTGGTCTCGCCCAGGCCCTTGGCCTGCAGGGCGTGGGCCACGGCGGCCACGGCCTCCTTGTAGCCCATGCCGCTGAAGCTGTCGGAGTTGATGGTCACGCCGCGCTGCTTGTCGCCGTACCAGTCGCTCCACTGGTGGTAGTTGAAGTGCTCGCCGTCCACCAGCACCACCTGCTTGATTTCCAGGTCGTACTTGAGGGCGAAGGCGAAGTCGCGCTCGTCGTGCGCGGGCACGCCCATCACGGCGCCGTCGCCATAGCCCATGAGCACGTAGTTGCCCACCCACACCGGGATCTGCTCTTCGGTGATGGGGTGCGTCACGAACAGGCCCGTGGGCTGGCCCTTCTTTTCCTGCGTGGCCAATTCGGCCTCGGTGGTGCCGCCGCTCTTGCACTCCTCGATGAAGGCCGCCAGCGCCGGGTTGCTGCGCGCCGCGTGGGCGGCGAGCGGGTGCTCGGGCGCCACGGCGCAGAAGGTCACGCCCATGATGGTGTCGGCGCGCGTGGTGAAGACGTACATGCGGCCATCGCCGATCAGCGCGCCATCGTCACCGCGGATGTCGTGCGGGAAGGCGAAGCGCACGCCTTCGCTCTTGCCGATCCAGTTCTCCTGCATGAGCTTGACGCGCTCGGGCCAGCCGGGTAGCTTGTCGCCGGTGACGAAGTCCAGCAGCTCTTCGGCGTAGTCGGTGATCTTCAGGTAGTAGCCGGGGATCTCGCGCTTTTCCACCGTGGCGCCGGTGCGCCAGCCCTTGCCGTCGATGACCTGCTCGTTGGCCAGCACGGTCTGGTCCACCGGGTCCCAGTTCACGACCTGGGTCTTGCGGTAGGCGATGCCCTTGTCCAGCATCTTCAGGAACAGCCACTGGTTCCAGCGGTAGTACTCGGGGTCGCAGGTGGCGACTTCGCGCGACCAGTCGATGGCCAGGCCCATGGCCTGCATCTGCGTCTTCATGTACGCGATGTTCTCGTACGTCCACTTGGCGGGCGGCACGCCGTTCTTGAGCGCCGCGTTCTCGGCCGGCAGGCCGAATGCGTCCCAGCCCATGGGCATGAGCACGTTGTGGCCATTCATGCGCAGGTAGCGCGTGAGCATGTCGTTGATGGTGTAGTTGCGCACATGGCCCATGTGCAACTTGCCGCTGGGGTAGGGCAGCATCGAGCAGGCGTAGAACTTCTTCTTGTTCGCGTCTTCGACCACGCGGTAGGCATCGCGGGCGGTCCAGTGGTCTTGCGCGGCGCGCTCAACCTCTTGGGGAGAGTATTTGTCTTGCATGGAGGCTCGGGTCAGGATGGTGCAGCCACAGGACTGCGCTGCGCGGATTTTAGGCTGTCGGGCGAGCCACCGCGGTGGCGGGCCCGGCACGCCGGGTTTCAGGGCGTGTTCGGGGCTGCGGCGGCGGCCTGCGGATCGGCCACGAAACCGATGCGCCGCAGGCCTGCGGCATGGGCCGCGCCCATGATTTCAACGATGCGGCCATAGGGCACGGCAGCGTCAGCGCGCAGTTGCACTTCGGTGTCGGGCGCTGCGGCGCCGATGCGCTGCAGGCGCTCGGCCAGCGCGGCCTGCGCCAGCGGCTGGTCATCGAGGTAGGCCTGGCCCGTGCGGTCCACCACCAGGGTCAGGGCCCGGGCGGGCGCACCGGAGGCAGTACCTTCGGCGCGCGGCAGGTCCAGGCGGATGGCGCTGGCCATGAGCGGCGCGGTGAGGATGAAGATCACCACCAGCACCAGCATCACGTCGACCAGCGGCGTCATGTTGATGTCACTCATGGGCGCCGAGCCCTGGGTGCGCTCCAACCGGCCGAAGCTCATTCCCCGCCTCCCGGACGGGAAGTCCCGCCCTGCAGGGCGCCACCGGCTGCCGTATCGATGCGCAGCTCCCGCAGGTCGCGCGCAAAGCCCTCCAGATCGGCTTCGATGCGGCCGATCAGCCGGCCACAGACGTTGTAGGCCAGCACGGCCGGGATGGCTACGGCCAGGCCGGCAGCGGTCATGACCAAGGCCTCGCCGACGGGGCCAGCCACGCGGTCGATGGTGATCTGCCCGGCGCCGGCCATGGCCGACAGCGCATGGTAGATGCCCCACACTGTGCCCAGCAGCCCCACGAACGGCGCCGTGGAGCCCACGGTGGCCAGCAGCACCTGGCCGAACTGCAGCCGGCCCAGCACCGCGTGCAAGGCGTCGCGCAGCACGCGCGTGAGGCGCTGGGACAGGCTGCCCATGGAGGCCAGCGCTGCCGGGGAGGCCTGGTCGGCCACGGTGTTGACGGCGGCCACCATGGGCAGCACCAGGGCCAGCCGGTCAAAGCCCTGCAGGCGCAGCGCGGCCTCGGGCAGCGAAGGGGCCTGCCAGACGGCGGCCACGCAGCGCGCCACGTCGGCACTGGCGCGGCGCAGCAGGCGCAGCTTCCAGACGATCACCACCCAGCTGGCGACGGACATGCCCAGCAGCAGCAGGGCCGTGCCCTGCGTCACCGCGTCGCCCTGGCGCCACCAGTGGAATGCGTCCATGCGTGACCGGCTTGTCGGTTTACTTCAGGTTCAGCACGTCGAACATGTCGTGCAAACCGGTCTTGTGGGCGGCCAGATAGCGCACGGCGCGCAGACTGCCCTGGGCGTAGGTGCTGCGGCTGGACGACTTGTGCGTGATCTCGATGCGCTCGCCGATGCCCGCGAACAGCACGGTGTGGTCGCCCACGATGTCGCCACCGCGGATGGCCGCAAAGCCGATGCTCGACGGATCGCGTTCGCCGGTGATGCCCTCGCGGGCGTAGACGGCGCATTCCTTGAGGTCGCGGCCCATGGCTTTGGCAATGACCTCGCCCATCTTGAGCGCGGTGCCCGAGGGCGCATCCACCTTGTGGCGGTGGTGGGCCTCGATGATCTCGATGTCGTAGCCGGTGGCCATGGCCTTGGCGGCCATTTCCAGCAGCTTGAGCGTGACGTTGACGCCCACGCTCATGTTGGGCGCCATGACCACAGCGGTGCGCTGCGCCAGGGCGGCGATCTCGGCCTTCTGCCCGTCGGAAAAACCGGTAGTGCCGACGACCATCTTCACGCCCAACTCGGCGCACACCGCCAGGTGGGCCAGCGTGCCTTCGGGGCGGGTGAAGTCGATCAGGATGTCGGCGTTCTGCAGGCCGGCCTTGATGTCCGAGGTGATGGCCACGCCACTGGCATGGCCGAGGAAGGCGGTGGCATCCGAGCCGATGCCGGGGCTGGCGGCCACGTCCAGTGCGCCGGCGAGCACGCAGTCATCGGTGGCGCGCAGGGCCTCGATGAGCATGCGGCCCATGCGGCCCGATGCGCCGGCAACGGCCACGCGCACGGGGGTGGGGGCTGTCGATGTATTCCCTGCCATGTGATTCCTGGGTTCGCTAAGGGGTGACGATGAAAAAAGCCCCCATGGGGGGCCGCCCGGTCAGCGCCCGGGCGCTTCGAGGGGCGGGTAGCGGGTCGGCGCCATTTCCTGCGGAGCGGCGTCGGCCGCCTTCTCGGCCGGTGTTTCGGCCTTGCGTGCGGGGTAGCGTGCCAACTGGTCTTGCGTGGCTTCGAGCACGGGCACCTTGCCCTTGCCAGCGCGGCCGCCGTCCAGCGAGGCCACGAATTCGGCCTCGGAGGGCATCTCGTCGCCTTCCGAACGGGCCAGCACGTCACCCTCGAAGAACACCGTGAGCTTGCGGGTCTGCAGCTCGGCCGAGGGCTTCTTCAGGGTGAAGACATATTCCCAGCGGTTGGAGTGGAACAGGCTGGTCACCAGGGGGGTGCCCAGGATTTCACGCACCTGCTGGCGACTCTGGCCAGGCTTCAAGGCCTCGACCTGCTCGCGCGAGACGAAATTGCCCTGCACGACGTCGATCTTGTACGGCGTGACCACGGTGGCCAGGCGGCGGCTGGCGCCGTCCAGGCTGCCGCACCCTGCCAGGGTACCGATGGCGGCACCCACCAACAGGATCCAGCCCAGGCGGGCATTGATACGGGCTTTGACTGGCATGGGGGAAAGAGCAGAGGATATGATCAAACCATTGTAGCGGCAGCCTCTCTCCCCTTCCCGGGCCACCGGCAACCAGGACCAATCCATGACCAACATCGACGAACTCAAAAGCACCGGCCTCAAGGCAACCCTGCCCCGCCTGAAGATCATGGAGATCTTCCAGAAAGGCGCACAGCGCCACATGACGGCGGAAGACGTGTTCCGCGTGCTGCTGGAAGAGCGCTCGGACATCGGCCTGGCCACCGTGTACCGCGTGCTCACGCAGTTCGAGCAGGCGGGCATCCTGATCCGCAGCAACTTCGAGAGCGGCAAGGCGGTGTACGAGCTCAACGAAGGGCAGCACCACGACCACTTCGTCTGCACGTCCTGCGGCAAGGTGGAGGAGTTCTACGACCCCGAGATCGAAAAGCGCCAGCAGATCGTGGCCAAGTCCAAGGGCTGGCTGGTGCAGGACCACACCATGGCGCTGTACGGCCAGTGCGCCGCCTGCGCCAGCAAGAACGCCTGACCTCTCGCGGCCCTGCAGGGCCGCTCCTGGCGTCAGCCTCCGGTGTCGCGCTCCATGGCACGGCGGTGGCGCTCGACGAACTCCTGGTAGGTGTCGATGCCGCGCAACTGCAGGATGGTGTTGCGCACGGCCGCCTCGACCAGCACGGCGATGTTGCGGCCGGCCACCACCTGGATCACCACCTTGAGCACGGGCACGCCGAGCACGTCCTGCGTGAGTGGCTCATAGGGCAGGCGCTCGTAGTCGCGCTCCAGCGTCTCCTTGCGCACCAGGTGCACGATGAGCTTGAGGCGCATCTTGCGGCGCACGGCCGTCTCGCCAAAGATGGCACGGATGTCCAAAAGGCCGATGCCGCGCACCTCGAGCAGGTTCTGCAGCAGCTCGGGGCACTTGCCCTCGATGGTGGTCTGGTTGATGCGAAACAGGTCCACTGCATCGTCGGCCACCAGGCCGTTGCCGCGTGAGATCAGCTCCAGGCCGAGTTCGCTCTTGCCCAGGCCCGATTCGCCGGTGATCATCACGCCCAGGCCCAGGATGTCCATGAACACGCCGTGCATGGTCGTGCGGTCGGCAAAGTGCTTGGACAGGTAGGCCCGCAGCACGTCGATCACGAAGGCCGAGGACTCGTGCGTGGAGAACATCGGGATCTGCGCGCGCTCGCACATCGAGACCAGCGCATCGGGTGCGGTCTGGTTGTCGGCCAGCACCAGCACCGGCGGCTCCAGCGTCACGATGCGGGCGATGCGGCGCTTGCAATCGTCGGGCGAGGCGCTGCTCAGGTAGGCGATTTCGCGCTCACCGAGGATCTGCACCCGGTAGGGGTGGATGTAATTGAGGTAGCCGACCAGATCGGCGCCCGAACGGGCGGAGCGCACGGCGACTTCGTCAAAGCGGCGCTCGGAGGCACCGAGGCCCGCGACCCATTCCCATTTCAGGGGGCCACGGAACTCCTCGAACAGGACGTCGGCGCTGACAACATTGGGTTTCACGGCAAGGCTGCGGGGGGAATGCGCGGTGCCGTGGGGCTCAGGCGGCCTGGGTGGACTGCCAGCCGGCGATCATGCCGTGCAGTTCGGCCGCATCGGTGCTGGCCTTGAGCTTTTCGCGCAGCACCGAGTCGCTCAGCAGTTCGGCGATCTCCGAGAGGATCTCCAGGTGCTTCTGGGTGGCCGCCTCAGGCACCAGCAGGAAGATCAGCAGCGCCACCGGCATTTCGTCGGGGGCGTCGAAACCGATGGGGTGGGCCAGCTGGAACACGGCGGCCATCGGGGCCTTGAGGCCCTTGATGCGGCCGTGCGGGATGGCCACGCCATGGCCCAGACCCGTGGAGCCCAGGCGCTCGCGCGCGAAGAGGCTGTCCGTGATCAGGGCACGCGAGAGCCCGTGCTGGCTCTCGAACAGCAGACCCGCCTCTTCAAAAGCACGCTTCTTGCTGGTGGAGTCCACGCTCACAAGCACTTGGGCGGGAGGCAGGATGGAGGCGAGTCGGTTCATGGTCAGAGGTAACAATTATGCACATATTGGCAAAAACCCTGAGCAATTTACAAGGGGCCACAAAAAAACCGCCTCCAGGGGCGGTTGCTGTGGCCCGCAATGCAACGCTCAGGCGTGCATTTCGCGCTTGGCAGCTTCGTGGTGGTGGTCCTGCAGGCGGTCCTTGTGGCGCACCACCTGGCGGTCCATCTTGTCGACCAGCTCATCCACCGCAGCATACAGGTCGGAATGGGAGCTCTCGGCAAACAGGTCGTTGCCCTTCACATGGATATTGCATTCCGCTCGCTGGCGCTTTTCCTTTTCCTTTTGCTTCTCTACTGTCAGCAGCACCTTGACATCTACTACCTGGTCGAAATGGCGATTGATCCGGTCCAGCTTGGTGGTCACATAACTGCGCAGGGCTGGGGTAACTTCGAGGTGGTGACCGCTGATCGTCAAGTTCATAAATAAGTCTCCTGTGGCTCTCGGTGGAACAAATGCCGCCCTGGATCAGAGGGACGGCCCGGCGAACTTGGATGCATCCATTGACGGGTTCACTATGCCCCTGCTGTCATCGAAATGCAATCCCATACCGCCCCTGCCCACTGGGTTATGCCCGGCGAGGTGCCAGCGGCCCGAAAAGGGCGCACAATGGCTGAGTTGGCAGGGGGAGCCCCTCCCCCCTTGGCCACTCGCCAAGCGACCTGTCAGGCCTTGGCGGCAGTCCCCGGCGCTGCGCCATGCAGCACCAGCCGCCCCACCACCACGATGGACAGCACGCTGGCAACGGTGCCCACCACCGCGGCCATCCAGTAGCCCTGTACCAGCCCCTGGGCATCGCGGCTGATCAGCACACCCCCCACCAGCGACGCGACGCCCATGGCTGCGGACTGCACCGAGGCATTGAGCGTCATGAAGGTGCCGCGCAGCTGTGGATTGGCGGCCGAGGTGATGATGGCCATGCCGGGGATCATGCGCCCGCTCATGAAGGCGAACATCAGCGTGGACACCGTGAGCACCGCCCACAGCGGCACCCCATGCACCGTGGTGATGCCCAGCAGGCACGGCCCCACCGCCAGGGCCAGCCAGCGGAAGGTGCGGACCTTGCCGCGCGCATCCGTCAGGCGTCCGAACAGGCGCGCCGTGAACAAGGTCACCACCCCGCCGCACAGGTAGATCAGCGGTACCTGGTCGGTGCGCACGCCGGCATTGGCCTGCATGTAGATCGTGATGTAGGGGATCACCGTGAAGCCGGTGAACATCAGCAGGCCCGAGAACACGAAGGCCCGGCGGTGGTTGGCGTCCCTGAGCACCTCGGCGATGCCGCCCAGGGCCGTGCGCTGCTGGCCTGCCGCCAGGTGGGCGTTCATGGTGGGCAGCGTGCGCGCGGCAAACACCAGCAGCAGCAGGCACATGGCGGCAATGGCGAAGAACGGCATGTGCCAGCCCCCGTACTCGGCGAACACCAGCCCCAGCGGCACCCCGGCCACCGTGGACACCGAGAACGAGGTCATCACGATGCCCATGGCCCGCCCACGCCGCTCGAAGGGGACGACGTCGGCCACGACGGTCTGGCACAGGGCCGAGAGCACGCCGCCGAACATGCCGGCCAGCACCCGAGCCACCATCAGCGTGGCATAGGTGGGGGCCAGGCCGCAGGCCAGCGTGGCCAGGCCGAACAGCGCGTACAGCACGAGCAGCAGGCGCTTGCGGCCGAAGCGGTCGATGTAGGTCGAGGCAAGCAGGCCGGACACGCCTGCCGACAGCGTGTAGGCCGACACCAGCAGCCCGAACTGGGCATCGCTGATGGCAAAGATGCGCGTGAGCTGCGGGCCCAGCGGCATCATGATCATGAAATCCAGGATGTGCGTGAACTGCACGCCCGCCAGGGTCAGCAGCAGCCACAGTTCGCGGCGGGGAGAAAGGGGATGGGACGTGGGCACAAGGGATTGCCGGCAAGGGCGTGGAGAAGCGAGCCCGGCAGTGTGCCGTCCCTCGGAGGCCCCCACAAGCCCCTGCCGACCAGAACATCGGCCCCGGCGCGTAAAATCGGCGTGCTGTACAGAGAACGTGGCCGCGCGGGTGCGCGCCCGCCCCTTCCCCAGGGCCTGACCGCAGCGGACATCGACTGCCCCACACCGACACCATGACCCAGCCAAGCTCCAACGCCCTGCACACCTCCGCCCTGACCTCGCTGCCCTTGCTGGCGCGCGGCAAGGTGCGCGACAACTACGCCGTGGGCGACGACCGCATCCTGATGGTGGCCAGCGACCGCCTCTCGGCTTTCGACGTGATCATGGGCGAACCCATCCCGGGCAAGGGCGAGCTGCTCACGCAGATGGCGCTGTTCTGGTTCGACAAGCTCGGCCACATCTGCCCCAACCACCTGACGGGCGACGCCCCCGAGAGCGTGGTCACCCCGGCCGAGGCCCCGCAAATCCGCGGCCGCTCGATGCTGGTGCAGCGCCTGCAACCCATTCCGGTCGAGGCCGTGGTGCGCGGCTACCTGGCCGGCAGCGGCTGGAAGGAATACCAGGAGTCGCGCTCGGTCTGCGGCGTGCCCCTGCCCGAAGGCCTGACCAACGCGGCCAAGCTGCCCGCGCCGATCTACACCCCGGCCGCCAAGGCCGCAGCGGGCGAGCACGACGAGAACATCACCTTCGAGCGCACCGTGGAAATGATCGGCCTGCCCCTGGCCACGCAGATCCGCGACCTGAGCATCGCCATCTACCAGGCCGCCGCCGAGATCGCCCTCACCAAGGGCATGATCATTGCCGACACGAAATTCGAGTTCGGCCTCGCGCCCGACGGCACGCTGGTGCTGATGGACGAGGTGCTCACGCCCGACAGCTCGCGCTACTGGCCCGTCGAAGGCTACGAAGCGGCCCTGGCGGCCGGCCAGAACCCGCCAAGCTACGACAAGCAGTTCGTGCGCGACTGGCTGGAGCAGGCCCAGGTCAACGGCAAGCCCTGGGACAAGACCCCGCCCTCGCCGCGCCTGCCGCGCGAGGTGATCGAGAAGACCGCTGCGAAGTACCGCGAGGCGCTGGAGCGGTTGATCGGCTGATTTCCCGGTCCCTGCAACGACAAAGGCTCCCGAGGGAGCCTTTGTCGTTGCAGGGTGCCGGTCAGCTGAGCACAACGCTCGACAGGCGGCGGCGGTAGGTGGCCACCACCGGGTCATCGGGCGGGATCTGGCCGTCGGCCACCTTGGCCTTGGGCTGCTCGATGATTTCGAGGATGGCCACGTAGGTCTTGCGCGCCACCTCTTCGCCCCAGGCCTTGTCGCGCATGAGGATCTCGAGCAGTTCGTCCATGGCGTCGGTCCAGCGCTGCTCGGTGATGAGCCAGCGCGCCTGGGCCAGGCGGGCGTCGAAGTCACGCTTGTTGGCCGCGATCTTCGCCTCGAAGGCAGCGGTGTCGCCCGCGCCCTCGGTGGTGGCCACGGTATCGATGGCATCCATCCAGACCTTGAGCGCGGCGATCTTGCGCGCATTGGGGGCCTTGGCGATCACCGGGGCGAAGGCCACCTTGGCGTCGTCGTCGCGGCCCAGTTGCAGCAGCAGCTTGACGTAGTCGAAGCGCGCGTCGTCGTTGCCCGGGTCGGTGGCCACGGCGTGCTGCAGCTTCTCCAGGGCAGTGCCGGTGTCACCTTCTGCCAGCGCGTCCAGGGCTTCTTCCTCCTGTTCCTCGGCTTCCAGGACCTCGGCCGTGGGCACGTGCTTGTCGAGGAACTCGCGCACCTGGCCCTCGGGCAGGGCGCCCATGAAGCCGTCCACGGGCTGGCCGTTCATGAGCAGCACGCAGGTGGGAATGCTGCGGATGCCGAACATGCCAGCCAGCTGCTGCTCCTGGTCGGAGTCGATCTTGGCGAGCTTGAAGCGACCGTCGTACTCGGTCTCCAGCTTCTCCAGCACCGGGCCAAGCGATTTGCAGGGGCCACACCAGGGCGCCCAGAAATCCACCAGCACGGGCACTTCCATCGAGGCGGCAATCACCTCGGCTTCAAAATTTTCTACGGTGACGTCAATCATGGTCTGGGGCCCAGGGCCGGTGAAGCAAGTTGGCGCTATTTTGGCGCATTGAAACAACCCCGTGGCAGGGGGGCCATCGCAAATCGTAAAATCGGGGGTTCCACCTACAGCGCCGAAGCAGACCCGAGTCCGCCGCAGCGCCCCCACACACACCATGAAACCCATCCAGATCGGCGTGGTCATGGGCTCCAGCAGCGACTGGGAGACCATGCAGCATGCAGTGCAGATTCTTGAGCAATTCGGCATTTCCCACGAAGCGCGCGTGGTGTCGGCGCACCGCATGCCCGACGACATGTTCGCCTATGCCGAAGCCGCCGTCGGCCGGGGCCTCAAGGCCATCATCGCCGGAGCCGGGGGTGCCGCCCACCTGCCGGGCATGATCGCCGCCAAGACCACCGTGCCCGTGCTGGGCGTGCCCGTGGCCAGCCGCCACCTGCAGGGCGTGGACTCGTTGCACAGCATCGTGCAGATGCCCAAGGGCATCCCCGTGGCGACCTTCGCCATCGGCACGGCCGGCGCCGCCAACGCGGCCCTGTTCGCGGTGGCCCTGCTGGCCAGCGAGAGCCCCGAACTGCGCCAGCGCCTGGAAGCCTTCCGTGCCGAGCAGACCGAGGTGGCGCGCAATATGACCCTGCCCCCCGCTACTGCATGACCACGCTGTCTGCCCCCTCCTTCCAGGATCGACCCTGGGCGTCCTTGGCGGCGGCCAACTCGGCCGCATGTTCGTGCACACGGCCCAGGCCATGGGCTACTTCACCGCCGTGCTCGATGCCGACCCCACCAGCCCTGCCGGGCTGGTGAGCCACCACCACATTGAAACGGGTTACGAAGACCCAGCCGGCTTGGCCGAGCTGGCCCGCGTGGCCGATGCGGTGACCACCGAATTCGAGAACGTGCCCGCCACCGCCCTCGCGGCGCTGGGCGCGCTACGCCCGGTGTCGCCCGCTGCGGGTGCCGTGGCCGTGGCCCAGGACCGTGCGCAGGAAAAGGCCCATTTCGTGCGCTGCGGCGTGCCGTGCGCGCCCTATGCGGTGATCGAGACGGCCGCGCAACTGGCCGCTGTGCCTGCCGACCTCCTGCCCGGGATCCTCAAGACCGCGCGCATGGGCTACGACGGCAAGGGCCAGGTGCGGGTGAAGACCGCGGCCGAACTCGCGGCCGCCTGGGATTCGGTGGGCCAGGTGGCCTGCGTGCTCGAAAAGATGCTGCCACTGGCGCTCGAATGCTCGGTCATCGTCGCGCGCGGGGCCGACGGCGCCTGCGTGCACCTGCCGGTGCAGCGCAACCTGCACCGCGACGGCATCCTGGCCGTGACCGAGGTGCATGCCGGCAACCTGCCCGACGACCTGGCACGCCAGGCCATCGCGGGTGCCATCTCGATTGCCACCGGCCTGTCGTACGTGGGCGTGCTGTGCGTGGAGTTCTTTGTGCTGCAGGACGGCAGCCTGGTGGTCAACGAGATCGCGCCGCGCCCGCACAACAGCGGCCACTACAGCCAGAACGCCTGCGATGTCTCGCAGTTCGAGCTGCAGGTGCGTACCATGGCCGGCCTGCCGCTCACGCAGCCGCGCCAGCACAGCCCGGCGGTGATGCTCAACCTGCTGGGCGACCTGTGGTTTGCCGCCGATGGCAGCGGGCAAACCCCGCCCTGGGCCGAGGTGCTGGCCCTGCCCGGCACCCACCTGCACCTGTACGGCAAGCGCGACGCCAAGCCCGGGCGCAAGATGGGGCACCTGAACATCACGGCCGACAGCGCCGATGCGGCCCGCGCCACCGCACTCAAGGCCGCGGCCCTGCTGGGCATTGCGCCCTTCTGACCGGCCGGACCGCACGCCATGATTCTCGACGGTACCCAGCCCGAATCCATCGCCGCCGCCGCCCGTGCGGTGCGCAGCGGCGCCCTGCTGGGCCTGCCCACCGAAACGGTGTATGGCCTGGCGGCGGACGCCAGCAGCGATGCCGCCGTGGCCCAGATCTTTGCCGCCAAGGGCCGCCCCAGCGACCACCCGCTGATCGTGCATGTGGCCGATGCCTCGGGCATTGCCCATTTCGCCAGCGAGGTGCCGGCCTTTGCGCAGGCCCTGGTCGACGCATTCTGGCCCGGGCCGCTGACCATCATCCTGCCGCGCCGCCCTGGTGTGGCCACAGCCGCCACTGGCGGCCAGGACAGTGTGGGCCTGCGTTGCCCGGCCCATCCCGTGGCACATGCCTTGTTGACCGCGTGCGCGGCCCCTGGCGATGGCAGCGGACTCGGTGGCCCGCCTGTATGGGGCGTGGCCGCGCCCAGCGCCAACCGCTTCGGCCGCGTGAGCCCCACCACCGCCCGGCATGTCGCCGACGAGCTGGGGGAGGACTTGCTGGTGCTCGATGGCGGCCCCTGCGGGGTGGGGATCGAGTCGACCATCGTCGACTGCACGCGCGGCACGCCGGTGCTGCTGCGCCCCGGGGCCATCACGCGCGCACAGATCGCCCGCGCCTGCGGCATCGCCCCGCTGTCCAAGGAAGACCTGCCCGCGCACACGCCGCGCGCCTCGGGCACGCTGGAAGCCCACTACGCGCCCAACGCCAAGGTACGGCTGATGGATGCCAAGGCGCTGCAGACAGGCCTGGACCTGCTCGGCGCCGATGCCGCCAACATGGCCATTTATGCCCGCGCGGCCCTGCGCACGCGCTCGTCCAGACTGGTCATTCGGCGCATGCCCGATGACGCGTCGGCCACGGCCCAACAGCTGTTTGCCGTGCTGCGCAGCTTCGACGATGCCGGAGTCAAGCTGATCTGGATCGAAGCCCCGCCTGCCACCCCGGAATGGGAGGGCGTGCGCGACCGCCTGCAGCGCGCCGCAGCAGCCTGAGTACCAATATGGCCGCACTGTGACAATGCTTTACATGGCTTGACATGGCGTCGTTAAACTAACCCCCCATTTTCTGGAGAAATACATGGCAGCAAATTGGATGCGCCGCACCGTACTGGTGGCCGCATGCGCGTCGGCCGCATTGCTTGCGGCCTGCGGTTCGAGCACGACGGAGTCGGCTTTCAACCCTGAACGCCTGGTGGCCTTTGGCGACGCTTACAACGACGTCGGCCAGAAGGGAACGCGCTACTCGGTCAACGATGGCAGCGTGAACAACTGGACGCTGCAGATCGCCTCGCGTTATGGCAAGACCCTGGCGGCATCGTCCACGGCCGGTGGCCGCAGCTATGCCGTGGGCAATGCACGCGTGGCGATCAAGCCCGATGCCGCCGGCGTGGCGACCACGCCCACGGTGACGGAGCAGATCGACGCCTTCCTGGCCGCTGGCGGCGTTGCTGCGAACGACCTGATCGTCATCAACGGAGGCCCCAGCGACGTGATCGCCGGCATGGCCGCCGTGACGGCCGGCACCCAGAGCACCACCGACATGGTGGCCGCAGCGCGCAAGGCCGGTCAGGACCTTGCCACCCAGGTGCGCCGTCTGGTCGCAGCGGGCGCCAAGAACGTGGTCGTCACCGGCACCTACGACCTGGGCAAGACGCCCTGGGCCAAGGCCATCAACCGCGAAGCCCTGCTGAGCGACGCCAGCAGCCGCTTCAACGAAGGCCTGCTGGTGAGCGTGGTCGACCTGGGCGCCAACGTGCTCTACGTGGACTCTGCCTACTATGTGAACCTGTACGTCGGCACCCCTGCCAACTACGGCTTCAACAACGCCACCACGCCCGTGTGTACCTCGCTGGACACCACCAACGGCATCGGCATCGGCGCGGGCCAGGTCAACTCGGCTCTGTGTACGACCTCGACCCTCCTCACCGGCGCCAACCAGGACGCCTACGTGTTCGCCGACAGCGTCTACCTGACGCCCAACGCCCACCGCCAGTTCGGCAACTACGCCTACGACCGCCTGCGCGCGCGCTGGTAAGCGGGTTTCTGCCGGGCTCTGGCCCACAAAAAAAAGGCCGACCCAAGGGGTCGGCCTTTTCATTGGCGTTCCGCTGTCAGAAGCGGTAACCCACGCCGATGGCGATCACGTCGGGGTTCAGCCGCTTGCTGATCGACTGGCCCGAAGACAGGTGCGTCGTGGTCTTGAGGAAGCTCTTGTAGTAGGCGGCATCCAGCGACCAGCGGTCGTTGAAGCTCCAGACAAAGCCGATCTGGGGAGTCAGCCCCCACTTGTTGTCCACCGATGCCGTGGTGGGGCTGGACGGGGTGCCACCGGTCAGGCCGCTCAAGGTGGCCGTGGTGCGGGTCTTGAAGAAGCGGCTGTAGGTCAGTCCCAGACCCACGTAGGGGCGAAAGCGCGCCTCGGGCTCGGCAAAACGGTACTGGGCGAAGACGGTGACCGGCAGGACCTTGGTCTCGCCGAGTTTGCCGACACCCGCGATGGCGCCATCGCCCTCGATCTCGTGCTTGAACGGCAGCGCCAGGGGGACGTCAACGGCCCAGTGGTTGGTCAGCATGTAGTTCACGCCGCCAGACAGCGAGGTGGCATTGCCCACGTCGATCGTGGTGCCCGGGAAGCTCGGAGCGCTGAGGTTGCCGCTCTTGACCTGCGGGGCGATGTGGGTGAAACCGGCGCGCACGCTGAAGGTGCCAGCCACCTGGGCCGAGGCGCTGGCCGCCAGCAAGAGCGCCGCAGCCGCCAGGCCCGGCTTAAAAAAATGGTGCATGGAAGACTCCTTGGAATGGGGTTGGCGCACAGCCGGCCGCTTACAGCCAGCCCGCCTGGGACAGCGAACGCGACACCAGTTGCCCGACCAGTTGGTGGCCATAGGGCGTGGGGTGGAAGCTGTCGGAGAAGCCATAGCTCTTCCACCAGTCCGCACCGCCGGTCGCGCCGGCAGGTGGCGCCATGGCCGACAGCGCCGAGGCCGTGCAGGTGGGGAAGCTGTAGGTCGGCAGGCCATCGCTGCCCACGCCCGTGGCCGGGCACGCCGGCGTGGTGGGGTTGGTGAGCTGGTACTGGGCCGGGTTGCTCGACTGGTCCTTGAAGGAGGTGTAGAAGTCCACCACGACAATGCGCTCGTCACCGGCCAGGCTGGTGGCGAGTTGTGCATTGAAGGCCTGAACCCAGCCATCGAACAGGGCCTCGGCCTGCTTGGCGGCCTCCGCACCACGCTGGGCGGAGATGGAGGCCAGCACCATCAGGAAGCGGGGGGTGCGGGTGATGCCGGGTGCATTCAGCACGGCCACACGGGGCGCTCCCTTGGCGACCGTGTTGGCCTTGACGGTGGCCGCGAATTGCTGCGCCAATGCCTGCATGTAGGCGCCTCCCACCTGCGCCTGGCTGGCGGCACCACCGGCCAGGGCGGCATTGACCGTGGCTGCGGGCAGCACCGATCCCAGCACGGCGGCATAGGCCTGGCCACCGTCGCTGACAGCTTTGAGGTAGGCACCGATCAGATCAGCGGCATCGTTACCGCCTCCATCGACCAGCACGAGGTCCGAGGCGCTGTAGCCGCCATTGCCCAGGTCCTTGAGCTGCTGGGTGATGGACACGGGCGAGGTGGGTGCCGTGAAGTTGTTGATGCGCCCGCCGCCCACCGCATAGTTCGAGCAGGCGGCATTCGCCGAGAACGCCGTGCCATTGAAGACATAGTGCGCGCACAGCGACTGGCCATAGCTCGTCGCCACGCGCTCTGGCCAGATCGGCGTCGATCCCGTGCCCGTCGCGGCCGAGCCCTGCACGGTGAACTTGTAGCCGAAGGTGCCGCTGTCGGCCAGGCTGTCACCAGCCACCTTCACCGAGGTCACGCGGGCCGCAGGCGCGGTGTCCGAGCCGCCACCACCGCATGCCGCCAGAAGGCAGGCCGTTGCCAGCACCGAAAGGGCGGCCTTGCATTGTCTTGTGTTCAAGGGAGTTCTCCAGGAAAGAAGATTACAAAAAGCACGACCGTGCTTTTTTGCAACAACCATCCTAACTCCGCATGCGCTTCTTGCCCGCCCGGGAAACTACCAAGCCACGCACCATGAAAAAAGCCGACCCGGAGGTCGGCTTTGGATGCTGGCAAGGGGCCTCGCTTACTTCACGATGATGTCGAACGCAGCACGCGCCTGGGCGTGGCAGAACGGTGGCTCATAAGTGCCGTGGTAGGCACCGTAGTAGGTGGCAAAGGCCGCAGAAGTCGGGTCGGTGGGCGCTGCGCCACCGGGGCCGAAGGCGGCCTGGATGGCACCGTCCACGTCCACTGAGATCACGTTGGTCACGCCGCGTGCAGCGAAGTCGGCGGCCATCACGCGCTGGTGCACGGCAGGCGGCACCGTGGGGTCACCCGAGCCACCGCACAACAGCACGCGCGACTTGGGCGTCCAGCCCAGGATGTCATTCTTCTGCGCTGCCAGATAGAGTGGATCGTTCGCATTCGTCTGGCTGCTGGCAATGAAGGCCGGCTGGAACAGCGCATCGCGCGCCTGGTTGGGCGTGCCTGCCGGCAAGGTGCCCGAGGTCACCAGCGTGGTGTAGTTCATCGTCGGGTTGGGCAGCAGGGTCTCGATGTAGTTCGAGTACGGCGCCTTGAAGGCGAGCTTCACGTCGCTGTAGATGTTGCCGTAGACCTTCTGCCAGGCCGTCACGAGGTAGGGCACGAAGAACTGCACACCCGCAATCGCATCGGGGATGCGCAGCGAACCCGACAGGTTGTAGGGCCCTGCCAGGTGGGCGCCGGCCGCTACGTCGAACTCGTTGCCATAGTCACGCTCGGCGGCGCGGTGCGCGGCCATGGAGGCATGCCCGCCCTGCGAGTACCCGGTGAACAGGACGCGGCCCGACAGGTTGCCCCCCACCGAGGCGGCGGCCCGGCGTGCGGCGCGCACCGAGTCGATCACCGAGGTGGCTTCCGAATCGGCATGCAGGTAGGGGTGGTAGCTGTAGCCCGACTTGGCAAACCCGAGGTAGTCGGTGGCGACCACGGCATAGCCCTGCGAGGCGTACATCGCGGCCAGCAGGAAGGTCTCGCTGTCCTGCGGGTTGGCCAGGGTGCGGGGCTTTTGCACGTCGGTGCCCTTGGCGTAGGCCAGCAGGGCGGTCTTTTCCGTGCTGCAGCTGCCCGCGGGCACCAGCATCACGCCCGAGGCGTTGGTGAGCTCGCCGGCCTTGACGCCTGCCGTGTAGTAGTTGATCGCCACCACCTTCACATCGCAGCGGGCCTTGCCGGCAATGGCACGCAGGCCGCTGGACGTGGTGCCCGCGTCGATCTGATCGGCGGTGAGCGTGGTCAGGACGGTGGGGATCTCCACCAGGTCCCCGCGCCCGTGGTCGTCGGAGCCACCGCAGGCGGCAAGCAGAGCCGCTACCGCGGCGACACAGGTCAGGCGAAAATACTTCATGGGCGCATCCTCCGGTCTATAGGTATGTGGTTTGGTCGGTCGATGGTAACGCCGCATCGTGCGCGCACCAGCGCCAGAGCCGCCATTAGGGAATACGAGGGCCTGCGGACGCCTGGGCGACACGGGTTCCTGCCCACAACCGCCGCCTACTGGTCGCGCGCGGCCCAGTCGGTCAGCGCATCGAGCACCGGGCGGGCGGCACCGGCATTGGCATGGTTGACCATGGCCACCAGCACGTAGCGCCGGCCGCTGGCGCCATGCACATAGCCGGCGATGGCCATCACGTCGCGCAGGCTGCCGGTCTTGAGGTGGGCCGCGCCCCGGGCCTGGCTGCGGCGCAGGGTGCCATCCACCCCGGCGATGGGCAGGGAGGACACCAGCTCGGGCATCACCGGCGAGGCCCAGGCCGACTGCAGCATGCGCGCCAGGCCCTGGGCCGTGATGCGCGCATCGCGGGAGAGGCCGGCACCGTTGTCGGCCACGGGCTGGTCGGTATCGCCAAAGCGCAGCTGCCACCAGCGGCGCAGGGCCTCGCGCGCGCCGTCGAAGGTGGCCGGCGTCCCCTTGGTCCCCAGGGCCAGGGTGAGGAACACCTGCTGTGCCATGACGTTGTTGCTGTACTTGTTCACGTCGCGCACCACCTCGGCCAGCGCGGGCGAGGTGGCCACGAAAGCGGGCTTGAGACCGGCCGGCACCTTGCCGTCGCGCACGCTGCCCGTGAGCTTGCCGCCCAGTTCACGCCACATGCCCTCCACTGCGCGCGCCGCAAAGCCGCGCGGGTCCGTCGGCGCAATCGGCCACACGCGCTCACCGCAGCTGGCCGGGAACACGCCCTGGAAGGCAATGCGCGCGGGGTCGGTCAGCTCCGCCTTCAAGGCGCCGCGCCAGTCGCCGCAGTCCGCCCCGGGCGCGGCCAGCGCCACGGAGGCCTGGCGCTGCACGCCGGCCATCGGGGGGTCGTACTGGATGCGCGCCAGGCCGGCGGCGGCATCCGGCACGAAGGTCATCACCTGGGACTTGTAGTTCACCAGCAGCGCATCCGGTGATGCGTTGTAGGGCCGCAGGGGCTCGTTGTCGAAGCTGCCGGGGTCCTGCTCGGGCACGTCGAAGGCCGTGCGGTCGAGCACGATGTCGCCCACGATGACCTGGATGCCCTGGCCCTGCAGGCGCCGCAGCAGCAGCCACAGGCGCTCCATCACCAGCTTGGGATCGCCCTGGCCCTGGATGTAGACGTTGCCGCGCAGGCTGCCGTCCTGCACCGAGCCCTGCACGTAGACGGGGGTGTTCCAGGCGTAGGCCGGCCCCAGCTGGTCGAGCGCCGCGTAGGTGGTGACCAGCTTCATCACCGAGGCCGGGTTCATGGGCACCTGGGCGCGGTGCGCCAGGCGCGCGGCCTGGCGCGGGCCGCCCTGCGCATCGACCACCAGCACCGAGAGCGCCTCGCGCGGCAGGCGGGCACGGGACAGCGCGGCCTCCACCTCGGGCGGCAACGGCGAAGGGCTGGGCGCCTGGGCCTGGGCACCGGGAAGCGCCAGGCTCCATAGCAGGGCCAGCGGGGCGACCAGGCGCCACGGTGGCGCAAAGGATGGCAGGGGCAGACAGCTCAGCGGGCGTACGGACAACATGGACGGGGAGTCTATCGCCCACCGCCGGCACGGCCTGCCCGGCCCGCCGATAATCCCCGGATGCGCTTTTCTCCCCGGGCCATGGGCCTGCTGGCAGCCCTGGTGACCGTCACCCTCTGGACCAGCTTCATCGTGATCGCCCGTGCTTCGGCCCAGCGCAGCCTCACGCCCCTGGACATCACGCTGCTGCGCATCGTCGGCGCCAGCCTGGTGCTGCTGCCCTGGGGCTGGTGGCTGGTGCGCCGGCGCCGGGTGCAGATGGGTGCCGGCGCCCCCGCCTCCAGCCTGGGCGGCATCTCGCCGCTGCCGCTGTCCACCACGGCCCTGCTGGGTATTTTTGGCGGCGTCCTGTATGCCGTGCTGGCTTACGCCGGCTTCTTCCACGCCCCGGCCACCCATGCCGCGGTGCTCATGCCCGGCAGCCTGCCGCTGTGGACGGCGCTGCTGGCCGTGCTCGTGCTGCACGACCGCATCACGCCCTTGCGCGCGATGGGCCTGGTGCTCATCGTGGCCGGCGACCTGCTGGTCGGCGGGCGCAGCCTGCTGGCCGGCTTTTCGGGCGGGGATGTGTGGAAGGGCGATGTGCTGTTCATGCTCGCCGCCGCCAGCTGGGCCGCCTACAGCGTGCAGGCCCGGCGCCTGGCCGTCGATGCGGTGCAGGCCACCATCGCCATCACCGCCTTCGCGCTGCTGGTGTACGCACCCGTGTACGGGGTGCTGCTGGCATTGGGCACGGTCACCAGCCACCTGGGGTTGGCGCCGTGGAGCGAAATTCTCTTCCAGCTGGTCTTCCAGGGCGGCGGCTCGGTGGTCATCTCAGGGATTGCGTTCACGCGGATGATCCAGCACTACGGCCCCGTGCGCAGCACCATGATCACGGCGCTGGTGCCGGGGCTGTCGGCCATCGGCGCGGTGCTGCTCCTGGACGAGCCCATGCACTGGAATCTGGGTGCGGGCCTGGCGCTCGTGACCGCGGGTATCCTGCTGGGCGTGCTGCGCAAGAACCCCGCGCCCACCTCCCTGCCCACCGCTTCCGGAAAATCTGCGGCCTGATGTCCCGCCTGCCCCTGCCATGAACCTGCTCGCCTTCGATACCAGCACCGACACCTTGTCCATCGCCGTGCAGCACGGGGACCTGGTGCGCGAGCACACGGGCCCGGGGGGCGCGCAGGCCTCGGCCACGCTGATCCCGGCCGTCACCCGCCTGTTGGCAGAGGCCGGCCTGTCGTTCGCCACGCTCGACGCCATCGTCTTCGGCCGGGGGCCGGGCTCGTTCACGGGCTTGCGCACCGCCTGCGCCGTGGCCCAGGGCCTGGCCTTCGGCGCGCGCGGTGGTGCAGGCGTGCCCGTGCTACCGGTGGACACCTTGCTGGCCGTGGCCGAAGAGGCGCGCCACCAGCATGGCTGCAAGCAGGTGGTGGCGGTGCTCGACGCGCGCATGGACGAGGTCTACAGCGCCCGCTGCGAATGGCGGTCCGCCGAGAAGCGCTGGCAGGCCGATGCCGACTTCGGACTCGGGGCCCCCGAGTCCGTGGAGGTGCCTGGCGGCTGGAGCGTGGCCGGCAATGCGCAGGCGCCCTATGCTGAGCGCCTGGCCCCCCTTGCTGTACATGTACGGGCCCTGCCCACGGCCACCGCGCTGCTGCGCCTGGCGCCGGCCCTGCTGGCCGCAGGGGGCGCCGTGCCCGCCAGCGATGCCCTGCCGCGCTATATCCGCGATAAAGTGGCGAAAACCACTGCCGAGCGAGACGCCTTGCGCGCCGCCCAGGCGGCGTCCAACCCTCCTTGAACCGACCGCCTCCATGAGCGCCGTACCCACCCCTTCTGCCGATGCCCCCGAGGCGCGCCTGGAAGCCCTCACGCTGGCACAGCTCGATGCCGTGCTGGACGTGGAGCTGCGCGCCTACACCCACCCCTGGACGCGGGGCAATTTCATCGATGCCATGGCTTCGCGCTACGAGTGCCAGCTGCTGATGGGCGGCGACCACCTGCTGGGCTACTTCGTGGCCATGATGGGGGTGGACGAAGTGCATTTGCTGAACCTCACCGTCACGCCCGAGTTCCAGCGCCAGGGCTGGGCCCGCGTGCTGCTGGACGCACTGGCCCTGTGGTCGCGCGGCAAGGGTGCCCAGTGGCTGTGGCTGGAGGTGCGCGTGAGCAACCTGCGCGCCCAGCAGATCTATGAGACCCATGGCTTTCGCCGCGTGGGCGAGCGCAAGCGCTACTACCCGGCCCACCATGGCCAGCGCGAGGACGCGGTGGTCATGAGCCTGCCATTGTGAGAACCACCCCATGAGCCTTTCCCTCGATGCGCGCCAGCGCGCCATGCTGCAGGAGATGGGGGTGACCGTGTGGGCCCCCGCAGAGGCAGTGGCCGCTTTGCCTGCCACCGTTGCAGCCCCCTCCATGCGCACAACCCCGGTACCGGATGGCGCGGTGGCCACGGCGCCGCAATCGGCCCCGGTGGCCCCCGTTCCCGCTGCGCAGCCGCCCAGGGCCACCGCCCCGGCGCCAGCGGCACCGCGCGCGCCGACACCGGCACCGGTCGCCCCCTCTGCGGCCACCGGGTCAGCGGCCGCGGCTGGTCTGTTGTCCCTGCACGCCCCCCAGGCGCTGTACCCCGCGGCCGACCCGGCACGCACGCCCGCAGCGCTGGGCGGCGGCTGGCTCATCGTGGCCGAGATACCCCACCCTGCCGAGCCGCTATCGGGCGACGCCGGCAAGCTGCTGGACAACATGCTGCGTGCCATGCAGCTGCATCGCCACCCGCGGGTTTTCCTGGCGGCGCTGGAGCGCGTTGCACCTGGCGGCCACGGCGGCGATGCCGACGTGGCTGGGCAGTTGGCCGAAGCCGTCACCGCGCTGCAGCCGGCCATGGTGCTGGTGCTGGGCCATGTGGCCGCTCGCGCTGCCCTGGCCAGCACCGAGCCCCTGGGCCGCCTGCGCGCGGGGCCTCACACCCTGGCGGGCTGCCCGGCCGTGGTCACCTACGACCCCGCCTTCCTGCTGCGCTCGCAGGACAACAAGGCCGCCGCCTGGGCCGACCTGTGCCGGGCGCTGGCCATCGTTCGCGCAGCCACCACCGCCGCCTGAGCTGCGGCCAGGCCCCGCGTCCGTTGTCACAGACACGCCCGTGGCCCGGTGCGATAATCCGGCGCTTGCACTTTTAACGGAGAAAGCTCCTTGGAAACCTACCCGAGTTGGTAGCTTTCAGCTCCCCGGCCTGCCGTGGGGTTGAAAGCAACCCCTGACCCCCCACCGCAGACGCCAATTACAGAGGGAGTGAGCCCATGCTCAACATCTTTACGCTCGCCAATGGCCGGCTGTTCCAGGAAGAGATCGAATCCCTGGAAGAGCTCGCCAGGTTCCAGCCGATCTGGGTGGACCTGGAAGCCCCCACGCTCGAAGAGAAACGCTGGATCAAGCAGCACTACGGCCTGTCCATCCCCGAGGATGCGATGGACGAGGACATCGAGGAATCCGCCCGCTTCTACGAGGAAGACAACGGCGAGCTGCACATCCGCAGCGACTTTTTGATCGACGACGACGAGAACCCGCGCTCGGTGCGCGTGGCCTTCATCCTGAACCAGCACAACGCCAACCTCAAGAGCCGGGGCGTACTGTTCTCCATCCACGACGAGGATGTGCCCGTCTTTCGCCTGCTGCGCATGCGCGCGCGGCGTGCGCCGGGCCTCATCGAGGACGCCAAGGAAGTGCTGCTCAAGCTGTTCGACGCGGACGCCGAGTACTCGGCCGACACGCTGGAGAACATCTACGACGAACTCGAAGCGGTGAGCAAGCAGGTGCTGGCCGGCGACGTGACCGATACCCGCGCCGGCGAGGTGCTGGCCGCCATCGCGCGCCAGGAAGACTTGAACGGCCGCATCCGCCGCAACGTGATGGACACGCGCCGCGCGGTGAGCTTCATGATGCGCAGCAAGATGCTGAACTCCGAGCAGTTCGAGGAGGCGCGCCAGATCCTGCGCGACATCGAGTCGCTGGACAACCACACGGCCTTCCTGTTCGACAAGATCAACTTCTTGATGGACGCCACGGTCGGTTTCATCAACATCAACCAGAACAAGATCATCAAGATCTTCTCGGTGGCCAGCGTGGCCCTGCTGCCGCCCACGCTGATCGCCAGCGTCTACGGCATGAACTTCAAGTTCATGCCTGAGCTGGACTGGTCGCTGGGCTACCCCTATGCGCTGGGGCTGATGCTGGCCAGTGCGCTGGGGCCCATGTGGTACTTTCGCAAACGCGGCTGGCTGAAATAGCCCCCCTGTGGCGCTCCGCGCCTTCCCCCCGAGGGGGGACGCCTCCGGTGGGCCGGCAAAGCCGGATCCACGGTGGCGCTGGTGTGGGGTGTGCCAGTTTTGACGGCTTGCGAGCGTACTTCAGGTGCTTCGCACCTTCGTACAGCGAAGGCGCACTCGTCGCATCACAAGGTTTGCATCAGCACCCGCACCATGTGCTCCGCGTAGCGGCTGGCGACGGTCTGGACGAAGTGGGCGAAGTCGACGTGGGCGGTGTCGTCGGCGCGGTCGGAGATGGTGCGGATGGCAGCGAAGGGGATGGCGTAGTCCAGGCAGACCTGGGCCACGGCGGCGCCTTCCATTTCGACGGCGAGTGCGTTGTGGCCAGCCAGGCCCAGGCCTTCGCGCAATTGCCGGGCTTCCTGGGCACTCGCGACGAAGCGGTCGCCACTGGCGACGAGGCCGTGGTGTACGCGGTGCGCTCCATCGTCCAGCCCCGGCAGGCGGCCGGCGCCGGACAGGCAATCGCGGGCCGCGTCGCGCAGCAGGGTGGACAGGTGCAGATCGCAGTCCAGCCGCGTGCGCGCGTAGCCGGGCAGCTCCCAGCGCGGGAACAGCGGCGAGGCGTCCATGTCGTGCTGCACAAAGGTCTCTGCCACCACCACATCGCCCACGTTCACCCCATCCCCCAGGCCACCGGCCACGCCGGTGAAGACGATGCGCGCCACGCCGAAATGCTCGATGAGCGCGGTGGCCGTGGTCGCAGCGGCCACCTTGCCGATGCCCGAGAGCGCCAGCACCACGGGCCGCTCGCACAACTCGCCGCGCCAGAAGGAGCGCCCAGCGTGGGTCAGGCGCTGTGCGCGCTCGAGCCGGGCAACGAGGCTGGCCTGCTCTTCGGGCAGGGCGCTGAGGATGGCAGTGGTCATGGAGCTTCAGGCAAAAAAAAGGGCTTGCGGCTGGACACGCAGTATTGCGATTATTCCAGCCGAAAGCCCTGCCGGGCCCCACTCGGTGCACCGGTTCGCGGTGCCTCGGGTGAGAACAGAGTTGCCCGTTTCTTCTTTACTTGCTCACTTCTTGTCGCGCAGCTCGCGGCGCAGGATCTTGCCCACGGGGGTCTTGGGCAGCTCGGTGCGAAACTCGATCACGCGCGGCTGCTTGTAGCCCGTGAGGTTGGCCTTGCAGTATTCCTTGACCTGGGCCTCGGTGAGCCCCGGGTCCTTCTTCACGATGACCAGCTTGACCGCCTCGCCGGTCTTCTCGTCGGGCACACCGACCACCGCGCATTCGAGCACGCCAGGGCAGTTGGCGACCACTTCCTCGACCTCGTTGGGGTAGACGTTGAAGCCACTGACCAGCACCATGTCCTTCTTGCGGTCCACGATCTTGAAGTAACCGCGCTCATCCATGATGCCGATGTCGCCGGACTTGAAGTAGCCGTCATCGGTCATGACCTTGGCGGTCTCATCGGGGCGCTGCCAGTAGCCGGCCATGACCTGCGGGCCCTTGATGGCGATCTCGCCGGGCTGGCCCAGCGTGGTGACTTCGTGGCCTTCGTCGTCCAGCAGTTTCATCGACGTGCCGGGGATCGGCACGCCGATGGTGCCGGTGTATTCCTTGGCCGTCACCGGGTTGCAGCTGGCCGAGGGGCTGGTTTCCGAGAGGCCATAGCCCTCGCAGATGGGGCAGCCGGTCTTCTCCAGCCAGAGCTTGGCCACGGCACCCTGCACCGCCATGCCGCCGCCCACCGAGACCTTGAGGTTCTTCCAGTTGACGGTGTTGAAGTCCGGGTGGTTGGCCAGGCCGTTGAACAAGGTGTTCACGGCCGGGAAGCTGTGGAAGGTGTGCTTGGACAGTTCCTTGAGCACCGCCGGCAGGTCGCGCGGGTTGGGGATCAGGATGGTCTTGCCGCCGGTGCGCATGGACAGCATCATGTTCACCGTGAACGCGAAGATGTGGTACAGCGGCAGCGCGCAGACGCTGGTGGGCTGCTCGCCCGAAGGCACCTTGGCCATCACCGGCGCATTCCAGGCCTCGGACTGCAGCACGTTGGCGATCACGTTGCGGTGCAGCAGCACGGCGCCCTTGCTCACGCCGGTGGTGCCGCCGGTGTATTGCAGCAGGGCGATGTCGTCGGGGCGGATGTCGGGTTTCTTGAAGCTGCCACGCGTGCCGCGGGCCACGGCATCGTTGAAGCGCACGGCACCAGGCAGGTCATAGGCGGGCACCATCTTCTTGACGTTGCGCACCACGTAGTTCACCAGCGTGCCCTTGACGAGGCCCAGCTGGTCACCCATGGCCGCCAGCACCACATGCTTGACGGGCGTATTGGCAATGCACTGCTGCAGCGTGCTGGCAAAGTTCTCGATGATGACGATGGCCTTGGCGCCCGAGTCCTTGAGCTGGTGTTCCAGCTCGCGCGGGGTGTACAGCGGGTTCACGTTGACCACCACGAAGCCGGCGCGCAGGATGGCCGCCACCGTCACGGGGTACTGCGGAACGTTGGGCATCATGATGGCGACGCGGTCGCCCTTGACCAGGCCCAGGCCCTGCAGGTAGGCCGCGAAGGCAGCGCTCAGCGAGTCGGTCTGGGCATAGCTCACGTCCTTGCCCATGAAGCTGTAGGCCACGCGGCTGGCGTACTTGGTGAACGCCTCATCCATCAGCGCCACCAGGGAGGGGTACTGCGAGGTATCGATATCTGCGGGGACGCCTTGCGGATAGGCGGCCAGCCAGGGGCGGTCGGTCATGGTGCGTGTCTCTCCAAACTTCTCATTGCAATGGAACCCCGGCATTGTCTCTGCCGGTGCGGGTTCCGTGGGTGGTTAGTTTCCCCTAGGCCGCAGGGCTTTTGCCGTAGCGCCAAAAGGGTCTTTCGCCGCGGGAAGGATTACTCGATGGCCTTGCCGATGTCCTCGACGACCTTCTTGGCATCGCCGAAGACCATCATGGTCTTGTCCATGTAGAACAGCTCGTTGTCCAGGCCGGCATAGCCTGCCGCCATGGAGCGCTTGTTGACGATCACGGTCTTGGCCTTGTAGGCCTCCAGGATGGGCATGCCGTAAATGGGGCTGCCCTTGGTGTGCGCAGCGGGGTTCACCACGTCGTTGGCGCCGAGGATGATGGCCACGTCGGCCTGGCCGAACTCGCCATTGATGTCCTCCATCTCGAACACCTGGTCGTACGGCACCTCGGCCTCGGCCAGCAGCACGTTCATGTGGCCGGGCATGCGGCCTGCGACCGGGTGGATCGCGTACTTCACCGTCACGCCCCTTTCGGTGAGCTTGGCGGCCAGTTCCTTGACCGCATGCTGGGCGCGCGCCACGGCCAGGCCGTAGCCGGGCACGATGACCACGGTCTCGGCATTGCCGAGCACGAAGGCGGCGTCGTCGGCGCTGCCGCTCTTGACCGGCCGCTGCTCCTTGGCGCCACCGGCCGCCGTGGCGGTGTCGCCGCCGAAGCCGCCCAGAATCACGTTGAAGAACGAGCGGTTCATGGCCTTGCACATGATGTAGCTCAGGATCGCGCCCGAGCTGCCCACCAGCGAGCCGGCGATGATCAGCATCGAGTTGTTGAGCGAGAAGCCGATGCCCGCAGCCGCCCAGCCCGAGTAGCTGTTGAGCATGGACACCACCACCGGCATGTCGGCACCGCCGATGGGGATGATGATCAGCACGCCCAGGATGAAGCCGAGCGCGATCACCAGCACGATGTCGATCCAGCTTTGCGAGTGCCAGAAGCCGAAGCAGAAGAACAGCACGGCCAGGCCCAGCACCAGGTTGAGCTTGTGCTGCCCGGGGAACTGCACCGGCGCGCCCTGGAACAGGCGGAACTTGTACTTGCCCGAGAGCTTGCCGAAGGCGATCACCGAGCCGCTGAAGGTGACCGCACCGATGAAGGCGCCCAGGGCCAGTTCGATGCGGTTGCCGCCAGGGATGGGCGCATCCTTGGGCACGATGGCAAAGGCCCAGGGCTCGGCCACCACGGCGACAGCGATGCACACTGCGGCCAGGCCGATCATGCTGTGCATGAAGGCCACGAGCTCGGGCATCTTGGTCATCTCGACCCGGTTGGCCATGATGGCGCCGGCCGCGCCGCCCACCACCAGTGCGCCCAGCACGTAGACCATGCCCTGCGCCTTGCCGCCCGACAGCTCGACGATGAGCGCGGCGGTGGTGAGCACGGCAATCGCCATGCCCGTCATGCCGAAGACATTGCCGCGGATCGAGGTCGTGGGGTGCGACAGCCCCTTGAGCGCCTGGATGAAGCAGACGCTGGCCACCAGGTACAGCAGCGTGACGAGATTCATGCTCATGCCTGGCCTCCTTCAGCCTTGGAAGCGGACTTCTTCTCTTTTTTCTTGAACATTTCGAGCATGCGGCGCGTGACCAGGAAGCCGCCGAACACGTTGACCGCGGCCAGTGCCACGGCCAGCACGCCCATGCTCTTGCCCAAGGTGGTTTCGGTGAGCGCGGCCGCCAGCATGGCACCCACGATGACGATGGCGGAGATGGCGTTGGTCACCGCCATCAGGGGCGTGTGCAGCGCGGGCGTCACCGTCCAGACCACGTGGTAGCCCACGTAGATGGCCAGCACGAAAATGATGAGGTTGATGAGGGTGGGAGAGACGGCATCCATGGAAATGTGTCCTTCTTTCTTCAATTGGCGTTAGGTTCCGGCAGACCAGGGGCCTTTGGCGGCGTTCTTCCTGGCGAAATAGGCATCCACAGCGTCGATCAGCTGCTGCTGGGCCGCGTTGACGGGCGGCTCGATCAGAGCTGCCGATCGCATCACGGTCTTGAGCGTTTGCACGTGGTAATCGGTGAACTTGTCGGCGCTGCGCGCCAGTACCTCGGGCAGCTCGGAGAGCGCCAGGGCGCGGTTGCGCAGCAGGTGCGCGCTGGCCACCCAGAGGCTGCCGGCATCACCATCGGTCAGCGCCAGGTGCTCACGCAGCAGCGCCTGCACGCCGGTCTTTTGCTGCACGGTGATGGCGCCCGTGGTTTGCACCGTGGCCAGGGCCAGCACGGCGACCACGTCCACCGGGTGGTCGAGCGCGTAGAGCGGTGGCGTGGTGACCTTTTTCCGCCAGGCGCGCCGGTGGAAGAAGGTCAGCGGATTGAGCCAGCCCACGTCGATGCCGAAGCGCCGCAGGGCCTCCATGGCCATGGTGAAGGTGATGACCAGGCCCAGGATTTGCAAAATGGTCCCCATGTTCCGTGCCTCCCTTGGCTTTTTTTACTTATTGCGGCAGTGCAGCGGGGAACGGCGGCACGGCCAGGAATCCATCGAGCATGCCGACGCTCACGCGCGCCGCCCGGGCCATCTGCTGGCTCCAGGCTTCGGCCGGCAGGCCGGCGCGCAGGTAGTCGGGCGTATTGCCTGCAGGCAGCTTCAGCAAGCGCAGGTCCACCAGGGCATTCACCTCGATGTAGGCGCCGCCCTCGGTGGCATAGCGGTAGTTCAGATGCGAGTAGGGCTGCGTGAGCGCCACGCCGCGCTCACCGATCCAGCGCACCAGGCCCGGGTTGGCCTTGTCCAGAAAGCGGTCGCTGGTGTGCGCCCAGCGCTTGAAGCGCAGGCAATCCACGCGCACCGGGCTGCCGGCGGCGGCATCTTTCACCCACAGACCCTGCTCCTGCGCACAGGAGGCCGTCCACAGCGTGCGCTCGCGCGGGTCACTGCGCTGGTGGGATTGCACCAGCATCACCGCCAGCACCTCGTTGCGGGCGCCGCGCAGGGCCACGGCGCGGGTCTGCAAGGGCAGGCTGGCCGGTGGCGGCAGTGCCGCCAGAGCATCATCGAAGCTGCCCAGGTCTTCCCACGCGGAAGACGGCAGCACCACGCGCGTGCGCCCGGCGCTGAACTCGGCAGGGCCGGCAGGCATGGGGGCGCAGGCGGAAAGAACCGCCAGCGCCGCCGCAGCAGCCAGCACGCGGGGCAGCAGCGCCCTCATGCGCGCTTCACCGTGCCTTCGTGGGCCATCAGGCAGGCGGCCACGATGTCATCCTGCAGGTCCATGTGCAGCGCACCTTCCTTGTTGACGATGAGCTTGAGGAAGTCGAGCACATTGCGCGCATAGAGCGACGAAGCGTCGGCCGCCACCAGCGCCGGCAGATTGGTCTCGCCCACCAGGGTCACGCCGTGCTTGACGACGGTCTTGCCGGGCTCGGTGAGCGGGCAGTTGCCGCCCTGGGGGGCGGCGATGTCGACGATCACCGAGCCGGCCTTCATCGACTTGACCATGTCCTCGGTCACCAGCACGGGGGCTGCACGGCCGGGGATCAGGGCGGTGGTGATGACCACGTCGGCCTGGGCCACGCGCTTGGCGACCTCGGCCTTCTGGCGCTCCAGCCAGCTGGGCGGCATGGGGCGGGCATAGCCACCCACGCCTTCGGCGGCGTCCTTTTCTTCCTGGGTCTCGTAGGGCACGTCGATGAACTTGCCGCCCAGCGATTCGACCTGCTCCTTGACGCTGGGGCGCACGTCCGACGCCTCGATCACGGCGCCCAGGCGCTTGGCCGTGGCAATGGCCTGCAGGCCCGCCACGCCCACGCCCAGGATCACCACGCGCGCGGCCTTCACGGTGCCGGCCGCCGTCATGAGCATGGGGAAGAAGCGCTGGTAGCGGTCGGCGGCGATCATCACCGCCTTGTAGCCGGCGATGTTGGCCTGGGAAGACAGCACGTCCATGCTCTGGGCACGCGTGGTGCGCGGTGCGGCTTCGAGCGCATAGGCCGTCACGCCGGCCGTGGCCAGGCGCTGCAGGCCCGCGGCGTCAAAGGGATTGAGCATGCCCACCAGCGTGCTGCCTGCGCGCAGGCGCGGCGTCTCGGCCTCGGACGGGCAGCGCACCTTGAGCAGCAGGTCGGCGCCCCAGGCGCCCGCAGCATCGGTGATCTCGGCACCGGCAGCCTCGTACGCCGCATCGGTGACGCTGGCGGCAATGCCGGCGCCGGCTTCGACGCGCAGGGCATGGCCCTGGGCCTTGAGCTTCTTGACCGTCTCGGGGGTCACGGCAACCCGTGTCTCTCCTGCCATGGACTCTGCAGGCACACCAATCAGCATGTCGTCTCCTTGCTCAAGGTCAGTGGTTTTACTTACTTACTGACCGCGAGCTTACATGAAGAAACTTTGATGGCTGTTGCATTTGGCTGATGTAGAGGGAACTCCCCATCGCAAAGGAGACACTCCGGGCGCAAAAAAGCCCGCAAGCACAGGGCTTGCGGGCTTGTGGACAGGGGCCCGTGGTTCAGTGCACCACTTGCGCCAGCGTGCCTGCGGCGTACTGCTGGGCCACCTGCTGCAGGCTCAGGCCCTTGATTTTGGAACCCTGGCCTTCGCAGCCGAATTCCAGGTAGCGGGCCTTGCAGACCTGCTTGGCGGCTTCGCGTGCGGGCTTGAGCCATTCGCGCGCGTCGAACTTGTCGGGGTTCTCGGCCAGGAACTTGCGCACCGCGCCGGTCATGGCCAGGCGGATGTCGGTGTCGATGTTGATCTTGCGCACGCCGTACTTGATGGCCTCCTGGATCTCCTCGACGGGCACGCCGTAGGTTTCCTTCATCTTGCCGCCGTACTGGTTGATGATGGCCAGCAGCTCGGCAGGCACCGAGGAGGAGCCGTGCATCACCAGGTGGGTGTTGGGAATGCGCTGGTGGATTTCCTTGACGCGGCTGATGGCCAGGATGTCGCCCGTGGGCTTGCGGCTGAACTTGTAGGCGCCGTGGCTGGTGCCGATGGCGATCGCCAGGGCATCGAGCTGCGTGGCCTTGACGAAAATGGCGGCTTCCTCGGGGTCGGTCAGCATCTGGCTGTGGTCCAGCTTGCCTTCGGCGCCGATGCCGTCTTCCTCGCCGGCTTCACCGGTTTCCAGGTTGCCCAGGCAGCCGAGTTCGCCTTCGACGGTGACACCCACCTTGTGCGCCATGTCGACCACCTTGCGGGTGACTTCCATGTTGTATTCGAAGGACGAGGGGGTCTTGCCGTCTTCCATCAGCGAGCCGTCCATCATCACCGAGCCGAAGCCCAGGTCGATGGCGCCCGAGCAGATCTTGGGCGAGGTGCCGTGGTCCTGGTGCATCACCAGGGGAATGTGCGGGAAGGCTTCGACGGCGGCCTGGATCAGGTGTTTGATGAAGGGCTCGCCGGCGTACTTGCGGGCACCTGCGCTGGCCTGCAGGATGACCGGCGCACCCACCTCGTCGGCAGCCGCCATCACGGCCTGGACCTGTTCCAGGTTGTTGACGTTGAAGGCAGGGATGCCATAGCTGTTGGCAGCGGCGTGGTCGAGCAGTTCGCGCATCGAGACGAGGGGCATGGTCGTGAGGTCCGTTCAGGGTTGATGGGGCGCCATGGATACAGGCAGCGGGCGGTGGTAACCGCTTGGTAACCCGTGATTTTACCCGGCCGTCGCCGCCGACGTTGCAGCGAATTCCAGCCGGTAGCAGGTGGTAAAGGGCGCCGGCGCCGGCGCAGGCCCGAAATGCGCGCCATGGGCTTCGGCCACGCGGCGCACGATCTCGTGCCCCAGGTGCAGGCTGTCGGCCGGTGCCGCGGCACGTTCCGCACCCGCACCGGCGGCCCCGTCGTCGCAGACCTGCAGCCAGGCGGCGCCGGCATCGGTCCACCCCATCTGCACGGCGACGTGCGTGCCCTCGGGTGTGTGCTTGAGGGCGTTCTCCATCAGGTTGCGCAGCGCCAGGTCCAGCAGCACGGCGTGGCCCAGCACGGCCATCTGCTCGGGCCCGGCCAGCGCGATCTCGTCGCCGCGCTGCCAGGCGGCCTGGGCATAGTCCGCGCACACGGCGCGGCTGATGGCTGCCAGGTCCAGGGGCCCCTTGGCCTCGTGCAGCTCGGCCCGGCTGGCCCGCGCCAGGGCAAGCAACTGGTTGAGCACATGGCCGGCTCGCAGTGCGTCCTGGCCGATGCGTGCCACGGCCTGGGCCTGGCCCGGGGCGTCCAGCCCCTTTTCCAGCGCGCCGGCTTGCAGCGCAATGGACGACAGCGGGGTGCGCAACTCGTGCGCCACCTCGTTGGCCAGGCGCCGCTCCCTCGCCATGGCGGCCTGCTGGCGCTCCAGCAGGGTGTTGATGGAAGCCACCACCGATTCGAACTCGCTCCAGGCGTGGCGGGCCGTCAGTCGCTCGGCACTGGCGGGGTCGAGTGCGGCCACGTCGCTGGACAGCAGGTACAGCGGACGCAGGCCGCGCCACAGCGCCAGGCCCAGTGCGATGGCCACCACGGGCAGCAACCACAGGCCTGGCTCCACCATCTGTTCGGCAATGTCCTCGGCCAGGTCATCGCGCTCGCCCAGCTCCAGCAGCACGACCACCTTGCGGCTGCGGTCGGCCGACCACTGGGAGAAGCTGCGCCACACGGTGGCCTTGGGCCCCAGCGCCAGGTTGGAGAAGCCCTCGGCCGCACCGAAGGCGGGCAGGGGTGCGCTGCCCGTGTGGGCCAGAAGACGGCCCTCTGCATCCCACTGCACCACGCTCAGGGATTGCTGGTAGTCGTGCGCCTTGAGCCAGGGCATCGTGGCGCGCTGGGTGGTGTTCTCCAACTCCACCGATTCCGACGCACGCAGGTTGAGCAGCAGCGCGGCCACGCTGGCCAGGTGGCCGTCGGTCAGCTCATCGGCCTCGTGGATGCCGGTCTGGTAGCCCAGGTAGACGAAGCTGGCCCACACCAGCACCAGGGCACCGAGCGACCAGAGCAGCAGCTGGCGCGTGAGCGAGGAACTGCCGGCCACGCGCAGCAGGCGCCGGCCCCAGGCCTTCATCCTCATGGCTTCTCCTGGGGCATGAAATAGCCCACGCCGCGCATGGTCTGGATGCAGGTGCTGCCCAGTTTGCGGCGCAGGTGGTGGATGTAGACCTCGATGGCATTGCTCTCGATGGCCACGTCCCAGCTGTACAGGCGCTCCTCGATCTGCTGGCGCGACAGCACGCGCCCGCGCGCATCCATCAGCACCCACAGCACCGAGAACTCGCGCGGCGACATCTCCACCGCCTGCCCCGCCTGTTGCACCGTGCGCGCACCGGGGTCGAGCTCGATGTCGGCATGGCGCAGCGTGGGCGCGGCGCGGCCCGTGGCACGGCGCAGCATGGCACGCAGCCGGGCTTCGAGCTCGTCCACATTGAAGGGCTTGACGAGGTAGTCGTCGGCCCCCTGGTCCAGGCCCGCGATGCGCTCGGTGACATGGTCGCGCGCCGTGAGGATCAGCACCGGTGTGGCCGGGTCCGGCAGCGCCACTGCGGCCTGTGCGCCGGCCGTCGCAGCCGGGCTGGCGCGCAGGCGGCGCAGCACCTCGCTGCCATCGCCATCGCGCAGGCCCAGGTCCAGCAGCACGGCGTCGAAGCGCTCGGCGCGCAGCGCCGCCCAGGCACCGGCCACGCCATCGCACACATCCACGGCATAGCCGCGCTGCTGCAGGTTGGTGCGCAGGCCACTGGCAATGCCGGCATCGTCTTCCACGACAAGGATTCGCATGCGCGGATTGTGCCTGCGGACTTTAAGACGGCCTTAAGAGCCCGCCTCTATCGTCGCGCCATGCCTTTGCCACCCGCTCTCCGCCCGCAGCCTTCCCACCGCCAACGCTACCGGGCACTCTGGACCCTGGCGGCCCTGGCACTGCTGGTGCTGTGGGATGCCCTGGGCCAGGACCAGCCGCTCGCCCGCCTGTTCGGCAGCGCATCGGGCTTTCCGCTGCGTGACCAGTGGTTCTTCGTGCATGTGGCGCACGAAGGGGCACGCCGCCTGGGCTGGCTGCTGGTGCTGCTGCTGGCGCTGGGCGTGTGGTGGCCCCTGGGCGTGCTGCGCCGGCTGGACACGGGCGAGCGCCTGCAAGGGGCCGTGAGCGCGCTGCTGGCCCTGGCAGCGGTCAGCATCGCCAAGAACCTGAGCAACAGCAGTTGCCCCTGGGACATGGCCGAGTTCGGTGGCGTGGCGCGCTACACCTCGCACTGGGCGTGGGGAATGGTGGATGGCGGCGGTGGGCGGTGCTTTCCGGCAGGCCACGCCTCGGCCGGATTCGCCTTCATCGGCGGCTACTTCGCGCTGCTGCGTGCGCAGCCCAGGGCCGCACGCATCTGCCTGGCCGCCTCGTTGGCCGCCGGGTTGCTGCTGGGCCTGGCCCAGCAGGCCCGGGGCGCGCACTTCATGAGCCACACCCTCTGGTCGGGCTGGCTGTGCTGGACGACGGCGTGGATGTGCGACATCGGGGCCAGCCTGCTGCGCGGGCGCTTCGGGCAGCCGGCCGCGCACGCCGCACCGGCGGCCTCCTGACGCAAGCCGGCCGGTCAGCTGGCCCGGCAGATCTTGAGCATGTTGGTGCCGCCCGGCGCCCCCATGGGCTCGCCGCAGGTGATGGCGTAGACGTCGCCCGTCTGCACGATGTTGCGCGTCTTGAGGTGGCCTTCGGCCTGCTCGAGTGCGGTGTCGCGGTCGGCGCTGGTGTCCATGAGCAGCGGGCGCACATTGCGGTACATGGCCATCTTGCGCTGCGTGGCCACCTTGGGGGTGAGGGCGTAGATGGGGATGTGGATGCGGTGGCGGCTCATCCACAGCGCCGTGGCGCCGCTGTCGGTCATGGCCACGATGGCCTTGGCGCCCAGGTGGTGGGCCGTGAACAGCGCGCCCATGGCGATGGACTGGTCGATGCGGCCAAAGGTCTGGCCGGTGAAGTCGGCGTCCAGCGGGTGGTCTTCGGCGGCCTCGGCGGCGGCGCAGATGGTGGCCATCTCCATCACCGTCTCCAGCGGGTACTTGCCGGCCGCGGTCTCGGCGCTGAGCATCACGGCATCGGTGCCATCGAGCACGGCGTTGGCCACGTCGCTGACCTCGGCGCGCGTGGGCACGGGGTTGGTGATCATGCTCTCCATCATCTGCGTGGCGGTGATCACGACCTTGTCCAGGTCGCGCGCCATGCGGATCATCTTTTTTTGCAGCGCCGGCACGGCCGCGTTGCCGACTTCCACGGCCAGGTCACCGCGCGCGACCATGATCCCGTCGCTCACGCGCAGGATGGCTTCCAGGTGCGGGATGGCCTCGGCGCGCTCGATCTTGGCGATCAGGCCCGGCTTGTGGCGGTACTCGGAGGCCGCCACGTTGCACAGCTGGCGCGCCATCTCCATGTCGGTCGCGTTCTTGGGAAAGCTCACGGCCACATAGTCGGCCTGGAAGCTCATCGCGGTGCGGATGTCCTCCATGTCCTTGGCCGTGAGGGCCGGCGCCGTGAGGCCACCGCCCTGCTTGTTGATGCCCTTGTTGTTGGACAGCTCGCCACCGATCTTCACGGTGGTGTGTACCTCTTCGCCGCGCACGGCATCCACGGTGAGCACGATCAGGCCGTCGTTGAGCAGCAGCACGTCACCGGCCTTCACATCGCGCGGCAGCTCCTTGTAGTCGAGCCCCACGCCATCGTTGTCGCCCGGCTCGGTGCGCGAGGCGTCGAGCACGAAGGGGGCGCCCGACACCAGCTGCACCTTGCCCTCGGCAAACTTGCCGACGCGGATCTTGGGGCCTTGCAGGTCGGCCATGATGGCCACCTCACGCCCGGCGCGCTGAGCGGCAGCGCGAACCGTGGTGGCCCGGTCGATGTGGTCTTGCGCCTTGCCATGGCTGAAGTTCAGGCGCACCACGTTGACGCCCGCACGGATCATCGCCTCCAGCAGTTGCGGGTCGCTCGAAGCGGGGCCCAGGGTGGCAACGATCTTGGTGGCGCGGCGGGTTTGCATGGGCTTGTCTCTTTCGTCGGTTTTGTAATCGAATTTCAATTTTCACACGAAAGCGGTTACATGCCGATTACCAGCCGGCTGGCCGGGCCAATCGCCTGGGCGCTGCGCAGGGATGCCTGTCGGGATGGGGGGCTGCCCAACACGCCTGACTGTTTCCGAAACTGGAACAGTCAGTTCGCGACTCGGTGGTTTTTCTTTGGTCCCCTGCGGCGTACAGTTCAACCCATCGATGAGCCGAACCCGCAAGGCGACTCACCGAACCCGGTTCGAAATGGTTTTGTCCCGGTTTTTTTGAGACGCTTCTTTTATCAAGGATTTCATCATGAACACGACCGCACGCTTCCTCTCCATCGCCGCTGTTGCCGCTTTCGCTTCTTTCGGCGCCCAAGCCGACGAAGCCGATGCTTCGCAATTCGCCAGCCAATTCGAAACCAACCGCACCCGCGCCGAAGTGGCCGCTGAAGCCGCTACCGTGGCACAGACGCGTAGCATCGAGCCTGCTGGTTCGCGTGTCGTGACCTACAAGTCCACGGCTGACCGCGCTGCCGTGCGTGCCCAGGCTGCTGATGCTGTTCGCACCGGCCAGATCTCTTACGGCGAAGTCGGCGCGCTGTAATCCACAGGCAAGGCTGCAGACCGCACTGCAGCCCCATGCACAAAAAAGGCCGGGACTCCGCAAGGAGTCCCGGCCTTTGCCATTGGCGAGCACGCCCAGCAGGCGCGCCCTCACTCCACCACGTCGAAGTGGAAGACCTTGCTCACGATCTGCCAGCGCCCATCGAGCCGCACCAGCGTCAGGAAGTCGGTAAAGAAGCGCGGCGCAATCGCGCACTCCACCCGTGCAAAGGCCGTGACCGGGCCAGCGAACTCGATGGACAGGACGCGATCGCGCCGCGGCTGCCCGAGGCTCGCGGGCGATGGCCGCTGGTCCACGATGGGAAAGTACTCTGCCATGCTCCGGTGCAGCAGCTGTCCCTCGGTGGCGCAGCAATAGATCGCCTGCGGATGGAAGACCTGCGCCAGCCGGCCCGTGTCGCTGTGGTACAGGCCCTCAAAGTAGGTGTGCAGCGCGGCGGTGACGCCGCTGAAATCGGAGGCGGCGCTCATGGCTTGCGCTTTCGGAACTCGGCCACGGGCAAGCCGCCCACGCCCCAGTTGTCGAGATCGACCTCGTCGATCACCACGTGGGTGGTCGCGGGGTTCTTGTGCAGCACCCGCACCAGCAGCTCGGTGACGCCGGCGATGAGTTCAGCCTTCTGTTCGCGCGTCACGCCTTCGCGGGTGACCTGGATGTTCACGTAGGGCATGGCGGCTCCCGTTCAGCCGATGCGGCCGACGACTTGCGCGATGCGCTCGCCGAAGGCCCGGGCCGTTGCCAAGTCGCCGGCCACCATCTCGTCTGGAGAGGCATCGGAGGGCGTGGCGGTCATCAGCCCGGCGAAGGAGGCCAGGTAGTTCAGGTCGTTGCGCACGGCGGCCTTGGTGTTGCTCGGCGCCATGGCCGTGCCCGCCCAGAGCATGCCGTGCTGCTGCGACAGCGAGAACAGGGTGTAGAGCGTGGTGAGCTTGTCGCCGTTGATGCCAGCACTGTTGGTGAAGCCGGCGGCCAGCTTGTCCTTCCACCCCTGGCGCGCCCAGACGGCGGAGCTGGCGTCTGCGAATCGCTTGAACTGCCAGCTCACGTTGGCCATGTAGGTCGGCGAGCCGAACACGATGGCGCGCGAGGCACCGAGCTGCGCCCAGCCTTCGGGGCTGAGCTCGCCCTGGTCGTCGATGGCCAGCAGCGCACCGCCGCTGCCTGCGGCAACGGCCTTCGCGATTTCGCGGGTATGGCCGTAGCCACTGTGGAAAACGATGGAGATGGGAGAGGTCATGGGGGCTTCCTGATCTGCACAAAAAAGAGGAAACCACAGGTTATTGAATACGCTTGCGTTGATAAACTGCCTATCACTAACTTCATCCATTACATGGAGTAATGCATGGCCCGTGAATTCGGCGATGTGATGCTCGGAAGCATCGAACTGTTCTGCCTGGCCGCAGAAGCCCAGAGCTTCACGTCCGCCGCCCGGGAGGCGGGGCTGACCCCGGCCGCGGTGAGCCGCTCCATCGCGCGGCTGGAGGAGCGCCTGCAGGTGCGGTTGTTCGTGCGCAGCACGCGCAAGATCCGCCTGACCGACGGCGGCCGGACCTACTTCGACCAGTGCCGGCAGGCGCTCAACCGCCTCAGCGAGGCCGAGCGGGAGTTGACTGGCACGCAGGCCGAGCCTGCCGGCAAGCTGCGCATCAGCGTGCCCACCACGCTGGGGCACTGCCGGGTGCTGCCGGCGCTGGTGGGGTTTCGCGCACGCTACCCCAAGGTGCAGGTCGAGGTGCAACTGAGCAACCGCAATGTGGACTTCACGGCCGATGGCTTCGACCTGGCTGTGCGGGCACGGGCGCAGGCCGACTCAGGCCTGGTCGCCCGAAAGCTGATGGATGCGGAACTGGTCATCGTCGCCACGCCGGGCTACCTGCAATCGGCAGGCGTGCCGCGCAGCCTCGGCGATCTGGCGTCGCACGAGTGCATCCAGTTCGTGCTGCCCAGCACCGGGCAGGCGGTTCCCTGGGTCTTTCGCCAGGATGGGCAGGATGTAGAGGTCGGCACCGCTGGCAACCTCACCTGCTCCGACGATCTGCTGGGCGTGGCCACCCTGGCACGCCATGGCGCAGGGCTGCTGCAGACCTACCGCTTCATCGTGGAGGACGACTTGCGGCAGGGCCGGCTGGTGGAGCTGCTGCAGAACCTGGGCGGCCGTTCCCGGCCGTTTTCGATCCTCTACCCGGCCACCCGCCACATGCCGCTGCGCATGCGGGCCTTCATCGACCACCTCATTGCCAGCGTGTAGCCGCGGCGGTTCATGGCGCAGACGCCTGCCTCGTCAGGCGTGCATCAGCGCCTCGATCTCGTCCGCGTCCACCGGCACGCCGCGCGTGATCAGCTCACAACCGGTGGCGGTGACGATGGCGTCGTCCTCGATGCGGATGCCGATGCCGTGGAACTGCTCGGGCACGCCCTCGCCTGCGCGCACGTACAGGCCCGGCTCGATGGTCAGCACCATGCCGGGCTGCAGCACGCGGCTCGGGCGGTTGAGGATGGTTTCACCCGACAGGGGATCCTTGCGTTCGGTCACCTTGTCGGCGTCACCAGGCTCCACATAGCTGCCGCAGTCGTGCACGTCCATGCCCAGCCAGTGGCTGGTGCGGTGCATGTAGAACGGGAAGTAGGCACGCTTGTCGATCACGTCCTGCACCGTGCCCACCTTGTTGGCGTCGAGCAGGCCCAGGTCCAGAAGGCCCTGCGCCAGCACGGCGATCGTGGCATCGTGCGGGTCGTTGAAGCGGGCGCCGGCACGGGTGGCGTCCACGGCCGCGACCTGGCTGGCCAGCACCAGGTCGTACAGCGCGCGCTGCGGCCCGGTGAAACGGCCATTGGCCGGAAAGGTGCGCGTGATGTCGCTGGCATAACCGTCGAGCTCGCAGCCCGCGTCGATCAGCACCAGCTCGCCGTCGCGCACCGGTGCGGCATCGGCCCGGTAGTGGAGCACGCAGGCATTGGCGCCTGCCGCCACGATGGAGCCATAGGCCGGGTACTGCGAACCGCCATCGCGGAAGGCGTGCAGCAGCTCGGCGTCGAGGTGGTACTCGCGCACGTCCTCGCCGGCACGCAGCATGCGGGCCGAGCGCTGCATGGCGCGGATATGCCCCTGGGCGCTGATCTGGCTGGCGCGGCGCATGATGTCCTGCTCGTGCGCGTCCTTGATGAGGCGCATCTCGTCGAGCGGCCCACACAGGTCCTGCTGCACGGCAGGGCACTGCGCGCCGTAGCGCACCCGCGCCCGCACGGCGTTGAGCCAGCCTTCCACACGCGCGGCCAGGCCGTTGTGGATGGCATGCGGGTACCACACGCTCTGGCGGTTCTCGAGCAGGCGGGGCAGTTGCGCATCGAGCACAGCGCTGGAGTAGGCTGAGTCCACGCCGAGCACACCAGGCGCTGCATCCGGGCCCAGGCGGTAGCCGTCCCAGATCTCGCGCTCCAGGTCCTTGGGGCGGCAGAACAGCGTGCTCTGCCCCTCGGCCGTGATCACCAGGCAAGCCCCCGCTTCGGCAAAACCGGTCAGGTAGTAGAAGTAGCTGTCGTGGCGGTACAGAAAATCGGTATCGCGGTTGCGTGGGTACTCGGGTGCCGTGGGGATGATGGCAATGCCCCCGGCACCCAACTGGGCAGCAAGGCGCGCGCGGCGCTGGGCATAGATGGAATGCGAGGACGTTGAGTTCATCCGCTATTTTTATCGCGAATCCACCGCCCCTCGGTGCCGCAGGCCATCCGGCGTGCAAACAATTCCCAAACCCGTGGCCCCAAAGTGATGTTGACAAACGTATTCACATGAATACTATCGCATTCAACACCACTTCGGATGGACGCCATGGTCACCACCTCCACCACGATGGAGCCCCTCTCCGCCCGCATTCCCAGCGACCTCTACCTCTGGCTGGCCCAACTGCAGGTCGAAGGCGCCACGACCAACAGCGACAAGCTGCGCGTGCTGCTAGGCCAGCTCAAGCGCCACCACGACGGAGCCCTGGACTATGTGGCGGCCCATGCCTGGGCGCGCGACATCACGGGCCGGCTGCGTGAATCCCTGGTGCGCACCGAGGGCCAGACGGGCCGGCATTCGGACGTGCTCAACGCCATGCTCGACCATGTCACCACCTGCCTGGCCATCGTGGTGAGCAACGCACCCGCCTCGGAGCAGGAAGCCGCGCGGCTCGAAGACCTGCTGGTGCGCCGGGGCTTTGCGCTCAGTGAGATGCTGCTGCGCCAGGCAACCACCGCGCAGGCCAGCGCGTACGATCCAGGCGTCGTACAGCGCCATGCCGCCGCGACCCTGGAGCTGGCCCAGACCATTCAATCCCCTCTTTCGAAAGGAGCCTGAGATGGCAGATTCGCTCAAGACACGCGTAGGCCGCATCATTGCCGGCAGCGTGCATGCGCTGGTGGACCACCTGGAGAACCATGCCCCGCTGGCGGTGATGGAGCAATCCCTGCGCGAGGCCGACACCGTGATCGGCGAAGTGCGCCATGAGCTGGGCCGCACCAGTGCCAACCGGCACCTGGCCCAGCAGCAGCATGCCCACCTCAACGGGCAGCACGGCAAGCTCGCGGAGCAGATCGACCAGGCACTGGCGGCCGGCCGCGACGACCTGGCGCGTGCCGCCGTGGCGCGCCAGCTCGACATCGAGGCACAGATTCCGGTGCTGGAGACCACGCTGGCCGACTTCGCCCGGCAGGAAAGCGAACTCACCGGCTACGTGGCCGCCCTGCTGGCCAAGCAGCGCGAGATGGTCGATGCCCTCGAAGGCTTTCGCCAGAGCCGCGCCAGTGCGGCGCAAGCCCCCGCAGCACCCCCGGGCAGCGCCGCCAGCCGTATGGATGCCGTCACCGGCGCCTTCGACCGCCTGTATGCACGCCAGACGGGCCTGTCGGGCACCGACCGCAGCCACACGCTGGACCAGGCCGCCAAGCTCAAGGAGCTCGACGACCTGGTGCGCGACCACAAGATCGCCGAGCGCATGGCGCGCCTGAAGACGGGCCAGCCGTGATCGTCGGCCTGTTCACCGCCCCGCAGACCTGGCCCTTCGGCGTGGCCTTTGCGCTCATCGTTGGCATCGCGCTGATCGAGGGCCTGGGCATGCTGGTCTCGCTGAGCCCGAGCAACTGGCTCGATGACCTGCTGCCCGATATCGACGGCGACACCGGCCTGGACCGGGTGCTGGGCTGGCTGTACATCGGCAAGGTGCCCTCGCTGGTGCTGCTGGTGCTGTTCCTCATGGGCTATGCGGTGTTCGGCTACAGCCTGCAAAAGGTGGCCAACGGCCTGTTGGGCGGCTACCTGCCTGTGTGGCTGGCGGGCCTGGTGGCCGTGGCGCCCGGCATGGCCACGGTGCGCAGCCTGGGCGCGCTGATCGCCCACATCATCCCGCGCGACGAGACCTCGGCCGTGAGCGAGATGTCGCTGATCGGTCGGGCCGGCGTCGTCTCTGCCGGGGCCGCACGCCGCGGTCTCGCGGCGCAGGCGCGGGTGCGCGACGCCCACGGCCGCACCCACTACCTGATGGTGGAGCCCGATGTGGACGACGAGGTCTTCGATGAAGGCGCGCAGATCCTCATCGTGCGCAAGGCCGGGGCCTTCTACCGCTGCATTGCCAACCCGCACCCGGGGTTGATGTAGCAGCCCATTCCCAGCAACATACCAACACCAACCGAGGGAGCCACTGAAAATGACCAACCTGTTCGAACTGGGCGCCATTGCCGGCATTGCCCTGCTGGCGCTGCTGACCATCGGCATCGTCTTTGCGCGCCTGTACAAGCGCTCCACCAAGGAGACCGCCTTCGTGCGTACCGGCCTGGGTGGCCAGAAGGTCATCATGGATGGCGGCGCCATCCTGCTGCCCGTGTTCCACGAGCGCGTGCTGGTGAACATGAACACCCTGAAGCTCGAGGTGGTGCGCCGCGCCAAGGAAAGCCTGATCACCAAGGACCGCATGCGCGTGGATGTGACGGCGGCCTTCTTCGTGCGCGTCAAGCAGACCGAGGAAGCCGTGAGCATCGCCGCGCAGACCCTGGGCGCGCGCACCATGAGCCCCGAGGAGCTCAAGGCGCTGGTGGAAGACAAGTTCGTGGACTCGCTGCGCGCCACGGCCGCCACCATGACCATCCAGGAGCTGCAGGACAAGCGCCGCGACTTCGTGCAGGCGGTGCAGAACGCCGTGGCCGAAGACCTGGAGAAGAACGGGCTGGAGCTTGAATCCGTGTCGCTGACCAGCCTGGACCAGACCGACAAGCAGTTCTTCAACCCCAACAACGCCTTCGACGCCGAGGGCCTGACACGCCTGACCGAGCAGACCGAGGCACGCCGCAAGCAGCGCAACGACGTGGAGCAGGACACCGAGGTGCAGGTGCGCACCAAGGACCTGGAGGCCACGCGCCAGAAGCTCACGATCGAGAAAGACCAGGAGTTCGCCTCGCTGTCGCAAAAGCGCGAGATCGAGAACACCCGCGCCGAGCAGGCGGCCCTGATCGCCACCCAGCAGGCAGAGCGCAGCCGCGAAGCCGAGGCCGCCAAGATCGAGGCCGAGCGCCAGGTGAGCCAAAAGCGCATCGAAGCCGAGCGCGAGATCAAGGCCGCCGAGATCGAGAAGAACCTGGTGATCCAGACGCGCGAGATCGAGCTCGAGCGCCACACCGAGACCAAGCGCGCCGAGCAGCGCAAGCAGGTGGAGATCGCGCGCCAGGACACGCAGATCGCGATCGCCAACAAGTCGCGCGAGCAGTCCGACGCCGATGCCGCCGCCAACCTGGCGCGCGCCGAGGCCGTGAAGGCCGAGGAAGCCGTGAACACCGCGCGCCAGGTGGCCGTGGCCGAGCGCGACAAGAACATCCAGCTGATCGAGGCGTCCAAGGACGCCGAGCAGAGCGCCATCTCGGTCAAGGTGTCGGCATCGGCCGAGAAGGAAGCCGCCCTGGACCGTGCCGAGGCCATCACCATCGAGGCCCGCGCGCGCCAGGCGGCGGCCCTGGCCGAGGCCGAAGGCAAGCGCGCGCTGAACGAGGCGCTCAACACGCTGTCGGCCGCACAGGTGGACCTGCAGGTGCGCAGCCTGCTGCTGCAGCAACTGCCGCTGATCATCCAGCAGGCCGTGCGCCCCATGGAAAAGATCGACTCGATCCGCATCGTGCAGGTGGGTGGCTTGCCCGGCGGCTCGGGCAGCCAGGGTGGGGGGCAGGGCGGCAACGGGGCACAGGGCACCTTCCCCGAGCAGGTCATGAACTCGGCCCTGCAGTACCAGATCGCCAAGCCCATCGTGGACGCTGTGATGAAGGACGCCGGCCTGTCCAACGAAGGCATCACCGGCCTGGCGCACAGCCTGGCGGGCATGCTGGGCACGCCCCCGCAGGCCGCGCAGGCGCCTGCCGGCCACGCGGCCGAGTAAGCTGGCTGCGACAGGGACCGCCTGACCTGGCCAGGCTGTCCGCACAGACCGCGTGGCTTGTGCGCCACGCCAATCCCTGCAGGCCAGGCCGCTCTGGCCATGGGCGTGGCAGACTCGGGCACCATGCTCAACCTGCTTGCGTCCCTGCTGAATTTCATCCTGACGATGCTGCTGCCCTTGCTGGGCCTGGTCCTGACTGCGGCCCTGCTGGCCTATGGCGTCTATGCACGCTGGATCAACGTCCCGCACAAGTGGCTGCTGACCCGGCGCGCGCTCCAGGTGCTGTGCGCCGTGGCCGTCCTGTGCAATGCCCTGATCGTGCTGCAGTGGTACCTGTCGAACAGCGCCCGGCAGGCGCGGCTGGACGGCGCCGTCGTGCGTGCCAGCAGGGAGCGGTTCGTGCTGCCGCAGGACTTCCAGTACGGTGAACTGCTGATCCCTGCGGGCAGCCTCGTCAACCGCAACGACCCCTTCGACAAGGGCGAACCCGGCAAGCCGGTTGCACTGCATGGGCTGGAAGCCGTGCGCTTTGCGCAGCCCGTGGAGATTGCCGGCGCCTGGGTCAGCGCGCTGCAGACCACGCCCCTGCGCCTGGAGCTGGCGCAGGACCAGACGCTGGGCCCCGTCTACCGCTTCGACAGCAACACCCAGGGCTGGGTGGAGCACAAGCTGGTGCCGGCGCTGGCCTGCCGCAAGGGGCAGATGGCTGTGTTCCAGGTGCCACCCATTGCCTACGATGTGCAGGCGGAAGTGGGCAAGCCCGCACCCGATGGGCCCGAGGCGCGCTTTCGGCCCAGCGAATGGCTGCTGCGTGCCTGCGAGAACGGTACCGCCATTGCCGTGCAGCCTGCCCACGCGGCCGCGGCCAGCCAATGACCCGACGAGGGCTCAGCGGTTGAGTTCGGCCAGGCGCTCGGGGGTACCCACGTCGGTCCAGCGACCCGTGTAGAGCGAGGCGCCCACGCGGCCCGCGTCCATGGCCCGGCGCAGCAGCGGCGCTAGTGGCGCTTTCAGGCCGCCTGGGTTGCCCACCGGAATATCGCACCAGGGCGTAAAGAACAACTGCGCATGCAGCAGCGCGATGGTGCTGTAGGTGTAGCGCGGTGCCGGGTCGTCGGCTGGCAGGTTCAGCGCCAGCCCCTCGGGCGACAGGCCGAAATCGCCACGCGGGTTGTGCTCCGGGTTGGGTACCAGCCACAGGTGGGCCAGTTGCCTGCTGGCCTTGAAGGCCTGCACCGCCCGGGCGTCGAACACGAAGTCCGGCACGTACACGTCCCCGGCCGCGAGCCAGAAAACATCGGACTCCACCAGCGGCAGCGCGCGCGCGATACCGCCTGCCGTCTCCAGCGCGCCGCCGAAATCGCGTCCCTCGCGGGAGTAGGCGATCTCGACGCGGTGGTTGCCCCGGCGCGAGTGGTGCGTGCCGAAGGTGGTGCCGCAATGGGCTTCGATCTGCTCGCCCAGCCAGGCGGTGTTGATCACCACCTCCCCCACACCGGCCTCGGCCAACGCTTGCAGGTGCCACATCAGCAGCGGCTGGCCCTGCACCGGCAAGAGGGGCTTGGGCGTGGTGTCGGTCAGTGGCCGCATGCGCTCGCCGCGGCCGGCGGCCAGCAGCAGGGCGGGTACCTGGGCGGCGGCGCTCATGCCGGCACCCCATGGGAGACGGCACCACGCTGCAGCGCATGGCGCTGCACGCTGGTGGGCTCGAACAGGGCCAGCAGCGCATCCATGAGCGCGCGCGCCCGGCCCGAATGGTCGGCGCCGAAGTTGCAGACATAGACGTCCAGCGTCACGGCATGCTGCTCGGGCCAGGTGTGTACGCACAGGTGCGACTCGGCCAGCAGCACCGTGGCCGTGACCCCACCGGGCCCCTGGGCGGTGGCCGGGAAACCATGGAACAGTTGGCCCACAGGCTGCAGGCCCGCAGCGCGCACGGCGTTCGTGCAGGCGCGGCCCAGGGCGGCGGGATCGAGCAGCCATTCGGAGGCGCAGCGGCAGCCATGGAGGTCGGCGGTGAGGTGCAGTCCTTGCATCAGCCGCACTGTAGTGCATCGGCTGCCAACCCAGGCACAGGAACGTGTTTACCAGCATGGAAACAGGCGCTGGGGCGGGCACCGGTAAAATAGCGGGTTTCCCCTGAACCTCCCCCACCCGGAGCCGCTCTTTCCATGGCCAACACCCTGCAAAACCAACCAATGGCAAACGCGATCCGCGCGCTGGCCATGGACGCCGTTCAACAAGCCAACTCCGGTCACCCCGGCGCCCCGATGGGCATGGCCGACATGGCTGTGGCCCTGTGGGGTCGCCACCTCAAGCACAACCCGACCAACCCCCAGTGGTTCGACCGCGACCGTTTCGTGCTGAGCAACGGCCATGGCTCCATGCTGCTGTACGCCCTGCTGCACCTCACGGGCTACGACCTGCCCATCGGCGAGCTCAAGAACTTCCGCCAGTTGCACAGCAAGACCGCCGGCCACCCCGAAGTGGGCATCACGCCCGGCGTGGAAACCACCACCGGCCCGCTGGGCCAGGGCATCACCAATGCCGTGGGCTTTGCACTGGCCGAGAAGCTGCTGGCCTCCGAGTTCAACCGCGACGGCCATGCCGTCGTGGACCACAACACCTACGTCTTCCTGGGCGATGGCTGCCTGATGGAAGGCATCAGCCATGAGGCTGTGTCGCTGGCCGGCGCCTGGAAGCTCAACAAGCTGATCGCCCTGTACGACGACAACGGCATCAGCATCGACGGCCAGGTCGCCCCCTGGTTCGCCGACAACACGCCCCTGCGCTTCGTGGCCAGCGGCTGGAACGTGATCGGCCCTATCGATGGCCACGACGCCGAGAAGGTCGCCGCCGCCATCGCCGACGCCAAGAAGCAGACCGAGCGCCCCACCCTGATCGTCTGCAAGACGCACATCGGCAAGGGCAGCCCGAACCGCGCCAACACCGCCAAGGCCCATGGCGAGCCCCTGGGTGCCGAGGAAATCGCGCTGACGCGCGAAGCCCTGGGCTGGAGCCACGAGCCCTTCACGATCCCGGAGGACGTGTACGGTGCCTGGAATGCCAAGGACACCGGCCAGGCCGCCGAAGCCAGCTGGAATGAGCGCTTTGCCGCCTACACCGCTGCCTTCCCCGAGCTGGCGGCCGAGCTCACGCGCCGCATGCAGGGCAATCTGCCGGCCAACTTCGCCCAGGTGGCTGTGGACACCGTGGTCGCCGCCCACACCAAGGGCGAAACCGTGGCCAGCCGCAAGGCCAGCCAGCTGGCCCTGGAGGCCTTCACCGCTGCCTTGCCCGAACTGCTGGGCGGCAGCGCCGACCTGACCGGCTCCAACCTGACCAACACCAAGAGCACGCCCAATCTGCGCTTCGACATGCAGGGCAACGTGGTCAAGACCGAAGTGGCCGAAGGCCAGAAGATCGGCGGCCGCCACATCAACTACGGCGTGCGCGAATTCGGCATGGCCGCGATCATGAACGGCATTGCGCTGCATGGCGGCTTCATCCCCTACGGTGGCACCTTCCTGACCTTCAGCGACTACAGCCGCAACGCCATCCGCATGGCCGCGCTGATGAAGCAGCGCGTGATCCACGTGTTCACGCACGACTCCATCGGCCTGGGCGAAGACGGCCCGACCCACCAGTCGGTGGAGCACGCCGCCAGCCTGCGGCTGATCCCCAACCTGGACGTGTGGCGCCCTGGTGACACGGCAGAGACCGCCGTGGCCTGGAGTGTGGCCCTGTCCAACAGGGACAAGCCGACCGCGCTGCTGCTGTCGCGCCAGAACCTGCCCTACGCACCCAAGCGCGACCTGGGCGACATCAGCCGCGGCGCCTATGTGCTGAGCGAGCCCGCCGATGTGGGCCTCAAAAAGAAGGCCGTGGCCGTGATCATCGCCACCGGTTCCGAAGTGCAACTGGCGCTGAAGGCCCAGCGCCTGCTGGCCGACCGCAAGATCGCCGTGCGCGTGGTCTCCATGCCCAGCAATACCACCTTCGACCGCGAAGACGCCAAGTACAAGAAGTCCGTGCTGCCCGCCGGTATTCCCCGCGTGGCGGTGGAAATGGGTGTCACCGACGGCTGGTGGAAGTACGGCTGCGCCGCAGTCGTGGGTCTCGACACCTACGGCGAATCGGCCCCGGCCCCCGTGCTGTTCAAGCACTTCGGTTTCACCGAAGAGAACGTGGCTGCCACCGTTCAGACCGTGCTCAAGGGCGGCCGCTGACAGGGCGCGGCGGAGCAGGAACGTAACATTGTGCAAATATGCAGAGGTTTCGCGTGACTTACAGCACGTTGCGGCCTCTTTGCATGCTTGACGCCGTTACATGTGGCCGGCACGCTAGTCGTTTTCATTGACGTCCCCCTTTTCAAGGAGCTGCCATGATCCCGACCCTGTTCTCCCGCAAGTCCCTGGCCGCCATGGCCGTGCTGTCGCTGGCCGGCCTGTCGGCCCATGCCCAGGTGGAGATCACCGATCCGCCGGCCGACCACAACTTCGGCAAGGTTCCGCTCAACGCCACGTTTGCCACGCAGTACTTCTCGGTGTTCAACCGCAGCAGTGCGCCGCTGCAGCTGGGCTCGGTGATCTCCAGCGGCGCGGCCCTGGCGACCTGCGCCGGCATCGGCTGCCCGGTTGTGGCCCAGGGGGACTTCCTGATCCCGGCTGGCTCGGACGGCTGCTCCAACGCCGTGCTGCAGCCCGGACAGGGCTGCTCGACCCTGGTGGCCTTCACCCCCACCGCCCCGGGGTCGCGCATCTCCCAGCTCATCGTCCAGTCCCGCACCGGCGGGTCGCTGGCGACCTACCCGCTGCACGGCACCGGCACATCGACGCCGCTGGACTGCGTGCTCGACTGGGCCGAGAAGAGCTTCCCGCAGATGCTGACCACGCCCACCGGCACGGCCACCGTATCGCCCTTCCACCTGCGCTGCTATGCCAACGGCACGATGTGCCTGGGTGCCGACACGGCCGTGCCCACCTTCGACCAGCCCAGTGTCTACTTCTACCAGACGCAGCCCACCCCCTCGGTGCAGCGCCTGGGATACCTCTCGACATTCGCACAGGCGGCGCAATGTCAACCCTGATTCCTTAACGTTTGGAGAACCTTGGAAATGACGATCAAGATTGGCATCAACGGCTTTGGCCGCATCGGCCGCAACGTGCTGCGCTCCGCCATCCAGAATTTCAGCGACATCGAAGTCGTTGCGATCAATGACCTGCTGGAGCCCGAGTACCTGGCGTACATGCTGCAGTACGACTCGGTGCATGGCCGCTTCAAGGGCGAGGTGTCGGTGGACGGCAATACCCTGATCGTCAACGGCAAGAAGATCCGCCTGACGCAAGAGCGCGACCCCGCCAACCTGAAGTGGAACGAGGTCGGCGCGGACGTGGTGATCGAATCCACCGGCCTGTTCCTGGACAAGGTCACGGCCCAGAAGCACCTGGACGCCGGCGCCAAGAAGGTCATCCTGTCGGCTCCGTCGAAGGACGACACCCCCATGTTCGTGTACGGCGTGAACCACACGAGCTACAAGGGTGAGGCCATTGTCTCCAACGCCTCGTGCACCACCAACTGCCTGGCCCCCGTGGCCAAGGTGCTCAATGACAAGTGGGGCATCAAGCGCGGCCTGATGACCACGGTGCATGCGGCCACCGCCACGCAAAAGACGGTGGACGGCCCGTCCAACAAGGACTGGCGCGGCGGCCGCGGCATCCTGGAAAACATCATCCCATCGAGCACCGGCGCTGCCAAGGCCGTGGGCGTGGTGATTCCCTCGCTCAACAAGAAGCTCACCGGCATGTCCTTCCGCGTGCCCACCAGCGACGTCTCCGTGGTGGACCTGACCGTGGAACTGGAAAACGCCGCCACCTACGAAGAGATCAAGGCCGAGATGAAGGCCCAGTCCGAAGGCGCGCTCAAGGGCGTGCTGGGCTACACCGAAGACAAGGTGGTGGCCACCGACTTCCGCGGCGACACCCGCACCTCGATCTTCGACGCCGACGCCGGCATCGCCCTCGATGGCACCTTCGTGAAGATCGTCAGCTGGTACGACAACGAATGGGGCTACTCGAACAAGTGCCTGGAAATGGTGCGCGTGGTGGCCAAGTAAGCCTCCAGGCCCTGGCCAACACAAAGGCCGGCTGCCCGCAAGGGTGGCCGGCCTTTTTCTTTGCCCGCATGCAGATGAATGCATGCCATGGCACAGACAGCGGCTGTTGGCGTGACATATCGCACTGTCCGGCACCCTTTGTCTGCTTGACGTACGCCTCGCCGGCAGGCACCCTCTGCTGTGTCGATTGACTTCACCCTCAAGGAACAGCCATGCCTCCCAACCCACAACCCCTGCTCAAATCCCTGGCCGCCATGGCCGTGCTCTCGCTCGCCAGCCTGTCGGCGCATGCCCAGGTAGAGATCACCGACCCGCCAGCGGGATACAGCTTCGGCAAAGCCCCTCTCCTCGACAAGTCGACCATCCGGTATTTCTTTGTGGTCAACCGCAGTACCTTCCCTGTGCAGTTGGGTCCCGTGACCTCCAACGGCTCCGAGGTAGCCACCTGTGCCGGTCTGGGATGCCCTGTTGTCTCGGCATCCGACTTTGTCATCGTTGCGGGCTCGGACGGATGCAGCAATGCGGTGCTCCAGCCAGGACAGAGTTGCTCGACCCTGGTGGGCTTTTCACCGACGGAGCCGGGCGCACGGCTGTCCCAGCTGATCGTCCCGCTGAGCGATGGTGCGGTGGGTGCACGACGCATTCTGCAGGGTACGGGCGTCGCGCCCCTTACCGACTGCGTGCTCGACTGGGCCGAAAAAACCTTTCCTCAGCTGTTGACCGCCCCGACCGGCACGTTCACGGTCTCTCCGTACCACCTGCGCTGCTACGCCAACGGCGCGGTCTGCCTGGGTGCCGATACAGCGTCGATGGCGCTCAACGTGAAGGGCGTGTACGCCTACCAGCCACAGGCCACCCCCCCGCTGCAGCGCCTTGGAGACCTTTCGGGCTATGCGCAAGCGGCCCAATGCCGGTGATCCCCACTGCGGGGTGAGCTGCTGCACCGCGCGCCGGCAGGGCTTCAAGGGCCGCCGTGCAGCAGCCGCTCGAAGAGGTCTTCCGGCCCCATCTGCCCACCCTTGAGCATGATCTCCAGGCCGTCGAGCCCCGGGTGGTCGCTGTGCAAGCGGCACAGTGCCACGCCAGGCGACAGCGAGGCCCCGTACATCAGACCCCAGGCCACGAGGGATTGCACCGCCAGGCTGGACGTATCGCCGCCCGCAATGCCGATGCGGCGCAACGGCACCTGCGCCAACACCTGGGCCAGCAGCCGCCCGCCGGCCGCGGCCACCTGGTGCGCCGTGGCACCTTGCGCAGCGCTGCCCGCGGTCACGGCCAGCACGCTGTGGCCGGCCCGGAGCAAGGCACCGAGGCGGTCGGCCATCGCCTGTGCAGCGGCATCGCCGCCCTGGACCAGGGCGGCCACGTCGATAGACACCCGCTCGTAGGACACCGCAGCGCGCACCTGCTGCGCCGTCACCGGCGACAGGCTGCCCGCCAGCACGAAAACAGGCCCCTGGGCGGCCGCCAACGGCGCTGCCGTAGCCGCCGCCGCATGCGGCCACTGCGTCGCCAGCGCCTGCACCACGCTGCTCGGCCCTACCGCCAGCAGCCGTGCCTGCTGGGCGCGGCGCCAAACCAACTGACCCACGGCCTGCAGGTCCTCGGGCCGGCTGGCATCCATCAGCACGGCAGCGGGCTGCGCCGCCAGCACCGCATCGAGAGCTGCCTCCTGCCGGGCCAGCGGCTGGGCGTACAGCGGGTAGTCCATGCCCGGCACCGGCTGCAGACCTTGCTGGGCCAGGTGCAGCCGCAGGTCGCTCTCCTGCATGGGCGTGACCGGGTGGCAGCTCATGGTCGGATGCCGGTCGATGCGATGCACCACAGGCTCGCTCCCTGCGCGGGCGAACAGGTGGCCGAACACGCAGTAGCGCCCCAGGCTGGGCTGGCCGCCGACGATGGGGACGAAGCGGTTCTCCACGTGCTGGCGCAGGGTATGCACGGCCACGCCGATGCTGCCCACCTGCGGCGCGCTGTCGAAGGTGGAGCAGACCTTGTAGTGCAGCACCGGCACGCGCATCTGCGCGAAGAAGCGGCCCACGGGCTCCAGCTCGGCACGCATGGCCTCGGGCGCCATGGCGCGCGCCGCACCGGCGATGCCGATGGCATCGAGCGGGCCTGCACGCTGCAGCTGCGCAGCCGTGGGCACGCCCATGAACAGCAGGGCCCGCAGCCCCGCCTGGGCGGCCGTGGCCAGGGTGTCGGTCGCTCCGGTGAAGTCGTCGCCATACCAGCCCAGGCGGGCAGTGGATGCAGCCATCATGGTGCGCTCAGACCCTGGAGCCAAAGAAGCCGAGCGCGCGCTGCAGCTCGGGTGCATGCCGGGCGAAGTGAGCCAAGGGGATTCCCGCCGCGACGGCTTCCCAGGCCTGCTGGATGCTTGCCACACCGGCTGCGGGGCCATCGGGGTGGGCCAGGATGCCGCCGCCCGACATGAACAGCAGGTCGGTGCTGCGCAGGCGCTCCCAGGTCAGCGGCACGGTGCCGGCCCACTGCCCGTTGGACACGGCGGGCAGCACGGCGTCATCCAGGCCCGGAGCGAGTGGCGCCAGCGTGTCGTGGGCCGACTCGACCACCTCGTCGTCGGTCTGCGAGAACTTTCCTTGCAGACCATGCACGTGCATGTGGTCCACGCCCGCCAGGCGCCACAGCGTTTGCCAGGCCTGGAACGAAAAGCCCAGCAGCGGATGCCGCGACAGCGCGCCATAGCCATTGCGGTGGCCATGCAGTGCCAGCGGTGTGTGGCGGCGCAGGGTCTGCACGGCCGAATACCCGCACCAGTTGAGGCTGGCCATCACGCAGCTGCCACCCTCGGCCTGCACCAGGTCGGCATGGCGGCGCATGGCATCCGTCTCGTCGGTGATGTTGAAGGCCACCATGACATGCTTGCCCGTGCGGTCGTGGTGCGCGCGCACGGCGCGCATGACGGCCTTGACGCGCTCCTGCAGCGGGGCATGCACGGGGTCGGCGCAGACCTCGTCGTCCTTGATGAAGTCCACGCCCGCCGCGCACAGCCGGGCGGCCAGCGCCCCGGTCTCCTCGGCCGACAAGCCCACGTTGGGCTTGACGATGGTGCCGATGAGCGGACGCCCCTGCACCCCCGTGAGCGCGCGCGTGCCCGCGATGCCCTGGCGCGGCATGTCGAAGCGCCGGCGGTATTCGGCGGGCAGGTGCAACGACTCCAGGCGCAGCCCCGTGACCTCGCCCAGGTCGAACAGATTGCCCGACACCGTGGCCGCCAGCGTGGGCAGGTTGGCACCCACATTGGCCACCGGAAAGCGCACCGTGAGCCGCGCACGGCGGAACGGCCCGGGCAGCGGCTTGCCCGCCGCGGCGCGGCGCTCCAGCCAGCCATTGGGCAGGCTGGGCGCAGCCATGGATTCGAGCTCCTCGATGGATTCCACCGTGGCGCGCGCGCGATCGCGCAGCGCATCGGTCTCGCCCTCCACGCGCGTGAAGGTGCCGCACGACTGCTCGCCCGCGAGCACCTCGGCCACATGGGCCGGGTCCAGTGGCGTCTCGATCAGGTAGCGGGCTTCGAAATGCTGGGCGTCCATGGGGTCAGAGCGTGTTGAGGTCGGGGAAAGGCCGCACCGGATCGCTACCGTCCCAGTCCTTGGCGGCTTCGCGGATCAGCGTGAACAGCCGGCCCTTGGGCCCCGCCACTTCGGACAACTCGATCAGCGCGCCTGGGTGCAGGCCCGGGTGCTTGCCGTCCTCGAAGTAGACGAAGCGGCCGTTCTCGCCGACCTCGCCGCTCATGCAGACCTTGAAGCCCGCGGCCTCGGCGCGCGCCAGATCGGCGTCGAAGTCCTCCGTCCAGTACGCCACATGCTGCCCACCCACGTGGCCGGCCTGCTGGAAGTCGCGGTACATCGAAGGCACGTCGTTGCGCGTCTGCAAGAGCTCGATCTGCACGCCGCCCGCATTGGCCAGGGCCACGGAATTGTGCGGCTCGTGGCGCTCGCCGCGGTAGGTGTAGTTTTGAATCGGCACGCGCGGGTTGTAGTACCAGGGCCCGACGCCCAGCACATTGGCCCAGTAGTCCATGGCGGCCTCGATGTCGGGCACGAGGTAGGCCACCTGGCGGATTTCACCAAAGAATCGGCTCATGGTTTGCTGCTTTCAGAAAGGGAAGGAGGGCCCGGCGCACCCGGGGCCGGACCAGGGGAATGGATGGAATGCGCTACTTGTTCAGGAAACCCGTGGAGAACCACGGAATCGCGGCCACGATGACCAGGCCCACGAACAGCGCCATGACGTAGCCACCGATATGGGACAGGCCCTCGTTGGGATGTACCTTGCTGATCGCGCAGGCGCCGTAGTAGCCCACGCCGAAAGGCGGAGCGAACAGGCCGATGCCCATGGCGAAGATCACGACCATGGCGTAATGCACCTCGTGGATGCCCACGGCCTTGGCAATCGGGAACAGCAGCGGCCCGAACAGCACGATGGCCGGAATGCCTTCGAGCACGCTGCCCAGCACCACGAAGGCAATGATCGAAACCGCCATGAAGCCCCAGGCACCACCGGGCAACTGCTTCATCACCTCGGCCAGGTCGTGCGAGAACCCGGACTGCGTGAGCCCCCAGGCCATGGCCGTGGCGCAGCCCACGATGAAGATGATGGCGCCCGTGAGCGAAGCGGTCTCGATGAGCATGGGCCGCAGCCGGCGCCAGTCGAACTGGCGGTGGATGAACAGGCCCACCAGCACCGCGTAGACGATGCCGATGGTGGAGACCTCGGTCGCGGTGGCCACGCCCTCGACCACGGCCGCGCGGATCACGAAGGGCAACGCGATGGCCGGCAGGGCCGTGACCAGGAAGCGCACGATCTGCGCACGGCCGAAGCGCTGCACCTGCGACAGGTCTTCGCGCCGGTAGCGCCACCAGACCACGGCGCACAGGCAGGCGCCCACCACCACGGCCGGCAGCATGCCGCCCGTGAACAGCGCCGCGATGGACACGCCCGTGACCGAGCCGATGGTGATCAGCACGATGGAGGGCGGGATGGTCTCGGTCTGCGCGCCCGTGGCCGACAGCAGCGCCACCAGGTCGCCAGGCTTGGCGCCGCGCTTTTGCATCTCGGGAAAGAGCACGGGCGCAATCGCCGCCATGTCGGCGATCTTGGAGCCCGAGATGCCCGAGACCAGGTACATGGCACCGATCAGCACGTACGACAGCCCACCGCGCACATGGCCGAGCAGGCTGGCCAGGAACTGGATCATGGCGCGGGCCATGCCGGTCATCTCGATCAGCGCGCCGAGAAAGATGAACAACGGCACGGCCAGCAGCATGAGGTGCGACATGCCCTCGTCGAGCCGGCCCACCAGCACCAGCATGGGCGCGCGCGTGGTGAGCGCCAGGTAGCCGAAGGTGGCCAGCGCGAACGAGAAGGCGATGGGCACGCCCGAGAACACGCAGGCCGCCACCAGCACCACGAAGAAGATCACCAGGTTGAGCTTGCCCAGCGGCGGGAACAGCGGCTGCGCGAGCCAGAAAGCCAGCACCAGCGCCCCCACGGTGGCCACGGCCGCCAGCATCACGGCCAGGCCGCCCTCGCGCAGCATGCGCAGGGTACACACCAGCAGCATCAATGCCATGCCGGCCGGCAGCGCCGAGGCGCGCCAGGCGTTGCTGATCTCCAGCGCCGGCGTGACGATCACGGCCTCTTCGGCCGCGTACTCGTACGCGTGGTGCAGGATGAGCAGCAGGAAGGCGAACGACGCGGCCATGGCCAGCGCCTCCAGAAAGGCGCGCGTGGCCGGCGATGCCTTGCCCACGAAGGCCGTCATGCGCATGTGCTCGCCGCGGCGCAGCGCCACCACCGCGCCCAGCATCGACAGCCACAGGAACAGGATCGAGGCCAGTTCGTCGGACCAGACCAGCGGCGCATGGAACACGTAGCGCGACACGACACCGCAGAACAACAGGCAGATCTCCACCAGCACCAGCAGCGCGGCAGCGGACTCCACCACCGCGCCGATGCCCCGGTCCACGGGACCGAGCGCGGCACGCCAGCCCGTGGGAACGGGCGCGGACACGGCAGCTGCGAGCATCAGGACACCTTGCCGACGGAGGCTTCCAGCAGCGCCCAGGCCTCGTCGCCGAACTTGCCCTTCCACTCGGTGTAGTAACCGGCCTTGCGCAGTTGCTCACGGAAGCTCTGCGGGTTGGCATCGTTGAAGGCCATGCCCTTGGTGGCGAGGTCGCTGCGCAGCGTCTCGTTGAGTTTGGCGAGGTCGGCACGCTGCTGCAGCCCGGCTTCATCGAAGGCCCGGCCCAAAATCAGCTTGAGGTCGTCCGGCAGGCCGCGCCAGGCGCGTCCGTTGACGACCATGTGGTAGCCGTCCCAGCTGTGGTTGGTGACCGAGCAGAACTTCTGCACCTCGTAGAGCTTGGCGGTCTGCACGATGGCCAGCGGGTTCTCCTGCGCATCGACCACCTTGGTCTGCAGGGCCGAGTAGACCTCGCTGAATTGCAGGCTCGCCGGTGATGCCGACAGCGCCTTGAACATCGAGATGCCCATGGGGCTCACGGGCACGCGGATCTTCATGCCGCCCAGGTCGGCCGCACTGTTGACGGCCTTGGTGCTGGTGGTCACCTGGCGAAAGCCGTTGTCCCACATGCGCGGGAAGGTGTACAGGCCCACCTTGGCAAAGGCCGCACGGATGCTGTCGCCCAGCTTGCCATCGACCGTTTTCCATACCTGCTCGTAGTCGGCAAAGGCGAAGCCCAGGGCCGTGATGGCGCTGATGGGCGCCAGCGTGGCGATCACCATGGTGCCGGCATTGAAGATCTCCAGCCCGCCGCTGCGCACCTGCGAGAGCATGTCGGTGTCGCCGCCAAGCTGGTTGTTGGGGAACACCTTGAGTTCGAGCCGCCCTTTGCTCTCGGACAGGATGCGCGCCGCCGCCTCGTTGGCGCGCACGTTGAGCGGGTGCGACACAGGCAGGTTGTTGCCGAACTTGAAGCTGTACTCCGGCGCAGCAGCGCTCGCCAGCCCCGGCCAGGCGCCCGCGACCGATGCCGCGGGCAACGCGCACAGGCCGCGCAGCAGGCTGCGGCGCGAGGATGAGTGATTCGAATGGGCCATGGTCTTTGTCTCCTGTCTTTATGGAATCGTTGGAATCGGCACGCGCGGGGCGGCTAGTGTTCTGTCCCGTAAATAGATGCCAAAAATAAAGCCGATGGATTTCGCGCCGGGGCAAGGCGCAAACCGCAGCGATAGCCGTAGCTATCGCGAGGATTTGCAACGCGCCCCTGGCGTGAAAGACGCGGTTTTATTGGCATTTATTTGCGGGACAGGACACTAGTTCAAGGGCAGACCTTATCGGTGGTCTGCGCCCCGCGCAAATCGAAAATGTGATGGCTTTTGATTGATTTGAAGGCGCTGCTCAGTTGCACCGCGCATGCATGCCGCCATCCACCAGCAACTCCACGCCGTTGATGTAACGGGCTTCGTCGGAGGCCAGAAACACCGCAGCGTTGGCCACGTCCCAGCCATCGCCCATGCGCCCTGTGGGCGAGAGCTTGTGGCGCGCGGCCACCATCTCCTCGTGGCTGGCGTAGAAGCCCGAGATCTGGCGGTAGATGTGCGGCGTGTCCATCACGCCTGGCAGTATGCAGTTGGCACGGATGCCCTGGGCCGCGTACTGCAGCGCCACGCTCTGGGTGAACGAGTTCACCGCCCCCTTGGACGCCGCGTAGGCGCAATAGGCATAGCCCGTCCAGCGCACGCCGCCCAACGCGCCGATGTTGACGATGGCGCCCGACTGCTGCGCCTGCATCAGCGGCAGCACGGCCTTGCAGGTCAGGAACATGCTCTTGACGTTGACCGCCATCACCCGGTCCCAGGTGTCCTCGCTGGTCTCCACCGGCCCGCCCTGCGAGGTGATGCCTACGTTGTTGTGCAGGATGTCGATGCGGCCGTAGGCATCCGTGGCCGCCTGCACGGCCGCCTGCACATCGGCCCATTGCGTGACATCCGCCTGCACGGCCAGGGCTTCATTGCCCTCGCTGCGGATGGTCTCGCGCGTCACCTCGGCGGCGGCGCCATCGCGGTCCACGGCGACCACCCTGGCCCCGGCCCGCGCATAGGCCGCAGCCGCGGCCTTGCCATTGCCCCAGCCGTCCCCGTCGGACCCGGCACCGAACACCAGGGCCACGCGGCCCGTGAGCCGCTTGTTGTTTGTCTCCATCATTGTTCCTTGTCTGGGCCGCGCCCCTCTGGCACGCTGCAGGCACTTACGATAGCCTCGGGCCCGTGATACACCAATCGCCAAACGTGATGGTTTTTGATGGTTTCGGAGGGCGGCCGTGAGCCGCGCCCTGCCCGGCGTGGCCGAAGTCGCCGCACGGGCCGGCGTGTCCACTGCCACCGTGGACCGGGTGCTCAACCGGCGCGGCGGCGTGCGCCAGGCCACCGCGCAGCGCGTGGTGCAGGCCGCAGGCGAGCTGGGCTACCTGCCGGCGGACGGCCTGGCCGCCACGCTGGCGCCTGCGCCCCTGCGCGTGATGTTCCTGCTGCCGCGCAATACCAGCCGCTTCCTCACCATGCTGGGCGACATGGTCAGCTACTCGCAGGAGCACTGGGCGCCCTTCCACGTCAAGTGCCGCGCCGAGACGGTGGACAGCTTCAACCCCGAGGCCCTGGCCCAGGCGCTGCTGCACCATGGCAAGCGCTGCGACGGCCTGGTGATGATGGCGCTGGAGCACCCCCAGGTGCGCGAGGCCGTGGCCACTCTGGCCGGGCGCGGCGTGCCCGTGGTCACGGTGATCTCGGACCTGGGCAACTCGCAGCGCGTGGGCTACGTGGGCCTGGATAACCGGGCTGCGGGCCGCACAGCCGGCTACCTGATCGGCCGCTTCATCGGTGCGCGCGATGCCAAGGTGGCGCTGGTTGCGGGCAGCCTGCGCTATGCGGCGCACCAGGAACGCGAGGCCGGCTTCCTGCACGTGCTCGAAGAGCTGTTCCCCCAGCTCACCGTGGTCGGCCTGCGCGAGGGGCTCGACGACACCGAGAAGAACTACCGCCAGACACGCACCCTGCTCGAACGCCACCCGGACCTGGCCGGCATCTACAACATCGGTGGCGCCTCCGACGGCATCGCCCGCGCACTGCAGGAGTGCGGCATGCAGCACAAGGTGGTGTTCATCGGCCATGGCCTGACGCCCGACACGCGCGCCCAGCTCATCGACGGCAGCATGGACGCAGTGATCACGCAGAACCCCCTGGTCACCATCACCAGCTGCGTGCGCATCTTCGCCAATCTGCGCGACGGGCGGCCCGCCTTGTCCGGGGTGGAGACCACGCGCAGCCAGGTGGTCTTTCGCGAGAACCTGCCCTGACTCTGGTGCCAGCGGGACCCTGGCCTGCGGCGGCCCGCTGCGGCCCCTGACACGTAAGCCGATGTAAGACCTGGCCCACAGGCGAACTGAGGCAGGGACTACGCGGCTTGAAGGTCCCCGCACGAACAATGCACCTGTACCAGCACCGTCTCCTGGTCGCCCCCTCGCCCGGCATACCGGCATCGGGGAGGGCAGATCCCATCCCCCTCCACAGGAGTTCAGAACACCATGCCTTCATCCGCACCCATCCGTCTTGCCATCGCCGTCCTCGCCCTGGGCGCCCTGGCCGCCTGCTCCTCCACGCCACCGCCCACGGAACAGATGGCCGTGAGCCGCACCACGCTGACCCGCGTGTCCGCAGCACCCAGCGTGACCGCGACGGCACCCGTCGAACTGCAGCGTGCCCGCGACAAGCTCATGGCCGCCGAGAAGGCCATGGGGGCGCAAGACTACACCGCCGCCCGCCGCCTGGCCGCCGAGGCGGAAGTGGACGCCCGTGTGGCAGAAACCCGCGCCGATGCCGAGCGCAATGCCGCCAGCCTGGCCCAGGTGCAGGACGGTATCCGCGCGCTGCAGGAAGAAATCAACCGCCGCGCCGCGCCCACCCGCTGATCGCCTCAGCCCCACTGCGCCTGCTGTCACGCCCCCGTGACCCCGAATCTTGAAGGAATACCCACCATGCACCCCATTCTTCGCCGTACCACTGCCCTGGCCACCAGCCTGATCGCTGCGGGCCTGCTGGCCGCCTGCGCCAGTACCGCACCGTCCGCCGCACTGGAGCAAGCCCGCACGGCAGTGAGCCGTGCCGGCACGGACCCTGCGGTGGCCCAATACGCCCCCCTGGAGCTCAAACAGGCCAGCGATGCCCTGGCCCGTGCCGACCGTTTCTGGGCCGACAAGCACGATGAGGCCGAGACCAACCACCTGGCCTATATCGCCACCCAGCGCGCCGAGATCGCCAACAATGCGGCGAGGGCACGCATGCTCGATGCTAGCATCCAGAGCGCCAGTTCCGAAGCCGACCGCATCCGCCTGCAGGCACGCACCCGCGAGGCCGACGAAGCGCGCTTGCGTGCCGACGCCCAGGCCCGCAACGCCCAGATCGCCCAGGCCCAGGCCCTGAGCGCCGAACAACGCGCTGCACAACAGCAGGCACAGGCCAATGCCGCCCTGGCCCAGGCCAGCGCCGCACAGGACCGCGTGCGCATGCTCGAAGCGCAATTGCGCGAGATGGAGGCGCAGCAGACCGAACGCGGCCTGCTCGTGACCCTGGGTGACGTGCTGTTCGCCTTCAACAAGGCCGAGCTGTCTGCGCAAGCCGGGCCTCGCCTGGACAAGCTGGCCGATTTCCTCAAGCAGTTTCCCGAGCGCAAGCTGCTGATCGAGGGCTATACCGACAGCGTGGGCTCGGACGTGTACAACCAAGAACTGTCGGCACGCCGTGCCGGCGCCGTGCGCGATGCGCTGGTGGCGCGGGGCGTGGACACCAGCCGCATCGCGGCGCGTGGCTACGGCAAGGTCTACCCGGTGGCCGACAACGCCTCGCCCGAGGGCCGCGCCATGAACCGCCGTGTGGAGATCGTGATCGCCGACGACAAGGGCAATCTCAAGGGCCGCTGACGCCCGTTTCTGGAGCGGCTCGCCGCTTCGGCCTTCACCAGGACCGCACCGTTGACACCGTGCGGTCTTTTGCATGCCTGCCGTTGGACCACCTCAACTACAAGGTGGACTCGTCTAAGTAAGCGGTCACCCACATGTAACATTTTTCGCTTTGCCTATGGTGCATTGGAATGGTGCAGGCACTGCGCGCTGGTAACACCAATACCCCACCAGGGTAAGCCCCATGCGGGGCGGCACAGCTTTTGCTGTTCAATTTCTGCCACGGGCGGGTCACATGCATCTGTTACATATGGAGCCGATGCAGACCACGCCTACCAGCGTCTTGAAGGAAACAGCCACCATGCATCCCATGCTCCGCAGCACCACCGTTCTCGCCATCAGCGCGATGGCCGCAGGGTTTCTGTCCGCCTGCGCCACTGCTCCGTCCATGGCCCTCGAAAGGGCCCGCACGGCGGTCAGCACCGCCAGCGCCGATCCGGCTGTCGCCCGGCACGCGGCCCTGGAACTGAAGCAGGCCACCGATGCCCTGGCCCAGGCCAACAGCATCTGGAGCAAGACCAGCGACGAGGCGGAAACCAACCACATCGCCTACATGGCAGCCTTGCAAGCCGAAGCCGCCACGGCTGCGGCACGCACGCGCATGCTGGCGGCCAACATCCGCACCGCCAACTCCGGCACCGCCCAGATCAGCCTGCACACCGACGCCCAGACGCGCCGCTGATGCGACCCGCCCTGCGATGGTGCAGGGCGTTGCATTGTTTCAGGCAAACGTCTCGGTATCCACCTCGCTGGCGCTCTGGGCGCTGTAGCGGGGGCCCACGACGTTGTGCTGGCCGATGACACTGTCGAGTGCGGCCATGGTCTCCGCGTCGAGCTGCACGCGGGCAGCACCCAGGTCGTCGTGCAGATGCTCCACGCTGGTCGTGCCCGGGATGGGGATGATGTGCTCACCCTGGTGCAGCAGCCAGGCCAGCGCCAGCTGCGCCGGGCTGCAGCCGACCTGGCGGGCTATCGCAAAGTAGCGGTCCAGTAGCGCCAGGTTGGCCGCATAGGCCTCGGGGGCAAAGCGCGGCATCGCCCGGCGGATGTCCTTGGCATCCAGGGCCGACACATCCGTGAGATCGCCGCACAGATAGCCGCGTGCCACCGGACTGAAGGCCACGAAGGCCACGCCCAGCTCACGGCAGGCTTCGAGCACCGCGATCTCGGGATTGCGCGTCCACAACGAATACTCGGTCTGCACGGCGGCAATGGGATGCACCGCATGCGCACGGCGCAGCGTGGCGGCCGATACCTCGGACAGGCCGATGCTGCGGATCTTGCCCGCGCGCACCAGGTCCGCGAGCGCACCCACGCTGTCCTCGATAGGCACCTGCTTGTCCCAGCGGTGCAGGTAGTACAGGTCGATCACGTCGGTCTGCAGGCGGCGCAGGCTGTCCTCGCAGGTCTGGCGCAGGGTGGCGGGGCGGCCATCGATCACGCGCACCAGCTTGCCGTCGCCGACCAGGTCCACGCCCTGCATGCCGCACTTGCTGGCCAGGGTGAAGCGCTGGCGGTGCGGCTTCATCACGCGGCCCACCAGGCTCTCGTTGGCGCCGAAGCCGTAGAGCGTGGCCGTGTCGAACAGGGTCACGCCCGCGTCGAGTGCGGCCAGCAGCACGCGCTCGCCCTGCTCGGGCGAGACCGGGGCGCCATAGGCGTGGCTCAGGTTCATGCACCCCAGGCCGATGGCGCTGACATCGAAGGGGCCAATTTTGCGTGTCTGCATGCGGGTCATTGCTCCATGAAAAACGCCCACAGCGTTCCGTCTGCGGGCGGATTGATTGGTTGATCGGGATGATCTTAGAGCGGATAACAAAACTCAGCGAAGCGGTTCTGGCTAGGCGCTATACGTCGGATGCATTGCAGGCAGTACGAGCAATACGACAAGACGCGGCAACGACGCCAGAAGAGTTTTGTTAGCCGCTCTTACTGAAGCTGCTGCTCCAGGTCGTGCAGCACCTGGTAGCAGGCCAGCACGCGGGCCACGCTGGAGTTGGGCTCGCGGCCTTCGCGGATGGCGGCGAAGAACTCGCGGTCCTGCAGCTCGATGCCGTTCATCGACACGTCGACATGGCTTACGTCGATCTTCTCATCCTTGCCGTTGTACAGGTCGTCGTAGCGCGCCAGGTAGGTCGCAGTGTCGCCGATGTAGCGGAAGTAGGTGCCCAGCGGGCCATCGTTGTTGAACGAGAGCGACAGCGTGCAGATGGCACCATTGGCCGCCTTGAGCTGGATGCTCATGTCCATGGCAATGCCCAGCACAGGGTGGATCGGGCCTTGCACGGCATTGGCCTTCACGATAGGGCTATTGGCCTGGTAAGCGAACAGGTCCACGGTGTGCGCTGCATGGTGCCACAGCAGGTGGTCCGTCCAGCTGCGTGCCTGGCCCAGCGCGTTGGTGTTGGTGCGGCGAAAGAAGTAGGTCTGCACATCCATCTGCTGGATGTTGAACTCGCCGGCCTGGATCTTCTTGTGTACGTACTGGTGGCTGGGGTTGAAGCGGCGCGTGTGGCCGCACATGGCCACCAGACCCGTCTCTTTCTGCAGCGCAACGACGTCCTGCGCACCCTTGAGGCTGTCGGCCAGCGGGATCTCGACCTGCACGTGCTTGCCCGCCTTCATGCAGGCGATGCTCTGCTCGGCATGCATCTGCGTGGGCGTACACAGGATCACGGCGTCCACCTCGGGCAGGGCCAGGCTGTCGGCCAGGTCGGTGGTGACATGGCCGATGCCGTACTTGGCCGCCACTTCCCTGGTCTTGTCGAGGTCGCGGCTGATCAGCGAGACGACTTCCACGCCGTCGATATTTTGGATGCCGTCCAGGTGCTTGATGCCGAAGGCACCGGCGCCCGCCAGGGCGACCTTGATGGTCTTGTTGTTCGCAGTCATGTCAGGAGTTCTCCAGAATCAGGTGGCCCACGGCCGTGTTGGACGCAGGCACATGGTAGAAGCGGTGCATGAGCCTGGGCGGCTTGCCGCCGGCCACGTCGGCCATGGCGCCGCGTGCGATGAGCCACATCACGAGCTCGATGCCCTCGCTGCCCGCCTCGCGCACGTAGTCGATGTGCGGGATGCTGGCGGCGGCCTCGGGGTCGCTGATGAGCTTGTCAAGGAAGGCGTTGTCGAAGTCCTTGTTGATCAGGCCCGCGCGCGGGCCCTGCAACTGGTGGCTCATGCCGCCCGTGCCCCAGATGTGTACGTTGAGGTCTTCGTCGTAGCTCTCGATGGCCTTGCGGATCGCCTGGCCCAGGTTGTAGCAGCGCCGGCCGCTGGGCACGGGGTACTGCACCACGTTCACCGCGAACGGTATCACCGGGCAAGGCCAGGCGCCGGCCACCGGGTCCGGCTGGCCGCACATCAGCGACAGCGGCACCGTGAGGCCGTGGTCCACGTCCATGCGGTTGACGATGGTCAGGTCGAAGTCCTGCTGGATCACCGACTGCGCGATGTGCGAAGCCAGGTCCGGGTGGCCGATGACCTTGGGCACGGGGCGCGGGCCCCAGCCTTCGTCGGCCGGCAGGTACTCGGCCGCGGTGCCAATGGCAAAGGTCGGAATCATCTCCAGGCTGAAGGCCGTGGCGTGGTCGTTGTAGACCAGGAAGACGACGTCGGGTTGGTTGTCCTTCATCCATTGCTTGGAGAAGTCGTAGCCGGCAAACAGCGGCTTCCAGTAGTCCTCTTGCGTCTTGCCCAGGTCGAGCGCGGCGCCGATGGCGGGCACGTGCGAGGTGAAGACGGAGGCGGTGATACGCGCCATGTTCAGTTTCCTTTCTTTCCCGCAGCACCCTGCGGCTGGCGGTGCGCCTGGGCATCGCCGTCTTCGCCGACCACGCGATTGCCCTGGGCCGAGCGGCCGCCGCCGATCATCATGTTGCGGTATTCCTCTTCCGTCATGCCGGTCATGGAGCCGGCCATCTGCTGGAAGCTCTTGCCGTCGGTCGCGCCGATCTTGGCCAGGAAATAGATGTTGCCGCCCAGGCGGATGCACCAGTTGAGGTCGCGCGCGAGCACGGCCTGTTTCTGCTCCTCGGTCATGGCCCACCCGTCGAGGTAGGCACGCTCATCGGCCTTGAAGCGGGCGCGGTTGTCGGCCTTCATGAGGCTCATGCAGAACTGGTTGAGCCAGTAGCCCTTGCGGCTTTGCTCTGCGTCGAAGATGGTCGTGCCGGGCACGTCCAGGTAGGGTTTGTCGAGGGACATGGCGTCAGCCTTTTGCTTCATCCGGCCAGTACAGCCGCATGGGATTGTCCACCAGCAGCTTGCGCTGCAACTCGGGCGTCGTCGCAATGTGCGCAATGAAGTCCACGAGCAGGCCATCGTCGGGCATGTGGTCCTTGAGGTTGGGGTGCGGCCAGTCGGTGCCCCAGAGCACGCGATCGGGGAACTCCTCGACCACACGGCGCGCGAACGGCACCACGTCGCGGTAGGCAGCCTGCTCGCCATCCAGGGCCTTGGGGCCGGCCACGCTCAGGCGCTCGGGGCAACTGACCTTGCTCCACACGTTGGGGTGCTGGCGCATGAACTTCAGGAACAGCTCGAACTCGGGCCCGTCCACGGGCTTGGACACGTCGGGACGGCCCATGTGGTCGACCACCACGGTGGTGGGGAGTGCGGTGAAGAAGTCCCACAGCTCGGGCAGGTCCACCGCCTCGAAGTAGATCACCACGTGCCAGCCCAGCTTGTGGATGCGCGCGGCGATCTCCATCAGCTCATCCTTGGGCGTGAAATCCACCAGGCGCTTGACGAAGTTGAAGCGCACGCCGCGCACGCCGGCGTCGTGCATGGCCTGCAGCTCCTCGTCGCTCACCGAGCGGCGCACGGTGGCCACGCCGCGCGCCTTGCCGCCCGAGTGCACCAGCGCATCGACCATGGCGCGGTTGTCCGCGCCGTGGCAGGTGGCCTGCACCACCACGTTGCGGGCGAAACCCAGGTGGTCGCGCAGGGCGTAGAGCTGGGCCTTGCTCGCATCGCACGGGGTGTACTTGCGCTCTGGCGCGTAGGGAAATTCGGCACCCGGGCCGAACACGTGGCAGTGCGCGTCCACGGCACCCGCAGGCACCTGGAAGCGGGGCTTGCTCGGGCCGGCGTACCAGTCGAGCCAGCCGGGGGTCTTGGTAAATTCGCTCATGTGCGTGCTCCTTGTCTGGCTGCTCAGTCCAGCGAGACGTTGGCCTTCTTGATCACGTCGCCAAAGCGCTGGCTCTCGTCCTTCACGAACTGCGAGAACTGCGCGCGCGTGGTCGGGAACTGCTCGTAGCCGAAGGTCTTGAACTTCTCGGCCACGTCGGCGCCCGTCAGCGCTTGCTCGATATCGCGCTTGATCTTGTCGGTGACGGCAGCAGGCAGGCCAGGCGGCACGGCAATGGCGTTCCAGCCGGTGACGGCGAAGTCCTTCGGGCCACCCGCTTCGGCCACGGTGGGCACGTCGGGGAATTCGGCCGAACGCTTGGGGCCTGCAAAGGCCAGCAGGCGCAGCTTGCCAGCGCGGTACAGCGGGCCTGCCGTGGCGGCGCTGCCCAGGGCGAAGTCGATCTCGCCCGTGGCGACCGAGGTGTAGAGCTGCGTGGTCTCCTTGAAGATCACATGCTCCATCTGCGTGCCGGTGGCGGACTCGAACAGCTCCGAACCCAGGTGCACGGGGTTGCCGACGGACCACGAGCCGTAGTTGAGCTTGCCCGGGCGGGCCTTGGCATCGGCCACGATGTCGGCCACGGTCTTGTACTTGCTGTCCGTGCCCACGGTGAAGAAGAAGTGGGTCTTGAACAGCGGCAGCAGCGTGTCGAAATCCTTGGCCACGTCGTAGGGCAGCTTCTTGAACAGGCTGGGGTAGGCGGCCAGGTGTACGTTGTCGAGCACGAGCAGGTCATGGCCGTCCTTGGCGCCGCGCTTGAACGCGTCGATGGCGATGAAGCCATTGCCGCCGGGGCGGTTCTCCACCACCACGGGCTGGTTCCAGGCACGGCCGAGTTTCTCGGCCACGATGCGGGCCACGCCGTCCGGGCCGCCGCCCACCGGGAAGGGCGTGATGATGCGCACGGCTTTGGTGGGGAACTGCTGGGCGGCCGCGAACTGCGGCGCCATGCCGGCGGCGGCCAGGCCCAGTGCCAGGGCGGCGCGGCGGGAGAGGGAGGAAGAAAGAAGGCGCATGGTAGGTATCGTCAATATCAAAATAGGTGCTGCGCCGTGCGCAGCGGTATGACATCCGCCGCACGGCAGACGTCACTGGGGCGGTTAACGCGTGGTGGCGCTCAGTCGATGTACCTGAGCCCGGCCTTCTCGAGCCCGGGGCGCATGTTGTACATGTCGAGGCCGAGCACGCCCGAGGCGAGCTTGGCGCGCTTTTCGCCCTCGAAGCTCTCGCGCTTGCGCGCGGCTTCGAGCGTTTCGGCGGCGCGTGCGGCAGGTACGCAAACCACGCCATCGTCATCCGCCACGATCACGTCGCCCGGAGTGACCCACATGCCGGCACAGACCACAGGGATGTTGACCGAACCCAGCGTGGCCTTGATGGTGCCCTTGCTCGAGATGGCGCGGCTCCACACCGGGAAGTTCATCTCCTGCAGCGTCTTCACGTCGCGCACGCCGGCATCGATGATGAGCGCGCGCGCACCGCGCGACTGGAACGAGGTGGCCAGCAGGTCGCCGAAATAGCCGTCGGTGCATTCGGAGGTGACGGCCGCCACCACCACGTCGCCGGGCTGGATCTGCTCGGCCGCCACGTGCATCATCCAGTTGTCGCCGGGCTGCAGCAGCACCGTGACCGCCGTGCCCGAGACCTGCTGGCCGGCGTAGATGGGCCGCATGTAGGGCTTGAGCAGGCCCACGCGGCCCATGGCCTCGTGCACGGTGGCCGAGCCCAGCGCGGCCAGGCCGTCGGCGGCGCTGCGGTCGGCGCGGGTGATGTTGCGGTAGACAACGCCTAGTTCATACATGTCAGAGCCCCTTTGCCTTCAGGCGTGAATCGAGTCGGGAGAACACGCGGCGCACGTTGCCTTCATAGATCTGGTGCTTGTCGTCGCCGCTCAGGATCTTGCTGGCCTCGATGTAGCGCTTGGTGTCGTCGTAGTAGTTTCCGGTGGTGGGGTCGATGCCGCGCACCGCGCCGATCATTTCCGAGGCGAAGAGCACGTTCTTTACCGGGATCACGGTGTTCAGCAGGTCGATGCCGGGCTGGTGGTACACGCAGGTGTCGAAGAAGATGTTGTTCAGCAGGTGGTCTTCGAGCAGCGGCTTCTTCATCTCCTGCGCCAGGCCACGGAAGCGCCCCCAGTGGTAGGGCACGGCACCGCCGCCGTGCGGGATGAGGAACTTGAGCGTGGGGAAGTCCTTGAACAGGTCGCCCTGGATGCACTGCATGAAGGCCGTGGTGTCGGCGTTCAGGTAGTGCGCGCCCGTAGTGTGAAAGCACGCATTGCAGCTGGTGCTCACGTGGATCATGGCGGGCAGGTCGTACTCCACCATCTTTTCGTAGATGGGATACCAGTGGCGGTCGGTCAGCGGCGGGCTGGTCCAGTGGCCGCCCGAGGGATCGGGGTTCAGGTTGATGCCCACGGCGCCGTATTCCTTGACGCACTTTTCCAGCTCGGGAATGCAGGTCGCGGGGTCCACGCCCGGGCTTTGCGGCAGCATGGCCACAGGCACGAAGTGCTCGGGGAACAGCGTCGAGACGCGGTGGCACAGCTCGTTGCAGATGGCCGCCCAGGTGCTGGAGACGTTGAAGTCACCGATGTGGTGGGCCATGAAGCTCGCGCGCGGCGAGAACAGGGTGATGTCGCTGCCGCGCTCCTTCATCAGGCGCAGCTGGTTGGTCTCGATGGATTCGCGCAGCTCGTCGTCGCTGATCACGAGGTCCGCCACCTTGGGCATGGCGGCCGGGTCCTTGATGCCGGCGATCTGTTGGTTGCGCCAGTTCTCCAGCGCCTTGGGTGCCGTGGTGTAGTGGCCATGGCAGTCGATGATGAGGCTCATTGTGGTGTGCTCCTTGGATCTTGGTATGCGGAATCAGGCGGGGTCCATGCCCTGGCGTTGCTTGGCCTCGGTGGCAGCTGAGGAGGCCAAAAAGTCGAGCAGCGCCTTTGCAGCCACGGGTTGCTTGCTGGCAGTGCCCACGCCCGACGAGAAGATGGTAGTGATCTGGATGGCGGGCGGCAGCGGGCCCACCACGGTGATGCCCTCGACGTTCAGCAACTCGCTCAGTTGCTGGAAACCGAGTTCCACGTCACCGCGCGCGACCAGCGAGCCCACGGGAACGCCCGGCGGGGCCTGGACCATGCGGCCCGCCACCTCGTCGGCAATGCCCCAGCGCTCGAACAGCCTGGCCAACGCCACGCCGCTCGGGCCGGTGGAGTAGCTGATGCTGTGCGCGGCCAGCACGGCACTGCGCACTGCGTCTTCGGAGCCGATGTCGGGCAGCGCTGCACCCGCGCGCACAGCCACGGCCACGCCGGAACGCACCCAGTCGGTCTTGCTCGCGGGGTCGATGGCACCGGCCGCGATGAGCTTGTCGATGGCGTCGGAGGCCAGCACCACCACGTCGAAGGCCTCACCGGCCTGCACGCGTTTGGCGGCGTCCACGCCGCCCACGGCTTCGATGACCGCGCGCTGGCCGGTCTGCTGCTCGTAGGTAGCCAACAGTTCGGCCAGCACCTGGCGCGTGGCCATGGACGAGATTCCACGAAGGGTGGATGCACTCATGGGAGGTTGGCAGTCGCTGTATACATGCCGCCGATTGTGGGCAGTGCCGGGCGCGACATAAAGCCGGCAGGGGCACTACCAGATATATCATTCTTCTATTGTCGAATTGGAGCTATTGCAAATAGCAGAGAGCACACCCCCATGGACCTCAAGCAGATCGAGTACTTTGTGCGCGTGGCCGAACTGGGCAGTTTCACCCGCGCCTCGGTGGTGCTGGACATCGCCCAGCCGGCCCTGAGCCGCCAGGTGCGCTTGCTGGAGGTGGAGCTGCGCCAGAACCTGCTGGTGCGCAATGGCCGCGGGGCCATACCGACCGAGGCGGGCAAGCTGCTGCTGGAGCATGGCCGCGGCATCCTGCACCAGGTGGAGCGTGCGCGCGAGGAGCTCGGGCGCGTGCGCGGGGCGCTGGCGGGGCGCGTGGCCATCGGCCTGCCGCCCACCATGGCCAAGGTGCTCACGGTGCCGCTCACGCGCGCCTTCCGCGTGCAGATGCCCGATGCGGCCCTGGCCATCAGCGAAGGGCTCACGGTGGCCATGCGCGAATCGCTGACCACCGGGCTGCTGGACATCGCGCTGCTCTACAACACGCCGGCCTCGCCGGGCATCGAGATCACGCCCTTGCTGGAGGAAGACCTGTTCCTGGTGCAGCGCCGGCCCGTGGGCCAGAGCGACGCCGAGGCCGATGCCCAGGCACGGCAGCCCGTGGGGCTGGAGGAACTCACGCGCTTTGCGCTGGTGATCCCCACCCGGCCCAACTCCATCCGCATGCTGGTTGAGTCGGAACTGGCCGCGCTCGGCCTGCGCCCGCAGATCAGCCTGGAGATCGACGGCGTGGCCGCCATCCTGGACCTGGTGGCCGATGGCGCGGGCAGCGCGGTGCTGCCGATGAATGCGGTGACCACCTCGGGCAAGCCCGAGGTGTTCGGCACCCGGCCCATCGGTCAGGCCGGCGAGCCCCGCTTGCGCAGCAAGCTGTCGATGGCCGTGAGCTCGCAGCGCCCGGCCACGCTGACGCAGCAGGCCATGGCAGAGCTCATCCGCACTACCTTGCAGACGATCTACAAGGCGCCTTGATCCCTCTTCGGTGCAGCATCCAGGTGCGCCAGCAGCCGGTCGGCGTAGTCCTGCCAGGGCGCATCCTTGGGCAGGCCCGCGAACACGCCCTCGCGCGCCAGGGCCGCCACCGCCGACTGCTTGTGCGCAATGGCGCTGGCCATCAACGGCTCCACGCCGGCCTCGCGCACAGTGCGCGCGGCCTCGTGCATTTCTTCGGAGCGGCGCTGGCCGTGCTGCACCACGCGGCTGAAGAAGTAACTGCCCTGCCTTTCCCAGTCGATGGAGGGAAAGGTCTCGGCCAGCGTGGGCAGCACATGTGCCTCCACACCGTACTGCCGAGCGGTGGCATAGCTTTCGATCACCAGGGCTTCGAGCCCCTTGATCATCACGCTGCGGCACATCTTGATGGCGCTGGCCACGCCGAGCTTCTCGCTGACCGGCGTGGCATCCATGCCCCAGGCCTGCAGCACCGCCGCCAGGGCCTGCGCCTGAGCGCCCCCGAGCAGCATGGGCACGCGGATGCCATAGGGCGGCACCGAGGTCATGACACCCGCCTCCACATAGTGCGCGCCGCACGCCTCGACCAGCGCAGCGGCCTGCTGCTTGGTGCCGGGCGAGGCCGAATTGAGGTCCAGGAACACCGTGCCAGGGCGCAGGTAGGCAGCTGCTTGCTGCGCCACCTCCAGCGTGTGCGATGCGGTGACGGCCGAGATGATCAGGTCGCTGGCCAAGCACAGCGCTTGCGCAGAAGCGTGGGCCGTGACCCCGTGCTGCGCGGCATGCGCCCGCTCGGCATCGCGCGTAGTGGCCTGCGCGAACTTCAGGTCCCATGCGCCGACACCAGTGACGCCGGGCTGCGACTGCAGCCCCAGGGCAAAGGTCTTGCCGACTTCGCCGTAGCCGATCAGGCCGATGTGCTGCAGGTCCATGGTGAGCCTCGGTGGTGGGGATCGCTGGCTACCGGGCCACACCCAGCAGCCGGTCGAGCAGTTCGGGCTGAGCACGCAGATCCTCTGCGGTGCCGGTATGCACCACCGTGCCCCGGTCCAGCACCGCGGCATGGTCCGAGATGGCCAGGATGGCCTGCGGGTGCTGCTCGACGATGATGGCCGAGAGCCCCTCTTCGCGCGTGATGCGGCGGATGGCGCGCAGCAGTTCCTCGACGATGATGGGCGCCAGGCCTTCCAGCGGCTCGTCGAGCAGCAGCAGCCGCGGGTTGAGCACCAGCGCGCGGCCCACGGCCAGCATCTGCTGCTCGCCACCGGACAGCTGCGTGCCCAGGTTGGTCTTGCGCTCAGCCAGGCGCGGGAACATGGCGTAGACCTTGTCGGGTGTCCACGGCGCCGCCGTGGCGCCCTTGCGGCCGGGCCGCGCCACGGCAGTCAGGTTCTCATGCACCGTGAGCGACTTGAAGATGTTGCGCTCCTGCGGCACCCAGCCGATGCCGGCGGCCGCGCGCTCGTGCGACGGCAGGCGGTGCAGTTGCACGGAGCCCAGAGCCACCGTGCCCGCATGCTGGCGCGTGGCGCCGGCCAGGGTGTTGATCAGCGTGGTCTTGCCGGTGCCATTGCGGCCCAGCAGGGCCAGCGTCTCGCCCTCGGCCAGCGCCAGGGATACACCCTGCAGCACCACCGCCTCTCCATAGCCCGCGCTCAGTCCTTCAATGCGCAAAAGCTCAGACATGCGCATCCTCCCGATGCCCCAGGTACACCGCCTTGACCTGCGGGTCGCGGGCGATGGTGTCGGGGTCGCCCTCGGTGAGCACGGTGCCGTTGACCAGCACCGTCATGCGCTTGGCAAAGCTGAAAACCAGGTCCATATCGTGTTCGATCAACAGCACCGAGACATCGGCGGGCAGGGCGGCCACGGTCTGCAGCAACTCTTCGCGCTCGCCTGCAGGCACGCCGGCCACGGGCTCGTCGAGCAGCAGCACGCGCGGTTCGCAGGCCAGGGCGATGGCGATCTCCAGCAGGCGGCGCTTGCCGTAGGCCAGCACGCGCGTGGGCTCGGCCATCACGGCCGTGAGGTGGAATTGTTCGAGCAACTGCTCGCAGCGCTCGTTCACGGCGTTGCGCGCGCCGAGCTTTTGCCACCACTTGCCGCCCAGGCCCTGCTTTTGCGAAACGGTGAGCGCCAGCGTCTCCAGCGGCGTGAGCGAGTCGAACAACTGGTTGATCTGGAAAGTGCGCACCATGCCGCGCTGCACACGCAGGTGCGGTGCCAGTCGCGTGATGTCCTGGCCTTCGAGCACGATGGAGCCCTCGGTAGGCTCCAGCACGCCCGTGAGCAGGTTGATCAGCGTGGTCTTGCCCGCGCCGTTGGGCCCGATCAGCGCGTGGCGTGCGCCCTGGCGCAGGTTCAGCGTGACATTGTTGGTGGCGGTGATGCCGCCGAAGCGCTTGACCAGGCCGTGCGCGGCCAGCACGACGGGAGCGTCGTTGTGGGTTGCGGCGGTGTTCATGCCTTGCGCCCTCCGAACCAGGTCCAGGGGCGGATCAGGCGCTCGCGCCCCACCAGCACCAGCACCACCAGGAACAGGCCGATCCAGAAGGTCCAGTACTGCGGCGTCACGGCAGAGATCACGTCCTGCAGCAGCTTGAAGCCAATGGCACCGACCACGCCGCCATAGAGCCAGCCCACGCCGCCGATCACCAGGATCAGCATCACGTCGGCCGAGCGGTGGAACTCGAACAGGTCCAGCGAGGCAAAGCCCGTGGTCTGCGTGAGCAGGGCGCCCGCCGCCCCCGCGAGCGCGGCCGCCAGGGTGTACACCTGGGCCAGCTTGGCCGTCACCGGGATGCCGATGGCCATGGCGCGCAGCCGGTTGTCGCGGATGGCCTTGAGCGTGGCGCCGAAGGGCGACTGCACGACGCGCCGCGCGAGCAGGAACAGCACCAGCAGCACACTCATCGAGTACCAGGCCGCCGTGCGCCCGAACAGGTCGAACTCGAACTTGCCAAGCACCGGGCCCATGACCACGCCCTGCAGCCCGTCGGCACCGCCGGTCAGCCAGTCGAGCTTGTTGGCCAGCTCCAGCATGATCAGGCCCACGCCCAGCGTGACCATGAGGCGCGTGAGGTCCGTACCGCGCATGACGGTGAACGAGGCCACCGCGCCCAGCACCGTGGCAGCGGCGATGCCCACTGCCAGGCCGACCAGCGGGTCGGGCATCACGTGCTTGGCGAACAGGGCCGCCGCATAGCCGCCCATGCCGAAGAAGGCCGCGTGGCCGAGCGAGACGATGCCGGTGTAGCCCAGGATCAGGTCCAGCGAAATCGCGAACAGCGCCACGATAGCGATCTCGTTGATGATCAGTGCATGGCTGGGCAGGGCCGCCGGCGCGGCGAAGGCCAGCAGCCACAGCACAGGCTCCCAGGGCCGCATGCGGCGGCTGTGCAGCAGCACATTGGAGCGGGAGGAGCGGTCCATCACTTGCCCCCCTTGCGCACGAAGAGGCCCTGGGGCCGCCAGATCAGGATCAGGATCATGAGGCTGTAGACGATGAAGGCGCCGAGCTTGGGGATGTAGTACTTGCCCGCCACGTCGGCGATGCCGAGCAGCAGCGCGGCCAGCAGCGGCCCGGTGATGGACGAGGTGCCGCCCACGGCCACGACGATCAGGAAATAGATCATGAACTTGAGCGGAAAGCTCGGATCAAGCCCCAGCACCTCGGCCCCGAGCGCACCCCCCAGGCCGGCCAGGCCCGAACCGAAGGCGAAGGTGGACAGGAACACGATGTTCACGTTGATGCCCATGCCGGCGGCCACGCGCTGGTCATCCACCGAGGCGCGCAGCCGGCTGCCAAAGCGCGTGCGCGTGAGCACGTACTGCAGGCCGACGGTAAGGGCCGCGCACACCGCGATGATGAACAGCCGGTAGTGCCCCATGCCGAGCATGAAGGCCCCGCTGCCGATCTCGGTGCGGCCCTTGAGCCAGGCCGGCAGCTGGATGATCTGCCCCGTGGAGCCCACGAAGTAGTCCACCGTGGCCACCGCCATGAACACCAGGCCGATGGAGAACAGCACCTGGTCCAGATGGGCCTTGTGGTACAGCGGGCGGTACAGCGTGCGTTCGAGCACCGCCCCGAGCAGCGCCGTGCCGATGAAGGCCAGCGGCAGGCACCACAGAAAGGGCACGTTCAGCCGCTGCATCAGCAGCACGGTGATGTAGCCGCCGGCCATGGCAAAGGCCCCGTGCGCGAGGTTGATGAAGTTCATCAGCCCCATGGTCACGGCCAGCCCCACCGCCAGGATGAACAGCAGCATGCCGTAGGCAACACCGTCGAAAAGAATGGTCAGCATGCAATCACTTCAATAGAACACAGCACGGGCACGGCGCCGTCCACTGGCCAGAGGAACACCCGTCTTCGATACTGGCGTGCCCGACGCCAGCGCCACCGTGGAACTGGCTTCGCCAGGCCAGGGGTGGCGTCCCCCTCTAGGGGGATGGCGCGAAGCGACTCAGGGGGTTACCTATTTCGTCTTGCCCGGATCCTTGACGTCCTTGATCACGTCGAACTCCACGTTGTAGAGCTGGCCGTTGACGCGTTCGACCTTGCGCAGGTACACGTTCTGCACGATGTCACGGGTCTGCGCGTCGATGAACACCGGGCCGCGCGGGCTCTCGAAGACCTGGCCCTTCATGGCGGCCAGCAGGGCGTCGCCGCCGCCCGCGCCCTTGGTGGTCTTGAGCGCTTCGTAGATCACGCGCATGCCGTCGTAGCCGCCCACGGCCATGAAGTTGGGGCGCAGGCCCTTGTTGGCCTTCTCGAAGGCCTCGACGAACTTCTTGTTCAACGGCGAGGGGTGCGCGGCCGAGTAGTGGTGCGAGGTGACCACGCCCAGCGCGCCGTCGCCCATGTCGTTGAGCTGGTCGTCATCGGTCACGTCGCCGGTGGCGATGAGCTTGATACCGGCCTTGTCCATGCCGCGCTCCAGGAACTGCTTCATCACCGCCGCGCCCGCGCCCGAGGGCACGAAGACGAACAGCGCATCGGGCTTGGCGTCGCGCACCTTCTGCAGGAAGGGGGCGAAGTCCGGGTTGCGCAGCGGCACGCGCAAAGCCTCGGTCACCTGGCCGCCGTTGAAAGTCAGGCGCTGGTTGAAGAATTTCTCGGCATCGATGCCCGGGCCGTAGTCGCTCACCAGCGTCACGACCTTCTTGATGCCGTTCTTGGGCGCCCAGTCGGCCAGGGCCACCGACACCTGGGGCAAGGTGAAGCTGGTGCGCACCACATAGGGCGACGCCTCGGTGATGCTGGACGTGGCGGCAGCCATCACCACCAGCGGGGTCTTGGCCTGCGTGGCCAGTGGTGCCGTGGCCATGGCCGAAGGCGTGATGCCCATGCCGGCAAGCACGTTGACCTTGTCGTTCACCACCAGCTCCTGGGCCAGGCGGCGCGTCACGTCCGGCAGGCTGGTGTCGTCCTTGACGATGAGCTGCACCTTCTTGCCACCGACCGTGTCACCGTTCTGCGCCATGTACAGGCGCGCGGCGGCCTCGATCTGGCGGCCGGTGGTCGCCTGCTGCCCCGTCATGGGCAGAACCAGGCCGATCTTGAAGACGTTGTCCTGGGCCGCGGCCGGCAGGGCCGCCAGGCCGCCGGCCAGGGTCAGGGCGGCAGCGGCCGAGGCGCGCAGAAGGTGGCGTTTGTGCATGGTGCTTAGTCTCCTGTGGAATGTCGTTGTATACAGCGTGTGCTGGCCGGAGTCTGGTACGGCGCAGGGCAACGCACAAGCGGGATTTCGGACTTTTAGATATCGCCGATTGTGATAACTTGCAACAGTTATGGGTCAGGCGCTTTCCCTGATCAGTTGTACCCCGGGTAAACCCTGACCTTGAGATGCCTGCACGGCCGCGAGCAGGTTGCGCCGTGTGATGCGCGAGTGCTCGCGCATGATGGCCTCGGCCCGCGCGCCCTCGCGCCGCTCGATGGCATCGAGCACCTGCCGGTGCTGGTCCTGCGCCACCACCAGCATGTCGCGCGCGGCGGGCGAATGCGTCTGCACCACCACAAAGGCCGAGGGCGAGGCGAACGGCAGGCCCTTGACCCGGTCGAGTTCGCGCACGATGACCTCGCTGCCCACCATGCGGCTGAGCAGGTGGTGAAATCGCGCATTCAGCGCCACATAGGCCGAAAAGCCTTCGTCGTCGAGCGAACGCGGCGCCAGCACGGCGTCGATCTCGTCCAGGCACTGCACGCTTTCGGCCATCACGCCCGCGTCCACGCCGCGCTCGGCCGCCAGCCGCGCGGCCAGCCCCTCCATGGTGCCGCGCAGTTCGATGGCATCGGCTACGTCGGTTTCCGAGAAGGTGCGCACGGCATAGCCGCCACCTTGCAGGCGGTGCAGCAGCCCTTCCTGCTCCAGCCGCATCAGTGCGGCCCGGATGGGGGTGCGCGAGACCCCAAGCATCTCCACCAGCGGCAGCTCGGCAATGCGCGCGCCACCGGCCAGTTCGCCGGCCAGGATCATCTCGCGCAGCCGCAACTGGGCCTTGACCGACTGCGAGGCGCCAGCTTCTGCAGCGTCGCCAAGGGCGGCCAGGGCCTGGGGTTCGGGATGGTTCATGGTTGGTGCGGAGCGGGAGTTCTGGCGTATGGCCGAATGTATACAGAAATCAGCCGAACCTCCATCCCATGACGGGCCTCGCTCCATACAAAACAACAGCTTACGGGATATGCCAGCACGCGATAACTGGTTTATGGCTTTTTTATGTATACAGGAATCTGGCTTTTTCGCACAATCCCCCTGCAAATACAGCGATTCGCAGGCTGGCTGTATACAAGCCTGCGGCGCGACACATCCTTCCCCCACGGAGAGAGACAAGCATCATGTTCCCCAAGAACGCCTGGTACGTCGCCTGCACCCCCGACGAGATTGCCGACAAACCCCTGGGCCGCACCATCTGCGGCGAGAAGATGGTCTTCTACCGCCCGGCACCCGACCAGGTCGCCGCCCTCGACGACTTCTGCCCCCACCGCGGCGCGCCCCTGTCGCTGGGCACCGTCTGCGATGGCCAATTGATGTGCGGCTACCACGGCCTGCGCGTGGGCTGCGACGGCAAGGCCGTTTCGATGCCGGGCCAGCGGGTGCAGGGCTTTCCGCGCACACGCAGCTTTCCGGTGGTCGAGCGCTACGGCTTCATCTGGGTCTGGCCCGGCGATGCCGCACAGGCCGACCCCGCCAAGATCCACCACCTCGCATGGGCCGAGAGCCCCGAGTGGGCCTATGGCGGCGGGCTGTACCACATTGCCTGCGACTACCGGCTGATGGTCGACAACCTGATGGACCTGACGCACGAGACCTACGTGCATTCCAACAGCATCGGCCAAAAGGAGATCGACGAGGTGCCGTGCAAGACCCGGGTCGAGGGCGACGAGGTCATCACCAGCCGCTTCATGGAGGGCATCCAGGCGCCCCCGTTCTGGCAGATGGCGCTGCGCATGAACGGCCTGCCCGACGACCAGCCCGTGGACCGCTGGCAGATCTGCCACTTCACGCCGCCAAGCCACGTGCTGATCGAGGTCGGCGTGGCGCTTGCCGGCCATGGGGGCTATGAAGCCCCGGCCGACAAGAAGGCATCGAGCATCGTGGTGGACTTCATCACGCCCGAGACCGAGACCTCGATCCACTACTTCTGGGGCATGGCGCGCCACTTCAAGCCCGAGGATCCGGCCCTCACCGCGCAGATCCGCGAAGGCCAGGGCAAGATCTTTTCCGAAGACCGCGAAATGCTGGAGCTGCAGCAGCTGAACCTGCTGCGCCACCCCGAGCGCAAGCTGCTCATGCTCAACATCGACGCCGGCGGCGTGCAGTCGCGCAAGGTGATCGACCGCACCCTGGCGGCGGAGCAGGCAGCATGACAACCGCGCAGGAAACCCTGCAGGTGCGCGTGGTGCGCAAGCACGCCGAGGCCGAGGGCATTGCCAGCTTCGAACTGGCCCGCACCGACGGCGCGCCGCTGCCCGCGTTCAGCGCCGGCTCGCACATCGACGTGCATGTGCCCGGCGGACTCACACGCCAGTACTCTCTGTGCAACAGCGCCAGCGAGCAGCACCGCTACCGCATCGCCGTGCTGCGCGACGCGGCCTCGCGCGGCGGCTCGGCCGGCATGCACGACGCCGTGCATGAAGGCGACACGCTCACCATCAGCACGCCGCGCAACCATTTCGAACTGCACCCCGCGCCGCGCACCCTGCTGCTGGCGGGTGGTATCGGTGTGACGCCGCTGCTGTGCATGGCCGAACGCCTGGCCCACACCGGCGCCGACTTCACGCTGCACTACTGCACGCGTTCATTGGCGCGCACGGCGTTCACCGAGGAGATTGCGGCATCGGCCATGGCCCCCCACGTGCAGGTGCATACCGACGAAGGCGGGCCCGAGCAGAAGCTCGACCTCATGGCCGTGCTGGCCGACATCGCGCCCGATGCGCGCCTGTACGTCTGCGGCCCCGCCGGGTTCATCGACCATGTGGTGAACACCGCGAAGAACCTGGGCTGGCCTGCGGACCGCATCCACCTCGAATACTTCGGCGCGCCCGCGCAGGACACCTCGGGCGACGGCGCGTTCGAGGTGCGCATTGCCAGCACCGGCAGCACCTACACCATACCGGCCGACATCTCCATCGTCGATGCGCTGCGCACCCAGGGCGTGGACATCATGACCTCATGCGAGCAAGGCGTGTGCGGCACCTGCCTTACGCGCGTGCTCGAAGGCGAGGTGGACCACCGCGACATGTACCTCACCGACGAGGAGAAGGCGTCGAACGAGCAGTGCATGCCCTGCTGCTCACGGGCCAAGGGCAAGCTGCTGGTGCTGGATCTCTAGGCGATCTATTCCGCTTCGGCCGTGCGGATGGTGTCGCGGCCATGGCGGTCCTTGGCGCGGCCCAGGTCCGTGTCGAGCGCGCGCGCCAGCTTGTCGGTGGCGCCGATGAAGGCGTTGGCCATCTTGTCGGCCTCGTCCGTCACCGTCACGGGCTGGCGACCGGTCACGCGCGCCTCGATGCGGCAGCGCTTGTCCTTGGCCCCCGATTTACCTGCGTCGACGTCGGACAGGAACACTTCCAGCCGCGTCACATGGTCCTGGAAGCGCGCCAACCGGCTCTTGGCTTCGTCGGTCACCCATTGGGCCAGGGATTCGCTGCCGTTGATGTGGTCGTCGGTGTTGACTTGTACTTGCATGCTGGGCTCCTTGGGTGGTTGCGAGAGAAAGGCGGCGGTGCAGGACCGCAGCCATGGCTCCATGGTGGCACCAAAGCCGCCACAGCGCGAATCGGCCGGGTAAGAACCTGTTAAACACAGGTTCTTACAACTTGTCCAGCGCGACGGCGGTGGGCCAGGGCATGCCCGAAGGCAGCGCCGCCGCCTCGGCCACGCGGTTCTGCAAGCGCAGGGCGGCCGGGTCGCCGGGACAGCGTTGCAGCAACTGGTCGAGGAGAGCCGCGGCCGTGGCCGCATCGCCCCCGTGGAAGGCATCCAGGGCTGCGGCAGACAGCGCGCAGACCTCGTGGTCCGCGCAGAGCGTGAAGACGCGCACCGGCTCGGCCCGGCCCTTGACGATGACCTCGTCCAGCACGCGCACCAGCAGGACGGGCGGCAGTTGCCGCGCCGTGGCTTGCGACAGCAGGATGCCCGTGCCGAAGGCCTTGTTCGCGCCCTCCAGGCGCGCCGCAAGGTTCACCGCATCGCCGATCACCGTGTACGAAAAACGCTGCTGCGAGCCCACGTTGCCCACCACCACCCGACCGGTGTGCAAGCCGATGCGCATTTGCAGCGGCGGCAGGCCGCGCGCGCGCAGGGCGGCCACCAGCGGTTCCATGGCCTTTTGCATGTCCAGCGCCGCATGCACCGCATGCTCGGCGTGCTGGGCATCGTCGAGCGGCGCGCCCCAGAAGGCCATCACGGCATCGCCGATGAACTTGTCCACCGTGCCGCCGCTGGCGTGGATGATGGGCGTCATGGCGTCGAAGTAGCCGGAGAGCAGTTCCACCGTCTGCTCGGCGCTGAGCTGTTCCGACAGGGTGGTGAAGTTGGCCAGGTCGGTGAACATGATGGTCACCTCACGCACCTCGCCGCCCAGGCGCATGAGTTCGGGCTCAGCCACCAGGCGTGCCACCACCTCGGGCGGCACATACTGGGCGAACATGGCCCGGGTCTGCTGGGCCCGCTGGCGCACCGTGGCGTAGATCACCAGTGCGGTGGCGCCCGTCAACCCCAGGGCCGCGGCCATGGGCATCAACGGCGGCCACCACAGCCGTGCGTGGGCGAACAACAGCCACGAGGCGAGCGCCATGGCCGCCACCAGGGCCGCCATCAGCACGACCGCCCAGCCCGTGTGCAGGCGTCGACCGGCCAGGATCACCAGCGGCACCATCAGCAGCAGCAGCACGGGAGTCCAGTGCCCTGGCGCACTGCGCAGGCCATCGCCTGCCAGCAGGTTGTCCACCTGCGTGGCCTGCAGTTCCACACCGGGAAACAGGCGATCCCCCCCAGCGGAACCGAAGGGCGAGTTGAACATGTCGGCACGCCGGCTCTCCAGGTCGGAGGCGCTCAGCGCAGAGCGTCCCACCAGCACGATCTTGTCCTTGAAGAAGCCGGGCGGCAGCAGCCCCGGCTCCAGTGCCTGGTAGTACGAGCGTGTGTCGAAGCTGCCGCGCGGGCCGCGGTAGGCCAGCCACTCGGCCGATCGCAGGTCTTTGGCCCCCACGCCCGCAACGCGCCGCGCCATGTGCATGGCCAGGCTGTCCTCGTCGCCAAATGCACGGCGCACCACAAAGTCGTCGTCCGGCTGTACCAGCGAACTGCCCGCCTGGCCACCCGCGGCCAGCAGCCGCTGCAGCGGCGGCACCTCGGTCCACAGCGTGGCATTGCCGCTGTCGATCTTCTCGCGCGCCGAGGCCAGCACCACCGGCGCGGCCGTGGCCACCGCACGCTCCAGCGCAGCGTCCTCCTCCTCACCGCTCGGGTCGGCGAACACCACGTCCATGCCGATCACCGCCGCACCATCGGCATGCACGCGCTCGATCAGGCGTGCGTGCAGGCTGCGTGGAAAAGGCCAGTGCTGCTGCAGCTCCTGGAAGCTGGGCTCGTCGATCGCAAGGATCACCACCGGATAGACGCTCCGCCGGGGCGCCGAGAGCGCCGTGAGCACGTCGAAGGTCTTGAACTCCAGCGCATGCCAGGGCCGGGTGAACGTGGCAGCCCAGGCCAGCAGCAGCACCAGCGCGCTGGCCGCCAGCGCCAGCACCGATTCGCGCCAGAAGCCCCTAGAAGCGGTAGCGCGCATCGATCACGTACCGGACCGTCTGGCGCGGTGTCCGGTCTCCGAACAGGTTCAGCACCCCGGCGCCCACCACCCAGTGCTTGTCCTGTGTCTCCCAGTAGCCCACGAGGTCCAGGTTCCAGCCCGCAGGGCGGCGCGTGAGGTTCTGCTTATCCTCGAAGCGCTCGGACCGGTAGACCGCGCGGGCACTCAGGTACACGCGCTGCGCGCTGGCCCAGGTGGCCCCGATCACGGCGGTATGGCGCGGGATGTAGGGGATGCGCAGGTCGCGCACCATGCTGTTGCTGGTGCTGTCCAGGTACTGGCTGCTGCTGTGCTGGTACAGGTACTTGGCATAGCCCGACCACTGGCGGCTGAACATGCGGTTGAGGCCGGCCCCCAGGGCCTGCAGCGTGCCTTCCTCGAAGCCCGGCGTGCCTTCGAGCACGTCGGTGGTCGAGAGGTTGATGAGCTGCGCGTTGCGCATCTCTTCCAGAAAAGGCATGCTCGGTGTGCGCAGGTCCACCCCGATCACACCGGGGTTGCGCACGCGCAGGTGGTCGGCGCGCAGGCTCAGGAAGGTGTGCCCGTCGATCTCCATGCCCAGTTGCGCCACCGTGCGGCGATGGCGCCCGCCGGCCTCCACCATGCGGTCCTCGACGGGGATGCCGGCCGTCTCCACGCTGGTGAGGGTGGACGCGCTCAGCGGGCGCAACCAGTCCTGGTAGGCCATGCGCAGCGTGGTCCCCGCCGCGGGGCTGAACACCACGCCCACGCGCGGGGTCACCACCCTTTCCGTGTCGGTGCGCCGGGCCTGGCTCGATTCGCTCACGTCCCGGATCAGCAGGCCCACCGCATTGCCGCCGCGCACCCGGTGGCGGATCTGCTGCAGCCCCAGGGCGCCATCGAGCAGCAGGTCGGGCGTGAACTGCTGGCTGCCCGCCAGGGTCAGGCCGGTGTAGCGCCGGTCAATCTCGTTGACGCCGGCGAATACCAGGATGTCCGGCACCGCGCCGCTGTCCTGGCGGATCAGGGGGCCGTAGCCGCTCACCTCGCTGGACTGCTTTTCTGCCACATGCTCCAGGGCCACGCTCCAGCGCTGCCCGGGTTGCGGGTCCACGCTGTGGCGCAGTTGCAGATCGGTGAAGGCCTTCTCGGGAGAGGCCTGCAGCCCGCCCAGGGCTGCCAGCGGCGGAAAGAGGAACAGGGTGGGAAAGTTGTCGGCGCGGTTGCTCTCCCGGCTGCGCCCGATCTTGAGCCAGGTCTGCTCCACCGGGCTCCAGCGGTACGACAGCCCGGCCACGCCCAGGCGCGCCCGGTTGTCTGCGGTGGTCTGCCGCACCTCGGAGCCATCGCCCCACAGGTCGAGCTGGTTGCGGCCCCGAAGGGACACGTCGTACTGGTTGGCGTAGGCGAACAGGTTCAGGCGCTCGCTGGGCTGCAGCCCCAGGCCGAAGGTGAGCACGTCGGCGCCGATGTCCCCGGTCCCCGAGGGATCGTGGAAAGCCGGCGCATTGAACACCCCGACGTCGATCGGGGAGCGCTTGGCCCGTGCGCTCTGTGCCTTGAGGAACCACGACACCGGAAGGCGGCTGTTGTCCATGCCGTTGAGCGTGACCGAGGGCGCGCGCATGCGGTAGAAGTCGCGGTCCAGCAGCAGGCCCAGGGCGCCATGGCTGCCCGGGCGCTGCAGCAGCGAAGAGTGCAGCTGGCTGGCGCCGAAGGCCATGGGGTCGGTCAGGAAGCCCTGGAACAGCGCCGAGTTCTTGTTGAACTCGCCGCGGTAGCGGTCCGCCAGGAACAGGTGGCTGCCGCCCCAGTAGGGCGAGAAGCTCTTTTGCGCCAGCTCCAGCGCCCAGTCCTCCATGCCGAAGAAGGCCAGCGAGGCACCCAGGTTGGCGCTGCCCTTCTGGTCATTGGCCACCTGGTTGAGCGACTTGAGGTAGGGCATGCGCTGCAGGGCCGCGCGCGCGGAGGCGACGGCATCCCCGGGCTGGAACAGATCCGTCTGGATCTGCGCCAGCAGCAGGTAGGGCAAGGGGTCCTTGTCGTCGAGGGCGCTGGCCTGGCGCAGCGTGGCCAGCGCGTCGGGCGTGCGCCCGAGCTGGTAGTAGGCCACCGCCGTCCAGACCTTGGCCCGGGCATAGCGCGGCTCCATCACGCCCGCGCGCAGGAAGTCGTCGAGCGCGGCCTGCGGCTGGCCCTGCTTGAGGTGCATCAGCCCCTGCCCGGTCAGCGCGACGTAGTCGGCCGGGTTGTCGTGCAGGGCGGTCTCGAACGCCTGCCCCGCCTCGGTGAACTGGTTGACGAAGGTCGCCAGCGTGCCCCGCTCGCCCTGTGCCCCCGGCGCCTGCGCATCGAGCGCCAGCGCCTGGCCCAGTGCCTTGCGCGCGGGGCCTGTCTCCTCGCGCTCCACGTGCGCGCTGCCCAGGCCCTGCCAGGCCCGCGCGTCGCCGGGCATGCGTACCGTGGCCTCCGTGTAGGCCGCAATGGCCGCCGGCCCATCGCCCTGGCGGCGGGACAGCTCGGCGCGCACCAGCGCCAGGCCCCCATCGCCCGTGCCGGCGCCCGCCAGCGTGGCCTGCGCTTCGTCCACCCGCTCGGTGAGCAACTGCACGCGCGCCAGCTGGGCCACCAGGGCCGGGTGCGCAGGCCAGTGCCGTGCAAGCGCGGCGCGCAGGGTGTTCACGGCGGCGGGCCCATCGCCGTCCAGCAATTGCAGATCCGACTGCATGAGCCAGGCGGCGAGCACGGGCGGCTGGCCAGCGTCCCCGATCTGGCGCGCCAGCTGGCTGCGTGCCGCCTGCAGGTCGCCCGCCTGCAGTGCCACGGCGGACTCCATGGCAGCGGCCCAGCCTGCGGGCACCTGGCTGCGCGCCTGCGCCAGGGCAGTGGCTGCAGCAGCCGCATTGCGGGCGGCCAGAGCGCGTCGCACCGGTTCCAGCGCGGCAGACATGCCACCATCGGTATTGCCCTGCGCCGCGAGCGAAGGCAGCGGGTCGGCGCGCAGCGCATTCACCCACTGGATGCGGTCGCGCGGCTGGGTGAGCACCATCTTCACCGGTGCCTGGCCCACATCGGCGTAGGCGGCCTCGTTGGCCGCCACCGACACCTGCCCCTGGGCATTGCCGAACTCCACCGTGCCCGAGAGCACGGTGATCAGCGTGCGGCCGTCGCCAGCGACCTCGATGTCCCAGTCCGTGCCACGGATCGCGGCCGTGGCGGCGGGTGTTTCCAGCGTGAGGCGGCTGCCGTCGGCGCGGCGCGTCTGCGTCCAGGCACGGCCGGCGCTGAGCATCAGCGTGGTCACCGGCTGCGCGGGTGTGGCCACGGCCTTGACCTGCAGCACCGTGTTCTGGTGCAGGCGCAGCTGGGTGTCGTCGGCAAACAGCAGGGCCATGCGTGCGGCTTCGCGCGTGCGCACGAAATCACCCGCGGCCAATGCCTGCGCCTGGCGCGCGGGCTTCCAGTCCTGCACGCTGGCTGCGCGCTGATCGCCGGGTCCCTGCAGCCCCACGATCTCGGCCGCTGCGCCCGGCGGTACGGCGGCATGGCTGCAGGGCCAGGCCAGCGCCATGAGCGCTGCCAAGGCAGAAAGGTGCATCGAGGGGTGGCGCATGGAGGTGCCTTGTTAACGGTGGAGCGGGCAGCGGCCGACGCGTGGGCGGCCCACAACGGGCGACCCGCAGCCCGTCACACCCGGTTTCCGAAATTATCGTGAGCAAGGCTGAGCGCAGGGCACGGCACCTCCACACCACCCTGCCATTTCATGAAGAAAGCCACATTTCATAGCACCACGTGGCGCAGCCACAGGCATGCACGGCCCTTTCCTACAGACGGCACCGGGAGCGGGTGCTACAACGTAAATACCTATTGCCTTGCATGCGCAGCCCTTCATTCGCATGCCTATGGAGCTCCCACCCATGTCCGCCGCCCCCCGCCTCAAGATCGGCCTGTCCGCCTGTTTTCAGCATGCCGACCCCACCCGCTCCCTGTTCACCAACAAGACCCTGCAGTATGTCGAGCAGTCCATCGCGCACTGGCTCATGTCGGCCGGGGCCATGGTGGTGATGGTGCCCTGCCCCACGGGTGAAACCGCACGCGGCGACGTCACACTGGCCCACTATGCCGAATGGCTCGATGGCGTGGTGATGCACGGCGGTGCGGACGTCTGGCCGGGCAACTACGGCGAGGAGCCGCTGCGCGAAGAATGGGTCGGCGACCGCGTGCGCGACCTGTACGACCTGGCCGTGGTCAAGGCGTTCGCCGAAGTGCGCAAGCCCATCTTCGGCGTTTGCCGGGGCCTGCAGTTGATCAACGTGGCCTTCGGCGGTGCGCTGTACCAGGACATCGAATTCCAGCACCCTGGCGCGCAGCAGCACCGCAACGCCACGACCTACGACCAGCATTTCCACGACATCCACATCGTGCCCGGCTCACGCCTTGCCCAGTTGTACCCCGACAGCCCGCGCGCAAGGGTCAACAGCATCCACCACCAGGGCATCAAGCGGGTGGCACCGGACTTCGAAGTGGAGGCCCTGAGCGAACCGGATGGCGTGCCCGAAGCCATCCGCCTCAAACCCGCTCCGGGGCGCGGCTACATTGCTGCAACGCAATGGCACCCCGAGTTCCACAAAGTGGGCTCGGACACACTGGACGACACCGCCATCCTCGAGGATTTTCTCGCCGCATGCACCAAGGCCAAGGCGCAGGCCCCCATGGAGCACCGTGTTTCACCCTTGCGTGACCGCGCCACCCGGCTGCTGCAGCGGGCGTTGCGCAAGGACCGGCAGAAGGCCGGGGAGTCACAGTCGTGAGGCAGTGCCTTGCACGCGTGGTGCGGCAGCACCAGTGGTCACGACGGCAACAACGTCCCATCGCCACCAGGCGCTGAAAAGCAGCCAAAGCGCCTGATGGCCTCCCGGGGTGAGGCGTGCGAAACGCCCGCATCTTCTGCCCCAGCCCAACATCCTGGATACTTGGCGCTTGTTGAGCCCCCATCCAGCGAGAAGCGAGCCCGCACCATGAGTATCTTCGACCGCCTTCTGGGCGGCATGCGCAAGACAACGGACCGTCCCGACGCACCCCCTGCGCGTGCCGCAGACCCTCTGGAGCGGCGCAAGCACAGGCGTGTCAATGCGCGAAAAGGCACCAGGGTGCTGATCATTGACGACTCGCCGACCGTGGTCGCCGTCCTGCGCAAGACGCTGGTGTCGGCGGGCTATGAAACCCGCGAGGCGCTGGATGCCGAGCAGGGCCTGGCGCTGATCGCCGAGGAACCGCCCGAACTGATCTTTCTCGACATCATCCTTCCGGGCATGAACGGGTTCAATGCACTGCGCGCCATTCGCAGGACGCCTGCCTCGCAGCACATCCCGGTGATCATGATCAGCGGCAACGAGCACGCCACCGAACAGTTCTATGCCAATCGGATCGGCGCAGACGATTTCATGAAGAAGCCGTTCTCGCGCCATGAGATCTTCGCCCGCATCGAGGCCTTGCTCGACGCGCAGCTCATTCCCCGGCGCAGCGGTGGCGCGCCGGGCGGCGCTGCGGCAGACGGGCCACCCGCCCCTTTCTGATCCCTCAGCAGCACTGAGCCACCCGCCTGGCTCTGACGGCTCTGGCGGTCGCCACAGCCGACCAAGAACCCCGGGCTGCTCAAAACCCTCAGATCGCATGCGTCGTCCTTGGAGGAACAGCAGCGCGCGTGCCTCTCACGTACCGTCATTCCCACCGGGTCAAAAAAAACTGGACGTTCGCCCAACAACCGTGCAAGGTTGCCCCGTAGCTTCGGCAAAAGGGGGCCCCCAGCACGGCGTCCTTTGCTTTTCTTCCGGCTTTGAGAGGAGGACACCATGCGAGCAACCTTGCGAAAGCGACAGAGGCGACACCCGATGGAGGACCTGCGCCCATCCCCTGCCAGCGGGCCCCTGTCCCATCGAAAGCGGTACGCAGCGGCGCTGGCCCTGGCGGCCGGCATGCTGGCCTGGCCGGCGCTGGCAGGCACGCTCACCGGCACACTGCAGTCGCAGATACAGCTCACGGCGGGCTGCGTGATCGCGGGAAGCTCGGGCAACGCTGCCGGGGTGAACTTCGGTACGCTGGACTTCGGCACGCGGCCCAGCACCTTCACGGGCATCGTCACTGCCACGGCATCGGGCGGCGAAGGCGTCTCGGGCCCCACACAGATCGTGTGTTCGCCCGACGTGCTGGGCATCAGCATCCAGGTGGGCCCAGGCTCGTATGCCGGCCAGGGAGGCTCCATCGGCTCAGGCAACCGTGCCATGCGCAACGGCACCACGGCCGCCTACATCCCGTATGACGTGTTCCGCGACGCGGGGCACAGCCAGGCCTACCCGACCGGGGCGGCGGTCACGGGCATCACGGTGCCGGCCAATGGCGTGGCCTTTGCGCTGCCCATCTATGGCCAGATCAACAAGTCAGACCCCTCGGCGCTGCCGGCGGGGATGTACACGGATACGCTGCAGATCACGCTGACCTACTGATCTCCGGGCGCCGGACCACCGGCCGCAACCACCAGGAGACAGAGGCAGCAGGGAGGGGGTGTGCAAAGAGCGCGGGAGCGCTCACACCAGGCCGTGGCGGGCGGCCGAGGGAGCATCATCAATGGTTCAAGAAATGCATGCACGTGCAGGTAGAGGTTTGCGCGCCGAAAGACGGGCCCACCCGCAGGCGGCCATCGCGCTGTCATTGCTATGCACCTCGCTGGCAGCGATGGCCGCAACGGTGCCCACCAGTCCCTCCTTTGCGGTGAACGCCTCCGTCGTGAGCGGCTGCATCGTGTCAGGCAACTCGTCGCAGGTGGCGGGTGTGCCCTTCGGTTCCGTCAACTTCGGTGCGCACTCTGCGGTCAGCACCGGCACGGTCACCGCCGTGGCCAGCAACGACATGGGCATGCAGGCCAAGCTGGTGTGTACGGCCGGCACGGCGGTGCAGGTCAGCGTGAACGGTGGCCTGAATCTGCAGGGCGCACAGCGCCGCCTGTCCAACGGGGGCGGCCAGTTCATTCCCTACACGCTGTCACTGGTGGCCGGCACGGTGACCGCCCTCGCACCCAATGTGCCGGTCGGCATCACCATGGGCACGGCCCCGACGGCCCTGCCCATCCGGGGCGACCTGGTCCTGCCCGGCTCCGCCGCCATGGCCGGAACCTATGTGGACACGGTGCAGGTGACCGTGACATGGTGAGGGCGCACCACTTCCCGGCTTTTCCTTCTGCAGCTGCCCGGCTGCTTCGCACCGCAAGCCGTGTGGTGTTCACGCTCGCCGCTTGCGCCGGCTGGGCGCAGGCGGCGACCCCATTGATGATCTGGCCGGTCGATCCCGTGATCACCGAGGAACAGCAGGCCGTGGCCGTCTGGCTGGAGAACCGCGGCACCGCCTCCGTCTCCCTGCAGGTCCGGGTGCTGGACTGGAGCCAGAACGAGGGCGAGGAATTCTTCTCGGCGCAAAAGGACGTGGTGGCCAGCCCGCCCATCAGCGTGGTGCCGGCCGGCAAGCGGCAGATGGTGCGCCTGATCGCCGCCCGGCGCCCTCCCATGGGCCTGGAGGAGGCCTATCGGGTGGTGATCGACGAGCTGCCCGCCCCCGACGATTCGGCGCAAAAGCCCACCGGCACCGAGACCGGCATGGGCATCCGCCTGAACGTGCGCTACGCCATCCCGCTGTTCGTCTATGGCGAGGGGGCGCAGCCGTTTCGGCCGACCAAGCCCCTGCTCGCCGGTGGCAAGGGCAAGCCCTTGCCACCCTCCCTCACCTGGCATGCCACGAAACAGGGCCACCGGCATCAGCTTGTGGTGCGCAACCAGGGGACAGGCCACGCCCGCCTGACCTCCGTGCAATGGAACGCCGGCAGCCGAGGCGCCATCCCCATCAACGAAGGCCTCATGGGCTATGTGCTGCCCGGCAGCCAGATGCAGTGGGCGCTGGAGGCGCCGCCGCCGGCCAACCCGGAGCTCAAGGCCACGATCAACGGGGTTGAAACCCTGGTTCCCCGTGCGCCGCGATGAACGCCCTGGCTTCTGGACCCGCGCTGGCCGTGCCCTGGTGCTCGGCGCCTTCCTCCCTGCGCAGCTGTCCGCTGGCACCTATCCATCGCCGCCACCGGCGCCGCCCGCAGTCTTGGAACCCACGGTGCTGTACCTCGACGTCGAGGTCAACGGCCAGGCTTTCGGGGCGCTGGTGGAGGTGCAGCAGCGCGGGCCGCATTTCGAGATCGAGGCGCAGACCCTGCGCCAGATGCATGTGCAAAACGGCCAGCCCGCGGGTTCGCGGGTCGCGGTGGATGCACTGCCCGGTGTCACGGCCGACTACGACGCCCTGGGCCAACGGCTGCGCCTGTCGGTGCCCGCGCAGTGGCTGCCCATGCAGCGCCTGGCCGATGAGACACCCGAAGAGACGCCCACCAGCGCTGCGGGCAGCGGCATGCTGTTCAACTATGACCTCTACACCAGCCACTCGCGCGTGCAGTCGATCACCTCTCTGTGGTCCGAGCAGCGCTATTTCGGTCCTCGCGGCGTGATCTCCAACACTGGCATCGTGCGCCTGCAGTCGACCGGTGGCACCCGGGGCTACCTGCGCCATGACACGCGCTGGACCAGCGCCGATACGGCCCAAGCCACGGAAACCACTTACGGAGACCTGGTGAGCGACTCGCTGCCCTGGACCACGTCCGTGCGCATGGCCGGCGTGCAATGGGCGCGCAACTTCGGCGTGCGCCCCGACCTCATCACCTACCCGCTGCCCGAGTTCGCCGGCCAGGCGGCCCTGCCCTCGGCCGTGGACCTGTTCGTCAACGGCTTCAAGGCCGCCAGCCACCGTGTGGCCCCAGGCCCGTTCACGCTGGGCGAGCTGCCCGTGGTCAGCGGTGCCGGTACGGCATCCGTGGTGACCACGGATGCCCTGGGCCGGCAGGTCTACGCCACCATTCCGTTCTATGTGAACCGGGAGCTGCTGCGCCCCGGCTGGACCGACTATTCGGTTTCGCTCGGCGCCTTGCGGCGGGCCTACGGGCTGCGCAGCTTTGCGTACGGCCGGCCCATTGCCACGGGTGTGTACCGGCAGGGCCTGTCGGACCGCTTCACCATCGAAGCGCACGCCCAGTTGGGCAAGGGGCTGGGCGTGGCGGGCATCGGTGGCATGGCCGGCCTGGGCATGCTGGGCCTTGCCAACGCGTCGCTCACGCGCGGCACCACGGCAAGCGTGGGCAGCGGCTGGCAGTACACCGCAGGATGGCAGTACAACACGCCGCGCGCCGGCGTCTCCTTTCAGCAGACCGGGCGCGACGCGCGTTTCGGCGATGCCAGCACCTATGCCGACGATGGCTACCAGCTGCCCCGGCGCTCGCGCCAGCTGAGCGTGAGCTGGAACCTGGGCACGGGCTCGGTCACGGGCGGTTGGCTGGACCTGCGCAATGCCAGGAACGAGCGCAGCCGCCTGGCCTTCGCGAGCTACAACATGCCGGTCACGACCAACGCCTTCTTGTCGGTCACCGCGGGGCGCACCGTGGAAACCGGGGAAAACCAGTTGCGGCTGCAACTCACCTACTTCCTCGGTGACCGCTCGACGGCCCAGTTGGCCACGTCGAAGAACCGCGAGACCACCCGGACCTACGCCAGCTACCAGCGCACCATGCCCACCGAAGGCGGCTATGGCTGGAATGTTGCCCAGACGCTCTCGGGCGGCCCGCAGCGCTACAGCCAGGCCGCGCTGCAGTACCGCAACAGCACGCTGAGCATGGAAGGGGGCGTGAGCGCCAGCCCGGGACAGACTTTGCAGTGGGGCACGCTGTCGGGCTCGCTGGGCAGTATCGACGGCCACCTGTTTGCGGCCAATCGCGTTTACGATGGCTTCGCGCTTGTCTCCACCCAGGGTATGCCCGGCGTGCCCATCCTGTACGAGAACCAGCTGGCCGGCCACACCAACGCCCAGGGCTACCTGCTGGTGCCCAGCGTACCCGCCTACTACCCGGGGCGCTACGCAGTGGACCCGCTCACCCTGCCGGCGGACGTGGACATTCCGGCACTGGAGCGGCGCATGTCCGTCTCGCGCAATGCGGGCATGCTGGTGGAGCTGCCAGTGCTCAAGCTGCGCACGGCCACCATCACGCTGGTCGATGCGCAGGGCACGCCCGTGAAGGCCGGTAGCGCCGTGCTCCACACACCGGGGAACATGCAGACCGTGGTGGGCTGGGACGGTGTGGTGTACCTCACCGTGCTGCGCCCCCAGAACGCCCTGCAGGTGCGCACGCCCGAGGGTGCTACCTGCAGGGCCGATTTTTCCGAAGCAGCGTATGCATCGGCGCGCGACCTGATCGTCCGGTGCCTGCCTGCCGCGTCCCGCCCCCAGGAAGGAGCCGTGCGATGACAACCCCTCTCCCACTGCGGTGCTGGCGCCGCCTGTGGGCCTGCCTCGTGCTGGCCTGCTGCCCGATGCAGGCGCTTGCCATTTGCGCCACCTCCGAGACCAGCGGCGCACTGGGCACCCACCCCTCGCAGCGGGTGCGCAGCGGCTCGCCCATCACCACCACGGCGGACTTCAAGCTCGGCTGCGGAGCGGTGGTGCTGGCGCTGTTTGCAACGCCCACGCTCAAGGCGAAGATCACCTCCGCCACCTCGGGCCTGGCCCTGAAGAACACCCTGAACACCGCCATCACGATTCCCTACGAGATCAGCCCGGTGGGCGGCGGCACCTTCAATTCGGGACTGCTGATCATCGACCTGAACGGCATCAACGCGGTTTCGCTGCTGAGCAACAACAGCGCCACCATCGGCATCAAGATCAGCACGCTGGCGGGCGCCAACGTGCCGGCAGGCACCTACACGGACAGCATCACCGTCAACTGGACCTATGCAAACATCTGCGAAGGCATTGCCGTGGGCTCCGCCTGCGTGGGCAATGTGCGCAACGGCAATGAGGACCGCACCCTGACCGTGACGCTGGTGGTCATCAACGACTGCACCATCACGGCGCCGGACATCCATTTCGGCTCGGCCCCCCTGCCCAGCGGTTTCAGCACCGTCTCGCAGAGCATTTCCCTGCTGTGCACCAAGGGCATGACCTACTCGGTGGGGCTGGACATGGGCGGCCACGCCAATGGCACACGGCGCCAGATGGCCAGTGGCAGCAACCGGCTGCAATACAACATCTTCAAGCCCGACACCAGTGTCTGGGGCAGCGTCGGCACGGCGCGCGCTGCAGGCCTGGGCGTGGCCGACGGCCAGACGCTGCAGGTGATGCCCTACAGCGCGAGCGTCTATGCGGACCAGCCGAACGTGCCCGTGGGCACCTACACCGACAGCGTAAAGGTGGACGTGGAGTTCTGAACCGCACCGCCGGGGGAGGCCGCAATACCCCTGCACTGGTCAAACCCTGCAAATCACTGTAAATTCATCCAGTGATCTTGCAATCCAAACTGGCCATATTGGCCGACGCCGCCAAGTACGACGCCTCCTGCGCGTCGAGCGGCGCCGCGCCGCGCGATTCCGTGGGCGGGCGCGGCATGGGTTCGACCGAGGGCATGGGCATCTGCCACAGCTATGCACCCGACGGGCGTTGCATCTCGCTGCTCAAGATCCTGCTCACCAATTTCTGCCAGTACGACTGCCTGTACTGCGTGAACCGGCTCAGCAGCAATGTGCCGCGCGCCCGATTCACGGTGCAGGAAGTGGTGGACCTTACGCTGGACTTCTACCGGCGCAACTGCATCGAGGGGCTGTTCCTCTCCAGCGGCATCATCCAGAGCCCCGACTACACCATGGAGCAGGTGGTGGAGGTGGCGCGCGTGCTGCGCGAGGAGCACGATTTCTGCGGCTACATCCACCTCAAGACCATTCCCGATGCCTCGCCCGAGCTCATGGAGCGCGCGGGCCGCCATGCCGACCGGCTGAGCATCAACGTGGAACTGCCCACGCCCGAAGGGCTCACGGCCCTGGCGCCGCAGAAGGACGGGGCGGCCATCGCACGCTCCATGGCGCGCATGGCGGTACACATCGAGGACGCGCGGCAGGCGCGCAAGGAGCAGGCGGCCACCAAGGCGGTGTCCATGCCTGCCTCGGCGCGCACCCGCCGGGCCCCGGCCCCGCACTTTGCGCCGGGCGGCCAGAGCACGCAGATGATCGTCGGCGCCGACGCCACCGACGACCGCACCATCCTGGCCACGAGCGCCGGGCTGTATGGCGTACACCGGCTGCGGCGCGTGTACTACTCGGCCTTCAGCCCCATTCCCGATGCGGCGCGCGCGCTGCCGCTGGTCGCACCGCCCACCGTGCGCGAGCACCGCCTGTACCAGGCCGACTGGCTGATGCGCTTTTACGGCTTCGCACACGGCGAGATCGTGCCCGCCGGCCAGGACGGCATGCTGGCGCTGGACATGGACCCCAAGCTCGCCTGGGCGATTGCGCACCGCGAGCGCTTCCCCGTGAACCTGAACACCGCGCCGCGCGAGCTGATGCTGCGCGTGCCCGGCTTCGGCGTGCAGACCGTGGACCGCCTGCTGGCTGCGCGCCGTGTGCGCCGCCTGCGCCATGCCGACCTGGCGCGGCTGCGCGTGCCGCTCAAGAAGGTGCTGCCCTTCGTGGAGGCGGCCGACTATCGGCCGGGCCGCACGCTGGATGCGGCCGACCTGGCCGCCCGCATGGCCCCGCCTCCCGCGCAGCGCGGGCTGTTCGACTGAGAGGCAGATCCCATGGGCCAGCACACCGTCACCCTCGCACACGCCACCGACTGGGCAGGCTTTCGCCAGGCCGCACGCACGCTGGTGCAGACCCGTGTGCCGCCGCAGGACGTGGAGTGGTTCACCCCGCAAGAGGCCGGACAGGACCTGTTCGGCGCCCCATCCCCCTCACCGGACCCGCAGTCACAGCCGGCAGCCGGTCCGGCACCGCGGGTGCCCGAGGATTTCCTGCGCCTGTGCGAACGCCTGGTGCTGCACCGCAACCCGGCGCGCTTTGCACTCATGTACCGGCTGCTGTGGCGCCTCGCACATGAGCGCGGCCTGCGCCACGACCCGCTCGATGCCGACCGCATGCAGGCCCACCACATGGTGCGTGCCGTGGCGCGCGACATGCACAAGATGCACGCCTTCGTGCGCTTTCGCCCGGTGACCGACAGCGAGGGGCGGACGGTGCAGGTGGCCTGGTTCGAGCCCGACCACTTCATCACCGAGGCCAATGCCGGCTTCTTCGTGCGGCGCTTCACACAGATGCACTGGGCCATCCTCACGCCCGATGCCAGCGTGCGCTGGGACGGCACGCAATTGCACACCGGACCGGGCGGCCAGCGCAGCGATGCGCCGCCGCCCGATGCGGGCGAGGCCCTGTGGCTCACCTACTACCGCCACATCTTCAATCCCGCGCGCCTGAAGACCGACATGATGCGCAAGGAGATGCCGCAACGCTACTGGCACAACCTGCCCGAAGCCTCCCTGATCACCGAGCTGACCCGGGGCGCCCACGAACGCAGCGCGCGCATGGTGCAGGCCGAGCCCACCACACCACGCAAGGCCATCGCGCCGCTCATCCCGTCGCACGCGCACGCATCGCACTGAACTGCGGTGCGGGCTCGGCCACCGTCCAGCGCCAGGGCAGCGCATTGGCACGCCACACACCGCCCAGCACCTGCAGCCGCAGCACGCGCTGCGCGCCGGGCCAGCGCGCACGCGACGCCTCGTCCCAGAGCAGCTCGGCGCGGGCGGCCACATGCAGCAGGCCGCCGTCCTCGTAGTCCACCCACAGCAGCCCGGCCTGCGGGTGCAGCGCGAGATTGCCCAGGGTGTTGAAGAACAGGTTGCCGGGGTAGTCGGGCAGGGTCAGTACCAGTCCCTGCTCCGAGTGTTCGGCATGCACGAAGCCCGGCTCGCCGCCGCGGTGCGACACATCCACGCCTTCGTTGCGCCGTGTGCCCGGGTGTGCGGCCGAGGCGCTGGCGATGAACATCGTGTCGCTGCGCGCGATCAGGCCCAGCGCCGCGGCATCGAGCCCCGCGCCCAGCACCTGCGCCGGCGCGGCGGGCGTCACCACCGCGCGCAGGCCGGGCAAGCGGGCCTGGATGTACTTGGGGCAATTGCCGAAGCTCTGCACCACGCCCACTTCCAACCCGTGGGCACCGAAGGCCGCCACCCGCCCGTTCATGCGGTTGCGCCGGCGCGTGTGCGGCTCCAGGCCGAGCACGCCCAGCGGCGCACCGGGTACCAGCCGGGCCAGCACCGGGTCGGCCGCATCGGGCGCCACGGCCAGGTGCATGGCACCGGCATCGGGCGTCTGCACGAACCCGGGCGGCCCGGCCACCATCGTGGCCCAGGGCTGGCCCTGGTCGTCGAGCGCGCCCAGCAGCAGCGTGGGCAGCTTTTCGAACAGTTCGCGGTGCTGGTCGGGCATGTGGTCGCGCAACACCACGGGGCCAACGGCGGCCATGCGCTCGCGCACGCCCACACGCTCCTGTAGGGCCTGCTCGCCCACGTGGAAGGCGGCGGCGGGCGCGGCGCTCATGCCGGCACCACGGCGTCAGGGGCTGGCAGGCGGTCGGCCAGCGGCACATAGCCCGGCAGGGCTTGCATGCGCGCCACCCAGGCGGCGATGCGCGGGTAGGCGGCCAGCGAGAGCCCGCCGATCGGCGCCTGCGAGGTGTAGCTCACCATGGCGATGTCGGCCAGCGTGGGGGCTGCGCCACCCAGCAGCCAGTCACGGCCTTCGAGCGCGGGCTCCATGAAGTCGAACAGCCGGCGGCCGATGGCCAGCGCCGCCTCGCTCGGTTCGCGGCCCGTGATGGCCGCGAAGCGCGCGCTCGATGCCCCGGGCGCCAGCATGCCGGCCGCCAGGCTGAACCAGCGCTGCAGGCCGGCCTGGCCCACCGGGTCCTGCGGCATCCAGTGGCTGCCCGGTGCATAGCGCTGCACCAGGTAGACCAGGATGCCATTGCTGTCGGACAGCACCAGGTCGCCATCGACCAGCACCGGGATCTGGCCCAGTGGGTTGCGCGCCAGGTGGGCGGCCTGGCGGTGCTCGCCAGCGATCACGTCCACATGGACCAGCTGGTGGGGCAGGCCGAGCATGGACAGCATGAGCTCGACCCGGTGGCTGTGGCCCGAGATGGGCATGCGGTAGAGCGTGAGGGGTGCGGAGGGTGCCATGGTGCGAGGTCCTTGTCGGAGGGGAAGTACACAGAGGCCTCCACGATATCCATTGCCAAATCTGCCGTGAATAGCCATAGTGCGGCAATCAAAATTGCGGATTTCGCAACAATGGACCATCTGGACACCCTGCGCTGCTTTATCGCCGTGGCCGATGCCGGGGGCTTTGCCGCCGCCGCGCGGCGCCTGGGGGTGTCGGCCACGGCCGTTACGCGCGCCATTGCGGCGCTGGAGGCACGCCTGTCGGTGCTGCTGTTCCATCGCAGCACGCGCACCGTGCGGCTCACCGAGGCGGGCGAGCGCTTCCTGGCCGACTGCCGGCCCCTCCTCACCGACCTGCAGGAGGCCGAGCAGGCCGCCCGCGGCGCGCAGGCCGAGCCCCAGGGGCTGCTGGCCATCACCGCGCCGCACATGTTCGGCATGCGGCATGTGGCGCCCATCGTGCAGGCCTTTCTGCACGCCCAGCCGCGCGTGCAGGTGCGCACGCTGTTCGTGAACCGGCTGGTGCATCTGCTCGAAGAGGGCATGGACGTCGCGATCCGCATCGCCCACCTGCCGGACTCGGGTCTCACCGCCGTGCAGGTGGGCACACTGCGCCGGCTGGTGGTGGCCTCGCCCGCCTACCTGGCGCAGCATGGCGAGCCACGCCACCCCGGTGAGCTGGCGGCGCACCGCGCCATCGGCTTCTCGTTCGACAACAACAGCGTCTCGCCGTGGAAGTTCAAGGAGGGCGTGGTCGGCCAGCCGCATTTCAGCTGGATCAGCAACAGCAACGAGGTGGACATCGCCGCGGCCGAGTCGGGCCTGGGCCTGACGCGCTGCCTGGCCTACCAGGCAGCGCAGGGTGTGCGCGCGGGCCGGTTGCGCGTGGTGCTGGCCACGCACGAACCCCCGCCGGTGCCGGTACACATCGTCTACCCTGCGGGGCGGCGCGCACCGGCCAAGGTGCGCGCCTTTGTGGAGTTCGCGCGCGAGCGGCTGTCAGCCGAGCCCGTGTTGCAAGGACGCGGACTCACCCGCAAGGCCTGAAAAGTTCTGCCGGTAGCGCGTGGGCGCCGGCAGCCGGTGCAGGCGAAAGTGCCGGCGCAGCGACTCGGGCGAACCCAGGCCTGCGAGGTCGGCCACCGCATCGATGGGCATGGCCGGGTGCGTTTCGAGCAGTTCCTTGGCGATGGCCACCCGCTCGCGCACCAGCCAGTCCTGCGGCGACAGGCCCGTGCTCTCCTTGAAGCGCCGTTGCAGCGTGCGCCGGCTCATCTGCGCAAACGCCGCCATGGAGTCCACCGTGTGCGCCTGGCGGGCGTTCTCGCGCAGCCAGTCGAGCAGGCGCGCGATGGTGCTCACCTCGGCGGACGGCATGGGCCGCGGTACGAACTGCGCCTGCCCGCCATCGCGGTGCGGCGACATCACCAGCCGCTGGGCCACGGTGTTCGCCACGCGCGCGCCATGGTCGCGCCGCACCAGGTGCAGCAGCATGTCCAGGCCCGCGGCGGAACCCGCCGAAGTAATGGCCTGGCCTTCGTCCACGTACAGCGCCGACACATCCACTGTGATGTTGGGGAACTCGTGCGCCAGGCGCTCGGCATGGCGCCAGTGCGTGGTGGCACGCCGGCCCGCGAGCAGCCCCGCATGCGCGAGCACGAACACGCCTGAGCAGATGGAGCAGACCCGGGCACCGCGCCGCCAGGCGCGCTGCAGGGCGCGCAGCAGCGCCTCGGGCGGGCGCTCGGCCGCGTCGCGCCAGCCGGGCACGACGATGGTGTCGGCGCGCGAGAGCATCGCCAGGCCATGCAGTGCCTGCACCTGCACTCCGCCCATGGCACGCAGCGGGCCGGGCTCCACCGCGCACACGGCGTAGCGGTACCAGTCCACCGCTTCCAGCTCGGGCCGCTCCAGCGCGAAGAGCTCGACCGCGCAGCCGAATTCGAAGGTACACAGGCGGTCGTAGGCCAGGATCGCGACAAGGTGGGGCATGGCGCAATGTTACCGAAGATTGTCATGGCGGCCACTGGCCGCAGAAGCACCCCATGGCGACACTGGAGGCATCTGAAACGCCATCCAAGGAGCCAGTTGCCATGACCTCTACCCCCAGCGCCGTGGGCGCCATCCCCGCCGCCCCCAGCGCCGACGCGCTCGCGCACTTCGAGTCCGCCTTCGCCTTCGAGACCGACTGCTGGGATGTGCACGATGTCATGGACCGCGGCGTGCAGGACTTCGTACTGCTCGACGTGCGCAGCCACGCGTTGTACGAGGCCGGCCATGTGCCCGGCGCCGTGAGCCTGCCGCACGGCAAGATCATCGAGTCGAAGATGGCCGCCTATGCGCCCGGCACGCTGTTCGTCGTCTACTGCGCAGGCCCGCACTGCAACGGTGCCCACCGGGGTGCCGTGCGGCTGGCGCGGCTGGGGCGCCCGGTGAAGCTGATGATCGGCGGCCTGACCGGCTGGATCGACGAGGGCTTCAGCCTGGAAAAGGGCGCCCAGGGTGCCTGAGTCCGCCCCGATCCGCGAGGCCGGCCCGCACGACGCAGCGCAGCTGCTGGCGATGATGCGTGCGCTGGCCGTGTTCGAAGGCTATGCCGATGCGTTCGAGGTGGCGGAGCAGGACCTGCTGGCGCGCGGCCTGGCCTGCAACCGGGCCGACCGCGAATTCGGCTGCCTGGTCGCGCAGGCCGGTGCGGGCACGCCGCTCGCCGGCTATGCGGTGTGGGTGCTGAGCCGCTTCACCTTCGACCTGAAGCCCACGCTGGTGCTCAAGGAGCTGTGGGTGCAACCAGCCCACCGGCGCAGGGGCCTGGGCGAGCAGTTGTTCGATGCGGTGCGCGCGCAGGCCGCAGCCATCGGCGCCGCGCGGCTGCAGTGGCTGGTGATGCCGGGCAATACCGCAGCCCAGCGCATGTATGCCCGCTGCGGTGGGCGCCGCGACACGCGCTGGGAGCACTGGGAGCTGCCGCCGCAGGCGCTGCGGCGGCCGGCAGGCTGAGCCGGCGACTGCTGCTCAGATCAATGCTGGTGGCCGTGGTCGCCATGCACGTGGCGGTGGGCGATTTCCTCGGCGCTGGCGGCACGCACGCTGGCCACCTTGCAAGAGAAGCGCAGGGCCTGGCCGGCCAGCGGGTGGTTGCCATCGAGATGTACTTCGGGGCCCTTGATCTTGACCACGTTGAACACGGCGGGCTGGCCATCGCTGCCCACGCCCTGCAACTGGCCACCGACCTTCACGCCCGGGGGGAACTCGGACTTGGGGATGGAGCGCACCAGGCCCTCGTCGCGTGCGCCGAAGGCGTCTTCCACGGCCAGGTCCAGCGTGGTGCTGAAACCGGCGGCCTGGCCTTCGAGGGCGGCCTCGACCTTGGGGAAGATGTTCTCGTAGCCGCCATGCAGGTAGGACAGGTTGCCCGCATCAAGGGGCTTGCCCCCAAGGGTGGTGACCTTGTAGGCGATGGTGACGGCGGTGTCTTTGGCGATGTTCATGGATGGCGCGCTTTCATGCAAGGAAAAGCAGGGGGGCGGCATGGCCGCCACCCCGCGGATCGGAATGCGGCATTGTCCACGACCCGGACCACCCCTGCCCAAGCAGGGGCGGCGGCCCTCAAGCGGCTGCGGGAACCTCGTCCTCGGTCTGGCCGGGGTAGCGCGCAAAGCGCCGGGCCTCGGTGCCATGCACCGGGTCGCTGTCGGGCCAGGGCCAGCCGCCAAACTGGGTGCGGCGGTAGTCCTGCATGGCCTGCATGATCTCCTGCTGCGTGTTCATCACGAAGGGCCCGTACTGCGCCACGGGTTCGCCGATGGGGCGGCCCTGCAGCATCAGGCACTCGGCCACGGTGGCGCCGGTGTTGGTCAGCAGCCATTCCTGGCGGGCGTCGATCTCCAGCGCGGCATGCTCCTGCACGTCCTGCGGGCCCACGCGCAGGCCATCGCCCACGAAGAAGTAGAGCATGCGGCGCGTGCCCTCACCCAGCGCGGCCGGCATGGGCCACTGGGCACCGGGGTCCAGGCGCAGCGTCCAGATCGCCACGTCGGCGCCGGGCTGCGAGGCCCAGGACTCGGGTGGCGGCGCCAGCGGTGCCGGCGCGGCGGGCAGGGCGCCGGCCACCACGGTGGCGGTGGTCGTGCGGCCGGCCTCGTCGTGGTGTACCAGGCGCGGGATGTGCTCGTTCCAGAGCATGGTGAAGTGCGGCTCCACCATCTTGTGGCGTGCAGGCAGGTTCAGCCAGATCTGGAACAGCTCCAGCGGATTGGGCTCGGTGGCGCTCAGCAGCGGGAACATCTCGGAATGCACGATGCCCTTGCCGGCCGTGACCCACTGCACGTCGCCGCCGCCGAAGCGTGCGGCAGCACCCAGCGAGTCGGAATGGTCAATGAGCCCTTTGCGCACCAGCGTCACGGTCTCGAAGCCGCGGTGCGGGTGGCCAGGAAAGCCGGGCACGGTCTCGCCGTGGTACATGCTCCAGCCGTCCTTGCGGCTGAAATCGCTGCCGATCTGGCGGTCGTCCAACGGCACGGCCGGGCCGAAGGCGGCGTTGCCGGCAGGGTAGGCGTCGTCGTGGTGCGCGCAGAACAGGAACGGGTCGAGCGTAGGCCACAGCGGGCCGAGCGGCTGGCTTTGCAGGATGGGCGTGGGGTGCTTGTTCGACATGGGGCCTCCTTCGGTTGTGCGCCGTCGTGATCGTGAGCGGCATGCCCGCCACAGATGGGGCCATTGGAGCGCCACAGAAGTGCCAACCGTGGAACGCTGCGGTGCATGCCGCAGGACAATCCGCAGGCGGTCGCGACGATTCTAGGCACAAGCGCGGCAGCCCGCTGCCAGCGCCGTCACGCATGCACCGGCTGCGCACCTTCGGCGGGTGCCGGTGCCGGCCGCAGGGCCAGGCCGCCCAGCAAGGCCGCCACGCCTGCTGCCACGGCCGATACGCAGAACGCCAGCTGGTAACCGCCATGCAGGGCCACGGCGGCCCCGGCGCCCGAAGCCCGCAGGCTGCCCGTGCGCGCATCGGCCAGGCTGGCGAGGATGGCCAGGCCCAGCGCACCACCCATCATGAAAGCAGTGTTGACCACGCCCGAGGCCAGCCCCGAATCCTCGGGCTGCACGTCGCCCATGGCGGCCAGCAGCAGCGGGTTGAGCGCGATGCCCGCCCCCACGCCCAGCAGCAGCATGCCGGGCAGCACGTGCGGCGAGAAGCGGCCTGCCACCGGCGCCAACGCAAACAGCACCAGCCCAGCGGCCGCCATCGCCAGGCCCCAGCCCAGCGTGCTGCGGATGCCGAAGCGCATCACCACCCAGGCCGACAGCCCCAGCGAGCAGCCGGCCATGATGAGGTTGGACGGCAGGAAGGCCAGCCCGACCTGCATGGCGTCGTAGCCCAGCACCAGCTGCATGTACAGCGCCGAGAGGAAGAACCAGGCGAACATGGAGGCCGCCCAGAGCACGCCCACCACGTTGGAGATCGCCAGGTTGCGCAGCCGCAGCAGGGCCAGCGGCACCAGCGGCGCGGCCACGCGCGACTCGATGGCGGCGAACACGGCCAGCAGCACGGCCGAAGCGCCCAGCAGGCCCAGCGACTGCGCCGAGGTCCAGCCCGCTTCGTTGCCGTTGACGATGGCGTACACCGCGAGCATCAGCGCGGCCGTCACCGTGACGGCGCCCGCTACATCCAGCCGCTGGCCACTGGCCTGGCCCTTGCCGCCGGGCAGCAGCACCAGGCAGGCGGCATAGATCGCCACGCCCACGGGGATGTTGACGAGAAAGATCCAGTGCCAGCTCAGCAGGCTGGTGAGCACGCCGCCCAGCAGCACACCGATGCTGCCGCCGCCGGCGCAGACAAAGCCATAGACCCCCATGGCCTTGGCCCGCTCCCCAGGTTCGGTGAACAGATTCATGATCAGCGACAAGGCCACGGCCGAGACCACGGCGCCGCCGACGCCCTGCACCGCGCGTGCCGCCACCAACAGGCCCTGCGTGTTTGCCAGCCCGCAGGCCAGCGAGGCCAGAGTGAACAGCGTGATGCCCGCCAGGAACAGGCGCCGGTGCCCATACAGGTCACCGAGCCGCCCACCCAGCAGCAGGCAGCCGCCGAAGGTCAGCATGTAGGCATTGACCACCCAGACCAGCCCCGTCTCGGTGAAGCCCAGGTCGGCGCGGATGCTGGGCAGGGCCACGTTGACGATGGTGGTGTCCAGCACGATCATGAGCTCGCCCAGGCACAGCAGGATGAGCGCGGGCCAGCGTGCGCGGCCTTCGATGCGAAGCGTCATGTCGGGTGCTGACTCAGGAGGTCTTGCGGCGGTAGGTGGCCTTCATGAACTCCTTCCAGCTGCCATCGGGCTGCAGGGTGGAGGAGGTCAGCGTGCGCTCGTCGGGACCGAGGAGGGTGATGGTGTCGCGGTATTTCGCGGTGCTGCCGTCGCCGGCAAAACTCGGGCCTTCGGTCTCCAGAGGGAGCACCTTTTCGGTGGCGTCGAGCGTGCCGCGGTAAACCCACATGTGGGTCATCATCGAGCCGATCCAGGTGCCGATGAAGGCCTTTTTCTCGGGGTCATAGCCCAAGGTGATGAGCATGCGCGCATCGCCGCCGCCGGGCATGGTGCCCGTGCCTTCGCCCAGCACCCACAGCTCGCCGAGCTGGCGCACATGCTCGGTGCCGGAGCTGGTCATGGGCGGCTCGCCGGGCCCTGCGTCGCAGGTGGATTCGCAGGTCCAGTCGCCGAGCAGTTGCTGCAGCCAGCGGTGCGGTGCCTGGGGTTCGGGATTCATCATGGTGGGTCTCCTTGGGGGGCGGGGGGTTACATCGCCAGCCCGTCGTGGTGGTGCACGGGAATGGCGTCGAGGTCCACGCCGTCGAGCGTGCGCAGGTTCACGGCCGCCATCTTGTGGCCCGCGGGGTGCATGCCTTCGCCAAAGGTGTGGATGCCGCAGGCCGGACAGAAGCGGTGCTGGATGACGTGCTTGTGGAAGGTGTAGCTGGCGAGGTCCGCCTCGGGCGTGGTCAGGCGCAACTGCCCGTGCGGCACGAACCACAGCAGGGAGCCCCGCCGCCGGCACATGCTGCAGTTGCAGGCCAGGGCGCTGTCGATGGTGCCCTCGACCTCGAACGCCACCTTGCCGCAGTGGCAGCTTCCCTGGTAGCGCATGGGTCCGGCTCCTGGGGTGGGGGCGCCCGTCATTGGGGTACCACCACCATCCACGATACGCCGAAGCGGTCGGCGACCATGCCAAAGGCGGGCGAGAAGAAGGTCTTGCCCAGGGGCATCTGCACCTGCCCGCCTGCGGCCAGTGCATCGAACAGGCGCTTGGCCTCCGTCTCCGTTTCGGGTGCCAGCGACAGCGAGATGCCCTGGAAGCTGGCCTTGCCCGAGCCCATGCCGTCGGACGCCATGACCTGGGTATCGCCCACGTTGAACGAGGCGTGCATCACCATCTCGGGCTGGGGGCCTGCGCCTGGCGCGCCATCGACGGAGCAACCCGCACCGGCGGCGGGCTCGGGGTTGTCCTTGTAGCGCATGAGCATGGTCACCTCGGCGCCCAGGGCCTGGCGGTAAAACTCCAGGGCCTCTTCGCAGCGGCCTTCGAAGAACAGATAGGGTTCGACTTTCATAGGGGATCTCCTTGGATGGAAGGGGTCAAGAGCGGATGCCCATGCATTGTGGACACCGTTCACAAACAATAGCAGAGATAATGGACAGTGTCCACATTGCAATCCCCATGTCCGTAACCACCCGCAACAGCGCCCCCGCAGGCCCCCCAGCAGCCCGCAGTACCTACCGCCATGGAGACCTGCGCCGCGCCTTGCTCGACGCCGGCATCGAGCTGGCGCGCCAGGGCGGGCCCGATGCCGTGGTGCTGCGCGAGGCCACGCGCCGCGCCGGCGTGGCGCCCAATGCGGCCTACCGCCATTTCGCCAACCGGCAGGACCTGCTGGCCGCGGTGCGCGCCGCCGCCGTGGCCGCCGTGGCCCAGGCCATGGAGGCCGAAATGGCCGGGGTGCCCACCAGCGGCACGCCCACCGAGCAAGCCCATGCCCGGGTGCGCGCCGTGGGTGCCGGCTACATGCGCTTTGCGCACGCCGAGACAGGGCTGTTCCGCACCGCGTTCGGCGGGCAGTTCCGCGTGGAGCAGGACCCCGACCCCGCCATGGGCGGCCTGACGGGCCTGAACCCGTTCGAACACCTGTCCGCCGCCCTCGACGACCTGGTGACCGCCGGAGCCCTGCCGGCCGAGCGCCGGCCGGGCGCCGAGTACCTGGCTTGGTCCACCGTGCATGGCATGGCGCTGCTGAGCATCGACGGGCCGCTGCGCGGAACACCCGCCGACATGCTGCAGCTGCTGGGCCAGCGGCTGCTGGACATGGTGGAGCGGGGGCTTTAGCCCCGCTTGTAGAGCCGGGCTGTCGCCTGGACGCGCTCTATCAGCGCGCGCCGTAGCGCGACTGGACGCAGCACCTCGACCTCGGGCGACTGGCGCATCAGCTGGCCGCAGGCGTGGGCCACCGATTCGATGGGGATGGTGAGCGCCACCCGCCCGTCCTTGCGGCGCGAAGGGGCAGCGGCAGCCACCGCGCGCGCCACTGCGCTGCTGAGCGCGGCGAGGCCCTTGAGGCCCGCGGGCGTGGCCAGCAGCTCGGCCTCGCCGGTGTACAGGCTGGACTCGAAGCGGCGGATGGACTCGCCCCAGTACCGGGGCAGGTCGAAGCGCGCCGGGCGCCGCACGGGAATACCCAGTGCCTTGGCCGCGTGGATGTTGGACACGCGGTAGGTACGCGGCCCGCCGTCCGTGGGCGCCTTGCCCACTGGCTGCGCCACCAGGTACCAGACGCCCGCCTTGAGCACCAGCCCCAGCGGCCCCACGGCGCGCTCCACCGTGTCGGCCCAGCTTTCGTAGCGCAGGGCCAGTTGCTCGCCGCTCCAGACGGCGGCGGCCACGGTGGCCAGGTGGGGCGTGGGCGCGCTCTCGCGGTACCAGTCCATCGGGTCGAGGTGCAGGCGGTCGCTCACGCGCAGGGCATCTTCCTGCCACGGGGCCGGCAGCGCGGCCAGCAATTTCAGGCGCGCACCCTGCACGTCATCGCCCAGGCCCAGGTCGCCGGCCGGGCCGGGCAGGCCGCTCAGGAACACGGCCTGCGCCTCGGATGGCGTGAGGCCCGTCAGTGTGGTCTTCCAGCCCGGTAGCAGCGCAAAGCCGCCATGGCGGCCGCGCTCGGCAAAAATCGGCACGCCCGCCGCTGTGAGCTGGTCCACGTCACGGTACAGCGTGCGCACCGAGATCTCGAGCGCGTCAGCGAGCGCCTGCGCGCTCATGCGGCCCCGGGTTTCGAGCAGCATCTGGATGGACAACAGGCGGCTGGCACGCATGGAGGTGAAAAGTAAAAAGCGACGCTGTGCAGTATGCAGCGAATACCTGCCATGCCTTGGCAGGTATTGCGCCGCAGACTGTGGGCTTCTCTGTTTTCGCTTGACCAACCCAGGAAGCACCGCATGCCCACCACCCCATCGATTTCCGACTGCACCATCGCCGAGCTGCGCCAGTACACCCTGCACCCCGGCCAGCGCGACGTGCTGATCGACCTGTTCGACCGCGAGTTCCTCGAAACCCAGGAGCGCGAAGGCATGCGCGTGATCGGCCAGTTCCGCGACCTCAACCAGCCGGACCTCTTCGTCTGGCTGCGCGGCTTTGCCGACATGGCGGCGCGCCAGCGGGCGCTCGAGACCTTCTATGGTGGCCCGGTGTGGGCCGCGCACCGCGATGCGGCCAATGCCACCATGGTCGATTCCGACAATGTGCTGCTGCTGCACCCGGCCTGGCCAGGCGCTGCCGATGGCCTGCCCGCCGACCGCGCCGCTGCGGGTGCCAGCGGCGTGGCCCCGGGCCTGCTCGATGCCACGGTGTTCTACCTCAAGGAGCCTGCAACGCCCGAGCTGTTGGCGTACTGCCGCGAGCGCATGGACCCCGCGCTGCGCGCCGGTGGTGCGCGCCATACCGCCTGGTATGCCAGCGAAACGGGCCCCAACAGCTTTCCGCGCCTGCCGGTGCGCGAGGGCGAGCATGTGCTGCTGGGCCTGGCATTGTTCGACGATGCTGGCGCGCTGGACGCCTTTGCGCAGGGCGGAGCCTGGCAGCGCGATGTGGCGCCGGGCCTGGCCCCCTGGCTGGCGCGTGCGCCCGAAACCCATCGGCTACAGCCCACGGCGCGTTCGGCCCTGCACGCATGACGCACACCCATCCCGGAGACACCCCATGCCGATCACCCCGCCCACTGGCGATGCCCATGATTTCGACTTCCTGATGGGCCCCTGGCGCATCCGCAACACCCGCCTCGTGCAGCGGCTTGCGGGCAGCACCGACTGGGAAACTTTCGACGCCACAGGCACTGCGCGGCCCCTGTCCGGCGGCATCGGCAACTGCGATGACTTCATCCCCACGACCTGGAATGCAGGCTACGTGGGCATGGCGCTGCGCCTGTTCAATCCCCAGGCGCAGCGCTGGAGCATCTACTGGCTGGACAATGTGACGGGCGGGCTGGACACGGCCACGGGCCAGCTGCTGCAACCGGTGAGCGGCGGTTTCGCGGGCACGGACCAAGGCGTCTTCTTCGGCCAGGAAGTATTCGAGGGCCGGCCCGTCCTGGTACGGTTCGAGTGGGCCAGGAACCTCGCCACCGGCACGCCGCGCTGGGAGCAGGCCTTCTCGGACGATGGCGGGCAGACCTGGGAAACCAACTGGGTCATGGAGTTCTCGCGCCCTGCACAGGCGAACTAGCGCGCGCTCGCCATCACCTCGGCCAGCCAATCCACGAACACACGCACGCGCGGCGAAAGCTGGCGGCTGTGCGGGTAGAGCACGGTCACCGGCATGGGCGCGGGGCGGCAATCGGCCAGCACCTCGACCAGGCTGCCGTCGGCCAGTTGCGGCTCCAGGTGGTAGCGCGGCACCTGGATGATCCCCAGCCCGGCCGTGCAGCAGGCCACATAGGCGAACGCATCGGTCACGGACACCGCGCTCTTGAGCTGCACGCTGCGCGGCACGCCGTCGACCACAAAGTCCAGGGGCATGGGCTTGCCGGTGCGCGAGGACAGATAGTTCACCGCGCGGTGGCCACGCAAGTCGTCCACGCTGCGGGGCACGCCATGGCGCGCCAGGTACGCGCGGCTCGCGCAGGTCACCTGGGCGAGCTGCGCCACGCGCCGGCCGACCATGCTGGAATCGGCCGGCTCGCCGCCGCGCATCACGCAGTCCACGCGCTCACGCACCAGGTCCACCAGGCGGTCGCCCATGCCCAGTTCCAGCTCCACGCCGGGGTAGCGCGCAAAGAACTCGCCGATGCGCGGCAGCACGAAATAACGCGCCAGGGTACCCTGCAGGTCCACGCGCAGCTTGCCCTTGGGCTGCTGGCCGGCCGATGCGAATGCGGCTTCTGTCTCGTCCAGGTCGGCCAGCAGCTGCTGGCAGCGCGCGTAGTAGGCCTCGCCGTCCTGCGTGGGCCCGACGTGGCGCGTGGTACGGTGCAGCAGGCGCGCGCCCAGGCGCTTCTCCAGCTGCTGCACGGCCAGCGTCACCGTGGCGCGGGGCAGTTGCAGGTCTTCCGCGGCCTGGGTGAAGCTGCCCAGCTCCACGATGCGGGTGAACAGGCGCATGGCGTCGAATCGGTCCATGGGGAGCAGCGCTTGGTTGTTGGTATTTTTTGAACAGTCATGGCAATTCAAGGGCCTTTATCAAACCCGACGCCAACAGAACAATACACCCATCACCACCGTTCAGGAGTTTTCATGGCCGCCAACGACACACCCACCCACCGCCCCGTCGCCATCGTCACGGGGTCCTCGCGCGGCATCGGCGCCGCCATTGCCCAGCGCCTGGGGCGCGACGGCTTCCGCGTGGTGGTCAACTACGCCGGCAGTGCGGCCGAGGCCGAGGTGGTGGCGCAGTCGATCACCGCCGCGGGCAGCCAGGCCATTGCCGTGCAGGCCGACGTGGCCGATGCCACCGCCGTGGCGCGCCTGTTCGACCAGACCACCGAGGCCTTCGGCCGCGTGGACGTGCTGGTGAACAACGCGGGCGTCATGCCCTCGCACACGCCGCACCTGGCCGATACCGACGATGCCACCTTTGACCGGCTGATCGCCATCAACCTCAGGGGCAGCTTCAACACCCTGCGCGAGGCCGCGCGCCGGCTGGAGCCGGGCGGGCGCATCGTGAATTTTTCCACCAGCGTGGTCGGCACCGCCATGCCCGGCTACGCGGTATACGCCGCCACCAAGAGCGCCGTGGAAACCATGACGCTGATCCTGGCCAAGGAGCTGCGCGGCAAGAACATCACCGTGAACGCCGTGGCCCCCGGCCCCACGGCCACCGCGCTGTTCCTCGACGGCAAGACGCCCGAGCTGGTGGAGCGTCTGGCGCAGATGAGCCCGCTGGGCCGTTTGGGCACGCCGGACGACATCGCGGGCACCGTGTCCTTTCTGGTCGGGCCTGATGGCGCCTGGATCAATGGGCAAACCTTGCGCGCCAACGGCGGCATGGTCTGACCCACCGTCGGTGCAGGCTCAGGCCGCAGCCGGCACCGGGAAGTCCGTCGACGCCGCCAGCGCACGCCACTGCGCGGTTTCCTTCTCGACGAAGGCATGCTTGTCGGCAATGGTCTGCAGCGTGTCGGTGCCCAGCGGCAGGCGCAGCGGCGGCGTGGGGCTGGCCACCAGCTGCATCATGGCCTGGGCCAGGCGCACGGGGTCGCCGGGCTGGTTCAGGTTGATGCGGCGAGCGGCTTCGCGGATCACGCCGGCACTCTCGGCGTAGTCCTCCAGCACCAGCGGAGACACCGAGAGCGAGGCCGTGTCGAGGAACTCGGTACGAAAGTAGCCCGGCTCCACCACCGTGGCGTGGATACCCAGCGGCGCCAGTTCGGCGTGCAGCGCCTCGGTGATGCCTTCCACGGCGAACTTGGTCGAGCAGTACACACCGAAGCCTGCGGCAGAACGCACCCCGCCCAGCGACGAGATATTGATGACATGGCCGGCGCGGCGCGCGCGCATGGAGGGCAGCACGGCGCGCGTCACATTCAGCAGGCCGAACACATTGGTCTCGTACAGGCGGCGCACCTCGTCGGCGGTGGCCTCTTCCACCGCACCCAGCAGGCCATAGCCCGCGTTGTTGACCAGCACGTCGATGCGGCCGAAGCGCTCCAGCGCCGCGCCCACGGCGTGGCGGGCCTGCGCCTCGTCGGTCACGTCCAGGGCCAGGGGCAGCAGCGCAGCGCTGGTGCCCAGGCGCTCTGTGACGGAGTCGGCACTGCGCGAGGTGGCCACCACGGCATCGCCCTGGGCCAGCGCGGCCTCGGCAATGCGGGCACCGATGCCGCGCGAGGCGCCAGTGATGAGCCAGATACGGGGAAAGGAGGGCAAAGCGTGAGCGGTCATGGCAAAAGTCCTTGGAGAGAATGAATTTCGGGGTTCTGGCAGACGCGGTGCGTTGCCATGGGGATCAACTGTAGGCACACCATTGCCATCGCACTAGCCCATAATCACTCGCTTCATTCTCAAGCGTTACTTGTCAATAATGGCCATCAACGAACTGCGCGCCATCGCCACCTTCGCCAAGGCGGCCGAACTGGGCAGCCTGCGCCAGGCCGCATCGGCCCAGGGCATCACGCCGCAGGCGGCCAGCCTGGCGCTGGGGCAGCTCGAATCGCACCTGGGCGTGCGGCTGTTCCACCGCACCACGCGCAGCCTGAGCCTGACCGAGGAGGGGCGCCAGTTCCTCGATGCGGCGCAGCCCGGGCTGGCCACGCTGCAGCGCGCCGTGCATGGCGTGCGGCGCGGGCGCGAGGAGATCGCAGGGCCGCTGCGCATCACGGCGCCGCGCTCCATGATGCTGGAGGTGATCTGGCCCGTGGTCGACGAATTCGTGCGCCGCTACCCGCTGGTGGAACCCGATGTGCAGCTCGAGGACCGCATCGGCAACTGGGTGGAGGACCGGGTGGACGTAGGCTTTCGCTCGGGCTACCCACCCGAGGGCGGGGTGATCGCCCGGCGCCTGCTGTGGCTGCAGTTGGTGGTGTGCGCCACACCGGAGTATCTGGCGCGCCATGGCACACCCACCCGCATCGAAGACCTGGTGCAGCACCGCTGCAGCGGCTTTCGCCACCCGGCCACGGGCAAGCCCATGCCCTGGGAGTTTCGCGTGGGCGAGGACATCGTGGCCCATGCCATACCGCCCGCCTTCTGCACCAACGACATCGAGCTGGAGGCGCGCGCCGTGCTGGGCGGCCACGCCATCGGGCAGTTGGTGGGCGTAACGGCCGCCCCGCTGGTGCGCAGCGGGCAACTGGTGCCGGTGCTCACCGATTTCATTCCGCAGCACCTGGGGCTGTACGTGTACTACGGCAGCCGCGCGGCGCAGCCGGCGCGCGTGCGCGCCTTCATCGACCTGGCGGTGGAGATGCTGGCGGACAACCCGGTGTTCGGATTGAGCGCGCAGGAACTGGCCACACCGGCCCGAAAACCCCGGCGGCGCCGGCAGCCCGCCACCTGAACCGGCTTTGCACACCGTTATTTCGGTGCGAGAAGGGGCAATTGTTCACGGTTTGGCAAACAGTCCGTTGTGAAAAACGGTATTTATCGTTTCGGGCTTCCACAATACATTCGGTTCACTCACCCCAGGCACGAACCGGACAACGCCCCATGACCACCTTTGCCGCCACGGTCCAGACGCATATCAAGGCCTCGCCCGCACAGGCGTTCGGTCATATCGCGCCCATTGACCCCACCACGCTGTTCACCGGCTACGGCCCCCTGCCGGCGGTGACGGGCACGCGCGACCAGACGGGTGCCTGGGATGCGCCGGGTCAGACGCGCACGGTGGCCATGTCCGACGGCAGCAGCGCGCAGGAGGGTCTCAAGCACTACCGCCCGGCCCAGTACTTCGCCTATACAGTCAGTGGCTTCACGGGCGTGCTGCGCTGGCTGGCGACGGGGGCAGACGGCGCCTGGTGGTTCGACCCGCAGGCCGGCGGCACGCAAACCACGGTGCGCTGGCGCCATGCCTTCCATGCCCGCTCGAAGTGGGCCGCACCGGTGCTGTGGCTGCTGGCCAGCGTGCTGTGGCGCGGCTACATGCGCAAGGCGCTGCGCCTGGCCAAGGCGCAGATCGAGACCGCGCCACTCGCCCCTGCGGGAGCACTGTCGGCCTGAGAGGCTGGGAATCTTTCGTCCATGCCCGCCTGCGCGAAAAAATTCCCAGCCTCTGAGCAGCCGGTCTGTCAGTTGGACTTGGCTTCGAAGAAGGGCTTGCCCTGAACGGCTGACGGGCTGACGGTGAAGGTCTTCACAGGTTCCAGGCCCTTGTTCTGTCCGGGCTTGAGCGGACGTGGAACGCCGGCCTTCAATGCGTGCTCGATGCAGCCACTGCGCACCGCCTTGACGACATCGGGGTTCAGGGGCCGGCGCTGGCCCAGCCGGCTGCCGGAAAGAAACAGCACGTCGCCCTTGAGCTCGGCCCGCTGGTCCATGAGGGGCATGGCCTGCAGTTCGTCGAAACCTACGCGCACGGCATTGCCGCCTTCCAGCCGGTATTGCACCACTTTCACCACCGGAGGCTTGCCGGGGCTCTCGTCCACTGCGTCGCCCAGGTAGAAGTAGCGCACCGACTCGGCCGGCATCGCGGGCAGCTTGTAGCTTTCGGACCAGTTGCTGTTGCCCTCGGTGAACAGGGGGCGCAGCGTGGCGGGCACCTTGTCGTCCGCCGACACCGCGAACACCGGCGCGCGGGCATTGGACAGGGTGTAGCCATGGAAGTCGAACTCCACCATGGCGCCCTGCGCATCCACCTGGCGGGCGAATGCCGGGAACAGGGGATGCTCCTGCCGCACCTGCTGCAGGCGGATGCCCGTGCCCTCGGCCTTCCAGCGGCCAGCGGCCACCAGGTCCAGCGCACCGCCCGTGAAGGCGAAGCAGTAGGTGTTGTCGTCCAGCAGCGCGAGCTGGGCCACGGTGTCCACCGAACCGCCGCGGTACTCGCCCACATAGCCTGACTCGGCCGGGGTGACGGCACCGGCGTTGAAGGCGGCCATCAAAATGGCCAAGGCCACTGCAGTGGCGCGCGCGTTGTGCGAGAGGCGAAGGGTGTGGTGCACGGCAGGATCCCGGATGGAGTGGTGGACCACTATAAGGGCTCGTCGCTTTGCGGCCCCGCCCCTTCGAATCCACGGTAACGTGCAATGCCCTCGGCCAGGAAGTCCACGGCCGCGCGCACCGAGGGCAGTTGCCCGCGCCGGTGTGAGATCAGCAAGGTGGTGGTCATGCCGCCGGCATAACCGAAGTCCGGCAGCAGCCGCACGAGGCGGCCGGCCTCGATGCTCGGCAGGCACAGCCCGCGCGGCAGGCAGCCGACGCCCACGCCCGCCAGCGCCGCCTGCAGCAGGGTCCAGGGTTCGTCGGCAAAGAAGCGCGGCACCGGCCGCACAGCCAAGGATTCGGCACCGCGCAGAAAGGTCCACACCTGGGCCGAAGGCGCGGGCGAGAGCAGCAGGGCATCGTGCGCTGCAAGGTCGCGCGGATGACCGGGAGCCCCGCCATGCCCGGCCAGATAGCCCGGCGCGGCCACAGCGTAGAACGGCTCGTAGCCCACGCGCCGCTGCACCAGGTCCGAATCGGGCAGCGGGGCGGAGTGGTCGCGCACCCCGATGTCGAATCCCTCCTGCACCAGGTCCACGAAGCGATCGGTAGCGTGCAGCATCACCTGCAGCCGGGGATGCCGCGCCGCCAGCGCGGGCAGCAGCTCGGCCAGCACCAGCTGCGCCGTGGTGACGGAAGCGGTGATGCGCACGATGCCGGCCGGCTCGGCCTGGAGCCCGCGCACCACGTTCTCGGCCGCCTCGGCCTCGACCAGCATGGCCGCAGCGTGGCGGTAGAAGGCCTGGCCGGTGTCGGTCACCACGAACACGCGCGAGCTGCGCTGGATGAGGCGCACCCCGAGCAAGGCCTCCAGCAGCGCGACACGCTTGCTCAGCGTGGACTTGGGCACTTCGAGCGCCCGTGCGGCAGCGGCAAAACCGCCGTGGTCCACGACGCGCACGAAGGATTGGAGGTCGTTGAGGTTGAGCATGCAGGCACATCCTGGCACCGGTCCGGTGCGATTCATCGTCTACACAGAGAGACGATGAGTCTACTTTTGACCGACTACACAGGCAAAGGCCATATCCGTATCTTTTGCTTGTCGTTTTTCAACCTGAGGACCTGCAATGACCCCGACCCTTTTCTACGGTGTGCCCCAAGGCTGCTCGCTGGCCAGCACCATCGCGCTCGAATGGCTGGGCGCCCCCTACGCACTGTCGCGCATCGAGATGCTCGAACACCCGTGGCCTGCTGCCTATGCGCGCATCAACCTGCTGAACCTGACGCCCGCCTATGTGGCGGCCGACGGCAGCGTGGTCACCGAAAGCGTGGCCATCCTGCTGCACCTGGCAGCGCAGAACAGCCACCAGCTCGGCTACCCGCAGGGCAGCCCGGCGTACGACCGGCTCAACCAGACACTGGCCTACCTGGCCACGGATTTCTTCGCGGCCTTTGCACCGCTGTGGGCGGCCTACGAGATGGCCAGCGACCCGCCGCGCCAGGAGGTGCTGCGCGAACTGGGCCGCCCGCAGGTGGCCAAGGGCTGCGCGCACCTCGACCGGCTGCTGGCACAACGCGAATGGATGGACGACGGCGGCAAGAAGACCGTGGCCGATGCCTACCTGGTGGCGGTGGCCCGCTGGGCCGAATACCACGGCGTGCTGCAGGTCGATGCCTACCCGTACCTGGCCGCCCACCTGGCGAAGCTGCGCGCCGACCCGGCCGTCGTGTTTGCCGACGCCATCGAGCGGGAGCAACCGGCCCGCAGCAGCGGCGGGTTCCAGGGCCACGTCACGCTGGCCGACGTGGTGGCGCAGTTGAAAGTCTGATCTCAGGTCTGCCAACGCGCCCCATGGGTGCGTGACCGACAGCACTGGCGCGACCCAGGCCAGCGCCCCCGCGCAAGGGCCGCCCCGCCGCGAAGGCGGCGTATCCAGCCTCAGCGCCGGGGGCGTCCCCCTCAGGGCGATGGCGCGACGCGACTCAGGGGGAGCCTGTTCAGGCGGCGAATCCACCGTCAATCAGCAGGCTGGCGCCCGTGACCATGCCCGATTCGGGCCCGGCCAGGTAGGCCACCATGCCCGCGATCTCGGCCGGATCGGCATGGCGATTGACCGCCATCATGCTGTGCATGTCGCCGGCCATGGGGCCATCTGCGGGGTTCATGTCGGTGTTCACCGGGCCGGGCTGCACGTTGTTGACCGTGATGCCACGTGGCCCCAGGTCGCGCGCCAGGCCCTTTGTGAGCCCGACGATGGCGGCCTTGCTCATGCCGTAGACGCTGAACCCAGCCCAGGGCAGGCGCTCGGAGTTGGTGCTGCCGATGGTGATCACGCGGCCGTAGGCACCGCCCTGGCCCATGTGCCGCACGGCGGCCTGGGTGGCGACGAACACGCCGCGCACGTTGACGGCGAGGGTGCGGTCCAGGTCTTCCAGCGTAACGCTGCCGACCTCGCCCATCACCGCCACACCGGCGTTGTTCACGAGGATGTCCAGGCGGCCCAGTTCGCGCGCGGCGCCATCGATGGCGGCCGTGAGGCCTGCCGCGTCGGCGCTGTCTGCCTGCAGTGCCAGTGCGCGGCCGCCGGCAGCCTCGATCTCGGCAGCCAGGGCCTTGGCGGGTGCTTCGTTGCTGGTGTAGGTGAAAGCGACGGCAGCGCCATCACGCGCCAGGCGGCGCACGATGGCGGCACCGATGCCACGCGAACCGCCTGTGACAAAGGCGGCCTTGCCGGCCAGGATGCCGGTGGTGGAAACAGGGGAGACAGAGGAAGCGACAGACATGGTGAACTCCGGTAGGTGAACCAGTGAATGCACTGGCAACACCTGCAGTGTCTGGGAACCATTGCGCTACCGGTAGCCATGAATGGGCTGTACTGATTTCAACTGTCGGTTGAAAATACCAGGCATGCAACCCCTCAGCCACCTCGAGTCCTTCGTGAAGTCCGCCGAATCCGGCAGCTTTTCGGCTGCGGCCCGGCTCATGGGCCTGACGCCCGCGGCCGTGAGCAAGAACGTGGCGCGGCTGGAGGCCAACCTCTCCGTGCGCCTGTTCCAGCGCAGCACGCGGCGCCTGGTGCTGACCGAGGGCGGCCAGCGCCTGCTGCAACAGATCAGCACGCCGCTGGCCACCCTGGCCGATGCCGTGGAGCACGCGGCCGAGGCCGACCGCCAGCCCGCAGGCACGCTCAAGGTCAGCATGGGCCAGGCCTTCGGCCGCGCCTACCTGGTGCCGCTGCTGGGCGAGTTCCTCGCGCGCTACCCGGCCATCCAGCCCGATTGGCGCTTCGAGAACCGGCAGGTGGACCTGGTCGGCGAGGGCTTCGATGCGGGCATCGGCGGCGGGCTGAACCTGAACCCCGGCATGGTGGCGCGCACGCTGGGCACCATCCACATCGTGGCCGTGGCATCGCCCGCCCAGCTGCAGGGCCGCAAGCCACCGCGCCACCCGAGCGACCTGGCGCAATGGGACGGCATTGCGCGCCGCTCGATCCAGACCGGGCGCATCCATGTCACCACGCTGCGCAACAAGGCCGGTGATGCGGCAGCCGCCGAGCTGCGCCCGCGCATCGTCTTCGACGACCCCGAGGCCATGTGCCAGGCCGCGCTCATGGGCCTGGGCGTGGCCCTGCTGCCCATGCCCTTTGCCCAGCCCTGGCTGGCCAGCGGCGACCTGGTGCGTGTGCTGCCGGGCTGGTGGTCGGACGCGGGGCCGACCTCACTGTATTACCCGGACAAGAAGCTGCTGCCCGCGCGCACCCGGGTGTTCGTGGACTTCATCATCGAGCAGTTCGGCCAGCGCGGGTTTGCACAGCGGGTGCGGGGGGATTGACCACCCGCGAGAGCCCAGCGCCAGGCGTCTGCCGGCAGGCGCGGCGTTGCGCAGGGCGGCAAGCCCTGGGCGGTCACGGCACCGGTTTGTTCACAAAGGCGACAGACAAGCCCTTGGGCGTGACGATGATGGCCCCGGGCTGCATGCCCAGACCGTCGAGCACCGCGAGATCCTGGGGCCGCAGCCGGTGCAGCACCACTTCGCGCAGCGATTGCTCGGCCAGGGCGGGGCCGTAGCCATTGAGCAGCGCCACCACCTCGGGCCGCAGGCTCGGAAAATCCAGCCGCCCCACACGCAACTGGTGTGCGCGCAGGCTGCGGTCACTGGCCTCGTAGCGCAAGGCGAACTCCACCTCCAGCGTGCCGCCATGGGCGCGCCGCAGCGCGGGGCCTGCGGCCTTCAGCGCGAATGCGGCGCCCAGGCGGTTGCTCTCGGGCAGCAGCGACAGGCGCGGGGCCTGCACGTCCACATCCACCAGGCCCGCCACCGGATAGCGCAGCGGAAAACGCTGCGCCACCGCCTCCTGCAGCTGCTCGGCCGAGACGGTGTAGGCCGGCTGGGCCCGGGCGCTGCGGGCGGCCACCAGCGCAAGACTGGCCAGCGCCCAGCGGTGCGTCGCGGCAGCGAGAAAGAATCGGCGGTGCATGCAGTGGCTCCTTGGGTGTGTGGCGGGCGGCCGTGGCACTATTGGCCGGATGACACCCGCAGCGCCCACCCACCAATGCCAGGTCTTCGGCTCCCCCTGGGAAGGTGTGTACGGTACGCACATCGAAAGTTCCCGCCACTATGGCAGGCATTGGCATGCCGTCTATGGCCTGGGGCTTCTCGACCAGGGGGCGCAAAGCTCGGCCAGCGGGCGCGGCCCGGTGGATGCCTATGCAGGCGATTTGATCACCACCAACCCCGGCGAGGTGCATGACGGCCAGCCGTTGGGCGGCCCCTCGCGCCGCTGGCGCATGGTCTATTTGGAGCCCCAGGTGCTGCACGCCATGGCCGGCGAGCTGGCCACGGCCTCGCCGCAAGGTCTGGCCCTGGCCCGCCCGGTGATCCAGAACGACGCGGCGCTGCGCGACGCCCTGCACCAGTTGCTGCAGCGGCTGGAGCACTGGAGCACGGCACCGCAGGCTGCCGCCAGCGTGGTGCCCCTGGCCTGCGAGGAGGCACTGATCCACACCTGCGCCCTGCTGCTGGGCCGCCACGCCAACGCCCCGCGCCTGCATGCACCGGCTGCCGGTGCCTCGCCCGAGGTTCGCCAGGTGCGCGACTGCCTGGCCGACACCCTGCTGGCACCGCCGACACTCACCCAACTGGCCGCCATGGCCGGGCTGGGCAAATACCAGCTGCTGCGCCGCTTCACCCAGGCCTATGGCCTGCCGCCCCATGCCTGGCTGCTGCAGCAGCGTGCCGAGCACGCACGCCACCGCGTGCTGCGCGGCGCCAGCCTGGCCGATGCTGCGGCCGATTGCGGCTTTGCCGACCAGAGCCACATGACGCGCATCTTTGCGCGGCAGTTCGGCTTCACACCCGGGGCCTGGCAGAAGGCCACGGCAGGAAAAGCCCGCCGCCCGCTGCCGCAATAACGTTCAAGAACCGCCGCGCCGGGCACTCCACACTGCCTGCAGTTTTCACACACAGGCAAGGCGGCAGGCGATGGGAATGTCGGAATCATGGAGGGGCCAGCTGCTGTGCAGCCTGGCCATGGTGCTGGTGGGCAGCACGGTGGTGGTCAGCCAGCCCATTGCACAGGACATCGAGCCCTTTGCGGCCACGGTGCTGCGCCATGCGCTGGCCCTGCCGGTGTTCCTGGCACTCATGCGCTGGCACGGCCAGCGGCTGCCGCGTGTGGGCCGGCGCGATGCGCTGCTGCTCACCGTGCAGGCGGCCGCGGGCAGCGTGGGCTATTCGGTGCTGCTGATCCTGGGGGTGAAACTGGCCAGCGCGTCGGACGCGGGCATCGTCGCCGGCACGCTGCCGGCGGCGGCCGCACTGTTCTCGGCCCTGCTGCTGGGCGAGCGTCCCGGCTGGCGCCTGGTGGCGGCCATCGCGCTGGCGACGGCTGGGGTGATGGCGGTAGCGGTGGCCCCAGGCGACGCCGACGCCGCTGGCGCCCATACCCGGCTGGCGGGCATCGCGCTGGTGCTGGCGGCCGTGGCCTGCGAGGCGGTGTTCATCCTTGCGAGCAAGCGGCTGTCGCAGCCCATCCCGGCGCTGGCCCTGTCCACGCTGATGTCCGTGGGCGGTTTGCTGCTCTCGGCCTTGCCGGCATGGCTGGTGGCCGGGATGTCGCCCTCCACCTTCACCGCATCGGCACTGGCCGGCGTGCTGTACTACGCCTGGGTGCCCACGGTGGGCGGATTTCTGCTGTGGTATGCGGGCAGTGCCCGCACCAGCGGCGTGCGCGCATCACTGGCCACCGTGTGGCTGCCGGTATCGGCCCTGCTGCTGTCGGTGGTGTTCCTCGGAGAAGCTATCCATGCCTGGCAGTGGCTGGGCCTGGGCTGCGTGGTGGCGGCGGTGCTGCTGGCCGCGCTGCCCGGCGGGCGGGGCCAGCAGGCATGAAGGCGGCAGCGGTCAGCGGCCCACCACCGACCAGCCCGCGTGCAGGTTGGTCTTGTCGTTCTCGTACTCCCAGGCGGTGCCGCAGCGGTCGCACTGGTAGCGGGTGAAGGTCACCTGGCCGTGCTCGCGGTCTTCCTTGCGGTTGCTGCGCTGCACCAGCTCGGCGTGGCCGGGAGCGCGGCGCCAGTTGCGCTGGATTCCCTTGCAGGGCTCGCACAGCTCCATGGGTTTGAGTTCGGTCTGCCGTTCGTGTTGTTTGGTCATGGGAAAGGCCTTGCCGTTCTGGGATGGTGGGGTCGTGTCGAAGGGGCGCCTGTACAGGGCCACCCCGCTATTGTCCCACCCCTGCGCCGCCGGGCAGAAGCACCTTGGCCATGCGGGCATTGGCGAGCACCACGCCGTGGCGCTCGACCTGCTGGCGGGCTTCGACCCCAAAGCCGCATTTCGCAAAGAAGGGCTCGGCCGTGAGGCTCACATCGGCCCACAGGCGCGCGATGCCGCGCAGTGCCGCCTGGGCATGGATGTGCGCCATCAGCGCCCGGGCCACGCCCTGGCCGGCATGGGCAGGCGCGACGAAGAAATGGTCGATGTAACCGCTGGCCTGCAAGTCGGAGAAGCCGGCGATTTCCGGGCCGCTGTCCGATGCCATTTCAGCAACGAAGGGCTGGTTGGCCTGCAGCCGCGCGTTCCACTGCGCCATGTCGTACGCGAGCGGCGCCCAGGCGTTGCGCTGCTCCGGGGAATACTGGGCACCGGTCAGGCCCTGCACTGACGCATGGAACAGCGCTCGCAATGCAGGCGCGTCGCCCGGGCGAAAGTTGCGGATGAGGACAGGCATGGCGGCAGGCAGGCAAATGGCGGGGGGGCCAATGGTGCTCCAGAGCGCCTCTGGCTCAGGTGGCCGCCATGCGCAGGCGGCGTGCAGCTTCCTCGGCACGGGCATCGTCGATCTCGCGCAGCACGCCCTGCATGTCCACATCGGCGTGCTCGGGCGCGTAGATGCCGGTGAGCGGCGTCTCGTTGGTCAGCAGCCCGCTCTGGTACAGGCTCCAGATCTCGGGCCCGTACTGGGTGGCCAGCAGTTCCGGAGCGAACTGGCCGAAGAAGTCGCGCAGGTTGGCCACGTCGCGCATCAGCATGCGCGGCGCATGGTTGTTGCCGGCGGCATCCACGGCCTGCGGCAGGTCGATGATGACCGGGCCCTCGGTTCCTCCTTCGCCCTCTGCGCCATCGGCCCCGGGCAGGTGCGCCAGCAGGATGTTGAACTCCGAGAGGTCGCCATGCACCACGCCCGCGCACAGCATGCGCACGACCTCGGCGATCAGCGTGGCGTGGTGCGCGCGGGCCTGCTCGGGCGTGAAGGCCACGTCGTTCAGGCGCGGTGCGGCATCGCCGTGGGCATCGGTCACCAGCTCCATCAGCAGCACGCCATCGTGGAAGTTGTAGGGCTGGGGCACGCGCACCCCGGCAGCGGCCAGGCGGTACAGGGCATCCACCTCGGCGCTCTGCCAGGCGGCCTCCTGCTCCTGGCGGCCGAACTTGCTGCCCTTGGCCATGGCGCGGGCCGAGCGCGAGTTCTTCACCTTGCGGTTCTCGGTGTAGTCCACCGCCTGGCGGAAGCTGCGGTTGTTGGCCTCCTTGTAGATCTTGGCGCAGCGCGTGTCGTCGCCGCTGCGCACCACGAAGACCATGGCCTCCTTGCCGCTCATGAGCTGGCGGACCACGGTGTCGATCAGGCCTTCCTCGATGAGGGACTGGAGTCGGGGAGGTGCTTTCATCGGGCCTGTGGTTAAAAAGGGATACGGCCCCATTGTCGCCGGGCAGCCACATCCATCGAACCCACGGCGCCAATGGACCCACGGACCTGCCGGTCGTGGGCGCCAATTGCCGCAGGGCTGCCCGGGCCGCCTTGGCGGCACCACTGCATGACACCGCCGTCGCTGCCATGCTCGAAGCCGCCGTGGCGCTGTACCCCGCAGAAGGCAGCTTCCACAGGGACGCGCTCAAGAAGTCGGCACCGCTCGTCTCGACCGAACGCGTCGGACCCTCGGCAGAAGAGAAGTTTGCGCTGCACGAGTCGTGCAGCGCAAACTTGCAGCCCGATGGCATTGCCCAGTCCGTCAAGGAGCGCAGCACCACAGCAGGTGCCACGAAGCAGAGGCAGGCAAGTCAGGACTGCGTTGGAAGGCGCAGCGCACCGAGTCGCTGGTGTACCTCATCGCCCGGGTCCACGGGCAACTGGTGCTTGGACTGCAGGTAGTGGTTGGTGAACACGTCGAGGTAGGCCTCAAGCGTCTGCGCGGCGTGGGTCTCACCCGCGAGCTCCAGGCACAGGGCCCCGACCTCGGAGGTGCAGAAATGGTCTTCGCGCGTGGAGCGGCGCAGCCGGTAGCGCGACAATTGCTCGGGCGCCAGACTGAGCACGGGGAAGCGGTCCAGGTAGGGGCTCTTGCGGAACATCTTGCGCGCCTCGGGCCAGGTGGCATCGAGCAGGATGAACAGCGGGCGCTTGCCGCCTTGCGCACTGTCCACGGCCATCACCACGCGCTCCGGCGCCACGAATTCGCCGGGGAACACCACGTAGGGTTGCCACTGCGGATCGGCCAGCAGGGTGAGCAGGGCCGGGTCGACTTCGGTGCGCGCCCAGCCGAAGGCCCAGGTGTCGGCCACCACGTCGGCAATCAGCCAGCCGGTGTTGCTGGGCTTGAGCGGCTCGATGTCGGCCATCAGCAGGCACATGCCCGGCCGCGTGAACTGCAGTGGGCGCAGCGCGCACAGGCAATGGCTGGGCACCAGCCGGCAGCCCGGGCAGCGCTCGCCACGCGGTCCGCCCCGGGCCAGGAAGGGCTTGGCGGCGCGCGCCAGCCGCGCCGCACGCAGGCGTGACACGGCGTGGGGCAGCGCCGGCACGGGCATGGGGGCAGCCGTCACTGGCTGCCCGCGTGTTCAAGCGCAAACAGCGGCAGTTCGGTCTTGGGGCTGAGCCACACGCCGCCGCCCAGCTCGGTGAAACCCTCGCCCAGCGTGCGGCGGTACAGCTGCGCGGGGTGGCGGAACATGCGCGGATCGGTCAGCGTCTCGTCCACGATGTCCTGCTCCCAGTCCTCGCGCGTGACGGCCTCCACGTACAGGGCGCCCCGGCTGAGCCGGGCCAGGTTGCGCATGGCCGCCTGCACGTCGGCTTCATTGAGGTAGGGCAGCACGCCCTGGCAGATCACCAGGTCGTAGGGTGTGCGCGCCTTGTAGTCGACCACCGAGCCCTGCTCCCAGCCAAAGCGGCTGCACAGGTACTCGCTGTATTCCATGCCGTGAAAGCTTGCCTGTGGAAAATGGCGCGCGATCAGGTCACGCCACAGGCCGATGCCGCAGCCCACGTCCAGCACGCGCCGCACTGGCACGCGCAGGTACTGCAGGTAGCTGCAGACGAAGGCGCCGAGCCGGTCGGTGTGCGCCGGGTCGATCACACTGGTCTTCTTGTCGAAGTAGAACCGCTCGTAGTAGGCCGCGTCGAAGCCATCGGCGCTGGCGCTCTGGCCGGCACTGTTTGCAGAGGTCACTGCCATTCCTTGTTCCTTGGCGGAGGGACCGCCTTGCGCTGGAGTATCGCCGAGGGTCGCCACCCGCCGTGGTTGGCACCCCCTGCGCCACGGCACAATGGGAAACAGCCCTTCACGGACCACGCCTGACCGCCGATGCACCTGATCCATTGCCGCTCCCCGCAGCTGTCCATTGCGAGGCACTGCACGCTCTTGTTGCTGGTGTGGTCGCTGATGCTGCTGGCCGCCTGCTCCAGGCCACCGCCTGCGAACACGGCCCAGGCCTTCTCGTGCGAGGACACACGCCAGCTGCGGGTCTGGCGCGCCCGCATCGGAGACAATTTTGCGGCCGTGGAACACCTGACCAGCACACACGATCCCGAGGCTGCGGACCCTTTGGCCACCGTGCGCCGGATGCGCGACCTGCATCTGCAGTTGCGCCAGTATTTCCTGACCGAACCCATGCCCGACTGCATGCAACACGCCGTGCGCATCTACGTGGACGGACTGGAGCCCCTGGCGCACAGTGGCGAGCGGGACAAGGACCTGCTGGCCTCGATGCGCAACGTGAGCGCCACGGTGGACCTCTTCACCGAAGCGGTGAGGGCGGCGAAGCCGCAATGGGCCCGGGAGGCCCAGGAGGCCCAGAGAGCGGCATCCATGCCGCGCTGACCCGGGGCCTGTTGCAGGCTATTTTCCTGGGGAGGCCGTCCAGACGGGATTGAGCAGGCGTTCCAGCCGCGCGTAGGAGGCTTCTAGCCGCACCAGCGCCTGGTCGATAAGCTCGTTGGTCATGGTGATCTTGGTGCCGTTGGTCTCCACGGGCTTGCCCTTGGAAACGGCCACCAGCGAATCGCGGAACTCCTTGTCCCGGGCCAGCACGGAGTCGGTGGCCAGGTTGCGCATGCGCATCATCTCCAGGCGCGTCTTGAGGGCCGACTCGTAGCTCTTGTCCACCACCGGCTTGCGCTGCTTGATGCTGGCCTTGTAGCTCACCACGGTGGCGCGCTCGAGCTCGATGTTGTTCTTGAGCGCGAAGGCCACGCGCTCCATGGCGCTGCGGCTCACTGCTGCCTCGGGGTCCTGGAGGCCGGACCAGAATTCACGGTGCACCTCTTCGGTCAGCACGGCACCGTCCTTGAACATGGACATGATCACGGTCTGGCGCTCGGCGTCGGTCTGCGCCGCCATGGCCACCGGAGGCAGGGCGGCAAACGACAGGGCAAGGACCAGGCCGGCACGCAGGCATTGCTTGCGGAAATTCATTCGGAGATTCTTTCGAGAGTCGGTCAGCGAGAAAGTCGTGCACTATGCCACCGCTGCAGTGGCTGCGAGGGCGACTCAAGTATCCGCGTGTAACGAACTCCCGCGCAGCCGATGGCCCTCACGCAGCAGGCTGCAGGTACTGCCCTACCAGTTGTCGCTGAGCCGCCGCATCCACCCCGAGCACGTCCACCAAGTAGGTCGGCACGCCGCCATAGTCCTGGTCCACCATGTGCAGTGCGGCGTCGAGAAATTCCTCCTGCACGCGCCATAGCACGGCCAGCACCTCCTGCGGTGCGTGGCTGCCCATGCCAGCGGGGCGGCGGTAGAGGTTGTTGGTGAGCAGGTAGTCCTGCATCACGGTCTCGCGCGGCACGCCCAGGGCCATCAGGATGAGGGCGGCGGCAAAGCCGGTGCGGTCCTTGCCGGCGGTGCAGTGGAACACCGTGGGCGCATCGCTGGCCAGCAGCAGGCGGAACAGCTCGGCAAAGCGCGGTGCGTTCTCGTGTACGAAGCCGCGGTAGGTGTCCTGCATGAGGACCACCGCGTCCTGCGCGGTGAGCGCACGGCCGGTGGCCTGCAGCTCCAGCGCGCGCTGCACCACCGTGGGCTCGATGACCAGCGGGTGGTAGGCCACGCCAGGGATGGCATAGGCGTACGCCGCTCCCTCGGCCTTGCCGCGAAAGTCGATGGCGCGGGTCACACCCAGCTCGGCCAGCAGCGCCTGGTCGGCCGGGGTCAGGCCGGCCAGGTGGTCGGAGCGGAAGATGCGGCGCCATTTGACGGTCCGGCCATCCTGCCCGGCGTAGCCGCCCAGGTCGCGGAAGTTGGTAGCGCCGGCCATGGGCAGGGAACGGGTGGGATCTTGGTGCATGGAGAAGCGGCGATCCCCCAGGAGGGACCGGGTGATTGGTTCAGCAGAGAACCCAGCTTAGCCGAGCCCGGTGTCCACCACCTGTCGCCCACGCGGTGGCCCCGCGGCGAGCGGGGCGAAAAGAGCGGCCGCTTGCGCACGCCGCACCCGGCCGGGCCGCGCGGACCTGATGCGCACACGCAACAGTCAGCACGCAAGCCCTGGCCGATCCCGCCCTGCAGCGCAGCGAGCGCCCTGGGCGGGGCGCATATTTTTGATGCATGAATGATAATTACTATCATTGACATTGTAAGAACAGGTTTCCAGCCGGTCTCGCGCGGTGCATGCAAAGCACCCGCCCGTGACCGGCACAGAACCACACCGCACCGGGGAAATTCACATGACGACACGACACACCAAGGCACCCGCTTTGACACCGAAGCTCACCCGCTGCGCCGCAGCCGTCGCACTGGCCTGGCTGGGCGCGCCGCTGGCACTGCATGCGCAAGATGCGTCGCCTGCGGGCGACAGCGCCTCGCCGGCGCTGGAAACCATCCAGATCACGGGCAGCTGGCTCGGCACAGGCCTGCAAAACAGCGTGAAGAATTTCGCGGGCGCCCGCACCGTGGTGGACAAGGAAAAGATCGACGGCACGGGCGCGGCCAACATCGGCGAAGTCCTGCGCCGCATCCCTGGCGTGCAGGCCACCGAGAACTCGGGCACGGCCGGCAGCGCCATCTCGCTGAATATCGGCGTGCGCGGCCTGACCGGGCGCTACAGCCCGCGCTCCACCATCCTGCTCGACGGCGTGCCGCTGGCGGTGGCGCCCTACGGCCAGCCCCAGCTCTCGTTCGCGCCGGTGAGCCTGAACAACATCGAGTCCATCGACGTGGTACGCGGCGGCGGTGCCGTGCGCTATGGCCCGCAGAACGTGGGTGGCATCATCAACTTCACCAGCCGCGCCATCCCCTCCAAGCCCGGCCTCACGGGTGACGTGACCGTGCGCCACAACAGCTACAGCGAAGGTGGCCAGGACAACACCCAGTACAGCACCTTCCTGGGCTCGCAGCTGGACAACGGCCTGGGCCTGGCACTGCTGTACTCGGGCATGACCGGCAGCAGTTGGCGCCAGGGCAGCGACGAGAAGGTCAACGACCTGGCCTTCAAGTTCCGCTACGAACTGACCGGCAGCTCGGAGGTCTACGGCAAGGTCTCGTACTACGACGTCAACTCGCGCACGCCCGGCGGCCTGACGGTGGCGCAGTTCAACGCCAACCCCTTCCAGAATACGCGCCCCAGCGACTACTGGAACGGCGAGCGCAAGGGCCTGGACCTGGGCTACATCAACACGATCTCCGACAACCAGGAGTTCGAGGTGCGCGCCTACTACAACGACAGCACGCGCAAGAGCACGCTGATCAACGCCACCAGCACGCAGCTGGCCCACCAGCCGCGCGACTATGAAGTACTGGGCATCGAGCCGCGCTACACGCAGCGTGTGCAACTGGGCGCCACCGCGCACGATGTGACGGCCGGCTACCGCTTTTTGCGCGAGCGCGGCAACGACCGCGCCTACAACCAGACCCTTGTCACGGGCGTGAACAGTGCCACCACCCGCTTCGACAACGCCACCGATGCGCATGCGGTCTACGTCGATGACCGCATCGCCTTTGGCGCCTGGCGCGTGACGCCGGGCGTGCGCTTCGAGCACATCGAGACGAACCGCGAGGACCGTGCGTCCACCCAGCGCTTCGACACCACGAACAACAAGGCGCTGCCCTCGCTCAACGTGGCCTACCTGGTGAACCCGGCGCTCACGCTGTTCGCCAACTACGGCACCTCGTTCGGCCCGGTGCAAAACATCCAGCTCAATTCGCAGACGGCCACCAACCCGCTCAAGCCCGAGCTGGCCAAGACCGCCGAAGTGGGTGCGCGCTGGCAAAACCAGCAGATCCGCGCCGAACTCACGGCGTTCAAGATCCGCTTCGACAACCAGATCCTGCAGGTGCCGGGCATCACGCCGGCCACCTTCCAGAACATCGGTGCCACCAGCCACGAAGGGATCGAAGCCGCCATCGACTACAGCTTCGACAAGGCCAGCGCGCTGGCAGGCCTGAACGTGTACGCCAACTACAGCTACACCAAGGCGATCCAGAAGTCGGGCACCACGGCCGGCCTGGACGTGCCTTTCTACTCGCGCAACACCGACACGCTGGGTGCGCGCTACCAGCTCGGCGACTGGGCCTTCAACCTGGCCAGCACGCACCAGAGCGCGCAGTACGCCGATGCGGCCAACACCTTCGCCGAACCCGCCGACGCCCGCCTGGGCCGCATCCCGGGCTTTCGCCTGTGGAACATCCAGGCCGACTGGAAGGTGCCCGGCACCAAGGGCAGCAGCATTGCCGTGGGCGTGAACAACCTGGCCGACAAGCGCTACTACACGCGCAATGTGGACGGCAACCCCGGCCGCATGGTCGGCGCGCCGCGCATGCTGTACGTACAAGGTCGCCTCGCATTCTGATGCCGGTGACCAAGGGCGCGCGCTGACATGCAGCGGCTGCGCCAACTCTGGCTGCGGGTACACCGCTGGACCGCGCTCAGCCTGGGCTGGGTGCTGATCCTGTCGGGGCTGACCGGGGCTGTGCTCGTGGTGGCACAGCCGCTGGACCGTTGGCTGCACCCCGCGCTGTTCCGTGCCGGGACGCAGGCTGGCGTCGGCTCGCCAGATGCCGCCCTGCAGGACGTGCTGCAAAAGCTCAAAGCCGAGTGGCCCAAGGGCAGCTTCACGATGCGACCCGCACGCGAGCCGGGAGAGAGCCTCTGGGTGCTGGTCAGCGGCCCCTGGCGCGGCACCGTCTATTTCGATCCCGCCACCGGGCTGGAGCAAGGCCGCCGCGGTGAGACCGAGGGCTTCGTCAACGCCCTGTTCAAACTGCATAGCTCGCTGTGGTGGCAGGACACGGGCAAGGCCATCCTGGCCTGGGTGGCGCTCGGCTATCTGTTCCTGCTCATCACCGGCCTGGTCCTCTGGTGGCCGCGGCGCTGGCCGCCGTCCTGGCGCATCGTGCTGGACAAGGGCCTGCTGCGCGCCTTCTTCGACCTGCACCGGGTGGGCGGTGCGGCCCTGGGGCTGGTCATCGCGGTGTCGGTGGCCAGCGGGGCCTGGATGGCCTGGCGGCCGCTCGGCGGATTCGTCACCACGCTCAGCGGGGCCGAGCCGACCAAGGCCCCGACGCTGCCCAAGGGCTCCGCATCGGCGCCTGCACTGCCGCTCGACAGCCTGGTGGCCCGGGCGCAGGCGCAGTTTCCGGGTGCGCCCATCGGCTATGTGCAGGTGCCGGCACAGGCCGACCGGCCGCTGCGCGTGCGCCTGCGGCTCGCGGACGACCCGCACCCGAACGGGCTGACCTCGGTGTGGCTGCATCCCGCTACCGGCGAGGTGCTGGCCGCCCAGCGCTGGAACGAACTGGACCCCGGGGCGCGCGCCACGGCGGTCATCTACCCGCTGCACACCGGCGTGCTCGGCGGTGTGCTGCTGGAGGCGGTCATCACCGTGGGCGGCCTGGTGCTGGCGGCCATGGGCATCACCGGGGTCTGGCTCTGGTGGCAGCGCAGGCGCACGGCGAAGTAGCACCCCCTGGGTCGCTTCGCGCCTTCACCCCTCTCTCATATTGCTTCGCAATCTGGGAGGGGGACGCACTCAGCGCACGCCAGCGAAGCGCCGCATACGCAGCTTGGCGGCCCTTGCGCGGGGGCACTGGCTCTGGCCGCGCCGGTTTCACACGCCGCGGGTGACGCAGCGCAGTGAATAACCAATGCCGGCTTACAGCGGCCTGCGCGTGGCGTAGCGCACCACGGTCACGCCTGCGCGCGCCTGGCGCACCGAGGGCATGACGAGCACGCAGTCGTCGTACGGCGTGGTGACGGGCACGCCATCGTTGTCACCGATCACGGTGCCGGCCTTCTCGATCACTTCGAGGCCCGTGTAGGGCTCCACGAAGCGGAAGGCACTGCTGGTGGCCACCACCGGCCCGGTGACTTCGAGCGCCCACTGGCGCGGTGCATCGGGCAGGCGCCAGCCGGGCAACTGTTGCGCCAGCGCCTCTGCTTCGAGCACGCCCGACTGTTCGAGAAAGCGCACGCACTGGTCCTGCGCGACGGCGCGGCTCGCCGGGTCGCCATGGAAGCCACATTCGATGAGCAGGGAGCGGGTGTCCCCGCCCTGGCCTTCTCCCGTCCCATCGGCCAGGCCGAAGCGCCCGTAGTCGCGCATGCGCACGCCGTCCTTGTGGCCGGCATCGACCACGATGTGCTCGGGCGAGCGCATGGCGCGCGCCAGTTGCAGGTTGCGCGGCTGAATGCCGGTGAGCAGCAGCGGCGCCGAGGGCTCGTGCATGGAGTGGATGTCCAGCAGCCAGTCGGCCTGGGCCACGAAGGGGCGCAGGGCCGCAGTGCGGCGGCGCTCGATGGTGTCGCCCGCGTCAATGCGCTCATCGAGCCACTGGCGGTTGAGGTCTTCGTCGGTGTAGCGCGAGGCGTCATGGCTCAGCGGGTCGAACCGGTCGAAGGCCGTGAGGTTGCAGAACGCCAGGGTCAGCTTTCCGCGCGCGGGGCGCAGCCCTGCTTCCAGCAGACCCTTGAGGGCCCAGGCACCGCACAGCTCGTTGCCATGCACCAGGGCGCTGACCATCACGTGGCGGCCGCTCTGGCCCGAGTCGAAGTGCCAGACGCCTTCGGTGCCGGTATTGCCCGCGCGCCAGGCGCCGATGTCGGGCGCAGACAGCGCGAAGACCAGGGGCTGCGGGGATGTCGTCACTGCAGTCATGCCCATCATTCCTCGATCTTGGCGAACTCGACGATCTTCTTGTACTTGGCCACCTCGGCGGCCAGGTACTGGTCCATGTTCACCGTGGTAGCCGCCACGGTGGAGCCACTGGCTTCCATCTTCTTGCGGAAGTCGGGCGACTGCAGCGTGTCGTTGAGCGCCTTCTTGATCCTGTCGAACACCGGCTTGGGCAGGTTGGCCGGGCCCAGCAGTGCGAACCACACGCCGATGTCCACGTTCTTGAACTGCGGCGATTCGGCCAGGGCGGGGATGTCGGGGGTGGTGGACGAGCGCTTGGCCTCGGTGGTGCCCAGTGCCACGACCTTGCCGCTCTTGATGTGGGGCAGACCGCTGGAGAGCACGAAGACCCCGAATTCGAGGTTGTTGCCCAGCAGGTCGTTGGTCAGCGGCGCCACGCCGCGGTAGGGAATGTGCGTCATGAACAGCTTGCCCTGCTCCTTGACCATCTCGCCGGCCAGGTGCAGCGAGGTGCCCACACCCGAGCTGCCGTAGCTGTACTTGCCAGGGTTCTTGGCGACCTTCTGCGTGAACTCGGTCAGGTTCTTCACACCCGCACCGGGCGACGCCACCAGCACCAGGGGCTGCGAGGCGACCAGGCCGATGGCCGTGAAGTCCTTGACGTCGTACTTGACCTTCTTGGTCACGAGCTTGTTGATGGCGATCTCGTTGCTCGCGCCGACCAGCAGGGTGTAGCCATCGGGGGCGGCACTGGCCACCTTCTGGGCGCCGATGGCACCGCCCGCGCCGCCGATGTTCTCGATCACGACCGGCACGCCAAGCTTCAGACCCAGCTCCTGTGCCACGGCGCGGCCCGTAAGGTCGGTGCTGCCGCCGGGCGGATAGCCCACAACGATGGTGATGGGCTTGGAAGGGTAGGCGTCCTGCGCAAGGGCGGGCACGGCGGCAAAGCAGGAGGCCAGGGCAGACAGCAGTGCGGTGCGGCGCGCGAAGCGGGCGGTATTTTTCACAATGGAACTCCTCATCGGGTGGGGCTGGGCTTGGTATGTAAGCCATTGTGAGAAAGTGCGCCGACTCCAATGGTGCCGAAATGGCACCAGATTGTGCCGTTTCAGCCCATATTCGACCGCACTCAGCGCTGTGCAAACCCCTGCCAGAAGGCTTCGGCCAGGGGGGTCAGGCGGCGCTTGGGGCGGTACAGGCGCACATCGAAGCGCACCTCCATGCGCGCATCGCCTGCCAGCGCCAGGCGCTGTGCCTTGCAGTCGGCATGCACCAGCGACCACGGCAGCCAGGCCACCCCCACCCCACGCAAGGTGTATTCGTACAGGGCATCGGGCGAGTCGCACTCCACCACGCGCTGCAGCCGGGGCGCATGGGGGTGGTTGGCCAAGTGGTCCTCCACCAGCCGGCCCAGCGCGAGCTGGGGCGCATAGGCCAGGTAGGCCGCCGCGGCGCCGTCAGGAGCAAAGCGGTGCTGCGGCTGGCCCTGCGTGGTGGCGCGCGACACGGGCACCAGCCGGTCGCTGGCCACCGTCACGTGGTTGAACTGCCGGGCATCGAGCCGCACGGCCAGGGCGGTGTGGTGGTAGACCAGCGAGAAATCGGCCTCGCTGCGCTCGAGCTGGGCCACCGTCTCGGCCAGGGAGCCGGTGCGGATGCACAGCTCGCTGGCGTGCAGCGCGCGCGGCAGCCGCACCAGCCAGTCGGCCAGCAGGGTGCGCGCCAGGGTGCGGCCCGTGACGATGGTCACGGTGCGGGCGGTGCGCCCGGCCATGCTCTGCATTTCTTCGTGCGACTGGGCCAGGCTGCGCGCCATCTGGCCCGCCGTCTCCAGAAAGCGCTTGCCTGCGGCCGTGAGCGTCACCGGGCCACCGCCCTTTTCCACCAGGGGGGTGCCAGCCCATTCTTCCAGCGCCCGGATGCGCCGCCCGAAGGCCGGGTGGGTGACATGCCGCAGCTCGGCCGCGCGCGTGAAGCTGCGCTCCTGCGCGAGCACGATGAAATCCTCCAGCCACTTCAGTTGCATCGAGGGGTCCTTGCCGTGAACGCTGTGCCCGTGGGCGCCCGGGCATGCCGCGCGCCGAGGGTTACCGTCAGCCCCGGGCCGCTTCCAGCACCGCCCGGGTGCGCATGGCCTCGGTGCGCGCCGCAGCGGCAAAGTCCTCGCCGCCCGAGGCGTAGAGGATGGAGCGCGACGAGTTGACGATGATCGGCCCGCCCTCACGCAGGCCGGCACGCACGGTGGCGACCGCGTCGCCGCCCTGGGCACCGACGCCCGGGATCAGCAAGGGCAGCGTGGGTGCGATGGCGCGCACGCGCTCGATCTCCTGCGGGTAGGTGGCGCCCACGACCAGCCCGAGCTGGCCATTGCGGTTCCAGGGCCCCTGGGCCAGGCGCGCCACATGCTCGTACAGCAGGGGCTCGCCCTCGACGCTGGACAGGCGCTGGATCTGCAGGTCGTCGCCCCCGGGGTTGGAGGTGCGGCACAGCAGGAAGGCGCCCTTGCCGTGGTAGGCCAGGTAGGGCTCGATGGAATCGAAGCCCATGAAGGGCGACAGAGTCACCGCGTCGGCGCCGTAGCGCTCGAACGCCTCCTTGGCGTACTGCTCGGCCGTGGAGCCGATGTCGCCGCGCTTGGCGTCCAGAATGACCGGGACATGCGGCGCGTTGGCGCGCATGTGCTGCATCAGGCGTTCGAGCTGGTCTTCTGCGCTGTGGGCGGCAAAGTAGGCAATCTGGGGCTTGAAGGCGCAGGCCAGGTCGGCCGTGGCATCAACGATGGCGGCGCAGAAATCGTAGATCTTGCGCGGATCGCCCTTGAGCGCTGCAGGGAAACGGGTGGGCTCAGGGTCCAGGCCCACGCACAGCATGGAGTTGTTCTGTGCGGACGCGTCGCGCAGCATGTCTAGAAAGGTCATGGGACCCGATTTTAGGCGGGCCGGGACACGAAAGCCGTGGGCCGGCCACTGTCACCTACCGAGGGAGCCCGCAAGCACGTAAAAAAGGCCGTCGAAACGGCCATATTTCAGAGGGGCAAAATGTAACCAAAATGGTTATTTTGCAACTGCACGTTTTTCCAATATCTCGAAAGCCGGCAGCGTTTTGCCCTCCAGCACTTCCAGAAACGCGCCCCCGCCGGTGGAGATATAGCCGACCTGTTTCTCGATGCCGTATTTGGCGATGGCCGCCAGAGTATCTCCACCGCCGGCAATGCTGAATGCAGGCGATTCGGCAATGGCGGCAGCAATCGCGCGCGTGCCATTTTCAAAGGCCGCGAATTCGAACACGCCTACGGGGCCGTTCCAGACGATGGAGCCGGCCGACTTGAGCTGGCCGGCCAGGCGGGCGGCGGTCTCGGGCCCGATGTCCAGGATCAGGTCGTCGGCACCGACGTCGGCCGCCGCCTTGACCGTGGCCGGTGCATCGGCGGAGAAGGCCTTGGCCGTGACCACGTCGGTGGGGATCGGCACGTCGGCGCCTCGCGCCTTCATGGCGGCCATCACGGCGCGCGCCTCGTCCACCAGGTCGGGCTCGGCCAGGCTCTTGCCGATGGGCAGGCCGGCGGCCAGCATGAAGGTGTTGGCGATGCCGCCGCCCACGATGAGCTGGTCGACCTTGTCGGCCAGGCTCTTCAAGATGGTGAGCTTGCTCGACACCTTGGAGCCGGCGACGATGGCCACCAGCGGACGCTGAGGCTGGGCCAGGGCCTTGGTCAGCGCATCGATCTCGGCCGACAGCAAGGGGCCGGCGCAGGCGACAGGCGCGAACTGGGCGATGCCGTAGGTGGTGCCCTCGGCGCGGTGGGCGGTGCCGAAGGCATCGTTCACGAAGATGTCGCACAGGGCGGCCATCTTGCGCGCCAGCGCTTCCTGGTTCTTCTTCTCGCCCACATTGAGACGGCAGTTCTCCAGCAGCACGATCTGGCCCGGGGCCACGCTGACGCCATCGACCCAGTTGGACACCAGGGGCACCTCGCGTCCCAGCAGTTCGCCCAGGCGCGCGGCCACGGGAGCCAGGGTGTCCTCGGGCTTGAACTCGCCTTCGGTGGGGCGGCCCAGGTGGCTGGTGACCATCACGGCGGCACCGGCGTCCAGCGCCATCTGGATACAGGGGATGGAGGCGCGGATGCGGGTGTCTTCGGTGATGGCGCCACGGTCGTCCTGCGGCACGTTCAGGTCGGCACGGATGAAGACGCGCTGGCCTTGGGCCTTGCCCTGGGCGCACAGATCGGAGAAGCGGAGGATGTTCATGGGGGAGGGGTTCCTGGAGAAGGCACTGGGATCAGGGCCGCCATTTTAGAGGGCTGGCAAATGCCCCCTCTGCCCCTACCAGCCCCAGCCGATGTGCAGCGGCAGGTACACCGCCATGCCCACCACGATGGTGCCCAGAATGCCGCGCTTCCAGAAGTAGTAAGCACTCGCCAGCAGCACGGCTGGCAGGCGCGCGTCCTTGAAGGTGTCGAGCAGCTCCCCCTGGGTCATGAGGATCTCGGGCGCGATCACCGCCGTCAGCGCGGCCAGCGGCGCGTACTTGAGGCCGCGCTTGAGCCAGTCGGGCAGGGGCAGCTCGCGCTCGGGGATCATGAAGAAGGCGCGCGACACCACGGTGATGATGGCCAGCCCGAGGATGGCGATGGTGGTCTCGATCCAGTGGCCGCTCATGGGTGGCGCTCCTCGCGCAGGGGCACCACGTCGCCATCCTTCATGTGCTGGCGTTCCTCGGGCGGCATCACGCTGTTGGCGGGCACCAGCAGCATCTCGGGGTGGCGGTCCTTGCGGCGCCGGTCCACGGCCTCCATCATCAGGCCGACGGCCACGGCCGCCGCAATGGCCACCAGGATGTTGAGCTTGAGCGGCAAGGCAAACGCGGCCACGGCGGCCGTGGCCGCCACGCCCGTGGCCAGCCAGGTGGCCCGGTCGAACAGCAGAGACAGTAGCACACCCAGCAGGGCCAGCACGCCCGCAAAGCCCAGGCCCCAGGACAGCGGCACCGCATTGGCCAGCAGGATGCCGGCAATCGATGGCACCTGCCAGGCGATCCAGTTGGTGGAAGCCGCACCCCAAAAGTAAGGCATCTGCTCGGGCTGGGGCCTGGGTTCGGGGAAGCGCTTCATGAAGGCCACATAGATCACGTCGCCACTGAAGTAGCCGATGGCCAAGCGCTCGCGCAGGGGCCGGTGGGCAAAGTAGCTGCGCCACATGCTGCTGAAAATGACAAAGCGCAGGTTCACGCACGAGGCCGTGAGCCAGATCACCCACAGCGGCGCCCCCACGGTGAGCAGCGGGATCACGGCCAACTGGGCGCTGCCGGCATAGACCACCAGCGACATGAACAGCGCAAGCGACACGGACATGCCGCTCTTGACCATGGCCACGCCGGTCACCAGGCCCCAGGCTGCAATGCCCAGGGAGGTGCCGGCCATGTCCACGGCGGCCAGGCGGAAATGGGGATCGCGGACCGTGCGGGAGACCTTCTGCGCCAGCGTGCTCATGGCGCACCACTGGCGTCGGAGGCACTGCCCAACACGGCGCCGGGCTGCAGCTCGTCGAAACCGCGCAGGAAATCGGCGGTCGCCAGGCGCTTGCCGCCTGCGCGCTGCAGGGTGGTCAGGCGCAGGCAGCCCATACCGCAGGCCACAATGACACCGCAGGCATCGGCGGCCAGGACCTGCCCGGGCACGGCACCTGCGGGTGCATCCATCGCCTCGGGCGTCGCACCCCACAGCTTGATCGTTTCTGCCCCCAGCAGGGTGCTGGCACCGGGAAAGGGATCGAAGGCACGGATGCGCTGGCCGATGGCCTGGGCCGGCAGCGACCAGTCGACGCTGCTCTCTGCCTTTTCGATCTTGTGCGCATAGGTCACCCCCTCGGCAGGCTGCACCACAGGGGCCAGGCCACCGCAGGCGGCCATCTCCAACGCTTCCACGATCATCCGTCCACCCAGGTCCGCGAGCCGGTCATGCAGCGCAGCGGTGGTGTCGGCGGCGGAAATGGCCGTGCGTTCGGTCAGCAGCATGTCACCCGTGTCCAGACCGGCATCCATCTGCATGATGGTGACGCCGGTCTCCGCATCCCCGGCCTCGATGGCGCGGTGGATGGGCGCCGCGCCGCGCCAGCGCGGCAGCAGGCTGGCGTGGATGTTCAGGCAACCCAGGCGCGGCAGGTCCAGCACCCACTGGGGCAGGATCAGTCCATAGGCGGCCACCACCATGGCGTCGGCATGGGCGGCCAGCAGGGCTTCGCGCGTTGCGGCTGCATCCTCGGGGTACTTGCCATCCAGGCGCAGGCTGCGCGGTTGCGCCACGGCAATACCGTGGTCCAGGGCGCACTGCTTGACGGGGGAAGCCTGCAACTTCATGCCCCGGCCGGCAGGGCGGTCAGGCTGGGTCAGGACCAGAGGGACGGTGAAGCCGGCCTTCAACAAGCGCTCGAGGGCCACGCGGGCGAACTCGGGCGTGCCGGCAAAAATGACGTTCATGGGGCTTTCTGCAACACAGACGATCAGTCTCGTCCTTTGTCGGTATTGGGGATGTCGTCGGTGAAGCCGATGCGGCGCACCACACCCGAGGGATCGAGGTGCATGTGGGCAAAGCGCGGATCCGACCCTTGCTTGAAGCGGTAGGTCCAGATGTCGCCGTTCCAGAAGGTCACGCGCTCCACGCGCAGCGGCGAGCCGAAGGTGCGCTGCAGGTCGGCCTGGGTCCACTGGTCCAGCGGGATGCTCTCCAGCCGGGCCTGGGTCAGCACCTGCTCGGTGCGCACCAGGCGGCCAGCGGCGTCGAAATCGAGGTTGTAGACCTCGGTGCCGGCGGGCAACTGCGAATACAGCAAGCGCTCGCCCTGCGGCAGAGCGTGAACAGCGGTGGGTGGCCCCAGGTGCGCCACGACCTGGGCGCGCGGCGTGCCGAGGGGCTCGCGAGAAGGCACGGCACAAGCGGCCAGGCCCGCCACCAGCGCCAGCGCAGCGGCGCCGCGCAGGAGGCGGGGCGGACGCATCAGCGGGTCTCCCGCTGCTGCTTGACCATCTTGGTCTTGATGCGGTTGCGCTTGAGGGGCGACAGGTATTCGACGAACACCTTGCCCAGCAGGTGGTCCATCTCGTGCTGGATGCAGACTGCCAGCAGGCCTTCGGCCTCGATGGTGCGCGACTGGCCCTCGGCATCGAGCGCCTTCACATGCACGGCATCGTGGCGTTCGACCCCGTCGTAGATGCCGGGCACCGAGAGGCAGCCCTCGTCGTTGACGTGCTTTTCGGCACTGGCCCAGACGATTTCGGGGTTGATGAGCACCATGGGCTCGTCGCGCCCTTCGGACACGTCGATCACGATCAGGCGTTCATGCACGTCGACCTGGGTGGCGGCCAGGCCGATGCCGTTGGCGTCGTACATGGTGGCCAGCATGTCGGACACCAGGGTCTTCAGGCGTGCATCCACGGCCTCGACCGGCCGGGCGATCTTGTGAAGCCGGGGGTCCGGGTAACAGAGAATGGGGAGAATTGCCATGGAATCGGGTAATAGATGTCGCTATTTTCGCCACTTTTGCCCCATGCTGCAGATACTCAACTCAATAATCGTTGCCGAATCAAGGGCTTGAGCAGAGAATCTAAGAAGGTTTGTAACGTATTCGTCCGGCTGCTTGCATGTGCAACACAGTTCGGACGCCAGTGAGGGGGCGTTTCACAATGCATCAGAAAAGGATCCACATGACGGCATTCACCAGCGCGCGGCTAACCGCCCTGGGCGCCCTGACCGTGGCCGCAGGCGCTTTACTCGTCGCACCGGCCCAGGCGCAAAATCACCCCATTTCCGGCCAGCAGCGCGCCACGGCGCAGGAAGTGGCACAGCGCGGCGTTCCGGTGGCCGACCTGTCACCCAACGCGCCCGATGTGTACGTGGTCAAGCGTGGCGACACACTGTGGGGCATTTCCGGCCTGTACCTCAAGAGCGCCTGGCGCTGGCCCGAGCTGTGGGGCATGAACCTGCAGGCCCTGCCCAACCCGCACCTGATCTTCCCGGGCCAGACGCTGTACCTGGACAAGGAAGGTGGCTACGCCCGTCTGCGCACCACGGCCCCAGGAAGCCGGGGCGACTCCGGCACCGTCCGCGTTTCTCCCAGCACACGCAGCGACAGCCTGTCCAGCACGGCGCTGCCGACCCTCAAGCCGCACCTGATCGAGCCTTTCCTGGTGGAACCGATGGTGGTGGACGCCAGCGTGCTCCAGCGCGCACCGCGCGTGATTGCCACCCAGGAAGAGCGCGTGCTGATGGCCAGCGGTGACCGCGCCTACGTGCGCGGCGATGCCGCCACGCCCCTGACCATGGAGCCGGGCGAGCCGCGCCAGTTCCGTGTTTTCCGCGATGCGGTCGCCCTCAAGGATCCCATGACGGGTGAAGTGCTGGGCTATGAAGCCCAGTACCTGGGCAAGGCCGAGCTGGTGCGTGGCGAGAGCTTTGAGAAGTCTTCCAACGGCAAGGGCGGCATCCAGACCGACTACGTGCCTGCCACGGTGGACCTGACAGGTGCCAAGGAAGAGATCCGTGCCGGCGACCGGCTGCTGCCCGCGCCTGCGCGCGAATTCATCAGCTATGTGCCCCGTGCCCCCCAGGAAGGTACCGAGGCCCGCGTGATTTCCATCTACGGCAGCTCGGCCTCCGGTGCATCGGCAGGCTCGGCCGGCCAGAACCAGGTGGTCGCCATCAATCTGGGCACCCGCAATGGCATCGAGGCCGGCCATGTGATGCGCCTGATGACCAAGGGCGACGTGATCAAGGACAAGACCGATCCCAAGCTCCCGATGATCAAGCTGCCCAGCGAAAGCAACGGTCTGGCCATGGTGTTCCGCACCTTCGAACGGGTCTCGTACGCGCTGATCCTGGAGATCCGCACCGGCGTGCGCGTGGGCGACCGGCTGGTCAGCCCGCAGGAGTGAGCTGAACGGCACACCCATCCATTCCCCCACCCGGGTGCCATCACCCGGGTACACGGGGGGATGGCGCCGCACCCGTGAAGCCACCCAGGCCACGCCATGCCCATGGACCACGATGAGTTGCAGGCCTGGCTCAGGCTGACGCTGTCGCGCGGCGTGGGCAACGCCGCCGCGCGCTTGCTGCTGGCCCGGTTCGGCCTGCCGCAAGCCATCTTCGAGCAGTCGGAAGCCGCGCTGCTGGAGTGCGTGACCCCGGCCCAGGCCAAGGCCTTGCGCGCCATCCCGCCCACCCTGGCCGACCTGGTGGAAACCACCTGGGAATGGCTGCAGGATGCGCCCGAGCCCGGGGCTGCATCCCGGACGCTGCTCACGCTGGGCGACACCGGCTATCCACGCACCCTCCTGAACACCGACGATCCCCCGCTGCTGCTGTACCTGATGGGTCCCGCAGCACGCCTGGCGTCCGAGCGACCGCTGGGCGAACGGCCTTGCCTGGCCGTGGTGGGCAGCCGCAATCCAACGGCCCAGGGCGCGGAGCATGCCTGGCAATTCGCCAAGTCCTTGCACGCTGCCGGCCTCACCATCGTCTCCGGGCTCGCGCTGGGGGTGGATGCGGCGGCCCATGGGGGCGCACTGGAGAGCGCCGGCCTGGACGAAGACCAGCCAGCGACCATCGCCGTGGTGGGGACCGGCCTGGACCGGGTCTACCCGGCAGCCAACCGGGCGCTGGCACACCACATTGCGCGGCAGGGGCTGCTGGTGAGCGAGTACCCACTGGGCACACCACCGCTGGCACCCAACTTCCCCAAGCGCAACCGCATCATTTCCGGGCTTTCGCAGGGAACGCTGGTGGTCGAGGCGGCCCTCGCCTCGGGCTCGCTGATCACCGCCCGGCTGGCGGCGGAGCAGGGCCGAGAGGTGTTCGCCATCCCGGGCTCCATCCACTCCCCCCAGTCCCGGGGATGCCACGCGCTCATCCGCCAGGGCGCCAAGCTGGTGGAATCGGCCCAGGACGTGCTGGAGGAATTGAGCCTGCCCGCAGCGGCCACCTCGGCGGGGGCCGCTTCGGGTCCGCAAGGCCTGGGCCGCGAGCACCCGCGGCAGGACAGTCCCCTGCTGCAGGCCCTGGGCTACGACCCCATGGGCCTGGATGCCTTGCTGGCCCGCACCGGCATGGATGCGGCAGGCCTGCAGGTGCAACTGCTGGAACTGGAGCTGTCTGGCGCTGTGGCGCGCTTGCCCGGCGGCCTGTTTCAGCGCATGGGCGCGGCCTGACCCCCAGCGCCGAAGCGGCTGGGCAGATCAGCCCAACAGGCGTTCCGGATTGGCGTCCAGCTTGGCCAGCGCGTCGCGCGTGGCACGGGTGGTGATGCCTTCCTCGTCCTGCGCCACGAGCAGGCCCGCCTGCAGGTAGGCGGCCAGGCGCCGCAGCTGGATCAGGTAGCTGCTGCCGTCCACCGCGGCGAACAGGTGCAACTGCTTGCGCTGGCTCTGCCAGGCGTACTGCACCTGTGCCGACGAGCCGTTGTGGTCCAGCGTGTACCAGGTACCGGGCTTGAGCTCCTGCGCCCAGACGACCATGCCCTCGTCCACCGGCGCGCCGTTGTCGGCCACCACGTGGATCGACGAGGCGTCGATGCCCAACATCATCTCGATGTTGTCGGCATTGAGCGGCATGTCGCCCAGCGTCGCGTCGTTGATGAAGTCCTCGAGGTTGGCCAGACGCTTGGCCATCGCATCGATGTGCGCCTGTGGGATCGATGCGGTCTTGGACAGGAAGGCATCGGCCAGCGTGTCGGTGAGCGTCTTGATCAGCGCGTCCTGCGGGGCATCGTGGATGCCCATCAATGCCAGGCCCTGGCGCAGGCGCTGCAGCAAGCCGGGCAGGTTCTGGATAACCTGCGCGCGGTCACTGCGATTGGGCTTGGCACTGGCGGCCCACACCAGGTCGGCCGCCGTACGCTTCAAGGTGATGGTATCGGCATGCTGGGCACCATCGCGCACGGCCGACAGGGCCAGCACCTCGGCCCAGGTCTTGAACAGGAATTCGCGGATCTCGTCGCGCACCGGCATGTCCTTGAGCATGGTGCGCAGCTCGATGGTGTACTGGATGGCCAGGGTTTCCTTTTGCTCGACCTGCTGGGCCACACTGACCAGGCGCGAGGTGGCCTGCTTCTCGGTGAGGAACTTGGACAGGAATTTCTCGAACTCGTCGTAGACCAGCTGGAACACGCGGCGGCCGGTTTCCGGGTACTGCTCGATCACCTGCACCACGCGGCGAATCTCGGCCTCCAGGGCGCTGCCGTTGATGCTGGTGGAGTCGAAGCCCATCACACAGGCGCCCATGCGGTCGATCAGCTGGCGCGCAGGATGGTCCAGGTTGCTGAAGAACTCGGGCTCGGCCAGCGCCACGCGCAGCACCGGTACCTGCAGGCGCGCAAACCACACGCGCACGGCGGGCGGGATGCGGTCTTCAGCCAGGATGCTCTGGAACATCAGGGCCACCACCTCGATGATGGCTTTTTCACCGGCAGTGGAGGCCTTGCTCTTGAACTCGGTGGAGCGCTCGCGCACGGCTCCGGCCAACTGCACCACGGCCGCCGGGCTGTAGTCTTCCATGAGCGTGGCCACGCCGCTGTAGTAGGTGTCCGCCTGCACGCGCTGGGCCGACAGGGCATGTGCCAGGGCCGCCGAAGCCGGCGGCGCCTTGACCATGTCGAAGCCCGTGGCCGGCTGCGTGAGCAGCCGGCGCAGCTGGCCCATGACGCCCTGCGCACGCTGGCGCGCGCGGATCAGCGGCGTCATGCCGGTCGCAAAGCCCATGCCGCCGGGGGGCATGGGGTAGCCCTGGCCCTGCGGCATGCGGGCCTGCATGTGCTGGGGATGCATCGGTTGCGGGTACATGCCTGCCGCAGCTGCCTGGCGGCCGGCCGCTATCGCCTCGCGTGACTGGGCCAGCGCCTGCGATGCCAGGCCACCGGAACCGGAATCGCCGCCGCCTGCGCCGCCACCGCCGGTGGCACCGCCCACGGTGCGCTTCACGCGCGAGCGCAGGTCCGAGGGCACGGCCACGCCTTGCTCCACGTAGAAGGCATTCACGGCCTGGTACTGCTTTTGCAGCACATTCGCCAGTTCGCGCTGCAGGGGATCCACCACGGTGAGCAGGTCGGTGCGCGGCAGCCCCGCCTCCACCCACTGCTGCACCAGCAGCAGGCAGATGGTTTCAGGGCGCAGGATGTCGCTGCTGTCGATCTCCTGCCCCTCCAGCGACTGGGTGCGCTGGCGCAGTGCATCAAAGTGCTGGCCCGCCTGCTCGGCCACGGTCAGCGCCATGCGCGAAGCCACGATCTTGTTTTCCACCACGTCGTCGCTGAGCAGCTCGAACGACAGGTTGTTGCCACCGCCCGCCGCGGTCAGGCCCGGCCGCGCGCTGGTGTGGGGCGCCAATGCCTCCTGCCATGCATGGCTGGTGGCCGACACCCACTTGGCATGGTGCTGCTGGTAGAGCATCCAGGTGTCGCGCCGGGACTGCATCTCGCGCGCCGTACCGGTCTGCGCGATCAGCACGCCCAGGAAGTCAGCGATGGTCTTGTCGACCTCCGCCAGCCCTGCGCAGATCCCCTCGACGAACCGCTGGCGCGCCAGGCGTGCCAGGCGGCGCTGCGGTGAGGGGGCAGGGGAGTTTTGCATGCGCCAATATTAGCGGTTCAGACGGTGGCCCCGGCGTTGGGATCGTTGGGATCGCCGTCCTTTTTGGTCGTGGTCTTGATCAGGTCTTCGCGCTTGACGCCCAGCCACATGGCGATGGCCGCAGCCACGAACACCGACGAGTAGATACCGAACAGGATACCAATGGTCAGCGCGAGTGCAAAGTAATGAAGGCTCGGACCGCCGAAGAAGAACATCGACAGCACCATCGCTTCGGTGGAGGCGTGGGTGATGATGGTCCGGCTCATGGTGCTGGTGATGGCGTGGTCGATCACCTCGTGCGTCGTCATCTTGCGGTACTTGCGGAAGGCCTCGCGGATCCGGTCGAAGATCACGACCGATTCGTTGACCGAATACCCGAGCACGGCCAGCACGGCCGCCAGCACCGACAGCGAGAACTCCCACTGGAAGAATGCGAAGAACCCGAGGATGATCACCACGTCGTGCAGGTTGGCGATGATGGCCGCCACCCCGAACTTCCACTCGAAGCGGAAGGCCAGGTAGATCATGATGCCCACCACCACCATCCCGAGCGCCATCAGCCCGCCATGCACGAGTTCCTCGCCGACCTGCGGGCCGACGAATTCGGTGCGGCGCAGCGTCACATCGGCATCGGCTGCCTTGAGGGCCGCCAGAACGCCCTCGCTCTGTTGCGCGGACGTCACGCCCTTTTGCACGGGCAAGCGGATCATCACATCGCGGGCGGAGCCGAAGGTCTGCACCTGCACGTCCGGGTAGCCCAGCGCCGACACCGTCTCGCGCACCTTGGAGAGCTCGGCCGGCTGGCTGTAGGCCACCTCCATGACCGTGCCGCCGGTGAACTCCACCGACAGGTGCAGGCCGCGCGTGAGCAGGAAGAACACGGCCAGCGCGAAAGTGATGAAGGAGATCGCGTTGAAGATCAACGCGTGCTTCATGAAGGGGATGTCTTTTTTGATGCGGAAGAATTCCATGGCCGTTGCCCCTTAGTTCGTTTTGGCCACAGCGGTATCGGCGTCCGGCTTCCAGATCTGGCCGATCGATACGCTCTTGAGCTTCTTCTGGCGCCCGTACCACAGGTTCACCAGACCACGCGAGAAGAACACGGCCGAGAACATGCTGGTCAGGATGCCAATGCAATGCACCACGGCAAAGCCGCGCACCGGGCCGGAGCCGAAGGCGAGCAGGGCCAAGCCGGCGATCAGGGTGGTCACGTTGGAGTCCAGAATCGTCGCCCAGGCGCGCTCATAGCCCGCATGGATGGCCGCCTGCGGCGACAGGCCGGCGCGCAGTTCCTCGCGGATGCGCTCGTTGATCAGCACGTTGGAATCGATGGCCACGCCAATGGCCAGCGCCATGGCGGCAATGCCGGGCAGCGTGAGCGTGGCCTGCAGCATGGACAGCACAGCCATCAGCAGCAGCACGTTGACCCCCAGCGCAATGCTGGAGAACACGCCGAACAGCATGTAGTAAAAGCACATGAAGGCCGCGATGGCCGCCAGGCCCCAGACCACGCTGTGGATGCCACGCTCGATGTTGTCGGCACCCAGGCTTGGGCCGATGGTGTATTCCTCGATGATCTCCATGGGCGCGGCCAGCGAACCGGCGCGCAGCAGCAGCGCCGTGTCGTTGGCTTCGGCCGTGGTCATGCGGCCCGAGATCTGCACCCGGCCGCCACCGATCTCGCTGCGGATCACGGGAGCCGTCACCACTTCGCCCTTGCCCTTTTCGAAGAGCACGATGGCCATGCGCTTGCCGATGTTCTCGCGCGTGATGTCGCGGAAGATGCGCGAACCCTTGGCGTCCAGTGTGAGGTTCACGGTGGGCTCCTGGGTCTGGCCGTCGAATCCAGGCTGGGCATCGGTCAGGTTCTCGCCGGTCAGGATGACCTGCTTCTTGACCACCACGGGCTGGCCGTTGCGCTCGGGGTAGCGCTCGGAGCCGAACGGCACCGGGCCCCGGCCCGATTCAGCGGCGCGGGCCTCGGTGCCCTCGTCGACCATGCGCACTTCCAGCGTGGCCGTACGGCCCAGGATGTCCTTGGCCTTGGCCGTGTCCTGCACGCCGGGCAGTTGCACCACGATGCGGTCCAGCCCCTGCTGCTGGATCACGGGCTCGGCCACGCCCAGTTCGTTGATCCGGTTGTGCAGCGTGACCATGTTCTGCTTGAGCGCCTGCTCCTGCACGCGGCGCGTGGCCTCGGGCTTGATGGTGGCGCGCAGCTTGAACTCACTGCCGTCCGGCACGCTGGTGCTCACCAAGTCGGGAAACTGGTCGCTGATGAGGTTGCGCGCCGCCGTGAGCGTGGCTTCGTCGCGCAGGCGCACTTCGACGGCCTGGCCATCGCGGCTGATGCCGCCATGGCGGATGTTCTTGTCGCGCAGCAGGGTGCGCAGGTCGCCGGCATACGACTCGGCCTTCTTGGTCAACGCGGCCTGCATGTCCACCTGGAGCATGAAGTGCACACCACCGCGCAGGTCCAGGCCCAGGTACATGGGCATGGCATGGATCGAGGTCAGCCACTTGGGTGACAGCGAGAACATGTTCAGCGCCACCACGTAGGAAACGTCGGACTCATTGGGAACCAGGACCTTCTGGATCGCATCCTTGGCCTTGCCCTGGGTCTCTACCGAGTCGAGCTGCGCCCGCACGGAATTGCCTTCCAGGCTCACCGACACCGGCGTGATATTTGCCGCCTTGAGCGCCTCTTCCACGCGCTCCAGTACGGAGGTGTCCACCTTCACGGCAGAGGGTTTGGCGGACGACACCTGCACGGCAGGCGCCTCGCCGAAGAAATTGGGCAGGGTGTACAGGGTCCCCACCAGCAGCACGATCACCAGGATCGCGTACTTCCACACCGGATATCGGTTCATGATCGCGCTCTTGCCTCTTGGAAAGCTTCAGGGGGCGCCGCCCTTGCAGGCCGGGACGCCCCGGATACAGGGGGCTTGAAGGCCTTACTTGACCGAGCCCTTGGGCAGGACCTGCACCACGGCGCTGCGCTGCAGTTGCACTTCGACGCCGCTGGCGATCTCGATGTGCAGGAAGCCTTCGCTCAGGCGCGTGACCTTGCCCACGATGCCGCCTGCGGTCGCCACCTCATCGCCCTTGGCGATGGCGTCGATCATGGCGCGGTGCTCCTTCTGCTTCTTCATCTGGGGGCGGATCATGACGAAATACAGCACCACGAACATCAACACCAGCGGCAGCATGCCGGTGAGCGAGGACATCATGTCACCACCGCCCGCAGCGGCGGCGGGAGCGGTCTGGGCAAAAGCGGAAGAAATAAACACGGACGAAACTCCACAACGGATGGTCAAAACACACTGAAAACCGCCTGCAGCGAGCGCCAAGGCGCGCGCTGGGCGCAACAGGACATTGTATGCGGCCCCTTGCCACGCCCCCAAGGGGTATGACCCAAGCCGGCAGCGGGTGTTTGTTGCCTGCCACCGCCCTGCCGGGCATCGCTACCGCAACCTCCAGCGCAATGGCGTTTCTAGCAAGCCAGCACTGGAGTTGAAGCTACATTCCTGATAGCAAAAAGCCCGCGCAAGCGCGGGCTCTTCGAAAAAGGTGCGGCCATGCCGCCCAACTTCAAGCGGCCTGGCGCTCGGCCCGCACCGCTCCACCCTGGCGCCACTGGGCCATCAGGCCGTCCCACTTGGGACGGGCCGCAGCCAGGTGGCGCTCCTTCACATGGCCGTAGCCACGGATGTCTTCGGGAATGCGCGCGATCTCCACGGCCAGCGCCAGGTTGTCGGCGTTGAGGCCCTGCAGCAGCTCATCGATGCAGGTGCGGTATTCCACGATCAGCGCGCGCTCCATGCGGCGCTCTTCGGTGCGGCCGAACACATCGAACGCGGTGCCGCGCAGACCCTTGAGCTTGGCCAGCACGCCGAAAGCGCTGCGCATCCAGGGGCCGAAGGGCTGCTTGACCAGTTCGCCACGGTCGTTCTTCTTGGCCGTCATGGGCGGCGCGAGGTGGTGCACCAGCTTGTAGTCACCTTCGAACATGTTCGCGATCTTGTCCGTGAAGGCCTTGTCGGTGTGCAGCCGCGCCACCTCGTACTCGTCCTTGTAGGCCATGAGCTTGAACAGGTAGCGGGCCACGGCCTCCGACAGGCGGGTGCCGGCACCCAGCTTGCCCTCGGCGGCACGCACCTTCTCCACGAAGGCGGTGTACTCGGAGGCATAGGCGGCGTTTTGGTAGCCCGTGAGGAAGTCCACGCGCTTGGACAACATCTCGGTGATGGACGGCTTCTTGACGAACTCGATCACCTGCGCGGCCTTGAACAGCGACTGCACGGCCTGGAGGTCGTGGGCGCAGCGGCGGCCCCATTCGAACGCTGCCTTGTTGTTGTCCACCTGCACGCCGTTGAGTTCCATGGCGCGCATCAGCGAGGCGAACGTCAGCGGCACGCGGCCCTTCTGCCAGGCATAGCCCAGCATCAGCGGGTTGGTGTAGATGCTGTCGCCCAGCAATTGGGTGGCCACCTGCTCGGCATCGAAGCTGCCCACCCCACCGGCCCCCACGGCCGCCGCGATGGCGCTGTCGCAGTTGGCGCCCGGGAACTGCCAGTTGGGATTGGTCACGAAGGCTGCGGTGGGCGTGCCGTGGGTGTTGAGCGCCACGAAGGTGCGGCCCGGCTGCATCACGGCCAGGGTGTACTTGTGCGCCGCGACGATGGAATCGCAGCCGATCACCAGGTCGGCCTTCGCGGTATCGACCTTGGTGGTGTAGATGGCCTCGGGCCGGTTGGCGATCTGGATGTGGCTCCAGGTGGCGCCGCCCTTTTGCGCCAGGCCGCCGGCGTCCTGGGTGATGACGCCCTTGCCATCGAGGTGCGCGGCCATGCCCAGCAGCGAGCCGATGGTGATCACGCCCGTGCCGCCCACGCCGCCGACCACGATGCCCCAGGCCGTCTCGGCCACGGGCAGGACGGGATCCGGGATGGCCGGCAGGCTGGCCAGATCGCCCTTCTTTTCCTTCTTGGGCTTCTTGAGCTTGCCGCCCTCCACCGTGACGAAGCTCGGGCAGAAGCCATTCACGCAGGAGTAGTCCTTGTTGCAGGTGCTCTGGTTGATGCGGCGCTTGCGGCCGAATTCCGTCTCCACCGGCTCCACGCTCAGGCAGTTGGACTTGGTCGAGCAGTCGCCGCAGCCCTCGCACACCAGGTCGTTGATGACCACGGTCTTGTCCGGCGTGGCCAGGGTGCCGCGCTTCCTGCGGCGGCGCTTTTCGGTGGCGCAGGTCTGGTCGTAGATGATGACCGTGCAGCCCTTGATCTCGCGGAACTGGCGCTGCAGCGTGTCGAGCTCGTCGCGGTGGTGCACCGTCACACCCTCGGCCAAGGCCACGCCGTCGTACTTCTGCGGCTCGTCGGTGACGATGATGAGCTTGACCACGCCTTCGGACTTGAGGCTGTTCATGATCTGCAGCACCGAGTGGCCTTCGGGCCGCTCGCCCACCTGCTGGCCACCGGTCATGGCCACGGCGTCGTTGTAGAGCACCTTGTAGGTGATGGTGGTGCCCGCGGCGATGCTCTGGCGAATGGCCAGCAGCCCGCTGTGGAAGTAGGTGCCGTCGCCCAGGTTGGAAAACACGTGCTGGTCGGTGGTGAACGGGGCCTGGCCCACCCAGGTCACGCCCTCGCCGCCCATCTGCGTGAAGGTGGAGGTGTTGCGGTCGGGCATCCAGTTGGCCATGTAGTGGCAGCCGATGCCGGCCACGGCGCGCGAGCCCTCGGGCACGCGGGTGCTGGTGTTGTGCGGGCAGCCGCTGCAGAACCAGGGCGCGCGCTCGCCCGTGTCCACCTTGAGCTCGGCCATGCCGCGCTCGCTGGCCTCGATGACGGCGATGCGCGAATCCATGCGCGCGATGATGTCGCTCGACACGCCGAGCTTCTTGAGGCGCTTGGCAATCGCCTTGGCGATGATGGCCGGCGTCAGGTCGGCCTTGGCACGCAACAGCCAGTTCTGGCTGGGGTTGGGCATGGACCATTCGCCGCCGGTGGCATCGCCCTCGGGCTCGTCGAACTTGCCCAGCACGTGGGGGCGCACGTCCGAGCGCCAGTTGTACAGCTCTTCCTTGAGCTGGTATTCGATGACCTGGCGCTTTTCCTCGACCACCAGGATCTCCTGCAGGCCCTGCGCAAAGTCGCGCGTGATGGTGGCTTCGAGCGGCCAGACCACGTTGACCTTGTGTACGCGGATGCCGAGCTGCCGGCAGGTGTCGTCATCCAGGCCCAAGTCCACCAGGGCCTGGCGTGTGTCGTTGTAGGCCTTGCCGCTGGCGATGATGCCGAAGCGGTCGTTCGGGCCTTCGATGACGTTGTAGTTGAGCTTGTTGGCACGCACATAGGCCAGGGCCGCGTACCACTTGTAGTCCATGAGGCGCGCTTCCTGCTCCAGCGGCGCATCGGGCCAGCGGATGTGCAGGCCGCCCGGCGGCATCACGAAGTCCTCGGGCATCACGATCTTCACGCGGTCGGGGTCGATCGAGATGCTGCTCGACGACTCGACCACTTCCTGAATGGTCTTCATGCCCGACCACACGCCCGAAAAGCGGCTCATGGCAAAGGCGTGCAGGCCCATGTCCAGGATTTCCTGCACGCTGCTGGGAAAGAACACCGGCGTGCCACAGGCCTTGAAGATGTGGTCGCTCTGGTGCGCGGCCGTGCTGCTCTTGCTGATGTGGTCGTCGCCCGCAATGGCGATGACGCCGCCATGCTTGGCCGTGCCGGCCATGTTGGCATGCTTGAACACGTCCGAGCAGCGGTCCACGCCCGGGCCCTTGCCGTACCAGATGCCGAAGACGCCATCGAACTTCTTGCTCTGCGGGTACAGGTCCAGCTGCTGCGTGCCCCAGACGGCCGTGGCGCCGAGTTCCTCGTTCACGCCGGGCTGGAAGACGATGTTGTTCGCCGCCAGGTGCTTCTTGGCGGCCCACAGGGACTGGTCGTAGGTGCCCAGGGGCGAGCCCCGGTAGCCGCTGATGAAGCCGGCGGTATTGAGCCCCGCCATCGCATCGCGCTGGCGCTGCAGCATGGGCAGGCGCACGAGGGCCTGCACCCCGCTCATGAAGGCCCGGCCACTGTCTAAGGCGTATTTGTCATCCAGAGTGACGGTCTCTAGGGCCTTGCGGATGTGCTCGGGCAGTGGGGCGTTCATGGCTATGTCTCCAATGGCTTTTTTGTGGGGTACGCCCCTTGTGAGGGCGGTGTTCACGGCCGCGCCGCACGTTGAGTGCAGCGCCTCCAATGTGAGATAAGTGTATGCCTGCTACGCTGATAAGTCTTTGCGTTGTGTGCCGTATTTGAGCTATTCTGAGAAAGGATCTTTCTCAAATCGGCCATTTTGTGAACACTCTCGACAAATTCGACATCGCCATCCTCAACGAGCTGCAGACCGATGCCCGGCTGACCAATGCCGAGCTGGCCCAGCGCGTGGGCCTGTCGGCCGCGCCGTGCTGGCGCCGCGTGCGCGCGCTGGAGGAAGAAGGCTTCATCAAGGGCTACCGCGCAGAGATCGACCGCAACAAGATCGGCCTGGGGGTGCTGGCCTTCGTGCGCCTGGACGCCGACCGCAGCACGGGCAACCTTACGCGCGAGATGGAAGACGCGATCGCCAAGATCCCCGAGGTCGTGGCCTGCCACTACATCAGCGGCACCGGCACCTTCGAGTTGCAGGTGGTGGCGCGCGACCTGGAGAGTTTTTCGCAGTTCGCGCGCAACGTGCTGCTCAACCTGCCGAATGTGAAAGACATGCACACCAGCTTCTCCCTGGGCGAAGTCAAGGCCAGCGGGGCGCTGCCGCTCACGCACCTGGCCCGGACGAAATGATGATGCTACTGATTTTGTAGCAAATTGCGCTTGATGGAAATGCGCCAGGGCCTATTTTTGCCGTCGGGGCTGACATGCCGCTGCGCACAGGGCTGGGACGCTGCCCGATGCCCTGCAAGGTAACAAGGCGTTCGGGCGTGGACTCACCACAGGGTGTGCTGTATAAGCCTGCGACGCCACAGCACAACCACCGCGGAACCACTCAGCTGCCGCGCGCACCCTCTCCACGACCGGGGCGCTTTGTCGCAATGCTCAGGGGTTGCGCGTTGGCCGGTGGGGCTAAAAATACGATGGCTTCTTTGGTACAGGCAGGCCGCCTGTCGAAGGAAGTCCCAAAGAGGGAGCGAGCGGCATGATCATCTGGGGCATTTTTTGGGGCGCGGTGCTGGGTTCGTGGTTTGGCGGCCATGGCGACTTCGGACCGTTCGTCGGCGCCATCCTGGGCTTTTTTGCCGGGCTGTCGTTGCGCTGGGCGGTGCGCTCCGCCATTCGTACCGAGTTGCAGGCGCAGGCCGCGAAGGCTGTCGCCCCGCCCGCTGCGGCGGCGCACGCGGTGCCCACGGCCGAAGACCGGGCACAAGTGGCCTCGCCCTCACCGCCTCCCCCGCCGGTGACCCTGGACAAACGCCCGGACGCGGACGATCCGTTCTGGACTGGCGAACTCACGCCGCACGGCCTGCCGCCCGTCCCGACCTCGGCCTCAACCTCGGCTACGGTGCCTCCCCGCCCCGATGTACTTCGCCAGCCCGCCCCACCCAACCCCTTGGAGCAGGCCGTGCTGGCCGCCAGGAACTGGCTGCTGGGCGGCAACGCCATCGTGCGGGTAGGCCTGGTGATTTTGTTCATTGGCCTGTCCTTCCTTGCGCGGTATGCCGCTTCGGCCGGGCTGTTGCCGGTCGAATTGCGCCTGGCCGCGGTCGCAGCTGTGGGCATTGCGCTGCTGGTGGTGGGCTTTCGCAAGCGCGCTGACAAGCCCGCTTTTGCGCTGGCCCTGCAGGGCGGTGGCGTGGCGGTCATGTACCTCACCGTGTTTGCCGCCTTCCGGCTCTACGGGCTGCTGCCACCGCTCTATGCCTTCGGTCTGATGATCGCGGTCTGCGCGGCCAGCTGCACGCTGGCGCTGATGCAGGACTCGCGCGCACTTGCCGTGGCTGCGTTTGCGGGTGGCTTTGCCACACCCATCCTGCTGTCCACGGGTCAGGGCAGTCATGTGGGCCTGTTCAGCTACTACACCCTGCTGAACCTGGCCATTCTCTTCATTGCCCACAAGCGCTCCTGGCGCATGCTCAACGTGGTGGGCTTTGTCGCCACCTTTGGCGTCGCCTCGGCATGGGGTGCGCTCAAGTACCAGCCCGAGAACTACGCCAGCACGCAGCCCTTCCTTGCGGGCTTTGTGCTGATCTACCTTTGTGCTGCCATCCTCTATGCCCGCAACACCCCCACCAAGCTGGGCAATGCCGTCGACACCATGCTGGTATTCGGTACGCCGCTGGTGGGTTTTGGTCTGCAGGCCGGGCTGGTACAGCCTTTCGAGCTGGGCGCCGCCTTCTCCGCAATGGCCTTTGCCGCGCTGTACCTGGTGACAGCGACAGTATTGGCGCGTCGCGCGCTGGACAGCTGGCGCCTGCTCGTCGAATGTTTCATTGCCGTTGGCGTGGGCTTTGCCACACTGGCCGTGCCGCTGGCGCTGGACGCTCAATGGACGTCTGCGGTCTGGGCGCTCGAAGGCGCAGGCGCTTTCTGGGTGGGCATGCGCCAGGCCCGCTGGATGCCGCGCGCCTTCGGGCTTGTGCTGCAGGTCGTGGCCATGCTGGCTTTCCTGGGCAGCACCTCCAGCATCTCGCCGCTGCCGCTGCTCAACCCCGCCTTCCTGGGCGCGTTGCTGATCGCGCTGCCCTCGCTGCTGCTGGCCTGTTGGCTGCGCCAGCCGCTGCCGCACAGCGGCTCGGCCTGGGCCCGGGGTTATGCGGGTCTTGAGGCGCGGCTGTCCAACCCGGCCTATCTCTACGGCTTTGTGTTCTGGTGCCTGGCCTGGCTCATGGAAATCACGCGGCGTGTGCCCGGCCTGGAAGCGGGCCAGTGGCCCATGTCGGTGTTCTCCGAACAGGTGACCGGACTGCTGGCCATGCTGGCCGTCGTGCTCAGCGCCGCGCTGTCGATGGTGCTGGGCCTTCGCATGCACTGGGCAGTGGCTACCTGGCCGGCGCGCGGCACCATTGCCGTGCTGGCGCTGGGGTTGGTCGTGCAGGTGGCCGACGGCTACCGCGTGCTCGCCACCCCCGCCTGGGCCGTGTGGCCCATCGTGCTGGCGCTGCATGTGTGGATGCTGCGGCAGACGGACCGCCTGCAGGTGGCGGCCGATGTGGATGGCAAGCCGGGTGCTCCCACCTCGCTCGTTGCCTGGTTCCATGCCGCCACAGCGTGGCTCGTGACTTTGCTGCTGGCCGACTGCCTGTGGTCCGGCATCGGCAAGGCTGAGCTGTGGCGTACCTCTTGGGCCGGTGTGGTCCTGCTGGTCAGCGCCATTGCGGTGTTGATGCTGCTGGCGCTGTGGGCGGGTCGTGGCAACCGGCTGGCAGCGCGTGCAGCACTGCCTTGGCCGCTCAACCCGCATGCCGAGGCCTACTACTGGCTTGCGGCCCTGCCCCTGGCGGTGATGGTGTTCTGGGGCGCGCTGTCAGCGGCAGTGCATTCGTCGGGCCACACCGCGCCGCTGCCCTACATTCCACTGCTCAACCCCACCGACCTGACGCTCGCGCTCGCGTTGGGCGGCCTGGTGTTCTGGCGGCGGGTACTGCTTTCGGCGCTACCGCTCCCGGCCCGCTCGGGCTGGGTCACCGGGCGCCATGCGCTGCTGGCGTTGGCGCTGCTGGCTTTCATCGTGATCAACACCGTGTGGTTGCGTGTGGCCCACCACTTCTTCGGCGTGCCCTGGGGTGCGTCGGCGCTGTTCGACAGCTTCGTGGTGCAGACCGGTTACGCCATCCTGTGGACGCTGCTGGCGCTCAGCATGATGGTGTTGGCGCACCGGCGCCTGCAGCGGCCCTTGTGGCTGCTGGGCGCGGGCCTGCTGGGCGGGGTGGTGGTCAAGCTGCTGCTGATCGATTTGTCCAATGCCGGCGGTGCCGAACGCATCATTGCCTTCATCGCCGTGGGCGTGCTCATGCTGGTGGTGGGCTACTTCGCGCCGTTGCCGCCCAAGGCGGCTGCCCGCGCGGAGCCTGCTGCGCCGCCGCTGGTGCCATCGCAACAAGAAACACTCCCATGAAGCCTGTCGCTCTGAACCTGCCCCTGGCGCTGGCCGCTGCCGCCCTGTCCTTGTGTGCCGGTGCGGCCCACGCGGTGACCGATGCCAGCAAGCCTGCGGCCTACGCCATCCGCATTCCCGTGACGCTCGCGGCCGATGCGCCGCTGCAGCGCATGCTGCTGCCCGCCGAGGTGCTGGTGCGACTGCAAAGCCCGGGCTACGCCGACCTGCGCCTTTTCAACGGCCCGGGCCAGCCCGTGCCCATGGCACTGGCCGGTGTGGCGGCGGCCAGCGCCCCCGAGGAGTCGGTGACCTTGCCCGCTTATCCCATCCTGGGCGCTGCCAGCGCGGGGACGGCAGGGCTGGAAGGCCTGTCGCTGCGCATCGAAGAGCGCCAGGGCCAGCGCGTGGTGCAGATCGACAGGGCCGGCACAGCAGGTCCTGCAGCCACACAAACCGTGCGGGGCGCGTTGCTCGACGCGCGCGATGTGCAACTGCCCGTGGCCCGCATGGCCCTGGACGCGGATCTGCCAGCAGGCCAACCCGTGACGTTCCAGGTGCAGGCCAGCAAGGACCTCAAGCACTGGCACCCATTGGCCGAGACCGTGCTGTACCGCGCCGACGCTGCGATGGCACCCACGGCACCAGGCCGCCTGGGCAGCGAGCAGATCGACCTGCAGCGCGCCGACCTCAAGGACCACTACCTGCGCGTGACCTGGGGCGACGCTGCCGTGACCTTGCGCGGCGTCAAGCTGGCTACCTCGACCAAAGCGGGCCCGCGCGAGCGCGTCAGCGCCAGCATGGCGGTGCCGCCACTGGGCAACAACCCGCGTGAGCTGGTGTTTGCGCTGCCGTTTGCTACGCCCGTCGCCGCGCTCCAGATCAAGCCGCCCGGCAACAATGTGCTGATCCCCGTGCGCGTGCTGGGCCGCAACCACCGCGAGCAGCCCTGGTCGCCGCTGGCGAGCGCGGTGGTCTACAAGATGACCATGGGAGGCAAGGAGCAGGCCAGCGGCCCCATCGAGCTGGGCGGCGCCTCGGTGCGCGAGATCAAGATCGAAGCCGACCCCAAGACCCCCGGCTTTGCCGCCGCGCCCGAGTTGGCGCTGCAGTTCGAGCCCGCGCAGCTGGTGTTCCTGGCCAGCGGGCAAGGGCCCTTCACACTGGCGGCTGGGCTGCCCGGCGCCAGCGCGGCGGCCAGTGCCTTCCTGCCCCTGGCCAGCCTGGTGCCGGGCTACCAGCCCGCTCAGGAGAACCAGTTGCCCATGGCGCTGGCCGATGTAGCGCGGGCCGACATCACCGGTGGCAAGCCCAAAGACGGCGCGCTGGTGCCTGCTGCAGCCGCCAGCAGCGGCATCTCCACGCGCAGTGCCGTGCTGTGGGGCGTGCTGCTGGCAGGCGTGGGGGCGCTAGCGCTCATGGCCTGGCTGCTGCTGCGGCAGACCAGGCGGGCGGGCAACCACGCACTGGCTGAGCCCACCGATGCGGTGTGAAGGTGTGCTGGGGGAGGAGACAGGCCTGCAGTCGGCTATTTGGCGCTGACCCAGCACGGCCACTCCAACCGTCGCACAATAGGGGGGCATGCCACCATTGCCGTCCCACGAAAGCACGCGCAGCGTCGCACCCGAACCCGCCCCCACCAACGTGAGGGCCGGCACTGCGCAGGGAACGACAGAAGAAGCCACAGCCGCCCAGCCCGGTCCGACGGCCGAGCAGCGGGCCTCGCTGTCCACCCTGGCGCCACTTTCGGTGCCCGTGTTCCGCATGCTCTGGCTGACCTGGGTGGCGGCCAATACCTGCATGTGGATGAACGACGTGGCGGCCGCCTGGCTCATGACCTCGCTCACCACCTCGCCGATCCTGGTGGCGCTGGTGCAATCCGCCTCCACCCTGCCGGTGTTTCTGCTGGGCCTGCCCAGTGGCGCGCTGGCCGACATTCTGGACCGGCGGCGCTACTTCATGGCCACGCAGTTCTGGGTGGCCGCCGTGGCGCTGGTGCTGTGCGCGACCGTGCTGGCCGGTGGCATGACGGCACCACTGCTGCTGGCGCTGACGTTTGCCAACGGCATCGGGCTGGCGATGCGCTGGCCCGTGTTCTCCGCCATCGTGCCCGAACTGGTCAGCCGCGCCCACCTGCCTGCGGCCCTGGCCCTCAATGGCATCGCCATGAATGCCTCGCGCATCATCGGCCCGCTGGTGGCCGGCGCCATCATCGCCAGCGCCGGAAGCGCCTGGGTCTTCGTGCTCAACGCCGTGCTGTCGGTGGGCTCGGGCCTGGTGATCATGCGCTGGAAGCGCGACCACGTGCCCAGCCCGCTGGGCCGCGAGCGGCTGCCCAGCGCCATGCGTGTAGGCCTGCAGTTCGTGCGCCAGTCGCCGCGCATGCGTGCCGTGCTCTGGCGCATCTCCATATTCTTCCTGCACGCCACCGCGCTGCTGGCCATGCTGCCTTTGCTGGCCAAGGGCCTGGAGGGCGGCGGGGCGGGCACCTTCACGCTGCTGCTGGCGTCCATGGGCGCCGGCGCCATCGTGGCCGCGATGTTCCTGCCGCGCCTGCGCCAGGCCATGCCGCGCGACGTGCTGGTGCTGCGCGGCACCCTGCTGCAGGCGGCGGCCACCGCCGTGATGGCCGTGGCCCCCAATGTCTACGTGGCCGTGCCCGCGATGCTCGTGGGCGGCATGGCCTGGATCACCACGGCCAACTCGCTCAGCGTGTCGGCCCAGCTGGCGCTGCCCAACTGGGTGCGGGCGCGCGGCATGTCCATCTACCAGATGGCCATCATGGGCTCGACCGCCCTGGGCGCGGCCGTGTGGGGCCAGGTGGCCACGGTCACCAGCGTACACACCAGCCTCGCGCTGGCCGCCGTCACGGGCACTATCGCCATGGTGGTCGTGCAGCGCCTGGTGGCCGACCGCAGCATCGAGGAGGACCTGAGCCCATCCCAGGCCTTCAAGGCCCCTGTGGCGCCCACCCCGCCCGAACGCGGGCATGTGGTGGTCACCATCGAGTACGTCATCGACCCCGCGCGCGCCACCGACTTTCGCGCGCTGATGCAGGAAAGCCGCCGCAGCCGCCTGCGCCAGGGCGCGCTCTCGTGGCAGCTGCAGCACGACATCGCCGACCCGGCGCGCTACGTGGAGCAGATCGAGGACGAATCCTGGACCGAGCACCTGCGCCGCTTCGACCGCGTCACCGCCTCAGACGTCGCCCTGCGCGAACGCAAGCTGGCCTTCCACCTCGGCGACGCCCCACCCGTGGTCTCGCGCTTCGTGGTGGAGCGCTGATCTCTCGGTCTGCTTGCGGCGCTATGCCCCGCCCTGCGCAGCCGGCCCGAAACTGCGCCGCAGAACCCCCAGCAGCATGGAGCGCAGCAGCGGCAGCAAGGGGTCGGCCGGGGCAGGCCCGGCTTTGAGCGCCCCATCCAGGGCGGCCCCGTGCACGGCCACGGTCGCCGTCACCTCGGCACGCCAGCGTTCTGCGAGCTGCGCAGACTCCTGCACCGGCACGCGGGCCTGGTGCGCGATGACCAGGTAGCGGGTGCAGGCCGCTTCTGCCACATGCAGCAACACCTCCTCGGCCGCGCCCTTCTTCTGGAAACTGCGCAACACCCAGGCGGTGGTGCCGCCGAGCAGCGCCCCCAGGGCCGTGCCGGCCCCCAGCGTCATGCCGCCAGAGCCTATGTCGATCAGCGCTCCAACCTTGGCACCCGCCGCAGCGCCTGCGGCGGCGCCGGCGGATGTTCCAAGGACCATCGCCGTTCCATCCGCTTTGCGCGCTGGCACCCCGTGGGGGCCAGAAGGCGCCGGCCCTTGTGGCACGGCACCATGCCCATGGAGCGACCACAGCACGGCATCAAGCGCCTGCACCTGCTGCGCATAGCGCGCGGCGTGGTCATTCGCGCCCCCACCCGCGCTGAGGCTGGCACCAGCGCGCAGGTGCTGCGCCAGGGCCTGCAGCGATGTTTCAAAGCGCTCTTCATTGCGCGCCACCCAGGCTTGGCGAAGCCTCCCCAACGCCGGTTGGTGCCGGGGCAGCAAGGCGCCCAGGCGTTCGAACAGCGCGGGCTCCAGCACCCAACTCTCGGCGAACTCCTGCCAGCGCAGTACCAGCACGGGCGCTGCCTGCCAGGCAGGGGGAATAGGTGCGCCACCCGGCACGCTGCCCCAGGCCAGTACCGCATCGACCGGCTGGCTGTCGGCGGTGCCGGCGGCGTCAACGAAGCGAAGGCGATCACCCTGCGCACTGTGTACCACTCCCTGCTGCGCATGCCAGGCCACAATGCCATGCAGGGCGGTGGCTTGCGCGGCGTCCGAGGACTGCAGCCCGACAAGGATGTCGCTCGGCATCCCCTGGCGCACCGTGTCGAAGGCACTGTCCTGCGGGTCGATGCGCAATGAGCGCGTCAGCCGGGCCTGCTGCCAGCGCGCCCAGGCCACCAGGGCCAGCCGAGGCAGCACCACGACGAGGGCCAGCAAGCCCACGTACATCCACACCCAGCGGCTGCCTGCGACGCCTTCGCCCGCAAAGTCCTGGGTGGCGGCGATGTCCTGCAGCGAGAACGGGGCCAGGCCGACCAAAGCGGTGAGCGGCCAGAAAAGCACCGTGACGATGGCGTGCACATGCCCGGCATCGAGGAAGGTGCTTTCCCAGCCGAACTGGTAGCGAACGACCAGACCCCGCAGCAGCAGCGAGGACGCGATGCCCGCTGCCCAGGCCGCCGCACACAGGTGCAACACGCCCGAAGTGCGCTGCTCGAAGAGTCCTGCGGTGTGAGCGAACCATCGCTGATGGAATTGCGCCGCGATGCGGGCCGTCAGGCTCCGCCGCCCCGCGCGTGCGCTGGGCGCGCGTACCCAGTGGCACAACGCCGGCATCGCCCGCTCGCCATCGACCGGTGGACGCGCGGCACGGTAGGCGAGCAAGCAATACAGGGCCAGGTTCCAGGCAAGCACCAGCAGCAGCGGCGCCGAGAGCAGGTCCACGCGGTGAGCGTTGGCGATGCGGTCAATGGCCAGCCCCAGCAGCAGGGCGGCCAGGGGCAGGGCGCGGGCCAACCACTGCAGGCGCACACTGGGCCGCTCCAGCGCCGCAATGGCGGTGTCCCTGCCGCTGGCACGCGCGACGATGGCGGCAGTCCGGTCGAGCACAATGTCGCCCACATCCACGCGCTGCACGCCACGCTCGCGGGCCGCAGCGACGGCGCTGCGTGTGGCATCGTCGATCTCGGCCTGACCGATGAGCGTGCGCTCGGTGTCGACATGCTCAATCGCCTGGGCCAGCACCACAGTGCGCAGTTGCTGCTCGGTCACGCGCATGCCGCTTTATCCCCCTTGGTTGGACCGGGGCAAGGCATGGAGATGCCTATTTGGGCCAGAGCACCCACAGCCGCAGCCCCTGCTTGAGCCGGCCGGCGATGTCGCCCGCCTCCTGCCCCCAGCCCGTGAAGTAGTCGGCCCGCACGGCACCCAGGATGGCACTGCCGGTGTCCTGCGCCAGCACCAGGCGGCTGAGCTGCACCTGCGGTCCGGTCGAGGCCAGCCACACCGGCGTGCCGTAGGGAATGCTCTGGCGGTCCACCGCGATGGAGCGGCCCGGCGTGAGCGCCACGCCCTGCGCACCCTTGGGGCCGAAGCCGGCCTCCATGCCGTCGAGCGTCTCTTCGCGGAAGAACACGTAGCGCGGATTGGCCCACAGCAGCTCGTTGGTGCGCTGCGGGTTCTGCGCCAGCCAGGCGCGGATGCCCGGCCAGGTGGCATCGCGCGTGGCGCCCTGGTCCAGCAGCCAGCGGCCGACACTCTGGTAGGGCTGGTCGTTGGTACCGGCGTAGGCCACGCGCACCAGGGTCACCGATCCATCGGGCTCGGCCACGCGCAGGCGGCCCGAGCCCTGGATGTGCAGCACCATCGACTCCACGGGGTCGCGCAGCCAGGCGATGGCACGGCCCTGCAGTGCGGCCTGCGCCTCGGGCAGGGTCTCGATCTGCTGGCGCGTGTACCAGGGCTTGCGCGCACCATGCCCTGCGGGCAACCGGTACACCGGCACGTTGAAGCCGTTGCCGGGCTGGCGTGCGGCATCGATCATGGGTTCGTAGTAGGCGGTGAGCAGGCCCTCGGGGTTGCCCTCGGGCGACTCCACGCGGTAGGGCTGCAGGCGCGCCACCATCCAGGCGCGCTGCTCCTCAGGCGTGGCGATGCTCAGCTGGCGCACCTCGCCGCACAGCAGCGTGAACTGCGGGGCGGGGCGCTCGCAGCTCTTGATCCAGGCGTTCCAGGCCTCGTGCAGCGCGTCGTTGGCAAAGCCGGGCAGCTCGGCCCAGCGCACGGGAATCCAGCGGCTCTTGGGCTGCGCCATGGCCTGCGGCAGCGGACCGTTGTCCCCCGGGACGAACACCGCACCAGGCACCGGTGCGGGAAAGATGGCCCCAGGTGAAGAGGGGCTTGTGGGCGCCGGCCTGGAGGCACATGCGGCCAGCATTCCTACAATCAGCGCCGTCATCACAAGGCGCAGGAGTGTCAATTTCATGGGGCTGATTTTGCTTGAAGCGCTGCTCGCGCTGGTGGTGCTGGTGGCCATTGTCTGGTGGACCATGTTTTCGGGGCGCCGCAGCGGCGAGCTCCAGGCCCCGGAACCGGAGGAAGAAGAAGAAGGCAGGGAGGCCGGCACCCCGGCCCGCAAGGACTGAACTGAGCGCGGGGCTCAATGCCCCAGGCGCAGCAGGTTGGCCAGCTCCACCGCGGATTTCACCTGCATCTTGTCGAACACCCGCGCGCGGTGCACCTCCACCGTGCGCACGCTGATGTCGAGCTGGTCGGCAATGAGCTTGTTGGGCAGGCCTGCCACCACCAGGTCCATCACGTCGCGCTCGCGCTCGGTCAGGTCCGCCAGGCGCACCTGCAGGTCGCTGCGCTCGCGCAGGGCGGCCAGGTGCGCGGCCGACTGCGCCAGCGCCTGCTCGATGCGGTCCACCAGCGCGTTGTCGGAAAACGGCTTCTCGCAGAAGTCAAAGGCACCGCGCTTGACCGCATCCACAGCCGTGGGCACGTCGGCATGGCCGGTGAGAAAGATCACCGGCATGGTCGCCAGGTCGCCGCGCACGACGAGCAGGTCGAACAGCGCCAGGCCGCTCATGCCGGGCATGCGCACGTCCAGCAGCAGGCAGCACGGCTGGCGCTGCGCCGGGCGCGACTGCAGCGCGGCATCGAAGGCTTCGGCGCTGTCGAAGGACTCGCTGGGCAGGCGGCGCGATCGCAGCAGCCAGGCCAGCGCTTCGCGCACGCCCGCATCGTCATCGACGATGTACACGGTGGCATTGGAGACGGGTTCCATCAGAGGGCAGGAGAAGAAGCGGGAGGTTGGTGGACAGGCAGCGTGAAGGTGAATACCGTACCACGCGGTTCGTTGGCCGCAAAACCGAGGAAGCCGCCATGCTGCTCGATGACGGTGCGGCACAGGCTCAGGCCCAGCCCCATGCCCTCGGCCCGCGTGGTGAAGAAGGGGGTGAACAGGCGCTCGGCCACCTCGGGCTCGATGCCGGCGCCCAGGTCGGCCACGGCAATTTCGATCCAGGCCTGGTGCGCGTTCGACGCGGCGCGGCGCGCACGGATCTCCAGCACCCGCTTGGAGATGCCCGGCACGTCCATGGCCTGCATGGCATTGCGCGCCAGGTTGAGCAGCACCTGCTCGACCATGGTGCGGTCGCACAGCGCAGCCGGCAGGTCCGGCTCCACCAGGGTATGTACGCGCACACCGATCTTGCGCGCCTGCAGGCTCACCAGCGGCATGATGGCGTCGAGCAATTGCTGCGCCGTGACGGCCTCGCGCGCCTGATCGCGGCGGCGCACGAAGTCATGCACGCTCTTGATCACCTTGCCCGCACGCTCGGCCTGCCGCCCGATCTGCTGCATGGCCATGCGCACGTCCTGCAGGCTCTCGGGCGGCGGCGGCAGGTCGCCCGCGCCCGCGGGCGCCTCCAGCAGGTTCATCGAGCCCGTGGCGTAGCTCGAGATCGCGGCCAGTGGCTGGTTGAGTTCGTGGCTGAGCAGCGAGGCCATCTCGCCCACGGTGGCCAGGCGCGCGGTGGCCTGCAGGCGCTCCTGCGAGGCGCGCGAGAGTTCCTCGATGCGGCGCTGCTCGCTCATGTCCAGAAAGGCGCTCATCCATCCGGTGTGCAGACCCTGGGCATTGATCAGCGGTGCCTCGATGATCAGCACGGGAAAGCGCGTGCCGTCCTTGCGCATGAACTCCGACTCGAAGCCCTCGCGCGGGGGCATGTAGCCGGCAAAGCGGATCGCCTGGCGCTGCTGGTACTCCTCCACGCGCTCGGGCGGCCAGTAAGGGGCCGATGCGCTCAGGCCGAGCAGCTCCTGCGGTGTGAAACCCACCATGTCGCAGAACGCCGGATTGACGTAGGTGATGCGGCCCTCCAGGTCGCGCGCGCGCAGTCCCGTGACCAGCGAATCCTCCATCGCCTTGCGAAACGCCAGCGCATCCCCCAGGTCGCGCTCGGCGCGCAGGCGCCGGCGGTTGTCGCGCACCAGAACCACCATCACCGTGACCAGCGCTATGGACATGGCCGTGACCAGCGCCGTGAGCACGTTGGGGAACAGGCTCGGGGCACTGTGCCAGGTGTCCATGCGCAGCACCAGCGTGGCGCCGGGCAGGTCCAGCAGGTGCGTGGCGGTGAACATGCGCGAGCCACGCCGCGCCGCGCCCAGCACCGCCAGGCGCGTGCCGTCGGCTTCGGTGAAGGAGGCCTCCTGGCTGCGCGTGAGGCTGTGCCCCACCAGGTCCTCGAGCATGGCGTTGAGCGCATAGGTGGCCACCAGGAAGCCGGTGCTGCGCCCGCCCGAGGTGATGGGCAGGCACAGCTCCATCATCTCCGAGCCCAACCCGTCGCCGTGCGGCTGGAAGTAGCTGCTGGAGTACGCCGGCCCGCTCAGCCGGCGCGCGTTGGCACAGGCCAGCGAGGCGTCGGAGTGCGCGCTCTCGCGCGTGCCCCGGTCCCAGTACACGGGGCGATAAGGCGTCTGCACCTGCGAGCGCAGCCGCATGCCGGTGTCGCGCCACTCCAGGCGCACCAGCTCGCGGTGGCCACGCAGCAGCTCGGAGGCATTCACCTCCCAGGCCAGCACGCCCGGGTCATCGGCATGCAGGGCCTGCAGGCTCTGCAGGTTGCGCGTGAGGGCCACGCGCACGTCCGAGACGGCGTCGGCCGTGTCGCGCTCGAGCCGGCTCTGCACCTGGCTGGCCTCGTAACGCCCGGCCAGCCAGACCACGGTGACCAGCATGGCCACCACCAGCGCCACGAGCAGCGTCCACAGCGACCAGCGCCGCCAGGCACCACGCCAGCGCTGCCAGAGGGTTCGGCGCGGCTTGCTCACAGCACGCGGTGGCCCAGGGCAGGCAGCTGGCTGCGCACCTCGCGCAGGCGTGCCTTGGCCAGCGTGCCCACGGCGACGCCGACACCTTCTTCACGCACCGCGGCAATGCTGCCCCAGGGATCCACCAGCATGCTGTGGCCCCAGGTGCGCCGGCCGTTCTCATGCACGCCGCCCTGGGCCGGGGCCAGCACGTAGGCCAGGTTCTCGATGGCGCGGGCACGCAGCAGCACCTCCCAGTGCGCCTGGCCGGTGGTGTGGGTGAAGGCACTGGGCACCAGCAGCAGGTCGGCACCCGCCTGGGCATGGGCGCGGTACAGCTCGGGAAAGCGCAGGTCGTAGCACACACTCAGGCCCACGCGCCACAGCTCGCCCTCGCGCGAGCGCAGGTCGAACTGCACGACCTCGTCCCCGGGCTCGATCACCCGGCTCTCGTGGAACTGGTCCTGGCCGTTGTCGAAGTGGAACAGGTGGATCTTGTCGTAGCGCGCGACGCAGGCGCCCTCGGGGTTGAAGGCCAGCGTGGTGTTGCGCACGCGCACGGCATCGTTGCCACGCAGCGGCAGGGTTCCGCCCACCACCCACAGGCCGAGCTCGCGCGCCGCCCGTGCCAGAAAGTCCTGGATGGGGCCCTCGCCATGCGACTCCTTGAGCGCCAGCTTGTCGGTGTCCTGCCGGCCCATGATGCAGAAGTATTCGGGCAGCACGGCCAGCTCGGCGCCGCCCCGCGCCGCCTGCTCCAGCAGGGTCCGGGCGGCGGCGAGGTTGTCGTCCAGGTGGGTGCCGGAAACCATCTGCAGGGCAGCGACTTTCATGAGGACTCTCCGGTTCGGGGGGCAGGGGATGGCGGGCCGGTGTCCGCCGCACTGCCCGACAGGCGTGTGCGCCGGGGTACGCGCACCACGCGCGGATCGGACCAGGAGCCATCGATGCGGAACTCCTGCGTCGCCGCCTCGATGAGCGGCCCGCGCAGGAACACCTGGGCCAGAAAGCTGCCCAGGCCGATCACCGGGTTGATGGCGGTGGCCACCAGCGAGGCCGTCATGGCATTGATCTCGGGCACGACCACCACGCGCAGGTCCTGCGTTTCGCGGTCGATGTCGGCGCTGCCCTCCATGAGCACGGCGGCATTCACACCCTTCATCTGCAGGTTGTTGGTGGTGGCCACGCCCTGCTCGATGCGCAGGTCGCCGCGCACGAAGTCGAAGGCGAAGCCTTCGCTGAACACATCGCGAAAATCCAGCGTCAGCCGCCGCGGCAGCGACTGCAGGCTGAGCACGCTGAGCAGCTTGGCCAGACCCGGGTCGGCCTTGAGGAACTGGCCGGCCTCGATGTTCACGCTGACCTGGCCTGCCATCGAGCGGTAGTCGGGACTGAAGGGCGCGCCCACCCAGGCCACCTGGCCTTCCATGCGGCCCTTGCCGCGCCGCAGCACGCCCGGCATGGAAAAGCGCGCCAGCAGGTCGCCCGAGTCGCGGATGTCGAGCCGGAAATTGAGCACCGTGCGCCGCTCGCCGGCGCCGCTCCCCGCCATCCGCGCCTGGTTGAGCAGGGCCCAGTTGCCGGTGGCCGTCAGGCTGCCTTCGGGGGACGTGATGTTGAACCGGGAAAGGCGCCACTCGCGCGGCGTGGTGTCGCTGCCACGGTTCTGGGCCTCGATCTCCACCCGGCCGAGCTTGCGGCCACGCAGCTCGAAATCATCGACCACGATGTCCAGCGCGGGCAGCGAGCCCGGCTGCTCCTCCAGCAACGCCTCGACCTGGTTGGCGTCGCTCTGCGGCATGTTCAGGCGCGACAGGCGGGCATACAGCCGCCCGTTGCCCGAGTCACCGCCCCCGCCTTCGCGGAACTCCACGAAGCCGCTGAGTTCGCTCGCGTCGATGTTGCCCTTCCAGACCGGGCCGTCGCGCTGCCCGCCCGCCACCACGTTGTGCAGGGTGCGCCCCTGGGCCGACAGCTCCCGGGCACGCAGTGCCACGGTAGTGGGCAGGTAGTCCTGCGTGGTGCTGGCCAGCGCGCCGCCCGGCGGGCGGGCCGACGCCGCCGGTGTCGCCGGCGCGGCCGAGCTGCCGGCTGGGCGCGGCGGGCTCAGCAGGTCCTCCCAGGCATCGATGTCCAGCTTGGCCAGCTGGATGTTGGCCGCCACCCCCTCGGCCGGCATGGGCGCCGACTCCCCCGGCGCCAACCCCACGCCGATGGCGCCGCGCAGCACGCGCGGCTGGGCGCCGCTCACGTCGCGGTGGTAGGTGGCCGAGCCCAGGGCCCCCAGGTCCACCGTGATCTGGTCGCGCAGCGGCGGCGGCGTGCCCCCGGCGGTCACGGTGCCGGTCAGCGATTCGCGCGCCAGCGAGTTGTCGTAGCGCAGTGGCAGGCTGGCCTCGGCCGTCTTGCCCAGCGGCGCCGGCAAGGCCAGCGCCATGCCTTGCAGGCTGGTCGTCACCTGCACCTCGGGCACGCCGCGGCGAAAGGCCAGGGCCAGCGTGTAGGGTGCGCTGCCCGTGGCCCGGCCGGCCAGTTGCGACAGCAGCCCCATCTGCGGCGCCTGCTGCAGCCCCTCGGCCGTGGCCGTACCTTGCGCGCGCAGCTGGATCGCCGCCTCCGTGGCCGGGGCATTGGCGGCCAGCGCGCGCATGCCCCCTTCCAGGCGCACATCGCCACCCAGGGCCCGGGCCTGCACGCCGACCAGCGAAAAACCGGCTTCGCTGAACTGCACTGCGCCGCGCGCACGGCCGAGCATCGGCGTGTCGGGGGTGATGCGCACGTCGTTGCCGGCCAGGGTGACGCTGCCCTGCACCCGGGACTTGTCGATGTGGCTGATGGGCAGGGTCAGCTTGAGCTGGAAGTCGGCATTGCCCGTTCCGCTGGCCTGCGCCAGGGCACCGCCCGTCATGCGCGAGAGCGGCGAGTTGTTCACCACGCTGAGCAGTTCGGACAGCGGCCCGCGCGCATCGGCATTCACGCCCACCACGGTGTGCGACAGGTCCGGGATGGAGGCATCGACCCGCGAGACGCGCACGCCGGGCGTGCCCGCAAAGCTGCCGCTGGCACCGCGCACCTGCATGGACGAGCGCTCGAAGATCAGCTCGCCCTGCAGTTGCGTGAGCGCCGGCCAGCGCAGGGGATCGTTCGGGTGCAACTGGGGCGGCACGAAGGCATAGGTCACGTCCTTGACGCGCGCGGCAATGCGAAACTCGCCCTGGCGTGGGTCGTTGAACGGCATGTCGTGCAGATCGCCCCGGACCTTGAAATCGACCACGCTGGCCGTGCCGGCGACCACCGCGTCGCGCACGTAGTGGCGGGCGTCTTCGCCAACGGACAGCGGCAGGTAGCGGTACACGCGCGTGCCATCGGCCCGCGTGAGCTTTCCCGACAGGTCCAATACGCCGGGAAAGCGCGAACGGCTCGGCCCTTTCGCCGGATCGGAGGTGTGCCAGGTCGCCCGGGCCTCGCCCTGCGCATCGGCATTGGCGAACTTCACGTCGTTGGCCTGCACCGCGATGCGTCCCCCCTCCAGTTGCCAGCGCACCTCTGCGCTCAGGCGGTCCAGCGGCAGCAAAGGGTCTTCGAAGACCCCGGGCAACAGCAGGGCGCCAGAGTCGATGGCGAGCAGGGCCTTGCCGCCACCCTGCGTCATGTCCAGGTCCACCGTGGCACCGCGCAAGCCCAGGCTCTGGGCCGCCCCCTGGTTCAGTTCGCCCGCCAGCGCCAGGCCCTGGATGCGGCCGCGCACCTGGTACTGCTGCAGCGCATCGAGCGGCCCCTTCCAGGTGGCCTGGATCTCGTCCACCAGCCCCTTGGGGGCGTACTGGCGCACGGCATCGTGGGCCGTGGCGCCCAGGGGCAGACGGCTGGCGATCTGCGCCAGGGCCGCCAGCTCCAACCGGTCGGCGCGGAAATCGCCCTGTGCGGGCGCCTTGGCAGTGGCATCGGTGTACACCAGTTTCACGTTGCCCCCGGGCCAGCGCAGGCCGTCGTCGGTGGTGAACTGCAGGCCCTGCGTGGAGAATTCGAAGCCCCCCTTGAGCTGCCGCCCGCCCAGGCGCCCGGCGATGGAGGGCAGCACCAGGGGCTCCAGTCCCGGGCCCAGGGTGGCGTTCACGTCGGCCAGTGCCAGGTCGGCCGTGCCGCCGACGATCTGGCCACTCTTTACGTCCGCCCAGGCCCGCAGGGCGCCGCGGCCCTGGGCCACGTCCACCCCCACGTCGGCATGGTGGCGCAGCCGGGACACGTCCACCCGCGCGAAGTCGGCATACACCTGGCCGTTCCAGTGCTGCCAGTTGCCGTCGCGCGCGCGCAGCAGTGGCGCGCGGAACAGACCAACCAGCGTGAAGCGGTCGCCCCAGTCGGGCGGCGGCGTGGCGTCCACGCGCATGCGGTGGCTCCAGTTGCCGTTGCGCACCAGCAGGTCCACATCGGTCAGCGCCAGCTCGGGCGCATGGCGCATTTCGTCGGTCCAGCGCAGCGTGCCGCCCTTGATCAGCACCTCGCCCTGCGAGAAGAACCAGTCCGCCGCACTGCTGCTGTCGCTGCCGCTGTCCTTCATGGCCAGGCCGGCAACGGTGATGCGGCCATCACTGGCGCGGCGGATGTCCAGGTCGGGCTTCTCTATATAGAGCTGCTCGAAACCGAAGTTCAGCAGCGAGCGCGGCGACAGGGCCACGACCACGCGCGGCAGGCGCAGCGCTTCGCGGCCGGCGCTGTCCAGCAGCGCCACATCCACCAGCTCCACGGAGGGGACCAGCCCCTCGGAGCGGGCGCTCAGGGCGCCGATGCGCACGGGAACCCCTAGCGCCCGTGCGGCATGGGCTTCCAGTTGCGGGCGGAACTCGCCGATTCGCGGCACAATCCAGCCATGAAGGGCCCCCCAGGCGATGGTCAGCAGCAGCCAGAAGGCGAGCAGCAACCCCAGTGACCACCGCGCAAAGCCTGCCACTGTCTTGAGCAGGCGTGAGGGGTGCGGGGTGGGATCGATCATGGTGGGATTGAATGTGGCAGGAATTATGACCCGCGGTTTCCTTGTGGGTTCAATGAGAACCAGTGTCCTTGTGCATGCAGCAGCCCACGGCCCCGCGCTGGCAGCCGGCTGCGGCGCCCACCACTCCCACGCCTGAAACCATGCCCATGTCCTGTAACGACCCCTTCAAGGATGGCGAACCGCTGGCCGGGCACTCCCGCTTCCTGCAGCGCCTGCACCGGCGCTATGGCAGCGAATTGACCCTGCTGCCTGCCGGGACACCCCGGCGCGCCGCGATGGATGCGGTCTGCGACGCCCTGCTGGCGCGCGGCAACGACACCGGCACCGCCCTGCGCGTGCTGCGCCAGTTGGTCATGGAGCGCCTGATCCAGCTCGACTGCGACGGCCAGGCGCCGCTGTCCGACATCACCTGCGCCGTCACCGAACTGGCCGAGCTGGCCCTGGACCGGGCCTGCCGGCAGGCGCGCCAGGAGCTCGATGCCCGCCACGGCGCTCCCCAGGGCCCAGAAGGCCAGGCCGTGCAGCTGTGGATCATCGGCATGGGCAAGCTCGGCGCGCGCGAGCTCAATGTATCGAGCGACATCGACCTGATCTACGTCTACGAGCACGACGGCGACACCGCCGGCACGCCGGACGGCCGGGGCAAGATCTCCAACCACGAATACTTTGCGCGTGCGGTCAAGGCCATCTACAGCCTGGTGGGCGACACCACGGAACATGGCTTCGTGTTCCGCGTGGACCTGGCCCTCCGCCCCAACGGCAACTCGGGCCCTGCGGCCGTCTCCCTGGCGGCGCTCGAGGAATACCTGCAGGTACAGGGCCGCGAATGGGAGCGCTTTGCCTGGCTCAAGAGCCGGGTGGTGGCGCCGCGCGACTGCATTGCCAGCACCGAAGTGCAGGCGCTGCGCGGTGTGGTCCTGCCCTTCGTGTTCCGCCGCTACCTGGACTACAGCGTGTTCGATGCGCTGCGCCTGCTGCACAGCCAGATCCGCGACCATGCGGCCAAGCGCAGCGCAGGCCACCCCGAGCGTGCCAACGACGTCAAGCTCTCGCGCGGCGGCATCCGCGAGATCGAATTCACGGTGCAGCTCTTGCAGGTGGTGCGCGGCGGCCAGTTCCCCGAGCTGCGCCGCCGTCCCACGCTCGATGCCCTGCAACGCCTGGCCCATGCGGGCCTGATGCCGCAGCAGACCGCCGACGCCCTGGCACGGGCCTACGTGTTCCTGCGCCGGGTCGAGCACCGCATCCAGTACCTCGATGACCAGCAGACCCATGTGCTGCCCACGCGCGACGACGACCTGGCCTGGATCGCACGCACCATGGGCTACCCCGACTGCTGTGCCTTTCTGCACGAGCTTGATGCCCACCGCGAGCTGGTGGCGCAGGAGTTCGACACCTTGCTGGGCGGCAATGGCAAGAAGCAGTGCAGCAAGGGCGGCTGCGGTGGCCCGCGCGCGGCCGCGCCCCCGCCACCCGAGCTGGAGGGGCTGCTGGAACAACTGCCCCCGGGCTTTCGCGAACGCGTCGCCGAATGGCGCAACCACCCGCGCGTGCAGGGCCTGCGCGACGAGACCCGCGCGCGCCTGTTCCGGCTGGTGCAGCGCACCGCCCAGTGGCTCACCGAGGGCCGGGTGACCGAAGAGGCCGCCGTGCGCATGGCCAACTGGCTCGAGCCCCTGCTGCGCCGCGACAGCTACCTGGCCCTGCTGCTGGAGCGCCCCTCGGTGCATGAGCAGATGCTGCACCTGCTGGGCGCCGCCCGCTGGCCTGCGCGCTACCTGTTGCAGCACCCCGGCGTGATCGACGAGCTGGTGGGCGACGCGCTGCTGGCCGAACGCTTCTCGGTGGCCGATTTCGAGCGCGAGCTGGCCATGCGCCTGGCCTCGATCACCTCCACCGGCGAAGACGACGACGAGACCCTGTTGAACCTGCTGCGCCGCGCGCAGCATGCCGAGACCTTCCGCACCCTGGCGCGCGACGTGGAGCACCGCATCACGGTCGAGCAGGTGGCCGACGACCTGAGCGCCCTGGCCGACAGCGTGCTGCGCGTGACCGCCCAGTGGTGCTGGAGCCGCCTCAAGACGCGCCACCGCGATGTGCCGCAGTTCGCGGTGATCGGCTACGGCAAGCTCGGCGGCAAGGAGCTGGGCTACGGCAGCGACCTGGACATCGTCTTCGTCTTCGACGACGACGACGAGCGCGCCCCCGAGGTATATGCCGCGTTCGTGCGCAAGCTGATCAACTGGCTCACGGTGAAGACCGGCGAGGGCGACCTCTACGAGATCGACACCGCGCTGCGGCCCAACGGCAGCTCGGGCCTGCTGGTCACGCGCTTCGAGGCCTACGCCAACTACCAGGAGCGTCGCGGCAGCAACACCGCCTGGACCTGGGAGCACCAGGCCATGACGCGCGCGCGCTTCGTGATGGGCAGCCCCGCACTGCAAGCCCGCTTTGACGCCGTGCGCACGGCCGTGATCACCTCGGCCCGCGACCCGATTGCGCTGCAGGGCGAAATCGTGGCCATGCGCGAGAAGGTGGGCCAGGCCCACCCCACGCGCGACGGGCAGTTCGACGTCAAGCACAGCCCAGGCGGCATGGTGGACGCGGAATTCGCCGTGCAGTACCTGGTGCTCTCGCAGTCGGCGGCGCACCCCGAGCTGGTGGCCAACGTGGGCAACATCGCGCTGCTGCAACGCGCCGAGCAGGTCGGCCTGCTGCCAGCCGGCGTGGGCCACGCGGCAGCCGACGCCTACCGCGAGCTGCGCCGCGTGCAGCACCGGGCGCGGCTGGATGAAACCCCGACCCAGGTCGCGCCCCCGGCCCTGCAGGCCGAGCGCGATGCGGTGCTGGCGCTGTGGCGCGCGGTGTTCGGCAGCGACCGCTGAGGACCTCAGATCAGGGCGGGCGGCGGCCTGTTGCCGAATGTCACGCTAATTTAAACACTTGTTTGAATTATGGTGGTTTAATCCACCGCCATGCATCCTGCCCCGCCCATTTCCGAGCCCGCTGCCAAGCGCGCCGCGCGCCCCGCGCGTGCCGCGCGCAGCGATGGCGACGACACGCGCGCACGCCTGCTGCAGGCCGCACTGCGCTTGTTTTCCGAGAATGGCTTCGCCCGCACCTCGGTGCGTGCCATCGCCGTCGCGGCAGGCACCAACGTGGCCGCCATCGGCTACCATTTCGGCGACAAGGCGCAGCTGTACACGGCCACCTTCTATGAGCCCTTTGGCAGCGGCAGCGACCTCATCGAGGTGTTTGCCGCGCCCGGGCTCAGCCTGCGACAGGCCCTGCAGCACTACTTCACGGGGCTGCTGGAGCCGCTCAAGCACGACGACCTGGTCCGGCAGGCCACACGCCTGCATGTGCGCGAACTGCTCGAACCCACCCACGTCTGGCCCGAGCTGATCGAGCGCGAATGCAAGGCCCCGCACATGGCGCTGGCGCGCCTGCTGTGCCAGCACATGGGCGTGCCCGAGATCGACGACGACATGCACCGCCTGGCGTTCTCGATCGGCGGACTGGTCATGCTGCTGTGGACCCAGCGCGACGCCATCGCCGCCATTGCCCCCCAACTCGCAGGCCCCGCCACCGCGGATGCCTGGGCCGAGCGCCTGACCGGCTATGCCATGTCCATGATCCAGGGCGAAATGGCACGCCGCAAGGCACTGCGCGAACAGCGCTGACACAACAACAAGGAGGAAGAGGAATGACACGGTTTGTTCGAACCCTGGGCGTGTGCAGCGTGCTGCTGCTGGGCGCCTGCAGCACCGCGCGGCCGCCCCAGGCGGTCCCGGCGCAGGCACCTGCAGGCTGGATCGCGCCGCTGCCGCACGGCGGCCAGATGGCCGACCTGGCGCAGTGGTGGCGCCAGTGGAACGACCCCGCGCTGGTGCCGCTGATCGAGGCCGCGCAGGGCATCAGCCCGAGCGTGGCCCAGGCCCGCTCGCGCCTGCTGCAGGCGCGCGCGGCGCAGACCTCGGCGCGCGCGGCGCTGCTGCCCACGCTCGATGCCCAGGCGACAAGCAGCCGCGGCGCCAATGCGCAGATCGGTGGCCTGGCCACCACCAGCCAGGCCGGCCTGCAGGCCGCCTGGGAAGTGGACCTGTTCGGTGCCAATGCCGCCACGCGCGACGCGGCCAGCGAGCGCCTGGCCGGCGCCCAGGCCCTGTGGCATGAGGCGCGCGTGAGCGTGGCGGCCGAGGTGGCGCTGCAGACCAGCAGCCTGCGCACCTGCCTGCAGCAGTTGGACGTGGCCGAGCGCGACGCGCGCTCGCGCGGGGAAACCTCGCGCCTGTCGGACCTGAGCGAGCGCGCCGGTTTCACCGCCCCGGCCACCGCCGCGCTGGCGCGCGCCAGCGCCGCCGAGGCCACGGCCCGCGCCTCGCAGCAGCGCATGCAGTGCGATGTGGAGTTCAAGACCCTGGTGGCCCTCACGGGCCAGGACGAGGCGGCGCTGCGCCAACTGATCACTGCCACGCCCGTGGTCCCCGCGCCCGACAGCCTGTTCGCCATTGCCGCCCTGCCAGCGCAGGTGATCTCCCAGCGCCCCGACGTCTACAACGCCGAGCGCGAGGTCGCCGCCGCCAGTGCCGAGGTGGGCAACGCCCAGGCCCAGCGCTACCCGCGCCTGTCGCTCAGCGGCAATATCGGCAAGGCCTGGGTCCGCACGGGCGGCAGCACGACCGATGTGGACGCCTGGACCCTGGGCCCGCTGGCGCTGAGCCTGCCCCTCTTCGATGGCGGGCGCCGCGCCGCGCAGGTCGATGCGGCCCGCGCGCGCTACGACGAATCGGTGGCGCTGTACCGCGCCCGCATCCGCCAGGCCGTGAGCGAGGTGGAGCAGGCCCTGGTGCGGCTGCAGAGCACGACCGAGCGCAATACCAGCGCCCGCGCCGCAGCCGATGGCTACCGCATCTCGTTCGATGCCACCGACGCGCGCTGGCGTGGCGGCCTGGCCAGCCTGGTGGAGCTGGAGGACGCACGCCGCACGGCGCTGGCCGCACAGAACGCGCTGCTGGCCCTGCAGCACGAGCGCCAGTCCGCCTGGATCGCGCTGTACCGCGCGGCCGGAGGCGGCTGGGACAGCACAGCCCCCGGGCTGGCCGAGACCGCCCAGGCCGGCACCCGCTGACCCCCGGCCCCCCCATTTTCCTGACACCTTCCGGATGAACGGACCCATTTTCATGAACCAGTTCAAGCTCTCTCCTTCCACGCTGGCCGCGGTGGCCGCCTGCGTCCTGGCCGCCACCGGCGTCCTCCTGTTCTCGGGCGCCTCGCGTGCAGCCGACGAGCCCAAGGCCAACCAGCCCCGTCCGGCATTGACGGTGACCACGGCCCAGCCCCAGCGCATTGCCGTGCCCCTGCGCCTGGCCGCCAACGGCAACGTCGCCGCCTGGCAGGAGGCCATCATCGGCGCCGAAAGCAATGGCCTGCGCCTGACCGACGTGCGCGTGAACGTGGGTGACGTGGTCAAGCGCGGCCAGGTGCTGGCCACCTTCTCGGCCGAGACCACCCAGGCCGAGGTGGCCCAGGGCCGCGCCAGCGTGCTCGAAGCCCAGGCCACGGCGGCCGAGGCCGCCGCCAATGCCGAGCGTGCGCGCTCGCTGCAGGCCTCGGGCGCCCTGAGCCAGCAACAGATCCAGCAGTACACCACCGCCGAGAAGACCGCCCAGGCACGCGTGGAAGCGGCCCAGGCCCTGCTCAACGCCCAGCAGCTGCGCCTCAAATACACGCAGGTGGTGGCGCCTGACAGTGGCATCATCTCGGCCCGCAGCGCCACCGTGGGCGCGGTCGTGGGCGCCGGCACCGAGCTGTTCCGCATGGTGCGCAAGGGCCGGCTCGAATGGCGCGCCGAAGTCACCTCGACCGAGTTGGCGCGCATCCAGCCCGGCTCCAAGGTCAGCGTGACGGCCGCCAGCGGCACCACCGTGCAGGGCACCGTGCGCATGGTCGGCCCGACGGTGGACCCGCAGACGCGCAACGCCCTGGTCTACGTGGACCTGCCCGCCACGGCGATGGACACGCCGAGCGACGCCAAGACCTCGCTCTCGGCCATCCTGCCCGGCATGTTCGCGCGCGGCGAGTTTGCCCTGGGCAGCAGCGAGGCCCTGACCGTGCCGCAGGAAGCCCTGGTGGTGCGCGATGGCTTCTCGTACGTGTTCGCGCTCGGCGCCGACCAGCGCGTGCAGCAGCGCAAGATCCAGACCGGCCGGCGCGTGGCCGACCGGGTGGAAGTGCTCTCGGGCCTGGAGCCGACCACGGCCATCGCCGTGCGCGGCGCCGGCTTCCTCAACGACGGCGATCTGGTGCGCGTGTCCAACACCGCGCCGGTCGGGGTGCAGGGCACCTCCGCGGTGCCCACCGCGTCCACTGCGCCCAAGGCCGCCGCGGCCTCGGCCGCCAAGTAAGCAGAGCAAGGAGCATTCACCATGAATGTGTCTACCTGGTCGATCAAGAACCCCATACCGGCGCTGATGCTGTTCGTGCTGCTGACCTTCGGCGGCCTGCTGTCGTTCAACGGCATGAAGGTGCAGAATTTCCCCGACATCGACCTGCCCACCATCTCGGTGACCGTATCGCTGCCCGGCGCCTCGCCCGCGCAACTCGAGAACGACGTGGCGCGCAAGGTCGAGAGCTCGATCGCCACGCTGCAGGGCCTGAAGCACATCTACACCAAGGTGCAGGACGGCGGCGCCACCATCACCGCCGAGTTCCGCCTGGAAAAACCCACGCAGGAGGCGCTCGACGATGTGCGCTCGGCCGTGGCACGTGTGCGCGGTGACCTGCCCGGCGACGTGCGCGACCCCATCGTGACCAAGATGGACCTGGCCGCCCAGCCGGTGCTGGCCTTCACCATCGCCTCGCGCCGCATGGACGACGAAGCCCTGTCCTGGTTCGTCGACAACGACATCGCCAAGAAGCTGCTGGCCGTGCGCGGCGTGGGTGCCGTGAACCGTGTGGGCGGTGTCGACCGCCAGGTCCACGTGGCGCTCGATCCCATCAAGCTGCAGGCGCTGGGCGCCACGGCGGCCGACGTCTCGCGCCAACTGCGCCTGGTGCAGACCGAAAGCGCGGGTGGCCGCACCGACCTGGGCGGCAGCGAGCAGCCCGTGCGCACCCTGGCCACCGTGCAGTCGGCCCAGGAGCTCGCGGGGCTCACGCTGTCGCTGTCCGACGGCCGCCACGTGCGCCTGGACCAGGTGGCCACGGTGTCCGACACCTTTGCCGATCCGCGCGCCATGGCCCTGCTCAACGGCCAGCCCGTGGTGGGCTTCGAGGTCGCCCGCAGCAAGGGCGCAAGCGAGGTCGAAGTGGGCGGTGCCGTGCAGGCGGCCCTCGCCGAGATGCGCACCCAGCACCCGGACCTGGAGATCACAGAGGCCTTCAACTTCGTGACCCCCGTGCAGGAGGAGTACGACGGCTCCATGCACCTGCTGTACGAAGGCGCACTGCTGGCGGTGCTGGTGGTCTGGCTGTTCCTGCGCGACTGGCGCGCGACCTTCGTCTCGGCCGTGGCGCTGCCGCTGTCGGTGATACCTGCCTTCATCGGCATGTACCTGCTGGGCTTTTCGATCAACGTGATCACCCTGCTCGCGCTGTCGCTGGTGGTGGGGATCCTGGTGGACGACGCCATCGTGGAAGTGGAGAACATCGTGCGCCACCTGCGCATGGGCAAGACGCCCTACCAGGCAGCCATGGAGGCGGCCGACGAAATCGGCCTGGCCGTGGTGGCCACGACCTTCACGCTGATCGCCGTGTTCCTGCCCACCGCCTTCATGAGTGGCATCGCCGGCAAGTTCTTCAAGCAGTTCGGCTGGACCGCGGCCCTGGCGGTGTTCGCCAGCCTGGTGGTGGCGCGCGTGCTGACCCCGATGATGGCGGCCTACATCCTGAAGCCCATCGTGGGCGATCACAAGGACCCACGCTGGATGGGCTGGTACCTGCGCTGGGCGGCCTGGTGCATCCGGCACCGCTGGATCACCTTCGTCGCCACGGGGGCCTTCTTCATCGGCTCGCTGGCGCTGATCCCACTCCTGCCCACGGGTTTCATCCCGCCGGACGACAACTCCCAGACCCAGGTCTATCTGGAGCTACCGCCCGGTGCCACGCTGGCCCAGACCCGCGTGGTGGCCGAGGATGCACGCCAGCGTGTGGCGGCGGTGAACCACGTCAAGAGCGTCTACACCACCATTGGCGGCGGCTCGGCGGGCTCCGATCCCTTCATGGGCAGCGCCAACGCCGAGACGCGCAAGGCCACGCTCACCATCCTGCTGGCCGACCGGGGTGACCGGCCGCGCAAGCAGGGCATCGAGAACCAGATCCGCGCCGCGCTGGAAAGCCTGCCCGGCGTGCGCAGCAAGGTGGGCCTGGGCGGCTCGGGTGAAAAATACGTGCTGGTGCTCACGGGGGACGACCCGCAGGCGCTGCAGACGGCGGCCCTCGCCGTCGAGAAGGACCTGCGCACCATCCCCGGCCTGGGCAGCGTGTCCTCCACTGCCAGCCTGATCCGCTCGGAGATCGCGGTGCGCCCCGACTTTGCGCGCGCCGCCGACCTGGGCGTGACCAGCAGCGCGATCGCCGAGACCCTGCGCATTGCCACCGTGGGCGACTACGACGTGTCGCTGCCCAAGCTCAACCTGGCCTCGCGCCAGGTGCCCATCGTCGTCAAGCTGCAGGACGACGCGCGCAAGGACCTGTCGCTGCTCGAACGCCTGGCCGTGCCCGGCGCCAAAGGCCCGGTGATGCTCGGCCAGGTGGCCACGCTGGAATTCAGTGGCGGCCCGGCCGTGGTCGACCGCTACGACCGCGCGCGCAACGTGAACTTCGAGATCGAGCTCTCGGGCCTGCCCCTGGGCGACGTGACCAAGGCCGTGGATGCGCTGCCGTCCATCAAGAACCTGCCGCCCGGCGTGCGCCAGATCACCATCGGCGACGCCGAGGTGATGGGCGAGCTGTTCGCCAGCTTCGGTCTGGCCATGCTCACCGGCGTGCTGTGCATCTACATCGTGCTGGTGCTGCTGTTCAAGGACTTTCTGCACCCCGTGACCATCCTGGCGGCGCTGCCGCTGTCGCTCGGCGGAGCCTTCGTGGGCCTCTTGATCGCGCAGAAGAGCTTCTCGATGCCCTCGCTCATCGGGCTCATCATGCTCATGGGCATTGCCACCAAGAACTCCATCCTGCTGGTGGAATACGCCATCCTGGCGCGGCGCGAGCACGGCATGACACGCTTCGAGGCGCTGATCGACGCCTGCCACAAGCGCGCGCGGCCCATCATCATGACCACGCTGGCCATGGGCGCGGGCATGCTGCCGATTGCCGTGGGCTTCGGCGCGGCCGACGCGAGCTTCCGCTCGCCGATGGCCGTGGCGGTGATCGGCGGGCTGATCACCTCGACCTTCCTGAGCCTGCTGGTGATCCCGGCCGTGTTCACCGGCGTGGATGACGTGGGCCAGTGGTTTGGCCGCATGCTGCGGCGCCTGCGCGGCCTGCCGCCCAAGGCGCCGGCATCCAGGCCGCAGGAGGCGCCGGCGATTCCCTGATGGCGGGCGGGGCGGGGGGCCGCCCCCCGCAACCGTGCAAAAAGGGCGCCAACCACCCGGGTTTGCGCCCTTTAACGGTGCCGGCACGGCGGGATAATGGCGTACCGCTATGAACCTCGTCAGCATCAACGTCGACTCCATTCCGCTCGGCCACCCCCTGCCATTCGCATTGCGGGGTGCCGATGGCGCGCTGCTGGCCCAGAAGGGCTTCGTGGTGCATACGCAGGACGAACTGGGCACCATGGTGAAACGTGGCCGGCAGTTGTGCGTGGACGTGGAAGAGTCCGGTGAGAGCTACCGCGCCTACGTCGCCCAGCTGCAGCGCATGCTGCGCCAGGACACCAACCTCGGGCAGTTGGCGTCCATCAAGATGACCGCCGGCGCCCAGGCCCCTGCGCGCGAGCGCGATGCCCCGCCCTACGTGGTGGACTGGCCCGCCCTGCAGGACCGTGCGACCCAGTTGCTGCGCAGCCCGCATGCGCTCGATTTTCCAGACCGCTTCCAACCCCTGCACGCCGAGCTGGCCCGCAACTGCGAACAGTCGCCCGACGCCACGCTGCTGGCGCTGATCTACCTGTCGGCGCAGGAGACGCGCATGTACAGCGGCACCCACGCCATGCTGGTGGCCTGCGTCTGCATGGTGGTGGCCAGGGAAATGCTGCGCTGGCCCCCGGCCCAGGTGCAGGTGGTGGGGCAGGCAGCCCTGTCCATGAACATTGCCATGACCGAGCTGCAGGACCAGTTGGCCCAGCAGACCCAGGCCCTGACCTCGGCCCAGATCACCGCCGTCGAGGACCACGCGGCCCGCTCCGAAGCCCTGCTGCGCGAACTGGGCGTACACAGCGAGCTGTGGCTGGAGGCCGTGCGCCACCACCACCACCGCACCCCGGGCGCGTTCAGCCAGAAGAGCCCCGGCCTGCAGATGGCCCGGCTGATCCAGCGGGCCGACGTCTTCGGTGCCCGGCTGGCGCCGCGCGCCGCGCGCTCGCCCATGCCGGTGACCGCCGCCATGCAGGCCAGCTACTACGACGAGGAACAGAAGGTCGACGAGGCCGGCGCCGCCCTGGTCAAGGCCCTGGGCATCTACCCGCCGGGCGCCTTCGTGAAGCTCGCCAGCCAGGAGGTGGCGGTAGTGCTGCGCCGTGGCGCCAGCGGCACCACGCCGCGCGTGGCCGTGGTCACCAACCGGCTGGGCATGCCCACCGGTGAGCTGATCCCCCGCGACACCTCCCAGCCCCAGTGGAAGATCGTCGGCGTGGTCGCGCACAAGGACGTGCGCGTCAAGCTCTCGCTCAACCGGCTGCTGCCGCTGGTTTGAGAACCCGGCATCCACGGATCCGTGGACGCCTCCCCTTTCTTCGACTCTCCCGGGTTTTCGACAGCCTGCGGCCCTCTCGCGCATCCGCCACGCCTTCGGCTGCGTACTCCTCTGTACCTGAGCATTCGCCCCGTTTGAGGGTGATCCGACGCATCGCAGCCAACCGCAACCAATCAGTACAAATAAAAACTTATGTGGACAAAATATGATTCATTGGTTAAATTGGCCCTCAACAACACGGGAGGTGCTCTCATGACCCAGTTTTCGCGCCTTTTGGCCCTGGCCCCGGTGGCGGCCCTGCTGTGGCTCGGCGCGGTGCCGTCCGCCTTCGCGGCCCCGCCCGAATCCTGCCCGGCCACCCTGCAGCACACCTACCCGCGGCTGCAGGACGAGAAGCCGCAATCGCTGTGCCAGTACAGCGGCAAGGTCGTATTGGTGGTCAACACCGCCAGCTTCTGTGGTTTCACGGGGCAGTACAAGGGCCTGGAAGACCTCTATGCCCGCTACAAGGACAAGGGGCTGGTGGTGCTGGGCTTTCCCAGCAACGACTTCTCGCAGGAAAGCGGCAGCAACCAGCAGATCGCGGACTTCTGCGAAAACACCTTCGGGGTGAAGTTCCCGATGTTCGCCAAGAGCGTGGTCACCGGCGCCGAGGCCTCGCCCCTGTTCCGCCAGCTGGCCCAGATGTCCGGCCCGCCGCGCTGGAACTTCCACAAGTACCTGCTGGGCCGCGACGGCAAGCTGGTGGACAGCTACACCAGCCTCACGGCGCCGGACAGCAAGGGCCTGGTCCGGGCCATCGAACAACAGTTGGCCATCGCACCAACTCGGTGAAAACGCATGTTTTCTTTACATTTCTTCAAAAAAATGCCGCACAAGCCCTGGAACTTCTGCGGAACGCCCTTACTCTATCGAACGCAAGGACGTGTTGAGCGTCCCCCCGTTTTAACGTTGCGAAGCCTTTCGGTCCCACGGGTTCCGACTGTTCTCCTGGAGCGCTTCTCCTCCCTCCCTCTCTTATTCGTTTCGGGACGCTTCGCAACTTTTTTATTCAGCCAGCCGGCCAGAGGGAGCCGGCCATGAAGATCGCCATCGTCGGCTCCGGCATCTCCGGCCTGGCAGTGGCCCACCGGCTGCGCGGCCAGGCCGACATCACCCTCTACGAAGCCGGCAGCTATTTCGGCGGCCACACCCACACGGTGGACGTGACGCTGCCCGGCCCGCAAGGCGATGTGCGCTGCGGGGTGGACACGGGCTTCCTGGTCTTCAACGAGCGCACCTACCCACAGCTCATCGGCCTGCTGGCCGAACTGGGCGTGGAAACTGCCCAATCCGACATGTCGTTTTCCGTGCAGGTGCCGCGCGCCCTCTCCGGCGGGCGCACGCTGGAGTGGAGCGGCACGGACCTGTCCACCGTATTCGCGCAGCGCAGCAACCTCGTGAACCCGCGCTTCCTGGGCATGCTCTACGACCTGCTGCGCTTCAACCGGCTGTGTACACGCCTGGCCGAGGCCCAGGCCGATGCCGCGCTGATGCAGCCCCTGGGTGACTTCCTCAAGGAACACCGCTTCGGCGATGCCTTTCGCGACTGGTACTTCCTGCCCATGCTGGGCTGCATCTGGAGCTGCCCGACCGACCAGATGCTGCAGTTCCCGGTGGCGACGATGGTCCGCTTTTGCCACAACCATGGACTGATCCAGGTGAGCAACCGCCCCCAGTGGTGGACGGTGGCCGGCGGCGCACGGCACTATGTGGACAAGATCGTCGCGGGCATCGCCGACAAGCGCCTCAGTACCCCCGTGCGCCGCATCGAGCGCGACGCGGCCGGCGTGCGCGTCGTGACCGACGGCCACACAGGGCATTTCGACCAGGTGGTGCTGGCCACCCACTCCGACCAATCGCTGGCCCTGCTGGCCCAGCCCACGCTGCAGGAGCGCGCCGTGCTCGGCGCCATCCGCTACCAGGCCAACCGCGCCGTGCTGCACACCGACACGGCGGTGCTGCCCGAACGCCGCGCCGCCTGGGCCGCGTGGAACTACGAGCGCGCCCCGGATCGCAGCCGTGAATCGGCCCGTGTGTGCCTGCACTACCTCATCAACCAGCTGCAGCCGGTGCCGTTCACGCAGCCGGTCATGGTCTCGCTCAACCCGGTGGGCGAGATCGCCCCCGGCCAGGTGATCGGCAGCTACGACTACGCCCACCCCGTCTTCGACCTGGCGGCCATCCGTGCGCAAAAGGGCGTCGCACAGCTCCAGGGCCGCGAGCGCACCTGGTTCTGTGGCGCCTGGACGGGCTATGGCTTCCATGAAGACGGGCTGAAGTCCGGTCTGGCCGTGGCCGAGCACCTGCTGGCCCGCATGCCGGTGCCCCTGGCGGAGGCCGCATGACGGCGGCCCCGCGTGCCGCCGAGCCGCTGCTGGGCTTCGGCCAGGTGCGCCACACGCGGCTGCGCCCAGCGCGGCATGCGTTTGCCTACCCCACCTTCTTCCTGATGCTGCCCCTGCGCGCGATGCGCACGCAGGCACCGGGCCTGCTGGCCGTGAACCGCAGGGGCGCCATCAGCTTTCACGATACCGACCATGGCGACGGCCGCAGCGACGCCCAGGGCGGCGCACTCGCCTGGATCGACGAATTGCTGCGCGCCGAGGGCATCGCGGACGCCACGGGCGAGGTCTGGCTGCATTGCTACCCGCGCGTGCTGGGCTACACCTTCAAGCCCGTGAGCTTCTGGTACTGCCACTGCCCGGACGGCAGCCTGCGCGCCATCGTGGTCGAGGTCAACAACACCTTCGGCGAGCGCCACTGCTATCTGCTGGACCGGCCCCGGTATGGCGTGGAGCAGCATGCGCGCAAGGTGTTCCACGTCTCGCCGTTCTGCGACATCAGCGGCGGCTACCGCTTTCGCTTCCTGCGCACCGGGCAGGGCGGCCAGGAGCGCACCGTGGTGCGCATCGACCACGACGACGCCCAGGGCCCGCTGCTGCAGACCAGCGTGAGCGGCACGCTGGCGCCCATCACGCGCGAATCGCTGCGCCACGCGCTGTGGGGCTACCCGGCCATGACGCTGGCCGTGATCGGCCGCATCCACTGGCAGGCCCTGCGGCTGTGGGCCAAGCGGGTGCGCTTTCACCGCAAGCCCGAAGCGCCCGCCTCCATCGTGACCCGTTGAGCCCCGGCACGCACCACACCGCAACCCCTCTTCCATCCGGCCCGCCATGAACAGCACCACCCTCGCACCCACCCTGCCACGGGGCACCCCTGCCGCCGCCCGCACGGCCCTGCGCCTGATGCAGCGCCTGCAGCACGGCAGCCTCACGGTGCAACTGCCCGACGGCACGCTGCAGCACTTCGGCAACCACCATGGCGACGGGCCGGCAGCAGCCATCACGCTCAGGAACTGGAACGTCTGCAAGGCAGCCCTCAAGTCCGGCGACATCGGCGTTGCCGAGAGCTACATCGCGGGCGACTGGACCACGCCCAACCTCACGGACCTCCTGCGTGTGTTCATCGCCAACCGCCAACAGGTGGAGGGTGTGATCTATGGCAGCTGGGCCGGGCGGCTGCTGTACCGCATCAAGCACCTGCTCAACCGCAACACGCGCGCCAACAGCCAGAAGAACATCCACGCCCACTACGACCTGGGCAATGCCTTTTACACGCTGTGGCTGGACGACACGATGAACTACTCGTCCGCCTGGTTCGAGGGCGACGCAGGCGGCGACATGCGCACGGCCCAGCACGCCAAGGTGCGCCGCGCCCTGCGCATGGCGGGCGTGCAAGCGGGCGACCGGGTGCTGGAGATCGGCTGCGGCTGGGGCGCGCTTGCCGAGATGGCCACCACCGAGTTCGGCGCCTCGCTGACCGGCGTGACGCTGTCCACCGAACAACTGGATTTCGCGCGCCAGCGCATGGACGCGATCGGCGTGGGTACCCAGGCCGATCTGCGCCTGCAGGACTACCGCGACATCACTGACGGGCCGTACGACGCGGTCTGCTCCATCGAGATGATCGAGGCCGTGGGCCGCGAATACTGGCCGACCTACTTCCAGGCCGTGCGGCGCCTGCTCAAGCCCGGCGGCAAGGCCTGCATCCAGAGCATCGTGATCGACGACGGCCTGTTCGAGCGCTACATCAGCTCCACTGATTTCATCCAGCAGTACATCTTTCCGGGTGGCTGCCTGCCGTGCCCGCGCGAGTTCCGCCGCGAGGCCGAGGCCGCGGGCCTGCGCGTGGTGGACGAATTCGCCTTCGGCCAGGACTATGCCGAGACCCTCAGGCGCTGGCGCGAGCGCTTCCTGGCCCAGCGCGCGCAGATCCTGCAGCTCGGGTTCGACCAGCGTTTCCTGCACATCTGGGAGTTCTACCTGGCCTATTGCGAAGCAGCCTTTGCCATGGCCAACATCAACCTCGTGCAGTACACCCTGGTGCGCGACTGAGCCCATGGCCATGAAGCACGCCACCGCGTTCACGCTGGCCCTGGCATTGCTCTGCCCGGGCCTCGCCCTGGCCCAGGCGCCGGCCGCAGCGCCGCTGGCCGGCCTGCGCCAGGCCGGCCAGGGCACGCTGCGCTTCCTGGGCTTTGAAATCTACAGTGCCCAGCTGTGGGTGAGCCCCGGCTTTGACGCCAGCGACTACACCGCCCAGCCCCTGGTGCTGCAGCTCGCGTACCAGCGTGATTTCACGGCCGAAGCGATTGCCGGGCGCTCCATCCAGGAAATGCGCCGCGTGGGCCGCTTCACGCCCGCCCAGGCCACACGCTGGCAACAGGCCCTGCAGGCCGCCCTGCCCGACGTGAAGGCCGGCGACCAGCTCACCGGCATCTACCAGCCCGGGGCGGGCGCCGTGTTCCAGATGGGCGGGCAGGTGGTGGGCGAGGTCCGGGACCCCGAGTTCTCGCGCCTGTTCTTCGGCATCTGGCTGTCGCCGCGCACCTCCGAGCCGGCACTGCGCCAGGCGCTGATCGCGACGCCTCCTGCCACGGGAACGCCATGACCAGCGGCACGGCGCTGCCCTGGCGGCAAGGTCTGTCTTACGGCCTGCTCGGGCTGCCGCTGGCCTTCGTGGCGCTGCCGCTGTACGTGCTGCTGCCGAACCACTATGCACGCGAGTTCGGCATGCCGCTGGCCACGCTGGGCGGCGTGTTGCTGGCCGCGCGCCTGTTCGACGCCGTCTCGGACCCGCTGCTCGGCCGCTGGGCCGACCGGTTGTTCGAGCGCTCCCCCCTGGCGGTTCTGTCCACCGGGGCGGTATCGGCGGTGGTGCTGGCCGTCGGGCTCACGGCGCTGTTCTTCCCCAGGGTGCAGGGCCAGGGCGCGCTCGCCGCCTGGGCCTTGGCCTGCCTGCTGGTCAGCTACCTGGCCTACAGCCAGCTCGGCATTGCGCACCAATCCTGGGGCGCTCGCCTGGGCGGTGACGAGCTGCAGCGCAGCCGCATCGTGGCCTGGCGCGAGGGCGCGGCCCTGGTGGGCGTGGTGCTGGCCTCGGTACTGCCGGCGTTGCTGGGCCTGCCGGTGATGCTGGGCGTGTTTGCGGCCGCCCTGGTGCTGGGCTGGCTGGCGTGGCTGCGTGCGCCCCGGCCCGCTCCGGTCGCACCACATCCCACAAACCGCGCGGACCTGTGGCGGCCCTGGGCGCGGCCCGCCTTCCGCCGCCTGCTCGCGGTGTTCGTGCTCAATGGCATCGCCAGCGCCATTCCGGCCACGCTGGTGCTGTTCTTCATCCAGGACCGGCTGCAGGCGCCGCCGGGCCAGGAGCCGATGTTCCTGGCCGCGTATTTCCTCTCTGCGGCGCTCTCGATCCCGCTGTGGCTGCGGGCGGTGGCGCGCTGGGGCCTGGCCCGCACCTGGCTGGCGGGCATGCTGCTGGCCGTGGCGGCGTTTGCCTGGACGGCGGCGCTCGGCGCAGGCGACAGCCTGCCCTTCCTCGTGGTGTGCGCCCTCTCGGGCGTGGCCCTGGGCACCGACCTCGCCCTGCCCAGCGCCCTGCTGGCCGGCGTGGTAGCGGCCGAAGGCGACAGCGGCCAGCACGAAGGCGCCTACTTCGGCTGGTGGAACTTTGCCACCAAACTCAATTTGGCGCTGGCTGCGGGCCTGGTCTTGCCCCTGCTCAGCGGGCTGGGCTACGCGCCCGGCACGCGCAGTGCCGAGGGCCTGCACACCCTCACCCTGGCCTACGCCGTGCTGCCCTGCGCCTTGAAGCTGGTGGCCGCCGCAGCGCTGTACCTGCTGATCCTGCGGCGACCCGTCGCCGCAGCCCTTCCATCCCTCCAAGGCGAACCATGATGCAGCGACGCTTGCTCCTCCTTTCGGCCGCAGCCGCGGCCGCCCCCGTGGCGCTGTCCGGTTGCGCGGGCCAGAACCTGGCCGACTATGCGGCCGAGAAGCCGGTGCTCGACCTGGCGCAGTATTTCAGTGGCGTGATCGACGCGCACGGCATGTTCCAGGACCGCAGCGGCAAGGTCGTCAAGCGCTTCACCGTGGTCATGCACTGCCAGTGGACGGGCAACCAGGGCGTGCTGGACGAGGCCTTCACCTACTCGGACGGCAGCACGGAACGGCGCATCTGGCGCCTCACGCGCGAAGCCGATGGCCGCTACACCGGCACGGCCGGCGATGTGATCGGTCAGGCCGTGGGCCAGGTGCGCGGCAACGCCTTCCGCTGGAACTACACGCTGGCCTTGCCGGTGGATGGCACGGTCTACCACGTGGACCTGGACGACTGGATGTACCTCATGGACGAGCGCGTGATGCTCAACCGCGCCACCATGCGCAAGTTCGGCGTGCGGCTGGGCGAGATCACGCTGTCCTTCACCAAGCGCCTGCCATGAGCCTCAACCCGCGCCTGCGCGACTGGCACGGCCGCCGGGCCTGGCTGGTGGGCGCCTCCAGCGGCATCGGCCGGGCGACGGCATCGGCCCTGCACGCGCGCGGCGCACAGGTCATCGTCTCGGCCCGCAGCGAGGCGGCACTCCGTGCGTTCGCCCTACAGCACGCCGGCAGCGTGGCCCTGCCGCTGGACACATCCGTGCCCGAGGCCGTCGAGGCCGCAGCCGCCCAGGTGCTCGCGGGCGGTCCACTGGACCTCGTGTGCTATTGCGCAGGCACCTACCACCACATGCGTGCCACGGAATTCGACCTGCCCGTGATGCTGCGCCACGAACAGGTGAACTACACCGGCGTGCTGCACCTGCTGGCCGCCGTGCTGCCGGACATGCTGGCCGCCGCGAAATCGGGCCGCCCTGGGCATGTGAGCCTGGTCAGCAGCGTGGCCGGCTTCCGTGGCCTGCCCCGGAGCCTGGCCTACGGCCCCACCAAGGCGGCGCTGATCAACCTGGCCGAGGCGCTGTACCTGGACCTGCACGCCCTGGGCATGGGCGTGAGCGTGATCAACCCCGGCTTCGTGGCCACGCCGCTGACCGAGGGCAACGATTTCGACATGCCCGCGCTGATCACACCCGAGGAGGCCGCCACGGCGATCCTGAAAGGCTGGGGGCAGGGGGCGTTCGACATCCACTTCCCCAAGCGCTTCACGCGCGTGATGAAAATGCTGCGCGTACTGCCTTATGGGTGGTACTTTCCGGCCATCCGCAAGTTCACCGGACTCTGAGTTCCCCATGCCACCACCGGACACCCCTGCATCCACTGAAGAAGCCGTCACCCGCGTGATCGCCTTCTTCGAGACCCTGGCTCCGGCCGACGTGGCGGCGCTGGGCCGCCTGTATGCGGCGGAGGCGCGCTTCAAGGACCCGTTCAACGAGGTGCAGGGCCTGCCCGCCATCCGGCACATCTTCGATCACATGTTCGTGGCGCTGGAGCAGCCGCGCTTTGTGGTCACCAGTCGCGTGGTGCAGGGGCAGCAATGCTTCCTGATCTGGGAGTTCCTGTTCGCCTTCCGCAACTTCCACAAGGGCACCCCACAGACCGTGCGCGGCGCCTCGCACCTGGTGTTCGACGGCCAGGGCCTGGTCACGCTGCACCGCGACTACTGGGATGCAGCGGAGGAGCTGTACGAGAAGCTGCCCGTGGTGGGCGGGTTGATGCGCTGGCTCAAGAAGCGCGCCAACAGTTGAGGTGGGTCACGTGCGATCCCGCAGGCGCAAGTGTCCAGGCAGCGGCACGGCACGCTGCAGCACCCCTTCGGCCAACCACACCGCACTGTTCCAGGCCCGCTCGGCCACGTAGGGCAGGGGCAACTGCTGGTAGTCGTCGTTGAAGACCTCAAAGCTGTAGTCGCCCCGGTAGCCCATGCCGTCCAGCATGCGCACCAGCTCGACCAGCGCCTGGCTGTGTACGCCCTCGCCCGGGAACACGCGGAAGTGCCGCGCGGTGTCGATGCGCTCCTGCACGGTGCGCGTTTCCTGCCACATGAAATCCGACAGCTGCACCAGGTAGATGCGCTCCGGGTCCACGCCCTCCAGGGCTTCGAGCGGCGTGCTGGTGGCGAACTGGTGGTACGAGTCGATGGCCAGCCCGAGGTTGGGACAGTCGGCCAATTGCACTGCGGCCCAGGCCTGGTGCACCTCGTTGATGTGCCGGCCCCAGGACAGGCCCTCGAACGCGATGCGGATGCCGTGCGGCAGCGCCAGCATGGCCAGCTTGCGCAGGTCGCGTGCAATGGCATCGGGGTCGTCCGTGGCGTGCAGCGAGGTGGAGCTGCAGGCCAGCAGCACACGGGTGCCCAGGGCGCGTGCCATGAGGATCATCTGCTGGGCGATGCCCACCTTGTAGCTGTGCAGGTGGCCCGAGAGCCCCTCGAAATCGCGCAGCACCTGGAAGCCCGTGACGCGCAGGCCGCTGCTGCGCACCGCCTGCACGGCGGCATCGATGCCCTGCGGATGGCCAACGAGGTCGCGCGCGGCCAGCATGATCTGGCCGAAGCCGGCGGCCTTCACGGCAGCCAGCTTGGCCTCCAGCGGACCGGCGAGGCTGATGGTGTCCATGCCGAAATCGGCGACGTTGCGTTGCATGGCCTGGGCGCGCATGGGAAGACCCGGTTTCATCGCGGATCGAGCACCAGCTCGAAGCTGGCACCGCCGGCATCAGCGCGCGTGAGCGCCCCCCGGGCCTCGCTGTGTACCCCCGTGGGCGACTCCACGAAGTCCACCCCCTGCGCGCGCAGGGCCGCGACCGTGGCCAGCACGTCGCCGGTGCCGAAGGCCACGCGTTGCAGCAGCTCGCCGGGGTCGGCGTCAAGCGCGTCGATCAGCGGCTCGATGAGCTGCCAGTACAGCGTGCCGCAGGGGCTGGCGAGGATGCGCCCTTGCGTCAGCACGCCGAAGTTCTGCTCGGGCGGCAGCTCGGCAAAGCCGAACAGCTCGCCATAGAAGGCGGTCCAGTCGGCCAGCCGATCGAGGCCGATGTACTGCACCAGGCCGAACAGGTGCAGGCCGTGCTGTGCGGGAGGGCGCGGGTTGACTGTGGGGATGGGAACGAAGTCGACGTCGTAGATCGAGAACTCGCGGTGCCGGTCGACGAAGTAGATGCGGCTCGTGCCCACGCCGTGGATGGCCGGGATGTTGAGCTCCATGACCTCGACCTCGGTGTGCACGGCCCAGGCGCCGAGCTCCAGCACGCGCCGGTAGGCGGCCGCGGCATTGCCAACGCGGAAAGCAATGGCGGACAGCACCGGCGCGTCGCCCGGTGCGGGAAGGTGGGCGCCTGCGCCCTCGCCCAGGTGGGCGTTGACGATGATGTTCATGCCGCCCTGGCGGTACAGCAGCACCTCGCGCGAGCGGTGGCGCGCCACGGGCTTGAAGCCCATGCGCTCCAGCGCCTGGCCCAGGGCCTGGGGACGGGCCGTGGCGTACTCGATGAACTCCACGCCCTGCAGGCCCAGGGGGTTGGGCAGGGTGCCCAGGGATTCACGGTCGGCCGTCATCGGTGTGCTCATGGGCGGGGCTCCTTGAGAAAGGGTGGACGCACCAGGTCAGCGCCTGGTGACCAGTTGGCGGAAATGCGCGTCCATGCGCGCAGGATCGGGAGCCACGCCGGTGAACAGTTCGAAAGCTCCGACCGCCTGGCCCACCGCCATGCCACCGCCGTCCGAGACGCGGCAACCCAGGGCGCGAGCGGCCTGGACCAGGGCGGTCTCCAGCGGGAAGTACACCACCTCGGACACCCACATGGCAGGGCGCAACAGGCCCACATCCAGCGGCAGGCCCGGCAGCTTGTCCATGCCGGTGGGCGTGGCGTGGATCAGCCCTGTCGCCTGCGCCATGGCAGTGGCGATGTCACTGGCCTGGGCCCGCGCGCCGTAGAGCGCACTGACATCGGCCGCCAGCTGCGCAGCGCGCTCGGGCTGGGCATCCACGATGGACAGGCGCTGCGCGCCCAGCCGCAGCACGGCATGCGCGATCGCAGCGCCGGCACCGCCGGCGCCCAGCAGCACCACCTGCGCCAGGTCGGCCTGCGGCAAGGCGCGCTGAAAACCCCAGGCCCAGCCCGACCCATCGGTGTTGTGCCCCACCAGCCGGCCGTCCTGCACCACCACGGTGTTCACGGCGCCCATGGCCCGGGCTTCCTCGGACAAGTCGTCGAGATGCGGGATCACGGCCTGCTTGCAGGGATAGGTCACGTTGCAGCCGGCATAGCCCATGATGCGTGCTGCCGACAGCAGAGTCGGCAGTTGTTCGGGCGAGGAGGCAGAGCGGTCCAGATCGATCAACTGGTAGTGCAGGCGCATGCCGTGGTGGCGCGCTTCTTCTTCGTGCAGCGCGGGCGACAGCGACTGTTGGATGCCTGCACCGATCAGCCCGATCAGTACCTTGCGGGGGCTCGTGGAAGACATGGTGGGCGGAGAAAGTGTGACCGGGGGATCAAGGAGCTGAAGGCTCATGGAATGCGTGCCTGGGTGCATTGCCGCGGCGGGTATCGCCACGGCAATGCGGGTTCACTTACTTGGTGCCACGCAGCTTGGCCAGGGTCGCATAGACCTCCTGCACCGTCTCGGCGCCGACCTTGTCGCTGTGCTTCTCGACCACGGGCTTGACCTTGGCGCGCAGCTTGTCGACCTCGGCCGGCGAGAACTCGGTGACCTGCATGCCGGCCTTCTTGAGCTCCTCCAGCGCCACGTCGGCCTGCGAGCGCGAGACGCTGCGCTGGAAGGTGGTGGCCTCGGCCATGGCTTCGGTCACGGCCTTCTGGTCCGCGGGGTTCAGGCTGTCCCAGAACTTCTTGGAGACGATGACGGCCTGGGGGTTGTACATGTGGCGCGTGATCGTGAGGTGCTTTTGCACCTCGGCGAACTTGGACGAGAGGATGGTCGAGAACGGGTTCTCCTGGCCGTCCACCGCCTTTTGCTCCATGGCGGTGTAGAGCTCGGGGAAAGGCATGGGCACGGCATTGGCGCCCAGGGCATTGAACATGTCGATGTAGATCGGCGACTGGATCACGCGGATCTTGAGGCCGGCGATGTCCTCGGCCTTGGTGATGGGCTTCTTGCTGTTGGTCAGGTTGCGAAAACCGAGTTCCCAGTAGCCCAGGCCCACCAGGTTCTTGGCCTGCAGCTTGTCGAGCAGCTTCTTGCCGAAGGGGCCGTCGGTCACGGCGTCGGCCTCCTGCGGCGAGGCGAACAGGAAGGGGAAGTCGTAGATGCCGAATTCCTTGGACTGGGCCGAGAGGATGCCGGCGTTGAGCACGGTCATCTCCACCGTGCCACCCTGCAGCGCCGAGACGGTCTGCAGGTCACCGCCCAGCGTGCCACCGGGGAAGAGCTTGACCGCGATGCGGCCATTGGTCTTGGCGGCCACGAGGTCGGCAAACTTCTGCGCACCCTGGGCCTGCGGGTGCTCCTTCTGGTTCTGGAAGGCGAACTTGATGGTGCGCTCCTGGGCGTGGGCGCCGGACAGCAGCGACGCAGCGACCAGGGCCGTGGCCAGCAGGGTCTTCACGAGGTTCATGATGAAAGTCTCCTTGGTGTAGTGGGTAGCAGAACGGAACGACGACGGTGAATGTTTCAGCCGGTGAGCCAGCGCAGCGGCACCATGACGATGGAGGGGAACACCACCAGCAGGAACATCACGAAGAACTGGGCCAGCATGAAAGGCAGCACGCCCCGCGTGACCTGGTCCATGGAGATGCGCCCCACCCCGGCCACGACGTTGAGCACCGTGCCCACCGGCGGCGTGATCAGCCCGATGGCGTTGTTGATGATGAACAGCACGCCGAAGTACACGGGGTCGATGCCGGCGGCCTTGACCACCGGCATCAGCACCGGGGTCAGGATCAGGATGGTGGGCGTCATGTCCATCGCCGTGCCCACCACCATCACCAGCACCATGATGGCCACCAGCAGCAGCGTCTGGTTGCCCATGAAGGGCTCCAGCATGCCGATGACCTTGGTGGGCAGGTCGGCCACAGTGATCAGCCAGGCCGAGACCATGGCGGCAGCCACCAGGAACATCACGATGGCGCTGGTGCGGGCCGAGGCCTGGAAGATCCCTGCCAGCTGGCGCACGCCGATCTCGCGGTAGACGAACATCGCCACCAGCAGGGCATACACGGCCGCGACCACGGCCGCCTCGGTCGGGGTGAACACGCCCATGCGCAAACCCACCAGGATGATGAGCGGCAGGCCCAGGGCCCAGACGGCTTCGCGCAGCGCCTTGAGCAGTTCGGTGCGAGAAGCCTTGGGCGGTGGCTGCACCTTCTCGTTGCGCACCAGCCACCACCAGGTGACCGCGAGCGACAGGCCCAGCAGCAGGCCAGGCACGATGCCCGCGAGGAACAGCTTGCTGATGGACACGTTGGCGGCCACGCCGAAGATCACGAAGCCGATGGAAGGCGGGATGACCGGGGCGATGATGCCGGCCGATGCGATCAGACCGGCCGAGCGGGCCTTGTCGTGCCCGGCAGCGACCATCATCGGCAGCAGCAGCGAGGCGAGGGCCGCGGCATCGGCGACGGCAGAGCCCGAGACAGCGGCCAGCAGCACGGCGGCCATGATGGTCACGTAGCCCAGGCCGCCGGGCATGTGGCCCACCAGGGCCAGCGCCAGCTTGACGATGCGCCGCGACAGGCCGCCGACATTCATGATCTCGCCAGCCAGCATGAAGAAGGGCACCGCCAGCAGGGGAAAGCTGTCGGCACCATTGATGACGTTCTGCGCCAGGATCTGCGCGTCGAACAGGTCCAGGTGCCACATCAGCGCAGCGCCGCTGAGCAGCAGCGCATAGGCGATGGGAATGCCGATCGCCATGGCGAGCAGCAGGGAGCCGAGGAAGATGGCGACGGTCATGGGCGGGTGTCCTGAGGGCGGCGCGGTGGATCAGGGATGCTTGGCAGCTGCAGGCGCATCGCCCGCGTTGCGCTGGGCCAGCGCGGACAGTTCCTCGCTCTCCTGCACCATGACCAGGTTCTGTTCGGACAGCGGTGTCAACAGCGTGCGCAGCAGGTCGCGCAGCAGAATGGCGATGCCCGAGGCGCCCATGAGCACGCCGCTGGCATAGAAGATGGCCACCGATGCGCCGGTGACGGGGGCCTCGGTCTCCCAGTTGATCAGCATCTGCGCCCAGCTGCCCGACAGCAGCAGCCAGGAAACGAAAATCATCGCCACCTGCGCCAGCGCCAGGCAGGCGCGCTTGCCGGCGGGCGGCAGGCGCGAAACCAGCATGTCGGTGCCCAGGTGGCCGTGCTCGCGCAGCGCCACGATGGAGCCCATGAAGGTGAGCCACACGAACAGCCAACGCGAGAGCTCTTCGGAGACGGTGATGCCCGAGTTGAGCGCATAGCGCGCCACCACGTTGCCGAAGACCAGCACCACCATCAGGGCCAGGCACAGGCCTCCCAGCATGTCGAGCAGCCGGGTGTATCGCCCCAGCAGGCGGTCGGTCCATTCCAGCATCGCTAGTCTCCGGTCGTTGTGATGGAGATTTTGTACGAACTGGTTAGTATTTAATCTGAGTACAAACCCTGATCGCCGCCGCCGGGGTGTGCTTGCCGCGAAAGCTCAGGGGCGCAGGAAGCGCACGATCATCTCGACGATGGAGTCGCGCCGCTCGGCCATGGCGGCGGGCGCATCGAGCGTGCGCTTGAAGATGGCGCCAAAGGTGTGCCGGTTGGACACGTTGAAGAAGCACAGTGCCGAGATCGACATGTGCAAATCGACCGGGTCCACGTCGGGGCGAAAGACCCCGGCGGCCACGCCGCGCTGGTAGACCTTGTGTACCGCATGGATGACCGGGATGTTGAGTTCCTGGATGGTCGTGGAGCGGCTGATGTACTCGCCCCGGTGCATGTTCTCGTTCATCACCAGGCGGATGAAGTCGGGATTGGCCAACTGGTAGTCGAAGGTGAAGCCGACCAGGGTGCGCAGGGCCTGCTCGGGCGCCAGGTCTTCCAGGTGCAGGTCCGATTCGATCTGCCGGATGCGGCGGTAGGCTTCTTCGAGCACCCGCACATACAAGCCTTCCTTGCTACCGAAATAGTAGTAGATCATGCGCTTGCTGGTGCTGGTGAGCGCCGCGATCTCATCGATGCGGGCACCGGCCAGGCCCTTGTCCGCGAACTCTGCCGTGGCCACCTGCAGGATGTTGGCCATCGTGCGGTCGGGGTCGTTCACGCGCACGCGCTCGGCCCCGGGCGTGGCCGCAGCCTCGCGCGCAGCGCGCTGCCGTGCCGGCCGGCTGTCGCCGGCAGAAGGCGAAGGATTTTGAACCGTTTCGTCCATATGCACCAAGCATACGGCAAGGGCCGGCCTCGCCGGCACCTCCGGCGCGATCAGGAGGGCTTGGTGTCCGCGAAGCTCGGGCGCAGCATGAGCTTGTCCAGCAGCTTGCCCAGGTTGGGGTACTCGCTGCGCCAGGCGATGTCGGGAAAGCGGAATTCGAGCCAGCCCAGGGCGCAGCCCACGGCGATGTCCGACAGGCTCAGGTGGATGCCGCTGCAGTAGGGCTTGTCGCCCAGGCCCTGGCTCATGGACTTGAGGCTGTCGTTGACCTTGCGCATCTGGCGGTCGATCCAGGCCTGGCTGCGCTCGCTGTCCTTGCGGTGGGCCCAGGTGGCTTCGAGGCGGGCGAGGATGGCGGCGTCCACCACACCGTCGGCCAATGCTTCCCAGGTCTTGACCTCGGCACGCTCACGGCCCTGGCTGGGGATGAGCTTGCCCACGGGGGACAGCGTGTCCAGGTACTCGACGATCACGCGCGAGTCGAAGACAGCCTCGCCACCTTCCATCACCAGGCAGGGCACCTTGCCCAGCGGGTTGGAGGCGGCAATGGTCGTGTCGTCGGCCCAGACGTTTTCCTGCACGAACTGGTAGTCGAGCTTCTTCTCGGCCATGACAACGCGCACCTTGCGTACATAAGGGCTGGCGGAGGCTCCGATCAATTTCATGGCGAGATTTCTTCCAGTGCGCGGGGTGCGTGACAACGGTACGGGTACGCGACCGATTCTATCGGCTGGCGCCCCAGGCACCGGGCCGGCATGCCCCCGCAAATGGGTGACAAAGGCCCCGGCGGCGCCCGCACACAGGCCAACGGCCGGTGGGCGGGCGCATTTGGTGCGGATTTGCAACACTTGCATCCACGGGCCCATGTCACCAGCCGGACGGCCCTCCAATGGCCCGGATCGGGGTTTTCCCGCGCGTGGCGCCTACAATCCGGGTCCATGAGCCTGTCCACCATCACCGCCCTGTCGCCGCTCGACGGCCGCTATTCCAACAAACTCGCCGCGCTGCGCCCGATCATGAGCGAGCACGGCTACATGCACCGGCGTGTGCAGGTGGAAGTGGCGTGGTTCATCGCGCTGTCGGACGCGGGCTTTGCCGAGTTCAAGCCGCTGACCACCGGCGCGCGCGCCTACCTGCTGGGCCTGGTGAAGAATTTCTCGGAAGCCGATTCGGCCGCCATCAAGGACATCGAGAAGACCACCAACCACGACGTGAAGGCCGTGGAATACTGGATCAAGAGCAAGTTCGAGGCGCGCCCCGAACTGGAGAAAGCCGCCGAGTTCGTTCACTTTGCCTGCACCAGCGAAGACATCAACAACACCAGCCATGCGCTGCAGTTGCGCTCAGGCCGCGACCAGGTCGTGCTGCCGGGGCTGGACCGGGTGGTGCTCAAGCTGCGCGAGATGGCGCACGCCTATGCCGACGTACCCATGCTCAGCCGCACACATGGCCAGACCGCGAGCCCCACCACGGTGGGCAAGGAAATGGCCAACGTGGTGGTGCGCCTGCAGACGGCCTGCGACCGCATTGCGGGCGTGAAGATCCTGGGCAAGATGAATGGCGCCGTAGGCAACTACAACGCCCACATGTCCGCCTGGCCCGATTTCGACTGGGAGGCCTTCAGCAAGAAGGTCATCGAAACACCCGAACCGCTGGGCCTGGGTCTGACCTTCCAGCCCTACAGCATCCAGATCGAGCCGCACGACTACATGGCCGAGCTGTTCGATGCCGTGGCACGTGCCAACACCATCCTCGTGGACCTGTCGCGCGACATCTGGGGCTATGTGAGCCTGGGCTACTTCAAGCAGCGCCTGAAGGCCGGTGAGATCGGCTCCAGCACCATGCCGCACAAGGTCAACCCCATCGACTTCGAGAACGCCGAAGGCAACCTGGGCCTGGCCAACGCGCTGCTGCGCCACCTGTCAGAGAAGCTGCCCGTCAGCCGCTGGCAGCGTGACCTGACCGACAGCACGGTGCTGCGCAACATGGGCGTGGCGCTGGGCTATGCCGCGCTGGCCTACGCCTCGCTGCTGACGGGTCTGAACAAGCTCGAACTCAACCAGGAAGCACTGGCCGAGGACCTGGACGCCTCCTGGGAAGTGCTGGCCGAGCCCATCCAGACGGTGATGCGCCGATTTGGCGTGCAGGGCGCGTACGAAAAGCTCAAGGAAGTCACGCGCGGCAAGACGGTGACGGCCGAGGCGCTGCACGGTCTGATCGAGTCGCTGGAAATCCCGCAGGCCGAGAAGGACCGGTTGCTGGCGATGACGCCGGGCAGCTACACCGGCAAGGCCGCCGCCCTCGCCCGTCGGGCCTGAGCGGTTTCTGCCGCAAGCCCCGTGAACCCGGGGCTGCGCGCATCGACCCGGGCCCGGCACGCTCGCGACGAAAATCACCTGCGCTCTGTGGCGCATGGTGATTTCCTTTTTTCACGGCCTCTGTTGCCTGCACACGGGCATGGGCAGCGGTCAATTGTTGTTCAGTGAGACCGCATGGCCATCAAATCCACCATCTTCAAGGCGAATCTGCAGATCGCCGACATCGACCACAGCTATTACGCGGACCACGCGCTGACGCTGGCGCGGCACCCGAGCGAGACCGACGAGCGCATGATGGTGCGCCTGGCGGCGCTGGCCATCCACGCGCACGACCTCAACGACATCTGCAATGGCGACGGAACCTTGGCCTTTGGCGCCGGGCTGTCGGACCCGGACGATCCGGACGCGTCGCTGACCGATTTCACGGGCAGGAAGCGCGTCTGGATCGAGGTCGGCCAGCCCGAAGACAAACCGCTGACCAAGGCCTGCAGCAAGGCCGACAGCGTCGTGGTGTACTGCTTCAACCACGCCGCCGAGATCTGGTGGAAGGGCATCGAGACCAAGCTCTCGCGCCTGGAGAAACTGCAGGTCTGGCGCATCCCGACCGAGGCCTCGCAGGCCCTGGCGGCCCTGGCCGAGCGCAGCATGCAGTTGCAGGCCACGGTCCAGGAAAACGCACTGACCCTGAGCAGCAACCTGGGCAGCGTGGTCGTGGAACCGGTGCGCTGGAAGTAGGCCGCCGGCGCAGCTCAGGAACCGCAGGCCCCGTTGCCACACATGGCGCTCGTGCGGGGTCCGGTCAATCCAGCGGCATGAGGGCCCCGCAGTGCCAGCACTGCTCGAAGCCCCCCTCCACCGTTTCACCGCAACGGCACACCCAATGGCGCTGCGGAATGTTCTGCAAATCGTCGAGCAGGGTGCGCGCGCGGCTGGCGTGCTCGTCGTATTCGAGCCAGATCTCGGGCAGGCACTGGTCGGGCGGCAGGTGGCCGGCGGCAGCGCCCAGGTACTGGCGCTGCACCGATGCGGTCATGCCGGCCTCGCACAGAATGTCGGCCCAGAGCGTGGCAATCGCGATGTTGGGGGCCTGGGTCAGTCGCAGCATGGCCCCACCATACCGGTTTGGCCGCGCGACGTACAGTGGTACCAGCGACCTGGCGCTCAGGCTTGTGCCACCGACACCTGCCGTGGTCCAGCCGACGGCCCTTCTGCGGCCCGCTCGGAATAGCGGTTGAAGCGCCAGGCAGAGTGCTCGAGCGTGATGCGGCGCCACACGCTGCGCTTTTCGGCAGGCGTGTAGGCGAGCCAGTGCTGCACCTCGTCGAAGCTGCGGCCACAGCCCTTGCACTGGTCGTCGCCCTGGCTGGTGGAGCAGATGGCGATGCAGGGGGTGTCGGGCGTGGTTTCGTACCAGCCCTGCCAGGCCGCCAGCGCATCCTGGGGGAAGTCCGTTGCATCGATCTCGTCCGCGTGCCGGTAGACCATCAGCGCGTACACCTTGGCCAGGGCACGGGTGGCAGGCGCCAGGGTGAAGCCGTCGGGCGAGGGCGAGCGTTCGCGCCAGTGGTTGATGGCGGCTTCGATGTCGGTGATGTGGATGCGGGAAGAGGGCATGTCGAAAAAAAAGGCCCCCGCCAGCTTTCTGCCCGGCGGGGGCCCGGAGGATAACCGGCATTGCCCGGCATGCGGGCAAGGGGGTTACTCAGTTGTTGCCCAGGGCAATGCCCTCGCGCCGCGGATCAGCACCGCCGGCGTAAGTACCCGCTGCGGGGTTGCGCGAGAGCAGGCCGGTGCTGCCGTTGGCGCGCACGCCGTTGAACACCACGCCGTGCAGGCCGCTGGCAAAGGTGTCCGTCTGCGCCACGGTGTGGCCGCGCGCCCGGAGGCCGTCGCGGATGGCAGCCGTGTCGATGACCGAGCCCTTCTCGATCGAGGTGGTGGCATTGGTCTGCGCGCCGAAGTTGGGCAGGTTGATGGCCTGCTGCACGTTCAGTCCCCAGTCGGTCATGCCCAGGATGCTCTTGGCGGTGTACTGGATGATGGCGCTGCCGCCGGGCGAGCCAATGGCCCCTTCGAAGTCGCCGGTGGCGGCATTGAAGATGATGGTCGGCGCCATGGAGCTGCGTGGCCGCTTGCCGGGCTGCACGCTGTTGGCGATGGCCTTGCCGGCCGAGTCGGTGGCGGTGAACGAGAAGTCGGTGAGCTGGTTGTTCAGCAGGAAGCCACGCACCATCTGCAGGCTGCCGAAGCCGTTCTCGATGGTGGTGGTCATCGACACGGCATTGCCCGAGGCATCGACGATGGACAGGTGGGTGGTCGAGGGCAGGTTCAGCGAACTGTCGGCCCCGCGTGCGGCGACCACGCCGGGCGGCGTGCCGGCGACGGGCGTGCCGATGCTGCGCTGCATGTCGATCAGGCGCGCACGGCCCTTGAGGTAGTCGGCATTGATCATGCCGGCCTGGGGTACGGCCACGAAATCGGGATCGGCCACGTACAGGGCGCGGTCGGCATAGGCCAGGCGGTAGGCCTCGGAGACCACATGCACCGAGTCGAGCGTGTTGGGCTTCATCGCGGCCAGGTCGAAGCTTTCGAGCATGCCCAGGGTCTGCAGCACGGCGATGCCGCCCGAGCTCGGTGCGGGCATGCCGCAGACACGGTATTTGGTGCGGTAGACGCCACACACGGGTTCACGCACCTTGGCGGTGTAGTTGTTCAGGTCGGCCAGCGCCAGCTTGCCGGGATTGGTCGGATGGCCCGTGACCTTGGCCACGATGTCGGCGGCGATGGCGCCCTTGTAGAAGGCATCGGCACCGCCCGCCGCGATGGTGCGCAGGGTGGCAGCCAGTTCGGGGTTCTTGAGCAGGGTGCCGGTGGGTTTGGCCGTGCCGTCGGCCCGGAGGAAGTAGCTGGCACCCGGTTCGCCCTGGGCCTTGATGCGCGCGGCCGAGCCGGCGATGGAGACGCTCATGCGCTCGGAGATTGCAAAGCCGTCTTCGCTGAGCTTGATGGCGGGATCGAACAGGTCCTTCCAGGGCAGCTTGCCGTGCGCCTTGTGCGCGGCTTCGAGCATGCGCAAAACACCGGGTGTGCCGACCGACAGGCCACCGTCCACAGCGGTCAGGAAGGCCAGCGGGTTGCCGTCGGCCCCGATGAACAGGTTGGGCGTGGCAGCCAGGGGCGCGGTCTCGCGGCCGTCATAGGCCAGCAGCCGGTTGGTGCCCTTGTCGAAGTGCAGCATGAAGGCACCACCGCCAATGCCCGACGATTGCGGCTCCACCAGGTTGAGCACCATCTGCACAGCGATGGCCGCATCGATGGCGCTGCCACCCTTGGCCAGGATGGCGGTGCCGGTCTGCACGGCCAGCGGGTTGGCTGCGGCGACCATGTCCTTGTTGGCGTAGGCAATGGTCTTGGGCGTGTAGCCCGAGGGCGGCTCGGGTGGCACGTACTGCTCCACGGGCTCGGCGATGGGGCTGTCGTTGCTGCCTCCGCAGGCAGCCAGGGCGGCCACGGCGGCTGCGCTGAGCAGGGCGAGCTGCCAGCGGCGCCCGGTGGTGGAGATGGTCATGGGTCTCGGTCCTCGATCCAGTGGGAAAGGCGGGGGATGCAGCCTGCGGGGTGGTGCAGATGCATGGCGAAACACATGATAGTCACGGTTTTGTCACACCGTAAAGGCAAAAAAAGGCCAATCGAAATGCGTGGCGGCATGTGCTCGTTATCCCTTGGGTGCAAGCCGGCCGCGCTCTGCGGGGCTTGCGTTCACGGCCGGGCGATGGTCCAATTGCGGCTTCGAAGGGGAGTAGCTCCCGTCACGCACCCGCACTGCGCCCACCGGGCACAGCCATCGCGTGGCATCGGACCTGTCGTCAATACGAAGCGAAACACCGCTTCCGGCAGGCCGGGTTCAGCGCGCATGAAGGGCGCTGGGCCGAGCAAGACCTTTGATGGGCCCTCTGTGGGCTGATCAAGGCCGCCCTCCCGATTCGACGCCCCGCGCAACGCGGGCAAGCCCTTGATCCTCCGACCGCAGGCCCTCTATCCCCAGGATGGACTTGGCGCTACATTGGCGCCAGGCCCTCTTTTTGCCTACTGATATTGAGGAATTTATGGACTTTTTGGCTTCGCCCGAATTCTGGCTCGCGCTGGGACAGATCATCATCATCGACATCCTGCTGGGTGGCGACAATGCGGTGGTCATTGCCCTGGCCTGCCGCAAGTTGCCCCCGGCCCAGCGTACCAAGGGCATCATCTGGGGTACGGCAGGCGCCATCATCCTGCGCGTGATCCTGATCGCCTTCGCAATGACCTTGCTGGCGCTGCCATTCCTCAAGTTCGTGGGCGCCGTCCTGCTCGTGTGGATCGGCGTCAAGCTGCTGGCACCCGATGAGGACGGACACGGCGACGTGCAAGGCAGCGACAAGTTGCTGGCCGCCATCAAGACCATCATCGTGGCCGACCTGGTGATGAGCGTGGACAACGTGATCGCCATCGCCGGCGCCGCGCAGAACGCGGGCGAGCACCAGTTCCTGCTGGTGGTGCTGGGCCTTCTGATTTCGATCCCGATCATCGTCTGGGGCAGCCAACTGGTCATCAAGCTGATGGAACGCTTCCCGTTCATCATCACGCTGGGTGGCATGCTGCTGGGCTGGATCGCCGGTGGCATGCTGGTGACCGACCCGGTCTTCTCCAATCCTGACAAGTGGCAGTGGATGCTCAAGATTCCGCAGACCGACGTGATCCGCTATGGTGCGAGCGTGGCAGGTGCCCTGCTGGTACTGGCGCTTGGCAAGATGATCCTGGCACGCCGTGCTGCTGCCGCCCCCCGGTTGGACACGGTTGAGCGGCCTTCAATGACCCATGGGCTGACCGCGGAGCGCTCGCCGAGCGCCTCGGATGGCGGCCCCCGAACAGGGAGCTTACGCATATGGACAAAGTCATCGTGTACGTGGACGACGCAGCCCATGCGCAGCAGATTCTCGCGCCCCTGTTTGCGCGCGGTTCGGCTGCCAATACGCACTGGGTGCTGGTGGCGTGCGCGCCACGCATGACCCATCGCATCAGCAAGTGGGTGAGCCACAGCGCACGCGAGAACTGGCGCGCCAAGTGGGCCGACAAGCTGTTCGCACAGGTGGTGCCCAGCCTCAGGGCCCACCCCGATCGCGTCACCACGGTGCTGGCCAAAGGCCCGCTGCCGGAGTTGACGGACAAGCTGCAGGCCGACATGGGCAGCACCAAGGCCCAGGTGGTGGACGCACGCCGCCCCAAGCTGGATGTGGCGGCCCCCGATACCGGCGCCACGGTGCCGGCCGGCGGGCGCTGGTCGCTGCCAGGCACGCTGAGCAGCCTGTTTGCCAGCGTGGGCTTGCTGATGGTGCTGGGCACCGAGTAAGCCGCTTGCAGGCACGGGGGCCGGCCCGCCGGTGCCCCTCCTCTTGCCACAGGCCAGTGCTATCCTGTGGCCATGATCCGACTTCTTCTGAAATGGCTGCTCAGCGCTGCATCGCTGCTGTTCGTGGCCTATGTCTACAGCGGTGTGGTGGTGCAGAGCTTTCCGTCGGCGCTGATCGCAGCCTTCGTGATCGGCCTGTTCAATGTGGTTCTGCGCCCCATCCTCGTGGTGCTGACCCTGCCCGTGACCATCGTGACGATCGGGCTGTTCCTTTTCGTCATCAACGCGCTCATGTTCTGGGCCGCGGCCAGCGTGCTCGACGGCTTCCAGGTCACGGGCTTTGCTGCCGCGCTGATCGGCTCGCTGATCTATTCGCTCTTGGGCGTGGTGATCGAATCAGCGCTCGGCGGTCTGTTCACGAAGCAGTGATTCCACGGCCTTGAGCCGGGTGTCGATGATGGACGCCTCGAAGTGGTCTGCCGACGTGCCACTGCGCCGGGCCAGGTCCTGCCCGGCCTTGAAACGGTCCACCGCCGCGGCATAGTCGTAGCGCGTGGCGTGCGCTTCGGCCTCGGCGCGGACGGCGCGCAGCGGCTGGCCGTTGGCCTGCCACACCGTGGCCAGCAATTGCCATACGGTGGCATCCCGCGGGTGGTTGGCGATCCAGGTCTGCAGCGCACCGGCCACCTCGCCCGAGCGCCCGGCCTTGAGCAGTGCGCGGGTGCGCAGCAGCAACTCCGGCCGGTGCTCGTTGGCCCCGGCGGGCAGCGCGGCCAGGGCCGCGTCGGCATCGCCGGCGGACAGTTCGATTTCTGCCTTGAGCAGTTGCGCCAGCCGCTGGGCTGCAATGTCGCCACGGACCTGCGCCTCCAGCAACGCCCAGGTCGTGCGTGCCGCCTTGGCATCGCGCAACTGGCTGCTGCCCAGGGCCGCTGCGTAGAGGACGGCGGCCTTGCGCGGCGCGCTCTGGCTGGCAAAGCCGGTGCTGCCCGGTTCGGCGATCCACTGGCGCTGGGTGTCCACCCCGGGATTGGAGAGCACCCGCGCCCGCGCGGAGGCCATGGCGTGCTCCTGCGTGGAGGCGGGCACGGGCTGCTGTGCCTTGCCCGGCGGCAGGCGCGACTGCATGTCGGCCATGCGCTGCGTGGTCAGCGGGTGGCTGCGCAGGTAGGGCCAGGAGCCGTTGTCGTTGATGCGGTTGGCCTGCTGCAGCTTGTCGAACATGCTCACGAAGCCCTGTGGAGCGAACCCTGCGGGCTCCATCAGCCCGTAGCCGACACGGTCGGCTTCGCGCTCCATGTCGCGCGAGAAATTGAGCTGCGTCTGCATGGCCAACGCTTGCCCTCCCACCACCATGGCCTGCGCGGCACCCGGGTTCTTGCTGGCCGCCAGGGCCCCGAGGATCATGGCGCCCAGGAGCAGAGGCGTCTGCTTGCTCTGCTGCGCAATCAGCCGCGAGATGTGGCGCTGCGTGACGTGGCTGAGCTCATGCGCCAGCACCGAGGCCAGTTCATCGCGCGAGGTCACCACGCCGATCAGACCCAGGTGCACACCCAGGTAGCCCCCCGGCAGCGCAAAGGCGTTCACCGAGCGGTCGCGCCCGAGCAGAATCTCCCACGCAAAGCGCTCGTCCAGCTCCGGCGAGAGTTCACCGCGCTTGCGCGCAGCATCCATCAGGGGCAGCCACAGGCTCTGGACATACTCGGACAGCACGGCATCGTCGATATAGTCCGGGTCGCGGTACAACTCGCGGATGATGCGGTCGCCCAGGCGCCGCTCGCCGCTTGTGGTGAGTTCGCTGCCGTCGCCCAGGGTGGGGAGCTGCGCATGGGCGGAGCGCCCGGGAAGAAGAAAAAGAAAGGCCGCACTGGCCAGCGCGAGCACCACGGGTGCCAGCGCCGCGCGCACGCGCGCACGCTCAACTACGTCAGGGAGGGCTGCCCTGCTTGGGATTTTCCGCATGGACCGTATGATGCCCTGACACTCCAGTGTTTCCCCGGCGATTCAACTGGTTACCAAGAAATTGCCAGCCACCCATCCCTAGCAGCTCCCAGCGACCCGATCCCATGTCCCACCCCGACAAGACCATCGTCACGCCAACCCTCACCCACTTCGACGCCCAGGGCCAGGCCCACATGGTGGACGTGGGCGCCAAACCCGCCACCCACCGCGTCGCCATCGCCACCGGCCGCATCGAGATGCAGCCCGCCACGCTGGCGATCATCGAAGCGGGTACCGCGAAGAAGGGCGATGTGCTGGGCATCGCGCGGATTGCCGGCATCCAGGCGGCGAAGAAGACCAGCGACCTGATTCCGCTGTGCCATCCACTGGCGCTGACGCGGGTGGCGGTGGAGTTTGAGGTGGCTGGGCGTGAGCACCCTGGCGCGATCGGGATCGCATGCACTGCCACGGTGGAGACCGTCGGCCAGACGGGGGTGGAGATGGAGGCGCTGACTGCGGTTCAGATTGCCTTGCTGACCATCTATGACATGTGCAAAGCGGTTGATCGGGAAATGTCCGTGGAAGAGGTCCGGGTGGTTAAAAAAATGGGAGGGAAGTCGGATGGCCACTAGCGGGCAATCTAAGAAACAGCGCCTCACCGACACTCGGACGGTGCATACTTCGCGGGCAAAGTGCCCAACGTCCTATTGGCCATACCACGGGCAGTCGCTACCATCGCCGACGCACTTGCGCAGGCCCAGTCCAAAGTTCCTGTAGATGTCGCTACGGGCACCGCCCCTTCGATATTGGGGGAAAAGACTATGGTTCGTCCGTGCAGACCCGTCGGAAAACCGTTACCTGGCGACGCCGACAAGCTCACCACCACAGGCCAAGGGGTGGCACTGGCCGCAATGACAACCCCACCGACATATTTGCTGGATTTGTTTCCGGCGGGGATCGCGTTGTATAAAACAGCCGCTGCATCCATCCCGGAGATCCCACCCGTCTGAAAGCCCTCCACAAGCCGCTCTTTGGCCGGGGCCGCGGCCATCACCGCCTCGGATACGCGTGTGCGTATCACGAAGTCTTGATAAGCGGGCAATGCCACCGCCGCAAGCACACCGATGATGGCTACCACAATCATCAATTCAATCAAAGTAAAACCGCCAGCCGATTTACTGCGCATATAAGCATTCGTCCAGATGCAAGTCGATGCTCACGATACGCAAACTTTGTTCCCGACGAATTCTGCCGAAATGACATTTTTGTTGTTGCTCCTTACGCTTCCGTAGACCTTGCTGGTCTATCAGTAGAATCATGCGTTTTGCCCACGACTCGCAGCCTGCGAGCACGGCACCCTTCTTGCTGCGTAAGGCGCTTGGAACTTGGTTTTAAAACTGGAGCATTGATTGATGACCCCCTCGCATCGCAGCCCCCGACGTTGGCTGCTGGCCATCTTTATCTTGTCGGGCTTTGCTGGGCTGATATATCAGTCCATATGGTCACACTACCTGGGGCTCTTTCTCGGGCACGCAGCCTATGCCCAAGCCCTGGTGCTCGCCATCTTCATGGGCGGCATGGCGGCAGGCGCGGCCTGGATTGCTCGCGCTGGCCAGCGGTGGCGCAATTTGATCCGGGGCTACGCATTGATCGAGGCGGTTATCGGTGTGCTAGGCCTGCTTTTCCATTGGATTTTTACGAATGTTGCAGCATTCAGCTACGACTGGCTGATTCCTTCGTTGGGCACGCCTTGGGCAATCAATATTTCCCGCTGGCTCATCGCTGCATTGCTTATTCTGCCGCAAACAATTTTGCTGGGAATGACGTTTCCTCTTATGAGTGGCGGGCTTATTCGCCGCTTTCCGGGCAGTGACGGTAATTTGCTCGGGGGGCTATATTTCACCAACAGCATTGGAGCAGCATTCGGGGCCTTGATGGCCGTATTTGTCCTGCTTCCATGGGTAGGACTGCCGGGAGCGATGGTAGTGGCTGGTGTTTTGAATTTTCTGGTGGCAGCACTGGCTTGGTGGCTGGCTCGAGATCCCGAGCCAATTGCTCCTGCCCCTGCATCGGTTCAGGCTGCGCCTGAGCAGCGTCTGCGCCACAATCCACTATTGCGCACGGTCCTGTTGGGCACGGCCTTATCCGGGGCTGCGTCATTCGCCTACGAAATTATCTGGATCCGAATGCTGAGCATGGCTGTAGGGAGCACCATGCATGCTTTCGAACTCATGCTGGCATCGTTCATTGCCGGCATCGCCCTAGGCGGACTGTGGGTGCGCAAGCATGCAGACGGCACGCAATCCCCGCTTCGTCTTGTGGGGTGGATGCAGGTATTCATGGGCGTCGCGGCCTTGGCCTCGTTGGGTGTTTATGCCAACGCGTTTTCCTGGGTTGGCTGGCTGATGTCTGCACTTGCCAAGACCGACGGGGGATATTCCCTGTTCAATCTGGGTACTGCAGCGACGGCAATCGCCATCATGCTGCCCGCAGCATTTTTTGCAGGCACTACTCTGCCCCTTTTTACTGTAGCCTTGTTGCGTTCGGGTCAAGGGGAGCGCGCTATTGGTCGAGTTTATGCGTGGAACACCTTGGGGGCCATTGCTGGGGTTTTCGCGGCTATCCACTTGTTGATACCTCACCTCGGCCTCAAACTTGCGTTGTGCATCGCTGCATTGGTAGATATCGGCATTGGCCTGTTTCTTCTTCGCCAGCAAGTTGACAGCAAGCGAAACCTGATGCAATTCGGAATCGCTGTCGGATTGTCTGCCGTTGCATTGATCGTGGCTGTGCGAATTCCATTCGACATGATGGTCGCAACTTCTGGGGTTTATAGACATGGACGTGCAAGCCTGAAGGTTGATGATCAAATTGTTTACTATAAGGACGGGAAGACAGCCACCGTGGCCGCAGCGGCCTCCACAAACGGAAGCATCCATATTTCGACCAACGGAAAGACCGATGCGTCCATACAGATGCAAGACCATCTTCCCGCTACACCAGACGAGCCAACGATGGTGCTCGCTGCGGCGCTTCCACTTGGTATGGTGGAAAATCCAAAGCGGGTGGGCGTGATTGGATTTGGATCGGGTTTGACTACCCATGCCTTCCTAGGAGACGATAGGCTCGAACGGGTCGACACCATTGACATTGAGGAAGCCATGGTGGAAGGTGCCAAGGCGTTCGGAGTCCGATCAGAACGTGCGTACAAAGACCCTCGCTCCCATGTCATTATTGACGATGCGAAGAGCTATTTTTCAGGACAAAATCAGAAGTACGACATTATTATTTCAGAGCCATCCAATCCTTGGATTAGTGGTGTGGGCGCTCTTTTTAGCGAAGAGTTTTATAAGTTTGTTCCAAGGCACTTGAACGAGGGCGGCCTGTTCATGCAGTGGGTACAGATTTACGAAATAGACGATGCGCTCCTCGGATCGGTTCTCAAGGCACTCACCCCCGCCTTTGATGACTACGGCGCATGGCTGAGCAATGGATCCGACCTGCTTATCGTGGCGAGCCCCAAGGGCCCTCTCCCAAAGATGGATTTTGCAAAACTCGCTGCCAACCCAAAGGTGAAGGCGGACTTGGAGCGGGTAGGTATTGCCAATGCTCAACAGCTTGATTTTCGAAAAATTGCCGATGCACGCATGCTGCGCGCATTAAGTAAAATAACTCCGGAACCCGGACCAAACTCCGACTATTTTCCAATTCTAGGTCTGCATGCACCCAAGTCGCGATTCAAAGGAGCCTCTGCCATCACCACAATGAATTTGCCGAAAGTCAATCGCCCTCTACTTGAGGCGATGGGCATTTCCCCCGCATTGCCTGATAATGTGGCCGTTTCATCTTTGAAATACTTTGCGGGTGACATTTTGACTGCCGAAGCACGCCAGCTTGCGAGTGAACTTCGGGGTGATATTGCAGCCCTGTCTCCAGGACCAGCATTTTTGCGGGCCACTTTGGGACAATGTGCGACAGACTTGACAGCTGATCAAATACAGGCCGCTTCAGGCTTTATCAGTACTATCGCCACTCGCACCATAGCGAATTTGCCAGCATCGGCCTTGCAAGGAGTATGGATCAATCCCACATGGCAGACGTGCAAAAGACTTTCAAAAGACCTGATTCGGGCGCTGAAAATCCTGGAGGCCCATTCTCAGAGAGACTATACGCAGATGGAAGCTTTGGGAATCGATTGGATCAACAATCGGCCGCGTAATCAGTATTCACGAGTGGAGTTTGATGGCCTTGCATGGTCCGGAATTGTTCTTTCTCGCGTTCACTCACAGCGGTGGAGTGAATTGCCAGAAGCGATCGACCTCTTGGACAAGGATACCGCCATTGTCAATGATTATTCTTTCCTTGCTCGCATAGTCAGCAGCATGGGCGATAACAATCCCTCAGCAAAGAGCAACTGAGAGCTCTTTACCCAAAAGCCGCGACTGGGTTCGCGGTTTTTTATTGAATGATCAGTGAAGTTTCTCGCGATCTTTCAGATTTCAATAAAATTGAAATAGATCACTACAGTTCTGAAAAACCTGAAGCGGATCTCACATGGAGTACGTTGTATTCCACTGATCCGCTTTATTTCAATGCAATCAGTATTGCAGCGGGCTCGTCACAGGCACACTCAGTCACCACAGCTTTAACCAATTGATCGAAGAAGGCCAGATCAATCTCAAAAGTCGCTCAACCCTCCGACAAAAATAATTTGTGCAGTTTCAATTAAAACCCGTCGAGGGGTATGTACGCACGGATTCGAGCAGATTTGGGATCCAGCAAAACAATCCACTCCAAGCTGTGGCGGGAAACCAGAGGAAGCCATACCAGGGAATTGCCGTCGTTCACTTCGTCTGTTTTGGAGTTTTTCAGTGCAGCATTCACGGCATCATCTATCATCTGTTGCCGTTCAGGGTATTTTTTGTACAGCTCAGCTATAGGCTGTGCGCGCGCTAATACTTGAGAGATGCTGGATCCGTAGTCCTGCCAGCGTTTCGGTCGCTGACCGGCCTCTACTCCCTGCATTGAGTCATTGATGTTTTCAAGGCGCTCAGCAGAAGATGTCACTGGCCTCAATCCAAGTACACGGGCTTGGTTCAAGCTCCAGGGCCTGAACCAAGGGGGAATATATTGAAGATCATTTTCCTGAATGTCAACATAGCTGACTGCTCGGAATCTGTCAACTTCGAAGACAAAGGCCAGTGGGCGAGCTTGCCCCAGTGTGTGCAGGCCGTAACCCAGGGCAGCCAGTTGCACGACCGCTATCAAGCCAAGATCGATACCTAGCGCCAGGCGGGTTTTTTCTGGGCGATACAAAATGAGGGTCAGCAAGGGCCCACACACCACGTCGACCCCCACCAGCGTCCAGAACAGCTTTTGCCCGCCCGCCAAATCTTTGACTTGCCCAGGAAACCAGACCAAAAACACCAGTCCAGCCACTACCAAGGCGACCAAAAGCGAAAGTGAAAAATGGTGCAACGGCACCAACAATCTTTTTTTCACTTGAGAATTCATATCCAATTCCAGTGCATGGAATCCGCTCCGCCGGGCCGGGTCCACGGAGGAGGAATAGCAATAAAAAATGCCCGCAAGCGGGCATTTTATTAAACGTAATTTGATATTACGTGATTAACGGCATTCGCTAGGAGCGAACTTTGCGGGCAGAGTACCGGCCGTCACTGCAGGCAAGCCGCGACCACCAGATACAACGTTGCTGGCCGAAGCGCAACCCCAGTCAACCGTACCGGTTTCCGTGCCGGCAAGGGCCGCAACCAGTTGCGAAGGACCAGCGGTCAGTTGCATGTACGGGGTGTACACCAGGGTAGCGAGTGCGGGAATAGGACCGATATTGGCCTTGTTGAAGGTCACCGTCACTTCGCCATTGAGGTTGTTGATCTGGGTCTTCGTCACGTACTTACTGACAGCACCATTGTTACCCACTTGCGCGTTGAAGGTGTCAGCCACGGCCTTCAGTTCCAGAGCCGTATTGGCGTCCGTTTCCACCAGTTTCTTGCCACCGGCAGCCAAGGCGATACCTTCCGTCACGCGTGCACGCACGGTGTAGTCTTGGTACGCAGGCAAAGCCACGGCAGCCAGAATACCGATGATCGCCACAACGATCATCAATTCGATCAGGGTGAAACCCTTTTGTGCAAAACGCTTCATAAATCACTCCTCGGAGGTCAATTGCAATTCAAAACCTGCAGAAGAATTCTCCAGGCTGACTCAGCAACAGCAGGTTCCGTGCCACCCCGCGAATCCTGCGGCCCACTGCCTGAACCCCTCCCCCAAATGGGTCAATTGTCCTCGAAGTGTTTCCCGACCACCCCTTGGAGCTTGGGCGCGACATTCTTGTCACACCACAAACGTCACCACCTGCAACACAGTGGTCAGAACACGAACTCATCCCCCGCCTTGAGCCAATAAATGTCATGCGGAGCTGCGCCCAGCGGCCCTGCGCTTTGGTCGAAGCGGCGGATCTCCTCCATGATGAGCTCGGTCTCCGAGGGCTTGGTGTGGGTGATGTAGATGGGGCAGCGCTTGCCGGGGGTCAGTTGCGCCAATTCCTGGGCCAGGGTGTGGGGCGACAGGTGCAGGCTGCGCTGGGCCAGGGAGGTTTCGCGGTTGCTGAAGGCGGTTTCGATGACCAGCATGGCGACGGGCAGGGCGTTGACCCGCGCCCAGAAATCCGGGTTGCGGCCGGTGTCGCCGCTGAAGACCCACCAGCCGCTGGTTCCAGCCACCGCGTAGCCCACGGCGGGCACCGTGTGCACGGCGGGCAGAACCTCCAGGTGAACCCCCTCGACATTCAGGCGCTCACCCACCGAGATGGTCTGGTACTGCAGAAAGGGCTGGTCGGACGTGGGGATGCTGCTGAAATCCGGCCAGATGACGTTGTTGAACACATGGGCCTGCAATGCGGCGATGGTGCCGGGCAGCGCATGGACCTGCACGGGGCTGCTGCGCATGGACGACACGGCATCGAGCATCAGGGGCAGTGCCGCGACATGGTCCAGGTGGGAATGCGTGAGGAACACATGGTCGATGCGGCGCATTTCGTCCAGCGCCAGATCGCCCACCCCCGTCCCGGCATCGATGAGGATGTTGTCGTTGACCAGGAACGAGGTGGTCCGGCAGTCTTTGGCAATGGCCCCGGAGCACCCCAGTACGCGAACCTTCATGTCATGCAGTCCTGTTTGCTGTCGTCTCTTGGGTTGTCGGTGGAGGTTGCAGCCATTGTCCTACTTGGTGTCGAATTGGGTGGCACCGTCCCAATCCGGCTGAAAGGGTAACACCCGCAGGGCCTGAATGCGGCCCGCGTACAGCGAATACAGGATGTTTCCAGGTTCCGATGCGTGCAAATTCCGCAAAAGCAGGGCACAAGCATCCCATTCCTGGGCCCGGTAGGTGGCGAGGAACTGGTGCCACAGGGCCAGTTGCTGCTCCCGCTCGGGCGACAGCGGCTCGGCCACCGTGCCCACGGGCGTGTAGATGGTGACGGCCTGGGCCTTGCCCTTGACCCGCACGCGGTCCAGTTCCTGCCAGAGGAAGCCCGGGGCCATGGCCCGCGTCGTGTCGCTGACCACCATGGTCACGCCGTAGGTCTTGGACAGGCCCTCCAGCCGGGAGCCCAGATTCACCGCATCGCCGATCACCGTGTAGCTGCGCCGGATGTCCGAACCCATGTCACCCACGCACATGGTGCCGGTGTTCAGGCCGATGCCCACCCCGATCTCCGGCAGGCCCTTGCTGCGGTGCTCTTCGTTGAGCTGGGCGATCGCCCGGGTCATGTCCAGCGCCGCTGCCACGGCCGACTCGGCGTGCCCGGGCGTGGCCACGGGTGCGCCCCAGAAGGCCATCACACAATCGCCCATGTACTTGTCAATGGTGCCCTGGCGGCGGCCACGGATGATCTGGGTCAGGCGGCTGAACACGCCATTGAGCAGGGCCTGCAGTTGAAGGGGTTCCATGCGTTCGGACAGCGCCGTAAAACCGCGCATGTCGCAGAACATCACCGTCAGCTCCTGGTTGGCGGCATCCATGGTGTAGCGCTCAGGCTCCTTGAGCATCTCGTCCACCAGTTCCGGGGGCACGTAGGTGCCGAACAGGGCGGCAAGCTCCCGCTTGGAGCGGCTCTCCACAAAGTACCCGTAGACCATGTTCAGCGTGAAAGCGGACAGTGCCAGCACCAGGGCCGTCGCCAGAGGCATCACCAGGCCATGCGACTGGTACAGCCAGAGATTCAGCCCCACCAGCCCGGCGAATACCCCGGCGCTGAGCAGAACCGCCCAACCTGCGGTCAGCGACGGAAGCAGCAGGGCCAGGAGCAGGCCGGCAAACAGCAACTGAAGCACATCAAAGCCCCGCGCATATTCCGGCTGGACGATGTTCGTGCCGTCCAGAAACGCCGACAGCAGATTGGCGTGTGTCTCCACACCGGGATAATTTCTTCCCACCGGTGTCGCGCGCAGATCCACCAGCCCCGGTGCCGTGGATCCAACGAGCACCATGCGGCCCTTCAAGCTGTCTGCAGTCAGCCGTCCTTCCAGCACGTCGCTGGCCGAGATGTAGCGAAACGACCCTCCCGTCACATCACCCAACCCGCGGTAGGGCACCAAGGCAGTCAACCGGTCATCGACCGGCAGCTTGAGCGAGCTCCCGCCCGAGCTCAGGACAAGAGCTTCCAACACGTCGTGGTCGCCCTCTGAGCGGGCAAAGCGCGGATACAGGTCCGGCATGCCCAGGGCGGTGCGCAGCATGGCCAGGGCCAGCGATTCGTAGTAACGTCCTTGGTACTCGGCCAGCATGGGCAGGGCGCGCACGATGCCGTCTGGATCGGTGGCGGAATTGAAAAATCCCGCAGAAGCGGCGGCCCGGGAGAAGATCTCCATGTTGCCCCCATACCCGACCCAGGACGTGGACGCCAGCGGACGCCCCTGAAGGCGCTCTACCGGCAGTGCCGGTTCAGGAAGGGCTCCCCGGCCGCGGCCGTCGCGATCGCTGGTGAAGTAGTACCCCAGCACCACCGGCCGGCCCCGCAGCGCCTGTGCAAAAAGTGTGTCGTAGTCCAGCGACGGCGCCAAGCGGGCGAGTTGCTCGGAGAAGCCGGGTTGTCCTCGCAAGGGCCCATCAGCCAGGCGCCGCAGGTTTGCCAAGCCCGAGCTGGTGTCAGGCTCCGCAAAGACCACGTCGAAACCGAGCACCGCAACCTGCTGGCGCTCGAGCAGTTCGTTAGCCAACCGGGCCATCTTGTCGCGGCCCCAGGGCCATTGGCCCACCCGCTCCAGACTGTGCTCATCGATGTCGACGATGACGATGCGCTCGTCCATCGTGCGCGGCATGGTTGCAAGCAGGCGGGCATCGTAAACAATGCTCTCTAGCCGGTCCAGCACCTGCAGGTGCAGAATGCCCACCACATGCAGCAACGCAAAAACCAGGGGAAGCAGCGTGACCGCCATGCGGCGCCAGCGGCGCACCAACCAGGGAGCGATCCGTCGGCGCATGGTTCGCTCAGGCCGGTGGTACCGGGTAGGTCACTGCAGGCTACACGCCACGGGCCGCTGAGCGCGATAAAACGGCGAGAACCCGTCAGGTCTGCTCGAACTGCATCTCTGTGCCGGCCAGTTCCAGCTTGTCGCCGTGCTTGAGCGGTACCGGCGACAGCCCGATGGCCGAGCCGTTGAGCAGCGGCATGTCCGGGCCTTCCACGTGCGCCAGCACGAAACCGTGGTGGCGCTTGGTGATCGACGCCACGGCCACGCCCGGCTTGCCGATGGTGGTCACCACCTTGAGCAGCGAGACCTCGCGCCCGGCGGCGGCGCCAGACATGACCTTGATCACCGCCGTGATCGGTGCGGGTGGCGGGGCACCCGGCAGTCCGGCCGGACGCGATACGGCGCCCAGCGGCGGCACCATGCCCGGCTTGAAGATCATGGTTTTCTCGAAGTTCTCGCCCTCGGCCTCGTGCAGGAAGCGGATCTTGTACTTGCCCACTTCCACCGTATCGCCATTGCGCAGCTCCTGGCGCTTGACGGCCTTGGCATTCACATAGGTGCCGTTGGTGCTGCCCAGGTCCTCGATCTCCACGTCATTCCCGACCATGTGGAAGATCGCGTGCTCGCCACTCACCGCCAGGTTGTCGATCACGATATCGTTGTATGGCCTGCGTCCAAGGGAGGTGCGGTCCTTGGTCAACTGAACTTCCTTGATGACGACGCCGTCGATCGAAACGATCATTCTGGGCATGATCCACTCCTGATTTGAGATTTGTTATGGGCCGGCACCGTCAGGCAGCGCCCAGCAGGCGGGACATCAGGCTGCGCTTCTTGCCCCCCGCGCCGGCCTGTACCAGCAGTACGCTAACGTTATCACGACCGCCGTGTGCATTGGCGGTATCAATAAGCAATGTGGTTTTTTCCTCCAGCGGGAGGGCTGCACGCACCATCTCCGCCAGATCGGCATCGGACACCATGTCCGTGAGCCCGTCCGAGCACATCAGGAACAGGTCATGCGGCGCCACCTGGAACTCATTGACTTCCATGAGCACGTTCGGCTCCACGCCCAGGGCCCGGGTGACCAGGTTGCGGTTGGAGGAGATCGCCGCCTGGTGCGGCGTGAGGATGCCGGCATCCACCTGCTCCTGCAGCCAGGAGTGGTCGCGCGTGATCTGCTGTAGCACCCCGCCGCGCAGACGGTAGCAGCGTGAATCGCCGATGTGCCCCAGGATCAGCCGCGAGCCCTGGAAGATGCCTGCCACCAGGGTGGTGCCCATGCCGGCATACTGGGGGTTCGACAGCGATGCCCCCAGAATGGCGTGATTGGCGTTTTCCACGCAGATTTCCAGCGCGCGGCGCACGTCCGTCGACTGTGGCGTGCTTCCTGCCTGGGCCAGCCAGCGGGCCATTTCCGTGCGGATGAAGGTCGTGGCCATGCCGCTGGCCACTTCGCCTGCGTTGTAGCCTCCCATGCCATCGGCCAGGATGGCCAGCTGGGCATCCCGGTCGATCGCGACGGCGTCTTCATTGTTGCTGCGCACCCGCCCCCGATCGGTGCGCGCAAAAAAATCGTAATTCATGGATTGAGCGGCACAGGCCTCATCGGGCGCTGGATGGCGGCAGCGAAGAGTCCTTTTCTGCAGGATATTCCATCACCGTTTCCTGAAAATCCGCCATGTTGTGCCCTGTTGCCTTGCGAGCCGCATCATAGACGACTGTCCGCTGGTTTGGGCCGGATTCCGTGCCCGCCAGCGCCGCCAGCGCACGCCGTATCTCGGCCGCAAACTGGCGCCCTGTCTGGTAACGGGCTTCGGGGCGCTTCATCATCGACAACGCCACCACCTCGGCCACCTCGGCCGGCAGCTCGGGCCGCAGCGTGCGCACGTCGGGCGCGGGCACGCTGGCAATCTTGTGCATCAGCTCGGGCATGGAGGCCCCGCGCAAGGGCAGCGAGCCGGTGAGCATCTGGAACAGGGTCACCCCGAGCGAATACAGGTCCGAGCGCCCGTCCACCTTCTTGCCGGCCAGCTGTTCGGGTGACATGAAACTCGGCGTGCCCAGCACCAGGCCCGTACGGGTCTTGTTCGAGTCGGTGAGGCGCGCAATGCCGAAGTCGGTCACCTTGACCGCATCGGTTGCCGCATCGAACATGACGTTGGCCGGCTTGATATCACGGTGCACCACCTGGTTGGCATGGGCATAGTCCAGCGCCTCGGCCACGCGGGCCGCCACCGACAGCGCCAGCGGCACGGGCAGCAGGTTGCCCTCCTTGCAAAAGGGCGACAGGTCGGTGCCCTTGAGAAACTCCATGGAAATATAGGCCAGGTCGTGCTCCTCGCCCGCATCGAAAATGGTCACGATGTAGGGGTGCTGCAACCGCCCCGCCGTCTCGGCCTCGCGAAAGAAGCGCGAGCGCGCATCGATCAAGCCATCGCCCTCGAACTCCTGGCCCAGTGCCAGCGTCTTGATCGCCACCATGCGGCCGATCTTGGGATCGCGCCCCAGGTACACCACGCCCATGGAGCCCTTGCCGATCTCCTTGGTGATCTCGTAGCGGCCCAGCATGGGCAGACCGATGGTCGCATCGCCCGGCAGGCGCGGCGTGGCCGGCACGCTGGGCATGGGCATCGGTGCCGAACTGGGCGGCGCCGTGTCGGGCTGGCCTGAGGCGGACTTGGCCCGGGCCCGCATCTTGCGGTAGCGCAGCTTGGCATCCTTGTACTGGCGGTCGTGGCGCAGGATGCGCTCGTACACCAGCTTGGCCATGGCGTAGTTGCGCTTGCGCTCGAAATCCTGTGCCAGGTGGTACAGGTTGTCCTTGAGTGCCTCGGTCACGGGCAGGCGGCGAAAGTGCTCGAAGGCCTGCTCCAGCTTGCCCTGGCCATGCAGCGCCAGGCCCAGCATGCGCTTGGACTCGGCCGCCTCGGCCGACTTTGTGCGGGACGTGCCGCCGCTACCGCGCAGCTTCAGAGCCAGCATGGTGGACTGCCCCACGGCCACCGCCAGCGCGGCGCCCAGTAGCGAGAACGACAGCAGCGCGTGCTCCAGCGCCAGCCACTGGGCACCGGCCAGCGCCAGCAGCAAGGCCACGCTCACGGCCAGGCCGGCCAGTGCGCTCACCTGCGGCAGTGCCAGCGCCAGGTAGAGCACGGCCGCTGCAATGGCCAGCCACGCCACCGGCGTCGCCCAGTCCGGGGCGGTCACGGCATGGCCCTGGCGGATGGCGGACACCATCTGTGCCAGCACCTCCACCGGGTACAGCGACTGGCCCCCCGGTGTTGCCATGGGCGCCGCCTGCGCGGCCGAAGTGAAACCCACCAGCACCGTCTTGCCCTGGAAGCCGGGGGCGCCCGGTGCCGCAGAGAGCACCTGCGCGAAGGCCGTCCGGGCAAACGCCGGCTGCGCGCCGTCCGGCGCATGGAACTGGGGCCGCAGCACCGAGGTGCTGTCCGTGGCAATGCCCAGGCTGCCCAGGCGCAACCAGGGAGCACTGGCCTGCAGGCGCAGGTCGGCCTGCCCCAATTGCAGGCTGCGCAGCGCCGTCAGCAGCGCGACCGATGGCACGGCAGCCTTGTCATGGGCCAGCAGCAGGGGCATGTGCCGCAGCACGCCATCCGGGTCGGGGGTCAGTTGCAGGTGGCCAATCGCGGATGCCGCTGCCCCCAGGGTGGCGGAGGGGTGCTGCCCGGCAGCGGCAGGCACGGCATGCTCGCCCGGATCGGGCAGCACGCTGCGGCGCACATAGGACGGCAGCGGTGCAGCAGGGCCGGTGGACGCATACTGCGACACCAGCACCACATTGCCCGCGCGCTGCAGGCTCAAGGCCAGCCGGGCATCACTCGTCGGCGCGGCGATTTCCGCACCAGGCACGCCAGCCGCCAGTGGCTCGCCCGGCACTGCGGGGGTGGGGGTGGGCAGGGGGCGTGCCGGCGTTTCCGGCAGCGGCATGGTGTAAACGATGGCCCGGGCACCGGCCGCCGTGAGCTGGTCCACAAAGCGCGCATGCACTTCTGGCTGCCAGGGCCAGGGCCCCAGGGTCTTGAGGCTGCGGTCGTCAATGCCGACCACCGCCACATCAGCCGCGGGCTCGGTCGACGCACTGCCAACGGCCGCGTCGTACATGGCCATGTCCAGCCGATGCACCCAGCCCATCGCGCTGGCAACGGCCACCACGATGGAGGCCACCAGTGCGCAGACAAAGCCATCGGTACGCCACCAAACAAGCTGCTGTGCCGATGTTGTTCTGCCCACTTGCAATCGATCCAGGGAGGTGATGAGATACCTTTAGAAGCAATTTCCAAGCCCGGCTGTCACCGGCTGCGATCAGCCCCTTGCGGCACCCAAAACCCCGCGGCCACGGCCTTTGCCTGCCGTTCTTGTCGCGGGCCTGCAACGCCTGGCGCTGCAGATGCCATTTTTGTCAGGCCGATGCCGCGGCGCGGCTGGCACGGCGCTGCCAGAGCTTGCCACCGCCCACCACCAGGATGGCACCCAATGCCGCAGCCACGTAGTGCAGCGACGGATGGGCAGCCACCAGGCCTTGCAGCGCCGTATCGCCGGCGATGGTCTCGCCCGCCACCCAGCCGATGAGGGCTGCGCCCAGCACCACGATCACGGGGAAGCGCTCCATCAGCTTGATCATCATCGTGCTGCCGAACACCACCAGCGGGATGCTGATGGCCAGGCCCAGGATCAGCAGCGTGGTGCTGCCTTGGGCCGCGGCGGCCACGGCGATCACGTTGTCCAGGCTCATGACCAGGTCGGCCATCAGGATGGTGCGCACGGCGGCCATCAGGCTGCCATAGGTCTTGGATTCGCCTTCGTCCTCACCGCTATCGCTCAGCAGCTGGAAGCCGATCCACAGCAGCAGGCAACCGCCCACGACCTGCAGGAAAGACAGCGCCAGCAGCTTGGCCGCCACCACCGTGAGCAACACGCGCAGCACCACCGCCGCGCCCGAGCCCCAGAACACCGCCTTGCGCTGCTGCTCCGGTGGCAGCGAGCGGGCCGCCAGGGCGATCACCACCGCGTTATCACCCGAGAGGATGATGTTGATCCAGACGATCTTGATCAGGCCGATCCAGAAATCGGCCGCTTGCAGAAATTCCATGGTCAATGACTCCACTGTTATGAATGCAAGAAGCGCCCGGAACCGGGGTTCCGGGCGCTTCTCTTTTTGGAGCGGCCAGTGTATCGAGCGCCTGCGCCCGATGCGTCCGTAATTGTGCTTACGGACGGGTGTGCTTACTTGAGTTGGGCCTTGAGCAGCTTGCCCAGTTCCGAAGGGTTGCGTGTGATGATGAAGCCGGACTCTTCCATGATGGCCAGCTTGGCATCGGCCGTGTCGGCACCACCGGAGATCAGCGCGCCGGCATGGCCCATGCGCTTGCCGGGAGGCGCCGTCACGCCAGCGATGAAGCCGACGATGGGCTTCTTCATGTTGGCCTTGCACCACTGGGCGGCTTCGGCTTCATCGGGTCCGCCGATTTCGCCGATCATGATCACCGCATCGGTGTCCGGATCGTCGTTGAAAGCCTTCATCACGTCGATGTGCTTCAAGCCATTGATGGGGTCACCACCAATGCCCACGGCGCTCGACTGGCCCAGGCCCACTTCGGTCAGCATGGCCACGGCTTCGTACGTCAGCGTGCCAGAGCGGCTGACCACGCCGATGCGGCCCTTGCGGTGGATGTGACCGGGCATGATGCCGATCTTGATCTCGTCGGGCGTGATCAGGCCAGGGCAGTTGGGGCCCAGCAGCAAGGTCTTCTTGCCGCCGGCGGCTTCCTTGGCCTTCATCTTGTTGCGCACTTCGAGCATGTCGCGCACCGGGATGCCTTCGGTGATGCAGATGGCCAGGTCCAGGTCGGCTTCAACGGCTTCCCAGATGGCGGCAGCAGCGCCTGCGGGCGGCACGTAGATCACCGACACGGTGGCGCCGGTCTGCGTCGCGGCTTCCTTGACGGAGGCGTAGATCGGGATGTTGAAGATCGACTCGCCGGCCTTCTTGGGGTTCACGCCTGCCACGAAGGCGTTCTTGCCGTTCGCGTATTCCTGGCACTTTTCGGTGTGGAACTGGCCCGTCTTGCCCGTGATGCCCTGGGTGATGACCTTGGTGTCTTTGTTGATGTAGATCGACATGTGTGTTCTCCGGGCTTACTTGACGGCAGCAACGATCTTGGTCGCAGCTTCGGCCATGGTGTCTGCGGCGATGATGGGCAGGCCGGACTCGGCCAGCATCTTCTTGCCCAGTTCTTCGTTGGTGCCCTTCATGCGCACGACCAGCGGCACGTTCAGGTTCACGGCCTTGCAGGCGGTGATCACGCCGGTGGCGATGGTGTCGCACTTCATGATGCCGCCGAAGATGTTGACCAGGATGCCTTCGACCTTGGGGTTCTTGAGCATGATCTTGAAGGCTTCGGTCACCTTCTCGGGGGTGGCACCGCCGCCCACGTCCAGGAAGTTGGCCGGCTCGCCGCCGAACAGCTTGATGGTGTCCATGGTGGCCATGGCCAGGCCGGCGCCGTTGACCAGGCAACCGATGTTGCCGTCCAGGCTGATGTAGGCCAGGTCGAACTTGGAGGCTTCCACTTCGGCCGGGTCTTCTTCGTCCAGATCACGGAAGGCCACGATCTCGGGGTGGCGGAACAGGGCGTTGGCATCGAAGTTGAACTTCGCGTCCAGAGCCATCAGGTTGCCCTTGGAGTCGCAGTTCAGCGGGTTGATTTCCACCAGCGACGCGTCGGTTTCCATGTAGCACTTGTAGATCTTGGCGAAGATGTCTACGGCCTGGTCGATGGAAGCGCCGGTCAGGCCAATGGCTGCGGCCACCTTCTTGCTTTGTTCGACGGTGATGCCGGTCAGGGGATCGATCATCTCGGTGATGATCTTCTCGGGCGTGGAGTGGGCCACTTCCTCGATGTCCATGCCGCCTTCGCTCGAAGCGATCAGCGCGACCTTCTGCGTGCCGCGGTCGGTGACCAGCGAGACGTACAGTTCGTTCTTGATGTCGGCGCCGTCTTCGATGTACAGGCGGCGGACCTTCTGGCCTTCGGGGCCGGTCTGGTGCGTCTTGAGCTGCATGCCCAGGATTTCGCCAGAAATGCGCTTGACGTCGTCAATGGTCTTGGCGACCTTGACGCCGCCGCCCTTGCCACGGCCACCGGCGTGGATCTGGGCCTTGACGACCCACACGGGGCCGCCGAGTTTCTGGGCTGCTTCGACGGCTTCTTGCACCGTGAACGCGGGAATGCCACGCGGAACGGGCACACCAAAATTGCGCAAGATTTCCTTGCCTTGGTATTCGTGAATCTTCATGAGGTCTCTCTCAGGGAAGGGTGGTATTTACCCGTTTACCATGAACAGGTGTCTGGCCGCGGGCTTGGGGCATGGCAACCTTCGACTGTATCATGCTGCGACGCACCATCCCTTGTGCCTAACACGTACAGCGTTGACGTCCATCCATTCTTACCCGGCAGTCCACGCTGCCAGACCAGCAGGAGCACCCCATGTCCAGAGTCTTTATTGATGGCGAAGCCGGCACCACGGGCCTGCAGATCCGCGAGCGCCTGCAGGCCATGCCCGAGGTCGAGCTGGTCAGCATCGCGCCCGAGCTGCGCAAGGACCCCGCCGCCAAGCGCGAGCTGATCGCCGGGGTGGACCTGGTCGTGCTGTGCCTGCACGACGACGCCGCGCGCGAGACCGTGGCCATGGTGGACGGCATCGAACAGGCCGGTGGCCGCAAGATCAAGATCATCGACGCCAGCACGGCCCACCGCATCGCGCCCGGCTGGGTGTTCGGCTTTCCCGAGCTGACCGCCGGCCAGCCCGAGGCCGTGGCCGCCGCCACGCGCGTGGCCAACCCCGGCTGCTATGCCACGGGCGCCATCGCACTGCTGCGCCCCCTGGTCGACGCCGGCCTGGTGCCGGCCGACTTCCCGCTGGCCCTGCCCTCGGTCAGTGGCTACTCGGGCGGCGGGCGCACCATGATCGAGGCCTACCAGAAGGGCGAGGCCCCGCTGTTCGAGCTGTATGCCCTGGGCCTGGCACACAAGCACCTGCCCGAGATCATGCGCTACACCGGCATCACGCGCCGGCCCATCTTCGTGCCCTCGGTGGGCAATTTCGAGCAGGGCATGCTGGTGCAACTGCCCCTGCACCTCGACACCCTGCCCGGCGCCCCCAAGGCCAGCGACCTGCACGACGCCCTGGCGGCGCACTATGCCAAGAGCAACACCCCCGAGCAATGGGTCAGCGTGCTGCCGGCCACCGCCGACGGCAAGCTCGATGCCCTGGCGCTCAACAACACCAACAAGCTCGAGTTGCGCGTGTTCGCCAACGAGACCTACCGCCACGCGGTGCTGGTGGCACGCCTGGACAACCTGGGCAAGGGTGCCAGCGGGGCGGCGGTGCAGAACCTCAAGCTGATGCTGGGCATCTAAACGTCATCATCCCCCACGCCGCGCACCACGCGGCGCACGACGTCGGCCGAGAAGCCCCGCGACATCAGAAAGCGCACCTGCTTGGCGCGCCCCTGCGGGTCGGCGGCGGGCTCGCCGAAGCGGCGGCGCCACACCTCGCGGGCGCGGGCCAGCTCCGTGTCCTGCAGCTGTGCCACGGCCTGCTGCACGGCCTCGCCGCCGATGCCCTTGGACTGCAGCTCCTGGCGGATGCGTGCCGCCCCCATGCGGCCCGCACGCTGGTGTAGCACCGAGGCCACCACGCGCTCCTCGCTGATGAAGTCCCGGGCCTCCAGCTCGCTCAGCACGGCCTCGAGGTCTTCGCCCTCCTGCACATGCGGGCGCAGTTTGCGCAGCAGCTCGGCGCGCGAGTGCTCGCGCTGGCCCAGCAACCGCAGCGCGCGGCCCTTCAGGGAAACGGTGTCAAAGCCCATGGGTTTGGTTGGCAGGCAGCCAGGCAATGGTCCAATGCACAGCGGCCATTGCCGCAACACTGCGCAATGGCCGCCCAGGTGTGTTGCAGTGGCGCCCAATGCGCCGCCGCATCACTCGTCCGAATCGCCTGCCGGGGCAGCCGCTTGCAGCCCGTCGGGCAGCAGCGCAATGCCCAGCCCTTCGCGCACCTTGTTCTCGATCTCACGGGCGAGGTCGGGGTTCTCGCGCAGGAACTCGCGCGCGTTGTCACGGCCCTGGCCGATCTTCTCGCCGTTGTAGGCATACCAGGCGCCCGACTTCTCGACGATCTTGGCGGTCACGCCCATGTCGATGATCTCGCCCTCGCGGCTGATGCCCTCGCCGAACAGGATGTCGAACTCGGCCGTCTTGAAGGGCGGGCTCACCTTGTTCTTGACCACCTTGACCTTGGTCTCGTTGCCGATGGCTTCGTCGCCCTTCTTGATGGTGCCGGTGCGGCGGATGTCCAGGCGCACCGAGGCGTAGAACTTGAGCGCATTGCCGCCGGTGGTGGTTTCGGGGCTGCCGAACATCACGCCGATCTTCATGCGGATCTGGTTGATGAAGATGACCGTGCAGTTGGTCTTCTTGATCGTGGCCGTCAGCTTGCGCAGCGCCTGGCTCATCAGGCGGGCCTGCAGGCCGGGCAGGGCATCGCCCATCTCGCCTTCAATTTCGGCCTTGGGCGTGAGCGCGGCGACCGAGTCGATGACGATCAGGTCCACGGCGCCCGAGCGCACCAGGCTGTCCACGATTTCCAGGGCCTGTTCACCCGTGTCGGGCTGGCTGATCAGCATGTCGGACAGCTGCACGCCCAGCTTCTGGGCGTACTGCACGTCCAGTGCGTGCTCGGCGTCGACGAAGGCACAGGTGCCGCCCAGCTTCTGCATCTCGGCAATCACCTGCAGGGTGAGCGTGGTCTTGCCCGAGGATTCCGGGCCGTAGATCTCGATCACGCGGCCGCGCGGCAGTCCGCCCACGCCCAGGGCGATGTCCAGGCCCAGCGAGCCGGTGGAGACCACCTGGATGTCCTCGATCACCTCGCCTTCGCCCAGGCGCATGATGGTGCCCTTGCCGAATTGCTTCTCGATCTGGGCCAGTGCAGCCGCCAGCGCCTTGGCCTTTTCGGTGTTGACGGGAAGGGGGGGGTTGGTGCCTTTGACTGCGACGTCCATGAAAAACTCCTTGAAAAACAACGGGTTGGATGTTTGCACCTCGTCTGCAATTAACTACAGGCTGGATGCTTGAACAGTAGTTTATGCGAGCCGTTGGATTGCATCAATGCACTATTTAGTCAGTTTGCCTGACAATGCCGCATGCCTGATTTCCTGCCCGCGGCACCGCCGCCCAGCCCCGCCGAGGATGGCTGGCGCCAGACCCACCTGGGCCGCCTGCTCGGCCACGCCATGCGCCGCTTCGACGCCCGGGTGCTGCAGCTCATGGCGCACAACGTGGAGGTGCCGCTGGCCCTGTCCAACCTGGCCGCACGCGACCAGGTGAGCGCGGCGCACGTCCACATCACGCGCCACCTGGCGCTGCAGGGCGACCGCCTGACCGACCTGGCCCAGCGCGCCGGCATGAGCAAGCAGGCCATGGCCACCCTGGTGGACCAGTGCGAGGCCTGGGGCCTGATCACGCGCGCGGCGGACCCGCTCGATGCACGCGCTCGGCGTGTGTGCTTCACCCCCACGGGGCTGGCGTGGCTGCAGGCCTTTCGCGATGCAGTGGCCCAGGCCGAGGCGGAGTTCCGCAGCGAAGTGGGCAAGGACGTGGCCACGGTGGTGGCCATCGGGCTGGAGGCCTATGCGGGCGGTGATGCCGCTGGCACGCAGGCGCCGTGAACCCCGCTTAGCTGGCCGATGGCACCTGGGCCCGGGCGGCCAACACCAGCCTGGCGGCATCGATCCCCAGGGCGCGCAGCGTGCGCGCCGCCACGCCCTGCGGCATGGTGGCGACAACGGCCACCACGTGCGCCCCCAGCAAGGGGCCTGCCTGCTCCTTGCTTGAGCGGGCGAGTGCCTGCACCAGTTCCTGGCCCGAAGGCTGGGCGCGGTACAGCCCGGCCGCTGCAGGAGCCTGCAGTGCGGCCGCTGGCGGCAACGGGGCTTGCACCCCCACGGATTGCAAGGCGTCGCGGTACTGCCGCTCAATGGCCTCGCCCACCGCCGCCGGGTCGGCGCCAACACTCTCGAACGCCCGCCGCGCCGAGCCGTCGGGCAGGTCGATGGCGGCGAGCAGGAAATGCTCTGCGCCCGGCGCGGCCTGGCCACGCGACCGGGCATGTGCCTCGGCGCCCGTGCACAGCCGGCTCAGGGTGCGCATGCTCTGGAAACGGTGCTGCAGTTGGCGGAACATGGTGAAACTCCTTTGTCTCAGGATCGGGAAACATGGGCGGACAGCCGCTTGTGCGCAGCCTGCTTGCTGACACCCAGGGCCTGAGCGATCTGCGCCCAGGACCAGCCCTGCGCCAGCGCGGCCGCCACGGCGCCGGCTTCCAGCCGGTCGGCCACTAGCCGCAAGGCCACCACGGCGGCCAGCGCAGCCTCGGGGTCTTCGGGCGAGGGAAGGGGAGAGGGTGCCTGCATGTCGTCAACTTTAGTTGACAACCCAGAGTTCGTCAACCATCGTTGACGAGCCGACAGGCCAGGGTGCCTATGCAGACGGCAGCGGGGCAGCGGAAGCAGGTTCGGCACAGGCCAGCAGCCACTGGCGGAACTGCTGCAGGGTCTGCAGCTGGTTGCGCCCCTCGGGGTAGCAGAACCAGTAGCCGACCTCGCTTTGGTAGCCGCAGCCGGGCAGGGGCTCGCGCACAAGGCCGCTGGTGATCTCGTCCTGCACCAGGCAGCGCGGCACCAGCGCCAGGCCCATGCCGGCCATCACCGCGCGGATCATCGACTGGAACTGGTCGAACTGCGGGCCCGCCAGCGGGTTGAGCCCCTGCACGCCATGCGTTTCGCTCCAGCGCAGCCAGGCCTCGGGCACCGTCACATGGCGCAGCAGGGTGTGGCGCGCCACGTCGCGCGGGTGGTCGATGGCCCAGTCCGCCACGCGGGTGCGCGGTGCGATCAGCGCCACGTCCTGGCCCGTGAGGTAGTGGGCATGCGCACCGGGCCAATGGCCGTCACCGAAGAGGATGGCGCAGTCGAGTTCGGGCCGCTCGAAGTTGTAGCTGTGCACGTAGGGCACGAAGTGCAGCGTGACCTGCGGGTGCTGCTGCTGGAACTGCGGCAAGCGCGGAATGAGCCACTTGGCCGCAAAGGTCGGCAGGCTCGACAGGTGCAGCGCGCCACCACCGTCGTCGCTGGTGATCAGTTCCAGCGTGGCCGCCTCCAGTTGCGCCAGCACGGCCCGCACCGCCTTCTCATAGCGCTCGCCCGCAGGCGTGAGCGCCAGGCGCTTGCGGCTGCGCTCGAACAGCGGCACACCCACCCAGCCCTCCAGCTCCTTGACCTGCTTGCTCACCGCGCTCTGCGTCAGGTGCAGGGCCTCGGCCGCGCGCGAAACGCCGCCGAACCGGGTCACGGTGGAAAAGGCCCGCAGCAGATGCAGGGGTGGCGAAAGGCGTCTGAGGGAAGACATAGTAAGTTCTCAAATCATTCCATATCGGAATGTTATCAGGCACATCCATTGCTTGGTAGGTGGCACTGGATCATTTAATCTCAAACCCCCTCCATAGGAAAACCACCCATGAAACGCCGTCACCTGCTCACCACCCTGGCTGCTGCATCTTTCATTCCTGGAATATCTTTGGCGCAAGATGCCAAGCCCCTGCGCATCGTCGTGCCCTTCCCGCCCGGCGGCGCCACCGACATCACCGTGCGCGCACTGCAGGAGTCGCTCACCCGCATCCTCAAGCAGCCCGTGGTGCTGGACAACCGCGCCGGCGCAGGCGGCTCGATCGGCATGGCCGAGGTGGCGCGCGCCCCGGCGGACGGCCTCACGCTGGGCGTGGCCACCCTGTCCACCCACGGCGTGAACCCCGCCGTCTACAGCAAGCTGCCCTACAACCCGATCAAGGACTTCGTGGGCGTGACCGAGATCGTCAAGGCCCCCGGCGTGGTCGTGGTGAACCCCGCCGCCCTCCCAGTCAAGGACTTCGCCGACCTGGTGAAGTACCTCAAGGCCAACCCCGGCAAGGTGTCCTTCGCGACGCCCGGCAACGGCACCATCGGCCACATGTGGGGCGAGCTGTTCAAGAGCAGCACGGGCACCTCCATGGTGCATATCCCCTACCGTGGTGCAGGCCCGGCCATCAACGACGTGCTGGCCGGCCAGGTGGCGGTGTACTTCGACCAGGTGGCCTCCTCGCTGCCGCACATCAAGTCGGGCAAGCTCAAGGCATTGGCGGTCTCGTGGCCCACGCGGCTTGACGTGCTGCCGGACGTCCCCACCTATGCACAACTGGGTTTTGCCAACAACAACGACCCCTCGTGGTTCGGCCTGGTGGCCCCTGCGGGCACCCCCGCCGCAGCCGTGGACCGCATCCAGCAGGCCGTGGCCCAGACATTGCAGGAACCTGCGGTGCGTGAGCGCCTGGCCGGCCAGGGCCTGTACCCCTCGGGCACCACGCCCAAGGAGTTCTCGGCCCAGCTGGTGCGCGAGATCGAGAAGATGAAGCGCGTGGCCGCCTACGCCAAGATCGCGCTCGACTGACAACACCCCGCCGGCCCCTGAAGCAAAGGGCCGGCAAAGGCCACAGCCGGCGGGACTGCGGAATCCTTTCAGGGATAACCATAGTCTCCAACCGGTCCGGGCGGCTAGGCCAGCCGCCCCTTATTGCGCACACTCTGCCTATGCATGCCGCTTTGAAACTGATCAACCGACGATTCCAGCAGGCCCAGCCCGGTGCCACCGGTTCCCCCGGCACTCCGCTGGCGCCTGCGGCAACCTTCACCTACCTGCCCGGCACCACCGCACTGGTGCTCGACTCGCCGCACAGCGGCACCCGTTACCCCGACGACTTCGGATCCGCCTGCGACCTGCCCACGCTGCGCCGCGCCGAGGACACCCATGTCGAGAAGATCTACGACTTCGCTCCCGCGCTGGGCGTGGCCTGGGTGGAAGCCCATTTCCCGCGCATCTACCTCGATGCCAACCGCGACACCACCGAACTCGACACCACGCTGCTCGACGGTGAGTGGACCGATCCCATCTCCACCGATCCCCGCGTGCTTTCCAAGGTGCGCCTGGGCAAGGGCCTGATCTGGAAGTTCACCGACGAAGGCGAGCCCATCTACAACCGGCAGCTGTCAGTCGACGAAGTGCGCGCACGCATCGACCGCTGCTGGCGGCCCTACCACGGCGCCGTGCAGCAGGCCATCGCCGCCGCGCACGCTCGCCACGGCTACAGCATCCACATCAACTGCCACTCCATGCCTGCCGTGGCCGCCAGCCACGCCACCGACTTCCCGGGCCTGGTGCATGCCGACTTCGTGGTCGGCGACCGCGACGGCAGCACCGCGAACCCCGCTCTCTCGGCCCTGGTCTGCGAGCACCTGCGCGAGCGCGGCTACAGCGTGGAGTACAACCACCCCTACAAGGGCGTGGAACTCGTGCGCCGCTACAGCAACCCGGCCGGCCAGCGCCACAGCATCCAGCTGGAGATCAACCGCAAGCTGTACATGGACGAGACCACGCTGGCCCAGCACCCCGAAGGCATGGACCGGTTGCGTGCCGACCTGCGCGCGCTGGTGGACACGCTGCTGGCCCACGACCCGCGGGCCTGACCGGGCACCCGCGGGCCGCTGCGCCCGGGCGGCGGTGCGCGCCTAGAATCCAGGGAAAGGCCCGGCAGCAGACCGAAGCCGCCCACCAGGAGACAACCCGCATGCGCATCCTCATTGCCGAAGACGACCAGGTGCTGGCCGATGGCCTGCTGCGCACCTTGCGCAGCTCCGGTGCCGTGGTCGACCACGTGGCCAGCGGCAGCGAGGCCGATGCCGCGCTGATGACCAACAACGAGTTCGACCTGCTGATTCTGGACCTGGGTCTGCCGCGCATGCACGGCCTGGAGGTGCTCAAGAAGCTGCGCAGCCGCGGCTCGGCCCTGCCGGTGCTGATCCTCACCGCCGCCGACAGCGTGGAAGAACGCGTCAAGGGCCTGGACTTCGGCGCCGACGACTACATGGCCAAGCCTTTCAGCCTGCAAGAGCTCGAAGCCCGCGTGCGCGCGCTCACGCGCCGCGGCATGGGCGGCACCAGCAGCGCCATCAAGCACGGCCCCCTGGTCTACGACCAGGCCGGCCGGGTGGCCACCATCGACGGCAAGATGGTCGAGCTGTCGGCGCGCGAGCTCGGCCTGCTCGAAGTGCTGCTGCAGCGCGCGGGCCGCCTGGTGAGCAAGGAGCAGTTGGTCGAGCGCCTGTGCGAATGGGGCGAGGAGGTCAGCAACAACGCCATCGAGGTGTACATCCATCGCCTGCGCAAGAAGATCGAGCGCGGCCCGATCCGCATCGCCACCGTGCGCGGCCTGGGCTACTGTCTGGAAAAAATCCAGAGCTAGCCCCTTTTGCCCCCCAGCCCGGCATTGCCTTGAAAATCTTTCAGCGCGAGCAGCGCTCCCTGTTCGGCGAGATCCTGGACTGGATGCTCACGCCGCTGCTGCTGCTGTGGCCCGTGAGCCTGGCGCTGACCTGGCTGGTGGCCCAGGGCCTGGCCAACAAGCCCTTCGACCGGGCGCTGGAGTACAACGCCCATGCCCTGGCCCAGCTCGTGGGGGTACAGAAGGGCACGGTGCAGTTCAACCTGCCCCAGCCCGCCAGCGAAATCCTGCGTGCCGACGATTCCGACGTGGTGTACTACCAGGTCAAAGGCGTGGGCGGCGAGTTCCTCTCGGGCGAGCGCGAACTGCCAGCGCCCCCTTCCGACGAAGTGCCCATGCCCGGCGAGGTTCGGCTGCGCGACGCCGAACTGCGCGGCATCGACATCCGCGTGGCCTACATCTGGGTGCGCCTGGCCCTCAAGGACAGCCCGCTGGCCTTGGTGCAGGTGGCCGAGACACGCGAGAAGCGCAGCGTGCTGGCCACCGAAATCATCAAGGGCGTGATGCTGCCGCAGTTCGTGATCCTGCCGCTGGCGGTGCTGCTGGTGTGGCTGGCGCTGGCGCGCGGCATCCAGCCGCTGAACCAGCTGGAGCAGCGCATCCGCGCGCGCAACCCCGACGACCTCTCGCCGCTGGACGACCGCACCGTGCCGCTGGAGGTGGCGCCGCTGGTCGCCTCGGTGAACGACCTGCTGACGCGCCTGCACGACTCTCTGGCCACACAAAAACGCTTTTTGGCAGATGCCGCCCACCAGCTCAAGACGCCTCTGGCGGGCCTGCGCATGCAGGCCGACCTGGCGCAGCGCGAGGGCACCAGCACCGAAGAACTCAAGCGCTCGCTGCAGCAGATCGGCCGCTCCAGCATCCGCGCCACGCACACCGTCAACCAGCTGCTGGCCCTGGCACGCGCCGAAGGCAGCGGCGTGGGTTTTGCGCGCCAGCCCTGCGACCTGGCGCGCCTGGCCATCGAAGTAGTGCGCGACTCGGTGCCGCGCGCGCTCGAAAAGCACATCGACCTGGGCTACGACGGCGCCGAGCCCGGCTCGCCCGGCGTATGGGTGGACGGCAACCCCACGCTGCTCAAGGAGCTGGTGCGCAACCTGGTGGACAACGCGCTCAACTACACCCCGTCGGCACCCGACCGGCCTGGCGTGGTCACCGCGCGCGTGCTGGCCGACACCTTCGGCCGGGTGTTGCTGCTGCAAGTGGAGGACTCGGGACCGGGCGTGCCCGAGTCCGAGCGCGACCTGGTCTTTCAGCCGTTCTACCGCGCGCTGGGCAGCGATGCGGACGGATCGGGCCTGGGCCTGCCCATCGTGCTGGAGATCGCACGCAAGCACGGGGCCGAGGTGCAGCTCGAAGACGCCCACCCCGGCATGCAGCCGCCGGGGGCGCGCTTCAGCGTGCGCTTTGCGGCCAGCGAGCACATGCCCGCCTGAACTGGGGCCTTGGCCCACGGGGCCGACCGGGAACACCGGTTTGAGGCATCATGAAAATCCCGTTCTGCCGGATGCCCCATGCCTGCTTCTCCCGCTTCGCCGCCGCGCCGCTTTCGCAACACCGATGACCAGGTCGTGATTGGCAATTTCCCCTGGTACGAGATGGCATGGCGCTCACTGCGCGGGGATTTCAAGCCGCGCAGCGAGCCCACCGGGGGCTACGCGCGCTTCGTGCGCGACTGGACCCAGCCCGTGGACCATGCGCTGCTGGCACAACCGCACGAGGCGCCGGTGGTCACCTGGCTCGGCCATGTCTCCATGCTGCTGCAAGTGGCGGGGCTGAACGTGCTGATCGACCCCACGCTGGCCAGCCATGCGGGCCCGCTGGGGCGTTTCGGCGCGCCGCGGCGCGTGCCGCCGCCGCTCACGCCGGAGCAACTACCGCGCATCGATGCGGTGCTGGTCTCGCACAACCACTACGACCACCTGTGCAGCGCCACCTTGAAGCGCCTGCGCGCAGCAGAGCAGAACCCGCGCTTCATCGTGCCGATGGGGCTCAGGGACTGGTTCGTGCGCCGCGGGATGGACAACACCGTCGAGCTCGACTGGTGGAACGCCGTGGAACTGGCACCGGGTGTGCGCGTGTACTTCACCCCCGCCCAGCACTGGAGCCGCCGCAGCCTGAACGACACCAATGCCTCGCTGTGGGGCGGCTACCTGCTCGAATGGAGCCGTCCCGGTGCGGCAGAGCCCTGGCGCTTCCTGTTCCCGGGCGACACAGGCTACAGCGGCGATTTCAAGGCCATCCGCCAGCGCCTGGGCGCCGTGGACTTCCTGGCCCTGCCGATCGGCGCCTACCTGCCGCGCGACTTCATGAAGCCCATGCACGTGAACCCGGCCGACGCCGTGCAACTGATGCTGGACGTGGAGGCGCGCCAGGCCATGGGCGTGCACTGGGGCACCTTTGCACTCACCCAGGAGGCCTTCGACCACCCGCCGCGCGACCTGGCAGCAGCGCTGGCCGAGCGTGGTGTGCCGGCCGAGCGCGTCTGGCTCATGCGGCACGGGGAGACGCGGGCGATCCCGTTGGAGTAGCCATCGCAGGCGTGGCACGACCGGGACATTCCTGCCAGGACTATGCTGAGTGCCAAACGTCGTTATCCACGGCGGCACGAACTCTCCAGAATGGGCCTTTCACCATCTACAAGGCCCCCGATGAAACGACGCACTCTGTTGACCGGGGCCGTCCCCATTGCATGGGCTGCAGGCCACGCATGGGCCCAATCCACGGCCGATACGCGCCCGGTGCGGCTGCTGGTTCCGTTTGCAGCCGGCGGCGCCACCGACATCACGGCACGCGCCATCGCGGGTCCGCTGTCGCAGCGGCTGCAGCGGAGCATCACCGTGGAAAACCGCCCCGGCGCGGGCGGCGCCACCTGCATGGCCGAGGTGGCTGCCGCCGCGCCCGATGGGCTGACCCTGGGCATCGCCACGCTGTCCACGCACGGCGTCAACCCTGCGGTCTACCGCCACCTGCCCTACAACATCGACGCCTTCACGCCCATCACCGAAATCGTCAAGGCGCCCGGCGTGCTGGTGGTCCACCCCGACCTGCCGGCGCGGGACTTTGCGCAATTCATCCGCTACGCGAAGGCGCAGCCCGGCAAGGTGGCCTACGCCTCGCCCGGCAACGGCACCATCGGCCACATGTGGGGCGAACTGCTCAAGAGCACGACCAACACCTTCATGACCCACGTACCTTACCGGGGTGCGGCACCGGCGCTGGCCGACGTGGTCGCGGGCAAGGTGCCGGTGTATTTCGACCAGGTGGCCTCGTCTCTACCGCACATCCAGGCCGGTCGGCTGAGGGCCCTGGCCGTGTCGTGGAAGGAGCGGCTGGCCGTGCTGCCGGGGGTTCCCACCTATGCCGAGCTGAGCCTGTTCTCCAGCAACGACCCGTCCTGGTTCGGCCTGGTCGCTCCGGCAGGCATGCCTGCCGCCATGGCGCGGCAGTGGCGCGATGCCGTGGCCGCCGTGCTGCAGGAGCCGGCCGTCAGGGCCCAACTGGCGGACCAGGGGCTGTTCGGTTCCGGCAGCCTGCCCGGGGAGTTCGAAGCGCAGATCCGCAAGGAAGTCGACAAGATGCGGCGCGTGAGCCGCTTCGCGCGCATCGTGCTGGACTGAGGGCCCCAGGATGGCGCAGAGCGCCATCCCAAGGCTACCCCACCGCCCGCACCGACATCAACGCCATGAAGAGGTAGCCATTGTCCGTGGGCGCCCGGTACACCCCGCGCGCACCGAGCACCTGCGCGGCCACGCCCGAAAGCTCCCAGCCATCCGTCACATCCGCATCCCAGCGCGGCACGGTCAGCGGTAGAAAGCCGTGGACCTCGCCCCACTCGCGCACGGCCGGGATGCGGGTCGCCACCTTGGCATGGTTGCTGAAGTTCGCCCAGGCCCATAGCCAGGTACCGCTGGCCTTGGAGACCGAGCCGATGAACTCAATGTCCGCCACGACCCGTGGAGCCCCCTCTTGCGAGAAGGTCAGCGTGCCCTGTGCCTGGTCGTAGTCCCAGCGCTCGAAGCGCGAGATGCCGTGGCCCGATTCGAGCGCCTGCTGCTTGTGGACCAGCGCATGGTGGGCATCGACCACGGCATCTTCCCAGGCGTGCTGCTGGGGCTCGGCCATGGCGCCGACGCTCTGGGCCATGGAGCCCTGGTAGCAGTGGTGGCAGAGGATCTGGAGATCCAGGCAGCCCTCGTTGCGCTCATTCCACTCGCCGCCTTCCTTTTGCAGCTCGGCATCGCAAGCGGCGCACCAGGCGTCCGGGTAGGGGTAGTCGGCCTCGGGGGCGTCACAGAACCAGCGCTGCACGGGGTTGCGGTGCAGGTGCCCGCAGACATAGGTGGGCGTGGCTTCGCCGTGCGCACCACACTGGATGGAAGAGGCTTCTTCGGTCATGGAATCAGGTTCGCAAGGAAAATGGGAACGGCATCGGACGCCACCGCGTGCATGGCCCGCAGGCGCCGGCAGCTCAGCTGCAGCTGCGCAGCGCCTTGCCGGCCAGCGCGCTGCGCAGCGTGTCGAGTTGCGGGCGCAGCGCATCGGTCACGGCGGGCAGGCGCAGGGTGAAGCCCGTGGCTTCGGGACGCTCCTGGATCACGCGGGCGGTGCGCACGCCCTTCTCGCCCAGGGCCACCAGCTCGCGCTTGGCAGCGTCCTCGGTCGCAAAGCGGCCCAGGGACAGGCCGATCTCCAGCGTGCCACCAGGCCGGTCGAAATCCACCTTGCGGGCACGCAGCTCGGCGCGCTTCTTGTCCAGGGCTTCCTGGTCTTCGAAACGGCCCATGTAGACCATCCAGCGGCCTGGCAGGGGCGTGGGCTCCAGCGCCCAGCTGCCCTGTGGCAGGCCGCCAGCGAACGTGCGCAGGGCTTCGGCCTGGCGTTCATCGAACACACCGGCCTGCAGGCACTCGGTGGCCGTGGAGGCCGGTGCGGCTTCGGCCACGGGGGACGGCGGTGCCGGGTTGGTCGGCCGGGCCCGCAGGATCTGCAAGGTCTCGGGACGCAGCTGCTGGCCCAGGCGCTGGGGCTCGCCCTCCTGCACGGGCGCAAAGCCCCATTCGCGCAGATGCCCTTGTGACCAGGCGTAGTAGCCGCCATTGGCCAGCAGCAGGATCAGGATGAGCAGGCGCAGCATGCAGCTCCTTCTTTCATGACGGCAGTGCGGGGCTGGGCCGCACGCTGATTTCCGAACTCGTGATGGCCTGCATGCCAAGGGCGGTCTGCACCAGCAGGGCGCCGTCCTCCCCCACACCATGGGCCGTGCCCGCCTGCCCGTCGCTCAGGGTGACGGCCCGGCCTTGCAGGATGTCGCGCTGCGCGAAGCGGGCCTGCATGGGCGAAAAGCCGTAGCCCTCGAAGGCCTGCAGCATGGCCACCAGGGGCGGCACGATGCGCAGCAGGGCCTCGGGGGCCGTGAGGCCGGGTTCCAGCTCCTGCAGACTGGCCGGGGGCATGCTCATGCCCTCGCCACTGCGCGGCAGCACGTTGATGCCGATGCCCACCACCACATAGCGGGTGGCAGCGCCGGCGCGCGGCGCATCCGGGCTGGCGCTCTGCGGCGCGACAAAGCTGGCGGTCTCGACCAGGATGCCGCCGAGCTTGCGGTCGCCGGTGATCCACAGGTCATTGGGCCACTTCAGTCCGACACGGGGGGGCTGGCCTGCGCCCTCGGGCGGCAGCACCGGCTGCAGGCTCTCGGCCACGCTCACGCCCACGGCCAGGGACAGGCCCGACCAGTCGGCCGGTGCCAGGGGCAGCCCCAGGCTCATCATGAGCGAGGCGCCCACGTCGCTCTGCCAGGCCCGGCCCAGACGCCCGCGCCCTGCGGTCTGCTGCTCGGCCACGAGCAGGGTGGGGTCGCACAGGCCGGCGCGCGCACGGCGCATGAGTTCGGTGTTGGTGGAGTCGATGCTGGGCAGCACCTCGACGGAAAAGCCGGGCAACTGGGGCACCACGGCTTCCCAGAGGGCTTCGGCGGGCCAGTGCAAGGCGAGCGCGGTCATGGCCGGGGATCCCGGGCGGCCTTCGCGGCGCCCTCGCTCTTTTTGTTACCTTTTTTACGCGGTGGCGCTGCCGGCTCGGGCGGCATCGGGGGGCGCCAGCCGCGCTTGGGCGCCAGCAGGGTGCCCCGGCAGTTGTCGCTGCCGCACCAGCAGGGATACTCGGCCTTGAGCTTTTTCGTGTAGGGTTCGTCGATGATCAGGCCGTAGTCGTAGTTGAGCTCTTCACCGGCGGCGATGTTGCACAGCGCGGTGATGAAGATGCGGCCATCGCGCTCGTCGGCATAGCAGTTGGGGTTGCAGCTGTGGTTGATCCAGCGCGAGGAGTTGCCGCCGAACTTCGCGTCGATCACGTGGTCTTCATCCACATGGAAGTAGAAGGTATGGTTGGGCTGCAGGGGATCGTGGGGGTGGCGATCCTGCGCTTCCTCCCAGCCGATCACCTCGCCCGTGTACTCGACAAGGACTTCGCCCTCTGCAATATCCTGCACGGCGAACACGCCATTGCCATGCACGCCCGAGCGCCTGGTCTGGATGCGGCGGCCCGATGGATGGGAAGGGGCGGCGGGCGATGCGGTGCGGGGCATGGCAAAAACTCTGTTAACTTGAATATGCACACATGCGCGTGCGCGTGTACGCGTGAGGCAACGAATTGTAGAAGCGACCGGCCGGATGCCGGACAGCCAGACTGGCGAGAAACCAAAAAATGACCAAGACCCTGGTAATTGCAGAAAAACCTTCGGTGGCGCAGGACATCGTGCGCGCACTGACGCCCGTGGCGGGCAAGTTCGAAAAGCACGACGACCACTTCGAGAACGACCGCTATGTAGTCACCAGCGCCGTGGGCCACCTGGTGGAGATCCAGGCGCCCGAGGAATTCGACGTGAAACGCGGCAAGTGGAGCTTTGCCCACCTGCCCGTGATCCCGCCGTACTTCGACCTCAAGCCCGTGGACAAGACCAAGACGCGCCTGAACGCGGTGGTCAAGCAGGCCAAGCGCAAGGACGTGACGCAACTCATCAACGCCTGTGACGCGGGCCGCGAGGGGGAACTGATCTTTCGCCTGATCGAGCAGTACGCCGGTGGCGCCAAGCCCCTGGGCAAGCCCGTCAAGCGCCTGTGGCTGCAGTCCATGACGCCCCAGGCGATCCGCGACGGCTTCGACGCCCTGCGCAGCGAGCAGCAGATGGCGGGCCTGGCGCATGCGGCGCGCAGCCGCAGCGAGGCCGACTGGCTGGTGGGCATCAACGGCACGCGTGCCATGACGGCCTTCAACTCGCGCGACGGCGGCTTCTTTTTGACCACCGTGGGCCGGGTGCAGACGCCCACGCTGTCGCTGGTGGTGGAGCGCGAGGAGAAGATCCGCAAGTTCGTAAGCCGCGACTACTGGGAGGTGCATGCCAGCTTCGCGGCCGAGGCGGGCGAGTACCCGGCCAAGTGGTTCGACCCGAAGTGGAAGAAAAGCGAGGACGTGGAACTGCGCGCCGACCGCGTCTGGTCGCAGCGCGAGGCCCAGGCCATTGCCGACGCCGTGCGCGGCAAGCCGGCCACGGTGACCGAAGAGAGCAAGCCCACGACCCAGGCATCGCCCCTGCTGTTCGACCTGACCAGCCTGCAGCGCGAGGCCAACGGCAAGTTCGGCTACTCGGCCAAGACCACGCTGGCGCTGGCCCAAAGCCTGTACGAGCGCCACAAGGCCCTGACCTACCCACGTACCGACTCGCGCGCGCTGCCCGAGGACTACCTGCCCGTGGCGCGCCAGACCTTCGAGATGCTGGCCGACAGCAGCATGCGCCACCTGGCGCCGCATGCGCGCACGGCGCTGACCAACAACTACGTGCGCCCTTCCAAGCGCATCTTCGACAACAGCAAGGTGAGCGATCACTTTGCCATCATCCCCACGCTGCAGGCGCCGAGCGGCCTGTCGGAAGCCGAACAGAAGCTGTACGACCTGGTGGTGCGCCGCTTCATGGCGGTGTTCTTCCCGAGTGCCGAGTACACGGTGACGACCCGCATCAGCACGGCCGTGGGCCACAGCTTCAAGACCGAGGGCAAGGTGCTGGTGCGCCCCGGCTGGCTGGCCATCTACGGCAAGGAAGCGGCCGACGAGGTCGAGGGCGGCAAGGACGGCGACAAGGGCCAGAACCTGGTGCCCGTGAAGCCTGGCGAGACCGTGCAGACCGAGCAGGTGGACCCCAAGGGCCTCAAGACCAAGCCCCCGGCCCGTTACTCCGAAGCCACGCTGCTGGGCGCGATGGAAAGCGCTGGCAAGCAGATCGATGACGAGGAGCTGCGCGAGGCCATGCAGGAGAAGGGCCTGGGCACGCCCGCCACGCGCGCGGCCATCATTGAAGGCCTGCTGACCGAGAAGTACATGCTGCGCGAGGGGCGTGAAATGATCCCCACGGCCAAGGCCTTCCAGCTCATGACGCTGCTGCGCGGGCTGGAAGTCGAGGAGCTGTGCCGCGCCGACCTCACGGGCGAGTGGGAGTTCAAGCTCTCGCAGATGGAAAAGGGGCAACTGAGCCGCGAATCCTTCATGGCCGACATCGCCGCCATGACCGAGCGCATGGTCAAGAAGGCCAAGGAATACGACCGCGACACCATTCCGGGCGACTACGCCACGCTGACCACGCCCTGCCCCAACTGCGGCGGCGTGGTGAAGGAAAACTACCGCCGCTTCGCCTGCGTGGGCAAGCCCGGTGCCGAGCCCTGCGGCTTCAGCTTCGGCAAGTCGCCTGCGGGCCGCACCTTCGAGACCGCCGAGGCCGAAGCCCTGCTGCGCGACAAGAAGATCGGGCCGCTCGAAGGATTCCGCTCCAAGGCGGGCTGGCCCTTCACCTCCGAGATCGTCATCAAGTACGACGACGAGGCACACAACTACAAGCTCGAGTTCGATTTCGGCGACGACAAGAACGCCGAGGAATCGGGCGAGCTGGTGGAGTTTGCCGATGCGTCCCTGGGCCCCTGCCCGATCTGCGGCGCCGGTGTGCACGAGCACGGCGCCAACTATGTGTGCAGCAAGGCCGTGCCCACCGCCGCCCAGCCCACGCCGAGCTGCACCTTCAAGAGCGGCAAGATCATCCTGCAGCAGCCGGTGGAGCGCGAGCAGATGCACAAGCTGCTGGAAACGGGCAAGACCGACCTGCTCGACAAATTCGTCTCGATGCGCACGCGCCGCGCGTTCAAGGCCTTCCTGGCCTGGGACAAGGAAGCCGGCAAGGTGAACTTCGAGTTCGCGCCGAGCAAGTTCCCGCCGCGCAAGCCAGCCGCCGGTGCCTTTGCCGGCAAGACGGCTGCTGCCAAGGCCCCGGCCAAGGCGGCCGCCGCGAAGAAGGCACCCGCCAAGAAGGCGGCGGCCACCAAGACCGCCGCCGCCAAGGCACCGCGCAAGGCCGCGGCCGGCGCCGCCCCCAGCGCCGCGCTGGCAGCCGTCATCGGCACCGAGCCGGTGGCCCGCCCCGAGGCCGTGAAGAAGCTCTGGGAGTACATCAAGGCGAACAACCTGCAGGACCCCAAGGACAAGCGCACCATCGTCGCCGACGACAAGCTGCGTGCGGTGTTCGGCAAGGACAGTGCGGGCATGTTCGAGTTGGCCGGCATCCTGGGCCAGCACCTGGGCTGATGGGAGGGGCCACGGCCATGCGCAACCCCTGGAAACCCACGCTCTGGACACTGGCCCTGCTGGCGGCCGCTGGCGCAGCATGGTGGACGGCCGACCAGTGGCTGCCCCAGGTCCGGCCTTGGGTCGACAAGGCCTGGAGCAAGATGAACCGCCCCGGTGAGGATTCCCTGCCTCCCGAGAAGAAGACCGCGCAGCGCGCCGCCGCGGGCGCACGTGGAGCGGCGTCGGCCCCTGCGCCCCCACTGCGCAAGTGCATCCAGGGCGGGCGCACGGTCTACACCGACGAAGCCTGTCCGCCGGACAGCCAGGAGCAAAAGGTGGACGGTGGCGCAGTCACCTCGCTGCCACGCGCTCCGTGAGCGGCTGGCCGGCACGCTGCGTGTCGGCCGTGTCGCATTTTTCCTATCGCCAGAGGGCTTGCAAGCCTAGTCTCAGGGGTTCTTCATCCACCCAACGCCTGCCACGGTGCGGGCCCCTGACATATGCAGCAAAAACACCTGCGCGGTTTTCTTTTCCTCCTGGCCATCGCCGGCATGGCAGTCCCCTGGTACTTCAACCTGGTGTATTTCCAGGGCGGGGGCAGCGTCGCGCCCGGGGTGTACTGGCGCGATGCCGCCGCCAACGCGCTGACCACCAGCATCACCGTGGACGTGTACCTTGCGGCCGTGGCGTTCTCGGCCTGGGTGGTCAGTGATCGCCGCCTGGGAGCGTGGCGCTGGGCCTATGTGCTGGCCTGCTTCGGCATCGGCCTGGCGTTCGCCTTGCCCCTGTACCTGGCTCAGCGCCTGCGCGGCGAATCCACACCCTGATGCGCCTGCGCACCGACCTGCAAGGGCCAGTGCGCGCTGGGCGCACGCTGGGCCGCTTCCTTCACCAGTTCCTGAAGGGGCTGGCCTGCCAGCCTGCGCATGTCGCGCGCCATGTGCGACTGGTCGTAGTAACCCTGGTCGGCCGCGAGGTGCGCGCCGGGCTCCGCCGGCACGGCCATCGCTTGCTGCAGCGTGATGCTGAACCGGGCGATGACCTGGAACTGTTTGGGCGTCATGCCCCACTCGGCGACAAAACGCCGCTCGAACTGGCGCGACCCCACGCCGGAGCGGGGCGCAGTGCCCTGCGCGCTTGCGCCTGCGTGGTTCAGCAGGGCCCTGGCCCGCACCAGGCGCTCTTCGCATTGCACTTGTGAGGCCCGTTCCTGGCGCACGAACTGCCACAGCGCCCCGATGCGCGCATCGTCATCGGGCGCCGCACGGATGGCCTGCTCGGCAAGGGTCCAGGACGGTACGGCCATGGCCGACATCGGTCGCACCCCGTTCACGATGCCCCGCCCGGTGGGCAGGAGCGACGGCACCGCCTCGGGCCGCAGCATCAGCCCCACGGCGCGCACACGGCCCTGGTGCGCATAGGCCGTGGCCACCGTGCTGGCGCTGATCCAGGCCGCCGCAGGCAGCGCCGCGCCGCCACGCAGCACCTCGCCTTCGAATCGGACGACCAGCATGCTGCCCACCATGGCCGGGAATTGCGAGCCCTGCAGTTCGGCCGGGCTGTCCACGACCACAGCCCCCTCCAGCCAGGGCTGCAGATCGCAAGGGGGAGGAACAAAGCGCTGCATGGTCCCGATTTTGCACAATTTGGCACAACTTCGGCGGCGCGGATGGGGGGTGGCTGACCCAGCGGCTGGGCCAGAATGGCGGCTCCTTCGCAGCCCCTTTGCATGAACCGCTTCCTGCTCCGCACCTTTGCGCTCCTGACCGTGTCCGCCATGCTGCCCCTGGCTGCGGGTGCCAGGCCACCGGCACCGCCCCCCGACTACCCCCGCCTGTCCGAGAACACCGCGGCCTCGCAGCACCTGGAGGTGCGCAAGGTGCTGCACGGCCCGGTGGAGGGTTTGTTCGCGCTGCCGCGCACGCGCCAGCTGGTGGCCGTGGCCGGGGGCTACCTGTGGAAGTTCAGCCCGCAAGGGGAGCTGCTGGACAGCTTGCGCGTGCCCAGCGGCTTGTACACCTCGGGCATCGTGTTCACGCCGCACTACTACATGGACTGGGTGTACAGCGGTGACCGGCAGCGCAAGCCGTACGCGCCGGCCGTGGACGGCAACCGCCTGTCAGAGGCCGAGCTGTTCGCCGAACTGGACCGCGCCGAGCAGGTGGAGTTCGGCCGCAACGAGACCAGCGCCTGGGCCTACCTGCTGTCCGGCGGCAAGGCATGGGTGCTGGACATCACGCGCCAGCGCGACAAGGTGGACACCTATTGCCGCCAGCGCACCCATTCGGCCGAGACGCTGGGCTGGGACGCCACCTGCCTTGGCGGCTACCACCCTGCCCGCAAGGGCTGGACGGAGATCGAACCCGGGGACTTCGACAGCACCGGGCAAGACATCCCGCGCGTGAAAGTGGTGGACTTCGAACGCCGCCGCCTGCACCTGGAAGAGGGCCTGAGCGGGCAGTTGCTCGGGGCCACCGTGGGCGTGGCCCTCAAGGCCCTGGGTGTGCGCGGCGACCTGCCCAGCCGCTACTGGTTCGGCGATGCCCATACCCAGCTGCGCGTGGGCAGGGAGGTGCTCAAGTTCAAGGCCTTCATTCCCAAGGAGAATGGGCAGTTCCGCTTTCCCCACATGGCGTGGTGGGACCCGTCGCCGGTGCTGCCAGACGCAAACCCCTGGTTCACCGTGCACCCGCGCAGCTACCTGCACCACCCCGGAGAAGAGGCGCTGCTGCGGCACTACGAGAAGGATATCGGCCTGTACGTGGTGCGCCCGCGCGGCTCGGTGCCAGGCCAGGCCACGGGCCACGAGGCCGGCGCATGGCGCCCGGTGTTCACCGGGCCATCGACGCATTCGTATGCCGTGAACGGCCTGGTGGAATTTGCTGCCGCGCCCCCCGCACACACCTGGCTGCGCAGCCCCGACGCGCGCAAGCGCCACGATGGCATGGGTCCGCAGATCCCCGTGCAGGCCCTGTGGCCCGTCTTGCAGGCACTGCCTTCGGCGCTGACGCTGCATTGGCGCACTTCCTCCGAGGAGGAAGACATGCAGTTGCGCATCGAGCTGTCTGCCAGCGAAACCCGCGCGGCCTTCGAGCGGCTGCAAGGCGGCAAGGGCCCGCTGGAGCTGGTGGTGCAGGTGCCCGACCTGGAAGGCCCCACGTCGGGCATGTCGGTGCTGCTGCGCAGCGGCAGCCTGCAGCAGGCGCTGCCTGGCGCCCGCATGGCCTACGTGGGCAATCCGGCGCGGCCCGCATCCGCGCGCAAGGCATCGGTGCAGGCGCTCAGGGATGCGAACGCCGCCGCCCAGCGCTCGCCCGGCGCACTGCCCGCGTTCCTGCAGATCGCGCAGGACCTGGCGCAGGACCTGCAGCGGGTGCAGGGCGATGCCTCGGACATCACCCACGCGTATGCGCAGCTGGTCAACCACTTCAATGGCCGGCAGGATTTCGCCTCGTCCTCGCGGCTGGTGCGCCACTACCTGGCCCAGGTCTATCCGTCCATGGGCAAGTACCAGCGCGACGACAAGCAGGTCTACAACGTCGGTGTGATCGCCAGCCAGACCCTGGCCTTTGCCATGCGCACCAAGGAACGCGACCTGGCCGAGGCCGTGATGGCGACCCTGGTCGGACCGGGCTTCGACCCGGCGGTGCAGACCAATGGCACGCTGATGTACAACCTGGCCTGCTACTACGCGCTGACCAGCGACAAGGCACGCCTGCTGCCGGCGGCGGCCAGGGCGCGCAGCCTGGGCAAACCACCCTCGCAGTTCCTGCAGGACACGGATTTCGAGCGCTACCTGCAGGACCCGGAGTTCCTGCAGGTCGTCAACGCGCCGTCCTCAATGGGCTGAGCCTGCAGGGGGGCGGGCAGCCTCCACCTGCGCGTTCACGCGTTCGGCCAGGGCCATGTCGCCCGGGGTCTCGGGCGAGAACTTGTCCACGGCGCGGGGTGCGCTGTCCTCATCCAGCGCCGCATAGACAGCCACGCAATGCGTGACCTGGCGCAGCTCCTTTTCCTGGATGCCACCGCTGCGCACCTCGATCAGCATGTTCATGCTGGTCTCGCCCGTGTGGGCCAGGCTGGCCTGCACCTCCACCAGGTCGCCCGGGTGGATGGGCCGGTCGAAGCTGGCACTGCCCATGAATGCCGTCACGCAAGTCCCACCGGCCCAGGAACAGGCGCAGGCGAAGCCTGCCTCGTCCATCCAGCGCAGCACGGTACCGCCGTGGATGCGGCCGGACGCCGAAGGGGCGGTGTGCGACGCCAGAAAACGCAGGGTGATGGAATGCATGCGGAGCTCTCCTCGGAAGGTGCACCGGTATATCCCATTTGCCCTCAAGCGCCCTGTAGGAGCGCACCGCCACCCACCAAACGGCCGCTTTGGGGCGACCTGCGGTGCAGCGCGGCGCATCTGGCATGTCGCTTGCTGAAAGGCAGGCGTTACTCCCCTGTTCCCTGACCCGGCCCCGCGCCGGGCCCGCAACCTCGCGCATGCACCGGCTGCCGCTTTCGCCATGACCTCCCTGAACCGTCTGAACTTGCTCCAGAAGTTCCTGATCCTCGGGCTGATCGCGCTGGCGATGACGGCCCTGCCCACCTTCATGCACGTGCGCGATGCCCTGCAGGACATGGCCACGGCGCGCCAGGAGGCGCGGGGTGCGCCGCCTTTGCTGGCGCTCAACAAGGTCGTGCAGGGCATGCAGGTACACCGGGGCCTTTCGGCCAGCATGCTCGGCGGCAACGAGGCCTTGGCGGCGCGCCGGCCTGCAGCGCGCGAGGCGGTGGAAAAAGCCATGGCCGACGTGGCCACCCGCTTCGCCGAGGCGGGCGTGCCAGCGGCCGACGAAGCCAACTGGAAGCAGCTGCGCCAGACCTGGCAGGCCCTGGAGCAGGCAGTCGCCGCGCGCAGCCTTCAGTCGGCCCAGAGCACGGCGCAGCACACCCAGCTCATCGCCGGGGTGATGCGCCTGAACGAGACCTTGCTCCACCACTACGGCCTGGCGCTCGACCCCGGCCAGGACACGAACGCCCTCGTCCAGGCCTCACTGGTGCATGTGCCCATGCTCGGTGAAAAGCTCGGCGTGATGCGCGCCCAGGGTTCTGCCGCGCTGAGCGGCAAGGCCCTGGCTCCCGAAGGCAAGGGCGGCCTGATGGCATTGCAGCAGCGCGTGGTGGAATTGCAGGGCGATGCGCTGCGCAGCCTGGAGCGCGCCATGCTCCACAACCCGGTCTTCCGCCAGGCGCTCGGCGGCCCCGCGCAGGCGGTGAACACCCAGGTCCAGCAGGCACTGCAGCGCGCCGACAGGGAAGTGATCGGCGCGGCCGAGCTCTCGGCCCCGGCTTCGGACTACTTCGACGAATTCACCCGCACCATCGACGCACTGTATGCGCTCAATGCCCAGGCCATGGACCTGCTCAATGGCGCACTGCAGGAGCGCGTCGTGGGTCTGCAGCGCCAGTTGCTATGGCAGCTCGGCTTGCTGGCCGTGGCCCTGGCGGTGGCGGTGGCACTGGCGCGCACCTTTATGCGCTCCGTCACGGTGCCGCTGGCACAGGCGGTGCAGCTGTCCAATGCCGTGGCCCAGGGCGACCTGCGCGGCACCGCCGCGGCCCACGGCACGGACGAGGTCGGCCAGCTCATGGCGGCCCTGGTGCAGATGCGCCACCAGCTGACCGACGTGGTGAGCCAGGTGCGCGGCGGCTCGGAAGGCGTGGCCACGGCCAGCGCCCAGATCGCGCAAGGCAACAACGACCTCTCGGCGCGTACCGAAAGCCAGGCCAGCGCGCTGGAGGAAACCGCGGCCTCGATGGAGGAACTCAGTTCCACGGTGCGCCAGAATGCGGACAGCGCGCGCCAGGCCAGTGCATTGGCCGGCAGTGCGCGCACCATTGCGGTGCAAAGTGGCGATGTGGTCGCCCAGGTGGTGCAGACCATGCAGGGCATCAGCGCCTCATCGCAGAAGATCGCCGACATCATCGGTGTGATCGACGGCATTGCCTTCCAGACCAACATCCTGGCCCTCAACGCCGCCGTGGAAGCCGCACGCGCGGGTGAGCAGGGCCGGGGCTTTGCCGTGGTGGCCAGCGAGGTGCGCAGCCTGGCCGGTCGCAGCGCCGAGGCGGCGCGCGAGATCCGCACGCTGATCCACGCCAGCGTCGAGCGTGTGGAGCAGGGCAACCAGTTGGTGGAGCGCGCCGGCAACACCATGCACGAGGTGGTGGCCGCCATCGGCCGGGTGAACGACATCATGGGCGAGATCAGTGCCGCCAGCCACGAGCAGTCGCTGGGCGTGGCCCAGGTGGGCGAAGCCGTGACGCAGATGGACCAGGCCACCCAGCAGAACGCGGCCCTGGTCGAAGAGATGGCAGCGGCGGCCAGCAGCCTGCAAGGCCAGGCCGAAGAGCTGGTGCAGGTGGTCTCGGTGTTCCGCATTGGGGACACGGCCCCGGCATCCGCGCCGCGGCTGCGCTGATCCCCCGCCAACCTACTCCGGGCGCGATAGCACCAGCCGCGCGCGCAAGCCGGCGCCCGGCGCGCTGTGCAATTCCAGGGTGCCGCCATGTGCTCGCGCGACGCGCTCGGCAATGGCCAGGCCCAGCCCGGCCCCTGGGGCGCCTGCACGTGCGCCGCCACCGCCGCGCACGAAAGGCTGGCGCATGCGCTCCAGCTCGGCGGGAGGGATGCCCGGGCCGTGGTCCGCCACCTCGATCCACACGCCTGCCGCACCGGCGCCCGTTCTCAGCACCACGGGCGCAGCGCCATGGCGCCACGCGTTCTCCACCAGGTTGTCCACGGCACGCCGCAGCGCTTGTGCATGCACAAGCACCGCTGGCGTTGATCCCAGCTCCAGCCGCACCGCGCGGCCATGGTCGGCCTGCGCCTCGGCCACGGCCCGGGCCAGCTCGTCGAGCGACGCCATCACCGCGGCCTCGCCGTCGCCCAGGCGGGCAAAGTCCAGGAACTGGCCGACGATGGCATCCATCTCCTCGATGCTGCGCGCCATGCTGGCGGCCAGCGGCGCGTCCAGGTGCGCCTGCGCGATCTCCACCCCCAGGCGCAGCTTGGTCAACGGCGTGCGCAGGTCGTGCGACACGCCGGCCAGCATCAGCGCACGCTCGCGGTCGGCCTCCGCCAGGCTGCGCGCCATCTGGTTGAAGCTGCGCGCCACCGTGGCGATCTCCTCGGGCCCATCCTCCGGCAGAGGGGCGGGAGCCTGGCCGTGTGCCAGGTGCTGCGCCGCAGTGACCACCCGGGCCAGCGGCCGATTCAGGTGGCGCTGCAGCCACCAGGCCCCGAGCAGGGCGAGCAGCACGCCGGCAACCGTGGCCATGAGCCAGGCACCGGTGAACTCGCGCGTGGGGAACACGCTGGGCAGACTGAGCCAGTAGTCGGTGCCGCCATGCGCCACGCGCAGCGCCAGCATGCCCGCTCCATCGCGGCGCCAGCGCGGCCCACCGGCCGCGCTGGCCTCGGCCTGGTCCAAGCGCCGCGCCACCGCTTGCACGAAGCGCTGCTCCAGCGGCGACAGCAGGGCGCGCCGGCGCGGGGACGGCGGCTCGTCGGATTCCAGTACAGCCTGGGCCGCCTGGCGGTTGAAGGCCTCCACGAAGGCCGCACGTTGCGCAGGCGGCAGCACGTCCAGCCCGGCGCGCAGAGCGGCCACATTGCGCGCCACTCCGTCGGCCACCTGGGCCACGCGCGGCTGCAAAATCATCTGGCGCACCAGCACCACGGCGCACAGCTGGCTTGCCACCACCAGTGCCGTGATGAGCAGCAGGTTGCGCCCCAGCAGGCTGCGCGGCCACCAGCTGCGCGCAGGCGCCGTGGCGGTCATGCATTGCCCCCGGTGGGTGCCAAGCCGTCCGGCATGAAGACATAGCCCACGCCCCAGACGGTGCGGATGTGGCGCGGCTGCGCCGGGTCGGCCTCGATGAGCTTGCGCAGGCGCATCACCTGCACGTCGATGCTGCGGTCGGTGGCCTCGTGGTCGGGCCCGTAGGCCAGGGCCATCAGCCGGTCGCGCCCGAGCGGGCGGCGCGGCTGCTGGGCCAGGGTCTGCAGCAGGGCGAACTCACCGCTGGTCAGGGGCACGTCCTGGCCGTCGCGGGTCAACCGGCGCTCATCCACCCACAGCGTGAAATCGCCAAACCGGATGCTGCCGCCGGCCTGCAGCGGGCCGGTGTGCGCCCCCAGCATGCGCTGGCGCCGCACCATGGCCTGCACGCGGGCCAGCAGCTCGCGCGGGTTGAAGGGCTTGGGCAGGTAGTCGTCGGCACCCATCTCCAGGCCGATGATGCGGTCCACCGGGTCGCCGCGCGCCGTGAGCATGAGGATGGGAATGGTCTCGCCCTGCGCGCGCAGGCGCCTGCAGATGGACAGGCCGTCCTCGCCCGGCATCATCACATCGAGCACCAGCACGTCGAAACGCTCGCGCGCCAGCAGTGCATCGAGCGGGCCGGCGCCATCGACCGTGCGCACGGCATAGCCCTGGTCGCTGAGATAGCGCTGCAGCAGGGCGCGCAGGTCGGGCTCGTCATCGGCCACCAGGATACGGGCCAGGGCGTCGGTCATAGGGGAGGGCGTGCAACTCAGGATGGGGCAATGGTAGGGCGCAAGGCCCTGCCGCAGGCCACTTCGTCATGCTTTGTCATACATCGGCCCATCCACGCCACAAATGGCTCACACCTGGGCGCCACAGTCGGGGCATCCGCAACCCATCGCCCCAGGAGCCGACCCATGACCTCTTTCTCCACCCGCACGCTGGCCGTGGCCGGCCTGCTCGCCGCGGGCATGGTGGCTGGTGCCAGCGCCCAGGCCGCGCCGCCCGGCCAACGCACCCAGCAGATGCGGGAGGCGCGCGAGCAGTTGCACCAGCGCTTCGTGGCCGCCGACAAGGACGGCAACGGCCAGCTCACCCGTGCCGAGGCCCAGGCCGGCATGCCGCGCGTCTACAGCGCGTTCGACCAGATCGACACCCAGCGCAAGGGCTTCGTGACCGAAGCCGAGATCACGGCGGCCATCGCCGCGCGCCTGGCCAGCCGCAAGGGCACGCCGCAGTAGCCCCAGCCACGCCCCCTCGTCGCCTTTTCTTCACTACCATCGCAGGAGAACACCACCATGACCACCACCCTCGCTCCCCGCCTTTGCGCCTGGGCCTGCCGGGCCGCACTGCCGCTGGGCCTGGCCCTGGCTTCGCTGGCTGCCATGGCGCCAGCCCAGGCGCAGCCTGCCGACCCCGCCGGCTTCTTCGACGATGCGGGTGGCGGCACCGTGACCGCGCTGCCGGCCGGCGTGCAACGCATCGCCGACATACCCTACGGCCCCGACCCGCTGCAGCGCATGGACGTGTACCTGCCCAGCACACCGCGCAGCAGCGTGGGCGGCCCCGCACCGGTCATCTTCATGGTGCACGGTGGCGGCTGGCGCACAGGCGACAAGGCCATGTCCCGCGTGGTGCAGGAAAAGGCGGCGCGCTGGGTGCCGCGCGGCTTCGTCTTCATCTCGGTCAATTACCGGCTGCACCCGGCGGTCAACGTGCTGCAGGAGGCCATCGACGTGGCCGTGGCGCTCGACACGGCACAGAAGCAGGCCGCGCAGTGGGGGGCCGACCCCACGAAGTTCATCCTCATGGGCCACTCGGCCGGGGCGCACCTGGTGTCGTTCGTCAACGCGCATGCGCCGCTCTTGCAGCAGTTGGGCGTCACGCCCTGGCTGGGCACGGTGTCGCTGGACAGCGCGCTGCTGAACGCGCCGGTCGTGATGTCGCTGCCGCACTATCCGCTGTACGACGAGGTGCTGGGCAGCGACCCGGCCTTCTGGTTTGCAATCTCGCCCTACCATGCCGTGACCGGGGCTCAACCGCCTTACCAGTTCGTGTGCTCCACCAGCCGGCCCGACCGCCCCTGCCTGCAGGCGCAGGGCATGGCGGCCCATGTGCAGGCCCTGGGCGGCCGCGCCGAAGTGCTGCCGCAGGACCTCACGCACGGCGAAATCAACGCCGACCTGGGCCTGGAGAGCGGCTACACGCGGGCTGTCGAAGCCTTCATGGGATCGCTGGATCTCAGCGTGGCCCAGCGCCTGCGCTAGGCCAGGTAGCGCGCGAGGTACTTGCCCGTGTGGCTGGCGGGGTTGGCCGCCAAGTCCTCGGGCGTGCCTACGCCCACCACCATGCCACCGCCGGCACCGCCTTCAGGCCCCATGTCGATGAGCCAGTCGGCCGTCTTGATCACGTCCAGGTTGTGCTCGATGATGACGATGGTGTTGCCCGCGTCGCGCAGTTGGTGCAGCACCTTGAGCAAGAGGTCGATGTCGGCGAAGTGCAGGCCGGTGGTCGGCTCGTCCAGGATGTAGAGCGTGCGGCCCGTGTCGCGCTTGGACAGTTCCTGCGCCAGCTTCACGCGCTGCGCCTCGCCGCCCGAGAGCGTGGTCGCCGCCTGGCCCAGGCGGATGTAGGACAGGCCCACGTCGAGCAGGGTCTGCAGCTTGCGCGCCAGGGCCGGCACGTCCTTGAAGAAGGCGAAGGCATCCTCCACCGTGAGCTCCAGGATCTGCGCGATGTTGCGGCCCTTCCAGAGCACCTCCAGCGTCTCGCGGTTGTAGCGCTGGCCGTGGCAGACATCGCAGGGCACGTAGACGTCGGGCAAAAAGTGCATCTCCACCTTCACCACGCCGTCGCCCTGGCAGGCCTCGCAGCGGCCGCCGGCCACGTTGAAGGAGAAGCGCCCCGGGCCGTAACCCCGTTCCTTGGCGGTGTTGACTTCCGCCATGAGCTCGCGGATGGGCGTGAACAGGCCCGTGTAGGTAGCCGGGTTGCTGCGCGGCGTGCGGCCGATGGGCGACTGGTCCACATTGATGACCTTGTCGAAGTACTCGATGCCCACGATCTCGTCGTGCGCGGCGGGCTCTTCGTGCGCGCGGTAGATCTGGCGCGCCACGGCGGCGTACAGCGTGTCGTTGACCAGCGTGCTCTTGCCCGAACCCGAGACACCGGTCACGCAGGTCAGCAGGCCCACGGGAAAGTCCACCGTCACGTTTTGGAGGTTGTTGCCCGTGGCGCCGGCCACGCGCAGCGCCTGCACGGCGCCCTGGCGCGCATGGTGGGCCGCCATGCGCTCGGCGCGGCGCTTGCTGGCCTCGGTTTCGGGAAAGCGCGACTTGCCCTTGGCCGGCGCAGGGGCCGGCGCTGCCGCCTCCACCACCGGCAGCCAGGGCGTGCGGCGCCGGGGCACGGCGATGGCCAAGGTGCCCGACAGGTACTTGCCGGTCAGCGATTCGGGGTGGTTGCGCACCGTGTCGTAGCTGCCCTGGGCCATCACACGGCCGCCATGCACGCCGGCGCCCGGGCCCATGTCGATCACATGGTCGGCGGCGCGCATCATGTCCTCGTCGTGCTCGACCACGATCACGCTGTTGCCGATGTCGCGCAGGTGCTGCAAGGTGGCGATGAGGCGGTCGTTGTCGCGCTGGTGCAGGCCGATGCTGGGCTCGTCGAGCACGTACATCACACCCGTGAGACCCGAGCCGATCTGGCTGGCCAGGCGGATGCGCTGCGCCTCGCCGCCCGACAGCGTCTCGGCGCTGCGGTCCAGGCTCAGGTAGTTCAGGCCCACGTCGTTGAGGAACTGCAGCCGCGTGGTGATCTCGCGCACCACCTTGTCGGCGATCTCGGCCTTCGATCCCGTGAGCGACAGGGAGCGGAACCAGCCATGCGCGTCATTGAGCGTGGCATGGCTCACCTCGAAGATGGCGCGCGCCTGCTCGCCCTCGCCCACCTTCACGTGGCGTGCTTCGCGGCGCAGGCGCGTGCCATGGCATTCGGGGCAGGGCTGGGTGCTGCGGTAGCGCGCCAGGTCCTCGCGCACCACCACCGAATCGGTCTCGCGGTAGCGCCGCGCCATGTTGGGCAGGATGCCTTCGAAGCTGTGCTTGCGGCTCAGCACCTTGCCCTTGGAGGGGCCGCTGTCCATGATGTAGCTGAAGGCGATCTCCTCCTCGCCCGAGCCGTGCAGCACCGCGTTCTGCACCTTGGCGGGCAGCGACTCGAAAGGTGCCTCGACATCGAAGCCATAGTGCCGGCCCAGGCTCTCGAGCATGGCGAAGTAGTAGCCGTTGCGCCGGTCCCAGCCCTTGATGGCGCCGCTGGCCAGGCTCAGCGTGGGGAAAGCCACCACGCGCAGGGGGTCGAACACCTCGCGCTGGCCGATGCCGTCGCAGGCCGGGCAGGCGCCCATGGGCGAGTTGAAGGAGAACAGGCGCGGCTCCAGCTCGGCCAGCGAGTAGCTGCACACCGGGCAGGAGAACTTGGAGCTGAACAGGTGCTCCTGGCCCGAATCCATCTCCAGCACCAGCACGCGGCCATTGCCCTCGTTGCCGCCCACGCGCAGCACCGCCTCGATGCTCTCGGCCAGGCGCTGCTGCATCTCGGGGCGCACCTTGAGGCGGTCGATCACCACGTCGATGCTGTGCTTCTCGGTCTTCTTGAGGGCCGGCAGGCTCTCGTACTCGTAGATGGCGCCGTCCACCCTGAAGCGGATGTAGCCCAGCGCCTGCATCTGCGCGAAGAGCTCGGTGAACTCGCCCTTCTTCTCGCGGGCCATGGGCGCCAGCAGCATCAGGCGCGTGTCCTCGGGCAGGGCCAGCACGGCGTCCACCATCTGGCTCACGGTCTGGGCCGCCAGCGGCAGGCCGTGGTCGGGGCAGAACGGTGTGCCGGCACGTGCGTACAGCAGGCGCAGGTAGTCGTGGATCTCGGTCACCGTGCCCACGGTGGAGCGCGGGTTGTGGCTGGTGGCCTTCTGCTCGATGCTGATGGCGGGCGACAGGCCCTCGATCAGGTCGACGTCGGGCTTGTCCAGGCGGCCCAGGAACTGCCGTGCATAGGCCGACAGGCTTTCCACGTAGCGGCGCTGGCCTTCGGCATACAGCGTGTCGAAGGCAAGGCTCGATTTGCCCGAGCCCGACAGCCCGGTGATCACCACCAGCTGGTTGCGCGGAATATCGAGGTCGATGTTCTTGAGGTTGTGCGTGCGCGCCCCGCGGATGCTGATGCGCTGCTCCCGCAGCACGCGGGCCAGGTAGGCGCCGTCGGAAGATCGGCCGTCGTCGGCAACAGGGTCGTTTTTCACGGGGGCGGGCTCAATGCAGGACAACCCACCATGATAGGCCACCGCAATCCCCCGCGCAGCCGCCATGCTGCTGACAAAGCACAGGCCGTTGCCGATGCAACCGGAAATGACGGCCAAGGCCGACCCGGCACCACGGGCATGCGGATGGCCATAAAATAGCAATCATTCTCATTTAAGCACTTTGTCGCCAGGGCATGCGCCATGCCTCGGCGGTGGACCGCTCTCCCCCGCCGCGCAACATGGCCAGCGAACGCACCCTCTCCTCCGCATCCACCACGCCCGACAGCGCCGCGCCCGTGTCCAGTCCCGGTGCGCCGACCCGCGGCCGCCGCTGGCGCCTGCCGGCCCTGCCCACGCTGCGCCAGGCCTGGTTCCAGGTGCACTGGTTCATCGGCATCACGGCCGGCACGGTGCTGGTGGTGATCGGGCTCACCGGGGCGCTGCTGGCCTTCCACGAAGAGATCCTGGACCTGATCAACCCCGGCGTGCGCCATGTGGCGCCCTCGGCCGGGCCCATGCTCACGCCGCAGCAGGCCGCCGAGTCGGTGCTGCGCGCGGGCCGCAGCGAGCGCATCAGCAGCGTGGCCGTGCAGGCGGAGCCGGGCAGCTCGGCGCGCGTGACCTTCGTGCCGCGCCCCGGCGAGCGGCGTGGCGACGTGGTCTACGTGCACCCCTACACCGGCAGCGTGCTGGGCGAGCTGCAGGGGCACGGCTTCTTCGAATGGACCGAGTCGCTGCACCGCTGGCTGCTGCTGCCGCGCGAACCCGGTCGCGTGGTGGCCGGCGTGCTGGCGATCTGCCTGCTGGGCCTGTCGCTCTCGGGCCTGTACCTGCGCTGGCCGCGCAACGCGCTGCGCTGGCGCAGCTGGCTGACCTTCGACCCGGCGCTCAAGGGCCGCTCGTTCCTGTGGGGCCTGCACTCGGTCGTCGGCACCTGGGCGCTGGTGATGTACGTGGCGCTCACGGCCACCGGCATCTACTGGTGCTTCGATGCGGTGCGCGACACGGTGGACGGCTGGGCCGGCCAGAAGCGCCCGCCGCGCGTGACCGCCCCCGCCAAGCCACCGGCATCCGCCAGCGCGGAACCCAAGGCCGCCGAGCCCGCACCGCCGGACCTGGCCCGCACCTGGGCCGTGTTCCAGCAGCAGGCCGGCGACTGGACCGAGGCCATCCTGCGCATGCCCGCCAAGGCCGGGCAGCCGGTGCAGGTCACCTGGCTCGCGGCCAATGCCCCGCACGAGCGCGCGCGCAGCCGCATGTCCATCGAGCCCGTGACCGGCAAGGTCAGCGCAGAGGACCGCTATGCCGACCGCAGCATGGGCGCACGCGCGCTGAGCACCATCTACCCGGTACACATGGGCACCTATTTCGGCCTGCCGGGGCGCGTGGCCATGCTGCTGGCCAGCCTGGGCCTGCCGCTCTTCGCCATCACCGGCTGGATGCTCTACCTGGACCGCCGGCGCCAGCGCCGCGCCACCGAAGCCGCGCGCGCCGCGCACGGCCAGGGCGTGCCCGCCACGGTGGCCGGCAGCGCCGCAGACACCCTGCTGGTGGCCTATGCCAGCCAGGCCGGGCAGGCCGAGCGCATCGCGCTGCAAAGTGCCACGGCCCTGCAGCGCGCCGGGCTGCGCGTGGCCGTGCAGTCGCTGGCGCAGCTCACCCCCGAGGCGCTGCGCGCCCACCGCCGCGTTCTGCTGGTGGCCAGCAGCTTTGGCGAGGGCGAGCCGCCCGACAGCGCCCGGCGCTTCACGCGCCTGCTGGAGCAGCAGGGCACGGGCGCCCTGGCCGGCATGCGCTACGGCCTGCTGGCGCTGGGCGACCGCAACTACGCACGCTTTTGCGGCTACGGCCATGCACTCGACGAAGCCCTGCGCCAAGGCAGTGCCGAGCCCCTGTTCCCACTGATCGAAGTGGACAGCGGCGATGCGGCCGCCCTGGCCCGCTGGATGCAGACCCTGGCCACCCTGGAGGGGGCCGAGCACCTGGTGCTGGACGGTGCCCTGGCCGACGCCGGCCCCGAGCTGCCCTACACCCCCTGGCGCCTGGCCAGCCGTGAGCACCTGAACCCCGGCAGCGAGGGCGGGCCGCTGTTCGAGCTGGCGCTGGCCTGCGGTACACCGGCCACCTGGCACCCCGGCGCCCTGGTCGAGGTACAAGCCCGGCACGCGGCCGAAGCGGTGCAGGCCTGGCTGCAGGCAGCCGGCTTGGCGGGCACGCAGGCGGTGCACCTGGCCGGCCAGCCCTGCACCCTGGCCGAGGCCCTGGCGCAAAGCGTGCTGCCGGTGCCGCCACTGCCTTTCGCCGATGCCCAGGCCTGTGCCGACACCCTGGTGGCGCTGGCGCCGCGCACCTACTCCGTGGCCTCGCTGCCGCAGGACGGCGCGCTGCAGCTGCTGGTGCGCCAGGAGCGGCATGCGAGCGGGCTGGGCCTGGCCTCGGGCTGGCTCACCGTGCATGCGCCGCTCGGCACCCTGGTGCCGGTGCGCCTGGTGGCCAACCCGCGCTTCGATGCGGCCATGGGCGACGTGCCCTGCCTGTTCATTGGCAATGGATCTGGCCTGGCGGGCCTGCGCGCGCACCTGCGCGAGCGCGTGCGCACCGGCCACCGGCGCAACTGGCTGCTGTTCGGCGAGCGCCACAGCGCGCACGACACCCTGTGCGCCGCCGAGATCGAGGGCTGGCAGGCCGCTGGCTTCCTGGCGCGGCTGGACCGCGTGTTCTCGCGCGATGGCGGCGAGCACCGCTACGTGCAGGACCGCCTGCGCGCCGCGGCGGGTGAGTTGCGCGCCTGGGTGGCCCAGGGCGCGATCCTCTATGTCTGCGGCAGTGCGCAGGGCATGGGTTCGGGCGTGGACGCGGTGCTGGCCGAGGTGCTCGGCGCCGATGCGCTTGACGCGCTGATCGCGGACGGACGCTACCGGCGCGACGTCTATTGAGCGCAAGCGGATGGCCGTTTGTTCTTGATCAAAGTCAACGGACAGGGGGATGGGCGAGAATCGGGGTTTGCGCCAGCCGTCCACCGAGCCCCCTTCCTTGTTCATGCCTTCCCCGGCCCCGAGTGCCGCCCCTTCCTCTTCGACCCCCCTGCCGCCGACGGCCGCGCACGCCATGACGCCGCTGGAGCGGCGCTCCAGCGTGAGCCTGGCGCTGATCTTCGCGCTGCGCATGCTCGGCCTGTTCCTGGTGCTGCCGGTGTTCGCGCTGGAGGCGCGCAAGTACCCCGGGGGCGATGACCCGGCCCTGGTGGGCCTGGCCATGGGCATCTACGGGCTCACGCAGGCGCTGCTGCAACTGCCGCTGGGCATGGCATCGGACCGTTTCGGGCGCAAGCGCGTGATCGTGCTCGGCCTCTTGGTGTTTGCCGGCGGCAGCCTGCTGGCGGCACTGGCCGATTCGCTCACCGGGCTGCTGCTGGGCCGGGCGCTGCAGGGCGCGGGCGCCGTGTCGGCCGCCGTCACGGCCCTGCTGGCCGACCAGACCCGCGATGCGGTGCGCACCAAGGCCATGGCCCTGGTGGGTGGCAGCATCGGCCTGATGTTCGCCGTGGCCCTGGTGGCCGCACCGCTGCTCACCGCCCACATCGGCCTGTCGGGCCTGTTCGGCCTGACCTGCGCGCTGGCGCTGGCCGGCGTGGCCGTGGTGCTGTGGCTGGTTCCCCCCGAGCCCACGGAGCACCGCAATGCCCCCCGGGGCCGCCTGGCCGACGTCTGGGCCCACCCCGACCTGCTGCGCCTGAACCTGGGCGTCTTCGTGCTGCACACCGTGCAGCTGTCCATGTGGGTCGCCGTGCCGGCCATGCTGGTGCAGGCCGGCCTGCCCAAGGACCACCACTGGCAGGCCTACCTGCCGGCGGTGGTGCTGTCGTTCGCCGCCATGGGGGGTCTGTTCGCGCTGGAGCGCGCCGGGCACCTGCGCGCCGCCCTGCTGGGCTCCATCGCCCTGGTGCTGGTGGTGCAGCTGGGCCTTGGCGGCCTGGCCGCCAGCGGCGCCACGCCCACGCTGTGGGTGCTGGGGCCGCTGCTGTTCGTGTTCTTCTGCGGCTTCAACGCGCTGGAGGCCAGCCAGCCCAGCCTGGTCTCGCGCATGGCACCCGCCGCGCTGCGCGGCGCGGCCCTGGGCAGCTACAACACCCTGCAGTCCCTGGGGCTGTTTGCCGGCGGCGCCCTGGGCGGTGCCCTGGTCAAATGGGCGGGCGCACCGGGCCTCTTTGCCACCACGGCCGTGCTCACCGCCTTGTGGCTGGTGCTGACCTGGCCGCTGCGCCCCACAGGGCGGGGCCAGGGGCACTGAGCGTTCCTGTAACAGATTCCCGCCCGCCCCGGCCACCCCGGCTTGCGGCACAATGGCGCGTTCGGCGCGCAGTCTCTCCACGGACCGGAGAGCACACCAACGCCCCCCAACATCAAGTAGGTAGAGCAGCACCATGGCATCCGTGAACAAAGTCATCATCGTCGGCAACCTCGGCCGCGACCCTGAAATGCGCACCTTCCCCAGTGGCGACCAGGTGGCCAACGTGACGATTGCCACCACCGACAAGTGGAAAGACAAGCAAAGCGGCGAAATGAAGGAAGCCACGGAGTGGCACCGCGTGGTCTTCAACGGCCGCCTGGCCGAGATCGCCGGCCAGTACCTGCGCAAGGGCTCGCAGGTCTACGTGGAAGGCAGCCTGCGCACGCGCAAGTGGACCGACCAGGCGGGCGTGGAAAAGTACAGCACCGAAATCCGCGCCGACCAGATGCAGATGCTGGGCAGCCGCCAGGGCATGGGCGGCGGCCAGGGCGGTGGTGGCCAGCAGGGCGGCGGCTATGACGACGGCGGCGGCTACGGCGGCGACCAGGGTGGTGGTGGCTACGACGCGCCACCCCAGCAACAGCGCCGCCCCGCCCCTCCTGCACAGCAGCGCCCCGCTGCGCCGGCCGCGCGCCCGGCCCCTGCGCCTGCACCCCGCGCGGCCTCGGGCTTCGACGACATGGACGACGACATCCCGTTCTGATCGGTCGCACAAGGGCGTGTTGCGCATGACCGCTGGAACCCGGCAGCCCTTCGCAGCCCCATGGCTCCTGTCCAGGCCCGCCCATGTTGCGGGCCTTTTTTTCGCCCGCATGGGCACCAATGGCCATGGAAAGCCCTGAGTCCGACCACACCCGCCCCGACGAGGCCCTGCGCCGCTGGCGCCTGATCCTGGGCCGCTATGCCGCGCAGCCGCTGTCGCATGCGCAGTTCGATGCGGGCGACTGGAAGCTCGACCAGGCCCTCGAATACCTCTACGGCCGCGAGTACGACGGCCGGGGCCTGGCGCGCCCTGCGGGCGGCGCAGCCGGCTCGCTCGACCCGAGCCAGCTGCGCGCCATCGACTGGCTCAACCGCTCGCGCGAACTGTTTCCGCAGGAAGTCTTCGAGCGCATGCAGACGCAGGCCATCGACCGCTACCAGCTCACCGACCTGCTCAAGGACCCGGCCGTGCTGCGCTCCATGGACCCCACGCCGGGCCTGGCCAAGGCGCTGCTGGGCATGCGCGGGCGCCTGTCGGGTGCCATGCGCGACGCGGTGCGCGAGGTGATTCAGAAGACGGTGGGCGAGATCACCCGGCGCCTGAAGAACGACTTCGTCAATGCCCTGGTGGGCCGGCGCAACCGCCAGCGGCGCTCGCTCGTCAAGAACGCGCAGAACTTCGACGCGCGCGCCACTATTGCGGCCAACCTCAAGAACTACAGCGCCGAGCGGCGCCAGCTGGTCATCCAGCGCCCGCTGTTCAACGCCCGTGTGAAGCGCAGCCTGCCCTGGGACGTGGTGCTGTGCGTGGACCAGAGCGGATCGATGATGGACTCGGTGATCTACAGTGCCGTGATCGCCGGCATCATGAGTTCGCTGCCCGCCGTGCGCGTGAAGTTGGTGGTGTTCGACACCGCCGTGGTCGACCTCACGCACCTGGCGCACGACCCGGTGGAGGTGCTGCTCACGGTGCAACTGGGCGGTGGCACCGACATCGGGCGCGCGGTGCATTACTGCGAGTCGCTGATCGGTAACCCGCAGCGCACGGTGTTCACGCTGATCAGCGACTTCGAGGAAGGCGCCGCCCCCGGCCCGCTGCTGTCGGCCGTGGCGCGCATGGCCGAGGCGCGCGTGAAGCTGCTCGGGCTGGCCGCGCTCGACGAAGGCGCCAACCCGGTCTACGACCGCCAGATGGCGCAGCGCCTGGCGAACAAAGGCATGCACGTGGCAGCGCTCACACCCACCCATTTCGCGCAGTGGCTTGCGGAAGTGATGGAGTGACGATGGCCGCCTGGTTCGAGAGCTTCCGCGCCTACGACGACGACACCCTCACGGCCCTGGCCAACGCGGGCCTGCTGCGCCGCGCGGCCAAGGACGTGGAGGCAGGCAAGGTGCTCTGGGCCGAGCAGGGCGCCGACGGCGGCGTGGTCGAGGCCGATGGCCAGCGCGTGCAGCTCGACGCCCGGGGCCCGCAGAAGGCGCAGTGCGACTGCCCGGCGCCGGGCATCTGCAAGCACATCCTGGGCGCGGCTCTGTGGCTGCGGGCACTGGAGCCCGGCACGGCCACCGCAGAAGCACCGGTCGCGCCAGACAGCTCGGCAGAGCCCATCCCCGCCACCACCGCCGACCCGCTGGCCGAAGTGCGTGCCCTGCAGGCCCCGGCCCTCTTCAAGCAGGCCGGCGTGGCCGCCGTGCGCCGCGCGGTGCAAGCGCTGCCCTGCGGCATCGAGTGGCGCGTGCAGGGCGGCACACTGGTGATGGACCTGCCCGCGCTGGGCGCCACCTGCCGCTATGTGGCCGGTGCCGGCTACGAGGGCATGGTGTCCGAAGTGCCCACACGCGAGCGCAAGGCCGTGCACCTGATCGCGCTGGCGGCCCTGCGCGAGGTGCTGGGCGAGCCGCTGCCCTGGCCCGAGGGAATGGCCCCTGCCGCAGCGGCAGAGCAGCCCACCGCCGCGCTGGGCGAACGCGAGCGCGCCTTCCTCGCCCAGGTGGAGGCCATGCTGCACGAGCTGCTGACCGGCGGTCTGTCTCACGTGAGCGAGCAGGCCTCGGCACGCTTGCTGGCGCTCAACATGTCGGCACGCGGCGAAGGCCTGCCGCGCCTGGCCGCGCTGCTGCGCAACCTGGGCGGCATGGTCGACGGTCTGGTGCGGCGCGACCACCGCATGCAGGAGCGCGATGCGCTGGCGCTGATGTCCAGCATCCAGGCGCTGTGCGATGCCCTGCGTGCCCCCGCTGAAGGCCAGGAGGCGGTGGAACGCACCGCCGCGCTGCGCGGCCGGCTGCGCCGCGCATTCGACGAAACCACGGCCCTTGAACTGCTGCCCCTGGGCGCCCACTGGTGGCAGACCCTGGGCGGCGCGCGTGGCCTGACCCTGGCCTTCTGGGACCTGGCCGGCCAGCGGCTGCTGCAGGCCGTGCTGGCCCGCCCCGACGGCAGCGACACGGGCTTCACGCGCCACAGCGCCTGGCACATCCATGCCGTGTGGCCCGGTGTGGGCGCCGCGCAGTCCCTGTGCCAGGCCCCGCTGCGGCTGGAGCAGCCGCGCCTGGCCGACGACGACCGGCTGGCCCTGGCCGGCACGGCCCGGGCGCAGGCCTTGGCACCCTGGCAAGCGGGCGATGCGCGTCTGGCCACGCTGGGCTGCGGCCGCTGGGCCGAACTCACGGCGCAGCTGAGCGCGGCCACGGGTCTCTCGGGCGATGGCGCCGAACTGATCCTGTTGCGCCCGGCCGCCACGCGCACCCCCATCCTCGACGAGGCACACCAGCAGCTGCTGTTGCCCGTGCAGGACGCCGACGGCCTGTGGCTGCACCTGACCGTGCCCGTGGGCGACGCCAGCATGCAGCGCGTGGACAACCTGGATCGGCTGGCCGCACGCGGCGCCCCGGTGCACGCCGTGCTGGTGCGGGTGGAGCGCACCTCTGCCACCACCTTGCTGGTGCCGCTGTCGCTGCTGAGCAGCGACGCCAAAGGCCAGGTGCATGCCATTTCGCTGGACTATGCGACCGAGGCGGCGCGGCCCACGCCGCTGGCCCAGCGCATCCTGCGCCTGGTGCAATGGCGCAAGGACCAGGCCACGCCCGCGGCCACCCAGCCCACGCGCGCGCAGCGCCTGCTGGGCCCCGTGCTCGACGTGCTCGAAACCCAGGCCGCCACCGGGCGCATGCCGCTCACCGGGGCGCAATCGGAGCGCCTTGGCGCTGCGTTGCCGGGCATCGCCTCGGTAGGGCTGCACACCGTGGCGTCGGCCCTGCAGCAGCACCTGAACGCACCGCAGCCGGCGGGCGCGCTGCGCCTGCAACAGCTGTGCCAGCGCACGGTGGAGCTCGACGGACTGCCGTCCATCGACGCATAGCTGCATCGCGGCGCACTGGCCTGGCGTTACAAGCCATTACCTTGAAAGCGGGCAAATTGCACGCTGGCGCAGCCTGGCGCCACGGTGGCGCCATGGCGCGCTGACAAAATGCGAGGCTCTATTCAGACCACAGGGGATCGCGCATGGGATTGCTGGACAAGATCGTGGGGGCGGTGACGGGCCGCTCGGGCAGTGATGGCAATGGACTGAGCACCGCGCAGAACAACCTGCTGCGCCAGGCCATGGAGCCGCTGGACAAGGCGGCGCCGGGTCTGGCGGACAAGGCCCTGGCCTTCGTGAGCGAAGGCACCCACGAAGCCGTGCTGCTGGAGCTGCAGGCCCCCCATGCCCTTGAGCCCGGCCAATTGCTCGGCTCGCCTGGCCGGTTGCGCTGGGGCTTCAACCTCTGGAACGACAAGCCCCTGGAGGCAGCGGGCAAGAAGAGCCTGGCCGGGCGCTCCGGGTTCTACGCCGCTGTGCCTGCCGACAAGCCGCCTCTGGCCCTGCTGGTGCGCCTGGGCAAGCTGCTGGCGGCGGCCGATGCGGGCAAGTCGCTGGAGCATCCCGGCGCGCCCGTGCCCGACTGGCTGCAGTACCTGGTCAATGATGCGCTGCATGCCAGCTTCAAGGAAGGCAACAGCAGCAAGCACGAGCTGGGCAAGGAGCGCGCGGCCTGGACGGTCGATCTCGTCGCCCGCCTGCTGGCCGAAGAAGGGCTGGACGAGACCCTGGTGCTGCAGCTGGCGTTCGAGCGCAAGGGCCTGGACAGCTACTACCACGACCGGCTGGGCGGCCTGGTGAAGTCGCCCGCCCTGGCCGTGTACATGCAGGCGCATGCCGATGCGGTGAAGGCCTTGCTGCAACAGCTTTCAGCCTCGGGCCGCGTGGTGCTGGCTGCGTGCATCGGGCCCGACAAGGCGCTGCGCACTGCCTTCGCCCCGCTGCTGGTGGCCCTGGCCGCTGATGGCAGCAAGACCGTGCGCGCCGAGGCCGTGCCGCACATCGAGGGCATCGCCGAAGCCGAACGCCTGCGCCTGCTGGCCGCACTGCTGAACGGCGGTGATACCAGCCAGCGCACCCAGGCGGCCGAGCTGCTCGCGCGCCTGCCCGCCGAATCCACGCGCGGCCTGCTCGAAGCCGCGCTGGCCAGCGAGGCCAGCAAGCCCGTGCAACAGGCCATCCGGGCGGCGCTCAACCGCATCGATGCCGCCGGTGGCGCCCAGGAGCAGGACCTGCCCGAGCCCCGCCCTGGACCCCGTTTGCCGACAGCCCGCTGGGCGAGGATGCACTGGCCCTGCTGCTGGCCAACCGCACCGAGGTGATCGAACGTGCGCGCCGGGCCGCCGAAGAAGAGGCCGAGGAAAACAAGACCCAGAAGCACAAGTACAACTGGCGCCAGAAGAGCTATGCCAACCTGGCCAAGCTGACCGAGGACGACATGCGCCAGGCGCTGGCGCTGCTCAACGGCCAGCTCGACAAGAAGCAGATGGAGAAGCTGCGCAACAGCGAGGTGGCGCAGGCCGTGACGCATGGCAACCGCCTGTTTGCGCTGCCGTCCTTCGGGCCCTCGCACCTGATCCGCTGGCTGGGCGTGTCGCGCTACAACCGCAGCTTCTGGTTCGACGACGGCTTCCACAAATGGCTGGGCGGCCAGCCGCAAGGCAGCGTGGACCTGCGCGCCCTGGCCGACCTGCTGCAGCGCTCGGGAACCCCGCTGATCGAAGTGGCCCGCACGGCCCTGTTCGACTACTGGAACACGCCCAGTGCCACCGACCTGCTGCCACCCGAGCGCGTGTGGCCCTTCTTCGCCGAGCACCCCGAGTTCATCGACCAGGCCCTGGGCCTGGCGGCGCAGCAGAACAACGGGGACCGGTATGCGAGCACGCTGGAGCTCGGGCCGGCCTTGCGCACGCTGGCCACCTTTCCGAGCATTCCCGCGCGCTGGCTGCCGCGCGTGATGGAACTGGCCCTGGGCGAGGGCAAGACCCACCGCCCCATGGCGCAGAAGGCCTTGTCCACGCTGCCCCAGATCGGCCGCCAGGTGGTGGAGTCGCTCACCCACACCAAGAGCGAGGTGCGCATCGAGGCCGCCAACTGGCTGGCCGAGCTGAAATACGCCGACGCCATTCCCGCCCTCACCAAGGCGCTCGAAAAGGAGAGCCGCGAGACGGTGCGCGCTGCCTTCCTCACGGCACTGGAAGGCCTGGGCGAAGACATCTCGCCGCGCCTGGCTCCCGCCATCCTGCTGGCCGAGGCGAAGAAGGGCCTCAAGGCGAAGCCCCCCGCTGGCCTGGCCTGGTTCGCGCTGGATGCACTGCCGGCCGCGCGCTGGGCCGACGGCACGGCCGTGGAGCCCGAGATCCTGCGCTGGTGGGTGGTGCTGGCCTGCAAGCTCAAGGAGCCCGGTGGCAACGCCCTGCTCACGCGCTACATGGGCCTGCTCGATGCCGCCAGCCGCCAGGCGCTGGGCAGCAGCGTGCTGCGCCAGTTCATCGCCCAGGACACGCGCCACCCGCCGCTGGAGGAGGGCATCGCCTACGCCCAGGCCCATGCGCCGCAGCGCTACCAGTCCTACCAGAAGGGCTACCAGAACGCCAAACCCGAGTACCGCCAGTACTACGAGGCCGACTACGCCAAGTCAGAGGACCAGGTGTTCGAGGAATGCAAGCGCCAGAAGATGTCCGAGTACCTGGGCAGCGCCATCGGCGAGAAGGGCATCCTGGCGCTGGCGGCCTTTGCGCCGGGCCACGAGATCGTGACCCTGCTGCAGCAGTACATGCGCGACCACTACCAGCGCCGCTCGCAGATCGAGGCCATGCTCGAAGGCGTGGCCCCGGGCAACGATCCGGTGGTGATCCAGCTGATGCTGGGCCTGTCGCGGCGCTACCGCACGGCCTCGGTGCAGACCAAGGCCCGGGCCCTGGTGCAGGAGATCGCCGACCGCAACGGCTGGACGCAGGACCAGTTGGCTGACCGCACCATCCCCACGGCCGGCCTGGACGACACCGGCACGCTGGCGCTGCCCTATGGCGAGCGCGTCTTCACCATGGTGCTCGACGCCGCCATGAAGCCCGAGCTGCGCAACCCCGAGGGCAAGGCCATCAAGACCCTGCCCGAGCCGCGCCAGAACGACGACCCGGCGCAGACCAAGGAGACCAAGGCGCTGCTCTCCACCAGCAAGAAGGAGCTCAAGCAGGTGATCGACCTGCAGACCGCGCGCCTGTTCGAGGCCATGTGTACCGGCCGCCAGTGGCCCGTGGCCGAGTGGCGCGAGTACCTGCAGCGCCACCCCGTGGCGGGCCGCCTGGTGCAGCGCCTGGTGTGGCTGGAGGTGGACGCCGAGGGCGCGGTGCTGCAGAGCTTTCGCCCGACCGAGGACGGCAGCCTGATCAACACCGAGGACGACGAGGTGGAGCTCGGCGATGGCGCGCAGGTGCGGCTGGCCCATGCCTCGCTGGTCGATGCTGCCACGGCCGCCGCGTGGACGAAGCACTTCAAGGACTACAAGACAGCGCCCCTGTTCCCGCAGATGTCGCGCCAGTCGCCCACCCTGGCCTTCACCGACGACAAGGGCCTGGCAGTCACCGAGATCAAGGACCGCCAGGGCTGGGTCAGCGACAGCTTCACCCTGCGCGGCGCCTTCACCAAGCTGGGGTACCAGCGCGCCCAGGCCGAGGACGGCGGCTTCTTCTACGAGTACACCAAGGACTTCTCCAGCGTGGGCGTGCGCGTGTCGATCGAGTTCTCGGGCAACACCCTGCCCGAGGAGAACGTGGCCGCCGCGCTCAAGGCCCTCACGTTCGAGGACAGCCGTTCGCGCAGCTGGAGCGAGAGCACGCTGTCCCTGGCAAGCGTGCCGCCCGTGCTGCTGGCCGAGGCCTATGCCGACTACCTGGCCATCGCCCAGGCCTGCACCGGCTTCGATGCGGACTGGGAAAAGAAGATGCCCTGGTAGCCTGTCTGCGGGCCCCTGGAGAGGGCCCGCAGCAGGATTTCAAGCCGTAACTGTTTGAATCGCGCGACGAAAACCGGAAGGAATTCACGTTTTTCCGGTGAGGTCTCTCGGTTCTCACAATTTGCGACATCTTGGCGCGAAGACTCCCGCGATGATCCAGCCCTTGCACCGCACAACAGCCCATGAGCTGTGCGGGATTTCATTGAATGTGAATGATTGAGGGAGGAATTTTCATGCCGGGTTTTGTCCGAAAAATACTGATTTTCATCACGGGCTATGCATGGCTCATCCTGCTGGCGGGCCCGGGCCTGGCCGGCCTGGCCATCTGGAGCAGTTGGAAGGCCGATGGCGACCACGCCTACACGGCGCGCGAGCAGTTGCAGACGGTGGCCGGCACGGTCACCGGCGCCAGCGAGGTCACGGTCAAGCGCAAGCGCCGCTCCACCAAGCAGTACTACGAAATCACCGTCAAGCCTGATGCCGGTGGCGAGGAGCGCAAGCTGCGCATCGCGCACAGCGAGCCCAAGGCCGTTGTGAGCGACATCATCGACGAGAAGGTCACCGCGCTGTACGACAGCAGCGACAGCGACATCGTCTACGAGGTGGTGATGGCCGGCAAGCCCGTGATCAGCTATGAGGCCACGCGCACACGCATGCAGGCCGAGGCCGCGTCCACGGCCCAGTCCTTCAGCGGCGCCGGCATCTGGGTGCTGGCCGTCGTGCTGACGCTGCTGGGCGCCGCCGGCGTGTGGTCCAACCGCAAGCTGCGCCGCGCCGACGAGCTGGCAGCGGCCTGATTCCCCTACCAAGAGAGAGAGGCAGGAAGCGGTCCACAAGGCCGCTTCCTGTGTGAGAAGTAGCAACCCCAACCGAGGAGCATCCTTGTGAATACCAATGTACTGACCCCTGAGGACCCGTCCGGCTCCCCCATGGAGCGCCGCGAGTTCATCGTCTCCACCTACAAGCACCTGGGCGCGGCCATCCTGGCCTTTGTCGTGCTGTCCACCGTGCTGATGCTGAGCGGCTTTTCCACCACCACGGCCAAGATGCTGATGGCCAGCGGCAACAAGTTCATCTGGCTGGGCGTGATGGGCGCCTTCATGCTCGTGGGCTGGCTGGCCTCGTACCTGGCCGACAACGCCGAGAAGCCCCAGACCCAGCTCATGGGCCTCGGGATCTACGTGCTGGCCGAAGGCCTGATCTTCGCGCCGCTGTTCGGCATCGCCCAGATCGTGGCGCCCGGCGCCATCGGCGCAGCAGGCTTCATCACGCTGCTGATGGTGGCAGCGCTGACCTGGACGGCATTCACCAGCAAGTCCGACTTCTCGTTCCTGGGCGGCATCCTCAAGGTGGGTGGCCTGGTGGCCCTGGGCACCATCGTGGCCGGCGCGATCTTCGGCTTCAAGCTGGGTATCTGGTTCTCCGGCATCATGGTGCTGTTCGCTGGCGCCTGTGTGCTGTACGACACCTCGCGCATCATCCACGACTACCCCACGGATCGCCCCGCAGGTGCCGCGCTGCACCTGTTCGCGTCGATCGCGCTGATGCTCTGGTACGTGCTGCGCATCCTGATCAGCCTGGCGACGAACGACGATTGATACGAGCCAGGGGGTGCTTCATCTCTCGGGATGGGCCCCCTCAAAAAAACACCGGGGCGTGCCCCGGTGTTTGCGTTTGCAGCCGCGGAAATCGCTGCCACCTCAATCGCCATTGGCGGGTGCCGGTGCCGCGCGCGGTGGATCGTTGCGGGAGACGGTGCCGTCGCCGTCGGTGTCCAGCCCCTTGAAGGTCCTGTCTGCAATGGCGGCGTCTTCCGCCGGTGTGAAGCGGCCGTCGCGCGCACGGTTGACGATGGAAAAGCGCACGTGCGCCTGCTGGATGCCATTCTCATAAGCCTTGTCGGGCTGCTTGCCGTCATCGAAGTACTGGCGCTTGAGGCGGCCTTCGAACTCGGCCACGTACTCGGCCTCGGTCAGCACGCCGTCGCCGTTGGCGTCGGCAGCACGAAAGCGCTGCAGGCGCACCGCGTCGAACTCGGCGCGCGTGACCTGGCCGTCGCGGTTCGTGTCGTAGCTGCCCAGGAAGGCCTGCAGGCCGTGGCCGCCTGCGGGGCGCGCCGGCTGGCCCTGGGCTGCCGGGGCACTGGTGGGGCTGCCGGCACAGGCCGAGAGCAATGCGGCAGCGGCTAGCGCTGCAAGGAAGGTCGTGGGGTGGGTCGCCATGGTCGTTGCCTTTCAAAGGGGTTGATGGCTGGACCCCTTGTGAACCCAAGGAAACATCTGGCTAGGGGCAAATTGTAAGCATGCGATCGACGCGCATTCATCACCCGATGGAACGATCGTTACGGAGCATGCCTGAAGCTGGTTCAAAATAGCTGCGAAGGGCGCGCAGCCCGTCTCCCTGTGCGCGCTCACCGCCGCCCACACCACCGACACCATGAGCACCACCCCACCTTCCGCGAACCAATCCGTGCGCCTGGCGCCCGAGCAACGCTGGGCCGACGAACTGGCCCGCCTGGCCGCGGCCGACAGCCATGCCCGGCCGCCGGGCTGGAAGCTCTCGCCGCGCGCGGTGCGCCAGTTCATCCTGGGCGACACGAAGCTGCAGGTGACGCAGAAGTTCTTTGGCGACGACCCGCTGGTGGACCGCGCCATCGTCACGCTCATGGGCCACCAGGGCCTGATGCTGGTGGGCGAGCCGGGCACGGCCAAGTCGCTGCTGTCGGAGCTGCTGTCGGCGGCGATCAGCGGCGACTCGGGCCTCACGGTGCAGGGCACGGCCGGCACCACCGAGGACCACATCAAGTACAGCTGGAACTACGCCCTCTTGCTGGCCGAGGGCCCGAGCCAGCGCGCGCTGGTGCCCTCGCCCCTGTACCAGGCCATGCGCGCGGGCAAGCTGGTGCGCTTCGAGGAAATCACGCGCTGCCCGCCCGAGATCCAGGACGTGCTGATCTCGCTGATGAGTGACAAGCAGCTGATGATCCCCGAGCTGGGCGATGACGCGCGCCTCTTCGCCCAGCGCGGTTTCAACATCATCGCCACGGCCAACCTGCGCGACCGGGGCGTGCACGAGATGTCCTCGGCCCTGAAGCGGCGCTTCAACTTCGAGACCGTGCGCCCGATCCGCGACCACCGGTTCGAGGTGGACCTGGTGATGGCCCAGCTCGCGCGCGAACTGGCCGGCAGCGAGGCGCCCGTGAACGTGCCGCGCGACGTGGTGTCTCTCTTGGTCACCACCTTCCAGGAGCTGCGCGCCGGCCAGACGCAGGAGGGCACGGCCATCAAGGGGCTCGATGCCGTGATGTCCACCGCCGAGGCGGTGAACGTGGCCTATGCGGCCGCATTGCAGGCGCGCCATTTCAACAACGGTGAACTCACCCCGCGCGAGATCGCCGGCCAGTTGCAGGGCGTGGTGCTCAAGGACAGTGCCGACGACGCCAAGCGCGTGCGCCACTACTTCGACACCGTGGTGCGCGAGCGAGCGCGCCGCGATGCGCAGTGGAAGACCTTTCACGACGCGGCCCGCTCGCTGTGGCAATAGCGGTGAGCGTAGCACCGCAGCCCGCGGGCCTGCCGCCGGAGATCGCGACCCTGCTGCCGCAGCTGCTCGGTGACGAGGGCATCTTCTTCGTGCCTGTGCGCCACCACAGCCCCGCCTGCGCCTGGGCACTGCGCCACTTGCTGCGCGAGGTGCGCCCGGCGGCCGTGCTGATCGAGGGCCCGGACGACCTCGACGCCCTGCTGCCCCTGCTGCGGGACCCGCTGACCCGCACCCCCGTGGCCTGGCTGTGCCAGGCCACGCGAGAGGCCCAGGCCGAGCCGCCTGCGCCCGGCGAGGAAGGCATCGAGGCCGAGGCCGAGCCCGAGCCCACCGGGCCGCGCACCGTGACCAGCAGCTCCTTCTACCCCCTGTGCGACTACAGCCCAGAATGGGTCGCCGTGCGCGAGGGTGCCGCCCTGGGTGCGCAGATCGCGCTGATCGACCTGCCCTGGCGCCACAAGGCCTGGGAGCGCCGCTACGGCGGCGGCGACGGCGAGGAGGGCACGGAGGCGCCCGACACCGCGCGCAGCCAGATGGAGGAACGCCACTTTGCCCACAGCCGCTACCTGAACGCCATGGCGCGCCAGCTCGGCTGCGTGGACCACCACGACCTGTGGGACCGGCTGTTCGAGCTGCGCACGCCCGAGGCCCTGGCCGACTGGCGCACGCTGTTCGCCGACGTGTTCAGCTGGTGCGCCATGGCCCGGCAGGACTACGAGCCCGAGGTGCTGGAGGCCGAGCTGAGCCTGCCGCGCGAGCGCCACATGGCCGCGCACATCCGCCGCTGGCGCAGCGAGGTGAAGGGCCCCATCGTGGTGGTGACGGGGGGCTTTCACACTGCCGAGCTGCTGCGCAGCTGGAAAGCCGCCAAGCCCCTGAACGCCAGCGCCAAAAAGAACCCCAAGGCGACCGAACCCGATGCCTGGCTGATCCGCTACAGCTTCGAGCAGCTCGATGCGCTCAACGGCTATGGCGCGGGCATGCCCTCACCGGGCTACTACCAGCGCACCTGGGAAGCCCTGGAGGCCCAGGACCTGCGCGCCTCCACCCCCGCGGCCACGGCGGTCCACCCCCTCACGGTGGTGGCGCTGGACCTGCTGGCCTGCTTCGCCCAGCAGACCCGCGCGCAGGACCAGACGGATGCCGTCTCCACCGCGCTGGTGCAGGCCGCCGCGCTGCAGGCCGTGCGCCTGGCCGAACTGCGCGGCAACGCCGGGCCGGGCCGCCAGGACCTGCTGGATGCGATCCGCTCGTGCTTCGTCAAGGGAGCGATGGACGAGGGCACGCGCGGCTTCACGGCCGACCTGCGCGCCTTCCTGGGCGGCACGCGCATCGGAGACGTGCCGCCCTCGGCCGGCTCGCCGCCGCTGATCGAGGATGCGCGCCGCCTGGCCCGCGCCGCCGGCGTGCGCCTGGACGACAGCGCCTCGCGCACGGTGCGGCTGGACCTGTACCGCAAGCCCTCGCACTGCGAGCGCAGCCGCTTCTTTCACGCCATGGCCTACCTCGATGCGGGCCTGGCACAGTGGGTGGCCGGGCCCGATTTCATCGCCGGCAGCCGGCTGAACATGCTGTTCGAGGAATGGCGCGCCGCCTGGTCGCCCCTGGTCGAGGCGCGCCTGATCGCGTTGGCCAGCGACGGCGCCAGTGTGGAGGCCGTGTGCCTGGCGCGCCTCATGCGCGAAGAAGCGGCCCTGTCCGACCAGGGCCGCGGGCGCAGCGCCAGTGCCGCCGTGGCCCTGCTGCAGCGCGCCTGCCTGGTGGGCTTGCACGCGCGGCTGCCGCAGCTGCTGGCCATGCTCTCGGCCCACCTCGACGAGGATGCCTCGCTCGGCTCTGTCGTGGAATGCGGACACCGCCTGGTCACGCTGTGGCGTGCGCGCGAGCCGCTGGGCGTGCAGCAGAACCCGCAGCTCGCCGGCCTGCTGCAGCGCGTGTGGCCCGCCGCCCTGTACCTGCTGCCGCCGCTGGCGCAAACGCCCGCGGATGGGCAGGAGCAGGCCGTGCGCCTGCTGCTCTCGCTGCGCGAGCTGGGGCGCCTGCTCGCCAGCCTGGAGGGAGAAGAAGAAGACGCCAATGCCATCGATGCCAGCCTGCTCACGGAGCACCTGGAGCGCTTTGCCACCGGCGCCGGCGTTGCACCGGGCGTGGCCGGCGCCGCCACCGCGCTGCTCTACCTCGACGGCCACTGGGACGATGCGGCGCTGGACGCAGTGGTGCGCCAGCGCTTCGGCCCCGGCGCCCAGCCGCAGGAGGCGGTGCAGTTCCTGAGCGGCATGATGACCGCCGCGCCCGAGCTGCTGCTGCGCCTGCCGGCCCTGCTGCAGGGGCTGGACACGCTGGTGCGCCAGTGGGACGACGCGGCCTTTGTGGCCCATCTGCCGGACCTGCGCCAGGCCTTCACCGGTCTGCGCCCGCAGGAAACGGCGGACCTGGCCGCCCAGGTGGCGCAGCTGCACGGCACGGACGAGGCCACCGCCGCGTCGCTCGCCGGCATGCACTACGAAACCACCGAGGAGGACCTGCACGCCGGCCTGCGCCTGCAGGCCTTGCTCGAAGCCAGCCTGCAGCGCGACGGTCTGCAGCACTGGATCCGCTGAGCCCGGACCTGTTACTCCGACGCGCTGAAGATCACGCCGCCGCCCAGGCAGACGTCGCCGTCATACAGCACGGCCGACTGGCCGGGCGTGACGGCCCACTGGGCGTCCGGGAACTGCAGGCTCAGGCTTGCGCCATCGGCCGACACGACCGTGCAGGGCGCATCCGGCTGGCGATATCGCGTCTTGGAACCGTAGGCGCCCGGTGCGGGCGCATGGCCGGCCGTCCAGCTCACGTCCTGCGCGGTCAGAGCGTGCGACAGCAACCAGGGGTGGTCATGCCCCTGCACCACGCGCAGCGTGTTCTTTGCCAGGTCCTTGCGTGCCACGAACCAGGGCTCGTGTTCGCCACCACCGCGCTGCGCGCCCTTTTCCTTGATGCCGCCGATGCCCAGGCCCTGGCGCTGGCCCAGGGTGTAGAAACTCAGGCCCACGTGCTTGCCCAGGGTGCGGCCGCGGTCGTCCTGGATGGGGCCGGGCGCATGGCTGATGTAGCGGTTCAGGAACTCGCGGAACGGCCGTTCGCCAATGAAGCAGATGCCGGTGGAATCCTTCTTCTTGGCGTTGGGCAGGCCGATCTCCTCGGCGATGCGGCGCACCTCGGTCTTGTGCAGCTCGCCCACGGGGAACAGGGTCTTGGACAGCTGCGCCTGGTTCAGGCGGTGCAAAAAGTAGCTCTGGTCCTTGGACGGGTCCAGCCCCTTGAGCAATTCGAACAGGCCCGAAGCCGGGTTCTGGCGAACCCGTGCGTAGTGCCCCGTGGCGATCTTCTCGGCGCCCAGGCGCATGGCATGGTCGAGGAAGGCCTTGAACTTGATCTCGGCATTGCACAGCACGTCGGGGTTGGGCGTGCGGCCGGCCTGGTACTCGCGCAGGAACTCTGCGAACACGCGGTCCTTGTAGTCGGCCGCAAAGTTCACATGCTCGATCTCGATGCCGATCACGTCGGCCACGGCGGCCGCGTCCACGAAGTCGATGTTGGACGAGCAGAACTCGCTGTCGTCATCGTCTTCCCAGTTCTTCATGAAGATGCCGACCACCTCGTGGCCCTGCTCTTTGAGCAGGTGGGCAGTGACGGCCGAGTCCACGCCGCCCGATAGGCCGACGACGACGCGGTGCTTGGTTGGTGCTGTCATTGCCCAGATTGTATTTTTTATGCTGCGGGCACGCTGCGCGGCCGCGAAGAACGCGTAGCCACCAGCAGGTCATACAGCTGCTGGGCCGCGGGCGACAGGGAGCGCCCGCGGCGCTTGATGAGCCCCATCTGCCGCGTGACCACCGGGTCCACCAGGGGAATGCTGACCAGCGTGGGGTGGTCCTTGCCCGGCATGGCCAGGCGCGGCACGGCGGCCACGCCCAGTCCGGCCTCCACCAGGCCGAGCAGGGTGGTCACGTGCTTGGCCTCGTACAGGCACTGCGGGCGGTCGGGCACATTGGCCAGCGCCAGGTCCATCAGCAAGCGGTTGCCCGAGGTCTTGCCCACCGACATGAAGTCGTGCTGGCCCAGCTCCGCCCAGGTGACCTTCTTGCGCCGCGCCAGCACATGGTCGCGCCGGCAGGCGGCCACAAAGCGCTCGGCCAGCACCGGCTTGAACTCGATCTCGGCCTCCTGGCTGCCGATGAAATTCAGGCCAAAGTCCGCATCGCCCTGCGCCACGGCCACCAGCACCTCGTTGGCGCTGGCGTCATGCACCTTGACGCGGATCTTCGGAAACCGCTCGTGGTAGCGCTTGACCACCTGCGGCAAAAAGTAATACACGGCCGAGGGCACGCAGGCAATCGTCACCTCGCCCATGCGCCGCGCCGCCACGTCGCCCAGGCCCATGAGCATGCCGTCCAGGTCGTCGAGCCACAACCGCGTCTTGCGCGCAAAGTCGCGACCCACGGCCGTGAGCGTCACGCGGCGCGTGGTGCGGTCGAGCAGGCGCACGCCCAGCGCCTCCTCGAGCTTGTCGATGCGGCGGCTGAAGGCCGGCTGCGACAGGTGGATGGATTCGGCCGCGGCGCGAAAGCTCTGCAGCTCGGCCACGGCGGCGAAGGCCTGGATGTCGGCCAGATCGAATTTGGTGTGCATGGCGCAAGCCCGGTGAAAGGGACCAAGGGGAGTGGGTGGCGTGCATTGCGTGCGGTGCATCAATGCTTCGCAACATTGCAATTCACAGGCGCCATTTCATCACGTACAAGCGCTTGGCATCTATTGCGCCGCATGCATCAATCGTTGCCAACAATGCAATTCACAAACAATCGGCGGCGCCGCACCATGCGGTCCCATGAGCTACCACCTACCTTGCGTCCTGATGCGCGGCGGCACCTCCCGGGGCCCCTTCTTCCTGGCCGACTGGCTGCCGCAAGACACGGCAGAGCGTGACCGCACGCTGATCGCTGCCCTGGGCTCGCCGCACGAGCTGCAGATCGACGGCCTGGGCGGCGGCAACTCGCTGACCAGCAAAGTCGCCATCGTCTCGCGCTCGGCCCATGCCGGCTGCGACGTGGACTACCTCTTCGCCCAGGTCAGCGTGGACGAGGCCCGCGTGGACACGCGGCCCAACTGCGGCAACATGCTGGCCGGCGTGGGGCCCTTTGCGATCGAGCAGGGCCTGGTGCCGGCCAGCCGCACCGGCGACGTGACGCGGGTGCGGGTCTACAACGTGAACACCCGCTCGCGCATCGACGTGCAGGTGCAGACCCGAGGCGGCCGCGTGCACTACGAGGGCGACGTGCACATCGACGGCGTGCAGGGCACGGCCGCCCCGGTGCTGATGAACTTCCTTGACGCCTGGGGCGCCGTCACCGGCCAGATCTTTCCAACCGGCCAGCGCATCGACACCATTCACGGCCTGCAAGTCACCTGCATCGACGCCGCCCAGGTGATGGTGCTGGTGCGCGCCGCCGACCTGGGCCTGCGCGGCGACGAGAGCCCTGCCGAGCTCGATGCCGACACGGCCTTGCTGGCCCGGCTCGAAGCCTTGCGCTGCGAGGCCGGGCTGCGCATGGGCATGGGCGACGTCTCGGGCAGCGTGCTGCCCAAGCCGGTGATCGTCTCCGACGGTCCCGCGCCCGGCAGCATCGTCTCGCGCTACTTCACGCCCCGGCGCTGCCACCGCTCGCATGCCGTGACCGGCGCCATCGGCGTGGCGGCTGCCCTGGTGCTGCCCGGCACCGTGGCCAGCGACGCGCGCACCGCGCCCGGCGCTGGCACGCGCCGCGTGGAGGTACTGCACCCGGCCGGCCGCATCCATGTGGATGTCGAACTCGCCCTGGTGGACGGCCAATGCACGCTGGTGCAGGCCGCGCTGGTGCGCACGGCCCGAAAGATCCTGGAAGGCACCTTGTTCGTCGCCGAGGCCGCGGCACAACAGGTCTGACTTCCTTTTCTCATCCACCCACAACGACATGACAGGAGACAAGACCATGATGACCCACTCTTTCCCATCGCGCCGCCGCACCCTGGCCGCCGCACTGGCCCTCGCCACGCTGGCCGGCGCACCTCTGGTGGCGCACGCCGCCTTTCCCGAGCGCTCCATCACCCTGGTGGTACCCACGGCCGCCGGTGGCGGCAACGACGGCATGGCGCGCGTGGTGGCGCAAAAGATGTCGCAGCTGCTGGGCCAATCGGTGATCGTCGAAAACAAGGCCGGCGCCAACGGCGCCATTGCCGCCGAGTACGTGGCGCGCGCCACGCCCGACGGCCACACCATCCTGTTCGGCTACATCGGCACGCACGGCATGAGCCCGGCGCTGCAGAAGCTGCGCTACGACCCCATCACCCAGTTCGAGCCCATCGGCATGGTCTGCTACTCGCCCACGCTGATGGTCATCAACCCCAAGGTGCCCGCGAAGACCGTGGCCGAGTTCGTGGCGTTGACCAAGGCCCAGCCCACGTCCTACAACTACGCCTCGGCCGGCAACGGCACGGCGCCGCATTTCTCGGCCGAGATGTTCAAGCTCGAGAGCGGCGCGCAGATGGCGCATGTGCCCTACCGCGGCTCGGCTCCGGCAATGAACGACACCATGGCCAACCAGACGCAGGTGATGTTCCCCAGCCTGTTCTCGGCCTCGTCGCATGTGAAGAATGGCAAGCTGCGCGCCCTGGCGCTGGCCGGGCCCAAGCGCTCCTCGCTGATGCCCGACGTGCCCACGCTCGAAGAGGCCGGCATCAAGGGCGTGGAGATCACCCAGTGGTACGCGCTGTTCGCCCCCGGCAAGACGCCGAAGGCCGTGGTGGACCAGCTCAACAAGGTGCTCAACAGCGCGCTGGCCGACAAGGACGTGGCGCGCCGTATCGAAGAGCAGGGCGCCGTGGTGGACAGCAGCACGCCCGAGGCCCTGGCCCAGACCGTGCGCCAGGAACTGGCCAAGTGGCGCGGCGTGGTGCAGAAGGCCCAGTTGACGGCGGATTGATCCCGCCCACAAGAACATTCCATCCGAGGAGACAGCATGAAGAAGACAAGCGGCGCCATCTGCGCCCTGCTGGCCTGCGCGCCGGCTTTCGCCCAGACCGCCGCATCCACCCCGTCCTCCGCCCTCACGCTCTACGGCGTGGTGGACCTGGGCTTGCGCCACGCCAGCGGGCTCACGGCCGCCAACGCGCCCGCGCCCGGTTCGCACCACAGCCTGGGCAGCGGCATCCACACCACCAGCCGCTGGGGCGTGCGCGGCAGCGAAGACCTGGGCGGCGGCGCGCGTGCGCTGTTCAACCTGGAAAGCGGCCTCAACGCCGATACCGGTGCGCCCGCCAACAGCGCCAAATACTTCGACCGCGCCTCGTGGGTGGGCCTGCAGGCGGGCTGGGCCACCGTGGCGCTCGGCCGCCAGACCACGCTGCTGGCCGATGCGATCTCGCCCGTGGACCCGCTCTCCATGCGCTTCGCCAGCTTCAACCCCAACATCGGCGTCACGGCGCTGAGCCAGCACGGCCTGGGCATTGAGTACGGCAGCGCGGGCGCCAACACCGGCTCCTACCGGCTGGACAACTCCATCAAGCTCAGCGGCCGCTTTGGCGGCCTCACGGCGCGGGCCATGCTGGGGGTGGGCGAGGTGGCATTGCAGACCTCGGCCCTGTCCTCGCACGGCCTGGGCCTGGCGTATGCGGATGGCGGATTCACCGTGTCCGGTGCATGGCAGACCTTCAAGGACGTCAACCTGCGCCCGCTGGATGCAGCCACGCTGGGCGCTGCGTACCAGTGGGGCAGCCTGCGCGTGGCGGCCAATGCCGGGCGCAGCAAGGCGCAGACCGGCGCGGCCACGCACACGGAACAGCGCGTGCTCTCGGGCGGGGCCACCTGGGCGGCCTTGCCGCTGCTGGACCTGACCGCCGCCTATTACAAGGTGGACCGCACGCGCACCGCCGCAGCCGACGACGGCTATGGCCGCCTGGTGGCCTTTGCCGAATACAAACTGTCGCGCCGCACGCGGATCTACGCCGAGCTGGACCACACGCGCTGGCGCAATGGCTTCCAGGGTGCAGCCAACAAGCGCGTGGCCACCGGCGCCTCTGCGGGGGTCATGCACAGCTTTTGAAGCCGCTAAACGAACTTGCCCGTGATGCCGCCATCCACCACCAGCTCCGTACCAGTCACGTAGGCCGATGCATCGCTGGCCAGGAAAGCGCAGGCATGGGCCACGTCCCAGGCCGTGCCCATGCGGCCCATGGGCACCTGGCGGGCGCGCGCGGCGCGCGCCTCGTCGAGGCTGGTGTCCGAGAACATCTTCGCCACCGTGGTCGCGATGCGCGGCGTGTCGATCAGGCCCGGCACCACGGTGTTGGCGCGCACACCCTGGCCCGCGTACTGCTGCGCCACCATGCGCGTGAAGTGCGTGACCGCGGCCTTGGTGACGCCGTAGGCCAGGTGCGGGTAGCCCAGGTAGCGCATGCCCGCAATGGACGAGATGGTGATGATGGAGCCGCGCCCACGCCCCACCATGCCGGGCAGCACCTCCTGGCAGGCCAGCAGCAGGCTGCCCACGTTCACGCCGTGGATGCGGTCGAAATCTTCGGCACTGGTCTCCAGCGGGCCACCGGTCTTGCCGATGCCCACGTTGTGGTGCAGCACGTCGATGGCGCCGCCGAAGCGCTCGCGCGACTCGGCGAAGAGGCGCTTCACGTCCGCTGCCTCGGCCACGTCGCCCACGAAGGTGGCGGCCGTGCCGCCCTCGGCCTCGATCAGTGCCGTGGTCTCCTCGGCCGAGGCCGCGTCGCGGTCGGCCACGCAGACGCTGGCGCCCAGGCGCGCATAGGTCACGCAGGCCGCGCGGCCGATGCTCCAGCCCGGTCCGGCCGATCCGCCGCCGGCCACGAACACCACGCGGCCCGACAGGTCCAGCGGCAGGGCGGGTGGAATGGTCTTCGGCGCGTTCATGGTGCCAGCCCCACGGTCATGCCTCCGCACACGTAGACCACCTGGCCCGTGGTGAAGCCCGCGCGCGCATCGAGCAGCGATGCCACGAGGTGTGCCACCTCCTCGGGCTGGCCCATGCGGCGCACGGGGATGGTGTCCAGGATGCGCTGCGTGGCCGGCGCGCCGGGCGGGTTCACGCGCTCGAAGAGTTCGGTGGCAATCGGCCCGGGGCCGATGGCATTGGCGGTGATGCCGTCGGCGCCCAACTCCAGCGCCAGGGTGCGCGTGAAGCCGTGCACTGCTGCCTTGCTCGCCGCATAGGCAATGCGCTCGCCCTTTCCCAGCGCAGCGCGGCTGGAGATGTTGACGATGCGGCCAAAGCGCGCCGCGCGCATGGCGGGCAGCAGCGCCTGCACGCACGCGATGGCCGCCGCCAGGTTGACGGCCATCACGGCCTGCAGGTCGGCGCTGGTGGCGGTGTCGATGCCGGCCGGGCGCACGATGCCCGCGTTGTTCACCAGGCGGGTGATGGGTCGCGCGGCCACGGTGCGTGCCAGCGCGTCGCGCAGGGCGGCCTCGTCGGCCAGGTCTACCTGCACGAAGGTCTCGCGCTGCGCAAGGGCCTCGGGCGCGGCGATGTCGAAGTTCACGACATGCAGGCCGTCGGCCATCAACCGCGTGGCCACGGCGCGGCCGATGCCGCGGCTGGCGCCGGTGACGAGCACCGTGCCTTCCTGGCCGCTGCTCATGCCTGGCCGTCCTTGCCGCCGACGAAGGGAATCGCGTGCTCGATGGTGTCCCAGATGAAGCGGCCCGAGGGGCTGTTCTGCTCCTCGACGATGTGCGCCACCAGGCCAGCCGCGCGCGAGATCACGGCAAAGCCGCGCATCACTGCCGTGGGCACGCCGATCTCGCCGAGCAGCGCGGCCACCGCGCCCGTGGCATTGATGGTGATGGCACGGCCGGCCACTTCGTCGACGGCCTGGGACAGGGTCTCCAGCGCGCGGATCTTGTCGCCCTTGAGTTCGGCCTCGGCACGGCCCATCTCCAGCAGCTTGTAGGCACGCGGGTCCACCGGCTTGTGCAGGTGGTGGCCGAAGCCGGGTACAGGCGACTTGAGCCCCTTGTAGTGGCGCGCGATGGCCAGCGCCTCGGCAGCGGGGTCGGCTGCGGCGGCGATGCGGTCGAGCAGGCCGGCGCAGTTCTCCATGGTGCCCACGAAGGAGCTGCCCACGGCCAGCAGGCCGGCCGAGACGGCGCCCTGCAGGTTCTCGGGCGCGCTCATGTAGATCAGCCGTGTGGCGATGGCGCTGGGCGTGAGGCCGTGCTCCATGAGCACGATGAGCACCACGTCGGTGATGCGCAGGTCCACGCCGCGCGGCGCGCGGCCCAGGATCTGCATGAGCATCACCTCGGTGAAAGTCTTCTTCCCCATCAGGTCCTCCACCAGGTTCGCATCGCGGTAATGCAGGCTGGTGAGGGTGTGGGTACACAGGCTGGTGACGGGGGTCTTGGCGGATGGGGCGGTCATGGAGTGGGTTCCTTCAGGCGGTTGCGGCCAACGCGGCATCGCGCACGGCGGACTTGAGCACCTTGCCCACGGGCGAACGCGGCAGGCTCTCGTGGAAATGGATGTGCTTGGGCGTCTGCACCGGCCCCAGGCGTTCGCGCACGAAGGCGATCAGCTCGGCCTCGCTGGCCCGCTCGCCGGGGCGCAGCTGCACGGCGGCCTGCACGGTCTCGCCCCACTTGTCGTCGGGCAGGCCGAACACGGCGCATTCGTGCACGGCCGGGTGCTGGCCCAGCGCGTTCTCCACGTCCACGGGGTAGACGTTGAAGCCGCCGGTGATCACCATGTCCTTGAGCCGGTCCTTGAGGTAGAGGTAGCCACGCTCGTCAATCAGGCCCCGGTCGCCGGTGTGCAGCCAGCCGTCCACCAGGGTCTCGGCGGTCTTCTCGGGCAGGCGCCAGTAGCCAGTCATGAGCAGGTCACCGCGCGCCACCACCTCGCCCACCTCGCCCGTGGGCAGCAGTCGACCGTCGGGCGCCATGATGGCCACGTCGCTGAACCAGGTGGTGCGGCCCACGGCGGCCCAGTTGGCCGGGTCCTCGAAGTCCGCGGGCTGCATCACCGTGAGGATCTGCGGCGCCTCGGTCTGGCCGTAGGTGGTACCCAGCACCGGGCCGAAGAAGTCGCGCACCTGGCGGATCTTCTCGGGCGGCATGGGGGCGCCGCCGTAGATCAGCCGGCGCAGGCGCGGGAAATCGGCACGCGAGGCGCCGGGCAGCGCCATCAGCATGTAGACCAGCGTGGGCGGCATGAAACACACCGTGCCGCCGCGCTCACGGAAGGCCGCGCGCACCGCCTCGGCGCCCGCGCCGCCCAGCACCACGTGGCAGCCGCCCTGCGCCAGGATGGGCAGCAGGTAGGTGGAAGTGCCGTGCGTGATGGGTGCGGCGACGATGTAGCGCTCATGCTCGTCGAAACCCCAGGCGTGGATCTGGTTGGTAATGTTGGCCATCCATGCGCGGTAGGGCTGCATCACGCCCTTGGGCGCGCCCGTGGTGCCGCCCGTGAACTTGATCGCCTGGGTGGCGTCGTCCGGCAGGTCGATCACCGGGCGCTGCGCGCCCGCATGCACGGCGGCCAGATCCGCAAGCCCTGCGGTCGGCACCCGGGCACCCGGTGCGCCTTCGAGCAGGTCGGCGCAGGCCGTGTCGAGCACCAGGATGGAGGGCTCGGTCGCGTCGATGATGCGGCGGATTTCGTGCCGGGTGCTCTTGGGGTTGAGCGGCACCCAGACCTTGCCGCAGGCCAGCACCGCCAGCAGCGCGGCGATGTGGTCGGCGCTGTTGCCCGCGCAGATGCCGACGCGGCTTTGCGGTGCCGGGTCGAGCGCCGTGAGGCCTGCCGCCAGGGCGGCCACGCGGACGGCCAGCGCGTCGTAGCGGATGGCGCCCTCGGGCGCGTCGATGGCGATGCGGTCGGGCCAGCGCTGGGCGGCGCGCCAGAAGAAATCGATGGGGAACATGGAGGGCAGGTATTCCAGGGTTGCGATTCGATGAAAGGCGTCACAAGCGGCGGGCAAAGCCCAGCGAAGCGGTCCTGGCTAGGCGTTTCGTCGCAGGCAGTACGGTCAGTACGACAAGACGGAACAACGACGCCGGGAGGGCTTTTCCCGTCGCCTACTCCGCGGTGGCGCCGGAGGCCTTGACGACTTCTCGCCAGCGCTTGATCTCGGCCGCGGCAAAGCTGCGCATCTTGTCGGGCGTGCCGGAGTCGGGCGTGGCGGCCAGCTCCTGCAGGCGGTTGCGCACCTCGGGCAGGGCCAGCACCTTGTTGAGGGCGGTGTTGAGCTGCTCGACCACAGGGCGCGGGGTGCCCGCAGGCGCGGCCAGCGCGAACCACGACTGCACGTCGAAGCCGGCGTAGCCCGACTCGGCCAGCGTGGGCACGTCCGGCAGCAGCGGCGAGCGCTGGGCGCTGGTGATGGCAATGGCGCGCAGCTTGCCGGCCTGCACGTGCGGCAGGGCCGAGGGCGTGTTGTCGAACATCGAATCCACCTGGCCGCCGAGCAGGTCGGTGACGGCGGGGGCGCTGCCGCGGTAGGGCACGTGCAGCATCTTGAGCTGGCTTTGCATCTTGAACATCTCGCCCGAGAGGTGGATGGACGAGCCGCTGCCCGAGGATGCGAAGGTGATGCCGTCCTTGGACTCCTTGGCGTAGCGCACGTACTCGGCCAGGCTCTTCACCGGCAGCTTGGGGTTGACCACGAGGATGTTCGGGATCTTGGCGATCATGCCGATGGGCTCGAAGTCCTTGACCGGGTCGTAGCCGAGCTTGGGGTACAGCGTGGCGTTGATGGTGTTGGCGATGGTGTAGACGTAGAGCGTGTAGCCGTCGGCCGGGGCGCGCGCCACGTTCTCGGCACCCACGTTGCTGTTGGCGCCCGCGCGGTTGTCCACCACCACGGGCTGGCCGAGCTGGTCGCCGAGCTTGACGGCGACCAGGCGCGCGATGACGTCGGTGGCGCCGCCGGCCGCATAGCCCACGACGAACTTCACGGGCTTGGTAGGCCAGTGGGTGGTCTGTGCCTGCAGGGGCAGTGCGGCGGTGCAGGCGATGGCAGCGGCGGCCAAAGCCAGAAGGCGCCGGCGCGGCGCGGTGGTGGCAGGGGTGTGCGAGGTCATGTCTTGTCTCCTGGTGTGTCTGAAAATCCCGTCTTGGCGCCCCGGCGGTGTGGCTCTGCGGCACACTGCATGCTGGTTGCATCGACGGACAAATTCTTTCCCATGCCTTCCCGACCCGCGAATCGAAACGTCCGCCTGCCGGACGATTTACCCTTCGCCCCGCCCACGGCAGACGCCACCGAGGACCCCGGCAGCCGCACGCTGCGCCGCGGCCTGCAGGTGCTGGACGCCGTGCTCGCCAGCGGCCGCGAGGGCCTGCGCGTGGTCGACCTGTGCCGCACGGTGGGGCTGGAGCGCGCCACCGTCTACCGCCTGCTGGCCACGCTGCTGGAGGGCGGCCATGTGGCCCAGCGCGGGCGTTTTCGCTACGTGGCCGGGCCCCGCATGGCCGCCATGGCCGCGCCCGCCGCCCTGCCCAACATGGCCATGCGTTTGGCACCCGTACTGGAGCGCGTGAGCCGGGCCTGCGGCGATGCGGCCTTCGCCATCGTGCGCGAGGGCGCCGCATCGCACTGCATCGCACGCCATGTGGGCACGCACCCGGTGCAGATCCTGGTGATCCAGGTGGGCACGCGCCAGCCCCTGGGCGTGGGTGCGGCCGGCCTGGCGCTACTGGCGGCGCTGCCCGACGAGGAGGTGGCCACCTGCATAGAGGCCAATGCACAGGCCTTGCCGCACTATGGCGGCATGACGCCCGAGCGCCTGGCCATCCTGGTGCGCGCCACGCGCGAGCGCGGTTGGTCGGTGGTGGGCAACCACGCCACCCAGGGCGTGCTGGCCGCCGGCATGGCCGTGCGCAATGCCGATGGCGCACCGGTGGCCGCCATCAGCGTCGCATCGACGCTGGACCGCATGCCGCGCGAGCGCCAGCAGCTGATTGCCCGCTGGATGCGCGAGGCCCTGGCCGCGCTGCTGCCCAAAGGGGTGTGACCCTACACCGCCCCGGGTGCATCAGCCCGCGTTCGCGCGCTGCACAGCGGGCGCCTGCCCGGCGCATTGGCTGCCGCGTGCTGCGCCCAGCCCCACCAGGCCCTCCTGCAGCAGGCCTGCCAGCCACTGTGCGAGCAGTTCCGTGCCCGGCATCGCTCCGAGCGCCTGCAGGCGGGCGCAGGCCTGCTCCACCGAGGCCCCCGCCTGCAGCAGGTGGATGAAGACCGCCTCCTGGGCGCCCAGCGAGCGAAAGTGCGGCTGGTGGCCCTTGCGCCACACCAGCAAGGTGACAGGCGCTGGCAACGCCACCGCCTCGGGCACGTCTTCGTCGGCGTGAATGGCATTCCACAGCGCGACGGCGTTGGTGGCCAGCGTGCGCAGCAATGCACTGGGGTGCAGCACCCCGGCGCGTGCCAGCCAGGGGTCGGCGCAAGCAGCCGTGGCCGCGTCCAGCGCCGGCACGTCCGCCCCGTCGAAGCGCGTGCGCAGGTCCCAGTCCAGTTGGGCCAGTTCGTGCAGCTCGGGGTTGTCGGGGTAGAGCATGCGCAGGGTATCCGTGAAGCCTTCGCCATAGCGGTTGAGGCTGCGCGCCGTGGGCGGGTGCGCCACCGCATAGGTGCGTGCATGGGCCTCAAAGGTGTCCGACCCCATGTACATACAGGTCTTGGCATAGGTGTCGGCCAGCACCTCGGCCAGCCGCGCGCGGTAGGCATGGTGGTAGATGCCCAGGCGGCCCGTGACCGGGGCATCGGCGTCCAGGGCCTGCAGCGGCTCGGCCAGGATGCGGTCCGCCAGGTCCTGCTGCTGCACCTCCAGCTGCCGGGCAGGCATGGGCGTGGCGCCTGGCCAGGACAGTGGCGCATGGCTCTTTGCGCTGGCTTGCGGCAGATGCAGGGCAGCAATGCGCCGCGCCACGGCCATCTCGTCCAGCAGCTCGGCCAGCGGCGGAATGCGGTCGTCGCGCTCGACCATGGTGGCCACGGCGCCGAAGCGTTCGCAGGCCTGCGCATACAGGTCCCACACGGGCGGGGCCACGGGGTGGTCGTGGGTGTCGATGATGTGGTCGCCCTGGTCCGAATGGCCGGCCAGGTGGATCTGCTGTACGCGGTGCGCGGGCAGCGCATCAAGGTAGGTGATCGGGTCGAAGCCGTGGTTCACGCTGCTCACGTAGATGTTGTTCACATCGACCAGCAGCAGGCAGTCGGCCTCCTGCGCGATGTGCGCCAGGAACTGCCATTCGCTTGCGCTGTCGCCGGCATAGCGGATGTAGCTGGAGACGTTCTCCAACACCAGCCGGCGGCCCAGCACGTCCTGCGCGCGGCGGACCTGCGCGATCACATGGCGTGCCGAGGCATCGGTGTAGGGCAGCGGGTACAGGTCGTGCAGTTGCTTGTCAGGACTGGGGCCGATCCAGCACAGGTGGTCGGACACCCACAGCGGCTCGATGCGCTCGGCCAGCGCCTTGACCTGGCGCAGGTAGGCCAGGTCCACGCCCTGCGCCGCACCGATGGACATGGCCACGCCGTGCATGGCCATGGGGTAGTCGCGGCGCAGCGTGTCGAGCACCGCCAGCGGCTTACCGCCGTCGATGAGGTAGTTGTCGGTGATGATCTCCAGCCAATCCAGCGGCTGCGGGTCGGCCAGAAAATCCGCGTAGTGGGCGGTGCGCAGGCCCAGGCCGAAGCCGGTGCCGCGCACGGCGATGGGGTCGTGTGCCATGGTGCGCAGGCGGCTGCGCCGTGGCGCAACCGCCAGGGGCATCACCCCTTGATGTCACCAATGACGCCTTTTTCACTCAGGCACTGGGCAGCGGTCTTGGCCTTGAAGCCATGGCCCTTGCAGGCGTTCTGGCCCTTGCAGCTGTGCTCGGCGGTGGAGCAGTCGCTGTTGCCCTTGCAGTCGTGCACGTTGTAGCAGTGCACCTTGTCGTTGGCGGCAACCGCTCCGCCCTTGGAACCCTTGGGGGCGTCGGCGGCAAAGGCACCGGAGGACAAGGCCAGCAGCGCGGCGGCCAGGGCGAGGGAAGCAGCGGAGGGATTCGATGTGGACAGCATGGTGGAAGACTCCGTAAGGTGAGGGAGGGGTCGAAACAGGGTGTTCAGATCGCGCGGCGCCACGCTCTCTGCCTGTTACTTCGCTCCGCCCACTGCGCGGGTTACATGCGGCGCCACAAATATTTGCGGCGCATTCCCCGTCAGCCCGAAGTCTGGGTCACCGAGATGTCGGTGTGTACCAGCGACACCGGGTAGCGCTGGCCCGCCAGGTAGTCGGCCAGGCACTGCAGCAGCAAGGGGCTGCGGTGGCGCTCGGGGCAGGCGCGGATTTCGTCGGCCGTCATCCACACCGTGCGCACGATGCCTTCGTCGAGCGTGCGCCAGGCGTGGTGCGTGCCCAGCGTGCCGGCAAAGGCGAAGCGCAGGTAGGTGAGGTCGTCGCCCGTGCGCGTCTTGGTGAAACGGTTGAGGTAGACCCCGATCAGGTGCGTGGGCTCGAAGTCGAACGCCGTTTCCTCAAGCACCTCGCGTGCGCAGGCACTGGCGGGCGACTCACCGGGGTCGAGGTGGCCGGCCGGGTTGTTCAGCTTGAGGCCATCGGTGGTTTCTTCCTCCACCAGCAGGAAGCGGCCATCGCGTTCGATCACGGCAGCCACGGTGACATTGGGTTTCCAGCGGTTCGGCATGCCAGCCATTATGACCACGGCCTGCGACGGATGCCCGGCCCGTGGCGCCGTTCAAACAGGCCCAATGGCGTACGCAAGGCACTGGCTAGGGCGCCAGCGTTCGCACCATGTACACGGCCCCCTCGCCGTAGCTCGCCAGCCGCTCACGCTGCAGCGCGTCGGCCAGCGGCTGCACGGCGTAGCCGTGGCGCTCCCAGTAGCCCTGCGAGCCCTGCACCGAGACCAGGGCCGTATGGCGCAGGCCCCAGGCGGCGCCTTGGGCCCACAGCGGTGCCAGCAGCGCCTGCGCGAGGCCCTGGCCCGCGCAGGCCGGCAGCACCGCCATGTCGTGCAGGTACAGCGTGTCGGGCGCGCCGGGCGGGCCCTCGAAGTCGCCATGCAGTGGCGTGACCTTGCCCTGCACCGAGCGGTAGGCCGCGAGGTAGGCGCAGACCTGGCCGGCGCGCTCGAGCACCAGCGAGCAGTTCACCGGGCTGGCGAGCCGGCGCGCAAACACCTCGCCGCTTTCGACGAAGCCTTCGCCATAGCAGGCCAACTGCACCTGCAACAGGCCGGGCAGATCGTGCAGCTGCAGCGCGCGCGGTGCACCGGGTACGGGGGAAGGGGGAAGCGAAGAATTCGGCATGCAGGGCCCGGATTATCCCGCTGCGGCCCACGGCGCATGACCCGCCGGGTCATCGACGCGGGCGGGACTGCCGCGAAGAATGGCCTGCGTGGGATGCCCGTGCATCCGACAACCCTTGCTTCACCCCTTGCCTTCAGGAGTTGCCATGAACACCGTTGAATCCACTGCACCGACCGCCGCCAGCGCCGCACCCGATATCGCCGCGCGCTACATTGCCGCGTGGAATGCCACCGACACGGGCGAACGCGAGCGCCTGGTGCGCGGCACCTTCAGTGCCGACGTTCACTACCTCGACCCGATGATGGAAGGCCACGGCCATGACGGCCTGGCCGCGCTGATCGCGGGCGCACAGCAGCGCTTTGCCGGCTACCGCTTTGCGCTGCTGGGCACACCCGAGGGCCACCACAGCGTGGTGCGCTTTTCCTGGGCGCTCGCGGCCCCGGGGGCCGCACCCGTGGCGCGTGGCACTGACGTGGCCGAGGTGGACGCCGACGGGCGCCTGCGCCGGGTCACGGGCTTCCTCGACTACGTCGCCGAATGAGCCTCAGCGGGGAAGCACTGGGGGCTGGACGAAATCCTCCAGCGACAGGCCTTTTTCCTTGAGCAGGGCTTCGAGCACGGGCTGCAGCCGGCCCAGGCTTTCCTGCACGGCCTCGCGCACGGTGTCGACCACCACCTGGGTGCTGCGCTCGATCTCGATGTTGAGCTGGTCGCCGGCCTTCTTGTCCCCGAACACCGTGGCGCGGCGCGTCTCGGGGATCAGCCAGACCTCGAACCAGCCCTCGGCGCGGTTCACCTCGGCCACCGTGAGGCTGGCGCCATGGATGGCGATGTAGCCCTTGGCGAAGACGTACTTGCGGAACTCGGGCGGCACGGCCACGCGCCACACCAGGTTGTTGTCGAACTCGCGCACGCTGGCCAGCGTGCCCGAAAAATCGATGTGGCCCGACAGCGGGTGCCCGCCGATCTCGGCACCGTCCTTGGCTGCGCGCTCCACGTTCACGCGGTCGCCCTGGCCGTAGCTGCCCAGCGTGGTGATGTTCAGGCTCTGCTGCATCACGTCGAAGTTGGCCTGTGTCGGCGAGAGGATCTCGGTCACCGTGAGGCACACGCCATCGGTGGACACACTGGCACCAATGGCCAGGTCCTGGCAGAAGCCTTCGGGAAAATCGAGCGTGAAGGTGCGCAGGCCTGCGCGGTCATGGATGGCGGCAATGCCTGCCGTGGCTTGAACGATGCCTGTGAACATGGTGGCGCGGCTTTCAGGGTGTGGCCGCCGATTTTGCCACCCGGCCCCGCAACGCGCTGCCCGCCATGCAAAAGGGCTGCCTTCGGGGCAGCCCTTTTGCACAGGGACCGCAGCGCTTACTTCGCGCGCAGAAGCTCGCCCACTTCGAGCAGCACCAACTCGTTGTCGTCGGCCTTGTTGGGCTCGCGGCTGGAGCTGAAGGGCAGGTTGTTGTCGTTGCCAACCACGATGTGCGTGCCGTCCACCACGTCCACGTTCTCGATGGTGAAGAACGGGAAGGTCAGCACGCCCTTGTTCAGCGGCTTTCGGGCCAGGCCCTTGGGGTCCTGGATGGACATCAGGTCGATGTAGCCCACCTTGCGCAGCGGGCCGCCGACGTTGGCGTCGGTCAGTTCGATCTTGTAGACGCGTTTGAATTTGGCCGGGTCGTGGAAGCAGTCGGTCCGCTTTTGCCCTTCGGGGCAGGCCTTGTCGGCCGTGCCTTCGCCGTTGTCGCGCTCGATGATCAGGCCGGTGGTGCCGTCGATCATGTTGAAGTCGCCGATGGCGTGGTGGTTGGCTTCGAGCACGTACTTCCAGTGGCGGCCGGTCCATTGCTCGGCCTTCACGTCGAACTCCAGCACGCGCAGGTACTGCTTGCCGTCCACGGCCTCGTAGGCCTTGCCAGCCTCGTTCCACAGCGGGCCTTCGAGCAGGGCGTAGAGCTTGCTGCCGTCCTTGGACGAGGCCATGCCTTCATAGCCCTTGGAGCGCTTGACCTCGAAGGCCGGGGCCTTGGCGTCGGGCGCGCCGGCCGTGGTGATGGCCGGGTGGTCGGGCGAGCGCACGGGCTTGCCGTCCACCAGGGTCTCGAACACCGCGAGCACGCGGCCCGACAGGTCGGCCTTGATCAGGTAGGGCCCGAATTCCTCGCCGATCCACAGCGCGCCGCCGGCGAACTGGAAGCTCTCGGGGTCGAAGTCGGCGCCCGTGAGGTAGCGCTTGTCCGTGCCTTCATGGACGATGCGGAACGGCACCTTCTTGTCCGGGTCGTGCAGGAACACCGTGGCCTGGCGCTTGAACTGGCCGGCCTTGAAGTCCACCTGGTAGTGGCTCAGGTGCAGCATGAAGTCGGGCGAGTTGGCCTTGGCACCGGCGCCGTTGTCGGTGAGGATCCAGAACGAACCGTCGGCCATGCGCTTGATGCCCGAGTGGCCCTGCAGCGGCTGGCCGGCGAAGGGCAGCGAGATGCCGGTGGGGCGGCCGCCCGACAGGCCTTCGACCGAGCCCAGGGCCTCCACGCGCTTGCCGGTGGTGAACTTGCCGCTGACCTGCAGGTCCTGCGGTGCGTCCTTGGGTGCGGGCACCAGGCTCATGGCGGGCATCACGGCATGGCCTGCGAGCGTGGCGGGGTAGGCTTGCTGGGCCTGGGCGGTGAGGGAAACAGCAGCGGCGCACGCCAGCAGGGCGCAGGCGGCAATGGTGGAAAGTCGGGACATGGTCGCTCGGGGCAAATGGAGATAAGACGGCGACGATGCCCGCCGCGCATGACGGGCGCGTGACACCCAGCCCGGGAGCGGGGCAGCGCTATGCCTCGATGCGCACCGGCGTTCCCACCACCACCCGCTCGAACAGGTCCATCACGTCGGCGTTGGCCATGCGCACGCAGCCGTGCGATGCCGGCACGCCCAGGGGCGTGCCATCGGGACAGCCGTGGATGTAGATGAAGCGGCGCAGCGTATCCACCGCGCCACCCCGGTTGAAGCCTGGCTCGCAACCCGCGAGCCACAGGAGGCGGCACAGGATCCAGTCGCGCCCCGGGTGCTCGGCAGCGAGCCCCGGCGAATACTGCTCGCCCGTGGGCCGGCGCCCCACGAACACGGTGGCGGCATCGCAGCCCGCGCCCACCTTGGCGCGCACGCGGTGCAGGCCGCGCGGCGTGCAGCCGCTGCCGTTCATCTCGCCGACGCCCTGCAGCGCCGTGGACACGGCATAGCTGCGCACCAGGGCATCGCCCGCGTACAGATCCAGCTGCTGGCGCGGCACGCTGATGTGCAGGTGCATGCCGCCGGACCCTGCCTGCGTCATGGCGATGGAGCAGGTGGCAGGTAGGCCCCGGTGGCGAAGAGCTGGGTCTCGGCGCTCTCGAGGCGGGCGATGCCGGGCTTGCCGGCGCTGCTGACCAGCAGGCCCAGCAGCGCCTCCGACAGGGCCTGCGCGCCTGCGATGGAGGGAAAGAACGACGGGCTCTGCGTGGAGAACAGCAGCACCTCGTGCGCCAGCAGGGCCAGCGGGGAGGCGGGCGAATCGGTCAGCGCCAGCACCTGGCAGCCGGCCTCGCGCGCCTGGCGCGCCACCGCGATGGCCTCGCGCGAATAGGGGCTGAAGCTGATGACCACCACCGCATCGCCCTTGTGCAGGGCGCGCAGCTGCATCTCCAGCGAGCCGCCCAGCCCGTCGAGCAGGTGCACGCTGTCGCGGAACAGGCGGTACACGTACATCAGCGAATAGGCCACCGGGTGGCAGGCGCGAAAGCCGGCCACGTGCACGGCGCGCGCCTTCTCCAGCAGCGCGGCGGCGCGCGGCAGGGCGTCGCCGTTGGCGTGCTCGGTGGCGTCCAGGTTCTGGTGGTGCACCGCGAAGATCTCGCCGGCCAGCCCGCTGCCATCGCGCGCGCGATCGACCAGGCTGCGCGCCTTGTGCGCATAGGGCTCGGACCCGAGGCCCATGTCCTGCACCAGCGCCGCCTTGAGCTCGGGCCAGCCGTCGAAGCCCAGCAGCTGCGCAAAGCGCACCAGGGTGGCGGGCGGTATCTCCACGCGCGCGCTCACGGTGCGCATGGAGGCCGTCACCACGTCGTTGGGGTGCTCCAGCACGAAGCGCGCGGCCTTCTGCTGCGTGGCGGTCATGCCGTCGAACCGGGCACGGAGGGTGTCTTTCAGGCCCATGGCGGGTGGGGGTGCATGTGCAGGAGTGGTGGTCGCAGCACTGTAGCGGATCGCTCCGTGGTGCAAGTGTTCCGCCTTGCCCCAATTTCAAAACATATGTTCCATTCAATTTGTTTTTACGGTACATTTGTTCCATCACTGTTCGCACCTGTTCCGGAGACCTCGGCATGACCCACGTTTTTCACCGCCATCTGCAGCACGCCCCGCCCGTCGCGGTGGGCGGGCAGGGCATGTTCCTGCGCGATGCCGCGGGGCGCGAATACCTCGACGCCTCGGGCGGCGCGGCCGTCTCGTCACTGGGCCATGCCCACCCCGAGGTGCTGGCCGCCATGCACGCGCAGATCGACCGCCTGGCCTACGCACACACCAGCTTCTTCACCACCGAGGTGGCCGAGCAGCTGGCCGAACAGCTGGTGCGCACCGCGCCGGCGGGCACCAGCCACGCCTACTTCGTGAGCGGTGGGTCCGAGGCGGTGGAGGCCGCGCTCAAGATGGCGCGCCAATACTTCGTGGAGATCGGCCAGCCCGAGCGCACGCACTTCATCGCCCGGCGCCAGAGCTACCACGGCAACACCCTGGGCGCGCTGGCCGTGGGCGGCAATGCCTGGCGGCGCGCGCCATTCGCGCCCCTGCTGGTGGAGGCCACACACGTGGCACCCTGCTACCCCTACCGCGAGCAGCATGCCGGCGAGACACCCGAGGCCTATGGCCTGCGCCTGGCGCGCGAGCTGGAGGAGGCCATCCTCGCGCACGGCCCGCGCACGGTGCTGGCCTTCGTCGCCGAGACGGTGGGTGGCGCCACGGCCGGGGTGCTGACCCCCGTGCCCGGATACTTCAAGGCCGTGCGCGAGGTCTGCGACCGCCATGGCGTGCTGCTGATCCTGGACGAGGTGATGTGCGGCATGGGGCGCACCGGCACCCTGCATGCCTGCGAGCAGGAGGGCGTGGTGCCCGATCTCATCACTGTGGCCAAGGGCCTGGGCGGCGGCTACCAGCCCATCGGCGCGGTGCTGGCGCAACAGCGCATCGTGGACGCCATGTCGCAGGGCAGCGGCTTCTTCCAGCACGGCCACACCTACCTGGGTCACCCCGTGGCCTGCGCGGCGGCGCTGGCGGTGCAGCAGGTGATAGAGCGCGACGGCCTGCTGGCCAAGGTGCGCGAGGACGGCATTTTCCTGTGCCAGGCACTGCGCGATGCGCTGGGCCAGCACCCGCACGTGGGCGACATCCGTGGGCGCGGCTTCTTCTGGGGCGTGGAACTGGTAGCCGACCGGGCGAGCAAGGCTCCGTTCGACCCCGCGCAGAAGGTGCACTCGCGCATCAAGAAGAAGGCCATGGACCTGGGCCTGCTGTGCTACCCCTTCGGCGGCACGGTGGACGGCAACGTGGGCGACCACGTGCTGCTGGCCCCGCCCTACATCGCCTCGCGCGAGCACCTCGCGTCCATCGCCGCGCTGCTGGCCCAGGCCATCGACGCCGTGACCCTGAGCGCCGCGCTGCCGCGCCAGCCCAGCCCCTGCTGAACTCCATCCCCCGAACCCTCCCTGCTCCTCCCCTGACCTGACCTGAAAGGTGCTCCCATGCCGATGAAGACCCTGACGAAGACGCTGCTCCCCGCCACCCTGGCGCTGGCCATGCTGCTGGCCTGTGGAACCGCCCAGGCCCAGAGCCCGGCGGGCGGCACGCTCAAGAAGATCCGCGACAGCGGCTCCATCACCTACGGCCACCGCGAGGCCTCGTTCGGCTTCTCGTACCTGGACGGGGGCGGCAAGCCGGTGGGCTACAGCATCGACATCTGCAACCGCATCCTGGAGGCGATCAAGGCCGAGCTCCAGCTGCCGCAGATCGCCGTGAAGTACCAGAACGTGACCTCGCAGAACCGCATTCCCCTGGTCACCAACGGCACGGTGGACATCGAGTGCGGCTCCACCACCAACCTGGTCGAACGCCAGCAGATGGTGGCCTTCTCGCCCGACATCTTCCGCTACAACGTGCGCATGGCCGTGCGCGCGGACTCGGGCATCAAGAGCGTGGCCGACCTGCAGGGCAAGTCGGTGGTGGCCACCAGCGGCACGACCTCGCTGCGCCTGCTGCGCGAGGCCGACAAGGGCAAGAACCTGGAGATCACGCAGCTGGCGGGCAAGGACCACACCGACTCCTTCCTCATGGTCGAGACGGGGCGCGCCGCCGCCTTCGTGCTCGACGACATCCTGCTCGCGGGGCTCATCGCCACCCACCGCAGCCCCAAGGACTTTGCCATCGTCGGCGAGGGCCTGCGCACCGAGAACCAGTCGCTGATGTTCCGCAAGGACGACCCGGAGTTCAAGGCGCTGGTGGACCGCGTGGTCACGGGCATGATGAAGTCCGGCGAGATGGAAAAGCTGTACAACAGGTGGTTCATGCAGCCCATACCGCCCAAGAACGTGGTGATCAACTACCCCCTCAACGCCGAGACCCGCGACGCCTTCGCCAACCCCAGCTCCAAGGGCATCTGAGCCCCGCCGCCTTCCACACCATGACCCGCATCGCCCTCATCCACGCACTGGCCCATTCGGTGGCGCCCATCAACGACGCCTTGGCACACGACTGGCCCGGGGCCGTGCGCATGAACCTGCTGGACGACAGCCTCTCGGCCGACCTGGCGCGCGAAGGCCAGGGGCTGGACGCGGCCATGCAGGCACGCTTCGAGGCCCTGGCGGACTATGCCGTGGGCACGGGGGCCGATGGCATCCTGTTCACCTGCTCGGCCTTCGGGCCCTGCATCGAGCGCGTGGTGGAGCGGCACGCGCAGATCCCGGTGCTCAAGCCCAACCAGGGCATGGTCGAAGAGGCCGTGGCCACGGGCCGGCGCATCGGCCTGATCGCCAGCTTTGCGCCCACCCTGCAGTCCATGCCGCCGGAGTTCCCGCCTGGCACGCCGCTGCAGCTGGCCCTGGCCGAGGGCGCGATGGCGGCCCTGAACGCGGGCAACGGCGACCTGCACGACAGCCTGGTCGCCGCGCAGGCCCAGCGCCTGCAGCGCGAGGGCTGCGAGGTGATCGCGCTGGCGCAGTTCAGCATGGCCCGCGCGCGCAGGCTGTGCGAGGCGGCCACCGGCCTGCCGGTGCTGACCACGGTGGACAGCGCGGTCAGCGCCCTCAAGCGGCGGCTGTCAGCCCGGCCGCATGGCCGCGCGTGAAGGCTTCCTCGAACACCGAATAGCCCGACCAGTCGCTGTGCGCGAACGCCAGGCGCGCCGTGGCCGGCGTAGGCAGCACGGCCACGCGCTCGCCGCCCACCAGGCGCACGCGCTTGTCCGGTGCGCGGTAGCGGCCCGGCTGGTGCAGCCAGCCCAGCAGCCCCGGCGTGGGGATGGACATGGCATGGCCGTAGCGTGTGATGTCCATGCGCGTGGCGCGCTCGGCCAGGTCGGGGTGCGGGCCGGCCAGTGACTGCATGGCCGCCTGCGCCCAGTGGGCCCAGGGCTGGGTGGCCAGTTGCTGGCGGCCATCGGGCAGGTCGCCCAGGGCCTGGTAGTAGGTGAGCACCGTGGCCCCGGGGCGCGGGTCCAGGCGCTGGTGGCCGGCGTCCACGTAGCCCAGGCCGCCGGGGTTGGCATCGGCATACAGCACGTTGTCCCACGCGGGTGCGGCGCCTGCACGGTCGGTCAGCGGCGCATCGATGTGGATGTTGGCCACCAGCCAGGGCGCCCAGGACAGGCGCTGCGCCGTCTCGGTGAGGAAGGCCGGCGGATTGCGCACCACGCGCGCGGCCAGGAACACGGGCAGCGCCACCACGCAGCGCGGTGCCTGCCAGCGCTCGACATTGCCCGAGGCATGGTTGAGCGCATCCACCTCCACGCCATGGCGCCCCTCGGTGATGCGCAGCACGCTGGTGCCCGTGGCCAGTTGCCCGCCGCCCCGCAGCGGCAGCGCCAGGCGCTGCGTGAGCCAGCCATTGCCCTCGGGCCAGGTGAGCACGCCCTCGCGGTCGTCGCTGCCCGCATCGCCCGGCGCATGGAAGCCATGGCGGCTGGCAAAGTAGTGGATGCCGGCCCAGGCCGACACGCGCGCCGTGCCCGCGCCGTAGTCGTCGCGGCAGCAGTAGCCCAGGTACCAGCGCAGGTGCGCATCGTCCAGGCCCTCCTGCGTGAGCCAGGCGTCGAAGGAGAGGGCATCGAGCGCCTGGAGCGTGGGCGGCAGGGGCCGCTTGCCATCGAAGGCCTTGAGCATGGGCATGGTGAAGCGCGCCGCCTTGGACAGGGCATCCACCCGCTCGGAAAAACGGCGGTACTGGGCCAGCGTGGCCTCGCCCACGCCCTGCACCGGCAGCAGACCTTCCTGCCATTCGCCCTCGAAGTACAGCCGCTCCTGCGGGCTGTGGCACAGGTGGCGCTCGTCGTAGCGCCAGCGGCCGGCCACGCGCTGGCGCAGGCCCAGTTCCTCGAGCAGGTCCTGCACCTCGCTGGCATCGTCGCCGGGCACGGGCAGGTAGTGCGCGCCCATGGGGCAGGCGATGCCGCCGACCATGCCGCCGCGGCTGTTGCCGCCGGCCTGGTCTTCGAGCTCCAGCAGCGCGAAGTCCTCCACCCCGGCCAGGCGCAGCGCGCGCGCCGCCGCCAGGCCCGCCACGCCGCCGCCGGCGATGATGACCTGCGCGCGCCGCACCACGGCGGGCTCGGGGAGGCGGCCCTTTTGCAGCATCTCGCGCAGTGCATGGCCACGCTGCATGTCGATACCGGCAAAGCCGCCTTCGAGCGTGCGCGGCGACTTCTCACAGCCGGGCAGCACGGCCCCCGCGGCCAGCAGGGCGCCGGCCTGCAGCAGCTGCCGGCGGCGCGGGGTTGGCGGGAGAGATGGGGGCGCGAGGGACATGGGGCCGTACTCTACGTCACCCGCAACCCACCCCCGGCAAAAGAGGGTCAGTCGGCCCAGCGTGCCTGGATTTCCAGCAGTTGGGGCAACTGGGCGATGAAGATTTCGACCATGCCCGGGTCGAAGTGCTTGCCCGATTGCGCGCGCAGGTGGGCCACCGTGTCCTCGGTGCTCCAGGGCTCCTTGTAGGGCCTGCGCGCGGTGAGCGCGTCGAACACGTCCGCCAGGGCGACGATGCGCGACTCCACCGGGATCGCCTCGCCCGCCAGTCCCTGCGGGTAGCCACTGCCGTCCCACTTCTCGTGGTGTGTGAGCGCGATGGCATGGGCCAGGCGCAGCACGCCGCCGGGGTGCTCGCCAATGATCTCGGCGCCGATCTGCGGGTGGCGGCGCATGGTCTCCCACTCGCCGGCATCGAGCGGGCCGGGCTTGCGCAGCACGGCGTCGGGGATGCCGATCTTGCCCACGTCGTGCATGGGCGCAGCATTGAGCAGGTCTTCGGCCCAGGCCGGCGAGTGGCCCAGCGCCAGCGCCAGCACATGGGCGAAGTGGCTCATGCGGATGACGTGCATGCCGGTCTCGTTGTCCTTGTACTCGGCCGCGCGGCCCAGGCGCTGCACGATCTGCAGCCGCGTCTCGCGCAGCTCCTCGGTGCGCACCAGCGACAGGTGGGTGCGCACGCGGGCGCGCACCACGGGGGCGCTCACGGGCTTGGTGATGTAGTCCACACCACCCACGTCGAAACCGCGCGCCTCGTCCTGCACCTCGGTGAGCGCGGTGACGAAGATCACCGGGATGTTCGCGGTGGCGCGCTCGGCCTTGAGGGCCTGGCACACGCCGTAACCATCCATCTGCGGCATCATCACGTCGAGCAGCACCAGGTCGGGCCGCTGCTGCGCGGCGATCTGCAGTGCGCGCGCGCCGTCGGTGGCGAACAGCAGGCGGAAGTCCTCCTGCAGGATGTGGCGCAGCACCTGCAGGTTGGTGGGTTCATCGTCCACCAGCAGCAGACGCGGGCGGTGGTCTTCATGGACGGCCGTCATGGGGCTTCCTTCGGGTGCCGGGGGCAAGGTGTGCGATTCTCAGGCATGTGCTTCCCCCGGATGCAGCGGCGCCTGCAGATGGCGCTGCAGGGCCTGCAGGCAGGCGCGTGCCTCGTCGAAGTCGAAACGGTCGAGCGCCTCGTGCAGGCTGTTGAGCGTGACCGCGGGCAACTCGCCCTCGAGCACCGCCAGCGGCGCATCGGCCAGCTCTCCCTGCGCCAGGGCGGCGGCAAGGGCCGCAATGGCGGCCAGCACGCGCTCGCGCTGGGCCTGCTGCAGCGGCGCCGGTGCCGGCGCCGAACCTTGGCGCTGCGCATCGGGCGCCTGCGGGCTGAGCAGGGCACCGCCCACGGCATCGAGTGCCGTGGCCAGGGCCAGCAGGGCCACCTGCACCGCGCCGGCATCGCGCTCGCGGGCGGCCTGCTCGATCTGGCCGGAGGCTTGTTGTACTGCAGGCAGCGCCAGGTTGCCGGCCGCACCGCGCAGGCGGTGGGCGCGCGCCACCAGGCTGTCCCATTCATCGGCCTGGTGCGCGGACAGCAGGCCGGCCAGCGCCACGCCGCTCTCCTGCATGAAGCGCTCAATGGCCTCGCGCAGGTAGCGCGCCTGCGTCCACAGCTGCACGCCCCGTTCCCATTCGATGGCCGGCGCCGCGGGGGCCGTTGCCGGTGCCCGGTCGGGCGGCACCCGCAGCGTCTCGCCGGGAGGCAGCGCGCCAAAGATGCTGGCCACGGCAAACACCGGATCACCGCCGTCTTCGCGCACGCCGATCACGCGCGCGATCTCGGCCATGAGCCGCACGGGCTCCACCGGCTTGCTGGCAAAGCCATCCATGCCGGCAGCACGGGCGTTGCGGCGGTCCTGTTCGAGCACGCTGGCCGACAGGGCCACGATGGGGGTCGGCTTGCGCCGGCGCGCCTGCTCGAAGCTGCGCAGGTGGCGCGTGGCCTCCAGACCGTCCATGTCGGGCATCTGCAGGTCCATCAGCACCACGTCGAAGCGCTCCTGCGCGAAGGCCTCGAGCGCCAGGGCACCGCTGCCCACGGCCGTGAGCTTGTGGCCGCCGCGCTGCAGCGTGATCTGCAGCAGCTCCAGGTTGGCGGGCACATCATCCACGGCCAACACGCGCAGCGTGGGCAGGGGGGCGCGCAGCCAGTCGCGGGTCGTCGAGGGGCCGGCGTCCACTGGCGCCTGACCGGTGCGCAGCGGCAGGCGCACGGTGAAGGTGCTGCCCTGGCCCACCTGGCTGGCCACCGCGATGGAACCACCCATCAATTCGGCCAGCTGGCGGGCGATGGTCGTGCCCAGGCCCGTGCCGCCGTAGCGGCGCGTGGTCGAGGCATCGGCCTGCGCGAAGGGGTCGAAGATGCGCTCCACGCCGGCGGCGTCGATGCCGATGCCGGTGTCCTCCACCTGCAGCACGAGCTGCGCATCGGCGCCGGCCACGCGCAGCGTGACGCGGCCTTCGTGCGTGAACTTGATGGCGTTGCCCATCAGGTTGAGCAGCACCTGCTGGATGCGGAACGCATCGCCCTGCCAGTGGACCGGCACGCCTTCGGGATAGTCGAGCACGACGTCCAGCCCCTTCTTGGCAGCGTTGATGCGCAGCGAGGCCAGGATCTGGTCGCACAGCTCGCGCAGGCTGAAGTCGGCCACTTCGAGTTCCACCGCGCCCTTTTCGAGCTTGGCGGTGTCCAGGATGTCGTTGAGCAGGCGCAGCATGGAGCGCGCCGCATGGTGCACCGTGCCCAGGTGGCGGCGCTGGGTGCTTTCGAGCGGCGTATCGAGCAGCGCCTCGGTGAAGCCGATGATGGCGTTCATGGGCGTGCGGATCTCGTGGCTCATGTTCGCCAGGAAGGTGCTGCGCGCCGCTGCCGCGTGCTCGGCCTGCTCCTTGGCCGCGCGCAGGTCCGTCTCCATGCGCCGGCGCACGGTCAGGTCGGTGGCGAACTTGACGATCTTGAAGGCCCGCCCCTGCGCGTCGAAGATGGGGTTGTAGGTGGCCTGGATCCAGACCTCGCGCCCACCCCGGCCCAGGCGCAGGTACTCCCCCGCATTGAACTCGCCCTGGCCCAGGCGCGCCCAGAAGGCCTGGTAGGCCTGGCTGCCGGCGTACTCCGGCGTGCAGAAGATGCGGTGGTGCTGGCCCTCGATCTCGGCGAGCGTGTAGCCCATGAGGTCCAGGAAATTGCGGTTGGCGGTGAGCACCCGGCCCTTGAGATCGAACTCGATCACCGCCTGGGAGCGGCCGATGGCTGTGACCGTGCCCACGAACTCGGCGTTCTGCGCCTTGGAAGCCGTCATGTCGGTGATCACGCCGTCGATCCAGCGCACGGCACCCTGCGGCCCCGCGACACCGCGGCCCGTTTCGGACACCCAGCGGATGCCCCCATCGCGCGTGTGCAGCCGGTACTCCAGCACATACGACGCACCCGCTTCCAGGGCGCGCGCCACCTGGTCCCCGATGCGCGCGGCATCGTCCTCGTGGATGATGCGGCCAAAGGAAATACTGCCGCGCAGGAAATCCTCGGCCGGCCAGCCGGTCAGGGCTTCGACCGCATCGCTGATGAACAGCATGGACCAGTCGGCGTCGTAGCGGCAGCGAAACGCCACGCCCGGGATGTTGCGCACCAGCGAGCGCAGCTGCTCCTCGCCGCGCCGGCGCTCCTGTTCCATGGTCCGGCGCTCGGTCAGATCGGTCAGGAAGCCGACCAGGACCGGCGGGCCCGGCAGGTCCACACGGCCGACCACCAGGCGCACGGGCACCAGGCTGCCATCCTTGCGCACCACGTGGATGTCCTTGTCCTTGCCCACCTGGCGCGCCTCGCCGCGGGACAGGTCGCGCGGCAGGTAGCTGTGCGGCGTGTTGGCATAGGCGGGGTCCACGAGCATGCGCACGGGCTGGCCCACGGCTTCCTCCGCGGTCCAACCGAGCATGCGCTGTGCAGCGCCATTGAAGGAGCGGATGGTGCCATCCGCATCGGCCATGATGATGGCGTCCATGGCCGTCTCCACCACGGAACGCAGGCGCGATTCGCTCTGCTCGGACCTGCGCAGCAGCCAGCGCACCCTGAGGCCGATGTTCACGGTGGTGACCACCAAGCCCACCAGCACGGCCATCAGGGCGATGGCCAGTGCCATGTACCGGGCCTGTTCTGGCACCGGCCCCAGGTCCGGCACATTGCCGGACACGCGCACGGCGGCGATGCTGATGTAGTGCATGCCGGCGATCGCCAGGCCCAGCACCAGCCCTCCCAGCAGCGTGCTCACCCAGGGTCGGCGCGTCCAGGCGCGCTGCATGCCGAAGCGCAGCCACAGCGCCAGGATGGCCATGCCCACCGCGAACACGAGAGAGGCCGCAAACCCGCCCACGTCATAGCGGATCATCGGCGCCATGTCGGAGGCCGACATGCCGGCATAGTGCATGACGCCGATGCCCGCGCCCACCAGGGCACCACCCCAGGCGATGGACAGGCCCGTGGGCTGCCTTTGCGTCAGCACGTGCAGCGCGATCCACGACGCCACCAGGCTGGGCAGGAAGGACAGCGCCGTGACCGAGGGCTCGAAGTGGCCGTGCGCGCACAGGTCGAAGGCCAGCATGCCCACGAAGTGCATGGACCAGACCCCGCCGCCCAGCGCCAGCGAGCCGGACGCGACGGTCAGGTTGCGGCGCAGCCGGTCCGGCGCGCGCTGCGCCAGCGCGGCCAGGTGCAGCGCCATGAGGGAGGAGGCGATCGCCAGCGCGACCGACAGGGCCACGAGCCAGGGGTCATGTCCCCAGAAGATTCTGGGGATCCCGCTGTGCGCCGACAACGAAGAATCTCTCGAGCATCGGAGCAGACAAATGTAAGCGTTGGTTTCCATTCTGCCGGCAACCCCGTGAGCGATTTACCCACGTGGCCGGTAACCCCCGCAACTCCCGGATTTGTTACATCCGCGCGGCATGGATGCAACAGCATGGGCCTTCAGCGCCCCGGCAAAAATGCCGATGTGGTGCGGACCTCCGGTCTGCGAAACTGGCACGACCCATGCCAGAGCAGCCATGCAAGGGCCGCCCCGCCGCACTGGCTGCGTCCCCCTTCCCGAATTGCGCAGCAATTCGAGAGAAGGGGCTGAGAGCCGCGGCTCCAAGCCTGCCTGCGCAGGCTTGGACGTGCCCGAAGAACCGACGCCTGTGGCGGCGGTGCCCAGGCGCGCAGCGCCTCAGGGGGTTGTTCCGAATTCAGTGCCCGACCACCTTGCCCCACTCGCGCTCGTAGGTATGCACCAGGGCCTGGTTGGACAGGCGGTTCACCTCGGCCGGCAGGCGCGCCATGTCGAGCGGAAAGTCGAACAGCAGGGGCAGCGTGCCCGCGCTCAGGAAGCGCAGGTTCGGCGGCAGCGCCTCGGGCATGCGCCAGGGCCTGCGGCTGGCCACCACGAAGCCCCATTCGCCGAAGCTCGGCACATGCGCGTGGTAGGGCGCCGTCTGCAGGCCCACCGACTCCATGGTCTGCACCACCGTCCAGTAGCTCTGGCGCGCCACCAGGGGCGACGTGGTCTGCACCACGGCGTAGCCGCTCGCCGCCAGGCGCTTGTCCAGCAGCGCGTAGAAGCTGTTGGTGTAGAGCTTGCCGATGGAAAAATTGGTCGGGTCGGGGAAATCCACCACGATCACGTCGAAGACATCTTCCGCCGCGTCGCATCCAGGGGCCTTGCATTGCTGCAGCCACCGGAAGGCATCGGTGTTGACCACCTGCACCTTGGGCGAGCGCAGTGCCTCGCCATTGAGCCGGGCGAGCGTCGGGTTGTCGGTGAACAGGTGCGTCATGGCCGGGTCCAGCTCCACCAGGGTGACGGACTCGACCGAGGGGTACTTGAGGACCTCGCGCACGGCCATGCCGTCGCCGCCGCCGAGCACGGCCACGCGCCGGGGCGCGCCGTGCGCCGCCATCGCGGGGTGGACCAGCGCCTCGTGGTAGCGGTACTCGTCGCGCTCGGCGAACTGCAGGTTGCCGTTGAGGTACAGCCGGTGGCCCAGCTTGCCGTTGGTGACGACGATGCGCTGGTAGGGCGATGCGGTGCTGAAGACGATGCGGTCCTGGTAGAACTTGTCCTCGGCAAAGCTGGTGATGTGGTCCGCACCGAGCAGGCCCGCGAACAACAGCCCCAGCACGGCGATGCAGGCCAGCGCATGCGCGCGCAGGCGGCGCAGCTCATCGCGGAACAGCCACACCGCCCACAGTGCCACCGCAGCGTTCATGAGCCCGAACAGCAGGCCTGTGCGGATCAGCCCCAGGTGCGGCACCAGCAGCAGCGGAAAGGCCATGGACACGGCCAGCGCGCCCAGGTAGTCGAAGGTCAGCACCTGCGAGACCAGGTCCTTGAGCGCCACGTTGCGCTTCAAGATACGCATGACCAGCGGAATCTCCAGCCCCACCAGCGTGCCGACCATGAACACCATGCCGTACAGCAGCAGCCGGAAGGCCCCCGGCGCGTAGGCATTGGCCAGGAACAGCGTGGCAGGCAGGGCGCCGCCGATCAGCGCCACCAGCAGTTCGATGCGCAGGAAATGCGCCGGCAGTTGGCGCTCGAAGTAGCGCGACAGCCACGAGCCCACGCCCATGGCGAACAGGTAAGTGCCGATGATGGTGGAGAACTGCAGCACCGAGTCGCCCAGCACATAGGACGCGAGCGCGCCGGCCGCCAGCTCGTAGAGCAGGCCACAGGCGGCGACGACGAACACGCTGGCCAGCAGCGCCACGTCGATGGGGCGAGCGCCCGGGACGGCGGAGGCCGAAGGAAGGGAGGTAGGGTTCGAGGACAAGCCGCTATTGTGCTGCGAACGGCGAGGGCACCGGCGGCTGGCGGGGCGCTGCGGTGGTTGGGGCCATCGCCGGGCCCAGCAGTCCCCTGGGAAGGTCCTTGCCCTGGGCTGCGAGCTGTGCCGCCAGGCCCTGCGCGATGGCTTCGGCCCGGGCCTGTCCCTGGGCCACCTGCGCGGGCGGCAGGCGCGCGACCTCGCGCTGCATAAAATCACCCAGGCTATGTGGGTTGCGCGCCATCCGGGTCAGCAGGATGCGGTAGGCATGGCCCTCGACGGGATCGCGAAATGCCTCGAACGCGGGATTGGGCGGGACGGGCGGGCCCGCGTCATGCAGCCAAGCCAGTGTGCTCACCGCCCTGAGCGTTTCGGTCAGCAGCGCCCCCCGGGCGTGGGCCAGCACCTCCTGGCCCCAGGCGGCCAGTTGGGCCTCGCTCAAAGGAGGCTCTCCAGACTCGCCAAAGCCCAGGCGGCCCGTGGGGCCCACATACTGGAAGTTGATTTGTGCATCGCTGTTGCCCGCCTCGGCGTGCAGTCTCAGGATGTCCAGGCGCCGTGTGTAGTCCTGGTGTGAAAGGCGGGCGCACAAGGAGGCCGCTTGGGTGTGCCGGGCGTCCAGCTGCTGCAGCTGCTCGGGTGGCATCGTGCCCTGCGAACGGCCTTCCCACAGCGTGCGCGGCAATGCAAGGCTGCCTTCGCAGAAAGTCAGCGCGGCCAGCAATTCCATGTCGGGCGCAATGCCTGCCACCGAGGGGCCGGGATAGCCGCGCAGCATTTCCCACACCGGGCGCGCCGGGGGTGTGAGAAATCCGGCCGATAGGGCCGTGCTGAAACGCCTGTCGCTCGGGGCATCGGATCCCGCCGCGGTGGTGCCGGCCCTGACCGGCTCCGCTGCCGGGGCCACGCCCAGGTGCCAGGGGAAATCGGCGTTCCGGGCGTCGGCAACGCCCGCTGGCGGCATGGCGGGGGCCACACGACCCGCCACGGGCGCCTGCGGCCTCCACCCATGCCACGCGAGGGTCAGTGCGACCACAGCCACTGCAAGGGCTCCCGCCACCGGGCCTCGCCAGCGAGGGCCAGGGCAGCGAGCGCGTGCAGTCCGATCCATCATCCGGCCAGTCTGCGCCAGGGGGCATTGGCCCCAGTGAATCCCTGGCATGTTGCCCGCCGCAATGGCCATCAAAACTGGTAGTTCACGCTGACCAGCAGGCTGCGCGGGGCGCCCGGCATGGCGTCGGCGCGCCAGTATTCCTTGTCCAGCAGGTTGGAGATGGCGGCCGTGGCCGTCCATACGCCCTGGCGCCAGCCCACCAGCGCATCCCAGCGGGTATAGCCAGGCACGCGCGAGGTGTTGGCGGCATTGAGCCAGCGCGCGCTGGTGTGCGTGGCGCCGATCTCCGCGTACCACGGCCCTTGCGGCGCGTAGCGCACGAAGAAGTTGCCGTTGCGCAGGGCGGTGTCCACCAGGTACTTGCCCACGAGCGCCGGCTGCAGCTTGTCCTCGGTGACCTTGGCGCTGGTCACGCCCACGCCGCCGCGCACGTACCACGACGACGCCACGCGGCCCGCCGCGCTGAACTCGATGCCGCGCGAGCGCTCCTTGCCGCGCACGGCCCAGGTGAAGGGATCGTTGACCGCGTCGGGGCGGTAGCGGATGTTGGCGTGCTCGAGCTGGTACACCGACAGCTGGGTCGAGAGCGCGCCGTTCAGCCAGTCGCTCTTGACGCCCACCTCGACCTGGCGCGAGTGCTGGGGCTCGTCGTCGTAGACGGCGGTGGGCGCAACGTCCACGCTGATCATGCCGCGCCCGCCGTAGGGCGAGTAGCTCTTGTTCCACGAGGCGTACAGGCTGTGCTCGCGCACCGGCTGCCAGACCACGCCCAGGCGCGGGCTCACCGAATCTCCGTCGTAGCCACGGCCCACATTGGTCAGCAGGTTGGTGCTGTTGAAGTCGAAGCGGTCATAGCGCAGGCCGGCCAGCAACTTCCATTCGGGCGTGAGGCTGACCAGGTCCTGCACGTACAGGGCCTGGCCCTCGGCCTTGTGCAGGTTGTGCTGGGTCGGGCTGCCCTGCGCCGGCTTGGCGCCCCAGGCGATGGGCTGCAGCGGGTCGTAGCTGAAGGTGGATGCCGGCTGGCCGATGCGCGGGTGGCGCTTTTCCTCGCTGGCTTCGACGCCGACCAGCACCTCGTGCTGGATGCCGCCAGTGCTGAACTTGCCCGTCAGGTCGACGGTGTTGGACAGGGTCTCGTTGGCCGTCTGCTGCCAGGCGTAGTTCGGCCGCACCTGGCCGCGCCAGGTGCAGGCCGCCCCTGCGGAGGTCTGGCCCGCCGTGTTGCAGTAGGTGCCGGCGAAGTAGTGGTCAAAGTCCTGGCTGGCCTCGCGCTTGCTGGCCACCCAGCGCACGCTCCAGGCGCTGTTGAAATCGTACGACAGGTCCGAGCGCAGCACGCGCAGGCGGTCTTCCACATGGTCGCCCGGGTGGGCAAAGCCCTTGCGGATGGAGACACCGGCAGGTAGCTGGTCGTACACCGGCCCCCGGTCCGGCACGCGCCAGATGTTGTCGTAGGTGTACTGGCCCGTCCAGCGCAAGCCGGTGCGGGTGTCCACCAGAATGCTGGGCGAGACCATCTCGTTCCTGTTGCGGATACCGCTGCGAAAGCTGTCGGCCTGCTCGCGGTCGGCCGTCAGGCGCACGGCCACGTGGTGGTTGATGACCTTGTTGATATCGAGCGTGCCGCCGTAGTTGTCCCACGAACCGCCGCGCAGGGTGACGCTGCTCTTGGCATCGAAGCGGGCCTGCTTGCTCACCAGGTTGACGATGCCGCCGCCGCTGCTGCGGCCGTACAGCACCGAGGCCGGGCCCTTCAAGATTTCGATGCGCTCCACGTTGGCGGTGCTGCGGCGCACCTGGCCAGATTCGCGCACGCCGTCGCGGTAGATGTCGCCCGAGTCGGCGTTGAAGCCGCGGATCATCACGCCCTCGCCGCGCATGTCGTACTTGGTGTTCACGCCGGGCACGCCGTCGAGCATCACCGCCAGGTCGTTGATGCCGTAGCTCTTGTACTTGTTGACTTCGAGCGTGTCGATGGTCTGCGGGATGTCGCGCGGCGCCATATAGGTCTTGGTGGCCGTGGTCACGCCCTCGGGGCGCACGTCGTCGGCGTCGTACTGCGAGCCCGTGACCTGCACGGCGGGCAGTTCGGCATCGGCCTGGGCCCAGGCCTGCTGCGCCGTGCCCAGTACGGCCAACAGGCTGGCTGCTGCGGTGGTGGGGGTCCAATGAAAACGGGCAGCCTTGTTGCTGCCCGCAGGGTGCTTGTGTGCCATGGGTACTCCAGATATTCGAACGTGCAGCCCCCTCCGGCTGCTACCGCTCACACGAAGTACACATTTTAATACAAACGATAATTATTCTTATTCAATTCTTTGCACGCCAAGGGACAAACGCGCGCAGGGCCCGTGAAAGCCCGTTGGAATCCGCCACCCCTGCCTCAATGGATGGCGGCGGCGACGATGATGCTGATGCCCAGGCACATGGCAGCCACCACGACGCCCAACGCCACGTTCTGCTTCTCGACGATCTCGCCCCACAGGTCGTAGGGGGTGATCTTGTCGACGATGACAAAGCACAGCCAGAAGATCAGGACGCCGATCAGCGCGTACAGGATGGACCCGAGGAACGCCGCGGGCTTGAGCCATTCGATTCCCATCATGGTGGAAGCTCCTTGATAAATTACTTGTGCCCGCCGCCGCTGGAATAGCCGCCGAACGAGCCGCCCGAGCTGCGGTAGCCGCTGCCGGACGACCCGGAACAGTTGCTCAGCAGGATCAGCAGGATGATGATGACGATCGCGATGATGATGATGGTGCCGCAACCCAGGCCCGATTTGGCCACGAAGGGACCCGGGTCGTCGCGCTGCAGCACATCCTTCTTGTCTTCGAGCTTGAAGGCCTTGACCACGGTGTCGCTGGCCAGCTTGTCGCCCGAGGACCAGGTCAGCTCGCTCTGCGTCTGCTCCATCGACAGCAGACCCTTGGCGCTGGCGAAGTCGCGGTTCGATGTCTTCTGGCCGCGCGTGACCTGCCAGTAGAACTCCCCCAGCACGTAGGTGGTCTCGGCCTCGTAGCTGTATTTCAGCTGGTAGGTGGTGCCCAGGTAGGTGGCGCTGCGGCCGCTGGCGGCCATCTGCGGCGCACCGGTGGTGGGGCGCACCATGCTCCAGCCGTCTTCGGCGTCCACCAGGAAGGCGAAGCCGCGCTTCTGGTTGTACAGCAGGTACTCGCTCCAGCCAAAGTGCTCGTCGTCACCGGGCTCCACGCCCATGCGGTGCTGGAAGCCCACCACCTGCCAATGCACCCCTTGCAGCTGGCCCTTGCTGCCCAGCGGGATGATGGGGCGCACGGGCTCGTCCTGCTCGGTCGATTGCAGCTCGCCGCCCACGCCGCTGTCCAGCGAGATGATGCTCGCGCACGACCCGCAGGTGACGCTCTTGGTGGTGGACAGCTGCACCTGCACCGGCGCACCGCAGTGCGGGCAGCTGAACTGGCGGCCTTTCTCGTCCTTGGCCGATTCGTCCTTGAGGCCGGTGAGCTTGAGGTCCTCGAGCAGTACGGCGCGGCCGCGCTCCAGGTGCGGCGGCGTGTGGCCGTAGTCGATGCTGAGCACCTCGCCATCGGCGCTGCGCAGTTCGACCATGTCGAAGGGCTGGCCCAGCGGCGGCAGCTTGGGCAGTTCGCCCTGGGCCGAGATCAGTGAAGCGCTGCCGCTGAAGGCGACGGAATACGACTTGCCGCCGATGGCCGTGGTGGCGCCGATGCGAAAGCGGCTGGCTTCGGGTAGCTCGCGCCCGGCCTCCATGGGCTGCGTGAAGACGTAGGCACCGTTGTCCTCGCCCAGGCTGGCCAGGGTGCCGTCCTGCAGGAAGGCGGCCCATTCGGTCCAGACGCCAGCCTCGGTCTTGTACTGCAGCCGGCCGATGAGCGTGAACGGGGTGTCCTTGCCATCGAGCTCGATGCGCCCGCTGGCCATGAGCTGCAGCGGGCTGTGGTCGTCGAACAGCTCAGCCATCTTGCCCACGCGCTGCAGCACGTCGCCGCTGCGCACCACGGTGCTCTGGCAGTAGCCGCAGACGGCGTGGGTGGACTGCGCGCTGCGGAATTCAACCGGCGCGCCGCAGCCCGGGCAGGGCGCGCGGTAGGAACGCTGTGTGGGGTCAGTGGCCATTCGGGCGTTGCACTCGGCAGCCGGGTGCGGCCATGCAGGGGCCCATCAGCCCGCTGCTGCCCGCACGCCAGGCGCCGGTAGCGAAGGTAGGTTGCGCCGGCCTCAGATCAGCTTCTTGAGCAGTTCGGACTTCTTGGCGTCGAACTCCTCCTGCGTGAGGATGCCCTTGGACTTGAGCTCGCCCAACTTCTCCAGCGTGGCCATCACGTCCTCGGGCTTCACACCGGAGGCGGCTGCTGCCACGGCCGCAGCCGCTGGGGCCGCATTGCCGCCACCCTGCAGGCCCTGCTGCAGGTTCTGCGCCATCACCTGGCCCAGTGCCACGCCGGCCCCCAGGCCCATGGCATCGCCCGCGATGCCGCTGCCGCCACCACTGTTCTCGGCGAACTTGGGGATGGCCTGGGCCGTCTGGTACTGCATGAACTTGGCCATGTCGTTGCCGACCATGCCCATGCCGATCTTCTGGTCGAGGATCTTCTGCAGCTCTTCGGGCAGCGAGACGTTCTGCACCGTGAGGTTCTCGATCAGGAGGCCGAGCTTGGCGAAGATCGGTGCCAGCTCCTTGGTCAGCGCATCGGCGAACATCACCTGATTGGCCGCCAAGTCCAGGAACGGCAAACCGCTGCCGGCAATGGCGTTGCTGATGTTCTGCAGCACCAGGCCGCGCAGTTGGCCTTCGAGGTCGCCCACAGGGTAGGACTCGCGCGTGCCCGAGATTTCAGTGTGGAACAGCTTGGGGTCAGCAATGCGGAAGGCGTAGTTGCCGAAGGCGCGCAGGCGCACCGCACCGAAGTCCTTGTCGCGGATGGTGATGGGCTGGGGCGTGCCCCACTTCTGGTCGATCTGCTGGCGCGTGCTGAAGAAGTAGACATCGCTCTTGAAGGGCGACTCGAAGAGCTTGTCCCAGTTCTTGAGATAGGTCAGCACCGGCAGCGTCTGCGTGGTGAGCTTGTAGGTGCCGGGGCCGAAGACGTCGGCCACCTTGCCTTCATTGACGAACACCGCCATCTGCGACTCGCGCACCACCAGCGTGCCGCCGTTCTGGATTTCCATGCCGCTCATCGGGAAGCGCCAGGCGAGCGTGCCGTCGCCGTCCTCGGTCCACTGGAGGACGTCGATGAACTGTTTCTTGATGAAGTCCATGAGGGCCATGTCTGCTCCCTAGTGCGTTGCCGCAGTTGAAAAGATGTCCATCATAGCAACGGGGTTGGCGCCGCCAAGGGCATTTTGTGTCCCCACTGCGTGACGGAATTAACGCGGGAGGCCGCAGACTTTCGCCGCCGCGCGCTTGATAGTTTCAATGACGCATTTAGCTGCGTTCAATTGGCAATTGCTATTGAGAATGCCTACCATTTCTCCATGCCTGTCCCTCCCTTGCGCAGGCGCTGAACGAAAAGGAATCCACGATGGCCCGCATTCGCCAACTCGCCCGCCAGAACCAGACCATGCTCATGAAGACCGGCAGCTACTACCTGATCCACATCAGCGTGGCGGCCATGGTGGCCTATGCCGTCACGGGCAACCTCTGGGCTTCGCTCACGCTGAGCCTGCTCGAACCCACGGTGCAGGCCGTGGCCTTCTTCTTCCATGAAAAGGCCTGGGACCGTGCGGCACGCCGCCGCGCGGCCGAGGCCGGCGATGCCCTCCCCGCAGGTGCTTGAAGCCATGCACCAGCGCTTTGTGGCCTGGCTGCTGCCCACGCTGGCGGCCTATGCGCAGTCCCGGTGAACGCCGGCTGTGGCGTTCAGTGCCCTTCGAAATCGACCAGGGTGTAGAGCGGCAGGCCTGATTCCTTGAGGCGTTGCGAGCCACCCAGCTCGGGCAGGTCGACGATGGCCGCGCCCTCGGTCACCGTGGCGCCGAGCTTTTCCAGCAAGCGCCGGCCGGCCATCATGGTGCCGCCGGTGGCGATCAGGTCGTCGATCAGCAGCACGCGGTCGCCGGGTTTGACGGCATCAGTGTGCAGCTCCACCGTGGCGCTGCCGTATTCGAGCTCGTAGGTCTCCTCCACCGTGGTGAAGGGCAGCTTGCCCTTCTTGCGGATCGGCACGAACCCCACGTTGAGCTCATAGGCCACGACAGCCCCCAGGATGAAGCCGCGCGCATCGAGCCCGGCCACCACGTCGGGGCGCAGGGCCTTGTCCATGTAGCGGTGCACGAAGGCATCGATCAGCACGCGAAAGACCTTGGGGTCCTGCAGCAGCGGCGTGATGTCGCGGAACTGCACGCCGGGTGCCGGCCAGTCGGGCACGGTGCGGATGTGCTGGCGCAGGTACTGGTTGACGCTGAGGGGCTGCATGGGGTGTGGGGTGGATGGCACAAAGGGTGCGAGTGTAAACACGCAGCCCAGGGCCCTGGCGGGTCGCAAGCGCCAAATGCTGACCCATAATGGGCCATCGTTACACCTGCGGTGTTGCAGGCTGCTTCCCATTGCCTTGAAAAACCAGATCGGCCATGCCCATCTCCGTCCTGTTGATCGAAGACGACCGGGAGCACGCACGGGCGCTCGTCGAGGCATTGGTGGACCCCTGGCTGGGCTGGCGGGTGGAGGTGGCGCCCTCGCTGGCGCAGGCGCAGGCGTGGCTGGAGAACCACAGCCCTGACATCCTGCTGGTCTGCCAGCATTTCGAAGACGGCTCGGCCTACGACGTGCTTGAGCGCATGGGCCGCATCCCGGCCTTGATCATCGTGGACGCCGGGGCCGATGCCCAGGCAGCGCACGCCATGCGCCACGGCTTTGCCGACTTCACCATCCGCGACCCCGGCTGCAACTACCTGCTGGCCCTGCCCGCGCAGATCGAGGCCGTGCTCGAGCGCAGCAGCAGCGTGCGCGCCCGGCGCGCCGCCGAGGCCATGCTGGCGCGCCAGCACCGGCTGCTGCAGGCGATCTCGCGCGCACAGGCCGTGTTCATTGCCAGCTCGGCGCCGCGCGCCGCGTTCGATGCGCTGCTGCACGAGCTCATGGAGCTGACCGGCAGCCGGTTCGGGCTGGTCGGGCAGGTGCAGCGCACGGCCGAAGGCCAGCCCTTTCTGCGCATGCACTCCATGACCGACGTGGAATGGGACGAGGCCACGCGCGCGCGCTACACCCGGGACGCGGAGGAGGGCCGGGTCTTCGATGACCTCGACTCCCTTCCCGGCCAGGCGATGCAGACCGAAAAGCCGGTGATCATCCACAACGCAGAAGGCGACCCCCGCAGCGCCGGCATGCCGCCCGGCCACGCACCGGTGGTGTCCTACCTGGGCCTGCCGATCCTGGCCTCGGGCGAACTGGTCGCCGTGGTGGGGCTGGCCAACCGGCCCGAGGGCTACTCCGCAGCCGACGTGCAGTTCCTGCAGCCGCTCTTGAGCACCGTGGGCCAGCTGGAGCTGGCGCGCCGCGCCGAACTGGCACGCCGGCAGGTGGAGGAGGAGCTGGCGCGCACCAGCGACCTGTTGGCCGAAAAGACCCGCGCACTGCAGAGCACGCTGGCCAGCGTGTCGCAGGGCATCACCAAGGTCGATGGCGAGGGCCGCATCCGCGTCTACAACCAGCGCTACCTGGAACTCCTGGACCTGCCCGAGGAACTGCTCGCGGGCGAGCCCCGGGTGGAGGAGGTGGTGCGCTTCCAGACCGAGCGCGGGGACTTCGGCACCGGTTTCCAGCTGATCGAGTCCAAGGCCAGGGACTATGTGGGCAGCGAGTATGCGGCGCACGGCGGCAAGCTGACCATGCCGGACAGCTACATCCGCCGCACGGTGGCCGGCCGCTTCATCGAGGTGCGCACACGCCCGCTGGAAGGCGGCGGCCGCGTGCGCACCTTCACCGACGTGACCGACTACCTGGGTGCGCTGGAGGCCCTGCGCGAGAGCGAGGCGCGCTGGCGCAGCCTCACGCAGCTGTCCTCCGACTGGTATTGGGAGCAGGATGCCGAATTCCGCTTCGTGCGCATCGAGGGCAGCCCGCAGAACAAGATGGACCTGCCCGACGAGCAACTGTTCGGCCTCACGCGCTGGGAGCTGCCGAACACCTTTGCGGACGACGGCCAATGGCGTGCACACCGCGAGCAGCTCGCGCAGCGCCAGGTGTTCCGCAATTTCGAGATCCAGCGCATGTCGGCGCAAGGGGAGCCGCTGTGGGTTTCCATCAGCGGCGAGCCGATCTTCAACGCCGAAGGCGAGTTCACCGGCTACCGCGGGCTGGCCCGCGACATCACGGAGCGCAAGCGTGCCGAGGCCGAGATCCAGCGCCTTGCCTTCTACGACGAACTGACCCGGCTGCCCAACCGGCGCCTGCTGCTCGACCGCCTGGAGCGCGTGGCGACGGCCTGCGAGCGCGACGGCCAGCATGGCGCCCTGCTGTTCCTGGACCTGGACAACTTCAAGGGCATCAACGACACCATGGGCCACGAATGGGGCGACCGCCTGCTGGTGCAGGTGGGCGAGCGCCTGCGCGCCAGCGTGCGCGCCACCGACACCGTGGCCCGCCTGGGCGGCGATGAATTCGTCGTGGTACTGCAGGGCCTGAGCAGTGAGGAGACCGGCGCTGCCGTGGAAGCCGAAGCCGTGGCCCAGAAGGTGCTGCAGGCCCTGAACGAGCCCTATGAGATGGATGGCAGCGAGCTGCACAGCACGCCCAGCATCGGCATTGCGCTGTTCCACGACCGCGAGCAGCCCGTCAACGAACTGCTCAAGCGGGCCGACCTGGCGATGTACCAGGCCAAGGCCCAGGGGCGCAACACGCTGTGCTTCTTCGACCCCGCCATGCAGGCGGCAGCCACGGCGCGCTCGGCGCTGGAGGGCGACATCCGCCAGGGCATCCAGCGCAACGAGTTTCTGCTGCACTACCAGCCCGTGGTCAACGCCACGGGCCAGACCCTGGGCGCCGAGGCCCTGGTGCGCTGGCAGCATCCGCAGCGCGGCATGGTGCCGCCCGGGCAGTTCATTCCGCTGGCCGAGCAGACCGGGCTGATCCTGCCCCTGGGCCAGCGCGTGCTGCACCTGGCCTGCGAGCAGCTGGCGCGCTGGAACCGGGAACCCGCCACGCAGGCCTGGACGGTGGCCGTGAATGTGAGCGCGCAGGAGTTCCGCCACACCGAATTCGTGCCCCAGGTGCTGCAGGCGCTGTACACCACGGGCGCCAACCCCGGGCGGCTCAAGCTGGAGCTGACCGAAAGCCTGCTGCTCTCGGACGTGGAAGAGAGCATCGTCAAGATGCAGGTGCTGCGCAACCTGGGGGTGGGCTTCTCGCTGGACGATTTCGGCACCGGCTATTCATCGCTCGCCTACCTCAAGCGCCTGCCGCTGGACCAGCTCAAGATCGACCAGAGCTTCGTGCGCGACGTGCTCACCGACCCCAACGATGCGGCCATTGCCTGCACCATCGTCGCGCTGGCGCACAGCCTGGGCCTGGACGTGGTGGCCGAAGGCGTGGAGACCGAGGGCCAGCACGACTTCCTGCTGCGCAACGGCTGCCAGCAGTTCCAGGGCTATCTGTTCGGACGGCCCGGCCCCGCAGAGGCGCTGCAGCCCGGCTGATCCGGTCTATCAGCCTTTCAGCAGCCTGGCTTCGGCCAGGCTCAGCGAGGTCGGATGCCCCGAGAGCACCAGCGTGTCGCCCTCGGCCAGCGCCGCATCGTCCACCGCCGCACTCACATGGCCATTGGCGCGGCGCAGGTTGACCACACGCACGCCCATGGCCGGCAGGGCCAGGTCGCCCAGCGCCTGGCCCAGGGTCTTGGCGCCCGAGGGCAGGGTAACGGTGGCCAGGCGCTCCTGGTCGCGCTCGTTGACGGTGTCGTCGTCGGCTCCGTGGAAGTAGCCGCGCAGCAGGTTGTAGCGCGCGTCGCGCTGGTCCTGCACCAGGCGCAGCACGCGGCGCATGGGCACGCCGACCAGGGCCAGGGCATGGCTGGCGAGCATCAGCGAACCCTCGATGGCCTCGGGCACGACCTCGGTGGCTCCGGCCTCCCGCAGCTTGTCCAGATGCAGGTCGTCCTGGGTGCGCACCACCACCGGCACCTGCGGTGCATGGGAGCGGGTATTGGCCAGCACCTTGAGCGCGGCCGGCACGTCGATGTAGGTCACGGCCACGGCGCTGGCACGCACCAGGCCGGCGGCCATGAGCGCCTGCAGGCGCGTGGCGTCCCCATAGACCACGGAGTCGCCGGCAGCGGCGGCCTGGCGCACGCGGTCCGGATCCAGGTCGAGCGCCATGTACGGGATGCCCTCGTGCTCCAGCATGCGTGCCAGGTTCTGGCCCGAACGGCCGTAGCCGCAGATGATCACGTGCTTGCTCGAATTGATGGACTTGCGCGCGATGGTCGTCATCTGCAGCGATTGCTGCAGCCAGTCACTGGCCACCAGCTTCATCACGATGCGGTTGGCGTACATGATCAGGAAGGGCGTGGCCAGCATCGACAGCACCATGGCCGCGAGGATCGGGTTCATGAGCGCGGGCTGCACCAGGTTGTTGTTCTGGGCCAGCGACAGCAGCACGAAGCCGAACTCGCCGGCCTGCGCCAGGTACAGCCCGGTGCGCAGCGAAACCCCCGTGGTGGCCCCCATGCCGCGCGCCAGCACCAGGATGACCACCAGCTTGAGCGTGATCGGCACCACCAGCAGCACCAGCACCAGGCCCCAGCGGTCGACCAGGATGTGCCAGTCCAGCATCATGCCAATGGTGATGAAGAACAACCCAAGCAGCACGTCGTGGAAGGGGCGGATGTCGGTGCCCACCTGGTGGCTGTATTCGGTCTCCGACACCAGCACGCCGGCGATGAAGGCGCCGAGCGCCAGGCTCAGGCCGGCCACCTCGGTCAGCCAGGACAGGCCCAGGGTGATGAGCAGCAGGTTGAGCATGAACAGCTCTTCACTCTTGCGCCGTGCCACCAGGGTCAGCCACCAGCGCATCACGCGCTGGCCGCCGGTGAGCAGCAGGCCCACCAGCACCGTGGCCTTGAGCAAGGCCCAGCCCAGCGCCACCAGCAGCTTGTCGGGCGAGGAGCCCAGCGCCGGGATCAGCACCAGCAGCGGCACCACGGCCAGGTCCTGGAACAGCAGGATGCCCATGACGTTGCGGCCATGCTCGCTTTCGAGCTCGGCGCGCTCGGCCATGAGCTTGACCACGATGGCCGTGCTGCTCATGGCCATCACGCCCGACAGGGCCAGCGCCGTCTGCCAGCCCATCTCCCAGATCCCGCCCACCAGGAGCGAAAGGGCCAGCGAGCCACCGGCCGCCAGGGTCATGGTCACCGCCACCTGCATCAACCCCAGGCCGAACACCTGGCGGCGCATGGCGCGCAGCTTGGGCAGGCTGAACTCCAGCCCGATGGCGAACATCAGGAACACCACGCCGAATTCACCCAGGTGCCGCACCCCCTCGGAGTTCTGGGCCAGCGCCAGCGCATGCGGGCCGATCAGCACGCCGGCGGCCAGGTAGCCCAGCATGGGCGGCAGTTTCAGGCTGCGGCAGACCACCACGCCCAGCACTGCGGCCAGCAGGTAAAGCAGGGTGAGGGCGAGTGAGGACATAGGCTGATGCTATCCGAGCCAGGGCAGGCCGGTCGATAGAATCGTGGGATGACCCCCGCTGCCCCCGTGCTCCCCCCCTTCGATGCCGAACAGGCCCTCCGCCTGGCCCGCGAGACCTTCGACATTGAGGCCGCCGCCCTGAACGCCCTGGCCGCCCGCGTGGATGCACGCTTTGCGCAGGCGGTGCAGATGGCGCTGTCCATCCGCGGCCGCGTGGTGGTGATGGGCATGGGCAAGAGCGGCCATGTGGGCCGCAAGATCGCGGCCACCCTGGCCTCCACCGGCACCCCGGCGTTTTTCGTGCACCCGGGCGAGGCCAGCCATGGCGACCTGGGCATGGTGACCGAGCACGACATGGTGCTGGCCATCTCCAACAGCGGCGAGAGCGGCGAGCTCACGGCCATCCTGCCGGTGCTCAAGCGCCTCGGGGTTCCGCTGCTGGCACTGACCGGCGGCCTGGACTCCACCCTGGCGCGCCATGCCGACCTGGTGCTCGACTGCAGCGTGGACCGCGAGGCCTGCCCGCTGAACCTGGCTCCCACCGCCAGCACCACGGCCCAGCTGGCCATGGGCGACGCGCTGGCCGTGGCCCTGCTCGATGCCCGGGGTTTCCGGCCCGAGGACTTCGCGCGCTCGCACCCCGGTGGGGCGCTGGGGCGCAAGCTGCTCACGCACGTGAGCGACGTGATGCGCTCGGGCAGCGACGTGCCGCGCGTGGCGCCCGGGGCCTCGTTCAGCGAGCTGATGCGCGAGATGAGCGCCAAGGGCCTGGGCGCATCGGCCATCGTGGACCCGGCCGGCCAGATCCTGGGCATCTTCACCGACGGCGACTTGCGCCGGCGCATCGAGGCCGGTGCCGACCTGCGCTCCGCCAGTGCCGCCGAGGTCATGCACCCCTCGCCCCGGCGCATTGCCCCCGACGCCCTGGCCGTGGATGCCGCCGAGCTCATGGAGGCCCACAGCATCACCAGCGTGCTGGTGGTGGACGCCGCCGGTGCGCTGGTCGGCGTGGTGCATATCGGCGACCTGATGCGCGCCAAGGTGATCTGAGCCATGGCCAGCCCCCTTTCCGTGCAACAGCCGGCCCTGAACTTCGCACCCGAGCTGCTGCTGCGCGCCCAGGGCGTGCGCGTGGCGTTCTTCGACGTGGACGGCGTGCTCACCGACGGCAGCCTGCTGTTCACCGACGCCGGTGAAACCATCAAGCGCTTCAACACCCTGGACGGCCACGGCCTCAAGCTGCTGCAGAAGGCCGGCATCACCCCGGCCGTGATCACCGGGCGCGACTCGGCCCCGCTGCGCGTGCGCCTGAAAGCCCTGGGCGTGGAGCATGCGGTCTTCGGCACCGAGGACAAGCGCCCCGCGGCCGAGGGCATCCTGGCCGGCCTGGGCCTGTCCTGGACGCAGGCCGCCGCCATGGGCGACGACTGGCCCGACCTGCCGGTGATGCGCCGCAGCGCCTTCGCCTGCGCACCAGCGAATGCGCAGATCGAGGTGCGCCAGAACGCGCACTACGTGACCGCCGCCCGGGGCGGCGACGGCGCTGCCCGCGAACTGTGCGACCTGCTGCTGGTGGCCACCGGCCACTATGCGCGCCTGCTGGCAGACTACACCGCATGACGACCACCGCCCCGCTTTTCTTCTTGCCCGCTGCCGCCACCGACCTGCGCGCCGGAGACCGCCCATGAGCCGGCGCCAGATGCTGCGCCAGAGCTGGGAGCGCATCACCCTGTACCTGCCGGTGCTGATCATGGGCCTGCTGGCCCTGGGCACCTGGTGGCTGGTGCGCAATGCGCCCATGCCGCTGGCCCCCGCCACCGAAAAGGCCCGCAGCAACCAGCCCGACTATGCGATGAAGGCGTTTTCGGTCAAGAGCTTCGATGTCAAAGGCCGGCTGCAAAGCGAGGTGCAGGGCGACCTGGCGCGCCATTTTCCGGACACGGACACGCTGGAGATCGACCACGCGCGCATGCGCTCGGTGGCACTGGACGGGCGCCTGACCCTGGCCACGGCCAACCGGGCCCTGAGCAATGCCGACGGCAGCGAAGTGCAGCTGTTCGGCAATGCCATCGTCACGCGCGAGCCACTGCCCGCCCGCCCCGGCGTGGCCGCCCAGCCGCGCATGGAGTTCCGCAGCGAATTCCTGCATGCCTACACCCAGACCGAGCGCGTGCGTTCGGACAAGCCGGTGGTCCTGACCCGGGGCAACGACCGCTTCACGGCCGACGGCATGGACTACGACCACCTCGACCAGGTGCTGCAACTGCGCGGCCGGGTCAAGGGCGTGCTCGTGCCCGGCGCCGCTAGGTAAAAGAAGAAGCACCCAGCGCCGGCCGGCGCATTCCACTCCACCACCAAGGCCCCCATGACCCTGCAGCAGCGACCCTCACTGGCCTTCATCACCGGCGCCTCCAGCGGCATCGGCCAGGCCCTGGCCCTGCGCTTTCACCAGGCGGGCTACCGCCTGGCGCTGGTGGCGCGCCGCACCGAGGAGGTCAAGGCCTGGGCGATCGCACAAGGCTTCGACCCCGCGGACTACGAGATCTACGGCGCCGACGTCTCGGTGGTGGACAGCATCGTTGCCGCCGGGCGCGACTGCCTGGTACGCCAGGGCACGCCCGACGTGGTGATCGCCAACGCCGGCATCAGCGTGGGCATGGACACGGCGGTGCGCGGCGACATCGACGTGATGGCCCGCACCTTCGCCACCAACAACATCGGCATGGCCGCCACCTTCCACCCCTTCGTCGAGGCCATGGTGCAGCGCCAAAGCGGCACGTTCGTGGGCATCGGCAGCGTGGCCGGCATCCGCGGGCTGCCCGGGCACGGGGCCTACTGCGGCAGCAAGGCGGCCGTCATCAGCTACTGCGAGAGCCTGCGCGGCGAGATGCGGCCGCATGGCGTGCGCGTGGTGACCATCTCGCCCGGCTACATCGACACCCCGCTGACCCAGCACAACCGCTACGGCATGCCCTTCCTCATGAAGGCCGAGGATTTTGCAGAGCGGGCATTCCGGGCCATCAGCGCAGGCGCCACCTACCGTGTGATCCCCTGGCAGATGGGGGTGGTCGCCAAGCTCATGCGCCTGCTGCCCAATGCGGTGTTCGACAAGGCGCTGGCGGGGCGGCCGCGCAAGCGCAGAATGGACGAGTAGCCCCCTGAGTCGCTTTGCGCCGTCCCCCAGCGCGGCGGGGCGGCCCTTGCGCGGGGCACTGCCTTCAGGCCCAGCGCGTTTTGATTTTCTGCTGGTAGCGATTTGCGCCATGGAGCATGAAAGGCAGGCCCTTCGCATGCTTCAGACGTGAAAAAAGCCCCCGAAGGGGCTTTGTTGCTGGGGAGCGTGGGGCTTAGTAGCCGCCGTTGCCGCCACCGCCGTAACCGCCGCCACCACCACTGCGGCCACCGCCACCACCGCCGTTGCGCGAACCGGAGCCGTAGGGGCTGCGAAAACCGCCTTCGCTGCGGCCGCCACCACCGTAGCCACCGCCGCCGCCGTCACCACGGCCTCCGCCGCCGTAACCGCCACCACCGCCGTCACGGCCGCCACCACCACCGTAGCCGCCGCCACCGCCTTCACGGCCGCCGCCACCACCATAGCCGCCACCGCCGCCGCTGCGGCCACCACCACCACCGCCGCCATAACCGCCACCACCGCCGCCGCCAAAGCCGCCGCTGCGCGGTGGGCGGGGTTCCATGGGGCGTGCTTCATTCACGACGATGCTGCGGCCACCCAGAGGCTGGCCGTTCATGCCATTGATGGCGGCCTGCGCTTCCGGATCGCTGCCCATCTCGACGAAGCCGAAACCCTTGGAGCGGCCGGTGTCGCGCTCCATCATCACCTTGGCACTGGTCACTGCGCCAAATTGGCCAAAGGCCTGCTCCAGATCGCTGTCGCGCACCGAGTACGGCAAATTGCCAACGTACAGTTTGTTGCCCATCGAGGGACTCCTCAAAAACACATGGATAAAGCGATGGAGTCCCGATACCGCAGCCAGCTAATCTCAATGACGCTCTCAGCGCGAAACTGACGGATCACCGCAAACTTGAGACGGGCAAGGCCCGCCAAGCCATTATGCGCCACAAATTTCCCAAAAAAGCAAGCCTCATGGTCTGGCGGGTTACGGTGTGGTGGCATGGTGACAAATGCCACGGCGACGCAAGAAATGGGTGCATACGCGCGCCGCATGGGCATGAAAAAAGGAGCCCGAAGGCTCCTTGTTTTTGTCGTCAGCAGGCCAGGCCTGCCGGGACGGGTATGCGCTGCTTAGTAGCTGCTACGGCCACCGCCGTAACCACCACCGCCGCCGCCGCTACGGCCGCCACCGCCGCCGTAACCGCCGCCGCCACCACCACCGTAGCCGCCGCCACCACCGCCGCCGCCACCGAAGCCACCGCTACGGGGAGCGCGGGGCTCCATGGGACGGGCTTCGTTGACCACGAGGTCACGGCCGCCAAAATTCTGGCCATGCACGCCTTGGATGGCGGCTTGTGCTTCGGCATCGCTGCCCATTTCGACAAAGCCGAAACCCTTGGAACGGCCGGTGTCACGCTCCATCATGACCTTGGCGCTGCCAACCGAGCCGTACTGGCTGAAGGTTTGCTGCAGGTCTTCGTCGCGGAAGCTGTAGGGCAGGTTGCCCACGTAAAGTTTGTTGCCCATGAAAGGACTCCTGAAAAAACATGAAAACGCGATGGAGCCCGACGCAATCAACAAACCTGTGACGACTTCAAAGACGCGAAACTGACCATTCACCGCTAACCATCTGCCTTGCTGCTGGGCAGAAAGGCGAAGTTATTATCAATCACTTTGTGTGGCTTGTGGGTTTTTATTTCAGCAAGGGCAAACCCGAACTGCCTGTGATCAACCGAGCGCAGCATCGGGTTTCTCCCTAGATTTCCCAACATTCGCATACAATTGCGGCGTCTTTGGGGAGTAGCCCGTCCGTCGCGCATGCGCCGGGGGCATGCGTCAACACACTTGGGTTCCTTGAAACCTATGGCGCATGCGGCTTTTTAGCTGGGCGAGACCATTGACTGCATGCCGATCCAATGGCCGGAGTCGGGGTGCAGTCAATGTGCGTCTCATAACAATCCGGCCGGATTGACCCCACCCCCATGGAAGCCTTCTTCGTTTCGACCGCCCTCGTCGCCCTTGCCGAGATGGGCGACAAGACCCAACTGCTGGCGCTGGTACTCGCCGCCCGTTTCCGCAAACCCTGGCCCATCGTCCTCGGCATCCTGGTCGCCACGCTGGCCAACCACGGCCTGGCCGGCGCCGTGGGCGCCTGGGTCACGACGGTGCTGGGCCCGCAGCTGTTGCGCTGGATCCTGGGCGCCTCGTTCATCGCCATGGCCATCTGGATGCTGATCCCCGACAAGCTCGACGAAGAAGAGACCGGGGGAGCCCCGCGCTGGGGCGTCTTCGGCACCACGCTGATCGCCTTCTTCCTGGCCGAGATGGGTGACAAGACCCAGATTGCCACGGTCATGCTCGCAGCCCAGTACAACGCCTACCTGTGGGTGGTGGCAGGCACCACGCTCGGGATGATGCTGGCCAACGCGCCCGTGGTGTGGCTGGGCGAGCGCATCACGCGGCGCGTGCCCATTCGCGCGGTGCATCTGGTGTCTGCCGGGATCTTCCTGGTGCTCGGCGGCATCGCGCTGTTCGCGCCGGTGAACTGACTCCTCCTTGAGTCGCTTCGCGCCTTCGCCCATAGGGGGACGCCACCCGTGGCCTGGCAAAGCCAGTTCCACGGTGGAACTGGCATGAGGCATGCCAGTGCCCACGGCCTGCGTGCGGCGCGCAGGCCCGTTGGTCACCGGGGTGCGGCCAGCGCCCGGCTTTGGTATAGTCGTGCCTGCGCCGATTTGCCATAGCTTGCGGGCGCTTTATAAATTCTGCTAAAGACCCGACCGACACCCAAACCCCGGCCTCGTTTTTAGCGATGCCGGGTTTTTTTATGTCGTTCATTGCCACACCCCAGTCCATGCATTTCGAGGAAGCGCTGCCACTGCAGAGTGGTGCCTCCATCCGCGACTACGTGCTGGCCTACGAGACCTACGGCACGCTCAATGCCGAGCGCTCCAACGCCGTGCTGGTCTGCCATGCCCTCAATGCCTCGCACCATGTGGCCGGCGTCTACGAAGGCCAGCCGCGCAGCGAGGGCTGGTGGGACAACATGATCGGCCCGGGCAAGCCGGTGGACACCAACCGCTTCTTCGTGATCGGCGTGAACAACCTGGGTTCGTGCTTCGGCTCCACCGGCCCCATGCACACCCACCCCGACACGGGCGAGGTCTATGGTGCCGACTTCCCGGTGGTGACGGTGGAAGACTGGGTGAACGCCCAGGCCCGCCTGCTCGACCGGCTGGGCATCACCCAGTTGGCCGCCGTGCTGGGCGGCAGCCTGGGCGGCATGCAGGCCCTGGGTTGGACGCTGCAGTACCCCGAGCGCATGCGCCATGCCGTGGTCGTGGCCAGCGCCCCCAACCTCACGGCAGAGAACATCGCCTTCAACGAGGTGGCGCGCCGCGCCATCGTCACCGACCCGGACTTCCACGGCGGCCACTTCTACCGCCATGGCGTGATCCCCCAGCGCGGCCTGCGCATCGCGCGCATGATCGGCCACATCACCTACCTCAGCGACGACGTGATGAACGAGAAGTTCGGGCGCCAGCTGCGCGAGGGCCTCACGCCCAAATACAGTACCCAGGACATCGAGTTCCAGATCGAGAGCTACCTGCGCTACCAGGGCGACAAGTTCAGCGAGTACTTCGACGCCAACACCTACCTCTTGATCACGCGCGCGCTCGACTACTTCGACCCGGCTCTGCAGCACGGCGGCAGCCTGACCCAGGCGCTGGCCCGGGCCACGGCGAAGTTTTTGCTCATCAGCTTCACCACCGACTGGCGCTTTTCGCCCCAGCGCAGCCGCGAGATCGTCAAGGCCCTGCTCGACAACCGCCGCCGCGTGAGCTACGCCGAGATCGATGCGCCGCACGGGCACGACGCCTTCCTGCTCGACGACCCGCGCTACATGGACACCATGCGCTCTTATTTCGACAGCATCGCCCAGGAGCACCACGCATGACCGAAAAAGCCACGATGGAGGCGCTGGCGCGTCTGGTCCCCCAGGGCTCGCGCGTGCTCGACCTGGGGTGCGGCGATGGCGCCATGCTGTCCTACCTGCAGCGCGAGCGCGGCTGCAGCGGCTACGGCATCGAGATCGCTGACGCCAACGTGCTGGCCTGCGTGCGCCGCGGGGTGGACGTGATCCAGCTCAACCTCGACGAGGGCCTGGCCATGTTCGGCGACAACAGCTTCGACGTGGTGCTGCAGATCGACACACTGCAGCACCTGCGCAACGCCGAGGTGATGCTGCGCGAGACGGCCCGCGTGGGCCGCACCGGCATCGTCGCCTTCCCCAACTTCGCGCACTGGCCCAACCGCCTGTCCATCCTGCGCGGGCGCATGCCGGTGACCCGGCGCCTGCCCTACCAGTGGTACGACACGCCCAACATCCGCGTGGGCACCTACAAGGATTTCGAGGTGCTGGCGCACAAGAACGAGCTGCGCGTGCTCGAGTCCTTCGGCCTGCAGGACGGCAGGGAAGTGCGCTTTCTGCCCAACGTGATGGCCGGCACGGCGGTGTTCCACTTCGAGCACGCCTGAGCGTTCGCAGGCGTGCGCCATGCGCGCGTCACGCAACCGGTTTATGGTGGAAGGCTGGAGATAACCGTCCCGGAGAACACCATGCGCCTTCTGCCCCTGAAATCCGCTCTTGCCGCCGCCATCCTTTGCACCCTTGCCCTGGGCGCCACCGCCCAGCAGGCCTGGCCGCCCACCCCCACGGTGATCGCGCACCGCGGCGCCTCGGCGCTGCGCCCCGAGCACACGCTGGCGGCCTACCAGAAGGCCATCGACGACGGTGCCGACATCATCGAGCCGGACCTGGTGATCACCAAGGACGGGGTGCTGGTGGCCCGGCACGAGAACGCCATCGCCATCCTCAACCCCGACGGCTCGGTGAAAGAGGCCACCACCGACGTGGTGGACCGCCCCGAGTTCGCCGCGCGCAAGGCCACGCGCAGCATCGACGGCCAGGCCATCACCGGCTGGTTCACCGAAGACTTCACCCTGGCCGAGCTCAAGACCCTGCGCGCGCGCGAGCGCATCCCGGCGCAGCGCCCGGCCAATGTGGCCTACAACGGCCAGTTCGAGATCCCGACGCTGCAGGAGGTGATCGACCTGGCCCGGGCCCAGAGCGCCAAGCTCGGCCGCACCATCGGCATCTACCCCGAGACCAAGCACCCGACCTACTTCCAGTCCATCGGCATGCCGCTGGAGGCACCGCTGCTCGCCGTGCTCGAGAAGAACGGCTGGAACCACCAGGGCGCGCCGGTGTTCGTGCAGTCCTTCGAGGTGGCCAACCTGCAGGCCATCCGCAAGCTGAGCACGGTGCGCCTGGTGCAGCTGGTCGCGCCCTCGGGTCGGCCCTACGACTTCGTGGCCCAGGGCGCAGCCAACACGCGCAGCTATGCCGACCTGGTCACGGCCGAAGGGCTCAAGCAGGTAGCGACCTACGCCAACGCCGTCGGCCCCTTCAAGACCCTGGTGGTCCCGGTGAAGGACGGGGTCCTCGGCGAGCCCACCGCGCTCGTGGCCAACGCCCGCGCGGCCGGCCTGTCGGTACACATCTGGACGCTGCGGCCCGAGAACAGCTTTTTGCCCGCCAGCCTGCGCAAGGCCCCGGCCAGCGATGCCACGGCGCGCGGCGACAGCATCGCCGAGATCACGGCCTACCTGCGCGCAGGGGTGGACGGCTTCTTCACCGACGACTCGGCCGTGGGCCGCGCCGCCGTGCAGGCATTCGGCAAGAAGTAGTCAGGAGGCCGTCGCAGCCGCCGGGGCACGACCGCCGTGCCGCGCGCCCAGCGCACGCGCCTGCGCCACCCATGCGCCCAGGCGCTTCGCATCGGCCGTGCGCACCGGCCCGAAACTGCGCACTTTCACGGGCCGGATGCCGCAGAACTCCAGGATGGCCTTCTTCATCTGCTGGTGGCCCGGCATGCGCGTGACCCAGCGGAAGTACCAGGGCGGCGAATCCATAGTCACCAGCAGCTCGGCCGAGCGGCCGGCCAGCAGCCGGTCCCACAGCGAGGAGCCCGGGCGGTACTTGAAGGCATAGCCAGGCAGCAGCACCCGGTCGATGAAGCCCTTCAACAGCGCTGGCATGGCGCCCCACCAGATGGGGTAGACCCAGACCAGGTGCTCGGCCCAGCGAATGTCGGCCTGCGCGGCCAGCAAGTCGGGTTCCAGCGGCTGTTCGCCATAGTGGCCGGCATGCAGCAGGGGATCGAAGTGCAGGGTAGACAGGTCCAGGCGCCGCACCTCGGCGCCGGCGGCCTGCGCGCCCTCGGCATAGGCGGTCGCCATGCCTGCGCACAGGCTGTTGGGGGCAGGGTGGCCAAGGATGACCAGGATGCGTTGCGCCACGAGAACTCCCGAAAAGTATTGAGTTCCCCATGCTCACCTTGCCCCACGGGGCAGAGTCAAGCAGCGGGATCAGGCTTTCCGGGACAAGAAACGGCGTCAGGCAGTGGCGTGGCCCACGGGGACCAACTGGCGCAATGGGCCCATGGGCGCATCCGGTGCAGCGCAGGCCTGCGGCGTGGCGGGGGCCGCCATGGCATCGCAGGCGTACAGTTCGGCCTCCAGTGCGGCCAGTTGTCCGTCGAGCACCGCCAGACGCGCTTGCTCCTGCGCCAGCGCCACGCGCCGCTGTGCCAGCAGACCGGCCATGCGCGCCCAACCAGCGCTGCTGTGCAGATCAGGCAGCCCATCGAGCTGCGCCAGGCTGAACCCCAGGCCCTGGGCCTGGCGGATCAGCTGCACGCGCGCCACGTCCCCCTCGCCATAGTGGCGGTAGCTGCCGTCGCGCGCCACCGTGCCCAGCAGTCCGCGGGCCTCGTACAGGCGGATGGCCTTGGGCGTGGTGCCGGTGCGTTGGGCAAGTTCTCCGATGCGCATGGGGGCGGTTCCTGAAGGGGGTGGGCAGTGGAGGGGAGGGCTCCATCCGCAAAATAGTAGCCTACGCAGGTCCTGGCCTTCCACCTTATTGCCTACCACCATGCCCCAGTTCGCCGCCAACCTGAGCCTGATGTACACCGAGCTGCCCTTCCTGGAACGCTTTGCCGCCGCCGCGCGCGACGGCTTTGCCGCGGTGGAATGCCAGTTCCCCTATGCCTTCGCCCCGGCCGAGCTGGCGGCGCGGCTGGCCGACAACGGCCTGGCCATGGTGTTGTTCAACGCACCGCCCAGCGGCACCGACCGCGCCAGCATGGCCACGGCCTGGGAGCAGCAGGCGCGTGGCACGGCCGCGCTGCCCGGCCGTGAAGCGGAGTTCCGCCGCGGCGTGCAGGAAGCGCTGGAATATGCAGACGCCCTCGATTGCACGCGCATCCACGTGCTTTCAGGCATGGTACCGGCCGGGGTGGAGCGCGAGTCGCTCAAGGGCCTGTGCGTGGACAACCTGCGCTGGGCCGCGGCCGAGGCTGCGAAGAGCAGGCGCGAGATCCTGATCGAGCCGATCAACCTGCGCGACATGCCGCGCTACTTCCTGAACCGCCAGGACCACGCCCACGAGCTGCTCGACGCCGCGCAGATGGACAACCTCAAGGTGCAGATGGACCTGTACCACTGCCAGATCGTGGAGGGCGATGTGGCCAGCAAGCTGCGCCGCTACCTGCCCACGGGCCGCGTGTCGCACCTGCAGGTAGCGGGTGTGCCCGAGCGCCAGGAGCCCGACCGGGGGGAGCTGCACTACCCCTATCTGTTCGACCTGATCGACAGCCTGGGCTACGCCGGCTGGGTGGGCTGCGAGTACCGCCCGGCCGCCGGCACCTCCGAGGGCCTGGGGTGGCTGGAGCGCACGCAGTCGGGTCACTGACGTCCCGGCCACCAGCGCGGTACGCAGCTCTGCGTAAGGGAATGCGTGAATAAATGTAACAGCCACTCGGGCTTAGAGTGAACGCAGACCGGCACAGCCGGCAGCAGTGCGCATTCACTTCCAGGAGACAAGCCCCGTGTCAGCCCCCCTTGCCAACAACCGTTCCGTCGCGCGCCAGGTCACGCTCATGGCCATTGCCCTGGTGGCGCTGGTCATGGTGCTCGTCGGCCTGGCCATCGCCGTGCTGACCGAGCGCAACACCCGTTCGCAGCTGATCTCCAGCGTGGGCGACACCGTGCAGAGCGTGGCCCAGTCGCTGGACGCGGCCGACAACACCAACCGCGAACTGGTGCAGCTCACGATGAAGGGCTTTCAGCGCTACTTCGACGCGGCCATGCACCTGGACGAGGCCACGGGCGAACTGCGCAGCTACGGCGCGCTGGTCAACGAGGACTATGGCTCGGTGGACAAGTTCGCCAACGAAACCGGCGGCATCGCCACCGTGTTCGCGCGCAAGGGTGAGGATTTCATGCGCATCACCACCTCGGTCAAGAACGACAAGGGCGAGCGCCAGCAGGGCACGCCGCTGGCGCGCACCGACCCGGCCTTTGCCGCGGTGAGCAAGGGCGAGCCCTACACCGGCGTCACGGTGGTCAATGGCAAACCCTACATGGGCCACTACCTGCCCACCAAGGACGGCGCGGGCAAGACCACGGCGGTGCTGTTCATCGGCAACGACATCAGCGTGTTCCACACCATGCTGCAAAAGCAGGTTGCGCAGACGCGCTTCTTCGAGCATGGCGGCACCTACGTGGTGAACCCTGGCGCCGGGCTCGACAAGGCGAATTTCGTCTACCACCCGAGCGCCGGCGGCAAGCGCGTGCTGGAAGCCTATCCCCAGGCCGGCCCGTTTCTGGCGGCGCTGGCCGCCTCGCAGGACGGCTTCGTGCGCGAGGCCGCGCCGCTGCTGGGGCAGGGCGCCGAAGACCCCTTCGCCCTGGTGCGCAAGACCGCTGGCGGCTGGTGGGTGGTGGCCGAGGTGCCCTACGGCGAGGCCATGGCCGGCCAGCGCCGCGTGACCCTGGCCGTGTGGGCGCTGATGGCGGTGGCCGTGGCGTTGCTGGCCGTGGGCCTGTTTTTGATGCTGCGCCGCGGCGTGAGCCGCCCGCTGCGCGACCTGACCCAGGCCATCACCCTGGTGGCCCAGGGCGACCTGACGCAGGCCTTCCGCACCACGCGGCGCGACGAGATCGGTGCGCTGGTGCAGGAGGTCGAGGGCATGCGCCAGCGCTACACGCAGATGCTGCAGCAGGTGCGCACCGCCGTGGACAGCATCGGCACCGCCAGCGCCGAGATCGCCAGCGGCAACCAGGACCTGTCGGCGCGCACCGAGGCCACGGCCAGCAGCCTGGCGCAGACGGCCCAGAGCATGGACCAGCTCACCGCCACCGTGCGCCAGTCGGCAGACGCGGCACGCCAGGCCAACCAGCTGGCCAGCAGCGCCGCCGAGGTGGCCGCGCGCGGCGGGCAGGTGGTGGGCGAGGTGGTGACCACCATGGGCGAAATCAACCAGAGTTCGCGCAAGATCGCCGACATCATCGGTGTGATCGACTCGATTGCCTTCCAGACCAACATCCTGGCGCTCAACGCGGCGGTGGAAGCCGCCCGGGCCGGCGAGCAGGGCCGGGGCTTTGCCGTGGTGGCCAGCGAGGTGCGCAGCCTGGCCGGGCGCAGCGCGGATGCGGCCAAGGAGATCAAGCAGCTGATCAACGCCTCGGTGGAGCGCGTCGAATCCGGCGCACGCCTGGTACACAACGCCGGCACCACCATGGACGAGATCGTCGGCTCGGTACAGCGCGTGGGCCACATCATCGGCGAGATCACGGCGGCCTCGGGCGAGCAGTCGGACGGCATCGGCCAGGTCAACACCGCTGTGAACCAGCTCGACCAGATGACGCAACAGAACGCCGCCCTGGTCGAGGAATCGGCCGCCGCCGCCCACAGCCTGCGCGAGCAGGCCACCCGCCTGGCCAGCGCCGTGCAGGTGTTCAAGCTCTCGGGCACGCCGGCGCTGGGCCTGTCGGCAGCGGAGGTGCCTGCGCTCTGAGCTGGCACTTTTTCTGACGGGAGTGCCCGGCGCCATCGTTTATCCTGGACTCCCTGCGGCCTTTGCCGCCCGTCCCGACTACGCGCCATGGTTCCCTTCACTGCCGATGTGCCCACCATGCTGGTGATGATCATCCTGTCATCGCTGGCCGCGGCCTTGGCCATGGCGGTCGTGACCTGGGGCAAGCGCCGCGAAGGGGTGGAGCTGTGGGCCCTGGGCCTGCTGCTCAATGCCATGGCCTATGCCCTGTTCGCCTCGCGCGGCCACATCCATGGCCTGCTGTCCATCGTGCTGGGCAATGTGCTGCTGTGCTGCATGTTCACCTGCATGGGCGCGGCCCTGCTGCAGTTCCAGGGCCGGCCGCTGCCCTGGCCCGCCATGGCGGTCGCGCCGGTGCTCATGGCTGCGGGCATGGCCTGGTTCATCGACGACTACGCCGCGCGCGTGGTGGTGGCCGGGCTGCTGCTGGGGGCGCTGAACCTGTGGGCCCTGTGGATCCTGTTCTCGCGCCGTGGGTCCACACCCGGCCGGGGCGCCTGGCTGGTCATGGCGGTGCTGGCCCTGCAGGCGCTGGTGTTCCTGGTGCGCGTGCTCGTGATCGGTGGCAGCGACCAGCCGGCCACCGGCATCATGCAGTCCAGCGGCGTGCAGACGCTGACCTTCAGCACCACCTTCATCGAGCTGATGGTGGCCACCATGGGCTTCATCTTCATGGCCCGGGACCGGGCCGACGAGAACAACCGCCGCCTGGCGGCGCTCGACCCCCTGACCGGCGTGGCCAACCGCCGCGCAGCCATCGCAGCGCTGGACCGCGACGTGGCGCGCGCGGTGCGCACGCGCGAATCCATCGCCGTGATGATGGTGGACATCGACCACTTCAAGCGCGTCAACGACCAGTACGGCCACCCCGTGGGCGACCAAGTGCTGTGCCACGTGGTGAACGTGCTGCGCGACCGCATACGCTCCCAGGACCTGGTGAGCCGCTACGGGGGCGAGGAATTCCTCGTGGTGCTGCCCGACACCGACCTGATCGGCGCCCACCAGCTGGCGCGCCAGCTGTGCGAATCCGTGTCCGGCGCGCGCTACCGGCACGAAGGCAAGGAGATCACCGTGACGGTGAGCATCGGCGTCTTTGGCGGACGGCTGGAGCCGGGCGACAGCTGGGACATGCTGATCTCCGCCGCCGACCGGGCCCTGTACCGCGCCAAGGAGCTGGGGCGCAACCGGGTGGAGGCGGCACTGGCGCTGCACCCACCCTCGTCACCCTCGTCGCTGGACAGCAACCCCGAGACCCTGCCAGCCTCCGGGTATTGAGCCCCATCCCATTGCGGGACAAGGGCAGTTTGCAGGCGGTGGCGCGACCGCGCGCGTTGTGTTGGAATGCTGGTTTCATCCCGCCAGAGGAACACCACCATGAACGCCCGCGTCCCCTCCCACGCCCTGCAACCCGCACAGGCGCTCGAGCGGGTGAGCCAGGCGTGGGACACCGACATCCTGCGCCAGCTCACCGACTACATTGCCATCCCCGCCAAGTCGCCCGGTTTCGCCCCCGACTGGGCCGAGCTGGGCCTGCTCGACACCGTGGTGCGCAACGCCGCCACCTGGGTCGAAGCCCAGAAGGTGCCCGGCCTGCGCCTGGAGATCGTGCGCCTGGCAGGCCGCACCCCCGTGCTGTTCTTCGAGATCGACGCCACCGCGCCCACCTCGACGCAGACCGTGCTGATGTACGGCCACCTGGACAAGCAACCCGAGTTCTCGGGCTGGCGCAACGACCTGGGCCCCTGGACGCCCAAGTACGAGGACGGCAAGCTCTATGGCCGCGGCGGTGCCGACGACGGCTACGCGGTGTACGCCAGCGTTGCCGCAGTGCAGGAGCTCAAGCGCCAGAACGTGCCGCATCCGCGCATCGTGGGCCTGATCGAGACCTGCGAGGAAAGCGGCTCGGGCGACCTGCTGCCCTACATCAACGCCTTGAAGAGCCGCATGGGCGACGTGGCGCTGGTGGTCTGCATGGACTCGGGCGCCGGCAACTACGACCAGCTGTGGCTGACCACCAGCCTGCGCGGCATGGCCAGCGGCACGCTCAAGGTCGAAGTCCTCACCGAAGGCATCCACTCGGGCGACGCCTCGGGCCTGGTGCCCTCGTCGTTCCGCATCATGCGCCAGGTGCTCGACCGCCTGGAAGACAGCGCCACCGGCCGCCTGCTGCCCGCCAGCTTCCACTGCGAGGTGCCGGCCGACCGCCTGGCCCAGGCCCGCGCCACCGCCGCCATCCTGGGCGAGGAGGTGTACAAGCGCTTCCCCTGGGCGCACTACGACTGCGGCGGATCCACGGCCTTCGCGCTGCCCACCACCACCGACCCGCTGCAGGCCCTGCTCAACCGCACCTGGACGCCCACGCTCAGCGTGACCGGTGCCGAGGGCTTCCCGGCGCTGCAGGATGCGGGCAACGTGCTGCGCCCCTACACCGCCTTCAAGCTCAGCCTGCGCCTGCCCCCGCTGGTGGACGCGGCCCAGGCCGTGCAGGAGCTCAAGGCGCTGCTGGAGGACAACGCGCCCTACCAGGCCAAGGTCACCTTCGACCACGGCGGCGGCGCCACGGGCTGGAACGCCCCGGCCACCACGCCCTGGTTCGAGCAGGCGCTCAACGAGGCATCGCAGGCGCACTTCGGCGCGCCCTGTGGCTACATCGGCCAGGGCGGTACCATCCCGCTCATGAACATGCTCAGCGAGGGCTTCCCCAAGGCGCAGATGATGGTCTGCGGCGTGCTCGGCCCCAAGAGCAATGCCCACGGCCCCAACGAGTTCCTGCATGTGCCCTACGCCAAGCGCCTCACGGCCTCGGTGGCGCACGTGATCGCGGCCATGGCGGCCGAGCAGGCGGCACCGGCCCCAGCGGTCTGACCTTTCGTCCGGCGCCATGCCGTTCACGGCGCCGGTCTGCCATTTCCTGTTGCGGGCCCCGAAGATGGACAAACGCGCTTTTTTGCAGACCTTCGCCGCATCGGCCCTGGCATCCACCCAGGTCGGTGCCTGGGCCCAGCCCGCACCCGCTCCCGTGCCGGCAAAGGGTACGCAGCACCAGTTGTCCGGCACCGGCAGCGATGGCAACCCGGTCATGCTGTCCGACTTCAAGGGCAAGGTCTGCCTGGTGAGCTTTTTCACCGCGGGCTGCGCCCTGTGCGTGAACGAGCTGCGCCTGATGCGCGAGTTCTACACCAACAACCGCCAGCGCGACTTCGTGCTGCTGGGCGTGAACCTGGACGACAAGAGCGCGGATTTCATGCAGTACATCGACCTGCTCAAGGTGTCTGTGCCGGCAGAGCAGCGTTTTCCCATCGCCTGGCGCAACGCCCCGGGCCACCAGGACAGCTTCGGCGCCATCACGCGCAGGCCCACGCACTACGTGCTCAACCGCCAGCACCAGCAGGTGCTGCGGCGCGAGGGCAGTTTCCAGCCCACCGACTGGGACGACCTCTGGATCTCGCTGAACTAGGCCTGTTAAGTTAACAGACCCTGGACCGTTGGGTACTCGCCATGGTCCGGACCTGCCAGGGCCTGGCCCTGCATGAAATCCATTGACGGCGCTGCACGGCCCCGTCACGATGCCTGCATGCGGCAGATGGCCGCCGCCGTGAACCCTTCCTGTCCGCCCCAGCGCTACGCCGCCCACTTCTGCCGCCTTGTCCGATGACCGAACCCGTTGCCTCCACCTTGACCACCTTCACCGCCAGCGACGGTGAAAACCTGGCCGTCCAGGACTGGCCGCTGGCGCCGGGCCAGGCCCAGCGCGGTACCGTGCTGCTGGTGCATGGCCTGGGGGAGCATGTGGGCCGCTACGACGCGCTGGCGCGGCAACTCGGCGTCTGGGGCTTTGCCGTGCGCGGCTACGACCAGTACGGCCATGGCGAATCGAGCGGGCCGCGCGGCGGCCTCACCTCCGACAGCCGGCTGCTCGACGACCTGGCCGACATGGTGGACGCCGTGCGCGCGCGCGCCCCCCAGGGGCTGCCGCTGGTCCTGCTGGGCCACAGCATGGGCGGGCTGGTGGCCTCGCGCTTCGTTGCGCTCGGATTGCGGCCTGTGGATGCGCTGGTGCTCTCCTCGCCTGCGCTGGACCCCGGCCTGGGGGCGGTGCAGAAGCTGCTCCTGGCCACCCTGCCGCGCCTGGCCCCCAACCTGCGCGTGGGCAACGGCCTGGATGCGCAGTACCTCTCGCACGACAGCGCCGTGCCCACCGCCTACCTGGCAGACCCGCTGTGCCATGACCGCATCAGCGCGCGCCTGGCACGCTTCATTGCCGACGGCGGCCCGGCCACCGTGGCGGTAGCCGGGCAATGGAAGGTACCGACCCTGCTGATGTGGGCCGGCAGCGACAAACTGGTGAACCCCGCCGGCAGCCGCGCGTTCGCGGCCGCAGCGCCCAGCGCCCAGGTGCAGTCGCGCTGCTTCGAGCCGCTGTACCACGAGCTGTTCAACGAGCGCTCCGACCTGGCAGCGCCCGTGTTCGAGGCCTTGCGCCAGTGGCTGGACATGCGCTGCCCGGCACGCGCCGAACGCCCACCGGCACGCGACCGGATCGCATCCGTCGCCTGATTCCGATCCGCCAGGCCCTGGCGGATCCCGCAGGGCCCCTACTTGCTGAGCAAGCCGCCCAGCATGCCGAACAGGTCACTGCTCTGGCCCAGGCCGCCCTGCGGCGCATGGCCCTGGGGCGTGAGCTGGTCGAGCAGGCCGGGCAGCACCTGCGCCAGCTGGTTCGCCGCGTCCGACTGGCCCACGCCCAATTGCGATGCCACCTGCGACAGCGGGCCGGAACCGAGCACGCGCGAGAGCTGGTCGCCCGAAATGGCCTGGTTGGCCCCGCTGCCCAGCCACGAGGCGATCATGTCGCCCAGCCCGGCCTGCTGGAATTTGGCCATCAGGCCCGGCAGGCCGCCCACCGGACCGTCATTGCTCACCAGGGACAGCACCGCCTGGATGAGCTGCGGGTTCTGCGCGGCCAGCGCCACCAGTCCACCCAGGCCACCCCCGCCTTGCGCGGCCGAAGCACCGCCATGGCCCTGCGACGCGTTCTGAATGACAGCGCCCAGCACTGAATCGAGCAAACCCATGGTGATCTCCTGAAAAAGGTCAGGGCAGGGCCGAAGCGGCCCGCCACCCGGCGATGGTACGCAGGCCAGGACAGGCCCTGGCGTCAACAATGGTGAATTGTTCTACCGCGGGTGACCGGTCGATAGGAGACCGGTACCCCTGCGGCCTCATTTGCTGCGCGCGGGGCGCTTTTCGAGCAAGGGCTGGCTGATGCCCTGCACGCCGACCAGGCCGAGCACGGTGACCAGCGAGTTCTGCGCACCCTTCCAGGCGTCGGTCAGGTCGATCCATTCCGACAGGGCATGGAAGCCGCCGGTCTTGCCGCCGCCGCCGATCACGATGGCCGGGATGCCCAGGGACATGGGCACATTGGCGTCGGTGCTGGCGCCGCTGAGCACCGTCTTGTGGCCGAACGCGGTGTTGGAGCGCACCGCGGCCTCGACCAGGACCGTGTCCACCGCCGTGCGACCACCCGGGCGGTCGCCGATGAGCTTGCTGGATGCGCTCAGCGTGTCCACACCCCAGCGCTTGTTTTCCTCGGCCACGGCTTCGTCCACGGCGGCCAGCACCTGCTTTTCGGTGGCCAGCAGCGGCTCCATCGCGTCGGAGCGGATGTCCACGGCCATGCGCGCGTCGGGCGCGATGGTGTTCACCGAGGTGCCGCCGCCCACCGTGCCCACGGTGAAGGTGGTCTTGGGCGTGGTCGGCGTGCGGATCTCGGAGATCTTGGCGATGGCCCGGCCCATGCCATGGATGGCGCTCGGCACCTGGCCGAAGGCCGCAAAGCTGTGGCCGCCCGGCCCCTTGAAGGTGACCTCGTGGCGGTGGCTGCCCGTGCCCTGCATCAGCACGGTGCCATCGGGCGCAGGTTCCAGGGCCACCATGCCGTCGATGTCCAGGTGCTCAGCGAACAGGTGCTTCATGCCGCGCAGGTTACCGAGTTCCTCCTCGCCCACGTTGCCCACGAACACCAGGTCGCCCACGGTGGCGATGCGGTGGTCGTTGAGCACCTTGAGCCAGGACAGCAGCACGGCCAGGCCGCGCGTGTTGTCGGAGATGCCGGGCGCGTACAGGCGGCCGTCGCGCTCCTTGACCTTCACGTCGGTACCGGCCGGGAACACGGTGTCCATGTGGGCCGAAATCACCAGCTTGGGCCCCTGGCCCGTGCCCTTGCGCACGCCGACCACGTTGCCTTCGGCGTCGATGGCGGCACTGGACAGGCCCAGCGCCTTCATGCGCGCCAGGAAGGCTTCGGCACGCTTTTGCTCCTTGAACGGCGGCGCCTCGATCTCGGTGAGCATCTTCAGGTCGCCGATCGAGCGCTCATGGTCGGCCTTGACGGCATCGAGCAGCTTCTGGATCTGCGGCGCCGCCATGAGCTGGGTGTAGGCCTGGTGCACGGCAGGGCGCAGTTGCGTGGGGGCGACGGCCTGGGCATGGGCCGCGCCGGCGAACAGGGCGGCGACGGACAGCGACACGGCGCTGGTGGCGAAGGCGAAACGGGGGGCAGAGAATGGGGTCATGGTGAAAGGAAAATTGACAATCGGAATGCAGAGCGGGTGCATGGCACCAAAGCCGTGCCACCCTGGTGACGGAGCAATTGTTGGACCGCAAGGGGGATTTCCGCTCTGCTTTAATCTGGCCACCCGTCAGTTTTTCTTACATGCACCGCCACATCCCCAGCACCCGCGCCCTGCTGATCTTCGACGCCGTGGCACGCCACCATGGTGTGGGCAAGGCCGCCCAGGAGTTGTTCCTGACCCATAGCGCCGTGAGCCAGCAGTTGCGCCAGCTCGAAGGCCAGCTCGGCCTGCAGCTGGTGCAGCGCAGCGCGCGCGGCACCGAGCTGACCGAGGTGGGCCGGCGCTACCACGCGCAGATCACGGGCGACCTGCTGCGCCTGCAGAACCACACGCGCGAGGCCATGGCCCAGCGCGCCGACGGCACCAGCCTGCAGGTGGGCTGCGTGCCGGTGTTCGCCGAGCGCTGGCTGCTGCCGCGCCTGCCCGCGTTCCTGGCCGAGGAGCCGGCCTGCAGCGTACACCTGCAGGTCTACCCCACGCAGACCTACATGGCCGAGATTCCGTTCGATGTGGCCGTGCAGTACGACGATGCAGCCTGGCCCGGTGCCCTGCAGCAACCGCTGCTGCGCGAGACCTGTGTCGCCGTCTGCGCGCCCGGCTCGCGCCACCGGCGCGCCATGGCGCGTGGCGACTTCAGCGCCGTGCCGCTGCTGCAGCTCAGTTCGCGCCTGGGGGCCTGGGACGACTGGTTCGTCCATGCGGGCATCGCCCACATGCCAGCGCACAGCCTGGGCGGGCACCGGTTCGACCTGTTCTCGATGCTCGTGGAAGCCGTGCGCGCGGACCTGGGGGTGGGCCTGGTGCCGCAGTACTTCGTGCAGCGCGAGCTGCAGTCGGGCGAACTGGTGCTGGCCCATCCCTTCGTCGACAGCGGTCTGCGCGGCTACAGCCTGTTCGTTGCGCGCGAACGGGGGCAGGAACGCGCCATCGCCGCCTTCGTGCGCTGGCTCACGCAGGCCGTGGCTGCGCAGGTGCCCGTCACGGCACCCTGAGGCTCAGGTTCTGCGGCGCTGCACCGCCAGCCACGCCAGGCCCGCACCCGTGACCACGATGGGCACCAGCGACCCCGCGTTGAGCAGCGTCCAGCCCTGGGTGGTGACCAGCACGCCCGACGAAAACGCGCTCACCGCCAGCGTGGCGAACACACAGAAGTTGATCGCCGCCTGGGCACGGTCCTTCTCTTCCGGGCGGTAGGCGGTCATGGCCAGCGTGGTGGCGCCCGTGAACAGAAAGTTCCAGCCCACACCCAGCATGAACAGCGCAATGCCGAAGTGGTGCAGCTCCACCCCCGAAAGCGCCACGGCCACACAGGCGAAATTGAGCAGCACGCCGGTGCCCATCACGGGCAGCACGCCCAGGCGCTTGATCAGGTGGCCGGTGAAGAAGCCCGGCGCGAACATGCCGATCACATGCCACTCCAGCACCAGCGCCGCCTGGTCGAAGGCGAAGCCGCAGACCTGCATGGCCAGCGGCGTGGCCGCCATCAGCAGGTTCATCACCCCATAGCCCAGCGCGGCGCCCAGGATGGCCACCACGAAGGCTGGCTGGCGCATCAGCTCGGCCAGCGGCCGGCCGGTCTGGGGCTGGCCTGCTGCATTCAGCACCACGGGCAGCTGCTCGAAGCGGATGGCCGACATGGCGGCCATGGCCAGCAGTGCCACGCCCATGAGCGCAAGGTAGGCGCCGGCAAACGGCACGGCGAACAGCGTGCGCGTGGCACTGGCCAGGTTGGGGCCGGCCACGGCGCCCAGCAGGCCACCCGCCAGCACCAGGGACACGGCCTTCTCGCGGTAGGCCGGCACGGCCAGTTCGGCGGCGGCAAAGCGGTAGAGCTGGCCGTTGGCGCTGTAGTAGCCGGCCACCACGGTGGCCGCGCACAGCAGCCAGAACTGCGCGCTGAATGCGGCCCAGGCGCACAGCGCCGCCGACAGCACGGCCACGGCCAGGCCGATCTGGAACGACACCTTGCGCCCCCAGCGTGCCTGCGTGGCCGCCACCAGCGCGGTGGACAGTGCGCCGCCCACCACGTAGCCCATCACCGGCAGCGTGGCCATCCAGCCATAGGGCGCCAGTTGCAGGCCGACGAGGCCGTTGATGGCGATGAAGACGACGTTGTTGGTGAGGAAAAGGCCCTGGCACAGGGCCAGCAGCCAGAGGTTCTTGTTCATGCAGCACAGGCCCGTGGGCCGATCACTCCAGCCAGCCCTTGGGCACCTTGTCGGCCTTCTTTTCCAGCGGGTTGGCTGTGAGCCACTGGGCCGGGTACTGGCGCATGAATTCCTTGGCCTTTTCCTGCCGCGCGCCGAGCCAGGCGTCGTAGGCGCCTTCGTTGAGGATGGCGGGCATGCTCTTTTCGCTGCCCGGCTGCTGGTAGCGGTGCATGAGGGCATGGTTGTTGGCATTCACCGTGAGCAACGCATAGCTCAGCAGCACTTCGCCATCCGGCCCCTGCCAGCGCGCCCACAGGCCCGCCACGCCCATGGGCCTGCCATCCACCCGCGTGATGCGGGTGGGAACGGCCTTGCCGGGGCGAAAGTCGTCCTCGTAGAAGGCGGCCATGGGCACGATGCAGCGCTGGCCATTGAGCCAGGCGTCGCGAAAGGCCGTGCCGGTGGAAGCCGTGTCGGACTTGGCATGGGCCAGCTTGGGCGCACGCAGCTTGCCGTCGGACGCCGACTTGACCCAATGCGGCACCAGGCCCCACTGCGCGGGCACCAGTTCGCGGCGCCGCGCGGCGCGGCTCGCGGGGGCTTCAGCCAGTCCGTCGTCTGCGACCACCGGAGCAACCTCGTCGACCGCCTCTGCAGCAGCGCGGATGAAAAAGCCGTTCTTGCGCGGCCACAGATGCCGCTCGCCCAGCACGGCGGGTGACTCCACGCCGAAGGATTCGGGGTAGGCGCTGGCGTTCTGCAAGGTTTCGTAGTAGGTACTCATGCGGCGATGGTACCCGTGCGTGCATCCCCAGCGACCCCAAGGCTGCCCAGCGCCGGGGCTCACGAGCGCGCGTGCCCTGTCGAAGCTGTCGCCTGCCGGGGGCCTGGCGCCACCGCCACCCGGTTGCGGCCCAGGGCCTTGGCGGTGTAGAGCGCCTGGTCGGCGCGCTCCAGCGTGTGCTCGATGGTCTCGTCGGGCAGGTGCTGGGCCAGCCCGGCCGACACGGTGAAATGCACCGCCTCGGGCACATGCAGCACCTGCAGCCCCGCCACCGCGGCGCGCACGCGCTCCAGCAACTCGTGCCCATCGTCCAGCCGGGTATCGCAGAGCATGAGCACAAACTCCTCGCCGCCCCAGCGGGCCAGCACGTCGGTATCGCGCACGCTGGCGCGCACGACGGCGGTGAAGGCCTGCAGGGCCCGGTCGCCCGTGGAGTGGCCATGCAGGTCGTTGATGGGCTTGAAATGGTCGATGTCCAGCAGCGCCAGCAGCAGGGGGCGGCCGCTGCGCAGGCTGCGCCGCTGCTCCAGCAGCATGAGGTCCACCATGGCGCGGCGGTTGAGCAGGCCCGTGAGTTCGTCGCGCATGGCCAGCTCGCGGTTCTCGGCCAGCGCCTGGGCCAGGGCCTCGCGCTGCAGGCGCAGCCTCTGGCGGATGCTCTGGATGCGCAGGTTCAGCGCGATCGAGCCCCCCAGCACGAGCAGCACCATGAGTGCATAGGCAGTATCCACCACGCCGTAGGTGCCGGCATTGAACCGCGCCGCGGCCGCCACGGCCACGAGAAAGGTCAGCAGGGCATAGGCGCCGATGCCCACGACCTGCGCCAGCGTCAGGCCGAAGGTACCGAAGAACAGGATCATGGCCAGCACGGCGGGCACCACCCCGCGCGCGTCGCCCGCGAGCACGTAGGCCACGGCGCCACTGGTGATGGTCCAGGCCATCTGGGCCATGGTGAGCGAGGGATCGGGCAGCCGAGCCGACCAGCCGCTGAAGACCATGACCGTCATCACCATGAGGCCGCCCACCGAAATGGCGGCCCACCACTGGACCGCCTCCTCGTGGGCGGTCATGCCGGCATGCGCGAGCATCAGCATCACACCCGAGCTGCCGATCATGAGCAGCAGCGCGAGCAAGGCCATGCTGCCTATCGTGCGCTGCCGACGGTCAGTGGGAAGGATGGAGCCCACCAGCCGCCGCCAGTGGGTGGGTTTGTGCAAGGTGGCCTGCCTCTCCTGCCAGGGGCACGTCGCCCGGGTTGGGCGCACTGGGCCAGCGGCGCTGGCCGGGATTTTACGGGCGGGCCTTCCTGCGTGGGGGGTTTTTGTGTCGCGTCCGTGCCTGGGTCAAGCGACCGTGAGTGCGGCCAGGGCCGCCAGGGGTGCGGTTTCGGCCCGCAGCACGCGTGCGCCCAGGGTGACAGGCGCAAAGCCGTGCTGCAGCGCCAGGTCCTCCTCGGCCGCGCTCAGGCCACCTTCCGGACCCGAGAGAAACACCAAGGGCCCATCGCCTGCCGCCGCCGAGTGCAGCGGCGCGGTGCCCGCCCGCAGCGACAGCAGCAGGCGCTGCACCGCACCGGGGGTGCCCGGCGGCTGGGCCTGCGCGCGCACCCAGGCGGCCAGGTCCACGGCGCCATGCACCACGGGCACGCGGTTGCGCCCGCACTGCTCGCAGGCGGCCACGGCCACGGCCTGCCAGTGGGCCAGCTTCTTGTCGGCGCGCTCGCCCTTGAGCTTGAGCACGCTGCGCTCGGCCACCAGCGGGGTGATGCTGGCCACGCCGAGTTCGGCGGCCTTCTCCACGAGCCAGTCCATGCGCTCGTTGGCGGTGATGCCGGCGAGCAGGTGCACGGCGCGCGGCGCCTCGCGCTCGATGGCGTGGTGCGCGCCGACCTGCACGCGCACCTCGCTGCGGCCCATGCGCAGCACGGTGGCGTCGAATTCGCCGCCGGGGCCGTCCTGGCTGCCGTGGAACAGGGTGATGGTGTCGCCGGGCTGCAGGCGCAGCACCTGCACATGGCGGGCGGCGCCCGGGGGCAGTTCGATCTCGGCGCCGGGCGCGAGATCCACGGGGCAATGGAAGCGGGGCATGTGCGCTATCTTTTTAGTAGCAACTCAGACGCGACCGAAGGCATAGCCCATGGGCGCCTCGGTGCCTTCGATCTCGTCGAGCATCTTGAGCAGCGGGCCCAGCTGGCGGTAGCGGTTGGTCGTGGCGCGGATGTAGTGCAGGAAGCGTGGCGCATCGGCCAGGTACCTGGGCTTGCCGTCGCGCAGGGTCAGGCGGGCGAAGATGCCGGCCACCTTGAAGTGCCGCTGCAGGCCCATCCATTCCACGCTGCGGTAGAACTCGCCGAAGTCGTCGCCAAAACCGCTGGCGCTGTTGGCGCCCAGCAGGCCGGCCTTGCGCGCCTTCTCCCAGTAACGCACGGTAATGTCGATGACAAATTCCTCTTCCCAGCTGATGAAGGCGTCGCGCATCAGGCTGGCGATGTCGTAGGTGATGGGTCCGTAGACCGCGTCCTGAAAATCGAGCACGCCGAGCGGCGCCCCCTCCTGCACCGGCACCATGAGGTTGCGCGTCATGAAGTCGCGGTGCACATAGACCTGCGGGGCCGCGAGGTTGTGCGCCACGATGGCGTCGAACGCGCCCGAGAGCGTGGCCTGCTGCCCGGCGTCCAGGGTGACGCCGCGGTGCTTTGCCAGGTACCAGTCGGGGAACAGCGCCAGCTCGCGGCGCAGCAGCGCTTCGTCGTAGGCGGGCAGCACGCCGGGCTTCGAGGCCAGTTGCCACTGCAGCAGCACGTCGGTGGCCTGCTGGTACCAGGCATAGGCATCGCGGGGCTTTTCGGGGTCGAGCCGCTCGATCAGGGTCTGGTGCCCCAGGTCGGACAGCAGCATGAAACCGCCGACCTCGTCCCAGGCCAGGATCTGCGGCACGTTCAGGCCGGCATCGGCCAGCAGCCGCTGCACCTGCACGAAGGGGCGGCAGTTCTCCTTGTCAGGCGGGGCGTCCATCACGATGCAGCTGGTGCCCAGCGTGGTGTCGATGCGCAGGTAGCGCCGAAAGCTCGCGTCGGCCGACGCCGGGCGCAGCGTTTCGGGCTTCAACTGGTGGCCGCCCACCAGGGGCGCCAGCCAAGCGTCGAAGGCGCCGTGGCGTGCCGCATCGGGCCAGGTGACGGTGGAGGAAGAGGGCGTTGCCAGCCCTGCACCGGTGGGTGGGGGGAGGAAGGTGGGGGAAAGGGTGGCTCATGGATAATCCGATTTTACAAACCCGTTCCCTGGAGCGGGTTCCCTTCTTCTGATCCAGCCCCTACCGTCCCACGTGCCACGCCGCAAGCCCCCCACCGTGCAGACCCCTTCCTCCCGGACCCGGCCCGCCACGGCACCCGGAGCGCGGCTGCGCCCGCCGGTGCCGCGCGCACTGGCCTATGGCGTGGCGCTGGCCTGGTGCGGCCTGCCGCTGGCAGCCCTGGCGCAGGACAGCAGCCCCGCTGCGCCCAGTGCCTGGGACGCGCCGCCCGCCCTGCGCAGCTCGCCGCTGCTGCAGGAAAACATTCCCGAGGCGGTGCGCCCCAAGCTGCCGATCTTCGTCACCGGCGACCACATCAGCGGCCAGACCGACCTGAACGCCACGATCGAGGGCAACGCCGAGCTGCGCCGGGGTGACACGGTGATCCGCGCCGACCGCCTGGACTACGACGTACCCGAGGACCTGGCCAAGGCGCGCGGCTCGGTGCGCATCAACCGCGCCGGCAATGTCTACGAGGGCACGGCGCTCGACCTCCGGGTGGAGGCCTTCGAGGGCTTCTTCAACGACGCGCGCTACCGCTTCCTGGCCACCCAGGCCCATGGGGACGCCACGCGCGTGGACTTCATCGACCGCCAGCGCTCCATCGTCCACGACGCCACCTACACCACCTGCCAGAAGGGCGACGAGGCCTCCTGGCAGCCCGACTGGGTGCTGCGCGCCAAGACCATCCGCATCGACCGCGAGGAAGAAGTGGGCACGGCCGAGAACGCGGTGCTGGAGTTCAAGGGCATCCCGCTGCTACCAATCCCGCGCATCACCTTCCCGCTGTCCGACAAGCGCAAGTCGGGCCTGCTGCCCCCCTCCTTCGGGCTGGACAGCCGCGACGGCGTGGCCTACTCGCAGCCCTACTACTGGAACATCGCCCCGAACCGCGATGCCACGCTGCGCGCGGCCCTGCTGTCCAAGCGCGGCGCCAACCTGGGTGGCGAGTTCCGCTACCTGGAGCCCACCTACAAGGGCGAGATCAGCGGCGACTACATGCCCTCGGACCGCCTGCGCGACCGCGACCGCTGGGGCTTCACGGGCAAGCACGACGCCCTGATCGCCTCGCCCGTGGGCGGGCTGAACCTGAGCCTGAACCTCAACCGGGTGAGCGACGACAACTACTGGCGCGACTTCGGCCGGGTCTCCGAGCCGCTGCGCCAGCGCCTCTTGCCCGGCGATGCCACGCTGACCTGGGGCGCCGGCGACATGTCGGTGCGGGCACGCGCCCTCAAGTGGCAAACGCTACAGGACGTGTCGGCGCCCATCGTGCCGCCGTATGACCGCATGCCACAGCTGGTCTGGCGCTACGAGCCGACGATGCTGCCCGGCGGCTTCGACGCCAGCGTCGAGCTGGACACCACGCGCTTCCAGGCCGACCGCTTCCTGACCAAGCAACCCGATGCCAACCGCTCGTTTGCGGTGGCGCAGATCAGCCGGCCGTTCCTTGCGCCAGCCGGCTTCATCACGCCGCGCCTGCAGCTGCACACCACGCAGTACCAGTTCGATGGCCCGCTCAGCGATGGCTCGCGCTCGGCCAACCGCTCGCTGCCGACCTTCAGCCTGGACAGCGGCCTGGTGTTCGAGCGCGATGCCAGCTTCTTCGGCCGCTCCTTCCTGCAGACCCTGGAGCCCCGGGCGTTCTATACCTATACGCCCTACCGCGACCAGAGCAAGCTGCCGCTGTACGACACGGCGCTCAACGACTTCAACTTCGCCACGATCTACACCGAGAACTCGTTCGGCGGCAACGACCGGCTGGCGGACAACAACCTGCTGACCATGGGCGTGACCACGCGCCTGATCGACCCCGACTCGGGCGCCGAGGCGGCGCGCTTCGGCGTGGCGCAGCGCGTACGCTTCTCGGACCAGCAGGTGACGCTGCCGGGTGCCGCCCCGGTGAGCGAGCGGCTGTCGGACATCCTGGTGGGCGCAGGCATCAACTGGACGAAGAACTGGGCCTACGACTCCACGGTGCAGTACAACCCCAAGACGCGGCGCTCCATCCGTTCGACCGTCGGTGCGCGCTACAGCCCGGGCAACTACCGCACGGTGAGTGCCGCCTACCGCTTCCAGCGCGGCACCAGCGAGCAGATCGACATCGGCTGGCAGTGGCCACTCAACGACCTGTGGGGTGACAAGGGCCAGGACCTGGGACCCGGCCGTGGCCAGGGCCCCGGCCGCTGGTACACCATCGGCCGCCTGAACTTCAGCATGCAGGACCGCAAGCTGGTGGACAGCGTGGTCGGCCTCGAATACGACGGCTGCTGCTGGATCGGCCGCGTGGTGCTGGAGCGCCTGCAGAACAGCGTCTCCACCTCCAACACCCGCCTGTTGTTCCAGATCGAGTTCGTCGGGTTCTCCCGCCTCAGCCTGGGCTCCAGCCCCCTCGACACCTTCAAGCAGAATGTGCCGCGCTACCAGAACCTGCGCGACCAGGTTGGCTCGCCCAGCCGCTTCAGCAACTACGACTGACTGACACCGCCATGAACCACCGTGTTTCCGCACTGGCACTTGCCTGCCTGGCCGCCCTCGCCTCCGGGGGCGCATTCGCGCAAGGCCTGCGCATCCAGGGCAATACCGGCCGCCCGGCCGCTGCTGCCCCGGCACTGAGCCTGCCCGTGCCGGCTGCGAACCAGGGCCCGCAATCGGCCGACTTCATCGTGGCGGTGGTCAACTCCGAGCCCGTCACCAACAACGAAGTGCGCGCGCGCCTGGCCCGGGCCGAGCAGCAGCTGGCGCAGCAGCAGGGCGCCAACCGCCCCCCGCGCGACCTGCTGGCGCGCGAGGTGCTCGAACGCCTGATTCTGGAAAAGGCCCAGATGCAGCTGGCCAAAGAAAGCGGCGTGAAGGTCGAGGAATTCGCCCTCAACCAGGCCGAGCAAGGCATTGCCCAGCAGAACGGGATGACGCTGGACGACATGCACCGGCGCCTGGCCCGCGATGGCACCAGCAAGGAGCGCTTTCGCGAGGAGCTGCGCAGCCAGTTGCTGATACAGCGCCTGCGCGAGCGCGATGTGGACGCCAAGGTCCGGGTCAATGACCAGGACATCGACCAGTTCCTGCGCGAGCAGCAGTCGGGCGCTGACGCCTCGTCCATGGAGATCAACCTCGGCCACGTGCTGGTGCTGGTGCCCGAGAACGCCACGCCCACCCAGGTAGCGCAGCTGCAGGCCCGCGCGCAAAGCGCGGCCGACAAGGCACGTGCCGCAGGCAGTGACTTTGCCGCCGTGGCGGCCGAGTTCTCCGATGCGCCCGAAGGCAAGCGCGCCGGGGGCCTGCTGGGCCTGCGCCCGGCCGACCGCTATCCCGACCTGTTCGTCAACTCCGTGCAGGGCCAACCCGTGGGCGGCATCGTCGGTCCTGTGCGCTCGCCCGCAGGCTTTCACGTCCTGAAGGTGGTGGAGCGCAATGTGGCCGGCCTGCCGTCCACCGTGGTACAGAACCACACGCGGCACATCCTGCTGCGCACCAGCGCGCAACTGACCGAAGCCGCAGCCGCCGCGCGGCTGGCCGACTACCGCCGCCGCATCCTGGCCGGGCAGGCCGATTTCGCGGCCCTGGCGCGCGAACATTCGGTGGATGGCAGTGCCAAGCAGGGCGGCGACCTGGGCTGGGCCAGCCCCGGCCGCTATGTGCCCGAGTTCGAGCAGGCGCTCAGCACGCTCAAGCCCGGCGACATCAGCGAACCCCTGGTCTCGCGCTTTGGCGTGCACCTGATCCAGCTCATGGAACGCCGCGAGGCCAAGCTCACGCAGCGCGAGCAGCGTGACATGGTGCGAGACGCCGTGCGCGAGAAGAAGGTCGAGGAAGCCTACGCCACCTGGGCGCAGGAGTTGCGCGGCCGCGCCTATGTCGAGTACCGGGAACCACCGCAATAAATATGGCCCCCACGGTCGCGCACTGCGTGTCGCTCCCTGCCCCCCGAGGGGGCCGCACCTTGCTTGGGGCGGCCCGGCGCAAGGTGAGGGCCCCCACGCTCCCCACTGCGTGTGGTTCGCTGCCCCCCGAGGGGGCTGGCCTTGCTTGGGGCGGCCCGGCGCTGCGGCCGGCCCGCCCTCGCACCACGCACTGCGGGTGATCGATCAGGTGAGCTCCGCAAAGGGTGGGGTTTCGGGGTCGCCAGCTCAGTAGCCCTGCGCCAGCCGATGGTGCATCATTCGCCGAACGGGCCCGGCATCCGGGCACTTTGCTTCTTTCCCCACGCGGGCCGGCAGGCCATACGCACATGCAATTGACATGAAACACATTCCCCGCAAGCGCTTCGGCCAGCATTTTCTGTCCGACAAGGGCATCATCGATGGCATCGTGGATGCCATCGCGCCGCAGGCGGGCCAGCCCATGGTGGAGATCGGGCCGGGGCTGGCGGCGCTGACGCAGCCGCTGGTGGAGCGGCTGGGGCGTCTGACGGTGATCGAGCTGGACCGCGACCTGGCGCTGCGGCTGCGCCTGCATGGACAGCTCGAAGTCATCGAGTCGGACGTGCTCAAGGTGGATTTCACGCAGCTCGCCCAGGACTGGCGTGCGCGCGTGGAGCAGCCGGCACTGAAGCTCAGGGTGGTGGGCAACCTGCCCTACAACATCTCCACGCCCATCCTGTTCCACCTGCTCGCGCATGTGGCGGTGATCGAAGACCAGCATTTCATGCTGCAAAAGGAAGTCATCGACCGCATGGTCGCCAACCCCTCCACCTCGGACTATGGCCGCCTGTCGGTGATGCTGCAATGGCGCTATGCGATGGAGAACGTGCTGTTCGTGCCGCCCGAGAGCTTCGACCCGCCCCCACGCGTGGACAGCGCCGTGGTGCGCATGGTGCCCCGGGAGGCACCGGTCGCCCTGAACGAGCGCTTGCTGGAAGAACTGGTGCAGGTGGCCTTCAGCCAGCGCCGCAAGCTGCTGCGCCACACCCTGGGCCGCTGGCTCGAAGCCAAGGCCTACCCCGGCACCTTCGATACCCAGCGCCGCGCCGAGGAAGTGCCCGTGGACGAATACGTGGCCCTGGCGGCCACGCTAAGTCAGAAATCCTGAGTTTCCACCAAGCGTGCGGTGGTTGAACGCGCGCAGCCCAAGCCAGGGCAGCCGTGCAAGGGCCGCCCCGCCGCACTGGCTGCGTCCCCCTTCCCGAATTGCGCTAGCAATTCGAGAGAAGGGGTGAAGGCGCGTACGCGCCTCAGGGGGATGTACCGAGTTATGCCGCGCTGAGCCAGTAGCCGGCGTTGAAAGGGCTGCTCATGCGCAACGCCAGGGGGGACACGTCCACCAACTTGTCAGTGGGCATCTTTTCGGCGGGGTCGGCGGGGATCTCGATGCCCTGGACCTTGGTCTGTGCTTCGTTAGCCTCGTTCGCCCGTTCTGCTTGGCTGGTGGATGCAGAACGGGCTACAGAAAAGAATAGAAACAGCGGAACGGGATCTTGCGGTCGCTCCAGTAGTCGGCCGCATCGCGGAAGATATCGAGCAGTTGCTCACGCGCTTCCTTGTCGAACTTGCCCGTGGCCGGGATCTGTTCGAGCACCACGATGAAACCGGGCTGCGGGCCCGATTTGTGCAAGGGATCCGTCATGCAGTCGTACAGCGCGTCGAAATTCTTGCCGAAGTGCGACGGAAAGGTGAACTGCCCGGCGATCAGGTCCAGCACGTCCTGCTTGGACTGCGCGTGGGCCAGATTGGCGTACAGGAAATGTTGGCCCAGGGAAGTGGCAGCATCCTGCAGGTCCTGCACGCGGAAGGCGCGGATGGACTGCACGATGTTGGTGCGCACGCCACGAAGTGGCGTTTCCAGGTCTTTACGAAGTGGCGTCTGCATCTCCGCTACTCTTTCTTTATAAAGTCCAAAAACTTCGGGTATCCGCCAGTCCACGGGGGCCGACTGCCGGTTGGGGGATTCAAGAGCGCGCACCATTCACGGCCGGAAAACCGGCCGTTGCGTGGTGCATCGGGCGTCATTTTTCGATGATTTCGCGAAAACTGGCGTAGTGGTCGCTGGTGTAGTAGCAGGCGTCCGGTACCCGGGGCTTGCCGCCACACACGATACGCCGGGCTCCCCGGTCGCGCGAACCTGGTGTTCTGACGGTGTATTCACGGTAGTAGCCGCGCTTGTAGGCGGGCAACAGCCGCTCTCGATTGCCGAAAACCGATCCGTCCTTGTCGTACGGAAACGGGCCTCCTTCACGGATCAGCGCATACGTTGCACGCCCCTGGGGCGGCAACTCGGCCAGTGCGATAGGGGTGGTGGAACCGTGGGTGGAGGGGGATTGGCGGGCCTGCCCCACCATCGGGGAAAGAGCAAACGCAACACCCACCACACACAAAAACCCTGCTTTGCGCGCCCGGGTGGCTACAGCCTTCAGCATCAACAACACCTTTCAGAAACTACGGGTTAACCCGAAATTTCGAGCCCGTAGTGTGACTCAATGGTCCCCAAAAAGCAAGCGCCTGCACAAAGATTGGGCAGGCGCTGGGGGGTGTTGCAAGCAATATAAGTTAGTGCTTGCTATCGTTCGGTAGCTTATCGCGATGCGTTCGCATCGGCCACGGTGAGGGCTGTCATGTTGACGATGCGGCGCACCGTGGCACTCGCCGTCAGGATATGCACCGGCTGCGCAGCACCCAGCAGCACGGGGCCGATCGCGATATTGCCGCCGGCCGCCGTCTTGAGCAGGTTGTAGGAAATATTGGCGGCGTCAATATTGGGCAGCACCAGCAGGTTGGCGTCGCCGATGAGATCGCTGTGCGGCATGATGGCCGCGCGCGCCTTGCCGTCCAGGGCCACGTCGCCGTGCATCTCGCCATCCACCTCCAGCCAGGGGGCCTGCACGCGCAGCAGTTCCAGGGTCTGGCGCATCTTCACCGCGCTGGGCTGGTTGCTGCTGCCGAAGTTGGAGTGCGAGAGCAGGGCGGCGCGCGGCTTGATGCCAAAGCGCATCATCTCCTCGGCCGCCATCACGGTGATCTCGGCCAGTTGCTCGGCCGTGGGATCGTAGTTGACGTGCGTGTCCACCAGGAACACCTGGCGGTCGGGCAGCAACAGGCCGTTCATGCAGGCATAGGTACACACGCCCGCGCGCTTGCCGATCACCTGGTCGATGTAGTTCAGGTGCAGGGCGGTGTGGCCCCAGGTACCCACGATCAGGCCATCGACCTCGCCCTTGTGCAGCAGCATGGAGCCGATCAGGGCCAGGCGGCGGCGCATCTCGATCTTGGCGATCTGCACCGTCACGCCCTTGCGCTCGGTCATGCGGTGGTAGGTCTGCCAGAAATCGCGGTAGCGGTGGTCCTGCTCGACGTTGACGATGTCGTAGTCCACACCCTCGCGCAGGCGCAGGCCGAACTTCTGGATGCGCTCGGCGATCACGGCGGGGCGGCCGATCAGCGTGGGGCGTGCGATGCGCTCATCGACCACGATCTGGGCGGCGCGCAGCACGCGCTCTTCCTCGCCTTCGGCATAGGCCACGCGCTTCTTGCTGGCGGCCTTGGCGGCGGCGAAGATGGGCTTCATCATGGTGCCCGAGGCGTAGACGAAGCTTTGCAGCTGGTCACGGTAGGCATCCATGTCGGTGATGGGGCGCAGGGCCACGCCGCTGTCGGCGGCGGCCTGGGCCACGGCCGGGGCGATCATCATCATCAGCCGCGGATCGAAGGGCTTGGGGATCAGGTACTCGGGGCCGAAGGCCAGTTGCTCACCCACGTAGGCAGCGGCCACCACCTCGCTCTGCTCGGCCTGGGCCAGTTGGGCGATGGCATGCACCGCAGCGATCTCCATCTCCAGCGTGATGGTGGTCGCACCACTGTCCAGCGCCCCGCGGAAGATGTAGGGGAAGCACAGGACGTTGTTGACCTGGTTGGGGTAGTCCGTGCGGCCGGTGGCCATGATGGCGTCGTCGCGCACGGCCTTCACGTCTTCGGGCTGGATCTCGGGGTTGGGGTTGGCCAGCGCGAAGATCAGCGGACGTGGCGCCATCTTGCGCACCATGTCCTGCTTGAGCACGCCACCGGCGGACAGGCCCAGGAACACGTCGGCACCCTCGATCACTTCGCTGAGCGTGCGCGCCGAAGTCTTCTGCACGAACTGGATCTTGTCCTCGTCCATGAGTTCGGTGCGGCCTTCGTAGACCACGCCGGCCAGGTCGGTCACCCAGATGTTTTCGCGCCGGATGCCCAGCTTGACCAGCAGGCCCAGGCAGGCCAGGGCGGCCGCGCCGGCACCCGAGGTCACGAGCTTGACGTCCTCTGGATTCTTGCCCGCCACCTTCAGGCCGTTGAGGATGGCGGCGCCAACCACGATGGCCGTGCCATGCTGGTCGTCGTGGAAGACCGGGATCTTCATGCGCTCGCGCAGCTTGCGCTCGATGTAGAAGCAGTCGGGCGCCTTGATGTCCTCGAGGTTGATGCCGCCGAAGGTGGGCTCCAGGCTGGCGATGATCTCGACCAGCTTCTCGGGGTCCTTCTCGTTGATCTCGATGTCGAACACGTCGATGCCCGAGAACTTCTTGAACAGCACGCCCTTGCCTTCCATGACGGGCTTGCCCGCCAGCGGGCCGATGTCACCCAGGCCCAGCACGGCCGTGCCGTTGGTCACCACACCGACCAGGTTGCCGCGCGCGGTGTACTTGAAGGCGGCGTTGGGGTCCTTGACGATCTCTTCACAAGGCGCAGCCACGCCGGGCGAATAAGCCAGCGCGAGGTCGTGCTGGTTGATCATCTGCTTGGTCGCCGCGATGGCGATCTTGCCGGGCTTGGGAAACTCGTGGTACTCGAGAGCGGCGCGGCGCAACTGGGCGCGCTTGTCAGGATGGTTGTTGTTGTTCTCGGCCGTGGTGTTCTCGGGCATTCAATTGTCTCCAGCTTGGGGTGTGCGCAAGGCGTCAGTCAGCTCTTGTAGGAACATGCTTACACGTTCCGGGGGAAGGGATTGTAGGCCGCGTTCGGTAAAAACCCTAGTAAGCGAATCTGCTTAGTTGGGTGGGACAGTTTTGCTGTCCGGGTTGGAAAGCGGCAGGCTAGCGGCTGCGCCAAATCCCTGCGCACCGTTGGGACAAGGCAGGACGCACCCTCCCCCGCAGGGCGGCACCGTCTCGCCAAACAGCGCCCCATGGCGCGGAACGGGGCCATGCCGGGAGCGTGCGACGCAGCGACTGCCGAGTACGGCCTTGAGCGTTTCGAACGGGATACCCACCGCTTGCATCCGCAGGAGAGTGATCCAATCGTTGGAGGAAGGCCGTTCCCTTTGCCAGAATGGGCAGGTTTCCACGATCTGACCACACAACTTACCGCCGGTTAACCACTGTGTACCCATTGCCAGAACCCTTTGCCCTGCGGGACCGGACCGATGCCGACCAGGCCTTTGTGCGGGCGCTGTATGGCTCCACCCGTGAGGACCTGCGGCAGGCCCTGCCGGATCCCGCGCAGTTGCTGCCCCTGCTGGCCATGCAGCAGAACGCGCAGGAAGCCGGGTTCCGCCACCAGTTCCCAAAGGCCCGCCAGTGGCTCCTGCTGCGCTCAGGCCTGCCCATTGGCCGTGTGGTGGTGGACGCCGCAGCGCAAGACCTGCGTGTGGTGGACGTCGCCATCGTCCCCGAGTCCCGCCGCAGGGGCGCCGCCACCGCCGTGCTGGAGGCGCTGCAGGCCCATGCCCTGGCGCACGGGCTGCCGCTGTGCCTGGCCGTGGCCCATGGCAACCACGCAGCGCACAGCCTGTACCGCAAGCTGGGATTCGCCACCACGTCCGAGGACGGAACCCACGCGCAGATGGTCTGGCGGGGGGAGCGCGCATGAACCCCAGCATCGCACCCACCCCCTACCTGAGGCTGCCCATGGCCTTCGACCTGGCCCGCCTGCAGGAAGACCTGCAGCGCGTGGCCCCTTCGGAATGGATCGGCCACTTCAACACCGCTGCCTACGAAAAAGGCTGGGGATGCGTGCCCTTGCGCTCGGTCGATGGCCGTGCGGACCACATCATGCCGGTGCATGGCGGCCGCTTCGAGGACACCCCCATCCTCGCGCGCTGCCCCTACTTCCAGCATGCCATCGACCAGTTCCAATGCGAGAAAACCTCCATCCGCCTGATGGGGCTGGAGGCCGCAGGGGTGATCCACGAGCACCGGGACCAGGGCGGCGCACTGGAAGACGGCCTGACCCGCCTGCACATTCCCGTGCAGACCTCGCCGCTGGCCACCTACCGCATCGAGGGCGAAGAGGTCCATTTCTCGGCCGGCGATGCCTGGTACCTCAATGCCAGTTGCCTGCACGGCGCCCACAACCGCAGCCCGCGGGCCCGCATCCACCTGATGATCGACTGCGTCACCAACCCGTGGCTGGAACAGCTGTTCCTGTCCGCCGGCGGGGTGCTGCGCGAAGGCCCGCCCTATGGCGATGCCTCCATCCACGACGGCAACGTGCTGCAGGTCATTGCCGCACTGCGCGCCGGCGGCCATGCCAGCGCAGCGCAGCTGGCCACCCGATTGCAGGAAACCCATGCTCGAAGAACAGGCACTGCTGCGCGGCCGTGAGGTGGGCCCGGCCGAGCGGCAATCGCTGCACGGCTGGTTCCCGGTGAGCCTGCAGCACGACCCGGCCACGGTCTGGTGGCGCTTCATGGGCGAGCAGCGCTTCACCGCCCCCTTCTTCGATGACAGCCTGGCCTGGCAGGCAGCGCCGGACCGCCGGGTCTGCAGCACCCCCCTGTCCGCACTGGAGGACCTGCCCGACAGCGTGCCCCCCGCGGCCTTCATCTTCCATGTCTCGCGCTGCGGCTCCACGCTGCTCACGCAGGCGCTGGCCACCTCGCCGCAGTGCATCGTGATGTCGGAGCCCCCGGCGCTCAACGCCTTCTTCCGGCTGCACCATCGGCACCCGGAGCACAGCGGCGGCGCCCGGACCTTGCAGCGGCTGGTGGCCGCCCTGGGGCAGCGGCGCAGCCCTGCGGAACGGCACCTGGTGATCAAGTTCGACTGCTGGCACCTGCCCTGGATTCCGTTCGTGCAGGCCGCGTTTCCGGGCACCCCCATCGTGTTCCTGTACCGCGAACCCCGCGAAGTGCTGGCCTCCCACCGCCGCCAGCGCGGCCGGCAGATGGTGCCGGGTTTGATCGACCTGTCGCGGCTGGCGGACATGCTGCGCCGGCCCGGTGCCCCGGAACTGGCCCCCGGAGACCTGGACGGCCATGCCATCCGGGTGCTCGAAAGCCTGTACCGCTGCGGGCTCGAGGCGGCGACCACATCGGACCTGGTGCTGATGGACTATGGGCAGCTTCCCACGGTGATCTGGCAGGGGCTGCAGGACACCCTGGGCATGGAGTGCAGCCCCACCGAACTGGCCGCGCTGCAGGCACGCGCGGGTTTTCACTCCAAGCACTCGCACGACCGCTTCGAAGGCGACCCGGTGCCAACGCACGCCAAGCCCCTGCCCCCCACGCCCGAACACCTGGGCGAGGCCCATCGGCTCTACCAGCGGCTGGAGCAGTTGCGGCGCGCGCGAAGCCCCGTCTGAACCCATGCCGGCCCGGTCCGGCAAGCTCTTGCGCCGGCGGACTGCGGCAGGCAAGCGACGAAGGCCCTCGGACCCTTGCGACGGGCAGCAGGGCCACCGCCAGCGCCGACGCCACCCCGGCCCAACTCCCGTATCTGCATACAACATCCCCGCGCAAGGCGCTACCGCGGGTCGTCAGCGCCCCTGTCACATGTGTATTCATTTGGCATTGGTGTTTCCATAAGTACATGGGCCATTAACTTACCCCCTGGTTTGTTGCTTCCGGTTGCGTATATTTCAATATGAGTGACCGAAATTCGGCATTTTGAGAAGTTTTACGCAATTGGGGCGACTTACGTTCCAGCCGCTTCAATTTAATGAATCTGTCATGAAGCGGATTGAAACTGCCGTTGGGTCTGAAATATTTCGAAGGATCCTCGGCAGCCTTGGTTCAAGGGGTTCAAAGACACGGCAGTAATGGGTCAAGAATATCCATCCATTGCATGGATGCAGCAGGACAAGCCACCCATTGGGTATGACGAACATGGACTGGAATTTGAAATGAAGAACTCCCCATTTCCCTGGGTGGCCCTGGTGGCGCTGGCTCCGGCGTGGGCCCACGGCGCGGGCAACCAGCAGACGGTCGAGCTGTCCGGCGGCGCCGTCAATGTGGCCGCCACGGGCGGCACCGCGGTGATGAATATCTCGTCCACCCAGGGCGCTCAGGTCATCAGCGGCAATTCGCAGCAGGTGGTGGTGCGCGGCACCGTGCTGAATGCCGCGACCTTTGGCGCCCACAGCGAATTGAATATCGCCTCCCGCACGGGGCCCGGTGCCGGCTCGGGCAGTCAGGTCATATCGGTCCAGGGCCCGGTCGTCAACCAGGCCACTGGCAAAGGCGTGAAAAGTGTCGTGAATATTGGCGGAAGATAATTTCGCCAAAATCTCCGGTCGGTTATTGAAAATCAACCGGATTCCCCCGTGGCAGCCATTATCTATTTGGCGCCTTTCTTCTATCGTTATCAATGGAGTTCATTATGCAAAAGACTTTCGCACTGGCTATTTCCGCTCTGGTCCTCGTCGCTGGCGCTGCCCACGCAGAAGTGAAAATCGGCGGCAATAACAACCAGAAGGTGACCGTGCAAAACGGCGCCGTGGCCAACATGGCCTTCGGTGCCTCCACTGCCAAGCAGAACCTGGCGTCCAACAAGGGCAACGTCAAGATCGGCGGCAACAACAACCAGGAAGTTTCCGTGAAGAACGGCGCCGTCGCCAACATGGCCTTCGGTGCTTCCAAGGCCGAGCAGAACCTTGCCTCCAACGACGGCAAGTAATTCAGCGGCGCGTTCTGCGCCCTGACCCTTCAAGGCAGAAGAACAAGGCGTGCAGTAGCGCTGCTGCGCGCCCTGGCGTACCTGTCCAAAACCTTTTGTGGATCCATCCGGCAGAAGGCTTTGAACAGGTTCTAAAGAGGAGAAGCACCCATGAAACCCCACCGTCTCGCCGCGCTGTGCCTGGCCGGCGTCTGCGCCGCCGCCGCGTCTTCGTCCGTTCTGGCCCAGACGCCCGTTCAGAAGCCCCCGGCCGGGCGCAGCGGGCTCGACCCCGCCTCGCGCACCAAGGTCACCAACGTGCTCTCGCGCACCCGCATCGATGCCGAGGACACGCTGGCCACGGTGGACCGCAAGCTCGTCACCGGCCCCAGCGGCAGCAGCTGCGCCACCAACATCGGCGCGCCCAAGGTGCCCGAGGGCGACAGCGGCATCGGCAACCGCTTCGGCACCGCCAACAACGACCAGGTCATCGTGGTGCAGGGCCCCGTGATCAATCTCTGCAAATAACAACCTCACCACCACCGGTTCCGAGCATGAAGAACAACAACAGCACCCAACACCCGCGCCGCCCGCGCCACCTCCTGGCCCTGTCCTCCCTGGCGCTCCTGATGTCCGGCTGCGCGATCCAGCCCAGCGTGAGCGACCGCGTGAACATCATCGAACAGGGCACCGTGGAGCAGGCGCCCCTGGTCACGCCGAGCAAGTCCGGCTCCGTGCTGCGCGAAGGCCTGGCCTGCATGGACCGCATGCTGGCCGCCGAGAACACGCCCACCACGCTGATCGCCGTCAAATCCATCCCCGACCCCTCGGGCCTGTTCAGCACCGGCACCAAGGAGATGCTGATCACCGCGCTGTCGCGCATGTCGCGCACCAGCCAGGCCTTCCGCGTGGTGGACTACGAGGTGGACGCGCTGCGCCAGGACACGGTGCAGACCCTCACCAGCCTGCTGCTCAACAACAACCAGATGGAGCTGCGCAAGCCGCAGATGTACATCTCGGGCGCCATCAGCTTCGGCGACAAGACCGTGGTCTCCAAGCGCCAGAGCCTGGGCATCTCCACCGCCGCCACCGACACCGGCTACAGCTGGGACGTGCTGGGCAGCGCCGTGGGGCTGGACCTGCACCTGGGGGACATGAACACGCGCACGCTGTACTCGGGCATCGAATCGGCCAACGAGCTCATCGTCGCCACCGGCGGCAAGGCGGTGGAGATCGGTGCCAAGGCCACTGGCCTGCCCAAGCACATCTACCGCGTGGGCGTGCAGTACGAGGTGGCGGCCGACAACAACCAGGGCGCCGGTGCCGCCATCCGCCTGCTGGTGGACCTGGCCGCCATCGAGCTGGTGGGCAAGTGGGCCAAGGTGCCGTACTGGGACTGCATCGACTACGAACAGAACCACCCCGAGTTCATGCGCCAGATGCGCGCCTGGTTCGACGAGGCCAGCGTTGCCGAGCGCTGGACCCTGGCACAGCGCGTGCTGCAGACGCACGGCATCTGGAGCGGCACGGTCGAGGGCACGGATTCGCCTGCCTTCCGCAAGGCCGTCACCCAGTACCAGGCCTCGCAGGACCTGACGCCCGTGGGCGTGGTCAACTTCGAGACCTACACCCGGCTGATGCGCAGCTTCGTGGGCATGTCGGCCGAGGGCAAGCTGCGCAAGCCCGAATACGCCGACGACAAGCTGGTGGCGCGCCCCAGCGGCCTGCCGGCCAACGAGCCCGATCCGCGCAGCATTGCCCTGAGCATGGTCGGCCGCAAGGACCGCGACCTCAAGGTCGGCGAATCCATCGTGGTGCGCGTGGTGCCGCCGCGCACCGGCTACCTGTACTGCTACTACCAGGACGCGGGCGGCTCCATCAGCCAGGTCTACCCGAACCCGATGCAGCCCTCGGCCACGGTGCAGGGCCGCACCAGCGTGCTGATCCCCGACATCAGCAAGCCCAACTCCTTCCTGATCGAGACGGCGCGCGGCGGTACCGAGAACATGTTCTGCGCCATGACGGCCCAGCCGCTCAAGGGCCAGGTCCCTGCCGCCCTGACCAGTGCCAACCTGGAGCCGATCAAGAGCGTGACCAGCCTGGCCCAGGTGCAGGGCGCCTTCGAGCAGGCCGGCGTCGGCGTGATGAGCACCTCGCTCGACTGGAACGTGCAGGCCCCCGAGCCCGCACCGGCCGCCGGCCGCGTCCGCAGCAACCCCAACCGGCCTGCCAAATGAGCACGGCCCGCCTGCCCCCCCGGGCACGCCCGCCGACCGGGCACGCAGGGCGGCCCTGCGCTGGTCCCTGGCCGCCTGCTGCGTGGCCGCCGCGGGCGCCGCCCAGGCGGTGATCCAGCTGCCCTCGGCGCAACCGGCATCGGCCCCGCAAGGCGGTGCGGCCCGCGCCCCCCAGGCACCGGGCAGTTCGCTGCGCCTGCCCTCGGCCAATACCGGGCAGGTGCTCGACGGCCTGATCGAGGCGGCCAACGCCGGTGATGCCGACGCCATGGTGCAAGTGGGCATGTACTACCACGCCAACCCCGGCCTGCCCCAGGCCGCGGCCACGGCCCGCCGCTGGTGGGGTCGCGCCGCCGATGCCGGCGACGTGCGCGGCATGGCCGGCTTCGGCTACCTGTTGGGCGTGGACAATGCCGGCGGCATGCGCGACCTGTCCGCTGCCCGTGAATGGCTGCAGAAAGCCCGTGCCGCCGGCCTGGTGCGCGCCACCTACATCGAGTCACTGCTCGAAGGCCAGATCACCGGCCCGCGCAAGCTGCGCGACGCCCGCCGCCTGCTGGAGCAGGCCGCCCAGGACGGCGACCCCCTGGCCATGAACGACCTGGCCGTGGCCTGGGAGCTCGATGGCAGCCTGGAGCGGGCACGCGAGATGTACGTGCTGGCCGCGGCCCAGGGCTACGGCATTGCCCGCGCCAACTACCTGCGGCTGGAGCGCCAGAACCGCTCCAGCGAATCGGCCACGCTGGCCCGGCTGCGCACCCTGTCGGACGACGGCAACGCCGACGCCACCCTGCAATTGGCCCAGCTCTACCACCAGGGCAAGGGCGGCGTGCAGCGTGACTTCGCCCAGGCCATCCAGCTGTACCGGCGCGCGGCCGACAGCGGTTCGCGCAGCGCGCGCGAATTCCTGGCGCTGGTCTTCAGCCGCTCCGCGCGCGACAACCCGGCGCGCGGCGTGGATGCCGCCTGGATGGAGGAACTGGCCACGCGCATCAATGCCCGCACCGACGCCGGCAAGGAGGGCCGGGACATGCTCTCCGACCGCCCGCGGCGCAGCGAGGACGCGCTGTGGAATCTCACCAGCTTACGTTGGACACCGCCTGTTACCGCCGAACCCGCTGTCTCCCCTTACAGTCCAGCCCGCGCTCCGGCCGAGGGCCTGCCGATTGACGAATGACCAAGGAAATCCAGAGATGAAGAAGCACCCCCTTGCCACCACCCTGATCGCCCTCACGGCCGTCGCAGCCTGCATGCCGCTGGCCCATGCCCAGCGCAACCTCGCCTCCAACGGCTCCGGCACGGTGATCGCCGGGGACAACAACGCCTCGGTGGTCGTCAACGGCCAGCAGGTGATCACCGCCACCGACGGCAATGCCCGCGTGGAGACCACGGTGGGCGGCGGCGCCAACCGCGTGGTGGTGCAGGGCTCGTCGGTCACGGTGACCAACTCCGGCAACACCAAGCCCGCCCCGGCTGGCAAGGGTGGCAAAAGCGGTGACTACGTGAACAGCGACCTTTCGGGCCGCAATTTCGCGGGGGCCCAGCTGGCCGGCCGCAAGTTCACCAATGTGGACCTGTCGCGCGCCAACCTCTCGGGCGCCGACCTGCGCGGCGCCGAGTTCGTCAACGTGAGCCTGGAGCAGGCCGACCTGCGCGGCGCCAACCTCTCGGGCGCGAAGATGGTCAATGTGGACCTGGACGCCGCACAGCTCGAAGGCGCGACCTGGACTGACGGCCGCCGCTGCCGCGCCGCCTGCTGACACGGGCCCGGCCATGAAAAAACGGCCCCGCGGGGCCGTTTGTCTTGTGGGACGCCGTCGAATCAGCGGCTGCTCGGGAAGCTGAACACCGCGCCTTCGCGCACGCCGGCCGAGGGCCAGCGCTGGGTGATGGTCTTGCGCTTGGTGTAGAAGCGCACGGCATCGGGGCCGTAGGCGTGCAGGTCGCCGAACAGGCTGCGCTTCCAGCCGCCGAAGGAGTGGTAGGCCACCGGCACGGGCAGGGGCACGTTCACGCCCACCATGCCAACCTGGATGTGGTCGGTGAAGTAGCGCGCGGCCTCGCCGTCGCGCGTGAAGATGCAGGTGCCGTTGCCGTACTCGTGCTCGTCGATCAGCTTCATGGCTTCCTGCAGCGTCTTCACGCGCACCACGCCGAGCACGGGGCCGAAGATTTCCTCCTGGTAGATCTTCATGCCGGGCTTGACGTTGTCGAACAGGCAGGCACCCAGGAAGTAGCCGTCCTCATGGCCGGGCACCGTCACGCCGCGGCCGTCGACCACCAGCGTGGCACCCTCGGCCACGCCGCTGTCCACATAGGACTTGACCTTCTCGAAGTGGGGTTTGGTCACCAGCGGACCCATGTCGTTGCCGTTGTCGGTGCCGGGGCCGACCTTCATCTTGGCGATCTCGACCTTGAGGCCTGCCACAACGGCATCACCGGCCTCGTCACCCACGGCCACCACCAGCGGGATGGCCATGCAGCGCTCGCCGCAGCTGCCATAGGCCGCGCCCATGAGCGCGCTCACGGCATTGCCGATGTCGGCGTCGGGCATCACGATGGCGTGGTTCTTGGCGCCGCCCAGGGCCTGCACGCGCTTGCCGTTCTTGCAGCCTTCGGCGTAGATGTACTCGGCGATGGGGGTGGAGCCGACGAAGCTCACGGCCTTGACGCGCGCGTCCTGCAGCAGCGTGTCCACGGCCAGCTTGTCACCATTGACGACGTTGAGCACGCCCGGTGGCAGGCCGGCTTCCAGCGCCAGCTGGGCGATGAACAGCGTGCTGCTCGGATCGCGCTCGGAGGGCTTGAGCACGAAGGTGTTGCCGCAGGCGACGGCCATGGGCCACATCCACAGCGGCACCATGGCCGGGAAGTTGAAGGGCGTGATGCCCGCCGCCACACCCAGCGCCTGGAACTCGCTCCACGAGTCGATGCCGGGGCCGACATTGCGGCTGTGCTCGCCCTTGAGCAGCTCGGGCGCATAGCTCGCGTACTCCACGTTCTCGATGCCGCGCTGCAGCTCGCCGTGCGCATCGCTGAGCACCTTGCCGTGCTCGGCCGTGATCATGGCGGCGATCTTGTCGGCGTTCTCTTCGAGCAGCACCTTGAGCTTGCCCATGACGCGGGCACGCTTGAGCGGCGGCGTGTTGCGCCAGGCCGGGAAGGCGGCCTCGGCCGAGGCGATGGCGCGCTCCACCGTGGCCTTGCTGGCCAGGGCGACGTTGGTGGTGGACTGGCCCGTGGCCGGGTTGAAGACCGGCTGCGTGCGCTCGGTATCGGCAATGATCTGGCCGTCGATCAGGTGGCCGACGGTGGTGGTGACGCTCTTGTCGTGGTTCATGGCAAAGGAATGGCTAAAAAATGGAACTCAGGCGGTTTCCGCCAGGGCGTCGCCCAGGGCGTTCACGAGGCGGTCGATCTCGGCCTTCTCGCTGATGAAGGGGGGCGCCAGCTGGATGGTGTCGCCACCGTAGCGCACGTAAAAGCCCTTCTTCCAGCAGTTCATCGCGATCTCGTAGGGGCGGCGTGCCGGCTCGCCGGGCAGCGCGGCGATGGTGATGCCCGCGGCCAGGCCGTAGTTGCGGATGTCGAGCACATGCTTGCTGCCCTTGAGGCTGTGTACGGCCTGCTCGAAGTGCGGGGTCAGCGCGTTCACACGGCCGATGGCGTCTTCGCTCTGCAGCAGGTCCAGCGCGGCGATGCCGGCGGCACAGGCCACGGGGTGGGCCGAGTAGGTGTAGCCGTGCGGGAACTCGAGCATGTACTCGGGGCCGCCCGCGGCCATGAAGGTGTCGTAGATGTCCTTGCTGGCCACCACGCCGCCCAGGGGCTGCGCGCCATTGGTGACCTGCTTGGCGAAGTTCAGGATGTCCGGCGTCACGCCGAAGGCCTCGGCACCGGTCCAGGCGCCCGAGCGGCCGAAGGCGGTGATCACCTCGTCGAAGATCAGCAGGATGTTGTTCTGCGTGCAGATCTCGCGCAGGCGCTGCAGGTAGCCCACGGGCGGGATCACCACGCCGGCCGAGCCCGAGAAGGGCTCGACGATCACGGCCGCGATGTTCGAGGCATCGTGCAGCGCGATCACGTCCAGCAGGCGGTCGGCCAGTTCCTTGCCGGTGGGCGGCATGCCCTTGTGGAAGGAGCCGGCGGCCGGCTGGGTGTGGGGCAGGTGGTCGGCTTCGACGCCCTGGCCGAAGAGCTTGCGGTTGGCCGCGATGCCGCCCACCGAGATGCCGCCGAAGTTCACGCCATGGTAGCCCTTTTCGCGGCCGATCAGGCGCGTCTTGCTGGCCTGGCCCTTGGCGCGCCAGTAGGCGCGCGCCATCTTGAGCGAGGTGTCGGCCGCTTCCGAGCCCGAGCCCGTGAAGAACACGTAATCGAGGCCGTCGGGCGTGATGGCCTTGATGCGGTTGGCCAGCTCGAACGAGAGCGGGTGGCCGAACTGGAAGGCCGGCGCGTAGTCGAGCTTCATTGCCTGCTTGCCAATGGCCTCGGCGATCTCGCGGCGGCCGTGGCCCAGGCCGGTGCACCACAGGCCCGACAGGCCGTCGAAGATCTTGCGGCCGTCCGAATCGGTGTAATAGGCGCCGCTGCCCTCCACGATCATGCGCGGAGCCGCCTTGAACTGGCGGTTGGCGGTGTAGGGCATCCAGTGGGCGTCGAGCCAGGCGGCGCCCAGGCGGTCGCCGCCAGCGTCGGAAGCGGGTTTTTCGATGTTGACGAAGCTCATGGGAATCTCCAGTGCAAGGCAGCCGCGCAGGGCCGGGCGAAAAGCAGGTTTCAGGCGGATTGTTGTCCCCGGTGTTAATCTCTCAAATAGTGCAATATCAATGTTTACTTGCGCGTTTATGCAAGCAACACCCAGACCGCCATGAACACCAAGAACCGTGCCGTGCTCGGCCAGCTCAGCGACATGGACCTGCGCCTGTTGCAGGTGTTCAAGGCCGTGGCCGAGTGCGGGGGCATGTCGGCCGCCGAGCTGGAGCTGAATATCGGCACCAGCACCGTGAGCCGCCACGTCAAGGACCTGGAGACCCGCCTGGGCCTGACCCTGTGCCGGCGCGGCCGGGCGGGCTTCGCCCTCACGCCCGAGGGCCAGCGCGTCTACGACGAAACCCTGCGCCTGCTGGCCTCGGTGCAGGGCTTTCGCAATGCGGTGGACGACATCCATGCGCGCATGGGCGGGCAGCTGGCGGTGGCCGTGTTCGACAAGACCGCCACCAACCCCGCCGCGCGCATCGGCCAGGCCATCGCCGCCTTTGCCGAGCAGGCGCCCGATGTGCATCTGCAGATGCACGTGGGCACCATCAACGCCATCGAGCGCGGGGTGATCGACGGCACCTTCCAGGTCGGCATCATCCCGGCGCACCGCGCCTCGCAGAGCCTGCTGTACACCGACCTGTTCACCGAGACCATGCTGCTGTACTGCGGTGCGGGCCACCCGCTGTTCGGGGTCCACGATCCCTCGCTCGACTGGGAGGCGCTGCGCCACCAGCCCTTCGCCGGCCTGGGCTACCACTCGCCCAACATGGAGCTGAGCCACCAGGCACGCCTGTCGCGCACCGCCACGGGCTTCGACCAGGAGTCGATCGCCACGCTCATCCTTTCGGGCCGCTACCTCGGTTTTCTGCCCGACCACTATGCCGAGGTCTACGAGCGGCGCGGCCTGATGCAGGCCGTGCAGCCCGCGCTGCTGCGCTACAGCTGCCAGTTCGTCGGCCTGCTGCGGCGCTCGCCCGAGCCCTCGCGCGCGGCCCAGGCCTTCCAGCAGTGCCTGGCGCAGGCCCACGGGGTGGGCTGACAGTTCAACCGCCGAGCGCAGGCAATTGCTGGCGGCGGAACTCGGCCGGGGTGCAGCCCGCCTCCCGCCGGAAGAACTTGCTGAAATGGGTCGCCTCGTCGAAGCCCAGGCGCTCGGCGATGTGCGTTACCGGCACTCCGGTATGCAGCAGCAGGCGCTTGGCCTCCAGGCAGATGCGCGCGGCGATGAAGGCCTTGGCGCTGGTGCCGGCCGCGGCGCTGGCGGCACGCGCCAGGCTTTTTTCCGTGCAGCCCAGCGGGCCGGCGTAGTCCGCGACCTGGTGCCACTGGGCAAAGCGCTGCTCCAGCAATTGCCGAAAGCGCTCGAAGCGCTGCAGCGCACGGTGGTTCGCGGGCTCGCGCTGGGCGCGCTGGCTGCGCTGGCCGTGGGCGATGGCCAGCCGCGCGAGCAGGGCATACAGCTGGTAGCGCAGCAGCGCGTGCAGGTCCTGCGCCGGCGCATCGGCCGCCGCGTCCACGCGCATCTGCACGATCGCATCCGCCACCGTGCGGGCCTCGCCGTCGCCCAGCGCCAGGTGCACGGGAAACCGCTCCAGCCCGACCACCAGGCGCAGGTCACTGGCCGGCGCAGCACCGGCCGCGAGCAGGAATTCCGGGCGCAGCAGCATGACCCACCCGTCCCAATCCTGCGCCGGCCCGAAGTGGTGGGCCTGCCCGGGCCGGATGGCCAGCAACGATCCGGGCGCGCAGGGCATGGGCTCGAAGTCGATCACTTGCGTGCAGCTTCCTTGGGTGACCAGCACCAGCATGTGGAAGGCGTAGCGGTGGGTGCGCAGAACCTCGCCCTCGGGGCCGCGTTGGCGCAGGTCGGACATCGGGAAGACTTCCAGGTCCAGCCCGTAGGCCCCGGGCGGGCGGTAGTCGAAGCGTTCGATGTCGGCGGCGCTCCATGTTTTCTTCGCGGCCATCACTTTCCCTGGGTTGCAGTGCTGCTCGCATTTTGTCCGATAAGTGTCTTTCTTTGGCTTGGGGATACCGTGCTTTCCCGCACCCCCAGTCCAATAATTGCCCATCTTCAACACCTGCAAAGAGCCCCATGTCCGCCATCGATATCGCCAAAAACTACATCCGCGCCGCCCAGACCGGCGACCAGGCCCTGCTGGCCAGCACCGTGTCGCCCTCCGTCGTCTGGCACCAGCCCGGCGCCAACCGCTTCTCGGGCACGCACCGGGGACTGGCCGCCGTGGGGGCGATGATCGGGGGCATGATGGAAGTGTCCCAGGGGAGCTTTGCCATCACCGAGGCCAGCCACTACATGGAGAACGGCGACTGGGTCGCCGTCAGCATCCGCTTTGGCGGCGAACGCGAGGGCGCCCGCCTGGAGCAAGCGGGCGTGGACCTGCTGCGCATCGCGGACGGCCAGGTCGCCGAGGTGTTTCTCTTCTCCAGCGACCCGGCGCAGGAAGACCGCTTCTGGGGCCAGTGACCATTCCGGCAGGATGGGTGGTATCGCGCGAAATCCGGGGGCACGGGATAATCCGGCCATCCCCCGCCACCGCGAGCACTCCACCATGGCCTCCATTTCCTCGATCGGCGCTTCCGGCATGCAGGCCGCCCAGTTGCGCCTGGATGCCTCGGCCAACAACGTGGCCAACATGAACACGCCGCGCTACCAGCGCCAGGTGGTGGAGCAGGAAGCCACGCCCGGCGGTGCCGGCGTCACCGGCTCCGTGCGCCGAAGCCAGGAAGAAGGCGTGGCGCTGGAGAAGGAGGCCGTCGAGCAGATCTCGGCCACCTACGCCTTCAAGGCCAATCTGCAGGTGGTAAAGACCCAGGACCAGATGATGGGCTCGCTGCTCGACGTGAAGGCTTAATCACTCCCTGAGTCGCTTCGCGCCTTCACCCCTCTCTCGACCCGCTGCGCGAGTCGGGAGGGGGACGCCCCCAGCGCACGCCAGCGAAGCGCCGCATGCGCAGCTCGGCGGCCCTTGCGCGGGGGCACTGGCTTGGGCCGCGCCAGTTTCATGCGCGGCGTCCCGGATAGCAGAAATGAAAAAGGCGGCCCTCGGGCCGCCTTTGTTTTTTGGCGCCGTGCGCTCTAGCGCAACTCGCCGTACTGCGTGCTGCTCAGGTCCGGGCCGCGCTCTTCGGCGCCGGGCATTTCCGTGTCCTCGAAGCCCGTTGCATTGGGCGGCCGGGGGCGGATGGGGCCCGAGCGCACCGGGGCGCCGCCGGGGCGTGCCGGGGTGACCGGCACGGGGTTGGTGCCTGCAGCATCGGCCAGGGCGCGCTTGAAGGCAGCCACTTCGTCGGCCTCGATGGGCTCGAAGCGCGGCACCGGGCGGGTGGCTTCGTAGTCCACCGGCGCAGGGGAGCGCGGTGCCGTGCCCGTCAGCGGGGCCGGGGCTGTGGCCACGGGCGCTGCGGCGCGCAGCGGTGCCGGGCGCGAGATGGGGGCAGATGGCGTGGCCGTCAGCGGCGCAGGGGCCGACACCGGTGGCAGCGGGCGGCGCACAGCGGCCGCCGCCGCGGGGGCCTGCGTGCCCACAGGCAGGGCCGCACCCAAGGGGGCGATGCCCTTTTGCGGAATGCCCACCGCCACATGGTCATTGATGCGCCAGTACACGGCGGTCACCAGGATGTCGTAACGCGTCTTGGCGGTCTGGGCGATCAAGGCCTCAATCTCGGACAGGCGCACGGTCTCGCCGCCGTATTCGCGCGCCAGGTCCATCATCACCAGGAACTGGCGGCCCCGCTGGTCCAGCGAGAGCACCTTGAACTTGTAGCTGGCCGAGAGCACGCCGGCACGCACCATGGCGTCGCGCACCACGGTGTACAGCAGCTCGCGGCGCTCCATGCGCTCGTTCTTGCGGTTGGCGGCGTGCTCGGGCGGCAGGGTATCGAGCAGGGGCTTGCCCTGGCGGCCCGCAGCCAGGGGCACCGTGGCATCGGCGTTGAGCAGGCCCGAAGGCTCCGACGCCGCATTGGGCCGGGGCTTGGGCGGTGCCGGTTTGCGGCTGAACCAGCTGAACAGTGACATGGCTTGCTTTCCTCGGGGTGCGCCTGCAGTGGGTTGTCCGATTCAAGTGTACCGCGAGCCCTGCACCGCCAACGAAGCCACCGGTCCCGAAAGGGCTGCCGGCTGACAGGGGTGTCAGGTCGCCGCAACGCGCCGACGGCGATTGCCCAGGCGCTTGGCCAGTACCGAACCAGCCGCCATGGCCAGACCCAGGGCAATCGCGGGCTGCCGGTTGGTCAACTCGGTAAAACGGATGGCCGTCAGGCTCCACAGCTTGCAAGGCCCGGTGGCCTGCACCGTGGCGCTGCGCGCCCGGTGCGAAAAGAACGCCCCCTCGCCGAGCACCGAGCCCGGGCCCACGATGGCCAGGCGCAAGCGCTCCTTCTCGTCCTGGAAATGCACGCTCAGGCTGCCGCTTTCCACGAAGTACAAGGTGCGGTCGCTCGTGCCCTGGGTGAACAGCACATGCCCCGTGGGCAGGATGCAGGGCAGAAGGTAAGAAGCGACGGTATCCCACTGCGCGGGCGTGAGCGGGTTGGTCATGCTGTCGTCGGCACTGGCCTGGGCGATGGCATCGATCAGGCCCTGCAGATCGGCTTTGGTGGCAGCGGGGGATAGGACGTTCATGGTTGTTCTTAAAGTAACCCTGTTACAGGTTGCGCACAAGCGCTGTTTACGTCCGTTTACAACAAAAGAACGCGCGCAGGAACCCGCTTCAAACTACTTGCCGATGCAAAAGCTCGAAAAAATCACGCCCAGCAGGTCATCGGAAGTGAACTCACCCGTAATCGCCCCCAGCGCGTTCTGCGCCAAGCGCAATTCTTCGGCCAGGATGTCAAGGGCCGGGGCCCGCGCCTGTAACTGCATGTGCGCTTCATCGAGGTGCGCGGCCACGGCCTGCAGCGCCTGCACATGGCGCGCGCGGGCGATGTACACGCCCTCGGGCGCCGACTGCCAGCCGGCCACCTCCAAGAGCGTGCGGCGCAGCACGTCCAGCCCCGCGCCCGTGCGGGCCGACAGCTGCACGGAGCGCCCGGCGCCCTGCGCCAGAGCGGCCGCGCCCTCGTCCACGCAGTCGATCTTGTTCCAGACGTCGATCACCGGCACCGAGGCCGGCAGGCGCAGCGCCATGTCGGCATCGATGGCGGCATCGCTCTCGGCATAGGCGGCCGTGTGGGCACGCGACAGGTCGTGCAAAAACAGCACCGCATCGGCCCCGGCGATTTCGTCCCAGGCGCGCGCGATGCCAATGCGCTCCACCTCGTCCTCGCTGTCGCGCAGGCCCGCGGTGTCGATCACGTGCAGCGGCACGCCCTCGATCTGGATGGTCTGCTGCACCTTGTCGCGCGTGGTGCCGGCAATCGGGGTCACGATGGCCAGCTCCGCCCCCGCCAGCGCGTTGAGCAGCGAGCTCTTGCCCGCGTTGGGCTGGCCGGCGATCACCACCTTGATGCCCTCGCGCAGCAGTGCGCCCTGCTGCGCGCGCTGGCGCACGCGCGCCAGGGTCTGCTGCAGCCGGTCGAGCTGGCCCTGGGCGTCGGCCTGCTTCAAGAAGTCGATGTCCTCCTCGGGAAAGTCCAGCGTCGCCTCCACCAGCATGCGCAGGTGGACCAGCGCATCGCGCAGCGCGTGGATCTCGTTCGAGAACGCCCCCGTGAGCGAGCGGCTCGCACTGCGCGCCGCCGCCGCGGTGGAGGCGTCGATCAAGTCGGCAATCGCCTCGGCCTGCGCCAGGTCGATCTTGTCGTTGAGGAAGGCGCGCTCGGTGAACTCCCCGGGCTCGGCCACGCGCAGGCCGGCCAGCACGGCAGGGCCGCCCTCGGCCTGCATGCCCGCCGCCGCCTCCAGGCAGCGCGCCACCAGGAGCTGCAGCACCACCGGGCCGCCGTGGGCCTGCAGCTCCAGCACGTCTTCGCCGGTGTACGAATGCGGCGCCGGAAAGTACAGCGCCAGCCCCTGGTCGATGGCCTGGCCGTCCGCATCGCGAAACGGCAGGTAGTGCGCCTCGCGCGGGCGCAGGTCGCGCCCACACAGGGCCTGCACCAGCGGCGCAATGCCCTTGCCCGACACACGCACGATGCCCACGGCGCCGCGCCCCGGGGCAGTGGCAATGGCAACGATGGGATCGGCGTGGCGGGCAAGCATGGTGGGCGTGACTTTACAGGGTAGGGCGTTCAATGAAAAAGGCCGCTTGCGCGGCCTTTCGGGGTCAGTCAGCGATCAGGCGGTGATCACTTGAACTTGGGCAGGTTGAACTGCGGCGGCACGCCCATGCGGGTGTTGATGATCCACTGCTGCGCGATGGACAGAATGTTGTTCGTCAGCCAGTACAGCACCAGGCCGGCCGGGAAGAAGAAGAACATCACGCTGAAGATCAGCGGCATGAACCACATCATCTTGGCCTGCAGCGGGTCCGGTGGCGCGGGGTTCAGGGCCGTCTGCAGCAGCGAGCTGACCGTCATCAACAGGGGCAGGATGAAGAACGGGTCCGGTGCCGACAGGTCGTGGATCCACAAGACCCAGGGCGCGTTGCGCATTTCCACGCTGGACAGCAGCACCCAGTACAGGGCGATGAACACCGGGATCTGGATCATGATGGGGAAGCAGCCCCCCATGGGGTTGACCTTCTCCTCGCGGTAGATGCGCATCATCTCCTGCTGCATCTGCTGCGGCTTGTCCTTCAGGCGCTCGCGCATCTCCATGATCTTGGGGTTGATGGCCTTCATCTTGGCCATGCTCGAATAGGCCTTGGCGTTGAGCCAGTAGAAGGCGATCTTGAGCAGCAGCACCAGCGCCACGATAGCCCAGCCCCAGTTGCCGAGGATCTTGTGCAGCTGGTCCAGCAGCCAGTACAGCGGCTTGGACAGGATGGTCAGCCAACCGTAGTCCTTGACCAGTTCCAGGCCGGGGCTCAGGGTTTCCAGGGTCTTCTCGACCTGGGGGCCGGCGAACAGGCGCGCGTCCAGCGTCTTGCTGGCGCCGGGGGCGATGGCGCCCAGCTGGGTGATCATGCCCACCGAGTACAGGTTGGTGTCCACCTTGCGCATGAACAGGTTGCGCGGCACGCCATCGGCCAGCAGCCAGGCCGTGGCGAAGTAGTGCTGCACCATGGCCACGTAGCCGTTGGTCGCATCCTTCTGGATGTCGATCTTGCCGGCCTCGATGTCCTTAAACTCGACCTTCTGGTACTTCTTGGCCTCGGTGTAGACCGCCGGGCCGGTGAAGGTGGAGTAGAACGACGACTCGCCCGGCGGCTTGTTGCCGTCGCGCACCAGCTGCAGGTACAGCTCGGGCGACACGGGGGCGGTGCCGGTGTTCACCACTTCATGCTTCACGGCGATGTCGTAGGTGCCGCGCTTGACGGTCCAGGTCTTGACCAGCTTCACGCCGCCCTGCTCGGGCGACTCGAAGCGGATGGACAGCTCGTCCTGCCCGTCCTTGAGCTCGCGCGGGCCGGCCACGGCCGTCATCAGCGTCTTGTGCGTGGGGAAGGCGCCGCCGATCAGGCCGGTCTGTGCCACGTACACGCGGTTGGCGCTCTCGTCCAGCAGCAGGAAGTTCTTGCCGCTCTTGTCGCCGATGTCGGCGTGCTTGAGCAGTTCGGCATGCGTCAGCGAGCCGCCTTCGCTGTCGAAGGTGAGGCGGTAGACGTCGGTCGTCACCTGCACGCGCTCACGCGTGGCAGGCGCTGCCGTGGGAGCCGGCTGGCCAGGCACGGCCGCTGCGCCCTGGCTCGCGGCGGCGGCCACAGGGGCGCCAGTCGCGGAAGGCACGCTCGCCGCGCCGGCCGAAGCCGAGGCGGTGCCCGCAGGCGCAGGCGCGGCCACGGGGGCTGCGGTGGGGAAGAAGGTGGCCTTGTTGCCATTGTGCAACTGCCACTTGTCCCACAGCAGAACCATGGAAAAGCCAAAAATCACCCACAGTATGGTGCGGCGAATGTCGTTCATGAAGACTTCTTTGGTGAGGATGTTGGAGTGGTGGACGACGACGCAGTGAAGCGCGAAAAAAGCCGCATGCTGCGCGGCAGCTCCTGCGGGACCGGGTCATGGCCCCCGTCACACCAGGGGTGGCAGCGTACCAGCCTGCGCACCGTGAGATAACTGCCGGCCGCCGCGCCATGCTGCTCCAGCGCCTGCAGCGAATAGACGGAGCAGGTCGGCTCGAAGCGGCAGGCCGAGCCCAGCCAGGGGCTCAGGAACAGGCGGTAGCCCTTGACCACCCCGATGAGCAGCGCACGCATCATGGCGCAACCGCCGACACCCGCGGCGCGCTGGGGCTTTTGTCGCTTCTGCTACCGCCCAGGCCTTTGCCAGCCCCGCCACCGGTGCCCTGGCCAGGGCCCGAACGCTTGGCGGCGTAGCCGAACAGCTGCTGCAGCTCGGCCCGCACCGCCTCTTTGAGCTGCTCGGACGTGGCGCTGATGAACTGCTTGCGATCGAAGGTGCTGCGCAGGCGCACCACGTGGGCGGCCTGGGGCAGGCGCGCCTCGAATGTGGCGCCCACCGTGTAGATCTGCCGCTTGATGGTGTTGCGCGTGACCGCACGGCGCGCCCAGCGCTTGGGCACCATGGCACCCAGCCAGACCTCGTCGGAAACGGCAAACAGGGCCTGCGGCGAAACGCCGGGCCCTGCGGGGGATGCCGATGCGGCTGGCTCTGCCGTGGCGCTGGCGCCAGACGCAACAACGGCACCGCCAGTCGTGGCAGTGCCATCAGCGCCCAACACCAGGCGGTGCAGCGCAAAATGGGCGGTACGGGACACGGTGCCCCCCGCCATGGTGGCCTGGAACTGCGGACGGGTTTTCAGCCGTTGCATGCAAGCGCCCCCGTTTGGTACCTGACGGTGCAAACCGGGGTGCAGGCCCAGGACCGAGCCGGCCTTAGACGGCCAGGCGCTTGCGGCCCTTGGCGCGGCGTGCGTTGATGACGGCACGGCCACCGCGGGTCTTCATGCGGACGAGGAAACCGTGGGTGCGGGCGCGGCGGGTCTTGGAGGGCTGGTAAGTACGTTTCATGGTGCTCTATTCCTTGAGGTTCAGTTCCGGACTGCTGCGCAGAAATAACGGCACGCCCGGTCAAATCGCCCTGAACACATTCAGGGAAACCCAAAATTATCGCAGGCTTGTGGCCCGCTGGCAATGCCCGCGGCAGGGAAGACCCTGTGGCGCGCTGGAATCAGGGGTTCAAAATGCCATTTCCGACCCCACCGCCAGGGGTCCGAGCCCATTGGAGAAACCGGCCTTTCAAATTGTGGATAACTCCTTGACAAGCTACAATGCCCGGCCCAGCACCGTTCCTCCTATCCACAAAAAGAATCACCCGATAAATGACCGAGGAACCCTCCAGCAGCTCCGCATCCAACCCCGGGGCCGACGCAGGCCAGGGCCTGTGGCAGGCCTGCCTAGAACAACTGGCGCAAGACTTGCCAGAGCAGCAGTTCAACACCTGGATCAAGCCCCTGGTGGCGCAGGTGACCGAAGACTTCTCCAAGGTGACGCTGTTCGTCGCCAACCGCTTCAAGCTCGACTGGATCCGGGCCCAGTACGCCAAGCGCATCTCGCTGCTGCTCGAAGACCTGTATGGCCAGCCCGTCACGTTGGAGTTAGCGCTCGCTCAGCGCGAAGCGGTTACCCGTACTTACGTGCGCCCCAATGCGGCCGGCACACAAACCCCGGTGTCCCACAATGACCAGCAGGGTCAGGGGCAGGGCAACAGCCACAACAACCACTCCGGCAACGGCAACAGCGGCAGCAGCACCCCCGACGAATCGGCCGGCGCCTTCCGCAACCGCCTGAACGCCGGTCTCACCTTCGAAACCCTGGTCGAGGGCACGGCCAACCGCATGGCGCGCTCGGCCGCCATGCACGTCGCGGGCATGCCCGGCCACCTGTACAACCCGCTGTTCATCTACGGCGGCGTGGGCCTGGGCAAGACCCACCTGGTACACGCTGTGGGCAACCGCCTGCTGGCCGACAAGACCGACGCCAAAGTTCTCTACATCCATGCCGAGCAATTCGTGTCGGATGTGGTTAAGGCCTACCAGCGCCGCACCTTTGACGAATTCAAGGAGCGCTACCACTCGCTGGACCTGCTGCTCATCGACGACGTGCAGTTCTTTGCCAACAAGGACCGCACGCAGGAAGAATTCTTCAACGCCTTCGAAGCCCTGCTGGCCAAGAAGAGCCACATCGTGATGACCAGCGACACCTACCCCAAGGGCCTGGCCAACATCCACGAGCGGCTGGTTTCGCGCTTTGACTCGGGCCTCACGGTCGCCATCGAGCCGCCCGAGCTCGAGATGCGCGTGGCCATCTTGATCAACAAGGCGCGCGTGGAAGGCACCGAAATGCCCGAGGAAGTCGCCTTCTTCGTGGCCAAGAACGTGCGCTCCAACGTGCGCGAGCTCGAAGGCGCCCTGCGCAAGATCCTGGCCTACTCGCGCTTCAACCAGAAAGAGATTTCCATCCAGCTGGCCCGCGAGGCGCTGCGCGACCTGCTGTCCATCCAGAACCGCCAGATCTCGGTCGAGAACATCCAGAAGACCGTTGCCGACTACTACAAGATCAAGGTGGCGGACATGTACAGCAAGAAGCGCCCGGCCAGCATTGCCCGCCCGCGCCAGATTGCCATGTACCTGGCCAAGGAACTGACGCAAAAGAGCCTGCCCGAGATCGGCGAACTCTTCGGCGGCCGCGACCACACCACGGTGCTGCACGCGGTGCGCAAGATTTCGGGCGAGCGCCAACAGCTGACCGAACTGAACCAGCAGCTGCACGTGCTGGAACAGACGTTGAAGGGCTGAGCCACCGTGCGTTATTCCCAGGCCGTTTTTGTAAGAACCTGTTCGGCGCTACACCGTCGCAGAAAACAGGTTGGAACCTGTTTACGCCCTATCCGAGGCCGCGCAAGTGCATTGCCGGGATGGGATGCTAGGCGCGGTGCGCAGTTGATAGCCCAGCTATCAACAAGCGCCGCAACGCCGCAGACCGCCCGGCAAGGCACTTGCCCGAAGGGTTGGGACGAAATCGGGCGATTGGACACCCCGGCTGCTTGCATGGGCATGAGCCCATGCGGCGCACCCGAAGCATCCACTCATCCCGATTGCGTCACAACGCGGCCACGGATAGGGCGTAAACAGGTTCACACAAGGCAAAATGGGGGGTTTATGGGCAGCAGGGGGGCACAACCCGTGCCGCTGCCCGCACCGTTCCAAAAAAGATCCACAAGCAAGGGGTTGATGACATGATCGTCCTGAAGGCAACACAAGACAAGGTACTCGCGGTTCTGCAATCGGTGGCTGGCATCGTGGAGCGCCGCCACACCTTGCCCATCCTGGCCAACGTGTTGATCCGCAAGACCGGCAACGCGCTGCAGCTGACGACCAGCGACCTCGAGATCCAGATCCGCACCACGGCCGAACTCGGTGGCGACACGGGCGACTTCACCACCACCGTGGGTGCGCGCAAGCTCATCGACATCCTGCGCACCATGCCCAGCGACCAGACGGTGAGCCTCGAATCCGCCCAGTCCAAGCTGATCTTGAAGGGCGGCAAGAGCCGCTTCACCCTGCAAAGCCTGCCGGCCGAGGACTTCCCGCTGGTGCAGGAATCGGCCGCCTTCGGCCCCGTGTTCGCCGTGCCGCAAAAGACGTTGAAGGACCTGCTGGGCCAGGTGTCGTTTGCCATGGCGGTGCAGGACATCCGCTACTACCTCAACGGCATTTTGTTCGTGGCCGAGGGCAAGCAGCTCTCCCTGGTGGCCACCGACGGCCACCGCCTGGCCTTTGCCAGCGCCACGCTGGACGTGGAGGTGCCCAAGCAGGAAGTGATCTTGCCGCGCAAGACCGTGATCGAGCTGCAGCGCCTGCTGTCCGACGCGGGCGGCGAGAACCAGCCCCACATCGAGATGCAGTTTGCGAACAACCAGGCCAAGTTCACCTTTGGCGGCATGGAGTTCGTGACCAAGCTGGTCGAGGGCAAGTTCCCCGACTACAACCGCGTCATCCCCAAGAACCACAAGAACAGCATCACCCTGGGCCGTGCCCCGCTGCTGGCCAGCCTGCAGCGCACGGCCATCATGACCAGCGACAAGTTCAAGGGCGTGCGCCTGAACCTGGAGCCCGGCACCCTGCGCGTGGCGTCCAACAACGCCGAGCAGGAAGAGGCCGTGGACGAGCTCGACATCGACTACGGTGGCGACACCATCGAGATCGGCTTCAACGTGACCTACCTGATCGACGCCCTGGCCAACATGGGCCAGGACATGGTGAAGGTGGAGCTCTCGGACGGCAACAGCTCCGCGCTGCTGACCATCCCCGACAACGAAAGCTTCAAGTACGTGGTGATGCCCATGCGCATCTAGCCGTGCGCCGTGCCCCCGCCTTGCGCGCCGGGCACACCGCATGAGCTATTGATTTGATAGCTGCTCGCCCTCATATGATGGGGATCAGAGCCCTATTTGAACCTTTTTCGACAGACACATTGGAAGCCCACCCCGGCTTCCCCGGATCCCAAGGCCCACCATGACCGCTGACAACAACCTGCCCGAGCAAGAAGAACCTACCGGCACTGGTGAGCCCGTTCCGCACAAGATCGACACCAACCAGGCCGGCGCCAGCGAAAGCTATGGCGAAGGCTCCATCACCATCCTGGAAGGCCTGGAGGCCGTGCGCAAGCGCCCCGGCATGTACATCGGCGATACGTCCGACGGTACCGGCTTGCACCACCTGGTGTTCGAGGTGGTGGACAACTCCATCGACGAGGCCCTGGCCGGCCACTGCGACGACATCGTCGTCACCATCCACTCCGACAACTCCATCAGCGTGACGGACAACGGCCGCGGCATCCCCACCGGCGTGAAGATGGACGACAAGCACGAGCCCAAGCGCAGTGCCGCCGAGATTGCGCTGACCGAGCTGCACGCCGGCGGCAAGTTCAACCAGAACAGCTACAAGGTGTCGGGCGGCCTGCACGGCGTGGGCGTGAGCTGCGTGAACGCGCTCTCCAAGTGGCTGCGCCTGACCGTGCGCCGCGAAGGCAAGGTGCACCAGATCGAGTTTGCGCGCGGCTTTGTGCAAGACCGTTTGCTCGACACCGTGGACGGCTTCGAAGTGAGCCCCATGAAGGTGACCGGCGAGACCGAAAAGCGCGGCACCGAGGTGCACTTTCTGCCCGACACCGAGATCTTCAAAGAGAACAGCGACTACCACTACGAGATTCTGGCCAAGCGCCTGCGCGAACTCTCGTTCCTGAACAACGGCGTGCGCATTCGCCTCAAGGACGAGCGCAGCGGCAAGGAAGACGACTTCTCGGGCGCCGGCGGCGTGCGCGGTTTTGTCGAGTTCATCAACAAGGGCAAGACGGTACTGCACCCCAACTCGTTCTACGCCGCAGGCGAGCGCCCGGCCGAAACCTACGGCGGCATCCCCGGCACGCACATCGGCGTGGAAGTGGCCATGCAGTGGAACAGCGCCTACAGCGAGCAGGTGCTGTGCTTTACCAACAACATCCCCCAGCGGGACGGCGGCACCCACCTGACCGGCCTGCGCGCCGCGATGACCCGCGTCATCAACAAGTACATCGAAGAGCACGAGTTTGCCAAGAAGGCCAAGGTCGAGGTGACCGGCGACGACATGCGCGAAGGCCTGTGCTGCGTGCTGAGCGTGAAGGTGCCCGAGCCCAAGTTCAGCAGCCAGACCAAGGACAAGCTGGTGTCGAGCGAAGTGCGCGCGCCCGTGGAAGACATTGTGGGCAAGCTGCTCACCGACTACCTGCAGGAGCGCCCGGCCGACGCCAAAATCATCTGCGGCAAGATCGTGGAGGCAGCCCGTGCCCGCGAAGCCGCCCGCAAGGCCCGCGAAATGACCCGCCGCAAGGGCGTGCTCGACGGCATGGGCCTGCCCGGCAAGCTGGCCGACTGCCAGGAAAAAGACCCCTCGCTGTGCGAGATCTACATTGTGGAGGGTGACTCCGCCGGTGGGTCTGCCAAGCAGGGGCGCGACCGCAAGTTCCAGGCGATCTTGCCGCTGCGCGGCAAGATCTTGAACGTGGAAAAAGCCCGCTACGAAAAGCTGCTGACCAGCAACGAAATCTTGACGCTGATCACCGCCCTGGGCACCGGCATCGGCAAGGCCGGCGGCACCACGGGTGGCGATGATTTTGACGTGGCCAAGCTGCGCTACCACCGCATCATCATCATGACCGATGCTGACGTTGACGGCGCCCACATCCGCACCCTGCTGCTGACCTTCTTCTACCGCCAGATGCCCGAACTGGTGGAGCGCGGCCACATCTACATTGCCCAGCCACCGCTGTACAAGGTGAAGGCCGGCAAGGAAGAGCTGTACCTGAAGGACGCGCCCGCGCTCGACGGCTTCTTGCTGCGCATTGCGCTGAACCACGCCAGTGTGAGCACCGGCGGTGCCAACCCGCAGGTGCTGACCGGCGAGACCCTGGGCGAACTGGCGCGCAAGCACCAGGTGGCCGAGAGTGTGATTGGCCGCCTGGGCAACTTCATGGACACCGAAGCCCTGCGCGCCATTGCCGACAGCGTGACCCTGAACCTGGACAGCGTGGCCGAAGCCGAAGCCAGCGCCGTGGCCCTGCAGGCCAAGCTGCGCGAGCTGAACACCACCGGCGCGCCCGCTGAAGTTGCCGGCGAATTCGACGCCCGCACCGACAAACCCATCTTGCGCATCAGCCGCCGCCACCACGGCAACATCAAGAGCAGCGTGATCACGCAGGACTTTGTGCACGGAGCCGACTACCAGGCCCTGGCCGAAGCCGCAGAGACCTTCCGCGGCCTGCTGGGCGAGGGCGCCAAGGCCCTGCGCGGCGAAGGCGAAAAGCGCAAGGAAGAAAAAGTGGGCGACTTCCGCCAGGCCATGAAGTGGCTGATCAGCGAAGCCGAGCGCAGCACCAGCCGCCAGCGCTACAAGGGCCTGGGCGAGATGAACCCCGAGCAGCTGTGGGAAACAACGATGGACCCCAACGTGCGCCGCCTGCTGCGCGTGCAGATCGACGACGCCATCGAGGCCGACCGCGTGTTCACCATGCTGATGGGCGACGAGGTGGAGCCGCGCCGCGATTTCATCGAGACGAATGCGCTGCGCGCGGGCAATATCGACGTGTGATGCGGTAGGGCGAGGTCCAGGACGCGAAAACTATTTCTAGTGACGTATCCATAAGAGGCATGCATAGAGCTCCCTGCCATGTATCTGGGAACAGAATGAGTACCGAAAGGGACCAACTCGATGCACCGGAGGCAGCCGACATGCAAGGAGTAGAGGAGCTCCCGCCCAGGGCCTCAGCCATGATCGAGGCGATGCGTGACATCGGCTACTCGCTGGAGTCGGCGGTCGCGGATATCATCGACAACAGCATCACCGCCCGCGCGAGCGCCGTGGATATGCGCTTTGGCTGGCACGAGGGCAGAGCTTGGATCGGCATCATCGACGACGGCGAAGGCATGCCGCCTTCTGTTCTTAGGGAGGCCATGAGGCCTGGCACGCGGAATCCGCTCGAGTCGCGAAGCAAGGATGACCTCGGGCGCTTCGGTCTCGGCTTGAAGACTGCCTCGTTCTCCCAGTGCCGCCGCCTCACCGTCCTAACCCGCCACAACAGCATTGAGTCAGCGGCGAGGTGGGACCTCGACTACGTCGCTGAGACCGACAAGTGGACCCTGCAGCGCCCGGCTGCCGATGAACTGGCACTGATGCCGTGCTTCAGCGAACTGGGTCCGCAGGGCACTTTGGTGATGTGGGAAAACATCGACCGGCTCGAGTTGGATGGTCGCGAGGAGCAGGGCCACCAGCAGTTCAACGAACAGATGGCCGTAGTCAGGGAGCACGTCGCCCGAATCTTTCATCGCTTCATTGGCGGGGAGCGAGGATACGCCAAACTGGTCATGCGGCTGAACATGGCGGAGATCCCGCCGTTCGATCCCTTCAATGAAAAGAGCACAGCGACGCAGGTGCTCCAGGAAGAGCGCGTAGTTATCAAGGCGGGTGACGTGCGAATGCAAGCCTACGTGCTGCCGCATCATTCCAAGGTGACCCAAGCCGAATACCAGCGCTTGGCCGGCACCGAGGGCTATCTCCGGAATCAGGGGTTCTATGTCTACCGGAACCGCAGGCTCATCGTCTGGGGAACTTGGTTCCGCTTGGCGCCGCAGGAGGAGCTGACCAAGCTCGCGCGAGTCAAGGTCGACATCCCGAACACCCAAGATGCGAGCTGGGCCATCGACGTCAGGAAGTCGCGTGCACGGCCCCCAGCCGCTGTCCGTGCACGGATGAAGCAGATTGTCGAGCGCATCCGTTCCTCGGCCAAGCGGCCGTACACGCACCGGGGCACGCCGGTGTCGTCCGGGCCGACTGCCGCCGTTTGGCAGAGGCGCGCGTTTAACGACGTCGTCAGATATGAAGTCAACCCCGAGCACCCTCTAGTCGCAGACCTTCGTGCGGACTTGGACAACGATATCCGAACCCGGCTCGACGCTGTGCTGCGTATGGTGGGCGAGGCATTTCCCGCAGCGATATTCTTCAGCGACTACGCGACGAATCCGCGCGCACTAGAGCCTGCTACCTGCAATATGGATGCCTTGGTGACCCTTGCGCGCCTTATCGCTGTGGCAAATCCTGGAATAGACCAGAAGGGGTTGACGGATCTCCTCCGCGACATCGAGCCGTTCGCCGCTTGGCCCAAGGAACTCGACAAGGTGGCGCGTGACGCGCTGTAGGGCAGAACATGAAGGGAGAACAACGTGACCTTGAATGACCTCGAAAACAATGCCATAGGTGTCCTCGCCACCATGCAGGAGCGTACGCCCGAGTCTGTCCGGATGGCGCTGACGACGCTGCTGATGCTCAGCCCGGACCTCAAGGCGCAGACATCCGCAGAGCAGCTCGAACTCTGCGCGCAGCGCATCGAGACCAAGTTGTTTGTGCGCGTGAACGATTCGTCCTCCATCAAGTTCGACGGCGAATTCAAGCCCTGGCTGCCGCAGCGCCGGGCGGAGGTCGACGGACATTTCTACTACCCACGCTACCGTCGCTGGCTGAGCCAAAAGGGATTCGTCTCGCCGGTTCTGGGTGTCCTGGACAAGGACACCGATAAGATTGTGGGGTTGCTGGGTGACCCCCTCTTGGCCAAGCCCTGGGCACGCCGAGGTCTGGTCGTCGGACACGTCCAGTCCGGCAAGACCGCGAACTATTCCGGCGTCATCAGCAAGGCCGCCGACTACGGCTACAAGTTCATCGTCGTCCTCGCCGGCATCCAAGAAGACCTGCGCGCGCAAACGCAGGAGCGGGTCGAAGAGAGCTTTATCGGTAGCAACTCCGACAAGGAGGCTAAGGACCCTATCGTTGGTGTCGGTCGGCTCGGGCTAGACCGGAGGCCCTCTACGCTGACCAGTCGGGCGGATGATTTCAAAGTCATGCACGCGAGGCTGACTATGCCGATCCAGTCGCTGAAGGAGCCGCTGATCCTCGTGATGAAGAAGAACGCGAGGGTGCTCGGCAACTTGGTCGAGTGGCTGAAGACGAAGAACAAGGACCCTTCGGGCCGTATTTCTGGCACCCCGATGCTACTTATCGACGACGAAGCTGACAATGCATCGGTCAACACCTCGGCAAACGCCGACAGCCCCACCAGCATCAACGGGCGCATACGCGAGCTCTTGTCACTGTTCGACAAGAACGTCTATCTGGGATATACCGCGACCCCGTTCGCCAACATCTTCATCGACCCGGAGTCGGTAGACGCGATGGCGCGGGAGGACCTGTTCCCCCGCGACTTCATCGTGTCGCTGGATGCTCCAACGAACTATGTCAGCGCGGCGCGCCTGTTCGGGGTCGACGGGGACCTCGGCGGCTCTCTCATCGAAGTCGAGGATCACGAGGCCAGCCTGCCGGAGAAGCACAAGATCAGCTGGAAGGTTTCCGCACTCCCTCATTCGCTCAAGGAGGCAGTCGCCACCTTCCTGCTGGCCAGAGCTATCCGTTGCTGCCGTGGAAACGGCACCAACCACTCATCGATGCTCATCAACGTCTCGCGCTTCAATGACGTCCAGACGCAAGTCACGGGTTTGGTGAAGAACGAGTTGGTCAGGTACCTCGAAGCATGCCAGGGGCATGCGGCCCTCCCCGAGGCTCAGGCACTGCGTGACCCGGCGCTCGCCGAGCTGCGCCGCGTATGGGACGCCCAGTTCGCGGGGAAGATGACGGAGACTTGGTCAGACGTTCAGCGACGACTTCGCGAGGCCGTTGGCCCGGTAGACGTGCGGAAGATCAACGGCAAGTCACCCGACACGCTGGACTACAAGCGCAACGAAGAAACTGGGCTTCACGTCATCGCTGTTGGGGGTTTCGTGCTGTCCAGGGGGTTCACGTTGGAGGGGCTCACCGTGAGCTACTTCCTACGCAGCTCGATGATGTACGACACGCTGCTGCAGATGGGGCGGTGGTTCGGGTATCGGGATGGATACGCGGATGTCTGCCGCGTCTACATGACCGACGATGCAATTGGCTGGTACTCGCACATCTCCGAGGCCATCGACGAATTGCGCGATGAATTCAAGCGCATGGAGCGCGCCAACCGAACGCCGTTGCAGTTCGGCCTGCGGGTGCGATCCGACCCCGAGTCGCTCATTATCACTGCCCGCAACAAGATGCGGACGGGCAAGCCTGTTCGACACAGCATTTCGCTCGGCGGCACGCTGATCGAAACCACTTCCCTTAGGAAGAATGCGCTCGAACAGAACCTCAAGCTGGCGGAGGAGTTCGTCGCCTCGCTGGACCGACAGCATGGTTCCCGGCTCGTGGCTTCGGACGCCGGTTGGCTGTGGTCCGGCGTGACCGCCGCCGAGGTGCGCGATTTTGTCGGCCGTTTCCGCAACTACGACGACCTCTGCATAAAGACTCAGGCGGAGCCTGTGAATGCCTACATCCAGGCACGCGAGGGCGACGAGATGCCCGAATGGGATGTCTGCCTTTTCAGCCCCGCAAAGGCCGACGCTGGCTCCTTTCCGCTCGGGGACAGACTAGTGCAATTGCAGGAGCGAAGCTCAAGCTGGGACACGGCCGATGACGGCATCGGGTACTTCCGCATCAATGGCAAGTCATCACGCGTCGCTTCTCGTGGGCAGGAGCGGGTAGGTCTTACCGACGACGAGGCGAAGACAGCCCGTGACGACTTTTTTGAAATCTCCGGCAACGAAGGCAAGAGCATCTCAGACAAAGCCTATCGGTTGGCGCGGACACGGCCCCTACTGATGCTTCATCTGCTCCTCTTGCGGGAGAGCAGCCCACCGAAGGACCAGCAGGCCCGGGAAGAGCGGGGTGCGCTTGCCTGGGGCATTAGCTTCAAGGCAACAGACCGCCCCGAACAGCAGGTCGAATACGTGGTTAACACGACGTGGTGGAAGAGCAACTTCCAGGAGGACTTGGAGGAGGCGGCGGAAGAGTCGGAGCAGGCCGATGCGTGAGAGCCCTTGGAAAGGCCTGCCTCCCGGCACGCCTGGAACCCTTTCGGTGCTTCGGGTTCCAGGCTTGGCGAGGATTGAAGCGTTCTGGGGACGGAAGCCGGACGGCCGGCTGGCGCTGCTCATAGCGCTTCACCAAGTCGAGGATGTCCCGCTGGAACTGCCTACCGTGAGGGGCATCGAACTCTTGGTCGTTGCTGCTGACCGTCGGCTTCAGCTTGTGCTTGAGCCCACCGGCGACTGGGAGATGTTCCATGCCCTGTGTCTGGACCTGCTGTCCGCAGCCGATGGGGGCAGTGATGAAGCCACTGGATTGCAGCTTTTAGTGTCGAGGCTGTTGCGCTGGCAAAAGTTCCTGAGCAAGGGAACCGGGAAGCTGCTCGATGAGCGCGAGGTCCGCGGCCTCATCGGCGAACTGCTGTTCCTTCGAGACTACTTGGTGTCGATGGTCGGCACCGCGGCCGTCGAGTGCTGGCAGGGACCGCTGGGCCTCCCGCAGGACTTTGTGTTCGACGGGAGACTGGTCGAGGTGAAGACGTTCGCTGCGGGTTCCGACCCTTCCGTTCGCATCACGTCTGCTGAGCAGCTGACGTCTGGCGGAGTGCCCCTCTTCCTGCACTTGGTCTGCCTTGTCCGCCAAGACAATAGCCTGAACCTGCCAGACCTTGTGGATGAACTGCGGCGACTCCTCGCCTCAAGCCACGCAGCGGCAGAGTCCTTCGAGGACAGGCTGTTGACTATGAGATACGTTGACCTGCCGGAGTATCGCGCGATGTCTTATGCGGCGACGTCAGTTGGCGACTATGAGGTCCGCGATGGGTTTCCTCGGATGACCACAGAACATGTTCCTGCCGGCGTCAAGGACGTCGCCTACTCGATCTGCCTCGCAGATATGGGGCCCTTCGCTGTATCGGCAAGCGAGGTGACGGGCGTGATTGGAGCTCAGAAATGACGGACGACGAGTTCCACGCTGAGCTCATGCAGATGGTGGCGGCGCGCGCAGCGGCCACGGCGGACTTCTCTGTCGCAGCGTTCACGGAGCTTGTCGCCGAGGCCCTCGTCGATTCTGGTGCCATCCAGGAATTCGTGCCGCTACCGTTCAAGAGTCCCAACGGCAGCATCCGCATAGAGGGCTACGGGTTTGCGGACGAAGGTCTGACCCTTGACCTGATCGTCGCTGAGTTCGATGGCGGAGAAGTGGTCCAGACGCTGACCAAGACGGCCATGGAGCCGTGCTTCCGCCGGGTCGAGAAGTTCTTGCTCCAGGCACCGAAATCTGCATTCCGCGACACCATCGACGTCAGCCACCCGGCCTGGGGGTTTGCGCGCCAACTTAGCGATCAGTTGCCCGGCATCAGCCGGGTGCGCTTCCACGTGCTCACAGACGAGGTGTTGTCAGGTGCGGTCAAGGAGATTCCTTCCCAGCAGGACGGTGGTCGCGAGCTGACGTATCGCGTATGGGACCTCAGGGCTATCCGACGCCTTATGGCATCGTCCGAACCGGAAGAAATCGAAATAAACTTGGTGGAGATGTTTGGCGAGTCGCTGCCGTGCTTGGCCGCCAACTCGGGTGGGGAGGGTAGTGCCTCCTACCTGACCGTCATCCCGGGTGCTTGGCTTGCGGCAATCTACGACCGGTGGTCTGGTCGGCTACTGGAGCAGAACGTGCGGACGTTCCTGCAGGCAAAGGGCAAGGTGAACAAAGGCATCCGCAAGACCATCCTCGAAGAGCCCGACCTGTTCTTCGCCTACAACAACGGCATATCGGCAACTGCAAGCCAAGCTGAGTTTGCCGAGCAGGATGGCGCTATTCGGCTGGAGAAGCTGCGGCACCTGCAGATCGTCAATGGCGGCCAGACCACTGCGTCGATCTTCAACGTGATGAAGAAGGACAAGGGCGTCAACCTAGACCGCATCCGCGTCCAGATGAAGCTGTCGGTCATCAAGCCCGAGTTGGTCGATGAGATGGTGCCCCGCATCTCCCAGTATGCCAACAGCCAGAACAAGGTCAGCGACGCAGACTTCTTCTCCAACCACCCGTTCCATGTCCGCATCGAGGGCATTTCTCGCAGGCTCTGGGCTCCGGCACCAGAGGGCGTGCTGACCCAGACGCACTGGTTCTATGAGCGGGCCAGAGGGCAGTACGCGAATGCCAGCGCGTGGCTGACGCCGGCAAAAAAGCGGGAGTTCGACCTCCAAAATCCACGCGGGCAGGTAATGACCAAGACTGACTTGGCCAAAGTGGTCATGACGTTCCGCGGCAAGCCAAACATCGTCTGCTTCGGCTCGCAGAAGAACTTCATGCAGTTCGCCGAGTTCGTCGGCGAGTCTTGGAAGGATGAGGGCATCGACTTCAACGACGCCTGGTTCCGGCACGCTGTGGCCGGCACGCTCATCTTCCGTGCCCTCGAACGTAGTGTGCAGAAGGCAGACTGGTATTCGCAAGGCTACAGGGCGCAGATCGTTACCTACGCCATTGCCCTGATGCAGCACCACCTCGGCAAGGGAGGGCAGGTGTTGGACTTCGAACGCACTTGGCAACGCCAAGCGCCGTCCAGCAAGCTGCTTACTGCGCTGTTGGCGGTCGGGGCACAGGTCAATCATCGGATCGTCGAGACTGCGGCGAAGTCCGGCATTGCGAACGTCACGGAATGGTGCAAGCGTGAGCGTTGCTGGGAGGACCTCAAGGCGCACGTCGACACCAGCTTGTTTGATGACTTGGACGCAGACCTTGTGTCGTCAGAAGCCGCAACGTCGGGTCGTCGCGGTGCGCGGAAGGAGCAGAAAGTCACCAACGAGGTCGAGGCACAGACGCTGGTGGTGAACCGCGGGTCGCCCTACTGGCAACTGTTGCTGCGATGGGCGGAAGCGGGGACGGTGATGACACCGTCAGAGGTGGATGTGCTGCGTGTCGCCGCGCGAATGCCGAGGATGATCCCTACGGGGCCTCAGTCCGTAAAGTTGCTTCAGGTGGCTACCAAGGCCGTCGACGAGGGTTGGACGGCCTGACTCGCCCACCATGGTTGATATCGTTTCCCTTGCGAACCGCAGCCGGATGATGGCTGGCATCCAGAGCAAAAACACCAAGCCCGAGTTGATCGTCCGCCGGATGCTCTTCGCCTCGGGCTACCGCTTCCGACTGCATCGGCGTGATTTACCAGGCGCGCCTGACATCGTCATGCCTGGTCGCAAGGTCGCAATATTTGTCCACGGATGCTTCTGGCACATGCACCAAGGCTGCCGATTCTCAAAGATGCCCGCCACGCGGCCCGAGTTCTGGAAGGCCAAGCTCGAAGCCAATGTCGAGCGCGACCGCCGGGCGGTCGAGAAGCTCCAGGCGTTGGGCTGGCGAGTGCTGTGCATATGGGAATGTTCAACGCGCCAAGCCGACACTGCAGCAGGCCTGCAAGCGGCCATGAGCGCCTGGATCGAGGGCGGCGAGCTACTTGGCCAGATCGGAACGCCGTCGCGGAATTGAGCTGTTGCCCGCCAACCAAAGCCCTTGGTGCCTTGTCCGGGAAGGCCCCGCCCTCGCCGGCCTCACTGGCGAGGTGAGGACATGAAATCGTAGATGACCTCAGCGATCTGCCTAGCAAGAAGTGGCGGGACTGCATTGCCGATCTGCCCGTATTGCTCGGTGCGATTCCCCTCAAAGAAGTAGTTGTCAGGGAAGGTTTGCAACCGCGCGGCCTCGCGCACCGTAAGGCTCCGGCACTGCGCGGGGTCCGGATGGATGTAGTAGTGCCCGTCCTTCTTGATGTGGGCCACCACCGTGGACGATGGGAACTTGCCAATCTGCACTCGGAAGCGATCCTTGAACGGGATGGTTTCGCCGCCCACGTTTCCATGCTCTGGCAAAAGTTTCGGTGGAAAGTTGTGCAGGTTCGGGGCGTATTTCTGTGTGGCAGCGAAGCACGCCGCGAACATGTAGCGGTGCAGGTCCGACCGCATATGACTGCGAGTCTCGTGCTGGAGAACGCCGCCCACCTTGGAGTCCAGATACCACTCGCGCAAGGGCTTGGGCATTGCATCCCCCGGATCGACAGCCATGGGGATAAAGGTCGAGCCATAGGTGGCGTGCTTTTCGGCCTTCTTAATGAACTTTTCCATGGCCGCTTCGATGGCGATACGTACTGGAACGTGCCACCCTTTGAGGGCCAGGGGAGACTCCCGCAGGGCCTTCATCCAAGCCGCTTGTGAATCTGGCTCCTTGGACAAACGGCTACGAAGCTCCGGTAGGCCCGCGAGCGCGGCGCTCACGCCCACCTTCTTATTGACCTTCGTCAGCAGGAAACGTTCGGGGTTCTCGGCGAGAGCTGGAGTGGCCTCTGCCACGTCGGAGCGGATGCCGAAGAGGATGACGCGATGGCGGCTTTGTGGGATGCCATGGTCGTCAGCCTCGATCACATAGTCGTTGGGGTCGAACTCTTCCCCCTCGGCCCTGTGGACCACCAGCGACCGAACCTCGTAGCTCAGGTTCTCTCGCGGTGATTTGAGGTCGGCGAGAATTTTCTCGAAGATGCGCTTGCCCGAGTTCGTGGAGTTCAACATCCCCTTGACGTTCTCCATCACAAAGACGGCAGGGGCGAACTGCTGAATGATCCGCAGATATTCGGTGTAGAGGAAGTGCTTGGCGTCAGCTTCGAACTTCTTAGGGTCCTTGCTGCGCAGGCGCGAGCGCCCGGCGAGCGAATAGGCTTGGCACGGCGGGCCGCCAATGAGCACCCAGTCAGTCTGATTGCCAAGCGCGTCTCGAATCCAGCCATCCACCTCCTTGGCTGGGACGACGCCGAGCTCCGCGCAACGCGCCTCCTTGGCAGCCTGCTCGGCTGCGTCCTTGATGTCGGGATGGCCTATGAACGCTTCGCGCGTGATCTTCCCGCCGATGTAGTCGTAGTAACAGTTCGGGACCTTGCCCTTGGCGAATTTTCGGAAGATCGATCTCAGCAGCAGAGTCCGATGGGCGATGAGGTCCATTTCGATTGAGACCTTGACAGCGAAGCGCCGCGCGCCGGTCTCGTCAAAGATAGACGAAAAGCCTTCGCACAGCCCTCCCGGCCCAGCGAACAAGTCGATCACTGGAATTTCACTGCGCCGCGCCATCGTTAGTTTGTCTCGTGTTTAGGTCATGGAACCATCGAACTGCCCGACGGGGGGCGCAACAAGGGCTCGACATTGACAAGCGGAACATGGCTCAATTTAGAAAACTCTACAGTTTAACGGCTCCTATGGAGAGCCCAACCCGGGTAGTTCTAGTCGAAACTGCAGCTTAACTTTGGCGCGAGCCAAAATGCAGCACCTACGCACCTGATTCAAAGGGAAAAGCCCCTTTGTGAGAAGGCACGCTCACCATCGCCAGCCAACGATTCAAGAGGCGGGAACAGAGCTTTCTCGCCGTCTGTTGCACCTGAGCAACTGCTTGCAGCACGGGCTATAACTGGAAATCCTCAAGGCGCCAAGCGCCACGAAAAAGGTTTAACCCCATCCTCCGACCAGCCATAGATTGCTGTGCCGGACTATGGTTTGATGTGTTCGGGAGCGATTCGTGGAGGCCAAGACCACGACATTCGGAAAGGACACACCGTTCTTTGTTTTGAGGGGCGAGCGCACTCCGTCAACTCAGACCAAAGACCAACTCCACCTATGCCGCCTGTTTAAGTTAAAAAAACTCCCCGCTTGTTTGCTTTAGTGGGATCGCTTCAGCAACACTGTTCATTTGACCCGATCACCTATCGCGCAAGCTTCAACTGAAATCAGTCCGTCCGGCACACCAACATGACCACTGACGACGATACCGACGATGCTTCCCCCGGCTGGGACGCCATCTCCGCACGCCTGGACCAGCTTTACCCCGGCCAGGAGCCCAAGCACTTTGGCACCCTGATCTCGCACATGATGGGCGGGCCAGACCCGCTGGACGGCATCAGCGCGTGGCGGCGCACGGACCCGGTGCCGCACTGGCACTTTGTGACCTATGGGTTCAGCGAGTTGTACGCCAAGGAGTCTGACGACCCGTTGGTGAGCGGCTATGGGTTTGAGCTGACCTTTCGGCTGGCGATAGCGCCCGGTTCCACTGAGGCTGCTGATGCAGATGCCGAGCCCCCGATGTGGGCGCTGAGCTTTTTGCAGAACCTGGCGCGCTATGTGTTCCAGAGCGGCAATGTGTTTCGCGATGGCGATTGGATGACGGCCAACGGCCCCATTGCGCTGGGGCAGGCCACGCAGATCTGCTCGATGGGCTTTGCTACCGACCCAGAGCTGGCGGAGCCGCTGGCCACGCCCAATGGCGCGGTGGCATTCTTGCAGGTGGTGGGCCTGACGCTGGATGAGGAGCGCGCGGCCAAGCAGTGGCGCACGCGCAACCTGCTGGACGTGCTGGCCCCGCACATGCCGCTGTGGGTGACCGACCTGGCGCGCAGCTCGCTGCTGGCCAACCCGGTGGTGAAGCAGTTGGTGGTCGAGGGGTCGCAGCGCGACGGGTCGTCGAGCGGATTTTTGTTTACCGATGTGCTGGGCCTGGCGCAGACCAAGCGGCTGCTGCGCAAGCCGCTGACGCAAATCACAGTGGGTGCCCGACAGGTGGATGAGCTGGTGGCCCTGCTGCCACTGCGCCTGCCGTTTGGCCGCACGCTGCGCGTGGCGGGGCACCAGTGGCAACTGCTGTTGCAGCCGACTGAAACCGAGAATGCGGTGGAGTGGCTGGCAGACGATGAGGGCGCCGTGCTGCACCTGACCAACGCCACGGTGCAGCAACTACAGCAAACGCTGCAGCCGCGCGCGGGCACCTATGTGCTGCCGCTGCTGCCTGGGGTGCAGTGGCAAGTGGAGAAGACGACCATCAAGGATTCGACGGGCAAGGTCGTCGATGTGATCGGCTGATCAATCAGCCTTTCAGTTCATAACACGCTGTGGCCGACGGCTGCGTGGCTGGCAGCCAATCGACCCCAGGCGCGGATACCCCAAATGGGTTTGCATTCCACCGTGTGACTAGGCGGGACGCCGCAGACAGTGCTGTAGCACGGCAAGGCGCCCCAACGACGGCAGGCGGTCGAAGGCAAAGCCGTGCTTATTCTTGCTTGGTTTGCTTCCAAATGCGGTCGGCGCGCTCCCAAGCTGCCTTGGCTGCGGGCTCGGCGTCCTTCCAATCCAGGCGACTGGTTTCGCGGTCAGACTCCCAGCGCGTCTGCAGGTGGCCGCGCGCCTCGTCCCAGTCGCCACGCCCGTCGATCACGCTCTGGTAACCGTGGCGGTAGGCGGGCGCGTAGTCTTCGTAGGTGTAGGCATCGGAGTAATAGGGCTCCCGGCCATAGGCGTCGCGCCAGTAGGCGTCTTCGGCCGTGGGGTTGACGGCTTCTGCCGCGCCCTTGCCAGCCAGGCCGCCCACGACGGCGCCGACAACTGCTCCCACGGCAGTGCCAATGGGGCCGCCGACGGAGCCAACAGCCGCGCCGGTGACCGCACCACCCGCCGCGCCGATGCCGGTGCCGACAGGGTGGGCGCCGGGTGCGCCGGTGATGGGATCAGGGTTGAGGTCTGGGTTGATGGTGTCTCGGGCCATGGTGTGCTCCTGGTGTTGTCGGGTGGAACTCCATGGTCCATGGGCCCGCGCTGGCGTGGCGTAGGCAAACGGCCCAATGCCGTGCCAGAGGGCAGGGCCTACCTACAGCACCCTGCGCGGCGCGGCCGTGGCCACATCGCCGCTGTTGGGCGTGCCGGTCGATTCGATGAGCAGGATATGCGCCTCGGCACTCGCGCGCGGACGGTGCTGCACGCCCTTGGGCACCACGTAGAGCTGGCCGGGGTGCAGGGTGACCAGGGCGCCGTCGGGCAGGTCGATCTCCACAGTGCCTTGCAGCACCAGGAAGAAGTCGTCGGTGTCGGGGTGGCTGTGCCACTGGTACTCGCCCGCGATCTTGGCGACCATGATGTCGTGGCCGTTGAACTCGGCCACGGTGCGCGGGGACCAGTGGTCGGTGAACTGGGTGAGCTTGTGGGCCAGGTCGATGGCGGGGACGACGGTGGGGATGTGGGTGGTGTCAGGCATGGGGGTGACTTTGTTTGGTTGCATTACCGCGTGGATGGGCGGGTTGCCTGAAGTGTCTCCACCGGGCGCGGGGCGGTCTTGTACATTTGTTGCATGCATGCCGGGGACCCAAGTTCCTCCTCTTCCTCTTCGTCTCCCGCGTCGCCCAGCCCGCGCGACTGGGCCGAGATGCGGCCGCTGGCGTCGGGCGGGGTGACGCTGCTCAACGCGCATTTCACGCAGCACCGGTTCGAGCGGCACAGCCACGAGACGTATTCGATTGGCGTCACGCGCTCGGGGGTGCAGACCTTTGCGTGCCGGGGCGCGCGCCATGCCAGCCTGGCGGGCGATGTGATCTTGTTCAACCCCGATGAGCCGCACGACGGCAGCCGCGGCACAGAGGCGGGGTTCGGCTATTCCATGCTGTACGTGGATGCCGCGCTGGTGCATGCGTGGATGGGCGACCGTGGCGCGGCCGGTGGCGGCGCGCACGACCGCAGCAGCATGGCCACCCGCTACTTCAAGGCGCCGCTGGTGCACGACCCGCAGGGCGCGCTGCTGCTGCAGCAGGCCGTGGCGGCGGTGGCCGAGCGGCAGGAGTCGTTGCACGGTGAGGAGCGCACGGCCGCGGCCATGGTGGCGCTGCTGGGCCGGCATGGCGAGCTGCGCCGGCCCTGGGCGGCCACCAGCCAGGACGCGGGCCGCACCCGCATGGCCCTGGTGCGCGAGTACCTGGATGCGCACTTTGCCGACGACGTGACGGTGCAGGCCCTGGCCACGCAGGCCGGCCTGTCGCGCGCACACCTGACGCGGGCGTTTACCGCCACCTACGGCATGGCGCCGCACGCCTACCTGAACATGGTGCGCGTTCGCCAGGCGCAGGCCGCCCTGCGGCAGGGTGGCGCGGTGGCCGACGTGGCGGCGGCCTGCGGCTTTGCCGACCAGAGCCACCTGACGCGGCGCTTCAAGGGGCAGGTGGGCGTGGCGCCGGCACGGTGGGTGGAGCAGATGCGGTGCGGCTAACGGGCCCTCGTCAATCGCCAAGAGGTGGGTGTTGCGCCCACCGCACAGGCCATAGGTGCCCGCACCTAAGTTGCTGCACCGCGCTGTAAGCGTTTGCAACCGGATGCTAGAGTGCGCGGGCGGGTTCGCCCGCCTGCGTGGGGAGCGCAGTACCACCCAACAAAGAGTCCAACATCCATCATGCGTTTCCTGACGAGATACTTCCGCGCGCTGGTTCTGATCACCGCTGCGCTGGCCCTGGTGGGCTGCACCGCGCCTCGGGCCAAGCCGGACGCCGACCTCAAGGCCAAGCAGTTCACGCCCCAGGCCGAAACGGCTTCGCTCTACATCTACCGCAGCGAGATGACCGGCGCATCCGCCCCGATGACGGTCAGCGTCAACAACCAGTCGCTGGGCAAGACCAACGCCCGCACCTACTACCACCTGGAGGTGGCGCCGGGAAGCTACACCGTGGTTTCGTCGGCCGACAACACCTCCACAGTCACCGTCGACGCCGAGGCGGGCAAGAGCTACTACGTGTGGCAGAAGGTCACGATGAGCATGGGCTCGGGCACGGCGCGCGCCCAGGTGTCGCTGGTGAACGAGGCCCAGGGCCAAAAGGGCGTGCTGGCCAGCAAGCTGCTGACCACCAAGGTGCGCCCCAGCGCGTTTGGCGTCGCCCCGGCAGCTGGCAGCACGCCGGAGGCGCCGGCACCCGCACCGGTGGCACGCCCTGCAGCGCAAGGGCCAAGGCCCGCGTCACCTACGGCAACCGCCGCGATGTCGATGCCGCATTTCGTGCCCGACGCCAAGCCTAGGAGCCGCGTCGCCGGGCCAGCAGCAGCACCAGCAGCCGCAGCAGCCCCCGCCGCGCAAAGCGTGCCCACCGCCGCCACCGTGCCCGTGGCGGGCCCTGCCCAGCCCGCACGGCCAGCGCCAGCCCCCACCACGACCGCTGCGGCCCCTGCCATGCCGGCCGGCCAGAAGGAATCGCGCCTGCAGTGGCTCAAGCAGATGCGCGATGCCAACCTGATCTCGTCGGGCGAGTACGAGACCAAGCGCCAGCAGGTGCTGAGCGCGCCCTGATCGGTCTACCGATCTACCGATCTTTCAAGTCAGTGTTTCCTCCGGGCAGGAGGACCCCCTGGGGTTCGGCTGCCTGCGCGCGGAACTTCAGCAACCCCAATTCCGAGATCAATACCCATGCGTTTGACAAGATTCTTGAGTGCCCTCGCCCTGGGCACCACCGTGCTGGCCCTGGTGGGTTGCGGCACCATCACCCCGCAAGCCCTTGACGGCAAGCAACTGGAGAGCCTGAAGAACCAAACCCTGGCCTCGACCGCCCGGGAGAAATCTGACTTTGGCATGCTTACGCCGGGCTCGGCCATGGTGGGCGGACTGATCGGTGGGCTGATCATGATCAGTGCGGGCAACAAGCTTGTTGCAGACCACAACCTGCAAGATCCGGCCGTACCCATCTCCCTTGGTCTGGCGAGGGTGCTGGAGAACCATCAGGGCACGCGCCTTGTAGCTCCCGCATTAGCAACGGACGTCGTCGAGGCCCCGCAAATCGCAGCCGCTGGCAAGGGCAAGGCCAAGTTCGTACTCGATGTCAAGACGACCGGTTGGCATGCCTCCTACTTTCCGACGGTTTGGGGGCGATACCGGGTCAACTATTGGGGGATAGCACGGCTGATCAATGTAGACACCCAAGCCGTCGTCGCGCAAGGGTATTGCCGTCGCACGCCTGAGGCCAACAGCAAGGCGCCCACTTATGACGAGCTCTGGGCTGACCAGGCAGCGGTCGCGAAAAGGGAGCTTGAACTGATCGCGCAGGAGTGCGTGCAGATGCTCGCAACGCAGATGTTCCCTGGGGCCGCCATACCAGCGCACGCCATGGCGCCCGCTGTCGCAACGCCCGTATCCCCCGCGGCACAAACCACGTCGACAACCCTGTCTGCGGTCCCTGCCGCAGCGCCAACACCCGTACCGGCGCCTGTCGCCGTGGCAGCGCCTGCTGCGGCAGCCCCGGCGCCCGTGACGGCCAGCCCAGCGGCACCCGCGGCCCCGGCAGGCGCCACCGTGTCGATGCCGTTCGTGCCAGACTCCAAGCCAGTGGGCCGTGTCGCCCCGCCAGCACCCGCAGCAGCCCCTGCAGCGCAAAGCGTGCCCACCACCGCTACTGTGGCCGTGGCAAGCCCTGCCCGGCCCGCACCTGCAGCAACGGCTGCCGCCGCCGCGCCCATGCCCGCCAGCAAGAAGGAATCGCGCCTGCAGTGGCTCAAGCAGATGCGCGATGCCAACCTGATTTCGTCGGGTGAGTACGAGACCAAGCGCCAGCAGGTGCTGAGCGCGCCCTGACAGACCAGGGCAGGCCACCATCCATCCATCGAAGGGCCCGCAAGGGCCCTTCTCTCATTGCGCGCCGGTATCCGCCTGTAGGACATTGCGCACCCGCTTTGCCCGCCGCATCCGACCGGCCGATCGGCCCGGACATGGTCCGATAGACCCTTTGCATTGATAGGAGCCAAACCATGTCTGAAAAGAAAGCCAGCGTTCACTGGGAAGGTGCGGGTAAGACCGGCCAGGGCCAGGTGAGCACCGAGACCGGTGCGCTCGACAAGCACCCCTATGGCTTTGGCAGCCGCTTTGGCGATGACCGCAAGGGCACCAACCCCGAGGAGATCGTGGGGGCGGCGCATGCCTCGTGCTTCACCATGGCGTTTGCCTTTGCGGCTGAAAAGGCGGGCATTGCCACCGAGGTGATCGACACCACGGCGGCGGTGCGACTGACCAAGGAGGGCGATGGCTTCGTCATCGACCGCATCGCCCTCACGCTCAAGGCCAAGGCGCCAGGGCTGGACGACGCAGCCTTCCAGAAGCTGGCGGCCGATGCCAAGGCCAACTGCCCGCTGTCGAAGGCACTGGCCGCGGTGCCGGAGATCACGCTGACGGCGACGTTAGTCCACTGACTACTGCCGTGACGCGGTGCAGCTGGGCGCGGGCGGGCTGCGCCACGCCATCGCGCAGCTCGCGCCGCAAAATCTTGCCCACGCTGGACTTGGGCAAGGCATCGACAAACACGATCTGCCGGGGCACCTTGTAGGGGGTGAGCTCCCGGCGGCAGTGCTCGGCAATGTCCTGTGTGCTCACGCGCACCTCGGGTATGCGCACCACGTACAGGCGCAGGGCTTCGCCGGTCTTGTCGTCGGGCACGCCGATGCAGGCGCATTCGAGCACGCCGGGGCAGGCGGTGGCCACGGCCTCCACTTCGTTGGGGAAGACGTTGAAGCCCGAGACGAGCACCATGTCCTTCTTGCGGTCCACGATCTTGAGAAAGCCGCGCTCGTCCATTTGCCCCACGTCCCCTGTGCGAAAGTACCCGTCCGCCGTGAAGGCGGCGGCATTGGCCTCGGGCTTTTGCCAGTAGCCGGACATGACCTGCGGGCCTTTTACACACACTTCTCCTGCTTCGCCCACGGGCACTGGCTGGTCGTTGTCGTCGAGCAGTTGCACATCGGTCGACGGCAGGGGCAGGCCGGTGGTGCCGGTGAACTCGCTGACATAGGCGGGGTTGAAGGTGACGACGGGGCTGGTCTCGCTGAGGCCATAACCTTCGCGGATGAACTGGCCCGTGAGGGCCTGCCAGCGGGCAGAGACCGAGGCGATGATGGCGGAGCCCCCGCCACCCGCCAGCCGCAGGTTGGAAAAGTCGATCTCCTGCGTGCGCGGGTGCGCGGTCAGGCCTGCGTACAAGGTGTTGACGCCCATGAACACGCTGGGGTGCGCGGCCTTCATCACGCCGATCAGGGCGTCGAGGTCGCGCGGAGTGGGCACCAGCCAGTTGTGCGCGCCCACCGAGAAGTAGGTGACTAGGTTCACCATCAGCGCGAAGATGTGGTACAGCGGTATGGCCGTGACGATGGACTCCTGCCCGGGGCGCAGGGCATCGGGCATGAAGGCCTTGAACTGCTCCACGTTGGCCACCAGGTTGCGGTGCGTGAGCATGGCCCCCTTGGACAGGCCCGTGGTGCCGCCGGTGTACTGCAGAAAGAGCAGGTCATCCCCCGCCAGCCGCACGGGCTTGAAGGCCAGGCCAGCGCCCTGTGCCAGGGCCTTGCCCAGCGCGGTGGTGGGCAGCGCCAGGCCAGCATCCACCGGCGGGCCGGGCAGCGCGGCCGGGCTACCGTCGCCAGGCGCCACGGTAACGATGCTGTGCAGGTCCACCCGGCCCTGGATGGCTGCCAGCGTGGCGGTGGCGCCGGCATAGATGACGAGGACCTTGGCGCCGGCATCGTGCAGCTGGTGCTCCAGCTCGCGCGGGGTGTACAGGGGGTTCACGTTGACCTGCACAGCGCCGGCCCGGGCAATGCCCAACAGCACGATGGGGAAGGCCAGGAGGTTGGGGCACATCACGGCGATGCGGTCGCCCTTGCGCACCTGCAGCACGTTCTGCAGGTAGGCTGCGAACGCGCGCGAGAGGTGGTCCACGTCGGCATAGGTCAGCGTCTGCCCCAGGCAGGTGAATGCCGGGTGGTGGGCGTAGCGCAGCATGGCCACGTCGAGCAGGTGCACGATGGAGCGGTGCGCGTCGGCGTTGATGTGGGCGGGGATGGTGCCGTAGCTGGCCAGCCAGGGTTGGGGGTGCATGGGGGAGGTCTCCTTGAGCGGTGTCTTCTTGTGGACAAGCGCAGCCCCGGCCATGCGGGGCTGCGCATGGGTCAGCACTCAGCGCAAGGCGCCGGCCAGCGCGGCGAAAGCCAGGCGGTCATAGTTGTGCGTGAAGGCCGTGTTGGGGATGGGGTGCGACGAGAGCTTGACCACCACCAGCTGGGCGGCCGGGTTGATGTGGATGTGCTGGCCCATCAGGCCCTTGGCCTCGTAGCTGCCGTCCACGTCGTGCGGCAGCCACCAGTGGTTGTGGTACGAGTAACCGTTGCGCATGGTCTGTCCGGAGGCCTTGAACTTCTCGGGGTCGGCGCCCTTGCGCAGCTCGGCCACGGTGGCGGTGGAGATGATCTGCTTGCTGTTGAAGTGGCCGTTGCGGCGCAGCATTTCGCCCAGGCGGCCCAGGTCGCGCAGCGTGGCGTTGATGCCCACGCTGGTGGACTGCGCGCCCGTGGGGTCGGCCCACACATAGCCGTCCTGCTCGGCACCCAGCGGGGTCCAGAGGCGCTCGGACAGCAGGGTGGCAAAGGTCTTGCCGGTTACGCGCTGCAGGATCCAGCCGATGACCTCGGTGTCCACCGACTTGTAGTTGAAGCCCTTGCCGTGCTCGCCCTCCTTCTGCACGGTGGGCAGGTAGTCGAGCATGGCCTTGGCACCGGGATAGTTGGCGGGCGCGGGCACCAGGCCGGCGGCGATGAGGTACTGGAAGATGCCCGATTGGGGATCGGCAAAGTCCTCGGCGTACTTGACGCCGGTGGTCATGTCCAGCGTCTGCTGCACGGTGGCGTCGGCCCAGGCGCTGCTGGCCAGCTCGGGCAGGTAGCGGGTGACGAGGGCGGAAGGGTCGATGAGGCCTTCGTGGATCAGCTCGGTGGCCAGCAGGCCGGTGAGCGACTTGCTCATGGACCACAGCACATGGGGCACGTGCGGCTGGTTGCCGACGTAGTGGCGCTCGTACACCACGCGGCCCTGGTGGATGACCAGCAGGCCGTCGGTATAGGTGGCCTTTTGCCAGTTGGCCAGCGTGGTCTTGGCGCCCTTGTCGTCGAGGAAGGGCAGGCCCTCGAGTTCGAGCGGCGTGGCCTGCAGTTCGCTTGCGGGGCCCGGGCCGCGCGCTATGTTGGCGGTGGGGCCCAGTTCGCGCAGGTGGTGCAGGGCCCAGCGGGCGTTGGGGTATTTGAGGATGGTGCCCAGCCGCACCTGCTTGTCGGGCGCGGGCGGAAAGCCCTGCATCAACTTGAGCGCCACGGGGTCGGTGGCGTCGGGCGGCGGCAACGCAGGCTGCGCGTGGCTGGCCTGGGCCAGGGCGAGGAGGGCGGTGGCAACGGCCAGCGACAGGGCGCGGCGGGGAGGGTGCATGGTGGAGTTCTCCAGGGGAAGGAAGGGTTGGACAGGGGAGGAGGGGCGACGGGGAAAATGAAGGGGCGCGGCTTGGGCGGGAGGGGGTCGGCTCACTGCAGGGTCATTGCTGGGCCATGGCGGGCGCAGGCCCTGCGGGCGAGGGCCGGCGCCATACCTGCGTCTTGCCGAACAGCGCGATGCCCACGTAGGCGTGCACGCGCAGCTGGTCGGTGCCGACGGGGGTGAGGGTGGCGCTGTAGGTCTTGGCGTTCTCGCGGTTGTAGATCTCGCCCTGGTGTTCGTTGGCACCGCTTGGCTTGAAGCCCGAGAGAAGGGTCATGCCCAGGGCCGGGCGCTTGTCGGCGAACTCGCTGGCCTGGCCGGGGCCGGCCATGGAGCGGTTGGCCATGACCTTGACGACCTTGCCGCACAGCGTGGCGCTGCCGCTGCTGCAGGGGGCGACCTCCACTTCGAGGTTGCCGCTTTCGGTGACCCAGCGGCCCAGCGGAGCCCGGGGTTCGGCGCCGGCCTGCTGGGCACCGGCGGGTGGCAGTGCGGCGTACAGGGTCAGCGCGGCCAGCAAGTGGAAGGCGGTGGCAGACTGCGGTGTCATGGAGGAGCCCTCGTGATGAAGTTCAGGAAGACTGCATTGAACCCAGCCCAGGTATCGGGCATTTGTCCTGGCGAGGGCTTTTGGTGTGCGCAGGTGTCGCCGCTGCGGGCGGACAAGTTGGGATACAAACCCTGTGCAGACGCGCCCGCATTGCCTGGAGAATCGAGCCCATGCAGCACCCGCATCCGCCTGAAGACCACGTACTGATCGTCGACGACGACGCCGGCATCCGCGAGCTGGCGGCCCAGTACCTGCGCAAGCAGGGCCTGCAGGTGAGCGTGGCGGCCGACGGGCGGCAGATGCGCGCGGTGCTGGCCAGCACGCGCATCGACCTCCTGGTGCTGGACCTGATGCTGCCCGGCACCGACGGCATCACCCTGTGCCGCGAGCTGCGCGGCCCCGGGGCGCCGGTGCTGCCCATCATCATGCTGACGGCGCGCAGCGACGAGGCCGACCGCATCCTGGGCCTGGAGCTGGGCGCCGACGACTATGTGACCAAGCCCTTTGCCGCGCGCGAGCTGCTGGCGCGCATCCACGCGGTGCTGCGGCGCACGCGCATGCTGCCGCCCAATCTGGCGGCGGCCGAGCCGGTGCGCGAGCTGGCCTTTGGCGACTGGCGGCTGGACACCACGGCGCGCCACCTGCTCGATGCCAGCGGCGCGGTGGTGGCCCTGTCGGGTGCGGAGTACCGGCTGCTGCGCGTGCTGCTGGACCACCCGCAGCGTGTGCTCACGCGCGACCAGCTGCTGCAGCTGACGCAGGGGCGCGATGCCGAGGTGTTCGACCGCTCCATCGACCTGCTGGTGAGCCGCGTGCGCCAGCGCCTGGGCGACGGCGTGCGCGGCTCGCGCTACATCAAGACGGTGCGCAACGAGGGCTATGTGTTCTGCGCCGCGGTGCAGCCCGTAGCGACGAACGCAGGGCCTGCCGCATGACGCGTTGGTGGCCGGGCTCGCTGTTTGGGCGCATTTTGCTGGTGCTGGCCCTGGGCCTGGCGCTGGCGCATGCGCTGACCTTCATGCTGGCGGTGACCGAGCGCAGCATGAGCATGCGCAACGCCATGGTGGGCTACCTGGCGAGCGACGTGGCCAGCTCGGCGGCGGTGCTGGAGCGCCTGCCCGCCGATGAGCGCCCCCAATGGCTCACGCGCCTGGCGCGGCGCAACTACCGCTTCGTGCTGGCCGAGCCGCTGCCGGTGCCTGCCAGCCAGTCGGCCCTGGCCGTGATGGTGGCGGGCGCCGTGGCCGCCGCGCTCCCGCCGGGGCGCACGGTGCAGGTGGTGGACCCCGGCGTGCCCGGCACCGAGCTGCGGCTGCAGCTGCGCCTGGCCGACGGCACGCCGCTGGCGGTGGACATGGATGAGCCCCGGCTGCAGGTGTCGCGCTGGGTGCTGGCGGCGCTGGCGCTGCAACTGGTGGTGCTGGTGGGCCTGTGTGCCTGGGCCGTGCGCGCGGCCACGCGCCCGCTGAACACCCTGGCCGACGCCGCCGACGCGCTGGGCCCCGCGCAGCCGGCCAACCCCCTGGCCGAGGACGGCCCGCGCGAGGTGGTGCGCGCCGCCGCGGCCTTCAACCGCATGCAGCAGCGCATACAGGCGCACCTGCAGGAGCGCATGCAGATCCTGGCGGCGGTGTCGCACGACCTGCAGACCCCCATCACGCGCCTGCGGTTGCGCGCCGACCTGCTGGACGACACGGCCCTGCGCGACCGGCTGCACGCCGACCTGGCGGAGATGCAGTCGCTGGTGGAGGAGGGCATTGCCTACGCGCGCTCGCCCCAGGCCGTGCGCGAGCCGCTGCAGCGCGTGGACCTGCGCGCGCTGGTGGAAAGCTTGGCCATGGACTACGCCGACGCGGGCATGCCGGTGCGCGTGCTGCTCGCGGTGGACGGCATCTGCGACACGCGCCCACAGGCGCTGCGCCGGCTGCTGTGCAACCTGGTGGACAACGCGCTCAAGTTCGCGGGCAGTGCCGAGCTGGCGGTGGAAGCCGGAACACAGGGCCCCTGGTGCGTACGCGTGCTGGACCGCGGCCCGGGCATACCCCAGGCGGACCTGGCCACCGTGCTGCAGCCCTATGTGCGGCTGGAGGATTCGCGCAACCGCGGCACCGGCGGCACGGGCCTGGGCCTGGCCATTGCGAACGAGCTGGCGCAGGCGCTGGGCGGGCGCCTGGTGCTGGCGCCGCGCGAGGATGGCGGCGAGGGGCTGGAAGCGCGGGTCGAGCTGCCGGGGTAGCGCTGCCGCCAGGCCACGCTGGTACAGTGCCCTTTCCGTGGATTGACTCGTGACAGGGAACGCCATGACAGACAGCAGCAACAGCAAGCAGCAGCAGCACATCCGCATCGGCATCGGGGGCTGGACCTTCGAGCCCTGGCGCGACAACTTCTACCCCGCCGGCCTGTCGCACGCCAAGGAGCTGCACTACGCCAGCCGCCAGCTCACGGCCATCGAGGTCAACGGCACCTACTACAGCACCTTCAAGCCGCCGACCTTTGCCAAGTGGCATGGCGACACGCCCGAGGGCTTCATGTTCTCGCTCAAGGCCAACCGCTTTGCGACCAACCGGCGCGTGCTGGCGGAGGCGGGCGATTCGATCAGCCGCTTTGTCGACAGCGGTATCTCCGAGCTCAAGGACAAGCTCGGCCCCATCGTCTGGCAGTTCATGCCCACCAAGCAGTTCGAGCCGGGGGATTTCGAGGCCTTTCTGGCCCTGCTGCCCAAGGCCGTGGATGGCCGCAAGCTGCGCCATGTGCTGGACGTGCGGCACGAGAGCTTTGCCACGCCGGCCTTCATCGCACTGGCGCGCCGGTACGGCTGTGTGCCGGTGCATACCGATTCGGAAAAATTCCCGGCCATTGCCGATGGCGCGGCCGATTTTGCCTACCTGCGGCTGATGCGCAGCCAGGCCGACGTGCCCACCGGCTACACGCCTGAGGCGATTGCACAGTGGGCCCAGGGCGTGCGCAGCTGGACCGGCGGCGAGCGCCCGCGCGACGTGTTCGTGTACTTCATCAACGGCGCGAAGGAGCGGGCGCCGGCAGGGGCCATGGAGCTGATCAAGCAGCTCGGCCTGCGCGCCTGAGGCCTACACGGTTTCGCGCTGCGTGAAGCCCTGCGGCGCTTCGCCGCCATCGGGCACGTTGCCCACCACCACGCGATCCACCTGCGCCTGCGCGGGCCCCTGGTGCGCCCAGTCGACGAGGGCCTGCACGGCCTGCGGGGTGCCCCAGGCGCAGGCCTCCACCCGGCCATCGCTGCGGTTGCGCACCCAGCCCTGCACGCCCAGGCGCTCGGCGGCCTGGACCATGGACCAACGGTAGCTCACGCCCTGCACATGGCCGGTGATCAACAGGTGGCGGGTGATGGTTTCTTCATTCATGGGGGCACTGTACCGCGAGCCTTGCAGGGTGGGCACGCCGGGCGCACACTGCCCCACATGACTGCACGCAAGGCCCTACCGGCCATCGACACCGACCGCTGCACTGGCTGCGGCTGGTGCATAGGCGTGTGCCCGCCGCATGTGCTGTCGCTGCAGGTGCAGGGGCCGCAACCCTGGGGCCCCAAGCGCTCCACGCTGCACGACGAGGCGGGCTGCACGGGCTGCGCGCTGTGTGCGGTGCGCTGCCCGTTCGATGCGATACGCATGGTGCGCACCGACCCTGGACCACTACCACAGTCTGCGCAGTGAACTGCGAAAAAAATACCGCGACGAGATGCGCAAAATGGGTCGCATTTCCTGAAGAAAGCCTTTTCAAGTCATAGACTTGGCGATGCTTTTGAAGTCGCAATATTTTTCGCAGTACACCCACCCTTCACAGATGCAACCCCTGCTGCCAGCAACGCGCCGATTGGGCCCCTTGCTGGAGCAGGCGCATGGCCTGGTCCGCGGGGCCGACCGGCTGTCGGGCCTGTGCCAGCCCGGGGCCCTGGGCGGGCTGCGCGGATTGCTGCGGGCGATGAATGCGTACTACGCCCAAAAGTTCGAGGGTCTGAAAATGCAGCCGCTGGAGATCGAGCAGGCCCTGCGCGGCGAGCGGGCCGCCGATCCGGAAAAGGCCGGGCGCCAGCGGCTGGCGCTGGCGCACATGGCCACCGAGGCCCAGCTGGAAATGCGGTGGCCCGCGTGGGATGCCAAAACGGTGTGGTCGCCCCAGATGGTGTGCGACATCCACCAGGATGTGTACGCGCGCCTGCCCGAAGCGGACCGGGCCTTGAAAGGGGGCGCCACGCTGCGGCCCGGTGCGCTGCAATCCGGGCCCGCAAAAGTACGAGCGTTGCTGGAGCAGTGGGGCCATTTCTACGGCGGCGTCCACGGGGGCGGCATGCCGGTGCTGGCCATGGCCGCGTCGCACCAGCGCCTGCTGGGGATACAGCCGTTCCGCGAGGGCAGTGGCCGCGTGGCCGGGCTGCACACCCATCTGGTGCTGGGGCACCTGGGCCTGACCAATGGCCTGTGGTCGCCGCTGCGCGGGTTCGCGCGCAGCCAGGATGCCTACCGCGCCCACCTGGCTGCGGCCACCGATGCCCGCGGCCTGGAGGCGTGGATCGGCTATGTGCTGGCCCAGTGCGCGGAACAGGTGCAGCTGATGACCGGCCTGCTGGCGCCACAGGACATGCAGGACCGCATCGCGGCCTGCCTGGGCTTCGAGGAGCATGTGGTCAAACAGGGGGTTCGCACCGAGTCCTTGCGCGCATTGCACTACCTGTTCGTGACGCAGGGGGCCCTGGAGCGCCGGGACTTCAAGGCGATGCTGGGGCTGGGCGAGCGCATGGCCACCACGCAGATCAGCGCACTGCTGCAGCGCGGCCTGCTGGAGACCGATTCGCCACACGGCAAGCTGCGTTTTGGCGTGCCGCAGCACGCGCTGCGCTTTTACTTTCCGAAGCTGTGGCCCGAGGCGGAACGCGGGGCGTAGCGGTATTGCACAGTGCGTGCGCCACACCCCCCTTGACGGCCCCCACGCCCAATCCGCTACACTGGCAGCCATGTCGTACACCTCCATCCACACCGCACGTGCTGCCGCTGCCCCCATGGGCACCTGCATGATGCTGCCTGCGTTCACGCGGGCGATGGGTGCACGAATGATTACCACCATTACCCCCGCGGCCACCTGAGCACGCGCAGGTGGCCGTTTCGGCAGCCACCTGGTGATCGCTCTCCCCTCCTCCCCGGAATGAACGAATGAAACCCAGCTCTGGCAGCTGGGTTTTTGTTTTGTTTGTTTTTTGGCTGCCTGGCAGCCAGCAACCCGGAGAAGGAAGTCCTATGTACCGCGATCCCGTTCAGTCCCTAGCGCCCCAGCAGCACGACCGCATTGCCAGCGCCATGGCCATGCCGGCTGCCACCCGCCCCCTGCGCGTGGGCATGATCGGCATTGGCACCGTGGGTGCGGGCACCTTCCGCGTGCTGGCGCGCAACCAGGCCACCATTGCCGGGCGTGCGGGGCGCGGCATCGAGGTGGTGGTGGTGGCCGCGCGCAACCTGGCGCGCGCGGCCGGCGTGGTGGGCACGGGCGTGGCGCTGACCAACGACCCGATGCAGGTCGCCACCCACCCCGACGTGGACGTGGTGGTGGAGGCCGCGGGCGGCACCGGCCCCGCGCGCGAGTGGCTGCTGGCGGCCATGGCGGCGGGCAAGCACGTGGTGACGGCCAACAAGGCACTGCTGGCGGTGCATGGCAATGAGCTGTTTGCCGCCGCGCGCCAGCATGGCGTGGCGCTGGCCTACGAGGGCGCGGTGGCCGTGAGCATCCCCATCATCAAGGCGCTGCGCGAGGGCCTCACGGCCAACCACATCGAGTGGGTGGCGGGCATCATCAACGGCACCACCAATTTCATCCTGAGCAAGATGCGCGACGAGGGCCTGGGGTTTGCAGAGGCGCTGGAACAGGCGCAGGCCCTGGGCTATGCCGAGGCCGACCCGGCCTTCGACATCGAGGGCGTGGACGCAGCGCACAAGATCACGCTGCTGGCGGCCAATGCCTTCGGCATGCCGGTGCGCTTTGCCGATGCGCAGGTGGAGGGCATCACCGCGCTGCAGGGGCTGGACGTGGCGTGTGCCGAACAGCTGGGCTACCGCATCAAGCTGCTCGGCGTGGCGCGAAAACGGTCGGATGGCGTGGAACTGCGCGTGCAGCCTGCACTGGTGCCGGCCACGCACCTGCTGGCGCATGTCAACGGGTCGATGAACGGCATCCTGGTCAAGGGCGATGCGGCCGGGGTGACGATGTACTACGGCGCGGGGGCCGGGTCGGAGCAGACGGCATCGGCCGTGATTGCCGACCTGGTGGACGTGGCGCGGCTCGATGGCACCCACGCCGCGCAGCGCGTGCCGCACCTGGGCTTTCACGCCCATGCGGTGGACGAACACCTGGCCGTGCTGCCGCGCGCCGCTGTGCACACGCGCCACTACCTGCGCGTGCCCGTGCACCTGGCGCAGGACATCGGCGCTGTGGGCGCCTGGCTGGCCGCCCAGCAGGTGCCGGTGGCGCAGGTGGCGCTGGCAGCAGACAAGGCATTGCCCCCTGGCAGTGGCGCCCAGGTGCTGGTGCTGACCGATGCGGTGGCCCAGGCCACGGTGGACCTGGCCGTGCATGCGCTGGCGGCGCACCCGGCGGTGGCCGGGCCGGTGACCACGCTGCGCGTGGAGATGCTCGACGCCTAGAGAGGAATCAGGCGGGTGCGCCCTGCTGCACCAGCGCCGCCATCTCCAGCGCCGCAGGCGTGCCTTCGGCCGTGAGGCCGGCCACCACGCCTGCGCGGTCCGTCTCGGTGCGGTTCTGGCTGACCTTCCACACGCCCTCCCAGCGCTCCACCGCGAGCTCGATGCCGACGATGGCGCGCATCATCTGCTCGATGTACGCCGGGGGCGCATCGTCCAGGCGCCAGGGCTCGGCGCGGTGCGCTTCGTGCGCCTCGCTCAGCGTGTGCAGGATGGCGCGCAGCGTGGCCGGGTCGTCCTTGAGGGCGGTGAGCGTGCCGTGTGCGTGCACCGTGGCGTAGTTCCAGGTGGGCACCTGCTTGCCGTCAATGGCCTTGGAGGGGTACCAGGTGGGCGAGATGTAGGCCTGCGGCCCGTGGAAGATGGCCACTGCGGTCTGCGCCAGCAGCGGCCATACGCTGTTGGCGCGCGCCACGTGGCCGACCAGCGTGCCGTGCTCGCCGCGCGTGGGGTCGAGGTACAGCGGCACATGGTTGGCGTGCAGGGCGCCTTGGTGCGTGATGACCAGCGTGGCCAGGGGCTGGGCACGCACCAGGGACTGCAGCACGGCGGCATCGGCCACGCGGAACTGGCGGTTGGCATTGGCCATGGCTCAGCCCCCTTCGCTCAGTTGCAACACGGGCGCGCAGTCGATCTGCGTCTTGACCGAGTTGGCCAGGAAGCACGAGGTGTGGGCCTTGTGGTGCAGGTCACCCAGCTGCTCGGCGCTGGGTGCGTGGGCCGCATCGAAGCGGGTGACCGGCTTGAGCTGCACATGGGTGACGACGAGCTGGCCGGCCTCGTTCTTGGCCATGGTGCCCACCGCCGCATCGCTGTAGCTGTCGAGCCGATAGCCCGCGCGGCTGGCGAAGTCCATGAACCACAGCATGTGGCAGCTCGACAACGACGCGACGTAGGCCTCCTCGGGGTCGACCGCGGTCGCATCGGAGTAGGGCACGGGCACGACATGCGGCGAGGACGATGCGGCCACGCTGGCACCGCCGTCGAACTGCCAGGTGTGGGCGCGGTGGTAGCGCTTGTCGAGGAAATCGTCGCTGCCGCGTTGCCAGGTGATGGTGGCGTAGTGCTCTGCCATGGGGGTGCTTTCTCGTGGGGGGTGCCTACAATGGTTCCTCAGTTTATGGCAGTGTTACCACATCCAGGGGGCCAATTCATGCCGATTGCCAGAGCCAATCCGACACTCAGCACCACGCTGCGCCAGCAGGTCTACGAGCGCCTGCGCGGCGCCATCGAGCAGGGCAGCCTGCGCGCGGGTACGCGGCTGCCGCCATCGCGCGAGCATGCCGCGGCGCTGGGCGTGTCGCGCAACACGGTGCTGTGGGCCGTGCAGCGCCTGCAGGCCGAGGGCTATGTGGAGGCGCGCGTGGGCGATGGCACCTATGTCTCGCAGGCGGCCGGGGGCACCACCCGCAGCCAGCAACTGGTGGCGCCGCCACGCGGCCTGTCGCGGCGCGGGCAGCTGATCGCCGACACGGCGGCGCGCTGGAACCCGCCGGTGGCGGTGGCGCGGGCCTTTCGCATGGGGGCACCCGAGGTGGACACGTTTCCGTACGCGGTGTGGGACCGCCTGGCGCGCCAAGCCGGCCCCGGCCAGCGCGCGGCGCGCGCGCAGTACCTGGACCCGGCCGGTGACCCGCAGCTGCGCGAGGCGGTGGCACAGTGGCTGTGGGCATCGCGCGGCATCCGCTGCGATGCGGCGCAGGTGGTGGTGTGCTCGGGCTCGCAGCAGGCCATCGACCTGATCGCACGGCTGCTGCTGGACGTGGATGACGAGGTGCTGGTGGAAGACCCCGGCTACCCCGGCATACGCGCCGCGCTGCTGGGCCACGGCGTGCGGGCCCGGCCCATGGCCATGGACGGTGAGGGCGCCTGCATTGCCGAGGCCACCGAGCGCTGGCCCGGCGCGCACATGGCGGTGGTGACGCCCACGCACCAGTACCCCACGGGCGTGCGCATGGGCCTGGCGCGGCGCCAGGCGCTGCTGCAGTGGGCGCGCACACACGATGCCTGGGTGGTGGAGGACGACTACGACGGCGAGTTCCAGTACGGCGCGCAGCGGGTACCGGCGCTGTGCAGCCTGCCGGGTTCGGAGCGGGTGCTGTACGTGGGCACCTTCTCCAAGACGCTGCACCCGGGGCTGCGCCTGGGCTTCATCGTGGCGCCGCCGGCGCTGGTGCAGCCTTTTGCCATGGCGCGTGCCATCACCGACCGGCATGCGCCCGGCGATGCGCAGGCAGTGCTGGCGCAGTTCATTGCCGAGGGCCACCTGCTGCGCCACCTGCGCCAGATGCGCGAGCTCTACCAGGCGCGCCAGCAGGCCCTGCGCGATGCGCTGGCCGATGCCAGCGACGGCGCGCTGCAGCTGGCCGCGAGCGACCGCGGCATGCACCTGCTGTGCGAACGCGCGCCCGGCAGCGACGACGAAACCCTGTGCCGCCAGGCCCAGGCGGCGGGGGTGATGCTGGCGCCGCTGTCGCGCTATGCGATGGAGTCGCAGCGGCGGGGCTGGCTGTTTGGCTACGCGGGCTTTGATGTGCCGGAGATCAAGTCAGCAGCCCGCATCGTGGGCAAGCTCGCCCAGCGCCTGCCAGGCGCCTGATCACTGCGCGCTTTTCCACCAGCCTTGCGACGGGGCGGGGTTGCGGATGTCCAGGCGCTCGCCCATCACCGGCGCCACCAGGGGCACGTTGCCGGCCGCGGCCAGTTGGGTGATGCGATCGAAGGGCTCGTGCCAGGGGTGCAGGGCCAAGTCGAAGGTGCCGTTGTGGATGGGCATCATGTGGCGGCCCTTCACGTCGCGGTGGGCCTGCAGGCTTTCTTCGGGCTGCATGTGCACGTCGGGCCACTGGGCGTCGTAGGCACCGGTTTCGACCATGGTCAGGTCGAAGGGGCCGTAGCGCTCGCCGATGGCCTTGAAGCCGTCGAAGTAGCCGGTGTCGCCGCTGAAGAAGATGCGCGTGTCGCCGGCCATGATGACCCAGGAGGCCCACAGCGTGCGGTTGCCGTCCGACAGGCTGCGGCCCGAGAAGTGCTGGGCCGGGGTGGCGACGAACTTCACGCCGCCCACGCTGGTGCCCTGCCACCAGTCGAACTGCTGCACCTTGGCGGCGGGCACGCCCCAGGCGATGAGGCGGTCGCCCACGCCCAGCGGGGTGAGGAAATGCTCGACCTTGGGCGCGAGCTTCTGGATGGCGTCGAAGTCCAGGTGGTCGTAGTGGTCGTGCGAGAGCACCACGCCGGTGATGGGCGGCAGCTCATCGATGGTGAGCGGCGGCGCGTGAAAGCGCTTGGGCCCCAGGAACTGGAAGGGCGAGGCACGCTCGGAGAACACCGGGTCGGTGAGCCAGAACTTGCCGTCGAGCTTGAGCAGCATGGTCGAATGGCCCAGGCGCCACAGGCTCTGGTCGGGCGCTGCCAGCACGTCGGCCTGGGTCAGCGGCTTGACCTCGATGGGCTTGGCGGGCACGGTGTTGGCCGGCTTGTCGGTGGCAAAGCGCCAGAAGATGGCCACGGTCTTGAAGAAGCCTGGGGCCTGGCGCGGCGCGACGTTGCGGAACTTGCCGTCCACGTACTGGGGCGACTGCTCGTACGAACCCGAGGGCAGGGTGGCACAGGAAATGATGCTGTAGGCCATGGCGGTGATTGCGGTGAGGAGGAGGAGGATGCGGGGCACGCGGCGGAACATGGGGACTGCCTTTTCTGAAAAGTGCACTGCACAGTGTAGTGTTGTTTTAAAAAAAGTAAACTACCCGGTGTAAAATTTCGCCTATGAGCCCGATAGCCCCGTCTGCAGCCCTGACCGCCCCCACCCGCCTGACCGACCGCAAGCGCGAGGCCATCGTGCAGGCCGCGATCGCGGAGTTCCGCGAGAACGGTTTTGCCGGCACGAGCATGGACCGGGTGGCCGCGGCGGCCGATGTCTCCAAGCGCACGGTGTACAACCACTTCCCGAGCAAGGATGAGCTGTTCGAGGCCATCCTCGCCCAGATGTGGGAGCGCAGCCATGCGCAGGCCGAGATCCACTACGACGCGGCCGGCCCGCTGCGCGCGCAGCTGCTGGCGGTGCTGGAGCAGAAGATGCAGATGCTGGACGACACGAGCTTCATCGACCTGTCGCGCGTGGCCATGGCCGAGCTGATGCACACGCCCGAACGCGCCCGTGCGCTGGTGGACCGCCTGTCCGAGAAGGAAGAGGGCCTGCCCCAGTGGCTGCGCGCCGCCCAGCAGCATGGCCGCCTGCGCGCCGGGGTGGACCCGCAGTACGCCGCGCACCAGCTGCACGGCCTGGTCAAGTCCTTCGCCTTCTGGCCGCAACTGGCCATGGGGCAGCCGCCGCTGGCGCCCGCGCTGCGCCAGCAGGTGCTGGAGGATGCGGTGGACATGTTCCTGGGCTTCTACGCGGTGGCCGCGCCGGGCTGATCAATTGGCGCGCGCGGCGTATGCTGCCGGACCATGGAAGCGCAGCAACAACCCTCCCAGATTCTCTTTCTCCCGGGCGTCGGGGGTGACCCGCAGTTCTGGCAACCCGTGTCGGGCCTGCTGGACCACCCGGCCACCCGCCGGCTGATGGGCTGGCCGGGCTTTGGCCCGGTGCCGGCCGACCCCGGCGTGCGTGGGATGGAGGACCTGGTGGCGCGGGTGGTGGACGCCATCGACCGGCCCACGGCACTCGTCGCCCAGTCGATGGGCGGCATCGTGGCCGTCCAGGCCGCGCTGCGGCGCCCCGGGCAGGTCACGCACCTGGTGCTCACCGCCACCTCGGGCGGCGTGGACATGGCCGCCCATGGCGCGCAGGACTGGCGGCCGGCCTTCGCCCAGGCCCACCCCACGGTGCCGCCCTGGTTCGCCGACTACCGCGAGGACCTGAGCGCCGCCCTGGCCACCTTGGCGCCGCCCACGCTGCTGCTGTGGGGCGATGCCGACCCCATCAGCCCCGTAGGCGTGGGCCGGCGCCTGCAGGCTCTGCTGCCCCAGAGCCGGCTGCACGTGGTGCCTGGCGGCGCGCACGACCTCGCCAACCGGCATGCAGCGCAGGTAGCGCCCCTGATCGCAGCGCACCTGAACGGCCGAGACTGACTTTGCACTACGCTCGGCGCTTTGCAATCCTGAGCCCCCGAAAACCATGCCCACTGCTCCCTACCTCGACACCGCGCCCGTGCTCGGCACCGGCGTCTTCCTCCATGACTCGGCCCAGGTGATCGGCGACGTCACCCTCGGCAAGGACGCCTCGGTCTGGTGCAACGCCGTGCTGCGCGGCGACGTGAACCGCATCGTGGTGGGTGAGGCCAGCAACGTGCAGGACCTGAGCATGGGCCATGTCTCGCACCGCAATGCCAGCAAGCCCGAGGGCTCGCCGCTCATCATCGGCAGCCATGTGACCATCGGCCACGCGGTGATATTGCATGGCTGCCAGATAGGGGACGAATGCCTGATCGGCATGGGTTCCATAGTGATGGACGACGCGGTCATCGGCGACCGCGTGATGCTGGGCGCCGGCAGCCTGGTGTCGCCCGGCAAGGTGCTGGAGAGCGGCTACCTCTACATCGGCCGGCCCGCAGTGCGCCAGCGTGCGCTGACCGACAAGGAAATCGCCTACCTGCGCTATTCCGCCGAGCACTATGTGCGGGTAAAGAACAACTACCTGGCGGGCACGCCGGATGCGGCGGTGGTGCCGCCCCAGCCGATGTAATACCCCGGGGGAGTCTGGTGCCCCCCAAGGTTAAGGGCCTGGCGGGATAATCGGGTACTTCCACGATTCCCCATGAGGCGGCACTGCATCGCCCTGGCCGCCCCCACCATGTCCGCCCCACCGCTCCGCGTCCTGTCCGTCATCCCGCCGATGACGCAGCTGAACACGCCCTACCCATCGACGGCCTACCTCACCGGGTTCCTGCGCTCGCGCGAGATCACGGCGGTGCAGGAGGACCTGGCGCTGGCCCTGGTGCTGCAGCTGCTCTCGCCCGAAGGGCTGCGCGCCGTGGCAGCCAAGGTGGCTGCGCTGCCGGCCAAGAAGCACAGCCCGGCGGTGCAGGCCTTTGCGGCGCAGCGCGACCGCTACCTGGCGACCATCGCACCCACCATCGCCTTCCTGCAGGGGCGCGACACCACGCTGGCGCACCGCATCGTGGGCCGCAACTTCCTGCCCGAGGGGCCGCGCTTCGCCACGCTCGACGTGTACGTGGACGACGAGGGTGGCGACCCGCTGGGCTGGGCCTTCGGCGCCCTGGGCCTGCACGACCGCGCCAAGCACCTGGCCACGCTGTACCTGAACGACCTGGCCGACGTGCTGCGCGACGCGGTGGATCCGCGCTTCGAGTTCGTGCGCTATGCCGAGTCGCTGGCCGGCAGCCAGCCCACGTTCGACCCACTGGCTGCGGCCCTGGCCGGGCCGATGAACCTGGTGGACGAGACCCTGCGCACGCTGGCCCTGGCCGCGGTGGAGCGCCATGCGCCCACGGTGGTACTGCTGTCGGTGCCCTTCCCAGGGGCGGTGTACGCGGCGTTTCGCATTGCGCAGGCGATCAAGGCGGCGCACCCGCACATCGTCACCGTGCTGGGCGGCGGCTTCGTGAACACCGAGCTGCGCGACCTGACCGAGCCGCGCGTGTTCGACTACTTCGACTACGTGTCGCTGGACGCGGGCGAGCGCCCGCTGCTGGCCTTGCTGGAGCACGTGCAGGGCCAGCGCGGGCGCCAGCGCCTGGTGCGCACCTTCGTGCGCGATGCGGACACGCAGGCCGTGCGCTATATCAACATGCAGGAGGCGGACATCGCCTTCGCCGAGGTGGGCACGCCCACCTGGGACGGGCTGCCGCTGGACAAGTACCTGTCGCTCCTGGACATGCTCAACCCCATGCACCGGCTGTGGAGCGACGGGCGCTGGAACAAGCTCACCGTGGCCCATGGCTGCTACTGGAAGAAGTGCAGCTTCTGCGATGTGAGCCTGGACTACATCAGCCGCTACGAGGGCGCCTCGGCTGCGGTGCTGGCCGACCGCATCGAGTCCATCGTGCGCGAGACGGGGCAGACGGGTTTCCACTTCGTGGACGAGGCCGCGCCACCCAAGGCGCTCAAGACCCTGGCCACCGAGCTGATCGCGCGCAACGCGGGCATCTCGTGGTGGGGCAACATCCGCTTCGAGAAGACCTTCACGCCCGAACTGGCCGGGCTGCTGGCCGACAGCGGCTGCATCGCCGTCTCGGGCGGGCTCGAAGTGGCGTCGGACCGGCTGCTGGACCTGATGAAGAAGGGCGTCTCGGTGGACCAGGTGGCGCGCGTCACGCGGGCCTTCACCGACGCGGGCATCCTGGTGCATGCCTACCTGATGTACGGCTTTCCGACGCAGACGGTGCAGGACACGGTGGATGCGCTGGAGTACGTGCGCCAGCTGTTCGCCAACGGCTGCATCCAGAGCGGCTTCTTCCACCGCTTTGCCTGCACCGTGCATTCGCCCGTGGGCAAGGCGCCCGAGGAGTACGGCGTGACGCTGCAGCCCCTGCCACCGGTGAGCTTTGCCAAGAACGACATCGGCTTTCACGACCCCACGGGCGTGGACCACGACGCGCTGGGCGGCGCGCTCAAGAAGGCGATCTACAACTACATGCACGGCATCGGCCTCGAAGAGGACGTGCGCAGCTGGTTCCCCTTCAAGGTGCCCAAGACCACGGTGCAGCGCAATCGCATCGAGCGGGCCTTGCAGCAGCGGGGCTGACCGGCATGCCCCGCCCGCCCTTCACCGCCGCCATCTTCGACATGGACGGCCTGCTCGTCGATTCCGAGCGCGCGACCCTGCGCGCCTGGACCGAGGCGGCCCTGGCGCTGGGCGTGGTGCTGCGCGAGAGCGACTACCTGCAGGTGGTGGGCAAGGCCGCGCAGGACTCGCACGCCATCCTGCAGGCCCACCTGGGCGGGGTGGCGCCGTTCGAGCAGGCCATGGTGGCGGTGCGGGCCGCGCTGGAGGAAGGGGAGGGCAAGGAGCTGCTGTTCCCGCTCAAGCCCGGTGCGGCAGCGCTGCTCGCGCACTTGCAGGCCGCAGGCATTCCGTGTGCGGTGGCCTCATCGTCGCGCACCGACGAGATCGCGCAGCGCCTGGCGCGCGTGGGCGTGCTGCCACACTTCGCGGCCGTGGCCGGCGGCAACGAGGTGCTGCGCGGCAAGCCCGACCCGGCGCTGTACCTGCTGGCCGCCCAGGGCCTGGGCGTGGCGCCGGCACAGTGCCTGGCCTTCGAGGACAGCCACAACGGCGCCTGCGCCGCGCTGGCTGCGGGCATGGGCCTGGTGGTGGTGCCGGACCTGCTGCAGCCCGCACCCGAGGTGGCGCAGGCCTGCCTGGCCGTGCTGGGCTCGCTGGAGGAAGCATTGCCGCAGATGCCCCTTTGGTTTGGGGCTCCCTGAACCGATCAGATGGCGGTCTGCGCCTCGGCTTCGAGCACCTTGCGGCGGGCCATGGCCAGGTTGGCGCGGCTGCGGTCGAGCACGTAGTAGATGAACAGGCCGTCGTGCTTTTCCACAGGGCGGATGATGTGGTACTGCTGGGTCAGCGTGATCAGGATGTCCTCAATGGCGCCCTGCATGCCCAGCGACTTCATGGTCTTCATCTTGGCGCGCACAACCTCGGTGTTGCCCGCGGCGGCCAGCTCCAGGTCCAGGCCGCTGCCCACGGATTCGAGCAGCATGCCGCTGTTGTAGTCCACCAGCGCGGCGCACAGGGCACCCTCGGTCTGCATCAGCTGGTTCAGGAGTTCTTTGGGGGTGAATGCCATGGCGGGGTCTCCGGTGGTGGTGGAACAAGGGAACGGGAACGGCAAAAAGAGGGATCAGCCCGGCTGCGGCGCTGCGGCGCAGGCGGCAAGCACCTGGTCGGCGGTGTTGCGGCAGCTCCAGAGCAGCTTGCCCAGCAGCGAGGATTCGTTGGTGACCACAGTGAGCACCAGGTCGCCCGAGGGCACGGGCACGTTCATCGAGACGATGTGGCCGCTGCCCGATTCGAGGATCAGCCGCTCGGGCGCGCTGTGGCCGGCCTCGCGCGTCATGGCGCCGGCCAGCGCGCTGAGCGAGCCGGACATGGCCGAGAGCTTGTCGGCGTCCTGGCTGTCCGAGAGCGTGGAGGCCACCGTGAAGCCGTCGGCGCTGGCCAGCGTGGCGCTCAGGATGCCGGGGGTGCCGCGCTGCAGTTCACCGAGCAGCCCGGCCAGTTGCGCGATGGTGACCAGGCGCAAGGACGTGGCGACAGGCACCAGGCCCGGGGTGCCGCTGAGGTTGCTGCTGCTACTCATGTTCGATCTCCGCCATGCTCACCAGGACCGACAGCAGGAGGCGCACGTCGGCATCGCGCCGCACGTCCACCTCCAGCACCGGGGGGTTGTATCCAAGAGCGCCCAACTGCTCGCAGTAGTCGGCGACGCTGGGCGAAGGGTGGGTGTCGAGCCGGCCCACGCCGACCACGGTGCGCCGCGCCGGCACGTGGGGCGCAAAGGCCGTGAGGTAGCGCGCGACCTCGCCCACGGGGTCGGGCTGCGAGTTGTCGGCCAGCACGATCAGGCCGAAGGCGCCGGCCCCCAGGATGTCCCACATGAAGCGAAAGCGCTCCTGCCCGGGCGTGCCGAAGAGCTTGAGCACCCACTGGTCGCCCAGGCGGCATTCGCCGTAGTCGAGCCCCACGGTGGTCATGGTCTTGCCGGGCATGGAGAGCTCGGCTCCGCCGGTGATGGGCACGTCGGTGGAGAGGACCTCGCCATCGCTGATGGCGCGGATCGCCGTGGTCTTGCCGGCGCCCATGGGCCCCGTGAAGACGATCTTGAGGTCGCGCGAGGTGCCCGCAGTCACGGCAGGGGCAGGGGTGGGCATCACCATAGCTTGAGCCGTTCACGCAGGTTGCCGAGCCAGCCCGGTGGGGTGGCTGCGGCCGGTGGATGGGAAGGCTTCGCGGTGGCCCCATGGGCGGGGGCGGCCGTCGCCGCCTCGGCGCTGCCCTCGTCCACCGCCAGGCCCAGCGCCAGGCAGGCTTCGAGGAACCAGCGCACGGTGGCCTCGGGCACGCCGCTCTTGGCGCAGACCTGCTCGTAGCTCAGGGCCCGGCTGGTCAGCAACGCCGCCAGACGCGGGTGGCCTGCGGCCGTGAGGCCGATCGCATCGGGCCAGCGCAGCAGCCGGTAGTGGCCGGGGCGCAGCGGGGCGCTGGCACCGGTCTGCGCCAGCCGCATGGCCAGGCTCCACAGCAGGTGGCGCAGGCTGTGGGCGGGCACGGAGCGGATGAGCTCTTCCTCCACCGGGCTGACCCGGTGCGGCTCGCCCAGGGTATAGGCGCCCGAGAGCAACACCTCCATCGGCATGGAGGTATGCACCAGCTGTTGCACGAAGTCGAACACGATCTGCTGGCCCGCGCTCATGGGCACCACGGCGCGGCGGCGCTCGGCCGTGCGGGTGCGCTCGCCGAGCAGCTCGAACAGGGCGCGCTGGCCCTTGACCGGATCAAACTGCGATGCGCCATGCACCCGCTGGGTGGCCGACTGCAGCACGGCGATGACGTTCGTCATGCGCAGCGGCGTAGCCACGGTGAGGTCGGCCGTCTGCTCCAGCGCCGCTCCGGTGTCGTCGGGGTCGAGCACGCGCACCGTGATGCAGGGGGCATGGAAGCGGTAAGGCCAGTGGCCGGGAACGAAGACCACATTGCACTCGGCCAGCTGCTCGCTGAAGCGCGCGCGGATGTTCACCCCGCCTTCGAGCAGGCGCACCAGCGCGCGCAGCACCAGTTGGTCTTTCTGCGCAATGTCCTGGGTACCGATGACCAGCCCGTCGCCCATACCGTCAAGCCCCCTGTGCAGCAGGATGGCGCCCGTGAAGGCGGCCATGGATGGCCCGGCCCGCGCTCGATGCAGGAAGAACAGGAGCAGAAACGGCGAGTGCGGGACCTGGGCGGTGTTGCATCGCTGGGGCGGCCTCTCGGTTGGGTGTGACGACCACTGAGACGGCGGCTCCCCTGAGCAACCCTGGATACAACGTGGCAGCCCCGCTGTCCTGGGCCCGAGGCAGGTCTCGGTGCCGGTAGACCGGTGGCTTTGCGGACCCGACTTTCGCGCGGGGGTGCCGTTTCAGTGTTTTTCAGTATAGGGGAATGGGTTGCGCTGGCAACCATTGATTGCCACGCCGCAACGCGCCGCCCGTGGCGGGCGGTTCCCAGGTGTTGCGCCGATGCACCGGCCTGGCGGCGCAGCAGGCGCCGCGCTGTGCTATTTCTGCTTCTGGTAGGCCTTGTCGGCCGGGGGGCCGCGGTCCGTGTCCTGCAGGCCGCGCTGCACGTCGCGGTAGGCCTGTTGTACCTGTGCGTCGGGCTTGCCGTGGGTCATGTCGACCGACTGGTCACGCTCGTGCGGCAGCTTGGGGTTTTCTTCCTGGGCGGGGTTGGCCGGGTCGGCGTCGCCGCGGGTAGGGGTGGCCGCGGTCTGGCGCCTGGTGGTGTCCACCGAGGCTTCGGTCGTGCGGGGATCGGCGGTCGTGGGCATGGGTTCTTCCTTGGGCGCCACAGCGGCGCAAGTGGGTCGCAGCCCATCGTAGGAGCGCCCGGCACGGGGCGGTGTAGGCCCATTTCCCATGTGCATGACAGGATGAGAGGCACGCAAAACACTGTATGCCCAACCATATGCCACACTCTCGTCCTTATGTCTTCAACAGAGTGGGCCCAGGCGGCCCTGCAGTCGTTCGACGCGGTGGTGCAGGCCACGCCGGGGTTTCGCAGCCGCGGCGGGCAACGGCGCATGGCCGAGCAGGTGGCGCACACCTTCAGCCACGCCACGCTGGGCAAGGTGGACGAGGAAGCGGGCGAGGCCGCGCCCACCCGGTCGATTGCCGTGATCCAGGCCGGCACCGGCGTGGGCAAGTCTCTGGCCTACTGCGCGCCGGCGATTGCCATGGCGCTGTCGCGCGGCACGCGGGTGCTGATATCCACCGCCACGGTGGCGCTGCAGGAGCAGCTGGTGAACAAGGACCTGCCCGCACTGGCCAAGCTGCTGCCCCAGCCCTTCAAGTTCGCGCTGGCCAAGGGGCGTGGCCGCTATGTGTGCAAGCTCAAGCTCGACCGCCTGGCCGGCACCGGGGAGGCCGAGGAGGCCATGGAGGACGACCTGTTCGCCGAGGAAGAGGCCGCCGCCCGCGCCAAACGCCCGCGCCAGGAGACCGAGGCGCGCATCCAGTTCTACTCGGCCATGTCGCAGACCCTGGGCAAGGGCGGGTGGGACGGAGACCGCGACAGCCTGGACACGCCGCCCGAGCCCGAGGTATGGAGCGCCGTGGCGGCCGAGGGTGCATCCTGCACCGGCAAGCACTGCCCGGCCTTCAGCCAATGCACCTACTACGACAAGCGCAAGGAGCTGGTGGGGGCGCAGGTGATCGTCGCCAACCACGACCTCCTGCTGTCCTCCCTGGGCGCACGCGTGCTGCCCGAGCTGGACAACTGCCTCTTGGTGCTGGACGAGGCGCACCACCTGCCTGCAACGGCGCTGGACCAGTTCGCCTGCAGCATGGACCTGAGCCGCGTGACCTGGATCGAGCGCCTGGCCAGCCGGGGCCTGCGCATTGGCGCGCTGCTCGAAGTGGAGGAGATCGCCGATATCCCCAAGCACTCGGGCCAGCTGCGCCAGACACTGCAGGACCTGGCGCGCATCGTGATGGACGTGTACGGCACGGCCCTCAAGAGCCAGAAGGACGCCTGGGGTCCGGCGCGCGTGCGCGTACCGCGCGGTGTGCTGCCCGAACCGCTGATCGCACCGCTGGGCCTGCTGGCCGCCAGCGCCGACGGTTTTCTCGAAGCGCTGCGCGCCATCTCCAAGTCCCTGCGCGCCGAGATGCGCGACAAGCCCGACGAGGCACGCCGCCTGTCCACCCTGTACGCGCAGATCGGCATGCTGGCGCCACGCCTGGAAGAGCTGCACGCCACCGCCCAACTGCTGCTGCAGGACGCGCCCGAGGGCGCGGTGCCGGCGGCCAAGTGGTTCACGCTGGAGGTGGAGGGCGATTTCATCGTGGTCAAGGCGCATGCCAGCCCCATACTGCCCGGCACCACGCTGCGCAACCACCTGTGGAGCGCGGTGCGCGGCGCGGTGCTGACCTCGGCCACGCTCACCAGCTGCGGGCACTTCGAGTTCTTCATGCGCGAGTCGGGCCTGCACGGCGATGCGGCGGCCACCACGCTGGAGGTGCCAAGCCCCTTCGACTACGCCGCCCAAGGCACGCTGATCGCGGCCGAGACCCATGCCGACCCCAAGAACGCTGCCGCCTTCACGGCGGAGATGGTGGACGCGCTGCTCTACGACATCGCCAATGTGGAATACGGCGCGCTGGTGCTGTTCACCTCGCGCGAGCAGATGCGCCAGGCCGTGGAGGCCCTGCCCACCGCCATGCGCAGCGTGGTGCTGGTGCAGAACGCACTGCCGCGCACGCAGCTGCTCAAGCGCCACCGCGAGCGCGTGGCCGAGGGGCAGCCCTCGGTCATCTTCGGCATGCAGTCCTTTGGCGAGGGGCTGGACCTGCCGGGGCGGCTGTGCGAGTCGGTGTTCATCACCAAGCTGCCCTTCGCCCCGCCCGACGACCCGGTGGGCGAAGCCCGTGCCGAATGGCTGCGCGCGGTAGGGCGCGACCCCTTCAGCGAGCTGGTGGTGCCCGCCACCGCGATCCGCCTGGCCCAGTGGGTGGGCCGCGCCATCCGCACCGAGGAAGACCAGGCGCATGTGTACTGCTACGACAAGCGGCTCATGAACACCTCGTACGGGCAGCGCCTGCTCAAGGGCTTGCCGCCGTTTGCGTTGGAGCAGCGCAAGCCGCGCTGAGCAGCGCCCCCCTTTGCCGCCATGCGGCTCCGACCCTCTCTCCAGAAAAGACAGAAAGCCTTCCATGACCCGCGCCATCCCCGCCTGCCCCCAATGCGGCCTGGAGAACACCTACCCCGATGGCAACGGCAGCCATGCCTGCCCCGACTGCAGTTTTGAATGGCCCATGGTGGCCGAAGCGGCAGAAGCCGACGAGGCCGGGGGTGACGGCACCGTGCGCGATGCCCATGGCAATCCGCTGGCCCAGGGCGACGCCGTCATCCTGGTAAAGGACCTCAAGGTCAAGGGCTCGTCATCCACCCTCAAGAAGGGCACCAAGATCAAGGGCATCCGCCTGGTCGACGGCGCCGATGGTCACAACGTGGACTGCACGACGGACCTGGGCAGCATGTTGCTGAAGTCGGAGTTCCTGAAGAAGGCGTGATCGATTCCGGCTGAGGCAGAGCACTGCGAGGCGCTGCTGTCAGACAATGCCCTCCCCAAGCCGGGCCGGGGGACGACGCCCGCCACGCGCCATGCCGCCTACAGTGAATTTTTACCCATTCACCATCTGCCGGAGGCACCCCCATGGAACACGACACCCCTGCCCGCGAGACGCTGTGGAAGCTGATCAAGGACATCAAATTCGGCATGCTCACGCACCGCCATGCCAACGGCATGCTGCACGCACACCCGCTGACCACGCAGAACCGCAGCATCGACGAGCAGTCGCTGCTGTACTTCTTCATCCCGCGCAATGGCGAGCTCTACGGCCGCCTGCTGACCGATGGCCAGGTGAACGTGTCGTATGCCGACCCGGGCGATGACAGCTATGTGTCCCTGTCGGGCCAGGCCACTTTCGTGGAAGACATGGCCCAGAAGGAAGCCCTGTGGTCGCCCATGGCCAAGGCCTGGTTCCCTGCGGGCCACACCGACCCCAACCTGGCGCTGCTGGCCGTGCGCCTGGGCCACGCCGAGTACTGGGACGTCAAGGAAAGCAAGATGGTGCAGCTGTTCAAGATGGCCAAGGCCGCCATCACGGGCGAGCAGCCGCGCGACCTGGGCGAGCACAAGGAACTGACGCTGTCCTGAGGCAGCGCCTCCCACTGGTGCGCCCCGCTTCCCGTCGGGCGCACCGTTCACTTCCGCACCACAGGAGATTGCCATGAGCAGCAAGGAAAACCAGACCGACGACGACCTGAATGCCGCCAGCGACGGCAGCGGCAAGGTGGCCAACGCCCACAACAGCGCAGGCGACAAGACCACGCAGATCAACCAGGGTCGCCGCACGCCCGAAAGCCGTGGCGACCGCGACACCCACCTGGGCAGCGGCAACCAGGGCCAGTCGCGCCAAGGCGGCGCGGGCAGCAGCAGCGGTGGCGGGAGTCGCGGCGCGGGCTGACCCCGCGCACGGCCGCCACGCACCAGAAAGGGCCCCTTGGGCTCTTTCTTTTTGATGGCCGACCCTTGAAAACGCCGATTCACCATCCATTTACCATCCATATGGATGGCACAAGACGGCCAAAAGGCACTATGAACCCCACTTCCACCACCTCCCTGGCCTTGCGCAGCAAGGTCCCCGATTCGGAAAAAATCACCATCAACCTCGGCTATGTGGACCTGGGGCACATCGATCTGCTCGTATCGGAGGGCTTCTACGCCAACCGCACGGATTTCATCCGCACCGCCATCCGCAACCAGCTGAGCACCCAGAACGAGGAGGTGCGCCAGGTGGTGGCACGCAAGATGCTCGTGCTGGGACTGCAGCGCTTTGGCCGCACCGACCTGGAGGCCGTGCAGGCCGCGGGCCAGAGGCTGGAGATCCGCGTGCTGGGCCTGGCCAGCATCGAAGACGACGTGCCGCCCGCGCTGGCGCAGGCGACGATCGCCTCGGTCACCGTGCTCGGGGCGTTCCACGCCAGCCCGGCCGTCAAGGCGGCGCTGGCGGGACGCATCGGCTGAGACAAGCGCCTACCGTGGCGGGGTGCCCAGCGCACCACAACGGCGATTTCTTTCCTTTTCCATTCCAGACCGGCCCTTTCGAGCGGCGGCATTCCGAGACAAAAACCGACGGCACCAGCCGCCCAGGGGCGGCCGTGCCATGAACGGCGCACGCCCTACCAGCTCACCCCAAGGACCTTCCCATGGACTGGAACCACAATCTCAAGCAACTCCTCGGCACTGCCACCGACCTGGTGCGCAAAGGCCAGCTGGCCGATGCCACCCGCGCCATCCAGCAGGCCCTGGGCGGAATACCCGCCACCGCGGGCGCGGCAGGCGCCACAGCGCCCCATGCCGGTGCCACCGGCACCTTGCGCGAAGGCCGGGGAGGCATGCCTGCGTCCACACCATCCGGCACAGGCTGGCGCAATGGCTTTGCGCAGGCCGATGTCGAAGACGCCGTGGTGATCGACCTGGAGGAGGACACGCCCGCCCGCGCCCAGCCTTCCCCGGCCACGGGCCCTGCGAGCGCCCGGCACCCTGCCACGCAGGCGCCCGACAGCTTCACAAGGGTGGCCTTCGCACTGGCCGGCGCCCCGCAGGACCACTACTACCTGTATGTGCCGCCCGGGGCCGACAGCGGTGCCCCCATGCCCCTGGTGCTCATGCTGCATGGCTGCACCCAGGACCCCGAGGACTTCGCCACCGGCACGGGCATGAACGGCGCGGCGGCACGGGCCCATGCCCTGGTGCTCTATCCCGCCCAGTCCGGCAGCGCCAACCCCAAGGCCTGCTGGAACTGGTTCCGGCCGCAGGACCAGCGGCGCGGCGGCGGCGAGCCGGCCACGCTGGTGGCCATGGTGCGCGAGGTGATGGCGCGCTACCCGGTGGACGACAACCGCGTCTATGTGGCGGGCCTCTCGGCCGGTGGTGCCATGGCGGCCCTGCTGGCGCGCGAATACCCCGAGCTGTTTGCCGCCGTGGGCGTGCATTCGGGCCTGTCGGCCGGCGCGGCGCAGAACGTGATGGCGGCGCTGTCGGCGATGAAGACCGGCGCCAAGGCCGCCAGCACCAGCCCGTTCGCGACGACTACGCCCCCCGTCATCCAGCTGGGCACGGCGCTGCCCCTGATCGTCTTGCACGGCGATGCCGATGCCACCGTGCATGCGCGCAATGGCGAGCAACTGGTGGAGGCGGCGCTGGACGCCGCCGAGGGCGAGGTACTCCCTGCCGTGACCACCGGCCGGTCGGCCCACGGCCAGGGCTATACGCGCACCCTGTACCAGAGCGGCGGCACCACGCTGGCAGAGCACTGGGTGCTGCACGGTGGCGGCCACGCCTGGGCCGGCGGCGATGCGCGCGGCAGCCATACCGATCCCCGGGGCGTGTCGGCCACCGAGGAGATGCTGCGCTTCTTCCTCGCACACCCCCGCTGTTGACCCCCGGCCGCGCGCCACCATAATTTGCCCCCGGGGCACCACGCACCGCCCCATCCATACCAACAGCAAGGTGCGGTACCTGGGGGGAAATTCACCGTGGAAAACGTCTACATAACCATCGCAGGACTGGTGGCCATCGGGCTGGTCGTCTACTTTGTGCGGCGCGCCAGGCGCCAGGACAACACCCGCACCGACCTGAAGATCACCGCCGTGCGCATCGACCCGCCCTCAGGCAGCGTGCTGCAGGCCAACACCCCCATCACCGTGGCGCTGGACTACCGCTACTCGGCGCCCCGCGAGCCGCTGTATGTCTGGGTAAAGATCCTCGACACCACCTACGACTCGGTCTACGAGGGTTCGCACGACCGCATGGAGCCCGGCACGGGCCGGATCAGCCGTTCGGTGCACCTGACGCAAGCGGGCAGCGTGCGCGAGCTGTTCATCGTGGCCAAGAACCAGGACTTCGTGGAAGTCTTCAACCAGGCGCTGGCAGTGGACTTCACCTACGAGCAGACCGAGGTCGACGAAGAGTGGATGAACGACGGCAAGGGGTCGGAGATCACCGGCATCACCCTGTCCATCCCCTCGCCGGCCGTGGTGAAGGCCGGCACCCGCATCGGCGTGGACATCGCCTATGCGATCAACACCGAGGAGGGCCTGGACATCTGGGCCATCCCCGAGACAGAGGCCAACATGACCTACGAGGGCACCACGGGCAGGCAGACCGGCACGGGGGTCGTGCCCAGGCACTTCACCGTGATCGACCCGGGCCAGCTGGGCAGCCTGCGGCTGGTGATGAAGAACGCCGCCAGCCAGACGGTCTACGAGCGCACCGTGCCGGTGGACTACACCTACACCGCCTGATTGAGCTGGTTCCTCAACCCCTGGCCTTGCGCGGGTTGCTGCTGGCCTGGGGATAGCGACGCGCCGCCTCTGCCAACAGGACATCTTTGGGCACCAGCTTGCTGCCGCCCATCCACAGTTCGGCGGGCGCGCCCTTGGCATCGCGCACACGGCGCACGGTCTGGCCGGGGCTGTTGTAGCCCGAGGTCTTGCGGATCACCCCTGCATCCTTGCCGGTGATGGCAAGTTCCGTGGTGGCAGTGTTGAACGGCACCGGCATGGCAGGCGCCACCTGGCACACCACCTGGCCCATGGGCACCAGGTCGGCCGCGCCCCACATGCTCCACCAGCGGCCCGCCCAGGAGGCTTCCTTGCGGCCAGGAGCACCGTGTTGCTGGAACGCCGAAAGAACGCTGGCAATGCCGTCCACCCACTCGTGGGCCATGCCATCCTGTGCGTTGGTCAGCACGGTCACCGTGAGGTCCAAGGCCGTGAAACGCGCGGTACGCGAAATGAAGCCCTGCAGGCCGCCGGTGTGCCCCGCCCACTCCTTGGGCCCTGGCGCGCTCAGCATGGTGCCCAGGCCATAGTGCGCCTCGAATACGCTGCAGGGGTCGCGCCAGCGGCGCTGCGCCATCTCACGCCGGCTGGCGGCAGACAGGATGCTGTCGGCACTGTCCGGCGCAAGCTGCGAAAAAAAGCGTGCCACATCGGATGCGGTAGAGGCGAAGCCGCCCGCCGGCGCTATCGCATCGCAGACGTTGTCTCCCGGCACCACCAGGCGCTGGCCGAAGGGAAGCTCGGCACTGTGGCCCACGGCCATCGGCGCCTTTCGGGGCAGGCAAGGCATGTCCGGCACCGTTTCGCCCAGGCCTGCGGCGGCGATCACGTGCTGCGCCATCCACACCGGGTACGCGCAGCCGGTGACTTCTTCCATCATCAACCCCAGCAGCCCATAGCCGTGGTTGGAGTACTTGAGCTGCACGCCCGCTTCCAATGGAGGCTTGTCACGCAGGTCGGCCAGCAGCTCCTCGCGGGAGAGAAACGGCCGCCGGTCCAGGAACTGGCCCGCGTCCGGCCCGTCGCGCGTGATCCCGGCGCCATGCGACAGCAGCTCAGCAATGCGCGCTCGCGCCAGGTCCTTGTGCAGGCCCGTCACGTACCGGCCAATGGGATCGTCGAGACCGAGCTTTCCCTGTTCCCGCAGCAGCATCACGCCCGCGGCGGTGAAGGTTTTGGAGTGGGAGGCGATACGCAGGCGGTGCCGCGCAGTCAAGGGTTTGCCAGTGCGCATATCGGCCACGCCCAGGGCGAACTCAGCCAACGGCACGCCCCCGCGCGCGATGGCCACGGAGCAGCCGGGCTGGCGATAGCGTTCGAGCTGGAAACCGAGCCACTGCGGCAGGTAGTCCAATGCGGCCGGGAGCCAGGCAGGTGGGGCGCTGTTCTTCTTCATGGTCTGCGTCGCTGCGATGAAAAGGGTCGCGCAGTGTAGGCCACGGCCGCCCGCACACCGGCAATCCCACGGACACCGCTGGGGCGATGGGCACCGTGCCCTGGTTTATCCTGCACCCCCGCACGGGACGGTCCGTGCGCCAGCCCGGGACTCCCTCGCCATGCCCACCAGCCACCCCCTCCAATGCCGCTGCGGACAGGTCCGCGGACTCGTCCAGCCCACGGCCCCTGCCACCCGTTGCGTCTGCTACTGCAGCGACTGCCGGGCGTTTGCGCGGCACCTGGGGGCACAGGCCGAAGTGCTGGACGCGTTCGGCGGCTCCGAGGTCATCCAGGTGCCTGCAGCGAACGTCACCTTCACCCAGGGCCAGGAGTCGCTGGCCTGCCTGCGCCTGACAGACAAGGGCATGCTGCGCTGGTACGCCGCGTGCTGCAACACGCCCATCGGCAACACCATGGCCGACCGGCGCGTGGGGTTCACCGGCCTGGTCCACACCAGCCTGCGCGGCGCCTCGCTGGACGACAGCTTCGGCCCGATGACCATGCGCACCCAGGTCCAGAGTGCGCTGGGTTCGCCCGGTTTCGGCAGCTCGGGCGAGCTGGCGGGCATTGGGCGCATGCTGGGCTTCGTCGCCAAGGCGCTGCTCACGGGCGCCTACCGGAAATCGCCGTTCTTCGACGCCAAGACCGGTGCGCCCGTGGCGGTACCGGTGGTGCTGTCAGCGGCCGAACACGCGGCCGCGCACAATGACAGCCCTTGAAATGAAACACCCCCTGAGTCGCTTCGCGCCTTCACCCCTCTCTCATATTGCTTCGCAATCTGGGAGGGGGACGCCCCCAGCGCGGCGGGGCGGCCCTTGCGCGGGGGCACTGGCCTTGGCCGCGCCAGTTTCATGCGTCGCGGGTGGAGCAGCGCAATGGACAACTGGTACGGATTTGCCTTCAACCGTCTAACTTCGTTGGTCCGCCTAGCTATACGATTGAATGCAAATCCGTATGAAGCACCACAGCCCTCGCCCGCCCCACAGACAATCCATGCCTCCCATTGCCGTCATCGACTTCGAAACCACGGGTGTCTCGCCCGGCCAGGGCGCCCGTGCGACCGAGGTGGCCATCGTGCTGCTGGAGAACGGCCGAGTGGTGGACCGCTTCCAGAGCCTGATGAAGACCGGCGCCTGGATCCCTGCCTTCATCACCCAGCTCACGGGCATCACCAATGCCATGGTGAATGCCGCGCCCGAGGCCGCCGGCGTGATGCAGGACGCCGCCCGCTTCGTGGGCAATGCGCCCATGGTGGCGCACAACGCCGCGTTCGACAGCAAGTTCTGGCAGGCGGAGCTGGCGCTGGCCGGCGTGGCCGCGCCGCACGCGTTCGCCTGCACGGTGCTGCTCTCGCGCCGGCTGTACCCCGAGGCGCCGAGCCACAAGCTCGGCACGCTGGTGGACTACCACGGCCTGCCGCGCACCGGCCAGGCCCACCGGGCCCTGGCCGATGCCGAGATGGCCGCCGAGTTGCTGGCGCGCATGCAGCACGACCTGCGCCAGCGCTGGGGCGTGGCCGAGCCCGGCCATGCGCTCTTGATGGCGCTGCAGCGCTGCGCCAAGCCCGGGATCGGCAAGCTGCTCGCGCAGCATGCCAAGCCTGCGGCGCCGGTGCCCTGCTGACCGATCTCCCTGCCCGCAACCCTTGTTTGCTGGCACGGGCATGCGGCGAATCACCGAAAATGCGCGGTTGCCTTCTTGAACCGATCCACACCATTTTTCCCATGACCGATACCACCCAAGCCCCACCGCTGCCCGACCACCTGTCCGTCGACCCGCGCAGCCCGCACCATGTCGCGGCCGTGTTCGAGCACGACATCGGCATCCGCTTCAACGGCAAGGACCGCTCTGACGTGCAGGAATACTGCGTCAGCGAAGGCTGGGTGAAGGTGCCCGCCGGCAAGACGCTGGACCGCAAGGGCCAGCCGCTGATGATCAAGCTCAAGGGCACGGTGGAAGCCTTCTACCGCCAGCCTGAATAAGCCCTTTTCCGCCGATTCCATGGACGGGTTGGCCCCGGCGGCCTGGGTGATCCACTGCGATGGCAGCGCCATACCCAACCCCGGCCGCATGGGCCTGGGCGCCGTGCTGGTGGCGCCCGACGGCACGCGCCACGCCCTGTCGCAGGCGACGCACACCACCGGCTGCAACAACGAGGCCGAACTGGGTGCGCTGGTGATGGCGCTAAACGAAGCCCGGGCCCAAGGCGCCACCACATTGCAGGTCTACAGTGACAGCGCCGTCCTGGTGGAGCAGCTCGGCGCAGTTGCCAATCCCCCCATTGAGCGCCTGGAACCCCTGTACGCCGCTGCACGCACCCTGCTGAAAAGCTTCGATCAGGTACAAATGCAGTGGATTGCACGCCACCGCAATGGCGAGGCCGATGCGCTGGCGCGTGCGGCACTGGGTGCGCCGCCCAAGCCTTCGGTACACCCTTCCCTGCGGGACCTGCCGCGCAAGAAGCGCAAAAGCCCCCCGCCACGGTCTTGACTGCTTACAAAGGGTCGAAGCCCATCGACGCCCGGTAGGCCGCGATCCTGGGCAGCAGCACCTGGCGGCGCGCCAGGCTTTCGGGTGGCCAATGGTCCTCGCGCTCGTAGTACTCGGGCACCGCCATGGCACCCGCCGGCAGCACCACCCACGGCTGTTTGGAAGCCGTGAAGATGTGGATGTCGGGCGGCAGGTGGTCGGGCGCATCGAGCGTGCCCACGCGCACGAAGGACACCAGCGGGCCCGCACCCGCATAGTGGCTCCACACGGCCACATGGCAGTGCGGGCAGCGCGCGATCTTCTGGCCCAGGCCGCTTTCCGACGGGGTGTCGACCAGCACCGGCGGGCCGCCCAGCAGGCGGATGCGGTCGGCCTCGATCATGGCGTTGAGGGCGAAGGAGGCGCCGCTTCCGCGCTGGCACCAGCGGCAGTGGCAGCAATGCACGAACAGGGGTGCCGTTTCCATGCGGTAGCGCACATGGTGGCAATCGCAACCGCCTTCGAGCGGGAACGGGGGCGTGGACGGGAACTGCATGGCGATCACTCCGTGGACGGCCGCACGTTACGGCAAAAGCTGCACCCTGTCACTCCCGTCTTTTCACGCGCCGCAGTCCGCAGCGCGGGCCCGCAGCAGGGCCTGCTCCTGCGCGTTGCGGGTGAGGGTAGCGGCCAGCTCGAACTGCGCACGCGCCTCGCCATTGCGGCCCAGCTTGGCCAGCAAGTCGCCGCGCACGCTGGGCAGCCAGTGGTAGTCGCGCAGGGCGGGGTCAGCGCCCAGTGCATCGACCAGCAGCAGAGCGGCGGCGGGGCCGTCGGCCATGCCCACGGCCACGGCCCGGTTCAGCGCCACGACGGGCGAGGGAGCCACCTGCAGCAGCGCGTCGTACAGCGCCACGATGTGCTGCCAGTCGGTGTCTTCGGCGCGGCGCGCACGCGCATGGCAGGCCGCGATGGCGCCCTGCAGCGCGTAGGGCCCCCAGGGGTGGCCGGCGCGGGCCAGTTGCTCGGCCCGGTCGAGCGCGGCCAGGCCGCGGCGCACCAGCAGGGGGTCCCAGCGCGAGCGGTCCTGGTCCAGAAGCAGCACGGGGCGGCCCTCGGCATCGGTGCGCGCGGGCAGGCGCGAGGCCTGGATCTCCAGCAGCGCCACCAGGCCCTGCACCTCGGGCTCGTCGGGCGTAAGGCCGGCGAGCACGCGCACCAGGCGCTGGGCTTCGCCGCACAGGGCAGGGCGCATCCAGTCGTCGCCTGCGGTGGCGGCATAGCCTTCGTTGAAGATGAGGTAGATGACTTCGAGCACCGAGGCCAGGCGCGGCGCGCGCTCCGCCGCGCCGGGCACCTCGAAGGGCACGTGCGCGGCCGTGAGGCTGCGCTTGGCGCGCACGATGCGCTGGGCCACGGTGGCCTCGGGCACGAGGAAGGCGCGTGCGATCTCCACGGTGGACAGGCCGCCCAGCAGCCGCAACGTGAGCGCCACGCGCGCCTCGGTGGAGAGCACAGGGTGGCAGGCAGTGAAGACCAGGCGCAGCAGGTCGTCGCCGATGTCGTCCTGGCGCGCCGCGTCCAGGGCGTCGACGAAGTCCGGCGTGTACTGGGCTTCGAGTGCTTCCATGTCATGGCCCAGGGCCTCGTGCTCGCGCGCCTGCATGGCCTGCTGGCGCAGGTGGTCCAGGGCACGGTTGCGGGCGGTGGTCATGAGCCAGGCGGCGGGGTTGTCAGGCAGGCCGCTGGAGGGCCAGTGCTCCAGGGCAGCCACCAGCGCATCCTGCGCCAGCTCCTCGGCCCGGCCCACGTCGCGCGTCATGCGCGCCACGCGGGCGATGATGCGGGCCGCCTCGATGCGCCATACCGATTCGATGGTGCGGTGCAGGGCATCGGGGCTGGGCGCAGCCATGGTCAGCCGAGTGCCTTGCTGGCGTCGACCATGTAGGCGAACTCCCAGGTGTGGCCATCGAGGTCGTCGAAGCCATGGGCGTACATGAAGCCATGGTCCTGCGGTGCGCGCGGTGACGTGGCGCCGGCGGCCACGGCCTTGGCCACCAGGGTGTCGATCTCCTCGCGGCTCTGGGCTGACAGGCAGACCAGCACCTCGGAGGTCTTCCGCGCATCGGCCACGGCCTTGTCGGTGAAGGTCTTGTAGAACTCCTCGACGAGCAGCATCACGAAGAGGTTCTCGCCGAGCACCAGGCAGGCACCCTGCTCGTTGGTGAACTGCGGGTTGAAGTCATAGCCCAGCGCGCGGAAGAAGGCTTGCGAGCGACCCATGTCCTGGATGGGCAGGTTGACGAAGATCATCTGGTGTTGCATGGCGGTCTCCTGAGTGGATGAAACGATAAGGGATAACGGACGGGGAAAACAGGGGGTGATGCGAAAGCCGGGCAGGATCACTTGGCGGCCTCGGCCGCGAGGAAGGTGAGGCCGTCCTCGAAGTCCTTGCCGACCATGCGGTCCATGTTGAAGAACAGGTGCATGATCTTCGCCAGGTAGGGCACGGGGCCGTGCATGGCCCAGGTGACGCGGGTGGCCGGGGCGTTGCCGCCCTCGGGCTTGAGCGTGAAGTCCACGCGGTTGTGGGCCTCGAACGGGGCGACGAAATCGAGCTTCATGCCCACATGGGCTGGGGCCGTGGCCTCGGTGATCTCCATGCTGCCCGTGCCCACCTTGTCGCCCTGCCAGGCATAGCGCGCGCCGGGGCCGGCAGTGGCGGCGCTGTACTCGCCCTTGGCACCGGGGTCCTTGCGCTCGTAGGGGTTCCAGGTGTTGAACTGGCGCAGGTCCTGGATCAGGCCGAATACGCGCTCGGGCGGGGCCTCGATCACGCGGCTGCGCTCCACGCGAAAGCTGTCGGGGCGCGTGGCCGCATAGGCCAGCAGCAGGGCCAGGGCGGCCAGCACGATGAGGGCGATGGTCTTGATCATGGTGATTCCTTGGGTGGTCGGGGGAAATCGGGTTCAGCCGCGTGCGGCCTCAATGTCGCGAAAGCGCTGCACGCCTTCACCCTGGGCGAAGTCGTCGAGCTCGAAGACCGGGCGCACCTCGATCTCGGCCGCCAGCCCCTCGCCGCGCGGGTTGGGAAAGCGGCGCGCCCACTCCATGGCCTCGTCGCGCGAGCGCACCTGGATCAGCGTGTAGCCGGCGATCAGTTCCTTGGTCTCGGTGAAAGGCCCATCGACCACCGTGCGCTGGCCACCGCTGCCGTAGTACACGCGCCAGCCCTGGGCGCTGGCCTTGAGGCCCATGCCATCGAGCAGCACGCCGGCGCGCGACAGCTCCTCGTGGTAGGCGCCCATCACGGCCAGCATGTCCTCGCCGGGCAGCACGCCGGCTTCGCTCTCGGGGCTGGCCTTGACCAGAATCATGAATCGCATGGCAGATCTCCTGTGGGTGGAAGTCGCTGTGCAGGGGAATGGAAATTCCCTGCACTCATCCTCCACGACGGACAGGCACCCCCGGAATCGACACGGATTCCGAAAAATCAGGGTTTGTACCTAGAAAATTTCGATCCCCCAATGAAAACAGCCCATGCCGGGCACGGCATGGCTGTTTGCCAAGGAAGGCGCAGCGGTCAGCGCCTGGCCGCGGGGTTCTGCGCCATATAGGCCAAGGTGGCGCTGGTGAGCGCGCGCACGCCGATGCGCAAGGCCTTCTCGTCGATCACGAATTCGGACGAGTGGTTGGGTGCGCCCGACTTGTCGCCAAACGGCGAGGCATACAGGTTCCAGAACACCACGGGCACGCCGCTGCCGCCGAAGGAGCCGAAGTCCTCCGAGCCCATGGAGGGTGGCACCTCGCGGGCCTTGTCGACGCCGACGGCCGCTGCCGCGAAGGCCGGGGCCAGGGCGGCGGTGATTTTCGGATCGCTGACCACCACCTCGTAGCCGGTGTCGATGGTGACCTCGGCGGTGAGGCCCGCGCTCTCGGCGATCTTCTGGGCCTTGAGGCGGATGCTGTCGTGCGCGACCTTCTGGTTGCGCGCCGACAGCGAGCGCACGGTGCCGCCGATCTCGGCCGTGTCGGGCAGGATGTTCACGCGGTTGCCGCTTTGCAGCAGGCCGACGGTGACCACGGTGGGGCCATCGAGCGGGTCGATCTGCTGGCTGATGATGCCCTGCAGCGCGAGCACGATCTCGGCCGCGGTCAGCGTGGGGTCCTTGGCCGTCCAGGGCGAGGAGCCGTGGCCGCCCTTGCCCTGGAGCTTGATGTTGAAGACATCGCCGCTGGCCATGAAGCTGCCGGCGCGGTAGGCCAGGGTGTTGCCCGGCGCACGCGCGCTGATGTGCTGGCCCATCACGACGTCGACCTTGGGGTTGTCGAGCACCTTGGCCTCCATCATGGCCTTGGCACCGCTGGGCACGGGGCCCGGGCCCAGTTCCTCGGCCGGCTGGAACAAAAAGACCACGGTGCCCGCGAGTTCGCTGCGCACGGCGGACAGGGCCTGCGCCGCGCCCAGCAGCATGGCCACATGCGTGTCGTGCCCGCAGGCGTGCGAGACCGGCGTCTCGTTGCCGCGCCACTGGGCGCGCGCGGTGGACTTGAAGGGCAGGTCGTTGCGCTCCTGCACGGGCAGGGCGTCCATGTCGGCACGCAGGGCCACCACGGGGCCCGGCTTGCCACCGCGCAGCACGGCCTTGATGCCGGTCTTGGCGATGCCGGTCTGGATTTCGATGCCCGGCATCTTGGCCAATGCCGCCGCCACGTAGGCAGCGGTCTGGACCTCTTCGTAGGACAGCTCGGGGTGCTGGTGGATATGGCGGCGCCAGGCGATGACCTGGGGCTCGGCCGCATCGGACAGGGCGAGCACGCGCTGGGCCAGGGGCGATGCCGCCGTCTGGGCGTGGGCGGACAGGGCCAGGCTGGCGAGCAGCGCGGCCAGCGGCAGAAGCCGGTGTTTCATGGAAAGGACCTTCGGGTTGGACAACGACGGGCAACTCTAGTACCAAGCCCATGCCGCGAACAGTCACAATTTCGTTGTTGTGAAAACCAGAATGCATCACCCTGCGCACCAGAGGCTTCCATGAAACCGCACCAGCTCAAGGCCTTTCTCGCCGTGGTGGAGCTGCACAGCATCCGCCAGGCGGCGAATGCGCTGCACATCACCCAGCCGGCGATCTCGCGCGCGATCCGCGAGCTGGAGGAGCACCTGGCGGTGCCGCTGTTCGTGCGCAGTGCCCACGGTGTCACCCCGACCGAATACGGCCTGGCCTTCGAGCGCCGCGCGCGCCTGCTGGAGCAGGAGGCCGAGCGCGCACGCGACGAGCTGCGCCAGATGCGCGATGGCCAGCTCGGTTGTGTGCGCGTGGCGGTGTCGTCCGTGCCGGCGATGGCGCTGCTGCCGCAGGCGCTGGCGCTGTTCCGCGCCGAGCTGCCGGCCACCGCGCTGGAGTTCAGCGAAGGCCTGGCGCCCCTGGTGCTGCCCGCGCTGCGCGAGGGCCTGCTGGACCTGGCCCTGGTACAGCACCGCGTGGAGCGCACCGGCCCCGAGTTCGATTGCGAAGAGCTGCTGTCCACGCCGCTGGCCATCTGCGCACGGGTGGGCCACCCGCGCGCCCGGGCGCGCAGCCTGGCCGCACTGCAGCACGAGGAATGGGTGGGCTGGGACCGGGCCATGGTCGAAGACCTGTTCGCCGGCAGCGGCGTGCCCGCGCCCGAGCGCATCGTGGTCAGCCGCTCGATGGAGATCACGCGCGCGCTGGTGGGCCGGGGCGACCTGATCAGCGTGTTCGCGCGCCCGGCGCTGGACCGGGAGCTGGCGCGCCACGGCATCCGCGCCATCCCCGTGCAGACCCGCCTGCCCGCGCTGACCATCAGCGCCATCACCCGCAAGGGTGCCCTGCCGACCCCGGCGGCGCAGAAGTTCATGGAGGCGGTGCGCAGGGCGGCTGCGGCCCTCAGAACCTGAACTCGGTACACCAGTCCACTGACAGATTGATACACACGCGCACGCGCCAGGCACACGGCTGTCGGTGCAAAGCGTGACAAATGCCCGGCTTTTCCCCGACGCGGGGGATCGCTGGCCGGGAGGTCCATCGCCCGCCCTTACGATCCAGCGCGGAGGAACCGGAAACCATGAACAAGAACACCACTGCTGCCGCACCCTGGATTGCCAGCGTCCCGCTGTCACCCGACGGCGAGACCTTCGCCCTGCTCATCATGCACCCGGGCCGGGCCATCGCCCCGCCCGGGGGATTGCGCGCCATCATGCGCTTCAACGCCGATGGCAACGGCGGCCACATCGCCGCCGCGATGGCGGGCGACGGCCGATGGGGCTACATCGACGCCGAGGGCCACTGGCGCGTGCAACCCACCCTGGAAAACGCCCGCGACTTCTCGGAAGATGGCATGGCGCGCTTCTGCCAGAACGGGCGCTGGGGCTTCGTGAACCTGGCGGGGGAAATGGTGATCGCGCCGGCCTTTGAAGACGCCCGGCCGTTTCGCCGCGGGCTGTGCGCGGTGCTGGTGGGCGAGAATGCCTGGCGCATCATCGACCGGGAAGGAAAATTCACCTGCGAGGAGAGTTTTCGCGAACTCAGCCCATTCGGCGCGGGCGGCCTGTCGCGGGCGGCGCACAAGATCAAGGGAACGAACCAGCTCGGCCACGGCTTTGTCGATGGCAAGGGCCAGTGGGTGATCGAGCCTCGGTACAAGCGTGCACTGCCTTTTGGTGAGCAGCCCGCCACCGCCGCATCGCTGGACGGGGAAACCTATGGCCTGATCGATGCGCGCGGGCGGTGGGTGCTGGAGCCGCGCTACCCGAGCATCCAGGCGTTCAACCAGGCAGGGCTGGCCTACTTCGACGAACCCAACTCCTGGGACAACGGCCATGGCTACCTGGACGCCCAGGGCCGGGTCGTGATCAAGGGTGAGAGGCACCTGTCCAAGCACATGGTCGCGGGCATGGTGTGCAGCGACTACAACGGCGCCGGATTCTTGCGCGCGGATGGCAAGGCCCTGGAGACACCACCGCTGGTGTATGGCAGCCATTTCCGCTCGGAGGGCCGCTTTGCGGTGGTGCGAACGTCCGGATCCCGTGCCCCAAAGGGTGGCGCAGAGCAACCCGCCGCCTGGGGCCTGCTGCACCCCGATGGCCGCGTGGTCACCCTGGCAGAGCCCCTGCTCGAGCCCCTGACCAACGGCGATGGTTGGCTGGTGGAGGAGATGAACGATACCCCGCTGGTGCCGTTTCTCACCCGCGATGGAGAGATCGCCTACCTCGACAAGGGCGGTGCCGCCGTCTGGCGCGCCCAGTACGACGGCCAGCACGCCACGCTGCTCGATGCCCAGGGCCTGGCGCTGTGGCGCAGCGAGGCGCAGGACGGCAACTGCCGCCCGCCGCATCCCTTCTTCCTGCCGCCCATCACCGACCACCTTGAGGGCATCGATACCCTGGACGGCATCCTTCCCCTGGTCGAAACCCTGCTGGCCGATGGCGAGGCCCGGCTGCACCGGCTGGCCGCGGGCGAAACGCTTGAGCGTGAATCCTCTGCCGAGGAAGACGACGACGACGATGAGGACGAGGGAGAAGACGAGGACACCGTGCAGGCGAGCCGCGCGGTGGTGGTGCGGCGTGTGATGCGCACCTACATCAGCGAGGAGCACAACGGGCCCTACGAGTTCCTGTGCTCGGAGCTCAGCGGCGCGGTGAACCAGGCCCGCGAGGCGATGCTGCAGGCACTGGTGGCCCGCTACGGCCCTGCCGACCCGGACCCCGAACATGCAGCGCCCTGGCACGGCAGTGAACGCACGCAGGCCTGGGCGGTGCCGCTGGCGCAGGCCCTGCCCGGCGATACCGGGGCCGTGCACGAATCGCGCGAGCAGTGGCTCACGCTGTACAAGACGTCCGATTCCGGCGATGGCGATGCCTGGTGGGAGCTGTGGCTGATGGTGGCTCCGAGCCTCGACGCCCTGGAGACCGCACAGCGTGCGCGACACAGCCTGGCAGCGCAGCACAGCGATGGCGCCGATGAGGAGAGCGATGCAGAGGGGGACGAGCGTTCGCCCGTGGAGCGCCCCAAGCCCCAGACGCGCGAGGAATGGCTGCAGGCCGTGGCCAGCGACCGCTATGCCATTGCCCATGTGCCCGCACCCTGGCTCGACGATGCGATGGTGGACGCGGCATTGGCCAGCGACGTGGAGGCGCTGGCCTGGGTGCCCGGCCGGTACCAGACGCCGGCGCGGCTGGAGGCCCTGATCCGCCGGGGCGTGGACCAGGCCGCGAGCATACCGCCCGAGTGCATGACCGCCGAGGGCCTGGCGCTGGCGCGCGGGCTCTATGCCGACCGCCACGAATGGGACTGGCGCGACGAGCGCAACAGCCGCATCCCCACCAGCTGGGACCACAACAGCCTGTGCGATGTGTGGGGCTGCCTGCTCACGCCGGAGCTGGCACTCAAGGCCGTGCGCGCCAAGGCCCCCCTGCGCGACCTGGCGCACTGGCTGCGCACCGATGAGGTGGAGAAGGCGGCGCTCAAGGCCGACATCTACAACATCAGCTACATCGACAAAAGCAAGATCACACCGGAGCTGGCCGCACGCGCCGTGCGGCACGACTATGGCACCCTGATCGAGGTCATTCCGCCGGAGATGGTCACGCCCGCGCTGTGCCTGGTGTCGGCGCGTGTCAACGGCCTGTCGCTCGAGAAGATGCCCGAGCCACTGCGCAGCGTGCCGGTGTGCGTGGCCGCGCTCAAGGACCGCTCGGACGTGTTCCCGCACGTGCCCGAGGCCCTGCGCCTGGCCGTCACCACGCAACTGATCGAGGACGATCTGGCCGAGGCGCGCAGGGATGGCGAGCCGCGCGAGGGCAGCCACTGGCACGGCTACCGCGCCTGGGTGAAGCTCTGGGCCGAGGACTACGAGGGCGCCATCGCCGACGCGAAGCTGGGCTTGCCGCAGATGCGCTACGAGCAGCACGCGAACTATGTGCTGGCCAGCGCCTACATGCAGCTCGGGCGTGAAGCGGAGGCAGCGCTGGAGGCATCGACCGTGCTGTCCCTGCAGTCACCGTACAGCGCGCAGTGGAACGACGACGAAGACACCCGTTGGCTGCAGGCGCTGGTGCAGGAGCATGCAGGCGCTGCCGATGACGGCGCGCTGGTGGAGCAACTGTATTTGCACCCGCGCACGCTGGCGAAAATTCCACGCGAGCGCATCACCCATGACATGGTGAACGCAGCCCTGGAGTCCGACGAGGACACCGTGCGCTTCGTGCCACGCCGGCTGATGACGCCGTCGCTCTACGCCTTTGCGCTGCGCCAGAACGTCAAGCAGTTCGAGCAGATACCGCCGGCCATGCTGAGCGAAGAGGCCTGCATCGAACATGTGAAGGACGGCGGCTGGCGCCTGGAATACGTGCCCGAAGCCTGGCGCACGCTCACCGTGTGCGCCCATGCTGTGCGGCGCAGCAGCAGTGCCATCGAGCATGTGCCCGAGGCGCTGCGCACGCAGGTGCCGGATGCCATCAAGCAGCTGCCGCCCGACGAGGACGAAGACGGCTCGGGCAGCGGTTCGTCATCGGCCAGCGACTGGCTGACGCGCAAGCTCGTCGATTCGGTGGTCAGCAGCCAGCAGACCGCCGCGGGCCGGCTGCAGCAAAAGGGCCTCTTCACCGCCTTCATCGTGAAGACCATGCTGGGCGCCAAGTCCGACGACACGCCCACGCTCAAGGGCCTGGCGGGCTGGTTCGAGGTGCGGCCCTTCCTGGCCATGGTGAACAACCTGGTGCTGGGCCTGGCAGCACTGGTCGCCCATGCCTTCGTGTCCGTGGGTGCCTGGCGCGCCGAAGGTCCCTGGGTGGGCCTGGGCACCTTCGCGCTGATGGGCTTTTCGGAGCTCTACTGGGCCTGGCGCTTTGTGTTCTCCACGCCGTTCAGGCCTGGGCTGGGCGTGGCCTGCCTGGTGGTGATGCTCTACGTGTTCGCCTGGCGCTGGATGTACCGGCGCATCGGCCTGGTCTACGCGGCCCAGGCCAAGGAGAAGGGCGAGGACTGAGCACAAGTCCAAGCTGCCATGCTCAGAGGTGCGGCTGAGTCGTCCGCCATTCGTCGAGCACGTGCTGCTTCACACCAGGACCGCCGCGCAAGGGCCGCCGCGCCGCGCTGGCGGTGTCCCCCTTCCCGAATGGCGCAGCCATTCGAGAGAAGGGGCTGAGTGCCGCGGCTCCAAGCCTGCCTGCGCAGGTTTGGACGGCAACGAAGAGCGGCCGCCTCCGGCGGACGCACCGAGGCGCGAAGCGACTCAGGGGGTTGTCCTAGCCTGTCGCGCCGTCGTAGCAGGGGGCGACGGCGCGCACCTCGATGGTGGCCCACTCGGCCGCCGGGCATTCTCGCGCGATGGCCAGGGCCTCTTCGCGCGTGGCGCAGTCCACGAGGAAGAAGCCACCGACCATTTCCTTGGTCTCGGCGAAGGGGCCGTCCACCAGGCGCGGCTGGCCTTCGCGCACCTGCAGGCGCACGCCCTCGGTGTCGTTGGCCAGCGATTCGCCGCCCAGCAGCAGGCCGCGGGCCTGCAGGCCGGCGCCGAAGCGCTGCATGCGCGCATAGACTTCCTGGCCGGCCGCGAGGCCACGCTCGGCGCGCTGGCCTGGGGGTTCCATGATGAGCAGCATGTAGGGCATGGGGTGGTCTCCGGTGTGGTTTGTGAAGATGGGCGCGATTCTAGAAGCGCCGCCGCCGGACTGGATGACAGCGCTTCAGAACACCACACGCCCCGGCGCGCGCAGCGCCTGCGCGAGGTCGGCCGCCAGGCGCGGCATGTCCGTGGGCTTGCAGCCGCCCAGGCTCACGCGCACGGCCGGCGCACTGGCCAGGCGCAGCGGGCCGCCGGCCTGCACGGCCCAGCCGCGCGAGGCCATGGACTGCACGACGGCGGCCTCATCGGCCACGGGCAACCACAGGTGCAGGCCCTCGCCGGGCGCCACGGTGATCTGCTGCGCGGCCAGGGCCTGCACCAGGCCCTGGCGCCGTGCGGCGTACGAGCCGCCGGCCTGCACCAGCGCGCTGCCGTCGCGCATCTGCCGCCACAGGCTGGCCGCCAGGCCTTGCAGGATGCGGCTGACCCAGCGCGGCCCCAGGGCCTGCTGCGCCTGCATGGATTGCAGCAGGGCAGGGCTGCCCGTGGCCAGCGCCACGCGCACATCGGGCCCAAGGAACTTGCTGACCGACACCACATGCAGCCACAGCGGGGGAAGTGATGCAGCCATGGCCAGTGGCGCGGCGGACAGCGGGCCCCAGTGGTCATCGAGCACCACGAGCAGGTGGGGCAGCGCCTGCAGTTGGACGCGCAGCGCCTTCCATCGCGCGGTGCTGAGCGCCGCGCCCGTGGGGTTGTGCGCGCGGGGCGTGAGCACCAGGGCCGTGCAGCCTGCGAGCACCCCGGCATCGGGAATGCACACGCCTTCGCCATCCACGGACAGCGGCACGGGCTTCAGGCGCAGGCTGTGCAGCAGCGCCACCATGGGCGGCCAGCAGGGGTCTTCGACCGCGACGCGCTCGCCCGGGCGCGTGTGCGCACGCAGGGCCCGTTCCACCGCATCGAGCGTGCCGGAGAACACGGCGATCTCTTCGCAAGGCAGGCCCTGGGCCGACAGCCATTGGCGCGCCTCGGCCTGCAATGCGGGCAGGTCGGCCGGGGCGTCGTAGCCCGCAGAGGAGGTCAGTGCCGCCCAGGTTGCTGCGCCGCCCTGCAATTGGGGCAGCAGGGCCGCATCGACATTGCCACTGGCCAGGTCGCGCAGGCCCTGGGGCACGGAATAGGCGTGGGGCATGCGCTCGGGCGGCTCGACCACACGCGTGCCGCGGCGCCCATCGGTCACGACATGGCCGGCATCGCGCAGGCGCGCGTATGCAGCCGCCACGGTGTTGGGGTTGACGCCCAGTTGCTGCGCCGCCACGCGCACCGCAGGCAGGGGATTGCCAGGCGGCAGGGTTCCGTCGCGCATGGCGGCCAGCAGGCTGTCGGCGATGTCCGCAGCGGTTTTTCCGGAGACGTACAATGTACTCATACATTCATTTTAATGTACTAGTACAAAAATGGAAACCACCATGAAGACCGCGCTCGTGCTGCGCCATGTGCCCTTCGAGGACCTGGGCCTGCTGGCCCCTGTGCTGCAACAGCGCGGCTACGCCCTGCACACGCACGACGCGGGCGTGGGCCCGCTGCAGGACTGCCTGCACCCCGCGCCCGACCTGCTGGTGGTGCTGGGCGGGCCCATCGGCGCCTGCGACGAGGCGGCCTACCCGTTCCTCACCGATACGCTGGCGCTGCTGCGCGAGCGGCTGGCACGCCGGCTGCCGGTGCTGGGCATCTGCCTGGGCGCGCAGCTCATGGCCCGCGCGCTGGGTGCCGGCGTGGCACCCATGCGGCGCAAGGAGATCGGCTTTGCGCCGCTGGCCCTCACACCACGCGGCGAACGCTCGGTGCTGGCCCCCCTGGCCCGGGGCACCCCGGTGCTGCACTGGCATGGCGACCAGTTCGAGATACCACCCGGTGCCGAAAACCTGGCCACCACGCCGCTGTGCCCGCACCAGGCCTTTGCCGTGGGCACGCATGCGCTCGCCTTGCAGTTCCACCTGGAGGCGGACCTCTCGCGCATCGAGCAGTGGCTGGTGGGCCATGCCTGCGAGCTGGCCGCGGCTGGCGTGGACCTGCAGGCGCTGCGCAGCGGGGCCCGGGAGCATGGCAGCGCGCTGGCCCGTGCGGCCGAGGCCGTGTTCGGCGCCTGGCTCGACGGCATCGGGGGCGGCCACGCATGAGCCCGGTGCTGCTGGGCCAGGTGGCGGCCGTGCTGCGTGGGGCCGCCGTGCCGTTCGGCGACCGGCCGGACACACGCAGCGCCATTGCCAAGCAGGCCGTCGCGGGCCCGGTGCCTGTGGATGCGGCCGGCCTGCAGGGCGACGAGCAGGGCGACACCCGCATCCACGGCGGGCCCGACAAGGCGGTGCACCAGTACCCGCTGGACCACTACGCGCTGTGGCGCAGCGAGCTCGGTGATCTGCCCGTGCTGGAGCAGCCGGGCGCCTTCGGCGAGAACATCGCCAGCACCGGCATGGCCGAGGCCGACCTGTGCTGGGGCGACCGCGTGCGCATGGGCAGTGTGCTGCTGGAGGTCGCTCAGACGCGCCAGCCGTGCTGGAAGCTCAACACCCGCTTCGGCCAGCGCGACATGGCGCTGCGCCTGCAGCGCACGGGCCGCACCGGCTGGTACTACCGCGTGCTCGCGCCCGGCACCGTGCAGGCGGGCGACGCCATCACGCTGGTGGCGCGCCCGTACCCGGCCTGGCCGCTGGCGCGCGTGATCGAGGTGCTCTACCACCGCGCGCTCGATGCCGCGCTGCTGGTTGAACTGGCGCAATTGCCCTTGCCACCGTCTTGGCAGAAGCTGGTGGCACGCCGGCTGGAGCAGGGCACGGTCGAGGACTGGAGCCGGCGCACCGAAGGGGTCTGATACGGATTTGCATTCGATCGTATAACTAGGCGGGAGCCGCAGACAGTGCTGTAGCACGGCAAGGCGAACCAACGACGTTATACGGTTGAAGGCAAATCCGTATGAAGGCCAAGGGCTGGCAGCGCAGCCACGCCTGTGCTAGGATTTGCCGCTATGCAACGCAGCATGTCCCTACCCACCCTATCGCTAGGCCTAGTGCCTGGCCGGGGTCTGCCTGCGTTCGCCATCACCGTTGCCACTTCGCGCAACACCTGATTTCCCCCTGACCCCGGCCCGCGAACCAGCCTTTGCACACCAGCAAAGGGCTGCAGGGGACGTCATCCGTATTCATTTCGTTTGACCTGCATGCAGGCAGCGCCCAGACCATGGCGCACCGCATGCAACCGTTCGTGGAGCCTCTCATGATTGCCAAGCCCGCCACCAAGTACCAGCCCATCGCCCCCGTTGCGCTCACCGACCGCACCTGGCCCTCACGTTCCATCACCCAGGCGCCGATCTGGTTGTCCACCGACCTGCGCGACGGCAACCAGGCCCTGTTCGAGCCGATGAACGGCGAGCGCAAGATGCGTTTGTTCCAGGAGCTCGTTCGCATCGGCTTCAAGGAGATCGAGGTGGGCTTTCCGGCCGCCTCGCAGACCGATTTCGACTTCGTGCGCCGCCTGATCGACGAAGACCTGATGCCCCAGGACGTGACCCTCATGGTCATGACCCAGTCGCGCGCCGACCTGATCGAGCGCACCGTGGAGGCCGTGCGCGGCGCCCCGCGCGCCATCGTGCACCTGTACAACGCCACGGCACCGGCCTGGCGGCGCATCGTCTTCGGCATGAACGTGACCCAGGTCATGGAGTTCATCGACCAGCATGTCTCGCACTTGAAGCGCCTGACCGATGCCCAGCCCGGGACGCAGTGGACGTTGCAGTACTCGCCCGAGACCTTCAGCGCCACCGAGCTCGACGTCTCGCTGCGCGCCTGCCAGACCGCGATCAAGGCCTGGGGCGTGGGCCCGGACCGGCGCATCATCATCAACCTGCCGACCACGGTGGAGAATGCCACGCCGAACGTGTTCGCCGACCAGATCGAATGGATGCACCGGCGCCTGGCGCCGCGCGAGCACGTGGTGCTCTCGGTGCACCCGCACAACGACCGAGGCACCGGCGTGGCCGCGGCCGAGCTGGCGATGATGGCCGGCGCCGACCGCGTGGAGGGCTGCCTCTTTGGCAACGGCGAGCGCTGCGGCAACGTGGACATCGTGACCCTGGCGCTCAACATGTACACCCAGGGCGTACACCCGGGGCTGGACTTCTCGGACATCACCGCCGTGGCGCGCGTGGCCGAGGAATGCACGGCGCTGCCCGTGCACCCGCGCCACCCCTATGCGGGCGACCTGGTGTTCACTGCGTTTTCGGGCTCGCACCAGGACGCAATCAAGAAGGGATTTGCCGCGCAGGACCCGAACGCCCTGTGGGAAGTGCCCTACCTGCCCATCGACCCGGCCGACCTCGGCCGCACTTACGACAGCGTGATCCGCGTGAACAGCCAGTCGGGCAAGGGCGGCATCGCCTTTCTGCTCGAGCGCGAGCACGGCGTGGTGATGCCACGGCGCATGCAGGTGGAGTTCAGCGCCGTGGTGCAGCGCCAGACCGACGCCAGCGAGGGCGAGATGACCGGCGATGCGCTGTGGAAGCTGTTCCAGTCCACCTACCTGGCCAGCGGCCCCAACGCGGCCATCGTCTGCCATGGCCACAAGCTGGCCGATGACGGCCAGGGCATTGAGCTCGACGTGAGCATCGATGGCGTGCGCCAGTCCCTGCAGGGCGAGGGCAACGGCCCGATCGCCGCAACGGTGGATGCGCTGGGCCTGCCGCTGCGCGTGGACCACTACGAGGAGCGTGCCACGGGCACGGGGGCCAACGCCCAGGCCCTGGCCATCGTGGAAGCGGCGCTCGACGGCGTGGCCGGCTCCACCTTCGGCGCGGGCACCAGCCACAACATCGTGACCGCCTCGGTGCAGGCCATCGTGAGCGTGGCCAACCGGCTGGCCCAGCGCCGCGAGGCGACGCGCACGGCAACGGCAACGGCATAGGAAAGGCAGCACACGGGCCACGGTGGCGCAGCCTTCACAAAAGGCAGGCGCCACGGCGGGGCATTCACCCCCGCCGGCAGGGTACGGTACGCTTGCGATCCATGCGTGTTCTCTCTTGCCTGGCCCTGGTGTCCGCTGCGCTGCTGATCGCAGGCTGCGGCAGCTCCCGGCCCCCCCCGTCGTCGTCCTCCTCGTTCCCGTCCGCCTCGACCCGTACGACGCCCCCGCTGAGCCCGGACCAGGCGCATGGCATCGCCATCCATGCGCTGGGCCTGGTGGGCACGCCCTACCGCTACGGCGGCAATACGCCGGATTCGGGCTTCGATTGCAGTGGACTCATCGGCTATGTCTACCGCAACCAGGTCGGCACGCCGCCGCCGCGCACCGTGGCCGCGCTCAATTCGTGGGGTTACCCGATTGAGGGTGGTGAGCTGCGTGCGGGTGATCTGGTGGTGTTCGGCACCGGGCGCCAGCCCAACCATGCGGGCATCTACGTGGGGGAAGGGCGCTTCGTGCATGCACCTTCGAGCGGCGGCACGGTGCGGCTCGATTACCTGAGCGCCAAGCACTGGGCGGGCCAGAGGCCCGCTTTCCGTCGGCCGTAAGAAACACCCCCTGAGTCGCTTCGCGCCTTCACCCCTCTCTCGCCTCGCCGCGCGAAGCGGGAGGGGGACGCCCCCAGTGCGGCGGGGCGGCCCTTGCACGGGGGCACTGGCCTTGGCCGTGTCTCTTCAAACGCTGCGAAACAAAAAGAAGCGGGATCAACCTGCGAAAGTAGGTCGTCCGACTGCCTGGGCAAAAGCCAGGTGGTTGCCGTCCGGGTCCGTCACCAGGATGGCGCGCACCTTCTTGCTGTTCGAGCGCTGGGCGGTATCCACCCCCATGCGCTCCAGTTGCTCGCCCTGTTCGTCGATGTCGTCCACCGCCAGGGTGACCGAGCAGCGGCCGGCGCGCCTGGGCAGTTGGTAGACCTGCAGCCAGCCGCCCTGCGGCAGGCTCCATTCCGCCAGTTCCGGCATGGGCTGCGAATCGGGGCCGCGTTCGAACAGGGCGCCATACCATTGCACGGCGTCGGGCAGGCTGCTGACGGCCACACTGGCAAGGGCGTTCTGGATGGCCATGGAATCTCCTCTGAACAAGGCGTTGGGACTGGCTCCAGGTATATCTGGGGGTCCGGGCGCAGGCTGTAGGACGACACCGTACTCCAAAGCCGGCCCGCGTCCAAGGCGACAATTGCCACCATGACCCTGCACGTACACACCCCCACGAGCGCCGCGCTGTCCACCCACGACACGACCCGCATCGACGACACCCGCATCAAGGCCGTGCGCCCGCTGATCACGCCGGCCCTGCTGCAGGAATGGCAGCCCGCGCCCGAGGCTGCCCAGACGCTGGTGGAAAGCAGCCGCGCCGCGATCTCGCGTGTGCTGCACGGCCAGGACGACCGGCTCATCGTGGTGGTGGGGCCGTGCTCCATCCACGACCACGGCCAGGCCATGGAATACGCACGGGCGCTCAAGGCGCAGGCCGATGCGCTGGCGGGCGACCTGCTGGTGGTGATGCGCGTGTACTTCGAGAAGCCGCGCACCACCGTGGGCTGGAAGGGTTACATCAACGACCCGCACCTCGATGGCAGCTTTGCCATCAACGAGGGGCTGGAAATGGCGCGCGCCCTGCTGCTGGACGTGCTGGCCCTGGGCCTGCCGGTGGGCACGGAGTTCCTGGACCTCCTGAGCCCGCAGTTCATCAGCGACCTGGTGAGCTGGGGCGCGATCGGCGCGCGCACGACCGAGAGCCAGAGCCACCGCCAGCTGGCCAGCGGCCTGTCGTGCCCGGTGGGCTTCAAGAACGGCACCGATGGCGGCGTGAAGGTGGCCAGCGACGCCATCCAGGCGGCCAGCGCCGCGCATGCCTTCATGGGCATGACCAAGATGGGCCAGGCGGCGATCTTCGAGACGCGCGGCAACAACGACTGCCACGTGATCCTGCGCGGCGGCAAGCAGCCCAACTACAGCGCCGCCGATGTGGACGCCGCCTGCGCCATGCTGCAGTCGGCCGGCCTGCGGCCGCAGGTGATGATCGACGTCTCGCACGCCAACAGCAGCAAGCAACACCAGCGCCAGATCACGGTGGCCGAGGACGTGGCGCGCCAGATCGCCGCAGGCGACGCGCGCATCACCGGCCTGATGGTCGAGAGCCACCTGCAGGAAGGCCGCCAGGACATCGTGCCCGGCCAGGCGCTGGCGCATGGCGTGTCGGTGACGGACGCCTGCATCAGCCTGGCGCAGACCGTGCCCGTGCTGGAAGGCCTGGCCGCTGCGGTGCGCGCCCGCCGCGCACACAAGAAGGGCTGATTCAGGCCCGGGACGGCCGGGCCGCTCTGCCGTCCACATTGTGCGCGGTGGCAAGCAGCGTGGCGCACAAGGTCTCCTCGCCCGAATCCGCCACCGCATAGACGTCCGCCGCGCAGACCGTGAGCGTGCGGCCCGCATGGACCACCCGGCCCTGGGCGCGCAGGCAGCTGCCACGCGCGGGAGCCAGCAGTTTCACGTGGGCATCGACGGTGGAATTGACCCAGCCGGCAGGCAACGTGCTGCCGGCTGCGGCCACGGCTGCAAAGTCGGCGAGTGCGAAGACAGCGGTAGCCTGCAGTTGGCCTGGGCGAAAACACAGGGAATCCTGCACCGGCATCTCCAGGTCCACCCGGCCAGGGGCCACGCGGGTGAAACGCAGGCCCAGGGTCTGCGCAATCGGCATGGCCAGCACATGGGCCTGCAGCAGGCCGGGCGGGTTGTGGGACGGGGTCGTTTCAGCAGCGGTGGTCATGGCTTTTTTCTCCTGGTGGTGGAAGGGGAGGGGGTGCTCGCGGGGCGCCGGCGCACCCGCGGCCAGGGGGCCGGGGCAGGGCCGGCAGCCCTGGAGGCCGGTGGTTTGGGGACGGCCGGGGCCCGGGCCTGCAACCAATCCACATGCGCGAGCACCTGCTGGCGCTGGGCCTGCAGCAGTGCCACCTGGTCCGCAAGCTCCTGCGCGCGCTGGTGCAGGGCCTGCACCATGGCGGCGATGGTGAGCCGGCCACGGCGAAAGTCGGCCAGGTGCTCGGCGATGCGCGGCAGCGCAAAGCCAAGCTGGCGCGACATGGCGATGAAGACCACCTCGCGCTCGGTGCCCTCGGCATAGTCGCGGTAGCCGTTGGCCCGGCGCGCGGGCCGCAACAGCCCCTGGCTTTCATAGTGCCGCAGGGCGTGTACCGAGACCGAGGTGCGGCGGGCGAGTTCGGAAATCTGCATGCCACCAAGGCTAGCAAGCCTCGCGCTGCACGAGGGTTGCGCAGGCGACGCGGCACCCGATTCCAAGGGTTCCTGGCAGGCGCCCACACGGGCGTACCGGTGTAGGATTGTCCTTTTGGAGTTGCAGTGGTCACCATTTGCGTCTAGAAACAGGGGCCAGGCGCCCATGCACGCTGCGGGTGCGTTTCGCTGCGCGTTTTTTTTGCCACCTTCTTCCTCACCATCGAATCCGGTTCGGGCTCTCTCCTTCCATGCTGGCTACACCGCTTCCCGCAAGAACCTATCCACCGCGCACGGATTCGCGCGCCTGACCATGGAGCATCCAGAGCACGCCACCGCTGAGGCTGCGCGGCTCCATGCACTGCAGTCCTACGCCATCCTGGACACCCCTTCCGAGGATGCCTTCGACAAGCTGGCCCTGCTGGCCTCGCGCATCTGCCAGACTCCGATGGCGGTGGTCAACTTCGTGGACAGCGAGCGCCAATGGTTCAAGGCCGCCGTGGGCATCCCGTTTCAGGAGACCGACCGCGCGGTCGCGTTCTGCGCCCATGTGCTGCATGGCAGCAAGGAACCGGTGGTGGTGGACGATGCCAGCGCACACCCCGTGTTCTCGCACAACCCGCTGGTGACCGGCAGCCCGCACATCCGCTTTTACGCCTGTGTTCCGCTGGTCAATGGCGAAGGCTTTGCCCTGGGCACGCTGGCCGTGCTGGACACCCGCGTGCGGCCCCTGGGGGCTGAACAACTCGACGGCCTCAAGGTGCTGGCCGAGCAGGCCATGGTGCAGCTGGAACTGCGCCGCCAGCAGCGCCTGCTGGCACAGCTGGTGGAGCAGCGCGACCGCATGCACGACGAACTGGTGGAGCAGGGCGAGACGCTGCGCGTGGCCGGTCGCATCGCGCAGGTCGGTGGCTGGATCGTGGAGCTGCCCAGCATGCGGCTGAGCTGGTCGCAGGAGATCGCCGCCGCTTATGGGCTGACCCGGCGGGTGGGTGCCGTGGGCCAGATCCTGGACCTCTACACGCCACCGTACCGCAGCGCCTTGCGCAATGCGTTCAGGGCCTGTCTGCGGCACGGCACCGCCTTCGACCTGGAGGCCGAGGTCGTCATGCCGGGGGACCGGCATTTCTGGGTGCGCACCGCCGGCCAGGCGGTGCGGGATGCGCAGGGCCGTGTCGTGCGCATCCAGGGGGCCTTCCAGGACATCTCGGCGCGCCACCAGGCCGACTTGGCACTGCAGCGCAGCGAGGAGCGCTTCCAGCTTGTCTCGCGTGCCACGGCCGATGCGATCTGGGACTGGAACCTCACCACCGACGCCATGTGGTGGAACGAGGGCATGCAGACCCTGTTCGGCGTGCCGCTCGACCAGTTGCCGCCGGACAGTACCTCCTGGACGCTGCGGCTGCACCCCGAGGACAGCGAAGCCGTGCTGCGTGGCATCCACGCGGCCATTGACGGCACCGACAGCCACTGGTCGGCCGAGTACCGCTTTCGCCGCCAGGACGGCAGCTATGCCTGGGTGCTGGACCGCGGCTTCCTGATCCGCGACGGCAACGGGCGCGCGGTGCGCATGGTCGGTGGCATGGCCGACCACAGTGCGCAGAAAGCGGTCGAACTCGAAGCCCAGCGCGACACACGCAACCATGCCGAGCTGCTGCACCTGCAGCAGCGCATCTCCTCGCTGGACATGCCGCTGGCCGACGTGCTGCACATGGTGGCCGAGGCGGTGCAGCGCCAGACCGGCGCGCGCGGCGCCATGGTGGAATTGCTCGAGGGCCGGCACCTGGCGGCCAAGGCCTCGGCCGGCGACATGGTGCGGCCCGAGGGCGACCTGCTGGCGGTGGATGAAAGCGTTCTCTGGCCCTCGCTCCAGCAGGGCCGCACGGTGCTTTGCAACGACACCGAGGGCGAAGGCTGGGACATGCAGTCCATGGTGCACCGCCGTGGCGTGCGCTCGGTGATGGCCGCGCCGCTGCGCGCAGGGGACGCGGTGGTGGGCTCGCTCACGGTCACCTCGGACCAGGCGAATGCCTTTTCGCGGCGCGACGTGGCGCACCTGGAGATCCTGGCCGAATCGCTCGGGGCCATGGTGCAGTTGCGCCACGTGGCCGGGCAACTGCATGCCTCGGAGCTGCAGTACCGCATGCTGTTCGACGAGCATCCGCAGCCCATGTGGGTGTACGACCGCGCAAGCCTGCGCCTGCTGGCCGTGAACCACGCCATGGTGTACCACTACGGCTACAGCGAAAAGGAGCTGCTGCGCATGCGCATGCAGGACCTGTGGCCGGCGCAGTTCCGCGAGGTTGCCGAACGCAAGCTGCGCGCCATCGACCCGCAGCAGCGCAGCCTCCCCAAGGTGCGCCGGCACGTGCGCAAGGACGGCAGCCTGATCGACATGGAACTCACGGCGGGCAACATCGACTTCAACGGCGTGGCGGCGCGCCAGGTGCTGGCCTCCGACGTGACCGAGCGCGTGCGCAACGAGGCCGAGCTGGCGCGCATGGGCCGTGCCCAGCGCCTGTTGAGCGCCTGCAACGAAACCCTGGTGCGCGCCACCTCCGAGGCCACGCTGCTGCAGGCCATCTGCAAGATCGCGGTGGACATCGGCGGCTACCGCATGGGCTGGGTGGGATTTGCGCGCGATGACGAGCGCAAATCCATCGAACCGGTAGCCCATGCGGGCCACAACGACAACTACCTGGAGACCCTGAAACTGAGCTGGTCGGAGGACGAGCCCTATGGGCGCGGGCCCGCCGGCCGCGCCGTGCGCTCGGGCCAGCCCGAGATCGTGCGCGACATCCGCACGGAACGCTACTTCATGGACTGGACCGCGCGCATGCTCGAACACGGCTTTCATGCCGTGATCTGCCTGCCGCTGCGCGACCGCGACAGCACCTTCGGCCTGCTCTACCTGTACGCCCCCGAGGTGCTGCAGGTCAGCGCCGAGGAAACCACGCTGCTGCAGGAGCTGGCCAACGACCTGGCGTTCGGCATCACCAGCCTGCGCACCCAGAAGGCGCAGCAGCGGCTGCAGGCCTCGGTGCTCAAGGTGGCGGCGGCCGTATCGGCCAGCACCGGCACGGAGTTCTTCGAGCAGCTGGTGCGCAACATGGCTGACGCCCTCGACGCCCAGGGCGGCTGCGTGGTGCGCCTGCTGCCGCACTACCACGACGAGCCACCCCGGGTGAGCACGCTGGCGGCCGTCCTCGATGGCCAGCTGCTGGCCCCTACCGACTACACCCTGGAAGGCACGCCCAGCCTGCAGCTGCTGAACCAGCGCCAGTTCGTGGTGACCGATGGCGTGCAGCGGCAGTACCCCGAGGCGCCTGTGCTGCGCATGGTGCAGGCCCGCGGCTACGCGGGGCAGCAGCTGTGCAATGCCGATGGCGAGGTGGTGGGCCTGGTGTTCGTGCTGTTCCGCCAGGCCATCGCCGATCCGAACTTCATCATCTCCACCCTGCAGATCTTCGCGGCCCGCGCCTCGGCCGAGATCGAGCGCCAGGTGGCCGATGCGCGCATACGCCACCAGGCCTCGCTGCTGGACAAGGCGCAGGACGCGATCATCGTGCGCGACCTGGAGCACCGCATCATCTTCTGGAACCAGAGCGCCGAGCGCCTGTACGGCTGGTCGAAGCTGCAGGTGCTGGGCCAGTCGATCGAGACCCTGCTGTACGAGGACCCCACGCACTTTCGCCGCGCCACCCAGGCCACGCTGGAGCATGGGGAATGGACCGGCGAGATCGTGCAGCAGCACCGCGATGGCAGCTCCATCGACGTGGAAGGCCGCTGGACCCTGGTGCGCGGCGACAACGGCCAGCCGCATTCCATCCTGGCCATCAACACCGACATCCGCCAGCGCAAGGCCACCGAGCGCGAGATCCAGCGCCTGGCGTTCTACGACCCGCTGACCGGGCTGCCCAACCGCATGCTGCTGATGGACCGCATGCACCAGGCGCTGGCCAGCGCCCGGCGGCACCAGCGCGGCGGGGCGTTGCTGTTCATCGATCTCGACAACTTCAAGACCCTGAACGACACCCTGGGCCATGACCAGGGCGACATGCTGCTGCAGCAGGTGGCCCAGCGCCTGAACACCTGCGTGCGCGCCGTGGACACGGTGGCGCGCCTGGGCGGCGACGAGTTCGTGGTGATGCTCGAGGAGCTGAGCCCGCTTCCCGACGAACTGGTGCTGCATGCGCGTTCGGTGGGCGAGAAGATCCTGGCCACGCTGGCCCTGCCCTACGCGCTGGCGGGCTACCAGTACCGCAGCACGCCGAGCATCGGCGTGGCCCCCTTCACGGGCGGGCAGACCAGCGTGGGCGAGCTGCTCAAGCAGGCCGACCTGGCCATGTACCAGGCCAAGACGGCGGGCCGCAACACGCTGCGCTTTTTCAACCCGCAGATGCAGGCCGTGGTGACCGAACGCGCCTCGCTGGAAACCGACCTGCGCTCGGCGCTGGCGCAGGAAGAGTTCCTGCTGCACTTCCAGCCCCAGGTGCGCCAGTCGGGCCTGGTGGTGGGGGTCGAGGCGCTGCTGCGCTGGGCGCACCCCCAGCGCGGCATGGTCTCGCCGGCGCAGTTCATCCCGCTGGCCGAGGAAACCGGCCTGATATTGCCGCTGGGCCGCTGGGTGCTGCACACCGCATGCAAGCTCCTGGCCAGCTGGCAGGACGACCCGGCCCTGAGCCACCTGACCGTGGCCGTCAACGTGAGCTCGCGCCAGTTCCGCCATGCGAGCTTCGTCGACGACGTGGCCCGGGTGCTGGCCATCACGGGGGCGCCCTCGGGCCTGCTCAAGCTGGAGCTGACCGAGAGCCTGCTGGTGGAGGACATGGAAACCACGATCGCCACCATGACCGCACTGCGCTCCTATGGGGTGGGCTTCTCGCTGGACGACTTCGGCACCGGCTATTCGAGCCTGAGCTACTTGAAGCGCATGCCGCTGGACCAGCTCAAGATCGACCAGAGTTTCGTGCGTGATCTGCTGACGGACCCCAACGACGCGGCCATCGTGGACACCATCATCGGCCTGTCGCGCAGCCTGGGCCTGGAAGTCATCGCCGAGGGCGTGGAAACGGCCGAGCAGCGCGAGCTGCTGGCCCGCGCAGGCTGCCAGCTCTACCAGGGCTACCTCTTCAGCCGACCCCTCTCCGTGGACGTCCTGGAGGCCTTCCTGCGCAGTCCTGGGTAAGAAGCCCCCCTGAGAGGCTGAGAGTCTTTCATCCATGCCCGCCTTGCACGGCCAAAAAACTCCCAGCCTCTGAGTCGCTTCGCGCCTTCTCCCGGAGGGGGACACCCCCAGCGCGGCGGGGCGGCCCTTGCGCGGGGGCACTGGCTTCGGTAGTGCCGGTTTTTAGGGGCTGACCCGTCCTGAATAGCGTTGACACCTCAAACGGTTAAACAAGCCGGAGCAACCCGGCCAATGACGCCCGATGCACCGCATCGGGTGTTTGCATTTTCAGCGACAGATGAACCCTCTCGTGGTTGTATATCTCTATTGACTGCTGCACCATGCGCCTGGCTTGATGGATGTCTTGTGGCCGGCTCAACAGGAACTCCGTCTTCAGAATCCCGTTGACCCGCTCGGCCAACGCGTTCTGGTAGCAGTCGTAGCCGTCCGTCATCGAGCAGGTCAGGCCATGGTTGCGGTGAAGCTGCTGGTAGTAGGTCGAGCAGTACTGGATCCCCCTGTCCGAATGGTGTACTAGGCGCTGGCGGGTCTGGCGCTGCCTGAGCGCCATCTGCAACGCCTGCGCCACCTCCTCGGTCTGCAAGCTCTCGTGCACGTGCCAGCCCACGATCTTGCGGGAGTGGGCATCCGTCACCAGGCTCAGGTACACGAACCTGCCTGCGGTGGGCAGGTAGGTGATGTCGGCCACCCAGACTTGCTCACTGTGGGCAGCATGCACCTGCTGTGGCCCGACCTTGAGCAGATTGGGATGGCGCCTGAAGCGGTGGTGGCTGTGGGTGGTCTTGTGGTACGCACGTCCAGGAGGAACCAGCATCCTGGCGTTGCGCAACACGTCGAACATGGCGTCCCGGCCCAAGACAATGCCCTGCAGGCCCAATGGTTCACGCAGCATGTGATGCAGCTTTCGCGTGCCCACCCGAGGCTGGCGCATGCGCAGCTCCTTGACCTGTTGAACGACAACCTTGGCGTGCTCCACGCGCTGGGCATGTCGGCAGCGCCCTTGGTAATACGCTTGGCGACTCACGCCCATGTGCTGGCAAGCCCTGCTCACGCTCAGCCCTTGGATGAGGGCTTGGTCGAGGACTTGCCAGAAGGCTTTTTTACGATGCGCACCCCATAGTCCTTGCGCAGCACGTCGATCACGGCTTCGAACAACTGCGCCTTCTGCTGGGATTGCTGCAATTGCGCCTTCAGCGCTTTGATCTCTTGCTCGGGTGTGAGGGGGCTGGGGGCTTTGTCGATGGGCATTGCCGTCAATGATGCCGCACGCGGCCAGCCCAGTCTGCCGTGTTTGCGAAGCCACGCCAGCACCGTCGACTTGCCCTGGATGCCGTAATGCACCTGGGCTTGTTTGTAGGTGAACTGGCCTTTTTCTACCTGCTCGACAACTGCCAGCTTAAAGGCCATCGTGTAGTCGCGCTGCGTGCGCTTGGTCCTTGATTCCATGACACTTTTCCTTTTTGGGGAGGGAAGGTGTCAACGCAGGGCAGGACGGGTCAGGCATGTACGGAAGGGGGTGCAGAGAACGCAGCCGCCTTTTGCTTCTGAACCCCGTTTGGCTGACGACGAAGGGGCGTGGAGCGGCGACCGAATGTTGTTCCCTGTCTTCTTCTTAAAGTCTTTATAAATACATAGTCGTAGTAGTAGAGCCGGGGTATTTGTGTGGACAAGTGCCAATTTCCCTGTCCTGGCAAGCACTTGCGTCGCGCCAAACCCTGTGCGCGGCACGCGGTTCCCGCTGTAGCGCCAACGGGGACAACCATCGGAAACGGCACTTCGCTGTGGACAACCGGGCGGTTGTGCCAGCAATTCCCCCAAAGTTATGCACAAGGACCTGCCCGTACCGGGAGAAGTTGCCGCACCGAGGGCCTTTTTCACCCAGTGTTCGGCCTTGTGCGTTCATCTCCTGCCTTTTCGGCCATCTGCGGACCTGGAAGGTGGCTGCCGGGCCACCGGATCCACCGGCAAGGCCCCTGGAAGCCCTCTAGGCCCCCTGCGGTACCCCACGACCTGCACAGGCTTGCCAGGTGCAATCAAGTGCTCCTCAGCGGTCTGCAAAGGGCACGGACGGTCGCTCCCTGCCTGCAGGCAGGCACCCAGCGGCCGCAGTTGTCTTGGCATCGGCCCTGCGCGAGAGGCGCCAGGACGGTCGACCGGGCCTGCCTTGGGTGTTGCTTGTTATTCTTTGATAGCTCTATAAATCAATAGCAGTAGTAGTAGAGCAGGGGCTGTTGTGTGGACAAGCCCGTTTTTCGCAATGCTGGCGCGCACTTGCGTGGCGTCAAACCCTGTGGCGCGAGGGGGTTGAACTTTGGACTCTGATGACAACAACTTTTGGCCACGGCGCAGTTCTGTGGATAACCGATAGGTTGTTCGGGAACCATGCCCATGGTTATCCACAGAGGGTGTGGGGCCTGGGTGAACCGCACACCGTTATGTGATGGAGTGTAGAAACGCCTCCGGCGGCGCCTGAGCAGGCCGCCATCTCGCCTTGTGGGCCAAAAAGGAAAGGGCCCTTTCGGGCCCCTGGGGGTTGCACCTGGCGCTTGCTTACTTCTGCGCTGCTGCGGCACCGGCGGGCTTGTCGCCGTGGCCGCGGTGGCCATGCTTGCCATGGCCACCGTGCGGGCCCATGCGGTGGGTGCGTGCGTCGAAGGTCTTTTGCTGCTCGGGCGTCAGCACCGCATAGAAGGCCTTGGTGGCTTCGCCGCGGCGGTCTGCCTCGGCGGCGTGCTGCGTGCGCAGGACACGCATGCGGTCGATGCGCTCGGGGGTGGTCAGCTTGTCCAGCTCCTTGCGGTCCAGGCGGGCATGGCCGTCACCCTGCTGCATGGAGGCGGTGAAGCTGTTCCAGGCCGGCTCCTGGTTGGGGGTCAGCTTGAGTTGTTCCTTGAGCGCGGCGGCGCGCTGGGCCTTGTGGGCCTGGTGGCGCTCGCGGTGTTCGCCCGGACCCTTGCGGGCATCGGCGGCGGCTGCCGCGCCCACGGCGGGCGGGTTGGCAGGGGGAGTGGGCTGGGCCAGCACCGGCAGGGCCAGGGCGGCGAGGACGGCGACAGCAACGGTGTGGCGGGACAGGAAAGCCATGGTGAGAGTCCTTTCAGAGGGAGGAAGGGCCCCGGAACGGTGGTTCCAGCGGTTGACTGCAGTGTCTGCCTGCCATGTATCGCCCGCATGCACGTTGTTTGTCCCAGTGTAAAGTTGTGACAAGAAGATCGTCTTTGCCTGTGGGAGGTTGCAGCTATCAAAAGCGGAGCAGGCGCCGGGATTTTCCCTGTGTTGCGCTGCGGCCCGCTGCGCAGGGGGCGCCGACCACCGACAATGGAGGGTTCCGTGCCAGCGCCGCAGGCGTGCATGGCACCGGTGGACAGCTTCGTCCGGTAACCAGAGGGTTTTTCGTGTTCAAGAACATGATCGTGTACCGCATTGCTCCGCAATGGCAGGTGGAATTGACGCAGGTGGAAGAGGCGCTGGCCAAGGCCCCCTTCATGGAGTGCGGTGCCACACAGGAAAAGTCGCTGGGCTGGGTGCCGCCGCGCGGCGATGAGCATGGCGCCATGGTCGAGTCGGTGGGAGGGCAGTGGATCCTGCGCTTCATGGTCGAATCCAAGGTGCTGCCAGGTTCGGTGCTCAACCGCCGTGTGAAGGAAAAGGCCGAGCGCATCGAGAAGGAAACCGGGCGCAAGCCGGGCAAGAAGGAAAGCAAGGAGCTCAAGGAAGAGGCCAAGCTCGACCTGCTGCCCATGGCCTTCACCAAGCAGGGCTCGATGTGGGTGTGGATCGACAGGGAAGCACGCACCATCGTGTTCGACACGTCCAGCCAGGGCCGTGCCGACGAGGTCGTTTCGCTGCTGGTCGAATACCTGCCGGGCCTGTCGGTCTCGCTGCTGTACACCGAGACCAGCCCGCAGGCTGCCATGTCGCACTGGCTGAGCACGCAGGAGCCGCCCGTGGGCTTTACCGTGGACCGCGAATGCGAGCTGAAAAGCGCCGATGAGTCCAAGGCCGTGGTGCGCTACTCGCGCCACCCACTGGACATCGAAGAGGTGCAGGCGCACATCGCTGCCGGCAAGCTGCCCACCAAGCTGGCGCTGACCTGGGACGATCGCGTCTCGCTGATGCTGACCGAGGGGCTGCAGATCAAGAAGGTGTCCTTTCTGGACACCGTGTTCGAAGGCACCAAGGCCGATGACGGTAGCTTCGACACCGACGTGGCGATTGCCACGGGCGAGTTGTCCAAGCTGATCCCCGACCTGATCGAGGCGCTGGGCGGTGAATCCGATGGCATTGGGGCCAGCGCTGTTGCGCAGGCCATTCCCGCAGGCAGTGGCCCTTCGGGACCGGTTCTGGCCGCTGCGGTGCCTGCGCCGCAGCGCGGCAAGGACGTGGCGGGGCGCGCCATCACCGGGCCGGCGATGGCACCGGCGGACACCGACCCGGATTCGGCGCCGTTCTGAGCGAGATGGGTGCGGCGGTGACGGGCATGGACATTCCCTGCGGTCGATGAAAGCCATTCCGCCCATCCACCTGATCCTGGCCTTCGATGCGGTGGCGCGGCTGTGCAGCTTCAGCAAGGCAGCCGAGGAGCTGCACCTGTCGGACAGCACGGTGAGCCACCGCATCCGCGCGCTGGAGCGGCTGCTCGCGCAGCCGCTGTTCGTGCGCAGCACGCGCGCCGTAGCGCTCACGGCCGAAGGGGCGCACCTGCACCAGCAACTCAAGGAGCCGCTGCACCAGCTGCAGCAGATCTTCGGCGCGGGCGATCCTGGGCAATTGCCGGTGGTGCGCATCAGCGCCTTGCCCTCGTTCGCGCGCTGGCGCCTGGTGCCGGCACTGTCACGCCTGGGCGCCCAGCCGCCGGCGTGGCGCGTGGAGATCCATCCCTCCATCGACACCGTGGACCTGGAGCGGGGCGATGCCGACATTGCCGTGCGCTTTGCGCGCACCCGCCCGGCCGCCTACCACTGCGAAAAGCTCATGGACGACGAGTGGTTCCCGGTGGCGGCGCCGGCCTACCTGGAGCGCCTGGGCGTGCCGGCCGGCACGGCCGCGTTCCGCAAGGCGGTGCTGCTCGCGCACACGCGCCAGCCCTGGAAGCCCTGGCTGGACAAGGCGGGTATCCGCGTGCTGGCATCGCGCCAGCAGGGCATGGCGTTCACGGACACGGGCTTCGTGCTCGATGCGGCGCTGGGCCTGCAGGGCATAGCGCTGGGCCGGCGCTCGCTGGTGCAGGACCTGCTGGCCAGCGGCGCGCTGGTGCGCCTGGGCGAGGTGGCTCTGCCTGCGCAGCAGTCGTACTACCTGCTCGTCTCGCAGCGCATGGCCATCACGCCGCAGGGGCAGCAGGTGATGGCCTGGATCCGCAGCCTGGTGCCGGTCAGCCCGCCAGCGTGAGCACGATGCCGGCCAGCACGCCGGCGATGGCCAGCGACTTCTGGGCAATGAAGCGCTCCCGCAGGAACAGGGCACCGAGCGCGAACACCATGACCAGGTTGCTGCGGCGCAGCACGGCGATCACCGAGATCATGGCGCCCTCGGTCTGCACGGCAGCGAGGTAGAGGTACTCCGCCGCCAGATAGGCCAGCGCGATCGCAGGCACGGCCCAGTGGCGCGTGAACAGGCCGCGCAGCGAAAGGCTGCGCCCCACCCAGGGCAGCAGGGCCAGTGCGATCACGCCGCGCTGCAGCGCCGACCAGGCCTGCACGGCCGCCAGGTCCAGCCGCAGCCCGGCGAGGATGTGCTTGTCGTACAGCGCGTTGGCCGAGGACAGCAGCGTGGCGGCCAGCATGCACAGCACCCAGCCGTCGCGGTGAAAGCGGATGCCCTCGCGGCTGCCGATGCGCGCGAACAGATGGTAGGACAGCATGGACACCGCCAGGCCCAGCCACTGCCACCCGGTGAGCTGCTCGCCGAGCAGCACGATGGCACCCGCTGCCGTCCACAGCGGGCCCGACGCGCGCACGCCGGCCGAGATCGACAGCGGCAGCGCCTTGACCGCGTAGTACGACAGCACCCAGGTGGCGACCATCATCAGCGACTTGGGAAGCACCAGGGCCTGTTCGCGCCAGGACAGGGGTGCCGGAGAGAGGCCCCAGGGCTGCAGCACCTGCGATGCCGCTGGTGGCGCGAGCAGGAACGGCGCCCACACGAGCGCGCCCAGCACGGAGGACAGCAGCACCACTTCGAGCACGCCCTTGTCGCGCAGCGCGAGCTTGGTGAGAAAGTCGTAGCTGCCCAGCACCAGGCCGGCGAAGAGACCCAGGGCGACCCAGGTCATGGGGTACCCCAGCGGGTAGGGGACGAGACAACGGTGAAAGGCAGCACGGGATGTTTTTCAGCAAGGAGGAAGAAGTCCCCAAGCGTAGAAACATGGCGGCGCTGATTGATGGCCAATGGCCATGCATTGCTGCGCCGCGTTCAGCAATGCGCCCGGCAGCAGGCGCCTGGGCCGATCAGACCCGTTCGAACACCGCCGCAATCCCCTGGCCGCCGCCGATGCACATGGTCACCAGCGCATAGCGCCCGCCCGTGCGGTGCAGTTCGGCGATGGCCTTGGTGGTGATGATGGCGCCCGTGGCGCCCACCGGGTGGCCCAGCGAGATGCCCGAGCCGTTGGGGTTGACCTTGGCCGGGTCCAGGCCCAGCTCCTGGATCACGGCGCAGGCCTGGGCGGCGAAGGCCTCGTTGGCCTCGATCACGTCCATGTCCTGCACCGTGAGGCCGGTGCGCTGCAGGACCTTTTGTGTGGCCGGCACCGGGCCTATGCCCATGTAGGCCGGCTCCACGCCCGCATGGGCGTAGCCGACCAGGCGGGCCAGGGGCTTGAGGCCCAGGGCCGACACGCGCGCGCCCGAGGCCAGCACCACGGCGGCTGCGCCGTCGTTGATGCCCGAGGCATTGCCGGCGGTGACCAGGCCGTCCTTCTTGAACGCGGGCTTCATGCCGGCCAGCACTTCGAGTGTGGTGCTGCCGCGCACATGCTCGTCGGTGTCGAAGACCACCGTGCCCTTGCGCGTGGTGATCTCCACCGGCACGATCTGCTCGCGGAAGTAGCCCGCAGCGATGGCGTGGGCTGCGCGCTGCTGGCTCTGCACGGCCAGCTGGTCTTGCGCCTCCCGCCCAATGCGGTAGCGCTCGGCCACGTTCTCGGCGGTGATGCCCATGTGCATCTTCTGCCAGGGGTCGTGCAGGATGCCGAGCATGTAGTCGATGCTCTTGGCATCGCCCATGCGCGCGCCGTAGCGCGCGGCGGTGTCGAAGTAGGGGCCGCGGCTCATCGACTCGCTGCCGCCGCCGATGGCGATGTCGCAATCCCCGTAGCCGATGGCCTGGGCCGCCGAGATGATGGCCTGCAGGCCCGAGCCGCACAGCCGGTTGACGTTGAAGGCCGGCGTCTCGATGGGGCAGCCGGCGTCGATGGCGGCCACGCGCGCGAGGTAGGCGTCCTTGGTGTCGGTGGGGATCACGTTGCCCATCACCACGTGGCCGATGGCGTCAGCCGGCAGGCCGCTGCGCGCGATGGCGGCCTTCACGGCGGTAGTGGCCAGGTCGGTGTTGGGCACGTCCTTGAGGCTGCCGCCGAAGGTGCCGATGGCGGTGCGCGCGGTGGAGAGGACGTAGACGTCTTGGAGGCTGCTCATAGGGAATGTGTCGAAGGAGAAGAGAGGGAATTCAGCGCCCGTTGAACTGGGCGGGCCGGCGTGCGTAGAAGGCCGCTATGCCTTCGCGGAAGTCTGCGGTGGCGGCGCAGTGCGCGAAGGCCTGCTGCTCGGCCGCCAGCTGCTCGGGCAGGCTGCGTTCCAGCGACTGGCGCATGAGGCGTTTCATTGCGCCATAGGCCACGGTGGGGCCGGCGGCCAGGCGCTCGGCCACGGCGGTGGTGGCGGCGTCGAGTTCGGCCATGGGTACCACGCGGTTGACCAGGCCCAGGCGCAGCGCATCCTCGGCCGTGAAGGCATCGCCGAGCAGCGCGATCTCCAGCGCCTGGCGCAGGCCCACCATGCGCGGCAGCGCCCAGGAGGCGCCCACGTCGCAACTGGTGCCCAGGTTGATGTAGGCCAGGTTCAGGCGCGTGCCCTCGGCCATGAGCACGTAGTCGGCCTGCAGCAGCATCGACAGGCCGGCGCCTGCGGCCACGCCATGCACCTGGGCGATCACGGGCGCATCGATCTGCGCCAGCAGGGCCAGGCCCGCGTGCAACGGCCCGAGCAGGTCCATCGCGCCCTGCACGGGGTTGGCGCGCAGGGTGGCTAGATCGCCGCCGGCCATGAAGCCCTTGCCGTTGCCGCGCAGCACCACGGCGCGCACGCTGGCGTCTGCCGCAATGGCCTGCACGGCGGCCAGGAAGGCCTGGGCCATGGGCACGTCGATGGCGTTGAGCGCGGCGGGGCGGTTGAAGCGCAAGGTGGCGATGGCGCCCTGGCGCTCGTGCAGCAGTGCGGGAGGCGCAGCCTCGGTGTCGTCGGTCATGTCGGTTACTCAGCGGTACAGCGCCTCGATCTCGGCAGCGTAGGTTTTGTAGATGCTGGAGCGGCGCACCTTCATGGTGGCGGTGACCTCGCCGTCGTCGTGGTCCAGTTCCTTGGTGAGCAGGTGGAACTGGCGGATCTGCGAGACCTGGGCCAGGCGCTCGTTGCCACGGCGGATCTCGGTGTCGATGAGTTCGCGCACCTCGGGTGCCTCGACCAGCGAACGGAAGTGCGTGAACGCCAGGCGCCGGGCCTCGGCCCACTTGCCCACGGTCTCATAGTCGATCATCACCAGCGCGCCGACGAACTTGCGGCCCTCGGCGACGATGATGCATTCCTTGATGAAGGGGCTGCCCTTCATGGTGTTCTCGATCTCCGAGGGCGTGAGGTTCTTGCCGCCCGCCGTGATCATGATGTCCTTGAGCCGGTCCACGATCTTGAGTTGGCCCTGCTCTTCGCGCACCACGTCGCCGGTGTGCAGCCAGCCGTCGACGATGCTCGTGGCCGTGGCCTCGGGGTTCTTGTAGTAGCCCGCGAACACCATGTCGCCGCGCAACTGCAACTCGCCGTTGTCGGCAATGCGGTGCTCCACGCCCAGCGTGGGCACGCCCACGGTGCCGACCACCACCTGGTCCAGCCGGTGGCCCGTGACCATGCCGGTGGATTCGGTCAGGCCATAGACCTCCACCAGCGGCAAGCCGAGCACGCGAAAGAAGCGCACCACATCGGGCGGGATAGGTGCGGCCCCGGTGAGCGCCACGCGCGCATCGCGCAGGCCGATGAAGTTCTGCAGCGCGCGGAACACCAGCCAGTAGCTGGCGGCGAAGGTGGCCCGCTCGGCCAGGCTCCAGGTGCTGCGCGGCTTCTCGGCCAGCGGCTGGCAGGCGGCGACGGCGCGGTGGAACAGCCGGCGGCGCAGGCCCCCGGTCTCCTGCAGCTTGATGTGGATGGCGGCATGCATCTTCTCCCAGATGCGCGGCACGCCCAGGAACATGGTGGGCGCCACCTCGCGCAGGTCTTCCTGCACGGTGCGGATGGACTCGCCGAAGTTCACCTGTGAGCCGATGTAGACCGGCACGAAGCTGGTGAGCATCTGCTCGGCCACGTGGCACAGCGGCAGGTAGGACAGGTGGGTGGTGGCGGCATCGAGCTGCAGCCGATCGACGATGCCGGGCACCACGCCGCGGATGTTGCGGTAGCTGATCATCGCGCCCTTGGGCTTGCCGGTGGAGCCCGAGGTGTAGATCATCAGGCCCACGTCGTCGAGCGTCTGGCGCGCGAGCGCCTCGTCCACCAGCGCCTGCTGGCCGGATGCAGCGCCCAGCGCCTCGACCTCGGCGAAGGTGGCGATCAGCGCACGCACCTCGGGTGCAAAGCTGCGCAGGCCCTTGGTCTCCATGACGATGATCTTTTTGAGGCGCGGCAGCTCGGGTAGCGCGGCGAGCAGCTTGTCTGTCTGCTCCTGGTCCTCGCAGACCATGATCTCGATGTCGGCATGGCCGACCACATAGGCCACCTCGTTGGTGGGGCTGGTGGGGTAGACGCCCACGGTGACCGCACCGACCAGGCCCGCGCCCATCTGCGCCAGCACCCACTCCGTGCGGTTCTCCGAGATCACGCCCACATGGCCGCCGGCCGGCAGCCCGAGCGCGCGCAGCCCCAGCCCGAAGTGGCAGGCGCGCTGGTAATAACTGGCCCAGGTGAAGGGCTTCCAGATGCCGAAGTCTTTCTGTCGGATGGCCACGCGCGCAGGCTCTGTGCGTGCGCGCTCGCGCAGCATCTGGGGCAGGGTGAGTTCGGGGAGGGTCATGACAGCCATCTTTTGCGGCGCTTGTAGTGCTTGATGTCCTTGAAGCTTTTCGCTTCGCCACCGCCACCCATGCCGAGGTAGAACTCGCGCACGTCGGGGTCGCTGGCCAGGCGCTCGGCCGTGCCGTCGATCACGATCTTGCCGTTCTCCATGATGTAGCCCTGGTGCGCCACGGCCAGCGCCACGGTGGCGTTCTGCTCGACCAGCAGCATGGAGGTGCCGCGCTCGGCGTTGATGCGCGCGATGATGGTGAAGATGTCTTCCACGAGCTTCGGCGACAGGCCCAGAGAAGGTTCGTCGAGCAGGATCAGCTGGGGCTGGGCGATCAGCGCGCGGCCGATGGCCAGCATCTGCTGCTCGCCACCCGAAAGGTAGCCCGCCAGGCCCTTGCGGCGCTCGTGCAGGCGCGGGAAGTAGCTGTAGACGCTGTCGAAATCGGGCTTTGCATCCTTGCGGCCCGTGAGTGCATAGGTGGCGGCCACCAGGTTCTCTTCGACCGTGAGGTCCTCGAAAACACGGCGGCCTTCCATCACATGGGACAGGCCATGGCGCACCAGCTGCTGGGGCGCCAGGTGGGCCGTGGGCTGGCCGTTGAAGAGAATGCTGCCGCCCTGCACCTCGCCGTCTTCGAGTGCCAGCAGACCCGACACCGCCTTGAGCGTGGTGGACTTGCCCGCGCCGTTGCTGCCCAGCAGCGCCACGATCTGCCCGCGCGGCACGGACAGCGACAGGCCGCGCAGTGCCTGCACGACCTTGTTGTAGATGACCTCGATGTTGTTGACTTCGAGGACGAACTCAGGAGCGTGCGGCATCACGGTCTCGGCGGCTGGGAAGGAGCACTGCGAACCGCGCCGCACCCGGCGCATGCCGTGGGCGCTGCTCTGCCAGCGCAGCCGTGGAACCGGCTTTGCCGGGCCTCGGGGTGCGTCCCCCTGAAGGGGGAAGGCGCGAAGCGACTCAGGGGGGGTGTCAGGGACATCAGAGCTTGATCCAGTCGGAGGCGGCGACCATCTTCTGGGCCTTCATGTCCGCGCGGTACACGCGGCCCACAGGGATGGAGTTGCCGCTGATGGTGATCGGCACGCCGATCAGGCCGCCGGTGTCGAAGTCCTTGATGCTGTTGAGCGCAGCCTTGAGGTTCTTGCCATCGAGCGGCTTGCCCGCATCCAGGCAGCGCTTGGCCGATTCGGTGAACAGCATGGCGGCGAGAAAGCCCTGGATGTAGGCTGTGCTCTGGTACTCGGGGCGCAGCGCGCGGATCTTCTCCAGCATGGGCGCCTTCTCGGTGTCGTAGTAGTAGCGGTAGGGCATCACGCCCATGAAGCCATCGGCGGCCTCGCCCATCTTCATCACGGTGGAGCTGTCCATGGTCCAGAAGGTGCCCATCCACTTGCTGGTCATGCCCTGCTGCTTGCCCTGGGTGATGAACTCGGGGATGGGGGCCAGGATGTAGCCGTGGAAGATGGTGTAGTCGGGCGCGGCGCGGCGCAGCTTGATGACCTCGCCCGAGACGTCCACGCTGCCGGCGGGCGTCATGATCTTGACGGGTACCGACAGGCCGAGCGCCTTGGCCGCGGCCTCGCTCTTGTCGATCGGGTCGCGGCCGAACTCGGAGTCCGAATACACGAAGGCCACCTTGGCACCGGGCTTTTCCTTGGCGATGTGCTTGAGCAGGATGCCGAACATCTCGGTGTAGTCGGGCCCCACGAGGAACTGGTGGGGGTACTTGGCAGGATCGTTGAGTTCGGACGCGAAGGACGCGCCGGCCATCAGCGTGGTGCCGGCGCGGTCGAGCTCGGGGTTGATGGTCTTGGAAAAGCCCGTGGAGTCGCCGTAGTAGAGGTTGACCTTGTTCTGGCTGGTGATCTTCTTGTAGGCCGCCACCGAGACATCGACCTTGTAGCCCGTGTCCTCGGGCACGTACCTGAGCTTGCGGCCCTTGATGCCGCCCGCGTCGTTGACCATCTTCACGTAGTCGCCGATGCCGGCGTTGATGCCCACACCCGCAAACGCGAACACGCCGGTGAGCGGGATGGAGCCGCCGATGACGATGTCTTCGCCCGATTGCGCGAGCACCGACAGAGGGTGTGCCAGCGCGGCAGCGCCTGCGGCGGCGAGCAGCGAGCGGCGGCGTGGGGAGGTGGGGGTCTTGTGCATGCGTGTCTCCTGGTGGTTTAGTTTCTGAAAGGCCAGAGATGGAAGAAACGGCGGATGCGCCGCCACACTTCGGCCAGGCCATGGGGCTCGAAGACGAGGAAGCCGATGATCAGCAGCCCGAAGATGACGGTGCGCACGGGCGAGAGGAACACCGTGAGCTCGTTGCCGCCGGGCAGCAGGTTGACGACCAGCTTGAGCAGTTCGGGCACCATGGTCATGAACACTGCACCCAGGATGCCGCCCAGGATGGAGCCCATGCCGCCAACGATGATGGCGGCCAGGAAGAAGATGGACATCAGCAGCGGAAAGCTCTCGGGCGTGACCACGCGAAAGAAGTAGGCCCACAGGCCGCCCGCCACGCCCGCGTAGAACGAGGACAGGCCGAACGACAGCAGCTTGTAGCGCAGCAGCGGGATGCCCAGCACCTCGGCCGAAATGTCGCGGTCGCGGATGGCGATGAAGGCGCGGCCCACGCGCGTGCGAAACAGATTGGCCGCGCCCAGCAGCATGAGCACGGTGACCGGTACGATCACCCAGTACAGGCGGAACGAGGTGTCGAGCGGCAGTCCGAACAGCTTGGCCGGCGGTACGCTCAGCCCTCCGGTGCCGCCCGTGAACTTCCAGTTGGCGAAGATGAAGTGCGCGATGAACGATGCGGCGATGGTGGCGATGGCCAGGTACAGGCCCTTGACGCGCAGCGAGGGGATGCCCACGATGATGCCGCCCAGCATGGCCACGCAGCCGCCGGCCAGCAGGTTCACGAGGAAGGGCGTGCCCACGCGCGTCTCCAGCACGGCCACGGTGTAGGCCCCCAGGCCCATGAAGGCGGCCTGCCCCAGGCTCACCAGCCCCGTGTAGCCCGTGAGGATGTTGAGCCCCGTGGCGCTGGCGACGTTGATGCTGACCAGGCAGGCCAGGTAGAGCCAGTAGTCGCTGGCCATGAAGGGGAACAGCAGCAGCAGCGCGGCGGCCACGGCGAGCCAGACCTTCTGCGTGCGCGAGTCGAACAGCGCTGCGTCGGCGACGTAGGATTCCTTGAGGGTACCGATGCGCATCAGGCCTCCCGCCGGGCCGCCCCAAGGCAGGCCTGCGCCCCCCTGGGGGGCAGTGAATACACGAAGTGATGAACGTGGGGGCGCATGTTTCTAGAGTCTCTCTATCTCGTGCGTGCCGAACAGGCCATAGGGCCGCACCAGCAGCACGGCCACGAGCACGATGAAGGTGGCCAAGAGCTTGTATTCGCCGCCCAGGTAGGCGCCGGCCAGGGCCTCGATGAGGCCGATGAGCAGGCCGCCGATGAGGGCACCGAGCACGCTGTCGAGCCCGCCGACGATGACCACCACCAGCACCGACAGGCCAAACACGCCCATGCTCGACGAGATGCCGCCGATGGAGCCGACGATGATCCCGGAGACCGCGGCGATCATGGCCGAGACCACCCAGGCCAGCGAGAACACACGCGGCACGTTGATGCCCACCGAGTAGGCGGCGGCCTGGTCGCTGGCCGTGGCGCGCAGGGCCACGCCGCCGCGCCAGAAGCGGAACACCAGCAGCACCGCTGCGATGAAGGCCACGGCGATCATGGCGCCCCAGAACACCTTGGGCGCGAGAAAGGCCTCGCCGACCATGATGGGCTTGGTCGGCATGAATTCGGGCAGGCGGCGCTGGTCGGCCGTCCAGATCATCTCCACCAGGCCCACGAGCACCGAGGCCAGGCCCACGGTGACCATGAAGACAGAGATCGGCGGCTCGCCCAGCAGCGGGCGGATCATGGTGCGTTCGATCACCGCGCCCAAGAGGCCCGAGCCGAGCACCGCCGCAGGAATGGCCAGCCACAGCGGCAGCGCGAAGGTGGCGGCAAAGGTGAAGAACAGGTAGGCGCCGACCATGAGCATCTCGCCGATGGCGATGTTGACCACGCGCGTGGCCTTGTAGACCATCACGAAAGCCAGTGCCGCCAGCGCGTACAGGCCGCCGCCGGAGATGCCGGTGAGGCTGATTTCGAACAGGTAGGCCCAGTCCATCATGCGACTCCCTGCAGCGGCGTCGCGGCCCCAGCATGCAGCCGGGCGCGCAGGTCGCCCACGTCGCCCGAGCCCAGGTAGGCGCGGATGACCTCGGGGTTGGCCTGCACTTCGGCCGGGGTGCCCTGGGCGATGACCTGGCCGAAGTTGAGCACCACCACGTGGTCCGACAGGTCCATGACCATGCCCATGTCGTGTTCGACCATGAGCACCGTGACGCCCCATTCGGCGCGCACGTCGAGGATGAAGCGCGCCATGTCCTCGGTCTCCTCGCGGTTCATGCCGGCCACGGGTTCGTCGAGCATCAGGATCTCGGGCTGCATGGCCAGGGCGCGGGCCATCTCCACGCGCTTTTGCAGGCCGTAGGGCAGGGCCGAGACGGGCGCGTGGCGGATGTGGTCGATCTCCAGGAAGTCGATGATGCGCTCCTCGATGTCGGCGCGCAGCTGCGACTCTTCGCGCCGTGCGCGGCCGATGTACAGCAGCGCGTCGAGCACGTTGGTCTTGAGGTGCGCGTGGCGCCCGAGCTTGATGTTGTCGAGCACCGTCATGCCGCGAAACAGCGCGATGTTCTGGAAGCTGCGCCCCAGGCCCAGCCGGGCACGCTGTGGCGCTGGCACGCGCGTGATGTCCTGGCCCTTGAAGCGAATGGCGCCGCTGCCCGGGCGGTAGAAGCCCGAAATGGTGTTGAACAGCGAGGTCTTGCCCGCACCGTTGGGCCCGATGACGGCAGTGATGGAGCCGGCCTGCACGCCAAAGCCCACGCCGGTGAGCGCCTTGACCCCACCAAAGGCCAGCGTGACGCCATCGACCTGCAGCAGGGGCGGCGCGCTGGCGGGGGGATTGCCGGGTGGGTGTGTCTCCATTGGCTTTCTAATGCGGGTTTGTGCTGACCAGAAAATGCCTGCGGGCCTGCAGAAATTTTCTACTTGTGCGTAAACTGTTTACTCACGAGTAGATTCTGGAAGGCTCTGTGCCAAACCAGCATCCGTACTTTCCCGAGGAACCAGCCCGCCATGCCCAGCACCACCGTGTCGCCCCCCCGCAGTGCGGACCGCCCGCCCGCGTCGCCCTGGGCGCCCGCGTCCCACCGCGAACAGCAGCGCGAGGCCAAGCGCAACGCCGTGCTGCAGGCGGCCGCGCAGCTGTTCAACGAGCGCGGCTTTCACGCCACCTCGCTCGACGACATCGCTGCGCGGTTGAATGTGACCAAGCCCACGCTGTACTACTACGTGAAGAACAAGGACGAGATCCTGCTGCAGTGCGTGAGCAAGGGGCTTGAAATGATGCTCGAGGGCATAGACGCCTCGCGCGCGGCCGGCGGCAAGGCCATCGACCAGCTCATGACCTGCATGCAGGTGTATGCGCGCATCGTCACCATGGACTTCGGCAAGTGCCTGATCCGCGTGGGCGACGAGCAGCTGCCGCCCGAAAGCCGCGCCGAACTGCGCCGCCACAAGTCCGCCATCGACCGGGAGTTCCGCCGCCTGGTGGCCGAGGGCGTGCAGGAGGGCTCGCTGCAGCCCTGCGACCCGAAGATGACGGCCTTCGTGATCGCCGGTGCGCTCAGCTGGATCGGCCGCTGGTACCAGCCCGGCGGCGAGTACACGGCCGAGCAGGTGGCCGAGCAGTGCATAGCAACGCTGTGCCAGGGGGTGTTGCGGCGTGCCGATGGGGCGGTGGTGGCCCAGGCGCCTGCCAAGCGGGTGCGCAAGGCGGCGCCGGCTGCAGCGGCACCGCGCAAACGCGCTTAGTGTTGATGGGGAGCTGGCTCCCCCGCCAGGTCATCCAGGATCGGGCAGTCCGGCCGCTCATCCCCATGGCAGCACGACACCAGCGTCTGCAGGCTGCGCTGCATGGCCTGCATGGCGGCGATGCGCTCGTTCAGGTCCTCGATGTGGACCTGGGCGATGCGCTTGACCTGGCTGCTGGCGCGGCTGCGGTCCTGCCACAGGGCGAGCAGGCCGGCGATCTCTTCCATCGAAAAGCCCAGGTCGCGCGCGCGGCGGATGAAGCGCAGGCCATGCACGTCGGCCGCGGTGTACTGGCGGTAGCCGCTGTCGGTGCGTGCCACGCCGGCCACCAGGCCCAGGGATTCGTAGTGGCGCACCATGCGCGCCGAAACCCCGGCGCGGCGCGCGGCCTCGCCGATGGGCACGGGCCAGTCGGTCTTGCTCATGCCGCGACGGCGTAGCCTTCTTCGGCGATGGCCGCGGCCAGCGCTGCGCGGTCGGCGCTGCTGTGCGCCACATGCACGCTGCCGCTGGCGCGGTCGATGCGCACCGTGGCATCGGGGTCCACGCCCTGCACGGCCTGGGTCACGGCGCGCTCGCAGTGGCCGCAGGTCATGCCCTGAACCTGGAAGTCATGGCTGGTGGTGGTGGATGGCTGCATGTGAAGACTCCTTGCTGGTTGGCTGATTGCATTGAACAGCCTGGAGCGTAAACCTTCACATGGTGGCAAGGTCAAGCCCTGCTGCAAAACCTTGAAGAGGGACTGCCTACTTCGGCCGGGCGCGGCGCACGCCGGCATCGGGGCGCGAGAGGGTGCCCGCGCGCAGCTCGCCCACCGCCACCGCCAGGGCCTGGGCGGCGCCGCGGATCTCGGCCTGCATGGCGGCATCCCGGTCCAGCACCTCGTGGCTTTGGGCATAGCTTTCGTAGTAGCCGATGTAGCGGTCCAGGCGCGCGGCGGGGCCGGCGTCGATGAAGCCCATCCAGTCGAGCCAGTCCGACAGGCCGCGGCGCGTCATCTCGATGCCGGCCACGTCGCCATGCACGGCCAGGGCGTAGGCGCGGCCTTCCAGGTGCTTGGGGTAGCCCCAGCCGGCCAGCTCCAGCGCCTTGGCCTCGGCGGATTTCTTGCCGTGCGTGCTGGTGGGGTCGGGGTTGCCGCCGTCGGCGCAGACCAGGCGGTCGATCATGAGCTTGAGCGGGCTGGGCGACTGGTACCAGTACACGGGGGTGATGATCATCACGCCGTGCGCGGCGGTCCAGCGTTCGTAGATCTCGTTCATCCAGTCGCCGGTCTGGCGCATGGCGTGATTGGGGTAGCAGCTGCACGGGAAGTGGCACAGCGGCATGGCCGTGGAAACGCAGCCCTTGCAGGGGTGGATGTGGCGCCCGTAGTCGGAGGTGACGCGGCTCAGGTCGAGCAGGTCGATCTCGATGTGCTCGGCGGCCAGCACGTCGCGCGCCATGTTGAGCATGCGCCAGCTCTTGGAGATCTCGCCGGGGCAGGTGCCGTCGTTGCGCGCCGAGCCGCAGACCAGCAGCACGCGCGAGGGGCTGGCCGGGTCGGCCCAGCGCGCACGCGCTGCGTCGATGCGCTCCTTGGCCTCGATCCAATCCACCGACAGATCGTAGTTCGGGTCGGCATAGCCGGGCCCGGCCTTGCGTGTGCGGGGCGCCTTGCGGTTGTCGTCGTAGTTGCGCCAGGCGATGGCCTCGATCCGGTCCAGGGCGTCGCCAGCCTCGTCGGCAAAGCGCGGGTCCTGGAAGTCGAGCAGGAAGCGTTCGCGGAATTCGGCGCGGTCCAGGGGCTTGGGGGCCTGGCCGGTGCGCGCCCGTGGGGGTGTGGGGCTTGTCATGGGGAAAATTCGACCACCGGCCGTCCGGCGGCTCTATCGGACAAGGCGCCGACTTGATCTGGGGCAAGGGCTTGACCTTGACACCATGGCAAGCTGTACCGTACATGCCATGACGACATCCACCATCCCAGAACAGGCCCTTGAGCCCCTGCAACAGTTCGATCTCGGAGTCGCGGGCATGACCTGCGCCAGCTGCGTGGGGCGCGTCGAGCGCGCGCTGCGCAAGGTGCCGGGCGTGAAGGAGGCCTCGGTGAACCTGGCCACCGAATCGGCCCGCGTGGCCATGGCGGCGCCCGAGGGCAGCGATGCCGCGGCGCTGCAGGCGCGGCTGCGTCGGGCCGTGCGCGATGCCGGCTACGAGCCCCGGGCGAAGGAGGACGCCGATGCGGCCGAGGACCTGTCGCCCTGGGCCGGCTTTCTGCCGGTGGGCGTGGGCCTGGCGCTGTCGGCGCCGCTGGTGCTGCCCATGGTGGGTGATCTCTTCGGGCAGGACTGGATGCTGCCGGCCTGGCTGCAGTTCGCGCTGGCCACGCCGGTGCAGTTCATCCTGGGCGCACGTTTCTACAAGGCGGGCTGGCATGCACTGAAGGCGCTCACGGGCAACATGGACCTGCTGGTGGCGCTGGGCACCAGCGCGGGCTGGGGCCTGTCGGTGTGGCTGTGGGCCACGGCGCACGCTGGCCATGCGCCGCACCTGTATTTCGAGGCCTCGGCCGTGGTGGTCACGCTGGTGTTGCTGGGCAAGTGGCTGGAGGCGCGCGCCAAGCGCCAGACCACCACCGCCATCCGTGCGCTGCATGCCTTGAGGCCCGACGTGGTACACCTGTTGGGCAAGGCCGGCGAGGTGGATGTGCCCGTGGCCGAGGTGCTGGTGGGCGACCGGCTGGTGGTGCGCCCGGGCGAGCGCATCCCGGTGGACGGCACGGTGCATGAAGGCCACACGCAGGTGGACGAATCCATGCTGACCGGTGAACCCCTGCCCGTGGCGCGCGACGTGGGCGCGCCGCTCACGGGTGGTTCGATCAATGGCGACGGGCGCATTGTGATGGCGGTGACGGCCGTGGGCGCCGAGACGGTGCTGGCGCACATCATCCGCCTGGTGGAGGATGCCCAGGCCGCCAAGGCCCCGCTGCAGCGGCTGGTGGACAAGGTCTCGGCCGTGTTCGTGCCGGTGGTGCTGGCGATTGCGCTGGCCACCTTGCTGGGCTGGCTGTGGAGCGGTGCGGGCATGGAGGCAGCGCTGATCCACGCCGTGGCGGTGCTGGTGATCGCCTGCCCCTGCGCGCTGGGCCTGGCCACGCCGGCGGCCATCATGGCGGGCACGGGGGTGGCCGCGAAGCATGGCATTCTGATCAAGGATGCGCAGGCGCTGGAGCGCGCGCACCAGGTGGACACGGTGGCCTTCGACAAGACCGGCACGCTGACCGTGGGCCAGCCGCGGCTGACCGCCTTCGAGGTGGTGCCGGGCCTGGTCGAAGGCGCGGTGCTGGCGGCGGTCGCGGCGGTGCAGAGCGGCAGCGAGCACCCGCTGGCGCGCGCCGTGGTGCGCGCGGCGCAGGAGCGCCAGCTGGCCTTGCAGGCCCCAGATGCCGTGCGCGCTGTGCCGGGCCGTGGCACCGAAGGCGAAGTGCAGGGCGCCAGCTACCTCGTGGGCAGCCTGCGCTGGATGCAGGAGCTGGAGGTGGACCTGGGATCGCTGGCCGGCCGTGCCACCGATCTGCAGGCCGAGGGCGCTACCGTCTCTGCGGTGGCCGAGCGCACGGCCCAGGGCCTGGCCATGCGCGCGCTGCTGGCCTTTGGCGACGAGCCCAAGCCAGGTGCGCGCGAAGCGCTGGCGGCACTCAAGGCCCGTGGCATCCGCACGGTGATGGTGTCGGGCGACAACCGGGGCGCGGCCGAGGCCATGGCACGCCGCCTGGGGCTGGACCCCGCGGCGGGCGAGGTCATGGCCGAGGTGCTGCCGGGTGACAAGGCGGCCCGGGTTGCTGCATTGCAGCAGGGTGGCCATGTGGTGGCCATGGTGGGCGACGGCGTCAACGATGCGCCGGCCCTGGCCGCTGCCGATGTGGGCATGGCCATGGGCAATGGCACGGACGTGGCCATGCATGCGGCGGGCATCACGCTGATGCGCGGTGACCCTTTGCTGGTGGCGGCAGCGCTCGACATTTCGCACCGCACGGTGCTCAAGATCCGCCAGAACCTGTTCTGGGCCTTTGCCTACAACGTGGCCGGCATCCCTTTGGCGGCGCTCGGTTACCTGAGCCCGGTGGTGGCGGGGGCTGCCATGGCGCTCAGCTCGGTGAGCGTGATGGCGAATGCCCTCTTACTCAAGCGCTGGCGCATGTGATAAACACGTATGGCGCATGGTCACACATGTCTGGCAAACTGCAACGTTTTGTTGCAGTCGGGCGGACAACGGGGGCAGGGTCCTTGTATGAGGATCCCTTGCAGTTCGGCACCGGCATACATACCAATTGAAGGATGACAGACATGAATCTATTCGCGCTCATGCGGCAGTTCACCATTCGGTTCCGAATGCTGGGCGCCATTGCCGTGGTGCTGGGGTTGCTGGGGCTTCTGGGCGGGGCCGGTATGCTGGGCATGTTCCGCATCCACGCCCTGTCCGAGGACTTCATGGCCAACTCGTTCGCCGAGGTGGGTTACATGGCCGAGTTGCGCGGCGAGATGGGGACCATCCGCCAGCTGGAAAAGGACATGATCATCGGCTACGAGAAGCCCGAGGTCGTGAAGACCGTGCACACCAAGTGGCTGGCCAGCCAGGACAAGGCCAAGAAGATCGCAGGCCAGTTCCTCGAAGGGCCGGAAGACAGCGACAACCCCGTGGTGCGCGACATCATCAAGCGCCTGGACAGCTACCGCGAGCAGTTTGCCCATGTGGCGCGCCAGCTCGAAGCCGGCGGCTACGACACGGCCACCATCGCCAACCGCATGAGCGGCAAGGCCGTGGCCGAGTTCGACCAGGCCGACAAGCTCATGGCCCAGCTCGACACGGTGCTGCGCACCGAGGTCACCAATGCCGTGGAGCAGCAGGACAAAGTGACCAGCCAGACCAAGTGGCTGTTCGTGCTGGCGGTGCTGATCACGGTGGTGGTGGTGGTGCCGCTGACGCTCTTGAACATGATGTCCATCTGCAACCCGCTGGCCGATGCGCGCCGCATGGCGCAGGCGATTGCCGGCGGTGACCTGTCGCAGCCCATCGTGGCCGACGGCAAGGACGAGGTCGCCGATCTGCAGCGCGCGCTGGGCGACATGCAGCAGGGCCTGGGCGCCCTGGTGGCGCAGGTGCGCGATGCCAGCGGCAACATTGCCACGGCCAGCCAGGAGATCGCCACCGGCAACCAGGACCTGTCGCAGCGCACCGAGCAGACCGCCAGCAACGCGCAGGAGGCCGTGGCCTCGCTGTCGCAGCTGACCTCCACCGTGCAGCAGACGGCATCGTCCTCGCAGATGGCCAACCAGCTGGCGGCCTCGGCATCGAACACCGCCACACGCGGTGGTTCGGTGGTGCAGCAGGCCGTGGCCAGCATGCAGGAGATCTCGGCATCGAGCCGCAAGATCGGCGACATCATCGGCCTGATCGACTCCATCGCCTTCCAGACCAACATCCTGGCGCTGAACGCCGCTGTGGAAGCCGCCCGTGCCGGCGAGCAGGGCCGCGGCTTTGCCGTGGTGGCTAGCGAAGTGCGCAGCCTGGCCCAGCGCTCGGCCGCTGCGGCCAGCGACATCAAGGGCCTGATCCACAACAGCGTGACCGCCGTGGACGGCGGCGTGCGCCACGTGGAAGACGCGGGCACGGCCATGAAGGAGATCGTGGCCAGCGTGCAGCGCGTGGGCGACATCATCGGCGAGATCACGGCGGCCGCCACCGAGCAGTCGGCTGGCATCGGCCAGGTGAACCAGTCGGTGGGCGAGATCGACCGCATGACGCAGCAGAACGCGGCCCTGGTGGAGGAGTCCGCTGCGGCGGCCGAGTCGCTGCGCGAGCAGGCGGCGCGCCTGTCGGAAGTGGTGCAGCAGTTCCAGCTGGCCGAGTCGATGGGCCATGGTGGCCATGGCGGTCACAGCGGCGGCCCCGTGGCCCAGCCCCAGCAGCATGCATCGCTGCGTGCGCCAACGGGCTCGCGCCAGTTGCTGGCACGCTGACGCCACGCCGTCTTCAGCCCCACGACAAGGCCCCGCACGCTTCGGCGAGCGGGGCTTTTTTCATGGGCGCTCGGTTTTCATTGACCTGTGTCAGGTCGGTCCGGGCGCCTGCATGTCACGCTTGGGCCTGTTGGAATTATTTGGGAGCAAGGCCATGCCTCATGCCAGTGTGCGGACCATTCGCGACGAGCACGCGTCGCTGGCAGCGGTGCTGCGCTCGCTGCAACTGATGCTGGAGCGGGGGCCCGCCGATGCGCCGGCCGCGTTCTTCGACGTGATGCGCGCGATGCTGTTCTATATTGATGAATTCCCGGAGAGGCAGCACCACCCCAAGGAATCGCAGTGGCTGTTTCCGCGCGTGGCCGAGCGTGCGCCCGAGGCAGCTGCCGCCATCGCACAGCTCGAGCGCGAGCATGTGGGCGGCGAGGCCGCAGTGCGCGAGCTGCAGCACCTGCTGCTGGCCTGGGAGCTGTTGGGGGACACGCGGCGCAGCGCGTTCGAGGAGGCCCTGCACCGCTATGTGGCCTTCTACCTGGAGCACATGCGGATCGAAGAGACCGTGGTGCTGCCCGCGGCCCATGCGCACCTGGATGCGCAGGACTGGGCGGCCGTGGATGCGGCGTTTGCCACCAACGTCAGCCCCCTGGCGCAGGGCCCGGCCCGCGATGGGGCCTATGACCGACTGTTCACCCGCATCGTGATGCGGGCCCCCAATCCCATAGGACTGGGGTAGGCCGGATTCACGCCGACTGGAGCGTCGGGTAGTCGGTGTAGCCCTTCTCGCCGCCGCCGTAGAAGGTGCTCTGGTCCCAGGCGTTGAGCGGGGCCTTCTTGCGCAGGCGCTCGACCAGGTCGGGGTTGGCGATGTAGAGCTTGCCGAAGGCCACGATGTCGGCCGAGCCGTCGGCCACGGCCTGCTCGGCCAGGGTGGCGTCGTAGGCGTTGTTGGTCATCCAGGCACCCTTGCCGCCGGCTGCGCGGTAGGCGGCCTTGAGGGCCGCGTAATCGAAGGGGCGCTCGGGCAGCTCGCGCGGGCCACCGGTGGCGCCTTCGATGATGTGGATGTAGGCCAGGCCCAGCGGGGCGAGCTGGCGCACCACGTAGTCGAACAGGGGCTGGGGGGCCGCGTCCACGATGTCGTTGGCGGGCGTGACGGGCGAGAGGCGGATGCCGACCTTGCCGCCACCCACGGCGTCCACGGCGGCGCGCGTGGCTTCGAGCAGCAGGCGGGCGCGGTTCTCGATGCTGCCGCCGTAGTCGTCGGTGCGCTGGTTGGCGCCGGTCTTGAGGAACTGGTCGAGCAGGTAGCCGTTGGCGCCATGGATCTCCACGCCATCGAAGCCGGCGGTTTCCACGGCGTTGCGGGCCGCCGCCGCATAGGCGTGCACGATGCCGGGCAGTTCCGAGGCGTCGAGCGCGCGCGGCTGCGAGGTGGGCACGAAGCTGCCCTTGCCGGTCTCGCGGTCGATCAGGTAGGTCTTGGACTTGGCGATGAGGGCCGAGGGCGCCACCGGTGCGCCGCCATCGGGCTGCAGGTCGTTGTGCGAGATGCGGCCCACGTGCCACAGCTGGGTCACGATCTTGCCGCCGGCCTTGTGTACAGCGGTGGTGACCTTCTTCCAGGCATCGAGCTGCTCGGTGCCGTACAGGCCCGGCACGTCGGCATAGCCCTGGCCCTGGTGGCTGATGGCCGTGGCCTCGGTGATCAGCAGGCCGGCGCTGGCGCGCTGCGCGTAGTAGGTGGCGGTGATCTCGGCCGGCACGGCATTGGGTGCGCGGTTGCGCGTGAGCGGCGCCATGGCGATGCGGTTGGCCAGCTGCAGGTCACCGACCTGGATGGGATCGAAAAGCGAAGGTGTGGACATGCGGTGGTGCTTTCTTTCGTGCGGAGGTCGCAAGGACCGGAAATGACGGACAAGCGTATTCGCAATCGGCAAAGGCTGCAGTGGGCTGGCGCAACACAGGGCAAGGCATTTGTGTTATCGAAAGGCGCGGCGGGCCTGGCACGGGGAAAGGTCGGCGACAGCGCCGTGGGCCCATGCCCGGCACAATGGCCGCCATGAGCACCGTTGTTCCCGCGTCTTCGTCCGCCCTGCTGCGCAACGGCCTGTGGCTGGCCGTGGCCCTGTCGATGGGGGCGGCCGTGTCGCTGGGCATCACGCGCTTTGCCTACGCGCTGCTGCTGCCGCCGATGCGTGCCGACCTTTCCTGGTCCTACACGCTGGCCGGGGCCATGAACACCGTGAACGCGCTGGGCTACCTGCTGGGCGCCCTGGCCACGCCGATGTTGCTGCGCCGCTTTTCGCCCGGCACCCTGCTCGTGGCGGGGTCCGTGCTGGCCACGGTGTTCATGGGGCTGTGCGGCTTTTTCGTGGATGCCGTGCCGCTCTTGGTGCAGCGCCTGCTGGCGGGCGTGGCGAGTGCGCTGGTCTTCGTCTGCGGGGGCCTGCTCGCGGCGCGCCTGGGTGCCCAGCAGCCGGGGCGCAGCGGGCTGCTGCTGGGCCTGTACTACGGCGGCACGGGCTGGGGCATCAGCCTCTCGGCGGTGCTGGTGCCGGCGGTGCTGGCCGCTGCACCGGGCCCGCACCCCTGGGCCTGGGCCTGGTGGGCACTGGCCCTGGCCTGCGTGGCAGCCACGCTGGTGCTGCTGTGGCCGGCGCGGGCGCTGCAGGCCCTGGCAGCACCGGTTGCCGCAGCCGCCTCCGCGCAGCCCGTGGCCAGCGGCATGCGCTGGGCGCCCTTTGCACCGGCCTTGCTCGGTTATGGCCTGTTCGGCGTGGGCTATATCGGCTACATGACCTTCGTGGTGGCGCTGCTGCGCGAGCAGGGCGCCAGCGGCACGGCCGTGACCTGGTTCTATGCGCTGCTGGGCCTGGCGGTGGTGCTGTCCTCGCGCATCTGGGCGGGCCTGCTGGACCGCAGCCGCGGCGGGCAGGCGCTGGCGCTGCTCAATGGCCTGCTGGGCGTGGCCACGGTGCTGCCGGCGCTGACCTCGGCCTGGCCGGTGGTGCTGGCCTCGGGCCTGCTGTTCGGGGCGGTGTTCCTGTCGGTGGTGGCCTCCACCACGGCCCTGGTGCGGCACAACCTGCCGCAGGCGCTGTGGGCCAGCGGCATCAGCGCCTTCACCATCGTCTTCGCGGCCGGGCAGATCGTCGGGCCCACCGTGGTGGGCTGGATCGCCGACGGCCCCGGCGGCCTGGCGCGCGGGCTGGTGTTCTCCGCCTGTGCGCTATGGCTGGGTGCGCTGGTGGCGTCGCGGCAAAAGCCGCTGGCCCTCGCCGCGTAGCCAGCGATAGACGCTTTTCGCATATCCAAGCGCGAAAGCAGTGCAAGGCGCAGCGGCCCCTGCTGCCTAGAATTTTTCTCTCATGCCGGGTGCGCGCGCCCGGTCGATTCCCATGGATCCCCGAGAGGACATATTCCCGATGGCAACACGCAGAACAAGCATCCAGGCCGTGGCCCTGTTGATGGGCACGGTACTGGGCTTCGGCGCCCTGGCGCAGACCCGCGAGGTGGTGATCGGCTACCAGGACATGGTGGTGCCCTGGCGCCATGCGCAGGAGACCCGCGAGGTCGAGAAGCGCACCGGCTACAAGGTCACCTACCGCAAGCTGGGCAGCGGGGCCGAGGTGGTGCGCGCGCTCGCCTCGGGGGCCATCCACATCGGCGAGGCGGGTTCCTCGCCGTTCGCCTCGGCCATTTCGCAGGGCGTGCCCATCGAGGTGTTCTGGGTGCTGGACAACATCCACGACGCCGAGGCCCTGGTGGCGCGCAACGGCTCGGGCGTGAACAGCCTGGCCGACTTGAAGGGCAAGAAGATCGGCCTGCCCTATGTGTCCACCACGCACTTCCACGCCTTGGTGGCTTTGCAGGACGCGGGTGTCGATCCCAAGACCGTGCAGATCCTGAACCTGCGCCCGCCCGAAATCCTGGCGGCCTGGGAGCGCGGCGACATCGACGCCACCTTCGTCTGGGACCCGGTGCTGGCCAAGGTCAAGGGCAATGGCAAGGTCATCGTGACCTCGGGCCAGATCGCGGCCAAGACCGGCAAGGCCACCTTCGACGGCCTGGCTGTGACCAAGGCCTTCGCCAAGGAGCACGACGCCTTTCTCGCGCAGTTCGTGCAGGTGCTGGCCGATGCCGACAAGTCCTACACCGGCAACAAGGCCGCGTGGAATGCTGATGCGGCCGAGGTCAGGTCCCTGGCCAAGTGGAGCGGGGCCGAAGCCCCCACGGTGCCCGCCAGCCTGGCGCTGTACGCCTTCGTGCCGCCCACCGAGCAGGCGTCCAGCCAGTGGCTGGGCGGTGGCAAGGATTCGGGTGTGGCCAAATCGCTGGCGGCCACGGCGGCCTTCCTCAAGGAGCAGGGCACCATCCAGAACGTGCTGCCCGACTACGCCGTAGGCGTGAACCCGGCCTGGGTGCGGCGTGCCAAGTGACGATGGCATTGCCGCAGCCCCGGGCGGGCTGCGGATCACCGGCCTGAACGTGCGCTATGCGGGCGCGCGCCAGGCCCCGTCGCCGGTGCTCGCGCTGCAGGACGTGGACCTCGATATCGCCCAGGGCGAGCTCGTGGTGGCGCTCGGAGCCTCGGGCTGCGGCAAGACCACGCTGCTCAACTGCATCGCGGGCTTCACCGAGGCGTCCTCGGGCCGCATCACGCTGCATGGGCGCGAGGTGACGGGGCCGGGTGCGGAGCGCGGCGTGGTGTTCCAGAAGCATGCGCTGATGCCCTGGCTCAACGTGGTCGACAACGTGGCGCTGGGCCTGCGCCTGCGCGGCGTGCCGCGCGCGGAGCGGCGCCAGCGGGCCGCCGACAAGCTGGCACTGGTGGGGCTGCAAGACTTTGGCGAGGCACCCGTGTGGCAGCTGTCGGGCGGCATGCAGCAGCGCGTGGGCATTGCCCGCGCCCTGGCCAGCGACCCCGACGTGCTGCTCATGGACGAGCCGCTGGGCGCGCTCGACGCGTTCACGCGCGAATCGCTGCAGGAGCTGGTGCTGCAGTTGTGGGAGCGCACCGGCAAGACCATCTTCTTCATCACCCACGACGTGGAGGAGGCGCTGTTCCTGGCCTCGCGCCTCGTCGTGATGACGCCGCGCCCGGGCCGCATCGCGCAGCAGCATGCGCTGGACTTCAACCGCCAGCACCTGGCGGGCCGGCCCGCGCGCGCCGTGAAGTCGGACCCGCAGTTCATCGCCTGGCGCGAGCGCGTGCTGGACTGGATCGCGCCGAGCGTGGCACACCTGGAGCCTGCCAGTGCCTGACGCCATGGCCCAGATCCTGGTGATCCCGGGCATCGGCCGCGATGCGCCGGGGGCCGCCGTGCCCGAGGTGCCGGCGCGCCCACCCGTACCGCGTGCCGTGGCGCCGTTCCGGCTGCCGGGCAGCGGGCCCAGCCGTGCCATCAGCGCAGCCTGCGTGGCTGTGTTGGTGCTGCTGTGGTGGGGGGCCACCCAGCGCGCCTGGGTGCCGCCGCTGTTCCTGCCGGCGCCCGAAGCGGTGCTGCGCGCCTTCGGCGATGCCTGGCGCGGCAACATCCAGGGGGGTGAGCCGCTGTGGAAGCATTTGCAGTGGAGCGCGATCCGCGTGTTCGGCGCCTTCGCGCTGGCTGCTGCCACGGCCGTGCCGGTGGGCATCGCCATGGGCGTGAGCCGCGTGGCGCGCGGTGTGTTCGACCCGCCCATCGAGTTCTATCGCCCCCTGCCGCCGCTGGCCTACCTGCCGCTGATCGTGATCTGGCTGGGCATCGACGAGGCGTCCAAGATCCTGTTGATCTACCTGGCTTGCTTTGCGCCGATCGCGCTGGCCGCGAAGGCCGGCGTGCGCAGCGCGAGCGTGGAGCAGATCAATGCCGCACTGTCGCTGGGCGCCAGCCGCTGGCAGCTGGTGCGGCATGTGATCGTGCCGGCTGCGCTGCCCGAGATCATGGTGGGCCTGCGCATCGCCATCGGCTTCGGCTGGACCACGCTGGTGGCTGCCGAGATGGTGGCGGCCACCGTGGGGCTGGGGCAGATGGTGCTCAACGCCTCCAACTTTTTGCGCACCGACCTGGTGGTGATGGGCATCCTGGTCATCGGCCTCGTGGCCTGGACCTTCGACTGGCTCATGCGCTGGCTGGAGCAGCGCTTCGTCCCCTGGAAAGGGCGTTGACCGCCCTTTCCCGAGGGCTGCTGCTTGCTACTTACTTGAGCAGGCCTTCGGCCTTCATGGCTTCCTGCACGGCGGGGCGTGCGGCCACGCGGTCACGGTAGGCCGCCAGGTGGGTGAAGGCCGAGATGTCCACGTTGGTCGGCTTGGCCCAGTTGGTCACGGTGAACAGGTAGCCGTCGGCCACGGTGAACTGCTCGCCCATCACGTACTGCTTGTCCGCCAGTTGGCCGTCCACCCACTGCAGGCGCTGCAGCAGCTTGTCGCGCGCGATGGTCTTGTAGTCCTCGGGCGTGGCGGGGTTGAACAGGGGGCTGAAGCCCTTGTGGATCTCGGTGCCGATGAAGGTCAGCCATTCCTGCAGGCGGTAGCGCTGCAGCGAGCCGTTCTGGGGGGCCAGCATCTTCAGCGGCACCTGGTCGGCGATGTACTGCAGGATGGCCGGGCCTTCGCGCAGGCGCGTGCCGTCGTCCAGCTCCAGCAGGGGCACGTAGCCCAGCGGGTTGATGGTGTAGTAGTCGGTGCCGTCCTGCAGCTTGTGGCTCTTGGTGCTGGCCAGCACGGGCGTGAACGCCAGGCCCGCTTCATGCAGGGCGATGTGTGGGGACAGGGAGCAGGCGCCAGGAGAGTAGTAGAGTTTCATTTTGGGTCCTCTGGGTTGGATACGGCGGGAACCCCCGATCCTATGCGCTGCTCCCGCTTTTTGCATGACCCGGGCGGTAAAGCCGCCCGGATTGCCTGGGGCAAGTGTCAGCTGTCGTAACCAGGCGCGTCGCGCTGCGCCTTGCGCAACAGCGACGGCCAGACGAAGGCACCGCCCAGGCCTCCGGTCTGCACGCGCATGGCCTGGGCCACGCCGCTCACGATCTGCGGGTCCACCGGGTTGAGCTCGCCGCCGGCCTGGGCGTCGATCTGGATGCGGCAGGTGTTCTCGAAGGTGTACATCGACAGGAAGGCGTCGGCAATCGACTTGCCCACGGTGAGCAGGCCGTGGTTGCGCAGCATGAGGAAGTTGGCTTCGCCCAGGTCGGCCTGCAGGCGCGGCTTTTCCTCGTCACGGAAGGCCACGCCCTCGTAGCCATGGTAGGCCAGCGAGGCGAGCACGAAGGTGCTCTGCTGGCTGATGGGCAGCACGCCGCATTTCTGTGCGCTCACGGCCACACCGGCGCGCGTGTGGGTGTGCAGCACGCACTGGGCATCGTGCCGGGCCTCGTGCACGGCGCTGTGGATCACGAAACCGGCCGGGTTCACCGGGAAGGGCGAGTCGTGCAGCTTGTTGCACTGCATGTCGACCTTGATCAGGCTCGATGCAGTGATCTCGTCGAACATCAGGCCGTAGGGGTTGATCAGGAACTGGTGCTCGGGGCCCGACACCGATTCGGGCAGCTTGGCGCTGATGTGGGTGAACACCAGGTCGCTCCAGCCGTACAGCGCGACCAGGCGGTAGCAGGCGGCCAGGTCACAGCGCAGCTGCCATTCTTCGGGGCTGACGCTTTCTTGCAGGGAGGGGATGGCGATCATGGGGCTTGTCTCCTGGTATGTCTTTGGAAGGGAAGCCCACTGTAGGCCGCCTGCGCAGCGGGCGCTGTCAGGCAGGCTACACAAGCCGCAGAAAAGCGCTTGCACTGCAGTTCATGACGCGGTGCCGGTTTTGTAGATGGTGGGGAAGTAGCGCTCCATCAGCGTCTGGGGCCGCAGCGGCGCGGTGAACCCGAAGCCGGCGTACAGGCGATGGGCATCGCCGGTGGCCAGGCTGAAGCGGCGCAGGCCCTGGAGATCGGGGTGGGCCATGACGGCCCCCACCAGCTGCTTGCCGTGGCCCTGGCCCTGGTGCGCAGGCAGCACGAACACGTCCACCAGGTTGGCGAAGGTCGCGCGGTCCGAAATGACGCGCGCGAACGCCACCTGGGCGTTGCCCACGAAACCGCCGAAGCACAGCGAGTGCGCCAGCGCGCGCTGCACGGTGGCCAGCGGAATGCCCCGGGCCCAGGTCGAACGTTCGGACAGGAAGCGGTGGACCAGTGCCACGTCGAGTTCGGCCGGGTCGGTGGAGATGCGCAGGGTGGTGTCCATGGCAAAAAAGTATACGGATCAGCCGGCGAGGCTGCTGCAGCGGTGTTTTCCCGCGATGTCGCGGGCATTCCATTTCGCCGTGCGCACCTCCAATCGCCGCGCGGCAGGCGTCCCTACAGTCGATTCACCCCATCGCCCGATGGGAGGGAACCACCACCGGACTTCTGGAGATCACCACCATGCCAACATTGAAAATCGCGAGGCTGCTGGCCTCGTTCGCTGCCGCCACCTGCCTGTCTGCCCTGGGGCTGTCGGCCCATGCCCTGGAGACCGTGGACAAGGGCGGTTTCACCATCGCCTTCTCGGGCGACATGCCGGGCACGGGTTACCAGGACGGCAAGATGGTGGGCTATGACGGCGAGATCCTGCAGCGCATCGCCGAGGCGTTCAAGCTCAAGGTCAAGCCGGCGCTGATGGAGTGGTCGGGCACCATCGCCTCGGTGCAATCGAAGCGCGTGGACGTGATGGCCGGCACCATGGGCTGGACGGAGCAACGCTCCAGGATCATGGCGCTGAGCGATCCCATCCACTACTTCAAGAACGGCATCACCCAATCGGACAAGACCGACTGGAGCAAGTTGAAGGACCTGGAGGGCAAGAAGGTCGGCACCATCACCGGCTTCTCGTTCATCCCCGAGCTGCGCAAGATCGGCGGCCTGCAGCTGGCGCTGTACGACACCTCGGACGCGGCCGTGCGCGACCTGTTGGCCGGGCGCATCGATGCGGTGATCGGCGACCCGCCGGTGATGCAGTACGCGATCTCGCAGAACCCGCAGTGGAAGATCAAGTTCAATGCCTTCAGCGATGCCTCGCCCGACTACCCGCTGCTCACGGGGCTGGGCCAGGTGGTGTTCGGCCTGAACAAGGACAACCCCGAGCTGGTGAAGGCCGTGAACACCGAGATCGCCAAGCTCTGGGGCAGCTGCGAGCTGCGCAAGATCGGCAAGACCTATGGCCTGGTGCAGGACGTCTGGTACATCCCTGTGGGCCAGAACGCCCGGGCCGGCGTGGACCGCGCGGCGGACTGGAAGCTGCCGTCCTGCAAGTGATCTCCTGAACGCCTGCATCGCCGACGAGCCGCATGCCTGCCCCGCGCACGCATGCGGCTTGTCCGTTCACCCCTCTTTTCTTTCTTTTTTCATCCTTCTCCACCATGGCACTTCTTGAACGGGCCGGGCGCGGGCTGTCGATTCGCGCGTCGTTGATCCTGGGCTTTTCCGCCATCGGGGCGCTGCTGGCCATGGCGATGGCGCTTGCGGTGCATGCGGGGCTGGCCGCGAATGCGCAGTTCGCATCGATCACCCGCGAGCGCCTGCCGATGTGGAGCGCGGCCTGCGAGGTGTCGCTGGAGGTGGGCGCCGTGTCGCGTGCGCTGCGCGATGCGGTGCTGGTGGAGATGCAGGAGGACCTGCCGGCCGAGATCCAGCGCATCGACGTCGCGCAGCAGCGCATCGACCGGCACATGGACGCGCTGCAGGCTGCCGTGGCGGAGCCGGCCGAACGCGAGCTGCTGGCGCGCATCGGCCAGGCGGCCACGCGCTTCCGGCAGGACCGCGACCAGTTCCTGGCGCATTTGCAGGGCGGTGCGCGCGGCCCGGCGCGCGGCATGCTCACCGGGGCGCTGCGCCAGTCGCAAGCGGCCTACCTGCAGGCACTGGTGCAGCTGCGCGAGGGCCAGGCGCGGCAGGTGGAGCAGGCGGCGGCCGCCTCCATCGCCGCGCTGCAGGCCATGCTGGTGCGCATGGCGGTCTCGCTCGCGCTGGTGCTGCTGGTGGGCTGCGCTGTGGCGGTGGTGCTGGTGCGTACGCTCACGCGCCGGCTGGGAGCGGAGCCCGCGGCGGTGGCGCAGGCCATGGCCCGGGTGGCTGGCGGCGAACTGACCGTACCCCTGCAGGGTGCCGTGGCCCCCGAGGGATCGGTGATCGCCTCATTGCGCGCCATGGTGGCGGGCCTGGCCGACACGGTGCAGCAGGTGCGCAGCGCCTCGGCGGACGTGGCGCTGCAAAGCCGCAGCCTGGTGGACGAGGCGGGCAACCTGTCGCAGCGCACCGAGATGCAGTCGGCCGAGCTGCAGCAGGCGGCCGCGGCGCTGGAGCAGTTCGCTGCGACCATGGGGCACACGCAGCAGTCCGTGCGCGATGCGCACGCCCTGGCCACCTCGGCGCGCAGCGTGGCGCACGATGGCCAGGCCATCGTCGACGGCGCCATGCAGAGCATGCTGGCCGTGGCCGGCCACGGCGCGCGCATCGCCGAAACCACGGCGGTGATCGATGGCATCGCCTTCCAGACCAACATCCTGGCGCTCAATGCGGCGGTGGAGGCGGCGCGCGCGGGCGAGCAGGGCCGGGGCTTCGCCGTGGTGGCCAGCGAGGTGCGCAGCCTGGCGCTGCACTCGGCCACGTCGGCGCGGGAGATCCGCCAGCTCATTGCGCAGTCGAACGAACAGATCGCCGCCTGCCGCGCCATGGTGGAGCGCGCAAGCGCGCAGACGGCCGGCGTGATCGGGGCGGTCAACGCCTTCGCCGCGCTCATGGCCGCCGTGCAGACCGCCAGCACCGAGCAGCATGCAGGCGTACGCCAGCTCACCGAGGTGCTTTCGCGCATCGACCAGTTCACGCAGCACAACGCGGCGCTGGTGGGGCAGGCGCGTGGCGCGTCGGAGGCGCTGCACGCCCAGTCGGGCCGGCTGGTGGCGGTGGTGGCGCGCTTTCATGGCGAAGAGGGCACCGCTGGCGACGGTGGCCCGCTGCAGCGCGCCGCGCCGGTGCGCGCGCGGCCGCGGCTTCAGGCCTCCACGGTTCCGGCCTGAAGCGCCTTGCGCATGCGCCCCGGGGGCATGCCGTACAGCTGCTGGAAGTGCCGGATGAAATGCGATGCGTCCGAGAAGCCGCACTCGTAGGCGATGGTGATGATGGGCAGGTCGGTGCTGGTGAGCATCCAGCGTGCGTACTTGAGCCGCGCGTTGCGGTAGTACTCCGAGGGGGTGGTGCGCGTTTCGGCCAGGAAGACGCGTTCGAGCTGGCGGCTGCTCGAATCCACCAGCCGCGCGATGACCGCGATCTCCAGCGGCGTGCCGATGTTCTTTTCCATCAGCACGATGGCCTGGCGCAGCTTGTCGTGGTCGGCCGTGCCGTAGCCCAGGGCATGGCGGCGCGCCACGTGGGTGCTGCTGGCGGCCGGGTTCACTGTCATCTGGTGGATGACCTTGGCTGCGCGGTCGGGCCCGCAATGCAGGCGCACCAGCTCGGCCGTGAGCTCCACGATGGAGATGCCGCCCGCGCAGCTGATGCGGTCGCCGTCGAACACGTAGTGGCAGTCCGTGCTGTAGCTGAGGGCCGGGAAGGCGGCCTTCCAGTCTTCCACATGGTAGGGGTGCACGCAGGCCCGGCGCCCGGCCATGAGGCCCGCCTGCGCCAGTGCGAAGGTGCCCGTGCAGATGCCGATCAGCGGCTTGCCGAGCGAGGCAGCGAAGTGCAGGAAGGCCTGGTAGCGCGGGCTCGCGGTGGAGATGGCGGGCAGCAGCCCGCCGATGACGGCGATGTAGTCGTAGTCGCACTCGGACGAGAGCGATTCCTGCACCGGCACGGCCACGCCGCAGCTGGCCTGCACCGATTGCCCCGGCACGCCCAGAATGGTCCACGAGCAGCGGATCTGCCGGCTCTGGTCACCCACGTCGGCCGCGTGGCGCAGGCCATCGCACAGCCCGGCCAGCGACAGCAGCGGGAACTGCGGCCACAGCAGGATGCCCACGCGCAGTTCGGTGGCCGATGCGCTGGCGGGCCGCTTGCGCGTGGCCGCCGTCCGCGGTGAGGCGTCGAGCCGGTCGATCAGTGCACCAATGTCGCCTGCGTTCTGTGCACTGGCCTGGTGCGCGGCTGCACCAATCTCGTCAGAGAGGGCATCGGGGGGCGCTTTGGGTGGGGGCATCGGGTTTTCCCTGCATGTCGCATACGTTCAATATAGCGGCGACCGCCTGCAATGAACAGAGGGTCGGTATTCCTAGCATGGAGGCACTGGGTATCGAGGGGTGCGGCTGCAAGGACCGTGCCGCGGCACCCGCAGTTTTGTCTGGAGAACCATGTGAACCATCCCCTGCTTCAAGTCAGCGGCCTCAGGAAGAGCTACGGCCCGGCCGAGGTGCTCAAGGGCATTTCCTTCGACCTGCAAAAGGGAGAGACGCTGTCGCTGATCGGGCCCAGCGGCTCGGGCAAGTCGACCTGCCTGCGCTGCCTGAACTTCCTGGAAAAGCCGCAGGCCGGCGAGGTGCTGCTCGAATCGAAGCGCATCGGCCAGGTGCCCGACCGCAAGGGCGGCTGGCGCTTCATGACCGACACCGAGATGGCGCCGCAGCGCCGCGAGATCGGCATGGTGTTCCAGCTGTTCTACCTGTGGCCGCACCTCACCGTGCGCGACAACGTGGCGCTGGCGTCCATCAAGGCCGCGGGCATGCGGCGCGACGAGGCCCATGCGCTGGCCGAGGAGATGCTGGACAAGGTGCACCTGCGCCACAAGGCCGACGCCTACCCCGAGCAGCTCTCGGGCGGGCAGCAGCAGCGCGTGGCCATTGCGCGCACACTGGCGCAGAAACCCCGGCTGATCCTGTTCGACGAGCCCACCTCGGCGCTCGACCCGGAGCTGGTGGGCGAGGTGCTGGGGGTCATCCGCGAGCTGGCCGAGGAGGGCCGCTCGATGATCCTGGTGACGCACGAGATCCGCTTCGCGCGCGACGTGGCTGACCGCGTGATCTTCATGGACGGCGGGCACATCGTGGAGGAGGGGCCCGCCGCGCAGGTGATCAACCAGCCGCGCATGGAGCGCACGCGCAGCTTCCTGGGCCAGGTGGGTGCCGAGGCCGGGCTGGGGGCATGAGCATGCCGGGCATCGACACCCTCACCCTCATTGTCTCCACGCTGGCGCGCGGCGCACTCACGGCGGCGCAGGTGGCCCTGGGCGCGGGCCTGCTGGCTGCCAGCCTGGGCCTGCTGCTGGCGCTGCTGGTGGTGTTCGCACGCCAGCGTGCGCTGCAGGCCGCCATCGCGGTCTATATCGAATGGATGCGCAACGTGCCGGCGCTGGCGCACCTATTCGTGCTGTACTTCGGCCTGGCCTCGGTGGGCGTGCGGCTGTCGCCGCTCACGGCTGCGGTGATCGGCCTGGGCCTGGTGGGTGCCGCGGTCCTGTGCGAGGTGTTCGCGGCGGGCCTGCGCTGCCTGCATGCGGGCCAGCGCGAGGCAGCCCTGGCCGTGGGCCTGACGCCGGCGCAGGCGCTGCGCAGCGTGCTGCTGCCGCAGATGCTGCGCGTGACCTTGCCCTCGCTGGGCAACTACGCGAGCCAGCTGGTCAAGGACACGTCAATCGCCTCGGCCATCGCGGCGCCCGAGGTCATGTTCTACGCACGCAACCTGGTCACCTCGACCTTCGAGACGCCGCTGATCTACCTGACCGCCATGCTGCTGTATGCGGCCATGGTGCTGCCCATCAGCTGGGCCTTTGCGCGGCTGGAACGCCGCACGGCAGGGGGTGCGCGATGAACGCCTTTCTTGCGACCTATGCCGAGTACCTGGCCGAATGGTGGCCGCGCCTGGCGCAGGCGGCGTGCGTCACGGCCGAGCTCTCGGCCATCGGCTTCGCCATCGCGCTGGTGCTGGGCGCCTTGCTGGTGTGGATGCTGCGCAGCGGTGTGGCGCTGCTGCGCCACGGGGCCAACGGCTTCATCCAGCTGCTGCGCGCGGTGCCGCTGCTGGCATTGCTGCTGGCCATCTACTTCGCGCTGCCGGCGGCCGGCATCACGCTGCCGGGCTACTGGGCGGGGGCCATTGGCCTCGGGGTGCACGGCTCGGCCTACGTGGCCGAGGTGCTGCGCGGCGGCCTGAAATCCGTGCATGGCGGGCAGCGCGAGGCGGGGCTGGCCGCGGGGCTCACGCCGCGCCAGGTGTTCCTGCACGTCACGCTGCCGCAGGCCCTGCGGGTGATGCTGCCGCCGCTGCTCAACAGCTACGTCGCGCTGCTCAAGGACAGCTCGCTGTGCGCGCTGATCGCCACCAACGAGCTGATGCTCACGGCCAAGGCCCTGTCCAGCGAGTACTTCCTGCCGCTGCACATCTTCGTCCTGGTGGGGCTGCTGTATTTCGCCATCGCCTTTCCCCTGTCCATGCTCTCGCGGCTGCTGGAACGCCGCCTGGCCCATGGGCGCCGCACGGTGGGTGCGGCATGAACATCCCGAAGGACCCCATGACATCCATGACCTATGCGCCGCTGGAACAGCTGGCCAGCGCCATCCAGCGCGGAGAGCTGTCCAGCGAGGCGCTGCTGGAGGCGCAGCTGGCACGCATTGCGCGCCACGACGGGCAGCTGCACGCCTTCACCGACGTGTATGCCGACGAGGCCCGTGCCAGTGCGCGCGGCCTGGACCAGATGGCGCGCGCCGGCGTGCGCCTGGGGCCGCTGCACGGCGTGACAGTGGCCGTGAAAGACCTGTTCGAGGTGCACGGCAAGCCCATCGCGGCCGGCTCCAGGGCGCGGCCGCCGCGCACCTCGGCGATCAGTGCCGCGGTGGTGGAGCGCCTGCGCGCGGCCGGCGCGGTGGTCATCGGCAAGACGCACACGGTGGAGTTCGCCTTTGGCGGCTGGGGTACGAATGCCGCGATGGGCACGCCCTGGAACCCCTGGGACCTGGGCACCCACCGCACGCCCGGCGGCAGCAGCAGCGGCTCGGCCGTGGCGCTGGCGGCCGGGCTGTGCTCGGCCAGCATCGGCACCGACACGGGCGGCTCGGTGCGCATACCGGCGGGCCTGTGCGGGGTGGTGGGCCTGAAGACCACGCGCGGGCTGATCAGCCGCCACGGGCTCATCGAGCTGTGCCCCACGCACGACACGGTGGGGCCGCTCACGCGCACGGTGCGCGACAGCGCCATCCTGCTGGACGTGCTCTCGGGCCCCGACCCGCGCGACGGCGCATCGCTGCCGGCCCCCGTGCGTGCGGTGCTGCCGCAGCTGGACGCGGCCCGCGGCGTGGGCGGCATGCGGGTGTGGACGCTGCCCGAGGCCGAGCGCGTGGACGTGGACGCCGAGGTGCTGGCCGCCTACGACGCGGCCGTGCGGGTGCTGGAGGGCCTGGGCATGCAGCGCGTGGAGCGGGCGCTGCCGCAAAGCTGCGCCGAATCCATGCGCGTGGCCGGCAGCCTGATGAGCGCGGAGGGCTATGCGAACCTGGGCGATCTGTTCGAGCAGGAGGGGCTGGAGTTCGACCCGCATGTGCGCCGGCGCATCCTGCTTGGGCGCGACATCGGCGCGGCCCAGTACATCCACCTGCTCAAGGCGCGCGAGCAGGCCCGGAGCGACATGCTGGCAGCGATGGACGGTGTGGACGTCTGCGCTTTTCCGACCAATGCCATCGCGGCGATTCCGCTGGCCGAGGTGGACGAGCTGGCCACGCCGCTGTCGCGCTTCGGCCGCTTCGTGAACCTGCTGGACCTGTGCTCGGTGGCCGTGCCGGCAGGCTTCACGGGCTTGGGGCTGCCGGTGTCGCTGCAGCTCATTGCCCGGCCCTTCGACGAGGCCACGGCTCTGCGCGTGGGCCATGCCTTCGAGCGCGCCACGCGCTGGCACTTGGCCGTGCCGCCGGGGCTGGGTTAGCCCGGCGCCTCCCCTGTCCCTTTGCCTGTCGTCCGTGCCCTGCGCACGGCGGGGGGCGGCTTTTTCCCGAAGGAGCGATCCATGCCTGTCACCCTGCTGTCGAAGTCCCTGGCGGCTTTCGCTGTCCTGTCCTTGCTGGGCCTGGCGTGCCAGGCCCAGGCCAGGGACGGGGCGCTGGCGCGCATCGCGCGCAGCGGTACGGTGCACGTGGGCTACATCCCCACGCCCGGCACCTTCGCTTTTCGCGATGCGGCCGGCAACACGGTGGGCTATTCGATCGACGTGTGCATGAAGGTGGTCGAGGCCATGCGCCGGGCCCTTGCCCGCCCCGACCTGCGCGTGGACTTTCGGCCGCTGGAGGCGGCGCAGCGCATTCCCCTGCTCAAGGCCGGCAGCATCGACATCGAGTGCGGGGGCAACACCAACACCGTGGGCCGGCAAAAGGAGGTGGATTTCTCGCACACGCTGTTCACCACGGGCGTGCGCTTGCTGGCACGCCAGTCGGTGCAGCTCGACGGCGTGCCCAGCCTGTGGCGGCGGCGCATCGCGGTGAGCAACGGCACGACCGCGCAGGAGACGGTGCAGCGCGCGCAGCGCGAGCAGGAGATCGCGGTGACCGTGGTAGCCACCGACGCCGAGGGCGTGCGCCTGGTGGAGCAGGGCCAGGTGGATGCCTTTGCGCAGGACGACGTGCTGCTGTATGGGCTGATCGCCGCATCGCCCGCGCGTGACAGCCTGCATGTGACCGGTCGGCACCTCACGGTGGAGCCCTACGCCTTCATGCTGCCCAAGGACGACGCGCCGCTGCGCGAGATCGTGGACCGCACGGTGCTGGGCCTCATGCACTCGGGCGAGCTGGCGGCGCTGTACCGCAAGTGGTTCGACACGGCCACGCTGCGCATACCGATGAGCGCGCACATGCGCGAAAACATCCGCTACCCCAACAAGTACGGCATTCCCTGAGCCCTTTTTTGTTCTTTCCCTTCCTGAGGTGTTTCCATGAGCAGCAGCATTCCCTTCATCAGCGATCGGCAGGTGGCCGAGGCCCTCGACTACCGCTGCGTTGCCGCGGTGCTCGGCGAGGCCTTCGCCAGCCTGGCCTCTGGCGGCGCGGCCGTGCACCGGCGCCAGCGCACCGACTGCCGCGACCTGCGGCTGAGCACCATGGGGGCCGTCTGGGCTGACCGGGCCGTTGCCGGGGTCAAGGTCTATCCCACGGTGCGTGGGCAGTTCAGCTTCTCCATCGTGCTGTTCGACCTCCAAAGCAATCAACCGCTGGCCGTGCTCGACGGCAACGAGCTCACGCGGCTGCGCACGGCGGCCATCACCACGCTGGTGGCGTCCAAGGCCGCGGCACTGCGCCCGCGCAAGCTGGCGCTGTTGGGCACCGGGCTGCAGGGGCGGGCGCAGGCCGATGCGCTGTGCGGGTGGTTCGATTTCGAGGAAATCGCTCTGGTGGACCCGGCCGGTGATTCGGCCTGGGCCCAGGCCCTGGCCGCGCGCACGGGCAGCCGCGTGGCCTTCACCACGCCCGAGGCGGCGGTGCGCGGCGCCGACATCGTGGTCACCGCGACGCGCTCGGCCACGCCGGTGTTCGATGGTGCATGGCTGGCACCGGGCGCCTTCGTCTCGGCCATCGGCACCAGCACGCCCAAGGGGCGCGAGCTGGATGACACCGCCATGGATCGGGCGGGCCGCATCATCGTGGAGTGGAAGCCGCAGAGCCTGGCCGAGGCCGGCGAGATCGTGCTGTGGCAGGGGCGCAGCAGCCATGCACCCTTCGTGGACCTGCCCGAACTCTATGCCGGCGAGGCACCCTGGCGTCCGGCTGGCCCGGCCATTACCGTCTTCAAGTCGGTGGGCATCGGCCTGGCCGACGTGGCGGTGGCGCAGCTGGCGGTGGAGCGCGTGCTCCATGGTGGGGAGCTGCGGCAATGAAGGTCTGTGTCATCGGCGCGGGCATCATCGGATGCGCCACGGCCTACCAGCTCGCGCGCCAGGGCTGCGAGGTGCAGTTGATCGATGCCGCGCACGCGCCGGGCCTGGCCACGAGCTACGCCAACGGCGCGCAGCTGAGCTACAGCTACGTGGAGCCCTTTGCCTCGCCGGCCACGCTGCGGGCGCTACCGGGGCTGCTGCTTGCGCGCGGATCGGCCGTGCGCTTTCATCCGCGCTGGGACTGGCGGCAGTGGGCCTGGGGGCTGCAGTTCCTGCGTGCCTGCACGGCGCGGCAGTCGCTGCGGGGCACGGCGCAGCTGCTGCAGCTGGCGCAGGCCAGCCGCGCCACCCTGGCGCAGTGGATGCAGGACGAGCGCTGGGACTTCGGCTTTGCCGAGAACGGCAAGCTGGTGCTGTGCCCCACGGCCGCATCGCTGCGCCACCAGGAGCGCCAGGTGCGCCTGCAGGCCGGCATGGGCTGCCGGCAGGAGGTGCTGGGCATGCGGGAATGCCTGGACAGGGAGCCCGCGCTGCGCGGCGCCATGGCGCTGCAGTTTGCCGGCGGTGTGTGGACGCACGACGAATGTGTGGGAGACCCGCACCGCCTGTGCCTGGATCTGGCGGCCAGCGTGCAACGCATGGGCGGCACGCTGTCACTGGGTGTGCAGGCGCAGGGATTCGTGCGCCAGGGTGCGCGCGTGGTGGCCGTGCAGACCGGTGTCGGCGACATCGCGGCCGACGCCTTCGTGCTGGCCTGCGGCCCGCGTGCACCGGCCCTGGCAGCCGCGCTGGGCCTGCGCCTGCCGATCGAGCCCATCAAGGGCTACAGCATCACGGTGCCGTTCAGCGCGGGTGTGCACCGGCCGCGTGCCAGCGTGACGGACCTCGCGCGCAAGACGGTGTTCGCGCCACTGGGCGGGCACCTGCGCGTGGCGGCGATGGCCGAGGTGGGGGCCACGGGCCTGTCGGTGGCGCCCGCGCGCGTGCAGGCCATGGTGGACGCGGTGGCACAGACCTACCCGGGCCTGTGCGCGCTCGACGCCCCCGTGGTGTGGGCGGGCCTGCGGCCTGCGACACCGACCTCGGTGCCCATCGTCGGGCGCTGGCGCGAGAGCAACGTGTACCTGAACGTGGGGCACGGTGCGCTGGGTCTCACGTTGGCGGCGGGTAGCGCTGCGGCGCTGTCTCAGCAGATGCTTCGGCCGCACTAGCGCAGGTGGGCTCAGCTGCGGTGGCGCGGCAGGCGCACGGCGACCTCGGTGCCCTGGCCGGCTGCGCTGTGCAGCGCGACGCGGCCCTGGTTCTGTTCGACCAGGGTGCGCACGATCCACAGGCCCAGGCCTGCGCCGTCCTGGCCGGCCACGCCGGCACTGCCCTGCCAGCCGCGCTCGAAGGCGCATGACTGCTCGGCATCGCCCATTCCGGGGCCGTCGTCGGTGACGCGGATGACGATGCTGTCCGCAGTCTCCGTCGCGCTGAGGGAGACGGTGCTGCCCGAAGGGCAGTACTTGACGCAGTTGCCGATCAGGTTGCACAGCACGCGCAGCAGCTGCGCATAGTCCACGAAGACCTCGCCCGCCTGCCCGGGCACCAGGTGCAACTGGATGCCGGCGCGCTCGGCCACCATGCCCATGGCGTCTGCCGCATCGGCAAGCAGCCGGGCCGGTGCGATGGTCTCGCACAGGGTGCGCTCGCGGCTGTCGACGGCGTGGGTCGACAGCAGGTCGTCCACCAGGCGCTTCATGGAGGCGATGGCGCCCTCGATGCGGCGGATGGCCGGCAGCGAGGGTGCATGGCCCGCACGCGTGAGCAGGGTGGCGTTCAGTCCCATCACCTGCAGCGGCGAGCGCAGGTCGTGCGCCACCACCGCCAGCAGCTCTTCGTTGGCCTTGGCCAGCGCATGGGCGCGTTCGGCGTTGGCCTCGGACTCCTTGAGTGCGCTGCGCAGCTGGATCTCGCGCGCGGCGGCCTTGGCGAGCTGCACGAGGGTCTCGATCTCGGTCTCGGTCCAGCTGCGCGGCTGGTTGTCGATGACGCAGAAACTTCCGATGGGTTGGCCGTCGACGATGAGGGGCACGCCCACGTAGGCGCGCACGTCCAGGCTGTCGACGATGGGCACGGCGCGCCACAGCGGGTCGGCGTGGGTGTCTTCGATCACCAGCGGATCGGTGCTGGCAATGGCGTAGTGGCAGAAGGTGCGGCCGTGGACCTCGCGGGCGGAGGCCAGCTCTTGCGGAAAGCCGTGCGCGCTCTTGTAGAAGTCACGCTCGGCGTCGACGATGGACAGGAAGCTCGCGGGCGCGCCCACCAGGTTCACGGCCAGACGGCTCATCGAATCGAAGGTCTCTTCCGTCGGGCTGTCCAGCAGCGCGATGCTGTGGACGGCGGCGAGCCGGCGGGGATCGGAAACCAGGGGGTCCAGGTGGGCCACCAGCTCCTGCGGGGCGATCGGCATGCCGGTCCTTTGCGCCAGGGGGCTCGCTGGGGTCCGAGGCAGGGCGCGCATCAGGATCCGGGCCGCACCAAACCGGCCGGCCCCGTATTGTCGCCGACCTTGGCTGAGGGTGGGCAAACTCGCGCGTTCAGCCGGCCTGGAGCGGGATGGGGGCGCGCATGCCTGCGTTGATCAGGTTCCAGGCGTTGATGACGCCGATGGCAAAGCCCAGCTCGGCGATTTCGGTGTCGTTGAACTGTGCCTTGAGCAGGGCGAACTCCTCGTCGCTGGCATCGCTGTGCGGCGTGGCGGTGATGATCTCGGCCCAGCGGAAGGCGGCGCGTTCACGCTCGCTGAAGAAGGGGGCTTCGCGCCAGCCGGCCACGGCGTTGAGGTGGCGCGGGTCCATGCCGTCCTTGACCAGGTAGCTCCAGTGCATGTCCATGCAGTAGGCGCAGCCGTTGATCTGCGACACGCGCAGGAAGACGAGTTCGGCCAGGCGGGTGCCGATGCTGCCCTTCTTGACGGTTTCGGACAGGTTCACGAGGCCCATGAAGGCCTTGTTGGCAAGCTGGTGGTAGGGCAGGCGGGCGGTGTGCTGGGACATGGTGAAAACTCCTCGGTGGTGATGAAGGGGTGAACGTGCTTCGTGGAAGGCATTGCATCGTTTGCGGCCTTCCATACCTCTCAAGACGGGCCAGGCTGGCGGGTTGTGACAGCCCGGCCGAAAAATTCTTCAGGCCAGGGTGAGCGGGATCCCTTGCAGCTTGTCCGGGTTGCGGATCGCGTAGATGGCGACGATGCGCTCGCCGTCGGTGACGATGGCCTGGGCCGATTCGAGCCGGCCGTCGATGTAGCGCAGCAGGCCCGGCTCGCCATTGATCAGAACCGGGCGGTAGACCACCTGCTCGGCCATGCGCCGCCACTGGGCCCAGAACAGGTTGGCGATGCGGAAGGCGCCCACCAGCGGGTGCGGGAAGGACTGCACCTTGCCGCCGCCGTCGCCGATCAGCATGGCGTCTTCGGACAGCAGGGCCTCTATGGCATCGCGCCGGCCGCTGTGGGCGGCGGCGATGAAGCGTTCGAGCAGTTGGTGGTGCACGCCCCGCGGCACCTCGAAGCGGGTGCGCGCCTGCTGCACGCGCTCGCTGGCGCGGTGCACCATCTGGCGGCAGGTGGCCTCGGTCTTTCCCAGCTGGGCGGCGATCTCGGGGTAGTCGTAGTCGAACACCTGGCGCAGCAGGAAGGCGGCGCGCTCCTCGGGTCCCAGGCGTTCGAGCACGTACAGGAAGGCGACCGAGAGCTCGCCCGCCAGCTCTGCCGCGGCCTCGGGTGTGCGGTGGTCGAGTGGCTCCACCAGGGGTTCGGGCAACCACCAGCCCACATAGGCCTCGCGTTCGGCCTTGGCGGCGCGCAGCCGGTCGATGGACAGGCGCGTGACCACGGTGACCAGCCAGGCCTCGGCCGATTGCAATGTGCTGGTGTCCGCGTGGCTCCAGCGCAGCCAGGCATCCTGCAGCACGTCCTCGGCATCGGCGCGCACGCCGAGCATGCGGTAGGCGATGCCGAAAAGGCGCGGGCGCAGGGCGGTGAAGGTGTCATCGGCCCGGTAGGCCGGGGGCAGGGTGGTGGTCATGGCGCATCTCCAAGCGTAGTCTGGTCGATAACCAGACGTGCCAGGGGTCCGCTGTGTGACAGCCCGGACCCGCAAAAATGCTCAGAGCGTCCTGCGCAGCGCCTCGAAGAACAGCTCGGACTGCAGGCGTTCGCCCATCGACTGTTCGCCCACGTGCTGCGCCAGCGCGGCGCTGGCCGGGGCCAGGGGGCGGCCGGTGGACTGCGCCAGCACCTGGGCCATGCAGGCGCGCTCCAGGTAGTACAGATCGTCGTAGGCGTAGTCGATGCGGTCGCCGCAGACGACCACGCCGTGGTTGCCCAGGAAGCCGATGTCCGCGCTTTGCAGCACGCCGGCGATGCGCTCCCCCTCGCGCACATCGAGCGCGAAGCCGTTGTAGTGCGGGTCCACCGCGGTGCGGCCATGAAAGCGCATGGCGTTCTGCGACAGCATGGTGTCCAGGCAGCGGTCGGTGGTGAGCGTGAGCGCCGTGGCGTAGGGCATGTGGGTGTGCAGCACGCAGGCCTTCTTGCAGATGCGGTGGATGGCGGCATGGATGAACATGGCCGTGGGCTCGACCTCATGGCGGCCGGCCAGGCGCCGGCCTTCTTCGTCAATGAGCACGATGTCCTCGGCCTGCACCTCGCTCCACATCAGGCCGCGCGGGTTGAGCAGGAAGCGGCCCGAGCCATCGGGCAGTTCGACGCTGAAATGGTTGCACACGCCTTCGGACAGGCCATGGTGGGCGGCGGCGCGCAGGGCCAGGGCCAGGTCGTCGCGCAGGCGGTGCACCTCGGGTGCGTCGAAATCAGGGGTGGAAGGGGTCATCGGGGTTCCTGGGGTCGTGGGTTCATTCATCGTCATCCGTGCAACGGGCGTGCCATCCAGGCGGACTGCGCCTGCAGCACACTGGCCGGGCTGCGGCCGGTGATGGTTTCGTAGACACCGGGGGCGGTGGCGCCTTCGGTGCTGATCAGCAGCACACGGGCGTCGGCGCCCAGGCCGGCCTGGGCTGCCAGCGACGGGTCGGCCATGAGCGCGGCCAGCCCTGCCAGGCCGGCGGCTCCCGATTCGCCGCTGAGGATGGGCATGTCGCCCGCTGCACCGCTGGCCAGGGTGCGCATGGCCTCCTCGGCCTGGGCGTCGCCCACGGTCATGAACAGGTCCACCGCAGGCTGCAGGAAGCGCCAGGCCAGGGGCGAGGTCTCGCCGCAGGCCAGGCCTGCCATCACCGAGTCCACGCTGCCCGTGGCACGGGCGGGCCGACCGGCGATCGCGCTTTGCAGCAGGCAGTCGGCCTGTTCGGGCTCCACGGTGATGAAGGCCGGGCGTGCAGCGCCGTGGCGCTCCCAGAAATGCGCCACGACACCGGCGGCCAGGCCACCCACGCCGCCCTGCAGCAGCACATGGGTGAAGGGGCAGGCGCCATCGGCACTCGCGGGGGCTTGTTCGAGCAGTTCGTCGACCAGGATGCCATAGCCCTGCATCACGTCGCGCGGGATTTCCTCGTAGCCGTCGTACGAGGTGTCGGAGACCACCCACCAGCCATGCGCCCGTGCCAGGCGCTCGGCCTCCTGCACGGAATCGTCGTAGTTGCCGGCGATGCGCACGATCTCTGCGCCCAGCGCGCGGATGGGTTGCTCGCGCTCGGCGCTGACATGGGCATGCAGCACGATGACGCAGCGGCAGCCGGTGGCCTGCGCTGCGGCGGCCAGGGCCCGGCCGTGGTTGCCGTCGGTAGCGCTGATGACCGTGAAATCCGCGAGGGCTGCGGCATGCCGGCGCGCGAGCAGATTCGCCGGCGCCCAGCCTGCGCCGGGCCATTGGCGCAGGACCAGGCGCAGCAGCGCCACGGGTGCGCCCAGTGCCTTGAAGCTGGAGAGCGGCGAGCGCACCGATTCATCCTTCAGGTGAAGCTGACCCAACCCGAGCTGCCGTGCCAGGTGGGGCAGGGCGTGCAGCGGCGTGCTGCCATGGCGCAGCTGATTCCAGCCGGAGAGCCACTGGCGGCTTTCGCGGCCCTGGGCGAGGTTCATCACGCGCTGCAGATCGGGATCGTAGGGGCGGCGTGTGGCTTGGGGGTTGGTGAACAGCATGGAGAAGGTTTTCGGGGTTCAGGAAATGGGCAGGCGCTGGCGCGCGATCTCGGCGAAGTAGCGCGCGCCGATGGGCAGCACAGCGTCGTTGAAGTCGTAGCCGGCGTTGTGCAGGGGCACGCCGCCGGGGCTGCCGGCCTCGCCGTTGCCGATGAACATGAAGGCGCCTGGGACCACCTGCAGGAAGGCGCCGAAATCCTCGGAGATCATCATCGGGGTGATGTTGCGGTCCAGGCGTTCTGCGCCCACCACGGCCTCGGCTGCTGCCACAGCCGTGTCCACGCACTCCGGCCAGTTCACGGTAGGCGCGAACTCGTGCGTGTACGTGAAGGCGCATGTGGCGCCGTGCGCCGCGCAGATGCCTTCGCAGATCTCGCGCATGCGTTTTTCCAGGAGCGCCTGGACCGCCGGCGAATAGCTGCGCGTATCGCCCTTGATGGTGACGTGGCTGGGCAGGGCATTGCGAATGCCGTCGGTGGTGAACTCGGTGCATGAGATGACGGCGGGCTGGCTCGGGTCCACCGAGCGGGCCACCACGGTCTGCAGCGCGAGCACGATCTCTGCGCCGATGACCAGCGGGTCCACCGCCATGTGCGGGCGGGCCGCGTGGCCGCCGCGGCCGGTGATCGCGATGACGAAGTTGTCCTCGCTGGCCATGATGCCGCCGCTGCGGATGGCCATGTGGCCGGCCGGCATGCCCGGGATGTTGTGTGCGCCATAGATCTCGTCGACCGGAAAGCGCTCGAACAGCCCGTCGGCCATCATCGCGGCGGCTCCCCGGCCATGTTCCTCGGCCGGTTGGAAGATGAAGCGCACCGTGCCGTGGAAGTCGCGCCGCTCGGCCAATAGCTGGGCGGCACCCAGCACCATGGCCATATGGCCGTCGTGCCCGCACGCATGCATGCAGCCTGCGTTCTGAGAGGCATGGGCGCGGCCGGGTGCGGATTCGCCCATGGCCAGCGCGTCCATGTCGGCGCGCAGGCCGATGGTGGGGCCGCCGCTGCCCACGCTGAGGTTGGCCACCACCCCGGTGCCGCCAATGCCTCGATGGACGTCGAGGCCCAGTGCCGTGAGGATGCGCGCCACGTACTCGGCCGTGTGCACTTCGTTGAAGCCGGATTCGGGGTGCCGGTGCAGGTGGTGGCGCCAGCGCACGAGCTGCTGGTCGAAATCGGCGGCGGTGGTGGTCATGGCAATGCGGTCCCAGGTGTCGGATGGTTCCTACACATTGTTGGCGTTCGCGCCCGGTTGAAACCACCGCAATACGGCGTTCAATGAGGCACCTGTCTCACAATTTGGAGAAGCGTGATGCATTTGTCCCATAAGTCCTTTGGTATCGTGGGTGGGGCCATGAACCTTGACCGCCTGGACATCCAGATCCTCAACCTGCTGCAGGAGGACGCTTCGCAGCCCCTGCGTGTGCTGGCCCGCAAGGTGAACAGCTCACCGGCCACCTGCCAGCGCCGCATTGCCATTCTGCGGGCGGCGGGAATCCTGCTCAAGCAGGTCGCGGTGGTGAACCGGCAGCGCGTGGGGCGCGCGCTCACGGTGTTCGTGTCGGTGGAGCTGGACAAGCAGAACGATGCGCTGCTGCGCAACTTCGAGGCCAAGATGGCCGCGCAGGACGACGTGATGGCCTGCTACGAGGTGTCGGGCGAGTTCGACTTTCTGCTGATCATCAACTCGGCGTCGATGGAGCGCTACCATGCGTTCACGCGCGAGGTGTTCTCCTCGAACAACAACGTGCGCAACTTCAAGAGCACGTTCGCGATGAACTGCTCCAAGTTCGAGACGCGCGTGGCACTGGACGTGCCGCCCGAGGCGGACAAGGGCGACGACGAGGACTAGCCGCGCCCGCGGGGATGCTCAGGCCGAGGGCCGGGTGAGGTCTTCGAGCCGGGTGAGGAAAGCCATGGCCGCTGGCGTGCTGTCGGCGCACATCTCAACCGAGGGCTGCAGGCCGCTGCAGACTGCAGGTCGTGCAGGGTGCCCAAAAATGAGGCAGCGAGCATCATCCCCGAGCTGGATGCAGCGCACGCCCGCCGGCTTGCCCTGTGGCATGCCGGGGATGGGCGAGCTGATGGACGGGGCGGTGCAACAGGCGCCGCAGCCGGACCGGCACTGCATTCCTATCGCTGTTCGGTTGCTATTGTTTTGATAGCTCAGGCTGCGTTCAGGCGCGCGGACGCCCAGAGCACCTGGTCGACCACGGCGCGCACGCGCTCGCGGTGGGCTGGCTGCACCAGGGCACCGGCTTCGTCGAAAGCCGTGCTGGCCTGGCCCAGGGCAAAGGCCTTGGGCGCGAGCCAGCATTCCAGGTTGTGCAGCAGCGGTGCCAGGTGGCTTTGCGAGCGCAGGCCGCCCAGGCCGCCGTTGGAGGCGCTGAGCATGCCCACGACCTTGCCGCGGAAGGGCTTGGTGCCGTCCTGCCACGCGGGGTTGCCGCCCACAGGGCTCGACGCCCAGTCGATGGTGTTCTTGAGCAGGGCGGTGTAGCTGCCGTTGTACTCGGGCGAGCAGACGATCCAGGCCGGGTGCTCCCACAGCACCTGCTTGAGGCGCACCACGTCGGCCGGCGTGCCCTGGGCTTCGAGGTCGGCGTTGTACATGGGGATATCGTAGTCCGACAGCTCCAGCAGCGTGACCTCGGCGCCGGCATCGCGGGCGATCGCGGCGGTCGCGTGGGCCAGACGCCGGTTGAACGATTGCTGGCGCGTGCTGCCGGCGAAGACGAGGAGGGAGTTCTTGTGCATGGCTGGATTGGAGCACAGGCGCCAGGCAGGATTCCTGCAAGCGCAGGCTAGCTGTCTGCCTGGGGCGCAGCCAGCCGCCACACCAGGGTGGCCAGCGCCGCCACGAAGGAGGCCAGGCTGAGGAGGGCGCGCCAGAGGTTGGCGGCGTTCCAGCGCGCGCGCACCTGGGCCCAGTCGGCGGGCGGCAGCTGCGGGTTCCAGGCCTCGGTGGTCACATTGAGCGGCAGGTTCACCTGTTGGGTGAAGAGGATGATGCCCAGGGCATAAGCCACGAGAATCACCGCCAGCATGGGCCACCAGCCTTCGCGGCGCCGGGCCCAGCCGGTGGCCAGGGCCAGCGCGCACCAGACGGGTGGGCCGAAGAACAGCGCAAAGAACAGGCTGTGGCGCACGTTGCGGTTCAGGGCCGACTGCACGGTGGCGTAGGTCGCGCCATCCATCTGCAGCATGGCCAGGTTCACATTGGCGCTGTAGGTGCCGAAGAAGCCGGCCATGAGGCCGAGCCAGACGACCGCCAGGAAATGGGGAGCCATGGCGATGGCGGAGTGCAGGTGGGAAGGGGGGTAGTAGGCATGGAGCCCACTGTGCCCATGGCGATGGCTTGTTGCCTTAACCTTTGATAAGGCCCATCTCGCTGCGCACGCGTGAGAGCGTGACATCGGTGACGCCCAGGTAGGACGCGAGGTGCCGCAGCGCGATGCGCTCTGGCCAGTCGGGGTGCTGGGCCAGCAGCCGGGCATAGCGCTCGCGCGCACTCAACTGCAGAAATTCCTGCTCGCGCTGCATCTTGCCATCGAGCTGGGCGCAGAGGGCTCGGTGCTCGAGCGCCGCCCAGGCAGCCCAGCCATCGGTGGCCCCTGGCATTCCCGGTGCAGGCATGGGAAGCGCCCAGACCCGGCTGTCCTCCAAGGGTTCCACGTGGAACATTGCTGGTTGTTGTCGCAGGCTGGGCGTGATCGGCCAGAACATCGCGCCATCGAGAAAGAAGTTCTTGTTGGCTTCCGCTCCGTCTCTGTCCACCAGGTACAACCTCAGGATGCCGCGCTCCACCCACCACAGATGGCGCCAGGTTTCACCGGCGCGCAACAAGGGCTGGCCCCGTTGCAGATCAATGGCCTGGGCACTGCTCCACCATGACGCCACCGGTACGGGCGGATCGCCCACCAGTCGGGTGAGAAAGTGGGTCAGAGGGCTGTGGGCAGACACGGTGGGCGCAAAGTGGGAAAATCCCGGGTTGCCCGCCGGGGCAGGGTGCAGGCTTGCACCCCCGCACCCGGGCGGGGGCGGTACACACGGCAGGCCCAGGCGGGGCCCGGCCACAGGTGTCGTACCGGGATTTTTGATTATCGGGCCCGACAGGCCCCGGAGCGCTCCCATGTTGTACCCCCAGGAATTTGATGTGATTGTCGTCGGCGGTGGCCATGCCGGTACCGAGGCCGCGCTGGCGGCTGCCCGCATGGGCAGCAAGACGCTGCTGCTCACGCACAACATCGAGACGCTGGGACAGATGAGCTGCAACCCCAGCATCGGTGGCATCGGCAAGGGCCACCTCGTCAAGGAGGTGGATGCCCTGGGCGGCGCCATGGCGCTGGCCACTGACGAGGGCGGCATCCAGTTCCGCATCCTCAACAGCTCCAAGGGCCCTGCCGTGCGCGCCACCCGCGCCCAGGCCGACCGCATTCTGTACAAGGCTGCCATCCGTCGCATGCTGGAGAACCAGCCCAACCTGTGGTTGTTCCAGCAGGCAGTGGACGACCTGATGGTGGAGGGCGACCGGGTGGTGGGTGCCGTGACGCAGGTGGGCATCCGCTTCCGTTCGCGCACCGTGGTACTCACGGCTGGCACCTTCCTCGATGGCAAGATCCACGTGGGCCTGAACAACTATGCCGCCGGCCGGGCAGGGGACCCACCCGCCGTGTCGCTTTCGGCGCGCCTCAAGGAACTCAAGCTGCCCCAAGGGCGCCTGAAGACCGGCACGCCGCCGCGCCTGGATGGGCGCAGCATCGACTTTTCGAAGTGTGCCGAACAGCCTGGCGACGGCATGCTCGGCGGCGTGAACGAGGGCACGGTGCCGGTGTTCAGCTTCATGGGCAATGCGGCCATGCACCCGCGGCAGATGCCGTGCTGGGTGACGCACACCAACGAGCGCACGCACGACATCATCCGCAGCGGCTTCGACCGCAGTCCCATGTTCACGGGCAAGATCGAGGGGGTGGGCCCGCGCTATTGCCCGAGCGTGGAAGACAAGATCAACCGCTTTGCCGACAAGGACAGCCACCAGATCTTCCTGGAGCCGGAGGGCTTGACCACGCACGAGTACTACCCCAACGGTATCAGTACCAGCCTGCCGTTCGACATCCAGTACGAGCTGGTGCGCAGCATGCCGGGGTTGGAGAACGCGCACATCCTGCGCCCGGGCTATGCCATCGAGTACGACTACTTCGACCCGCGCTCGCTCAAGAGCAGCTTCGAGACGCGCCAGATCGAGGGCCTTTTCTTCGCAGGCCAGATCAATGGCACCACGGGCTACGAGGAGGCTGCGGCCCAGGGCCTGTTCGCCGGTGTCAACGCCGCCTTGCAGTGCCGTGGCGATGCGCCCTGGCTGCCCGGCCGCGACGAGGCCTACCTGGGCGTGCTGGTCGACGACCTGATCACGAAGGGAGTGAACGAGCCCTACCGCATGTTCACCAGCCGCGCCGAGTTCCGCCTGCAGCTGCGCGAGGACAACGCCGACCTGCGCCTGACCGAAATGGGCCGCAAGATGGGCCTGGTGGACGATGCCCGCTGGGAGGCTTTCAGCCGCAAGCGCGACGCTGTTTCACGTGAAACAGAGCGCCTCAAGGCCACCTGGGTGAACCCGCGCAACCTGCCGGCGGCAGAGTCCGAGCGGGTGCTGGGAAAGAGCATCGAGCACGAATACAACCTGTTCGAACTGCTGCGCCGGCCCGATGTGGGCTATGCATCCCTGGTGGGCATGGACGGTGGCAAATACGCCACGGCCGATGTTTCACGTGAAACCCTGGGTGCCTTGAGCGAATCCGTGATCGAGCAGCTGGAGATCGCGGCCAAGTACTCGGGCTACATCGACCGCCAGAAGGACGAAGTGGAGCGTGCCGCCCACTACGAAAACCTCAAGCTGCCGGACGACCTGGATTACATGCAGGTGGCGGCCCTCTCCATCGAGGCGCGCCAGATCCTGAGCCGCCTCCGCCCCGAGACGCTGGGCCTGGCATCGCGCATCTCGGGCATTACGCCCGCCACGATCTCGTTGCTCATGGTGCACCTCAAGAAGGGCGCCTTCCGCGGAATTGCCGGTGCACGTGCCCATGCAGAAGCGCCCGCGCACTGAGCGGCCTGTGGTCGGCAAGAGCGGGGCAGGGCTGCGCGCGCGCCAGCGGGGTGAGCTGCTGATGGTGCGCGCCATCGCCGTGGTGGCCGTACTGGTGCTGCTGCTGGCCATTCCGCTGTGGATGAAGCACGAGCGGGACAAGCGCGCAGGGGCGCAGGCTGGCAAGGAGGGCTCTGTGCTGTCGGGGGGCGCTCGTGTTTCCTCCCGCCCGGCGCAGTTGGCGGCTTCTGTTGCGGTGCCCGCGGCTGCAGCGCCAGCGGCCGCCAGCCCAGGTATTGGCCACGGCCTTACCTTTGCGGTGGTGGCAGACGATGCCACGATGCCCGCCGAGGTCGCACGCCTGGGCTGTGCCGGAGAACCCCATGCGACGGACCGGCCCTTGAAGGATGACCATCCCTGCAACCACCAGCAAGGCGACACCTCGTGCCGCGTGGTCCTGCCGGTGCTGTGCATCCAACCGGGCACGGCCGCCAAACCTGCCGGGGGCGTGGAAACCACCTATGCCGGCTGGACCGGCGGAATGCTGGCGCCCACCCAGCCCGTGATGGGTGCCATCCTGACTTCGGCAGCACTGGCCTCGGCCCGGTGTGAGAAGGAGCTGGGCAGTGGCTGGCGCATGGCCGATGTGCAAGATGGCTTGGGCAGCGGCAGCCTCACCGGCATGCGCACCACCAATACCACCCTGGGCCAGGGCACCCGCTACTGGGTGCAGACCAAGGACCAGCCGGCCAACTGCTGGAACAGTGCTGGCTCCTGAAGGCGCTCCGAGTGCAATGGTTCCACGTGAAACCATTGCCCGATGGCTGACCGACCAGGGCGCTGCCAATTGAACAATGGACACCCCAAACCCCATGAACACTCCTTCCGCCACCACGCTGGCTTTTCGCTCCACGCTGCTTTCGGCGGCCGAACAAATCGGCGTGTCCCTCGCGGACGCGCAGGCCGATGCCCTGTTGTGCTACCTGGACCTGATCCAGAAATGGACCAAGGTCTACAACCTTACGGCCGTGCGCGATCCGAAAGAGATGCTGACCCACCACCTGCTGGACAGCCTGGCGGCGGTGCCGCCGCTGCGCCGGGCCCTCGCACAGGCGGCACTGCCTGCGGGGCAGGGCGCTCGCCTTCTCGACGTCGGGGCCGGGGCCGGACTGCCAGGCGTGGTGATCGCCATCTGCTGCCCTGAGGTGGATGTGAGCTGCGTGGACACGGTGGCCAAGAAGGCTGCCTTCATCCAGCAGGTGGCGGTGTCCCTCAAGCTGCCGAATCTGCGCGGCGTGCATGCCCGGGTCGAGAACCTGGATGGTCCGTTCGATGTGGTGACCAGCCGGGCCTTCGCCTCGCTGGTGGATTTCACCACCTGGTCGCGACAGGCGCTTGGCGCGCAGAGTGTCTGGCTGGCCATGAAGGGCAAGCACCCCGCAGAGGAAATCGCAGCCTTGCCTGCCAGCGTGCAGGTGTTTCACGTGGAACCACTCGTCGTGCCGGGCCTGGAGGCCGAGCGCTGCATCGTCTGGATGCGTCCCGCGTGACCCGCCGTTGGTAAAAAGGGCAGGGCTGCGCGCACGGGTCGCGTAAACTCGCCGCTCGCCGGTCGTTTGTTGCAGCAGCAGTATTCGCCTGCTTGCGGCTCGTCTTTCCCCTGGGGGCTTTCTCATGTTTGGCATTGCGGATTACGGCGCCTTCGTGGCCGCCATCGTGTTGTTCCTGGCAATCCCCGGTCCGGGAAATCTGGCGCTGATCACCTCCACCAGCAAGGGTGGCATCCGCGGTGGCCTGGCCGCCACCATGGGGGTGATCGCCGGCGACCAGGTGCTGATGTGGATGGCGGTGGCCGGCGTGGCCGCCCTGCTGTCCACCTACCCCACCGCCTTCCATGCAGCGCAGTGGCTCGGTGCCGCTTACCTGGCCTGGCTGGGTTTCAAGATGCTCACGGCCAAGCCCGGCGCCCAGCCCATCCTCAACATCGAGCCGCGCCACTACTTCAAGCAGGCCGCGCTGATCACCTTGCTCAACCCCAAGGCCATCGTGTTCTACATGGCGTTCTTCCCGCTGTTCGTCGACCCGGCCCGCCACCAGGGCCTGCTGACCTTCGGCGTGATGGCGGCCACCGTGGCGGCCCTGACGTTTGCCTACGGACTCATTGCCGTGCTGTTCACCCACCATCTGGCGGAGCGCATGCGCGCCAATCCCACCATCGGCCGCGTGCTCGAAAAAATCGCGGGCGTGTTCCTGATCGGCTTCGGCATCAAGCTGGCCATTTCGAAGTAAACAAGGCATCCACTCCATGGCCCAGATTTTTTGCATTGCGAACCAGAAGGGTGGCGTCGGCAAGACCACCACCACCGTCAATCTGGCGGCCGGCCTGGCGAAGATCGGCCAGCGCGTGCTGATGGTCGACCTGGATCCCCAGGGCAATGCCACCATGGGGTCGAACCTGGACAAGCGCAAGCTCGACCTCACGGTCTACGACGTGCTGCTCGAGTCGGCTTCGGTGCGCGAAGCGGCCGTGCTGAGCGAAAAGTGCGGCTACCACGTGCTGGGTGCCAACCGCGAGCTGGCCGGTGCCGAGGTCGAACTGGTGGCGCTGGAGCACCGCGAAAAGCGCCTCAAGGCGGCACTCGCCGAGGTGGATGCGGACTACGACTTCGTGCTCATCGACTGCCCGCCCTCGCTGTCGATGCTGACCTTGAACGGCCTGTGCTCGGCCCATGGCGTGATCGTGCCCATGCAGTGCGAGTACTTCGCGCTCGAAGGCCTGACCGACCTGGTCAACACCATCAAGCAGGTGCATGCCAACCTGAATGCCGACCTGCAGATCATCGGCCTGTTGCGCGTGATGTTCGACCCGCGCATCACCCTGCAGCAGCAGGTGAGCGAGCAGCTCAAGGACCACTTCGGCGACAAGGTGTTCAACACCATGATCCCGCGCAACGTGCGCCTGGCCGAGGCACCGAGCTACGGCCTGCCCGGCGTGGTGTTCGACCCGCTGGCCAAGGGCAGCCAGGCCTTCATCGAGTTCGCGCAGGAGATGGTCGAGCGTGTGCAAAGCATGAAGGCGCTCGGCAAGAAACCTGCGGTTGTCTGACCGGGCATCTATCCGATTGCTATCAAATTCATAGTATGAATGCATCCCCCGATACCGTGCTCGTGCTGCCCGGCTGGCAGAGTTCCGGCCCCGACCATTGGCAGAGCCGATGGGAGGCGCTGCATGGCTTTGAGCGCGTGGAGCAGCACGACTGGATGCGCCCGCTGCGCGGCGACTGGACCGCGCGTCTGGAGGAAACCATCGTCGACGCCCCCGGCCCCGTGGTGCTGGTGGCGCACAGCCTGGGCTGCATCCTCACTGCCTGGTGGGCCGCGCATTCCTCTCACACCCACCGCGTGAAGGGTGCGTTGCTGGTTGCGCCGGGTGACGTGGAGCGCGAGGACATCGCCGGCTACCTGCCGGGCTGGGCGCCGGTTGCGCGCCAGGCCCTGCCGTTCCCCTCCGTGCTCGTGGGCAGCCGCAACGACCCGTACTGCAGCTTCGAGCGTGCCCAGGGCATGGCCCAGGCCTGGGGCGCGCGCTTCATCGACTATGGCGAGCGCGGCCACATCAATGCCGAATCGGGCCTGGCCGACTGGCCCGAGGGCCAGGCCCTGCTGGGCGGGCTGCGGTCGTCCACCATGCCACCGCTTGCCACCTCCTGAGCTCTATGTCCAAAACCAATCTGCTGGAAAAGGCCCGGTCGTTTCCAAAGGCCTGGTCGTCCCGCGTCATCGGCCGGGCTGCCAACGCCAACGTCAAGGTGCTGCGCATGGACGACGGCGCCTACCCCGATGAGACGCATGATTTCGATGAGGCCCTGCTCGTGGTCGAAGGTTGCATGCGCCTGGACCTGCAGGGCCAGGTCACCGAGGTGCAGGCCGGCGAGGTCTTCATCGTGCCTGCTGGCGTGCCCCATGCGGTGGCGCCGGGCAGCCATGGCACGCTGGTGATCATCGACCAATGACGGTGGCGCGGCGACGCCCCTGATTTTTTGAACACAACAAGAAAGCTTTTCTCACCATGGTCACCAAAAAACCCAAGGGCCTCGGACGCGGCCTCGAAGCCTTGCTGGGCCCCAAGGTCAGCGAAGCCTCCGAGCAGGCCCAGGCGGCCGATGCCGGCCTGCCCAATGCGCTGACCCTGGCCGAGATGGTGCCCGGCATGTACCAGCCGCGCACGCGCATGGACGAGGGCGCGCTGTACGAGTTGGCCGAGAGCATCAAGGTGCAGGGCATCATGCAGCCCATCCTGGTGCGGCGCTTGGCCGACGGGGAGAACGCCGGCAAGTACGAAATCATCGCCGGCGAGCGGCGCTTCCGTGCCGCGCGCCTGGCCGGCCTGGACCGCGTGCCGGTGCTGGTGCGAGACGTGCCCAACGAGGCCGCAGCCGCGATGGCGCTCATCGAGAACATCCAGCGCGAGGACCTGAACCCTCTCGAAGAAGCCCATGGCCTGCAGCGCCTGGTGCGCGAGTTCGGGCTTACGCACGAACTGGCCGCCCAGGCCGTGGGCCGCTCGCGCAGCGCTGCCAGCAACCTGCTGCGCCTGCTGAACCTGGCCGAGCCGGTGCAGACCATGCTCATGGCCGGCGACATCGACATGGGCCATGCGCGCGCATTGCTGTCGCTGGACCGCGCGGCGCAGATCACGGCCGGCAACCAGATCGCGGCCAAGAAGCTCTCGGTGCGCGAGGCCGAAGCCCTGGTCAAGAAGATCGGCGCCGAGTTCAGCCTGGTGCCGCAAAAGCCCAAGAAGGAAAAATCGCGCGACCTGCGGCGCGTGGAAGAAGAGCTTTCCGACCTGCTCATGGCCGAGGTCGAGGTGCGCGTGAAGAAGCGCGTGAAGCGGGCAGGGCGTGTGGAAGACATGGGCGAGCTGGCCATCCAGTTCGCCTCCATCGAAGAACTCAACGGCCTGATCGAGCGCCTGCGCGGCTAAAACCCCTGTGGGCGCGTGGCCCCACCGCACCGGGGCGGGGTCACGTGACAAAGTGCACACAATCGTGCCGCGGAGGCCTGCACAGGCGTGTTGCAGCGCGCCATGCCGGCCTACACTGCGCTCCATTCCATCCCGGGGCATGTGCACCGGGGGAGTTCTGGAGAGTTCCATGCCCCGCGCAAGCCGCCTGCCGTCACTGCATCCCGCCGCCCTGGCCACGGGGCTTGTGGGCATGGCCGTTTGCGCGATTTGCGCGCAGACTGTGGGCCTGGTCGTTACGGGCGCTGCCCACTTTCTGCAAGGCCTTCTGGGCCTGTGATGCATATGCCCCTGCGCCTGCTGCCCTGGCCTCTCCCCGCTCTGCTGGCGTGGGCGGGAGCATGGCTGCTGTACCTCAGCCTGCAGCGGGCCGTGCCCCCCATGGCGGCGCTGGTGGCCGCCTGCCTGCTGGGCACGGCCGCAAGCCTGCTGGGTGCCAACTGGTGGCGCCGCGCGCTGATTGCACTGGGCTTTCCGCTGTCGCTGGCGATCACCGGCGTGGCCAGCCTGCCGGCCTGGGCCTGGCTGGTGCCGCTGGCCCTGCTGCTGGCGGTCTACCCCCTCAATGCCTGGCGCGACGCGCCCATCTTCCCTACGCCGCGCCATGCACTGCAGGCGTTGGCGGTACAGGCGTCGGTGGCGCCCGCAGCCCGTATCCTCGATGCGGGCTGCGGCGTGGGCGACGGGCTCATCGCCCTGCGCCACGCCTACCCGGATGCCCGCCTGGAAGGGCTGGAATGGAGCTGGCCGCTGCGCCTGGCCTGCGCGCTGCGCTGCCCCTGGGCCAAGGTGCGCCGCGGCGACATGTGGCACGCCGACTGGAGCGGCTACCAGATGGTCTACCTGTTCCAGCGCCCCGAGAGCATGGCCCGCGCGGCCGCCAAGGCCCAGGCTGAGATGGCTGCCGGTTCCTGGCTGGTGAGCCTGGAGTTCGCCGTGCCCGGCCTGCTGCCCAGCGCCCAGCTGCGTGCGCCCGGCGGGCGTGTGGTGTGGATCTACCGCCTGCCGATGCTTGCGGACAAGGGGGCCTGAAATGCACCGCTACAACTGTTTTTCCAACCCGTTGCCGGTTACAGAAAAGATACATCCTTTTGCTACATTGCGCCCTGGCTTCAGAGCACACAAAAACCAAGAAATTCACAGCCACAAGGGGCTTGCAGCCGCAACCGCGAGGATCAGCGCCAGGAGGGAGCGCGAGGTCCTGCACAGCTTTCCTTGTCCGGTCGACAACCTCCTTCGCCAGCGGCTTGCCGCGTGCGGCACCCCTTTCGGTGTCCGCCGCAGCATTCCTGTTGCTGCAGGGGCGCGTCGCCGGGGTTTTCTGGTGAACACCCGATCCATTCACAAGGAGTATTCATGACCACCCGTCCCCAATTCCGTCCCCGCCTTCTGTGGGTGCTGGCGCTGAGCGCCGCCCTCACAGGCTGCGCGACGATGCAGAGCCACGACAAGCTCGCCACGGACGTGCAGGGCGCAGGCCGCAGCGGCGGGATTCCCGCCGCCATCGCACAGCTCGAATCCACGGCCAAGACCGAGGAAGAAAAGACCGCACTGCTCTTCAACATGGAGCGCGGCGAACTGCTGCGCATGGACCGCCGCTACGCGGACAGCACGAATGCCTTCCTGCTGGCCGACGTGAAGGTCAAGGAATGGGAAGACACCGCCAAGAGCAACCCGCAAAAGCTCATGGGCACCGTGGGTGCCGCGTTGATCAGCGAGCGCCTGAAGGCCTATGAAGGCCAGGACTACGAGAAGGTCTGGCTGACCACTCGCCTGGCGCTCAACCGCGTGGCCGTGGGCGACGTGGAGAACGCCCGCGTGGACATCAAGCGCACGCACGAACGCGAAGCCATCATCGCCGAGTTCCGCTCCAAGGAAACCCTGGCGGCCGAGCAGGAAGCCAAGTCCAAGGGCGCCAGCTCGGGCGGCAAGGAGCTCAACGGCTACCCCGTCGAGACCTTCAACGACCCCGAAGTGCTGGCCCTGAAGAACGGCTACCAGAACGCCCTGAGCCACTACCTGGCCGGCTTCCTGTACGAGATGCTCAACGAGCCGGGCCTGGCTGCGCCGGGCTACCGCAAGGCCATCGAGCTCAAGCCCGAGACCGGCGTGCTCGAAGAAGGCCTGCGCGGCCTGGACAGCCGCACCAGCTTCACCTGGAAGCGCCGCCAGCGCATGACCGACGTGCTGTTCGTGGTCGAGGCCGGCGACGCCCCCGCGCGCAAGCCCCGTGCCTTCACGCTGCCCGTGCCCGTGGGCAGCCGCTGGACCACGGTGAGCGTCTCCTACCCCGTGATCGAGCCCTCGCGCGATGCGCCGCTGACCAACCTGTCGGCCGCCGGCACGGACTTGAAGCTCGAAAAAGTGGTCGACGTGAACGTGATGGCACGCCGCGCCCTGAAGGATGAAATGCCCGGGATGGTGCTGCGCGGCTTCACCCGCGCCGTGGCCAAGGGCGTGATGCAGGACCAGTTGCAGAAGAAGGGCGGCCTGTTGGGCGGCATCGTGGGCGCCGTGGCTGCTTCGGCCACCGAGCAGGCTGACGACCGCATGTGGCGCATGCTGCCTGGCCGCGTGTACGTGGCCCGCGGCTACCTGCCACCGGGCGAGCACACGGTGACCATCAATGGTCGAGCGCTGCCCGTGCCGGTCAAGATCGACGGCCAGTACGCCCTGGTGCCCCTGCGCCTGTACGAAAACAGCGTGATCATGGGCGACGTGGCATCGGTCGGCCAGCTGGCTGCAGCGGCTTCCACTGCCGCCGTGGCCCCGGCGGTCGACGTGCCTTCATCGTCCACCAAGACGATCTCAACGACGACGACCACCAAGACCACCACCAACAACCGCACGCGGCCTGCGGCCAAGCCCGCGCAAGCGCCCGTGACCCCGGCCAAGAACTGAACCGACAGACCGTTTTCCAAGGAGCCTTATCCATGACTATCCGCACCCACCTGACCGCCATCGGCGTCGCCGTGATGGCACTGACCGGCGCTGCGGCCCACGCCCAGCTGCACGACCCTGCGACCCCCATCGCCGTGGCCTCCAAGGTGGCGCTGCGCGGCGAAGCCAACAGCATCGCCGTGCGCGAGATGCGCATCGTGCGCAAGAACGACGTCCTGGTGGTCGAGGCCGACATGTCCAACATGGGTCGCACCGACCGCACCGTGTTCTACCGCTTCAAGTGGGTGGACCAGGTGGGCAACCAGGTGGGTGACGGAGAGTCGTGGAAGCAGATGAGTGTGCTCGGCCTGGGCCAGCAGACCGTCAAGAGCGTCGCCCCCAACAGTGCCGCAGCAGACCTGCGCCTGGAAATGAACGTAGAACCGCGCTGAACCCCACAGCCCCGACCGGAGAACACACCATGCAACGCAACAGCAGCATCCAGCGCACCGCGCTCATCCTGGCCTTCGCAGCCAGCACCCTGGCCCTCTCGGCCTGCCAGAACCTGTCCTCGCCCACCGTGCGCTTTGACCGCCAGGTCAACTACGGCGACTCCAAGGCCGTGGAGCTGGTGACCAACGAGTTCGGCTCCACCGACCTGCAGATGATCGCCGAGAAGATGACCGGCGGCCTGCTCGAAACGGGCATCTTCCAGGGCCGCCCCACGGTGACCATCTCCACCGTGAAGAACAAGACCAGCGAGTACATCGACACCACCAACGTGATGAACTCGATCCAGACCTCGCTGGTCAAGTCCGGCAAGGTGCGCTTCGTGCGCTCCATCAACGAGATGCAGCAGGGCGTGGACGAACTGCAGCGCCAGAACCAGAGCGGCCTGTACAAGCAGGGCACCACCGCCAAGGTCGGCCAGATGACGGCCGCCAAGTACAGCATGGAAGGCGAGCTGACCAGCATCGTCAAGCAGAGCAACTCCACCAAGGACGTGTACTACAAGTTCACGCTCAAGCTGTTCGACGTGCAGGAAGGCACCGTGGAATGGCAGGACGAGAAAGAAATCCGCAAGACCAGCAAGCGCTGATCGACCACGGTACTGAAAGGACTTCACCATGCAACGCAGAACCACCCTCGCGGCCGCACTGTCCGTGCTGGCCCTGACCTTCGGCGCGAGCGCCCAGGCACAGAACGCGGCCCCCAAGATCGCCGTGACCGACCTGGCCTACGCCCAGCAGGTCTCGGAGTATTTCGTGGCCGGCGCCTACCAGCGCAGCGCCCAGATGAGCGCCAGCGGCAGCGCAAGCCACGGCATGTACGGCGGCTCGGGCAGCCACTCGATGCAGGCCTCCGAACAGGCCAGCGGTACCTATGTGGCCGGCCGCTACAGCTACATCGAGCAGCGCGAACTCGGCGGCTACACCAACGACATCAAAGGCGCGCTGCTGCAAGGCACCTACTTCCGGCTGGTGCAGGGCAAGGGCTTCGACGCCGGCAAGCCGCAGAACAGCAAGGCCGAGCAGGTGCTCAACCAGGTGCAGACCGGCAGGATGGCCACGCCCCAGGCGCAGAACCAGGTGGCCAACGTGACCGCCCGCATCAAGAAGGGCGAGTTCGCCGGTGCCGACTACGTGCTCTTCGGCGTGGTCTCCAGCATCAACTTCACCGACGCGCTCTCGCCCCTGCAGGGCACGAGCAGCGCCACGCGCCAGTATGGCCTGCAGCTCTTGGCCGACTTCTCGCTGATCAACACCCGCACCTACGAGATCAAGGCCGCCTTCTCCGCACAGGGCGAAGGCAACGACACCAAGATCCTGTCCAACCGCGGCGACATCGCCCCGCCCAACCGGGCCAAGGTGATCAGCGAAACCTCGCGCAGCCTGGCACAGAGCGTGTACGAGCAGCTGGCCGGCCAGCTCGGCTACACCGATGCCCAACTGGCACGCGGCGTGCGCCCACCGCCACCGCCCGTGGTCTACCAGGGCGGCGGCCAGCCCATGCCCGTGCCCCAGCAGCCCGATCAGGTGCTGATCCTCAAGTGAGCTTCACGGGTCCCTTGCCGCCATGACGGGCCGCATGCGTCCCACCCTGAAGGCCAGCCTTGCGCTGGCCTTTTTCGTGGCCGGCTGCGCGGCGCAGCCGGGGCCTGAGGCTGTTGCGGATGCCACGGCCTTCGCGCCCCATCCGCTGCCCGGGGTGGGAGAGGCGCGCGTGCGGGCCCTGCAGCGGCCCGAGCGCACCGCGCCGCTGCGCTACCGCGTGATCGTGGTGCCCGGCTCCGGCTGCGCCGGCATGGGGCCGCTGGCCGACCGCTACTTTGCCGGCCTGCTGCATGCCGAGGTGCTGGTGCTGCACAAGCCCGGCGTGGCGCCCGGTGCGCGCACGGCGGCCGGCGCCTGCGCAGCCGATTTCGTGCAGGCCGACCGCCTCTCGGCCTGGCGCGGGCATGCCCGTGCCGCGCTGCGCGCCGATGCCCGGGAGCGCCAGGCCCGCGGCCTGCCCGCGCTGCCCCAGGTGTTGGTCGGCATCTCCGAAGGGGCCGAGCTGCTGCCCGCGCTCGCACCCGAGGTGCCCGGGTTGGCGGGCCTGGTTCTGCTGTCCGCGAGCGGGCTCGACCCGCGCGAAGCGGGTGCCCTGCAGGCGCAGCGCCTGGGTGTCTCGGCCGACTGGGAGGCCTTGGGCCGCCTGCAGGCCGGCAGCCTGCCCGACAGCACGATGGCGCAGGGCCGCAGCCTGGGCTATTGGCGCGACCTGTGGCACTGGCCGCTGGCCCATCCCCTGCGCGAGGGGCCCTGGCCCGTGCTGCAGGTGTGGGGCGGTGCGGATGCGCTGGTGCCGCCGGCTGCTTTTGAGCAAGGTGCCCGGCTGGCTGCGGGCCGTACGGCGCCTTGGTGTGTGCGGGAAATTCCGGGTGCCGACCATGGCCTGCAAAGCCCGGGCCGCGACGGCGTGCAGCAGCTGTGGGCCTGGCTCGAGCAGTGGGCGCGCGACCCGCAGCAGGGGCTGTGCGCGCCGCTGTCGCGCTGAGCCGACTTCAGGGCACGGTGTAGATCAGCTGGAACTTGCCGTTGTTCAGCATGTCCGCCAGGCTGGTGCCGTAGCCCAGGAAGAACTGCGTGCCGCGCAGGCCGCTCACATTGACCAGTTCCAGGATCGGCACGGTCTGCGACGCCGTCAGCGTGCCCTGCCATGCCGGTGCGGGCGTCGAGGCGCCGTTGAACAGCGTCCAGCCCTGCGGCGACAGCACCGCCACGCCCACGCCCGGCACCACGGCCACGACATAGACCACCCCGCCCTGGCCCACATCGCCCGATGCGGGCTGCACGCGCCCGGTCAGCCGCAGCGACTGCACCGTGCCCTCGGCGGTGGCTGAGAAGCCTGCGGGTGTGGTGCCCGCTGCGGGCGGCACGCGCCCGCTGTCGGGGCTGAAGCCCGCGCGCGCGGCGATGGGCGAGAGGTCCACCGCCTCGAAGGCCGTGTGCGGCACGGTCTGCACCTGGGAGATGGTCGCGTCCTGCCACAGGCGGCTCGGGTCGCCCGTGATGTACATGTCCGAGCCGCCGTCGGCGATGTACATGCCATAGCGCTTGAGCGCGTTGAGGATGGCCTTGGCCTGCGCCGTGTAGTTCTCGGGCACCGGGTAGTCGGCGCGCAGGCGGAACAGCTGGCCCATGGGCGGCTTGGCGGCCGAGGCATCGCCGTTGCGCGTAAGGTGGCGCGCCGGCCAGGTGTAGCTTGTGCGGATCTTGCTGCTCTGGATGGTGAAGCGCAGTGCGTGCTGGATCTCGCCGGTGCTGGCCTCCTCGGCGCGCAACAGCAGCGGGAAGATCGGGAAGCCCGCCGCATCCGACGAGGTCCAGCCCGCGGGACGCAGCGCGTTCGAGCGCAGGTCGAAGGCCGCGCTGCTGTAGATGTCCCAGCCGCCATCGGGCCGGGCATAGCTCAGGTAGCTCTCCCACAGCGTGCAGGTGTCGGTGTCCACGCTGAGGATGTGGTGGTCGTTGTAGACCGCCTTGTTGCTGCTGATGCCGCCTTCCACCTTGGGCTGTAGCGGGAAGGGCAGGCGCGCGGGGCTGGCGAGGCCCGTGCAGGGCCGCGCCAGGCTGCCGTCGGCGCGCGCGCAATCGCTTTCGTCGGGGGCTCCGTCGGCATCGAAGTAGACCGCAGGCCAGGTGATCTTGCTGCCCTGCACCACGTTGTACGGAATGCCCCAGTACTCGGTGCTGGCCATGTCCTCGCTCTGGCCCAGGTCCAGGTGCAGGCGCCGGCTGCCGGTGCTGATGGTCTGCAAAAAGGCTGCCGACTGCGGGTGTACCGGCAACTGGTCGATGCGCGTGTTGAACACATGGTCGGCCGGCAGCACGGGGCAGGGGCCCACGGTGGGCGCGGCCACGGCAGCACTGGCGAGCAGCGCCAGCGAGGCCAGCAGGGCGAGAGAAGGGCGGGGCATGGCGTGTCTCCTGAGGGGCTCACCTCGGATGCTGCCACGCCTGCTTTCCCGCCGCTTGCCCTCACTTGTAACCGGTGGCAACCGTGCCGGACCGGTTTCAGCGGGGGCGGTACATCTTGAACAGTTGCTCCGGGCCGACCGTGAAATAGTCGGCCGGCCCCCCCGCGCGCAGGATATGGCCCGCAGCGGCCGTGTCGTAGATCCCGTCCCTGAGAAACGCCTTGTCGATATGGATGGCCACCACCTCGCCCAGCACCAGCCAGGTCGGCACCTGGGCTCCGTCGAGACCCTGCAATTGCAGGATCTGCGTGCGCCGGCATTCGAAGGCCACCGGGCTTTCGGCCACGCGCGGTGGCGCCACCTGGGTGCTGGCCTGCGGGGTGAGCCCAGCCAGAGCGAACTCGTCGACCTCGGGCGGCACGGCCGCGCAGCTCTGGTTCATGGCCTCGGCCAGGCTGCGCGTGGCCAGGTTCCAGACGAACTCGCCCGTCTCCTCGACATTGCGCACCGTGTCCTTGTAGCCGATGCTCGCAAAGCCCACGATGGGCGGCACGTAGTTGAAGGCGTTGAAAAAACTGTAGGGTGCCAGGTTCAGCGCGCCTGCGGCGCTCTGCGTCGAGATCCAGCCAATCGGGCGCGGCCCGACGATGGCGTTGAACGGGTCGTGCGGCAGGCCATGGCCGTTGCGCGGCTCGTAGCTGTGGATGGAGGAGGGTGCGGGCGTGGCCATGGGCGGTGCGGGGTGGGGTAGTGGGAGGGCTGAACCGCCACCATACGTGAAGCGCGCCCCTTGTGCACGGCCGGGGTTGATGGCGGGCAGGGTAGAAAGCCGGCCAGGTGGCGGGGGCTCCCTTGCAGCAGCAAGGGGCTGCTCCTCTACAATACTGAGAATAATTCGCATTTGCCATGGTGGCCGGTCCGCCTGTTGATCCACTGTCCCTTCGCGCCGTGCTGGCCCGCTACTACCAGGAACTGCTGAACTACTTCGCCCGCACCGCGCGCGGCCGCGAGAACGCGGCCGACCTGGTGCACGAAGCCTATGCGCGCGTCCTCATGCTGCAGCGCTCGGGCCAGGCCATCGCCCAGCCGCGGGCCCTGCTGTACCGCACGGTGCGCAACCTGCTGGTGGACCAGCACCGGCGCAACACCGTGCGCGAAGCTTTGCCCGGCGGCGCCAGCGATGAGCCGCCGCTGCCCGACGTGGCCGAGCTGGCGGCGCCGGCCGCCCTGGGGCCCGAGGCCCTGGCGGCGTCCTCCCAGGGCATGCAGGCGATGCTGGCGACCATCGATGCCTTGCCGCTGCGCTGCCGCGAGGCCTTCATCCTGCACAAGTTCGACGGCCTCTCGCATGCCGAGGTGGCTGCGCAGATGGGCATCTCGCGCAAGATGGTGGAGCAGCACATCCAGCGCGCCATGCAGGCCTGCCGGCGCTGTCGCGACGCGATGGACATGGCTGCCGATGCCGGGGAGCGCCTGCCTTGACCTGACCTGCCTACCTGGGGTTTTTCGGCGCCCATGCGTCTACACCCTTGAGTGGCCTGGCACCGACAATCGCTGCCAGGCCGTTGGCCCCGAACCTTTGCATGACCACCGACCAGTCCTCCCCACGCCATGAGCCGGGCCCTGCCGAGCGCGATGCGCTCGCCTGGTTCGTGCGCAGCCGTGGCGGGCTCAGCGAGGGGGAGGCGCGCGAACTCGCCGCCTGGCAGGCCCAGGACCCGGCGCATGCCGACGCCTTCGCGCGCTGGCAGGCCGACTGGCAGCAGCTCGATGCCCTGCCGGTGCAGGGCGTGGCCCGATTGCGCGCCCACCTGGCACAGGACTTGGCGCGCGAGCGGGCCGAAGCCGCCAGGCCGGCACGCGGCTGGCGGGCCGGGGCCTGGGCCGGCAGTGCCGCCATGGCCGCCTCCGTGGCTTGCGTGGCCGTGGTGGCGGCAGGCGGCCTGCTCGCCTGGCAGCACTGGCAGCAGCAGCCGCTGTTCGAGAAGCACATCGCCACCCGCACCGGCGAGCAGGTGGATGTGCAACTGCCCGATGGCAGCCACCTGCGGCTGGACACCGCCACGGCCATCGACGTGGCCTTGTTCCGCCAGCGCCGCGAAGTGCGGCTGCCCGAGGGGCAGGCCGTGTTCCGCGTGCAGGGCGATGCCGCGCGGCCCTTTGACGTGCTGGCCGGCCCGCTGCGCATCACCGTGGTGGGCACGCGCTTCTCGGTGCGCAACACCCCGGGCATCCCGGGCGAGGAGGGCGTGCGCGTGGCGGTGGAGGAGGGGCGTGTGCGCGTGGCCCGTGCCGATGCGCCGGCCGCAGCCTCCGGGGCCGTGGTGGAGCTCACCGCCGGCCAGCAGGTCGCCAGCGATGCCATAGGCCGGCTCGGGCCGGTGGCGGCCGTGCCGCCCTCGGGCATCGCGCCCTGGCGCGAAAGCCGGGTGAGCTTCGACAACACCCCCCTGGCCCAGGCGCTGGCCGAGTTCGGCCGCTACGGTCCCACGCAGCTCACGGTGCGCGACCCCGAGGTCGCGGCGCTGCGCCTGACCGGCACCTTCGATCCGCGCCGGCTCGACAACTTCGTGCGCGTGCTGCCCCAGGTGCTGCCGGTGCGCATGCAGGCGCCAGCGGCGCAGGGCGGCGAGGCCGCCACGACCGAGATCGTCGCGGCGCCCTGATTCCGGGCCCCGCCAGGGGCCGATGTCCCTCGCAAAAAAATTTTCCCCGGCGACCTGGGGTTCGGGCGCCGTGCTGCGTCTACCTGAGAAAGCGTCTTATTCAAATCCAACACCGGGGAACCCCTGTCCATGCGCCGCCACCGATTCCGTCCCGCACCGCTCGCCCTTGCCGCCATGCTGGCCCTTGCTGCAACCTCTGCCGTGCAGGCCCAGCCCGCAGTGGCCGGGCAGCCGGCAGTGCAGCTGAGCATTGCCGCCCAGCCGCTGGCCCAGGCCCTCAACGACCTGGCGCGCCAGACGCGGCTGGAACTGATCGTGCAGCCGGCCCTGGTGGCGGGCCGCACGGCGCCAGCCGTGGCGGGTCTGCTCACGCCGCGCGAGGCGCTGGACCGGCTGCTGACCGGCAGCGGCCTGGTGGCCGTGATCGATGGCACGGCCGTCACCGTGCAGCGCATCCCGGTGCCCGCTTCAGGCGCCGCGCCCGCCGCCGGCAGCAGCACCCTGTCCGAGGTGCGCGTGACCGCTGCGGGCGAGCGCAGCGGCCTGACCGAGAACACCGGCTCCTACACCACGCGCCAGGCCGGCACGGCCACGCCGCTGGGCCTGTCGCTGCGCGAGACGCCGCAGTCGGTCAGCGTCATCACGCGCCAGCGCATGGAAGACCAGGGCCTGACCCAGTTGCCCGACGTGGTGGCGCAGACCCCGGGCCTGGTGTTCAGCCAGGGCGGCAACCAGGGATCGGACACCTCGCCCATCTACTCGCGTGGCTTCAGCGTCAACACCTACATGCTCGACGGCGTGCGCCAGACGGACTCGAACTACTCGAGCATCTTCCAGACCAACGACATGGCCATGTTCGACCGGGTCGAGGTGGTGCGCGGCGCCTCGGGCCTGATGAACGGCGTGGGCACGCCGGGCGCGGCCATCAACCTGATCCGCAAGCGCCCCACGGCCGACTTCCAGGGCCAGGTGCGGGCCGAAGCCGGCTCGTGGAACCATGCGCGCGCCGAGGTGGATATCTCCTCCCCGCTGAACGCCTCGGGCAGCGTGCGCGGGCGCATCGTGGCTGCAGCGCAGGACAACGACTCCTACATCGACCGCTTGAAGGAGCGCAAGAAGCTGCTCTACGGCGTGGTCGAGGCCGACCTCACGCCCGACACCCAGTTGTTCGCCGGTGCCTCGGTGCAGCACCACGACGCCACGGGCCATGCACGCGGCGGCCTGCCGGCCTACTACGCGGACGGTACGCGCACCGAATGGGCGCGCTCGGCCTCGGCCGCGCCGCCCTGGGCCTACTCGCAGCGCCACTACACCTCGGTGTTCGCGGCGCTCGAGCACCGTTTCAACGACGACTGGAAGGTCAAGGCCACCGCTACCCGCACCACGAACTTCTACGACGAGATGATCGGCTACGCCAGCGGCGGTGCCCCCGTGCGCGAGACCGGCGCCGGCGTCACGCTGTGGGCCGGCCGCTGGACCGCCAAGCCGCGCCAGGACAGCCTGGACGTGCAGGCCACGGGCCGCTTCGACCTGCTGGGCCGCAAGCACGACATCGCCTTCGGCGCGCAGATGTCGCGCACCAGCTACCGGGCGCCCAACTACACCAACTGGACGCATGCCGGCTGGAGCAGCGCCATCGGCAATATCTACACGTGGGATGGCACCTCCCCTGCGGAGCCCAACAACCCGAGCATCGGCCGCGCCACGTCGGACGAGCGCCTGAACAGCGCCTATGCCACCGTGCGTTTGAAGCCCACCGACCGCCTGGCCCTGCTGGCCGGGCTGCGCCTGGTGGACTGGAGCCGCTACCAGACCAGCACCCGCTACTCCACGGGCGCCATCACCATCACCGACCGCGGTGAAACCGGCGAGGTGATTCCCTACCTGGGCGCCGTCTACGACATCGACCGCAACTGGTCGGCCTACGCCAGCTACACCAGCATCTTCACGCCGCAGAACCTGCGCCTGGTCAACGGCGACTACCTGGACCCGCAGACCGGCGACAGCTTCGAACTCGGCATCAAGGGCGCCTTCCTGAACGACCGGCTCAACGTCTCCGGCGCCGTCTACAAGGCGCGCCAGGACAACCTGGGCGTGGCCATCCCCAACGTCTTCGCGCCCGATGGCAGCCAGGCCTACCAGGCCGTCTCGGGCACCAGCACGCGCGGCTTCGAGCTGGAGGCCTCGGGCGAGGTACAGCCGGGCTGGCAGGTGTCCGCCGGCTTCTCGCGCAACATCACGCACGACCGCCTGCGCGCCCGCCTGAACACCGATGTGCCGCAGAACACGCTCAAGCTGTTCACCAGCTACCGCATCGCCGGTATTGGCAAGGGCCTGACGGTGGGCGGCGGCCTGCGCTGGCAGAACCCAATCTACCGCGACAACCAGGGCGCCGCGCGCACACGCTTCACGCAGCCGGCCTATGCCGTGGTGGACCTGATGGCGCGCTACGCCGTGACCGACACCGTGGCCGTCACGGCCAACGTCGGCAACCTGTTCGACAAGGTGTACTACAACACCGTCGGCAATGCCTACTACGGCACCCCGCGCAACCTGCGCGTGGGGGTCGACGTGCGCTTCTGAGGCCGGCATGAAAGAGGGCTTTCGCCAGTGCATGGCCTGGCTGCACACCTGGACCGGGCTGGTCGTGGGCTGGGTGCTGTTCTTCGTGTTCGTGACGGGCACGGCCGGCTACTTCGCCTACGAGATCGACCGCTGGATGCGGCCCGAGTTGCCTCTTGCAGGCCATGCGGGTGATGCTCCACCGGTGGAGCCTGGAAAGGCGGTGGCGCTGGCCCAGGCCTACCTGCAGGTCCACGCACAGGGCGCGCAGGACTGGTCGGTGCAATTGCCCGGCCAGCGCGGCAGCAGCAGCCTGTCCGTCACCTGGCGCCAGCCACCGGCGGCCGATGCCAAGCCCGGCACGCGCGCGCGCTTCGTGCGCAAGATGCTGGACCCTGTGACGGGCGAGGCGGCGGCGGAGCCGGCCGTGCGCAAGACCGGCGGCGGCCACCTGCTGTACCGCATGCACTACATGCCCTACGACGTGGCGATCCGCCTGGTGGGCGTGTGCACCATGCTGATGCTCATGGCCATCGTCACCGGGGTCATCACACACAAGAAGATCTTCGCCGACTTCTTCACCTTCCGCCCGGGCAAGGGGCAGCGTTCGTGGCTCGACGCGCACAACCTCATCAGCGTGACGGCGCTGCCGTTCTTCGTGATGATCACCTACAGCGGGCTGGTGTTCTTCCTGTTCCAGTACATGCCGGCCGGGATCCAGGCCAGCCACTATGCCGGGAACACGCAGGCCTTCTATGACGACCTGCTGCAGCGCCCAGCGCCGGGTGGGGCCGTGGAGAGCACCGGGGCTCCGATCACGGCCCTGGCTCCGCTGGTCGCCAAGGCCGAGGCGCAGTGGGGCGCGGGCCAGGTGGCCCGGGTCAGCGTGCAGCAACCCCAGACCGCCGACGCGGACGTGCAGGTCGTGCGCGTGGCGGGCAGTCGCATCGCGGGCAGCGAGCGGCTGCGCTTTGACGCGCACACCGGTGCTCCGCTCGACCCCCGGGCCGACGACGGCGCCGCGCGCGAGACGCAGGACGTGATGCTCGCGCTGCACGAAGGCCGCTTTGCCGGGCCGCTGCTGCGCTGGCTGTACTTCGCCCGCGGCCTGCTGGGCTGCGCCATGATCGCCACCGGCCTGGTGCTGTGGACCGCCAAGCGCCGGGCCCGGCAGGACAAGCGCGCCAAGGCCGGCGAGAAGCCCGAGTTCGGCTTTCGCCTGGTGGAGTGCCTGAACATCGGCACCATCGCCGGCCTGCCCGTGGCCGTGGCCGCGTACTTCTGGGCCAACCGGCTGATCCCGGCCGACGTTGCCACCCGGCGCGACTGGGAGGTACACGCGATGTTCATCACCTGGGGCCTGCTGCTGCTGTACCCCGCCTTGCGCACGCCACTGCGCGCCTGGGTCGAGTCGCTGTGGCTGGCGGCGGCCGCCTTCGCGCTCCTGCCACTGCTCAATGCCCTCACCACCGAGCGCCACCTGGGCGTGAGCCTGCCGGCCGGCGACTGGGTGCTGGCCGGGTTCGACCTGACCCTGCTGGCGCTGGGCGCCTGCTTCACCGTGGCGGCCCACCGGGTGCATCGCAGGCAACTGCGTGCCGCCACGTCCGCGCGCACGCCGGCCACCCAGACGCCCCGCATGGCCGCCAACGCGGCCGGCTGACCACCACCGATTTTTCCAAGGAGTCTTCATGTTCAAGAAAACGCTGCTCACCGTCGCCCTGTCCACCCTCGCGCTGTCCGCCAGCGCCCACCAGCTGTGGTTGGAGCGCGATGCCACCGGCCCGGTGCGCGTCTACGTGGGCGATGCCGACAGCGCCCACGACAAGGGCGAAGAGGTGGCCAAGCTGGCCGCCACCACAGAGGTCTTCACCAGCGACCGTAAGCAGACCGCCAAGCTCACGGCCCGGGAAGAATTCCTGGAGGCCGACGTGGCCGCCGCCGGCGACGTGCGCCTGTTCAACGACCAGGTCTGGAAGCCCTGGAAGGCCAAGGACGGCAGCTTCCAGGCAGCGGTGTTCAACGCACGTGCCGGCCGCACCGACACCCGGGCCGTGCTCGACCACGAACTGGTGCCCGTGGCCGCCGGTGGCAATGCCTTCACGCTGTTGTTCAAGGGCCAGCCCCTGGCGAACAAGGCCGTCACCGTGATCACGCCCGACAAGTGGAGCAAGGGCTTCAAGACCGATGCCGCCGGCCGCATCGACGTGCCTGTGAGCGGCAAGGGCCGCTACGTGCTGGTCAGCACGCACGAGGCGCCGGCGGTGGGCGAGGTGGTGATCGCCGGCCAGAAGGTCGCCAAGCTCGGCTACACGACCACGCTGACCTTCGTCGCCCCGTAAAGCGGCATGGCAGTCCACCCCGGCTCTCCTGCGCGCTACCGCCTCATGGTGGCCAGCCGTGCCATCGCGGGCGCTTTCGGCGGCTACGCACTGGCTTCGCTGGTCACGGCGGTGCTGTCGCTGGCCCTGCCGCTGATCGCGGGGGCATCGCGTGCCAGTGCGCTGCTCACCGCCACCCTGCTCAGCTTCGCGGTGTATGCGCTGGCGGTGGTCTGGGTGTTCAGCGCGCGCAGCGCCCTCTCGGCCTGGGCGGGCCTGGCCATCGCATCGGCCGTGTTCGGCGCGGCGCTGCTGGCACTGCAGGGGGTGGGCCCATGACGGCCCTCGGCGCCTCGGCCGTGGCGCTGGCGCTCAGCTATGCGGGCATGGCCGGGCTCAGCCTGGCCATGGACCGCCACCACGAACAGGTCACGGGACGCAGCGAAGTGCCGCTTGCGCGGCGCCGCATGCTGCGCGCCACCTCCGGCGCATTGCTGGCACTGGCCCTGCTGGCCTGCACCGGTGCCTGGGGTGCCACGGTGGGCTTCACCGCCTGGTGGGGTTTCCTCACGGCGGGCGGCGTGCTGGTGGCCTGGCTCATGGCCTACCGGCCGCGCCAGGCTGCCGCCGGTGCCGGGGTGACCCTGGTGCTGGGCCTGGCCGGCGGCATCGCCACGCTCGCCTGGGGCTGAGCTGCCGTTCAGGGCCGCGCCGGCCCTGGCTTTTTTCACGCCGGATCAAAAAATGGGCTTGGCATTGCCCCTTTTTTTGATCTCGTTGGTCATGGACAGCAAGAGCCCTCCAAAAAGCGGCCCGCTGTCTTCTGTCTCATCCACTACACGCCATGCTGTCTTCTTCGTTCCCTGTTCCTTCACTATCCAACAGCCTGCGCGGTGCGGCCCTGGCCGTGCTGGCCACCACGGCCGCCGCCTTCATGGCACCCGCAGCCCATGCGGACTACCTGTGGCTGCAGCGCGAAGGCGCCCAGGCGCGCGCCTACACCGGCGACGTGGCACGCCGCAGTGCCGCGCTGCCGGCCCTGCAGGCACCGCGCGCCTACCTGGCCGACGGCAAGGACCTGCCGCTGGCGCCGCAGGCCGGCCACATCGAGGTCACGGCCCCCGAGGGCCAGGACCTGCGCCTGTCCACCAGCGTGGTGGGCGACAAGGGCGCGCTGACCTTCTACCAGGCGCGCCACGGCCGTGCCGAGACCCGCGCCGCCAACGACCTGGAGCTGGTGCCCACCACGCCCGGCGGCAACACCTTCAAGCTGGTGTGGAAGGGCCAGACCGTAGCGGCCTCGCAGGTCCACGTGGACACCAGCGCGGGCTGGCAGCGCACACTGGCGCCGGCCAAGGACGGCACGGTGAGCCTGGAGACACCGTTCCCCGGCCTGTATGTGCTGGAGGTGACGGCGCGCGTCAACGGCCCGGCCACGGTGGATGGCAAGCGCTACGAGGACGTGCGCCACACGGCCACGCTGAGCTTCGAGGTGGCACGCTGATGGGGCCGATTCCTCCTTCTTCTCCGTCTTCTTCCGCGCGCTGGGGCCGCTGGCTCGGGTCCTTCGCCCTGGTGGCCGTGGCCGGCGCACTGGCGGTGGCCTGGTGGAGCCGCCCGACGCCGGTGGTGTACGACACCGCGCCCGTGGCGCTCGGCGACATCGAGGCCACGGTGAGCGCCATCGGCACGCTGCAGCCGCGCCGCTACGTGGACGTGGGCGCCCAGGTCTCGGGCCAGATCAACCGGCTGCACGTGCAGCCCGGCGCCGAGGTCAAGAAGGGCCAGTTGCTCGTGGAGATCGACCCCAGCGTGCAGCAGGCCACGGTGGACGGTGGCCGTGCCGCGCTGGCCGGCCTGCGCGCCCAGCAGGCCGAGCAGCAGGCCCAGCACCGCCTGGCGCAGCAGCAGCTGGCGCGCCAGCAGCAGATGGAGCGCGAGGGCGCCACGCGCCTGGAAGACCTGCAGACGGCCGAGGCCGCGCTGGCCTCCACCGCCGCGCGCATCGAGCACCTCAAGGCGCAGATCGACCAGACCCAGGCCAGCCTCAAGGCCGACGAGGCGCGCCTGGGCTACACGCGCATCTACGCGCCCATGGCCGGCACCGTGGTGGCGCTGGAGGCGCGCGAGGGCCAGACCCTGAACGCCACCTACCAGACCCCCAACATCCTGCGCATCGCCGACCTGTCGACCATGACGGTGTGGACCGACGTGTCCGAGGCCGACATCCGACGCGTGCGGGTTGGCATGCCGGTGTACTTCACCACGCTGGGCAACCAGGCCGACACGGCCGCGCGGCGCTGGCAGAGCAGCGTGCGCCAGGTGCTGCCGGCACCGCCCACGCCCGAGGGCAAGGCGGCCGGCGGCGGTGCCAACGCGCAGGCCGCGGCGAGCAAGGCGGTGTCGTACACGGTGCTGTTCGACGTGGACAACGCCGACGGCGAACTCATGCCGCAGATGACGGCGCAAACCAGCTTCGTCACCGCGCAGGCCCGCGGCGTGATCACCGTGCCGATCTCTGCCCTGAAGGATGCACCGGGTGCGGCGGCCAAGGATGCCGCCAAGGCCGCGCCGGGGCTGCGCCAGCACCAGGCGCGGGTGCTGCTGGCCGATGGCAGCGTGCAGTCGCGCACCGTGGAGGTGGCCGTCAAAAGCCGCCACCGTGTCGAGGTGCGCAGCGGCCTGGCGGTGGGTGAGCAGCTCATCACCGGCGAGCGGGCCGCGCAGGCCGGCACCAGGAGGTTCAAGCTGTGAGCGTGGGTGCCTCCAACCCACCGTTGATCGAACTCACCGACGTGCGCCGGCGCTACGGCGGCGGCGACCAGCCCGAGGTGGAGGTGCTGCGCGGCGTGTCGCTGTCCATCCACGCCGGCGAGTTCGTGGCCATCGTCGGGGCCTCGGGCTCGGGCAAGTCCACCCTCATGAACCTGCTCGGCTGCCTGGACCGGCCCACGAGCGGGCGCTACCGCTTCAACGGCGAGGACGTGGCCGGCTTCGGCGCCGACCAGCTCGCCTGGTTGCGGCGCGAGGCCTTCGGCTTCGTGTTCCAGGGCTACCACCTGATCGCCGCCGAATCGGCGCGCGAGAACGTCGAGGTGCCGGCCATCTACGCCGGCCTGTCGCGCCAGGACAGGGCCGCGCGTGCGTCCGCGCTGCTCACGCGCCTGGGCCTGGCCGACAAGCTGGAGAACCGGCCCAGCCAGCTCTCGGGCGGGCAGCAGCAGCGCGTGTCGATCGCGCGCGCGCTCATGAACGGCGGGCGCATCATCCTGGCCGACGAGCCCACCGGTGCGCTCGACACCACCAGCGGCACCGAGGTCATGGCGCTGCTGCACGAGCTGGCCGACGCGGGCCACACCATCGTGCTCATCACCCACGACCGCGAGGTGGCCGCCCAGGCGCGCCGCATGATCGAGATCCGCGATGGCCAGATCGTGGCCGACAGCGGGCGCCAGGAGCTCACTGGGCAGGCGCGGCTGGCGGCCGTGCCGTCGGTGCATGCCGCAGGCGAGGAGGGCGGCGCGCGCCGTGCCCTGTGGGCCGAGCTGGCCGAAGCCGCGCGCAGCGCCTGGCGCGGCATGCGCATGAACCGGGCGCGCACGGGGCTCACCCTGCTGGGCATCGTCATCGGTGTGGCCTCGGTCATCGTGATGATGGGCGTGGGCGAGGGCGCCAAGCAGCGCGTGGTGGACCAGATGGGCGCCATGGGCACGACCATCATGTACCTGGGCGGCAGCTACGTGGGCAGCGGCGGGCCGCCGGGCGAGATCACGGAGGGCGACCTGGAGGCCATCGCCGCGCTGCCCGAGATCGGCCACGTGATGCCCGTGATCGGCGACCCCATTCCCGTGCGACAGGGCAACGTGGAGCGCCAGGTCTACGTCTTCGCCGCCAGCGAGGACATGCCCGCCGTACACCACTGGAAGGTGGCCCAGGGCCGCTACTACACAGCCGCCGAAGACCGCGACCTGGCCGCGCTGGTGGTGCTGGGCCACAAGGCGCACCAGCAGTTCTTCCCGGACACGCCGAATCCGCTGGGCCGCGTCCTGCTGATCGGCAACGCACCCTTCGAGGTGATCGGCGTGATGGCCGAGCGCGGCGCCGACTCGGGCGCGCAGAACTACGACGACATGGTCTTCATCCCCTACCAGGCGGGCAGGGCACGCGTGTACCGCGTGCAGACCCAGCCCGACTACACGGTGATCTCGGCCGCGTCGGTGGAGCAGGTGACCGCGGCCGAGAAGGCCATGCACGCCCTGTTGCTGGCACGCCATGGGCGCGAGGACTTCCGCATCGGCAATGCCGCCGCCAAGCTGCAGGCCGAGGCGCAGACGCGCAACGCCATGACCATGATGCTCGGCCTGATCGCGGCCGTCTCGCTGGTGGTGGGCGGCATCGGCGTGATGAACGTGATGCTGATGACGGTGCGCGAGCGCACGCGCGAGATCGGCATCCGCATCGCCACCGGCGCGCGCCAGCGCGACATCCTGCGCCAGTTCCTGACCGAGGCGGTGCTGGTCACGCTGGTGGGTGGCCTGGCGGGCCTGTCCATCGGCCTGGCCGTGGGGGCGGTGCTCATCGCCTCGGGCGTGCCGGTCATCTTCTCGCTCACGGCCATGGCCGGCGCCTTTGCCTGCTCGGTGGCCACCGGCCTGGTCTTCGGCTACATGCCGGCGCGCCGCGCGTCGGGGCTCGACCCCGTGGTGGCCCTGGCTTCGGAATGACATCGACACCTTTTCTCCCACACGCCATGCGCCTTTCCCTGACCCTGCTGGCCGCCGCACTGCTGTGTGCCTGCGCCACGACCCCGCCGCCGCTGGCGGCAACCGCCCCCGCCCTGCCGGCGCAGTGGGGCAGCCCTGGCGATGCCGTTGGCTCTGCAGGCACCATCTCGCCCGACTGGTGGCGCAGCCTGGGCAGCGCAGAGCTCGATGCGCTGGTGCAGGCCGCCCAGGCCCAGAGCCTGGACGCTGCGGCCGCTGCCGCGCGCCTGCGCCAGGCCGAGGCAACCGCTCGCCAGGCCGGCGCCGCGCTGTTGCCTGCCCTGACGGCCAGCGTGGACGCAAGCCGCCAGGCCCGCTTCTCGGGCGGCAGCAGCACCGACGGCACGGCGGCCAACCGCTATGCGGCCGGCTTTGCCGCCAGCTACGAGATCGACTTCTGGGGCCGCCAGCGTGCGGGCCAGGATGCGGCGCTGGCGCGCCTGCAGGCCAGCGCTTTCGACCAGGGCACCGTGGGCCTGACGCTCACCGCCGCCGTGGCCGATGCCTGGCTGCGCCTGGTGGGCGGGCGCGAGCGCCTGGCGATTGCCGGCCTGAACCTGCAGGGTGCGGAGCGTGTGCTGGCGCTCGTCGATGCGCGCGCCCGTGCGGGTGCTGCCACGCCGCTGGAGCTGGCCCAGCAGCGCGGCCTGGTGGCCACCCAGCGCCAGGCCATCGAAGCGCTGCGCCAGCAGGTGCAGGCCCACCACACGGCCCTGGCCGTGCTGCTGGGGCAGGCCACGCCGCCAGCCGTGCAGGCCGACACGCTGGCCGGGCTGCAGCCACCGGCCATCGGCGCAGGCCTGCCGGCCGACCTGCTGGTGCGCCGCCCCGACGTGGCGCGGGCCGAGGCGCAGCTGGCCGCCGCCCATGCCGACCTGCAGGCCGCCCGCGCCGCGCTGCTGCCGCGCATCACACTGGGCGCTGGGCTGGGCGTGGGCGCCGACAGACTGGGCCGCGCCTTCGACCACCCGCTGTACAGTCTGGCCGCAGGGCTCACGGCTCCGATCTTCGACGGCGGGCGGCTGGCCGCGGGTGCCGAGATGGCCCAGGCGCGCCGCGACGAGCTGGTGGCCCAGTACCAGGCCGCCATCGTCGCCGCCGTGGGCGATGCCGAGGTGGCCCTGCAGGCCGTGGCCGGCACCGATGCGCAGACCGCCGCGCAGGCCCAGGTGCTGGAGCAGGCGCAGCAGGCCCACGCGCTGGCGCAGGTGCGCTACCGCGCGGGGGCCGACACCCTGCTCGCCCTGCTCGATGCGCAGCGCACGCTGTATGCCGCGCAGGACAACGCAGCCTTGCTGCGCCAGGCGCGGCTCATCGCCAGCGTGGCCTTGTACAAGGCGCTGGGCGGGGGCTGGCAGGCCGCTGGCGTGGTGGCGGGCGTGGGCCTGGGACGCCCGTGAGCGACTGCCCGTCCCTGCTGCAGCGCCTGCGCGACGCCGGCCTGCGGCCGACCACGGCGCGCATCGGCATCCTGCAGGTCATCCAGGCCGCCGGGGCCTGCGGCGTGGCCGCGGACGACGTGTTCCGCCAGATGCTGCTGCGCGGTACGCGCGTGAGCGTGAGCACCGTGTACAGGGCCATCCACCAGTTGGAGTTCCTGGGCGTGCTGCTCGCCGGCCAGGGGGAAGGTTTGCGCAGCACCTACCGGCTCACCCCCGCGGACCCGGCGCCGGCAGGGGTGCGCATGGCCTGCCGGGGCTGTGAACGTTCGGTGCTGCTGCCCGGCGCCCAACTGCGCAGCGAGCTGGAACGCCGCGCGGCCGAGCAGGGCATGCACCCCGCGATGGGCGAGCTGGTGTTTCAGGTCGATTGCCTGGCGCCGCAGACCTGCCGGGTGGGTGCATCGGTCGGGAGGCTGGTCAACTGAACGCTAACCCGTCGGGCCAGGATCTGCCATGGTCCAACGGAGCTTCGGCGGCCTCACCTGGATCCAGGCACCCCTGCGGAATCGCGCAGTCGCAGCGTGGGCGCGAGCCGCACGGTCTGGCGGCGCGCGCCAGGGTCCGCAATGCGCCGTGCCAACAGGCGGACAGCCCGCGTGCCGAGCTCCTCCACCGGTTGCGCCATGACCGTCAGGCGCGGAGAAAAGACGTCAGCCCAGTCAAAGTCGTCAAAGCCAACCAGCGAGATGTCGTCCGGAACGCGCAGCCCCGCGGAGCGCAAGGCCTGCATGGCGCCAATCGTCATCAGGTTGTTGCCGGTCATCAAGGCGGTGGGGCGCTGGTCCAGTGACAACAGGTGGTGGACGGCCGCGCAGGCCGGCTCGGACCGCGACTCGCCGCTCTGGACCAGGGCGGGGTCGAAAGCAATGCCTGCCGCCGCCAGCGCACGGCAATAGCCTTCGAGCCGTTCCGTCGTCGTGGACAGCCCTGGCGCACCTGACACCAATGCAATGCGCCTGTGGCCCAGCCCGATGAGGTGCTCCACCAGGGTCTGGGCCGCATCGCGGCTCTCCACGCCAATCTGGTCGAACGTGGTCCCCACAAACCGGTCGACCAGGACGGTGGGCACGCCCTTGTCGCGCAGGTAGTCGAGCGCACGGTGCTGCGGCTCTGCGCAGGGCGCAATCACGATGCCGTCGACACGCCTCTCATGCAGGGCCTGCACCACCTTCAGCTCGTAGTCGGCATCCTCGTGGGTGTCGGCCAGCAACATCATCAGGCCCCGCTTTGCGCACTCTGCCTCGATGGCACGCACCACGGCGGCGAAGTAGTGGTTCGACAACACCGAGATGGCGACCCCGACCGTCCTGGTCGGCGCACCTGCCAGGGCACGCGCCAGGTGGTTCGGCGAGTAGCCGACCCGGTCGATGGCGTCCAGCACGGCCCGCTCGGTATCGGGGTGCACCTTGCGCGTCTTGTTGATGACGTGCGAGACCGTTGAAGTCGATACCCCTGCGGCCGCCGCGACGGTTTCCATCGTGATCATCATTTCTCCGTTGAGCTCCAACCTCCATGGCCCGTACTGCCACAGCCGTGCTGCCGGACGCACGGCGTGGTGGACTGGCACGGGGTTTCTTCATCGTATCGCACCCATCCTGCGAATTTCTGCACTGCAGCGCCCGGTGCCCTGGCCAATGCGCCTGGGCAGCAGGCGCCCGTGACAAACAGATGCAAGAGGCGCGTCGATGCTATGGATTTCCCTAGGTAGCAAGCGCTTGCGCAAGCGCTTGCGCATTACGATAATCGCACACGGCAGGTGTACAGGCAAGGGCTTGCGCATCGCTGAATTGGGACCCGACCACATCCTGGAGACATCCGATGAACTTGAAGCACGCCACCCTGATCGCAACCCTGCTGGCCGCCTGCGGCACGGCGATGGCCGATACGCCGGTCATCGGGCTGATCACCAAGACCGAGACCAACCCCTTCTTCGTGAAGATGAAGGAAGGCGCCGCCGAGGTCGCCAAGGCCAAGGGGGCCAAACTGCTCAGCGGCGCTGGCAAGGCCGACGGCGACAACGCCGGCCAGATCACCGCGATGGAGAACATGATTGGCGCGGGTGCCAAGACCATACTGATCACGCCCAACGACTCCAAGGCCATCCTCCCCGCGGTCAAGAAGGCGCGCGAAAAGGGGGTGATGGTGATCGCACTGGACAGCCCGACCGACCCTGCCGATGGCACCGACGCACTCTTCGCCACCGACAACTACAAGGCCGGCGTGCTGATTGGCCAGTACGCCAAAGCCGCCCTCGCCGCCAGTGCGCAGGGCAAGCCGGTGAAGATCGCAACGCTCGATCTCTTGCCTGGCCACCCGGTCGGTGCGCAGCGGCACAACGGCTTCCTGCAGGGCTTCGGCCTGGCCAGCTACGACGCGAAGAACAACGAGCTGGCCAAGCCCGCAGAGGTGGTGTGCATGGCCGACAGCTTCGGTGACCGCAGCAAGGCCCAGACAGCGATGGAGAACTGCCTGCAGAAGAACCCCGACATCAACCTGGTCTACACCATCAACGAGCCGGCAGCCGCAGGCGCATTCAATGCGCTGCAAAAGGCCGGCAAGGAAAAGGGCGTGATGATTGTCTCCGTGGACGGCGGATGCGACGGCATCCGGGATGTGGCGGCTGGCAAGATCGCCGCCACCTCGCAGCAGTACCCCCTGAAAATGGCGGCCATGGGGGTGGAGGCCGGCATCGAATACGCCAAGAGCGGCAAGAAAGTCAGCGGCTACACCGACACCGGCGTAACCTTGATCGCCGGCAAAGCCATTGCAGGCGTGGACAGCAAGGACGTGAAGACTGGCACCGACCTGTGCTGGGGCAAGAAGTAGCCACTCGCGCACCGGGCTGCCGAGCGGGCCGTACCCTCCCTCGGCACTGCTGCAGCGTTCGGGCTGACAGGTGCCCTGTGCCTGCCCTCGGCCCCCCATCCTGAGGATCATCCCGTTGAAAGACAAACTGCCTCCCCTCGGCCAGCTCGGGCCCTTCATCGCGTTGTTGATTGCCTGCACCATCTTCGGCGCCACCACCGACCGCTTTCTCAGTGCGGACAACTTTTCGCTGATCCTGCAGCAGGTCATGGTCGTCGGCGTCATCGCCATAGGCCAGACCCTGATCATCCTGACCGCCGGCATCGACCTGTCGTGCGGCATGATCATGGCGCTGGGCAGCATCGTGATGACCAAGGTGGCCGCCGATTTCGGGCTGCCGCCGTTTCTCGCGGTGCTGGCCGGCATTGCCGTGACGACCTTGTTCGCCCTGCTCAACGGCCTGCTCGTCACGCGCCTGAAGCTGCCGCCGTTCATCGTCACGCTGGGCGTCTTCAACATCGCCTTTGCGATCACGCAGCTGTATTCGGGGGCGCAGACGGTCACCGAGGTGCCTGGGGCCATGACCTGGCTGGGCAGTACCTTCGCCATCGGTGGCACCAACATTGCGTATGGCACGGTGTTGATGGTGCTGCTGTACCTGGGCGTATGGTTCTGGCTGCGCGAGACGGCGTCGGGCCGGCATGTCTACGCGGTGGGCAACAACCCGGAGGCGACGCGGCTGGTCGGCATTCCGCCCGAGCGCATCATCCTTGGCGTGTATGCCCTGTCCGGGGTGTTCTATGGCATCGCCTCGCTGCTGGCCGTGGCCCGCACCGGCGTGGGCGATCCGAACGCCGGGCAGACCGAGGCGCTGGATGCCATCACCGCCGTCGTGCTGGGCGGCACCAGCCTGTTCGGCGGCCGCGGCGTGGTGCTCGGTTCGCTGATCGGGGCCGTGGTGGTGGGCGTGCTGCGCAATGGCCTGACGCTGATGGGCGTGTCGTCGGTGTACCAGATGCTGATCACCGGCATCCTCGTGATCCTGGCGGTCACGGTCGACCAACTGTCGCGCAAAGGAGGCCGCTGATGGCTGCGCAATCTCCCATCGTCATGCGGGCCACGGGCCTGGTCAAGCGCTACGGCCAGGTCACGGCACTCGATGGCGCCGACTTCGAGCTGCGCGCCGGCGAAATCCTCGCCTTGATCGGCGACAACGGTGCTGGCAAATCCTCCCTGATCAAATGCCTGTCGGGCGCGACCATCCCCGATGCCGGCGTGATCGAGCTCGACGGCAAGCCGGTGCAGTTCAAGGGCCCGGTCGATGCGCGCCGCGAAGGCATCGAAACCGTGTACCAGGACCTGGCCGTTGCCCCCGCGATGACGATCGCCGAGAACCTGTTTCTGGGCCGCGAACTGCGCCGCAAGGGCTTCCTGGGCGATGTGCTGCGCATGCTCGACAAGAAGCGGATGCTCGAAGAAAGCATTGCGCGCATGAATGACCTGAAGGTCGGCATCCGCTCGATGACGCAGGCGGTCGAAACACTGTCCGGTGGGCAGCGGCAATGCGTGGCCGTGGCGCGCGCGGCGGCATTTGCCGAGCACGTGGTGATCCTCGACGAGCCGACGGCGGCGCTGGGTGTCAAGGAGGGCAACATGGTGCTGGAGCTGATCCGCCGCGTGCGCGACAGGGGCCTGGCGGTGGTGCTGATCTCGCACAACATGCCGCATGTTTTCGAGATCGCCGACCGCATCCACGTCGCGCGCCTGGGCAAGCGCGGTGCCGTGCTCGACCCGAAGGCGGTGACCATGAGCGACACGGTCTCGGTCATGACCGGTGCCTTGCCTGCGGAAAAGATCCCGGCCGAATGGCGGGCCTGAAGAATCCATGAACGCATGACGATCCGCACACTTCCCTCCGTCCCGCCCTGCCACCTGGCGCGTGTGCGTGAGCTCCTCCAGGACGGCCAGCGCAAGCTGCTCGGGCTGGTCGGGCCGCCTGGCGCCGGAAAATCCCTGCTGGCCCTGACCTTGCAGCAGGCTTTCGCCGATGTCTCGCAGGTGGTTCCCATGGATGGCTACCACCTGGCCCATGTGGAGCTTCAACGGCTGGGCCGCGCGGATCGCAAAGGCGCTCCCGACACCTTCGACAGCGCAGGCTATGCCGCCATGCTGCGGCGCCTGCGGGCGCAGCCGCCCGGCGAAATCGTCTATGCACCGGAGTTCCAGCGCGAGATCGAAGAGCCGGTCGCAGGCGCCATCGCCGTGGAGCCCCAGACCCGGCTCGTCATCACCGAAGGCAACTACCTGCTGCTCGACAGCGGCCATTGGGCGGGCGTGGCCGGGCTGCTGGACGAGGTCTGGTACGTCGATGTCGACGACGGCCTGCGCACCAGCCGCCTGACCCAGCGCCATGAACAGTACGGCCGCAGCCGCGAGGATGCGCTGGCGTGGGTCAGCCGTACCGATGAGCCCAACGCGCGCCTGATCGAGACCACGAAGCCCCGCGCCCACAGGCTGTTCCGCTGGGATGACTGACGCCTGGGCCCCCCGGCGTCGCCCTCAAGCCTGCATGGTGAAGGGCGGTTCCATCGCGCGCGCCTGCGCCACCAGCCAGGCGCAGAACACATCGAGCCGCGGGTGCGCGGCCCCGCTGCGCCGCAGCGCCAGGTAGTCGTAGCCCGACGCGGCGAAACCCAGCGGCGCCACCAGCCGGCCAGCCTGCACGTCGTCCATCACCAGGTGCCAGGGCGCCACGGCGATGCCCAGGCCGCGCACGGCCGCCTCCAGCGTGAAGTAGTAGTGCTCGTACACCGGGCCCTGGGCGGTGGCCGCGGCGGGCAGCGCCGAGCCCGCCGATGTGGCCCACATTGCCCAGGCATTGCGCCGCGAGCGCGTGTGCAAAAGGGGCTGGCTCGCCAGGTCGACAGCCGTGCGCAGCGCACCGGTGCGCGCGGCCAGCGCCGGTGACAGCACCGGCCCCAGGCGCTCGGCGAACAGGGGCAGGGTGGTGGCGCCATCGCGTGGCGTGCCCGCGTCCTCGGCGGTGATGAGCAGGTCGCAGCCCTCGCGCGCCGCATCGGTGCCCGTGTCGGTGGTGCGCAGCCGCACCTCGATGCCCGGGTGCTGCGCATGGAAGTCGAACAGCCGCGGGATCAGCCACTTGACGGTGAAGGTGCTGAAGCAGGCCACGTCGAGCGGGCCGTGGTGGGCGTCGCCCAGGGCGCGCACCGTGTCCTCGATCTGCTGGAAGGCGTGGGTCAGCACCGGCTGCAGCGTGCGCGCCGCGGCCGTCAGCGTGGGCCGGGCCTTGGTCCCGTCGAACAGCGCCAGGCCCAGGTGGTCTTCGAGCTGGCGCACCTGGCGGCTGATGGCACCGGGCGACACCGAGAGCTCATCGGCCGCGGCCGTCATGCGGCCCAGGCGGGCAGCGGCTTCGAAGGCGCGCAGGGCAGCGAGCGGGGGCAGGCGGTGTTTCATGGCTATGTGATTCAGATGCACATAGGGCCAGAGCATAAATCGCTTTTCTACCAGGGCGTCAACCGCAAGAATTTGGGTTCCTCCAGCGCACGATCCCACCGTGCTACGGACCCATTTTGACTGTCAGGAACATACAGCATGCCCTTCATTCACACCCATCTGCCCGAAGCCACCCCCGCCACCGAGCGCGAGGCCATCGTCCAGGCCATCCACCAGGCGCTGGTCGAGGGCATCGGCATGCCCGAGGACGAACTGTTCAACATGGTCACCGGCTATGCGCCGGGGCAGTTCGCCTTCAGCCGCAGCTTCAACGGCGTGGCCCGGTCGGACGCCGTGGTCGTCGTCGAGATCACTCTGCGGCGAGGGCGCAGCGATGCGATGAAGCGGGCCCTGTATGCTGCGATCGCGCGCAACTTGCAGGAGATGGCGCACGTGGCACCGGCCGACGTGTTCATCTTCATGCACGAGAACGACTATTCCGATTGGTCGGTGGGCCACGGGCGCTTTGCCATGGCGCTGGTGCAGCAGGTGGGGGCGCCGGGGTGAACACAAAGGGATTTTTTGAACACGACAAACTACCGCTGGCTGGTCTTCGCTTCCGTGGCGCTTCCCATACTGGCCGAGGTCGCCGAGCGGCTTCTGCTGCCTGAACTGGTGCCCCAGGGCTTGAAGGACGCTTTCCAGAGCTACCTGGAGGAAGACCAGGAGCCGGCCATCACGCCGGCGCTGGTATCCGGCATGCTGGCGGCCGTGGTCGCCACGCTGGCCAGCATCTACGGCCTGCTGCGGTTTCGCCCCTGGGCGCCTGGCTTCGCGCTGTGGTCGGGCCTGGCGATGTGTGTCCTGCTGGTGTTCGGTGGGCCCACGGTGCAGTCGGGCCTTGCCAACGGATCCTTTGCGTTGGGAAGTGCCCTGTGGGGTGCGGTGATCGCCGTGCCGTACTGTGCGCCGGACATCCGGGCGGCTTTCTGGCCCGAGGGGCTGGCTGCCAAGCGATAGGCAGGCAGTGGCGCTGGCCAGTGCGCCGAACCTACTTCTTGCTCAGCTCCCGGAGTTCCTTCTCCAGCGCATCCACGTTGGCCTGCAGCTCACGCGAGCGCAGCTCGCAGGCGGCGGCCGCGGCCTGCATTTCGGACGTGATGGCCTGCTCGGAGGTCGCCACGGCGGCGTTGGTGCGTGCCTGGGTACGGCGGGCAGCCCGGTCGCGCTGCTCGGCCGCGCAGCGCTGCTGGTGGGCCTGGAGTGCGCCGCGCGCTTCGCGGACCAGGCGCTGCTCCAGGTCGGTCTTGCGGCGCCAGGTTTCACCAAAGGCGCCTTCCTTGCGGGGGGCCGGTGGCGTGGCAGCAGCCGGTGTGGCAGGGGCGGATGCGGCACCGGCTGCGGGCGCTGCGGCGGATGCACCCGATGCCGGGCTGGCGGCAGGGGCTGCGGCGCCAGGGGCGGGCGCGGCAGTACCTATGCCGCTGCTCGACAGCCGCACCTCGACCTTCTCGCCCTTGCCGCTGCCCGCGCAAGGCGCGTCCTGGAAGGACACCTTGCCATCCGGCCCTGTGCACTTGTTGATGGCCCAGACCGGGGCCGCCAGCGCCAGACAGGCGGTGGCAATGAACAGCTGTCGAACCATGCTTTCCCTCTCCCCCGAAACCTTGTGTTGCAGGTTCCCAGTATCGCCGCATCCGGCTGGCGGGATGCGACCCGCTGTCCGGGCGGTTCCCGAAAACCCCCTGGCGGTCGTCCGCGCGCATGGCGGCGCACGGTGGCTGGCGGGCTCACGCTGCAGGCACACGGGCATCGTTCCTGCCGATGAACCAGCTCGGCGGCTGCCCCATGGCCGCCTTGAACATGGCGGAAAACGCGCTTTCGCTCGCATAGCCGCTGGAGGCGGCCACCTGGCCCACCGATTCACCGCGCGCCAGGCGGGGCAGGGCATGGGCCAGCACCGCCTGCTTGCGCCATTGTGCAAAGCCCATGCCGAACTGCGCGTGGAACAGCCGGGTCAGGGTGCGTTCGCTGGCACCGCTGTCGGTGGCCCAATCGTGCAGCGTGGCGTGGCGGCCGGGCGCCTCCAGCACGGCGTTGCACAGGGCGCGCAGGCGCTTGTCGCTGTCGGGCCCGGGCAGGGGCACGCCCAGGGCCAGGCTTTCGGCGTCGCCGATTTCGCCCAGCACCAGCGCGGTCAGGGCCGCCTCGCGCGCGGGGCCGGGTGGCGTGCCGCCCACGGGGTCCAGCGCCGACACCAGCTCGCGCAGCAGTGGCGTCACGGCCATCACGCGGCAGACGGCACCGTCGGCGGGCACCACGCTGGGGTCGATGTACAGCGTGCGGAAGGCCGCCGCCTCCAGCACCGCGATGGCATGCAGCGCGCCGGGGGCGATCCACACCGCGCGCGAGGGCGGCACGATGTAGGCAGTCGGTGCGACCGGGGCCACCACGCTCACCTGGATCACGCCGCTGGCGCAGTAGGCCAGCTGTCCCCAGGCGTGGCGGTGCGGCTCGAAATGTGTGTCGGCCGGCATGTGGCGCGCACGCACCCGCACCGGGTGCGCGGGGTTGGGGGCAAACGGGTCCATGTCCCCGAGCGGGGCGACCTGGCTGGTGCGTGCCATCGGGGGCTCCATGCTTTTGTATGCGCTGTTGGCGCAAATTCGCCGAAAGCTGTCTTTCCGTCGCATTCCAGAAATCCAGGCGCAATACTACGATGCCGCCATGACATCTGCCAACCCCACCAGCCCCGTTGCTGCCGTCCCCTTGCGTGCCGACGCCGGGGTGATCGGCCTCGTGGGCATCGCCCACCTCATCAGCCACTACAGCCAGCTCCTGCTGGCGCCGCTGTTCCCGTGGCTCAAGGACGCCTTCCAGGTCGGTTACACCGAGCTCGGTTTCCTCATGACCATCTTCTTCGTGGTCTCGTGCGCCGTGCAGGCGGGCTCGGGTTTCGTGGTCGACCGCTTCGGTCCGCGCCCCATCCTGTTCGGCGGCCTGGCGCTGCTGGGCCTGGCCGCGTTCGGCTTTGCGGCCAGCACCAGCTACGCCATGCTGGCCGCGTTCTCGGTGCTCGCGGGCATCGGCAACGGTGTGTTCCACCCGGTGGACTACACGCTGCTCAACCGGCGCGTGAGCGCGCCGCGCCTGGGCCATGCCTACAGCGTGCACGGCATCACCGGCAGCCTTGGCTGGGCGCTGGCGCCGGCCATGCTGGTGCCGCTGGCGATCGCGTTCTCGTGGCGCGTGGCGCTGGTCTGCGCCGGCGTGCTGGCGTTTGCCGTGTTGCTGGTGCTGCTGTTCAACCGCCGCCACCTCGAACTGCCGGCCCTGCCACCAGCTGCCAAGGTCGGCGCCACCGGCGTGCCAGCGCAAGGCAACTTCGCCTTCCTGCGCATCCCCGCCGTGTGGATGTGCTTTGCGTTCTTCTTCTTCTACGCCGTCTCGCTCAACGTGGTGCAGGCCTTCGCCCCCGAAGCCGCGCGCCAGCTGCACGCCGTGCCCGTGGCGCTGGCGGCCATGTGCCTCACGGTCTACATGGTGGCCAGCGCGGGCGGCATGGTGCTGGGCGGCTTCCTCGCGGCCGACCCGAGCCGCTGCGAGCGCATCGTGGGCGTGGGCTTTGGCCTGGCCGCCTGCGTGGCGGTGGCCCTGGCCCTGGCGCACCCGCCCGGCGCGCTGGTGCCCGTGATGTTCGGCGTGATGGGCTTTTGCGCCGGCATCGCCGGTCCCTCGCGCGACCTGCTGGTCAAGCGCTCCACGCCCGAGGGCTCCACGGGCCGGGTCTACGGCATTGTGTACTCGGGGCTGGACATCGGCCAGGCCGTGTCGCCGCTGCTGTTCGGCGTGCTGCTCGACCAGGGGCGCTTTACGGCCGTGCTGCTCGGCCTGGCCGTGGTGCAGGGTGTGCTGATCGCCAGCGCCTTCAATGTGCGCCGCGTGCGGCGCACCCTGGCACCCGTGGCCGCCTGACGCCGGGGTGACCGGTGGCGGCTGTTGCGCGTCAGACCACCGTGCGGTGGCGCGCGATGCAGGTGTCCAGTGTGTCCTCGCCCGTGCGCTGCCACCAGTCCAGCGCCGAGAAGATCTCCACCTCGGCATAGCCCGCAAAGCCTGCGGCCTCGACCCACTGGCGGATCTTTTGGAGTTCGATCACGCCGTCGCCCATCATGGCGCGGTCGCTGAGCAGGTCGCGCGTGGGCAGGCGCCAGTCGCAGACGTGGAAGGCCAGCAGGCGCTCCCGGCCGGCGCGCGCGATCTGCTGCGCGAGCTTGGGGTCCCACCACACGTGGTACACATCCAGGGCCACGCCCAGCGAACCCGTCTTTTGCGCATCGAGCGCATCGCAGATGTCCAGCGCCTGCTCCAGCGTGTTGATGCAGGCGCGGTCGGCCGCCTGCATGGGGTGCAGCGGCTCGATGGCCAAGGGCATGCCCACCTGGCGCGCGTAGTCAAGCGATGCGGCGATGCCATCGAACACCTCGCCGCGTGCGCGGGCGAGGTCGGTGTAGTGCGGCGTGCCGTCCAGCGCGCCGGGCAGGGCGCCCACCACCAGCACCAGGCAGGCGGCATCGAGCGTCTTGGCTTCGTCGATGGCGCGGCGGTTGTCGTCGAGCGCAGCGCGCAGGCCAGCGGCATCGGCCGACGGGAAGAAGCCGCCGCGGCAATAGCCCGACAGCGCCATGCCATGGGCGCGCAGCTGGCGCGCGGTGGCCTCCAGGCCGGCTGCGGCCACCTGGTCGCGCCAGGGGCTGATGGCACGGATGCCGCGCTCTGCGCACTGGTCGATGATGCGCGAAAGCGGCACCTCACCCCCCTGCTGCTTGCGCACGGTGGCGGTGTTGATCGACAGCCAGCGGTGGTCTTGCGAGAAGTCACGCATGGCGGTCAGGCGCTCACGCCGTGCAATGCCAGCAGATGGCCCATGCGCTGCACGGCCAGTTCGGGCTGCTCCAGCAGGTCGGCCTGGTCGGCCAGGCGCAGCAGTTCGGCGAAATGCACCAGCGAGCGTGTGCTCTGCTGCCCGCCCACCATGGTGAAGTGGCTCTGGTGCCCGTTGAGCCAGGCCATGAAGACCACGCCCGTCTTGTAAAAGCGCGTGGGTGCCGCGAAGATGTGGCGCGACAGCGGCACCGTGGGCCCCAGGATGGCGTGAAAGCGCGCCGTGTCGCCCGCGGCCAAGGCCGCCAGTGCGGCACTCGCGGCCGGGGCGATGGCGTCGAAGATGCCCAGCAGCGCGTCGCTCTGGCCCTGGCGCGGCGTGCTGCCTGCGCCATCGCCCGCGATGAGCTCGGCGTAGTTGAAGTCGTCGCCCGTGTACATGCGCACGCCCTGGCCGTCGGTGCCGCCTGTGGCGGGCAGGCGGCGGCGCATGGCGATTTCCTTGTCCTTGTCGAGCAGCGAGATCTTGATGCCGTCGACCTTGTCCGGGTGGGCGGCGATCACGGCCAGCGCCGTGTCCATGGCCGCATCCACATCGCGCGAGCCCCAGTAGCCGGCCAGCGCCGGGTCGAACATGTCGCCCAGCCAGTGCAGCACCACGGGCTGGCGCGCCTGCGACAGGATGCGGTCGTACACGCGCTCGTAGTCGGCGGGGCTTTGCGCCACGCGGGCCAGCGCGCGGCTGGCCATCACGATGAGCTTGCCACCGAGCTTTTCGATGGCCTCCATCTGCTCCTCGTAGCCGCGGATCACGTCGTCCACCGACCTCACCTCGTCCAGCACCAGGTGGTCCGTGCCGCAGCCCGAAGCCACGAGCGCGCCCGGCCCGAAGTCGCGCGCCGCGTCGAGCGAGCGGCGGATCAGCTCCAGCGAGGTGGGCCAGTCCAGCCCCATGCCGCGCTGCGCGGTGTCCATGGCCTCGGCCACGCCCAGGCCCAGCGACCACAGGCGCTGGCGGTAGGCGATGGTCGCGTCCCAGTCCACGGCGCACTGCAGCCACGGGTCGATGGCGGCCAGCGGATTCGCCACCACATGGGCGGCCGAGTAGGCGATGCGGTTGAACACCGCACCCTGCTGCGGCACGACCGGCGTGCGGCCTTGCAGGGTGTAGGGGGTGATGCGGCCATCGGCCGTGGGCAGGGAAAGGCGAAGGGCCATGGTGAACTCGGGAGGTGGGGTGAAATGGATCAGGTGCTCAGGCCTTGAGTGGGGCGACGTCCACCCAGCGGCGCTCCTTCCAGCTCTCCAGGGCCGCCTCCACCAGCTGCACGCCCTTGGCGCCTTCGGGCAGGGTCCACTTGTAGGGTGCGTCTTCCACCACGTGGCGGATGAAGTGCTCCCACTGGATCTTGAAGCCGTTGTCGTAGACCTGCGAATCGGGGATGTCCTGCCACTGGTCGAAGAAGTTCATGGTCTGCTTCTCGTCGGGGTTCCACACCGGGCGCGGCGTGGCCACGCGGCTCTGCGCGCGGCAGCTCGACAGGCCGGCGACGGCCGAGCCGTCGGTGCCGTCCACGTGGAAGGTGACCAGGTCGTCGCGCCGCACGCGCGTGGCCCAGCTCATGTTGAGCTGCGCGATCACCGGCTCGCCGTTGTGGCCCGTGAGCTCGCAGGTGGCGTAGGCTGCGTCGTCGGCGGTGGCCTGGTACGGTTGACCGGCTTCGTCCCAGCGCTGCGGGATGTGCGTGGCGCCGATGCACGAGACCGATTTGACCTCGCCGAACAGGTTGTCGAGCACGTAGCGCCAGTGGCACATCATGTCCAGGATCATGCCGCCGCCATCTTCGCTGCGGTAGTTCCAGCTCGGGCGCTGGATGGGCTGCAGGTCGCCTTCGAACACCCAGTAGCCGAACTCCAGGCGCACGCTGAGCATGCGGCCGAAGAAGCCCGCGCGGCGCAGCATATCGAGCTTGCGCAGGCCGGGCAGGAACAGCTTGTCCTGCACCGCGCCGTGCTTGAGGCCCGAGCCCGAGGCCAGGCGCGCGATCTCCACCGCCTCGTTGAGGTTGGTGGCGATGGGCTTCTCGCAGTACACATGCTTGCCCGCGCGGATCGCCTTGGCTAGCAGGGTGGGGCGCATCTGCGTGGTGCCGGCGTCGAAGAACACCGTGTCCTCGGGGTTGGCCAGCGCGGCGTCAAGGTCCGTGCCCCAGCGTGCAATGCCATGCGCCTTGGCCAGCGCCTCCATCTTTTCGGCGTTGCGGCCGATCAGGATGGGGTCGGGCATCACGCGGTTGCCGTTGGAAAGCACGACGCCGCCCTGCGCGCGGATGGCGCAGATGGAGCGGATCAAATGCTGGTTCATGCCCATGCGGCCGGTAACGCCGTGCATGATGAGTCCGAGTCGTTGGGTTGCCATGGTGGTCGGTCCGTTTTCAGTTCAAAGGTTGCAATAGGTGGGCAAAGGCGCGGCCAGACCACCCCCTTGGCAGGGGCTGGCTGTGCGGTGCGCAGGGGATTACTGGGTGGGCTGGAGGCCCGCGGCCTTGACCAGGGTGGCGTTGCTCTTGATCTCGTCCTTGATGTAGGCGTCGAACTGCTCGGGCTTGAGCGTCCAGGCGTCGGCACCGAGCTTGAGGAAGCGCTCCTTCACCTCGGGCGTGGCCAGGGCCTTGACCACCTCGTCGTGCAGGCGATTCACGATGTCGCGCGGCGTCTTGGCCGGCGCCATCATCCCGATCCAGAAGTTGAACTCCGAGCCGGGCACGCCGGCCTCGGCCGTGGTGGGCACGTCGGGCAGGGCGGCCGCGCGCTTGGGCGAGCCCACGGCCAGCGCCAGCAACTGGCCGTCCTTGATCTGGCCGATGACGGGCGCGATGGGCGAGAAGTAGTAGTCCACGCGGCCCGACAGCACCTCGGTCACGGCCTCGGCAGAGCCCTTGAAGGGGATGTTGGTGGCGTCGATCTTCGCGGCCAGCTTGAACTTCTCGGCGTTCAGGTGCGTGGCGCTGCCCTGGCCGGCCGAGGCGAAGTTGACCGTGCCGGGCTTGGCCTTGGCCGAAGCCACCAGGTCCTGCAGCGTCTTGATGCCCTTGGCGGGCGAGATCACCAGCGCATTGGGCAGCGAGGAGATCGGCGTTACGCCCGCGAAGTCGCCTGTGGTGTCGAACGGCAGTTTGGCAAAGGTCGAGGGGCTCACGGTGTGCGAGGAGGAGTGGATCATCACCGTGTACCCGTCGGGCGCCGCCGTGGCCACGGCCTGCTGGCCGATGGTGCCGCTGGCGCCACCGCGGTTGTCCACCACCAGCGACTGGCCCATGCTCTGACCCATTTTGTCGGCGATGGCGCGCGCAATGATGTCGGTGGTGCTGCCCGCCGCGAAGGGCACGATCACGCGGATGGGCTTGGTGGGGTAGCCGCCCTGCGCGAAAGCGCTGAAAGACAGCGACGTGAGCGTGGCTGCCGCCAGGGCAGTGGCGGCAGCGCGGCGGGTGGTGCAGATGAAGGGCATGGATTTGTCTCCGTTGGCAGGCTTGGACTTGCTCTCTAATTCACTGAATGGTGAATAGAGCAGATTTTTAGGCATTGCTGCGCCTGCGTCAACGCAGACGCGTTCAACGGAGCTAGGGGTTTACCCGGAATGCAGGAGGGCGTGAATCGTCAACGGCATGCGCAACGGGCGCGACCTCAGCCAGTGCCCCGCGCAAGGGCCGCCAAGCCGCGCAGGCGGCGCTTCGCTTGCGTGCGCTGGGGGCGTCCCCCTCCGGACCCGCGCAGCGGGTCGAGAGAGGGGTGAAGGCGCGAAGCGACTCAGGGGGTGCTTTACTTCAGCACGTAGCCCAGGATCACATCGCACATGTGCGTCAGCCGCTCGTTGCGGGCCTTGGGCGCCATCAGGTCGCGCCCGAAGATGGCCGAGAGCGTGTGGTTGTTCGACAGGTAGAAGTACGACAGCCCGGCGATCGAGACGTACAGCTGCAGCGGGTCCACGCCGCCGCGAAAGCTGCCCTCGCGCCGGCCGCGCTCCAGCACCTCGCCCAGCATGGCGATCAGCGGCGAATTCATCTCGCGCGCGCGCTGCGACTCCTGCAGGTGGCGTGCCCTGTGCAGGTTGGCGCTGTTGAGCAGGGTCAGGAACTGCGGGTTCTCCAGGTAATAGACCCAGGTGAATTCCACCAGCCGGCGGATCGCGGTGGCGGGCTCCAGCTCCACCAGGTTGAGCTTGCGCTCCTCCTCGCGGATGTGCCGGTAGGCCTGCTCCAGCACGGCCTGGAAGAGCTTTTCCTTGTCCTCGAAGTAGTAGTAGATCAGCCGCTTGTTCAGGCCGGCGCGCTCGGCGATGCGGTCCATGCGGGCACCACCCAGGCCGTGATCGGCGAATTCGCCGCGCGCCGCGACCAGGATCTCGCCTTGGGAACGGTCGGCGTCCCGCTGGCGCTCCTTCGAAGTGGTCTCGGTGTCTTTGCTCATGCCTAAATAATTCACTAAATGGTTAACAAAATCCAGTCCTGCAGCAACCAGGGGCAGGTTGTGTGGCGGCGACGCACGGTGCGGCGAAGGCTGTTCGCGGGAACGGGGGACTATAGCGAGCGCGCGGCCAGGCCTCTGGCTCGCGCAGTCCATATGCGCAGCGTATGCAGCTGCCCTGTGCGGGCTATTTGACGCGGGCCCTGGGGCTTTCTACGATGCACCACGGCCCATTGCCCGCCCTGCCTCCCCCGAAAACCGCACAACACACGCCGGAGACGAATCGCCCATGCACCCCCTTCGCACCCTTTGCGCGCCCATGGCGTTGCGCCTGCCCCTGCTGGGCCTGGCGGCCGGCTTGCTGGCCGCTTGCGCCCCGATGGCGCCGCCGCCGGCCGCCAGTGTGGGCACTTTGCCTGCCAGCAAGGAGGCGGCCCCGGTCGCCACCGCCTGCCCCAAGGACATCGCGGCCATCGCCCGCTGCCTGTCGGGCCAGGACTCTGCCGGCGCCTACTACCTCATCGCCATGCCCACCGCCTGGAACCAGGTGCTGGTGATGCATTCGCACGGCGGCCCCACGCTGGGCGCACCCAAGGCCGAGCGCGCGGTGGAAGACCTGGAGCGTTGGTCCATCATGGTCCGCGCCGGCTACGCCTGGGCGGGCAGCACCTTCCGCCAGGGCGGTGTGGCCGTGCGCGCCGCGGCCGAGGACACCGAGCGGCTGCGCCGCATCTTCGTGGCCCAGGTGGCCCAGCCGCGCCGCACCATCCTGCACGGCCAGTCCTGGGGCGCCGGCGTGGCGGCCATGGGGGCCGACATGTTCGGCAACGGCGCCGGCAAGCCCTACGACGCCGTGCTGCTCACCAGCGGCCTGCTGGCAGGCGGCAGCCGCTCGTACGACTTCCGCACCGACCTGCGCGTGGTCTACCAGCACCTGTGCAAGAACCACCCGCTGCCCGGCGAGCCGCAGTACCCGCTGAACATCGGCCTGCCGGCCGATGCGAAGATGAGCGCCACCGAGCTCACGGCCCGCGCCAACGAGTGCCTGGGCTTGAACAAGCCGGCCGCCGAGCGCACGCCCGAGCAACAGCGCAAGGTCAAGACCATCGTCGACGTGCTCCGCATCCCTGCCAGCTCGATCCAGAGCCACCTGAACTGGGGCACCTTCCACTTCCGCGACGTGGTGCATCTGCGCACGGGCGACGCCAGCCCCTTCGGCAACACCGGTGCCCGCTACACCGGCTCGCCCGACGATGCGGCGCTCAATGCCGCCGTGCTGCGCTACCAGGCCGATCCACAGGCCCTGGCGCGCTTCGCGCAGGACACCGACCCTACGGGCCGCATTGCCGTGCCGGTGCTCACCGTCAAGGGCGTGGACGACCCGACCGCCTTCGTCGAGCTCGACGCCTACTTCAAGGGCACCATGGAGCGGGCTGGCAGCGGCGCGCGCCTGGTGCAGACTTTCACCCAGCACAACACGCACAGCTACCTGAGCGACCCGACCTACCCCACGCTGATGACCGCGCTGCTGCGCTGGGTGGACGAGGGCGTGAAGCCCACGCCCGAGGGCATAGCCCAGCAGTGCCCGGCCTATGAGGCCTCATTCGGCAAGGGCTGCGCCTTCCTGCCCGCCTATGTGCCCAAGCCCCTGAACAGCCGCGTGGTGGACCGCGAGCGGCCGTAGCCTGCACCCGGCAGCTTGCTCGCGGCGCAATCGGCCAAGAAAAAGGGCCCCGATCGGGGCCCTTGGCTATGGGAGTGTGGGGCTCCGCAGCGAAAGGATCAGGCAAAGGCCTTGAGTGCCTTGTTCAGCGTCTCGCTGGGGCGCATCACGGCGTCCAGCTTGGCGACGTCGGGCAGGAAGTAGCCACCGATGTCGGCGGGCTGGCCCTGCACGGCGGCCAGTTCGGCCACGATGGTGTCTTCCTTGGCGGTCAGTTCCTGGGCCAGCGGCGCGAAGTGCGCTGCCAGTTCCTTGTCGTCCGTCTGCGCGGCCAATTCCTGGGCCCAGTACAGGGCCAAGTAGAACTGGCTGCCGCGGTTGTCCAGCTGGCCGGTCTTGGGCGAGGGGTTCTTGTTGTTGTCCAGCAGCTTGCCCGTGGCGGCGTCCAGCGTCTTGGCCAGGACCTTGGCCTTGGCGTTGCCGGTCTTCAGCCCCATGTCCTCGAACGACACGGCCAGCGCCAGGAACTCGCCCAGCGAATCCCAGCGCAGGTGGTTTTCTTCCACCAACTGCTGCACGTGCTTGGGCGCGGAGCCGCCGGCACCCGTTTCGTACATGCCGCCGCCGGCCATCAGGGGCACGACGGACAGCATCTTGGCCGAGGTGCCCAGTTCCATGATGGGGAACAGGTCGGTCAGGTAGTCGCGCAGGATGTTGCCGGTGGCGCTGATGGTGTCCTGGCCGCGGATCACGCGTTCCAGCGTGTAGCGCATGGCACGCACCTGGCTCATGATCTGGATATCGAGGCCGGTGGTGTTGTGCTCGTGCAGGTACATCTTGACCTTGGTGATCAGCTGCGCCTCGTGCGGGCGGTACGAGTCGAGCCAGAACACCACGGGCATGCCGGAGTTGCGGGCGCGCGTGACGGCCAGCTTGACCCAGTCGCGGATCGCGGCGTCCTTGACCTGGCACATGCGCCAGATATCGCCGGCTTCCACGTTCTGGGACAGCAGCACTTCGCCGGTCGCCAGGTCGGTGATGTTGGCCACGCCGTCTTCGGCGATCTCGAACGTCTTGTCGTGCGAGCCGTACTCTTCGGCCTGCTGGGCCATCAGGCCCACGTTGGGCACCGTGCCCATGGTCTTGGGGTCGAACGCGCCGTGCCATTTGCAGAAGTTGATGATCTCCTGGTAGATGCGGGCGAAGGTCGACTCGGGCATCACGGCCTTCACGTCCTTGAGGCGGCCGTTGGCGTCCCACATCTTGCCGCTGTTGCGGATCATCGCGGGCATGGACGCGTCCACGATGATGTCGTTGGGCGAGTGGAAGTTGGTAATGCCCTTGGCCGAGTCGACCATGGCCAGCTCGGGGCGGTTCTCGTGGCAGGCGTGCAGGTCGCGCTTGATCTCGTCGCGCTGGCTTTGGGGCAGCGTCTCGATCTTGGCGTACAGGTCGACCATGCCGTTGTTCACGTTCACGCCCAGCTCGTCGAACGTCTTGGCGTGCTTGGCGAACGCGTCCTTGTAGAAGATGCGCACGCAGTGGCCGAACACGATGGGGTGGGACACCTTCATCATCGTGGCCTTCACGTGCAGCGAGAACATCACGCCGGTCTTGCGCGCGTCTTCGATTTCCTTCTCGTAGAACTCCAGCAGCGCCTTCTTGCTCATGAACATGCTGTCGATCACCTCGCGGTCGAGCAGCGCGACCTTGGGCTTCAAGACAATGGCCTTGCCGCTCTTGGTGATCAATTCCATCTTCACTTCACGGGCACGGTCCAGCGTCATGGACTTTTCGCCGTGGTAGAAGTCGCCATGGTGCATGTGCGAGACGTGGCTGCGCGATGCCTGGCTCCATTCACCCATCGAATGGGGGTTCTTGCGCGCGTAGTTCTTCACGGCGGCGGGCGCGCGGCGGTCGGAGTTGCCTTCGCGCAGCACGGGGTTCACAGCAGAGCCGATGCACTTGCCGTAGCGCGCCTTGATCTCTTTTTCCTTGTCGTCCTTGGGCTGGTCCGGGTAGTCGGGCAGTGCGTAGCCCTTGCCCTGCAGTTCGGCGATGGCCGCCTTGAGCTGCGACACCGAAGCGCTGATGTTGGGCAGCTTGATGATGTTGGCGTCGGGCTGCAGCGTCTTCTTGCCCAGCTCGGCCAGGGTGTTCGGAGCGCGTTGCTCTTCCTTCAGGAACTCGGGGAACTCACCCAGCACGCGGGCGGCCACGGAGATGTCGGACTCCGCCACGTTGATGCCGGCCGGTGCGGCGAACGTGCGGATGATGGGCAGGAAGGAAGCCGTGGCCAGGCGAGGTGCCTCGTCGGTCAGGGTGTAGATGATGGTCGGTTGCTGGGTCGTCATGGCTTGTCTCACGAAACGGGTGTGTAAATGCCTTCCGCTGGGGTACGGCGGGGGCCAAACGCGAATGCTCTCGCATTCTCGTCTTTTGCTGCTTTCCCGGACCCCCATTTTTGCAATTGAATTCCACTATGCAAAATTTACCGTTGGGTAGGCGAAGTTTTTTAAGGCGTTGCCTATAGCGAAAGCCGTTTCGGACGGAAATGGGGCGGCGGAAAATCTGAAAAGCCTCATCAACACAAGGGCCAACGAGCAAGCCAATAAGCGGGCTCCGGGCCTGAGTCACCTCAGGGTCGCCGGTAGCTCAGGCTCTGCAGAACGCCCTGTGTGCGCAGCAGGGACTGCGCCTCCTCTCGCCCCGCAGGTGTGATGAAACGGGAGCGGATGGCCCGCCTGAGGCAATCCCTGCCCAGGGTTGGGGAGCGGGGCGTTCCTTGGCCCTGCAGGTGGCACTTCGCCAACTTGACCCAGGCATCGCCGTCGCCATCGAGCGCAGCATTGCGGAACCAATGGAAAGCGCTACGGTGGAAATGCCGTTCCTGGAACAGGATGGCCAGGTTGTTGGCAGCCACGAAATCACCTGCTTGCCGGGCCTTGCGGTACCAGATGCGTGCCTGGTACTTGCTGGAGGGCGTGCCGAGCCCTTCGTCGTAAAAATAGCCCAGACTCAGCATGGCGCCTTTGACCCCCTGGTCGACGCAGGACCGGAACAATTGGAATGCGCGAGGCAGATCGCCCGCATCCCATGCCTGGTGGGCCTGCTCTTCTAGAACGTGCATGGCCGCTACTCCATAAGTTCCTGCACATGCCGGATGTCCGTGCATTCGATCCGCAACGTCGTGCCGCGCTCGAACACGATGTCGTGCACGAGCATGTCTGAGGTATTCACCCATACCGCGTGGGTCAGGAGGTCTCCATGGGCCGTGTGCAGGTAACGCGGCTCGCTGTGCCGCGCAGGACTTTGGAAAGCATATGCCTCCACTCCTGTGTAATGCAGGTAAATGTGCCGATCGTGGTACGGCCCCAGAAGGCACAGCCGGATTTCCGCGCGCCGGATCTCCTGTCGATCACCCTGCGCGGTTTCGCCAACGGTCAGTGACTGCAGCCACGCATCGTGTAGCGAACTGCGGGACTGCAGATCGTAGTGCGCGGGATCGGCTGCGAAAGCAAACACATGGGCAGACAGGCGTGCCTGGATCGAATCCAGGTAGCGCAGGTAGCCATTGAAATCGAGGTAGCCGGTTTCGGCGTTGAAGAGGTGTTCTATTGCCATAGGTGCTGAACAGGCGTACGGCCATGGTAGCTGACCCCATGGCGAACACAGGTTCGACGAGTGAGCATGTGTCAGCCAGGGTCTGCACTCTGAGGAACAGCCACCACCCGATCCCCCACCACCGCAAAACGCCGCGCCTGCGGCGCCATCGATTGGCTCGACGTCCCGGTGAACGCCCCGAACGCGGGCAGCACCAGCAGCCCCGGCGTGAAGGCGAAGCAAGGCAGGCGCGCGGCATCGCGCGCCAGGCCGTACAGGGTCACCGTGGGGTGCAGATGGCCCGCGAGCACGGTGCTGCCGGCAACGGCCAGGGGATGGTGGCAGGCCCGCACCTCGGCCCCCTCCAACGGTTGCCAGGGCTCATCGACCAGGGTGATGCCCAGGGCGGCCGGCGGGTCGCCCGCATGCAGGTCGTGGTTGCCACGCACCAACGTCATGCGAATGCCGACGTGGCGCTCGCGCCAGGGCAGCAACTGGCTCCACAGGGCATCGGCCGCGCCGCTGCGCGCGTGCAGGAAATCGCCGAGGAAGACCAGGTGCTGCGCCCCCGTCACCGCCAGCACCGCATCGAGCCGGGCCAGGTTGTCGGCCGTGGTGCCGTGCGGCACGGGCTGGCCCGCGCGGCGGAAGGTGGCGGCCTTGCCGAAATGCACATCGGCCACGAAGGCCGTGCGCGCGGCGGGCCACCACACGGCGCGCTGGGGCAGCAGCCACAGGGTGGTGCCGCCGGGCAGGGTGATGGCCAGGGCGCCTGCGGGCGGGGCAGTGGGTGAAGGGGCGAAAGAAGGGTCTGCGTTCACGGGCAAGGTCGGTCGTCGTCGTGCTCAGAATCCGTGGCGCCTTCGCGGTCGGCGGGGCGTGTCTCCCGCATCGCCTCGGCGCGCGCGCCGGGGTGGCGCGGTGGCGCCGTCGGGCACATCCCAGGCCATGTCGGCCGGGTCCACGGGATTGTCGGCGAGGTGGGTGCCGGTGGTGTCGTCGGCGGCCTTCTCCAGCGCCTGCACCATGCGCGCCAGGCGGTCGGCCAGGGTCTCGGTGCTCAGGCGCTCGCGAAAGCGCTCCACCATCAAGGGCAGGGCGAACGGGGTGGGGCGCGTGAGCGCATGGATGGACAGGGTCTGCGCCTGCATTCCCTGCAGAGTGCGGGCCAGGCGGTCCATGTCCAGCTCGTTCGCCAGCAGCTCGGCGCGGGCCTGGGCCAGCAACAGGTTGTCGGGGTCGTACTGGGCGAACACGTCGTAGTACAGCGACGACGATGCCTGCAACTGGCGGCTGCTGCGCTGCTCGCCCGGGTGGCTCTGGAAGATGAGGCCGGCGATGCGCGCGATCTCGCGAAAGCGCCGGCGCGCCATCTCAGTGGCGTTGAGGCTGGCCAGCACCTCCTCTTCGAGCCCGCCGCCCAGGGCGGTGGGCGTGCCCTCGCCCAGGATGTGGGGCAGCAGCGTGGCCCAGTCGATGGGCTTGGCCGACAACAGCTCCAGCCCGTAGTCGTTGACGGCGATGGAGAAGGTGTTGGCCACCTGCTGCGATGCGCGCCAGGCCAGCAGGCCGGCCAGGCCCAGATGCACCAGGCGGCCCGCCAGCGGGTACAGGTACAGGTGCCAGCCCTCGCGGGTGTGCAGGGTTTCGGCCACCAGGCGGCCGGGCGTGGGCAGGGCCGACCAGGCATCCTGCACGGCCAGCAGGGGCCGGGCACACTGCATCTCGGGCGATGCGTATACGCCGCGCTCGGCCTGCTCCAGCATCTCCAGCATGGCGTCGGCCAGCGTGTTCGACAGCGGCATGCGCCCGCCGTTCCAGCGCGGCAGCGCGGCGCTGCCTTTGGGGGCGATGCGCACGTAGGCCGTCATCTGCTGCGTGCGCACCAGCTCCAGCAGGCGGCCGGCGAACATGAACACGTCGCCCTTGCGCAGCCGGGCGATGAAGCTCTCTTCCACCGAACCCAGGCGCCCGCCACTCACGAACTGCACCTGCATGCTGGCATCGCTCACGATGGTGCCGATGTTGCTGCGGTGGCGGCGCGCCAGCCGCGCATCGGGCACGCGCCAGATGCCTTCCTCATCGGGCGCGGCGCGCTGGAAGTCGGGGTAGGTGGCCAGCGAGGCGCCGCCCTGGCGCACGAACTGCAGCGCCCACTGCCAGTCGTTGTCGGCCAGCGCGGCATAGGCCGGGGCGCGGCGCACCTCTGCCAGCAGCGCCTCGGGCACGAAGCCGCCGCCCAGCGCCACGGTGACCAGGTGCTGCACCAGCACGTCGAGTGGCGCGCGCGGTGTGTGCCGGTCTTCGATGCGGCCCAGCGCCAGCGCATGGCGCGCGGCGGCCGCCTCCACCAGCTCCAGGCTGTGCGTGGGCACCAGGGTGATGCTCGACGTGCGCCCCGGCGCGTGCCCGGATCGGCCCGCGCGCTGCACCAGCCGTCCCACGCCCTTGGCGGAGCCGACCTGCAGCACCTGCTCCACGGGCAGAAAGTCCACGCCCAGGTCCAGGCTCGACGTGCAGACCACCGCCTTGAGCAGGCCGGCCTTGAGCCCGTTCTCCACCCAGGCGCGCACCTCCTGGCCCAGCGATCCATGGTGCAGCGCGATGGTGCCGGCCCAGTCGGGCCGCGCCTCCAGCAGCGCCTGGTACCAGCGCTCGGCCTGCGAGCGGGTGTTGGTGAACACCAGTGAGGATGCACAGGCCTCGATGGATTCCACCACCTGTGGCAGCAGCGCCAGGCCCATGTGGCCGGCCCAGGCAAAGCGGTCCACCTTGGCTGGCAGCATCACGTCCACCCGCAGGGCCTTGTCGATGCGGCCCTGCACCAGCACGGCGGGCGGTGCGGCGGGGGCGCCCGGCACCGGGCGGGGCAGCAGCGTGTCCAGCGCCTCCTGCAGGTTGCCCAGCGTGGCCGACATGCCCCAGACCTGCAGCGCCGGGTTCCAGCCTGACAGGCGCGCCAGCGCCAGCTGCGCCTGTACGCCGCGCTTGTTGCCCACCAGCTCGTGCCATTCGTCCACCACTACCAGCCGTACGTGGCGCAGGCGCTCGTGCGCATCGGCGCGTGCCAGCAGCAGCGACACGCTTTCGGGCGTGGTCACCAGCAGCGTGGGCAGGCGGCGGTCCTGCGCGGCGCGCTCACCGCTGGCCGTGTCGCCGGTGCGCAGGCCGCTGGTCCAGTCCGGCGCCAGGTCGGGCAGGGGCGCCACCAGTGCACGCAGCGTGTCGGCCGCCAGGGCTCGCATGGGGGTGATCCACAGCACCGTGAGCGGTGGCGCTGCCGCGCGGCGTGTGCGCAGGGCCGTGCGCGCACTGGCCTCTGCAACGGGTGCCACGGGCGCGCCTGCCAGCGCCAGGTGCTGCAGCGCGCCCAGCCACACGGCATAGGTCTTGCCCGCACCGGTGGTGGCGTGCAGCAGGCCCGAGCGGCCTTCGCCCATGGCGCGCCACACCTCCTGCTGGAAGCCGAAGGGTTGCCAGCCGCTCGCGGCCATCCAGCCTGCCGCCGCACTGGCGGCCACCGTGGGCAGCGGCTTCCGTGGTCGCCGGGGCGGGGCCTTGGCTCCTGTGCTCATGCCGGTGCGTCCTGCCCGGGCAAAAGCGCCATCAGCGTCTGCAAGGTATCGGCCTCGGCCACCGTCTTGTCCTGGCGCCAGCGCAGCATGCGCGGAAAGCGCACGGCGATGCCGCTCTTGTGGCGCGGACTCTTGCCGATGCCCTCGAAGCCGAGTTCGAAGACCATGCTCGCATCCACGCTGCGCACGGGCCCGAAGCTCTCGCGCGTGGTCTTGCGGATGATGGCGTCCACCTGGCCGATCTCCACGTCCGTCAGGCCCGAATAGGCCTTGGCGAAGGGCACCAGCTGGCGCTCGGGGTCTTCGGGCGGGCCGTTCCACACGGCAAAGGTGTAGTCGCTGTACAGGCTGGCGCGGCGGCCGTGTCCGCGCTGGGCGTAGATCAGCACGGCGTCCACGCTCATCGGGTCGATCTTCCACTTCCACCACACGCCCACGTCTTTGGTGCGGCCCACGCCGTAGTGCGCCTGGCGGTGCTTGAGCATGAAGCCCTCGGTGCCCATGCCACGCGCGGCCTCGCGCTGGCGCGCGAGATCCGGCCAATCGGCGCCCTGCAGCAGCGTGCTCAGGCGCAGGCCCGATTGCGCGGCGGGAGCGATCGCAGCCGGGTCGGGCAGCAGCGTGGCCTCCAGCAGAGCGCGGCGTGCCTGCTGGGGTTGCTGGCGCAGGTCCTGGCCCGCATGTTCGAGCAGGTCGTAGGCCACCAGCACCACCGGCAGCTCGCGCAGCAGCTTGGGGCCCAGGGTCTTGCGGCCCAGGCGTTTTTGCAGGTCGGCAAAGGGGCGGGGCTGGGGCTCACCGGGCAGCCATACGAGGATCTCTCCATCGACCACCGTGCCGTCGGGCAGGGCCGCCATCGCCGCCTCGGCCAACTCGGGGAAACGGTCGGTCACCAGCTCCTCGCCGCGCGACCAGACCCAGACTTCGCCCGCGCGGCGCACGATCTGCGCGCGGATGCCGTCCCACTTCCATTCCACCAGCCAATCTGCTGGCGCGCCCAGCAGCGCGGGCATCTCGGCCACCGGCTGGCTGAACGGGTGCGCCAGGAAGAAGGGGTAGGGCTGGCCTGCCATGCCAGCATCGCCCGCACCCCCAGCCTCGCCCTCTGCGGCTTCGTCCACGGGCGCCACCAGCGCGCTGTAGTCGCCCGCCTGCGGCTGCCGGCCGATCTGCGTGTAGCCCATCAGCCGGTGGGCGATGCGCTTGGGGTCCAGCGCGCTCACCGTGGCCAGCGCTTGGGTCACCTGCAGGCGCGACACCCCCACGCGGAAGTTGCCGGTGATGAGCTTGAAGTACACGAAGCGCTGCTCCGGCGCCAGCATGTCCCACTGCGTGCGCAGCCGGGCGTCGGCCTCCTCGGGCGGTAGGGCGCGCAGGGGCAGCAGCTGGGCCATCCATTCGGCCAGCGGCAGGTCCACCGGCTGCACGGGTGGTGGCAGCAGCAGGGCCAAGGTTTCAGCCAGGTCGCCCACGGCCTGGTAGCTTTCTTCGAACAGCCATTCGGGCAGGCCGGCCGCCTCCTGCGCCAGGGACTTCAGGCGCTTGGTGGGCACCATCTGGCGCGGCTTGCCCCCCGCCAGGAAGTAGGTGGCCCAGGCCGCATCGGCCGGCGGCGCCACGCGCAGGTAGGCCACCAGGGCCGCCAGCTTGGCCGACTGCCCGGTGGTGGCATCGAGCGCCTGGAACAGCTGGGCAAAGGCCTTCATGCAGCAGCCTCGGGTGCCGGCGCATCGGCCTGCGCTGGCGGCGCAGCACCCGCATCGTCCTCGTTGTCGTCGGCGCCGTACTCGGTCGCGAACACCTGGGCATCCAGCCCCTGCTCGCACAGCCAGCGCACCATCACCTCGGTGCTGCCATGGGTCACGATGATGCGCTCGGCACCCGTGGCAGCTATGGCCTTCTGCAGGCTGGGCCAATCCGCGTGGTCGCTCATCACGAAGCCCCGGTCCACGCCGCGGCGGCGGCGCGCACCGCGCACCAGCATCCAGCCGCTGGCAAAGGCGTCGGAATGCTCGCCAAAGCGCTTGAGCCAAGGCGTGCCCGCCGCCGAGGGCGGTGCCAGCACCAGCGCGCGGCGCAACTCGGCCTTGGTGACGCCCGGGTCCGTCACGCGCAGGGTGGGCGGCAGCGCCACGCCCGCCGCGCGGTACACCGCATTGAGCGGGTCCACCGCGCCGTGCACGACGATGGGGCCGATGCCGGCATCCACCCCATGCAGCAGGCGCTGCGCCTTGCCGAAGGCGTAGGCATACAGCACGCTGGCCTTGCCCGCCGCCGCATTCGCCGCCCACCAGGCATTGATGTCGGCGAACAGCGCGGGCTGCGAAGGCCAGCGGTAGATCGGCAGGCCAAAGGTCGATTCGGTGATGAAGGTATGGCAGCGCACCGGCTCGAACGGTGGGCAGGTGCCATCGTCTTCGAGCTTGTAGTCGCCCGAGGCCACCCACACCTGGCCGCCATGCTCCACCCGCACTTGGGCCGAACCCAGCACATGCCCGGCCGGATGCAGCGACAGGCGCACGCCGTGGTGGTCGATGGTGTCGCCATAGGCCAGCGTCTGCAGGGCTATGTCAGACCCCAACCGGTTGCGCAGCGTGCCCTCGCTGTCCTGGTGCGCCAGGTAGTGCGCCGAGCCCATGCGCGCATGGTCCGAGTGCGCATGCGTGATCACGGCCCGCTCCACCGGCCGCCAGGGATCGATGTAGAAATTGCCGGCCGGGCAGTACAGGCCTTCGGGGCGGTGGACGATGAGGTCGCTGGGCATGGATGGACAAGCAAGGCCGCAGGGTGGCCGGGCTTTTCATCCTAAGCGCAGGAAGGCGCGCATCGGCTGGGGGGCGGGCAAGTCGCTGCGCTGTCCTACATCCGGGGCGAGCCAAAGCACATGGATTGAAACGGGCTACTTGAGAGCCTCGCGGCCATACTCGAACACTTGGTCGTGGTGCCATCGAAGCAGGAGGTCCCCGCTCTCTGTGAAGACGTCCACGTCGTCGCTGGAGGGATAACAGAAGTCATTCCAGTAAGTGACCAGCACGGGCCAGGGCAGTGAGACGGCGGTGTCCTTGTCCCAGACGGCAACCACACGCCCCGCCGGCTGGGGACGGCTGGCCAGCCATTCTCGCGTCATTTGCACATCTTCCGTTGCGTGATGTCGCAGTGCGCCCGGCCCCAAGCGCTTGGGCGCTGCCGCGCAGAGCAACGCTGCTCTTTCAGGCGGGAGCGGACGCAGCGTGGACAGCACTTCATCTGCAAGCTTGGCGTGGGAAGCCTGCGTCCACCTCCATGACAAGGGAAAGGTGGCGATATCCATGTACTCTGGTCCTCCAACCGGATGGGGGACGTCTGCCGATGCATATCTCAAGCTCAGAGGGTCGAGGCCCTTCGGATCAACCATGGAAAGCAGCCTCCGCGATCTGCTGAACACGGGCCATGGTGATGCCCTCCCGTTGCTCCACCGCCAGCGGGTGGTCCGTAGGTTCCAGCGTGATGAGGGGGCGCTGTCCCAGGGGCATGGTCTGCACGTTAGTCTTCAGGCTCAGCGTGCCAGGCGCGTAGCCGGGCAGGGCGCTTTGCAGCCAGCCGAAACAGGCTGGCTCGGCCTCGCGACCTTCGCTCTCCCACAGCTCGCAGCTGCGCACAAAATTCGCCTCGCTCAGGGACACCCATGCGAGCCAGACGAAAGAATCGTCTCCGTCGACGACGGGCAGCAGGATCCGGCCGAGGATGAAAAAATGCTGCCCATCGATGACGCACTGGTCCGACGACAGGGCCACCCGCGCTTCACGCTCTGCTTCGGGTACCGAGAACCACAGCTCCGGTGCAGGGGCGCCCAGGCACATCGGTATGCTGTCGTGGGTCTGGCCGCAGGTTGCGCAAAGGAATCCGGTCATGGGAACGCGTTCATTCGTTGGTGGAGCAGGGGCTGTGCCGAAAGGAGGGCATCCGATGAAAGGCATTTTCACATTCCATGGAGTTCGGCAGTGCACCCTGGCACTGGCCGTTGCCATGGTATCGGGCGTTTTTGCGCAAAGCCCCGTGCCGCAGGCGCCCGTCGCCCGCACCAACGCCTTCAATGACCCCTTCGCACAGGTGACCTCGGCCATCGCGGCCTGTCCCGTGCCCGAGGGCCCGCTCTACACCGAGGCCGAGGTGCGCGAACTGGCCCATGTGCGCTCGCAGCACGGCGGCAGCTGCCACCGTGTGGGACGTTGCCGGCTGCCCAACTCCTACCTCTACGACGCCGAGATCATTCCGCGCGTGCAGCGCTATCTCCGCGAGGACGGGCGCTTTGGCGATACCAGCGTGTGGGTGCTGGGTGAGCGGCGCCTGGTCACGTTGATGGGCTGCGTGCAGTCCGCCGAGCAGGCGCGGGCGCTGGAAAAGGCCGTGGAGCTGGTGGACGACGTGATGGGCGTGATCAACCTGCTGCAGGTAGGCACCGAACGGGGCGCAGCGCGCTACCCTCTTGCCAGGTAGACAAATACCCCAGTTGCAGTGTTTGCGCAATCGGCCCTGACGCGCAATTGCGCTGCCCAACCACACCGCCCGGACGGGGGCTTTTGCGCGCGCGCGTCCTGCTGCATATTGCCGGTTCCTAGAACGTGTTTACGATCTTTTCGGGGCCGCGTTGGAGCGCAATCGGGATGAGTGGATGCTTCGGATGCGCCGCATGGGCTTGTGCCCATGCAAGCAACTGGGGCGTCCAATCGCCCGATTTCGCTCCAACCCTTCGGGCAAGTGCCTTGCCGGGCGGTCTGCGGCGTTGCGGCGCTTGCCGATAGCACGGGCTATCGGCTGCGCACCGCGCCTTGCATCCCATCCCGGCAAGGTACTTGCGCGGTCCCGAAAAGATCGTAAACACGTTCTTACAACCATTCCTGTTTTGCAAAGGAAACCCCCATGCACTTCAAGCACTCCCTGCTCGCGGCCGCCACCCTGGCCCTGGCAGCCATCGCCCCCCACGCATCGGCAAAACCGTTCAAGTGGGCCGGGTCCACCGACATCCAGACCATGGACATCCACTCCCAGAACAGCGCCCTGGGCAACGGCATCCATGCCGCGGTGTACGAGTCGCTGGTGATGTTCAATAGCCGCACGCTCAAGGTCGAGCCGCTCTTGGCCACGTCCTGGCAGCAGGTCAGCCCCACGCAGCTGCGCGTGAAGCTGCGCCAGGGCGTGAAGTTCAGCGACGGCTCCACCATGTCCGCGGACGACGTGGTGTTTTCGCTGCAGCGCGCGATGAGCAAGAGCTCCACCTACGCCATCTACACCCAGGGCATGGACCGCATCGCCAAGGTGGACGGCGAGACCATCGATATCTTTCTGAAGAACCCCAACCCGGTGCTGCTCAACCAGCTGACCGAGCTGCGCGTGATGAGCAAGGCCTGGTCCGAGAAGAACAACGCCGTCGAGCCCAAGGACATCAAGTCCAAGGACGAGACCTTCTCGCACCGCAATGCCATGGGCACCGGGCCCTTCGTGCTCAAGGAGTGGGTGCCCGACCAGAAGCTGGTGTTTGCCGCCAACCCGCAGTGGTGGAACGCCGGCAAGAGCGAGGGCAACGTCACCGAGATCGTCTACACGCCCATCAAGTCCGAGGCCACGCGCATCGCGGCCCTGCTCTCGGGCGAAGTGGACATGGTGCGCGACACCGGCCTGCAGGACCTGGAGCGGCTCAGGGCCAACCCCAGCATCAAGGTCATGGAGATGGTCGAGAACCGCACCGTCTACCTGGCCCTGGACCAGTTCCGCGACGAGCTGCCAGGCAGCAGCATCAAGGGCAAAAACCCGCTCAAGGATCTGCGCGTGCGCAAGGCGCTGTACCAGGCCATCGACGTGGCCGCGCTGCAGCGCGTGACCATGCGCGGCATGTCCAAGCCCACGGGGGCCATGGTTTCGCCGCTGGTCAACGGCTGGACGGAGGGCGTGGACAAGCGCCTGCCCTACGACGCCAGTGCCGCCAAGGCGCTGCTGGCCGATGCGGGTTACAAGGACGGCTTCGAGGTCGACTTTGCTTGCAGCAACAACGCCATCATCCAGGACGAGAACCTGTGCCAGGCCATCACCTCGATGTGGGCACGCGTGGGCGTCAAGGCCAAGCTGCGCACCCTGCCGTCCGTGACCTACTACCCCATGGCCCAGCGGCATGAGGCCAGCATCGCGCTGCTCAGCTGGGGTGTGCCGACCTTCGACGCGCTGTACACCCTGCAGTCGCTCACGCGCACCAAGACCACGGGCGGCGACGGCAACTACAACCTGGGCCGCTACAGCAACGAGCGCATGGACTACGTCGTGGACCGCGTGAAGACCGAGATCGACCAGCCTGTGCGCAACCGCCTGCTGACCGAAGGCCTGCAGCTGCAGAACGACACGGTGGCCAACATCCCCCTGCACAACCAGATGCTGGCCTGGGCGATGAAGAAGAACGTCGAGCTGGTGCAGCGCCCCGACAATCGCATCGACTGGCGTTTAATCAAGGTGAACTGACCTGTGCCCCCGGTGTTCCATCAAACCGCGTCGAGCGGGAACACCGGCCGGCGCACGTTCTTGAACGGGAACAGTGCGTAGTTGGAGCTGGTCACGCCCGTGGGGCTGTCGCATTCGACCAGCGCGTGCGACAGTGGCACGAACACCGGGCGGCAGTACATGCGCGACTTGAGCAGCACGAAGCGGTGCGCCGTGGGGTCCACCCCCACGCACGAGAACACGCCCAGGTCCCAGGGCTCATGGGTCTTTTCGGTCACCACGATCTGCGCGGCACCGGTGTCGAACAGCACGGTGCGTCCCATGGCGCAGCGTTGCCCGGTGTAGATGGGGCCGGTCACGGTGTACTCGCCGTCGCTGATGGTGCGCACCGTGCCGGTCAGCGCCACGGGCTCCTTGGCCACATTGAGCTGGGTGAGCGGCACCTTGTTGCCCAGGTACACGGTGCGCTGCGCGCCCACGCCGGCCGCCACGAGCTCGGCCACCGCCTCGGGGTCGCACAGCGGGCCCACGGCGATGTCCGACAGGCCCTCGGCGAGCGCGGCCTGCAAGACATCCATGGAGTCGCAGGTGCCGCCGGACATGCAGTTGTCGCTGTGGTCCAGCAGCAGCACCGGGCGCTCAGCGCCCTGCGCCAGCGTCTGTGCGCGCTGCAGCGACTGCACCAGCGGCTCGCTGTCGTAGACGAACTCGGCGCGTTCCTGCCAGATGGTGGCGGCAATGCGGTCGGCTGCGGCCTGGGCGGCTTCGGGCGCGTCGGCGCGGCCGGTGACGACCACGCTCATGAACGGGGTCTCGATGTCGGCCAGCGAGAACCCCGCGAACACCGAGACGGCGTGTACGCCCCCGGCCTCGGCCGCACGCGCTGCGTCCACCGCGCGCAGCATGGCGCCCTGCAGCGTGGTGCTGCGCAGGGTGTGGCCCATCATGGGCAGCTGGTGCCAGCGCACGCTGTAGCGTGCCTGGCCCTGCAACATGGCCAGCAGCAGGCGGCCCGCGTGTTCGCCGGTCTCGTACATGTCGATGTGCGGGTAGGTCTTGAAGCCCACCATCACATCGGCGTTGGCGACCATCTTGGGCGTGATGTTGCCGTGCAGGTCCAGCGCTACGCCAATGGGCACGCCGGGCGCCGCAGCGCGCACGCGTTCGAGCAGGTCGCCCTCGCCGTCGGGGCTGTTCTCGGCCACCATGGCGCCATGCAGGTCGAGCAGGATGGCATCGCAGCCCGGCGCTGCCTCCACGATGCGGCGGGTCAGTTCGTCGTAGGCAGCGGCATGCACCGGGCCGCTGGGGTTGGAGGTGGCCGACACCGGCGTGACCAGCGTGGCGCCCAGGCCCCGGGCCAGGTCGATGAAGGCTGCCATGGCCGTGCGCATGCCCAGGTTGTCGCGCAGGGCATCTTCGCCGTAGGTGGGCGAAAACGCCTCCAGCGGCGTGGGCACGGGCGAGAAGGTGTTGGTCTCGTGGTTCAGGCGGGCGATGAGGATCTTCATGCGGCCACCACCTGGGCGCTGCGCAGCATGGCCTGCAGCAATACGTTGCAGCCGGCCTCCAGGTGCTCGGGCTCGGCGTCCTCGATCTCGTTGTGGCTGATGCCGTCGGCGCAGGGCACGAAGACCATGGCCGTGGGTGCCAGCCGTGCCAGGTAAACGGCGTCGTGCCCGGCACCGCTGACCACGTCCATGGCGGTGTAGCCCAGGGCCTGCGCGTCGCTGCGCACGCCCGCCACCAGCGCGGGCGCAAATGGCTGCGGCGGGAAGTACACCACCTGCTCCACCGCGATGGGTGTGCGGTGGGCCGTGCCGATGCGCTCGCAGGCGGCGCGCAACGCGGCGTCCATCTGCAGCAGCACGGCGTCGTCGGCGGCGCGCAGGTCCACCGTCATGCGCACGCTGCCGGGGATCACGTTGCGCGAACTCGGGAACACCTCCAGCACGCCCACCGTGCCGCGGGCATGCGGCGCGTGATCGAATGCGATGCGGTTGACCTCGGCCACCAGCGTGCTGGCGGCGAGCAGCGCATCGCGGCGCAGCGCCATGGGCGTGGGGCCGGCATGCGCCTCCATGCCCTGCACCGTCACGTCGTACCAGCGCTGGCCCAGGGCACCCTGCACCACGCCGATCACGCAGCCATTGGCCTCCAGCACCGGGCCCTGCTCGATGTGCGCCTCGAAATACGCGCCCACGGGCGGCGTGGGGCCGCTTTCGCCGGCATAGCCGATGGCGGCCAGTGCCTCGGCCACACTGGTGCCCTGCGCGTCGCGCTGGGCCAGCGCATGGTCGAGCGTGAAGGCGCCGGCGAAAACGCCCGAGCCCATCATCACCGGCACGAAGCGCGAGCCTTCCTCATTGGTCCACACGGCCACCTCGATGGGGGCTTCGGTCACGATACCGTGGTCGTTCAGGGTGCGCACCACCTCGATACCGGCCAGCACGCCATAGTTGCCGTCGAACTTGCCGCCCGTGGGCTGGGTGTCGATGTGGCTGCCGGTCATCACCGGGGGCAGGGCATCGTTGCGCCCCGCGCGGCGCGCGAAGATATTGCCGATGGCATCCACGCGCACGCTGCAGCCGGCCTCGCGCGCCCAGCGCACGAACAGGTCGCGGCCTTCGCCGTCCAGCGCGGTCAGGGCCAGGCGGCACACGCCGCCCTTGGGCGTGGCGCCGATCTGCGCCAGGTCCATCAGCGATTGCCACAGGCGCGCGCCGTTCACGCGCGGCAGCAGGGCAGAGGAGTTGGTCATCATGTTCACGGTAAGAGATTCCTGAAAAATGGGGCGGGGCGCTACGCGAGGCCCACGCCGAGGTAGCGGTCCTTGATGGCGTCGTCGGCCAGGAAGGCGGCGTTGTCTGCCTCATGCACGATGGCGCCCTGTTCGATCACGTAGTGCCGGTCGGCCAACTGGGTGCAGACCTCCAGGTTCTGCTCTACCAGCAGGATGGCCACGCCGGCGGCCTTGATGGTCTTGAGCTGCACCACGATCTCCTCGACGATCACGGGCGCCAGGCCTTCCACGGGCTCGTCCAGCATCAACAGGCGCGGCGCATTCATGAGCGCCCGGCCGATGGCCAGCATCTGCTGCTCGCCGCCCGACAACTGACCGCCGCCGTTGCCGCGCCGCTCCTTGAGGCGCGGAAAGATGCGGTAGACGTCCGGCAACTGCCAGGGCGAGCGCTTGCGCTGGCCCAGCAGCAGGTTCTCTTCCACCGTGAGCAGCTTGAAGATGCCGCGGTGCTCGGGCACCAGGCACACGCCGCGCTGGGCGATGGCGTGCGTGGCCAGGCCTTGCACCTCCTCGCCCGCAAAGCGCACGCGGCCCTGGGTGGGTGGCACCACCCCGCAGATGCTCTTGAGCGTGGTGGTCTTGCCCGCGCCGTTGCGCCCGAGCAGGGTGACCAGCTCGCCGTCGCCCACGCGCAGGTCCACGCCCTGCAGCACATGGCTCTTGCCGTAGTGGGCGTGCAAGCCCTGGATGTCGAGGATCGTCATGCCGCCTTGCCCCCCGTGATCATGTTGCCCAGGTAGGCGCTGCGCACCCGGTCGTCGCTGCGGATCGCGTGCGGATGCCCTTCGGCCAGCACGCGGCCCTGCTGCATCACCGTCACGGTGTCGGAGATGTCCATCACGATGTTCATGTTGTGCTCGATCAGTACCACGGTGTGCTCGTCCTTGAGGCCCTGGATCAGCCGCTTCATGTCGTCGAGGTCGTCGATGCCCATGCCCGAGGTCGGCTCGTCCAGGAAGATCGCCTTGGGCCGCGCCGCCAGCGCCATGCCCACCTCCAACCGGCGCTGCTGGCCGTGCGAGAGGTTGCCCACCGGCGTGTCGGCATGGCGCTCCAGGCCCAGGCGGGCCAATACGCTGGCCACCACCTCGGCCTGCGAGCGCGCACCCTGGGGCGCATGCCAGCAGTTGAGTGCATGGCGCGGTGCCGTGCCCTGGGCCGCCAGGCGCAGGTTCTCGCGCACGGGCAGGGTCAGGAACAGGCTCGTCACCTGGAACGAGCGCGCCATGCCGCGCTGCACGCGCTTGTGGTCGGGCTCGTGTGTCACGTCGTGCCCGTCGAACACGATGCGCCCGCCGCTCACGGCCTTGGTGCCCGTGAGCATGTGGAACAGCGTGGTCTTGCCGGCGCCGTTGGGGCCGATGACCGAATGGACCGTATTGGCGCGCACCTTGAGGTCCACGCCCGCGAGGGCTGCGAACTTGTCGTAGCGCTTTTCCACGCCCACGGCTTCGAGCAGGATTGGAGAGGCTGCGGTGTTCATGCCTGGCCTCCTTGCGTGCTGGCGTCGGCCTTGCCAGCGCGGCCCTTGCCGCGCAGCAGGTTCCAGGCCGACTCGCCCAGGCCCCACAGGCCGCGCTGCATACCCAGGCTCACCACCATCAGCACCACGCCCAGGATCAGCAGCCAGCGCGGCCACAGGGTGGACAGCCAGTCGCCCAGCAGCAGGTAGAAGGCCGAGCCCAGCAGCGAGGCCAGCAGGTTGCCCGTGCCGCCGATCACCGTCATCACCAGGATCATCTCGCTGGTGTGGTATTCGGCATTGGCCAGCGGGGCGATGCCGGTCATCATCGCGTGCAGCGCGCCGGCCAGGCCGGTCACCGCGCCCGAGATCACGAAGGCCTGCAGCTTGAGCAGGCGCAGGTTGTAGCCGATGGCGCCTGCGCGCTCCTCGTTGTCGCGCACCGCCAGCAGCGTGCGCCCGAAGACCGATGCCGACACCTTCTGCAGCAGCCAGAAGGCCACCAGGAACACCGTGGCCACGAAGCCGTAGTACTGCCAGGGCGAGACCAGCGGCCACAGCGTGAAGCCGCCCACGGCCAGCGAGGGGCGCGGAATGTCCATCAGCCCGTTGTCGCCGCCCGTGATGCCGGGCATGGAGTAGGCGAGAAAGTAGAACATCTGCGCGAAGGCCAGGGTCAGCATCACGAAGTAGGTGCCACGCTGGCGGATGGCCACCCAGCCGACGATGGCCGCACCCAGCGCGCCCATCACCACGGCGAGCGCCAGGGCCAGCGGCATGGGCAGGGGCCAGCGCGTGAGCGTGAGGGCAATGGTGTAGCTGCCCAGCCCGAAGAAGATGCCCTGCCCGAAGGACAGCAGCCCGGTGTGGCCCAGCAGCAGGTTGCAGCCCATGGCGGCCAGGCCATAGATCAGCACCTCGCTGGCCAGCGAGCCCGATTGCATGGTCAGCGGCATCACCAGCACCACGGCCAGGGCCAGCAGCAGGTGGAAATTTTTGCGCAGAAGTGTCGTCATGGTGGGGTTCATCCTTTGCGGCCCAGCAGGCCATGCGGGCGCAGCAGCAGCACGGCGGCCATGGCGATGTAGATCATCAGCCGCGCCCCCTCGGGCCACACGGTGCTCATCACGCTCTGCACGATGCCGATCAGCAGGCCGCCGATCAGCGCGCCGGCAAAGCTGCCCATGCCCCCGACCACCACCACGATGAAGGCCACGCCCAGCGCCTCGATGCCCATGAAGGGCTCGGCCCCGCGCATCGGGGCGGCGAGCACGCCGGCAATCGCCGCGGTGGCCGCGCCCAGCGCGAACACCAGGCTGAAGATGCGGAACACGTTGATCCCGAGCAGCGACACCATCTCGGTCGACTCGCTGCCCGCGCGCACCGCGCTGCCCAGGCGCGTGCCTTCGAGCACGTACCACAGGCCCACGGCCAGCACCGCGGTGAAGCCGATCACGAACAGGCGGTACTTGGGGTAGACGATGCCGCCCCACATGACCACGCCCTGCAGCAGGTCGGGCACCGGCACGCTGTCGCCCAGCGGGCCCCACTGCAGGATCACCAGCTCCTGGATGGCCAGGGCCAGGCCCACGGTGACGAGGATGTGGAACTCGTGCGGCTTGGCGTACACATGGCGCAGCACGAGCTTCTCGGTGAGCCAGCCCAGCGCGCCCACGAGCACGGGCACCACGGCCAGGGCCAGCCAGAAGCTCAGCCCCCAGCGCGTCATCTGGAAGCAGAAGTAGGCGCCCAGCAGGTAGAAGGCCCCGTGCGCGAAGTTCACGAAGCGCAGCAGGCCGAACACGATGGACAGGCCGACCGCCAGCAGGAAGTACAGCATGCCGATGCCGATCCCGTTGATGGCCTGTAGCAGGTAGATGTTCATGGGCGAGGTGAGAGGGGGGATGGACTTGCGGCGCGCAGGCACGGCCCGCAAAGAGGTGGCTTCAATGGCGAGGGCGGCCAGGAACTTTGGCGTTCTCGCGGATTTGCGCTCGGCCAGATAACTAGGCAGTGAGCCGCAGGCCGTGCGCTAGCACGGCAAGGCTCTCCAACGACGTTAGCTGGTCGAACGCAAATCCGTATCAGGCGAGCTTGCAGCCGGTCTGGTCGAGGGGCAGGAAGGACTTGCCCGAACTGACCACGTCCACGTAGTCGTCCTTGTTGGCCATCTTCGCCTTGGCCTTGCCCTTGAGCAGGTAGTAGTTCTTGAGCACCTGGTGGTCGCCCTTGCGGATCTCTTCATCACCCGTCAGGCCCTGGTACTTCATGCCTTCCATGGCGGCGATCACCGCCTTGGGCTCCACCGTGCCGGCCTTGATGATGCCGTCGATCATGAGCTTGGTGCAGATGTACGAGCCCGCCAGGCTGTAGTTGGGGTTGGACTTGAACTTGTCGTTGCTGCGCTTGACCAGGTCCAGGTTGAGCGGGGCATTGGCCGTGTGCCAGTACTGCGCGCCAAAGTACACGCCCTCGCACAGGTCGGCGCCCAGCGACTCGAACTGCTCCAGCCCCGAGGCCCAGGCCACCAGGATGGTCATGTTCTTGTGCATGCCGAAGCTCACGGCCTGGCGCAGCGCGTCGGACGACTGCGAGCCGAAGTTGAGCAGCACCAGCACGTCGGGCTTGGCGGCCATGGCATTGGTCAGGTAGCCGCTGAACTCCTTCTCGGTCAGCGAGTGGTAGCTGTTGCCCACGTGCTCCAGGCCCTTTTCCTTGAAGATGTTCTTGGCGGCCGACAGCAGGCCGTCGCCGAACACGTACTGCGGCGTGATGGTGTACCAGCGCTTGGCCTTGGGCAAGGCCTCGGCCAGGGGGCGCACCGTCTGCTCGATGGCGCCGAAGGTGGGCACCGACCAGCGGAAGGTGGCGGCATTGCAGTCCTTGCCGGTGATCTCGTCGGCGCCGGCGGTGGTGATGAAGATGCCGCCGGCCTTCTCAGCCTCCTTGCCCATGGCCAGCGATTCGGACGACAGGATGCCGCCCGCGAAGAAGCGCGTGCCCTGCTGCTGCGAGGACTCCTGCACCTTGCGCACGGCCGTGGCGGGCTTGCCTTCGGTGTCCAGCACCGTGTAGGCCAGGGGGCGCTTGAGGACCGTGCCGTACTGCTCGATGGCCAGCTTCATGCCCAGGTCCGCGAACTTGCCGTTGGCCGCGAACGCACCCGACATGGGCACCGGGCAGCCGAACTGGATGGCGCCGCTGGCCTGCGCCCAGGCGCTGCCGGCCAGGCCCAGCGATGCGGGCAGTGCGCCCAGGGCAGAGAGTTGCAAGAGATGGCGACGGTGCATGGGGGCTCCTGTGGAGGGGTTGAGGCCGGGTGGCCGAAAGCGGGGCACGGCTTGTGCAAAGCACATGGCGTGCCATCGCTGCAGAGCGTCGTTTGCGCTCATTTCTGCTATTTATAGTGATAAATAGAATAAACACCGTGCGTGGAAACCCTGCATCCCTACCGCCGCCCCCATGCGGTGCATACACTGCACCATGGGCGGTACTTCGCCGCGCGGATGCACCGCCGTGGCTGCCGACCGACCAACGACAATCCCATCCATGCCAACCAAACCGTCCGCACAGAAGCCGCTCAAAGCCCTCAAGCGCCCCGACCTGGTGGCGCAGGAAATCAAGCGCCTGATCACCGAGAAGAACCTGAGCCCGGGCGACCGCCTGCCGCGCGAGAGCGAGCTGCAGGCGCAGTTCGAGGTCAGCAAGGGCACCATCCGCGAGGCCCTGAAGTCGCTGGAGGTGCAGGGGCTGGTGACCATCTCCACCGGCCCCTCGGGCGGCGGCACCATCGCCGAGGTGCCGCTGGACCGCACCCTGCAGTTCATGCAGAACTACCTGTTCTTCCAGGAAGTGACCATCGACAACATCTACGCCGTGCGCCAGTTCCTGGAGCCCGAGCTGGCCGCCGGCGCCGTGCCGCACCTGACCGAGGCCGACTTCGAGGCGCTGGAGCATTCCATCGCCTGCTGCGACCCGGCGTCGAGCAGCGAGGACATGCTCAGCCAGCGGCGCGAGGACGTGAACTTCCACGACATCCTGGCCGCGGCCAACCCGAACCCCTTCTTGCGCTTCAACTGCGAGCTGATCAACGAAATGCTGCGCCAGCTCATCGTCTACGGCAACCGCACGCCCAAGGCCGAGCACCGGCGCTTTGGCGAGGTCAACGCCAACTTCCACCGCGAGATCGTGCAGGCCGCGCGCGCGCGCGACGTGGAAACCGTGCGCACGCTGATGGCGCGCCACATGCAGGACGCCGCCAGCAGCGTCAAGCGCATGAAGGGGCGCATCCAGGGCCGGCTGATCCTGGACGCCGACACCCTGCGCAGCCCGCGCTCGGCCCATGTGCGGCCCAAAGCCGCCGCCAAGACGACCAAGCCGAAAGCTGGCGAGTAGGAGCTCAGCGCGCTGGTTGGAACATGATGATGGCCATGCCGCACAGGGCGACGGCCACTCCGGCAATGTCCCAGGCCGTGGGTCGGATCTGGTCCACGGCCCAGAGCCAGGCCAGCGCCACGCCGATGTAGACGCCGCCATAGGCGGCATACACGCGGCCGGCGGCCGCCGTGTCGTGCAGGGTCAGCAGCCAGGCGAACAGCGCCAGGCTGGCGGCCGCGGGCAGCAGCAGCCACATGGGCTTGCCTTGTTTGAGCCACAGGTAAGGCAGGTAGCAGCCCACGATCTCGGCCAGCGCGGTGGCGATGAACAGGAGCAGGGTCTTCATGCGGAGGGCAGGGGCGGCAGGGCGATTTGGGTCATGACGCTTCGATGGTGGGCGAAGCATCCGGGGCGGTCAAGCGCCTATCGTGAAGCCTGTTTCCACAAGAGGTTGCAGTCACCATGATCACCTGTTTCATCCGCTACGAGATCGACCCCTTCCAGCGCGACAGCTTTGCCGAGTACGCGCGGCGCTGGGGCCAGATCATCCCGCGCTGCGGCGGCCACCTGCTGGGCTACTTCCTGCCGCACGAGGGCAGCAACTGCGAGGCCTGGGGCCTGATCGGCTTCGACTCGCTGGCCGCCTACGAGGCCTACCGCGCGCGCCTGCGCACCGATGCCGAGGGCCGTGCCAACTTTGCCTTCGCGCAGGAAAAGCGCTTCATCCTGCGCGAGGAGCGCACGTTTACCCAAGGGGTGGAAGGCACGCTGGGCCTGCCAGCCCATGCGCAGGAGTCCACGCCATGATGGCCGTGGTCTTCGAGGTGACGCCCGCGCCCGGCCAGCGCGGCGCCTACCTGGATGCGGCAGCGGCCTTGAAGCCCCTGCTCGCGCAGATCGACGGCTTTGTCTCCATCGAGCGCTTCGAGAGCCTGGCCACGCCGGGCAAGCTGCTGTCCCCGTCCTTCTGGCGCGATGAAGAAGCCGTGGCCCGCTGGCGCCAGCAGGAGGCACACCGCAGCACCCAGGCGGCCGGGCGCGACCATGTGTTTGCCGACTACCGGCTGCGCGTGGCGGCGGTGGTGCGCGACTATGGCATGAACGACCGGGCAGAGGCGCCCGACGATTCGCGCGCGGTGCACGGCTGAAAATCGGCTGGCCTCATACCGGCATGAGGCCGGTGCGCAGGGCGTGCGCCCACCCGGGCCGACCGTTCCGATCGGCCAGCACGGCCATGGATTCGTGGTCGTAGGGCACCAGGTGGTGCTCCACCGCCCAGCCCCGCCCAGTCAACTCCGCGATGGCGTAGCGCGCGTCAGGCGTGCCGTTCTCCACCTTGTGGGCCACGGGGTGGTCGTCGTCGTAGGCCTGCAGGCCCACGCTGCCGGGGTTGAGCAGCAGCACACCGGCACCCAGGCGCACCTGGCGCGGCACATGCGTGTGGCCGCTGGCGATCAGCGGTGCGTACTGGCCCGCCAGGCGCTCGTCGATCTCGGTCGGGGTGGCGGCGCGCACCGTGGAGCTGTCCAGCGTTTCGAGCAGGTATTCATGGTCGCTGCGCGGTGAGCCATGGCACAGCAGCACGTTCTCGTCCAGGCGCAAGGTGTGGGTGAGGCTGCGCATCCAGGCGAACTCCGCCTCGGTGAGCTGGCTGTGCGCGTACTGGTCCGATGCGCCGCCGTGGCCGGGTCGCAACTGCAGCACCTGGCGCTCATGGTTGCCGGCCAGCGACAGCCAGTCCGACGCCATGAGCCACTGCGCCGTCTCGCGCGGCCGCAGCGGGCCCGAGAGGTTGTCGCCCAGGTTCACCACCCGGTCGGCGCCGCGACGGGCGATGTCGGCCGCCACGGCTTCGAGGGCCGCGAGGTTGCCGTGGATGTCAGAAACGAAGGCGATGCGCATGGGAGGGAAGGTCGGGCGGGCGGTTGGGCTGTCAGCACGGGGACACGCTGCCGCCCGCGCTGCTGAGCAGGTGGGCCGTCACCTGCGCCCGGTTGAACAGCAGGTCGCACAGCCATGCATAGACCAGTGCAATATAGCCCAGCAGCGCCCAGCCCACGTAGTCGCCAAAGACAATGGTGTGCAGCCAGTTCTGCCCGAACAGGTAGACCGCGCTGGCGGCAGCGGTGGCCAGCAGCAAGGTGGCCGCAGCGGGCAACAGCTGCAGACGGGCGGCGGGGCGGCGCAGCGCGGCCACGCCCAGCAGGGCAAAGGCCAGCGCATTGGCGCCGCTGAAGATGCGCAGCTCGCGCAGCAGCTGGCCAACGGTCTCCAGGTACTGCGTGCGGATCAGGTCCGAGAGCTGCGCTTGCATCTGCTGCAAGGTGCCGAGTTTCAGTTCCATGTGCTCCTGGTAGCGCTTGCGGCACGCGCATTCGGGGATGCCCATCTCGGCGGCGATGGCTGCGATGCGTGCGGGCAGGCCGTGGGTGAGTGCCCCGCGCACAGCGGCGATTTCGCGCTCACGGTCATGCAGCAGGGCGCGTGCCTTGCCATCGAGAAAGCGTGCGTCCAGCGCCGCGATCTTCTCGCCGGTCTTGCGCTCGATCTGCTGGCGGATCAGCTCCCGGGCCTGGTGCTCCACCCAGGTCGGCCGGGCCAGGGACACCGCGAACAGGGCGCCAAAGAACAGGCTGCCCACGAGGGCGATGGCAAGGACCAGGGGGCGGATGGTGGTGTGCATGGCAGGCGAAGCAAGAGGCCGGGGACCGGCCACGATACGGCAGCCCGGGCGCAACGCAAGCCACGCCCTGCACGATTGTGTGACTTATGCCCGCAAACGAGGCCGCGCTCGGGGCAACGGCCTCGTGGCCGCCTTCACAGCGCGAAGATCTTGCCCGGGTTCAGGATGTTCTTCGGGTCCAGCGCGCGCTTGATGGCGCGCATCATGTCCACTGCGCCGGCGCCGGTCTCGTCGAGCAGGAAACCCATCTTGTGCAGGCCCACGCCATGCTCGCCGGTGCAGGTGCCGCCCAGCGCCAGGGCGCGCGCCACGAGCTTGTGGTTCAGGTCCTCGGCGGTCACACGCTCTTCGGGGATGTTCGGGTCCAGCAGGTAGCCGAAGTGGAAGTTGCCGTCGCCCACATGGCCCACGAGGAAGTAGGGGATGCCGCTGGCGTCGGCCTCGGCCACCGAGTCGAGCAGGCAGTCCGCCAGGCGGCTGATGGGCACGCAGGTGTCGGTGCTGATGGCGCGGCAGCCCGGGCGGCTCTGCACGGCAGCGAAGTAGGCGTTGTGCCGCGCGGTCCACAGGCGCGTGCGTTCCTCGGGCGTGCTGGCCCATTCGAAGGCGTTGCCGCCGAACTCGCTGGCGATCTCCTGCACGGTCTCGGCCTGCTCCTTCACGCTCGACGGCGAGCCGTGGAACTCCATCAGCAGCATGGGCTCCTCGCGCAGGCCGAGCTTGCTGTGTGCGTTGACCATGCGCACGGTGTGGTGGTCGATCAGCTCCACGCGCGCGATCGGCACGCCGAGCTGGATGGTCTGGATGGTGGTGCGCACGGCCGCCTCAATGCTCGGGAAGGAGCAGATCGCCGCCGACACGGCTTCGGGCAGCGGGTACAGGCGCACGGTGATCTGGGTCATGATGCCCAGCGTGCCCTCGCTGCCCACCATCAGCCGCGTGAGGTCGTAGCCGGCGCTGCTCTTTTTGGCGCGGGTGCCGGTGCGGATGACCTCGCCGCTGGCGGTCACCACCTCCAGTGCCAGCACGTTCTCGCGCATGGTGCCGTAGCGCACGGCGTTGGTGCCACTGGCGCGCGTGGCGCTCATGCCGCCGATGCTGGCGTCCGCACCGGGGTCGATGGGGAAGAACAGGCCCGTGTCCTTGATCGCGTCGTTGAGTCCCTTGCGCGTGATGCCGGGCTGCACCGTTACCGTGAGGTCCTCGGCATCGATGCTCAGCACCTGGTTCATGCGGCTCACGTCGATGCTGATGCCGCCCTGCACGGCCAGCAGGTGGCCTTCGAGCGAGGAGCCGGCGCCGTAGGGGATCACCGGCACCTCGTATTGGCTGGCCAGCTTCACGGCATCGGACACGTCCTGCGTGCTTTCGGCAAACACCACGGCCGAGGGCGGCGGCGCCTGCAGCGAGCCCTCGTCGCGCCCATGCTGCTCGCGCACCGCTTGCGCCAGCGAGCATCGGTCGCCAAAGCGGGCCTGCAGCGCATCGATCAGCGCCTGGGGCACCTCGCGCAGGTGGATCTCGGGCAGCAGGTGCGAGGCGGCGGTGGGGGCGTTCATGGCATGTCTCCGGCGGAATCTGGTGTGGGATTCATTTTAGGGCGGTGTGCCCAAACGCGGGGCGGGCCAAGGAGAACCCGACCGCCGTGTGCGCCGCCGTAGTGCGGCGACCGCTGCCAGTGCATCCCATTGGTGCGCCAAGCTGGTGCATTTTGCTTGTATACCAGTTGGCACGGAAGCTGCAAAGGTGGTGCCAATGACTTCCGCCACCGACATCAGCAACCGCATCATCGAAGCCGTGATGGCCCAGAAGCTGGCCCCGGGCTCGCGCCTGGGCGAGCAGCAGCTGGCCATGCTGTTCGATTGCAGCCGCACCATCGTGCGCGAGGCGCTCACGCGGCTGTCCACGCGCGGCATCGTCACCGTGAGCGCGCGCCGCGGCTGGTACGTGATCGAGCCGTCCGAGGACGAGGCGCGCGAGGCCTTCGAGGCGCGCCGCGTGATCGAGCTCGGGTTGCTGCACCAGCTCAAGTCGGTGGACAAGGCGGCCGTGCGCCAGCTCAAGAACCACCTGCAGCGCGAGAAGGCGGCCCTGGCCGGCAGCGACGTGGGTGCGCGCAGCTTCCTGCTGGGCGATTTCCACGTCTGCCTGGCCGAGTGCCTGGGCAACAGCCTGCTGGCCGACACGCTGCGCGACTTCACCGCGCGCACCACGCTGATCGCCATGCTCTACCAGTCCTCGCACGACGCAGCGCAGTCCTGCGCCGACCACGTGCGCATCGTCGAGGCGCTGGAGGCCGGCGATATCGCCCGCGCCGAGGCCCTGATGTCCGAACACATCGGCACCGTGCAGGACGCCCTGCGCCTGCAGGCGGCCCACGACCCGCTGGCCGAGCTGCGCGACGCGCTGGCGCCGGTGCGCAAGAGCGCTGCCGCGCCCGAGGCGGCAGTGCCTGTCAAGGGCCGCGCTCCGCGCAAGGCGGCCGCCAAGAAATCTGTTCCCCCACCGTCCGACGACGCATCCACCTACCTAGGAGCCCTGCTATGACCCCCCGCGCCACCACCACCCGCCGTTCCACCCTGGGCCTGCTGGCCGCCGCCGGCCTGTCGGCTGCCGCGCTGCTGGCCCCTGCCGCGCATGCGCAGAACGCGCTGGACAACATCCAGAAGGCCAAGGAAATCAAGATCGCCATCCCCACCGACTACCCGCCCTACGGCTTCGTCGGCACCGACCTCAAGCCCCAGGGCCTGGACGTGGAGATGGCCAACTACATTGCCGCCAAGCTGGGCGTGAAGGTCGAGCTGATCCCCGTGACCAGCGCCAACCGCATCCCCTACCTGCAGACGCAGAAGGCCGACCTCGTCATCTCCACCCTGGGCAAGAACCCCGAGCGCGAGAAGGTCATCGACTTCACCGCGGCCTACGCACCGTTCTTCCAGGCCGTGTTCGCAAGCAAGAGCCTGTCGATCAAGAGCTTTGCCGACCTGACGGGCAAGTCGGTGGCCGTGACGCGCGGTGCCATGGAAGACCAGGAGCTGGCCAAGGTCGCGCCCCCCGGCGTGGACGTCAAGCGCTTCGAGGACCATGCGGCCAGCATCTCGGCCTTCGTCTCGGGCCAGACGCAGGCGATCGCCACCAGCGCATCGACGGCCGGCACCATCATGGTCAAGAACCCGAGCCTGGCCACCGAGTACAAGCTGCTGCTCAAGGACAGCCCCAACTTCATCGGCGTGGCCAAGGGCGAGGACAAGCTGCGCCTGCGCGTGAACGAGATCATCGCCGAGGCCAGGAAGTCCGGCGACATCGACAAGCTGTCCAGCAAGTGGCTGGGCCGCCCCGCAGGCGACCTGCCGCAGTAATTCCGGCTGCACCGCACCTCCGCACCCACCTTGCACAGGCCTGCCGCGCGATGAGCGCGGCGGGGTAGGCACACCATGCTCATCCAACTGGATTTCTCTGCCGTGTTCTCGCAGTGGCCCCTGCTGCTGCGCGGCGTGGCCTGGACGATAGGGCTCACCATCGTGGGCACGGTGCTGGGGCTGCTGCTGGGCACGGCCTGCGCCTGGGCGCGCTCGCGCAACCTGGGCCCGCGCCCGGCGGCGCTGCGCTGGGTGGTGGCCGCGTACGTCGAACTGGTGCGCAACACGCCGTTCATCGTGCAGCTGTTCTTCCTGTTCTTCGGGCTGCCGGCGCTGGGGCTCAAGCTCTCGCCCGAATTGGCGTCGATGCTGGCCATGGTGATCAACCTCGGCGCCTACTCGTCCGAGATCATCCGCGCCGGCATCGAGGCCACGCCGCGCGGCCAGGTGGAGGCCGCTGCAAGCCTGGCCCTCACCCCCGGCCAGACCTTCCGCCGGGTGGTGCTGCCGCCCGCACTGCAGAAGGTGTGGCCCTCGATGGTGAGCCAGATCATCATCGTCATGCTCGGTTCGGCGGTGTGCGGCCAGATCTCCACGCCCGAGCTGAGCTATGCCGCCAACCTGATCTCGAGCAACACCTTCCGCGCATTCGAGGCCTTCATCGTGGCCACCATCGTGTACCTGGCGCTGTCCATGCTCACCCGGCGCCTGCTGGTCTGGGTGGGTGCGCGTTTCCTCGTAGGAAGGTAATTCGACATGGTTGAGTTCAGCATCTGGGACATCCTGCGCAACCTGCTCGGTGCCGCGCGCTGGACGGTGAGCCTGTCGCTCATCGCCTTCATCGGCGGCGGCCTCGTCGGCATGGCGCTGCTGGTGCTGCGCCTGTCCAAGCTGCGCGGTGCGCAGCGCGCCATCAGCGCCTATGTGCAGGTCTTCCAGGGCACGCCGCTCTTGATGCAGCTGTTCCTGGCCTACTTCGGCATCGCGCTGTTCGGCATCAAGACCTCGCCGTGGACAGCGGCGGCCTTTGCCCTCACGCTCTACACCAGCGCCTACCTCACCGAGATCTGGCGCGGCTGCGTGGAGTCCATCCCCAAGGGGCAGTGGGAGGCCGCGCAGAGCCTGGCCCTCAACTTCCGCGAGCAGCTGCGCCATGTGGTGCTGCCGCAGGCGCTGCGCATCGCGGTGCCGCCCACGGTGGGCTTTCTGGTGCAGGTGATCAAGGGCACGGCGCTGGCCTCGGTGATCGGCTTCGTCGAACTGACCAAGGCCGGCAGCATGATCTCCAACGCCACCTACAAGCCCTTCCTCGTCTACGCCTGCGTGGCCCTCATGTACTTTGCGCTGTGCTTCCCGGTGAGCCTGGTGGCGCAGTCCCTCGAAAGGAAACTCCATGGCAACCGGCACTGAAACCACCACCCCTGCTGCCGCCACCCCTGCCGATGGGCTGCCGGGCCGCCCCATCGTGGACATCACGGCGCTGCGCAAGTCCTACGGCACGAACGAGGTGCTCAAGGGCATCGATCTGAAGGTGCAGCGCGGCGAGGTGATCGCCATCATCGGCAAGAGCGGCTCGGGCAAGAGCACGCTGCTGCGCTGCATCAACGGCCTGGAGGTGTTCCAGGAAGGTGCGCTCAGCGTCAACGGCCAGAAGCTCATGCACGAAAGCCCCACCGCCATGCGCTCGCTGCGCCAGCAGGTGGGCATGATCTTCCAGAACTTCAACCTGTTCCCGCACCTCTCCGTGGGCCGCAACATCATGCTGGCGCCCACGCTGGTCAAGGCGCGCGACGCCAAGGCCGCCGCCGAGCAGGCGCGCCAGCTGCTCACCCGCGTGGGCCTGGCCGAGAAGTTCGACGCCATGCCCGACCAGCTCTCGGGCGGCCAGCAGCAGCGCGTGGCCATCGCCCGTGCGCTGGCGATGGAGCCGCAGGTGCTGCTGTGCGACGAGATCACCTCGGCGCTGGACCCCGAACTCGTGGGTGAGGTGCTGCGCGTGGTGGAGTCGCTTGCGCTCGAAGGCATGACGCTGATGATGGTCACGCACGAGATGGCGTTCGCGCGCAAGGTGGGCGACCGCGTGGTCTTCATGCACAAGGGCCGCGTGCACGAGACCGGCACACCGGCCGAACTCTTCGGCAGCCCGAAGACGCCCGAGCTGCAGCAGTTCCTCTCGTCGCTGCACGACTGATACGGATTTGCCTTCAACCGTCTAACGTCGTTGGTTCGCCTTGCCGTGCTACAGCACTGTCTGCGGCTCCCGCCTAGTCATACGATCGAATGCAAATCCGTACGATTGGACGGGCAGAAAAAAAGCACGCCGCAGCGTGCTTGTGGGATGAATGGGGAGGTGGGGTCGATCAGGACTTGGCGGCCAGGGCAAACTCTTCGAGCGACAGGAACTTGTCCTTGTTGCGGTCCAGGGCCTCGAACTTCTGGCTGATGGCCGGCAGCATCACGGCCTCCTGCGGGCTCAGCTGGCCATCGCGGTTGGCGTCTGCACGCGAGAAGGCAACGCCGGCCTGCGAGTTCTGCACCTGTTGGGTGGAGTTGGCCGTGCCGCCGAGTTGGGGTGCCAGGGCGGGCGATGGGGTCGTGGCGCTGTGCGGGATGGGCGGGGTCACCCCCAGGCTCGGTGTCGCAGGCCGGGTGCTGTTGGCCGGCGCGGTCAGCGGTGGGTTGTTGGTGGTGTTCTGCGCATGGGCGGTGGACGCCGCAGTGAAAGCACCGATGGAAAGCACGGCAAACAGCAGGGCGCTGCTGGCATCGAAGGGGTGGGCGGCTTTACGCGATGGGGTGTTCACGGTCGTTGGGGTCTTCATGGGTGCTGAGCTCCGAAGTTGAACAGGCCACCATTGCACCGCAGATGGCTGTGGGCAGCCAGCCATTTTGCCGGCTGTTGCCTGGGCCTACATTTGCCTGCCCGGTGTAACTCTTGGTGTAGGACGCCCGGCCGAATGGCTTGCCATGGTACGCCGCACGCTCGCTTGAAGTCCCACGCCAGTCCCTGCGCAAGTCCTACAGCCCCGGCCACGGCGCGGCTGAACAATAGACCCAGAGCACTCAACGCTCTTCTTTTGACAAGGACTCTCCATGACTACCAAGCACACCCTCATCGCTTCCCTGGCTGTTCTCGCATGCAGTGCCGCACTGGCTCAGGCGCCCGCTGGCGTGGGCAAGACCCCTGCCGAAGTGAGCCCGTCCGCATCGGGTGGCGCAGCCGCCACCTCGGCCCAGAACAAGGTCGACAACAAGAAGGCCAACTCGTCGGCCGCTGTGGCCAACCCCGCAGCCGGCATGGGCAAGGGCGCTCCCGCCCCTGAAATCGATGCCACCGCTGCCGGCGGCAAGGCCGCTGCCAATGCCGAAAAGAAGACCAACGCCCGCCTGATGGACGCCAATGGCGATGGCATGGTGTCGCGCGCTGAATGGGACCGCTACCACGCTGACGCCTGGTCCGGCATGCAGTCCAGCGCCAAGAACGGCCTGGTCTCCACTGCCGAGATCGATGCCGCCAACCGCCGCGCCATGGTCCAGTGACCGCCGCCATGGCGGCAGATGAGTCCGGTGGTCTGGTACGCACTCGCCCTGGGGCGGGTGCCTGCCACCGGCCCCGCCCGGCGGGTGGCGCACTACCCGCAACCTTTTTTTCCATGCAATGACGTGTTACCTGCCTTTCAAGGGCATGGTAGGCGTGCATTGCATTGGCCGTTTCTGCTCCTCTCTTTTCCCATAGGCCCATGCGCCAATGTGCGGCGATGGATGACAATGCGGCGCATGGCTGTCGAGAGTGGTGTGCTGCACCTGCGATGGCAATCCCCCATTCAACGAAGCAGCTTGCCGGACTTCTGCAGACGCTGCGCACAGGAGGTCTCCATGGGCAATCGACTCACCGCCATTGCCACCCGCACGGGTGATGCCGGCACCACCGGACTGGGCAACGACCAGCGCGTCTCCAAGAACAGCACCCGCATCCACGCCATGGGCGACGTGGACGAGCTCAACTCCCACATCGGCCTGCTGCTGTGCGAACCCTTGCCCGACGATGTGCGCAGCCTGCTCGTGCAGGTGCAGCACCAGCTGTTCAACCTGGGCGGCGAGCTCTCCATACCGGGCTACGAACTGCTTAAGCCCGAGGCCGTGCTGCAGCTCGACGAAGCACTGGCGCACTACAACGCATCGCTGCCCCGGCTGCAGGAGTTCATCCTGCCTGCCGGTACCCGAGCCGCTTCACAGGCCCATGTGTGCCGCACCGTGGCGCGCCGCGCCGAGCGCGTGGTGGTGGGCCTGGGCAGCGAGGAAACCCTGAACGACGCGCCGCGCCAGTACCTCAACCGCCTGTCGGACCTGATGTTCGTGCTGGCCCGCGTGCTCAACCGCATGGACGGTGGCGACGACGTGTACTGGCAGAGCGAGCGCCTGGCCCGATCACAGGCCGCCGACCACTGATCACCGCGGATATCTTGCGCAGACCTCAGGCCATCCCGAGCATGCGTGCCAGGTTGTTGTCGCTGCGTTCCTGTTGCAGCGTGATGCTGTGCTCCAGCGCCAGCAGGTGCGCGTCCATCTCGCGCGCTGCGCCGTCGGCGTCGCCCCGGGCGATGAGGTCGACCACGCGCGCATGCTCTTCGTGCTCGCACGAGGCCTTGCCCGGCGGCTCGTAGAGCGCCACGATCAGCGAGCAGCGCGACACCAGTTCCATCAGGTAGCGCTGCAGCACCGGGTTGCGGGACAGCTCCGCCAGCCGCAGGTGGAAGGCGCTGGCCAGCCGTGCCCAGGCGGGTTGGGTGAAGCGGTGCATCGCGTGGTGCTCCTCCTCCAGCTGCTGGCGCAGCGAAGCGATGTCCTCGGGCGTCGCATGGTGCGTGGCCAGGCGCACGATGGAGCCTTCGAGCGCACGGCGCGCCTCGAACACCTGGCGCGTCTCCTCGGGCGTGGGCTCGGCCACGATGGCGCCGCGGTTGGGGCGCAGGTCCACGATGTGGTCGTGCGCCAGCGCCTGCAGCACCTTGCGCACGGTGGCGCGGCGCACGTCGAACAGCTCGCACAGCGAGGCCTCGGGCAGCTTGGTGCCGGGCGTCAGGCGCTGGGTCATCACGCTCTCGTACACCGTGTTGTAGATGCGCGTTTCCACATCGTCGCCCGTGCGCAGGCCCGGCAGGCCGGGCAGGTCGCTTTCCTGCAGTTGCGCGGCCGCCTTGGGCGGCACTGCCGCAGGGGATTGGGTCGAGGTGGTGGGCCGCGGTGGCTTGGCGCCGGTGCGGGGAGTTGTCTTGGTGGCCATGGTGTTCGCCCGGAGCGCCTGTGGGTTGTCGTCGCGCAGTCCGGCGGATGTTGTTGCCCCCATTGTCGCGCCTTCAGCGTGCGCCGTCCTGCAGCGCCTGCCAGACCTGCACCGCCAGGTGCACCAGGGCCCGGTCGCTGCCCGCCGGACCGATCAGCGACACCCCCGCCGGCAAGCCACCGGCCGTGGCCAGCGGCAGGCTCACCTGTGGCAGCCCGGCCAGCCCGGCGATGCAGCAGATGCGCAGGGTGCGTGCGCGGATGGCGTCGATCTCGGCACCCCCCGCACTGCGCAACGGTGCCACGCTGGCGGCCGAAGGAACGATCAGCACCGTGCCATTGCCGACGAGCGCACGCACCTGGGCGCGGGCGGCCTGGCCTGCGGCGCGCGCCGCCCCGGCGGCCTCGGCCGTGACCTCTGACGCGGCCTGCCAGCGGCCGGCAATGGCGTCTTCGAAGCCGGGCGCGTTGGCCGCGATCCATGCGCCATGGGCCTGCCAGGCCTCATGGGCGCCCCAGGCCACATAGTGGCGGCGCCAGTCCTCCAGAGAACTGCCCTGGGCTGCGGTGGTCGTACCCAGCCCCTGGGGCAGGACCCTGGCGAGCACTTCGCCCACGCGGGGCAGCAGTGCGGCCACCTCGGCGTCGGCCTCGGCAGCCGCGTCCTGCAGCACGACGGCGCGCGCCGCCGCGAAGGAGGTGGCAGGCAGCAGTGCCTGGGCCACACGCTCGAAGGTGCCGGCATCGTGCGCGAACCAGGTCGCGGTGTCGAAGCTGTCGTGCAGGGGCACCAGGCCCTCGCGTGACACCTGGCCGTGCGTGGTGCGCAGGCCCCACACGCCGCAGTAGCTGGCCGGCACGCGGGTGGATCCACCCGTGTCGGTGCCCAGCGCAAAGTCCACCAGGCGCGCGGCCACGGCCGCCACCGAGCCGCTCGACGAGCCGCCCGGGATGCGCTCGGGTGCGGCGCTGTTGAGCGGCATGCCGTAGTGCAGGTTGTGGCCGTGGATGCTGTAGGCCAGCTCATCGGTGACGAGCTTGCCGCACAGCGTGGCGCCGGCGTCGAGCAGCTGCTGCACCAGTGCGCTATGGCGTGTGGGCACCGGGTGGCTGGCCAGCCAGGCGGGGTTGCCCGCGCCCGTGGGATGGCCGGCCACGTCGAACACGTCCTTGGCGGCAAAGCGCAGGCCGGCCAGGGGGCCGTGGGGTGCTCCTTCGATCACGAAGTGGCCATGGGGCACCCAGGCATGGACGGTGTCGGTGAAGGGCAGGCCGGGGGAAGCGATGGGGCGGTGCATGGGGCGGGGCTCAGGCAGAGGGGAACAGGGCATCCACATGCGCGCAGATGGCGCCGGGCGTGGTGAACCAGACGGCGCCGGCATCGCGCGCGCGCGCCACATGCTCCAGCGCGCGGCGCAGGTGGCGCAAGCGGTAGGGCTGGCCCACGAGGTAGGGATGCAGGGCGATGCCCATGACCAGCGGCTGCGCGGCCGATTGCTGCAGCATCTCGTCGAAATTGTCGACAATCATCTGTGCGAAGTCCTTGCCGTCGAGCTGGCGCGCAATGATCATCGGGATGTCGTTGAGCTCCTGCGGGTAGGGAATCGACCACAGCCGCTGGCCGCTGCGCGTGTGCATCGGCACGGGCTGGTCGTCGTGCGCCCAGTTCAGGGTGTAGCGGTAGCCGGCCTCGGCCAGCAGGTCGGGCGTGGTGGGGCTCTCGGAGATCCAGGGCGAGAGCCAGCCCGCGGGCGCGCCGCCGCTGGCCTGTGCGATGCGTTCGCGGCACGCGGCGAGCAGGGCGGCCTCCTCGGCTTCGGCGAAGTCGCCCTGGCGCTCGGAATTGGTGTGGCCGTGGCCGATCAGCTCATCGCCGCGTGCCGCGCAGGCGGCCAGCAGCTCCGGGCAGTGCTCGTACAGCGCGGTGTTCAAAATGCAGCCGGCCGGCAGGGCCAGCTGGTCAAACAGCTCCAGGCAGCGCCAGGCTCCCACGCGGTTGCCGTACTCGCGCCAGCTGTAGTTGAGCACGTCGGGCTCGGGCGATGCCGGGCCGATGCGTGCGCCCAGGCCCCCGCCGAAGGCGAAGTGCTCCAGGTTGAAGCCCAGGTAGACCGCCAGGCGCGCGCCGTTCGGCCAGGTGTAGTCGGGGCGGCGGGTGATGGGCGTGTAGCCGAAGCGCCCATGGGAGGGCAGGGGGCCATCGCCGTAGATGCTGGTGATCATGCGCCGGCACCTTGGGTGGGCGACCAGGGTGCGGCCAGGCCGGCGCGCACCAGCAGCCACTCGGCGCTGTCGTTCCATACGTCCATGCGCACGATCAGGCCGCGCTGCAGCACGTAGCGGTCCACATAGCGGTTGCCCTCGAACGGCGTGCCATCGGGCCAGGCGCCGTAGAGCGTGCCGGTGTTGTAGACCACGGCCTCTTCGTGCGTGGCGCCGGCCACGACGTCGGTGCTCTCGAACTTCTTTTTCACCCAGGCGTAGCGCGTGGCGTTGAAGGCGCTGCACTCGGCCGGCTGGCGCATGGACCGCCCACCCGTGAAGCGGATGGCCAGGCCCGGCGCGACGAAGCGGCTGGCGGCCACCGGGTCCGGAATCATCACCAGGCGCAGGAACTCTTCGACGATGGCGCCTGCATCCTGGGTGGGTGGGGTGTGTGCTTGCTGCTGCATGTTGGTGCTCCTGATCGCACCACCGGGGTGCGAAATGCTGCGGGGTTGCCTCGGAATGGGGCAGAACGCGGTGAACTGCTTGTGGTGTTCTTTGTCAGCAAAGCGTGTGCCAGATTGTCGACAATCACATATCGATAAAGTTGCCAATAGATATTGGTGTTTGTTGACATTGGCACGGTGCTTGCTGGTGGAGCCTCCCGAGGCGGGCCGACATCCGCCCACCGATCCGTTCATCCCCGTCCACCCGCCACTGCAGGAGAACCGCCATGCCTTTCACCACCCGCCGCCGCTTTGCCGCCGCCACCCTCGCCACTGCGGCCTGGGCCGCCCTGGGAGCCATGGGCGCCGCCCATGCCGCCGAACCGATCAAGGTCGGCCTGGTCACCGCCCTCTCGGGCCAGTCGGCGCTGGCGGGCGATGCGATCACGCGCGGCCTGACCATTGCCATCGAAGAGATCAACGCCAAGGGCGGCCTGCTCGGTGGCCGCAAGCTCGAACTGGTGCGCCGCGACGACGAGGCCAACCCCGCCAAGGGCGTGACGGCTGCGCGCGAACTGATCTACAAGGAAAAGGTGGCCGTGCTCTTCGGTGGGCTGGACACGCCGGTCTCCATCGCCATCGTGCAACTGGCCAACCAGGAAAAGGTGCCTTTCATGGGGCCCTGGGCCGCAGGCACGCCGGTCACCAAGAACGGCGCCAAGCCCAACTTCGCGTTCCGCGTCTCCGCCGTGGACGAGATCGTTGACCGCGGCATGCTGGCCTATGCGCAGAAGACCTTCAATGCCAAGAACCCCGGCATGATCCTGGTGAACAACCCCTGGGGCGAGTCCAACGAGAAGGGCCTGACCGCAGCGCTGACCGCCAAGGGCATGAAGGCCGCGGGCATCGAGAAGTTCGGCGACAGTGACGTGGACGTGGTGCCCCAGCTCACGCGCCTGAAGGCGGCGGGCGCCGACGCGCTGTTCCTGGTCGGCAACGTGGGCCCCTCGGCCCAGGTGGTCAAGTCGCTCGACCGCATGGGCTGGCAGGTGCCCATCGTCTCGCACTGGGGCCCTGCGGGTGGCCGCTTCACCGAACTGGCCGGTGCGAATGCCAAGAACGTGCATTTCGTGCAGACCTACAGCTTCTTCGGCAAGCAGGGCCCGGTGGGCGAGAAGGTGCTGGCGGCCCTCAAGGCCAAGTACCCCGAGATCAAGGGCCCAGACAACATCACCCCCGCCGTGGGCGTGGCCAACGCCTACGACGCCATGCAACTGGCGGCGCTGGCCATCACCCAGGCCGGCAGCACCGAAGGCGATGCCGTGCGCCAGGGCTTCTACAAGATCGGCAAGTACGAGGGCCTGATCAAGGGCTATGACAAGCCCTTCAGCGAAGCCAACCACGACGCACTGAGTGAGAACGACTACGTGTGGGCGCAGTTCATAGGCAACCGCATCCTGCCCGTGGGCCTCGAAAAGTAAGCGCGGCCAATAAAGCTCTTCTGGCGTCGTTGCTGTGTCTTGTCGTACTAACCGTACTGCCTGCCATCAGTCTGGCGTGTAGCGCCTAGCCAGAACCGCTTCGCTGAGCTTTCCTGACCGCTTCAAGCCGTCTTCAAAGACGGTTGCCGTCATTCCTTTACCGCATTTGATCGATCACCACGATGCTCTTTCTCTCCGCCCTCATCAGCGGCATCGGCCTGGGCAGCATGTACGGGCTCATGGCCCTGGGCTTTCACGTCACCTTCGTCGTTTCCGGCACTGTGAACTTTGCCCAGGGCAGCTCCATGATGCTGGGTGCCGTGCTCACCTATGGCTTCGCCATGGTGCTGGGCTGGCCCATGGCGCTGGCCGTGCTGCTGGCGCTGCTGCTGTGCGCGCTCTACGGCCTGGCCGTGGAGTTCTTCGCCGTGCGCCCGTTCGCGCGCCGGGGCTCCGACGCCTGGCTCATGGCCACCGTGGCGCTGGGCATCGTGGTCGACAACCTGGCCATGTTCACCTTCGGCAAGGAGCCGCGCAGCCTGCCCTCGCCGCTGGCCCAGGCGCCGATGACGCTGGGCGACATCGGCCTGGGCGTGTACCCGCTGCAGCTCCTCATCCCGGCCATCGGCCTGGTGCTGGCCGCCGTGCTGCATTTCGTGGCACGGCGCACGCGCTGGGGCACGGCCATGCTGGCCGTGGTGCAGAACCGCGATGCGGCGCGGCTCATGGGGATTCCCATCGGGCGCGTGGTGTCGGCGGCGTTCGCGCTGTCGGCCGTGTTCGCGGGCGTGGCCGGTGTGCTCATCGCGCCGCTCGTGAACGTGCAGTCCGACATGGGCACATTGTTCGGCCTCAAGGCCTTTGCGGTCGCCATCCTGGGCGGCATCGGCAGTGCCTGGGGCGTGATGGCCGCAGGCCTGCTGTTCGGCGTGGCCGAGGCGCTGATCACCTCCACGCTGGGCTCGGGCTACACGCAGATCCTCACTTTCTCGCTCGTCATCGTGGCGCTGGCCGTGCGGCCCAACGGGCTCTTCGGGCGTGCCCTGGTACGCAAGGTATGAAGACGATTTTCTCCTCCATGCAGAACGCACCTTCCCTTCCTTCGTCCGCGCGCGGGCTGGCCATGCCCACCCTGCTCGTGCTCACGGCACTGGGCGTGGCGGCGGGCCTGGCGCTGGCCACGCAGGTCAATGGCTACTACGTCTTCGTGCTGGCCAACGTGGCGCTGCTGGCGCTGGTGGGCATCGGCCTGAACGTGCTGCTCGGCCTGTCGGGCCAGGTCTCGTTCGGGCACGTGGGCTTCTACGCCATCGGCGCCTACGCCGTGGCCATTCTCACCACCAAGGCGGGCTGGAGCTTCTGGGCCGCCTGGCCGGTCGCTGCCGTGCTGGCCGGCGCCATGGGCGCGCTGCTCGCCTTGCCGGCGCTGCGCGTCAAGGGCCCCTACCTGGCCATGGTGACGATTGCCTTCGGCCTGATCGTGGAGCACAGCGCGGTGGAGATGCGCGAGCTCACCGGCGGGCAGAACGGCATCATGGGCATTGCCGCGCCGGCACTGGGCATTGATGCCCTGCGTGGCGAGCGCGCCATTGCCGTGCTGGCCATCGTGGCCGTGGCGGTGGCGCTGCTGGCCTATGTGCGGCTCTCGCGTGGCGCCTGGGGCGCCGCGCTGCGCGCGGTGCGCGACTCCGAGACGGCGGCCGAGTCCATCGGCCTGAATCCGCTGGTCGTGAAGACCGTGGCGTTTGCGGTGTCGGCCCTGCTCGCGGGGCTGGCGGGCGGGCTGTATGCGCCGCTGTCGGGCTTCGTCACGCCGCACAGCTTTTCTTTCCTGCAGTCCATCCTGTTCGTGCTGGTGGTGATGATCGGCGGCGCCGGCAGCATCGCCGGGCCGCTGGTGGGCGCGGTCATCGTGGGCTTGCTGCCCGAGCTGCTCTCGAGCCTGGAGGAGTACCGCCTGCTGTTCTTTGGCGCGCTGCTGCTGGTGGTGCTGTGGGTGGCGCCACAAGGCCTGGTAGGGCTGCTGGCGCGCCTGCACCGCAATGCGCCGGCCAGCGCGGATGCGGGCACCGCATCAGGCGCTGCCTTGCCAGCCCTGAAGCCCGAGGGTGGCCGTGCGCTGAGCGCACAGGGCCTGTCCATGGTGTTCGGCGGGGTGCGCGCGGTGAGTGAGCTGTCGTTCGCCGTGCGGCCCGGTGCCGTCACCAGCCTGATCGGGCCCAACGGCGCGGGCAAGAGCACGGTGCTCAACATGCTCAGCGGCTTCTACACCCCCACCAGCGGCGGCGCGCTGCTGGGCGCCGAGCCGCTGCAGGGCCGCGGTGCCTGGCGCATCGCGCGCGCCGGCGTGGCGCGCAGCTACCAGACCTCGCAGCTCTTCGGCTCGCTGAGCGTGCTGGACAACGTCGCCCTGGCGTTGGCACGCGGTGGCCTGGGCCCGCTGCTGGGCGACGGCCGCGTGTGCTCGGCCGGTGCCCGGAACGAGGCGCGCGCCCTGCTGGCCTGGTGTGGCTACCGGGGCGCCGTGCAGGTGCCGGCCGCCGACCTGGCCCACGTCGACCGGCGCCTGGTGGAGATTGCCCGCGCACTGGCCCTGCGGCCCGAGGTGCTGCTGCTCGACGAGCCGGCTGCCGGCCTGTCCACCGAGGACAAGGAGCAGCTGTCTGCCCTGCTGCGCCGCATTGCCGACCAGGGTGTGGGCGTGCTGCTGGTGGAGCACGACATGGCGCTGGTGATGGGCCTGTCGGACCATGTGGTGGTGATGGAGTCGGGCCGCCACCTGGCCGAAGGCAGCCCTGCCGAGGTGCAGGCCCACCCCGCCGTGCGCAAGGCCTACCTGGGCGATGGCGCCGGTGGTGCGGTGGCCGTGCATGCCGCCGCAGCGCGGGCCCTGCTGGCCGATGCCCCCGAAGTGCTGGGCGTGGGCCGCCTCACCACCGGCTATGGCGCCGAGCCTGTGCTGCACAGCGTGGACCTGCGCGTGCGCCAGGGCGAGATGGTGGCGCTGCTGGGCGCCAACGGCGCGGGCAAGTCCACGCTGATGCGCACCCTGGCAGGCCTGCACCGGCCGCTGTCGGGCGGCATCCACATGGACGGCGTGGAGTTGGGCCCGCTGCGCGCCGAGCAGATCGTGGCGCGCGGCCTGGTGTTGGTGCCCGAGGGGCGCCAGGTGTTTCCCGAGCTCTCGGTGCTCGACAACATCCGCCTGGGCGCCTTCCTCCACCCCGAGGGCCGCGAGGCCCGGGTGGAAGAGATGCTGCAGCGCTTTCCGCGCCTGCGCGAGCGACTGCACCAGCGCGCCGGTCTGCTCTCGGGCGGCGAGCAGCAGATGCTGGCCATCGCCCGCGCCCTCATGAGCCGCCCGCGCGTGCTGTTGCTCGACGAGCCTTCGCTGGGCCTGGCGCCCAAGGTCATCGAAGAGCTGTTCGCCTCGCTCGCGCGCCTGCGTGACGAATCCATGACCCTGGTGCTGGTGGACCAGATGGCGGCGCTGGCGCTGTCGCTGGCCGACCGGGCCTATGTGCTGGAAGGCGGGCGCGTGGTGGCCCAGGGCACGGCGGCGGAAATTGCCGCCAATGACGCCCTGACCCGCGCCTACCTCGGCGGTGGACATTGAATTGAACGCCATGGACGACCACACTGCCATCAACCTGCCCGATGTCCTCGCCGAGGTCACCGCCGCCTTTGCGCGCTACGAGCATGCCCTGGTCCACAACGAGGTGGAGGTGCTCGATGCCCTGTTCTTCCACGGTCCGAACACCGTGCGCTACGGCGCCACGGAATGCCTCTACGGCATCGACGCGATTCGCGCCTTCCGCAGCGGCCGTTCGGCGGCCGGCCTGGCGCGAACGCTGCGCAACACCGTCATCACGACCTACGGGCGCGACTTTGCCACCGCCAGCACCGAGTTCACGCGCGAAGGCAGCGCGCGCACGGGCCGCCAGCAGCAGACCTGGGTGCGCATGCCCGGCCAGGGTTGGTGTGTTGTTGCAGCCCATGTATCGTTGATGGATTGACCGACAAACGACGGACCGACCGATACCCAGGAGACTTCTCGATGTTGCACAGCCTGCAAAGCCGCGGTGGCATGGTCACCGCCCCCCACCACCTGGCCGCACAGGCCGGCGCCGCCGTGCTGCGCGAGGGTGGCAACGCGGTGGAGGCCATGGTCGCGACAGCCGCCGCCATCGCCGTGGTCTACCCGCACATGAACAGCCTGGGCGGTGATGGCTTCTGGCTCATCCACACGCCCGGCACGGCGGCCCCGGTCGCAGTGCGCGCCTGTGGCGGCGCGGCGCAGGCAGCGGACGCGGCTTTCTACCAGGCGCATGGCGATGCGGCCATCCCCACGCGCGGGCCGCGCGCGGCGCTCACCGTGGCCGGTGCCATCGGCGGCTGGGCCGAAGCCCTGGAAGTGGCGCGCGCTTGGGGCGGCAAGCCCCTGCCGCTGGCGCGCCTGCTCGAAGACGCCATCCGCCATGCGCGCGAGGGCATGCCCATCACCACCTCCCAGGTCGAGCTGACCCGCACCAAGTGGGCCGAGCTCGAACATGTGCCCGGCTTTGCCGCCGCCTTCGCGCCCGAGGGCCAGCCGCGCCGCGGCGACACCTTGCGCCAGCCGCGCATCGCCGCCACCTTGCAGCGCCTGGCCGAGGCCGGGCTGCACGACTTCTACCGCGGCGACCTGGCGCGCAGCATGGCGCGCGACCTGCAGGCCCTGGGCAGCCCGCTGGCGCTGGCCGACCTGGAGGGCTGGCAGGCCCAACGGGTGGCACCGCTGTCGGTGCAGCTGTCGGCCGGCAGTGTGTTCAACCAGCCGCCGCCCACGCAGGGCGTGTCCTCGCTGGCCATCCTGGGCCTGTTCGACCGCCTGGGCGTGGGCCAGGCCGAGGGCTTTGACCATGTGCACGGCCTGGTGGAATCCACCAAGCGGGCCTTCGCCTGGCGTAACCGGCATGTGGGCGACCCGGTCTATATGCGTGCCGACCCGGTGGCCTTCCTGCAGACAGCGTCGCTCGACGCCGAGGCGGCGCGCATCGACAAGGTCCGCGCCGCGCCCTGGCCGGAGCCCACGGAGCCCGGCGACACGGTGTGGATGGGTGCTGCCGATGCGCAGGGCAATGTCGTCAGCTACATCCAGAGCATCTACTGGGAGTTCGGCAGCGGCATCGTGCTGCCCGAGACCGGCCTGCACTGGCAGAACCGCGGTGCCTCGTTCACGCTGGGCGCCGGGCCCAACCAGCTGGCGCCCGGGCGCCTGCCGTTCCACACCCTCAACCCGGCGCTGGCCCACCTGAAAGACGGGCGCGTGCTGGCCTACGGCACCATGGGCGGCGAGGGCCAGCCGCAGACGCAGGCGGCGGTGTTCACGCGCCACGTGCTCTTCGGCCAGGACATGCAGGCCGCGGTGACCGCACCGCGCTGGCTGCTGGGCCGCACCTGGGGCGAGCACTCCACCAACCTCAAGCTCGAATCGCGCGCGGACCCGGCCCTGGTGGACCAGTTGCGCGCCGCCGGCCACGACGTGCAGGTGGTGGGTGCCTTCGAGGACATGATGGGCCATGCCGGGGCGGTGGCGTTCCACCCCGACGGGCGCATCGAGGGCGCGACCGACCCACGCGCCGACGGGGTCTGCGCGGCCGTTTAGGCCGTATTGCCTCAGCGCGGCGCCAGGATCGCCATGGTGATGCGCGACACGCAGGTCATCTCGCCAGCGTCGTTGACCATGTCGATCTGCCACACATGCGTGGTGCGGCCGATGTGCACCGGGCGGGCCGTGCCCGTCACCCAGCCGCTCTGGGTGGAGCGCAGGTGGTTGGCGTTGATGTCGAGGCCCACGGCGCGGTAGCCCTCGGGGCAGGAGTGGGCTGCGCCCACCGAGCCCAGGGTTTCGGCCAACACCACGCTCACGCCGCCGTGCAGCAGGCCATAGGGCTGGTGGGTGCGCTCGTCCACGGGCACGCGGCCGCGCACGAAGTCGTCGCCGACTTCCAGGAACTCGATGCCCAGGTGCGGCACGGCCGTGCGCAGGCTGTGGTGGGTGAGCGATTCGACGGTGATGGGTTTCTTCCAGATGGCAGGCATCGTTCTTTTCTTTCTCGCAAGGGTGAACAGGGCCCCTTGTTGGTTGGCAAATGGGCTTGCCATTGTGCTTCGGTTCAAGGGTCCGGGGCTTGGGCCGCGTCGCCTGCGGGTCAGCTGGCCGGCGCGCTACCATGGCTGCATTCCCGTCGGCTTTCCACCCGTCCCATGCAGCACCTTCCCTCTTGCCCCTCCTGCCGCCAGCCCATGGAAGCGCACCAGTTCGCCACCAACCAGGGCGGCACGCAGACGCTCGACCTGTGCTTTGCCTGCCAGGGCATCTGGTTCGACCGCCACGAGAACCTCAAGCTTGCGCCGGCGGCCGTGGTGGAGCTGTTCAGGTTGCTGCACGAGCACCGCACGGACGAGCGGCGTCCGTTGCAGAACAGCCTGGCCTGCCCGCGCTGCGTGCGCCCGCTGGCACACGGTTTCGACCTGGTGCGCAGCGGCCGCTACGTGCTCTACCGCTGCGCCAGCCAGCATGGCCGCTTCAGCACCTTCTCGTCCTTCATGGTGGAGAAGGGCTTCGTGCGCCACATGACCAAGCCCGAAGTGGCCGACCTCGCCAAGCGCGTGGGTGCCATCTACTGCACGGGCTGCGGCTCGCCGGTGGACATCCGCAAGGACCACGCCTGCCCCTACTGCCGCGCTGCGTTCTCGCTGATCGACCCCGAGGCCGTGAAAAGCGCGCTGGAGGGCTATGCCCAGGCCGGTCAGCGCGCCGCCCAACTGCACCCGCCCCAGCGCACCGATCTGGCGGACGCACTGGTGTCGCTGGAGCGCGACCGCACGCGCGCCGAGCGCGAGCGGCAGAAAGAGCGCTTCACCAGCGCCAATGCGTCCGACGCGGGCGTCACCGGCGATCTGCTCGTGGCCGGGGTGGCCCTGGTCTGGGGCATGCTGAGTTCTTAGTCCCAGGGCCGCAGCGCGGTCCGGTGCGGTGCGGCAGCGAGCGCGCCCATGCGCCCGGTGAGCTGCCCCACGATGGCCGCCTGCAGCGGTGGCAGGTGCCGCGCCAACTGCAGCACGCCCTGGCGCAGCAGGCGTGGCACGGGCCGGGCATCGGTGTACAAGCGCACGATGGCATTCGTGCCCTGGTACATCGGCCAGGCATGGCGGTGGTGGGCGCTGGCATAGCGGGCCAGGGCCGCCCCGTGGCCCGGGTCGTGGCCCAGGTGGCGGCCTGCGACCAGAGCGCCGACCAGGCGCTCCACGCCCGCAAGCCCCAGGTTGAAGCCATGCGCCGTCACCGGGTGCATGCCCACGGCGGCGTCGCCCAGCAGCGCGCAGCGCGGCCCGGCAAAGCGCCGGGCATACACGCCGACCAGCGGGTAGGCATGGCGCTCGCCGTCCAGTGCCATGGGTCCCAGCCGCAACTGGAACTGGGCCTGCACCTGTGCGGCAAAGGCCTCGGGCGGCAGGGCCATCAAGGCAGCGGCATCGGCGGCCCCGGCCGTGACCACCACCGAGCACACGGGCTGGCCATCCGGGGCGTCGGGCAGGGGCAGGATGGCCAGCGTGCGCTCGTAGCCAAAGCATTCGTGGGCCGTGCCGCCATGGGGCAGGGCATGGCGCATGCGGCAGACGATGACCGTGCGGCCGAAGTCGGTGATGTCCGCGCCGATGCCCAACTGGCGGCGCGTGGCCGAAAAACGGCTGTCGGCCGCCACCAGCAGGGGCGCGCGCAGTTGCAGCGTCTGCGAGGCGCCGCTGCCTTCGGCTGGGGCCAGCGTGCAGTCGAGTTCGGCATGCTCGGCCCCGGTGGCGACCCGGTGCACCTGCGCGCCGGTGAGGATGCGCACGCCCGCCATGCGGGTGGCCACCGCATGGGCCGTGCGCCGCAGCGCGTGGTTGGAGACGATGGCGCCCAGCGCCTGCGCGCCGTCGGTGCGCAGCCGCAGGGGGCCGTGGCGACCCAGGGGGCCATCGTGTACCTGGGCCTCGCGGATCGTGCCGCGTTCGTGCGCCTGCAGGCCAGCCCAGGTGCCCAGACGCTGCAAGGTGGCCACGCTGGGGTGGGTGAGCGCGATCTCGCGGCCGTCGGGCGCCGGGTTGGCCAGTGCCGCCTCGGGCTGCTGCTCCACCACCGTGGTGCCGAAGCCGGCCTGCGCCAGGGCAATGGCGAGCGAAAGCCCGGCGGGACCGCCGCCCACGATGAGAACGTCACTTCGGGAAGTCATGGCACTAGGGCGCACCCGCTGTGGATGCGTGCCCATTGTGCTGCCCCCGTGCCAGCAGGGGCTTTGCCGTGGGTCAAGCCTTGCGCGACTTGCTGGCTGCCTTGGCCGGCTTTTTCTTCTTGCCAGCACCCGATTTGCCGCCGCCGCGCAGGTGCAGCACCCAGGCCACCAGCAGCCACAGGAAGGACAGCGGCACGGAATACGCAGCCATCGCGGCCAGCGACAGCGGCGGCGCCGAGATGGAGCGTGGGTTGGCAATGGTCTGCAGCAGCTGGCGCGTGCCGTCGCCCAGCGCCGGCGTGCCCTGCACACCGCCCGTGCGCGACATGCGCGCGGCCATGAAGAGCATGAACTCCATGAGCAGCGCACCGATCAGGAAACAGGCCACCAGGGCCAGCAGCTGCAGGAAGGCCCGCCGATCCCCTCGGGCGAGAAAGAAAATGGCGGACAGCACGACCAGGGCGAGCAACACCCAGACCAGGATGGGCCAGGCGGACATGAGCAGGGGCATCGGGAATTCGGGTCGGCAGGAACAGGCTGCCGATCATAGGCCTGCAGGCCGGGTCCTATCGGTTTTTCATGGTGCGTCGTATAACCCGCAACGCACGGTACTGGCGTGGCCAAGGCCAGTGCCCCCGCGCAAGGGCCGCCCCGCCGCGCTGGGGGCGTCCCCCTTTCAGGGGGAAGGCGCGAAGCGACTCAGGGGGTCTTCCGTATGAAATCCGCCACGGCGCGCAGCACGGCCTCGTCCTGCAGCAGCTTGCGGTGGCCCAGCCCGTCGGTGGCCAGCAGTTGCGCGCCCGCGATGTGGTCGCGGTAGGCCTCGCCATCGGCAAAGCGGTTGATGCGGTCGCCCCGATCGTGTACGACCAGGGTGGGCTGGGCGATGCGTGGCCCCACGGCCTGGGGCTCGAACTGGGGCATGAGGATGCCTTCGCGCGCCTCGATGTGGCGCTCCATCGCGGCGCGCGTGGCCTCGGTCAGGCCGAACACCTGCGCGAACAGCCGCGTGTACTCACGCGGCGATGCGGGCGGCGCCAGCAGCACCAGCCGGGCGGCCGGCAGGCCCCGGCTGGCGGCATGGGCCGCCGCGTTCGCCGCCAGCGAGTGCGCCACGACGGCGGCCAGCGTGTCACCCCGGGCCTGCAGGCGCGCGCTGGCGTATTCGAGGGCACGGGCGAACTGCGGCAGGTTGCTCACCCGTCCGCGGCTGCCGCCGTGTGCGGGCAGGTCCACCAGCACCGGGCGCATGCCGCGCGCGGCCAGGGCTTCGGCCAGGGGCAGCATGTGCCGCGCATGCCCGCCCCAGCCATGGGACAGCAGCACCACGGGACCATCGGTGGGCAGGTCGCTCTGGGTATAGAGCGTGATCTCGGCGTCCTCGAAAGGCCAGCGCTCCGCCTGCCAGCCTGCGGCGGGCGGGGCCCGGTGGCCGCTCCTGCGCAAGGGCAGGGGCGTGCCGAAGAGGCGGTAGGCGCTGCGCACGGCAAGCCGGGGCCACAGGCGTTGCGCCGTGCCCAGCGCCAGGCGCACCAGGCGCATGCCGGCATGCGCGCCGTAGAAGTTCGAGGTGGCCTGTACGGCGGTGGACTGGCTCATGGTGGGGCTCCGAAAGCGATGGACGGGGGTGAAGCGGGCGGCGGCGGGTCAGTAGAAGACCCAGTCACGGTTGCTGCGCGGAAGGCCGGCAAGTGCCTTGCGCAGCCCATGGATGGCGCCTGCGATGGCGGCGATTGCCGCAATGCCACAAAGGATCAGCATGGTGGTTTTCTTTCTTCGCACGACTGTGCGAAATTTGGGCGTACAAGAACAAGGGTTGCCATGGCGCATGCCCGGGTGTCAGGCGGTCTGGTAACTCTTGACGAGGCGCGCCCAGGACGCCTCGGTGCGGTGCACTGCCTGCGGATCGCGCAGGAAGCGGACATCGTGCAACAGGCCCATCATCAGGGCGTAGATCTCGGCGACCAGTTGGTCGGCCGGGGTGTCGCCAGGCAGGTGCCCGGCTTCGGTGGCCTGCAGCACGGTGCGGCGCAGCGCGGCACGCCAGCGCGTGATCTCGGAGTGCAGCAGGTCGCGCAACTCGCCGGTGCGGTCGTCGAGTTCGAAGGCCCCGGCGATGTAGATGCAGCCCGTGAAGGCCTCCACATCGCGGGTGCGAGCGATCCACCGGCGCACGATCTCGTTCAGGCGTGGCAGGCCCTTGGGCTGCTGCATGGCGGGCACGAACACCTGGGCCAGGAAGCTGCGACCGTACTCTTCGATCACGGCCTTCTGCAGCGCCTCGCGCGAACCGGCGCGCGAGAACACGCCACTCTTGGACAGGCCCACGCGGTCGGCCACGGCCTGCAGGGTGATCGATTCCAGCCCGTCGGCCGCGGCCACGTCCAGCGCGGCGCCGATGATGGCGGCGCGCGTGAGCTCGGCTTTCTGGGTCTTGGCATCCATGGCCGAAATTTAGCACAACTGTGCTAAAAAAGAGGCACCTGTTCCGACATGGCCCTGCCGGCAGCGCGAGTTTTTCCTACGGCGTGTTCCCCGCATGGGCAGTAGAGTGGGCCTTTTGTAACCGCCAAAGGACCAACCATGCGCGTGGACATCTACCGTCGGGCCGAAGCTGAGGGCCGTTTCTCCCACCTTGCCGTGCCGGAAGGAAAGCGGATTCCGGAGGAAGCGACGAACACGGATTGGGACACCGAGGTGAAAGGCCAGGACCTGGACGAAGATGCCGAGCGCTGGGACCACTACGGAATCGTCAAGCCCGGGGCCCAGCTCAAGGAGAAGGGCTACGCGATCACGGGCCTGCATGAACCGGAAGGTGCCTGACCCCGGCGCTTGCGCAGCCGGGTGACTGGCGCATGGCCAGGAGGCCAGCCGCAGGAGTGCGCGGTCGCTCCAGGAGGGTTTGTCAATCCGGTGACGGCGCCATATGGCACGCCTGCGCCAGCGCTGGTACGCTGCGTCGCCATGGAGACAAACAACACCCCCCCGTTCATTCCCCAGATCCGCCTGTACCAGGACTGGCTACGCGAGCAGCGTGGCCTGGCCTTCGACAGCTACGACGCGCTGTGGCGCTGGTCCACTACCGAGCTCGACGCCTTCTGGCACAGCGTCTGGGATTATTTCGAGATCGAGTCGCCCACGCCGCCCACGGTGGCGTTGGCGAAGAACTCCATGCCGGGGGCCGAGTGGTTCCCGGGCGTGCAGCTCAACTACGCGCGCCAGGCGCTGCGGCATGTGCAGGCGGCCCATGCCGCCGGCCTGCCGGCCATCGTCAGCCGCAATGAAAAGGGGCAGCACCGCGAGCTGGCCTGGCCCGAGCTGCGCCGCCAGGTGGCCGCGCTGGCGCTGCACCTCAAGGCCCAGGGCGTGCAGCCCGGCGACCGCGTGGCCGCCTACCTGCCCAACATCCCCGAGGCCATGACCGCCCTGCTGGCCACGGTGAGCATCGGCGCCGTGTGGAGCATCTGCGCGCCCGACATGGGGACCCATGCGGTGCTCGACCGCTTCCGCCAGATCGAGCCCACGGTGCTGATCGGCGTGGACGGCATCACCTACGGCGGGCGCGACCACGACCGCACGGGCGTGCTCACCGAGCTGCGCGCAGCCCTGCCCAGCGTGCAGCACGCCATCCTGGTGCCCAACCTCGATGCGGGGGCCGCGTTGCCCGGCTGGTCCGACTGGGCCGCCGACGTGGCGGCCAGCGGCCCGGCGGTCGACGCCTTCGAGCCCGCGTGGATGCCCTTCGATCATCCGCTGTGGATCGTCTACTCCAGCGGCACCACCGGCCTGCCCAAGCCCATCGTGCATGGCCATGGCGGCATGGTGCTGGTGGCGCTGCAGCTCAAGGTGCTGCACAACGACATCGGCTGCAGCTACGAGGCCAACAGCTTTGGCGAGCGCTACCACTGGTACAGCTCCACCGGCTGGGTGATGTGGAACGCCCAGGCCAGCGGCCTGCTCTCGGGCACCACCTGCGTGATCTACGACGGCAACCCGGGTGGCAGCAAGGACCGGCCCGACTGGGGCACGCTGTGGCGCTTTGCGGCCGAGACGGGGGTGACCTTCTTCGGCGCGGGTGCGGCCTTCTTTGCCAACTGCATGAAGTCGGGGCTGGAGCTGGCGGCCTGCGGTGAGCTTTCGCGCGTGCGCGCCCTGGGCACCACGGGCTCCCCGCTCTCGCCCGAGGTGCAGGCCTGGGGCACGGCGCAGTTCGCGCGCATCGGCACGCCGGACATCTGGTGGAACAACATCTCCGGCGGTACGGACTTCTGCGGCGCCTTCATCGGCGGCCACCGCGAGATGCCCCAGGTGCCCGGCGAAATGCAGTGCCGCATGCTGGGCGCCGCGGTGGAAGCGTGGAACGCCCAGGGCGAGCCCGTGAAGGACGAGGTGGGCGAGCTGGTTTGCGTGCAGCCGATACCCTCCATGCCCCTGTACCTGTGGAACGACCCCAAGGGCGAGCGCTACCTGGCCAGCTACTTCGACATGTACCCGCCCGGTCATGGCCGCCGGCCCGGCGGCGGCGACACGGGGCCCGAGGCCGGCGCCGTCTGGCGCCATGGCGACTGGCTCAAGATCGATGGCGCCAGCGGCGGCTGCATCATCTACGGCCGCTCGGACGCGACCATCAACCGCCACGGCCTGCGCATGGGCACGAGCGAGATCTACAGCGCCGTGGAGGCCCTGCCCGAGGTGCTCGACAGCATGGTCGTCGACCTCGAATACCTGGGCCGCGAAAGCTACATGCCGCTGTTCGTGGTGCTGCGCGAAGGCGTGCTGCTCGACGAGGCCACGCGCCAGCGCCTGAACGGCGCCGTGCGCACCGCACTGAGCCCGCGCTTCGTGCCCGACGACATCTTCCAGGTGCCCGAGATCCCGCGCACCCTGAGCGGCAAGAAGCAGGAGCTGCCCATCAAGAAACTCCTGCTGGGCCAGCCCATCGAGAAGGTCGTCAACAAGGACGCCATGGCCAACCCGGGCTGCCTGGACTGGTACGTGGCGTTTGCCAACCAGCGAGCCGCGGACGCGACCTAGGGGAAGCCAGCCTCTGAGAAGGCACGGCGCAGGCCAGTGCCCCCGTGCAAGGGCCGCCCCGCCGCACCGGGGGCGTCCCCCGGCCCGTATTGCGCAGCAATGCGGGAGAGGGGGCTGAGTGCCGCGGCTCCAAGCCTGCCTGCGCAGGCTTGGACGGCAACGAAGAGCGGCCGCCTCTGGCGGACGCACCGTGACGCGAAGCGGCTCAGCGGGTTAGTCCAATTTCGCGCCGGATTGTTTGATCAAACGCTCCCACACCGGCCGCTCCTTCATGTACGCGGCCTTGAACTCGGCTGGTGAACTGGCCTTGACCTCGAAGCCCATGCCGGCGATGCGCTGGGCCACGTCGGGCAACTGCACAGCCTTGCGCACCTCGGCGGCCAGGCGCTCCAGGATGGCCGGTGGCGTGTTGGCTGGTGCGGCAAAGGCCAGCCAGCCGGCCACGCGGTAGGCCTCGTCGGTCATGCCCTGCTCGGCCAGCGTGGGCACGTTGGGCAGGATACCCATGCGCCGCTCGCCGGTCACGCCCAGCGCCTTGAGCTTGCCGGCGTCGATGTGCGCCTTGGCCACCAGCGCGCTGGCGTAGGCCATCTGGATCTGGCCGCCGATCAGGTCCTGCACCATGGGCGCTTCGCCCCGGTAGGCCACGTGGCTCATGTCGGCGTTCTGCGTCAAGCTCATGTAGGCGCCCGCCAGGTGCGGGTAGGCACCCGTGCCGTAGGAGCCATAGGCGACCTTGCCCTTGTTGGCGGCAGCGTACTTGAGCAGTTCGGGGCCGGTGGCCACGGGCACGCTGGGGTGGGCCACCAGCACCAGCGGGGCGATGGCGATCTGGTAGATCAGCGCCAGGTCGCGCTGCGGGTCGTAGGGCAGCTTTTCGTAGAGGAACTGGTTGGTCAGCAGCGAATTGCTCAGGCCCAGCACGATGGTGTAGCCATCGGGCGCGGCCTTGGCCACGGCATCGGTGCCGATGATGCCGGCCGCGCCGGGCTTGTTGTCCACCACCAGGGGCTGGCCCAGTCCGGGCGCCATCTTCTCGGCCAGCACGCGGGCCAGCACGTCGGTGGCGCCGCCCGGGGCAAACGGCACCACCACCTTGATCGGTTTGGTGGGGTAGGCGGGTTGCTGGGCCAGCGCGGTCGTGCCGGCGAGGCTGCCGAGGGCCAGCACGGCTGCGCCGAGCCAGGTGCGCCGTTGGAGGGTTGTCGGGGAAGTGGGCATGGTGTCTTGTCTCCTGGAATCGTTATGGGGGGTCGCTCGGTGAAAAAAATCTCAGGCACCGGGTGGTGACAGCACCACCTGCACCTTGACGGGCAGGGGCTCCAGCACCTGGCGCAGGCGTTCCCGCAGTGCCTGCGAGCCCGTCGCCGCGGCATCGACGGTGACACGCACGGCGCTTTCACCCTCGGCCTGCACGGTGGGGTGCCCGGCCATGCCGAGTTCGGTGCACACACCGTCCACCAGCGCCTGCACGGTCTGGCAGGCGGCCTGCAGGCGCAGGGCGGGCTTGTAGATCTTGCCCACGTTGGTCACGGGCATGGTGTCCAGCACGGTGATGCGGCGCGGCCGGGCCACGGCCTCGTCCACGCCTGCGCTGGCGAAGGCCAGCAGCTCGGCCTCGCTGGCCTCCCGACCTGGCACCAGCGTGGCGAACACCACGGGCAACTCTCCCGCATAGGCATCGGGCGCACCCACGGCAGCGCACAGCTGCACGGCGGGGTGGGCGCCCAGGGCGTCCTCGATCACCTTCGGGTCGATGTTGTGGCCGCTGCGGATGATGAGGTCCTTGGAGCGCCCGCTCAGGTGCAGCCGGCCCTCGGCATCGACGAACCCCAGGTCGCCCGTGGCCAGCCAGCCATCGGCGGTGAAGGCCCGGGCCGTGTCGGCCGCATCGAGGAACCCCGAGAACAGGTTGGGCGAGTGGAACAGCACCATGCCCGGCTGGCCGGGCGGCATCTCCTGGTCCGAGGCATTGCCCTGCGCATCCAGCGCCACGATGCGCAGCCGCGTGTAGGGCAGGCGCCAGCCCACGCAGCCCGCGGGCGCGTTCACGCCCGGCGGCGTGATGGTGGAGATGCCGGCCATCTCCGTCATGCCCAGGCTCTCATGCACATGCAGGCCGAACAGGCGCGTGAAGCGCGCCGCGAGCTCGGGCGCCAGCACCGCCGCACCGGTGCGGCAGTAGCGCAGTGCCGAAATGTCGGCGCCGTCCAGTGGCACATTGGCCAGCGCTGCCAGCACCGTGGGCACGGCCGACAGGTAGGTGCAGCGGTAGCGCTCGGCCAGCCGCCAGTAGTTGGCGATGACCTGCCGGTTGCGGAACAGCCCGGTGGTCGGGATGATGGTTTCCACCCCGGCCGAGAGCGCCGCCAGCGCGCCGGGCAGCACGCCGGCCACGTGGAACAGCGGGTAGCCGTTGATGCCCGCGTCCTCGGGCCGCATGCCCTGCATCTGCACGCAGGCCCAGGCCGTGAACACCTGCGCGCCATGGCTGTGCCGCGCGAGCTTGGGCGCGCCCGTGGTGCCGCCGGTGTGGAAGTAGGCGGCGATGTCGCTGGCCGCGATGCGCCGCCCGCTCACCAGCCGGTCGTCGGGCTGGGCGCTGCGGCTGGCAAAGTCGATCACCCCATCGGGCAGCGGGCCGGCCGCGCCTGGCGCCTCGCCGTGCGGGGCCACGCGCAGCACCGTGCGCAGCGTGGGCACCTGCCCGCGCAGGCCCATGGCCTTGGTCCAGAAGCCCGAGTCGCCGTCCTCGCCATAGGCGATCAGCACCTTGGCACGGGCCAGGGTCATCATGGACGCCAGTTTTTCAGGCGTGAGCAGCGGGTTGAGCGGCTGCACGATGGCGGCCGCCTCGCCGCCCCACAGCGCCAGGTGGTATTCCAGGCAGCCGGGCAGCAGCACGGCCACGGCATCTTGAGGGCCCACGCCCAGGTCGTGCAGCAGGTTGGCCGTCTGGTGGATGCCGGCCAGCAGTTGCGCGTACGAGCAGCGCACGGGTTCGTCGGCCGGGTCGGCCGTGGGCAGAAAGCTCAGCGCCGTCTTGTCGCCAAAGGCATGGGCCGAGTTGCAGAAGATCTCGTAGGTGCTTTGCACCGGCAGCGCCTGGGCCAGCGGCAACGCCTCCAGGCGCTCCACGTCCTGCAGGCTGCGCACCAGGAATGCCGGGGCGAAGGGGGGCGACAGGGGCGGGCGCGCATGCGCAGTACCGAGGGTGGCCGTCATGGAGCAGGGGCCTCCATGCCTGCCGCGGCAGGGGTGAGGCCGGGCGACTGTTCGCTCCTGGCAGTGTGCATGGTGTTGTCTCCTGGCAAATCGGGTCCATCCTGAAAAACAGGTGGAGAGGCCATTGTTGGTGCGCGCCGATTTTTTGACAATCCTCTAAATGCATGGACAGTCCGTTCAAAAATCCTTGACAGTCAAGGGGGCTGGGCTGGGCCCTTCGGCCTGGGCGCTCTGGCGCATGTCCGCAAAGGTGAACCGCGCATTCCCACCCGCGCGGGTCATGTGCCTACAGGAAACGGCGCGCGCTGCCGCCCATAATGTGGCGTCACCACTTTCCCTGGCGCGACCGGAGCGCTCCCGACATGACCACTCCCCAACCCCATCCCAAGCGCTTTTCGATGATCCGCGAGTTCCACCTGGCCGACTGGTTCACGCTGGGCAACGCGGTGTGCGGCGTGGGTGCGCTGTTCTCGGCCATGACCTACCTGGCGACCGGAGAGGTGCTGCACGTCTACTTCGCCGCCGCCCTGGTGCTGGCGGCGCTGATCTTCGACGTGCTGGACGGCCGCATCGCGCGCTGGCGCCAGAAGAGCTCGGCCATGGGGCGCGAGCTCGACTCACTGGCCGACGTGATCTCTTTCGGCGTGGCGCCTGCCATCATGGCCTATGGCTGCGGCATGCAGGGCCTGTACGACCGCGTGGTGCTGGCCTACTTCGTGGCCTGCGGCGTCTCGCGCCTGGCGCGCTACAACGTCACGGCCGAAACGCTCTCGGGCGACGACGGCAAGGTCCGGTACTTCGAGGGCACGCCCATCCCCACCTCCATTGTGCTGGTGGCCCTGCTGGCCCTGGCCGGCTACATGGGCGCGCTGGGCGAGAACCTGTGGTTCGGCAAGGTGCTGGTTGGCGGCTTCACGCTGCATCCGCTGGTGCTGCTGTTTGCGGTTTCCGGCTCCTTGATGATCAGTCGCATCCGTATCCCGAAATTCTGACGCGCAGACCGATTCGACTCGCTTATGGCGAAGAAGTCCCCCAGGGCAAAGCCGGTTCAGCAAGCTACCGACCTGGAGGTGGACGGGGACAGGCGCGCTTCCAGCACGCGTCTGGCCCTGTACCTGGCAGGCGTCGCTGCGGTGGCCGCGTTCACCGGGGCGCTGCGGCTGCCTGCGGGCCGCTTCAGGACCCTGGCTGTGCTCAATGGTGGCCCATTGCTGCTCATGCTTGGGGCGCTGGTCTGCGCGGTGCTGGTCTTGGTGTCTGTGGCCGTGCAAGGCCCGGATCGGCGCAGCAATGCCGTGGAGTACGACGCTTTTCGCTGGCTGGTCGTGCGCCTGGGCCTGGCGCTTGCCGCGTCTTCTTTGCTTGCCCACCTCTATCTGGGCGTGCGTGGATAGGGCCGTTTCAGGCGGCAGCCGGCCTGCGATTGACCAGCACGATGCCCACCGCCACCAGCGCCAGGGCCACCACCAGCCCCGTGGTCACCGGCTCGCCCAGCCACCAGGCGCCGAACAGCAGCGCGAAGACCGGCGTCAGGAACACGAACACCGAGATGCGGGTGGCCGGGTAGTGGGCCAGCATCCACATCCAGGCCAGGTAGCTCACGAAGGCGCCTACCAGGGCCTGCACCAGCAGCGAACCCCAGGCGAAGGCGCTGAGGTGCCAGGTCCAGGTCTCGCCCAGCGCCAGGGACAGCAGGGGCAGCATGGCAGCGCTCACGCCCACCTGGTAGAAGAGCTGCTTGGCCGGGGCGACGCGCGCCAGCGGCGTGGTGCGGATGACCACCGTGGTCAGCGCCCACATCAGGCCGGCCGCCACGCCCAGCAGGTCGCCCACCCAGGCCAGGGGCAGGGCCTGGTTGGCCGGGCCCAGCATGCCGTCGCCCAGGGCCAGCCCCACGCCCACGAAGGCGGCGGCCAGGCCCAGCCATTGCCAGCCGCGCAGCCGTTCGCTGGGGATGAAGCGCGGCAGCAGCAGCGCCACCCAGAACGGCGCGCCGTACAGGAACACCGTGAGCCGCGAGGCGCTGGTGTACTGCAGGCCCACATAGATGCAGGCGAATTCGCCCGCGAACAGGGCCCCGGCGAGCAGCCCGGCACGCAGCGCGCCCGCGGGTTCGCCGCGGCTGGACAGGGGCACACCGCGCCACACGCACCACGCGGCGATGGCCAGGGCGGCCAGCACGAAGCGCACGGAAGCCTGGAACACCGGAGCCACCTCGGCCACCGTGGCCTTGACCAGCACCTGCTGGAAGCCCCAGAACATGCAGCAGGCAAGCAACAGGCCGACGGCCAGGGAATCGAGGTGGGTTTTGCGGGCAGTGGGCATCGGCCGATTATGGGAGGGGCATGCCAAGGCTGCCGGGCACGGCCTGAAACGTTGCGAGACAGGGTCTGCGCGGGCCCACGGTACACTTTGCGGCTGGCGATACCGGCTTTCGGGCGCTTTCTTCACCCAACTCCGTAGACATGGCCTTTTCCACGGCGGCCCAGGTCCGCACCCGCTTCGATCTCAAGAGCGCATCGCTGTCCGTGGTGGCGGTGCTGCTCAAGACCACCGATGTCGCCCAGTTCGCCGCCGAACTGGCCGAGCGCGTGGCCGACGCACCGGGGTTCTTCGACAACGACCCGGTGCTGATCGACCTGGCCCTGGTGCGCGAGGCCGAGGAGGCCATCGACTTCGCGGCCCTCGTTGCCGTGTTGCGCGAGCACCGCACCCTGCCCGTGGCGGTGCGTGGCGGCAGCGATGCCCAGATGGAGGCTGCCCGCGCCGTGGGCCTGGCGGCCGTGCCCGATGCGCCGCCGGCCCGGGCCGAGGCCGCAGCCCCCTCGGACGGGCCCGCACCGGAGCCCGAGGCGCGGGCCCAGGTGCAGGAGGTCATCCGCGAGGTGGTGCATGAGGTCGAGGTGGTGCGCGAAGTGCCTGTGGCCGGCCCCGGCACGATGGTCATCGACAAGCCGCTGCGCTCGGGCCAGCAGGTCTATGCGCGCGGCGCCGACCTGGTGGTGCTGGCCATGGTCAGCTTCGGTGCCGAGGTGATCGCCGACGGCAATATCCACGTGTACGCCCCGCTGCGCGGGCGCGCCATTGCCGGCGCGCGCGGCAACACCGAGGCGCGCATCTTTTCCACCTGCATGGAGCCGCAACTGGTGTCCATTGCAGGCATCTACCGCACGACGGAGACCGCCCTGCCCGACGACGTCGCGGGCAGGCCGGCCCAGGTGCGCCTGGAAGGCGAGAAGCTCTTCATCGAGCCGCTGCGCAATCCCGTTCGTATCAACCCCAGAGAGATCCAATAATCCATGGCCAAAATCGTCGTCGTGACCTCCGGCAAGGGTGGTGTGGGCAAGACCACCACCAGCGCCAGTTTTGCCACCGGGCTCGCCCTGCGCGGCCACAAGACCGCCGTGATCGACTTCGACGTCGGCCTGCGCAACCTGGACCTCATCATGGGCTGCGAACGCCGCGTGGTGTACGACCTCATCAACGTGATCCAGGGCGAGGCCAACCTGAACCAGGCCCTCATCAAGGACAAGCAGTGCGAGAACCTGTTCGTGCTGGCCGCCAGCCAGACGCGCGACAAGGACGCCCTCAAGCAGGACGGCGTGGAAAAGATCCTCAAGGACCTGGCCGAGATGGGCTTCGAATACATCGTCTGCGATTCGCCCGCCGGCATCGAGAGCGGCGCGCTCATGGCCATGCACTTTGCCGACGAGGCCCTGCTGGTCACCAACCCCGAGGTCTCCTCGGTGCGCGATTCCGACCGCATTCTGGGCATGCTGGGCAGCAAGACCAAACGCGCCATTGAAGGCGGCGAGCCGATCAAGGAGCACCTGCTCATCACGCGCTACAACCCGAGCCGTGTCGAGGACGGGCAGATGCTCTCGCTGGAGGACATCCAGGACATCCTGCGCATCAAGCTGATCGGTGTGATCCCCGAGTCCGAGGTGGTGCTGCAGTCGTCCAACCAGGGCACGCCCGCCATCCATGCCCAGGGCACGGATGTCTCGGAAGCCTACAAGGACGTGATCGACCGTTTCCTCGGCCAGACCGACAAGCCCCTGCGTTTCATCGAAGCGGAGAAGCCCGGCTTCTTCAAACGCCTGTTCGGGAGCAAGTAAGCCATGGCATCCTTTCTTTCCTTTCTTCTCGGCGAAAAGAAGAAGACGGCCAGCGTTGCCAAGGAGCGTCTGCAGATCATCCTGGCGCACGAACGCAACGGCCGCAACGCCTCCGAACCCGACTACCTGCCCGCGCTGCAGCGCGAACTGGTGCTGGTGATCTCCAAGTACGTGAAGATCAACCCCGAAGACCTCAAGGTACACCTGGAACGCCAGGACAACCTGGAAGTGCTCGAAGTCAAGATCGAACTCCCTGACACCGTCCGTTGAGGTTTCGCGCCGCTTCATGCGGCGAGCATTCTTGAGGAGGTGATCGGCACATGCTGTCCCATGTCCATATCGGCGTGAACGATTTCGGGCGCGCCCTGGCCTTCTATGGCCCGGTGCTGGAGCGCCTCGGCCTGGTGCAGCGCTTTTGCGAGCCCGGGGTGCCCTGGGCCGGGTGGCAGATGCCCGGCGTTGCGCGGCCGCTGTTCCTCATCGGCCGCCCGTTCGACGGCCAGGCCGCCAGCCCCGGCAATGGCGCCATGAACGCCTTGCTGGCGGCCGACCGGAGCACGGTGGACGAAGTCCATGCCCTGGCCCTGCGCCATGGCGGCCGTTGCGACGGCCCGCCCGGCCTGCGCCCCCAGTACCACGCGAACTACTACGGGGCGTATTTTCGCGATCCGGACGGCAACAAGCTGTGCGTGTGCTGCCACGGGGCTGCCTGAACAGGTTCCTCACCCGCGCTGGCGGCTGTTTCGGGCCCAGCAGTCCGCAGTGGCCGGTTTATTGCTTGGCATTAGGGTAATCCCTTATGTGAGGCATTCCCGTGGACGAATCCTGGAAATCCAGCTGGCAGCGCGCACGCAACCACGAAGGGGTCACGCGCGGGGCGCGGGCCTTCTGCGCGCTGGCCGCCGTGCTGGTCTGGGGCTGGTGGGCCGGCTGGCAGGCCGAGCTGATGCCGGTGCTGCTGGGCGTGATCGCCAGCGCCCTGACCGAAACCGATGACAGCTGGCGTGGCCGCCTGCGCGCGCAGCTGCTGGCGCTGGGCTGCTTTGGCCTGATGGCGCTGGCGGTGTGGGCCACGGTGGCCTGGCCCTGGGCGCTGATGGGGGTGCTGGCGCTGTCGGCCCTGGCCTTCACCCTGCTGGGGGCACTCGGCGAGCGCTACCGCGCCATTGCCTTCGGCTCGCTGGTGCTGTTCATCTATGCAGCCCTGGCGGCCCATACCAGCCGCGCCGGGGCAGCGCAGGCGACGCCATGGATGCTGGCTGGCGCCGCCTGGTACGGCCTGGTCTCGGTAGCCTGGGCCTGGGCCATGCCGCGGGCACCGGTGCGCTTTCGCCTGGCCCGTCTGTATGCGCTGCTGGGTGAGTACCTGCGCCTGAAGGCCCTGCTGCTCGAACCCGTGCGCGACGTGGATCTGGAGCGCCGCCGCATGGCGCTGGCCTTGCACAACGGGCGCGTGGTGGATGCCCTCAACGCTGCCAAGGAAAGCCTCATGAGCCGCATGGGCCGGGGCCAGCCGCCCGCCTGGCTGCAGGCCGCCATGCACCAGTACCTGGCCGCGCAGGACATGCACGAGCGCGTAAGCTCCTCGCACGAGCACTACGACCTGCTGGCCACGGCGTTCTTCCACAGCGACGTGCTGTACCGCTGCCAGCGCGTGCTCACCTTGCTGGGTGAGCAATCGCTCAAGCTGTCGCTGGCCATCCAGCAGCAATCGCTCCCGCAGCACGGGGGCATGACCTCCCGCGCCATCGAGGACCTGCAGGCCGCCATCGCGCACCAGGACGGCATTGCCGCTGACCTCGTTGGCACGCAGGGGGCGGCCTCCATGGCCCGGCCCCTGCGCTCACTGCATGCCCTGGGCCACAACCTGGCGGCCATGGCCGCGGTGTTCGCGACCGCCCTGGGGGGCGCCGCCGCCGAGGGCGGCGTCGACCACGTCCTGTTCGACCGCGAGCCGCGCAGCCTGGGCGATGCCTGGGGCCGCGTGCGTGCCCAGTTGCACGCGCAGTCGCCCTGGCTGCGCCACAGCGTGCGCCTGGCCCTGTCGCTGCTGGCGGGCTTTGCCCTCATGCAGGCCACGAGCGACCCGCACGGCTACTGGATCCTGCTGACCATCGTCTTCGTGAGCCAGCCGCAGTACGCGGCCACGCAGACGCGGCTGGTTCAGCGCGCCAAGGGCACGGCCATTGGCCTGGCCCTGGGCTGGGCGGCCATCCAGCTGTTCCCGGGGGCCCTGGTGCAGGCGGCACTGCTGGTGCTGGGGGGCGCGGTGTTCTTCGGGGCGCGCCACACCCGCTACGTGCTGGCCACGGCCGCAGTGACCACCTTGCTGCTGCTCGGTTTCCACCAGATGGGCATGGCCCAGGGCGTGATCCTGGCGCGCCTGCTGGACACCGCCGCCGGCTGCCTGATCGCGGCCGCTGCCTCCTGGCTGGTGCTGCCGCACTGGCAGTCGCGCCAGTGGCCGCGCCTGGCGGCCCAGGTGCTGCAGACCCAGGCCCTGTACCTGCGCGCCATCCTGGCGCAGTACCACAGCGGCAAGCGCGACCACCTGGAGTACCGCCTGGCCCGGCGCAATGCGCACAATGCCGATGCCGCGCTGTCCAATTCCTACAGCGCCATGCTCAAGGAGCCGCGCAGCGTGCGCGGCAATGTGGAGGTGGTGGCCAACTTCCTGCGCCTGTCGCACACCCAGCTCAACTACCTCTCGGCCCTGGGTGCGCAGCGCGGCGGCGCAGGGACGGACGTGGACGCGGCAGACGCGGAGATGGCCAGCGCCCTGCTGCAGTCGCTGCAGCAACTGGCCGAGCGGCTGGAGCAGGCACAGCTGGCCAGCGGTGCGCGGATGGACAAGGCGCCAGCGGCGCCGGCCGTGGCACAGGTGCTGCAGGAGTTCGGCGCACCCGGCATCGCGCCGTCCCACGCTCCGGCCCGCAGCCTCATGGCCGCACAACTGGCGCTGGTGGGCAAGGTCTTCCCGCAATTGCAGGAGCAGGCGCGGCAACTGGTGGAGCCGCCGCCGCACGGCCGGGCCGTGTAGCGCGCAAGCGCGTTGCAGCGTTAGCGCGAATGCTTCGCGAACTTGGCCGCAAACGCCTGCGCAATGCCCAGCGAGCGCCGGCCGGGTACCAGCGTGGCGCGCTGGCCGGCGGTGATGGTGCCAAGCTCGTCCACGGCGAGGTAGTAGCCGCAGCAGCCCGCCAGCGCCATGGTGCGGCCGGCCTGGGCAAAGCCCATCACCGCGTTGAACTTGAAGCAGGGCTCGCGCGGCGCCGTCACGCGCAGCACGCAATCGGGAAAATGCAGGGTATCGCCGACGAAGACCTCGTGCTCCAGCAGCCCCTCCACGGTGAGGTTCTCGCCCATGAAGCCGGGTGGCAATTCCTCGTCGAAGAGGCTCACGCCGCGCCGGCGCCGCTCGGCCTGCCAGAAAGCGTAGTGGACCGCAGGGTAGGCGTACACGGCCTTGTCCAGGCCGCCATGCACGCTCAGGTCGGCCTGTTCGTCACCCGCAAGGCCCAGCGGACGCACTGCAATGGGCCCGTCGGCGGCCGCCTTGCCGATGGCCGTGAGCACACTGCGCTCGCCCACCTTCAGGCGGCGGGCACTGCCGATGTTCACATGCCGCACCCACACACCCGGGGCGCTCTCGGGCGCCGGATTCACAGCGGGTGCTCGGTATAGAAGCGCCCGCCGTGGTACAGCAGCGGGGGCACACCGGCACGGTGGCTGCAGCGCTCGACCTCGCCCACGAAGATCAGGTGGTCGCCCTCTTCGTAGCGGCTGCGGTTGAAGCATTCGAAGCTCGCGGCCGCGCCGTCGAGCACCGGCGCGCCGCTGATGCCGGGGTGGTGGTCCACGCCGGCCCAGCGGTCGATGCCGCGCGTGGCAAAGCGCTCGGCGAGCTGCTTCTGGTCTGCCGCCAGCACGTTGATGGCGTAGTGCGCGCCATTGGCAAAGGTGGGCATGGTGCTGGCGCCGCGCGAAAGGCTCCACAGCACCAGCGGCGGGTCCAGCGAGACGGAGTTGAACGAGCTGGCCGTGAGCCCCACCAGGCTGCCGTCCTCATTGCGCGCGGTAACGATGGTGACGCCGGTGGCAAACATGCCCAGCGCATCGCGGAACTCGCGGGCGGAGAAGCTCGGGGGCCTGGCAAGGGCAGGGCGGGGCAGGGGGCGGTTCACAAAGGGCAGGCGCAGGGGCCGAAAAAGGGCAGGGGCCCATTATGGGCTGCATGCCACGGCCCTGTTGCGGCCGGGGGCGCTGTTCGGTGTCACCTGCGTACCGTCTTCCCGGACAGCGGTGTAACCGCTGCGCACCGATGGCCCGACCACGGCCCAGGGTTAAAAAGCCGTCGGCTATCATGGACCGGCCCTTGCCATGGCAGGGCTTTGAGCAGGAAACCCATGGCACTTCTCCCCCATTTCTCCACCCTGGGCAGCGGGCATACCGTGCTCATGCTGCACGACGCCGATGGCGGCCACCGGACCTTCGCGCCCCAGGTCGAAACCCTGGCCAGCCTGGGTTACCGGGCCGTGGCCTGGGACATGCCCGGCTATGGCAACAGCGCTCCCATCGAACCCTATGGCTTCAAGGGTCTGGCCGAGAGTTGCATGGCGTTGATCGATGCGCTGCAATGCGGTCCCGTGACCCTGGTGGGCCACGGCATGGGCGCCATGGTGGCGCTGGAGGTGGCCGTGCGCCAGAGCGCCGTGGTGCGCCGCCTGGTGCTGTGCGCCGGCGGCCCCGCCCTGGATGCGCAGGCCGTGGCGGACTGGGTGGAGCCGCGCCTTGCGGCCCTCGACGCCACGCAGGGCGACATGCAATCGCTGGCCCAGGCCCTGGTGCCGCAGTTCACCGGCAGCGGCGCGCTGCCCGAAGGCGTGCGCCTGGCCACGCATGCCCTGTCGCAGGTGTACCGGGGTTCCTACCGCCGCGCGCTGCAGGCGCTCTCCACCTTCGACCGCGGTGCCGGCGTGCTGGGCCGGCTGCACATGCCCACCTTGATCATCGGCGGCGCGCAGGACCGCTGCACGCCCCCTGCGGCCCTGCAGGCCCTGGCCCATGTGCTGCCCGATGCGCGCCACCTGAGCCTGCCGCACGCGGGCCACTGGCCCCAGCTCGAAGACCCCGATGGCTTCGATGGCGCGCTGGCAGATTTCCTGGCGTCCTCGCGGGTATTGCATTGACGCAATCCGTGACGCCCTGGGTACCCGGCTGGCTGGGTTCGGCACTGGCCGGTGGCGTGCTGGCGGCCCTGGCGGCCGGCGGCTTGTGGATCGCGCCCCGCGCCGATCTGGAACGGGGCACCATGGCGCCCCGGGCTGCGGCCGTGCGCTCGCCGGCTGCCCCTGACGGGAAGGCGGTGGCCGAGCCGGTGGCGCCGGTTCCCGTTGCCGCGGCATCCGCAACCCCGCCAGCGCCGGGTGGTCCAGGCGCCTGCGAGCTGTTCCTGCAGCGGCTGCCCACCGTGTCGCGCGCCCAGTGCGATGCCGCGCAACTCACCCCGAGCGGCGCTGCCTCGGCGCATGGCGTGCCGCTGTTCTGGCGCGACCTGCCGGTGCCCGGGGTGCAGGCTTCCGCCGACGCCCCGCTGCGCGTTCTGGTGGCTGGCGCCATCCACGGCGACGAGTTCACGGCCGCCGCGTTGGCCTTGCGCTGGATCGCCCTGGCCGAGCAGACAGAGCGGCCCGTGCACTGGCGCTTCGTCCCCGTGCTCAACCCCGATGGCCTGCTGGCCAGGCCCTCCACGCGCACCAACGGCCGCGGCGTGGACCTGAACCGCAACTTTCCCACGCCCGGCTGGGAGAAGGATGCGCCGCTGTACTGGGAAAAGCGCACCCGGCGCGACCCGCGGCGCTTTCCCGGCAAGGCGCCACTGTCCGAGCCCGAATCGCAGTTCCTGCACGCCCAGATGGCGGCCTTCCGGCCGCACCTGATCGTGAGCATCCATGCGCCCTATGGCGTGCTCGATTTCGACGGCCCGCTGTCGCCGCCCGAGCGGCTGGGCCGGCTGTGGCTGGACCAGGTGGGCATCTTCCCGGGGTCGCTGGGCAACTACGGCGGTGTACACCGCGGCATGCCGGTGGTCACCATCGAGCTGCCGCATGCGCTGAACATGCCCGCGGATGCCGAGGTGCGTTCCATGTGGCAGGACCTGCTGCGCTGGATGGGCGAGCACTGGAGCGAGGCCCAGGCTCCCGAGCCCAGGCCCTGAGGACGCCGGTTGCCCCTGCTGCAGCCGGTTTCGCAGCGTTCAGGAGGTGGCCAGCGTAGCGCTGCGTGGCCGCGCAGCCTGCTCGCCCAGGAAGCCGAAGTGCATCGCCGGCCGCTCGCCGCTGATCAGCTCGGCCAGCGCCTTGCCCGAGCCCGCGCCGTGCGTCCAGCCCAGCGTGCCGTGGCCGGCGTTCACCCACAGCTTGCCCACGCGGGTGCGGCCGATGAAGGGAATGTTGGTCGGGGTGGCGGGGCGCAGACCGGTCCAGTACTGCGGGTTGCCGCCCTGTTCGGGCGTGCGTGTGTCGCACACACCGGGCAGGATTTCCTCGATGCGGCGCGACAGCATGTGGCAGCGGGCCTTGGCCACCGGTGAGTCGAGCGACAGGTCGTAGCCACCGAGCTCGATGGTGCCGGCCACGCGCAGCACGTTGCCCAGGCGGCTCATGGCGATCTTGCGGCCGTCGTCGATGGTCGAGACCGAGGGGGCGGCCTCGGGGCGCAGCAGCGGAAAGGTCGCGCTGTAGCCTTTGCCGGGGTAGATCGGCAGGTCCACGCCCACCGTGCGCAGCAGCGGCGCGCTGTAGGAGCCGCAGGCCACCACGACCGCATCGGCCTTGAGCAGGAAATCCTTCTTGAGGCCGTTGGCGCCACTGCGCGCCATGACGGCCACCGAATCGATGGTGTCGCCGATCTTGTTCAGCCGCAGCACGTCGTGGCCGTACAGGAATTGCACGCCACGCTCGGCGCAGCGGCGCGCCAGGGCCTGGGTGAACACGCGGGCGTCGCCGCTCTCGTCGGTGCTGGTGTAGGTGCCGCCGGTGATGTGCTCGCCGTAGGCCTTGAACGCGGGCTCGATCTGCAGCAGTTCCTCCTTGCTCACCAGGCGGCGCTGCACGCCGTGCTTGCGCATCAGCTCCACGGCGTGGCCGGCATCGTCGAAGGATTTCTGGTCGGTGTAGAAATGGGCAATGCCGCGCTCAAGCCGGTTGTAGTCGATGCCGGTCGTGGCCACCAGGTCCTTGAGGGCGGCATGGCTGTACGCGCCCAGCGCCACGATCTGCTGCACGTTGCGCTCGAAGGCCGTGTCGTTGCACTGCGCCAGGAATTTGAGGCCCCAGCGCCATTGCTCCCAGTCGAGCTGGGGGCGAAACAGCAGCGGTGCTTCCTTGTCGAACATCCATTTGAGCGCCTTGAGCGGTGCTTCCCGGTTGGCCCAGGGCTCGCAATAGCTCACGGAGATCTGCGCCGCATTGGCAAAGCTGGTTTCCAGCGCCGCATCGGGCTGGCGGTCGACCACGACGACCTCGTGGCCACGCTCCAGAAGGTGCCACGCGGTGCTGATGCCGATGATGCCGGCGCCCAGGATGATGGTTTTCATGGATGGCAGTGTGATCCACATTGCGTTCTACTAAAAGCAAAATTAAACTCAATCCAAACGCATCAGTCTGTCTAATGCAGCGGTCGCCCACGAGGCGTCCGCCGCCCGGGTTTTTTTGCGAGCCTTGAAGCCATGAGCACCTATGATCCTGCCGCCCTGGAATGCCTCGCCGCCATCGTCGAAGAGGGCGGCTTCGAGCGCGCCGCCCAGCGCCTGAACGTCACGCAGTCGGCCGTTTCGCAGCGCCTGCGCGCGCTGGAAGCGCAGGTGGGCTCGGTGCTCATCGTGCGCAGCCGGCCGCTGCGGCCGACCTCGGCGGGGCAGTTGCTGCTCAAGCACACCAAGCAGATGCGCCTGTTGCGCGCCGACCTGGAGCGCGACCTGCAGGAGCTGGCCCCCAGCGCCCCCGGCGCCACGCGCGAGGACGAGCGCATCTCGATTGCCATCAATGCCGACAGCATCGCCACCTGGGCCATGGGCGCGCTGCACGAACTGGTGGGCCAGCGCCTGCCGCTCGAAATCATCGTTGATGACCAGGACTTCACGCAGGAGTGGCTGCGCTCGGGCCAGGTGCTGGGCTGCGTCACCACGCTCAAGCAGGCGCTGCGCGGCTGCAAGATGGTGCCGCTCGGGGCCATGCGCTATGTGGCCGTGGCGTCCCGGGACTTTGCTGAAAAGCACCTGCCCCACGGCCTCACCCCACACAACTTCCGCGAGGTGTCGTTCCTCTCCTTCAACCGCAAGGACGACATGGCGGCCGAGTTCGTGGCGCGCACCTTCGGGCTCAAGCGGGTCGCGCTCAACCATTTGTTCGTGCCCAGCACCGAGGGGCAGATGCGCGCCGTGGCCGCCGGCTGGGCTGTGGGCGTGGTGCCCGAGCTGCTCGCGCGCGGGCCCGTTGCCGATGGCAGCATGGTGGACCTGGCGCCGGGCCACGCGCTGCCCATCCAGCTGTACTGGCACTGCTGGAACCTCGAATCGGTGGTACTGGACGCCCTGACGGCGGCGCTCACTGCCACGGCCGCAAAGACGCTGACCCAGCCCTGATCTCCAGGCCCGGGGCTGTAAAAGCAGTCAACAGGGGGTAACCCGCACGAAATGGCACTCCCCGCAGTGGGGCGGCACGATTCCTGCAGACTAAAACGTGAACGGCGTAGTTGTATTGCAACTTTGTCATTTATTTTTTTACTGCAATGTATAAGATGGGGTCCATGTCCACCACCACGCTACAACCCAAAGTGTCCTTCAAGGAGCAGATGCACCAGGCTCGGGAGGGCGCGATCCTCCAGTCGGCCTGTCGCCTGCTGGGTGAAAAGGCCTTCGACGCGATGACCATGGACGATGTCGCCAACGCGGTGGGCATCGCCAAGGCCAGCCTGTACAAGCACTTCTGCAGCAAGGAAGAGCTGTGCAGCGCCGCCATGGTGCAGATCCTCGCACGGGTGCGCGCCTACCTGGCCGCGCTTCCCGAGGAACTGCCGGCGCACGAGAAGCTGCGCGCCCTGGTGCGCTGGTCGCTGGAGCGCCTGCTGACCAACGAAATGCCGCTGCTGCCCAGCCGCAACTCCTCGCTGCGCGCGGTGCTCATGGCCGACAAGGACTACCTCGATGGCCTGGTCACCGTGAGCGACCAGATCGGCGAGTGGATCGTGCAAGCCCAGGCGCAGGGCGTGATCAACCCCACGCTGCCCCCGCTGGTGGTGCTGTACACCCTGTATGCACGCGCCTGCGACCCGGTCGTGACCTTCCTCAAGGAAGGTGGCCAGTACTCCGACGCCGAGATCGTGGACCTGGTGCTGCGCACCTGCTTCGATGGGCTGGTATCGAGGTGACGTGGTAGTGACCGCACGCGAAAACGCCCGGCATTCCGGGCGTTTCGCATCAGGGGGCGGCGCGTGCCGCCGCCAATTCAACGCACCAGCAGCACCGGCACCTTGCAGTGCGCCAGCACCTGCGTCGTCACGGAGCCCATGACCAGGGTGGCGAGTGCGCCATGGCCGTGCGAGCCCATCACCAGCAGGTCGTAGCGGCCGGAGTCCGCCACCTTGGCAATGGTTTCCCCGACCTGGCCGACCTTGACGATGGTCTTGGCCTGCACTCCCTGGCGGGAAATGAACTTGAGCACCGGGGCCAGGATCTTGTCGGCTTCCTCGGCGTGGTAGGTGTCCACGGCTTCCTTGCCCAGGGCCGAGCGCGCGCGGGCGGGCAGGGGGGCCTGCACGGTGAGCACCGTGTAGTCGTGTTTCGGGCCCAGCAATTCTTCGTGCGCAGCCAGGTAGGCGAGCATTTTCTTGGTGAAGGCGCTGCCGTCGACAGCGAGCAGGATGTTCATTCGAGTTCTCCTAATTGGAATGGTCAGACTAATCGGCGCGGGCGGTTGTTGTCTTGACCTGTGTCATGCTTTTCATCCTGCGCTCTGCGGGGCATGGGCCCCGTCGACCGATCATACGGTCACGCAGTACCGGGGCCGGAAGGTTTCCTGTTCCCCATTGCGGGCATAGCCCAGCGGATTGGCCACCACCCTGCATGCAAAGGGGCTGCCATCGGCCCGCGCGCCCTGTACCGTGTAGTCGCTCGGCGAATGCAGGTGGCCGTGGATCCATAGCTGCGCGTGGGGCAGCAGCCCATCGAGCACATTGCAAAAGCCGGCCGTACCCGGCACCACGCCGTAGCGTGGGTCGGCGCTGCGCAGGCTGGGGGCAAAGTGGGTGATGGCCACCGTGGTCCCGTCAAAGGGCGTGGACAGGGCTTCGCGCAGCCACTCTGTGCATACCAGTGCCAGCTCGCGCATGGGCTCGGCCAGGAAGAGCTCGCCGTCCTTGGTGCCACCGGTCTTGCGCAGGTAGTGGTTGGCCGCACGAAAGGCCTTCTCGCGCAGCTTCAGGCGCCGGGTGAGGTCACCCACCTGCTGGTCGTCGGCCAGTGCGTCGTAGTCGGCCCACAGGGTGGTGCCCACGAAGCGCACGCTGCCCATCACCAGCGTCTCGCGCTCCAGCATGCGGATGCCCAGGCGCGCGCAGGTGGCGCGCAGGCGCTCATGGGCGACGTCGAAGTCGAGCGCGTCGTACTCATGGTTGCCCGGGACGAACAGCACCGGCGTGGGCCAGCCGGCGAACTGCGGCAGCGGCGAAAAACGCGCCAGGCCGAAGTCCTCGTCCTGCATGCGGCCCCCCTCCTGGTAGGAGCCGATGTCGCCCGCCAGCACCAGCAGGTCTGCGCCCGGCGCAGGCTCGGGCATGAAATCGGGGTTGGCTTCGAGGTGCAGGTCGGACAGGATCTGGATTTTCATGGACCCCGCAGTCTAAGGTGTCACGCCGAACGGCGTGCCCGCTGCATGGCCGGGCTCTCCCTGCGGAAACGCGCGCCGTGCCGAACGCGCCAGCGCCGACAGCAGCCAACCCATGGCCGCCTCCTGCGTGCTGTTGCGGCGCCACAGCGCGTCCACATGCACCGGGGGCACGTCAAAGGGCAGGTTGCGCTGCACCAGGGCGTCGGCGATCCCGGTCACCGGCACGAAGTGGCGCGGCAACACGGTGAGCATGTCCGAACCCGAGACCACGCGGCCGGCGGTGAAGAACTGGTTCACGGTGAGCACCACGCGCCGGCGCCGCCCGAGCGAGGCCAGCGCCTCGTCGATGAAGCCGAAGGGCCGGCCCGAAAAGCTCACCAGCATGTGGCGTGCCTCGCAGTAGGCATCGAGCGTCAGCGGCGCATCGGCCAGCGGGTGGCCCTGGCGCATCACGCACATGTATTCGCTGTCGTACAGGCGCCGGCTCTCGAAGGACACCATGCCACCCGATTGTTCGCGCGCCGTGAGGTCGGCCAGCACGGCGGGAAAGTAGCCCACGGCCATGTCGGCTGCCTCTTCTTCGAGCAGGCGGCGCGGGTCGCGCGTGGTCAGGGGCACCACCCGCACCGCGACGCCGGGCGCCTCGCTCTCCAGAATCTCCACCAGGCCGGGCACCAGGGTCGCCCCCGTGGCATCGGCCATGGCCAGCACAAAGGTGGACTCGGCCGTGGCCGGATCGAAGCGGCCGGGCGACAGCGATTCCTGCAGCTGCGTGAGCGCGTCGCGGATGGGGGGCCACAGGGCCAGGGCGCGGGGCGTGGGCTCCACCCCCTGGCCGCTGCGCACCACCAGGTCGTCGCCCAGCACCTCGCGCAGGCGGCGCATGGCGTTGCTCACGGCCGGCTGGGTCAGCGAGAGCTTGTGCGCCGCCTTGGTCAGGCTGCGCTCGGCCATGACTTCGTCAAAAACCCGCAGCAGGTTCAGATCGAGCGAGCGAAAGTTGAGGCGGCTGGACATGGTTTCGGATCATCACCAATGTGAATACCAATGATTCAACATATAAATTTGAAAGACTAAAGGGTAAACCCTAGTATTGCGACATCGCCCGGGCAATGTCGCCAAAAGCGCTGAATAGGGGAACCGAAATGACCAATTTTGTACACGTGGACTATCCAACCGAACACCCCGGCGTGATCCGCGCCGAAAAGGCTGCCGCTGCCCTCAAGGGCATCGCCGCAGGCTTCGACAGCGCCCGCGGTGCTGCCTCCCTGATGCTGGCCGCCGTGGTCTCCGCCCTGCTGGTGCTGGCCAACCAGGTGGTCGATCGCTGGACCGACGGCCACCTGCTGTCGGCCTGGGTCGTGCTCTGGCTGGTGGCCTTCGCTGCCCTGGCCCTGCTGTCCGCACCGGCCCGCCGTGCCGGCCTGGCCCTGCGCGCCGGCTTCGCCCGCTGGGCCGAAAGCCAGCGCCACGCCGCCGAAGACCGCCGCACCTGGCAGGTCGCCCTGCGCGATCCGCGCATCATGGCCGAACTGAACCACGGCCTGACCGACATCCGCAAGTACTACTGAGCCAGCGCTCCTGCCCTCAGGCAGGGCCGCCCTCGACATTCAAAGCCGTGGCATGCCACGGCTTTTTTGTTGCGGGCTGGAGCGGGATTGGGCGATACATCACTGCAGTGAATGGCGGTAATTCAAGATATAAACTTGATAACACCTGGGGTAAACCCTAAGATTTAGTCACTCGCCCGGCAATGTCGCCAAAAGCGCTAGAAAAGGGGAAACCAAATGACCAATTTTGCACACGTTGACTATCCAACCGAACACTCGGGCGTGATCCGCGCCCAGAACGCCGCTGCCGCCATCAAGGGCATCGCAGCCGGCTTTGACAGCGCCCGTGGCGCCGCCTCCCTCCTGCTCGCCGCCATCGTCTCCGCCCTGCTGGTGGTGGCCAACCAGGTGATCGACACCTGGAGCGAAGGCCACCTGCTGGCCGCCTGGATGGTGCTGTGGCTGGTGGCATTCGCCGCCCTGGCCCTGCTCTCGGCCCCCGCACGCCGCGCCGCTGCCGCCCTGCGCGCCGGTTTCGCCGGCTGGGCCGAAAGCCGCCGCCGCGCCGCCGAAGACGAACGCACCTGGCAAGTCGCCATCCGCGACCCGCGCATCATGGCCGAACTGAGCCACGCCATGGGCGTGCGCACGGTGAACGACCTGCGCGCCGGCTACTGAGCGGGCCCTGCTCCTGCCTGCCGCACGACGGCAGATGGAATCTGAACAAAGCCGTGGCATCGCCACGGCTTTTTTCATGGGCGCTTGCGGGCCGTGGTGGGACGCGGGACGTGGAAACGGACAAAATAATCGGGGCGCATGTCGAAAAAGCCGACGCGACGGCGTCCTTGGTGCACCGGAATCCCTGGCGCGCCAAGCCGCACCGGGCGGTTCCGGAGTCTTGACGTTCACCACTTCCAAGGAACCACCATGAAGTACATGCTTCTGATCTACAGCGACCCCCAACGCGAGCCTGCCTACGGCACGCCCGGGTTCCAGGCCATGATGGCCGGCTACTTCGCCCTCAGCGCGAAGATGAGGGACGACGGCGTCCTGGTGGCCGGCGATGGACTGCAAGGGATCGAAACCGCCACCTCGCTGCGCATCCGTGGCGGCAAGGTGGAAACCATGGATGGCCCGTTTGCCGAAACCAAGGAACACCTGGGTGGCTACTACGTGGTCGAGGTGGCCGACCTGGATGCGGCCTTGAAGTACGCACAGGCCGTTCCCACCGCCAGCTATGGCACCGTCGAAGTGCGGCCGTTGATGGACTACAACCCGGCGGGCTGATCGGGCCCATCCACAATCCTCCGGGCTCGCGGCGATGAACTCATCCGCCTCCAGCGCCCTCGCTGTGACCCAGGCCCTCAACCGCCTGGCACGCGAGGACCGGGGGCGCCTGATGTCGGCGCTGATTGCCCGGCTCCGGGACTTCCAGCTGGCCGAGGATTCGCTGCAGGACGCCATGGAGTCGGCGGTGTCCCACTGGGGCCGTTCCGGCATCCCGTCGTCGCCCCTGGGCTGGCTGCTGCGCGTGGCCTACCGCAAGGCGCTGGACCGCATCCGCAGCCGCAAGGTGGCCGACCGCATGGGCGACAGCCTGCTGGTTCTGGCCGGCGGTGAGGCCTGCGAAGCCGAGACCGACGAGATTCCCGACGAGCGCCTGCGCCTGATCTTCACCTGCTGCCACCCGGCGCTGGAGCAGAAGTCGCAGGTGGCACTGACACTGCGCGTGGTCGCCGGTCTGTCCACGGCGCAGATCGCCCAGGCCTTTCTCGACCAGGAGGCCACGATGGGACAGCGCCTGTCGCGTGCCAAGACCAAGATCGCGGCGGCGCGCATCCGCTATGCGGTGCCCGAGCCGGCCGAATGGCCCGAGCGCCTGGCCGCCGTGCTCGCGGTCATCTACCTGGTCTTCAACGCGGGCTACTCGGCGGGGCCGCAGGCCGGCAGCGACCTGGCGCAGGAGGCCCTGTACCTGTGCGCACTGCTGGACCGGCTGCGCCCTGGCGAGGCGGAGATCGAAGGCTGCTTGGCCCTGCTGATGATCAGCCATGCGCGCCGCGAGGCCCGCTCGGATGCCAGCGGCCAAACGACGGTGCCGCTGGGCCAGCAGCAGCGCGCGCTGTGGAAGCACGGCGAGATCGCCGCAGGCGTGGCGATCCTGGAGCGAGCGCTCGGCCGGCATGCCCTGGGGCCGTACCAGGTCAAGGCCGCCATTGCCGCCTGCCATTGCGAAGGTGCGCACTCGGACTGGGCGCAGATCGCCCTGTTGTACGACCGCCTGCTGGTCTTCGAACCGACGCCGGTGGTGCGCCTGAACCGCGCCGTGGCCCACGCCGAGGCGGGCGCACTGGACGCGGCCCTGGACGAGCTGGCCAGCATCGGGCCGGGCATGCAGGGCTACCAGCCCTTTTTCGCGGCGCAGGCAGAGCTGTTGGTGCGCAAGGGGCTGCATGCCCAGGCCCAATCCGCCTACCAGAGGGCCATGGCCCTCGCTCCCTCGGCCGCCGACGCGGCGTTTCTGGCATCGCGCCTGGGTCGGCTCGCCGACCAGGGATAAGGACCCCTGGGCGCCGGAGCCTGTGCCGGCGGCCAAAAAAAGCCGCCCCGGCGGGGCGGCTTGGCTGGCCCAGGTGGGCTCAGGCCATCATTTAAGCAGCCAGGCGCTTTTCGATGGCGGCCTTGGTGTCCAGCAGGGCTTGGGGCAGGTGGTAGGCCAGCTGCTCGAAGTGCGTGGTGTGCAGCTTGAGCTCTTCGGCCCAGGCGGCCTTGTCGATGCTGGTCACGGTGTTGAACTGGGCGGCGCTGAAATCCAGGCCCGACCAGTTGATCTCGGCGTAGGCCGGTGCCACGCCGAACATGGTTTCCTCGCCGGTGGCCTTGCCTTCCAGGCGGTCGATCATCCACTTGAGCACGCGCATGTTCTCGCCATAGCCGGGCCAGACGAACTTGCCGGCCTCGTCCTTGCGGAACCAGTTGGTGGTGTAGATGCGCGGCAGGGTGGCGCCCGAGGCGGCCAGCTTCTCGCCCAGCGTCAGCCAGTGCTGGAAGTAGTCGCTCATGTTGTAGCCCATGAAGGGCAGCATGGCGAAGGGGTCGCGGCGCACCACGCCCTGCTGGCCGAAGGCGGCAGCGGTGGTCTCCGAACCCATGGTGGCGGCCATGTAGACGCCCTCGGTCCAGTTGCGTGCCTCGGTCACCAGCGGCACGGTGGTCGAGCGGCGGCCACCGAAGATGAAGGCGTCGATCTTCACGCCCTTGGGGTCGTCCCAGGCATCGTCGAGCGCGGGGTTGTTGGTCGCGGCCACGGTGAAGCGGGCGTTCGGGTGGGCCGCCTTGGCGCCGGTCTGCTTGGCGATCTCGGGCGTCCAGTCCTTGCCTTGCCAGTCGATCAGGTGGGCGGGTTGCCCGCCGGTGTCCTTCTCCATGCCTTCCCACCACACGTCGCCGTCGTCGGTCAGGGCCACGTTGGTGAAGATCACGTCCTTGTCCAGGCTGGCCATGCAGTTGGGGTTGGTCAGCGTGTTGGTGCCGGGGGCCACGCCGAAGTAGCCGGCCTCGGGGTTGATGGCGCGCAGGCTGCCATCGGCCTGGGGCTTGATCCAGGCGATGTCGTCGCCGATGGTGGTGACCTTCCAGCCGTTGAAGGCATCCGGTGGCACCAGCATCGAGAAATTGGTCTTGCCGCAGGCGCTCGGGAAGGCGGCTGCCACGTGGTACTTTTGGCCCTCGGGGTTGCTCACGCCCAGGATCAGCATGTGCTCGGCCAGCCAGCCCTGGTCGCGGCCCATGGTCGAGGCGATGCGCAGCGCGAAGCACTTCTTGCCCAGCAGTGCGTTGCCGCCGTAGCCCGAGCCGTAGCTCCAGATTTCGCGCGTCTCGGGGTAATGCACGATGTACTTGGTCTTGTTGCAGGGCCATGACACGTCCTGCTCACCGGCGGCCAGGGGCGCGCCCACGGTGTGTACGCAGGGCACGAACTCGCCGTCCACACCGAGCACGTCGTACACGGCCTTGCCCATGCGGGTCATGATCTTCATGTTCACGGCCACATACGGGCTGTCGGACAGTTCGATGCCGACGTGGGCGATGGGCGAGCCCAGCGGGCCCATGCTGAAGGGCACCACGTACATGGTGCGGCCCTTCATGCAGCCGTCGAACAGGGGCTGCAGTGTGGCGCGCATCTCGGCCGGGGCCATCCAGTTGTTGGTCGGGCCGGCGTCTTCCTTGGCGGCCGAGCAGATGTAGGTGCGGTCTTCCACGCGCGCCACGTCCGACGGGTCGGACCAGGCCAGGTAGCTGCCAGGGCGCTTGGCGGGGTTGAGCTTCTTGAAGGTGCCGGCGTCGACCAGCTGCTGGCACAGGCGGTCGTACTCTTGCTGGCTGCCGTCGCACCAGTAGATGCTGTCGGGCTTGCACAGGGCGGCCATGTCGGCCACCCAGGCGAGCAGCCGGGCGTTCTTGACGTGCGAGGGGGCGTTGAGATTCAGGCCCTGCATGGTGGGTGCGTTCATCGGGAGCTTCCTAAGTTGAAAAACAGTCTTTTCAAAGGAAGCGTCCCGGGACCGGGGCGAGAGGCCTGGCGCAGGTGCGGATGCTGAGCGCTGCCTTTGAAAAAACGGCTTTCTTGCTCAGTCGGCGGGCGGGGCGCGGTTCATCCCCACGGGGTGGAGGACGGATTCCACGGATTCCGCGGGTCGGCTGGGATGTCGATTTTATGAATCTGCCGCCCGCTTGTCTGTCAGACAGGGCCTAAAACCATGCAAAAATTGCATGGGGTTATGTGTTGACGAGAGGTGCTTCAGGCAGGTGCCGAGCTGACCCAGCGCTCGTAGCCGGCCTTGCGCAGTGCGCAGGCCGGACAGGTGCCGCAGCCGTAGCCCCAGGCGTGGCGCTCGCCACGCACACCGTGGTAGCAGGTATGCGACTCCTCCAGCACCACGTCCACCAGCGCCTGGCCGCCCAGGTCCTTCGCCAGCTGCCAGGTCTCGGCCTTGTCCAGCCACATCAGCGGCGTCTCGAAGGTGAAGCGCTGGCCCATGCCCAGCGACACCGCCACCTGCAGCGCCTTCAAGGTGTCGTCGCGGCAGTCCGGGTAGCCCGAGAAATCCGTCTCGCACATGCCGCCCACCAGGGTGTGCAGCCCGCGCCGGTAGCCCACGGCGGCGGCCAGGTTGAAGAACAGCAGGTTGCGCCCGGGCACGAAGGTGTTGGGCAGGCCGGCGGCGGTCATCTGGATCTCGGTCTCGCTGGTCAGCGCCGTGTCGCTGATGCGGCCCAGCACCGCCAGGTCGAGCATGTGGTCCTCGCCGAGCCGGCCGGCCCACTGGGGAAAGCGCTCGCGCACGGCCGCGAGCACGGTCTGGCGGGCGGTGAGCTCGATGTGGTGGCGCTGGCCATAGTCGAAGCCGACGGTCTCGACATGGGCGAAATGCGTGAGCGCCCATGCCAGGCAGGTGGTGGAGTCCTGTCCACCGGAGAAAAGAACCAATGCGCTTCCGGGTCTCATGGGGCTGCTCCTGGGCGTTGAAGAAGAAAAAGGAGGACGAAAAAAAGCCCCGCTGCGCGGGGCTGCCATGGAAGCGTGTGGGGCGCTCCGGCGATCAGGCCATGTTCACGGCGATGAACGCCAGCAAAAACATCATGATGCCGCCCACGACGGGCAGCACGATAGGCATCAGCGGGACCACATTCTCCACGGCGTCGGCCGGATGTTCTTCGGGGGCGTGCGGGGTGTTGTGATCGGACATGGCGGGGCTCCAGGTGCTTAAAACTGGACCAATTCTAGCCGGTGTGCGGGACAAGGCCCAATCCCCATCAGATCAGCACCGCTTCCATGCCCCCATCGTGCAGGTGTTCCAGCACTTCGCCGATGTGGGCCTTGCCGCGCGTCTGCAGCACCAGTTCGATCTCCACGTTCTGCGCGGCCAGCATGGTGAAGGCGCGCTGGTGGTGCACCTCCTCGATGTTGGCGCCCGTGTCGGCCACCATGGCCGTGATGCGCGCCAGCACCCCGGGCACGTCGCGCGCACTGACCTTGACGCGTGCCAGCCGGCCCGAGCGCACCATGCCGCGTTCGATGATGGCCGCCAGCAGCAGCGGGTCGATATTGCCCCCGCACAGCACCAGCCCCACCTTCTTGCCCTGGAAGCGCTCGGGGTAGCGCAACAGTGCCGCCAGGCCGGCGGCGCCTGCGCCCTCGACCAGGGTCTTTTCGATCTCCAGCAGCATCAGCACGGCCTGCTCGATGTCGCCCTCGTCCACCAGCACCAGGTCGTCCACCAGGCGCCGGATGATTTCCTGCGTGATCTTGCCGGGCGTGCCCACGGCAATGCCTTCGGCGATGGTCGAGGTGCCCTGCGGGTGCTGCGTGCCCTGGATGGCGTTGACCATGGCCGGGAAGCGCGAGGTCTGCACGCCGATGATCTCGATGTCCGGGCGGATCGCCTTGGCCGCGGTGGCTACGCCCGAGATCAGGCCGCCGCCGCCCACCGCGATCACCAGCGTGTCGAGGTCGGGCACGGCCGCCAGCATCTCCAGCCCCAGCGTGCCCTGGCCGGCAGCCACGGCCTCGTCGTCGTAGGGGTGCACGAAGGTCAGGCTGCGCTGCTCGGCCAGTTGGTAGGCATGGGCCCGCGCTTCCTCGAGTGTGTCGCCGTGCAGCACGACCTCGGCACCGAAGCCGCGCGTGCGCTGCACTTTCACGCCCGGGGTGAAGCGCGGCATCACGATCACCGCATGCAGCCCCAGGCGCTGCGCATGGTAGGCCACCCCCTGGGCATGGTTGCCGGCGCTCATGGCGATCACGCCGCGTGCCTGTTCTTCAGCGCTCAGCTGCACCAGCTTGTTGCAGGCCCCGCGCTCCTTGAAGGAGGCGGTGAACTGCAGGTTCTCGAACTTGAGGAAGACCTGCGCGCCCACGATCTGGGAGAGCGTCTTGGACTCGACGCACGGGGTGTCGAGCACATGGCCCTGGACGCGGGCGGCGGCGGCTTGGATGTCTTGGAGGGTCAGCATGGGTGCCATTGTGGCGCGCCGGGGGCCCTTTGTGCGATGGCGGCGCTGCCTTTTCAAGCACGCCATCGCCCTCCAGCAAGCGCCCTCAGCGCGTGAAGAAGCGCAGCGGCACCATCACCAGCTGCGGGAACAGCGTGAGCAGCAACAGCACCGCCGTCTGCGCCAGCAGGTAGGGCATGACGGCGCGGATCACCGGCTCCATGCGCTCGCGCGCCACCCCGCAGACGACGTTGAGCACGGTACCCACCGGCGGCGTGATCAGGCCGATGGCGTTGTTCATGATGAACAGCACGCCGAAGTACACCGGGTCGATGCCGGCCATGCGCACCACGGGCATCAGCACCGGCACCAGGATCAGGATGGTGGGCGCGAAGTCGAGCGCCGTGCCCACGGCGAAGATCAGCGCCATGATCACCAGCATCAGCAGCACCGGGCTGCCCACCAGGGGTTGCAGCATGTCGGCCACCACCATCGGGATGTTGGCGGCGGCGATGAGCCAGGCCGAGACCTGCGCCGCCGCGACCAGGAACATCACCACGGCAGACGTTTTGGCGCTGGCCAGCAGCAGCCCGTACAGCTGCGACCAGCGCAGTTCGCGGTACACCACGAAGCCGATGAACAGCGCATAGAACACGGCCACCACGGCGGCCTCGGTGGGGGTGAAATAGCCCGCCTTGAGCCCGCCCACGATGAGCAGCGGCAGCAGCAGCGCCCAGAAACCCGCCACGGTGGCCGAGATCCGCTGGCGCAGGGGCATGCGCTCGCCGCGCGGCATGTCGTCGCGGTGCGACTGGTAGGCCCAGGTGATCACCAGCGCCAGCGCCATCATCAGGCCGGGCACGATGCCGGCAATGAACAGCTGCGTGATGGAGATGTTGCCCACCACGCCGAGCATCACGAAGCCGATGGACGGCGGTATCACGGGCGCGATGATGCCGCCCGAGGCGATGAGCCCCGAGGCGCGCGGAATGTCGTAGCCGGCCTTGCGCATCATCGGGATCAGCAGCGCGGCGACGGCAGCCGTGTCGGCAATCGCCGAGCCCGACAGCGAGGCCATGACCACGCAGGCGAAGATGGCCACGTAGCCCAGGCCGCCCTTGAAGTGCCCCACCCAGGCGCCCGCCACATCGACGATGCGCCGCGAGATGCCGCCGGCATTCATGAGTTCGCCCGCCAGCACGAAGAAGGGGATGGCCATCAGCGGAAAGCTGTCGGCGCCCGAGAGCATGTTCTGCGCAATGATCTGCGCGTCGAACATGTCCATGTAGAACATCATGGCCATGCCGCAGGCCATGAGCGAGAAGGCGATGGGAACGCCCAGGGCCATGGCGGCCAGCAGCGAGAGCACGAAGACGGCGACGACCATGGTGTCAGGCCCCTTCTTCGCTCACGGCGACCAGCGCGCCGGGGCTCACCCGCCCACTCAGCAGTCGAACGATGTTCACCACCGTCATCACCCCGATGGAGGCTGCGCACAGGTAGGCCACCGAATACACCACGCCCAGGGAGATGCCGGTCACCAGGCCGGTGTTGGCCATGTTGAGCGCATGCTGGCGCAGCAGGCCCCACAGCAGCACCGCGCAGCAGGCCAGCGTGGTGCACTGCGCCAACAGCACCGCGATGAACAGGGCCTTGCCCGAGAGGCGGTGCACCAGCATGTCCATGCCCAGGTGGCCGCCCTCGCGCATGGCGAGGATCGCGCCCAGGAAGATCAGCCAGATGAACATGAAGCGCGAGAGCTCCTCGGAGATGTTGATGCCCGAGTCGAACAGGTGGCGCAGCACCACGTTGCCGAACACCATGACGCACATGGCGGCCAGGCACAGCACGACGACCCCCTCCAGTGCCTTGAAATACCAGTGGATGAGTTGCTTCATGGAATGTGGGAGGAAAGAGGAGGCCTGCGTCAGAACGCGAAGATCTTGCCGGGGTTCATGAGGTTGTGCGGGTCCATGGCGTGCTTGATCTGGCGCATCAGCGCCACCGGCGCGGCGCCCAGTTCGTCGAGCAGGAAGCCCTGCTTGTGCAGGCCCACGCCGTGCTCGCCGGTGCAGGTGCCGTCCATGGCCAGAGCGCGCCGCACCAGGCGCGCATTGAGCGCCTCGGCCTGCGCCACCTCAGCGTGGTCGTTCGCATCCACCAGCATCTGCACGTGGAAGTTGCCGTCGCCCACATGGCCGACGATGGGCGCGAGCATGCCCGACTGCTGCAGGTCCTGCGCGGTCTGGCCCACGCACTCGGCCAGGCGCGAGATCGGCACGCAGACATCGGTGACCACCGAGCGGCAGCCCGGGCGCAGCTGCAGCGCCGCGAAGTAGACGTTGTGCCGGGCTTCCCACAGGCGCGTGCGCTCCTCGGGGCTGCTGGCCCACTGGAACTGCGCGCCACCACCGTCCAGCGCCAGGGCCTGCACGGTGTCCACCTGCTCCTGCACTCCGGCCGCGCTGCCGTGGAACTCGAAGAACAGGTGGGGCTGCTCGGGCAGGCCGGTGCGGCTATGGCCGTTGAGCGCACGGATGGCTGTGGCGTCGACGAACTCGCAGCGCGCGATCGGCACGCCGAGCTGGATGGTCTGCACCACCACCTGCACGGCGGCATCGATGTCGGGGAAGGCGCACACGGCAGCCATCACGCTTTCGGGCAGCGGGTACAGGCGCACCGTGGCCTCGACCACCACGCCCAGCGTGCCTTCGGAGCCCACGAACAGGCGGGTGAGGTCGTAGCCTGCGGCCGACTTGCGCGCGCGCTGGCCGGTCTTCACCACCTCGCCGTCGGCTGTCACCACGGTGAGGTTGAGCACGTTCTCGCGCATGGTGCCGTAGCGCACGGCGTTGGTGCCGCTGGCGCGCGTGGCGCACATGCCGCCGATGGTGGCATCGGCCCCTGGGTCGATGGGAAAGAACAGGCCGGTGTCGCGCAGTTCCGCGTTAAGCGCCTTGCGGGTCACTCCCGGCTGCACCGTGGCGGTCTGGTCCTCGGGGTGGATGGCGACCACCTGGTCCATGGGCTGCAGGTTCAGCGTCAGCCCGCCGCGCGTGGCCAGGGTGTGGCCCTCGAGCGACGAGCCTGCGCCATAGGGCACCAGCGGCACGCGGTGGTCGCGGCACAGGCGCACGATGGCCACCACCTCCTCCTGCGTGCGTGCATGGGCCACGGCGTCGGGCGGCATGGCGGCAAAGATCGACTCGTCGCGCCCGTGGTGCTCGCGCACCGCCAGGCTGGTGGACAGGCGCGGGCCAAGGAGCTGGCCCAGCGCATCGAGGAAGGCGGGCGGAAGGGCCGTGGGGGCGGGCATGTCGCTCACTGCGGCTTGGCCGCGGCGCGCGCCTTGGCGATTTCGCTGCGCACCAGGGCCATGAACTCGGGACCGATCTTCTCCAGGTGCGGCGCAATCGCTGGTGGCACCTTGTCACGGATGGCCTGCAGGTCGGCCTCGGAGAACTGCGTCACCTGCACGCCCTTGTCCTTCATGCCCTGCAGCGCGGTGCCCGCCTCGGCGGCGGTGGCCTTGCGCTGGTAGGCCGTGGCGCTCTTAGCGGCGCTGGTCATCATCTGTTTCTCGTCGGCCGAGAGGCTGTCCCAGTACTTCTTGGACACGGCGAAGATCAGCGGCGAGTAGACGTGGCCCGAGAGCGTCATGTACTTCTGCACTTCGTAGAAGCGCTGGGTGTACATCAGCACGATGGGGTTCTCCTGGCCATCGAAGGCCCTGGTCTCCAGCGCCACGAACAGCTCGGACCAGGGCAGCGGCGAGGCGTTGGCGCCAATGGCCTTGAACGCATCGAGCGTGAGCGGGTTGGGCTGGGTGCGCAGCTTCAGGCCCTTGAGGTCGTCGAGCTTGTTGACCGGGCGGCGCGAGTTGGTGATGTGGCGAAAGCCGTTCTCCCACCAGCCCAGCACGTGGATGCCCACGCCAGCGAGCTTGGTGTTGAGGTGCTGGCCCACGGGGCCGTCGAACACCGCGTGGGCCTCGGCCTCGGTGTTGAACAGGAAGGGCACGTCCTGGAAGCCCAGTTCCTTGACCTGCCCGAGCAGCGCCAGCGCGCTGCCGGTGTAGAACTCCTGCACGCCGCCCTGCAGGGCGCCCAGCATCTGCGGGTCGGGGCCCAGGGCCTGGTTGGCAATCACGGTGATCTTCATCTTGCCGCCGGTGGCCTTGTCCATGTCGGCGGCGAACTGCTTGGCCGCCAGACCGGCCGGGTGGTTGTCGGCCAGACCGTGGCCGAAGCGGGCGGTGCGGGGCTTGGCGTCCTGGGCCTGAACGCCGAGGGCGGCCAGGGCGGCGAGGGTGCCGATGAGGGCGGTGCGCAGCAATCGGTTCAATGGCATGGCAGTCTCCTGGGGGTTGGGCGTTAGGCGGTGGCGGGCTCGAAGGGGCGGGGCGCCGTGGCGGCCACGGCGTGCACGGGGTTGCGCAGCAGGCCGATGCGCTCGATCTGCACCTCGCAGACGTCGCCCGGCCTCATGTACAGGCGGGGCTCGCGGGCGTGGCCGATGCCTGCCGGGGTGCCCGCCACGATCAGGTCGCCCGCTTCGAGCGTGATGGCCTCGCTGATGGTGACGATCAGCGATTCGATGTCGAACACCATGTCATCGGTATTGGCCGACTGCACGGTCTGGCCGTTCAGGCGGGTCTCCAGCAGCAGGCCGCGCGCGCCGGGGGGCAGCTCGTCGGCGGTCACCAGGCAGGGGCCGAAGGCGCCGGTGCCGTCGAAGTTCTTGCCCATGGTCCATTGCGGCGTCTTGAACTGGTACTCGCGCACGCTGGCGTCGTTGAAGACCGAATAGCCCAGCACGTGGGCGAGGGCATCCTTGCGCGCGATGCGGCTGCCGCCGGTGCCGATGACCGCGACCAGCTCGCCTTCGAAATCCAGCGAATCCGACAGCGGCGAGTGCAGCAGCGGTGCGCCGTGCGCGATCACGCTGGAATTGAAGCGCGCGAACAGCGTGGGGTAGGCGGGCTGCACGAAGCCGCTTTCGGCCGTGTGGTCGCGGTAGTTCAGGCCCACGCAGATGATCTTGGCCGGCCGGGCCACGGGCGCCAGCAGCTGCACGGCAGCCAGGTCCACGGCGCCCTGGCGGGCCATGGTGGCGGCTGCGGCGTCCAGCGCCGCACGCCCCTGGCGCAGCAGGTCGTCCACATCGCCGGGGTAGGCGCCATGGCCTTCGGTCGTGCCATGCCATGCACCGGTGGCCGGTTGGTAAACAGCCCAGCCGCTGTGGCCGGCCGACTGGAAGCGAAGCAATTTCATCGGGTCTCCTGGTGGGCGATCGAAGGACGGGGTCCGGATCGCATAGATATATATTTGATCGAATAATCTATTATTCGTGTGTTGGTAGATTCCCGGATAAAATCTGGATTGCCATGTTGACCACCTTCCCCAAGCGCACCCAGGCTGAGACAGCGTGCGACCTGATCCGTGCCGAAATCCTCGACGGCCGCCTGCCGCCGGGCGCCAAGCTGAACATCAAGGCCATCGAAGAGCGGCTGGAGCTGAGCCTGGGCGCCGTGCGCGAGGCGCTGTCGCGCCTGGGGGCCGAGGGCATGGTGGTGGGCGAGTCGCACCGCGGCTACCGCGTGAGCCCGGTGAGCAAGGACGAGCTGCTGGACCTGACCCGTGCCCGGGTGGAAATGGAGTCCCTGTGCCTGGGCCAGGCCATGGACCATGGCGAGGTGGAGTGGGAGACGCGCATCGTCGCGGCCGCCCACCGCATGGAACGCCTGCAGTCCCTGCCCTCGGAGGCCGAGGCCCGCTCCACCTCCGCCTGGAACGACGCGCATGGCGAGTTCCACGAGGCCCTGGTCAGCGCCTGCCCGAACCAGTGGCTGCTGCGCATGCGCCACATGCTTTACCGGCAGAGCGAACGCTACCGCCGCCTCTCGGTGCCGCTGAGCACCGACCACCGCGACGTGCGCGGCGAGCACCGCCAGATCATGGAAGCGGCCTTGGCGCGCGACAAGGCCCGGGCCTTCGCGGCCATCGACACCCACCTGTTTGCCACCGCGCAGATCATCCTGCGCTCGCCGCTGCTGCAAGAAGCCTGATGGGCCCGCGGGTGCGGTAGCCCTCGGGATCACACAGTGTTACCAGCCACTCGGGAGCGCGGTGTACCGTTGCAGTTTTGCGGAGGTGCCCGCCATCGCCCGTCTTCTGCCGGCTTTTTTCCTTGCGCTGACCCTGTCCGCGGGCTCAGTGCATGCCCAGGGCGCACCGTCGCCGCGCCCCGCCTGGCCGGAGCTGCTGCAAGCCGAACTGGTCCAGGTGGCGGCGCAGAACACGGCGGGCATCGGCGTCTACGTGCGCGACCTGGAGACGGGCATTGCCGTGTCGCACCGCGGAATGGAGCGCTGGTACCTGGCCTCCACCGTCAAGGTGCCTGTGGCGCTGGCGGTACTGCAGGCCGTGGAGCGCGGGGACTTCACCCTCGATACCAAACTGCGCGTGCGCGCCTCGGACTACGTGGACGGTGCCGGCCAGACCAACTCCAAACCCGTGGGCACCGCATTGAGCATCCGCTACCTGCTCGAGCAGATGCTCATCTACAGCGACAACATGGCCAGCGACATGCTCATCGGGCTGGTCGGCATCCGTGCCGTGAACGCCCTGGTCGAGCAGCTCGTGCCCAGGGGCTTCGAGCGCATCACCAGCCTGGCCGACGTGCGCCGGCATGCGTACGGCCAGCTCACGCCGCAGGCATCGCACCTGTCGGGCCACGATTTCCTGGTGATCAAGCAGCAGCGCAGCGATGCGCAGCGCATGCAGGTGCTCGCGCGCCTGCTGCACGTGCCGGCCTCGTCCTTCCTGCTGCCCGGCGTGGGCGAGGCCTTCGAGGCCTACTATGCGGGCGGGCTGAACTCGGGCCGGCTCGATGCCTATGCCGACCTGCTGGAGCTGCTGGTCAACGGCAAGGTCGTCAACGCCGAGCACACCCGCTACCTGCTGTCGGTGATGGAGCGGGTGCAGACGGGGGTCCACCGCGTGCAGGCCGGCCTGCCCAAGGCGGCGCGCTTTGCGCACAAGACCGGCACGCAAAGGGCGCGCACCTGCGACTCCGGATTGGTCACTGTCCCACGTCTGGGCCGGGACCGGCGCGTTATCGTGGTCGCCTGTACGCGCGGAGAGCTGTCCAGCGCGCGTTCAGACCGTGCCCTGCGCGACGTGGGGGCGGCCCTGTGCAACTCTGGCCTGCTGACCGACGGAAGAACCCATGACCCAGAGTGCCCCCCGTTGCGCGCGTGGTGCACCGCGCTGATCCTGGCGAGCGCTAGCCTGGCGGCGCAAGGCGCTGCCTGGAGCGACGCGCTGCGCCAGCAGATCGAGAAGATCGACCAGGCCACTCCCGGGCAGCTCGGGGTCTACGTCAAGCGGCTGGACAACGGCGAAGTGCTGTCCTACCAGGCCGAGCGGCCCTGGTACCTGGGCTCCTCGGCCAAGCTGCCTGTGGCGATTGCCGTGCTGCAGGAGGTCGAACAGGGCCGGACCCACCTGGCGCAGCAGGTCACGCTGCAGGACACGGACAAGGTCGACGGCTCGGGCAACGTGGTCTGGAACAAGGCCGGCACCCGTTACCGGGTGGACGCATTGCTCAAGCGCATGCTCATGGAGAGCGACAACACTGCGGCCAACATGCTGATGCGCAGCATCGGCGACGACACGCTCAACCGCCGCGCGCGCGACCTGCTCGGTGCCAGGGGATTCGAGCGCATCACCGATTTCACCCAGGTGCGCTACGACGTGTATGCCGAGCTGCACCCCGACGCGCGCAAGATGGCCAACATGGACCTGGTGCGCCTGGCGGCTGCGCCCATGGGCGACAAGCGCGTGGAGACGCTCGCGCGCACCATCGGCGTGGACAAGGCGGATCTGCGTGTGAAGACCATGGACGAGGCCTACAAGCGCTACTACGCGCGCGGACTCAATTCCGCGCCGCTCACGTCCTATGGCGGCATGCTGGAGAAGCTGGTCACCGGCCAACTGCTCTCCCCCGCGCACCAGCAGCGCCTGTTCACCGACCTCAAGTACGCCACCTACGATGCCTACCGGCTCGAAGCCGGCCTGCCGCGCAGCGAGCGCTTCATCCACAAGACGGGCACCCAGCTGCACCGCGCCTGTCACATGGGCGTGGTCAACCCGCAGGACGGCGGCCGTGCCGCCATCGTGGTGGCCACCTGCGCCGAGGATCTGGACGAGCATGGCGAGGCGGGCAAGGCCTTCGAGCAGATCGGCCGGGCCCTCACGCAGACCTTCTTTCCGGGCAAGAAGCCCGGCAGGTAAGTTACTGCCCGCTGACGCGCAGCACCTCGCTGCCATAGGCTTCGAGCTTCTTGGCACCCATGCCGCTGATGCCCTGCAGGTCCTCCAGCGTGGCGGGGTTGCGTTCGGCGATGGCCGCCAGGGTGGCGTCGTGGAAGATCACGTAGGCCGGCAGGTTGTGCTCCTTGGCCACCTCGGCGCGCCAGGCCTTGAGGTTGATGAAGCGCACCTGTGCATCGGGCCCCAGGTTGGCGGCGGCCGCCGGCGGCGCGCTGCCCTTGCGGGTGCGCTTGGCCGGCGCGGCCGAGACGGATTCGCGCAGCTGCACCGGCACCTCGCCCTTGAGCACGGCGCGCGAGCCTTCGGTCAGGCACAGGGTGTCGAAGCTGTGGCCGCTGTCGAGCATGACCTTCTGCAGCCCCAGGGCGCCGGTGGCGATCAGCTGGCGTAGCACCCCGCGCAGCTGGGGCTCCGACAGGTCGGCCCCGATGCCGAAGGTGGAGATATTCTCGTGCCCGAACTGCACGACCTTCTCGGTCTTCTTGCCACGCAGGATGTCCATGATGTGGCCCGCGCCAAAACCGATGCGGCTGACCTGCTGCACCCGGTAGATGGTGGACAGCAGCTTGCGCGCTGCGTCGGTCGCATCCCAGATGGCCGGGGGGGTAAGGCAGTTGTCGCAGTTGCCGCAGGGCGTGGATTCTTCGCCGAAATAGGCCAGCAGGCGCACGCGGCGGCAATCGGTGGCCTCGGCCAGGGCCAGCAGCGCGTCGAGCTTGCCGCGCAGCGCCTGCTTGAACTCCTCGCCCGCGGGGCTCTCGTCGATCATGCGGCGCTGGTTCACCACGTCGTTCAGGCCGTAGGCCATCCAGGCATCGGCGTTCAGGCCGTCGCGGCCGGCGCGGCCGGTCTCCTGGTAGTAGCCCTCGATGTTCTTGGGCATGTCCACGTGCGCCACGAAGCGCACGTCAGGCTTGTCGATGCCCATGCCGAAGGCGATGGTGGCCACCATCACAATGCCCTCCTCGCGCAGGAAGCGGTCCTGGTTCTTCTGGCGCACCTTGGTGTCGAGGCCTGCGTGGTAGGGCAGGGCGGTGAGGCCCGCGTCGCACAGGGTCGAGGCCAGTTCCTCCACGCGCTTGCGCGACTGGCAGTACACCACCCCGGCCTCGCCCGCATGCTCGCGCTCGATGAAGCGCAGCAACTGCGTGGTGGCGTCCTTCTTTTCCTCGATGCGGTAGCGGATGTTGGGCCGGTCGAAGCTGCTGATGAACAGCCGCGCATCCTCGAGCTGCAGGCGCTCGATGATGTCGGCGCGGGTCAGGTCATCGGCCGTGGCCGTCAGGGCGATGCGCGGCACGCCGGCATAGCGTTCGTGCAGCACCGTGAGGGCACGGTACTCGGGGCGGAAGTCGTGGCCCCACTGGCTCACGCAATGCGCCTCGTCGATGGCAAAGAGCGACAGATGCCCTTCGTTGTACAGGCTGTCGAGCAGGCCCAGGAAGCGCGGGGTGTTCAGCCGCTCGGGCGCCGCATACAGCAGGGTGATGGCACCAGTCTGCAGGCGAAATTCCACGTCCTGCGCTTCGTCGAAGCTCAGCGTGGAGTTCAGGAAGGCCGCGTCCACCCCTGCCTCGTGCAGGGCGCCCACCTGGTCGTGCATCAGCGCGATCAGGGGTGAGATGACGATGGTCACCCCGCGCCCCTGCTGCTGGCGCACGATGGCCGGCACCTGGTAGCACAGCGACTTGCCGCCGCCCGTGGGCATCAGCACCAGCGCATCGCTGCCGCCGATCACATGCTCGACGATGTCCTGCTGCGGGCCCCGGAACTGCTCGTAGCCAAAGACGTCGTGCAGGACGGTGTGGGCGGGTGACGGACTCAATGACTCTCCTTTTGATAGCTGCCGCAGCGCATGGCAAAAGGGCGGCAGCCTGGTAGGGTGGGTGTTCAACAGCGCCGGCGCGCGCATCTGCGGCGGCGGGCAAAGGCGCCTATTGTGCGCTGTGCAGGCGCCCGGCTCCGGCCAACCCGGCGCCGCAGTCAACGATTCGCAATGCGAATGGATCGGTCCGATTATCCAATTGGACGCAAATGGCTGCCCCGGACAAGATGCGATCCAGCCCCGGCACAAGGGGTGTCCGTACACCCATCCAGGAGACAACCACATGCATCACATCCTCCGGGCCGCGCTCACGGCCTGCGCCGTGGCGGCGGCCAGCCTGCCGGCATGGGCGCAGCAAGCCGCGTACCCCAGCGCTCCCATCACCCTGGTGGTGCCGTTCGCGGCCGGCAGCGGCACCGATTCGGTGGCCCGCACCGTGGGCCAGAAGCTCGCCGAACGGCTCAAACAGCCGGTGCTGGTGGACAACAAGCCCGGTGCCAATGCCCAGGTGGCCGCGCAAATCGCCGCCAAGGCCAGGCCCGATGGCTACACGCTGTTCATGACCACCAACACCTCGCATTCGGCGAACCCGGCGCTGTACACGGCCCTCAAGTACGACCCGATCAAGGACTTCACGCCCGTGGCGCGCGTGGGCGAGCTGCCGTTCGCGCTGGCCGTGCATCCCTCGGTGCCCGCCAGGACCCTGGGCGAGCTGATCGCCTACGCGCGCGCCAACCCCGGCAAGCTCAGCTACGCGACGCCCAACAGCACCTCGCTGGTGGCGATGGAAAGCATCAAGCACATCGCCGGCATCGACCTGCTGAGCGTGCCCTACAAGTCGAGCCCCCAGGCCATGACCGACCTGGTGGGCGGGCAGGTGCAGGTCTACGTGGCCGACCTGGGCTCGGGCATGGCCATGCTCAAGAGCGACAAGGTGCGCACCCTGGGCATCACCACGGCCCAGGCCTCGCCCCTGCTGCCGGGCGTGCCGCCCATCGGCCAGACCGCCAAGGGCTTCGATCTGACCTCCTGGAACGGCATCTTCGGCCCGGCCGGCATGCCGCCGGCCGTGGTGAACCGCCTGAACACCGAGCTGCAGGCCGTGCTGGCCGACAAGGACACGCAGGACAGGCTGGCGCTGATCGGCTTCCAGGTCTGGCCGAGCAAGACCCCCGAGGAGTTCGCCAGCTACGTGGCCGACCAGCTCAACCACTGGCGCGCCCTGATCCGCCAGGCCGGCATCAAGCCTGAATGAGCAGGCCGCAAGGAACCCCCATGCAGAACACCCTGGCCCCGCAGGCAGCAGGTCCGCTCGCCGGCGTGCGCGTGCTCGACCTCACCAGCGTCATCATGGGCCCGTTCGCCACGCAGATCCTGGCGCAGCTCGGTGCCGAGGTCATCAAGGTGGAGACGCCCGAGGGCGACAACATGCGCCACGTGGGCCCCATGGCCAACCCGGGCATGGGCCACATCTTCCTGCACGCCAACGGCGGCAAGCGCAGCATCGTGCTCGACCTCAAGCACCCCGAGGGGCGCGAGGCCGCCCTGCGCCTCGCCGAGGGCTGCGACGTACTGATAAGCAACGTGCGGCCGCAGGCGCTGGCACGGCTGGGGCTCGACGCCGCCGCGGTGGCTGCCAGAAACCCCCGGCTTATCCACGTGAGCTGCTGCGGCTTCGACCAGGAAGGGCCCGACGCCGCGCGTCCCGCCTACGACGACCTGATCCAGGGCGCCACGGGCATCCCCTGGCTCATGCAGCAGTACGGCGCGCCCGAGCCCGCTTATGCGCCTACCACCCTGTCGGACCGCGTGACCGGCCTGCACGCGGTGTACTCCGTGACGGCGGCGCTCTACGCCCGCGAGAAGACCGGCCAGGGCCAGGCCATCGTGGTACCGATGTTCGAGGCCATGGCCCAGTTCGTCCTGGGCGACCACATGGCCGGGCTCAGCTTCGATCCGCCGCGTGGCGATGCCGGCTATGCGCGGCTGCTCACCGCCCACCGCAAGCCCTACGCCACGGCCGACGGCATGCTCTGCGTGCTGATCTACAACGACAAGCACTGGCGCAGCTTCTTCGCCGCCATTGGCGAGACCGAGGGCCTGGGCCAGGACCCGCGCTTTGCCACCCATGGCGCGCGCGCCGCGCACATCGACGCGGTGTACGCCGAGGTCGCGCGCATCCTGCGCGGCCGCAGCACCGCCGAATGGCGCGCCCTGCTCGACGCGGCCGATGTGCCCCACATGCCCATGAACTCGCCGGCCGACTTGCTGGCCAACGCGCAGCTGCGCGCCACCGGCTTCCTGCACGACAGCCTGCACCCCAGCGAAGGCCCGCTGCACACCATGGCCCACCCCACGCGCTGGTCTGGCACGCCGCCGGCGTGGCAACTGGCACCTGCCCCGCGCCTGGGCGAACACACGCGCGCCTTGCTGGCCGAGGCCGGCTATGCCCCCACCGACATCGATGCCCTGCTGGCACAGGGCGCCTGCCACCTGCCCGCCGGAGACAACACCGCATGACTACCAGCACCACCACCCACCGGCCTCGCTACCTGGTGCGCGCCGCCGAGGTGCCCGCCTACCAGCCGGCCAACCACCAGCACACGCACAACCAGCGCCTGATCGGCCCCGAGACCGTGGGTGCCCGGCAGATGGAGGTGCTGTTGGGCACGCTGCACGCCGGCGGCGGTGCGCTGCCGCATGCCCACCCGGGCATCGAGCAGGCCTGCTACCTGCTGGAAGGCACGGCCCGCGCCGAGGTGGCGGGCGAGGTGTTCGACCTGCTGCCGGGCGACATGTGCTTCTTCCCGGCCGACATGGAGCACGTCTTCACCGTGACCAGCGCGGCTCCGGTGAAGCTGCTCGTCATCTACAGCCCGCCCTACCTCGAATCGCCCGAGCGGGTGATTCGTCCTTCCGCACCTTGCACCCCTGCACCTGTATGAATTTCGCCCAGTCCCCCGAGCACGGGCAGATCCGCGATGCCATCGAGCGCGTCTGCGCCCCCTTCGATGCCGACTACTGGCTGCGCAAGGACCGCGACGGCGGCTTTCCCGAGGACTTCCACCGCGCGCTGGCCGATGCCGGCTGGCTCGGCATCGCCATGCCCGAGGAATACGGCGGCGCGGGCCTGGGCATCAGCGAGGCGGCGCTGATGATGCACACCATTGCTGCCACCGGCGCGGGCCTGTCGGGCGCCTCGGCCGTGCACATGAACATCTTCGGTCTGCACCCGGTGGTGGTCTTCGGTACCGAGGCGCAGAAGGCGCGCTGGCTGCCGCCGCTGATCGCGGGGCGCGACCGTGCCTGCTTCGGCGTGACCGAGCCCAACAGCGGGCTGAACACCCTGAAGCTCACCACCCGCGCCGTGCGCCACGGCGGCCACTATGTGGTGCATGGCCAGAAGGTCTGGATCAGCACCGCCCAGGTGGCCAACAAGATCCTGCTGCTGGCGCGCACCACGCCGGTGGAGGAATGCTCGGGCACCGAGGGCCTGAGCCTGTTCTACACCGACCTGGACCGCAGCACGGTCGAGGTGCGCGAGATCGACAAGCTCGGGCGCAAGTGCGTGGATTCCAACCAGGTCTTCATCGACGGCCTGCGCATTCCCGTGGAAGACCGGGTGGGCGAGGAGGGCCAGGGCTTTCGCTACATCCTGCACGGCCTGAACCCCGAACGCATCCTGATCGCCAGCGAGGCCGTGGGCCTGGGCCGTGCCGCGCTGGCGCGCGCCGCCGGCTATGCCAACGAGCGCGAGGTGTTCGGCCGCCCCATCGGCCAGAACCAGGGCATACAGCACCCGCTGGCCCTGTCGTGGATGGAGCTCGAGGCCGCGCACCTCATGGTGCAGAAAGCCGCCTGGCTTTACGACCAGCACCTGCCCTGCGCGGCCGAGGCCAACAGCGCCAAGTACCTGGCGGCCGAGGCCTGCTACCACGCCTGCGAGCGCGCCATCTTCACCCATGGCGGCATGGGCTACGCCAAGGAATACCACGTGGAGCGCTACCTGCGCGAATCGTGGATACCGCGCCTGGCGCCCGTGAGCCCGCAGCTCATCCTGTGCTTTATCGCTGAGAAGGTGCTCGGGTTGCCCAAGTCGTACTGAGGCGCGGCATGCGCTGGCATGATGCGCGCATGAAGCTGTACCTGCTGCGCTACTTTGCCGTGCTGGCCGAAGAGCTGCACTTCGGCCGCGCGGCCGAGCGACTGGCCATTACCCAGCCGCCGCTCAGCTCGGGCATCAAGGCGCTGGAGGACGAGTTGGGCGTGAAGCTGTTCGAGCGCAGTAGCAAGCATGTGGCGCTCACCCCCGCAGGGCATGCCTACCTGGCCGAGGTGCGCGTGGTGCTCGACCGCGTGGCGCGCGCGGGCGAGACGGCGCGCGCCGTGGCGGCGGGCCTGCGCGGGCGGTTAGACATCGGCTTCACCGGCTCCATGGTCTACCGCGACATGCCGGCCATCGTGCGCGCCTTCGGCGAGCGGGCGCCAGGCATTGAGGTGCAGCTGCGCGAGATGTCCACCGGCGAGCAGCTGGAGGCGCTGCTGCACCGCCAGTTGCACGCTGGCTTCATCAACAGCAGCGTGGTGCCCGAGCCGCTGGCCAGCCTGCCGCTGGCCGAGGACCACTTCGTCTGCTGCCTGCCCCAGGACCATGCCCTGGCACAGGCGGCGGCCCTGGACCTGCAGGCGCTGGCGACCGAGACCTTCGTGATGTTCTCGCGCGACGTGGCGCCCGCCAACCACGACAACGTGATCGCCCTGTTCCACCGCGCCGGCATCCACCCCCATACGCGCCATGCCGCACGCCAGTGGCTCACGGTGGTGGCGCTGGTCGCCCTGGGCATGGGCGTGGCCCTGGTGCCGGCCGCCATGGCGCTGGCAGGGGCCCAGGGCGTGCGCTTCGTGCCCATTGCAGGCCTGCACCACCCCACGGTGGGGGTGCTGGCCTGGCACCGGGACGCAGTGAGCCCGGCGCTGCGCAGCTTTCTGGACGTGGCCGCCGCCGGCCCTGCCTGATGGCGGGGCAACCTGGCCCCGTTCCAGCGCAGGCAGGCCGCGCTTTCTACAATAGCGGGATGCAAGCCCTCCACTACACCCGCGCCCGGGAACTGCCCGACATCCTCGCCCAACGCATCGCCATCCTCGATGGCGCCATGGGCACCATGATCCAGCGCTTCAAGCTGGGCGAGGCGCAGTACCGGGGCGAGGGCTACACCGGCCCCGGCAACGCGGGCGACCGGTTCAAGGACTTTGCCTACGACGTCAAGGGCAACAACGAGCTGCTGAGCCTGACCCGGCCTGACGTGATCAGCGACATCCACGAGCGCTACCTGGCCGCCGGCGCCGACCTGATCGAGACCAACACCTTCGGCGCGACCACCATCGCGCAGGAGGACTACCACATGGCCGAGCTGGCGCGCGAGATGAACTCGAAGTCCGCGCAACTGGCCCGCGCCGCCTGCGACAAGTACAGCACGCCCGACAAGCCGCGCTTCGTGGCCGGCGCCCTGGGCCCCACGCCCAAGACGGCCAGCATCAGCCCCGACGTGAACGACCCTGGCGCGCGCAACATCGACTTCGAGCAGCTGCGCGCTGCCTACTACGAGCAGACCCAGGCGCTGGTCGAGGGCGGCAGCGATGTACTGCTGGTCGAGACCATCTTCGACACCCTGAACGCCAAGGCCGCGCTGTTCGCCATCGACGAGTACTTCGAGCACAGCGGCCAGCGCCTGCCGCTGATCATCAGCGGCACGGTGACGGATGCTTCGGGCCGCATCCTCTCGGGCCAGACCGTGACGGCCTTCTGGAACAGCGTGCGCCACGCGCGCCCTCTGGCCATCGGTCTGAACTGCGCCCTGGGCGCCACGCTGATGCGCCCCTACATCCAGGAGCTCAACCGCGTGGCGGGCGATACCTTCATCAGCTGCTACCCGAACGCCGGCCTGCCCAACCCCATGAGCGACACCGGCTTCGACGAGACGCCCGAGGTCACGAGCCGGCTGGTGCACGAGTTCGCGGCCGAGGGGCTGGTGAACATCGTCGGCGGCTGCTGCGGCACCACGCCGGACCACATCGGCGCGATTGCGCGCGCGGTGGAGGCAGTGCCGGCGCGCCGCATGTTCTACGCCGCCGAGGCCTGATTCCGCGGGCCAGCGGGCCGATTTGTACGAAAATCGACCCATGCGATGGGTGTGCCATCGCCTTGTGCTATACAAAAGATAGCAATTTGAGCTGCAGACTATGGTGCGGCCGGGCAGGCTTGCCCGGCGCATGCCGGCTGCCGCCTTGATTTTCCTGCCCCATGCTGACCGACGCCCCCACCTTGCTCCCCGACACCGTACCACCCGTCCCCGTGGCGGGCGGTACCGACCGCGAGGCCGTCAAGCTCGAAAAGCGCTTGGTGCGCCAGGTGAGCCAGGCGATCGCCGACTTCGGCCTGATCGCCGATGGCGACAAGGTCATGGTCTGTGTCTCGGGCGGCAAGGACAGCTACGGCATGCTGGACGTGCTGCGCATGCTGCAGCAGCGCAACGGCAACCGTTTCGAGCTCATCGCGGTCAACCTCGACCAGAAGCAGCCGGGCTTTCCGGCCCAGGTGCTGCCCGACTACCTGGCGGGGCTGGGCGTGCCCTTCCACGTCGAGACGCGCGACACCTACAGCGTGGTCAAGCAGCACGTGCCCGAGGGCAAGACCATGTGCAGCCTGTGCAGCCGCCTGCGCCGGGGCATCCTCTACCGCGTGGCCGACGAGCTGGGTTGCACCAAGATCGCGCTGGGCCACCACCGCGACGACATGCTGCAGACCTTCTTCCTGAACATGTTCTTCGGCGGCAAGCTCAAGGGCATGCCGCCCAAGGTGCAGAGCGACCGGGGCGACCACCTCGTCATCCGCCCACTGGCCTACGTGGCCGAGGACGACCTCACGCGCTGGGCGGCGCTGCGCGCCTTCCCCATCATCCCCTGCACCCTGTGCGGCAGCCAGGAGAACCTGCAGCGCAAGCAGATCGGGCAGATGCTGCGCGACTGGCAGCAGCTGTACCCGGGTCGCATCGAGAACATGGCCGTGGCGCTGCGCAACCTGGTGCCCTCGCACTTCATGGACCCGCGCCAGTTCGACTTCCAGGGCCTGGTGGCCAACGGCGTGGCCGACGCCGATGGCGACAAGGCCTTCGATGGCGAGCAATTCCCGCAGGCCATCGCCATGCCGGTGCCGCGCTGAGCAACCCAACCCCTGACTGGATGGCCCCCGATGACCGCCCTCAAAGCCCCTGAACTGCTGCTGCCCGCCGGCTCGCTCGACAAGATGCGCGCGGCCTACGACTTCGGCGCCGACGCCGTGTACGCGGGCCAACCGCGCTACTCGCTGCGCGCGCGCAACAACGAGTTCCGCCTGGAGCAGATCCGGCAGGGCATCGCCGAGGCCCATGCGCGCGGCAAGAAGTTCTTCGTGACCAGCAACCTGATCGCACACAACGACAAGATCCGCACTTACCTGCGCGACATCGAGCCCGTGATCGACATGAAGCCCGACGCGCTCATCATGGCCGACGCCGGCCTGATCATGATGGTCAAGGACAAGTGGCCCGAGGTGCCGGTACACCTCTCGGTGCAGGCCAACACCACCAACTGGGCGGCCGTGAAGTTCTGGCAGAAGATGGGGGTGGAGCGCGTCATCCTCTCGCGTGAGCTGAGCCTGGACGAGATCGCCCAGATCCGCCAGGAATGCCCCGACATGGAGATCGAGGTCTTCGTGCACGGCGCGCTGTGCATCGCCTATTCGGGCCGCTGCCTGCTCAGCGGCTACTTCAACCGCCGCGACCCGAACCAGGGCACCTGCACCAACGCCTGCCGCTGGGGCTACGCCACGCACGGCGCCGACGTGGACCCGACGACCGGCGAGGCCGTGGCACAGAAGATGGAGGCCGGCTTCGACTTCGCCGCTGCCCAGCAGGAGGCCGAGCAGTCGTTTTCCACCTGCGGCGACGGCGTGCGCCACCCTGCTGCCGACCAGGTCTACCTGCTCGAAGACATCGGCCGGCCCGGCCAGCTCATGCCCATCATGGAGGACGAGCACGGCACCTACATCCTCAACAGCAAGGACCTGCGCGCCGTGGAGCATGTGGCGAGGCTGGCGCAGATCGGTGTCGACTCGCTCAAGATCGAAGGCCGCACCAAGAGCCTGTACTACGTGGCCCGCACCGCCCAGGTCTACCGCCGCGCCATCGACGACGCCGTGGCCGGCCGGCCATTCAACCCCGAACTGCTGGTCGAGCTCGAAGGCCTGTCCAACCGCGGCTACACGGGCGGCCTGCTCGAGCGCCGCCCCAGCCAGGACTACCAGAACTACCTCAGCGGTCATTCGGCCACCCAGCGCAGCCAGTTCGCGGGCGAGGTGCTGGGTGCCGACGGCCAGGAGGCTGTGGGCCTGGTCGGCGACTGGGTGCAGGTGGAAACCAAGAACCACTTCGCCGTGGGCGACCTGCTGGAGGTGGTGCACCCCAGCGGAAACATCGAGCTGCGGCTCGAGCGCATGCACGACGTGCACGGCCAGCCCGTGGCCGTGGCCCAGGGCAACCCGGTGCGCGTGTGGATCCCGCTGCCCGCGCGCTACGCCGGGGCGCTGCTGGCGCGCGTGGTGGCGGCGGTCTCCCAGCCCGCGCCCGAGCCGGTCGCCTGACGCTGGCGATTCAATCGTTGACGCGTGGCATGAATGCCTTGACCATGGTCAAGACCTGTTGATGCCCCTCACCGCCCGCCAGGGCGGTGGTTTCGACTGCGGGCGATCAATGGCTGGCTGGGTGGGCTCGCGCAGCGGCGGGCACACCTTTCCTTCTCCGGGCCCCTACAGGAGCAGAGACATGGTCGATTCATCGGCGGTTCAACGGACGGGTGACGGGGTGCATGACGCGCTGCAGCGCATAGGCCGGCGTGCCGACCTGATCGTGCTGGGCATCGTGGCCCTGGGCTTCGTGGTGGCGCTGTGGGTGGGTTCCCTCCACGGCCGGCCCGGCACGGCGGCGGCCTGGGGCGCCCTGCTCACGGGGCTGGGGGCCGTGGCCTACTGGCTGGCGCCGGGCACGCTGCTGTCGCGCCTGGCCATCGTGTTCAGCGGCATGGGCATGGTGGCGCTGCACCTGCAGCTGAGCCTGGGCCAGCCCGAGTTCCATTTCGGTGTCTTCGTCTTCCTGGCCTTTCTGCTGGCCTACCGCGACTGGCGGCCACTGCTGTTCGCGGCGCTGGTGATCGCCGTACACCATGTGGCCTTTGACCGGCTGCAGCTGGCGGGGCTACCGCTGTACTGCCTGAGCGAGCCGGACTTTGCGCGCATCCTGGTGCATGCGGCCTTCGTGGTCGTGCAGGCCACGGTGGAGGTGCTGATCGCTCTGCGCATGCGCGCCGATGCCATCGAGTCGGCCGAGCTGCAGCAGCTGTGCAGGCCGCAGGCCGACGGGCAGCTCTCGCTCGACGTGCGCGGCGTGGCGGTCACCAGCCCCACGGCCGTCGCGCTGCGCGATGCCCTGCTGCGCCTGAACAACGCGGTGGCCGATGTACACCTGGCGGCCGAAAGCATGTCGAGCGCCTCCGGCGACATCGCACTGGGCAACCACGACCTGAGCCAGCGTACCGAACGCACGGCCGCCCATTTGCAGGAAGCGGCCGCCTCCATGGAGCAATTGGGCGGCATGGTCCACCAGAGCGTGCAGGAGGCCGCGGCCGCGCGCGACCTGGCCACCGAGGCCTCCGAGATGGCCGAGCGCTGCGGCGGTGTGGTGTCTCAGGTGGTGTCCACCATGCAGGGCATTCAGGCCAGCTCCAAGCGCATTGCCGACATCCTGGGCGTGATCGATGGCATCGCCTTCCAGACCAACATCCTGGCGCTCAACGCGGCCGTGGAGGCGGCCCGTGCGGGCGAGCAGGGCCTCGGCTTCGCCGTAGTGGCCAGTGAGGTGCGGGCGCTGGCCAGCCGCAGCGCGGGTGCCGCGCGCGAGGTACGCACGCTGATTGCCGAATCGCTGCAGCAGGCCGACCGCGGGGCCAGCCTGGTCGTCGATGCCGGGCGCAGCATGCAGGAGGTGGTCGGCCATGCGCGCGACGTGTCGCAGCGGGTGGGCACCATCAGCACGGCCGTCGAGGGCCAGTCGGGAGATCTGCACAAGGTCAACACCTCGGTCAGCGAACTCGACCAGATGACCCAGCAGAACGCGGCCCTGGTGGAGCAGTCGGCTGCCGCGGCCACCAGCCTCAAGCAGCAGGCTGCGCGGCTGCTGCAGGTCGTGGACGGATTTCAGTTCGGCGCCAGTGCTGCAGCATTGCCTTCGCCGCGCTAGCCGCGACGGTGGCGGGCAGGGTGTCCCTGCGGCACCGCGCTGGTCATGGGGAGCGATTGCCGCCAGAATCGGGCCAGTTTCCCACGATCCTGCACGACCGGTATGTCCATCCAAGTGGATCCTCCCCGCAACCCTGTGCCCCCTGTGGCGCAGGTGTTGGCCGAGGCCGCCCTGCAGCGGCAGAACATGCTGCTGGGCACCGGGCAAAAAGCCCCTGTGCCGCCGGCCGCCGACGGCAGCAGTCCCGCAGTGCCGGGGGTTCCTCCAGGCGCGGTGCCGCCACCGCTTCCGACCGGTGCGCCCGTGCCCGCAGCCACCGAGCGGGTGAGCATTTCGCCCGAAGCCCGGCAACGCCTGGAAGGCACAGGCGATGCCGCAGGGGATGCGCAAACCAACCGTGCAGCGCAAAGCCCGGCTTTGGCGGGTGCACCGGCGCTGCCTGCATCGCCTGCCGCACCTGGCGTGCGGGCGCCCGCTGCGGCCACGGCCCCTGTTCTGCCCGCAGCGGTCTGGCCGACCAGCGGTGTCAGCGCCCCGGTTCGCAGCCTGGTGGCGGCCCTGGTGCAGCAGCTCACCGCCCCCATGCCGCAGCCCCAGCGCGTGGCGGGCATCCAGCCCTGGCCGGCGGACCTGGTACGCCAGGTGCAGGGCGACGGCGGCGGGGCTGAGGGTCTGGAGGCTGCACTGCCCCCGCTGCAGACCTGGCGCGTGGCCCAGGGCACGGTGCAGACGGCCGACGGGCCGCGCAGCTTTGCACTCACCCTGCGCGTGCCGGTGCCCTGGCTGGCCAGCCAGCCACCGGCGACTGCGGTACCCGCCGCCCCTTTGCAGGCCCCATTCACCGGTAACCCTCAGGCCCTGCAGTCCGGCGTGTTCGCGCTGGTGCTTGAAGGGCCCGACACCGCAGCCCAGCGTACCAGCGCCCTGCTGGTGCTGGACATGGCGCCGCAGCAGGGCGCGGCCGTGTATGGCCGCGAACAGATGCTGGCACGCATGGATCCCTGGACGCAGATGGCCGTGCTGCAGGCCAGCGGTCACCGGCCCACCGAAGAGGCGCGTGAGCGCGACCGGCCGTTGTGCGAGGTCTCTGGCTGCCCCTACGCGGGGCGCTCCCCCTGCGCGCAGCCGTTCTGCCTGGCCCTGCGCTGGGTGGAGCCCGTCGTCCCGGTGCTGCCAGCGGGTCCCCAGCCCTGAGCCGTCAGTTGGCGTACTGGCTGTCGCGCACGTCGCCCACGCTGCGGCGGATCTCGCCGTGGCGTGCGCGCGTGATCGGGTAGACCAGCAGCAGCGGGATCGCGAGTGCCAGGCACAGCGCGGGCAGCGGGCCGGTCACCAGCCGGATGCCGCTCAGCGCCTGGGCCGACTGGGCCATGTTGGGTACGTAGTGCGTCAGGTCCAGCACGGCGGCAACGATCACCGTGGCCAGCGTGCGCGCGATCTTGTCCACCAGTCCGAACAGGCCGTAGTACATGCCGGTGGTGCGTTCCTCCGCCAGCATGTGGCCGTGGTCGATGGTGTCGGGCACCATGGCGAAGGGCACGATCCAGTGCGCACCCATGCCGATGCCGATCAGCGCCAGCACGGCGGGCACGGCCGCTTGCTGGCCCGGCCCGATCCAGTACAGCAGCACCAGACCGCTGGCACTGAACACCAGGCCCAGCATGTAGGCCCGGTTCTTCTCCCAGCGGTCCACCACCCGTTTCCAGACGAACAGAGAGACCCCCACCACCCCGAGCAGGATGGCCATGAGGCGCGGCAGGTCGCCCTGCGTGCCCTGGAGTTGGTAGATGACGAAATAGGCCAGCGCTCCCTGCACCAGCGTCAGGCCCAGGCGCACCAGGCCGGCGGCGCTCACCAGCAGCAGGAAGGGCCGGTTGCGCAGCGTGCCCAGCAAGGTGCGGCGCACCGAATCCCAGGCGGGTGCCGGATCGGCCGTGGCCTCTTCGGCCACGGGTTCCCGCACGCGCCAGGCCACCACGGCCACCGCTATGCCGGCGGCCAGGCCGAAGCAGGCGCCCGCCAGCGCATAGCCCGTGCGCGCATCGGGCGCGGCACGCACCAGCACGGGCATGAGCACGCTGCCCGCGAAGAAGCCCAGCAGCGCGCCCAGCGAGGCAAAAGCCGTGAGGCTGGTGCGCTCGTCGTAGTCGCGCGTGAGGTTGGCGGCCATGGCCTGGTAGGGCAGCTGCACCAGTGTCATCAGCGTGTCGAACAGCGTGTAGGTGATGGCGATCCACAGGAAGGCCGCGACGGGCGACAGGCCCGGGGGCACCATCCACACCGCGGCCGACACCACGGCCAGCGGAATGGCGCCGTAGATGAGGTACACCCGGTGGCGGCCCCAGCGCGAGCGTGTGCGGTCCGTCACCCAGCCGAACAGCGGGTCGTTGATGGTGTCCCACACCTTGCCCACCAGCAGGGCGGCACCGGCCACGGCCGGTGGTACCAGGGCCACGTCGGTGTAGAAGATCATGAGCAGAAAGCCCATGGCGGCGATCAGCATCTGCAGGCCCACGTTGCCGACGGCATAGCTGAGCTTGGTGCCCAGCGTGAGCGTGGTGGTGGTGGTGGCCTGCGCGGCGGTGGGCCCGCTCACAGCGCGTGCGCCAGTTCGGCCACTGGCTCCTCGGCGTTCAGCATGGCGCGCACTTCGCGGCGCAGCATCTTGTTGAGGAAGCTGCGCGGGATCTCGGGCACGATGCGCACGCGGTCCGGCTGCAGTGCCGCAGCCAGGTTTTCGGCCAGGTACTCGGTGATGTCGTGCTCCAGCGCGCGCCAGTTGTACTCGGTGCGCCAGCTTTGGCGCAGGCTCACCACCAGCACGGCCTGCTCGCCGTGCTGCACCAGGCAGCATTCCTTGACGGCAGGGTGCTGGTGCGTGACCTCTTCCACCTCGCGCGGGTTGAGCAGCTGGCCGCCCTTGCTTACGCGGTCGGCGCTGCGGCCCAGCACGTGCAGGTAGCCTGCCTGGTCGAAGTAGCCCATGTCTCCCATCACCACCCAGCCGTCGCGCAGGGTCTCGGCGGTCTTCTCGGGGTCGTGCCAGTAGCGGTCGAATTGCACCGGGGTCTGTACCGTGATGAGGCCCGTGGAGCCCTGGGGCAGCGGATTGAAGCCATCATCGCGTATCACCACCTCCACGCCGGGCATCACGCGGCCTACGGACGAGAGAATGTCCAGGCTCACGGGCGCACCGCTGGCATCCACATGCTCGTGCGGCAGCAGCCAGGTGATGGGCGGCAGCGCCTCCAGGCAGCCGTAGCCCTGCTGGAAGATCGGCCCGAAGTGGCGGATCGCCTCAGCGATCTTGGGCGCGGGCATCATCTCTGAACCATAGGGCACATGGGTCAGGGAGGCCAGGCGGTAGCGCGGCAGCTCCGGGTCATCGAGCAGGTCGATGATGGCCGAGGGCGAGAGGAAGGCGCGCGAGACCTTGTGGCGCTCGATCAGCCCGGCCAGCGTGGCCGAGCGGAAGTTCTCGGGCATCACCAGCACCGCACCCGAGAGCAGCGTGGGCAGCACCAAGCCCGAGCCCGGCCCGGTGAGCGGCAGGCCCAGCATGTTGATGTCCTGGCCGCTGGCCGGGGGCGTGAAGTTGATCGACTGGGCGATGAAGCGCACGCTGTCCAGGTACTTGCGGTGGGTGTAGCCGATGGCCTTGGGCAGCCCGGTGGTGCCCGAGGTCATGTGCAGCGCGAACACCTCGTCCTCGTGTAGCCTGGCCGTGCCGCGTGTGGGCGTGGCCTGGGCCAGCGCGTCCTCGTAGGGCTTGCCCAGCGCCAGAATGTGCAGACCGGGCATGCGCTCGCGCACGGTGGCCAGGATGGGTTCGCTCAGCGCCGGATCGTGGATGAACACCGTGGGCTTCACGCGCAGGAGGGTGTCGAGTGCGGCCTGCGCCGACAGGTGCTTGTGGAAGCTCGCGAAGATGGTGCCGTTCTCGAACGTGGCCAGGCGCGTTTCGTACTGTTCGCCGGTCTCGGGCAGCCAGGTGAAGACGATGTCGCCTTGCTTGACACCCTGCGCCTGCATCCAGCCGTGCAGGCGCAGCACGCGCTCGTGCAACTGCTGGTAGGTGAGGGTGCCGCGCCGGTCGATGAGGGCGCGCTTGCTGCCGTGCAGACGGTAGGCCAGGCGGGCCACCGAGCGGGCAGTGCGCAGGCGGCTCAGCATGAAGCGCGCCACGGCGCTGCGCAGTGAGGGAAGGGCCACCGTTGTCTCCTGGGGATTGCCGAATGGAAGGCAGTCTCCCACGCACCCTTTGGGGCAATCATTTCCATTTGTTGGCGTGCGTATCCGCCTGTTTCAGCTGGCGCCAAGCGGTCGCTTCGTGTTGACAACAGGCACCAACGCGGATGCGCCGCGTCGCCCGCGCGCAACAACCCTTGCTGGAGGGCCGGCGCCGATGGGGGGCGGTCCGGCCATGAAAAAACCGCCAGGGCCGGGTGCGGCGCTGGCGGTTGGTTTTGAAACGAGGCAACCGGGTAGGACCGCCTCAGTTCGGGAAAAAACCGAAGCTCAAGGATACAGGCCGCGCATTTCGCGGGCGTGCAGGATGCGCTGGCAGGCCACGATGAAGGTGGCGGTGCGCAGGCTCACCTTGTGCTCCTGGGCCACCTGCCATACGCCGGCAAAGGCGTCCTGCATGATGCGCACCAACCGGGCGTTGATCTCGTCCTCGCTCCAGAAGAAGCTGGAGAAATCCTGCACCCATTCGAAGTAGCTCACCGTCACGCCGCCGGCGTTGGCGATCACGTCGGGCAGCACCAGCACGCCCTTGTCGTGCAGGATGTCGTCGGCTTCTGGGGTGGTGGGGCCGTTGGCGCCTTCGATCACCAGCTTGGCCTTGATCTGCCCGGCGTTGTGCTCGGTGATCTGGCCTTCGAGGGCTGCGGGGATCAGGATCTCGCAGTCCACGCCCCAGAACTCTTCGGGCTTCATGGCTTCGGCACCGGCAAAGTCGCCCACGCCGCCACGGATCTTCACATGGGCCAGCAGCGCCGGCACATCAAGACCCTTGCCGTTGAAGATGGTGCCGGTGTGGTCCTGCACGGCCACGACCTTGGCACCGGCTTCTGCAAACAGCTTGCCGGCAATGCCGCCCACGTTGCCAAAGCCTTGCACCGCCAGGCGGGCGCCTTCGATCTGCATGCCGGTCAGCTTGGCGGCTTCCACACCCACGGTGAACACACCGCGGCCGGTGGCTTCCACGCGGCCGAGCGAACCGCCCAGGTCCACGGGCTTGCCGGTGACCACGCCGGTGGCGGTAGAACCCGTGTTCATCGAGTACGTGTCCATCATCCAGGCCATGATCTGGCCGTTGGTGTTCACGTCGGGTGCGGGGATGTCCTTGGTGGGGCCGATGATGATGCCGATCTCGCTGGTGTAGCGGCGCGTCAGGCGTTCAAGTTCTCCGAGGGAGAGCTTCTTGGGATCCACACGGATGCCGCCCTTGGCACCACCGTAGGGCACGTTCACGGCCGCGTTCTTGATGGACATCCAGGCCGACAGGGCCATCACTTCCGACAGTGTCACGTCCTGGTGGAAGCGCACGCCGCCCTTGCCCGGGCCGCGCGAGGTGTTGTGCTGCACGCGGTAGCCTTCGAAGTGGGCGATGGTGCCGTTGTCCAGCTCGATCGGCACGTCCACGATCAGCGCGCGCTTGGGGCGCTTGAGCGTCTCGACCCAGCGGGCCAGGTGGCCCAGGTAGGGCGTGACGCGGTCGACCTGCTGCAGGTAGACGCCCCAGGGGCCGAGGTTGTCTGCTTGGAGGTACGAAGGCAGGGTATGGACGGCGCCCAACTTGGAGCTGGTGGCCGGAGCGCCGGAAGATTGCGACATGTGAATTTCCTTGTGGGATAAGTTCAAGCCACGAAGCTTATGCCTGGCCCAGCAAGCTGTCCAAGGCCATAGTGTTACAGGGTTATGCATCTGATGCATAACCTGCCGAAAGCCCTTTCGGTACCCCCACAGGCCATCCTCCGGGGGGTTGCGCGCAGGGTCAGGAAATCACTCCACCTTGAAGCCTGCCAGTTGCGGATCCCCCGGCGGGTAGCTCAGGTCCAGGTTCTGCAGCACCTGGCGCAGCACGGTGGCGATCATCAGGTTGCGGTGGGTCTTGGAGTCGGCCGGCACGATGGTCCAGGGCGCCCAGGGCGTGTGCGTGGCGTTGAGCAAGGCATCGTAGGCCCGGCGGTAGTCCTTCCACTGCTTGCGCACCTCGATGTCGCCCATGCTGAACTTCCAGTGCTTGGCCGGGTCGTCCAGCCGCTCCTGCAGGCGCAGGCGCTGCTCCTCGGGGCTGATGTGCAGCAGGAACTTGAGCACGATGGTGCCCGTCTCGCTGAGCATGCGCTCGAAATCGTTGATGTGGGCCAGGCGCTGCTGTTGCTGTTCGGGCGTGATCCAGCCGTTGACCACGGGCACCAGCACGTCCTCGTAGTGGCTGCGGTTGAAGACGGTGATGTCGCCGTCTTGCGGTACCTGCTGGTGGATGCGCCAGAGGTAGTCGTGCGCACGCTCGGTCTCGGTGGGGGCCTTCCAGCCCACGGTGTGCACGCCCAGGGCGCTCATGCGGCCGAACACGCCGCGGATGGTGCCGTCCTTGCCCGAGGTGTCGGTGCCCTGCAGCACCACCAGCAGCTTGTAGCGCCTGTCGGCGTAGAACAGGTTTTGCAGTGCGTCGAGCTCCAGCGCCAGCCCCTCCACGGCGGCCTTGTCCTCGGCCTTGCTGCCTTGCGAGAACGGCTTGGCGCCCGGATCCCAGTCGGCCAGGGACGAGGCTTTGCCTTTCTTGCCGCCGGCCTTGGGCTGCCAGGCCGAAAGGCGTTCGCCGAAGGCTTTGCTGTTGCTCTGCAAGGGAGGGGTCATGGTGTGCTTCTCCGGTGGGTTGGGGGTGGAGTCAACGGTTGCCATGGGCCATGCGGTAGGCCAGGGGGGTCTGGCCAGTGGCATGGGCAAAAGCTCTGTGCAGGCCGGCCTCGCTGGCAAAGCCCAGGTCCTGGGCGATGCGCTTGAGCGGATGGCGGGTCTGGCACAGGGCATCTGCGGCCTGCCGCAACTTGATGCGGCGCATCCAGTGTGCCGCAGACAGGCCCGTGTGCGCGCGCACCCGCCGCGCCAGGGTGCGGGTGGACAGGTGCAGGGCTGCGGCCAGGTCGTCCAGGCACAGGCCCTGGGCCGGGCTGCGCTGCACCCAGAGCATGGCGCTGCGCAGGGCGGGCTCCGCCTGGGCCATCAGGTCCAGCCCGGCAAAGACCGGGTGGGTGGTGCGCGGGCGGGGCAGCATCAGCACCTCCTGCAGGTCCTGCACCGCCTGGGGCGGCAGCCGTGCCGCCAGGGCGTGCAGCATCAGCGGCAGGTAGCCGCTGGCACCTGCGGCGGTGGTGGCCGTCGCTTCTTCCACCAGGGGTTCGTCGAAGCGCCACTGCACGCCCGCGAACTCCTGCTCCAGTGCCGCCTGCAACCACCACGTGGCCGTGGCCGCATGGCCATCGAGCCGGCCGCTGGCCGCCAGCAGCACCACGCCGGCGCAGTAGCTCCACAGTTGCGTGCGGCGCGGCAGGGCGCCGAGTGCGCGCACCAGGGGTTGCAGGGGGCGCAACTGGGCCCGTACCTGATCGGGCGCCGACAGCCACAGGCCCGGCACCAGGACGGCATCGGCCTGCGCCTGGGCCAGGGTGCTCGCTGGGGTCAACGCCGGTCCCTGCCAGGTGGGCACCGGCTGCGTGCCCAGGCCCACCCACTGCACGTCGAACAGTGGGCGCCCTGCGCGCAGGTTAGCCGCGCGCGCCATGTCGGCCGTGGCAAACAGGCCCGCAGGCATGCAGCCCTCGTAGAGCAGCAGGGCCAGTCGCCAGGGGCGCGCAGGGAAGGGGGGATCAATGCCAGGGCGTGGCACGAATTGGCAATGAATTGTCCATTCCAGCCATTTTCACCAGGCAGGCGCCTTTGAACAATAGGGCTTCATCCAACGCACCTGCAACCACCCCATGAAGATCACCCAATTGCGCAATGCCACCCTCGTGCTGGAATTCACGGTCCAGGGCGCGCCCGTGGCCCTGCTGGTCGACCCCATGCTCTCGCCCCAGGGCGGCCTGCCCACGCTGCGCTACCTGGGTGGCACGCGCCGCCGCAATCCCATCGTGGAGCTGCCCGAAGGGGCCGACGCCGTGCTGGGCCGTGTGACCCATGCCCTCATCACCCATTGCCAGCGCGGCCACTTCGACCACCTGGACCGGGCGGGCAAGCAGTTCCTGCGCGGGAAGGGCACGCCCGTGGCCTGCATGCCCCGCGATGCGGACTACCTCGCCGCGCGCGGCCTGCTGGTGCAGCCACTGGCGGGCACTGGCCGCCAGCCCTTTCTGGGCAGTGGGTACATCACACCCATCGCCTGCCTGCACGGGCGCGGCTGGGTCGGCCGCCTCATGGAGCATGGCCATGGCTACCTGATCGAGATGCCGGGCGAGCCCAGCGTCTACATCGCCGGGGACACCGTGCTCACCCCCGAGGTGCGCGACTGCCTCACCCGGTTGCGCCCCGACGTGGCCGTGCTTCCGGCCGGCGGCGCGCGCTTCGACCTGGGGGGCGAGATCCTCATGGACGGGCGCGACGTGATCGAGGCCTGCACCCTGGCCCTCGGCATGGTGGTGGCCAACCACCTGGAAGCCCTCGACCATTGCCCTACCACGCGCTCCGGCCTGGCGGGCCTGGCCGCAGAGGCCGGTGTGCAGCAACGGTTGTGGATACCGCAGGACGGAGAGTCACGCGTGTTCTGATGCGGGCGTCGTGGAGCAGGCCTGCTCGGCGGGGTGTTCGGCCCGGTGTGCGTCGTGCGACATCAGGTCCACGAAGCGCCGCGCGCCCAGGCCCAGCGGCCGCTCCTTGGACCAGACCACGTCCACCCACAAGGCCGTGCCATTGCTCAGGTTCTCGAACGGCATCTCCACCAGCGTGCCGGCGTCGATGCGCGGCTGCACCAGTGCGCGCGGCTGCCAGCCCCAGCCCAGGCCGGCTTCGATCAGGCCCAGGGCGGCGAGGTGGTTGTCGGTGCGCCAGTGGTGGCGCGCAAAGACGAAGCGCCGGTCGATTTGCGCCAGGTCGCGGCTGGCCACCACGATCTGCCGCGTGCTCGTGAGGTGCTCCTCGCGCAGTTGGGCCAGCGCGGCCGGCTCGCCGCGCTCCGTGGCGGCTTCGCGCGCGGCCTGCAGCACCGGGTGGTCGGGTGCCATCACGGCCACCAGGGTCTCGCTGCCTACCTCCTGGAAGCCCTCGCGCCCGTCGATGCTGGGCCGCTCGAACACCAGCGCCAGCTGCGCGCGCCCGGTGTGCAGCAGCGACAGCGCATCGACCTGCGGCGCGGCCAGCACCTCCACCTGCAGCAGCGGGTACTCGCGCGCCAGGGCGGCGATCGGCTCCGTCCAGCGCGAGGCCAGCAGCTCGGGCGCAATGGCCACCGTGAGCCGCTCCTCCAACCCCTGCGTGAGCGACAGCGCCTGGGCATTGAGCTGCTGCAACTGCCCGGACAGCAGTCGCGCCTGCGGCTCCAGCGCCCGTGCGGCGGCCGTGGGCCGGGGCTCGCGGCCGCTGCGGTCAAAGAGCGGCATGTCCAGTTCTGCCTCCAGGTGGGCAATCGCCATGCTCACGGCCGAGGGCACGCGCGAGAGGCTGCGTGCCGCCGCCGAGAACGAGCCCTGGTCCAGCACGGACAGGAAGACCTGGATGTTGTCAGACGAAAAAGCCATGGCGGCTCAATCTATCAGAAAAACTGACACAAGCTAACTTTTTATATCAGCCGTTGGCACATAAAGTCCTGCCCATGGAATCGCAGAACACCACCACTTCCCTCGCAGCAACCCAGGCTGCCGCCGGCCTGCAGGGCGTCAAGCGCCGGGTCGTCTATGTCACGCTGTACGAGCTCATCGCCATCGCAGCTGCCACGGCCGGTTTGGCTTTTCTATCGGGCCAGGGCGCAGCGCATGCGGGCGTGATCGCCGCGGTGGCGGCCTTGATCGCCGTGGCGTGGAACCTGCTGTTCAACTGGGCTTTCGAGCGCTGGGAGGCGCGGCAGGAGGTGCGCGGGCGCAGCGCTGCCCGCCGCGTGGTGCATGCTGTGAGCTTCGAGATGGGCCTGGTGGTCACCCTGGTGCCCATCTTTGCCTGGTGGTTCCATATCAGCCTGTGGCAGGCGCTGGTGATGGACATCGGCATGATCGTCTTTTTCCTGTGCTACACCTTCGTCTTCAACTGGGTGTTCGACCACGTGTTCGGCCTGCCCGCCAGCGCGCAAGGGGCTGCACAGGTCTGACATTGCACTGCACGCAATGTGCGCTTTGTTACCCCGGGGATGCACAGGCTGCTTAGACTGAAAACAGTCAATCAAGGAGCCAGCATGGATCAAAACCAGGATAAGAAACCGTCGCCGCCTGCAGGCGGTGGCTTCTGGGTCAACCTCATCCGTGCCGAGATGGTGGTGCAGGTGGTGGGACTGGTCGTCATCGGGGTGGTGGCGGTCACGGCCATCATCGTGTTCGGCATGAAATAGGGCCGGCGTCTTTCTCAGGACCGCCCCGGTCGCACAACCGCATCAGCCCTGCAGCAGCTGCCCCGCGATGGCGGCTGCGGCGGTGCGTGTCTCCACCCCCAGCTTCTCGAAGATGTGCTCCAGGTGCTTGTTCACCGTGCGCGGGCTCATGCCCAGGATGTCGGCGATGTCGCGGTTGGTCTTGCCCTTGGTGAGCCATGAGAGCACCTCGGTCTCGCGCGGGGTCAGTGCCACCTGCTGCAGATGGCGCGGCGCGGCGGCCTCGGCCGGGGCGTGGCTGAGCAGCAGCATCGATTCGGCCAGGCCGCTGGCGCCCATGTGCCGAGCCAGCAGCTGGCGGCCATCGGCCAGCGCCAGTGTCTGTTCGCCATCGCGCTGGGCCTGCACCAGCCAGGCGGCGGCCACTGCGGTGGGGGCCTCGGCATCGGCGAAGGCGTCTTCCAGCCAGCGCGTGGCCTGGGGCGAGCGCCAGGCCACGCGGCCCTGGCCATCGAGCACCACCACCCCCAGGCCGGCCACGTCCACCGCCTCGCGCGCCATGCGCGTGGCCTGGGCGTTGCGCACGTGGGTCGCCAGGCGCGCCAGCACCTCGGGGATGCGCAGCGGTTTGACCACGTAGTCCACGCCGCCGCTGGCAAAGCCCTGCAGGATCTGCGCCGTGTCCGACAGCCCCGTCATGAACACGATGGGCACGTGCGACCAGGGCGGCGTGGCCTTGAGTTGGCGGCACAGCGCAAAGCCATCGATGCCGGGCATCACCGCGTCGAGCAGCACGCCGTCCGGCACCACCATGTCGAAGCGCTGCAACGCCTCTTCGGCGTCGCGCGCGGCCAGCACGGCATAGCCCTCGGCGGCCAGCGCGTCGCAGAGCATGCGCAGGGTGTCCAGGGCGTCGTCCACCACCAGGATGACGCGCTGGCCGGGCACGCCGGGGCTGGCCGGAGCGGTGGGATCAAAGGGACTGTTCATGGTCGGGTTCGCGAAGGTGGCGGGCCAGGGCCTCGAAGTCGAAACGGTCTGCGCAGGCCTGGAGCACGGCCAGTGCCGCAGCGTGGGCCGGCAGCTGGGCACGCGCCTGGCGCAGCAGCTCGCGCACGGCGCCGGCCTGGCCCTGGCGCGCCAGGCGGGTCAGGCCGTCGCGCAGGTCCTGGGGCAGGCTGACAGGGGAGGGCACCGGGCCCGCAGCCTGGGCCGCTGGGGGCGGCAGGGGCTGTGGCGTGTTGTCGTGTACCCATTCGATCTGCAGCGCCGCCTGCAGCGCACGCAGCAGCTCGGACTCGATCACCGGCTTGCCCACGAAGCCCTGCACCTGCATGGCGGCCAGGCGCCCGGGCTCGTGGTCGAACTGGTTGGCCGAGACGAAGACGATGGGCAGTTCGCTGGCGGGCAACAAGGTGCGCAGCAGCGCGGCGGTCTGCCAGCCATCGAGGTCGTCCATGGAGATGTCGAGCAGCACCAGGTCGGGCGGGGACTGGCGCACGATCTCCACGCACTCGCGCCCGCTCGCCGCCTCGCGCACGATGAAGCCCAGCGGCACCAGCAGGCCGGCCAGCAGCTGGCGCTGCAGCGGCTGGTCGTCCACCACCAGCAGCGTGCGGCGCGGGGCGATGTGGCCGATCACCGGGCGCAGCGCGGCCATGTGGGCCGGGCGCCAGGCTGGGTCGGGCGAGATGCCGGGCAGGTACAGGCGCACGGTGAAGGTGCTGCCCTGGCCGGGCGTGCTGGCCACCGTCAGCTCGCCGCCCATGAGCTGCGTGAGCAGGTGCGTGATGGTCAGGCCCAGGCCGGTGCCGGCCTCGCTGGCGCGGCGGCCGGCGCTGCCACGCTCGAACGGCAGGAAGATGCGCTCGCGGTCCTGCGGCTCGATGCCGATGCCCGTGTCGATGACCTCGATGCGCGAGACATGCGGGCGAAAATCCAGGCGCAGCCGCACCTCGCCGCGCTCGGTGAAGCGCACGGCGTTGGACAGCAGGTTGATCAGGATCTGGCGCAGCCGCTTGGCGTCGGCGCGTATCCAGCCGGGCATGGTGCCTTCGGTCTGCACCACGAAGCGCAGGCCCCTGGCCTCGGCCTGCGGGCGCAGCATGCCCTCCACGTTCTGGATCAGCTCGGGCAGGGGCAGGGGCGCCAGGTCCAGGCGCAGGCGGCCGGCCTCGATGCGCGCCAACTCCAGCGAGCCGTCGATCAGCGCATGCATGTGCTGGCCGCTGTGCTGGATGGTGGACAGGCTCTCGCGCAGCCAGCCCTCGGTCTGCGGGTTCTTGAGCAGGATCTGCGTGTAGCCGAGGATGCTGTTGAGCGGCGAGCGCAGCTCGTGCGTCATGCCGGCCACGTAGCGCGTCTTGGCCAGGCTGGCCGATTCGGCCTGGTCCTTGGCGGCCTGCAGCTCGGCGTCGGTGCGCTTGTGCGCCTCGATCTCCTGCAGCAGCAGCTGCGTCTGCCGTTCGGATTCGTCCTGTGCCATGCGCCGGCTGTCGGTGCTCAGCACCACCCACCAGGCGCACACGGCCGCCAGCAGCGCCAGCAGGGCGAACACCTTGAAGAACGGCATGCGCAGAAACTGCGCGGGCGTTTCGATGCTCTCCTGCACGTAGACCACGCCGAGCAGGAAGACCAGCACCGCGCACAGCGAGACCATCACCATCAGGTACTGCCCCATGCGGAAGTTGACCTTGGCCGCCCAGTGGCGCGGCAGCAGCAGCGCAGCCACGGCGCGCAGCTGGTCGGTGGCGCGCGAGCCGGTCTTGCAGCGGTCGTGGCAGCGCGATTCGAGCGAGCAGCACAGCGAGCAGATCGCCGCACCGTAGGCCGGGCAGCGTGCCATGTCTTCCGATTCGAACTGGTTCTCGCACACCGTGCAGCGCACGGCCTCGCCGGGCTGCCAGGTGGTGTCGGGCTGGCGCGCCAGGTAGTAGCGCCCCTTGGTGGCCCAGGCCAGCAGCGGGGCCAGCGCCATCGACAGCACCAGCGCGATGAAGGGCGAGAACGCGGCCGCCATCTCGCCGAGCATGCCGGCATAGGCGCAGCAGGCCACCGTGGCCGCCAGGATCATGGAGCCCAGGCCCACGGGATTGAAGTCGTACAGGTGCGCGCGGCGGAACTCGATGCCCGGCGGTGACAGCCCGAGCGGCTTGTTGATCACCAGGTCGGCCACCAGCGCGCCCACCCAGGCAATAGCCACGTTGCTGTAGACGGCCAGCACCTTCTCAAGCGCACCGAACACCCCGAGCGTCATGAGCAGCGTGGCGATGCCCACGTTGAACACCAGCCACACCACGCGGCCCGGGTGGCTGCGTGTGATGCGCGCGAAAAAGTTGGACCAGGCGAGCGAGCCCGCGTAGGCATTGGTCAGATTGATCTTGATCTGCGAGATGACGACGAACACCACCGTCATCGCCACCGCCAGTCCCGGCAGGCCCAGCCCCTGCGTCACCTGGTGAAAGCCCGCCAGGAACATCTGCGTGGGCTCGGCCGCGCGGCTTGCGCCGAGCTCGAACTGCAAGGCCGCAAAGGCCAGGAAGGCACCGCCCGCCATCTTGAGCATGCCCATCACGATCCAGCCCGGGCCCGCCACCAGCACCGCACCCCACCAGCGCCAGCGGTTGGCGGCCGTGCGCTCGGGCAGAAAGCGCAGGAAATCGACCTGCTCGCCGATCTGCACCACCAGCGAGAAGATCACCGTGCCCGCCACGCCGAACATCAGCAGGTTGAACTGGCTGCTGCCGCTCTTGAGGCCCGACAGCCCGGCGAAGTCACGGTACAGCTGCGGCTGGGTGAGTGCGATCCAGACGAAGGGCAGCAGCAGCAAAAACAGCCACAGCGGCTGCGTCCACGCCTGCAGGCGCGAGATCAGCGTGATGCCGCGCATGGCCATGGGCAGGATGACCAGGGACGAGACCACGTAGCACCACTGCAGTGGCCAGTCCACCACCATCTGCAGCGCCAGCGCCATGATGGCCGCCTCCAGCGCGAAGAAGATGAAGGTGAACACCGCGTAGATCAGCGAGGTGATAGTCGAGCCCAGGTAGCCGAAGCCCGCACCGCGCGTGAGCAGGTCCATGTCCAGGCCGTAGCGCGCCGCGTAGTAGGCGATGGGCAGACCGGTGAGGAAGATCAGCACCCCCACCGCCAGGATGGCCCACATGGCGTTGGAGAACCCGTAGTTGAGCGCGATGGCCCCGCCGATGGCTTCGAGCGCCAGGAAGGACAGCGAGCCGAACGCCGTGTTCGCCACGCGGAACTCGCTCCAGCGCCGAAAGCTCTTGGCGGTGTAGCGCAGCGCGTAGTCCTCCATGGTCTCGTCGGCCACCCAGGCGTTGTACTCGCGCCGGAAGCGAAAGATCGTCTGCTGGGCAGGCTGCGGTGCGCCGGACGGAGGGGTGGAGGGCATGCACGGGGCCCATGCAAGAAACGTTCTAGCAACGCTTGCAAGGAGGGGCGTACGCAGGGGCTACGTTAATTGACGTATGGGCGCGCACCAGGGTTCTCCCTAATCTTGGCACCAGCGCGGCACCACGGCAACCAACCAACCGGCCGGCGCCGCACACCACCCCAACCCGTCTGTAGCAAGGAGCGTTTTCACCATGAAGCACCTCACCGATCCGAATGTCCTGGGCACCAACCCCTCCGCGGACGGCGGCCGCCGCCGCCTGCTGCAGGCCATGGGCGCCGCCTCGATGGCCGGCCTGCCGGCCTGGTCCTTCGGCCAGACCACCGCCGCTGTCAACACCACCAAGCTGGCCGTGACGGACACCGAGGTCACCGTGGGCCAGCTGCATTCGGCCACCGGCACCATGGCGATCTCCGAGACCGGCTCCATCCAGGCCGAGCAACTCGCCATCGACCAGATCAACGCCATGGGCGGTGTGCTCGGCCGCAAGATCAAGGTCATCAAGGAAGACGGCGCCTCCGACTGGCCCACCTTCGCCGAGAAATCCAAGAAGCTGCTCATCAACGACCACTGCGCCGCCGTGTTCGGCTGCTGGACCAGCGCCTCGCGCAAGGCCGTGCTGCCGGTGTTCGAAAAAGAGAACGGCCTCTTGTACTACCCCACCTTCTATGAAGGCCTGGAGCAGTCCAAGAACGTGATCTACACCGGCCAGGAGGCCACGCAGCAGATCCTGTACAGCCTCGAGTGGGCCAAGACCGAGAAGAAAGCCAAGACCTTCTTCCTGATTGGCTCGGACTACATCTGGCCGCGCACCTCGATGAAGATCGCACGCAAGCACGTGGAGAACTTCCAGAAGGGCAAGATCGTCGGCGAGGAGTACTACCCGCTGGGCAGCACCAACTTCGGCTCGCTGATGAACAAGATCAAAGTGCAAAAGCCCGACTGCCTGTTCGTCGCCGTGGTGGGCGGCTCCAACGTGGCCTTCTACAAGGCGCTCAAGGCCGCCGGCATCACGGGCGACAAGCAGCTTTTGGTCACCCTCTCGGTCACCGAGGACGAGATGACCGGCGTGGGCGGCGAGAATTTTGCGGGCTTCTTCTCGTCGATGAAGTACTTCCAGTCGCTGGACAACGATAACAACAAGAAGTTCGTCGCCGCCTTCAAGGGCAAGTACGGCAAGGACGCCGTGATCGGCGACGTGACCCAGGCCGGCTACCTGGGCCCCTGGCTGTGGAAGGCCGCGGTCGAGAAGGCCAAGAGCTTCGACGTGGACAAGGTGGTGGCTGCCTCGCCGGGCATCGAGCTCAAGACCGCACCCGAGGGCTACGTCAAGCTCGACGCCAACCACCACCTGTGGAGCAAGTCGCGCATCGCCATGGGCATGCCGGACGCCAGCTTCAAGGTCGTTGCCGAATCGCCGGAATTGATCAAGCCCGATCCGTTCCCTAAGGGTTACCAGTAAGTCCCCCCGCTGCAGCGTCCGGCCCACCAGGCCGGGCCGCTGCATGGCCGCCCCCTTGTTTGCCGTGAATGGAGTCTGGCACCCATGAACTTTTCAGAAATGCTCAACATCGGCCTCATGCAGGGCTTTGCGGGCCTGAGCCTGTTTGCCGTGCTGCTGCTCATGGGCCTGGGGCTGGCCATCATCTTCGGGCAGATGGGCGTGATCAACATGGCGCATGGCGAGTTCATGACCATTGGCGCCTACACCATCTACCTGGGCTCCACGCTGGCCTCCACGCATGCGCCGCAACTGGTGGCCTACTACTTTCCCGTGGCCATCGTGGCGGCTTTCGGCTTTGCCTTCGCTGCGGGCTGGCTGGTGGAGTGGGGGCTCATCCGCCACCTGTACAAGCGCCCGCTCGATACGCTGCTGGCCACCTGGGGCATCAGCCTGGCGCTGCAGCAGTGCTTTCGCACCTTCATCGGCCCCAAGGAAGTGAGCCCCACCTTGCCCGACTGGCTGCTGGGCTCGTGGGCGCCCGTCGAGGGCCTCGATATCCCCATCAACGGCATGTTCGTGCTGGGCCTCACGGCGGTGGTCACCTGCGGCGTGCTGCTGGCGCTGCACCGAAGCCGCTGGGGCCTGCGGGTGCGTGCCACGGTGGCCAACCGCGTGATGGCCAATGCCACGGGCATCGATACGCAAAAGACCGACCGCCTGACCTTCGCCATCGGCTGCGGCATTGCCGGTGTGGCGGGTGCGGCCTTCACCACCATCGGCTCCACCGGGCCGACCTCGGGCTCGCTGTACATCGTGGACGCCTTCCTGGTCGTCACCTTCGGCGGCGCGGCCAGCCTGCTGGGCACGGTGGTCTCGGCCTTCGGCATCGCGCAGACCCAGTCCATCACCGAGTTCTTCCTGGCCGGCTCCATGGCCAAGGTGATCACGCTGTCGCTGATCGTGCTGATCCTGATGGTGCGGCCGCAGGGGTTGTTCGCCTCCAAGGTGCGCCGCTGAGCATCGATCGATTTCACCTTCCCGAGTCCACCGGAGTTCCTTCATGAATGCCCTCAAAGCCTGGATCCAGCGCTACCAGCTCGCCAGCCTGGTGCTGCTCACCGTGCTGCTGGCCGTGGTGCTGCCACTGGCGCTCGACATCTTTCGCCTGAACCTGGTCGGCAAGTACCTCACCTACGCCTTCGTGGCCATCGGCCTGGTCATGGTCTGGGGCTACGGCGGCGTGCTCAGCCTGGGGCAGGGCGTGTTCTTCGGCCTGGGCGGCTACGCCATGGCCATGTTCCTCAAGCTCGAAGCCTCCGACCCGGTCAGCACCAAGATCCAGTCCACCCCCGGCATCCCCGACTTCATGGACTGGAACCAGCTCACCGAGCTGCCCGCGTTCTGGGTGCCGTTCAAGAGCCTGCCGTTCTCGCTGGCCGCGGTGATCGTGGTGCCCACGCTGCTGGCCTTTATCGTGAGCTTCGCCATGTTCAAGCGCCGCGTGGGTGGCGTGTACTTTGCCATCATCACCCAGGCCGTGGCGCTGATCTGCACCGTGCTCATCATCGGCCAGCAGGGCTACACCGGCGGCGTCAACGGTATGACCGACCTCAAGACCCTGTGGGGCTGGGACACGCGCACCGACAGCGCCAAGTACATCCTGTACTACGTATGCGTGGCACTGCTGGTGCTGTCCATCGTGCTGTGCCGCTTCATCCAGACCAGCAAGCTCGGCACGCTGCTGCTGGCCATGCGCGACAAGGAAGACCGCGTGCGCTTTTCGGGCTACGACGTGGCCAACTTCAAGGTCTTCACCTTCTGCCTGGCGGCCGCGCTCTCGGGCATCGGCGGTGCCTTGTTCTCGCTGCAGGTGGGCTTCATGTCGCCGAGCTTCGTGGGCATCGTGCCCTCCATCGAGATGGTGATCTACGCCGCCGTGGGCGGGCGCATGAGCCTGGTGGGTGCGGTCTACGGCACCTTGCTGGTCAACGCCGGCAAGACCTACTTCTCCGAGAGCTTTCCCGACCTGTGGCTGTTCCTCATGGCGGCCCTGTTCATCGGCGTGACCATGGCCTTCCCCATGGGCCTGGCCGGCCTGTGGGAGAGCCACATCGTGCCCTGGTGGAAGGGCCGGCGCGAGGCGCTGCGCCAGGCCTCGGTGCGGGCCCCGGCACCGGTGGGCCGCCCGGCCGCAGACGCCGAGCCCGCTGCTGCGGCAGCGCGCGCCCCGGCCCTGCCCGAAGGCACCAGCAGCCAGAGCGCCTGAGCGCACCCCGCACCCGGAGCACCCCCCATGAGCAACACCGACTTCGCCCTGGCCGTGGAAGACCTCACGGTCTCGTTCGACGGCTTCAAGGCCATCGACGCCCTCACGCTGTACGTCGACAAGAACGAGCTGCGCGTGATCATCGGCCCCAACGGCGCGGGCAAGACCACACTGCTGGACCTGATCTGCGGCAAGACGCGCGCCACCGGCGGCAGCATCAAGTTCAAGAACGAGGAGCTCACGCGCATGGCCGAGCACAAGCGCGTGCGCCTGGGGATAGGCCGCAAGTTCCAGACGCCCTCGATCTACGAAAACCTCTCGGTGTTCCAGAACCTGGAGGTCTCGTATCCCTCGGGCCGCTCGGTGTTCGGCGCACTCGCCTTCCGCTGCACCCCCGCGGTGAAGGAGCGCGTGCAGGCCGTGGCCGACGACATCGGCCTCGGCGACAAGCTCGACACCGAGGCCGGCCTGCTCTCGCACGGGCAAAAGCAGTGGCTGGAGATCGGGATGCTGCTGATGCAGGAGCCCGAGCTGCTGATGCTCGACGAGCCCATCGCCGGCATGAGCGCACGCGAGCGCGAGCTCACTGCCGAGCTGCTGCAGCGCATCTGCAAGAACCGCGCGGTGATCGTGATCGAGCACGACATGGAGTTCGTCAAGCGCATCGCGCACAAGGTCACCGTCATGCACCAGGGAAAGATCCTGGCCGAGGGCTCGATGGACAAGGTCCAGAACGACCCCAAGGTGATCGACGTCTACCTCGGCCACTGACCGAACCACCCCGCACAGGAGCACCACCGTATGTTGGAAGTCAAGGACCTGTTCGTGGCCTATGGCCAGAGCGAAGCACTGCACGGTATCTCGTTCTCGGGCCGCGCCAACGAGACCGTGGCCATCATGGGCCGCAACGGCATGGGCAAGACCACGCTGTTCAAGAGCCTTATGGGAGTGATGCCGGTCAAGAGTGGCAGCATCCGCGTGGCCGGCCAGGAAGTGACGCGGGACGAGAGCTTTCGCCGCGTGGCCAAGGGCATCGCCTATGTGCCCCAGGGCCGCATGATCTTTCCCACGCTCACGGTGGAAGAAAACATCCAGACCGGCCTCGAAAACTCGAAGACGCGCGAGATCCCCGAGGAGATCTACGCCCTGTTCCCGGTGCTCTGGGACATGCGCCGGCGCAAGGGCGGCAACCTCTCGGGCGGGCAACAGCAGCAGCTGGCGATTGCGCGCGCGCTGGTCACCGACCCCAAGGTGCTGCTGCTCGACGAACCCACCGAGGGCATCCAGCCTTCGATCATCAAGGACATCGCCCGCGCGCTCAACGAGATCCGCAAGCTGCGCCAGATCACCATCGTGGTCAGCGAGCAGGTGCTCTCGTTCGCCATGGACGTGGCCGACCGCCTGTTCGTCATCGAAGGTGGCCGCCTGGTACACGAGACCGCGCGTGCCGACACCGATCAGCAGCACATCAAGGCCTACCTTTCCGTCTGACCCTCTCTCCCGTCTCTTTTCGTTCCCCTTCCACAACCATCCAAGGAGCAACACGCCATGGCCGATACCCTGATCAAGGTGGACCTCAAGCAGTCCCCGTACGAGAACCCGCTGGTACACAACCGCTGGCATCCGGACATCCCCATGGCCGTGTGGGTGGAGCCCGGGGCGGAGTTCAAGCTTGAGACCTACGACTGGACCGGCGGCGCCATCAAGAACGACGACAGCGCCGACGACGTGCGCGACGTGGACCTGTCCACCGTGCATTTCCTGTCGGGCCCGGTGGGCGTCAAGGGTGCCGAGCCGGGCGACCTGCTGGTGGTGGACCTGCTCGACATCGGCGCGCGTGACGACAGCCTGTGGGGCTTCAACGGCTTCTTCTCCAAGAAGAACGGCGGCGGCTTCCTCACCGAGCACTACCCGCTGGCGCAAAAATCCATCTGGGACTTCCATGGCATGTTCACCAACAGCCGCCACATCCCGGGCGTGAACTTCGCAGGGCTGATTCACCCCGGTCTCATCGGCTGCCTGCCCGACCAGAAGATGCTCGACGCCTGGAACGCCCGCGAAGCCGAGCTGATCGCCACCGACCCCGACCGCGTGCCCGGCCTGGCGAACCCGCCCAATGGCGTGACGGCCCACATGGGCAAGCTGCAGGGCGAGGCCAAGGCCAAGGCCGCCGCCGAGGGCGCGCGCACCGTGCCGCCGCGTGAGCATGGCGGCAACTGCGACATCAAGGACCTCTCGCGTGGCTCCAAGGTGTACTTCCCGGTCTACGTGGAAGGCGCGGGCCTGTCGGTGGGCGACCTGCACTTCAGCCAGGGCGACGGCGAAATCACCTTCTGCGGCGCCATCGAGATGGCCGGCTGGGTGCACATGAAGGTCAGCCTGATCAAGGGCGGCATGGCCAAGTACGGCATCAAGAACCCGATCTTCAAGCCCAGCCCGGTCACCCCCAACTACAAGGACTACCTGATCTTCGAAGGCATCTCGGTCGACGAATCGGGCAAGCAGCACTACCTGGACGTCACGGTGGCCTACCGCCAGGCCTGCCTGAACGCCATCGAGTACCTGAAAAAGTTCGGCTACAGCGGCGCGCAGGCCTATTCCATCCTGGGCACGGCCCCCGTGCAGGGCCACATCAGCGGCGTGGTGGACGTGCCCAACGCCTGCGCCACGCTGTGGCTGCCCACGGAAATCTTCGACTTCGACATCAACCCCACCGCCGCCGGCCCAGTGAAGATGCTCGACGGCAGCATCGACATGCCGATCTCGCAAGACAAGTAGCAAGGCAGGCCCCCCATGCCCACCTACGACTACGCCTGCGCCGACTGCGGCAACTTCGATGCGCTGCGCAGCGTCGCCCTGCGCAACGAGCCCTGCGCCTGCCCCGCCTGCGGGGCGGCCGCGGCGCGTGTGTTCGCGCACGCACCGCACCTGGCCTGCGTGAGCCCCGAGCAGCGCCGCGCGCACGACACCAACGAGCGTGCCCAGCACGCCCCGCGCTCATCCTCGCGCGACGGCGATGCCGGCAGCTACGGCCGGCTGCGCCACCCCTCGGGGTGTGGCTGCTGCAGTGGCGGGGGCACTACCAAGCGCGGCGGGACGGTCACGGCACCGAATGGCGCCAAGACTTTTCCCACCAAAAGGCCCTGGATGATCAGCCATTGACGCTGGCCACCGAGTACCGATCCAAGGAGAACACGCCATGATCCACGGCGATATTTCGAGCAGCAAGGACACCGTCGGCGTCGCGGTGGTCAACTACAAGATGCCGCGCCTGCACACCCAGGCCGACGTGCTGGACAACGCGCGCAAGATCGCCGACATGCTGGTCGGCATGAAGACCGGTCTGCCGGGCATGGACCTCGCCATCTTCCCCGAGTACAGCACCCACGGCATCATGTACGACCGCCAGGAGATGATGGACACCGCCACCACCATTCCCGGCCCGGAGACGGAAATCTTCGCGGCTGCGTGCCGCAAGGCCAAGGTCTGGGGTGTGTTCTCGCTGACCGGTGAGCGGCATGAAGAGCACCCCCGGAAAATGCCGTACAACACCCTGATCCTCATGAACGACCAGGGCGAGATCGTGCAGAAGTACCGCAAGATCATGCCCTGGACGCCCATCGAGGGCTGGTACCCCGGCGACCAGACCTATGTGAGCGACGGCCCCAAGGGCCTCAAGATCAGTCTCATCATCTGCGACGACGGCAACTACCCCGAGATTTGGCGCGACTGCGCGATGAAGGGCGCCGAGCTCATCGTGCGCTGCCAGGGCTACATGTACCCGGCCAAGGAGCAGCAGATCCTCATCAGCAAGGCCATGGCCTTTGCCAACAACACCTACGTGGCCGTGGCCAATGCGGCGGGGTTCGATGGCGTGTACAGCTATTTCGGCCACTCGGCGCTGATCGGCTTCGATGGCCGCACCCTGGGCGAATGCGGAGAGGAGGAGTACGGCGTGCAGTATGCGGCCCTGTCCACCAGCCTGATCCGCGATTTCCGCAAGAACGGCCAGTCCGAGAACCATTTGTTCAAGCTGCTGCACCGCGGCTACACCGGCATGATCCATTCCGATGAGGGAGACAAGGGCGCCGCAGCCTGCCCTTACGGCTTCTACCACCGCTGGGTGACCGACCCCGAGGGCACGCGCGCCGCAGTCGAAGCGCTCACGCGCAGCACGGTGGGCACGGCCGAATGCCCTATCGAGGGGATTCCGCACGCGGAGTGACGGGCGGTTGCCAGGGCCTGCCCTGCAGTTGCCGATAATGCAGCGCACATGGTGGCGCCTGCATCTCTTCTTTCATCGTCCTTTCCCCTGGCCTGCGTGGCCCTGGCGGCCCTCGTCCTGCTGGCCGGGTGCTCCGCCCCTGCGCCCACCGCGCGCGGCGAGGTGCGGGGTGCGCCCACCAGCACGGGCGAGCTGGCCCAGTCCGACCTGAACCGCATGGCGACCCTGGCCATGCGCGACAACCTGGCCAGCCTGACCCTGCTGATGGACAAGCTCTACCGCCGCAACCCGGCCGAGTGGCGCAAGGCCGGCGCGGCGAGCCGCGAGCAGGCCATGGAGCAGGTGCGCGCCGCCATTGAACAGCGCCAGCCCTGGGCGCCGCTGCAGGGCCGGCGCGACATCACGGCCCTGGCCTTTGCACTGGCGCCCGAGTTCGCGGGCGACCGGGTGGCCGCCTTCATCGTCGCCACGGCCGACATGCTGGTCACCGCCCACGGCGGCAAGACCGAGTTCTTTCTGCTCGACTCGCTCGACGCCCAGCACCTGTACAACGCCGCGCGCAACGTCGAATCGGCGGTGTGGCTGCTGTCCCAGCGGCGCAATGCCGCGGGCCAGCCGCTGTTGTGGGCCGACGAGATCGGCCCCCAGGGGCGCAACCTGAGCTTCGAACGCGAATTCGGCAAGCTCATCGCCCGCCTGGACCTGGTGGCCGTGGTGGTGACCGAGAAGTACCGCCGCGCGGCCATCAGCTATGTGCAAGGGATCGTGGGGGGCACTTTCCTGCAATTCCTGCCTGTGCGCTGAGCAGGTAAAATCATGCCTCCCCCGAGGAGCGTTGCAGCGGATCGCCCAGGCACACAGATGCCGGCCGTTCGTCAGGCTCGGGGCCGACCACCCCGCAACGACGCTCACCTACGTTACTGAACCGATTGCGCAGGTGAGTCTGATGTCCGCCCTTCCCATGCCCCCCCTGAAGCTGTCCGGCCTGGAGCCCGTCTCCATTGGCGAGGGCACGCTGTTCGTCAACATCGGTGAGCGCACCAACGTCACCGGCTCCAAGGCCTTCGCCCGCATGATCCTCAACGGGCAGTACGAGGAGGCCCTGGCCGTGGCCCGCCAGCAGGTGGAAAACGGCGCCCAGGTCATCGACATCAACATGGACGAGGCCATGCTCGACAGCAAGGCCGCCATGGTGCGCTTTCTGCAGCTCATCGCCTCCGAGCCCGACATCGCGCGCGTGCCCATCATGGTGGACAGCTCCAAATGGGAGGTGATCGAGGCCGGCCTGCGCTGCGTGCAGGGCAAGGGCATCGTGAACTCCATCTCCATGAAGGAGGGTGTCGACAAGTTCAAGCACGAGGCTCGCCTCGTGCGCCGCTACGGTGCCGCCGCCGTGGTCATGGCCTTCGACGAGCAGGGTCAGGCCGACACCTTCGAGCGCAAGATCGAGATCTGCGAGCGCGCCTACCGGGTGCTGGTCGACGAGGTGGGCTTTCCGCCCGAGGACATCATCTTCGACCCCAACATCTTCGCGGTGGCCACCGGCATCGAAGAGCACAACAACTACGCGGTCGACTTCATCGAGGCCGTGCGCTGGATCAAGCAGAACCTGCCCGGCGCCAAGGTCTCGGGCGGCGTCTCCAACGTGAGCTTCAGCTTCCGCGGCAACGACCCGGTGCGCGAAGCCATCCACACCGTGTTCCTGTACCACGCCATCAAGGCCGGCATGGACATGGGCATCGTCAACGCCGGCATGGTCGGCGTGTACGACGACCTGGAGCCCACGCTGCGCGAGCGCGTCGAGGACGTGGTGCTCAACCGCCGCCCCGATGCCGGCGAGCGCCTGGTCGAGGTGGCCGAGACCGCCAAGAGCGGCGCCAAGGACGAGAGCAAGCGCCTTGAATGGCGCGGCACGCCCGAGGCCCCGCGCACCGTGGGCGAGCGCCTGTCGCACGCGCTGGTGCATGGCATCACCGACTTCATCGTCGAAGACACCGAAGAGGCCTACCAGGCCATCGTCGCCAAGGGCGGGCGCCCGCTGCACGTGATCGAAGGCCCGCTGATGGACGGCATGAACGTCGTGGGCGACCTGTTCGGCGCCGGCAAGATGTTTCTGCCCCAGGTGGTGAAAAGCGCGCGCGTGATGAAGTCCGCCGTGGCCCACCTCATCCCTTACATCGAGGAAGAAAAGCGCCTGGACGAGCTGGCCGGGCGCGACGTGCGCAGCAAGGGCAAGATCATCATCGCCACCGTCAAGGGCGATGTGCATGACATCGGCAAGAACATCGTCACCGTCGTGCTCCAGTGCAACAACTTCGAGGTGGTGAACATGGGCGTGATGGTGCCCTGCCACGAGATCCTGGCGCGCGCCAAGGTCGAGGGGGCCGACATCGTGGGCCTGTCGGGCCTGATCACGCCCAGCCTCGAAGAGATGCAGTACGTGGCCGGTGAGATGCAGAAGGACGAGCACTTCCGCATCAAGAAGATCCCCCTGCTCATCGGCGGTGCCACCACCAGCCGCGTACACACCGCCGTGAAGATCGCGCCGCACTACGAAGGCCCTGTCGTCTACGTGCCCGACGCCTCGCGCAGCGTGAGCGTGGCCCAGAGCCTGCTGGGCGACGGCGTGGACAACTATGTGCAGGAGCTCAACGCCGACTACGACAAGGTGCGCACCCAGCACGCCAACAAGAAGCAGACCCCGCTGTGGTCGCTGGCCAAGGTCCGCGCCAACAGGACGCCTGTGGACTGGGCCGCATACCAGCCCACCGTGCCGCGCGCACTGGGCCGGCGCGTGTTCAAGAACTTCGACCTGGCCGAGCTCGCGCGCTACATCGACTGGGGCCCGTTCTTCCAGACCTGGGACCTGGCCGGCCCCTATCCCGCCATCCTGACCGACGAGGTGGTGGGCGTGGAGGCCACGCGCGTGTTCGCCGATGCGCAGGCCATGCTGAAAAAGATCATCGAGGGCCGCTGGCTCACCGCCAGCGGCGTGATGGGCCTGTACCCGGCCAACAGCGTGAATGACGACGACATCGAGTTCTACACCGACGAAACCCGCACCGAGGTCGCCATGACCTGGTACGGCATGCGCCAGCAGACCGAAAAGCACGTCATCGACGGCGTGACCCGCCCCAGCCGCTGCCTGGCCGACTTTGTTGCGCCCAAATCGAGCGGCGTCGCCGACTATGCGGGCATGTTCGCCGTGACGGCGGGCCTGGGCATCGAGAAGAAGGAAAAGGCCTTCATCGACGCGCTCGACGACTATTCCGCGATCCTGTTCAAGAGCCTGGCCGACCGCCTGGCCGAGGCATTTGCCGAGTGCCTGCACCAGCGCGTGCGCACCGACCTGTGGGGCTATGCCGCAGGCGAGCAACTGACCAACGACGAGATGATTGGCGAGAAGTACGCCGGCATCCGCCCCGCGCCCGGCTACCCTGCCTGCCCCGACCACAGCGCCAAGAGCGAGTTGTTCCGCGTGCTGCAGTGCGAGGAGGTGGGCATGACCCTGACCGAAAGCCTGGCCATGATGCCGGCCGCCAGCGTGAGCGGCTTCTACCTGGGCCACCCCGAGAGCACGTACTTCAGCGTCGGCAAGATCGGTGAAGACCAGCTGCACGACATGGCCCAGCGGCGGGGCATGGACGAGGCTGTGCTGGCGCGCTTGCTGGCGCCTAACTTGTAGCGGGTTCTTGCCAGCCCCAGAAAGACGAAAGCCCCGCATGCGGGGCTTTCCATTTGGTGCATCTTTCAGCTTGTTAGCGTCCAGAGCGCATATCCCAGTGAAATATGTGGAGGTAATTGTAGCGGCTTGGGTTACAAATGGCAAAAACACCGAGAGGGACAAATGCCTGCGTCTTTGCCGTACCGACTTGCCCTGGATCTGGGATCCACCTCATTGGGATGGGCTATCTTTCGACTGGCGCCCAGCGGGCAACCCACTGCCATTGTCAAGGCGGGAGTTCGCATCTTCAGCGATGGCCGCAATCCCAAAGATGGCGCTTCATTAGCCGTGACGCGCCGCGCCGCCCGCGCCATGCGCCGCCGCCGTGACCGCTTGCTCAAGCGCAAGGCCCGCATGCTGGACCAGTTGCTGCGCCATGGCTTCTTTCCGGCCGATGCAGCAGATCGCAAGGCACTGGAGCAACTCAATCCCTTCCAGTTGCGCGCCAAGGGCTTGCACGAGGCACTGACCCCCGGCGAGTTTGCGCGAGCGCTGTTCCATATCAACCAGCGGCGGGGCTTCCAGAGCAACCGCAAGACCGACCGCAAGGACAATGACAGTAGCGCGCTCAAGAAGGCGATTGGCCAACTGCGTGAGCAGATCACGGCCAGTGGCTGTGCGACGGTGGGCGAATGGTTCTGGCGGGCCCGCATGCAGCAAAGGCCCGCAGGGGTGAAGGGCCAGGGCGTGCGGGCGCGCTACCGCGAAACCCCTTTCACCACGGACGAGGGCAAGAAGCGCATCGACAAGAGCTACGACCTGTATGTGGACCGCGCCATGATTGCCCAGGAGTTCGATGCACTCTGGGCTGCGCAGTCTGTCTTTCAGCCAGTCCTGTTCACCGAGGCCGCGCGGGTCGATTTGAAGGATACGCTGCTGTTCCAGCGCAAGCTGCGCCCAGTAAAACCAGGCCGGTGTACCTTGTTGCCCGACGAAGAGCGAGCCCCTTTGGCCTTGCCCAGCACGCAGCGCTTTCGCATCCTGCAAGAGGTCAACCACCTGCGCCTGCTGGACGACTCGCTGCGCGAGCTACCGTTGACGCTGGCGCAGCGCGATGCGGTGGTGGCGGCTCTGGAGGGCCGCGCCAAGCTGGGCTTTGAGCAGATGCGCAAGCTGCTCAAGCTCTCGGGCACGGTGCAATTCAACCTTGAAGACGAAAAGCGCACCGAACTCAAGGGCAACGCCGCCAGTGCCGCGTTGGGCCGTAAAGAGCTGTTTGGCGCAGCCTGGGCGGGTTTTAACACTGCGCTGCAGGACGAGATCGTCTGGCAACTGGTGAGCGAAGAAGGCGAGGGTGCCTTGATCGCCTGGTTGCAGCAGCACACGGGCGTAGACGAAGCGCGTGCCGAGGCGATTGCCAACACGGCCCTTCCCGAAGGCTACGGCAGCCTGAGCCGCAAGGCGCTTGCGCGCATCGTGCCCGAGCTACAGCGTGATGTGGTGACTTATGACAAGGCCGTGCAGGCTGCGGGGTTCGCGCACCACAGCGACCTGGGATTTGACTTTGACCATGGCACCGGCGATGTGGACCCGGTGGGCGAACGCACCATTGCGGCCACGGGCGAGATCCAGCCGCTGTTTGCTTTCAAGCAACTGCCGTACTACGGCAAGGCCTTGCAGCGCCATGTGGCCTTTGGCAGCGGCAAGCCCGAAGACCCCGACGAAAAGCGCTACGGCAAGATTGCCAACCCGACCGTGCATATTGGCCTCAACCAGGTACGCACGGTGGTCAATGCGCTCATTCGCAAGTATGGCCGGCCTACCGAGGTGGTTGTCGAATTGGCGCGCGACCTCAAGCAAAGCCGCGAACAGAAGCAGGACGCCCAGCGCAAGCAGGCCGACAACCAGCGGCGCAACACCCGCATCCGCGAGCGCATTGCGGAAACGCTGGGCATCAGTCTGGAGCGCGTGCGTGGCAGCGATATCCAGAAGTGGATCCTGTGGGAAGAACTCAGCTTTGACGTGGCCGACCGCCACTGCCCCTACAGTGGCCTGCAGATCAGCGCTTCCATGCTGCTCAGCGAGCAGGTGGAGATCGAACACATTCTGCCGTTCTCCCAGACGCTTGACGACAGCCTGAACAACCGGACCGTGGCCATGCGCCAGGCCAACCGCGTCAAGCGCAACCGCACGCCATGGAATGCGCGCGCCGACTTTGAGGCACAGGGATGGGACTACGACGGCATCTTGCAGCGGGCCGAGCGCATGCCGCTACGCAAGCGCTACCGCTTTGCCCCCGACGGCTACGAGCGCTGGCTGGGCGAGGACAAGGACTTTCTGGCCCGCGCGCTGAATGACACCCGCTACCTTTCGCGCGTTGCCGCCAACTACCTGCGCCTGGTATGCCCCCAAGGCGTTCGGGTGATACCGGGCCAGATGACGGCCATGCTGCGCGCCAAGTTCGGGCTGAACGACGTGCTGGGCCTGAACGGCGAGAAAAACCGCAACGACCATCGCCACCATGCCGTGGACGCCTGCGTGATCGGCGTGACGGACCAAGGCCTGATGCAGCGCTTTGCCAGCGCCAGCGCCCAGGCGCGCGAAGGTTACCTTCCGCGCTTGGTGGAAGACATGCCCCTGCCCTGGCCCACTTACCGTGACCATGTGGAGCGGGCTGTGCGCCACATCTGGGTCAGCCACCGGCCTGACCATGGCTTCGAGGGCGCCATGATGGAAGAGACTTCCTATGGCATCCGAAAGGACGGCCGCATCAAGCAGCGGCGCAAGGCCGATGGCAGTGCGGGCCGCGAGGTCACCAACCTGATCCGTATTGCAGAACCAGGCCAGCCAGCACGCCATGGCGTGGATGCCGATGGGCGGCCACTGCCTTACAAGGGCTATGTGGGTGGCAGCAATTACTGCATCGAAATCACGGTGAACGACAAGGGCAAGTGGGAGGGCGACGTGATTTCGACCTTCGATGCCTATCGCATTGTGCGGGCATCAAGTTGGACACAGTTGCGCAATCCATCGGTAGGACAGAACGGACGGCCATTGGTGATGCGCCTGGTCATTGGAGACAGTGTTCGATTGAAGGCGGAGGGAGTTGCCAAGACGATGCGGATCGTCAAAGTGAATGGAAACAATGGGCAAGTGTTCATGGCTTCTGTGCACGAGGCCAATGTGGACGCCCGAAACAGTGACAAGCAGGATGCATTTGGGTACACGTCCAAATACGCTGGCTCCATGCAGAAGGCCGAGGCCCGCCAAGTCACCATTTCTCCCGTTGGCGAGCTGTCTGACCGAGGTTTCAAGGGCTGAGCACCATGATCGGCCGCATTGTCGAAATCGAAGACGATAGGCGGCACCTCTTTGTGAACCGGGGCTTCATGGTGGTGAAGGACACCGAAGGCGAGCGCAAGGAACTCGGCCAGGTGCCATTGGACGACATCGCGGCGGTGATCGCCAATGCCCATGGCCTGAGCTACACCAACAACCTGCTGGTGGCACTGGCGGAGCGGGGCGCGCCCTTTGTACTTTGCGGCGCCAACCACAACGCCGTGGGCATGCTGCTCTCACTCGACGGCCACCATGTGCAGGCCAAGCGCATCGAGGCGCAGATTGCCGCAGGTTTGCCGATGCAAAAACGCCTATGGGCGGCGGTGGTCAAGTCCAAGCTGGAGCAACAGGCTGCGGCCCTGGAGGCCGCTGCTGCTCCAACGATACCTTTGCTGGCGCTGGTGGGCAAGGTCAAAAGCGGTGATCCCGAGAACATAGAAGCGCAGGGTGCGCGGCGCTATTGGGGCCTTTTGTTTGGCGCGGACTTTCGGCGCGACCAGGACGGCGACGGATTGAACGCCTTGTTGAACTACGGCTACACCATTCTGCGGTCGGCCACGGCCCGTGCCGTGGTGGCTGCTGGCTTGCACCCCAGCATTGGCTTGCACCACAGCAACGATGCCAATGCGATGCGTCTGGTAGACGACTTGATGGAGCCGTTTCGCCCGGTGGTGGACCTCAAGGCTTGGCAACTGCACAAGGCAGGCGAAGCCCATGTCACGCCCGACACCAAGCGCGCCCTGGTGCGCGTGCTGTACGACGACATGCAGACGGCGGTGGGCGTGACCCCGGTGATGGTGTGCATGCAGCGCCTGGCCACATCGCTTGCCCAGGTCTACCTGGGAGAGCGTGTCAGGCTGGACTTGCCCTTGCCTGGTCTGCCCCTTTCGCTGGCGGGCAGTTTCGAGCCCGACTGACGTGCGCTGCCAGCCGCACCATGTTGTCCGGGTACCGACTTATGTGGATGGTGGTGATGTTCGATTTGCCGGTGGTGGAGAAAGCGGAGCGCAAGGCTGCCACGCAGTTTCGCAACACGCTGCTCGACCTGGGCTGCGAAATGAGCCAGTTCAGTGTCTACATGCGGTTTTGCACCAGCCAGACCCAGGTGGACACCTTGTGCCGCGCGGTGGAGCGCGCCTTGCCTCCGGGCGGCAAAGTGCATATCTTCCAGTTCACCGACAAACAATACGAGCGCGCAATCACCTATCGCGGGCGCACGAAACAACCGGCGCAAAAAGCGCCCGACCAATTCGACCTCTTCTGAACCATGGCGCGGATTTCTAGTCCTCTGAAAGCGGAAAACCTCTTGATGAATCAAGGGGTTACCGCGATCAGAGTCTAGATCACTGGGATATGCGCTCTGACCGGAACGGTATCTGCTCACTCAGTGGCTGCCCCAGGAGTCTAGATCACTGGGATATGCGCTCTGACCGGAACTGGCGTTGTCCGCAGCACCAGCACGGCGCCAGTCTAGATCACTGGGATATGCGCTCTGACCGGAACTCAAGCGAAGGGGTACCGACCACCGGGTTTAGTCTAGATCACTGGGATATGCGCTCTGACCGGAACCTGGCCAACCTGAAGCTGAAGCGCGAGAAGAGTCTAGATCACTGGGATATGCGCTCTGACCGGAACGTACCGAAGAAGCGCCAGGCTTCGTCGATGAGTCTAGATCACTGGGATATGCGCTCTGACCGGAACCGATGCCCGTCCCCTATGACGTGGCCGTAAAGTCTAGATCACTGGGATATGCGCTCTGACCGGAACTGGCGATCGGTGCGGGCTGCTCTTCCAGAGAGTCTAGATCACTGGGATATGCGCTCTGACCGGAACGGCGCTTGCCTCACGCAGCAGCAGCACTCCAGTCTAGATCACTGGGATATGCGCTCTGACCGGAACAGGCAGGGTGGACGGGCAGCGACCAGTGCGAGTCTAGATCACTGGGATATGCGCTCTGACCGGAACCAGGGATGGCCAGGGGAAGCCATCCGAGGGAGTCTAGATCACTGGGATATGCGCTCTGACCGGAACAGGCGCTCTCGGATCGACTTGAGGTTATGCAGTCTAGATCACTGGGATATGCGCTCTGACCGGAACCCATGGTCATTAACACCGTGGTCAACATGAGTCTAGATCACTGGGATATGCGCTCTGACCGGAACCCATATGCAGCGCCACGTGTTCCGACAGTTAGTCTAGATCACTGGGATATGCGCTCTGACCGGAACTGGAGGTGTTGAAAGAGCAGCGCCGCCGCCAGTCTAGATCACTGGGATATGCGCTCTGACCGGAACACGTGCGACAACTGCGGCGACGTTATCGAAGTCTAGATCACTGGGATATGCGCTCTGACCGGAACCCAGGCCAGAAGCGGCAGCGTACTCGTCGTAGTCTAGATCACTGGGATATGCGCTCTGACCGGAACTGCAGTGTGCCGCCTTGACCATTGGTGGAAGTCTAGATCACTGGGATATGCGCTCTGACCGGAACTCAATGTTCGTGACGACGCGACGCCCCTTGAGTCTAGATCACTGGGATATGCGCTCTGACCGGAACGGCCCCAATCGACGGTTTCACCTTCGCCATAGTCTAGATCACTGGGATATGCGCTCTGACCGGAACGCGCGCAAGCTGTGCATATCCGCGCGGCCCAGTCTAGATCACTGGGATATGCGCTCTGACCGGAACCATGAACGTTGCCGAATTCATCGAAGCGTTAGTCTAGATCACTGGGATATGCGCTCTGACCGGAACTACGTTTTCGAACACCCGGGCAATCTGGGCAGTCTAGATCACTGGGATATGCGCTCTGACCGGAACGCAATGGTGTCGTCGTTGTAGTAGGGCATAAGTCTAGATCACTGGGATATGCGCTCTGACCGGAACCATCGGGAGGGCGTCTACGATGGTGTCTGAAGTCTAGATCACTGGGATATGCGCTCTGACCGGAACTGGCAGCTACTCGCCTCGCAATCACCCGCGAGTCTAGATCACTGGGATATGCGCTCTGACCGGAACTGCCTCGCCGTCCAGCATTCTGACCAGATGAGTCTAGATCACTGGGATATGCGCTCTGACCGGAACCGGATTGGCGCCTGGCTGGTCGGATCGTCAAGTCTAGATCACTGGGATATGCGCTCTGACCGGAACTGGACCTGGCCAACTTCCTCGCGCCTGCATAGTCTAGATCACTGGGATATGCGCTCTGACCGGAACAGCAAGACCCTGTTTACGACCCGCTGGGGCAGTCTAGATCACTGGGATATGCGCTCTGACCGGAACTACACCGTCAACCCTGCGCGGCCGGCGTTTAGTCTAGATCACTGGGATATGCGCTCTGACCGGAACCCCGCAGCCCCCGCCAGATCATGCGCTGGTAGTCTAGATCACTGGGATATGCGCTCTGACCGGAACACCGCCGCTTCGTGCCCCTGCTCGCCGGCAGTCTAGATCACTGGGATATGCGCTCTGACCGGAACAGCCAGCGCAGGCAGGGGCGGACAGGGCGGAGTCTAGATCACTGGGATATGCGCTCTGACCGGAACAGCGGCGCCATGGTCGAGGCCATCCCCCAGAGTCTAGATCACTGGGATATGCGCTCTGACCGGAACTCGGCCGCGCGCCAGCACCAGCGCCCGCTGAGTCTAGATCACTGGGATATGCGCTCTGACCGGAACAAGCTCCACATCGCTTCGGCCCTCTGCCTCAGTCTAGATCACTGGGATATGCGCTCTGACCGGAACGCGGCGCCGTTGGACCACTGCAGCACGATGAGTCTAGATCACTGGGATATGCGCTCTGACCGGAACCCTGCGCGGGCTTGGCCACATCGTCACCCAAGTCTAGATCACTGGGATATGCGCTCTGACCGGAACCGGCGCCTTCGCCCCAGCACTGCACATAGCAGTCTAGATCACTGGGATATGCGCTCTGACCGGAACTCAAGGTCATGACGCTGTTGCGCGCGACTGAGTCTAGATCACTGGGATATGCGCTCTGACCGGAACACCTCATTGGAGCAAGACATGCACCACACAAGTCTAGATCACTGGGATATGCGCTCTGACCGGAACAAGGGGGCGGGGAAGGGGTTAGGCCTCGTTAGTCTAGATCACTGGGATATGCGCTCTGACCGGAACGGTGGGGTAGGGGTGCTGGGGGCGGTGATGCAGTATAGATCACTGGGATATGCGCTCTGGCCGGAACAGGACCCTCACAACAAAGGAGGAGACCCTCCGTCTAGATCACTGGAATCCGACCGCTAAAGAAGCAAAGCAAGCCCAAGCAGTTGCAACGGCTTGCCTCGCGCGTCCGTCCCTCAGCCCACGATGGTCCCACTCACCTCACCGAGCCCGATGCGCACCGCGCCTTCGCGCTCGCACCAGCCTTTGAGGATCAGCGTGTCCCCGTCTTCGAGGAAGCTGCGCTGCTCGCCATTCGGCAGCGTGACGGGTTGCTTGCCGCCGCCGGTCAGCTCCAGCAGCGAGCCGGCTTCGCTGGCCTCGGGGCCCGAGAGCGTGCCCGATCCCATCAGGTCGCCCGGCTGCAGGTTGCAGCCGTTCACCGTGTGGTGCGCCACCAGCTGCGCGGGCGTCCAGTACGCGGCGCGCTGGGTGTTGGTCAGGGCCAGGCGCACAGGGGGCTCGCCGGCTTCGCGCATGCGGGCGGTCTGCAGCAGCACCTCCAGCGCGATGGTGAAGGCTCCCTGGGCGCGGTTGCCGGGCGAGTCGAGGTAGGGCAGGGGCTGCGGGTCCGCCGCGTCACGCTCGAACGGCGCGCGGAACGGTGCCAGCGCCTCCATGGTCACGACCCAGGGAGAGAGCGTGCTGGCGAAGTTCTTCGACAGGAAGGGGCCGAGCGGCTGGTACTCCCAGCCCTGGATGTCGCGCGCGCTCCAGTCGTTGAACAGGGCGACGCCGAACAGGTGCTGCTCCGCCTGGCCGATGGCGATGGGCTCGCCCTGGGCGTTGCCCTGGCCGATGAACCAGCCCAGCTCCAGCTCGTAGTCCAGCCGCTTGCAGGGGCCGAGCACCGGTGCGGCGGCCTCGGGCGCCTTGGTCTGGCCTTGCGGGCGCTTGACGCGCTGGCCGCTGATGCCGATGGACGAGGCGCGGCCGTGGTAGCCGATGGGCACCCACTTGTAGTTGGGCAGCAGCGGGTTGTCGGGGCGGAACTGCTTGCCCACCGTGGTGGCGTGGTGCACGCTGGTGTAGAAGTCGGTGTAGTCGCCGATCTGGCAGGGTACGGCCATTTCGGCCTCGCTCTGGGGCGACAGCGCCCGGGACCAGGCGGCCTGCTGGCTGCTGCCTTCGCGCAGGCCCTCGGACAGCTGTTGGCGCAGGGCCTGGCGCGCGGCTGGCGTGGCAGCCATCAGCGCGTTCATGTCGTTCGAGGCGGCGAGGCCCACGGCCTGCAGGTCCAGGATCTGGTCGCCGATGGCCGCGCCGATGCGCAGCGCCTCGCTGCTGCCCGCCTTGCGGTAGCGGCCGAAGGGCAGGTTCTGGATGGGAAAGTCGCAGCCCGCCGTGTTGGCGGAGGCGACCCAGCTGCGCAGCCGGGTGTCGTGGGTGGCGTCGAGGGTGGTGGTCATGGTCACGAGGGGATGAAAGAGAGAAAAAGATCAGTCGGCGCTCATCTGCGCACTGTGGGCGACCTTGCCCAGGCGCTCGTATTCGCGCCTGGTCAGGGCGTCGAAGTCAGCCACGCTGGCGCTGCGCGGCGTGAAGCCCGCAGCCAGAAGCTTGTCCTTGACGGCGGGGTCGGCCAGGGCGTCTGCCAAGGCCTTGTTCAGGCGCTGGGCCACGGCAGCCGGCAGGCCGGCCGGGCCGTAGACGCCGAACCAGGGCTCGACCGCATAGTCGGGCAGGCCGGCCTCGGCCAGTGTGGGCACGTCGGGCAGGGCCGGCGAACGCTGGGCGCCGGCCACGGCCAGGGCGCGCAGCTTGCCGGCCTGGATGTGCGGCAGCGAGGCGGGCAGGTTGTCGAACGCGATCGGCACCTGGCCGCCGATCAGGTCGGTGATCAGTGGCGCGCTGCCCTTGTAGGGCACGTGTACCAGGTCGGTCTTGCTGGTCTGGGCGAAGAGCACGCCCGCCAGGTGCATGGAAGTGCCGGCACCGGCCGTGGCGTACGGCAGGCCGGGGTTCTTGCGCAGGTGGGCCAGCAGCTCGGCCACGTTTTTCACGGGCAGGGCGGGGCCGGCCTCGAGCACGATGGTGGAGTTGCCCAGCAGGCCCACCGCCGTGAAGTCCTTGCGCGGGTCGAAGGGCATCTTCTTGTAGATGTGCGGGTTCAGCGCATTCGTGGAGATGGCGCCCATGCCCACGGTGTAGCCGTCGGGCGCGGCCTTGGCCACGGCGTCCATGCCGATGTTGCCGCCCGCACCCGCGCGGTTGTCGATGATGACCGGCTGGCCCAGGGTCTGCGCCATGTGGGCACCCACGGTGCGCGCCACCAGGTCGGTGGTGCCGCCGGGGGCATAGGGCACGACGAAGCGGATGGGCTTGGCCGGGAAGGCGGCCTCCTGCGCGGCCAGCGGGCCGGTGGCCAGACCGAGCACGGTGGCGGCTGCGGCGGTACACAGCAGGGTGCGGCGGGTGGTGTGGGGGCGGTCGAAAGCGGTCATGTTCGGGTGTCTCCGAGGATGGTTATAGGAATGCCGCCATTCTTGGCCGGCCTGCGGTTTCCTACAATCGTTCTTTCCACTGAATGGACAAACATGGCCACCCTGGTGCTCGACCGCGTGCTGCGCATCCTCGACCAGCTCTCGCGCTACGACGCGCGCGGGCTGTCGCTGTCCGACATCGCGCGCCAGTCCGGCATACCGCACCCCACCGTACACCGGCTGCTGCAGGACATGATGGCGGCGCGCCTGGTGGCCGCGTTGCCCGAGGGGCGCGGCTACGTGCTGGGCCGCCGCCCGTTCGAGCATGGCCTGGCTGCGCGCGGGCGGCACGACGTGGCGCCCCTGTTCACGGCCAATCTGCAGCGCCTGGCCGATGCCACGGGCTACGCGGCCTACCTGTTCGTGCTCAGCGGGCACGAGGCCGTCTGCTACGCCCACACCAACGTGCAGCGGCTCGACCCGCCCCTGAGCGTGACCGTGGGCGGGCGCCGCCCGCTGGGCGTGGGCGCGGCCGGGCTGGCCCTGATGGCGGCGCAGGACGCAGAATTCATCGACGCGGCCATGCAGGCCAATGCGCCTACCTTGGGGCGCTACGGCGGGCTGGACGGGCCGGCCCTGCGCCAGTTGCTCGCGCAGACCCAGGCCCTGGGCTATGCGCGCAGCGGCGGTTGCCTGAACACCAATACCGCGGCCGTGGGCCATGCGGTGGTGGATGCGGGCGGGCGGGCGTTCGCGGCCATCAGCCTGTCGACCACGGTGGCGCGGCTCACCCAGCGCGAGGCCGCCCGGCTGGCCGCGCTGCTGCGCACCGAGATCGCGGACATCCAGCCGCGGGTGCATTTCCACTGGAGCGACTCGGCGCCGTTGCGCTGAGCGTCGTCAGCAGCGGATCGGGGCTACTGTGGCGCCTGATCGGCACCGGTGTCGGCGCTGGCGGCCATTTCGAGCTGCATCATGATCATGTTGACCAGCATGTGTACCGTGGGGCGGCCGGTTTCGATCACGTAGTGCGCCGTCTCGCGGTACAGGCCATCGCGCTGTCCGTACAGGGCGCGCAGCTTGTCCATGGGGTTGCCGCCCTGCAGCAAGGGGCGGGTACGGTCGTGCTTGACGCGCTTGTAGATCTCTTCGGGCGAAGCGCGCAGGTAGAGCACCGGGCCCATGGCGCGCAGCACGTCGCGGTTCTCGCGACGCAGCACGGCGCCGCCGCCGGTCGACAGCACCATGCCCCCGGGCTGGGCAGCGGCCTTGGCGAGTTCCTGGGCCTCCAGGTCGCGAAAGCGCGCCTCGCCATGTTCCTCGAAGAACTGGCGGATGCTGGTGCCCAGCGTTTCCTCGAGCCGGTGGTCCAGGTCGATGAACGGCACGCCCGTGCGGTGCGCCAGCTGCCTGCCGACGGTGGATTTGCCCGAGCCGGGCATGCCGACCAGTGCACAGCGAATCTGCATATTCTTTTCTTGCCCCTTGGGGGGCGAGTTTAAAGCAGGGCCCTGTGGTTGCTACAGCGCCGCGTAGACCAGCGCCGGGTACAGCTCGCACAGGTAGCGCAGCTGGCCGGGCGCCTGGGTGAGCAAGATGGCCACCAGGTCCTCGGCCGGGTCCACCAGGAAGAAGGTGCCGCCCATGCCGCTCCAGCCGTACTGGCCCACCGAGGCGGCATGGGGCGCCAGGCCGGCGCTGCGGCGCACGGCCACGCCCAGGCCAAAGCCGTAGCCCTCGGGCAGGATGTCCCCGGCCGCCGGGATGCTGTCGCCCAGATGGTCGGCCGCCATGAAGGCCACGGTGGCGCGGCTGGCCAGGCGCACGCCATCGAGCGTGCCGCCGGCCAGCAGCAGGCGCGCAAAACGCGCGTAGTCGCCGGCCGTGGACACCAACCCGCCGCCGCCCGATTCGAAGGTGGCCGGGCGCGACACGTCGTTGAGTGCCACCTCGGCGCCGGTCTGCGGGTCGCGCGCGAAAGGCTCGGCCAGGCGGTGCAACTGATCCGCCGGCACGTGAAAACCGGTGTCGTGCATCTGCAGCGGGCCGAACACGCGGCGTTGCAGGATCGCGCCCAGGGGCTCGTCCTCCACCACTTCCAGCAGCGCGCCCAGCACATCGGTGGCTCGGCTGTATTCCCAGCAGCTGCTGGGCTGGTGCAGCAGGGGCAGGGGCCCGATGGCCTTGGCGAGCACGGCATTGCCGTCGCGGCGCGAGCCGATGCGTGCCGCTTGATAGGCCTGGGCCACCGGGCCGGTGTCCCAGGCATAGCTCAGCCCCGCCGTGTGGCGCAGCAGGTCATGCACCGTGGCCTCACGCCGAACGGCGGTGGTGCCCCCCGTCGCTGGGTCGAACACGCCCTGGCCGGCAAATGTGGGCAGGTAGCGCGCCACGGGGTGGGACAGGGGCAGGCGCCCCTCCTCCATGAGCATCAGCGCGACCAGCGACACCACGGGCTTGGTCATGGAATAGATGCGGAAGATCGAATCCGCTGCCATGGCCGGTGCGCCTGCGCCGGGCGCCTGGGCGCCCAGGGCATCGTGCAGCAGCGTCTGGCCGCGGTGGTGTACCAACGCCACCGCGCCGGGCAGGATGCCACGGTCAACGTGGTCCTGCAGGACGGTTCGCAGTCGGGACAGGCTGGGGGCATGCATGGACGGGGCTCCTGGAAAGATGGCAGGAGCCTGCCACAAGTGGCACATGGACCCAGCCGCCTGTGGGACAGCGCCTACAGTGGCTTCCGTGCCCGGCCGGTGGAAATCCGCCGCCCGGCCTCCTATGCTCAGCGCATGAGCATTTCCGATCGCATCCAGCGCGCCACCGAGCGCCTCAAACCCCTGGTGCAGCCCGTGATGCCGCTGTGGCGCGCGGTGCAGTTATGGCTCGACGCCGACGGCCTGCGCATGAGCGCCGCCATGTCCTTCTACGGCATGCTGAGCCTGGCGCCGCTGCTGCTGTTGCTGGTGGGGGTGTTGGGTTGGTGGCTGGACCGCAGCTACCTGGAAAGCAGCCTGCTGAACCAGGTGCAGTCGGTGATGGGCGAGCGCGTGGCCGACGTCATGCGCCAGGCCCTGGCCAGTGCCCAGGAGCCTTCCGAAGGGCGTCTCGCATCGCTGATCGGTTTCGTGGTGCTGCTCTCGGGCGCCACCGGGGTGTTCGTGGAGCTGCAGTCGACGCTGGCGCGTCTGTGGCAGGGCTCGGAGCCGGACCCTTCGCGCGCCGCGTGGTGGCACATGGCCTCGCTGCGCCTGCGTGGCCTGGCCTATGTGCTGGCCATCGGCTTCCTGCTGCTGGTGTCCCTCACCCTGTCCACGCTCATCAACTTGTTCGCTGGCTGGGCCGGTGCCCGGCTCTCCATCGCACCGCTCGGCCCCATCCTGCAGGTCGTCAATGAGGTGGTGGCCTTCGGCTTCGCGGTGGCGCTGTTCGTGGGGTTGATGCGCATCGGCACGGGGCGCAAGCCGCCGCTGCGCTGCCTGATCGCCGGCGCGGTGGTGGGCGCCACCCTGTTCACCATTGGCAAGCAACTGCTGGCCTGGTACCTCTCCACGGCGGCGGTCGTCTCGGCCTATGGGGCGGCCGGATCGCTGGTGGTGCTGCTGATGTGGATCTATTTTTCGTCGGCCGTGCTGTTGTTCGCAGCCAGTTGTGCGCGCGCGCTGGACGAGGCCGGGCTGCAGGTCCGTCGGCGCCGCGCCCCGGCGGATCCCGTGCCCCAGGCCGGCGCGGATGTGGCACCCGTGCCTTGAATGGGCGGGCAGGCGCGTGTCGCTTGGCGCTGTAAGCAACGGCAATTGTCTGCTGCTGGGCTCTGCGCCTTGCGGGGCGCTGGCAGCACTTCTTACCGACCCTTACAAAGCAGACAAAGCCCGGCACCATTGCCTGTATACCGTGCGTCCATGGGCTGCGTTGTGCATTGAGCGACGGCCCCGGCACACAAACGAACCAATGAATAAAAAATGGCGCGCACGCGCGCGAAAGGAAACACCATGAACAGCCCGATCACCTTGCAGCCGTCCGATGTGCGCACAGTGCCTTCCACCACTTCGCCCATGAAGTGGATGTGGGTCGCCATCGCCTCCCTGGGGGCATGTGTGGTGGCCCTGGGTACCACGCTGGTGGTGCAGCACCGTCCCGCCGAGGGGCCTGCCGCCGCCGCAACGGCGGCCAGCCCTGCCGTGGTGGCCGAATCGCTGCAGGGGGTTCCCGCCCAGCCGCCGCTGGGCCTGGTGCAACCCCAGGCTGGGGCCCCGGTCCAGCGCGCGCCTGCGCCCATGCCCGAGCCATTCCAGCCCCAGCGCGCGAACCTGGCCGGCGGCACGACACCGATGGTGCAGCGCGCGCCGGTGTGCAACACCTGCGGCCGGGTCGAATCGGTGCAGGCCATCCAGCAGGCCGAGCCCGCCACCGGTGTGGGTGCGGTCGCGGGCGGCGTGCTCGGCGCGGTGGTAGGCAACCAGATCGGCAAGGGCAATGGCCGCACGGCCGCCACGGTACTGGGCGCCGTGGGCGGCGGCTATGTGGGCCACCAGGTGGAGCAGCGCTCGCGCACCCGCACGGTGTACCAGGTGGCGGTCCGCATGGACGATGGGTCGCTGCGCCGCTTCACGCGCGCCCAGCCCCCGGCCGTGGGCACGCCCGTGGCGCTGCAGGGCAAGGGCTACCGCATCGACCACGAGCGCGACAGCCGCCCGAACGGCGGTGGCGCGTACACCAACGCCCCTGCGGGCGCGGTGCGCGTGGCCAACGGCTATTGAGCTGTGGCAGGCCTGATCACAGCGCCTTGACCAGCTCCGGCACCGCCGCAAACAAGTCCGCCTCCAGCCCATAGTCGGCCACACTGAAGATCGGCGCCTCGGCATCCTTGTTGATCGCCACGATCACCTTGGAGTCCTTCATCCCCGCCAGATGCTGGATGGCCCCCGAGATACCCGCTGCGATGTACAACTGCGGCGCCACGATCTTGCCGGTCTGGCCCACTTGCCAGTCGTTGGGTGCGTAGCCCGCATCCACCGCCGCGCGGCTGGCACCCAGGGCGGCGCCGAGCTTGTCGGCCAGGGGGGTCATCACTTCGTCGAACTTTTCCTTGCTGCCCAGGGCCCGGCCACCGGAGACGATGATCTTGGCGGCGGTCAGCTCGGGGCGGTCGCTCTTGGCGATCTCGCTGTCCACAAAGACGCTCTTGCCCGTATCCGCCGTGGCGGCGGAGGTTTCGGTGGCGGCACTGCCACCGGATGCTGCTGCCGGGTCAAACCCCGTGGTGCGCACGGTGATGACCTTGGTGGCGTCACTGCTCTGCACGGTGGCAATCGCGTTGCCGGCGTAGATGGGGCGCTCGAAGGTGTCGGGGCTGACCACCTTGGTGATGTCGCTGATCTGGGCGACGTCGAGCTTGGCGGCCACGCGGGGGGCCACGTTCTTGCCGCTGGCGGTCGCGGGGAACAGGATATGGCTGTAGTTGGAGGCGATGGCCAGGACTTGCGCGGCCACGTTCTCGGCCAGGCCGTGTTCCAGGCCGGGGGCATCCGCATGGATCACCTTGGCCACACCCGCGATTTGTGCGGCGGATTGGGCTGCAGCACCGGCATTGTGGCCAGCGATCAGCACGTGGACGTCGCCGCCGCAGGCAATGGCGGCGGTCACGGTGTTCAGGGTGGCGCCCTTGACGGCGGCGTTGTCGTGTTCAGCAATAACGAGTACCGACATTTAGATCACCTTCGCTTCGTTCTTGAGTTTCTCGACCAGGGCGGCGACATCGGCCACCTTGACGCCGGCACCGCGCTTGGCGGGCTCGGTGACCTTGAGGGTCTTGAGGCGCGGCGTGACGTCCACACCCAGGTCTTCGGGCTTGAGGGTATCGAGCTGCTTCTTCTTGGCCTTCATGATGTTGGGCAAGGTGACGTAGCGGGGCTCGTTCAGGCGCAGGTCGGTGGTGATGACTGCGGGCAGGGTCAGGGCCAGGGTTTCCAGGCCGCCGTCGACTTCGCGGGTCACGCTGACCTTGTCGGCAGACAGTTCCACCTTGCTGGCGAAGGTGGCCTGGGGCAGGTCGGCCAAAGCGGCGAGCATCTGGCCGGTCTGGTTGGCGTCGTCGTCGATGGCCTGCTTGCCCAGGATCACGAGGCCTGGCTGTTCCTTGTCGACCAGGGCTTTGAGGATCTTGGCCACGGCCAGGGGCTGCAGTTCGACGTCGGTTTCCACCAGGATGGCGCGGTCGGCGCCAATGGCCATGGCGGTGCGCAGGGTTTCCTGGCACTGGGCCACGCCGCAGGAGACGGCGATGACTTCGGTCACCAGGCCTTTTTCTTTCAGGCGCACGGCCTCTTCGACGGCGATTTCGTCAAAGGGGTTCATGCTCATCTTCACGTTGGCGATGTCCACACCCGTTTGGTCCGACTTGACTCGGACTTTGACGTTGTAGTCGACCACGCGCTTGACGGCGACGATTGCTTTCATGGGAGGAACTCCATCAGTACAAAGAAAAGGGGGCGCAGGCGCGTGGGCCTGCGCAGGCAATAAAGGGCGTGTGCTGAAGGCGTTCAGGCCGGGGCTCAGAGCACCACGGGGATTTCGGTGGCGGGCGGCGTGTTGCGGCTGCGGCCGCAGCGCACCAGGCCATCGATCATCACCATGCCGATGCCAGGGATGTCGCCCAGCTGCACGCTTTCGAGCAGCGTGGCGCCGGCCGTGTGCTGGGCGCGGTCCATGAACACGAAGTCCGCCGCGCGGCCCGGCTCGATCAGCCCGCAGTTGAGGTTGCGGATGCGGGCCGTGTTGCCGGTGGCAAAGCAGAACACCAGCTCGGCCGGGATATTGGCGAAGCTTGCGATCAGCGCAATCATGCGCAGCATGCCCAGCGGTTGCACGCCCGAGCCCGCAGGCCCGTCGGTGCCCAGGATCACGCGGTGCGGGCACTTGAGTTCCATGGCGGCGCGTGCGGCCTCGATGGCGATCTTCTCGTTGCCGTTGTGCACCAGCTCGATGGCGCGCGAGGATTTTTCGCACAGCTCGCAGACATGCTTCCACGGCAACGAGGTGTGGCCGCCGTTGATGTGGCCGATCACGTCGGCATCGGCCTCCAGCACCACATCCTTGTCGATCAGTCCTGAGCCGGGGATGGACGGCCCGCCGGTGTGGATGGTGCTCTGGATGCCGTACTTGCGCGCCCAGGCCACCATCTGCTGGGCCTCGTAACCGGCCTTCACGGTGCCCAGGCCCACTTCGCCGAGCAGGGTCACACCGGCATCGGCCATGTCCTTGAAGTCCTGCTCGACCATGCCCTTCTCGATGATGGGCGCGCCCGCGATCACCTTCACGCCGCCGGGGCGGAAGTTGTCGAACGCGCGCTGCGCGGTGATGGCCAGGGCCTTCAGGCCCACGATGTCCTTGGGCCGGCCGGGCAGGTGTACCTCGCCGGCCGACACCATGGTGGTGACGCCGCCGTTCATGGTCGAGTCGATCCAGCCGATCTGGTTCTGGCGCGGAGTCCAGTCGCCGAAGACGGGGTGTACGTGGCTGTCGATCAGGCCGGGGGCCACGCAGGTCTGGCGCGCGTCGATGGTGGTGCGCGCGTGCTCGGTGTCGCAGTCCTTCTCGCGGCCCACGGCCACGATGAGGCCGTCGTTCACGACGATGGTGTCGGCGTCGAGGATGGGGCGTTCCAGGTCGCCCGAGAGCAGCAGGCCGATGTTCTTGATGACGACTTTGCCGGAGGTTGCAGTGGTGGAGAGGTCTGCCATGGAAGGTTCCAGTCGGGGGGAGGGATGTAGGGGCAAACTGCGGCGATCGTGGGGCTGCAATTCGTGTAGTGAATACTACATAATAGGCCCGCGTCGTGCAAGCTGGCAAGCACTGCAACGTGCTGCCGCGACGCCAATCGAAAGTGCGGCGAGGCAGGCAGGCTGCGCCCTCTCCCTGATCGCGCGGATGGGGAGCGGACGCGCAAAGCGCCACGCAAGATCGGGGCCGTCAGCCCCAGGGAGCGCGCTTCTGGCGCCTCAGGAAGCCCGCACGGTCCTGAGCACGGTATCGATCATGAACTCGTCCCAGTGCGCCACGGCCTCGGGCTGGTCGATGTCCTCGCCCAGGAAGGCCGAGAGCGTGTAGCGGTTGGACTGGTAGAAGTAGCCCATCGAGGCGATCAGCAGGTACAGGTCGCGCGCGCGCAGGTCGGCGCGGAACTCCTGGCTGGCCACGCCCGCGGCCAGCACCTGCTCGATCACCGAGACGGCGGGCGAGGAATACTCGCGCGCGCGCATCGACTTGGAGATGTGCTTGCCCTTGTGCAGGTTCTCGGTGTTGAGCAGCGTGACAAACTCGGGGTGCTTGCGGTAGTACTGGCTCACGAAGCGGACCACGGACTTGAGCGCTTCGACCGGGGTTTCGAGCCGGATGTCCAGCGCCGTCTCGGCGTCGTTCATGCGCCGGTAGATCTCTTCGAGCACCTCGATGAAGAGACCTTCCTTGCTGCCGAAGTAGTAGTAGATCATCCGGTCGAAGGACTTGGCGGCCTTGGAGATCTTCTCCACGCTGCCGCCTTCGTAGCCGTAGCGTGCGAACACCTTGATCGCCGCCTTGAGGATGTTGTCGCGCGTGGTTTGTGCCGCCTGCTCGCGCACGCCGGTGCGGCGGGCGGAGGGGGCGCGGGTGGAAGCAGTCCGGGTCTTGGTGGGTGTGGCCGACATGGATGATCCGTTGGGTGGCAGGGCAGCCCCTGCCATGCAGGGACCGGGCCTGCCGGGGATATTACTGCTCCGCGAAGGCGCGCTCAATCACGAAGTCGCCGGGCTTGGTGGTGTTGCCTTCCTTGAAGCCGCGCACTTCCATCATGTGCTTGAGGTCGCGCAGCATCTCGGGGCTGCCGCAGATCATCACCCGGTCTTCCACCGGGTTCAGGGCCGGCAGGCCCAGGTCGCGTGCGAGTTGGCCGTTTTCGATCACGGTGGTCACGCGGCCCTGGTGCTTGAACTCCTCGCGCGTTACCGTGGGGTAGTACTTGAGCTGCTTGCTCACCATCTCGCCCAGGAACTCGTGCTTGGGCAATTCTTCGGTGATGTAGTCGTGGTAGGCCAGTTCCTGGACTTCGCGCACGCCATGCACCAGCACCACTTCCTCGAACTTTTCGTAGGTTTCGGGGTCGCGGATCAGGCTCAGGAAGGGCGCCAGGCCGGTGCCCGTGGAGAGCATGTACAGGCGCTTGGCGGGCAGCAGGTAATCAATCAGCAGGGTGCCCGTGGGCTTCTTGCCGACGACAATGGCGTCGCCCACCTGGATGTTCTGCAGGCGCGAGGTCAGTGGGCCGTCGGGCACCTTGATCGACAGGAACTCCAGGTGCTCTTCGTAGTTGGCGCTGGCGATGCTGTAGGCGCGCAGCAACGGCTTGCCGTTCACGCGCAGGCCGATCATCGTGAAATGGCCATTGGAGAACCGCAGCGCGGTGTCGCGCGTGGTGGTGAAGGAAAAAAGGCGGTCCGTCAAATGGTTGACGGAGAGGACGCGTTCTTCAAGAAAGGCGCTCATGGTCGTAACGTCGGCTAAAAGTTGAGAAATGGGGCGAAAAGCTGGCTGAAAGGCTGGGGCGCAGGCGTCAGTAGGTGACGTCCAGCCCGGAAAGCTTGTGGCTCACAACCCTCCATTGTTCCGCATCTGGCAAAGGCGGTTTTCTTTTGGTGATAGTGGGCAGTCCCGGAGCCAGCTTTTTGTTGAACTGGATGAAGATTTCCATGCCCGGCGGCAGGTCGTCCTCGGCATAGATGGCATTGGCCGGGCACTCGGGGATGCAGACCGCACAGTCGATGCATTCGTCGGGGTCGATCACCAGGTATTCCGGCCCCTCCTTGAAGCAATCGACCGGGCATACATCCACGCAATCGGTGTACTTGCACCGAATGCATGCGTCTGTGACTACGTGCGTCATTTTGGGGCTCCTTGTGCACCATTTCAGGGGGCGCGCAAACACTATTGCGGACTGCGAATGATTGCGCTACATTCGCCTCAAATGTAGTGATCACAACATTTAAGTTAAGTGAATGCTACACAAAACGCCATGAACGTACAAGCACAGAAAACGGTGCGAGGAATGGGTTGCCACGATGACTGAACACACCAAGACCGACGGCCTTCCAGGCATGGACACACCCGAGCTGCCCCAGGTGCTCGAGCGCGCCCGGCCGCGCAATGAACGCATGAACACGGCCAAGGTGGAGTGCAACGCCTGCCCCGTGCTGTGCCAGATCTCCGAAGGCCGCAGCGGCGCCTGCGACCGCTATGCCAACCAGGCCGGCGTGCTGGTGCGGGTCGACCCGGTGGTGCTGCTGCGCAAGACCATGGCGGACGGCGAGGCCGTGCTGGTGCCTTTTGCGGGCCGTGCTGCCGACGCGGGTGCCGACGGCCAGGATGCCCCGGCTGAGCAGCCCGCCTGGAGCGGCGACCTGCTGCTGACCGAGGAGGTCTTCGTCACCGGCGTGGGCTCCTCCACCACCTACCCCGACTACAAGCCTGCGCCCTTCATTGTCGGTTCCCAGGTCGATGGCGTGGACATGGTCACCGTGGTCACCGAAGGCATCTTCAGCTACTGCAGCTTCAAGGTGAAGATCGACACCGACCGCTTTCTCGGCCCCGAGCAGGCCAACGTGCGCTGCAAGGGCGAGGTCGTAGGCCATGTCACCACGGCTGAGTATGGCTCGCAGATGCTCTCGCTCGGCGGCGTGCACCACCTCACGGGCGGCAGCAAGAAGGAAGGGCGCATCGCCAACGAGATGATGCAGCTCTTGGGCAACAAGCAGGCGGTTGAGCTCACCATCGATGGCGGCTCGCAACTGGTCATCCAGGCCGGGCACGCGCCCATCGTCAATGGCGTGGCCGAGCAGCGCATGCGCGTGGGCTGCGGCTCGGCCGCCATCGGCATCTTTGCGCGCCAGTTCTTCGGCCAGGCCGACGAGGTGGTGGTCGTGGACGACCACATCACCGGCGTGCTCACCGAGCACCAGGCTGGCCGCTGCCTGGACATGAAGTCCTCGGGCATCAAGATGCGCGGGCGCAAGTCCACGCCGGGCCGCTACTTCCAGGTGGCCAACCCCGGCACGGGCTGGGGCGGCACCGACATCGCCGACCCGCTGTCCATCATCGAGACCTGGGACGAAGCGGTGGCCTGGCCCGGCCTGCGCCTGTTGATGACCTCGACCACCGGCGAGCACGCCAGCTGGTATGTGCTCGACGAATCGCTGAATCCGGTGGAAGCCGAGATGCCCGCCGAGGTGCGCCGCATCGTCGACCGCATCGGCGAGAACTGCGAACCCTCGATGACCTCGGTGCTGTTCCTCGGTGGCGCCGGCGGCAGCCTGCGTGCGGGCGTCACCGAGAACCCGGTGCTGCTCACGCGCTCCATCAAGAATGCGCTGGTCAACGTGACCTGCGGCGGTGCGCCGGCCTATGTCTGGCCCGGTGGCGGCATCACGGTGATGGCCGACGTGCTGCGCATGCCCGACAACAGTTTTGGCACCGTGCCCACGCCGGCCATCGTGGCGCCCATCGAATTCAGCATGCGCCGCAGCGACTACGCGCTACTGGGTGGCCACATGGACCAGGTGCGCAGCCTGCGCGAGGTGCTCGACCGCGGTGCCTGGCACAACGATGGTGCGCCGCAGTCGGTTGCGTGGCTGGTACTGCCGGCGACCAACCCCTGGCCCCTGGGCCAGCCGCCGCTGCTGGGTTGAAGGCACACCACCATGCAAGCCACCCGACAACTGCTGTCCGCCGGCCGCTGGCACCTGCAGCACGGCCCCATGGACGTGCTCGTGCAGGCCGAGGGCGATGCGCTCGCGGTGGCCGCGGCGCATGCGCGTGCCTGGGTGCGCTTTCAGGGCCTGCTGCAGGAGCTGGTGCGCGAGCTGCCCACGCTGCGTGCGCCGGTGGGCGCTGGCGACTGCCCGCTGCAAGGCCCCGTGGCGCGCCGCATGTGGAGCGCCTGCCGGCCGTTTCGGCAGGACTTCATCACGCCCATGGCCGCAGTGGCGGGTTCGGTGGCGCAGGAGCTGCTGGCCTGCTACACCGTGGATGGCGTGCAGCGCGCCTGGGTGAACAATGGCGGCGACATCGCGCTGCACCTGGCGCCGGGCGAATCGGCCCGCATCGGGGTGTATGCCGACATCGCCGGGCTCGACGCGGCGCAGCTGCAGGGCGGGCTGCTGCTCGACGGCGCCTTTCGCCTTGCGAGCACCATGCCGGTGCGCGGCGTGGCGACCAGCGGCTGGCGCGGGCGCAGCCATTCGCTGGGCATTGCCGACAGCGTCACCATCCTGGCGGCCACGGCGGCCCAGGCCGATGCCGTGGCCACGGTGGTGGCCAATGCCGTGAACGTGCAGGATGCGCGCATCCAGCGCAGGCCCGCCTGCGAGGTCAAGGACGACAGCGACCTGGGCGCCATCCCAGTGACAGTGGAGGTTCCGGCCCTGCCCGAAGCCCTGGTGCGCCAGGCCCTGCAGGCCGGTCTTGAAAAAGCGCAAGAATTGCAGTCCCGCGGGCACCTGTGGTGCGCGCTGCTCTCATGCCAGGGGCAATGGATGGCGACTGCCTCCGAACTCCTGGCGCCGCCGCACGCCGCCCCTCGGGAAACCGGCGCCGTTTTTGAAGTTGGTTCAGTATTTGCTTAATGAATTGCACAGGCCATCCCATGATTCAGATCCGACGCGTTTTCACCCATGTTGAAGAAATCCGGCACGAATTCGGGCCCGAGACTGGTGCACCGCTGCTGCGCGGCGCTATCGGTGCTGTGCTCACCAACCCCTATGCCGGCCGCTACGAGGCGGACATCCTGCCCATGATGGATGCGCTGCAGGACGTGGGCCTGGACATGGCGCAGCGCCTGCTGGCGGCCATGGACGTGCCGGCCGAGCGCATCGCGACCTATGGCAAGGGCGCCATCATCGGCGCCGCTGGCGAGCTGGAGCACGGCGCGCTGTGGCATGTGCCGGGCGGCTACGCCATGCGCGAGCTGCTCGGCTGGAAGGGCGACCGCAACGCCTACGCCAAGGGCCAGGCCGAGGAAAAGACCGGTCAGCCTGCCAACGCGCTGTCCATCGTGCCCTCGACCAAGAAGGTGGGCGGCCCGGGCGCTGCGCTCGACGTGCCGCTCACGCACATCAATGCCAGCTACGTGCGCAGCCATTTCGACGCCATCGAGGTGCGTGTGCCCGGCGCGCCGCGGGCTGACGAGATCGTCTTCATCCTGGCCATGACCACCGGCGCACGCATCCATGCACGCGTGGGCGGGCTCAAGGCCGCCGACATCAGCCAGTGGAACGGCCTGCGCTGAACCCACGCCAACCATAACGACTACGAGAGACCAAGGAGCACACATGCCAGCCAAGATCCGGAAAATCATCGTCCAGACCGACGAAGTGCGCGTGGAAATGGGCCGCGAGGTGAACCCGCCCGTGCGCAAGGCCCTGGCCATGGCCGTCATCGAGAATCCTTTTGCTGGCCGCTACGCGGAAAACCTCGACGAGCTGATCGCCATCGGCGAAGAGCTCGGCGGCCTGCTCGGCGAGCGCTGCGTGCGCGCCCTGGGCATTGCCCCTGGCCAGGCCGAGAGCTATGGCAAGGCCGCCATCGTGGGCGAGGGCGGCGAGCTCGAACACGCCGCCGCCATCCTGCACCCCAAGCTGGGCGCGCCGCTGCGCGTGGCGGTCGAGAAGGGCGCCGCCCTGGTGCCATCGAGCAAGAAGATCGGCGGCCTGGGCGCTGCCATCGACGTGCCGCTGGGCCACAAGGACGCCGCCTATGTGCGCAGCCACTTCGATGCCATGGAGGCCCGTGTGGCCGATGCACCACGCGCCAATGAAATCGTGGTGGCGGTGGTGGTCACGGCCGGTGGCCGCCCGCTGCCGCGCATCGGCGGGCTCACTACCGCAGAAATCCAGGGCAAGGACGGCCTGCGCTGAGCGCACCGCCACACCCGTGACCCCCAGTCTCCCGCATACTGTTTGCCACCGCTGTTTCTCTCCCATCCAATCCATCAGGAGTGTTTCCATGACGATGCTTAAGACCCTCATGCGTGCTACGGCCGCTGCCGCGCTGGCCGCCACCATCGCTCCCGCGATGGCCCAGGATGTCATCAAGATCGGTGAGATCAACAGCTACAAGGCCCAGCCCGCCTTCCTGGAGCCCTACAAGAAGGGCATGGAGCTGGCCGTGGACGAGATCAACGCCGCGGGCGGCCTGCTGGGCAAGAAGGTCCAGCTCGTGATCCGCGACGACAACGGCAACCCCGGCGATGCCGTGCGCGCCGCCGAGGAACTGGTCTCGCGCGAGAAGGTGGATGTGCTCACCGGCTCCTTTCTCTCGCACGTGGGCCTGGCGCTCACCGACTTCGCCAAGCAAAAGAAATTCTTCTTCCTGGCCGGCGAGCCGCTGACCGACAAGATCGTCTGGCAGAACGGCAACCGCTACACCTACCGCCTGCGCCCCTCGACCTACATGCAGGTGTCGATGATGGTGCCCGAGGCCGTGGCCCTCAAGAAGAAGCGCTGGGCGCTGGTCTACCCCAACTACGAATACGGCCAGTCGGCCGTGGCCACCTTCAAGCAATTGCTCAAGGCGGCCCAGCCGGACGTGGAATTCGTCGTCGAGCAGGCGCCCCCGCTGGGCAAGGTCGACTCGGGCAGCGTGGTGCAGGCCCTGGCCGATGCCAAGCCCGACGCGATCTTCAACGTGCTGTTCGGTGCCGACCTGTCCAAGTTCGTGCGCGAAGGCAACACGCGTGGCCTGTTCAAGGACCGTGAAGTGGTCAGCCTGCTGACCGGCGAACCCGAGTACATGGACCCGCTCAAGGACGAGGCACCGAATGGCTGGATCGTGACCGGCTACCCCTGGTACGGCCTGCAGACGCCCGAGCACAAGGCCTTCCAAACGGCTTACCAAGGCAAGTTCAACGACTACCCGCGCCTGGGCTCGGTGGTCGGCTACAGCGCCATCAAGTCGCTGGCCGAAGGCATCAAGAAGGCCGGCTCCACCGACACCGAAAAGCTCGTTGTCGCCTTCAAGGGCCTGCAGGTGCCCACACCGTTCGGCCGCATCACCTACCGCCCCGAGGACAACCAGTCCACCATGGGCGGCTACGTGGGCCGCACCAAGAACGAGGGTGGCAAGGGAGTGATGGTCGACTACCGCTACGTGGACGGCGCCAAGGTGCAGCCCACGAACGAAGAAGTCAAGAAGATGCGCCCGGCCGACTGAGCGCCGGTCCCCGGCTGACGGCAGTTCCGGCGGACCCTTGCGTCCGCTGGCCGCTGCAGCCATATTGCAACCCCACAAGCACAAAACGGGCAGATGACATGCCCGAGGGACAACCTTTGCCGTGACCCCGAAGGATCTGGAATGAGTTTATCGAGTTTTATCGTTCAGCTGCTCAATGGACTGGCGGGGGCCTCCTCGCTGTTCCTCGTGGGCGCCGGGCTATCGCTGATCTTCGGCGTCACGCGCATCGTGAATTTCGCGCATGGCTCGTTCTTCATGGTGGGCATCTACGTCGCCTACTCCATGGTGGCCAAGCTGGGCACCGGCCTGGGCTTCTGGCCTGCGCTGCTGCTGTCGGCCGTGGTGGTCGGCGCGCTCGGTGCCCTGGTGGAGGTGGTGCTGCTGCGCCGCATCTACAAGGCACCCGAGCTGTTCCAGCTGCTGGCGACCTTTGCGCTGGTGCTGGTGATCAAGGACGCCGCACTGTGGATCTGGGGGCCCGAGGAACTGCTCGGCCCGCGTGCGCCGGGCCTGTCGGGCTCGGTAGACATCCTGGGGCGGCAATTCCCTTCGTATGACCTGTTCCTGATCGTCGTCGGCCCGGTGGTGCTGGGCCTGCTGTGGCTCTTGCTCACCCGCACCCGCTGGGGCACGCTGGTGCGCGCCGCCACGCAGGACCGCGAGATGGTCAGCGCCCTGGGCGTGAACCAGGCCTGGCTGTTCACAGCGGTGTTCGCCCTGGGCGCCCTGCTGGCCGGCCTGGGCGGTGCGCTGCAGCTGCCGCGCGAGCCGGCCACGCTGGAGATGGACCTGAACACCATCGGCGCCGCCTTCGTGGTGGTGGTGGTGGGCGGCATGGGCTCCATCCCGGGCGCCTATGTGGCCGCGCTGCTGATTGCCGAGATCAAGGCCATCTGCATCTGGCTCGGCGTGGTCGAAATCTTCGGCTACAGCGTCTCGTTCTCCAAGCTCACGCTGGTGGTCGAGTTCCTGGTGATGGCCGTCGTGCTCGTGGTGCGCCCCTGGGGGCTGATGGGCAAGCCCCAGGCTGCCAGCCGCAACACCGGTATTCCCGAAGCGCCGCTGCGCGCCTCGCCGCCCTGGTACAAGATCGGTGCGGCCGTGCTGGTGGCCGCGCTGGTGCTGCTGCCCTTCGTCACCACCGGGTCGCCCTATCTCACCGTGCTGATGATCGACCTGCTGATCGCGGCGCTGTTCGCGGCCAGCCTGCACTTCATCATGGGGCCGGCGGGCATGCATTCGTTCGGCCATGCGGCCTACTTCGGCCTCGGGGCCTATGCGGCTGCGCTGCTGGTGCGCTCGGCCGGCATCCCGATGGAAGCGGCGCTGTTGCTGGCCCCCCTGGCCGCTGCGGCCGGTGCGCTGATCTATGGCTGGTTCTGCGTGCGCCTGTCGGGCGTGTACCTGGCCATGCTGACGCTGGCCTTTGCGCAGATCACCTGGGCCATCTGTTACCAGTGGGATGGCTTCACCGGCGGCAGCAACGGCCTCACGGGCGTGTGGCCGGCCGAGTGGCTGTCGGACAAGCGCAACTACTACTTCCTCACGCTGGCTTTGGTGGTGGGTGGCGTGCTGGCCCTGCGCCGGGTGCTGTTCTCGCCGTTCGGCTATGCGCTGCGGGCCGGGCGCGACTCGGTGCTGCGCGCCGATGCCATCGGCATCGACGTCAAGCGCATGCAGTGGACGGCCTTTGTCATCGCCGGCCTGTTCGCGGGCCTGGGCGGTGCGCTGTTCGCCTTCTCCAAGGGCAGCATCTCGCCCGAGGCGCTGCACGTGGGCAAATCGGTCGACGGCCTGGTGATGGTGCTGCTGGGCGGCATCCAGACCCTGGCCGGCCCGGTGGTGGGTGCGGTCACCTTCACCTGGCTGCACGACACGGTGGCACGCAACACCGACTACTGGCGCGCCATGCTGGGCGCCATCATCCTGATCCTGGTGCTGCTGTTCCCGCAGGGCATCGCGGGGGCCATCAAGCAACTCTTCGATAACAAGCGCGAAGCCAAGGAGGCAGCATGAGCCTGCTCAAAGTCACCGGCCTGGGCAAGTCCTTCGGTGGGGTCAAGGCCGTCGACGGCATCCATTTCGAGCTGGCGGCCGGCGAGCTGCTGGCCCTGATCGGCCCCAACGGCGCCGGCAAGTCCACCACCTTCAACATGGTCAACGGCCAGCTGCCGGCCGACGTGGGTTCGATCCAGCTCAACGGCCAGGAGCTGGTGGGCCGCAAGCCGCGCGACATCTGGCGCATGGGCGTGGGCCGCACGTTCCAGATCGCCGAGACTTTCTCCTCGCTGACCGTGGTGGAGAACGTGCAGATGGCACTGATCTCCAACGACAGCCGCCTGTTCTCGATGTTCCGCAAGGCCTCGGAGCACAAGCGTGATGAAGCCCTGGCCCTGCTTGAGCAGGTGGGCATGAAGGCCCAGGCCGACCGCCCCTGCAGCGTGCTGGCCTATGGGGACGTGAAGCGCGTTGAGCTGGCCATCGCCATGGCCAACGCGCCCAAGCTGCTGCTCATGGACGAACCCACGGCCGGCATGGCGCCCAAGGAGCGCAACGAGCTCATGGCGCTGACCAAGCAGCTGGTGATCGACCGCGGCATGGCCGTGCTGTTCACCGAGCACAGCATGGATGTGGTGTTCGCCTACGCCGACCGCATGATCGTGCTGGCGCGCGGGCGCCTGATCGCCGAGGGCAAGCCGCTGGAGCTGCGCGACCACCCCAAGGTGCAGGAGGTGTACTTCGGCACCGGCAAGACCTTCGAGAAAAAGACGGCCGGTGCAGCGACTGCCGCTGCGCCTGCGGAGACCGCATGATGACGACGACGATTGATTCCAAGGACGTGTTGCTGGAGGCCAAGGGCCTGCAGGCCTGGTACGGCGCTGCGCAGATCCTGTACGACGTGGACCTCACCGTGCGCCGCGGCGAGGTCGTGGCGCTGATGGGCCGCAACGGCGCAGGCAAGTCCACCACGCTCAAGACGCTGATGGGCATGCTGGCCAAACGCAAGGGCCAGATCCGCTTCATGGGCAAGGACCTGTCGAAAAGCGACCCGCACGATGCGGCGCGCCTGGGCCTGGGCTTCGTGCCCGAGGACCGCCGCGTGTTCACCGACCTCACGGTGATGGAAAACCTGGAGGTGGGGCGCCAGCCCGCGCGCCACTGGCCTGACGGCACGGCAGCGCCGCTGTGGACGCCCGAGGCCCTGTTCAAGCTGTTCCCGAACCTGGGCGAGATGCCGCAGCGCCCCGGCGGCCGCATGAGTGGCGGCGAGCAGCAGATGCTGACCGTGGCGCGCACGCTGATGGGCAACCCCTACCTGGTGCTGCTCGACGAACCCTCCGAAGGCGTGGCCCCGGTCATCGTCGAGCAGATGGCGCAGATGATCCTGGAGCTCAAGGCCCAGGGCGTGAGCATTCTGCTGTCCGAGCAGAACATGCATTTCGCCGAGCTGGTGTCCGACCGAGCCTACGTGCTCGAAAAGGGCCAGATCCGCTACCAGGCGTCCATGGCCGAGCTGGCCGCCAACGACGAGGTGCGCAGGTCCTACCTGAGCGTTTGAAACCAAGGATTTTCCCGGCGCGGGCCCGGTGGGCCCGTACCGATCTGCCAGTGCGTTCCCAACCGGAGTGTCCGCCATGATGATCCCTGCCCAGCGCCGTTTCTTCCTCCAATCTGCCGCCGCCTTCACGCTTGCGGGGGGCGGCCTGCCCCTGGCCTTTGCGGCGGGCAAGATCAAGCCCGGCGAGCGAGCGGCACTGATCGTCGTGGACGTGCAGAACTGCTTCGTGCCCGGCGGCACGCTGCCGGTGGCCAAGGGCGATGAGGTGGTGCCGGTCATCAACCGCATCGCCACCGCCTTCGAGAACGTGGTCGTCACGCAGGACTGGCATACGCCGGGCCACGCCTCGTTCGCGAGCACGCATGCCGGCAAGAAGCCCTTCGAGACCACCAAGCTCAGCTACGGCCAGCAGGTGCTGTGGCCCGACCACTGCGTGCGCGGCACCGACGATGCGGCCCTGCACAAGGACCTCAAGCTGCCCCAGGCCCAGGTGATCCTGCGCAAGGGCTTCCACGAGCATGTGGACAGCTACTCGGCCTTCGAGGAGGCCGACCGCAAGACCTCTACCGGCCTGGCCGGTTACCTCAAGCAGCGTGGCATCAAGACCGTGTTCGTGACCGGCCTGGCCACCGACTTCTGCGTGGCCTGGACGGCCCTGGACGCCAAGCGCCTGGGCTTCGAGACCTATGTGGTGGAGGATGCCTGCCGGGCCATCGATCTCAATGGCTCGCTGGAGGCAGCCTGGAAGCAGATGAAGGCCAAAGGCGTCAAGCGCATCCAGTCGAGCGACCTCGACGTCGCCTGAACGCCATGGGCACGGGACTTGCAAACCACCAGGGGCTGCCGCCTGGCCGGCAGCGCGGGAAGCCGTTTTTGACGGTTTCGCAACACCCCCTGTAAATGGTTGCACAGTCCCTCGTGTTGCGGGGAAACTGCCACCTTTGATGTAAGGAGCGTTTCATGAAGTACCGTGGGATGAGGGATGGGCGCACCGACCGCAGGGCCGTGCTGATGGCCATGGCGGCGACGGCCCTGGGCAGCGCCGGCACAGCTGCGGCGGCCGAGACCGGTGTGACCGACAAAAGCATCAAAGTGGGGCAGTCCGCCGTCTTCACCGGGCCCGCCAAGGACTTCGGCGTGGACTACAAGGCCGGCATCTCCCTGTACTTCGACCGCACCAACAAGGCCGGCGGGGTGTTCGAGCGCAAGCTCGAACTCGTCTCGCTCGACGACGCCTACGAGCCCAAGAAGACCGCCGAGAACACGGCGCGCCTGATCGACGAGGAAAAGGTCTTCGCCCTGATCGGCTACGTGGCCACGGGCAACCTGATCGCCGCCATGCCCCTGGCCGAGAAGGCCGGCGTGCCCATGTTCGCGCCGCTGGTGGGCACCACGTCGTTTCGCACCACGCACAACCGCTACCTGTTCCATGTGCGCGCCAGCTACGAGACCGAGCTGCGCAAGATCGTCGGCCACCTGGCCACGCTGGGCATCACCAACATCGCGGTCGCCTACCAGAACAGCGCGTTCGGCAAATCCAACCTCGAAACCTGCCTGCAGATCGCCCAGGGCCTGAAGGTCAAGGTGGTCGAGTCCGCGCCCATGGAGATCGCCGCCACCGACGCCAAGGCCCAGGTGGCCCAGCTCACCAAGGCCCAGCCCGGCGCGGTGGTGATGATCATGGCCGGCAAGATGGTCGAGGTGTTCCTGCGCGACTACCGTGCGGGCGGGGGCGCTGCACCGCTGTACACCATCTCGGTGGGCATCACCGACGCGCCGGGCTCGGCCCAGCGCCTGAACGGCGGCATCGAGGGCTTGGTCACGGCCAGCATCGTGCCGTCGCCGCAGGCCAGCCGGCTGCCCATCGTGGTCGACTACCGCAAGGACCGCACCGATGCCGGTGCCAAGATCGACAGCTACACCATGCTCGAGGGCTATATCGCCGCGCGCGTGTTCGTCGAAGGGCTCAAACGCGCGGGGCGCAACCTCACGCGCGAGGCCTTCATCAAGGCCATGGAAGACCTGGGCACCACCAAGTTCGGCGATTTCCCGGTGCAGTACGGTCCGAACAACCACAATGGGTCCAACTTCGTGGACCTGGAGATGTACACGCGCACCGGCAGCCTGCGCCGCTGACGTTTCATTCAGGATCATGCAGACCCCAGCCACCGTTCTCTCTCTTGCCGTCAACGGCCAGCCACGTGAACTGCCAGCAGGTACCCCGGGCGCGGGCGCCACGCTGCTGCATGTGCTGCGCAACGACCTCTCGCTCAATGGCCCCAAGTACGGCTGCGGCCTGGGCCAGTGCGGCGCCTGCACGGTGCTGGTGGACGGGGTGGCGGCGCGTGCCTGCGTGATCCCCGCGCACGGCGTGGCGGGCCGCGAGGTGACGACGCTGGAGGGCCTGCCCGCGCGTTGCCACGCTGGAAGTGCTGCGGCCGGGGAGGGAAGGCTGCACCCGGTGCAGCAGGCCTTCGTCGACGAGCAGGCCGCCCAGTGCGGCTACTGCCTCAATGGCATGGTGATGATGGCCGTGGCCCTGCTCGAACGCAACCCCGATCCCGACGAGGCTGCCATCCGCCGCGAGCTTTCGGGCAACCTGTGCCGCTGCGGCACGCATGTGGAGATCATCCGCGCCGTGCAGCGCGCGGCGGTGCTGGTGCGCGGGGTGGCCGCATGAGCGCGCCCCCTGTAGCGTTGCGCGCGCACAGCCCGCTCACACGTGCCGACTTCCACGCGGCCGAGGGCGTGCTGCTGGTCGTGCGCAACCCGCCGCCCGCCCCTCCGCCCGTGAAGGGCCAGCCCGCGCTGGTGGCCGGCAACCCAGCCGAGGGCGTGGAGATCCTGCTGGCCGTGTGGGACGACGGCAGCGTGACCGCGCTCAACGGGCACGTCGACCTGGGCACCGGCATCCGCACGGCGCTCGCGCAGATCGTGGCCGAAGAGCTCGACGTGCCGCTGGCCCACGTGAACATGGTGCTGGGCGATACCACGCGCGCGCCCAACCAGGGCGCGACCATTGCCAGCGCCTCGATCCAGATACACGCCAAGCCCCTGCGCACCGCCGCAGCGCAGGCGCGCCACTGGCTGGTGGCCCAGGCCGCCGAGCGCCTGGGCGTGGCGACTGATGCGCTGCAGGTGCAGGCCGGCGTGGTGCAGGTGGCGGCCGACCCGGCCCGCCAAGTGGCCTATGGCGAGCTGCTGGCCGGTGCGCACACCGCGCTGGAGCTCGCCGAGGCCACGCCCACCAAGCCAACGGCCGACTACACCGTGGTCGGCCAGTCGGTGCCGCGCGTGGACATACCCGCCAAGGTCAGCGGCGAGCTGGTCTTCGTGCACGACATGCGCGTGCCCGGCATGCTGCACGGCCGCGTGGTGCGCCCGCCCTATGCCGGGGCCGACCATGGCGACTTCATCGGCAACACGCTCGAATCGGTGAACCAGTCGTCCATCGCGCACATCCCGGGCATCCGCGCGGTGGTGGTGGTGCGCGACTTCGTGGGCATCGTCGCCGAGCGCGAGGAACAGGCCGAGGAGGCGATGCGCGCGCTGCGCGTGCACTGGAAGCCCTGGCCCGGCTTCCCGCGCCAGGACAGCCCCGAGGCCGTGGCCCAGGCCATCCGCGCCAACCCCTCCACGCAACGCCGCCTGGTGGACGAGGGCGATGTGGATGCCGCGCTGGCCGGTGCCGCGCAGTCCATGCCCCGCACCTATGTCTGGCCGTACCAGCTGCACGGCTCCATCGGCCCCTCGTGCGCGGTAGCCGAGTGGCGTCAGGACGAAGCGTCCGGCCGTGCGCGCATGGCGGTGTGGGCCGGCACGCAAAACCCCCACGTACTGCGCGCCGACCTGGCGCGCCTGATGGGCCTGGCCGACGTGGACATCGACCTGGTGCGCATGGAGGCCGCGGGCTGCTACGGCCGCAACGGCGCCGACGACGTGGCGGCCGATGCCGCGCTGCTCTCGCGCGCTGTGGGTGCGCCCGTGCGCGTGCAGCTCACGCGCGAGCAGGAGCACCTGTGGGAGCCCAAGGGCACGGCCCAGCTCATGCAGGTGCGCGGCGGGCTCAATGCCGATGGCTCGGTGGCCGCCTACGATTTCGAGACATCCTACCCCTCCAACGGCGCGCCCACGCTGGCGCTGCTGCTCACCCGCACCATCGAGCCCGTGGCCCAGGCCTACGAGATGGGCGACCGCACGGCCCGCCCGCCCTACGATTACGACAACCTGCGCGTGGCCGTGAACGACATGGCGCCCATCGTGCGTGCCTCGTGGCTGCGTGGCGTCTCGGCCCTGCCCAACTCGTTCGCGCACGAATCCTATGTGGACGAGTTGGCCACCGCGGCCGGCGTGGACCCGGTCGAGTTTCGTCTGCAGCTCTTGAGCGACCCGCGCGCGGCAGAGCTCGTGAAGGCCACGGCCGAGAAGGCCGGCTGGCTGCCCCATACCGGCCCGCGCGTGCCCGGCCCGGCCGAACTGCAAGGCGCCGATGGCGACTGGGTGCAGGGCCAGGGCTTTGCCTACGCGCGCTACATCCACAGCAAGTGGCCGGGCTTCGGCGCCGCCTGGGCGGCTTGGGTGGCCGACGTGGACGTGAACCGGAAGACCGGTGAGGTGCATGTGCGCCGCGTGGTCGTGGGGCACGATGCGGGCCTGATGGTCAACCCCGCGGGCGTGGAGCACCAGGTGCATGGCAACGTGGTGCAGACCACCAGCCGCGCGCTCAAGGAGCAGGTGCGCTTCGACCCGGTCACGCAGGCGGTGGATACGCGCGAATGGGGCAGCTACCCGATTCTGAGCTTCCGCGAGGTGCCGGTCATCGAGGTCATGCACATGCCCCGGCAGGACGAGGCGCCGCTGGGCTCGGGCGAGTCGTCCTCGGTGCCCGGCACGGCGGCCATCGCCAACGCCATCTTCGACGCCACGGGCGTGCGCTTCCGTGCGCCGCCTTTCACGCCCGAGGTGGTGCGCGCCGGGCTCAACCCGCTGGGCGCAGCCGCAGGGCAGGGCGGTGCCGCCCCTGCGGGGTCGCCGGCCGAACCGGCCGATGTGCTGCCCACGCTGGAGCTGCCCGCCCCGGTGGTGCCCGCCACGGCCACCTGGCCACGCCCGCGCAGCCCCTGGGCGCGGGCTCTGGCCCTGGCCGCGGGCGGCCTGGCGATGGGTGCTGCGTTGCTGGGCTGGCGCCCGGCCATCGCACCGGTCGCACAGACTGCAGGTGCTTCGGTCTACAACGCCGCCACCATAGAACGTGGGCGCCTGGTGGCGGCTGCCGGCGACTGCGTGGTCTGCCACACGGCCCCGGGCGGCGTGCCGAATGCCGGCGGGCGGGCCATGGACACGCCCTTCGGCACCATCACCACCACCAACCTCACGCCCGATGCCGAGACCGGTATCGGCCTGTGGTCCTTCAGCGCCTTCCAGCGCGCCATGCGTGAGGGCATCTCGCGCGACGGCAAGCACCTGTACCCGGCCTTTCCCTACACGTCCTTCGCGAAGATGGACGACGACGACCTGACCGCGCTGTACGCCTGGCTCATGGCCCAGCCCCCGGTGCGCTCCGAGGTCCCGCCCACGCAGCTGGCATTCCCGTTCAGCGTGCGCCCGCTCATGGCGGGCTGGAACGCGCTGTTCCACGACGCCACGCCCTGGAAGCCCGACCCCACTCGCCCGCCCGAATGGAACCGCGGCGCCTACCTGGTGCAGGGCGCCGGCCACTGCGGCGCCTGCCACACGCCGCGCAATGCGCTGGGGGCGGAGATGGGTGGTGCGGCCTTCCTCTCGGGTGCGCTGGTCGATGGCTGGGAAGCGCCCGCGCTCACCGGCCTGTCGAAGGCGCCCGTGCCGTGGAGCGCCGACGCGCTGTACAGCTACCTGCGCAAGGGCCACAGCCCGGAGCACGGCAGCGCCTCTGGCCCCATGGCGCCCGTGGTGCAGGAACTGGCGCAGCTGCCCGACGAGGACATCCGCGCCATGGCCACCTACCTGGCCTCGTTCAGCGCGGCCCCGGAGCCAGTCGCTGAAGCATTGACGAAGGCGCAGACCGCAGTGGCCAGGGCCGCTGCACTGGCGCCCCAGCCCGGCCAGGCACAGCGCCTGTTCGACGGGGCCTGCGCTGCCTGCCACCATGACGGCAACGGCCCCAAGCTTCTGGGCGTGAACGTGACGCTGGCGCTCAACAGCAACCTGCACAGCGACCGGCCAGACAACCTGCTGCAGGTCATCGTGCACGGCATCCGCGAGCCGGCTTCGCGCGAACTGGGCTTCATGCCCGGCTTTGGTGATGCGCTCAGCGATGCGCAGATCGCAGAGCTCGCGGGCTATATGCGCCAGCGCTATGCGCCAGGGCGCCCCGCATGGAACGATGTGCCGGCCGCGCTGGCACGTGTGCGCGCCGGTCCGGCCCATCCATAGCGTTCAGAAATGCAATGAATCCGCGTCGGCACCCATGGCATCGGCAATCAGCCGCATGTCATGGGCGCTGATGGTGAAGAGCCCGAAACGGAACGCATAGCCCCAGCGCGCGCGGTCCTGCACGAAGTCGAAGTGGTCCAGCAGCGCTGCGATCGGCGCTTCGCGGGCGGGCACATAGTCCACGCCCTTGCGAAACGGCACGAAGCCGCCGCCCATGGCGAAGGCATAGGGCTCGCCGGGCTTCACCAGCCCCAGCGAAACGAAGGTCTGCAGCTTGTCGCTGCCGCCCCTGGTGACCGTGGGCGCGTAGTACGCCACGCGGTCGCCGGGCTTGACGCGCCGCAGTGGCGCGACCTTGCCATGGCAGACCTGCATGTAGCCCGCACCCGGCTCGGCGAAGCCACGCCGCGCATGGCTTGCGCTGGCCACCGCAATCCAGTTGCCTCGGGGGGCGGTGGTGGCCGTCGGTGGGGCCGCTTCGGTCCACAGGTGCGACTGCACCGGCTCAGGCCAGTGCGTGGAGGCCGACACGGTTGCCATCCAGGTCATGGATGTGCGCGAAGAAACCCAGGCCCGGCGGCAGCGCCTGGCGCGGCAGGGCCACCTGGCCGCCCTGGTCCAGCACGCGGGCGAGCGCTGCGTCGAGTGAAGGCGAGGCGTCCAGGTAGACAAGGGTGCCCGCGCCAGGCGCGGGCAGTGGCGCCGTCGGTCCCATCAGCAGTGCGCCACCCGTGCCATCGGCCTCGGGGTCGTAGGCGAACACGGCGCCTTCGCTCGGGCCCATGGCCTCGCGGCGCATGGTCTGGCCCAGCACGGCTTCGTAGAAGGCCTGGGCGCGGTCCAGCTGGGTGGTGGGGATCTCGAACCAGGTGATGGCGTTTTTCATGGAAGGGCTCCTTGCGTTGAATGGAGCCCGCATGGTGCCGACCGTCTGCTGACACCGCTTTGTCAGCAGGTTTGCAGCAGTGCCGTCATTCCTTCGTGCGGGTCATTTCCATCGAGAACTTGAACCGGTCCGCCGGGTGCAGCGAGACCGAGATCTCGAACACCTGGTCGGCCGGGTCGATGTAGTGGCGCGTGATCTTCAGCGCCGGCGCGCCGGCCTCGGCACGCAGGGCCTCGGCATGCTCGCGTGGCACCAGCACGGCCTCGATGTCCTGGCGGATGCGCGCGATGCGCCGGCCATAGCGCTCCTCGATGATGGAGCTGGCCAGCGTCTCGGGCGCGTCGCGCACGATGGGGCCGATGTCGGCATAGGCCGGGTCGATGTACAGGTCCAGCCAGCAGATCGGGCGTGCCCGGGTGCTGCCGCCTTCCATGCGCAGGCAGGCGATGTGCAGCCAGCGCGTGCCGCCGGGGCAGGCCAGGTGCTTGGCGAGCGCCAGGTCCGCCACAACGTCGTTGATCGACTGCACCGTGCGCACATGCTCGGCACCAAAGCGCGCCAGTTCTTCCACCGTGGCGATGGACTGCGTGAAGCCGGCGCGCGGCCGCACGGCCTCCACGCGTGTGCCCACGTTCTTGCGCCGCGAGATCAGGCCCAGCTCCTGCAGTTCGTCCAGCGCCTTGCGCACGGCATAGCGGCTCAGGCCGTACTGGTCGCACAGCTCGAACTCGGTGGGCAGCAGCGTGCCCACGGCGAAGCGCCCCGAAGCGATGCCTTCGGACAGGTCGCGGGCGAGGTCAGTGTTTTTGGCGGCGGTCATGCGGGCAGGCTCCTGCTCAGGGAAAACCCCAGATCTAGTTTTGTTCGAACATATTTACAGTTCATTTGTTCGAACATTTATATATGTTCGTATTTTATCAACATATTCGGCCTGCCATGTCCTCTTCCCTGTTTACCCCCGCCAGCACGGTGCTTGATTCGGTGCTGTTCCGCGACGCCTTCGGCACGCCGCGCATGCGCGAGGTGTTCTCCGACCACACCCTGGTCGCCCGCTACATCGAGGTGGAGGTGGCGCTGGCGCGGGCCGAGGCGCGCTGCGGCGTGATCCCGGCCGAGGCGGCCGAGGCCATCGCGCGCGAATCGCGCCTGGACCGCGTGGACTTCGACCACATGCGCCACGAGACCGACATCGTCGGCTACCCCATCCTGCCGCTGGTACACCAGCTCGTGCAGATGTGCGGCGAGGCCGGGCGCTACGTGCACTGGGGTGCCACCACCCAGGACATCATGGACACGGCCAACGTGCTGCAGTTGCGCGACGGCATGGCGCTGGTGGAGGCCGACATCCGCGAACTGCGCGGCATCCTGGCCGCGCTGGCGGCCAAGCACCGCGACACGCCCATGGCCGGCCGTACCCACCTGCAGCAGGCGCTGCCCGTGACCTTCGGCTACAAGGTGGCGATCTGGCTGGCCATGTTCGACCGGCACCAGGAGCGCCTGGCCGAGCTGCGCAAGCGCGTGCTGGTGGTGCAGTTCGCCGGGGCTGCCGGCACGCTGGCCTCGCTGGGCGACAAGGGCTTCGAAGTGCAGGCCGCGCTGGCTGAAGAACTGGGCCTGGCCGTGCCCGCGACCACCTGGCACGTGGCGCGCGACGGCTTCGCCGAGGCCGTCAATCTGCTGGCCCTGGTCACCGGCTCGCTGGGCAAGATCGCGCTGGACATCATGATCATGGCCTCCACCGAGTTCGGCGAGGTCTACGAGCCCTTCGTGAAGGGCCGGGGCGCCAGCAGCACCATGCCGCAAAAGCGCAACCCGATCTCCAGCGAGCTGATGCTGGCGGCCTCGAAAGCCGTGCGCCAGCACGCGGGGCTGATGGTCGATGCCATGGTGCAGGACTTCGAGCGCGCCACCGGCCCCTGGCACGCCGAGTGGCTGGCGCTGCCCGAGAGCTTCATCCTCACCGCCGGCGCGCTGCACCAGGCGAAGTTCGCGCTCGGCGGCCTGACCGTGGACGAAGCGCGCATGCGCAACAACCTGGGCATCAGCCGGGGCCTGATCGTGGCCGAGGCCGTGATGATGGGCCTGGCCCCGGCCATGGGCCGCCAGCAGGCGCACGACGTGGTCTACGGCGCCTGCCGCACCGTCAACGAACACGGCGGCACGCTGGCCGAGGCCCTGGCTGCGCTGCCCGAGGTCATGCGCCACGTTGACCGCGCCACCATCGACCGCCTTACCGACCCCGCCAACTACCTGGGCCTGGCACCCGCCATGGTGGACCGCGCCCTGGCCGCCTCGGCCGCGCTCGGCCACTGAAGCACCGCATCCGCTTGCGCTTTCCGTTCCTTCCCACAACCATTGCAGGAGACAAGTCCATGAACACCGCCCAAGTCCTCGGTGCCGCCGCCGCATTGCTGTGCGCCGCCACCTTCGCCCACGCCCAGCAGGCCTGGCCCGCCAAGCCGCTCACCTGGGTCGTGCCGTTCGCGGCGGGCGGGCCCACCGACGCCATGGCGCGCGACATCGCCGACAAGGTGGGGCGCCAGATCGGCCAGTCCATCGTGATCGAGAACGCGGCCGGTGCGGGCGGCACCATCGGCACGGCCAAGGCTGCCAAGTCGGCACCCGACGGCTACACCTTCCTGGTCGGCCACATGGGCTACATGGGCGCGGCGCCTTCGCTGTACAAAAAGCTGGCCTACGACCCGGTGAAGGACTTCGACGCGGTGTTCCGCTTTCCCGACACGCCGCTGGTGCTGCTGGTGCCCAAGAGCTCGCCCTACAAGACAGCCGGCGAGCTGATCGTGGCGGCCAAGGCCAACCCGCGCAAGATCAACTTCGGCAATGCGGGCGTGGGTTCCACCTCGCACCTGATCGCCGCGTTGTTCGAATCGCGCGCCGGAATCGAGGTCACGTCCATCTCGTACAAGGGCGCGGCCCCGGCCATGAACGACCTGGTGGGCGGGCAGGTGGAGGCCATGTTCGACCAGAGCAACACGGCGCTGCCCCAGGTCACGGGTGGTCGGCTCAATGCGATTGCGCTGACCTCGCTCACGCCCATGCCGCAGCAGTACCCGAACGTGCCGCCGTTGGCAGAGAAGACCCTGCCCGGCTTCGAGGCCGCCACCTGGTATGGCCTGTATGCGCCCAAGGGGGTGCCCAAGGACGTGGTGCAAAAGCTCCACCACGCCTACCTCAAGGCGCTGGCCGACAAGCAGTGGACGGCGCGCATGGTGGCGCAGGGCATCCACCTGCTGCCCGAGGCCCAGTACGCGCCCGATGCGTTCGCGAAGCACACGGCGGCTGAAGTGGACAAGTGGCGCAAGGTGGCGACCGACGCCAAGATCCAGATCGACTGAGCCATGACCCGCATTGCGCAGGAAGACCTGGCCACCAGCATCGCCCAGGCGCTGCAGTTCATCAGCCACCGGCATCCACCCGACTTCGTGCGCGCGCTGCGGCGCGCCCATGCGGCCGAAACCCATGCGCCGGCGCGCGCGGCCATGGGCCAGTTGCTGGTCAACAGCCGCATGGCGGCCCTGGGCCGGCGTCCGCTGTGCCAGGACACGGGCGTGGCCCAGGTGTTCCTGCGCCTGGGTGCCGGCGTGGCTTTCATCCGGCACGACGGCGCGCCGTTGCGCAGCCTGCAGGCCGTGGTCGACGAAGCGGTGCGCACCGCCTATGGCGACCCCACCAACCCGTTGCGCGCCACCATGGTGGCCGACCCGCTGGGCGCGCGCACCAACACGCGCGACAACACGCCCTCCATCGTGCACTGCGAACTGGTGGAAGGCGATGCGCTGGAGCTGCTGGTGGTGGCCAAGGGCGGCGGCGGTGACGTGAAGGCGCGCTTTGCCACGCTCAACCCCAGCGACAGCGTGGCCGACTGGGTGCTGGCGCAGCTGCCCGGCATGGGAGCGGGCTGGTGCCCGCCCGGCGTGCTGGGCATCGGCATCGGCGGCAGCCCCGAGCAGGCCATGCTGTTGGCCAAGCTGTCGCTGTTCGATGCCATCGACATCGACGCACTGCGTGCGCGCGGCGCGACCACACCCGAGGAGGCGCTGCGGCTGGACCTGCACGCGCGCAGCAATGCCCTGGGCATCGGCGCGCAGGGGCTCGGCGGCCTGTCGGCTGTGCTCGACGTGAAGGTACGCAGCGCGCCCTGCCATGCGGCCACGATTCCCGTGGCGCTGATCCCCAATTGCGCCGCCACGCGCTACCTGCGCCTCATGCTCGACGGCACAGGGCCGGCCCCCCTGCCGGAGCTGTCGCTCGACGCCTGGGAGGGCATTCCCGACCACTTCACGGTGGACGATGCGGTGCGCGTGGACCTGGACACGCTGGACCGTGCCGAGGTCGGCCAATGGAAGGTCGGCCAGACCCTGCTGCTCACGGGCACCCTGCTGACCGCGCGCGACGCGGCGCACAAACGCCTGGTGGACCTGCTGGAGCGCGGCGAGCCGCTGCCCGTGGACCTGCACGGCCGCACCATCTACTACGTGGGCCCGGTGGAGGCCGTGGCGGGCGAAGCCGTGGGCCCGGCCGGCCCGACCACCGCCACGCGCATGGACCGCTTCGTGGAGCCGCTGCTCGCGCAGACCGGGCTGCTGGCCATGATCGGCAAGGCCGAGCGCGGGCCCGAGGCCATCGCCTCCATCCGCCGCCATGGCGCTGCCTACCTTGCGGCGACCGGCGGCGCGGCCTACCTGCTCTCGCGCTCGATCCGCAAGGCACGGGTGCTGGCCTTTGCCGACCTGGGCATGGAGGCCATCCACGAGTTCGAGGTGGTGGACTTTCCGGTCACGGTGGCCGTGGACTCGCACGGGCACACGATCCACCGTTTCTTGGAAGCTAGAGCGTGATCTTGACCGAGGTCGCGCTGCGCTGGGCCTTGCCGTGGAACACGGCCTCGATGTTGTTGCCATCGGGGTCGAGCACGAACGCCGCGTAGTAGCCCGGGTGGTAGGGCCGCTCCCCCGGGGCGCCATTGTCCTTGCCGCCATGGGCCAGGGCCGCCTTGTAGAAGGCCTGCACCATGGCCTCGTCCCGGGCCTGGAAGGCCAGGTGGTGCCGGCCCGTGAGGTGGCCCTGTGCCGCGGCACTTTTGGACGTGGAGACGAATAGCTCGTCGGCCCAGAAGTAGTCCTCGGCGGTGCCGCCCAGTGGCACCTGAAGGACTTCGAAGATGGCCGTGTAGAAGGCCTGGCTGGCGGCCAGATCGCGCACCACCAGCTGGATATGGTCGATCAGACGCCCCCTGTGCAGTTCCTGTGCTTCCATGGCGCAGTCCTTGAAGTGACAACACTGGCACAGTGTGCCAGCGCCAGGGGGCGGGCACCATTGCTCTCACCCCCTGTTACAGCTGCTACCGGCAACTGAAGCTGCTGGCGCTCTCCACATCACCCGTGCCGTTGTAGCGGGCCACCTTGGGGTAGACGCACAGCGGGCGCGTGCGGTTGGCCGACCAGCTGGCGGGCAGCTCGGTATTGACCACATTGGCACCGGCGCCGCGGGCCTGGGCCAGCACGGTATCGGGCGCCTTGCCCTGCTCCACCCACTGCACTAGCGGCGCCAGCATGTCGAACTGGTCGGTGGCGGGGCCGCCCGAGCAGTGGTTCATGCCGGGCACCATGTACAGGCGCGCAAAGCTGGCGGCATCGCCCTTGTGGTTGGCCTGCAGCCGGTCCATCCAGTTGGCGGTGTCCACGGGCGAGAACACGCCGTCGGCCACACCGTGGTAGACCATCATCTTGGCACCGCGTTCCTTCAAGGCGCCCAGATCGGCTTCGTTGGGTGGCGTCATGAAGGACCAGGGCGACTCGGGGTAGAGCGCGCTGGTGGCGAACATCTTCGGGTAGTCGGTCTCCATGCTGAAGTTCAGCGCGTACTGCAGACCCGTGGTGGCGCCGAAGGCCGCCACGGAGGAGGGCGGCGAAGTGAAGATGAAGGCCACGGCGCCGGCATCGCGCGTGGCGGGCGAGCCCAGGTGCCACTGTGCGAAGTTGACGCCGCCCACGCCCGGATCGAACCAGGTGCCGGTGTACAGCGCCTCGCCCTTGCTGTTCTTCGGGCCCGCGAAGATGTCGGCCAGCACGTTCTTCTGCGCTGGCGTCAGGCAGGTCCCGTCCCGCGCGGCACCGGCGCTGCAACTGGGCACGTCGGTCTGCAGGTTGAAGGCCGCCTGGCAGGCCGCCACGTCGTTGACCTGGCCGTCGGTCACGCCGTCCAGCGCATCGCACTTGGCGAGGATGCGGCTGCCCAGCAGCCTGTACTCGGCGGCGGTCACGGACGTGTTCAGGTCGGGCTGGCCGCTGGCATCCGGGGTGGAGACCTTGGCGTACTGCTGGGCCTTCCACAGCTGCGCGGTAGCTGCCTTGGGCAGGTGAAAGCCCGGGTTTCCGGCCAGGATGCCGTCGTACTGGTCCGCATAGCGCGAGGCGGCCACCATGGCGTGGCGCCCGCCGTTGGAGCAGCCCGCAAAGTACGAGCGGTCGGGCGCCTTGCCGTAGGCGCTCTTGATGAGGTCCTTGGCCATGGGCGTGAGGCTGCCCACGGCCGTGTAGCCATAGTCCAGCCGGGCCTGCGGGTCCACGCCGAAGAAGGGCGTGGGAGCGCTGTGCCCCGCGTCCGAGCTGAGCACCGCGAAGCCCTGGCTCAGCGCCGGCGCGACGGGTGCCGCGCCGCTGGTCGCGCCCAGGGCCGTGACCACGCTGCCATCGAGTCCACCGTTGGCCTGGTAGAGGAAGCGGCCGTTCCAGGCCACGGGCATGCGCATCTCGAAGCCGATGGCGTAGCTCGCGCCATCGACCGTGCTGGTGCGCTGGTTCATCGCCCCTTTGACCAGGCAGTGCGCCGGGATGGGGGTGTTCACGCCGGTGGCCTTGAGCTCGCCCTCGGCCACGGGCACGGCGGAGGCGATGCGCGTATTGGGCAGGGCCAGCGTGGTGGCCAGGTTGGCGCAGGACTGCAGCGTGCCTGGCGAGGCCGCCGAGAGCTGCCGCAGCCCCCCGTCGGATCCGCCGCAGCCGGCCAGCAGCAGCGATACCGCGGCGGGCAGGGCGGCCAGTGCCAGGGGGCGGCCCAGGCCACGGTGCGTTCTCCAGATACCCTCGTTCGTCTTCATGGTGTTGTCTCCTCGTGTGTTGTCTCAAGGCGCAGGCAGGCAGACCCGCAGCGCGGCCTCGAAGCGCTGTGGGATGGGGAAAGCAAAGAGAGAAAAAAAGGCGTGGACCGTCAGGCGGCAGCCATGGCGGGCGCGGTACGTCGGTGAACGTCGGCTGCAGCGGTGGACAGGCGCTGGCGAATGATGGCCAGGCGCATGTCGAATTCGGGCAGCACCCAGGTCTTGCATGCCTGCGCCGGTTCGGTCCAGCGCGGCACGTGGCTGGCGGGTGCCGCTGCGACACGCGCCCAGGCCCACTCCAGCAGCACCAGGGCCACGGCCCGCAGGTAGTCGTCGGCCACCCAGTAAGGTAGCTCGGGGTGGGTGGCGGCTGCGGCGGCCAGCGCGCGCGTGGTGTCGGCCAGGGCATTGCGCCGGGTGTTGGCGGCTTCGTCGGGGGGCAGGCCGGCACGCAGGGATGCGAGCAGTGCACACAGGCCCTGGCCGCCATCGGCCAGCACCTTGCGCACCAGCAGGTCGATGGCCTGGATTTCGTTCGTGCCCTCGTAGATCATGGCCACGCGCGCATCGCGCACGATCTGCTCGATGCCCCATTCGCGCACGTAGCCGTGGCCGCCGAAGACCTGCAGGCAGGCGCTGGCGCCATGGAAGGCCTGGTCGGTCAGCGCGGCCTTGAGCACGGGCGTGACCAGCGCGCACCAGCGCTGGGCCACGGCGCGCTCGGTCGCGTCGGGGTGGTGGCGCGCCACGTCGAGCTGCAGGGCCGTGTGGTAGGCCAGCACGCGCCCGCCGTCGATCCAGGCGCGCTGCGTCTGCAGGATGCGGCGCATGGCCGGGTGTTCGGCAATCGGATCGGGGCCCGCGGGTGCGCTGCTGCCAACGGCCTTGGGCGCACGCATCTGCCGGCGCTCGTGGGCATAGGCGCTGGCCTTCTGCCAGGCCGCTTCGAGCAGGCCCAGGCCCTGCAGTCCCACGTGCAGGCGCGCGGCGTTCATCATCACGAACATGGCGGCCAGGCCCTTGTGGGGCTCGCCCACCAGCCAGCCCGTGGCATCGTCGAAGCGCATCACGCAGGTGGGGCTGCCGTGCAGGCCCATCTTCTCCTCGATGCGTTCGCACACCACGGCATTGCGCTCGCCGCCCGGCAGCCGCTTGGGCACGAGGAACAGCGACAGCCCCTTGGGGCCGGCCAGTGCACCGGGCAGGCGCGCCAGCACCAGGTGCACGATGTTGTCGGTCAGGTCGTGCTCGCCGCCGGAGATGAAGATCTTGCTGCCGTTCACGCGCACGCTGCCGTCGGCCTGCGGTACGCCGCGCGTGCGCACCAGGCCCAGGTCGCTGCCCGCATGGGCCTCGGTCAGGCACATGGTGGCCAGCCATTCGCCACTGGCGATCTTCGGCAGGTACTGCGCCTTCAAGGCCTCGCTGCCATGGTGGCGCAGGCACTCGTAGGCGCCGTGCAGCAGGCCAGGCGCCATGGTCCAGCCATGGTTGGCACCGGCCAGCCATTCGAACAGCACGCATTCGAGCACCGCGGGCAGGCCCTGGCCACCGTCTTCGGGCGCGCAGGCCAGCGAGGGCCAGCCGGCCTGCCAGAAGGCCTGGTAGGCCGCGCGAAAACCGGCGGGCGTGGTGACGCTGCCGGCCTCGAAGTGGCAGCCCTCTGCGTCGCCGGTGCGCTGCAGCGGGGCGATGGCGCTGTCGACGAACTTGGCGGCCTCCTCCAGCACCTGCGCCGCCAGCCCGCCATCGGTGTCGGCAAACGGCGCCAGCGCCTGCCACTGCGAAGGCGCATGGAGCACTTCGGTCAGCAGGTGCTGGATATCGGCCAGGGTCTGGTGTGCTTGCATGCTGATCGTGCGTCCTTGTCCGTCGTTAACCCATGGCCTTCGCAACTGGCGCGGCCAAAGGCCAGCGCCACCGTGGAACCGGCTTTGCCGGGCCACCGGAGGCGTCCCCCCTCAGGGGGGAGCCAATCCAGAGTCAAGACTCTGAAGTGAACCCGATCTGTTTGACCAGCGGGCCCCAGCGCTCGAACTCGGCCTTCTGGTCGGCCAGCATCTCCTGCTGCGTGCTGCCGTGGGCCACCAGGCCAACGACGCCCAGCGCGTCGATCACGGTCTTGTCCTTGAGCGCGCCGGTGATGGCGGCATTGGCACTGGCCAGCGTGGCGGCGGGCGTCTTGGCCGGGGCGTAGAAGCCGAACCATTCCTCGGACGTCACGTCGGGGTAGCCCAGTTCGATGAAGGTGGGCACATCTGGCAGGTAGGGCGAGCGCTTCTTGCCCGAGGTGGCCAGCACGCGCACGCGGCCGGTCTTCATGTACTGCAGGTAGTCGCCGCTGGGGTTCATGGCGGCAGCGATCTGGCCGCCCACCAGGTCGGTGATGCTGGGCACGGTGCCACGGTAGGGAACGTGCTTGAGCTCCACTGCCGCACGGATGCCCAGCAGCGCGCCCAGCAGGTGGGGCATGGAGCCCGCGCCGGGCGAGCCGTAGCTGGCCTTGTCCGGGTTCGCCTTGGCCCAGGCCAGGAAGTCCTTGAGCGTCTTCACCTCGGCCGGCACGGCCGGGCCCACGGCCAGGCCGTGGTGCATGATCGCGCCGATGGAGACGGGCACCACGTCGTCGGGCTTGTAGCTGAGCTTGGGGTAGATGTGCGGGTACACCGACAGGGCCGATACCGGTGCCAGGGTGAGCACCGAGCCATCGGCGGGGGAGTTCTTCAGCGTTTCCACTGCGATGCGGCCACCGGCGCCGGGCTTGTTCTCGACGAAGCCCGGGTTCTTGCTGTAGGCCGTGCCGCCCAGCTTCTCGGCCACGCGGCGGGCCACGCTGTCGCCCGCGCTGCCGGCCGGAAAGCCGTACATGATCTTGACCTGGTCCAGCGCCTGCGCGAAGGAAGACAGGGGATAGAGCGCTGCGAGGGCGGCGGCGCTGCCCAGGGTGTGAACAAAGTGGCGTCGTGTCGTCGTCATGGTTGTCTCCGGTATAGGTATGGTGTGTTGACGGGGCAGGGAACGGGGGGGCTATCGGGGTGCCATGCGCAGGGCACCGTCGAGGCGGATGACTTCGCCGTTGAGGTGTCCGTTGGTCACGATGTGGGCCGCCAGCTCGGCAAACTCCTCGGGCTTGCCCAGGCGCGGGGGGAAGGGGATGCTCGCCGCCAGCGACTGCTGCACGGCCTCGGGCAGCTCCTTCATGAGCGGCGTGGCGAACAGGCCCGGCGCCACGGTACACACGCGGATGCCGTGCTGCGCCAGGTCGCGCGCCATGGGCAGCGTCATGCCCACCAGGCCGCCCTTGGAGGCGCTGTAGGCCTGCTGGCCTACCTGGCCGTCGAAGGCCGCCACCGAGGCGGTGAACATCATCACGCCGCGTTCGCCGCTGTCGAGCGGCGCCAGCTTGGCGCAGGCGGCTGCGAACAGCCGGCTGATGTTGTAGCTGCCGATGAGGTTGATGCCCACCACGCGCGCGAAGTCTTCGAGCGGCGCTGCGCTGCCGTCGCGCTGCACCACGCGCTTGGCGCTGCCGATGCCGGCCACGTTCATGAGGATGCGCGCCGGGCCCAGGGCCGCCTCGGCCTGGGTCAGGGCGGCGGCCACGCTCTCGGTCTGGGTGATGTCGCAGGTGCAGGCCACGGCCGTGCCGGCGCCATGCTGTGCGTTGATGCTCTCGGCCACCTGGGTGGCCAGGGCGGTGTTCACGTCGAGCACCGCGACCTTGGCGCCCAGGCGGGCCAGCTCGCGTGCGGTGGCTTCGCCCAGGCCCGATGCGGCGCCGGTGACGAGGGCGGTCTGTCCTTGGATCTGCATGGATGGCTCCTTGGGTAGTGCGTTTCAGGCCGCGGGCACGATGGTGTCGGGGGCGTTGCCGTCATGCAGGGCCTGCACCAGGGCGTCGCGGTGCTTGAGCACGGCGCGCTGGTTGATGGAGCCCTTGTCGGTGATCTCGCCCTTGTCGAGCGAGGGCGGCTCGGCCATCAGCAGTGCGCGCGCCACGCGGCTGGCGCTGCCCGTGGATTCGCGCGCCAGGTGGTCGATGACGGCCTGGATGCGCTGGCGCACCCCGGTGCTGGCGATGACCTCGGCCCAGGGGGCGTCGGCATCCAGCCCGCTCACCTCACGGCAGGCGGGTGAGAGGAACAGCAGGGCGCCCACTTCCTTGCGGTTCAGTCCGGTGAGCACCGCGTCCTGGATGTACGGGGCGCCGGCCACGACGATCTTGGCGCGCATCGGGCCCACGCTCACGAAGGTGCCGGTGGAGAGCTTGAAGTCTTCGGCGATGCGGCCATCGAAGCGCAGGCCGCGGTGGATGTCGTTGTCGTCGATCCACAGCACCGCGTCGCCGGTGCACAGGTAACCCTCGTCGTCGAAGGCCTCGCGCGTGGCGGCGTCCGAGCGCCAGTAGCCGGGCGTCACGTTGGGGCCGCGGTAGCGCACCTCGGTCTTGCCGTCCACGTCCACCAGCTTGAGCGTCATGCCCGGCACGGGCGCGCCGATGTGGCCCGAGCGCACGTCGGGGCTGTTGCAGAACATGGCCGAGGGGGCCGACTCGGTCATCCCCAGGCCCGTGGACATGACGATGCGCTCGCCGAGCTCGGCCTCCTGCGTTGCGTGCAGGCTGTCCCAGATGGGTTGGGCCAGGCCGGCGCCCGAGTAGAAGAACATGCGCACCCGCGACAGCAAGGTGCGGCGCAGCACGGCGTCGGTCTTCATCGCGTCGGCGATCATCTCGAAGCCGGTGGGCACGTTGAAGTACACCGTGGGCGCGATCTCGCGCAGGTTGCGCAGGGTCTCGCCGATCAGCGCTGCCGTGGGCTTGCCGTCGTCGATGTAGAGCGTGCCGCCGTGCTGCAGCGTGAGTCCGAAGTTGTGGTTGCTGCCGAAGGTGTGGTTCCACGGCAGCCAGTCCACCAGGATGGGCGGGGCTTCGGCCAGCACGGGCAGCGACAGGGTGATCTGCTGCAGGTTGGCGCACCACATGCGCTGGGTGTTGATCACCGGCTTGGGCATCTTGGTGGAGCCGCTGGTGAACAGGAATTTCACGATGGTGCCGGGGCCCGTGGCATGCATGGCCGCATCCACGGCCGGCGTGGCCACGGTGTTGCGCAGGCTCTGGAAGGTGCTGGCCTTGCGGCTGGCGATGGCGCCCTGGGCGAGCACCACTTCCACGTCCGCCGCCACGGTGGCCTCGATGGCCCGGCCAAAGCGTGTGCCATCGGCCGCAAACACCAGGCCGGGCGTCAGCGTGTCCAGCACGTGGCGCAGCTTGTCGTAGTCCTGGCTCACCGTGGCGTAGGCCGGCGACACGGGGCAGTAAGGCACGCCGGCATACATGCAGCCCAGTGCCATGAGCGCATGCTCCAGGCTGTTTTCGCTGAGCACCACCACCGGGCGTTCGGCGTTCAGCCCCCGGTCCAGCAGCGCCTGGCCGATGCTGCGCGCGGCGTCCAGCGCCTGCGCATACGTCACGTGCTGCCAGTCGCCGCTGCTGCCGTTGGCCTGCTGCACGCGGCGCGCGAGAAAGCTGCGCTCAGGCTCCGCCTCGGCCCAGTGCACCAGGTAGTCCGTGACCCGGCGCGCGTAGGCGCCCAGGGGCAGGTCGGCCTGCAGGTAGCGCACACCGGGTGCGCCCTCGCGCAGGTTGACGCGGGTGACGCCAAAGGGCACCGGGCGGTAGCGCGGCGGGGCCAGGGGGGTGGAGAGATCGCTCATGGGTGGATGTCCGGCAGGTGCAGGTAGAGATGCGGAGCAGGGGGCTCAGAAGGACTTGTTCACACCGTCTCAGTCCTTGCGGACCTTGGCGGCGCGGCCTTCCAGGAAGTCCGCCAGGCGTGACTTGGCCTCGGGTGCGCTCTGGGCGATCGCGGCCATCATGGCCTCGGTGAAGAAGCCCTGGTCCGCCGGCTGCTCGGCGATGCGCGGCAGGGCGTGCATCAGCGCGTAGTTGGTCAGCGGTGCGTTCTGCGCCACGCGCTTGGCCAGTTCCAGCGCCTTGTCGAAGGCCTGGCCTTCGGGCACCAGGTACTGGGCAAAGCCGACCTTCTCGCCATCCTGCGCGTTGTAGACGCGGCCGGTGAGCATCATGTCCGCCATGCGCGCCGCGCCAATCAGCTTGGGGATGCGCACCGCGCCGCCGCCGCCCACGAAGATGCCGCGCGAGCCCTCGGGCAGCGCGTAGAAGGTGGATTCGTCGGCCACGCGGATGTGGCAGGCGCTGGCCAGCTCCAGCCCGCCGCCCACCACCGCACCGTGCAGCGCGGCGATCACGGGCACGGGGCCGTACTGCACGCGCTCCAGCGCTGCATGCCACATGCGCGAGTGGTACAGGCCCTGGCCTGCGTCGCGCTCCTTGAGTTCGGACAGGTCGAGCCCGGCGCAGAAGTGCGGGCCTTCGCCGTCGATCACGGCGGCGCGCACGCTGGCGGGCATTTTCTCGAACAGGTCGCGCAGGGCCAGGATCAGGCCGTCGTTCAGCGCATTGCGCTTGGCGCTGCGCGTGAGGCGGATCACGGCAACTTCCTGCTCGTCGCCGGCAAGCTCGAAATGGATGTCTGGATGGGTCATGGTGGCTTTCTTGATACGTGAATTGTGGTTATAGTTCATAACCAATTCAAGCAAGCCAGACCGATTTTTCATCAGTAGTTACCCTTGATCTGCGCCATGTGCCGTGGTGCATGCTGACAGGCACACCGTGAAAGACCGGTCACCATAGGAGACAGATATGGACCACGAGAACCTGATTGCCATCGACATCCACACGCACGCCGAGGTGAGCTGCTGGAACCCGTTCGACAACTACGGTGAGGAGTACGACCGCGCCGCCGACAAATACTTCAAGAATGGCCGCCGGCCCACCATCGCCGAGACGGTGGCCTACTACCGCGAGCAGAAGATCGGGCTGGTGATGTTCACCGTGGACGCCGAGTCCAAGATGGGCCGCCGGCGCATCCCCAACGAAGAGATCGCCGAGGCCGCCAAAGCCAACAGCGACATGATGATGGCCTTTGCCAGCATCGACCCGCACAAGGGCAAGATGGGCGCGCGCGAGGCGCGCCGCCTGATCGAGGAGCATGGCGTCAAGGGCTTCAAGTTCCACCCCACGGTGCAGGGCTACCACCCCTACGACCAGATGGCCTGGCCGATCTACGAGGTGATCGCCGAGTACGGCCTGCCGGCCATCTTCCACACCGGGCACAGCGGTATCGGCAGCGGCATGCGCTGCGGCGGTGGCCTGCGCCTGGAATACAGCAACCCCATGCACCTGGACGATGTGGCCATCGACTTCCCCGACATGCAGATCGTCATGGCGCACCCGAGCTTCCCGTGGCAGGACGAGGCGCTCTCGGTTGCCACGCACAAGCCCAACGTCTGGATCGACCTCTCGGGCTGGAGCCCCAAGTACTTCCCCAAGCAACTGGTGCAGTACGCCAACACGCTGCTCAAGGACCGCATCCTGTTCGGCAGCGATTACCCGCTGATCACGCCCGAGCGCTGGATGAAGGATTTTCAGGAGGCCGGCTTCAAGCCCGAGGTGATGCCCGGCATCCTCAAGGGCAATGCGGTGCGGCTGCTGGGGCTGGACAAGGCGGCCAAGGCCACGCCAGCGGCAGCCTGATCCAGGCGGGCCGGCGCGGGCCCGTCAGTCGTAGACTTTTTGCAGAAGCCGGATCAGCGTTTTGCGCTCGGTGGCGGTCAGGCGCGCGGTGGCGTCGATCTCCAGCGTGGCCGCCGTCTGCTCGGCCTGCGCGCACAGGTCCTCGCCGGCGGGCGTCAGGTGCAGGCCCATGGCGCGCCCGTCGCTCGGGTGCGGGCGGCGCTCGATCAGGCCGCGCCGGTCCAGCGCCGCGATCAGGCCCACCAGGTTGGGCGGCAGCACGCCCAGCGTGGCGCACAGCTGGCGCGAGGTGATGCCGGGGTTGTGCGCCACCAGCGAGAGCACCGAGAAATCCACCACCTTGAGCCCATAGACCGCCATGCGCTCCATGAACACTTCGATGATGGACAGCGACGCGCGGCGCGCGTTGTAGCCCACCAGGGTGCGCAGGTAGCTGTTGTCGACCACGTCGGTGGCGGTGGGTGCGAGGGTGGGGGAGGAAGCGCTGGCCATGGGAATGATGCTGGAAGGGCTGGATGAGAACTATAACGGCGTCCCCGAAGACATCTGCCTTGCGTTTCCCGCGGCCTTGGAAGTTGGCATGGCCTGGGCCAGTGCCCCCGCGCAAGGGCCGCCCCGCCGCGCTGGGGGCGTCCCCCTTCCAGGGGGAAGGCGCGAAGCGACTCAGGGGGTCTTCACGTCTGACTGCGCAGCACACGGCGGTATTGAACTGCCTCGGCCACGTGGCCGACAGCGGTGGCCTCGGCACCGGCCAGGTCGGCAATGGTGCGCGCCACCTTGAGCGCGCGGTGCGTACTGCGCGCCGACCAGCCCAGGCGCGCGGCCGCGGTATTGAGGAACTTGGCGGCTGCATCGTCGAGGTGCAGGTGTTCGTCGATCTCCTGGCCCTGCAGGGCCTGGTTGGTCTTGCCCTGGCGTGCCAGCGCCCGGGCCCGGGCCTGCACCACGCGCTCGCGGATGGCGGCGCTGGATTCGCCGGGCGGCGCCTTGAGCAATTGCTCCGAAGGCACGGCGGGCACCTCCACATGCAGGTCGATGCGGTCCAGCAGCGGGCCGCTGAGCTTGCCCTGGTAGCGCGAGATCTGGTCGGGCGTGCAGCGGCAGGCGCGCTGGGTGGATCCGAGAAAACCGCAGGGACAGGGGTTCATGGCCGCCACCATCTGAAAGCGGGCCGGAAAATCGGCGCGCTGCGCCGCGCGGGAGATCGTGATGTGGCCGGTTTCCAGGGGTTCGCGCAGCGCCTCCAGCGCAGCCCTGGTGAACTCGGGAAATTCGTCGAGGAAGAGCACACCATGGTGCGCCAGCGATATCTCGCCAGGCCGTGGCGGCGAACCTCCCCCTACCAGCGCCACGGCACTGGCCGTGTGATGAGGTTGCCCCGTGGGACGCAGTCCCCAGTGTTCGGGGCTGAAGCGGCCGGCCAGGCTGGAGATGGCGGCGCTCTCCAGTGCCTCCTGCACCGTCATGGGCGGCAGCAGGCCGGCAAAGCGCTGTGCGAGCATGGACTTGCCCGAGCCCGGTGGGCCGGCCATGAGGGCGCTGTGGCCGCCGGCCGCGGCGATCTCCAGCGCGCGCTTGGCCATGGCCTGGCCCTTCACGTCGGCCATGTCGGGGCCCTGCAGCCCGGTGACCATGGGTGTGGGCTGCAGGCGCGTGAAACCGTCGTCGTCCCCTTCCGGGGCGGGCGTGCCCGGCGGCAGAAAGGCGCGCACCACGTCGAGCAGGTGGCGCGCGCGCACCACCTGGGCGTCGGGGACCAGGGCGGCTTCCTCGGCACTGCCAGGGGGCAGCACCAGTTGGGCGCTGATCTGCTGGGTTTGCAGCGCCAGGCTGGTGGCCAGCGCGCCGCGTACGGGGCGCAACTCACCCGAGAGCGAGAGCTCCCCGGCAAACTCATGGCCCGCCAGACGGCTGCCATCGATCTGCCCGCTCGCGGCGAGGATGCCCAGCGCGATGGGCAAGTCGAACCGACCCGAGTCCTTGGGCAGGTCGGCGGGGGCAAGGTTCACCGTGATGCGCTTGTTGTGGGGGAACTCCAGCCCGGCGTTCTGCAGCGCCGAGCGCACCCGCTCGCGTGCCTCTTTCACCTCCACCTCGGCCAGGCCCACCAGGGTGAAGCTGGGCAGGCCATTGGCCAGGTGCACTTCAACGGTGACGGCCGGTGCCTGCAGCCCCAGAAGGGCGCGGCTTTGCACCAAAGCAAGACTCATGGATGACTTTCTCCCCAGATGGGTGCGTTCTACAGCGGACTTGCGTGAAATGCGTCACGGTTGCACCATCGCAGTGCGGTCGTGCCATCCCCTCAACCCTCACTTTAATAGGGAATCCCCATCTGTCCCGCCCCCAGGTGCCACGGCGCGTTGGTAGCGCGTGGCACGGTCCATGCTTAAAGCGCTTGTCCCTACTTTGTCCAACCGGAGGAAACATGACCCGCGCATCCATCAAGTTCCTGGGCGCTGCCCTTGTCGCAACCCTGCCCCTGCTGGCCAGCGCCCAGCTGACTGGCAACGTCAGCCTGACCACCAACTACAAGTTCCGTGGCCAGGACCAGGATGTCTCCAAGGTCAAGGCCGTCAAGCCCGCGATCCAGGGCGGTTTCGACTACGCCTTCGGCGAGTCCGGTTTCTATGTCGGCAACTGGAACTCCAGCGTCGACTGGCTCTCGGGCAACTCCATCGAGTCCGACATCTATGGCGGCTACAAGTTCAAGGCCGGCTCGGTGGACCTGGACGTGGGCCTGCTGACCTACATCTACCCCGGCAACAGCAACGGCAACACCACCGAAGTCTACGGCGCGGCCACCTTCGGCCCGGTGACGGCCAAGTACTCGCACACCCTGTCCAAGGACTACTTCGCCTACGCCGGTCCCGGCTTCAAGGGCCGCAACACCGGCTACCTGAACCTGGCCTTCGCGCAGGAAGTGGCGCCCAAGATCACCGCCAAGGCCTCGGTGGGCTACACGCGCTTTGGTGGCGATATCGCTGCCCCCAACTATCTGGACTACAGCGTCGGTGGTGCCTATGACTTCGGTTCGGGCCTGTCGCTGGGCGCTGCCGTGGTGGGCGCCACCAAGAAGGACTTCTTCGGCCCCGTCAACAAGTCGCGCGTGATCGTCTCGCTGACCAAAACCCTGTAAATCTTTCAGGGGCGCATGGTGCGCCCCTTCCCGGAGGAACCAAAAATGAAAATGGTGACAGCCATCATCAAGCCCTTCAAGCTCGACGAGGTGCGTGAAGCCCTGTCGGACATCGGGGTCCAGGGGATTACGGTGACCGAGGTCAAGGGCTTCGGGCGCCAGAAGGGCCACACGGAGCTGTACCGCGGTGCGGAGTACGTGGTCGACTTCCTGCCCAAGGTCAAGATCGAAGCCGCCGTGGCGGACGAACTGGTGGACCGGGTGATCGAAGCCATCGAGGCCGCTGCACGCACCGGCAAGATCGGCGACGGCAAGATTTTCGTGACGCACCTCGAGCAGGTGGTGCGCATCCGCACCGGCGAAACCGGCAAGGAAGCCCTCTAAGGCACGCCGCATCACACACAAGAGAAAAAAAGCCATGAAAAAATTGCTTGCTTCCTTCATCCTGGGGTTGAGCCTGCTGTCGGTCGGTGGACTGTCGCTGGCCCAGGCACCTGCGGCCGATGCCGCGGCATCGGCACCGGCAGAAGCCGCGCCAGCTGCTGCGGCTGCTGCCCCAGCGGCCGCACCGGCACCTGCTGCGGCGGCCTCCGAAGCGGCTCCTGCCGCACCCGTACCCAAGGTCGACTCCGGCGATACCGCCTGGATGCTGACCTCCACACTGCTGGTCATCCTGATGACCATCCCCGGCCTGGCACTGTTCTACGGTGGCCTGGGTCGTTCCAAGAACATGCTGTCCGTGCTGATGCAGGTCTTCGTGGTCTTCTCGCTGATCTCCCTGCTGTGGGCCATCTACGGCTACAGCCTGGCGTTCTCGGGTGAAGGCAAGTTCTTCGGCGGCCTGGACAAGATCTTCCTCAAGGGCGTGACGCAGGAAACCTTCGGTGCCCTGATCACCATCCCCGAGTACGTGTTCATCGCCTTCCAGGGCACGTTCGCGGCCATCACGGTGGCGCTGGTCGTCGGCTCCTTTGCCGAACGCATCAAGTTCTCTGCCGTGCTGATCTTCTCGGTGCTGTGGTTCACCTTCAGCTACGTGCCCATGGCCCACATCGTGTGGGGCGGCGGCCTGCTGGGCGCAGACGGCGCGCTGGACTTCGCTGGCGGCACCGTGGTTCACATCAACGCCGGTGTCGCTGGCCTGGTGGGCGCCTACATGGTGGGCAAGCGCATCGGCTTCGGCAAGGAAGCCCTGACGCCCCACAGCCTGACGCTGACGATGGTGGGTGCTTCTCTGCTGTGGGTGGGCTGGTTCGGCTTCAACGCCGGCTCCGCCGGTGCTGCTAACTCGGGTGCCGGCCTGGCCTTCGTGAACACCGTGCTGGCCACTGCTGCTGCCACGCTGAGCTGGATCGCCGGTGAAGCGCTGCACAAGGGCAAGGCTTCGATGCTGGGTGCTGCCTCGGGTGCCGTGGCGGGCCTGGTGGCGGTGACGCCGGCTGCCGGCTTCGTGGGCCCCATGGGTTCCATCGTGCTGGGCCTGATCGCCGGTGTCGTCTGCCTGTGGGGTGTGGGTGGCTTGAAGCGCATGCTCAACGTGGACGACGCATTCGACGTGTTCGGCGTGCATGGTGTCGGCGGCATTCTGGGTGCCATCCTGACCGGTGTGTTCGCCTCCAAGGGCCTGGGTGGTACGGGCGGCCTGACGCCTGACACCTTCGCCATGGGTGCCCAGGTGTGGATCCAGGTCAAGAGCGTGCTGTTCACCATCGTGTGGTCCGGCGTCGTGGCTTTCATCTCCTACAAGATCGCTGACCTGCTGGTGGGCTTGCGTGTCTCGGAAGAAGCCGAACGCGAAGGCCTGGACATCACGTCCCACGGCGAAACGGCCTACAACCGTTGATGGATGGGCCGGAGGCTGCGGTGTCTGGTGGTGCCGCAGCCCGGCCGGCCCTGATTTTCTGATTGTTTGTTTTTCTGCGAGAGTCTCCTCGGAATCCTCCTCGGATCCCTTGGCCCGCCACCCGGCGGGCTTCTTTTTGAGCAACCCGCCCTTCGGCGGGTTTTTCATTGCAGGGCTGCGCGGGGTCCATCGCCGGCCTCACGCCGGCCGTTCAAAAAATTCACGGCAGGGCCGGCGGCCCGGACGGGGTGCAGCCGCTACGATGCACAGCATGGATTTCGCCCTTGCCCAGATCACCGAACGTGTGCGTGCCGCCGCGGCCGACCAGACCCCCTTGCGCATCCGCGGCGGGGGCAGCAAGGACTTTCATGGTCTGGCCCTGCATGGCGAGGTGCTCGACACCCGCGTGCTCCAGGGCATCGTGGACTACGAGCCCAGTGAGCTGGTCGTGACCGTGCGCACCGGCACGCCGCTGGCCGAGCTGGAGGCCGCCCTGGCCGCCCAGGGGCAGTGTCTGCCGTTCGAGCCCCCGCACTTCGGTGCGCAGCCGCAGGCCACCACGGTCGGCGGCATGGTGGCGGCGGGCCTGTCCGGCCCGGCGCGTGCCAGCGCAGGCGCCGTGCGCGACTATCTGCTGGGCGTGGTGCTGCTCAACGGCCGGGCCGAATTGCTGAGCTTTGGCGGCCAGGTCATGAAGAACGTGGCGGGCTATGACGCTTCGCGCCTCATGGCCGGCTCCTGGGGCACGCTGGGCCTGCTCACCGAAGTCAGCCTCAAGGTACTGCCCGTGGCGCCTGGCGAGGCCACGCTGGGGTTCGAATGCAGCCAGGCCGATGCCTTGCGCCGGCTGCATGCCTGGGGCGGCCAGCCCCTGCCACTCAACGCCAGCCGCTGGGTGGGCGGGGGCCACACAGGCATGCTGCAGGTGCGCCTGCGCGGCGCCGTGGCGGCCGTGGAGGCCGCCTGCCGCACCATGGGCGGCGAGCGCCTGGATGCTGCCGCTGTGAACGCCGACTGGAGCGCCTGCCGTGACCAGTCCCTGCCCTGGTTCACCGCGCGCGCGCCTGACCAGGCCCTGTGGCGCCTGTCGTTGCCGGCCACGGCCCCCGTGATGGCCCTCTCCGGCGGTGCATCGCCACTGGTCGAGTGGCATGGCGCGCTGCGCTGGGTGCAGGCACCCGAATCCGCGGGCGATGCCTTGCGCGAGGCGGCGCGGGCGGCAGGCGGCAGCGCGGCGATGTTCCGGGCGCCCCTGGCGCGCGAACCGGGCGGGGCGGGTCATGCGGCCCTGCCTTCGCGCGCGCTGGAGCAGATCCACGCGCGCCTCAAGCACAGCTTCGACCCGGCCGGCATCTTCAACCCCGGGCGCATGGCCCCGGGCTGGTAGACAGCCCCTGCGCGCCGCACCGCGCGGCGCCCCATTCACCGTCCAGGCATGCACCATGCAAACCCAACTCTCCCCTGAATACCGCGCCCGCGCCGATGGCCTGGAGGCCGAGGCCATCCTGCGCAAGTGCGTACACTGCGGCTTCTGCACCGCCACCTGCCCCACCTACCAGCTGCTGGGCGACGAGCTCGACGGCCCGCGCGGCCGCATCTACCTGATCAAGCAGGTGCTTGAAGGGCAGGCACCCACGCGCGCCACCCAGATGCACCTGGACCGCTGCCTGACCTGCCGCAATTGCGAAAGCACCTGCCCGAGCGGCGTGCAGTATGGCCACCTGGTGGACATCGGCCGCAAGATCGTGGACGAGAAGGTGCCGCGCCCCACGGGGGAAAAGGCGCTGCGCTGGGCACTCAAGGAAGGCCTGCCCTCGCCCCTGTTCGCGCCCGCCATGAAGGCCGGGCAGATGGTGCGCGGCCTGCTGCCCAAAGCCCTCAAGGCCAAGGTGCCGGCACCGCAGAACCCGGGCGCCTGGCCTACCCGGGAGCATGCGCGCAAGGTGCTCATGCTGGCCGGCTGCGTGCAGCCCGCGATGATGCCCGGCATCAACACCGCCACGGCGCGCGTGCTCGACGCCGCGGGCATCCAGACCCTGGTGGCGCCCAAGGCCGGCTGCTGCGGCGCGGTCAAGTTCCACCTCAACGACCAGGAGGGCGGCAAGGCCGAGATGCGCGCCAACATCGACGCCTGGTGGCCGCTGGTGGAAGCGGGCGGCGTGGAGTGCATCGTCATGAACGCCTCGGGCTGCGGTGTCACGGTCAAGGAATACGGCCACATCCTGCGGGACGACGCGCAGTACGCCGCCAAGGCCGAGCGCATCAGCGCCCTCACGCGCGACCTGTCCGAGTTGCTGCCGGACCTGCTGCCCGAGCTCGCCGAGCGCCTGGCGGGGCGCGTCAGCCTGCCGGCCGACGTGCTGTACGCCTACCATCCTCCCTGCACGCTGCAGCACGGGCAAAAGCTGCGTGGCGGGGTCGAGATGCACCTCGCAAGGCTGGGCTTCAAGCTGCGCGTGGCACGCAATGAGTCGCATCTGTGCTGCGGCTCGGCGGGCACCTACTCGGTGCTCAATCCTGGCCTGTCCTACCAGTTGCGCGACCGCAAGCTCGGCGCCCTGGGCGAGGCCTTTGGCGAACAGCCGCCCGATGCCATCCTGTCGGCCAACATCGGCTGCATCACGCACCTGCAGAGCGGCACGACGACGCCCGTGCGCCACTGGATCGAGGTGCTGGACGACGCCCTGGCCGCTGCGCGCTGATGGCGTGTGCCTCCATCCGGGGGGATGGGGCCAGCCCCAAGAGGGGGTGGCAGGAAGCCTTGGATTAGGCGCCTGGCGCCAAGGCTGGCATGATTGAGGGTTTTGTTGCCCCCTTCCTTCGCTACGCCATGACCGACAACGTGCCAGAACAAGAACAGACCGCCGCGCCCGCCGCTGCCCCCGTGGCCGCCAGCGCGGCACCGGCCCCCGCCGTGGCTCCTGGGGAAGCAGGGGAGGGTGGTGGTGCGCCAGCAGCAGTCCCTGCCGCCGCTGCAGCCCCCCGCCGTGAAGGCCGTGGTGGCCGCAACAACAATAACGGCAACAACAACAACAACCGCCGCGGTGCTCGTCCGCGCGGCGAAGCCGGCGCACCGGCCGCAGCAGGCCAGCCCGGCACTGCTGCGCCAGCGGGTGCCCGTGCGCCACTGCGCACCCATCCGGCGCTGGAGCAACTGGCCGGCCTGTACCCGCAGCTGTTTGGAGCGGTGTTCCGCCCGCTCAAGCGCGGCATCTTCCAGGACATCCTGGCCGCGCATCCCGAGCAGTTCGAGCGCGATGCACTCAAGGTGGCCCTGGGGCTGCACACCCGCTCCACCCGCTACCTGCAAAGCGTGGCCGCCGGCGAGAAGCGCCATGACCTGGCGGGCCAGCCCGTCGAGGCCATGGCCCCCGAGCATGTACACCACGCCCTGCTGGAGGTCTACCGCCGCCGCAAGGCCCGCGCCAGCGAAGACCTGCTGCCCAAGCTGCGCAGCCGCATGGTCCAGGCTTTCGAGGCATCGGGCCTGACGCGCGAGGCCTATACCGAACTGGTGAGTGGCCGTGACGACGAGGCCAACGCCCTGCTCGAAGAAGCCTTTGCCGAATGGTCGGCGCGCAATGCCCGTGACGAAGCGCTGCTGCGCGCCTTCGAGGCGAGCGGCCAGACCCTGGAAACCTTTGCCGACATGTATGGCATGGCGGCCCGCGCCGCAGGCCAGACGCTGGAGCGCGCGCGCCGCTACCGCAGCGTGTTGGCCACGGCAGCAGCAGCCGCCCCCCCCACGGCCGACTGAGCCGGTCGCCGCGCCGGGCATTGCCGGGCGGCTGGCCGCCCGCCCCTGCGCACCAGGCGGTAGCGCTGTGGCTCCCTGCTGACACAATGTTGGCAGCAGGGGGGCGTGGCCCATGCGGCGGCTTTCCCTCTCACTTTCGGTTGCAATTTGCCGGGGGCCAGGCCATCCTGCTGACACCAGGTTGTCAGCAGCAGGCCGGCACCATCACGGCTCCCGACAACCAACGAGAGAGAGTGAGAGATCCGCATGCCACCCGTTTCTGAAAAGATTCCTGCCTTCCGCGTTGCCGGCATTGCCGTGCGCACCCGCAACAGCGACGAGATGAACCCCGCAACCTCCCGCATCGGCGGCCTGTGGGACCGCTTTTTCAGCGAAAGCTGGGAGCACAAGCTGCCCCGGCCCGGGGCGGACGGCCGCATCTTCGGCGTTTACAGCGCCTATGAGTCCAACGAACACGGCGCTTTCGACGTCACGGCCGGCGTGGCTGCGCCCGAGGGCGCGCAGGTCGTGGGCGGGGCCTCGACCATCGCCATCGAGGCTGGCGACTACCTGGTCTTCCACGGCCAGGGCACCATGCCGCAGATGGTGATCGATGCCTGGGGCGAGGTCTGGCGCTACTTTGGCGAGAACCCGCAGATCCAGCGCCGCTTCACCACCGACTTCGAGGCCTATGCGGGCCCCGATCGCGTGGCCATCCACATCGGCGTCTAGGCCCCTTCCTTCTCACCCCGCATGCGCCGTGCCGACCGCCTGTTCCAGATCGTCCAGCTCATCCGTGGCCGGCGTCTGTCCACCGCCGCCTTCCTGGCCGAACGGCTGGAGGTGTCGCAGCGCACCATCTACCGGGACGTGGCCGACCTGCAACACCAGGGGGTGCCCATCGAAGGCGAGGCCGGGGTGGGCTACCGCCTGGGGGCGGGCTTCGACCTGCCGCCGCTGATGTTCAGCCAGGGCGAGGCGAATGCCCTGGTGGCCGCCGCGCGGCTGGCCCAGGCCTGGCTCGACGCGGGGCTGGCGCGCGAGGTGGAAGGGGCGCTGGGCAAGATCCTCTCGGTGCTGCCGCCCGAGGCGCGCGTGGCGGCCGAGGCGCAGGCGCTCTATGCCCCGTCGGTCGGCCTGGGGCCGCGTGCCCAGGCCACCCTGCAGACGCTGCGCGAGGCGGTACACAGCCGCCATGTGGTGCAGATCGACTACGCCGACGTGCAGGGCCGGCCCAGCGTGCGCCGCCTGCGGCCCCTGGGCTGCTTCTACTGGGGCAAGGTCTGGACACTGTCGGCCTGGTGCGAGCTGCGCGACGATTTCCGCGGCTTTCGCATCGACCGCATCGCGACACTCACCGTGCTGCCCGAGCAGTTCCGCCAGGAGCCCGGCAAGACCCTGGCCGACATGCTGCGCCAGATCGAGGCCGAGATGGCCTCGCGCCCCCCATCCTTGAACGACGAGGCCCCCTGCGCATGACCGAGGTCACCTACTATGTGGCCGCCACCCTGGACGGCTTCATCGCTGGCCCCGGCGGCGAACTCGACTGGCTGCACCCTTTCGAGCAGGCGGGCACCGACTACGGGCTGGCCGACTTCATGGCTGGCGTGGACGCCCTGGTCATGGGACGCACGACCTATGCCGTGGCCCGCTCTTTTGGCGACTGGCCTTATGGCGAGCGGCCGGCCTGGGTGCTCAGCCACCAGCAAGCCCCCTCGGATGGGACGCTCCCGCCCAGCGTGCGCTGGGGGGCCGCGCAGCCGCAGCAGCTCATGGCCCAGTGGGTGGAACATGGGCTGCGGCAGGTCTGGCTGGTCGGCGGCGGCCAGTTGGCAGGGCAGTTCCTGCGCGCGGGGCTGGTGGACCACCTGATGCTGGCCACCATTCCGGTGACGCTGGGGGCTGGCCTGCCGCTGTGGGGCGCACCGCAGGCAATGGTGCAGCAGCATTGGACGCTGCAGGCGCACCAGGCGTATCCGAATGGCGTTCTGACGCAGCACTTCAAGCGGGTGCGCAGCGCTCCTGCCGCCTGCTGATCAGGTGGCTGTGCCCGGCTGGGCCAGCGCACTGCGGTAGCGCCGGCTGCACGGCACGGTGCTGCCATCCCTCATCCGCAGGCGGGCATCGCCGCTGTCCAGCGGCTCGATCTCGGCCACCGCGTCCAGGTTGACGGCATAGCTGCGGTGTACGCGCACGAAGCGCGCCGGGTCCAGTTGCGTGAGGAAGTCCGCCAGGGTGGAGCGCACCAGGTAATCGTGCCCGTTCACATGCAGGCCCACGTAGTTGGCTTCGGCCTGCAGCCAGGCGATGTCGCTGGCGGCGATCAAAAACTCGCGGCGCAGCTTGCGCACCAGGAAGCGTTCGGGGCGCTGCGCAGGCAGGGGTGGTGGCGGCTCCTGCGCCGCCGGCCCCTTGGCGGGCGAGGGCACCGGGGTGGCGGTGGCTTCTTCCGGCCGGTCCAGCACCCGGGCCTCGCCCTGCAGCCGCAGCAGCAAAAAGCGGTAGCCCACCAGGCTGCTGACGATGAGCGCATAGGTGCGCACGTCCTTGAGGTACTCGTAGCCCCACTGCGCCCACCAGGGTCCGTTCAGCCGGTACTCGGCGCCCATGGAGGAATAGGCCAGGTGCCGCAGGGCCATCATTCCCGCCAGGTGGATGCTGCAGTAGGCCACGCTGCCCACCAGGTGCCAGGGCAAGTGGCGGCGCAGCGTGTCCCAGTGCAGCGGAAAGCGCCGCTCGAAGGCCACGATGGCCGGGATCAGCAGCCCGACCACCAGCACGCTGGACAGCTCCCACAGCGCCGGTTCCCAGGCGGCCACCGGACGGCCGGCAGAGCGCAGGTCGATCAGCGTCACCACGCTGTTGAAGGCCGCCTGCACCAGCAGCAGCACCGCCCAGAACGCCACCTCCACACGGCGGCGCAGGGGGCGGTAGCGTTCGGGCCAGGGCAGGGCGGGGCGGGACATGCCGCCAGTGTAGGCAAGGCGCGCAGCAGCTTGGGAAATCAGCACCCTGGCTCCGTCCCAGCCGGCCACCGCTCGTCCCAAAGCGGGTTGTTTCCGTCCCGGGGAGGTGCGTCGTGCCACCGAAGCGCCCGAGCATGTGTCCATGACCGCTCCATCCCCCCCACCTCCCGGCGCCACGACATCGACGCCCTGCGCACCCTGGCCTTCGCCCTGGTCATCGTCTACCACGTCGCCATGTACTACGTGGCCGACTGGCACTGGCACATCAAGAGCCCGCACGCGGCCGAATGGCTGCAGGCGCCCATGCGGGCCTTGAACCTGTGGCGCATGGACCTGGTGTTCCTGGTCTCCGGCCTGGCGGTCGGTCTGGTGCGCCGGGGTCAAACGGTGGCGGGGATGGTCCGGCTGCGCAGCATGCGCCTGTTGTTGCCCCTGGCTTTTGGCATGGCGGTGGTCGTGCCCTACCAGCCCTACGTGCAGGGCGTGGCCAACGGGCTCATCGCCCCGGGTTTCGGTGCCTTCCTGCTGCGCTACTACGGCGGCGGCACCTGGCCGGCCGGGGCTTTCGATGGCTGGGAGGCCGGGGTCACCTGGAACCACCTGTGGTACCTGGCCTACCTGTGGGCGTACACCCTGGTGCTGGCCCTGTTGCTGCCCTGGCTGGAGTCGGCTGCCGGCCAGCGGCTGCGCCAGGCCTTCACGGGCCTGCGGGGCTCGGCGCTGTTGGCCGTGCCCGTGCTGCCGCTGGCGCTGTACTCGGTGCTGCTGTGGCGGCATTTCCCGCCCACGCACGACCTCATCCACGATGCCTGGCTGCATGCGGTGTACTTCACTCTGTTCCTGTATGGCTACTGGATCGGGCTCGATGCCGGCCTGTGGGCCGAGCTGGTGCGTCTGCGCTGGCGCACCCTGGTCGCGGCGTTGCTTGTGCTGGTGCTGTTCACCGCGCTGCGTGGCGTGGCCGTGCAGCAGGGCGGCTGGCTGGCGCGCACCGCCGTGCGCGTGCTGGCCGACCTGTACCTGTGGAGCACGCTGCTGACCATCCTGGGCTGGGCCCACCACCGGCTCAACCGGCCATGGCCCTGGCTGCGCTGGGCGCAGGAGGCGGTCTACCCCTGGTATGTGCTGCACCAAAGCGCGATCATCGTGCTGGCGGTGGCATTGGCGCGGTGGCAGCTCGGCCCGGTGCTGGAGCCCATGCTCCTGCTGGCCGGCACGGTGCTGGCTTGCTGGGCTGTGACGGGGGTGGTGCAGCGGGTCTGGTGGCTGCGGCCGCTGTTCGGGTTGCCTGCGCGAAGCAAGGGTGGAAGGCGGACCGGCGATGCGGTCCTGCCCCCGAGCTCACCGCAGATGCCATGATGCCGCGATACTGGCCATCCCACACCCATGGAATCCACCCCACCGGACCTTGCCGGACTTTCAGCGCTGCGGCCCGCGACCGAGGCGGATGCCCCGGTGCTGGCCGCCCTGTGGCGCCGCGCCTGGGCCTCGGCCAATCCTTCGGTGGCCGAGGTGGCGCCCCTGGCGCATTGGCTGGCGCGGGTGCAGGCTGAATGGGGGCCACCCTGCCTTGCGCTGGTCGGTGAGCGCCAGGAAACCATCGCGGCGTTCCTGGTGCTGGACGTGGAGGCGGCCCACCTGCACCAGCTGTTCGTCGAGCCCGGCATGCAAGGGGGCGGCATCGGCGCTGCCCTGGTGGCCCGGGTGTGTACGCTCTGCCCGCAGGGCTGGTCGCTGCATGTGGCCAGCAGCAACCTGCGGGCGCGCCGCTTCTATGCGCGCTGCGGCCTGCAGGAGCGGGAGCACGACCGCCATCCGGCCACGGGCCGCGAGCGCGTGCTCTGCCGCTGGCAGGCGCAGTAGCCCATCAGGCCAAGGCGGCTTCGATGTCTCCGGCCAGCTTCTTGGGCGCATCCTGGGGCGCATAGCGGCGGATCACCTTGCCGTCCTTGCCCACCAGGAACTTGGTGAAATTCCACTTGATGGCCTTGCTGCCCAGAAGGCCCGGGGCCTCTGCGCTGAGCCATTGGTACAGGGGCGATGCGTTGGCCCCGTTGACGTCGATCTTGGCCATCATCGGAAAGCTCACGCCGTAGTTGAGCTGGCAGAAGCTGGCGATCTCGTCATTACTGCCCGGGTCCTGGCTGCCGAACTGGTTGCAGGGAAAGCCCAGCACCACCAGCCCCTTGTCGCCATACGCCTTGTGCAGCTCTTCAAGCCCGCCGAACTGCGGCGTGAACCCGCAGGCACTGGCCGTGTTGACGATGAGCATCACCTTGCCCTGGTACTGCGCGAGCGGCACGCTCTGGCCATCCATCTGCTGGGCTTCGAAATCGTAGATGCTGTCGGGCATGCAGGGCTCCTCGGTGGATCAAGAAGCCATGGTAGCCGTTTGCGGCGCGAACTGTGCGATGGCGCGCCCATGCCAGTGCCACCGTGCAAGGGCCGCCCCGCCGCACGGGTGGCGTCCCCCTCAGGGGGATGGCGCGCAGCGCCTCAGGGGGAGCCTAGTGGTGCGCGTCCTGGCGGGCGATGTGCAGCAGGTGCTCGACCTCTTCGCGGTGGTTCACGCAGTTGCGCTGGTGCCAGCGGCGGATGATCCACATGATGCCCGCGACCACCAGGCCGAAGATGGTGATCGCTCCGAACACCGACAGGCCGAACTTGAGCGACAGGCTGTAGAAGGCGCCCAGCGCCAGGATGCAGGCCTGCTCGTTGAAGTTCTGCACGGCGATGGAGCGGCCGGCGCCCATCAGGTTGTGGCCGCGGTGCTGCAGCAGCGCATTCATGGGCACGACCAGGTAGCCGCCCAGGCCGCCCAGCAGGATCAGGAAGGGAATGGCCAGCCAGATGTTCTTGATGAAGACCATCAGTATCAGCAACAGGCCCATGGCGATGCCCAGCGGGATGACGCGGGTGGCCATATCGAGCCGCATGCGCATGGAGGCCACCACCGCGCCCACGGCCGTGCCGATGGCGACCACGCCTGTGAGGGCCGAGGCCTGCGTGGTGTTGTAGCCCAGGGCCACACCGGCCCAGGCCAGCACGATGAACTTGAGGTTGCCGCCCGCGCCCCAGAACAGGGTGGTGGTGGCCAGCGAGATCTGGCCCAGCTTGTCGCGCCACAGGCGGTTGTTGCAGGCCCAGAAGTCGGGCAGCAGCGCCATGGTGTTGGCCAGGATGCTGCGCGACGGGTCGGCGCGCATGGGGCGCATTTCCACGCCGGTGTGCGGGATGCGGGTGTTGAACCAGGCCGCCAGTGCGTAGATCAGGATCAACCCGGCGATGGCCGACTCGGCGGGGGTGTCCACGCCCGTGTCGATCATCGGGATGTCGATGTTGAGCATCATGCCCGAGAGGTTGTGCCCCACGAGCTGCCCGCCCAGCAGCACCCCGAGGATGATCGAGGCGATGGTGAGTCCTTCGATCCAGCCATTGGCCTTGACCAGCTGCGAGGCGGGCAGCAGTTCGGTCAGGATGCCGTACTTGGCCGGCGAGTAGGCCGCAGCGCCGAGCCCGACCACCGCATAGGCGATCAGCGGGTGCGAGCCGAACAGCATCATCAGGCAGCCCACCACCTTGATGGCATTGCTCACGAACATCACCTTGCCCTTGGGCAGGGCGTCGGCAAAAGCGCCCACGAAGGGCGCCAGCACCACGTAGAACAGCGCGAACATGGGCACCAGTGCGGCACGCTGCCACTCGGGAGCACCTTCCGAACGGAGGAGTTCGACAGCGGCCACGAACAGCGCATTGTCGGCCAGCGAGCTGAAAAACTGCGCCGACATGATGGTGTAGAAACCGCGCTTCATCGAATGGCTGGTGCTGCATCAGTTGGACTGATGCCCTGTTAAATATGGGGAGCCTGTTGGCCGACAGATGGTTATATCACGCGGGTAAACGGCCCCGGTGCCAGAATCCTGGACATCCCACCCGGTCAAACCCCATGCCCCGCCCGATACAAGCCACCATCCACACCGCCGCCCTGCACCACAACCTGGAGCGCGTGCGCCGCAGCGTTCCCGACGCCAAGGTCTGGGCCGTGGTCAAGTCCAATGCCTATGGCCATGGCATCGAGCGGGCGTACGAGGGCTTGCGCGGGGCCGACGGCTTTGCCCTGCTGGACCTGGCCGAAGCCGAGCGCGTGCGCCAGCTGGGCTGGCGGGGGCCCATCCTGCTGCTCGAAGGCGTGTTCGAACTGCGCGACCTGGAGCTGTGCTCGCGCCTGGGGCTCTGGCATGCCGTGCATTGCGACGAGCAGATCGACATGCTGGCCACCCACAAGACCCAGGTACCGCACCGCGTGTTCCTCAAGATGAACTCGGGCATGAACCGCCTGGGCTTCACGCCCCAGCGCTACCGCGCCGCCTGGGCACGGCTCAACGCGCTTCCTCAGGTGGACGAGATCTCGTTCATGACCCATTTCAGCGACGCCGACGGCCCGCGCGGCATCGCCCACCAGATGGCCGCGTTCAACACCGCCGCCGCAGACCTGCCGGGTGAGCGCACACTCTCCAACAGTGCCGCCACACTGCGCCACAGCAACGACGCGGGTGTGCGCGCCGACTGGGTGCGCGCGGGCATCGTGCTGTACGGCAACGCGCCCGATCACCCAGAAAATACGGCCGGCCACTGGGGGCTGGCGCCCACCATGACCTTGTCCACGAAGCTGCTCGCCGTGCAGCAGCTGCAGACGGGCGACACCGTGGGCTACGGTTCGAGTTTCACCGCCGAGGGGCCGCTGACCATCGGTGTGGCCGCCTGCGGCTATGGCGATGGCTATCCCCGCCACTGCCCCACCGGCACGCCGGTGCTGGTCAACGGCATGCGCACGCGCATCGTGGGCCGGGTGAGCATGGACATGGTCACCGTGGACCTGACGCCGCTGCTGCAGTCGGGCATGGCGCTGGGCACGGACATCGGTTTCGGCAGCGAGGTCACGCTCTGGGGCCGCGCCAGCAACGGGGCCGTGCTGACCATCGATGAAGTGGCCCAACCGGCAGGTACCGTGTCCTGGGAGCTGATGTGTGCGTTGGCCCAGCGTGTGCCCGTTGCCGTGGAGTGAGCATCTGTTCACGGTTTGCCCCGTGGGCAACGCCGTGAAGCTGGTGGGATGGGGTACGCTGCGCGCCTGACCATCCGCTCTGACAGGAGTGCCACCCATGGCCGACAACAAGCGCAGCAGTTCCCGTAAAAAGACCTCGAACTGGCGCTCCGTGCGCATGCAGCCCCAGCACCAGCTGGCGAGCACCCTGCAGCAACGCTACAGCCTGCGCTTGCACGGCTTTCTGATCGGCGGCTTCACGCTGCTCATCATGTGGTGTGCCTCGCATGTGCAGATGCTGCTGGGCATGGAAACGCTGGCGCTGCGCTACCTCATCACCCTGTCGGTGGGCTACATCGGGTACCTGCTGGTGCTGCGCCTGTGGGCGGCCCGCCTGGTGCAGCGCGATGACGACGATTCCGACAGCGGCGCCGGGGACGCGGTCGAGGCCGCCGGGGATGTGGCGGACATGGCGCTCGACGCCGTCTCCTGGCGTGGAGGGGGCGGGCAGGGCATGCCCATGCCGCGCTCGGGCGGCACGGTCCACACCAGCAGCGGCTCGGGTGACTTCGGCTCCGGCCTGTCGGATGCGGGTTCCGGCCTGGGCGATCTGGCCAGCGGCGCGGCCGACGCGGTGTCGGGCGCCGACGAGGGTGCGGTGGTGGTCATCCCCATCGTGGCCATCTTCCTCATCGGCGCGGCCATCGTCTTCGGCGCGGGTGCGCTGGCCATGCTGTTCTTCGGCTGGGACGTGCTGCTCACCGTGGCGGTGGAGCTGGCCTTTTCGGTGGTGACGGCGCGCGCCGCCATGGGCGTGGAACGCGAAGGCTGGCTCAGCGCCGCCGTGCGCCTGACCTGGAAACCCATGTTCGGTGCCGTGGTGTGCGCCGTGGCCCTGGGTGCGGCCATCGACCACTTCCTGCCGCATGTGAATTCGCTGCCCGAAGCGGTGCGGGCCATGCAATCGGGCGTGAAGGCGCGCTGAGCGCTGCGCCTGTCGGGTGCACGTTCACCCCACCGGTACAGGTTCGGGCCGTCCAGCTGCCACTGTTCCGTCTAGCCCCAAAAAAAGGCGGGGGGCGCCTTGGGCGCCCCCCGCTTTGCGCGGTTGGACCGGGTCCTTGCGGGTGCGCTCAGCGTGCCGTTACGGTAAAGCCCTGTACCAGTCCACCGGGGTAGCGCACGAAGAGCTTGCCGCCCTCGAACCACCAGTTGCTGTCGGCCGGTCCGGTGCCTGCTGGCAGCAGGGCCAGGTCGGCAACCAGCTGGAAGCGCTGGCTGCCCACGATCAGCTCGGTCTGCAGGTCCAGGCCGGTGCGCAGGATGGTGGTCGTACCCAGGACCGCCTGCAGCAGGCTGGTGAGGCCCTCGTAGTCGGCCACGTCGCCCTGCAGCGCCTGGCTCACGCCATTCGCATCCGTGAAGACCAGGCCGGTCGTGCTGCTGAAGACGAAGCCCGGGGCATTGCCCGTGCGGCCCATTGGCAGCCACTGCGCGCGCATGTGGAAGACGGTGGTGCCCAGGGAGACGCGCAGGGCGCCATTGGGTTGCATCACCGTCGTTGCGCCCAGTGCCGTCAGGGCCTGGCCCATGGCGGGCAGGGACTGCAGGGCCGGGCCGAAACGGGTCACCAGGCCGGCCGTGGCCACCTCGATGCTGCCATCATCCGCCACGCTGGCGCCATCGGCGCGGCCGGGCACCACGCGCACTTCCAGCGGCACCACGGGGAAGCTCACGCCGCCCAGGCTCCAGGTGACACTGCCATCCGCGGACTGCGCCGCGCTGGTGATGCCGACGGTGCGCAGGCCGTTGTTGACCAGGGCCTCCAGCGGCGTGCTGCCGCCAGTGCGGGTCGGCACGCCCGCCAGGCGCACGAAGCCCACGTTGGCGTTGATGCCGGCCGGCAGGTCGCCGCGCTGCACCGGGTCGCCCAGGCCGTTGCCGGCCACGGTGCCCAGGCGCACGCTCTGCACCTTGCCCGCGCCGTCCAGCCGTGCCACCTCGCCGCTGTACACCGTCACGGCGGCAGCCCCACTGGCAGCCGGTGGCAGTGCCACGCGGCCCGTGCGCACGAACACGCTCCACGACTGCGGCGTGCCCGCAGCAGCGCGCGGGGTGGTGATGAGCGTGACCGACACCACGCCATCGCCCTGGGCGGTCAGGGGCAGGTTGCCCGTGCTGGTGGACAGCAAGGCCACGACCGTGCCCTGGCTCACCGTGCCGCTGAGCGTGACCTGCGAGTCGCCCGAGGTCGATGGGTTGAGCACCAGGGCCACCTGGGGCTGGCCATTGGCGCCGATCAGCGTGACCACGCTGAGCACCGTGGCTGTATCGGCCTGGGGCTGGATGCTGAAGGTCTGGCCGCCGATCACCAGGGTCACGGGCGCCGGGGTACCGCCGCTGCCTGCGGGAGGCAGGGTGATGGTGGAGCCGCCCGATTGCGGGTTGAGCGTGATCGTGCTGCCTGGCGATGCGGTGACCTGGACGCTGCCGCCCACGGTGATGGGAGAGCCTGGCGTCACGGTCGCACTGCCTTGGGTCACGATCGGACCGGTGGGAGGGGTGGGGGTTGACGGACCGCCGGGGTTGCTGGGCACCACTGCCGTATAGGTCAGCGCGGTATTGGCGCTCTCGTTGCCAGCCGCATCCACGGCCTTGAGCGTGAAGCTGTGCGCCGCGAAGCCCAGGCCTGCCAACGTGACCGAGAAGTTGCCGCCCGTGGCCGTGGCGCTGCCCAGCAGGGTGGCGCCTTCGTAGACCTCCACCCGGCTGCCGACCTCTGCCGTGCCGCTGATGACCACCGAGCTGCCTTCGGCCGATGCGTTGTTGGCAGGGCTGGTCACCACCGGCGCCAGTGGGGCACTGGTGTCGTAGGTCACGCCGGTGATGGAAGCCGTCACGGCGGGGTTGGTGGCCGCATCGGTCGCGTCAAACGCGAAGGTGTAGATCGCACCATCGACCAGGCCCAGCAGGGCAGTGCAGCCGTTGGCGTCCGTAGTCAGCGTCACCGCATGGGTCCCGGCTTGGAGGGCAGTGCCTTGCAGGGTACAGGTGCGGGGCGACGAACTGTCGGCAATGCCGCCCGTTCGGGTCGCAGTGATGTATGCACTGGTCACGGTTTTGCTAAGCGTGAAGCCCAGCGTGGCGTTGGCATTGATGGCGGCGTTGTTCGCCGGAGTCGTCGCGCTGAATACCGGAGCGGTGCTGTCGCGCGTCAGGGGCAGTACCAGTTCCGCGCTCACATTGCCCGCAGCATCGCGCAGCGTGATCCGGAAGGTGGTTTGCTGGCCATTGGCGATACCGCTGGTGTCGATGGTGATGCTGGCCGTGCCGCCTGCGATGACCTGGTTCGTGTTGGTGTTGCCGACCCAGACCTGGAGCCCATTCTCGGCGCTCTGGACCGTCAGCGCCGTGGAGTTGCCGATGGCGTAGGTGGGCGTTGTTGCCAAGGTGGGAGCTGTCGGCACACTCGAATCCACCTGAACGCTGGCCGTAGCGGCGGGCGTGCCGGCAGAAATATTGCCTGCATTGTCCTTGACGAAGCCGTACAGCGTCTTGTTGCCATCCGAGGCGAATTGATAGCTCGTCGGCACTGCGCCCCATTTGTTGTTGCAGTCGGCTGGCACATTGCTTTCCTGCAGGCAGTAGCCTGCGGCGGCGATGCCCGAGCCTGCATCCGTGCTGCCGTTGAAGGCTGCCGCGCCCACCGGGAGCGTCAGGCTGGTGGAACTGGTCGGCAGGGTCAACTGGGCGGTGGGGGCCGTTGTCTCATAGACCACGCCGGTGGCCTGGGTCGGCGTTGCCGATGCATTGCCAGCCTTGTCCGTGCCGCTGAACTTGATCGTGTAGGTCGCGTCGCTGGCTAGCGTGATGGCCGATGCGCAGCCATTGGCGTTCTGCGCGTAGCCGATCTGCTGAGGGCCTGCATTCAGCGCCGTGCCCTGCAGCGTGCAGGTCTGGTTGGCGGCGACTGCGTCGGTGCGCTCAAAAACGATGGTCGCACCGGCCACCAGATCTTCGCTTAGCGTGTAGCCGACCGTGCTGCTGGCACCCAGGAAGCCGCCGTCGGTCGGCAGGATGTTGGAAAACACCGGCGGTGTGCCGTCGCGCGTGATCGTGAGCGTGCCGCTGACCAGCGTACTGCCTCCGCCTGCGGTCTTGGTTTCGACCAGGAAATTCTTGGCACCATCCGGGGCTGGTGTATTCAGTGTGACGGTCAGCTTGCCGGTGGCGTCGATGGTCCCATTGCTGGCACCCTCTACCCATACTTCGGCGTTTTGCGGGCCGGTCACGGTGACTTGCTTGGTGTCTTGGTTGGTGGAGCCGTTGACCACCTGAGCCACGCCGGAAGAGGTTTCTGCCGTATAGACGCTGTCACCTGGGTAGTAGGCTGTGATGGTATGCACGCCCATTTCCAGCGTCGTCGGGTTGCAGCTGGCTGTGCCACTGCCGTTCAGCGCCAGATTGGAGCAGCCCGTGATGGCGGCCCCGCCGGACAGCAGGTTTACGGTGCCCGAGGGCGTGCCACTGCTGCCAGTCAATGTGACGGACAGTGTGGCGGCACTGCCTACGGTGACGGGGACGGTGGGCTGGATGGTGATGGCGGGTGGCACCTCGGGATAGGCCTGCACCTGGGAGGAACTGCCTGTTGTGTTCAGCGTCGCGTTGCTGTTCGCGGCGTTCATCACCGAACTGTCCAGGACCACGGTGCCTCCGGTGCTTCCGCCTGTGTTGCCCCCGAACCTCGAACTGATGAGGTCGATGGTGGTGATGGCAGTGCGGTTGACCCACACCGCGCCGCCCCGGTCAGCCGTATTGCTGTTGAAGAGAGAGGTGCCCACCGACATCGTGCCGATGTTGCGGATGGCGCCGCCTTCACCGGCCGCCGTGTTGCCCGCGAAGGTACAGGCATTGACGGTCAAGGCGCCGCGGTTTTCGATGGCGCCCCCGCTCGACAGGGCGCTGTTGTTGCGAAAGGCGCAGTTGCTCAGTGTGGCGCTGGAGCCCACCGGGATGAACAGCCCGCCCGCATTGCTCATGCCGCTGGCGGGCAGGGCTTTGCCGCTGAGCACTGTCAGCCCACTCATGGAGAAAACGACGGCGCCTCCCGATGGGACTATGTCGAGCACACGCACACCGTTGGCACCCGAAATGCTCGTGGATGCGCTGCCGTTACCGGTGATAGTCACGGACTTCTCAATCACCAGCGGCCCCCTCGCCGGTTCCAGGACAATGGTTTGCGCGGCGGTGGCGAAACGGATTTCGTTGCTGCCGGCAGTGGCGGCGTCGCATCCCGCAGAGATGCCACTCTGGGCATTCGTGTTGACAATCGCTTTGCGCAGGGTACATCCCGTCGCTCCGGCCGCGTCACCCAAAGTGTCCACAGTGACGATGGCCGAATGCACGTGGCTACTCAACCCCAGTGTCAGTAGCAGCATCCCCAGGCCTAACCACCGGGTTGGTCTCAGGGTTTGGATCCATCGTTGCATGAAATCAACTCCTTGGTTGGCCCGCAGGCCTTGCGGCGCCTCGGCGCCCTGTTTGTTGTTTTCGTGGAGATCAGTTGCGGGACGGGAAAACGCCTTCCAGCGCTATCACGAAGTTCACGACCAAAAACGGTGGGAGGTTGTTATGCGCGGTGGGCGCGGCATTTCCGCCAATGGAGACCGGCTCGGCCGGGGCTCCATTGCTGCTGGTGGAGTAGGGCGAATCCACCGTTGAGACTGCAAGTACGTTGCCGCTTGGCGAGGGCCGGTCGCCCGAGGTGCTGGATGCCATGAAGGTATGGCTGTGGATCGCCAGCTCCGAAAGGGTCAGCGTGTGGCTCTCGGCTCCGCCCACCTGTCCATGCGTGTAGTTGCCGCCCGCGCCTGTGCCGGTCCCGATGGCGCGCCGTCCGCGCAGGTCGGGCAGGGCAAACGTGGTCTGTCCATTGCCTCCGTAGTAGGTGCCGATCAAGGAGAACAAGGCCGTGTGTTGTGCGATGGACAGCACCTGCCCATTGCACAGTGCCCAGCCGCGTGGTGCATAGTTGAAGCCGCACATGCGGATTTCGCCGAGAAAGGGTTCAGACATGGGTGTTCCAATGGTGTGGCTGCGCGACGCGTTCAGTTGCGGGACGGGAAGATGCCTTCCGTCGCGATGCAAAAACCGACCGCCAAGTAGGGCGGCATGTTGTTGTGCGGCTGACCGCCGCCGGCAGCATTCACTGCGATAGAGGACATTGCCGTATCCGGTGCGGCTGCGTACAGATCGCTGCGGATGCTCGATTGCGCCAGGGAGTTTCCGGCAGGTGTGTCCTTGGTACCAAGGGCGGCCACGGCAGATACGAGGTGGGCGTGTGGCGGTATATGCGCAGCGGTCAAAGTCACACTCACCGTGCCCTGTTCTTCGCCCAGGACATACGGGCTCAGTCCAGGCCCCTGGCCTGGCTGGATCGGGGTGCGCCCTGCCAGGTTGGGCAGTGCGAAAGTGGTCTGGCCATTGCCACCATAGGTGGTGCCCAGTATGGAAAAAAGGGCCGTGTTCTGCGCAATGCTCAGTATCTGGCCCTGGCAGGCCATCCAGCCTCGGGGCGCGAAATTGAAAGCGAAGTGGCGGATTTCTCCGAGAAGTGGTTCGGCCATGGGTACCTCTGGCTCAATTGCGCGACGGGAAGATGCCTTCCAGCGCGATGATGAAGTTCAGTGCCAGCACGGGTGAAAGGTTCTCGTGCGGCTGTGCGTTGGCGGACCAAATGGTGCCCGGATGCAACGTGGCGTCTGTCGCCGCGTCGGAGTAACGGAAGTCGCGCGCCGGGGTGGTTCCGGGCAAGCCTCCCGACGGCGAGGCCTGGGTTCCCGTGGCTCCCACCGCCAGGGTGTGGTTGTGGGCGGGGATCTGGGCCTCGGTCAAGGTAACGACTTCTGCGCCCGCAGATTGCCCCTGGGTATAGGAGGCCCCTCCAGAGAGCTGACCAAAGTGTACGGGTGCACGGCCACGCAGGTCAGGCAGGGCAAACGTTGTTTGCCCATTGCCGCCGTAGGTGGTACCCAGCAGGGCGAAAAGAGCGTTGTTTTGCGCAATGGACAGGATTTGCCCCTGGCAAAAGGCCCAGCCCCGGGGGGCAAAATTGCCGGCAAACATGCTGATTTCGCCAAGGAATGGTTCGGACATCGTCAGTCGCTTTCTGAGGAGTTCTTGATCTGATCTTGAATGCCATCACGCCACGAGGTAGGGACCCGTGACCCGGCTGTACAGCACTTCGCAGAGCCCTTGGCACGATGCCATCGGCACGGAAGGCAGCGTCACCGTGGAAAGGGCCTGCGGCAGGTGCAGGCCGTGCAAGTAGGCAGCAGCCATCGTTTCTCCAGAGATCGCATCCAGGCGTACTTGTCCGCGTGGCGTCTGCAGCACAGCGGCTTCCATGGCCTGGGCCAGCGGCAGTCCACGGGAACTCGATGGGGCTGCGGCTGCAGCGTGCAGGCGCTGGGCCAGTTCATGCCCCAGCAGATGAAATGGCGTGGGCTGGTGCGTGCCGTGCAGGGCCGCAACGCTGCTGGGGCCGTCGGCCTGCGGTCGCCAGGCGCGCGCGGCCCAGATCGGCATGACCGAGGCGGGCTGGTGGGCCGCCGCCATGGTTTCCGCGAGCATGCCCCCCGCCACCAGGGGCACCTGGCTGGCAATGCCCGACTGGGTCCAGAACTGCCCAAAGGCCGCCGCCCGCGCGCCGGAGTCCAGCGCAAACACGAAATCGGGTCGTGTCTGGCGCACCAGGCGCGCTAGCGCGTCCAATTGGCTGGTGCCATCGGCCGCGCGGGTGAAGACCGTGGCCTGCACCCGGCCACCGGCAGAGGCAAAACCGCGTTCGAAGGCGGGCAGGTGGTCAAAGCCGCTGTCCGCCGGGCCGACGGCCACGATGGCGCGCGGGCCGAGCGCCTTGGCGGCCCAGCGGCCCGCCGCCCAGGCGGCTTGCCAGTAGCCCAGGCTGTTGTGCACCACCCAGGGCGAGCGCGTCTGAGGGTTGAGCGCATTGGCACCGGTGTCACCCACGAGCAGGGGTACCTGGTAGCGCTCCAGCAGGGGCTCCCACGGGGCGGCCAGCGCACCGGTGTCGACGAAGCCGGCCAGCACATCCACCTGCCCGGCCGCCAGCAGATCCTCTGCGGCACGTTGCGCCTGGCTAGCGCGGTTTCCGTAGGTGACCGGTGTGAAGCGCAGTTGCGGCCCGTCGGTCTGCTGCTGCGCAAACGCCTGGGCGCCGTCCATCAGTTGTGCGCCGAGCAGGGGGTAGGCGCGCCCTTCAGGCAGCAGCATGCCGACCCGCAGCGTGCGGCGGCCCGTGCCCATGGTGGTACTTGTGCCCGGGGGCGAGGAGGGGGCCGCACCTGCAAGCCCTGGAGCGCCCAGGGCAGCGGCAACCGCCACTACCCCGGCGCCGGCCACAAACCGGCGGCGGCTTTCGGATTCCGGGGCCTGTGGGGCCAAAGGCGCGGTGTCTTCGAATTCCATGGGTCGTTGTTCCTGGTTCAATCAGTCCACTGTCTGTTGTTCGCTCGTGCCACGATTGCCGGGCTTCCTCGGGGATGCCCGCCGTGGCTTGCCATGCGGCCATTCCATCTGTCGCACCATCCCGTCATCGGCCACGCTCGCAAAACCGCAGCGCTCGTACAGGCGCACCACCGGGCTGGCGCTGGCGGCCTGCAGCCGCAGACCCACGCCGGCTGCCTTGGCGTCCTGCTGGAGCCGGGCAATCAGCTCGGCTCCAATCCCCTTGCCCCGTGCGGAGGGAAGCAGCTCGATGTTCACCAGCACCCAGCGTTCCGCAGTGCGGCACACCGCGAGCATTCCGGCAGGGTTGCCCTCCCACAGCACCAGCGTCGTTTCCACAGGGGGCAGGTAGTGTCCATAGCCCGCCGTGCGAAACCGGTGCTGCATTTCGCAGAAGGCTTCGATCTGCGCGTCCGGCCAGCCGATGGTCTGCAACTCCGGCTCGCGCACCGAGCGGTACAGGGCGCACAGGAATGCGGCGTCCTGCTCCGTCGCAGGACGCAACGCGAGTGCCTGCTGCTGCTTCGCCGTTGACGCGCCCACTTGCCAAACCTTTCTTGCCGCCCTTGCGGGCAGGCTGTGCCAGCGGCGCCGGGGCCGCGAAAGCTCGAAGTTACACGCAAATTTTAACGATTGCACGTAAAGTTTTACGGGCTGGTGCAACGATGGCTTGGAAGCCGCTGTGGCCGCCCAGGCGAATCTCCTGCATGTAAAGGGTTTGGATCGCCTTGACGCCAGCGTCAGCCCCGCTGTCCACACGCAGGCAAGGCGTCCAGCTCGCCGCGCAGTTTGTCGAGCAGCGACAACAACTGTGCCTGGGTGGCGGCATCGCAGCCGGCGAGCAGCCGGGCCGACATGGTCTGGCGCAGGCCGCGCACCGTCTCCTGCAGGGTCTGGCCTTCGGGGCTCAGCGCCAGGATGCGGCTGCGGCCGTCCTCGGGGTTGGGGTGGCTGGTGATCCAGCCGCGTTCGGCCAGTTGGGCCACCATGCGCGCCACCTGGGCCTTGTCGGCGCCGCTGTGGCGCACCAAGTCCTTTTGCGTCGCGCCCGGATGGCGGCCGATGAAGCCCAGCGCGCGCACCTCGTTCATCGTCAGGTCGGGGTGGATGGCCGCCATGGCCCGCACCATGTGCGCGCGGTACACATGCATCAGGTCGTGCATCGCTTCGAAGACATCGGCGGGAGGGCGGTTGCGGTGCATGGCAAAAACCAACCGGTTGACAAAGTCAACTTGTTGGCGGATGATTTGGTTGATTGAATCAACAACATTGTAATTTATGAGCACTGAAACTCTCTCCACCGCCGCGCCGGCCGACGCCCTGGCCATCACCCGTGTCCGCCACCCCCTGAAGGCGCGCCATGCGCAGGTGCTGCGCCGCACCGAGGTCAGCCCGGGCTTTGTGCGCCTTACCCTGGGTGGGCCGGACCTGGCCGACTTCGTGAGCGCAGGTTTCGACGACCACATCAAACTCATCCTGCCGCACCCGGGCCAGGAGCGCGCCTCGCTGCCTACGGTGCAGGATGGCCGCCCGGTGATGGCCGAGCCACGTCCCGTGCTGCGCGACTACACCCCCGCGCACTACGATGCGGCGCGCGGCGAGCTCGATATCGAGGTGGCCCTGCACGATGCCGGCCCCGCATCGGACTGGGCCGCCGCCGCGGCCGTGGGCCACTGGGTGGGCGTGGCCGGGCCGCGCGGCAGCATGGTGGTGCCCACGGCGTTTGCGTGGCACTGGCTGCTGGGCGACGAGACTGCCGTGCCCGCCATCGTGCGCCGCCTGGCCGAGCTGCCGGCCGAGGCCGCGGCGACCGTGCGCATCCAGGTGCGCAACCCTGCCGACCAGCGGCCCCTGGCCAGCGCCGCGCAACTCGACCTGCAGTGGGTGGCCTCGCTGCCGGAGGCGGCCCAGGCGCTGAGCATCCCCGAAGGTGATGGCTATATCTGGGCGGCCGGCGAGCACGCCGACATGGCGGCCCTGCGCAAGGTGGTGCTGGCCAAGCCGGGCGTGAACCCCAAGCGCATGCGCATCGCTGCCTATTGGAAGAAGGGCGTGGCCGACCACCACGAAGACCTGCCGGCCTGATCCCCTGCGGTCACGGTAGCAGGGACGCGGTCGCGGCCTGCTGCACCGCCTGCGTCATGCGCTGCAGCGCCTGCACGTTCAGGCGCCAGAACTGCCAGTGCAGGGCCACGTCCACGGGCTTGCCGGGCACCAGTTCCACCAGGCGGCCATCGTCGATGGCCTCGCGTGCCAGTTGGTCGGGGTTCATGCCCCAGCCCAGGCCGGCGAGCGATGCAGCGACGAAGCCCTGGGACGAGGGCAGCCAATGCACCGGCGGCGCCAGAGCGCGCCGCGCGATGCGGCGCATGAAGCGCTCCTGCAGGGCGTCCTTGCGGTTGAAGACCAGCACCGGGGCCTGGGCCAGTGCCGCCGCCGTCACGCCGTGGGCGAAGTGGCGGTCCATGAACGCGGGGCTGGCCAGCGCCCGGTAGCGCATGGTGCCCAGGCGTACCACCTGGCAGCCCTGCACGGGCTGCGGGTCGGCGGTAACGGCCGCCATCACGCGGCCTTGGCGCAGCAGATCGGAAGAATGGTCCTGGTCCTCGACATGGATGTCGAAGGTAATGGGTGGAGCCAACCCTTCGCCTGGCTCCGCGGCCTGGGCCATGGCGTCCACGAACCACGAGGCCAGCGAATCGGCATTCACCCCCAGTGCCAGCCGCACCGGAGCCAGACCGGCGCTGCTGCCCGCAATGCTGCGCAGGGCATCGGCCTCGCTCAGCGCCATCTGCTGGGCATGGCGCAGCAGGGCCTGGCCGGCTTCGGTAGGGGTGCAGGGCGCGGCGCGGCGGACCAGCACCTGGCCCACGCGCTCTTCGAGCAGCTTGACACGCTGGGACACGGCCGAGCGCGTGACGTGCAAGGCCAGCGCGGCGCGTTCGAAGCTGCCTTCTTCCAGAACGGCGGCCAGGGCGGCCAATTGGGCGGTGTCGAGGTGCATTCAGCTTTGCTTACGGGTAGCAAAAAAGTATAGCTTTTCTTTCCATACCGGCGTGGGCACCATCGGGCCCATGAACCTTTCCTCGGCCTTCGCCAACGGCTTTTCCTCGACCGCCATCCTCATCATCGCCATCGGCGCACAGAACGCCTTCGTGCTGCGCCAGGGCCTGCGGCGTGAGCATGTGTTGCCCGTGGTGCTCGTGTGCGCGCTGTCCGACGCCATCCTGGTGCAGGCCGGCGTGTGGGGGCTGGGGTCGGCCGTACAGGCACACCCCACGCTGCTGGTGGCCGCTCGCTGGCTTGGCGCGGCCTTTCTGCTGGCCTATGCGGCGCGCGCCTTGCTGCGGGCCTGGAAGCCCGCCGCGATGCAGGTAGCAACCGACGGTACAGCGCCAGCCGGATGGCAGCCCGTGGTGCTCACCGCCATGGCCTTCACCTGGCTCAACCCCCATGTGTACCTGGACACGGTGCTGCTGCTGGGGGCCATCGCCAGCCCCTACCCACCTTCGCTGCGCATGGGCTTTGCGGCTGGCGCCAGCCTGGCCAGCCTGGTGTGGTTTGCCTCGCTGGGCTGGGGGGCACGCTGGCTGGCACCGCTGTTCGCATCGCCCCATGCCTGGCGCGTGCTCGATGCCGTGGTCGCGGCCATGATGGTCGCACTGGCCGTGGGGTTGCTGCTGCCTTGAAACCCGGCAGGCGCCCCGGGGGCGCGGCGCATAAGGTTACAACGAGAAATTCGTTCGCTTGGAGGGCGGCCCGGTCCATAGTGCAGCGCACTAAGACTTTCTGTACAGGCCTACCTTTCATGCGATTCCAATCCCTCTTGCTGGCGGCTGCGCTGGCCGGTGCGCTGCCCCTGGCCAGCCATGCCAGCACCTTCCGCTGGTCGCGTTCCACAGACCTGTCCTCCTGGGACATCCATGCCCAGAACGTGGGCGTGAACAACACGCTGCATGCCTCGGTGTACGACACCCTGGTCGAATACAACAGCAAGACCTTCAAGCCCGAGCCCTCGCTGGCCACCGAGTGGAAGCGCGTGAGCCCCACGCAGCTGCGCCTGACCCTGCGCAAGGGCGTCAAGTTCAGCGATGGCAGCGATTTCACGGCCGACGACGCCAAGTTCTCGCTCGAGCGCGCCAAGGCCAAGACCTCCAACTTCGCGGTCTACACCCAGGGCATCGACCGCGTGGAAAAGGTGGATGCCCACACCATCGACATCTTCTCGGACGTGCCCAACCCGGTGCTCGTGAACCAGCTCACCGAACTGCGCATCCTGAGCAAGGCCTGGGCCGAAAAGAACCATGCCACGACCCCCAAGGACATCAAGACCAAGGACGAGCCCTTCTCGCACCGCAATGCGCTGGGCACCGGTCCCTTCGTGCTCGAGTCGTGGACGCCCGACCAGCGCCTGGTGCTCAAGGCCAACCCCACCTGGTGGGGCAAGGGCAAGTACGGCGGCAACGTGACGCAGATCGTTTACACCCCGATCAAGTCCGATGCCACGCGCACGGCCGCACTGCTCTCGGGCGAGCTGGACTTCGTGCTCGACCCGGGCCTGCAGGACCTGCCGCGCGTGCGCCAGACGCCGGGCCTCAAGGTGCTCGATGGGGCCGAGAACCGCACCATCTTCCTCGGCCTGGACCAGTTCCGCGAAGAGCTGCCGGGCTCCGACGTCAAGGGCAAGAATCCGCTCAAGGACGTGCGCGTGCGCAAGGCGCTCTACCAGGCCATCGACATCAGCGCCATCCAGCGCGTGGTGTTGCGCGGTCTGGCCCAGCCCACGGGCGCGATCATCGCGCGCCAGGTCAACGGCTGGACGCCCAAGGCCGACGCGCGCTGGCCCTTCGACCCCGCCGCCGCGCAGAAGCTGCTGGCCGAAGCCGGCTACCCGCAGGGCTTCGAGGTGGACTTCGCCTGCAGTGCGGGCCGCTACATCAACGACGAGCAGCTGTGCCAGGCCATCACCGCCCAGTGGGCCAAGGTCGGCATCAAGGCCAAGCTGCGCTCGCTGCCGTTTGCCACCTACTTCCCGATGATCCAGCGCAACGAGGCCAGCATCTACCTGCTGGGCTGGGGCGTGCCGACGTTTGACGCCTTCTACTCGCTGCAGTCGCTGATCCGCTCCAGCGGTGCCGGCGGTGACGGCAACTTCAACCTCGGCCGCTTTTCGAACCCGCAGCAGGACGCGCTGATCGAGCGCATCAAGAAGGAAACCGACACCGCCACGCGCAACGGCCTTATCGAGAAAGCCCTGATCGCCGACCACGAGCTGATCTCGCACATCCCGCTGTACAACCAGATCATCCCCTGGGCGGCCACGCAAAAGGTGGACATCTTGCACCGAGCCGACAACCGCGTCGACTGGCGCATCCTGAAGGTCAACTGACGGCGCCGGGTTGACCAGAAAAGGCCTTCGCAGCCATTCAGGCTGCGAGGGCCTTCTTTCATCAGGCCAGCGCGCGTTGGACGGCGGGGCGCTCCAGCATACGCGTGGTGTGCGCAGCCACCTTGGGAAACAGCGCAATGTCCACGCCATCCGACTTGAGCCACGAGGCGATGGTGAACAGGTAGGCATCGGCCACCGAATAGGCATCGCCCAGCACCCAGGGGCCTTGCAGGTAGTGGTCCTCGATGAGTGTGAAGCTCTCGGTCATGGTCTGCGGCACCTTGCGCTGCATGTCGGCAATGGCCGCCGCATCATCGGCCCAGCGCCCGGCACGGCGGCCATGGGCATGGTTCACATGCACGGTGGACGCCAGGTAGCTGTTGAACTCTTGCATGCGCGCGAGCGCGAAGGGATCGTCCAGCGGCGCCAGCTTGGCCGCGGGAAAGCGCTGGGCGATATAGAGCAGCAGGGCCACCGTTTCAGACAGCACGCCGTGCTCCGTGACCAGCGCGGGCACGCGGCCCTTGGGGTTGATGGCCAGGTACTCGGGGCGGCGCTGCTGCTGGTTGGCAAAGTCCAGTGTCACCAGTTCATGGCCGGCGTCGGCCTCGTGCAGGGCGATGTTCGCAGCGAGGGAGCAGGTACCGGGGGCGGAGTAGAGCTTGAGCATGGTTGCGTGGTGAAGTAGTAAATCAGTACAAACCGCGGGTGCGGGCCATCAGGCGCGCCAGGCCCAGCAGGGCGGCGGTGTGCGGGGTCGGTGTATCGGTGATCTGGCCCAGCTCATGCACCGCGCCCACCAGGGCGTCGATCTCCACGGGCTTGCCGGCCTCCACGTCCTGCAGCATGGACGTCTTGAAGGCGCCGAGTTTGCGCGTCACGGCGTGGCGGTCCTCGGGCTGCTGGTCGATGGGCAGGCCCAGCTTTTCGCCGATGGCCTTGGCCTCCAGCATCACGGCCGAGACGAAGCCGCGCACCAGCTCGTCGTCCAGGATGCGGTCGGTGGTGGCGCCGGTGAGGGCGCTGATCGGGTTCACCGTGAGGTTGCCCCAGAGCTTGAACCAGATGTCCTTCTGGATGTTCGTGGAGACCTCCACGTCGATGCCGCCGCGCTGCAGTGCATCGGCCAGCGCCTGCAGCCGCGGGCTGGCGGTGCCATCGGGCTCGCCCACGATCAGCCGGTTGCCGAAGTGCTGCTTGACGAAGCCCGGCGCCTCCAGTGAGCAACTGGTATGCACCACGCTGCCCAGCACCTGGCCGGCCGGGATGGCGCGGGCAATCGCTCCCCCGGGGTCCACCGACTCCAGCGTGCGCCCCCTGGCCGCGCCGCCGCAGCCGTCGAGGAACCACCAGGGCACGCCGTTCATCGCCGTCAGCACCACCGTGTGGGGGCCGATCAGCGGCGCCAGGGCGCGGGCCACCTCGGGCAGGCCGGGCGCCTTCACCGCAATCACCACCAGGTCCTGCACGCCCAGGGCGGCCGGGCTGTCGTTTGTCTGCACGGGCGTCTGCACCACACTCCCATCGGGGCGGCGCAGGCGCAGGCCGTGCTCCTCAAGGGCCGCCAGCGTGGCGCCGCGCGCCACCAGGCTGACCTCGTTGCCCGCCTGGGCCAGCGCCAGGCCGATCCAGCCGCCAATGGCGCCGGCACCGTAGATACATGCTTTCATCGTTGCCTTGCTTTCTTTCTCTGTCGTGCTCAGTAGCCGTTCGGGCGGGTCGCGGGGGCTTCCCCCGTGCGAAAGCGCGCTACCAGTTGCCTGGCCGCAGTGGCCAGCAGCATGGTATCGACTCCCACGGCCACAAACAGGGCCCCCGCCGCCAGCCACTGGCGGGCCTGCGCCTCGTTGGTGGCCAGGATGCCCGGCGCCTTGCCCGCGCGCAGGATGCGCGCGATGCCTTCGGTGATGGCGGCTTGCACGTCTGGGTGGCCGGGGTTGCCCGGGTGGCCCATCGATGCCGACAGGTCGGCCGGGCCGATGAACACGCCGTCCACACCGGGGACGGCGGAAATCGCCTCCAGGTTGTCCATGGCCTGCACCGTCTCGGCCTGCACCAGCAGGCACACCTGGGCATTGGCCTCATGCACGTAGTTCGGATAGGCCTGCCAGCGCGACGATCGCGCCAGCGCACTGCCCATGCCGCGCACGCCCTCGGGTGCGTAGCGTGTGGCGCGCACCAGGTCGCGCGCCTGTTCGGCCGTGTCCACCATGGGCACCAGCAAGGTGGTGGCGCCGATGTCGAGGTACTGCTTGATCAGTGCGGTGTCGCCCACGGGCACGCGCGCAATCGCGTGGGGCGGCTGCACGCCGGCGGGCAGGGCGCTGCTGGCGCTGGCCACGGCCTGCAGCAGATGCAGCTGTGAGCGCAGGTCGTTGGGGGCGTGCTCGCCGTCGAGCAGCAGCCAGTCGTAGCCGGTGCCGGCCAGGATCTCCGTGCTGTAGGCGTCGGCCAGGGCCAGCCACAGGCCGATCTGCGCGCGGCCCTGGGCCATGGCCTGCTTGAAAGGGTTGGTGGGGGTGTGCATGGGTGTGCGTGTCCGTCGAAGTGCAAGGCCGCCATCGTACGGGTTGTGCGCCGGGGCTGCAGGCCCGTGCTGCGGCCGCTATAGTCACCAGCCCGCCTCCCTTCCTGCTCCACCATCCCACGCCATGGCCAAAGACAAGACCGTTTACTCCTGCACCGAATGCGGCGGCACCAGCCCGCGCTGGCTGGGCAAGTGCCCGGCCTGCGGCGCCTGGAACACGCTGATCGAGCAGGTGGCCGAGGCCGGGCCGGGCAAGAACCGCTACAGCGGTGCGCAGTTCGCGGGCCTTGCCCAGGCCCAGGCGGTGATGCCGCTGTCGGCCATCGAGGCCAGTGATGTGGAGCGCACACCGAGCGGCATCGACGAGCTCGACCGGGTGCTGGGCGGCGGTATCGTCGAAGGCGGCGTGGTGCTGATCGGCGGCGACCCGGGCATCGGCAAGTCCACCTTGCTGCTGCAGGCGCTCGATGCGCTGCAGCGCGCCGGTCTGCCCACCCTGTACGTGACGGGCGAGGAAAGCGGCGCCCAGGTGGCGTTGCGCTCGCGCCGGCTGGGGCTGGACCACAGCCAGGTCAATGTGCTGGCCGAGATCCAGCTCGACAAGATCCTGGCCACCATCGAATCCATGCAACCCGCGGTGGCGGTGATCGACTCCATCCAGACCGTGTACTCGGACCAGCTCACCTCGGCGCCGGGCTCGGTGGCCCAGGTGCGTGAATGCGCGGCCCACCTCACGCGCGCGGCCAAGTCTTCGGGCGTGGCCATCGTGCTCGTGGGCCACGTCACCAAGGAAGGGGCGCTGGCCGGTCCGCGCGTGCTCGAGCACATGGTGGACACGGTGCTCTACTTCGAGGGCGATACGCACAGCCAGTTCCGCCTGGTGCGCGCCATCAAGAACCGCTTTGGCGCGGTCAACGAGATCGGCGTGTTCGCCATGACCGAAAAAGGCCTCAAGGGCGTGAGCAACCCCAGCGCCATCTTCCTGAGCCAGCACAGCGAGCCTGTGCCGGGCAGTTGCGTGATGGTCACGCTGGAGGGCACACGCCCGCTGCTGGTGGAGATCCAGGCGCTGGTGGACAGCGGCGGTCCCAGTCCCCGGCGACTTTCGGTCGGCCTGGACAAGGACCGCCTGGCCATGCTGCTGGCTGTGCTGCACCGCCATGCGGGTGTGGCCTGCATGGACCAGGACGTGTTCGTGAACGCGGTGGGCGGTGTACGCATCAGCGAGCCCGCCGCCGATCTGGCCGTCATGCTGGCCATCACCTCCAGCCTGCGCGGCAAGGCCCTGCCGCGCGGCTTTCTGGCGTTTGGCGAAGTGGGCCTGGCGGGCGAGGTGCGACCCGCGCCGCGCGGTCAGGAGCGGCTCAAGGAGGCCGCCAAGCTGGGGTTCAGCGTGGCCGTGGTGCCCAAGGCGAATGCGCCCAAGAAGCCCATTGAGGGGCTGACCATCCACGCCGTGGAGCGCGTGGAAGAGGCGATGAACGTCGTGCGCGAGATGGGCTGAACCAGCCCCTGGCGCGGGCCCTGGCCTGGGCAAAGCGCGTGTTCCGCATGCAGGGCGCTTGCTCGGGAGGGCTGGCGACCGGGCTGCTGACAACAGACCCCAGCGCCATTTTTTCTTGCTCCCACCGGGCACTTGCACTAAGCTGGCCCGGACAAACGGAACCTACACGGCGCCCGCCAAGGCCCGCTTCAGAGGCACCTGCGGCGTCGATAACGATTGCAGAGGGAGGCTGTGTCGTGGCCATCGAGCATTCTTTGGAGACGCCGTCTGGCAACAGCTCGGCATTCCTGTCCACGCTGGTTGCGGACACGCGCCACCGGCGCATGGCCGCCGCCGCGATTGTTGCGTCCTTCCTGATTTTTCTGGCGATTGCGCCCTTCGCGCGCGTGGCCTTGCCGCCGGTGGGCGCCTTCATTCCCGTCTACCAGACGGCCCTGGTCACCAATGACCTGATCACCGCCGTGCTGCTGTTCGGCCAGTACAGCTTTTTGCGTTCCCGTGCCTTGCTGGTGCTGGGGGCTGGCTACCTGTTCTGTGCCTTCATGGCGATGGCGCATGGCCTGAGCTTCCCTGGCCTTTTTGCACCCGCCGGCATGCTGGGATCGGGGCCGCAAACCACGGCCTGGCTGTACTTCCTGTGGCATGGCGGCTTCCCGCTGTTCGTCCTGGCCTATGTGCGCCTGAAGGATCCGGCAGCCGCCGGATCGGGTGTCCAGGAACAGGCGCGCCGCCCGGCGCGCCGCGGCATCGCATGGGCCACCCTGTGTGCCATGGCGCTTGCGCTGGCGTTGCTGCTGCTCAGCACCCTGGGCCACGATGCCCTGCCGGTGCTGATGCGCGGCAACCAGGACGATTCGGGCAAGCTCCTGGTGGCGGTATGCACATGGACCTTGTCGCTGGTGGCGCTGTTGGCGTTGTGGCGCAAGGCGCGCAGTGTGCTGGACCTGTGGCTGATGGTGACGCTGGTGGCCTGGCTCCTGGACATTGCCCTGGCATCGGTTCTGAACGGTGCGCGCTTTGACCTGGGTTTCTATGGCGGGCGCGTCTACGGACTGCTGGCATCGTCGTTCGTGCTGATCGTCCTGTTGTTGGAAAACAGCCGCCTGTACGGCGACCTGGCAACCGCCAACGTGCGCGAACGCCAACGCAGCGCGGAACTCGAGGTGGCGCGCAATGAGGCCAACGCGGCAGCCCAGGCCAAGTCCAACTTCCTGGCGGCGATGAGCCATGAAATCCGCACCCCCATGAACGGTGTCATCGGCATGATCGACGTGCTGGCGCGCTCCAGCCTGAAGAGCCCCCAGGTGGCGATGGTGGACCTGATCCGCGAGTCCGCGTTCTCGCTCCTGAGCATCATCGAGGACATCCTGGACTTCTCCAAGATCGAGGCCGGCCACCTCGACGTGGAAACCGAGTCCATGGCCGTAGGGGAGGTGGTCGAGAAGGTGTGCGTGATGCTCAACCGCCTGGCTGAAAAACAGGGTGTCGAACTGACGCTGTTCACCGACCCCGAAATTCCCGCCACCGTGCTGGGCGACGCCCTGCGCTTGCGCCAGATACTGATCAACCTGGTCAACAACGCCATCAAGTTTTCTGCCGGAGGGCCGGTCGCCGGAAGGGTGGCCGTGCGCGCAGTGCTGGTGGAGAAAGGCGCGCAGGGCGTCACCCTGGAGTTCCAGGTCATCGACAACGGGATCGGCATGGGCGAGGCCACACTGGCCACCCTCTTCACGGCCTTCACCCAGGCCGATGTGTCCACCACCCGGCGCTTTGGCGGCACCGGCCTGGGCCTGGCCATTTCCGGCAGCCTGGCGCAGCGCATGGGGGGCCGCATCTCCGTGGTCAGTGCGCCGGGGGTCGGCTCCACCTTCACACTGCGGCTGCCGCTGGCCTGTGCCGCACCCGCGCCAGGCGAGGCACCGCCGTCGCCCTCCCTCGTCGCGGGCCTGTCCTGTCTCATCATTGGCAATGGGAAGACGCTGTCCGGCGACCTGGTGACCTATCTGGCCAATGCGGGGGCACACACCCGGCACGTGGCGAACCTGGACGAGGCCAGCCAGCTGGCTCCGGGCCTGGCGCCCGGGCCTTGGGTCTGGGTGGTCAACACCGAAGCCGACAGCCCCGCCTCGCTGGACCGCCTGCGTGCCATTGCGCGCTCCAATCCGGGGCTGGCGCACCACTTCGTGGTCATCGGCCACGGCCCGCATCGCTATCCGCCGCAGTTCGACGCGGACCGCGTATCCGTTGACGGCAACGTGCTGACCCGCAGTGCCCTGCTGCGCGCGGTGGCCGCTGCCGCCGGACGGGTTCCGTACGAGGACGAGCACAGCGCGCTGCTGCCTGCGCGCCATGCACCTGGGCCGATCGCGCTGTCACGCGAAGAAGCGCGCCGGCAGCGTCGGCTGATACTGGTGGTGGAGGACAACGAGATCAACCAGAAGGTCATCATGCAGCAGCTGGCGCTGCTGGGCCTGACCGCCGACCTCACAAGCGACGGCCTGCAGGCCCTGATACGCTGGCGCAGCGGTGACTATGCCCTGATCGTGACCGACCTGCACATGCCCGGCATGGACGGCTACCAGCTGGCCTCGGTGGTACGTGCCGAGGAGCAGGAGCGCGCCAACGCACGCATCCACGCGGGCGAGGCGGCCGAGCCGCCGGTGCGCATCCTGGCGCTGACCGCCAATGCCCTCAAGACGGAGGCCCAGCGTTGCAGGGATGCCGGCATGGACGACTACATGAGCAAGCCCGCTCCGCTGGCGGACCTGCAGGACCTGCTGGAGCGCTGGTTGCCCAAGCCCTCACCCGCAGCGCAAGCCCCGGGAGCCCAGAAGCACCGACGCTCCAGCCTTGCCCATGGGGCCGGTGGACGTCCAGGTCCTGCGCAGCCTGGTGGGAGAAGACCCCCAGCTCATACGCGAATTCCTGCAGGCTTTTCGCAGCAGTGCGGCGCGCATTGCGCAGGAGGTGGAGCAGGCCTACTGCGCCGGCAGCGCGGCCAAGACTGTGGCCGCGGTACACAAGCTCAAATCGGCTGCGCGCTCGGTGGGTGCCATGGCGCTGGGCGACCTGTGCGCCGACATGGAGCAGGTGGGGGCTGCCGGGCAGATCGATGCCCTGTCCCTGGCATTCGAGCATTTCAAGCTGGAGATGGCCACCGTCGACCGGCATCTGGCCGAGATTCTGGCCAGTGACGTGCGGGACGGTGCGCCATGAGTGCCAGGTCCGACATCCGCATCCTGGTGCTCGACGACGAGCCCTTCATGCTCATGCTCTTGGCCCGGCAGCTGGCCAACCTGGGCTTCACCCAGGTCGATACCTGCGACAACGGCCTGACCGCTCTCGAACGGGTGGACGATCCCGTGCTGGCACCGCAGCTCATCCTGTGCGACCTCAACATGCCCGGCATGGACGGCATGGAGTTCGTGCGCAAGCTGGTGGAGCATGGGTATGCGGGCAGCCTGATACTGGTCAGTGGCGAGGACGAACGCACCTTGCACTCTGCACGCAGGCTGGTGCAGGCCCACCACATCGAAGTGCTGGGCAGCCTGCAGAAGCCCGTGCCACCGCAGGCGCTGTTCCAGCTGGTGGAGAGATGGGTGCCCTCGGGACAGCTGGCCCAGCACCTGCAAGGCAAAGGCTATGGCGTCGAGCGTCTGGCGCAGGCCATCCAGACCGGAGAGCTGCTCAACCACTACCAGCCCAAGGTCTCGGTCTTGAGCGGGGAGGTCGTCGGCATGGAGACCCTGGTGCGGTGGCGCCATCCGGAAGACGGCATGGTGTATCCCGACCAGTTCATCGGCATGGCCGAGGCCCATGGCCTGATCGATGCGCTCACCCAGGTGGTGCTGGCGCAGGCGCTTCAAGACAGTGCCGCATGGGCGCGGGAGGGCCTGGCGCTCAAGGTGGCCGTCAACGTGTCCATGGACAACCTCCATGCGCTGGAATTCCCCGAAAGGATCACAACCACTGCTGCCGCTGCCGGGGTCAAGCCGCAGTCCATCGTCCTGGAGGTGACGGAGAGCCAGCTGATGAAGGACCTGCGCGCACCGCTGGAAATCCTGACGCGCCTGCGCTTGCGCCGGTTCCGGTTGTCCATCGACGATTTCGGTACCGGCCATTCGTCCCTGGCGCAGTTGCGCGATGTTCCATTCGACGAACTCAAGATTGACCAGAGTTTTGTGCATGGCGCCCACCACAACGAAACCTTGCGCGCCATTTTCCTTGCCAGCCTGGGCCTGGCCAAGGAGCTGGGCATGGAGGTGGTGGCCGAGGGCGTGGAAGACGCCGACGACTGGGGTTTCCTGCAGAAGTCGGGCTGCGACCTGGCCCAGGGCTACTTCATTGCGCGGCCCATGCCCGCCGAGAAGGTTCTGGAGTGGGTCGCGGCCTGGCGGGTGCGCTGGGCTGCGGAGTATTCGGGCAGGCCATCCCCCGGATGAGGTGAGCGCCAGCCCACGCTGCGCACGCCTCGCCCGGGTCTCCGGTCAGAAAGACTCCCAGTCATCGTCCGACCCCTTGGCCTTGGATGCAGCCGCTGCGGGGGGCTTGGCGGGCGCCGGAGACCTGGTGGCGGCTGGCGCCGGTTTGGGGGCCTGCAGCTTGCGGGTGGCATGGGTGGACGCCGTGACCTTGCTGGCAGGTGCCGCCGGGCGCGGAGCCGGGGCACGGGCCGGTGCAGGCCGGGGCGCTGGCGCGGCGGCTGCAGGCTGGTGGCCTACATTGAACACCGACACCACCTCGGCCAGGCGCTGCGCCTGGTCGCGCAGCGACGAGGCGGCCGCGGCGGATTCTTCCACCAGTGCGGCGTTCTGCTGCGTCATCTGGTCGAGCTGGGTCACGGCCACGTTCACCTGGGCGATGCCGTCGCGCTGTTCGGACGAGGAGGCGGTGATCTCGCCGATCAGGTCCGACACGCGGCGCACGCTGCTGACGATCTCGTCCATGGCCTGGCCGGCCTGGGTGACCTGCTCGGAGCCGGTCTCCACCGATTCCACGGAGGCGGTGATCAGGCCCTTGATCTCCTTGGCCGCCTCGGCACTGCGCTGCGCCAGGCCGCGCACCTCGCTGGCCACCACGGCAAAGCCCCGGCCCTGCTCGCCGGCCCGGGCCGCTTCCACGGCGGCATTCAGGGCCAGGATGTTGGTCTGGAAGGCGATGCCGTCGATGGTGCCGATGATGTCGGCGATCTTGCGCGAGCTGTGGGTGATGGTCTGCATACTGGTCACCACCTGGGCCACCACCTCACCGCCCCGGCCGGCGGCCTGGGCGGCGGTGCTGGCCAGCTGGTTGGCCTGGCGCGCGGTGTCGGCCGACTGGGTCACGGTGGCGGTCAGCTCCTCCATGCTGGCGGCGGTTTCCTCCAGGTTGGCGGCGGTCTGCTCGGTGCGGGCCGAGAGGTCGTGGTTGCCGGTGGCGATCTCCACCGAGGCGTTGGACATCGAGTCCACGCCGCTGCGCACTTCCGAGACCAGGCCGCGCAACTTGGCCGCCATCTGCGAAACCGAGCGCAGCAGGTGGCCGAACTCGTCCTGCCGGTCATCGTTGGCCTGCACCGTGAGGTTGCCGCCGGCGATCGCATCGGTCAGCTGCACCGCGTCGTTCAGTGGCCGGGTGATCGAGCGCACCAGCAGGAAGGACAGCACCAGCCCCAGGATGAAGACGATGGCCTGGATGGCCCAGGCCAGGGCGCGGGCGCGCCCCAGGGCGCCTGCGGCCTCCTGCTTGGCGGTTTCGCGCTGCGACTGCTGCAGCTGCACGAAGGCTTCCAGCGAATCCACGTAGCGGCCGATGGCGGCCAGGTATTTCGTTTCCACGAAGGACTTGAAGGCGGCGGCATCACCGGCCTGCTTGATCTCGCGGGCCTGCTTGTTCAGTGCCAGCACCCCCGTGCGCTCGGACGCCACGCGCTCCAGGGCGGCCTTGTCCGCGGGGCTGGTGGCCAGCTCCACCACCTTGGCCTGGATGGCCGAAATGCCGGTCACGCCGGCCTTCACGCGGCCGTCGAACAGCGTGGTCAGGTCGGCATCGGGGGTGGAGTTGCTGGCCAGCACGCGCTCACCCGTGGTTTCGGTCGCGCCCTTCCACTGCAGAGCCAGGGTGATGCGCTGCTCGTAGGATTCCAGCGACGCAAGTGTCTGCGCCATGACCTGGGAGGTCTGGTGCTGGGCCCAGATGGAGACGAGCAGCATGGCACCCAGCAGGCCCACGATGGACCCCCACAGCTTGGGGGAAAGGCGTATGTTGTCCAGTTTCATGGCTTGTGTTCCTGCAGGCGTCACCCGGCGTATCAGGTTGTATCAACCGGCGAGCGTAAACCGCGGCGCGCAGTTGCGCCATAGGCAGCCGCCGGCATCCATTTGATGTAGCGTTTGCACAACGAAACAGCCATGCGAGCCATGCTGGCGCGGCCTGCGCGGGCTTTTGGTGGCCGCAGGCCGGGAGGACCCGGCAGGTCTGCGGTCTTCACTTATGGCCGCGCGCGCTGGCCATATGACAATACCGCCCATGAATTTGCGCAATATCTTTGTTCCGCTCGGTGCGGTCGGTGGTCTGGTGTTCGGTTACATGTCCTACGGATGGCCGGGCGTGGCCGCGGTGGGCGGCGGGCTCATGATGTGGGTGCTGCTGCATTTCACGCGCCTCATGACGGTGCTGAAAAAAGCGGCAGACCGGCCCATCGGGCATGTGGGCAGCGCCGTCATGCTCAATGCCAAGCTGCGCCCCGGGGTGAACCTCATGCATGTGGTGGCCATGACGCGCTCTTTGGGCCAGTTGCTGTCCGACGACGGTGCCCAGCCCGAGCTGTACCGCTGGACCGACGGATCCCGCTCTTTCGTGACCTGCGAGTTCAAGAATGGCAAGCTCGTGAAGTGGGAACTGGTGCGCCCTGCACAGGAGGATGGGGCGCCGCAGGCGCCGGCTCCGGTGGCCGAGCTGCCGCCAGCCCCGTAAAATCGCTCTTTTGCGACCCACAGCAATTCAAAGGATACCCATGAGCCCCGTAGTTCCCTCAATGGCCGACCGTGACGGCAAGATCTGGATGGACGGCCAGATGGTGGATTGGCGCGATGCCAAGATCCATGTGCTGACCCACACCCTGCATTACGGCTGCGGCGCGTTCGAAGGCGTGCGCGCATACAAGACGGCCGATGGCACGGCCATCTTCCGCCTCGAAGAGCACACCGAGCGCCTGTTCAACAGCGCCAAGATCCTGCGCATGAAGATCCCCTTCAGCAAGGAAGAAGTGAACGAGGCCCAGAAGGCCGTGGTGCGCGAGAACAAGCTCGAATCGTGCTATCTGCGCCCATTGACCTGGATTGGCTCGCAAAAGCTCGGTGTTTCGCCCAAGGGCAACCAGATCCACCTGATGGTGGCCGCCTGGGCCTGGGGCGCCTACCTGGGCGAGGAAGGCATGAAGCGCGGCATCCGCGTCAAGACCAGCAGCTACACGCGCCACCACGTCAACATCACGATGACGCAGGCCAAGGCGGTGAGCAACTACACCAACTCCATCCTGGCCAACATGGAAGCGCTGGACGATGGCTACGACGAAGCCCTGCTGCTGGACAGCAGCGGTTTCGTGAGCGAAGGCGCGGGCGAGAACATCTTCGTGATCAAGAACGGCGTGATCTACACGCCCGACCTGTCGGCCGGCGCCCTGAACGGCATCACGCGCAACACCGTGTTCCACATCGCCAAGGACCTGGGCCTGGAGATCGTGCAAAAGCGCATCACGCGCGACGAGGTCTACATCGCCGACGAGGCTTTCTTCACCGGCACGGCCGCCGAAGTCACGCCGATCCGCGAGCTCGACCGCATCGAGCTGGGCAACGGCAGCCGCGGCCCGATCACCGAAAAGATCCAGAGCGCCTTCTTTGACATCGTCAACGGCCGCAACCCCCAATACGCCCACTGGCTCGCAAAGGTCTGAACCATCATGTCCCAAGCTGTGATCGAACTGCTGGCCAAGGACCTGAACGCCCAGGGCGGGGTCTTCTGCCCCAGCCCCAAGGCGGACATGAAGCTGTGGAACAGCCACCCCAAGGTCTACCTGGACGTGGGCCGCGGCGGTGAGGCCAAGTGCCCCTATTGCGGCACCGTCTACCGCCTGAAGGCGGGCGAGCACGTACACGCCGGCCACTGACGGATGTCGGCGGCCGCTGGCGACGCGAAACCGTCGCCCACGCTCACGGTGGCGGTGCTCACGCACAACGAAGCGCACCGTATCGAAGCCTGCCTGCGCAGCGCCGCCTTCGCCGACCAGGTGCTGGTCGTCGACAGCGGCAGCACGGACAACACCGTCGCCCTGGCCCAGGGCCTGGGTGCAGAGGTCCATTCCTACCCCGACTGGCAGGGCTTTGCCGTGCAGCGCAACCGCCTGCTCGCCCACTCGCGCGGCGACTACGTGTTCTTCCTTGATGCCGACGAGGTCATGACCCCGGCCTTCCAGCAGGAGCTGCAGGCCATCGTGCGCTCGGGCGCGCGCGGGGTGTGGACCATCCGCTGGCGCATGGTGGCCTTTGGCCAGGAGCTGCGCTATTTTCTGTCGCAGTCGCGCATCGAGCGGCTGTTCGTGCGCTCCATGGTCCGTGAGTTCACGGGCGTGGTGCACGAGCAGGCGCAGTTGTACCCCGAGCCCGATGGAACGGCCGTGCCGCGCCACCTGGTACGCGCCCGCCTGCTGCACTACACCCGCAACTCCGTGCGCACCAGCCTCGAAAAGCTCACCCAGTACGTGATGCTGGGCGCCGCCAAACGGGCCGAGGCGGGCAAGCGCGGCGGCGTGCTGCGCGGGCTGGCCTCGGGCGGCTCGATGTTCCTGCGCCTGTACCTGTTCCGGCTGGGCTTCCTGTGTGGGGGTGCGGGCTTCCTGTACTGCCTGTTCGTGGCGCTGGAGGGTTTCTTCCGGTATGCCGCACTGCACTACGACCGCGACAGCCTCACGGGCCGGGTGATCCGGTGATGGTGAAGAACTACCGCTGGTTCGGGCGCTGCGCAAGTGCCGGTGCGTTCATGGTGCCCGGCCTGGCGCTGTGGCTGCCCTCGGGCTATTCCTACGGTGCGGTGTTGCTGCTGCTGGCGGCACTGGCCAGTGCGCCCGTGTGGTGGCGGCGCCCGGCGCCGCGTGCTGCCTGGTGGCTCACTGCGGCCTTCTCGTGCATGGCCGCCCTGTGGCTGCTCGACGTGGGCGCCGCCTGGGGCTGGGGCAGCATGGACCGCGCGGTCAAGTACCTGCTGGCGCTGCCCTGCATCTTCTACCTCATGAGCTTTGAACCGCGCGCCTCCTGGTTGTGGATGGGCGTGGCTGTCGGTGCCGTGGGCAGCGGTGCCGTGGGCCTCTACCAGATCGGTGTGCTGGGCCTGCCGCGCGCCAGTGGCTTCACCAACGCCATCCAGTACGGCAACCTGAGCATGCTGCTGGCCGTGCTGAGCGGCCTGCTGCTGGTCGTGCAATGGCGGCGCTGGGTGGCCTGGCAGCGGCTGCTGCTGGTGGCGGCCATCGTGCTCGGAGCGGTGGGCTCAGTGCTGTCGCAGTCGCGCGGGGGCTGGCTGGCGCTGGTGCTGCTGCTGCCGGTGTGCGCCTGGCTGCTGGTGCGTACCACCGGCCAGCGGCGCGTGTACTGGGGCCTGTGCGTGCTGGCGCTGGTGGCGGCGGGGCTGTCGCAGGTGCCGGCCGTTGAGCAGCGCGTGGACGAAGCGCGCCAGGAGGTGCAGACCTACCAGCAGCGCGGCGATGGCCGCAGCTCGGTGGGCCAGCGCCTGGCCCACTGGCAGCTGGCCTGGCAAATGGGCTGGGACCGGCCGCTCACCGGCTGGGGCCGGGCCGGCTACGAGCAGGAGAAGGCGCGCCGCGTCGCCGCTGGCCTTGCGCATCCCGTGGTGCTCGAATTCGGCCATGCGCACAACGAGGTGCTGGACCTGTTCGCCAAGCGCGGCCTGCCCGGCGTGCTCCTGCTGCTCGCGTTCTATGGCATTCCGCTGGTCATGTTCTGGCCCACGGAGCGGCGCATCCGCGACGGCGCGGGCAAGATGGACCGCGAATCGCTCTCGCTGTGCCTGGTCGGCGTGATGCTGCCGTTGTCGTACATCGGCTTCGGCCTGACCCAGGTGTTCCTGGCGCACAACAGCGGCAACATGTTCTACCTCTTCATGTGTCCGCTGGTGCTGGCGGCCCTGCATGAGCGGCGCGCGCGCATCGGCTGCGGCCGCCCCTTCTGACGACGACAGGTATCCTTCATTCCATGCACATCCTGCTGGTCAACAACTCTCCCATCCCGGTGTACGGCTACGGCGGCACCGAGCGCGTGATCTGGGACCTGGGCAAGACCCTGGTGCAACTGGGCCACCGCGTGAGCTACCTCGTGCCAGAAGGCAGCAGCTGCGACTTTGCCCAGGTGCTGCCGATCAAGCCCGACGAGCCCTGGGACGGCCAGATCCCGGCCGACGTGGACATCACCCACTTCCAGTTCAACCCGCGCAGCGAGCCCTCGCGCCCCTACCTCGTCACCGAGCACGGCAATGCGCGCAAGCCCAAGCCGCTGCCACTGAACACCGTGTTCCTCTCGCGCAACCACGCGGCGCGCTATGGCTCCACCGAGTTCGTCTACAACGGCCTCGATTGGTCGGCCTATGGCCCGGTGGACTTCGAGCGCCCGCGCGACCATTACCACTTCCTGGGCAAGGCGGCCTGGGGCGTGAAGAACGTGGCCGGCGCCATCAAGGTGGCCAGGCTCGCGGGCGTGGAGCTCGACGTGCTGGGCGGCGAGCGCATCAACTTCAAGCGCGGCTTTCGCTGGACGCTGTCGCGCAAGGTCCACTTCTTCGGCATGGTCGGCGGCCAGCAGAAGAACGAGCTGCTCAACGCTTCACGCGGCCTGATCTTCCCGGTGCGCTGGCACGAGCCCTTCGGCCTGGCCGTGATCGAGAGCCTGTATTTCGGCTGCCCGGTGTTCAGCACGCCCTACGGCGCGCTGCCCGAACTGGTGCCGGCCGAGTGCGGCAGCCTGTCGGCCAGCGCCAGCGAACTGGCCGAGGCCGTGCGTGTCCACAAGGCCGATCCGCGCGCCTGCCATGCCCATGTGCAGCAGCATTTCAGCGCCGAGGCCATGGCGCGTGGCTACCTGCGCTACTACGAGCGGGTGCTGGCCGGCGAGGTGCTGCACCGCGAGCATCCGGTGATTCAAGGTACCGCCAGAGACCTGCCCTGGACGCGCTGAGCGCCTTTCAGTGCGCCGCGCCCACGCGCGCGCAGGCCTGCTTCCATTCCTCTTCCAGCAGCGCTACCAGTGCGCCTGCGGCCATGGGCCGCACCGCCTCCACGCCCTGGCCGGCCCACAGCGACAGGTAGTCGGCCCGACCGGCCTCGTTCGAGGCCTTGCGCAGCGCACCGGTCAGCGCGTTCTGCACCGGGTAGGGCGGCACGGCCGTTTCATCGGTCTGCAGCCGGTCCATCAGCGCGTTGACGATGCCGCGCGCGTGGCGCCCCGTCAGGGCCCGTGTGGTGCGCGTGTCAGTGCCCTTGGCACTGGCCAGCGCCTGGCGGTAGGGCGCACCGATGCCCGATTCATCGCAGGAGAGGAAGGCCGTGCCCATCTGCACCGCCTCGGCCCCCAGCGCCTGCGCGGCGGCAATGCCGCGCCCGTCCATGATGCCGCCGGCCGCCACCACGGCCACGCCGCGTGGCTGCAGCACATCCACGCAGCGCGGCACCAGGGCCATGGTGCCGATCATCGAGGAGGCGAAATCACCGAGGAAGGTGCCCCGGTGCCCGCCCGACTCCATGCCCGAGGCACAGACCCCGTCGGCCCCCACGTCGGCCCAGGCCACGGCCTCGGCCACCGTGGTCGCGGTGCCGATCACATAGCAGCCCGCAGCATGCAGGCGCGCCACCTGCGCGGCAGACAGGATGCCGAAGGTGAAGCTGGCCACCGCCGGGCGCGCGGCGACCAGCGCGTCGAACTGCGCCGCGAAGTCCTCGCACCAGCGTGCGGGCACGGCAGGCTGCTGGCCGAGCTCGGCATACAGCGGGGCGAGCCGCGCCACGGCGGCGTCCACCGTGGCCGCGTCGGGCGCGGGCGTGTCCTGCACGAAGAGGTTCATACCAAAAGGCCGGTCGGTGCGCCGGCGCACCTCGGCGGCCGCCTCGGTCATGGCGGCGGGAGAACGCATGCCGCAGCCCAGGGAGCCCAGCCCGCCCGCGGCGGATACGGCGGCCGCCAGGGCCGGCGTGTCGGAGCCGGTCATCGGCCCCTGGATGATGGGCAGGCGCAATGAAAGGGCGGTGCGAAGGCTGCGGTCGGTCATGGCGGACTCCTGGAACGGGGGAAAGTAAATAACGGTCAGGCAGCGGACAGCACCTGCTGCAGGGCATCGAGCGCGCTGGAGCGGTAGCCCTTGCGCCAGGTGAGCAGGGTGTCGATGCGGGTGATCGGCTGGTGGCTCAGCAGCCCGGCGTGGGGCGTCATGGCCAGCACCGAGCGCGGCACGATGCCCGCGCAGCTGCCGGCGGCCACGCAGGCCAGAATGGCGTGGTACGAGCCCAGCTCCAGCACCTGCATGGGCTGCGGCCGGGGTGCGAACCAGTCCTGTCCGATGCGTCGGTAGGTGCAGCCCGGCTCGAAAACCGCCAGCGTGCCGGGCTGTACGTCCTTTGGTCCGGCCACGGCAGGGTGGCCGGCGGGCAGCACCAGCAGCAGGTCTTCCGTGAACACGGGCCGGGTTTCGAGCGCTGCATCCGGGGCATGGCCCGGTGGCCAGGCCACCAGCACTGCGTCGAGGGCGTGGGCGCGCAGCCGCTCCACCAGTTCGCGGGTGGGGGCGGTCGACAGTTCCAGCGCCACGCCCGGCCACTGGCCGTGCAGGCGCGCCAGCGGTACCGGCAGGCGGCTCGCCGCCGTGCTTTCCATCGAACCCAGGCGCAGCCGCCCGCCGGGTGGGCCCGGGCGCACCGCCTGGCGTGCTTCTTCGGCCAGTGCCAGCAGCCGGTCGGCAAAACCCAGCAGCACCCGCCCCTCGGGCGTGAGCGCCATGCGCTTGCCTTCGCGCAGGAACAGGGGGGTGCCCAGGTCCGCCTCCAGCTGGCGCACCCGGGTCGTCACATTGGACTGCACGCGCCCCAGCCGCTCGGCCGCGCGCGTGACGCTGCCTTCGGCCGCCACGGTGCGAAAGATGTCCAGGGCCGCAAGGTCCAGCAAGGATGCAGAAGATTCATCCATCTTGAAACAGTATGAATTACAAAAATTCAATCTCTTGGTAAGATGATACGCAGCGGCATTCGCCGTGGCAATCCTTTCCGGTATCTCCCGCATGGACCAGGTGTCTTCTTCCCCTTCCCCCGCCCGCGCGCGTGCCGCCGAGGTGGCGCCCTTGCAGGTCGCCCTGGCCGGTCTGGTCGCGCTGGCGGTGGCCATGGGCATCGGCCGCTTCGCCTTCACCCCGCTGCTGCCGATGATGCTGCACGACGGCGTGGTCGACATCGCCACGGGCAGTTGGCTGGCCACGGCCAACTACGCCGGCTACCTTGCCGGGGCGTTGCTGTACATGGCACTGCCGTGGCTCGGGCGCCGCCTGGGCGCAGTCCCGGGCAATGCAGCCCTGGCGCGGGGCGGGCTGGTGGCCACGGTGCTGCTGACCGGAGTGCTGGCCTTTCCCTGGCCCGCGTCGTGGCCGCTGCTGCGCTTTCTGGCAGGTGTCGCGAGTGCCCTGGTGTTCCTGGGCACGGCCAACTGGTGCATGGGCCAGCTCACCCGGCTGGGGCGGCCCCAGCTCGCCGGCCTGATCTTCTGTGGGCCGGGACTGGGCATCGTGGTCACGGGCCTGCCCACTGGCGCCATGGTTGCTGCGGGCTGGAGTGCGGCAGCCGGCTGGGCCACGTTTGCCGCACTGGCGGCGGTGCTGTGCGCCGGGATCTGGCAGGTATTGCGGGGTGGCGAGGCGCAGGCCCATCCGGCAGGGGCACCCGCCGCCGTTGCCGTGCCTGCGCCGGCGGCGCTGCGGGCACTGCATGCCGTGGCGTATGGCCTGGCGGGCCTGGGCTACATCGTCACCGCCACTTTCCTGCCTGTCATCGCGCGCGCTGCGCTTCCGGCCGGCTCGGCCTGGCCCGACCTGTTCTGGCCGGTGTTCGGCGCCGGCGTGGCCCTGGGCGCCTTTCTGTCCACGCGCATCGCACCCCACCGCGACCGGCGCTGGTTGCTGGCCGGCGCCTACCTGCTGCAGGCGGGGGGCATTGCGCTCGGTCTGCTATGGCCGGGGCCCGCGGGGTTTGCGTTCGGCAGCCTGTTTCTGGGCCTGCCATTCACCGCCATCACCTTCTTTGCCTTGCAGGAGGCGCGCCACCAGTGGCCGCAAGCCGGGGCGGGTTTCACCGGCCTGCTCACGGCGCTCTACGGCATCGGCCAGATCGCCGGCCCGCCCATGGCGGCAGCGCTGCTGGCACAGGCAGGCTCACGCGCGCAGGGCTTTGATTGGGCGCTCGCCGTGGCGGGCTCGGTGCTGGTGCTCGGCGCCGCGCTCTACGCCTTCATGGCGTGGCGCTGGAAGAAGTGACCGGCAGGCGCAGCACGAAGCAGGCACCGCTGCTGCCATCGGGCCGGTCCTCGCAGAACACCATGCCGTTGTGGCGCCCGGCGATCGAGCGCACCAGCGACAGGCCCAGCCCCACGCCTCCCGCGCGCTCGCTGGCGCCCGGCAGGCGGTAGAAGGGCTCGAAGATGCGCTCGCGCTGGTTGCTGGGCACGCCCGGCCCCTGGTCGCACACGCGCACCTCTGCATGGCCCTGGCGCCGGTGCACGACCACGCTGATCTCGCCGGTGCTGTAGCGCCGGGCGTTCTCCAGCAGGTTGCGGATGGCGCGGCGCAGCAGCTTGGAGACGCCGCGCACGTCCACCGCATCGGGGCTGGCGCCCACGTCCAGGTCGGCGTCCACGCGCGCGCATTCCTCGGCGGCCAGGCCCACCAGGTCCACCGTCTCCACGGTGCCCACGTCGGCCTCGCGCGCGTCCAGGCGGCTGGCCAGCAAAATCTCGTCGACCAGTTGGTCGAGCTCGGCGATGTTGCGCAGGATCTCGGCGCGGAACGTCGGCGAAGGCTGCTGTCCGCCCATGAGCTCCATGCCCATGCGGATGCGCGTGAGCGGCGAGCGCAGCTCGTGCGAGGCGTTGGCCAGCAGCGACTTGTGCGATTTGACCAGGGTTTCCACACGTGCGGCAGCGGCGTTGAACTGGCGTGCCAGGTCGGCCACTTCGTCCTGGCCCTGCTCGGGCACGCGCACCGACAGGTCGCCTTCGCCAAAATGCTTGACGCTGCGCTGCAGCGCCTCCAGTCGGAGGGTCAGGCGCCGGATGATGGGGTACACGCCCACCGCCACGGCCAGCCCCACGATGCCCAGCAGCCACAGGAAGCCGAAGGGCGGGCGGGTCCAGAACGCCGCATCACCACCACCCGGGCGGCCGCCCCGGTTCTGCGGGCGCGGCGCCATCTGCAGCACAAAGGTCTGGCCGGTGTCGGATTCGATGTGGAACTCCACATTTTCGCCGGGCTCCGACGGCTGCCGCGCTGCGGGCCCCCGAAAGACCACGTCGCCCTTGGCATCGCGCAGCACCATCTCGCGCGAGGGCGGCACGAAGGGCTGGTTGTTGCTCGCCTTCTGCTCCTCGGCAATGCGCCAGGCCCAGCCTACGACCAGCGTGAGCACCGCGATGCCGCCGACCACCGCGAGCCAGATGCGCAGGTACAGGCGCCGGGCGAAGGGGTTGGAAAGGCTCACCGGGCTTCAATCCTGCTGCTTGGCGAACACATAGCCCACGCCGCGCACGGTCAGGATGCGGCGCGGGTTCTTGGCGTCCACCTCGATGGCCGCGCGGATGCGGCCCATGTGTACGTCGATGGAGCGGTCGAAGGCCTCCAGCTCGCGGCCGCGCACAGCCTCCATGATCTGGTCGCGCGTGAGCACACGGCCCGCGCGTTCGGCCAGCGCCACCAGCAGGTCGAACTGGTAGGAGGTCAGGTCCGCCGGCTGGCCGGCCACGGTGACGGTGCGCGCATCGCGGTCGATCTCCAGCGTGCCGAAGCGCAGGGCCTGGGCCGTGGGCGTGCCGCCATCGGTGCGCCGGCGCAGGATGGCGCGGATGCGCGCCAGCAGTTCGCGCGGCTCGAAGGGCTTGGGCAGGTAGTCGTCGGCACCGAGCTCCAGGCCAATGATGCGGTCCATGGGGTCGCCCTTGGCCGTGAGCATCAGCACCGGCACCTGCGCAGCCGGGCCCTGCAGCGAGCGGATGCGGCGGCACACCTCCAGGCCGTCCATGTCGGGCAGCATCAGGTCCAGGATCACCAGGTCGGGCAGCGCGGCCGCATCGGGCCCCTGCAGCTCGGCCAGGCCGCTCTTGCCGTCGGCGCGGTGCGTCACCACCAGGCCGGACTGGCCCAGGTACTCGCCCACCATCTCGGCAAGGCGGGCGTCGTCTTCGATCATCAGCAGTTGGGAGCTCATGGGTTCAGTGTATTGGGTACATCCCTATGCTCGCGCAAAGGCGTCACGCCGTGTTGAAGCCCCTGTAAAGCTTCCGTAAACCTGGCAACGGCCCCCTCCGCAATTTGCTATGCAATGCATAGCAAAAATCGATCACCTCTGGCCGACCTCGGTAGCGTGCGAGCGGGATGCCAACCACACCAGGATCAGCACGGGTAAGCCCAGCATCGCCGTGGCCGTGAAGAAGTAAGCGTAGCCATGCTGGTCCACGTAGTGGCCCGAAAACCCCGCGAGGTACTTGGGCAGCAATAGCATCAGCGAACTGAACAGCGCGTACTGGGTGGCCGAGTAGCTCACATTGGTCAGGCTCGACAGGTAGGCGATGAAAGCCGCCGAGGCAATGCCGCTGGCCAGGTTGTCGGCCGAGACCACGGCGATCAGCGCCGTCACGTCGTGGCCGTGGCCGGCCAGCCAGGCAAACAGCAGGTTGCTGCCCGCGCTGAGCAGCGCGCCCAGCATCAGGATGCGCATGACGCCAAAGCGCATCGACAGCACCCCACCCACGAAGGCGCCGACCAGCGTCATCACCACGCCATAGATCTTGGTCACGGCGGCCACCTCGTCCTTGGTGTAGCCCATGTCCACGTAGAAGGGGTTGGCCATGATGCCCATCACCACGTCGCTGATGCGGTACACGGCGATCAGCGCCAGGATCAGCGCCGCCTGGCGGCGGTAGCGGCGAACGAAGTCGGCAAACGGTTCGAAAACAGCCGCGTGCAGCCACGCCAACGCCGGGGCCACCGCACGGTGGACGGGGGTGCGAATCAGCGCGCTGCGTCCCCAGGATTGATCAAGCCCCACGAAGCCCACGATGGCCAACAGGCCGAAGCCCACGGGTACCACCGAAGGAAGCGTGGAGATGGCCAGCCGCACCATGCAACCCAAAAGGCCCGCCACTCCCAAGGCTGCAACTGCCAGCGGCCAGGTAAAACGCATGCCTTGCTCCTGGAACACGGCGGCGGATGCGGACAGGCGTTTCTTTTCAAGATCGAGGTCGCGGGGCATGGGCTCTTTGGAAAGGAGCGAGGAGAGCATGCCAACCAGCATGGATACGGCCATCACGAGGTAGGCGGTCTGCCACGCACCGTTTTGGTAGCTGGCAGCCGGGTTTGCCACTTCGGCTCGCGCCGCTATCCAGAGCACGCCGGCGCCAGCCCAGATCATTGCCAGGCGGTAGCCCGTCTGGTACGAGGCTGCAAGCGCCGCCTGGTGGTCGGCATCGGCGGATTCGATGCGGAACGCATCCAGTGCGATATCTTGCGTGGCCGAGCCGAAGGCGACGGCCAATGCACACCAGATGATGGGCCCGAGAGCCAGGCGTGGATCCGACACCGCCATCCCCACCAAGCCGGCCGCAACCACCAGTTGCGACAACAGCAGCCAGCTGCGCCGCTGGCCCAGCCAGCGGGTAAGCAGGGGCAGGGGCATGCGGTCCACCAGGGGCGCCCAGGCCCACTTGAAGCCGTAGGCCAGGCCCACCCAGCTCAGGTAGCCGATGGTGCTGCGGTCGATGCCGGCCTCGCGCAGCCGAAAGCTCAGCGTGCCCAGCACCAGCAGCAGCGGCAGGCCGGCCGAGAAGCCAAGGGTGAGCATGCGCAGGCTCGCAGGCTCCAGGTAGACGCGCAACGTCTGCAGCCAAGTGGGGCGGGGGGCGTCGGTCGGCGCAGCGGATACGGTCGATGCGGTCGGGATAGGGGAGGTGTCTGACATGGGTACCTGGGTTTTTGTCTATTATTCCTGCATGTGCATGCTTTGCCCCTCTCCTTCCGCCGCGCCGTCATCGATGTGGTCCGCGCGCCGCGCGTTTCTTCTGGCGGCGGGGGCGGGTGCCGTGGCCCCGGCCATTGCCCAGGTGGACGTGGGCACATCGTCCACGCTGCGCAAGCTGATCCCGGCCGAGACGCTGGAGCGGTCTGCCGCGCAGCAGTACCAGCAGATGATGGAGCAGGCCCGCGCCAAGCGCGCGCTCGCGCCCGATGACTTTCCGCAGCTGCAGCGCCTGCGCACCATTGCGCAGCGGCTGATTCCGCACACCAAGCCCTGGAACGAGCGGGCAAGCCAGTGGCGCTGGGAGGTGAACCTAATCGGCAGCAAGCAGATCAACGCCTTCTGCATGCCCGGCGGCAAGATCGCCTTCTACACCGGCATCCTCGACCAGCTCAAGCTCACCGACGACGAGGCGGCGATGATCATGGGCCACGAAATGGCCCACGCGCTGCGCGAGCATGCACGCGAGCGCCTGGCCAAGACCCAGGCCACCAACATCGGCCTGCGCCTGGGCTCGCAGCTGCTCGGCCTCGGAGACCTGGGCAATGCCGCGGCCAGCCTCGGTGGCCAGTTGCTCACGCTGCAGTTCAGCCGCTCGGACGAGAGCGATGCCGACCTGGTGGGCCTGGAGCTGGCCGCGCGCGCAGGCTACCAGCCCGATGCCTCGGTGAGCCTGTGGAAGAAGATGGGCAGTGCCACGGGCAGCAAGCAGGGCGGCCTGGCCTTCTTGTCCACCCACCCGTCGGGCCCGGCGCGCATCCAGCAGCTGGAGCTCAATGTGCCCAAGGTGCAAAAGCTGTACGAAGCGGCGCGAAAGGGCTGACGGCCCGGATCTAACCGGCCGTCACGCGGTTGCGGCCGTTGTTCTTGCTCTGGTAGAGCGCCTGGTCGGCCCGCGCAATGGCGGCCTGCAGGTCGTCGCTGCCGGCGACCTGTGCCACGCCGAAGGACATGGTCAGCGGCACCGGCGTGCCCTGGCAGTCCAGCTCGATCCGTTCCATCGCCACGCGGATGCGCTCGGCCACCTCCATGGCGGATTCCAGCGGGCTCGCCGGCATCAGCGCCAGGAACTCTTCACCGCCCCAGCGCGCGATCACGTCGCTCTCGCGCAGGTTGCGCGCCAGCACGCTGGCCACCATGACCAGCACGCGGTCGCCCATGGCGTGGCCATGGCGGTCGTTGACCTGCTTGAAATGGTCAATGTCGCACAGCAGCAGCGCCACCGGTTCGCCCGTGCGCTGGATGCGGGTCAGCGTGTGCCCCGCCAGGGTGTGGAAATGCGCGCGGTTGTTCAACCCGGTCAGCGCGTCGAGCGTGGCCTGCTTGAGCAGCCGGTTCTCGGCGATGAGGATGGTGCGGCGGTAGAACGCCGCCAGGGCCGCGAACATGCCGAACACGATGCACACATGGATGGCGTTGACCACCTGCTGGCCCTTGCCGGCCAGTGGCGCCAGGGCGCCCCAGTGGTCGCAGGCGAAGCGCAGGCCCAGGTAATAGACCAGCAATGCCAGCACCATCGGTATGGCGTAGCGGCCCGAGTTGGCGATCACGATGGCCGGGATGAACAGCCACAGGTAGTAGTGGAAGCCGCTGTCCCAGCCCACCAGCAGCGAACCCAGTGCGGAGTGGATGATCACTTCCAGCCAGATCAACAGGATGCCGGCGGTGTTGCGGCGCCGCTGGATGAGCTGGTAGGCGCCCAGGTACATGCCGATGCTGGCCAGGTTGACCAGCGCCAGCGGCACCGAGCCCAGCCAGAGAAACAGCACGATGTAGCCGCAGTCGATGGCGGCGGCCGTCAGCGCCACCCGCTGCGCCATGGCCCAGTAGGCCTTGCCAGCGACACTGGAGCCGCGCTGTGGAATGGCGAACGGGCGCGGGGGATGGGCGGTGGGAACGGTGCTTGCGGGGGATGCCATGGCGTGACGGTGCCCGGCGCGCTCCTCCGACCGCCGGGATTGTTAACAGAATGTCACATCCTAGAAGGCTGGCAGGCTACGGGTCGGCGGATCAGGCTGGGCAAAGTATGCCAGTTGTCCCCGTTCGATGCCGGGCCGTCCTGGCTACAACGACTGCACCGGCTGCCAGTCCACCGCCACCGGGCTCTTGCGCGAGAACAGTTCCACGTGCGAGTCGATGGCGAACTGCACGCGCGCCAGGCTGGCGCCGTCCTCGGCGCTGCAGTCGAAATGGAGGGCCGCGTCGTCGGCCCGCAGCACGCACAGGCCCCAGGGGAAGTGGGCCTGGCCCTGGTGCTCGTCGTAGGTGACGGTGATCTTGCGCGTGAAGTGGTAGCACAGGCGCTGCAGGTAGCGGCTGGCTTCGGGCGTGGGCACATGGCCCTGGCGTCGCATCATTGGGTCGTGGTCGTCGTTGGGATGGAAAGCGGGTGATCGAGGGGCAGGGCGGTATCGGCCAGCACCAGCAGGTTGCCCAGGGAGCAGCGCTCCACCCGTGCCTGCACGCCGTAGGCGCGCTGCAGCAGTGCGGGTGTGAGCACCTGCGCAGGGTCGCCCGCGGCCAAAACGCCACCGCCGCCCAGCGCCAGCACCTGCTGGCAAAAGCGCAGCGCCAGGTTCAGGTCGTGCACCGCCACCAGGCCGATGGCGCCCTGTTGCTGTACCAGGGCGCGTACGGCCTGCAGCACCTGCAATTGCCAGCGCAGGTCGAGCGCGCTCGTGGGCTCGTCCAGCAGCAAGAGGCGCGGTGCGCGCACGATGACCTGGGCCAGGCCCACCATCTGCCGCTGCCCGCCCGAGAGTTCGTCGAGCCGGCGCAGCGCCAGCGCCTGCAGGCCGAGGGATTCCACCACCGACTCGATGGCGGCCTCGCGCCGCGCCGCGCTCCATTCGCTGCGGCCGGCGCGCAATGCGCTCTGCCAGGTTTCGTAGGCCACGAGCGAGGTGCTTTGCGGCAGGGCCTGCGGAAGGTAGCCCACGCGGCGCAGGCGCTCGCGCGGCAACAGGCCCGCAAGGTCGGTGCCCTCCAGCAGCACCCGCCCCTGCGCCGGGCGCAGGCCGGCAATGGCCTTGAGCAGGGTGGACTTGCCCACGGCATTGGGGCCCACCACGGCCACCAGCGTGCCGGGCGGGATGCCGCCCAGAGTCACGTGCGACAGCACGGGTCGCCCGGGGTAACCGGCAGACAGGTTGTCGAGCGCGAAGCCCTGCGTCATGCCAGCCTCCTCTGGCGCAGCACCAGCGCCATGAACAGGGGCACGCCGACCAGTGCCGTGATGATGCCGATGGGCAGCACCACGCCGGGAATCAGCGCCTTGCTCAGGATGGAGGCGAGCGACAGCATCAGCGCCCCGGCCAGCGCGCTGCCGGGCAGGTAGTAGCGGTGGTCCTCGCCCAGCAGCATGCGCGCGATGTGCGGCCCCACCAGGCCGACGAAGCCGATGGTGCCCGTGAAGGACAGGGCCGTGGCCGCCATCAGGCTCACGCGCAGCAGTGTCACCAGCCGCAGCCGCTCCACGGGGATGCCGACGCTGCGCGCCTGGTCTTCGCCCGCGCGCAGGGCCGTGAGCGCCCAGGCCTGGCGGGCCGACCAGAGCATGCAGCCGCCGAGCACCGTGCCGACGATGGCGATCTTGGTCCAGGTGGAACGGCCCAGGCTGCCCATGGTCCAGAACACGATCTGCTGCAGCGCATTGCTGTCGGCGATGAACTGCAGCAGCCACAGCAGGGCCTCGAAGCTGAACAGCAGCGCGATGCCGAACAGCACCACGGTGTCCACCGTCGCGCCCTGGCGCCAGGCCAACAGCTGGATCAGCGCCGTGGCGCAGGCCGCACCCGCAAAGGCGCACAGCGGTACGGCCAGGTTTTCGCCAAAGGCCAGCAAAGTGAAGCCGCTGACCACGGCGGCCGATGCGCCCACTGCGGCCGCGGCCGACACGCCCAGCGTGAACGGGCTGGCCAGCGGGTTGTTGAGCGCCGTCTGCATCTCGGCACCGGCCAGGCCCAGGCTGGCGCCGACCAGCACCGCCATCACGGCATAGGGCAGGCGCACCTCCCACAGAATGACCTGCTGTGCCTGCGGCAGGCTGGCCGGCGCAAACAGGCCGCGCAGCACGTCGGCAAAGGCGAAGGTCGAGGGGCCAATGGCGATGTCGGCCACCACGCTTGCGCACAGCGCCACGAGCAGCGCGCCCAGCAGCACCAGCCGCAGGCGCACGAACTGCCGGTAGCGCTGGGCCAGCGTTGTGCTGGGAGAAGAGGGCAGGGAAGGATTCACGGCAAGGGACTCTGATACGGGATGCGCTCAGCGCGGCTGCTGGGTAAATGCCAGCGCGTCGCTCAGCGCGGGTGCCATCACACTGCCATGGTCCTCGCCCGCCAGCACCTGCATCTGCACGGCAAGCTCGGGCCATTGCAGCGCGCCCAGCTGCGCCGCCAGCGCCTGCGTGCGCTCCAGCATGCGGCGCTCGCGCTGCACGGCGGCGCGGGTCGGGGTGGCAGCGGCTTCGGCTGTCTCGAGGCTGCCGATGCGCAGCTGCAGCTGTGCGCGGAAGGGGCGCGGCGCGCCGGCATAGGCCTGCACGAAGCGCTCGGCCGTGCCCATCACCTGGCCGTTGTTCCACCACACCGAGGGGCTCGTCGCCGCATAGCGCGTGAACTGGGTGGGCCGCGTGAACAGTGCATGCAGCACCAGCAGGCCGCCGAAGGAGTGGCCGCTGAGCGTCTGGCGCAGCGGGTCCACGGGCAGCGCCGCCGCCACGCGCGGCTGCAGCTCGCGCGCGATGAAGTCCAGCAGCACCTCGGCCCCACCCGCCTGGGCCGTGGCCGCAGCGCCGGGCGCCGGGGGCGTGTAGTCGCGCTGGCGCTCGGCCGGGTGGATCACCGCATCGCCGGGGTGGCCGATGCCGACCACGATGGCCGCGTCGCTGCGCATCTCGCCGGGCCGGCCCGCGCCATTGCGCGCCAACTGCGCGGCCAGCGCGAAGGAGGCGTTGCCATCGAGCAGGTACAGCACCGGGTGGCCGGTGGACGGTGCGGGCCCGGCAGGGCGCTGCACCCAGATGCGCCAGGTGTGGCCGCTCACGGGGTCGCGCAGGTCCATCTGGTGCGTGCCGGGCAATTGCGCGGCGGGCGCCTGCAACAGCAGGGCCTGCGATGGCGTGGCGGCACAGCCCGCCAGCCACAGGCCGGCACCAGAGGCCAGCAACGCGCGGCGGGTGTTGCCGTGCAGGGGATCGGCGCCCATCAGAGGCTGGTCCAGTACACGCCGGTCAGCGGGATGGGCTGGAAGCGGGTGAACATCTCCTGCAGCGTTGCACGCGGGTCCAGGTCGGCGAACAGCTCGGGGTGCTGCCACTTGGCAAACACCTGCACCGCGACCACGTTGAAGGGTGAGTTGTAGTAGTGGTGCCAGATGGCGTGGGCGCGGCCCGGCTGCTGCACGGCCTGCAGCTGGGCGATGCCGCGGCGCTGCGTGGCGCGCACCAGGGAGGCGCGCGCGGCCTCGGGCGTGGCGTCCGCGCCGAGCACGATGCGCAGCGGCGACTTCTGCGCCGTGGCCATGCTGCCGATGCCCGTGCCGATGTACAGCTGCGGCTGCGTGGCGATCAGGAACTCGGGGTTGAGGGTGCCGTGCTCGCCGGGGATCAGGCCGCGCGCCACGTTGTTCGCGCCGCCCGCATCCATGAGCAGGCCCACCAGGCCGACCATGGTGGCGCAGCACTCGTCGGACAGGCCCACCCGGTTCTCCAGGAACACCGTGGGGTGGCGGGTGCTGGCCGGCGCGTTGCGCAGGCGCGACTCCACGCGCTCGAGCTGGGCGCGCCAGAAGGCGACGAACTCGTCGGCCTCCTTGCGCTTGCCCAGCACCGTGCCCAAGAGTTCCATGCTGCGCACCGTGTTCTTGAGCGGGTCGTGGCGGAAGTCGATGAACACCACGGCCACGCCGGCCGCCTCCAGGCGCGCCAGGGTCTCGCGGTCGTTCTTGCTCGGCCCGTGGCCACCCGCCAGGCCCAGGATGGCGACCTGCGGGCGCAGCGCGATGGCCTGCTCGTCGCTGAAGCTGCCGGCGCTGTTGCGGCCCACGCGCGGCACCTTGTCGAGCTGCGGGAAGCGGCCGCGCCACTGTGCGTAGCCGGCTTCGTCCAGGCTTTCGTAGTCGCCCATCATGCCCACCAGGCGGCGGGCCGGGTCGTCGCGCTCGAACACGGCCAGCGCGGGCAGCAGCCGGCCTTCACCAAGCAGGATGCGCTCCACCCTGGCCGGCAGCTTCACGCTGCGGCCCGCCAGGTCCGTCACCGTCTGGGTGGCAGCGGGCGCCTGCTGCGCATGCAGGGGCGGGCACCACAGCACCAGCAGCGAGAAAAGGCCGGAAAAGGCGAACAGCGCCGTGGCGCGCAGGAAGAAGAGGGGCATGGTCGGCGGGCAGTCCGTGCAAACGTGGCGAGAAACCCCCAAAGTGAAGAATTTCACTATTGAGAATCATTTGCATTTATTGTGACAGCTTGCTAGCATCCCATGCCTGCGGGCCCGCCGTGTTTGCCCCGCAAAGAAAAACCTTTGCGCCAGCGGCCCTGCGTCCGCGCCCCTGCTCTTCCTTCTTTTCCATCCGACCACCCATGTCCGTTGTCAGCCCGTTGAACGTCACGTCCGCGGCGCCTGCGTCTGCTGGCATGCAGGCGTCGCTGCAGCGCCACCTGAAACGCCTGCATGTGCTGCGCCCGGGCCTGCACCTGCACGCCGACGACGTGGCCGACACGCAGGACTTCAGCGCCAGCGGCGACATGGAGGCCGGCCTGCGCATCGTGGTGCTGCTCGAGGGTTCGGTGGACGTGAGCTACGGCCCGCGCCGGGTGGCCCTGTCCAGCAGGGCCGACACGGGCCTGCCGCGTTCCCATGGTCCCGGGCCCGGTCTGCCGCGTGCCCTGCTGGTGTCGGTGGCGCAGCCCGAGCGCTTCGAGCGGCGCGCGCGCGGCGGCTCCTATGCCCGGCGCGTGAGCGTGGGGCTCGGTGCCGAGTGGCTGGAGCAGGTGGCCGGGCCATCGGCGTCCGATGCCATCGACGACTTCCGCCGGCAGCACCTGGCCATGCACCACTGGCAGCCCTCGGCGCGCATCGCCGCGCTGGCCGAACAGATTACCCGCGCGCCCGACCTGAGCCCGCTGCTGCTGCACCTGTACCTCGAAAGCCGCGCGCTGGAGCTGGTGGGCGAAGCCCTTGCCAGCCTGGACCAGCAGGCCAGCGGCCCGGCACCGGCCCCCGTGCCCGCCCCGGCGCCCGTGCCATCGGCCCTGCGCCTGCTGCCGCACGAGCACCGGCGCATGCGCGACCTGCACGCCTTTTTGCAGACCGAGGGCGCCATGGACCTGTCGCTCGACGCGCTGGCGCGCCAGGCCGGCACCAATGCCAATACCCTGCAGCGGCACTTCAAGGCGGTGTACGGCACGACGGTGTTCGACTTCGTGCGCGAATCGCGCCTGCAGCGCGCGCGCCAGGCGCTGGAGCGTGATGGCTGTTCGGTGGCCCAGGCGGCGCTGGTGGCGGGCTACAACAGCGCCGCCAACTTCGCCACGGCCTACCGCAAGCGCTTCGGCATGCCGCCCAAGCTGGCGCGCGGCAGGGTTTGAGGGCCCGGGGCGCCGCGCTGCGGCAAACATCTTTGTTGCCCGCGCAAACACGGGCGCACAGGCCGCGTGGAATCATCGTTGACACAACTTGCAACCAGGTTGCCTGCCGGATTCCAGGGCCGCAGCGCCCACAGGGCGCCGGTGCGGCCCATGGGGTGAATCACAATCATTCCGCTTTCTCTCGGCCTCCGGTGGAGCCTGGTTTTCGTCTTCCATGCTTCTTTCCAGGACCACCATGCACACCACACGCCGCCCGACCCGGGGCACTTTCCAAGCCCAGCCCTTCGCCCTGCGCCAGATCGCACAGGCCTGCGCGTGGACCCTGCTCGCGGGCAGCGGTGCTGCCATGGCCCAGCAGGCCACCACGGCGCCTTCGCTCAAGGAAGTGACCGTGAACGCCGCCCCCGAATCCCCTGAGAGCCTGCCTGCTGCAGCGCCCGGCGGCCAGGTCGCCAAGGGTGCGCGCCTCGGTATCCTGGGCAACGTGGGCGTGATGGACACGCCGTTCAACACCACCGCGTACACGGCCGAAGGCATTGCCGACCAGCAGGCGCAGACCATCGGCGCCGTGCTCAAGAACGACCCCTCGGTGCGCAATTCCACCAACGAGGGCCATGTGGTGGAGAACTTCGTGATCCGAGGTTTCGGCGTGTCGGCCAACTCCCTGGCCATCAACGGCGTGTACGGCCTGGCGCCCGAGCAGAACACCCCCACCGAGATGTTCGAGCGCGTGGAAGTGCTCAAAGGCCCCGGCGCCATGATGATGGGCCTGCCGCCCGCAGGCGACGTGGGCGGCGCCATCAACCTGGTGCCCAAGCGCGCCGGCAAGGACCCGCTGACCCGGGTGACCACCACGTATTCAACGAAGTCCAACGTGGGCGTGCATGCCGACGTGGCGCGCCGCTTCGGTCCGGAACAGCGCCTGGGTGTGCGGGTCAACGGCGTGCTCTCGGGCGGCGAGACCTGGCTCGACCACCAGACCAAGAAGCGCGAGATCGGCCACCTGGCGCTGGACTACCAGGGCGCCGGCTGGAGCGTGGAGGCCGACGCCTATTCGCTGACCAACAAGGTGCGCAAGGGCGTGACCATGCAGCCCATCATCACCGGCTGGACCACGGTGCCGCGCGCACCCGATGGGTCCACCAACTTCTTCTACGGCGAGGGCGTGTTCAGCAACACCGAGACGCAGGGCCTGATCGTGCGCGGGCAGGCGCAGCTCAACGCCGGCTGGACGGCCTTCGCCTCGGCCGGCCGGGCCCAGCACGCCTACGACGGGTTCATCTTCGGCACCCGCCCCGTGTGGACCATGGCCAACGCCGCCAGCGGCAATGCCACGGGCACGGCCTACAACTCCTGGGGCGAGTACGAGACCACCACGGCCGAACTGGGCCTGCGCGGCCAGTTCAACACCGGTGCCGTGGCGCACAAGCTCACGCTGGCGGCCAACCTGCTCGATTACGAAGGCGGCAGCCGCGGCAACGGCACGGCCAACATCACCAGCAACCTCTTCAACCCCACGCCCATCACCATGCCGGCGGGGGCGGCAGCGTCCACCTTCACCCGGTACAACGACGACGTGCTCACCGGCCTGAGTCTGGTGGACACCCTGTCCATCGCCGACGACAAGCTGCAGCTCACCCTGGGCCTGCGCGCCCAGCAGGTACACCAGAAGCTCGCCAGGTACAAGGAAACCGCCGTGACCCCGCTGGTCGGCGTGGTCGCCAAGCCCTGGGGCGAGAACATCTCGCTGTACGGCAACTACGTGGAAGGCCTGAGCGCCGGCACCACCGTGAAGGCCCCCTACGCCAACGAGGGCGAAACCTTCAAGCCCTACAAGAGCAAGCAGATGGAGGTCGGCGTGAAGTGGATCACGGGCGGCATCACGCAGACCGTGAGCCTGTTCCAGATCAGCAAGCCCGCGTTGATCGAGGCCAACAACCGCCAGTTGCTCGATGGCGAGCAGCGCAACCGCGGCGTGGAATGGAACATCTTTGGCCAGGTGGCCCAGGGCCTGAGCCTGCTGGGCGGTGTGGCGTATACCGACGCCCAGCAGACCAAGACCACCCGGGGCGTGAACCAGGGCTTGGCCCAGTTCGGTGTGCCCAAGCTCACGCTGAACCTGGGCGCCGACTGGGCCATCCCCGGCGTGCAGGGTCTGGCCGTCTCGGGCCGGGTGAACCACACCGGCGCCCAGTGGCTCACGGGCGACAACAGCGTCAAGCTGCCCGGCTGGACCACGCTGGACGTGGGCGCACGCTACGCCCTGCGCCTGGGCGCCCAGCCCGTGGTGCTGCGCGCCACGGTCACCAACCTGGCCAACAAGGCCTACTACGACAGCATCTGGGGCGCAGGCCGCGTGAACGTGGGCGCACCGCGCGCCGTACGCCTGTCGGCAGCATTCGATTTTTAACGAGGGAGTCTTTGCATGGGGCGTTTTTCCAGGGGTGGTGGCAGTTTTGCGGCGGCAGCGTGTGTCCTGGTGGGCGCGCTGCTGCTGATGACTCCGGCCGGTGCGCAGGCGCCTGCGGATGCGCCGCTCGGTGCGGGCGGGCAGGTGCAGGGCGCGCTCGCCGCCATGACCACACGCGCCCATGGCATCACGGCCCAGCCCGGCGACCTGGTGCGCGGCAACCTCACGGGCGCCAGCATGCGCCTGGTGCTCACCAACGCCGAGGGCAAGCGCGAGCGCGTGCTGGCCACGGGCGTGGGTGAGCTGCAGGAGTTCGTCTTTGTCGCCGGGCCCAACCCGCCCTATGCGCTGGAGGTACGCGCCCCCGTGGCCGGCAGCTACGGCCTGCGCGTGACCGAGGTCGTCACCCGCGCGCAGCAGGTGCCGCCGCCCGAAGTGATCGAGAGCCCGCGCATCCGCGCGCTGCAGCAGGCCCTGGCCGCAGGCGGCAGCACCGATGCCTTCTGGGCCGAGGTGCAGGGGCGCGGTGCCCCCCTGGTCGAGACCGATGCCGAGCCCGCCAAGGACGGCACGGTGCGGGTCACCTTTGTGTGGCGCGGCGCGCAGCGCAATGCCTGGCTGTTCGGCGCGCCCTCGGGCAACCACGATCCGCTCATGCGCCTGGGCGACTCCGACGTCTGGTACCGCAGCTACCGCGTGCCCACCGGCACGCGCCTGGGCTACAAGCTCGCGCCGGACGTGCCCGAGCTCAATGCATCGCCCATGGTGCGCCGCCGCGCCATCATCGCCACGGCGCAGCGTGACCCCTTCAATGCGCACAGCTTTCCGGACCGGCCCATCGACATCTATGCGGGCGAATCGGTGTTCGAGCTGCCCGACGCACCGCCCCAGCCCTGGGTGGCCGAGCGCCCCGGCGTGCCCAAGGGCACGGTCGAGCCGCACCGCATCACCAGCCAGGCCCTGGGCAACACGCGCGATGTCGCGCTGTACCGCCCTGCGGGCTGGCAACCGGGTGCGAGCGGCAATGCGCTGCTGGTGCTGTTCGATGGCGACACCTACCAGAAGGAGGTGCCCACGCCCACCATCCTCGACAACCTGATCGCGGCCGGCGAACTGCCGCCCATGGCCGCCATCCTCATCAGCAACCCCAGCCGCCAGGCGCGCGGCGACGAACTGCCGCCCAACCCGGCGTTCGCCCGCTTCCTGGCCACCGAGCTCATGCCCTGGGCCCGCAGCCAGGGCGTGGCCGCTGCGCCCGCGCGCACCGTGGTGGCGGGCGCCAGCTACGGCGGGCTGGCCGCCGCCTACGCGGGGCTGCAGCACCCCGAGTGGTTCGGCAACGTGTACAGCCAGTCCGGCTCATTCTGGTGGGGCGCGCCGGGGCAGGAGCCCTCATCGCTCACGCGCGACTACGTGCAGGCCCCCGTGCGGCCCGTGCGCTTTTACCTGGAGGCCGGCCTGTTCGAGGGCAACCGCACCGGGCAGGTCGGCATCCTCGAATCCACGCGCCACCTGCGCGACGTGCTGCGCGCCAAGGGCTATGCCGTGCAGCACCGCGAGTACGCGGCCGGGCACGACTACCTGCACTGGCGCGGCACCCTCGCCACGGGGCTCACCGCGTTGTTGGGAAAGAAGGCCGCTGAGTAGCGGTATCAGGTGCCGCCGACATAGGGGTTGCTCTTGCGCTCCCGGCCAAAGGTGCTTTCCGGGCCATGGCCAGGAATGAACACCGTCTGGTCGCCCATGGGCCACAGCCGCCCGGTGATGCTGTCGATCAGGTCCTGGTGGTTGCCCTGCGGGAAATCCGTGCGCCCGATGCTGCCCGCAAACAGCACATCGCCCACGAAGGCGCGGTCGATCTGCGGCGCGTGGAACACCACATGGCCGGGGGTGTGCCCCGGGCAGTGGCGCACGTGCAGCGTCTCGTTGCCGATCTGCACGGTGTCGCCGTCGGCCAGCCAGCGCGTGGGCGTGAAATGCTGCGCCGGCGGAAAGCCGAACATCGCGCTTTGCTGCGGCAGCGCATCGATCCAGAACTGGTCGCCGGGGTGCGGCCCCACGATGGGCAGTGACAGCCGCTCGGCCAGCTCGCCGGTGCCGCCCGCATGGTCGATGTGGGCGTGGGTCAGCCAGATCTGGTCGAGCGTGAGGCCCAGGCGCTGCACCTCTGCCAGCAGCACGTCGAGGTCACCGCCGGGGTCGACGATGGTGGCTTTGCGCGTGGCGTCGCACCAGAGGATGGAGCTGTTCTGCTGGAAGGCGGTGACGGGGACGGTGAGGTAGTGGAGCATGGGTGGGGATTTCTTTGGTCGGTATTAGACATCGACCGCGCCCCGGCCAGTGCCTGCCGCGCAGGCCTTGGCGGCTACAGCTTGCCAAACCGCTTCTCAAACCACCGGTCCAGCAGCGCCTTCTCATACCGCAGCCGGTCCCCGCTCGAGTACCTGTTGCTGGGCACCATGAAGTTCAGGTCGCTGAGCGTGTCTTCTCCGCCGGAAACTGGGGCGCTGCCGTCGCGCACCAGGCTGTAGCGCAGCTTGATGCGCGGCCCCGTGATGTCGGTGACCACGCGCACGTCCGAGCCGCCAACGCCCAGGGGCGGGAAGTGGCCGGCCAGGTCGATGTCCAGCACCTCGATCCTGAGCGTGTCGCTCGCTGCCAGGCCGCGCGTGGCCAGGCGCTGCAGGTGCTGCTCCACATCGCGCAGCACCTGGGCGCGGTCGGGTGCGTTGGCCACGGGGTGGGCGTAGCTGGCGTCGGTGTACTTTTCCGGCGCGATGAAGGCGACGCTGGCGGTGCCTGCGAACGCGGTGGCCGTACCGGCGGCGATGCAGCAGGCGGCCAGCATCAGCAGGCGGGAAGGGCGTTGTCGGTGCTGCAGCAGCATGGTGGGTTCCTCCATCAGGGTGAGTATGACGATGGATGGAGACCTGGGTTCCCGCGGGGAATAGGGGAGGGGTGGCGGGCGCCGGTCCTCCGACCTCCGGCCGGAAAACGGCGAACGGTGGACCAGTCTGGGGATGGGAGGGTGCGCAATGGGGCGGCAGCGTGTGCCCTGGAAGGCCCGCTTTCGTTGCAGTGATGCAACAGATCGATAACTACTTTGCTGCGAATTTTGTAGCAACCGGTCGCGCCTTGCGGCCGATTCGGGTTTTCCCGGCCCGGTGCGAAGGGGCCGATTGAGGGATTTACAGAGTGGAGCCTACCCCTCCCGCAGCTGCTAAATTAAAATGCGAATAGTTGTCGTTCTGATTTGTTTCAGCGAATGCAACCGGCTGGCCCTCGCGGCCCCGGTTGTACGACTTCCCACTATGCAACCGACCCGGCCACGGCCGGGCTTTCGCTCGTCTTTGCCTGTATTTCTCTATCTCGGCCCACACCATGCAATCCACGACCACCCGTGCGTCCCAGCGCTTCACCCCCCACCCCCTGGCCCTGCTGGTGTGCCAATGCCTGGGCGCCGGCCTGGCCGTGGCCGCGGTGGGCGTGGCGGCGCAGACCAGCACCTCCTCCAGCAGCACGCTGGATGAAGTGAAGGTGCGCGAGCAGGCCGAGGCCATCGGCGGCCTGCAAAAGACTTATCACGGCGGTCAGTTCGCGCGCGGCGGTGACCTGGGCATCCTGGGCCGAACCGACCAGATGAATGTGCCGTTCAGCACCACCAACTACACGAACGAGCTGATCCAGAACCAGCAGGCCCTGACGGTGGCCGACGTGGTGATGAACGACGCCTCCGTGCGCAGCCTGCAGGCGCGCGGCGGCTATGGCGACGACTTCCAGGTGCGCGGCCTCACGGTGTCCAACACCGATGTGAGCCTGAACGGTTTGTTCGGCCTGAGCCCCTCGACCCGCATTCCGCTGGAAATGATCGAGCGCGTGGAAGTGCTCAAAGGCCCCGGCGCCCTGACCAATGGCGTGGGCCCTGGCGGCAGCGTGGGCGGCAGCATCAACCTGGTGACCAAGCGCGCGGCCGATACGCCGTTGACGCGCCTGACCACCAGCTACATGGGCAAGGCCCAGTTCGGTGCCCACCTGGACGTGGGCCGCCGCTTCGGCGAAGACAACCAGTGGGGCGTGCGCGCCAACGCGCTGGTGCGCAATGGCGAAGGCAATGTGGACGGTGGCCGCCAGCGTGCCGACGTGGCAGCGCTGGGCGTGGACTACGCCGGCGGCCGCCTGCGCTGGTCACTGGACGCCTTCGCCACCGAGGGCAAGACCCAACAGTTCCGCCCCCAGACGGCCTTCCGCGCCGGCGTCACGCAGATGCCCGCGGCGCCGGACAACCGCACCAGCATCTACCCCGGCGCCAACCTGACGGACGACATGCGCACCGTGATGTCGCGCCTGGAGTACGACCTGAACGACAGCACCACCGTGTACGGTGGCGTGGGCTACACCCACAACACCAGTGAGCAGCACTTCCCGACCGCCGGGCTGCGCGTTGACGCTCTGGGCAACTTCACGGTGGCCAACGGCTACTACGACGCCTACAACAAGACGTCTTCGGCCGACGTGGGCCTGCGCACCAAGTTCCAGACCGGCGGCATCGGCCACACCGTGGCCCTGGCCACGAACTACCTGGACCAGGAGATCGGCTACTTCTACCAGCTGACCAGCACCTACGCCCCGTCCAACATCTACAACCCTGCTCCGCTGCCGACCATCAACTTCCCGCGTGGCAACCCCAGCAAGAGCAGCGAGCTCAAGCAGCACAGCCTGGCGCTGGCCGACACCATGTCCTTCGACAGCGGCCGCTACCTGCTGACGCTGGGCGTGCGTGACCAGACCATCGAGCAGGGCAGCTTCAACGTCAACACCGGCGCAGGCACCAGCTACTACAAGGCCAGCGCCGTGACGCCGCTGGCGGGCCTGGTGATCAAGCCGACGAAGAACATCTCGGTGTACACCAACTACACCGCCGGCCTGACCCGTGGCGGCACGGCCGGCCCGGGCACGGCCAATGCGGGCGAGACCTTCGCGCCGCAGAAGTCCACGCAGAACGAAATCGGCGTGAAGGTGGACTGGGGCCAGTTGACCACCCAGGCCGCCGTCTACCAGATCAAGCGCCCGAGCGCCCTGACCGACCCGGCCACCAACCGCTACAGCTTTGGCGGCGAGCAGCGCAACCGCGGCTTCGAGCTGACAGCCTACGGCGAAATCCAGCGCGGCCTGCGTGCCATGGCCAGCGCCTCGTTCAACAATGCCAAGCTCACGCGCACTGCCGGTGGCGTGAACCAGGGCAACGATGCGGCCGGCGTGCCCGACCGCACCTTCAACCTGGGCCTGGACTGGGATACGCCGCTGCAGGGCCTGAGCGTGAACGGCCGCGTGATCAATACCTCCGGCATGTACGCCGACGCCACCAACCGCCTGCGCGTGCCGGCCTGGACGCGCCTGGACATCGGTGCCCGCTACGCCACCAACGTGGCCGGCAAGCCCCTGGTGCTGCGCGCCAACCTGGAGAACGTGTCCGACAAGAACTACTGGGTGATCAGCAACTACGTGACCGTGGGCGCGCCCCGCACGCTGATGCTGTCGGCCGCTGTGGACTTCTGAGGTATGTGCATGACCGGAGTCTTGCCATGATGGCCGTGCTGCGCGGAGCCTGGCGCGCCGGGCCGCTGGTGTCGCGCATCGTTGCGGCCATCGGCGGCGGCTATGTGCTGGCGGCGCTGTTCAGCGTGGCCGTGCTGGCATTGCCCCTGGCGCGGCCGCAGGCTGTGATCACGGGCATGCTGGCCAGCTTCGCCATCTATACGTGTGCGGTGATCTGGGTGTTTGCCGTGCGCAGCGCCTGGCGCGCCTGGGCCGGGCTGGTGGTGGCGGCCGTGCCGCTGCTGCTGGCCGCATGGACCGTGTGGTCCTCTGCAGGAGCTTCCCAATGACGACGAACAACAACGACGCAGCGCTGGATGAGCCCAAGGCGCCGGGCATTCGCCAGACCATGTCGGACCTGCACGCCTGGGCCGGCCTGCTGTGTGGCTGGTTCCTGTATGCGATGTTTCTCACGGGTACCGTGAGCTACTTCAAGGACGAGATATCGCAGTGGATGCGGCCCGAGCTGCCGCACCGCGCGGTGGTGCCCGATGCGGCCGAGTCGGCCCAGCGCATCGCCAACCAGCTCATCGCGCTGGTGCCCAATGCGCCGCAGTGGAGCATGCGCCTGCCCGACGAGCGCTACACCACGGTGGACAGCTTCTGGCGCCTGCCGCGCGGGCAGGGCCCGGCGCCCAACGGGCGCAACTTCGGCAGCGCCAACTTCGATCCGCTGACCGGCGAGAAAGTGGCATCGCGCGAGACGGTGGGGGGCGAGTTCTTCTACCGCTTCCACTTCCAGTTCCACTACATGCCCGTGCTCTGGGGCCGCTGGCTCGCGGGCTTTTGCGCCATGTTCATGCTGGTGGCCATCGTCAGCGGGGTCATCACGCACAAGAAGATCTTCACCGACTTCTTCACCTTCCGCTGGGGCAAGGGCCAGCGCTCGTGGCTGGATGCGCACAACGCGCTGTCGGTGTTCGGGTTGCCGTTCCACTTCATGATCACCTACACCGGCCTGATCACGCTGATGGCGCTGTACATGCCGTTCGGCGAGCAGGCGGTGTACAAGACACCGGCGCAGAAGCAGGAGATGACCTCCCAGCTCAGCGCCTTCATCCAGCCCGGCAAGGCCACGGGCCAGCCGGCGCCGCTGGCACCGGTGGACGAGATGGTGCGACAGGCCCAGGCGCGCTGGGGCGAGGGCAACGTGGGCCGCCTCACCTCCACGAATGCCGGCGACTCCGCGGCGCGTGTGAGCGTGACGCGCGGCGAGGAGGGCCGGGTCTCCATGAGCCCGCAGTACATGCTGTTCGATGGCGTGAGCGGCAAGCTGCTGGAGGTGAAGGAAAGTGTGGGCCCTGCGGCCGAAACGCGTGGCGTGCTGTACTCGCTGCACCTGGGGCGCTTTTCCGACCTGCACATGCGCTGGCTGTACTTCATCGTGAGCCTGGCGGGCACGGCCATGGTGGGCACGGGCCTGGTGATGTGGACCGTCAAGCGCCGCCAGAAGCTGGGCAACCCGGAGCGGCCGCATTTCGGCTTTCGCCTGGTGGAAAAGCTCAACATCGCCAGCATCGCGGGCCTGTCCATCGCCATGGCCGGCTTTCTCTGGGGCAACCGCTTGCTGCCGCAGGGCATGGCCGAGCGCACCGCCTGGGAGGTGCATGTGTTCTTCATCGTCTGGGCGCTGACGCTGGCGCACGCCATGCTGCGCCCCTCGCGCCGCGCCTGGATCGAGCAGTTCTGGATCGGCGCGGCCGCGTTGGCCCTGCTGCCCGTGGTCAGCGCACTGACCACCGAGCGGCCGCTGTGGCGCAGCCTGGCCGAAGGGGATTGGGTGTTCGCCGGCTTCGAGCTCATGCTCTGGGTGCTGGCCGGCCTGCACGTGTGGCTGGCGGTGCGCACGGCGCGCCACCAGGGGCCCAAGCGCCGTGCGGCGCGCGCGCCCGCGGCCTCCAACCTGCCCGCCGGCGCAGCCATGGCCAAGGAAGGTGCCTGATGGTCCACGCAGCCACCTTCCTGGTCTGCCTCGTCGCGTTCGCGGCGCTGGCGCTGGGCACCGAGCGCCAGCAGGACGAGCTGTTCGGCCAGCCGCTGGCGCCGCGCACCACCTGGCTGTGGCGCCTGCTGGGCTGGGGCGCTTTGGCCCTGGCGCTGGCCATCATCGTGCAGGCGCAGGGCTGGGGCATGGGGCTGGTGAGCTACAGCGGCCACACCAGCCTGGCGGCCGGCATCGTGCTGGGCGCGCTGATCATGCACAGCCGCACGCGCGGACGCCGCTGACGCAAGCGTTCAGCGGCGAGCCGCCGCTTCGGCCCGTCGGCGCGCGCGCAGCATAAGTGCCTGGGCTGCGTAGCCAATGGCAAAGATCCCGAGCCACGCGAGCAGCGCGCCGCGCACGAGGGGCGAGTCCGGTCCGGATGCCAGCGGCTGCGCGGGCGGCAGGCGCGTCAGCGTTTCGTTGATGCCAGGCACCAGCAACAGGAAGACGCTGAACGACCATCCCAAAGTCGCCAGGTAGGCACTGGCCCGCCCGAGGAACGAGAGTTTCGGTGCCAGCCAGGCGCCGAAGACCGCGAGCAGCGCCAGGATGCCCAGCGCATGCCCGGCGTTGAACCCACCGGTGCTCGACAGGCCGAAGGCCGTGAGCACCGAGAGCACCAGGCCGCCCAGGTACACGCGGCCGGAGCGGGTACCTGGATCGATGCCGCCGAAGCGGGCAAAGCTGTAGAGCGCCGCGCCCAACGGCACGAGGCTGATCGCGGTGTGGGCGATGCCGAGGAGGGAGAGGGGATTGGGCATGGAAAAGGGTCTCGTGGAGGGTGTTGTCTGGTGACGGGGCAGTCTAGGATGGCGCGCCACGAGCGGGGGTGACAAGTGCATGACAAAGCTGTCATCCAGCGCCTGCTGCGCGCCTTTGCCCCAGAATCACCCGCATGAAGATCCTGGTCATCGAGGACGACCCCAAGACGGGGGACTACCTGAAGAAGGGCCTGCGCGAGAGCGGCTACAGCGTGGACCTGTCGCGCACGGGCACCGACGGGCTGCGCATGGCGCTGGCCCATGCCTACGACCTGGTGGTGCTGGACGTGAGCCTGCCGGGCATCGACGGCTGGCAGATCATGCCGGCGCTGCGCGAGAGGGGCGATATGCGCGTGCTGTTCCTCACGGCGCGCGACCAGTTGAGCGACCGCATCCGCGGGCTCGAACTGGGCGCGGACGATTACCTGGTAAAGCCGTTCTCGTTCACCGAGCTGGTGCTGCGCATCCGCACCCTGCTGCGGCGCGGGCCAGCACGCGAGGCCGACGTGTACCAGGTGGCGGGTCTGCGCCTGGATGTGCTGCGGCGCAAGGTCACCCGCGAAGGGGACGAGATCGCGCTCTCGAACAAGGAGTTTTTGCTGCTGCACCTGCTGGTGAAGCGGCAGGGCGAGGCGCTGCCGAGGACGCTGATCGCCTCCGAGGTCTGGAACATGAACTTCGACAGCGATACCAATGTGGTCGATGTCGCGGTCAAGCGCCTGCGTGCCAAGGTCGACAAGCCGTTTGCCACGCCGCTGATCCATACCGTGCGCAATGTCGGCTATGCCTTTGGCGACCCGCCCTCGGACCCGGTCGGAGGTGGCGATTGATGGTGGTGTCGCGCTGGTTGCCCCGTTCGCTGGCCGTTCGCGTGACCCTGCTGTGCGGGCTGATCGCGGTGTCTGTCACCGGCATGCTGGGGGGCAACTACTTTTTTGCTGCGCGCAGCGCCATTCTCGCCCATGCCGACGAGCAGTTGATCATGCGGGTGGAGCGGCTGCGCCGCCTGCTCGCCGATGCGCGCAGCGTGCAGGAACTGCGCGACCAGGCGATGCTGCTCGAGGCCCTGTCGGGCAGTTCGGGCGATGTCTTTGTTCTGCGCCACACGGGCGAGGGACCGTTGGTCGAAGTCAACCCGGCTCAGGTGGCGCCACCGGCCTGTGCCGTACCCGTCGCCTTCGAGAGGCCGCTGGCGCGCGCCGATGTGTGCCACAGCGAGACCCCGGGCATGCCCCGCATGCACTGGGCCGCGGGCGCGGCCCGCTCGGGCCACGACGGGCGGATGGTGGAGGTGCTGGCCGGGCATGCGCTGGCCAGCGAGATGCAGATGATCCGGCGCAGCCGCGACCAGGTGCTGTTCAGCACCTTCCTGGCGGTGCTTGCCTGTTCCTTGCTGGTGTACTGGGTGCTGCGCCATGGCCTGAGGCCCCTGCACCGGGTGGCGGCGCAGGCCTCGCTGATCGAGCCGATCAACCTGGCGATCCGCCTGTCCGAGCACGATGCGCCGCTGGAACTGCAGCAGATGGTGGCGGTGTTCAATGCCATGCTGGAGCGCATCGCCACCGGCTATGGCCGGCTGTCGCAGTTTTCAGCCGATCTGGCGCACGAGATCCGCACACCGGTCGGTGCCCTGATCGGGCAGACGCAGGTGGCGCTTAACCGCACGCGCAGCCCCGAGGAATACCAGCAGGTGCTCGAATCCAACCTGGAGGAATTGAACCGCCTGCACCGCATCGTCGATGACATCCTGTTCCTTGCCCAGGCCGACCACGCCACGCTGCAGATCGAGCGCACGCCGATGGACATGGCGGCCGAGCTGCAGCGCATCGCCGACTACTTCGAGGGCCCGGCAGACGAAGCGGGCCTGCGCTTTGCCGTACAGGCCAGTGGCACCGCACGGGTGAACCCGCCACTTGCCCTGCGTGCGCTGCACAACCTGGTGGTCAACGCCGTGCGCTACAGCACGCCCGGGACCGTGGTGCGCCTGGCAGCCTTCGCGCAGGAGGGGTCTTCAACGATGGTGGTGGAGAACGAGGGCCTGCCGATTCCGCCCGCGCAGATGGAGCGGCTGTTCGACCGCTTCTACCGGGCCGAGGCCGTGCATGAACGCCCCGCCGAGTCCAGCGGCCTGGGCCTGGCGATCGTGAAGGCCATCATGGACCTGCATGGGGGCGAGGTCCGGGCCTCGTGCCCGGCATCGGGAACGATCCGGTTCGAGCTGCACTTTCCACACTGAGCAGAACGCGGGCATCCCCGCAGGATCACATCTTGAAGTCGTAGCCGATGGTGATCGGCGCGTGGTCCGAGAACTTCACATCCTTGTAGATGGCCTCGGTGCGTGCCAGCGCCGCCATGGCGGGCGTGGCCAGGTGGTAGTCCAGCCGCCAGCCCACGTTGTTGGCATAGGCCTGGCCGCGGTTGCTCCACCATGTGTAGGCCGTGTCGGTGGCCGTGGGTTGTAACTGACGGTAAACGTCGATCAGGCCGCCGCCTTCATCAGTTGTGTGCAACAACTTTGTCATCCAGGCCCGTTCCTCGGGCAGGAAACCGCTGTTCTTCTGGTTGCTGCGCCAGTTCTTGAGGTCGATCTGCTGGTGCGCGATGTTGACGTCGCCGCACAGGATGAGTTCGCGCCCCTGCTTGAGCTGCATGAGGTGCGGGTGGAACTCCGCGAGGAAGCGGTATTTGGCGAGCTGGCGCTCCTCGCCCGAGGAGCCGCTCGGGAAGTAAGCACTGATGATGGACAGCTTGCGCTTGGGGGTGTCAAAGCGCAGCTCGAGGTAGCGGCCTTCGGCATCGAACTCGGTCGAACCGTAGCCCACGACCACGTCGCTGGGCTGGTGGCGGGTGTAGATGCCCACACCCGAATAGCCCTTCTTCTGGGCGTAGTGGAAGTGGCCGTCCATCTCGGCCAGGCGCTCGAAGCGTGTGGCGATGTCAGCGGCCTGCGCCTTGACTTCCTGCACGCAAATACAATCTGGCCGTGTGGCAGCCATCCAGCTTTCCACCCCTTTGGTGGTGGCCGAACGGATGCCATTGAGGTTGAGGCTGGTCAAATTGAACAAGGAATTTCCCATGGTAGATGTAGGTAGCCAGGGCCCGGAGCAGGGCCAGCTGGCGCAGGACTTTGTACGGTTTGCCGTCGAATCGGGCGTGCTGCGCTTTGGGGAGTTCAAGACCAAGGCCGGGCGCCTGAGCCCCTATTTCTTCAATGCGGGCCTGTTCGACGATGGCGGCAAGATGGGGCGCCTGGCCGAATTCTATGCAAAAGCCCTGATCGCCAGCGGCATCGAGTTCGACATGGTGTTCGGCCCGGCCTACAAGGGCATCCCGCTGGCCGCCACCGTGGCGGTGGAACTGGCGCGCCAGGGGCGCAATGTACCCTTTGCGTACAACCGCAAGGAGGCCAAGGACCATGGCGAGGGCGGTAGCCTGGTGGGCGCGCCGCTCAAGGGCCGGGTGCTGATCGTGGACGACGTGATGTCGGCCGGCACTGCGGCACGCGAGTCGATTGCCCTCATCCAGGCCGCAGGCGCCACCCCCCATGCGGTGGCCATTGCGCTGGACCGGCAGGAGAAAGCCACCGAAAATGGACTGGACGTGGAGCACAGTGCAGTGCAGTATGTGCGCCAGCAGCTTGGCATGAAGGTTTGCACTATCGCCAAGCTGGCAGACTTATTGCTGTACCTATCGCAAACAGGGGGGGCGGAGATGCGCGCCCACCACGAGCGGGTGTCCGCATACCGGGAGCGGTACGGGGTGAACGAAGGGTAACTAGTTGCACAAGACGGCGTGGCTCATTGGTGAGTTGGCATTGGCAGGTCTGGCCACGGCATCTGCGTGGGCGCAGCAGGCGGGTCCTGTGGGCAGCATCTACACCTGCACGGACCGCAATGGGCGCAAGCTCACGGCGGACCGGCCGATTGCCGAGTGTGCGGACCGCGAGCAGCGTGAGCTGGCCCCTTCGGGCATGGTGCGGCGCCAGGTGGGCCCTGTGCTCTCCGAGCAGGAGCGTGCGGTGGTCGAGGCGCGCCAGCGCAAGGAAGCCGAGGAGCGTGCCCGCGCCGTGGAAGAGCGCCGCCGCGAGCGCGCGCTGACGGCGCGCTACCCCGACAAGGCAGCCCACGACGTGGAGCGCAAGGCCGCCATCCAGATGGTCGAAGACGTTGCCGCCACCGCAGAAAAGCGCATCGTCGAGTTGCGCCAGCAGCGCAAGACCATGGACACCGAGATGGAGTTCTACAAGAAGGACCCGAGCAAGGCGCCAATGGTGCTGCGCACGCGGATCGCCGAGAACGAAGACAGCATTGCCGAGCAGCAGCGCTTCATTGCCGGCCAGGGCGACGAGAAGCGCCGGGTACACCAGCGCTTCGATGCGGAACTGGCGCACCTGCGCAGGCTGTGGGATGAGCAGCGGGGCGTTGCGGTGCCCGGCGCTGCCACCCCGGCATCGACCGGCGGTTCACGCTGAACCGCGACCCCTGGACGGGGAGGCCTGCGGCAAACACCTTCCTGGGGGTGGAAGGCGCCTGCAGGACCGTATCAGCCTGACAGCTTGGCGCGCAGCAGGTCGTTGACCTGTTGCGGGTTGGCCTTGCCCTTGCTCGCTTTCATGATCTGACCCACCAGCGCGTTGAAGGCCTTGTCCTTGCCGGCACGGAACTGGGCCACGTTGTCGGCATTGGCGGCGATCACCTCGTCGATGATGCCCTCCAGCGCGCCCGTGTCGTTCATCTGCTTGAGGCCTTTGGCCTCGATGACGGCATCCACGTCGCTGGATTCACCGGTCCACAGTGCTTCGAACACCTGCTTGGCGGCGTTGTTGGACACCGTGCCGTCGGCGATGCGGCCGATCAGCGCGCCCAGCTGGGCGGCCGTCACGGGCGATGCGTCGAGCGCCATGTCGTTGGCGTTGAGGCGGCGCGAGACCTCGCCCATGATCCAGTTGCTGGCCAGCTTGGGCTGGCCGCTGGCCTGGGCTGCGGCCTCGAAGTAGGCGGCCATGGCCTTGCTCTGGGTCAGGGTGGTCGCGTCGTACTCGGGCAGGCCGTAGTCGGCCACGAAGCGCGCGGCCATGGCGCGCGGCAGCTCGGTCATGAGGGCGCGCTGCTCGTCCACCCACGCGCGCGAGATCTGCAGCGGCGGCAGGTCCGGATCGGGGAAGTAGCGGTAGTCGGCTGCGTCTTCCTTGGTGCGCATGGCGCGGGTCTCGCCCGTGTCGGGGTCGAACAGCACGGTGGCCTGCTGGATGGTGCGGCCGTCCTCGATCTCCTCGATCTGCCAGCGGATTTCGTAGTCGATGGCCTGCTGCATGAACTTGAAGCTGTTCAGGTTCTTGATCTCGCGGCGCGTGCCCAAAGGCCCGCCGGGCTTGCGCACCGAAACGTTGGCATCGCAGCGGAACGAGCCTTCCTGCATGTTGCCGTCGCAGATGCCGATCCAGGTCACGATCTTGTGCAGCTCGCGGGCGTAGGCCACGGCTTCTTCGGACGAACGCATGTCGGGCTCGGTCACGATCTCCAGCAGCGGCGTGCCGGCGCGGTTCAGGTCGATGCCGCTCTGGCCGATGAAGTCTTCGTGCAGCGACTTGCCCGCGTCCTCTTCGAGGTGGGCGCGCACCAGGCGCACGGTCTTCTTCTCGTCGCCCAGGAAAAACTGCACCTCGCCGCCCTGCACCACGGGGATCTCGAACTGGCTGATCTGGTAGCCCTTGGGCAGGTCGGGGTAGAAGTAGTTCTTGCGCGCGAAGATGCTCTCGGGCGCGATGTGCGAGCCCAGCGCCAGGCCGAGCTTGATCGCGCATTCCACCGCGGCACGGTTCATCACCGGCAGCGTGCCGGGCAGGGCCAGGTCCACGGCGCAGGCCTGGGTGTTGGGCTCGGCGCCGAAGGCCGTGGCGGCGCGGCTGAAGATCTTGCTCTGGGTGGCGAGCTGGGTGTGGGTCTCGAAGCCGATCACGACCTCGTAGCCGTGGATCAATTTGCTTGCTGTCATCGTCGTCATGTCACAGACCTCCGGGTTGGCGGAGGTGAAAGTCGGTGGCCTGCTGCAGCCGGTGCGCTGCGTTGAGCAGGCGCGCTTCCTGGAAGTAGTTGCCGATGAGCTGCAGGCCCACGGGCATGCCGCCTTCGCCAAAACCCGCGGGCACGCTCATGCCGGGCAGGCCGGCGAGCGAGCCGGGCAGCGTGAAGATGTCGGCCAGGTAGTCGGCCAGCGGGTCGGCGCCATGCTCGCCCAGCTTCCAGGCCACGGTGGGGGCCACGGGGCCGGCGATCACATCGCACTGCGTGAAGGCCTGCTGGAAGTCGTCGGCGATCATGCGGCGGATCTTCTGCGCCTTGAGGTAGTAGGCGTCATAGTAGCCATGCGAGAGCACGTAGGCGCCGATCATGATGCGGCGCTTGACCTCGTCGCCAAAGCCTTCGGCGCGGGTCTTCTTGTACATGTCCTCCAGGTCACCGTAGTCCTTGGCGCGGTGGCCGAACTTCACGCCATCGAAGCGGCTCAGGTTGGACGAGGCCTCGGCCGGCGCGATGATGTAGTACACCGGGATCGACAGCTCCGTACGCGGCAGGCTGATGGGCACCAGCTTGGCGCCGAGCTTCTCGTACTCCTTGAGCGCGCCGTCCACGGCGGCGCGTACGTCGGGCGCCAGGCCCTCGCCGAAGAATTCGGCCGGGATGCCGATGCGCAGGCCGTCGATGGAGTCGTTCAGCGAGCGGCCGAAGTCCTCGGCCGGCATGTCGATCGAGGTCGAGTCGCGGTCCAGGTCGGGGCCACACATGGTCGACAGCAGCAGCGCGCAGTCCTCGGCCGTACGAGCCATGGGGCCGGCCTGGTCCAGGCTCGAGGCGAAGGCGATCATGCCGTAGCGCGAGGCGCGGCCGTAAGTGGGCTTGATGCCGGTGATGCCGCAGAACGAGGCCGGCTGGCGGATGGAGCCGCCGGTGTCGGTGCCGGTCACGGCCGGCGCCAGGCGCGCGGCCACGGCCACGGCACTGCCGCCCGAGGAGCCGCCGGGGATGCGCGCGGTGTCCCAGGGGTTGCGCACCGGGGCGGGTGCGTCGAAGCCCACGGGGACCACGGCCGAGTTTTCGTTGGCCGAGCCCATGGCGAATTCGTCGCAGTTGAGCTTGCCCAGGGTCACGGCGCCGGCCTCGGCCAGCTTGCGCACCACGGTGGCGTCAAAGGGCGACTGGTAGCCCGCCAGCATCTTCGAGCCGGCGGTGCTGGGGAAGTCGCGCGTGACGAAAATGTCCTTGTGCGCCAGGGGTACGCCCTCGAGCGCACCGGCCGTGCCGGCCGCAAGGCGCGCATCGGCCGCCTGGGCCTGGGCCAGGGTGACGTCTTCGTTGATCGCCACGTAGGCGCCCAGCGACTGGTGGCTCTTGGCGCGGGCGAGGAAATGCTGGGCTGCCTCCACGGCGGACACCTGGCGCTCGCGCAGCTGGGTGGCCAGGGCGGTGACTGTCAGGTCGTGCAGGTCTGTTATTTGCTTGTTCATGCCTGCCTCACTCGATCACTTTGGGCACGAGGAACAGGCCACGCTCCACCGCAGGGGCACTGCGCTGGTTGGCTTCGCGCTGGTTCGGTTCGCTGGCCACGTCGTCGCGCAGGCGCAGGGCGACTTCCCGGATGGCTGCAACGGGGTGGGCCAGGGGTGTCAAGTCCCCGGTATCCACAGCGCGCATCTGCTCCACGATGTCGAAAAAGCCGTTGAGTTGCGTGAGCATGCGCTCACTTTCGCTCGCGCTCAATTCCAGTCGCGCCAGGTTGGCGATTCGACCGATGTCCAGGGATGTCAGTGCCATAGGGAAAAAATTCGGGAGAAACCAGATGTAAAGCTGAAATGGGGGGTAGGGCCAGGGGAGTTATTCACAGGGGATAGGGTATTATCCCGGCTTTGCCGCAATACCCTCCCTCATGCCGGTCATTGTGCGAAAAAAGCGAAATTTGACCCCGTAAACCCGGCGATGGCAGGCCGATGCGCACGCCATGCCTGAGAGGATTCTTGAATGTTCGGAGCTTTCCGTCGGTACTTCTCCACCGACCTGGCCATTGATCTTGGCACAGCCAACACCCTGATATTCGCCCGCGACAAAGGCATTGTGCTCGATGAGCCCTCTGTCGTCGCCATCCGCCACGAAGGCGGACCCCACGGTAAGAAGGTCATCCAGGCCGTAGGCCATGAAGCCAAGGCCATGCTGGGCAAGGTGCCCGGCAACATCGAAGCCATCCGGCCCATGAAGGACGGCGTGATCGCCGACTTCGTGATCACCGAGCAGATGATCAAGCAGTTCATCAAGATGGTGCATCCGCGCACGCTGTTCACCCCCAGCCCGCGCATCATCATCTGCGTGCCCTGCGGCTCCACCCAGGTCGAGCGCCGCGCCATCAAGGACGCGGCCGAAGCGGCTGGCGCCACCGCCGTCTACCTGATCGAAGAGCCCATGGCCGCCGGCATCGGCGCCGGCCTGCCTGTGTCGGAAGCCAGCGGCTCCATGGTCGTGGACATCGGCGGCGGCACCACCGAAGTGGGCGTGATCTCGCTGGGCGGCATGGTCTACAAGGGCAGTGTGCGCGTGGGTGGCGACAAGTTCGACGAAGCCATCATCAGCTACATCCGCCGCAATTACGGCATGCTGATCGGCGAGCCCACGGCCGAATCCATCAAGAAGAACATCGGCTCGGCCTTCCCTGGCTCCGAAGTGCGCGAGATGGAAGTCAAGGGCCGCAACCTCAGCGAAGGTGTGCCGCGCAGCTTCACCATTTCCAGCAACGAAGTGCTGGAGGCGCTGACCGATCCGCTCAACCAGATCGTCTCGGCCGTCAAGAACGCCCTGGAACAGACCCCGCCCGAACTCGGTGCCGACATTGCCGACCGCGGCATGATGCTGACCGGCGGCGGCGCGCTGCTGCGCGACCTGGATCGCCTGCTGGCCGAGGAAACCGGCCTGCCGGTTCTGGTGGCTGAAGACCCGCTGACCTGCGTGGTGCGCGGCTGCGGCATTGCGCTGGAGCGCATGGACCGCCAGGGCAGCATCTTTACAAGCGAGTAAGTTCCCCGTGCCTGCGCGCTGCGCAGGCACCCATCGCGCTGAAATGGCATGACCGCAACCGCACCGATGCTTTTTGAGCCGTGCCCCTGGCCGCGTTGGCACGCCGCCTCGCAGACCCATCGCTGAGCGCCATGCCTCTGGGAACCCTGGAGCGCAGTGCGCCTCCCTTCTTCAAGCAAGGACCTTCGGCCTTGTCACGGCTGGCACTCTACAGTGCGCTGGCCCTGTTCCTCATGGTGGCGGACGTGCGCTTCAAGCTGACCGGCCCGTTCCGCCAGGCCGTGTCCACCGTGCTCTACCCCGTGCAGTGGCTCATGCTGCAGCCGGTGGAGTTCGCCGGGCGCGGGGCTGGCTACTTCCAGAACCTGCAGACGGCGCAGCAGGACGCCGACACCGCGCGCAGCAAGATGGCGCAGATGTCGCAGCGCGCAAGCCAGGCCGAGCAGCTGCTGCTGGAAAACGAGCGCCTGCGCAAGCTGCTCACGCTACGCGAGCGGCTGGACACGCCGGCCCAGGCGGCCGAAGTCATCTACGACACGGCCGACCCCTACACCCGCCGTGTGGTGGTGGACAAGGGCCACATGGCCGGCGTAGAGCTCGGCTCGCCCGTGCTCGACGAGGCCGGTGTGCTGGGCCAGGTCACGCGGGTGTTTCCGCTGCTCGCCGAGGTGACCCTGTTGATCGACCGCGACCAGGCCATTCCGGTGCTCAACATCCGCACCGGTGCGCGCGGTGTGGCCTATGGGGATCCCGTGGCGGGCAACAGCGGTGGCATGGAGCTGCGCTTCATGCCCGCGAATGCCGACGTGCGCGAAGGCGACCTGCTGACCACCAGCGGTGTCGATGGCTTGTACCCCTCGGGCCTGCCCGTGGCCAAGATCGTGCGCGTGGAGCGCCGGGCCGACTCGGCCTTTGCGCGCATCTACTGCGAACCGCTGGCCCAGGTGCAGGGCGCACGCCACGTGATGCTGCTCAAGCCGCTGTCAGGCCACATCCCGGAGCGGCCCGAGCCGGCACCGGCGCCCACTGCGGGCAAGAAGGGGCGCCACAAATGATCATGCCGCGCGGCCAGCCGCTGCTGCTGCCCGTCAATCCCGTCTTCATCGCCGCAAGCCTCGCGGTGGGGCTGGCCATCAACATGCTCCCCCTGGGGCGCGTGGTCTGGACACCCGACCTGCTGATGCTGCTGATCGTGTTCTGGAGCGTGCACCAGCCGCTGCGCATCGGCATGGGCACGGCCTTTTTGCTGGGCCTGTGCATGGACGTGCAGCAGTCCGCGCTGCTGGGCCAGCATGCGCTGTCCTACGCGGTGCTGGCCTTCGGCGCCATCGCCATCCACCGGCGCCTGCTGTGGTTCAGCGTGCCCTCGCAGGCGCTGCAGGTGCTGCCGCTGTTCCTCATCGCGCATTCCATCGAGTTGCTGGTGCGCGTGGTATCGGGCGGCATCTTCCCCGGCCTGTGGGTTTTCGTGGCGCCGGTGCTGGAGGCGCTGCTCTGGCCGCTGGCCAGCTGGGTGCTGCTGGCGCCGCAGCGCCGCCCGCCCGATCGCGACCAGAATCGCCCGCTATGACCCCGGTGTGGACCCTCCAGCAAGCCGCCTGCGCCCGCCGCACGGTGGTGGGGAGCGCGCAGCATGACTGAACTGCGCAACGCCGAAGCGGACTCCTCGCGCTTTCGCGCGCGCATCTTCACCGTCGCCTTCGTGGTGCTGCTGGCCTTCGGCCTGCTGGTCTCACGCCTGGTGTACCTGCAGGTGGTGCGCCACGACGATCTGGCCGCACAGGCCGAGAGCAACCGCACGGCCGTGGTGCCCATCGTGCCCAACCGCGGGCAGATCATGGACCGCAACGGCGTGGTGCTGGCCACCAACTATGCGGCCTACACGCTGGAGATCACGCCGTCGCGCGTGGGTAGCCTGGAGGAGACCATCGAGGCCTTGTCCAAGGTGGTGGACATCCAGCAGCGCGACCGGCGGCGCTTCAAGCGCCTGCTGGAAGAGTCGCGCAACTTCGAATCCCTGCCCATCCGCACGCGCCTGACCGACCAGGAGGTGGCGCGCTTTTCCGCGCAGCGCTACCGCTTCCCGGGCGTGGACATCAAGGCCCGGCTGTTTCGCAACTACCCGCTGGGCGACGTGGGTGCCCATGCCATCGGCTATATCGGCCGCATCAACCAGACGGAGAAGGCGCGCATCCAGGATTCGGAAGACGAGGCCAACTACCGCGGTACCGAGTACATCGGCAAGCTCGGCGTGGAGCAGAGCTTCGAGGGCATGCTGCACGGCCTGACCGGCGTGGAGCGCATGGAGACCTCGGCCGGCGGGCATGCCGTGCGCCGCCTGGCCAGCCACCCGGCCACGCCGGGCAACACGGTGATGCTGTCGCTGGACATCAAGCTGCAAAAGCTGATCGAGGACATGTTCGGCGACCGGCGCGGCGCGCTGGTAGCGATCGACCCGCGCAACGGCGAAGTGCTGGCGCTGGTGAGCAAGCCCACGTTCGACCCCAACCTGTTCGTGGAAGGCATCGACAGCGAAAGCTGGCAGACGCTCAACGAGTCCATCGACAAGCCGCTGCTCAACCGCGCCCTGCGCGGCACCTACCCGCCGGGCTCGACCTACAAGCCCTTCATGGCGCTGGCGGCACTGCAGCTGGGCAAGCGCTCGCCGAGCATGGTGGTCAACGACCCGGGCTTCTACACCTTTGGCGGTCACACCTTCCGCAGCCACGAGGGCGGGCTGGGCGGGGTGGACATGCACCGCGCCATCCAGTTCTCGAGCAACACCTATTTCTACTCGCTGGCCGTGGAGATGGGGGTCGACGCTATCCACGATTTCATGAAACCGCTGGGCCTGGGGCAGAGCACGGGGATCGACCTCAACGGCGAGGTGCGCGGCGTGCTGCCCAGCACCACCTGGAAGCGCAATGCCTACAAGCGCCCCGAGATGAAACGCTGGCACCCCGGCGAGACGGTGTCCCTGGGCATTGGCCAGGGCTACAACAGCTTCACCATGCTCCAGCTGGCGCAGGCCGAGGCCACGCTGGCCAATGGCGGCATGCGCTACGCGCCCCACCTCATCAAGGCCGTGCGCGACACGGTGACCGGCACGGTGACACCGGTGGTGCAAGCCCCGGGCGAGAACCTCGGCTACCTGCCCAAGAACGTGGAAATCGTGCGCAACGCGCTGGTGGCGGTGAACAAGGGCGGCACGGGCACGCGCATCTTTGCCGGCGCACCCTACACGTCGGCCGGCAAGACGGGTACCGCGCAGGCCATGAGCCTGGGCCAGAACGTGCGCTACAACGCCAAGCTGCTCGAAGAGCACCAGCGCGACCACTCGCTGTTCGCGGCCTTCGCGCCGGCCGATGAGCCCAGGATCGCGCTCGCCGTCATCGTGGAGAACGCCGGCTTTGGCGCCGCCGCGGCCGGCCCCATCGCGCGGCGCGTGTTCGACTACTGGCTGCAGGGCGAGTACCCGAACGAGGAGGACCTGGCGGCCGTGCGCAAGGGCCTGGCTGCGGCACCCATCGGCAAGCCGCGCCTGGCGGCCGATGTGCCCGTCAGCCCGGCGGCACCTTGAGCCTCGTCAGGCCTTGGCGCCCCGTACCGGCGGCGCCAGCTGGCTGAAGACCAGCGCAGCGACGATCAAGGTCGCGCCGCCCAATCCCGCCCAGCCGAGCCGCTCGCCCAGCAAGGCCCAGGCCGTGAGGGCGGCGAACACCGGCTCCAGCCCGAAGACGATGGCGCTGCGCATGGCGTCCACCCGCTGCTGGCCCCAGGCCTGCAGGGTGACCACCACCACGCTGGCCAGCAGGCCCAGGTAGACCAGGGCCACCCAGGCATCGGTGGGCAGGCGGTCGGCGGCCTGGGGCAGCCAGTCCATGCCGCCGCCACGCGCGAGCAACAACAGTGTGGAGGCCAGCGCCATCACCAGGGCCTGTGCCGCTGCCATGCGCGTGGCCCTCAGGGGGTGGGCCGCGGTGCGGCGCGCGCATTCTTCCAGCGCCAGGATGTACAGGGCATAGAACACGGTGCTGGCCAGCGTCAGCGTATCGCCCAGGTTCCAGGGTTCGTTCTCGTGGAACATCAGTGCCATGCCCGCGCAGGCCATGGCGCCGGCCGCCCACAGGCGCCAGCCGTAGCGCCGGCCCATCAGCGCCATGGCAATCAGCGGCACCACCAGCACGTTCAGGCCGGTCACGAAGGCGTTGCGGTTGCTGCTGGTGCGCGCAAGCCCTTCGATCTGCAGCCAGAACGCCAGGAACAGCAGCAGGCCCAAGGCGCAGCCCCAGCGGCGCTCGGGGCGCAGCATGCCGCGCCATAGCGGCGCGAGCACCGCCAGGGCAATCGCGAAGCGCAGCCAGATGATCTGCAGCGCATCGAGCTGGGCAGAGAGCAGCTTCATGGCGGGGAAAGTGGTGCCCCACACCACGGTCACCACCAGCAGGGCCAGGAGGCCAAAACGTTCAGTGCGCATGTGCGCCGCTCCAAAAGAAAAGGCTGGCCGGTCTCCCGGCCAGCCCGATCAGGCTGAAAAAGGGTAAGCCGCGGATCAGTTGAACAGGTAGCGGGCCTGCAGGTTCAGGCGCAGCATGTCGCCCTTCTGGCCGTCGAAGGTGGTGCGGCGGCCGCCGATCAGCTCGCTGCCCAGTTCCACGTTCTTGATCGGCAGGTAGTACATGCCGGCGTGCCACTGGTAGAGCTTGTGGTTGCCTTCGCCGCCATAGGCGTTCACATAGTCGTCGCCCAGGCGGTGGCGCGAGCGCACGGCGCCCAGCGACACGGTGCCGCGCATCTTTTCGCTGAACACATTGCTCAGGCCGATCACGACGCCGTGCGAGCGGTCCAGGCGCACGGTGCCGCCGTCGAGCACGGGGTAGTTCGTGCCCACCAGGTAGGCGCCATCGCCATCGCCATCAAGGCGCGTGTACTGGGCCATCAGCGTGGTGGTGCCGGTGATCTTGTAGCCAGCGCCGATACCGAAGCCCAGACCGCGCTTGCTGAAGCCGTCGATGCGCTGCTCGTGCGAGAGCAGGCGCGCGTTCACGTTGCCCCAGTCGAAGGCCTTGTCCACGCGGGCCACGAAGTTCAGGCCCTTGGCGCCATCGGTGGGCTCTTCGAGCGCGAACTGGAACTTGGCCAGATCGGGGTTGTTGTAGGTGTAGCGGATCTGCGCGGGGCGCCGGAAGGTGGCGCCGGGCGGACCATTGAAGTCCACGGTCTCGGGCAGGTTGTCCGTGTCCATGAAGGTCGACCAGGTCTGGCCGATCAGCCAGCCGGCGTATTCGCCATAGGCATGGCGCAGGCGCAGGCGGTTGCGGTTGCACTCGCTGCCGCAGTAGGCGTAGAAGTCGGCTTCGATCTTGGTGTTGAAGGTGCCGATGGCCGTGGGCGTGGAAGTCTCGAAGCCGAAGCGCGAGGTCTGTGCCGTCAGGCTGCTCTTGCCGCCGCGCGTGTCGCCCAGGGGCTGCTCCATCAGGTTGGTGAAGGTGTCGCCGGGGGCCGTGCCCTTGAAGTCCTTGACCAGGTTGGCCTCGGCAAAGCCGTAGACGCGGATCGAGGTCTCGCTGCCGGGCAGGCGGAAGCTGCCCGGGATGTCGCCCAGCACCACGGCATCCTTCTGCTTGAGCTCGACCGCCTCGATGCGGTCGTTCCAGGCCGATGCCGATGCGGCGGGCGCAGCAGGCGCCTGGGCCTGCTGGGCCTTGAGCGCGTTGAGCTCGGCGCGCAGGGCCTTGAGCTCGTTGCGCATCTCTTCGAAGTCCTTGGCGGTCTGGGCAAAGGCTGCGGGTGGCAGGCTGCACAGGCCGGCGGCCATCAGGGCGAGGAACGTGTGGTTCAGTTTCATGGTCACTCCGGTAGGGGCTTGTGGTTGTTTCGCTGGGGGTGCCTGGATCTCAGGCGCCCATGCGGCCGATGAAGGCGCGGATGCGGTCGTTGGCAGGGTTGTTGAAGAATTCGGCGGGCGCTGCGTCGTGGGCGATGCGCCCCTGGTCGAAGAACATCACGCGGTCGGACACTTCGCGGGCAAAGCCCATCTCGTGGGTCACCACGATCATGGTCATGCCGCCACGGGCCAGTTCGCGCATCACGTCGAGCACTTCCTGCACCATCTCGGGGTCCAGGGCCGAGGTCGGTTCGTCGAACAGCATCACCTTGGGCTGCATGGCCAGCGCGCGCGCGATGGCCACGCGTTGCTGCTGGCCGCCCGAGAGCTGCCAGGGGTATTTGTGCGCATGGTCCTGCATGCCCACGCGGCGCAGCAGGGCCATGGCCTGCTCGTTGGCCTTGGCGCGCGGCGTGTGGCGGATGCGCCGGGGTGCCAGCGTCACGTTGTCCAGCACGCTCATGTGGCCGAACAGGTTGAACTGCTGGAACACCATGCCGACTTCGCTGCGCTGCTTTTGCAGCGTGTGCTGGTCGTCGGTCACCGGCTCGCCGCCGATGGTGATGGTGCCGCTGTCGTGCGGCTCCAGCCGGTTGATGGCGCGCAGCAGCGTGCTCTTGCCCGAGCCCGAGGCACCGATGATCACGGTGACCTCGCCCGTGTTGAACACGGTGGAGACTTCGCGCAGCACCTGGTGGCTGCCGAAGGACTTGCAGACGCGGTTCACCACGATGAAAGGCGTGGGACGGCTGATTGGTTGCGCCCTTCCACGTCGAAGCGGTACTCCACGGCGTTCGAGATCTGGGTGACCAGCGTGGTCAGCAACAGATAGGTGATGGCCACCGTGGACAGCGTGGCGATCGGCTGGAAGGTGGCCGACTGGATGCGGTTGCCCACGTTGGTGAGTTCCACCACGCCGATGGCATAGGCCAGCGACGAGTCCTTGAGCAGGGCCACGAAGTTGCTGACCAGCGGCGGCAGCGAGATCTTGAACGCCTGCGGGAACACCACGTCGGCGAACACATGCATGCGGCCCAGGCCCAGGGCCCGGGCGGCTTCGGTCTGGCCGCGCGGCACGGCCAGCAGGCCGGCGCGGATGGCCTCGGCGTTGTAGGCGCCGACGTTCAGGCCCAGGGCCAGCACGGCAGCCGCGAAGTCAGGCAGGTTCAGCCCAGGCACCAGCACCGGCAGTGCGAAGTAGACGAACAGGATCTGCACCAACAGCGGCGTGCCGCGGATGACCCAGATGTAGAAGCTGGCCACCCAGCGCACCGCCATGAAGCGCGAGGTGCGGGCCAGTGCGGCACCGGTGCCCAGCACCAGTCCCACACTGCCGCTCACCAGGGTGAGCCACAGCGTGGTGCGCGCGCCGTCAGAGAAGGCCTGGGCGTTGGGCCCGATAGGCTCGGGCAGGAAAGAGAGCAATGTGCCCAGCAGCGCCAGCGCCAGGACCATCAGGATGACGGCCGAGACGAGCGTGGCGTTGCTGCGCTGCTGGCGAGACCAGCGCTCGGGCCAAAGGGCAGTGAGCATGAAGAAACCCGGTCAGACGCTCAGTTCGTGCAGCGAACGTCTTCGTTGAAGTACTTCTTGGACAGTGCGGCATAGCTGCCGTCGGCCATCACCTCGGCCAGCGCCTTGTTCCAGCCACCGGCCAGCGAGCTGTTGCCCTTGGCCACGGCGGCGGCGATGCGCTCGATGAACAGCATGTCGCCGAGCTTGAAGCCGGCGCCGGGGTTCTTCTCGGAGACGGCCTTGGCCACGAAGCGGTCGGTCACCCAGGCATCCACGCGGCGCGAGTTCAGGGCGCTGCGGGCATCCACGTCGGTGGGGAAGTTCTTCATTTCCTTGATGGACGAGACCTTCTGCACGTTCTCGAGATAGCTGGTGCCGGTCTGCACGGCCACCACCTTGCCGGCCAGGTCCTTGGCGCTCTTGATGGCCGGGTCCATGGCGATGATCATGCCGCCCGAGCAGTAGTGGGGCTCGGTGAAGGTCACGGCCTTGGCGCGCTCTTCGGTGATGCCGTGGGAGGCGATCACCAGATCCCAGCGGTCCTGGCGCAGTCCGGTCAGCAGGGCGTCGAAGCCCAGGGTCTTCCACTGGATGGTGACCCCCATCTTCTTGGCCACGAGTTCGGCCGTCTCCACTTCGAAACCGGTCAGCGTGGTGCCGTTGAAGAAGTTGAAGGGTGCGAACTGTCCTTCGGTCGCGATGAGGATCTTGCCGTCTTTCTTCACCTCGTCCAGGGTCCGGGCCTGGGCGGAGAAGGCGGCGCAGAGCGCGAGGGCGGTGGCTACAGCCTTGAACAATTGCATGGGATGGGTCCTGTCCGGGGTATTTCAGGTACAAAAAATCCGGCATGCGGGTAGGCAGGCCGGAGGCTCGGTAAATGCGTCCGCAGCCATCGCGGATTGCGATGTCTGGCGTCACGAAATAGTCACCAATTATAAGGAGGGGTCTTTTTCTGCCGCCACAGGGGGCGCCCTACAAAAGCCGGTTGTAGGCCAATTCACAACAGGTTTTAGAGAAGGCTCCCGAACTTTCCCAAGTGCTGGTAATTGCGCGGGCGCCCTTTGCAGCGCGCGCTCAGCGCAAAAATGCGTCGTAGCCGGTCTTCAGGATCAATGCGCCCACGACCACGATGAAGATGCCGCGCACGAAACCCGTGCCGTGCTTGAGCGCCATGTGCGTGCCGATCAGGCTGCCCACCACGTTGGCCACGGCCAGCGTCACGGCGAAATGCCACCAGACATGGCCCTTGGCGGCAAACAGGGCGATGGCCGCGACGTTGGTGGCGGTGTTCAGCAGCTTGGCCGAGGCCGAGGCATTGAGGAAGTCGTAGCCCAGCCAGCGCACGAACAGGAACACGAAGAAGCTGCCCGTGCCTGGGCCGAAGAAGCCGTCATAGAAGCCGATGGCCAGGCCGATCAGGCTCGCCGCAGCGATTTCCGCGCGCCCGGCGAAGCGCGGCGCGTGGTGCCGTCCCATGTCTTTTTTGGCCAGGGTGTAGGCCAGCACGCCCAGCAGCACCAGCGGCAGCAGGCGGCGCAGGAAGTCGGGCGATGCCACGGTCACGGCCCAGGCCCCGGCGAACGAGCCGGCAAAGCCGGCCGCCGCGGCCGGCAGCAGGGCTTCCCAGCGCATCTGCACGCGGCGGCTGTACTGCCAGGTGGCCATGGCCGTGCCCCAGACGCCGGCCGCCTTGTTGGTGCCCAGCAGCGTGGCGGGCGGTGCCACGGGAAATGCCGCGAACAGGGCCGGCACCATCACCAGGCCGCCGCCTCCGACGATGGCATCCACAAAGCCGGCCAGCAGCGAGGCAAAGGTAATGAAAATCCATTCCATCCCATGATTGTCGCACCCCGATAGCTACGCTTTTGCTAGCGAACCGCTGGAGCCGCAGCCATAAAAAAGGCGCTGGGATCGCCAGCGCCTGAAAGGGGGTGCACCTCATTGGGTGCTTGTTCGGTTGTGCTTGTAGGGATGTCTCCTCGGCCCCTCGTCCAGCACACCGGGGCGCGCTTTCGAGTGACGGTACTGTAACGGCGGCACCCGCTTGGTGCATTGGGGGTTTCCCGCCCCCATTTGGGGGAGGAGTTCGGGCGGCGACACGCCCGGAGCGCCCCAAATCGGGCGTTTTGCTTGGCATGCCTTGTGCGTTGTGCCATGTAACAAATTGCGAAAAGGGAGCTTCCACATGCGGGCAGTCATCCATGGGTTCGTCACGGTCGTGGCCTTGTGTCTCGGGCTCTGCACCGCAACGGTCTGGGCGCAGGCGCAGGCTCCCGAAGCCGCCGCATCGGCCGCCACAGCCACTCCGACACCCGCACCCTTGACGCGCCCCGGCCTGGTGGCCAAGGAGACCATCAATGCCGCCGACACCGCCTGGATGATGACCTCCACGGCCCTGGTGCTGCTGATGACACTGCCGGGCATCGCCCTGTTCTACGCGGGCATGGTGCGCCGCAAGAACGTACTCAACACCATGGCCAGCGTGGTCGCCATTGCCGCGCTGGTGAGCCTGCTGTGGTTTGCCATCGGCTACTCGTGGGCGTTCACGCCGGGCAGCGCCTGGCTGGGCGGTACCGAGCGCATGGCATTTGCCGGGTTCGACTTCCAGCTGGCCGCGGGCAAGCTGTCGGTGAGCCACGTGGCGCCGGCCATCCCCGAATCGGTCTACGCCATGTTCCAGCTGACCTTTGCCATCATCACGGCGGCGCTGCTGGTGGGGGCCGTCGTCGAGCGCATGCGCTTTTCCGCGATGCTGCTGTTCATCAGCCTGTGGACGGTGTTCATCTACGCGCCCGTGGCGCACTGGGTCTGGGAGCCGGGCGGCTGGCTGGCGCAGATGGGGGCGCTCGACTTTGCCGGGGGCTCCGTGGTGCATGTGAATGCCGGCGTGGCGGGCCTGGTGTGCGCCTGGTTCCTCGGACGGCGCAGCGGCTATGGCCGCGAACCCTTCGAGCCCTACAGCCTGGCGCTGACCATGGTGGGCGCGGGCATGCTCTGGGTGGGCTGGTTCGGCTTCAATGCGGGCTCGGCCGTGGCGGCCGATGGCCGGGCCGGCCTGGCCATGGCCGTCACCCACGTGGCAGCAGCAGCAGGGGCGCTGTCCTGGATGCTGGGCGAAGCGGTCATGCGCGGGCGCCCCTCCTTGCTGGGCCTGTGCTCGGGCCTGGTGGCCGGGCTGGTGGCCATTACGCCCGCCGCCGGCTTTGTCACCCTGCGTTCGGCCGTGGTCATCGGGCTGGTGGCGGGCTTGGCCTGCTACTGGGGCGCGACGGGGCTCAAGCGCCTGCTGCGAGCCGACGATTCGCTGGACGTGTTTGGCGTGCATGGCATCGGCGGCATCGTGGGTTCGCTGCTCACAGGTGTGCTGGCCAGCCGCACGGTCGGTGGTGTCGCAGGCAGCCTCTGGACCCAGGCCATCGGCGTGGGGGCCGTGATGGCGTTCAGCCTGGTGGGCACCGCACTGCTGCTGTGGATCACCAACCTCGTGCTCGGCCTGCGCGTGGACGAGCAAAGCGAGCAAGTGGGCCTGGATATTGCACAGCACCGGGAACGCCTGGGTCAGTAGGCCTCCCAATGTTCTGAGGAGTTCACCATCATGCAGGACAGCGACAAACTCGCCATCGCAGCGCACCTGCACGTGCTGCTGCGCCGCAAGACCGGCCGCGTGACCGACACCGAGTGGATGGCGGTCAACGCCGAGTACGCGCTGGAGATCGTGCGCTTCGCACGCCAGCATGCGCTGGAGGACGGGGTGCCCGAGCTGGCCGAATGGGCCGACCGGCTCGACCGTGCCGTGCATGAACCGGCGCCCGCGCCGCAGCGCCGCCCCTTGCTGGAGACCGCCAGCCAGGCGGTGCGCCAGCGCCTGGTGCCTGCTCCGGTGGTCGAGGTGCCCCGCTACGTCGGCGGTATCCGTTGATGCCGAGCGGCCGTCACGCTTTCTGAGCCGCCAGGATCCACTCGGCCGCCTTCTCGGCCAGCATCAGCGTGGGCGAGTTGGTGTTGCCGCTGGTGATGGTGGGCATGGCGCCGGCATCCACCACGCGCAGACCGGCAATGCCGCGCACGCGCAGCTGCGAATCGAGCACGGCCATCGGGTCGTCGGCCCGGCCCATGCGCGTCGTGCCCACGGGGTGGAAGATGGTAGTGGCGATGTCGCCGGCCAGGCGCGCCAGGTCTTCGTCGCTTTCAAACTGCACGCCGGGCTTCCACTCTTCGGGCTGGTAGCCCGCCAGCGCCGGCTGGGCGACGATGCGGCGCGTGACGCGCAGGCTGTCGGCGGCCACCTGCCGGTCTTCGGGGGTGCTCAGGTAGTTGGGCGCAATGGCCGGCGCGGCCTTGAAGTCCGCGCTCTTGATCTGCACCGTGCCCCGGCTCGTGGGGTTGAGGTTGCAGACGCTGGCCGTGAAGGCCGGGAAGCTGTGCAGGGGCTCGCCGAAGGCATCGAGCGACAGGGGCTGCACGTGGTACTCGATGTTGGGCCAGGGCTGGCCGGGATCGCTGCGCGTGAAGGCGCCGAGCTGGGACGGCGCCATGCTCATCGGGCCGCTGCGTTTCATCGCGTACTCCATGCCGATCTTGGCCTTGCCCCAGAGCGAACTGGCCATGGTGTTGAGCGTGGGCACGCCGTTGACCTTGAACACCGCGCGGATCTGCAGGTGGTCCTGCAGGTTGGCGCCCACGCCCGGCAGGTCCTGCACCACGCCGATGCCGTGCTGTCGGAGCAGGTCGGCCGGGCCGATGCCCGACAGCTGCAGCAGCTGGGGCGAGTTGATGGCCCCGGCACTCAGGATCACTTCGCCGGTGGCGTGGGCCGTGACCATCTCGTGCCCATCCCACACCTTCACACCGGTGCAGCGGCGCGTGCCATCGGGCTGGGTCTCGATGAGGAGTTCTGTGGCATGCGCGTTGGTCCACATCTCGAAGTTGGGCCGGCCGTAGCAGGTGGGCCGCAGGAAGGCCTTGGCCGTGTTCCAGCGCCAGCCGCTCTTCTGGTTGACCTCGAAGTAGCCCACGCCCTCGTTGCTGCCACCGTTGAAGTCCTCGGTGGCCGGGATGCCGGCCTGCTGCGCGGCCTTGGAAAAGGCGTCCAGCACATCCCAGCGCAGGCGCTGCTTTTCCACGCGCCACTCGCCCGTGCTGCCGGTGGACTTGTTGCCGTGCAGGCGCTTGAAGTTCTCGTTCACCTCGCCGGGCTGGTCCAGGCGCCAGTGGTCCTCATGGCGGCGAAAGTAGGGCAGGGCGTTGTCCCAGCGCCAGCTGGCATCCCCGGTGAGCTCGGCCCACTGGTCGTAGTCGCGCGCCTGGCCGCGCATGTAGATCATGCCGTTGATGCTGCTGCAGCCGCCCAGCGTCTTGCCGCGCGGGTAACGCAGGGTACGGCCGTTCAGGCCGGCATCGGGCTCGGTGTTGTAGAGCCAGTCGGTGCGCGGGTTGCCAATGCAATACAGATAGCCCACGGGAATGTGTATCCAGTGGTAATCATCCTTGCGGCCCGCTTCGATGAGCAGCACGCGCTTGCGGCCGTCGGCGCTCAGGCGGTTGCACAGCAGGGCACCCGCCGTGCCGCCGCCGATGATGATGTGGTCAAACGTGGTGTCGCTCATGGGAAGTACGGTGTGGCAAAGCAGGGTGGCGCAGGTTGATCGGAAGGGTCGGCGCCATTGTGCGGACCGCGCTGGTGGTGTCGAGGGGGTAAACGCGGCTTGCTAGCAAGTTTGTAGCTTGCATGGCTTGCAGGATTTGCGACTGCAAGCAATTTGATAATAATTGCAAGCATTCGGGCCCGTGTCGTGCTTGCACGCAAGGGCTTGTCCTACCTGGGGGCCATCGGCTCCGCTACCATGCTTCCCCTACTCCCTTACCGGTGGCTTGCGCCGCCCGTTTCATGACCGACCCTTCCCCGCGCATTGCCCGCACCGACACCCCCGAAGGCCCGGGGGTGCTGCTGCATGGCCGCTGGGGTGCTGCAGAGCTGGGTACCCGCAGGCAGTGGAAGTCCCTGTCGGCCCAGTTCCAGGCGCAGCACAGCGGCGCCGGGCTGGGCTGGGACCTGCGCCAACTGCAGTGGCTGGACCACGTGGGCGCACAGTTGCTGTGGAACCACTGGGGCCGTGCCTGGCCCGAGCGCCTGGCGCTCACCGACATCCAGCGCGACATCCTGGAGCGCGTGGCCGAGTTCACCGTGGCCGAGCCGCCGCCGCCCGAGCCCTGGAGCCTGGCCAAGGAGGTGGATCACCTGGGCCTGCTGGTGCTGCATGGCGTGGACCATGCACGCCACATGCTGCAGATGGTGGGGCAACTGGTGCTCGACCTGCTGCGCCTGGCGCGTGCCCCCCAGCGCGGCCCCTGGCGCGACGTGTCGGGCCACCTGTACCGCATGGGCGCCACGGCGCTGCCCATCACGGCGTTGGTCGGCTTCCTGATCGGTGTGGTGCTGGCCTACCTGATGTCGCTGCAGTTGCGCCAGTTCGGTGCCGAGTCGTTCATCGTCAACATCCTGGGTATCTCCCTCATCCGCGAACTCGGGCCCATGCTGGCCGCCATCCTGGTGGCGGGCCGTTCGGGCTCGTCCATCACCGCGCAGATCGGCGTGATGCGCGTGACCGAAGAGCTCGATGCCATGCGCGTCATGGGAATCCCGCACGGCTTTCGGCTGGTGATGCCGCGCACGCTTGCGCTGGCGCTGGCCATGCCGCTGATCAGCGTGTGGACGACGCTGGCTGCGCTGGCCGGCGGCATGCTCGCGGCCGACGTGGCCATGGACATCTCGCCTGCGTATTTCGTGCAGGCCCTGCCCTCTGCCGTGAAGGTGGGCAACCTCACCCTGGCCATGACCAAGTCGGTGGTGTTCGGTGCCTGCATCGCGCTCATCGGCTGCCACTGGGGCCTGCGCGTCAAGCCCAACACCCAGAGCCTGGGCGAGGGCACCACGGCCTCGGTGGTCACCTCGATCACCATGGTCATCATCGTGGATGCGCTGTTTGCCATCGCTTTCAAGAGCATCGGGATCTGACGCCGTGAGCACCGCCGACATTTCCACGCCTCCCACCACCGCCGGCAGCAATGCGCCCCAGGCGCTGGCCCTCCCGCCGGGCACGCCGCCCGTGGTCGAGGTCCGGGGCCTGTGGAGCGTGTTCGGCAAAGGCAGCGAAGCCTTTGCCGTGCACCAGGACCTGGAGTTCACCGTGCAGCGCGGCGAGATGCTGTCGCTCGTGGGGGGCTCGGGCACCGGCAAGACGGTGCTGCTGCGCCAGATCCTGGGCCTGGCCCGGCCTGCGCGTGGCACGGTCACCGTGCTCGGCCGTCCGGCCTCCGAAATGGGGCGTGAAGGGGCCGCCAGTCGGGTGGGCATGCTGTTCCAGCACGGTGCCCTGTTCTCGGCTTTCAACGTGCTCGACAACGTGGCCTTCGCGCTGCGCGAGCAGGGCACCCTGCCCGACGATCTGGTGCGCGATGCCGCGCTGGTCAAGCTGCAGATGGTGGGCCTCAAGCCCGAGCACGCCACCCGCATGCCGGCCGACCTGTCGGGCGGCATGGTCAAACGCGTGGCCCTGGCGCGCGCGCTGATCATGGACCCGCCGCTGTTGCTGCTCGACGAGCCCACCGCAGGGCTGGACCCGAGCAGTGCCGACGAGTTCTGCGCATTGCTGCGCGAGCTGCACGCGGCGCTGGGCCTCACCATGGTCATGGTCACGCACGACCTCGACACCCTGTTTGCCCTGTCCACCCGGGTGGCCGTGCTGGCCGACAAGAAGGTCATCGTCACCGGCCCGCCTGTTGACGTGGCGCGTTTCAAACACCCCTTCGTCGAGCAATTCTTCATGGGTGAACGTGGCCAGCGCGCCATGGCCCCCCTGGCGGGCTTGCCCGGGCAAGCGCCCGCGGCCCCAACGCAGACTTCCAAGGACGCCTGATGGAAAACAAATCCCACGCACTCGCCGCCGGCATCTTCGTCATCGTGGTGGCCGCCATGCTGGCGGGGCTGGCCATCTGGCTCACGCGCGACAACGCCAACTACGAGCAGTACGAGCTGTCCACCAAGGACGGCGTGAGCGGCCTGCAGCCCCAGGCCACCGTGCGCTACAAGGGCGTGGCCGTGGGCAAGGTCACGCGCATCGGCTTCGATCCCCAGGTGAATGGCAATGTGCTGATCCGCATTGCCGTGAACGAGCAGGCCCCCATCAGCCCCAACACCTTCGCCGTGCTGGGCTACCAGGGCGTCACCGGCCTGGCCCATGTGCAGCTCGACGATGCGGCCGCACCGTACCCCGAGCTGCCCCCGGGCCCGAGCGGCCTGCCGCGCCTGCCGCTCAAGCCTTCGCCGTTTGGCCGCCTGGCCGAGCAGGCGCCGGCCATCCTGGGCCAGGTGGAGGAGGCCACGCGCCGCATCAACCAGCTGCTGGGGGACACCAACCAGAAGCTGCTCACCGAGGCCATCGGCAACATCGGCGAGGCGGCGGGCAGCGTCAACGCCCTCACCAAGCGGCTGGACACCACGGTGCAGACCCGGCTCGATCCGGCCCTGGCGTCGCTGCCCGCACTGGCCGGCGATGCGCGCCAGACGCTGCAGTCACTGCAGAAGGCTGGCACCAGCGTGTCGGACATGGCGGCGGGCATCAATGCCACCAACCAGCGCCTGACCATCGAGGGCGGCCCCATCGACCAGATCACCCAGGGCACCCAGGCGCTCACGCGCGCGGCCGATGCGCTGGGCAGCAACACCCTGCCGCGCGTCACCCGTGCGGCCGATGAACTGTCGCGCACGGCGCGCCAGATCGGCCGGGCTGCCAACAGCGTGAGCGACAACCCGCAGTCCTTCATCTACGGCTCGGGCCGCATCCCGCCCGGGCCGGGCGAAGAGGGTTTCGCCGCACCCGGCGCCGCGCGCTGATGGCGCTGCCCGACGAATTCAAGGAGTACATCGCCATGCTGGATATCCAACGCATTGTCCCGGGACGTCCGGGGCGCCAGGTTGCCGCCCTGGCATGCGCCGCCGCCGTGCTGGCCGGTTGTTCGGCCCTGCCTGGCCCACCCACGCGCGCGGTGCAGTATGACTTCGGCCCTGGCGCCATGGCGACGGCACCGAGCGACCGCCGCGCTCCGCTGCCGCCGCTGGCGCTGGCCGACGTGGAAGCCACCGGCATGCCCGAGAGCAGCACCTCGGTGCTTTACCGGCTGGCCTACGCCGATGCGCAGCAGCCACGCCCCTATGCCGCGGCGCGCTGGAGCCAGCCCCCGGCCGTGCTGGTGCAGCAGCGCATCCGCGAGCACCTGGGCCTGCGCCGGGCCATCCTGAACACCAGCGATGCGGCGGTGCAGGCCCGGGTGGCGAACAAGCGGCCCACCGTGTTGCGCCTGGAGCTCGAAGAGTTCAGCCAGGTGTTCAACAGCGCAACCGAAAGCGCCGGCCTGGTGCGCCTGCGTGCCACCGTTGCGGAGCCCACCCAGTTGGGCGAAAACCTGGTGGGCCAGCGTGTCTTCATCGTGCAACGGCCGGCCACCACGGCCGATGCGGCCGGGGGAACCCGCGCGCTTGCCGAGGCGGCCCAGCAGGCCGCGCGCGAGATCGACGAGTGGCTGGAGCAGGTGGTGCAGGCGCGTTGAGGCGCCAGCCCCCGCAGCGGGCGGTCTGCCGCGATTGAAACACTTTGTGTATTCGGCCCAAACCCTACTTTGGTAGGGTGCCCCGGTGCGCAACCCTCTCCCATAATGGCCCGGACCGTGTTGACGATCTGTTCGGGGCCGCGCAAGTCCCTTGTCGGGCAGCAACCGCAGGCGCTGCCCGACACGGCTTCGCATGGGTCGTCAGTACGTTCCCGGCGCGCACAGGCGCCGGTGCCCGCTGCTGTGGTCAGCCCCGTGCTCGCCGCAGCGAGAAGCTGTCTGTCTTTTTTCTTTCCCGCCCTGTGTGCGTGTGGCTGGGCGGCGCACCTTGCGCTGTACTGCCACCACAGGCTCCGATCCACGTTCATTGCCGAGGTCATTTTCTGTATGTTCTTCAAGCCATCGCTGCTGCGCTCCGCCTGCGCCGCCACCATCGCCCTCGCCGCCACAGCCACCACCACCGCCTGGGCCGGTGACAAGCTCTATGTACAGGACAGCGGCAAGATCATGCTGGTCGATGTGGACGCCAAGTCCCTGACCCTGGTGTCCCGCCCCACGGTGGACGGCTCCATCACCGACATCGCCACCGATGCCGCAGGCACCCTGTACGTGCTGACCTTCAACTCGCTGTACCGCCTGGCCGCCGACGGCAGTGCCGTGCTGCTCGGCAAGCACGGCATCAGCACCGCCAATGCACTGACCTTCGACGGCAGCGGCAAGCTGTTCGCTGCGTCCGCCGTCAACAAGAACCTCTACCAGCTCAACCCCGCCAACGCGCAGTCCACGGTGGTCGGCACGCTGCCCGCACAATCGGCGGGTGACCTGGCCTACCTCAATGGCCGTCTGTTCTTTGCAGGCGAGAACGACTCGCTCGGCATCGTCAACCTGCGCAACAACCAGCAGTCGGCCAACGTCGGCAGCTTCGGCCTGGCGACCTCGGTCTATGGCCTGGCCGAAGGCGACAGCAACACCCTGTATGGAGCGGCATTCACCAAGCTGTTCAAGGTCGATCCGTCGACCGGCTCCATCAGCTACGTGATGGACTTCACGGGCCTGGGGCAAGCTGGCGGCCTGGCGCCGTTCAAGGCGGTGGTCACGCGTTCGGAAGACCGGCTGTTCAACTACGCGGAAGACACCTTCCCCACGCTGTTCAAGCCCTCGTTCTCGCCTTCGCTGACCTACGGCAACCAGTACTACCGTTTCTACCGCGACACGGGCACCATCCTGTCGATCAGCAATGGCCAGCTGAGCTACACCCAGGTGGGCGGCGCGCCTGCTGTGCTGGGGGCGGTGGACACTTTCCTGCCGCTGGCCACCGGCGCCGGATACTGAGCATCCGGTTCCGGCATCGCCAGGCGGCGTCGACCAGCGCAGGGTAGGCTCCTGCGCAAAGGTACCGCCTGGCGAGGCTGGTTTGCATGAGCGGGCCTTGGGGCCCGTTTGTCATTCACGGACTCTTTTCGCTGCGCCCTCGATGCCCGTCACCACACGCGCATAGCGCGCAAAGCTCCAGTAGGCCCAGCCCCAGTCCATGAGCACGACCAGGCGGTTGCGAAAGCCGATCAGGAAGTAGACGTGGGCGAAGAGCCAGAACAGCCAGGCGAAGTAGCCTGAAAAGCGCACCGGGCCGATCGGAGAGGTCAGGTCCACCACGGCGGCATTGCGGCCGATGGTGGCCAGGTTGCCGTAGTCGCGGTAGCGGAACGGCTGGGCGGGTTGCTGGGCCAGGCGGCGCAGTACGTTGGCGGCGGCGGCGCGGCCCATCTGCTTGGCGCCGGGCGAGACGCCGGGCACGGGCGTGGGCTCCTGGCCCGGCACATGGCTCCTGGCGGCAGCCAGGTCACCCACCACGCTGATCTCGGGATGGCCGGGCAGCGTGAGGTCGGGCTCGACCACCACACGGCCTGCGCGGTCGGTGGTGCAGCCGGTGGCCTCGGCCAGCAACCGGCCCAGGGGCGATGCAGCCACTCCGGCAGCCCAGACGATGCACTGGCTGGGAATTGTGTAGCTGGTGGCCGTAGGGTCAGCGCCCGGGGCGGGGCCTGCCACCGTGAGGCCGATGGCATCGATGGCCGTCACCCGCGCATTCACCCGCACTTCCACGCCCAGCTTTTCCAGCTGTTCCTTGGCGCGCTGGCTCAGGGCCTCGGGCATGGCCTGCAGCACGCGTGTGCCGCCTTCGAGCAGGATGATCTTCGCGCTGGCCGGGTCGATGCGGCGGAACTCGCCGGGCAGCGTGTGGCGCGCGATCTCGGCCAGGGTGCCGGCCATCTCCACGCCCGTGGGGCCGCCGCCCACCACCACGAAGTTGAGCCAGGCGGCGCGCCGGGCGGGATCGCCCTCGCGCTCCGCCGCTTCGAAGGCCAGCAGGATGCGGCGGCGAATCTCGAAGGCGTCGTCCAGGGTCTTGAGGCCGGGCGCGAAGGGTGCCCAGTCGTCGCGGCCGAAGTAGCTGTGGGTGGCGCCAGCTGCCACGATCAGGTGGTCGTAGGGCAGGGCATCGCCACCCTGCAGCAGCACGCTGCGTGCCGCGACGTCGATGCGCTCCACCTCGCCGAGCAGTGTGGTCACGTTGGGCTGCTTGCGAAACAGGTGGCGCACGGGCGCGGCAATCGCCGGCGCCGAGAGCCCGGCGGTGGCCACCTGGTACAGCAGGGGCTGGAAGAGGTGGTGGTTGGTCTTGTCGACCACCGTGACATCGATGGCGCTGCCGTGCAGCGCGCGCGCCGCTTCGAGCCCACCGAATCCGCAACCGATGATGACGACCCGGGGGCGGATGGGTGTGTTGGGAATGCTGCTCATGGCTGCATTATGGGCAGTCTGCAGCGGGGTCCCGGAAAGGCACGCCCCGCAGGCTTTGCAGCGTGCGGGGCGTTGTGGCGGCGTGGCCGCTCAAGCGTTCATGAAGCCCAGGTCCAAGGGGTACTCGGCACCGCCGAAGTGGCTCAGGTTGGGCAGCACGCCGGCGATTTCGGTGCTGCTCACGCCGAACCACTTGGCCAGCGTGGCGGCGTACTGGTCCACCGAGGTGCTGGGCAGCAGGCGGCCCTGGCCTACGTGCCACTGGTCGTCGGGTGCGGCGGTGTTGGTGTTGCTGACCGGCGGGGCCGAGCCATAGAAGGCCTTGCCCTTGACGGCGCCACCCACCATCAGGTGGTGGCTGCCCCAGCCGTGGTCCGAGCCATCGCCGTTGGAGTTGAGCGTACGGCCGAAGTCGGAGGCGGTGAAGGCCGTCACCTTGTCGGCGATGCCCAGCTCCACCGTGGCGCTGTGGAAGGCGGTCATCGCATCGCTCAGGCGCTGCATCAGGCCGGGCTGCTGGGAGATCAGGTTGTCGTGCAGGTCGAAGCCGCCCATCGAGACCATGAACACCTGGCGCTTGGTGCCCATGGTGCCGCGTGCGCCGATCAGGCGGGCGACCATCCTGAGCTGGTCCGCCAGGCCGTTGTTGGCGGGGAAGGGCGTGGCCAGGTTCACGCCGGCGATGCCGGTGGTGACCAGCGACTCGGACGTCACGGCGCGCGTCGTCACCCGGTTGTACTCGTTCTCCAGCGTCTGGCTGCTGGTCTGCTGGATCAGGCTGGTCAGCGCCGAGCGCACGGCCGTGGAGCCATAGACGCTGTTCTTGACGCCGTTGATCGGGATCGCACCGCTGGTGCTCACCTGGTACTGCAGGGCCGAGTCGCCCGAGAGGAACACCGCATTGCCCGTGACCGAGATGCAGGTGAACAGCGAGTTGGCGTTGGACGACAGGGCCAGGTCGCCGATGTTGCCGCCCCAGCCGATGGTCGAGCCTTCGGGCGAGGACGACTGCCATACCGACTGCTGGTCGTTGTGCGAGAACAGCTTGGGCGGCAGCGGGTACAGGCTGCGGTTGGAGCCGTTGTACTGGGCGCGGGTCAGCGGCACCACCAGCGGGCCGACGTTGAGCTGCACGGCGGCCTTGCCGTTGTTGAACAGGCCCGTGAGGCCCGACATGGCCGGGTGCAGCGCGTACTGGCGCCCCCCGGGCAGGGCGGCCGTGGGGTTGAGCAGGGTGGCACCCAGTGCGTCCTTGGGGATGGCGATGCCGCCGCCCCCCAGGCCGTTGCCGCCCCGGATGGCGCTGTACTTGAGGTAGCTCGGGTCGTCGTAGGTGACCACGGTGTTGGCATAGTCGTTGCCGCCGTAGAGGAAGACGCAGACCAGGGCCTTGTAGTCGGTGGCGGTGAAGGCGGCGGCCTCGCCCATGGCGGCCAGGTTCAGCGCAAAGGGCAGGGCGGTGCCGGCCAGGCCCAGTTGCGTGGAGCGGCGCAGGAAGGCCCGGCGGGTGTGGAGTTCGGGTTGGAGCAGGTGCATGGCAGCGCGTCCTCTTATTTCTGGATGAGGTACTCGGCCGAGGCCATGACCAGGAAGATCACTGCCGCGATGCGGTTGAGCTTGACGTTGTCGGTGCTGGCGGCCGTGACCGGCGTGGCCTTGATCGCGTCGGAGATCAATTTCACGGTGGCGGCCGACAGCTGGCCTGCGCACATCAGCAGGTTGATGCGTGCGACCAGGGCATCGGGGTCGGTGACCAGCACCATCTCATGGGTGTACAGCGCCTTGATGTCGTAGCCGTTGGTGCCGTTGCTGCTGTTGAAGGGAACATCTGGTGCATTCACGTAGATGCCGTTGCGGATCACGCCCTGGATGTAGTTCAGGTAGCCACCCACGCTGCTTTCGTTGACCAGCTGGAACTCGGGCGCCACGGCGCCGCTTTGGGCCAGGGCCGTGGACGGCGGCACATAGCCGGGCCGAAAGAAGTTGAACACCGAGGGTGAACGCAGCGGGCTCTGGCCCAGCCGCGAACTGGCGGAACTGGTGTCCCCGATCTTCCAGCTGCCGAAGCTGGAGCTGATGTTGAAGGTGCGCCCCCACTGTACCAGGCGCAGCATGGGCTCGCGCAGCTTGCCGAAGCCCGGCTGCGTGAGGCCGGCGGAGGAACGTGCCTCGTCATCGAGCAGGATGGCGCGGACCACCGCCTTCATGTCACCGCGTACGCTGGCGCCGTTGTTGTTGAACACCGTGGCCACGCGCGCCACGTAGGCCGGCGAGGGGTTGCTGGTCACCAGCCTCTGGATCAGCTGCTTGCAAATGAAAGGCGCCACGTTGCCGTGGTAGAACAAGGTGTCCATCGCCGTGGCCAGGGCCGCAGCACCGGGCGCATTGGCCGGGATGCTGGTACCCAGGAAATTCACCGCCAGACTGGAGTGCAGCGAGGCATTGAGCGACATGGGCAGCCGCGTGAAGGCGGTGTTGGGCACCGTGCGGGTGGTGCCTGGCACGGTGCCCTGCTGGTTGAGCGACTGGTTGTAGTCGTAACCCGTGAACACGCGCGCCAGGTTGGTCACGTCGGACTGGCTGTAGCTTTCGATGGGCTGGCCCGCGCCGTCGCGGCGCACGGTGCCGTCAATGTTGAGCATGACCAGCCCGATGGACATGAGCTGCATGACCTCGCGCGCGTAGTTCTCATCGGGCTGGCGGCCCGTGGCGGCGTTCTCCTTCTGATTGCCGCGGGTGTTGAGGTAGTAGCCCATGGCCGGGTTCAGCGACACATCCTGCAGCAGGTTGCGGAAGTTGCCGAACGAATGAAAGACCAGCGTGTCCCAGTAGTGCGCGATGGCGTGGCTGCGCCAGTTGAAGTCCAGCCCCGAGAGCGAGACCACGAAGATCTCCGACAGCGCCAGCGCCACCCGCTTGCGCAGGCTGTCGGGCGATGTCATGAGCTGCGACCAGATCATGCAATCGCCGGGGTAGGTGTTGTCGTAGTAGGCCGTGGAGTTGTCGACCGTCGCGTACCCGCGCTGGTTGAGCCACTCCCAGCCGGAGATGCCGATGGGGGCGTTGAACTGCGCGTTCAGCCAGGCGTCGAACCCGATGGAGCGAACGGTGGCGATGTCCTGCGTGGTGGCTGCAAAGCCCGCCTGCAGCAGAAAGCGCGCCGCCTCCGGGTCGTTGAACGGCCGACCACTGGAGAAGACCGCGTCGCCAAAGCTGGCCAGCGTGCCGACATTGACCACGGCGTTGTTGGTGGGCGGGCCCAGCACCACGACATTGCCCTGGTACACCCCCAGGTAGTTGCGTGTGCCGCCGTAGTAGCGAAAGACGAGCGCGCCGTTGGTGATGCTGGCCTGGTGCGAGTCGAAGTACTGCGGGAACACCATCTCCGCCCAGTCCATCAGCTCGTCGGGTGTGGGCGTGCGGCTGGCCGCCTGGTCCGACCGGAAAGAGCCCGAGCCGCCCATGTCGCCCAGCAAGGGCATGTGGGGAGCGTTGTCCGCCTGCCGTAGCGCCTGGGGCGCCTCGGCTTCAGCCTCACCGCCGCCGCAAGCGGCGAGGGCGGCGCTGGCGGCGGCTGCCGCCGACAGCTTGAGCCAGGGGGAACCCACGGGGTCCGATGCCGTGTGCGCTGCATCGGTAGGCGGCAAGGAAGAGGGTGCGTGGGCGGGCAACGGTGCTGCCAGCGCCGCATCGGAAGCTTCGTGGGCGTGTGTCATAGCGACTTTTGTGAAGATTTGTAGAGAAGTGTAGGCAGCCTCCTACAAAAGTTGCATTCCCTACATGCTAGTAAGCGTTACCAAAAGAAACGCGCAGATGCCGCCACAGAGAGCAGCCGGCGTTTTTTCGATGCATTGCCGCAACACCCGCTTTTCCGGCGATCAAAAACGGCCTGAGCGCTCCAGCGGGTGCTTGTCCGGCAGGCCCGTAGGCGTGCGCCGACGTGGGTTCCACGGTGCGGACTACGCGCTGCAGGCGGACTCGTTCTTACAGTCTCTCCATCGCATCACGCAAGTGTTCCACGCAATCCGAGTGGATGGCTGAAGCGAATTTTTTCGAGGATGCACACCATGAACGAAGACACCATCAAGGGCAACTGGAAGCAGTTCAAAGGCAAGATCACCGAGCAGTGGGGCAAGCTCACCAACGATGACCTGGACGTCATCGATGGCAAGCGCGAACAGTTCCTGGGCAAGCTGCAGGAACGCCAGGGCATTGCCCGCGATGCTGCCGAAAAGCAGCTCAGCGACTGGCAGAGCCGCCATCCTGACTTCCGCTTCAACGACTGACAAGTCCGTGGCGCACCGGTTGCCAGAACCCTCCAGGGCTCCCGGCCCTGCAGTTGGCGGGCCACCGGATGCCCATAGCGCTTTCAACACCCCCTAAAAGACAACCCTGAGACCCGAGGAGATAACCATGAAATTCGCCCGTACCCTGATCGCTTCCATCGCAGCCGGCCTGCTGGCTACTTCCGCCATGGCCATGACCGACGCCGAGTACAAGACGGCCAAGGACAAGATCTCGGCCGACTACAAAGCCGCCAAGACCAACTGCGACACCCTGAAGGACAATGCCAAGGACATCTGCGTCAAGGAAGCCAAGGGCGCCGAAAACGTCGCCAAGGCCGAACTGGACGCCCAGCACAAGCCTTCCGACAAGGCCACGAACAAGGCCCGCATGGCACGTGCCGATGCCGACTACGACGTGGCCAAGGAAAAGTGCGATGACCTCAAGGGCAACGCCAAGGACGTGTGTGTGAAGGATGCCAAGGCAGCCCATACCAGCGCCAAGGAAAACGCCAAGGTGGCAAAGGCCGCAGCCAAGCCTGCCGACAACGCCGCCGAAAAGGGCGCCCAGGTCGCCGAAGCCCGCAAGGACGCCACGGCCGAGAAGAACGAAGCCAACTACAAGGCCGCCAAGGAGCGCTGCGACGCCATGAGCGGTGACGCCAAGTCCAAGTGTGTGGACGACGCCAAGCGCATGTACGGCCAGAGCTAAATCGGTCCCGCCCCTGCATCACGGCCTCTGTGCTGATGGTGCGCCACCGAGCCCCGCACTGTGCGGGGCTTTTTCATGGGCAGCGCCACGTTGCGCGGCGAGCTGACCTGCATCAAAGTCTTGCGGCCCGCACCCGCCTAAGCTGGCCACTCGATTGGCTTGCAAGAACGGAACGGCACATGGCAGCACTGGAATGGTCGGACGCACTGGCACTGGACCTGCCGTTGATGGATGAAACCCATGAGGAGTTCGTCGCGCTCCTGGCCCGGGTGGAGCGCTCGGACGACGCGCAGTTGCTCGCCTGCTGGCAGGCACTCGTCGCCCACACCGAACAGCACTTCGGCATGGAGGACCAGTGGATGGCCTCCACGCGCTTTGCTTCGGGCAACTGCCACAGCATGCAGCACAAGGTGGTGCTGCAGGTCATGCGAGAGGGTGCGCTGCGTGCCGTGCAGGGTGACCTGCAGGTACTGCGCATGATGGCCGCCGAGCTGGCGCTGTGGTTTCCCCAGCATGCGCAGACCATGGATGCGGCGTTGGCGCTGCACCTGCGCCGCGTGGGCTTCGATGCGTCCACCGGCGTGGTGAACGCACCCGAGGCGCTGCCCGGCGGGCTGGTGCATGGCTGTGGCGCAGCGGGCTGCTCGCCTGCGGTACCTGCAACGCCTTCGGCACAGCCGGTGGCTGCCTGAGCGGCCGGCTGCGCCTGTCTCAGTGCGCCAGCCGGCCCGCCGGATGGCGCGGCAGCAACAGGATCGCCATGTGCCACGACAGGTCGCGCAGCGCCGCGCGCAGTGCGGCCGAGGCCGGTGGGCCGGATGTGCCCTGGGGGCCGTAGGCCGCCCGCAGCACGGCCTGCTTGGCGCATTGCAGCGCGGCCCGGTCGTGTGCCTGCAGGGCGGCCAGCAACTGGTCGCGGTAGCGTTGGACACGCAGGGCTTCAGCGCCCGACAAAGGCCGTGCCGGCTCTGCGACAGGCGCTGCCAGGTGTTGCTCCCAGGCCGAGGGAGGCTGTGTGGCGGACGTGTTCACGAAGGGCTCCCCGGCTGGGTGGCGGTGGCCAGTCCCGGTTGGGCGGGTGGGCGGGGCGTGCTGGCGGGCGGGGTCAGCCCATACCAGTTGACCTTGCGGGTCAGCACCATCACGGCCGCCAGCACCAGGAAGAGCGCGATAGCGCCCACCGCCAGCGCGGTCTGCTCCAGCTGCAGCAGCACGTAGAGCAGGCCATACAGCAGGGCGATGGCCGCGCCCAGCGGAATGCCGCGCGCCAGGCTGCCCAGCATGTGGCTCGCGTAGTAGGCCAGCAGCAGCACGCAGGCGGTGGCCGCGATGCCGTAGGCCATGCCAAAGGGCAGGTGCTCCGACAGGCTCACCAGCAGCAAAAAGAAGCTGCACAGTGCGCTGCCCACGAGCAGGTACTGCACCGGGTGTACGCGCAGCTTCTTCATGAGCTCGAACAGGCCCACGGCCACAAAGGTCAGCGCGATGAACAGCACGCCGTACTTGGTGGCCCGGTCGGCCAGCGTGTAGGGGTTGACCGGGTCGACGAAGGCCACGCTGAAGCTGTCGGCGCAGTCGCTGGCGGTGCCGCCGCCCGGTGCCGCGTACTCGTTCGGGCTGTCCTGGCCATTCACGCAGATGCGCTTGCTGTTGGCGATGTCCTGCTGGGCCGTGGTGGCGAGGGACGACAGGCGCCACTGCGCGGTGAACCCCTCTTTCGTCACCTCGCGCTCGGAGGGAAGAAACCGCCCCGAGAACGAGGGGTGTGGCCAGCCGCTGGTCATCTGCACCTCGGTGCTGCCGCCCAGGGGCACGATGGACAGGCGCTCGGTGCCTACCAGTTCCAGGTCCAGCGTCGCGGTCAGGCCCTCGGCCCGGCCGCGCACCGACTCGGGCAGGCTGGCGTGCAGGCCGCGCGTGTAGGTGGGGTGGAAGGTGCCGGGTTTGAGCGGCAGCGCCTGCTCGCCCAGCGTGACCTGGGCCATGCGGATGCCGCGGGCGTCGCCCACAGCCACCATCAGGATCGGTGCGCCGCAGTGCATGCGCGAGCCCTTCATGGTGCTTTGCGGCTGCAGGCTGCCGAGCGCGCCCCACTGCGCGGTGATGTGCGACTTGAGGTTGAAGGTGTTGACCTTGTGCAGCCCGCGCGCGCGTTCTTCCATCGCGGCGCCGGTGCGCAGCTTGAGCTGATCGGGCATGGCCGTGAGCAGGAACTCACGGCGCTGCTCCACCGTGCGGCGCTCCTCGCCCTTGCCGGTCTCCACGTCCCAGCTTTCCACACAGGCGCTGTGGATCATCGGGCCCATCAGTGTCTGCGGACCGGCCAGGCTGTCGGCCACGCTCTGCGCCGTCATGCTGCGGTAGCGCTGCCGGTCGCGCACCACGTCCTCGATCAGGCCCAGGCCGACCATGAGCAGCAGCACGATGGCCGCAAGCCCCAGCAGTTTGATGAACAAGGGGTGTTTCAAGAAATCCTCCACAGGTGATGAATGTGCAGGCAGTGTTGGCGGTGGGTGTGAGGGGGCGATGAAGTTTGTGAGGCGGGTGTGAAGTGCACCCGAGCTGGCAGAATGGACCGTCTTCATCAGCAAGCATTGGAAGAGAAGTGCCATGCGAAAAGCCTCTCGATTCATGCCCAGGGCGCGACGCCCCGTCCCGTCATGGCGCGAACGCCTGTTCGTGGCCGTTGCCGCATTGGCACTGCTGGGGGCACTGCTGTCCGCCTTGTGGGCCCATCCCCTCACCGTGTGCTCGGTAGCCGCAGTACTGGGGACCCTGGTTGTTGTCGAGGGGCGGCGGCAGGAAAAGCGCCTGGCGCAGTGGGTGCAGGCACGCTCGGGAGAGTCCATCTGCCAGTTCGCACGCGCCATCGACTGCCGGAAGGTGGACACCTGGGTCGTCCGGTCGGTGTACGAGGAGCTTCAGAGCTATTACTCGGCAAGATGGCTGCTGCCGCTGCGAGCGACAGACCGTCTGGAGGACGACCTGCGGTTGGACTCCGAAGACCTGGACGATCTTTTGGTGGATATGGCCCAGCGCGCGGGCCGCGACCTCTCTTGTCCGCAGGCCAATCCCTTCTACGACCGGGTCACCACCGTTGGTGACCTGATCCACTTCCTGAACGCCCAGCCACGGCTTGCCACCGCTGGCTAGACGCTGCGGAACTCCAGCTCCACCCGCAAGCCCGGCGCCGTATTGCGCACCGCCATCTGCCCGCCGTGCAGCGCCATCACGCGCCGCACGATGGCCAGGCCCAGGCCCGAGCCGCTGCGCTCGCCGCCGGGCCGGGCGGTGGTGAAGAAGCGCTCGCCCAGGCGGGGCAGGGCGTAGTCGGGCACGCCGGGGCCGCTGTCCTGCACGGCCACGGTGGCGCCGACCAGTTCCACCTGCACGCTGCTGCCGGCGGGGGCAAAGTCGATGGCGTTGTCCAGCAGGTTGGTCAAGGCCAGGGTCACCAGTTCCGACTCCCACGGCCCGCTGGCGCCGCTGCCGGTGATGGCCAGGGTGATGCCGCGCTGGCCCGCGCGGCCCCGGGTCTGGGCCACGGCCGCTTCTGCGCAGCCCTGCAGCGCCACGGGGGCCTGGGCGTCGGCATGGTGGCGCTGTTCCAGTTTGCTCAGCTCCAGCAGGCGGTCGATGATGCGCTGCAGGCGCTCGCTCTGCTGCACCACCTGGGTCGCGAACTCGGTCCGGTCGGCGGCGGGCAGCTCGTCCTGCAGCAGCTCGCCTGCACCGCGGATGGCGGCCACGGGGCTCTTGAGTTCGTGGGTGAGCGCGCGCACATAGCCCTCGATGTAGTCGCGCCCTTCCAGCCGCGCACGCATGCGGTCCATGGCACGGGCCAGGTCACCCAGCTCGCCGGGCACCTCGGGCACCGCCAGGGCCGGGGTGGGCGGCGAGTCCCGGTCGCCAGCGGCGGGGCCCTGCACACTGAGCGCGTAGTCGCGCAGCTTGCGCACGTTCCACACCATCCACAGCGTCACCGCCACGCCCACGGCGGCCGACAGCGCCAGCAGCAATACGCCGCTGGCCAGCACCTTGTTCTCGGCCCGGTCGATGAAGCGCTGCACCGTGCGCGTGGGCTTGGCCACGGTGAGAACGCCGACGATGCGGCGTTCGCCGGCGCTGTGGCCAGGCGCATAGATGGGCGCCGCCACGTGCATCACGCCGCTGGCATCGTCGTCCGGTACATCGCGGGTGGATCGCGCGCCGTACTCCCCGCGCAGGGTGCGCGCCACGTCGCGCCACTGCGAATAGTCGGCGCCCACGGCGCGGTTCTCCGAATCGAACAGCACCCGGCCCGCGGCGTCCGTCACGTAGATGCGGTAGTCCAGCGACTGCTTGGACAGGCCCCAGATCGCCGCGTCGATGGGCCGCGTGGCGTAGATGCGGACATGCCGGGCAAAGGCGCTCTCCACCGCGCCGTTGTCCAGTCGGCCAGCCACCAGGTCGTCGCTGGCCAGCTCGGCCAGGATGTTGGCCGTGTCCACCATCATGTCCTCCATCACCTCGCGCACGCTGGGCTTGATCTCTGCGGTGAACACGCGCAGCACGAAGAACGCGGCGATGCCGTTGATCAGGAAGAAGGCGAACAGCAGGCGGATGCCCAGGCGCATAGGCGGCAGTCCTTGTCTACAGGTCCAGGCAGTAGCCCATGCCGCGGTGTGTGCTGATGTATTCGTGGCCGGCATCAACCTCGCGCAGCTTGGCGCGCAGCGTCTTGATGTGCGTGTCCACCGTGCGGTCGGTGCTCTCGCTGTCGTCGCCCCAGGCTGCATTGAGCAGCGCATCGCGCGAGTGGATGCGCCCCGCGCCGCGCAGCAGGCAGGCCAGCAGCCGGTACTCGCGCCGGGTCAGCGCCAGCGGCTGGCCGCGCAGGCTGATGCGCTGGCCGGTCTCGTCGTCGTGGAACAACGGGGCAGGGGCCGCAGCGGCTGCGGCAAGCGCCTGGGTCCCCGCGCGGCGCAACAGGGCCTTCACGCGCGCGGCCAGCTCGCGCGGGCTGAAGGGCTTGGCCAAGTAGTCGTCGGCGCCCAGCTCAAGGCCCAGCACGCGGTCGATTTCTTCACCGTGCGCGCTGAGCACCAGCACCGGCAGGGTGGCGGTGGCTGGCGCACCACGCAGTTCGCGCAGCAGGTCCAGGCCGCTGCCGTCGGGCAGGCCCACGTCCAGCACCAGCAGGTCGAAGGGCTGCTGGCGCATCTGCTGGCGTGCATCGTGCACCAGCAGGCTGTGCGTCACCGCCAGGCCCTCGCGCTCCAGCGCATAGGCCACGGTGCGCGCAATCGCCGGGTCGTCCTCCAGCAGCAGCAACCGTGCCGGCATGGCGCGAGCAGCGAAACTCAACGCGCCACCAGCACCGGAAACAGCTTGCCCAGGCCGTCGGCCATCACCTCCACGGCCAGCGCCGCGAGGATCAGGCCCATGAGCCGCGTCATCACGTTGATGCCGGTCTTGCCCAGCACGCGCGCGATCGGGTCGGCCAGCGAGAAGCACACGGCCGTGGCCAGCGCGATCACCACGCCATAGCCCACCAGCGCCAGCTGCTGCCAGATGGTCTGCGCCCTGTCGGCGTAGATCACCACGGTGGACATGCTGGCCGGCCCCGTGAGCAGCGGAATGGTCAGTGGCACCACCGCGATGCTGGAGCCCGTGGCCGCCTTCTCCACGCCTTCCTCCAGCTCATTGGTCATGGGCTTGGCCTCGGCCGGCTGGGCGTTGAGCATGTTCATCGCGCTGATCAACAGCAGCATGCCGCCGCCCACCTGGAAGCTCTGCAGCGAGATGTTGAAGAACTCCAGGATTTGCAGGCCCAGCAGCGCACAGGCCGCGATCACGCAGAACGAGGCAAACGCCGCCGTGCGGATCGTGGCGCGCCGCTGCGCCGCCGAAAACCCCTGCGTGTAGTGGATGAAGAAGGGCACGATGGCCAGCGGGTTCACGATGGCCAGCAAGGTGATGAGTGGTTTCAGGTCCATATCAACGGCCTCCAGAGACGTCTAAAAATGACATGGTGGTGTAGGGCGATGCATCGGACATCAGCCACACGATGGCCTGGGCCACCTCCTCGGCGGTGCCGCCGCGCTGCATGGGCACCTGGTGGGCCAGGTCCTGCACCCGGTCGGGCAGGCCGCCACTGGCGTGGATTTCGGTCTCGATCAGTCCCGGGCGCACAGCGTTCACGCGGATGCCCTCGGCTGCCACCTCGCGCGCCAGGCCGATGGTGAAGCTGTCGATGGCACCCTTGCTGGCCGCATAGTCCACATACTGGTGGGCCGAGCCCAGGCGCGAGGCGGCGCTCGAGACGTTGACGATGGAGCCGCCCGTGCCGCCATGGCGCGTGCTCATGCGGCGCACGGCTTCGCGGGCGCAGACGATGCTGCCAATCACATTCGTTTCGAACATGCGGCGCAGGCGCCCCACGTCCATCTCGTCCACGCGGGCTGTCACGTCCACCACCCCGGCGTTGTTCACCAGGGCCGTGAGGCGGCCGAGCTGCGCATCCACGGCGGTGAACATGGCCAGTACCTGGTCCTCATGCGCCACGTCGCCTTGCACGGCGATGGCCTTGCCGCCCTGTGCGTTGATCTGGCGCACCACCGCCTCGGCAGCAGCCTGGTTGGCCTGGTAGTTCACGGCCACGGCCCAGCCCTGGCGGGCGGCCAGCAGGGCGGTGGCGGCGCCAATGCCCCGGCTGCCCCCTGTGATCAATGCAACTTTGTCCAAATCAGCGTCTCCTGCAAGAATGGGGCATTACAGCATTGCCAGGGGGCTTTGCGGGGCCTGGTTAGCCCGCTTTCATTCCCTGTCTGTCTGGTTTTTGTCGTCTTCAAGGAGTTGCACCATGGGTCAGTTTGTCGATCTGAAGTCCGCCGACGGCTTCGTCTTTCCCGCCTGGGTGGCCGAGCCCGACACCGCGCCGCGCGGCGCCGTGGTGGTGCTGCAGGAGATCTTCGGGGTCAATTCGCACATCCGCGCCGTCGCCGACCGCCTGGCCGCGCGCGGCTACCTGGCCGTGGCGCCCGCCACCTTCCACCGCGTGAAGCAGGGCGTGGAGCTGGGCTACACCGCAGAGGATGTGTCCGCCGGCGCGGCGCTCAAGGCCGCGGTGGAAGGCCTGCCCGCCCCCGGCGTGCTGCCGGACATCCAGGCCGCCATCGACTACGCGGGTGAGCGCAGTGGCCGCAAGGTTGGGATCGTGGGCTTTTGCTGGGGGGGGCTGCTGACCTGGCGCTCGGCCTGCCTGCTCCAGGGCCTGTCGGCCGCCGTGCCCTACTACGGTGGTGGCGTCACCACCGAGACCGAGGCCGCGCGCCAGCCCCAGGTGCCCGTGCTGGCCCACTTCGGCCAGCGCGACAAGCACATCCCGGTGGATGGCGTGCAGGCCTTCGCGCGTACCCACCCCGAGGTGGAGGTGCATATCTACGAGGCCGACCACGGCTTCAACTGCGACCAGCGCGGCAGCTACGACGAGGCCTCGGCCCTGGCCGCGCGCGACCGCACGCTGGGCTTCTTCGACAAGCACCTGGGCTGACGCCATGGACCGACACCTCCAATGGCTGGGTGGCTTGCTGCTGGTCGCCGCCTGCGCAGCGGGCACCGTGCAGGCCGCCGACTACACCGGTCCGCTGTTCGACGCGCACCTGCACTACAACGAAGAGGCCTGGAACGGCCAGAACGGCCCGCACCCGCCGGCCGACGTCATTGCGCGCATGAAGGCCTCGGGCGTGCGCGCCATCGTCGCCAACTCGCGGCCCAACACCGGTTCGCTGGCGCTGGCCGCCTCCAAGGAGGTGCGCGAGGCCGGCATCGCCGTCGTGCCCTTCGTGCGCCTGTACCGCAACCGCGAGGACTACAGCAACTGGTTCCGCGACGAGAGCATCTACGAGATGGTGCAGGCCGAACTGGCCAAGGGCACGGCCTCCGGTCCCTACAAGGGCATTGGCGAGTTCCACCTGTACGACAGTGCGAATGCCGATGGCCCCGTGGCGAAGAAGCTCATGGTGCTGGCCGAGCAGCGCGACCTGGTGGTGCTGGCGCACGTGGACGATGCCGCCATCGACCTGCTGATGGCCAACACCCCTTCCAAGGGGCAGAAGGTACGACTGGTCTGGGCGCATACGGGCATCGGCGGCGCACCGGTGGAGCGGGTGGACGCGCTCATGGCGCGTTACCCGGGCCTGGTGGGCGAGCTCTCGTACCGCCCTGGCCTGGTCTGCGACAACGAGCAGCTGTGCCCGGCCTGGCGCGCTCTGTTGCTCAAGTACCCCACGCGCTTCGTGATCGGCTCGGACACCTGGGTCAACCAGCGCTGGCAGCACTACGAGGGGCTCATGAAGGGCTACCGCGCCTGGCTCGGCGGCCTGCCGCCTGCGGTGGCGCAGGGGGTGGCGTTTGGCAACAGCGCTGCCTTGTTCGGGGTGCCGGCACCGGGCAAGTAGCCGGGGCTTGCGGGCGCTGCGTCGCCTATCATTTCAGTGCGGGCAGAGCGCCGCGAGGAATTCACCTTCCAGCACCCTGGCCCTGCATTGCGGAGACAAGCCCTTGAAAAACACGACACGCCTTTCCTTCCATTCCGGCCGCCGTCCTGTGGCCCGCAGCGCCTGCGCCCTGGCCCTGGCGGCCGCCAGCCTGGGTTTCGTGGCACCTTCCATCGCGGCGACGGCCTTCGAGCCGACCCAGACCGTGCAGGGGTCGCCCCTGGTGCTGCAGGGCACGGGCACGCGCTACCGCGCCGTGTTCAAGGTTTACGACATGGCGCTGTACCTGCCGAAGAAGGTGCGCACTGCCGACGAGGCGCTGGCCGCCACCAGCGGGCCGGTGCGCCTGCAGTTCGTCGCCCAGCGCGACATCCCGGGCACGGACCTGGGGCTGTCGTTCATCAAGGGGCTGTCCAGCAACGCCACACCGGACCAGGTCCGGCGCCACACGCCGTCGAGCAACCGCCTGGTCGAGATCTTCTCGGGCCGCACCAAGCTGGCTTCGGGCGACACCTTCGCGATGGAGTTCGTGCCTGGCAAGGGCACGACCTTCTATATCCAGGGCCAGCCCCAGGGCGCGCCCGTGGGCGATGCCGAATACTTTGGCATGGTGCTGCGCATCTGGCTGGGGGCTGCTCCGGTGGACAGCCAGCTCAAGGACGCCTTGCTGTCGTCCGGCGCCAACTGACCTGCCTCTCGCAGCGAATGCCGGGTTGTGGCCGCAGCGGCCGTCAGGCGCCCGTGCGGGCCAGGTAGCGCTTGCGCCAGAAGACCGAGACCAGCACCACCGCAATGGTGATCATGGAGCCCATGGCCCACCAGAAACCGTCCTGCTTGTGGATCAGCGGAATGAACTCGAAGTTCATGCCGAAGATGCCGGCGATCAGGTTCAGCGGCAGGAACACGGCCGTGAGCGCTGTCAGCGTGCGCATGATGTCGTTGGTGCGGTTGCCCTGCACCGAGAAATGCATCTGCACGGCGGTCTCGGTGTTCTGCTCCATGCGGCGCACGTGGTGCACCACGCGCTCGATGTGCTCGAGCACGTCGCGGCTGCGCACCTTGAGCAGGTCCAGGTCGCGCAGGCCCGTGGGCGACTCGGGCACGGCCCAGGTCTCCAGCGCGTCGATCCAGTCCTGCACGGCGGTGCGCTGGTCCTCGCAGATTTCGTCCAGTGCGTGCAGCGACAGGCGCGCGTCGAGCAGCGAGCTCCAGTTGACGTAGCGCGCACGGGGCCTGAGCAGCTCGGTCTGCCAGTGGTCGAGCTGGCGCGAGAGCTCGCGGCGCAGGTCCAGGTAGCCGTCCACCATCTGGTTCACCAGGCGCAGCATCAGGTCGGCCGGCGAGGTGGGCTTGCGCGAGCCCGAGGCCGTAGGGCTGGCACGGCCCTCGCGCGGGTCGGTGGGGGAGGGCGCCAGCAGGCGCGTGGCATAGGCATCGCGTACGCTGCAGTCACCGGGATGCACCGTCAGCAGCACCTGGTCGAACACCGCAAACCCCACGGGGCTGGTATCGATGCGCAGCAGCACCGGCGGGCCACCGCGCCGGGGCGCGGGCTGCAGGGCGGCGGCATCGTCGGCATCGGGCGGCGCCGTGGCCAGGCGGCGGAACACCAGCAGGTCGTACTGCGAGGTGTAGTCGTAGTGCGAGGGCAACTGGGCGTTGAGCAGGTCGGAGACGTGCAGGTCCACCAGTTGCAACCCGGTCAGGCGCAGCAGGGCGGCCTGCACTTCGGCCAGTTGGGCCTGGAAGGCCGGGCGCGCGCAGGCGATCCAGAGGTAGCCCTGCTCTGGCCGCTGCGCCGGCAGTGCGTCGAGTTCCTGGGCGCCGTTGCTCTGGATATGGAAGATGCGCATGGAGGCGTTCTACCGCGCCCGCAGCAGACGGGCCGCGTCGCGCGCAAAGTAGGTCAGCACGCCATCGGCGCCCGCACGCTTGAAGGCCAGCAGGCTTTCCATCATCACCGCATCGTGGTCGAGCCAGCCGTTGGCGGCGGCGGCTTTGAGCATGGCGTATTCGCCACTCACCTGGTAGGCGAAGGTGGGTACGCCGAATTCGTCCTTCACGCGGCGCACCACGTCCAGGTAGGGCATGCCGGGCTTGACCATCACCATGTCGGCGCCTTCGGCGATGTCCTGGGCCACCTCGCGCAGTGCCTCGTCGGTGTTGCCGGGGTCCATCTGGTAGACGTTCTTGTCGGCCTTGCCCAGGGCGCCGCGCGTGCCCACCGCATCGCGGAAGGGGCCGTAGAAGGCGCTGGCGTACTTGGCGCTGTAGGCCATGATGCGCGTGTGGATGTGGCCCTGCACCTCCAGCGCCTCGCGGATGGCGCCGATGCGCCCGTCCATCATGTCGCTGGGCGCGACGATGTCCACGCCCGCCTCGGCATGCGTGAGTGCCTGTCCGGTGAGGACCTCCACCGTGTCGTCGTTGATGATGTAGCCGGTATCGTCGAGCAGGCCATCCTGGCCGTGGCTGGTGTAGGGGTCCAGCGCCACGTCGGTCATCACGCCCAGGGTGGGGAATTCCTTCTTCAGGGCGCGCACCACACGCGGGATCAGGCCGTCCGGGTTCAGGGCCTCCTTGCCATCGGGCGTCTTGAGGGCCGGGTCGATGGCCGGGAACAGCGCCAGCACCGGGATGCCGAGCTGCACGCAGTCCTCGGCCACGGGCAGCAGCAGGTCCAGGCTCAGCCGGTCCACGCCGGGCATGGAGGCCACGGCCTCGCGCCGGTTCTGGCCCTCATGCACGAACACCGGGTAGATCAGGTCGTGCGGGGTCACGCAGTGCTCGCGCACCAGGTTGCGGGTGAAGGCATCGCGGCGCAGGCGGCGCGGGCGGTTCTGCGGGAAAGGGGCGGGGCTTGGGAGGTGCATGGGGAAAATTGTGCCTCAAGCGCCGTTGCCAAGGCTGCGCGAGGGCTGCTGGTGCCGGTGTCAAACCCTGCTTGTATGCCCCGCGGGCTGGTGCTAAATTGGTTCCGGGCAGCTTGCTGCCCCCCGCTTTCCTCCCTGAGCGGGGCTCTGGGCTGCCGTAATGCAGGCAGGGCTTTCGAAGCCCGGCAGCTTTTGCCGGGCTTTTTTTTGTCACTCAGGGTTGGGCACATCCGGCTGCGCCCAAGGACCATCAGTCGCGGATCGCCTGTGCCTGCGCAGCGTCAATGAAGGCGCTGACCTTGGCCGCGGAGGTCACTCCACTGCGGTCATAGGCGAAAACTTGCTTTCCATGTTTTGCCGACGCATAGAAATACTGGCCCGAATTGGCCGCAGCTTCCGTGAAGTACAGCACGTCGTAATCCGCTGATGGTTCTATGGAGATGGCCATGCTGGAAAGCTCCCGGATTTCAACAGACGAGTAAATTCCTTTCTTCTGAATACCTTCAAAAAACACCCGGGTCAACCTGTTATTGGCTATGGACAGGTTTTTGTAGAGCTCTAGCTGAACTCCACTGGCCTCCCTGCCTGCAATTGCTGCATGCCTTCTATTAGTTTCCTCAAAAGCTGCTTGCTGGCTCGGGAACGCAACGACGAGCTTTTTCTTCGTCAACGGGGCGGCCAAAGGTGTGACCGATGCAAGTGATTCTGCAACATCGGTACTCACCGCCGTATGAAACGCACTTTCTCCACTATATATTTTTTGGTTCAATGTATAAGTATTGGCGGCGCACCCGGTCAGCAAAATTACCGCAGCCAGCACAAAGGTTTTATTAATCATTGATAATCGCTCCATTGATGAGTTTGCATTTTTCCGGTGAAGTCTTGACGGGAGCCAACGTGCCAAGCTTGCAACTGACGGTTGCACTGAATATCTCGCTGGCCGGGGTTGTAGGCAATGTATCTGGCGAACTGGAGCGGTCACCCGCAGACGCGTTGAGCGCAGTCGATAGATTGAAAATGCCCAGGGAGTTTTTGAATGACTCCGTGGTCTGCATGCATAGATGCTGTTCTGGCGCAAGGTCAACTGAGGGTGTGAATACGCATACACCGACTGCATGTCGGAATGGCGTCGATGAATACGTATCCTGGTAAATGATGTTCCCATTGCCCAGTCGTATGGCGTATCGGAACTGGTAGCTGGACTGGGCCGGCCGGTCGAGCGCCGAGCCGACCAGTATCCCGAGCAGCATGGCGGCCACATGGGTCTTGCCGGAGTAATTGCCGTGGTTGATGGCGCGGTCCACATAGGCTGCGCTGCCGATGGCGGCGCCGACGGCCGTCCCTGCATTGGTGCCTGGCGTGGACCGGTCAAGCCCCTGGTTGTCGAGAATGGTGCCGAACGATTCTGGCGCCATGACTTCCACCACGTACTTTTGCTGAACACTTGCCTTCTCTTCGGCGTTGAGGCCCTGCCACGCTGTGGCCGAGACCCTCAACGAGGTTTGCGCGAACGCGGTAGGACATATCAGCAATGCTGCAAGTAATAATGCCCGCAAAGCGACCCCCTCTGTAAAATATTGACACATCTTAGCAGCCTTTTCTGGGGCGGTAAAGATCTGTGTTGCCGTTGATTTGGATTTAAATATGGCCGCTGGTGCCGGCGGAAGACCGGTATTTATCCGAATAATTTCTAAACACGCCTTGCCTGAATATGGAGATATCCTAGCGGTGTCCTCTTGTGAGATTTCGGAAGGAAGGATTTTCGGGAGTTCGGTTCTAATGGCATAGATTGCCTCGGCGGATTCAAAACTGAAGTGCAACACCTGCCACCCCGTAAGGTCCGCAGATGCACAATCGCAAGGCAACTGCTGCGCTCACCGGCAACGATCAGCCGGGAGCTGGTGCGCAACGGTCATCCATCGGGCCATCCATCGGACTATGGCAGCGTCAAGGCGCAGTGCCTTTGCCTGCAGCGCAGGCGCGCTGCGGCAGGCCCGCCGTCAAGCTGCACCCTGACTCCATCCTGTGGGGCCTGGTGGGCCATTTGCTGCGGCTTCTCTGGTCGACCGAGCAGATTACCCTGACACTGGCACGCTTGCATCCCAAGGCCATGAGCACCGCGTGTCACACGAGACCATCTACAACTGCATCTATGCCATGCCCGTGGGCGAGTTGCGCAAAGAACTGATCGCCACCTTGCGGCACGCCCACAACAAGCGCGTGCCGCGCAGCAAGGGCAAGGACCGCAGGGGCCAGATCCCGGACATGCTGAGTATTCACTTACGCCCGCCAGAGATCGAAGACCGCCCGTTCCCCGGGCACTGGGAAGGCGACTTGATCGAGGGCGAAGGCAATGCCAGTGCAGTAAGGACGTTGGTGGAGCGCACCAGCCGATTGGTCATGCTGGTCAAGCTCCCTGAGTTCAAGCCGGCCAGTGCTGCCAACGTCTTGCAGGGCTTCACGGACAAGCTGCTGGGCATTGCCCAGCCGATGCGCCTGAGCATGACGTACGACCAGGGCCGGGAGATGAGCATGCACAAGAAGCTCAGCGAGCAAACCGGGATAGCGGTGTACTTCTGCGACCCGCACAGCCCCTGGCAAAGGGGCTCCCAACGAGAACATGAATGGCCTGGTTCGCCAGTACCTTCCCAAGGGGACGGACCAGAGCATCTACAGCCAGCAGCAACTCGATGCGATAGCCGATGAGATCAATAACCGCCCCAGAAAGGGGCTGGGGGTACGATCACCGCTGGCTGTGTACCGCGAGTTGCTGATCAACAACCCGCAGCACTCCACCCTTGTTCATTGAAATCCAGGGTGTTGCGCTTCGCTTTTGAATCCGCCCCCTTAAACTGCGCCCATGCTCTGGGTCAAAGCCTTCCACATCGTCTTCATTGCCAGCTGGTTCGCCGGCCTGTTCTACCTGCCACGCATCTTCGTGAACCTGGCCATGGTGGCGCCGGGCTCGGTGGCCGAGCGCGAGCGCCTGATCCTCATGGCGCGCAAGCTGCTGCGCTTCACCACCTTGCTGGCGGTGCCGGCACTGGCCCTGGGCATCTGGCTGTGGCTGGGCTATGGCATCGGCCGGGGGCCGGGCAACGGCTGGATGCATGCCAAGCTGGCCGTGGTGGTGCTGGCCATCGGCTACCACCACGCCTGCGGCATGCTGCTGCGCAAGCTGGTCGACGGCTCGAGCCGCCGCAGCCACCGGTGGTTCCGCTGGTTCAACGAGGTCCCGGTGCTGCTGCTGGTGACCGCCGTGGTGCTGGTGGTGGTCAAGCCGTTCTGACGGCCCAGCGCCCGTGTACAAGAGTTCGGCCGGCCCCCTCGCGCTGATCTATGCGGCGCTGGTCGTCTTTGCCAGCCTGTTCCCGTTCGACGGCTGGCGCGCGCAAGGCATCGATCCCTGGGTGTTCCTCGCCTCGCCGATTCCGCCGCCCTATTGGACCGGCTTTGACGTCACCTCCAACCTGGTGGGCTATGCCCCGCTGGGTTTCCTGCTGGCGCTGGCGCTGCTGCGCATGCGCTGGCGCTGGGGTGCCTGGGTGCTGGCCACGGTGGCTGGCGTGCTGCTGTCGCTGACCCTGGAGTTCCTGCAGATCTACCTGCCCCGGCGCGTGCCTTCCAACATGGACCTGCTGCTCAATTCGGCAGGCACGCTGGCCGGGGCGCTCACGGCGTCGGCGCTGGAGCGCCTGGGGGCCATCGACCGCTGGAGCGACTTTCGCAACCGGTGGTTCGTGCAGGATGCCCATGGCGCGCTGGTGCTGCTGGCTTTGTGGCCGCTGGCCCTGCTGTTCCCGGCGGCCCTGCCGTTTGGCCTGGGGCAGGTGCTTGAGCGGCTGGAGGGGGCCCTGGTCGAGATCCTGGCCGACACCCCGTTCCTGGACTGGTTGCCCATGCGCGACACCGCGCTCGATCCGCTGTCCCCTGGCGGCGAGTTGCTGTGCGTGACGCTGGGCCTGCTGATTCCGTGCCTGCTGGGCTACTGCATCATCCGCGAGATGGGGCGCCGGGCCCTGTTTGCCCTGGCCGTGGTGGTGGTCGGCGTGGTCCTCACGGCCCTGTCGGCGGCGCTGAGCTGGGGTCCGGCCCATGCCTGGGAATGGATGGGCCTGCCCGTGCGCGTGGGCGTGTGGGGCGCCCTGGCGCTCGCGGTGCTGCTGCTGGCGCTGCCCCGGCGCGCTTGCGCCGCCGTGCTGCTGCTGGTGCTGGTGTGGCACCTGGGCCTGCTCAACCAGGCCCCCACCAGCGCTTACTTTGCCCAGACGCTGCAGGCCTGGGAGCAGGGGCGCTTCATCCGCTTCTACGGCCTGGGCCAGTGGCTGGGCTGGGTCTGGCCCTATGCGGCGCTGGCCTATGTGGTGGTGCGGGTGGCGCGGCGCGACGGTCCTGCCTGAGCTCCTTTTGGGGGTTATGGGCATGGGGTGTGCAGGGCTCCGCTCCTAGAATGGCGGCATGACCGACACCTCCACGACGGCACCGGCAGCACAGCCGGGCTACTACCAGCGCCACATCTTCTTTTGCCTGAACGACCGCACCAACGGTGAGGACAGTTGCGCGCACCACGGTGCGCAGGCCGCGTTCGACCGCTGCAAGTTGCAGGTGAAGGCCGCCGGCCTGTCCGGCGCCGGCAAGGTGCGCGTGAACAAGGCGGGTTGCCTGGACCGCTGTGCGGGCGGGCCGATCGCGGTGGTCTATCCCGAGGCGGTCTGGTACACCTTCGTGGACAGCGCCGACATCGATGAGATCGTCGAGTCGCACCTCAAGAATGGCCAGGTGGTAGAGCGCTTGCGCACGCCCCCGGAACTTGGCCGCTGACTCCTATTCAGAGCGCTGTCCATCCCTGATTTTCAGCCGCCGGATTGGCCCGATCTGCGCAGGCTGCTATTGACCTGGTAGCAAATCCCGTGAATTCCCAGACCGAACGCCTGACCCTTGCCGGCGCCGCCGGCGCCATCGAGGCGGTGCGCGACGCTGCCGTGCTGCCCGAGGGGGCGGCCCCGCGCGGCATCGCCGTCATCGCCCATCCCCATCCGCTGTTTGGCGGCACCATGGACAACAAGGTGGTGCAGACCCTGGCGCGCGCTTTCGTGCAAAGCGGCTGGACTGCGGTGCGCTTCAACTTCCGGGGCGTGGGCGGCAGTGCCGGCACGCACGACGAAGGCCGGGGCGAAGCCGAGGACTTTCTGGACGTGGTGCGCCAGGCGGCGCCTGAGGGGCCGTTGGCTCTGGCCGGCTTCTCCTTTGGGGCCTTCGTCACGAGCCATGCGCTGGCCAGCCTGTGGGGCGAGCGCGCCATTGAGCGCGTGGTGTTGGTGGGCACGGCGGCCAGCCGCTTCACCGTGGCCCCGGTGCCACCCGAGGCGCACGAGCGCACCCTGGTCGTGCATGGCGAACAGGACGACACCGTGCCCCTGGCTGCAGTGATGGACTGGGCACGCCCCCAGATACTCCCTGTGACAGTCGTCCCCGGTGGGGGGCATTTCTTTCACGGACAATTGCCGCTTCTGAAAAATCTGGTGACCCGCCACCTGCTGGCCGGGGCCTGACGCTCCACGGCTGGCCGGTGCGCCGCGCAGGCTGCACACTGCCATTCCGCTGCTTTCTGCTGTTTTCTTTCCTCTTCTCTCACCCGAATGCCCGTTTCCATGAAGTCCCTTTTGCCCACGCTGCGCTCCGTCCTCCTCGCCGCGGTGCTCGCGCCCGCCGCCCTGTGGGCGCAGGTGCAGGCCCCGCAGCCGCCCGAGATCGCCGCGCGCAACTACCTGTTGCTGGACATTACGGCCGGTCAGGTGCTGGCCGCCAAGGACATCGATGTGCCGGTGGAGCAGGCTTCGCTGACCAAGCTGATGACCGGTTACCTGGTGTTCGACGCCCTGCGCGCCAAGAAGGTCGCCCTGGACCAGAAGCTGCCCGTGAGCGTGCTGGCCTGGAAGATGCCCGGCTCGCGCATGTTCATCGACCCCAAGATGCAGGTGCCGGTGGATGACCTGATCAAGGGCATGATCGTCCAGTCGGGCAACGACGCCACGATGGCGCTGGCCGAAGGCGTGGGTGGCACGGCCGAAAACTTCGTCAAGCTGATGAACGACCAGGCCAAGGCCCTGGGCATGAAGAACACCGCCTACAAGAACCCCGAGGGCCTGACCGAGCCCGGCCACACCACCACCGCGCGCGACCTGGGTGTGCTGGCCAGCCGGCTCATGAAGGACTTCCCGGAGTACATGCACTACTACGCCACCAAGCAGTACAGCTACCCGGGCACCCCGGTGTCCAACGGCAACAACCGCAATTCCCTGCTGTTCCGCGACCCGACGGTGGATGGGCTCAAGACCGGCCACACCGCCGCTGCCGGCTACTGCCTGGTGGCCACGTCCAAGCGCGACTTCCCCAACGTGGGCCAGCGCCGTTTGCTGTCCATCGTGCTCGGCGCCGCCAGCGAGAACGCTCGTGCCAACGAAAGCCAGAAGCTGCTGAATTGGGGCTATACGGCCTTCGAAGCGGTCAAGCTGTTCGATGCCGGCCAGCCCGTGGCGACCCCAGCCGTCTGGAAGGGCACGGAAAACACCCTCAAGATCGGCCGCAGTGAAGCCATCGTGGTGGCCGTGCCTTCGGGCAGCGGCGGCAAGATCAAGACCGAGATCGCCCGCCCCGACCCCCTGGTGGCCCCCTTCACCAAGGGCCAGGCCGTGGGCTCGCTGAAGGTGGTGCTGGGCGAGCAGACGCTGGCCGAGGTGCCCCTGGTGGCACTGGACGGCGTGGCGCAGGCCGGCATCCTGGGCCGTGCCTGGGACGCCATCCGCCTCTGGATAAAGTAAGGCTAGGGCGTGTCATCAATCATTTCACCCCCCCCGAAAGCCTGCAGCGCGGTGCAGTGCAAGGCGCCCTCAGTGCCGCGTAGCACGGCTACGCAAGCGAAGGGCAACGCCGCAATGTGCCGCGCTGCAGGCTTTCCCTTCGGGCTGGCCCCGGCATGCGGCGTCTGCTTTGTCGCTCGGCTTGCCCATAGTCCACTATGGGCTGCGCCGCGCTTCGCGCATCCGTCCGCATGCCGGGGCCAGCGCGGGGGCGAAATGATTGATGACACGCCCTAGCCCCTGAGTCGCTTCGCGCCTTCCTCCTGGGAGGGGGACGCCGCCCCTGCGGCGGCGCGGCCCTTGCACGGCGGCACTGGCCTGGGCCGCGCGCTTTCAATGGCTGGTGGCGGTGATGAAGTGTCGGGATCCCGGAAACCTGGGGGGAAAGTCGACTGCTGCTTGCCTGCCGAGGTCCATGCTGCTACATTAGAAGGCTTTTCGGAAATTCCGAAGGGTTTCACGTTTTCGTTTTTTACGTTTAGGGACGTATTCATGCCAACCATCAATCAACTAGTCCGTCAGGGGCGCGAGGTCGAAAAGATCAAGTCCAAGAGCCCTGCGATGGAAAACTCTCCCCAGCGCCGCGGCGTGTGCACCCGTGTGTACACCACGACGCCAAAGAAGCCTAACTCCGCTCTGCGCAAGGTCGCCAAGGTTCGCCTGACCAACGGTTTCGAAGTCATTTCCTACATCGGCGGCGAAGGCCACAACCTGCAGGAACACAGCGTGGTGCTGGTTCGCGGCGGTCGTGTCAAGGACTTGCCCGGTGTGCGTTACCACATCGTGCGCGGTTCGCTCGACTTGCAAGGCGTGAAAGACCGCAAGCAGTCGCGCTCCAAGTACGGTGCCAAGAAGCCAAAGGCCAAGTAAGCCCTGGTTTTCGTGTATCCATCGGTGTTTGATTCGCCTGGCTGGCGCAGTCAAACGAAGTGACCCCAAGCGCGGAGTGTTCCGTGTGGGTCGAGTAAGTGGGGTTCTGAATGAATCTCGCGGTGTCTGAAAAGATGCCAACTGAAGCAATATGAGGTGAAAAATGCCACGTCGTCGCGAAGTCCCCAAACGTGAAATCCTGCCGGATCCCAAGTTCGGCAATGTAGAGCTGTCCAAATTCATGAACGTGATCATGGAAGGCGGCAAGAAAGCTGTTGCAGAACGCATCATTTACGGTGCCCTGGAACTGATCGAGAAGAAGCACCCTGACAAGGACCCGCTGGAAGCCTTCACCGTTGCCATCAACAACGTGAAGCCCATGGTCGAAGTGAAGTCCCGCCGCGTGGGCGGTGCCAACTACCAGGTGCCCGTCGAAGTGCGCCCTGTCCGTCGCCTGGCCCTGTCCATGCGCTGGATCAAGGAAGCGGCCCGCAAGCGCGGCGAAAAGTCGATGGCCCAGCGTCTGGCCAACGAACTGCTCGAGGCCACCGAAGGCCGTGGTGGTGCCATGAAGAAGCGTGACGAAGTTCACCGCATGGCCGAAGCCAACAAGGCATTCAGCCACTTCCGCTTCTAAATCGACGAACTGCTCTCGTCGCCAAGCGCAAGGCTGCCGGCATTTTTGCCTGCAGCCTTGTGGCGATTGAGGTGGTCACAAAATTGACGGGTTGCAGCGCCACAATGCTGGGCCCCTCCCCCGAATAACACGACCCATCCAAGGATCCACCATGGCTCGCAAGACTCCCATCGAGCGCTACCGCAATATCGGTATCTCGGCCCACATTGACGCTGGCAAGACCACGACCACCGAACGTATCCTGTTCTACACGGGCGTGAGCCACAAGATTGGTGAAGTGCACGACGGCGCTGCCACCATGGACTGGATGGAGCAGGAACAAGAGCGCGGCATCACGATCACCTCGGCTGCCACGACCTGCTTCTGGAAGGGCATGGACAACTCGTACGAAGAGCACCGCTTCAACATCATCGACACCCCCGGTCACGTGGACTTCACGATCGAAGTGGAACGTTCGATGCGCGTGCTCGACGGCGCCTGCATGGTGTACTGCGCCGTGGGTGGCGTGCAGCCTCAGTCGGAAACCGTCTGGCGCCAGGCCAACAAGTACAAGGTGCCTCGTCTGGCCTTCGTGAACAAGATGGACCGTACCGGTGCCAACTTCTTCAAGGTCTACGAGCAGATGAAGCTGCGCCTCAAGGCCAACCCCGTGCCCGTGGTGATCCCGATCGGCGCCGAAGACAAGTTCACCGGTGTGGTCGACCTGCTCAAGATGAAGGCCATCCTGTGGGATGAAGCCTCGCAGGGCATGAAGTTCAGCTACGAAGAAATTCCAGCCGACCTGCTCGAATCCGCCAAGGAATGGCGCGAGAAGATGGTGGAAGCCGCTGCCGAAGCCTCCGAAGAGCTGATGAACAAGTACCTGGAAGAGGGCGACCTCTCCGAAGCCGAAATCAAGTTCGGCCTGCGTACGCGTACCATCGCCACGGAAATCCACCCGATGCTGTGCGGCACCGCGTTCAAGAACAAGGGCGTGCAGCGCATGCTGGACGCCGTGATCGACTACCTGCCAGCACCGACGGACATTCCTGACGTGACCGGCACCGACGAAGACGAAAAGCCAGTCACCCGCAAGGCGGACGACAGCGAGAAGTTCTCCGCCCTGGCATTCAAGCTGATGACCGACCCGTTCGTGGGCCAGCTGACCTTCGTGCGTGTGTACTCGGGCGTTCTGAGCAAGGGCGACACCGTCTACAACCCCATCAAGGGCAAGAAGGAACGCATCGGCCGTATCGTGCAGATGCACGCCAACGAGCGCCAGGAAGTCGAAGAAATCCGCGCCGGCGACATCGCTGCCTGCGTGGGCCTGAAGGACGTGACGACCGGTGAAACGCTGAGCGACATCGACTCCCAGATCATTCTGGAGCGCATGGTGTTCCCTGAGCCTGTGATCACGCAGGCCGTTGAGCCCAAGACCAAGGCCGACCAGGAAAAGATGGGCATCGCACTGCAGCGCCTGGCTGCAGAAGATCCATCCTTCCGCGTGAAGACCGACGAAGAATCGGGCCAGACGCTGATCGCCGGCATGGGCGAGCTGCACCTGGAAATCATCGTTGACCGCATGAAGCGTGAGTTCGGCGTGGAAGCCAACGTGGGCAAGCCCCAGGTTGCCTACCGCGAAACCATCCGCAAGACGGTGGAAGAAGCCGAAGGCAAGTTCGTGCGCCAGTCCGGTGGTAAGGGCCAGTACGGTCACGTCGTGCTCAAGATCGAACCCAACGAAGCCGGCAAGGGCATCGAGTTCGTCGACGCCATCAAGGGCGGTGTGGTTCCTCGCGAATTCATCCCGGCCGTGGAAAAGGGTATCAACGAAGCCGTCACGCAAGGCGTGCTGGCCGGCTACCCCGTGGTGGACGTCAAGGTCACGCTGCACTTCGGTTCGTACCACGATGTGGACTCGAACGAACTGGCGTTCAAGATGGCTGCCATCTTCGGCTTCAAGGAAGGCTGCCGCAAGGCCAACCCGGTCATCCTGGAACCCATGATGGCCGTGGAAGTGGAAACGCCTGAAGACTACGCCGGCACGGTGATGGGCGATCTGTCCTCCCGCCGCGGCATGGTCCAGGGCATGGACGACATCCCGGGCGGTGGCAAGGCCATCCGCGCCGAAGTGCCGCTGTCGGAAATGTTCGGCTACTCGACCTCGCTGCGCTCCGCAACGCAAGGCCGCGCCACGTATTCGATGGAATTCAAGCACTACAGCGAAGCGCCTCGCAACGTGTCCGAAGCCATCATGGCTTCGCGCGCCAAGTAAGCAGCCCGCAAGAGACTGCCGCCAGCGCCTGCCTGCAGGTGTCGGTGGCCGTCTCGCCCCTCTTTCGCAAGATTTTGCAGTCTGCGATCCCGTGCCGCCCCGTTGCCTGTGCAGGGCGAACCAGCAACCGGATGCAGACGTTAAACCACAACACAGGCATTGCTCTTTGGAGAATTGAAAATGGCAAAAGGTAAATTCGAGCGCACGAAGCCTCACGTCAACGTGGGCACGATCGGCCACGTGGACCACGGCAAGACGACCCTGACGGCGGCCATCGCCACGGTGCTGTCTGCCAAGTTCGGCGGCGAAGCCAAGGCATACGACCAGATCGACGCAGCACCTGAAGAAAAGGCCCGCGGCATCACGATCAACACCGCACACGTGGAATACGAAACGGCCAACCGCCACTACGCCCACGTGGACTGCCCCGGCCACGCCGACTATGTGAAGAACATGATCACCGGCGCTGCCCAGATGGACGGCGCCATTCTGGTGTGCTCGGCCGCTGACGGCCCCATGCCCCAGACCCGTGAGCACATCCTGCTGGCCCGCCAGGTGGGCGTGCCTTACATCATCGTGTTCCTGAACAAGTGCGACATGGTGGACGACGAAGAGCTGCTCGAACTGGTCGAGATGGAAGTGCGCGAACTCCTGGACAAGTACAACTTCCCAGGCGACGACACCCCCATCGTGCGCGGTTCCGCCAAGCTGGCCCTGGAAGGCGACAAGGGTCCCCTGGGTGAAGAAGCCATCATGAAGCTGGCCGACGCCCTGGACAACTACATCCCCACGCCAGAGCGCGCTGTGGACGGTGCCTTCCTGATGCCCGTGGAAGACGTGTTCTCGATCTCCGGCCGCGGCACCGTGGTGACCGGTCGTATCGAGCGCGGCATCGTCAAGGTCGGCGAAGAAATCGAAATCGTCGGTATCAAGGACACCGTCAAGACCACCTGCACCGGCGTGGAAATGTTCCGCAAGCTGCTGGACCAAGGCCAGGCTGGCGACAACGTTGGCCTGCTGCTGCGCGGCACCAAGCGTGAAGACGTGGAGCGCGGCCAAGTGCTGTGCAAGCCCGGCTCGATCAAGCCACACACCCACTTCACGGCTGAAGTGTATGTGCTGAGCAAGGACGAAGGCGGCCGCCACACCCCGTTCTTCAACAACTACCGTCCTCAGTTCTACTTCCGCACGACCGACGTCACCGGCGCGATCGAGCTGCCAGCGGACAAGGAAATGGTCATGCCAGGCGACAACGTGTCGATCACCGTCAAGCTGATCAACCCCATCGCCATGGAAGAAGGCCTGCGCTTCGCCATCCGTGAAGGCGGCCGTACCGTCGGCGCAGGCGTCGTGGCCAAGATCATCGCCTGATCGCCAGCACCATAACAACAAGGAACTTGACATGTCCAAGCAAAAAATCCGCATCCGCCTGAAGGCGTTTGACTACAAGCTGATCGACCAGTCCGCTGCCGAGATCGTTGACACCGCCAAGCGCACCGGCGCCATCGTCAAGGGCCCTGTGCCCCTGCCGACGCGCATGAAGCGCTTCGACATCCTGCGCTCGCCGCACGTCAACAAGACCAGCCGCGACCAGCTCGAAATCCGCACGCACCAGCGTCTGATGGACATCGTGGACCCCACCGACAAGACGGTGGACGCCCTGATGAAGCTCGACCTGCCAGCCGGCGTGGACGTCGAGATCAAGCTGCAGTAATGATCCCTTCCTGGCGGGCTTGCCCGCCAGGCGTGGTCTCGCACAACGCGAACTTGCTTGCAAAAGCGGTTCGCGTTATACTTTAGGGCTTCGCTTAATTTGCGTGCGCTTATGGTGCGCGCAAACCGGTTTGGCGCGTACCTTGGCCTTGTGTCAGGGCACGCGAGCGGAGTTTTAATAACCCTCTTTCATGCACGCGAGTGCAACGCCGCAGCCAATTGAAGTTGCGGCGGTGGAAGTTTTGGAGAAACAAATGAGTCTGAGCAACTCCCTCGGGTTGCTGGGTCGCAAGGTGGGCATGATGCGTCTGTTCACCGATGACGGGGACGCAGTGCCTGTCACGGTGGTGGATGTGTCCAACAACCGCGTAACCCAGATCAAAACCCAAGAGAACGATGGCTACGTGGCCCTGCAGGTCACGTTCGGTTCGCGCAAAGCATCGCGCGTGACCAAGCCAGAAGCCGGTCACCTTGCCAAGGCAGGTGTCGAAGCCGGTGAAATCATCCAGGAATTCCGCGTGACCGCCGACACCGCAGCCCAGTACCAAGCTGGCGCATCGGTCGTTGTGACGTCCGTGTTCTCCGTGGGTCAGAAGGTCGACGTGCAAGGCACCTCGATCGGTAAAGGCTACGCCGGCACCATCAAGCGCCACAACATGAGCTCGCAACGCGCGTCGCACGGTAACAGCCGTTCGCACAACGTTCCCGGCTCCATTGGTATGGCGCAGGATCCAGGCCGCGTGTTCCCTGGCAAGCGGATGACGGGCCACCTCGGCGATGTCACCAAGACCACGCAAAACCTCGATGTGATCCGCATCGACGAAGCGCGTCAACTGCTCTTGATCAAGGGCGCTATTCCGGGCTCCAAGGGTGGGTTCGTGACGGTGCGTCCAGCGGTCAAGGCCAAAGCCTCCAAAGGAGCGAACTAATGCAGCTCGAACTCCTGAATGACCAAGGCCAGGGCGCGTCCAAGCTGGACGTTCCTGAAACCGTGTTCGGTCGTGAATACAACGAAGATCTGGTGCACCAGATCGTGGTGGCTTATCAAGCCAACGCACGCCAAGGCACTCGCGCCCAGAAGGACCGCGAGCAAGTCCGTCACTCGACCAAGAAGCCTTTCAAGCAAAAGGGTACGGGTAACGCACGTGCAGGTATGACCTCGTCGCCACTGTGGCGCGGGGGCGGTCGGATTTTCCCGAACATGCCTGACGAAAACTTCACGCAAAAGATCAACAAGAAGATGTACCGCGCCGGCATGTCTGCGATTTTGTCGCAGCTCGCCCGTGAAGGCCGTCTGGCCGTGGTCGATTCGCTGAAGGTCGACTCGCCCAAGACCAAGGTCCTGGCCGACAAGTTCAAGGCCATGAATCTGCAATCGGTGATGGTGATCTCCGAGGAAGTGGACGAAAACCTGTACCTGGCTTCGCGCAATCTGGTGAACGTGCTCGTCGTCGAGCCACGTTACGCCGATCCCGTGTCGCTGGTCCGTTTCAAGAAAGTGCTCGTCACCAAGGGTGCAATCGACAAACTCAAGGAGATGTTCGCATGAGCACACTCAAGTTTGACGAAGGTCGTCTGATGCAAGTGCTGGTCGCTCCCATCGTGTCCGAAAAGGCCACCATGGTTGCCGAGAAGTCCAATGCTGTGACGTTCAAGGTGCTGCAGAACGCTACCAAGCCAGAAATCAAGGCCGCTGTGGAATTGATGTTCAAGGTCGAGGTCAAGGGCGTTTCCGTGGTGAACACCAAAGGCAAGACCAAGCGCTTCGGCAAGACCGTCGGCCGCCGCGACAACGTTCGCAAGGCATACGTCACGCTGCAGCCAGGTCAAGAGCTGAACCTCTCCGGGGAGGCCGCGTAATCATGGCTGTCATTAAGATGAAACCCACTTCGCCCGGCCAACGTGCCGTGGTGAAGGTCACGCGTGACCACCTGTACAAGGGTGAAGCGTACGCCCCCCTGCTGGAACCCCAGTTCCAGAAGGCCGGCCGTAACAACAACGGTCACATCACCACCCGCCACAAGGGCGGTGGTCACAAGCACCACTACCGCGTGGTGGACTTCAAGCGCAACAAGGACGGCATTCCGGCCAAGGTTGAGCGCATCGAGTATGACCCGAACCGTACGGCCCACATCGCTCTGGTGTGCTATGCCGACGGCGAGCGCCGCTACATCATCGCTCCCCGCAACCTGGAAGTGGGCGCAACCCTGCTGTCCGGTTCGGAAGCGCCGATCCGCGCTGGCAACACGCTGCCTATCCGCAACATCCCCGTGGGTTCGACCATCCACTGCATCGAGCTCAAGCCCGGTGCCGGTGCGCAGATCGCCCGCTCGGCTGGTGCTTCGGCAACCCTGCTGGCCCGCGAAGGCACCTACGCTCAAGTGCGCATGCGCTCGGGTGAAGTGCGCAAGATCCACATCGAATGCCGCGCCACCATTGGCGAAGTGGCCAACGAAGAACACAGCCTGCGCCAACTCGGCAAGGCCGGTGTGAAGCGCTGGATGGGTATTCGTCCTACGGTTCGCGGCGTTGCCATGAACCCTGTGGATCACCCTCACGGTGGTGGCGAAGGCCGCACCGGCGAAGGCCGCCATGCAGTCGATCCTTGGGGCAATCTGACCAAGGGTTATCGCACCCGTAACAACAAGCGCACACAGATCATGATCGTGTCGCGTCGCAAGAAGTAAGGGGTAACAGATGACTCGCTCTCTCAAAAAGGGTCCATTTGTTGACCATCACTTGCTGGCCAAGGTCGAAAAGGCCGTCGCCACCAAGGATAAGAAGCCAGTGAAGACCTGGTCGCGTCGCTCCATGGTTCTGCCCGATTTCATCGGTCTGACCATCGCCGTGCACAACGGCAAGCAGCACGTACCTGTCTACGTTACCGACCAGATGGTGGGCCACAAGCTCGGCGAATTCGCCCTGACGCGCACCTTCAAGGGTCACCCCGCTGACAAAAAAGTCAAGAAATAAGGAACGACCATGTCTGAAACACGTGCAGTCCTCCGGGGCGTCCGTCTGTCGGTCGACAAGGGCCGTCTGGTCGCTGACTTGATCCGCGGCAAGAAGGTGGACCAGGCTCTGAACATCCTGAACTTCACGCAGAAAAAAGCTGCGGGAATCGTCAAGAAGGTTCTGGAGTCCGCCATCGCCAACGCTGAGCACAACGACGGCGCCGACATCGACGAACTGAAGGTCAAGACCATCTACGTCGAACAAGGCACCACGCTCAAGCGCTTCACCGCGCGCGCCAAAGGCCGCGGCAACCGCATCAGCAAGCCCACGTGCCATGTGTACGTGACGGTTGGCAACTAAAGGCTCGGAAGACTATGGGACAAAAAATCCATCCTACCGGCTTCCGCCTTGCGGTCAGCCGCAACTGGTCCAGCCGTTGGTACGCCAGCAACCGCGACTTCGCGGGCATGCTGGCCGAAGACATCAAGGTGCGCGAGTACCTGAAGGCCAAGCTCAAGAACGCCGCCGTGTCGCGCATCCTGATCGAGCGCCCCGCCAAGAACGCCCGCATCACCATTTACTCGGCCCGTCCGGGTGTGGTGATCGGCAAGAAGGGTGAAGACATCGAGAACCTCAAGAAGGAACTCGCTCTTCGCCTGGGCGTGCCCGTCGCAGTGAACATCGAAGAAGTGCGCAAGCCCGAAATCGATGCCAAGCTGATCGCCGACAGCATCACGCAGCAGCTCGAAAAGCGGATCATGTTCCGCCGCGCCATGAAGCGCGCCATGCAGAACGCCATGCGTCTGGGTGCCCAGGGCATCAAGATCATGTCGTCCGGCCGTCTGAACGGTATCGAAATCGCTCGCTGCGAGTGGTACCGTGAAGGCCGCGTGCCACTTCACACGCTGCGCGCCGACATCGACTACGGCACCTCCGAAGCCAAGACCACCTACGGTGTGATCGGCGTCAAGGTCTGGGTCTACAAGGGCGATACGCTGGGTCGTAACGACCTGCCTGCCGTGGAAACCCCACGTCCAGACGAAGAACGCCGCCCACGCGGTCCACGCCGTGATGGCCGCCCAGGTGGCGACCGTCCAGGTGCTGGCCGTGGAGGCCCACGTCGTCCAGCCGGTGTGAACACCGGCCCGGCCGACGGCAGCGACAAGCCAGCGGAAGCTGGTGGCGCTGATAACACCGCCGTTAAGCGCGTACGCAAAGTCGCCGCGCCCGCTACAGCAGCGGACGGAAAAGGAGAATAAGTATGCTGCAACCTGCTCGCCGCAAATACCGCAAGGAGCAAAAGGGCCGTAACACTGGTGTTGCAACGCGGGGTGCCTCCGTTGCTTTCGGTGATTTCGGTCTGAAATGCACCGACCGTGGCCGTCTGACGGCTCGCCAGATCGAGGCTGCACGCCGTGCAATCTCCCGTCACGTGAAGCGTGGCGGCCGCATCTGGATCCGCGTGTTCCCGGACAAGCCAATCTCTACCAAGCCCGCAGAAGTGCGTATGGGTAACGGTAAGGGCAACCCCGAGTACTACGTGGCCGAAATCCAGCCCGGCAAGATCGTCTTCGAGATCGTCGGTGTGCCCGAAGAACTGGCCCGTGAAGCGTTCCGCCTGGCTGCCGCCAAGCTGCCGCTGCGCACCACGTTCGTCAGCCGCCACATTGGCTCGTAATTCAGGAGAACAAGCAATGAAGACTACTGAACTGCGCCAAAAAGACGTTGCCGGCATCGAAAGCGAAATCAAGGCTCTGCAGAAGGCCCACTTCGGCCTGCGCATGCAGAAGGCGACCCAGCAGTTGACTAACACCAACACGCTGCGTACCACCCGCCGCGACATCGCCCGTGCAAAAACCATCCTTGCTGAAAAGCAAGCCGCCAAGTAAGGAGCCGACATGACGGAAGCTAAAAAATCCCTCAAGCGCACCTTGATTGGCAAGGTGGTCAGCGACAAGCGCCAAAAGACCGTGACCGTGCTGATCGAGCGCCGTGTGAAGCACGAGCTCTACGGCAAGATCGTGGGCAAGTCGAGCAAGTACCACGCCCATGATGAAAATGGCGAGTACAAGCTGGGCGACGTGATCGAAATCACCGAGAGCCGTCCGCTCTCCAAGACCAAGAACTGGGTTGCCACCCGCTTGGTGCAAAAGGCCGGCCTGCTCTAAGCCCTCCCGGCTTGCTGGCAGCACTGCCCTCCAAAACGACCCACAATGTGGGTCGTTTTGCTTTTGGGGTCTGCATTCGTGTGCAGCGCCCCGGGGCATGCGGATACCTACCAACAACCCTAGGAGAGATCAATGATCAAAGTCGGTGACACCCTGCCAGCCAGCACCCTGATGGAGTATTCGGAAGTCGAGGGCGAAGGCTGCTCCATTGGCCCGAACCCCGTGCCAGTGGACAAGGCCACGGCAGGCAAGACCATTGCCCTGTTCGCACTGCCCGGCGCGTTCACGCCCACCTGCTCGGCCAAGCATGTACCCGGCTATGTGGAAAAGGTGGACGAGTTCAAGGCCGCCGGTGTGGACGAAATCTGGTGCGTGAGCGTGAACGACGCCTTCGTGATGGGCGCCTGGGCGCGCGACCAGAAGACCGACGGCAAGGTGCGCATGCTCGGTGACGGCGACGCCACCTTCGCCAAGGCCACCGGCCTGACGCTGGACCTCAACGGCAAGGGCCTGGGCCTGCGCAGCAACCGCTACTCGATGCTGGTGCGCGACGGCAAGGTCGTCACCCTCAACATCGAAGCACCGGGCAAGTTCGAAGTCAGCGACGCGGCGACGCTGCTGGCCCAGGCCAAGGCGGCCTGAACAGCAAGGTCTGGAAAGACCCAGGATGCCGCTGCGCAAGCAGTGGCGTTCCCCCTGGCGGCCCCTGCGCAATATGCGGCGGGCCGCTTTTTCATGGCCAGGCCGCTGCCCGAGACGCCTGGCTTACGAGATGTCCACCTTGAGGTAGTGCGACCCCGCAATGGGGTTGTGGTAGTAGGGCGGTATCTCCTCGAACCCCAGGTCGGTATAGAGCGCGCGGGCCGACTCCATGCCATCGAGCGTATCGAGCAGCACGCAGGCATAGCCGGCGCGGCGCGCCTGGTCCAGCATGGCCTCGGCCAGTTCGCGGCCCAGGCCAAAGCCCCGGAAGGCCTTGCGCACGTACAGGCGCTTCATCTCGCTGGCATTGGGGTAGTCGGCGGCATCCAGCGGCCGCAGGGCGCAGCAGCCCGCAATGGCCCCTTCCACCACGGCCAGCAGCAGGTGGCCGCGCGGTGCGGCATAGTCGCCGGGCAACTGGGCCAGTTCGGTCTCGAAATCCTGGAACGCAAGGTCCACATCCAGAGTGCCGGCGTACTCCCGGAAGATGTCGCGCACCGCCTCCATCTCGGCGGCGGACGACGGATTCAGCAGGGTGACGGCAGGCTTGTCCAAGGCGGGAATTCAGGGGCTGGGGAAGGGGCAGTGTAGCGGCTCGACCCGGGCACGCAGGGAACAGGCGCTCAGAACGCCACCGCTCCGAGGGTCGACACCCACCAGGCCAGACCTGCGCCCAGGGCCAGGGCCACCACCGCCGCGATGCGGCTGGCCAGGTCGTCACGCGATGGCGCCACGGGCTGGGGCAGCTCCTTGTCGCCATGCAGCATGGGCCGCACCAGCCGGTGCTTGCGCACCACCACGTAGAAGACGATGGCCAGCAGGTGCAGCGCGACCAGGCCCAGCACCAGGTACTGGCCGATCTCCTTGTGGTAGCCCGTGGCCTGGCCCACCACCGCGTTGGAGACGAAGCGGGTCAGCGGTCCTGAAAAGGCGATTTCATCGTCGCTGAGCAGTCCGGTGCCCACCTGGGCGGCGAGCACGGCCAGCAGGGCGAATACCGAGAGCGCGCCCAGCGGGCTGTGGCCTACCCCGTCATCGGGATGGCCCGCACCGCGCAGGTAGCGCACCAGCCGGGCGGGCGAGTACAGAAAGGTCGCGAAGCGCGACCAGCGCCCGCCCACCAGGCCCCACACCAGGCGAAAGACCAGCAGCGCCAGCACCACATAGCCCAGGCGCAGGTGCCAGACCATGGCGTTGCCGCCGACCTTGGCCGTGACCACCAGGGCGATCACGCTGGCGGCCAGGGCCCAGTGGAAGAGGCGGGTGGGCAGATCCCAGATGCGGACGGTGTGTGTCATGGTCGTGGTCCGGCGCTTGCCGTGTCGTGGGGTGTCGTTGGCCGCATTGTGCGCGAGATGGCCGGGGCCGCCAATGCGCACCGGCAGGCATGCCAAAACCGCCGCAAAGCGGCATACTGGTGGCGGCTGGTTGGTTTTTGCTCCCCACGATAAAAGGAAACATCCGATGAAAACCCTCGCTGTAGTCGCCTTTGCCGCGGCCGTTGTCACCCTGTCGGCGCCCGCATCTGCCCAGTTTGCCAAACCCGAAGACGCCATCAAGTACCGCCAGAGCGCGCTGTTCGTGATGGGTCAGCATTTTGGGCGCCTGGGTGCCATGGCCAATGGCCGCATCCCCTTCGACGCCAAGGCGGCGCAGGAAAATGCCGATGTTGTCGCCGAAATGGCCAAGCTGCCCTGGGCCGGCTTTGGCGCTGGTACCGACAAGGGAGCACCGACCAAGGCGCTGCCCGAGATCTGGACCCAGCAGGCCAAGTTCAAGGAGCACTCCGACAAGCTCGAAGCCGAGACCGTCAAACTCGCCGCAGCCGCCAAGACCGGCAACCTGGACAATCTAAAGACCGCCTTCGGCTCGGCGGCCAACACCTGCAAGGCCTGCCACGACAACTACCGCGCGAAATAAAGCGGGCGGCCGCTACGGCGGCCCCCATAACAAAAAGCCTCTTCCGGGCGGAAGAGGCTTTTGGCGTTTGGGGAGGCCGGCTCAGGTCTCGGCCAGCAGCTTCTCGATGAGCTGGTGCAGTTCGGGAAAGTTGGGCGCGCCCACATAGGTCTTCACGATCTCACCGCGCTTGTTGACGATGAAGGTCGAGGGCGTGAGCCGCACATCGCCCCAGGCCTGGGCCACGGCGCCGGTGTTGTCGATGGCCACCTTGAAGGGCAGCTTGCGCGTTTCGGCGAAGTTCACGACGTAGCTCGGCGGGTCGTAGCTCATGGCCACGGCCAGCGTATCGAAGCCCTTGGGCTGGTACTTCCGGTAGGTGGCAATGATCTCGGGCATCTCGGCCACACAGGTGGTGCAACTCGTGGCCCAGAAATTCACCAGCGTTACCTTGCCGCGCAGGTCGGCCGTCGATTGACGCGAGCCGTCGAGTAGCACGAAGGTGGAGTCGGGCGCCGCGGAGCGCCCCGTGTCCAGGTACACGTAGGCACCCACGGCGGCAAAAGCCACCACCGTTGCACCTGCTGCCCACTGTTTGATACCCATGACGTCGTCCCATCCCGAAAGTGCGGGCTCCAACCCACACGGTATTGTGCCGGACAAGGCCCCAGCGTGCTGGCAGCCTGCTCCACCTGGAATGGAGCATCGGCGGGCGTAAAAGTTCGCGCTGCCCGGGCCCTGCGCGCGAAATAACCGGCCACTGCCGATAATGGGCCCATGAACTGGACACTGACCGGCGCCGCCAGCGCCCTCCTGGGACTGGCCGCATGCAGCCCGGCACTCAACTGGCGCACCGTGGCCCTGCCCGAGGCGGCCCTCACCATCACGCTGCCCTGCAAGCCCGACCATGCCACGCGCAAGGTGGAACTGGCGGGCACACCGGTCGATCTGTCCATGGTCGGCTGCGAGGCCGATGGCGCGACCTTCGCCGTGTCCTACGCCACGCTGGCCGACCCCGCGCAGGTGGGCGTGGCACTCACGCACTGGCGGTCCGCCATGCTGGCGCGCATGGGCGGCGCACAGGCCCAGGCCACCGATGCGCCATTTGCCCCCCGCAACGCCTTGCCACTGCCCCAATCGGTGCGCACCGTGGCACAGGGGCGGGGGCCCGACGGGCAGGCCGTCACCGCACAGGCGGTCTGGTTTGCCCGCCCCGTGGGGCCGCAGATGCGGCTGTACCACGCCGCGGTCTACACGCCCAAGCCCCGCCCCGAGGTGGCTGATACCTTCTTTACCGGGCTGGTGCTGCCATGAGCGCCGGTGTGTTGCCACGGCGCACGGCCGTCATCGTCTTCCTCGCGTTCGCCTTCGCATATTTCCTGTCGGCCCTGCTGCGCGCCGTCACGGCCACGCTGGCACCCACCCTGTCGCAGGAGTTCACCCTGCACGCCAGCGACCTGGGCCTGCTGGCAGGCGGTTACTTCCTGGGTTTCTCGGCCACGCAACTGCCGCTGGGCACCTGGCTGGACCGGCATGGCCCGCAAAAGGTGCTGCTCGGCTTTCTGGGCGTGGCCGTCGCCGGGTGCCTGGTGTTTTCCATGGCCACGGGTTTCTCGGGCCTGCTCGCCGGGCGCGTGCTGTGTGGGGCAGGAGTGAGCGCCTGCCTGATGGCGCCGCTTACCGGCTACCGCCGCTGGTTCGATGCCACGGCGCAGATGCGCGCCAACTCCTGGATGCTGATGACTGGCTCGCTGGGCATGGTGGCCTCCACCCTGCCGGTGCAGTGGGCCCTGCCGCTGGTGGGTTGGCGCCCACTCTTTTGGGGCCTGGCCGTGTTGATCGGCGTGGCCATGGTGGGCATCGCGCTCTGGGTGCCGCGCTGGCACGCCGCTGCGCCGACCCCGGGAGCGGACGCACCGGCCGCTCCCGGCGGCTATGCCGTGGTCTGGCGCCACCCCTATTTCCAGCGCATGGCCCCGCTGGGTTTCTTCGTCTATGGCGGCATGGTGGCCATGCAGACCCTGTGGGCGGGCCCCTGGATGCAGCAGGTGGCCGGCTACACCGCGCTCGAGTCGGCGATCGGCCTGTTCTGGATCAACCTGTCCATGCTGTGCACCTTCTGGACCTGGGGCATGGTCAACCCCTGGCTGTTGCGCCGCGGCTTCGGGGCCGACCGGCTCATCCTCGCGGGCCTGCCGCTGTCCCTGGTCATCCTGCTGGCCATCATCGTCGCCGGGCCGGCGGCGGGGGGCGCGGCCTGGGCGCTGTTCTGTGTCTCGTGTACCTTCGTCTCGCTGTCGCAGCCGGCGGTGGGCATGGCCTTTCCACAGGCACTGGCGGGGCGCGCGCTGTCGGCCTTCAACCTGGTGATCTTTGCCGGGGTGTTCGTGGTGCAGTGGGGCATTGGTCTGGCGGTGGATGCCTTTGCGGCCGCAGGCCTGTCGACAACCGCAGCGTTCCAGGCGGCCATGGGGGTTTTCCTGGCCTGCAACACGGGGGCCTACCTGTGGTTTGCGCGGACCCAGCGCCATAATGTGCTCCAAACCTCTGTCCCATGAGCACCAGCATCCTCCTCATCGCCCATGCCCCCCTGGCCCATGCCCTGCGCGAATGCGTGCTGCATGTGTTCGCCGACTGTGGCGACAGCGTGGCCGCACTCGATGTGCAGCCCAACGAGCGGCCCGAAGAAACCCTGGCCCAGGCGCAGATCCTGCTGGAGCAACTGGGCGCCGACTCCACCCTGGTGCTGACCGACGTGTTCGGCGCCACCCCCTGCAACGTGGCACAGCGCCTGGTCGATGGCGTGCGCTCGCGCCTGGTGACAGGGGTCAATCTTCCGATGCTGCTGCGTGCCGTGAGCTACCGTGCAGAACCCCTGGATTCGGTCGTCACCCGCGCGGTGGTGGGCGGCACGCAAGGGGTGATGCAGGTGGCCATCGCCGCACCGCAGAACCAGTCCCGACGCAACCGACATGATCAAGACTCGTACGACCATCAGCAATAAACTGGGCCTGCATGCCCGCGCCTCGGCCAAGCTCACCAAGCTGGCCGGCAGCTTCCCCTGCGACGTATTCATGAGCCGCGGCGACCGCCGCATCAATGCCAAGAGCATCATGGGCGTGATGATGCTGGCCGCCGGCATCGGCACCGAGGTGGAGGTGGAAACCCATGGCGAGCGCGAGCAGGAGGCCATGGACGCCCTGCTGGCGCTGATCGCCGACAAGTTTGGCGAAGGCGAGTAAGCGCGCCATGGCTGACACGGCTGAAGAAGAAAGGGGTTTCCGATGACCTTCGCCATCCACGGTCTGGCGGTCGCACGCGGCATTGCCATCGGGCGTGCCGTGCTTGTGGCGTCGAGCCGCGTGGACGTGGCCCACTACTTCATCCAGCCCGAGCAGGTACCGGCCGAGATCGAGCGCGTGCGCCAGGGCCGCAATGCGGTGGTGGAGGAACTGCAGCGCCTGCAGACCGACATGCCGGCCGATGCGCCGCACGAGCTCACCGCACTGCTCGACGTACACCTGATGCTGCTGCAGGACGAGGCCCTCACGGGCGGCGTCAAGCACTGGATCACGGAGCGCCTGTACAACGCAGAGTGGGCGCTCACCACCCAGTTCGAGGTGATTGCACGCCAGTTCGACGAGATGGAGGACGAGTACCTGCGCGAACGCAAGGCCGACCTGGAGCAGGTGGTGGAGCGCATCCTGCGCTACATGAAGGGCGTGGCCAGCCCGGTGGCGCCGCCGGCCAGCAGTCCGCGCCGCAAGACCCAGCAGGACCTGCTGCTCGACGACACGGTGGACGTGCCCCTGGTGCTGGTGGCGCACGACCTGTCGCCGGCCGACATGCTGCAGTTCAAGCAGAGCGTGTTCGCCGGCTTCGTGACCGACGTGGGCGGCAAGACCTCGCACACTGCCATCGTCGCGCGCAGCATGGACATCCCAGCCGTCGTCGGCGCGCGCGCGGCCAGCCAGCTGGTGCGCCAGGACGACTGGGTCATCATCGACGGCGATGCCGGCGTGATCATCGTCGACCCCTCGCCCATCATCCTGGCCGAGTACGGTTTTCGCCAGCGCCAGACCGAGCTCGAACGCGAGCGCCTGTCGCGCCTGCGGCACACGCCGGCCGTCACCATCGACGGCCACCGCATCGAACTGCTGGCCAACATCGAGCAGCCCGGCGATGCTGTGGGTGCCGTGCGCGCCGGCGCCGTGGGCGTGGGCCTGTTCCGCAGCGAATTTTTGTTCATGGGCCGCACCGGCAACCTGCCGGGCGAGGACGAACAGTACCGCGCCTACCGCGAGGCGCTCGATGGCATGCAGGGCCTGCCGGTCACGATCCGCACCATCGACGTGGGGGCCGACAAGCCACTGGACAGCAAGGCCCACAAGGACACGCACCTGAACCCTGCGCTGGGCCTGCGCGCCATCCGCTGGAGCCTGGCCGACCCGGCCATGTTCCGCACCCAGTTGCGCGCCGTGCTGCGCGCCGCGGCGCACGGCAAGGTGAACCTGCTGTTCCCCATGCTGGCGCACACCAACGAGATCCACCAGACCCTGGCCCAGGTGGACCTTGCGCGCGCCGAGCTCGATGCCCGGGGTGAGCCCTATGGCCCCATCCAGCTGGGCGCCATGATCGAGGTGCCGGCTGCGGCGCTGATGGTGCGCACCTTCCTGCGCTATTTCGACTTTCTGTCCATCGGCACCAACGACCTGATCCAGTACACCCTGGCCATCGACCGGGCCGACGAGGCCGTGGCGCACCTGTACGACCCGGTGCATCCGGCCGTGCTGCGCCTGGTGGCCGACGTGATCGCCGAGGGCGAGCGCCAGGGCAAGAGCGTCTGCGTCTGCGGCGAGACCGCCGGCGACGTGACCATGACGCGCCTGCTGCTGGGCCTGGGCCTGCGCAGCTTTTCCATGCACCCCGCGCAGATCCTGGCCGTCAAGCAGGAGATCCTGCGTGCCGACACGCGCAAGCTCGTGCCCTGGGCGCAGCAGGTGCTGGACGGGGAAGAGCCCGCTGCCTTGCTGGCGTCGTAGAACGCTTTTGATTCAATAGCTGCCAGCGCCTGCTGGACCAGCGCTGGAGGTCGAGTTGGCCCATATCCCGGTAACAGCCCCCGCAGACGCATCCCTCATCGACTCGCGCCAGGCCTTCCAGCGCCTCTTGGTCACCCTGGGCCTGGTGGTGCTGGGCAACAGCAGCATGTACGTGGTGTCGGTCGTGCTTCCGGCCGTGCAGAACGAGTTCGGCATCGGCCGCGCCAGCGCCTCGCTGCCCTACACCCTGATGATGGTCTGCCTGGGCCTGGGCGGGCTGCTCACGGGCAGGCTGGCGGACCGCCATGGCCTCACGCCCGTGCTCTGGCTGGGCGCGCTGGCCGTACTGGGCGGCTTTGTGGGCGCGGCCTTTTCCAACAGCATATGGGCCTTCGGCCTGGCGCACGCGGCGATGGGCTTCATCGGCAGTTCGGCCACATTCGCGCCCCTGCTGGCCGACACGGCGCTGTGGTGGAATCGCCGGCGCGGCATTGCGGTGGCGGTGTGTGCCAGCGGCAACTATGTGGCGGGCGCTGTCTGGCCGCCCATCGTGCAGTACGGAATCGACACCGTCGGCTGGAGGCCGACCTACATGGCACTGGGCGTCGTCTGCGGCCTGGGCATGCTCGCGCTGTCGCTGCGCATGCGCCAGCGCCCGCCGGCCATCCAGGCCGCGGCGGCTGGCGCCCAGGCCGCCGCGGTGGACCACGCGCGTCCCTTTGGCCTCGCTCCGGGAGCCGCGATGGCGCTGCTGTGCGTGGCGGGTGTGGCCTGCTGCGTGGCCATGGCCATGCCACAGGTCCACATCGTGGCCTACTGCACCGATCTGGGCTTCGGCGCCGCCCAGGGGGCGCAGATGCTGTCGCTCATGCTGGCCTGCGGCATCGTGAGCCGGCTGGTCTTCGGACTGGTCTGCGACCGCATCGGCGGCATTCGCACCCTGCTGCTGGGGTCTGCGCTGCAGGGCGTCGCCCTGCTGCTTTTTCTGCCCTACGACGGCCTGGTGCCGCTGTACGTGATCTCGGCGCTGTTCGGCCTGTTCCAGGGCGGCATCGTGCCGACCTACGCCATCATCGTGCGCGAGCACTTCGCGCCCGCGCAGGCGAGCGTGCGGGTGGGCGCCGTCATCATGGCCACACTCGTGGGCATGGCGCTGGGCGGCTGGCTGTCGGGCTTTATCTTCGACCTCACCGGCAGCTACCACGCCGCCTTCCTCAACGGCATCGGCTGGAATTTGCTGAATCTTTCGATCACCGGCTGGCTCTTCCTGCGGTTGCGCAGGGAACGCGTGCGAGCCGGTGTGCCCACCACAGGGGCGGCTTGAGCCGCTGTCGCGCAGCCAGAGCGCTGGGTGGTTTTTACTTCGCCCGTATGCCCAGAATGGCCGCACTGATGATCATGGCCGTGGCCAGCGCGATGCTTGCGCTGAACGTGCGGCCGCTCACCACGATCAGCAAGGCGGTCGAGGCCAGCGGCGTGATGTAGCTCAGGATGCCGATGTGCCGGGCATCGCCCAGCTTGAGCGCCTTGTCCCACAGGAAGAACGAGGCACCGAGCGGCCCCAGGCCCATCGCGGCCAGCAGTATCCAGTCGCGCGGTGCCAGCGTGGCTGCAGGCTCCAGCGCCATGTGGCACAGCAGCGAGAGCATGCCCGAGACCAGGCCGAACAGGCCGATGGCCGTGGTTGGAAAGGCCGCCACGCGCTTGGTCATCAGCGAATAGGTGGCCCAGATCAGCGCCGCCGCGAAGGCTGGTACATAGCCCCAGGCCAGGGTGCCGCTCAATTCGCGCCCGCCCACGATGGCGATGGCCGCACCACCGAAGCCCAGAAGCGCCGCGAGCACATGCGGCCAGCGCAGCGATACGCCGGGCAGCACCACGGGCGCGAGCACCACGATGAACAGCGGCCACAGGTAGTTGACCAGGTTGGCCTCCACCGGCGGCGCATGGCGCAGCGCGATGAACAGCAGAAAGTGGTAGGCGAACAAGCCGTACACGCCCAGGGCCAGCGTGCGCAGCGGAATGCGCCACTGCGACGGGTCGCGCAGCACGAAGGGCCAGGCGGGAATGCTGCCGATGATGAGGGCAATGCCCGTCAGCAGGAACGGGGGCACGTGGGCGAGCGAAACACCCAGCGAGGCGAGGGAGGCCCACAGCGCGATGGCGCCCAGGGCATGGAGATTGGCTTGCATGCGGGCACTGTAAGCGCGCCGGGCATCGCGCAACGACGGAGCATCGTCGCAGCCCTGCGGTCCGGGATCAGCCCCGGCGCAGCGCAGCCGTCAGGGCCGATGGCGAGCGGTAGCCGGTGCGCCGCGCCACCTCGGCAACGGCCATGCCGCCGGCGCGCAGCAACTGGGCGTGTTCGAGCCGCTGGCTGCGCAGCCAGGCCATGGCGCCCTGGCCCTGTTCCTCGCGGCAGCGGGCCGCGAACTGGCTGGGGCTCAGATGCACCTGTTGGGCCATGTCCGCCACCGACAGCGGCCGGTGCCACTGCCGCGCGGCCCATTGGCGCAGCGCTGGCCAGTCGATGGCGCGGCGGCGCGTGGCGGCATCCGGTCGTTGGTGGTCGCGGGGCGCAGGGCAGGGGGGCTGCCAGGCCTCCAGCAGCAGGGCGGGCCCGTGGGCCTGGGCCAGGGGGCGGCCTTGCTGCAGGGCGCTGGCGAGGTAGCGGGCCAGGGTCAGCGCCGGGGGCGGTGGCGCTGTCTGCAGCGCAGGGGCGGTGCAGTGGGTCCAGCCCATGTCGCTGCTGTCCAGCACCAGGCACAGGCTGCCACCGGTGGCCTCGAAGTCATGGTGCGCGCCCGGCGCGATGACGCAGCCGCCGCCCGTGGCCACACGCATGCCGCGCCCGTCGATCTCCAGCTCCAGCGCCCCGGCCATGCCCAGCAGCACCTGGAAGTGGTCGTGGCTGTGGCTGCCGGGGGAGGGGCCGTACCGGCGCAGCGAGAGCGTGCCGGCGCTGTCCATGGGCAGGGCGCGTTGGCGGCGCAGCCGGGCTTACACGCCGGCGGCGTGCGCCTGCTGGTCGGCGTGGTAGCTGCTGCGCACCATGGCACCCACGGCGGCGTGGCTAAAGCCCATCTTGTAGGCCTCTTCCTCGAACATCTTGAAGGTGTCGGGATGCACGTAGCGGCGCACGGGCAGGTGGCTGCTGCTGGGCGACAGGTACTGGCCGATGGTCAGCATGTCGATGTCGTGCGCGCGCATGTCGCGCATCACCTGCAGGATCTCTTCGTCCGTCTCGCCCAGGCCCACCATGATGCCGCTCTTGGTCGGCACCTTGGGGTGCAGGGCCTTGAACTTCTTGAGCAGGTTCAGGCTGAACTGGTAGTCGGAGCCCGGGCGCGCCTCCTTGTACAGGCGCGGCGCGGTTTCCAGGTTGTGGTTCATCACGTCGGGTGGCGCGGCCTTGAGGATTTCGAGCGCGCGGTCGTCGCGGCCGCGGAAGTCGGGCACCAGGATCTCGATCTGCGTGAGCGGCGAGAGCTCGCGGATGTTCTGGATGCATTCCACGAAGTGGCCGCTGCCGCCATCGCGCAGGTCGTCGCGGTCGACGCTGGTAATCACCACGTACTTGAGGCGCAGCTGGGCGATGGTGCGCGCCAGGTTCAGCGGCTCGGCCTTGTCCAGCGGGTCGGGGCGGCCATGGCCCACATCGCAGAACGGGCAGCGGCGCGTGCATTTGTCGCCCATGATCATGAACGTGGCCGTGCCCTTGCCGAAGCACTCGCCGATGTTCGGGCAGGAGGCCTCCTCGCACACCGTGTGCAGGTTGTTCTGGCGCAGGATGTCCTTGATCTCGTAGAAGCGCGTGGTGGGCGAGCCCGCCTTCACGCGGATCCACTCGGGCTTCTTGAGCACTTCGCCCTGTTCGACCTTGATCGGAATGCGCGACAGCTTGGCCGCGGCCTTCTGCTTGGCCAGCGGGTTGTAGGCTTCGGTGGACTGCGCTTCGCGGACGACGTCGGTGGTGCTCATGGCTTGGTAGCGGTTCAGGGAGACAGGCGGATGCCGAGCTGCTGGCCCAGCACCTTGGCGGCATCGTCCCAGGTGGTTTGGACCCCGATTGTAGAAAGGTCCACGGTTTGCAGTCCCGCATAGCCGCAAGGGTTGATACGGCCGAAGGGTTCCAGGTCCATCGCCACGTTGAGCGCGGCGCCGTGGTAGGTGCTGTGGCGGCTGACCTTGATGCCCAAAGCGGCGATCTTTCCGAGGCCCTCGAAATCGGGCTCGGGTGCCGCCTGGCCTTCGCGCTTTTGCGGGCGCTGGGGCAGCATGGCGTGGCTGTGCGGGTCATCGAGGCGCACGTAGATGCCGGGCGCGCCGGCCACGCGGTGGCCGGTGACGCCGAAGTGTGCCAGCGTGCGGATCAGCGCCTCTTCCACGCGGTAGACGTATTCCTTGACGAAGTAGCCCGCGCGCTGCAGGTCGATGAGCGGGTAGGCCACCACCTGGCCCGGGCCGTGGAAGGTGACCTGACCGCCGCGGTTGGTGGGCACCACCGGAATCACGCCGGGGTTGAGCAGGTGGTCGCTCTTGCCCGCCAGTCCTTGCGTGTAGAGCGCGTCGTGCTCGCACAGCCACAGGACATCGGGCGTCTCGGCGGTGCGCGTGGCCGTGTAGTCCTGCATGGCCTGCACGGTGGCGGCGTAGTCCACCCGCCCGAGCGTGCGCAGATCGATGGCCACGGCCTTACAGCACCACTTTCACCAGGGGGTGGGATGAAAGGGCCCGGTACAGGTCGTCGAGCTGCTCGCGGCTGGTGGCCGTGATGGTCACAGTAACTCCGAGGTAATTGCCCTTGCTGCTGTCACGCAGTTCAATGGTGGCGGGGTCGAAGCTGGGATCGAACTGGCGGGCCAGTTCGGTGACCGCATGCACGAAGCCGTCCACCTTCGCTCCCATGACCTTGATCGGGAACTTCGAGGGGTACTCGATCAGCGAGTCCTTGCGGGCATCCGCAGCGGACGAGTCGAGGATGGTGAGGTTCGGAGGCAAAGGAGAAGACGTCATGTGCAAGTGCTTCGGTTTCAGTGGCGGTGCCGGCGGGTCCATTGTGCGACAAGCCCCTTGGACTGGCGGGGGCGTGTCACATGCCCGTGCGCGTTTTCGGTGCATAACGGCAAGGTGCGGGCACCGGGGGGCGTTGGCGGGTCACCACAACAGTGCCGGCGCGCGCACCCCTTCAGACCTCGTTTGCAGGTCTTTGTAGTTCACAACGGGTTTTTACTTATAATTAGAGGCTTTGTGAAATTTGCAGTCTGTAACACGGGCGTTACTCAACAATGAAAACAATCGCCCCTGAGACTGAAACTGAGGCTGAAGATTCTGACTTCAAGCCCCTGACCGCGCAGGAAGCGCAGCAGTGGCGGGGCCGCAACCCTCCTGTCTCGATGTGGAAGGTGGTGGTGGGTCAGGCGCTTGTCGGCGTGCTCGTGGCCCTGGTGGCCTGGGGGCTGACGGGCAGGACCGAGGTGGGCTGGTCTGCCGCCTACGGCGCGCTTGCAGTGGTGGCTCCGGCCGCATTGTTCGCCCGCGGTATGTCGCGCCAGATGGCGTCCGGGAATGCGGGCGCCTCCATGGCGGGGTTCTTTGGTTGGGAGATTGCCAAGATCGTGTTCACCATCGCCTTGCTGGCAGTGGCCCCTTGGGCTGTGCCGGGGCTGGTATGGCTGGCTCTGCTGGCGGGCATGGTGGTCACGATGAAAACGTATTGGGTCGCACTCATGGTGCGGCCTGGTGTCCGAAAAACCGATTGATATAGAGAAGAGTTGTCCGATGGCCGCAGAAGCGCACGCTCCGACTGCAAGTGAATACATCGTTCACCACCTGCAGCATCTTCAAAACGTCAACCAGACCAAGATTGTTGACTTCACGGTCATCAACTATGACTCGATCATCGTGGGTTTGGTTCTGGGCGCCCTGACCCTTTTGATCCTGTGGTCCGCTGCCCGCAAGGCAACCTCCGGCGTGCCCGGCCGGTTCCAGGCGGCGGTGGAAATGCTGGTCGAGATGGTGGACAACCAAGCCAAGGCCAACATCCACAACGCCGAGAGCCGCAAGTTCATCGCCCCCCTGGGCCTGACGGTGTTCGTCTGGATCTTTCTGATGAACTTCATGGACATGCTGCCCGTGGACCTGCTGCCCGCCATCTGGGCCCAGATCTACGGCGCTGCCGGCCATGACCCGCACCACGCCTACCTGCGCGTCGTGCCCACGGCCGACCTCTCCACCACCCTGGGCCTGGCATTCGCCATCCTGATCCTGCGCTTCTGGTACAGCGTGAAGATCAAGGGCGCCGGCGGCTGGGCGCACGAACTCGTGTCGGCCCCGTTCGGCACCAGCAAGAATCCCATCTTCGCCCTGATCCTGGGCGTGGTGAACCTGCTGATGCAGGTCATTGAATATGTCGCCAACACCGTGTCGCATGGCATGCGGTTGTTCGGCAACATGTACGCCGGCGAACTGGTGTTCATGCTGATCGCCCTGATGGGTGGTGCGGCTGCGCTGTCGCTGTCGGGTGTGCTGCTGCCTGTGGGCCACGTCATCGCTGGCACCATCTGGACGCTGTTCCACATTCTGGTGATCTCGCTGCAAGCCTTCATCTTCATGATGCTTGCGCTGATCTACCTCGGTCAGGCGCACAACGCGCACTAACGGTTCCCTTTCGTTTCTCTTTCCTTTTCAACCTTTCTTTTTTTAACTCAGGAGTCATCATGGAAAACATTCTCGGTCTCGTCGCTCTGGCTTGTGGTCTGATCGTTGGCCTCGGCGCTATCGGCGCTTCCATCGGTATCGCACTGATGGGTGGCAAGTTCCTCGAATCGTCGGCACGTCAGCCTGAGCTGATCAACGAACTGCAAACCAAGATGTTCATCTTGGCCGGTCTGATCGACGCGGCTTTCCTGATCGGCGTGGCCATCGCCCTGCTGTTCGCTTTCGCCAACCCCTTCGCTTCCACGTTCTTGGCCAACCTGCCCAAGTAACTCCCACTCAACGCCACTCTAGAAAGGTGTTGCCGTGAGTATCAACGCGACCCTGTTCATTCAGGCCATCGTCTTCCTGATCCTGGTGTGGTTCACGATGAAATTCGTGTGGCCCCCGATCGCGAAGGCGTTGGATGAACGAGCCCAGAAAATCGCCGAAGGCCTCGCTGCTGCCGACCGTGCCAAGTCCGAACTGACCGCTGCCAACCAGCGCGTCGAGAAGGAACTGTCACAGGCACGCAACGAAACGGCCTCGCGTCTTGCGGACGCCGACCGACGTGCCCAGGCCATCATCGAAGAAGCCAAGGCACGCGCCACGGACGAAGGCAACAAGATCGTTGCTTCCGCCCGTGCCGAAGCCGAACAGCAAACGGTGCAAGCCCGCGAGGCCCTGCGTGAGCAGGTCGCTGCGCTGGCCGTCAAGGGTGCTGAGCAGATTCTCCGCAAGGAAGTCAATGCCGGCGTTCACGCCGACCTGCTCAACCGCCTGAAGACCGAGCTGTAAGGGGACACACATGGCTGAACTCGCCACCATTGCCCGCCCTTACGCCGAAGCCCTGTTCAAGGCCGCTACTGCGGGTGCGGGCATGGACCTGGCCAGCACCGCTGACTGGGTCGATGAACTGGCGGCCATTGCCGCCAACCCCCAGTTGCGCCAGCTGGCAGACAGCCCCAAGGTGACGGCAGACCAGGTGTTTGCCGTCGTCACGGGTGTTGCGCGTTCAGCGCTGTCCGATACGGCCAAGAATTTCCTGCGCACGGTCATCGACAACGGGCGCCTCGAAGCGCTGCCGGAAGTCGCTGCGCAGTTCCGTACCCTCGTGAATCGCCGCAGCGGCTCTTCGGATGCCGTGGTGCACAGCGCCTTTCCGATGGATGCCGCAGCACTGGCTGAGGTCGGCTCGGCGCTGGAAAAGCGCTTTGGCCGCAAGCTCAACCTCACCGTTCAGCTGGACCCGTCCCTGATCGGTGGCATTCGCGTAGTGGTGGGTGACGAGGTGCTGGACACTTCGGTCAAGGCCCGTCTTGAACAAATGAAAGCGGCCCTCACCGCGTAACGCGCGGCGAGGACAGCGAACCAAAGAAAGAAGGAAAGAGTCATGCAACTCAATCCCGCAGAAATTTCTGAACTCATCAAGAGCCGCATCGAAGGTCTGGCCGCCAGCAGCGATATCCGCAACCAGGGTACCGTGGTGTCGGTGTCCGACGGTATCGTGCGCGTGCATGGCCTGTCGGACGTGATGGCCGGCGAAATGCTCGAGTTCCCCGCCACCAAGGACGGCCAGCCCTCCTACGGCCTGGCCCTGAACCTCGAGCGCGACTCCGTCGGCGCCGTGATTCTGGGTGAGTACGAACACATCTCCGAAGGCGATACCGTCAAGTGTACGGGCCGCATTCTGGAAGTGCCGGTCGGCCCCGAACTGATCGGCCGCGTGGTGAACGCCCTGGGCCAGCCTATCGACGGCAAGGGTCCCATCAACGCCAAGCTCACCGACGTGATCGAAAAGGTCGCTCCGGGCGTGATCGCCCGTAAATCGGTGGACCAACCCCTGCAGACCGGCCTGAAGTCCATCGACTCCATGGTGCCTGTGGGCCGTGGCCAGCGCGAGCTGATCATCGGTGACCGCCAGACCGGCAAGACGGCCGTCGCCATCGACGCCATCATCGCCCAGAAGGGCCAGGGCGTCAGCTGCATCTACGTCGCCATCGGCCAGAAGGCTTCGTCGATCAAGAACGTGGTGCGCGCACTGGAACAAGCCGGTGCCATGGACTACACGATCGTGGTGGCCGCATCGGCCTCCGAATCGGCAGCCATGCAGTACGTGTCGGCCTACTCGGGCTGCACGATGGGCGAGTACTTCCGCGACCGCGGCCAGGACGCCCTGATCGTTTACGACGACCTGTCCAAGCAGGCTGTGGCCTACCGCCAGGTTTCGCTGCTGCTGCGCCGTCCACCAGGCCGCGAAGCCTACCCCGGCGACGTGTTCTATCTCCACAGCCGCCTGCTCGAGCGCGCAGCCCGCGTGAACGCCGACTACGTCGAAGCCTTCACCAAGGGTGAAGTCAAGGGCAAGACCGGTTCGCTGACGGCACTGCCCATCATCGAAACGCAAGCCGGCGACGTGTCCGCCTTCGTTCCTACCAACGTGATCTCGATCACGGACGGCCAGATCTTCCTGGAAACCAGCCTGTTCAACGCCGGTATCCGCCCCGCCATCAACGCCGGTATCTCGGTGTCGCGCGTCGGTGGTGCTGCCCAGACCAAGCTGGTGAAGAACCTGTCCGGCGGTATCCGTACCGACCTGGCCCAGTACCGTGAACTGGCTGCGTTCGCGCAGTTCGCTTCCGACCTGGACGAAGCCACCCGCAAGCAGCTGGACCGCGGTGCCCGCGTGACCGAACTGCTCAAGCAGGCACAGTACAGCCCCCTGTCCATCTCGCTGATGGGCGCGACGCTGTTCGCTGTGAACAAGGGCTTCATGGACGACATCGACGTCAAGAAGGTTCTCGACTTCGAACACGGCCTGCACCAGTTCCTGAAGACCAGCCACGCCGCACTGCTGGCCAAGCTGGAACAGGCCAAGGCCATGGACAAGGATGCTGAAGCCGAATTGACCGCCGCCGTCGCCGCGTTCAAGAAGTCGTTCGCTTAAACCGGACGAGGAGCGATCATGGCAGCAGGCAAGGAAATACGCGGCAAGATCAAATCGGTGGAAAACACCAAGAAGATCACCAAGGCCATGGAGATGGTGGCTGCATCCAAAATGCGCAAGGCGCAGGAACGGATGCGGGCTGCCCGCCCCTACAGCGAGAAGATCCGCAACATTGCAGCCAACCTCGGCCACGCCAATCCGGAGTACGTGCATCCGTTCATGAAAGTGAACGATGCCAAGACGGCCGGCGTGATCGTGGTGACGACCGACAAGGGCCTGTGCGGTGGCATGAACACCAACGTGCTGCGCATCGTGACGGCCAAGTTGCGTGAGCTGCAGGGCGCTGGTGTCTCCACCGAGGCGGTTGCCATCGGCAACAAGGGCCTGGGTTTCCTGAACCGTGTCGGCGCCAAGGTGGTTTCACACGTGACGGGCCTGGGCGACAAGCCGCATCTGGACAAGCTGATCGGCCCTGTGAAGGTGCTGCTCGATGCCTATGCAGAAGGCAAGATCAACGCGGTGTACCTGAGCTACACCAAGTTCATCAACACCATGAAGCAGGAATCGGTGGTGGAGCAACTGCTCCCCCTGTCGTCCGAGCAGATGCAGGCCGAGAAGACCGAACATGGCTGGGACTACATCTACGAGCCCGATGCACAGACCGTGATCGACGATCTGCTGGTCCGCTATGTCGAGTCCCTGATTTACCAGGCGGTTGCGGAAAACATGGCGTCCGAGCAGTCGGCGCGCATGGTGGCCATGAAGGCCGCCACCGACAACGCCGGCAGCGTCATTGGCGAGTTGAAGCTGGTCTACAACAAGACGCGCCAGGCAGCGATCACGAAAGAACTTTCGGAAATCGTGGCTGGCGCCGCTGCTGTGTAAGCAGCTCAACCAACATCTAAATTGGAGCGAAAAATGGCTCAAGTGCAAGGCAAGATTGTTCAATGTATCGGCGCGGTGGTGGACGTTGAGTTCCCACGTGACCAGATGCCCAAGATTTACGACGCTCTGAAGCTCGAAGGTTCCAACCTGACGCTGGAAGTGCAGCAGCAGCTGGGCGACGGCGTGGTGCGTACCATTGCGCTGGGTTCGTCCGACGGCCTGCGCCGCGGCCTCATGGTGACCAACACCGGCAACGCCATCACCGTGCCCGTGGGCAAGGCGACGCTGGGCCGCATCATGGACGTGCTGGGTGCGCCCATCGACGAACGTGGTCCCGTGAGCCAGGAACTGACGGCATCCATCCACCGCAAGGCCCCTGCGTACGACGAACTGTCGCCTTCGCAAGAGCTGCTGGAAACCGGCATCAAGGTGATCGACCTGGTGTGCCCGTTCGCCAAGGGTGGCAAGGTGGGTCTGTTCGGTGGCGCCGGCGTGGGCAAGACCGTGAACATGATGGAACTCATCAACAACATCGCCAAGGCCCACTCGGGTCTGTCGGTGTTCGCTGGTGTGGGCGAGCGTACCCGCGAAGGGAACGACTTCTACCATGAAATGGCCGATTCCGGCGTGGTGAACCTGGAGAAGCTCGAAGAGTCCAAGGTCGCCATGGTGTACGGTCAGATGAACGAGCCCCCAGGCAACCGTCTGCGCGTGGCGCTGACCGGCCTGACCATCGCCGAATCCTTCCGTGACGAAGGCCGTGACGTGCTGTTCTTCGTGGACAACATCTACCGCTACACGCTGGCCGGTACCGAAGTGTCCGCTCTGCTGGGCCGCATGCCTTCCGCCGTGGGCTACCAGCCTACGCTGGCCGAGGAAATGGGCCGCCTGCAAGAACGCATCACCTCGACCAAGGTCGGTTCGATCACTTCCATCCAGGCCGTTTACGTGCCTGCCGATGACTTGACCGATCCATCGCCCGCCACGACCTTTGCCCACTTGGACTCCACCGTGGTGCTGTCCCGTGACATCGCGTCGCTGGGTATCTACCCTGCCGTGGATCCCCTGGATTCCACCAGCCGCCAGCTGGACCCGAACGTCGTGGGCGAAGACCACTACGCCACGGCCCGTGCGGTGCAGGGCACGCTGCAGCGCTACAAGGAACTGCGCGACATCATCGCCATTCTCGGCATGGACGAACTGGCTCCTGACGACAAGCTGGCCGTGGCCCGCGCGCGCAAGATCCAGCGTTTCCTGTCGCAGCCGTTCCACGTGGCCGAAGTGTTCACGGGCTCGCCAGGCAAGTACGTTCCTCTGTCGGAAACCATCCGTGGTTTCAAGATGATCGTCAGCGGCGAATGCGATCACCTGCCAGAACAGGCTTTCTACATGGTCGGTACCATCGACGAAGCCTTCGAAAAGGCCAAGAAGGTGGCCTGATTGCCTGGCGGCTGAGCAGCGCTGTCGCGCTGCCCGGCCTTCCACCGCAATCGAGCAACCCATCCCCTTTTCCTAGGAGCAATGATGAACACCATCCACGTTGATGTGGTCAGTGCCGAAGAGTCCATCTTCTCCGGTGAAGCACGCTTTGTCGCGCTGCCTGGTGAATCTGGCGAACTGGGCATTTTTCCCCGCCACACCCCGCTGATCACCCGCATCAAGCCGGGCTCGGTGCGCATCGAAATGGCCGACGGCCGCGAAGAATTCGTGTTCGTGGCCGGTGGCATTCTGGAAGTGCAGCCCAACCGCGTGACCGTGCTGTCCGACACCGCCATCCGTGGCAAGGACCTGGACGACGAGAAGGCCAACGCGGCCAAGGCTTCGGCCGAAGAAGCGCTCAAGAATGCCAAGAGCGAGATCGACCTGGCCCGGGCCCAGTCCGAGCTGGCCGTCATGGCTGCGCAGATCGCAGCCCTGCGCAAGTTCCGCCAGAAGAAGTAAGAAGAGAAAACAAGTAAGCAAGCAAGCCCTCCAGATCCTTGCGGATCTGGCCTGAAAACCCGGCCCCGCCGGGTTTTTTTATGCCTGCGCGCTTGCGCCTTCAACGAGGCCGATGCGCAGGCCTTCGCATGCGATCCACAGCGCGTCCCCGGTATCCTCCAGCAGCAGCTGGCGGCTTGCCAGGAACATGCGTGCCGTGGCCAGCGAGTTCACGCTGAACGTGAGTGACTCGATTCGCAACTGCTCTGCGGCATGCAGTTCCAGCGAGATCCCCGGCGCGAGCATGATCGGCTGCCCGGAAGGCGAGCCACTGAGTCCCTGCCAGTGCCTTCGCAGCATGTCCCGGTCGGGCGTGCCCATGCGTACCGAATGCAGCCCGATGAGCCCGAGCGGACCTCCATGGGCTTCCTGCAGCGCCTGACTGTGTTGGGCGCGGCGTTGTACCGGCGTGGCGGCTTCGTCCCAGGGATAGATGGCCGCGCGAGGACTCCACTCACAGAAGAAAATGCAGCAGCTCGGCGCGGATACGTCGAGCACGACGGCATTGGTGAAGTTTGTGACCACTTCGCCTCGTGCCTTGGCGGACTGGAAGGCGCGGGCGGGCTTGCTGGTGATGCCTGCAGCCGCCAAGCGTTCCAGTACCTGGGGCAAGGGCAGGGCAGGTTCCAGCGCAAAACCATGGACGAGGGGAGGCTGTGCATGCTCGGGAAGATCGGCATTGGAGGTTGCGGCCCAGAACTCCAGGTCCGTGTTGCCCGCATGCACCCAGCCGTAGGTCGCGAAAGCGGCGTGTTGCAGGGGCCAGGCCACGGGCAGACGGAACACGCGGCTGAACAGGTCGAACAAGGGCTCTGCGGTGGTCAGGCGCAGCATGATGTGGTCGATGGATCGGTAGGCGGGCATCAAGGGCATGGGTGCAAGTTGCTGGCCTGTGAATTGTGACCGGGCCGCTGCTGAGGGTGTGCCGGGCACCGGGTGAGCCCTCACTTGCCGCTGCCTGTGCGATTGCCCATGAAAAAGGCCGAGGCCCCTTGCGGGGTCTCGGCCTTTTTGCATGGAAGCTGCAGTGCGGTCTGCAGCCTGCCTTGCCTGCTCGATTACAGGGCGCTGATTTCGCCCGAAGGGATCTGGCCCAGGCGCACGGCTTCGGCAGCCGCTGCACGCACCGCTGCACGGTCAGCCGTCGACTTGTAGGTCACGACGCGCGAACCTGCTGGCTCGATGCTGCGCGTCTGCGCCACAGTAGCGGCTTCGGCAGCCACTTCGGCGCGGGTGCGTTGGGTTTCGAACTTGGTGGCGAACTGCGAAGCGTCGGCTTCGTCAGCCTGTGCACCGAAGGAAACGAAAGCGGCAACAGCGGCCAGGGAGAGGAAACGTGCGGTCTTGTTCATGGTGATCTCGATTCTTGATTTGATTGGGGGTAGGGGGTCAGTTCAATCCGGGGCGGCTTACAGAGCGCCGACTTCGCCGGAAGAAATCTGGCCGGTGCGAACAGCATCAGCAGCCTGGGCACGCACGGCAGCGCGGTCGGCGGTGGACTTGTAGGTCACGACACGCGAACCAGCAGGCTCGATGCTACGCGTCTGTGCCACGGTAGCGGCTTCAGCGGCCACTTCGGCGCGGGTGCGGTTGGTGTCGAACTTCGTTGCGAATTGCGAAGCATCGGCTTCGTCGGCCTGGGCACCGAAAGAAGCGAAAGCGGCAACAGCGGCGATGGAGAGGAAGCGTGCGGTCGTGTTCATGATGAAAATCCTTGAAAGTAAAAGCGTCTCAATAAAACCGGGACAAAACCATTTCGAACCGGGTTCGGTGAGTCGCCTTGCGGGTTCGGCTCATCGATGGGTTGAACTGTACGCCGCAGGTGATCAAAGAAAAACCACCTGGTCGCGAACTAACTGTTCCAGTATTGGAAACAATGCTGAAGGAACTTTGAAGGGTTTACCCGAGCCTCAGCGGAACAGGCAGGCGCTCCCCGGGTCGGGGTACATGAAAACCCGTAGCGAAAATCGGGACGATAGTGGAGGTCGAGCAGAGGCTGTCGACGGCGGTTCCATGCCGGCCCAGCCGCTGCGGCAGCGGACCGCGCACAATAGGCGCACCGCCCACCATCCCCCCATTGCCCATGCCACGCGCACGACCCACAACCGCCACCCTGGGCGGTTCTTCGGATGAAACCGAAACTGCCTTTTACGACGCGCTCCAGCGCGGCGACATCGAACTGCTGATGTCGTGCTGGGCCGACGAGGAGGACATCGTCTGCGTGCATCCGGGCGGCCCCCGGCTCGTGGGGGCGGGGTCCATCCGCACCGCCTTCGAGGCCATGTTCGCCAACGGCACGGTGCGCGCCAGGCCGACCCAGGTGCGCCGCGTGCAGGCGCTGTCCAGCGCGGTGCACAGCGTGGCCGAGCATGTGGAGGTGATGCTGCCCGACGGCATGCACCGGGCCATCGTGATCGCCACCAACGTGTACCACAAGACCCCCCAGGGCTGGCGCCTGGTGGTGCACCACGCCAGCGCGGGCGTGGTGGAGGACGTGCAGGCCATGCAGGCGCAGCAACCGGTGCTGCATTGACGCGGCACCCCATGCACGCCCTGCACTACACGGCGCCGCGTTGGCTGCCCGGCGGGCAGTTGCAGACCATCTGGCCCGCGCTGTACTCGCGCCGCGCGTTCGGCGCGCCGCCGCCCTACCGGCGCGAGCGTTGGGACACCCCCGATGGCGATTTCGTGGACGTGGATTTTCTCGATGACGGCGTGCCGGCAGGCACCGCGCGGCCGTTGCTGGTGGTGTTCCATGGCCTCGAAGGCTCCTCGCGCAGCCACTACAGCGAGGCCTTTGCCGACCTCGCGCGCGAGCGTGGCTGGGCCTGTGCGCTGCCGCACTTTCGCGGCTGCAGCGGCGAGATCAACCGGGCCCCGCGCGCCTACCACTCGGGCGACCATGCCGAGATCGGCTGGGTGCTGCAGCGCCTGCGTGCCGGGCACCAGGGGCCGCTGATGGCCGCAGGGGTGTCCTTGGGAGGCAATGCGCTGTTGCGCTGGGCTGCCGAGGTGGGCGCGGAGACCGGCCGCAGCGCCGACGCCGTCGCAGCCGTGTGCTCGCCCATCGATCTGGCCGCGGGTGGACATGCGATCGGGCGTGGCTTCAACCGGCAGGTCTACACCCGCATGTTCATGCGCACGCTGGTCCCCAAGGCCTTGCAGAAGCTGGCCCAGCACCCCGGCCTGTTCGACCGCCAGGCCCTGCTGGCGGCGCGCGACCTGTACGAGTTCGACAACGTCTTCACCGCACCGGTGCATGGGTTTCGCAACACCGAGGACTATTGGCTGCGGGCGTCGGCCAAGCCGATGCTGCACCGCATCCGCATCCCGGCCCTGGTGGTGAATGCGCGCAACGACCCCTTCGTTCCGGCCAGCAGCCTGCCCAGGGTGAGCGAGGTGGGCCCGTGCGTCACCCTCTGGCAGCCAGCGCACGGCGGCCACGTGGGATTTGCCAAGGGGCGCCTGCCCGGCCATGTGCGGGCGATGCCGGACGCCGTGGGCGCCTGGCTCGCGGCGCAGGCTGACACGGAAAGCCGCGCAGCGGGGGCACAATCGCGGCATGGATGACATCGTCAAACAGGCCCTGGCCAAATGGCCCAACGTGCCCGACTGCTACGGCTGGCTGGGGCTGGATGCGCGCGGGCGCTGGTACATGCGCGACGACATGACGCAGGCCGCCGGCCCGTTTACACAGGCCAAGGGCTCGCTGCTGCAGCACGAAAAGCTGATCGACTTCATCCACCGTAACTACGAGGCCGACGAAGCGGGGCAGTGGTTCTTCCAGAACGGACCGCAGCGCGTGTATGTGGAGCTCGAAGCCACACCGCTGGTCTGGCGCCTGGCGACCGATGGTTCAGTGACCTCCCACACGGGCAAGACCACCACCGTTGAGCAATGCCTGCTCGATACCGAAGGCCGGGTCTACCTGGCCACGCCCCTGGGCCTGGGTCTCGTGCACACCCTGGACGTGGGCCTGGCCGCCGACGCTGTGGAGCAGGGGCGCTGGACGCCGGTGGAGGTGCAGGCCGAGGAACTGTCGGCCCGCTATGGCTTTGTACCCAGCCCGGCAGCGCGGCACGCCACCCCTGCCTGACTTGCCACAAAAAAGCCGACCTCGCGGGGTCGGCTTTTTTGCGGAAGGACGTGCGGTGCGCTTACTGCGATGCGCCCGATGCAGGGGCGGCAGCGGCCGATGCACCGTCACCTGCCGCAGAAGCTGCTGCCGCAGGGGCCGCAGGCTCTTCGAACTTGGCACCGCCGGCATTGGCCATGAAGGCCACGGCGCGTGCGATCTCGGTGTCGCTGAAATCGCCACCACCCTGGGGTGCCATGGCGCCCTTGCCCTTGAGGGCCGACTGCACCAGCGTTTCAAAGCCGGTCTTGATGCGGGCCGACCAGGCAGCGGCATCGCCGAACTTCGGGGCACCTGCTGCGCCGGTGGCGTGGCAGGCCGCGCACTGGGCCTTGTAGACGGCTTCGCCATTGGCCAGTGGCCGGTTGGCATCGCGCACCTCGACCATGCCCACCTTCTGGATGCGCGCGGCCGTTGCCTTCTGGGTGTCTACCGCGCCAGCGGCCGGCTTGTTGTCCGAGGTGACGTAGAGGACCAGGCCGATGATGGCAAAGATCGGAATCACAAACGAGGCAAGTACCGCGATCAGCAACTGCTTGGGGTTCTTGATCGGGCCGGTATGGGCTTCTTCGTGGTGGGTGTCGCTCATGACTTCCTCGGGTTTATCGTGGGGCTTTGATGCAATCAACCTTCAATTATATCTGCCGGTGCCCCCGGCCCTTGCAGCACGGGCGACGTGCGTGCCGAAAGGCAGAGAAAACATTTCCGGGCGGCACACCGCGGCAGGGGCCGCCCGGAGGGTTCAGGAGCCCGCAGCCGCCGGGGCTGCGGGTTCGGCCGTGCCGCCGCCACCCAGGGCCTTGTACAGCACCACCTGGTTTTGCAGCTGGGCCAGTCGCACCTGCACCACACCTTGCTGGGTGGTGAACAGGGAGCGCTCGGCATCCAGCAGGTCCAGGTAGCTGGACACGCCGTTGCGGTAGCGCAGGTCGGCCAGGCGCAGGCGGGCCTCCTCGGCTTCGGCCTGGCGCTGCTGGGCCTCAGACTGCTCGGCCAGGGTGGACTGGCCGGCCAGTGCGTCGGACACCTCGCGGAACGCCGTCTGGATGGCCTTCTCGTACTGCGCCACGGCGATGCTGCGTGAGGCCTGCGAACTCTGCAGGTTGGCCTGGTTGCGGCCCGCGTCGAAGATCGGCAGCAGCAGCGAGGGCGCGATGGTGAAGCCCCAGGAGCCGCTCTTGAACAGTCCCGACAGCTCACCGCTGGCCGTGCCGGCCTGCGCCGTCAGCGAGATGCGCGGGAAGAACGCGGCGCGTGCGGCGCCGATGTTGGCATTGGCGGCGATCAACTGCTGCTCGGCCTGGCGGATGTCGGGGCGCTGCGTGAGCAGCTCCGAAGGCAGGCCCGCAGGCAAAGCGGCCATGGCCGGCGCATTGGCCAGCGTGCTACCGGCCAGGCTGGCCAGGACGTCGGCGGGCACCGGCTGGCCCAGCAGCAGGGCCAGCGCGTTTTCGTCCAGCGCGCGCTGGCGCTGCTGCTGCGCCAGGGTGGCGCGCGCTGCCTGCGTCAGCGATTCGGCCTGGCGGAAGTCGAGTTCCGAGGCCACGCCGGCATCCAGGCGCAGGCGCGTAAGGCGCACCGACTCCTCGCGCGAGGTCAGCGTGCGGCGCGAGAGCTTGAGCAGCTCTTCGTCGGCCAGCAGTGTGAGCCAGCCATTGGCCACGGCGGCCACCAGGCTGACCTGGGCCGCATTGCGGCCTTCCTCGCTGGCCAGGTACTGCGCCAGCGCCTGCTCCTTGAGGCTGGCGATGCGGCCGAAGAAGTCGATCTCCCAGGCCGAGAGGGCCAGGCCCACGCTGAACGAGTTGGTCAGGTCGCCATTGGAGGCCGAGGGCCCCCGGCTGGCGTTGGCGCCCAGGCCCACGCTGGGGAACTGGTCGGCACGGCGGATCTGGAACTGCGCACGCGCCTGCTCGATGTTGAGCGCGGCCACGCGCAGGTCGCGGTTGTTGGCCAGCGCCGCGCCGATCAGGGTCTGCAGGCGCGGATCGGCGAAGTAGTCCTTCCAGGGCACGGCGGCCGCGGTGGCGGCGCCGGCAGGCGTGGCCGCGCCCGCGGCGTAGGTGCCGGGTACGGGCGCCGCAGGGCGCTCGTACGTGGGGATGAAAGAGCAGCCGGAGAGCAGCAGCGCGGCGGCTGCGGCCAGGGCCAGGGGGGTACGGCGGTCAATCATGGGTTCCAACTCCTGCTTCTTCTGCGTGGCGGCGGTTCATCTCCTGCTGGCGCGCGCTGCCCTTGAACAGACTGCGCACCACCACGAAGAACACGGGCACGAAGAACACGGCCAGCGCCGTGCCGGTGATCATGCCGCCGAGCACGCCGGTGCCGATGGCGCGCTGGCTGGCCGAGCCTGCGCCCGAGGCAATGGCCAGGGGCAGTACGCCCAGGCCAAAGGCCAGCGAGGTCATGACGATCGGGCGAAAGCGCAGGTGGGCGGCGGCCAGGGCCGACTCGATCACGCCCTTGCCCTGGGCCTGCAGGTCCTTGGCGAACTCGATGATCAGGATGGCGTTCTTCGCGGACAGGCCGATGATGGTGATCAGCCCCACCTGGAAGTACACGTCGTTGGCATAACCGCGCAGCAGGGTGGCCAGCAGCACGCCCAGCACGCCCAGCGGCACCACCAGGATCACGGCCAGCGGGATCGACCAGCTCTCGTACAGCGCGGCCAGGCACAGGAACACCGCCAGGATGGCAAAGCTGTACAGGATCAGCGATTGCGAGCCGGCGAGCTTTTCCTCGCGCGACATGCCGGTCCATTCGTAGCCGAACCCGGGGGGCAGCTGGGCGGCGAGCTTTTCCATCTCGGCCATGGCGGCGCCGGTGCTCATGCCGGGAGCGGGTGAGCCCGAGATGCGCACGGCAGGGTAGCCGTTGTAGCGCACGGTCTGCTGCGCCCCCTTGACCCAGCGCGTGCTGGCAAAGGCCGACAGCGGCACGGGCTTGCCCTGGCTGTTGCTGGCGTTGAGCTTGAGCAGGTCGTCGGGCTGCATGCGCGCGGGCGCATCGGCCTGTACCACCACGCGCTGCAGACGGCCCTGGTTCGGGAAGTCGTTCACGTAGGTGGAGCCAAGGGCCGTTGACAGCGTCGAGTTGATCGCGTCGAAAGACACGCCCAGGGCGTTGGCCTTGTCGCGGTCGATGTCGATCTGCAGCTGCGGCGCGTCTTCCAGGCCGTCGGGGCGCACCTGGGTGATCACTTTGCTCTGCGAGGCCATGCCCAGCAACTGGTTGCGGGCGTTGACCAGTGCCTCGTGCCCGGCACCGCTGCGGTCCTGCAGGCGGAACGAGAAGCCGCTGGCGTTGCCCAGCTCGGGGATGGGCGGCGGGCTCAAGGGGTAGATGAAGGCATCGCGGATGCCCATCAACCCGCCAAAGGCGCGGCCTGCCACGTCCTGGGCCGACTGGCCTGGGGCGTGGCGCTCTTTCCAGTCCTTCAGGGTCACGAAGGCGAGTGCTGCGTTCTGGCCCTGGCCGGAGAAGCTGAAACCCAGCACACCGACCATGCTCTGCACCTCGGGCTGCTTGAGGATGAACTCCTCGACCTGCTGCATCACGGCCAGCGTGCGCTCCTGGGTGGCCCCGGGCGGCAACTGCACGTTGACGATGATGTTGCCCTGGTCTTCACCGGGCAGGAACGAGGTGGGCACGCGCATGTAGACCACCACCACGGCACCGATGATGGCGGCGTAGATGACGAGGTAGCGCGCGGCCTTGCGGAGCATGCGCGAGACCATGCCTTCGTAGCCCTTGGCAGTGCGCGAGAAGCCGCGGTTGAACCAGCCGAAGAAGCCGCTCTTTTCATGGTGGTGACCGGCTTCCACCGGCTTGAGCAGCGTGGCGCACAGGGCCGGCGTGAGCGACAGCGCCATGAAGGCCGAGAAGCCGATGGACGCGACCATCACCGCCGAGAACTGGCGGAAGATGTTACCGGTGGAGCCCGAGAAGAAGGCCAGTGGCACGAACACCGAGATCAGCACCACGGTCACGCCGATGATGGCGCCCGAGATCTGGCGCATGGCCTTGCGGGTGGCTTCCAGCGGCGGCAGGCCTTCCTCGCTCATGATGCGCTCGACGTTCTCCACCACCACGATGGCATCGTCCACGACGATACCGATCACCAGCACCATGCCGAACATGGTCAGCACGTTGATCGAGAAGCCCAGCGCCAGCAGCGTGGCGAAGGTGCCCAAGAGGGCGATCGGCACCACAATGGTCGGGATGATGGTGTAGCGCCAGTTCTGCAGGAACAGGAACATCACCAGGAACACCAGGGCCACGGCCTCCAGCAGGGTGATGGCCACCTGGGTGATGGAGATGTCCACGAAGCGCGAGCTGTCGTAGGGAATGCTCCATTCCGTGCCTTCGGGGAAGAAACGGGACAGCTCGCCCATCTTGGTGCGCACGGCCTTGGCGGCCTCCAGCGCATTGCCGCTGGGGGACAGCTGCACGCCGATACCGACGGCCGGCTTGCCGTTCAGGCGTGCCGAAGTGGAGTAGGCCTGGCCACCGAGTTCCACGCGCGCCACGTCCTTGAGGCGCACGGTGGATCCGTCCGTGTTGGCGCGCAGCACGATGTTGCCAAACTGCTCGACACTGGACAGCTGGCCGTTGACCACCACCGTGGCGGCGATGCCCTGGCCGGCCACGTTGGGCAGGTCACCGATGGTGCCGCTGGCCACCTGGGCGTTCTGCGCCCGGATGGCCGCGGTGATCTCCGCCGACGACAGGTTGAAGCTGACCATCTTGGCCGGGTCGATCCAGATGCGCATCGAGCGCTCGGTACCGAACAGCTGCGCCTGGCCGATGCCAGGGAGGCGCTGCAGTTCGGGCACGATGTTGCGCGAGGCGTAGTCGCCCAGGGCCACGGTGTCCATCTTCGGGTTGGTCGACGAGAGCATCGTGAACAGCAGGAAGTTGGAGCGCGACTTGTCCACGCGCACGCCCTGCTGCGTCACGGCCGAGGGCAGCCGTGGCGAGGCGCGCGAGAGGCGGTTCTGCACGTCCACCTGCGCCAGCTCGGCATTGGTGCCGGGCTGGAAGCTCAGCGTGATGCTGCCCGAGCCATCGGCCTGGGCCACCGATTCCATGTAGATCAGGCCGGGCGAGCCGTTCATCTCGCGTTCGATGACGGACAGCACGCTGTCCTCCAGCGTCTGCGCAGAGGCGCCGGGGTAGGCGGCGTTGATGACGATGGCGGGAGGCGCCACCGGCGGGTATTGCGCGATCGGCAACTGCGTGATCGCCACCCCGCCCATCACCATGATGAACAGTGCGATCACCCACGCGAAGATCGGGCGGTCGATAAAGAACTTGGCCATGGATGCCCCTTATGGCTTCGATGCGGAGGCGGCGGGCGCGGCGCCCGAGGCCGCCGCTGCGGCAGGTGGCGCAGCAGGCGCGGTACCTGCCGCCTGCCATGGAACGGGTTTCACGGGCGTGCCCGGGGGCAGCATCTGCAGCTTCTGGAAGCCGTCGACCATGACCTTCTCGCCGGCTTTGAGGCCGTCGAGCACCACCCAGCGGTTGTTCTGCGCGGCGCTGATCTTCACGCTGCGCGGGCTGATCTTGCCGTCGTCACCCACCACGCTCACCGTGTCACCCTGCTGGGTGCGCGTCACCGCCTGTTGGGGCAGGGTGATGGCGTTGCTGACCTCCGCCTGCTCGATCTGCACGCGCAGGTACAGGCCGGGCAGCAGTTCGCCCTTGGGGTTGGGCACTTCGGCGCGCAGCGTGACCTGTCCCGTCGATGCATCGACCGACAGGTCCGAGAACAGCAGCTTGCCGGGGTGGGCGTACACCGAGCCATCGCCCAGCAGCAGTTTGACACTGGCGGCATCGCCGCTGGCACGCTTGAACTGGCCGCTTTCCATGGCACGGCGCAGCGCGAACACGTCGCTGGCCGACTGGGTGAAGTTCACGTACACCGGGTCGATCTGCTGGATGATTGCCAGGGGTGTGGCTTCGCCCTGGCCCACCAGCGCGCCTTCGGTCACCAGGGCGCGGCCGATGCGCCCGGAGATGGGGGCCGTCACGCTGGCGTAGCCGAGGTTGATGCCCGCCGTGCGCGTGGCCGCGCGGCCGGCTTCCACGTCAGCCTGGGCCTGCTTCTGGGCGGCCTCGGCGTTCACGAAGTCCTGCTTGCTGATGGCGTTGGCAGCCACCAGGGGGCGGTAGCGCTCCACCGTGGCCGTGGCCTGGGCCAGGTTGGCCTCGGCCTTGGCCAGGCTGGCCTTGGCGCTGTCTGCCGCCGCCGCGTATGTGGCCGGGTCGATGCGGAACAACGGCTGACCCGCCTTCACGTCGCTGCCTTCGCGGAACTGGCGCTGCAGCAGGATGCCGGCGGCGCGGGCACGCACCTGGGCCACGCGCGAGGCTTCCACCCGGCCGGGCAGCTCGGTGACCAGCCCCACGTCGCCCGGGGTGGCAACCACCACGCCCACTTCGACGGGAGGCATCTTGGGGGCGCCGCCGGCCGCTGCCGGGGCATCGGACTTGCCGCACGCGGCCAGAAAGACGGTAAGGGTGCACAGAGCGGCCACTGGCAGCATTCGCTTCAGGGCCGGGATGCGCGCAATGCGGGTGGATGGGTCACGCAGGCGAGGCATGGGAGTCCTTGTGTTGGGCGTCAACGGGGTGTTCGCGGCAGGCATCGCCGAGCAGCGGTTTGCGTCGGCGAATAGGAGTTTCTACCAATAGACGGACAATTATACATACAACCATGGATGTATAATAGAGCCCGGCGCCCGGCCCGGCCGCCTGTGAATTTGCAATGAATGAGAGGCTGTACCCATGGTGCGCAGAACCAAAGAGGACGCGATTGCCACGCGCAACGGCCTGATCGATGCGGCAGAGAAGGTGTTCTACGACAAGGGCGTCTCCCGGGCATCGCTGAGCGACATTGCCCTGGCCGCGGGCACGACGCGGGGGGCGATTTACTGGCACTTCAAGGACAAGGTCGATCTCTTCAATGCCATGATGGACCGGGTGACCCTGCCGCTGGAGCAGGGCTACGGCGAGTTCGAGGCCAGTGCCGACCTGGATCCGCTGCAGCGCCTGCGTGCCGTGATGGCCCTGGTGCTGGAGAGCGTGGCCTCGGATGAGCACACCCGCCGGGTGTTCGAGATCGCCATGCACAAGGTGGAGTACGTGGGGGAACTGGTGGCCGTGCGCGAGCGCCACCTCGCCGCCAGCGACGGATTCACGCGCCAACTGGCACGCGATTTCGAGCTGGCCGCCCGGGCCCAGCGCGTGACCATGCCGGTGCCGCCCATGGGTGCCGCCGTGGGTCTGCATGCCCTGTTCGACGGCCTGATCCAGAACTGGATCCTGTCCAACGGTGTGTTCGACCTCGCCGGTATCGGCCGGGTGTCCACCGATGCTTTCATCTCCGGCCTGGGCCTGCGGCTCGGGGCCCCGGCGCCAGCCGTGGACCGCCAGTGAGCGGTGGGCGGGGGCCGCTTGCGCCGCAGGGCGCGTGCTGCATGCGATAATGCCGAGCTACACGCATGCGGCTGTAGCTCAGTGGATAGAGTATTGGCCTCCGAAGCCAAGGGTCGTGGGTTCGATCCCCGCCAGCCGCACCAAGTTTTACGCCCTGAGACGGAAACGTCTCGGGGCTTCGTACTTTTGGGGCCCGGCGCTACATCGCACTGCTACAAAGGTGCATGGTTATGGACGGGTTGTACAGGCGCGGTGGCGTCTGGTGGGCAAGGCTTGCCGTGCCGGCGCGGTTGCGACCAGCAGCAGGGCGGCGTGAGTTCGTGCAGTCCACCCGGACGCGCGATCCGCATGAAGGTCGGGTGATCGCTTCGACCTTGCTGGCGGCCTGGCGCCGCCAACTTTTTCTTCTTGAGGGTGGACGGGTGCAGGACGCGCAGCTTCAGCAATTGATTGTGGGCGGCGCGGTGCTGGCTGCCGGGGGCTATGTTCCCCTTCGTCGCGCGGTGGAGCTGTTGGGCTTCGATCAGCTGGATCTGCTCCGCGCAGCGGCAAGCGGGCGGCTGGCGCTTCATTGCAGGCTTCGCGCAGGGGAGGGTACCGGGTACCACGTGGACAGCGCTCTGCTGGACGCTGTAGACCCCGAGATGGGTAGGTCGGGCGGGGTCGTGATCCCATCATCCGCGCCAGAAGGGAGCACCCCAGTCAACTTCGTCGGCCAGGTACTCCAGCTGGATTCCCCAAGCCAGGTCGCAAGCGCAATCATCAGCGAGGCGCTGGCCGCGGTCGAGGTGGTCTCCCTGGCCAGCCCGTCTCGTGCAGGGTGGCTGTTCGTGCCCGACCGTACAACCCCGGTCCCGGTCGGTGATCTGGAGGTTCCAGCAGCGCAGCTCGATGCGTTGAGGAGCGCTGCCGTCGCCGCAGTGCCACCAGAGCGCGTTGCTGTGGTGATGGCGAGCCCCACAGCCCCAGCGCGTCATGGGGCGGGCTTGTGGACCTCCAAACCGTTTTCTGACGCGTTGAGGCGCTACTGCAGTGATGCTGACGGCCTGCCCAAGACGTTAGCCTCCGCGACCGAGCAGCGGCAACGACATGCAGGCATGCTGCTGTTTGCAGAGTTTATGGGCGACTTGACCCTCGGGGAAATCGACGGGGACACCCTGCGAGCATTCCGGGACGGGCCCTTGAAGACGCTGCCTGCCGGCGCCAACCACCTAACGAAGGACATTCGACGCGCGACCATGCGCGACACCATCAGCGAGTTGGAGAAGCGGCTGCCGGGCTACACCAGGATGTCTACCGACATGCAGCAGGAGCGCATGAACTGGCTGTACCGGTTCTTCAACTGGCTGGCCTCGAAGAAGTACATCGGCAGCAATCCTGCAGACGGCCTGAAGGGCGAGACCGGGGTCTCGAAGGCAGAGGCAAAGGAAGTGCGGCGGGCTGCGGACGCTACCCGCAGGGCGGCCGGCGAGGGCGGGAACGAGGAGGGCCGCAGGGCATTCAACGAACAGGAGTTGACGTTGATCCTGTCGCAGCCCCTGTTCCGGGATGGTCACGGGCGTGTTGAACGTGGCTGGGCCCACTTTGACCCCTTCATGTACTGGTTGCCCCTGCTCGGCATGTATGCGGGTCTGCGCATCAAGGAGGCATCCCAGCTGTACCTGGAAGATGTTCGTCAGTCGGGCGGGGTGTGGTGCTTGGACATCAACGAGTCCACCGCTGACAAATCGCTCAAGAACGCGCAGAGCACGCGCCTGGTGCCCGTGCACCCGGCCCTCGTCGAGGCGGGCTTCCTGCTGTACTGCGATGCTCTCCGCGCTGAGGGCTTCCTGCGGGTGTTTCCCGAACTGACCTGCGCCCGTACTGATGCCCGATATGCGAAGGACAGCGGGCGACGGATTTCCCAAATGTTCGAGGAGTTGGGCTGGGCGCGCGACGGCATGCTGGTCTATCACTCATTCAGGCACGGCTTCAACAACCTACTGACCCGGGTGCCGGACTCTGTGCTTGGCTACGCCGACCCCACCCTCGCCCGGGTCGCTCGATACGGCATGATGGGTCATGACTTGCCCCCGGAGCAGCGAGACATCAACAGCACGGTGTACCTGCGTGGGCGTGAAACGGAAATGGCCGCGCTGATGGGGGCCGCCCGTTATGAGGAGCTGCCTGCGGTGGCGCCGTTTGACATTGCTTGGGGTATCGAGGCAATCCGCGCTGCGCTGGCGCGCAAGCACGGGGACAGGAAGGGCCGGGAGGACGTCGGCGAGTTCTGGCGGTCTCGCAGCTCAACAAGGGGCCGACCTAGCGCTGCTACCTTCCCTAGCTCCACTAGCTAGCCAAGCTAGCCTAGCTAGGCTATACGGGCTATACGGGCCGGGTGCCCTACAGCAGCTCACGGCCCACAGGAGGTGACGCTAACCACTCCTGCTCCTCTACCGATAGTGGCAGCGAAGGACCGGTAGCAGCAATCAGCTCGCTCAGGGTATACCGTGGCTTAGGCATCGGCTCAATGACCAAGCAGCCCGCCTCAACGCGTAGATCAACCGAATCTTCGGGCCTGACACCCAGTTGCATCAGCATCGAGTTCGGGACAGCGACCATGATGGAGTCGCCTACCTTTTGCAATTGGGTTGTGTACACAGTTCGCTGTCCTCAGTCAGTGTGAACTAAATGTACTCCCGGGCATGGAGTACGTCCAACCATGAGCGGCATCCAACGATGTGAGACCGAGCGAGGCGCGGATCGGTAGGTCCGCCTGCAGTTGGCAAGCGATCTGGAGGTCCGTGCGCAGGATGATCGTAAATGGTCGGCGTCTTGCGTCCTCATGAATTACTGCTTGCGCGTTTGTTGCCTTATCTGTGCTAGGGGCAGATCAGCCGCATAGGCCTTGCGTTTTACTTGTGTGGCGGGTGCCCAGGTCGCGGGCAAGGAGCTTGCGCAAATCGAACCTTTGGGGAAAAAGCGATGTTCGATCAAGCCCGAAGGCATTCAGATCAGCGAAGTGCTTATGGGTGCGTGGAACCACCAAAAAAACTTCGCGAAGGCCTTCAAGCCGGGGACGATTCCAGATAGGGGGTACAAGGTCTCCAGGCAGCCCGGGTGCGACGCCCCTCCACCTCACTCTGCGTGGGGACTATGTGTATTTAGGAGAGCCCCAGTCTTCCCCTGACCGTTCCTGCAGGAGGACGCCCAGGTTGCGCAAAACTGCGTCTCGATTCGTGCAAGGAAGCGTGGTTATCCACAGGGGGCGTTGAGCCGTGCCAGGGCCTTCTGGATGCGGCGATTGAGTGGGGTGTCCCGCTGGCTGCCGGGTCTCGTGCGGCGCCGCGTAGGTAGGGGGCCGGGCATGACAGGAAGGCCCGGAGCGATGAGGAATTTCGAGTGCATCATGCGGAGCAAGGCGGACGCGGGCGGGCGGGATGGTGACGGCTTCACCATGGCAAAGCGACTTCCGAGTGAGCCAAAGTTGAATGACTGCCACTCCGGCAGCGTGTTGAAAGGGCAAGCCGAACCAGTCAGGGTGATCTCGAACCGGGCCCGGTGCTCTGCTGCCGGCAGCGGCTGGTGCGCTGCTTGCCCGGCGAGAGAGTCGTAAGTCTTCACGTAAGCGCCGGTTCCGTAGTCCCGCTGCCCTGCACGTAGAGTGAGACCTGCACCGAGGGCGTTGGCGGCGTGCGCGAGGTTTTGTGCCCACTCCCGCTTGTCCGGCATGGTGACGCGCGCTAGGGCGCTTGATGGGCTGGCGTGGTGGTGGAACATGTGGAGCGCCGCCGCCACGAGGTCATCGTGCGCGGCCTTCGTTCGAGGCCATGCGTCCAGGGCAATTTCGATGCCGGTGATCCTGACCGACTCGGGGTCTATCGACTGAGCGAACTGCTGTGCAAGGGCCTCCGGATGCGGCGGGTCCTGAAGCCAGAACGAGAACATGCGGCAGGATGCACGGTTCTCGCCCGGGGCTGGCTCGATGCGGCTGGTGACCCACCCTGCGGGTAGGCGCGCCTTGAAGTGACGGAACTGAGTGGGTGAACCGAGCGTTATCGCAAGGTGCACCCGGTCAATGGCCGCGCGCAGTCTGAAGTTCTCAAGGGTCATTTACTTTCCGGCGCTTGCTGGCTCCGCCGTGCGCAGGCGTGCCCCCACTGCTCCAAGTGTGTCTCGCGGATCGAAAACAGGCACAGCAAACAGAGCCCCTAGCGGCGACGCCCCCGTGTGCGGTACGAACTCGCCTGGAAATCGCTTCCAGACCTCGTGGATGAAGTCAGCAATTTCGGACCCGAGGTAGATTGGCTGGCGCCCCGCATAGGCGCTTGCGTTAAGCCTGAGGGGCGATCCGCATAGGCCTTCACTTTCGCGGCGTCGTGTCCACATCATGAGCTGGTGGTGCCAGCAGCGGGAGAGGCCGAGCGCGCGGCTCAGGACGAACGCGGCTTCGTGGGTGCGCAGGTACCGGGAGGTGACTGCAGAGGAGGAGCGGAGATGAGCCATATTCTTCTTCTTCTTTTATTTTGGCTGATAAGTGCCGGCGATCATGGGCGCCCAGAGCGAGGTCGTACTTGATGGGCGTTAGGGCTGGCGGTGGGCTTCCTGCAGGGTGGGCAGTTCTCCTCCCTGGTCGCTTGCAGTGCTGCGGACGCTCAATGCGGCCACGTCCATCTCCATGGCCTGCTGGAACTGGTGCTCCAGTTCGGTCTTCGCACTTTCGATGGCAAGGGCAAGTCGGTCGGATAGCAAGCCTGCAGCCGTCAACGAGAGCACCAAGCGGCCGGCGCTGCTTGTGTCGCGCCATTCGAGCGCCACTGCCGGGGAGCCGTCGTCCAGGGTCACGCGTGTCGCATGGGCTGTTGGTAGGTCGTCGGTGGGCTGCGTGCCCCTGCTCCTGGGAATGTGGTTGGCGGCGTATTTGGTCAGTTCGTCGGGGTCGTACTTAGGTTGTGCGAGCGTGGTGTCCCAGGTGAATGGGGGCAGCCGGTCGCTCTTGCGCCAGTTTCGCAGCCTGACAACCCATTGCTCTTCTGTGCCCTCGCGGGTTAGGGTCGCCAGCAGGGCGGCGGCGGCGCGGGTGGACAACGTGTAATTTTTATTGTTTGTCATGCTGGCGATTATAACTTGATCTTAATTGTTCATGATCCGATTGTGACTAAGTTGAGATAGAATGACTACACATTAAACGAACGTTTTTTCGCGTAGTCAGGAGCAGCATGAAGGAGAAATTCGTCACCTACTATCGGGTGAGCACTCAGCGCCAGGGTGTTTCTGGGTTGGGCTTGGAGGCGCAGCGCGACTCAGTCGGTCAATTCGTGCGCGCTCGTGGCGGTGAGGTCTGCGCCGAGTTTGTGGAAGTGGAGTCAGGCAGGAAGACCAGCGACGCGGATCGCCCAGAACTGGCTGCAGCGCTAACGGCCTGTAGACGGCTCGGCGCAGTTCTATTGGTAGCAAAACTAGACCGTCTTGCGCGGTCAGTGCACTTTGTCAGCGGGCTGATGCAGTCAAAGGTGAAGTTCATGGCCGCTGACCTGCCGGAGGCGAACGACATCACCCTGCATCTGATGGCAGCGTTCGGGGAGTACGAGGCGAAAAGGATCAGCGAGCGAACCAAAGACGCGTTGGCAATGGCGAAAAAGCGGGGAGTTGTGCTTGGTGCAGCGGGGTCGCGGAATCTTCAGCGCAACATCGCGCAGCGACAGCAAGAAGCCGACGCATTCGCACTGAATTTAGAGGGCGTCGTTGATGGAATGGCGCAACGCGGCCTCAGCCAACGTTCGATGGTGGCTGAGTTAAACCAGATTGGCGTAAAGACTAGACTGGGGGGCAGATGGTCTCAGATTCAACTACAGAGAGTTCTGAATCGTCTGAATAGCCCGGCGCCTTAATGCTATGAAAGCTCATTCGCAATTTAACATGACGGTCATATAAATCTGTAAACTAATTTGTTGGTGTCGATTGGTTTGATGAATCTTCAATCTGTAGTGGCACCATCGAACTATTAATTTTAATAGTTTCCGCAGATGCAGTCTGCGCGGCAATACGCAGCTTACGTAGCGTCGCGATTTTATGCTTGCTTTCCTCGATCTTTGCCCTTAGAGCATCGTTCTCCTGATTGGCCTCGTCTGGGGGATCCTCTTTCAAATCCAGTGGGAGTGCCACGTTGATTTCGACTTGGGCACCTTGACTAATCCTGTTAGCCAAATATGTAAGACCCATTTTTAGCTGCGTTTCAAGCTCGTTTGCACGGCTTTCGTCGGAAATTTTGGTATGCTCAATTCTGATTTCTTGCGCGATCTTTGATATTCCAGCAGAAAGCTTTTCTTGAACTGCTTTTTCGATTAAATCTGTGATGTTTGCTGGAATGTCCTTGTTGCGAAGTTGTTCTTGGAGGTGCTTGATTTCAAGATTTGTTTTGAATAACCCTATGATCCGCTCTATGGCCATAGTCCAGACGGCAATCTGTGCTGGGTCAAGGTCTAAAAAGATCTGCCACCAGGAGGAGGAGATGGTGACGACCTTCGGCTCATAGTCCTCTGCGCCAGTCAATTCGTTAATTGCCTTTGCCAAGTTGTTCAATTTGGCAAATTCTTGACTCAAATCTTTAAGGGAGTCACCTACAACTTCCCGCGGTAGTAAAAAGCCAACTTCAGCTTCGCTGTTGTGGACTCGTTGAAATTCGACATCGAAGTGTTCAAAAGCGTTTTCAATCTTATTCAGATGGCCTATCTTTCTTTGCATTTCATCTTTTAATTTTGTCAGACTTGCAGATAGGCCGGTAATGTCGAATCCGAATTCTCGGACAATGTTGTCTATCTCCGAGTTAAGGGACGCTCCAAGAAATTTATCGAATCCAATTTCTTTTATGACTTGAGTTGCGTATGGCTGCAGCAAGTCTGCGTCGGAAATTTCGGAGGCGCGAATGAGCTGGGCCAACTGATTTTTGAACTCAACCAGGTTGCTTTCGGATCGGCTGGATGCATAGGCGTCGATGGACACAATGGCCGATCCTAAAATATCTAAAACTTTGTTATCTTTGAAGTGTTGAACTAAGTCATAAACCACTGCATGAAATCTTCCCAAATGCATAAGCCCTCCATAAATTGATGGTCGTGTAACATTGTGCACAATTCTCGGCGGCGTACTAGTGGAAAATGGCACCGTAGAACTTGATCAAGTAGGGGGGCTAGCGAGACGCCGCGCTTTGCTCTAACGGGTCCAAACCAGGGGCTGTGCGTGCGGGCTGCTACAAAAGTGTGGTCAAATTAAGGCTTCGTCTGCGCGATGTACGGGGAAAACTGAAGTTGGGTTCGATCCCCGCCAGCCGCACCAACGCTTTCTTTTGGAACGAATCGGGTCCCCCGCGTGGGTGGGCCCCTCCCTCACGTGCTGCTATTGCTGCGGAGAGCGCCCTTGCCTGCACCTGTGCATTCCTTGCCATCCGTGGTCTCCACGGAGGCGCCATGCACTCCGTGGAAGATTCGTCCCCTTCTCGCCGCCCACCCCCGTCCCCGCTGATGCCTTCCTGCAGGACCCGCGCTGTGTCGCTGCTGCCGGTGGGTCCGATGTTCCCCCAGACCACTGCTTCCCATGCCGCACCTGCTGTTCAAATGGGTCCTTCGCGAGGACCGCTACGAGTTTTCCGGCCAGGCGCAGACCCCGCGCGCGATGGAGTCGGAGGTCAACGAAGAGATCGTTGCCATCTGGGCATGGATCCAGCGCCAGAAACTGCGTCCGGGCCAGTTCGGCTGGGAGGCCACGCGGCGCACCATGACCAGCAAGGACGAGACCCTGACCGTGAGCCAGGGGGTCATCGTCGCCGACGGCGGAACGATTCTCCATCCGCAGGAAACGCGGCTGGTGGTGACGCTGCCGGAGAAGGTGGCGGTGCAGTTTCGCTTTGAATTCAACGTGGTGGACGACCGGCGCTAGAGGAGTCTGTCGGACCTGGAGCGTCGAAAGCGATTTGCAGCCGACGATTTCCAAGTCCGACAGGCTCCTGGCGGGTCCATCCGGGTCGGATTCAAACGGTCGCCAGCGCGCTGGCGGAACTTTGGCGGCACCGTCGGGTTCCATCCACCCGCGAGGGCACGCCGGGTGAGGGGTGTGTTGAGTCGATGCAGGTCAAGCACGAACTCTTCGGTGCGTCTAATATCCCCAAATACAAATAATTCTCGTCCAATTTTTTGGCGGGCCCGGCTGCACGGCATGGCGTGTCGTGGCCGGCACTCGCCCTGTTCCCATGAAACTACCTGATCTTCCCGATGGCACGCGGGCCGTGGTGGAGGGCGTTGTCGCCTCCAGTCCCTTGATCGATGCCACGGCGCTGCGCCGGCTGGGTGAACTCGGATTTCTGGAGGGCGAACCGCTGACCGTGCTGCGCCGCGGCCCCGGCGGCGCAGAGCCCATCGCCGTGCAGATCGGCGATACGCAATTTGCGTTGCGCATGCTGGAAGCCCAGTGCATCGAGGTACGCCTGGTATGACGGGCCCGGTGATTTCTTCCACCGCCGGCAGCTTGCCCAGCCTGGCCCTGGTGGGCAACCCCAACTGCGGCAAGACGGCGCTGTTCAACCTGATGACCGGCGCGCGCCAGAAGGTGGCCAACTACGCGGGGGTGACGGTGGAGCGCAAGACCGGCACCACGCAGTTGCGCGATGGACGCAGCGCCGCGGTGATCGACCTGCCCGGCACCTACAGCCTGACGCCGGCCACGCCCGACGAGCAGGTGACGCTGGAAGTGATCGAAGGCCAGCGCGCGGGCGAGGCCGTGCCCGACCTGATCGTGGCGGTGGTCGATGCGACCAACCTGCGCATGAACCTGCGCCTGGTGCTGGAGGTGCGGCGCCTGGGCCGGCCCATGGTCCTGGCCCTCAACATGGCCGACGTGGCGCGCTCGCAGGGCCTCAGGATCGATGTGCAACGCCTGTCCGCCGAACTGGGCTGCCCGGTGGTGGAAACGGTGGCCGTCAAGCGCGACGGCCATGCCGCATTGATGGCGGAAATCGCTGCCCAACTCACCCGCCAGCCGGGTGGTGCCCCGGTGCTGGCCCCTGTGGCCGCGCAGGCTGCGGGCACGGCGAGCGACCTGCAGCGCGAGGTGCGCCGCATCCTGGCGGCGGCGGCGCCCGCCGGTGGGCGCAACCAGCGGGTGCAGAACCGGCTCGACGCCATCGTGATGCACCCGGTGTGGGGCCTGGCGGTGCTGGCGCTGCTGCTGTTCCTGATGTTCCAAGCGGTGTTCTCGTGGGCCAACCTGCCCATGGATGCGATCAAGGACCTGATGGCCTGGCTGTCCACCCGGATCACCGAGAACATGGCCGACGGCCCGCTGCGCAGCCTGTTGGTCGATGGCGTGATCGCGGGCGCGGGCGGGGTGTTGGTGTTCCTGCCGCAGATTCTCATCCTGTTCTTCTTCATCCTGGTGCTCGAAGACTCGGGCTACCTGCCGCGCGCAGCCTTCCTGCTGGACCGGCTGATGGGCAAGGTGGGGCTGTCGGGCCGTGCCTTCATCCCGCTGCTGTCGAGCTTTGCCTGCGCGGTGCCGGGCATCATGGCCACGCGCACCATCGGGCCCTGGAAGGACCGGCTGGCCACCATCATGATCGCGCCGCTGATGACCTGCTCGGCCCGGCTGCCGGTGTATGCGCTGCTGATCGGCGCCTTCATCCCCGCCACGCCGGTGGGCTGGTTCGATCTGCGCGGGCTGGTGCTCTTCGCGCTGTACGTGGCGGGCGTGGTGTCGGCCATGGCCGTGGCCTGGCTGTTCAAGCGCCTATGGATGAAGAGCAGCTACCAGCCACTGATGCTGGAACTGCCGCCCTACCGCATGCCCAGCCCGCGCAACCTGCTGCTGGGCCTGTGGGAGCGCGCGCGCATCTTCATCGTGCGCGTGGGCACCATCATCTTCGCGTTGACGGTGGTGTTGTGGTTCCTGTCGAGCTATCCGGCGCCCCCCGAGGGCGCCACCGGAGCCGCCATCCAGTACAGCGCGGCGGGCTGGATGGGCCAGGCGCTGCAGCATGTGTTTGCGCCCATCGGCTTCAACTGGCAGATTTCCATCGCCCTGGTGCCCGGCCTGGCCGCGCGCGAGGTGGCAGTGGGGGCCCTGGGCACGGTGTATGCGCTGTCGGCCGCTGGCGATTCGGTGGCCGATGCGCTGGCGCCTGTGATCGCGCAGACTTGGTCGCTGGCCACGGCGCTGTCGCTGCTGGCCTGGTTTGTGTTCGCGCCGCAGTGCCTGTCGACACTGGCCGTGGTGCGCCGCGAGACCAATTCCTGGCGCTACCCGGCGCTGATGGCCGGCTACCAGTTCGCGCTGGCCTATGCGGCCGCATTTGCGACCTACCGGATCGCCCTGGTGCTGGGAGGGGGCTGAGATGGGCGGACAGATGCTGGTCGTGCTGGTGGTCGTGGCCGCCTGCGCCGTATATGCGGTCTGGAGTCTGGCGCCGGCCGTGGTCCGCCGGGCTGTGGCCAAGGCCGCTCTGCGGCTGCCCTTGCCCGGTTTCCTGGCCCGCCATTTTGGCAGGGTCGCCCTGCGCGCCAGTGCGGGCTGCGGCTGCGATGGCTGCGACGCGCGAACCCCTGCTGTCAAGGAGCAAGCCATCCGCATCCATCGGCGCTCCGGCCCGTGAGATGGCTGCCCGGGAGTGTGGTGTTTGCATGCCGGCGCCCATTTTTTTGCGCTCGACATGCACGACTGCGGCGCCAGGGCATTCCAGGCTGGCATAGAATCGTAGTCTCGGACAAAAACGCCGGAGCCATCGCAAGAGGCGCAGCGCAATGTTCGGGATGAAAAGTGGCGCCAGGAATTTTTCCGCATGAGCTTTTGCGAAGTGCAAAAATTCAGTGCTATAATTCGAAATTCTCCGGAGGGGTGCCCGAGTGGCTAAAGGGGGCAGACTGTAAATCTGTTGGCTTACGCCTACACTGGTTCGAATCCAGTCCCCTCCACCAGTAGAAGAAAAATGAAAGCAGGTTGCGGCAGGCCCTTCGTGGGGCTGGGGTCGCAGGGCCAGTTGGCAGTGCGGGAGTAGTTCAATGGTAGAACCCTAGCCTTCCAAGCTAATGACGCGGGTTCGATTCCCGTCTCCCGCTCCATTGTTCGGTTTGCTGGTTGGTTGAGAAGTAGAAGTCTTTTGATGCTGTGAAAGCGGCTTCAATTGCCCATGTGGCTCAGTGGTAGAGCACTCCCTTGGTAAGGGAGAGGTCGCGGGTCCGATTCCCGCCATGGGCACCAAAAATTCTGGTGCATCCGCTTCAGGTTGCGCCGAAACCTTGTTGTGTAGTTGTAGATTTTTTTCGGAGTCGGAAAAATGGCAAAAGGTAAATTCGAGCGCACGAAGCCTCACGTCAACGTGGGCACGATCGGCCACGTGGACCACGGCAAGACGACCCTGACGGCGGCCATCGCCACGGTGCTGTCTGCCAAGTTCGGCGGCGAAGCCAAGGCATACGACCAGATCGACGCAGCACCTGAAGAAAAGGCCCGCGGCATCACGATCAACACCGCACACGTGGAATACGAAACGGCCAACCGCCACTACGCCCACGTGGACTGCCCCGGCCACGCCGACTATGTGAAGAACATGATCACCGGCGCTGCCCAGATGGACGGCGCCATTCTGGTGTGCTCGGCCGCTGACGGCCCCATGCCCCAGACCCGCGAGCACATCCTGCTGGCCCGCCAGGTGGGCGTGCCTTACATCATCGTGTTCCTGAACAAGTGCGACATGGTCGACGACGAAGAGCTGCTCGAACTCGTCGAAATGGAAGTGCGCGAACTCCTGGACAAGTACAACTTCCCAGGCGACGACACCCCCATCGTGCGCGGCTCCGCCAAGCTGGCCCTGGAAGGCGACAAGGGTCCCCTGGGTGAAGAAGCCATCATGAAGCTGGCCGACGCCCTGGACAACTACATCCCCACGCCAGAGCGCGCTGTGGACGGTGCCTTCCTGATGCCCGTGGAAGACGTGTTCTCGATCTCCGGCCGCGGCACCGTGGTGACCGGCCGTATCGAGCGCGGCATTGTCAAGGTCGGCGAAGAAATCGAAATCGTCGGCATCAAGGACACCGTCAAGACCACCTGCACCGGCGTGGAAATGTTCCGCAAGCTGCTGGACCAAGGCCAGGCTGGCGACAACGTTGGCCTGCTGCTGCGCGGCACCAAGCGTGAAGACGTGGAGCGCGGCCAAGTGCTGTGCAAGCCCGGCTCGATCAAGCCACACACCCACTTCACGGCTGAAGTGTATGTGCTGAGCAAGGACGAAGGCGGCCGCCACACCCCGTTCTTCAACAACTACCGTCCTCAGTTCTACTTCCGCACGACCGACGTCACCGGCGCGATCGAGCTGCCAGCGGACAAGGAAATGGTCATGCCAGGCGACAACGTGTCGATCACCGTCAAGCTGATCAACCCCATCGCCATGGAAGAAGGCCTGCGCTTCGCCATCCGTGAAGGCGGCCGTACCGTCGGCGCCGGCGTCGTGGCCAAGATCATCGCCTAATAGCGTTACAGGGGTATAGCTCAATTGGCAGAGCGTTGGTCTCCAAAACCAAAGGTTGTAGGTTCGATTCCTACTGCCCCTGCCACTTGAATGTGGCCCCCAACAAGCCCGCCAGACCCTGGCGGGCTTCGGCGTCTTGGGCGACGCCGCGAATCGGAGCAGGAAACAATACACATGGCCACTTCTCAGGTTGAAACCGTCAATACCGGCGCTGACAAAGCCAAGCTCGCGGCTGTGGCTGCGCTGGTCATTGCATCGGTCGTTGGCTTTTACCTGCTGAGCAAGCAGGGTGCGATTGCCCAGTGGGCCGCATTGATCGTCGGACTGGTTGCTGCCGCTGCCGTGTTCCTGGTGTCCGAGCCAGGCCGGCAGTTTGTCGCGTTTGCGCGCGAAGCCTGGCGCGAGGTCAAGAAGGTCGTCTGGCCGACCCGCAAGGAGACCTTGCAGATGACGGCCTACGTGTTCGCGTTCGTCGTCGTCATGGCGCTCTTCCTGTGGTTCACCGACAAGACCCTCGAATGGGTTTTGTACGACCTGGTTTTGGGCTGGAGGAAGTAACGCCATGACAACCACCCCTGTGGACACCACCGGAGCCGAGGCTCTGGCACCTGCAACGCCGGGCAATCCCGATCTGCGCTGGTACATCGTCCATGCCTACTCGGGCATGGAAAAAGCGGTCGAGCGCAACATCGTGGAGCGCATCGGCCGTTCGGGCATGGAGACCAAGTTCGGTCGCATTCTCGTTCCCACCGAAGAAGTGGTGGAAATGAAGAACGGCCAGCGCAAGACCACCGAGCGCCGCCTGTTCCCTGGCTACGTCTTCGTTGAAATGGTCATGGACGACGACACCTGGCACCTGGTGAAGCACACCAACAAGGTCACGGGTTTCGTGGGCGGCGCCAAGAACCGCCCCGCCCCCATCTCGGAAGACGAAGTGCAGAAGATCGTCAGCCAGATGCAGGAAGGCACCGAAAAGCCCCGCCACAAGGTGGAGTTCATGGTGGGCGAGCTGGTGCGCGTCAAGGAAGGTCCGTTCACCGACTTCAATGGTTCGGTGGAAGAGGTGAACTACGAGAAGAGCCGTGTGCGGGTGTCCGTCATGATCTTCGGCCGTTCCACCCCGGTGGAGCTCGAATTCGGCCAGGTCGAGAAGACCTGACCCTGTCAGTTTTTTGGATGCCGCACCTTTCGACTCGGTGCGGATGAAAGTGTCGTGAGTCGTCAACCCCGGGGAGCTGCGGCCACATGGCCAAGGCGTTATCACCCGCAAGGAGTAAAGCATGGCGAAAAAAATCGTCGGTTTTATCAAGCTGCAAGTCCCAGCTGGTAAGGCCAATCCATCCCCACCCATCGGCCCAGCACTGGGTCAGCGTGGCCTCAACATCATGGAGTTCTGCAAGGCATTCAATGCGCAGACCCAGGGCGTTGAGCCAGGCCTGCCATTGCCCGTGGTCATCACGGCTTTCGCAGACAAGAGCTTCACCTTCATCATCAAGACGCCGCCTGCGACGACTTTGATCAAGAAGGCCATCAAGCTCGACAAGGGTTCTGCAAACCCGCTGAAGACCAAGGTCGGCAAGATCACGCGCGAACAGCTCGAAGAGATCGCCAAGACCAAGATGAAGGACATGAACGCTGCCAACGTCGACGCCGCTGTGCGCACGCTGGCTGGCTCTGCACGCTCGATGGGCGTGACGGTGGAGGGTTTGTAAGATGGCCAAGCTGACCAAGAAGCAAAAAGCCCTGCAAGGCAAAGTCGACAGCAACAAGCTGTACGCATTCGCCGATGCAGTCGTGATCGTGAAGGAAGCCGCTACGGCCAAGTTCGACGAATCCATCGACGTGGCCGTTCAACTTGGCATCGATGCCAAGAAGTCCGACCAGGTGGTTCGCGGCGCCGTGGTGCTGCCCAACGGTACCGGCAAGACGACCCGCGTGGCTGTGTTCGCCCAAGGCGCCAAGGCTGAAGAAGCCAAGGCTGCTGGTGCCGACATCGTCGGTATGGACGACCTGGCCGCCATGGTCAAGGCCGGCGACATGCCTTTCGACGTGGTGATCGCCGCCCCTGACGCCATGCGCGTCGTGGGTACGCTGGGCCAGATCCTGGGCCCGCGCGGCCTGATGCCCAACCCCAAGGTGGGCACCGTGACGCCTGACGTCGCTACGGCCGTGAAGAACGCCAAGGCTGGTCAAGTGCAGTTCCGCGTCGACAAGGCCGGTATCGTACACAGCACGATTGGCCGCCGCTCGTTCGACAACGACAAGCTGCAAGGCAACCTGGCTGCACTGATCGAAGCCCTGACCAAGGCCAAGCCTGCAACCAGCAAGGGTGTGTACCTGCGCAAGGTGGCCGTGTCCTCCACGATGGGCCTGGGTGTCCGCGTGGATACGCAGACCATCGCAGCGTAATTGCAAGAAATCTTCGGGTCGGCCTTCACGGGCAGGCCCGATGTGGTGGGCTGGGGCTGCTTCGGTAGCCACAGGCCATCCAAGACCGTTGGTGCGCGATCCGGTCGCGCTTAAAGACACAGAGACGCCAACGCAGATGGCGATCCCGCTGCAGATGGAAAATTTTTCCTGAACAGTTGGTCGCTGCAACAAGAGCGTGCACGAGGCAGTCGCCGAGTGCGCATTTTAAGGAGTAGACCTTGAGTCTTAATCGCAGTGAGAAAGAAGCGGTCATCAGTGAAGTGACCAGCCTCGCCGCTAAAGCTCAAACGCTTGTGATCGCGGAATACCGTGGCATCACGGTCGCCGACATGACCAAACTGCGTGTTGATGCTCGCAGCAAGGGCGTGACCCTGAGTGTTCTGAAGAACACCCTGGCTCGCCGTGCTGTAGCAGGCAGCGCATTTGACGTGGTGGCTGACCAGATGACCGGCCCGCTGATCTACGGCTTCTCCGAAGACGCTGTGGCCGCCGCCAAGGTGGTGGCCGATTTCGCGAAGACCAACGACAAGCTGGTGATTCGCGGTGGCGCTTTCGGTGGCAAGGCCCTGGATGTCAACGGCGTTAAGCAACTGGCCAACATTCCTTCCAAGGAAGTCCTGTTGGCTCAGATTTGTGGCTTGCTTATGTCCCCCATGTCGCGTACGGCCGTTGTGCTGGGCGCGCTGGCGGCCAAAAAAGGCGAAGGCGCTGCCGAAACGGCCGCCGAACCTGTCGCGGCCTGATGGCCCGATGGATAACCAACAAAATTGTTAGGAAATAAAAATGGCATTCGATAAAGACGCATTTTTGACCGCTCTGGACAGCATGACGGTTCTGGAACTCAATGACCTGGTGAAGGCCATTGAAGAGAAGTTTGGCGTGAGCGCTGCAGCCATGGCTGCACCTGCTGCCGGCGGCGGCGGCGCTGCTGCAGTGGCCGAAGAGAAGACGGAATTCAACGTGGTGCTGCTCGAAGCTGGCGCCAACAAGGTTTCCGTCATCAAGGCTGTGCGCGAAATCACCGGCCTGGGCCTCAAGGAAGCCAAGGACCTGGTGGACGGCGCTCCAAAGAACGTCAAGGAAGCTATTGCCAAGGCCGACGCCGAAGCAGCAGTCAAGAAGCTGGTGGAAGCCGGTGCCAAGGCTGAACTGAAGTAATTCAGTCCCCCTCAAGGGCTGGAGTGCTCCTCGCGGGCCTCCAGCCTTTGGTGCTTTCAGAGCGCACCCGAAAGCCGCATCTCCAAAGCGGTTTTCGAGTGTCTTCTGACAACCCCGACAGCAGAAGATACCTTGGTTCGGGTGATGTGCAACGCATCGCCGTCCGCCATGGTTGGTAGTGGCCAACCGCCAAGCCCGCAAGGAGGAGAGCCTTTGCGGGTCAGTCGTCGAAGACCCAGGACTCATGTCTTTGCCCGGAGATCTCATGGCCTATTCCTATACCGAACGCAAGCGAATCCGCAAAAGTTTCGGCAGCCGCGACAGCGTGCTGGAAGTTCCTTATCTGCTGCAGATGCAGAAGGACGCATACACCGCCTTCCTGCAGGCTGATAAAGCACCGCAAAAACGCACCATTGAAGGTCTGCAGGCTGCCTTTGACGCTGCCTTCCCCATCGTCTCGCACAACGGGTTTGTGGAGATGAAGTTCATCGAGTACAACCTGGCCAAGCCGGCTTTCGACGTGCGCGAGTGCCAGACCCGTGGTCTGACCTTCGCCTCGGCCGTGCGCGCCAAGGTGCAGTTGATCATCTATGACCGCGAGTCCTCGACGTCGCAGTCCAAGGTGGTCAAGGAAGTCAAGGAACAAGAGGTCTACATGGGCGAAGTGCCCCTGATGACCGAAAAGGGCTCCTTCATCATCAACGGCACGGAACGCGTGATCGTTTCGCAGCTGCACCGTTCGCCTGGCGTGTTCTTCGAACACGACAAGGGCAAGACGCACAGCTCGGGCAAGCTGCTGTTCTCGGCGCGCATCATCCCCTACCGCGGCTCCTGGCTGGACTTCGAATTCGACCCGAAGGACATCCTGTACTTCCGCGTGGACCGTCGCCGCAAGATGCCGGTCACTATCCTGCTCAAGGCCATCGGCCTGAACCCCGAGTCCATCCTCGCGAACTTCTTCGTGAACGACAACTTCCGCATCATGGACAGCGGTGCGCAGATGGAATTCGTGTCCGAGCGCCTGCGCGGCGAAGTCGCGCGTTTCGACATCACCGACAAGTCGGGCAAGGTCGTGGTCGCCAAGGACAAGCGCGTCACCGCACGCCACACCCGTGAACTGGAGCAGTCGGGCACCACGCACATCAGCGTGCCCGAAGACTTCCTGATCGGCCGCGTGGTGGCCCGCAACATCGTCGATACGGACACCGGCGAAATCATCGCCAAGGCCAACGACGAGCTGACCGAAGCGCTGCTCAAGAAGCTGCGCGTGGCCGGCATCCAGGACGTGCAGTGCATCTACACCAATGAACTCGACCAGGGCGCGTACATGTCGCAGACCCTGCGCATCGACGAAACGGTGGACGAGTTCGCAGCCCGCGTGGCCATCTACCGCATGATGCGCCCCGGCGAGCCGCCAACCGAAGACGCAGTGCAGGCCCTGTTCCAGCGCCTGTTCTACAACCCCGACACGTACGACCTGTCGCGCGTGGGCCGCATGAAGTTCAACGCCAAGATCGGCCGCGACGAATCCACCGGCCCCATGGTGCTGTCCAACGAGGACATCCTGGCCGTGGTCAAGATCCTGGTGGACCTGCGCAACGGCAACGGCGAAGTCGATGACATCGATCACCTGGGCAACCGCCGCGTGCGCTGCGTGGGCGAACTGGCCGAAAACCAGTACCGCACCGGCCTGGCACGTATCGAGAAGGCCGTGAAGGAGCGTCTGGGCCAGGCCGAGCAAGAGCCGCTGATGCCGCACGACCTGATCAACAGCAAGCCGATCTCGGCCGCCCTGAAGGAATTCTTCGGTGCCTCGCAGCTGTCGCAGTTCATGGACCAGACCAACCCCCTGGCCGAAATCACGCACAAGCGCCGTGTTTCCGCACTGGGCCCGGGCGGTCTGACCCGCGAACGCGCAGGCTTCGAAGTGCGTGACGTGCACGTGACCCATTACGGCCGCGTCTGCCCTATCGAAACGCCTGAAGGCCCGAACATCGGCCTGATCAACTCGCTGGCCCTGTACGCCCGCCTGAACGAGTACGGTTTCATCGAGACCCCGTACCGCCGCGTGGTGGACGCCAAGGTCACGAACGAGATCGACTACCTGTCGGCCATCGAAGAAGGCAAGTACGTGATCGCGCAGGCCAACGCCCTGCTCGACAAGGACGGCCGCCTGACGGGTGACCTGGTGTCGGCCCGTGAAAAGGGTGAATCCATCCTGTGCGGCGCAGACCGCGTGCAGTACATGGACGTGTCGCCCGCGCAGATCGTGTCGGTGGCCGCCTCGCTGGTTCCGTTCCTGGAGCACGACGATGCGAACCGCGCGCTGATGGGCGCCAACATGTCGCGCCAGGCCGTGCCTGTGCTGCGTCCCGAGAAGCCCCTGGTGGGCACGGGCATCGAGCGCGTGGCCGCAGTCGACTCCGGCACCGTGGTCACGGCCAGCCGTGGCGGTGTGGTGGACTACGTGGATGCCACCCGCATCGTGGTGCGTGTGAACGACGTCGAAGCCGTTGCCGGCGAAGTGGGCGTGGACATCTACAACCTCATCAAGTACCAGCGTTCCAACCAGAACACCAACATCCACCAGCGTCCCATCGTCAAGAAGGGCGACATGCTGGTCAAGGGTGACGTGATCGCCGACGGCGCATCGACGGACTTCGGCGAAATCGCCATTGGCCAGAACATGCTGATCGCCTTCATGCCCTGGAACGGCTACAACTTCGAAGATTCGATCCTGATCTCCGAACGCGTGGTGGCCGAAGACCGCTACACCTCGATCCACATCGAGGAACTGGTGGTCATGGCCCGCGACACGAAGCTGGGTGCGGAAGAAATCACGCGCGACATTCCGAACCTGTCGGAGCAGCAACTGAACCGCCTGGACGAGTCCGGCATCATCTACGTGGGCGCCGAAGTGCAGCCCGGCGATACGCTGGTCGGCAAGGTCACGCCCAAGGGCGAGACCACCCTCACGCCCGAAGAGAAGCTGCTGCGCGCCATCTTCGGCGAGAAGGCTTCCGACGTGAAGGACACCTCGCTGCGCGTGGACCAGGGCTCGCAAGGCACCGTGATCGACGTGCAGGTGTTCACCCGCGAAGGCATCCAGCGCGACAAGCGCGCCCAGCAGATCATCGACGATGAACTCAAGCGCTTCCGCCTGGACCTGAACGACCAACTGCGCATCGTCGAGGCCGACGCCTTCGACCGTATCGAGAAGCTGCTCAACGGCCGTGTGGCCAACGGCGGCCCGCAAAAGCTGGCCAAGGGCACGAAGATCGACAAGGCCTACCTGGCCTCGGTGGAAAAGTTCCACTGGTTCGACATCCGCCCTGCCGAAGACGAAGTCGCCACCCAGCTCGAATCCATCAAGAACGCTCTGGAGCAGACGCGCCACAGCTTCGACCTGGCTTTCGAGGAAAAGCGCAAGAAGCTCACGCAAGGCGACGAGCTGCCAGCGGGCGTGCTCAAGATGGTCAAGGTCTACCTGGCCGTCAAGCGCCGCCTGCAGCCTGGTGACAAGATGGCCGGCCGCCACGGCAACAAGGGTGTGGTCTCCAAGATCGTTCCTGTCGAAGACATGCCCTACATGGCCGACGGCACCCCTGCCGACATCGTGCTGAACCCGCTGGGCGTGCCTTCGCGGATGAACATCGGGCAGGTGCTCGAAGTCCATCTGGGCTGGGCCGGCAAGGGCATCGGCCAGCGCATCGGCGACATGCTGCAGCAGGAAACCAAGGCGGCGGAAATGCGCACCTTCCTCGAAGAGGTGTACAACTCGCGCGGCCGCAAGGAAGACCTGTCGCAGCTGACGGACGAAGACGTGCTGGCCATGGCCGGGCATCTGACCGCTGGCGTGCCTTACGCGACCCCCGTGTTCGATGGTGCTTCGGAAGAAGAAATCATGGACATGCTCAAGCTGGCCTACCCCGACGACATCGCTGCGCGCAAGGGCCTGACGCCCACGCGCACGCAGGCCTACCTGCACGATGGCCGCACCGGTGACCGCTTCGAGCGTCCCACCACCATTGGCTACATGCACTACCTGAAGCTGCACCACTTGGTGGACGACAAGATGCATGCGCGTTCCACGGGTCCGTACTCCCTGGTCACGCAGCAGCCGCTGGGCGGCAAGGCCCAGTTCGGTGGCCAGCGTTTCGGGGAAATGGAAGTGTGGGCGCTGGAAGCCTACGGTGCAGCCTACGTCCTGCAGGAAATGCTCACCGTCAAGTCCGACGACGTGGTGGGCCGTACCAAGGTGTACGAGTCCATCGTCAAGGGCGAACACGCGATCGAAGCCGGCATGCCGGAATCGTTCAATGTGCTGGTCAAGGAAATCCGCTCGCTGGGCCTTGATATCGAGCTGGAACGCTCCTAAGCGGAAAAGGAAAGAGTCACTATGAAATCGCTACTCGACCTGTTCAAGCAATTCACGCCGGATGAGCACTTCGATGCCATCCGCATCGGCATGGCTTCGCCCGAGAAGATCCGTTCGTGGTCCTTCGGCGAAGTGAAGAAGCCCGAAACCATCAACTACCGCACGTTCAAGCCCGAGCGCGACGGCCTGTTCTGCGCCAAGATCTTCGGCCCCATCAAGGACTACGAATGCCTGTGCGGCAAGTACAAGCGCCTCAAGCACCGCGGCGTGATCTGCGAGAAGTGCGGCGTTGAAGTCACGCAGACCAAGGTGCGCCGCGAGCGCATGGGCCACATCGATCTGGCCGCCCCCTGCGCACACATCTGGTTCCTGAAGTCGCTGCCATCGCGCCTGGGCCTGGTGCTGGACATGACGCTGCGCGACATCGAACGCGTGCTGTACTTTGAAGCCTACGTGGTGACCGACCCCGGCATGACCCCGCTGAAGAAGTTCAGCATCATGTCCGAGGACGACTACGACGCCAAGCGCAAGGAATACGGCGACGAGTTCATCGCCAAGATGGGCGCCGAAGGCATCAAGGACCTGCTGGAATCCATCGACATCGACCTGTCGATCGAACGCCTGCGCGGCGACCTGACCGGCTCCGAAGTCAAGGTCAAGAAGAACGCCAAGCGCCTGAAGGTGCTCGAAGCGTTCAAGAAGTCGGGTATCAAGCCCGAGTGGATGGTGCTCGAAGTGCTGCCCGTGCTGCCACCGGACCTGCGTCCGCTGGTGCCGCTGGACGGCGGCCGCTTCGCAACGTCCGACCTGAACGACCTGTACCGCCGCGTCATCAACCGCAACAGCCGCCTGCGCCGCCTGCTGGAATTGAAGGCCCCTGAAATCATCGCCCGCAACGAAAAGCGGATGCTGCAGGAAGCCGTGGACTCGCTGCTGGACAACGGCCGCCGTGGCAAGGCCATGACGGGCGCCAACAAGCGCGCCCTGAAGTCGCTGGCCGACATGATCAAGGGCAAGTCCGGCCGTTTCCGCCAGAACTTGCTGGGCAAGCGCGTGGACTACTCCGGTCGTTCCGTGATCACCGTGGGCCCGACGCTCAAGCTGCACCAGTGCGGCCTGCCCAAGCTGATGGCCCTGGAGCTGTTCAAGCCCTTCATCTTCTCGCGCCTGGAAGCCATGGGCATCGCGACGACGATCAAGGCCGCCAAGAAGGAAGTCGAATCCGGCACGCCGGTGGTGTGGGACATCCTGGAAGAGGTCATCAAGGAACACCCGGTGATGCTCAACCGTGCGCCTACGCTGCACCGCCTGGGCATCCAGGCGTTCGAGCCCATCCTGATCGAAGGCAAGGCGATCCAGCTGCACCCCCTCGTCTGCGCGGCCTTCAACGCCGACTTCGACGGTGACCAGATGGCCGTCCACGTCCCGCTGTCGGTCGAAGCGCAGATGGAAGCCCGCACGCTGATGCTGGCCTCCAACAACGTGCTGTTCCCGGCTTCGGGCGAACCCTCCATCGTTCCTTCGCAGGACGTGGTGCTGGGCCTGTACTACGCCACCCGTGACCGTATCAACGGCAAGGGCGAAGGCCTGATCTTCGCCGACACCGGCGAAGTGCAGCGCGCCTTCGACGCGGGCGAGGTCGAGTTGGCCACGCGCATCAATGTGCGCCTGACCGAATGGTCCAAGAACAAGGACACCGGCGAGTTCGTGCCCGAAGTCAAGATGGTGGAAACGACCACTGGGCGTGCATTGCTGTCCGAGATCCTGCCCAAGGGCCTGCCATTCTCGAACATCAACAAGGCGCTCAAGAAGAAGGAAATCTCCAAGCTCATCAACGTTTCCTTCCGCAAGTGCGGTCTGAAGGAAACGGTGGTGTTCGCCGACAAGCTGCTGCAAAACGGTTTCCGCCTGGCCACCCGCGCCGGCATCTCCATCTGCATCGACGACATGCTGGTGCCGCCACAGAAGGCCGGCATCATCGAGCGCTCCGAGAAGGAAGTGAAGGAGATCGAGCAGCAGTACGTCTCGGGTCTGGTGACCTCCGGCGAGCGCTACAACAAGGTGGTGGACATCTGGGGCAAGGCCGGCGACGAAGTGTCCAAGGTGATGATGGCCCAGCTGTCCAAGCAAAAGGTCATCGACCGCCACGGCAAGGAAGTGGACCAGGAGTCCTTCAACTCCATCTACATGATGGCCGACTCGGGTGCCCGCGGCTCTGCCGCCCAGATCCGCCAGGTGGCCGGCATGCGGGGTCTGATGGCCAAGCCTGACGGCTCGATCATCGAGACGCCCATTACCGCGAACTTCCGCGAAGGCCTGAACGTGCTGGAGTACTTCATCTCCACCCACGGTGCCCGTAAGGGTCTGGCCGACACGGCGCTGAAGACGGCCAACTCCGGCTACCTGACGCGCCGCCTGGTGGACGTGACGCAGGATCTGGTCGTGACCGAAGAGGATTGCGGCACCGCCAATGGCTCGCTGATGCGCGCCATCGTCGAAGGCGGTGAAGTGATCGAATCGCTGCGCGACCGTATCCTGGGCCGCACCGCTGCCGAAGACGTGCTGCACCCCGAGACCCGCAAGGTGCTGGTGCCTGCCGGCGTGATGCTGGAAGAAGACCTCATCGAGGAAATCGAAGCCGCTGGCGTGGACGAAGTCAAGGTGCGCACGGCGCTGACCTGCGAAACCCGCTACGGCCTGTGCGCCAAGTGCTACGGACGCGACTTGGGCCGCGGCGGCCTGATCAACCTCGGCGAAGCCGTGGGTGTGATTGCTGCCCAGTCCATCGGCGAACCCGGCACGCAGCTGACCATGCGGACCTTCCACATCGGTGGTGCCGCATCGCGCGCTGCCATCGCCTCGAGCGTGGAAGCCAAGTCCAACGGTGTGATCGGCTTCAATGCCACGATGCGCTACGTGAGCAACACCAAGGGCGAGCTGGTGGTGATTGCGCGTTCGGGTGAAATCATCATCCACGACGAGCATGGCCGCGAGCGCGAGCGCCACAAGGTGCCGTACGGCGCCCTGCTGACGGTCAAGGCCGACCAGTCCATCAAGGCCGGCACCATCCTGGCCAACTGGGATCCGCTGACGCGCCCGATCATTACCGAGTTCGCCGGCCAGGTGAAGTTCGAGAACGTCGAGGAAGGCCTCACGGTCGCCAAGCAGCTCGACGAAGTGACCGGTCTGTCCACCCTGGTGGTGATCGACCCCAAGCGCCGCGGCGCAGCCAAGGTCGTGCGTCCGCAGGTCAAGCTGATCGATGCGCAGAACAACGAAGTGAAGATCCCTGGCACCGACCACTCGGTGACCATCGGCTTCCAGATCGGTTCGCTCATCCAGGTGCGTGACGGCCAGGACGTGGGCCCCGGCGAAGTGCTGGCGCGTATTCCGGTCGAAGGCCAGAAGACCCGCGACATCACCGGGGGTCTGCCCCGCGTTGCCGAGCTGTTCGAAGCCCGTACCCCGAAGGACAAGGGCACGCTGGCCGAGATGACCGGTACCGTGTCGTTCGGCAAGGAAACCAAGGGCAAGGTCCGCCTGCAGATCACCGACCCCGAAGGCCATGTGTTCGAAGAACTCGTGCCCAAGGAAAAGAACATCCTGGTGCACGAAGGCCAGGTGGTGAACAAGGGCGAGTCCATCGTCGACGGCCCGGCCGATCCGCAGGACATCCTGCGCCTCTTGGGCATCGAAGAGCTGTCGCGCTACATCGTCGATGAAGTGCAGGACGTGTACCGCTTGCAGGGCGTGAAGATCAACGACAAGCACATTGAGGTGATCGTTCGCCAGATGCTGCGCCGCGTCGTGGTCGAGAACGTCGGCGAGTCGAACTACATCGGTGGCGAGCAGGTCGAGCGTTCCGAGATCCTCAACACCAACGATGCACTGCAGTCCGAAGGCAAGATTCCTGCGACCTACAGCAACCTGCTGCTGGGTATCACGAAGGCGTCTCTGTCCACCGACTCGTTCATCTCGGCGGCTTCCTTCCAGGAAACCACCCGCGTGCTCACCGAGGCTGCCATCATGGGCAAGCGCGACGAGCTGCGTGGCCTGAAGGAAAACGTGATCGTGGGTCGCCTGATCCCAGCTGGTACCGGCATGGCCTACCACCAGGCGCGCAAGGCCAAGGACGCCATGGACGACGCCGAGCGCCGTGCCATCGCCGAAGCCGAAGCCGCTGAAATGGCAGCCTCGTCCACCGACGATGCCACGGAAGTCGAAGGCAGCAGCACCACCACCGCCACGGACGCTTCCGCAGACTAAAGCCAGTTGGCACCGGACAAGGAGACCCCAGCGATGCAATGTGCGGCGCATGGGGACCTGGTCCGGCGCAGGTCGAGGCTCTGAAGCGCTCCCGCCCTGTCCCTGGACAGGCCGGGAGCGTTTTTACTGGTGCGGTAGAGCGCTCCGATTTTTTCCCGTTTCCTGTTTCCTCTTTCTCGGCCACGGGCTGCCCCTGCAGCGCACGCCCCTGGCAATGTGTATGTGGTCATCGCCCCTTTTCTGGATTTTTGTCGCCATCATGCTGTTCTGGGCCCTGGGGGCCTACAACCGCCTGACACGGCTGCGCTCCTCTGTGGTCCAGGCTTTTGGCGCGGTGGACGCCCACCTCGTGCGCCTGATGGCACTGCTCGGTGAATTCGATGCCGTCCAGGGCCACCACCACATCTCGGACCCCGCCATGCCCGGCGGCATTGCGGACCATTTGCCGCAGCCGCAGGGCCCGGTGCTGGACCCCGCCAAGGTGGCGGCCTTGCGCGGCGCCACCACGCAGATGGGCGCATCGCTGGCCGTGGCGCGCTCGCAGCCTCTGCAGCGCGATGCGCTGGCCGCACTCACCGCGGCGCGCAGCGTGCTCGACGCCACCTGGCGCAGCGTGGTGACCGAGGCCGATGGCCCCGGCGCCAGGGACATGCTGGCGCCCTGGTCCATCCGCTGGGAAGAGCACCATGCGCAGATCGATCTGGCTGTGCAGGTGATCAACCATGCGGCCGCGCAGCACGACGCCGCCATCCACCAGTTTCCCGCCCGTGTGCTCGCCTGGATTTTCGGCTTCAAGGCCACCAAGGGGCTGTGATGAAGGCGCCCCGGCCCCCTTTCTTTTGACCGCCAGCGCACCTGTGCGCCGGCACCACGAGGCACCCACCATGCATCCAGCCCCCTCCCACCCTGCAGCGCCCGAAGGGCTGCGCCCTGATCGCAACCCCGCGCAAGCCGGTGCCGGCCGCGGAGGCGATGCGCAGCAGGTGGCGCTGTGGCAGCAGCTCATCGCCGTGGCTGGCGTGCTCCAGTCCATCCGCGAAGGTGTCTCGGGCACGGCCGCGCTGGACGCGGTCAGCACCACGCTGCGCCCCGGCGTGCAGGCCCTGCTGTTCCATGTGCTGCGCAACCTCGGGCGTGCGGAGGCCCTGCGGCGCCAACTGGCCAAGCGTCCGCCGCCGCCCGACGCGGACGCGCTGCTGTGCAGCGCATTGGCGCTGTGCTGGCGTGCCGACGAAGCACCCTACGAGCCCTTCACCCTGGTCAACCAGGCGGTGGAGGCGGCCAAGCGGCACCCCGCCACGCGCGCCCAGTCTTCATTCATCAATGCCTGCCTGCGGCGCTTCCTGCGCGAAAGCGATGCGTTGGTGGCGGCCACCGATGCCGACCCCGTGGCGCGCTGGAACCATCCGCTGTGGTGGATCAAGCGTCTGCAGAAGGACCACCCCCAGCAGTGGGAGCAGATCCTGCACGCCAACAACACCCACGCCCCGATGGCGCTGCGCGTGAACCGCCTGCAGGGCAGCCAAGCGCAGTACCAGCAGGAACTGGCCGACCTGGGGTCCGGTGCCGACGCGGCAGGCACCGATGGCCTGGTGCTGCACCGGCCACTGCCGGTGCAGGTGCTGCCTGGCTTTGCCCAGGGCCGGGTATCGGTGCAGGACATGGCGGCCCAGCAGGCGGCCCCGCTGCTGCTGCAGGGCATGGATCGCGCGCGCGAGCTGCGCGTGCTGGACGCCTGCGCCGCACCCGGTGGCAAGACGGCCCACCTGCTGGAGATGGCCGGGGAGGGCGCTGCGCTGCAGGTGACAGCGCTGGAGATCGACGCCACGCGCGCCGAGCGCATCCACCAGACCCTTTCGCGCCTGGGCCTGGCCGCCCAGGTGCTGGTGGCCGACGCCGCCCGGCCTGAGGCCTGGTGGCAGGCGGCCAATGGCGGGGCGCGGTTCGATGCCATCCTGCTCGACGCGCCGTGCACGGCGTCCGGCATCGTGCGGCGCCACCCCGACGTGCGCTGGCTGCGCCGCGAGACGGACATCGCCCAGCTCGCAGCCCTGCAAAAGCAGCTGCTGGCCAGCCTGTGGCCGCTGGTCGCGCCGGGCGGGCGGCTGCTGTACTGCACCTGCTCCGTCTTCCGTGCGGAGGGCGATGCGCAGGTGCAAACGTTTCTTGCACACAACACCGATGCACATTTGCTCCCCTCGCCCGGGCATTTAATCCCCCGCGCACCGGACAAGCAGGGGGCTGTCCCGGACAATCGATTCGGTGATCACGACGGATTTTTTTACGCACTGTTGCAAAAATCGGCCGACTGAGCGCTTGGCAGCTCGTTGGATGTGGATTGGTGCGCTTTTGGTGCTGATTACCTTTCTGGCATGGCCGATGTCCGCCCTGGCAGAGGCCAACCGCGGCGAAGTCGCCGAACTGCGCCTGCAGCGCCTGGACGATGGCATCTACCTGAGCACCAGCCTGGAATTCGACCTGCCCGAGCTCGCCGAGGATGCCCTGCGCAAGGGCATTCCTATGTACTTCGTGATGGAAGCGCAGGTCATGCGTGACCGCTGGTACTGGTCCGACCGCCTGGTGGCCGAGGCCACGCGCTACCTTCGGCTGAGCTACCAGCCCCTGACCCGGCGCTGGCGGCTGAGCACCTCTGCATCCCCCATCACCAACACCGGCCTGGGGGTAGCGCTGGGTCAGAATTTCGACGATCTGGAAGATGCGCTGTCGGCAATGCAGCGGGTTTCGCGCTGGAAGATCGCAGAAGCTGCCGCGATCGATGCCGATACGGGCCATACGATACAGTTTCGGTTCAGGCTCGACATGTCGCAACTGCCCCGTCCGTTCCAGATCGGCGCCGTGGGCCGCTCCGGCTGGAACCTGCTCGTCTCGCGCTCCGGGCGCCTCGCCTTGCCGGAAGGCGCCAAGTGACACCCGGCCCTGCGTCGCCAGCGTCGGCTTCGGCCCATCTGGCGGCGCGCCAGTCCCGCGCCGTGCGCTGGGCGGTAGGGGTGGGGGCGGCCATCATGTCCGCCATCGGGCTGGTGCTCCTGTTCCTGCTGACGCTGGCCACCAACAACCGCGCCTTGTACGAGCGCAATTACGCCTGGCTCTTCGGCGTGAACGTGCTGGTGGCCCTTTTGCTGCTGGCGGTGCTGGGCTGGGTGGCGGTGCGCCTGTGGCTGCGCCTGCGCCGGGGCCGGTTTGGCAGCCGTCTGCTGGTCAAGCTGGCGGCCATCTTTGCGCTGGTCGGCCTGGTGCCGGGCCTGCTGATCTATGTGGTGTCCTACCAGTTCGTGACCCGCTCCATCGAAAGCTGGTTCGACGTGAAGGTGGAGGGGGCTCTGTCCGCCGGGGTGAACCTGGCGCGTGTGTCGCTCGATGCCCTGGCCACCGACATGGCCTCCAAGACGCGCACCGCCAGTGCCCAGGTGGCGCAGGTCCCCGACACCTCCGCCGGAGTGGTGCTCGAACGCATCCGCGACCAGTTGGGGGCCACCGACGTCATCCTGTGGAACAGTGCCGGGCAGGCCGTGGCCAGCGCTGGCCAGTCCCGTTTCAGCCTGAACCCCGAGCGGCCCGGTGTGCCGCTGCTGCGCACGGTGCGCCAGCAGCGGGCGCTGACGCAGATCGAGGGACTGGACGACATTGCCGACCCTGCCGCGGTGCAGAACGCGCGCGTAAAGATCATCGCCCTGGTCAGCAGCCCTGCGGTGGGCCTGCTGGCCGAGCCGCGCTACCTGCAGGCCACGCTGATGCTGCCTCCGGCCCTGGTGGAGAACGCTATCGCCGTGCAGGAGGCCAACCGCGAGTACCAGGAGCGCGCGCTGGCACGTGGCGGCCTGCGGCGCATGTACGTGGGCACGCTCACGCTGAGCCTGTTCCTGGCCGTCTTCGGTGCCGTGCTGCTGGCCGTGCTGCTCGGCAACCAGCTGGTGCGGCCGCTGCTGGTGCTGGCCGAGGGGGTGCGCGAAGTCGCCGCCGGCAACCTCAGCCCCAAGGCGGCCCTGCAGGGCAAGGACGAACTCGGCGGCCTGACCCGCTCGTTCGCGCTCATGACCCAGCAGCTGGCCGATGCCAGGGGCGCGGTGGAGCAGAGCATGAGCGAAGTGGATGCGGCGCGCGCCAACCTGCAGACCATCCTCGACAACCTCACTGCCGGGGTGATGGTGCTCGATGGCGCGGGCACCATCCGCTCGTCCAATCCAGGCGCCACGCGCATCCTGCGTGCGCCCATGGCCGCCTTCGAGGGGCAGGCACTGGCCGGGGTGCCCGGCCTGGCCGACTTTGCCGCCGCCGTGCAAAAGCAGTTTGCCGCCTTTCTGGGCGAGCGCGACCACCACGGGCTGGACCACTGGCAGCACCCGTTCGAGCTGCACGCCTCGCTCGCAGGGGTCGGGCAGCATGCGACCAGCATCATTGCGCGGGGTGCGGAACTCCCGGATTCGACCCGTCTGTTGGTTTTTGACGACATTTCTGAAATCGTTTCGGCGCAGCGCGCACAGGCCTGGGGCGAGGTTGCGCGGCGCCTCGCGCACGAGATCAAGAACCCCCTGACGCCCATTCAGTTGTCGGCCGAAAGGCTGGAGATGAAGCTCACCGGCAAGGTCGCGGCCACCGAGCAGGCCGTGCTCACCAAGTCGGTCAAGACCATCGTGGAACAGGTCGACGCCATGAAGCGCCTGGTCAACGAATTCAGGGACTACGCGCGCCTGCCGGCCGCCGAGTTGCACGCGCTGGACATCAACGCGCTGGTGGCCGACGTGCTCCATCTGTACGGCGAGGAAAACGCCACAGTCCCCGTGAAAGCTGAGCTGGACGCGCGTTGCCCGGCGATCGCAGGCGACGCGCAGCAGTTGCGCCAGGTGGTACACAACCTGCTGCAGAACGCCCAGGACGCGACCGAACAAGCCCGTGCGGCGGGCGGCGAAAACCTGCCGGCCGTGCGCATCACGACGCGCTGGAGCGAGTCTTCCGGGCGGGTGCGGCTCACGGTTTCGGACAGCGGAAGCGGCTTTCCTGCGCACATCCTGCAGCGCGCTTTCGAGCCCTACGTCACCACCAAGCCGCGTGGCACCGGCCTGGGTCTGGCGGTGGTCAAAAAGATCGCGGACGAGCACGGAGCCCGCATCGACCTGTCCAACCGGGTCGAAGATGGCGTGGTGCGGGGCGCCCAAGTGTCGTTATCATTCGCCACTGAACCAGCGGTGGCGGCATAACAACAACGCCCCGCAGTACCTCCCAAGGCGCTTCAACACACATGGCAAACATTCTGGTGGTCGACGATGAGCTCGGCATTCGTGACCTGTTGTCCGAAATCCTGAACGACGAAGGCCACAGCGTGGACCTCGCAGAGAACGCGACACAGGCCCGCGCGGCGCGTGCCGGCAGCAGCTATGACCTGGTGCTGCTGGACATCTGGATGCCCGACACCGATGGCGTGTCGCTGCTCAAGGAGTGGGCCACCGGCGGAATACTGACCATGCCCGTCATCATGATGAGCGGCCACGCCACCATCGACACGGCGGTGGAAGCCACCCGCATCGGTGCCTTCTCCTTCCTGGAAAAGCCCATCACTCTGCAAAAGCTGCTCAAGGCGGTGGAGCAGGGCCTGGCGCGCAACGCCGCCCACCATGCGGCCCCTGTGGCGGCCGTGCAGGCACCGGCCGCAGCACCAGCCGACGCGCCTTTCACCCAGGTGCCCGTGATTGCCGCCCTCTCCGGGGTGGAGGCTGGCCCGCATTCGCACCAGGGGTTCGATCTGGACCGCCCGTTGCGCGAAGCGCGCGATGGCTTCGAAAAGGCCTATTTCGAATTCCACCTTGCCCGCGAAGGCGGGTCGATGACCCGCGTGGCCGAAAAGACCGGCCTGGAGCGCACCCACCTGTACCGCAAGCTGCGCCAACTGGGCGTGGACCTGGGTCGCGGAAAGCGCGTTTGAAGAAAAATTTCTGCAGCAAATCTTTTTGGCCCGAATTTTCTGGCTATAATTTGAGGCTCAGGCCCGGTAGCTCAGTCGGTAGAGCAGAGGATTGAAAATCCTTGTGTCGGTGGTTCGATTCCGCCCCAGGCCACCAAATCGCAAACGCCCCAGTACTTTCAACGGTGCTGGGGCGTTTTTGCATTGGGATGGCGCCTATCGCGGGCGCGTGGTGGGTCATTTCCTGCTGGACGGCGGGCTTGCCTGTTTCCTAAGATGGCTGCCGTGCATACACCATCCCCAGACCCATCTTCGTTTTTGCAGCCATCGGCTGGCGCACTCGCACAGGCGCTCGGCCTGCCGTTGTTCGAATCAAGCTGGCACATGCCGCAATACCCCGAGGGCGCCGTGGGGCGATGGCAAATACGGCGTGGCCGCGTGGGACTGGACCGTGGCTACCACAGTGGCCCCTGTGTCGCGGCGGATTCCGCCTTGCTCCTGCGCAAGGGGGCAGGCGATCACTGGGAAACCTGGATGTCGCTCTCACCCTTCGAGATCGAAAGCCAGGAACTGGCGTGCCGCCATGCGCATGGGCACACGGTCGTGATGGGCCTGGGCATGGGCTGGACCACGGCCAACATCGCGCTGCAACCCGCCGTACAGCGGGTCACGGTGGTGGAGCGCGACAGGGATGTGCTGGAACTGTTCGATCGGTGCCGCGTGCTTGCCGGCCTGCCGGCATCGGCTGCGGACAAAGTGGAGCTGGTGGCGGCTGACGCCCTGGAGTGGCGGCCTGCGCCCGGCATGCCTCCAGTCGACTTTCTGTTTGCCGACATCTGGCTGGGCATTGCAGAACCGAGGACGCTGTCCGACGTACAGCGCATGCAGTCCCACCTGCAGGCGCGCGCAGTGTATTTCTGGGGGCAGGAACTGGTACTGGGTGTCCAGGCGCGCGCACTGGCACAGCCCGACGATGGCCTGCGGTGGGCGCATGCCCTGGAGGCGGCAGCCCATGCGACCGGTCTGCCATTGCTCCAGCAGCCCACGGCAGGCTATCCGGACTTCGTTGCCCGGGTGCTGCAATTGTGCGACGGCCCCCCGCAGTTGCCCTGAGCACGCTGTGGCAGCCCATGGGCCGGTCGGTACGTGTTTGCAAAAAATTCCACACAGCTGTTGACGGGGTTGTAAAGACTCTTTACAGTCCGTCTCCATCGCGGTCCTTGCCGCACACCATTCGTCCCCAACCGCTTCCCAGCAGGATCTACCGTGAACGCAGCCGACACCCTCGCCAGCACTCGTCCCGTACCGGACCGGCTGCTCGTGCGCGTCGCGTTGTGTGCTGTTGCCCTGCGCAAGCTGCCGTGCCTGACCGCGCAATGGTGCGACGCGCATGGCCATGGGGATCCGCTGCTACCGGGTGGAGGGGGCGCATAGGCGCATATTCCCCTCCAAGCGCTCTTCGCAGAGGCCCGGGCACCGCAAGGTTCCGGGCCTTTTTGTTTTTCAACCTGGGCGGCGTGCCGGTCTTATCCACCCCTGCAGTGATCGCGCTGCAGCGCACCGCTCATTCACAACTTGCTGCGGGGCCTGGCCGAACGCTGGAATCGGCGCTGCGACCCCGCCTGTGTGGACCTCCGGAATCTGGCCGGGCGGCCCGCTCCATTGCGGGTGTGTCTTCCCGACACCGCCAACTATCAGCCGCCTGGACGGCCTGGCGGGAAGTGCAGAAGGGACGGCCGCTTCTGTGCAGCTATTGCCAAGGGCGCGCGCCGGCCGTTGCGTTGCCCATCGCGTGAGGACACAAGCGAAATGGGCCATTCTCTTTCTTCGGCCCCGGTGGCGAAGCTGGCATGCGAGCTTGTCATGGACGCAAGATTTTGGGAGTTCGACTCTCTCCTGGGGCCCCGTTTTTATTCCGCTGACTCAGTGGCCAGAGTGCCTCCCTGTCGGGGCCTGTTCACCCTGATTTCGCAACCCCCGAAATCAGGGTGAACAAGCCCCAGGAAGCCAGGGGTTCGATTCCCCTGCGGAACGCCATTTGTCTTCTCATTTTCCCGGTGCGGTAGCAAAGCGACCATGCGGCGGATTGCAAATCCGCAGACACCGGTTTGAATCCGGTCCGCACCTCCAATCTTCAGCCGGTATTTTTCTTTCATGGTGCGCGTAGCTCAATGGCAGAGCGACGGGTTGTGATCCCGCCGACGACGGTTCGATTCCGTTCGTGCACCCCATCACGCGCCGACGCCCCGGCCTCCAGCCCTGGGGTATCTGTTCGAATCGGACTGGAAAGGCCAGAGCCTGCGTGGACTGGTGAGACACCCTGTCGCAAGTCCGGTGAAAACCGCGCGCCCGGGCAGTGTCTCCCGACCCTGGTCTACCATGGTTCCCGTTCGCCAGTTCCCCGGTGAACGATGGCCTCCATGCCGCGCGATGGGGTGGGCTTCCCACCGCGGCGCCAGCCAGCCCCTGGGCACCGCCCGCGCACAACGCCCGTTGCGCGCAAGGCCGTCGCCGCCAGGCCGCCCGCCACCATGTCCCCATGCCATCGCTCGCGATGCCGACCGGCTCCGGGGTGCTCTTTTCGCCCGATCGCAAAGGACACCATGTCTGTCTCCGACCCCTTCCACCTGGCCTTGTCCCGCCCCCTGTTGTCCCCCGCGCAGCGCCATGCCATGGACCTGCTGCTCAGCCGGCATTCGCCCTGGCCGCTGGTCGAGCCGGCGCCCGATGCCGCTGCACTGGACCTGGTCTTCGCTGCCGCCATGCGCGCGCCCGACCATGGGCAACTGCGGCCCTGGCGCTTCGTCGTCGTGCGCGGCGATGCGCGCGCTGCGCTGGGTCAGGTGTTCGCGCGGGCGGCCCGGGCGCGCGACCCCTATGACGATGGCGAGCGTTTTCGCGGCAAGGCCGTGGCGGCACCGATGCTCGTGGCCCTGGTCGCCCATGTGAAGGTGCCGCACAAGGTGCCCGACGGCGAGCAGGTGCTGGCCACCGGTGCCGCCGTGATGAACATGCTCAACGCCCTGCACATCCTGGGCTTCGGCGGATTCTGGGCCACAGGCGCGAACTCACATGACGATAGTGTGAAGGCGGCATTGGGCCTGGGTGCCGCTGACCGCCTGCTGGGCTTTCTGTACATGGGCACGCCCAAGGACCGGCTGCCACCGCCCAATCGCCTGGATGCGGCCGACTTTGTACGCGAGTGGGTGCCGCCGGGGCCGGGCACCTTCAGTGTCCCGATTTGGAAATTCGTTGAATAAATCTACCGACAATCGCCGCCATGCGTCGTTGCAAATGCTCGCCATGCGCCCGGCATGTCTGCGCTTTGCGCCTAGCTTGGCAGCGATTTCGGCAGATTTCTTTCTTCAACGAACTTCCAACTCAGGACACTAGCCTGACTCAGACGGCCTGGGGCGAGGCCCCCATGCGCACGGCCAGGGCCGCCAGGCTGGTTGCCACGGCCAGCAACGTCACTCCCATCCAGCCCCATTGCGCCAGCAGCAGGCTGCCCAGGGCCGCACCGGCGGCCATGCCAATGAACATGCCCGTCATCAGCACGGCATTGAGCCGGCTGCGGGCGCCCGGGTCGATGCCATAGACCAGGGTCTGGTGCGCGATCAGGGCGGCCTGCACCCCGAGGTCAAAGCCGATGGCGCAGACCACCAGCAGGCACAGTTGGGCGGTGGGTCCCATCCACGGTGCCAGCGCCATCGCGGCAAAACACAGGGCGGCCAGGCCCGCGCCCAGGCGGGTGATGGGTTCCGGTCCCAGGCGGTCAGCCAGCCGGCCTGCCAGGGGCGCCGCCAGGGCACCGGCCGCGCCGGCCAGGCCAAAGGCGCCGGCGGCCGTGCTGCCCAGGTGGAAAGGCGCGCCATGCAGCATCACCGCCAGCGTAGACCAGAAGGCGCTGAACCCCACCGAGAGCAGGCCCTGCGCCAGGGCGGCGCGCCGCAGGCCGCGATGGCGCCACCACAATGCGCCCAACGAGGCCAGCAACTGGCCATAGGGCAGTTGGGTGGTGGGGCGAAAACGTGGCAGGCCCCGCCACACGGCCATGTCAATGGCGGCCACGCTCGCGGCAGCGGCCACGAACACGGTGCGCCAGCCGAAATGCTCGGCCACGAAGCCACTGACCACGCGCGACAGCAAAATACCCAGCAGCAGTCCGGTCATCACCGTGCCCACCACCTTGCCACGGTGTGCGGCGGGCGCCAGCGTGGCAGCGGCGGGCACGATGTCCTGCGCCAGGGTGGCGGTGATGCCGATCGCCAGGCTGGCCGCCAGCAGCACGCCGATGGCGGGCGCCGCTGCGGCGAGCAGCAGCGCACCCACCAGCGCGGCGGCCTTGGCGAGGATGATGCTGCGCCGGTCGAACCGGTCCCCGAGCGGTGCGAGCAACAGGATGCCCAGCGCATAGCCCAATTGCGTGAGCGTGGGCACCCAGCCCACGGGCTGGCCGGATGCGCCGAAGTCCGCCCCCAGCACGCCCAGCATGGGCTGGCTGTAGTACAGCGAGGCCACGCCCAGGCCGGCCCCGGCCGCCAGCAGCAGCACCAGGGGCGCAGGAAGTGTGGGAGCGTCCGGCGCAGCCCCCTGGCCGCCGGGTGTGATGGCCATCGCCGCATCCGATTTTTGCATGAAAGACATGGTGTTAACCCTTGATGAAGCCTTGAACTCAAGTGTGCTCGGGGTCTGCCGCGCTTGGTAGTACGATGCTTTGCACATTGGATATACGTTCATTGCATGACCAAAAACACTGCCTTTGACCCACCGAGCCCACGGTCCGCCGGCCCGGCGCCCCAGGCGGGCACTGGCGGTGTGCTGGGCAACCGCCTGCAGCTGATGGAGACCTTTGTGCGCATCGTCGAGGCCGGCAGCCTTTCGGCCGCCGCAGCGCAGATGCATGCCACCCAGCCCACGGTGAGCCGGCGCCTGCAGGCGCTGGAGCAGTCCCTGGGGCTGCGCCTGCTGCAGCGCTCCACCCACACCATGCGCCTCACGGTGGACGGAGAGCGTTGCTACCAGCGGGCCAAGGCGCTGCTGGCGAGCTGGGCCTCCTTCGAGGCCGACCTGCGCGGTGCGCAGGAGGAGCCCGAGGGCACGCTGCGCGTGGCCATGCCGCACGCCTTCGGGCAGGAGATGTTCGTGGGACCGCTGGCGCAGTTCCTGCACGCGCACCCGCGCGTGTCGGTCGAATGGCTGCTGCGGGACGATGTGCGCGATTTCATTGGCGCGGGCATCGACTGCGCCATCCAGGTCGGCGAACCGGCCGACCCGGCGGTGGTGGCCATTCGCCTGGCCGAGGTGCCGCGCATCGTGGTGGGTGCGCCGTCCCTGCTGGGGCCCGGGGGCACGGTGCCCACGGATCCGGACGGACTGGCGGCCTTGCCCTGGCTGGCACTGCACACCTACTACCGCAGTGAGCTGGCGCTCACCCACGCCACCACGGGGGAAACGCGCCGCATCGCCTTTCGCCCGCGCGTGAGCACCGATAGCCTGTATGCCCTGCGCAGCGCGGCAAAGCTGGGGCTCGGGGTCTGCGCGGGCTCGGCCTGGCTGATGCAGCAGGAACTGGTCCAGGGGGCGCTGGTGCAGCTGGCACCCCAATGGCAGCCGGCGCCGCTGCCGATGTTCCTGATTTATCCGCATGCCCGCTTCTACCCTTCGCGCCTGCTGCGCTTCGTGTCGGCCATGCGCGAGGCGGTGCCGGCCATGATCGTGCCGAAACAGGCCCCCTGAGGCAGCTCCTGGCGCTGGCCGGGGGGCTTCCAGCGCCATGGCACAATCCCGCTCCCCTGCGCAGGACCCGGCCATGGCCGGATCCCGAGCCACGGCTGCGCCACCAGACAGCCTTCGCCCTGTGGCGTGGCGTGGCTGCGCGCAGTCGCCGTCCTTCTTTCTGTTTGTTGCCTCCTTTTCCCCTCCCTGACTCCCCATGCCCCTCCTGAAGGACACCACCCTCGGCATTGACTTTGGCACCTCCAACTCGGCCATGGCGGTGCGCCAGGGCCGCTCGCCCGCCCGCATGATCGCGCTGGAAGGGGAGGGCGTCACCCTGCCCACGGCGCTGTTCTTCAACGCCGAGGACCACCGCACCCACTTCGGCCGCGATGCCGTGGGCCAGTACCTGGCGGGCACCGAGGGGCGGCTGATGCGCTCGCTCAAGAGCCTGCTGGGCAGTGCGCTGCTGCAGGACAAGACGGCTGTGCACAACCAGCTCATGAGCTACCAGGACATCATCGGCCTGTTCCTGCGCATGCTGGCCAAAAAGGCCACCGAGGACCTGGGCGCCATGCCCGGGCAGGCGATCATGGGCCGGCCCGTACACTTCGTGGACGATGACCCGGCGCGCGACCAGCAGGCCGAGGACTCGCTGCGCAAGGCAGCGCTGGAAGCGGGGTTCCAGAACGTGTCCTTCCAGTTCGAGCCCATGGCCGCCGCGCTCGACTACGAACAGCGCATCACCCATGAGTCGCTGGTGCTGGTGGTGGACATCGGCGGGGGTACGTCGGACTTTACCGTGGTGCGCCTGGGGCCCGAGCGCCTGGCGCTGGGCACCGACCGCGCGGCAGACGTGCTGGCCACCACGGGCGTGCATGTGGGGGGCACCGACTTCGACCGGCGCCTCAGCCTGGAGCTGCTGATGCCCATGCTGGGCTTTCGGCACCTCGGGCCGAGCGGGCGCGAGGTTCCCAATCGCGTGTTCTTCGACCTGTCGACCTGGCACCTGATCCAGTGGCTGTACGCACCCAAGGCGCTGCGTGATGCCCAGAACCTGCGCACCGACTATGCCGACCAGCGCCTGCATGCGCGGCTGATGACGGTGCTCAACGAGCGCCTGGGCCACCGCATGGCCAATACTGTGGAGCAGGCCAAGATCGCGGCCTCGCTGTCGGATGCCTCGGCAGCCATGGTGCTGGACTGGATCGAGCCGGCGCTGGCCTCGGCGGTCACGCCCGAGGGGCTGGCCCGGCACCTGGCCGCGCCGCTCGAACAGGTCGTGGCCTGCGCGCAGGAGTGCGTGCTACTGGCCGGCCTGGCGCCGCGCGGGCCGGATGCGATCTACCTCACCGGGGGCTCGTCCGCGCTGCGCCCGTTGCGCGAGGCCCTGCGCCGGGCGTTTCCCGATACCCCGCAGGTCGAAGGAGATCTTTTCGGCGGGGTGGCCGCGGGGCTGGCGGTGTCGGGGCACTGAGCTTTCAGCCCTGGGCGCCTTCCTTCTCGCCCTTTTTCCAGTCCAGGGCCGTGTCGTAGAGCACGTTGCGCGATGCGCCGGTGATCTCGGCCGCCAGGCGCACGGCCGTCTTGAGCGGCAGCTCGGCCAGCAGCAGGCGAAGCACGCGCAGGCTCTCGCCGTCATCGGCGGCCACCGGCACCGGGTGCAACAGCACCACGAATTCTCCGCGCGAGCGCTGGGGCGCGCCCTCCAGCCAGGCGCTGAGCGCCTGCGCAGGCAGGGTGGTCACCTCCTCGAACTGCTTGGTCAGCTCGCGCGCCAGGGTCACCGGGCGCTCGCCCAGCACCGCCAGGGCCTGCGCGAGTTCACCGATGCGGTGGGGGGCTTCCAGCAGCACCACGCAGCGCGGCTCGCCGGCCAGTTGGCCAATGGTGCTGGCGCGCTCGGCATTCTTCACCGGCAGGAAGCCTGCAAACACGAAGCCGCCATGTTCGGCGCTGTGTGCCACGGCGCCGGCCACGCTCAGGGCGGTGGTGATGCTGCTGGCGCCCGGCAGCGGCAGGGAGCGCAGGCCGGCTGCCTGCACGGCAGCCACGAGGCGGGCACCGGGGTCGCTCACGCCGGGCGTTCCGGCATCGCTCACATAGGCCACGCGCTGCCCTTGTTGCAGGCGCTGCACCACGTTCTGCGCGGCCTCGGCCTCGTTGTGCTGGTGCACGGCGAGCAACTGGGATGCGTTCTTGTCGATGCCATAGGCGCGCAGCAGGGACTGGGTGTGGCGCGTGTCCTCGCAGGCCACGGTGTCGGCCAGCTGCAGCACGTGCAAGGCGCGCAAGGTGATGTCGGCCAGGTTGCCGATGGGTGTGGCCACCACGTACAGGGCCCCCTGCGGATAATGCTGCGCAGCCGCCGCATCGCGTGCGGCATCGAGGGCGGAAGCGAAAGAGGCGCTCAATGAAATTCCTTGGATTTGGACGAAAGCAGGCGGTTGCGGAGCCGGAGCCCGCTGCCGCCGGCGGTGGCACCACGCGGGCGCAAGGCAATGCGGCGGAAGACCGCGCCCTGGCGCATCTGCAGTCTGCAGGCCTGCAATTGCTCACGCGCAATTATCGGACGCCGGGGCGCGGCGGGGGCGAGATCGACCTCGTGATGTGCGAGCGCGACGGCACCACCGTCTTCGTGGAGGTGCGCAGCCGTGCCAGCCAGGCCTTCGGCGGCGCGGGCGGCAGCATTGGCACGGCCAAGCAGCGGCGCATCGTTCTGGCGGCGCGCCACTACCTGATGCGGCTGGCATCGCCCCCACCCTGCCGATTCGACGTGGTGCTGGTGGAGGAGCAGCAGGTGCAATGGCTCAAAGCGGCTTTCGATGCCAGCTAAGTCCCCAAGCTTCCACCACCACCTCCAGGCGTGCAATGCCCTGCACAGCCTAAACCCTTTGCTACAAAATTTGCGGCAAAAGCTGTAACACGCGGCGGGTATCATCGGGCCTCCATGCTTGAGCAACGCATCCAACAGCACTTCATCGACAGCGCCGACCTGAAATACCAGGCGGCCCAGACCCTGAGCACCCCCATCGCTGCGGCAGTGCATGCCATGCTGGCCTGCGTGACCAGCGGCGGCAAGGTGCTGGCCTGCGGCAATGGCCCCTCGGCCGCCGAGGCGCAGCAGTTTGCCGCCTTCTTTGTGGCCGGCTTCGAGCGCGAGCGTCCCGAGCTGGCCGCCCTGGCCCTCACGGCCGACAGCACCCTGCTGACGGCCGGGCCGGCCGGCGCCCAGGACCAGGGTTCCCAGCAGTTTGCCCGCCAGGTGCGGGCACTGGGCCAGGCGGGTGACCTGCTGCTGGCCCTGTCGGTCAGCGGCAACGACGCCAACCTGTTGGCAGCGACCGAGGCCGCGCACGAGCGCGATATGACCGTGGTGGTGCTCTCCGGCCGCAACGGGGGGCAACTGGCGGCCGCGCTGCGCGAAACCGACGTGCTGATCAGCGTGCCGCATGACCGCGCCGCCCGCGTGCGCGAAGTCCACGCCCTGGTGCTGCACTGTCTGTGCGACGGCGTGGACGCCCAGTTACTTGGTGAACAGGAGATACCGCTATGAAGCAAACCGTGAACCGTACCCTCTGCACGGCCCTGGCCGCTGCCGCCCTGGCAGCCGGCCTGTCGGCCTGTGCCCCGCTGATCGTGGGGGGCGCCGTGGTGGGCAGCATGATGGCCGTGGACCGCCGTACGACGGGCACCCAGGTCGAGGACGAGGGCATTGAGCTGCGTGCTGCCAACCGCATCCGCGAGGCACTGGGCGACCGTGCCCATGTGAACGTGACCAGCTACAACCGCCAGGCCCTGTTGACCGGCGAAGTGGCCAGTGCCCAGGACCGCGAGACGGTCGAGCGCATCGTGACCGGTGTGGAGAACGTGCGCTCGGTGGTCAATGACCTGGCCGTGCTGCCCAACACCTCGCTGGGCCAGCGCTCCAACGACACCGTGATCACCGGCAAGGTGCGCGCCAGCTTTGTGGACGCTGCCGACATCTCGGCCAACGCCTTCAAAGTGGTGACCGAGCGCAACATCGTCTACCTGATGGGCCGCGTCACCCAGCGCGAAGCCGGCCGCGCCACCGAAATCTCCCGTGGCGTGAGCGGCGTGAGCAAGGTCGTGCGCGTGTTCGAGATCGTCACCGAGGAAGAACTGCGCCGCAACACGCCGGCACCGGTCACTACCGACACCGCGCCTGCGCGCTCGCTCTGATCCTGGACGACCGGGGTTGCCCGGTTGGCCTCCTCCCGCCTATGAAACTGGCGCGGCCAAGGCCAGTGCCCCGTGCAAGGGCCGCCCCGCCGCGCTGGGGGTGTCCCCCTCCCAGATTGCGGAGCAATATGAGAGAGGGGGAAGGCGCGAAGCGACTCAGGGGGTGCTTTATTTCAGCCGTTTGATAAGGCTGGACGTATCCCAGCGGTTGCCGCCCATGCCCTGCACGTCGGCATAGAACTGGTCCACCAGTGCGGTCACAGGCACGCGCGAGCCGTTGCGGCGGGCCTCGTCGAGCACCAGGCCCAGATCCTTGCGCATCCAGTCCACGGCAAAGCCGAAGTCGAACTGGCCGTCCACCATGGTCTTGCCGCGGTTGTCCATCTGCCAGCTCTGGGCTGCGCCCTTGCCGATCACCTCCAGCACCTGCTTCATGTCCAGGCCGGCATTCTGGCCAAAGGCCACCGCCTCGGACAGGCCCTGCACCAGCCCGGCGATGCAGATCTGATTGACCATCTTCGCCAGTTGGCCCGAGCCGCTGGCACCCAGCAGCGTGAAGGCGCGAGCAAAGGCCAGGGCCACGGGGCGGGCGGCATCGAAGGCCGTGGCATCGCCACCGCACATCACCGTGAGCTGGCCGTTCTGTGCGCCGGCTTGGCCGCCCGACACCGGCGCATCGACGAACTGCAGGCCTGCGGCCCGGGCCGCGGCGTACAGCTCGCGCGCCACCTCGGCCGATGCTGTGGTGTGGTCCACGAAGACGGCGCCGGCCTGCATCCCGGCGAAGGCGCCGTCGGCACCGAGGGTGACGGAGCGCAGGTCGTCGTCATTGCCCACGCAGCAGAACACGAGGTCGGCGCCTGCTGCGGCTTCGCGCGGGGTGGCGGCATGGCGCGGTGCCTTGCTGGTGGCGAACTCCTCGCACCAGGCGGCCGACTTGGCCGCGGTGCGGTTGTACACGGTGACCTCGTGCCCGGCCAGGGCCAGGTGGCCGGCCATGGGGTAGCCCATGACACCCAGGCCCAGGAAGGCGACCTTGAGCGAAGGGGTGGCGTCGTAGCTGCGGGGATGGGTGCTTGGCATGTCGAAGGTCTTCCAAAAGAAAAAAAGCCCGCCCAGAAGGGCGGGCGAGAGTGTGTGCGGTGGGTTCCGTGGCGGTCCGGGTGTCAGACGATCGCGAAATGCTCGGTGCCCTGGGCCAGATCGGGCGACTTGGCGCGCTGGCTGTTGAGCTTGATCTGCAGGCGCAGGTCGTTGAGCGAGTCGGCGTTGCGCAATGCGTCCTCGTAGCTGATCAGGTTGGCTTCGTAGGCATCGAACAGCGCCTGGTCGAAGGTCTGCATGCCCAGGTTGCGGCTCTTTTTCATGATCTCCTTGATCTCGTGGACATCGCCCTTGAAGATCAGGTCCGAGATCAGCGGGGTGTTGAGCATGATCTCCACGGCCGCGGCACGGCCCTTGCCGTCCTGCTTGGGGATCAGCCGCTGCGAGACCATGGCGCGCAGGTTCAGCGACAGGTCCATCAGCAGTTGCGCGCGGCGCTCTTCGGGGAAGAAGTTGATGATGCGGTCCAGCGCCTGGTTGGCGCTGTTGGCGTGCAGCGTGGCCAGGCAAAGGTGGCCGGTTTCGGCAAACGCCACGGCATGTTCCATGGTCTCGCGGTCGCGGATTTCGCCCATCAGTATCACGTCGGGAGCCTGGCGCAGGGTGTTCTTGAGCGCGGCTTCCCAGCTGTCGGTGTCCAGGCCCACTTCGCGCTGCGTCACCACGCAGTTCTTGTGCGGGTGCACGAACTCCACCGGGTCCTCCACCGTGATGATGTGGCCGAACGAGTTCTCGTTGCGCCAGTCCACCATGGCGGCCAGTGTGGTCGACTTGCCCGAGCCGGTGGCACCCACCAGGATGCACAGGCCGCGCTTGGCCATCGTGACTTCCTTGAGCACCTGGGGCACGCCCAGGCCGTCGATGGTGGGCAGCGTGAGCGGAATGGTCCGCATCACCATGCCGACCCGGCCCTGCTGGATGAAGGCGTTCACCCGGAAGCGCCCCACGCCGGCGGGCGAAATCGCGAAATTGCACTCCTTGGTGCGCTCGAAGTCGGCCACCTGCTTGTCGCTCATGACGGCGCGCGCCAGCGTGAGCGTGTGGGTGGGCGTGAGCGGCTGGGGCGACACCTTGGTCACCTTGCCGTCAACCTTGATGGCCGGTGGAAACTCTGCCGTGATGAACAAGTCGCTGCCATTGCGGCTGACCATCAGCTTGAGCAGGTCGTTGATGAATTTACTGGCCTGATCGCGTTCCATCAGAGTTTCTCCCTTGGGGTCCTGGTCTGCCGGACGGTCATTGTCATTTCTGGTTGCCGTCGCTCAGGCGGGCACTCACCACGCGCAGGCGCAACGACAGTTTGCGGGCCAGCAGGGCAATCAGGCTGGCTGCGAGCTGGGGGTCCTTGGACATCATGTCGTCCATGGCCTCGGCGCTCAACACGGCGATCTCGCAGTCGGTGAGCGTGGTGCAGGCAGAAAAGCGGATACCGCTGTCCAGCAGCGACATTTCTCCCAGGATGTCGCCGGGCCGCGTTTCGGCCAGACGCAGGTGCTCGCCCCAGGGCTGCACGCGGTCCACGGCGATGGTGCCGGTGAGCAGCACCACCATGAAGTTGCCGTACTCGTCCTGGCGGATCACGTCACGGTTGGAGGGGATGGCAGCAAACTCGAAAAAGCGCTCCATGCGCTCCACGGCGTCCTTGTCCAGGTGGGCCATGTACTTGTCCTTGGCCCACAGCCCCTGCAGCAGCTTGCCGCCGCGGCTGGTGGGCAGGCGCTTGGCGCCCACCTCCACGGCGCGGGCCTCCCAAGGCACCAGCATGGAGTCGTCCACGCCCTGACCGGCAAAGGCCGTCGAGAAGAGCACCGAATCGGTGTTGTCCTCCGCCGGCTTGTTGCCGATCGACTTCATGCGCAGAAGGCCGAGAATGCCTTTCATAATTTGCTCCGTAGTGCGGCGCCTTGCGCCGCCGTATCTTCTGTCAATGTAGGGTGGGCCTGAGCGGCCGTCTCTCCCATGGCGCTTCGCCCGATCCGCAGCACTCGAAACTGGCGTGACCCAGGCCAGTGCCCCCGCGCAAGGGCCGCCCCGCCGCGCTGGGGGCGGCCCCCTCCCGACTCGCGCAGCGAGGCGAGAGAGGGGGAAGGCGCGAAGCGACTCAGGGGGTGTTTCATGTCACCCGGGGAAGTTTTCCGGAATCTTGGCCTTGCCGCGGGCTTCGGCCGGGCTGATGATGTTGCGGCGCACCATGTCCGTGAGGTTCTGGTCCAGCGTCTGCATGCCCACGCTGTTGCTGGTCTGGATGGTGGAGTACATCTGCGCCACCTTGGCCTCGCGGATCAGGTTGCGGATGGCGCTGGTGCCCAGCATGATCTCGTGCGCGGCCACCCGGCCCGAGCCGTCCTTGGTCTTGCACAGGGTCTGCGAGATCACGGCCTGCAGCGATTCGGAGAGCATCGCGCGGACCATTTCCTTTTCTTCAGCGGGGAACACGTCGATGATCCGGTCGATGGTCTTGGCGGCGCTGGAGGTGTGCAGCGTGCCGAAGACCAGGTGGCCCGTTTCCGCGGCCGTCATGGCCAAGCGGATGGTTTCCAGGTCGCGCATTTCGCCCACCAGGATGGCGTCCGGGTCTTCGCGCAGTGCGGATTTCAGGGCGGCGGCGAAGGACAGCGTCATCGGGCCGACTTCGCGCTGGTTGATCAGGCACTTCTTGGATTCATGCACGAACTCGATCGGGTCCTCCACCGTGAGGATGTGGCCGTACTCGGTTTCGTTGAGGTAGTTGACCATGGCCGCCAGCGTGGTGGACTTGCCCGAGCCCGTGGGGCCGGTCACCAGCACCAGGCCGCGCGGCTTCAGGGCCAGGTCGCCGAAGATCTTGGGGGCGTTGAGCTGCTCCAGCGTCAGGATCTTGCTCGGAATGGTCCGGAACACGGCGGCCGCACCCCGGTTCTGGTTGAAGGCGTTGACGCGGAAACGCGCCAGGCCTTCGATTTCGAACGAGAAGTCGACTTCCAGGAATTCCTCATACGTCTTTCGCTGGGAGTCGCTCATGATGTCGTACACCATGCCGTGGACCGTCTTGTGGTCCAGCGCATCCACGTTGATGCGGCGCACATCCCCGTGGACCCGGATCATGGGTGGCAGGCCTGCCGAGAGGTGCAGGTCGGAAGCCTTGTTCTTGACGCTGAACGCCAGCAGTTGGGTAATGTCCACGGGATCCCCTCAATCGTTTGGTACGCTTGCCAATCATTATGACCACGATTGATAACAACCTCCAACAGGTTATGGGCAGGATTGCACAGGCCTGTGCCGCCGCCGGGCGCGATCCGGCCACGGTGTCGCTGCTGGCGGTTTCCAAGACCTTCGGGGCCGATGCGGTGGCCGAGGCCGTGGCCGCGGGCCAGCGGGCCTTTGGCGAGAACTACATCCAGGAGGGGGTGGAGAAGGTGGCGGCCCTGCGCCAGCTATCGCCCGCCAGCCTGCAATGGCACTGCATCGGGCCCATGCAGAGCAACAAGACGCGCCTGGTGGCCGAACACTTCGACTGGGCGCACACGGTCGACCGGCTGAAGATCGCCGAGCGCCTGTCGGCCCAGCGCCCGGAACACCTGGCACCGCTGCAGGTGTGCATCCAGGTCAACGTGGACGGCGGCGCGACCAAGGCCGGCGTGCCCCCGCAGGAGGCCCTGTCCCTGGCGCAAGCTGTGGCGAAACTGCCACGGCTGACGGTGCGTGGCCTCATGAGCATCCCCGATCACGCGCCAGATTTCGAAGCGCAAAAGGAGTTGCACCTGCGCGCCCAGCGCCTGTTCCATCAGATCCAGGCCAGTGGGGTGCCGGGCCTGGACGCTTTCGACACCCTGTCGATGGGCATGACGGCCGACCTCGAAGCCGCCATCCATGCCGGCAGCACCCTGGTCCGGGTCGGTACCGGCATCTTCGGCGGGCGGGTCTACCCCGCCGCCTGATGCAGCGACTCAGCCCCCGGTGAAGATGGCCACGCAATCGAGCGCGGCCTTGATGTCGGCATCGCCGACGTCCAGGTGGGTCACCCAGCGCAGCCGGGTCTGGCCGGCGTAGAGGCCGCTGGTCACGCGCACGCCGTGCTGGGCCAGCCAGGCGGTGAAGGCGGGCGCCACGTCCGTGTGCAGATCCGTGAACAGAATGTTGGTCTGCCAGGGGTGCACGGTGATCTTGCCGCGCAGCACCGGGTGGCTGCGGTTGGCCTCGGCCAGGCCCTCGGCCAATTGGGCCAACCGGGCGTGGTCGTCGGCCATGCGGCGCACGTGGTGCTCCAGTGCATAGCGGCCGGCCGCGGCCAGCACACCCGCCTGGCGCATGCCGCCGCCCAGGATCTTGCGCGTGCGCCGTGCCTGGCGGATGAAGTCGTGGCTGCCCAGCACCAGCGAGCCGATGGGCGCCCCCAGGCCCTTGCTCAGGCACAGCGAGGCCGAGTCGAAGTGGCTGCACAGGGCGCGGGCCTCGTCGTACACGTCGGTGCCCGCTCGGGCGGCATTGGCCGTGGCGGCGTTGAACATGCGTGCGCCGTCCAGGTGCATGGCCAGGCCACGCTGGCGCGCCAGGGCCGAGACCTCGGCGACGTAGGCCGGCGGCAGCACCTGGCCGCCCGTGGTGTTCTCCAGCACCACCAGGCGGGTGCGCGCGAAGTGCGGGTCATCGGGCTTGATGGCGGCCGCGATGTCGGCCAGGCGCAGCGTGCCGTCGGGCTGGGTCTCCACGGGCTGGGGCTGGATGGAGCCCAGCACCGCCATGCCACCGGCCTCCCAGCGGTAGGTGTGCCAGCTCTGGCCGACGATGGCCTCGTCACCGCGCTGGCAGTGGCCCCACAGGGCGATCAGGTTGGTCTGCGTGCCCGAGGGGGCGAACAGTGCGGCCTCGAAGCCCAGCAACTGCGCCGCGTAGTCCTGCAGCGCGTTCACGGAAGGATCGTCGCCAAACACGTCGTCGCCCAGCGGGGCATCGAACATGGCCGAGCGCATGGCGGGCGTGGGCTGGGTGACAGTGTCGCTGCGAAAGTCGGGCATGGGGCGTCTCGGAGGCTGTGGAAATGCAAGGCATGGTAGCGGGCTGCGATGGCGGGCGGAGTCTGGGGGTTAATGCGCCTGCGCCGTTGTCCCCTGCGTACCACCTGCAGCCAGCGGCGCGCGCCAGAATGCCGGGCCACTTGCCCGACCGGAAAGCATCCATGTCTTCAATTCACTCCCCGCTGTTCCACAAAGTCCTGGTCGCCAACCGCGGCGAGATCGCCCTGCGCGTCGTGCGCGCCTTGCAGGACCTGTCCATCGCCAGCGTGGCCCTGTATGCCGACGATGATTCGCAGGCGCCCCATGTGCGCGCCGCCGGCACGGCGGTGGCCCTTGGGGTTGCGGGGCCGGCGGCTTACCTCGGTGGCGAGAACCTCATTGCCATCGCGCTCGCCCAGGGCTGCGATGCCGTTCACCCAGGCTATGGCTTCCTGAGCGAGCGCTCCGACTTCGCGCGCGCCTGCGGGCAGGCCGGTCTGCGCTTCATTGGCCCCACGTTCGAGCAACTGGCCCTGTTCGGCGACAAGGCCCGGGCGCGCGCTCTGGCACTGCGCTGCGGCGTGCCGCTGATGCCGGGCACGCAGGCCGCTGTCACGCTGGAGGAGGCCATGCAGTTCTGGCAGGCACAAGGCGGCGCGGGCATCGTGGTCAAGGCCGTCGGCGGTGGCGGCGGGCGCGGCATGCGCGCCGTGCAGTCCGCCGATGAATTGCCGGCTGCGTATGCGCGCTGCCGCAGCGAGGCGCTGGCTGCCTTCGGCGTCGATGGCGTCTACGTCGAGCGGCTGATGGCCGGGGCGCGCCATATCGAGGTGCAGGTGCTGGGCGACGGGCGCGAGGTGATGTCCCTGGGCGAGCGCGAATGCACGCTGCAGCGGCGCTTCCAGAAGGTGGTGGAGGTGGCGCCCAGCCCCTCGCTGCCTGCACCGCTGCGCGAACGCATCGTGGCGGCAGCGCTTGCCATGGCGCGCGCGGTGGCGTACGAGGGCCTGGGCACCTTCGAGTTCCTGGTGGACCTGGCGTCCGAGACGCTGCCCTTCGTCTTCATCGAGGCCAACCCGCGCCTGCAGGTGGAGCACACCATCACCGAGGAGGTCACGGGCGTGGATCTGGTGCAGACCCAGATCGCGCTGGCCGCGGGCCGGAGCCTGCGCGATCTGGGGCTCGACCCCGATGCACCCCCTGTGGTGCAGGGCTTTGCCCTGCAGTGGCGCATCAACGCCGAGACGCTGGATGCACAGGGTGGTTCGGTGCCCGGCAGCGGCCCGCTCACGCGCTTCGACCTGCCGGCCGGACCGGGCATCCGCGTGGACACGCACGGGGTGGCGGGTGTGGCCCCCTCGCCGCACTACGACACGCTGCTGGCCAAGCTCATCGTGTACACGCGCAGCCCCCGCTTCGGCGACGTGCTGCGGCGCTCCCGGCGCGCCCTGGCCGAGTGCCGCATCGGCGGCGTTGCTACCAATCTGGCGCTGCTGCGCGCGCTGGCCGCACGGCCCGAGATGGAGAGCCAGCAGTTGCATACGCGCTGGCTGGAAACGGTCTTGCCCGAGCTGCTGGTGGTGGCGGGTCACCTGGCGGATGAACCGCTGGCAGTGGCCGCCGATCACGAGGCTGCGCAGCCCGGATCTGCACCCGACGGAGCGGTGCTGGCACCCATGCCCGCACGGCTGGTGCAACTGTCGGTGGCAGAGGGCGATGTGGTGGCCGCAGGCGCCGAATTGGCCGTGCTCGAAGCCATGAAGATGGAGCATGTGCTGCTGGCTCCGCACGCGGGCCGGGTGGGCGCGTTGCTCGCGGCGCCGGGCGGCTACCTGGTGCAAGGCCAGCCATTGCTGGTGCTGGAAACCGTGGAGGGCGCACAGGCCGTGGTGGAAGAGGGCGCTGCGGCGCAAGGCGCCGACCACATCCGTCCCGACCTGCAGCGCCTGCTGGACCGCCATGCCTTCACGCTCGACGCCGCGCGCCCCGAGGCCATGGCCAAGCGCCGCGAGCAGGGCGGGCGCAGCGCGCGCGAGAACATCGCTGACCTGTGCGACGAGGGCAGCTTCATCGAGTACGGCGCGCTGGCCATTGCCGCGCAGACGCGCCGGCGCAGCCTGGAGGACCTGGTCGCCAACACCCCGGCCGATGGCATGGTCACGGGCATCGGCGGCATCAATGGTGCCGACTTCGGGCCCGAGAAGTCGCGCGCGGTGGTCATGTCCTACGACGCCACGGTGCTGGCCGGCACGCAGGGCGCGCGCAACCACGCCAAGACGGACCGCATGCTCGGCATTGCCCTGGCGCAGAAGCTGCCCGTGGTGCTGTTCGCCGAAGGCGGCGGGGGCAGGCCTGGCGATACCGACATGCCGGTGGTGGCCGGGCTGCATGTGCACACCTTCGCCAGCTACGCCGCGCTGTCGGGCCAGGTGCCCGTGGTGGGCATCGCCGCGGGGCGCTGCTTTGCCGGCAATGCGGCGCTGCTGGGCTGCAGCGACGTGGTCATCGCCACGCGCAGCAGCAACATCGGCATGGGTGGGCCCGCCATGATCGAGGGCGGGGGGCTCGGTGTGTTCAAGCCCGAGCAGATCGGCCCGAGCCGCGTGCAGCATGCCAATGGCGTGATCGACGTGCTGGTGGAGGACGAAGCCGGCGCGGTGCGTGCGGCGCGGCACTATCTTTCGTTCTTCCAGGGGCGCGTGGCGCAGTGGACTGTGCCCGACCAGCGCCTGCTGCGCGCCGTGGTGCCCGAGAACCGGCTGCGCGTTTACGACACGCGTGCCGCCCTGGACGGCCTGGTGGACGAAGGCAGCCTGCTCCTGCTGCGCACGGGCTTCGGCGCGGGCATACACACGGCGCTGGCGCGCATCGAGGGGCGCCCTGTGGGCCTGCTGGCCAGCAACCCGATGCACCTGGGCGGCGCCATCGACGCCGATGCGGCCGACAAAGGCGCGCGCTTCATGCAGCTGTGCAACGCGCATGGCCTGCCGCTGGTGAGCCTGGTGGACACGCCGGGCTTCATGGTCGGCCCCGAGGTGGAGGCCACGGCGCAGGTGCGCCATGTGAGTCGCCTGTTCGTGACGGCTGCCAGCCTGCGCGTGCCGTATTTCAGCGTCGTGCTGCGCAAGGGCTATGGCCTGGGCGCCATGGGCATGGCGGCCGGGGGCTTCCATGCGCCCGTGTTCACCGTGGCCTGGCCTACGGGCGAGTTCGGCGCCATGGGGCTCGAAGGCGCCGTGCGCCTGGGCTTTCGCAAGGAACTCGAAGCCGCTCCCGAGGGTGCGGAGCGCGACGCCCTGTTCCAGAAGCTCGTGGCACGCCAGTACGCCAATGGCGAGGCCCTGCACATGGCGGCGACGCTGGAGATCGACGCCGTGATCGACCCGGCAGAGACCCGCGCCTGGCTGGCGCGGGGGTTGGCATCGGCCCAAGTGGCGCCCATGGGGCACAGCTTTGTCGATACCTGGTGACCATATCGGTGTGGAAGGGCCATGCTAAGCTGGCCGGCTGATTGAGGCGCTCGCGGCCGAATGGTCGCGCGTTGCCCTGTGCCCCTTCCAATGGAGACTTTTCCCATGCCCGGACTGCTGCCCGATATCGATCCCGACGGCCTGCTCGAATTCTCGGTGGTGTACACCGACCGCGCGCTCAACCACATGTCCAAGCGCTTCACCGGCGTGATGCAGGACATCCTGGCCACGCTCAAGCAGGTCTACAACGCCCACACCGCCGTGCTGGTGCCCGGCAGCGGCACCTTCGGCATGGAGGCCGTGGCGCGCCAGTTCGCCAACAACGAAAAAGTGCTTATCATGCGCAATGGCTGGTTCAGCTACCGCTGGAGCCAGATCTTCGACGCCGCCGGCGGCCTGGGCGGCGGCGCTGTGGTGTGCAAGGCGCGCAAGCAGGGCGACGGCCCGCAGGACGCGTGGGCGCCATGCCCGGCCGACGAAGTGGCTGCCGCCATCCGCGCCGAGCGGCCCAAGGTGGTGTTCGCACCGCATGTGGAGACCGCCAGCGGCATCATCCTGCCCGACGATTACCTGCGCACGCTGACGGCGGCCGCGCACGAGGTGGGTGCGCTGTTCGTGCTCGACTGCGTGGCCTCGGGCGCGATGTGGGTGGACATGCAGGCCACCGGCGTGGACGTGCTGATCTCGGCCCCGCAAAAGGGCTGGAGCGGCTCGCCCTGCTGCGCCATGGTGATGCTCAGCGAGCGTGCGCGCCAGGCCATCGAGGGCACGACCAGCAGCAGCTTCTCGTGCGACCTCAAGAAGTGGATGCAGATCGCCGAGGGCTACGAAAAGGGCCAGCATGCCTACCACACGACCATGCCCACCGATGCACTGGTGCGCCTGCGCGAGGTGATGCTGGAGACGCGCGAATACGGCTTCGACAAGGTGCGCGACGAGCAGATCGCGCTCGGCGCCCAGGTGCGCGCGCTGCTCGAATCCAGGGGCTTCCCGAGCGTGGCGGCCGAAGGCTTCAAGGCCCCGGGCGTGGTCGTGAGCTACACCACCGACCCTGGCATCCAGAACGGCAAGAAGTTCATGGAGGTCGGCCTGCAGACCGCTGCCGGCGTGCCGCTGCAGTGCGACGAAGGCCCGGACTTCAAGACCTTCCGCATCGGCCTGTTCGGCCTGGAAAAATGGCACAACGTGGAGCGCACGCTGGGCCACCTGTCCACGGCGCTGGGCCGGATCGCGGCCGCCGCCTGAGCTTCCTCCTGCCCTTGGGGCCGGCACGATGACATCCCGCACCGAGCCGGACGCCGCCCGCGCGGCGCTGCGCACGGCCAAGCGCCAGGCGCTGGCCCTGCTGCTGCTGGCAACCGCAGTGTTCATCGGCACCAGCCTGGTGGAGCGGGGCCTGGCGCTCAATTGCCTCAAGGCCGTGGCCGAGGCGGCCATGGTGGGCGCGCTGGCCGACTGGTTCGCGGTGGTGGCGCTGTTTCGCCACCCCCTGGGCCTGCCCATCCCGCACACGGCCATCATCGCGCGCAACAAGGACCGCATTGGCCGCAACCTGGCCGGTTTCGTGCGTGACAAGTTCCTCGATCCGCCCTCGCTGGTGGCGCTGATCCGCCGCCACGACCCGGTCGCCCGCCTGGCCGAATGGCTGGTGGCGCCGGACCATGCCGCGCTGCTCGGCCAGCAGGCCGTGCGCCTGCTGTCGGCCGGGCTCGACGCCGTGCAGGATGCCCAGGTGGAGCGCTTCATCCAGCGCGCCGCGCGCACGCTGATCGGGCAGATCGACCTCTCGCACACCATGGCCACGGTGCTGGGCGCGCTCACGCACAACGGCCGCCACCAGGCGCTGCTCGACGATGCGCTGGCCCGGCTCATCACCCTGCTGCAGAACGAGGAGACGCGCCTTGTTATCGCGCACACCATCGTGCAGTGGCTCAAGAAGGACCACCCGGTCAAGGAAAAGGTATTGCCCACCGACTGGCTGGGCGACAAGGGATCGGCCATGGTCGCCAACGCCCTGGCCGGCCTGCTGGGCGAGGTGGCGGAGAACCCGCAGCACCAACTGCGCGCCCAGTTCGACGAGGCCGTGCAGCGCCTGGTGGTGCGCCTGCAGACCGACCCCGACTGGCAGCGCAGGGGTGAGGAGATCCGCACCTACCTGCAGACCGATGCCACGCTGGGCCGCTACGTGCAGGAGCTGTGGCAGGGCATGCGCACGGCCCTGCAGCGCGACCTGGACAATCCCGAGTCCGCGGTGGCGCGCAACGTGCAGGCCATGGGCGGATGGCTCGGGCAGTCGCTTGCAGGAGACCCTGACTTGCGTGCATCGCTCAACGCGCGGCTCGAGCGCTGGGTGCAGGGCCTGGCGCCCGATGTGTCGGCCTTCATCGCCCAGCACATCGAGGACACGGTGCAGCGCTGGGATGCGCGGGAGATGTCGGACCTTGTCGAGCTGCAGGTCGGCCGGGACCTGCAGTACATCCGCATCAACGGCACGGTGGTGGGCGGGCTCATCGGGCTGGTGCTGTTCGGCCTGTCTCATGCGGGTGAGATCTGGCGCGTGGTGCGCTAGAAAAGCTGCACCACCAGCGGCACCAGCAGGGCCGCCAGCACCACTTGCAGTCCGAGCGCCAGGCCGGCATAGGCACCCGCATCGGCATCGTCCTGCAGCGCCTGCGCAGCGCCGATGCCGTGCGAGGCGGTGCCCAGGGCAAAACCGCGTGCCACCATGCCCGATGCGTCGGTGCCCACGCGCAGCCAGCCAAACAGGGTGCGGCCCGAGAGCGCGCCCACCATGCCGGTGAGCACCGCGAACAGCGCCGCGAGCGCCGGCACGCCGCCGATCTGCGCGGCCACACCCATGGCCACCGGCGCGGTGACCGACTTGGGTGCCAGGGACATCAGCATGTCCACCGGCAGGCCCATGGCCCAGCCCAGGCCCACGGCACTCGCAGCTGCCACGCTGCCACCGGCCAGGGCGGCCAGCAGCAGGCGGCCCCAGCGCCGACGCAGCTCGGCACGGCGTTGCCACAGCGGCCAGCCCAGGGCCACCACGGCCGGCCCCAGCAGGAAGTGGATGAACTGCGCCCCCGCAAAGAAGGTGGGGTAGGCCGTGCCCGTGGCCAGCAGCGCACCGGCCAGCACCACCACCGACCACAGCACCGGGTTGGCCCAGGCGGCGTGGCCCATGCGTGCGGAAAAGGCCTGTGCCAGCACGTACACCGCGAGTGTGGCCGTAAGGCCGAACAGCGGTGCCTGCGAGAGATAGACCCAGAAGCTCAACGAAATTGGCCATCGCCGGCCTCCTGCCCGCTGGTCCGGGTCTTGAACAGGCGCAGCACCAGCACCGTGGCTGCCATGCCGGCCCAGGTGGACAGCACGATCACGATGACCAGGCGCAACCCGTAGGCACCCAGCAGGTCGAGGTGCGTCATCACGCCCACGCCCACCGGCACGAACAGCAGCGACAGGTGGGTGAGCAGAAAGCCTGCTGCCGGTGCCACGGCCCGCTGCACGGGCCCCCAGTGCAATGCCAGGAGCAGCAGCACCATGCCCACCACAGGGCCAGGCACGGGCAGGTGCAGAAAGTGCGACAGCGCCTCGCCGGCCGACTGCATCAGGAGCAGGAAGGCCAGGCCCTGAAGTCCCTTCATCGGGCCAGGCGATGGGGGTGGCGCGGTGGACGGCTGTTGCTGCACGTCAGAAGCGGGGCAAGTCCGGGTGCTTGATCTGCCCGGCGCGCACCAGCATCTTTCCATACTCCGCGCAGCGGTGCAGCGTGGGGATGACCTTGCCGGGGTTGAGCAGGCCGGCCGGATCGAACGCATGCTTGAGGCCGAACATCTGCGCATTCTCGGCGGCGCTGAACTGCACGCACATGCTGTTGAGTTTTTCAACCCCCACGCCGTGCTCGCCGGTCACGGTGCCGCCCATGGCCACGCTGGTCTCCAGGATGTCGGCGCCGAACAGCTCGCAGCGGTGCAATTGGTCGGGGTCGTTGGCATCGAACAAAATCAGCGGATGCAGGTTGCCGTCGCCCGCGTGGAACACGTTGGCGCAGCGCAGCTGGTATTTCTTTTCCATCTCGGCAATGGCCAGCAGGATGTCGGCCAGGCGCTTGCGCGGGATGGTGGAGTCCATGCACATGTAGTCGGGGCTGATGCGCCCGCTGGCCGGGAAGGCGTTCTTGCGCCCGCTCCAGAAGCGCAGGCGCTCGGCCTCGTCGCAGCTGACCGAGATGGCCACGGCGCCTGCAGCGCGCAGCACATCGGTCATGCGGCCGATCTCTTCCTCCACCTCCTCGGGCGTGCCGTCGCTCTCGCACAGCAGGATGGCCTCGGCGTTGAGGTCGTAGCCCGCGTGCACGAAGTCCTCGACCGCGGCGGTCATGGGCTTGTCCATCATCTCCAGGCCTGCGGGGATGATGCCGGCGGCGATCACCGCGGCCACTGCGGCGCCCGCCTTGCGCACGTCGTCGAAGCTGGCCATGATGCAGCGCGCCAACTGCGGCTTGGGGATCAGCCGCACCGTGACCTCGGTGGTCACGGCCAGCATGCCCTCGCTGCCGATCACGGCGGCCAGCAGGTCATAGCCGGGCGCATCGAGCGCGTCGCTGCCGAACTCCACGGCCTCGCCCTCGACGGTGAAGCCGCGCACCTTGAGCACGTTGTGTACCGTCAGGCCGTACTTGAGGCAATGCACGCCCCCCGAGTTCTCGGCCACGTTGCCGCCGATGGTGCAGGCGATCTGGCTGCTCGGGTCGGGCGCGTAGTACAGGCCGTAGGGCGCGGCTGCCTCGCTGATGGCCAGGTTGCGCACGCCGCACTGCACCACGGCCGTGCGGCTCACCGGGTCCAGGTCCAGGATGCGGTTGAACTTGGCCAGCGAGAGCGTCACCCCCAGGGCATCGGGCATGGCCCCGCCCGACAGCCCCGTGCCCGCGCCGCGTGCCACCACCGGCACATGCAACTGGTGGCAGGCCTGCAGCACGGCCTGCACCTGCTCGTAGGTCTCGGGCAGGCAGACCACCAGCGGGCGCTGGCGGTAGGCGGTGAGGCCGTCGCATTCGTAGGGCGTGGTGTCTTCGGCATGCCACAGAAGGGCATGGGCCGGCACGGTGCGGGACAGTGCCTGCACCACCTCGGCCTGGCGCGCTGCGCGCTCGGCTGGCGTGGGCCCGGTGGGTGCCTTGGCTGCGAGGGAGGAGAGGGAAGCGGTCTGCATGCCGCCACTGTAGGCCATGGCGGCGCCGGCCGCCGTGAGATTTTTGGAGGGCCGGTGTGAAATCCGGTGCAGAGCGTCAGCCGCCGCGCGCCAGCGGGCAGACCTGGCGGACCTCGTCGATCGGCGCTCCGGCCACCGTGATGGTCCTGTCGCTCCCTGGATCGGGTGCGAAGCCCAACGCTGCATAGAAGCGGATGGCCCGCTGGTTGGCGGCCAGCACCCACAGGCTGGCTTCGGCCTTGCCCTGTTCCTGCAACTGCTCCCGCGCCTGCCGCCACAGCGCCTGGCCTGCCCCCTGCGACCAGCAGGCCGGGTCCACGTAGATCGCCCAGATTTCGCCCCGGGTGGCCGGCGCATCCTTGTCGCGGCAGTCGCCGAAGGCGATCCAGCCCGCCACCGCACCCTGGCCGTCCTGCGCCAGCAGCAGCCTGGGACGGCCCTGGACAATGGCCTGGGCCCAGTAGGCTGCGCGCTGGGCGGTGGACAGGGCCGCCAGGTAGGCCGCGTCGAGGATGCCCGCGTAGGCCGCCTGCCAGGCCACGACATGGATGCGCGCGATGGCGGCGGCATCGTCCTGTTGTGCCGGCCGTATAAGCATGCTCACACCATGATCTTGCGCAGCCATTCGGCAAAGGCCGCGCATTCCCAGCGGTCCATGGTGCCGGTGCGCCAGCACAGGTAGTGGGCGTGGGGGCTGGTGGTGTCGGTGTCGAACAGGCGCACCAGCGTGCCGTTCTCGAGCCAGGGCGCGCCCAGCTTCAGGCGCACCAGCGCCACGCCCATCCCGGCGGATGCGGCGTCGCACATCAGGCCGATGTCGTTGAACTGCGAGCCCTCGCTTGGCTCAGCCCAGTCCAGGCCGGTGGCGCCGAACCAGGTGCGCCAAGGCTCCAGCGGACTGCGCAGCAGCGCCACACCCTCCAGGTCCTCGGGGCGCTCGAAGGGGCCGTGCTCGCGCACGAAGGCCGGCGAGGCCAGCGGGGTGACCACGTCGCGCGCCAGCTCCACATGCTCCACGTCGGCATAGTGGCCTGCGCCAAAGCGCACCATCAAGTCGGCGTCTTCGGCCACCACATCCAGGAGCGGGATGGAGACCTGCAGCGCCAGGTCGATCTCGGGGTAGGCCTCGGTGAACTGGCGCAGGCGCGGGATCAGGATGGTGCGCGCAAACGTCGGCGTCACGGCCAGCTTGAGCCGGCGCCGGCCCGGCGCTGCCGCCGCGCCCGGAAAGCGCTGCAGAGCCCCCAGCCCCTCGCGCACATGCGCCAGGTAGGCGCTGCCCTCGGTCGTCAGCGAGAAATCGGCCCGGCCGAACAACCGCACGCCCAGGATCTGCTCGAGTTGCTTGACGCGGTGGCTCACGGCGCTGGGCGTGACGCACAGCTCGTCGGCCGATTGCGTCACGCTGCGCAGGCGCGCCAGTGCCTCGAAGGTCAGCAGGCACTGGATGGGCGGGATCCGCCGCGCCGCGCTGCTCAGGAACGAGGAGGGGGAGGCCGTGGCCATCGTCGCTCTCGCGCCAGGCTCAGCGGAAGACGACCGTCTTGTGCCCGTTGAGCAGCACGCGGTGCTCACTGTGCCACTTCACGGCGCGGGCCAGCACCTGGCTTTCGGTGTCGCGGCCGCGTGCGGTCAGGTCTTCCACCGTGTCGGTGTGGTCGGCGCGGGCCACGTCCTGCTCGATAATCGGGCCTTCGTCGAGGTCGGCGGTGACGTAGTGGGCCGTGGCGCCGATGAGCTTCACGCCCCGGTCATGGGCCTGGTAGTAGGGCTTGGCGCCCTTGAAGCTGGGCAGAAAGCTGTGGTGGATGTTGATCGCACGGCCCGAGAGCTTTCTGCACAGGTCGTCGGACAGCACCTGCATGTAGCGCGCCAGCACCACCAGCTCGGCCCCTTCGGCCTCGATGATCTCGTACTGCTTGGCCTCGGCCTGCGCCTTGGTGGCGGCCGTGACCGGGATGTGGTGGAACGGCACGTTGTAGCTGGCGGCCAACTGGTAGAAGTCGCGGTGGTTGCTGATGATGGCGCGGATGTCCACGGGCAGCAGGCCGGATTTCCAGCGGAACAGCAGGTCGTTGAGGCAGTGGCCTTCGCGGCTGACCATGAGCACGGTCTTGACGGGCTGGGCCGTGGCGTGCAGGCTCCAGCGCATCTCGTGCGGGTCGGCGAAGGCCGTCAGCCGCTCCTTGAGCGTGGCATGGTCGTGCTGGCTGCAGGCGAACTGCACGCGCATGAAGAACAGGCCGGTGGCGTGGTCGTTGTACTGCGCGGCTTCTTCGATGTTGCCGCCGTGCTCCAGCAGGAAGCCGGAGACAGCGTGCACCAGCCCCAGGCGGTCGGGGCAGGACAGGGTAAGGATGTAGGCTTGGGTCGTCATAGCTGCGCCATTGTCGCAGCAAGGCCCGGACGGGTTTGGAAGAGGGATTTCATGCAAGAGTCGGAAGGCCCACGGTCGTTGGTTCCCTGGCGCGTGGCGGCGCTGTACCTGGTGCTGGGCGTGGTGTGGGTTTTGGTGGGAGACCTTTTGCTGGCCCACTGGGTCACGGACCCGGATGACCTGACCCGTTACCAGACCTGGAAGGGCTGGCTCTACGTGCTGCTCACCGGGGTGTTGGCCGGCTGGCTGGCGCGCCGCGCACGCGAGGCCGAGCACGCCCGTGCGCGCGTGCTCAAGGACCGGGTCGACATCGCGGCCGTGCGTGCGGCCCTGGCCACCAGCGAGGAGCGCCAGCGCCTGGCCAGCACGGTGGTGGACAACACCATCGAGGGCGTGGTGGTGACCGATGCGCAGGGCCGCATCCTGTCGGTCAATGCGGCGTTCACCCGGCTGCTGGGCTATGCCGAGACCGAGCTGCTGGGCCATAACCCGCGCGTGTTCAAGTCGGGCCGCCATGACAAGGCCTTCTACGACGCCATGTGGGCGTCCATCCACGGCGCCGGCCACTGGCAGGGCGAAATCTGGAACCGGCGCAAGAACGGCGAGGTCTTTCCCGAGCACATGTCGCTGAGCGCCGTGCGCGACCCGCAGGGCGCCGTGACGCACTACGTGTGCATGTTCTCCGACATCTCCGAGGAGAAGGCGCAGCAGCAGCGCCTGGAGTTCCTGGCCCACAACGATGCGCTCACCGGCCTGTCCAACCGCACGCGCTTTGGCGCCGAGCTGGCCGAGGCCGTGGGCGAGGCGCGCCTGAGCGGCGAGCACTTGGCGGTGCTGCTGATCAACCTGGACCGCTTCAAGGACGTGAACGACAGCTATGGCCACGCCACGGGCGACCAGGTGCTGCAGCACATTGCGCGCAAGGTGCAGTCGGCCCTCCGCCCGGGTGACCTGCTGGGGCGCATGGCGGGGGACGAGCTGGCCGTGGTGGCACGTCACATGCGCAACTCCGAGGGCGCGGCGGCTGTGGCACGCCAGTTGATTGCGGCCGTGGCCGAGCCCTGGCGCTCGCCCGATGGCCTGGAGGTGGTGGCCGGGGCCAGCGTGGGTATCTGCATGTACCCGACCCATGCCGATACGGTGGAGGGCCTGCAGCAGGGCGCGCATGCCGCTGTCTATGGCGCCAAGGCGCGCGGGCGCGGTGCCTGGTGCTTCTTCCACGAGACCATGACCCAGGCCGCGCGGGAGCGCCTGGCGCTGGAGTCGCGCCTGCGGCTGGCGCTGGCGCAGGGGCACATGGAGGTGTACTACCAGCCGCAGGTTGACATCGCCAGCGGCCGCATCGTCGGGGCCGAGGCCCTGGTGCGCTGGAACGACCCCGACGAAGGCCTCATCTCGCCCGCGCGCTTCATCCCCGTGGCCGAGATCTCGGGCGTCATCGGCCCGCTCGGCGAATGGGTGCTGCGCGAGGTCTGCCGCCAGGGCCGGCAGTGGCGCGATGAGGGGCTGCCGGACCTGACGCTGGCCGTCAACGTCTCGCCGCGCCAGTTCCACCTGACCGACGTGGCCGGCTGCACGGCCGCCGCGCTGGCCGATTCGGGCTTTCCGGCGGCGCTGCTGGAGCTGGAGATCACCGAGACTGCGCTGGCCGAACGCGCCGAAGAGGCCCTGCAGGTGCTGCTGGGCCTGCGCGGCCTGGGCGTGCGGATCGCGGTGGACGACTTCGGCACCGGCTACTCCTCGCTCGCACAGCTCAAGCGCTTTCCCATCGACGTGCTCAAGATCGACCAGGGCTTTACCCGCGACATCCCGCAAAGCACCGATGACATGGCCATCAGCGCGGCCATCATCGCCATGGGGCACAGCATGGGCCTGTCGGTGCTGGCCGAGGGGGTGGAGACCCCCGCGCAACTGGCCTTCCTGCAGGCGCGGGGCTGCGACACCTACCAGGGCTACTTGTGCAGCCGGCCCTTGCGCGCGCAGGCGTTTGCTGCGCTGCTCCAGGCGCAGCCTGCGCCCGATCACCGCGCCGCATAGGACGTACCTGCGGCCCGCCTGGCGTCAGGGCTTTGGCGGGGCGTTCCCCCACTTCTCGCGCAGCTCGGCACAGGCATCGTGCGGCGGCAGCGCCGGTGTAGGGGCCACCAGGTCGGCATCGGCATGCGCGGCCGCCGGTTCGCCGCCCGCCCGGGCCACCACCACCTTGGTCGCCACCTGGGGGCCCAGGTGCGTGGGCACGCCCAGGCCGCGCCAGACATGGCCGGCACCGGCGACCAGCAGCACGGTCTTGCCGGGTTGCAGGGCCGAGGTAGCGGTCTGCGCCATGCTCGCGTCGCGTGCGATCTGGATGCGCGCCATGGGCGCGATCTGCGCTTGCGGCAGCAGGCCGCAGTGGCCGTCGCGGATCTCGGTGTACTGGCGCTGCAGTGCGGGCGCGGGCAGGTGCGCATCCCACTGCGCCTGGCCCATGGCAGCGCGCATCTGGCTGCGCGGCAGGTTGCCGCCCAGCACCGGCACGCCTGCGGCCACGGCCGCCATCACCACCGGGCCGTACTTCGCCCAGGGCCAGGCCTTGTCCTGCCAGTTCAGGGACGCCTGCGCCTGGGCGTCGGTGGCGTCCGTCCGCAGGCCGGCGGTGCTGCCGCCCCGCTCGGCCATCTCCATCACCACGGCCGCCAGCGCGCCGCGTGCGGCCATCCACTGCACGGCCTCGCGCTGCAGGCGCTGGTGCTCGGCGGCATCGTGCTGCTCGCCCAGCAGCAGCACGTCGGCGGGCAGCACCTGCTCCAGGCTGGCGGGCCATGAAGGGGGCTCCTGGGCCGACAGGGCCGCGCAGCCGGCAAGTGCCAGGGCGGTCAGCAGCAAGGAGCCCAGCCGGGCCGCGGAGGTGGTGGACAAGGGGTGGGTATGCATGCCGTAATGCTAGCGGGCGGCCATTTCCCGGATGCCATGCGGCGCAACCCGCAGGATCGAAGCCACGGCGGCAGTGTGGCTATCGGGCCGATGTAAGGTGCTGCTTTTCGCCTCCCCGGCCGGGTTGCAACGTGCGGGGACCCTCTGTTTGTTGATGGAGCGCAAGGACCTTCCGCCATGAAACGCGAAACATCGGGTGCTTTGACCGGCGCCACCTCCATGCAACCCATCAGCCTCGACGTCCTGCGCGAGAAATACCTCAAGAACGGCGAGACCAGCGCCGACGACCTGTACCGGCGCGTGGCGCGCGCCCTGGCCTCGGTCGAGGCGCCCGCACTGCGCGACAAGTACGAGGCGCTGTTCCTCGGTAACCTGCAGGCCGGCGCCATCGGTGCCGGGCGCATCATGAGCGCGGCGGGCACCGACATCCAGGCCACGCTGATCAACTGCTTCGTGCAGCCCGTGGGCGACTGCATCCAGGGCGTGGACGACGGCGGCTACCCCGGCATCTACGAAGCCCTGCGCGAAGCGGCTGAAACCATGCGCCGCGGTGGCGGCGTGGGCTACGACTTCTCGCGCATCCGCCCCAAGGGCGCGCGGGTGGTGGGCACGGCGTCCACGGCCTCGGGGCCGTGCAGCTACATGAACGTGTTCGACCAGTCCTGCTCCACGGTGGAGAGCGCGGGCGCACGGCGCGGCGCGCAGATGGGCGTGCTGCGCATCGACCACCCCGACGTGCAGGAATTCATCACCGCCAAGCGCACGCCTGGGCGCTGGAACAACTTCAACGTCTCGGTCGGCGTGCCCGATGCCTTCATCCAGGCCGTGCAGAGCGATGCTCCGTGGGAGCTGGTGCACCAGGCCCGTCCCATCGAGTCGCTGATCGGCCAGGGCGCCCACCAGCGCGCCGATGGCCAATGGGTCTACGCCACGGTGCCGGCGCGCACGCTGTGGGACAGCATCATGCAGTCGGCCTACGACTTCGCAGAGCCCGGCATCCTGTTCCTCGACCACATCAACGAGGACAACAACCTGCACTACTGTGAGGACATCGCCGCCACCAATCCCTGCGTGACGGCCGATACCTGGGTGCTCACCACCGGCGGACCGCGCCAGGTGGCCGATCTGGTGGGCCAGCCTTTCAGTGCCGTGGTGGACGGGCGCGCCTACCGCGTGGAAAGCCAGGGCTTCTTCCAGACCGGCACGCGGCCCGTGCTGCGCCTGCAGACCCGCGAGGGCCATGCGTTGCGCCTCACGGCCGACCACCGCGTGCGCCGCGTGGCGCGCAAGACGCGTTACTGCCTGGAGGTCGAGTGGACCGAGGCCGCCCAGCTCTCGCCGGGTGACGAGATCGTGCTGCACGACCACCGGGCCCTGCAAGGCTGGGCCGGTGCGGGCAGCGAGGCCGAGGGCTACCTGCTCGGCCTGCTCGTCGGCGACGGCACGCTCAAGGCCGACAAGGCGGTGATTTCGGTCTGGGCGCCCGAACTCAAGGCCGTGGGACAGGGCACCGTGGCGTATGCCGCCACGGGTGCTGCGGGCATCGTGCAGGCCGCCGAGGCCGCGGCCGCCACGCTGGCGCACCGCGCCGATTTCGGCGGCTTTCAGCGCCCGGTGGCCGGGCGCGGCGAGGCGCGCATGGCCAGCGGCGCCTTGCGCAATCTGGCCCTCGGGCTGGGTATGGCACCCGGGCACAAGACCATCACCCCGGCCATGGAGCGCCAATCGTCGGACTTCGCGCGCGGCCTGCTGCGCGGCCTGTTCGATGCCGATGGCTCGGTGCAGGGTACGCAGGACAAGGGCGTCAGCGTGCGCCTTTCGCAAAGCGACGAGCCCTTGCTGCAGACCGTGCAGCGCATGCTGTTGCGCCTGGGCATCGCCTCCTCCCTCTACCGCGACCGGCGCCCTGCGGCCGAGCGTGCCCTGCCCGATGGCCACGGCGGCCAGCGCCTGTACGGCACGCGGGCCCAGCACGAACTGGTGGTCAGCGGCGACAACATCGCGGTGTTCGCCGAAGGTATCGGCTTTGCGGACACGGACAAGGCCGAACGCCTCGCCAGGGCCCTGGCCGGCTATCGCCGCGCACTGCACCGCGAGCGCTTCACGGCCACCGTGCAGGCGCTGGTGGACGATGGCGTGGAGGACGTCTACGACGTGACGGTGGCCGACGTGCATGCCTTCGATGCCAACGGCATCGTGGCGCACAACTGCGGCGAGCAGCCGCTGCCGTCGTACGGCTGCTGTGACCTGGGGCCCATCATCCTCACGCGCTTCGTGCGCCACCCCTTCGGCTTCGGCGGGGTTGCGCAGTTCGACTTCGAGGCCTTTTCTGCCTCGGTGGCGCTGCAGGTGCGGGCACTCGACAACGTGCTCGACGTGACCTTCTGGCCCCTGCCGCAGCAGCGCGACGAGGCCATGGCCAAGCGGCGCATCGGCGTGGGCTTCACGGGCATGGGCAATACGCTGGCCATGCTGTGCCTGCGCTACGACCTGCCTGAAGGGCGCGACATGGCGGTGCGCATCGCACAGGCCATGCGCGATGCGGCCTACCTGGCCTCGGTGGACCTGGCGCGCGAGAAGGGCGCCTTCCCCAAGTTCGAGGCCGGGCCTTACCTCTCTGAAGGCACGTTTGCCAGCCGCCTGCCTGAACCCATCAAGGAGGCCATCCGCACGCACGGCATCCGCAACAGCCACCTGCTGTCCATCGCGCCCACGGGCACGGTGAGCCTGGCCTTTGCCGACAACGCCTCCAACGGCATCGAGCCGCCGTTCTCCTGGACCTACAAGCGCAAGAAGCGCGAGGCCGATGGCAGCACCAGCGAATACGCGGTGGAGGACCATGCCTGGCGCCTGTACCGCGAGCTCGGCGGCAACGTGCTGCAGTTGCCCGAGTACTTCGTCTCGGCCCTGGCCATGCCGGCCGAGGGCCACATCGCGATGATGGAGGCGGTGCAGCCGTTTGTGGACACGGCGATCTCCAAGACCGTGAACATCCCGGCCGACTACCCTTACGAGGGCTTCAAGGACCTGTACCTGCACGCCTGGCGCGCGCGCCTCAAGGGCCTCGCGACCTACCGGCCCAACGCCATCCTGGGCTCGGTGCTCGAAACCCACAGCGCACCGGCAACGGCGGCCCCGGCGCCGGCCGCGCCGCCGGTGGACCCGATGCGCACCGTGATCGAGAGCCGGCCCAAGGGCGGCCTCTCGGCCGTGGCCGAGAAGGTCGAGTACTGGACGCAGGAGGGCCGCAAGACCCTGTACCTGCTGGTCTCCTTTCTGCCCGTGCCCACGGGCGTGGGCAACACCACGGTGGACCGGGCCATCGAGTTCTTCATGCCCGTGGGGCAAAGTGGCGAGTCGCAGCAGTGGATCACGTCCAGCATGCGCATGCTCTCGCTGGCGGCGCGCGGCGGCTTCCTGGAGCGTGCGCTCAGCGACATGCGCAAGGTGGCCTGGGACCGGGGCCCCGTGCGCCTGGGCACGCACCGCAAGGAGGACGGCACCCAGGTGCCCATGTGGCATGACTCCGAAGTGGCAGCCATGGCCTATGCCATCCAGAACATCCTCGCACGCCGCGTGGCCGACCCGGTGCAGCAGCAGTTGCCGCTGGACGAACCGGCAGCGCCCCCCGTGGCGGTGCCCCAGGCCATGGCCGGCAAGAAGTGCGTGGAATGCGGTGCGCATGCCGTGATCCGCAAGGATGGCTGCGACTACTGCACGCAGTGCGGTCACACGGGGGCCTGCGGCTGATGCGCGGCCTCTGCCTGCCCGTTGCCGGCCCGGAAAGCCCAGCATGGCGGTGATCCCCTGGCCGCTGCGGCCCGTGCCCCATGGCGTGCCGCCTGCGGTGGAGGCCACGGCGGCCAGTGCCTGGGCGCTCATGCGCACCCGCCGCACCGTGCTGCCCAAGCGGCTGGTGGCCCCCGGCCCCAGCGCTGCCGAGCTCTCGGCGATCCTGGACGCGGCGGCCCATGCGCCCGACCACGGGCAGTTGCTGCCCTGGCGTTTTGTGCTGGTGCCCGAGGCCGCGCGCGCGGCCCTGGCGGAGGTGTTTGCCCAGGCGCTGGCCGAGCGCGACGAGGCCGCCACGCCGGAGCAACTGGCGCTGGCGCGCGAGAAGGCCTACCGCGCGCCGGTGCTGCTGCTGGCGGTGGTGGATGCCGGCCGGGGCGACCCGCGCATCGACCTGGCCGAGCGCCTGGTGTCCACCGGCTGTGCGCTGCAGAACATGCTGCTCATGGCCACGGCGCAGGGCTATGGCTCGGCGCTGACCAGTGGCCGGGCCCTCAAGTCGGCCGGGTTGCGTGCGCTCTTCGGACTGGGCCCGGACGAACTGGCCCTGTGCTTTCTGAGCATAGGCAGCGTGCAGGCGCGCAAGACAGCGGCCCGTGTGCGGCCGGCGACCACCAGCTATGTGAGCACCTTGGGAGCCGATGGGGTGGTGCTGCCTTTTGAGTCGGCTGAGAAGCTGGTCTGACGGTGCTGCTTCCTGGTTTCAACACCCCGGCCGTGGGCTTCGAGGAGCCCTTTGCCATGCTCGGGACCTGCCACGAGCGGGTGCAGCGCACGCTGGCACTGCTGGGCCGGTTGCGCGCGCATGTAGCGCTGCAGGGCAGCGACGAGTCCGCCCGGCAGGCCGCGCACGACGTGCTGCGCTACTTCGACATCGCGGCGCCCCTGCACCACCAGGACGAGGAGCTGCATGTGTTCCCGCCGCTGCTGGCCGAGGGGGACGCCGCGATGGTCGCGCTGGTGCAGCGCCTGCTGCAGGACCACCAGGACATGGTGGCCGAGTGGGCTGCGGCGCGGCAGCCCCTGCAGGCCCTGGCGGACGGCCAGGCCAGTGCCTTCAGCGCGGAGGACGAGGCCGCTCTGGAGCGCTTTGCCCTGCGCTATGCGCGCCACATCGAGGACGAGGAAGGCGCGGCCTACCCGGCCGTGCAGCAGCTGTTGCCACCCGAAGCCCTGGCCCCCATGGGGCGCGAGATGGCATCCAGGCGGCAGGTCATACCGTCGCGGCCACCGGCCCGGCCGCGCGCAATTCCGTGAGCGAGGCGCGCTGCGCGCCCTGGGTATCGAAATTGGCGGCTGCCAGCCAGCGCTCGAAGCCAGTCTTGATCACAGGCCACTCGCTGTCGATGATGGAGAACCAGGCCGTGTCGCGGTTGCGGCCCTTGTAGACGATGGCCTGGCGGAAGATGCCCTCGAACGTGAAGCCCAGGCGCGCAGCCGCCTGGCGCGAGGGGCCGTTCAGGCTGTCGCACTTCCATTCATAGCGGCGGTAGCCCAGGTCGGCGAACACGTACTTCATCAGCAGGTACTGCGCCTCGGTGGAGATCGGCGTGCGCTTGAGCAGCGGCGAGAACATCACATGCCCGACCTCGACCACGCCGTTGGCCGGGTCGATGCGCATCAGCGCCAGCGTGCCCACGGCCTTGTCGGTGCGCTGGTCGATCACGGCGTAGTGCAGCGGGTCGGTGCTGGCCGCCGCCTGCTCGCAGTGGGCGCGGTAGCTGGCCTCGTCGGCAAACGGGCCGACGCTCATGTAAGTCCAGTCCCGGCCGTCCGAGGCCTTCACGTAGGCGGCATGCAGTTGGGCGGCGTGGCGGGCTGCATCCAGAGGTTCGAGGCGGCAGTGCCGGCCTTCGATGGCATCGCGTGCGGGGCGCGGGCGTGCGCTCCAGCCGGGCAGGGGGGAGCCGACGGGCTGCTGGTAGGCGGTCAGGGTGGAAGCCATGCGGGAGTTGTCCTTTGGGTTGATAAAAGAGGGAAGGGCAGGCTGCACGGTAAACTGGGCGTGGTATTGTGAAAAGTGCCAGTTCAGGAAAAATTTCAGGTGCCACGCATGTCCGATGCCTTCATGGATGCCGCGCTGCCGGCCGAACCCTCGGTTCCCCCAACCCTGCTGGAGCAGGCGCTGGACCACGGCCCGGGGGCCGCGCCCTTGCGGCGCCAGCTGTTCCAGCGGCTGCGGCAGGCCATCCTGGACGGGCGGTTGGCCGCTGGCAGCCCGCTGCCCGGGTCGCGCGCCCTGGCCGAGGGCCTGGCCATCTCGCGCAATACCGTGACGGCGGCGTATGAGCACCTGCTGGCCGAGGGCTATGTGCAGTCCGACCGGCAGGGCACACGGGTGGCAGCGCTGTCGTCGCCATCGGTGGTCGCGTCCGGCCCGCAGCCGGCAGTACAGCTTCCCGCCACGGCGGCGCGCCTGGCGCTCATCCAGCCCAGGGCCCCCCGCCCGGGGCCGGCCCACTGGCTCAGCCCGGGCATGCCCGCCCTCTCGCAGTTCCCATCTGCTGCCTGGCGTCGCGCACTCGACCGCGCGGTGCGCGACGGTGGCCCTGCCGCCCTGGGCTATGGCGATCCGCTGGGCGAAATGGCGCTGCGCACCGCCATCGCGCGCCACCTGGCGCTGGCGCGAGGCGTGCGCTGCACATCCGAGCAGGTGGTGATCACCGAAGGCGCGCAGGAGGCCCTGGTGCTGTGCGTGCGCCTGCTCACCAACCCCGGCGACACGGCCTGGGTGGAAGACCCCGGCTACCGGGGCGCCCAATCGGCCCTGCATGGTGGCGACCTGTGCACCCTGCCGCTGCGGGTGGATGCCCAGGGCCTGGTGGCCGACGAAGCCGACTGGCGCACGCGCACGCCGCGCCTGGTCTACACCTCGCCCTCGCACCAGTACCCGGGCGGGTCGGTGCTGTCGGTGGCGCGGCGCCTGGCGCTGATGGAGCAGGCGCGCCGCCATGGCGCCTGGATCATCGAAGACGACTACGACAGCGAGTTCCGCCACGCGGGCGAGCCCATCGCCGCCATGCAGGGGCTGGCCGATGGGGCGCCAGTGCTTTATGTCGGCACCTTCAGCAAGACCATGTTCCCCGCGCTGCGCATCGGCTTCGTCGTGTTGCCCGAGGCGGTGCTGGTCGCTGTGCGCTCGCCCTTGGCCGAGATGCTGCGCGGCGGCCAGCGCCATGCCCAACTGGCGCTGGCGGACTTCATCGACAGCGGCCAGTTCAGCCGCCACCTGGGCCGCATGCGCCGCCTGTACCGCGAGCGCCAGCAGCTGCTGCGTGCCGCGCTGGCGCAACACCTTGTGGTGCCGCATGGCATCGAGGGTGGGCACTGCGGCATGCACCTGCTGGTGCGCCTGCCGCCCGCTTACCCGGACCAGGCCATTGCCACCGCAGCGCGCGGGCACGGCATGGCGCCCGCGCCGCTGTCGGCCTTTGCCCTGCAGCCCAGGCCCGAGGACAACGGCCTGGTGCTGGGCTATGGCCACACGCCGGTGGAGCTGTTCGCACCGCTGGTGCAGCGGCTGTCGCTGTTGGCGCACGCAGCCCACGGGGATTGTTGAGGCGCTCGCTGCGCCCGCGTGGCTGGCGATGCCTGCCATGCCCTACGGGCAGTGCGGGGCTTTCAAAGGCGCTGGCGTGCGCAAGCGATACTCGCGGGTCCCCGCCTTTCGTATGCGTACTTATTTTCAATTCACCAGCCGTGTGGTGCTGACCCTTGCAGTGGCCTGGGCTGCGGCCGCCGCCTGCGTGGCCCTCAAGACCCCGCTGCCCTGGATGATCGGCCCGTTGTTGGCCACCTCGCTGCTGTCCATCGCCGGTGCGCCCACCGAGAGCTGGGGGCCGTTGCGCAATGGGGGGCAGTGGACCATTGGCGCGGCGCTGGGCCTGTATTTCACGCCCCAGGTCATGGGCCTGGTGGCTGGCCTGTGGTGGGCCATTGCGCTGGGCATCGTCTGGGCGCTGGTGCTGGGCTGGCTGTTCGGCGCCTGGCTGTACCGGGTGCATGCACCGCGCATGCACGGCGTGCCGGCCAGCATGATGCGCGCGACCAGCTATTTCTCGGGCGCCATCGGCGCCGCGTCGGAGATGACCCTGCTGGCCGAGCGCGAGAACGCGCGCACCGACCTCGTGGCCGCCAGCCACAGCCTGCGCCTGCTGATCGTCACCGTGACCATTCCCTTCGCCCTGCAGTGGAGCGGGTTGCACGGCATCGACATCCTGCCGCCCGCCACGCGCGTGGTGGACTGGCCCGGCCTCGCCCTCATGGCACTGCTCACCGGCGCGGGGGCCTTGGCCATGGACCGGCTGGGCCGTGCCAACCCTTGGTTCATGGGCGCACTGGTGGTGTCCATGGGCTTCGCCATGGCGGGCATCGGCTTCTCGGCCGTGCCGCAGTGGCTGGTGAATGCCGCGCAACTGGTGATCGGGGTCAGCCTGGGGGTGCGCTTTCGGGCGGATTTTTTGCGCGCCGCACCGCACTGGCTGGCCAGCGTGGCGGTGGGCACGCTGGGGCTCATGGGGATTTGCGCCGCGTTCGCCGCCGTGCTGGCCTGGGGCACGGGCCTGCCCTGGGTGACGCTGCTGCTGGGCACCTCCCCAGGCGGCATCACCGAAATGGCTATCACGGCCAAGGTGCTGCAGCTGGGCGTGCCGGTGGTTACGGCCTTCCAGGTGTGCCGGCTGATTGCCGTGCTGATCCTGGTGGAGCCGTTGTTCCGGCGGATCTATCCGGTGGAGTGATTGCTGGCGCTCGCGAGCGCCAGCAGGTCAATGCACGACGACGGGGTTCTGCGCCAGGCCCGCATAGCGGTCCAGGGCGTCTTCGACTTCTTCCTGCGTGGGGGTGTCGCGCTGCCAAGCCAGGATCTGCTGCTGGAACATCTCGGCCCACGATCCGTCCAGGTAGACCTCCTTGCCGGAGCGCTTGTCCACGATCTCGAAGCCATGGCGCGCCAGCTGGGGCTTGGGCGGTGCCGTGTCGTTGAGCGCCTGGCCAACGGACTCCCGGGCGTCGGGCAGCATGTGGACCACCACAAAGGATTCGGAGTCGTAGAGCATGTGCATCGTGTTCCCTTTGTCGATATGAATGTCAGATGACAGCGGGTCGGCAGAGTTCAAGGCTTGTGGGCTGGCCCTGCGTGGTAACAGTATTTCACGAATTGTGCGAAGCGGTGGTTCCGCAATGGTATTTCGCCCAGGTTGGGAAGAACGCAACACTTGTCGGGACACGCTCCTACAACGCCTGCGCCGGTCAGGCGGTGCGCCGCGGCGCCCTGGCCCACACAGAGTCAGGGTTTTTCGCTACCGCGCAGCAACAGGTCGGCGAAGTCGCCGTTGGACTGGGTCAGCTTGATGCGCACGGGCAGGTAGCCCAGGCCGGGCGCCAGCCACAGCTCGGCCTTCTGGTCGTAGTCGCGCCGCGGCAGGCGCAGCAGCTTGAGGGTGGGGGTGGCGCCCACCGGTAGGTTCAGGGTTTCGGGGGCTTCGATGCTGAAGGTCCAGCGGTCGGCGTTGCGAGCGCTCACGACGGTCAGCGTGATCTGCATGCCTGGTGTGTAGCGGGCCGGGTCGGCCGCCAGCATGGACGCCAGCTGGATGAACATGCTCAGCCGGTCCTGCGCACCGGGGCCAATGGCAGCCTGCGGCGTGTTGGCACTGAAGGTCACGCGGCCCTGGGCATAGTCGAAATGCGCGGCCTGCTCGCTGCGCGAGCGGTCCCCAAAGCGCTCGGGCTGCAGGCCCTGTGCGGTGACCAGCCCGGTGCTGCGCTGGGTGCGTGAACCGACGAGGAAGGCGCTGACCTCCTGGCGCGCCTCGTAGCGGCTGCCGTCGTGCTGCCACAGCAGTTCGGCCCGGGCCGTGTAGTCGAATTTCTTGGCCTGGCCCTTGACCTCATAGGTCAGTCGCACGGGGGCCGGAATCTGCACCGGCGGCGCGGCGGTGCTGGCGTTCTGGCCCGTGCCGCTGCCGGGCGGTGCGATGTCGATGCCGGCGGCCGTGGGGTTCACCTCTGCCGGGGTGGACGCGAGTGCGACTGGTGCGGATGCTGCCACGGCGGCAGAGGCTGCGGGCTCGGGCGTGGCAGGAGGAGGGGGCGCCGCGGCCGCCGTCTCCATCGCTGGCTCGGGGGGCGCCACAGGCTCTGGTGCTGCCACTGGCGGCTCGGCGGGGGGGCTTCGGCGACCGGTGCGGGGCGCGGCGGTCTCTTGCGTGGCACGGGTGCCGGCGCGGCGGGTGGCGGGGTGGCCGAAGGCGTGAGTGTCGGTGCAGGTGCAGGTGCGGCCACGGGCGCGGGCGCCGCCGCAATGGTGCGCGTGCTGAACACCTGGCCCGTGGGCGCGGCCGGGCTGTCCCACACCAGCGGCACGCCCTGCAGCAGCAGCCAGTGCAGCGCCAGCACCAGCGCGGTGAGGGCGATCAGCGCGCGCCGGGGCATCAGCGGGGCTGCCCTGGTGTCATGCGCAGCCCGCGCCCAGGTCGTGCGAAAGCTGGGCCGCGGCGGCACGCAGCGGGGTGTCGATGGCGCCGCCCCATTCGGGGTCGAAGGTGGCGACCGAGCCCAGGGTGGTGATGCCCAGTTCCAGGTGGCCGTCGGCATCGAACACCGGGGCGCAGAAGCCCACGATGCCGGGCAGCAGGGTGTCCACCACGCGCGCCGCGCCGCGCTCGCGCACCTCGGCCAGCATGGTCTGCACCTCGGCCATGGTGGTGGGCAGGTCGGTGCGGCGCATCTTGCTGGCGCGGGCGAGTTCTTCCTTGAGCAGGGGCGCGGCCACTTCCGGTGGCAGGTGGGCGGCGAAGCAGCGGCCGGTGGCCGAGGCCAGCAGAGGCATCACGTCGCCCAGCCGCAGGTTGGCGGTGACGGCCTGGGACGATTCCTCCCAGTGCACGATGGTGGGGCCATGGTTGCCCCACACCGCCAGCGCCAGCGTGTGGCCGATGTCTTCCATGAGTGCGGGCATGCGCTCGCGCGCCAGGCGCACGGCATCGAGCCGGGCCAGGGACGCCAGCCCCAGCTTGAGGGCCGCAGGCCCCAGGTCGTAGCGTGCGGTGCGGCTGTCCTGGGTGACCAGGCCCAGGCGCTGGAAGCTCACGAGGTAGCGGTGGGCCTTGGCGGCGCTCATGCCGGCCGAGGCGGCCAGGTCCTTGAGCATGAGCGGCCCGCGGGCGCGCGTGAGGCCCTCCAGCAGCGCAAAACCGACCTCCACGGACTGGATACCTGCACGTTCTTTGTCCATGTGCACTAAAATTCTCTGGTTTTGTTTAGTTAAATCAATTTACCCAAGCGTAATTCAGGTCCGGCGTGTACTGTACCGTCGGCACCACCGCTTTTGCAGAGACAAGAGGCCTTCACCCATGAAATTAGCTACCTACAAAGACGGTTCGCGCGACGGCCAACTGGTCGTCGTCTCGCGCGACCTGGGCACAGCCCATTATGCGACCGGCATTGCCAGCAAGCTGCAGCAGGTGCTCGACGACTGGGGCTTCCTCTCGCCCCAGCTGCAGGACCTGTACGACCAGCTCAACGCCGGCCGCGCGCGCCATGCCTTCCCGTTCGACCCGGCCCAGTGCATGGCCCCGCTGCCACGCGCCTACCAGTGGGCCGACGGCTCGGCCTACCTCAACCATGTGGAGCTGGTGCGCAAGGCGCGCAACGCCGAGGTGCCCGAGAGCTTCTACACCGACCCGCTGATGTACCAGGGAGGCAGCGACGACTTCATCGGCCCCTGCGATGACGTGGTGGTGCCCAGCGAGGCCATGGGCATTGACTTCGAGGCCGAGATCGCCGTCATCACCGGCGACGTGAAGATGGGCGCCACGCCCGAGCAGGCGCTGGACGGCATCCGCCTCGTGATGGTTGCCAACGACGTGAGCCTGCGCAACCTGATCCCGGCCGAGCTCGCCAAGGGCTTCGGTTTCTTCCAGAGCAAGCCGGCCACCGCCTTCAGCCCCGTGGCGGTGACGCTCGACGAGCTGGGCGGCGCCTGGAACCAGGGCCGGCTGGACCTGGTGGTGCAGTCCACCTGGAACGGCCGCAAGGTCGGCATGTGCGATGCCGGCCCCGAGATGACCTTCCACTTCGGCCAGCTCATCGCCCACGTCGCCAAGACGCGCAACGTGCGCGCCGGCTCCATCATCGGCAGCGGCACCGTGAGTAACAAGGGCGTGGAGCAGAACGGCCGCACCGAGTGGCCCAAGGGCTACAGCTGCATCGCCGAAAAGCGCTGCATCGAGACCATCCAGGACGGCAAGCCCAGCACCGAGTTCATGAAGTTCGGCGACACCATCCGCATCGAGGTCAAGGGCAAGGACGGCGCGAGCATCTTCGGCGCCATCGACCAGGCCATCGTGGAGCCGAGCTGATGCTCTGGCGCCTGCGCGGCCTGGGGCAACAGCTGCGCGCAGGCTTGGCCTGCGTGCTGCTCGCTGTCCCGGCGCTGGCTGCGCACGCACAGGGCCAGGCAGACACAGCCCCCGTCTGCCCACCCGCAGCCACTCCCATCGGCCCCGCCGATGCCGAGGCGGCCCGGCGCGACGACCGCGACCGCGGCCTGCTCTGGCGCATTGAGAAGGACGGCCGCACCAGTTGGCTCTACGGCACCATCCATGCCGCCGAGCGCGGCTGGGTGCTGCCCGGACCTGCGGTGCGCGAGGCCTTGCGGCGTGCTGACCGCATCGCGCTGGAGGTGGACCTGATGGACCCGGCGGTCGCCGGTGGGCTGGCCGCCGCCGTGATGCCTGGCCCCAATACGCCACCCCTGCCCGAGCCCTTGGCAAAGCGCCTGCGCGTGCAGAGCGAAGCACTGTGCGCCGATGCTGCGCTGGCGCGCCTGCGGCCCGAGATTCAGCTCATGTCGCTGGTCGGCCTGGCTGCGCGCACCGCCGGGATCGACCCGGCCTATGGCATCGACCTGTTCCTCGCGGGTCTGGCGCGCGCCATGGACAAGAAGGTCGTCTCGCTGGAGTCGGCCGAGGCGCAGATCGCGCTGCTGGTGTCGGACGACCCGGCCAAGGTGGCGCGCACCATGGACGAGGGCCTGCGGCAGCTCGAAGGCGGGCAGGCCCGCAAGATCATTGCCACCCTCACACGTGCCTGGGCCGACGGCCAGCTCGAAACCTTGCGCAATTACGGCGACTGGTGCGACTGCCTCAAGACCGCCGAAGACCGCGCCGACTACGCACGCATCGTGGAGGGCCGCAACCCCGCCCTGGCCGCCGGCATCGCTGCGCAGCATGCGGCCGGCCACGCGGTGTTCGCGGCCGTTGGGGTGCTGCACATGGTGGGCCCCGAGGGCCTGCCAGCCCTGATGACCGCCAAGGGGTTTCGCGTGACGCGCGTGCCCCAAGCCGCACCGGGCTCACGGCAGGGCAAGCCACCGAATGCGCCGCGATAGTCCCGTTCCCAGTTTCCTTTTCTTTCTTCCTGCAACGGAGACAAAACCATGACCCTGCAACGCCGTACCGTTCTTTCCGCACTGGCCGCTGCCGGCGCGTCTGCCGCAGCCCCCTGGGCCCAGGCCCAGGCCGCATGGCCCGACCAGCCGCTGCGCTGGGTCGTGCCCTACCCGGCTGGCGGCGGCACCGACGTGCTGGCGCGCACCGTGGCCGAGGCCATGCGCCAGACCCTGGGCCAGCAGATCGTGGTGGACAACCGCCCCGGCGCGGCCACCAACATCGGCGCGCAGCTGGTGGCCACGGCCAAGCCCGACGGCAACACCTTCATGTCGGCCGACAACGCCGTACTGGCCTTCAACGAGCACCTGTTCACCAAGCTGCCCTTCAACCCCGAGAAGGACTTCACCTACGTGGGCGGCATCAGCCGCTTTCCGCTGGCGCTGGTGGTGCACCCTTCGTTCGAGGCCAAGACCGTCAAGGAATTCCTGGCCTACGTGCGCGCCAACCCCGGCAAGCTCAACTACGCATCGCCCGGCAACGGCTCGCCGCACCACCTGGCGATGGAGATGTTCAAGAACCGCACCAAGACTTTCATGACGCACATCCCCTACCGCGGCGCGGCGCCCGCGATGCAGGACGTGATGGGTGGCCAGGTGCCGTGCATGTTCCTGGACCTGGCCGCCGGCCTGCCTGTGATCACCTCGGGCAAGGTGCGCGCCCTGGCCATCGGCTCGGCCAAGCGCGTGGCCGCCCTGCCCGATGTGCCCACTCTGACGGAAGCCGGCGTGCCCAACACCGAGGTCTACGCCTTCCAGGGCATCCTCGGCCCCGCGGCCCTGCCTGCCGCCATCACCGCGCGCCTGAACGGCGACCTGAACAAGGCCCTGGCCAACCCCGCCGTGCTCAAGCGCATGACCGATTTCGGCATGGAGCCGCTGCCCGGCACGCCCGAGCAGTTCCGCGCCATGGCCCGCGCTGAATCCAAACGCTGGGGCGAGATCATCAAGGCGGCGGGCGTGAAGCTGGATTGAGCGATATCCACCGGGGCTATCCGCCCTTCTGCAAAAGGGTTGCCATTGCCAGATGCTCGGGCGATAGTGACCCTTTTTTCATGGCACCGGCCGTCCTGCACCCATGCCCCCGACCGAAGACGTCGTCTGTGTCCGCATCCAGCTCCAACCCGGGTCCGTGCCCCGGGTACAGGAGTGGGCGGAGTACCTGCGCGTCCACCGGGAGGACGCGCTGCAGACTCTGGCAGCGGAGGGCGTGACCGTGGAATCGGTTTTTCTCGATTCGGGCGCCGAGGGTGATTTCCTCATCTACTACATGCGTTCCCGCTCGCAGCAGTTGGCGCAGGAGGTGGCCGCGCGCTCCGTGGCGGCCATCGATGCCTACCACCGCGCCTTCAAGCGGGACACCTGGGCACAGGTGCGGCGACTGGATTTGCTGCTGGACCTTGCACGCAAGCCATGATTTGGGGTTTTTCCTGATTTGGACGGTGTCGATATCCGCCATGGTCGAACGTCGTAGGTTCTAGAGGGCCGTCCTCTGCTTCACAGGCACCAACCATGACCACCACCGGCACCGTTCGTCTCCACCGCGTGATCCGCTCCACGCCCGACCGCATCTACCGCGCCTTTCTCACGCCGCAGGCCCTGGTCAAGTGGCTGCCGCCGCACGGCTTCACGGCCGAGGTGCATGCCCTCGACGCCCGCGTGGGTGGTGAGTACCGCATGTCGTTCACCAACCACGGGGCGGGCGGCAGCCATTCGTTCGGCGGCACCTACCTGGAACTGGTGCCCGGCGAGCGCCTGCGCTACAACGCACGCTTCGACGACGCCAATCTGCCCGGCGAGATGACCACCACGGTCACCCTGACACCCGTGTCCTGCGGCACCGAGATGAGCGTGGTGCAGGAAGGCATCCCCGCCGTGATCCCTGCCGAGTCGTGCTACCTGGGCTGGCAGGAGTCGCTGACCTTGCTGCTCCAGCTGGTCGAGCCCGATATCCCGGCTGGGTACTGAGCGGCCGCTTGCTGCCGTCCAGGCTGGCGGCAGGCTTTTTGACATACTGGCGCTTTGCGTGGCCCGTGATGGGGCATGCGTCCCAAGGAGCCAACCCCATGTCCCTCGAAGTCTGGTTCGCCTTTGTCGCCGCCTGTGCGGTGATGCTCATCATTCCCGGTCCCACCATCCTCACGGTGATCAGCTATTCCATGGCCCACGGGCGCCGCGCCAATGTGCCGCTGGTCGCGGCCGTGGCGCTCGGTGACTCGACGGCGCTCGCCGTGTCGCTGCTGGGCCTGGGCACGCTGCTGGCCACCTCGGCCTTCTGGTTCACGGTCATCAAGTGGGCCGGCGGCCTGTACCTGCTGTACCTGGCCTTCAAGATGCTGCGTGCCGGCGTGGGTGTGGCGGAGATCACGGCGCCCAAGGCCCCGGGCTCGCGCTGGAAACTGTTCGCCAATACCTACCTGGTCACGGCGCTCAACCCCAAGGGCATCGTGTTCTTCGTGGCGTTCTTGCCGCAGTTCATCCGCCCCGGTGCACCCATCGCCCAGCAGCTGTGGATTCTGGCGGCCACCTTCGTCACGCTGGCGGCGCTCAATGCCACGGCCTACGCCGTGTTCGCCGGTTCGGCCAGCCGGCTGCTGGCCTCGCCGCGTGCGCAGCGCCGCTTCAACCTCGCCGGGGGCTCTCTGCTAGGGGCTGCGGGCCTGTGGGCACTGATGGCGCGCCGCCCGGCCTGAGCGCGGGGAGTGCAGTGACCGGCTTTCGCTTTGACCTGCTGCGCGCGCAGGACCTGCCCCTCTTGCATGGCTGGCTGCTGCAGCCCCATGTCGCGCAGTGGTGGGAGCCGCCCGATAGCATCGACGAGTTGCACGCGGACCTGGTAGCGGAGCAGGGCGCCCCTGGCGCCACTCTGGCCTATATTGCTTCGCTCGACGGAGCCCCCATCGGCTTCATCCAGTCCTATGTCGCCATGGGCTCGGGCGATGGCTGGTGGGAGGACGTCACCGACCCCGGCGTGCGCGGCATCGACCAGTTCCTCGCGCATGCCGACCAGGTGAACCAGGGCATCGGCCGCGCGATGGTACGGGCCTTCGTCCAGCAACTGCTGGCCGACCCGACGGTGACCCTGGTGCAGACCGACCCACGCCCGGACAATGCGCGCGCCATCCGCTGCTATACCCATGCGGGCTTTTGGCCGGTGGGGGAGGTCGTCACCCCGGATGGGCTGGCGCTCCTCATGCATTGCACGCGGTAGGCGGGCACCTGCCGCGCAGCCTCAGAACCGCACGACCACCTTGCCAAAGGCCCCGCGCTCCAGGTGCGCAAAGGCCTCCGGCACCTGGTCGGCGCCATACTCGGCCGCGATCACGGGCTGCAGCGCGTTCACGTCGATGGCGCGCACCATGTCCTCCAGCGCGCGCCGGTGGCCCACGCTCAGGCCCTGGATGGTGGCCCGGCTGCGGATTGCGTCATAGGCCGATCCGCTGATCTCGCCGCCTGCCAGCACGCCGATCACCGACAGCCGGCCGCCCTGCGCCAGCGCCTGCAGCGAGCGGCCCAGATTGGCGCCGCCCACGGTCTCCAGCACGTGGTCGGCCCCGCGTCCGCCCGTGAGTTCGCGCACGGCGGCAGGCCAGTCCGCGTCGCGTGCCAGCACATGGCTGGCGCCCATTGCCGGGGCCTTGTCGCGCTTGTCACCGGCGCCCGAGACGACGATGGCCTGCGCACCGTGCATGCGGGCGAACTGCAGGCCGAACAGTGCGACGCCACCGGTGCCGTGGATCAGCACCGTCTGGCCGGCGCGCAACGATCCCTGCTCGGCCAGCGCGAACCAGGCCGTGAGTGCCGCGCAGGGCAGGGTGCTGGCCTGCGCGGCGCTGAGCGTCTGGGGCGCGGCCACCGCCCACTGGGCGTCGAGCAGCACATGCGAAGCCAGCGTTCCGGGGCCCGGGCCGCCCAGCGCGAATGCGTCGGGTGGCATGGCACCATCGATCCAGCCGGCCATGAAGGTGCTGATCACCCGCTCTCCACCGCGCCAGCGCGTGACCCCGTCGCCCACGGCCAGCACCGTGCCGGCGAGGTCGGAGCCCGGCACGAAGGGCAGCGGCGGCGTCCAGCCGTAGGCGTTGTCGGTGATCATCAGGTCGCGGTAGTTGAGCGAGGCGGCTTCCACGCGCACCAGGATCTGGCCGGGGCCGGGCTGAGGGATCGGCACCTCGGCGTGTTGCAGGTGCTGGCGGCCGAAATCGGTGATCTGCCAGCGGTGGGAAAGAACGGCGTCTGCCATGTCGGGATCCTTGCGGTTCGTGAAGAGATGGGTCATGCTATTGGCTATCTCTATTCCGCAGTGAAGCCATTCATTCCGAAGAATGGCAACCAAAAAGAACCAATGAGCGAGCGCCTAGTGGGTATCGAAGCTTTTGTCGCAGCCGTCGAGGCCGGCAATTTCGCGCTGGCCGCGCAGCGCCTGCAGCTCACGCGATCGGCTGTGGGCAAGGCCGTGGCGCGGCTGGAGGAGCGCCTGGGCACGCGGTTGTTCCACCGCACCACACGCAGCCAGAGCCTCACCGAGGACGGCCAGGCCTACTACGAGCGCTGCCGCCGCGCGCTGGACGAGCTCGACGCAGCCGATGCCGCAGTGGAGGCCGGGCGCCACGTGCCCAGTGGCCGCGTGCGCATCACGGCGCCCGAGCTGATCGGCCGGGTGCGCCTGGCGCCGCTGCTCATGGAACTGGGCCAGCGCCACCCGCAGGTGGCGTTCGAGCTGGCCTTCAGCGACCGCCGCATCGACCTCATCGAGGAGGGTATTGACCTGGCGGTGCGCAGCGGCCCGCTGGGCGACAGCGCCGTGCTCGCGGCCCGGCGGCTGGGCCACCAGTGGATGGGCGTGTATGCCTCGCCGGCCTACCTTGCCGCGCATGGCCGGCCGGCGGACATGCAGGCGCTGATCGCCGAGCCGGCGGCGCACAGCTTTGTCGGCTATGCGCGCGAGACCGGGCCGCACCCATGGCAATTCAACGACGCCGCAGGGCGCGTGGTCGACTTCATCGCGCCTTCGCGCTTTCACTTCAGTTGCAACAGTCTGGAGGTCGCGGCCATGGCGGCCACCCAGGGCGTGGGCATGGCACGCCTGCCCGCCTGGCTGGTGGCCGATGCGGTGGCCGAGGGCCGGCTGCAGAAGGTGCTGGAGGAGCCCCAGCCCTTTGGCTACGTGCTCAGCGCGGTGTGGCCGCAGGCACGGGCACTGCCCCTGAAGACGCGGGTGGTCATCGACATGCTGGCCGAGCGTTTGCCGCAGTTGCTCGATGCGCGCTAGCCCGCAAGGCGAAGACACTGCTGCCGGCAGGGTCAGTGCGCCAGGGGACTAGACGACCGGTCTAATCGGCGCACAATAGCCCTTGTGCCGACCGACCAACCCTCCGCCAAGACCCACATCCTTCGCTGTGGCGAGCGCCTCATTGCCACCAAGGGCTTCGTGGGCGTGGGGCTGGCCGAGATCCTGGCCGCGGCCGGCGTGCCCAAGGGCTCGTTCTACCATTACTTCAGCTCCAAGGAGCGCTTTGGCGAGGCCCTGCTGGCCAGCTACATGGAGCGCTACCTGGCCCACCTCGAGCAGATGCTGGCACCCGATGGCCAGCCCGCCCGCGTGCGGCTGATGCGCTACTGGGCCTACTGGAACGTATCGCAGTGCGGGGTGGACGGTCCGGCCTGCGATGCAGGTGCGGGCGAAGGCAGCAAGTGCCTGGTCGTCAAGCTCAGCGCCGAGGTGGCCGACATGTCGGACACCATGCGCATCGCCCTGCGCGATGGCACCACGCAGATCGTGGCCCGGCTCGCGCGCTGCCTGCGCGAGGCCGTGCAGGACGGTTCGGTGCCGCAGGCCGCGGACCCCGAGGCCATGGCGCTCACGCTCTACGAAATGTGGCTCGGTGCCAGCCTGCTGGCCAAGCTGCGGCGCGATGGCTCATCGTTCGAGCATGCGCTGCGCGCCACGGATGCCTTGCTGGGCGGCGCGGATGCCGGGCCGTGCGCTCCGCTGGCACCAGTCAGGCCGAAAGTTGCACATGCGCAGGGAGGCCGGGCGGCGCCTCGCGCGGGCAAAGGCAAGGCGCCGCGCCTGTCCGCCTGAAAGCAGTCGTATCAGTACCGTACCATGCCCATTTGAATAACTAGCCGACCGGTCTACTTTGACCCAACTCCTTCCCACCCTTCACCACCACAACCCCACGGAACCCCCATGCTCAACTTCGACTTCCACAACCCCACCCACATCGCCTTCGGCAAGGACCGCATCGCCGACCTGGACAAGCTGGTGCCGCCCCATGCCAAGGTGCTGATCCTGGTGGGCGGCGCCAGCGCCGAGAAGACCGGCACGCTGGCCGAGGTGCGCAAAGCGCTCGGCGCGCGCCAGCATGCCACTTTCAGCGGCATCGAGCCCAACCCGAGCTACGAGACCTCGATGAAGGCCGTGGCGCAGATCCGCGAAGGCGGCTTCGATTTCCTGCTCGCCGTGGGCGGCGGCTCGGTGATCGATGCGGTGAAGTTCATCGCCGCCGCCGTGCAGTTCGAGGGCGGCGATCCCTGGGCCATTCTGGAGCAGCATGGCCGCAACGTCACCGGCGCGCTGCCCTTCGGTTCGGTGCTCACGCTGCCCGCCACGGGCTCGGAGATGAACAACGGCGGCGTCATCACGCACCGCGCCAAGGGTGCCAAGCTGGCCTTCGGCAGCCAGCACACCTACCCCGTTTTCTCGGTGCTCGACCCGACCAAGACCTACACCCTGCCGCCGCAGCAGCTGGCCAACGGCGTGGTCGATGCCTTCGTGCACACGGTGGAGCAGTACCTGACCTACCCCGTGGACGGCGCCGTGCAGGACCGTTTTGCCGAAGGCATCCTGCAGACGCTGATCGAGGTGGGCCCGCGCATCCTGGCCGCGCCCGAGCCGGTGTATGCCGACCGCGCCAACCTGATGTGGACCGCCACGCTGGCACTCAACGGCCTGATCGGTGCCGGCGTGCCGCAGGACTGGGCCACGCACATGATCGGCCATGAGCTGACCGCCCTGCACGGCATCGACCACGCGCGCACGCTGGCGGTGGTGCTGCCTTCTCTGCTCGATGCGCAGCGCGCGACCAAGGCCACCAAGCTGCTGCAGTACGGGGAGCGCGTTTGGGGCATCCGCAGCGGCACCGATGACGAGCGCATCGACGCCACGATTGCCGCCACGCGCGATTTCTTCGAGCGCATGGGCATCCCAACGCGCCTGTCGGCCTACGGTGTGGGCGCGGACAGCGTGGACAAGCTGGTGGCGCTGCTCGAAGCGCACGGCATGGTCACGCTGGGCGAGCACCGCGACGTGACACCGGCCGTGAGCCGCCGCGTGCTCGAAGCGGCACTTTGATCACTGCTTTCCATTTCCTTCACCAACTTTGAAAGCCACACCATGACGAAAAAGATCCTGATGGTCCTGACCTCGCACGACCAGTTGGGCGACACCGGCAAGAAGACGGGCTTCTGGCTCGAAGAGTTTGCCGCGCCGTACTACGTGTTCAAGGACGCGGGCGCACAGATCACGCTGGCATCGCCCAAGGGCGGCCAGCCGCCGCTGGACCCCAAGAGCGATGACCCGGGCGCGCAGACCGATGCCACGCGCCGCTTCAAGGCCGATGCCGACGCACAGAACGTGCTGGCGAACACCGTGGTGCTGGCCAGCGTGCGCGCCGAGGACTTCGACGCCGTGTTCTACCCCGGCGGCCACGGCCCGCTGTGGGACCTGGCCGAGGATGCGCTGTCGATTGCGCTCATCGAGAAGACCTTTGCGGCCGGCAAACCCCTGGCCCTGGTGTGCCATGCCCCCGGCGTGCTGCGCCACGCCAAGGCACCAGACGGCCAGCACTTGGTCGCTGGCCGCAAGGTCACCGGATTCACCAACACCGAGGAAGAGGCCGTGCAACTGACCAAGGTAGTCCCCTTCCTCGTGGAAGACATGCTCAAGGCCAACGGCGGCCAGTACTCCAAGGGGGCCGACTGGGCGCCCTATGTGCTGACCGATGGCAACCTAATCACCGGCCAGAACCCGGCCTCGTCGGAACAGGGCGCGCACGCCGTGCTGCAGCAACTGGGCTGAAACCTGGCCGGGGCCTCGGCCCCGGCTGGATCAGTGCGGTAGGATCCCGGGCAGCAGCGGCCGGGCCAGTCGCTGGCGCCACCACTTGAGCGCCTCGCCCATGTGCTCGGGCTTCCAGGCCAGCCAGAAGGTTTCGTCGGCGCGGGGCTCCTGCACCACCAACTCCACCAGAATGCCGGTCTCCAGTTCGTGGCGCACGCACACGCGCGGCACGAAACCGTGGCCCAGGCCCGCTGCCTGGCAGGCGATCTTGGCCTGCATCGAGGGTACGGTGATGCGCCGCTGCCCGGCGAGCAGGCCCACCGTGCGGTCCGACAGCGAGCGCGCTCCGTCGCCCACCACCACGGCGGTGTGCTCCAACAGGTCGTTGCGTGCCAGCGGGCGCTTGAGCTGCGCCAGCGGGTGCGTGGCCGTCACGCAGAAGGCGAACTCCAGGCTGCCCACGGCCACGGCCTTGTAGCCGCCGCCGGCCGGGCCCTCGCCTGCGGCCACGACGATGTCGGCGCGGCCCTCGCGCAGCGCCTCCCAGGTGCCGGTGAGCGCCTCGCAGCCGATGCGCAGGCGCGTACCGCAGTTCAGGTCCTCAAAGGCGCAGATGTCGTCGTTGAAGGCGCTGGTGGGGATCAGCGAGTCGTGTACCAAGCGCAGTTCGGACTCGAAGCCCGTGGCGATCTGGCGCATGCGCGATTCCAGGTGGCCGGCGGCCACCAGCAGCCAGCGCCCCTCCTTGAGCATCTCCTGCCCCGCAGGGGTCAGCGCCACGCGCGGTCCGTTGCGCGTGAACAGGGCAAAGCCCAGCTGTTCCTCCAGCTTGCCGACCGCGTACGAGATGGTCGAAGGCACCTTGTGCAGCTGGTCCGACGCGCCCGCGAAGGAGCCGTGCCGGGCAATGGCATCCACCAACTCAATGGCTTCGAGGGTCAGTTTCAGCATGGCAAAACGGGTGAAGTTTTCATCATCGAAATTATCGATCATAGGGCGCTGCATGTTTCAACCTAAGACCCCCTCTGCGGCGAGATACTTTCTTCACCCGAGCACTGCAGCACTCTGCCAACTGCCAGATGGCAGGCCCAGGAACTCAGTGTGAATCCCATCGAATCTGAAGAAAGGACATCCCCATGCTCGACATCCGCAAAGCCCACCAACGTGGCAACGCCAACCACGGCTGGCTGCATTCGCGCCATACCTTTTCGTTCGGCCACTACCGCGACCTCCAGCAGCAAGGCTTCTCGGACCTGCTGGTGATCAACGACGACCGCGTGTCACCCGCAAAAGGCTTCGGCACCCACGGCCACCGCGACATGGAAATTTTCTCCTACGTGCTCGAAGGCGCGCTGGAGCACAAGGACTCCATGGGCACGGGCTCGGTCATCCGCCCTGGCGACGTGCAGATGATGAGCGCCGGCACCGGCGTGGAGCACAGCGAGTTCAACCATTCGGGTGACGAGGCCGTGCATTTCCTGCAGATCTGGCTCGTGCCCGGCGTGCGTGGCGCCGTCCCCCGCTACCAGCAGGTGCATTTCAGCGAAGCCGACAAGCGTGGCCGGCTGCGCCAGATCATCTCGCCCGAAGGCACGGACGGCACCCTGGCCGTGAACCAGGACGCCCGGGTCTATGCCGGCCTGTTCGATGGTGCCGAGTCCGCCACGCTGGATGTGGGTGCCGACCGCCATGTGTATGTGCACGTGGCCCGCGGCAGCCTCACGGTCAACGGCGAGCGCCTGTCCGAAGGCGATGGGGCCCGCATCCGTGAACCGAAGGAGCTGCGCTTTGCCGATGGCGAGCAGGCCGAGGTGCTGGTGTTCGACCTGCGCCCCAATGAGCTGCCCGTGATGCCCCGCTGAGTCCGATTTCTTGTCCAGAACCCATTCTTTCACTTTCCAGGAGATTCCCATGACGCCCATCGCCAAGCCCACCGCCGGTTCCACGCTGCTGACCCCGAACGACCACACCCTGGTGATGATCGACTTCCAGTCGCAGATGGCCTTTGCCACGCATTCCATCGATGCGATCACGCTGCGCTCCAATGCCGGCCTGGTGGCCAGCGCGGCGGCCGGCTTCAAGGTGCCGACCATCCTCACCACCGTGGCCGAGAAGAGCTTCTCGGGCCCGATGTTCGAGGAAGTCACGGCCCTGTTCCCCGGCCAGGCGCTGCTGGACCGCACTTCCATGAACACCTGGGAAGATGCCGCCGTGATCGATCGCATCAACGCCATCGGCAAGCCACGCATCGTGCTGGCCGGCCTGTGGACCAGCGTCTGCATCGTCGGGCCGGCCCTGTCGGCCCTGGACCAGGGCTTCGAGGTCTACGTGATCGCCGACGCCAGCGGCGACATCTCCACCGAGGCCCACAACCGCGCCATGGAGCGCATGGTGCAGGCCGGCGCACGGCCCATCACCGCGCTGCAGTACCTGCTGGAGCTGCAACGCGACTGGGCGCGCACCGAGACCTATGACATGACGACGGGCATTGCGAAGAAGTTCGGCGGCGGCTATGGCATCGGCATCACCTACGCCAAAGCCATGTTCAACGCCCACGAAGGCTGACGGCAGGGGCTTCGGCCCCGCTTTTTCATGCCCATGACTCGGCAGGTGCACCATACTGCGGCGCCTGTTCTCTCCCGTCTCTGAAGGAACCCTCCCATGGCCCAGACCAGCACGCCCGACCTGATCCTGCACCACGGCCGCTTCACCACGCTCAACCGGGCCCAGCCCACGGCCAGCGCCGTGGCCATCGCGGGCGGCCGCTTCGCCCAGGTCGGCACGGACCGCGAGATCCTGCCGCTGGCCGGCCCCGGCACGCGCGTCATCGACCTGCAGGGCCGTTCGGTCCTGCCCGGGCTCATCGACAACCACCTGCACATCATCCGTGGCGGCCTGAACTTCAACATGGAGCTGCGCTGGGACGGCGTGCGCAGCCTGGCCGACGCCATGGCCATGCTGCGCCGCCAGGTGGCGGTGACGCCGGCACCGCAGTGGGTGCGCGTGGTGGGCGGCTTCACCGAGCACCAGTTCGCCGAGAAGCGCCTGCCCACGATTGCCGAGCTCAATGCCGTGGCGCCCGATACGCCGGTGTTCATCCTGCATCTGTACGACCGCGCCCTGCTCAACGCCGCCGCGCTGCGTGCCGTGGGCTACACGCGCGAGACGCCTGCGCCCCCGGGGGGCGAGATCGTGCGCGACAGTGCGGGCAATCCCACGGGCCTGCTGCTGGCCAAGCCCAATGCCGCCATCCTGTACGCCACCCTGGCCAAGGGCCCCAAGCTGCCGCACGAGTACCAGGTCAACTCCACGCGCCACTTCATGCGCGAGCTCAACCGCCTGGGTGTCACGGGCGCCATCGATGCGGGCGGGGGCTTCCAGGCCTATCCTGACGACTACGCGGTGATAGAGGAACTGGCCGATGCCGACCAGCTCACCATCCGCCTGGCCTACAACCTGTTCACGCAAAAGCCCAAGCAGGAGAAAGAGGACTTCCTCCACTGGACCGCCACCTCGCAGTACAAGCAGGGCACGGACTACTTTCGCCACAACGGCGCGGGCGAGATGCTGGTGTTCTCGGCCGCCGACTTCGAGGACTTCCGCCAGCCCCGGCCCGACATGGTGCCGGAGATGGAGGACGACCTCGAAGACGTGGTGCGCATCCTCGCGCAGAACCGCTGGCCCTGGCGCATGCACGCCACCTACGACGAGACCATCACCCGCGCGCTCGACGTGTTCGAGAAGGTGAACCGCGACACGCCGCTCGCAGGCCTGAACTGGTTCTTCGACCATGCCGAGACGATTTCGGAGCGCTCCATCGACCGCATCGCCGCGCTGGGCGGCGGCGTGGCCGTGCAGCACCGCATGGCCTACCAGGGCGAGTACTTCGTCGAACGCTACGGCGCCGGCGCGGCCGAGGCCACGCCGCCCGTCAAGCGCATGCTCGAAAAAGGCGTCAAGGTCTCTGCCGGCACCGACGCCACACGCGTGGCCTCGTACAACCCCTGGGTGTCGCTGTCCTGGCTGGTCACGGGCAAGACGGTGGGCGGCCTGCAGCTGACCCCGCAGCGCAACTGCCTGGACCGCGAGGCCGCGCTGCGCATGTGGACCGAGAACGTGACCTGGTTCAGCAACGAGGAAGGCAAGAAGGGCCGCATCGAGGCGGGCCAGCTCGCCGACCTGGTGGTGCCCGACCGCGACTTCTTCGCCTGCCCCGAATCCGACATTGCCGACACCACGGCCCTGCTCACCGTGGTGGGCGGCAAGGTGGTCTACGGCGTGGGCGACTTCGCCGCACACGATGGTGCCGCGCCGCCACCGGCCATGCCCGACTGGTCGCCCGTGCGCACCTTCGGCGGCTATGGCGGCTGGGGCGACCAGGACGGTGCGCCGCTGCAGGCCGTGGTGCGCCGCGCGGCGGCCGCCTGTGCCTGCGCCAACGACTGCAATGTGCATGGCCACCAGCACGCCACGGCCTGGAGCAGCCAGCTGCCGATTGCCGACCTCAAGGGCTTCTGGGGCGCCCTGGGCTGCGCCTGCTGGGCGGTGTGATGCTGGAGGCCTTCACTCCGCTGCGACCGCACCCTGGGTGCAGTCGCTGGCCCTGCTGTGCCTGTGCGCCGCCTACCTGCAGGGCGGCCTCGCCAAGGCGCGCGATTTCGCAGGCGCCGTGGCCGAGATGCGGCACTTCGGCCTGGCGCCGGCCGCGCCGCTGGCGGCCGCCACCATCGCATTGCAACTCGGGGCCTCGGCCCTGGTGGTCTCGGGCTGGTATCGCTGGGTCGGGGCGCTGGCGCTCGCAGGCTTCACGGTGCTGGCAGCATTCCTGGCCGACCGTTTCTGGCAGGCGGCACCGGCCGAGCGCCAGCGCACAGCCAACGCATTCTTTGAACACTGGGGTCTCGCGGGCGGTTTGGTGCTCGTGGCCTGGCACGACCTGGGAGGCCTCCATGGCACATGAACACGACGACCGCCGTCACGCTGAAACCACTGCAGCGGCGGCAGTGTCCGCTGCGCCGTCCGGCAGCTTCGCACCCTTGCGCCTGCCGGTCTTCGCGGTGCTCTGGGCGGCCACGGTGCTGGGCAATATCGGCAGCTTCATGCGCGACGTGGCCAGCGCCTGGATGGTGACCGAGCTGTCCACCAGCCCCACGGCCGTGGCCCTGGTGCAGACGGCGGCCACGCTGCCGATCTTCCTGCTGGCGCTGCCCGCGGGCGTGCTGTCGGACATCCTGGACCGCCGGCGCTTCCTGATCGGCGTGCAGATCCTGCTGGCCGGCGTGAGCGGCGCCCTGCTGCTGCTGGCCCAGACCCACACCCTCACGGTGGAATACCTGATCGCGCTGACCTTCCTGGGCGGCGTGGGCGCAGCCCTGATGGGCCCCACCTGGCAGTCCATCGTGCCCGAGCTGGTGCCGCGCAGCGAACTGCGCAACGCCGTGGCGCTCAACTCGCTGGGCATCAACATCGCACGCGCCGTGGGCCCGGCGGTGGGCGGCCTGCTGCTGGCCAGCTTCGGTGCGGCCGCGGCCTACGGGCTTGATGTGCTGAGCTATGTGTTCGTGGTGGCGGCACTGCTGTGGTGGCGCCGGCCGCCCGCCGTGGACACGGGGCGCAACGAGCAGTTCTTCGGCGCCTTCCGGGCCGGCGTGCGCTATGCCCGCGCCAGCCGCGAGCTGCACGTGGTGCTGCTGCGCGCGGCGGTGTTCTTTCTGTTCGCGAGCTCCGTGTGGGCGCTGCTGCCGCTGGTGGCCCGGCGCATGTTGGGCGGCTCGGCCGGTTTCTATGGCGTGCTGCTGGGTGCCGTGGGGGCGGGCGCCATTCTGGGCGCCGTGCTGCTGCCGCGCCTGCGCCGCCGGCTCGACACCGATGGCCTGGTGCTCACGGCCTCGCTGCTCACCGCTGCCGTGATGGGGGCGCTGACCCTGGCACCGCCGCAATGGGCCGCCGTGGCGCTGATGATGGTGCTGGGCCTGGGCTGGATCATCGCGCTGACCACACTCAACGGTGTGGCCCAGGCCGTGCTGCCCAACTGGGTGCGCGGGCGCGGCCTGGCCATCTACCTCATGGTGTTCAACGGCGCCATGGCGGCCGGCAGCCTGGGCTGGGGCCTGGTGGCGGGGCAGGCGGGGCTGGCCACCACCTTGCTAATCGGTGCGGCCGGGCTGGTGCTGGTGGCCTTCGTGTTCCACCGCGTGAAGCTGCCCACGGGCGAGGCCGACCTGCAGCCCTCGCGCCACTGGCCCGAGCCCCTGCTGGCCGAGCCCGTCGCGCACGACCGCGGCCCGGTCATGGTGCAGGTCGAATACCGCATCCGCAAGGAGGACCGGCCGGCCTTCCTGCAGGCCATGCAACTGGTGGCCACGGAGCGCCGCCGCGACGGGGCCTATGCCTGGGGCGTGGCCGAGCACACGGGCGAGGCGGAGCGTGTAGTCGAATGGTTCCTGGTCGAATCCTGGGCCGAGCACCTGCGCCAGCACGATCGGGTCTCCCAGGCCGATGCCGACCTGCAGGCCCAGGCGCTGCGCTTTCACCAGGGGCCGGACAAGCCCGCGGTGCACCACTTCCTGGCGCTGGCGCCAGGGTGAAGGTTCAGGCCACGGCGTCCGTCGCGTCCACGGCCTCCACCTCCACCAGGCAGTCGTAGAAGGTGGGGGCGCGGCCCAGGTCGGTAAGGGCCTGGCTGGTGACCTCGTTGACGTTGGTGCCGTCCAGCCCCAGCTTGCGCCACCAGATGCCCATGCCGTTGACCACGCCGGGCCGGGCGCGGCGCGACACGCTGGCGTGGCAGCGGTAGCTGCCCCGGGCATTGAAAACACGCACGATGCTGTGGTTGGCAATGCCGCGCGCCTCGGCGTCGTCGGGGTGGATCTCCAGCAGCGGCTGGCCTTCGATGTCGCGCAAGGTTTTCACATTGACGAAGCTGGAGTTCAGGAAGTTGCGCGCGGGCGGCGAGATCATGGCCAGCGGGTACTGGGCCGAGCTGCCCTGCAGCTCGTAGTTGGGCAGGTGGTCGGGCAGGCCGTCCAGGCCCTGGGCGGCCAGGCGGGCACTGTAGAACTCGCACCTGCCCGAGGGCGAGGGGAACTGCCCTTCGGCAAACGGCGCATCGGGCATGGCCAGCGTGGCAAAGCCCTGCGATTCGAGCAGCGCGAAGTCCACCGCATCGCCGAAGGCCTGGCGGCACAGGGTTGCGTCGTCGTCGACAAAGCAAGGGTCGGTGTAGCCCATGCGGGCGGCCAGGTCGCGGAAGATCTGCGCGTTGGAGCGCGCCTGGCCCAGCGGCGCGATGGCCGGGCGGTTGAGCACCACATCGGTGTGGCCGTACGACAGGTGCACGTCCCAGTGCTCGAGCTGCGTGGTGGCCGGCAGGATGTAGTCGGCGTAGTCGGCTGTATCGGTGCGAAAGTGCTCCAGCACCACGGTGAACAGGTCTTCGCGCGCAAAGCCCTGCACCACCTTGCCCGACTCGGGCGCCACGGCCACGGGGTTGCTGTTATACACGACCACCGCTTGCACCTGGGGGCCGAAGGCGGGCGAGGCCGCGCGCAGCAGGTCGTCGCCGATGGTGGACATGTTGATGGTGCGCGGCTGGCGCCCCGCCAGCAGGTCGGGGCGCTGCAGCACGGCGCGCTGCACCGGGTACTGACCGGAGCTCGACAGCAGCATGCCGCCCGCGCGGTGGCGCCAGGCCCCCGTGAGCGCGGGCAGGCAGGTGACGGCGCGCACGGCGTTGCCGCCGCCGCGCACGCGCTGCATGCCGTAGTTCAGGCGGATGGCGGCGGGTTGGGTGGTGCCGTAGTCCTTCGCCAGCTGGCGGATCTGCTCCACGGGCACGCCGCAGACCTCGGCCGCGCGCTCGGGCGGCCATTGCAGGGCGCGCTCGCGCAGGCCCTCCCAGCCCAGGGTGTGGCGGGCGATGTAGTCGTGGTCCAGCCAGTCGTGGACGATCAGCTCGTGCATCAGTGCCAGGGCCAGCGCGGCATCGGTGCCGGGGCGCAGGGCGATGTGCTCGTGGCACTTGTCGGCCGTCTCGGTCTTGCGCGGGTCGATGCAGACCAGTTTCGCGCCATTGCGCTTGGCCTGCTGGGCGTAGCGCCAGAAGTGCAGGTTGCTGCCGATGGAGTTGCTGCCCCAGATCAGGATCAGCTGCGCCTCGGCGAAGAACTCCACCTTCATGCCGACCTTGCCGCCCAGGGTCTGCACCAGCGCCTCGGCACCGGCCGAGGCGCAGATGGTGCGGTCCAGCAGCGAGGCACCGAGCTGGTGGAAGAAGCGCCGGTCCATGCTCTCGCCATGCACCATGCCCATGGTGCCGGCGTAGCTGTAGGGCAGGATGGCTTCGGGGTCGTGCGCGGCGATCGCCGTCAGGCGCTGCGCAATGTCGCCCAGGGCTTCGTCCCAGCTGACGGGGGTGAACTGCCCGCTGCCTTTGGGGCCGCTGCGCTTGAGCGGGGTGAGCACCCGCTCCGGGTGGTAGCTGCGCTCGGTGTAGCGCGAGACCTTGGCGCACAGCACGCCATCGGTGTGCGCATGTTCAGGGTTGCCCTGCACCCGCGTGGCCACGCCATCGACCACGGTGGTGATCAGCGCGCAGGTGTCGGGGCAGTCGTGGGGGCAGGCACCGCGGACCCCGATGGGCGCTGGCGCAGTGGGGGCGGCTTCGGAAATCGTGGGCATTTGTAAGGCTGGTCGTTAAACTGGCATGCAGGGCTGGAGGGGAAGTGCGCTTGTGGCGCGGCCCTTCCGGGGAGCATCAAAGGCGCAGAGCCCTTGGATTTTCTTCAAACCGGGATTTCACCATGAACCACGCTGTATTGGGGCGCAGGCAATTTTCCGCAGGCTTGGGCGCCGTGGCGCTCGCCGGCTTTCAGAGCGCCCGGGCGCAGGGCGAAGGGCGCATCGTGCTGGGCCAGTCGGCCCCGTTCACCGGGCCGGCGGCGCAGTTGGGCATCCAGTTCCACCAGGGAGCCAAGCTGTTCTTCGACCAGCTCAACGCCCAGGGCGGCGTGGGCAAGCGGCAGATCGAGATCCGCACCCTCGACGACGGCTACGAGCCCGACCGCTGCGCCGAGAACACCCGAAAACTCATGGCGGACGACGTGTTTGCGCTGTTCGGTTACATCGGCACCCCCACCAGCCTGGCGGCGCTGCCGCTGTTCACCAAGGAGAAGGTGCCGTTCTTCGGCCCCTTCACGGGGGCCGAGGCGTTGCGCCAACCGTTCAACCGGCTGGTGTTCCATGTGCGCGCCTCGTACTACGACGAAACCGCGCTCATCGTGCGCCAGCTCACCAACCTGGGGATCAAGAAGATCGCGGTCTTCTACCAGAACGACGCCTACGGCAAGGCCGGTCTCGATGGCGTGGTGCGCGCGCTGACCGAGCAGAAGCTGGCGCCCGCGGCCACGGCCACGGTGGAGCGCAATTCGGTGGACGTGAAGGCCGCCGTCGAGAAGCTGGTGGCTGCCAAGCCCGACGCGGTGGTGCAGATTGCTGCCTACGCGGGCAGCGCCGCCTTCGTGCGCGCCGCGCGCAAGGCGGGTTTTGGCGGCACGTTCTACAACGTGTCCTTCGTGGGCACGCAGGCCCTGGCCGATGAGCTGGGCAAGGACGGTGCCGGGGTGGTGGTCTCGCAGGTCATGCCTTCGCCCTACCAGCCCTCGCGCCAGATCACGCGCGAGTTCCTCGAAGCCATCAAGAAGGGTGGCGACAAGGTGCAGGCCAATTACTCCAGCATGGAGGGTTATGTCGCTGCACGCGTCTTTGCCGAGGGCCTGCGCCAGGCCAATGGCAGCGGCAAGATCACCCGCGACGGCCTGATAGCCGGGCTCGAAGGCCTGGGCTCGCAGGCCATCTCCGGCTTTCAGGTGTCGTACAGCGCCACGGACCATGCGGCATCGCATTTCGTGGAAATGTCGATGCTGACCGGTGATGGGCGCGTGAGGACCTGACGGCCTCCCTGTTTCAGCCGAAGGCCTTGGTGCGTGCCAGCCCCTGCATGAAGGCCTCGCAGCGGCCCAGTTGCGCAAGGCTCACGTACTCATCGGGCTGGTGTGCCTGCTGGATGCTGCCGGGGCCGCACACCACGGTGGGGATGCCGGCGTTCTTGAACAGCCCGGCTTCGGTGCCGAAGGCCACCAGGGTGGTGCCCTTCTCGCCGCTCAGCTCCTGCGCCAGGCGGGTCACGGCGTCGTCCTTGTTGCCCAGAAAGCTTGGGATCTCGCAGATGGTCTCGAAGGAAAAGCCGGTCTGCGGGGCCACCTTCTGCATGGCGGGTTCGAGCGAGCGCGCATAGGCCAGCACCTCGGACTGCATCTGGGCGGCGTTGGCGGTGGGCAGGTCGCGGAACTCGTAGCGGAACTCGGCGTCGCGCGGCACCACGTTGTCGGCAATGCCGCCATGGAACTGGCCCACGCTGGCGGTGGAGAACGGCACGTCGAAGCCCTCGAAGCGCGGCTCGCTGCGCTCGAAGCCCTCGGCCATGTCGCGCACCCGGCCCACCACGCGCGCTGCCATCTCGATGGCGTTGACCGAATGCGGGGTGAGCGACGAGTGCGCCTCCTTGCCGCGCACGCAGCATTTGTAGCGGTACACGCCCTTGTGCGCGATGGCCGGCACCATGCTCGTGGGCTCGCCCACGATGCAGGCCAGCGGGCGGATGCTGGCATCGCGCAGGTCGGCGATCAGCTCCTTGACGCCGAAGCAGCCCACCTCCTCGTCGTAGCTGAAGGCAAAGTGCAGGGCAAACGGGGCGTCGCTGGCCAGGAACTGTTCGGCATGCGAGACCGCGATGCCGATGAAGGCCTTCATGTCGGCGCTACCCCGGCCGTACAGATTGCCGTCCTTGACGAGGGCGCTCAGCGGGTCCATCGTCCAATCCTGGCCGTCCCAGGGCACGGTGTCGGTGTGGCCCGAGAGGATCACCCCGGCGGGCTTGCCCTCGCCCAGCGTGGCGAACAGGTTGGCCTTGGTCTTGTCGGCGTTGTAGGTCAGGCGGCTTTTCACGCCCAGTTGGCCCAGGTGGTCGCGGATGAAGTGGATCAACTCCAGGTTGGAGTTGTGGCTCACGGTGTTCATGCGCACCAGGGTCTGCGCAAATTCGAGGGCGGGGGAAGAAATCATGGGCTTGGACTGGTGATTAACCCGGGTTGGCACATAGGTTGCTCTCGGGCTAGACTGTGAAATCGTAAGGACACATATCATGAACGTTATTGACTCCATCGTCACCCAGGCGGCCAGTATTGCAGCGGTGCGCCGGGACATTCACGCCCACCCCGAGCTGTGCTTCGAAGAGGTGCGCACGGCCGATGTGGTGGCCAACAAGCTCACCGAATGGGGCATTCCCATCCACCGGGGCCTGGGCACCACGGGTGTGGTGGGCATCGTCAAGGGGCGCGACGGGGGGGCCAGCGGCCGGGCCATTGGCCTGCGCGCCGACATGGACGCGCTGCCCATGCAGGAGTTCAACACCTTTGCCCATGCCAGCAAGCACACCGGCAAGATGCACGCCTGCGGGCACGACGGCCACACCGCCATGCTGCTGGCGGCGGCGCAGCACTTCGCCAAGCACCGCAACTTCGACGGCACCGTGTACCTGATCTTCCAGCCGGCCGAAGAGGGCGGTGGCGGTGCGCGCGAGATGATCACCGACGGCCTGTTCGAACAGTTCCCCATGCAGGCGGTGTACGGCATGCACAACTGGCCCGGCATGCCCGTGGGCCAGTTCGCCGTGAGCCCCGGCCCGGTGATGGCGTCGAGCAACGAGTTCAAGATCACCATCCGCGGCAAGGGCAGCCATGCGGCGTTGCCGCACAACGGCATCGACCCGGTGCCGATCGCCTGCCAGATGGTGCAGGCCTTCCAGACCATCATCAGCCGCAACAAGAAGCCGGTGGATGCGGGCGTGATCTCGGTGACCATGGTGCACGCGGGCGAAGCCACCAACGTGGTGCCCGACAGCTGCGAGCTGCAGGGCACGGTGCGCACCTTCTCCATCGAAGTGCTGGACATGATCGAAAAGCGCATGAAGCAGGTGGCCGAGCACACCTGCGCCGCGCACGACGCCACCTGCGAGTTCCACTTCCACCGCAACTACCCGCCCACCGTGAACTCGCCGGCCGAGGCCGAGTTCGCGCGCAAGGTCATGGCCGGCATCGTGGGCGAGGCCAACGTGCTGGTGCAGGAGCCCACCATGGGCGCCGAGGACTTCGCCTTCATGCTGCAGGCCAAGCCCGGCGCTTACTGCTTCATCGCCAACGGCGACGGTGCGCACCGCGAGATGGGCCATGGCGGCGGCCCCTGCACGCTGCACAACCCGAGCTACGACTTCAACGACGACCTGATCCCGCTGGGCGCGACCTACTGGGTCAAGTTGGCCGAGGACTGGCTGGCGCAGCCCACGGCGGCCTGACACCGGGACCCGTTGTCGTCTCTTTCCTGAAGCCCTGGGCGCCTTCGCGTGCCCCGGGTTTTCTTTTTGTTCCCGACCCCTCCACGAAAGCAACCGCCCCATGATCGGCATCGTCGACGCCTTTTCGCCCAGCTACGCCCAGGCACGCAAGAAGTTTCTGGAGGGCGCGGCTGCGGCCGGCCTGCCCATCGAGTCGCATGCCCATCCGCTCCAGGGGCGCGATGGTGAAGACCTGGCCATGGACGTGGTGTGCGACGGCCCGGCCGATGCGACCAAGCTGCTCATCGTGAGCAGCGCCTGCCACGGCGTGGAAGGCTACTGCGGCAGCGGCGTGCAGGTGTTTGCGCTGCACGACCAGGAGTGGCGCGACAAGGCGCATGCCGCGGGCGTGGCCACGCTCTACATCCATGCGCTCAACCCCTACGGTTTTTCGCACGTGCGCCGCTTCACGCACGAGAACGTGGACCTGAACCGCAACTTCCAGGACTTTTCCAAGCCCCTGCCCGTGAACGAGGCCTACCGCGAGGTGCAGCCGCTGCTGCTGCCTGAACAATGGCCACCCGGTGCCGACAACCTGGCCGCCGTGCAGCAGTTCATCGACACGAATAGCGAGGGCGCCTGGCAGGCCGCGATCTCGCGCGGTCAGCACGAATTTCCACAAGGCCTGTTCTTTGGCGGCACCGAGCCCACCTGGAGCAATCGCACCCTGCGCCAGGTGCTGCGCAAGCATGGCGCCAGCGCCTCGCAGATCGCCTGGATCGACCTGCACACGGGACTGGGCCCGAACGGCCACGGCGAGCGCATCTACGCGGGCAAGGACGACGCTGCCTCGGTGGCGCGTGCCCGTGCCTGGTGGGATGGCGGCGGCGCCACGCCGGTGACCTCGATCTACGACGGCTCCTCGACCTCGGCCTTCCTCACCGGGCTGATGTGGAACGCGATCTACGACGAATGCCCGCACGCCGAGAGCACCGGCATCGCGATGGAATATGGCACCGTGCCGGTGCTCGACGTGATGAACGCGATCCGCGCCGAGCAGTGGCTCAACCTGCATCCCCGGGCGCCGGCCGAGCAGGCAAAGCAGATCAAGGCGCAGATGATGGAAGCGTTCTACACGGACACCGACGCCTGGAAGGGCCAGATCGTGAGCCAGGCGCGCCAATCGATGTTCCAAGCCGTGGACGGCTTGAGCAACTGACTTACAGGCCCAGCTCGGTCAGCCCCGGATGGTCGTCCGGGCGCCGGCCCTGGGGCCAGAAGAACAGACGGTCCGCCGCCTGGATCGGCTGGTCGTTGATGCTGGCGTGGCGCACGGCCATCAGCCCGGCGTCGTTGAACTCCCAGTTCTCGTTGCCGTGGCTGCGATACCAGTTGCCCGCGTCATCGTGCCATTCGTAGGCGAAGCGCACCCCGATGCGGTGCGAGCTGAACGCCCAGATTTCCTTGATGAGCCGGTAGTCGAGCTCGCGCGCCCACTTGCGCTCGAGGAACTGCTGCGCTGCCGCGCGCCCGACCGGGAACTCGGCGCGGTTGCGCCAGCGTGTGTCCTCGGTGTAGGCCAGCGCTACGCGCGCCGGGTCGCGCGAGTTCCAGCCGTCTTCGGCCAGGCGGACTTTCTGGATCGCGGTCTCCAGGGTGAAGGGGGGCAGGGGCGGGCGGGATTCCATGGGCAGTACCTCGATTGGAAAGGGTGGACGGCATGTGGACAGGTCTGTCTACATGCTCATCATATACGCATGTAGACAGAGTTGTCTACAATAGGCCATGCTGCTTGCCCCGACCACTGACGTCAAAGACCTGCCTGCCCGGGACCGCCTGCTGCACACGGCGCACCGGTTGTTCTACCGCGAGGGCATCCGTGCCACCGGCATCGACAAGGTGATCGCCGAATCGGGCGTGACCAAGGTGACCTTCTACCGGCACTTTCCGAGCAAGAACGATCTCGTCTGCGCCTACCTGGAGATGCGCCACGCCCTGTGGATGGCCTGGTTCGCCGATGCGCTGGCGCGCCATGGCAAGGCACACAGCGGATGGGCCGCTCTGGCGCCCGCGCTGGGCGAGTGGTTCACCCGTGAAGACTTCCGCGGCTGTGCTTTCATCAACAGCGTGAGCGAACTGGGCGACACGGTGCCCGAAGTGAATGCCATCGCCCGTCGCCACAAGCAGGACATGACAGACATGCTGGCCACGCTGTTGCCGCCATCGGCCACGCAGGCGCAGGATGCCCAGGCACTGGCCCTGGTGGTGGAGGGTGCCGTCGTGCGGGCACAACTGGGTGAGCCGGTGCCCGCGGTGCTGGCCAGCGTGTCGCGCCTCTTGCCCGCATTGCAGCCCCGGCGCTGACCTACTCCAGCCGTGCGCCCTGCGAGGCGCCGTGGCCGGTGTCCCGGTCGTACTGCTTCTCGCGTTCCACGTGCTCCTGCAGCAGGCGGCGGCCCAGCGCGTCGGCGTTGCGTTCCAGCGTGGCGCAATCGGCCGCCGCAGGCAGCCGGGCAATGCCCTGGTCGATGGCCTGGGCCGCATCCCGCCCGAACTGCGCATGCCCCTGCTCATGCTGCGCCAAGGCGCGCAGGTAGCGGTCAAAGGTGGCCTGCTGCTGCGGCGAGGCGTTGTGCAGTTCCGGCAACTGCACTTCGGTGGAAAGGCGTGTGGTGACCTCCGTGATCGCGCAGCGACCCGAGGCCTCGCGCCACCAGCGGTAGTTCCAGCGCACATTCCAGCGCGTGTAGCCATGGAAGCGGCGGCCATCCACCACGATGGGCGTGGCCGCCTGGAGTGCCTGGCGCAATGTCTGGCCGGGCTGCAATTGCACAGGGTAGGGCCGCTGCACATGCTCCTGCACCACGGCGGCGCCGGCGGTAGCTTGGAGCAGTGGCACGGCCAGCGCCAGAACGGCGAGCCCGCGCAAGGTGTCAATCTCCCCAGGGCAGCATCAGCGTGAGCAACGAGAGCTGGTCGAACTCGGGTGCGAACGCATCGATGATGAGCTGGGGCTCGGGGCACAGCGTGGTGTCGGTGATCACGCCGAACTGCACGCCGCCGCCGTAGCTCAGGATGGAGACCCCCAGGCCGATGTCCCCCGACTGCGGCACCCAGAACATGCACTGCGTGACGCGCGCGCCACACAGCGTGAGCTGCTCCTTGGGGCCGGGCACATTGGTCATGACCGCCGTGGTCTTGCGGCCAAAGAGGTTGAGCAACGCGTCCTGCGCGGGCTTGATCATCAGTCCCGCTACGGCCAGCATCGCGAACGCGAGGATGGGCTGGGTGCTGCCCTTCAGGGCATTCATGCGCCGGCGCACCTCGTAGACGCGCTCCACCGGGTTGGCGACGCCGATGGGCAGCACCAGCGGCACCAGGCCGAAGCGGTTGCCCAGCTTCCAGGCCTCCTCCATGGGGCGCAGGTTCACGGGGATCATGGCGCGGATCTCCTGGCCCGCAGGGTCGTCGCCCTGGCTGCGCAGATAGCCCCCGATGGCACCCGCCACGCAGGACATCAAGACATCGTTGATCGAGCAGTTGAGCGCCTTGCCGATGGCCTTGACCTCTTCGAGCGGGATCGGCGGGCACCACGCCACGCGCTTGGCCCGGCCGGGCTGGCCCTTCAGGCGGGTGGGCGAATCGTCGGGCATCAGCGCCAGGGCGGCCGCGTCGCTCACCAGCTGGTAGGCCACGCGCGCCATGTCCATGGTGCCGGCCAGGCCGTGCTGCATGGCCTTCTCGGGGTCGCCCAGCACCTTGAACGAGCGCGCCGCGCCATCGCCCGCGAGGTCCAGCGCCTTCACGGTGAGTCCGGCCAGGGGCTTGATCAGCGCGTCGGCGATCCAGTCCTCGGCCGTCGCGGCGGCCTCGCGCTCCTTGCGGCTGCGCTTGGGGGGCTCGGAGCCGCCGTCCACGATGGACATGGTGACCGAGATCAGGGCGATGCCGTCGGCGATGCAGTGGTGGATGCGCACGATCAGCGCGCTGCCCTGCTGGCCGTCGTCGCCCGTGAAGTTCTCGACCAGGTGCATCTGCCACAGCGGGCGACGCGGGTCCAGCGGCTGCATGGCCAACTCGCCCACACGGTCCTGCAGGGCGCGCTGCATGCTCTGGCCCGGTTCCTGGGGCAGGGTCTCGCGCAGCACGTGGGCGGCAATATCGAACTGGCGGTCTTCGACCCAGGTGGCGCCGGCCGCGTCCTCCACCACGCGCTGGCGAAAGCGCGGGTACTGCAGCAGGCGCTGCTGCACGCGCTCGCACAGCGCCTCCCAGGCGATGCCGGGGGCCAGCGTCCACACGCCGTTGATCATCATCAGGTTGCTGCCCGAGTCCATGCGCAGCCAGGCCGTGTCGACCTTGCTCATGCGCTCGCCCGACAGGCCGAGCATGCCGGTGGCGGCGCGGCGCACGTTCTTTTGCACCATGCCCGCAGCCTTGCGCGCAGCGGGTGGCAAGGCCTGGGCGGCTGCTGCGGTGGTGGCCCGCGCCTTGCGGGCGACCGTGGATGCCGCGTTCAGCGAATTGGCGAGGCCCTCCGGGCGGGCGGTGGTTGGAGCAGCAATGCGGGTCACCATCGGATGTACACCTGTTGTGGTTGTTTTGGGGGCTTGCCTCTATGGATTGCACAGCGCAGGGCCTTGTGCAGACCGTAAGATACAACGCCGCAAACCATTGCCGACACCGTTCTTTCCCTCCCCCATTTTTCGAACCCCAAGGAGCAACCCCATGGCCGACCTGAACGCCGCCTTCGAAGCCGCCAAAGCCAATTCCGAGAACCTGAGCGAGCGCCCCAACAACGCCACGCTGCTCAAGATCTACGCGCTGTACAAGCAGGCCACCGTGGGCGACAACACCGAAAAGAAGCCCAACTTCTCGGACATGGTGGGCCGCGCCAAGTGGGATGCCTGGAACGCGCTCAAGGGCACCGAGGCCGATGCCGCCAAGCAGCAGTACATCGACCTGATCACCGAGCTCAGCTGATCCGGGCCATGCCCCGCGACTGACCGAGCGGCCTGCGGGCCGCTTTTTCATGGGCGTTGCGGCACGGGCTGGACGGGTGGGGGCATCAATGTTTCAATAGACAGAACCTCCTTCTCTTGGGCGACTCCTTCGCGCACCCTGGTCTCCATGCCCCGCAAAGCCGTTTCCGAATCCGTCGCCGATGCCGATGCCGCCCCGGGCGGCGCGGCTGCCGTGGACCGCGCCCTGAGCTTGATGGCTGCCTTCCGCCAGGGCGACGGGCCGCTGGCCCTGACCGAGCTGGCCACGCGCACCCGGCTGTACAAGAGCACGGCGCTGCGCCTGCTGGCCTCGCTTGAACATGCGCGCTGGGTGCAGCGCCTGGACGATGGCCGCTATGCCATCGGGCCCGAGGTGGGGCGGCTGCATGCGCTGTATGCCGCCTCGTTCTCGCTCGACCGGGTGGTGCTGCCCGTGCTGCGCGAGCTGGTGGCCGCCACGGGCGAGAGCGCGGCCTACCATGTACGCCAGGGCGATGCGCGGCTGTGCCAGTTCCGCGTGGATTCGCCGCACCCGATCCGCGACCACATCCGCGCAGGCGACCTGCTGCCGCTGGACCGGGGCACGGGCGGGCGGGTGCTGGTGGCCTTCGACGCCGCGCTGTCCAACTCGCTCGGCCGGCATGACCGCGCGCTCTACGCGCGCATCCGTGCCGACGGCTACCTGGCCAGCGTGGGCGACCGGCTCAGCGAGGTGGCCGGCATCTCGGCGCCCGTGTTTGCCGCCGATGGCACGGTGGCTGCTGCCGTCACGCTGACCATGCCGGCCCACCGCTACGACGAGCGCTACGTGAAAAGCGTGCTCGAAGCCGCACGCAGCCTGGGCGGCCAGATCGGCTGAGCACTGCCTGCCAACCGCTAGCGGTAGGTCGTGAGGTGGATATTGGTCTCGGTGCCGCGGATGCCTGAGACCAGGCGGATGCGTTCGAGCACCTGCGCCAGCTCGGCCATGCTGCCTGCCTCCAGCTCGGCCAGCAGGTCCCAGCGGCCATTGGTGTCGTGCAGAGTGGCCACCCCGGGCTCACCCAGCAGGCTGGCCACGACCTGGCGCGACTGGTTGCCTTCCACCAGCACGCCCATCCAGGCACGGATGCGGTCGGGCTCGGCCTCAGGCCGCAGCTTGACGGTGTAGCCCACGATCACCTGCCTGTCTTCGAGCTTGCGGATGCGGTTGGTCACCGTGCCGCGGGAGACGCCGAGCTTGTGCGCCAGGTCGGCGACGTTCATGCGCGCATTGCCACGCAGCAGGGCAATCAGGGAGCGGTCGAGTTCATCCATGGTGGTGATGCAGAAAGTGAGCAATGGCTGCCATTTTGACAATCAACCGCGCATTTCGGTACATTTTTGCCGATTCACATTGCCTCGTGCCCGCTGGACACTGGATGCCACTGAACCGGAGACACCACCATGCGACACGACGCCACCCCCCAACACGCCAGCGTATCCACCCTCTACCTGAGCGCCCCCGAAGCGGTGGAGCTGATCCGGCGCAAGGGCCTCGCGGCCTGCCTGTCCGGCATTGCCGCCAACATCACCGAGGACTTCCTGCGCTGGGAGAGCTTCGACAAGTCGGCCCGGGTGGCCAGCTACTCGCCCGACGGCGCGATCGAGCTCATGCCAATTGCCGACGATGTGACGTACACCTTCAAGTACGTCAACGGCCACCCGAAGAACACGCGCCTGGGCCTGTCCACGGTGATGGCCTTTGGCGTGCTGGCCGATGTGGCCACGGGCACGCCGCAACTGCTCAGCGAACTGACCCTGACCACGGCCTTGCGCACGGCCGCCATGTCGGCCGTGGCGGCCAAGGTGCTGGCGCGGCCCGACAGCCGGGTGATGGCGCTGATCGGAAACGGCGCGCAGAGCGAGTTCCAGGCCCTGGCCTTCCAGCACCTGGTGGGCATCACCGAAGTGCGGCTGTATGACACCGACCCTGCCGCCAGCACCAAGCTGCAGGCCAACCTGCAGCCATCGGGCCTGGTGGTCACCGTGTGCGGCAGCACGGCCGAGGCGTTGCGCGGCGCCGATATCGTGACCACGGTGACGGCCGACAAGACCCGCGCCACCATCATCACTGCCGACATGGTCGAGCCCGGCATGCACATCAACGCCGTGGGCGGCGACTGCCCCGGCAAGACCGAGCTGCAGGCCGAGGTGCTCACGCGCGGCCGGGTGTTCGTCGAGTACCCGCCCCAGACCCGCATTGAGGGCGAGATCCAGCAGATGCCGGCCGACTTTGCCGTGACCGAACTGTGGCAGGTGCTGGCCGGCCGCGAGGCCGGCCGCGCGAGCGATGCCGAGGTGACGATTTTCGATTCGGTGGGTTTTGCGCTGGAGGACTTCTCGGCCCTGCGCTTCATGCGCGATGCGGCGCTCGAGTTGGGTGTGGGCGAGCGCATCCAGCTGATTCCCGACCTGGCCAACCCCAAGGACCTGTTTGGCACCTTGCGCCAGGCCGGAGCGGGTGAGGCTGCCGCGCAGAGCGCGGTACACCGGCTCCAGGCCGTTGCCTGAAGTGGTGAACGCCGGATCAGCCCCGTGGCGCCGGAGCGGATCCGGTGGCCCGCGGGCGGCTCGGTGGGGGCTTGCAACAGGCGAGGCTTTGGCCTGTCCCGAGGCCGTCGCTCAATCGCACCAGACCACGCTGCTGGCCGGGTCGGCCCGCGTGGTGCGGAATTGGTTGGCGGGGTGCGCCGGGTCGGCCAGGCCGAACGAGATGCCGCAGACGATGGTGCGGTCCTCGCCGATGCCCAGCACCTCGCGCAGCACACCGGGGTACGAGGCCAGCGCCGCCTGCGGCACCGAAGCCACGCCCAGGCTGTGCGCAGCCAGCAGGAAGTTGGCGACGTAGGCGCCGCAGTCCACCGCGCCATACACACCCAACGCCTCGTCGCTGCTCACAATGGCCACGTGCGGCGCACCGAACATGCTGAAATTTTCGGCCGCCTGGCGCGCCGATGCGGCCCGGTCGCCCTTGGAGATGCCCAGCGCCTCGTACAGGCCGTAGCCGCATTCGCGCCGGCGCTCCTGGTACACGCCGCGGTACTCACGCGGCCAGGGCAGGTCGGGTGCCGGCGGTGTACTGGCAATGCGTTCCTGGAAGGCGCTGCGCAGGCGCTCCAGGGTTTCGCCGCTGGCGATGTGCACCTGCCAGGGCTGGGCGTTGCACCACGATGCCGTGCGCTGCGCCGTGGCCAGGATGCTCTCAGTGGTGGCGCGGGGCAGCGGCTCAGGCAGAAAGGCGCGGCAGCTGTAGCGCGTGTGCAGCAGTTCGCTGAAAATGTCGAACGCGGGCGCGGCCATGGAGGGCTCAGGCCTTTTTGGCTTTGGCCGGTGCCTTGGCTGCGGCCGCCTTGGCGGGTTTCGCGTCGTCGGCGGCCTTCTTTTTCGGTGCGGCCTTTTTGGCGGCGGGCGGGGGGGCGTTCAGCAGGGCATCGAGCTGCTCGCCGATCTCTGCTTCGATGCGGTCCTTGAACGCGCCGAACAGAAAGCCCAGTTGCGCCTTCATCTCGAACTGGTTGGCATCCACCAGCAGCGTGCCCTTCACGCCGGAGCGGCTGAAGTGCAGCGTGTCCTCGGTTTCGCCCTCTTCGTAGGTGCATTCCATGTCGAACTTCTCCTCGGCCTTCTCGGCCCAGGAAAAAGCGACTGTGCGGGCCTGCTTGAAGCCCAGTTGGTGTTCGCGGTGGATATGGATGTCAGGCACCGGGGGTCTCCTGGTTGGGTAGCAATTGGCGCAGCGCTTCGTGGCGCTGTGCCTGGGGTTGTTCACTCAGTACACGCACCGCATCATAGAACCGGTGCCAGTCGCGCCCCTCGCGCTCGAAGATCGCCTCGAAGGCAGGGACGAACTCGTTGTAGGCCGCCTGGGCAGCAAAGCTGGCATTGTTGGCGCTGGTCACCCAGCGGTCGTAGCCCGCGGTCTGGGCCGGCGTGGCCTGCCAGCGCTCGCGCAGGGCCGCATAGTCGGCGCGAAAGGACTGCATGGCTGCGGCCTTCTGCACCTCCTTGTCCGGCACACTGTCCTGGGCGTAGATCTTTGCGAGGCGTTCGCGCGTGGCCTGGGTCAGCGCGCGGAACTCGCGCCGGCGCGCCTCGCTGGCCACGAAGGCGGTGCTGGCCTGGGGCGTGGCCTGTTGGGCCAGCCAGCGTGCGCTGCCCAGCCGCTCCACGGCGGTGGCAAACGATTCGTTGAACAGGGTGTCGCCCTTGGCGTAGACCACCTGGTGGGCCAGCTCGTGGAACAGCAGGCGCACGAACTCGCCTTCTGGCCAGCCGATGAAGGTGCTCAGCAGCGGGTCGCCGCCGGCCCAGTTCATGTAGCCCAGGGTGGAATAGGCCGGTACGCCATAGACCTCGACCTCCAGGCCCTCCTGCGTCAGGCGTGCGGCTTCGGCCTTTGCATCGGCCTCGTCGAAGTAGCCCCGGTAGCCGATGCAGCCTGTCACCGGGAAGCACCAGGTGTGCAGGGTGAGCGAGTAGGGCGGCGCGGCCACCACATTCCACACAGCGGCGGGGCGCTTCAAGTCCGCATAGCGGCGGTAGCTCGGGTTGTCGGGCAGGCCCAGTTCGGTCACCGCGAAGGCGCGGGCGCGCTGGGCCAATTGCAGGCGCTCGCGCAGCGGCAGGGGGATGTCGGTGCGCGCTATCCAGTCCTCCAGCGGCTCGGCCGAGCGCATCATCTGCACATGGCCGCGCACCGATTGCCAGTAGTAGCCCAGGGCATTGCCATTGCTGGCGCAGCCGGCCAGGGCCAGGCTGGCAATGAAGGCAGACAGTGCGGCGCCAAGGCGGAGCGGGACGGAACGTGAAGCGAATGGCTGTGGCATATCCGGTGTTCAGTTTAGGGCCTGTCAGCAGCATGGCGGATGGAATTCCTAGAATCCCGTCCATGACCGAAGCCACCGCCACCCCCGAGATTCCCGACGGACTGTTCGCCGACGACGCAGGCTGCCCGCGCTGCACCTGGTGCCAGGCCACGCCGCTGTACCGCCACTACCATGACAGCGAGTGGGGCTTTCCGGTGGCGGACGACCGGCGCCTGTTCGAGAAGCTGTGCCTGGAAGGCTTCCAGTCGGGCCTGAGCTGGCTCACCATCCTGAACAAGCGCGAGGGATTTCGCGCCGCGTTCGCGCAGTTCGATGCAGTGCAGGTCGCAGAGTTCACCGACGCCGATGTGGAGCGCCTGGTGCAGGACGCAGCCATCGTGCGCCACCGGGGCAAGATCGTCTCGACCATCAACAATGCCAAGCGCGTGCTGGAGCTGCGCCAGGAGTTCGGCTCGCTCGCCCACTACGCGTGGCGCTACGAGCCGCCGGCGGGCGAGCGGCCCGAGCGCATCACGCGAGAGGTGGCGCGTACCTTCATCACCTCGCCCGGATCGGTCGCCATGTCCAAGGACCTCAAGAAGCGCGGCTGGAGCTTCGTGGGCCCGACCACCGTGTATGCCTTCATGCAGGCCATGGGGCTGGTCAACGACCACCTCGAAGGCTGCCATGCGCGCGAGAAGGCGCTCAAGGCGCGGGCGGATTTCACCCCGCCGGGGCGTTGACCAGGCCTGGCCAGCCGGGCAGCCTTTCCAGGGCCTGCAGCAACTGCCGGCCCGCTGCGTCCAGGCTGGTGTCGTTGCGCACCTCGATGCCGGCCGTGCCCGGTGGCGCCAGGAAGCGCAGCGCGCGTTGTACGCGTTGCTCCACTTCGTCAGAACTTTCCCGGCCGCGCGACAGGATGCGCTGGCGCAGCACCTCGGGGCTGGCCGTGATGTGCACGGCCACCAGGGCCGGGTAGCGCGCCAGGGCTTCGGGCAGGTAGGCGCGCGAGCCGTTCACCATTAGCCAGCGGCCCTGGGCCAGTGGCGCCATCTCGCCATGGCGGACGCCATAGGCCAGGCCGTTGGCCTCCCAGTGCAGTGCAAACGCGTCGGCGGCGCGCAGCGCGGCATGGTCGGCAGGCGTAGTGCTTTCATGTGCCTCTCCACCGGGGCTGGCCGGGCGGCTGATGGTGCGCTGCGCCCAGTGCACGGGCAGGCCGGCGTGCAGGTGCTGGCGCAGCCAGTCGAGCAGGCTGTCCTTGCCGGCGCCCGAGGGGCCCATGAAATACAGCAATTTCGCTGCGGTGCTCATGCGCCCAGCTCCAGGTGGTCCAGCAGCACGAAGTCGGCGCCCGGCGTGGGTTCGGCGAACAGGGCCAGGCTGCCAAAGCGCAGCGGCGGCAGGTCGGCAAAGAACTGGTCGGCGGCGTCCTGCACCAGCTCCACGGTCTCGTCATCCGCAGCCGCGAGCGAGCCGGTCAGCGACATGTGGAAGCGGAACTCCTCCAGCACGAAGGGGTAGCCCCACTGCTGCAGCAGTGCATCCTGCCTGGGTGTGAGCCCGGCGGCGCGGCGGCGCGCCAGGTCCCCTTCTGACAGCGCTGCCGCCAGCGGCTGCAGTTGCGTCACACAGGCAGCGGCTGCGGCCTGGATCTCGGCGTTGGCCGGGTGCGCGGCCACGGGCACCAGTGCGAGGAAATCGCCGATGCGCTCGACCTGCATGGGCGGCATGCTGAACGGCCGCAGCCTCTGGGCCAGCGTCTGCACGGCATGGTGCAGCGTGAGCCAGTCCACGCCCGGCGCCAGCGCAAACGGGGCCTTGAGCGTGGCGTGCCAGCCGTAGCGGCGCGGCGCGGCGGTCAGCCGCTCCAGTTCTTCGCAGGCCACGCCGTGGATGTCCAGTGGCTGCATGGGCTGCAGCAGGGCGGCGCAGCGGCCCAGCCAGTGGCTGCCCGCCAGCCAGGCCAGGGTGCCGGGGTTGGGCGCGAAGTACACCGCATAGCGGTGGTGGGCGGCGGTGGGGGAGGGGGGGTTACTCGTCGTCATGGGTGATGGTGAGTTTGACGCGGTCGCCCGCAAACCAGGCGCGTGCCCATTCAATGGGCGTGCCGGCCAGGTCGACGTTCAGGCTCTCGACCAGCAGCACCGGGCGCGTGGCGGGCTGGCGCAGCTCGGCGGCCACGGCAGCATCGGGCAGCTCGGCCGTGATGCGGCTCTCGCGCCGTGTGTAGTCGGCCACGCCGTGCGCGGTGAAGCCGGCGGTGATGGAGCCGGTCTCGCGCACCACGGCGGCCAGGCCCTCGAAGCGGGGCAGGGGAAAGTAGCGCTCGCTCACGTGCAGCGGCTGGCCCTCGGCCTGGCCGATCACGCGCAGCTGCAGCAGCGGGCTGCGGGCGGGCACCTGCAGGGCCGTGGCCAGCGTGGCCGTGGCGCGCACCGTCTGCTCCTGCAGTACCACCAGGCTGCCGCGCAGGCCGGCCTGGGCCAGGCCCTGCTGGTGGCGCACGCGCTTGCCCAGTGCCAGGTCCACCGCGAAGTCCTCCACATAGGTGCCGCTGCCCTGGGTGATGCGCACCAGCCCCTGGCTGCACAGGCTGGCCAGCGAGCGGCGGATGGTGTGGCGGTTCACGCCGAACTGCTCGGCCAGTGCGTGCTCCGAGGGCAGGCGCTGGCCCGGGGGATAGATGCCGCTGCCGATGGCCTCGGCCAGCTCGGCCGCGATGCGGGTCCAGAAGCTGTCGCGTGCCGGGCGTGCGGTAGGGGCGGGGTTGGCAAGAACTTGTGTGCTGGTGGTGGCTGTCATGAAACCTACATGCGCGCTGTCTAAGCTGGCGCCAGTTGTTCAATTTGTCTATACAACTTAAAGAGTACCACCTCCATGTTTCAAGCCTTTGACAACCCGGGCCCGGGCCGCCCGCTCTCGCGGGCGCACTGGATGGCGCTGCTGGCCCGTGCGCCCATCGACATCCTGGAGCCCGCGCTGCACGAGCACACCGCACTGCCCGCCCGCTGGCTGCGTGCCCCCGAAACCGGGCTGATGATGGTGCAGGGCCGCGCCGGCGGCACCGGCGAGCGCTTCAACCTGGGCGAGGTCACGGTCACCCGCTGCGCACTGCGCGTGGACGTGGATGGAGCCGATGGCGCCGAGCCCACCGTGGGCGTGGCCTACGTGCTCGGCCGCTCGCACCGCCAGGTGCAACTGGCCGCCCTGGCCGATGCGCTGCTGCAGGACCCTGCGCGCCAGGTGGCGCTCGACGCCAGCCTGCTCGACCCCATCCGCCGCCACCTGGCCCAGGTGCAGTCCGAGCGCCAGGCCCGCACGGCCAGCACGCGGGTGGACTTTTTCACGGTGGCCCGCGAAAGCGGCAGCAACGACGACAGCGACGAGGACCAGGAATGAGCACCACCCCCACCACCTCCCTGTCCGCCCTGGGTGCGGGCTTCTCCAGCGAGGCCCTGGGCAGCCAGTGCGTGTTCCGCGCCGTGCTGCAGGCACTGTCGCAGCCGGGCGCACCGGTCGCCATCGCGCACGATGCCGAAGTGCCCGCCACGGGCCACGCCGCGTCGGCTGCCGTGCTGCTGGCCCTGCTCGACAGCGAATGCACGCTGTGGCTTTCGCCCCGGCTGGCGGCCAGCCAGGCCGGCGTGTGGCTGCGCTTTCACACCGGCTGCGTGCTGGTCGATGCCCCCGAACAGGCGCGCTTCGCCTGGGTGGCCGCAGGCGATGCGGTGCCTGCCTTGGCCCGCCTGCAGCGCGGCAGCGACGAGTACCCCGACCAGTCCGCCACCTGCGTGGTCGACGTGGCGGTGCTGGCCCCGGCCGTGGAAGGCGCAGGCGCCTGGCGCCTTGCGGGCCCCGGCATCCGCAGTGCGCAGCACCTGCACGTCGCCGGCCTGCCAGAGGACTTCTGCGCGCAGTGGGCCGACAACCACGGCGCCTTCCCGCGCGGGGTGGACGTGGTGCTGGCCACGGCCAGCCACATCGCCGGCCTGCCACGCACGACCTGTATCGAACCATCCACCGTGGAGGCCTGAAGCGCATGTACGTTGCCGTCAAGGGCGGGGAAACCGCCATCCTCAACAGCTACCGCCTGCTGGCCGAGCAGCGCCGGGGCGATACCGCCGAACCGGAGCTCTCGGTGGCGCAGATCCGCGCGCAGCTCAAGCTCGCCGTGGACCGGGTGATGACCGAAGGCTCGGTGTACGACCCCGAGCTCGCGGCGCTGGCCATCAAGCAGGCTTCTGGCGATTTGGTCGAAGCCATCTTTTTGCTGCGCGCCTACCGCGCCACGCTGCCGCGCCTGGGCACCACCCGGCCGCTGGACACCGCGCGCATGGTGCTCACCCGGCGCATCTCCGCCACCTTCAAGGACCTGCCCGGCGGGCAGGTGCTGGGCCCTACCTACGACTACACCCAGCGCCTGCTCGACTTCACGCTGCTGGCCCAGAGCGACGCATCGGTCGCAGCGCCAACCCCTGCGCCGCTGACCGATGCGCCTGCCACCACCCCGCGCGTGGTCGACCTGCTCAACCAGGAGGGGCTGATCGAGACCCGCCCCATCCCCGAAGGCGACCCGGCCCCCGCCGACCTCACGCGCGAGCCGCTGCGCTTTCCGGCCAACCGCGCTACGCGGCTGCAGAACCTGGCGCGCGGCGACGAGGGCTTTCTGCTGGCCATGGCGTACTCCACGCAGCGCGGCTACGCGCACTCGCACCCCTTCGTGGGCGAGTTGCGTCTGGGCACGGTGGCGGTGGAGATCGTCCCTGAAGAGCTGGGCTTTGCCATCTCCATCGGCGACATGGAAATCACCGAATGCGAGATGGTCAACCAGTTCGCGGGAAGCAAGCACCAGCCGCCGCAGTTCACGCGCGGCTATGGCCTGGCCTTCGGCCACAGCGAGCGCAAGGCCATGGCCATGAGCCTGGTGGACCGCGCCCTGCGCGCCGACGAGCTGGGCGAGCCGGTGGAGTCGCCCGCGCAGATGCAGGAGTTCGTGCTCTCGCACAGCGACAGCCTGGAGGCCTCGGGCTTCGTGCAGCACCTGAAGCTGCCGCACTACGTGGACTTCCAGTCCGAGCTGGAGCTGGTGCGCCGCATGCGCGCCGCTGCAGCGGCCAACCCCTCCGAAGAAACCACCCTGGGAGACGACGCATGAACGCGCCCCACGAGCCCGCGCTGATGGGCCTGCCCGCCGATGCCGCGCCCACCGACGGCCATTTCAACTTCGCCTACCTGGACGAGCGCACCAAGCGCATGATCCGCCGGGCCATCCTCAAGGCCGTGGCCATCCCCGGCTACCAGGTGCCCTTCGGCTCGCGCGAGATGCCGCTGCCCTATGGCTGGGGCACGGGCGGCATCCAGGTCACGGCCGCCATCATCGGGCCGGACGATTGCCTCAAGGTCATCGACCAGGGCTCGGACGACACCGTGAATGCGGTCAACATCCGCCGCTTCTTCGAGCGCACCACGGGCGTGGCCACCACCACGCGCACCACCGAGGCGACGCTGATCCAGACGCGCCACCGCATCCCCGAGACCCCGCTGGCCGAAGGCCAGGTGCTCGTCTACCAGGTGCCGGTGCCCGAGCCCATGCAGCGCCTGGAGCCACGCGAGACCGAGACGCGCACCCTGCACGGCCTGGCCGAGTACGGGCTGATGCACGTCAAGCTCTACGAGGACATCGCGCGCTACGGCCACATCGCCACCACGTACGACTACCCAGTGCTGGTCAACGGCCGCTACGTGATGGCGCCGTCGCCCATCCCCAAGTTCGACAACCCCAAGATGCACATGAACCCGGCGCTGCAGCTCTTCGGCGCAGGCCGCGAGAAGCGCATCTACGCCGTGCCGCCCTACACGCCAGTGGAGAGCCTGGGCTTCGAGGACCACCCCTTCGAGGTGCAGCGCTGGGACTGCGCCTGCGCCCTGTGCGGCGCCACCGACAGTTTCCTCGACGAGGTCATCACCGACGACCAGGGCACGCGCATGCATGTCTGTTCCGACTCGGACTACTGCCAGGAGCGCCAGGCTGCCGCGGCGGCAACGGTGTCCGAAGGGGCGCCCGGATGAGCACCGTGACCCTGCGCGAGGCCACCGAGGCCGACCTGGACGAAGTGCTGGCCCTGTACCAGGGCATCGAGGACAGCCCCGAGCAGGTGCTCAGCCTGGCCGAGGCCAGGACCCTGCTGGCCCAGTTTCGCGCCTACCCGAGCTACCGCCTCTGGGTGGCCTGCGAGGGCGCCGAACCCGATGCCGACGTGGTCGGCACCTACGCGCTGCTGGTCATGCACAACCTGGCCCACCGGGGCGCGCCCTCGGCCGTGGTCGAGGACGTGGTGGTCGCCGCCGACCGCAGGGGCCAGGGCATCGGCCGCCAGATGATGGCCCACGCCGTGCAGCAGGCGCGCGAGGCCGGTTGCTACAAGCTGGCCCTGTCGTCCCACCGCAAGCGCGCCGATGCGCATGCCTTCTATGAATCCCTGGGCTTTGCGCAGCACGGCCTCAGTTTCTCGATCGAGCCTTGACATGGACGCCACCCTTTCATCCCCCACCCCCCTGCTCAGCGTGCGCGGCATCAGCAAGCGCTACGGCCAGCGCGTGGCGCTGCAGGACGCCTCGTTTGACCTGTGGCCCGGCGAAGTGCTGGCCGTGGTCGGCGAGTCCGGCTCGGGCAAGTCCACCCTGCTCAACGCCGTGGCCGCACGCAGCCGGCCCGATGCGGGCAGTGTGCAGTTCCAGGGCCGCGATGGCAGCCTGCAGGACGTGCTCGGCATGAGCGAGGCGCAGCAGCGCCTCTTGGCCCGCACCGACTGGGGCTTCGTGCACCAGAACGCGGCCGACGGCCTGCGCATGGACGTGTCCGCCGGTGCCAATGTGGGCGAGCGCCTCATGGGCCTGGGCGAGCGCCACTACGGCCGCCTGCGCGCCACCGCCACCGAATGGCTGCGGCGCGTGGAGATCGATGCCAGCCGCATCGACGACGCGCCGCGCGCCTTCTCCGGCGGCATGCGCCAGCGCCTGCAGATCGCGCGCAACCTGGTCACCCAGCCGCGCCTGGTGTTCATGGACGAACCCACCTCGGGCCTGGACGTCTCGGTGCAGGCGCGTCTCCTGGACCTGCTGCGCCAGCTCACGCGGCAGATGCAGCTGGCCGCCATCGTGGTCACGCACGACCTGGCCGTGGCCCGCCTGCTGGCGCACCGCATGGTGGTGATGCAGCGCGGTCGCGTGGTCGAGTCGGGCCTGACCGACCAGGTGCTCGACGACCCCCAGCACCCCTATACCCAGCTCCTCGTTTCCTCGGTACTGCAACCATGATGATGAACACCCACCCACCCATCCTGGAGCTCAAGGGCGTGGCCAAGCGCTTCACCCTGCACCACCAGAACGGCATCGAGCTGCCCGTGCTCGGCAACGTGGACCTGACCGTCGGCGCGGGCGAATGCGTGGTGCTCGACGGCCCCTCGGGCATGGGCAAAAGCACGCTGCTGAAAATGATATACGCCAACTACCGCGCCAACGCGGGCAGCATCACCGTGCAGCCCGCCAGCGGCCCGGCGGTGGACGTGACCCAGGCCAGCCCGCGCGCACTGGTGCAACTGCGCCGCGACACCGTGGGCTACGTGAGCCAGTTCCTGCGCGTGATCCCCCGCGTGAGCGCGCTCGACGTGGTGGCCGAACCCCTGGCCGAAGACGCGGGCGACGACGCCCACGCACTGGAAGCCGCGCGCGAGACCGCGCGCCAGTGGCTTACCCGCCTGAACATTCCCGAGCGCCTGTGGCACCTGCCGCCCGCTACCTTCTCGGGCGGCGAGCAGCAGCGCATCAACATCGCGCGCAACATGATCAAGCCCAAGCCCCTGCTGCTGCTCGACGAGCCCACGGCGTCGCTCGACGCGGCCAACACCGACACGGTGATCGCCCTGGTCCGGGAGGCAGTGGAGCGCGGCGCCGCGCTGGTCGGCATCTTCCACGACGCGCACGTGGGTGCCGCCGTCGCCACGCGCCGCGTGAACGTGGGTGACTTCCGCGGGGTGGCAGCATGAGCGCTGGCGTGGTCTTTCACAACGCCCGCATGGTGCTGCTCGGCGAGGTGGTGCAGGGCTCGCTCTCGGTGCAGGGCGGGCGCATCGACTCCCTGGCCTCGGGCGGCACCGCCGCGCTGCAGGGCATCGACCTCGGGGGCGACTACCTGCTGCCCGGTCTGGTGGAGGTGCACACCGACAACTTCGAGCGCCACCTGATGCCGCGGCCCAAGGTGCAGTGGGCCGAGATGCCGGCGCTGCTGGCACACGACGCCGAGATCGCCGCCGCCGGCATCACCACCGTGCTCGACGCGCTGGGCGTGGGCGAGGCCGACGTGGACAGCCTGCGCGGCAGCGCCTGGAACCGCGTGCTCGACACCATCGACACCTGCACCGAGCGCAACCTGCTGCGCGCCGACCACCACCTGCATGTGCGCTGCGAGCTGCCCGCGCCCAACACCATCGACCTGTTCGGCCCCTTCCACGGCCACCCGCGGCTGTCGCTGATCTCGCTGATGGACCACACCCCCGGCCAGCGCCAGTGGGAGAACATCGAGCAGGCGCGCACCTACTACACCGGCAAGAAGGGCTGGAGCAGCGAGAAGTTCGAGCGCCAGGTGCAGCATGCCGCCACCCTGCAGGCCCAGTACGCCGAGCCGCACCGTGCCTACTTCGTGGACTACTGCCGCACCCACGGCATCGCCCTGGCCAGCCACGACGACACCACGGTGGCGCACGTCGAGCAGGCCCATGCCGAAGGCGCGGGCATGTCCGAGTTCCCGACCACGCTGGCGGCGGCAAAGGCCGCGCGCGAGCGCGGCCTGCTCACCGTGATGGGCGGGCCCAACGTGGTGCGCGGCGGCTCGCACTCGGGCAACGTGGCGGCGGCCGACCTGGCGCGCCAGGGCCTGCTGGACATCCTCTCCTCCGACTATGTGCCCGGCAGCCTGCTGAGCGCCGTGATGCGGCTGGTGCACGACGGCATCCTCACGCTGCCCGAGGCCGTGGCCACCGTCACGCGCAACCCGGCACGCGCGTCGGGCATGCAGGACCGGGGCGAGCTGTCGCCTGGCCTGCGCGCCGACCTGGTCCAGGTGCACATGGCCGAGCTGCCCGATGGCTCACAGCAGGCCGTGGTGCGCGGTGTCTGGCGCGAAGGGCAGCGCGTGCTGTGAGCACGGTCTTCTTTTGCCTGCAATCGCCGTGAAAGCTCCCTTTGACATGCAAATTTCCCGCAACTGTCAAAGCACTGTCACAGCCGCCTTCCACACTGCATTTGTATAGACGACTTGGAATCCGCCATGCCCATCGCCCTGCGTATCGAACAACTGAACAAGCATTTCGCCAACGGCAAGCACGCGCTGCGCGACATCGACCTCACGGTGCATTCCGGCGAGATGGTGGCGCTCATCGGCGCCTCGGGCTCGGGCAAGTCCACGCTGCTGCGCCATGTGGCCGGCCTGGTGGTGGCCGATGGCGACAGCCACTCGCTGATCGAGGTCGACGGCCGCTGCGTGCAGCAGGGCGGGCGCATCCACCGCGACATCCGCAAGGTGCGCTCGCAGGTGGGCTTCGTGTTCCAGCAGTTCAACCTGGTGGACCGCCTGCCTGTGATGATGAACGTGCTGGTGGGCATGCTGCACCGCACGCCGAAATGGCGCGGCTGGCTGCGCGTGTTCCGCCCGCACGAGCGCGCCCTGGCGCTGGAGGCCCTGGCCCGCGTGGGCATTGCCGACTGCCATGCGCAGCGTGCCTCCACCCTCTCGGGCGGGCAGCAGCAGCGCGCCGCCATTGCGCGCACCCTGGTGCAGGGCGCCAAGGTGGTGCTGGCCGACGAGCCCATCGCTTCGCTCGACCCCGAATCCTCGCGCAAGGTCATGGACATCCTGGCGCGCATCAACCGCGAGGACGGCAGCACCGTCGTCGTCTCGCTGCACCAGGTGGACGTGGCCATCAAGTACTGCCCCCGCGTGGTCGCCCTGCACCAGGGCCGGGTGGTGTACGACGGCCCCTCGGCCGCCCTCACACCGGCGCTGCTGCGCGAGCTCTATGGCGTGCAGGCCGATGAGATCCTGGGCGCCAGTCTGCCGCTGGCCGTGGTGCCTGCACCGGCGCAGCGGCCGGCTTCCGGCTGGGCTGCCCAGCCGCTGGCCCAGGCCGCCTGAAGTTCCCTGTCTTTTGCTTCCCTTTTCCCTACCGTTGTCACCTCTCTGGAGCCATCCATGATCAAGAAACTGTGCGCAGCCCTGGCCCTCGGCCTGGGCATGACCACGGGCGCCCTCGCCCAGGACATCAACTTCGGTATGATCTCGACCGAAGCCTCGCAAAACCTCAAGGCCGACTGGCAGCCCTTGCTGGACGATATGGCCAAGCAGACGGGCCTGAAGATCAATGCCTTCTTCGCCTCCGACTACGCCGGCCTCATCGAAGCCATGCGCTTCAACAAGATGCAGGTCGCGTGGCTGGGCAACAAGTCGGCCATGGAGGCGGTGGACCGCGCCAACGGCGAAGTGTTTGCGCAGATGGTCAACGCCGATGGCACCCAGGGCTACTACTCGCACCTGATCGTGCACAAGGACAGCCCCCTGGCCACGCTGGACGACGTGCTCAAGAACGGCAAGTCGCTGAGCTTTGGCAACGGCGATCCCAACTCCACCTCGGGTTTCCTGGTGCCCGGCTACTACGCCTTTGCACAGAACAAGATCGACGCCAAGACCCATTTCAAGATTGCGCGCAGCGCCAACCACGAGACCAATGCCCTGGCCGTGGCCAACAAGCAGGTCGACGTGGCCACCAACAACAGCGAAAACCTCGAGAAGATCAAGGAACGCCAGCCCGAGAAGTTCAAGGACATCAAGATCGTCTGGACCTCGCCGCTGATCGCGCTCGATCCGCTGGTGATGCGCAAGGACCTGCCCGAAGCCACCAAGGCCAAGATCAAGGACTTCTTCTACAACTACGCCAAGACCGATGCGCGCGAGAAAGAGATCGTCATGAAGATCTCCAAGCTCTCGGGTTTCAAGCCGTCGACCAATGCGCAGCTCATGCCCATCCGCCAGCTCGACCTGTTCGGCAAGCGCAACAAGATCGAGGCCGACGCCACCCTGGCCGATGGCGACAAGAAGACCCGCCTGGCCGAGATCGACCAGCAACTGGCCTCCCTGAAGTAAGCAAACAAGCAAGCAACGCATCCGGCCAGCCCCCACCATGTCCTCTGCACTGACCCCCTCGCTCGCAACCCTGGCGAGCACCACTGCGCCCAAGCGCAGCCTCGCCTGGTACTTGTCCTGGGGCATCTTGCTGGTGGTGCTGGCCGCATCCTGGAAGGGCGCCGACATGCGCCCGCTCGATCTCATCAAGGATTCGGGCAACATGGCCCAGTACGCGGCCGAGTTCTTTCCGCCCAATTTCTCGCAGTGGCAGCTCTATGTGCAGGAGATGCTGGTCACCCTGCAGATCGCGCTGTGGGGCACGGCGCTCGCGGTGGTCACCGCCGTGCCGTTGGCGCTGCTGGCCTCGTCCAACATCGCGCCCTGGTGGGTGAACCAGCCGGTGCGCCGCGTGCTCGACGCCTGCCGTGCCATCAACGAGATGGTGTTCGCCATGCTCTTCGTGGTGGCCGTGGGCCTGGGCCCGTTCGCCGGCGTGCTGGCGCTGTGGATCCACACTACGGGCACGCTGGCCAAGCTGTTTTCCGAGGCCGTGGAGGCCATCGACCCGCAGCCCGTGGAAGGCATCCGCTCCACGGGGGCGAGCGCCCTGCACGAGATCATCTACGGCGTGATCCCCCAGGTGATCCCGCTGTGGATCTCCTACACCCTCTACCGCTTCGAGGCCAACGTGCGCTCGGCCTCGGTGGTGGGCATGGTGGGGGCGGGTGGCATCGGCGTGGTGCTGTGGGAGATCATCCGCGGCTTTCAGTACGCCGAGACCTGCGCGGTGATGCTGATCATCGTGGTCACCGTGAGCCTGATCGACCTGGTGTCGGCCCGCATCCGGAAAACGATGATCTAGTCCCATGGCCCTGACCCAGCACGACATCGCCCTGCTGCTCACCGAGCGCGGGAAAAAGCAGTATGGCCGCGAGGCCGTGAGCCAGCTCGACCATGCGCTGCAGTGCGCGCACCTGGCCGAGGAGGCGGGGGAAACCCCCGCTACCGTGGTCGCGGCCCTGCTGCACGACCTGGGCCACCTGCTCGCACCCGCTGCGGCGGTGCATGAAGCCCGCGCGCCGCGCCATGACGACCTGCACCAGTACGTGGCCCTGCCGTTCCTGCGCGGTGTGCTGCCCGAGGCAGTGCTTGAACCGATCCGCATGCACGTCGATGCCAAGCGCTACCTGTGCGCGGTGGACGCCGGCTACTGGGCCGCGCTCTCGCCCGCATCGCAGCACAGCCTGGAGCTGCAGGGTGGTGCCTACGGCCTGGTCGAGTGCGCGCGGTTTGCAGAACAGGCCTTTGCGCAGGAGGCCATCCGGCTGCGCCGCTACGACGACCTGGCCAAGGTGCCCGGCCGCGCCACGCCGCCGCTGCCGCACTACCTGGCACTGATGGAGGCGGTGGGTGGCGCTGCGGGCTGAAGCCTACCGCTCCACGCTCAAGGGGGCCGACAGCTCCAGCTGGCGCCCGGCCACGCGGTCCACCAGTCGCGCGCGCACGGTGTAGGCGCCCAGGTCTTCTTCGCCACTGAACTTCAGGGTCGCGCTGGCTTCGCCCAGCATGAATTTCTGCCCCAGTGGGGCGCGGGTCCACAGGCTGGCCGAGCCAGCGTTTTGCGCCTTGCCGTCGGGGCCCGTGACCGCGAAATCCACCCCTACGTCGCAGCGGCCGGTCGCATCGGTCTCGCAGCCCTTGAAGACGATGGCCGTACTTGCGCTGGTGCCCAGGCGTACGCGCTCCGTCACCGGCAGCCGGGGTGGGGTGGGCGAAGTCTCCCAAATGCGCACCAGCTCCTTCTCGTCGGCTGTCAGGAACAGCTTTGCCTGCAATCCACCCGCGCTGAGCGGACTGGCACCATGGGTTCGTTCGTCCCCTGCGGCATGGGCTGGTGGCAGGACGAGCGCGAGTGCGGCGAAGGCGGAGAAAAGAACGGTGGTGGTGTTGCAGGGAATGGGCATGCCGTCGCGTCCTGGTAGTGAATGCCGCGACCATAAAGGCCTTGCTGCCCGGAGCCTGCCAACAAGCTCCGCAGTATCGGGACGGGCTACCGGCAGGTGACCAGGGCGCACCCGGCGCCACCGATCCGGCCTTTCAGCGGAACTCCGGAATGTCGGGCACCGATCCCCACATGCAGAACGACGTGGGGTGGAACGGGAACTGGCGCGGCGCTGCATCCGGGTCGGTGACCATGCGCACGCCGCTCGAAAATTCGTAGACCATGCCATCCGGCCCCTCGAAGTAGAGGAACATCGCGCCCGAGGTCGGGTGCTTGCCCGGGCCGAACACCACACGCACGCCGCGCGACTGCAGCAGGTACCAGGCGCGCATCAGGTCGTCGATCGACGCCACCTGGTGGTTGATGTGCTGCACGCCCGCATAGCCCGAGGGAAACAGCGCGATCTTGTGGTGTACCTCGTCGATGCGCAGCAAGGGGGCGGCGCCGATGCGGTCGCTGACCTTGGCGTTGAGCACCGTGGTCCAGAAGCGCTCGTCGCGCGCCGGGTCGGTGCTGCGCAGGCCCACGTGCGAGAAGCCGGTGTTGCCCGTGTCGCGCGTCGGAAAGAAACGCACGCCGATGTGGAAGGGCGCGACCGCCAGTTCGATGGCGTTGCCGCTCGGGTCGTTGAAGCCGATGAAGGCCTGCACGCGGCGCTGCTCGCACTCGTCGGGACGGCCCTCGCGCACCGCGTGGCCCAGGCGTTCGAGCTCGGCCGCGGCAGCCAGCAGATCGGCCATGGACGCGAGTTCGAAGCCGGTGGTGTGGTCCGCCGGGTCGCCGTCGAAGTACACCAGCGTCTGCTCGCGCGCGTCGCTGCGAAAGCCCACCGCCTTGCCATGCCGCGGCGGACCGTAGCGCTGCCCTTCGCGCAGGCCCAGGATGTCGTTGGCGTAGCGGCACGCGCCATCGAGGTCGCGCGTGCCCAGGCGCACGTAGCTGATGTCCTTGAGTGCAATCATCTTCTTTTTGTCTCCGTCATTTTTTTGCCGGGCGCGCTTGCTAGTCCAGCTTCAATTTGGCATCGGCGATCACGCGGCCCCACAGCTGGGTCTCCCGGCCAATGTACTCGCCGAACTCGTCGGGCTTCTGGTCGAAGCGGTTGTAGCCCAGCGTGCGGTAGCGGTCGGTGAGGTCCGGCGTGGCCAGGATCTCGGTGATGTCCGCCGCGATCTTCTCGCGCAGGGGCTTGGGCGTGTTGCGCGGCGCGAACAGGCCGAACCAGGCATTCGCCACGAAGGCCTTGGCCTGCACCGACCCCGCCATGCCGGGCACCCCGGGCGCGAACGGCGAGGGCTGCGGCGCCGCCACGCCCACGAAGCGGATGCGGCCCGACTTCTCCATGGGCCCGGCGCTGGCGATGCTGCCCAGCGCCCACTGCACCTCGCTGGTGGCCACGGCGGCAAACAGCTGCGGGATCTCCTTGTAGGGCACATGCGTCATGCGCGTGTTGGTGGCGGCCAGCAGGCGCAGTGCGCCCAGGTGGCCCGGGCTGCCCAGGCCCCAGGAGCCGTAGGTCACCCGGTCCGGCGCGGCCAGGGCCGCCTGCACGATGTCGTCGACCGATTTGAAGGGGCTGTCCTTGGCCACGGCGACGAAGAAGTCGGTCTGCAGCGTCGGACGAATGGGGGCGAAGTCGCGCTGCGGGTCGTAGGGCAGGCGGCTGTACAGGTGGACGTTGGAGGTCAGCATGCTGCTGTCCAGATGGATCAGCTCATGGCCATCCGATGCGGCGCTGCGCGTGGCGTTGAAGGCCACCACGCCGTTGCCGCCCGGCTTGTTGTCGACGATGACCGGCTGGCCCCAGCGGCGCGCGAGCTGCTCGGCCACCAGGCGCAGCGAGACATCGGGCCCGCTGCCGGTGGAGGCTGCGGTGGTGATCTTGATGGGCTTGGAAGGCCAGGTGTTCGCCATCGATGGCGTGGCGTGCAGCCAGGCGGCGGTGCTGCCGGCGCCCAGCACCAGGACCTGGCGGCGGGACAAGGGGGATGAGGGGGCCTGGGTTGGGCTGGCGCCGCAAAGGGGTTTCATGGATCGGTTTCCTTGTGTGTGCGCCGGGACATGTGAGGGCGCCTTACTTTTGTACTGGTGCGTTGCCCTGCTGAACAGAGGCAACACCAGCAAAACCGATCGAAAAACCGCTTAAATCGTGCTCTGGTCTGCGTATTTTGTGAACAGCTTCAAGAATGCTTCAGCGGCCATTGAAAATGGCCGTGCGCGGGTACACAGCGCAACGATTTCCCGCGTCACCACGGGGTCGGTCAGCGGCACGGAGACCACGCGCTGCCCATCGACGCGCGACAGGCTGTAGGCCGGCAGCACCGAGACCCCGAGGCCCGCCGCGACCAGACCGACGGCGGTCTGGATGTTGGCCACTTCGAACGCGGGCTTGAGGCGCAGCGTGAGCTGACCCAGGGTCTGGTCGGCCAGCCGGCGCAGGCCCGTGTTGGAGGTGAGCAGGATCAGGCTCTGGTCCGTGAGGTCGCCCCAGCTGGCTTCGCGGCGCTCGGCCAGCGGGTGGTCGGGGCTGCAGGCCAGCACCAGTGTGTCCTTGTAGAGCACCTGCGAGACCAGGTCCGTCGAGGCCAGGTCGGCGGTGCAGATACCGAAGTCCGACTTGCCCTCGCGCACATGGGCCACGACCTGGTCCACGGGTGCGTCCACCAGCGTCACCGTGACGTTGGGGAACTGCTCGCGAAAGCGCGCGATGACCTCGGGCACCAGGCTGGCCGCCAGCAGCGGCGAGGTCACGACCGACAGGCGCTCGCTCTTGCGCCGCTTGCTCTCCTGCAGCGTCTGCAGGCCCGAGTCGAGGGCGAAGAACACGTCGCGCACCGTGGGCAGGAACTGGCGGCCGGCTTCGGTCAGCTCGATGCGGCGCGTGGTGCGCTCGAACAGGCGCACACCGAGCTCTTCCTCCAGCGTGCGCACCAGCATCGACAGCGCCGAGATCGTCAGGTGCATGCGCGCCGCCGCCCGGGTCATGGTGCCTTCGTGCGCGACGAGCCAGAACGCGCGCAGCTGGCGCAGGCTGAGGTTGGAGGGGTTGTCCAGAAGGTCCATGGCGCGATTGTGTCGGCAAACTTCAAAGTCTTTCAAAATTATGCGATTGCCCGGTGAAGGGGGTGTCGGTCTAATCCGCTCCATGCTGAAAACGGCCTTTACCCCCCTTCGCCGCGAAGACCCTGCCCTGCTCATGGGCCGCGGGCAGTACACCGGCGACGTGGTGGCCGACGAGGTGCTGCATGCGGTGTTCGTGCGCTCGCCGCTGGCGCACGGCCGGCTGCGGTCCGTTGCGACCGACGCAGCCGAGAAGTCCGATGGTGTCGTGGCAGTGCTCACTGCTGCAACCCTGCTGGCCCCGTCGGCGGCAGGCCGCGTGGTCTACATGCCCCCACCCAACCCGCTGCTGCCCGTGGCCAGCGTGCCGCGCATCGAGCCGCTGGCGCGCAGCGAGGTGGTCTATGTCGGCCAACCCGTGGCCCTGGTGCTCGCCCGTTCGCTGGCCCAGGCGCAGCGGGCCGCGTCGTGCATTCAGCTTGACATCGAGCCGCTGGTGCCCGTGCCGGACTTCGATGGCGCCAGTCCCGTGACTGCGGTGGAGCACCACTTCGAAGCAGCGGATGCGTCCACCCAGGTTGTCGCCAGCGAAGCCAGCGCCGCGCTGGAGGTGCCGCGCGTGCTGGCCCTGTCGATGGAGCCACGCGGCATGCTCGCGCACTGGCATGGGCAATCCGGTGCCGATGCGGCACAGCCCCGCCTCACGGTCCACCTGGGCACGCAGTCGCCGACCCGGGCGCAGGCCGACATCGCCGCCGCGCTGGGCTGGGACGAAGCGCGCGTGCGTGTCATCACCGGCGACGTGGGCGGTGCCTTCGGCGCCAAGTCCTCGCTCTGCCCCGAGGACCTGGCCATCCCGCTGGCCGCGTGCCGCCTGGGGGCCTCGGTGCGCTGGATCTCCTCGCGCTCGGACGAATTCACCTCGGGCATGCACGGCCGGGGGGCGCGCATGTCGGGCCGCCTGTCTGTCACGGCCCAGGGGCGCTTTGCCGCGCTGCAGGCCGAGCTGCATTTCACGCTCGGCGCCTGGCTGCCGTTTTCGGCCGTCGTGCCGCTGCGCAACACGGCGCGCATCCTGCCCGGGCCCTACCGCGTGGCGCGGATCGACGTGCAGGGGCGTGCCGGCCTGGCCCATACGGCCCCGGTCACGATCTACCGCGGTGCGGGCCGGCCCGAGGCTGCACTGCTGATGGAAACCCTGGTCGAGCAGGCCGCGCGCGCCGCGGGCATCGACCCGGTGGAACTGCGCCGGCGCAACCTGGTAGAAGCCGCCGACATGCCCTACACCACACCGACCGGCGAGGTCTTCGACAGCGGCGACTACCGGCGTGCGCTGGAGCTGGCCTGCGAGCGCTTCGGCTACGACGCGCAGCGTGAATTGCAGCGCCAGCGCCGCGCCGATGGCGAGGTGCTGGGCATTGGCCTGGCGCTCTACGTCGAGCCCTGCGGCGTGGGCTGGGAATCGGCGCGCGTGGACTGGCACGAGGATGGCCGCGTGACCGTCGCCACGGGGTCGCCAGCCCAGGGCCAGGGCCATGGGACCACCTACGCACGCATAGCGGCCCAGGCGCTCGGCCTGGCTGAGCAGGACATTACCGTGGTCTATGGCGACACGGCCCTGTGCCCGCCCGGTGTGGGCGCGCTGGCCAGCCGCAGCACGGCGATAGCGGGCAGCGCCATCGTGCAGGCCTGCCGCGACCTGGTGGCGCGGCGCGCGGCCGGCGAGGCGCTGCCCCTGTCCTCTGAAGGCCGCTTCACCGCCGGTGAAGCCTGGAGCTATGGCTGTGTGATCGCCCGCATGGCGGTGGACCGCGACACCGGCCACCCCACCATCGAGCAGATCACCTGGGCCGACGACGCCGGCCACATCGTCCACCCCGAACTGGCCAAGGGCCAGTTGATCGGCGGCCTGGCCCAGGGCCTGGGCCAGGCCATGCTGGAGCGCCTGGTCTACGACGGTGCGGGACAGCTCGTGACCGGCTCGCTGACGGACTACGCCGCACCGCGCGCCGACGACATGCCGTCCGCCATCGACATCGAGAGCTTTGCAACGCCCAGCCCGCACAACCTGCTGGGCGCCAAGGGCGTGGGCGAGGCCGGCTGCATCGGCGTGCCGGCCGCGCTGATGAACGCGGCGCGCGATGCGCTGTCGCCGCTGGGCGAATGCGCGCTGCAGTTTCCCCTCACCTCCGAACAGTTCTGGCGCGCGATGAGCGGCCAGGCTGCCTGATCCAAACCCATGTCTTGAAAGGAAAACACCATGGATTACCAAAAGTCTGAAGCCAAGGAATACGCCCGCGAACATTTCGTCGGGGTCTGGGCGGCCAACCTCACCCCCTTCGACGAGGCACTGCGCATCGACGAGAAGGCGCTGCGCCAGAACATGGACCACTGGATCCGCGACCTGAAGCTCGGCGGCCTGTTCATCGCCGGCAAGCAGGCCGAGTTCTTCGCCATGTCGGTGCAGGAGCGCAAGCGCCTGATCACCCTGTCGGTCGAGGCCGCTCAGGCCGCAGGCAACCGCGGTGGCATCGGCCGCTGCGGCATCATCACCTCGTGCTCGGACACCAACCTCGACGTGGTGCTCGACCTGGCGCGCCACTCGGCCCAGGCCGGTGCCGACTACGTGATCATCCACAGCCCGGTGCTGCACTTCGGCGCCGACACGGAAGAGACCATCTACGAATACTACCGCTACCTGTCGGAGCAGCTCGATATCGGCATCGCCATGTGGAACCACCCCGATTGCGGCTACACCATGAGCCCGGAGCTGTGCAACCGCATCGCCGACCTGCCCAACATCGTGGCCATCAAGTACAGCGCCGACCGTGCGCGCTACAAGCGCCTGACCGAACTGGCCGGCCACAAGATCCAGGTGAGCAACCCCTCCGAGGAAGACTGGCTGGAGAACATCATCGAGCTCAACTGGAAGCTCTACCTGTGTTCCACGCCGCCCTTCCTGCTGCAGACCAAGGTCGACCAGCGCATGAACGAGTACACCCGCCTGGCGTTCGCCGGCCAGCATGCCGAAGCGCGCAAGGTGCGCGACAGCCTGGAGCCGGTGCGCGCCGCGTTCCGCGCGAGCAAGCCTGCCGGCAAGCCCCAGGCCCACGGCAAGGCCTGGCAGGAGCTGCTGGGCCAGCATGGCGGCCCGGTGCGCCGGCCGCTGCTGAACATGACCGAGGCCGAACTGGCCGCCACGCGCGAAGCCTTTGCGGGTTGCGGCCTGCGCCTGGCGTGATGCGCGCCGCTGTATGAGCCAGTGCATGCCGATCCAGTTGCAGGTCAATGGCAGTGCCTGCAGCGTGCAGGTGGCGCCGAACACGCTGCTGGTGGACTGCCTGCGCGGACCGCTGGGTCTGCGCGGCACGCACCAGGGCTGCGATACGGCCCAGTGCGGCGCCTGCACGGTGCAGGTGGACGGCCGGGCCGTGAAATCGTGCAATGTGCTGGCCCTGCAGGTGCAGGGCCGGGCCGTGCGCACCGTCGAAGGACTGGCAGAGTCGCCGGACCGGCTGCACCCCATGCAGCAGGCCTTCAGCCGGCACCATGCACTGCAGTGCGGTTTCTGCACGCCGGGCTTTCTGATGCGTGCGGTGGCCATGGCCGACGAGCCCGAGGCCGCTGGCGAATCCATCGACCCGCACTGGGTGCGCCACGCCCTGGGTGGCAACCTGTGCCGCTGCACGGGCTACGAGGGCATCGTGAAGGCGGTTTGCGAAGGCCTGACCGCGATGCGCGGAGCGGAGCCGGCATGAACGCACTGGACTTTGAGCGTCCCGCCTCGCTGGCCGAGGCGCTGGCGCTGATGACCCCCTCGCCGGAAGGCAGCCAGGCCTGGCTGGCGGGCGGCCAGTCGCTGCTGGCTGCGATGAAGCTGGGCATGGCCACGCCGGCGCTGCTGGTCGATCTGCAGGACGTGCCGGGCCTGCGCGACATCCGTGTGGAAACCGGGCCGGACGGCGCGCCTGCGCTGTGGATCGGCGCCATGGCCACGCATGCCAGCGTCGCGGCCAGCGCCACCGTGCGCGGCTTCGCGCCCGGCCTGGCGGCCCTGGCCGGCGGCATTGCCGATGCGCAGGTGCGCAACATGGGCACCATCGGCGGCTCGCTCGCGCACAACGACCCTGCGGCCTGCTGGCCGGCGGGCGTGCTGGCTTCGGGCGCCACCATCGTCACCTCGCAACGCGAGATCGCGGCGGATGGCTACTTCCAGGGTCTGTACAGCACGGCACTGGAGCCGGGTGAGCTGATCGTTGGCGTGCGCTTTCCCCGGCTGCAGGGCCTGCACTACCGCAAGTTCGAGCAGCCGGCCTCGCGCTTCGCGCTGGTCGGCGTGGCCGTGGCGCATAGCGGGTCGGGCCAGGTGCGCGTGGCCGTGACCGGGCTGGGCATGGGCATCGTGCGCTGGCCCGGGGCCGAGCAGGCGCTCTGCGGCCGGTTCGCCCTGGCGGCCTTGTCGGTCATCACCCCGGACGACTTGCAGGCGCTGGGCGACCTGCATGCCTCGGCCGGCTACCGCTGCCACCTGGCGGGCGTGCTCGCACGGTGCTGCGTGGCGGCCCTCACGGGCGAGGCACTGCCGCGCCACGCGCCACTGGCGCCACCGGCGGTCCCGCAAGTGCCTGCAACGCCGGGCACCGAAGTGGCGCCCAAGGACGGCTTCGGTGGCCACCAGTTGCTGGCGGCACCGCCAGCCCAGGTCTGGCAGGCCATCCTCGACGCGCAGAACCTGCAGGCCAGCATTCCCGGCTGCGAAGCCCTGGTGCAGCGCAGCCCCACCGAGTATGAGGCCACGGTCAAGGTCGGCCTGGGCCCGTTGTCGGTGCGCTTCCAAAGCGAGGTCACACTGCGCGACCTGCAGCCGCACCGGTCGCTGACCATGGTCTTCGTCGGCCAGGCGGGCGCCCTGGGCAGCGGCCAGGGCACGGCACGCGTGCGCTTTGAGCCCACGGCCGATGGCGGCACGGTGCTGCACTGGTGGGTGCAGGTGCAGCTCAGCGGGCGCCTGGCCCAATTCGGCAACCGGCTGGTCGAGGCCAGCTCGCGCAAGCTCAGCGAGGAGTTCTTCGAGCGTTTTGGCCGGGTGCTGGGCGTGCCCGCCGATCGCCTGCCTCCCCCTTCCCCGTGGCACAGGCTGCAGCGCCTGCTGGCGCGGTGGTTTTCCCTGTCTCGAAAGTGAGTGTCCCCATGCCCTACCAACCGGCCGATCTGGCCTACGACCACTACAGCAAGCCCCTGAACTTCCAGCAGTGGCTCGATGACCACAGCGCGCGCCTGCAGCCGCCCGTGGGCAACCAGCAGATATGGAAGAACGCCGACCTGGTCTGCACCGTGGTGGGTGGGCCCAACGAACGCACCGATTTCCACGACGACCCCTACGAGGAATATTTCCACCAGTTCAAGGGCAACGCCTCGCTGCTGATCGCCGACCGCGGCAAGTTCGAGCGCGTGTACCTGCGCGAGGGCGACATCTTCCTGTTGCCTGCGCACGTGCGGCATTCGCCACAGCGCCCGGAGCCAGGCAGCCTGTGCACGGTGGTGGAGCGCAACCGGCCCGTGGGCTCCATCGACGCCTTCGAGTGGTACTGCGCCGCCTGCGGCGGCCTGGTAGTGCGCAGCGAGCTGCAGCTCACGAGCATCGTCGAGGACCTGCCGCGCACCTACACCGCGTTCTACGATTCGGCACCGGCCGAACGCACCTGCGCGCACTGCGGCGAGGTGCACCCGGGCCGCGACTGGCGCAGCTGGCATGCGCGCTGTGGGGAACATTTCCCCGGCACCGCCGCATGACAGGGCACCGCACACCGCTGCGGCTGGCCGTGGTCGGCTTTGGGGCCATCGGCCAGGCCCTGGCGCAGGAACTGGCGGGCGATGGCCGTGTGCACCTGGCGCAGGTCATCGTGTCCCCGGCGTCCCTCGCGGCCGCCCAGGTGGCCTGCGTGGCGCTTGCGCCGCAGGTGCGCGTGGCCAGCACGCTGGATCTCAGGCCGGGGCAGCGCCCCGATCTGGTGGTCGAATGCGCGGGCCATACCGCGGTGCTGGCCCATGTGGTGCCCGCGCTGCAGGCGGGTGTCCCCTGCGCCATGGCCTCGGTCGGCGCCCTGCACGATGCGGACCTGCTGGCAAGGCTGGAGGCGGCGGCGCGCGAAGGCGGCACCCGGCTGCAGCTGGTGTCCGGTGCCATCGGCGCCATCGACGCATTGGCAGCAGCGCGCTTCGGCGGGCTCGACGAAGTGGTCTATGTGGGGCGCAAGCCACCGCTGAGCTGGGCGGGTACGCCGGCCGAGCAAGCCTTCGACCTGGCCCGCCTGGTGGCACCGCAGGTCATCTTTCGCGGCAGCGCGCGCGAGGCGGCCCGGCAGTTCCCCAAGAACGCCAACGTCGCCGCCACGGCGTCGCTGGCCGGACTGGGGCTGGACCGCACCCAGGTGGAGCTGGTGGCCGATCCAGGCGTCGCCCGCAACCTGCACACGGTCATCGCGCGCGGTGCCTTCGGCCGGTTCGAGCTGCAGATGGAGAACCTGCCGTTGGCGGCCAACCCCAAGACCTCGGCGCTCACGGTCTACAGCCTGGTGCGCGCTGTGCGCAATGCCCTGCCGGGCATCGCCATCTGACCTCTTGGCTATTCATAGCGAGCGGCGGATAAAACGGACGTGCCCGAGGCGAGTGCCCCCGTGCAAGGGCCGCCCCGCCGCACCGGGGGCGTCCCCCTCCCAGATTGCGAAGCAATATGAGAGAGGGGGAAGGCGCGAAGCGACTCAGGGGGTGCTCTTTTCATTCATCCAGTTCAAGTCCAGCGGCCGGTCCTCGAACTCGGTGTTCAGCACCACGGTGCTGGTGGTGCGGGCCACGCCGGCAATCGCCTTGATCTCGTAGATCACGTCCTCCAACGCGCGCGCATGCGTGGTGCGGATCTTGGCCAGGAAGTCGTATTCGCCGGCCACACTGTGCAGCTCTTCTACCTGGGGCATGGCGCGCAGGCGCGGCGCCACGTCGCGGCAGTGGATGCCGCCATCGTTGCGGATGGCGACGAAGGCCGTGAAGTTCAGCCCCACGCGTTCATGGTCCACGCTGATCGAGAAGCGGCGGATCACACCCTTGTCCAGCATCTTCTTCACCCGCTCATGCACGGCAGCCGTCGAGAGGCCCACTTCGGCCCCGACGTCGGCGTAAGAACGTCGGCCATCGGTGCCCAAGGCAGAAATAATTCTGGCGTCTATCTCATCTGTCTGAATATTTGCTTGCATAAGCGCATGAATTTGGTAAAAATTCCGAAATCAAGGTGATTTCCATAAATTTTCCGGTCAGGTGAAGAATATGCCGACATTTTTCAATGCGCAAGCAGGCAAGCACCGCGTGTGGGCTATCGCCATCGCCCTGCTGCTGGTCTACGTGGTCTGGGGCACGACCTATTTCGCCATCGGCATCGCCGTGCAGACCATGCCGCCGCTGCTGATGAATGCCATCCGTTTCCTGTGCGCGGGCGCCATCATGCTGGCGGTGGCGCTGTGGCAGGGCCATGCCCTGCCCACGGCGGTGCAGTGGCGCAACTCGGCCGTGGTCGGTGGGTGCATGGTGTTCCTGGCGATGAACCTCATGGGCTTTGCGCAGAAGATGGGCATTGGTTCGGGCCTGATGGCCACGGTGGTCACCACCATGCCCATGTGGCTTGCGCTGTGGTCGCGCTGGGGTGGCGAGCGTGTGCCCGCGACCAGCTGGATCGGCCTGGGCCTGGGCGTGGTGGGGGCGCTGCTGCTGGCGATGGAGGGCGATTTCTCGGCCACCTGGCTGGGTGCGTTGCTGGCCTTTGGCGCGCCGCTGTGCTGGAGCATCGGCTCCTACGCATCGCGCCGGCTGTCCTTGCCCGCGCCAGCCATGGCCTCGGCCGCGCAGTGGTTCACGGGCGGGGCCATGGGCCTGGTGGTGGCGCTGTGCTTCGAGCCGGTCAGTGCGCTCGGCCAGGTCAGTGCCAGGTCCTGGGCGGCCTGGGTGTACCTGCTGTTCTTCGGCACGCTGGTGGCGCTCAACGCCTACCTGTGGCTGCTGCAGAACACCTCGGCCGCGCTGGCCGGCAGCTACTCGTTCGTGAACCCCGCCGTGGCCCTGCTGGTGGGCGTGGCGCTGGGCGGCGAGTTGCTTACGGGCTGGGTGTATGCCGCGCTGCCGCTGATCGGCGCGGCGCTGGTGTTCATTCTCTACGGCAAGGCGATCGCGGCGCGCTGGGCGCGCCGTGGTGGGGCTGTACCGGCAAGCGGGGCCGGCCAGGCGGGTTGACGACGGCATGGCGCTCCTGCGGGGCAGCGGGCCGGCCCGGCGGGTGCCTTCAGGCTCCACCCCATTCCAGACTTCCAGTCACGCGTCCGGGATGACGGCGGTGGCCTCGATCTCGATCTTGGCGCGCTCTTCCATCAGGCCCGCCACCTGCACGCAGGCCATGGCCGGGAAGTTCTTGCCCAGCACCTCGCGGTACACCGTGCCCAGCTCCTTGAGGCGGGCGTTGTACTCCTGGCGGTCCACCACGTACCAGGTCAGGCGCACCAGGTGCTCGGGGCCGGCGCCGCCGGCTTCGAGCACGGCGCGCACGTTGAGCAGCGTCTGGCGCGTCTGGGCGATGAAGTCGTCGCTCTCGAACTGCTGCTGGGCGTTCCAGCCGATCTGGCCGCCCGTGAAGATCATGGTGCCGCGTGCGGCCACGCCGTTGGCGTAGCCCTTGGGGGTGACCCAGCCAGGGGGTTGCAAGTGGGTGTTCATGGTGTCGTATTCGATGAAGGGTTTGCGGCGGCAGCAGCGGCTTCGCGCTGGCGCAGCCGAAAGCGCTGGAGTTTGCCCGTCTCGGTGCGCGGCAGGGTGGTGGCGAATTCCACCAGGCGCGGGTATTTGAAGGGGGCGATGGTGGCTTTCACATGGTCCTGCAAGGCCTTGGCCATGGCGGCGTCGCCCGTGTGGCCGGGCTTGAGCACGCAGAAGGCCTTGACCACCATGCCGCGCTCCTCGTCGGGCACGCCGATCACGGCGCATTCGGCCACGGCCGGGTGGCGCAGCAGGGCGTCTTCCACCTCGGGGCCGCCGACGTTGTAGCCTGCGGTGATGATCATGTCGTCGTCGCGCGCCTGGTAGAAGAAGTAGCCGTCCGCGTCCTGCACGAAGGCGTCGCCCGGGTAGTTCCAGCCATTCTTCACGTACTTGGCCTGGCGCGGGTCGTCGAGGTAGCGGCAGCCCGTGGGGCCGACCACGGCGAGCTTGCCCACCGTGCCGCGCGGCAGTTCCTTGCCCTGGCCGTCCACCACCTTGGCCTGGTAGCCCGGCACCACCTTGCCGATGGCGCCGGCACGGCTTTCGCCGCCCGCGGCCGAGATGAAGATGTGGAACATCTCCGTGGCGCCGATGCCGTCCGTCATGTCGATGCCCGTGGCCTCCTTCCACAGCTGGCGCGTGGCGTCGGGCAGGGCCTCCCCCGCGCTCACGCTGGTGCGCAGCGTGGGCAGGCCCAATTGGCGCGCGAACGGCGCCATCTGGCGGTAGAAAGTGGGTGCGGTGTAGCAGATGGTCACGCCGGCCTCGCGCATCAGGCGCACCATGGTCTCGGGCGTGTAGGGCTGGTCGGGGAAGTAGATGCTGGCGCCGGCCCACATGGGGAACACCAGCAGACCGCCCAGGCCAAAGGTGAAGGCCAGCGGTGGCGAGCCGGCCACGATGTCGTCGGGCCGGGCGCGCAGCACATGGCGCGGCCAGGCCTCGCAGGCGGCCAGCACGTCGCGGTGCGTGTGCACGGCCGCCTTGGGCGCGCCCGTGGTGCCCGAGGTGAAGGCCATCAGCGCCACGTCGTCGGCCGACGTGGGGCATGCCGCCATGGTGCCCGGCATGGCCTGCGCGCGCACCAGCAGGTCGCCCGCCTCGGGCGCGGTATGGAAGGCAATGGTGGTGGCGAGCACCGGGTGCTCCGCCTGCGCGGCCTGCAGCTCGGCCAGCAGGCGGCCATCGCACAGCGCCAGCGTGGGCTGGGCCCGCTCGATGATGCTGCCCAGCTCCACCGCGCGCAGCAGCGGCATGGTGGCCACTGCCACCAGCCCGGCATGCACCACGCCCAGCCAGGCCAGCGCCATCTCCACCGTGTTGCCGCCGCGCAGCAGCACACGGTTGCCGGGCACCAGTCCATGTTCCTGTGTCAGAAGCTCGGCAATGCGCGCGGCCTCGGTGCGTGCCTCTCGGTAGGTGTAGCTGCGGTGCGGGCCGCGCAGCAGGGGGCGGTCGCCATGGCCGGCGCGTTCGGCCTGGTCGAACAGGGCCTGCACCAGGTTGGCCTGGTCGGCGATCTGCAGCTCGGGTGTGTCGTAGTTGAACGTGGGCAGGGCCTCGCGTGCGGGCAGGCGGTCGTGCACGAACTGGTCGGGCTGGGCGCTGGAGTGGGCCATGGGGGTGATCCTTCCTTGTGGCTGCGGGTCAGGATGCCTGCAGGGCGGCCTTGCCGATGATGAGCTGCTGCACCTCGGTCGCGCCTTCGTAGATGCGCAGCGAGCGGATGTCGCGGTACAGGCTTTCCACCTTGCTGCCCACCTCCACACCGCGTCCGCCATGCAGCTGCAGCGCCATGTCGATCACGCGCTGGGCGTTCTCGGTGGCGGTCATCTTCGCCATGGCCGCCTCGGCGGTCACGCGTGCGCCCCCGTGCTTCTCGCCCTCGTCGCGCAGCCAGGCGGCGCGGTAGGTCAGCAGCGCGGCACTGTCCACCAGCGCGGCCATCTCGCCGATGCGCGCCTGCGTGAGCTGGAAGTCCGCCAGCGTCTGGCCGAACATCTGGCGCTGGCGTGCGTGGTGCACGGCCTCGGCCAGCGCGCGGCGGGCCATGCCCAGCGCGGCTGCGGCGACCGATGCGCGGAAGATATCGAGCGTGCGCATGGCCAGCTTGAAGCCGCCGTGCAGCTCGCCCAGCAGCGCCGTGGCCGGCACCTGGCAATCGCTGAAGACCAGCGTGGCCAGCGGGTGCGGGGCCATCACGTTGATGTGCTTGGACGTGTCGAGCCCCTTCGCCGTGGCGTCCACGATGAAGGCGCTGATGCCGCGCGTGCCACCGGCCGGATCGGTCTTGGCAAACAGACAGTAGAAATCGGCAATGCCGCCGTTGCTGATCCAGGTCTTGCTGCCGTTGAGGGCATAGGCGCCGCCCGCGGCGGGCAACGCCGTGGTGCGCATGGCTCCCACGTCCGACCCGGCTTCGGGCTCGCTCAGCGCAAACGCTGCGATCAGCTGGCCGCTGGCCGCGCCCTGCAGGTAGTGCTCCTGCTGCGCGGGGCTGCCGGCCAGCGTGATGGCGCCGCTGCCCAGGCCCTGCATGGCAAACGCGAAGTCGGCCAAGGGCGAGTGGTAGGCCAGGGTTTCGCGCAGCAGCACCAGTGCGCGCGAGTCCAGCGCGGGCAAGGCGCCTCCGTGTGCGGCGGGCACGCAGTAGCGCAGCCAGCCGCCCGCGCCCAGGCGCTGCACCCAGTCGCGGCAGGCGGCGCGGTCGTCGGTTTCATCCACGTCCTGGGCAGCAGTCCAGGGCACGAGGCCGCGCGCCAGCTCGCGGTGCGCGTCGTCGAAGAAGGGCAGGGCCAGGTGGGCCGTCGATGGCGGGCAGGGCGCCGGTGGGGTGGCTACATGCATGGTTCAGTCCCCTTCGAACACGGGTTTCTGCTTGGCCGCAAAGGCCTCGTAGGCGCGGCGGAAGTCCTGTGTCTGCATGCAGATGGCCTGGGCCTGGGCCTCGGCCTCGATGGCCTGGTCGATGGTCATCGCCCATTCCTGGCCCAGCATGGTCTTGGTCATGCCATGGGCAAAGGTGGGGCCGCTGGCCAGCGAGCGAGCGGTCTCCTGCACCTCTCGCAGCAGGTCGGCCGCGTCGTACAGGTCGTTGAAGAAGCCCCAGGCCAGGCCCTCCTGCGCCGTCATCGCGCGGCCGGTGAACAGCAGCTCCGAGGCGCGGCCCTGGCCGATCAGCCGCGGCAGCAGCGCGCAGGCACCCATGTCGGCGCCGGCCAGGCCCACGCGGGTGAAGAGGAAGGCCGTCTTGGCTGCCGCCGTGCCGTAGCGCATGTCGCAGGCCAGGGCCATCATGGCGCCCGCACCGGCGCAAATGCCGTCGATGGCGCCCAGGATAGGTTGCGGGCAGGCGCGCATGGCCTTGACCAGGTCGCCCGTCATGCGCGTGAACTCCAGCAGTTCGGGCATGGTCATCTCGGTCAGCGGGCCGATGATCTCGTGCACGTCGCCACCCGAGCAGAAGTTGCCGCCCGCACCGGTGACCACCACGCATTTCACGTCGGTGGCAAAGCGCAGCGCATAGAAAAAGTCGCGCAGCTCCGCATAGCTCTGGAAGGTCAGCGGGTTCTTGCGCTCGGGGCGGTTCAGCGTGACGGTACCCACGCCGTCGGCGTAGCTCCAGGCGAAATGCCGGGCGGTGTAGGGCGCTTTGGCTTCAAACTGCGCGCGCATGGGGTTGCCCGCGCTGATGTTGTGCTTCATTCTGGAGTCTCCACAGGGTGTTGTTGCGTGTGTTCCTTGACCTTGCCCAGCAGCCGGTGCAAGGTGGCGATGTCGCGCTCGCCTAAAGCGGCAAAGGCCTCGACGATCCACTGCTCGTGCTGGTGGGCCATGTCGTTGAACTGCTGGCGGCCCTGGGGCGTCAGGCGCACGCAGTAGGCGCGGCGGTCGCCTTCCACGTCCACGCGCTCGACCAGGCCCTCGGCCACGAGCTGGTCGGTGATGCCGGTGACGTTGCCGCTCGTGACCATCATGCGGCGCGACAGGTCCTTCATCTTCAGGCCGTCGGGCGCGCGTTCGAGTTGCGCCATCAGATCGAACCGGGGCAGCGTGGTGTCGAACTGGGCGCGCAGGCCGGCGCGCACCTGCTTTTCGATCAGCTGCGTGCAGGTCAACATGCGCAGCCACAGGCGCAGGGCCTCGGGGTGTTCGCTCGGCGTAGTGCCGTGCAGTCTGGCTTCGAGGTCCATGCGATCAGCCCTCTTCTTCGCTGGCGGCGGCCTTGCGCGTTGCCTCCAGCGCGGCCTGTATCTGCTTTTGCTTGCCGATCTCGCGCAGCATCTGGTCGCGGCCGCTCTGGTACTGCACGGGCCAGTCGGTATGGGCGGCGGCCACGGGGCTCAGCTGGGCGGCGGCGTGCAGGGTCCAGGCCGGGTCGGCCAGGTGGGGGCGGGCAATAGCACACAGGTCGGCGCGGCCGGCCGCAATGATGCTGTTGGCGTGGTCGGCCTCGGTGATCGCGCCCACGGCCATGGTGGCAATGCCCACCTCGTTGCGGATGCGGTCGGCAAACGGCGTCTGATACATGCGGCCATAGACGGGCTTGGCGCTGCGCGTGGTCTGGCCGGACGACACGTCGATCAGGTCGCAGCCCGCGGCCTTGAACAGGCGGGCGATCTCCACCGCATCGTCGGGCGTGGTGCCGCCGGGGGCCCAATCGTGGGCGGAGATGCGCACGCTCATCGGCTTGTCCTCGGGCCACACGGCGCGCAGCGCGCTGAACACCTCCAGCGGGTAGCGGCAGCGGTTGGCCAGGCTGCCGCCGTAGTCGTCGGTGCGCTGGTTGGTGATGGGGCTGATGAAGCTGGCCAGCAGGTAGCCGTGGGCGCAGTGCAGCTCCAGCCAGTCGAAACCGCAGGCGGCGGCGCGGCGCGCGCTGTCGGTGAAGGCCGCGGTCATCGCATCCATCTCTTCACGGGTCATGGCCGTGGGGGTCTGGTTCAGGTCGCCATAGGGCAGGGGGCTGGCGGCCAGCAGAGGCCAGTTGCCTTGTTCGAGGGGCTCGTCGGTGCCTTCCCAGCCCACACGGGTGGATCCCTTGGGGCCGCTGTGGCCCAGCTGCATGCCGATTTTGGCGCTGCTGCTGCCATGCACGAACTGCACGATGCGCGCGAAGGCGGCCTGCTGGTCATCGTTCCACAACCCCGTGCAGCCGGGGGTGATGCGGCCTTCGGGCGTGGGGCTGGTCATCTCCACCATCACCATCGCCGCGCCGCCCAGGGCGCGCGCGCCCAGGTGCACCAGCAAGAAGTCCTGCGGCACGCCATCGACCGCGCTGTAGGTGGCCATGGGCGAGACGACGATGCGGTTCTTGAGCGTGAGATCACGCAATTTGAACGGTGTCAGCATGGGCGGCACGGCGGTCTTGCCGCCCGCCAGCCAGCCCTCGTACCCTTCCAGCCACTGCGCATCGCGCAGGCGCAGGTTCTCGTGGCTGATGCGCTGGCTGCGCGTGAGCAGCGAGTAGGCGAACTGCTCCACCTCCATGCCGGTGTAGCGCGTCACGTTCTCGAACCATTCGGTGGAGTTGCGCGCCGCGTTCTGGATCTTGAGCACCTCCACACTGCGGCGCGCTTCGTAGTGCTGCAACACCTCATTGATGGGCAGACCGGTGGCGAACTCGTTGGCCAGGTCGATGGCGTCTTCGAGCGCCAGCTTGGTGCCGCTGCCGATCGAGAAATGCGCCGTGTGCGCCGCATCGCCCATCAGCACGATGGGCACCTGCTTGCCGCCGATGGTTTCGCGGTGCACCCAGGTGTTGCAGATCACGCGCGGAAAGCGGATCCAGTTGGCCGAACCGCGCAGGTGCGTGGCGTTGCTGATCAGCGCATTGCCATCCAGGTACTTGCCGAACAGGCGCTCGCAGAAGGCAATCGCCTCGGGTTGCTCCATCTGGTCCAGGCCATGGGCCTTCCACACGGCTTCGGGCGTTTCCACGATGAAGGTGGAGGTGTCGGCGTCGAACTGGTAGGCATGGGCCTGGAACCAGCCGTGCTCCGTCTGCTCGAAAGCAAACGTAAAAGCATCGAACTTCTTGTGCGTGCCCAGCCACACGAAACGGCACTGGCGCAGGTCGATATCGGGCTGGTAGGTGGCGGCGTAGCGGGTGCGGATGCGGCTGTTGAGGCCGTCGCTGGCAATCACCAGGTCGGCGCCGTATTTGGCCGCCGTTTCCTGGTCGTCCTGCACGTCGGCTTCGAACACCAGGTCCACGCCCACCGCGATGCAGCGCTCCTGCAGGATGTTGAGCAACCGCTTGCGCCCGATGCCGCAGAAGCCGTGTCCGCCCGAGCGCACGCTCTTCCCCTTGAAGAACACCTCGATGTCGTCCCAGTGGTTGAACGCATCGCCGATCTGGCGCGCCGTGGCGGCATCCGCCGCCTGCAGGTTGGCCAGCGTCTGGTCCGAAAGCACCACGCCCCAGCCGAAGGTGTCGAACGGGCGGTTGCGCTCCAACACCGTCACACGGTGTGCCGGGTTCTGCTGCTTCATGAGCAGGGCGAAATACAAGCCTGCGGGGCCGCCGCCAATGCAAAGGATGTTCATGGGAAAATAGTTTAGGCTTAAACAAATTGCTGTCAATGGGGCCATCCCCGAAAAAGCACCCGGCGGTCTGTGCGCTCATGGCAGGGTGTTGACGCACTGCAGCACAAGGCCAAAAATAATCGACATGAAGCACCTGCTGCACGCTCTGGAGAGGCGGCTGGCTGCGCTGCCCGTGCCCATGGCGGTCCAACTGCCAGCGGGCCAGCAGCTGGGCGCCAGCAAGCCCGCCGTCACCCTGCGGTTTCGCGACCGCATGGCCCTCGTCGCCTTGGCCACGGGCGAGATCGGTAACGTGGGGGCCGCCATCGTCGAGGGCCGCGTGGCGCTCGAAGGGGGCATGCGTGATCTGATGGCCGCCGCCGCCGGCCTGCTCACCCGCGACCCCGCGCGCGAGCAGCACCACCGCTGGTGGCACCGCGCCCTGGCGCGCGCCCGCTCCATGGCCGCGCACACCCTGGGGCATGACGCCCGGCATGTGCAGTTCCACTACGACCTGTCCGACGATTTCTATGCCCTGTGGCTGGACGCGCGGCGCGTGTACTCCTGCGCCTACTACCGTGACTCGGGCATGGACCTGGGCGCTGCCCAGGAAGCCAAGCTCGACCACATCTGCCGCAAGCTGCGCCTGGCGCCCGGCGAGCGCTTCCTGGACATCGGTGCCGGCTGGGGCGGGCTGCTCTTGTGGGCGGCCGAGCACTATGGGGTGGACGCCACGGGCATCACCCTCTCGCGCCACCAGCATGCGCATGTGCAGCGCCTGATCGAGGCGCGTGGCCTGCAGGGACGCGTGCGGGTGGAACTGCGCGACTACCGCGAACTGCGGCCCGGTGAAACCTTCGACAAGATCGCCTCCATCGGCATGTTCGAGCATGTGGGCCGCGCGCAGATGGGCCACTATTTCGCCACCGCCCACCGTCTGCTGCGCCCAGGCGGCCTGCTGCTCAACCATGGCATCACCGCTGGCGCGGTAGACGCCACCCAGCTGGGCGCCGGCATGGGCGATTTCATCGAGGAGTACATCTTCCCCGGTGGCGAACTGCTGCACGTGAGCGTGGTGCTGGCGGACATGGCCCGCGCGGGCCTGGAAATGGTGGACACCGAGAACCTGCGCCCGCACTACGCGCGCACCCTGTGGGCATGGTCCGACAGGCTGGAAGCGCAACTGCCTGCGGCGCGCGAGGTACTGGCCGCACAGGGTGGCGTCGGGCGGGGCGATAAAGTCCTGCGTGCCTACCGCCTGTACCTGGCCGGAAGCGCCCTGGGATTCGAGCGCGGCTGGATGGCCCTGCACCAGATGCTGGCCATACGGCCCGATGGGGATATGGCAACGGGCACCATGCCCGGCGCACAATCGGACTACCCGTTCACGCGGGACTACATCTACAAGAACTAGACCACATACAGCAACCAGGCAACTGCGACCACCACAGCCAACCCGAGAGACCACCGCACACCATGCTCTACAAATTCAAGTCCAAAGCCGCCGCCGACCTGATCATGCTCGAACCCCAGGGCCGCCAGATCCTGGAGATCATCGGCAAGACCCCGGGAAACAACGGCATCGTGACTGCAGCGCAGATCCCCGGCGCCATCTCCGCGCTGGAGGCGGCCGTCGCTGCCAGCGAGGCCCAGCCTCCGGTACAGGAGGGCAAGGAGGCCGAGGATGAAGACGATCAAGGCAACCGGGCCGAAACGGTGAAACTGCGCCAGCGCGCAGCACCGTTCATCGAGATGCTGCGCAAGAGTGCGGCCCAGCAGGCGGACGTGGTCTGGGGGGTATGAACCGCCACGGCAGTCGGGTGCCATGACAGACAAGAAGGCCCGCTTGCGCGGGCCTTGTGCATTTCGAAAGTCTGTTGCTGTCAGGCCTGCCGGCAGTTGCTCCTCGATGTGTCAGCGCCTTGCCGCGTCAATCGACCTTGGCCCCCGACGCCTTCACCACCTGCGCCCACTTCTTGTGCTCGGCGTCGATGTGCTTGGAAAAATCGGCCGGCGTGTTGCCGCCGGGGATCGCTCCCTGGGCCATCAGGCGCTCCTTCATCGCGGGTGAGGCCAGGGCCTTGGCGACCTCCTGCTGGATGCGGTTCACGATTTCGGGCGGGGTGCCGGCAGGGGCCAGCAGGCCGAACCAGGAGCTGGCCTCGTAGCCTTTGAGCGTGGGGCCGCCGGCCTGTTCCACCGTGGGCACTTCGGGCAGGGCGCCGGAGCGCTGGCTGCTCGTCACGGCCAGCGCGGTGAGCTTGCCGGCCTTGATCTGGGCCATGGAGGAGGGCAGGTTGTCGAACATCACGTCGGCATTGCCGCCCACCAGGTCCAGCAGCGCCGGGCCGGAGCCCCGGTAGGGCAGGTGCAGCATGAAGGTGCCGGTCATGCTCTTGAACAACTCGCCTGCCAGGTGGATGGAGGTGCCATTGCCGCTCGACGCCATGTTGAACTTGCCGGGGCTGGCCTTGGCGACGCGGATGAAGTCCTGTACGTTGGTGATGCCCAGGGACTTGGCCTTGTCGACATTCATCACCATGACGTTGGGCACGGCGGCGACCAGGGTGATGGGCGCGAAATCCTTGATCGGGTCGTAGGGCAGCTTGGCGTACAGCGCGCGGTTGATGCCATGGGTGCCCACGGTGCCCATGAGCAGGGTGTAGCCGTCGGCCGGGGCCTTGGCCACGATCTCGGCGCCCACGTTGCCGCCGGCGCCGGCCCGGTTGTCGACCACGAACTGCTGGCCGAACACGCGGCTGAGGTCGGGTGTCAGCGCGCGCGCCAGGATGTCGGTGGTGCCGCCGGGCGCAAAGGGCACCACGATGCGCACGGGCTTGTTGGGCCAGCCGCCGGGGGTGGCCTGGGCGTTTGCAGAGCGGGGCAGCAGCAGGGCGCTGGCGGTCGCCACGGCCAGGGCGCCAAGCGCGCTCAGCGTAAAGGCCATGGCGATGGCCTTGCGGCGGTTGCGGGCCTGGACCTTGGTGGCAATGGCGGTGTTGCGTGGCAGGGGGCGAGGGGCTTGCTGGGCCATGGAGTGCGTCCTTGTCTGTCGTTTCGGGTGATATGCCCCGGTTCTACGCGCGTGCCCGCATCGGGGGCAGATGGATTACCCGAAGGCCGGTGCTCCCATGCGACACCGGGCAGTTGGCGAACCGATCGCGCAAGCGCAAAAAAGCCACCAGGCCAGGGGGCGTGGTGGCTTTGCAGTGGTGTGTGTACGCGCTTGCGTCGGCAGGGCGTGATCAGTCGGCGTAGGTGCCCGCAGCCTTGATCACCGCAGTCCACTTGTCGATTTCGGACACCACGAACTTCTTGTGTTCGGCGGGTTCGATGCGCTTGTCGGTCACGACCACGGCGCCCAGGCCTTCCTGCTTCTTGATGAAGTCGGGGTCCTTCAGGGCCACCTTGAGCGCATCGTTGATCTTCTTGGCGATGTCAGGAGGCGTGCCCTTGGGGCCGTACAGGCCATGCCAGATGGTGACTTCGAAGTTCTTCAGGCCCGACTCGGCCAGCGTGGGCAGGTCCTTGAGCAAAGGCGTGGTCAGGCGCTTCTGGGTCGTCACGGCGTAGGCCTTGACCTTCTTGGCCTCGATCTGGCCCGAGGTGTTGGTGGTCTGGTCGCACAGCAGGTCGATCTGGCCGCCGATCAGGTCGGTGATGGCAGGCGCCGTGCCCTTGTAGGGAACGGGGGTCATGTCGATCTGCACGGCGCTCTGGAACATCAGGCCGCACAGGTGCGAAGCAGAACCCAGCCCGGCGTTGCCCAGGTTGATCTTGCCCTTGTTCTGGGCGAGCCAGGCCGACAGCTCCTTGTAGTTGTTGGCGGCCATGGTGGGGCGCGCGATCAGCGTCATGGGCACGTCGTTGACCATGCCCAGGTACTCGAAGTCGTTGGGCACACTGAAGGCCAGCTTGCGGTACAGCGCAGGCATGGTGGACATGCCGATGTGGTTGAGCAGCAGGGTGTAGCCGTCGGGCGCGGCGCGGGCGACGCGGGCGGCACCGATGGAGCTGCCGGCACCGGCGGTGTTGTCCACCACCACGTTGGCGCCCAGCGGCTTGCGCAGGGCTTCGGCCAGGTCACGCGCCACGCGGTCGGTCGGGCCGCCGGCAGCGAAAGGCACCACGATGGTGACCGTCTTGTCCTTGGATGGATATTCCTGTGCGGTGGCGCCGAATGCGGCTGCCGCCGCTGCGGCGACAAGGGCGAGTTGGATCAGTTTTTTCATGAGTGCTCCTCTGTAAAAGACGGGCCATGATATCCAGCGACCCTTTCGCCAGTATTGCGGGAATTACGTACCATGCGGGGGGTAGTGACTTTAAGCAAAATAGGCTTCAATGGCGCAGTGTGGAAGGGTTTAATGCTACTGATAACGTAGCGAATTAAGGGTAAACACTGGCGTTGAAGCGGGGCAGAGTTTTCCCTTGGTTTGACCTTGGCCAAGGATTTTGGAGGTGTTCGGCTAAATGGGGGTAACAGGCCGGCTCCATATGCGCAGAATATGCCTATATATAGGGAATATGGCGCTGCTCCATTAATCCCTCGTGAGGCCAATGGATTCGCGCGAATCCACGTGTTCACCGATAGCTGCGCGCGTCCTCGATCACGCGGCCATCGTTGGGCAGGGTGCCCGGCGGCACCATCTGCACCTCGCCGCGCAGCTTGGTCACTTCGCGGATGGCATCACCCAGCTGGCGTGCCAGGCCTTCGGCAGTCTCGGCGGTCTCCACCTGCAGCAGCATCTGGTCGTTGGCCATCTCGCCGCTGACCACCAGGCGTGCGCGCAGCACCTGTGGAAAGCGCCGTGCAATGGTGGCCACCTGGCCAGGGTGTACGAACATCCCGCGCACCTTGGTGGTCTGGTCGGCCCGGCCCATCCAGCCCTTGATGCGGCCGTTGGTGCGGCCCGTGGGGCAGGTGCCGGGCAGCACGGCCGAGAGGTCGCCGGTGCCAAAGCGCACCAGCGGGTAGTCGGGGTTCAGGGTGGTCACCACCAGCTCGCCGACCTCGCCCTCGGGCACGGGGTCGCCGGTGCCCGGGCGCACGATCTCCACGATCACGCCTTCGTCGAGCACCAGGCCCTCGCGCGCGCTGGTCTCGTAGGCGATCAGCCCCAGGTCGGCCGTGGCATAGCACTGGTAGCCGGCAATGCCGCGCTCGGTGAACCAGTCGCGCAACGAGGGCGGAAAGGCCTCGCCAGAGACCAGGGCCTTGGTCACCGTGGGCAGGGCCACACCCATCTCGGCCGCCCGCTCGACGATGAGCTTGAGGAAACTGGGCGTGCCGATGTAGCCTGCAGGCTTGAGCTCGGCCATGGCCTGGACCTGCTGCTCGGTCTGGCCGGTGCCGCCGGCAAACACGGTGCAGCCCAGGGCGTGGGCACCCGTCTCCATCATCGAGCCGGCGGGCACGAAGTGGTAGCTGAAGCTGTTGTGGATCAATTCGCCCGGGCGAAAGCCCGCGCCGTACATGGCGCGCGCCATGCGCCAGTAGTCGCGGCGCGTGCCTTCGGGTTCGTAGATGGTGCCGGGGCTGGCAAATACGCGCGGCATGGCGGCACCGAAGCCGAGGGCGCTGAAGCCGCCGAAGACGTTGCTGGCACGGCCGGCCTGCTGGCGCTCGAGCAGCTCGTGCTTGCGTGTCACGGGCAACTGCGCGAGGGCTGCGCGGCTGGTGATCGCCGCGGCATCAACGCCTGCCAGGATGCCGGCAAAGGCGGGCGATGCTGTCTGGGCGTGGGCCACCTGACCGGGCAAGGCGGCGAGCAAGGCGGCTTCGCGCGCCTTGGGGTCGCGGGTTTCCAATGCGTCGTAGAACGAATTCATGGCGGTTCCTGTGAATGGGGTTTCAGGCAGTGCGTGTGCAGCGGGCGCTCCGACCGCCGCCGGGCCGCCCCAAGGCGGTCGGGGCCCCCTCGGGAGGCAGCGACCACACGAAGTGAGGGAGCGTGGGGCTTACAGCCGCAGCGCCGGGCCGCCCCAAGCGGGGCTGCGCCCCCTCGGGGGGCAGCGACCACACAGAGTGAGGGAGCGTGGGGGCCATGTTCTTCAGGCCAGCCAGCGCTTGCGGCGCTTGTAGCTCTTGACGTCCTTGAAGCTCTTGCGCTCACCGCCGCCCACGCCCAGGTAGAACTCCTTGACGTCTTCGTTGCTGGCCAGGTCGCTGGCCGCGCCGTCCATCACCACGCGGCCGCTTTCCATGATGTAGCCGTAGTCGGCGTACTTGAGCGCCATGTTGGTGTTCTGCTCGGCCAGCAGGAAGGTGACCTTTTCCTTGGTGTTCAGATCCTTGACGATGTTGAACACCTCTTCGACGATCTGCGGCGCCAGGCCCATGGAGGGCTCGTCGAGCAGCACCATGCTGGGGTTGGCCATCAGCGCGCGGCCGATGGCGCACATCTGCTGCTCGCCACCCGAGGTGTAGGCCGCCTGGGAGGTGCGCCGGGTCTTGAGGCGCGGGAAGTAGTTGTAGACCTTCTCCAGGTTGGCTGCGATCTCGGCCTTGCTGGTGCGGGTGTAGGAGCCCGTCATCAGGTTCTCCTCGATGGTCAGGTGGGCGAAGCAGTGGCGGCCCTCCATCACCTGCACCACGCCGCGCTTGACGAGGTCGGCGGGCGAGAGGTTCTCGATGCGCTCGCCGCGCAGCTCGATGCTCCCCTTGGTGACCGCGCCGCGCTCGCCCTGCAGCAGGTTGGAGACGGCGCGCAGGGTGGTCGTCTTGCCCGCCCCGTTGCCCCCCAGGATGGCGACGATGCTGCCCTCGCGCACCTGCAGCGAGACACCCTTGAGCACCAGGATCACGTGGTTGTAGATGACTTCGATGCCATTGACGTTGAGAACGATGTTTGTAGCTTGTTCCATGTGTCGTTACCGGTTGACCAATCGGCAGGCCTGGTGGCGCACGCATTGCGTGCGCTGCAAGCCTGTCGGCTGGCGGCTCTGTATGGAGCCGCACCGTGGTGATGGCGGCAGGGCGCTGTGGCCCTGCGTGCCATTCACATCAGGACTGACAGTCGGCGGCGTCGCGGCGGGTCATCTTTTTATCGGCAAGGTACTTGTCTGCACCAGCCTTGACCATGGGCTTGATGATCTGGTCATCGGCCTGGTACCAGTCGGACGAGAAGTTCCACTTGCTGCCGTCCCACGAGTGCACGCGGGCCCAGGTGGAGCCCATGTGGTCGGCGCAACTGGTGGACAGGGGGCGCATCACGCCACCAAAGCCCATGGCGTCGAGCTTCTTCTGGTCCAGTGCGAGGTTTTCCATGCCCCAGCGCACCTGCTCGCCGGTCATGACCTTGCCCTTGCCGAAACGCTCCTGCGCGCGGCGCACCGATTCCACGGCCAGCATCTGGATGATCACGCCGCGCGTGTACAGCACCGAGCCCACTTCGTCCTTGGGGCCCGTGCCCTGGCTCTTGTCGTGCACGTGCTTGAGGATGTCCTGGATGACCTTGCTCTGCGTGCCGTAGCCGTTCAGCGCCAGTGCGTGATAGCCCTTGGCGCCTTCGCCCACGTCGCGCACGTCAGGCTCGGCACCGGCCCACCACACACCGTAGAGCTTGTCGCGCGGGAAGCCCGTGGCCTGGGCTTCCTTCAAGGCAGTGGAGTTCATCACGCCCCAGCCCCACAGCAGCACGTAGTCGGGGCGGCTCTGGCGCACCTGCAGCCAGGTGGCTTTCTGCTCCACGCCGGGCGCAGTCACGGGCAGCATCTGCAGCTCGAAGCCATGCATCTTGGCGCGCTCCTGCAGCAGCGGGATGGGTTCCTTGCCGAACGGACTGTCGTGGTAGACCAGGGCGATCTTCTTGCCCTTGAGCTTGTCCAGTCCGCCCGCGCTCTTGCCGATGTGCTGGATCAGGATGTCGGCACCGGTCCAGTAGCTGCCCATGAAGGGGAAGTTCCACTTGAAAGCCTGGCCGTCCTGCGCCACCGACAGGCCGTAGCCCAGCGTCATCAGCGGGATCTTGTCGACAGGCGCCTTCTCGGTCAGCGCAAAGGTGATGCCCGTGGCCTGCGGGTCGAACAGCGCCACGCCGGGCTTGCCCTTCAGGCGCTCATAGCATTCCACGCCACGGTCGGTGGCGTAGCCGGTTTCGCATTCTTCAAAGGTCAGCTTCACACCGTTGATGCCGCCGTCACGGGCGTTGATCATCTTGATGTAGTCCTGCTTGCCGTTGGCCCATGGCACGCCGTTGGGCGCGTAGGGTCCGGTGCGGTAGGACAGCAGCGGGAAGAACTGCTCCTTGGCTTGCGCGAAGGCGCTCGTCGCGATGGACGAAGCACCTGCAGCAACCACCGCAGCGGCGATCACGAGTTTCGAAAGCTTCATGGATGTCTCCTTTGAATGAATGTGTTGAAGCACGGGGGAAAACAGTCGGGGTGAGCTACCGAGTGGACGCGGCCAGCGGGCGCGCCACATCGGGAATTGCGAGTAGGGACTTTCCTTGGGGCTGCATGGCGGGGTGTGCGCTCAGTGCGGGAAGGGCCACAGGCGCAGCTTCTGCTTGCCCGTGGACCACAGCTTGGCCAGGCCGTGGGGCTCGACGATCAGGAACCAGACGATGAGCGCGCCGAAGATCATCAGCTCGGCATGCGACACGCCGGCCGTGGAGATGGTGATGCCGAAGATGCCCATGAAGGCCGGCAGGAACTGGTTGAGCACGATGGGCAGGACCACGATGAAGGCCGCGCCGAAGAAGCCGCCCATGATGGATCCCAGGCCGCCGATGATCACCATGAACAGCAGGCGAAACGAAATCTCCACCGAGAAGGCCGCCGGCTCCCAGGCGCCCAGGTGCACGAAGGCCCAGAGCGAGCCGGCCATGCCGATGATGAAGGAGCTCACGGCGAAGGCGCTGAGCTTGGCGTACATGGGGCGGATGCCGATCACGGCGGCCGCCACGTCCATGTCGCGGATGGCCATCCACTCACGGCCGATGGCGCCGCGCACCAGGTTCTTGGCCAGGAGGGCCACCACCACCAAAACCGCCAGGCAGAAGATGTACTTGCTGGTGGCGCTCTCGATGGGCAGGCCGAAGACCTGCAGGCTGTTCACCGAGACGGAGCCAGAGTCGGAGTTGTTGGTGAACCACTTGATGCGCAGGAACATCCAGTCGCTGAAGAACTGCGCGGCCAGCGTCGCCACGGCCAGGTAAAGGCCCTTGACGCGCAGGCTAGGCAGCCCGAACAGGATGCCGAAGAAGGTGGCGCACAGGCCGCCAAGGATCAGCGCCGGGATCAGCGGCATGCCCGGAATGCGCACGAAGAAGTTGTAGGCGCCGTAGGCCCCCACAGCCATGAAGGCGCCCGAGCCCAGCGAGATCTGCCCGCAGTAGCCCACAAGGATGTTCACCCCCAGGGCCGCCAGCGCCATGATGACGAAGGGGATCAGGATGGCGCGGAAGATGTAGTCGCTGGCCAGCATGGGCACGGCGATGAAGGCCACGGCCAGGATGAGGCCGATGGCGATGCGGTCCTGCGCGATCGGGAAGATCTGCTGGTCCGAGCGGTAGCTGGTCTTGAATTGGCCGTTTTCGCGGTAAAACATGGGAGTCTCCTGCTGGTTCTTGTTATGGGTTAAACGCGATCGATGATCTTTTGCCCGGGGGCGCACCTGCGGTGCCACGCGGCGCCTTCGGCTCCGCTGACAACGCGCGTTGCGCGTTGTGCCTCCTTCGAAAAATCATTGCTCTCGTATTTCATACGCGATCAATGATTTTTTCCCCGAACAAGCCCTGTGGCCTGAAGAGAAGGAAAACCAGCGCCAGCACATACGCAAACCAGATCTCGATGCCCCCGCCCACATAGGGGCCCAGGTAGACCTCGGAGAGCTTTTCGCCCACGCCGATGATCAGCCCGCCGATGATGGCGCCGGGCACCGAGGTGAGGCCGCCCAGGATCACCACGGGCAGGGCACGCAGGGCCACGGTGGTCAGCGAGAACTGCACGCCGAGCTTGGAGCCCCAGATCATCCCGGCCACCAGGGCCACGACGCCGGCCACGCACCAGACGATCACCCAGATGCGGTTAAGCGGAATGCCGATGGACTGGGCGGCCTGGTGGTCGTCGGCCACGGCGCGCAGGGCGCGGCCGGTGGAGGTCTTCTGGAAGAAGACGCTGAGCAGCACCACCAGCGCGGCGGCAATGCCGGCAGCGATCACGTCTTCCTTGTTGATCAGGATGCCACCCTGGAACAGGGAGTCGAGCATGAAGATCGGTTCCTTGGGCATGCCGATGTCGATCTTGTAGATATCGCTGCCAAACATCGTCTGGCCCAGGCCTTCGAGGAAGTAGGTGATGCCCAGCGTGGCCATGAGCAAGGTGGCGCCCTCCTGGTTCACAAGGTGGCGCAGCACCAGCTTCTCGATCAGCCAGGCCACCACGAACATGATGGCGCCCGCGATGATGAAAGCCGCCACCGTGGCGACCACGGGGCTCGTGATGCCCGTCCACTTGGGGATCCACTCGGCAAAGCGAGCCATGGCCAGGGCCGCGAACAGCACCATCGCGCCCTGCGCGAAGTTGAAGACCCCCGATGCCTTGTATATCAGCACGAAGCCCAACGCCACCAGCGAATACAGCATGCCGGCCATGAGGCCGCCGATCAGTGTTTCAAGAAAGAATGCCATGGTTGTTGTTCTCCTGATCGCTCAATGCGAGGTGCCCAGGTAGGCGCTGATCACGTCCTGGTTGTTGCGCACTTCGTCGGGGGTTCCGTCGCCGATCTTCTTGCCGTAGTCAAGCACCACCACGCGGTCGGAGATGTCCATCACCACGCCCATGTCGTGTTCGATGAGCACGATGGTGGTGCCGAACTCGTCGTTCACGTCGAGGATGAAGCGGCACATGTCCTGCTTTTCCTCGACGTTCATGCCCGCCATGGGCTCGTCGAGCAGCAGCACCTGCGGCTCCATGGCCAGTGCCCGGCCCAGGTCCACGCGCTTTTGCAGGCCATAGGGCAACTGGCCCACAGGGGTCTTTCGGTAGGCCTGGATTTCCAGGAAGTCGATGATGTGCTCGACGAACTCGCGGTGGCGGATCTCCTCGCGCTCGGCCGGTCCGATGCGCAGCGCCTGCAAGAGCAGGTTGCTTTTGATCTTCAGGTTGCGCCCGGTCATGATGTTGTCGATCACGCTCATGCCCTTGAACAGCGCCAGGTTCTGGAAGGTACGGGCCACGCCCATCTCGGCCACCTGGCGCGAGTTCATGTGCGAAAACGTTTTGCCACGGAACGTGATGGAGCCGTCCTGCGGCGTGTACACGCCGTTGATGCAGTTGAGCATGGAGCTCTTGCCCGCGCCGTTGGGCCCGATGATGGCGCGGATTTCGTGCTCCTTGACGTTGAACGAGATGTCGGTGAGCGCCTTCACGCCGCCAAACCGCAGGCTGATGTTCTTGACGTCGAGGACGATGTCGCCGATCTTCTTTTGGTTCATGGTGGGGTGTTGCTGCTCGGGCGGGTAGAGAGCGGGTTTCATGCGGCGGCCTTGACGGAGGCGAAGGTCTTAGTTACGGCATAACTTGCTTCGCAAGTGAGCCTTCTCTGAAACGATCCCATCATGCGGCTCTCCGCACGCTGGGATACGTTTTGGTGTCCGACAGCTTGAGCGTGGCGCTCACGCTGCCCGTGCGGCCGTCCTCGAACTTGACCTGGGTTTCGATGAACTGCTCGGTGCGCCCGGCGTACAGTGCCTCGACCAGCACGCCGTACTTGTCGGCGATGAAGCCACGGCGGACCTTGTTGGTGCGCGTGAGCTCGCCGTCGTCGGCATCGAGCTCCTTGTGCAGCACCAGGAAGCGGCTGACCTGGCTGCCGGCCAGCAGGGCGTCCGTGGCCAGATCGGCATTGACCTTTTCCACGCACTCGCGGATCAGCTCGTACACCTCGGGCTTTTGCGCCAGGTCGGTGTAGCCGGCGTAGGGCAGGTTGCGGCGCTCGGCCCAGTTGCCCACGGCGTCGAAGTCGATGTTGACCATCACGCACACCTTCTCGCGGCCGTCGCCCAGGGCGACGACTTCCTTGATGTGCGGGAAGAACTTGAGTTTGTTCTCCACGTACTTGGGCGCAAACATCGCGCCGTCGTTGGCGCCGCCCTTGATGCGGCCCACGTCCTTGACGCGGTCGATGATCTTGAGGTGGCCATGCGCGTCGAGAAAGCCCGCGTCGCTGGTGTGGTACCAGCCGTCGGCCGTGAGCACCTCGGCCGTGGCCGTGGGGTTCTTGTAATACTCCTTGAGCAGACCGGCGGACTTGACGAGGATTTCGCCGTTGTCGGCCACCTTGATCTCCACGCCGCGGATGGGCACGCCCACGGTGTCGGCGCGCGCCTGGTTGTCGGGCTGCAGGCAGACGAACACGGCGGTCTCGGTGGAGCCGTAGAGCTGCTTCAGGTTGATGCCGATGGAGCGGTAGAAGGTGAACAGGTCGGGGCCGATGGCCTCGCCCGCCGTGTAGGCCACCCGCACGCGCGAGAAGCCGAGGTTGTTGCGCAGCGGGCCATAGACCAGCAGGTTGCCCAGGGCGTACTGGATGCGGTCGAGCATGCCCACGGGCTGGCCATCCATGAGCGCCGGGCCCACGCGCTGGGCCACGGCCATGCAGGCCTGGAACATCTTGCGCTTGATGGTGCCGGCGTCCTCCATGCGGATCATCACGCTGGTGAGCAGGCCTTCGAAAATGCGTGGCGGGGCAAAGTAGTAGGTGGGGCCCACTTCCTTCAAATCGATGGTCACGGTGCTGGCCGACTCGGGGCAGTTGACCACGTAGCCGCAGGCCAGCCACTGCGCGTAGCTGAAGATGTTCTGGCCGATCCAGGCCGGGGGCAGGTAGGCCAGCACCTCTTCGCTGCCAGTGAGCTTGTCGAACTCGGCACCGGCCGAGGCGCGGTCGAGCAGGGTGCTGTGCGTATGCACGACGCCCTTGGGGTTGCCGGTGGTGCCCGACGTGAAGAACATGGCGGCCACATCACCAGGCTGCACCTTGGCCACCTCGTCGCGGAACCACTGGGGGTGCTGGGCGGTGAAGGCCTTGCCCGCCTCGATCAGCGCATCCAGGGACGACAGTCCCTCTTCCTGGTAGTTGCGCAGGCCGCGCGGGTCGTCAAAGAAGATGCGCGCGATCAGGGGGCATTGCTCGCGGATCTCAAGCAGCTTGTCCACCTGCTCCTGGTCTTCCACCAGGCAAAAGCGCACCTCGGCGTTGTTCAGCGGGAAGATGCATTCGGCACCCACGGCGTCCTGGTACAGCGGCACCGGAATGGCGCCCAGCGACTGCGCGGCCAGCATGGTCGCGTACAGACGCGGGCGGTTGGCGCCGATCACCACCATGTGCTCATGGCGTTGCAGCCCCGCCTGGTGCAGGCCGGCCGCCACATGCTCCACCAGCCGGGCCAGATCGGCCCAGCTGTGGGCCTGCCAGATGCCGTATTCTTTTTCGCGCAGGGCCGCAGCCGTGGGGCGCTCGGCGGCATGCTGGAGCAGCAGTTGCGGGAACGTGGTCTTCATTCCGGTTCCTAAAAAATGAGAGGGTGTCCGCCCGGTGACAGCCGGGAGTGCGGCCTTGTGGCTGCGTACGGGATGAATGCTAGGACCGACTTTGACGTCGTCTTGTCTTGCCGACGACAATTTACGGGAAACTACCCCTCGGGTGAAACCCTGACGCACTGCGAATGGCCGTTTGGCAGGGGCTGCGGGCGGGTATCGGGGAGTACGTCGCGGTGGGGCGGTATCCTCACGGGCATGTACGCCCCGTTTTTCGGTCTCCAGCACCCGCCGTTCTCTATCGCACCCGACCCGCGCTACCTGTTCATGAGCGAGCGGCACCGGGAGGCCCTGGCCCACCTGCTGTACGGATTGGATGCCGGAGGCGGCTTCGTGCTGCTGACGGGCGAAGTGGGCGCGGGCAAGACCACGGTGTGCCGCTGCTTCCTGGAGCAGATTCCCGAGCACTGCAACGTGGCCTATATCTTCAACCCCAAGCTCACGGTGGGAGAGTTGCTGCGCTCGATCTGCGACGAGTTCGGCGTGCCGCACAAGCCGGCGGTGCCGGGCCTGGAGACGGTCAAGGACTGCATCGACCCGCTCAACGCCTCGCTGCTGGCAGCCCATGCCAGTGGCCGCAACAACGTGCTCATCATCGACGAGGCGCAGAACCTCGAAGCCGACGTGCTCGAGCAGTTGCGCCTGTTGACCAACCTGGAGACCGCCGAGCGCAAGCTGCTGCAGATCATCCTCATCGGCCAGCCCGAGCTGCGCAGCATGGTGGCGCGCCCCTCGCTGGAGCAGCTCGCGCAGCGCGTGATCGCCCGCTTCCACCTCGATGCGCTGAGCCCGCAGGAGACGCAGCAGTACATCGCGCACCGCCTGGCCGTGGCCGGGCTGCACGGCCCGGTGCCGTTCAGCCGGCGGGCCCTCAGGCGCGTGCATGCGCTGTCGCGCGGCATACCGCGGCGCATCAATCTGCTGTGCGACCGGGCGCTGCTGGGTGCCTATGCGGCTGGCGCGCGTGAGGTCAGCACGGCCATCGTCGAGCGGGCCGCGCGCGAGGTGTTCGGTGTACCGGTGGCCGGGGCTGCACCAGATCGCCGCGGCCTGGCGGGCATGTCCCGCTGGGCGGTGGCCGGCGTGGGCGGGGTGGCGGGGGCGGCGATCGTGGCCGCCGCTGCATGGACGCTGGGGGTGCGCCCGGCACAGCTGTCGACAGGCCCTGCGCAGGCGGGGCGTCCGGTGGCTGCGGCGCCGCAGCGCCCGGCCTCCGCTGCGGCCGTGAAGCCGCCACAGGCTGCAGCCTCGGCGCCGGGGTCCGCTGTGGTGGCTGCAGTGCCCGCCTCTGCTGCTTCTGCTGCCGCTACCGCCGTCCCAGCGGCTGCGCCTGCCCCGGTTTCCGGGCTGCAGCAGTTCCTGTTGGCGCAGGCCCCCAACGATGCCTCGGGCTGGCAGGCGCTGGCGTCGGCCTGGGGGGCCGCGTTGCCGGAAGGCGCCGATGCCTGCACCACGCTGCCCCGCGATGGGCTGCGCTGCTACCGCAACCGCCGTGCGGGGCTGAACCTGATCCGCCAGATCGATCGCCCGGTACTGCTCACGCTGTTCCCCTCGGATGAGGGGGACAACGCCGTCACGGCGGTGTTGCGCAGCCTGGACGACGACATGGCCACGCTGGAGAGCGGTGGCCGCACGCTGCACGTGCCGCTGGCCGACCTGGCGCAGGTATGGCGCGGCGACATGGCCACGCTGTGGCGGGCCCCGCCCGGCATGCCTGACAAGGGCGAGATCACCGACAGCCCGGCGGGGGCGGCCTGGCTCGATGCGCGCCTGGCCTCCAAGGCGGCTGGGGGCTCCGGGCCCAGCAGCCGGCCTGTGACACCTGCGCTGCGCCAGTCGCGCATCCACCGCTTCCAGCTGGCCCAGGGTGTGACGCCCGATGGCCGGGCTGGTCCCCTGACCCTCATGCTGCTCAACCGCGCCGCCGGCGTGAAAGAACCGCGCCTGCGCACCGGAGCCTGATCCCCATGTCCTACATCCTTGATGCGCTGCGGCGCGCTGAAGCCGAGCGGGGCCGGGGCGCCGTGCCGGGCATCCATACGCAGGCCATGCCCACGACCGGAATGCCCGCAGAGCGCCCCGGTTCCGGCAATCTGCTGGCCATCGGCATGGCCGTGGTGGCCGTCGCTGCGCTGGCCGCGGGCGGAACCTGGTGGACCATGCAGCGCCGTGACGGTCCTCCCGCTGGTGCAGGAGGTGTCGTCGCTGCCCCAGCGGCTACGCCTGTGCCCATGCCTGCCCCAGCCCCCGCGCTGCCCCCGGTCGTGGCTGCGCCGCCCACGGTGCCAGCACCTGCTGCAGCGGTTCCGGTTCCCGCAGCCGCCGCAGTTGCCCCGACGCCAGCGCCAGCGATCAACCAGCCGCTGGTTGCGGCCACGGCGGAGCCGCGGCCGGTGACGCCCAAGCGCGTGGCCGAGCCAGTGCGCGAAAAGCCCGCTCGCGAAACCGAGCCTGTTCGGCGTGAAGCGGCGGCCCCCGCCCCGGCCGCCGCACCCGCTGCGGCAGTACCTCCCGCAGCGCTTCCCAATAGCCCCGTGTTCGCCCAGAACGAGCTGCCAACTTCGGTGCGCGAGCAATTGCCGGTGCTGCAGGTCACGGGCGCGACCTATTCCAGCAATCCTGCGCACCGCATGGCCATCGTCAATGGCCAGGTGTTGCAGGAGGGCGACCAGGCGGCACCGGGGCTCAAGCTCGAACGCATCGAGCAGGGGCGCACCGTCTGGTCGTTCCGCGGCTACCGCTACGCGGTGGCGCCGCAGTAGCCTGGCCTTGCATCAGCGCAGGAAGCGCCCGTCCCGGCCGATCAGGGTGAGTTCGACGAAGCGCGAGGCATTGCGGTCCGGCGTGCTGGCGTTGATCTCGAACCCGCCCAGGTCCCACTTCTTGAGGTTCCAGGTGGCGTCGATGAAGGCCGCGCGCGTCGGGTTGCGGCCGGCGCGCTGAAGGGCCTCGGCGAACACCCGGGCGTTCAGGTAGCCCTCCAGCGCCAGGTGCGAGGGCTCGGCCGTGGCGCCCGAGGCCTTCCAGGCGGCCTGGAAGTCGCGCACCACCGGCATCACCACGTTGGACGGCAGGGGCACCACCTGCGAGATGGCCATGCCGGTGGCGTCGGCGCCGAGCGCCTTCACCGTGGCGGGCGTGCCCATGACCGACAGCGCATACAGCGTCACGCCACGCTTGAGCGCGCGAAAGGCCTTCACGAACTCCAGGGTGGGTTTGCCGGCCAGGCCGATGACGATGGCTTCGAGGTCGGCGCCCGCCAGTTTCGCGGCGGCAGCGCCTGCGTCCGAGGCGTTGTTCTCCACCGTCACCGTGACGGCGGCAGGCAGCTTGAGCTTGCCCATGGACTGCTCGGCGGCGGTGAACACCTCTTTGCCGAAGGAGTTGTTCTGGTAGACGATGCCGATGCGCTGGATGCCGATGGTGGACAGGTGCTGCACCAGCTTCTCGGCCTCGTCGGCGTAGCTGGCGCGGATGTTGAACACGCTGCGCGCGTTCTTCGTGCGGCTCAGCTGGGCGCCGGTGAAGGGGGCGAAGAAGGGGACACCGCTCTGCACCACCTTGGGCAGCATGGCGTCGATCATCGGCGTGCCCATGCAGTTGAAGAGGGCGAAGTTGCCCGGGTCGGCCAGGAACTTGTCCACGTTGGCCAGGGCCTTGGGCACTTCGTAGGCATCGTCCAGCGTGGTCAGCTCGATGCTGCGGCCATGGACTCCGCCCTTGGCATTGATGCCCGCAAAGGCCGCCTTGGCGCCCTGGTGCATGGCCGAACCCAGGTCGCCCAGGGGCCCGGTGAGGGCGGTGGATTGGCCGATGCGGATCGGCCCCTCCTGCGCCGTGGTGTTGCTGCTCCAGTGCGACAGCGGCAGGGCGATGGCGCCGGCCAGCAGGGAGCGCCGGCGAAACGCTGGCCTTGGGGTGTGGATGCCGCCTGTTGTCATGGGGTGATGTCTCCGTGCTCTTGGGATGGGGCCCAGTGCCCCGCAGACGGCCATCATCCGCAGCCGATTGGCGAAAATCTATCGTTGCGACGACAATTCGGATCGTGGTATTCCCGCACGCACTCCGCCAGCCTTGCCTCCCCCATCGCGCTCCATGAACCAGGATCTGTCACTGCACCAGCGCCGGCGCCTGCCCACAGAGGCTGAGCTGGCCAACATCCCGTGGCTGAGGCCACTGCAGCCGGCCGAGCGCGAACGTGCCGAGGCGGCGCTGCTGGTGGGCGACGCGGCGCCCGGCGATTTCGTGTGCCGTGTGGGCCGGCCCGTGACCTATTGGTTCGGCGTGGTGGAGGGGCTGCTCAAGATGAGCAGCGACAACGCGCAGGGCCAGACCATGACCTACACCGGCGTGCCGCCCGGTGGCTGGTTCGGCGAGGGCACGGCCATGAAGCGCGAACCCTACCGCTACAACATCCAGGCGCTGCGCAAGAGCATCGTGGCAGGCCTGCCGATCGACACCTTCCACTGGCTGCTGGACCATTCGATCGGCTTCAACCGCTTCGTGATGAACCAGCTCAACGAGCGCCTGGGCCAGTTCATCGCCGCGCGCGAGATCGACCGGCTGAACAACCCCGATGTGCGCGTGGCGCGCAGCCTGGCCTCCCTGTTCAACCCCGTGCTCTACCCCGGGGTGGGCGAGGTGCTGCGCATCACCCAGCAGGAGCTGGCCTACCTGGTGGGGCTGTCGCGCCAGCGCGTGAACGAGGCGCTGGCGGCGCTGGAGGTGGAAGGGGCCATCCGCGTGGAGTACGGTGGCCTGCGCGTGCTGGACCTGGCGGCGCTGCAGTCCAGCATTTTCCAGCGGCTGGCGGAACCGCGCTAGCCGCGCGGCAGCGCAGGCATTCCGGCCGTGCGGTGGCCCAGGGTCGTGGGGGTTGGCGCGGGGGCAGGGGCGTCGGGTGTGCCCTGCCATTCGCGGTCGTCGGTGCCGTCGCGGCTCAGGCGGAAGGTGTGCACCATCTGCGTCAGGCGGCTGGCCTGTTCCTTGAGGCTGTCGGCAGCGGCAGCGCCTTCCTCCACCAGCGCGGCGTTCTGCTGCGTCATCTCTTCGAGTGCGCCCACGGACTGGCTGACCTCGCCGATGCGCTGGCTCTGCTCCTGCGTGGCGGCGGTGATCTCGCCCATGATGTCGGACACGCGGCGCACGGACATCACCAACTCCTCGATGGTCTTGCCCGCATGGTTCACCAGGGTGCTGCCCTCCTGCACATGCTCGACGCTGGCGCCGATCAGCGTCTTGATTTCCTTGGCGGCCTGGGCGGCGCGACCGGCGAGGCTGCGCACCTCGCTGGCCACCACGGCAAAACCGCGGCCCTGTTCGCCGGCACGCGCGGCCTCCACTGCGGCGTTGAGGGCCAGGATGTTGGTCTGGAAGGCGATGCCGTCGATCACGCTGGTGATGTCGGCGATCTTGCGCGAACTGCCGCTGATGGTGTCCATGGTGCGCACCACCTGCGAAACCACCTCGCCGCCGCGCGTGGCTGCGGCCGACGCCGAGGAGGCGAGCTGGTTGGCCTGGCGTGCGGCGTCGGCGCTTTGCGAGACGGTGCCCGTCAGGTCGGCCAGGGCATTCGCGGCGCCCTGCAGGTTGTGCGAAGTCTGCTCGGTGCGGTGGCTCAGGTCGAGGTTGCCCGAGGCGACTTCGGAGCTGGCCACGAGGATGGATTCTGCCGTTCCGCCGATGTCACCCACCAGGCTGCGCAAGCGGTCCTGCATGGCGGCGATGGCTTCAAGCAGGCGACCGGTCTCGTCGTGGATGCGCACCTCGACCTGCGAGGTGAGGTCGCCGCGGGCAATGCGCTCGGCCACCACCACCGCACGGCCGATGGGGGCGGTGATGCTGGTCGTGATGCGCCAGGCGATGAGCGCCCCCAGGCCGATGGCCAGCAGCACCAGGGCCCCACCCGTCCAGCGCGCCCGGCTCTGCGTGACCTCGGCCGAGGCCGTGGCTTGGCTGTTCAAGGTATTTTGCAGCTCGATCAACTCGGCCAGCTTGCCGCGCCAGGCGGCTTCCAGCGGGGCGACCTTGGTCATGAGGTTCAGCGTGGCGCTGACGGTGTCGCCATCGTCGGCGGCCTTCATCGCGGCATCGAGCTCGGGGCGGCTCTTGCGGCCGAATTCCTGGACCTCGCCCAGCAGCTTGCGCTCCGCCTCGGTGGTGCCGTCGGCCTTGAGCAGTTCCGACAGGCTGGCCTCCTGGCGTGCATAGGCCTGCACGGATTTCTCGGCGTTCTTGATCTGGTCGCGGGCCTGCTTGGGGTCGATTTCGTTGAGCATGGCTGCCGAGCGGCTCTGGATGCCGATGGCGCTCACGCTGTCCAGCATTTCGTTGACCAGCCGGGTCTTGGTGGCGCCGGTACCGGTGACCTGCAGCAGGTGCTCGTGCAGCTTGCCTACTGAAAGCTGGCCCACGGCAGCGACCGCGATCAGCAGCACCAGCAGGCAGCCAAAACCCAGGCCCAGGCGGCTGGAGATCGACAGAGATTTGAGGGGCGAGGCGGCCGGCATGGAGGTCCTTGGCTGTTGAATTCGATAGGGTGACACGAAGCAATAACGGTGCCCAGGCAGGCGGATGGGCTGCAACGCTGGTGGCGCCGGGGGCGCACACAGTGTAGGGATAAATGTCACAAAATGTTATGAGGCTTCGGGATGGCCCCATGCACCTCGGGCATGAGGCTGTTACAAATAGAGGCTCTTTCAGGTAGAGACAGCGGGGGCGGGAAAACCTGCATGTCCAGGCATGCCCGGCGGCATGAAAGTCTTGGCTGTTACATATATCCCATGGGGTGGCTGCTATCTTTTTTGATGTATTGCAAAGGCACTGATTGGTGACTGTAATACGCCATTCCAGGGGTCTATCGGGTATAAACCCGTTACAGTTTCTGCAAAGGATGTTCCATGCGCCGCTCCCACCCCTCCCTTCGTTTGCGCGGTGTCCTGGGCACTCTGGTGCTGCTGGGCCTGGCCGCCTGTACCGGCGGCCCGATGCCCGACGCGTCCGAGCGCCGTGAGCGCCTCGTGGCGGTGACCGCAGACCACGAACTCATCGTGTTCGATGCGCGCCGGCCCGACACTGTTCTCGAGCGCCGGCGCGTGACGGGCCTGGCCTCTGGCGAGCGGCTGATCGGCGTGGATTTCCGGGTGGCCAAGGGCGTGTTGTATGCCTTGTCGCAGGCGGGGCGCCTGTACACGCTCGACATTTCCAGCGGGGCCTTGACGGCGGTGGGCTCCGCGCCGGCCGCGCTGCAGTTCACGGGGGCATCGTTTGGCTTCGACTTCAACCCGGCGGCGGACCGGATTCGCGTGGTGTCGTCTTCCGGGCTCAACCTGCGGCTGCACCCGGATACGGGCGCCCTGGTCGATGGCGATCCTGCCCAACCGGGTGTGCAGCCCGATCCGGTGCTGCACTACGTGGCCGGTGACGTGAACGCAGGCCGTGTGCCGGACGTGGTGGCCGCAGGCTATACCTACAACCCGCAGGACAGCAAGATCACCACCAATTACGCCATCGACCGCGCCCGCGGCGCGCTCGTGATGCAGGGCTCGCGCGAGGGCACCACCCCCGTGGTTTCGCCCAACACCGGCCAGTTGCGCACCGTGGGTGCCCTCGGCCTGGGGCCGCTGTCCGATGCCTCCTTCGACATTTCCGACGTGGGCAACGTGGCCTTGCTGGCCACGCGCACGTCCGGCGACCCGCGCTCGCGCCTGTACAAGGTGGACCTGGCGTCCGGCCGCGCCGTCTCGCTGGGCGTGATCGGCAATGGGGCCGCACTGGCGGGCATGGCGATAGAACCATGAGCCCACGGCCCGTCCTGGCCCAATGGCTGCTGGCGCACGGACGTGTGCTGGTGGGCTGTGTGGCAGCCGTGGCGGGCGTGGCGCAGGCCGCCTCGGTGCAGGTGGAGCTGAGTGACGCGGCGGGCAAGCCGCTGGCCAATGCCGTGGTGTTCCTCGAATCGGCCGAGGCCAAGCGCCTCGTCAAGCCCCAGCCCGGTGTGGAGATGGCGCAAGAAAAGCGCCAGTTCGCACCCGTGATGATGGTGGTGCCGGTGGGCACGGAGGTGCTGTTCCCCAATCGCGACACGGTGCGCCACCATGTCTATTCCTTTTCTCCTGCGAAGAAGTTCGAACTCAAGCTCTACACCGGGACGCCCAGCAAGCCCGTGCTTTTTGACCAGGCCGGTGTGGTGGTGCTGGGCTGCAATATCCACGACCAGATGACTGGCTGGATTTTGGTGGTGGACACGCCCTACTACGCCAGTTCGTCCGCCATCGGCAAGGTCCAGCTCGACAACGTGCCCCCGGGCAGCTACAAGCTCAGGGCCTGGCACAACCGCTTGCCGGTGGGCGCCCCGGCCCTGGAGCAGGCGCTGAGTGTGCCGGCCACCGGCATGGCCAGTGCATCGGTGCGCATGGCGGGGCTGCAGCCTTGAACCTGTCCCTGCTGCGGCGCAGTCTCCTCCTGAGGCTGGTGGGCATCTCGTTGTTGCTGCTGCTCATCGTGCAGGCGGCCGGCTTTGCGGTGGTGCGGGCCTCCATCGAGCGCAATGCGCGCAGCCAGATCGCGCGCGCCCTGGACACCGACGAGAACGTCTGGCGGCGCCTGCTGGACCAGAATGCGGACAAGCTGCGCCAGGGCTCGGCCCTGCTGGCGGCCGACTATGGCTTTCGCTCGGCCATCAATTCCGATGATGAGGAGACCATCCAGTCCGTGCTGGAGAACCATGGCAACCGCATCGGTGCGGCCGTGACGGCGCTGCTGGGCACCAACCTGGAGCTGCGCGCGGCCAGTCTGTCGGACGACATGCTGGATTTTCCCGCCACGCTGCGCCAGGTCGTACCACCGCTCGCGGCACAGCCGCAGGGCAGCCAGGTGGCCATGATGGCGGGCGTGCCTTACCAGTTCGTGATGGTGCCCATGCGGGCGCCGGTGGTCATCGGCTGGGTGCTGATGGGGTTTCCCATCGGCCAGCCACTGGCCGAGGAAATGCGGCGGCTGCTGTCGGTGCAGGTGGCCGTGGTGGTCAAGGCTGCGGATGGCAGCATGTCGGTGCCCGTGACCACGCTGTTGGCACCGGCGCTGGCCGGCCTGCATCGCCAGGGCCTGCCGCTGGCAGAGCTCAAGACCGCCGAAGGGACGCTGCTGGTGCGTGAGGCCCCCCTGGGCAACGCGGGCAAGGAGGTGAGGACACTGCTGCTGCGCTCGGTGGACGAGGTGGTGGCGCCCTACCAGCAGCTGCAGGTGCTGCTGGCCATCATCACCATCGCCGGCGTGCTGCTGTTTGCAGCCGGTACCGGGCTGGTGGCCACGCGCCTGACCACGCCCCTGCGCTCCCTGCTGGCGGCCACGCAGCGCCTGTCGCGCGGCGAGTACGGAGTGCCTTTGGGGCACACCGGGCGCAAGGACGAAATCGGCAACCTGGCCCGCTCCTTCGACCGCATGCGCCTCGATATTGGCAGCCAGCAGGCCGAGATCCGCCGCCTGGCCTACTGGGACCGGCTCACGGGCCTGCCCAACCGGGAGCGGTTTCGCGAAGCCGTGGTGCATGCCATTGCCGCGCAGGAGGAAGGCGCCCTGCAGCCCTTGACCGTGCTCACGCTCGACCTGGACCGCTTCAAGCATGTCAACGACGTGCTCGGCTATGCCTTCGGCGACCGCCTGCTGCAGGCCGTGGCCGAACGCCTGCAAAAGCAGATGCCGGGTGACAGCGACATGGTGGCCCGTCTGGGCGGCAACGAGTTCGCGTTGCTGTTGCTGCGCACGGATGCCCAGGGGGCGCATGCGCTGGCCCAGCGCATCAACCAGTCGTTCGAGGAGCCCCTGGCCTTCGAGGACCAGACCGTGGACCTGAGCGCCGGCATGGGCTTCGCCTGCTGGCCGGCCGATGCGGACGATGCCGATACCCTGCTCAGCCGCTCCGAGATCGCCATGTACGCCGCCAAGCGCAAGCTCAGCGGTGCGCTGCGCTACGATGCCTCGTTCGACTCGGCCAGCACCCAGACCCTGTCGCTGCTGACCGAGCTGCGCCGTGCCGTGGAGCACGACGAGTTGCGCCTGTACCTGCAGCCCAAGGTGCCGCTGCACGGGCAGGGGGGGCTGGCTGCCGAGGCGCTGGTGCGCTGGCAGCACCCCCAGCGTGGACTGGTGCCGCCCATGGACTTCATCCCGTTTGCCGAGCAGACGGGCTTCGTGCGCCAGCTCACGCTGTGGATGTTCGAGGAGGTGGCGCGCCTGCTGGCCGATCCGCGCACGGCGGACATGCCGCTGCGCATCTCGGTCAACCTGTCCACGCGCGACCTGCTGGACCCGGAGCTCAACACGCGCCTGGCTGCCATCCTGGTGCGCCACGGGGTACAGGCGAGTGCCTTCTGCCTGGAGATCACCGAGAGCGCCATCATGGACGATCCCCAGCGTGCCGAGGCCATGCTCAACCGCCTGTCCGAACAAGGCTTCAAGCTCTCCATCGACGATTTTGGCACCGGGTACTCATCGCTGGCCTACCTCAAGCGCCTGCCGGTGGACGAGCTCAAGATCGACAAGTCCTTCGTGATGGGCATGGAGGCCGGCGAGGACGATGCGATGATCGTGCGCTCCACCATCGACCTGGCCCACAACCTGGGCCTCACGGTGGTGGCCGAAGGGGTGGAGACCCTGGCCATCCTCGACCGGCTGCGCGCCCTGTCCTGCGACGAGGCGCAGGGCTACCACATCAGCCGCCCACTGGGTGCCGAGGACTTCCTGGCCTGGCAGTCGCGCCAGATCGCTGCCACCCTCCCGTGAGGGCCATCGGGCCGCCATTCGGTGCCTGCTTTGTGCGGTCATCTGCCCAAATGGCTGCGCAGGGGTGAAAATACGGGCAATGCCTTCCTCCCGTCCCCCTGCCGCCCCGGCCGACGAGCCCGGTGACCAGTCGCCCCGGCGCGCCGTGCTGCGCCGGCCTGCCGCGCCCCCTGTTTCTTCTTCACCCGCATCGGCCACGCCGCGCGGCCCGGCGCCCGTTGCGTCCCGCGGCAATGCACGGCCCGACGCACGCCCATCGGCGCGCCCGGCCGCTGCGGCACCGTCGGCGCGCGGCAATGTGTGGCGCGCCGAGTCCGCGTCGCCGCCGCCGGCTCCGCGCGGGCCGGCCAGCGCCAGTGGTGTCCGGCCATCCCCTGCCGCCGCGCCGGCCCGCCCGGCCGTGCCGGTCAAGACCACGGCGGCCGCAGCAGGCACCTCGCGCCTGAACAAACGCATGGCCGAACTCGGCCTGTGCTCGCGCCGCGAGGCCGACGACTGGATCGCCCACGGCTGGGTCAAGGTCAACGGCGAGGTGGCGCCCATGGGCCTGCAGGTGCTGCCGGCCGATCGCATCGAAGTGGACAAGCGGGCCCAGGGCCAGCAGGAGCAGCAGGTCACCATCCTGCTGCACAAACCCATGGGCTACGTGAGCGGGCAGGCCGAGGATGGTCACACGCCTGCCGTGGCGCTGATCAACCCCCGCACCCACTGGCGTGACGACCCGGGCCGCATGCGCTTTTCGCCGCCGCAGCTGCGCGGCCTGGCGCCGGCCGGCCGGCTGGACATCGACTCCGTGGGCCTGCTGGTGCTCACGCAGGATGGGCGCGTGGCGCGCCAACTGATCGGCGAGGACTCCAGCGTGGACAAGGAGTACCTGGTGCGCGTGCAGTACGGCGAGGTGGCACTCGATGTGCAGGCGGCGTTTCCGCCCGCGCAACTGGCACGCCTGTGCCATGGCCTGGAACTCGATGGCCAGCCCTTGAAGCAGGCCCGTGTGGAATGGCAGAACCCCGAGCAACTGCGCTTCGTCCTCATCGAAGGCAAGAAGCGCCAGATCCGCCGCATGTGCGAGCAGGTGGGCCTCAAGGTGGTGGGGCTCAAGCGCATCCGCATCGGCCGGGTGACGCTGGGCAACCTGCCGGTGGGGCAATGGCGCTACCTCCTGCCGCACGAGCAGTTCTGACGCTGGCACGCGAGCGTGCGCCATTCTCACCCATCGTTTCGAGGAGCCTGCCGCATGCCATCCAAGCCACCGCCGTCCCGCAGCACCGGGCCTGCCAGGGCGCTGCGCCAGCTGCGTCCTTCCGACCTGCGGGGGGTGGCCCGCCTGGCCACCCAGGCCACCGCCAGCATCAGCCGCGTGGCCGAAGGGGTGCACCAATCGGTGCTGGGCACCATGGGCCTGCCGGGCGGCCCTACGCCGGGCCGCACGCGCGGCCTGACCGGCATGGTCTATGGCGGCGTGCGGGGCATCACCAGCCTGGTGGATGCTGGGCTGCAGGCGGCCTTGCTGCGGCTGGAGCCATTCATGGGCGTGCCCGGCGAGGCGCAGGAGGTGCCGCGCGAACGCCAGGCCGTGCTGGCCGCGCTCAATGGCGTGATGGGTGACCGCCTGGCGGAGGATGGCAACCCGCTGGCCACCTGCATGGGCTTTTACCAGCAGGGCCGGCCACTGGACCCGGTGGCCCTGGGGGCCTCGGGCAGGGCATCGGGCCACCTCCTGGTGCTGGTGCATGGCCTGTGCATGAACGACCTGCAGTGGGAGCACGAGGGCCATGACCATGGCGCCCACCTGGCGCAGGCGCTGGGCTGCACGCCCGTGTACCTGCGCTACAACACGGGGCTGCACACATCCACCAATGGTGCGCAGCTTGCCCAACAGCTGCAGGCCCTGGTGGCCGCCTGGCCGGTGGCGGTCACGCGGCTGAGCATCGTGGGCCACAGCATGGGGGGCCTGGTAGCACGCAGCGCCTGCCAGCAGGCCGAGCAGGCGGGGCTGTCCTGGCGTGGCTTGCTGCAGCACCTGGTGTGCCTGGGCACGCCACACCACGGTGCGCCGCTGGAGCGTGCGGGCCATTGGGTGGACCGGTTGCTGGGCAGCACCCCGTACTCGCGCCCCTTTGCCCGGCTGACCGGGCTGCGCAGTGCCGGCATCACCGACCTGCGCCATGGCCATGTGCTGGACGCCGATTGGCAGGGGCGCGATCGTTTTCGCAAAAGCCCGGACATGCGCACCCACGTGCCGTTGCCCGCAGGCGTGCTGTGCTGTACCGTGGCGGCCACCCTGGCAGCCCAGCGCAGCCCGTTGGCCGAACGGCTGGTCGGTGATGGCCTGGTGCCGCTGCACAGCGCCCTGGGCTGGCATGATGACCCTGCCAGACGGCTGGCGTTTGCGCGGTCGCAGCAGTGCGTGGTCCACCGTGCCGGGCACCTGCAGTTGCTGGGGGATGACCGGGTGGCCCGACAATTGGTGCGCTGGCTGGCACCGGCGGGCTGAACCGGGGTGCCGGCTGTCGCCTTTATTTGAACCGCTACGCCAATGGGGGCGTGGGCATTGCTACCATCGTGCCATTCGCGCCGCATGTAACAAGGAGAAACACAGTGAGCGACAAAAAATACCGCCTCGTGACCCGCAGCGACTTTGACGGCCTGGTGTGTGCCGTGCTGCTCAACGAACTGGACCTGATCGACGACATCACCTTCGTACACCCCAAGGACATGCAGGACGGCAAGATACCCATCACCGAGCGGGACATCACCACCAACCTGCCCTACGTACCTGGCGCACACCTGGTGTTCGACCACCACGAATCGGAAACCGTGCGCAACTCGGGGCGACGCGACAGCAACCACATCATCGAGGCGCATGCGCCCTCGGCGGCGCGTGTGGTGTACAACCACTATGGCGGCAAGGCAGCCTTCCCGCGTGTCACCGATGAGATGATGGCGGCGGTGGACCAGGCCGACTCGGCCCAGTATTCGCGTGAGGACATCCTGAACCCCGAGGGCTGGGTGCTGCTCAACTACCTCATGGATTCGCGCACCGGCCTGGGCCGTTTCCGCGAGTTCCGCATCAGCAACTACGCGCTGATGATGGACCTCATCCAATACTGCCGCGACCACACCATCGAAGAGATCCTGGCGCTGCCCGATGTGCAGGAGCGCGTGGCGCTCTACCGCGAGCATGCGCCCAAGGCCAAGGACCAACTGCTGCGCTGCGCCATCAAGATCAGCAACCTGGTGGTGCTGGACCTGCGCGACGAGGAGACCATCTGGGCGACCAACCGCTTCATGATCTACGCGCTGTTCCCCACGGCGAACATCTCCATCCACATGATGTGGGGGCTGCAGAAGCAGAACACGGTGCTGGCCACCGGAAAATCCATCCTGGACCGCAGCAGCCAGACCCACGTGGGCAACCTCATGCTGGAGTTCGGCGGTGGCGGCCATGCGGCCGCAGGCACATGCCAGGTGGCCAATGACAAGGCCGACAACATCCTGCAGGCGCTGATACAGCGCATCACGCTCGACAGCTGAGTTCAGAGGCTGGGAGTTTTTTGGCCGTGACCGAAAGGCGCGCCACAACGCCCTGGACCTAGGCGCAAAGCACAGCCATAGCTCGGGCTATGGCGAGCATTTGCAACGACGAGCCAGGGTGTTTTGGCGTGCAAGGCGGGCATGGACGAAAGATTCTCAGCCTCTCAATCTTCCCCGAACAGGACCCGGTACAGGGCTGCGCCCAGCAGCGCGCCGGCGATGGGGGCGGCCCAGAAGACCCACAACTCGGACATGGCATGCTCCGGACCGAACAAGGCCGGGCCGGTGCTGCGCGCCGGATTCACCGAGGTGTTGGTCACCGGGATCGAGATCAGGTGGATCAGCGTCAGGCACAGGCCGATGGCCAGCCCGCCCACGCCCTCGGCCGCCCGGCGCGAGGTGGCGCCCAGGATCACGATGAGGAACACGGCCGTCAGCACCACTTCGGTCACCACGGCGGCCATCAGGCCGTAGCCGCCGGGGGAGTGTTCGCCATAGCCGTTGGTGGCAAATCCGCCGATGTCGGCCCCCGGCTTGCCGGTCGCGATCAGATAGAGCGCGCCTGCCGCCACGATGGCGCCCAGCACCTGCGCGGCGATGTAGCCTGGCAGTTCGGCCGCCTTGAACCGGCCTCCGATGGCCAGGCCGACCGACACCGCCGGGTTGAAATGCCCGCCCGAGATGGGCCCGAGCGCGTAGGCCCCGGTCAGCACCGTGAGGCCGAACGCCAGGGAGACGCCCAGAAAGCCGATGCCCAGTTGGGGGAACGCGGCGGCCAGCACGGCACTGCCGCAGCCGCCAAACGTGAGCCAGAAAGTGCCGAGGAACTCGGCAGACCATTTTTGCAGGGAGGTGGGCATGGGGATTCCAAAGGCACGGCTGGCGGCACCCGCCCAGCACGATGCGCATCTTATGGCGGCAAAATGGGCATTACCAGCGCCAACGCCTCGCCAATTGTCAACAATGCGCGCTAAGCTCGCCAGCGGCGGCGCTGGCCGGCGGGCATTCGCGCAGCGCCGACCTTGAAATCGGCGGATCTGCCCCGAGCTGAGCACCCGCGAACGTCCTTTGCACGCTGGCCTCTGGCGTGCCGACGGCGCTTCCTAGAGACTGTACGAAAGCAACTCCAAGACACCATGAGCAACAAACAAACCCTGTCGTTCCAGGCCGAAGTGGCCCAGCTTCTGCACCTGGTCACCCACTCGCTGTATTCCAACCAGGAAATCTTCCTGCGCGAGCTCATCTCCAACGCTTCGGACGCCTGCGACAAGCTGCGCTTCGAGGCCCTGAACAACAATGCCCTGTACGAAGACGCGCCCAACCTCGAAGTGCGGGTGTCCTTCGACCAGGCTGCCAAGACGCTAACCATCACCGACAACGGCATCGGCATGACGGCGCAGGAGGCCATCGACCACCTGGGCACCATCGCCAAGAGCGGGACCAAGGACTTCATGGGCAAGCTCTCGGGCGACCAGAAGGCTGATGCGCAGCTCATCGGCCAGTTTGGCGTGGGCTTCTACTCCGGTTTCATCGTGGCCGACAAGATCACGGTCGAGTCGCGCCGCGCCGGTGTGCCTGCCGAAGAAGGCGTGCGCTGGACCAGCGGCGGCACGGGCGACTTCGAGGTCGAGGCCATCGCGCGGGCTGCGCGCGGCACCAGCATCATCCTGCACCTGCGCGAGGACGCCGAGGAGTACCTCAACGCCTGGAAGCTCAAGTCCGTCATCGCCAAGTACTCCGACCACATCAGCCTGCCCATCCTGATGGAAAAGGAAGAGTGGAAGGACGGCGAGCTGATCAACCCGTCGGACGAGAACGGTGGCCGCCAGCCCGGCGGCATGGCCAAGACCGGCGAGTGGGAAACCATCAACAAGGCCAGTGCCCTGTGGACCCGCCCCAAGAAGGACATCAGCGAAGAGCAGTACCAGGAGTTCTACAAGGCCATCAGCCACGACCACGAGGCCCCGCTGACCTGGGCGCACAACCGCGTGGAAGGCAACACCGAGTACACGCAGCTGCTGTACATCCCGGCCAAGGCGCCGTTCGACCTGTGGAACCGCGACAAGAAGGCCGGCGTGAAGCTCTACGTCAAGCGCGTGTTCATCATGGACGACGCCGAGGCGCTGATGCCTACCTACCTGCGCTTCGTCAAGGGCGTGATCGACTCGGCCGACCTGCCGCTCAACGTGAGCCGTGAGCTGCTGCAGGAAAGCCGCGATGTGCGTGCCATCCGCGAAGGCTCGACCAAGCGCGTGCTGTCCATGCTCGAAGACCTGGCCAAGCACAACCGGCATGATGCGACTACCGGTGCCGATGGCGTGACCGATGTGGTCGATGCCGATGACCAGGCCAAGGAAGGCAAGTACAGCGCGTTCTACGCCGAATTCGGCTCGGTCCTCAAGGAAGGCCTGGGCGAGGATTTCGGCAACCGCGAGCGCCTGGCCAAGCTGCTGCGCTTTGCCAGCACCACCAGCGACGCGGCGAGCGTCAGCTTTGTCGACTACAAGGCGCGCATGAAGGAAGGCCAGGAGGCGATCTACTACATCACCGCCGACACCCTGGCCGCGGCCAAGAACAGCCCGCAGCTCGAAGTCTTCAAGAAGAAGGGCATCGAGGTGCTGCTGATGACCGACCGCGTGGACGAGTGGGCGCTGAACTATCTGAACGAATTCGACGGCACCCCGCTGCAAAGTGTGGCCAAGGGCGCCGTGGACCTGGGTTCGCTGCAGGACGAGGCCGAGAAGAAGGCCGCCGAAGAGGCTGCCGAGGCCTTCAAGCCCCTGCTGGCCAAGCTCAAGGAGGCCTTGAAGGACAAGGCCGAGGACGTGCGCGTGACCACGCGCCTGGTCGACTCACCGGCCTGCCTGGTGGTCCAGGACGACGGCATGAGCACCCAGCTGGCGCGCATGCTCAAGCAGGCCGGCCAGCAGGCACCCGAGTCCAAGCCCGTGCTGGAGGTGAATGTTGAGCATGCCCTGGTCAAGAAGCTCGAAGGCAGCGTGCATTTCCATGACCTGGCGCACATCCTGTTCGACCAGGCCTTGCTGGCCGAGGGCGGCCTGCCTGCAGACCCGGCGGCCTACGTCAAGCGCGTGAACGCCTTGCTGGCCTGATGCTCCCTGCGTGCGGCCGCTCTGGCGGCTGCACCAGTGTCTGACGCACCGCCTCCGAGCGGCGTCGTCACTCCTCCTTCGCTTTGGCCATGATGCGCGCATGGACGGCGTCGCGCTCGGTCGGTGCTGCATCGATCAACTGCTTGAGCAAGCCGTCGGGCAGCTCGGTGTACTGGCGGCGGTCGTTCTTGACCGGTACATTGCGCCAGCCCGACAGCACCATCCAGCTCCACAGGTCGCGCGAGATGGGCTCGGTGACGGTCATCTTGACGTCGCCGCGGATGATGGCGACGCCCACCGCGGGCACGCTGCCCACGGGGGCCGGCTTGCGTTGCTGGCGGATCGAGAGAAGGTTCCGGAACAGGTCTTTCATGGTGCTGGCCAGTGTGCGAGAGCAAAGATGGCTTCAAGCATATACGAGGCCTGTCCGCACCCCAAGCGCCGATGCGCCGTTCGACTTCCGCAGGACAGGCGGCAGAGCCGGCTTGCGGGCCGGGATCTGCACCCGCCAGGGCGGGCGGTGGGAATCTTCTTCAGGCGCTCAGGGGCTCCTCGCCCATGGCCTCGCACTGCTCGATCAGCATGTCCACCTGGCCGCGCCAGTAGTCACTGCTGCCGAACCAGGGGAAGGTGGCCGGAAAGATCGGGTCCTCCCAGCGCCGCGCCAGCCAGGCGCTGTAGTGGATCAGGCGCAGCGTGCGCAGGGGCTCGACCAGGGCCAGCTCGCGCCGGTCGAAGCTGCGGAACTGCTCGTAGCCGTCTATCAGGGCGCTGAGCTGCTGCGTGCGCTGGCGCCGGTCGCCGGACAACAGCATCCACAGGTCCTGCACCGCCGGGCCCATGCGTGCGTCGTCCAGGTCCACGAAGTGCGGACCACCACCGGGCAGATCGGTCGGCGTCCAGAGAATGTTGCCGGGGTGGCAGTCGCCGTGCAGGCGGATGGCCCTGGCATCCTTGAGGCCGCTGGCGGCGACCAGCGCGAGCGCCTTGTCGCACTGCTCGCGCCAGGCCGATTGCATGTCCAGCGGAATCATGTCGTGGCCCAGCAGCCAGTCGCGCGATGCCGTGCCAAAGCCCTGCAGGTCCAGCGCCGGCCGGTGCGCGAAGGGCTGGGCGGCGCCCACGGTGTGGATGCGCGCGAGAAAGCGGCCGATCCATTCGAGCACGTCGAAATCGTCGAGCTCGGGACCACGCCCGCCGCGCCAGGGGCTCACGGAAAAGGCAAAGCCATCGTGGGCATGCAGCGTGCTGCCGTTCAGTTCCATCGGGCCCACTGCCGGTACTTCCGCCGCCATGAGTTCGGCGGCGAATGCGTGCTCTTCGAGGATCTGTGCCTCGCTCCAGCGGCCGGGGCGGTAGAACTTGGCCACCACGCGCTGGCCGTCTTCGAGCGAAACCTGGTAGACACGGTTCTCATACGACGACAGGGCCATGAGCCGGCCATCTCCGTACAGGCCCACGCTGGCCAGTGCATCGAGCACCTGGTCCGGCGTCAGGCGCGCGTAGGGGTGCAGATCGGAGGCGCTGGGGGCGGCGGCGGTGTCGGTCGGGGGCAGTCGGTTCATGCCCCATTGTCCCCCGTGGCGCCAACACCTGCGCTCAAAGGCTGGCCATGTGCCCCATGCGCGGGTCGCCGCCACCGGCCAGCACGGCGGTGAAAAGCGCTTGCACGGCATCAGGCCCCTGGTGCTGCTGCACCTGCAGCCAGGGCGTGGGTGGCGCCTGCACGGCCGTGGAGAAGGCCTGCCAGGCGGCCACCAGGCGCTCGTTGAGCACCTGCGCGCCCCAATCGTCGCGGCGCTTCTTGATCTGCGCAGGGGCAAAGAACATGGTGGGGCGCGGACCTGGCAACTGGCCGGCACCGCCCAGGTCGTTCACATGGCTGGCGCCCACGGCGCAGCTGTAGGCCAGTGCGGCAAAGCGCTGGTGGACGGCCTCGCGCACGGCCATGCTGCCCGCAAAGTCGATGTAGATGCAGGGCGTCGCCGCGTCGATCTGCTCCAGCGCGTCGTAGGCCACCACCCGGTCATAGCAGCCCAGGCTTTCGCAGAAGGCCAGGTTGCCGGGCGAGGTCAGGCCGATCACCTCCAGACCCTCCCGCTGCGCGAGCTGGAAGGCCGTGCCATAGGCCGTCTTGCTTGAGGCACTGGACAGCAGCAGGCGCCTGGCGCCGAAGAACTGCTGGTCGGCCATGAAATCGTCGATCAGCCACGAGGTGATGAACAGGGGGCGCAGCAGCGCCTGGATGTCCTCGGTGCCGGGCGTGTAGAACGGGTCGGTGCTGGTGCGCACGTACTGGTTGTACACCGCATGGAGCTTGGCCCGGTGGGGCGCGCCATCGTAGAAGCCTGCCGGGGTCAGCCGCGCCGGTGCGAGCACCGCATGGGTGGACATGGGCCAATAGCCATAGAGGCGCTCACCCACGGCCACGCCTGCGTGCAGGGACTGCAGTACTGTGCCGAAGCCCCACACGGGGACAATGCCCCAGCCCGTTTCGTCGGAGGGAAAGAACTGCCAGTAGTCGAGCATGCCGCCCAGCGCGGCATAGGTGATGTTGTTGGCCGTGAGCGCAAAGCGCTCGACGCGCACGCGCACCTGGCCGTCGGCCAGCGGAACATCCTGGGTGGTGCGCAGGGTGGTGTGGGCCAGGGCGTCCTGGCGTACGAGGAGGGTGGTGGTGCTCATGGCCGCACGCTAATCGAATCCGCCGGTGCGTTCAAGCAGGCCTCGGCGCATGCGCGACACACCGCTGCACCGCACCATGGAAAAGGCCCGCCGGCAGGGCCGGCGGGCCTTGACTCGGGGCTGTTGCCCTGGTGCTGGGCCTCAGGCGTTGCGGGCCTTGGGTTTGTCCAGTGTCAGCACCAGCGCCAGGGCGATCAGCGCAGGCAGGGCCTGGGTGTAGAAGATCTTGGGCACGGCGGTGGCGCCGCCGTAGACCCCGGCCACGATCACGCAGGCCAGGAAGAAGATCTTGAACACCCGGTTGTTGGTGACGAGGCCAAAGAACAGGCCTGCCGCTAGAAACCCGTTGTACAGGCCCTGGTTGGCAGCCAGCGTGACGGTAGCGTCGGCCAGCTCCTGGGTCAGGTTGAAGGTCTTCAGGCCCAGGGGCTTGTTCCAGAAGAACATCTCCAGCACCAGGATGTACACATGCTCGATGGCCACCAGGGCCACCGCGATCCGGGGAAGCAGCAACCGGCCCATGGCTTACGCCAGCGTGATGGTCACGTCGATGTTGCCGCGCGTGGCGTTGGAGTAGGGGCAGACCTGGTGGGCTGCGTCCACCAGCTTCTGGGCTGTGGCGGGGTCCAGGCCAGGCAGGCTGATCTTCAGGCGGGCAGCGATGCCGTAGGCGTTCGGGATCGGGCCCAGGTCGACTTCGGCGTCGATGGACACGTCCTGGGGCACGGGGATGCCGATCTTGCCGCCGACGGCCTTCATGGCGCCGATGAAGCAGGCGGCATAGCCCGAGGCGAACAGCTGCTCGGGGTTGGTGCCGGTGCCGGACGTGCCAGGCGAGGACAGCTTGACATCCAGCCGGCCGTCGTCGGTCTTGGCGGCGCCGTCACGGCCACCGGTCACGTGGGCCTTGGCGGTGTAGAGGACTTTTTCGAGTTGCGTCATGGTGTCTTCCTTTGCAGTGGGTGAATGAATGTCCTGAATACGGACGGGGTGGGAACGAAAAAAGGTTCAGCGCGGCGGTTGGATCCGGTCGCGGAAGGTCTTGAGCTGCCCGGTCAGGGCGGTCAGCTCGGGCAGGGTGCACTGGCTGCTTTCGAGCACGCAGGGCGGAATGGCCTCGGCCTTGTCGCGCAGCGCCCGGCCCGGGGCCGTGAGGCTGATGCGCACGCGGCGCTCGTCCTGGGCATCGCGGATGCGGGCGATCAGGCCCGAGGCCTCCAGGCGCTTGAGCAGGGGGGTGAGCGTGCCCGAGTCGAGGAACAGGCGCTCGCCCAGTTCGGAGACGGTCACGCCATCCTGCTCCCACAGCACCAGCATCACCAGGTACTGGGGGTAGGTCAGGCCCACGGTTTCGAGCAGGGGCTTGTACAGCTTGGTCATCGCCAGCGAGGCGGAATACAGCGCGAAGCACACCTGGTTGTCCAGGCGCAGCAGGGCTGGGCTGGGGGTGTGGGTGGAGGGGTTGCTGCGTGCCATGGGGTGAATTGTGCCGTGGAATTGAATTGTGCACAATTGAATTGTGTAATCTTTTGTTGCCGGGTCGGTCTTGTCGCAGGGTGCAGCCCGTTTCAACCGAAGCTGCTATTCACGCACGGCGCACCTGCGTGCGCAAGGCAATCGTGGCAGCCCTGCGTGACAGGGAAATTGCCGGGTCGGTTTTCAGCGCCCCGTGAAGCGGGCAGGGCGCTTCTCGACGAAGGCGCGCACGCCCTCCGCCGCATCCTCGCTGTTGGCCAGTTGCTGCTGCACGGGGATGAAGTCGGCCACCGCGGCCGCCTGGCCCTGCTCGATGGCCTTGAGCACGTTGAGCCGGGTGGCCACCACGGCCATCGGGGCCTGGGCCTCGATGCGCCGGGCAATGGCCAGTGCCTCGTCGAGCAGCTGAGCTGCTGGAACCACCTTCTGTACGAAGTTCAGGCGCAGCGCCTCAGCGCTGCCGAACTCGTCGGCGGTCAAGAGGTGCAACAGCGCGTTGCCGGTGCCGGCGCGCTCGGCCATGCGCAGCGTGGCGCCGCCGGTGGCCATGATGCCGCGCTGCACTTCCATCTGCGCAAAGCGGCAGTCGTCCGCCGCAACCACGATGTCGGCGCCCAGCATGAGCTCGATGCCCACGGTAAAGCAGATGCCCTTGACCGCCACCACCATGGGCTTGGTGCGGCGCCGGTAGCCGGGCAGGCCGTAGTCGTGCGGTTCCACCATGCCCTGGGGAATGGCCTTCTCGCCGCGCTGCATGTAGGCGCTCACCGCCGGCAGGTCCAGCCCCGCGGTGAAGTGGTCGCCAAAGGCATGCAGCACACCCACGCGCAGGTCCGGGTCATCGTCGAGCCGGGTATAGGCCTCGGCCAACTGGCGGAACATGGGCGGCGTCCAGCCATTGCGCTTGGCCGGCCGGTTGATGCCGATCAGCAGCACGTGGCCGAGCACCTGGGTGTCGATGCAGCCTTCGGCTGGGGGCGTGGAGGGGGTGATGCTGGTCATGCGCGCGGATGTCTCCTTGCCCATGATTGAAAACCCAACGCGATGGACGCGCCGTCCCCGGGGGGACAGCGCGCACGGCCGCGTCAGTAGGTGTATACGCCTCGACCGGTCTTGCGGCCCAGGCGCCCGGCCGCCACCATTTCCTTGAGCAGCGGGCAGGGGCGGTACTTGCTGTCGCCGAACTCGGCGAGGTAGACGTCCATCACGGCCAGGCACACGTCCAGGCCGATCATGTCGGCCAGCGCCAGCGGGCCGATGGGCTGGTTGCAGCCGAGCTTCATGCCGGCATCGATGTCCTCGGGCGTGGCCAGGCCTTCGGCCAGCACGAAGAAGGCCTCGTTGATCATGGGCACCAGGATGCGGTTGACCACGAAGCCGGGCGCGTTCTTCACGGTGATGGGGCTCTTGCCCAGGGCCTCCGCCAATGCCTTCACGGCGTCGTGCGTGGCGTCGCTGGTCTGCAGGCCACGGATGATCTCCACCAGCGCCATCATGGGCACGGGGTTGAAGAAATGCATGCCGATGAAGCGGTCGGCACGCGAGGTGGCGGCAGCCAGTTTGGTGATGGAGATCGACGAGGTGTTCGACGCGATCAGCACCTCCGGCGCGACCAGCGCATCCACCTGCTTCAAGATCTTGAGCTTGAGCTCATAGTTCTCGGTGGCGGCCTCGATTACCAGCTGCGCCGCCTTGAGGTCGTCGTAGCTGGTGGAGACCTTGATGCGCGCCAGCGCCGCATCCTTGTCGGCTGCCGTGATCTTGTCCTTCTTGATCAGGCGGTCCAGGCTGCCGGCCACGGTGGCCAGGCCCTTTTGCACTGCAGCATCGGAGATGTCCACCATCACCACATCGATGCCCGAGACCGCGCAGGCCTGTGCAATGCCGTTGCCCATGGTGCCCGCGCCGATGATGCCAACCGTTTGAATCGTCATATAGAGAGCTCTCTTCAAAGTGAAACAGACGGGCAGCATGGTAAGCCGAATCGCACGCCCGTTCGGTTATGGTCCATTGGGTCCGTGCGCGGCAAAGGCTCTGCGCATGGCCTGGAGACAAAAACATGTTGTTCGACTACATCGTGATCGGGGGCGGCTCGGCCGGCTCCGTGCTGGCCGGCCGGCTCACCGAAGACCCCGCCGTGCGCGTGTGCCTGCTCGAAGCGGGGCCTGCCGACAAGAGCGTGCTCATCCACTGCCCGGCGGGCCTGGCCGTGATGGCCAAGTTCGAACTCAATGGCTGGGGCCAGAGCACCACGCCGCAGGCCGCGCTCAACGGCCGCCAGGGCTACCAGCCGCGCGGCAAGGTGCTGGGCGGATCGAGCTCCATCAACGCCATGGTCTATATCCGTGGCCAGCATGCCGACTACGATCACTGGGCCGCACAGGGCAACCCCGGCTGGGGCTGGGAGGACGTCAAACCCTACTTTCTCAAGGCCGAGCACAACGAGCGCGGTGCCGATGCCTGGCATGGGGAGGGCGGACCCTTGAACGTGGCCGACCTGCGCTCGCCCCACCGGTTCAGCCAGTTCTTCAACGAGGCCGGCGTGCAGGCCGGCCACCCGCACACCAACGACTTCAACGGCGCCACGCAGGAAGGCGTGGGCATGTACCAGGTGACGCACAAGAATGGCGAGCGCCACAGCGCGGCCAAGGGCTACCTCACGCCCCACCTCTCGCGCAGCAACCTGCAGGTGATTACCGGCGCGCACGCCACGCGCATCCTGTTCGACGGCAAGCGCGCCGTGGGTGTGGAGTACCGCCAGGGCGGGGCGTTGCACGAGGTGCGTGCCAGCCGCGAGGTGCTGCTCAGCGCCGGTGCGCTGCTCTCGCCGCAGTTGCTCATGCTCTCGGGTGTGGGGCCGGGGGCGCACCTGCAGCGGCATGGCATCCCGGTGCTGCATGACCTGCCGGGCGTGGGCCAGCACCTGCACGACCACCCTGACGTGGTGCAGGTTTTCAATGCGCCAGAGCTCAAGGACCTGTTCGGCATTTCACCCGCGGGCATGTGGAGCCAGTTGCTCGGCGTGCTGGAGTGGCGCCGCAGCCGCACCGGCATGCTGACCACCAACTTCGCCGAGGCCGGGGGCTTCATCAAGAGCGACCCGGCGGAGGCCGCGCCCGACCTGCAGCTGCACTTCGTGATCGGCAAGCTCGTGGACCATGGTCGCAAGACGGTGCTGGGCCATGGCTATTCAGCCCACGTGTGCCTGCTGCAACCGCGCAGCCGGGGCTCGGTGGCGCTGGCCACCAAGGACCCGATGGCACTGCCGCTGGTGGATCCGCGCTTTCTCGAAGATGCCGACGACATGCAGCGCATGGTGCGGGGCTTTCAACGCCTGCGCGAGATCCTGGCGCAGCCGGCGCTCGCGCGCTTCGGCGCGCGCGAGCTGCCCGCATCGGCGGCAGCGCAGACCCCCGCGCAGATCGAGCAGTTCATCCGCCAGTACGCCGACACCATCTACCACCCCGTGGGCACCTGCCGCATGGGCCCCGGCCCGCTCGACGTGGTGGATGCGCAGCTGCGCGTGCATGGCCTGCAGGGTCTGCGCGTGGTGGATGCGTCCATCATGCCGCGCATAGTGAGCGGCAATACCAATGCGCCCACAGTGATGATCGCCGAGAAGGCGGTGGACATGCTGCGCGCCGCAGCGTGAGGAATGTCACGCGGCGGGTGGCGCCGGGGCGCTGAAAGCGGAAATTCTTCACAGGCGAAAACGCCGCGCTTTCCTAGACTTCTTTCATCGGCTGCGGGTGCATGGTGCACCCGGCCGAACACCGCAAGAGACGGTGTTGCAACGGCCCGCAAGGGCAGCATGAAAGAAGAACCCAGCGATGAACATCGATCCCCGCGAAATTTCGGCCCTGATCTCGGTCCATTCCGATCCTTCGGCCTCCAACGGCGCGCCGCGCGTCGACATGTATGCCGGCATCCACAAGGCGCTGCGCGCCCTGATGTCCGACACCCTGCTGGCCCTGGGCCGCATGGACGTCACCGACGACCTGGAGTTCGCCACCCATTGCGAGCGCGTGATGGAGTTGCTGGACCTGTGCCGTTCGCACCTGCAGCATGAGAACGACTTCATGCACACCGCCATCGAGGCGCGTGCGCCCGGCGCTGCGCGGGTGCTGGAATGCGAACATGGCGAGCACGAAAAGGCCATCACGGCGCTGGCCGCCGGTGTCACGCAGCTGCTGGGCTGTCCAACGGCTGCGCGTCCTGCGGCGGCGCATGCGCTGTACCGACAACTGGCGCTGTTCATCGCCCACAACTACGAGCACATGCACGCCGAGGAAACCGGGCACAACAGCGTGCTGTGGGCCCATTACAGCGACGAAGAACTCATCGGCATCCACAACGCGCTGGTGGCCTCCATCCCGCAAACGGAAATGATGGCCATCCTGCGTTGGCTGGTGCCCTTCATGTCGCCGCCTGAGCGCACCGCGATGCTGGCTGATATGCGCGCCCATGCCCCGGCGCCGGTTTTCAAGGCCGTGCTCGACAGCGTGAAGCCGCACCTCACGCCCTACGAGTGGATCAAGCTCATGCGCAGCCTGGGCCTGACGGCCGAGACCGCACCGCCGTACTGAGCACGCTTCGAAAGCCCCGGCGCGACCCGGAAGTGCGTCACTGCAGTCACCGCGGGCACCGGGCTGCGGCGCCAGGGGAGGGCGATGGTCAGGCCGCCGCGGCTTCGGCCGGTGCATAGCACCAGCGGTTGCGGCCGTTGCGCTTGGCCTCGTACAGGCCGGCGTCGGCATGGGCGATCAGCTCGTCCACACCACGCCCATGCTCGGGGAAATGCGACAGGCCGATGCTGGTGCCGATGTCCGCACCGCCGACGGCGAGCTGGAAGCGGTCTGTCAGCGCCGCCACCATGCGGTTGGCCACGCCCTGTGCATCGTCGGCGCTGGCGCTGGGCAGGACGCACAGGAACTCGTCGCCGCCCAGGCGTGCCAGGGTGTCGCCCTCGCGCAGGCAGCCGCGCAGGCGCTGCGTCACCAGGCACAGCAGCTCGTCGCCCGCAGCATGGCCCATGGTGTCGTTGACATGCTTGAACTTGTCCAGGTCAAGGAACAGCACCGTGAGCAGCCCCTGGCGCGTACTGGCGTCGGTCAGCGCCTGGCGCAGCCGGTCGCGCGCGATCATGCGGTTGGGCAGGCCGGTCAGCGGGTCCAGGTTGGCGGCTTCCAGCTCGCGGCGGGTCTGGTCCAGGTCGGAGATACGGCATTCGAGCTCGAACTCGCGTGCCTCCAGCTTGACCACCATGTGGGCGAAGGCCTCGGCCAGGCGGGCCTGCACGCTCTCCTCGGGGCGCTCGCCCGTCATGTCCATGAGCGGGCCGATCGCGCGCAGGTCACCCTGCTGGGCGATGCGCTGCATGATGTCGCACAGGCGTTGCAGGAAAGGGTCGTCGGTCTCGGCAGGGGTCACAGGTTGTTCTCCTCGTTGCGGCTGGCATTGGTGGCTGCCCCAGGGCGCCTGCCAGCGTGGAAATCACGGCAACAACGGCGTCTCCGGACGAGACAAAAAGCGCAAGGCGAGGCGCACAAACGACAGCCGCGCAACGGACACAATGATACGCTTGTACACTTGTTAACAATCTTGGAACCTGCTGTAAGGGCCTTCGCGAGCCCCAAACAGTACCAACAGGCCTAGCGCGACTGCGCCGCCCGAGCGGCTGGCAGGCAGCGCGATACCGTGACTTCGTTGACTTCACCGTCGCGCCGATACTCGAAACGATCTGCCAACCTCTGCACGAAATGCACGCCCAGGCCACCTATGTCCCGATCATCGAGCGAGGCTTCCACGTCGGGTGCCGCCAAGAGGGTGGGATCGAATGCCCGCCCATGGTCGCGCAACACGGCCTGCAGCCGGGCTGGCGTTTCAAAGCGCACCTGCACCTCCACCAGGCCGCCGTGCCCCGCATAGCCATGCGTGGCCACGTTGGTCAGCAATTCGTCGAGCATCAGTCCGAAGGACGAAGCCAGGGGCATCGGCACCCCGTTGTCGTCCGCCCAGGCCTCGAGCCGCTCGAAGAAAGCGGGAAGCTCGGCTACGGTGCCGTTCAGGGTCTGCTGCCATTCGAGCGGTGGATTCATAGATGTCTGCGCGCTGAAACCTGGGGCTGCATCTGCGGGCGCTGTCGGCGCCGCAGTCCGGTGGGTCGCCAAAGCATTGTGGCATGAGCCGGACCATGCAAACGCTTTCGTCGCCCTCATCGCCCCAGGCTGCCGGCACCGCCGTGGCGACCAGGCCCACACTCGCCGCGCTGTGGGAGCTTGGCGGGCTGTGGCTGCTCATCGTGCTGGCCGGCATCGCATTGATCGCCAGCCTGCTGCTGGACGTGCGCGCGCAGGAAGAGGCGCAGATCCAGCGCTCGCGCCTGTCGCTGACGCTGGTGGAACTGCAGGACGCCATCGAAGGCGACCTGGCGCTGGGCTTTGACCTGCCCGATCACCGCGGTATCCAGCCCCGGCTGGAGCGGGCCCTGGCCAGTGACACCCAGCTGTACGCCATCGACGTGGTGGACCGCGCGGGCATCGCCCTCTTCAGCACCGACCGGGGCGCCATCGGCGAAGCGCTGCAGCCCCGTGCGGCACGCGCGGCCGAGGCCGGTGCCCGCCAGGACCGCGTCTGGAGCGCAGCGCTCCCGGGAGAGGCCATCATGGGCCTGCCCCTGCACAACGCCTTCGGCGAGGTCGTAGGCCATATCAGTGCCACGTATGCGACCCAGCCCGTGCGCTTTCGGCTGGCTGTGTGGCAGGCCGATGGGCACACACTCACGCTGGGCGCCATGGCGGTGCTGGTGCTGGCCACCGCCGGCCTGCTGGGCTGGCTGGCCACGCTCTGGGCCTTGCAGCCGCAGTCCGCCAGGCTGCGCGCCGAGTGCCAGCGCACCCAGACGCGGGCCCTGGCACGCAGCGCCCAGGTCCGCCAGCGCATGGACGAATGCCTGGTGCGCCTGGACGAAAGCGAGCGCACCGAATGAGCGCGCGCCGCCCTTTCGCACCCGCCACCCGCCTGGGCATCGCGGCCGTGCTGCTGTTGCTGCTGGCGGCCAGCATCCTGGCCATCTCCACCTATGACCAACTGCGCGACATGCGGGCCGCAAGCGACCGCACGCGTTCGCAGCTGATGGCACAGTCGCTGAGCCTGCGCATCACCCACGCCGTCGAATCCGGCATCCCGTTGCGCAGCCTGGTGGGTGTCGAGGCGCTGTTCCAGCAGCGCATGGCGTCGCAGTCCGACATCCAGGCCCTGGCGCTGCTGCTGCCCGACGGCAAGGTGCTCTGGCAGACCACGCGCGACGCCGGCGAAACCGGTGCCACGGCCGAGGTGCCCGTGCAGGTCCGCGGCGCTCCCGTCGCCATCCTGCGCCTGGCCTTGCGCGACAGCGGCGCCGCCACCTTCGCCCGCGCCACGGCCGCCATGCTGCTGCCGGCCATTGGGCTGCTGGCCCTGCTGGCCTATCTGGCCGCGCGCTTTTCGCAGGCCCAGGGCATCGAGCTGCGCAACCATGCCGCCTGGCGTGCGCGCCGCGCCATTGCCCAGGGGCGCTACGACCAGGCCGTGGTACTGCCGCAGCGGCGCGGGTTCGACCTGCGGGTGCAGCAGCTCGGCCACGCGGTGCGCGGAGTACACGAAGGACTGGTACGCGTGCGCCGCCTGATTGCCTCGCTGCGCCAGACGGAACCCCAGCACCTGCGGCGCGAACGCCTGGACCAGTTGCTGGCCAAGGCCGAGGCCGACGACCGCTTCGCCGAGCACGGTATCGCCCAGGTGCGGGTGGTTGCCGCAGAGGCGCAGGCGTTCTGGATCGCCCTGCTCGTGGCCCTGAGCGCGCTGGCGCTGCAGACCCTGTGGCTGCGCAGCCTGCACCTGCAAGGCGAAACCCCCTGGCAATGGCAGGGGGTGGCACCGGCCCCTGCCGCCAGCCTGGCCGCCTTTTTCGTGGCGGGCACGGCGGCCTGGTGCGTGACGCGCTGGCGGCGCTGGCCTGCGCCCACCGTGGTGCTGCCCGCCTGCATCGCGCTGCTGGCCACGGCCATGGCCTGCGCCGGTGGCCTGCCGGCGAGCCGGCCCTGGCCCCTGGCCATGGTGGCAGGTGCGTGGCACGGCCTGGTGGTGGGTGCCGTGCTGGCCGCCTGCCAGGCCGTCGAACAGGTGCCACGCACCCGGCCCGAATACGCCTATGCCCGACCACGCTGGCGCGCCGCGACCTGGAGCGCCTGGACCATCACCGCCGTCTGGCTGGGCCCGGCGCTGGGCAGCCTGGCGCTGGACGCCCTGGGCCTGCTGCAGGGCGCCTATGCGCTGCTGCTGCCGGCCGCATGTGCTGGATTTTTTGTGGTGCGCTGGAACGGACCGCGCAGCCCGTGGCGCAGCCGCACGGGTGCGCATGGCCACCCCCTGATCGAGACGGCCCGGCCCATCGCCGACCGCCTTCGGGCGCTGGGCCGGTCCGGCGCTGCCGGCCTGCTGCTGGGCCTGGCGCTGGCCGCGCATGCGCTGGGGCAGCCTGCCCTTCTGGGCACCCATGCTGGGGCTGGGCATGGCTGCCGGGCTGTTCCTGCGCAGGCGCATGCCGTCCTCGGGTGCGTTGGCAGCCATGGCCACCGCAGTCACCTTGCTGGCCTTGGCCATCGCCTCGGATGGGCTGTCCGTGGGCCGCGCCCTCCAGGATGCGGTGCTGGCGCTAGCCGCCCTGCTGGCCGGTGGCGCGCTGGGCTGCCTGGCGCGCACGGCCGGGGACGAGTGCCGGCTTCCCACGCTGTCAACGGCCCAATGGGCCGCGATGGGTGCGGGCGCGGTGTGTGCCAGCGGCGCCCTGGGCGTCCACCTGCACGGTGGCTGGCCATTGCTCGCGGCCGTGTTGCTGCTGCTGGCTTGCGGCGGGCACGGCCTGCGCGCCGCCGCGAATGCGGATCGCGCCGGAGGCCAGCATGCACCTTAGGCACCGGCTGATCGCCATCCTGCTGGCCGCCATGGCCCTGCTGGTCGCGGCCTTCGCCGCGATGGGTTGGCTCAGCGACTTGCGCTGGTCGCAGCGCTACGACGAAGTGCTGCTGCAGAACCAGCGCATCGCCTGGGACAAGCTGCAGAACGAAAACCTGGACCGCCAGGACGTGCTGGCCCAACAACTGCTGCAGGACGCTGCCCTGCGCGACCTGGCGGCGCAGGGGGCCTCGGCCCGCCTCGACGCTGTGCTGGCGGCCGCGACGCGGCGTGCCCCGGGTGTGCGCATCGATGTCTTCGACCGCCAGGGCACCTTGGTGGCCACGACCGAGCCGGGCATCGATCCGCAGCCGATGGCCGAGGTCCGCTGGGTGGCTACGGCCAGTGGCCAGAGCGGCGCCGTGCGCGGGCTCAGCCAGGTGGCGGTACGCCAGTACCAGTGGGTGGTGGTGCGCGGCTTTGACGGCGGCGCGCTGGCCGTGGGCCAGGACGTCGCTCCCAAGCTGTCCGAGCTGGCCACCTACCTGGGCGGTGACATCTTCCTGGCCAACATGCGCGGCGCCGAATCCGTGGGTACCCGCGCAGGCGTGCTGGCTGCCACCGACACCCCGATCCCCGTGCGCTCCAACCAGGCGGTCACCGTGCAGTTGGCAGGCCAGGACGATCAGGCGCGCGCCCTGCGCATCGTCAGCCAGCCCGTGCGCAACCCCGATGCGCGCATCGTCGGTGCCCTGGTCTGGATGCAGGACGTGAGCGCCGCGCACTACGCCGACCGGATGTTCTCGCGCACCACGCTGGCTGCGGCACTGGCGTTCGCCGCCCTGCTGGCGGCAGGCCTCGTGGTCTACCTGCGGCATGCGATGGAGCCGCTGTCGCGTTCGGTCGGCGTGCTCAACGCGCTGGCGCGCGGTGCCACCGACGCCTCGCTGGACCAGGGCGAGGAAGACGCCGAGGACGAGTCCGGAGAGATTGCACGCGGCGTGGTGGCCATCCGCTCGGAACTGCTCAACCTTGAGACCCTGCGCCAGGAACGCATCCGGACCCGGCAGCAGCAGGAACGCCTGATCCGCGGCCAGTTGCGCACCCTGGCCGACAGCCTGGACCCGGCCTCGCGTGAGGAGATCCTGGTGGCGCTCGGTTCGAGCTCCGAGGCGCAGGCCAGCCCCACGGCGGCCGATGCCGGCACCACGCCGACCAACCACCTGGCCGAGCTCGCCGGTATTCTGGGCCGCATGTCCGGCCTGGTGACCAACCAGCAGAACCGCCTGCTCAAGCTGTTGCGCGAGCTGCAGGCGGCGGTGCAGACCCAGGCCACCCTGGCCAGCCTGCAGCAGGAGCTGGAGATTGCGCGCCAGATGCAGCTGTCCATCCTGCCGCGCTCGGCGCCCGACGTGGACGAGGTCGACATCGCGGCCACCATGATCGCCGCCAAGGAAATCGGGGGCGACTTCTACGACTATTTCCCGATCGACGACGAGCACCTGGCCGTGGTCGTGGCCGACGTGTCGGGCAAGGGTGTGCCGGCGGCGTTCTTCATGGCGATCTCGCGCACCCTGCTCAAGAGCAACGCGCTGTTCCTGCGCGAGCCCGGCGCCACCATCAAGGCCCTCAACGACCAGCTGTGCGCCGAGAACGACCAGATGATGTTCGTCACCGTGTTCTACAGCGTGCTGCACCTGCCCACCGGGCGGCTGGTGTACGTGAATGCGGGCCACAACCCGCCGGTGCGCCTGACCGGCGACGGCGCCGCGCTGTTCCCGCGCGGCAGGAACATGGCGCTGGCCGTGATGGAAGGGCAGGAATACATCGAGGGCGAGGTCATGCTGGCACCCGGGGAAACCGTGGTGCTCTATACCGACGGCGTGACCGAGGCCACGAATGCAGAGAATGCCCTCTTTGGGGACGACGCCCTGCTGGCCGCCATGGCCGCCATCGGCGGCGACCCCCGGGGCGTGGTCACGGCGCGGATTCCCGACCAGATCGTGCGCGCAGTGCGCGGCTTCGAGAACGGCGCCGCCCAGGCCGACGACATCACCGTGGTGGCACTGACCTACCGGGGGCGGCGGTTGTGAGCCAGATGGCGCGCATAGCGCAACGACACCGCACCGTCGGCTGCGCGCACCTCGCCCACGCAGGCGTAGCCGGCCAGCGCCGCGGCGCGCAGTGCCTCGTAGTCCAGGCTGGGCAGCAACAACTCACCCTCGGCCGCAAAGTCCATGCCCTGCTCCAGGTCGATCATGGCCACGTGGCGCTGCAGGCCATCGATCAGACCGGTCCAGACGACACGCAAGCCCTGGCGCAGCATGTTGTGGCGGCTGCGGTGGTTGAGCAGGGATACCATGGCCATGCACAAGGGACGTCCGTGGGCCTGTGCCAGGCCCAGGCGCGCCGACAGCAGGGTGCGCTGCAGCTGGCGGCCGCGCCACTGCGGCAGTACCATGCAGCTCGACAGGTGCGCCACCATGCCCTGCTGCGCGGGGTCCAGGCCGATCACGTGGCCCAGGTTGTGGGGCTCTTGTTCGCCCGGCAGTTCGATCATGGCGTAGGCGACCAGGGCGTCGTCCATGAACACGCCGATGGCTTCGCCGCCCGGGTACATGTGGGCCTGGAAGAAGCCCTCCTCGTCATCCTCGCGCACGTAGAAGTCCGGATCGGGCAGCGTGCCCAGCACCGTCTCGCGCAAAGCCAGCCATGCGTCGAAGTCCCGCGCCTCCAGCAGGCGGATGTGCGCGTGGGGCACATGGCCCAGCGCTGCTTCGGGCAGCAGGACGGGCGGGATGGTGGGCAAAAGACTGAGCACGATGGACGGTATGGCGCACACTGCGCGCAACGGGTCGAAAGGGTTGAAAGGGTTCGTAACGACTCCCCGACTATAGAACAGCTGCAAGAGATCCGACAAAACCGGTTTACCGAGGAGGCACTTCCATGACCGACACGATCAACACAACGCCCGGCCCGGAAATCGATGTAACGGCACTGCAGCGGCGCTTGCGGCGCGAATCGCTGATGTTCGCGTCGATCTTCGCGCTGGTGCTGTTTGGCCTGTCCCTGGTATTGATCGCCTGGCGGACCGAGCAACTGCTGACCCAGCTCGAACAGGACCGTACCGTGCGCCTGCTGCGCCAGGTGGCCGACGAGGCCGAGTCCGGGCTGCGCTTCGGTGTCTCGGTGGCCGACCAGACCGTGTTGCCCGAACGGATCACGCGCCTGGGTGCAGCGGGCAGCCCGCTGCGCGGGGTCTTCATCGACACCGACCGCGGCGAGGCCGTGCTGCGCTCGGGCGATGCCGCGTTGCATTCCACCATTGCGCCCCGCTGGAGACAGGCCGTCATCGACGCCGGGCCGGGCCATGCCCCCGTGGTGCGCAATACCGGCCGTTACGCGTGGATAGGCGCGGCCATTTTCGATTCCACCGGCGCGCCGGCCGCGACCCTGTGGGGCGCGCTCGACCCGGCCGAGGTGCGCGCCCAGGCCCGGGGCGTCGCGCTCGACATGGTGCTGCGCGCCCTGCCGCTGATGCTGCTGGCCCTGGTGATCACCTGGTGGCTGCTGCTGCGCTGGAGCACGCGCGTCATGACCTCGATGCGCGGCATCGGCCATGGCAACGGGGCACAGGCCACACCCAACTCCGCCCGGAAACTCTGGCTGGCCGTGGTCTTCAGCGTGCTGGTGGCACCCGCCGCGATGCTGTGGATCGCGCGCGAGGCAGCGCGCCCGGCGGTCACGGCGCAGATCCAGGAGAACGCCGACGCCGTGGGCCGTGCGCTGTCGGCCCAGGTCGCCCGCGCGCTGTCGCTCGGGGTGCCCTGGACCGCGATGAACGGGGTGGACGAACTCTTTCGGCAGCAGTTGGTCGAAGCGCCCGAGCTGAGCTACCTGGCGCTGCAGCCACCCGGCGGCCCGGCGCAAAATTCCACCTGGGGCAGCGACGTGCCCTCGCAGGCCCGCGACAGCGCGTCCGATTTTCCGCGCCGCACGCTCAAGGCCGGCGACGGCGCGGTGGTCGTTGGCTACCCGGTCGACTTCGTGGACCGGCAGCTCGCGGGCATGCTGATCGACCTGGTGCTGGCCCTGGTGATCGCCGCCGTGCTGGTGCGCGAACTCGCGCGCGGCCTGTGGCGCCGCTCGCTGCTGTTCCCGCTGGCCGCGTATGTGCAGGCCCGGTTGTGGCAAGGGCTGCAGCGCCGCTGGCAAAAAAAGCACGCCATCGACCAGGAAAGCGCCCAGGCACACGACCGCGACGCGGACGAATGCCGGGCACAGCTGATTCGCGCAGCGCGCAGCGACGGCGCCACAGCCGAAGCGCCCCAGGTCGGTGCCCAGCTCACCTTGCTGCGCCTGACGGTGTTCCTGGTGGCCCTGTCCGAAGAGCTGCTGCGCCCCTTCTTTACCGTGTTCGCCAGCGAGGTGCGGCCCATCGATGCCGCGCTGTCGCCCACCATGGTGGCCGGATTGCCCGTCGCCGCCTTCATGGCCACGCTGGCCCTGGCCCAGCCGGCCGGGCCGGCGCTGGCCCGGCGCTTCGACCTGCGCTGGAGCCTGATGCTGGCGGCCCTGGCCGGCACGCTGGCCCTGGCGGGCACCGCCTGGGCGACCGATGCCTGGACCCTGATCGGCCTGCGCGCCCTGGGTGGCGCGGCCTACGGCCTGGCGTTGATCCTGGTGCAGACAGCCATCGTGCGCATCACGCCGCCGCAACAGCGCGCGCGGGGCCTTGCCGAAGTGGCTGCGGCCATCGTGGCGGCGGGCATCGTCGGCCCACCCTTCGGCGGCATGATCGCCGCGCGCGCCGGCGACGGCATCGGTTTCCTGGCCTGCGCGCTGTGCATGGTCGGCGCCCTGCTGGCCGCCTTGCGCCTGTCGCTGCCCGTGCCCGAAGGCAGCGCCGCAGCCCAGCGCGGCCTGGCCACCTCCGGCGGCTGGCGCGGCTACATGGCGGTGCTGCGTGAACCGCGCGCCATCTGGGTGATCCTGGGCGCGGCCCTGCCGGGCCGCCTGGTAGCCGTGACGATTCTCTCCGTGGTGGTGCCCCTGTACATGAACGAGCTGCAGCAGCCGCCTGCGGTTGCGGGTCGGGTGCTGCTGCTGTATTTCCTGTGCTTTGCGCTCTCCGCCTCGCTGGTGGCGCACTGGTCGGACCTGCTCGGGCAGCGCAAGCCCTTCATCGTGGCGGGCGGCGTGTTCAGCGTGCTGGCCTGCCTGTCGCTGCCGGCATTGGGCGGTGTCTGGGGCATGGCCGCCTGCTGCGCGCTGTTGGGCCTGGGCCAGGCGCTGCAGTCCTCACCGCAGATCGCGCTGACGACCGAGGCCTTCGAGGGCGTGGATGCGAGCCGCGCGACCGCCACGCCCGAGCAGGCGCTGGCTGCGTTCCGGCTGATCGAGCGCGGCGGCAGCATCGTCGCGCCCTTTGTCACTGCGGTCGCCGTGACCGCCTTCGGTTATGCCGGAGCAGTGGTGGCCGTGGGCCTGCTGCTGTCGGTGACGACCTTGAGCCTGGCCGCCGGCCTGCGCAACCCCCGTATCCAGGCCGCCACGGCTGCCTGATGACCTCCTGGAGAACTTCGATGAACCTGCGCCGCATCCTCATCGCCGCCGGGGCCACCTGTGCCCTGCTGGGCACCTCTGCCGCTGTTGCACAGAGCGCCACAAACGCGGCGGCCGCTGGCGTGGCAGCCGCGACCAAGCGCTTCACCGTCGCCATGGTGCTGCCGCGCGACGACCAGAACATCGAGGCGGGTTTCACCGGCTACCTGCAACGCCAGGATGTGCCCGTGCAGTACGTGAACATCCGCTTCTCGGGCCGCAGCGAAGACATTCCCGAGCTGCGCGCCAAGGTGCGTGCGGCGCGCCCCGACCTGGTCTACGCCTGGGGCACGCCCACCACCCTTGCCCTGGCGGGCCGGCATGACCAGGCGGGCAAGGACGATGCGATTCGCGACCTGCCCATCGTCTTCACCGAAGTGACCGACCCGGTGGGCGCGGGCCTGCTGCGCACGCTCGACGACCACGGCCGCAACGTCACGGGTGTGAGCCACGTGGCGCCGCTGCCGGTGCAGCTCAACGCCATCCGTGCCTACCGCCCGTTCACGCGCCTGGGCTACCTGCACAATCCGGCCGAGCCCAACTCTGGCCTGATCCGCGACCGGCTCAAGGAACTGGCGCGCACGCAGAACTTCGAGGTGATCGAGGCCAGCCTGCCGCTGCTGCCCCAGGGCGGCCCGGACGCCGCGCAGATCGCCCCGCAGATCCAGACCCTGGCCGAGCGCAAGGCCGACTTCCTCTATGTCGGTCCCATCACTTTCCTGGCCTTCACGCACCGCGATGCCGTCACCACCGCCGCGTTGCAGAACAAGCTGCCGACCTTCTGCGCGACCGAGAGCATCGTGCGCCAGTCGGGCTGCCTGTTCGGGCTGTTTTCCAATGGCTCCAACATCGGCCGTTACGCCGGCTCCATGGCGCGCCAGATCCTGGTCGAGAAAAAGCCGCCCCAGTCGATTGCGGCCTCGACGCTGCAGCGCTTCTCGCTGCTGGTCAACATGCGCACGGTGCAGGCGCTGGACCTGTATCCGCCCATGCTGCTGCTGAATGTGGCCGAGGTGATCAACGTGCCCAAGCAGGCCGCCGCGAACTGATGCGCCGGCCGTGCGCCGCGGTGCGGCCCCTACAATGGGCCGAGCCTGAGTTCCAGGACTTCTTTTCCCAGCCACGATTCAAAGGATTGCGCCCATGAACCTCGAACAGGAGCGCCGCGACGACATCTTGATCCTGCGCCCGCGCGGCCGCCTCGACAGCAGCAGCTCGCCCGAACTCGAGCGCGTGGTCACCGAGCAGCTCGAAGCCGGCACGCAGCGCGTGGTGTTCGATCTCTCAGCGCTGGACTACATCAGTTCCGCCGGCCTGCGCGTGGTGCTGCTCGCCGGCAAGAAGCTGCGTGCCAGCAAGGGCAAGCTGGTGTTGGTCGGCCTGAGCGACATGGTGCGCGAGGTGTTCGACATGAGCGGCTTCCTGACCCTGTTCGCCGTGACCCAGACGCTGGACGAAGGCCTGGCCAAGGTCTGACAGGCTCGTGCTTGCCAGCTAGCTGCGAAAGCGCTGGCGCGTGAGCGCCAGTGCCACCCAGAAGGCCACCACCGTGGTCACCACCAGCACCAGGCCATGGCGCCAGGGATGGGCGGGCCACTGGTCCATGAACAGCGGGCGCACCAGCTCCACGGCATTGGTCAGCGGCAGCCAGTCCGAGATGTCACGCACGATGGGGGGCAACTGCTCGCGCGGGAAGAACACGCCTGACAGGAACATCATCGGCGTGAGCACCAGCGTGAAATAATAGGTGAAGAAGTCGTAGCCTTTGGCCAGCGCGTTGAAGATCAGCGCAATGCTCGAGAACATGATGCCCACGCCCAGCAGCACCGGCCAGGCCACCAGCAGCTTGGGGCTGTGGCTGATGCCCAGCGCCAGCATCACCCCAAGGATGGCGGTCACGGTGAACAGCGCCTTGAACGCCGCCCAGAGCATCTCGGCCAGCACCACGTCGTCGAGCCGCACGGGCGCGTTCATGATGCCGTCCCAGGTCTTTTGCACATGCATGCGCGAGAAGGCGGAGTACAGCGCTTCGAAACTCGCGGCATTCATGGCGCTCATGCAGATGGAGCCGCTGGCCAGGAACAGGATATAGGGCACCTTCGTCATGCCACCCTCCGCGGCCACGTTCACCTGCCCCACCAGGGCCCCCATGCCGTAGCCGAAGGCCACCAGCCACATCAGTGGCTCGGCGATGTTGCCCACCAGGCTGGGGATGGCCAGCTTGCGCCAGACCAGCAGGTTGCGCAGGAACACAGGCCACCAGCGCGCGGACAGCGAGGGAGGCATCCACACGGATGGCGTGGGTGGTGGAAGCGGGGTCGATGGGGTGGCGGCTTGCATGCCCCTATTGTGCTGTGCATCGGCCGGGCATGCCCATTGCTTGTGCCCCGGGGCATGAGCGCCAACAACGTCCTGCACCTGCCTCCCACCGCCCATGCGCTGTGGCGCGAGCGGCTGGGCCTGCTGCTCGAATCCACGGGCGAGGGCGTGTTCGGCATCGACCTGGCGGGCGACTGCGTGTTCATCAACCAGGCCGGCGCGCGCATGCTCGGCCTGGCTGCGGGCGACGTGATGGGGCGCAACATGCACGCGCTCACCCACCACTCGCACCCTGACGGCAGCCCCTACGCGGACAGCGACTGCCCGATCTTCAACGCTTTTCGCAGCGGACTGCCGTGCCGGGTGGACAGCGAGGTGTTCTGGCGCCACGATGGCTCGGCCTTCGCGGTGGAGTATTCGAGCCACCCCATCATGGAGGACGGCCGGGTGCATGGCGCGGTGATCACCTTCGTCGACATCACCGAGCGCAAGCGTGCCGCCGGCGAGCTGCAGCGCGCCCACGACGAACTGGCCCGCGCCAACGACGAGCTGGAGCGCCGGGTGGCCGCGCGCACACAGGAGCTGTCGCAGGCTCTGGGGCAATTGCGCGAACTCTCGGCCTATTCCGAGCAGGTGCGCGAGGACGAGCGCACGCGCATCGCGCGCGAGGTGCATGACGAGCTGGGCAGCCTGCTCGTGGCCCTCAAGATGGACGTCAACTGGCTGCACAAGCGCCTGGGCGAGCAGGGCGAGCGCACCCCCGAGGCCGCAGGCGACATGCGCCAGCAGATGCGCTGCAAGTGCCAGAACATGAGCCGCCTGATCGAGAATGCGGTGGACAACGTGGGTCGCATCATCACCGACCTGCGCCCGAGCATCCTGGACCACCAGGGCCTGTGGGCGGCGCTGGAGTGGCAGGCGCAGGAATTTGTGCAGTCGGCAGAATTGCAGCTGCGCTGGCAGATGGAGGTGTCCCAGGCGCTGCACCTGCCCGAGCCGGCTGCCATCGCGGTGTTCCGCATCTTCCAGGAGATGCTGAGCAACGTCGGGCGGCATGCCCAGGCCAGCGCCATTGCCATCCGCATCGACATTGAGGACGACCAATTGCAGTTGCGTGTGCAGGACAACGGAGTGGGCGCCACGCGCCAGGCGCTCGAAGCGCCCACGGCCTATGGCGTCATGGGCATGCGCGAGCGTGCGCGGCAGCTGGGCGGGCAGTTGCACATCACCAGCGAGCCGGGCGAAGGCTCGTGCCTGCAGCTGAGCATTCCGCTGGAGATGGCTCCATGAGCGCCCCGGTGCGCGTGCTCATTGGCGACGACCACCGCATCGTGCGCGAGGGCTTGAAGCAGGTGCTGGGCGACCCGGCCAACGGCCTGCCCGACATCGTGGTGGCGGCCGAGGCCACGCACGGCCAGGAGGTACTGGACCAGGTGGCAGCCCTCGGCGGCACGGCCGGCATCGACCTGGTGCTGCTCGACATCGCCATGCCGGGCATGGACGGACTGGAGGTGCTGCAGGCCCTGCGCAAGGCCTGGCCGGCCCTGGCGGTGCTGATGCTCAGCACCTACCCCGAGCGGCAGTACGCGGTGCGCTGCATCCAGATGGGCGCGGCCGGCTACCTGCACAAGAGCGCCGACCCCGACGACATGGTGGCCGCCGTGCGCAAGGTGGCGGCCGGTGGCCGCTACCTCACGGAGGCCACGGCCCAGGCGCTGGCAGGCGCGGTAGAGCGCACCGGGGTGGTGCGGGCGGCCCAGCAGGGCATGCCAGCCGGGGTGGACGCGCTATCGTACCGGGAGCACCAGGTGTTCCGCCTGCTCACGGCGGGGCAGAGCGTGGGCGAAATTGGTGCACAGCTCAAGCTCGCGCCCAATACGGTGAGCACCTACCGCGCCCGCATCCTCGAAAAAACCGGCGCGCGCAACGACGTGGAACTCGCGCTGCTGGCGCGCGGCACGCCTGCGGAGTGATTTTCGGGCCCTGCCGGGCCGATTTGTAGGGCTGCCCCTACACGCTGTAGACACGGCACCCACGAATTCACGACGGCGGGCCGGTACGGGCGGCAACTGGCCCGTGCCTTGCGTAGAGCCTGGCACCAACTTCTCCGAGGTGTGCCATGTCCGAATTCTTCTCGCCTTTCGATGCCGACCGCCCGTTGATGCTCAAGTGCAGCTGCGGCCGCGACCATTCGGCCGCAGACCACCATGCCGAAGTGTCTGCCGACGCTGCCGCCGCCACCCTGCGCCAGCGCAGCCTGACCAGCGAATTCGAGGCCTACAGCAACGAGTTCATCGAAGCCACCCTGGTCAAGGCGCTGTTCCCGCAGGACGCGGTGCGCCGGCGCTTCATCAAGGCGGTGGGCAAGGGCACGGCCATGGCGGCCATTGCCAGCGTGCTGCCCGTGGCCAGCATGCAGGCCATGGCACAGGAAAAAGGCGCGCTGGAGAAGACCAACCTGAAGATCGGCTTCATCCCGATCACCTGCGCCACGCCGCTGATCATGGCCCACCCGCTGGGCTTCTACAGCAAGCAGGGCCTGAATGTCGAAGTCACCAAGACGGCAGGCTGGGCGCTGATCCGCGACAAGATGATCAACAAGGAGTACGACGCCACGCACTTCCTGTCGCCCATGCCGCTGGCGATCTCCATGGGCCTCGGCTCCAACGCCACGCCGATGAACGTGGCCACCATCCAGAACGTGAACGGCCAGGCCATCACGATGAGCCTCAAGCACAAGGACAACCGCGACCCGAAGAACTGGAAGGGCTTCAAGTTCGCGATCCCGTTCGAGTACAGCATGCACAACTTCCTGCTGCGCTACTACCTTGCCGAGGCCGGCCTGAACCCCGACACCGACGTGCAGTTGCGCGTGGTGCCTCCGGCCGAAATGGTGGCCAACCTGCGCGCGGGCAACATCGACGGCTTTCTGGGGCCCGATCCGTTCAACCAGCGCGCCGTGTTCGAGGAAGTGGGCTTCATCCACCTGCTCACCAAGGACCTGTGGAACGGCCACCCCTGCTGCGCCTTCGGCACCAGCACCGAGTTCATCCAGAAGAACCCCAACACCTTCGCCGCGCTGTACCGCGCGGTGCTCACCTCTGCCGCCATGGCGCGCGACCCGGCCAACCGCGAGCTCATCGCCAAGGTGATCGCGCCGCAGGCCTACCTGAACCAGCCCGAGGCGGTGCTCACCCAGGTGCTCACCGGCAAGTTCGCCGACGGCCTGGGCAAGATCCAGAACGTGCCCGACCGCGCCGACTTCGACCCCATGCCCTGGCAGAGCATGGCCGTGTGGATGCTCACGCAGATGCAGCGCTGGGGCTACGTCAAGGGCGACGTGGATTACAAGCAGATCGCCGAGAAGGTCTTCCTGATCACCGACGCCAAGAAGCAGATGAAGGCGCTGGACCAGAAGGTGCCCGATGGCGCCTACCCCAAGTTCAAGATCATGGGCCGCGAGTTCGATGCCGCCAAGGCTGCCGAGTACGCGAAAAGTTTCCCGATCCGCAAGGTGACATGAAATGAAGCACCCCCTGAGTCGCTTCGCGCCTTCACCCCTCTCTCGCATTGCTGCGCAGTGCGGGAGGGGGACGCCCCCAGCGCGGCGGGGCGGCCCTTGCGCGGGGGCACTGGCTTCGGCCCTGCCCGTTTCGCGGGCTGGTGGATTTGTGCAGCGCACGGAGATTTGACATGGCAAGTTCCAAGAACCTCAACCTGCGCGCGGGCCTGTTGTCCGTGCTGATCTTCCTGGCCATTCTGGGCATCTGGTACGCGGCCACGGCGTCGTCGGGCCCCGCCAACAGCACGGCGGGCATGACGGCGGAACAGATCGAGTACGCCAAGATGATGGGCAAGGACCCGGGCGCCGGCACCAAGAGCAGCGGCTTCCCCTCGCTCGGCGAGATGGGCACCACGGTGTGGGGCCATGTGTCCAACCCGTTTTACGACAACGGGCCCAACGACAAGGGCATCGCCATCCAGCTCGCGCACTCGCTGGGCCGCGTGGCGCTGGGCTTCGGCCTGGCCTGCCTGGTGGCGATACCGCTGGGCTTCATCATCGGCATGTCGCCGCTGCTGCGCCGCGCGTTCGACCCGTTCATCCAGGTGCTCAAGCCCATCAGCCCGCTGGCGTGGATGCCGCTGGCGCTCTACACCATCAAGGATTCGTCGATCTCGGGCATCTTCGTGATCTTCATCTGCTCGGTCTGGCCGATGCTGGTGAACACGGCCTTCGGCGTCGCCTCGGTCAAGCGCGAGTGGCTCAACGTCTCGGCCACGCTGCAGGTCAACCCCCTGCGCAAGGCCTTCCTGGTGATCCTGCCGGCAGCGGCGCCCACCATCCTCACGGGCATGCGCATCAGCATGGGCATCGCCTGGCTGGTGATCGTGGCCGCCGAGATGCTGGTGGGCGGCACGGGCATCGGCTACTTCGTCTGGAACGAGTGGAACAACCTGTCGCTGACCAACGTGATCTTCGCCATCCTGGTGATCGGCGTGGTCGGCATGCTGCTCGACCTGGCCTTCGGCCAACTGCAGAAGGTGGTGACCTATGTGGAGTGACGTCGCCCAGCGCCCCGCTGCATCCGCCCCTGACGCACCGCAACGAAAGGCCTCTTCCGTGACCCAAGGCTTCCTCCAGATCGACCGGCTGAGCAAGGCCTACGTGCCGGCCAAGCCGGTGTTCGCCGACGTGTCGTTCACGCTCGACAAGGGCGAGTTCGTCTGCATCATCGGCCACTCGGGCTGTGGCAAGACCACCATCCTGAACGTGCTGGCGGGCCTGGATACCGCCACCTCGGGCACCGTCATCATGGACGGGCGCGAAGTGGCCGGCCCCAGCCTGGACCGGGGCGTGGTGTTCCAGAGCCATGCACTCATGCCCTGGCTCACCGTGCGCCAGAACATCGCCTTCGCCGTCAAGTCGCGCTGGCCCGACTGGAAGAGGCCCCAAGTCGATGCGCATGTGGAGAAGTTCGTCGCCCTGGTGGGCCTGTCGCCGGCCATCGACAAGAAGCCCTCGCAGCTGTCGGGCGGCATGAAGCAGCGCGTGGGCATTGCGCGCGCCTTCTCCATCCAGCCCAAGATGCTGCTGCTCGACGAGCCCTTCGGCGCGCTCGATGCGCTCACGCGCGGCACCATCCAGGACGAGCTGATGGCCATCGTGCGCCAGACGCAGCAGACGGTGTTCATGATCACGCACGACGTGGACGAGGCCATCCTGCTGGCCGACCGCATCCTGCTCATGAGCAACGGCAACGAGTCGCCCGCGGGCTACCACCCGGGCGGCATCGCCGAGGTGGTGGTGAACCCCCTGCCGCGCGAACGCACGCGCAGCAGCCTGCACCACCTGGACGGCTACTACGCGCTGCGCAACCACATCGTGGACTTTCTCGTGACCCGGGCCAAGGCCCACTGACCCCGCCAGAGACCGCCCCGCCGGGTCGCCTGCATGGGCGGCCGGGGAGATCTGCACCCTGAATTTTGCCCCCTGTTCCAACGTCCAAACCCAAAGGAGCCAACATGAACCGCAACGACGTCACCGAAAAGATCATCAGCACCAAAGTCTCGAAAGGCCTGCAATGGGACGCCATTGCCAAGAAGGTCGGCCAGTCCAAGGAATGGACCACCGCCCTGTGCCTGGGCCAGATGACCGCATCGCCCGAACAGGCCAAGGTGCTGGGCAAGATCTTCGGCCTCACGGCCGAAGAGCAGAAGTGGCTGCAGGTCGTGCCGTACAAGGGCTCGCTGCCCACGCCCGTGCCCACCGACCCGCTGATCTACCGCTGGTACGAGATCGTGAGCGTCTACGGCACGACCATCAAGGAGCTGATCCACGAGGAGTTCGGCGACGGCATCATGAGCGCCATCGACTTCAGCATGGACATCACGCGCGAGGCTGATCCCAAGGGCGACCGGGTGAATGTGGTCCTCTCGGGCAAGTTCCTGCCTTACAAGCAGTATTGAGACGGGCCCGGGGCGCCAGCGCACGGGGCCAGGTCAGAGTACCTTGACCGCCCGACCGATGAACTGGATGGGGCCCGTGGGCTTGCCGATGGGCGAGCCCGTGGGCGGCTCCAGCGTCAGCTCGAAGAGCTGGTTGGGCTGCAGTGGCGGCAGCTTGTCGAGTTGTACCTGCAGCGGCTGGCCGGGTTTGACCAGGCCCAGGGAGACGGGGCCGTTCCAGTCGTCGGCCTTGGTCCAGAACTCGAGCGCCTTGTCGGCAGGCACTTCGGCCACGCCCAGCGGGATCAGGCTGATCTGCTGTGGCGAGCTGGCCTGCACCACCCAGCCGGGCGCCTTGTCCTGCGGTGCCACCAGCACCACCATGAACTTCGGCGGCGCTGCCACGGGCGCGGTGCGGGTGACGAGTACCGCTGCCAGCACGGCGGCCATGGCAAAGCCCGATCCGGCGAGGGCGCGCCACAGACCCAGGTGGTTCCACCAGCCGCCGGAGCGGCTGCGCGGGGGCATTGTTGCCACGGGCGCAGCCTGCGCCCTGGTCTGCTGGCGCATGCCTTGCAGGGATGCCTCGATGCGCGAAGCCAGGTGGGGGGGCAGGGGCACGGGCTCGGCCAGCTGGGTCAGGGGCAGCAGCCGCTCCTCCCAGTCGTTCACCGCCTGCTGCAGCGCAGGCTCGGTGGCCAGGCGCTGCGAGACGGCCAGGCGCTCGGCCGCGGGCAGGGTGCCCAGCACGTACTCGCCGGCCAGCACCTGCAGGTCGTCGTTCGGGTCTTCGGGGTAGGGCGTGCTCATGCCATGCAATCCCGCAGCGAGGTCAGGCTGCGCCGTATCCAGGCCTTCACGGTGCCCAGTGGCGCGCCCAGGCGTTCGGCAATCTCGCCGTGCGAGCAGCCTTCCACATAGGCGTGCAGCACGCAGTTGCGCTGTGCCGGCTCCAGAGCCTCCAGGCAGTGCTGCAGGCGGCCCAGGCTGGTGTTCAGCTCGAAGCTGCTGGCGGCGTCATGGAAGGCCTGCACGGACATGTCGGCCTCCAGGGTGTGGGTGGTTTCTTCGTCGATGTCGACATGGCGGCGCGCGTTGCGCACGGCGTTCAGCGCCAGGTGGCGCACCACGCTGTAGATCCAGCCGCGCGCACTGCCGCGCGCTGCGTCATAGCCCGTGGCCCGGCTCCAGATGTTCACGCAGGCGTCGTGCACGATGTCCTCGGCCAGTGCCCGCTGGCGCACGATGCGCAGGGCCACGCCCAGCATGCGTGGGCCCTCGTGCTCGTACAGCTGGCGCATGGCCTGGCGGTCGCCGGCGGCGCAGCCGGCCAGGGCCGCTTCGTAGTCAAAATCGCCAGGGGTGTCAGGCACAGGTTGCGAGGGGCTTGGCACGGTCGGTTCGGTGGCTGGGCACCGCGCAGCGCGCGGGCCCAGAGCGTGAATGCATCGTAGCCGAGAAGCTCCTGAATCCACGCGCAATCCCCTGTACCGCAAGGGAATGCGTACACGCCTGCAATGGCAGGCGGTGTCTTACGCTGCCTTCCAGAAGATGTAGTCGGCCTGGTACTTCACGATCTGGCGCTCGCCCTTGTTGGCGGCGCTGCAGGCGGCAGCGGGGGCTGCGCCACCCTTCAAGGCCACGCGCTGGATGTAGGTCACGCCCGTCATGGCACCCGAACCCATGGCCGGGTTGGCCTTGACCAGTTGGTAGGGGATGTTGCCGGCACCGGCCGGGGCCACTGCCACCTGTGTGGCGGTCAGCTTGGATCCGTCCTTCGATTCCCAGGTGGCGGGCGGACCGTAGTAGGTGCCCACTTGCTTGCCGCCACGGTCATTGAGCACGGCCTTGGGGCCCACGAAGAACCATTCGGTCTGGCCAGGCGCGTTGGCCTTGTCGCGGCATTCGTAGGTGATCTCGCCCACGCCCACGGTTTCCATGGCGACCTTGTTGCCGCCAGGCACCTTCACGGTGTCGGGCAGGCTGTCCTGCGAGAACATGGGCCCGCTGCTGGAGCCCATCATCGAGCCGCAGGCCGTCAGCAGGGCTGCGGCGGCGATGGTGCCGGCCAGGGGGATGAGGCGGGAGATCGTTGGCTGGGTGGTCGTCATGGCGTTCCTCTTCTTCAAATGGGTTGAATGGACAGCAGCAAAAAAATGGGCTGCTGCAGGTACTACCCACGAAGACGCCTTTTGGATGCAGGCCGGCAGCAAAATAGTTGAAATATTTTTGCGTGCCCGGGTTTCGCCGATCAGAGGCTCATGGGCCAGGAGCTGGTCTTGACCCGGATGGAGGCTGGCCGGGGCTCATACGGCACATCGCCCGCCCCCGCAATTGCCGCAGCGATGGTGCGTGCCTGCCGCGCGATCGGCTCGATGAAGCGGCTGGCCTGCCCGCCGATGGTGATGCAGTCGCCCAGCGCGTGGATGCCCTGCACGCTGGTCTGCAGCTGCTGCGGCGTCACGGCGATGCCGCCGTCCCAAGCCAGGCCGGCACTCTGCGCCAGGCGCGGCGGGGTCTGCAGGCCGGCGGCCACGATCACCTGGTCGGCCGTGAACTGCCGGCCGTCGGTGGTGGTCAGCTGCAGGGAGCCCTCGGGGTTGGGAACGGCCAGCGCGTCGAGCGAGGCCACGCCAACGCCGCCGACGAACGCGATGGGCAACTTGCCCCATGCCGCCAGCAGCTCGCTGGCGCGGGCTTCGCCGGCACAGCGCGCCAGCGGCAGGGGCTCGGTGTCGAGCAGCGTGATGCTGTGGCCGCCCAGCGCCAGGTCATTGGCCAGCTCGCAGCCGATGAGGCCGGCGCCCACGATGAGCACCCGGCGTGGCGTGTGGCCCAGGGCCGCGCGCAGGCGCTGGTAGGCCTGCAGGTGGTTGATGCGCCAGCACAGCGCGGCCGGCAGCCCCGGGGGCAGGGCAGCGCGCGCGCCATGGGCCAGTACCAGGTGCTGGTAGCGCAGCGGGCCGCGCGTGGTGCGCAGCGTGCCACCGTTGGCAGATGTGTCGATGCGCACGGCATGCGTGTGTGCCAGCAGGCGTACGCCCAGGCGCGTCGCTGCGGCCGCGCCGCTCTCGCGCACCAGGCGTTCGGTGGGCAGGTGCTTGGCCATGGCGATGGACAGCTGCGGCTTGTCGTACAGGTCGCCGCTGCAGTCGGTCACCATTGTGATGGGGCGCTGCGCGTCCAGCGCGCGCAGGGCTTCGGCCACCAGCCAGCCCGCACGGCCGGCGCCCACGATGACAACGCCAGGCCGGGCGTTGCGTTCGGGGGTGGGTACAACTGCCGTGCCGCTGCGTGCCTGGGCTTTCAATGCCTCCATGCTGGGCGCCAGGTAGGGCTCGAAATCGCCCTTGGTCACGCCGCACAGCGGACAGGCCCAGTCGTCAGGGATATCGGCATAGCGCGTACCGGGCGGCAGGCCACCGTCGGGGTCGCCTTGTGCCTCGTCGTAGAGGTAGCCGCAGGCGTGGCAGATGTACTGGAGCCAGGGGTCGTCGGCCAGCGCGGAGTGGGTGGTGGCGGCAGCGCTCATGCCGGCATCTCCTCGGTGGACAGGCGCGCGATTTCCTTGCGCAGGTGCTTGATGGCCGGGGTGACGATGGCCACGAAGTGCGATTCGCGCACGCGGCGCTGCACCTCCGAGCTCATGAGGTAGCCGCGCGCGCCCTGGTGCATCAGGGCCGACTGGGCAGCGCGCAGGCACAGCTCGGCGCCGTGGGCGCGGGCGTCCAGCACGTCGATGAAGAAGTCGGTGCGGGTGTCGAAGGGCGTCTCGGCCAGCCGCATCACGCGCGCGGTCAGCGCGTCGAGTTCGGCCTGCAGGGTATCGGGCCGGTCTTCGAGGAACTGGTTGACATGGCCGAGCTGTGCCTCCACCGCCCACATCGAGTCGATGGCCCCCTGGGTGATGCCCACCGCCATGCCGCACTGCAGCATGACGAAGGCGGCGCGGATGCGCGCGATGGTCGGCCGTGTCGGGTCGGCCAGGGTGTGGTCCGCACCGACGAAATGGTCCTTGAGGCGCAGCGCATAGGTGCCCGTGCCCTCCATGCCCGAGAAGCTCGGGCACTCGCGCATCTCCACGCCTGGCGCACCGCAGCGCAGCAAGAACATCAGCTCGCGTGGCGCGCTGCCTTCGGGCTGGGCGATGGCCGCCACGGCGCCGCAGTAGTGGTCGGGCCCCAGGTTGCTCACCCAGGGCAGGGTGCCGTTCACGAGGTAACCGCCCTCCACGGGCGTGGCCTTGAGCAGCAGGGATTCGATCTGGGCGTAGCTCTTCATGGGGTTGGACAGGGCGGTGCCGCCCAGGCCGACCCCGCTGGCATGGCGCTGCAGCACCTCGCCCATCAGCGCGGGGTTGCCCGATTGCTGCAGGTACAGCCCGCACACCGCCTGGCACCACAGCATGAAGCCGGTGGCGCCGCACACGCGCGAGACCTCGGCCATGGCGCGGATGGCCAGGCCATAGTCCGCCGGGCCAGCCGTGCTGTCCAGATGCACCGCCATCGCGCCCACGGCGCCCAGTTGCTGCAGCTCGGCGCGCGGGTAGTAGCCCACACGGTCGATGGCCTCGGCCTGCGCGGCCAGCGGGCCCTGGGCGATGGCGCGAACGGCGGCGATCAGTGCGTCGCCCTGCAGGGCGCCTTCCAGGTGGAGTTGGGGAGGGAGGTCGGCGGGGTTCATGGGGGCAGGGTCCTTGGGTGTGCGCGGCAGGGCAAAGACGGGAACGGGCGGGCAGCTCAGTCGGCCAGGCTGATCTCGAACGGGATCGGGTTGCGCATGCTGTTGGCCACGGGCGAGTAGAAATTGGCGTGCTGCACGATCTCGTCGAGCACTTCGCGCGGTGCGTCGCCCTCGATCAGCACCTTCACGCGGATGGCCTGGAAGCCCATCTCGGGTGGCAGCTTCTGCAGCGCGCCACCGGCGCCCCAGGCGGCGGGGTTGCCGATGTCGCCCTCCATGAAGATCTCGATCTTGCTGAGTTGGACCTGCTTCCAGGTGGCCACGGCGGTGATGCCCACGGCCAGGCAGCCGCCCAGGCCCGAGAGCACGATCTCGCCCGGGGCGGGCGCCGTGTCCTGGCCGAACAGGTGCAGCGGCTCGTCGACCACCACCGGCGTGTGCTGGCCCACGGTGCTCAGTGAGCGGTACTGCCCCTCCATCACCGTGTGGACCTTGTTGGTGCCGCGGCTGGCGGGGTTGTTGCGGCCCTTCTCGGCAAAAGCCATCAGGCCATCGCGGTCGATGGGACGCAGCGCGGTGTGGACGGTGGTGACGGGGGCGGTGGGTTCCAGCAGGTCGGTGGACATGGTTTTCCTTGGAGGCAGTGATAGAGAAACAAAAGAACCGGAAAGGGAGGGCGGGGCAGCGTGCCCCGGCCGGTGGTCAGGCCGCCAGGGCCAGCGCGGGCTTCCTGGCCGTGCGCAGCAGCGGCAAGCCGCTCTCGATGGGCAGCTTGTCGTCACGCGACCACTCGTTCCACGAGCCGAAGTACATGCGCACGTCGGCAAAGCCGGCCTGCTTGAGCGCCAGGAAGGTGTTGGACGCACGTGCGCCCTTGAAGCAGTACAGGTACACCGTGTCGCTCGGGGCGATGCCGGCCGTGGCGCATTCGGCTCGCACCTCGTCCGGCGACTTGAAGACCGGGCCCTGGGCTGAGGGCTTCATGAAGCGGTACCACTCCACCCACTTGGCGCCTGGCAGGCGGCCCTTGCGGGGTGCGAAATCCTTGCCGTAGGGGCTGGAGCTTTCGCCGATCCACTCGTCCACGTCGCGCACGTCCAGCAGCACGGTGTCGGTGCCCAGGGCCTCGGCCACGTCGTCCTTGGTCAGCATCACATCGGCGGTGGCCAGGCTGGTCGGGAAGATCGCGGGCGTGGGCACCACAGCTTCGGTGGAAACCGGCAGCTCGGCCGCCTTCCAGGCCGAGTAGCCGCCGTTCAATACCTTGACCTGGGGGTAGCCCAGCCAGGTCAGCAGGTAGTAGCCGCGGCAGGACTGGCCGTAGCCGCTGTTCAGTGCGTCTTCGTAGAACACCGCCGTCTCGGCGCCCGACAGGCCGATGGCCCCCAGGTGCGCGGCAAAGGTGTCCTTGAGTTCCTGTAGGCCTTCGGGGCTGGAGGTGGCCAGGAAGGTGAAGGTCTCGCGCAGGTTCACCGCGCCCGGGATGTGGCCCAGGGCATAGGTGTCGGCGTCGCGGGTGTCGATCAGGACGACAGGCTCTGCGGCCTGCAGGGCCAGCAACCGGGTGGGCGAGATCAGGACGGCGTCGGAATCGGTGCTCATGGAAAACCTTTCGATGCGGTGGTGGGCAGGATGGCCTGCCTCCCTTACCGCAACAGGTGTGCCAGAGTGGCCGATTCAGAGTGAAATCCCATGAAAGCGCTTTCCATGCTATTCCGGATGCTACTCAATGAATAGCAAAAATGGGCTTCATGGCCTCGAATGCAAGGGCTGTTGGCGACTGCCCTGAACACTGTGTCGACAAATTGTCGACACAGTGGCGGGCCTGCCACCAGGCTCAGCGCAGGCCCGCCTTGCGCAGGCGGTAGCTGAACTGGCGCAGAGTGAGGCCCAGGCTTTGCGCCGCCCGCGACTGGTTGCCGTGGTGCTCGGCCAGCGCTGCCTGCAGGGTGTGGGCGCTGTGGGAATGCGCAGGGGCGTAGTCGCGCACCAAGGGCGCCTCACCCGGCGCCTGCGCCGGGGGGGCTGCCACGGGGGCCGCCTGGGTGGCCATGGCGCCAGGAAGGAAGCGGTCCAGCTCCGCATCGGTCACCAGCGTGTCGTTGGCCAGCAGCACCAGGCGCTCGATCAGGTTGCCCAGTTCGCGGATGTTGCCGGGCCAGGGGTGGGCTTCCAGGCGCGCCAGGGCATCGGGCGCCAGGTTCACGTTGCGCTGGTGGGCTTGGTTGGCGCGGCTCACGAAGTGCAGCGCCAGCGCGCGGATGTCCTCGCGCCGCTCGGCCAGCGAGGGCAGGCGGATCGGGATCACGTTGAGCCGGTAGTACAGGTCCTGGCGGAAGCGCCCGGCCTCCACCTCGCGCGCCAGGTCGCGGTTGGTGGCAGCCACCAGGCGCACGTTGACCTTCACCTCGCGCTGCCCGCCCAGGCGCACCAGCGTGCCTTCCTGCAAGGTGCGCAGCAGCTTCGATTGCATGGCCAGCGGCAGCTCGCCGATCTCGTCGAGGAAAATGGTGCCGCTGTCGGCCTGCTCGAACCAGCCCGCGCGCGCGGTGCTGGCGCCCGTGAAGGCGCCGCGTTCGTAACCGAACAGCTCCGACTCGAACAGCGCATCGGGTATGGCCGAGCAGTTGACCTTGATGAAGGGCCGGTCGCGCCGGCCGCTGGCCAGGTGCACGGCGCGCGCGAACAGCTCCTTGCCCGTGCCCGACTCGCCCAGTAGCAGCACCGTGGCCTGGGTCTGCGAGACGCGTTCGAGCTCGCCCAGCGCCTGCAGCAGCGGCGGCGAGTTGCCGATCAGCCCATAGCGCGCGCTCTTGGTGTTGAGCGCATTGGCCAGCACGGCGTTGCGTGCTTCCAGCTGGCGCGTCTGCTCGGCCACCAGGGCTTCGAGCTGCAGCAACTGGCCGACCAGCGTGGCCAGCACGCGCAGCACGGCCAGGTCGTCGTTCAGGTGGCGCTGGCGGCTGCGGATGCGGTGGCAGGCCAACACCCCGATGGGCGCGTGGTTGAGTTCGATGGGCAGGGCGATGAAGGCCACCGTCTCGGGCGGCAGGTGGCTGCGCTGCACCGCGCGCGCCAGGAACAGCGGCTCGGCATCGATGTCCTGCACGATGGCCGGCTGCCCCGTGGCCAGCACCCGCCCGGTGATGCCCTCGCCCCAGGCGTAGCGACCGCGCTGCACCTCGGCCTGGGTCAGGCCATAGGCGTGCTGGATGGACGCGGTGCGCACCGCACCGGCCTCGGCTGCATCCACCAGCACGATGCGCCCGCGGTTCAGGCCCAACAGCTCGCTCATCAGGTGCAGCATCTCGCGCAGCACCAGTCCGGGTGCCAGACTGCGGCCGATCAGGCGCATCACCTCGCGCATCAGCAGCAGCTCCTGCGCATGCCAGTCGGGCTGGGTGCGCGGGTGGCCAGAGGCGGGCGGGGCGGTCATGCCCCGGGTGTTGCAAGTTCTGCGCCACGCGGGCGGCCTCGGGTGCATTAAAGTCGGCACCCACGGGCCGCCTTGCGGGCGGCAAAACCCCTCTACCTTCTGTCGAAAGCACCGCCATGACCACCTTCGGAACCCCCCTGTCCCCCCATGCCACCAAAGTCATGCTGCTGGGCTCGGGCGAACTCGGCAAGGAGGTGCTGATCGCGCTGCAGCGCCTGGGCGTGGAGACCATCGCCGTCGACCGCTACGAGAACGCCCCCGGCCAGCAGGTAGCCCACCACCGCCGCACCATCACCATGAGCGACCCGGCCCAGCTCAAGGCGCTGATCGAGGCCGAGCGCCCGCACCTGGTGGTGCCCGAGATCGAGGCCATCGCCACCCCCATGCTCGAAGAGCTGGAAGCCGCCGGTACCGTGCGCGTGATCCCCACCGCCCGCGCCGCGCGCCTGACCATGGACCGCGAAGGCATCCGCGTGCTGGCCGCCGAAACCCTGGCCCTGCCCACCAGCCCCTACCAATTCTGCAATTCGCTCGAAGAGCTGCAGGCCGCCATCGACGCCGGTATCGGCTACCCCTGCATCGTCAAGCCGGTGATGAGCAGCTCGGGCAAGGGCCAGAGCAAGATTGACGGCCCCGACGATGTGAAAAAGGCCTGGGACTACGCCATGGCCGGCGGTCGCGTGAGCCACGGCCGCGTCATCGTCGAGGGCTTCATCGACTTCGACTACGAGATCACCCAGCTCACCGTGCGCGCCGTGGGTGCCGATGGCCAGATCGAGACCCACTTCTGCGACCCCATCGGCCACGTGCAGGTCAGCGGCGACTATGTGGAAAGCTGGCAGCCCCACCCCATGCACCCGGCAGCGCTCGAAAAATCGCGCCAGATCGCCAAGGCCGTGACCGACAACCTGGGCGGCCAGGGCCTGTTCGGCGTGGAGCTGTTCGTCAAGGGCGAGGATGTCTGGTTCAGCGAAGTGAGCCCGCGCCCGCACGACACCGGCCTGGTCACCCTGTGTACCCAGCACCAGAGCGAGTTCGAGCTGCACGCCCGCGCCATCCTGGGCCTGCCCGTGGACACGAGCCTGCGCAACCCGGGCGCGAGCGCAGTGATCTACGGCGGGGTGGACGCCGTGGGCATCGTCTTCGACGGCGTGGAGGATGCCCTGCGCGTGCCGGACACCGACCTGCGCCTCTTCGGCAAGCCTGAGAGCTTCACCAAGCGCCGCATGGGTGTGGCCCTGGCGCGTGCGGCAGACGTGCACACCGCGCGCGACAACGCCAAGCTTGCCGCCAGCAAAGTCAAACCACGTAAGGTCTGACCGTCTTCAACCATCTTCGCGGATCTGCCGGCCCGTGAGCTTGAGGAACAGGTCCTCCAGGTTCGCAGGCCGGTGCAGGGTGCGCAGGTGCGTGTGCGCGCCCAGCGCGTGCAGCAGCGGCTGGGCGTTCTGGGTATAGAAGAACACCGTTTCGCCGCTGACTTCCACGCGCGCCGCCAGGGTGCGCAGCGCGGCATCTTCGGCCAGCGCCACGGCGCCCACGCCGAAGACTTCCACCACGTCGGGCTCCAGGTGCTGGGCGATGAGTTCGCGCGGGCGGCCCTCGGCGATCTTCTTGCCATGGTCGAGCACCAGCAGGCGCGAACACAGGCGCTCGGCCTCGTCCATGAAGTGGGTGGTCAGCAAAATGGACTTGCCCTGCTGCAGCAGCAACTGCAGGCGCTCCCACATCAGGTGGCGGGCCTGGGGGTCGAGGCCCGTGGTGGGCTCGTCCAGCAGCAGCAGGCGCGGGTCGTTGACCAGGGCGCGCGCCAGGCTCAGGCGCCGCTTCATGCCGCCCGACAACTCACCGGGTTTGGCGTTCGCCTTGTGCGTGAGGGCCGCGAATTCGAGCAGTTTGGGCACGCGCTCGTCCATGGCCGGGCCCTTGATGCCGAAGTAGCGGCCGAACACACGCAGGTTTTCGTAGCAGGTGAAGTCCGGGTCCAGCGTGTCGAACTGCGTCACCACGCCGATCTGCGCCTTGATGGCCAGGGCGTCGTGCGGCATGTGCAGGGGCGCGGCACCAGCGCTGGGGTAAAAGCGCACGCTGCCGCTGTCGGGGTTGGCCAGCCCCAGGCACATGCGGATGGTGGTGGTCTTGCCCGCGCCGTTGGGGCCGATCACACCCAGGCATTCACCGGGGGCGATGGCGAACGAGACATCGTTGACCACGGTGGTCTCGCCATAGCTTTTGCGCAGATCGCGCACTTCGAATAGATCCGTCATGCACCGATTGTGTGCGATACCGGAATACGGGGTGCGCTCAGAGGCTGGGAGTTTTTTGGCCGTGTCCGAGGGGCGCGCCAGAACGCCCTGGATCTAGGCGCAAAGCACAGCCATAGCTCGGGCTATGGCGAGCATTTGCAACGACGATCCGGGGTGTTTTGGCGTGCAAGGCGGGCATGGACGAAAGACTCTCAGCCTCTCAGGCTTCGACCATGCGGCCGCGGCCCTGGGCCTTGGCCAGGTAGAGCGCGGCATCGGCCCGGGCCATCAGGTCCGGCAGGCGCGTTTCCGCAGGAAGCAGCACGGCCATGCCGGCGCTGTAGTCGAGCGCAAAGCCCAACTCGGCGGCGCTGGCGTCCTGCAGGCGCGTGCGCAGGCGGCGGTCGAAGGCAATGCCTGCAGGCGCGCTGTTGTGCAGCAGCAGCACGCCGAATTCCTCGCCCCCGAGCCGCCCGACCAGGTCGCCGGTGCGGCAGGTTTCCTCGAGCAGGCGGGCAAAGAGTTTCAGGGCGCGGTCACCCGTCTCGTGGCCATGGGTGTCGTTGATCTGCTTGAAGTAGTCCAGGTCCAGCACCAGTGCCGTGAGTGGCAGGTGGTGGCGCCAGGCGTGCGAGAGCATGTTGTCCGCCTGCTTGGTGAATCCGCGCCGGTTGAGCACGCCGGTGAGCCCGTCGGTCATCGCCAGGGCGCGCAGCTTCTGCTCGGCCTCGGCACGCCAGGCCACCAGCAGGGCCACGGTGCCCAGCACCAGGCTCACGTTGGTGGCCACGGCGGCGGCCAGGTTGACGGGGTGGGGTGTGCGAAAGCTCGGGTACTGGTCGGTGAAGGCGCCCAGCATGCCGCGCGCCAGGGTGAACGCCGCCGAGGTGACAAGGCAGGCCATCAGCAGGCGCCGCCAGCGCGGGTCGGCATAGCGTGCAGGGTAGAGCGTGGCGCGTGCCACGATGAGCAGGATGGCGGCCATCAGCAGGTTGGCCCAGCCCACGCGCCAGGCATAGTCGCCAAAGGCGAGCGTATAGCCCAGCGGGGTGATCACCACCAGCACCAGCAGCAGGGACTTCAAGGGCCGCTCGCCCAGCCATTCGCCCAGGGCGCGGTACAGCATCCACTGCGCCAGCGCATTGCAGGCCACCGACAGGGTGGACAGGGCCTGGTCCCACCAGGACCCGGCCGCGATGATGGCCGCCCAGGCCGTGGCCTGCAGCAGCATGCTGGCCTGCACATAGCGGGCCGCGGGGCTCACGCCGGGGCCCATGATCAGCGGCAGGGCGGCCGAGATCATGAACAGGTTGGCGGCCATCACCGCCATCAGTGTCAGAAAGTCCAGTGGCATGGCTGGGGGCGCCGCCCTGCGGCAGGGGATGGTTTTACTGGAATGCGACCTCGGCAAAGCTGCGCAGCTTGCGGCTGTGCAGGCGGTGGATGCCGCCCTCGCGCAGAATCTCGATGGCGCGCATGCCGATGCGCAGGTGCTGGTCCACCCGCTCGCGGTAGAAGTGGTTGGCCATGCCGGGCAGCTTGATCTCGCCATGCAGCGGTTTGTCGCTCACGCACAGCAGGGTGCCGTAGGGCACGCGAAAGCGGAAACCGTTGGCCGCGATGGTGGCGCTTTCCATGTCCAGCGCCACGGCACGGCTCTGGCTGAAGCGGCGCTGGGGCATGTTGTCGGGCAAGAGCTCCCAGTTGCGGTTGTCGGTGCTGGCCACGGTGCCGGTGCGCATGATGCGCTTGAGGTCGGCTTCGGCGATCTGGGTCACGTCGGCCACGGCCTGCTCCAGCGCCACCTGGATCTCGGCCAGCGCCGGGATGGGCACCCACAGCGGCAGTTCCTCGTCGAGCACGTGGTCCTCGCGCACGTAGGCATGCGCCAGCACATAGTCGCCCAGTTGCTGGCTGTTGCGCAGGCCGGCGCAGTGGCCCAGCATCATCCAGGCGTGCGGGCGCAGCACGGCGATGTGGTCGGTGATGGTCTTGGCATTGGCCGGGCCCACACCGATGTTGACCATGGTGATGCCGCTGCGGTCCTGGCGCACCAGGTGGTAGGCGGGCATCTGCGGCAGGCGCGGCGGCGCCACGCCCAGGGCGTCGGCCTCGGCCGCCGGCAGGCCGGTGCGGCGCGTGATCACGTTGCCCGGCTCGATGAAAGCCACGTACTCGCTGTCGGGCTTGGCCATCTCGGCATGGCCCAGGCGCACGAACTCGTCGATGTAGAACTGGTAGTTGGTGAACAGCACGAAGTTCTGGAACCACTCGGGTGCCGTGCCGGTGTAGTGGCGCAGGCGATGCAGCGAGTAGTCCACGCGCGGCGCGGTGAACAGCGACAGCGGCTGTGCTTCGCCCTGGCGCGGGGCCCAGGTGCCGTTGGCGATGCCGTCGTCCATGGCGGCCAGGTCGGGCAGGTCGAACACGTCGCGCATCAGCATGCGGCGTTCCTGCGTCAGCGTGCCTTCGATATGGTCGTGCTCGGCGAACGAGAAGTGGATCGGGATGGGCTGGGCGCTGGTGCCCACTTCCAGTTCCACGTTGTGGCTCTTGCGCAGCAGGCGGAACTGCTCGGCATAGTAGTCGCCAAACAGGTCCGGGCGGGTCAGCGTCGTCTCGTAGCGGCCGGGTCCCTCCACGAAGCCATAGGCCAGCTTGGTGTCCGCCCGCGCCACCGTCGCGGTGTGGATGCGCACGAAGGGGTAGAAGGCGCGCACATGCCCCCCCGGCGTTTCGCCGGACACGAACTGGTGCATGGCCTCGCGCAGGTGGCCGATCTGCTGCTGGTAGATACGCTGCACCTGGGCCAGGGCCTCGGCAGGGTCGGTGTGGCGGGTGGGGGCGATGAAGTCGGGGATCAGGGGCATGGCCCTATTGTCCACATGCGGCGGGGTGGTGGGGATGACAGCTACCTGCCCGGCACCAGAAATTCACGGGAAACCGCCGTATCGTGTCCTCTCCCGGGGCTGGTGTGGCGTTCAGGCCGCAGTTTGCGCGCCTTGGTCCAGCAGCCACTGGCGAATGGCCGGGGCGTCCAGCGGCACGGAGATCAGGTGTCCCTGGACCAGGTCGCAGTCCAGACTGCGCAGCAGGGCCATCTGCTCGGCGGTCTCGACCCCTTCGGCCACGGTCTTGAGCTGCAGGCTGCGGCCCATCTGCACGATGGCCGTGACGATGGCCACGTCATCGGCGCTGCCCGGTGTGTCCATGACGAAGGAACGGTCGATCTTGAGCTTGTCGATGGGGTAGCGCTTGAGGTAGGCCAGCGACGAGTAACCTGTGCCGAAATCATCGATGGAGATGCCCACGCCCAGCTTCTTGAGAGCATTGAGCGTATCGAGCACCTGGCCGTTCTGGTGCATCAGCACCGATTCGGTCAGCTCGATCTCCAGGTACTGCGGTGCCAGGCCCGTGGCCGTGAGGGCGGCGGCGATCTCGCCGGCCACATCGCGCTGGCGGAACTCCAGGGCCGACAGGTTGACGGCCACCGGCACCAGGGCCAGGCCCTCTTCCTGCCAGGCCTTGAGCTGGCGGCAGGCCTCGTGCAGCACCCAGCGGCCAATCGGGGTGATGAGCCCGCGCGACTCGGCGAAGGCGATGAAATCGATGGGACCCACCAGGCCACGCACCGGGTGGCGCCAGCGCACCAGGGCCTCGAATCCCCGGAGCGTGCCATCCGCGAGGCAGATCTGGGGCTGGTAGTGCAGCACGAAGGCGTTGTCCGCAATGGCCTCGCGCAGCAGGCGCTCCTGCTGCAGCACTTCCATGGCGCGCAGGTCCATGCCGGGTTGGTAGAACTGGCGGTTGCCGCGGCCACTGTCCTTGGCCTGCTGCATGGCCGCGTCGGCGCAGCGCAGCAGCGCATCGCCGGTGGCCCCGTCGTCCGGAAACAGGCTGATGCCGATGGACGGCGACATGGTCAGCGGCAGGTGGCCCACCGTGAAGACGGTGCGCATGGCCTGCAGCACGGCGTCGGCTACCCGGGCTGCATCCTCAGGCGTCTCGATGCTGGTGAGCACCAGCACGAACTCGTCGCTGCCCAGGCGGGCCACCACGTCGGCGTCACCGACGCTGTGGCGCAGCCGGTCGGCCACCTCGCGCAGCAACTGGTCGCCGGCGTGGTGGCCGAGCGAGTCGTTCACGGTCTTGAAATGGTCGAGGTTCACGAACAGCACCGCCACCTGGCCCTGGCGTCGCCGGGCCAGCGCCTGGGCCAATTGGTCCATCAGGTGGCGGCGGTTGGGCAACTGCGTGAGCGAGTCGTGCAGGGCGTTGAAGGCCTCGCGCTCCTGTGCCTGCTTGCGCGCCGTGATGTCGCGCACCACCACGATGCGGTAGTCCGCATGGTGGAACGGCATGGTCTTGCCCACCACCTCCACCGGGATGGCATGGCCGTCCTTGTGGCGGATGGTGACTTCGTAGGGGTCTTCGCGGCCGCTGCGCGTGTAGTCGAGCGCCACGGCGCGCCATTCGGGGCTGATGAAGTTGAAGATGGACAGGCCCACCACCTCGTGCAGCGCATAGCCGGTGAGCCGGTACAAGGCCTCGTTGCCGTCGGAGATCAGGCCGTCGCGGTGGAATACGATGGCCTCGTCCGTGGCTTCGGTGAACTTGCGCATGCGCTCTTCGCTCTCGCGCACCGAGCGCTCGGCGCGCCAGCGCTCGGTGATGTCGGTGATCAGCACGAAGGAGCCCAGTTGCCGGTCCTTCTGCGCGCCTTCGAAGTGCGGGATGAGATTCACTTCGATCATGCGCACTTCGCCATTGGGCAGGGTCTGCTCGCGCGCGTACTTGACGTGTTCGCCCCGGGTGGAGCGCTCCACGTGGGGCTGTATGGCCTGCCAGGCCTTGTCGCCGATGGCCTGCTGCACCGTGAGGCCGAGGATGGATTCGGTGGAATGGCCGTTGTAGGCCGCATAGCCCTGGTTGGCAAACAGGCAATGCAGGCCGGGCAGGTCGAAATAGGCCATCAGCGCGGGCACGGAGTCCGCGATCAGGCGCAGCAGCAGGTCGCTGGAGCGGCCCTGCTCGGCGGTGCTGGATGCGTTGATCGTTTCTGGCATGTACCACCCGGTTCCTGCACTGTATTCCGTTATAGCCGATTCACCTGACGCTGGCGTAAGGTAGTTCTCCCTATGCACATGGCAGGGCAAATAGGGCTTTTCCGGCCTGCCCCGGATAATCCCCCCATGACCTCCAAAGAAAACCAAGCCGCCACCGATTTCAGTGCGCTGGCCCTCGGCCCCGCCACGCTGGCCAATCTGCAGCAGTTGGGCTACACGCAGATGACCCCCATCCAGGCCGCCAGCCTGCCACCCGCCCTGCTGGGCAAGGACCTGATCGCCCAGGCCAGCACCGGCAGCGGCAAGACGGCCGCCTTTGCCCTGGCCCTGCTGGCCAACCTCAACCCGCGCCGCTTTGCTGTGCAGGCGCTGGTGCTGTGTCCCACGCGCGAGCTGGCCGACCAGGTGACCACCGAGATCCGCCGCCTGGCGCGGGCCGAGGAGAACATCAAGGTCGTGACCCTGTGCGGCGGCGTGCCGCTGCGCGGCCAGACCGTGAGCCTGGAACACGGTGCCCACATCGTGGTCGGCACGCCCGGCCGCGTGATGGACCACCTGGAGCGCCAGCACCTGTCGCTGGAGGCGCTCAACACCCTGGTGCTCGACGAGGCCGACCGGATGCTGGACATGGGTTTCTTCGACGACATCGCCACCGTGGCGCGCCAGTGCCCCAAGGAGCGCCAGACCCTGCTGTTCTCGGCCACCTACCCCGAGGGCATCGCCAAGCTGAGCCAGCAGTTCATGAAGTCGCCCGAGCAGATCACCGTGCAGGCCCAGCATGCCGAGGGCAAGATCGAGCAGCGCTGGTACGAGGTGAAGAACTCCGAGCGCCTGCACGCCGTATCGCAGATCCTCGACCACTTCCGGCCCGAATCGTCGCTGGCCTTCTGCAACACCAAGCAGCAGTGCCGCGACCTCGTGGCCGTGCTGCAGGCCCAGGGCTTCAGCGCCCTGGCGCTGTATGGTGAGCTGGAGCAGCGCGAGCGCGACCAGGTGCTGGTGCAGTTCGCCAACCGCAGCTGCTCGGTGCTGGTGGCCACCGACGTGGCCGCGCGCGGCCTCGACATCGCCAACCTGGCGGCCGTGGTCAACGTGGACGTGACACCCGACCCCGAAGTGCACATCCACCGCATCGGCCGCACCGGCCGGGGCGACGCCGAGGGCCTGGCGCTCAACCTGTCCAGCATGGACGAGATGGGCAGCGTGGGCAAGATCGAGCAGCTGCAGGGCCGCGAATCGCGTTTTTACCCATTGGCCGAACTCACGCCCACCGGCGACGGGCCGCTGGTGCCGCCCATGGCCACCATCCAGATCATCGGGGGCCGCAAGGAAAAGATCCGTGCCGGCGACGTGCTGGGTGCGCTCACCGGCGAGATGGGCTTCACGCGCGAGCAGATCGGCAAGATCAACGTCAACGAGTTCTCCACCTATGTGGCGGTGGACCGCACCGTGGGCCGCCAGGTGGTCGACCGCCTCAACAGCGGCAAGGTCAAAGGCAAGTCCGTGAAGGCCCGCCTGGTTACCGACTGACCAGCATCTGCGCCATGGCATCGTAGCCGCGCTGGCGTGCCAGTTGCAGCGGCGTGTTGCCCTGCCGGTCGGTCAGCGACTGGCTGGCGCCCGCCTTGACGAGGGCCTTGAGCGTGGCCTGGTGGCGTGCCCCGCCATTGCCCAGCACGATGGATTCGATCAGAGCCGTCCAGTGCAGGTTGTTCACATGGTCCAGCGGGGCGCCGGCGGCGATCAGCTGGCGCACCACGCCGTCGTGGCCCAGGTGGGCGGCGGCGATCAGGGCCGTGCCGTCGTAGCGGCTGGTCACCTGTTTGGCGCTGGCGCCCAGCGAGAGCAGCAGGGCCAGGGTGTCCTCGTCGTCCGCCACTGCGGCGATCGTCACCGCGTCGTAGCGGTCGTTTTCCAGCAGGTCCAGCCCGGCGCCGGCCTTGGCCAGCACGCGGATGGCCTCGCGCTGGCGGGCAAAGGTGGCCACGTGCAGGGGCGTGCGGCCATGGGCGTCGCGGGCATTGGCCTGGGCGGCACCGGCTCCTGCCAGCAGGCGCTGCAGGGCGGCGCTGTCACCCTGGGCCGCCGCAGCATGCACCCCCTGGTAAGCGGCGATGTCCGCCGGGCTGGGCGGCACCTGGGCCTGGGCCGGCTGCAGCGCAGCGCAGGCCAGGGTTGCGGCGATGGCGCACAGCGCACGCGCCGTGCTCGCGAATGAAGGGGCGGTGCGGTGGGCCATGGCTTTTTTCTCCGTCGGTTGCCTGAGGCTTACTTGAGCTGGTCCTGCACCTTGGCGATGCCGGCCACGGCGCACTGCTCGTCCAGGTGGCCGCCGGGAGCACCGCCCACGCCCACGGCGCCGATCACTTCGTTGCCCACCTTTACCGGCACGCCGCCGCCCAGCAGCAGATAGCCGGGGATATTGACCAGGTTGGCGGCTGCGGGGTTCTTCTGCGCACCTTCCATCATGGCCAGGGTGGTGTTCTTGGCCGAGGCCGAGGTGTAGGCCTTCAGGCGGCTGGCTTCCAGGGTGTGCGGGCCGGCGTTGTCGGCGCGGTACACGGCGCGCACGGTGCCGGCACGGTCCACCACGGTGGCGGTCACGGCATAGCCGTTGGCGGTGCAGGTGGCCACGGTCTGGGCGGCGATCTGCGTGGCCAGGTCCAGCGAGATGTTCTTTTCGGTGCGCACGCCTTCGGCGCTGGCAGCGGTGGCGATGAAGGCGAGGGCGATGGCGGCGGTCTTGAAGTGGCGTTGCATGGTGTGTTCTCCGGTGGTGTGGAAGGCCGGCCTGGCAGGTCGTCGGGCCGTGGGAGAACTGTAAAAAATGCAGGCCGCCGGCACCATTCGTGCGGCTACGCGCGGGCCTCCGTAGAACTACGCAGTCCCGTTGTCCGGGTGGCTATTCCACAAGGGCCGCGTAGCGCCGGATCAACTGCGCCAGCGACTCTGCGCCGAGCTTGGCGAACAGGTTGGCGCGGTGGGTCTCCACCGTGCGCGGCGAGAGTTCGAGCGCGCGGCCGATCTCCTTGTTGGTCAAGCCCTCGACGATCAGGCCCAGCACTTCGCGCTCGCGCGCCGAGAGCTGGGCATGGCGCTCGCGCGCCTGCTGGTCGGCCTGGTGGCGCTCGCGCGAGCGCACGTGTTGGCGCACTGCGTTCTGCAGCGCCTCGAGCAGCACCTCGTCGTCCACCGGTTTTTCCAGGAACTCGGCGGCGCCGGCCTTGAAGGCGCGGCGGCACATGTCCACCGTGCCGTGGCCGGTGAGCATGATCACCGGCTGGTCCACGCCCTGCGCCAGCAACTGCTCCAGCAGCGCCAGGCCGCTGGTGCCCGGCATGCGCACGTCAAGCACGATGGCGCCGATGCTGGCGCGGTCGAAGCCCGCAGCGAAGGCCAGCGGGTCGGCCCAGGCCTGCACGCGCAGGCCCACGGTGCTGATCAGCAGGGACAGGCCCTCGCGCACGGCGGCATCGTCGTCCACCAGGTGGATCAGCGGGGACAGGGGCGTGGCGTGGTCGGTCATGGAAGCACGGGGGTATGGAGTGGGGCGGCCGGGTGGGCTGCGGCGGGCGCCTGCGCCGTCACCGGCAGCACCAGCACGAAGGCCGCGCCCCGGCCTGCGGCGGGTGCCAGCCACAGCTGCGCACCCATGGCCTGGGCCAGGCTTTCGCACAGCGTGAGCCCCAGGCCCAGACCGCCTTCGCGCGTGGTGTAGAAGGGCTCGAACAGGCGCTCGCGTGCCTCGGTCGGTATGCCCGGGCCATGGTCGCGCACTGTCAGCGCCACCTGGCCGGTGTCCTGCCGGGCCAGGTGCAGCTCCAGCCGCCGCTCTGCGGCAGGCACCTGCTCCATGGCCTGCAGGGCATTCATCACCAGGTTGTGCACGATCTGCTGCAGCGCCACAGGCTCGGCCAGTACGGTGGGCAGTTCGTGCTCGGCCTGCAGGTCGAGGACCACGCTGCGCTGCCGCAGCTCTGGCTCCACCAGGTGCAAAACGTCCTGCACGGCGGCGGGCAATGCGAGCGGCTGGGCCTGTCCGGCCAGATCGGGGCGCTCCACCAGGCGGCGCAAGCGGCCCACGACGGCCGATGCGCGGCGTGCCTGTTCCACGGCGCGGCCCATGGCGTCAAAGGCGGTGTCCAGGTCGGGCGGTGATTCGCCCAGCAGGCGCTTGGCCGCCTGGGTGCTGGCCAGCAGGGCCGTGAGGGGCTGGTTGAGCTCGTGCGCCATGCCGGCAGCCAACTCGCCCAGGGTATTGAGCCGGGCCACCTGGCCCAGGCGCAGCAGCTCCTCGGCCCGCTGGCGCGCCACGCGCTGGCGCCACCAGGCCAGCGCGCCGGCCCACAGGGCTGCCGTGAGCAGGCACCAGCCCAGCATGGCCCACCAGGGCAGCTCGGCCGGCGTCACGGTGCGCTCGGCCACCACGTCCAGGGGCTGGCTCGGCGATGCCAGCAGCTTGTGTACGCCGAAGTGCCAGCCCGTGCGGTCCAGGCGGCGACCGGGCTGCACCACGAAGGACTGGCCGGCGCGTTCCAGCGCCACGCGCACCGGGCTGGTCACCGGGTTCATGGGCCATTCCTCCAGCGGCACGGTGGCTGCCAGATCGATTTGCAGCGCATAGCTGGCCGGGGTGCCCGCCAGCACCAGGTGGTAGCGGCCGGCAGCCAGGTCCGCCAGGGCCATCTCGGCCCGCCCGGACCGGCGCGAGGTTGCCTCGGCGGCATCGAGCGCGGCTTTTTGCGCGGCAGGCCAGGCACCAGCGGCCGGGCGCTGCAGTACCGCCAGGATCTGGGGGTAGACGGACGGCAGGCGCGGCAGGGTCGATGCGGCCGCCGTGTCGGCCACCGCACCCGGCACCGGGGGCTGCAGCAGCGCCAGCGTGGCCATCACCGCGTCGTGTTGCACCACGCGCTGGCTCAGCAGCCGGTGCACGATGCGCGCGTCCGTATCGAAGGCCGCGCGCAGCTGTTCCACGCGCGCATGCGCCAGCCAGCCGGCACCGGCGGCCGCCACGAGGGCCCACAACAGCAATCCTGCGAGGCGATGACGCCATGCCTTGGTCATGGGGCGGATTCTGGCACGCGCACGGTCTGGTGTAATCCAGCCAGCCATGTCCCCACCCGCTCCTTCCCTGCATCCCTGGTTCACGCCACGCAACCTGCTGTGGGCGTCGGTGGCCGTGGCGCTGGTCACCATCGTGCTCAAGACGGCAGCCTGGTACGTGACCGGCTCGGTCGGCCTGTTGTCGGACGCGATGGAATCCTTCGTCAATCTGGCCAGTGCGGTGTTCGCGCTGGCCATGGTCACCATCGCCCAACTGCCGGCGGACGACAACCACCCCTATGGCCACCACAAGGCCGAGTATTTCTCCTCGGGCTTCGAGGGCATCCTCATCGTCGGCGTGTCGCTGGGCATTCTCTGGGCGGCCGGGCACCGCTTGTTCGCGCCGCAACCCATCGAGCAGGTAGGCTGGGGCCTGGCGCTCTCGGTGGCGAGTTCGGTGCTCAATGGGGTGTTGGCCTGGCTCATGCTGCGCTCCTCGCGCGTACACCAGTCGATCGCGCTGGAGGCCGATGCGCGGCACCTCTTCACGGACGTCTGGACCTCGGCCGGCGTGCTCGTGGGCATCGCGGGCGCAGCGCTCACGGGCTGGCTCTGGCTCGATGCTATGGCGGCCATCGCGGTGGCGCTCAATATCCTGCGCGAGGGCGTGTCGCTGGTCTGGCGGTCTTCGCAGGGTCTGATGGACGAGGCCGTGGAGCCGGAGGTCCAGGCCGCCATCGATGCCACGCTGCGGCAATTCTTGGCGGCCCAGGCGCCCGGCGCCCTGCGGTTCGACCATGTCTCCACGCGGCGCGCGGGCCAGCGCCAGTTCGTCGGCCTGCACCTGCATGTGCCCGGCAGCTGGACGCTGGGCCAGGCGGCCCAGCTGCGCGGCCAGGTGGAACAGGCGCTGGTGTCGGCCGTTCCCGGCCTGCGTGCCACCATCGAACTGCTGCCCATCGAGGTGGAAGCCCTTTTCCATGAACCCGAACCCAAGGAAGTGACGACGTGATCAGTGTGATTCAACGTGTGCGCGAGGCACGCGTGGACGTGGAGGGCCAGACCGTGGGCGCCATCGGCCACGGCCTGCTGGTGCTGGTGTGTGCCGAGCGCGCAGATACCGAAGCCGAGGCCGACAAATTGCTGGCCAAGCTGCTCAAGCTGCGCATCTTCGGTGACGATGCCGGCAAGATGAACCGCAGCGTTCAGGACGTGTCGGGCGGCCTGCTGCTGGTGAGCCAGTTCACGCTGGCCGCCGACACCACCGGCGGCAACCGCCCGAGCTTCACCCAGGCGGCCGCCCCCGACGAAGGCCGCCGCCTGTTCGACTACGTGGTGCAGCAGGCGCGCGCCCTGCACCCGGTGGTTGCCACCGGCCGCTTCGCGACCGAAATGCAGGTACACCTCGTCAACGACGGGCCGATCACCATCCCGCTGCGCATCGCGCCTGCGGCGCCCGCCGCATAGGCAGGGTCAGGCCCCGACGAGCTTCTGGAACGAGCCGAGCACCGCCGGGCCGTTGAAGGGCTTGACGATCCAGCCGCGGATGCCGGCGGCCTTGCCGCGCTCCTTCATTGCGGGCGAGTTCTCGGTGGTCAGCATCACGATGTTGACCCCGGTGTTCCTGAGTTCGCTGCGCACCTTCTCGGCCATGGTCAGGCCGTCCATGTGGGGCATGTTCACGTCGCAGACCACGAGCTTGATGCGCGGGTCCTGCTGCAGTTGGGTCAGGCCGTCGCGGCCGTCCACCGCGAAGGCGATGTCGAAGCCGTTCTTGCCCAGGAAGCCGCCGACTTCGTTGCGCACGGTGCTGGAGTCGTCGACGACGAGGATGTTGGCCATGGTGCTAGTCCTTCAGAAATGGTCAGAAAAATTCCAGTTCGCCCGCGACCTCTTCGATCTCGGGGGCCTTCCAATGGAAGTCCATGGGGGTGTAGGCGCGGGCACACAGGGTCGCGTGCAGCGGCAGGCCACCCAACAAGCCGTTTGGCAGGTCGATGCGGAAATGCTGCAGGTGGTCGGTGCCGATCTGCGCCATGTGCGGCAGGCTGCGGATGTCCAGGATCTGCGGGGTCGAGAGGCCCAGGCAGTCGTAGAAGGCGCCCAGTTCGCGGTTCATCGCGCCGCAGCACATGTTGCCGATCTCACAGATGGCGTCGATGAATGGCTGCGGGCCCAGCTCCTGTTCGCCTTGCCCGACCATGCCCGCGATCCATGCACGCGTGCGCGCATCGTGCGCAAAGTGCAGCGCCGCGATGATGCGAAACGAGTAGGAGGCGATCGAGAGCACCGCCATGTGGGTCAGCGATTCCTGCGCCACGTCAGGCACCGTGCGGACCTGTATCTCCGACTGTGGCGGCCCCATGCTCTGGCGCAGGCCTGCGACCATCATGCTGTCCAGGCTGTCCCTGGCGCGTTGGCTCAACGTCATGGCGGCTGGCTCAGGCAGACAGAGCGGCCTGGATCTTGCGGTTGGTCAGCGCGAGCCCCATGGACGCATTGATGATCATCTTGCCGCCGGCCTGCATGTCCTGGAAGGTCGTGGTGGCGATCAGGTCGTTCTTGTAGAGGTTGTCCCGGTAGTGCTTGGACAGGGCCTCGGCGTTCACCGACAGCGTGCGCATCTCGTTGGCCACCACGGCGAAGCCGCGCCCGGCTCCGCCCGCACGGGCCGCCTCGATGGACGCGTTGAGCGCCACGATCACCATCTGGCGCACGATACGCGCGAACTCGTCGTTCTTCTCGTGCATGTCCTTGTTGTGGGCCACGAGCTTGCTCATGTCGGCATGCCAGCGCTCGAAAGTCTTGCTGATGCCCTGCAACTCGGCCAGTGCCTTGGCCAGCGTCTGGCTGTGGCCCATGGCACCCTGCACCACGGCCTGCGCCTGCTGGCTGGCACTGTGCTCGATCAGGCGCTGTTCCTGCTCCCACTGCCCGATGGCGTCCTGCATGCGCGCCTGTGCCTGCTGCAGCGAGCCGTGCAACTGATCGACCTGGGCCTGCAGCCGGGCGTTCTCGCTTTCCACCTCCCATTGCGCATCCTTGCCGACGTCCTCCTCGGTCTGCAAGGCTGCCTTGCGCAGCGTGCGGCCGCACAGCCACCAGCCGGCCATGGCGCCCAGCGCACAGCCGCAGAGCAGAAGCAGCACTTCCATCATTGCGCTTCCTTCTCGGCGTGTTCTGCCGGGGCGCGGCGTGCCACGCCGTACTGGGCGGGCAGGTGGATCACGGTGTGAAACGGTGCGTGGCCTGCGTGCCCATCGGCCAGCTGGAGCTCCAGCGCGATGCTGCCACCCACGGATTCGATGAAGGCCTTCACCGCGTCCATGCCCACACCGCGCCCCGAGATGGCGGTCACCTCGCTGGCCGTGGAAAAGCCGGGCGCAAAGATCAGCTGCGCCGTCTCGGCCGGAGTGAGGGTGCTGTCTTCCTGCACCAGGCCCGAGGCAATGGCTTTGGCGCGGATGCGGTCCAGGTTCAGGCCGCGTCCGTCATCGGACAGCCGCAGCGTGATATGACCGTCCGCCTGGCGCAGGGCGATCTCGATCCGGCCTTGCTCCGCCTTGCCTTGCATGGCGCGTTCCGGCGGGGCTTCGATGCCGTGGTCGAGCGCATTGCGCAGCAGGTGCATGAAGGTGTTGCGCAACACGTCGGTCACCTGGGTGCGCAGAACGATGCCGCCATCGGCGATGACGACCTTGGGCGCCTGCTTGCCCAGTTCCTGCGCCAGGTCGGGCAATGAGGCCACCACCGTTTCCAGCACGTCGTGCAGTGTGTGGGTGCCCAGCAGTTGCAGGGCATGCTGCACCTGTTCCAGCAGGGCGCGCATGGCATGCGGGTCGCTGCTGCCGTGCAGGGCACTGCCCGCCGCGTGCAGCAGTTCGTCGATGCGCTCGCGCGGCACCATCAGGTATTTTTCCACGCTGCCGCGGCGCCCCGGGCCCTTGCGGCCCAGCTTGGTGTCGTTGATGTGCGCGTAATTTTCCAGCGATGCACGCACCGCCTGCAGTTCGGCATCCAGCGCTGCGCCGTCCCAGCCGGACAGGTCCTGGCGCAGGGCGTCGTAGCGCTGCTCGGCCGCGTGCGCCACGTCGGCCAGTGGCAGCAGGCCGTAGGTCCGGGCATTGCCCTTGATGGTGTGCATGTTGCGAAACAGCTCCGCCACGGCAGATGAGCGGGCCGCCGCATCGGTGGCCGCACCATCGAGCAGGCGCTGGTTGTGCAGCACGAAGGAGGACGCGCTGTCCACGAAGTCGTGGAATTTCTCCTGCTGCACGGCAAGCACTTCGCCGATCATCGCCAGCTCCTGCTTCTGCGCCTGGGCGGCGCGTGCCAGCTCGCGCAGTTCGGTCACGTCGCGCACGCACAGCATCAGCCGCTCGATGCTGCCGTCGGCCGAGGCGATGGGCGACCAGGTGAGGTCCAGCACCTTGGCCTTGCCGTCCGCGAACCTCGCGCTCACCTCACCGGGCAGCAGGTGGGCATTGAACTCGAAGTTCATCGCGTCTTCGCCGATGCAGGCGTCGATGGCGGTGGTGGCCTGCGCCAGCGCGTCGGCTCCCAGGTCGGTGTGGTTCAGCAGCACGTCGCCCACGCTGCGCCCGGCAATCTCGCGGGTCTCGACGATGCTGGCCAGGTGGTCCGAGTACTCGGGGTGGACCACCCCACCGGCCTGCAGCGTCAGGATGCCCTGCGGGATGGTGTGCAGCATGACCTGGATGTCGGCCGTCTTGCGGCGCACCAGTTCGGTGCTTTCCTGGATCTTTTCCACCATCAGGTTGAAGGCCGTGAGCGAACGCCCGATCTCGTCCATGCGGGCCACGGGCACGCGGTGCGAGAAGTCCTGGCTGGTGGCGATCTCGGTCATCTTGCGCTCCATCTCGCCGATGGGGCGCACGATCTGGCGGTACAGCAGCAGGCCGATGCCGCCCATGGCCAGCACGGCGATGAGCGTGATTGCGCTCAGGGTCGTCGTGGTCTGGGTCAGGTTGGCGTTCAGCGAGGCAATGGCCTGGTCCTTGCCGCGGCGCTTTTCCACCTGCACGGCCTCGATCATCTGGCCCTGCTCGCGCAGGTACTGGTCCACGGTGGCGGCCATGGTGGCCTCGGCGGCCTCCTGCTGGCCCGCCAGCTTGAATCGGGCCGTGTCGTCGATGGCCTGGAAGTAGTTCTCCAGGCTCATCTCGGCCTCCTTGATCAGGCCGCGCTGTGCATCGCTGTCGGCCTGGCGCATCTGCGAAGCCAGGGCTGCCTTGAGTTCGCTTTTGCGCGAGCTCAGTGCCTCGTAGGTGGTCTTGGCGCTCTCCCCGTCGGGCGCCGCCACCATGGCCATGGTGGCGATGTGTACGTCCTTGAGCTGTCCCATCATCTCCACCGACTGGATGGTGCTGGGAACGACCCCCTCCGTCACGGCCTTGACCTGCTGGGCACCACGGGACGACTGGTAGAGCGCAAAGCCGCCGATGGCGCACAGCGCCAGGAAGGTGAGGGCGATGAGCAGGGTGATGCGCAGGCGAACGGTCATGGGAGGGACTGGCTGCTGAACCAATGTAACAATTTGATTCAACTGTCGGCGACGTCCATGGCGCCTTCATGACAGTGCCCCCGGGCCTTCGAGGGGCAAGGCGGTGCATGCCTGCGCGGTCTTCGTTTTTCGTGGCGCGGTTGGCTACGGCTATTGCAGCGTCAGCGCCAGCGCGATGGGCAGGAACACCAGCGCCCCGAGGTTACCGATCAGCACCATCGAGGCCACCTTCTCGGGCTCCTGCCCGTAGCGCTCGGCCAGGATGAAATTGATCACCGCCGGGGGCAGGGCGCCGAACACCAGCAGCAAGCCCTGCTCGCGCGGCGCCAGGCCCATGCCCCAGGCCACGGCCCAGGCGATGGCCATGCCGGCCACGGGGCGCAATACCGCGCCGAAGAGACCGAAGCCGACGGACTGGATGTGCGAATCCGCCAGGCGCGCACCCAGGGCGAACAGCATCAGCGGAATCGACACATCGCCCACCATGCGGATGGCCGTGAGCAACGGCGGCCACAGGTCCACGCCTGCCATGCCCACCGCCAGCCCCGCGATGGCGGCCAGGATGGAGGGCGAGGTCCACACGCTGCGCAGCCGCGCCTGGTGGTCCAGCAGCCAGATGCCGAAGGAGAACTGCAGCGCGTTCGACACCACGAACATGGCGATGGCCGGGGCCAGCGCTTCCTGCCCGAAAGCCAGCACCGCCAGCGGCAGGCCCAGGTTGCCGCAGTTGTTGAACATCATGGGCGGCACCAGCGTCTTGGGGTCCATGCGCAGCGCACGGGCCACCAGCCAGCCCACCACCCCGGTGCCCGTGATCAGCAGCAGCGTGGCCAGCAGCAATGCCAGGTGGTCTTGCGCCCGAAAGTCCTTGCCCGCCATGGCACCGAACACCAGGGCTGGCACGAACACCGCCAGGTTGAGCTGGTTGGCGGTCGAAAGGTCGGGCTTCATGCGCCGCCCTACGGCATAGCCCAGGGCTGCAATGGCGAACAGGGGGAACAGGATGGAGAGGATGCGCAGCAGCATGGGGACGTGGAAAGCAGCCCTCCGAGCTTAAGGCACCAGCCGCCTCGCCCATCGGATGGGATGGGTGCCTCGGCCTCAGGCGCCGCCGTTCATTGCCGCCAGAAGAACAAGGCTGCCATCACCAGCCCCGTGGCCACGATGCCGCCGCGCAGCCACTGCGCGGGAATGCGCCGTGCCACGCGCGCGCCGCCGTAGCCCCCGGCCGTGGCGGCCAGCATCATCACCAGGGCCTGCGGCCACAGGACCACGCCGCCGGCCGCATAGATGGCCACGGCCATCGCCGTGAGCAGGGCCGAGACCCAGTTCTTGAGCCCGTTCATGGCATGCAGGTTCGTTTGCCCAAGCAGCCCGAACAGCGCCAATAGAAGAATACCCAGGCCGCCGTTGAAGTAACCGCCGTAAGCCGCCACTGCCAGCACGCCCGCGACGGCCTTGGGGGTGGAGGGCACACCACCTGCCAGGCGCTGCCGCAGCCAGGGGCCGAAGGCGAACAGCGCGGTGGCGGCCAGCAGCAGCCAGGGCACCACACGGCGGAAGGTGGCCTCGGGCGTCACCAGCAGCAGGGCTGCGCCGGCCGCGCCGCCGGCCAGGGACAGCGCCACCAGCAGCCGCATCGACAGGCCCGGCGGTGGGGCCGTGTCTTCGCGAAAGCCCCAGGCCCCGGCCAGGTAGCCCGGCAGCAATGCCACGGTGCCCGTGGCATTGGCCACCACGGGGGGCACGCCCGTGAACACCAGGGCCGGCAGGGTCAGGAAGCTGCCGCCCCCGGCAACGGCATTGAGGGCGCCGGCCACGAAGGCGGCGGTGAGCAGCAGGGCGGTTTCGAACATGGGGCTTTCACATGGTGGAGAAGCCGGTCTGGGGCCGGCGCGCCGCGCATCTTAGGTGCGGGCCGCCTGCTTTTTCGGACGCCGAGCCCTGCGTTGCGGCCGGTTGCGGGCCCTGCCGGCTGGGCACAGCAGGCCGCCAGGGCGCGCCAGGCCTGGGTATGGCACTGCCCAGGCGCGGGGCAGTGCCTGCGCCGGGTAAAAGGTGTTTTGCGTTAAAAACAGCGATGGCCGGGCCGTCGTTCTCGCGCTGTCCAACCCATTCCCGCAGGGAGCCCATGCGCACGATCCATTTCATCAGCCATCCCGACGTGGTGATCAGCCCCCATGTTCCGATCACGGGCTGGCCCTTGTCCGAGCGCGGGCGGGCGCGCATGGCTGCGGCCCTGGCACAGCCCTGGGTGCCAGGCATCTCGGCGGTGTACTGCAGCGCCGAGCAAAAGGCCATCGATGGTGCGCAGATACTGGCGGCGCACCGGGGCCTGGCGCCCACGCAGGTGGCTGCGCTCGGCGAGAACGACCGGTCTTCCACCGGCTACCTGCCGCTGGCCGAGTTCGAAGCCGTGGCCGACGCCTTCTTTGCCCGGCCGGGGCAATCGGTGCGCGGGTGGGAGCGCGCGGCGCATGCCCAGGCGCGCATCGTGGCGGCCGTGGCGTCCATTGCCGAGGCTGACACCTCTGCCGGGGCGCTGGGCATCGTTTCGCACGGCGCGGTGGGCACCCTGCTGTACTGCCATCTCACCGGTCAGCCCATCTCGCGGCGCTGGGACCAGCCCGCCAATGGCGGTGGCAATTACTTCACTGTGCAGTGGGGACCGCAGCCCCAGGCGCTGTCGTGGTGGCTGCCCATCGATGGGGTCGCGCCCGCTCCCTAACGTTTGCGTGACTTGGCGGGCGTGGCTGGCACGGGCTTGGCATCGTAGGGGTCGGCAAAGCCCAACTCCTGCAGGATGGCTGTCTCGTAGGCCTCCATCTCGTCGGCATCGGCCGTGCTCGTCTCGTGGTCCCAGCCCTGGGCGTGCAGCGCGCCATGCACCAGCATGTGGGCGTAGTGCTCTTGCAGGCTCTTGTTCTGCTCCTTCGCCTCGCGTTCGATCACCGGGGCACACAGCACCAGGTCGGCCGTGACGAGGGGCTCCTGCGTGTAGTCGAAGGTCAGCACGTTGGTCGCGTAGTCCTTGTGGCGGTAGTCGTTGTTGAGCTGGCGGCCTTCTTCAGCGTCCACGATGCGCACGGTGATCTCGGCGTCGGTGGCCAGGGCGTGGCGTATCCAGCGCGTGACCTTGTGGCGCGGCAACACGGCGCGGTGCGCGGCGGCGCCGTCGAAGCGGCCAAACTGCAGCGACAGGGAAAGTTGGTTCAAAGGCATGGGGCGGGCTTTTCTTCTGGTGTCTGCCTGGTCACGTGCGGGTGCGTGCAGCCGCGGCGCGGCGGGGGGCATCGTAGGCGTCCACGATGCGCGCCACCAGCGGGTGGCGCACCACGTCGGCGCTGGTGAAGTGGGTGACGGCGATGCCCTTGACGCGCTTGAGCACGCGCTCGGCATCGACCAGGCCGCTCATCGCGCCCTTGGGCAGGTCGATCTGGCTCACGTCGCCCGTGACCACGGCGCGTGCGCCGAAGCCGATGCGGGTGAGGAACATCTTCATCTGCTCAGGCGTGGTGTTCTGGGCTTCGTCCAGGATCACGAAGGCGTTGTTCAGCGTGCGCCCGCGCATGAAGGCCAGCGGCGCGATCTCGATGGCGTTGCGCTCGAAGGCCTTTTGCACCTTGTCGTTGCCCATCAGCTCGTAGAGCGCGTCGTACAGCGGGCGCAGGTAGGGGTCGACCTTTTGCGCCAGGTCGCCGGGCAGAAAGCCCAGGCGCTCGCCGGCCTCCACCGCCGGGCGGGTCAGCACGATGCGCTGCACGTTGCTGCGCTCCAGGGCATCCACCGCGCAGGCCACGGCCAGGTAGGTCTTGCCGGTGCCGGCCGGGCCGATGCCGAAGGTGATGTCGTGCGTGGCGATGTTCTGCAGGTACAGGTTCTGCGTGGGCGTGCGCCCGCGCAGGTCGGGGCGGCGCGTGTTGAGCACGATGGCGTCGTCCGGGGCCTCCAGCAGCTCGCTGTCGCCCGCCAGCATGAGCTGGATGTGGTCCTCGGGGATCGGGCGCTCGGCCATCTCGTACAGCGCTTGCAGCAGCTCCATGGCCTGGGTGGCCTTGGCCTTGGGGCCGTCCACCTTGAACTGTTCGTGCCGGTGCGCAATGCTCACCTGCAGCGCCACCTCGATGGTGCGCAGGTGCGCATCGGCCGGGCCGCACAGGTGCGTGAGCCGGGTGTTGTTGTGGGGAGTGAAGGTGTGGCGCAGGATCACGCTGATAATTCCCGTCAGGCAATGGAAAAGAACGCAAGAGCGACGGCGCTGCTTGTCACGCCAGCGACGGCAAAGGACATCAATGATAGGCAAATTGACCGGCACCCTGCTGGAGAAGAATCCCCCCGAGGTGCTTTTGGACTGCCACGGGGTGGGCTACGAGGTGAATGTGCCCATGAGCACCTTCTACAACCTGCCCTCCGTGGGGGAGCGCGTGAGCCTGCTCACGCAGTTCATCGTGCGCGAGGATGCGCAGCTGCTCTACGGCTTTGGCACGGCCGAGGAGCGCCAGGCCTTTCGCGAGCTGATCAAGATCTCGGGCGTGGGCCCGCGCACGGCGCTGTCCATCCTGAGCGGCATGGGCGTGGGCGACCTGGCCCAGGCCATCACGCTGCAGGAGGCGGGGCGCCTGGTCAAGGTGCCCGGCATCGGCAAGAAGACCGCCGAGCGCCTGCTGCTGGAACTCAAGGGCAAGCTGGGCGCCGACATGGGGGGCGCGCGCAGCCACGCCACCAGCGATGCGCAGGCCGACATCCTGCAGGCCCTGCTGGCCCTGGGCTACAACGACAAGGAAGCGGCCGCTGCCCTCAAGGCCCTGCCGGCCGACGTGGGCGTGAGCGACGGCATCAAGCTGGCGCTCAAGTCGCTGGCCAGGTAGGTTCGACGGGCCCCTACCGGGCCTCGCGCACCAGGCGCCCATTGGTCGGCTGTACCGGCCGCGCATTGGGCGGCGACACGCGCGCCAGCAGGCGCAGCTGTTCCAGCCCCACGCTCACCGGGGTCTTCATCACGATGCGCAGCACGCCCTCGGTGCAGGGAGGTGTGGTCAGCGAGCCCGCGTACTGGTAGTAGCGCCGGTCCTGCGGCAGCAGATCGCCCACCGAAAGCACCGGCTGCGGCAGGCGCACTCGGTCCTGGGCATCCAGCGGCATGTGCGTCCAGATGCGGGTGATGAAGGCATTGGGGCTGCCCAACTGCATGGGCACGCTCACCACGGCCATCTGGCCGCTCGGGCCCTGGTACACCAGCTCGGTGGCCATGGGGTAGTTCTGCAGATGCACGCGCTCCTCTGCCGGGTGGCGGAACTGCAGACGCATGAGCCGCCAGGGCGCTCCGCGCAGGGGCAGGATGCTGGTGCCTTCCACCTCCAGCGCCAGGCCATGCCCCGTGTTCCACACCGTGCCGCCGAAGAACTGGTTGCCGAACGGCAAGGGGTCGGCCGGGCCGAGCGCCACGTCCTGCGGGGTGATGTGGATGGGCGACTGGCGTGTGCCCTGGCTGCAGGCCGAAAAATCCGGATGCAGGCCGCCCCAGGCCTCGGGTCCCTTGTCGCCGCTGGCGTGGTCCCAGCGCACCGTGCGCGGGTCGGCTGGCGGTAGTGCGGGTGCCGGCGGTGCGGCGGCGGCCAGTTCGGCGGCCCGCGACTGGATGTAGCGGCGGCTGGCACCGGCGTCCGGCACGGTCGACCGGGGTGGTGCAGGTGGGCGTGCTTCGGCCGGGGCCGGCTTGCGCGGGCGGTCGGGCGGCACGCGCACTTCCACGCTGGGGATGGGGCCGGCGTTCTTGCGCGCACCGGGTTTGGCCGGCGCGGCGTTCTTGTCCTTGGCGCGCTGGATGGCTTCGTCGATCCGGGTGGCCAGGGTGGCCTTGTCCTGCGGGTTCTCGATGCGGATGGCGCCGCTGGCGGCCCGGGCGGGCGGGGCCGTGGTCTGGGCAGTCGCAGTCAGGGCGGCTGCGCCACTGGCGGCCAGCGCGGCCAGCAATTGCAGCGGCCGTGGCAGGCGGGTGGGCGCAGGCATCATCTCTTTCATGGTGTGCTTCATGTATCGGCACAGTACCCACTTACTTTACCCCCTGGGGGGGCGCCCGGGCTATATAGTTCCAGTCGGCCCGCCCGCGCGGGTATTCGACCCCGGACAGAACCACCGTGACCATCCAGACCGACGACTTCGCCCCCATACCGCCCAAGCGCGTGGTGTCCGCCGCGCCCGCCTCGCCGCAGGAGGAGGCCATCGAGCGCGCCCTGCGCCCCAAGCTGCTGCAGGAGTACGTGGGCCAGGCCAAGGCACGTGAGCAGTTGGAGATATTCATCGGCGCGGCGCGCAAGCGCGGCGAGGCGCTGGACCACGTGCTGCTGTTCGGCCCGCCCGGACTGGGCAAGACCACGCTGAGCCACATCATCGCGGCCGAGCTCGGGGTGAACCTGCGCCAGACCAGCGGCCCCGTGCTCGAAAAGCCCAAGGACCTGGCCGCGCTGCTGACCAACCTGGAAAAGAACGACGTCCTTTTCATCGACGAGATCCACCGCCTCTCGCCCGTGGTCGAGGAAATCCTGTACCCGGCGCTCGAGGACTACCAGATCGACATCATGATCGGCGAGGGGCCGGCGGCGCGCAGCATCAAGCTCGACCTGCAGCCCTTCACCCTGGTGGGGGCGACCACGCGTGCCGGCATGCTCACCAACCCGCTGCGCGACCGCTTTGGCATCGTCGCGCGGCTGGAGTTCTACACCGCGCAGGAGCTCGCGCGCATCGTGCAGCGCAGTGCGGGGCTGCTCAATGCGCCCATGGACGAGGCCGGCGGCTTCGAGATCGCGCGCCGCTCGCGCGGCACGCCGCGCATTGCCAACCGCCTGCTGCGCCGGGTGCGCGACTATGCCGATGTCAAGGGCGATGGCCGCATCAACCTTGATATCGCCAACCGCGCCCTGGCCATGCTCGACGTGGACCCGCAGGGCTTCGACGTGATGGACCGCAAGCTGCTGGAGGCCGTGATCCACCGCTTCGATGGCGGCCCCGTGGGTCTGGACAACATCGCCGCCAGCATCGGCGAGGAGGCGGGCACCATCGAGGACGTGATCGAGCCCTACCTGATCCAGCAGGGCTTTTTGCAGCGCACCACCCGTGGCCGGGTGGCCACGCTGGCCGCCTACCGGCACCTGGGCGTGACCCCGCCCAAGACCGGCGGGCAGGACCTGTTCGAAGCCTGAAGCACAAGGGAGCTGTCGCATGGCCCGCTCCAACCGCCGCCGCAAGAACCCGCGCGAGAGCGCCGCCAAGGCGGCGCCCGTGCGCCGGGGCCCTGGGGTGAACTGGACGCCGGCCCTGCGGGCCCAATGGGAGGCCCTCGCGCCCGGGCGCAGGTTCATGGGTTCCTGCGGCCTGGCCCTGGTCGTTGGCACCCTGCTACTCTACGGATTGGGCGGGGTGGTCTATGGCCAGCTCACCGTGTTCATGTTCGAGGGCTTCGAGGACCTGCCCGGCGGGGTGGCCGTGTGTGGCGCGGCCAGCGTGTGGTGCCTGGCCGCGGCGTGGGCCACCTGCCTGGCGGGGCGCCACTGGCCCGCCATGGCGTCCGAGCGTTGCCAACGCTGGCGGTTGCGGGCCTACGCGGCTACGGCCGTGTTGGCGGGTATCACCTTGCTGCTGTGGCTGCTGAGCGCGCCGGGCATGTGGGGCGCCCTGGGCGCCTGGCCCGGGTTGGCGCCGCAATCCGAGTGGCTGTTGGCCCCGCTGCCCTGGGCATGGGAATGGGTGCTGCCCCTGGCGCGCGATGACCTGCAGCTGTGGTGGCTGTGCGGGGCGGCGGTGGTGGGCGGCTTGTCGGCATGGTGCCTCTGCGTGGGCCGGCGGCCGCGCGCAGGGCTGGCCTGCATGGCCCTGGCGCTGATTTTCATCGGCCTGTGGGCGCTGGGCGGCGCGGCCTACCACTATGTGGCAAGCCGGGGGCTCGCCGGGGTGGTCGAGGAGGTGGCGGCGCTGAACCTGCAGTCCCACCCGGGCCAGCGCAATGCCGATACCTTCCTGGGATTGCTGAGTGCCTGGTTCCTGCTGGCCCTGGGCGCGGTGCTCATGGCCGGGGCGTTGCATATCCCGTCGGCGGCACGGCAGCGCTCGCCGCAGGCCCCTCCTCAGTGACGGGTGCCCGGCGCTGGCTGCGGGCACCGTCCAGCATGCCCGCCACGATCAGCACCTGCGCGATGTAGTAGGTCGCCAACACCCACAACTGCGCCAGCGGCAGGGGCTGCACGAAGCGGTTGGTGGCCAGCGTGGCATCGCTGAGCATGAAGAACCCGGCGCCGATGGCCACCAGCCAGGCGCCGCGCCCGCCCAGCACGGCGGCACGGCCGATGGCCTGGGCGGCCATGAGGGCGATCACCAGCACATAGGCCGCCACCGGCCCGCGCAAAGCGGCCGGCAGCCCGCCCAGCCACAGGAAGGCATACATGCCCACGCCGATGGCCAGCGTGGCCACCAGCGCACCGCGCCGGGCAAACCAGGGCACACCTTGGCGGAACAGCACGATGTAGCAGAGGTGGGCGAGCAGAAAGCTCACCAGCCCGGGGATGAAGAAGCCGCCGAACATCAGGAACACATCGCCCGCGAGCGATCCGGCCAGCGCGGCGATGAGCCAGCGGCCCTCGGTCCTGTCGAGTCCACCACCCGGGGCAGCTGCGCGCAGATGCCCCGCGACCACGGCGATGGCGATCACCATGGTCAGCGGCTTGAAGAGCCAATGCCATTCCTGCAGACCGAGCACGCTGGTCGCTGTGGCAAGGGCTGCCGATTCGACCAGCAGCGCCATGCCCATGCCGATGCGCCCTTGCACCGCCGCACCCAGGGCCCACTGCGCGGCCAGCAGGGTGGTGAACCAGATGGCGTTGTGCCCCAGCGGCGCCGTGTCGGCCTGCCAGAGAAAGGCCGCCACGCCCGCCAGCATGAGTGCGAACTGCGCGCCCGCAAACCACTGCAGCGTGCGCGACATGGGCGGGTGGTACAGCGGCATCCGTGCGATGTCGAAGGGGGGCTTGGGGAAGCGCTCGGCTACGTCGGCCGGTCGCCAGCCCGGCGGCTTGATCCAGACCCGCAGCTTGTCGGCCCAGCTGCGCGCATGCCAGCTGTCGTGCGCCAGGCCCGCATACACCTGGGCATTGGCCCACAGCGGGTCCCAGCTGTTGAGCAGGCCACGCGTGCCGTAGACGCATTTCTCCTGGTCGTCCTCGTCCTTGAAGGTGCCGAACATCCGGTCCCAGAGGATCAGGATGCCGCCGTAGTTCTTGTCCAGGTAGACGTCATTCACCGCGTGGTGCACGCGGTGGTTGCTGGGGCTGCAGAACCAGCGGTCGAACCAGCCCAGGCGCCCGACCTGCTCGGTGTGTACCCAGAACTGGTAGAGCAGGTCCACCAGCGCCACGATGGCGAACACCAGCGGCGGCACGCCGGCCAGCGCCATGGGCACGTAGAACACCCAGCCCAGCAGTGCGCCCGAGCTGGTCTGGCGCAGCGCGGTCGACAGGTTGTAGTCCTGGCTCTGGTGGTGTACCGCATGCGCGGCCCAGAGCACGGCCGACTCGTGGCCCATGCGGTGCAGCCAGTAGTAGCAGAAGTCGTAGAACACCAGGGCCAGCAGCCAGCCCGGCACGCTGAGCCAGAAGGCGTCGTTGCGCCAAAGCGCCACGTGCTCGAACACGGCGGTGTAGATGCCCACTCGCAAGAGGCGTGTGAACACCGCGCTGGTCTGGCTCAGCATCCCGAGGCTGATGCTGCTGATGGCATCGGCCATGCGGTAGGTGACGCGCTGGCGCTTGTAGCCCACCGCCAGTTCGATGGCGATCAGCAAAAAGAAGACGGGTGTGGCAAGAACGATGATCTGGCTGGGGCTCATGGGGCGAATGCAGTGTTTCGCCGATTCTTGCCCCAATCAGGTCAGCGCGCCTCTGGCATCAACCCTGATGATGCGCTCCACCGTGCCCAGGGCCAGCCCGCCGCGCACGCCGATCAGGTGGTCGTGCAGGTTCACCGTGGGGTCGCAGTGGCCGGGAATGAGCCACAGCATGCGGCCCAGGGCCGGCAGCCGGGCCTTGGGGCTCTCGGTGTAGAGCAGGCCGTGCTCGTCGCCGCCGTTGCCGTAGCGCAGCGCGCGCTCGGGCGGCAGCATGGCCACCAGGGGCAGGCCTGAGTCGATGGCATGGCTCTTGTGGCCGGCATCGCACACCGCATGGGTGTCGCGCACGGAGATCACCTGCGTCTTGATGAACAGGGAGTGCTCGAACGTGGGTTGCGCCGGCTCGCGCTCGTTGCGCGCGTAGTCGGCATCCATGAACAGAAAGGAGCCAGCCTGCAGCTCGCCGTAGACGCCGCTGGCCGCTTCGTGCACCAGGGTGCCCGTGCCTGAACCCGTGATCAGGGGCACCGGAATGCCTGCGGCTTCGATGCAGTGGCGGGTGTAGGCCGCTGCTCGCACCACGCCGGCAATGGTCTCGCGCCGCTCGGCCGTGCCCGTCAGGTGCTGGGCGCGGCCGTGGTAGGCCTGCAGCCCGGCAAAGCGCAGGCGCTGGGTGTGGCGCGCGATGGCCTGGGCCAGCGGCACCGCGTCCTCGCCCGGGGGCACGCCGCAGCGGCCCTGGCCCACGTCGATCTCCACGAACACGTCGATGCCGGCATCGCTGCCGGCCAGCGCCATGGCCTCGGCCAGGCGTTCTATGCCTTCGGGGTGGTCCACCGCCAGCGCCAGTCGCCCGCCGCGCGCGGCCAACTGGGCCGCCAGCCGCGCCACGCGCAGCAGCTTGGGGCCGGCCACGACCTGGTTGCTGATATAGATGTCGGTCACGCCGCCGGCGGCCAGGGCCTCGGCCTCGGCCACCTTCTGCACGCACACGCCCTGGGCGCCGGCCTGCTGCATCAGCAGGGCCAGCTCGGCGCTCTTGTGCAGCTTGGCATGGGGGCGCCAGCGCACCCGGTGCTTGCGGGCGAATTCGGCCATGCGCTGGATGTTGCGTTCCATGGCATCCAGGTCCACCACCAGCGCGGGCGTGTCGATCAGGTCCACCCGCGCGCCGATGCTGGCGCGCAGGGCTTCAGGTAAGGGTTTCATCGCGGGCCGCATTGTCCAGGTGTTGGGTATCGGCCCAGCCGACCAGCGTGAGGCCGTCGGGTGTCCACAGCAGGCGGTTGATGGCCGCGTTGGACAGCTGCCAGGTTCGCGGCGCCTGGATTTCCTGGCGCGTGGCCATGCGGTACAGCACGTCGAGCACGCCGCCGTGGGCCACCATCAGCACCTGCTCGCCGGGGTGCTTTTCGGCCAGGGCGAACACCGTGCGCTCAATGCGCTCGCGCAGCATGACCAGCGATTCGCCGCCTTCGGGCACGTACTCGGGGTCCCGCTTGCGCCAGCGCCGCGCGTCCTCGGGCATCTCGGCCTCGATCTCGGCGAAGGTGCGGCCCTGGAAGTGGCCAAAGCTGCGCTCGCGCAGGCCGGTCTCGGGCGTGATGGGTGCGCCCGTGGCATCGGCCACGGCCTGGGCCGTGGCATAGGCGCGTTGCAGGTCGCTGGCGTAGATGGCGTCGATGGGCTCGCCGGCCAGCGCTTGCGCCAGTTGCTGCGCCTGCCACTGGCCGGTTTCGTTCAGGGGAATGTCCAGGTGGCCCTGGATGCGGGTGTCGACGTTCCAGGCGGTTTCGCCATGGCGTACGGCAATGATGCGGGTGGCTTGCATTCAGGTGGGATCAGGGTGGGGGCGCGAAGGGAATGCGCACTTGGCGCGGGCCGGCGGGCGGCTTGGGGAAGCCGGTGAGCGCTGCATCGAACAGGATGCCGAACACGGCGGGGTCAGCCACCCACACGTCTTCATGCACGGCCGAGGTTTCGTAGACGGAGGCCTGCGTGGCAGCGTCGCGCATCACCACGCTGACCGCGCGGCGGTGCAGCGGGGTGGGCTCGCCCATGCGCCAAAGGCCGCCCATGCCCCAGCCGCGGCGGCCATACCAGCCGCCCCAGGGATAGGGGCCGTAGAAGCCGTGGGCGCCGTAGTAAGGGTCATAGCGCGGCACGGTGCCCGCCTGCACGCCGATCTGCACCAGCAGTTGGGGCGCGGCGTCGTCGCGCTGCAGGCCGGCGCGGGCAAGCGACTGCTCGGCCAGCGCGGCGATGGTGTCGAATGCCGGGGTCTGCTGCGAGGGCAGGCGGTCGATGCGGTAGGTGGCCGGGCTGGGCACGGCCGCCAGCGTGGAAAAGCTCTGCACCTGGCCTTCCACCACGCGGGTGGTGCTGCAGCCGGCCAGGGTGGCCGCTGCGGCGCAAAGCAGCAAGGCTGAAATCCAGCGACGGGTCATGGTTGTCTCCGGGGATGGGGTCAATCCACCTTGGAGTGTGCTCCTGCCGCCGAGGTTCACGACAGCTGCACCACCTGTACACCTGGTAACGAGGTGGCTGGCGCCGAAAACTCTTCCTTGTCGAAGGCCTTGTCGCCGTCTTCGCTGGCCACGCCGGTGGCGCGCGCGTTCTTGAAGTCGTACTGGCTGCCGTCCAGCAGGTGCGAGGGCACCACGTTCTGCAGCGCGTTGAACATGTTCTCCACGCGACCAGGGAATTTCTTCTCCCACTCGCGCAGCATCTCGCCCACCTGCTTGCGCTGCAGGTTCTCCTGGCTGCCGCACAGGTTGCACGGGATGATGGGGAAATTGCGCTGCGCGGCCCAGCGCGTGGTGTCCTTCTCGGTCACGTAGGCCAGGGGGCGGATCACCACGTGGCGGCCATCGTCGCTGACCAGCTTCGGCGGCATGCTCTTCATCTTGCCGCCGAAGAACATGTTGAGCAGCAGGGTCTGCAAAATGTCGTCGCGGTGGTGGCCCAGCGCGATCTTGGTGCAGCCCAGCTCGTCGGCCACGCGGTACAGGATGCCCCGGCGCAGGCGGCTGCACAGGCTGCAGGTGGTCTTGCCCTCGGGGATCAGGCGCTTGACGATGCTGTAGGTGTCTTCGTTCTCGATGTGGAAGGGCACGCCCGTGCTCGCCAGGTACTCGGGCAGCACATGCTCGGGAAAGCCGGGCTGCTTCTGGTCCAGGTTCACGGCCACCAGGTCGAAATGGATGGGGGCACGCGCCTTGAGCTTTTGAAGGATGTCCAGCAGGGCATAGCTGTCCTTGCCGCCGGACATGCAGACCATGACCTTGTCGCCCTCTTCGATCATGTTGAAGTCGACGATGGCCTTGCCGACCTCGCGGCACAGGCGCTTTTCGAGCTTGTGGGCCTCGCGTTCGATCTTCAGGCGCGCAGGGCCCGATGCAGCCGCGGCCGCATCGGCGCCGGTGTCTGCCAGTTCGGGGGGCTCGGCGGTCCAGCCGGCCCGTTGGGGTTGGTTCATCACTGCGCTCATGGAAGGGGGACTCTGGGGTCTGGTGAAAGCGGTGCCCGTCGGGCGCCCGGATCGGGTGCGCTCGCGCTGGGGGCAAAAAGACGGAAATAGCCCCCAATTGTCGGTGAAACTGCCCGCCCATGGGCTGGAGCGGGCTCTCCAGTGCGGGCGAGGTCCGGGTTGAAGCGCTATTTTCCTGCTTCCGCGGCCTCGCCGCCAGGGGATGCAACGCCTTGTTGCAAGGGGGCGGCCCGCTCTGCAAGCCACAGCCGCAGGTCGCGCTTGCCCTTGGCGTTGGCCCGGCGCCAGGCCTCGCGTGCCAGCGCCAGGAAGCGCTCCTCCCCCGGGTCGGGGTGCTGTGTGGCGTGCTCGGCGTCGAGCCAGCCATTGTCCACGCGCGCATGGCGCTCGATCTGGCGCGCCAATGTGTCGCCGATGGGGCGGGAGCTCTTGATCTGGCTCCACATGCTCGGGGAAATCTCGAGCGATGCGGCAAAGGCCTGGTCCAGCCCCTTGGCCGGCTTGCCGGCAGCGATCTCTTTTTCGAGGAACAGGCGGTGCAGCGCCAGCACATTGGTGCGGCGGATGACGGTGAGGGGAGGCGGGGTCACAAAGAAAAAACAACAAACGCAGAAAAAAGATTGTGCAGGGTGTTGACCGGCAAGTAAAGACTATTTACAGTTCACCTCCATCAGGACACCCTGTCCTCTTTACCTGCCAATCACCCACCACCTTTTCGCCGAAAGCCCACCGTGAACGCCGCCCGCACCGCCATCCTCCGCCGCCCCTGCCAGGGCGCCGTGGCCGTGCGCGGGTCGTCGTCGTTCCATGCGCATTCGACGTCCATGCCGTCCCTGGCCAAACGACTGGCATCGCAGCAGCGCATGGAGTCCAGTGCGTATTTGCAGGGCAATGGCAACCAGCCGCAGTGGCTGGGCAATGGTTTCGAGGATACCGCTCCACCACCGGGCGGAGGTTGCAACGCAGGGCATTAGCCCCACAGCGTTCTCCCTCCCGATCTCTCCAGAAGAGGCCCGGCAACCAGGTGGTTCCGGGCCTTTTTCATTGCTGCTCCTTTTCCTTTCCACCGTTTCATCTTTTCGCAGCGCCAGCGCTGCCCCCAAGGGCATCGACCCACCGGGGATCCCGTTCCTTAACAGTTTGCTGCAGGCGGTCTGCTCCATCGGAGTCATGGCTGGCCTGCCCATCGAAAGCAGAGAGGCCGGCGTGCGACGCACTCCCAAGCCTCTCTCCATTTCGGGTGTGCCTTTGCTCTCACCGCCAGATTCGGCCGCATGCGCGGCCCGGCGGGATGTGCTGGGATTGATCACCCAGTGCAGCGACGTGCATGCGCGGTTTCATCGAAACCGCGGTCGCGTGAAGACACAACCGAAATGGAGATGCGCTCCGGCAGGAGTGCCCGATATTTCGTTTTTCGCTTTCTACGCGTGTAGCTCAACTGGCAGAGCACCGGCCTCCAAATCCGACGGTTGAGGGTTCGACTCCTTCCGCGCGTGCCAATCTTTTTCCTGGCCATGGCCAGGCATGCCGTAGCAGCCCTGTCGGATTGGGGCGCCTGGTCTTCGTGCCAGGGATTGCAGGTTCGACTCCTGTCTGCGGCTCCCTCCCTTTTCCCCCTTTTCCCTTTTGTTGACCGGTCGCCAAGTGGTAAGGCAGCGGATTTTGATTCCGCCATTCGGAGGTTCGATCCCTCCCCGGTCTGCCCTTCTTCCCTCCACCAACCCCCCTCATTTCTATTCACCACACCGCTTTCCAGGAGACCACCATGGCCACCCCTATCCAGATCACGTTTGGCGCCCGGCAGCGGCGCCGTCCCGGCCTCATCGCAGGCTGGGTAGCACGCCTGGCCCTCGTGCGTGCGCGCGCTCAGCGTGGCGCCAGTGCGGCGGCGGCCGCCCGCCGCCTCGAGCACCTCGACCTCGACCAGCGCGTGCGCGAGGTCGGCGAGTGGTAGCGGCATGCGCGCTCGTGCGCCCGCTGCCTGCCTCACCGCATCCACCAGGGCGTCCATCGATTGCCGATGGATGCCCGCTTTTGCCATTGACTGACTGTTGTTGAAACGGGGCGTGCGCTTGGCTGGGCGGCTGCGCCCTCCATTGCCAAGCAAGAAAGGACGCCCCATGCCCCGCACCGAACCCGAAACCCTTTACCGAAAGCCCCGGGCACCCGCGCCCCGCGTGCTGCAGCTGGACCTGCAAGGCACGCCCCAATCCTGGATGCCGCTGGAACAAGCCGCCGTGCACTACGCCAGCGGCGCCGTCGCCTGGGATGCCGGCCTCGAAGCCCTGGCCACATTGCGTGGTGGGCACAACGCGGCGACGGGCCGGCAGTCGGTGCTGCAGATCGCGCCCATCATCGCCCTGCGCGGCGTGTCCCGGATCAACCTCTTTGACGTGGTGCCCGGGCTCACCAAGCGCCGCCTGCTGCGCCGTGACCGCCATACCTGCGCCTACTGCGGCGGCGCCTTCGGCGAAGAGCTGCTGCAGTGCGAGCACATCGTGCCGCAGTCGCGTGGCGGTGCCACTTCGTGGACCAATCTCGTGGCGGCCTGCGCCGGGTGCAACGGCTACAAGGCCGACAGCCTGCCCGAGGAGGCCGGCATGCGCCTGCTTTACCTGCCCTACGTGCCCAGCCGCTATGAGTCCTTTCTGCTGGACGGGCGCAACGTGCGTGCGGACGTGCATGAGTGGCTGGCCAAGAGGCTGCCCAAGGGCTCCAGGCTTCATTGAGATAGCCTGGGCTTGTCCCGCCGGAGGTGAAAGGGCCGTGGTCAGTGACCACGGCCCTTTTTTTCATCCCCGGCCTTCGGGTGTGATACCCATCAAGCCTGGCAACAGGACAGTGTGTTGGGCACCGATATCTGTGAGGTTCTGCAGCAGCTGGGGCATCTATCGGGCTTGTCTTGCGGAGTGACCCGTCCCGAACACGCCTCTCTCACGCGGCAGTAGACTTTTGTCAGCGCACACTTGGAGTGATCGTGGAACGTTATGTCGCTTTCCTGAGGGGCGTCAGCCCCATGAATTGCAAAATGCCAGAGCTCAAGCGTTGTTTCGAGGCTGTAGGCTTTCGCGATGTGAAGACTCTCCTGTCCAGCGGAAACGTGGCGTTTTCGGCGAAGCCCGACATCGTTCCCATCCTGGAGAGTGCCGCAGAAGCGGCAATGGAAGACCATCTTGGAAGGACTTTTCAAACCATTGTCCGCCCGTCTTCATTCCTTCAACGCCTTGTCGGGCGAGAACCCTTTGCGGATTTCGTACTTCCCCCTGATGCGAAACCGGTAGTCACCTTTCTTCGCAAGCCCTACGAAGGCGAGATCGTGCTTCCGACAGAGCACGCGCAAGGCTCCATCCTCGGGCTTGACCGCACAGAAGTGTTCTCGGCCTATGTGGAAAACGAGAAAGGCTCTGCGTTCATGGCGCTGCTGGAGAAAGAATTCGGCAAAGCCATAACGACAAGAACGCTTGAAACCGTGCGAAAGTGCGCCGCTTCCTAGTGTCGTGAGTTAGAAATTCGTTGAAGAAAAAAATCTGCCGCAATCAGGTGGACATGGCCGAAGCCTTCAGATTGTCTTGCCGACACGAAGCGCCAGTTGGCGCACCCACGATAGCGCAGGATCTGCATCCCGATGTCGGTGCCACTGAAGCTTCTGAACCAGCGTGGGCACCTCAAGAGGAGGTTGCCAGAGCCGGATGGGAAGAATTTGCTCGGCCTGGAGCGCAAGCCTTTTGTGGACCGTCGCGATTCTGTCTGTCCCAACGACCATGCGTGGAAGGGCGGCCATGGTCGGCGCTGAAACCTCCACATGGCGCTTGATGCCGAAGCGATCAAGAAACCAGCTATCGAACGCAGCGCGCTGCTGTCCAGTCGCATAGTTCGCCACCACGTGGCCGCATTCCAGGTAGTCGTTGAAGGTGAGCTCCTCCCGGATGCGGCTATTCCCCGACCAGGTCACGCAGAGATACTGCTCCTCGAACAGTGACTCAGAGGGATGGTCGGGAGAAACATATTGGGCAGGGATGATGAGCAGGTCGGCATCTCCCTGCTCGAGCTGTTCGATAGGTCGATCGTTCAACATCCGCAGCTCAATCCCGATTCCCCTGGCTTCCTTGTAAAGCGCTTCCAACATTGCAGGGATAAAAACCGCTGTGGTGAAGTCGGAGAGGAGCAACACGAAGGTTCGTGTCGCCTTGGCTGGATCGAAGACCGGTGGGTTGGTGATCGTGCTGTCAATGCGCATCAGCACCTCCCGCACGGGATCGATGAGACTGACGGCGCGGGGGGTGAGCACCATCTGCCGCCCCTGTGCGGCCAGCAGTTCGTCCCCAAAGTATTCACGCAGTCTGGCAAGCGCGTTGCTCATTGCAGGCTGGCTCAGGTTCACCCGCTCGCCCGCTCTGCTGATGTTGCGTTCGGCCAGCAACGCATCAAGCGCAACGAGCAGGTTGAGGTCCAGTTTGTTGAATCGCATGTCTCAGGGTTTCTATTGATATTGGTCTCGTGGATTCCTGGAATCTAAAGAATCCATTTCAGGAATACAAGCCAAATCTCTAGAGTTCATCCCTGTCGTACTTGCCGTCGAGCTTGGCGACAGAAAAACAGAACATCAACGGAGACAAAGCCATGCGAAACAGCGCTGACCCGGCGGGTCGACCCACGTCCATACGCCCCCGATACACCAGGATTGCAGCAGCGCTTGTCGCGCTTGCTGGCGCGCAGTCTGCATCGGCCATAGAGATTGACACCGGAAACTCCGACTGGAAGCTGCGCTGGGACAACACCGTCAAGTACAGCCTGGCCGGTCGCATGAAATCGCCGCTCCCTTCCCTGGCCAATACCCTCCCGGTGACGGCGAACCAGGATGACGGTGACAACAATTTCAAGCGCGGTGTCGTATCCAATCGACTGGACCTGCTCAGCGAACTGGATCTCACCGGCCCCAGTTACGGTGCGCGTGTGAGCGCTGCGGCATGGTATGACGAGGTCTACAACGGGCGCACCGACAACCTGGGCTTCACGTCCAACCACAGCCCACGAGATGCCTTCCCATCCGAGACGCGCAAGCTCATGGGCCGCAAGGCCGAGGTGCTGGACGCATTCGTCTATGGACGCTTCGAGCTCGGCAGCACCCCGGCAACCGTGCGCCTGGGCCGCCACACGCTGCTGTGGGGCGAGAGCCTTTTCTTCGGTGCCAACGGCATCGCCGGGGGGCAGGCACCTCTGGACCTGATCAAACTGCTCTCGGTTCCCAACTCGCAGTTCAAGGAAGTCGCCAGGCCCACCGGGAAGATCTCTGGCCAAGTGCAGCTGTCGTCCGATCTGGCGGTCGGCGCCTATGCCAACTACGAGTGGCAGAAGACCCGCCTGATGCCTGTGGGCGCCTACCTGTCCACCAGTGACTCCCTGGGGCCCGGTGCAGAGCGCATCAATGCGGGACCCACGGGCACCTTCATCCGCCAGGCCGATCTCGACGCCAAGGACTCAGGGCAAGGCGGCCTGCAGGTGCGTTGGCGCTCTGCCGCGCTGGACACGGACTTCGGCTTCTACGCCATTCGCTACCACGCCACCACGCCCAGCAACATCAACAACGTGCTCACGGGGTTCCCGCCAGCGCTGTCTGCCAGCATCTATCGCTGGATGTACCACGAGGGTGTGCGCGCATACGGTGCCAGTTTCGCAAAGACTTTGGACGAGTGGAGCTTTGCGGGCGAAGTCTCCGTCCGCCACAACACACCCCTGGCCAGCTCGGGCCAGTCGACACTGGCCAATGTGGGCGTGAACGCGGGGCTGAACAACAGCAGCAACCCCGGCTATGCAGTGGGCGAGAGTGCGCACGCCCAGGTCTCGTGGATTGCCTCGCTCGGGCCGTCCTTCATTTCGCGTGAAGCGTCGTTCGTGGGTGAGATCGCCTGGAACGAGCGCACCAAGGTCACGCGCAACGCGCAGATGCTCAATCCCAATGCGGACAAGTCTGCGGTGGGCATGCGCATGGTCTACGCACCCAGCTATCGGCAGGTGGCCCCAGGTCTTGACCTCACACCCTCGGTCGGTCTGGGCTACACCTTTGGCGCCTCATCCGCAGTGGGGCCGGGCTTCGGTGTGGACAAGGGCGGGGACGTGAATTTCGGCTTGTCCGGCGTGTACCTCGGTACGTGGAACTTCGCAATGAACTATGTGCATTACCTCGGCAAGGCAGCACCGACGCTGGATGCCGCGAACAACGCGCAGTTCAAGCAAGCCCTGAAGGACCGGAACTCACTGACGTTCTCGGTGCGCACCACTTTCTGATCTGGAATCCATCGTATGAAGAAGACCATGCAATTTGTCGGCAGCCTGCTGTGCCTGTCGACCCTCACCGCAATGGCTGCGGTGACCCCTGAGGAAGCCGCCCGGCTCAAGACCGAACTCACCCCCTTGGGCGGCGAACGTGCGGGCAACAAGGACGGCACCATTCCGGCCTGGACCGGCGGGTACACCACCGCGCAGGCCAATTTCAAGAATGGCGGACGCCGTGACAATCCCTTTGCGGGAGAAAAGCCGCTGTTCAGCGTCACAGCCGCCAACATGGCGCAGCACGCCGACAAACTGACCGACGGCACGCAAGCGCTGCTCAAGAAGTACCCGCAGAGCTTCCGCGTCGACGTGTACAAGACCCAGCGCACCGCAGCGGCTCCGCAGTGGGTCTACGAAAACACCGCGAAGAATGCCACCACGGCACGCCTGGAAGGCGAGATCGTGCGCGGCGCCCATGGCGGCATCCCGTTCCCGATCCCCAAAACTGCGAAGGAAATTCTCGCCAACCATGAGTTGCATTGGCGCGGGGAAGCCTGGCAGACCAACTTCCGCGGGTACATGGGCACAGCCACGGGCCAACGTGTGATGGCAGTCGAGGGCGTGGGCGACTTTCAGATGCCGTACTACAGCAAGGACGGCGCGGCCGACAAGGCGAATGGCGAGTACTGGATGATCCGCCTGATCAACTCCGGCCCGCCGGTGCGTGCTGGCGAGGCCATCACGGGTCGCCAGAACCTGGACCCGGACAAGACCGGCACATGGGTCTATCTCACGGGCCAGCGCCGCGTCCGCAAGCTGCCGAATGCGTGCTGTGACACCCCCACACCGGCTTCCAACGGCATCGCCAATTTCGATGAAGTCGATGTGGTGTCCGGTCGCAGCGACCGCTTCGACTGGACCATCGTCGGCAAGAAGGAGATGTACATCCCCTACAACGCCAACGGGATGCACGTGCCTGAGAAGGACAGCGATCTGCTTTTGGCGAGCCACCTCAACCCTGACCACGTGCGCTGGGAGCTGCATCGGGTGTGGGTCATCGAGGCCAAGCTCAAGCCGGGCCAACGCCACCAGGCGCCGCGCTCGCGCTACTACGTGGATGAAGACACCTGGGTTGCCGTGCTCGGCGACCGCTGGGACGCGAAGGACCAGCTGTGGCGCACCCTGTGGTCCCATCCCATGGTGATGCCTGACCTGCCGGCCACCACGCCCCCTCAGCAGTGGGGATTCAACGACCTGGTCGCCGGCACCTGGTACGCCAGCGGTGTGGTCAACGAGCGCCCGCAGCACTACAAGGTGGTGCCGCGCCGCCCTGACACCTTCTTCACCCCCGACGCCATGGCTGGCGAAGGCGTCCGCTGAGCGACAGGGAAACCATGCGCCATCTTGTTCAAGTGGCCATCCTGGCAGGGATGGCGACATCGACATGCGCAGCCGTTGCGGCAGGTGCATCGGCCCAGGCCGTCGGGCCCGCCATCGATCGGCCCGCGCTGGCCAGTGCCCACCCGCACCGCGCGGTGCTTCTGGGCGCTGCGCTGGCGGGGCAGCGCGTTGTCGCGGTGGGCGAGCGGGGAATCATCCTCTGCTCGGAAGATGGTGGTTCCAACTGGAAGCAGTCGAAGTCACCTGTGAGTGTCACGCTGACCTCCGTCCGATTCGTCAACGAGAAGACAGGGTGGGCAGTCGGCCACGGAGGCACCATTCTTGCGACCAGGGATGGTGGCAATACCTGGGTGCGACAGCTCGATGGCATGAAGGCCGCAAAGCTGGTACTCGCTCAGGCAACGGCCCGCGGAAACGAGAGGGCCATCAAGGACGCTCAGCGCTTGGTCGCTGACGGAGCCGACAAGCCGTTTCTCGACCTGCACTTCTTCGATGATCGCCGCGGCTTGGCTGTCGGCGCATACAACCTCGCCTTTGCTACCAGCGATGGAGGAGCGACATGGGTGCCGTTCAGCGGTCTCCTCGACAACCCACAGGCAATGCACCTGTACGCAGTGCGTGCCAGAGGCACTACCGTCGTCATTGCCGGAGAGCAGGGCCTGGTGCTGCTCTCCGGTGATGGTGGTGCGAGCTTTCGCCGGATCGAGACGCCCTATGCGGGCACCTTCTTCACGGCCGAACTTCCCAAGGACGGAGCCGTCTGGCTGGGCGGGCTGCGCGGCAATGTCTGGCGCAGTGCCGACGCAGGCAGCAGCTGGCAAGCGATGCACGGGCGGGGCAACGCGCCCACCGGCGCATCGATCACCGCCTCTGCGCTTGCCTTGGACGGCTCTCTGCTGCTCGCCTCCCAATCCGGGCAGACGCTGCAGGCCGTCGGTGATTCGCTGCGCCTGCGGCCCGGACCGCCTGCCGGTCCCGTCACCGCCTTGCTTCCCTTGCCCGATGGGCGCCTGCTTACCTTGACCCTGCGAGGCGCGACGGTGCAAGCCGCGTCCGACAAGGCCTCTCAGCATCCATGAACACCTCCGAATTCGATCCCCGCAGCGGTTCATCTCTTGAACGCCTGCTGTTCAACCACCGCGCCGTGGTCGTTGTGCTGTGCGCGCTGATCACCGCCATTCTTGGTTGGCAAGTGTCGCGCCTGGCGCTCAACGCCAGTTTCGAGAAGACCATCCCGACGTCGCACCCCTACATCCAGAACTACCTCGCCCACCAGGCTGAGCTGACGGGCCTGGGGAATGCCGTGCGCATTGCCGTTGCCAACCCCCGGGGCTCCATCTACGACGCGGCCTACCTGGACACGCTGCGCCAGTTGAGCGATGAAGTGTTTCTGCTGCCGGGCGTGGCGCGCAACCAGATGAAGAGCCTCTGGACGCCGAACACCCGCTGGGTCGGCGTGACCGAAGACGGGCTGGAAGGGGGGCCCGTGATCCCAGATGGCTATGACGGAGGTGCCCAGAGCCTTCAGCGGCTGCAACTCAATGTGGCCCGCTCCGGCGAGGTCGGGCAACTGGTTGCCGCAGATGCCCGATCCACGGTCATTTTCGTACCGTTGCTCACCAAGGACAGCGCCGGCCTGCCGCTGAATTACGGCGCTTTGGCCCAGCGGCTTGAAGCCCTGCGGACGAGGTACGAGGCCAAGGGCGTGGAGTTGCACGTCACGGGCTTTGCCAAGCTGGTGGGGGACCTGATCGAAGGCGTGCGGGCAGTGCTGGTGTTCTTCGCGCTGGCGGTGGCGATCTGCACTGCAATGGTGTACTGGTACACACGCTGCCTTCGCTCGACGGGGCTGGTGGTTGCCGCCTCGCTGGTCGCCGTCGTGTGGCAGCTGGGACTGTTGCCGGTGCTGGGCTATTCGCTCGACCCCTACTCCATCCTGGTTCCCTTCCTGGTGTTCGCCATCGGCATGAGCCATGGCGCGCAGAAGATGAACGGGATCATGCAGGACGTGGGGCGGGGCATGGACCAGCTGGTGGCGGCCCGCTTCACCTTTCGGCGCCTGTTCCTTGCCGGCCTCACCGCTTTGCTGGCAGATGCCGTGGGATTTGCGGTGCTGCTCGTCATCGACATCACGGTGATACGGGAGCTGGCCATTGCAGCGTCCATTGGCGTTGCCGCCCTGATCTTCACCAACCTGATCCTGCTGCCAATCATGCTCTCCTACACCGGGGTGAGCGCCCAGGCGGCAGAGCGCAGCCTGCGGGATGAGCGAGCGATTGCGCAGGGCGCGTCCAGGCATCCCCTGTGGTCCGCCCTGGACCGCTTCACACGGCGCGGCGCAGCCACAGCTGCATTGGTTGCGGCCATTGCCCTTGGGGCGGGCGGTTTTGCCCTGAGCACCCAGCTGAAGATCGGCGACCTCGGCGCGGGCGCGCCCGAGTTGCGCTCGGACAGCCGCTACAACCAGGACGTGGCCTTCATGGCGAAAAGCTATGGCGCAACCAGTGACGTGATGGCGGTCATGGTCACCACCCCTCCCGGCCAGTGCGCCAACTACGAGACCCTCAATCGCGTCGATGCGTTGGAGTGGCAGTTGAGGCAGCTTGACGGTGTCGAGAGCACGAACACCCTCGCATTGCTCAATCGCCGGGTGCTCTCCGGGTTGAACGAGGGAAGTCCAAAGTGGTATGAGTTCCTGCCCAACCAGGACATGATCAACACCGTAACCGCCGGTGCACCGCGTGGACTCTACAACGACACCTGCAGCCTGCTGACGTTGTATGTGTTCCTGCGTGACCACAAGGCAGAGACCTTGTCACGGGTTGTGTCCCATGTGGAGTCGTTTGCCCAGGCCAACGATACGAAGGATGCGAAGTTCCTCCTGGCAGCCGGCTCGGCGGGTATCGAAGCGGCCACCAACGTCGTGGTCGCCAAGGCCTGGTGGCAGATGCTGGGGTTGGTCTATGCCGCCGTCATCGTGCTCTCGTTCATCACCTTCAGGTCCTGGCGCGCCGTGGTCGTGGCCATCTTGCCCTTGCTGTTGACCTCGGTTCTGGCAGAGGCGCTCATGGTGATCCTGGGTATCGGCGTGAAGGTGGCAACCCTGCCCGTGATCGCGTTGGGCGTGGGCATCGGCATCGACTACGCCCTGTACATCCTCTCCATCACGCTGGCTCGTCTGCGCATGGGGGAGTCGCTCTCCGCCGCCTACCAGCATGCCCTGCTCTTCACCGGCAAGGTTGTCATGCTGACGGGCGTGACCCTGGCCGCTGGTGTGTTCACCTGGGTCTTCAGCCCCATCCAGTTCCAGGCCGACATGGGTCTGCTGCTGGCGTTCATGTTCCTTCTCAACATGCTCGGCGCGCTGGTCCTGATCCCTGCTCTCGCGCATTTTCTCCTCAGGCCATCGGCGCAGCGCGCCACAGCCTCCCGTTCTTCCACAGCTACCGCCGCAGCAGCGGCATAGGTCCCCATGTTCAAGTATTTTCCAACCAACTACGTCTGGAACCTGTCCGTCAATCTGGCCATCGAGATGGGGGCACGCATCGGTGAGATCGAAGCGATGTGTGCTCCGCTGCAGGAGGCTGCCAAAGCTCCCGACGCTGCAGGCACAGCAGCGTTCCGTGAGACCTGGGCGCGAATGGCCGACAAGCTGTGCGAACTCGCGGCCGAGGATGAGGCCGCGGGCCGTGCGCTTTCCGCAGGGGAGAAGTACAGCCGCGCAGCCACCTACTACCTGACCGCCGAGCGCTTGCAGGCCCATGGGGCACCTGGCAGGACGGCGCTCTACGGCCGCTTCCTGGAGGTGTTTGCAAAAGGACTGCAGCTGGGCCGCGAGAACTGCGTGCGTGTCGAGATCCCTTATGAGAGCAAGCACCTGTCCGCGCTCTATGTGCGGGCCGATGGCGTGAGCGGGCCGGCCCCGATCCTGGTGCAGGTCAATGGCCTCGACTCCACCAAGGAGATGAAATACCGCGTGGGGCTGCCGAGCTGGTTGGCGCGCCGTGGGGTGAGTTCGCTGATTGTCGATCAGCCTGGCACGGGAGAAGCACTGCGTCTTCACGGCCTGACCGCTCGCTTCGACAGCGAGCACTGGGCCAGCCGCATCGTCGACTGGCTTGAACAGCAGCCTGACGTGGACTCCAGGCGGATTGGTCTTGAAGGCGTGTCGCTCGGTGGCTACTACTGCCCGCGCGCGGTGGCGTTCGAACCACGCTTCGCCTGCGGCGTGGTGTGGGGCGCCAACCATGACTGGCGCGATGTGCAAAAGAAGCGCCTTGCCAAGGAAGGCAGCTTTCCCGTGCCGCACTACTGGGAGCACGTGCGCTGGGTCTGGGGTGCCAAGGACATGGATGACTTCATGCGCATCGCCGAGCAGGTGCATCTGGACGGTGTGCTGGACCGCATCCGTGTGCCGTTCCTTGTCACGCATGGAGAAAAGGACTCCCAGATTCCCCTGCAGTGGGCGCACCGCACCTACGAACAGCTGGTCAATAGCCCGAGGCGTGAGCTCAAGGTCTTCACCGAGCGCGAGGGCGGCGTGCAGCACAGCAGCTTCGACAACAGCATCAACGCAGGCCACTACATCGCCGACTGGGTGGCGCAAGCCCTGGGCGGTCATACCGCCTGAACCCGAACAACAAATCCAGGAAACACACAGATGAACATCATCGGACCCGACGCACTCGTATTTGGAGTGGACGACGTCGCTGCCTGCGAGCAGTACCTGGCGGACTATGGCCTGACCCGCAGCGATTCGCCTGGGCAGCAGGGCCGCTTCGAGGCGCTCGACGGTACTGCCGTGGTGGTACTCGCCAAAGATGACCCATCGCTGCCCGCCGCCATGGGTACGGCCAGCATGCTGCGCGAAACGGTGTACGGCGTAGCCGACCAGCAGAGCCTGGATGCCATTGAGGCGGAGCTCGCGAAGGACCGGCAAGTCAGGCGCGCGGACGGAGTGGTGCGCGCTGTTGACGACATGGGGTTCGCACTCGCGTTCCAGGTGACCGTGCGCAAGCCGATCTCCTTGCCTGCCGAGTCGGTGAACGCACCCGGTGCGGCGCCGCAGCGTGGCGCGAACGTGCCGGGCCTTTCGGCGGACATGGCGGCCAAGCCGAGATCCCTTTCTCACGTTGTCTACTTCGTTCCCGATGCGGTCAAGGCCGAGGCGTTCTACGCACGGCTGGGATTCGTGTGCACGGACCGGTTCACCGGCGTCGGACCCTTTCTGCGGCCCGCAGGCACCAGCGATCACCACACGCTGTTCATGATCCAGACGCCGCCCTTCATGAAGGGGTGCGAGCACTTCACGTTCCACATGGGCGGGCCTACCGAGGTCATGCTGGCCGGCACCCGCTTCGTCGAGAAGGGCTACCAGAGCTTTTGGGGGCCCGGGCGCCACCGTTTCGGCAGCAACTGGTTCTGGTACTTCAATTCGCCGCTGGGCTGCCACGTCGAGTACGACGCGGACATGGATCTGCACGACGAGGCCTGGGTGGCCCGGGAGGGTCCCATGAGCGCCGACGCATCGCAGTTGTTCCTGTTCCAGCACCGCGAGAAGTGGGCGCCTTCGGGGCCTCCTCCGGGGGCTGGCGCGCCGAAGGGCTGATCGTGAGGCTGTGCCATCTCCGAGACCTTCCCCCGAATGGGTCGCGTGGGTTTGATCCATACGGTGACGGTCAGGACAGCGTATTCATCGTGATGCGCGGTGGAAAGCCACTTGCCTACGCCAATTCTTGCCCGCACCACCAGACGCCGATGGCCTGGCGAAAGGACGAATACCTCAATGCCTCAGGAGATCGCATCGTCTGCGCCGCCCATGGCGCGCAGTTCGATATCTCGACGGGCATATGCACGCTGGGGCCCTGCCTGGGTGACGCGCTGACACCTATCGAGATCCATATCGAGCGCGATGGAGAGATCCACGCTCGATTGCACAACTACAAGGAGACAAGTTCATGAGTTCACTGTTTCGCCGCGTCCTGATCATTGGCGGCGGGTTTTCCGGGATGGCGGCAGCCATCGAGCTTCGCAAGCAAGGCGTCGCCGTCGATCTGGTCGAGATCGATCCCGGTTGGCGCAGCTACGGCGCGGGCATCAGCCTGGGGGGTGCAACGCTGCGTGCATTCCGCCAGCTGGGGATACTGGATGCCTTCCTTGCCCAAGGCAGTGCCGCCGATGGAGTCCAGTTTTGCAGCCCCATGGGGGACAAGATCGGGAATCTGCCCACGCCGCGCATCGCGGGGCCCGATGTTCCCGGTGGCGGCGCCATCATGCGTCCGGTGCTGGCGAAGATCCTGGCCGACGCCACGCGCGCCTGTGGCGCAGATATTCGGCTTGGTTGCACGTTCACCCACATTCACCAGGATGCCGAGGGGGCCGAAGTCCAGTTCACGGATGGGCAGAGCCGACGCTATGACCTGGTGATCGGTGCGGACGGCCTGTACTCCGCAGTGCGCGAGGCGGTCTTCCCGAACTCTGCAAAGCCCAGGTACAGCGGCCAAGCTGTCTGGCGTGCGGTATTGCCCCGTCCGGCCGAGGTCGAGACAGCCACCATGTGGATGGGCCCAAGGATCAAACCGGGAGTGAACCCCGTGTCGAAGTCTGAGATGTACCTCTTCGTCACCGAGCCGAGGCCGGCGAATGAACATGTCGAACCATCCACGTTTGCCGCGCATCTGCGGGGATTGCTCGATGACTTTCAGGCGCCGGTGCTGCAGCGCATCAAGTCCCAGATCGGTCCGGATTCCCACATCGTGTACCGTCCGCTCGAAGGGCTTCTCCTGCCTCGGCCGTGGTTCAAGGGGCGTGTGGTCCTGATCGGTGACACGGTGCATGCGACCACGCCGCATCTGGCCTCGGGCGCCTGCATCGGGATTGAAGACGCGCTGGTCCTGGCCGAAGAGCTGGGCCGCGCGACGGACGCCGACGCCGCGCTGTCTTCCTTCGAGAACCGCCGCTGGGAGCGCTGCCGGATGGTGGTCGAAAACTCGGCCCGATTGGGTGAGATCGAGATTGCCGGTGGGGACAAGGATGAGCACGCGCGCATCATGCGCGAGTCCTTGATGGCGCTGGCCCAGCCGATTTGAGGAGGTCCGCACCATGGTCACAACCGTTTCTCTTCGAGGCCGTGCCGCACTGATGGTGGGCCACTGCGCCGGCATGGTGGATCTGGTCGCGCTGCCCATCTGGGTGGGGACACTCATGTCCTTTTACCGATTTGATCCGCAGCAAGCCGGCCTGCTGGCAACCCTCTTTCTTGCCGGCGCGGTCGGCGCCAGCCTCTTCCTTGCCCCGATCTTCCACCTGCTTGTCGGGCGATGGGTTGCATCGATCGGGTTTGGGTTGGCGGCCCTGGGGTTCGCCGTGGCGTCGACGACCACAGGCTTTGGCTTGCTCGCTGTTCTGCACATCGTCGCTGGTGTGGCCGCTGGTGCGGCCTTGAGCGTGACCCACGGGACGATCGCCAGCAGTGCGAATCCGCACCGGCTGTTCGCTGTGGTCGGCATTGCACTGGGAGTCTTCGGGATCGTCTTCATGGCGGCGACGACCCACCTCGTAGCGACCCGCGGTGGCGCAACGCTCTTCCAGATCTTCGCTGTGGTGATGGCGGCTGGTGCCGCCTTTGCGCTGTGGGGCTTTCCTGAAAGAGACAAGGGCACGCTCGCCGCCCAGGAGAAGGCGTCCACCTCGCGGCTGCCGCGCGCCGTCTGGTGGGGCGCCGCAGGTGTCGCCTGCATGGGTCTGGTGCAGTCGATGATGTTCAGCTTCCTGGAGCGGGTCGGCTCAGACCGGGGCTTCACGGTGCAGGCCGTCACCGCGGTGCTCATAGGCCTTGGCTTCGTGAACCTGCTTCCTGCGGCGCTTGCTGCCTGGCTGGAGAAACGCTGGTCTGTCCGGAGCGTCCTGTTGGCCGGTCCCCTTGTGCAAGCACTCCTGGTGCTGGTGATCGTGAACGGCACGAGCTTCGTGCCGTATGCCGCAGCCGCTTCGGTTTTTGCGGCGGTGATGATCTTCACGCACACATTCGCCTTCGGTGCGCTCGCCCAACTCGATCCCAGCGGCAGAGCGCTGTCGGCAACACCGGCGATGCTCATGATCGGCGCGGCCCTGGGGCCCATCGTCGGGGGAACACTGGTCAAGCAGTTTGGCTATGAAAGCCTCGGAATCGCTGCTCTGATCGTCGATGCCCTGGCCATCTACGCCTTCACGAAGATCCCCAAAGCGTCGGGAACCAAGAGTTTCATTGGAGCAACGGTATGAGCGAACAACAAGAACACCCCACCCCACGGCTGGCGATGAACCGGCGCTCGCTGCTGGTCTCGCTGGCGGGCACGGGCCTGGCCCCCTTCGCCATCGCCCAGGATGGGCGCCACGTGACGATCATCGTTCCACAGCCCGCCGGCAACCCGAGCGACGTGTTCGCCAGGAAGCTCCAGGTGCAGTTCCAGAAATCACTGGGCCAGCCGGTGATCGTGGAGAACTTGCCTGGCGCAGGTGGATCGATCGGCGTCCAGAAAATGCTGAATGCCCCCGCCGATGGCCTCACCGCGGTGATGGTGTCCCAGACCGAGCCAATCCTGACCCCGGCCACACTTGCCAGCGTCCGCTACAAGCCGGAGCAGATGAAACCCGTTGGCCTGCTGGGGCGCACGAGCTACGTATTGGCTGGCCGACCTGGCATAGCCGCACAGACGCACTCAGAACTCCTGGCGCTGGCACGCTCGGCGGACAAGACCGGGAAGCCACTGACCTTCGGCCATATCGGACCCGGGTCCATGATTCACCTGATGGGCGCGCAGTGGGCTCGCATGTGCGGCGTGCAACTCGTCCACATTCCCTACCGCGGTGTTCCGCCTGCCGTCCAGGATTTGGCCGGGGGGCAGATTGACCTTTCGTTCCTCCCGCTCGGTGGATTGGCGCTCGATCTCATCACCACAGGCAAGCTGCGTGCTTTCGGCAGCACAGCGGAGCAGTCGCCGGCGCTGCTGCCGAAAGTCCCTCCGTTGAAAACGCTCGATCCAGCGTTGCAGTCGTTTGTCCACACGGCTTGGGGCGCGCTGCTGGTCTCCCGCACCACGCCTGACGCGGCACTCCAGCGTGTACACCAGGCCTTCGAGGCCGCCATGCGCGATCAGGAAGTGCAAGCCTTTCTGCGAAGCCAGGGAACCGACCCGCAAGCACCGCTGTCGCTGGCCGCACTCGACAAGTTTTACGACGCAGAAGTTCAGAAGCACCAGGCGCTGGCTCGCGCTGTAGGCGTCGTTCCCGAATGAAAAATCCCCCAGCCCAACCATGAAAAAGCCTCAGCACCGATTCGTAGACATCTCTATCTATCTGGAGAACGACGTCCTGTCCGATCCTCCACCGCTCGCTCCCAAGATTACCTATCAAAAGCACGCAGAAACGCTGCCGGAGTTCATGGCGATGATCCCGGGAACTACTCCCGAGGACTATCCCGATGGCGAGGCTGCGGCAGCCGAGTGGGTGACGCTCACGACACACAACGGCACGCATCTGGACGCGCCATGGCACTTCCACTCTACTCAGGACGCCAAGCTGGGTGGTGGGGCGAGACCTTCGATCACCATCGACCAGGTACCTTTGGAGTGGTGCTTCCAGCCTGGCGTGAAGCTGGACTTTCGGCACTTTCCGGATGGCTATGTCGCCACCGCTGCGGACGTGGAGGCTGAGCTCGAACGGATTCAATACGAGCTGCAGCCGCTGGACATCGTCGTCGTCAACACCCGCGCAGGAAGCCGCTACGGGCACCCGGACTACCTGGGCGCGGGCTGCGGGATGGGCTACGAAGCAACCATGTATTTGCTGGAGCGCGGCGTGCGTTTGACCGGCACGGATGCCTGGAGCTGGGATGCCCCGTTCTCTTACACGGCCGCCAAGATTGCCGAGACAGGGAACAAGGCGCTGATCTGGGAAGGGCACAAGGCGGGCCGAGACATTGGCTACTGCCACCTGGAAAAGCTGCACAACCTGGAATCGATTCCCGCCACCGGCTTCACGATCAGCTGCTTTCCGCACAAGATCCGCGGTGCGTCCGCCGGCTGGACACGCGCCGTCGCCATCTTCGATGGAGAGTCGGCATGACCCTGCCGGCAATTCACCGCGTGGTCACCGGCCACAATTCGCAAGGCCAGGCCATCGTCAGCAGCAGTGGTCCGCTATCCAAGGTAGTCGAAATCGACGCCGTTCCCGGCACGGTTTTCCACGAGGTCTGGAGCACTTCCGAGACGCCGGCACGCATTTCCAACGGCGTCGATCCCACCACAGGGCCACTGATCCTGCCCCCACCGGTGCGCGGCACGCGCATCCGGTTTGTCGACATCCCACCTGACACCGAGGAATTCCTCACGCGCGGCGCTGAGCGGATGCAGCAAGCGTTTGAACAGATCGGCGACGTCGAGGCTTGCACGGTGAAGCACAACTCGCCCCATCCCTTGATGCACCGTACCGAATCTGTGGACTATGGAGTGGTGATGGAGGGCGAACTCACGCTCGTTCTCGATGAAGGAGAGGTGCAGCTGCGGGCGGGGAGCGTGGTCGTTCAGAGAGGAACCAACCACGCCTGGGCGAACCGCTCGGGCCGTACCTGCCGGATGCTCTTTGTGCTCATCGCTGGCGAGTATGACGGCGACATTGAAAAGACCTTGAAGGCAGGTTGAGCACAGCTGCCAGGGCCAAGCGCTCAGATGTACATCAGGAGACCAAGAAATGAAGCCGAACCCAATACGTCGTTCCATGGTGCTTGCGGCATTGGCATCCCCCGCATGGGCCTCCGCAGCTTGGCCAACCAAGCCGGTCCGCATCGTGTTGCCCTTCGCATCAGGGGGCAGCTCGGACGTGGTCGCCCGCCTCCTGGCTGACAAGTTGACCGCAAGCTTGGGCAAGCCGGTCATCATTGACGCAAAACCTGGTGCAAACGGGATCATCGCTACCGAAGCGGTTGTTCGCAGCACCGATGGCCATACGCTGCTGATGACCAGTGCCGCGCATGCCATCAACGCAAGTCTCTACCCGAAGCTGCCTTACGACAGCTTGCGAGACTTTGCGCCAGTCGCCATGGTCGCAAGCCCGGGTCCGCTGGTTCTGGCCGTGCATTCGGCTCTGCCGGTCAAAAATCTTGGCGAGCTGATCGAGCTTGCCAAACGTGAGCCCGGGACTCTGAGCTATGCATCCGCCGGAATCGGCAACGTGTTGCACCTGGCTGGCGAGATGCTTTCGCAAAAGGCGGGAGTCCAGCTTCTCCACGTGCCCTACAAGGGGGCGGCGCCAGCCCTCAACGACCTGGCGGGCGGCCAGGTCAAGATGATGTTCAACAGCGCATTGGCCCTGGCACCCATGGTGAAGGATGGACGGGTGCGACTTTTGGCCCAGACGGGTGACCGCCGTTCAGCAGCACTTCCCTCCACATTGCCAACCGTTGCCGAAGCCCGTGGGATGGGTGGGTTCCAAATCACTGCCTGGTTCGGCCTGCTCGCTCCGTCTTCGCTTTCCAGTAGCGCTGTCGCGGAACTGAACGCGGCTTGTGTGTCAGCGCTCGCGCAGCCGGACATGATGGAGAAGCTCACCCTGCTGGGAAGTTCCGAGGCACCGACCCAGAGTCCGCAGGAGTTCGGCAGTTTTCTTTCCTCTGAGATTGGGCGCTACGCGCAGGTCATCAAGTCGGCAGGCTTGAAGCTCGATCAGCCCTGAGTTTCGTGTGTGGATGCGAACCGTAAAATGCAGCCATGACGTTCGACATGAAGCATCGTGGCATGCACCCGCAGGCAGGTGTGGTCGAACTGGATGAGCGCCGGTGGCGAGTTGCGGAGCACACGTACACGGAGGAGCCGCTGGATGCGGTGCCATCGGAGCAGATTCGTAGCTCCAGCAAGGGCCGCCCCTGGCATGGAATGTCGCTTTGGCACCAGCTCGCCGGCAACGACGACCTGTATATCCCTGCCGCGGGAAAGCACTGCATCATCGTGCGCCGCGGTCCGTCAACCGGACTCATGCAGCGCCACGGGTCCACCACACATGTCAGCCGCTGGAACACTGGCGACATCGTCCTGCTTCCCGAACGCACTCCAAGCTTCTGGCGCACCGAGCTGGACCGCGACAATATCCATCTCGATCTCTCCCCTCTGTGGCTTGAGCGCGTACAGGAGGGCGAAGGGCGTCCCGCAACACTGCGCAGCTGCTTTGGGGCCAAGGACTCGCTCCTGAGCCAGATGGTACAGATGCTGATGCTTTCGCTCGACGACAACAGTTCCATGCAGCCCCGGTTTGCGGAAGGAATCGCTACCAGCGTCGCGGTGCATCTCCTGGAGCACTACAGGGAGCCGGATCCGAAGACAGGGCGGATCCCTCTCCTTTCGGCCCGGCAACTGAAGCGGGTCACAGATCTTGTGGAGTCGCAATTGGACGAAGCCGTCCCGTTGGAGGCCATGGCGGCAGCGACTGGCCTGAGCGTCTTTCACTTCTCACGCTGCTTCAAGGCGACGAGCGGCGAGACGCCTCACCAGTTCGTGCTGAATCGCCGCCTGGATCGGGCGAAGACGTTGCTCAGCGAGTCGCTGGAGTCTGTTGCGGAGATTGCCGCCGCGGTCGGATTTTCTACGGCCTCGCATTTTGCCCAGGCGTTCAAGCGCCGCTGGGGCGCGACCCCAGGGCAGTTTCGCCGAGACCATTAAGAGCGGCTAACAAAACTCTTCTGGCGTCGTTGCTGCGTCTTGTCGTACTACTCGTACTGCCTGCGACGCAGCGCCTAGCCAGCACCGCTTCGCTGAGTTTTGTTATCCGCTCTAAGCAGCCGCAGGTTTAAGACAAAACCCGCAAGATTTTGGCAGTTTCAGAGGGTGGAGTTCCCATACTCCGGTTCGCGCGCCACCACTTTCGGCCGACATCGATGTACGGGCGACGGACTGGCGGCACAAGAACTTCATTTGGGGACATTCATGATTTCTCGACGTGCTCTTCTGCGGTCTTCCGTAGCACTGCCATTTGCAACCAACGCGCTCGCGCAGCCTGCATCCACATTTCCCCGCAAAGCGATCACCTGGGTCGTTCCCTATCCTGCTGGCGGATTTGGCGACGCGGTTTCCCGGGTGCTGACTCAGCATGTGTCAGGGACGCTGAAGCAGCCTGTCATTGTGGACAACCGCCCGGGTGCTGGTGCCCAGATTGCCGCGGCCTATGTCAAGCAACAACCCGCAGATGGCCATACTCTGTTCTACGGAGACATCGGACCGTTTGCGATGAATGCGGCGCTCTACCCGAAGCTCAGCTACGATACCCTCAAGGACTTCGCGCCGCTGACGCGCCTGCTCACGTCTTCGCTCATCCTGGTCGTGCCTGCCAACAGCCCCTACAAGACGCTGGACGACCTTATCAAGGCTGCAAAGGCAGCCAAGGACGACAAGAGCCTGATGTACGGGTCTTTCGGCATCGGGAGCCAGCCGCACATTTGGGTCGAGATGCTCAAGCGCGAGACGAAGGGCAAGTTCCAGCACGTGGCCTACAAGGGGGCGGCGCCCGCCGTGCAGGACCTGATGGGTGGCCACATCGACATGATGCTCGATGTGACGGCGAACAGCATGCCCTACGTCCTGGAGGGCAAGCTCAGGGCCCTCGCAGTGGTTGGCAGCGAGAAGCGCTTGGAAAAGCTGCCCCAGGTGCAGACGCTGTCGGAACTTGGTTATCCCGCGCTCAACATCCCAGGTTGGACCGGCGTCGTGGTTCGAGCGGGTACTCCGACGGAGATCATGGTGCCGCTGCACGCCGCAGTCGCGCAGGCGGTGCAGTCGGACGAGATCAAGCGCCGCTTTGGCGATCTGGGGGTGGTCCCGGCTCCCCAAAGTTCGGCTGATTTTGCGCGCTTCATCCAGACGGAGACTGAGCGCTGGGGAACGGTGATTCGAAGCGCGGGCGTGGTGCTTGAGTAAGCGGCGGATCGAATGAACTCGACGCTGTTCGACCTCAAAGGGAAGGTCGTACTGGTCACTGGCGCGACCGGTGGTCTTGGCCTGGCCATCGTTCAGGCGATGAGCGGGCATGGCGCAACCGTCCTTGTGTCCGATGTGGACCCGGTGCTGTGCGCCAAGACGGCCGATCGCATTCGGCGCGCAGGCGGCACAGCGCACGACTTACCTGCCGATCTGTCGAGGTTCGAGTCTGCCGTTTCACTCGCAACCTCTGCACTGGCCCTGTATGGGCGTGTCGATGTCCTGGTCTGCAACGCAGGGATGCAGGGCCCTGCAGGGCCGATCGGACAGGCTTGCGCAGCAGACTGGCAACGCGTCATCGATCTCAATCTTCGCGCATCCGTGGAGTTGACGACCGCTTTGGTCCCCAAGATGGCCCTGCATCCCGGCAGCAGCGTGATTTTGATGTCGAGCATCGCAGGCTTGAGGGGGAACAAAGAGATCGGTCTGTATGGAGTCTCCAAGGCAGCGCTGGCACAGCTGGCGCGCAATCTGGCCGTGGAGTGGGGCCCCCTCGGCGTTCGCGTGAACTCCATCTCTCCAGGCTTGATTCGCACGCCTCTGTCGGCCTCATTCATCGACAACCCTGCGGTTATAGAGCGCAGGCTGTCGCTGACCCCATTGCGCCGAGTGGGGGAGCCGCACGAGATCGCTGGCGTGGCCGTCATGTTGGCCAGCGCGGCTGGCGGCTTCATCACCGGACACAACCTCGTCGTAGACGGTGGAACAACCATCAGCGACGGAAATTGAACAGCCAAGGCGACCAATCATGAAACTAGCAACTTTCAAATCAGACACTGAAGACGGGCGTTTGATCGTCGTCTCGCGCGACCTGCAGCACGCTGCCGACGCGTCTGCGGTGGCTGCGAATCTGCACGAGGCAGTGCGCAACTGGGACCGTTGCTCACCACGTCTGCAGGCCATTTACGAGCAGCTCAATTCAGGAGACCTCGCCAGTGCGTTTGCTTTCGACCCCACGCTGTGCGCTGCCCCACTGCCCCGGTCTCCCCAGTGGTGTGATGCCTCGGCGTTCTTGAACCATGGACGCTTGATGGAGCGTGCGTTCAATACCGCCCCCATTCCAGATTCAGACACTGTTCCCCTCATGTACCAGGGAGCGAGTGACGACTTCCTCGGACCTCATCAGGATGTGCCCCTCCCAAGCGAAGCGGATGGCGTCGACTTTGAGGGAGAGTTCGGCGTCATCGTGGGTCCCGTCAGCATGGGAGCCACTGCGGAGCAGGCCCAGCAAGCGATCCGGCTCCTCGTGCAGATCAACGATTGGAGCCTGCGCGCGCTCGGTCCCCGCGAGATGCGCACTGGCTTCGGGTTTCTTCAAGCGAAGCCTTCCTGCAGCTTCGCCCCTATCGCCGTCACGCCGGATGAGCTGGGCGATGCCTGGCGCGATGGACGTGTGCAGTTGCGTCTCCATGTCGCATGGAACGGTGAGCGCTTTGGAGCGCCTCACGGTGGAGAGATGAACTTCAGCTTTGGTCAACTCATCGCCCATGCCGCGCGCACGCGACGGCTGTCCGCTGGAACCATTGTGGGGTCGGGGACCGTTTCGAACGTCGACAGAAGCGCGGGATCGGCCTGCATTGCAGAGCGGCGCGTGATTGAGATGATTGACCATGGGCAGGCGAAAACCGGCTTCATGCAGTTTGGCGACCGGGTGCAGATGGTGGCCAGATTCGAAGACGGCACGGCAGGGCCATTCGGAGAGATCGATCAGCGGGTCGTGGAGTTCTCCCGGTGAGCCACGTTCTGGTGACTGGAAGCGAAGGCTTCATTGCGCAGGTGTTGATACGCCGGCTGTTGGATGAAGGGCTTGGGGGACAACCAGTCTCTCGCCTCACTGCGGTCGATATTGCGTTCCCAGGCACGGCAGCAGCGGACTCGCGTGTTCGGCGTGTTGTCGGCAGTGTTCATGAACAGGCTGTGCGGTTGGAAGCGCTTCGAGAAGCACCGGAGGTCATGTTCCACCTATCAAGCGTACCTGGTGGCGCCGCCGAGCGAGACCCTGAGCTCGGACGCCAGGTCAACCTGGACGCCACGCTTGCTTTGCTCGACAACTGCAGAACACTGGCGCGGCCGCCGCGTTTTGTCTACGCGAGCTCGGTGGCGGTATATGGCGAGCAGCTGCCTGAGTCGATGGATGAGGACGCACCGCCGGCGCCGGCATTGACCTATGGTGCGCACAAGCTGGCGTGCGAGATCCTGCTTGCTGACGCAAGCCGCCGTGGGTGGGTGGATGGCTGCTCTCTCAGGCTGCCAGGCGTCGTGGCGCGACCTGGTGATGGCGAGGGGCTGATGTCGTCCTTCATGAGCCAGATCTTCTGGCGCCTCGCGAATGGCGAGCCCATCAAGCTTCCCGTCTCACCAGTCGCAACCTGCTGGTGGATGTCGGTGGGGGCATGCGTCGATAACTTGCTGCATGTCGCCGCGATGGATTCGTCAACGTGGAGTGCCCAACGTTGCTATCAGATGCCAGTGCTTCGTCTGAGCATTGAGCAGGTTGTGGCTGGCCTGGAAAAGGCGTTGGACCGCCCTGTGGCGCATCTTGTGCAGTACGAGCCCAATCCACTGATTGAGCGCCTCTTTGGATCTTCGCCTCCACTGCGTACGCCATTGGCCGACGCAGTCGGCCTCCGCCACGACGGAGACCTGTCACGTCTGGTGCAACGTGCCATGAGTTCCAGTTAGCGGCACCAGACGATTCTTGCAGTATTGCGCTGCAGGAATGAGTTTCCAGTTCTCGGAGTCTCGATCAACCTGACAATCTCAGCCGAACTGGCCGGGGCGCAGCTTCTGGCGCTGCTGCCAAGTCCGGATCTCGACCCGCCGTCTGGGGAGTTTGGGGAATTGGGCAGTGCCTTGCATTCCATTTCACATAGTTTGTGCAGGCACTGTAACTCGTTGATTTATATGGAGACTGATTCCAGCTTCAATTGCCGACCTTCACCTTCCATTGTTTTCGACAACGGTCCTCACCACTGCCCGGTCTCGATTCGGATTGCCACTTCGCAGTCGTCGAAGATCTCCAGCTTGGCGATCTTCACGCGCACGCCCAGCACGCCGGGCAGCTGCATGAGCCGGTTGGCGAGCTTGCCAATCAGGCTTTCGAGCAGGTTCACATGCTCGGCGCGGCACTCGTCGATGATGATCTGGCGCACCTTGCGGTAGTCCAGCACATGCAGGATGTCGTCGTCGCGCGGCGACAGCGGCTGGGCGCCCAGGCTCAGTTCGGCGTCCACCTGGATGGGTTGGGGGGCGGTCTTCTCGTGCGAGAGGATGCCCAGGTTGGCGTCGAAGCGCAAACCGCTGAGCTTGAGGATCTGGGTGCCTGTGGCAAGGGTGGTCGTCATGGGGTTTCCTGCGTAAGCGGGTGGGGGCTCACATCAACGAGAAGTCGCGCTCGAATTTCATCAGGTGCTGGCCGCCGTCCACCATCAGCGTGGTGCCGGTGATGGAGCGGTTCTCCAGCGCAAAGCGCACGGTGGCGGCCACGTCTTCGGGGGTGGAAGAGCGGCCGAGCGGGCTCAGGGCGTGCAGCTGGGCGAATTTCTCGTCGCTGAGCATGTGGCTCGTGAGCGTGAGGCCCGGGGCCACGCCCACCACGCGCACGCGCGGCGCCAGCGCCAGCGCCAGCATGGTGCCGGCAGCTTCCAGTGCCGCCTTGGACAGCGTGTAGCTCATGAAGTCGGGGTTCTGGTTCCACAGCTTCTGGTCGAGCAGATTGACCACCGCGCCCTGCGCATCGGCCTCGCCGGCTGCCGTGCGGGCCTGCAGGTGCTCGTGCAGGGCCTGGGCCAGCAGCACCGGGGCGCCGGCATTGCTGCGCAGGTGCTTCTCCAGGCTGGCAAAGCCCAGCGTGGCGGCGTTGTCGTGCTCGAACAGCGAGGCGTTGTTGACCACGGCATCGAGCGCGCCGAAGCGCTCCACCACGCGCGGCACCAAGGCGCGCACGGCGGCCTCGTCATCGAAGTCGCCGTCGAAATGCGCGCTCTGGCCCGAGCACAGGCGTGCGCACTCTGCTGCCGTGTCGATGGCATCCTGCTCCGAACTGCGGTAGTGCACGGCCACCTGCCAGCCGCCGGCCGCCAGCGCCAGCGCAATGCTGCGGCCCAGGCGCCTGGCGGCGCCGGTGACGAGCACGGTACGGGGACGGGGAGAAGAGGGCATGGAGGACAATGCGGGCCGTGAAGAAAACACCCGACAGTTTAACGACCGCCCTCACGGCGCACATTGCCGATGCCATTGCCGCCGCTGGCGGCTGGATCGGCTTCGACCAGTTCATGGCCCTGGCCCTGTACACGCCCGGCCTGGGCTATTACGCCAACGACTCCGCCAAGTTCGGCCTGCTGCCCGAAACGGGCAGCGATTTCGTGACCGCGCCCGAGCTCACGCCGCTGTTCGGCCAGACCCTGGCGGTGCAGGTGGGCGAGGCCTTCGAGCACACCGGCACCAGCGATGTCTGGGAGTTCGGCGCCGGCTCGGGCGCGCTGGCGCTGCAGCTGCTCGATGCCCTGGGCAACCGCGTGCAGCGCTACACCATCGTCGATCTGTCGGGCAGCCTGCGCGCGCGCCAGCAGACGCTGCTGGCAGCGCACGCGCACAAGGTGCAGTGGGTCGATGCGCTGCCCGAGCGCTTCGAAGGCGTGGTGGTGGGCAACGAGGTGCTCGACGCCATGCCCGTCAAGCTGCTGGCCCGCCACGGAGGCCAACACGGGGGCGTGTGGCATGAGCGCGGCGTGGCGCTGCACGAAGGCGCTTTCACCTGGGCCGACCAGGCCACCCACCTGCGCCCACCGGTGGAGGTGGAGGGCCCGCAGGACTACCTGACCGAGATCCACCCCCAGGGCGAGGGCTTCATCCGCATGCTGGCCGACCGCCTGCAGCGCGGCGCGGCCTTTTTGCTGGACTACGGATTTGGCGAGAGTGAGTACTACCACCCCCAACGCCACATGGGCACCGTGATGTGCCACCAGGGCCATCTGTCCGACAGCGACCCGCTGGTGGAGGTGGGACGCAAGGACATCACCGCCCACGTCAACTTCACTGCCATGGCACTGGCCGCGCAGGAGGCCGGCCTGCAGGTGCTTGGCTACACCACGCAGGCGCACTTCCTCATCAATTGCGGGCTGGCGCAGCGCATGGTGGAGCTGCCGCCGCTGGAACGCGCCACCGCCGCCAAGCTCATCATGGAGCACGAGATGGGCGAGCTGTTCAAGGTCATCGCCCTGGGTGCTGGCGAGGCCTGGGAGCCCGTGGGCTTTTCCCAAGGGGACCGTTCGCACCGTCTCTGAGAAGGCGGCTCAGTTCAGGCGCGCACCACTTGTGGCATCGAACAGGTGCGCCTGTGCCGCCACGGGCCGCAGCCACAGCGCATCGCCCGGTCGCACATCGATGCGGTCGCGAAAGGCCGCCAGGATGTCGTGTCCACCCGCGAGCCGCACGGCGACCTGGGTTTCCGAACCCGTGGGCTCCACCACCCTGACCTGGGCGGCAAGCCCGTCGCCACTGGCTTCCAGCGCGAAATGCTCGGGGCGCGCACCGTAGAGCACGCTGTCGCCGTGGCGCCCCTGGGGGGCCTGGGCCAGCGGCAGGTGCAGGCCATCGTCGGTCACCACGCGCGCCGCGCCGTCCAGGTGCAGCCGGCCGGGAATGAAGTTCATCGCCGGCGAGCCGATGAAGCCCGCCACGAAGGCATTGGCCGGCCGGTCGTAGAGTTCCAAAGGCGCGCCTACCTGCTCCACCACCCCGTCCTTGAGCACCACGATGCGGTCGGCCAGCGTCATGGCCTCCACCTGGTCGTGCGTCACGTACACGGTGGTGGTGCCCAGGCGCTGGTGCAGGGCCTTGATCTCGGTGCGCACCTGCACGCGCAGCTTGGCATCGAGGTTGGACAGCGGCTCGTCGAACAAAAAGGCATCGGGCTGGCGCACGATGGCGCGGCCCATGGCCACGCGCTGGCGCTGCCCGCCCGAGAGCTGGCGTGGTGTGCGGCCCAGCAGTTTTTCGAGGCCCAGGATGGCGGCCACTTCATCCACCCGCCGCTGGATCCGGGCCTTGTCCTCGCCCTGCAGCTTGAGCGAGAAGCCCAGGTTCTGCGCCACCGTCATGTGCGGGTAGAGCGCGTAGTTCTGGAACACCATGGCGATGTTGCGGTCCTTGGGCGCCACGTCGTTGACCAGGCGTCCGCCCAGGCGGATCTCGCCGCCGCTGATGGCTTCGAGCCCCGCGATGGCGCGCAGCAGCGTGGACTTGCCGCAGCCCGAGGGGCCGACCAGGGCGACGAATTCGCCGTCCTGGATGGCAATGTCCACGCCGTGGATCACCGGCGTGCTGCCGTAGTGCTTGACGATCTGGTGGAGGGATAGTGCGGCCATGTCAGTCAGTCTTTCACGCCGCCAGCCGTGAGGCCGCGCACGAGGTAGGTGCGCACCAGCACCGTGAAGATCACCACCGGAAACATCACCAGCGTGCCGCTGGCGGCGATCTTGGTCCACTCCCAGCCCTCGTACTGCAGGAAGTTGACGATGGCCACGGGCGCGGTGATGGCGTTGGTGCGCGTGAGGATGAGGGCGTAGAAGAAATCGTTCCACGAGAAGATGAAGCACAGCACGGCCGTGGCCGCCAGCCCGGGCGACGCCAGCGGCAACGTGATGCGCCAGAAGGCCTGCCACACGCCGCAGCCGTCGATGTAGGCCGCCTCTTCGAGGGCCGTGGGCACGGCCTCGAAGAAGGTCTGCATGAGCCAGATCACGATGGCCAGGTTGAACGTGAGGTAGACGATGGCCAGGCCGGCAATCGTGTCCTGCAGGCCCAGCCAGCGGTAGGCCAGGAAGAAGGGGATGGTGAAGGCGATGGGCGGCGCCATGCGCGTCACCAGGATCCACAGCGCCACATGGCGCCGCCCCTTGAACTGCCAGCGCGTGAGCGCGTAGGCCGCCGGCACGCCGATCAGCAGCGACAGCGCGGTGGACAGGGTAGACACCGCCAGGCTGTTCCAGAACGACTTGAGAAAGTTGCCCTGCAGCAGGCTGCAAAAGCCTTCCAGCGTGGGCACGAAGAGCAGGCTGTCCTCGAAGATCTCCGCACTTGGCTTGAAGGCCAACTGCACCAGCCACAGGAAGGGAAACATCACCACCAGCAGCAAGGCGATGGCCACCAGGCTCCGGGCATGGCGGCGCAGCCAGCCGGCGCGCTGTGTGGTGGGAGCGGGCAGCGCAGCGGCGGGGGCCGTGAGCGATGCCGGAAGCGGCAGGGGCAGGGTGGCGTCAGCGCTTGTCATGGTCGTTCCATCCGAGTCGGCCCACCAGCCAGCTGAGCGCGAACACGCCTGCGAGCATCACCATCGCGATGGCGCTGGCATAGCCCCAGTAGGAGAAATTGAAGGCCTGGATGAAGCCGTAGTAGTTGGTCACTTCGGTCACCGTGCCGGGGCCTCCGTCGGTCAGCACGTAGATCAGTGGAAAGGCCTTGAAGCTGTCGATCAGCCGGAACAGCCCGCATACCACCAGCACCGGCCGGATGTAGGGGAAGACGATGTAGCGGAACAGCTGCCAGCGGTTGGCGCCGTCCAGGCTGGCGGCTTCCAGCGGGTCATCGGGCACCATCTGCAAGGTGGCCAGCACCATCAGCATGGTGAATGGAAACCACTGCCAGGTGTCGGCGATGGAGATGGCCCACAGGGCGGTGTCGGGGTTGGCGATGAGCGAGCGCACCGGCAGGCCCACGGCGTCGAGTGCGCGGTGCAGCGGGCTCACGTCGGGCGTGTACATGATCTTCCAGATCAGCGCCACCACGATGGGCGGCAGCACCATGGGGATCAGGAACACCGTGCGCGTGGCGCCCAGCAGCTTCGAGCGCCCGTTCAGCAGCAGCGCCAGGCCCAGGCCCACCGCCAGCTGCAGCGCCACGCTGGAGACCGACAGCTTGAGCTGCGTGGCGATGGAGCGCAAAAAGCGCTCGTCCTCCAGCAGGTGGCGGTAGTTGACCAGCGGGTCGTTGAAGTGGAAGGTGGCTGCCGCATCCGTCAGGCTCAGCGGCGTGAAGCTGGCCACCAGCAGCGCCAGTGCGGGCACCAGCGTGATGACCAGCAGCACCGCCAGCGAGGGCAGCAGGCCCCAGAAGGAAGGCGCGCCGGCGCGCGGCCTCCCAGCCCAGGCCGGCTTGCGCGGTCAGGGTGCTCACGGCTGGCCCGTCACAGGTTCTGCCCTGCGCGCTTGAGCTCGGTGATCGACTGCGCCTGGGCCTGCTGCAGCGCCTGTCTGGCGCTGGTCTGGCCCGAGGCGATCAGCGCGATCGCCTTGTTGAGCTGCTGGTCCACCTGTGGGTAGACAGACACCGTGCGGTACTTCATGTGCCCGGTCTTGGAGGCCAGCTCGATCGAGTCCAGTGCCAGCTGGGCCAGGTCGTTGCCGTTGATGATCTGCTTGGCGCGAAACTCCTTGGAGTCGATGTCCGAGCGGCGGGCCGGTGAGCCGTAGCCTGCCGCCACCGCCTTGCGCGTGGTCTGCTTGGACAGCGCCCACTGGATGAAGGCCCAGGCGGCCTCCTTGTTCTTCGAACCCGTCGGAATGCCCAGGCCATGCACGGCCGTGCCCGGGAAGCGGCCGGCAGGCCCCTTGGGCACCTGGCCGAACTTCAGCGTCTTGATGGTCTTGCTGGTGGCTGCATCGCCCAGTTGCGCCAGGTGCAACTGGCCGGCGTCGGTGAAGTTCACGCGGCCGAGCTTGAGCGCCTGGGTCACCTGGTCGGGCGTGTAGGTGATGGCACCGTCGGGCCCGAACTCGCGCAGCAGGCTGGCGTAGTACTCGGCTGCGGCAATCGCTTCGGGCGTGTCGAGCGTGGGGTACAGGTCGTCGGGAGCCTTGCGGAACACGTCGCCACCAAAGGCGTGCAGGTAGGGCACGAAGGTCCAGCCGTAGTGGCTGTCGGAGACGAAGCCGGCCACGCGCTCCTTCTTGTTCACGGCGCGCAGCACCTTCACCAGGTCGTCCGTGGTGTCGGGGTAGGCCAGGCCGGCCTGTTGCACGAGGTCGAAGCGCGACGAGGCAGACAGCAGCGCCTCCGCCGTCCATGGAATGCCGTAGAGCTTGCCGTCCTTGCCGGTCTCGGGCGCACGGGCACCGGGCAGGAAGTCGTTCACATCCCAGTCGGCGAGCGTGAGGTTGGGGTTCTTGATGAAGTCGTCGAGCGGCGTGAGCCAGCCCGAGTTGATCCAGCGGCTCGAGTAGATGAAGGTCACGTTGACCACGTCGTAGGCCGAGCCCTTGGTGGACAGCTCCAGGTCGGCACGCTGGTTGTAGACCGGGAACGAGGGCGCGTCGAAGTTCACCTTGGCCCCCGTGAGCGCCTCGAACTCGGGCAGGTACTGCTGCAGCAGCTTGGGATAGGCGGCGCTGAAGGTCGAGACGTTCAGGGTCAGGCCCTGGAACTTCCTGGCGCCGCTCTGGGCATGGGCGAAGCCGGGCAGCAGGGCGGTGGCGCCCAGGGCCGATGCGGCCTGGAGCAGTTGGCGTCGTTGGGTCATGGCAATGGCTCCGTGGCGTCAGGCCGTGGTGGTGATGACGCTGTCGATCTGCGCGTCGTTGGTGGCTTCGGGACGAGTGCGGGTGCGGCTCCTGCGGCCGTCCACGCCCACGGCCGGCTCGCCGTGCACGGTGACCCGCCGCACCAGGCGTGCCTGGTTGCCGTAGTCGTTGATGGCGAAATGCTGCGTGGCGCGGTTGTCCCAGATCGCCACGTCGTCCTGCTGCCATTGCCAGCGCACGGTGTTCTCCAGGCGGACCACGCGGTTCTGCAAAATTTCGAAAATGCGCGCCGATTCGGTGCTCGAAAAACCTGCGATCTTCTTGACGAAGTGCCCCAGCAGCAGCGCGCGCTCGCCCGACACCGGATGCACATGCACCACGGGGTGCTCGGCCTCGTACACCGCCGACACGAAGACCTTGCGGTGGTGGTTCAGGCGCTCCTCCTCGACCACCACGCGCTCGGCGCCGTAGTCGTAGTCGTTGCTGTGCACGGCCCACAGGCCGTCGGCCAGGCGCTTGAGGTCGTCGGGCAGGCGGGCATAGGCGGCGGCCGTGTTGGCCCATACCGTGTCACCACCATAGGCCGGGATCTTCACGCCGCGCAGGATGCCGTACTTGGGGAAGGCATCGAGAAAGGTCACGTCGGTGTGCCACGAGTCGGCACGCCCGCCACCCTTGGAGGCGTCGAGCTCGAAGATGCGGGTGCCCGTGGGCGAGGGCACCGTGGGGTGGGCCACGGTCTTGCCCAGCCGGGCGCCGAAGGCCTGGTGGCTGGCATCGGTGAGGTGCGTCTGGCCGCGAAAGAACAGCACCTTGTGGCGCACCAGCGCGGCCGTGAGATGGGCAACGGTCGCATCGTCCAGCTCGCCCGACAGCTTCAGGCCAAGGACTTCACCGCCCAGGCTGCCCGCCACGCGGCGGATGCGCAGGTCGCCAATGGAGGTATCGATGTTGGATTGGGACGGTGTTTCGCTCACGGGCAGGCTCCAGCTGTGGGGGGAGCGCTGGATTCTGCGGATGCAGGCCGTGTCTGCGAAGCAATGAAAACCGATATCCAAGCTACCCGAACATTCGGCAATATCGAAAGCAGAAAAAGTAGGGAGCGGCAGGCTCAGCGCAATGCCTGCGCTGCGGGGGCCTTCAGTCCGTGGCCAGCGTGCCCGCCGTCGGTCCGGCCTGCAAGGTAAGCGCATCGCTGCGGTCCTTGAGGCCGATGCCCGTGAGCCCCAGGCGCCGCGCCTCGGCGCACAGCCACCACAGGCGCGCCGCCGCAGCGGCCGGTGCCAGGCCCTCGGGCCGCACGTTGGAGATGCAGTTGCGCTCGGCATCGCTGCGGCCTGTTTGCGGGTGCCAGGTGAGGTAGATGCCCAGGCTGTCGGGCGAGCTCAGGCCCGGGCGTTCGCCGATCAGCACCGCCACCATGCGCGCCCCCAGCAGCGCTCCCACCTCGTCGCCCAGCGCCACGCGCGCCTGGGTGGCGATCACCACCGGGCCCATGCGCCAGCCCGGCGGTGCCGTGCCCACGATGGCCTGCACCAGCGGCACGGCATTGCGCTCGGTGGCCAGGGCCGACAGGCCGTCGGCCACCACCAGCAGCAGGTCGCAACTGGCCCCATCGCCGTCTGCCTGAGCGCGCAGCCGCTGCGCATCGGCATCGCCCAGGCGCCGGCCCAGGTCGGGGCGCAGCAGGTAGGTGGCGCGGTCGGGCGCGGCGCTGGCCACGCGCAGCGTGGTGCAGCCCAGCCCGGTGAGCTGCACCGCCAGCGCGTCGGCGTCGAGCGGCAGGTGCACGGCATCGCGCGCCTGGGCATGGGCCAGGCCGAAGTCGAGCAGTTCGCGCGTGGGGATGGCCGTGCCCGCGCGGCCCAAGGCCAGCCGCGCGGCAGTATGGACGCGCAGGTCGCCCCAGGGGTCGGGCGGCGGGCTGGTGAAGGGCGTTGAATCGCTCATGCCCGCATACCGATCTGCCGCAGCTGCGCGATGGCGGTCTGCTGTTGTGCGGCGGGCAGCAGCCGCCCCGCGCCGTCGGCCAGCTGCATGCGCTGCAGCCAGGCCTCGAACTCGGGCGCGCGTTGGAGGCCCAGCACCTCGCGCAGGTACAGCGCGTCGTGGAACGAGGTGCTCTGGTAGTTGAGCATGATGTCGTCGGCCCCGGGAACGCCCATGATGAAGGTCAGGCCCGCTACGCCCAGCAGCGTCATCAGCGTGTCCATGTCGTCCGAGTCGGCCTCGGCATGGTTGGTGTAGCAGACGTCGCACCCCAGCGGCACGCCCAGCAGCTTGCCGCAGAAATGGTCTTCCAGCCCGGCGCGGATGATCTGCTTGCCGTCGTACAGGTACTCCGGCCCGATGAAGCCTACCACCGTGTTGGTGAGCAGGGGCGAGAACGCGCGTGCCACGCCGTAGGCCCGCGCCTCGCAGGTCTGCTGGTCCACGCCGTGGTGGGCGTTGGCCGACAGGGCACTGCCCTGGCCGGTCTCGAAATACATCACGTTGTCGCCCAGCGTGCCGCGCTTGAGGGACAGGGCCGCCTCGCGCGCCTCTCGCAGCAGCGCCAGGTGGACGCCAAAGCCGGCGTTGGCCTTCTCGGTGCCGGCGATGGACTGGAACACCAGGTCCACCGGCGCGCCCTGCTCGATCATCTGCACGGTGTTGGTCACGTGGGTCAGCACACACGATTGCGTGGGTATCTGCAACTTGGTGATGACCTCGTCCAGCATGTGCACCAGGCCGGTGAGGGCGGCGATGCTGTCCGTGGCCGGGTTGATGCCGATCACCGCGTCGCCCGCACCGTAGAGCAGGCCGTCGACCATCGACGCCGCGATGCCGCGCAGGTCGTCGGTCGGGTGGTTGGGCTGCAGGCGCACGGCCAGGTGGCCCGGCAGGCCGATGGTGTTGCGAAAGCGCGTGACCACCCGGCAGTTGCGCGCCACGGCCACCAGGTCCTGGTTGCGCATGAGCTTGCTCACGGCGGCCGCCATTTCGGGGGTAAGGCCCGGTGCCAGGGCCGAAAGCGCCGTGCTGTCGGCCGCCAGCAGCCAGTCGCGCAGCCCGCCCACGGTCAGGTGGGCCACGGGGGCAAAGGCCGCCGCGTCGTGCGTGTCGATGATGAGGCGGGTGACCTCGTCGCTCTCATAGGGCACCAGTGCTTCGCTCAGGAAGCGCGCCAGCGGCACGTCGGCCAGGCACATGCGCGCGGCCATGCGCTCCACTGCCGAGCCGGCCGCGATGCCGGCCAATGCGTCCCCGGACCGCGCTGGCGTGGCTTTGGCCATCAGTTCGCGCAGGTCGCCAAACAGCCAGCGGGTGCCGCTCACGGTGTGGTGGTAGGGGGCCGGCGCGTGCATGGTCGAGTAAGGGCGGTTGGGGGTCAGGCAATGATGACGTGGCTGCCCGCCGCCTGCAAGGCCGACAGGGCGGGCAGGGCGCGCGCACCCGCATCCGTGATGATGGTGTCGATGTCGGCCAGGCCGGCGTACACCACGCGGCTGGCCTGGCCGATCTTGCTGTGGTCGGCCAGCACAATGAGGCGCTGCGCCTGCCCCGCCATGGCGCGCGCCACTGCGGCCTCGCGGTGCTCGAAGCTGGTGGCGCCGTGCTGGCCGTGGATGCCCACGGGCGAGAGCAGCGCCACATCGGCGCGGTAGCGGTGGATCTCTGCCACCGTGGTGTCGCCATGGGTGGCCTGCACCCCGGGATCGGTACGCCCACCCAGCAGGATCACCTCGTTGCGCGCCGTCCGTCCTGCATCGGCCCCGGCCAGCCGCAGTGCCACATTGAGCCCATTCGTCACCACCGTCATCCCGGACAGGGCCGACAGCTCCTCGGCCAGGATGGTGGTGGTGCTGCCGGCATCCAGGAACAGCGTCTGCCCAGGCTGCAGCTGCTGCAGCGCGGCGCGGGCGATGGCGCGCTTCTCGCGCTCATGCACGGCCTGGCGCACCGACAGCGGCGGCTCGGGCTCGGGGCCGGGGGCCACGACACCGCCGTGCACGCGGCGCAGCACGCCCTGGGCCTCCAGCTCGACGATGTCGCGGCGCACGGTCTCGCGCGATACATCGAGCTCCTGCGCGATGCGCTCGGTGCTCACGCGCGACAGCGTCGACAGCAGCGTGCGGATGCGTATGAATCGTTCTTCCTGCAGCATGTCCTTCAGGTCCTGTCGGGTGTGTTCGTCATGCGGTGGGCCGGCGCTTGCGCGCCAGCAGGTGCAGTGCCAGTGCCAGCGATCCCACCACTGCCATGATGCAGGTCGAGAACGCCGCTGCCTGCGAGGTGAAGCCGGCCTCGTCCAGCCGCATCACCGTGACCGCCCCCATGGGCAGCGACGGGGTGATCAGGAAGATCACGGCCGACAGGGTCACCATGGAGCGCATGAACAGGAACACCAGCACCGCCAGCAGCGTGGGCATGAGGGCCGGCAGCACCACATCGCGCAGCACGCGCCAGGTGCCGCCGCCCAGCACGGTGGTGGCGTCTTCCAGCGTGGCGGGCACGTTGCGCATGCCGGTCATCATGGTCACGAAGCCCTGCGTGTGGTAGTGATAGTAATTGCACAGCGCGAGCAGAATGGCCGTGCCGTACAAGAGGCCCCAGGGCATGCCGCCCGCGTTGAAGGTGAATACGTAGGCCAGGCCCAGCACCAGCCCTGGCACGCCCACCGGCAGGGCCGAGAGCAGCGTGGCGGCGCGTGCTGCAGGCCCCGGCAGGCGGCGTATGCCAAAGCACAGCAGGAACAGCAGGGCGGTGCCGATGATGGCGGCCAGGGCCGATACCCAGAGCGAGGTCCACAGCGGCGCATAGCCGCCCGCAATGGTGATGTCGTAGTGCTTGAGCGAAAGGTCCAGCCGGTAGGGCCACAGGCGGATGAAGCTGGCCAGTACCACCGTGGCCACCACGGCCACGATGGAACCGGCAATAACCAGGTTGGCAAAGAAGAACGCGGTGTCGCGGCCTGCCCGGCGTGTGGGTGTGGCCGGCAGGGCCGACTCGGCCCCGGCGCCGGCGCGCCGGGCCGCAAAGCGCTCGATGAAGATCGACAGCGCCGCAGGCGCCAGCAGCAGCAGGCCCACCACCGCCCCCATGCCGAACTTCATCTGCCCGCTGACCTGGTTGTAGATCTCGGTGGCCAGCACGGGGAAGTTGCCACCGATCACCACGGCGTTGCCGAAATCGGTGATGGTGATGGTGAAGACCACGAAGGCTGCGCTCAGCAGGCCGTAGCGCGCCTGCGGCAGCGTGATGTCGCGGAACTGGCGCCACGGCGTGGCACCCAGCACCTCGGCGGCATCGTACTGGCGCGCGTCGCCCTGGCGCAGGGCCGTGCGCACGATCAGCACCGCCTGGGGCAGAGCGTACAGCACGTCGGCAATCAGCAGGCCCCAGAAGCCGTAGATATCGGGCCGCACACCGAGCATCTTGCCCACGATGCCGTTGCGCCCGAGCAGGAAGATCAGCCCCAGGCCCAGCACCAGCGAAGGGGCCAGCATGGGCAAGGCCAGTGCCATGCCCACGAAATTGCGCCCCGGCATGCAGGTGCGCTCCATCCCGTAGGCCACCACGAAGGCCAGCAGCAAGGTGACGGCCGTGGTCACCGCACCCAGCAGCAGGCTGTTGGACAGGGCGCGCCACACGCCCGGCGTGTCCAGCAGCGCGGCGTAGTTGCCCCAGCCGATGCCGCCGCTGTCCTGCATGGCGCTGCGCCAGGCGATGGACAGCATGGGAATGCCGAAGAACAGCACCAGCGCCGCCAGCGGCAGCCACAGGCAGGCGCGCAGCAGCCAGCGTTCGCCTGCACTCATGGGGGGCAGGGCGGCGCTGCTCATGCCTGCACCCAGGCACAGTCGTCGGCGTTCAGGCCCAGGGCCACGGCATCGCCGGGTTGAAGCGGCTGGGCGCTGCTGGTTTCCACCAGCAGGTCGAGTTCGTGCCAGCGCACCTGTATGCGCTGGATGCTGCCCAGGAAGGTGGTGCCGAGCACGCGCCCGGGTGCGTCGGCACGCGCCTCGATGCGCAGGCGCTCGGGCCGCACGCACAGCAGGGCCATGCCATCGGGTGCCGAGCCAGGTAGTGCTGGCTGCAGTGTCTGCGCCTGCGCTGGGGTGAGCAGGTTGCTGTGCCCCATGAAATTGGCCACGAAGCGGGTGCGCGGGCGCAGGTACAGCTCGCGCGGCGTACCGGCCTGCTCGATGCGGCCCTGGTGCATGCAGACCACGCGGTCGGCCATGGCCATGGCTTCCTCCTGGTCGTGGGTGACCATGATGGTCGGGATACCCAGGCGCCGCTGCACTTCGCGCAACTCATGGCGCAGGTCGGCGCGCACGCGTGCGTCCAGCGCCGACAGGGGCTCGTCGAGCAGCAGCAGCAAGGGGTTCACCGCCAGCGCGCGCGCAATCGCCACGCGCTGCTGCTGGCCACCCGACAGCTGCGCCGGGTAGCGCCCGACGAAGTCGGCCAGGCCCACCATGTCCAGGAGTTCGGCCACCCGCGCCTGGGTGGCTGCTGCAGGCGTGTTGCGGATGGCCAGGCCGTAGCCCACGTTCTGTGCCACGGTCATGTGCGGGAACAGGGAGTACGACTGGAACACGATGCCAAAGCCGCGCTCGCGCGCTGGCAGCGTGGCCAGGTTGCGACCACCCAGCGTGATGGCGCCACCGTCCGCCGGCAGCAGCCCGGCGACGATGCGCAGCAGCGTGGTCTTGCCGCAGCCGCTGGGGCCCAGCAGGCAGACGAACTCGGCGCTGCCCACAGTGAGCGTGATGCGTTCGAGCGCCACCTGGCCCTCGAAACTCTTGTGCAGGTCGTTGATCTGCAGGGACATGGTGGTGCGCGTGCCTTCTGGTTCTGGGGTGGTCGTCGAAACGGTGCGCGTTCAGCGGCCGATGGTCTTTTGCCAGGTCGAGAGAATCGTGTCGCGGTCCTTGGCAGACTTGGCGAAATCCATCGGGTACAGGGTCTTGGACAGGTCCGCCGGCAGGCCGGCTGCCTTGGCCGCCTTGGATTGGGGCGCGCCGGGGATGGTCACGATTTCCTTGTACTTGGTGTACAGCGCTGCGGCACTGGGCGACAGCGTCCAGTCGAGAAAGCGCTTGGCGTCGGCCTTGTTCTTCGAGGCCGCCATGAGGCCCGAGGCCTCGAGCTCGTAGCCCGCCCCGTCGGTCGGGATGACCATCTTCAGCGGAAAGCCTTCTTCCACCGACTGCATGGCCGCGAACGCCAGCGAGGTGCCGATGGCGAACTCGCCCGCCCGCGCGGCCTTGCAGGGGCGCGAGCCCGACTTGATGTACTGGGCCACGTTGCCGTCCAGCGCCTTGAGGAACTTCCAGCCTTCATCCGTGCCCTTGGACTGCAGCAGCGCCGCGATCTGCAGGTAGCCCGTGCCCGACGACACCGGGTTGGGCATGACCACCTCGCCCTTGTAGACCGGGTTGGTCAGGTCCTTCCACGACTGGGGCATGGGCAGGTTCTTGGCCTTGAGCACTTCGGTGTTCACGCAAAAGGCGGCCATGTAGCCGGTGGTGGTGAACCACTTGCCGTCGGCCGCCTTGTCCTTGGCGGCGAGCTTGTCACTGCCTTTGGCGGTGTAGGGCTCCAGCAGCGCAGTGATGCGTGGGTCCAATGTGTTGGTCAGTGCCCAGCCCCAGATCACGTCGTGCTGCGGGTTGCTGGCCTCGGCCAGGATGCGCGCACCCAGGTCGCCTGTGGACAGGCGCAGCACCTTCACGTCCACGTCGGGCATGTCCTTCCTGGCGGCAGCGACGTATTCCTTGATTTCGTCCTCTTCAAGGGCCGTGTAGGCCGTGACGGTGCCTGCATGCACTGCGGGCAGGCCGCCAGCGAGCACGCCGCACAGCGCAAGAAACCGCAAGGCCGAAAGAGCGGGGGAGTGGGTCAGCATGAATTTTCTCCAGAACGGTGCGTTGCAAGAAGTTGGGGCGGCAGAGCCGCAGGACTCTCACCATGTTTGTGCGTTTTATTGCACTTGTGCTAATTATTGTTTTTGCACGAAAATACACAAGCACTAAATATGCCAACCGATGGATCCTTTGCGCTGCGTGCGGAGGTCCGTCGATGGGCTCCGTCCAACCTCCATTGCCCTGACCGGCCGACTCCCATGAACAGCACCACCCCTTCCCCTGCCGTCCTCGGCGGAGTCTCGTTCGTGCCCATCGCGCTGGCGATGGCAGATGCGGCGCGCGCCCCGTCGATGCGCTACTTCCGCACGCCGCTGGATGTGCTCACCAAGTCGGATGAAAGCCCTGTGACCGTGGCCGACCGCGAAACCGAGGCCGCCATGCGTGCCGTGCTGAACGCGCAGTGCCCGGACCACGGCATCCTGGGCGAGGAGCATGGCCGCGAGCGGCTGGAGGCGCCCCATCTGTGGGTGATCGACCCTATCGACGGCACCAAGAGCTTCATCACCGGCTCCCCGCTGTGGGGCACGCTGGTGGCCTTGTTGCATCAGGGCCGGCCGCTGCTGGGCCTGATGGACATGCCGGCGCTGGGCGAGCGCTGGCTGGGCGTGGCCGGTGAGGGCACGCAATGCAACGGCCACACGGTGCGCGCAAGCAGCTGCCAGGCACTGGCGCTGGCGCGCATCTACACCACCTCGCCCGATGCCTTCGCGGCCGACGAATGGCGCCGCTTCGATGTGCTGAGCCGTGCATGCGCGCTGCGGCGGTTCGGGGGCGACTGCTATGCGTACGCCCAACTCGCGGCCGGGCATGTGGACTTGGTGGTCGAGGCCGGCCTGCAGCCCTACGACTACCTCGCGCTGGTGTGCCTGGTCGAGGGGGCGGGTGGCTGCATCACCGACTGGCAGGGACGTGCGCTCACCGTGGAGTCGGATGGCAGGGTGGTGGCCGCAGCGACGCAGGCGCTCCATGCGCTGGCCCTGGAGCATCTGTCAGGGGTATGAGCCCGCCTGACAAGTTGTTTAGCTGTTTTGGTTGTTAATAACTGAGAAAACATTCGTTCCCAGAATAAGCGGCGCGACCTAGAGTGAAGGCATCAGGGGCACATATGCCCAGATTCCCCACGAGGTTCCCATGTCGGCCGTTCTGTCACCCGCTTCCCATCCCCCGTCCGCCGTCACCGGCGATGCGCCGCCGCAAGGTCTGGCGATCCGCACCGTGGCCGGCTCCGCTGGCCCGCTGGGCGCCGAGGTGCTGGGTCTGGACCTGTCGCGCCCGCTGGGCCGCGAGGACTTCGCTCGCATCCACCGCGCGCACCTGGACCACCATGTGCTGGTGTTCCGCGACCAGTGCATCACGCCGCGCCAGCACATCGATTTCAGCCGCCTGTTCGGGCCGCTGCAGATCCACGTGCTCAAGAATTTCCAGCTTGCGGACCATCCCGAAATCCTGATCGTCTCCAACATCAAGGACGCCGCTGGCCAGCCCATCGGCCTGGGCGATGCGGGCCACTACTGGCATTCGGACCTGTCGTACAAGAACAAACCCAGCCTGGGCTCGCTGCTGCACGCGCAGGAACTGCCAGGCGAGGGCGGCGACACCTTGTTCGCCGACCAGCATGCCGCCTACGATGCCCTGCCCGAGGCGCTCAAGGCACGTGTCGCGCCGCTGCAGGCGGAGCACAGCTACCTGGCCAAGTACGAGGAACTGCGCGCCCGCAGCCCCTGGCGCCCGAAGCTCACCCAGGCGCAGATCGACGAGGTGGCGCCTTCCATCCACCCCGTGGTGCGCACGCATCCCGAAACCGGCCGCAAGGCGCTGTTCGTGAGCGAGCATTTCACCACGCGCATCGTCGGCCTGCCCGAAGACGAGAGCCAGGCCCTGCTGGCCGAGCTGTTCGCCGCCAGTGTGCGCCCCGAATTCACCTACCGCCACCCGTGGCAGCCGCACGACCTGGTGTTCTGGGACAACCGCTCCGTCACGCACCTGGCTGCGGGGACGCCAGATACCGAGCGCCGCAAGCTGTATCGGACAACGATCGAGGGTGATCGCCCGTTCTGATCGGCCCCTCTCAGTTTTGCCCCCTTCCTTTTTCTTGACCGCACAGGACTCCTTGACCATGTTCCAGACCACCCGCCGCCGCATCGTGCGCAAAACCATCGCCGCCCTGGCCACTGCCGGGCTGCTGGCTGGAGGGTTGGGCTTGACCACCAGCGTCCACGCGGCCGAGGGCCAGCTGCGCATTGCGCAGCAGTTCGGCATCGTCTACCTGCTGCTCAACGTGGCGCAGGAGAACAAGCTCATCGAAAAGCACGGCAAGGCCGCGGGTGTGGACATCAAGGTCGAGTTCTTGCAGCTCTCGGGTGGCTCGGCCGTCAACGATGCGCTGCTGTCAGGCAACATCGACATCGCCGGTGCCGGCGTGGGCCCGCTGTTCACGCTGTGGGACCGTACCAAGGGCCGCCAGAATGTCAAGGGCGTGGCCTCGCTGGGCAACTTCCCGTACTACCTGGTGAGCAACAACCCGGCCGTGAAGACCATTGCGGACTTCACCGACAAGGACCGCATCGCGCTGCCGGCCGTCGGTGTGTCGGTGCAGTCGCGCGTGCTGCAGATGGCCTCGGCCAAGCTCTGGGGCGACAAGGAGTTCAACCGCCTGGACAAGAACCAGGTGGCCCTGCCGCACCCCGATGCGGCGGCGGCCATCATCAAGGGCGGCACCGAGATCACGGGCCACTTCGGCAACCCGCCCTTCCAGGAGCAGGAACTGGCCGGCAACCCCAAGGCGAAGATCGTGCTCAACTCGTATGACGTGCTGGGCGGCCCGGCATCGGCCACCGTGCTCTATGCCACCGAGAAATACCGCAGCGAGAGCCCCAAGACCTACAAGGCCTTCGTCGATGCACTCGACGAAGCCGCGAAGTTCGTCGCCGCCAACCCCGAGAAAGCGGCCGACATCTACCTCAAGGTGACTGGTGGCAACACCGACCGCGCGCTGCTGCTCAAGATCATCCAGAACCCCGAGGTGCAGTTCAAGGTGCGCCCGGAGAACACGTTGGGCATGGGCCAGTTCCTGCACCGCGTGGGCGCCATCAAGAACCAGCCGACCGCGCTCAAGGACTATTTCTTTGAAGACGCCCTCACGGCGTCGGGCAACTGAGCTTCGGCATGGGCGAGCACACCATCCGCATGGGCCCCTTCTCGCCGCCGCTGCAGAGCGAGCGTGCGGCGCTGCAGGACGACGAGGCGCGGGCCCTGGGTGCTCCAGCCGCTGGTGGTGACACTTCTGCGGTGCCAGCCAATCATGCTGCCGCCCTGCTGCAGGTGCAGGGCGTGAGCATCGACTACCGCACGCGCGAGCGCGTGGTGCGCGCCACGCACCGCGTGGGCTTCGACGTGCATGCGGGCGACCGCTTCGTGCTGCTCGGTGCCTCGGGCTGCGGCAAGTCCACCTTGCTCAAGTCGATTGCCGGTTTCATCGCACCGAGCGAAGGGCAGATCCTGCTGAACGGCCGCGCCGTCACGCGGCCCGGGCCCGACCGGGTGGTGGTGTTCCAGGAGTTCGACCAGTTGCCGCCCTGGAAGACGGTGCGTGACAACGTGATGTTCCCGCTCCTGGCCTCACGCAGCGTGGGCCGCAGGGAAGCCGCCGAGCGCGCGGCGCTCTACATCGACAATGTGGGGCTGACAAAGTTTGCCGACGTGCATCCGCACCAGCTGTCGGGTGGCATGAAGCAGCGCGTGGCCATTGCGCGCGCGCTGGCCATGCAGCCCCAGGTGCTGCTGATGGACGAGCCTTTTGCCGCGCTCGACGCCCTCACGCGCCGGCGCATGCAGGAGGAGTTGCTTTCGCTGTGGGACGAGTTTCGCTTCACGCTGATCTTCGTCACCCATTCCATCGAAGAGGCGCTGGTGGTGGGCAACCGCATCGCCATCCTCTCGCCGCATCCGGGGCGGCTGCGCGCCGAGCTCAACAGCCACCAGTTCGGGCTGCACAGCCTGGGCGGAGCGGAGTTCCAGGCCACGGCGCAGCGCATCCACCGCCTGCTGTTCGACGAACCCGCCGCCGGTGCCGTGCCGGGCTCGGTGCAGGCCGACGCCGAAGCCCTGGCGCCAGGCCGCCGCGATGGCGTGCCGCTCATCCCCCCACCGCGGCCTGCGGGTTCGCTGCCTTTCCAGATTTCCGTATGAGCGCCTCCCTGCTGACACCTCCCGTGCGCCCCGAGTTCGAGCGCAGCCTGGAGCCGCTGGGCTGCATCGCGCCCGTGCAACCCCTGCCCCTGGCCGCGCGCATCTGGCAGCAAGCCTGGCTGCGCAAGCTGGTGATCCTGGCGGTGCTGGCCGTGCTGTGGGAGGTGGTGGCGCGCTGGCAGGACAACGACCTGCTGCTCCCCACCTTTTTGCAGACCGCCAAGGCGCTGGTGGAGGGGCTGGCCTCGGGCGAGCTGATCGCCAAGACGGCGATCTCGCTGTCGGTGCTGCTCAAGGGCTACCTCGCAGGCATCTTCGGGGCCTTCGTGCTCACCACGCTGGCCGTGTCCACGCAGTTCGGGCGCGACCTGCTGTCCACGCTGACCTCCATGTTCAACCCGCTGCCGGCCATCGCATTGCTGCCGCTGGCGCTGCTGTGGTTCGGCCTGGGGCAGGGCAGCCTGGTGTTCGTGCTGATCCACTCGGTGCTGTGGCCGCTGGCGCTCAACACCTACGCGGGCTTCCAGTCCGTGCCCGAAACGCTGCGCATGGCCGGGCGCAACTATGGCCTCACCGGCATCCGTTACGTGCTGCAGATCCTGGTGCCGGCTGCGCTGCCGTCCATCCTGTCGGGCCTGAAGATCGGCTGGGCCTTTGCCTGGCGCACGCTGATCGCGGCCGAGCTGGTGTTCGGCGCGTCGTCGGGCAAGGGAGGGCTGGGCTGGTATATCTTCCAGAACCGCAACGAGCTCTATACCGACAAGGTGTTTGCGGGCCTGGTGCTGGTGATCCTGATCGGCCTGGCGGTGGAGAGCCTGGGCTTTCATACGCTCGAACGCCTGACCGTGCGCCGCTGGGGTGTACAGCGCTGAAGTTAGCGCCAGCCACCCTACACTCGGGGCATGCTCCGCTGGTTCCTCGTCGTCTTTCTTGCGCTGATCTTCATCAGCTGGCTATCGCCCATGCTGCGGCGCATCGGGTTCGGCAAGCTGCCGGGCGACCTGCGCTTCAGGTGGCGGGGGCGTGAGTGGGACATACCCCTTGCATCCACCCTGCTGCTGAGCTTTGTTGCCAGCATGATTGCCAAATTCGTTTGAGCGCAGTCACTCCCCTGCCTCCTGCAGGGCTTGCAGGAAGGCCTTGCGCCACCAATGCACGTCGTGCTCGCGGATGCGGGCCATGAGCTTCTGGTGCCGCGCCTGCCGCTCGGGCAGCGGCATCTGTAGGGCATGCTGGATGCTGTCGGCCGTGCCCTGGGTGTCGTAGGGGTTCACCAGCAGGGCTTCCTTGAGCTGTTCGGCCGCGCCGGCAAAGCGCGAGAGCACCAGCACGCCGGGGTTCTCGGGGTCCTGCGCCACCACGTACTCCTTGGCCACCAGGTTCATGCCGTCGCGCAGCGGCGTCACCAGGCCCACGGCGGCGGCGCGGCACAGGCCGGGCACGCGCTTGCGCGCCACGGTACGGTGGATGTAGCGCACCGGCATCCAGTCGAGTTCGCCGTAGTCGCCGTTGACCGAGCCGCACAGTCCTTCGAGCTCCTGGCGCAGGTCCGAGTAGGCATGCACATCATCGCGTGAGGGCGAGGCGATCATGATCATCGTGGCACTGTTGCGGTTCTCGGGGTAGCGGTCCAGCAGTTCGCGGTAGGCGCGTACGCGGTGCGGTATGCCCTTGGAGTAGTCGAGCCGGTCGATGCCCAGCAGCAGGCGCCGACGCGAGTATTCGTCGCGTATGTTCTCGTAGGTTTCCACGGCGTCGGGGGCCTCGGCGAGGCGTGTGAACTCGTCCACGTCGATGCCGATGGGGAAGGCCTTGACCTGCACCGTGGCGCCAAAGGCGCGCAGGCGCTGGGCAGCCACCTCTTCGGCGCTGCCCTCGCTGCGCACGTAGCGCGTGAAGTGCGACACGTCGGCCTCGCTCTGCAGTCCCACCAGGTCATAGGCGAACAGCGAACGCATCAGCCACTCGTGCTGCGGTATCGCCGCCATGATCAGCGGCGGCGGCATGGGGATGTGCAGGAAGAAACCAATGCGCTGGCGGCAGCCCATGGCACGCAGCTCTGCGGCCAGCGGGATCAGGTGGTAGTCATGCACCCAGATGATGTCGTCGTCGCGCAAGAGCGGTAGCAGCTTGCGCGCGAACATCTGGTTCACTCGGCGGTAGCCGGCGATGTAGCTGGCGTTGAAGTCCGCCAGGTCCAGCCGGTAGTGGAACACCGGCCATAGCACGCTGTTGCTGTAGCCCTGGTAGTAGGCATCGTGGTCTTCGCGGCACAGGTCCACGGTGGCCAGGGTCACGGCACCGGCGCTGCGCGTGTGCATCTCGCCCTCGCCAGGCGTGCCGCCCTCAACCACGGTGCCGCTCCAGCCGAACCAGAGCCCTCCGGTCTGGTTCAGCGCTTCGCCCAAGGCGACTGCCAGCCCTCCGGCGGCGGGTTTGCGGGGATCGGCAAGGCGGTTGGAAATGACAACAAGACGGCTCATCACCCGATGATCCGTGCAGATCGTCGCCCGGCCCTGTCGGACAGGGCCGCGAACTGGTGCGTCAAATCACGCTGTCCCATGGGGCCGACAGGCGCACAGCGGCGTTGATCACGCCCACCATCGAGTAGGTCTGCGGGAAGTTGCCCCACATTTCCTGGGTCTCGGGGTGGGTGTCTTCCGAGAGCAGGCCCAGCGGGTTGCGCGCGGCCAGCATGGTCTCGAAGATGGCGCGCGCCTCGTCCTTGCGGCCGATGCGTGCCAGCGCGTCGATGCGCCAGAAGGTGCAGATGTTGAAGGCCGTCTCGGGCTTGCCGAAGTCGTCGGCGGCCTCGTAGCGGCGCATGTAGGGGCCGTCGCACAGGCTTTTTTCCATGGCCTCCACGGTGCTCACAAAGCGCGGGTCCCTGGGGTCGATCAGGCCGACCTCGGCCATCAGCAGCACGCTGGCGTCGAGCTCGTTGCCGCCGAAGCTCTCGGCGAAGGCCTGGCGCGATTCGCTCCAGGACTTGGTGATGATCTCCTCGCGCATGCGCTGGGCATGGCCGTGCCAGTAGGCGGCCCGGTCGGGCAGGCTGAGCGCGGTGGCGATCTTGGCCAGGCGGTCGCAGGCAGCCCAGCTCATGAGGGCCGAGGAGGTGTGCACCCGCGCCCGCGTGCGCAGCTCCCACATGCCGGCATCGGGCTGGCCGTAGACGCGCACCGCGTTCTCGCCCACCTGTTCGAGCCGGGTGAACTCGCCCAGGCCCGCGCGGTGCAGCAGCCGGTGGTCGTGGAAGGCCTGTGCCGCACCCAGCACGATGTTGCCGTACACGTCGTGCTGGAAATGCTCGGCCGCCTGGTTGCCCACGCGCACCGGGCCCATGCCGCGGTAGCCGGCCAGCTGCGGCATCATCGATTCGGGCAGCTCGCGCTCCAGGCCGATGCCGTACAGCGGCTGGATATGGCCGCTGCCCGCATCCACCACCACGTTGCTCAGCCAGCGCAGGTAGTCCTCCATGGTGCCGACCTCGGAGATGCTGTTGAGCGCGCGCACCACGAAGAAGGCGTCGCGCAGCCAGCAGTAGCGGTAGTCCCAGTTGCGCCCGCTGTGCGCGGATTCGGGGATGCTGGTGGTCATGGCCGCCACAATGGCGCCCGTGTCCTCGTACAGCGAGAGCTTGAGCGTGATGGCCGCGCGGATCACCGCGTCCTGCCACTCCAGCGGCACGGCCAGGGCCCGGCTCCAGCCGCGCCAGTAGGCGGTGGTCTCCTGCTCGAACAGGCGCGCCGTGTCGGCAATGCCGTCCAGCAGGCTCTCGTCGGCGCCCAGGATGAAGTTGTGCTCGCGCGTGAGCACGAAGGGCTGGCCCGAGAGTACGTGCGAGACCGGTGCATCGGTTGACAGGCGCAGCGCCATGCTGCCGCCCACATAGCGGATGTGGTTGCTGCCGCGCGTGATGTGCGGCTCGGTCTGCCCCCAGTCGTACTTCACCTTCACGGCCACGCGGATGCGCGGCGAGCCCTGGATGGGCCGCACGCGGCGCACCAGCGTCATGGGGCGGAAATAGCGCGAGCGGCTGTAAAAACGCGGCGCGAAGTCGGTGATCTCTACCCCATGCCCTGCCTTGTCGAACAGCTGCGTGCGCAGGATGGCGGTATTCGGTTCGTACCACTGGTGCGCCGAGGCCATGTCCTCGATCTCGATGGCGAAGTGGCTGCCCTCGTCGCCCGGCTGCAGCAGGGCGTTGAAGACCGGGTCGCCGTCAAAGCGCGGCAGGCAGCACCAGACCATGCGTGCATGGTTGTCGATGAGGGCGCTGATGGCGCAGTTGCCGATCATGCCCAGGTTGAGCGAGCCCTGCTGCGGGTCCACTGCGGAGGTGTTGGGGTGTTCGGTTGTCATCGTGCGCGTTCCCAGGAGGTTCGTGCCGCCGACAGCCAGCCACGCAATGCGGCCGGTGTCATGCAGCGGTGTTGTGCCTGCGTCGGGCCTTCGCCGACCTTGATGCCCCAGCCGCCCAGAGCGGTCACGGCGGCAAAGCCTGATTCGTCGGTCACGTCGTCGCCTGCGAAGACGGGCACGCGGCCGGCGAACGGCGGCTGGGTCATGAAGTCGGTGATGGCCTGGCCCTTGTCCACCCCGCGGGGCTTTGCTTCGAACACGAACTTGCCCTCCATGAGCTCCAGTCCGTGTACCTTGCGCAGTGCGGTGAGCATGGTGTCGCGGCACAGCTCCTCCAGGTGCGGTGCCAGTCGGTAGTGCAATGCCACACTGGCGCGCTTGGGCTCCACCAGCAGGCCGGCGTGCTGCACGGCCAACTGGGTGGCCGCCTGCAGTACGGGCGCCAGGTTTGGCGGCACCACGGCGGGACGCGAGCCGTCGGCCAGGCGGTACTGCGAGCCGTGCTCGGAGGCCAGGGGCAGGACCAGAGGGTCGAGAAAATGGTCGATGTCGGTCTCGCGCCGCCCCGTGACGATGGCCAATGCGCCATCCAGGTGGGTGCTCAGGGCGGCGAGGGTGGGGACCAGCCCCGCAGAGATGCGCACGGCCTCGGGCCGGGGCGCCATCTCGGTGAGCGTGCCGTCGAAATCCAGAAAGAGCGCATGGGCCGTTGTCAAAAAGGGAAGCAGCTGCATGTGGCGGCACCTTAGCAGACGCCTGGCTGGCATACCAGCACACACAGATTGCCTATGGCCACGCCTGCGGGCGCCGGACAGTGGCGGGAAACCCGCGCCAGCATTGAGGCGGGCTGTCGCCAGGGCTTGCAAAGACCGCCGCCCGACCCCATTGTGACAAGATGAAAAGGGTGTTTGTCTTACAAGCAAGCGCCCCGTTGCCGGCGCACGCTGAGCGTACCCATGGAGATTTTTGCGTGAAAGAAGAAGCCCCCCACATCGTCTGCCCCCACTGCCACACCACCAACCGTGTCCAGCGCGCAGACCTTGGCAGTGCCCCCGATTGCGGCAGTTGCCACCTGCCCCTGTTTGCGGGCGCACCCGTGGCGCTGGACGCAGCCTCGTTCGACAAGCACGTCGGCCGCAGCCACCTGCCGGTGGTGGTGGATTTCTGGGCGCCCTGGTGCGGGCCCTGCCTGCAGATGGCGCCGGCCTTTGCCCAGGCCGCGCGCGACCTGGAACCGCAGGTGCAACTGGCCAAGCTCGACACCGAGGCGAACCAGGCGATTGCGGGCCGCTTCGGCATCCGCAGCATCCCGACCATGATCGTGTTCAAGGAAGGGCGCGAGGCCGCTCGTATCTCGGGCGCGATGAACGCCAGCGACATTGCGCGCTGGGTGCGCAGCGTCAGCTGACCCTGCCCCGCCGAGGGGGTGGCATCAGCGGATGCCGAGAACGCGGTCCAACGAGAGGTTGCCGGCGCCGCGCCCCGCGATGTACAGCAGCAGCCCTGCCCATGACAGGTGGGTGGGCCAGGCATTGGGGTAGACAAAGACCTGGATCACCAGCGTCATGCCCAGCAGTGCCAGGGCCGACAGCCGCGAGCACAGCCCCAGCACCAGCAGCACAGCGAACACATGTTCGGCCACCGTGGCCATCTGCGCGGCCAGCTCGGGCGGCAGCAGGGGCAGCTTGTACTCCTCGCGGAACAGCAGGTAGGCGCTGTCCGAAATGGTGAACCAGCCCTCCACCTTGGTGCGTGCCGACATCCAGAAGATCGCTGCGATGCCGATCCGGTTCACCAGGGCCAGCAGGCTGTGCGGCGTGAGCCAGGTCAGGGCATCGGCCAGCCGGCCCATCCAGTGGCGTGGCCCGGTGGCGGCTACGGTGGGCGTGACCTGGGGGAAGGGGGTGGTGTTCATGGGGTGTCCTCGTCAAGATGGGGTGGTGCGCGCAGCGCGCCGGCCTGCAGCAATTGCGCCATCAGCGCGCCCAGGTCGGCGTCGGGTTGTGCCTGCTCGGCATGGGCTGCGGCCAGCTCCAGGGGCAGTGCCGCAGCGCAGGCGTCCAGGAAGGCGATGCCCGCGCGCGCCAGCGGCATCCACTGCACGGCGCCATTGGGGCGGCTGAGCAGGGCGCCGTCGCCCTTCCATGCCAGCTCCGCGTCCATCGGGGCGCCCTCGCGCTGGCGTTGCCACAGGGTGCTGGCCGGGTGCTCCTCGCTCCAGGCCCAGCGGGCGGCAGGGTGGGGCGCAAGGCGCAGTCCGGACAAGGCTTCGGGCGACTGCCGGGCCAGCCAGGCGACGTCCAGCAAGGGGGCGTCCGCCGCCAGGTGGCTTTCGGTCCAGCAGCGGTCCAGCCGCGCCACGGCAGGCAGGTAGGGCAGGCCGGCTGCGGCTTCGAAGCCTTGCAGAAAGTGTTCAAAACCTTCGCCATAGGCCATGAGCCGGCCATCCGTCGGCGGCCGGGCATGAACGAACAGGCCTGCGGCCGCGCGGAACCACTCTTCGCCCACCAGCGCACAGACGGTGGGGTAGTTGGCCTGCAGCGCATCGATGCAGGCCTTGTGCACGGTATTGCGGTACACGGCGAAACCGGGCTGGGACCGCAGGGCGGACAGCCAGGGGGCGGTGTCCGCGGGGTGGGCGCCCTGGGGCATCAGTGCGGCGGCCAGGCCGTCCTGGAAGGTGCTCAGCTGCATGGCAGGGCCTCGGTGAGCGCCGCGTGGGCGCGGCCGCGCTCGGCGAGCAGCACCTCGAACGCTGGCAACTGGTCGTCGCGCTCGATCAGTGTGGGCAGCGGGCCGGTGGCAGCGATCACGCGCTGGTACAGGGCCCAGACGGCATCGGCCACCGGGGCATCGTGGCTGTCGATCAACAGGGCCTGGCCCAACTCGGGGTCGGCATGGTGGCCGGCCAGGTGGATCTCGGCCACGGCGTGCAGGGGAAAGGCGCCCAGGTAGTCCTCGGCGCGGGTGCCCAGGTTGTGGGCGCTGATATGGACGTTGTTCACGTCCAGCAGCAACTGGCAGCCGGTGCGCTGCACCAGTTCGGCCAGAAAGTCGGTCTCAGCCCAGTCATGGCCATCGATGTGCAGGTAGTGCGTGGGGTTCTCGATGGCGATGGGGCGCTGCAGTACCTCCTGCGTGCGGGCGATGTTGGCGGCAATGCGTGCCAGCGCCGCATGGGTGCGCGGAAACGGCAGCAGGTCTGGCAGGTAGTGCCCGCGCCACGTGGACCAGGCCAGGTGCTCGGAGACGATGGCCGGCTCGATGCGCCGCGCCAGGGCGGCCAGCCGTGCCAGGTGCGCCTCGTCGGGCGGCGCATCGGCTGCCAGCGACAGCGATACCCCATGCAGCGCCACCGGGTGCCGCGCACGGATGGCTTCGAGCCATGCCAGGCGCGGTCCGCCGTCGGCCAGGTAGTTCTCGGGGTGCACCTCCCACCACAGCCCCGGGTCCATGCACTGCACGGCCTGCGCATAGTGCTGGGGCTTGAGCGAGAGGCCGGCGGTGAGGTATGCGGCTGCCATGGCGGCGGGTCTGGTGGTGAACGGAGATCAGCTCTTCATGGGCGTCAGCGTGCCCATGCCCTTGGGCGTCTTGATCGACGCGCAGGTGCCGGCGGGCACGAATTTCCAGGCGTTGGCCTGGTAGTCCACCTTGGAGGTGCCTGCACAGGTGGTGCCGGCGCCGGCGGCGCAATCGTTCTTGCCGGCCATGGACACGCCATAGCACTTTTCCATGGCGGGCTTGGCAGCTTCTGCGGGCTTGGTCTGTGCAATGGCTGCGCCGGATGCGAGTGCGGCAAGGGCCAGGGCGCCGAGGCTGAGGGTGCGTGAGGTCATGTCGGAATCTCCGTAAAGCTGAAGGGTTTGTGGAACAGACCGGATGGATCGCCGGGTGCGGATGCGCCGTGGCTACCGATCTGCGTTGTAATTCGCGCTGTCTGGCGGTCGGGTTACACCAGCTCCATCAGAAATTGAAAAAGAAGTTTTTTTGCACCCGCTGTAACCCGCAGGGCTGGCACTGCGAATACCTGTGAGGGAGAAAACATGGAGATCGAAGAGAGGCTGCGTGGGTTGCTGCTGCTAGGCCTGGATGCCGACGCGGTCGCCTACCAGCGGTTTTTGAAAGAACTGAGCGCGCACCTGCGGGCTTTTCTGCGCAGGCGGCTGTCGCAGCGGCCCGACGAGGTGGAAGACCTGGTGCAGGAAACCTTGCTGGCCGTGCACAACCAGCGCCACACCTACCGGCCCGACATGCCGGTGACGGCCTGGGCGCATGCGATCGCACGCTACAAGCTCATCGACTGGCTGCGCTCGCACCGGGTGAAGGGAGCGTTGAATGACACGCTGGACGAGGAGGCGGGCGAACTCTTCTCCACCAGCGACAGCGGGGCAGCCGAAGCCCGGCGCGATCTGGGGAAACTGCTGGAGACACTGCCCGACCGCCAGCGCCTGCCCATCGTGCATGTGAAGCTCGAAGGGCTGTCTGTGGTGGAGACGGCACAACTCACGGGGCTGTCGGAGTCGGCAGTCAAAATCGGCGTACACCGGGGGCTCAAGGCCCTGGCCGCCAAGATCAGGGGAATGGCATGAGAACCGAAGAATTGATCCAGTTGCTGGCCACCGACGCCGGCCCGGTGCAGGCACAGGCCATCGAGCGCCGCTTTGCCATGGCTTCGGTGGCAGGCATCGCAGGCGCGGGCGTGCTCATGGTGGCATTGTTTGGCGTGCGCCACGACCTGGTGCAGACCATGGGCCTGCCCATGTTCTGGGGCAAGCTGGTGTTTGCGGCTGCGCTGGCGGTTGCCGGCATGGCGCTGCTGCGGCGCATGGCGAGGCCGGGCATGGCCGTGGGCCGTGCCGTGGCGCTGGTGGCCGTGCCGCCACTGGTGCTGTGGGCCATGGCGGCGGGCACCCTGTCGCAGGCCGAGCCGGCCGAGCGCATGGCACTCATCTTGGGCAGCACCTGGCGCAGTTGCCCGTTCAACATCGCACTGCTGTCGGTGCCGGCTTTCATCGCCAGCTTCTGGGCCCTGAAAGGGGCGGCGCCCACGCGCCTGGCCTGGGCCGGTGCGGGCGCCGGCCTGCTGTCCGGGGCGCTCGGGGCGCTGGTCTATGCATTGCACTGCCCCGAGATGGCCAGCCCCTTCCTCGCCGTGTGGTACCTGGCCGGTATGGCCCTGCCCACGGCGCTGGGCGCCGTGCTCGGCCCCCGCCTGCTGCGCTGGTAAGGCCTCAGGCGGGGTTGGCTCCAAGCCACTGCGCTACGGCCTGCACCCGGGCCTGGTGGATCAGGTCGCCGACCTGCGGGCCGGCCAGGCCCTTCGCCGCGGCTTTCGCTGCAATGTCGCGCGTGACCACCGATTGCGCTGCGGCCAGCACCGCCAGCAGGCGCGGGCGTTGGGGGTAGGCGTTGTCTTCCATGCCCAGCCGGCCGCGCGCATCGCACTCGCAGGCCAGCAAAATGTCGGGCAGCCGGCCCGGCTTGCGCAGCGCGTCGCAGCGCTCCAGCAGGCGCACCAGCGGGGCGGCAGCCAGTTCGCCGCTGCGGTGGATGTTGCCGTGCTCGCGCGCCACCACGTCGGCGATCTCGCGGCAGTCCACGGGCACGCGCAGGCGTTCGGCCACGTCGTGCAGCAGCTCGGCGCTGCGCCGCTCGTGGTCGATGTGGCGCGGCAGCATGTCGGCCGGCGTCGTGCCCTTGCCCAGGTCGTGTGCCAGGCAGGCAAAGCGCACGGTGAGCGGTGCATCGAGCCGCGCCGCCATGTCCAGCACCATCATCAGGTGGATGCCGGTGTCCACCTCGGGGTGGTGCTCGGCGCGCTGGGGCACGCCCCACAGGCGCGCCACCTCGGGCAGCAGCACCGCGAGGGCCCCGCATTCGCGCAGCACCTCGAACATGCGCGAGGGTTTCGCTTCCATCAGCCCGCGCGCCAGCTCCTGCCACACACGCTCGGGCACCAGGTGATCGACCTCGCCCTCGGCCACCATCTGGCGCATGAGCTCCATGGTTTCGGGTGCCACGCTGAAGTCGGTGAAGCGCGCGGCAAAACGCGCCAGCCGCAGGATGCGCACCGGGTCCTCGCGGAAGGCATCGGTCACATGGCGCAGCAGGCGCGCATGCAGGTCCTTGCGGCCATGGTAGGGGTCGACCAGGGTGTCCGGTGCATCGGGGCTCTGCGCCATGGCATTGATGGTCAGGTCGCGGCGCGAGAGGTCCTCCTCCAGCGTCACATCGGGCGAGGTCTCCACCACGAAGCCGCGGTAGCCGCGCCCGCTCTTGCGTTCGGTGCGCGCCAGCGCATACTCTTCCCGCGTGGTGGGGTGCAGGAAGACCGGGAAGTCCCGGCCCACGGGCAGGTAGCCATCGGCGAGCATCTGCTCGGGCGTGGCGCCCACCACCACCCAGTCGTGGTCATTCACGGGGCGCCCGAGCAGCGCGTCGCGCACGGCGCCCCCTACCATGTAGATTTGCATGGCGGCAGTGTAGGGTAGCTGCAGGGAAAGCCGTATAGTGCGCCCCTCACCAGCCCCCGGTAAGCGCCATGTCCATCTCCTCGTCCCTCACCATCGCGCAGCCCAATCCCGACGGCAGCATTCCCGTGCCCACGCCGTCCGACGCCGCCGCCAATGCCGCAGCCGAGGCCCTGCAGCGCGAAGCGCAGTTCGAGGCGATGCGGGCCCAGCTGGAGACCTTGCAGGAGATCCTGGCCAAGCCGCTCAACGAAATCCTGGCCGACCGCGACAAGTTCAAGGAAACCGCCGCGGCCTGGGATTCCTTCGGTGCCATGTGGATGCTGTCTCAGCGCGCCATGAAGCGTGTCGCGCTGGACTTGGCGGCGCAGCAGGGCGTGAGCGAGGAGGAGGTTGTGGCGCGCGCCATGCGCCACGCCAATGCGGTGCTCAATGGCGACGGCGAAGACCTGGGCGGCACCATCGCCGAAGCCCAGCTGGCGCACATCGCGCGCCACCGGGCGCTGCTGCGCAAGCAATTCCGGTGACCCAAAGATGACATCCCTGCCAACGTTAGAAGCAAGACTTCTGGACGAGTTCTCGCCGAGACAGGTATCCGGCGTGCCTGTGCCGCACGATTGCGAAGAGTGTCTTCTCATTCGCAACGGTTTGCAGGGGAGGACCTGGGACGCCATTTCCTCGGAATTTCTGCAGGCCAACCCAGACAGTTTGCCGTTGCTGTCGGCTGAAGCCTATCGTGCCTTTCTTCCCGCATGGCTGCGCGAAGGCTTGATCACTCCGGATAGCGAAGTAGCGGCCATGCTTCTGGTCAACCTGAGGATGGACCCTGAGACCCAAGGCTTTACTGCAGAGCAGGGGCGTCTCATTGTCGAAGTTGCCCGAGCCATTGCAGCAAAGAGCTTATGGGGCATCAACGATCCCGTTCATGTGGACTCGTTGGCTGCCATCGAAGACATCTGGGGCCGCTTGCCATAGCACAAGTAGTGCCCCGTGTTGCCTCAGCCGAACATCGGCCTGAAAAAGCTGCGCTCGTAGCTGACGATGCAGCCCGTCTCTTGCGCATAGCGGAAGGCGGCCTGGCATTCAGCATCCTCTATGGACCGTTGGCGGTAGACCTCGTAGCTGGCCAGGCTCTCGAAGGTGAACAGCGCCAGCGCGATGTTGTTGGCGCCCTCGCTGGGCATGAAGTAGCCGTGGTGCTGGCCGCCGAATTTCTCGACCAGCGGGATCCACAGCTTGCCGTAGTGCTCGAATTCCTTGAGCTTGCTGGTGTTGAGCACGTAGCGCAGGTAAATGGTGACGGCCATGGCATCAATCCTGGCTGGCGTGGCACATGCGGTAGGGTTCCTCGAAATCGAGGAAGTCCTTCTCGGCCAGGGCATCGTCGATCCAGGCCTTCACGCCGGGCAGGGCGCGCACGCGCTGCACGTAGGCGGCGATCTGCGGTGGCAGGGGCAGGGCATAGCTGTGCAGGCGCATGCACACGGGGGCAAAGTAGGCGTCGGCAATGGTGAACTCGCCGAACAGCAGCGGCCCGCCATGCTCTTCGAGCAGGGCACTCCACATGGCCACCAGGCGCTCCACGTCGGCGCGCACGCCGGCCTTGTCGCGCCAGATCAGCGCGCCGGTCTCGGCCAGATCGGCCTCGACGTTCATGGGGCAGTTGCCGCGCAGGGCCGTGAAGCCGCTGTGCATTTCGGCACACACGCTGCGGGCGCGGGCGCGCGCCTTGGCGTCCGCAGGCCAGAGCTTCTTGTCGGGATGGGTTTCGGCCACGTACTCGGCGATGGCCAGGGTGTCCCAGACGACCAGGTCCGCGTCCACCAGCACTGGCACCTTGCCTGTGGGGCTCACGGGGCTGATGGCCCGCTTGAACTCCGAATCGGCTTCGAAACTGTCGAAGCGCACGCGGATTTCTTCAAAGTCGATGCCGGCCTGGCGCAGCAGCACCCAGGGGCGCATGGACCACGAGGAGTAATTCTTGTTACCGATGTAGAGCTTGGGCATGGTGGCACTCGGATGGTGATTGCAAAGGGAGGCAAGACTTCCATGCTAACGCTCCCCAGGAGCCTGCATCAATGACCGATGAAAGGGCTTTTGATGCAATTCATGCATCAAAGCCAAACTTCTCCCCTTTTTTGCAACGCTTGAAAACGGGGTGGTGCGGCACAATCGATGGTTTTTCGGGCAGTGCTCTCTTTCGACCCCTCTGGGTCGGTGTCGTTGATGCGGTCGTCGTCTTTTTTGTATTTGTTCTTCAGGGCCCTGTGCCTGCTGACGCTGGTGGCCGTGCTGCCCGCTGCTGTCCAGGCGGCGGCGGAGCGCGATGTGCCGGCCTCCCTCTCCGTGAAGGCTGGCGGCATGCCCATCGTGCCGTTCATGGGCATGTTCGAGGACAAGGGCCGCACGCTGGACATCGAACAGGTGCGCACCCCGGAGCACGAGGCCCGCTTCGCCTACCCGGACAATCCCCTGAAGGGCGCCGAATCGGACCGCGTGCTCTGGTTCCGTGTGCGCCTGCAACTGGCCGACCCGGCCGATGCCCTGCGCGAGTTTCTGCTGCTGGTGCCTACCGTGTCCACGCACGAACTGCGCTTTTACGGCCCTTACAACGCCCAGGGACGTGCGCTGGCCGAGCCCGTGGTGACCGGCATGCGCCACCCCTGGGCCACGCGCCCGGCGGATTCGGAACAGATGGCCTGGCGCTTCAGGCTGCCCGACGACCAGGTGTACACCGTGTACTTCCGGGTCGAATCGACCTTTGCCCGCTTCTACGCAGCCCGTGTCTGGGACCTCGCGGACTACCTGCAGGACACCCAGGACAAGCGCATGTTCGATGGCGTCTGCTATGGCCTGCTGATGGGCCTGGCGGTCTTCAGCACGGTGATGCTGCTGGTGTTCCGCGAGAGCATCTATGCCTGGTACCTGGTGTCGTGCATCGGCGCGCTGCTCGCGCTCGCGGGCTTCAATGGGCACACGCTGCGCTACCCGTTCGCCCACTGGCCCGCGGCCGCGGGCTTCTTCTACAGCATGGCGCCGCCCCTGTGGGCCATTTCCAAGCTGATGTTCGGCCGCAGCCTGTTGCGCCTGGCGGACTATGCACCGCGCGTGGACAAGGTGGTGCTGGCCATGGTGGCCGCGCTGGCGCTGGCGGCGGCCTATGGCCTTTGGGGCGCCCATCCGCTGTGGCTGTTCCGCCTGGTGCAGGCTTCGGTGGTGGCCTCCACGGTGGTGCTCACGGTGGGCGCCGTGATGGCCATGCGGCGGCGCTACTGGCCGGCCGTGTTGTACAGCCTGGGGGTCACCATCCTGCTCCTGGGCATCTGCGCCATCATCGTCGCCAGCTGGGGCTGGGTGGCCTGGACACCCCAGCAGATGGACATGACGCAGACCGTGCTGGTGGCCGAATCCATTGTTTTCGCGGCGGCCATGGCCTCCCGGGTGCGCCTGCTGCGCCGGTCCGAGGAAGCGCTGACCGTGCGCACCCAGGAATTGGTCGAGGCCCTGGGCACCGATGCGCTCACCGGCGCCGCCAACCGCGCGGGCCTGACCAGCCATGGCGAGGCCGCGGTGCGCGCCGGCCAGCCCTTTGCCCTGCTGCTGCTGGACCTCGATGGTTTCAAGGGCGTCAACGACACCTACGGCCACGCCGCGGGCGACGCCGTGCTGGTGGCCATGGTGCGCCGCCTGCGCACCCAGCTGCGCTCGGGCGACCTGGTGGCGCGCCTGGGCGGTGACGAATTCGCGGTGCTGATCGCCGGCAGCCCGCCGCGCGAGGTGATCGCCGCCATGGCCCGGCGCATGGCCGCCAGCGCCGCCGAGCCCCTGGCCTTCGAAGGCCGCTCCCTGGTGGTGGGCATGAGCCTGGGCATCGCCTGCCACCCCGCGGATGGCAGTACCCTGGCCGAACTGTTGCGCGCCGCCGACAGCGCCATGTACACCTGCAAGCGCCGCCCCGAAGGAGGCGACTGCTACGCATTCGCCTCGGAACTGCAGGCTGGTTCGGCCTGATCACGCCTGCACAGTAGCGCTATGTTGCGCAACAGGCGCTACCCAATGCCAGTGCCACCGTGGAACTGGCTTTGCCAGGCCACTGGTGGCGTCCCCCTCAGGGGGAAGGCGCCGTAGGCGACTCAGGGGGAGCCTATACCGGCCAGACGACGCCGTTGTCGTTCAGGATCGCGTCCAGCGGCGCATCCCAGGATTCCGGCTCGAAATCGTCCAGGTAGCCATTGGTGAAGCCCAGCCCCACGGTGAAGGGCTTGGGCTGCAGCGTGGCCAGGGTGCGGTCGTAGAAGCCCCCGCCATAGCCCAGCCGATAGCCGCCGGGCGCATAGCCCACGCAGGGCACGAACAGCAGGGTGGGCACGATGACTTCGGTGTCCTTGGGCTTGGGGATGCCGTAGGCGTCCTCCTCCATGGGGCAGCCGGGATACCAGGCGTGGAAAGTCAGGGTCTTGTGCTGCTTGTTGACCACCGGCAGGCCGATGCGGCGCAACTGGGGCTCGTCCAGCAGTTCGCCATCTTCCTTCCAGCGGTGCAGGGCGGGAAGTGGGTCGAATTCGCCCTTGATGGGCCAGTAGGCGCCGATGACCGTGTCGGGCCGGTTCACGAGCCAGATCCGCATTACCTGTTGTAACAGGTCGGCCCGCTGTAGGCGATCGGGCAGATTCAGGCGTTCTTCTATCAATGCGCGCCGCAGGGCTGCTTTGTCCATCAGATAATTCCCCCATGCAATTGACTCAGATTCTGACACCGCTGCTGGTCAGCGCCGTGCTGGCCACCACCGCGCCCCTTGTCCAGGCGCAAACCAAGGCCGACGATACCCTGCTGGAGATGCAGCAGGCGTTCAAGCGTGGCGACCGCAAGAAATTGGAGCAATTGCTGCCCGCCGCGCGCGGCCACGTGCTGGAGCCCTGGGCCGGCTACTGGGAGCTCAGGCTGCGCCTGGGCGAGGCACCGCCCTCGGAGATCCAGTCCTTCATGCAGCGCTATGCCGGCAGCTACCAGGAAGACCGCATGCGCAACGACTGGCTGCTGCTGCTGGGCCAGCGGCGCGACTGGGCCCAGTTCGCCGAGCAGCACCCCAGCTACCGCATGTCCGACGACCGCGAGGTGCGCTGCTACGCCCTGCTGATCGATGACATCAAAGGCAGTCCCCAGCCTGGCGCCGCCGAGGACATCAAACGCAACTGGTACGCCTTGCGCGATAACGACGACGGCTGCACCCATGCAGCCAGCCAGTTCTACGCGACCAAAAAGATCAGTGCCCTGGATGTCTGGCGCAAGGCGCGCTTCGCGGTGGATGCCAACCGGCCGCGCGTGGTACGCAATGCCGTGGAGATCGTCGCGCCCGATGCCGTGGCCCAGGTCAAGGAGCTGATGGATGCGCCCACCAAGTACCTCACGGCCCGTGCCACGGCCCGCGGCCAGGTGCGCCAGGAGCTGGTGACGCTGGCCCTCGTCAAGCTCGCCGGGGGTGACCCGGACAATGCCGCCGCCCAGCTCGACAGCAAATGGAGCGTGCACCTCTCGCCCGAGGAGCGCAACTGGGTCTGGGGCGTGATCGGCAAGCAACTGGCCCAAAAATTGTCGTCCGACGCGAATGGCCACTTCGCCAAGATCACCCGGGACGCCGATCTCAACGACGACCTGCTCGGCTGGAAGGTGCGCGCGGCCCTGCGTGCCGGCCAGTGGAAGGTGGTGCGCAAGGCCATCGACGCCATGAGCGAGGAAGGCCGCCAGGACAGCACCTGGGTGTACTGGAAGGCCCGCTCCCTGCTGGCCGGCAAACCGAGCGAGGCCGAGCGCGCCGAAGCCCGCCAACTGCTCGAAGGCATTGCCAGCACGCGCGGCTTCTACGAGCAACTGGCCACCGAAGAACTGGGCCAGCGCATCACCATGCCGCCAGCACCTGCGCCGCTCACAGCCGAGGAAAAAGCGGCTGCGCGCGCCAACCCCGGGCTCAACCGGGGGCTGTACGCGATCTTCCTGGGCCTGCGCACCGAGGGCGTGCGCGAGTGGAACTACGCCACCAACCTGCACATCCCAGGCGGCATGCCCGACCGCGAACTGCTGGCCGCCGCCGATTTCGCCTGTGCCCGCGAGGTCTGGGACCGCTGCATCAACACCAGCGAGCGCACGCGCAGCGTGATCGAGACCAGCCAGCGCTTTCCCACGCCGTTTCGCGCGGCCGTGGTCGAGCGCGCCAATGGCATCGGCCTGGACCCGGCCTATGTGTACGGCCTGATCCGCCAGGAAAGCCGTTTCATCATGGACGCGCGCTCGCACGTAGGCGCCTCGGGCCTGATGCAGGTGATGCCCGCCACTGCGCGCTGGACGGCCAAGAAGATCGGCATGAACAACTTCACGGCCGACCAGATCAACGACCGCGACACCAACATCGCCATCGGCACCGCCTACCTCAAGCTGGCGCTTGATGACTTCGCGGGCTCCATGCCCATGGCTGCCGCCGCCTACAACGCCGGCCCCGGCCGGCCGCGCAGCTGGCGCAACGGCCCGGTGCTGGATGCCGCCATCTGGGCCGAGAACGTGCCATTCGGCGAAACCCGTGACTACGTGAAGAAGGTGCTGGCCAATACCACCAACTATGCGGCCATGCTCACCGGTCAGCCCCAGTCGCTCAAGGGCCGCCTGGGCACCATCGGGCCGCGCGACGCCGCCACTCCCGAAGTGAACAAGGACCTGCCCTAAACCTCAGACCACATCCGCAGCAGGTTGTGGTACTGGCCCGTCAGGGAGACGGTCTCCTCGGTCTCTCCCAGGCGCGCGCGCAGCTTCTGGATGGTCTGGTCGAGCTCGAACAGCATGGCCCGGCGCGCATCGTCGCGCACCATGCTCTGCACCCAGAAGAACGAGCACACGCGCTCGCCGCGCGTGACCGGCTCCACGCGGTGCAGGCTGGTCGAGGGGTAGAGGACCAGGTCGCCCGCGGGCAGCTTGACCTCGTGCGCGCCATAGGTGTCCACCACCACCAACTCGCCCCCTTCGTAGTCCTCGGGTTCGCACAGGAACAGGGTGCATGACAGGTCGGTGCGCAATGCCGTCCCGTGGGGCAGGGGGCGCATGGCCCCATCGACGTGCAGGCCGTAGGTCTCGCCGCCTGCATAGCGGTTGAACAGCGGTGGCACGGTGCGCAGCGGCAACGCTGCAGCGAAGTACAGGGGATGCACGGCCAGCGCCTGCTGCACGATGCGCCCCTGCTCCTGCGCCACAGGGGCGTTTTCGGGCAACTGCCGGTTGTTCTTGACCTGTGCGCCTTGCGCTCCCACGGTCGCCCGGCCGTCCACCCATTCGGCCGCATCGATGGCGGCGCGCATGGCGCGCACCTGCTCGGGTGTGAGGACGTTGGGGATGTGCAGCATCATCTCGAAAGGCCTTTCAGAAACGGGAAGGCCCCGGGGTTGCCGGGGCCCTTGGATGGTAGACAGGTTCTTAGGCTGTCACTTTGCGCTCGATCAGAACGTGAAGTTGGCCGTCAGGCGCGCCGAGCGAGGGATGCCTGGCGTGTAGCGGTAGCCGCTCTTGTTGATGGCCGCCACGTAGTCCTTGTCGGCCAGGTTGTATACGTTGAGCTGGACGTCCAGGTTCTTGTTGATGCGGTAGGAGGCCATGGCATCGAAGACCCAGTAGGCCTCGGTATAGGCGGGCGTGCCCACGGCACCGTCGGTGCCGCGCAGCAGCTTGCCGGCGTAGCGTGCACCGCCGCCGATCGTCACGCCGAAGGGCAGGCGGTAGGTGCTCCACAGCGTGAAGGCATTCTTGGGCGTGTAGGCCAGGGCCGTGGTTCCGTCGGCCGTCTTGGGCACACCGCTGAGCACCTTGGTGTCCATGGTGGTGTAGCCCGCGCTCAGCGACCAGTCGTTGGTGATGGCGCCGATGGCGGTCAGCTCCAGGCCCTGCACGCGCTTCTTGCCGGTCTGCACGAAGTTGGCTGCGTTGGTGGGATCCACTTCGATGTCATTGGTGACATCAGTGCGGTACAGCGCGCCGGCCAGGGCCAGGCGGTTGCCCAGCACGTCCCACTTGGTGCCGACCTCGATGGTCTTGGCCTTCTGCGGGTCGAACTTGGGGTTGGACGCATTGTTGGCGGCAGCGCTCAGCTGGTTGTTGGTGCCACCCGGGGGCTGTGCCGACGTGGCGTACAGCGCGTACACGCTGCCGTTGGTTGCAGGCTTGTAGACCACACCGACCTTGGCACCGATCAGCGTGTCGGACAGGCTCAGCGCGGACGGCGTGAGCACGCCGGCCGGCAGCGCGCCTTGCGTCACGGCATCGAAGGCGGTCTTGAAGCGGTCCACGCGAACGCCGCCCGTGATCTGCCATTCAGGCGACAGCTTGGCGGTGTCGAACAGGTAGGCTGCCACGGTGTTGGTCACGCCCTTGGACCAGGCGCCGTTGGCGATGCGGTTGAAGCCCGTCACATTGGGGTTGGGGTTGTACAGGTTGGCTGCAGGCAGCGAGCCGGCGGGTGCGTACGTGGTGTTCACGCTGGCAAACCCCTGGCCGTAGTAGCCCAGGTTGGTCTGCTCTTCGCGCGACAGTTCCAGGCCTGCACTCAGGTCGTGCTGCACCGAACCGGTATGGACCGTGGTGGTCAGGCTGGTCTGGTTGACGGCGATCTTGTTGGTCTGGTTGACGTTGGTCGGCAGGTTGCGCGTCACGGTCCAGGTGGAGGGATCGTTCGGGTTGGGCGTGGCCAGCAGGGCCGAGGCCGCCGTGAGCGCACCCGTGGCAGGGAAGCCGCCGCCCATGAAGGCGGTCAGGCGGTAGTCGTTGTGCGTGCGGCCGAAGCGCGTGGTGTTGCGCAGCTTCGTGCCCGAGGCGAAGTCGTGCTCGATGCGCGCCGTGACCATGTCCATGTCCACGCTCGCGAAGTCCGAGGTGGTGCCGTAGAAGTTGCTCGAATCCACGCGCCCTGCGCTGTTCAGGAAGGGGCGGCGGTTGGCAAGGGCCAGCGCGTCCGGCGAGGTGTAGCCGGGCAGGCCGATGGTGGGCACGCCGCCATCGGGCATGTTGTCCTGCGTGACGTGCAGGTAGTTCAGGAACACGCGGGTGGGTGAGTTCAGGCCCAGGGCCAGCGACGGCGCGATGCCCCAGCGCTTGTTCTTGACCAGGTCGCGCCCGGCAACGCCGGAGTCCTCGGTCATCACGTTCAGGCGGAAGGCGGCGCCCGGGTAGGCCTCCAGGGCCTTGTTCCAGTCCACCGTGCCGCGTTTGTACGAGGCGCTGCCCGCGCCCAGCGATGCGGCGAAGCTGTTTTCCAGCGTCGGCTGCTTGCTCACCAGGTTGATGGCGCCGGTGGGGGAGGTGCGGCCGGTGTCGGTGCCGGCCGGGCCCTTGACCACTTCGACCTGCTGGATGTTGAACACGTCGCGCGAGACGGAGCCCAGGTCGCGCACGCCGTCCACGAAGATGCTGCTGGAGCTGTCGAAGCCGCGCATGTAGATCGCGTCGCCCGTGCTGGTGTTGCCGTTCTCACCGAGATAGAAGGTGCCGGCGCCGGGGGTGTTGCGCAGCGCTTCGGTCAGGGTCGAAGCGGCCTGCTCGCGCAGCACCTGCTCCTTGACGACCGAGATGGTCTGGGGGGTGTCCAGCAGCGGCTGGGTGAACTTGGGCGAGGAGACTGTGCCGGCCTTGTAACCCGCATCGCCCGCCGATTCGACCTTCACCTCCGGCAGGGTGCCGCTGGAGGCGGTCTGTGCCTGTACCGGCATGCCCAGTGCCACAAGGGCGGCGGCTGCCGCCATGCCGACGGGCGTGATGCGCGCGCCCGCGACGGGGTGTTTGCGGCTCTTGATGTATGTAGTGTTGTGCGCCATGGAAGGATCCGTGTGAATGAATGAACGGAACTTGGCTGGCTACAGGGACAACACGGCACGCCATGGCGCGGGGTCCTGCCGTTGGCTGGCTGGGGTCTCGCGGCTGGCGGCGCCAGCCCGCAAAGAACGTTGAATGATAACTACTATCATTTGATAGCGGTTACATCTCGCTGCAGTACGGCAGAATTCGCCCTGAAAAGGGCCGCAATGTGGCAGTGCGGCAACATGCCCGCGGCAGGCAGCCGCCTGGGGTGGGGCTGCTGCGGCCTTGGGGTGCCTTCAGGCGTTGTGCAGCACTTCGCCCCGGCGCACGGCAGCGCCCGAGCGCACGAGTTCGTCCATCAGGCCCTGCAGCCAGCCGCCTTCGTCCTGGTCGGCGAAGTGGCGTTCGTGCAGCATGCCGAAGTAGGGCGTGGCCTGTGTCCAGGCCGTGAGATCTGCGAGGCTGATCTGCTGCCACTCGAGCAGCTTGTACTTGAGCAGCACCTTGGCGGCGTAGAGCGCATGCTTGTGCGGGTTGCGCACGAAGCCGTCCAGGCGGCGGCGTGCGCCCTCGATGGCGCGCGGCGCGTCGGCAAACACCGGGCCGTGGCCCGGGATCACCGTGCGCGGCGCCAGGCGCTCGATCAGGTCCAGCGTGGCGCCCACCTGGGCGAAGGCATCCTCGCCTTCGAGTTCGGGGAAGACCACTCCGAAGCCGTTCTCCCACAGCGCATCGGCCGAGATCAGGATCGCATCGCGCGGCTCGAAGAGCACGATGGAATGGGTGTCGTGCCCCGGCGCGGCATGCACCTGCCAGGTGCGGTCGCCCAGCAGCACGCAGGAGCCGGGGTCCAGCAGCGTGTCGGCACGGAACGGCGGGCACTGCTGACCGGTGGGCGTGTAGCTCAGTGCATAGGCGTCCCATTGGCGCACGTGCCGGGCCTGCCCGGGCGGTATGGAGGTGAGTGCGCGCGGCCAGGCCTTTTGCAGCGCAGCGTTGCCGCCGCAGTGGTCGCTGTGCAGGTGGGTGTTGAGCACCCGGTCCAGCGGCCTGCCGCCCAGGGCTGCCTGCACCAGCGCCACGGTCTGCTCGGCATGGCTGCAATAGCCGGTGTCCACCACGGCGGTGTCGTAGTGGCCGATAAACAGGATGTTGTTGGCCGAGAGCCAGCCGCGTTCCAGCACGGCGATTTCAGGGGGCAGAAAGGGCGCGGCAGAGGCTGGCGTGGGCATCAGGAGGGGACTGGCAGATGGCGTGGCGCAGCGGGCGGCCCGCTGCTGCGATCTGCCAGCCTAACCCAGCGCGAGCGTCTGCCGGCTTATCCAAAACCCGTGCGTTACCGGGCAGATTGCATCAGAACGTCACACCGGCGCACAGGATCACGTTCGCATAGGGCGTGCACTCCCCCGTGCGCACCATCACGCGGGCTTCGCGGCACAGGCGCTTGAACTCTTCGTGTGGCACCGCTTCGGGCGCCACAGGCAGGGTGCACCAGCCGGGCAGTGCCCCTGCGGCACGCTCCACGGCCTCACTGGCGATCACGGCGCGCTCCACCTGCATTTCCGCCAGCACGGCCTGCAGCACATCGGCCACGGCGGGGATTCCCGGTGTCAGCGCCAGGTCGATGCGCCGGGGGCCGGGCGGGATGGGCAGGCCCACGTCGCCGATCACCAGCATGTCGCCATGGCCCAGGCAGGCAATGGCGTGGGAGAGTTCGGCGTGCAGCAAGGTCGTGCGTTTCACAGCGGGATCCAGTCGGGTGGTTGCGGGCTGGCCGCCACGGCGGTCCGGGTGGGGATGGAGGGCTGGGCCCCCGCCTGTGTCACGCACAGTGCGGCCGCGCGAATGCCATCCCGCACGGCGGCGTTCAGCGGCTCGCCGCGCGCCAGGGCCACGGCCAGTGCGCCAAGGAAGGTGTCGCCTGCGGCGGTGGTGTCCACGGCCTTCACGGCCATACCCGGGTGGTGCGTGCTGCCCAGGGTGTCGGCGGCCACGGCGCCGGCGGCACCGAGCGTGACCACCACCTGCGCCGGCCCCAGGCCGCGCAGCGTCTGGGCCGCCACGGCGGCATCGGCAACCGACTCCACGGCCGTGCCCGCCAGGGCGGCGGCCTCCACCTCGTTGACCGCCAGCGTGTGCACCAGCGGCCACAGGCCCTCGGGCAGGCGCTGGATGGGCGAGGGGTTGAGCAACACGCGGCAGTCGGCTGCAAACGCCTGCTGCGCGGCGGCCAGCACCTGGGGCAAGGGGGTCTCGAACTGCAGCACCAGGCTGTGGGCCTGGGCCAGCACGGCGCCGAGGGCCTGCGTATCGAGTTCGAAGCGGCCATTGGCGCCGGGTACCACGACGATGCGGTTCTGCCCGGTGGCTTCCACGGTGATGGCCGCCACACCTGTGGTCTCTGTGGGGTCGGTCTGCACGCCGCTGTGGTCGATGCCGTCCTGTGCCAGGCTGGAGCGCAGCGTATGCCCGTAGGCATCGCCGCCCACGCGGCCGAACAGATGCACCCGAGCGCCCTGGCGTGCGCAGGCCACGGCCTGGTTGCCGCCCTTGCCACCGGGCACCAGGTGCAGCGCCTGGGCCAGCACGGTCTCGCCCGGGCCGGGGGCCTGGGCCACCTGCAGCACCAGGTCCATGTTGAGGCTGCCCACCACGGCGATGGTGGGCGTGTCGTGCGCCGCCATGCCCGTCATGGCTGGACTTGTGCCGTGGAGGCACGCACGCGCAGCTCGGGTTGCAGCATGACCTTGCGCGCATCCTGGCGCTTGCCGTCGATGCGCTCGAGCAGCATGTCCACCGCCAGCGCGCCGATGCGCTGCTTGGGCTGGGCCACGGTGGTCAGCGGCGGGCTGGTGAAGGCCGTGAGCTCGATGTCATCGAAGCCCATGATGGACAGGGCTTCGGGCACGCGCAGGTCGCGCTCATGCGCTGCGCACAGTGCGCCCATGGCCATCAGGTCGTTGCAGACGAACACGGCGGTGGGCGGTTGCTGTGCGCGCAGCACGGCATGCATGGCCTCGTAGCCGCCCTGGCTGGTGAAGTTGCCATGCCACAGCAGGCCTTCGCCCGTGCCGCAGCCGGCATCGGCCAGCGCGGCGCGCCAGCCGGCGATGCGCTGCTCGCTGGGCGCAATGCCCTCGGGCCCGCCGATGCAGGCAATGCGCCGGTGGCCCAGCGACAGCAGGTGGCGCGTGGCCAGCAGGCCGCCCTGCATGTGGGCGGTTTCGACCAGGTCGCAGGGCTGCTGTTCGGCCAGCTCGATCTCGCGGTCCACCAGCACGGTGGGAATGGACAGGCCCGCCAGCTGCGTGGGCAGGGTGGCGTCGTGCCCGGTGGAGACGACGATCAGCCCGTCGATGCGCCGCTCGGCCAGCACCTGCAGGTAGCTGCCCTGGCGGTGCGCCTCATCGTTGGTGTTGCACAGGATGAGGTTGTAGCCCGCGCCAAAGCAGCGGTCTTCCACCGCATGCACGATCTCGGCGAAGTAGGGATTGGAGCTGTTGGGGATCAGCATGCCCAGCGTGCGCGTGTTGTTGCTCTTGAGGCTGCGCGCAATGGCGCTGGGCACGTAGCCCAGGGCGCGGATGGCCTTTTCCACGCGCTCGCGCCCCTCGGGGCTCACGTGGCGTGTGCCGTTGACCACGTGGGATACGGTGGTGACCGATACGTCGGCATGCCGCGCAACGTCCTTGATAGTAGCCATGGAGAAAATGGTGAAACAGGAAATTCGTAGGGAGGGCTTAGGCCGCAGCGCGCCGCTGGCGCAAGGTGTCGACGATGACCGCCGCGACGATCACCACCCCCGTGATGATGCGCTTGCTGGGCTCGCTGGCTCCCACCTGCGCCAGACCGGCCTCCAGCACCGCGATGATCAGCACGCCGAAGGCCGTGTTCACCACCGAGCCGCGCCCACCCATCAGGCTGGTGCCGCCGATCACCACGGCCGCGATCACCTGCAGCTCCATGCCCGTGCCGGCATTGGGGTCGGCCGCTTCCAGGCGTGCCGACTGCATCAGCCCGGCCAGACCGGCGAGCAGGCCCGTGATCGCGAACACGATGACGCGGATGGGCCGTGGGTCTACCCCGGCCAGGCGCATGGCCTCCTCGTTGGTGCCTATGCCCACCACGCAGCGGCCGAACACCGTGCGCGTGAGCACCAGTTGCGCCACCACCACCAGTGCCAGCGCAATCAGAAAGGCCACCGAGACGCCGCCGAGCATCGGCGCGGACAGCCACGAGATTGCATCGCCCACATACTGCGTGCGCGAATCCGTGACCACATAGGCGCCGCCACGCACGGCTTCGAGCATGCCCAGCGAGACGATGAAGGACGGCAGGCGCCAGGCCACCGACACGGCCCCGGTGACGGTGCCGCAGATGAGGCCCGTGGCCAGCGCCAGCAGCGCGGCGGCGGGCACGCTCCACTTCCACTGCACGATGGCTGCGGCCGAGGTGGCGGCAGCCAGCGCCATCACCGAGCCCACCGAGAGGTCGATGCCCGCGATGATGAGCACGAAGGTCATGCCCACGGCCATCACGGCCAGCGCCGGGATCTCATTGGCGATGGTGACGAAGGTCTCCACGCTCCAGAAATAGTCGGAGAGGCTGGAGAACAGCGCCACCATGCCCGCCAGCACGGCCAGCAGCCCGAGGTAGGTGCCCAGCTGGCTGCGCCAGGCGGGCGTGGGGCGGGGCGCTGGAGCAGCAGCAGGGGATGCGTGGGCGTTCATGCGGTGGCGGGGGTGGAAGAGGAAGAATGGCCCGGGGCTTCGCGGCCACCGGGCTCGGAGAATGCGGCGGCCAGCAGCGATTGCTCGGACCACTGCCCGCGCTCGAACACGGCCACCAGACGGCCCGCGCTCATCACGCCGATGCGGTCGGCCATGGCCATCAGCTCGCGCAGGTCGGACGAGACCATGAGCAGGGCGCGCCCGCTGGCGGCCATGCGGTCGAGTTCGCCATAGAGTTCGGCGCGCGCGCCCACGTCCACGCCGCGCGTGGGTTCGTCGAGCAGCAGCACCCGGCCCTCGCGGTGCAGCCAGCGCGCGAAAACCACCTTCTGCTGGTTGCCGCCCGAGAGCGTGCCCACGGGCTGCTCGGGGCTGCGGCAGCGGATGCCCAGCGTCTGGACGAATCCCTGCACCAGGCGGTTTTCCTTGGCGCGCTGCAGCCAGCCCGCGCGCGAGATCGCAGACAGGTCGGACAGCGTGGCATTGACGCGGATCGATTGGCCCAGCAGCAGGCCCTGGGACTTGCGGTCCTCCGTGACCAGGCCGACGCCGGCGGCAATGGCCTGCAGCGGCGAGGCAAAGCCGCGCGGCAGCACGCGCGGGGCGTCACCCGCAGTGGATTCATCGGGGTGCAGCGCCACGCTGCCCCGGTCGGCGCGGTCCGCGCCGAACAGCACTCGCAGGAGTTCGGTGCGGCCCGAGCCCACCAGGCCCGCAATGCCGAACACCTCGCCCGCACGCAGTTCCAGGCTCACGTCCTGCACGGCGGTACCCCGGCCGATGGCCTGGGCGCTCATCACCACCGGCCCGGCCACGCGGCGCGGGCGGTGTTCCAGGTCGCTGACGGAGCGGCCCACCATGCGCTGCACCAGGTCGTCCTCGCTCATGCCGGCCATGGGGCGCGCGTCCACCAAGCGGCCGTCGCGCAGCACGGCCACGCGGTCGGCAATGCGGCGCAGTTCTTCCAGGCGGTGCGATACGTAGACGATGGCCACACCGCGGGCCGTGAGGCGCGCGATCTGGTCGAACAGGTAGCTGGTCTCGCGCGGGGTGAGCATGGCCGTGGGCTCGTCGAGCACCAGGATGCGCGTGTCGTCCTGCAGGTTGCGCGCAATCTCCACCATCTGCTGCTGGCCTATGCCCAGCTGCGACACGGGCGTGGCAGGGTCGATGCTGTCCAGGCCGATCTTGGCCAACTGCGCGCGCGCAGCGGTGTGCAGCGCATCGCGCCGCAGCCAGCCCGCGCGGTGCGGCAGGCGGCCCATGAGCAGGTTCTCGGCCACGGTGAGCGTGGGCACCAGGCCCAGTTCCTGCATCACCATGCGCACGCCCAGGCGCTCGGCCTCGCGACGCGAGGCCGGGGCGTAGGTCTCGCCGCCCAGGCGCATGCCGCCGCGCGTGGCCGATTCCAGCCCGCAGACGATCTTGGACAGGGTGCTCTTGCCCGCACCGTTCTCCCCGGTGAGCGCCAGCACCTCGCCCGCGTTCAGTGCGAGCGTGATGCCGTCGAGCACGGTGGCGGTGTAGTCCTTGCCCACTGCGTCGATGCACAGCAGCGGTGCCGCAGGCGGCGGGGGGAGCGGTCGGTCCATGTCGTCCAGCGGTGGGGTTTTACTTGCTGCCCTTGGTAATCAGCACCACGTCGGTCTTCACCTCGGCGGGCAACTGGGCCTGGGGCGTCTTGGCGGCAATCGCCTTTTGTGCCAGCTCGATGCCAAACACGGCCTGCTTGGCGGCGTACTGGTCGGCGGTGGCCAGCACGCGGCCATCGGCCAGCATGGGCTTGATGGCGCCGATGTTGTCATAGCCCACCACCTGCACCTTGCCGGTCTTGCCCGCGGCCTTGACAGCCGCCACCACGCCCAGCGCCATGCTGTCGTTGCCGGCCAGCAGGGCCGTGAGGTCGGGGTGCTCGCGCAGCATGCCGGCAGCCACGGTATTGCCCTTCTCGATCTCCCACTGGCCCGACTGCACGCCCACCACGGTGATGCCGGCCGCCTGCATGGCGTCCTTGTAGCCCAGGGTGCGCTGCTGCGCATTGAAGGTGGTCGACACGCCCTCGATGATGCCCACCTTGTCGCCCGACTTGAGCGATTTGGCCAGGTGCTCGCCCACCAGCTTGGCACCGGCGCGGTTGTCCGGGCCGACGAAGGGTACGGTGAGGTTTTTTTCCTTCAAGGCATCACCGTCCAGGCGGTTGTCGATGTTGACCACGATGATGCCCTTGTCCACAGCGGCCTTGACCACCGGCACCAGCGCCTTGGAGTCGGCCGGGGCGAGCACGATGGCGCTGACCTTCTGCGCCATGGCCTGCTCGATCATCTTGATCTGGGCTGCCGTGTCGGTCTCGTTCTTGATGCCGTTGGCCACCAGCATGTACTCGCTGGCATGGGCCTTCTGGTGCGCCTTGGCGCCGTCTTCCATGGTGCGGAAGAACTCGTTGGCCAGCGATTTCATGACCAGGGCGATCTTGGGCTTGTCCTGCGCCCAGACAGGGCTGGCAAGCATGCCGCCGAGCACGGCAATGGCGGCGGCGGTCTGAACGGAACGGCGGGTGAACTGCATGGTGTCTCCTGTTGGAATGGTGGGCGAGGCACGGCCACCGAAAAGCCGCGCGAAATAGCGCGAAAGCCCCGGTGGCGTGCCAAGCTAGTGCTGGGTCGCCTGGCGATCATATCTTCCGCAATCGTTTGCGCAAACGATTGCTTATCGGTATTTACCCCGACTCAGCGGGCTTGCACGGTGAGTGAAAGCGGTCGCAGGATGGCCGTGCATGGGGCAGAAACCGGCATACCATCAGGTGGATGCGCAAAGACGAACGGGGACAGAATGGCGCGTGATGCCACGTATTTTTCCCTCAGCCTCGCGTCGCTGCGGGCCGTCGCCGGCTGGGCGGCAGACTGTGCCGACAGGGCGCTGCCCATCTACGAAGGGCAGGCGGGCTCGGATTCCCGGCCCCGCGAGGCGATAGAGGGCAGCCGGGTGTTTGCTGCCGGAGGGCGGCGGACCGCCCGGCTGCGTTCTCTCGCCGTGTCGGCGCTGGCGGCTGCGCGCGAATCGGCAGACCCGGCCGCCGCAGCCGCCGCCCGTGCCGCCGGGCTGGCGGCGGCAAGCGCCTACACCCATCCGCTGGTGGATGTCCGGCAGACCCAACACATCCTGGGCCCTGCGGCCTGTGCAGCACTGGCGCTGGAGTTGCACAACGCCGGCGATGCCCTGGCCAGCGAGGCCGAGGTCCGCCGGGCCATCGGGCAGGTGACCCCGGCTGTGCGCGACGTCCTGCTGCAGATGCCAGCGCGTGGGCAAGGGCGTAGCCGGTTGGACCGGCTCCTGCATGGGCTGGACCAGGGTGTCCGCGCAGCCTCCTGGCCTTCGTCCGCGCCGAGGCAGGCGCTGTAGGCCTGCCCTGTTCGCTCAGGCGGTGGGCGCGCGCAACTCCCGGCGCAGGATCTTGCCCACGTTGCTCTTGGGCAGTTCGTCGCGGAACTCGATGTACTTGGGGCGCTTGTAGCCGGTGAGGTTCTCCTGGCAGAAGCGGGCCACATCCTCTTCGCTGAGTGCCGGGTCGCTCTTGATGACGAAGATCTTGATCGCCTCGCCCTGCTTCTCGTCGGGAATGCCGATGGCCGCGCACTCCACCACGCCGGGGCACAGCGAGACGACCTGCTCGAGTTCGTTGGGGAAGACGTTGAAGCCGCTGACCAGGATCATGTCCTTCTTGCGGTCGATGATGCGCGTGTAGCCGCGCTCGTCCATGATGCCCACGTCGCCCGTGCGCATGAAGCCGTCGGCAGTAAACGCCTTGGCGTTTTCCTCGGGCTGGTTGTAGTAGCCGGTCATCACGTTCGGGCCGCGGATGCAGATCTCGCCCGACTCGCCCTGCGCCACACTGTTGCCTGCATCGTCCTTGATGGCAATGTCGATGCTGGGCAGCGGCAGGCCGATGGTGCCGCTGAACTCGGTGCTGTCCACCGGGTTGTTGGTGCCGATGGCGCAGGTCTCGCTCATGCCCCAGCCTTCGATCATGGTGCTGCCCGTGAGCTTTTGCCACTGCTTGGCCGTGCCTTCCGATGCGGCCATGCCACCGGCCTGCGACACGCACAGGTGCGAGAAGTCGAGGGCGCGGAATTGCGGGTTCTGCAGCAGGGCGTTGAACAGGGTGTTCACGGCGGGCAGCATGTGGAAGGGGCGCTTCTTGAGTTCACCGACGAACTTGGGGATATCGCGCGGGTTCGGGATCAGCGTCAGGCTGGAGCCCTGGCGGATGGCGAGCAGGCACAGCGTGAGCGCGAAGATGTGGTACAGCGGTAGCGCAGCGATGCTGTTGGCCTTGCTGAGATCGCCCACCCTGGACATGGCGGGCGTGAACCAGGCCTCTGCCTGCAGCGTGGCGGCCACGATGCAGCGGTGGGTGAGCACGGCCCCCTTCGACAGGCCGGTGGTGCCGCCCGTGTACTGCAGGAAGGCGATGGAGTCGAGCGTGGCCTGGCTGGGCGAAAGCGAGCGGCGCTCCCCCAGTGCCAGCGCCTTCTTGAAGCTGACGACCTTGCGGCCGTTGGTCAGCGGCAGGTCGTAGGCGGGCACCATCTTGGCCAGGTGGCGCACGGCGAAGGTGATCCACGGGCCGTACACGCTGCCCAGCAGGTCGCCCATGGAGGCCATGACCACATGCTGCACGGCGGTGTTGTCGATCACTTCGGCCAGCGTGTGGGCGAAATTTTCCAGGATGACGATGGCTGTGGCGCCCGAATCCTTGAGCTGGTGCTGCAGTTCGCGCGCCGTGTACAGCGGGTTCACGTTCACGCAGGTGTAGCCGGCGCGCAGCACGGCGGCCATGGTCACACCGAACTGGGGCACGTTGGGCAGCATGATGGCCACGCGCGCGCCGGGGGCCAGGCCCAGGCTTTGCAGGTAGGCGCCCAGGGCGGTGGACAGTTTGGCCAGCTCGCCATAGGACATCCACTGGTCCATGCAGACCGAGAAAGGGTTCGATGCGTTCTTGCGGAAGGACTCTTCCAGCATATGGGCCACGGAGCGGTATTGGTCGGGATTCACGTCGTGCGGGACGCCCGGTGGGTAGCTCTTGAGCCAGATCTTTTCCATGCGTTGTCTTCCTCTTGCTCACCAGTAGATAGATGGCACCGATTGTGGAAGTGCAGGGGTGCAGTCAGCTACCGGGCTTGTCCTAGGGTGCGGGCCAGTTCGGTCCCCGAGGTGACAGCATCGCCCTCGAACAGCAATTGCATCAAGGCCTGCTCGCGCTGCTCGATGGTCGCCAGGAACTGCTCGACCGCACCGCGCTGGCGCGCCAGTTGGCCAAAGGTGTCGAACCCGGCTTCGAGAAACTGCTGCAGTGCGCCCATGCCGGCCGCCGTGGCGGGCCCACGCATCATGCGCAGCATGGTGCGCAGACCGGGCGCGCGGGTCAGGCGCGCCAGGTCGCGGCCCATGGCCAGCACGCGCGCCAGTTGCTGCTGGCGCCCGGCGCGCTGGCCCACGGCGCGCCAGGCGGTGGTATAGCGCATGGCCTCGGGTTCGGCTGTGCCGGTCTGCACCCAGGCGCGGCCCATGTCCTGGTCCAGGTTCTCGGTCTGGGCGTGCAACACGGCCAGGGCCACGGCCGTGTCCACCACCGGGCGGGGGAACATGGTCTGCAGCGTGCCGGCAATGCGGGCGAACTGCTGGTCGCGGGCCGTGTAGTCACGGTCGCTGTAGAGTTCTTCCAGAAAGAAGCGCGCCGCGGGGCCAAACGAGGGCGAAGCCATCAGGTCGGCATAGGTGCCCGCAAAGCGGCGCGCCTGCAGGGTCTTGACGGTCGCCACGGCGGCCCCCAGGGCCGCATCGCCGGTGCGGTGCAGGCGCAGGGCGTTGACATCGGCAATGCTGTCGCGGATGGTCTGGGCCGCGTCCATAGGTCCCTCTCGTGTGGCCGCACAATGCGGGCATGCCATTAGACCCTGTTCAAAATGGTCTTGAACAGCTGCCGTTGACCGGAAACAACTCCACTGCAAACCATGATTGCGCGCTGGCAAAAAATCCTTCTCCTGATCCTGGCATTGATTGAAGCCGGCTGGCTGGCCTGGCAATGGCCGCAATCACCGGCGCGTGCCCTGGCTGGCGCGCTGCTGCCCCTGGCCCTGTTCTGGCTGGTGATGGCCATCGAGTTCGTGCTCATGCAGCACCTCAACCGGGTCGATGGTGCGCCTCGCGCCCGTGCCTCACAGGTAGTCAGGGCCTGGTGGGCCGAGGTCTGGGTGGCGCTGGTGGTGTTCTGCTGGCGCCAGCCGTTTCGCCACCAGGCCGTGGGGGACTGGCTGCCGCCGCAGGCCACGGGCCGCCGCGGCGTGGTGCTGGTGCATGGCTTCATGTGCAACCGGGGGCTGTGGTTGCGCTGGCTTGCGCCGCTGCGCGCACAGGGCCATGCCCATGTAGCGGTGAACCTGGAGCCCGTGATGGGCTCCATCGACGACTACGCCGCGATCATCGAGGACGCCGTGCTGCGCGTGACGGCTGCCACCGGCATGGCGCCGGTGCTGCTGTGCCACAGCATGGGCGGCCTGGCGGTGCGGGCCTGGCTGCGTGCGCACGCAGCCGATGCGCGCGTGCACCGTGTCCTGACCCTGGGCACGCCGCATGGCGGCACCTGGCTCGGGCGTTTCAGCCGCGCCGTCAATGGCCGCCAGATGAGCCTGGCGGGCGACTGGGTGAAGACGCTGCTGAGCGGGGAGCCGCAGGGGCGTGCGCAGCGCTTCGTGTGCTGGTACTCCAACTGCGACAACATCGTCTTTCCGGCCAGCACGGCGACCCTGGCGGGCGCGGACAACCGCTTCCTCGATGGCCTGGCGCACGTGCAGATGGCGCTGCACCCCGAGGTCATGGCCGCCTGCCTGGCCGAGATCGGCAAGGACTGACCTCGCCTGGCGCGCCAGCCCAGCCGCTTATTCGATCTTGATCTTCGCAGCCCGGATCAGGAACTCGTACTTGCTGTTTTCCGAGCGCACGAATTGCGCAAACCCATCCAGCGTAAGCTCCTCGGGGGTGATGCCCATCTGCTTGAACTTCTCCTTGCCGGCCGCCGACTGCATGGCGGCCGTGAAGGCCGCCGCGTAGCGTTGCGCATCGGCCTGCGGCAGCGATGCCGGTGCGAACAGCCCGAACCAGGTCGAGACGTTGAAGCCCTGCACGGCATCGTTGATGCTGGGCACCTGCGGCAGCGCATCGCTGCGGCTCAGGGTCGTCACGCCCAGCGCGTGCAGCTTGCCCGAGCGGATGTGCGGCAGGGCCGAGGCGAGGTTGTCGAACACCAGCAGCACCTGGCCCGACTGCAGCGCCGCCAGTGCCGGGTTCGATCCCTGGAAGGGCGTGTGGCCCATCTTGGTATTGGTCAGCGACTTGAACATCTCGGCCGAGATGTGGCCGATGCTGCCGTTGCCGCCCGAGCCGTACTTGGCCTGGTCGGGGTTCTTCTTGAGGTACTGCACCAGGTCCGGCGTGGTCTTGATGCCCAGCTTGGTGGCCTGCTCGGCATTCACGACCAGCACGTTGGGCGTGCGGGCGACGAGCGAGATGGGCTTGAAGTCCTTGATCGGGTTGTACGGGAAGTTCTTGTACAGCCAGGGGTTCACGGCATGGGTGGCCACGGCGCCCATCAGCAACTGGTTGCTGCCGGAGGGCGACTTGGCCACCAGGTCGGCACCGGTTCCGCCACCGGCCCCGGGCTTGTTTTCCACCTTGATGGCGCCCAGTTGCGCAGCGGCGCCTTCCGCGATGATGCGGGCCGAGGTGTCCAGTGGGCCGCCCGCAGGGTAGGGCACCACGATGGTCATCGGGGCGGACGGGGTCTGCGCCAGGGCGGCGCTGGCCGCCGCGGCCAGGGCCACACTGAACAAGGTGCTACGGAGCGACATCGGGATCCTCTTGATTTCCGGGAATGCGCAGTATAGGCATCTGTACAGGGTTTACCCTTTGTTACCGCATGGGTGTTCTCCGGTGCAGGGGGCCGCGTGCAGGCGCGACAAAGGGCAAAGCCCCCTCGGAGTGCCACGTCAGGGGAGTGAACCCGTGGCCTGCAGGGCGCGCAGGGCCAGTGCGGCGTCCACCCGCTGCAGCTCGTCGGCCGAGAACAGCTGCTGGCGCAGGGCCTGCGCAGCCGCATCGCCCTGCCGGGTGCGGGCCTGGCTGAGTTCGTCGAGCCGGCTCTGCCAGTGCTGCTCATCGCGGTCCAACTGGGCCAGGGCATGGGCGGCCTGCTCACCGAACTGGGCGCTGCGCGCCATGTGGCGCTGGACATCGCCCACCCCCTGGGCGTTGAAGGTCGCGGTCTGTGCGGCTGCATCCAGGTGCGCCGTGGCAGCAGCGCGCTCGGCACGGCGCTCGGGAGCGAGTTCCGACTCGGCGGCGCGCAGCGCACTGGCACGCTCCTGCGGCGAGAGCTGGGTGTTGCGCGCGATCTCCAGGCGCGCCAGGGTGTAGCGGTCCAGTTCGGCCTCCTGCGCAAACAGGGCGTCGTACTCTTCTTCCTGGAAATGCTGCTGTCGGACCTTCTGGCGCGCCTCGATGGCCTCGCGCAGTGCGCGCGGATCGCTGGGGTCGCGGGGGGCCGACAAGGCGCCCAGCGCCACGCGGTAGTCCACATAGCGCTCGGCCAGCGCCAGGGCGCGGGTGGCCAGTGCGGCAGGGAAACGCTGGCCCACCAGCTGCGCCAGGCGTTGCTTGAGCGCCTCGGGATCTTTGGCCTCGCCGGCCTCGGCGATGAGGGCCTCCAGCGTGTGGCGCAGGCCGGGCACCAGCAAGGGGTCGGTGCCACTGGCCGCCGACATGGCGGCCGAAGCAGCGGCCAGCGCTGCGGACGCAGGCGCTGCCGATGCCGTGCTGCGAGCGGGCAGAGCAGCGCCTGCCACAGGTGCTGCCGTGCCGGAGCCGGGCCCCGTGTCCTGGCTCGCCTCGGCCCGCCAGGCCCGCCACCCGAGCACGGCCGCGACCAGCAGTGCCAGGGCAATGGCGGTCACGGCGGGGCGGGGCAGGCGTTCCATGGCGCCGATCATCGCAAATTACAGGCCGGCAGCCTTGAGGCGGTTGGCCTGCTGGCGGTACAGGGTGACGGGGTCGGTCGAGAACCAGTCGCGCAGGCCCACGAGCTGGTTCACCTCGTCGAGGTGGTTCTGGCGGTAGTCACCCAGGTGGGTGCCCAGCCGCGAGGAGCAGGCCGAGACCAGGCCGTCGTTGGCTTCACCGAAGACCAGGCCCAGCACGCCGAGCAAAGCGTCGCTGGCGTCGAGCACGTTGGTCAGGGTCTTGGTGCCCGTCCAGGAGTAGTAGCGCACGCCGTTGACCAGCTCGGCGCCATTGCCGCAGCCGGCCGTGGGAACGCCCTGCGGAAAGCGGCGGTTGAACGCGGCCGAGCCCGCCGTGGTCAGCGAGTCGAGCGCCGCTGTGGGCATCTGCGGCAGGCCCGAGCCGCCCGAGGTCAGGTTGATCAGCGCCACCAGGGCCGAGGCCGCGCCGCTGGCGACGGTTTCGGACACAGAACCCGCAGGCGCCACGCCGCGCAGGATGTCGGCCACGCGCGAGCCGCGGTTCACGCCGCCCACCGAGGTCACCGAAGCAATCTTGCCCGGGGCCACGCCGGCCACGTAGCGGGCGGTGGGGCCGCCATGCGAGTGGCCTACCAGATTCACCTTGGCTGCGCCGGTGATGGCCAGGATGTTCTTCACCTGGGCCAGCAACTGCTCGCCGCGCACCTCGGTGCTGTTGGCCGCCGAGACCTGCGCCACGTAGACCTTGGCGCCGCCCTGGCGCAGCGCATCGGGAATGCCGTAGAAGTAGTCCACGCCCAGCGCCGAGTCGAAGCCGAAGAGGCCATGCACCAGCACGATGGGATAGCGCGTCTGCGTGTACCCGGCCTGTGCATGGGCACTGGCCCCCAGGAGCAGTGTCGAAGCGGTAGCGGCGAGCGCCAGTCGCCGCAGAAGGCGGCCAAAGAAACCTGTCATGTGCTTGTCTCCGTTGATGGATATTTTTTGGTTGTCACAAAAAAGAACGGTCGTTCGTTTTTGCGGTATTCATTGTTCTTTGGCAGCCCCCTGTGTCACTATCGGGACATACCCGAGTTTGGTGAAGGGCCATCGCGGCGCCCGGTAATTTCGTAAAATCCTGCGCCATGACTGCTCTCAACGCACTTGACAAGCTGGATCGGGCCATCCTGCGCCGGTTGCAGGAAAATGGCCGCGAGACCTACGACGTCATCGGCGAGCAGGTGGGGCTCTCGCCCAGCGCCGTGCTGCGCCGGGTCAAACGGCTCGAAGATGCGGGCGTGATCGCGCGCTACGTGGCCCTGGTGCCGCCCGAGGCGGTGGGCCTGGGGCTCACGGCCTACCTCAATGTGCGGCTCGAAAAGCACACCGAAAGCCACAAACGCAACCCCATGGATGTGTTCCGCGCCAGCGTGCAGACCTGGCCCGAGGTGGTCGAATGCGCCTCGCTCACCGGCGAGATGGACTACCTGCTGCGCGTGGTGGTGGCCGACATGGCGCACTACAGCCGCTTCATCATGGACACGCTGCTCAAGCACCCCAGCGTGCAGGACTGCAAGACCAGCTTCGTGCTGGACCGCGTGAAGGCGACCACCGCAGTGCCCGTGTGACAATGCGCGCGCCGTGGCCCTGCGCCTGCGCGCATGAAAGGCCGGACTGCCACCCATGATCGCCATCGACGACCTGCACTTCGGCTACGGCCGCAACGCGCTTTACCAGGGGTTTTCCGCAGAGGTGCGCCAGCCTGGCATCTACGGCATCTTCGGGCGCAACGGCAGTGGCAAGTCCACCTTGCTCAAGCTCCTGTGCGGGCTGCTCACGCCCTGGGGCGGGCAGGTGCAGGTGATGGGCCAGGTGCCCCGCCAGCGGGCGGCGGACTTCCTGGCCAGCGTCTACATCGTTCCCGAGGAATTCCACCTGCCCAATCTGACCACGGGCCAGCTGGCGGAGACGCAGGGCGTGTTCTACCCGCGCTTCTCGAGGGCCCTGTTCGCTGACTACCTGGTCGAACTCGAAGTGCCCACCGCCAGCCGTTTCGAGGCCATGAGCCTGGGGCAGAAGAAAAAGGCCGCGATCGCCTTCGCGCTGGCCACGGGCACGCCGCTGCTGCTGATGGACGAGCCCACGAATGGGCTGGACATCGTGGGCCGCAGCAAGTTCCGCCGCCTGGTGCAGCGGCCCGAGCACGCCGAGCGCGCCGTGCTCATCAGTACCCACCAGGCCCATGACCTCGAAAGCATCCTGAGCCACATCTGGTTCATCGACCAGGGCCAGCTGGCCCTGTCGGCGCGCATGGCCGACCTGGCCGAGGTGTTGCGCACCGGTGTGGCCAGTGGTGCGCAGGACCTGCCTGCCGCGCAGGATGTGCTCTACCAGGAAAGCATCGGCCAGCAGATTGCCTATGTGGCGCGCCATTCACGATCCGATGCGCAGACGCCGTCGGCAGCCGCTGGCGTGCAGCTGGAGCTTCTGTACAAGGCACTGAGCCTCAACCGCGATGGCATGCTGGCGGCGCTCGCGCCATGGCGGCAGCACAGCCCATCCCCGGAGCACGCATGAGCAGGGAATTCATCCCCGTGCGCGGGCCGGAATCGCCCACCTTCTCGTGGGCGCGCTGGCTGCGCCTTGCGCGCGCCCAGTGGGCCGAGCAGCGTTCGCAGTACCTGGCCCACCTGCTGGTGTGCGGCATGCTTTATGGGGTGCTGCTGCTGTTCATACTGGGCGTCACGGGGTCCGTGTTTCGCACCGGCATGCAGGCGGCGCTGTACCTTGGCGGTTTGTTCATCACCGGCTTCGTCTTCGCGGGCCGCTACTTCGGTGCCATGGCCCAGCGCGAGTCGGCGCTGCTGGCCCTGATGCGACCCGCTTCCGTATGGGAGAAGTGGCTGCTCTGTGCAGTGGTCGTGGCCGTGGCCTACCCTGTTGCCTACACCCTGCTGTACCTGCTGATCACCTGGCCGGCCCAGCAGATCGCCATCGCGGCGGGAACCGCGCTGGAGCCCCAGACGTTCAAGCCCGGGGACTTTGCGCTCTTCGTGCCGTTTGCGCCCGCCGCAAGCGCGCGCGAGATCGCCCCGCGACAGCAACTGGCCTTCCTGATCGGGGTGTGGGCAGTGCAGGCATTCGCGGTGGCGGGATCGCTCTACTACCAACGCGCCGCATTGCTCAAGACGCTGGCCCTGGGGTTTGCGCTGTTCGTGCTCACGTCGCTGTTGCTGTCGGTAGGGGGCATCCATGGGGATGTGCTGGTCGCCTGGTGGGCTTCCCGCCGGACGGTGCCGCTGGACGCAGCCGTTCACGCTCTGAACGCGGCACTCTGGATTGGCATACCCACATTGCTGTGGTGGCAGGTCTATCTGCACCTGAAAGAGAAGGAACTGCTGTGAGCGCCAATCCACGGCGGCATGCGCCGCCCCGTCGCGGGCGCTGGCTCTTCCTGGCAACCGTGCTGCTGTTCTGGACCCTGCTGGCCTTGAGCGGGATGGACCGCTTCAAGAAGTCCGAACCCGTCGCCGTGGCCTATGCCATCGAGGCCCAGGCGCTGGACGGCGTAACCGGACTGAGGCTGCAGGAAGAGGGCGGCAATGCCCCGCGGCTGGCGGTGCGCGTGGTGCTGGACGAGGGACCCGATGTGCGTATCACCCTGCGGTCGCGGCGAGGGGAGGGCGAAGATCCGGACACGGCGTTGGGGCAATTCCCGGCCCTGACCGCCACGCGCGAAGCCGACACGCTGGTCCTGCGCTGGGCCGAGCTTGCGCCACCCGCCGGGATGCAACCGAGGCGGCACGGCAAAGCCACGGCGTGGATGGACGAGATCGTGCTGCCCACCCAGTTCCGGCACCTGGCGCTCGCACGCGTGCGGATCGAAGCGCGGACTCCCGTGGAGCGCCTGGAGGTGGCCGGGCAGGCCATCGCCGTGCGCGGCGCCATCGGGCACCTGGACCTGTGGTCCACGCAGTGCCGGCCCTGCGGGGCCGGAACCGCGCCCGCATTGGCCGAGGACGTGGCCCAGTGCGCGGAACGCACGCGCCGGGGTACGGCAGCGCTGGAGGTGAACGCTGCCCGCATGCGGTCACTGCGGGTGGATGCCCGTGCCGGGCAACTGGATCTGTCGGAGACCCAGGGCCTGGAGCGGGCGCTGCTGCAACTGGGGGATTCCGTGGCGCTGTCCGTGGACCGTGCCAGCGTGCTCGAAAAAACGCGCGGCAGTGCCCGGGGCGAGGCCTTGGGCATGCCGGCTGCCTGCGGCAGGCCCGCCACCGCGTCCACGCCGGTGAAGTTGCTGCCGGCCCGTCCATCGCCGGCAGAGGGCTCTTCCGGGCCATAGAACCTGTCAGGATCTTGAACAGGTTCTTGGCCGGCCCTGCCGGTGGCAGCCAATCCCCGCGCGGCCAGGGGTGTTGCTCTGCATCGCGCGCGCCGCGGGCTTAACGTTGCGCTGCCAAGTGGGCAGACGCCTCGGTGGCCTGGTTCCACGCCCTGTGTTTCATTCCCGTTGCTATTCAAGTGAGAGCTGTCAGCGGCCACTGGTGAATGACTTCCCCTGCTTTTGAAGGAATTGGACGTGCCTCACTATTTTGCTGCAATGCAGCAAAAACCACTGGAAATTCCTAGGGAAAACCCTTATATTTGGAGGCATGATCGCTACCAAAGACTGGCTCAAGGCATCCTGGGACGCAGGCCGGGGAATGCTGCGCCCGGTCACGGGGCGCCCGCATGAGAGCGAGGACACCATGTCTGCACCGTTGATGGTCCCCATCCGTTCGCTCGGCCCCTCCTACCGCGAGCGCATCACGGCCCATCTGCTGCGCCTGGAACCCGCTGACCGCTACCTGCGCTTTGGTTACGCCGCCAACGACGAGCAGATCCGCCGCTATGCGGACCAGCTCGACTTCAACCGCGACGAGATCTTCGGCATCTACAACCGCCGCCTGGAACTCATCGCCATGGCGCACCTGGCCTTTTCCGAGCACCCCGAATACAAGCACTGCGCCGAGTTCGGTGTCTCCGTGCTCAAGCAGGCCCGCGGCCGCGGCTTCGGTGCGCGCCTGTTCGAGCGCGCCGTGATGCACGCCCGCAACGAAGGGGTGAACATGGTCTTCATCCATGCGCTGTCCGAAAACACCGCCATGCTCAAGATCGCCCGCAATGCCGGCGCTCAGGTGCGCCGCGATGGCTCGGAGTCCGAGGCCTATCTGCAGATCGCACCGGCCAGCCTGGATACCCGCATGGCCGAACTGGTCGAGCAGCAGTTCGCCGAGGTGGACTACCAGCTCAAGCGCCAGGCCAAGCAGTTCTGGGACTTTCTGGCCAACGTGCAGGAAGTGCGCAGCGGCGTGCAGCATGCACGCCACCAGTCCGCCGAATAGGCCGGGCGGCGCAGGCAGGCGGGCCCGTACTTGGCATGTGCGCCCTGGACGACAGCTGTGTCACCACAATCCGCTATCCTAGGGGCCTGTTCCACTACCGCACGTCCTGCACTCCAAGACAGTGTCTGACCCGCACCCCGGGCGATTGCCCGAAAAGGAAGACAAGCGCACCTTCCTGCAGAAAGTCGCCGAGTTCATCCACCCCGGACCGGACTCGACCGAAGAGCTGATCGAAACGCTGGCCGAGGCCGAAGACAACGACGTCATTGGCGCCGAGTCGCGCGTGATGCTCGAACGTGTGATCCGCATGGCCGACATGACGGCGGGCGACGTGATGGTGGCCGCGCCGCGAATGGACCTGGTCAACATCGACGCTCCGTTCGACGAGCTCCTGTACCTGGTCATCAACACGGCGCATTCGCGCTTTCCGGTGTACCAGGGCGAGCGCGAGAACATCATCGGGATCCTGATGGCCAAGGACCTGCTCAAGCTGCAGCGGGCGCCCGAGCTGAACATCCGCGCGCTGCTGCGCCCGGCAGTGTTCGTGCCCGAGAGCAAGGGCCTCAACGACCTGCTGCGCGAGTTTCGCGGCAACCGCAACCACCTGGCCATCGTGATCGACGAGTTCGGCCGTGTGGCAGGGCTTGTCACCATCGAAGACGTGCTCGAACAGATCGTGGGCGAGATCGAGGACGAGTTCGACATCCCCGAGGATGCGGGCGACATCTTCGCCCTGGCCGACCGCACCTACCGCGTGAGTGGCGACACGCCCATCGAACGCGTGGCCGAGTCCTTCGAGGTGATGCTGCAGGGCAGCGATGCCGAGGAACAATTCGACACCATTGGCGGCCTCATCGCCCACGAGATGGGCCATGTGCCCAAGCGTGGCGAACAGGTGGAGCTCGGTGGCCTGCACTTCGTGGTGCTGCATACCAAGGGCGGCGCCGTGCGCTGGTTCAAGGTATCGCGGATCGAAGAGAGCCAGGCTGGCGCTTGATGGGGTTGGCGTACCGAACGCAGGGATCCGGACTTGCCTTGCCCGTGCTGATCGCCGTGGTGGCCGGGCTCGTGCAGGCGGCCTCGCTGGCCTTGCCGTGGAATGGGCAGCCCCAATGGTGGCTGCAGATCGCATCCCTGGCCGTGCTGGCTTGGCAGGTGCGTGCGGGAGCCCCCACCGCGCGCCGTGGCGCGCTGCTGGGTTTTGCCTTCGCCACCGCCTGGCTGTGCGGCACCTTCTGGTGGCTGTATATCTCCATGCACACCTATGGCGGGCTGGCTGCGCCGCTCACGGTCGCCGCCATCCTCGGGCTGGCCGCCTTTCTGGCCAGCTATTACGCGCTCGCGCTCGGCGTCTTCTGCCGGCTGGCGGTGATGCACCGTGCCGGCGCTGCGCTGCTGTTCGCCGCGCTCTGGACGCTGGCCGAGATGGCGCGCGGCTGGTTCTGGACCGGTTTTCCCTGGGGGGCAGGCGGCTATGCCCACGTGGACGGCCCACTGGCGGCGCTGGCGCGCTATGTCGGTGTCTACGGCCTGTGCTTTGTCACGGCGGTGATCGCCATGTTGCTCGTGCAGCTGCGTGCCAGCGACCTGCGCAACCTGCGCGCCTGGGCCGTGGTGGTGGGGGGGCTGGCCCTGCTGGGCCTGGCCGCTGTGGACCGCCACTGCGCGGTGGAGCTGTGCCACACGCCTGTGGCGCGCGCACCGGCGCCGCTGCAACTGGCGCTGCTGCAGGGCAATATCCCGCAGGACGAGAAATTCCAGCCCGGCTCGGGCGTTCCGCTGGCGCTGCAGTGGTACCGCGATCAGCTCGATGGTGCCAGCGCGTCCCTGGTCGTGGCGCCCGAGACCGCCATTCCCCTGCTGCCGCAGCAGCTGATGCCGGGCTACCTCGAAGGCATTGCAAAACGCTATGTCGGCGGCGCGCAGGCTGTGCTGCTGGGCATCCCATTGGGGGATGAGCGCGAGGGCTATACCAACTCGGTGCTGGGCGCGCGGGCGGGCCTGACCGCGCCCTACCGTTACGACAAGCACCATCTGGTGCCGTTCGGCGAGTTCATCCCGCCCTTCTTCAAGTGGTTCACGCAGATGATGAACATCCCCCTGGGCGACTTCAACCGGGGTGGCTTGGGCCAGGCGCCGTTTGTCTTTGCGGGCCAGCGCATCGCCCCCAACATCTGTTACGAAGATCTGTTTGGCGAGGAACTGGGGGTGCGCTTTGCCGACCCGGCAGGCGCCCCCACGGTGTTCGTCAATTTCAGCAACATCGGCTGGTTCGGCAACACCGTGGCCATCGACCAGCACCTGCATATCAGCCGCATGCGTGCGCTGGAGTTCGAGCGCCCCATGGTGCGCGCTACCAACACCGGCGCCACGGCCATCATCGACCACCGGGGCGTGGTTACGCACCAGTTGGAGCGCCACACCCGCGGCGTACTGCTCGGATCGGTGCAGGGGCGGGGCATGGATGCCCAGCAGGGCTGGTTCATCACGCCCTACGCCTGGTGGGTGTCGCGTTGGGGCCTGGTGCCCCTGGCGGTGCTGGCCACCGCCATCGTGCTGGTGGCTGCCCTCGAGGCGGGTCGGCGTGGCCGCGCCGCTCGATCGAGAACCGGTGATTTCTGAGGGGAGTGGGCTTGACCCAGGTCAGTGGCGGCAGGGGTGCCCCAGTGCCTTGGCAGGCCAATGCGCGGCACAGGCCCGCCGTGCCTTGATAATAGAGCCCGCAAGCGGGGGCTTGTGTTGCAAACAACGATGATTTGAAGCGGTGTGGCCGCTGTTCTGGAGCACGACTGAAAATGGCAGATTCCTTTTCCTACGAACAACTGATCGCCTCGGGCGAGGGCCGGCTGTTCGACGCTGACAGCGGGCGTCTGCCGCTGCCGCCCATGCTGATGTTCGACCGCATCACGCACATCGACAGCGATGGTGGCGAGCACGGGCTGGGAAAGGTTCGCGCCGAGCTGGACGTGCGTCCCGACCTCTGGTTCTTTGCCTGCCACTTCCAGGGCGACCCGGTCATGCCCGGTTGCCTGGGCCTGGACGCCATGTGGCAGCTGATCGGCTTTTACCTGACCTGGCTGCGCCTGCCCGGCAAGGGCCGCGCCCTGGGCGCCGGCGAAGTCAAGTTCACCGGCGAAGTGGGCCCGGACGTGAAGCTGGTCACCTATGAAATCGACATCAAGCGTGTGATCAAGCGCAAACTGGTCATGGCCATCGGCGATGCGCGCCTGTATGCTGACGGCAAGGAAATCTACGTCGCCAGCGACCTGCGTGTGGGCCTGTTCAAGCGCGAGGAAGCCGGCGCAGCCCCAGGGGAGGCAGCATGAAACGCGTGGTCATCACGGGCACGGGCATCGTCTCGTGCATTGGCAATGACAGTGCCAGCGTCACCGAGTCGCTGCGCGAGAGCCGACCGGGCATCCGAGCCATGCCCCAGTTCACCGAGCTGGGCATGCGCAGCCAGGTGGCGGGCGTGCCCCAGATCAACCTCGAAGAGCTGATCGACCGCAAGCAGTTGCGCTTCATGGGGGATGCGGCGGCCTACGCCCACATTTCGCTGGCCAATGCCATTGCCGAGTCGGGCCTCACGCCCGAGCAGGTGTCGCACCCGCGCACCGGGCTCATCATGGGCTCGGGCGGCGGTTCGCCCGCCAACCAGATCGAGGCCGCAGACATCCTGCGCAGCAAGGGCATCCGCCGCGTGGGGCCCTACCAGGTCACGCGCTGCATGAGCTCCACCGTGTCCGCCTGCCTGTCGACCAACTTCGGCATCAAGGGCATCAACTACTCCATCACCTCGGCCTGCAGCACCTCGGCGCATTGCATCGGCGCGGCCGCCCAGCAGATCGCCTGGGGCATGCAGGACGTGATGTTCGCCGGTGGCGGCGAAGAAGTCAGCTGGGGCATGGGCCTGCTGTTCGACGCCATGGGCGCCATGTCCAGCGCCTACAACGCCACGCCCGAAAAAGCCTCGCGCGCCTATGACGCCCACCGCGACGGCTTCGTGCTGTCGGGCGGCGGCGGTGCCGTGGTGCTCGAGAGCCTGGAGCACGCGCAGGCGCGCGGCGCCACCATCCTGGGCGAAATCGTCGGGTTCGGCGCCACTTCGGACGGTGCAGACATGGTCGCCCCCTCGGGTGACGGCGCCATCGCCTGCATGCGCCAGGCGATTGCCACGGTGGACGGCCCCATTGACTACATCAACACCCACGGCACCTCCACCCCCGTGGGCGACGTGCCCGAACTGCGCGCGATCCGCGAAGTGTTCGGCGACGCCATTCCCCCGTTCTCGTCCACCAAGTCGCTCACCGGCCACTCGCTGGGCGCCACCGGCGTGCAGGAGGCCATCTACTGCCTGTTGATGCTGCGCCAGGGCTTTATCGCCGGCTCGGCCAACATCGAGACGCTGGAGCCCGCTGCCGAGGGCATGCCCCTGGTGCGTGAGACGCGCGATGCGCCGATCCGCACCGCGCTGTCCAACAGCTTCGGCTTTGGCGGCACCAATGCCAGCCTCGTTTTGCGCCGTTGGGATAACTGATCCGCGCGATCTCCGGCAACCCGCCATCCTGCAAGGGATGGGCGGGTTTTTTCATGCCCGCCGGCCGCGATCATCGGGCGGGCTTGGATGACAAGGCCTGGTGCAACAGCCCCGGCAGCATGGCCAGCATGCGCGTGGCCTGCAGGCCCGGGGGCAGGGCGCGGGCGTGGTAGCTGTACAGCGACATGGGCGGCAGCTCGTGCAGCTCCACCGCCACCATGGCCTGCGGGTCGAGCTGGGTGGCGGTGAGAAAGTCCACCACCGTCCAGCCCATGCCGCGGCGCACCAGGTCCAGCGCCAGGCGCGAGGTCTGCACCTGCAGGCCGGGGCCGGCGGGCGTGCCCAGGCGCTGGGCGATCTCGTCGATGGACTGGCGCATGGGATCGTCGCCCACGAGCCGGATCACCGGCACCTGGGCCAGCCGGGCGGCGGGCGTCACGGCACGCGGCGCACGCGTCCACACCGACTGTGCCACCGCCAGGTACATGCGGCCGCTGACCAGCAGCTCGCTGCGCACCTGCGGATGCGGGTGCTTGTAGAAGCCCAGGCAGAAGTCCACGCTGCGCGTGAGCAGCGCCTGCGTCATCTGGTCCTGGTGGATGGTGCGCACCTCCACGCCGACCTGCGGGTAGCGCAGCGCGTGCTCCTGCAATACCAGGGGCAGGAATTCGTGCGTGATGGACGGAATGGCCGCCAGGCGCACATCCCCCGTGTCGCTGGTGCCCAGGTTGCGCGCCGTGCGCCGCAATGCGTCGAGCTGGCGGTGGATGCCGCTGGACTCGGCTGCCAGCACCTGGGCCTCGGGCGTGGGCGTGAGTCCGGCTGGCGTGCGTACGAACAGACGGTAGCCCAGCTGCAGCTCGGTGTGCGCCACGGCTTTGCTCACGGCCGAGGGGGTGATGCACAGCAGGCGCGCCGCCGCGCTCATGTTGCCGGTTTGCAGCACGGCCTGGAACACCTCGAGTTGGCGCAAGTTCATGGGTATGAGTGAAATTCACAAGGAATGGCTGATTATTCCCTGTCGGTGTGCGCAAGTCTCTCATACGATCCGGCACCGCCAACGAGCGGGTGAGGGCGTCGGCAGCACCAACCGCTGAGAACCCTCTTCAAAAACAACTGTCTGGAGATTACCGTCATGCGCATTTCCCACCCCCTGCACCGCTGGCTTGCCGGCCTGCTGCTCTCCGCTGCCTCGGCCGTGGCCATGGCACAGGCCGCCCGCCCCCATGTCGTGGTGCTGGCCACCGGCGGTACCATTGCCGGCGCTGGCGCTTCTGCCGCCAACAGTGCGACCTATGCTGCGGCCAAGGTGCCGGTGGACAAGCTGCTGGCCGGCCTGCCCGAACTGACGGGCGTGGCCCGTGTCACGGGTGAGCAGGTATTCCAGATCGCATCGGAAAGCTTCACCAACGCGCACCTGCTGCAGCTCGGCAAGCGCGTCTCGGCCCTGGCCAAGCAGGCCGACGTGGACGGCATCGTCGTCACGCACGGTACCGACACGCTCGAAGAAACGGCGTATTTCCTGAACCTGGTGGTGCGCACCGCCAAGCCCATCGTGGTGGTCGGCTCCATGCGCCCCGGCACGGCCCTGTCCGCCGACGGTGCGCTGAACCTGTACGACGCCGTGAGCGTGGCCGCCAGCAAGGACGCTGCCGGCAAGGGCGTGCTGGTCACCATGAACGACGAGATCCAGAGCGGCCGCGACGTCAGCAAGACCATCAACATCAAGACCGAGGCCTTCAAGAGCCAGTGGGGCCCGCTGGGCATGGTGGTGGAAGGCAAGAACTACTGGTTCCGCGCCCCGGTCAAGCGCCACACCACGGCATCCGAGTTCAACATCGACGAGATCCAGGCCCTGCCCGCAGTGGACATCGTCTATGGCTACGGCAACATGAACAGCACCGGCATCGAAGCCTACGGCAAGGCCGGCGTCAAGGCGCTGGTCCACGCCGGCACCGGCAACGGCTCGGTGGCGGCCCAGGCCGTGGCCTCGTTGCAGGCGCTGCGTGCCCAGGGCGTGCAGATCGTGCGCTCGGCCCGCGTGCCCGACGGCTTCGTGCTGCGCAATGCCGAGCAGCCCGACGACAAGTACGACTGGGTGGTGGCCCACGACCTGCGCCCGCAGAAGGCGCGCATCCTGGCCATGGTGGCCCTGACCAAGACGAATGACAGCAAAGAACTCCAGCGCATCTTCTGGGAATACTGATTTTTGACTTGGCGCACCACGCGTGCGCCGACCGGTCGCCCCAAGGGGCGGCCACCGGTGCGCACCGGCAGACTGCCCGCGCAACTGGTTGGAAAGGCCGGGGCTCCAAAAGGGCCCCGGCCTTTGTACTTGGTGCTTTGTTTTCGCGCTCTGGCGCGGCCTGCCAGGGCCTTGCGAGCGAAGGCCCGCTGCAGCGCCGTAAAATCACCGGTTTTGCGCGCACGCTGCAAAGCCCCCCGGGCCTGTCTGCTGCGCGCCTTCGGCTTTTTCATCCCCCCTTTGCCCGGCCCTGGTCCGCCAGCGCCACAGACGCCATGTTGACATTCCAGCAAATCATTCTGAAGCTGCAGTCCTACTGGGACGCGCAGGGTTGCGCCCTTTTGCAGCCCTACGACATGGAAGTGGGCGCTGGCACCTCGCACACCGCCACCTTCCTGCGCGCCATTGGCCCCGAGCCCTGGAAAGCCGCCTACGTGCAGCCCAGCCGCCGCCCCAAGGATGGCCGCTACGGCGAGAACCCCAACCGCCTGCAGCACTACTACCAGTTCCAGGTGGTTCTGAAGCCGGCACCGGCCAACATCCTGGAGCTCTACCTGGGCTCGCTCGAAGCGCTGGGCTTCGATCTCAAGAAGAACGACATCCGCTTCGTCGAAGACGACTGGGAGAACCCCACCCTGGGCGCCTGGGGACTGGGCTGGGAAGTCTGGCTCAACGGCATGGAAGTGACGCAGTTCACCTACTTCCAGCAGGTGGGCGGCATCGACTGCAAGCCTGCCACCGGTGAGATCACCTACGGCCTGGAGCGCCTGGCCATGTACCTGCAGGGCGTGGACAACGTCTACAACCTGACCTGGACCGAGGGAGCGGACGGCTCGAAATTGAGCTATGGCGACGTCTACAAGCAAAACGAGGTGGAGCAGTCCACCTACAACTTCGAGCACAGCGACGCCGACTTTCTGTTCACCGCCTTCAACGCGCATGAAAAGCAGGCCAAGCACCTCATGGAGCAGCAGCTTGCCCTGCCGGCCTATGAGCAGGTGCTCAAGGCCGCGCACAGCTTCAACCTGCTGGATGCGCGTGGTGCCATCAGCGTGACCGAACGCGCGGCCTACATCGGCCGCATCCGCAACCTGGCGCGCGCCGTGGCGCAAAGCTACTACGAGAGCCGCGAGCGCCTGGGCTTTCCCATGGCACCCCGCGAATGGGTGGAACAAATGCCCAAGAAAGCCGCCTGAGCCACCGCCGGAGCCCCTGAAAAATGACAACGCAAAATCTTCTGGTCGAACTGTTTGTGGAAGAGCTGCCTCCCAAGGTGCTCAAGAAGCTGGGCGACGCCTTTGCCGGCGTGCTGGCCGAGCAGCTCAAGGCCCTGGGCCTGGCCACGCCGGCCTCCGCCGTGACGGCCTTCGCCTCGCCCCGCCGCCTGGCCGCCCATGTGACGGCCGTGGCCGGCAAGGCCGCCGACAAGGCCGTGCAGCAAAAGCTCATGCCCGTGACGGTGGGCCTGGATGCCAGCGGCAATGCCACGCCCGCGCTGCTCAAGAAGCTGCAAGCCCTGGGTGCGGACCTGTCCGACCCGGCAGCGGCCGTGGCCGCCTTGAAGCGCGCTCCCGACGGCAAGGCCGAGGCGCTGTTCTATGACAGCGTGGTGCCCGGTGCCACGCTGGAAGAGGGGTTGCAGAAGGCGCTGCAGGAATCCATTGCCAAGCTGCCCATCCCCAAGGTCATGAGCTACCAGCTCGAGTCCGACTGCGAACTGCCCGGCTGGACCAGCGTGAACTTCGTGCGCCCCGCGCATGGCCTGGTGGCGCTGCATGGCAGCACCGTGGTGCCCGTGAAGGCGCTGGGCCTGAAAGCCGGCAACAGCACCCTGGGCCACCGCTTCGAGGCGGCCGTGTCGCCCGTGGTGTTCCAGGACGCCGACAGCTACGCTGCCACGCTGCACAAGGACGGCGCGGTGATCGCTTCGTTCGCCGAGCGCAAGGCCGAGATCGCGCGCCAGCTCGCTGCTGCCGCCGCCAAGGTGGGCAATGGCGCCCGCCCGATCGAAGACGACGCCCTGCTCGACGAGGTGACGGCCCTGGTCGAGCGCCCGAACGTGCTGACCTGCGCGTTCGAGCAGGAATTCCTCGACGTGCCGCAGGAGTGCCTGATCCTCACGATGAAGGCCAACCAGAAGTACTTCCCGCTGCTCGACGCGGCCGGCAAGCTGACGCACCAGTTCCTGGTGGTGAGCAATATCAGCCCCGAGGATGCGAGCTTCGTGATCGGTGGCAACGAGCGCGTGGTGCGCCCGCGCCTGGCCGATGCCAAGTTTTTCTTCGACCAGGACCGCAAGAAGACCCTGGCCTCGCGTGTGGACGGCCTGTCCAAGGTGGTCTACCACAACAAGCTCGGAACACAGGGCGAGCGCGTGGAGCGCGTGCGCGCCATCGCCAAGGCCATTGCCGGGCAACTGGGCGATGCCACGCTGGTGGCGCAGGCCGACCAGGCCGCGATGCTGGCCAAGACCGACCTGGTGACCGACATGGTCGGCGAGTTCCCTGAGTTGCAGGGCACCATGGGCCGCTACTACGCGCTCAACGACGGTCTGGGCGAGGTGGTGGCCGACGCCATCGAAGACCACTACAAGCCGCGCTTTGCCGGCGACACGCTGCCGCGCAATACCGCTGGCGTGGTGGTGGCCCTGGCCGACAAGCTTGAAACCCTGGTAGGCATGTTCGGCATCGGCAACCTGCCCACGGGCGACCGCGACCCGTTCGCGCTGCGCCGCCACGCGCTGGGTGTGATCCGCATGCTGGTCGAAAAGAATCTGCCGCTGGACCTGAACGCCCTGCTGGCCGGCGCCGTTCCGGCCTTCGGCGACAAGATCACCGATGCCTCGGCCGCGCTGGCCGACTTCATCTACGACCGCCTGGCCGGCAGCCTGCGCGAGCAGGGCTACAGCGCCCAGGAAGTCGACGCCGTGCTGGCCCTGCGCCCGCAGCGCCTGGCACTGGTCGAAAAGCAGCTGGCCGCCGTGCGTGCCTTTGCGGCGCTGCCCGAAAGCCCGGCCCTGGCCGCCGCCAACAAGCGCGTGGCCAACATCCTCAAGAAGGCCGGCGAGGTGGATGCGCACGTCAACCCCGAGCTGCTGCAGGAGAAGGCCGAGCAGGATTTGTATGCCGCGCTGCAGCGCTTCGTGCCCGAAGCCAACGCGCAGTTCGACGCGGGTGACTACACGGCATCGCTGCAGACCCTGGCCGTGTTGCGCGCCCCGGTGGACGCCTTCTTCGACGACGTGATGGTCAACGCCGAGCAGATGGATCTGCGTCTGAACCGCCAGGGCCTGCTCAAGAGCCTGCACGACGCGATGAACCGGGTAGCCGACCTCTCCCGCCTGGCGGCCTGACCTGCTAGGCTGGCGTCTGTCACAAGGGGTATTCCCATGAAACTCGCCATCCTGGACCGCGACGGCACCCTGAACCCGCTGGGTGAGGATTTCATCACCTCGCCCGAGGAGTGGACGGCCATGCCCGGCGCGTTGGAAGCCATTGCACGTCTGAACCACGCCGGCTGGCATGTGGCGCTGGCCACCAACCAGCCGGGTCTGGGGCGCGGGCTGTTCGACGTGGTGGCGCTCAACGCCATCCACGCCAAGATGCACAAGCAGCTGTCCGCCGTGGGTGGGCGCATCGACGCCGTGTTCTATTGCCCCCATGCGCCCGACGAAGACTGCGCCTGCCGCAAGCCCGGCCCGGGTCTGCTCGAACAGATCAGCGACCGCTACGGCGTGGAGCGCAACGACGTGCAGGTGGTGGGCAGTTGCCAGGCGCACCTGCAGGCAGGGGCGGCGCTCGGTGCGCAACTGCACCTGGTGTGCACGGGCAGTTCCGCCGGCGTGGTGCCGGGCCAGGCGCTGCCGCCCGGCTATCCCCCCGGCACGCAGGTGCATGCGAGCCTGGCGGCCTTCGTCGAGCAACTGCTGCCGGCGGCGCCCCTGATGGCGGTCTGATCCTTCGCACAACCCTTGTGTCCACCGGGCGGCCGCGCTGCGGTGGGCACCGCAAGACCCTCACACCATGGCCCTGATCCGTTCCATCATCCACCTGATCTGGATGGCGACCACCGTCATGCCCTATGCGCTGGCCATCATGCTGGGCACGCTCTTTGGCGTGCGTGGCCTGCCGCTGTACCGCATCGCGGCCGCATGGCTGTCGCTGTGCATCAGCGGCGCGCGCGTGCTGCTGGGGATACGCGCCGAGGTGACGGGCATGGAGAACCTGCCGCAGGGCGAGCACGAGGGGGCGATCCTGCTGGTCAAGCACCAGTCGACCTACGAGACCTTCCTGATGCCCACGATCATGCCGCACCCGCTGGCCTACGTGTTCAAGAAGGAGCTGCTGTACGTGCCCTTCTTCGGCTGGGCCATCGGCCGGCTGGACATGATCCACATCGACCGCAGCCAGCGCGCCCAGGCCTTCAACAAGGTGGTGCAGCAGGGCAAGGACCTGCTGGCCAAGGGCATCTGGATCATCATGTTCCCCGAAGGCACGCGCATCGAGCGCGGCCAGAAGGGCACCTACAAGACCGGCGGCACCCGCCTGGCCATCGACACCGGCGCACCGGTGGTGCCGATTGCCGTGACGTCCGCCAAGGTGTGGGGCCGCAAGGCCTTCGTCAAGCGGCCCGGCGTGGTGGACGTGTCCATCGGCAAGCCCATCCCCAGCGTCGGGCGCGAGCCCGAAGAGCTGATGCGCGAGGTCGAGGACTGGATCGAGGCCGAGATGCGCCGCCTTGACCCCGAGGCCTACCCTGCAGCCCGCTGAGCACCGGCCATGATGCAGCGGCTCGTGCAACTGGCGTTGGACTTTTTCGACACCCCGCCTGCCAGCCCCGCACCGGCGCCCAAGGCGGTCGAGCCACCGCCGGCGGCCCAGGTTCCCGTGGCCGCACCGCCCCGGCCCGTGGGTCCGCCTGCGGTCCCGCTGCCTTCGCTGCTGTCGCCCGCCGAGTTCCGCCACCCCGAGGCCAAACGCGAGTTGCTGCTGGGTGAGGCCGTGGTGGCGTATGCGCTGCAGCGCGCGCGCCGGCGCACCATCGGCTTCAGCGTGGGGCCGGACGGCCTGTCCGTGCGCGCGCCCAGCTGGGTCACCCTGGCTGCCATCGATGCGGCGCTGCGCGAAAAGTCCGACTGGATCGTGCGCAAGCTCGGCGAGGCGCGCGAGCGCCAGCAGCGCATGGAGGGCGGGCGCATCGTCTGGGCCGACGGCGCCGTGCTGCCCTACCTGGGGCGGCCAATCACCGTGGTGCTGGACCCGGCACACGGCTTCAGCGGCCGTGGTGGGCAGCTCAAAGCCATCGCCCCGGCCGAGGGCCCGGATGCACCGCTGGCCTCGCGCCTGCACATCGGGCTGCCGCACAGCGCCGGGCCCGCGCAGATCCGCGATGCCGTGCAGGCCTGGCTGATGCGCGATGCCAAGCGCCATTTCACCGAGCGGCTGGAACACTTTGCGCCGCTGCTGGGCGTGCGCTGGACCAGCCTGCGCCTGTCGAGCGCGCAGACCCGTTGGGGCAGCGCCAAGGCCGACGGCTCCATCCGCCTGAACTGGCGCCTGCTGCACTACCGTCCTGCCGTCATTGACTATGTGGTGGCGCACGAGCTGGCCCACCTGCGCGTGATGGACCACAGCCCGCGCTTCTGGGACACCGTGGCCACCGTCGTCCCGGACTATGCAGCCCTGCGCAACCACCTGCGCGACGAGCCCGCCCCTCTCTGGGATTGAGCGCGCCCAGTACCGGGGTAAGCCGGGCGCGGCAAAATGGCGGAAACAATGCTCGCGCGTCCACCATGATCCCTCTGCAGCTCTTCGACCCCGCTTCCAGCACCTACACCTACGTGCTGCACGACCCCGCCACGCGCCAGGCCGTCATCATCGACCCGGTGGATGAGCACCTCGACCGCGACCTGGCCGCGCTGCAGTCCCTGGGCCTCACGCTGCGCTGGACGCTGGAGACGCACACCCACGCCGACCACATCACGAGTGCCGCACGCCTGGCCGAGCACACGGGCGCGCAGACGGCGGTGCCGGCAGGCTGCGACATCGGCACGGCGGTTGTGCAGCTCCAGCATGGCGACACCCTGGCCTTCGGCGGCGAGACGCTGGAGGCCCTGCACACGCCCGGCCATACGTCGGGCAGCATGTCCTACCGCTGGCGCAACCATGTGTTCACGGGTGATGCGCTGCTCATCAACGGCTGCGGCCGCACGGACTTCCAGTCGGGCGACGCGGCCGAGCTCTACCGCAGCATCACCGGCGTGCTGTTCGCATTGCCGGGCGACACCACCGTCTGGCCCGGCCATGACTACCAGGGCCGCAGCCACAGCAGCATCGCTGTCGAGAAGGCCGGCAATGCGCGCGTGGCCGGCCGCAGCGAGGCCGAATTCGTCGCGCTGATGGACTCGCTCAACCTGCCGCGTCCGCGCCGCATGGACGAGGCCGTGCCCGCCAACCAGCACTCGGGCCAGCGCCAGGACGCCGATGGCGCCGCGCTGCAGGCCCCGCGCGTCGCCGAGGGCTATGCCGGCGACGTGTCACCAGCGCTGGCCTGGCAGTGGGTGCAGGACGGCCAGGCCGTGCTGGTCGACGTGCGCAGCGATGCCGAGCGCGAATGGGTGGGCCAGGTGCCCGGCGCCGTGCCCGTGGCATGGAAGCAGTGGCCCGGCATGGCCATGAATGCCGACTTCGATGCCCAGATCCGCCTGGCCGTGCCCGAAGGCGGGCGCGTGGTGCTGCTGTGCCGCAGCGGCGTGCGCTCCGTGGCGGCCGCGAAGCGTGCGACCGAGTTGGGCATCACGGCTTACAACATCCTCGAAGGCTTTGAGGGCGACGCCGACGGCCAGGCCCATCGCGGGCGCAAGGGCGGCTGGCGCTACCGCGGCCTGCCATGGCGCCAGGGCTGAAGACAAGGCGCCATGAAAAAAGCGGGCCATATGGCCCGCTGTTCGTTGGGGAGCGCTGTGCGCTCAGAGTGGCGGAATGCGCAGCTTCTGGCCGGGGTAGATCTTGTCGGGGTGCGTGAGCATGGGCTTGTTGGCCTCGAAGATCTGGGGGTACTTGTTGGCGTCGCCGTAGAACTTCTTGGCGATGGCCGAGAGCGTGTCGCCGCGCACCACGTCGTGGTATTGCGCCTCGGGCTCGGGGTTGGTCACGTTCATCAGGTTCTCGACACTGGTGACGCTGGCCACGTTGCCGCAGCACAGGGTGACTTTTTCCTTAGCCGCCTGCGTGGGGGCATCGCCCTTGACGGTGACCTTGCCCTGGCTGCCGTCGAACGCCACCTGCACGTTGGTCGCGCCCAGGTTCTGCGTACCGATGTAGGTCTCGATGGCCTTGGCGGCCTTGGCGTTGAGTTCTTCCGGCGATGGAGCGGCGGCCGTTGCGGCCTGTGCTTCCTTGCCACCGAACAGCTTTTCGCCGGCTTCCTTGATGAAACTGAAAAGACCCATGTCGTATCTCCTAAGGTTGCAGAAACAGGAAGGGCCACTGTAGCGGGAAAGTGCGACACCCTGGTGTAAGACGGGCGCGCGACACGATTTTTCACATTGGCAGGCTGTCTCCGCTGCGACGGGCGCCGCGGCGGCCTTTGCCGGGTGCTCCCGGTGTACCTGGCCAAAACTCGGGATAATCCGCCGCATGACTTTTCTGGCCATCGACGTCGGCAACACCCGGCTCAAATGGGCGTTGTACGACGCCTACCGCCCCGGGGCTGCGCTGTTGGCGCACGGCGCCGAGTTCCTGGACCATATCGAGAAGCTCGCCGAAGGCAGCTGGGCAGCCCTGCCGGCGCCCGAGCGCATGCTGGGCTGCGTGGTGGCGGGCGATGCCGCCAAGCGCCGCGTGCAGGAGCAGATGGAACTGTGGGACGTGGGCCCCCAGTGGGTGGTGTCCTCGGGCGAGGAGGCGGGGCTGGTCAACGGCTACGACCACCCCTCGCGCCTGGGTTCGGACCGCTGGGTGGCCATGATCGGTGCGCGCCACCACGTGCTGGCCCAGGGGCCTGCGCGGCCGCTGGTGGTGGTGATGGTGGGCACGGCGGTCACTGTGGAGTGCATCGATGCGCACGGGCGCTTCCTGGGCGGTCTCATCCTGCCGGGCCACGGCATCATGCTGCGCGCGCTGGAGACCGGCACCGCCGGCCTGCACGTGCCCACGGGCGATGTACGCATGTTCCCCACCAACACCAGCGATGCACTGACCAGCGGCGGTACCTACGCCATCGCCGGTGCCGTGGAGCGCATGGTGCAGCATGTCATCCAGCACTGCGGCGAGGAGCCGGCCTGCATCATGACCGGTGGCGCGGGCTGGAAGATGGCACCGAGCATGACCCGCCCTTTCGAGCTGGTGGACAACCTGATCTTCGACGGCTTGCTGGAGATCGCCTCCAGGCGCTTTGCCGGCTCTTAGCCCTCGGCAGAATCAATCTTCGAGCTCGGCGCGCGCCATCTCCACATCCAGGCGTTCCATCGCATCGGCAGACTCGCAGGCAGCGGCCTTCTCGTAGAGCTGGGTCGCCTCCTTCATTTTCTTGTCGCCTTCGAGCATCACCAGCGCGTTGGCGTACTCGACCATGGCGATGGCCGAGCCGGGGTTGAGCTTGAGCGCTTCCTGGAACAGCTTGAGACCCGTGTCTTTCTTGGCGCCATAGGTCATGCCGCCAATCAGCGAACCCACCTTGTCGATCACCTCGGCGTGGAAGGCGCCCAGGGCAATGCGGGCATCGGCGTGCTTGGGTGCCAGGGCGATGGATTTTTCGAGCGATTCCTTGACCTTGCCGCCCAGGCCCTGGGCCAGGGCCTTGGCCACGCTGATGCCCTGGCTGTAGCGGCCCAGGGCATAGGCATGCCAATACCAGGCGTTGGCATTGCCCGGGTCTTCGCCGGCCTGGGCTTCGGCGCGCTCGGCCACCTGGGTGAACAGGTCCAGGCGGGTCTTTTCCTTTTGTTCGAGGTAGTTGGCGTAGATGGCCGTGGCCTTGTTGGCCACGGTGATGCCAGGGCCGCCCGCTGCCAGGCCGGCGGCGGTTGCCTTCTCGAAGTCGCCGCTGTGGAACAGCGCCCAGGCCTGCAGCACGGCAGTGTCCTTGGGGCAGGGTTCGGCGTCGCCGCTGTGCAGTCGGGCCCAGTGCTTCTTGACGCTCGTGGCATCGAAGCTGTAGTCACCCGCATGGGGAAAAGGGGTCCATTTGGCCATGGTGCGTCTCCTGTGGTTCTTGGGGTCGGGTGTGGGGGGATGGGCGCGCTGGTGCTCAGCCCGGTGCCGTGGCATAGGCGCCGACGAGTTCCAGCAGGTGCGCGCGCTGCCCGCTTTCCAGGTAGGGCATCAGCAGGTTGAGCACGTGGTGGGCTCCGCGCAGCAGGGCCGCCTGGGCGCTCTCGGGCTCCAGCGCGCGGCGCGGGTCGCGCACGTACTCGAAGCTGAGCCAGTAGGTCAGCACCACCACCATGCTGGTCGCGGTGGCCTCCAGCTCGCGCGTGTCGATGTGCAGCGCGTCGGAGCGGCCCATGCCGTCCAGCATGGCGCGCACCGCGCGGGTCTTGTTCTTGAGGATGGCCTGGAAATGCGTTTCCAGGCGCCGGTTCTTGGACAGCAGGTCGTTGAGGTCACGGTACAGGAAGCGGTACTGCCAGATCAGCTCGAACAGCGTGTGCATGAAGAACCAGGCGTCCTCCACGTTGCGCACCCCGTCGGCGGCGGCGAGCAGCTCGGTCAGCGACTGTTCATAGCGGTCGAACAGCGCATTGATCAGCTCGTCCTTGGCCGGGTAGTGGTAGTACAGATTGCCGGGACTGATGCGCAGCTCGGCCGAGATCAGGGTGGTGGAGACGTTGGGTTCGCCGAACCGGTTGAACAGGTCCAGCGTGACTTCCAGAATGCGTTCTGCGGTGCGTCGCGGCGCTTTCTTCACCATGTGTGCGGGCCCTCTTCGCGTCGTTTGGGATCGGTGTTGGGATGTCTCTGGGGGCTACTCTAACCGAGCCGCAGATGCTGCACTGCATCAATATTGGCATGTCCTTAGAACCTGTTTCCATGTCCTGCGGCAAGGGGCCCCAACGAAAAAACGGCTGGCACGCACTGGGCGTGTCAGCCGTTGGCAGCAACGGGCCGGTCGGGGCGGCCCATTGGCAGGGGACGATCAGTTGGAAGCGGCAGGTGCCGAGGCGGGGGAGGCGGCCTTGGCGCTGGCCTTCTTCGCGGGGGCTGCTGCCTTCTTGGCAGGAGCGGCCTTGGTGGCCGGCTTGGCTGCGGCCTTGCGGGGCGCTGCGGGCTTCTTGGCGGCGGCCTTCTTCGCGGGGGCGGCTGCCTTCACTGCGGCCTTGGCTGGTGCCTTGGTCGAAGCGGCCTTGCCGGTGCCCTTGGTCAGCGCGTCCACGCGCGCCGTCAGGGCTTCCAGGTCACGCGCCGAGGGCACGCCGAGCTTGGACAGGGCCTTGGCCACGCGGTCTTCGAAGATGTTCTCGAGCTTGTCCCATTGGCCCTGGGCCTTGGATCCGATGTCGCTGGCCATGGTGGTCACGCGGCTCGTCGCTTCGGAAATCTTCTCTTCGGCCACGGCCTGGGTCTTGCGCTGGATGGACAGGCCTTCCTTGACCAGGGACTCGAACACCTTGCCGCCTTCTTCCTGGGCCTTGGAGAAGGCACCCAGGCCCGCCAGCCAGATCTGCTGGGCCGAGTCCTTGACGGTGCTCGACAGTTGGGCATTGCTCTTCTTGTTGTCGGCGCTGAGTTTCTGCAGTTTCTTGACCATGGGGCCTCCGGTATGCGGGTGGGTGTTGGGGGTTGCCAGTGCCGGGTGGCTTTGGCGCATGGCCGAACTGTACGCCGCGCGGCAGGCCAGGTGTAGGCGCGCGCTCCTAAAAACGTAGAGCGCAGCGTCTAAGGCTGCGCGGGTTTGTGCTGAATCGGTCGGCGATGCGCTTGGGCAAGAATGAACAGATCTCACAGGAGTTTTTCATGCAGTATTTCGTGACGGGAGCGACGGGGTTCATTGGCAAGCGGCTCGTGAAGAAGCTGCTGGAGCGCAAGGGCGCCGTGGTGCACTTCCTGATCCGGCGCGAAAGCGCGGACAAGGTGGCCGACCTGCGCAGCTACTGGGGCGTGTCGGCCGCACGGGCCGTGCCGGTGTTCGGCGACCTCACGGCCAAGAAGCTTGGCGTGGCCTCCGAGGACGTGAAGAAGCTCAAGGGGCAGATCGACCATTTCTACCACCTGGCAGCGGTCTACGACCTCGGTGCCGACGAAGAGACCCAGGTGGCCGTGAACATCGAGGGCACGCGCAATACGGTGGACCTGGCCAAGGCCATCGACGCCGGGCATTTCCACCATGTCTCGTCCATCGCGGCTGCCGGCCTGTACGAGGGCGTGTTCCGCGAGGACATGTTCGAGGAGGCCGAGGGCCTGGACCACCCCTACTTCCAGACCAAGCACGAGAGCGAGAAGATCGTGCGCGAGGACTGCAAGGTGCCCTGGACGGTGTACCGCCCGGCCATGGTGGTGGGCGACAGCACGACCGGAGAGATGGACAAGATCGACGGCCCCTATTACTTCTTCAAGCTGATCCAGCGCCTGCGCCAGCTACTGCCGCCCTGGATGCCCACCGTGGGTCTGGAAGGCGGGCGCGTGAACATCGTGCCGGTGGACTTCGTGGTCAACGCGCTCAACGTCATCAGCCACCAGAAGGACATCGGCAAGAAGTGCTTCCACCTGGTCGACCCGGTCGGCTACCGCGTGGGCGACGTGCTCGACATCTTCAGCCGCGCCGCGCATGCGCCGCGCATGAACCTGTTCATCAATGCCGCGCTGCTGGGCTTCATCCCCAAAAGCATCAAGAAGAGCCTGATGGCCATGGCACCCGTGCGCCGGGTGCGCAACGCTGTCTTGAAGGACCTGGGCCTGCCCGAGGACATGCTGACCTTCGTCAACTACCCCACGCGCTTCGACTGCCGCGAGACCCTGGCGGCGCTCAAGGGCTCGGGCGTGACCTGCCCCAACCTCAAGGACTATGCCTGGCGGCTGTGGGACTACTGGGAGCGCAACCTCGACCCCGAGCTGTTCATCGACCGCAGCCTCAAGGGCACGGTGGCCGGCAAGGTGGTGCTGGTCACGGGGGGATCGTCGGGCATCGGACTGGCGACGGCGCACAAGTTCGCCGAGGCGGGCGCCACCACCGTCATCTGTGGGCGTGACCAGGACAAGCTCGACGAAGCCTGCGCCGAAGCTCGGGCCAAAGGCTACGAATTCATCGCCTATGCCGCCGACATCGCCGACATGGCCGATTGCGACCGCTTCGTGCAGCTCCTGATCGACAAGCACGGCGGCGTGGACTTCCTGATCAACAACGCGGGTCGCTCCATCCGCCGTGCCATCGAGTCGAGCTACGACCGCTTCCACGACTACGAGCGCACCATGCAGCTCAATTACTTCGGCTGCCTGCGTGTGACCATGGGCTTTCTGCCCGGCATGGTGGCCAAGCGCAAGGGCCATGTGGTCAACATCAGTTCCATCGGTGTGCTGACGAATGCGCCGCGCTTTTCGGCCTATGTGGCCAGCAAGGCGGCCCTGGACGCCTGGACGCGCTGCGCCTCAAGCGAGTTCGCCGACCAGGGCATTACCTTCACCACCATCAACATGCCGCTGGTGCGCACGCCCATGATCGCACCGACCAAGATTTACAACAACGTGCCCACCCTGAGCCCCGAGGAGGCGGCCGACATGATCGCCCAGGCCTGCATCTTCAAGCCGGTGCGCATCGCCACGCGCCTGGGCATCACCGGGCAGATCCTGCATGCGCTGGTGCCGCGCGTGGCGCAGATCACGATGAACACCAGCTTTCGCATGTTCCCGGATTCCACCGCCGCCAAGGGCAGCAAGGACGCCAAGCCGCAGCTGTCGGCCGAGGCGGTGGCCCTGCAGCAGATGATGCGCGGCATCCATTTCTGATGGCCTTTTCACCCGCCCCGGCAGGCCCGTGTTGAACTCTGTTACCGGGTAACCGGGCGGGGTGGGATAATCGCGGGTTCTGCCGAGCAGGCATTTCACACAGCCCACCCTATGATTCTGGTTACCGGCGGCGCGGGTTTCATCGGCGCCAACTTCGTTCTTGACTGGCTTGCTGCCTCCAGCGAGCCCGTCGTCAACCTCGACAAGCTCACCTACGCGGGCAACCTGCACAACCTGGACAGCATCCAGGGTGATGCACGCCATGTCTTCGTGCAGGGCGATATCGGCGATTCCGCCCTCATCACCCGCCTGCTGGCCGAGCACAAGCCGCGTGCGGTGGTCAACTTCGCGGCCGAATCGCATGTGGACCGCTCCATCCATGGGCCCGAGGACTTCATCCAGACCAACATCGTCGGTTCCTTCCGCCTGCTGGAGGCCGTGCGCGCCTACTGGAGCGCGCTGCCCGACGATGACCGCGAGGCCTTCCGCTTCCTGCACGTCTCCACCGACGAGGTATACGGATCGCTCGCGCCGACCGATCCGGCCTTCGCCGAGACGCGCGGCTTCGAGCCCAACAGCCCCTACAGCGCCAGCAAGGCGGCCAGCGACCACCTGGTGCGCGCCTGGCACCACACCTATGGCCTGCCGGTGCTGACCACCAACTGCAGCAACAACTACGGGCCCTACCACTTCCCCGAGAAGCTGATCCCGCTGATGATCGTCAACGCCCTGGCCGGCAAGAACCTGCCGGTGTACGGCGACGGCATGCAGGTGCGCGACTGGCTCTACGTGAAGGACCACTGCAGCGCCATCCGCCGTGTGCTGGAGGCCGGTACCGCTGGCGAGACCTACAACGTGGGCGGCTGGAACGAGAAGCCCAACATCGAGATCGTGAACATGGTCTGCAGCCTGCTCGACGAGCTGCGCCCCCGTGCCGACGGCCAGAGCTACCGCACCCAGATCACCTATGTGAAGGACCGCCCCGGCCACGACCGGCGCTACGCCATCGACGCGCGCAAGATCGAGCGCGAGCTGGGCTGGAAGCCCGCCGAGACCTTCGACACTGGCATCCGCAAGACGGTGCAGTGGTATCTGGACCATGCCGACTGGGTGGCCAGCGTGCAGACAGGCGCCTACCGTGATTGGGTGCAGACCCAGTACGCGCAGGAGCCCGCAGCCGTTGCGGACGCCAGCGCATGAACATCCTGCTCCTGGGTAAAGGCGGCCAGGTCGGCTGGGAACTGCAGCGCAGCCTGTCCGTGCTCGGTACCGTGACGGCGCTGGATTTCGACAGCGCGGAACACTGTGGTGATTTCTCCAACCCGGCCGGCGTGGCCGAGACGGTGCGCGCCCTGCGCCCTGACGTCATCGTCAATGCTGCCGCCCACACCGCCGTGGACAAGGCCGAGAGCGAGGCGGACTTCGCGCGCACGCTGAACGCCACCACCCCCGGCGCCATTGCGCAGGAGGCGGCGAAGCTCGGCGCCTGGCTGGTGCATTACAGCACCGACTATGTGTTCGACGGCAGCGGCAGCCGCCCCTGGGTGGAGACCGATGCGCCCGCGCCCCTGAGCGTCTACGGCCGCACCAAGCTCGAAGGCGAGCAGCTCATTGCCCAGTCCGGTGCCAGGCACCTGATCCTGCGCACCAGCTGGGTGTATGCCGCACGCGGCGGCAATTTCGCCAAGACCATGCTGCGTCTGGCCCAGGAGCGCGAGCGCCTGACGGTGATCGACGACCAATGGGGCGCCCCGACCGGCGCGGACCTGCTGGCCGATGTGACGGCCCATGCCATCCGCCACCTGCAGCAGCGCCCCGAAGATGCGGGCCTGTACCACCTGGTGGCGGCCGGCGAAACCAACTGGAACGAGTACGCGAAGTACGTCCTGTCGGTTGCGGCCCGGCACCCGGTGGCTGAAAAGATCATCGCCAAGGAAGTGGCGCCTGTGCCGACCAGCGCCTTCCCCACCCCGGCCGTGCGCCCCCACAACTCGCGCCTGGACACCACCAAGCTGCGCAGCACCTTTGGCCTGACCCTGCCCCATTGGCAGACGGGCGTGGCGCGCATGCTCACCGAGATTCTTTGAAAAAATACCCCATGACGGCACGCAAAGGCATCATCCTCGCTGGAGGCTCCGGTACCCGGCTGCACCCGGCCACCCTGGCCATCAGCAAGCAATTGCTGCCGGTGTACGACAAGCCCATGATCTACTACCCGCTGAGCACGCTGATGCTCGCGGGCATCCGCGACATCCTGGTGATCAGCACTCCGCAGGACACGCCGCGCTTCGAACAGTTGCTGGGCGATGGTAGCCAGTGGGGCATCAACCTGCAGTACGCGGTGCAGGCGAGCCCGGACGGTCTGGCCCAGGCCTTCGTGATCGGCGAGTCCTTCCTCGATGGTTCACCCAGTGCCCTGGTGCTGGGCGACAACATCTTCCACGGCCACGACTTCCACGAGCTGCTGGGCAGCGCGGCGGAGCGCACCGATGGTGCCACCGTGTTCGCCTACCACGTGCATGACCCCGAGCGCTATGGCGTGGCCGAGTTCGATGCCAACGGCAAGGTGCTGTCGCTCGAAGAGAAACCCAAGGTCCCCAAGTCGAGCTATGCGGTGACGGGCTTGTACTTCTATGACAACCAGGTGGTGGAGCTGGCCAAGGGGCTCAAGCCCTCGGCCCGGGGCGAGTACGAGATCACCGACCTGAACCGCCTGTACCTGGAGCGCGGCCAGCTGAATGTGGAGATCATGGGCCGGGGCTATGCCTGGCTCGACACCGGCACGCACGAGAGTCTGCTTGAGGCCGGCCAGTTCATCGCCACGCTGGAGCACCGCCAGGGCCTCAAAATTGCGTGCCCTGAAGAGATTTCCTGGCGCAGCCAGTGGATCGACAGCGCGCAGTTGGAGCGGCTGGCCCAGCCGCTGACCAAGAACGGGTACGGCCAGTACCTGATGCGCGTGCTCAAAGAAAAAATCTACTGAAAATCGCTCTCCCCATGCAAGCAACCCGACTGGCCATTCCCGATGTCGTGCTGATCGAACCCAAGGTGTTCGGCGATGCGCGCGGCTTCTTCTACGAGAGCTTCAACCAGCGTGCCTTCAACGAGGCCACCGGTACCGACCACCAGTTCGTGCAGGACAACCACAGCCGCAGCGCCCGCGGCGTGCTGCGCGGCCTGCACTACCAGGTCCAGCAGCCCCAGGGCAAGCTGGTGCGTGTGGTGCGCGGCGCCGTGTTCGACGTGGCGGTGGACATCCGCAAGGGCTCGCCCACCTTCGGCCAGTGGGTCGGCGAGGAACTGAGCGAAGACAACCACCGCCAGCTGTGGGTGCCGCCGGGCTTTGCGCACGGCTTCCTGGTGCTCAGCGAGACGGCGGAGTTCCTGTACAAAACCACCGACTACTACGCGCCGGCGCATGAGCGCTGCATCATCTGGAACGACCCCTCCATCGGCATCGAATGGCCCGACATCGGCGCCAATCCGCTGCTGTCGGCCAAGGACCAGCAGGGCCTGACCCTGGAGAATGCGGAAGTCTTCGCTGCTGCTGCCGCCCGCTGACGGCGGCCCGTGGCGCACCTGAAAAGCCCGGCATGACCCTGCATGTGCTCCTGTGCAGCCACAACGGGGCACGCTTCATTGCACAGCAGATTGCCTCCATCCGGGCCCAGTCGCGGGCGGTGGATGTGATCCACGTCTTCGACCATGCCTCGGACGACGGCACCCGTACGGTGCTGGCGCAGCTGGCACAGGAAGCTGGCGGGGCGCCGCTCGAACTGCACTGGGTTGACGCCGCTCCCGGCCCGGCAATGTCCTTCTTCAACGCCATGGCGCAGTTGGCGCCCCGGGTCGCTCCGGGTGACAAGCTCTTTCTGGCCGACCAGGACGACGTCTGGCTGCCCGGCAAGGTGGCAGCCATGCTGGAGGCTGCCGACCGGCAGCCCCAGCCCTGGGCGCTGTTCCATGACGTGCAGGTGGTGGACGAAGCGCTTGCGCCCCTGCAGCCCACTTTCTATACCGGCAACCCCTATGCCGTGCCCCGTGACCTCGACGTCCGGCGCCTGCTGCTGGTCAACCCGGTGATCGGGCACACGCTGGTGCTCTCGGGTGACATGCTGGCCTGCGTGGTTCGCCTGCCCGAGCCGTCGGCCTATGTGATGCACGACTGGGCGGTGGCGCTGGTGGCTCAGCGCATGCAGCGCCTGGTCTGCGTGCCGCAGTGCCTGTCGCTGTACCGCCAGCATGGCGCCAACCTGCTGGGCGCAGCGCGCCAGCGCTCGCTGGGCGAGCAGCTGCGGCGCGGCATGCAACTGGCCGAGCGTGTGCTGGGGCAGGCCATGGCCTGGGCGCGGGCGCAGCCGGGCGGCCTGCTGCCAGCCGCATCCCCGGCGGCCCGAGTGCCCGGCTGGCTGTCGCAGCCCTGGGCCGGCCGCAGTCGGGCGCGGGTGGCGCTGCACCTCGCATGGCATGCGCTGGTGTCGGGGCCCACGCTGCGGCGCCGGGCCATGGGGCTCTTCCTGCTGCTGCAGGCGCTGCGCCCGGTACCCCGGGGCACCAGCCCATGAGCGATTCCTCCAGGGGGCGGCTTCGCATCGCAGTCATCGGTACCGATGGCCTGCCGGCGCGCTATGGCGGCTTCGAGACCTGCGTCGAACAACTTGCGCCCCGGCTGGCGCGACGGGGGCATGCCACCCTGGTCTTCGGCTCGGCGGTGGGCCGCACGGCATTCGCCGCGAATAGCGAGCGCTTGACCCATCGCTACCTGCCGCTGCGCGCCAACGGCTTGTGGTCGGTGCCCTACGACCTGCTCAACTTCCTGGTGTGCTGGCGCAGGGTGGATGCCATGCTGGTGATGGGCGTGTCGGGCGGCATCTTCCTGCCCTTGCTGCGCCGCATGGCCGGCCGGCGGCGCATCATCGTGAACGTGGACGGGCTGGAGACCCGGCGCGACAAATGGACCGGGTTCAAACGCTGGTTCCTCGAGCGCAGCGAGGCCCTGGCCGTGCGCTGCGCGCACGTGGTGGTCAGCGACAACCAGGGCATTGCCGACATGGTGCAGGCCCGGTACGGCCGCGCCAGCACGGTCATCGCCTATGGCTGCGACCATGTGCTGCAGTTGCCTGAGGGGCAGGCGCATGCGCTGCTGAAAGAGCGCTTCGGACTGGCGCCTGGAGGCTATCTGCTCACAGTGGCACGCATCGAACCCGAAAACCACATCGCCGAGATGCTGCAGGCCTTCCTCGCATCGCCCCTGCTTCTGTATGTGCTGGTGGGCAACTTCAGCGCCACGCCGCTGGGGCGCGAGCTGCTGGCGCGCTACCACGGTGAGCCGCGTGTGCGCTTCATCGACTCCCTGTTCGACCCCGAGGCGCTGGCAGCCCTGCGCGCCGGCTGCCATGTCTATCTGCACGGGCACAGCGTGGGAGGCACGAATCCCTCGCTGGTCGAGATGCTTCCGTACCAACGGCCGCTGCTGGCCTTTGATTGCAGCTTCAATCGCCATACGCTGGACAACCAGGGGGGCTATTTTGCCGATGTACCGGCGCTCACACGGCAGTTGCAGGCCCCGCAGGAACAAGCGTGGCTGCCAGGGCCGGCGTTGGCGGGGCGCTACCGTTGGGAGGCGATTGCCGATGCCTACGAGGCGCTGTGCTGCGGGGCGGCTGCTCCATGAAGCCGCGCGTCCTGGCCTGCGTGGTGGCCTACCACCCGGATGTCCACCGGCTGTCGGCGCTGATTGCGCGCCTGCAGCAGGAGGTGGCGGATGTGCTGGTCGTCGACAACGGCCAGTCCATTGACCCCACAGCGGCGCCCTGGTCGGACATGGCCGCCGTGCAGTGGCATCTGGCGCCAGGCAACCTGGGGGTCGGGGCGGCGCTCAACCTGGCCCGCCAGCGGGCGCTGGATGGCCCCTGCGATTTCCTGCTGACCTTCGATCAGGACTCTCTGCCGCCCGCAGGGTATGTGGCTGGACTGCTGGCGGTGTGGTCGCATGCGGGGGATGCCGCCAGCAGTTGGGCCGCGCTCGGGCCCGCCATCCGCGACGAAGCCACGGCAAGGCCATTGCCTGTTCGGCGCGTGGATCCGTGCCTGGGCCTGGTGGTGTCTGCGGACCCCTGGTCCGTGCAGCAGACAGTGGCGGTGGACCACGTCATCACCTCCGGCTGCCTGTACCCGGTGGCAGCCCTGTCTGCCGTGGGGCCGTTCAGGGGGGATTGGTTCGTGGACATGGTCGATACCGAGTGGTGCTGGCGTGCCCGCCACCGGGGCTGGACGGTGCAGCAAACCGGGGCGGTCGTGCTGCAGCACACCATCGGCAAGGCGGGCGTAGCGGTGCTGGGGCGCCAGGTGCTGGCGCATCCGCCGCAGCGCATCTACTTCCAGGTCCGCAACACGCTGTGGCTGTTGCGTTCGCGCAGCGTACCCAGGGGCTGGCGCCGCAGCTTGCTCGCCCCGCTGGCGCGCAAGCTGCTGCTGCAACCCCTGCTGCCCGACCAGCGGCTGGCGCGCGTGATCGCCGTGGTCCGGGGTGCGGTGCATGGGCTGTTGCGACGCCCGCCTGGGTAGGCGGGGCGCTGGAAAGATGCCGCATGGGTGTGACCGGTGCCGCAGCAATGCGCAATATTCCGGATGCAGGAGGGCTTTGTGGTGCAACAATCCGTTGCCGTTGCGTGGGTAAGCGCATGATCGTGGCTGCATACGACAGAATATAGAATTGCAGACCCGCTTTGAGGGCCGCTGCGGCGGGCCTCAGGCAATAAATCCCACAGACCTGGTCTCTGCCCTGGCATCCACGGCGGTCCTTTTCATTGGCGATGGCCTGGCCTTCATCGAAGGTGTGGCTGCCGCCAGCGAGGGCCCGGCCCTTGCCGTGCCTGCGCCTTTTTTGCGGATGCACGCCGGTGGTTTCCATGCGCCACAGACCGTCCCCACGTTCCTTTCCTGATCTGAATGCACAACATGCACCCTAGCGAGGCTGAGATCATTCCCTACCACGCCTCTCCCGTGCCTCCCGCCCCGGGGGGCGTGCTCGTACTGGCACCGCATCCCGATGACGAGGTTTTCGGATGCGGCGGAGCCATCACCGGGCATCTCCAGGCGGGGCATCCCGTGCATGTCGTCCTGCTGACCGCCGGCGGGCACGGTGAAGAAGGCGCCGGCAACAGCTATGCGGATACCCGTCTGTCCGAAAGTGCCGAGGCAGCCCGCGTGCTGGGACTGCCGCCACCCCAGTGCTGGGACCTGCCGGACCGCGAAATCACCTATGGCGAAGCGCTGGTGCACAGGATCATCCAGGCGATTGGCGATACTGGTGCCGACGTGGTGTATGCCCCGTCGCCCTGGGAGCTGCACCCCGACCACCGCGCCACGGCGCTGTGCGCCATCGAGGCCGTGCGCCGGCTGGAGGGCGTGGGCCTGCACCTGTACGAGGTGAGTGCGCCGCTGCGGCCCAACCGGCTGCTGGACATCACCCCCGTCTGGGCGCTCAAGCAGCAGGCCATGCAGGTCTTTGCCAGCCAGGAGAAGAAACTTCCCTACGCGAGCTTCATCTCCGCGCTCAACCGCTTTCGCGCGCTCACGCTGTTCCCCGCGGCGGAATATGCCGAGGCCTTCGAGAGCTATACCTCGGCAGAACTGCGTGCCGGTGGCCCACTGCTGATCGAGGGTGAAAAGCAGCGCCTGCTGGGCCGCGGCGTGGCCGTGCTGCCGCAGGATGTGCCGCTGGTGTCGGTCATCGTGCGCACCATGGGCCGCCCCACGCTGGCCAAGGCGCTCGGGTCGGTGGCACTGCAGACCTACCCGCACCTGAACATCGTGCTGGTGGACGCTGCCGGCGACGGCCTGCCCGGTACGCCGTGGGCCGGTGGCCCGGTGCCCGTGAGCCTGGTCTCGCAGGGCAGAAAGCTCAGCCGCGCGCTGGCGGCCAATGCCGGCATGGCGGCGGCGACCGGCGAGTACCTCATCTTCCTGGACGACGACGACTGGTTCTACCCGGACCACATTGCCAAGCTGGTGCTGGCCGTGCGCCAGAGCACCACCGTCAAGGCGGTGCATACGGCCGTGGAATGCGTCGATGCCCAGAGCGAACCCGTGGGCGAGATCTTCCAGTTCTCCTATGCCTCGGGCGAGCTGCGCTACGGCAACTTCATGCCCATCCACGCGGTGCTGTTCCACCGCAGCCTGGTGCAGGCCGGTGGCGCCGCCTTCGACGAGCGCTTCGATCTGTACGAGGATTGGGATTTCTGGCTGCAGGTGGAGCGCAGCACGCCGTTCCAGTTCGTGCCCGGCGTCTCGGCCGCCTACCGCATCCATGCCGGAGCGGGTGAGGGCGTGCAGGCCGACCGCCAGCGCGCAGCCGATGCCACGGCGCAGCTCTATGCCAAGTGGCAGGTGCTGCAGTCGAAGCAAACGTTCGAAGAGCTGGTGACGCGTTCTCTGTCTCGGCGCAGCCTTCTGTCCCAACTGGCGGAGCGTGCCAAGGACGTGACGCGCCTGGCCGACGAACGCCAGCGCCTGACCCAGGAGTTGGTCGGTCAGCAGCAGCAGGCCCTGGCCGCGCAGCAGGCGGCAGACAAGGCCCGCCAGGACGCGCACCACCTGGGCGAAGCGCACGAGCTGGCCTGCGCCGCACGCGACCTGGTTCAGGAAGAGCGCGACGCCACCATCGCGGAACTCCATGCTGTGATGCGTGAGCGGGATCTGGCCAACCAGCACGGCGCGAACGTGCTGGACCTGTACACCGACGCCCAGGCGCACATCGGTTCCCTGGAGGCTTCCGCCGCCGCGCTGGGTGCCGAGATCGCGCTGGCGCGCAACCATGCCCACAACCTGCAGACCATGCTGGACGCTACGCAACACCAGTTGCGCCTGGTGACGGGCTCGCGCTCATGGAAGGTCACCCGGCCGCTGCGCCTGGTGGTCCGGTTGCCGCGCTACGCCAGGAGCGTCGTGGCGGCCTATTCGGTCGCGCGCAGCCGGGGTGTGGGCCTGTCGCACCTGGTCAAGCGCACGGCGTCGGTTTTGCGCACCCAGGGCGTGCAGGGTGTGCGCCAGCGCCTGCGGCGCATGCTGCATGGCTCGGGCCACGAACTGGAAGCGCTGGATACCGGTGCGCCCGTGCCGGATGCGGTGGCCGGTGCCGCACCACGCAGCTATGCCGACTGGGTGGCGAAATACGACACCATGGACCCGGTCAGGCTTTCGCGGCTGGTGGCCGAAGTGGCCGAACTGCCGCGCAAGGCCCTGGTCTCCATCATCATGCCGGTCTACAACCCCGATCCGCAGGACGTGGGTCGCGCCATTGCCTCGGTGAAGAACCAGGTCTACCCGCATTGGGAGCTGTGCATCTGCGACGATGCATCGACCAAGGCGGGCACGCGCGCTCTGCTGGAGGCGGCAGCTGCCGAGGAGCCCCGCATCCGCCTGGCCTTCCACGAAAAGAACCAGCATATCTCGGCGGCGACGAACACGGCCATCGCCCTGGCCAAGGGCCAGTACATCGCCCTGCTCGACCACGACGACGAGCTCACGCCGCATGCGCTGCTGCGCGCCATGCAGGCCTTTGCGCGCAACCCGCAGGGCAAGGTGCTGTACTCCGACGAGGACAAGATCGACCAGACCGGTCGGCGCTTCGATCCCTACTTCAAGCCCGATTTCAACCTGGGCCTGCTGCGCTCGCACAACTACATGTGCCACTTCGCGGTCTATGACGCGGACTTCATGCGCCAGCTCGGTGGCCCGCGCGTGGGCTTCGAGGGCGCACAGGACTACGACCTGGCGCTGCGCGCCGTCGACAGCGTGGCGCCGGAGGCCGTACTCCATGTGCCGCAGATCCTTTACCACTGGCGCACGGCGACCGGCAGCACGGCTTCGGGCCACGGCAACAAGAGCTATGCCTTCGAAGCCGGCCGGCGTGCCCTGCAGGAGCACCTGCAGCGCCGCGGCCTGCAGGGCGAGGTGCTGGAAGCCCCCGAGGCATCGGGCATGTACCGCGTGCGCTGGGGCATTCCCGCCAACCCGCCGCTGGTGAGCATCGTCATCCCCACCCGCAACGGCGAGAAGATCCTGCGCCAGTGCCTCGATAGCCTGGTGCAGACCCGCTACCCCAACTACGAAATCATCGTGATGGACAACGGCAGCGACGAAGCCGCTTCGCTGCAGCTGCTGGCCGAGCGCACGGCATCGGGGCAGATCCGGGTGCTGCGCGACGATGGGCCGTTCAACTTCTCGGCCATCAACAACCGTGCGGTACACGAAGCCACGCGCGGCGAGTTCGTGCTGCTGATGAACAACGACATCGAGGCCACCCACCCCGAGTGGCTCGACGAGATGGTGGGCCCGGCGCTGGAGCCCGGCGTGGGCTGCGTGGGCGCACGGCTGTGGTACCCCGATGGCCGCATCCAGCACGCGGGCGTGGTGCTGGTCTGCGGCGTGGCCGGCCATGCGCACAAGCTGCTGGCCCGCGGCCAGCACGGCTACATGGGCCGCGCCGTGCTGGCGCAGGACTTCGTGGCCGTCACGGCGGCCTGCCTGCTGCTGCGCAAGTCCATCTACGAAGAGGTCAGTGGCCTGGACGAGAGCCTGGCCGTGGCTTTCAATGACGTGGACTTCTGCCTGCGCGTGCGCGAGGCGGGTTACCGCAACCACTGGACGCCCTATGCCGAGCTGATCCACCACGAGTCCGTCTCGCGCGGCTACGAGGACACGCCCGAGAAGCAAAAGCGCTTCAACTCGGAAGTGAAGATCCTGCAGACCCGTTGGCCCGCCTTGCTGGCCAACGACCCCTGCTACAACCCCAACCTGACCATCGACGCCGAAGACTTTTCGCTGGCCTGGCCGCCCCGGGTTTCCTGAGGCGGTGCCCGTCGCCGTCCCTGCTCCATGACCGTTTTCCTCCTTGAACCATCGTATGAGCCGACTTGACTCTCTTTTGCCGCTGCTGGCCTGCCCGCGTTGCGGTTCCAGGCTGAACCAGCACCCGAGCCAGGTGGTGTGCGGTGGCTGCGGCACGGCCTATCCCCTGCGCAATGGGGTGCCCGTGCTGTTGCCGGAAACCATCGAGGAAGCGGGCACGGGCGAGGCGTCGGTGGACGATCCGGTCTCGCGCCATCCCTACAGCCAGGAGTCGCTCAGGATCATCGAGGAGCACCGGGGCGAATGGGTGCTGGACCTGGGTGCGGGTGGCAAGCTGCAGCGCTGGGACAACGTGGTGCAGATCGACATCTTCCGCTACCCCATGACGGACGTGGTCGGCTCCGCCGACCGGCTGCCGTTCCGGGACAACAGTTTTGGCGCAGTGATCAGCCAGGCGGTGTTCGAGCACCTGCAGTACCCCCAGGCGGCGGTGGAGGAGATCCGCCGCGTGCTCAAGCCGGGTGGGGTGGTCAAGATCGACACCGCCTTCCTCCAGCCAGAGCACGGTTACCCCCACCATTTCTACAACGCCACCGAGACCGGCCTGCGCGAGTGGTTCCGCGAGTTCGACCTGCGCTGGAGCGGCGTGGAGCCCCACCAGCATCCAAGGTGGTCGCTGAGCTGGTTTCTGGGTGTCTACCTGGACCGTCTGCCTGCCGATGCCGCCGCGCTGCTGCGTGCCACGCCGCTGGGCGAGGTGGTGGATGCTTTGCAGCGCTCCGGCACGGGGGCGGCACAGCCGCAGGATGCCGCCATCATGGATGCACTCGCTGCGCTGCCGGAACACCATCTGCGTACGCTGGCTGCGGGGGTTTCCATCCGTGCGGTCAACCCCCCCAAGACGCTGTCTTGTGCTTCGGAACCTGCGCTTGCAGGCGCAGCATCTGTCGTGGCCACCGACCTGGATCGCAAGCTGGCTGCCGCGCGCATGGACATCGAGCATCTTCGCGCGGAACTGGGCATGGTGCGTGAACAGCAGTTGCTCGCCAACGACCAGGCGCGTTACCTGGCGCAGTACTACCGGCTCATCGCCGATGCGGGCGAAGATGCCCCCCTGGCAGCGGGGCGGCGAGCGCATGCCCTGTTCCACGCGAAGAACATGGTGCGCGCCGTGGTGCCGCCAGGCCTGTGGCGCTCCATGAGGGATGGCTGGCGCTCGTTGTCTGGCGCAGGCGCGGCGCAGGGGGGCATGCAAGCAAAACCATCCCAGCCGGTGGCCGCGCCATTCGTCTCCGCGGTAGTGCAGCCATTCGACGTGGCAGCCCTTACCGCCACCTTCTTTTCGCTGGTGCGCCAGACCTACACGGGCTGGGAGCTCCTGCTGCTGGGGCACCCCGACCAGTCCCCTGCAGTGCGCCGGGCCATGGAGGACTTTGCCCGGCTGGACTCGCGGCTGACCATCGTCCCCCGGCCGGAGACTGCCGACGCGTATGCCTGGCGCGGGCAGTACCGGCTGGTGCTGCAGGAAGGCACCACGCTCGCCTTCAACGCCTTGCAGGAGGTGTTCACGCTGGTCAAGGCACGGCCCGATACCCAGGCCATCATGGCCGACTACGTTGCCGTTCTGGGGCGCGATGACGTGATGCCGCCCGCACGCTGTCTGAGCGCGCCGGTGCCTCAGGCCGATTGTTCGTTTTCCGTCCTCGCGCCTTGCGTGCTGCTGGCAGGTGACGCGTTGCGCCGAAATGGTGCGGGTACCATCATTGACTTGAACTATCGCCAGGTAGCCCATATCCCATTGGTGCTCTTTCACCTGTTGCAAGAGCAGTCATTCCGTGCGCGTCACATCCCTGTGATGCGTTGAAGATCCACACTATCTCGCTAGACCTATGAAGAACATTGCACGAAAGATCACGCTCGCCGCCGCCATGGTCGCGGCGGTTCCATGGCTTGCTGGCTGCGCCACCCAGCAGCCCGCTGCCGGCGCGGGGACTGCCCAGGCGGCATCCGCCCCGCTGAACATCGTGTTCGAGTCGGCGGCCCTGGAGTCGAAGATGGTACAGATTGGTGTGCTTACCAACTTCAAACGCTATTGGCAAGCCCATGTGGACCGCAATTGGGGTGTGCGCTACGATCTCGAGCATGGGATCGACCCCAAGCGGACGGATTCCAAGTTCTATGCGGACTACCATGCGAAAGCCTGGATCCTGAAATCGTTCAAGGTGCATGATGTCACCCAGGATGGCAAGAATGCCAGCATGGAAGTGGAACTCACGCTGGTCGATCCGACCGGGAAAAAGCCGGACTCCAACTTCCGCACCTCCGATATCTGGGAGACCGTGGATGGGCAGTGGAAGCACGTCAATCTCGACGCGGTTCTGAAGTCGCGCTGATGAGGGGCCGTGGCAGCGCCGCAAGGGTCAGGCGGGTGGGTCCGCCGGCCCTCTGGCGACTGGCCTCTGGCCCACTGTGCCGCAGAAGGGCAGGCCGCAGGCTTGCCGTGTCGGGCGCCGGAAAAGGACAACGGGCGCTTGTTGCTGAGGTGCAACATCCTTCGCCCTAGTTGTGACACCAAACACATTTTATCTACGCCCCCCTGCGCAAACCGGGGGGCGATTGTGTAGGATGCGAATCAACAGTCCATAGAGTCCGCTTGTCTAGATTGTGTACGCGGGGCGGATTGTTGAAGTATCTGGTGTAAACTTGTAAAGCTATGAGTGTGGGCTTGCTCAGGTGCTTTTTTTAATTTTTATGGAGAAATCTGTGATGAAGAAGAAACTTCTTGCTGTAGCAATGGGCGCCATGCTCGCTGCTGGTGCTGCAAACGCTGTGACCGTGAATCACGCTGGTTTGGGTGATTTGCTGGTCGCTCCCTCGTATTTCATCGGTGGGGGATGGCAAAGTGAGTTGAAGGTTATCAACACGAGCCTGACGCAATCCGTGGTTGCCAAGGTCGTGATTCACGACAACGAGCGCTCCGAAGAACGTCTGGACTTCTTGATCTACCTGTCGCCTGGCGACGTGTGGGTCGGTACCCTGGCCAGCCAAGCTGCCGGCGCCAATGGCCAAACGACCCGCTCGGTCGTGACGTCCAGCGACGATTCGATCCTGCTGCCTAACTCCAACAACTTCGCTACCGCTGCTACCCCAGCAGTGATCGTTAGCGGTGCTGGCGAAGGCCGCTCGCCCCTGACCAACATCGGTTACATCACGATCATCGAATCGCAAGCATTCGACATCGCTCCTAACGCTCCTGGCGTGTCCAAGGCTGCCATCAAGGCTGCATTCGACGCTGCTCCAGCAGTGGTGGCCGACACCAACACGCCTAACGTGCTGGCTGGTTTCCTGACCATCTCCAACGCTCTGAACGGCCAGAACGCCTCGCTGCCTACCCTGGCACTGGCTGACTACAACAACCGCATCAAGCAAAACATCGGTGTTGACTCCAGCCTGGGCGCCCCACGTTCGCAAGCTACCGTTGCTGACATCGAAGACGCACTGTGGAAGACCTCTTTCGTCGTGCCTTACGTGGTCGGCGGTTCGCAATCTTCGCTGGTGTCCTTCACGTTCCCCACGAAGCTGACGTACCGTAACGTCATCAGCGGCCAGTACCCCTTCCAACAGAAGGTTGCTATCTCTGCTGACGTGTTCGATTACAGCGAAAACCGCATCACCGGTCCAGCGTTCAACATCTCGCCTCTGCCTGCCGCATCGGTTACCAGCGTGTTCGAACACGACTGGCTGGCCTTCGGTAGCCAGATCAGCGTGGGTTCGTTCACGGCTGGCTGGGCTAACGTTCGCTACGCAAACCCAACGGTTTCCGTTGGCCAAACCTCGGCTCCTTCTGTGAACCTGGGCAAGTCGGGCGGTCCTGGCGTTGTTACCTACATCAACACGATTGGCCCAGAAGTCACGTGGCACTACGCTCCTTCTAACTAAGAAGTTGCGACTTTAGTAAAAAAGGCCGCCGGCGAGAGCTCGCGGCCTTTTTTTTTGGGCGGATGCAATGCGGTATCTAATTGTTATTTTTTTGGCTGCGATGGGTACATTTGCCCAGGCTGCGAACTTCGTTTCGATGCACCAGTCTGCGCACAAGATTGCCTTGCCACCACCGGCTGGCAGCTTCAACTACACCTTTGACACCAAGGTGGGCTTCAAGGAGCAGTACGCACCTACCGGTGTGACGGGTTGCGCGATCGGTTTTGGTACCGGCGGCTGCGCCTTCCCTGGCGGTGGTTCCCTCTCCCTGCCTGAATTCACCGGCTTCCAGATGCAGAGCCAGGAATTCAAGATCTTCATTCCTGCAGGAACCCGTTCGTTCCTGTTCTCGGGCTACGCTCCCCAGGGCACCCAGTCGGCCTTCGTGCTGCGCTACGGCAAGGAGCCGACCCGCGTTGCCGCCCTGAGTGGCAGCGAGTACCAATCCGCTCAGACCGGCGAGCGCATCGACACCTCGTTTGCGCGCCTGGTCACCCAGGACGTCGACCATTTCGTCGTGCACGATGGTGGCGGCACGCTGCGCTTCGTGGGTGGCCAGCTCGACGCCAACCGCAGCAGCACCAACCAGGGCCAGTGGCTCTACGTGCGCCAGCTGAGCGGTGCTGTGCTGTTCGACTACCAGGGCGCCCTGGACGTGGACATGCCCAAGTACGCAGCCGGCTACAACGCGATCACCTGGACCACCAGTCCCTTCCCGGATCCCGTGGACACCGCGTCGCCTACGACCCCGACGACCCCGACGACGCCCACCACGCCGACGACACCTACCACGCCCACCACTCCGACGACGCCTGGCACGGCTGGGTCTGTGACCTCCAGCGTGGTGTCCACGGCTGGCCAACCTTTGAAGCTGGATATCACGCTGACCCAGACCCCTGCAGAAGTGACTGCCAGTGAGAAGACCAGTGTGTGGATCGCGGCGCGCATCCCGGCCAATGGCTTGTTCTTCACGACCGATGTCTGGTTCTTCCGCAAGGTGGACGGCTGGGCCCAGTTGGTAGTGCCCAACCCCGAGACGGTTGCGTACTCCAGCAAGATGACCAATGCAGCCACCTTGAAGTTCACACCCTCGATGGACCTGACGGCCGAAGACCTGCGCGCGTTCAACGTCGAAATCTATTTCGGCTTCAAGAACAGCAATGGCTCTTTCATCAGCAAGGGCAAGATCTGGTAAGCGCCAGCAAGCAGGCGCTTTGCCCAGATGAAAAAAGGCCCCTCGGGGCCTTTTTTCATTCCTGTGAACGCAGTGGGCTGGTCAGATGGATTGCCAGCGGCCTTTCCTGTCCCACCATCGTCGATCGCTGCCGAGCCCCGCGCACAGCGCGGGGGACCGGCAGCACCTCATTGCCGGGGTGCGCTGGGAACCTGGAAGGGGTTGGCTCCCTGGTTCTGCTGCATATTGGCATTGTTGCGTGCAGCATTCAATGCCTCGGACAGGCTGTTGAACACCGTGTTGGCGGCGTTCGGTGAGTTGGCGGCCGGTGCTGCTGCTGGTGCCGCCGCTGCCTGCTGTGGGGCTACAGCCTGTGCGACACTGGCGGTGGATGGGGGTGTGCCCGACGTGGCCGCGGCCTGGGTGGCGGGATCTCCTCCTGCCGGCGCCTGCACCACCGGCGTCGCGCCCTGAACGGGGGGCTGGCCTTGAGCCACAGGGGCCGGCGCCCCCGGGCCGGAGGCCCGGTCCGTCTTCTTGGTGAAATAGATGCTCTGCTGCCCACCGGGCGCCGACAGCACCACATGGGTGGGGTGGACCTGCGCCAACGTGAACTCTCCCAGTGCCTGCCCTTCGCGAAAGGTCGAGAAGGGACGACCCTCTGTGGCGGCGCTGGCGAAGCGGGGGCCCAGGCGCACATTGGCCATCTTGACGCTGCCCGCAATCACCACGCCGTACAGCTGCAGATCCTGGTCAGTGACCACGGCGGGCGGTGGCGGTGGTGGCGGTGGTGGGACGGGGGGGACGCGATCTGGCCATGCCTTGCGCTGGGAATCGAAGGGGTTGGCTGCGCCCATGTGAACGGGAGCGGGAGTGGCCGCAGCCGCAGCGGCAGGCGAGGGGGCTGTCGCCGCCGTAGCGGCTGCAGCAGGACGTGCTGCAGCGCCAGGCGCTGCCCCCTGTGGGGCCTGTGCCAGCGCCTGTCCGCCGAGCGCGATGCCTGCGGCGGCCACCGCCAATGCCACGGCGCATGGCGACTGCTTGGCCGCAGGGGTGGAAAGGAAACCAAGAGTAGGCATGTACTCACTCCCAAGAAATCGAAATGCCAGGCGAGCCTGGCGAAAAACAAGCAGCGCTGCTGCCACCCGCCCGGCAGGGCGGATGGCACAAGGATATGTTGTGCGGCAAGGGGTTGCAGGCAGCGCCTGCAGCGCGCCCTCCCTCTGTCTGTAGGCAGGATTTTCGCAGAGTGGCGAGTGGTCTTCGCGCTACAGGATGTGTCGTCCCGTGGCGGGGGCGCCACTCAGGCTGCTGCTTTCGTTCCTGTCTCCCGGGGTGCTGCATGGGGCGGGTCGAGCTGGGCCATCACCTGGGTCCCATGGCTGTCCTGGCGGCTGCTGCGCAAGCGCACAAACACCGGGCCCGCTCCGAAATGCTCCAGCGTTTGGTAAGAGGCGAATGCCCGCGGCCCGGTTCCCAGGTGTCCGATGCAGATTTGCCGCAAAGGGTCGGGACTGAGTTCCAGCACCCAGTCCGCCTGGATTGAATCCGGTACCGCCAGTTCGATGCCCTCGGCAGTCCGTGCACTGTGCTCAAGAGCGTCCCCCAAAGAACCGGGTGGGGTGTGCTGCAGCCGCTGGGCCTTGTGAAGCCAGCGGTCGTCGGCATAGTGCTTGGCGAAGTAGATGGCGGCACCGGCTTCCATCAATCCCTGCTTGTGGGGGGCGTTGCGCCATGCATGCACGGCCCGTGCCTCGGGTGCCATGGCCATGCCCCAGCCCAGGCGGCGCAAGCGCATGCAGAGATCCGAGTCCTCGAAGTACATGAAAAAGCGGGGGTCGAACAAATCTCCGCCGGCGTCCAGGGCGCGGCGATGCACCATGACCGCTCCGCCTGACAGTGCCCGCTGGCGCAGCGGTGCAAAGGCCTGCCAGTAGCGCAAGGCCTCTGCCCCTGTGGCGTGGCGCACCCGCTTCTGGATGGGCGGCTCCCTGCGGGCGCGTTCGGTGGCCCATGCCCGCACAGCGGTGGGCAACCAACTGGGTGGAAGGCGCCATTGCAGGGCGGCATCGAGGAACTGCCGGGGGGCGACCGCTCCCAGGGTGACGTCACTGGCCAGCACTTCGGTCAGTGTCGCCGTGCATCCCTTGACCAGGCGCACATCCGGGTTCACCAGGAAGAAGCAATCTGCGGAAGAAGCACGCACGGCCAGATTGCAGCCTCGGCCGAACCCGATGTTTCCCTCGGCGCGATGGCAGTGCACCGCCTGCGGGAGCAATGATCGCAGCAAGGCCCATTCACCGTCGTCATCGCTGTTGTCGACCACGCGCACCTCGAGGCCAGGCGCATCGGCCAGCACCGACGCCACGGCCGCCGCAATCTCGGCGGCATCCCGGTAATTCACCAGAATGGCGCAGCAGTTCAGGCCCATGGACCCTCCTTGAGGGGGGTCGCGCGCACCAGGAAGGCATAGGTGTTCCAGCTCTCCGGGTCCGCTTTCAGGCGCGGGCTCTGGGCCCAATGGCGAGCCCAATCGTCCGGGGCGGGCACCTGTACGCGCTCCAGGTGCTTTACCTGGAACCCCGCGCCGGCCAGCAGGTCCTGCAGGGTCTTCCAGGTGAAGAAGCGCACATGGGTCACGCAGTGGATGCCCAGCGGACAGTAGTCCCAACGCCCTTCGAGCAGGTCGGCCATCACACCCCAGTGGCCCACGTTGGGAATGGAGATGAGGACCGATCCACCCGGTGCCAGCAGGCCCCGGGCCCTGGCCAGCCAGGCGTGCGGGTCATTGGCATGCTCCAGCACATCCAGAAAACTGATGCAGTCGAATGCGCCTTCACCCTGGCTCGGCAAGCCGGCAAATGGCTGGGTGAGAAAGTCACCCTGCCACACATGGTCCACCTGGGTGCGCGCGGTGCGGCAAGCCTCTGGCGAATACTCGGCCAAATGCGTCTCGCAGCCGCGCAACTCCTTGATGGCCTGCAGGAAGCCGCCTTCTCCCCCACCCACGTCCAGCACGCGGCCTACCCCGGCAGGGAGCAGGGGCAGCATGTCCTCGCGCCGCGCCTGGTGGTAGCTGGCAAAGTCATGCACAAAGGCACCGGGTACCCAGCGGGCGCGGCTGCGTACCGTGTCGCCACGCACTGCGGCCACGGTGGTCAGCGTCACCAGCGGTGCATGCTGGCCGGTGTCCGCAAGAAGCGGGAGTTCGCTGGCTCCCAGCTGTTCCAGGTAGCGCTCCATGCCGCGCACAGTGCAGTAGTCGGGGGCAAGGGTGGGCGCAAAGCCCGGGTCAAATGCATGCACGGCCGTGGGCGCATCGCCATGCACACCGTCCAGCGCATGGCCCAGCCGCTCCAGCACATCGGGGCCGATCATGACGTGGCCATGGCGCAGCAGCAGCACGCGGGCATTCGCGCCCAGCGGTGTTGCGGCCGGCGCGTGGTCCAGGGCCTGGCACCACGCCTGTGGGCTGGCCGGAGCCGGCGTTTCCAGCCACACGGTAGGGGGTGGCAGCACGCGGTGCAACGCGTCCCAGCCATGGCGGAATTCTTCCGACGACAGCGGGCTCGATGCGGTGGAGACGATGACCAAGGCGATCGGCGTCATGGCGCGTCCTGGTCCAGGGGCTGGGCATCTGCCGCGAGCATCGATTGCGCCAGCGCGCGCACATCGCCGCGCTGGTGGATGGCCACGCACGTCGTCGTGAGGGGGAATTGCAGCGCCCACTTGGCTTCAAACGCCGCCCCGCTGCGCGCGATGCGCTGCGCCGTGGGCCGGGGCAGGGGCGGGTGCTGAGGGGTGTTGGACCAGTGTTCGCAAAAAGCATCCACGGCGGCAGCCTGCAAGCCCGCGGCCTGGGCCTGCAGCACCAGGTCGGTGGCATAGAAATCCCAGCCCAGCGCCGGGTCCATGCGCAAGCCGCTGTCGCTGCGCACGGCCACCAGCAGTTCGTCCAGGCTGTCCACCAGGCAGGGCAGCGGCGCCGGGCCGCGCAGCACCTGGCCCCGGTCCAGCACATGGCCTGCATGGACAGCGGTGGCACCTGCGCCAGCCACGCCATAGGTGCCGACGATGGCCAGGCGCCCGAGTTGCTGCTCGGCCTGCACGATGGCCTGGGCGAACAGCGTGTCCCAGCCCTCGGGCAGAACCACATCCTGGTGTACCCACACCACCCACTCCTGCGCCGGGCGCGCATCCATCACGGCATTGAACGCCTGGGCTGCGGAGGGCGCGTTCCAGCGCAGCACCAGGGGCCGCTTGCCAGCTGCCATGCAGGGGGACGTCAACAAGCGCTCCCGCACGACATCGAAGCTGCTCACGGCACTGACAAACAGAAAATCAGACACGGTCAACAATCCTTGGAAGGGCACCAGCCGCCATCATGCGCCCGTGGCCTCGGCGGCCACATAGGTTCGGTACAGGTCGGCAGCCCACCATTTCCAGGGATGGGCCAGCAGATGGCGTTCGAGTGCCGAGTAGGCCTGCTGCAAGCCGCCGTTGTCGAGGGTGATGGGTTCGGTGACTTCCACGGTGAAGTGCCCGCCCGGTCCTTCCTGGCAGGTGTAGAGCGCCAGCGGCGCATGGCCCGCCCGGGCCAGGAATTGCGGGCCCGACGCCATTCGGCGTTGCGCGCCCAGAAAGTCCACGGGCTGCGACCGCTCCTGCGAGGTGGAGGGGCCATCGCAGGCGATGACCACGATCTCTCCCCGGCGCAGCGCACTCACGAAAAAGCGCATGCTGTCCTCGAAATGGGTCACCCGTCCGGGTGCCAGCAGCCGGTTCAGCGCCACGGCCTTGGTGGCAAAGTGCCGGCTGATGGCCGGCGGCACCATGGCATCGTCCGTGAGCTTGGTGGACATGAGGTTGACCGTGAGGCCCGCCCCGGCCAGCGCCGCCAACCCCACATAGAGGCTGTCGAAATGCGCCGTCATGAGCACCACGCCCTGCTGGCTGTCGCGCGCCTTGAGCAGGGGCGCGAGGCCGCTGATCGTGGCTCGGATGGTGCTGCGCTCCAGGCGGGTCAGCCTCACGGCCTCGACCTCCTCGCGCGACATGCACAGGAAGCGCCGCAGGGTCAGCCGCCGTGGCAGCGTGCCTTCCCTCGCCTGCATGCGCAATTGCGCCATGGCGTGCTGCGTGGCCTCGCGCACGTAGCCATGGCCCAGCGACAAGGTGCGCCAGTCCCAGTCCATCGCGTAGTTGATGCAGCCGCGCAGCATCCACAGCGGGCGGGCAAGCCAGCGTGGCAACCGCGCCAGCAGGGGCAGTACCAGGCCGTAGTCCAGCCGCGCCACGCCCCGCGAAAGCCAGCGTGGAAACTGCTTCAACGGCTTGGCGCCGGGGCTTCCGGCTTCTTCATCACGAAGATGTGGTACCCCATGTCGCCATCCTGGGCCAGTTCACGGTAGTTGTTCAGCACCAGGGACCAGTACTTGGAGATGCGGCTGCGGTTGTTGGGCTGCCCTGCATTGAACTCATGCACATGCTGGTACAGCGGACCGTACACCTGGGGTCCGATGTCTTCGGTCGACACCAGTTCAAAGCCGGCGTCGCGGATAAGCCCTTGGTAGGTCGCGGCGCTCTCGTAGTAATTGCCCTGGCGGAAGCGGACGCCCTCCACGCGTGAACAGGTGATGTCCGCCACCACGGCGCAGCCTCCCGGCCGCAGCGTGCGGAAGATCTCGCCGAAGAACGAAGGCTTGTCGTCGTAGTGGAAGGACGACTCGATGCACAGCCCGAAGTCGAACGCGTTGTCCTGCAGGGGCAGGGCCATGGAATCGCCCTGCTGCGCCTGGAAGCGGTCCTGCACTCCATGGGCGCGGGCATTGGCCTGTGCCAGGGCCAACTGGCCTTCGGCGATGTCCACCCCGGTCATGCGCGCGTGCGGCAGTTGCTTGAGCACGTTGATGCTGATTCCGCCGATACCGCAACCCACCTCCACACCCTGGGTCCCGTCCTTGGGAATGGAGGTGATGATGCGGTGCACCAGGGACTGCTGGGCCTCGTACAGATGGTCCACGCCGTTCGACCAGTAGCCGAAGTTGAGCATCACGGTGGGCGGTGCAGCGGCCTTGCTGCCCAGGGCGATCCAGTAGTCGCGGTTCTGGGCGTAAAAATCTGAAACTTCGTGTACGCTGTGCATAAAACTCGGTAAAAAGGAATGGCACGGGCCCGTTGCGGGGGCTCTTGTCCATCATCGTGGAAATCAGCGCAGGGTCCCACAGGGGGCCAACAGCTGCGCGCAGGCCTCAGAGGCCAAGCTTAGCGAAAATCTGTATCCCCTCCGGTAAGCCACCAAGGGCGCTTGAGCAGATCGCCGGTGATCGCAGGGTCGCGGGCCACCGTCACGCAGTTGGTGCATGCCAGTTGCGAACTGGCGTCCGCCAGTGCCGGCATGGCCCCCAGTCGCGCCGCCAGCGGTGCGCTGAACCACCCGGTGAGCGCCGTGGCACCGGCAGATACTGCCAGGGCGCGGGCCGCCACCAGCACGGTTGCGGTGTGGCGCAAGGGCGCCAGCCAGTCCACGATTTCCCAGGTGGCCGCGCCCGGCCGCAGTACGACTGCGCCCAGGATGCGCCGGGTGAACCGGTGGCGCACCCACCAGGTCCGGTAAGGCCCATCGGGGTGGTTGGCGAAGCGGTGGCGCCACCAATTGGCGTCGCGCCGGGGCAAGACGAAGTCTTGCGCGTCGCTGCGCAATTCCTGCCAAAGCGTATCCAACCGGCGCTGCGTGTGCGGGTCCGTCCAGTCCAGAGGTGCCGTGGCCCATTGGCGAAGCCCGCCGCCGTGTTGGCCGGCTGGTGGGCTGGGCCACGCGAGGGCAAGGACCTCGCCCACCGTTTCATACAAGCCCAGCGCCTTGCCAAGGCGGGCGGCACGCTCGTTCGGGAAGCCGAAGCCGATGGCAAAGCGGGTTTGCGCGCCGATGTGCTGCTGCAAAAACGACTGGGCCGCCGTGGCAAAGGCGCCGTTGCGCGACAGCACCCCCCGCGCCTGCTCCATGACCATCACGTCGCCCAGTTGTACCGCAGGGCGTTCCTGGCCATCCCACAGCAAGGTGCGGGCCGTGCCGCCGTAGTGCGCGATCAGCTGGCCTTCGAGGTTGCGTGTGCCGGTGGCCTGGCCCCGGCCGTCCGCGTATTTCCAGTGCCACAGCGCATCGCTCATGGGGGCGCCGAACACCTGGGCAAACAGGGCGCGCACCTCGGGCGACTCGGCGGGCCCCAGGTTGACGGCGTGCCAGGACCTTGCGTTCATGCCGCCACCTTCGCCGTCCACTGGCGAGGCAGGCTCACCAGGCCCTGCTCCAGGCCGGTCTGCACCACGCGCAGCGTGATGGCGCGCTCCACGATTTCATAGGGATGCAAGCCGCGCTCGCAGGCCAGGATCACCGAGATGCTGTAGTCGCCCTGCAGCAAGGGCAGGCGAGGCAGCGTGAGTGTGCCGACGCCGGAGCCGAAGGCGTCCCGGGACAGCTCTACGCCATCGTTGGCGCTGCCGGCGCTGGCCACGACGGTGCCATTGGCATGGGCAATGCCGATGGCCACCGATGGGCAGGGCAGGGCCGGGTCGCTGTCGAACTGCACGCGCAGTTCCAGCGTCGTGCGGCCGGAGTGGATGGCCAGCTCGCGCGCCGCCACGCCATCGGCCAGCGCCTGGATATCGGTGATCACGGCTGTGCCGTCGGGCGCCTTGCGCACCCTGGCGCCATGGGCCACGGAGTCGGCCTCGAAGGTGTCCGCCGCCGCATTCGGGCCTGCGTCCGTAGCGGCAGGCCGGGTATCGGCCTCCCTGCGCGGCGCGTCTTCCATCACCAGCGAAGTCTCGTACGCTGCAGTCACCTTGGGCGCTTCGTCCCACATGCGCATGCGCCCGCTTTCGAGCCAGAGCGCGCGCGAGCACAGGGCCTGCACGTGGTACATGGAGTGCGAGCAGAACAGAATGGTTGCACCCCGGTCTTTCATGTCCATGATGCGGTCGAAGGACTTGCGCGCAAACGCGCCATCGCCCACCGAGAGGGCTTCGTCGATCACCAGGATGTCCGGGTCCACGCTGGTGGCCACGGCAAACGCCAGGCGCACGAACATGCCGCTGGAGTAGGTCTTGACCGGCTGGTGGATGAATTGACCGATATCGGCAAACGCCAGGATGCTGTCCAGCCGCTCGTCCACCTGCGCCCGCCCCATGCCCAGGATGGCGGCATTCATGTACACGTTCTCGAGCCCGCTGAAATCGGGGCTGAATCCGGCGCCCAGTTCCAGCAGCGCGGCCACGCGCCCACGCACCGCCAGGGTGCCATGGGTGGGAGTGAGCGTGCCGCACACCATCTGCAGCAGCGTGGACTTGCCGGCGCCGTTGCGGCCGACCAGCCCGACCACCTCGCCGCGGCGGATGTCGAAGCTCACCTCCTGCAGCGCCCAGAAATCACGGCTGTACTGCTTGTAGCGGCCCCAGAGAAGTTGCTTGAGGCGGTCGCTGGGCTGCGAAAACAGCGAAAAGCGCTTGCCTACGCCACGCGCCTCGATCGCCAGTGTGGTGTCGCCGGCAGGGGTATCAAACGACATCGGAGAACCCCGTGCGAACCTTGTGGAAGAAAGCCGCGCCTGCTGCTGCCACCGCGGTGCAGGCCGCCAGCAGCACCGCCAGGGCCTGCCAGTCGGGCCAGCGGCCATTGAGCAGCACCTCGCGCGTGCCCGTCATCACCCAGGCCAGCGGGTTGAGCAACAACCAGGGGCGCACCGCCTCGGGCAGGGCCTCTACCGGAAAGAAGATCGGACTCAGAAACATCAGTGCCGCAACCACCATGCCCAGCAACTGCGCCACATCGCGTACATACGTACCCACTCCGGCCAGGAACCAGCCCAGGCCCAGCACCAGCGGCAGCAGCGGCAGCCAGACCAGGGGCAATGCCAGGGCCGTGATGGACAGCCCGTGGCCACTCAACACCGCCATGGCCAGCAGCAGCAGCGCCGACACCGCCAGGCCCACGCTGGCGCTGGTCGCGTTCACCCAGGGCATGATCTCCAGCGGAAAGACGACTTTCTTGACCAGATGGGGCTGCTCCAGCACCAGATTGGGCGCGCGATTCACGCACTCCGCGAAGAATCCGAACACCGCCAGACCCGCGTAGATGCGCAATGCAAAGGCCAGGTTGCCCTCGTCCACGCCATGCCAGCGCACCCGCATGACATGGCGGAACACCAGGGTGTACACCCCCAGCATCAGCAAAGGCGTGAGCACCACCCACACCATGCCCAGCCACGACTGGCGATAGCGGGCATGCACTTCGCGGCGCGCCAGTTGCATCACCAGGGACAGATGGCGCCAGGGCCACAGATAGGACAGCAGGAATCTCAAGGCAGTAACCGTAAAACAAGGAAGAGCGCCAGCGGCGGCCCGGTGGAGGCGCCCATGGCAAGAGGTATCAGGCTTTGGGGGGGTCCGCGCGTCCTTCTGCGATATCGCGCATCAGCTCGGGCTGCATCAGCTTGAGGATGTTGCCTTCACGCACCAGCACCTTGTGCAGGAACAGCACCTGGAACGCCCGTGTCACCGTCTCCCGGCTGGCATTGATCATGATGGCCAACTCCTGGTGGGTGGGGGCCTGTGCGACCTCGGCCACCCCGTCAACCGGGCGCTGCGGCAATTGTAAAAGCAATACGCAAAGCCGTTGGAAGGGGTTGGGAAGGCTCAGCAGCGTGCGCTGCGCCATCACCGTGCGCACCCGCTGCGCCAGCCGCGCCATCACGGCCTGCGCCAGCGCGGGGTGGCCCAGGATCAGCTCGCGCGCTGCGGCACCGTCGAGAAATGCCACGGTGGACTTCACGGCGGCAATGACAAATTCCGACGGGGGCTTGCCATCCACCAGCGCCAGCTCACCGAAATAGTCCCCGGGGTCCACGAAATACATGCCCACGCTGCGGCCGTCCACCGTGAAATCCACGCCTTGCAGCCGTCCTTCCACCAGAAAACCCAGCTCCTGGGTCGGGTTTTCCTTGCCCATCACCATGGCGCGGCGGGCAAACGAGCGCAGCCCCATGCGTGCCGACAGTGGTTCCAGGGCTTCGCGCGCCAATGGCTGCAGCAAAGGAAACTGGCTCAACAACTGAACGGAAACGGGCATAGGTAGGGAAAAACGCGGCTTGAGCCGATAATACGAAGCCGCTGAAAACGGCGCCCAACAGGCGCCAGGAGACGCAGATCCGGGGTCGGATCGTGCCATGCACCCACGGGGTGTCGCCGGGCTGCGCCCAGCAGCGCACTGCGGCATTACACCACTGGCAACGCTCCCAGCATATTGCCAGCGCTGCGGCAAGTGGTGTGTGACCGTGCTCACACACTGTGAAACAGACATGAGCGAAAATAGGGACCAGAGCTATTTCCTGACCTGCGCCCGTTTTGGCGCCGCCAGGCATTCTCTGCTGTCCGAAAGGCACACCATGAACCACCGATTGCACCCCATTGCCGCCTGCCTTGCCTTCCCCTTGATGGGGATGGGGGGCTTCGCGCTTGCCTCCACGCCCGGGCAACCCTTGGGTGCGGTCGTGGGTGAAGCCACGTTTGTCATCGGGGCGGCCTCCATCCTCCAGGAAGACGGCAGCAGCCGCGCGCTGGACCGTGGCGCCGCCGTGCGTGTCGGCGACCGCATCGAAACCAAGGCCGGCGGCCATGTGCATTTGCGCTTTGTGGATGGTGGGCGCCTGAGCGTGCGGCCCGCCAGCCGGCTGCACATCGAAAGCTACAGCCACTCTGCGCAGCAGCCGCAGTTGGGTGCCATCAAGTTCCGCCTCGATGAAGGCGTGGTGCGCTCCATTACCGGCAGCTGGGGCGAGGCCGCGCGCGAGCGCTTTCGCCTGAACACGCCCGTGGCCGCCATTGGCGTCAAGGGCACGGATTTCGTGGTGCGCTCCGACATGGAGCGCACGGCCGCATCGGTGTACACCGGTGCCATCACGCTCACCCCGCTGGCCAACAACGGCTGCGGCGCGAGCGTCGGCCCCTGCATCAGCGGCCACGAAAAGTTGCTGTCGGACGACATGAAGGGCCAGATCCTCGAGTACAGCCGCCGCGACGCCACCCCCCTGCTGGTGGCCACCGACACCGTGACGCGCAATGCCCGCGCCGTGGAAATCACGGCGGCCCGCACGGACAAGACGCAGTCCCAGGCGCTGGACGACCTGCGCGCCGAGCCTACCCCCGTCAAATCGCTCACGAGCGAACAGAAGGCGGTGGAAGTGGCGGTCTACACCCCGCCAGTAGCGCCTGTAGCGCCGGTGGCCCCTCCACCCGCGCCTGCTCCAGAGCCGCCAGTGACGGTTGCGCCCACGCCGGCGCCAGCGCCCACTCCTGCCCCCCCGCCCGTGGTAGTTGAGCCCACGGTTCCTGTGCTGCCGCCCCAGGTGACCCAGCTGGCATGGGCGCGCAATCCCTGGACCTCGCGGGCCGAAGGCGACAGCTTCGTGGTGGACTACGAAACTGCATTGAAGTCGGGCTGGAACCGTGTGATCGGCAACCCATCCTATGCGCTCTTCCAGAACCCGGACGCCCAGGGCAAGCTGCCCCAGGAGGGTATCGTCAACTTCCGCCTGGCCAATGCCAGCGCCCAGTTCTACAAGGATGCCCAAACCGCCATCGAGTCGGTGGCAGTGCAGGGTGGCGCCTTGCAGGTGGACTTTGGCCGCTCGCTGTTTCAGACATCCCTGTACATGGCCAGCAAGAGCTTGGGCTCGCAAAACATCCAGGCAACGGGCAATATCGGTGCGACAGGGCAGTTCACTCCCACTGCATCCAATGCCAACATCACCGGCGGCCTGAATGCGAGCGGCACCGAAGCTGCCTATGCTTTCGAGAAAAGCCTGCCCCAAGGTTCGCTCAGCGGCGTAACCCTCTGGGGGCGCTGATTGACGCCACGCCAGCCGCCAGCGGACAGACGTCCGGTAGGACGACACCGGGCGCTGCTGGCAGGACTGGCAGTTGCTGCCGTTGTCAGCCTGCTGCTGTCGCTGCTTTTTGGCCCTGCACTGCAGGCGGTTGAAGAGCGGGCCGGTGACTGGGTCTGGCGCCTGGGTTCCCAGAAGACCGAGGAACGCCGCGTCCTCGTCGTCGACATCGATGAAAAGTCACTCGCCGAAGTCGGCCCCTGGCCCTGGCCACGCAGCACGCAGGCGCGACTGATCGAACAGATCGCCCAACTGGGTGCGCGCGAGCAGATCCTGGATGTCGTCTTCACCGACCCGCGTGACGATGACGCCGCGCTGCTTGCCGCCGTGGCCGAGCACCGCCCGGTCCTGGCGCAGGTGTTTGCGCTGGGCGCTTCCGGCCCGGGCACGGGCCTGCCGCAGCTCAGCGAGCAGGCGGCACCGCGCGTGGGCCAGCCCTCGGGTGCGCTCGACTGGGCCAGTTGCCCGGCCCCCTTCTCCGAGGCCCTGGGGCATCTGTCCAATTTTCCTGCGCTGGCTGCGCTGGGTGACATGCCCCAGGGGCGCACCGGCCACATCAGCCCCCGCATCGCGGACGACGGCGTGGTGCGCCACCAGCCTGCCATCATCTGCTGGCAAGGCAAGTCCTACCCCTCGCTGGCCATCGCCTCGCTGCTGCGCGCCACCTCCGAAACCAGCCTGCTGCTGCAGCGCGGCGGCTGGTGGGATGCGCCCTGGACCCTGGGCAGCGCCGGACAGGCTTTGCCTGCGCTGCCCCTGGACGAGCGGGGCAACATGCGCGTCGCCTGGCGCCTGCACCCCGACAGTTTCGTGAGCATTCCTGCCGCCGACGTGCTGGCGGGCCGCGTGCCGACCGACATCATGGCGGGCGCCTGGGTGCTGGTGGGGGCCAGTGCCTTCGGCATGAACGACACCATCGCCACCCCCTACAGTGGTGCCAGTGCCGGGCTGCTCGCGCACGCCCAGATCCTCAGCGCCCTGGTGGACGGGCACACGCCCTATACCCCGCGCGCCGCCTTGCCTGTGCAGGCCGCCGCCGCGGCATTGGGGGCGCTGCTGTTGTGGCTGCTGGTACGGCTTGCCGGGCAGGGCGGCGGGGCTGCGCGCGATGCCCAGGCCCTCACGCCCTCGCCCATGCTGCGCATGCCGGTGTACCTGCTGCCCCTGGCGGCCCTGGCCTTTGCGCTGGCGCTGGTGGTCGCGCACGCCCTGGCGCTGTGGCTGGCCGATGTGTGGGTGGGGTGGCTGTTGCCCGCACTCTTCGTGCTGCTGGCCGGGGTGTTTGCCGGCACCATCGAGCATGCCCGCAGCCGCAGCGAGCGCGATCGCCTCTACCAGCACCTGGCCAGCTATCTGCCCGCGCCCGTGGCGGCGGCACTGGCCTTGCAGCCGCCATCGAGCGCCATCCGCGCCAGCACGCGGCAGGTCAGCGTGCTGCTGGCAGACATCCGCAATTTCTCGGCCTACTGCGAAGCCCGCCCGCCGGAAGAGGCGGCCGCCGTGCTGCACGCCTTCTTCTCTGCCGCCAGCCGCATTGTGCAGGCGCACGGCGGCGTCATCGAGTCCTTCCAGGGCGATGCCGTGGTGGCCGTGTGGAACGGTGCGGACGATGTGCCCCTGCCTCCGGTGGCCGACGACCAGCACGCGCAGGTCCATTCACGGCAGGCCGTCGCCGCCGCGCTCGACCTGCTCACGGAATCCTTCAAACTGCTGCCCGACCCCGCCCCCGCCGGCCTGGAGCCCCTGAGCCTGGGCCTGGGCCTGGAGACAGGCCCCGCCATGGTCGGGTCCTTTGGCCTGGCCAGCCGCCGCACCCACACCGTCATGGGCCGCACCATCACCATTGCCAGTCGCCTGGTCGACCTGACGGTGGACCTTGCGCACCCCATCCTGGTGGGCGAGGGCATGGCGGCGCAGCTGGGTGGGCAGTTCTCCGTGGGCGCGCGCACCGATGGCAGCGGCGCGCTGGAGACACAGCACCTGCAGTCCATGGGCACCTTCCTGCTGGAAGGCCTGCGCGTGCCCCACCATATATATGCTGTGCCCCTGGACACCCTGGCGGCCGAGCACCCGCCTGCACCAAGGGACAGCCAGGCGGCCCAACCCACAGCCCATGGCACAGCGTAGGCGGCACTACCATTTTTCTGCCGAATCCTGCGCAGCATCCACCCCTTCGGGTTCAATGCCCCGCACGGTGTGGCTGCTTGCCATGGCCCTGTGCGCGGCTACGGCCGCGCAAGCGCAACACCAGGCGCCCCTGGCCAACAGCCAAGGCAGTGCCCTGCCTCCCCTGGCCGCCCCATCGCAAGAGACAGCACCCGCTTTCAACGTTCCCCAGGTGCCACCGGCAGGCGCAGAACCCAGCGCCGCACAGGCCGCCGTGGCGGCCGCGTGCGTCCCGGTGCCCGATGGCACCCCTGCCGACCGCCTGACCCCTTATGTGATCACCTGCCAGCGGGTGCCCGAATGGCTCGCCCAACTGGGCGCCCTGCTCAACAAGGAAGGCCGCTACGACGAGGCCGCCGAGCACCTGGAGCGCTCGCTCATGCTCGATCCCGACCAGATCCAGGCCGGGCTCGACTACGCCGTGGCCCTGGCCGGCGTGGGCGACCTGCTCAGCGCCACCCAGTTGCTGGGCCAGTGGCTGGCCCGCCCCGACCTGCCCGACACCCTGCGCGCCAGCCTGGCCCAGGCGCAGCAGCGCTATGCCGCCGCAGGCCGTGCCAGCACCGGCTGGCAGTGGCGCCGCCATGCCGGCCTGCGGCTGGGGCGCGACAGCAACCTCGCCGGCGCCCCCGGCATCACCAGCCTCACGCTGACCCTGCCCACCGGCAACATCACCCTGCCGGTGGAAGAGAGCAGCCTGCCCCGCCCCGGCACCTACACCCGCGCCGATGTGCGCATGGACCTGGCGCGCCAATGGGCCGACGGCCAGCGCGTGGAGGTGGCCGCTGCCGTGCTCTCGCGAACCAGCCCCCGTGCCCCACAGACCGAAACCACCCAGGCCGAACTGGCCGGCGAATATTCCCGCGTGGCCGGAGAAATCGGCTCGGCAGGCAACACCACCTTGCTGCAGCACTACACCAGCGCTGCCGTAGCCAGCCTGCACACACGTGGTGGCACACGTTACGCAAGCTTTCATCTGGGCACGGGCCTGCAACTGCAAGACAAATACATGCCCGCCAACGGTGCGGGCCTGCTCGGCAAATCGGAAATGTCGTCCATTTGCAACACCCGCGTTGGGGCAGAGGCGCAGTTGCGCAACCTGTACAGCAACCCCGTGCTGTCGGGCCGCTATGCGGGCCTGGCGTGGCTGTGGAGCTGCAATGCCCAGCCCCAGCAGGTGCTGGCAGACAGTTCGGGCCTGGCCCTCAGCCAGTGGCAGATCGGCCTGCGCGCCGGGGTGGACATGCCCACCGACGCCACCCGCCCCGGCGGCCGCCAGCAGCAGTACAGCCTGCGCATGGCCGCCCACCTGGGGCCCCGCTGGTACCTCGATGCCGAGCTGGGCCACAACCGCGATACCACCGCCTACAGCCCCATCCTGGACAACGGGCGTGTGCGCAACACCACCCGCCTGTCCATGCGGGCCGAGTACCAGCACCCCCTGCGCCAACTGGCGCCAGGCGCCGTGGCGGTGTTCGGTTTCGAGGGCTTCAGGCAAACCGCCAACCTGCCCCTGTTCGCCATCCGCAGCAGCGGGCCCTACCTGGCCATCCGGGGGCAGTGGTAGCGCTTGGCCCTGGAGTGGATGTTGGCTTGTTACAACATTGGATGCAGCAGGCGGGCCTCGCCAACTAGCGCGCGGTAGTTGTGATCCGCATCACGCCCCCCCCGGTGGGTTGCTTGCTACACTTCATCCCAAGTTGGCTAGGCATTGCTCTTGATCGCTGGCACTTTTTTAAAAGTGCGTGTGATAATGCCAGAGCAAACTTGTAAAGATGGGGCTGAACTGGCATGCACGGCAGACAAGCGTGGTGCACACACAGGCTGGCCTTGCTTTAGCAACTTGTTTTCATTTCTTAACTGTAAATAGGAAGTTTCAAATGCCTGCACAAATTTTTGGCACCGACGCAGTCGTCACCATGCTGAACCGCGCGTTCAACGACGTCTCCCCATCCAACGCTGTGTTCATGAACCAAGTGGCTGCTGCTGGCACCACGACCGACAGCCAAATGGCTTTCGCCAAGCAATTCGGCGCTGGCTTCGCTGGCCTGTCTGCTGACGCTCTGTCGACCAAGCTGCTGGGCAACCTGGGCGTGCTGCCCAACGCCGCTCTGCAAACCGCACTGAAGGACTACATCACGGCTGCTGGCGTGTCCAACGTGGGCATCATCGCTCTGCAACTGGGCCAGATCCTGTCGGGCCTGGAAAACGCCACGGGCGACCAAGCTGGCTTCGCCGCCGCTGCTGTGGCATGGAACAACGAAGTCACCGCTTCGTACAACTACTCGGCCAACCCAGCCAACACCGGTCCTTCGGATTCCGGCAACGCCCAGCCTGGCACCACGTTCACCCTGGTGGTCGGCGCCGACAACCTGGCCCCTAACTCGGCCGTGGTTGCCAACAAGACCTCCGCTGGCGACGACACGATCCGTGCCGTGACCGCTCTGAGCCTGGAAACCGTTGACGTGCTGGACGGCGGTTCTGGCAACGACACGCTGGCCATCTCGGCTGGCGCCCTGGTCGTGGCAGGTGCTACCCCCATCCTGAAGAACATCGAAAAGATTGACATCACCAGTGCTGCCGCCACGGACATTCTGAACCTGTCCGCCTCCACCGGCATCACCGCTATCAACGTGGCATCCACCAACGCTGCTTCGGTGGTGACGCTGAATGGCGTGGCAACGCTGGACACCGTGATCGGCACGGGCCTGTCGACGGCTGTTGGCACGATCGACGTGGACTTCACGGCTTCGACCGCTGGCGCCGCTGACACGTTGAAGGTTGCCCTGGGCAACAACAACGGCAGCGCCATGACGATCCAGAGCACGGCTGACACCGCCACGTTCGAAGCCATCACCATCGCTGCCAACGGCTCCAAGTCGGGCACCAGCGTGGCCGGCAACAACGCCGCCGACATCGTGATCTTCAACAACGCCGACTTCAACACGGTCAAGACCCTGACCGTGACGGGCGACGGCAACTCGAACATCACCACGGCTTCGGCTGCTCTGAAGACGGTGACCGCTTCGGCTGCCAATGGCAACAACACCTACGTGTTGGCTGGCGCTGCTGGCAAGACCGTGACCACCGGTTCGGGCAACGACACCGTGACGACCGGCGCTGGCGACGACACCGTCACCACCGGTGCCGGCAACGACACCATCAGCGCTGCTGCTGGCACCAACAAGTACGTTGGCGGCATGGGTGCTGACACCTACACCGGTGGCGGTACCGATTCGTTCTCGATCGAAACGAGCACGATCGAAGACCTGGGCTTCGACACGGTTGCTGCTGCTGGTTTCACGACCGCAGTGGACACGCTGATCTTCGTTGGCGGCCCTGCTGCTTCTGCGACCAACTACGTCGAAGTGACGGCCAGCTCCACCGGTTTCGTGGCTGCCCGTTCGGCCGCGCTGACCGCCCTGGCTGCCAGCACCGACATCAAGTACGTGGCAGTGACTGACGGCGTGGACACCTTCGTGTTCTTCGACGGCAATGGCGACCACCTGCTGAACACCAACGGCTCTGACTTCGCTGTCAAGCTGACTGGTGTGAACAACCTGGCCAACATCGCTGCTGGCGACATCGTGGTGGCTTAATTGCCCTTCGATTGGCAGCGCCCCTGGCGCTGCCAAGCACAAAAGCCCTCCGGACGAAAGTTCGGGGGGCTTTTTTCATGGGGCCGTCATTACAATCAAAATGCCCATCGCTGGGTGGCTTAGACGCCTCTTCGAGCAGCTGGGAGGGGCCGGGTATTTTTCTACGGCATGCTTTCTAAGGACGTTCTGAATGCACGATTGGAGTTCTGGCTATGTGGCAGATATCGGGTACACCTTTGGTTATTACACAGAACTCAATCCCCTAAGGGTCCGGCTCGCTTTTCTCAACCAGGGGCTGGTGTTTCCGGACAACGGCGCTGCCTGCGAACTGGGTTTTGGGCAGGGGCTCAGCGCCAATGTGCATGCCGCAGCCTCGGTGACGCAATGGTCTGGTACCGATTTCAATCCCGCCCAGGCCGGTTTTGCGCAGGAGCTGGCAACGGCCTCGGGTGCCAGTGCCAGGTTGTACGACGAATCCTTTGCCGAGTTCGCGGCGCGCTCGGACCTGCCCCAGTTCGACTTCATCGGCTTGCATGGCATCTGGAGCTGGGTCAGTGACGAGAATCGCACCACCATCGTAGAGTTCATCCGCACCCGGCTGAAAGTGGGCGGTGTGGTCTACATCAGCTACAACACACAACCGGGCTGGGCCGCATTCACGCCCATGCGCCATCTGCTCACCCTGCATGCAGAACTTCAGGGCGCGCCGGGGCAGGGCACCGTCACGCGCATAGCGGGTGCCTTCGATTTTGCGGACAAGCTGTTCGCGACAGACCCCGCCTATGTGCGTGCCAACCCGCAGGCGAGGGAGCGTTTCGACAAGGTCAAAACCCAGGATCGCCATTACCTGGCGCACGAGTATTTCAACCGCGACTGGCTGCCGATGCACTTCGCCACGTTGGAACAATGGCTTGCCCCTGCGAAATTGGATTTCGCTTGCTCGGCGCACTATATCGACCATCTGGACATGCTCAATTTGAATGCGGCGCAACAGGAGCTGCTGGCGACTATCGAGAATCCTACTTTGCGCCAGACGGCACGCGATTTCATCGTGAACCAGCAATTCCGGCGCGACTACTGGGTGAAAGGCGTGCGAAAGCTCAGTCCCATGGACCAGGCCGAACAGCAGCGCCTGCAGAGAATCATGCTGGTGGTGCCACGCGAGAATGTGGGCCTGAAACTCAGCATTCCCATGGGTGAAGCCGATCTGAGCGCGAAGATCTATGTTCCCATTCTGGATCTCCTGGCGGACTACCAGCCCCGGGCCCTGGGGCAGATCGAAACGGCCGTGGCCGGCAAAGGCATCAATTTTGCGCAGCTGTGGCAGGCTGTGCTGGTGCTTGCAGGTCAGGGCTCTGTGTCGCTGGTGCAGGAGGAGGATGTCGTCGCCAAGGCGCGGGTGCATACCGACAAGCTCAATGCCCATATTCTCGCGAAGGCGCGCAATGGGGGCGATATCGGCTTTCTGGCCAGCCCGCTGACAGGAGGCGGGGTTGCGCTGGACCAGTTCTTTCAGCTCTTCCTGCTGGCGATTTCCCAAGGAAAGACACAGCCCGTGGAATGGGCTGCCGAAGTCTGGAAGGTTTTGCTTTTGCATGGACGCAGAATCATCAAGGACGGTAAAAACCTGGAGAGCCCAGAAGAAAACATCGAGGAGCTGACACGCCGGGCCGTCACTTTCCAGAAAAAGCAGTTGCCGGTGCTCAAAGCATTGATGATCGCTTCTTGAGGCGCACCGCCTCCTCAGGCGCTCAGTCGGCTTTTCTTGGGGGTTCACCGCCAGACACTTGCATCTGAACGTGTGCCCTTTGGCGCAGTGGCTGTGGGCCTGGCTGGACGATCTTTCCCAGGCATAAAGGTCGGGCCATGCACGACTTGGCATGCGGTCTGATGGGCTGGCCGTTTGCATTGGTGTGCCAGGCCACTGCTTTGGCGCTGATGTCGCCCTCGCCCCCCCTACTGGCATATATGCCACGCCTTCCTTTCTATCTGGCTCCCGCAGACATTGGTTCCACAGGCGATGTGCCTGGGTAGCCGGGCCAGCGCCCGAGGAAGGGAATACAGAATGGGACGTCATTTGGTGTCGGGGACCGACGCACAAGGCCAGGTCATCTCTGCGGTGGCGGAAACAGCGCTCGCCAGCGGCGATTTTGCCAAAGTCGGTTCTGGCGGCTACGTCCGTAGAGCGGCCGACGGCATTGCCCTGGCGCTGCAAAACGCGGCATCGGGGGTGACGGCCCTGGCGCCCGCTGCCTCGGTGGACACAGGGGGCGGCGCCTGGGGGCGCGGCAGTTTCAGCGCCCAGTTCTTTCGTTCGGTGCTGGCGCTGGACGGCGGGCAGTTCGCCGTCGTTTTCAGTGGCAATGGCTCGTTGTCTGATACGGGGGTGAATCTGCGCATCTACAGCCCCATGCGCGTGCCTGTATCGGGCCGCGTGGTGGTGGCTGCCGCAACGGGCGTCGTGGGTACACGCCTTGCGCGCGCCGGGGGCGACAACATTGCTGTGGTGTGGACAGAAGGCGCGGTGCTCAAGCTGGCCATCCACTCCGCCAGCAGCGGGGCCGTGGTGGCGCCAGAGACCACCGTGGCTGCGTTGGCGAGCAGCGACGTGCAGGGCTGGAATGTGGTCACCCTGGCGAACGGCGATTTCGTGCTGGCCTATGGCAAGACGGGTACCAATGACCTTGTCTTCAAGCGCTTCAATGCGACTGGCGTGCCCCAAGGCAGCGAGGCGCTTGTGGAAGCCGGCGCCTCCCCTGCCTATGTCGGACTGCTGGCGCTGAAGGCGGGCGGTTTTTTGGTGCACTACTACCGCTATGCTGCGGGCAGCCCGGCCTACAAGTTTGCGCGGTATGCTGCCAATGGCACGCTGCAAGGGGCGCTGACCACACTGGCGGCCGGCTCTCCCAATCGCACAGCGAGCCCCTCAGAGCGCAATGCCATGGAGTTGACCAATGGCAATCTGGCTTTTGTTGACCCGTCCAGCAACACCAGTGCCGCAGTGCGCCTGTACGATGCATCCGGCAATTTTCTCTCCACGTTGCTCGTGGCCACGGGGGCTGCAGGCATGCCCAACACCGTGTGCATCTGTCCGCGCCAATTTGGCGGCTTCTGGCTCACTGTAGGCGGGCAGTTGTATGAATTCGACAATGCCGGCAACAGTCTGCGGCAGTCAATGCTGGCCACAACTCAGCCCGTCATGCTGTTCGACCGGGCTGGAGCTGGCCCATTGATGGCGGTGCATACGGCTGGATCAGGCTTCACCACCTACCTTTATAGCTGGAATACCGACCTGACCGCTGTGGAAAATACGCTGGTACTGAGTAGCTCTAGCTCGTATCAGCTGTCCTATGCCTGGGCCGAAGTGCTTTCCAACGGCATGCTGGCCAGCGTGGCGTGTGGGCAGCCCTCATCGGGCGCAGCGCAGATAAGTGTCTCCATTCCGCAAGCGTCCTCCATCCTGGGCATTGCCCAAGAGGCCGCAGCCCCTGGTGCCACCGTGCGTGTCGCCACCGCTGGCAAGTTCGCAACGACCCAGTCGTTCACGAGCCCGGCATTCGACCGGCGCAGTGCCACGCCGCCGGGTACCCGTGGCGTCGCCATTGGCAACACAGCCATCCTGGGTGGCCTCAGCGACTGAGCCAACATCTCCTCCCCTGTGGTTGCCGGGCGCAGAGCGGTCTTCGGGGTGGGGCCACCCGGAGCGACCACAGCGCGTGGTGCCTGACGGCCGAGGTGAACGCGGTTCGCGGAAACCGAAATCCAACTCCAAGATGCTTGAGGGCGGTATCCCCCAAAAGTGGGGTGATGGAAAGCATCCATTGCACGGCCGCGTGCCAGGCTACGCGCTATGCTCTGCGCGTTTCCCTCATCTTGGAGCTGTGTGATGCCCGCGACCCCCGTCATGTCTGCCGAACTCGAAGTCACCATTCTGAACCGCGCGTTCAATGACCAATCCCCTTCGAGCACGACTTTCTACCAGCAGAAGATGGCCGCCGGCTCCACCCCCCAGAACTGGCTGGACTATGCTTTCAAGTTCGGCACGGGCTACCAGAGCCTGACGTCGGGGGAGCTGGCGTTGAAGATCGCGACCAACATGGGCTTGGGGTCCAACCTTGGCGTGCAGGGCGCGCTGCTCTCGTACCTGGACGCCGTGGGCAAGGAGAATGTAGGCATCGTTGCCGTCCAACTGGGCCACATCCTGCTGGGACTGGAGCATGCCACCGGCGACATGGAGGTCTTCAACGCCCCCGCCGCCGCCTGGGCCAAGGAGGTTGCCGAGTCGTACATGTACTCCACCAACTCGGCCAACGGCAGCCCTTCGCCCAAAGGTGCCTTCGCAGCCAGTGCAGGCTGGAGTTCCGCCGTGGAGCACCAGCCGGCGGAGGCTGCTGCAGCCGTGCAATTGGTCGGTGTCGACACCGGGGCTTTGCTGGCCTGAGGGATGTGTGTGTCGCTGCCGGGCTGCTGACGGCCGGCCAGCCCCATCAGGCGGTGGCAGTGTGCAGACCCAGCAGCTCCCGTGCTTCCTGTGGCGAGGCCACGCTGCGCCCCGCATCGCGCGCCACCTGGGCCAGCTGTTCAATCAGCGGCCCGTTCGATATGGCCTTGCTGCCGTCGGGCAAATAGAACGTGTCTTCCAGCCCCGTGCGCAAGTGGCCGCCCAGCTCGGCCACGCGCTGGTGTACGGGCCAGATCTCCTGGCGGCCGATCACGGTGGCCTGCCACGGTGCATCCTTGATCTTGAGCTTGAGCAAAATGGGCAGCAGATCCGCGTCGGCCGGCATGCCCGATTCGACCCCCATCACAAAGTTGTATTCGGGCAGGCGCTCGGTGTACATGCCGGTCTGCACATACATCTCCACGCAGCGCACGATGCCCACGTCGAAGCACTCGAACTCGGGCAGGGTGCCCGTCTCCAGCATCACGTCGATGAAGTCTTTCACCTTGGCGGGCTGGTTGTCGAACAGCATGGGCGGCCAGGCCCAGCTGCCGTTGCTGCGCACCTTGAGGTAGTTGAGCGAGCCGGCGTTGCAGGCTGCCATCTCGGGCCGGGTGGCGCGCAGGCAGTCCAGGGGGCCCTGGTAGTGCGGGCCCACCACGCCGGTGGTCTGGTTGATGATGAGGCCCGGGCATTCCTCGCGCATGGCCTGCACGCAGTCGCGCGCCACCTGCGGGTCCCACGAGGGCAGGTGGCCCTTGCCCGCCTCCTGCTGGCGAAAATGCACATGCACCACGGCGGCGCCGGCATCCACCGCGCGGCGTGCCTCGCGCGCCAGCTGTTCGGGCGTCACGGGCACATGGTGCTGCGTGGGGTCGGTCAGCACGCCGGTGATGGCGCAGGTGATGATGGCTTTGTCGTTGTGGTTGTTCATGGGGCGTGCTCCTCAAATGCCTAATTGCCTGGCCGCCAGGTCCTTCATGATTTCCTCGGCACCGCCGCCGATCATCATGACCTTCACCTCGCGGTAGATGCGTTCGCTCACGGTGCCGCGCATGTAGCCCATGCCGCCCAGGATCTGCACGGCCTGGTCGGCGCAGAACTGCATGGTCTGCGTGGCGTGGTTCTTGAGCAGGCACACCTGGGCCACCCATTCGGGGCCTGTGTGGCCCGCATCGGCCTGCGCCGCCACGGATTCGAGCCAGGCGCTGGTGGAGTGGATGCGCATCTGCATGTCCACCAGCTTGTGGCGTATCACCTGGTGCGCCACTAGCGGTGCGCCAAAGGTCTTGCGCTGGCGCGCCCAGGCCAGGGCCTCGTCGTAGCAGGCTTGCGCAAAGCCCAAGGCCGACGCGGCGAGGCCAAAGCGCTCGGCATTGAAGTTGCCCATGATGATCCGGAAACCATCGCCCTCGGCCCCCAGCAGGTAGCGCGCGGGCACGCGCACATTGTCAAAGCGCAGGTGCGCCGTGTCCGAGCACAGCCAGCCCATCTTGGCCAGCGCGCTGCGCGACAGGCCGGCACTGTCGCCGGGCACCAGCAGCATCGACAGGCCGCCGCTGCCCCGGCTGCCGGCCTCGCCCGTGCGTACGGCCACGGTGATCCAGTCGGCGCGCATGCCCGATGTGATGAACACCTTCTCGCCGTTGATTACATACTCGTCGCCCTCGCGCCGCGCGGTGGTCGCCAGCTGCGCCACGTCGGACCCGCCGCCGGGCTCGGTGATCGCCAGGGCCGCAATCCGCTCGCCCGCCAGCACGGGCGGGATCACCTCATCGCGCACCGCATCGGTGCCATGCGCCAGCACCGGCGGCAACCCAATGTTGTGCGACAGCAGGCCGGCCAGCACACCGCCGCTGGTGCCGTAGCGGCACAGGGCCTGCCACAGCGGCAGGCGCAGCGCGTAGCTGGCAGGCGTGCCGCCGTAGTGCTCGGGGTAGCCCAGGCCCAGCAGGCCCAGGTCGCCCGCGCGGCGGTACAGCATGCGGGGGAATTCACCCGCCGCATCCCAGGCGTCCACATGCGGGGCGATCTCGGTGCGTGCAAAGCGCGTGACCGTGTCGGTCAGGGCCGCGCGGTCTGCGCGCAGGCCATCATCATCCGTGGGGGCAAGCATGGCCTCAGGCCTCCTGCTATGCAAAGCGCGCCAGCACCTGGCCTGGCGCCACCTGCTGGCCCGGCGCCACGAGCAGTTCGACCACCGTGGTGGCGGCCGGGCAGGCCAGGCTGTGCTCCAGCTTCATGGATTCGAGCACCACCACCGTGGCACCTGCCTGCAAGGCATCGCCTGCAGCGACGGGCACCGCTACCACGCGCCCGTTGAAAGGGGCACGCAGCTCGTTGGCGCCTCCAGCCGTGCCGGCCCGTGTCGCGGGCTCCCACGAGGCGTCTTCCACCCAACCATCCACGCCGCCGGCTTGCCAGTGCCAGCGCTGCGGCCCCAGCGCTACCGTGCGCACCGTGTGCGCCACACCATCAAAGGCGCATTGCACCTGGCCATCGGGCAACGGGGTCATCTGCATGGTGGTGGGCTCCAGTGCAGCAGTCTGCTCGACTCGCAAATGCCCTCGGCCCAATTCACGCACGGCCATCGGCAGCACGTCACCCTGGTGGCGCAGCCGCATGGGGCGCGCAAAGCTGCAGGGCAGGGTGGTGGTGCGGGGCGGGAACAAGGCCGCCATGGCGCTGGGCAGCAGGGCGGCCTGCTCTTGTTGGCGCAGTGTGGCGCGCAGCGCATCGCCTTCGTGTGCGAGAAAGGGTACGCGCGCCTGCCCTGCTCGGAACTGCGGGTGCTCAAGGCAGGCTGCCAGAAAAGCGCGGTTGCTCGGCAGGCCGAGCAGCGTGGTGCCGGTCAGCGCGCGCACCAGCGCATCGATGGCGTCGCCGCGCGTGGCGGCATGCACGATGAGCTTGCCCAGCATGGCGTCGTAGTGGGGCGTGACCTCCATGCCTTCTTCCAGCGCGTGGTCAAAGCGCAGGCCGCCCAGCGGCGCACGCTGGAATGCGGTGGCTTGCGGAGTGCCCAAATGCAGTACCCGCCCCGTGTGCGGTGTGAAGTGGGCGTCTTCCGCGCACAGTCGCACTTCGATGGCATGGCCCTGCAAGGCCACCTGGTCCTGCCTAAGGGGCAGGGGCTCGCCACGCGCCACGCTAATCTGCCACTCCACCAGGTCCAGCCCGGTGAGCGCTTCGGTCACGGGGTGCTCCACCTGCAGGCGGGTGTTCATCTCCATCAGGTAGAAACTGCCGGGCTGACCAGGGTTTTCTTCCTCGAGCAGGAACTCCACGGTGCCGGCGCCCACGTACCCCGCGGCTTGTGCCAGTGCCACAGCGCAGGCGCCCATGCGCTCGCGCAACGCAGCGTCCACCGCGGGGCTCGGCGATTCCTCAATGAGCTTCTGGTGGCGCCGTTGCACCGAGCAATCGCGCTCGCCCAGGTGGATGCAGTGGCCGTGCGCATCGGCAAACACCTGCACCTCCACATGCCGCGAGCTGAGCAGTGCGCGCTCGATCAGCAGGTCGCCATTGCCGAAGCCCGCCAGTGCTTCGGAGCGGGCACTGACCAATGCGGCGGGCAACTGCGCGGCATCGGTCACCAGTCGCATGCCGCGGCCGCCGCCGCCGGCCACGGCCTTTACCATCAGCGGAAAGCCGATGCGCGCCGCCTCGGCGGCAAAGCGCTCGCCGCTCTGGTCGCTGCCCGCGTAGCCGGGCAGGCAGGGTACGCCTTGCGCCTGGGCCAGTGCCTTGGCACCGGCCTTGCTGCCCAGTGCGCGGATGGCTGCGGGCGGTGGGCCGATCCAGGCGAGGCCGGCGTCCACCACGGCCTGTGCGAACTCGGCGTTCTCGCTGAGAAAGCCATAGCCCGGATGCACGGCATCGGCGCCCGTGGCGCGCGCGGCATCGATCAATTTGTCGATGCGCAGGTAGCTGTCGGCACTGGCGCTGCCGCCCAGTGCCACGGCCTGGGTGGCCTCGCGCACATGCAGGGCCAGCGCATCGGGGTCGGAGTACACCGCTACGGTGGCGATGCCCATGGCGTGTGCGGTGTGGGTGATGCGCCTGGCAATCTCTCCGCGATTGGCAATGAGTATTTTTTTCATGCCGCAGCGCTCCAGGGCGGTGCCTTGCGGGCCGTGAAGGCGGCAAGGCCCTGTGGTGCCTCCGGTCCGCGCAGTGCACGGGCAAACAGGTGGGCAGCATCGTCCAGCAGGGCGGGCAGCGGCAGGGCGCTTTGCACCTGCGCCAGCAGCTGCTTGGTGGCCGCAATCGCCTGGGGGGCGGTGCTGGCCAGGCGCTGCACCGCCACCTGCACGGCCTCGTCCATCGCGCCATCGACCACCTCATCCACCAGCCCGGCCTGCTGTGCGGCAGCCGCACCGCTGCGCGCACCCGACAGCAGCCAGCGCCGGGCCGCTGCCGGCCCAAGCCGCCGCACCACGAACGGGGCGATCTGTGCGGGCACCAGCCCCAGCGTGACCTCGGGCGCGCCGAACTGGGCGCCCGCATCGGCCAGCACCAGGTCGCCGCAGCAGGCCAGGCCCAGGCCGCCGCCCATAGCCGCACCTTCCACGGCCACCACCAGCCACTGGGGCAGGCCGCACAGCGCTTGCAGCAAGGCGCCGAAGCGGCGGTTCAACGGCACCAGGGGGTCGGGCACGCCCGCATCGAGCGGCTGGCCGATGGCCTTGGCAAAGCCGCCCAGGCTGCCGCCCGCGCAGAAGTGCCCGCCTGCGCCGCGCAGTACCACACCGCGCAGCGCGGCGTCGCTCTGCGCGTGCGTGCAGGCGTTCAGCAGCGCGTCCACCATGGCATCGGTCAGCGCATTGCGGCTGGCCGGGTCGTTGAGGGTCCAGGTCTCGCAATAAAGGCCGACACCCAGCGGTGCGCGGTCGATCAGCAGGGCATCGGGCATGCGGTGTCCTGGCTCAGTGGGCGGCGGGCCGCTTGGCGATGCCCATGGTCTTGGCGAGGATGCCCAGCATCACTTCGTCTGCCCCGCCGCCGATGGAGGCCAGGCGCCCATCGCGGTACATGCGCGAAACCTTGTTCTCGAGTGTGAAGCCCATGCCGCCCCAGAACTGCAGGCAGGTGTCGGGCACCTCCCGGTTCAGGCGCCCGGCCTTGAGCTTGGCCATGGAGGCCAGCTCCAGCACGTCCTGCCCGCCCACGTAGAGTTCGCAGGCGCGGTAGGTCAACGCGCGCAGGGCCTCCACCTCGGTCTTGAGCTCGGCCAGCTTGAACTGCACCCACTGCTGGTCGGCCAGCGCACCACCAAAGAGCTTGCGTTCCTGCGCCCACTCGATGGTCCAGCCGATGCAGTTGGTCAGCGACTCCAGCGTGCTCGAGGCGCACCACAGCCGCTCTTCCTGGAACTGCTGCATCTGGTAGATGAAGCCCTGGCCCTCGGCGCCAATGCGGTAGCGCTGTGGCACGCGCACCTCGTCGAAGTAGAGCAGCCCCGTGTCGCTGCTGTGCATGCCGATCTTGCGGATCTTCTGCGCCACCTCCACGCCCTTGGTGAGCTGGCCGCCGGGGCCGTCGCGCAAGGGCACCATCACCAGGCTCTTGTTGCGGTGTACGGGGCCTTCGCCGGTGTTGACCAGCATGCACATCCAGTCGGCCTGCAGGCTGTTGGTGATCCACATCTTCTGGCCGCTGATCACATAGTCGTCGCCATCCTTGCGTGCCGTGGTCTTGATGCCCGACACGTCGCTGCCGGCAGCGGGCTCGCTCACACCGATGCAGCCCACTGTGTCGCCCGCGATGGCCGGGGCGAGGAAGTCGCGCTTGAGCTCCTCGCTGCCATGTCGCGCGAGGGCCGGCGTACACATGTCCGTCTGCACGCCAATGGCCATGGGCACGCCACCGCAATGCACATGGCCCAGTGTCTCGGCCATGGCGACGGAGTAGGAGTAGTCCAGGCCCGAGCCACCGTATTCCTCGGGCTTGCACAGCCCCAGCAGGCCGAGCTTGCCCATCTTCTTGAAGACCTCGTGCGCGGGGAAGATCTCGGCCGCCTCCCACTCGTCCACATGGGGGTTGATCTCCTCGTCGATGAAGCGCTTGAGGGTCTTCTGGATCTCGCGGTGCTCGTGCGTGAACTGCATGGTGTGTCTCCGTTGATTTTTGTGTGGACCAGTGCAAGAGGAAGGGAAAGCGCGTCTACATGCGGGCGACCCCGAACTGCATGGGGTGAAGGCTGCGCGCCTGGGCGTCGGCGCAGGTGGCCAGGCACAGGGCCAGCACGGCGCGGGTGTCGCGAGGGTCGATCACGCCATCGTCGAGCAGCAGGCCGCTGGTGTAGAAGGCATCGGCCTGGGCCTCGAACATGGCCACGATCTTGTCGAACTGGGCCTGCGACTCGGCGGGATCGGGCGTGATGCCTTTGCGCGCCAGCGCTGCCTCGGTCACGATCTGCATGGTGCGTGCGGCCTGTTCGCCGCCCATCACGGCCGTCTTGGCGCCGGGCCAGCTGAACAGGAAGCGCGGCGCATAGCCACGCCCGCACATGCCGTAGTTGCCGGCGCCAAAGCTGGCGCCGCACTGGATGGTGATCTGCGGCACCGTGGCGTTGGCCACGGCCTGGATCATCTTGCTGCCGTGCTTGATCATGCCGCCCTGTTCGCTGTCCTTGCCCACCATGTAGCCCGTGGTGTTCTGCAAATAGACGATCGGGTGGCCCAGCTGGCACATCCACTGGATGAAGTGCGCCGCCTTGTTGGCCCCCGCCACGTCGATGGGGCCGTTGTTGGTGATGAAGCCCACGGGCCGGCCGTCGATGCGCGCCTGCGCGCACACCGTCGCCATGCCGTAGCGCGCCTTGAATTCGAGCAGTTCGGAGCCATCGACGAGGCGCGCGATCACCTCGCGCATGTCCACGGGCTGGCGCAGGTCGTCGGGCATCAGGGCCAGCAGGTCATCTGCGCCCAGCGTCGGGCCTGGGGCCGCAGACGTTGCAGGAGGGTTCGCCCATCCCGATGCCTCGATGATGGCGCGCGCCATGCCAATGGCCTCGCGGTCATCCAGTGCCAGGTACTCGCCCAGGCCCGAGATGCTGGTGTGCATCTCGGCACCTCCCAGTTCCTCTTCGGTCGCGATCTCTCCCGTGGCGGCCTTGAGCAACGGCGGCCCGGCCAGGAAGGCGCGCGAGCGGCCCTGCACCATGATGACCACGTCCGACAGGCCCGGCATGTAGGCACCGCCCGCCGTGCCCGAGCCATGCTGCACGGTGACCACCGGGATGCCGGCCGCCGAGAGCCGCGCCAGGTTGCGGAACAGGCTGCCGCCATGCACGAAGCCCTCGACCCGGTAGCGCATGAGATTGGCGCCCGCGCTCTCCACCAGATGCACGAAGGGCAGGCGGTTGTGCAGCGCGATCTCCTGCACGCGCAGGATCTTGTCCAGGCCCATGGGCTGGATGGCGCCGGCCTCGATGCCCGAATCACTGGCCACCACCATGCAGCGCACGCCCGACACCATGCCGATGCCGGCCACGATCCCGCCGCCAGGGACGGACTTGGCCGAGTCTTTCGTGTCCTGCAGATAGCCTGCCAGCGTGGCCAGGGGCAGCCAGGGCGTTCCGGTGTCGAGCAGCAGCGCCACGCGCTGGCGCGGCAACAGTTGGCCGCGCTTGTCGAACTGCGGCAGCGAGCGGGCCGAGGCGGCCGCAGCGCGGTCTTCGAGTGCCCGCAGGGCTTCCAGGCGCGCCAGTTGGGCGCTGCGCCGCCGCTGCACGTCGGGCGCCAAGGCATTGAAACGCGAGGCGAAGGCCGTCACGGTGCTGCCTCCAATGGCTGCTGTGGCTGCGCCGCAAACACGCGTGGCACCTGCGCGCGGTGAAAGCCCTCGAATGGCTTGACAGCGGGCCGCTGCTGCGTGGCTTCGTCGGGCACCTGCATGGGCCAGCCCAGGCGCGCCTGGGGGCGTGCGCCATCGACGCGCAAGGTGGTTCCGCTGATGAAGCTGGCTGCAGGGCTGAGCAGGAAGACGATGGCCGCAGAGACTTCGGCCTCGGTGCCGAAGCGCCCCTGCGGTACCGTTTGGCGCATGGCGCGCAGCATGTCGCCCGCAGCGGGCGGGTAGTTGTCCATGCCGCTCGACGCGATGTAGCCGGGTGCCACGGCATTCACGCGCACACCACTTGCTGCCCATTCGAGCGCGGCAGTTTCGGTGAAGCTGACCATGCCGGCGCGCGCCGCGCCGCTGTGCCCCATGCCCGGCATGGAGCCCCACATGTCGGCCACGATGTTGACGATGGCGCCGCCCTGGGCCTGCATCCACTGCCGGTGGCACTCGCGCGCCATCAAAAAGCCGCCGGTGAGGTTGGTGTTCAGCACCGCCTCCCAGCCCTTGGCGGAGATGCTTGCGAGCGGTGCCATGAACTGGCCGCCCGCGTTGTTCACCAGCGCGTCGATGCGGCCGTGCTCGGCCAGTGCCTGCTGCACCACGATGGCCACGGCCTCTTCGGAGCGGATGTCGCAGGCATGCCAGGAGGCTTGTCCGCCGTCCGCCGTGATCTCGGCGTGCACGGCCTGCAGCTTGTCGGCCTTGCGCCCGACCAGCACCACCTGCGCACCCAACCGGGCCAGTTCGTGCGCCGTGCAGCGGCCTATACCCGAACCGCCGCCGGTGACGATCACTACCTGCCCCGCGAGCAGGCCGGGTGCAAACACACTCTGGTACATGGCTCAGGCCTCCCGTATGAACAGTGCGAGCGCCTCGCCGGTCAGCTCGTCCAGCGACTTGCCGCCCTTGGGGGCAAACCACTGCACGGCCCAGTTCAGTGCGCCGAAAAGAAACAGGCGGGCCACGGCCGGGGTGGCCTGCAGTGCGCCCTGCCGTGACAGGGCTTCGAGCGTGGGCATCCAGGCGGCCTCGTAGGCGTCCTTGACGCGGGCGATCCCCTTGCGCTGGGCGGGCGTCAGCGAGCGCCATTCGTACAGCATCACCGGGATGAAGCCACTGCGCGGGCCGAGCAATATCTCGAAATGGTGGCGGATCAGCACCCGCAGCTGCTCATGTGGCGTGGCACCCGCTGGCAGGGCGGCCAGCGCCTGCTGCTGGCTCTGCAGGGCCATGACCATGCCTTCGTTCATGACGGCATGGAGCAAGGCCCCCTTGCTCTCGAAGTGGTAGAAGGGCGAGCCGCTGTGCATGCCTGCTGCCGCCGCGATGTCGCGCGTGGTGGTGGCCGCAAAACCCTTGGTCAAAAACAACCGGGCAGCGCCGTCCATGAGCTTGCGGCGGCGGTTGCCGTCATCGACTTCTTCGGCCGTCTTGCGCGGGCGGCCCCGGGGGCGCCGGGGCTCATCGGCCACAGCGGCCACAGCGGCCGGGGCCTTGCGGGTGCGGGTCGCAGGCGTGAAGGGGGCTTCGGGGGCCTTGGGGGCGGAGGGACGTTTGCGCCGGGTCGCGGGGGATTCCATGCTCTGCACGATAGCAAAACACTTTATTTTTAGCAAGCAAGTGCTTTGTAAAAATAGAGCACGCTCTGGCAAGCTGGTGCCCTGATGGTTGAGGCCAATCGGAACGGCTGGGCGCCGCAAAATTGTTCCCAATCGTTGATCCACCCATCAAGTTGAAACAACCGAGCGAAGCTGAAATGCAGGTTCTGTATCGTTTTGTTTGCTTCGTTGGCTTAATGGCTCTAAAAGCGCTCTTTGCTGATTTGGTGGGCTAGGGGTAGGGTAAGGCATATCCCCTACGCTTCGCGTTCCATTCAACGAGAGGCAGGTTTCATGAACACATACGGCATTGCCCGCTGGGCACGTGGCGCCATCGTCACTGCGTCCGCCGCCCTGGCGCTGGGTGCGCAGGCGCAGGTCATTGATTTTTCCGGCACCCGCGGCGCGGGCGTCAACCAGACGGACGTGCTGCTGGAAAACCTGCGCCTTCTGGTGCCGGTGGCCAACCCGCAGCAGCCGGGCACCACGACCACGGTGGAGTCCAACTACAACATCCTGTTCCGCTTTGACCCTGTCACCTTGCACCTGGTGCCGGTGGGTCTGCAGCAGACCGGCGGGTCGGGCTCGGTGCAGTGCGCCACGGCCCAGGTGACGGTGTTTGATGCGTTGCGGGGCGCGAACCAGCCCCTGGCCAATGCGTCGGTGACGCTGGGCACGCGCTCGGCCACCACCAATGCCCAGGGCGTGGCATCGTTTGCGGGGCTGGCGCAGGGCTTCTTCACGGTGACCACGACGGCACCCAACTACTCGCCCGCCAACCAGACCGTGCTGCTCAACTGCGCTGCCCCCAACCAGGTGGCGGTGGCCTTGTCACCCGCCAGCGGCAGCGCGGGCGGCCTGGCTGCCGGCCAGTTCCGCACCATACTGACCTGGGGCGAGAACCCGCGCGACCTGGATTCGCACCTGACGGGCCCCACGGCCAGCGGGACCGCGCGCTGGCATGTGTACTTCGCTGCCAAGAATGCGGGTGACATGTGCGCCCTGGACGTGGACGACATCTCCTCCTACGGCCCGGAAACGGTGACCTGCCCACCCACGGCCAGCACGGGTGGCGCGTTGCGCCCGGGCGTCTACCGCTACTCGGTGCACCACTATGCGGGCTCGGGCAACCTCGGCACGTCGAATGCCAACGTGCGGCTTGAGCTTTCCAATGGCCAGGCCTACACGTTCACGCCTCCGGCGGCGCCCTATACCGGCGCCAACAACGTCTGGACGGTGTACGAGCTGACGGTGCTGGCCGACGGGTCGGTGGGCGTGGCGCCGGTCAATTCGGTGATGGCGAATGTCTCGTCGGGCAGCGTGGCGCGCGAACTGCCGATCGCCGAAGGCACCGGGTTGGGCCAGGCGGAAAGCCCATCGGTGTTCCGGAATCTGACCAAATAGGCAGGCGAAGGCGCTGCCTTGCGCGGGCGCCGTGGCGTGCGGTATTGCGTCGCGATGGTCTGAGGAGTGACAGTTTGTAGGGCCCATCCGTCCAATACCCGGCTCGCGGGTGCGTTTTTGATAGCAATACAGTGCTGTTGTATGGGCTTTCCAAGGGGCTTCGGGGATTTTGGTGCGCGAAGTGGGTGCCCGGATGCAGGCCCTCAAGTCCCTGTTTAATAGAGACATTTACAGGGTTAATGGGGCAGGCCAGGGGCGCCGGTGATAACGTAAGGGCATGAACACACCGAACCCAACCCCTACGCCCACGCCATCCGGTCTTGATGCTGAAAAGATGCGCAGCGACCTGGAAAACCTGCTCCGCAAGGCTGCCCCGCCGCAAGGCAAGGCCGCTACCGACAAGCCCGCTGGCAAATAAGCCGCCCAAACCACACCTGCGCCGCCGGCCCGCATCGCGGGAGGGCGGCGTTTGCTTTTGGAGTCCGCCCTTCGGGCCATGCGATACGGGCAGCCCACTGTAAAGTGGTAGCCATTGGTTTTCCATATCGGTGGTGCATGAACACCGGTGATACAGTGGTGCAGCACGTGTTTGTCCTGCGGCCAGACCCTTCTTCTGCCCCCTGATTTGCTGCCTGCCTTTGGTCTGCTGATCGGGTTTGTGAAGGATGCGGCTGCCTGAAAGAAAGCCCGACCATGGCCACCGTTTCCGATCTCCAGAATGTCGTGTACTCCGGCAACCCGCAGGCCGATGCCTTGCTGGACAACCCGTCGCCGTGGAACTTCTTCCCTGATGGCCGCAAGGTGCTGTATTACACCTTTGATGCCAGCCCCGGCAGCGTGGCGGCTACCGATGCGGGTCGTCCGATCACGGCGTTCAATGCGGCCCAGCAGCAGGCCACGCGGCAGATACTGCAGTACGCGGCCACGGTCACGGGCATCACCTTCACCGAGGTGGGCAGCTCGGCGCAGGCAGACCTCCATTTCGTGGCCACCAATATTCCGGGGGCATCGACGGCAGGATTGGCATCCACCTTCTACAACTACAGCTACAACGGCAGCCAGACGCTGACCCGGCTCAATGCGGAGTCGGTGGTGTACCTGGACAACGTGGAGCATGCCGGCATCAACAGCCAGCCCACGGCGGGCGGCGTTGGCTACGAGGTGCTGCTGCACGAAATAGGCCATGCACTGGGGCTTGCGCACCCGTTCGATTCCTCGCGGCCGCTGCCTTCGTCGCAGGACAACACCAACAACACCGTCATGTCGTACACGCGCGCCGGTCCTTACAAGACCACGTTCCAGGCGTTCGACCTGCTGGCCCTGGACTGGATCTATGGCCGCGATGGGCTGGGCGGCACCTGGGGCATGAATTCCACGAACGGCCCGACGCTGAATTTTTCGAGCCAGCCCAGCGGCACGGCGGGGCCGGATGTGTTCACCAGCACGCCGGCCAATGAAACGTTCAATGGCGCCGGGGGGGTGGACACCCTGGTGGCCCACGGTGCCCGGGGCGGCTACTCACTCACCCGCAAGGACGGCGGCTGGCAGCTGGTGGATGGCACGGCGGGCCGGGACGGCACCGACACCTTGCTGCAGGTCGAGCGCGTGCGCTTTTCGGACCGCTCCGTGGCGCTGGACCTCGACGGTGCGGCCGGCACGACGGCGCGCCTGCTGGGGGCGCTGGTCGGTCCGGCAGGGGTGGCCAGCCGAGAACTGGTGGGGGCAGTGTTGGGCGTGGTGGATTCGGGCGCGTCGCAGTTGCAGTTGGCGCAACTGGGCCTCAATGCGGTGCTGGGCGCCTCGGCAACGCCGGAGCAGGTGGTGGCACTGCTGTTCGGCAATGTGGTGGGAGCCTCTGCGGACGCCGCCACCGTGCAGTCACTGGCCGGCCTGATCAAATCGGGCGCCTATACCAATGCGTCGTTCGCCGTGGCCGTTGCCAACCTGGACATCAACGCAGCCCATATCGACCTGGTGGGGTTGAGCGCGCGAGGGCTTGACTACGCCTGACCACGCCGGGCGCCAGGTGCCCTGACGGCGGGTTTTCTTCGCCCATGGTGGCCCGTGCCTGGGCCGCATCTTCTGCTGCCTGTGATCCAGGTCACTCCGGCTGGATGCGTGTCCTCGGTTGCGACAGAAAAATTCATATAGGAACTGGTACACTCCGTTTCCTATATGAATTCTCTCCTGCGCATTCCACTCAACGCGACGCCTGACCAGGTGGAGCGGCTGCATGCCTTGCAGGTGGGGTTTGCCAAGGTCTGCAATGCCATAGCGCCCGTAGTGCAGCAGACGAAGGTGTGGAACCGGGTGGCCTTGCACCACCTCACCTACCGCCAGCTGCGCGAACAATTCCCGGAAATGGGCTCGCAGATGGTCTGCAATGCCATCTATTCCGTATCGCGCACGGGGCGCCTGGTCTATCAGCACCCCGCGAGCCCGTTCAATCTGGCACGCCTGGGCGACAAGCCGCTGCCCTTGCTGCAGTTCGCCGATACGCTGCCGGTTTATTTTGACCGCCACACGCTGAGCGTCAAGGCGGGGCAGTTGTCCATGTTCACCCTGGATGGCCGCATGCGCTTTGAACTGGCGCTGCGCCCGGAGGACGAGGCGAGCTTTCACGAAAAGAAGCTGCGCGAGATCGTGCTGTCGCGCCGCTCCGACGGTGTGTACGCGCTGTCCTTTCTATTGGGCGATGAGCCCGATGGCAAGGAGACCCAGGCTGAAACGTCCATGCCCAACGGCGAAATTCCCGAATACATCATGGTTCAAGAGACAGTATGAAGCCCAACGTTCCCCATTCTGAGTTGCGTGACGCGATAGCGTCTTTGCGCCCCTATTTTGTCCGCGCGGGGTGGTTCAGCGTGTTTTCGAGTCTGCTTGTCCTGGCACCTTCGGGTTACATGCTGGAGGTGTATGACCGGGTGGTGAACACGCGCAACCACACCACTCTGGTGATGCTCACGCTGCTCATTCTGGGCGCCTATGTGGTCATGGAGGTGCTGGAGTGGGCGCGCAGCGAAGTCATGCGTGCCGCCAGCGTGGAACTGGATCGCACCATGAGTGGCCGTATCTTCAGCGCCATCTTTGAAGCCAATCTCCGGCGCATTCCAGGCGCTACGGCGCAGCCGCTCAACGACTTTCGATCCATACGCGATTTTCTTTTTTCCCCGGTGCTCTTGGCGGTCATGGAGGCGCCCATCGCGCTGGTGATGATGGTGCTGCTCTTCATGATCAGCCCCTGGCTGGGCTGGGCTTCCCTGGTGTTCGGCATCATCCAGGTCGCAGTGGCCTGGTTCAATGAGCGTGCCACCAAGCCGCCACTGATGCAGGCCAACAGCCAGGCCATTGCAGCTCAGCAGTATGCGGATGGCGCCTTGCGCAATGCCGAAGTGATCGAGTCCATGGGCATGCTGCGTGACACGCACAAGCGCTGGCAGCGCAAGCAGCGCGAGTTCCTGCGCTTGCAGGCACTGGCATCGGAGCGTGGAGGTGGGTACCAGGCCGTCTCCAAATTCGTCCAGACCACGCTCAGTTCACTGTTGCTGGGCTTGGCGTGCTGGCTGCTCCTGCGCAATGAACTCAACGGTGGTGCGGGCATGATGATCATTGCCTCCATCCTGGGCGGGCGCATGCTGGCACCCCTGGTGCAGGTGGTGGCCCAGTGGCAGACCGTGGTGAACGTGCGTGATGCATGGATGCGTCTGGATGGCCTGCTGAGCGCGTTGCCCGAAAAGCCACCCGGGATGGCATTGCCCGCGCCACGTGGTGCTTTGCAGGTGGAGCAGTTGTTTGCCGCTGCACCCGGCGGCAATCAGGCGCAGATATTGCGCGGTGTGGCTTTTGCATTGGCTCCTGGCGAGGCGCTGGCGGTGGTGGGGCCATCGGCCTCCGGCAAGACCACGCTGGCGCGGATGTTGGTGGGCTTGTGGCCTGCGGTAAGCGGCAAGGTGCGCCTGGATGGTGCGGATGTACACACCTGGAACAAGGCTGAGCTAGGCCCCTATATGGGCTATTTGCCACAGGGCGTGGAGCTCTTTGAGGGCACGTTAGCCGAGAACATCGCGCGCTTTGGCGAGGTGGACATGGCCAAGGTAGAAGCTGCGGCGCGTACCGTGGGGCTGCACGAATTCATCCTGTCCCTGCCCCATGGCTATGACAACCCGGTAGGGCCTGATGGTGCGCGGCTGTCCGGCGGCCAGCGGCAACGGGTGGGGTTGGCGCGCGCACTGTATGACGATCCAGTATTCGTTGTGCTTGACGAGCCCAACTCCAGCCTGGACGAGCAAGGCGATGCCGCGCTGAACGGGGCCATCCAGGCAGCCAAGGCACGAGGCACGACCTTTGTCATCATGACCCACCGCATGAGCGTGCTCGCGGTGGTCGACAAGATGCTGGTGCTGCGCGACGGTATCCAGCAGGCCTTTGGGCCCCGCGACGATGTGCTCGCTGCGTTGAACAAAGCGGCGCAGGATGCACAGGCGCAGCACGCGGCTGCGGCCAAGGCAGCAGTTGCAGCACCAGCGCTGGCTGCTTCCTGATACCAACAGGTTTCAATCATGAAAATAATGGGATTTTTCCAGCGCAGCGAACTGACCCAGGCTCTCTGGGCCTTTCGCCGGGAGTTCATCGTGGTGGGTATTTTCAGCATGGTGGCCAATGTGCTCATGCTGGCACCCACCATGTACATGCTGCAGATCTTTGACCGTGTGATGAGCAGTCGCAGCGACCTGACTCTCATCATGATGTCGGTCGTCACCCTGTTCCTGTTCGTCGTGATGGCGTTCTCCGAGTGGATGCGCTCCCGTGTGCTGGTGGCAGCAGGCTTGCGGCTGGATGCCTTGCTGAGCACCCGGGTGTTCAATGCCAGCTTCGAAGCCAGGCTCACGCAATCCGGCGCAGCGGTGGGACGTGCCTTCAGCGACTTGATCAACGTTCGCCAGTTCCTGAGCGGCAGCGGAACGCTGGCCTTTTTTGATTTGCCCTGGGCGCCCATTTACTTGGCAGTGCTGTTCGTGCTGCACCCCATGCTGGGCTATGCGGCACTGGTGTTTGCGGTGGTGCAAGGCGCGCTGGCCTGGTTTGGCCACCGACAGATCATTGCGCCTGCCGAGGTTGCATCCAAGGCCAGTTCGGAATCAGGCGCCTACCTGCAGAGCAAGTTGCGCAATGCCGAGGTGCTGGAGTCGATGGGCATGGTGCATAACCTGCACCCCCACTGGAAGGCGCGGCATGACAAGGCCCTGGAGTTGAGTGGCCGGGCGCAGGCGCTGACCCACCGCATCACGGCCTGGAGCAAGTACATCCGCTACAGCCAGCAGTCTCTCGCGCTGGCGCTGGGGGCCTTGCTGGTGATTGATGGACAGCTGTCGCCCGGGGGGATGATTGCCGCCAACGTGCTGATGGGCAAGGCACTGGGTCCGATCGATACGCTGGTGAGCACGTGGCGCAGCTTCGTCAGTGCGCGCGGGTCATTCGGGCGGTTGGAAGATCTTTTGCGCACCTACCCCGAGAGTGATCCGGCATTGTCCCGTGTGGCCCCTCTGGGCGCAGTGGTTGTTCGTGATCTGGTGGCGACGGCCCCCGGCCGGCCTGCGCCCATTCTCAAGGGCATCAGCACTGCTGTGCAGGCGGGTACGGTGACCGTTGTTCTCGGACCCTCGGGCTCTGGCAAATCCACCCTGGCGCGTTGCCTGATGGGCATCTGGCCTGATGCCTCGGGCGAGGTGTTGCTCGATGGCCTGCCCATCGACGGCTGGGACCGCATGGAACTGGGCCCGCACCTGGGCTATCTGCCGCAGGACATCGAATTGTTCGAGGGCTCGATTGCCGAGAATATCGCCCGGTTCGGGGCGGTCGACCCCGAGAAGGTCATCGCCGCTGCGCGTTCTGCGGGGCTGCACGAGATGATCCTGCGCTTTCCCAAGGGCTACGACACGCCCATCGGCGAAGCCGGCAACCTGCTCTCGGGCGGCCAGCGCCAGCGTGTGGGCCTGGCCCGGGCCGTGTATGGCGATCCGGTGCTGGTGGTGCTCGATGAGCCCAATGCCAACCTGGACGACGTGGGCGAAGCAGCGCTGGTGCGCACCGTGCAGGAGCTCAAGGCGCGTGGCTGCACGGTTTTCCTGATCACCCACCGCCCGGGGATTCTGGCCGTGGCAGACCGCCTTCTGATTTTGCAGGACGGCAAGGTGCAGGCCGATGGCCCGCGCGATGCCGTGTTGAATGCGTTGCGGGCCGCCCAGGCAGCCGCGCAATCGCCGCCACCTGCTCCTCCTTCCGCCGCCGGCGGCCTGCAGCCAACGCCGGCTTGAGCGCACGCCTCCTTGTGACGTTCGCTGTTTCTTGAACCCTCATTCTGTCGGGTACTGACATGGTCAAATCATTGTTTCCTTTGAATAAAAAGCAGGATGCCCCGTCGGGCGCGGGCATCGTGGACGCGGCCCGATCAGGCGATGCCGGTCGCCCCGGTCGCATGGGCCTTTGGGTTCTGGCCATCGGTTTCGGTGGCTTCCTGCTCTGGGCATCCCTGGCACCTCTGGACGAAGGTGTGCCTGCGTCCGGCATCGTGGCCATCGATACCAAACGCAAGGCGGTACAGCACCTGAGCGGCGGTATCGTCAAGGAGGTGCTGGTCCGCGAAGGCGATTCGGTCCAGGAAGGCCAGTTGCTGATTCGTCTGGACTCGGCAGTGGCCAAGGCCAACTACGAGTCCGTGCGCCAGCGCTACCTGGGGCTGCGCGCCATGCAGGGGCGGCTGCTTGCGGAGCAGGGCAATCTGGCCAGCATCAGCTTCCACCCTGATCTGCAGGCGGCTGCGTCGGACCCGCTGATGCGCCAGCAGATGCAGAACCAGGAGCAGTTGTTCCTGACCCGGCGCAGCCTGCTGCGCTCCGACCTGCAATCCATCGAGGAAAGCATCCAGGGCCAGGAAGGGCTGTTGCAGGCCTATGACGGCATGCTCGCCAGCCGCAAGAGCCAACTGTCCCTGATCAATGAAGAACTGGGCAATCTGCGGGGCTTGGTCAAGGAGGGTTACGCGCCCCGCAACCGACAGCTGGAAATGGAGCGCATGGTCGCCGACTCCAGCACCGCGATTGCCGATCTGCAGGGCAACACGATACGCGCCCGCCGCACCATCGGCGAGCTGCGCCAGCGCGCCCTGTCGCGCCAGCAGGAATACCGCAAGGAGGTTGAAACCAACCTGGCCGACGTCAGCCGCGAAGTGCTGGGGGATAACGAGAAGCTGCATTCGGTCACCGATGATCTGGCGCGCACCGAGATCAAGGCGCCGGCGTCTGGCCAGGTGGTCTCCCTTGCCGTCCAGACCGTGGGCGGCGTGATCACTCCGGGCCAGAAGCTGATGGACATCGTGCCCAAGGACGCACCGCTGCTGCTGGAGGCGCATGTGGCGCCACATCTGATCGACCGGGTGCATTCCGACCTGCCGGTGGACGTGCGGTTCTCGTCCTTCGCCCATTCGCCGCAACTGGTGGTGGACGGCAAGGTGGTTTCCATCTCTGGAGACCTGCTCACCGAGCAGCAGACCAATACCAGCTACTACCTGGCCCGTGTCCAGGTAACGGCCGATGGCCTCAAGAAGCTGGGCGCGCGCCAGTTGCAGCCTGGCATGCCCGTGGAAGTGATCTTCAAGACGGGTGAGCGATCGATGCTGACCTACCTGCTGCATCCGCTGACCAAGCGGCTGGCGGCGGCCATGACCGAGGAGTGACGCGATGACCCCGCAACAATACGCCCATTTGCCCGTGCTAACTGATCGCCGCAGGCCCGCGGCCCGCCTGGGCTGCCTGGCCGCCGCAGTGGCAGGGCTGTTGGCGGCTGCGCCAGCCTGGTCCATCGACCTGCGCCAAGCCTACGAGGCCGCAGTGGCCAATGATGCGACCATCCGTGCATCGCGCGCCGCAGCCAATGCCAGCCGCGAGCAGTTGCCGCAGGCACAGGCCCAGCGGTTGCCCAACATGTCGTTCAGCGCAGGCCGCAACTACAACGATCTCACGAGCCGGACACAGAACTTTCTCGGCGAGCCCACCACGACCGTGAACCGCTATTACAGCGGAAACCAGGCGCTGACGATTCGCCAGCCGCTGTACCGCCCCGCCATTGGTGCGCTGGTCAAGCAGGCCGAGGCCGTGGTGCAGGATGCGGACGCCACGCTGGAAAATGCCGAGCAGAACCTTGTGGTGCGCGTGGGGGAGGCCTACCTGGATGCCTTGTTGGCCGAGGAGCAACTCGCGCTCATCAGCGCGCAGAAAAGCACCTACACCACGCAACTCGATGCGGCCACGAAAAGTTTTGCGGCAGGCAGCGGTACGCGCACCGACATCGACGAAGCCCGGGCCCGCCTGGACATGACCTTTGCCCAGGAGCTCGAGGTCCAGCAGAACGTGGAGTACACGCGCCGCCGGCTGGAGACCATCACCGGCCAGCCGCTCGGTACCTTGGCGCGCCTGGATCTGGCGCGCTTCGCTCCCGGGGCTCCCGCGCCGAATTCGGTGGACGACTGGATTGCCCGGGCCGAGCAGGCCAGTCCCGAAATCAAGGCCCTGCGCGCCCGCCTGGAGGCTTCGACCTTCGAAATCGACAAGGCCAAGGCCGGGCACAAGCCCACGCTGGACGCGGTGGCCCAGTGGTCGCGCAACAGCAGCGACAGCGTGACCAACGTCAATTCGCGCTATGACAACAAGACCATCGGTCTGCAACTGACGGTGCCGTTGTACCAGGGTGGCTACGTCAACTCCACCGTGCGCCAGGCCGTCGCCAGTGCCGAGCGGGCCCGTGAGCTGCTGGAGGCCACGCGCCTGGATCTCAGCGTGCGTGTGCACCGCGAATTCCGCGGCATGACCGAAGGCGTGCTGCGCATCAGCGCCCTGGAGCAGGCCGTGCGCTCGGCCGAGCAGGCCGTGCTTTCGAACCAGATGTCCTTCAAGGCCGGCGCCCGCACCACGCTGGACGTGCTGAACGCCGAGCAACAAAAGACCACGGCACTGCGCGACCTGGCCCAGGCCCGGTACCTGTACGTGGCGTCGCGCCTGCGCCTGCAGTCGCTGGCCGGGGACGAGCGTGCTGCCAGCGTGACGGAGATCAACGCCTGGCTGGCCCTTTGAGTCGGGAATCTGCTGCCGTCGCGTCCTGGCCTGTCGTGCGTCCTGCGAGCAGGAATGGAGCGGGTGGCAACCTGTGTGAATGCAATAGAGATGCATTCGCTTTGTTGTTGATTGGCGCCGTTTGTGTGATCAGCCGCACGCAGGGGTACATGAGGTTACTTGCCGACACAGGCCCTGCAGTTACGATTGGCGCCTCATGATCTGGTTGTCCGTGGTGGGTTTTCTGGTGGCGGCGATGGCTGCAGGGTTCGTCGTACGCTGGGTGCGGGGGCATGCGTCCGCCTATGGAAACGGCATGCCGCAGCGCTTCCACATGGGCGATGTGCCGCGCCTGGGGGGGGCCGCCTTGCTGCTGGGCCTTGCAAGCGCCTGGGGCCTGGGCATCCTGCAGTCCTTTCTGGGCGACCCCGGTTCTCTCAAGCTGGGCTGGTGGGTGGGCAGCTGGCTGCTGGTGTTGCTTCCGGCCGTGCTCGGTGGCATTGCCGAGGACATGACCCAGCGGCTGGCCGTGCGCTACCGCCTGGCGCTGACCGGCGCCTCGGGGCTGCTGGCCATCTTCCTCCTGGATCTTTCCGTTCCCCGCATCGGTCTGCCCTGGATCGACATGCTGTTGTCGGCCTGCCCCTGGCTGGGCCTGGCCATCGTGGTGCTGGCCGTGGCGGGCCTGCCCCACGCCTTCAACATCATCGACGGCTACAACGGCCTGGCCGGCATGGTTGCGATCATCGTCTGCCTCGCGTTGGCCCACGTGGCGCTGCAGGTGGGGGACCGTTCCCTGGCGGCGTTGCTGGTCACCACGGCTGCGGCCACGGGGGGCTTTCTGGTCTGGAACTACCCGCGGGGCATGCTGTTCGCGGGGGATGGCGGGGCCTATGTGTGGGGCGTCGTCATTGCCCTGGCCAGTATCTCCCTGGTACAGCGCAATGCCGATGTCTCTCCCTGGTTTCCCATGCTGCTCCTGATCTACCCGGTCTGGGAGACCGTGTTCTCGATCTACCGCAAGGCGGTTCGCGGCGTCTCGCCCGGCGTGGCCGATGCCCTGCATTTCCACCAGTTGATCTACCGACGCATCGTGCGCGGTGTGTTCCACGACGACGAGTCGCGCCGTGTGCTCATGCGCAACAACCGCACCTCGCCCTACCTGTGGGGCTTTACCCTGCTCACGGTGGTGCCGGCCATCCTGTTCTGGAACAACACCCTGGTGCTGATGGGTTTCTGCTGGCTGTTCGTCATCAGCTACGTCGTCGCCTACCTGGCCATCGTGCGCTTCAAGGTGCCGGACTGGTTGAGGAGATGAAGCCCCCTTGAGTCGCCTGCGGCGCCATCCCCCGAGGGGGACGCTCCCAGCGCGGCGGGGCGGCCCTTGCGCGGGAGCACTGGCTCGTGGCATGCCAGTTTCAAAGGCTGTGACGGTGGACTACGCATTGGATAACAGAATGCCCGGGTAATGCTTGCAAGACCGGGCCGCGAATGCGGCACAATTTGCGCATCCTCGTTTTCTCTTGATGGCACGCCCCCATGACCGATCTTCTCTCGATTGCGCCCCGCGACAAGGCTGAAATTCTGGCCCAGGCGCTGCCCTACATCCGCAAGTTCCATGGCAAGACCATTGTCATCAAGTACGGCGGCAACGCCATGACGGACCCGGCCCTGCAGGCCGACTTCGCCGAAGACGTGGTGCTGCTCAAGCTGGTGGGCATGAACCCCGTGGTGGTCCATGGTGGCGGCCCGCAGATCGAAACGGCCTTGAACCGTCTGGGCAAGAAGGGCGAATTCGTGCAAGGCATGCGCGTGACCGACGCCGAAACCATGGAAGTGGTGGAGTGGGTGCTCGCTGGCGAGGTGCAGCAGGACATCGTGGGCCTGATCAACCAGGCCGGCGGCAAGGCCGTGGGCCTCACGGGGCGCGATGGCGGCATGATCCGCGCGCAAAAGCTCAAGCTGCTCGATTCCAAGGACCCCAGCATCGAGCACGACGTGGGCCAGGTGGGCGACATCCTCTCCATCGACCCGAGCGTGGTCAAGGCGCTGCAGGACGATGCCTTCATCCCCGTGATCAGCCCCATTGGCTTTGGCGAAAACAACGAGAGCTACAACATCAACGCCGACGTGGTCGCCAGCAAGCTGGCCACCGTGCTCCAGGCCGAGAAGCTGATGCTCCTGACCAATACCCCCGGCGTGCTGGACAAGCAAGGCAAGCTGCTCACCGACCTGACGGCACGCGAGATCGACGCCTTGTTTGCCGACGGCACCATCTCCGGTGGCATGCTGCCCAAGATCGCCGGCGCGCTGGACGCCGCCAAAGCGGGCGTGCATGCGGTACACATCATCGACGGCCGTGTGCCGCACGCCATGCTGCTTGAAATCCTGACCGACCAGGCCTACGGCACGATGATCCGCAGCCATTGATCCTGGTGACGGAATGAGACTGCTGCTGGTCGAAGACGATGTGATGGTGGCCAGCGGCATCAAGCTGGGGCTGTCCGATGCCGGCTATGCAGTCGATTGGGTCGGCAGCGGCGAGCGCGCGGAAGAAGTCCTGCGCGTCGAATCCTTCGACGCCGCCATCATCGACATCGGCCTGCCCGCCATGGACGGGCTCGAACTCACGCGGCGCCTGCGCCGCCCGGACATGGCCAGTCCGTCGATGCCGGTGCTGATCCTCACCGCGCGCGATGCCCTGCATGACCGGGTGCAGGGGCTGGATCTGGGGGCCGACGACTACATGGTCAAGCCCTTCGAGCTGCCCGAGTTGCTGGCGCGCCTGCGGGCCTTGCTGCGCCGCTCGCAGGCCGCCACCACGGCGGTGCTCAGCTTCGGCCCGCTGGAGCTGGACACTGCAGGGCGGCGTGCCAGCATTCGCTCCGATGCCGGTGAACAGGTGATCGAGCTCGGGCCGCGCGAGTGGACCGTGCTGGAATACCTGCTCATCAACGCGCCCAAGCCCGCCAGCAAGGACAAGCTGCTGCAGGCCTTGACCGGCTGGGACAAGGAGATCACCCCCAACGCGGTCGAGGTGTATGTCTCCCGCTTGCGTGGCAAGCTGGAGCCGCATGGCGTGGCCCTGCGCTCGATCCGGGGGTTCGGCTACCGGCTGGAACTCCAGGCCGGCTGAAACCTCCCCCTTTTTTCTTCTCGCGGCCCTGACCATGGAACCCCGGATCCCTCCTGCGCGACGGCCCGGGCTGCGTGCCATGACTTCGGATCTGCGCAACCGCTTGCTGCTGCTGCTGGTGCTGCCGCTTTGCGCACTGGCGACCATTGGGGTCTGGCTCGACTACCGGTCGGCGGACGAGGCCGCCGGCCAGCACGACCAGCGCCTGCTGCGCCTGTTGCCGGCCCTGTCCGACTCGGTGCTGGCGCCGGCCATCCGCGACAACGACCCGCCCCTGCTGCTGCTGGCCCCGCCGCTGGAGGACTTCCTGCGGCAGAACGCCGGTTTCTCGGGCTACAGCGTGCGCGACCCCTCGGGCAGGCTGCTGCTGGGTGACGACTGGGTACACAGCGCCGTGCCCACCACCCAGGCGCCCGAGTTCCACAGCATGGAGTACGGCGGCGTGACCTACCGGGTGGCGGTGCAGCGCGGTCGAACGGGAGCCGGCGAGATGGTGGTGGCCCTGGCCGATGGATCCGACCCGCGCCAGCAGTGGGCCCAGCAACTGCTGCTGCGCGTGCTGCTGCCCAACCTGGTGCTGGTGGCGGCCGCCGCGCTGGCCATCCACTGGGCCGTGCGCCAGGCCTTCAAGCCGCTGGTGGACCTGGCCGAGGCTGTGGAGCACCGCTCGCCGCGCGACCTGAGCCCGATCGACGAAGCGGCCTCGCCCTCGGAAGTGCGGCCGCTTGTGCATTCGCTCAACCGACTGTTCGCCCTGGTCAACGCGCAGGCCGAGGGCCAGCGCCGCTTTGTGGCCGATGCCGCGCACCAACTACGCACCCCGCTCGCGGGCCTGCAGGCCCAGGTCGAGGCCTGGGCCATGATGGCCAAGGCGGCGGCACCCCAGCGGTTGCCATCGTCCGGCCCGGACAAGAAGGGCCCCGTGTCCACCGATGGGCGTACCCAGGGCGCCATCGTGCTGGGCGTGGACCAGATCGAGAAACTGCGCAACGCCACGCGCCGCACCTCGCAGCTGGCGCACCAGCTGCTGGCCCTGTCGCGTGCCGATGCCCGCAGCCTCGATGCCCAGCAACCGCAGCGCGTGGACCTCAAGGACCTGTGCGAGACCCTGCTCGAAACCTTTCTCGATCCCGCCACCGGCAAGGGCCTGGACCTGGGGATCGAAGTCCAGCCCGTGCATGTCACGGGCCACGGCTGGCTGCTGCGCGAGCTGTTGTCCAACCTGGTGGACAACGCCATCAAGTACACCCCGCCCTCGGGCATTGTCACGATCCGCTGCGGCATGCGCCAGGGCAAGAGCGGGCCGCCGCGCGTTTTCCTGCAGGTGGAAGACGATGGCCCCGGGGTGCCCGACGCCGAGCGCACCCGCGTGATGCAGCGCTTTTACCGCGTGCCGGGCACGGTGGGCGAGGGCACGGGCCTGGGCCTGGCGATTGCCGACGAGATTGCCCGCGTGCACCGGGCGTCTCTCACGCTGAGCAGCGGAGCGCAAGGCCGTGGCCTGGTGGTGACTGTGGTGTTTCCGCTCTAGCGCCGCTGCTTGTCTGGGGCTCCCCGGGCGTGTGCGAGAATCATTTCCACACATGATTTACGCCCTGCCGCAGACTGGGCATGCCGTTACCCCGGCATGGCCTTCACGTGGCGGGGACTCACGGGCCCCAGGGCTTCGGGGCCGCCCGCCTCGGAGCGTACTTATTCCATCTTTGCGCATGTCCGATCTTTTCACGCCTCCCGAGCCAGCCAGCACTGCCGAAGCAGGGGACAGCCCTGCCGCGCGCAAGCGGCCCAAGCCCGGTGAGCGCCGGGTGCAGATCCTGCAGATGCTGGCCACCATGCTGGAGCAGCCGGGGGCCGAGCGCATCACGACGGCGGCACTGGCGTCGCGCCTGTCGGTGAGCGAGGCAGCGCTGTACCGCCACTTCGCCAGCAAGGCACAGATGTTCGAGGGGCTGATCGATTTCATCGAGCAGTCCGTGTTTGCGCTGGTGCAGCAGATCACCGGCCGCGAGGTGCCCGACCCCGACCAGCCGGCCGAAGTAGGCCGGCGCCAGGCCGCCCGCATCGTCGCCGTGCTGCTGCAGTTCGGCGAGCGCAACCCGGGCATGGTGCGCGTGATGGTGGGCGATGCGCTGGTGTTCGAGCACGAGCGCCTGCAACAGCGCATGAATCAGTTCTTCGACCGCATCGAGTCCACGCTGCGCCAATGCCTGCGGCCTGCTGCCGCTGCGTCGGACACGCCCACCGTCGACACCCAGGTGGCTGCCAGCGTGCTTACCGCCTTCGTGCTCGGGCGCCTGCAGCGCTACGCACGCTCGGGCTTTCGGCGCATGCCCACCGAGCACCTGGATGCCAGCCTGGCGCTGATGCTCTGAACGCGCAAGCCGCCCGCTAGCTCCTGAGATCCCTGGCCCGCGCCTTGCGGGTCGTCGCCATGCAACAAAGTTTTGGTACGGTCTCCCTATTTTTGGAGAGGCCTTTGGTGGCAGGGCAAATATGCTGCAGAATAGTACGAACGTTCGTTTTTATTTGCACGCATGCCCGCCACCTCCGACTCTACCCCGGTCACCCGCATTCCGCGCCCCCGCAGCGGCACGGGCCGTGCCCTGCAAAAAGGCCAGCAGACCAAGGCGGTCATCGTCGAGGCGGCGCTGGGCCTGGCCACGCACATCGGGCTTGAAGGCCTGTCCATTGGTGCCCTGGCCGATGTGACAGGCATGAGCAAGTCGGGGGTGTTCGCACACTTCGGCTCGCGTGAGGAGTTGCAGATCTCGGTGATCCGCGAATACCACACCCGCTTCGAGCAGGAAGTGTTCTACCCCGCCATGTCGGCCCCGCGCGGCGTGGCGCGCTTGAGTGCGCTGTTCGACAACTGGATGAAGCGCACCTCGATCGAGATCGATTCGGGCTGCATCTACATCAGCGGTGCGGTCGAGTTCGATGACCGCAACGGCCCCGTGCGCGACGCGCTGGCCAGCTCGGTCCTCACCTGGCTGGCCGCCATGCGCCGGGCCATCGAGCAGTGCAAGGAGTGCGGCGAACTGCGCCCTGACACCAATGAAGAGCAGATGCTCTTCGAGATCCACGGCCTGATCCTGGCGCTGCACTACGAAGCGCGCTTCCTGCGCACCCCCGGCTCCATGGCGCGCTCCGTCACGGGCTTTCAGAACATCCTGGCGCGCTACAGCGTGCAGGCATCCGCACCTGTGGCCGCAGCACCCGCTGCGGCACGCCGCAAAGTTTCCAACCAAACCACCATCTCCAAGGAGTAACCCCCATGCCCAGCTATACGCCGCCCCTGCGCGACATGCAATTCGTCATGCACGAAGTGCTCAAGGTCAGCGACGAACTGAAGGCCCTGCCGGCCCATGCCGAAGTGGATGTGGACACCATCAATGCCGTGATCGAAGAAGCCGGCAAGTTCGCTGCCGAGGTCACCTTCCCGCTGAACATCGGCGGCGACACCGAAGGCTGCGTGCTGGACAAGGCCACCCACGAAGTGAAGACCCCCACGGGCTTCAAGGACGCCTACGCCAAGTACGTCGAAGGCGGCTGGGCGGCCCTCTCCTGCGACCCCGCCTACGGCGGCCAGGGCCTGCCTTTCGTGCTCAACCAGTGCCTGTACGAGATGATGAACTCGGCCAACCAGGCCTGGACCATGTACCCCGGCCTGTCGCACGGCGCCTATGAGGCACTGCACGCGCACGGCACCGACGCGCAGAAGGCCCTGTACCTGCCCAAGCTCACCAGCGGTGAGTGGACCGGCACCATGTGCCTGACCGAACCCCATTGCGGTACCGACCTGGGCCTGCTGCGCACCAAGGCCGAGCCCCTGGCCGACGGCAGCTACAAGATCACCGGCAACAAGATCTTCATCTCGGCCGGCGAGCACGACATGGCCGCCAACATCGTCCACCTGGTGCTGGCACGCCTGCCCGATGCGCCCAAGGGCAGCAAGGGCATCAGCCTGTTCGTGGTTCCCAAGTTCAACATCAATGCCGATGGCTCGCTGGGCGAGCGCAACCCGATCTTCTGCACCGGGCTGGAGCACAAGATGGGCATCCATGGCAACGCCACGGCGCAGATCGCCATCGACGGCGCGGTCGGCACCCTGGTGGGCCAGCCCAACAAGGGCCTGGCCGCCATGTTCGTGATGATGAACGCCGCCCGCCTGGGCGTGGGCAACCAGTCGCTGGGCCTGACCGAGGTGGCCTACCAGAACGCCCTGGCCTATGCCAAGGACCGCATCCAGATGCGCAGCCTGTCGGGCACCAAGGCCAAGGACAAGGATGCCGATCCGATCATCGTGCACCCCGACGTGCGCAAGATGCTGCTCACCGCCAAGGCCTATGCCGAAGGCGGCCGCGCACTGCAGATCTTCTGCACGCTGCTGCTGGACAAGGCCCACGGCCACGCCGACGAGAAGGTGCGCAAGGACTCCGAGGAACTCGTGGCCCTGCTCACGCCCATCGTCAAGGCCTTCATTACCGACAACGGCCACATCGCCACCAATGCGTGCATGCAGGTCTTCGGCGGCCATGGCTTCATCAAGGAATGGGGCATGGAGCAGTATGTGCGCGACAACCGCATCAACATGATCTACGAAGGCACCAACACCATCCAGTCGCTGGACCTGCTGGGCCGCAAGATCCTGGGCAACAACGGCGCCTCGCTCAAGAAGTTCGGCAAGCTGGTGGGCAAACTGGTCGAGGAAGAGGGCGTGAACGAGAAGATGGCCGAGTTCATCAACCCCGTCGCCTACCTGGCCGACCAGATGACCAAGTTCACCACCGAGATCGGCTTCAAGGGCCTGCAGAACCCCGACGAAGTGGGCGCCGCCGCTGTGGACTACCTGCGCGTGGCCGGCCACCTGGTGTTCGGCTACCTGTTCGCCCGCATGGCCCAGGTCGCGCTGCGCGAGATCGCTGCCGGCAACACCGACCCGTTCTACCCCGCCAAGCTGCAGACCGCGCGCTTCTACTTCGCCAAGCTCTTCCCCGAGACGGCGACGCTGATGCGCACGGCACGTGCCGGCAGCAGGGTGCTGATGGACACCGACCTGGCCCTGGCCTGAGTCGCTGGCCTGCGGATCCCGACCCCTTGAACCACGGAGCAGCGTCCATGTACAAAGCAGCAACAGCCGCCCTTGCGTTCGTCGCCTTTGCGGCACCGGCTTGGGCGCAGATGACGCCCGAAGGCCTGTGGCGCAACGTCGACGACAAGACCGGCGAGGCCAAGGCCGAGATCCGCATCCGCGACGCGGGTGGCGGTGCCCTGACCGGCGTGCTGGAAAAGCGCCTGGCCAAGGACGCCAAGCCCGACGAGGTGTGCGCGGAGTGCAGCGATGACCGCAAGGGCAAGCCGCTGCTGGGCCTGGAGCTGATTCGCGGCGCGAAGAAGGCCGACGGCAAGGACGTGTGGGAGGGCGGCAAGATTCTCGACCCCGAGAACGGCCGCAACTACACGTTGCGCATGGCGCCCATCGAGGGCGGCAAGAAGCTCGAAGTACGCGGCTCCATCGGCCCCTTCGGTCGCACGCAGACCTGGATACGGGTGCAGTAAGAGAAAGACAACCGCACGCACCTGGCCATGCCAGGTGTGCGCAACAACGAGGGCAGGGCGCTGCGCCGCTGTCGTCCTCATGGAGAAAACACCGATGTCAAGATTCCAAGTGAAGAAAGTCGCCGTGCTCGGCGCAGGCGTGATGGGCGCGCAGATCGCTGCGCACCTGGTCAACGTCAAGGTGCCCGTGGTGCTGTTCGACCTGCCGGCCAAGGAAGGCCCGAAGAACGGCATCGTCACCCGCGCCGTCGAAGGCCTCAAGAAGCTCAAGCCCTCGCCCCTGGGCGTGGCGGACGACGCCGCCCTGATCGGTCAGGCCAACTATGAAGAGCACCTGGAGCAACTGCGCGACTGCGACCTCATCATCGAGGCCATTGCCGAGCGCATGGACTGGAAGCTCGATCTGTACAAGAAGATCGCGCCCTTCGTCGCACCGCATGCCATCGTGGCATCGAACACCTCGGGCCTGTCGATCACCAAGCTCTCCGAGGCCCTGCCCGAGAGCATCAAGCCGCGCTTTTGCGGCATCCACTTCTTCAACCCGCCGCGCTACATGGTGCTGGTGGAGCTGATCAACACGCCCACGACCTCGCCCGAAGTGCTCGACCAGCTCGAAGCCTTCGTCACCAGCGGCCTGGGCAAGGGCGTGGTGCGCGCGCACGACACGCCCAACTTCGTGGCCAACCGCGTGGGCATCGCCGGCATGCTGGCGACCATGAAGGAAGTCGAGAACTTCGGCCTGACCTACGACGTGGTGGATGACCTCACGGGCAAGAAGCTCGGCCGCGCATCGAGCGGCACCTTCCGTACGGCCGACGTGGTGGGCCTCGACACCATGGCCCACGTCATCAAGACGTTGCAGGACAACCTGGACGACAAGAGCGATCCGTTCTACGCCAGCTTCGGCACGCCCGCCGTGCTCCAAAAGCTGCTCGAACTGGGCAACCTGGGCCAGAAGGCCAAGGCCGGCTTCTACAAGAAGGTCGGCCGCGACGTGCTGCGCTTTGACCTGGAGAGCGAAGAGTACGTGCCCGGCGGCCAGAAGGCCGACGAGGTGTATGGCCGCATGCTCAAGAAGCCCGCCGCCGAGCGCCTGCGCCTGCTGCGCAACGCTGAAGGCGCACAGGGCCAGTTCCTCTGGGCCATCCTGCGCAACAGCTTCCATTACGCCGCCGTGCATCTGGGCACCATTGCCGACAATGCGCGCGACGTGGACCAGGCCATGCGCTGGGGCTTCGGCATGAAGCAAGGCCCCTTCGAGCTGTGGCAGGAAGCCGGCTGGCTCGACGTGGCGAAGATGATCCAGGAGGACATCGACGCAGGCAAGGCGCTGTCCAAGGCACCGCTGCCCGAGTGGGTGTTCAAGGGCCCCGTGGCCGAGGCCGGTGGCGTGCATACCGCACAAGGCTCGTGGAGCGCATCGGCGCAGAAGTTCATCGCGCGCCGTGCGCTGCCCGTGTATGAACGCCAACACTTCCCCGAGAAGCTGCTCGGTGAGGCGCTGCCCGACTTCGCCACCGCTGGCACGACGCTGCACGAGGACGATGCCATCCGCCTGTGGACGCTGGAAGGCGCTGACCGCGCGCCCGGCACCGGCATCGTGATCGCCAGCATCAAGACCAAGATGCATGCCATCAGCCCCGACGTGGCCGAGGGCCTGGCCATGGCCGTGGACATCGCCGAGAAGGACTATGAAGGCGTGGTGATCTGGTCGGGCGACGAGCCCTTCAGCGCCGGTGCCGACCTGCAGGCCATGCTGCCCGCCTTCATGGTGGCCGGCGTGAGCGCCATCGAAGGGGCAGAGGCCGAGCTGCAGAACACCATGCTGCGCATCCGCTATGCCAACGTGCCCGTGGTGGCCGCCGTGCGCGGCCTGGCGCTGGGCGGTGGCTGCGAGCTGGCCGTGCATTCGGCCCGCCGCGTGGTGCACATGGAAAGCTACATCGGCCTGGTCGAAGTCGGCGTGGGCCTGGTGCCCGGCGCCGGCGGCCTGACCTACATCGCCCGCCGTGCGGCCGAGAACGCCGCCACCTCCACGGGCAAGGACATCCTGCCCTTCCTGACCGAAGGCTTCACGGCTGCGGCCATGGCCAAGGTGGGCACCAGCGCGCTCGAATCGCGCAAGCTCGGCTACCTGCTCGAGAGCGACGTGATCGTGCCGCACAAGGACGAGCTGCTGTTCGTGGCCATCAACGAGGCCAAGTCCCTGGCCAAGGGCGGCTGGCGTGCGCCGGCCAAGCGTTTGTTCCCGGTAGCGGGCCGCAGCGGCATCGCCACCATCAAGGGCTCGCTGGTCAACATGCGCGACGGCGGCTTCATCAGCCAGCACGACTTCCACATCGCCGGCCTGATCGCCGAAGTGGTCTGCGGCGGCGATGTCGATGCCGGCACCCTGGTGAGCGAGGAGTACCTGATGACGCTGGAGCGCAAGGCGTTCTGCGCCCTCATCGAGCACCCCAAGACGCAGGAGCGCATCCTCGGCATGCTGTCCACTGGCAAGCCCGTGCGCAACTGACCGGTCGCCTCCATGAACGACGCTAACCGTCCCCCGAACAAGCTGCAGCGCTCGCTGATGCGGCTGGACGAAGCCCCGGCCTTCATGCGCGGCTTCGTGCAGAACATCATCCTGCGCCGCGCCGTTCCCTTCACGGGCACGGCCGGTGTCAGGTTCGTGTCGCTCACGCCCGAACGGGTCGAGGTGCATCTGGCCAACGACCACCGTGTGCAGAACCACATCGGTGGCGTGCATGCCTCGGCCATGAACCTGCTGGCCGAAACGGCCACGGGCATGGTCGTGGGCATGAACGTGCGCGACGACTGCATCCCGCTGGCCAAGGAGCTCAGCATGGCCTTTCGCAAGCGCGCCACGGGCGGCCTCAAGGCCGTGGCCGTGCTCAGCGCCGAGCAGCGCGCCGCCATGCAGGCCAGCGACAAGGGCGAGGTTCAGGTCACCGTCACCGTGACCGATGAGGCCGGCGCCGAGCCGGTCGAATGTGCATTTACCTGGGCCTGGATTCCCTCCAGCCGCCCAGCCAAGAATTGAAGGAGTTTCACCACCATGGCCAAACAAGTCCAGGAAGCCTACATCGTTGCTGCCACGCGCACGCCCATCGGGCGTTCGCACCGCGGCTTCTTCCGCAACACCCGGCCTGATGATCTGCTGGCGACCACGCTCAAGGCAGCGCTGGCGGCGGCGCCCGGGCTCGATCCGAAAGCCATCGAGGACATCATCTGCGGCTGCGCGATCCCCGAAGCCCAGCAAGGCCTGAACATCGCGCGCATCGGCGCCGTGCTGGCCGGCCTGCCCACCAGCGTGGGCGGCATCACCGTCAACCGTTTTTGCGCATCGGGCCTGTCGGCCGTGCAGATGGCGGCCGACCGCATCCGCGTGGGCGAGGCCGACGTGATGATCGCGGCAGGTGTGGAAAGCATGAGCATGGTGCCCATGATGGGCAACTCGCCCTCGCTGTCGCCCTCGATCTTCGAGCGCGACGGCGACGTGGGCATTGCCTACGGCATGGGCCTCACGGCCGAGAAGGTGGCCCAGCAGTGGAAGGTCAGCCGCGATGCGCAGGACCAGTTCGCGCTGCAGTCGCACCAGAAAGCCCTGGCCGCCCAGCAGGCCGGCTACTTCGCCGATGAGATCACCCCCATCGAAGTGACCGACCGCACGGCGAACCTCGAAACCGGCGAGTCGATTGCCAAGAGCCGCACCGTGGGCCTGGACGAGGGCGCTCGCCCCGACACCACGCTCGAAGGACTGGCCAAGCTCAAGACCGTGTTCGCCGCGCGCGGCTCCGTCACGGCCGGCAACAGCTCGCAGACCAGCGATGGTGCCGGTGCGCTGATCCTGGCCAGCGAGGCCGCCGTCAAGCGCTTCGGCCTGACGCCGCTGGCGCGCTTCGTGAGCTATGCGTCCAAGGGCGTGCCGCCGCACATCATGGGCATCGGCCCGATCGAGGCGATCCCTGCGGCCCTGCGCTATGCAGGCCTGAACCAGCAGGACATCGATTGGTTCGAGCTGAACGAAGCCTTTGCGGCGCAGTCGCTGGCGGTGATGAATACGCTGGGCATGGACCCTTCCAAGGTCAACCCCATGGGCGGCGCGATCGCGCTGGGGCACCCGCTCGGTGCGACGGGCGCGATCCGCTCGGCCACGGTGGTGCATGCGCTCAAGCGCAACAAGCTCAAGTACGGCATGGTCACGATGTGCGTAGGCATGGGACAGGGAGCCGCCGGCATCTTCGAATCCGTTTGATGTTGGCTGGCTACCGAGCGGGCGATCTGCGTCGTTGGGCGGTGCTCGCCATCCTCACGTACTTCAAGTACGTTCCGGTGGCTCCGCTCCGTCCGCCTAGCAGCTCATCCCGCTCGCTACGCCCTTGAGGGCGGGGTGGTGGGGCCGGCTACCGAGCGGCCTCCAGGCGTCGTTGGGCGGTGCTCGCAATCCTCACGTACAGGAAGTACGTTCCGGTTGCTGTGCTCCGTCCGCCTAGCCTGAAGACCGCTCGCTACGCCCTTGAGGGCGGGGTTTGAAGAGCGGGATTGTTTGAAGTGTTTTCCATTGAACCGGCGCAGATCGGTCTTCACAGGAGACGGACATGGACAAGCAGACTTTGCAGGTGGATGGTGGCGTGCCCTTGGCAATGCGCGTGTACGAGCCCGAGGGTGGCACCCGTGCCGCGCGCGCCAGTGTCGTCATCGGCGGGGCCATGGGGGTGCGGCAGGCGTTCTACGAAGCGTTTGCGCGCTGGCTGGCGCAGCAGGGGTTTCGGGTCACCACGTTTGACTACCGCGGGCATGGGGACTCGCTGCAGGGCCCGATGCGCGCCGTGAAGGCGGATCTGTTCGACTGGGCGCAGGACTATGAGGCCGTGATCTCGGCCGCAAAGGCCGCGCTGCCGGCGTCGCCGCTGTACCTGCTGGGGCACAGCCTGGGGGCGCAGTTGCCGGGGTTGCTGCGCAACCCGGGGCAGGTCGATGGGCTGCTGAGCGTGGCGGCGGGCAGTGGGTACTGGCGCGACAATGCGCCGCAGCTCAAGCGCATCGTTCCGTATTTCTGGTGGGTGCTGGTGCCGCTGGCCACGCGGCTGTGCGGCTACTTTCCGGGGCGCACGCTCAGGAAGGTGGGCGACCTGCCGGCCGGCGTGATCCTGCAGTGGCGCCGCTGGTGCCTGAACCCCGCCTACAGCGTGGGGGCCGAAGGGGCTGCCGTGGCGCAGAGCTACGGGGCTGTGCGCTTTCCGGTGCTGGCGCTGTCGATGAGCGACGACGAGCTCATGACGCTGCGCGGCACGCACAACCTGGTCAACCTGTATGCCAACACCGAGCGCCGGGTCGAGAGCATCACCCCGGCGGATCTGCAGGTGCGCCGCATCGGGCATTTCGGCTTCTTTCGCGACCAGTTCAGCAGCAGCCTGTGGCCGCGCGCCGCGGCGGCTTTGCTGGCCGGGCTGGGCGCGGCCACAGTCACCGGCACGACGGTGTAGTCCGGCAATTCGCGGCACACTCAGCGCATGACCAGCAGCACCCAGACCCCGCACGGCGGCGACGACGCTTCGGCACCCGCCGACCAACACCACCACCCGCTCGACGAAGCGCTGCAGTTGTCCGCCAGCGTCGATATCCTGGGACAGTACCAAGGAAAGACCCACCCCGGTTACTGGAACATGGTCGGCCCGTTTGGTGGTGTCACGGCGGCCAGCCTGTTGAATGCCATCCTTTTGCACCCGGACCGGCTGGGCGATCCGCTGTCGCTCACCGTCAACTACGCGGGGGCCCTGGTGGAGGGCGCCTTCACCATCCAGGCCGTGCCCGTGCGCACCAACCGCTCCACCCAGCACTGGACGCTGTCCATCCTGCAGGCCGATGCCGAGGGCGCGCTGGTGGTCACCACCACCGGCACCGCGGTCACGGCCGTGCGCCGCGAGACCTGGAGCGTGGGCGACCTTCCCATGCCCGAGGTGACGCCGCCCGCCGAGCTGGCGGCCATTGCCAGGCAGGGGGTCGAGTGGATCAACCGCTATGAAATGCGCCCCTTGAAAGGCCCCATCCCCAACACCTGGGACGGTAGCGGCGACCACAGCACCACGCAATTGTGGATGCGCGATGCGCCACCACGACCGCTGGACTTTTTGTCGCTCGCCGCCCTGGCCGATGTGTTCTACCCGCGCGTCTGGCTGCGCCGCGCGCGCCGCGTGCCGGCCGGCACCGTGTCCATCACTGTGTACTTCCACGCCAGCGCCGAGCAACTCAAGGCCACCGGCACCGGCCACCTGCTGGGCCAGGCCCGCGGCCAGGAGTTCCGCAACGGTTTCTTCGACCAGACCGCACAGCTTTGGAACGAGGCCGGCACCATGCTGGCCACGAGCCACCAGATCGTTTATTACAAGGAATGATGGATGGATGCGAGGCAGCACCCAGTATCCTGCGCCCACTGCATCCGCCCTTCGATGCCCCACTCACCCCGAACCCCGAGATTTCAGCCATGACCGCCTCCACCCAAGACATCCTCGTCCACACCGAAGCCGGTGTCACCACCATCACCTTCAACCGGGTGGACAAGAAGAATTCCATCACCACCACCATGTACGCGGCCATGGCCGACGCGCTGGTTGCCGCCGAGGCGGACGCCGCCGTGCGCGTGGTGGTGTTCCAGGGCGATGTGGCAATCTTCAGCGCCGGCAACGACATCGGCGACTTCTTGCAGCAGCCACCGGCCACGCAGGACTCGCCGGTGTTCCGCTTCCTGCACGGTATTGCCGCGTTTCCCAAGCCCGTCATCGCATCCGTCTGCGGCCCTGCCGTGGGCATCGGCACGACCATGCTGTTCCATTGCGACCTGGTCTACGCGGGTGACAACGCGGCGTTCTCCATGCCCTTCGTGAACCTGGGCCTGTGCCCCGAGGCGGCTTCGAGCCTGCTGGTGCCGCAGATGATGGGTTACCACCGCGCGGCCGAGGCCTTGCTGCTGGGCGAGCCCTTCATGGCCGAGGCGGCTCTGGAGGTGGGCCTGGTCAATCGTGTGGTGCCGCCTACCGAGTGCAACGGCGTGGCACAGGCGCAGGCGAAGAAGCTCGCGGCCAAGCCCTTGTCTGCGTTGATCGAGACCAAGCGGTTGATGAAGAAGGGGCAGATTCAGCCGGTGCTGGAGCGTATGGGTGAAGAGGGCGCGAGCTTTGGGCGCATGCTGCGCGAGCCTGCTGCGCGCGAGGCGTTCTCGGCGTTCATGGAGAAGCGCAAGCCGGACTTCAGCAAGGTTTGATTTTTTTGATGGTGGTTGCTCCTCTTCTTTGCTGAGGGCGGAGGCCGGGTCTCGGCCCGGCAGCCGAGGTACCTTTCTTTGAGTCGCCAAAGAAAGGTACCCCAAAGAAAGGCGACCCCGCTGCCCATGTCCCCCTCGCCCGGTGGGCGAGGGGGCAGCCTGCGATGCTCGGGCCTGGGGTGCACCGCGGAACTCGCTGCGTTCCCCCTTCGGGCGAACTCCGCTCGGACAACCGCGGTGAGTCAGTTCACGATGCGCGTGTCCTTCGGCACGCGCTCACCCCAGGCCCTGCGCTTCTCGGCACGGTCAGAAGGGGGTGGGAACGGGCTCCACACGGGCCATTGCTTCGCTCGGCTCGCCAGGGCGATCGCGCCCACACCGTCGGCAGCGCGCAGCGCGACCCGACACCCGGCGCAGCTGCGCAGCAGCAGCCGTTTGGACCCCGCTCCCCACCCCTGTTCCGAGCATCGCAGGTTGCCCCCGTTCGCCCGACAGGGCGAACGGGGGACGCAGACTGGGGGCCGCCTTCTCTTTGGTGACTTTCTCTTGGCGGCCAAGAGAAAGTTACTGCGCCGCCGGGCGCACATCCCGGCCTCCGCCCTTCAACAAAGCAAGTCGTTCAGCAAGAAATTCGGCTTTCGCATCAATACCGGGGTTGAAATCGCGCGATCGCATCACGCGCCGCAGCATCCAGCGCAAACCCAGCCCCGAACCGCTGCGCCAACCCATCTGCCCGCGCCAGGAATGCTTCGACCCCTGTCCCATAGATGAACTGCATCGCCCCCCCAGTCCAGGCCGGAAACCCGATCCCGAAGATCGACCCGATGTTCGCATCATGCACGCTGGTGAGCACCCCCTCCGCCAGACACCGCGCCGTCTCCACCGCCTGCCGGTACAGCAATCGATCCTGAATCTCCTGCACGCCCAAGGTCTCGGAACCAGCAACGCCTTCAAACAGCGAACGCAGTTGAGGCCACAACTGCTTGCGACCACCCGCAGGGTAGTCATAGAACCCGCCCCCACCCGAACGGCCAGGGCGCTTGAGTTCCTTGACCATGCGCTCCACCAGCAGCTCGCCGGGCGTGGCGATGTAGCTGCGCCCCTCGGCCGCGTAGTCCGCGCGGGTCTGGTCCAGCACATGCACGCTCAAGGTCAGCGCCGTCTCGTCCAGCACGGCCAGCGGCCCCACGGGCATGCCGGCCTGCATCGCCGCGTTCTCGATCAGCGCGGCGGGTACGCCCTCGCCGAGCAGGGCCGCGCCCTCCATCACGTAGGTGCCGAAGGTGCGGCTGGTATAGAAGCCACGCGAGTCGTTGACCACAATGGGTACCTTGCCCAGGGCCTGCACGTAGTCGAACGCACGCGCCACGGTCTCGTCGTCGGTTTCCTTGCCGCGGATGATCTCCACCAGCTTCATCTTGTCCACCGGGCTGAAGAAGTGGATGCCCACGAACTTCGCGGGCCGGCTGCTGGCCTGGGCCAGGCCGGTGATGGGCAGGGTCGAGGTGTTGCTGGCGAAGAAGCCGCCTTCGGCCAGATGGGGCTCGGCCTCGCGCGTCACGTTCGCCTTGAGGTCGCGGCTCTCGAACACCGCCTCGATCACCAGGTCGCAGCCGGCCAGGTCGGTGGCATCGGCGGTGGCCTTGATCTTGCCGAGCAGCGCCTGTTGCGCAGCGGCCTCCATGCGGCCCTTGTCCACGCGTGCCTGCGAGAGCTTGGCGCTGTAGGCCTTGCCGGCCTCGGCCTTTTCCTGGCTCACATCCTTGAGCACGGTGGTGATGCCCCGGCTGGCCTGGGCCCAGGCGATGCCTGCGCCCATCATGCCGGCGCCCAGGATGCCGACCTTCTGCGGCTTGTAGCGCGGGGATTGGCCGGGGCGCGACTGGCCGCTCTTGATCGCGTTCATGTCGAAGAAGAACGTGTTGATCATGTTGCGCGCCACGGGCCCGGTCATCAGGCGGGCCAGGTAGCGGCTTTCGATGCGCAGCGCCGTGTCGTAGTCGACGATGGCGCCTTCGACCATGGTGGCCAGGATGGCCTCGGGCGCTGGGTAGCGGCCGCGCGTGGTCTTCTTGAGCACGGCGGGGGCCACGCTCAGCGCTCCGGCCACCTTGGGGTTGGAAGGCGTGCCTCCGGGCATCCTGTGGTTCTTGTCGTCCCAGGGCTGCACAGAATGCGGGTGCGTGGCGATGCGTGCCAGCGCGGCAGGCAGCAACTGCTCGGGCGTGGCCACCAGTTCGTGCACCAGCTGCAGTTCCAGCGCCTCGCGCGGGTTGAACAGCTTGCCTTCAAGCAGGTAGGGCTGCGCACCCATCAGGCCGAGCAGGCGTGTCATCTTGGTGATGCCAGTGGCACCGGGCATCAGGCCCAGGGTCACCTCGGGCAGGCCGAACTGGATGCGTGGGTTGTCCACGGCGATGCGGTAGTGGCCCACCAGCGCCACCTCCCAGCCGCCGCCCAGGGCCGCACCGTTGAGGCAGCTGACCACCGGGATGCCCAGGGTTTCCAGCGTGCGAAAGTGCTGCTTCATGCGCTCGATCTCGCCGAAGGCCGTGGGCGCATCGGCCGGCGTGAGCCGCATCGTGGCCTTGAGGTCGGCGCCCGCGAAGAAGCTGGTCTTGGCCGATGCCAGCACCACGCCCTTGAGCTGGGCGCGGTCGGCAACCACGCGCGCCGTGGCCTCGCCCAGGTCGGCCTGCCACTGGCGGCACATGGTGTTGACGCTGGAGTCCGGTTCGTCGAAGGTGATGAGCGCCACCTTGCCGTCGGCGGCGTCGAGGAGTTCGTAGTGGATGGTCTGCATGGTGTTCTCTGTCGTCATCGTCATCACACGCGCTCCACGATGGTGGCAATGCCCATGCCGCCGCCTACGCACAGGGTGGCCAGGCCATAGCGCAGTTGCCGACGGTGCAGCTCGTCGATCAGCGTGCCCAGGATCATGGCGCCGGTGGCCCCCAACGGGTGCCCCATGGCGATGGCGCCGCCGTTGACGTTGACCTTCTCGTGTGGCACGTCCAGTTCGCGCATGAAGCGCATGGGCACAGCGGCAAAGGCCTCGTTGACCTCGAACAGGTCGATCTGGCCGATGTCCAGGCCCGCCTTGGCCAGCGCCTTGCGTGCGGCCGGCACGGGGCCGGTGAGCATGATGGTCGGGTCGGCACCGCTGAGCGCCGTGGCCACGATGCGGGCGCGCGGCGTAAGGCCATGGGCAGCGGCCGCCGCCTCGTTGCCGATCAGCACCGCCGCCGCGCCATCGACGATGCCCGAGGCATTGCCCGCATGGTGCACATGGTGGATGCGCTCCACCTGCGGGTAGCGCTGCAGCGCCACCGCGTCGAAGCCCATGCCGCCCAGTTGTTCGAACGAGGGTTTGAGCGCGGCCAGGCCTTCGAGCGTGGTCTGCGGCTTGATGAACTCGTCCTCTTCCAGGATGGGCAGGCCCAGGAAGTCCTGCACCGGTACCACCGACCGCCGAAAGTACCCGGCCGCGCGCGCTGCGGCGGCGCGGCGCTGGGATTCGACTGCATAGGCGTCCACGTCGGAGCGCGTGAAACCGTCGAGCGTGGCGATCAGGTCCGCGCCGATGCCCTGGGGCACGAACAGCGTGGCCGAGTTGGTGTCCGGGTCCTGTGCCCAGGCACCGCCATCGGATCCAATGGGCACGCGGCTCATGCTCTCCACGCCTCCCGCCACCACCAGGTCCTCCCAGCCCGAGCGCACCTTCTGCGCGGCCAGGTTCACGGCCTCCAGGCCCGACGCGCAAAAGCGGTTGACCTGCAGACCCGAAGCGCGGAAGTCCCAACCTGCCTTGAGTGCCGCCACCTTGGGCAGCACCGAGCCTTGTTCGCCCACGGGCGAGACGATGCCCATGACGATGTCGTCCACCGCGGCGGTGTCAAAACGGTGGCGGCGCTGCAGCTCGGTCAGCAGGCCGGTGAGCAGGCTGATGGGTTTGACCTCGTGCAGGCTGCCGTCCTTCTTGCCCTTGCCCCGCGGCGTGCGGATGGCATCGAACACATAGGCTTGTGTCATGGCGTGTCTCCAGTTGTCGCCGCAGTATAGGATGGTACGGCTTTATACAGATCATCTGCTTTGTATAAATGGCGACAGCTGAGGCACGGGCGGCCGACGGCTACCGCAAGGGCAGGTCGGCCGGCGGTACCCGGGGAGCGGGGGCGGTCAGAACTTGTAGCGCACGCCCACCGTGGCCAGGTCGGCGGGCGCCGTATCGTCCGCGAAGTGCAGGCGGTGGCGCTCCCATTCCAGCACGGCGGCGACGTTGGGCGTGAAGCCCCAGCTGGCGCCGACGCCGAAGGACAGACCCATGCCGCTGTTCCTGCCGGTCTGCAGACCATAGACGGGCGGGGCGGACGTGAAGGTCCGGCTGTAGGTGGTGCCAGCCTTGGCAAACAGTTCCAGGCGGTCGCCAATGGGCGCGCGCCCCACCAGGCTCAGGTTCAGGCCCCGGGCCTTGGTCCTTCCGTCCAGCCGGTAGGCCCGGCCGAAATCGAGGTAGCCCACCTCGACGCCGAAATTGCGGTGAAAGTAGCCGCCGGTGCTGAGCTTCCAGGCCGTGTCGCTGTCGTCGTAGGCCACCCCGGACGGCCCGGAGTACAGGTCGTACCGGGAACGCCCGCCCGACAGGCCCACGTAGCCCGCCTGGGTGAAGGGCAGGATGGACCTGGAGGAGGGCATGGGCGCATCGGCAGGCGCTTGCGCGCGCGCTACGCCGCACATCACGCCGAAGAGGGCGCCGCCGATGGCGGCAATGAGCCAGGGGGAAGTGCTGCTGCGCCGTGCATGTCTCATGGAAGTCTCCCAGGGTAAGGACACCGTTCTCGACGCCCGCAAGCGCGGGCCGCCTGACTTCCAATTTAGGCGGCCGCCCTGTAACAGCACGTGGGATTTGGTAAGTGGTCTGTGTAGGAATCGGCCTGCATGGAGTTGCGCCAGCAACGCGCTATCCTGTCACCTGTGAACAGTTTCTTGTAGGCCGGCCCTTCATGGCCTTATCCTGCGCAAGCTGGGCCGCATATTGACCGCCCCCATCAGAACAATGGCAAAAACCCTCTCCGAATCCCTGCAGCGCCTGGCGCGTGACGCCATCGAATACGACGACGCGCGCTCCGGCTTTTTCCTCGAGCACCACCTGGCCCTGGCCGCCGGCGCGGGCTTGGCGGTATCCGCACTGATGGCACCCAGCCGCAGTGCGGCCGCCGTGCGCGGCCTCGCTGCCGGGGTGCTGCTGGTGCGCGGCCTCAGCGGCCGTGATGGCGTGCGCGACTGGCTGCAGGTGCGCGGCGCTGCACCGGCCCCGCGCAAGCTCAGCCCCGAAGAAATCCGCGAGACCTGGCTGCTGTAAGCGCAGCCCCAGGCAGCGGCTCGGGCTACTTGCCCAGCCCCATCGCGCGGGTGATCACTTCCTTCATGATCTCGTTCGTGCCGCCGTAGATGCGCTGCACGCGGGCATCGGCGTAGGCGCGGGTGATGGGGTACTCCCACATGTAGCCATAGCCCCCGTGCAGCTGCAGGCATTCGTCCATCACCTTGCACTGCAGGTCGCTGGTCCAGTACTTGGCCATGCTGGCCGTGGCGGTGTCCAACTGGCCGGCCACGATGAGCTCGCAGCACTTGTCCACGAACACGCGGGCCACCTGCACCTCGGTCTGCAGTTCGGCCAACGTGTAACGGGTGTTCTGGTAGCTGGCCACGGGCTGACCGAAGACCTTGCGCTGCTTGACATAGTCCACCGTCCAGTCGATGGCCGCCTGGGCCGCGGCCACGGCGGTGATGGCGATCTGCAGGCGCTCCCAGGGCAGTTGCTCCATCAGGCAGATGAAGCCGCGCCCCTCCATGGCCGGGCCGCCCAGCAGATTGTCTGCCGGCACCTTCACGTCGGTGAAGAACAGCTCGGAGGTGTCCTGTGCCTTCATGCCCAGCTTTTTCAGGCGCTGGCCCTTCTCGAAGCCCGGCATGCCGCGCTCCACCAGGAACAGGCTGGTGCCTTTGGCGCCGGCGGCCGGGTCGGTCTTGGCGACCACGATCACCAGGTCGGCGTGCCAGCCGTTGGTGATGAAGGTCTTGCTGCCGTTGAGCACATAGTGCGAGCCATCGGCGCTTTTCACGGCCGTGGCCTTGATGCCCTGCAGGTCACTGCCGGCGGCCGGCTCGCTCATGGCGATGGCGCCCACCATGGCACCGCTGGCCAGCTGCGGCAGGTAGCGGCGCTTCTGTTCCTCGGTGCCATAGTGCAGGAGGTAGGGGGCCACGATCTCGCTGTGCAGCCCGAATCCGATGCCGGTGAAGCCGGCACGCGCAATCGCCTCCATCTGCGCCACCGAGTAAAGCTTGTCGGCGCCCGCGCCGCCGTACTCCTCGGGCAGCGCCATGCACAGAAAGCCGTTCTCGCCAGCCTTGGTCCATACGGCGCGGTCCACATAGCCCTGCTCCTCCCAGGCTGCGTGGTGCGGCGCGACCTCCTTGTCGAGAAAGCGCGCAAAGCTTCCGGCAAAAGCCTGGTGGTCTGCGGTGAAGAGGGTGCGTTCGATCATGGTTGTGTCTCCGGAGTCATTTTGCAAAGCAGGCGCTTTTCAAAATTCTGCCATGGGTTCGCGGCAACAAAAAGGCCGCCCATGCGGGGCGGCCTGGCAGGCGATCGTGGACCTGCCTACTTGACGTAGTCCGACACGACCTTCCACTTGCTGTCCTGGATCTGCGACAGGCGCGACAGGTCGCTGCCCAGGCGCTTCTGCGGTCCGTAGGTCGCCTCGGCGCTGCCGAACATGTCGGGCGGGATCACCATGGTGTCCATGGCCTTGATGAAGCTCTCTGTGGTCAGCGAGGTGCCGGCCTTTTGTGCCGCGCGGATGAAGGCGTCGATGGCGCCATAGCCGTAAACCGAGAACACCGTGGGGTCTTCATTGAACTTGGTCTTGTACTTGGTGGCCCAGAAGCGGATCGGCTGCGAGGCCTCATCGAGGTAGGGGTGCTGCACCGTCATGGTCGCGTACAGGCCATCCATGGGCTTGCCGCCGAGTTTGTGGATCAGGTCGGTGTAGGCCGCGCTCGACCCGAGGAAGGTGGGGTTGAAGCCGGTCTTGCGCGCCTCGCCGATGGTGCCGATGGTTTCGCGGATGATGGTGCCCAGGACCACGAAGTCGCACTCCGCCGCCTTCATCTTCGCCACCTGGGACGAGAAGTCGGTGGCGCCGCGCTTGTACGAGGTCTTCTCGGTGAAGTCCATGCCCATGGCCTTCAGAGCCGCCTCGCCGCCGCGCATCACCTCCAGCCCGAACTCGTCGTCCTGGTAGATGGTGCAGATCTTCTTGGCGCCCTTTTCCTTGATGAGCTTGGGCGCGGCCAGGCGGATCTGGTCGTAGTAGGTGGCGGCGAACGAGTACTTGAGCTTGTGGAAGGGCTCGTACATCTCGCGCGCGGCCGTCACCGGGAAGAAGTTGATCACGTTCTTGCTGAACTGCACCGGCATGGCCGCCAGGTTCTGCGCCGTGCCGATGTGCGCCACCATCATGAAGATCTTGTCCTGGTTGACGAGCTTCTGCGCCGCCAGCACGGCCTTCTTGGGGTCGTAGCCAGAGTCCTCCACCTTGAGATCGAGCTTGCGGCCGTTGACGCCGCCCTGCTCGTTGGCCTCGTCCACGCGCAGCATCATCCCCAGGCGCACCTGCTTGCCAAAGCCCGCGAGCGGCCCCGACAGATCCTGGATGGAGCCCAGCGTGATGCTGTCCTTGGCCACGCCCTGCGTGGCCTGGGCCTGGGCGGCGCCGCTGGACATGGCCACGATGGCCAGCGCGGCAATGGGATGAAGTTTCATGACACGTCTCCTTGGATGGATCGGATTCGTCGTTATAGAACGATGCCCGGACCCGGGCACCAGCCGGCGCCGCTGGACATGGCCACGATGGCCAGCGCGGCAATGGGATGAAGTTTCATGACACGTCTCCTTGGATGGATCGGATTCGTCGTTATAGAACGATGCCCGGACCCGGGCACCAGCACTTTCCCTATGGGCGGGTCTCAGCCTCTTCTACGGATTTGCATTTGATCGTATGGCCAGGCGGGAGCCGCAGACAGTGCTTTAGCACGGCAAGGCGAACCAACGACGCTAGACGGTTGAAGGCAAATCCGTATCAGCGGTACATGGCCTCGATCTGGGCCGCGTATTTCTGCTGCACAAGCTTGCGCTTGAGCTTCATGGTGGGGGTCAGCTCCTCGTCCTCGGCTGATAGCTGGGTATCGAGCAGGAAGAATTTCTTGATCTGCTCCACGCGCGCGAAGCGGGTGTTCACGCGGTCCAGCTCTGCCTGAATCAGGGCCTGCACTTCGGGCGCGCGCGTGAGGCTGGCGTAGTTGGAGAACGGCACGTCGTTGTCCTGCGCGTACTTCTCCACGTTCTCCTGGTCGATCATGATGATCACCGTGAGGTAGGGGCGCGCATCGCCGATCACCACCGCGTCGGTCACGTAGGGGCTGAACTTGAGCTCGTTCTCCAACTCGCTCGGCGTGATGTTCTTGCCACCGGCCGTGATGATGATGTCCTTCATGCGGTCGGTGATGCGCAGGTAGCCGTCGGCGTCGATCACGCCCACGTCGCCGGTGTGCAGCCAGCCATCGGGGGAGATGGTCTCCGCCGTCTTCTCGGGCTGGTTCAGGTAGCCCTTGAAGACGTTCGGGCCGCGCACCTGGATCTCGCCCGTGCCCGGGTCCACGCGCACCTCGTTATAGCTGGCGGCGGGGCCGATGGAGCCGGGCTTGATGCGGCTGGCGGGCACGCCGGTGGCGGCGCCGCAGGTCTCGGTCATGCCCCACACCTCCAGCATGGGAACGCCCAGGGCCAGGTACCACTTGACCAGGTCGGGCGAGATGGGCGCCGCACCGGTGACCAGGAAGCGCGCGCGGTGGATGCCGATGAGCTTGCGCACATTGTTGAGCGCCAGCCAGCGCGCCAGCTGGAACTGCAGCTTCTGCCCGGCGCCCACGGGCTGCCCGGTCAGCACCTGCTCGGCAATGCGCGTGCCCACACCGATGGACCAGGCATAGGCCGCCTGCTGCAGCGCGGTGGATTCCTTGAGCGCGATCATCACGCCCGAATAGAACTTCTCCCACACGCGCGGCACGGCGGTGAATACGGTGGGGGCGATCTCGCGCACGTTCTCGGGCACGGTGTCGGGGTTCTCCACGAAGTTCAGGCGCGAGCCGGTGTACAGCGAAAAGTATTCGCCCCCCATGCGCTCGGCGATGTGGCACAGCGGCAGGAAGCACATGGCCTCGTCGTCCTCGGTGCGCGAGATCAGCGTGTTGTAGCCGCGCACGGTATAGGCCAGCGCGGCATGGGTGTGCATGGCGCCCTTGGGTTTGCCGGTGGTGCCCGAGGTGTAGACCAGGATGGCCACGTCCTCGGGTTTGCAGCCCTGCACGCGGCGCTCCAGTTCGCCTGCGTGCTGCTGGTTCCAGTCCTGGCCCAGCGCGCGCAGGTCCTGCAGGCTGATGATGCCGGGGTCTGCCAGGCTGCGCAGGCCCTCCATGTCGAAGACCACGATCTTGCGCAGCAGCGGCAGTTGCGCGCGCACCTCCAGCGCCTTGTCCAGTTGCTCGTCGTCCTCGACGAAGAGCACGCTGGTGCGCGAGTCCTCGCTCAAATAGTGCACCTGGCTGGACGCGTCGGTGGGGTAGATGCCGTTGGAGACGCCACCGCAGCTGAGCACGGCCAGATCGGCCAGCACCCATTCGATGTTGGTGCTCGACAGGATGGAGGCGCATTCGCCCGGTGCAAACCCGAGCGCCATCAGGCCGCCCGCGATCTCGCGCACGGCATCGGCGGTCTGGTCCCAGGTCCAGCTCTTCCAGATGCCGAGCTTCTTCTGGCGCATCCACACGCGCGGGCCGCGCTCGGCCACGCCGTTCCAGAACATGGCGGCCATGGTGTCGCCTGCGAGCACGTCGGTACCGGCCGGCTGGATGTGGGAGAGGTCCCATAGATTGGACATGCCGGTTACCTCCAGTTCTTCTTCTTTTTCCAGCGCCGCTCGCCGCGCACGCCGGCGTCCTTCATGCCCAGGTAGAACTCCTTGATGTCGTCCTTCTCGCGCAGGCGATCGCAGCTGTCTTCCATCACGATGCGGCCGTTCTCCAGCACGTAGCCGTAGTCGGAGGCATTGAGCGCCATGTTGGCGTTCTGCTCCACCAGCAGGATGGTGGTGCCGCGCTCGCGGTTGATGCGCACCACGATCTCGAAGATCTCCTTGGTGAGCTTGGGCGACAGGCCCAGGCTCGGCTCGTCAAGCAAGATGAGCTCGGGGGCGGCCATGAGCGCACGCGAGATCGCCAGCATCTGCTGCTGGCCACCCGAGAGCAGCCCCGCGTCCTGCGTGGCGCGCTCCTTGAGGATGGGGAAATAGGCGTACACCAGCTCCAGGTCACGTGCCACCGCGTCGGCATCGCTGCGCGTGTAGGCGCCCATGAGCAGGTTGTCGCGCACTGACAGCAGGGCGAATACCTCGCGTCCCTCGGGCACATGCACCAGCCCCCGGCGCACAATGGCAGCCGGATCGTTGGCCGTGATGTGGGCGCCCTGGAATTCGATGGACCCCCGGCGCGGGTCGATGATGCCCGAGATGGTCTTGAGGATGGTCGTCTTGCCTGCGCCGTTGCTGCCCAGAACGGCCGCGATCTCGCCGCGCTGCACCTGCAGGCTCACGCCGCGGATGGCTTTTATGGGGCCGTACGCGCTCTCCACGTTCTGCAGGCGCAGCAGCGGCGTTCCCTCTGCGGTGCTGGCGCCGGATGGTCCGGGAAATGGAATGACGGTCATCGTGCCATCCTTGCCGGTGCGCTGCCCGCCGGGCGGCGCAGGTTGCTCACATCGTCGATGGTGCCCAGGTAGGCCTCGATCACGCCGGGGTGCGCCTGCACCTCGCGCGGCGTGCCCATGGCCACCACCTCGCCCTGGTTCATGGCCAGCACGCGGTCGGAGACCTTGGACACCAGCGACATGTCGTGCTCCACCATCAGCACGGTGATGCCCAGTTCGTGCTGGATGTCCTGGATCCAGAAGGCCATGTCATCCGTCTCCTCCACGTTCAGGCCCGAGGAGGGCTCGTCCAGCAGCAGCAGACGCGGCTCGGTACACAGCGCCCGGGCCAGCTCCACCACCTTGCGCACACCGTAGGGCAGGCCGGCCACCAGGGTGTCGCGGTAGTGCTGCAGGTCCAGGAAGTCGATGATCTCCTCGGCCTTCTCGCGCGCGCGCACCTCGGCATCGCGCACGCGGCGGGTGAACAGCATGTCGGCCCACAGGCCGGTCTCGCGGCGCGTATGGCGCCCGATCAGCAGGTTGTGCAGCACGCTGGCGTGCTCGAACAGCTCGATGTTCTGGAAGGTGCGTGCAATGCCCAGGCCCGCCACCTTGTGCGGCGGCTGCTCGGTCAGCGGCAGCATGCCCGCCGGCCCCGCGTAGTGGATGGTGCCGGTGGTGGGCGTGTAGATGCGGCTGATGAGGTTGAACACCGTGGTCTTGCCCGCGCCATTGGGCCCGATCAGGGTGAACACCTCGCCGCGGCGCACCTCGAAGCCCACGTTGTTCACGGCCAGCACGCCGCCAAAGCGCACGCTGAGGTTCTGCGCGCTGAGCAGGATGTCGTCGGTCATGGTGGAAACGGCGCCGGTCATTTCAGCCTATCGGACTTCTGGAAGGACTTCTGCCGCTTGAACAGGCCCTTGCGGTAGAACGGAAACATCTGCAGCCAGGTGCGCACCTTGAGCCAGCGGCCATACAGGCCCATGGGCTCGAACAGCACGAAGAGAATCAGCACGGCCCCGTAGACCACGGCCTGCAGGCCCGGTGCCTGGCCGATGCTGGCGGGCAGCCAGTCCTTGCCCAGCGAGATCAGCTGCGGCATGGAGATCAGGAAGATGGCCCCGAGGAAGGCCCCATGCACCGAGCCCAGCCCGCCGATCACGATCATCAGCAGCAGGTCAATGGACTGCAGAATGTTGAACTGGTCGGGCGAGATGAACTGCAGCTTGTGTGCATACAGCGCCCCGCCGATGCCTGCCAGCGCGGCCGACAGCGAGAACGACAGCGTCTTGTAGCGCGCCAGGTGAATGCCCATGCTCTGCGCCGAAATCTCCGAATCGCGGATGGCCACGAAGGCCCGGCCCGTGGGCGAGCGCAGCAGGTTCAGGATGGCCAGGGTGCTGACCACGGCGATCACCAGGCACAGGAAGTAAAAGGACTCGGTGGACTCGAACTTGAAGCCCCAGATCTCGGGTGGCACCAGGTGCTTGCCCGAGTTGCCGCCCGTGACCGACTCCCAGCGCGCGAACACCTCCTCGACGATGAAGCCGAACGACAGCGTGGCCATGCCCAGGTAGATGCCCTTCACGCGCAGCGCTGGCAGGCCCACCACCACGCCCACTGCGGCCGATAGCCCGGCCGCGCAGGCCAGCGACAGCGCGAACGGCCAGCCCATGCCCGTGAGCACCGCCTGCGTGTACGCCCCCACGCCGAGGAAGGCCGCATGCCCGAGCGAGAACAGCCCCGTGAAGCCGGCCAGCAGCATCAGCCCCAGGCCGACGATGGCGTAGATCAGCACGAAGGTCAGCTGCGCCAGCCAGTACTCGGGCGCCACCCAGGGCGCCACCACCAGGGCCAGCCCCAGCATCCCGTACCAGAACACATGCCCGCCATGCTTGGCCAGGCGCAGGTCCTGCTCGTAGGAAGTCTTGAAGAGAAAGCGCATGGGGTCAGACTTTCTTTCTCAGCTTTTCGCCAAACAGTCCGTTGGGCCGCACCATCAGCATGATGAGCACCACGATGTAGGCGGCGGTGTCCTTGAAGCCGTCGGGCAGGTAAAAGCCCGAGAACGATTCGACGATGCCGATCACCAGTCCGCCGACGATGGCGCCCGGCAGGCTGCCGAAGCCGCCCACCACGGCGGCCGGGAAGGCCTTGAGCCCGATCAGCCCCATGTTGGCGTGTACGAAGGTGATGGGCGCCAGCAGCAGCCCGGCCACGGCCGCGACAGCGGCCGCCAGCCCCCAGGCCAGGCCGTTGAGGCGCTGCACGGGGATGCCCATGTAGTAGGCCGCCAGCTGGTTCTGCGACGAGGCCTGCATGGCGATGCCGAGCTTGCTGTAGCGGAACAGCGCGAACAGCAGCACGCACAGCACGCCGGTGGCGCCGATCACGGCCAGTTGCTCGGCGTTGACCACTAGGGTACCCAGGCGGAACGACAGGTCCTTGTAGGGCACGGGCAGGGTGTGTGTTTCGGTGCCGATGGTGGGGATCATGGTCACCAGGCCACGCAGCACATAGCCGATGCCGATGGTGAGCATGACGATGGAGAACGCGGGCTGGCCCAGGATGGGGCGGATGACGGCACGTTCGAGCACCGTGCCGAACAGGCCCATGGCCGCAATGCTGGCCAGCACCGCCACCCAGAAGGGAAAGCCGAGCACCGTCATCAATGCCAGGCCGCAGAAGGCGCCCAGCATCATGAGCTCGCCCTGGGCGAAGCTCACGGTTTCCGTGGCCTTGTAGATGAGCACGAAGCCGAGCGCGATCAGGCCGTAGATGCACCCCTGGGCGACGCCGCTGATCAACAGTTGCACGAATTGCACACTGGCTCTCCAGAATATTTATACAAAGCATTTGCTTTGCATAAATAATGGTGCCTGTGCGCGGCCTGTATCGCACTCGGGGCTAACCCTGATGGAGGATCAAGGCGCATGTTGTCCCTTTGCCAACGTGCGCGCAATAAGGGTTGCGTCCTATGCGGCGCGAGGAGTAACCGATGGCCATAGAGGTAGAGAAGCAAGGCCGTGTCACGCTGGTGACATTGCACCGCCCCGGCGTGCGCAACGCGGTGGACGCCGCCACCGCCCAGGCGTTGCATGCGGCTTTTCTGGATTTCGAACGCGACGATGGCGCCGACGTGGCCGTGTTCCATGGCGCGGGCGGGCATTTCTGCGCCGGCTGGGACCTGCAGGCAGGTGCCCGGCTGCAGGCCGAGGGCGCCTCGCCCGAAGCGCTGGCCGAGGGGCTCGACTATGCGGTCGATACCCGGGATCCGCCGGGCCCCATGGGTCCGAGCCGGCTGCAGTTGTCCAAGCCCGTGGTGGCCGCCATCAGCGGTGCCGCCGTGGCCGGCGGCATGGAACTGGCGCTGTGGTGCGACCTGCGCGTGATGGAAGAGGACGCCTATTTCGGCGTCTACTGTCGCCGCTTCGGCGTGCCGTTGATCGACGGCGGCACGGTGCGCCTGCCGCGCCTGATCGGGCTGTCGCAGGCGCTCGACCTGATCCTTACGGGCCGCAAGGTCGAGGCGGCCGAGGCGCTGCGCATGGGCCTGTGCAACCGCGTCGTACCACCCGGGCAGGCGTTGGTGGCCGCCCTGGCGCTGGCGCGCGAGATAGCCGCCTTCCCGCAGGCCACGATTCGGGCGGACCGTGCGAGCGCGATCGCGCAGGAGGGGCTGCCGCTGGCCGATGCGTTGTTACAGGAATGGCAGGGCGGCAGGGCCTGCCTGGCCGATGCGCTGCGGGGCGCGGCGCGCTTTGCCGCGGGCCAGGGGCGGCACGGAAAGTTTTGATTGAAAATGACCTGAAATGCTTACTTGGATGGCATGGCCTGCTATCCATTGAAGAGCGCACGCAGACACCGCACAGGAACACCATGAGCAAGACCAGCACCGCACTGCCGCAGGAATTCGAGCCAGAATTCGTGGCCGGCCTGAAATCCATCTTCGAGGAAAAGATCGTCTTCAACCAGGTGCTGGGCCTGAAGATCACTGGCCTGCACCCTGACCGGGTGGAAGGGCGCATCGAGATGAAGCCCGAGCTGGTGGGCCACTACGCGTACAACCGCGTTCATGGCGGCGTGATCAGCGCCGGGCTCGATGCCATGGGCGGCCTGGCCGTGATGGCGGCGATCGGCGCGCGCCACATGGACGAGGCGCCCGATCAGCGCCTGCACCGCTTTGCCAAGCTCGGCACCATCGACCTGCGCATCGACTACCTGCGCCCGGGCATCGGCAGCCACTTCACGCTGCACGCCGAAGTGCTGCGCCTGGGCTCGCGCGTGGCCACCACGCGCATGGAGTTCAAGGGGCCCAACGGCGAAATCATGTCGGCAGGGGCTGCGGCCTACATCGTCTCCTGAGCATCTTGCGGGCAAGGATGTAACAGGCGCATGTGTGATCCCGCAAGCCTTGCAAGTGCATGCTACGGGTGAACCGTTTGGTTACCGTTCTTGCGCAAAGCGCGCATCCATCGCGTAGGCCCACTCCTACGATGGAGCCTCTTTTCAAGGAGTACCGATGGCCGTGCAAAACCCCTTCTTTGGCAAGCGTGAACCCGAATCGTTTCAGCCCCGCCACAGTCCTTCCAACTCCACCGGCCTGAACAGTTCGGTGGCCAACTCCCCTGCAGCCGCCACCAGCGCTGCGGCGGCATCGGCCCCCGCCAGCCCGGCACTGGCCAAGCCGTCTTCGGCCTCGGATTCCACCGGCAGCAAGCTCACGGTAGGCCCCAACATCAAGCTCAAGGGCGTGGAGATCACCGATTGCGACACGCTCGTGGTCGAGGGAACGGTCGAGGCCACCATGGACTCGCGCGTGATCCAGATCTCCGAGCATGGCGCCTTCCGCGGTTCGGCCGAGATCGACATCGCCGAAATCCATGGCGAGTTCAACGGCACGCTCACGGTGCGCCAGAAGCTCGTGATCTACAGCACCGGCAAGGTCAACGGCAAGATCCGCTACGGCAAGCTGGTGGTGGAAGAGGGCGGCCAGCTGGCTGGCGAGATCGAGTCCGGCATCGGCACGGGCAGTGCCTCGTCGGCATTGCGCAGCGCGGCACAACCTGCGCGTGCCGAGCCCACGGCGATGGCGGTGGCGGCCTGAACGTCTGCAGGCCGTGACCGGGGCCAGGCAGGTCCCGGTTTTCCTTCCAGCCAGCGGATCCGGTGATCCGGGCTATGCGCCTTCCTTCTTGGGGCGCGGCACTGGGCGCGGGCGGCCGTCGTCGTCGATGGCCACATAGGTCAGGCGCGCTTCCGTTACCTTGACGTAGCGCCCCTGGTCGGCAAAGCGTTCCGCATACACCTCCACCTGCACGGTGACCGAGGTGTTGCCCACGCGCGTGATCGACGAGAAGAACGACAGGATGTCGCCCACGCGCACGGGCTGCTTGAAGATGAATTCATTGACCGCCACGGTGGCCATGCGGCCCTGCATGTAGCGCGCCGGCAGCACGGAACCGGCCAGGTCGACCTGCGCCATCACCCAGCCGCCGAAGATGTCGCCATTGCCATTGGTGTCCGCCGGCATGGGGATCACCTTGAGCACCAGCTCCTTGTCTGTGGGCAATTGGGCGGCGGGTGGGCTGAAATTCTCGGACATGGGCACAATCTCGGTTGGGGCTGGCACGGATGCTGGGGGACACCATGGGTGGACTCCAGGGCGGGCCCCGGAAAAACCACCCAGGCGCCAGCCGGGTCGGTAAAAACAACAACCGGAATTGTCCCCCATGCGCCCTGCCGGCGAACCCCACCCCACCCAGGCACCGGTTTCCACCACTGCCGCGCCCTCCGACTGGGCCACCATCGGCCGCCTGCTGCCCTACCTGTGGCAGTACAAATGGCGCGTGGTCGCGGCCATCGTCTTCATGGTGGGCGCGAAGATGGCCAATGTGGGCGTGCCCTTGTTGCTCAAGACCCTGGTCGATGCCATGGATCTGAAGCTGGGCGAGCCGGCCACCCTGCTCGTGGTGCCGGTGGGCCTGCTGCTGGCCTACGGCGCGCTGCGCCTGTCCACCTCGATCTTCAGCGAGCTGCGCGAACTGGTGTTTGCCAAGGCCACGCAGGGCGCCGCGCGCTCCATTGCGCTGCAAACCTTCGAGCACCTGCACGCCTTGAGCCTGCGCTTTCACCTGGAGCGGCAGACCGGGGGCATGACGCGCGACATCGAGCGTGGCGTGCGCGGCATCGAGTCGCTGATCTCCTTCACCTTGTTCAACGTGGTCGCCACGCTGGTCGAGGTGGTGCTGGTGCTCACCGTGCTGGCCGTGAAGTTCGACGCCTGGTTCGCCTGGATCACGCTGGCGGCCCTGGGCGTCTACATCCTGTTCACGGTGCTGGTGACCGAGTGGCGCACCCAGTTCCGGCGCGAGGCCAACGAGTTCGACTCGGCCGCGCACACCAAGGCGGTGGACTCGCTGCTCAACTACGAAACCGTCAAGTACTTCAACAACGAAGGCTTCGAGGCCCGGCGCTACGACGAGAGCCTGGAGCGGCTGCGCCGCGCGCGCCTCAAGAGCCAGACCACGCTGTCCATGCTCAATGCGGGCCAGCAGCTCATCATCGCCATCGGTCTGGTGGCCATGCTCTGGCGCGCCACGCAGGGAGTAGTCGATGGCCGCATGACGCTCGGCGACCTGGTCATGGTCAATGCCTTCATGATCCAGCTGTACATACCGCTCAATTTCCTGGGCGTGATCTACCGCGAGATCAAGCAGAGCCTCACCGACCTGGACAAGATGTTCGTGCTGATGGACAAGGAGCGCGAGGTGGCCGATGCCCCTGGTGCCCAGCCGCTCACGGGCCTCACCCAGGCCACGGTGCGTTTCGAGAATGTGCATTTCGCCTACGACACGCGCACCGGCGAGGGCATTGCCAGCGGCCGACCCATCCTGCAAGGCGTGAGCTTCGAGATCCCCGCCGGCAAGACGGTGGCCGTGGTCGGCCCATCGGGCTCCGGCAAGTCCACGCTGGCGCGGCTGCTGTACCGGTTCTACGACATCCAGCAGGGCCGCATCACCATCGCCGGGCAGGAGATCCGCTCGGTCACCCAGGCCAGCGTGCGCCAGGCGATCGGCATCGTGCCGCAGGACACGGTGCTCTTCAACGACACCATCGCCTACAACATCGCCTACGGCCGCCCGGGCGCCAGCCAGGCCGAGGTGGAGGCCGCCGCCCGCTCGGCGCGCATCCACGACTTCATCGCCGGCACGCCTGCCGGCTACGGGGCCATGGTGGGCGAGCGCGGGCTCAAGCTCTCGGGCGGTGAAAAGCAGCGCGTGGCGATTGCCCGCACACTGCTCAAGAACCCGCCGATCCTGATCTTCGACGAGGCCACCTCGGCGCTGGACTCGGCCAACGAGCGCGCCATCCAGGCCGAGCTGCAGAGTGCGGCACAGAACAAGACCACGCTGCTGATCGCGCACCGCCTGTCGACGGTGGTCGATGCGCACGAGATCCTGGTCATGGACGCCGGCCGCATCATCGAGCGCGGTACCCACGCCGAGTTGCTGGCCCAGCGCGGCCGCTACGCCAGCATGTGGGCGCTGCAGCAGAGCGATGGAGCGGCATGAAGCTTGCCTCCATCCATCGGAACCGCTTTTGATTTCCCATTGATTCCACAGCCATGAAACCTGTCCTGCTTGCCCTGTCGTTCCTGTCGGAAGAACACTGCGCCCAATTGTCGGAAACCTTCGATCTGGTGTATGTGCCCGAAGCCCCGCAGCACCAGGCCGCCATCGCCGAGCACGGCAGCCGCGTGCGCGTGGTGCTCACCATCGGCTCCATCGGCATCACGCCCGCGCAGATCGATGCGCTGCCAGCCCTCACGCTGATCTGCGCGCTGGGCGCTGGCTACGAGAACATCGCCGTGGCGCATGCCAAGGCACGTGGCATCGAGGTGGCCAATGGCGCCGGTACCAATGACGACTGCGTGGCCGACCATGCCTTCGGTTTGCTGATCGCGGCCGTGCGCGGCATCCCCAAGCTGGATACCGCCACCCGCCAGGGCGTGTGGCGCACGGCGCTGCCCCTGCCTCCCAACGTCTCGCACAAGCGCCTGGGCATCATCGGCCTGGGCACCATCGGCAAGAAGATCGCCCAGCGCGCGCTCGGTTTCGATCTGCAGGTCGGCTACCACAACCGCAGCGAGCGCACGGACGTGCCCTACCGCTACTTCGGCGATGTGGCCTCGCTGGCCGAGTGGGCCGACTTCCTGGTGGTGGCCACGCCCGGCGGCCCGGGCACGCATCACCTGGTCAATGCCCAGGTGCTCGACGCGCTGGGGCCGCGCGGCTATGTGGTCAACATTGCGCGCGGCAGCGTGATCGACACCGCCGCGCTGGCCAGCGCGCTGCGCGAAGGGCGCCTGGCGGGTGCGGGCCTGGATGTGTACGAGAGCGAACCCGCGCCACCGGCCGAACTGCTGGACCTGGACAGGGTGGTGCTCACCCCGCATGTGGGCGGCTGGTCACCCGAGGCGGTGCAGGCCTCAGTGGACCGCTTCGTCGAGAATGCGCGCCGCCACCTCGCGGGCGAGGCGCCGGTTTCTCCTGTGTAAGGCGGTCGATGCGCTAGATGGAACTTCTGAGCTTGCACAACAGACCCGAGCAGCTATAACTGCGGCAGTTTGGGAGGGAGCGATGGATTTCAAGGATTTGCAATCGCGCTTGCGCGATTTCGCCGCCGCGCGTGATTGGAAGCAGTTTCATACGCCCAAGAATCTGGCCATGGCCTTGATGGTGGAAGCTGCGGAGTTGCTGGAGTTGTTCCAGTGGCTCACCACCGAGCAGTCCCACACACTTACCCGGGATGCTGCAGACATGGAGCGGGTGGGCGATGAGGTCGCCGATGTGCTGCTGTACTTGGTGCAACTGGCTGACCGAACCGGCGTGGATGTGGAGCAGGCCGTGGAGCGGAAGTTGCTCAAAAACGCGCAAAGGTACCCGGCAAAACACCCCGAAAAGCCAGAGCCTGGCCCAAAGACCCATGTTTTCGTTGATTGGGAAAATGTTCAGCCGAAAGGTACGGAGCTGCGCCTTCTCGTGCCGGAAGGCTCTGATGTCTGGCTTTTCCACAGCCCTCAGCAGAAAGTGGACTCATCCAGCCACCAGCTTACTTTTGGCGCTGGCAAAGTGACATTGGTACCTCGGACCGGCGCAGGCAAGAACGCTTTGGATTTTCAGCTGAGCTACTACATCGGCTATGTGTCGGCACGTCAACCGCAGGGGCGGTTCGTCGTGGTGTCGAACGATGGAGGCTATGACCCGATGCTGGCGCATGCACGCGAGCTTGGGTTTGAGGCAATCCGGCGCGAGTTTCGCAGGGCGCCCGCGCCGCCCCCGGTACTTCCTGCAAAACCCAAGTCTGTCAAGGCGGCGGCACTCAAGTCCAAGCCGCCGTCGGTACCTTTGGCGCTGCTGCCTGATGCCGAGCCGTCTGCTGCGCAGATTGCGTGGCGTGCGATTGTGCAGTTGCGCATGCGCGAGTTTGTGAGCAGACCGGTGCGATCAGAAGAATGGCAGACTTTCGTGGAAGGGCTGATTCGGGAGCCTGTGCGCGACAAGGCTGGGTTGGCGCAACGCGCTTGTCAGCTTGTTTGGGGGCGAAGGCTGGGGCAGAGAACAGCACCCGATGACCTGCTGCACCCTGCCCAACTGAGACCAGAAGCGCCAGCCGTGTTGGAGGATCAAAATCTTTATATTGGCTCGGCCACTCTTTCGCCGCAAGGTACTGTGAAAAATCCGGTAGCGGCGTCGAAGAGCGTGCAGCCCATGACGGCTACCAAAAAGCCTCCGCCTGTGCCAAGTATGGACAGCAAAGACTCTGCGCAAAGTGGAAGGAAGGAGCCCGCAGGCAAAAAAATGGTTGTCGCGGCCACGGCAGCAGGGATCGCACAGCACGTGCTGATCTCTTTAGGAAAAATGCCCGGCAACAAGCCAGCGCGTCGGGCAGGTTTGCTCAAATTCATCGAGACTCACGCCTCCAAAGCTACGAACCCAAAATCCATGGCGCTTCAAGTCTGCGCCTTGCTGGAGGCTCGCAACGCCCTGACGCTCTCGTCGGATGGGAAAAGAATCACCTATACCTCTGCACGAGCGAAGAAGCCTGCACGCATCTGAGCGCCGGCTTTCGCGCGGCGAGGGAACCTGCACAGCTGTCCGATGGCGCCATCGCGCGTTTCAGTGCACCTGCCAGGAACCAAACAAAGTGCTTTTTGCTCAGCCCCCGCCGAGCACCTTGTACAAGGTGATGCGGTTGGTCTGCTCGGCCAACTGCAGGCTCAGCAGGGTCTGCTGCGCCGCGTACAGCGAGCGCTGCGCGTCGAGTACCGTGAGGTAGTTGTCGGCGCCGGCCTTGAAGCGGGCTTCGGACAGGGCGTAGACGCGCTCCGTCGCGGCCAGCAGCGAGGTCTGCGCGGTGATGCGGTCCGTCAGGGTGGCGCGCTCGGCCAGGGCATCGGCCGCTTCGCGGAAGGCGGTCTGGATGACCTTCTCGTACTGCGTGAGGGCGATGCGCTGGTTGGCCTGGGCGACGTCCAGGTTGGCCTGGTTGCGGCCGCCGTCGAAGATCGGCAGCCGGATCTGCGGCACGAAGCTCCACAGCAGGTTGCCACTGCCGAACAGGCCCGAGAGCTCCGTGCTCGCCGTGCCCACGCTGGCCGTGAGCGAGATGCTGGGGAAGAAAGCCGCACGCGCGGCGCCGATGTTGGCGTAGCTGGCATGCAGGCTGCGCTCGGCGGCCATCACGTCGGGGCGCGACAGCAGCACACTCGAGGGAATCTGCGCGGGCACGGCCAGCAGTTGCAGGGCGCTTTCGCGCAGCATGGGCACCGGTGCGGCCGCCTGTGTGACGCGCTCGCTGCGCCGTTCGTCGGGCACCTTGGCGGCTGTCGGCACAGCGGGCGCGGGTTGTACCGCGGGCAGCAGGGTGGCCGGAACGGGCGAACCCACCAGCAACTGCAGCGCATTGCGGTCGCGCGCCACCTGGCTGGTGAAGGCGGCGACGTCGGCGCGCGCGCTGTCCACCGTGGTCTGGTTCTGCGCCAGCACCAGGCCCGAGGTGCCCCCCAGGCGGTGCGTGCGCTCAGTCAGGGAATACGACGCCTCGCGCGAGCGCAGGGTTTCCTTGGCCAGTTCCAGGCGCGCCTGGTCGGCGGCAAGGTTGAGCCAGGCGCTGGTGACCTCGGCCACCAGGCTCAGCTGCACGCTGCGCTGGCTGTCGGTGACGCGCAGCACCTCCTGCAGGGCGGCCTCGTTGAGGTTGCGCACGCGGCCGAAGAAGTCGAGCTCGTAGCTGGTGATGCCCAACTGTGCGCTGTACTGCTCGCCGATCTGCGAGCGGCCGGCCGTGGTCAGGTCGGCGGCGGTGCGGCTGCGGTTGCCCTGGGCCGTGCCGCCCACGCCGGGCAGGCGGTCGGCGCGGCTCACGCCGTACTGTGCCTGGGCGCGCTCGATGGCCAGGGCTGCGGAGCGCAGGTCGCGGTTGTTCTGCAGCGCCAGGGTGATGACGTCGCGCAACTGGCCGGACTGCACTACGGCATCCCAGCCGAGCGGGGCATAGGTGGGCGCGCTGGCATCCGCGACCGTGGCGGCGTTGTCCAGGGCGGCGGGAACCGGGGCCGCGGGGCGGTCGTAGCTGGGGGCCAGGTTGGTGCAGCCGGCCAGGAGTAGCAGGGCGCACAGCGGTGTCAACAGGGCTCTGTGCATGCCGGAGGAAACAGCGGGTCGGGCCGCGAGGGTGGAGTGCATGCTCATGCCTGCACCTCCTTCACCTCGGCTGGCAGGTGGGGTGGGGTGGGCTTGCGCGAGGCGAACCACGAGCGCACCAGCAGGAAGAACACAGGCACGAAGAACAGCCCCAGGACGGTGGAGGCGACCATGCCGCCGAGCACGCCGGTGCCGATGGCCTGGCGGCCGCCCGCGCCGGCACCCGTTCCGATGGCCAGGGGCAGCACGCCGAAGCCGAAGGCCAGCGAGGTCATGAGGATGGGGCGCAGGCGCATGCGCACGGCTTCCACCGTGGCGTCATACAGGTTCTTGCCCTGGGTTTGCAATTGCACCGCAAATTCGACGATCAGGATGGCGTTCTTCGAGGCCAGCCCCACGGTGGTGAGCAGCCCCACCTGGAAGTACACGTCGTTGGTCATGCCGCGCGTGTAGGTGGCCAGCAGGGCCCCGATCACGCCCAGCGGCACGGCCAGCATCACCGAGAACGGCACACTCCAGCTTTCGTACAGGGCCGCCAGGCACAGGAACACGAAGAGGATGGAGACGGCGTAGAGCAGCGGCGCTTGCGAGCCTGAGCGGCGCTCCTGCAGCGATGCGCCCGTCCACTCCATGCCGATGCCGGGCGGCAGCTTCTTCATGATTTCCTCGATGGCCACCATGGCGTCGCCCGAGCTGGCGCCTGGCGCGGTTTCGGCCTGCAGTTCCAGGGCGGGGCTGCCGTTGTAGCGCATGAGCTGCGGTGGGCCGTTGGTCCACGAGGTGCTGGCAAAGGTCGAGAAGGGCACCATTTCGCCATTGCGGTTGCGCACGCTCCAGTGGCCGATGTCCTGCGGCAGCATGCGGTAGGGCGCATCGCCCTGCACGTACACGCGCTTGACGCGGCCCTGGTGCACGAAGTCGTTCACATAGGTGCCGCCCATGGCGCTGGAGAGCACGCCGTTGATGTCCGCCGTGGTCAACCCCTGGGCCGCGGCCTTGCGGTCATCGATGGTGACCTTGAGCTCCGAGGTGTTGTCGAAATTGGTGGTCCGCACATTGGTGAGGATCGGGTTCTGGCGGGTCAGTTCGATCAACTGGTCCTTGGCGGCGACGAGAGCATCCTGCCCCAGTCCGTTGAGGTCCTTGATCATGAAGTTGATGCCCGCGCTCGACCCCAGGCCACGCACGGCCGGCGGCAGCGAGACGAAGATGCGTGCGTCGCGGATCTTGGCGAGGTCCTTGGTGGCCTGGCTGGCGATGACCTCCGCCGACTGGCTGCGCAGCGGGCGTTCCGCCCAGGGCTTGAGCCGGATGAACATGTTGCCGGAGTTCTGGTTGCCGTTGTTGCCGGCAATCGAATTCACACGCAGCACTTCGGGCTTGGCCAGAAAGTAGTCCTTGATTTCATCGAGCACCACACCCAGGCGCTCGTCGGTGGCGCCAGAGGGCAAGGTGATCGAGGCCGTCACGAAACCCTGGTCCTCATTGGGCAGGAAGGAGGTGGGCAGTACCTTGAACAGCAGCCCCACGCCCACCAGGATCGCCAGGTAGATCACGACCATGCGCAGGCTGCGCTTGAGCAGGCCGCCCACGACGCGCTGGTAGCGGTTGGCCGTGCTGTCGAACGTGCGGTTGAACCAGGCGAAGAAGCGGTCGCTCAGGCCCAGCAGGCCGCGCCGTGGCGGGCCGTCGTGCGCTGCATGGTGACCCTTCTCGATGGGCTTGAGCAGGGTGGCGCACAGCGCCGGCGTCAGCGTCAGCGCCACGAACACCGACAGCGCCATGGCCGAGACGATGGTGATGGAGAACTGGCGGTAGATAACCCCGGTGGAGCCCGTGAAGAAGGCCATGGGGATGAACACGGCCGACAGCGTGAGGCCGATGCCCACCAGCGCGGGCGTGATCTCCTTCATCGACTTGCGCGTGGCCTCCTTGGGCGACAGGCCCTCCTCGCTCATCACGCGCTCCACGTTCTCCACCACCACGATGGCATCGTCCACCAGCAGGCCGATGGCCAGCACCATGGCGAACATGGTCAGCATGTTGATCGAGTAGCCCAGCGCCGAGAGCACGCCGAAGGTGCCCAGCAGCACCACGGGCACGGCAATCGCCGGGATCATCGTGGCGCGGAAGTTCTGCAGGAAGATGAACATCACGATCACCACCAGCAGCATGGCCTCGGCAAGCGTCTTGACCACTTCCTCGATGGAGGCACGCACGAAGGGGGTGGAGTCCGAGCTGACCACGCCGTTGATGCCGTCCGGGAAGAAGGGTTCGAGTTCCTTCATCTTGCGCGCCACGGCGTCGGCCACGTCCATGGCGTTGGCGCCGTCGGCCAGCACGATGCCGATACCGGCGCCCGGTTGCCCGTTCAGGCGCGACTTCACGGTGAGGTTGTCCGCCTCCAGCGCCACCCGGGCGACGTCGGCCATGGTGACCACCGAGCCGTCGGTGCCGGACTTGAGCACGATGCCCTCGAATTCGGGCACTGTCTGCAGCTTGGTGCGTGCAGTGATCGTGGCGTTGAGCATCTGCCCCGCCGGTGCGGGCTGCTGGCCGAGCTGGCCGGCCGAGACCTGGGCGTTCTGGGCATTGAGCGCGGTGATCAGGTCCGACGGCATCAGCGCGAACTTCTCCATTTTCGCCGGGTCGATCCAGATGCGCATGGCATAGGAGGTGCCGAACACGGTCACGTCGCCCACGCCGTCCAGGCGGGCGATCACGTCCACCACGTTGCTGGAGATGTAGTCGCCAATGGCCACCTGGGTCACGGTGGGGTCGGGCGAGGTGAACACGTAGGTCACCAGGAAGTCCTGGCCGCCCTTGTTCACGAACACGCCGCGGCTCTTGACGGCCTCAGGCAGCCGGTTCATGGCCGCCTGCAGCTTGTTCTGCACCTGCACCTGGGCCACGTCGATGTTGGCACCGGGGGCGAAGGTCAGGGTGGTGCGCGAGCGGCCGGCGGAGTCGCTGGTTGAACCCATGTACAGCAGGCTGTCGATGCCCTTGAGCTGCTGCTCGATCACCTGGGTCACCGAGTTGTCGACCGTGCCGGCCGAGGCACCGGTGTAGGTGGTGTTGATGGTCACGCGCGGTGGCGCGATGTCAGGGTACTGCTCCAGCGGCAGCGTGAAGATGGACATCGCCCCCGCCAGCATGATGACGATGGACAGCACCCAGGCGAAGACCGGGCGGTTGATGAAGAACTGGGCCATGGATCAGCGTGGGGGTGGGGTCGCAGGTCGGTCGGGTGGGGGCGGTGCGCGCAGCGCGCCTCAGGAACTGGCTGCGGCCGAAGAGGCCGTGGCCGCCGCGGGCGCGGCCTTGTCGCGTGGCTTGACCACCGTGGGCTTGACCGTCTGGCCCACGCGGGCTTTCTGGAAGCCGTCCACCATCACTTTATCCCCGGCCTTGACGCCCGAGATCACGAGCCAGCGGTTGCCCACGGCCTGACCGAGTTCCACCGGGCGCTTGGTGAGCTTGTTGTCCTCTCCCACCACCTGCACGCTGGGCTCGCCGGCAGGATTGCGGATCACGGCCTCCTGGGGCAGCAGCAGCGCTTGCGGTGCGACGCTGGTGGCCAGCTGGGAGCGCACGTACATGCCGGGCATCAGGAAGTGATCGGGGTTGGGGAAGGTCGCCCGCAGGGTGATCGCACCCGAGGTCGGGTTCACGGCGGTGCCGGTGAACTGCAAGGTGCCTTCCTTTTCGTAGGTGGACCCGTCTTCCAGAATGAGCTTTACCTTGGCCTGGTTGGAATCCACGCGCGTAAACTTGCCCTCTTGCCACTGTCTGCGCAACTGCAGCAGGTCCGCGCTGGACTGCGTAATGTCCACCTGGATCGGGTCGAGCTGCTGGATGGTGGCCAGGGCATTGGCCTGGTTCGCCGTGACCAGGGCGCCCGCCGTCACGGACGACAGCCCGATGCGCCCGGAGATGGGCGCCAGCAGGCGGGTGTAGCGCATGTTGATGCGCGCCGCGTCCAGCGCGGCCTGCGCCACGCCCACGTCGGCCTGCGTCTGCTGCACCGCGGCCTGGCTTTCGTCGAAGACCTGGCGGCTGATGGCGTCGATCTCGACCAGCTCCGCATTGCGCTTGGCGTTGACCTGGGCCGTGCGCGCCGTGGCCTGCGCCTTGGCCAGGGCCGCCTGGGCGCTGGCCTGGGCGGCTTCGTAGGTGGCCGGGTCCACCTGGTACAGCGGCTGGCCGGCCTTGACGAGCGCGCCCTCGGTGAACAGCCGCTTCTGGATGATGCCGTTGATCTGCGGGCGGATGTCGGCGTTCTGGAACGCCGCCGTGCGGCCCGGCAGCTCCGTGCTCAGCGTCTGGCTCTCGGGGGCCAGCACTACCACGCCCACCGCCGGCTCGCCGGCGGGCTTGCCCGCGCCGGCCTGGGCCGGCTGGTCCTTGCCGGAGCAGGCCACCAGGCCGCTGATGCACAGGGCCGCCATGCAGGTTCGCACCCAGGCCGGGTTCAGCCGGGACATGGGAAGGGCGGGGCGGGCAGGGGAGGAGGCCAGCGTCAGCGAGCCCGTGGCAGCCGGGCGGCCAGCATTCAGAAGGAACGGCATGGGAGACGGTGAGTCAGAGTTGAAGGCATTGTGGGGGCCATATGTGTACGCACGATAAAGTTGGCAAAGCCGGAGCCCGTTGATGGGCTTTTTTTGGCTGGGCACGCATTTCCCCCACAGCTGCATGCAGCGCTCGCAAGCATCGGGCCAGCCGGTGGCCGTCCACGAAAAAGGCGCTCCCCTGTCACAGGGAGCGCCTCGGATGGTGCGGGCGGCCGTTATCGGCTGCCGGTATGTGCTTATGCGTTTATTGCTTGCGCGCGGCAATCGCCTTCTCGGCCTGGGTCACGAGGTCGGCACCGATCTGGCCCTTCCACTTCTCGAACACGGGGCGCGTGGCCTTCACGAAGGCCTCGCGCTCGGCGGGAGAGAGCTGGGTCACGGTCACGCCATTGGCGGCGATGTCCTTGAGCAGGGGTTTGTCGGCCTCGACCATGCCCTTGCGGGCGATGGCGATCTCTTCCTTGCCGGCGTCGATGGCAGCCTGCTTGACGATTTCACGGTCGGCAGGGGTCCAGGAATTCCAGATGTCCTTGTTCACCACGAAGATCAGCGGGTCGTTGATGTAGCCCCACATGGTCACGTGCTTTTGCGCCACGGTGTGCAGCTTGGCCGCCATGTACACGGCAATGGGGTTCTCCTGTCCGTCCACGGCGCCGCTGGCCATGGCGGGCTGGGCGTCGGCCCAGCTCATCTGCGTGGGGTTGGCGCCCAGCGCGGTGAAGGTATCGAGGAACAGGGGCGAGCCCACGACGCGGATCTTCAGGCCCTTGAGATCCTCGGGGGTCTTGATGGCCTTCTTGGAGTTGGAGATCTCGCGGTAGCCGTTCTCGCCCCAGGCCAGGGGCACCACGCCGGCCTTGTCCAGCGTGCTGAAGATGCTCTTGCCGACTTCGCCCTGGGTGAGTGCGTCCACGGCCGCGTAGTCGGGCATCAGGAAGGGCAGCGAGAACAGGTTCAGCTGCTTGACCTGGGGCGACCAGTTGATGGTCGAGCCTACGGCCATGTCGATCACGCCCTGGCGCAGCGCCGAGAATTCGCGCGTCTGGTCGCCCTGGATCAGGGATACGCCGGGGTACAGCTTGATGTTGATGCGGCCCTGCGTGCGCTCGCGCACCTTGTTGGCCCACAGCTCGCCGCCCTTGCCCCAGGGGAAGGCGGTGCCCAGCACCAGCGACATGCGGTACTCGCTCTTGTAGGCGGTCTGCGCGATGGCAGCCGGGGCGGTGAAGGCCAGCGCGGCAGCGGCAGCCACGGCGGAAGTCAGAAAGGTGCGCAGTTTCATGGGGTCAGTCTCCTGGGTCAATTTTGTAGGGTGGAAGGCAAATCGGTCTCGGGGTTTACTACGGGTCAGTAGCCCAGGCGCGCCGGCAGCCACAGGGCCAACTGCGGGAAGGCGATCACCAGCACCATCACGAGGAACATGGCGAACAGCATCCAGCCGACCCAGCGCACGGTCGATTCCATGCGCACGCCGGCAATGCGGCACGAGACCATCAGGTTCACGGCCAGCGGCGGGGTGAACTGGCCCAGCGCCACCTTGAGCGTGAGGATCACGCCGAACCAGACGGGGTCCCATTGGTAGTGCTGCATGATGGGCAGGAGCAGGGGCACGAAGATCAGAAAGATGGAGATGCCGTCAAGGAACATGCCCACGGTGATGAGCAGCACGATCAGCAAAGCCAGCACGCCATATTCGCCCAGGCCCGAGTTCACGATGGCCTTGGCCACCGGGTCGATCACCCCGAGGGTCGACAGCGAATAGGCAAAGATGCCCGCGAGCGATACCACGAGCAGGATCACGGCCGAGAGCTCGCCCGATTCGCGCAGGATGGGGAACAGGTCGCGCACCTTGATCGTGCGGTGGATCACCATGCCCACGAAGAGGCCATAGAACACCGCCACCACGGCGGCTTCGGTCGGGGTGAACCAGCCGGCGCGCATGCCGCCCAGGATCAGTACCGGCGCGGCCAGGCCCCACAGGGCTTCGCGCAGGCTCTTCCAGAACGGCGGGCGGGGCATGGTGGATTCGAGCGCACCCATCTTGTGCTTGCGCGCCATCCACACGGCGGGCACGATCAGCGCGATGCCGGCCAGGATGCCGGGGATCATGCCGGCCGCGAACAGCGCCGGCACCGAGGCGCCCGGCACCAGCACCGAGTAGATGATGAAGGCGACGGACGGCGGGATCAGGATGTCGGTGGCCGCAGCCGCGCCCACCACGCTGGCCGAGAACGAAGGCGGGTAGCCCGCGCGCGACATGGCCGCGATCATCACGCCCCCCACGGCGGCGGCATTGGCCGGGCCCGAGCCGGAGATGCCGCCCAGGAACATGGCCACGGCAATCGCCACCAGCGGCAGCATGCCCGGGCCGCGCCCGACGATGGCCACGGCGAAGTTCACCAGGCGCAGGGCCACGCCCGAGCGGTCGAAGATGGAGCCCACCAGCACGAACATCGGAATCGCCAGCAACGGGTACTTGCCCAGGCCGGCATAGAAGTTCTGCGGCACGGCCAGCAGGCCGAACCACTGGCTGTCGGCATTGGCCAGGGCGATGGCGGCCGCGCCGGCCAGGCCCAAGGCGGCGCCGATCGGCACGCCCACGAACATCAGGCCGAGGAAGGCCACGAACAAGAGCGTGGCGATCATGGCTGGGCGTCCCTGGCGGGCGCTTCCTCGGCGCGCAGCGGTTCGCGGCTGCGGCGCAGCAGCAGGCCCACGGCGCGCGCGGCGATCAGCGCCGAGATGACGGGCAGCCAGATGGAATACCACCACTGCGGCACGCCGATGCCTGGCGAGGTCTCGCCAAAGCGGTAGTCGTCCCAGACCACGCGCACGCTGAGCACGGCGATCAGCCCGAACAGCAGGGCCACGGCCACGGCTCCCAGCTGCGCCAGGCGCTTGCGGCGGGCGGCAGAGCCGCCTTCGGCAAAGTACTCGATGCGGATGTGCTGGTCGCGCGCCACGGCGGCGGAGCCCGCCACCAGGGCCAGCACGATCATCAGGAAGACGGAGATTTCCTCCGTCCAGGCGAAGGAGGAACTGGTGAAGTAGCGCACCAGCACATTGGCAAAGGTGATCAGCGCCAGCGCAGCCATGACGATGACGGTGAGCCAGTCCTCGATGCGCAGGGAGCGGGGTTCTTCGGAGTCAGGGGCGGCGACGGGCACGGATGCGTCGGTCACCGGCCCTTGGGGAGGGGTGGAGGACATCGGGGCGGCGGTACAGGAGAACAAACAGGACGGGCCGGTCGCTCTGCCCGCCGGTGTTGTGCACCTGGGGCCGTGACGCGGGAGCGCGCTTTGGACGCAACTTTCCCTATTATGCGGTGCGTTGCTATGTGTGCACACCAATGGTGCGCTATGGATAAACCCTTGTACAGGCTTTCCACGACAGGCCAGCACGCGGCAGGGCCGGCACCGATAATGCACCGATGGAAACCAAGTGGCTTGAAGATTTCGTCAGTCTTGCGGAAACGCGCAGCTTCAGCCGGTCCGCCCAGTTGCGGCATGTGACGCAGCCCGCCTTTTCGCGGCGCATCCAGGCCCTGGAGGCCTGGGCCGGCACCGATCTGGTGGACCGCAGCTCCTACCCCACGCGCCTGACGCCGGCTGGCAAGACCCTGTACGACCAGGCGCTGGAGATGCTGCAGGCGCTGCAGAACACCCGGGCCATGCTGCGCGCGCACACCAGTGCGGGCAAGGACATGATCGAGTTCGCGGTGCCGCACACGCTGGCCTTCACCTTCTTTCCGGCCTGGGTGTCGAGCCTGCACGACAAGTTTGGCCCCTTCAAGAGCCGGTTGATCGCGCTGAACGTGCATGACGCCGTGATGCGCCTGGTAGAGGGCGGCTGCGATCTGCTGATCGCCTACCACCACCCCTCGCAGCCTTTCCAGCTCGACGCCGACCGGTACGAGATGGTGAGCCTGGGCCAGGAGGTGCTGTCCCCCTACTCCAAGGCCGATGCCGACGGGCAGCCGCTGTTCCGGCTGCCGGGCCGCGTGGGCCAGCCGCTGCCCTACCTGGGCTACGCGCCCGGCGCCTACCTGGGGCGGGTGACGGAGCTGATCCTCAAGGAGTCGGGCACCCCGATTCACCTGGATCGGGTCTACGAGACCGACATGGCCGAAGGCCTCAAGGCCATGGCGCTCGAAGGGCACGGCGTGGCCTTTCTGCCCCACAGTGCGGTCAAGAAGGAGCTGCGCACGCGCAAGCTGGTGAGTGCTGCCCCGCCGGACACCGAAGGCCTGCAAATGACCATGGACGTGCGGGCCTACCGCGAAAAGCCCTCCGGCAAGGAAGCACCCAAGGGCACGGCCCAGGCGCTGTGGACCTACCTGCAGGCGCAGGTGGCGTGAACCGCCGCGTTCTTTCATGCCTAGGGTAAATACGGATATAAACAGTTTGCATAGTTGTCCGCGCAAACGGCATTGGAATTTCATGGTAACGACACGTACAGTCGCCCCCATTGCTGGATCAGCGATAGCGATGTAGTCTCTTTCAGGCCCCAGGGTGGCACGAAGATTGCAGATCTGATTCCACTTCCTATTTACCGAGACACCGCATGAAAGTTCAGCATTGGGGATTCGCGTGGGGCTTTGCCGCCTTGTGCTGCGCATCCGCGGCGTCTGCGCAGGGGGTGCTCGAGCGCGTCAGCGGCGGCGGCAAGCTGGTGATTGCGCACCGTGAGTCGTCGGTGCCGTTTTCCTACATCGACAGCAAGACCGGCAAGCCGGTCGGCTATGCCATGGACCTGTGCCTGCGCCTGGCCGAAGTGGTTCGAAAGAAGACCGGCAAGAAGGACATGCAGGTCGAGTTCCTGGCCGTCACGCCGGCCAACCGCATTGCCATGATCGAGCAGGGCAAGGCCGATATGGAATGCGGCTCCACCACCAACAATGCCGAGCGGCGCCAGAAGGTGGCCTTCACGGTGCCTCATTTCATCACCGGCGCGCGCCTGCTGGTGAAATCGGCCAGCACCATCGACCGTGTGGAAGATCTCAATGGCAAGAAACTGGTGTCCACCAAGGGGACCACGCCGCTGAAGGCGGCCGACCAGGCCAACCGCGAGCGGTTGATGGGCATCACCATCCTGGAAGCGCCCGACCACGCCAAGGCCGTGGAGATGGTGGAGAAGGGCGAAGCCGATGCCTTCGTCATGGACGACGTGCTGCTGTACGGCCTGGCCGCTGGCCGGCCGAACCCGAGCGCCCTGAAAGTGGTGGGCCGTTTCATGACCACCGAGCCATTGGCCATCATGCTGCCCAAGAACGACCCCGAATTCAAGAAGCTGGTGGACGAGGAGATGCGCCGTCTGATCACCAGCCGGGATATCTACCCCATATATGAGAAGTGGTTTGCCAAACCGATTCCCCCCAACAACACCACGCTGAACCTTCCCGTCAGCTATCTGTTGCGGGACTTCTGGAAATACCCTACCGACCAGGTCCCGTTCTGACTAATATCGCTGGTCGCGTGGTTCCCTTTTTGGTTTTTTGCCCACCGGTGCTTCCGGGCCGGGTAAATCTCTAAAATCCCCCCCTTTTCGTTTCACACAAGGAGATCCCAATGAAGAAGCATTTGCTCGCGGTTGCCGTGACCGCCCTGGCTGCAGGCAGCGCATTCGCCCAAGCCACCGACACCCTGGCCAAAATCAAGGCCTCGGGCAGCGTGACGCTGGGTGTGCGCGAGTCTTCGGGTCTTTCCTACACCCTGGGCAATGGCAAGTACGTGGGTTTCCACACCGAAATGGGTGAAATCATCCTGGCCGACATCCAGAAGCAACTGGGCCTGGCCAAGCTGGAAACCAAGTACCAGCCCGTCACCTCGCAAAACCGCATTCCCCTGGTGACCAATGGCACGGTGGACCTGGAGTGCGGCTCCACCACGAACAATGCCGCACGCCAGAAGGACGTGGCCTTTGCCGTGACCACCTACGTGGAAGAAGTGCGTACTGTCGTGAAGGCCAATTCCGGCATCACGTCCATCAAGGACCTGAACGGCAAGACCGTGGCCACGACCACGGGCACCACCTCGGTGCAGACCCTGCGCAAGCATGAGCGCGCTGGTGGCGTCGACTTCAAGGAAGTCTTCGGCAAGGACCACGCCGACAGCTTCCTGATGCTGGAAACCGGCCGTGCCGACGCCTTCGTGATGGACGGTTCGATCCTGGCCGCCAACGTCTCCAAGTCCAAGAACCCTGCCGACTACAAGATCGTCGGCGAAGTGCTTTCGGTGGAGCCCATCGCCTGCATGCTGCGCAAGGATGACCCGGCCTTCAAGAAGGCCGTGGACGATAGCATCAAGCGCCAGATCGCCGACGGCTCGCTGGCCAAGCTGTACGACAAGTGGTTCATGCAGCCCGTGCCCCCGACCAACACCAAGATCGGTCTGCCCATTTCCGACGCTACCAAGGCGGCCTGGGCCGCCCCGAACGACAAGCCGATGGAAGACTACGCCAAGAAGTAATCTTCGGAATGCTTGCGCCCCTTCGGCCGCCATGGTTTGAAGGGGCTTTTTTGTTGGGTCCGCAAAGGATTGCGCCCAATTCAATACCAAACAATAAAGGGGTGATCCTATGAGTTGGGATTGGCAGGTGTTCTGCCAGGACACCATGGACAGGGAAGTCGTGCAAAGCTGCTTTGGCAAGGGCGGCGACATCACCTACCTGGACTGGATGCTGTCGGCCTGGGGCTGGACGGTGTCTGTTTCGTTGCTGGCCCTGGTGCTGGCACTCGTGTTGGGCTCCCTCATTGGCACGCTGCGTACCTTGCAGGACCGGCCGATGATCGTGCGCCTGGGCAATGCCTGGGTCGAGCTGTTTCGCAACATTCCTCTGCTGGTGCAGATTTTCCTCTGGTACCACGTCTTGCCCAGCCTGTTTCCGGTCATGAAGGGCGTTCCCGGCTTCACGCTGGTGGTGCTGGCGCTGGGCTTCTTCACGTCGGCGCGGATTGCCGAGCAAGTGCGCTCGGGCATCAATACCCTGCCGCGCGGTCAGCGCTACGCCGGGATGGCAGTGGGTTTCACCACCTTCCAGACCTACCGCTACGTGCTGCTGCCCATGGCGTTTCGCATCATCATCCCGCCGCTGACCAGCGAGACGATGAACATCTTCAAGAACTCCTCCGTGGCGTTTGCCGTGTCGGTGGCCGAGCTCACGATGTTTGCCATGCAGGCGCAGGAGGAAACCTCGCGCGGCATCGAGGTCTACCTGGCCGTGACGGCGCTCTACATCATCTCCGCGTTTGCCATCAACCGCATCATGGCGTTCATCGAGAAGCGTGCGCGCATTCCCGGCGTGGTCGTGCCCAGCGGCGCAGGTGGAGGGCACTGACAAATGAATCTCGACTTTGGCTTTTACAACTGGGACCTGATCTCCAACTTCGTGCTCAAGGGGCTGTATTTCAGTCTGTTGCTCACGTTCGTGGCCACCATCGGTGGCGTGATCTTCGGGACCGTGCTGGCCCTCATGCGCCTGTCGGGCAAGAAGTGGCTGGACGTGCCGGCCACCATCTACGTCAACGGCATGCGCAGCATTCCGCTGGTGATGGTGATCCTGTGGTTCTTCCTGCTGGTGCCGGCCATCATCGGCCGGCCCATCGGTGCGGAAGTCTCGGCGGTGGTGACCTTCATCGCCTTCGAGGCCGCCTACTTCAGCGAGATCATGCGCGCCGGCATCCAGTCCATTGCGCGTGGGCAGGTCCATGCCGGCCAGGCCCTCGGGATGACCTATGGCCAGAACATGAAGCTGGTGGTGCTGCCGCAGGCGTTTCGCAACATGCTGCCGGTGCTGCTCACACAGACCATCATCCTGTTCCAGGACACCTCGCTGGTCTACGCCATCGGTGCCTACGACATGCTCAAGGGCTTTGAAGTGGCGGGCAAGAACTTTGGCCGCCCCATCGAGGCTTACCTGGCCGCAGCGGTTCTGTACTTTGTGATGTGCTATGCGCTGTCCTGGATGGTCAAACGCCTGCACCAGAAGATCGCGATCATTCGCTGATGCAAAAGAGATTGGATTGAGGAACAAGAAATGATCGAACTCAAGAACGTATCCAAGTGGTATGGCCCCGTGCAGGTGCTCAACGAGTGCTCGGCCGTCATCAACAAGGGTGAAGTGGTCGTGGTGTGCGGGCCCTCGGGCTCGGGCAAGTCCACGCTGATCAAGACCATCAACGCGCTCGAGCCCTTCCAGAAGGGCGAGATCACGGTCGATGGTGTGAAGCTGCACGACCCCAGCACCAACCTGCCCAAGCTGCGCAGCCGCGTGGGCATGGTGTTTCAGCACTTCGAGCTGTTCCCCCACCTGTCGGTGACGGAGAACCTGACGATTGCCCAGATCAAGGTGCTGGGCCGCACCCCCGACGATGCCAAGAAGCGTGGCCTCAAGATGCTGGAGCGCGTGGGCCTGATGGCGCACAAGGACAAGTTCCCTGGCCAGCTCTCGGGCGGCCAGCAGCAGCGCGTGGCGATTGCCCGCGCCCTGAGCATGGACCCCATCGTGATGCTGTTCGACGAACCCACGTCGGCGCTCGACCCCGAAATGGTCGGTGAAGTGCTCGACGTGATGGTGGGCCTGGCCAACGAAGGCATGACCATGATGTGCGTGACCCACGAAATGGGCTTCGCCCGCAAGGTGAGCAACCGCGTGATCTTCATGGACGTGGGCGGCAAGATTCTGGAGGACTGCTCCAAGGACGACTTCTTCAACCACCCCGAAGCGCGCCAGCCACGCACCAAGGACTTCCTCAATAAGATCCTGCAGCACTGAACCGGCTGCGGGCACTGGCTCCCTTTTTAGGGCGCAATGTGCAGGATGTCACACAAGGCGCCTTCGGGCGCCTTTTCCGTTCGTGCGGGCGGCTGGGGTGCGGGCCCTGCGTGCTACGTTCGCGGCTTGTCCAATTTTTGGTGCATTCGCCATGCGTTCCACGCACCCTGTATCTCCCTGCCCTGCAGCGCCCGCTGGCCGTTGGTGGCGTTGCCTTGCAGGCGGGGCCTGGCTGCTCCTGGCGCTGGCGCCGGTTCTCGCCACGGCGCAGGACAAGGCGGCAGACCGCAAGGGCGCGCCGCCACCGGCTTGCGCGCGGCTGGCCCAGGTGGCCCAGGCCCTCCACCTGGCAGGGCCTGGCACGGCAGGCCGCTACCAGTGCGATCTGCAGCAGCGCACGCCTGCGGGCCAGGTGCTTGCCCTGCGCTACCAGGGCCCCGAAGTGCGCGATGGCAGCAGCAATCTGGTGGGCTACTACGAGGTGGACCGCCGCACGCAGTGGGTCCATCCCTGGGATCTGGCCACAGGCAGGCGAGCAGCCAAGCCGCTCGTGGCTGATGCCATGCCCCCGCCGACGGTGATGGCCTGTGGCCTGGCCTTCGAGTTGCCGGTGCACTACCGCATCACCAAGCCGCGCCGTTCTGAAACCTTGGAGGGGGTGCCCCTGTGTTCCTTCGACGTGGTGGCGGCCCGAAAAGAGCCGCCGCAGCTGGACTGCAAAGACAAGGAAGATGGCGGCTCGCCTCCTTACAAGGTGTGCGACTGGGCCATCACCGATCGCAAGGGCTGGCCCACCGTCCAGGTGGCGCGCACGCGCATCGACACCGAGCGCAAGCAGGTGGATCCCTTCATGTTCGAGGACGACGCCTGGCGTCTGCCCAACCCGTACGCCCCGGCGCAAGCGACGGAGCGCTGGGATTTCTTTGGCAAGCCGGCTTATCGGGGGGAGGTGCTGGTGCGGATGTCGTGGTACCGCACCCGGGTCAAGGCGCCCTATGACGCCATGTATGCGGGCGCGGGCAGTGCGGATGCCGTGCTGCTGCAACTCACCCCCGCGCTGGCGGTGGTGTTGGTGGCGCCCCCGGCCGACCATCCTGGCGGCGATGTGACGGAATGCCGGATTTTCTGCCAAAGTTTGCGTGCCGCAGGGCGCCCCGGCGACGGGCCCTGATACAACGCCGGATGGCTGGCCTGCCCTGGGGCGTCGCGGTGACGCCCGGGCATGGACGGACCGACAGGAGCACGCACTGCCATGAGCAGCATCCCAGAGAACGGCGCATTTTCCTTCCCGGCGGACCTGCCCGTGCCGCAAGCCTTGCTCGACCTGCTGCAGGCGTTTCCACAGTGGTGCCAGCCGACCGTGTCGGTGAGCGGCTGCTTTGCCTTCCATGCCCAGCCGCCCAGTGCCGTGGCCCGCTATTTTGGCGACGAAGGCCATGCCGGCGGACTGCGCGCGGCGCAGCACCTGGGGGTGTTCGGCGTGGAGCCCGATGGCTCGGCCATTGCCGTCTGGCGCGCTCCCCAGGGCGGCCTGCCGGTGGTCTACCTCGGCTCTGAAGGGGGTGGGCGGGTGCTGGCCAGCGATGCCCTGCAGTTCCTGCGGCTGCTGGGCGTCGGCTACGACGAATTCGCGCTGTATGGCAACCTGGACGAGCCCCCCGAAGAGGACGGCGCGGTGGCGCCCGAGCTGCTGGATTGGCTGGCGGCGCAGGGGCTGTCGGTGCCTGCGACCGGGGAGGACATTCTTGCCGAGGCCGAGCAGCGCTGGCCCGACTTCGACGCTTGGATGGAGGACGCGATTTCCGGGCGGTTGGCGACAGCGGAGCCTGCGCAGGTGCCCCCGGCAACGGCGCCTGTGGCCGCGGCCGCCGAGGGCAATCTCTGGGACCAGATGCTGGCCTGCATCGGCCGGCGCATCGACGATCCGCTGGTACAGCAGTGGCTGGCTGCTGTGGGGGCCAAGCCCCTCAAGCCCGCCACACCGCACAACGACAGCACCTACATCAGCGTGCGCGCCACCGGCATCGAAGTCAGCGCTGAGATGGCCCCCAAGCACCGCGGCTTCTGGCCTCCGCACAAGGACGGGCGCATCTGGCGCACCTATGTCACGCGCATCATCGTGCCCGTGAAGGCGGCGGGGCTCATCCCCCTGCCCGAGGGTCTGTCCTGGAAGCACTTTCCCGGTACCGCCGACGGCGATGATTTCGTGGAGCAGGCGGTCAGCGACATGCTGGAGCTGGCCTTTCTGCGCGCGGACAAGGGTGGCGGTATCGCCCGCATCGACGCCCGGCTGCCCCAGCAGCGCGACTTCATGGAGGCCAGTGCCGACTACGAGCAGACCAAGCCCCTGGTCTATGTCGAGGACGCATTCTTCGCAACCTGGTGCGCGCTGCACGGGCTGCTGGACCCCGTGCGCTATCCGGCCGACGTGCTCGCTCCGTGGCACGAACGCACGGCCACGCCGCTGCAGTTGCTGCATGGCCCTTGCGGGCGCGTCGTCTGGACCGACGACCTGGCACCGGGTGCCTCGGACTTCTGGGGCAGCTACTACCGGGGCTTTGGCACGCCCGATGCCGAGCGCTGGGTCACGGACGTCAAGACCGTGTTCGGGTCGTCCAACCACTTTCGCGATGATGGCGAGGCCATGACGCCCGACAGCTGGGAGGCCTTCGACCGCATCGCCCCGAAGATCGCGCGGCGCTTCGAGGCCTGGCGCCGCAAGGCCGCACAGGGCTGAGCCTGCGCCAGGACAGGGGCGCTATTTGCGCGGGGGCTTGCGCGCAGGCGGTTCGCCCACGATGAGCTGCTGGTCCTCGACATCCTTCCACAGCGTGTCGCGGCGCCTGAGTGCTTCCGACACCGATGCGTGGCGCAGCTGCGCCACCGCCGACACCAGCGCGTTGCACAGGAAGAAAGCCGCTGTGTAGGAGTCGAACGGCGAGGCGTTGGAAGTGCGCACCAGGATGCGCTCGTGCGCCAGCGTGGCCAGGGGCGCCGATGCGCTGTCGGTGAGGGCCAGCACCTGGCCACCGGTCTCGCGAAAGCGCTGCGCCACCTTCACCGGCCCGCTCGCATAGCGGCGGATGCTGAAGGCCAGCAGCACATCGTCGGGTTGCACCCAGAGCAATTGGTCGGTGGCCGCCACGGCGCCTGCGCCCAGCTCATGCACGCCGGGGCGGCACATGTTCAGATGCAGTGCCAGCCAGGCCGCCACGGGCGCGCTGTTGATCTGTGCCAGCACGAAGACCCGGCCTTTCTCCTGGGCCAGCCGGTTGGCGATGGCTTCGAAGGCCACCATGTCCAGGCCGTCGCGCGTAGCGCTGATGTTGTGCTGGTCGTGCAGCAGGGCGTCGTCCACGCACTGCTGCAGGCTGCGCCGGGTGCCGATGGTCACGGGCGCGCGCTGGCCCGCCGTCTGCAGCAGGGCCGTGACCTCGGCGCGGGCCTCGCGCTGGGCCTCGGCGTAACTGCCATAGCCCAGCTTGGCGAACAGCCGCACCACGGTAGAGGCACTGGTGCCCGTGCGGGCGGCCAGCGAGGTGGCCGACTCCAGCAGCGCATGGGGGTAGTCGCGTTCCAGCGCCTCGGCCAGCGCACGCTCGCTGGCTGTGAGGCCTGCGCCCTGGCGTGCCAGGCGCTCGGGCAGCAGGCCGTCAGCGGTTTGCAATGGTAATTTCATGAATATCCATTTTATGAAAAATGTATTGCAAACAAGGCAGCTGCATGCAACACTTTCGCCCCATCACCATGCCGTTCCCGGGCATGGTCGCAAAGGACGACATGCAGGATACCCTTGAAGAAAGCCGCACACGGGTGCGCGAACGCATCCTGGCCTGGCTGGCAGGCCAGCAGCAGGCCATGCAAGATCTGTTGCAGAAGGTGGTGGACATCGACAGCGGCAGCCGCGACGAAGCGGGCGTGACGGCCGTGGCCAGCGCGCTGCGCGAACGGCTCATGGCTGCCGGTGTGGCGGTGGAGCTCGTGCCTGTGCCCGGCTATGGCGTGCTGCTGCAGGCCCAGGTGCCTGGCCCCACCGAGGGCGCACCCATCCTGCTCATGGGCCACATGGACACCGTCTACCCGGCCGGCACCGCAGCGCGCCGCCCCTTCCGCGTGGAAGAGGGGCGGGCGTATGGCCCCGGCGTGGCCGACATGAAGTCGGGCCTGGTGATGAATGCCTTTGTCGCCGAGGCCTTTGCGCGCTGCGGCGGGCTCACGGCACCGCTGCGGCTGTTCTTCTCGTGCGACGAGGAGATCGGTTCGCCCGCCACGCGCGAGCAGATCATGGCCGCAGCCCGTGGCGCACGCGCTGTGCTCAATGCCGAGCCCGGCCGTGTGAACGGCAACCTGGTCACCAGCCGTAAGGGCTCCATGGCCGTCGAATTCGAGGTGCAGGGCGTGGCCGCCCATGCGGGCATCAACCATGCGGCCGGCGCCAGCGCCATCGGGGCGCTGGCCCACAAGATCCTGGCGCTGCATGCGCTGACCGACGTGGCTGCGGGCATCACCACCAACGTCGGCGTGGTGCAGGGCGGCATCGTGCCGAACATGGTGGCGCCGCACGCCAAGGCCGAGCTGGACGTGCGCTACACCGCCGAGACCGACCCCGACGAACTCTTCGAGCGTGTGCGCGCCATCGTCGAGGCAGAGAGCCTTCCCCGCACCCAGGGCCGCGTGACCGCCGTGCGCCGCACGCTGCCCATGAAGCCCACGCCCCACGCGCTGCTGGCGCTGTACCAGCGCGGCGCGCAATCGCTGGGCTTTTCGGTGCAGGGCGAGTTCACCGGCGGCGCGGCCGACAGCGGCCTGACGGCCTCGGTGGGCGCGCCCACGCTGTGCGGCACCGGCCCCGTGGGTGGCCACCCGCACACCGAGCGTGAGTACTGCGAGCTGTCCACCCTGATGCCGCGCGCGCAGGCCGTGGCGCTGGCCGTTCTCGACCATCCCTGATTTCCGATTCCTGCAAGACCCTGAGAGAAGACCCTGAGAGAAGACCCTGTGAACCCCTTCATGCAACCCAATCGCCGCCACATCCTCAACGCCGGCCTCGGGCTGGGCCTCGCGGGCCTGGCACCGCTGGCCGCACAGGCCCAGGACAAGTACCCCTCGCGTCCCATCACGCTCGTGGTGCCCTTTCCGCCTGGGGGCTCGGTGGACATCATGGCGCGCCAGTATTCCGAGCCGCTGTCGCGCATTCTGGGCGTTCCCATCGTGGTGGAAAACCGCGCAGGGGCGGGCGGCTCTGTCGCGTCGCTGGGCGTGGCCCGCGCCAAGCCTGATGGCTACACCCTGGTTGTGTCCTCGCAGAGCAGCCACCTGGCCAACCCGCTGACGCAGCCGAAAGTCGGCTACGACCCCATCAAGGATTTCGAGAACATCGCCATCCTGGGCCGCCAGCCCAATGCGCTGGTGGTGCATTCGAGCCGGCCCATCAAGTCGGTCAAGGAGTTCATCGAGTACGCGAAGAAGAACCCCGGCAAGCTCAACTACGGCAGCGGCGGCGTGGGCAGCATGGGCCAACTCAACGTGGAGATGTTCAAGGCGGTCACCGGCATCTACACCACGCACATCCCCTACCGCGGCGGCACGCCGCTGATCACGGCCGTGCTGGCCAACGAGGTGCAGTTCATCCTCGACAACCTGGTCATCATGCTGCCCCATGTGCAGGCCGGCAAGGTGCGCGCGCTGGCCGTCGCCTCCGAGCAGCGCCTGCCGCAACTGCCCGACGTGCCCACCATGGCCGAGGCCGGCTATCCCGAGCTCAACCTCAGCTCCTGGACCGGCCTGGCCGCCCCCGGCGGCACGCCCGACGCCATCGTGCAGACCTTGTACAAGGCCGTGCGCCAGGCCGCCACGGCACCGGCCATGGTGGCCAACCTCAAGGAGCGTGGCGTGATCGTGCCCGAGGAAATGCCACCCGCGGCCTTCGAGAAGATGATGGCCGAGCGCCTGGTGAAGTTCGGCGACGTGGTGCGCAAGGCCGGTATCACGGCCGAATGAGTGGTGCTGGCCGGGGGGTGATGCGGGGAATGGGAGAATATCGCCCATGACCGCAGCAGCCCCCACCAACACCCTCACCATCACCCGCCCCGACGACTGGCACCTGCATGTGCGCGACGGGGAGCCTCTGTTCACCGTGGTGCCGCACACCGCCGCCCAGTTCGGCCGCGCCATCATCATGCCCAACCTGCGCCCGCCCGTCACCACGGCCGAGCAAGCCCTGGCCTACAAGGAGCGCATCCTCGCCGCCGTGCCTGCCGGCGTGCAGTTCGAGCCGCTGATGACGCTGTACCTCACCGACAACCTGCCGCCCGAGGAGATCGTGCGCGCGCGCGAAGCCGGGGTGGTCGCCGCCAAGCTCTACCCCGCCGGTGCCACCACCAACAGCGACGCGGGCGTGACCGACCTGCGCAAGACCTACAAGACCCTCGAAGCCATGCAGAAGAGCGGCATGCTGCTGCTGGTGCACGGCGAGGTGACCAGCAGCGACATCGACCTGTTCGACCGCGAGGCGGTGTTCATCGAGCAGCAGCTGATCCCGCTGCGCCGTGATTTCCCCGAGCTCAAGATCGTCTTCGAGCACATCACCACCAAGGATGCGGCCGATTACGTCAACGCCTCCGACCGCTTCACGGCCGCCACCATCACGGCGCACCACCTGCTGTACAACCGCAACGCCATCTTCATCGGCGGCGTGCGCCCGCATTACTACTGCCTGCCCGTGCTCAAGCGCGAAACCCACCGCGTGGCCTTGGTGCAGGCTGCCACCAGCGGCAGCGCCAAGTTCTTCCTCGGTACCGACAGTGCGCCCCACCCTGCGCACCTCAAGGAGCATGCCAGCGGCTGCGCCGGCTGCTACACCGCCCATGCGGCGATGGAGATGTACGCCGAGGCCTTCGACAATGCAGGCGCGCTCGACCAACTCGAAGCCTTCGCCAGCTTCAATGGCGCCGACTTCTACGGCCTGCCGCGCAACACCGGCACCATCACGCTGCAACGCGAATCGTGGACGCCACCCGACAGCTTCGCCTTTGGCGAAGCCGAGCTCAAGCCTTTGCGCGCGGGTGAAGCGCTGCCGTGGCGGCTGGTCTAGAGGCCATTGACTGGGCCGCCGCCTGGCTGGCCCCGTGGCGAGCCTCCGGTCAGCCGGTGGCGCAGCAGGTGCTGCAGCACGGCGCGCCCGTGCACCGTGCGCTGCAGGGAGCCATGGCTGCGCCCGTGCAGTTTGTCCCCCAGGACGACCTGCCCGAAGGCGTCGCCTACGAGCAGCACATCTTCGACACGCGCTGCGTGCCCACGCGCGACAACCTGCACGATTTTTTCAACGGCCTGGTGTGGCTGCACTTCCCGCAGGCCAAGCGGCGGCTGAACGAGTTGCAGGCCGGTGCCATGGTGGCCCACGGCATTGGTGCGGTGCGCGGCCCGCTGCGCGATGCGCTCACGGTGTTCGATGAGAACGGCGCCTTGCTCGACGCCCCCGCGCCGATCTGGCAAGCGCTGCAGGCGCGTGAATGGACGCGGCTGTTCGTGGACCTGCGCCCGCTGTGGCACGAGGCCCGGCTGCTACTGTTCGGCCATGCGCTGCTCGAAAAACTGGTAGCACCCCGCAAGCCCATCGTGGCGCATGTGTATCGGGCACAGTGTGCTATGGATTCGGTAGCGAATGCCGACGCATGGCTGGCCCAGCAGATGGAGCCAGGGAACTGGGCCGGCAAGCCGTTCACACCGCTGCCGGTGCTGGGTGTGCCGGGCTGGTGGGCGGCCAATGAGGATCCCTGTTTCTACGCCGATTCCCAGGTGTTTCGCCCGCCCCGCGTGCTGGCGGGCCCAGCCTCCTAATTCCCGTCAGCGACTGTGTGATAAGGGCCTTCCAGGTAATTCGCCCTACCATACCGCGACGGGACACTGCGGCATGCGGACCCGGGGCGCTTGAATCGGGCCATTCCACCCCCCATGTAGTGAACCGTAACAGCCAATTCAGAAGTGCTTGCCACGCCTGCGACGCGCAGGGCGTCGTTGCAAATGCTCGCCATAGCTTCGGCTATGGCTGCGCTTTGCGCCTAGCCCTGCACACCGCAGGTGCGGCCCTCACTCCCGAATCGACTGTTGCGGTCCACCGACCGCAGTTCCTTGTTTACCCCACGGAGAGAACATGAAGCGGATATTTTTGTTTGTACTGACCAACCTGGCCGTCGTCGTCGTGCTGGGGGTGGTCGCGAGCCTGCTCGGCGTGAACCGCTACCTCACGGCCAACGGCCTGAACCTCGGCGCATTGCTGGGCTTCGCGCTCATCATGGGTTTTGGCGGCGCCATCATCTCGCTGCTGATCAGCAAGCCCATGGCCAAGTGGACCTCGGGTGTGCGTGTCATCGACGGTTCCGGTTCGGCCGATGAGCGCTGGATCGTCGAGACGGTGCGCAAGTTCGCCGACGCGGCCAAGATCGGCATGCCCGAAGTCGGCATCTTCGAGGGCGACCCGAACGCCTTCGCCACGGGCGCGTTCAAGAACTCGGCGCTGGTGGCGGTGTCCACTGGCCTGCTGCAGGGCATGACGCGTGAAGAGGTCGAGGCCGTGATCGGCCACGAGGTGGCCCACATCGCCAACGGCGACATGGTCACCATGACGCTGATCCAGGGCGTGATGAACACCTTCGTGGTGTTCCTGTCGCGCGTGGTCGGCTATGCGGTCGATAGCTTCCTGCGCAAGAACGACGAGAACAGCTCGGGCCCCGGTATCGGCTACTACGTGACCACCATCGTCCTGGACATCGTGCTGGGCTTTGCCGCGGCCATGGTCGTGGCCTGGTTCAGCCGCCAGCGCGAGTTCCGCGCCGATGCGGGTGCTGCCCAGCTGATGGGCCGCCGCCAGCCCATGATCAATGCCCTGGCCCGCCTGGGCGGCATGCACCCGGGCGAGCTGCCCAAGAGCGTGGCCGCCATGGGCATTGCCGGTGGCATCGGCAAGCTGTTCAGCACCCACCCGCCCATCGAAGAGCGCATTGCTGCGCTGCAGAACAAGGCGTGATGCGTTGAACGGCCCCGGGGCCGTATCGCTCAGTAAAAAAGCCGCCGGGTTCACACCCGGCGGCTTTTTTCATGGGGCCTGCGCCCGGGTTCAGCCTGCGTAGGCCGGTGTGGCGCTGGACAGCGACTGCTTCACATGGCGCGTGGTGTCGTCGGCCAGCACCTCGGCGAGGCCTGCCTGCACGCCCTGCAGCGCCAGGCGTGCGACGTCGAGGGGTGCCGCCTTGGGGGCGTCCAGGCCCCGGGTCATGTCGGTGTCCATGTAGGCCACGTGCAGGCTGGTCACCTGCGTGCCCTGGGCGCGCAGTTCATTGCGCAGGCCATTGCTCAGCGACCAGGCTGCCGCCTTGGAGGCGCTGTAGGTGGCCACGGCGGGAATCGTCAGCCAGCTCAGCACCGACAGCACGTTGAGCACCGCCCCGCCACCGTTCGCCTGGAGTACCGGGGCAAAGGCCTGGGCCATGGCCCAGGGGCCGAAGAAGTTGGTCTCCAGTTCTGCGCGCGCAGCCACCATGGCATCGGGGCTGCCCAGCAAGCTCGATCCGCGCGAGATGCCGCTGTTGTTCACCAGCAGGGTCACGTCGGGGCAGGCGGCCACGGCGGCCGCGATCTGGGCGGGGTTCGTGACATCGAGCTGCACGGGGATGACGCCGGGCAGCGTGACGGTGGCGGGATCGCGTGCCGCCGCGTAGACCTTGCGGGCACCAGCGGCAAGGGCCGCCTGGGCAAAGGCCAGGCCCAGGCCCCGGTTGGCACCGGTGATGAAGACGACGGAGTTCTGGAGGTTCATGGAAGCAGTCCTTGGGGCAAAAGATACGAGGTGTGGTGGGAGAAATGGGTTGGTTTGTGGCGCTCACAGTGCCTGCAGCACCGTGGCAATGCCCTGGCCGCCGCCGATGCATTGCGTGGCCAGCGCATAGCGCCCGCCCTGGCGCTGCAGCAATGCCGCCGCCTTGCCGGTGATGCGCACGCCCGTGGCGCCCAGCGGGTGGCCGATGGCCATGCCGCCGCCATCGAGGTTGATGGCCCCGGGCCGCAGGCCCAGTTCGCGGATGCAGGCCAGCGCCTGGGAGGCGAAGGCCTCGTTGATCTCGACCACGTCCATGTCGGCTGCGGCCAGGCCCGCGCGCGCCAGCGCCTTGCGCGATGCCGGGATGGGGCCCAGGCCCATGAAGGCCGGGTCCACGCCCGCCGTGGCCATGGCGACGATGCGGGCCAGCGGTTGCAGTCCATGGCGCGCGGCGTACGCCTCGCTGGTCACCAGCACGGCGGCCGCACCATCGGTCAGGGGCGACGAAGTGCCCGCTGTGACCGTGCCGGTCGCGCGGAATGCGGGCTTGAGGCCGGCCAGCGCTTCGAGCGAGGTGCCAGGGCGGATGCAGCCGTCCTCGGCCACCATCTGGCCGTCGGGCAGAGCGATGGGCACGATCTCGCTGCGCAGCAGGCCGGCCTCGCGCGCGGCGGCCGCCTTGCGGTGGGATTCAAAAGCCAGTTGCTCCTGGTCGGTGCGCGACACCGCGTAGCGCTCGGCCACGTTCTCGGCCGTTTCGCCCATGGAGATATAGGCATCGGTCTCTTCATTCAGCGCGGGGTGGGGCGAGAAGGTGAGGCCGCCCTGCGGCACCATGCTCATCGACTCCACGCCCAGGCACAGGTAGGCCTCGCCCAGGCCGGCCTCGATCTGCGCGGCGGCGATGTGTACCGCCGACATGGACGAGCCGCAAAAGCGGTTCACCGTCATGCCGCTGACCCCGTGCGGCAGCCCCGCCAGCAGCGACGCGATGCGCGCGATGTTGTTGCCCTGCGCGCCCTCGGGGTAGGCGCAGCCGGCGATCACGTCTTCCAGCGTCGCAGGGTCGATGCCCGTGCGCCGAACCAGGTCCTTGATGAGCTCGGCGGCGAGGGTGTCGGGCCGTACCGTGGCCAGCGCACCTTTGCGTGCGAAATGGAAGGGGGTGCGGGCATAGGCGGAAATCAGGGCTTGCATGGCGACCTCGGGCTTCGTTAAATGTCGATTGACATGAATAAATATAAATGTCGATCAACATGTAAAATAAGTCAAGCACAAGGAGAAAGCCATGAAGGTGACCAGGGCGCAGGCCGAGGCCAACCGCGAACGCATCGTGGATGTGGCAGGCGAGTTGTTCCGTGAAAAGGGGTTCGACGGCATCGGGCTGAACGAGCTGATGCAGGCCGCCGGGCTGACCCGTGGCGGCTTCTATGGCCATTTCGAGTCCAAGGACGAGCTGGCCAGCCTGGCGTGTGAGCGCGCACTCGCGGCCAACAACCACTACTGGGAAGAGCTGTCTGCCAAGCCCCCGGCCGAGGCGCTGCAGGCGCTGGTGGGTTTCTACCTTTCGGACCTGCACTGCCAGCGCTTGGCCAATGGCTGTGCGATGGCCGCGCTGGCCGGCGATGTGGCCCGCGTCGGCCCTTCGCTGCAGGTCCCCTTCGAGGCCGGTGTCGAGAACTTTCTGCGGGTTCTGGAGCCGCTGATGCAGGCCGATGGAGCGGAAAAGCGCAGGGAACAGGCCCTGTCCACCTTGTCGCAACTGGTCGGGTCGCTGGTGCTGGCACGGGCTGTCCGCAGCCCGGAACTGTCCAGGGACCTGCGTGCCGCTGCGGGTGCGGCGGTGATGAGGGAGCAGGCGGCTGGATGATCCCTGGTGGGGCGTTGACCAGCCACCGGGATGCTCGGGAGCAAAGGGTGCTCAAGTCGGCGCCATGGAATGACGATACAAGGGAAAACCCGGGTTTGTGGCTTCATCCTGCCCGGAACACCATTGACCCAACGAGCAGACTCCCACCATGTCCCTTTCCCAGACGCGTGTCGCCTTCCGCCTGGCCCTGGCCTTTGGCGTCGTGTGCCTTGTCATGTCCCTGTCGGCCGCCGTGGGCATCTGGCGGTTGGGGGAACTGCAGGACATTGCCGATGACCTGGGCGGCAGCTCCTCCGAGCGGGCACTGCTCGCCCGCGAGCTGCATGCCATCGTGGTGCTCAGCTCGGTGCGCGCCGAGACCCTGCTCGAAATCGACAACCCCGCTTACGCCGCGCGCATCGATGCCGACCGCAAGGTGACCTCGGCGCGCTCCGCCGAAGTGCGCAAGCGGCTCGACGAGCTGGCCGAAGACCCCCAGTCCCAGCGCCTCTTCGACGCCATCGACAAGGCCGGCAACCAGTTCCGCAGCGTGCGCGACGACCTCGTCAAGCGCCGCAAGGCAGGCGAGGCCCTCCCCGCTGATGCCATAGCGGGCAGTTTGCGCCCCGCCGCCGATGCCTACGCGAAAGCCGTGGACGAACTGGCCGAATACCAGCGCCAGCGCGTGGCCGATGCGCGCGAGGCCGCCCTGCGCAGCGAGCGGCAGGGCAAGCTGCTGCTGGCCACGGGCTCGGCCGTGGGCCTGCTGCTGAGCCTGGTGTGTGCCTGGCTGCTGTCGCGCTCCATCCTGCGGCCGCTGGCCCTGGCGTCGGGGGTGACCGACCGCATCGCCGAGGGCGACCTGACCTCGCAGGTGCCTGCGGTGGATGCGGGCAACCGCGATGAGCTGCAGGCCCTGGTGGCCCGCCTGGGTGGCATGCAGTCGCGCCTGGCGGCCTTGGTCGTGGGCATGCGCGGGGCCAGCAGTTCCGTGGCCGATGCCAGCGGTGAAATTGCGGCGGGCAACAGCGACCTGTCGGCCCGCACCGAGCAGACGGCGTCCAACCTTGAGGAAATCGCCGCCAGCATGGAAGAGCTGCTGGCCACCGTGCGCCACAGCGCCGATGCGGCCGCGCAGGCCAGCAGCCTGGCGACCGGCGCCAGTGGCGTGGCCCAGCGCGGGCGCGAGGCAGTGGACCGCGTGGTGGGCACCATGCAAGGAATCGCCCAGTCCTCGCGGCGCATTGCCGACATCACCAGCGTGATCGATGGCATCGCCTTCCAGACCAACATCCTGGCGCTCAATGCTGCCGTGGAAGCCGCCCGTGCCGGCGAGCAGGGCCGGGGCTTTGCCGTGGTGGCCAGCGAGGTGCGCAGCCTGGCCCAGCGCTCTGCCACGGCCGCGAAGGAAATCGGCGGGCTGATCAGCGACAGCGTGCGCCAGGTGGACGAAGGCTCGGCGCTGGTCCACGCTGCTGGCGACACCATGGGCGAGATTGTCGACTCGGTGAAACAGGTGGCGACCATCATCGGCGAGATCAGCACCGCTGCGCGCGAGCAGACCACGGGCCTGAGCCAGGTGGGCGAAGCGGTATCCCAGCTGGACCAGATGACGCAGCAGAACGCCGCGCTGGTGGAGGAGTCTTCTGCCGCAGCGCAGGGCCTGCGCGTGCAGGCGCAGCAGTTGGCCGAACTGGTGGATGCGTTCCGCCTGCCCCCAGGGGCCGCGGCCACGCTGCGCTGAAGCCATCTATCCCGCAACGTCCACCCGCCAGCGCCGGCGCGGCGCGCGCAGGGCGTGGCGCTTGCGGTACTCTGCCGGCGGCATGCCCACATGCCGCACGAAGATGCGGCGAAAGGCCGCAGGGTCTGCGTAGCCGCAGGCCACGGCGATGCTGGGTACGCTCTCCAGCGTCACTTCGAGCATCACCTTCGCGCGTGCGCAGCGCAGGGCGTGCAGGTAGTCGAGCGGCGACTGCGCCAGCTCGGCCTGGAAATGCCGCAGCAGGGTGCGCGTGCTCACCGATGCGGCCTGCGCCAGGCGTTCCAGTGAATACGGCTCTTCCAGATGGGCTTCCATCCAGGCGATGGCGCGCGCCAGGGTGCTGTCGCGCGTGGCGGGTATGTGCTGCTGGGCATTGGCCTGCAGGGCCGCTTGTGCCCGCTGGTGGTCGGGCGCCATCACCGTGGCGCAGGCCCGGGCCAGTTCCTCGCCAAAGGCATGGCGCACCAGGGCGATCGCCAGGTCCACCAGGTTGTGGGGCAGGGCACCGCTGAGCCAGGGGCCATCGTCGGTCCAGTCCCGGCCCGGCACCAGCGCGATGCCAGGGAAGTCGCGTGCAAAGCCGGCCATGTAGAACCAGGGCAGGCTGGCCGTGCGCCCCTGCAGGCGGCCGCTGGCCGCGGCCAGCCAGGCCCCGTCGCCCATCGTCAGCAGCTTCTGCCCGGCGTCCACCGCGATGCCGACCTGGCGCACCAGCGCAGGGTGGCGCGCCACCACCTCGCGAATCGCCGGGATGTCGGCCGCGAGGAACGACGGAATGAACACCGCCTGTGCAGGGCCCGCGGGTCCATCGGTGGAAGGCGTGGCAGCGGTGTAGTGGGACCACGGCCCGGGCGAGGTGGGCAGGGGCCGGCCATCGGCATCGAGGAGCCGCCAGTCCATGCGCTGCGCCTGGTTCCCCGCCCGCAAGCGGGCCAGCAGGTTGGCGCTGCGCAACAGGTCTATGAAGTGCAGGGCAGTGCCCAAGGAGGATTCAGGCACCAGCGGAATATCGATGCGAAAGGTGGGTGCGGGCATGGCGGTATCGGCTCTGTAGATGGCGATTTTCGCTTGTCATGAAACATCTGGGCACCCGTAGCATGAACGCTCGTTCTTTTTCATCCCCCTTTGCACGGACCCCGCCTCATGCACAAAACCCTCTCGTCGATCGCCATTGCCGCCGGCCTCGTGGCCGGCAGTCTGGCACTGGTTACCCCCGCCCATGCCCAGGCACTCGATGCCGCCGGCCTGCAGGCCATCGATGCCGCCGTGAACAGCGTGGCCGGCAAGATGGTCAACTGGCGCCGCGACATCCATGCCCACCCCGAGCTGTCGGGCCAGGAAGTGCGCACCGCCAAGCTGGTGGCCGAGCATCTCAAGCGCCTTGGCATGGAGGTTCAGACCGGCGTGGGCGGCACCGGCGTGGTGGGGACGCTGCGCGGGGGGCTGCCAGGCAAGGTGGTGGCCCTGCGTGCGGACATGGATGCCCTGCCCGTGCCCGAGAACACCAAACTGCCGTTCGCTTCCAAGGTCAAGGCCAACTACCTGGGCAAGGAAGTGCCGGTGATGCATGCCTGCGGGCACGATGCCCACGTGGCCATGCTGATGGGCGCGGCCGAGGCGCTGGCCAGCATGCGGGCCACGCTGCCGGGCACCATCAAGTTCATCTTCCAACCCGCCGAGGAAGGCGCGCCGGTGGAGGCCGACGCCAGCGGCAAGGTACCCAGCTTCGGCGCCAAGGCCATGGTGGAAGAGGGCGCGCTGAAAGACGTGCAGGCCATCTACGGCCTGCACATCACGGCCAACCTGCCGGCCGGCGTGGTGGGCTACCGCAGTGGGCCGCTGATGGCAGGGTCGGACAACATCAGTATCCAGGTCGAAGGCCGGGGTGGCCATGGCTCCTCGCCCTGGAATGCGGTGGATCCGGTGATCGCCGCCAGCCAGGTGGTGCTGGGCCTGCAGACGGTGGTGAGCCGCCAGCTCAACATCAGCAAGGAACCCGCCGTCATCACCATCGGCTCCATCCATGGCGGCACGCGCTACAACATCATTCCCGACAACGTGGAACTGCTGGGCACCTTGCGCACGTTCGACGAAGAGATGCGCCAGGAAGCGCTCAAGCGCATCACCACCACGGCCGAGTCCATCGCGGCGTCCAGCGGTGCCAAGGCCAAGGTGCGCTTCGGCCCCGTGGCCTACCCGGTGACCTCCAACCCTGCGGCGCTGACCGAAGCCTCGCTGCCCGCGCTCAAGCTGGCATCGGGCGGCAAGGCCATGATCATCCCCAAGGTCAGCGGTTCGGAAGACTTCTCCGAGTTCCAGAAGGTGGCACCGGGCTTCTTCTACTTCCTGGGCGCGCCACCCAAGGGCGTGGACTTCAACAAGGCCCCGTCCAACCACTCGCCGCTGTTCGACATCGACGAGGACCAACTGCCCGTGGGCGCACGCACCCTGGCCGCGCTGGCGGTCGACTTCCTGCAGCGCAAGTAAGCCAGCGCGTCAGCGCAGCGCTGCTGCCCGGCTGCCGATGAGCAGGCGAAAGGGCAGCAGCAGCGCCACGCCCAAAGTGAGTTTCACGGCCAGGTCGCCCAGGGCCCAGGTGACCCATGGGTCGCTGGTGCCTGCAAAGGCGATGCTCCAGAAGACGGCCGTGTCCAGCACGGCCGCCAGCAGCGTGGCGACCAGCGGCGCGCGCCACCAGCTGCCGTGGCGCAGGCGGTCGAACACGCCGATATCGAGCCACTGCGACAGCAAAAAGGCCGTGCCCGAGGCCACGGCAATGCGGGCCGGCGCCAGCACCAGCGAGGCCGCCACGGCCACCGCGAACCCCACCCAGGCCACGCGCCGCGCCTGCTGCGGGCCATGGCGGCGGTTGACCAGTTCACTGACCAGGAAGGCCACCGGGTAGGTGATGGCGCCCCAGGTGAGCCAGTCGTTGATCGGAAACTGCACCAGGATGTTGGAGGCCAGCACCACGGCGGCCATGGCCAGCGCGGCGACGGTGAACTGTGTGCGCGTGGGGGCGGTGAACAGCATGGTCACCGGCCTCAGGCAATACCCAGCATGGCGCGGGCCACGGCCTCGCCGACCTTGATGCCATCGACCCCTGCGGACAGGATGCCGCCCGCATAGCTGGCGCCTTCGCCGGCCGGGTAGAGCCCACCGGTGTTCAGGCTTTGCAGGTTCTCGCCACGCCCGATCTTGAGCGGTGACGAGGTGCGCGTCTCCACCCCGGTGAGCACCGCGTCGTGCATGTCGAAGCCTTTGATCTTGCGGCCGAAGGCCGGCAGCGCCTCGCGCAGCGCCGCGATGGCATAGCCCGGCAGGGCCGCATGCAGGTCGCCCAGGGCCACGCCGGGCTTGTACGAAGGCTCCACGTCACCGAGCTGCTGCGAATCGCGACCTGCGATGAAGTCACCCACCAGTTGGCCGGGTGCGCTGTAGTCGCTACCGCCCAGCACATAGGCATTGGATTCAAGCTGGCGCTGCAGCACGATGCCCGCCAGCGGATGGTGCTGGCCGGCCGGCTGCGCCTCGACACCGTAGGTGGCGCCCAGGTGCAGCGCGAAGGCGTCGGCGCCCGTGGGGTAGTCCGTGGGGTCGATGCCCACGACCATGCCGGCGTTGGCATTGCGCTCGTTGCGCGAGTACTGGCTCATGCCGTTGGTGACCACCCGGCCCGGCTCGCTGGTGGCGGCCACCACCGTGCCGCCCGGGCACATGCAGAAGCTGTACACCGCACGCCCGTTGGCGGCATGGTGCACCAGCTTGTAGTCGGCCGCTCCCAGCAGCGGGTGGCCGGCATGGCGGCCCCAGCGCGCGCGGTCGATCACGCCCTGCGGGTGCTCCACGCGGAAACCGATGGAAAACGGCTTGGCCTCCATGGCCACGCCGCGCTGGTACAGCATGGCAAAGGTGTCGCGCGAGCTGTGGCCCAGCGCCATCACCACATGGTCGGCGCGCAGTTCGGTGGTTTCGCCCGTGGCCTGGTTCAGCACCGTCAGGCCGCGCAGGTGGCGGCGCTCGCCCGTGCCTTCGACGACCACGTCGGTCACGCGCTGTTCGAAGCGGATCTCGCCACCCAGGGCGATGATCTGCTCGCGCAGGTTCTCCACCACCTTCACCAGCTTGAAGGTGCCGATGTGCGGGTGCGCCACGTAGAGGATTTCCTCGGGCGCGCCGGCCTTGACGAATTCGCCCATGACCTTGCGGCCCAGGTGGCGCGGGTCCTTGATCTGGCTGTAGAGCTTGCCGTCGCTGAAGGTGCCCGCGCCGCCTTCGCCGAACTGCACGTTGCTTTCGGCATGCAGCTCGCGCTTGCGCCACAGGCCCCACGTGTCCTTGGTGCGCTCGCGCACCGGCTTGCCGCGTTCCAGCACGATGGGCTTGAAGCCCATCTGCGCCAGCACCAGTGCGGCAAAGATGCCGCAGGGCCCGAAGCCCACCACCACGGGCCGCAGCGGCAGATCGGCGGGGGCTTGGCCAACCGGCTGCCATGCCATGTCGGGCGTGGGCTGGATGTGCGGGCGGCCGGCATGCCGGGCCAGCAGCACGGCTTCGCCCGACGGGTCGGCCAGGGCGAGGTCGATGATGTAGACCGCCAGCAGGTCGGCCTTGCGCGCATCGAAGCTGCGCTTGTGTACATGCACGCCGGCAATGTCGGTCGGGGCGATGCCCAGGATCTGGACGGCCTGGGCGCGCAGCGCGTCCAGCGGGTGTTCGGCGGCGTCGGCCGGCACGGCGGCCAGCGGCAGCTTGATTTCGGAAAGGCGGATCATGGTCTTGCAGGCCCGTGTCGATCGGGCGGTGGCAATGTCGTGGGGCTAGGAGCCTGTCGGACTTGGAGCGTCGAAAGCGAAAATCGGCCCCAGCGAGGACAGTTTTTGCCGGATTTGCAGCCCCATAGCCAGGCTATGGGGCAAGAAGACGGTGAAAAATGGACCGCTGGGGCCGATTTGCAGCCGACGATTTCCAAGTCCGACAGGCTCCTGGTATTTTAAAGGAGGCGGTCCTGCCACGCCCGCCAGGGTGGTCAGTCTGCGTCCAGCAGGTCCTCGCGCTGCGCCTTGAGCCATTGCTTGAGGTAGTCGTTGTCCTCCACCGCCTGCACCTCCCGCTGCAGCAGCGGAATGTCGTGCTCCAGGGCCTGGATCTGGCTGCGCAGCTGGCCCATCAACTGGCCGGGCAGCAGCTTGCGCCGCGAGGTGACGCCCAGTTGCGCGCGCATGGTGGCCTCCAGCGTGACCACCTCCTGCTGCAGTTCGGCCAATTGATCGGTGAGCACCTGGTTGTAGCGCTGCAGGTGCGTGTCGCCCACCCCCGCCATGTGCTGCGCGTCGATCTGCTCCACCTCCAGCTGCAGTTGCAGCAGGTCGAGCAGGCTGTTGGCGGCATAGGCCAGGTTCACGCGCTGCATGAGCGCGGTCTTGCGCAGGCGCTCGGCCTCGTCGGGCTCGCGGTCGGGGTGCAGGGCACTGGCCAGCTTGCGGTACACCGCGCGCACCGACTGGCTGGCCTCCTGCGCGGCTTCCTGCTGCGCACGCTCCTGCGCGCTGGGCTTGCGGGCGCGGCCGGCACGGTGGCGCTCGCGCTCCTGTTGCGCGCGCGCCTGCCGGGCCTGCATTTCCTCCTCCACCCGGCGCACGATGTCTTCGGGCGATTCCGGCTCGGTTGCGGATGGCAGCCGCGGCGCGTCGGTGCTGTCGGGTGTTTCCTCGGCGTCGAGCGGCTCTTCGGTGTACTGGGCGTGCAGCGCCTGCATCGCTGCGCGCGTGGTGGCATCGCGCATGTTGTGGGCCAGGTCGCCAGCGAGCCGGGCGATCACGGCATGCAGGTCCCGCAGCAGCGTGCGGCCCAGGCCCTTGCGCGCCGAGGCCTCCACCAGGGCGTTCACCAGACCGGCGTGCGCAGCGTAGTACCTGTCGAGCAGGGGGGCGACGTCTTTGGCGTAGCGCTGGTGGTAGGCGTCGATGGCCTGGTTCCATGCAGCCAGGATCTGGCGCTGTTCTGCGATCTGCGCGAGCAAGCCGTTGAACGACTGTTGTGCCAGCGAGAGCGGCGCCTGGCCTTGCTGCGCGGTGATGCGCAGCGGGGTGGCGGGGAGGGAAGAGGACATGAAGGCGCGTGGCAGGGGCAAAAGGCCCCCGATTTTGCCCGCACGGGGGCTGCTCAGTTCGAGGAGGTCGCCGAGGCTGGTGCCGGCGTGCTTGTGCCACCCTTGCGCCAACGCAGTTCCACCACCCCGAAAGCCAACGCGGCGACGGCCAGCGGCGCAAAGAAATAGAGCGTGCGGTAGGCGAGGATAGCGGCCAGCGCCTGGGGCGCCGGCATATAGGCTGATAGCACGGCCGTACCCACGGCCTCCAGCACGCCCAGGCCCGCAGGGATGCGCGAGATCAGGCCGGCCACGGCACCCAGCAACACCGTGGCCAGGGCCGCCACATAGGGCGCCTGCTGCTGGGTGAGCAGCCAGATCGCTCCGCCCATCACCATCCAGTTCACCGCAGATACTGCCACCTGCAGCAATCCCACCGACCAGTGCGGCATGGGGAAGCTGTAGCCCCGCAGCGTGAGCGGCTGGCCCCGGCGCCACACGCAGGCCACCAGGTAGGCGGCGGTGACGCCCGCCATGGCGCCGCCAATCCAGCGCAACTGGCCGGAGGCCATGTCCCAGCCCTCGGGCAGGTGCGGCGTCCAGAGCCAGAACACCGCGCCCGCCAGCACGAAATAGCCGAGCCAGTTGGTGATGATGCTGATGGCCACCACCTGGCCGATGTCGCCCACCGACAGGCCCTGGCGCGAGTACAGCCGGTAGCGCACCGTGACCCCGCCGATGAGGGATCCCAGGTTCAGCGTGAACGGGTAGGCGATCAGCGTGGTGCCCACGGTGCGTGCCACCGGCAAGCCATGCCGGGTGTAGTAGCGCCCGAACAGGTCGAAGGTGCTGTAGATGCCGTGGCTGGCGAACGCCAGCGCAGCGCCACCCAGCAGCGCGGCCATGGGCAGGTCGATGAGTGCATTCCACACGGCGCCCCAATCCACGCTGCGTGCCTGCCGGAACAGCAGCGCGCCGATCAGCAGCACGAACGCGCCGGTGACCAGCGTGATGGCCCACGGCCACCAGCGGCTGTTGCGCACGGTGCTCCAGCGGCCAGACCCCTTGTGCGGGGCTGCGGTGGAGGGGGGCGTCGCAGTGCCGTGCAAAGGGTGGGTGGCGGGAGCGCTCATGGCTGCATCCTAAGTGGCCGAAGCCGCCTGGGGATTGTCAGTTGCCAGCGCATTGGCCTTGACCAGGGAGATGGTGGGCTCGTGGCGTGGCAACCAGCCGGCCCAGGCCGGGAACCAGCGCATCAGGTGGAACACGCAGTAGCTGCGCACCAGGCGCAGGCCTTCCCAGCGGCTTTTGGGCGTGGGCTCCACCTGCTTGCAGGAGTTCTCCATCAGGTGCGCCAGGCGCCCGTACAGGTTGGAATTGAAGGCACGGTCCCTGATGATGACATTGGCTTCGAGATTGAGCGACAGGCTCAGCGGGTCCAGGTTGCTCGATCCCACGGTGGACCATTCGTCGTCCACCAGCGCTACCTTGCCGTGCAGCGGTCGGTCGCAGTATTCGTAGATGCGCACCCCGGCGCGCAGCAGGTGGTCGTAGAGCAGGCCTGCTGCCGTCTTCACGATGGGCATGTCGGGCTGGCCCTGCAGGATCAGCCGCACGTCCACCCCACGGCGTGCCGCGCGCCGCATCTCGCGGATGAAGCGGTAGCCTGGGAAGAAATAGGCGTTGGCGATCACCACGCGCTTGCGCGCCGAGCGCAGCGCAATGCGGTAGTGGCGCTCGATGTCGTTGGTATGGCCGTGGTTGTCGCGCGTGACAAAGATGGCATGCGCCGTGCCCTCGTACGGCAATCCGCGCGTGTTGGACGCCTTGTTGCGGCGGCGGTCATCGGGGTCGAGCACCGCTTCACGCGTGAAATGGTGCATCTGGGCGACGATGGGGCCACGCACCTGCACGGCATAGTCCTGCTTGGCCTCCGGCCCGAAATCGGCCACATGGTCGGCGGAGTAGTTGATGCCCCCGATAAAGCCGAGTTCGCCATCCACCACCACGATCTTGCGGTGCATGCGGCGCAGGACGTTCAGGCGCTGTCCCATCACGCGCTTGCCGGGGTCGAAAACGCGAAAATGAACGCCGGCTTCCACCAGTGCATCCAGGTACTGGTCCGGCAGGTCGGGCGAGCCGAAGCCGTCCACCAGCACATGCACCTGCACCCCGCGCTGTGCCGCAGCGAGCAGCACGGCATGCAGTTCCTGGCCGATCTTGTCGTCGAACAGGATGAAGGTTTCGAGCATGACCTCGCGGCGTGCCTTGCGAATGGCATCGAACACCCGGGGGAAGAAATCCTCCCCGTTCTCGAGCAGCTCGAACTGGTTTCCAGGAACCCAGCGAGAGGACTGTGATGCGCGCGTCATAGCGAGATCTCCGCAGCCAGGGGCGCGTGGTCCGAGAGCTTGTCCCAGGGCTTCTTCGGCAGGTTCAAGGGGGTGTGCACAGAGGCATTGCGCACGTAGATGCGGTCCAGCGCCAGCAAGGGCATCGATGCGGGGAAGGTGCGTATCGCACGGCCGGTGGACTGCACGAACACTTCGTGCAGGTTGGCACGCTCGCGCAAGACTTCGTGGGCGCGGCCACGCCAGTCGTTGAAGTCGCCGGCCACCACCACCGCCTCGTCGGGATCGAAACTGTTGACCAGGTCGCACACACTGCGCAACTGCCGTTGGCGGTGGGCTTCCTGCAGGCCCAGGTGCACGCAGATCGCATGCACAGGGCTGTGGTGCTTGGGCGGCTGCAAAACACAGTGCAGCATGCCGCGCCGCTCGGGTCCGCTCACCGAGATGTCGTGGTTCTCGTAGTGGGTGATCGGGAACTTGGACAGCAGCGCATTGCCATGGTGGCCGTTGTCGTACACCGCATTGCGGCCATAGGCGAACTGGGTCCAGATGGTGTCTGCCAGGAACTCGTAGTGGGGCTCCTGGGGGAAGTTTTCCACCCGCCCCGCATGGCGGTGGTGCGTGCCCAGCACCTCCTGCAGGAACACGAGGTCCGCCGCCACGTGGCGCACGGCATCGCGCAGCTCATGCAGCATGAAGCGCCGGTTGAAGGTGGTGAAGCCCTTGTGCACATTCACGGTCAATACCTTGAAGGCAATGGGCTGGGATGCGGAGGTATGCGCCATGGAAACAATCTGAAAAGGTACCGCACCCCCTTGGTGCGGTCCACCGCCCGGATGCACTGGCAGCCGAGGGTGGTATCACCTTGATTGTTCCGGCCGCAGGCCGGTGACGCTGTAGGACGGTGGGCCGTCAGCCTGTGCAGCGCAGGCCCACCCCAGGGGGTCAAGCAGGCAGAAAGCCTTCGACCGAGAGATAGCGCTCGCCCGTGTCGTAGTTGAAGCCCAGCACGCGCGCGCCCACCGGCAGCTCGGGCAGTTTCTGGGCAATGGCGGCCAGCGTGGCGCCCGAGGAAATGCCCACCAGCATGCCTTCTTCGCGTGCGCAGCGGCGTGCGTACTCGCGGGCCGGTTCGGCATCGACCTGGATCACGCCGTCGAGCAGGGTGGTATCGAGGTTCTTGGGCACGAAGCCTGCACCGATGCCCTGGATGGGGTGCGGCGAGGGCGCACCGCCCGAGATCACGGGCGAGGCCGAGGGCTCCACCGCGAACACCTTGAGTTGCGGGAATTTCGCCTTGAGCACGCGCGCCACGCCCGTGAGGTGGCCGCCCGTGCCCACGCCGGTGATGATGGCGTCGAGCCCGTCGGGAAAGTCCGCCAGGATCTCCTGCGCCGTGGTGCGCACGTGTACGTCGATGTTGGCGGGGTTCTCGAACTGCTGGGGAATCCAGGCGCCCGGCGTCTGGGCCAGGAGTTCCTGTGCGCGGGCGATGGCGCCCTTCATGCCCTTTTCGCGCGGGGTCAGGTCGAACGTGGCGCCGTAGGCCAGCATCAGGCGGCGGCGCTCGATGCTCATGCTGTCGGGCATCACCAGCACCAGTTTGTAGCCCTTGACGGCGGCCACCAGGGCCAGCCCGATGCCGGTGTTGCCCGAGGTAGGCTCGATGATGGTGCCGCCGGGCTGCAGCGCGCCCGAGCGCTCGGCATCTTCCACCATGGACAGGGCGATGCGGTCCTTGATCGAGCCACCGGGGTTGGCGCGCTCAGCCTTGACCCAGACGTTGGCAGCACTGCCAAACAGGCGGTTGATGCGCACGTGCGGCGTGTTGCCGATGGTCTGCAGAATGGTGTCGACTTTCATGGCGTCTCCTGGTCAGGCGAAGGATGGAAGGGAAAATGCAAAAGGGCCATTTTGGCCCAGTCCGGAGCCCATGGGCGCTGCTGGGCCTTCAGGGCACGGGCAGGGGCTCAATGCGCACCAGGCTGGCACCGTCCATGGCGTCAGTCGCCACGCGCACCGGCAGGCAGGCGTTGATCACCGCCGCATTCGTGCGCGTGTGGTCCGTGAGCTCGCTGGCTGTGTAGCGGGCCGCACGGCCGGTGCGCCACACGGCCAGCGCCAGCGGCAGCATCCACTGGTCGGCCAGATGCGGGCCAGTAGCCGCCGAGCTGTGCTGGAAGGCCAGCACCTCGTCGGCCAGCCGGCGTGCCACGAGTTCGGACGACACCCCGCGTTCGCCGAACTGGCAGAACACTTCGGTCACCTGCGCATGTTCCAGCGTGGCCATCAGCACATTGCCTGGCCCTTCGTGCTGGCGCACGCCGGGCGCGCGCAACTGATCGGCCTCATGCGTCCAGCCCAGGCGCCGGCCCAGTTCCTCCAGCTCGCGTGCAGCCACACTGCGCGCCAGCCCCGGGGCCAGCGCCTCGGCCCAGGCAGCCAAGGCCGCACCGCGCTCGGTCAGGTCAAACGGCGTGAGCGCTTGCGTGGCAGGGGTGATCAGGGCCTGCAGCAGGCCGCCGCCCGCGGGGTAGAAGCCACGCCGCTCCAGTGTGAGCACCAGCCCCACGCCCAGGCGCGCGAGCAGCGGTGCATAGGCGCGCTGCAGAAAGTCGAATGGCGGCGCCATCGGGTTGTGCGTGCCGCCCGCCAGCTGTATGCGGCTGGGCGCATCGGCCAGCATCAGCGCAGGCAGCACGGTCTGCAGCACCAGCAGGCAACTGCCGGCACCGGCGATGCGAAAGGTGTAGTCGCCCGCCCGCACCACACCGGGTGCGAACTGCAGCGACTGCGAGCCCAGCTCCGCCCCATCGGCCTGCCCGCCGCTGACCTGGACCGCTGCCTGCACGCAGGCCAGGTGCTGGCGCATCAGCCCGGGCTTGGCGCGGCCGGCACGGATGCGCTCGATGCGCAGCGGCCGGCCGGTGACCATGGACAGGGCCAGGCCGGTGCGCAGGATCTGGCCGCCGCCTTCGCCCTGGGAGCCGTCGAGCGTCAGCATGGCGCCTCCTGGGCTGGGGGCGCGTTGAAGCGCAGCACCGTGTCGTGCAGCAGATCATCGAGCGCGGCATGGCCGGGCACGGGCAAAGGCTGCACCGGCTCGGCCGCGTTGCGTGCCAGCTCCGCTTCGATGAAGGCGTGGATGCCGGGCCAGCGCGGGCTGGTCGCGGCTTCGCCCGCGCGCATCTTCACCTCCAGCAGGGCGTTGATCTCGGCGATCAGGGCAGCGTCGGCCGCGGCGTCCAGCGTGTGCTGGGCCAGTTCGGCAAAGCGCATGGGCGGCACGCCCGGGCGCGCGCGTATCCAGCGCGCGGCCAGCAGCGGGCGCAGCACGTACAGGTACTTCTTGTAGCGCACTTCGTCGGCCTGTAGGTGCTCGCGGAAGTTCTTCTTGGCCATGGATGCGTAGTGGTGCCAGCCCTTGGCGTTGGAGAACACGGTCTCGGCCAGCGCGCGAAAGCGATCCATGGTGGGCCCGTCCTCGCGGTAGACCACAGGCGAGCGCAGCCATTCGAGCAGCGTGGGGTTGGACTCGCGCATCAGGCCCAGCGCCTTGCGCAGGTCCCAGCCGTTGATGTCCAGGTCGCCGCTGATGGGCACCTCGATCACGTCACGCCCTGGCGTGACCGTGAGGTACCAGGGCAGGCGGTTCACGTAGATGAAGCGCACGTCGTAGTCGCTGTCGGGCGAGGCAAAGCCCCAGCCCCGGCTGCCCGATTCGCAGGCGAAGAGGACGGTGGCCGCGTGCTCGCGCTCGATGCGTTCGAGCGATTCCATGACCTGGCTGCGCACTCCCGGATCGATGGGGTGGGCAGAGCGCAGGAATTCTTTTTGCTGTTGCATGATGACGATTTTCTGAGGCAGCACCACACCATCAGTGCTAGGACTGTGTTGGAGAAGTGACGTCTTGTGTAGAAATGCCGGCAGGGGCATTCATATTCCGAATTGCAGTCGATGACGAAGCCAAACAATGGCAGACCCCCTCAAGGACTGCATGAAGTAAATAGTCCGATGGCCCGGTCTGCATGAACACTTGACCAGTTGCCGTCACCGCTGTGATGTGCTCTAGAGATCCAGCACCCGTGTGAACATGATCGGAGAGGGCTGAGTACGCAAACACGTATACCTCTACCTCTTGGGCATGCTCTGCCCACTTTCGGATCGAAATCTCTCCAGACAGTGACTTCTTACGATCTTGATACTCCCGATATTCCTGCCGGTATTCTGCGAGTGAGTCCACATCCAAGAGGCTGGCCGCTGCAGGGAGATCCAATACTCGCTTCAGTGAATTTCCTCGGGTGATGGTTTCCTGCTCAAGGTAGCAATTTGCGCTCACAGCACCGCCGCTGACTGCCTTTAGCTTGAAGCCAACTTCTAGACATTGCCTCCCTAACGATGCATTGGCCGCTGCGAGACCAGATCTCGCCAGAGTCTTGCAGCCGCGTGCAAATTCGAGCATGCGCAAAGCAAGAGCATGAACAATCACGTGCTGCAGATTCCCAGATAGGAATGGCGTTTCTTGTATCGCCGCTTCCAATTGCTCAAGCTGAGCATCCAAAGTCGCAAATGCTGATGCGTGCTTTTTCTGTATTTCTTCTTCGGTCATTTGCTACCCTTTCACACATACCACCTGCTTGAGCGTGTAGACCACCTCCACCAGGTCCTGCTGCGCGGCCATCACGGCGTCGATGTCCTTGTAGGCCATCGGGATCTCGTCGATCACGTCGGCGTCCTTGCGGCATTCCACGCCCTCGGTGGCGGCGATCTGGTCGGCGATGGTGTACATCTTCTTGGCCTTGGTGCGGCTCATCTTGCGGCCCGCGCCGTGGCTGCAGCTCATGAAGCTCTCGGGATTGCCCTTGCCGCGCACGATGAAGCTCTTGGCGCCCATGCTGCCCGGGATGATGCCCAGCTCGCCGGCCTTGGCGCTCACCGCGCCCTTGCGGGTGATGAGCACGTCCTCGCCGAAGTGCGTCTCGCGGCTCACGTAGTTGTGGTGGCAGTTCACCGCCTCCACATGCGCCTCGAAGGGCTTGGTGATCACCTTGCGGGCGGCAGCGATCACGCGCTGCATCATCACCTCGCGGTTGGCGCGCGCGAACTTCTGCGCCCAGCCCACGGCGCGCACGTAGTCGCCGAAGTACTGGGCGCCTTCCTCGAAGTAGGCCAGGTCCTGGTCGGGCAGGTTGTGCTGGTGCAGTTCGGCGTCCTTCTTGGCCAGCTCGATGAAGTGGGTGCCGATGGCATTGCCCACGCCGCGCGAGCCCGAGTGCAGCATGAACCACACGCTGCCGTGCTCGTCCAGGCACACTTCGATGAAGTGGTTGCCGGTACCGAGCGTACCCAGGTGCTTGTGGTTGTTGGTGTTGCGAAAGCGCGGGTAGTCCTCGCAGATCGCGTCGAACTCGCCCTTGAGCGCTGCCCAGGCCACGTCGGTCTCATCAGGCGGCGTTTCCCACGCGCCTTTGTCACGGCCCATGCGGCGCGGGTTGCTGCCGTGCGGCACGGCCTTCTCGATCGCCGAGCGCAGGGGCGCCAGGTTGTCGGGCAGGTCGTTTGCATGCAGCGTGGTCTTGCAGGCCATCATGCCGCAGCCGATGTCCACGCCCACGGCGGCCGGGATGATGGCCTTGAAGGTGGGGATCACCGAGCCCACCGTGGCGCCGATGCCGTAGTGCACGTCGGGCATGGCTGCCACGTGCTTGAACACGATGGGCAGGCGCGCTGCGTTTTCCAGTTGCTTCTGGGCCTCGTCCTCCACAGGGACGCCCTGGGTCCACATCTTGATGGGGACGCCGTTTTCCACGTTGCGTTGCAGGTAGCTCATTTCTTTTTCCTTCTATTCGTTGTTGTTCTGTTGTTTGATGTTCATTCGCTGATCACGTCAAACACCGATTCCAGTACCTGGCGCTGGCCCATGCAGTTGCCGCAAGTGCAGTGCGCGGGCGGGCCCATGGCGCTCGTATCCATCGCCAGGATCTTCTGCGCAAAGCGCTTCCGGTTGCCCGCATCGAGCAGCCAGGCCTTCATCGTTTCGCGAAACTCCGGCTGGTCTTCTGCGAAGGCATTCTGTATTTCACGCTGGCCCCAGAAGTCCCAGTAACTTGCATTGGCGTAGTGCAGCACAGCGCTTTCCCGATCGTCCTGCAGCCAATGTGCCAGCAGGGGAGCGATGGACACGCCACCCTTGTGGAACATCAGCAGGATGTCGAACGCGTTCGCACCATCGAAGGGGCTGGGTGCCCGTGCATCGCAATCCAATCCTTCGTGGAAGAAGGCCAGCGCGAAGGCATCCACGGCAGCCCGCTCTTTGGGCGACAGGGCATCGGCGCAGCAGCGGCCCAGCCGATCAAGGTACAGCTCGGTCGAGTGGTGCAACTCCTTGCCCTGGGCCAGCAGTTCCAGCATGCGGGGCAGGAAGTACAGAAGCTCATCCGCAGGCTGTTCGCTGCTCTTGGCGGAGCCGTTGTACTCGTAGAAGTGCCGGGCCGTGAGCTGGCGCAGCGGAAGGCGGCGCATTGCGCGCTCCGTGGGTTCGTCCACGCAGCAGGGCATGCACACGTCCAGCACCTGCGTGGGCGCGCCGTGGTGCCCAAAGGTGGCGTACGTGGCATCCACGGCCTCGCGCAGGGCGGGCGAGAGGGGGGCTTCTGCTTCAGTGGCTTGTTTGGCTCTCATCTTCGTACTCTCCGTGGCGTTCCATTCGCCGTTCTTCCATTCATCGCATCTGCTACTGCACCATCCCCTGGGCTGCAGCGCGCGCATAGTTCTTCAGTTCCTCGTCGTGCGCCGGTACGCTGCGGATGAATTGCTCCACGCGCTCCTGCAGCTCCCGGGGCCGCTGCACATAGCGGCCCTCATGGCCGATGCCATGCAGGGCCGAGACCTGCACTTCGCGGCAGGGCACGTCCAGCATGCTGCAGAACACCGCCCACATCGCGTCCCGCCAGTCAGGAATATGTTTGACATTCCAGAACGTCGGCCACACGTCGAACCACATGTAGCAGGCAAAGCCCAGTCGGCCGCTGCTACTGCCGATGGTCTCGTCCACATGGGCCATGCGCGGTGCGAAGCATTCGCTCCACAGGCGGGGGAGGGCCTGCATCATGCGCATCGCATCCGCCAGCGGTACGGAGGGGTCGAGCACCTGGAGAGGCACATCGCCTGTGTTGGTGCTCATCACATGGGTCAAGCCCATGCCCACCTGCTCGTCGCTGTAGGGCGCCAGGTCGGTGCCCGCGTTGGCGAACAGCACGGTCTGGATGTGGGTCCATTGCAGGGGCGTTGCCTTGAATTCCGGTTCATCGTTGTCCCAGTACCACTCCTGCTCCTTCTTGCCCGGCACGGGCCGGTCGAAGAGGTAGCGCACGGCATCGGCATACAGCGTGGCATCGAGTCCGATGGACTCGGGTGTCAGCGGCTTCGGTGCCTGCCGGGCCAGTCGCTTCTGGCGGCCTGTCGGTTTGCTATGGCTCATGGCGTTCTCTCCAGCTCTTTCTCTTCTTTTTTCAATGGTGGACGCGGCGGGATTCGAACCCGCATCACTGCAACGACCACGGTTCTTTAGTCCTGTGGCCCAGTGAACGGTTGGAAACGCGCGCCAGTGGCAGACCCGTCATCGGAGCCAGCACCTGCATCCTCAACCTTGCCCGTTCACCGACTCTCCCGCTGCACTCGGTGTTACCCGACCTGCCGGCAATAACAACATTTTTGGCAGTGGCGCTCCCTTCTGTGCCAGCGCGCCCGTATTCCTCTTGGCTCCTTGTTCAGCGCAGCTTCACCAGGCCGTTGAGCACCTGGTCCAGGCCACCGAACACCGAGATCTTGTCGATGCGCTCGGCCACGCGTTCCAGCGTTTCCAGCTCCTTCATGCGCAGGGCGACGGGGTTGTCCTCCATCACCTTGGCGGTGTTGAGCAGCGAGCGCGTCGCGGCCGTCTCTTCGCGGCGGCGGATCACATTGGCCTGGGCCTGCTTTTCCGCCTGCACCACCTGGGTCAGGATGGCCTTCATGTCGCCGGGCAGCACGATGTCCTTCACACCAGCGCTCTCCAGCGCGATGCCGAAGGGCGCGAGCTTGGCGGCCATGTGGGCGCCCACCACATCGTCGATCACCGTCTTGTTCTCCAGCAGCTCATCGAGCGTGCGGGTGCCCACGGCGGCGCGCAGAGCGAACTGCAGCTCGCGGTACAGGTGCTCCGCAGGCTTTTGCAGCTGGCTCCAGGCGCGCAGCACGTCGGTGTAGCGGAAGGTGGCGCTCAGGTTGATGCGCAGGCCCACCTTGTCGCGGGTCATGATGTCCTGGCCCGAGACTTCCACCGATTGCAGGCGCAGGTCCACCAGCTCCACCGCCACCGTGCGGCCGTACTTCCAGAAGGCGTACGAGCCCGCAGCCAGCAGCCGCTCCACCTTGCCGTCCACCGTCAACAGGCCGCAGGACGACTCGGGCACCTGCACCTGCAGCAAACCGGCCAGGCCGGTCACCGTGCGATGGCGCAGCTGGGGCTGCGTCAGGCGCGCCACCAGGGCAGCAGGCAGTTCGGGGCCGGCGTTCAGGTCGACCACCTGCACGGACACCTCCACCTGGCCCTTCCAGTACAGGCGGCGGGTGCCGGGGGGCAGGATCTCGACCAGCACACCGTTCTCGCTGCGCAGGCCGACCTCGTTCTCGGCCAGTTCCACACGCACGAACTCGGCGGCCACCACCTCAGGCTCACGGGCCATCAGGTAGTCGGCCAGGCCGTGGGTGAAGGCGGCTTGCTCCAGCGCGAAGGTTTCCACGCGCAATTGGTCCAGGCCGGCAAACAGCCAGTGCGTGCCGCTGTGCAGCACGCGGTCGAAATCGCCATTGCGCAGCAGCAGTGCGCGTTCGTTCTTCTTGACGGTGGTGCGTTGGATCTTCAGCATGTGTCTACCCTCGTTCTTTCTTTTTTCAATGTCTTGTGGTCGCCGCATCTGACTTGCATCGGGGCCGTTACAGCGAGGCAGTGGTCCCAGGGGGCGCGGCTCGGGCCCTGCAGTGCGCCGTGGCGGTTGCCCCGAGGGGCTTCGCTTGGGCTGGCTGCGGGCGCGGGCCGTGCCGGGTCCTGGCACAAACCGCCACCGCTGACGGGGCAATGGCTTGCAGGCTGCGGCGCAACCCTTGGTCCTTCACCCCGCGTCCGGCGGGTGGTCTTTCGACCGTCTTCGATAGCCGGCCCGAAGGCCGGAAGAATGGGCAGGAGTCGAACCTGCGACAGTCCCTTTTCAGGGGTGCTCTTCCAGACTGAGCTACCAGTGGTGCAGACCGGGAGTCGAACCCGGCAACCCCTTTCGGAGCTGGCTTCCACAGCCCTGCAGTCACCCGGCGTTCGCAGCGTGCGGCATGCGGGGAATCCGACGGACCCCAAGGCCCTGGACTCCCGGCACCGGCAGGGCGGGCGTTGGCCCCAACCCTGGCCTGTGAGCGTTCGCTGTCTGCGCCGAGTGCCTTGGTGTTTGCGAATTGCGTGCCAGCCGCGCGATCTGCTGGATGAAGTATCGCAACCCATTGATTCGCAAAGAATTAGTTCAAATTGAAGAAATTATTGAACGTGCTGGTTTCTGAATTAAATAGAATGACAGCTAGTTTTATAGATTGCTGGCGATGCGTAAAAACAGGGTTGTCATCGGTTTCATCGGTACCCAGCTCGACTCGGGCAAAGGTGCCGGGCGCTGGGAGAAATGGCGGCCCACCGTGTCGCTGGTGCAGCACGAGGACATGGTGGTGCACCGCATGGAGCTGCTGTACACGCCGGCCCACCAGGAGCTGGCGCACCAGGTGCGCAACGACATCGCCATCGCCTCGCCCGAAACCACGGTGCGCTTGGTGCCCATGGAGATCGCCGACCCCTGGGACTTCGGCGAGGTCTACGCCAAGTTGTTCGACTGGACGCAGGCCTACCGCTTCGACACCGAGCGCGAGGAGTACTGGACCCACATCACCACCGGCACGCACGTGGCGCAGATCTGCCTGTTTCTGCTGGTGGAGTCGCGGCGCATCCCGGGCGTGCTGGCGCAGACCTCGCCGCCCCGGCGCCAGCAGATGGGCGACGCGGGCAGCTATGCGCTGATCGACCTGGACCTGTCGCGCTACGACGTCATCGCCCAGCGTTTCGGTGCCGAGCAGCGCGATGCGGTGGACTTCCTCAAGAGCGGCATCGCCACGCGCAATGCGCGCTTCAACGCGCTGATCGACGAGGTGGAGCGCGTGGCAGTGCGCTCGCGCGCGCCCATTTTGTTTACCGGGCCCACCGGAGCGGGCAAATCGCATCTGGCGCGGCGCATGTACGAGCTCAAGAAGGCCCGCCACCAGGTGGAGGGCGAGTTCGTCGAGGTGAACTGCGCCACCCTGCATGGTGATGGGGCTGCATCCACGCTGTTCGGCCACAAGAAGGGCGCTTTCACGGGCGCTGCGGCCGACCGGGCAGGCCTGTTGCGCACGGCGCACAAGGGCGTGCTGTTCCTCGACGAGATCGGCGAGCTGGGCCTGGACGAGCAGGCCATGCTGCTCAAGGCAGTGGAGGAAAAGCGCTTTTACCCTATGGGCAGCGACCGTGAGGTGGCCAGCGATTTCGAGCTGATCGCCGGCACCAACCGCGACCTGCGCACCGAGGTGGCGGCCGGGCGCTTTCGCGAAGACCTGTACGCGCGCATCAACCTCTGGAGCTACCAACTGCCGGGCCTGGCCCAGCGGCCCGAAGACATCGAGCCCAACCTGGATCACCTGCTGGCCCGCACCGGCACGGAGCTGGGCCGCACGGTGCGCCTGTCGGCCGAGGCGCGCACGGCCTACCTGCGCTACGCCCAGTCGCCCGATGCGCTGTGGAGCGGCAACTTTCGCGACCTTTCGGCCAGCGCCACGCGCCTGGCCACCCTGGCCGACAGCGGCCGCATCGGCCTGCCCCTGGTGCAGGCCGAGATCGCGCGCCTGCAGTGGCTGTGGCAGCCGGCCAAGGATGCACGCGACGGCCTCTCTGGCGCGCGGACTGCCGATGCGATCGATCTGCGTGCCCTGTTGGGCGAAGAAACCCTGGACGCCATGGACCTGTTCGACCAGCTTCAACTGGCCGCCGTGCTGCGCGTGTGCCGCCAGGCGCGCACCCTGTCGGATGCCGGGCGCCAGCTGTTCCAGGCCTCGCGCGCGCAGCGCACGGTGGTCAATGATGCCGACCGCTTGCGCAAATACCTGGCCCGGTTTGGCCTTACGTGGGAGCAGGCCAGCGGCAGTGAACGATAATTCACTCCGTGAAGCGTGCCAGACCGCCGCTGGTGCAATCTGGGAAACCAGGCACTGGAGGAACGTCCGGACTGCACAGGACAGCGTAGCAGCTAACGGCTGCCCACCGCGAGGTGAGGATCAGAGCAACAGAGACGAGTCTAGACAGGTGCCTGTACGAGGTGTTCTGTGAGGCGCCAGCGCAAGCTGGCGAGAGGACAGCGAGAGCTGTCCGAACCTGGCGAAAGCCAGGTCCGAACAGCCACCCCAAACAGGCAGCGGGCATGCCCGCAGCCTGTTTGGGGTGAAACGGGCAATCTCTACGCGCAGCAATACCAAGTAGGCCAACGTTGATGTGGTTCCGCAGAGTTGGCGGGTAGGTAGCATCGAGCCGTGGTGGCGACACCCGGCCCAGAGTAATGGCGGTCACGCCGCGGGCAACCGCGGTGCACAGAATCCGGCTTATCGGCGCGCTTCACACTTTTGAATTCAAATCCGCGGCGACGGCAGTCGTCAATGCTGCGCAGGCCTGCCCTGTGCAGGCGACACGCTGATCAGCCCCGCTTGGGGCAGTGCAAGGCATGCCCCTGTTCCAGTTCGGTGGCGCGCTCCACGGTGTCGGGGTGGCTGCTGAGCAGCGACCACACGGGGCCCAGTGCCTCCGGCGCCTTGGGTTCTGCGGTGGTGGATGCAGAGCCTTCGGCCGGTGCGCTGGCGCCTTCCTTGGCGGCGGTGGCGGCCTTCTTCTTGGCCGCTTTTTCTTCGTCGTCCTCGTCTTTCGCAATGGCCAGCAGCAGCTTGCCCATGGGTGCCGTGGGCAGCTTGGCGTGGCCCATGAGAGCGATGGCAAAGCAGTCTGCCTCGCGCTCGTGGTTGCGGCTGTAGGCCAGGCCCGTGAGCACCGATGCGCCGGTGGAGACGATGCCCGACACGTCGCCCAGCGCCAGCCCCATGCCCATCTGCAGCACGCCTTGCTGCACCACCATGCGCGTGGTGTGGCGGTTGGCCACGTGGCCGATCTCGTGGGCCAGCACGCCGATCAGGGCGTCGTCGCTGAGCCCCTTTTTCTCTGCCGCCTTGGCCAGGCCATCGGTCATCACCACCGTGCCGCCAGGCAGGGCGAAGGCATTCGCCCCCATGCCGGAGCGGAACGACAGTGTGTAGGTGGGGGCGTAGCCAGGGTATCGCTGCAGCTGGGTGGGCAACTGCTGCACCAGCGTGTCGAAGCGTGCCTTCAACTCGGCCTGGCGTTCCTGGGGCAGCTTGCTCGGTTTGAGCGTGCCCTTGTCCATCTGCGTGAGTACATTGCTGGCCACACTGGTTTCCCAGGACAGGGGCACGAAGCGCGTGAGTTCCGTGGCCGCCCAGGGCGTGCCATAGCGGTAGAACAGGGTCAGCCCGACGACGGCCACCGCCGTCACGCCGAGCAGCACCGGCCAGCGCGTCTGCATGCGCTCGGCCAGGCTGGGGCGGGCACCCGCCTCGGCCAGCGCAGCATGCCATTGGGCCACGGCGTCGATCTCCAGGCTGCCCTGGTCGCGCAGGTCCACCACCACCCGCTGCTGCGGGCGGCGCTCGCTCCAGGCTTCGGGCCAGCCCACCTCGCCCCAGTTGAAAACCGTCGGGGCCGCGCCGGGTTGTGACAGCGGGTGCAGCGCCAGCGATGGACCCTTGGGGGTGGGCTGCAGGCCCACGAGCACGGGTCGGGCCTGGCTGCTCAGCCCATCGAACCAGCGCCCTGGCACCAGGGTGCAGGTGGGTGTTGCAGCAGGGGAGAGGGGGGTGTTCATCAGCCGATCAGGTCCAGCCCAGCCGCATCGGCCAGCGCATCACCAATACCGCCTTCTTTCTGCTGGCGCACCATGGCACTGGTCACCTGGTCCACGCTGCCCTTGACGTGCAGGGTTACGGACTCGGCCTTCATGCGGTACTCGCTCACCCGTGCGAACGGGCGGTACAGGCCCAGAGTGAGCAGGGTCAGGAACAGGTTCTTGACGCGCAGCAGCACGAAACGCCCGGTGCGCAGCTGGCACTTGAAGCGCGCCACCTGGCTCAGGCCGATGTTGTCCCACATCAGTTGGAACATGCGGGCTTCGCGGTAGGCGCGTGCAGGCGCCGAAGTCAGGAGCAGCATGAAGATACCGCCGAATATGCCCACGACGATGGCCACCATGATCAAGGCGAACGAGCGGTCCTTGGCGTCGTCGATGAACAGTGCCGCAGTCCCGCCGGCCAGCACGCCCAGCAGCACGGAGACCCCCAGCACGAACAGCAGGAACACGGCGACCGTGGCCAGCCAGACCTTGATGAAATCCAGGTATACCGGTTTCCAGCGGCCGGCCTCGGCGCCCACCTGGGTGCGCAGCACCAGCAGGCTCTTGTAGTTGTATTCGAGGCGGATGAAGCACATCACCGACAGCAGCAGTCCCAGCACCAGCAGGCCCCAGATGCCGGCCGTCATGGTCGGCAGGTCGGCGTCGCCGCTCTCGTCGGCGGCCAGTTCCTGCAGGGCGCTGGCCGATTCGGGCGCCAGGTACTGGATGCCGAAGAACACGCCGAACCACACCAGGGCAATGGCGAACACCGGCCAACTGGCCTTGTACACCTCGCGCCACGAGGCGGTGAACTGCAGGCGCAGGCCGCGCCAGCGCGTGGAGCCCAGGCGAAAGCGCATGGCGCTGCCCCAGATGAAGGGGGACAGCAGTGCCCCGGCGAGCAGAAAGACCCCGACAGCCGTGTCCTGCCCGGTATTGACGGCGATCTGGTAGGCGATGCTGATCATCACCAGCACGATGAAGCCCTTGACCATGCGACCCTGCTGGGCCGTGAATTCGAGCGGGCTGCCGGCGACCATGGTGTGGCCGTAGAAATACTGCGCAGTGCGCCGCCGCGCCCAGGGCGTGTAGATGCCCAGGGTGAGGATGGTCAGCAGCACGTTGACGATCCATACCCGGAAGTATTCGCCGCCGCTGCCGGTGAATTCAAGCGGATGTGCACCGATCTCCTGCGCGAAGTTCGAGACGGGCGCCGCTCCTGCCCCTGATTGCTGATGGTCCATGGACTCCCTCCTGTTATGGCGGGCAGTGTATCAGCGGCCTGCGGCGGATCACCATCCCTCGAAATGGTGATTGCTCATTTATTGATAGCTAAAAATGGACGTTCAGAAACGCTCCCAGGGCTGCAGGTAGCGCCACTGGCCTTCGGGCACCTTGGCCAGCGGGACGCGGCCGATGCGGATGCGCTTGATCGCCACCACGCGCAGGCCCACGGCCTCGCACATGGCAGGAATCTGCCCCGGGCGGATGCCCTTGAGCGCAAAGCGCAGCCGCGTCTCGTTCTGCCAGCTCACCTTGATGGGGGGCAGGGCACGCCCGTTGAAGGACAGGCCGTGGCACAGCCGTTGCAGGCCGTTGGGGGCAATCTCGCCGGCCACCTCCACGATGCACTCCTGCTCCAGCGATTCGATGTCCTCGGCCAGCTTGCGCGCAATGCGCTTGTCCTGCGTAAAGACCACCAGGCCGCTGGCCTCGGTGGGCAGCGGGGTGAAGCATTCGAGTTGGCGGAAATGGCGCTGCAGCACGCGGATGCCCGAGGCGTCCTCGGGCAGGTGCGAAGCCACGGCGAGCAGCGTCACAGCGGGCGTCGCGCCCTGGCTGCGGCTCGCATGGGCGGCGCCCGCCTGGCCCGGCGCGCCCAGGCCCGCCTCGAATCCGGCGGGCTTGTGCAGCAGCAGGGTGACGGGGGTGAGCTCCAGCAGGCTCGCGTCGGGGTCTACGGTCACGCTCTGGTGCAGTGCCACGCGCGCGCCGGGCGCCTCGACCATGGCGCCCTCCACGCTCACGAAGCCGCCCTCGATGAATTGCTCGGCCGTGCTGCGCGAGCAGTTGAGTTGCTCGGCCACGCGCTTGGCCAGGCGCACATGGCCGGCTTCAGGGTTTTTTTCAGTCATTACCGGGTTCCATGGCGCGGATGCGTTCTACGTGGGCGAGCAGCGATCGCTGGGCCACGGGCCACATGCGTGGGGGCACATCGTCGTAGGCGTGGCGCACCCAGTCGTCCATGCTGCCCTGGGGCAGGGCCTGCATGGCGGCCAGCACCTTGGCCTCGCGCGCCAGGCGGTGGGCCTTGAGGCGGGCGATCGCGCTGCGTGCCTCGCCCAGCACATAGCCGTGCGCGGGCAGGATGAAGCTCACGCCATGGGCTTCGCAGGCCGCGTCCAGCGCGTCCAGCGAATCGAGGTAGTCGGCCATGTTGCCGTCCGGCGGGTCGACCACCGTGGTGCTGCCATTGAGGATGTGGTCGCCGCTGAACAGCAGGCCGTCCTCCTCCAGCAGCAGGCACAGGTGGTTGGCCGCATGGCCGGGGGTGTGGATCACCTGCAGGGTGTGGCTGGTGGCGGCATCGGCCACCGGGGCGGACAGCACCAGGCGCTCGCCATGGGCCAGCTCGCGCTCGGGCGTGAAGGCACTGGCCACGCGGGCCGTGGGGGCCGAGCGCAGGCCCAGGATGGGCGGGGCGCTCTGGCCAGCCTGCACGCACAGGGCCTGCAGCGGCGCCGCGCCGGGGGAGTGATCGGGGTGCGAGTGCGTGCAGACGATGGCGCGGATGTCGCCACCGGCGGCGCGCCAGAGCTTTTCCAGGTGCTCGGGGTCGGCCGGGCCGGGATCGATGGCGATATAACCCGTGGCCGGGTCGCCCACCAGGTAGCTGTTGGTGCCCGGGCCGGTCATCACGCCCGAATTGGGGGCCGTCAGGCGCTGCACGTTCTTCAGGAGCGGCACGGGGTGGTCGGTCTGCCAGTCGAGCGGGTGCACGATCTGCCCGTCCGGGCAGACCAGGGCCAGCTCGCCGAAGGGCATCTCGTCTTCCATGTAGCGCGCTTCCTTGCCACCCAGAAGACCCGCGCGCGGGCAACTGACCCACAGGGGATGTTCGTTGGCCAGCGCGCCGAGCACTGCGTCGGTGTTGCTGAACTTGGCCAGCCGCTGCAGCGTGCGGATGGTCGGGAAGATCATGAAGAACTGGCCCGCCTCGTGCCGCGCCAGCGCATCGGCCGGGCGCACCCACACGGGCTCGAACTGCTCTGCCTCGTCGGCCACCGGGGTCTGGCCCTCGGGCATGCGGGCAGCAAGAAACGGTACCTCGAAGCGGCGCGGCAGGTCGCGGTCGGCCGTCCAGTAGGCCAGCAGGTACACGCTGTCGGCCGCCAGGCGCAGGCCCCGGGCTTCGCATTGCGCGGCAAACGGCGCGCTGCGGTCCAGCGCGGCGATGTCCGCGGCATCGGCCATGCGGCCGTCGGCGTGGCGCGCCAGAAGCACGCCCAGCTCCTCGAAGCTTTCGCGGATGGCGGCGATCGCCTGGGTCAGGTGCAGATCGCTCTGGGCCGGTCGGCGGTCTGCCACCTGGTGCGACTGGGCATCGAGGGCATCGATGCCGCCACCCGGGAAGACGTAGGCGCCCGGGGCGAAGCTCGCGTTGGGCGAGCGCCGTGTCATCAGCACTTCCAGCGCCCCGTCGCCCTCGGCATCGCGCAGCAGCAGCACGGTGGCGGCCAGGCGGGTGGGTACGGGTTCGCGGTGGGGATGGAGTTGCTGGCTTGGGCGGGGCATGGGGCCATTATCCGGCTTTGACCCGCAGCCTGCCGGGCGCCGCAGGGGGAAAGCGCGGGGCTTTCCCGCGGATCAGTACTTGCCGGAGAGCAGGGCACCGGCATTCGGCACCCGGGTCTCGAGCCCCAGGCGCTTGAGCATGGCCCAGGTGGTGCAAGCGGCAGCGGACACCACGGGGATGCCCAACCGGTCCTGTGCCACCTGCACCGAGGCCAGCGAGGGCATCTGCACGCAGGCCGAGATCACCACCACGTCCACGCCGCGCGTGTCCAGGCGCTGCACGATCTGGGCCGGGGCCGCAGGGTCTTGTGCGCCCACCTCCAGGTTGTCGGCGATCTCCAGCGACAGGCTGTCGTGCACGGCGATGCCTTCGTGCTCGATGTAGTCCACCACCAGCTGGGTGAGCGGCTTCATGTACGGGGTGAGCACGGAGACCTTCTTCGCCCCCATGGCCTTGAGGCCCTCGACCAGGGCGCCGGCGCTCGACACCACGGGCGCTGGCTTGCCGTTGGCCACGGTGATCTCGTGCAGCCGCTTTTCGGACGTGCGGTGGTAGCCCAGGCCCATGCTCATGATGGCCACCAGGCAGGCATAGCCCATCACGTCCATCTTTCCATCCGACAACTCCAGCGCGCAGCGGTCGGAGTCGCGGTCCATGGCGGCCAGCTCTTCCTGGGTGACCTTCTGCATGCGCATGCGACTGGCATGGAAGCTGAAGCGCTCGGGCAGGATCTGCTCGCGGGCGCGCAGCATGGCGGGGATCTCGGTCTCCATGGTGGTGTTGGAGCTGGGCACGATCTGCCCGATGCGGTAGGTGCGTTGCATGGCGGTCTTTCAGGAAAAATGGGCAAGGCGCTGCCCTGCCCGGCGCGCGGGGCGCCGGGAATGGGATCACACGGGGGGAGGGGCTGTCGGTTCAGTCGGCCTTGATGCCGGCGCCCTTGATGGTCTTGGCCCAGTAGGCGGTCTCTGTTTTCACCAGATCACCCAGCGCCTCGGGCGCGAGGTAGCGCAGTTCGATGCCGGCGGCGTCGGCGCGCTGGCGCGTCTCGGGCATCTCCAAGGCTTTCTTGACGTCGGCCGTGAGCTTGCTGATCACCGCCGGTGGCGTGGCCGCCGGGGCGAACAGGCCCACCCAGGCTTCGAGTTTGAAGTCGGGCATGCCGGCCTCGGCCACCGTCGGCACATTGGGCAGGCCGGGGTGGCGTTTGGTGCCGGTCACGGCAAAGGCTTTGAGCTTGCCGCTGACCACATGCTGCATGACGGAGGGCGGCGTGGTGATGAACACCTGCACCTGGCCGGCCAGCACGTCGGCCACGGCCGGGCCCGAACCGCGGTAGGGGATGTGGGTCATGAAGGTGCCGCTCTGCTGCTTGAAGATCTCGGTGCCGATGTGCGAGAGCGAGCCGTTGCCTTGCGATGCGTAGTTCACCTTGCCCGGGTTTGCCTTGAGGTAGGCGATGAACTCCTTGAGGTTGTTGCCCGGCACCGAAGGGTGGGCCGCAATCACGTTGGTGGCCACGGTGAGCAGGGCCACGGGTGCGAAATCCTTGGCCTCCCAGGGCAGGCTGGGTGTCAGTGCCGGGTTGCCCACATGGTAGGCCGAGTACGAGATCAGCAGGTTGTAGCCGTCGGCCTTGCTGCGGGCCACGGCGCCATAGGCCACGTTGCCGCTGCCGCCGGCCTTGTTGTCGATCACCACCGGCTGGCCCAGCACGCGTGCCAGCGGCTCGTTGAGCAAGCGGGCCGAGGTGTCCACCACACCGCCGGGCGGGTTGGGCACTGTGAGCGTGATGGCCTTGCTGGGGAAGTTGTCCTGCGCCGAGGCCAGACCCGAAAGGGCCAGCGTGGCAGCCAGCAGGCTGTGCTTGATCGTCATGTTTGTCTCCGCCTGGATGTTGTAGTCAGGGTATTGTGGAAACAAGAGAACCCGCAGTCCAATATATTGTTGGTCTTGATCAAGACTTGAAAAGTATCAATGGAACTGCGGCACCTGCGCTACTTCATCGCCCTGGCCGAAGAGCTGAGCTTTACGCGTGCCGCGCAGCGCCTGCATGTCTCGCAGCCGCCGCTGAGCCTGCAGATCGCCCAGCTGGAGGCGGAACTGGGCGCGCAACTGTTCGTGCGCACCAGCCGGCGCGTGGAGCTGACGCTGGCCGGCCAGGCCTACCTGGTGGATGCGCGCGCGGTGCTGGAGCGGCTGGACACGGCTCGCCAGCGGGTGGCGGCCATCGGCCAGGGGCAGGCCGGGCGCATCGAGGTGGGGCTGTCAGGCTCGCACTTCCTCGGGCCATTTCCGGCGGCGCTGGCGCGCTACCGGCACAGCCACCCGGGCGTGGACGTGGTGCTGCACGAGATGCAGCCCTCGCTGCAGCAGGCGGCCCTGCGCGACAAGCGCATCGACGTGGGCATTTCGCGCACGGCGGTCAACGACGACCAGCTCGCGAGCACCCTGCTGTGGCCCGACCCCGTGGTGGCGGCCCTGCCGCCCGGCCACCCGCTGGCGGCGCGCAAGGCGCTGGCCTTGAAGGACCTGCGCAGCGAAGCCTTCGTGATGCTGCGCCGCGATTCATCGGCCCATGCCGAGCACATGGTGCAGTGCTGCGTGCAGGCCGGCTTTGCGCCCCGGGTGGCGCAGACCACGGTGGAGCTGGCGGCCCTGCTGAGCCTGGTGGCCGCAGGGCTGGGCGTGGCCCTGGTGCCGTCGTCCCTGGGCGCTCTGTTCGGGCCCCGCGTGGTGTTCAAGCCCCTGGGCGCCAAGGCGCCGCGCGCCGACGTGCATGCGGTGCAGCGGCGCGACGACCTGCTAGGCGTGGTGCCGGCCTTTGTGCGTGTGGTGGGCGGCTGAAAGGATCAATCCCAGGAAGGTGCGAGGCCTTCGGGGTCGACCAGGCGGCCACCGCGGTCAAGCGCGGCGATCTGCGCCATATCGGCATCGCTCAGGCGCAGATGCTGCGCCTTCAGGTTGCTGGCCAGGTTCTCGCGCCGGGTGGACGAAGGGATCACCGCGTAGCCCAGTTGCAGCGCCCAGGCCAGTGCCACCTGGGCCGTGGTGGCCTGATGCGCGCGGGCAATGGCTTCGATCACCGGATCGTTCAGCACCTTGCCGTAGGCGAGCGTCATGTACGAGGTGATGGGGATGCCCTGGCTTCTCGCGAAGTCAGCCACGCTGCGGTTCTGCAGGTAGGGATGCAGCTCCACCTGGTTGGTGGCGATGGCGCCCGCGCCCACGGCGGCAATGGCCTCTCGCATCAGCGCCACGGTGAAGTTGGAGACGCCGATCTGCCGCGCCAGGCCCTGGGCCTTGGCTTCGGCCAGTGCGCCCATGTACTCGGCCATGGGCACGGTAGCGCCGGGTGAAGGCCAGTGGATCAGCGCCAGGTCCACCTGTTCGGTGCGCAGCTTGGCGAGGCTGTCCTTGAGGCTGGGGATGAGCTTGTCCGCCGCCAGGTTCTCGGTCCAGACCTTGGTGGTGATGAACAGCGCGCTGCGTGGCACGCCGCTTTCGGCAATGGCCTGGCCGACCTCGGCCTCGTTGCCGTAGATCTGCGCGGTGTCGATGGCGCGGTAACCCAGGTCGAGCGCGTTGCGCACCGAGTCGATGACGACCCGGTCCTTGAGGCGAAAGGTACCCAGGCCGAAGGCGGGGATGGAAGAAGAATGCATGAAGAAAGACTCCGTTTGGATGTGCAGGAAAAAGGGTGATCAGTGGCTAACCGGGACCGGGCCACTGGAGCGAACGGGGATACCGGCGCGCCGGTCCAGCACGCCGCTGTAGTGCGTCAGGGCCAGGGAGCCCAGCACCACCACGGCGCCGATCCAGGGTGTGTGCATCAGGCCCAGGTGCGTCACGATCAGGCCACCGGCCCAGGCGGCACCGGCAATGCCCAGGTTGAAGGCAGCGATGTTCAGGCCCGAGGCCACGTCCACCGCCTGCGGCGTGAAGCGCTCGGCCTGCTTGACCACGTACACCTGCAGCCCGGGCACATTGCCGAACGCCACGGCGCCCCAGAGCAGCACGGTCACCAGCGCCAGCCAGGGGTGCGGCGCGGTGAACTGCAGCAGCAGCAATACGGCGGCCAGCAGTGCGAACACGATGCGCAGCGCAGGGATGGGGCCCAGCCGGTCGGCCAGCCGGCCGCCCCAGATGTTGCCCACGGCGACCGACACGCCGTAGACCAGCATCACCCAGCCCACCGCGCCGGCGCTGAAACCCGAGATGTCGGTGAGGATGGGCGCGAGGAAGGTGAAGGGGATGAAGGTGCCGCCGTAGCCGATGGCTGTCTTGGCATACACCAGCAGCAGGCGTGGCTCGGCCAGCACCTTGGCCTGCTGCAGCAGCGAGGCCGGTGGCGTGTGGGCGATATTGCGCGGCACGAAGAGTGCGCTGCCGATGAAGGCGACCACGCCCAGGGCCGAGACGGCCAAAAAGGTCTCGCGCCAGCCGAAGTGCTGGCCGATGAAGGTGCCCAGCGGCACGCCCGTGACCAGCGCCACGGTGAGCCCGGTGAACATGATGGCAATGGCGCTGGCGGCTTTTTCGCGCGGCACCAGGCCCGTGGCGATGGTCGAGCCGATGGAGAAGAACACCCCGTGCGCCAGGCCGGTGAGGATGCGCGCGGCCACCAGCGATTCGTAGCTAGGTGCCTGCCAGGCCAGCAGGTTGCCGGCGGTGAACAGGGCCATCAGCGACAGCAGCAGCGCCTTGCGCGGCAGCTTGCCGGTCAGCGCGGTGAGCACCGGGGCACCGATGGCGACCCCCAGGGCATACAGGCTCACCAGCAGGCCCGCCGAGGGGATGCTGATGGACAGGTCGGCCGCCACGGTGGGCAGCAGGCCAACGATCACGAACTCGGTCGTGCCGATGGCGAAAGCGCTGAGCGTCAGCGCGAGCAAGGCAATGGGCATGGAAACACTCCTGTGGCAATGGGAAGGAGTGTGGGGTTTTCAGTCTTGCAGAAAAAGACGGTTACGCTCGATAGATAGTTGACTGTGAATCAACAATCAAAGATCGTTAGACCCATGAAAACCACCCTGGAAGAGCTGCAGGCCTTTGTCGCCGTGGTCGATGGCGGCTCGATCACCGCTGCCGCTGACCAACTGGGCCAGACGGTCTCGGGCATCAGCCGCGCGCTGGCGCGGCTGGAAAAGAAGCTCGACACCACGCTGCTGCGCCGCACCACGCGGCGCACCGAGCTGACCGAGGAGGGGCAAGCCTTTTTGCAGCGCACGCGCGCCATCCTCGCGTCCATCGACGATGCCGAGGAAAGCATGGCCGCGCGGCGCCAGCAGCCCGCTGGCCGGCTGCGCGTGAATGCGGCCACGCCCTTCATGCTGCACGCCGTGGTGCCGCTGGTACCGGCGTTCCGCGCGGCCTATCCGCAGATCACGCTGGAGCTCCATACGGACGAGATGTACATCGACCTGCTGGAGCGGCGCACGGACATAGCCATTCGCATCGGCCAGTTGCGCGACTCCACGCTGCATGCGCGCCCGCTGTGTACCAGCCGCCTGCGCGTGCTGGCCAGCCCCGGCTACCTGGCGCGTGCCGGCAAGCCCAAAAGCGTGGCCGAACTCTCCGGGCACACGCTGCTGGGCTTCAACGAGCCTGAGTCGCTCAACCGCTGGCCGCTGCGCGGCGCGCATGGAGACGAGTGGCCCATCGTGCCCAGCCTCACCGCGTCGAGCGGAGAAACATTGCGCCAGCTGGCGCTGGAACATGTGGGCCTGGTGTGCCTGTCGGATTTCATGACCGCAGCCGACCGCGATGCCGGCCGCCTGGTGCAGGTGCTGGCGCGCGAGACGGTGGACGTGCGCCAGCCCATCAACGCGGTGTATTACCGCAATACGCAGCTGGCCGCGCGCATTGCGTGCTTCCTGGACTTTCTCCAGGAAAGGATGGCTTAGCCCCGCGCGGGGATGTTCAGGCCCTTGATCACGGCCGGGCGCGCCACGAAGGCGTCGAGCACGCGCTTGACTTCCTTGAACTGGTCGAACTCCACCAGCTCGCCCGCGCCATAGAAGCCCACCAGGTTGCGCACCCAGGGCAGGATGGCGATGTCGGCAATGGTGTAGGTGTCGCCCATCACCCACTGGCGGCCGGCCAGGCGCTGGTCCAGCACCGCGAGCAGGCGCTTGGACTCTGCCACGTAACGGTCGCGCGGGCGCTTGTCTTCGTAGTCCTTGCCGGCGAACTTGTGGAAGAAGCCGAGCTGGCCGAACATCGGGCCCACGCCGCCCATCTGCCACATCACCCACTGCAAGGTTTCATAGCGGGCAGCGGCGTCCTCGGGCACCAACTTACCGGTCTTGTCGGCCAGGTACAGCAGGATGGCGCCCGACTCGAACAGCGCCAGCGGTTGGCCGCCCGGGCCGTCAGGGTCGAGGATGGCAGGGATCTTGTTGTTGGGGTTGAGCGACAGGAACTCGGGCGAGGTCTGGTCGTTGGTCTCGAAACTCACCAGGTGCGGCTCGTAGGGCAGGCCCAGTTCTTCGAGCGCGATCGAGGCCTTCACGCCGTTGGGCGTGGGCAGCGAGTACAGCTGGATGCGGTCCGGGTGCTGGGCCGGCCACTTGCGGGTGATGGGGAAAGCGGAAATGTCTGCCATGGGCTCCTCGTTCGTTGTTTTCAAAGACGCGTTAGCCTAAACCGCTTGGCCGCCCTGTGCTGGATGGGGGCATTGCCATTGCCACGGAGGTTGGCAGGGCTGCCCCGCCACCGACGATAATCCGGGCATGAAGATCCACTTCACCAAAATGCAGGGCGCGGGCAACGACTTCGTCGTGCTCGACGAGACCCGCGCGCGGCTGAACCTCACGGCTGGCCAGTACCGCTACCTGGCGGACCGCCATTTCGGCGTGGGCGCCGACCAGATCCTCACCGTGCGGCCCTCGCCCGCTGCGGGCATCGACTTCGAATACGTGATCCACAATGCCGATGGCGGCGAGGTGGGCCAGTGCGGCAATGGCTCGCGCTGCTTTGCACGCTATGTGCGCGACAAGGGCCTGACGGACAAGGACACCATCCGCGTGCAGACCCTGAGTGGCGTGCTCTCGCCGAAGCTCAATGCCGACGGTCGGGTCACGGTGGACATGGGTGTGCCGGTGCTCGACGAGCCCCGCGTGCCCTTCGATGCCACAGCCCTTACCCCCACGGTGCAGGGCTCCGGCCGCACCTGGCCCCTGGCGTTCGACGTGCAGGGCATTCCCGTCACCGTGCAGGTGGCCGTGGTCTCCATGGGCAACCCGCATGCGGTGCAACTGGTGGACAGCGTGGACACGGCCCCGGTGGGCCTGTGGGGCCCGCTGATCGAAAGCCACTCGCGCTTTCCGGAGCGTGTGAACGCGGGCTTCATGCAGATCGTGGGCCGTGGCCACGTGCGCCTGCGGGTGTTCGAGCGTGGCACGGGCGAGACCCTGGCCTGCGGCTCGGGCGCCTGCGCGGCCGTGGCCGCCGGCATCCGCCTGGGGCTGCTCGACAATGAGGTGCATGTGGACATGCACGGCGGGCGCCTGACCATCGCCTGGAGCGGCGAGGACACCGATTCCCTTTTCATGACCGGCCCGGCCACCACCGTATTCGAAGGCCAGATCGACATTCCGGACGCAGCATGACCAACCCCAGCACCCATATCCCACCCATCACCGAAGACGATATCGCCCGCTTCCTGGAGAACACGCCCGGCTTCTTCGAGCGCCACGCCGAAGTGCTGGCCAGCGTGCAGATCACCAGCCCCCATGGCGCCCGCGCCGTGAGCCTGCAGGAGCGCCAGGCGGAGATGCTGCGCGAGAAGATCAAGGGCCTGGAGCACCGCGTGATGGACATGGTGCGCAACAGCGGTGAGAACACCGCCATTGCGGCCAAGGTACACCAGTGGACCAGCGCGCTGCTGCAGGTCAAGGACCCGTTCGACTTGCCCGAGGCGGTGGTGGAAGGCATCCGCACCCTGTTCGACGTGCCCCAGGCCACCGTGCGCGTGTGGGAAGTGGCTGGCCCCTATGTGGATGCCGATTTCGCCCAGGGCGCGAGCGAGGACGCGCGGGCCTTCGCCTCGTCGCTGACCATGCCTTTCTGTGGCCCCAACCTGGGTTTCGAGCCCGCCGGCTGGCTCAGCGCGATCGATGGTGTGCAGGCCCAGTCCCTGGCCCTGCTGCCGCTACGCCAGGGCGCCATCGACAGTGCCACGCCGGCCTTCGGGCTGCTGGTGCTGGGCTCGCACGACCCCCAGCGTTTCGATGCCACCATGGGCACCGAATTCCTCTCGCGCATTGCCGAGCTGGCCAGCTCGGCGCTGGTGCGCCTGCGCTGACCTGCCAGGCGGACGGCTGCCTACGTGACCACCGCCGCGTCCATCGCCCCTGACGCCGGCACCCCGGCGCCAGATCCACTGGTGCTGCGCTACCTGGAGCATGTGCGGGTGGAAAAACGCCTGGCGGCGCGCACGCTCACGCTCTATACACTGGACCTCGAAAAGCTCGCGCAGTTCGCAGCCGGCGTGGGCCTGCCCCTGCTGCAGCTGCAGACGGCGCACATCCGCCGCTTCGTCGCGCAGATGCACAGCGGCGGGCGCAGCGGGCGCGGCATTGCGCTCATCCTCTCGGGCTGGCGCGGCTTTTTCATCTGGGCCGGGCGCCAGGGCCTGGTGCCGCACAACCCGGTGCAGGACGTGCGCGCGCCCAAAGCGCCCAAGCCCCTGCCCAAGGCCCTGGGCGTGGACGACGCCGTGCGCCTGGCTGAATTCGACAACACCGGTGCCGACCCCTGGCTGGAGGCGCGCGATGCGGCCATGGTGGAGCTGCTCTACGGCTGCGGTCTGCGCGTGGGTGAACTCGCGGGGCTCGATGCCGTGGCCAGCGCTGACACCGAGCGCCACGGACGGGGCTGGATCGACCTGCAGGCCGGAGAGGCCCACGTCTTCGGCAAAGGCAGCAAGCGGCGCAGCGTGCCGGTGGGAAAATCCGCGACCGAGGCGCTCTCGGCCTGGCTGGCGCTGCGTGCCGGGCCGTTCGGCGGTGAGGGTTCGGCGCGCATGGATGCCGCGCTGTTCCTGGGCCAGCGCGGCGCGCGGCTCACGGCGCAGTCCATCTGGCTGCGCCTGCGCCAGCGCAGCCAGCAGGCGGGGCTGACCACGCCGGTGCATCCACACATGCTGCGCCATTCTTTCGCCAGCCACCTGCTGCAGTCCAGTGGCGACCTGCGTGCCGTGCAGGAATTGCTCGGCCACGCCAACATCACCACCACGCAGGTCTATACGCGCCTGGATTTCCAGCACCTGGCCAAGGTGTACGACGCGGCGCATCCAAGGGCCAGGCGCAAGCCAGGCTCCGAATAGTCCAGGCTCAGTCCGCCGTCACCGGCTGCGCGGCAATGAAGGCGGTCACCGCCGCCAGATCCAGCGGCCGGGCAAAGTAGAAGCCCTGGCCCGTCACGCAGCCCAGGCCCTGCAGCAGATGGGCCTGCTCGGCGGTCTCGATGCCCTCGGCCGTGGTCTCCATGTGCAGCGCCTGCGCCAGTTCGATCACCGAATGCACGATGGCCTCCGACTCGGGGCTGCCCTCGATGGGGGCGATGAACGAGCGATCGATCTTGAGCCGATCAAACGGAAAGCTGCGCAGGTAGGCCAGCGAGGAGTAGCCCGTGCCAAAGTCATCCAGCGCAATGCGCACACCCGCATGGCGCAGCCGGTGCAGCGTGGTCATCACGTCGTCCGTGTCCTGCAGAAAGACCGACTCGGTGATCTCCAGCTCCAGCCGCGCCGGGGGCAGGCCGCAACGCTCCACCACGGAGAGGATCTTCTCGGCCAGCAGGGCATCGTCGAACTGGCACACCGAGAGGTTGACCGACATCACCAAGTCGCCCGGCAACTGGCGGGCGGCCTGGCAGGCATGCTCCAGCACCCACAGGCCGATGTCGCGGATCAACCCGGCCTCTTCGGCCACGGGGATGAACTCCACGGGCGACACGCTGCCAAAGCGCGCGCTGGTCCAGCGCAGCAGGGCCTCCAGCCCCGCGATGCGGCCCGAGGCCAGGTGCCATTGCGGCTGGAAGGCCAGATGCAGCTCACCCTGGGCCAGGGCGGTGCGCAGGCCGTCTTCGAGTGCGATGCGCCGGTGGGCGCGCTGGTCCATCTCGATGGAAAAGAACTGCACCTGTCCGCGCCCGCGCTGCTTGGCTTCGTACAGCGCCAGGTCGGCATGGTGCAGCAGGGCGTCCACGTGGTTGCCGTCGTGCGGCAGGAAGGCGACGCCGATGCTCAGGTGCGGCGTGATGGCCAGGCCCGAGAGATCGCAGGGCTGCTCGATGGCGCGCAGCAGGCGTTCGCAGAACACCTGCACCTCGGCACGCATGCTGGCGCCGTCCAGCAGGATGGCGAACTCGTCCCCGCCCAGGCGGGCCACCAGGTCGCGGCTGCGCACCTGCTGCGCCATGCGCTGCGCCACGGTCTTGAGCAGCAGGTCGCCGTTGCCGTGGCCGTAGGCATCGTTGACCCGCTTGAAGTTGTCCATGTCCAGGCACAGCAGAGCGGCACCACCGGCGCCAGCACTGTCCAGCGCGCAATGCTGCTGCAGGCGGTGCTGGAAGTGGCGCCGGTTGGCCAGCCCGGTCAGCACGTCGAAGTGCGCCAGGCGGTGCATCTCGTCCTCGGCATGCTTCTTGTGGGTGATGTCCACACCCACGCCGCGCCAGTCCTGCTGTGTCTGGTCCAGGCGCCAGATGGGCTTGGCGGTAAGCGCCCACCAGCGCAACTGGCCGCCGATCACGAGGGGGACCAGCAGGTCGCGAAAGGGCTGCGGCCCTTCCAGTGCCTTGTGCAGCGCATGGAGGTAGCTGGCCGGGTCCACGCCATGGGTGGCACCCTGGTGGGTGCGGGCGATCAGCTCCACCAGGCCCAGTTCGGGGTCGTTCTGGCGGCTGTAGCACAGGGCCTGGTCCAGGCGGTTGGACGAGTGGCGCAGCGTGCCCTCGCTGGAAACCTCCCAGAGGAAGTCGCTGGTGTTCTCCTCGAAATCACGCAGCAGCAGGCCCACGATCTGCTGCTGGTGGGCGGCATCGGCCTCGGCCGCCAGGCGCGATCCATAGGAGCGGGCCATCACGCGCACCGAGGCGATCACCACCAGGCCATAGGTCACCAGCAGCACCAGCAGCGTTACCGTGCCCGGCTGGTCGGCCGCCCGCGCCAGCCCCATGGCCGAGCCCCCCGCGAGCAGCAGCACATAGCTCAGCGCCGCCTCGGGCACCGTCACCAGCGCGAAGCCCCCGGCGCAGATCATTCCGCAGCTGATCGCCAGGATCATCATCTGGTCCGGCGCCGAGGCCGAAGCGAAGAGTGTCGCCGGTATGGCGCCCCACAGCAGGCCCAGCACGCCGGCGTGCCGGGCAGCGCGCTGGATCGCCTTCTTCGAGGCCAGCAGCCGGGGAGGGTGGTTGCGTGCGCGCTGCCAGGCACGCAGTCCCTGTGCCGCCACAAACAGCAGCGCCAGCATCCAGACCCAGAGCCAGGGGGGCACCGTGGCCAGGCGCCAGGTGATGAAGCACCCGTTGAAGACGTTGACGGCCATGGCCAGCGGGGTCAGGCGCAGCATGGCCTGCAGCTGCTGGGCGCGAAAGCTCGCGGCCAGCGGTTCATCGGCCTCGTAGGGGGCCAGCCATTGCTGCACGCGCGCGGGCAGGAGTGTCAAAAGGCGGGGTTCTGCCATGCAGGCGGGTCCGTTGGGGCAGCCACCGGCCCTCTGGGCTTGGCGGCTGCGTCATCACACAGGTTTCGGCAAAACACACTTTGCAACCATTGTGCACCCTCGGCTGTGTGCCTGCCCAGGGGTCAAACCAGGGGCCGCTGCGGTCCGTTGCGTCGACCGCACGGCGTGCAGGCATGCGTATGCACGGCCGGCCGGGAACCTTTGGCGCCGTGGCGGGCTCCGAGCGCTGTGGCCGTGCAGCGCAGGGCCACGCGAAAAGCCGCTCAAGAGACAACCATAGGAGAAGAATTGATGGGACGCTGGATCAAGGCCAACAAGGGATTCCTGGTGCTATTGATGTGCTTCGGCCTGTTCCGCACAGCGGTGGCGGACTGGAACCCCATTCCCTCGGGCTCGATGCGGCCCAACCTGGTCGAGGGCGACGTGGTGTTCGTCAACCGCCTGGCCTACAACGTGAAGATTCCCCTGACCGACGTGGTGCTGGCCCCGATGGGTGAGCCGCGGCGCGGCGACGTGGTGACCTTCTCTTCACCGCTGGACGGCACGCGTCTCATCAAGCGCCTGGTGGCGGTGCCCGGCGATACGGTGGAGATGCGCGACGAAGTGCTCATCATCAACGGCGAAGCTGCCCAGTACGACGCACCGCAGGCGCTGCAGGAGGCCGTGGGCCTGGGCCGCACCGTCGATGCCACCCGCCTGACGGAGCAGGTACAGGGCCATGAGCGCCGGGTGCAGTGGCTGCACGGCGTGACGGCGCGCAGCAGCTTCGCTCCGCTGACGGTGCCCGCGGGTGAGTACCTGGTGCTGGGTGATAACCGGGACAACAGCGCCGATTCGCGCTACATCGGCCTGGTGCCGCGCCACCTGCTGATCGGCCGAGCGCTCGGTGTGCTGGTGTCGGCCGATACCGACCGCTATTTCATGCCGCGTTTCGAGCGGTTCGGCAAGGCGCTTTGACAGTCCGCTGACACTGGCTGCGGATGGTGTCCGCACATGCCGCTTCCTGCGGGATCAGCCGTTCAGGAGTGCTGGGCGAACGCTTGTGCCCGGCAGCGCCAGTGTCGGGGGGCGCATTCCCGGCAGCTTGAACACTGCCACTGTCGCCACCAGCCCGTGGGCCTGGTGGCTCAGCCCGGCAGCCGCAGCGGCCATTTCCTCGACCAGCGCGGCATTTTGCTGGGTGACCTGGTCTATCTGCGCCACCGCCTCTTTGATCTGGTCGACACCCGTGCTTTGCTCGCCGCTGGCCGCACTGATCTCTCCCATGATGTCGGTGACCTGGCGGATGGAGTCGACCACCTGGCCCATGGTCTGGCCCGCACGGTCAACCAGCGCCGTACCGATTTCGACGCGCTCCACGCTGGCACCGATCAGGGTCTTGATCTCGCGTGCCGCTGCTGCGGCACGGCCCGCGAGGTTGCGCACTTCCGTGGCCACCACGGCAAAGCCCCGGCCCTGTTCGCCCGCACGGGCGGCCTCCACCGCAGCATTGAGTGCCAGGATATTGGTCTGAAAGGCGATCAAGTCGATCACGCCAATGATGTCGGCGATCTGGGCCGAGCTTTCGTTGATGCGTTTCATGGTGTCGACCACTTCGGCAACCACGGCGCCGCCCTGGCGTGCCACGGTGGAGGCGCAGAGTGCCAGTTCGTTGGCCTGGCGAGCGCTGTCGGCGTTCTGGCGCACGGCGCAGTTCAGCTCTTGCATGGATGCCGCCGTCTCTTCGAGGGCGCTGGCCTGTTCTTCCGTGCGCGAGGAGAGGGCGGTGTTTCCCTGGGCTATTTGCTCGGCCGCACTGGCCACGCTTTCAGAGCTCTGGTGTACCAGGGAGACCATGGCCGCCAGGCTCTCCTGCATGCGTTTGAGCTGTGCCATCAGGCTGCTGGTGTCCCCGCTCTTGAGCGCGATGGGCACCGTGAGGTCGCCGTGCGCCACGCTGCGCGCCAGGTGGACGGCGGCGCTGGGCTCGGCGCCCAACTGGCGGATGATGCTGCGTGTCACCAGGTAGCCCAATACCAGGGTGAACGCCAGGCCCATGGCAATCGCGCTGGCCACGAAAAGCCGGGTGCCGCGATAGGACTCCACAGCGCGCTTGTATTCTGTGTGCGCGGTATCGAGTTGCACCTGCACCAGGTCCCCGAGCACGTTCTGCAATGGATCCAGCGCGGGGTACATGTCCCTGGCGGCAAACGCGGTCAGGGCTGCTGTATCGCCACGCTGGAGGTGGGCCTTCAGGGCTGCGACGGCCGCGTCCGCCGTGGGCTGCAATTGCCGGAACTGCTCGACCAGGCGCGTTTCCTGGGGCACCAGGCTGGTGGCGAGGTAGGCACTCCAGTGGTCGTTGATGTCCTGGGTCGCCTTGCCAATGGAATCGAGGCCCTGTTGGGCCGTCAATGCGCCGTCACGGACCTTGTGCGCCGTATCCACGATGTTGACCGCATAGGCGTCCGACACGAGCTTGATCTGCTTGAGTGGAACCACGCGGTCCTGGTAGACCGTGTCGAGACCCGCATTGGATCGCTGCATGCCCATCAAGCCCGCGCAGCCGATCACGACGGTCAGCGCGCACAGCACCACCAGCAGCAGCGACAGGCGGGTGGACACTTTCATCTGGTGGAGGTTCATGGCATCGGACCGGTTGGTTGATCGGAGTTCCGGAGCGGGGGGCGGTGCGCAGCGTGGAAAAGGGGCCCTGCGTCGCGTGGGGTGGTGGAGTGAAACTCCGGTAGAAACGTCGGCGTTTTGTACCACTTAAGGTCTTTGCTGGCGAAAGGAAATTGGCAACCCTTTCGGGTGAGGGTCCCACAGGGCGGGAGCTTGTTTCTTGTGTCCCATCTGGTGGTGTTGGGGCGCGCAGCGTTGTGAGCGGGGGGGCGGAGGGAATGTGGTGCGCAATGCGGTCCCCAGCCGGCACAATCGGGCCCATGAAAACCCTTCGCCTTCGCCCTGGCAAGGAGCGCTCGCTCCTGCGCCGCCATCCCTGGATCTTCGAGTCGGCCATCGCCAAGGGCGGCGGCGACAGCGGCGAGACGGTGCGCGTCGAGTCGCACGAGGGCCAGTTCCTGGCCTGGGCCGCGTTCAGCCCCAGTTCGCGCATCCGCGCGCGGGTGTGGAGCTTCGACGAGGCGCAGCGCATCGACGAGCCCTTCTTCATCGCCGCCTGTGCGCGCGCCATCATCGCCCGCGCCCGGTTCGACGTGCAGAGCGACGGCATCCGTCTGGTGCATGGCGAGTCCGACGGCCTGCCGGGCCTGATCGTGGACCGCTACGGCGACACACTGGTGGCGCAGTTCACGAGTGCCGGCACCGAGCGCTGGAAAGGCGTGCTGGCCGATGCCCTGCTGCGCGAAACCGGCCTCACCCGTCTGTACGAACGCTCCGATGCGAGCGTTCGCACCCTGGAGGGGCTGGAGCCCGCTACCGGCTGGTTGCGCGGCGGCCCGGTGGCCGGTGCCGAGGCACCCCCGGTGGAGCTGACCATCCACGAGCACCAGTGGCAGCTTACGCTCAACATCGCCGAAGGCCACAAGACCGGCTTCTACCTGGACCAGCGCGACAGCCGCAAGCGCTTTGCCGACTATGCGCGCCGCCTGGGCTTCCAGCACGTGCTCAACTGCTTTTGCTACACCGGTGGCTTCAGCGTCGCGGCGTTGGCCGGCATGCGGGCGGCCGAAGCGGCGGGCGGCCCGGGTGGTGGCCACGTGACTTCCATCGATTCGTCCGGCCCCGCGCTGGAGCGGGCGCGCGCCCACGTGGTGCTCAATGGCTTCGACGTGAACCGTGCGAGTTTTCTCGATGCCGACGTGAACGCCTCGCTGCGCCAGTTCCTCAAGGAGGGACAGCGTTTCGACGCCATCGTGCTCGACCCGCCCAAGTTCGCGCCCACCGCAGCGCATGCCGAGCGTGCCGCGCGCGCCTACAAGGACATCAACCGCCTGGCGCTGCAGTTGCTCACGCCCGGCGGTGTGCTGTTCACCTTTTCGTGCTCGGGTGGCATCAGCGCCGACCTGTTCCACAAGATCGTGGCCTCGGCCGGTGCCGACGCCGGGGTGGACGGCTACATCGTCGAGCGCCTGGCGGGCGCGCCCGACCATCCGATGACGCTGGAGTTCCCGGAGGGCGAGTACCTCAAGGGGCTGGTGGTGATGCGCAAATCCTGAAGCACAGCGCCCCGTGTCCGCGCACTAACGCAACTTCCTTACATCAAGGAATGCGTTTTTGCTCCTGTATCAATAGCTGAGAATACATGACTGGCATTTGATAGGGCGGGAAAAGTAGGTGTATCCATCGGGGCGGGGTCCCGGTGTGGTCTTGATTTCGTGGCTAAACTTCCGCAAGTTGTCCCCCTGGCACCCGTATCCTTTTCTAGGCTTTTCCCATGTCCCTCATTCCTGCGACCATCCTCACCGGCTTCCTGGGCTCGGGCAAGACCACCCTGCTCAAGCGCTTGCTCAGCGAAGCCCACGGCCAGAAGATCGCCGTGATCGAAAACGAGTTCGGCGAAGAGAACATCGACAACGACATCCTGGTGACCGAGTCCAAGGAGCAGATCGTGCAGATGAGCAACGGCTGCATCTGCTGCACCATCCGCGAGGATCTGCGCGAGACGCTGCAACTGCTGGCCGCGAAGAAGCGCAAGGGCCTGCTCGATTTCGACCGCATCGTGATCGAGACCACCGGCCTGGCCGACCCCGGCCCCGTGGCGCAGACCTTCTTCATGGACGAGGAGATCGCCGAGACCTACCTGATCGACTCCATCGTCACGCTGGTGGATGCCAAGCACGCACCCCAGCAGCTCAATGGCCGCCAGGAGGCACGCCGCCAAGTGGGCTTTGCCGACCAGATCTTCCTGTCCAAGACCGACCTGGTGAGCGCCGAAGAGACCGACGCCCTGATCCACCGCTTGAAGCACATGAACCCGCGTGCGCCCATCAAGGCCGTGCATTTCGGCGAAGTGCCGCTCAAGGAAGTGCTGGACCTGCGCGGCTTCAACCTCAATGCCAAGCTCGACATCGACCCCGACTTCCTCAAGGAAGAGGGCGCCCACGACCACCACGACCATGGCCATGACCACCATGACCATGAACACGGCGAGCACTGCGACCATCCATCGCACGGGCATGGCGGCCACGGGCACCACCACCACCACGATGACGACGTCAAGAGTTTCGTCTTCCGCTCGGTGCGGCCATTCGATCCGGCCAAGCTCGAGGACTTCCTGGGGGCCATCGTCAATATCTACGGTCCGCGCATGCTGCGCTACAAGGGCGTGCTGTACATGAAGGGCACCGAGCGCAAGGTGATCTTCCAGGGCGTGCACCAGCTCATGGGCAGCGACCTGGGGCCGCAGTGGGCCGAGGGCGAGGAGCGCCTGAGCAAGATGGTCTTCATCGGCATCGACCTGCCCAAGGACATCCTCCTGCAGGGCTTGGAACAGAGCCTGGTCTGACCGGGCGTGGCGGTGGGCGCGGGATTGTCAAAGACTGTCGCGGTCCCCCGACGCCCCGGATTTCCCTCTGGATGGGGTGATATGGGGGGCAAGTTGTGTCGTATCTGCAACGTTTTCGTTTGCGCCAGCCCAGGTCGATACAATCGCGCCCCGGTAAAACCCCGGAAGGCTTGCCATCCGCCCTTGGCTGCCAGCGCAGCCTGGGCCCGCCCGTATAGCGAGGAGACCAGGAAGTGAAAGCCGAAACCAGCAAATCCAAGGCGGCTGCGAAAGCAGCCCCGAGCGCGGGTAAAAGCGCTGCCGCCCCAGCGGCAGCCAAAGCTGCTGCAAAGGCCCCTGCCAAGGCTGCTCCCAAGGTGACAGCCGCCCCGGTACCCGTCGCCCCCGCCCCTGCCCTGCAGGCGGGATCCCATGTACCCGTGCGCACGACCCGGCCTTCTTCCCGATTGGCCCAATTGACCGTACCATCCATGGCACAGGCAACGGCTTCCACCGCTGCCAAAGCCAGCTACCAACAGACCATGCCCACGACCGCGCAAGTGCATCCCACTTTCACTGCTGCCAAAAAAGACCCCAAGCTGGCCAACAACTGGAAAGCCAAGACGGCCCAGGAGCTGACCGACGCGGAAGTCCTGGCCATGCCTGACAGCGAATACATGAACGACAAGCAGATGGCGTTCTTTCGCCTGAAGCTGGTCCAGCTCAAGCAGGACATCCACAACAGTGCCGGTGAAACCACCGAACACCTGCGTGAAGACACCGTGGTGGTGCCGGACCCTGCCGACCGCGCCACCATCGAGGAAGAGCACGCCCTGGAGTTGCGCACGCGTGACCGCGAGCGCAAACTGCTCAAGAAGATCGAACAGTCCATCGCCCGCATCGATGCAGGCGACTATGGCTACTGCGACGAGACCGGCGAGCCCATCGGCGTCGGCCGCCTGATCGCACGTCCCACGGCCACGCTGTCGCTGGAAGCGCAGCAACGCCGTGAACTCAAGCAGAAAATGTTTGGTGACTGAAGTCTGCCCGGCCTGAACACATCCCTGCGCACGCACCCTCTCTCGCCTACCCCATGAGCAAGGAAGAAACCACGCCCGGCGGCCTGCTGTCCAAGATGGTGCGGTTTGTGCGCAACCCGACGACGAACTGGACCGAGCTCGACTCACTCCAGGATGACCGGGAGAGCCAGTACAGCAAGCAGATGCTCAAGGAGATGATCGAGCGCAAGCGCCGCAACGATTTCGTGCGCCGCCGCGAGTTCGATCAGCTGCGCAAGCTGCGCCAGCGCGAGGTGCTGCAAGGCCAGCGCACCGAGGACCCCACCGCGCGACCTTCGTTCTTCCAGAGCAGCATGGCCTCGCCCGACGAGCGCGCGGTGACGCTCAAGAAGATCGACGAGATCGAGGCGCAGATGTCGCAGCAGTGGTGGAAGAGCAAAGCCAATGGCGATGCTCCCACCCAGCCTGCGGATTTTCGCGGGGAGGACGAGGCCGCCGCACGCGCCTTCGCGCCCACCGCGCCGGTCAGCCTGGCCGCGCCCATTGCTGCCGCCCCTGCGGCGGTCAAGCCCCTTTTTGACGACGACAGCATGGCGATCGGCCAGTTTGGCGGCACCGATGCGACCATGCGGGGGGAGCCGCCGCGGCAGGACGTACTGGCATCGTTTGACCCGAGTCCGGCACCAACGCCCGAAACCGCATCCGCACCGGAGGAATTCGTGCACGAACCCGACCTTGAAGAAGCCGCTATCCGCTTCGCCAATGGCGATCACGCGGGGGCGGAGTCCGGCTTGCTCGATGTGCTGGCCCAGCACCAGCAGGACGACCCGGCGCAGCAGCTGGAAATCTGGATGACGCTGTTCGACCTGTACCGCGCTACAGGCCAGCATGATCGCTTCGACACCCTGGCCATCGACTTTGCCGCCGGCTTCAGCCGCTCGGCACCCCTGTGGTTCTCCATGCCCGAACAACTTGGCCTGGTGCAGGAGCAAGAGCCCAAGGCGGGCATGGCGCGCCGCGATTTCAGCTGGAACGCGCCCGCGCGCCTCACGGTGTCATCCGTGGCGGCGCTGCAGGCGTCCATCGAACGCTCTGCCGCGCCCTGGACCCTGGCGTGGACACGCATCGCCGGCATCGACGATGCCGCCGTGCCCCTGCTGGCCGACCAGTTCACCAAATGGGCGGACCGCGCGGGCCAGTTCGTGTTCTCGGGCGTGGACCGGCTCACCACCCTGATGGAGATCATGACCCAGTCGGGCGACCGGGCCTCGGGCCCCGAGTGGTGGCGCCTGCGCATGGCTGCGCTGCGCCTGATGGGCCGGCCGGACGAGTTCGAACTGGTGGCGCTCGACTACTGCGTGACCTACGAGGTGTCCCCGCCGTCCTGGGTTGCGCCCAAGATGGGTTACTCGGACGACGCCACTGCAGCCAGCAGCCAGGCGGCGGCGCCCGCCGAGCGCGACATGCTGGCATCGGATTTTGGTTTTGATGCATCCATTCCTGCAACGCTGGACACCGCCCCCGTGGCATCGCTCAGCGGCCATATCGATGGCGATGCGACCCCGCTGCTGGAGCCCTTCCAGGCGCTGATGCGCCCCGGGATGCCGCTCGTGGTGTCCTGCGACAAGCTGATCCGCGTCGACTTTGCCGCGGCCGGCTCGGTGCTCAACTGGGCCGCAGAGCAGCAGGGCCAGGGCCACGAAGTGCATTTCCACAACCTGCAGCGCCTGGTGGCCATCTTCTTCAACGTGATCGGCATCAGCGAGCACGCTTGGGTCCTCCCCCGCAAGAACTGACGGGCTGTCCGTCGGGGCCTGCGCTGGGCGTGGGCGTTGCCCTGGCTTGAAAGCAGTGCCGGCGCCCCCATCTGCGGCAGCTATGGACTCCTCTCACAACCACCCGGTGTTTCATGGCACCACCATCCTGAGCGTGCGCCGCCAGACCCCGTCCGGTGTGCAGGTCGCCATCGGCGGCGACGGCCAGGTCACCCTGGGCAACATCGTCGTCAAGGGCTCGGCCCGCAAGGTGCGCAAGCTGCACCATGGCAAGGTGCTGGCCGGCTTTGCCGGTGCCACGGCCGATGCGTTCACGCTGTTCGAGCGCTTCGAGGCCAAGCTCGACAAGCACCAGGGCCACCTGGTGCGCGCCGCCATTGAATTGACCAAGGACTGGCGCACCGACCGGGTGCTGCGGCGCCTGGAAGCCATGCTGGCCGTGGCCGACCTGGAGGCCTCGCTCATCATCACCGGCAACGGCGACGTGCTGGAGCCCGAGCAGGGCATCGTCGCCATCGGCTCGGGTGGGGCCTACGCCCATTCGGCCGCCAAGGCGCTGCTCAACCATACCGATCTGCCGGCGCAGGATATCGTCAAGAAGTCCCTCGAAATCGCGGGTGAGCTGTGCATCTACACCAACATGCACCACACCATCGAAACACTGTGAGTGCCTCGCCCGGCGCGCCAGCCCCGGGCCTTTCCCTTCATGGTGCCGGCCGCAGTGTGCTGTGGCGGCCGGTCCCCCCTTGCTACCAGGCGGATCCCCATGTCGTCCATGACCCCCCAAGAAATCGTCTCCGAACTCGACCACCACATCGTCGGCCAGGCCAGCGCCAAGCGCGCCGTGGCCATTGCGCTGCGCAACCGCTGGCGCCGCCAGCAGGTCGAGGGCGTGTTGCGCCACGAGATCACCCCCAAGAACATCCTCATGATCGGCCCCACGGGCGTGGGCAAGACCGAGATCGCCCGGCGCCTGGCGAGGCTGGCCGACGCGCCTTTCATCAAGGTCGAGGCCACCAAGTTCACCGAGGTGGGCTACGTGGGCAAGGATGTGGACTCCATCATCCGCGACCTGGCCGAGATCGCCGTCAAGCAGACCCGCGATGCAGAGACCCGCAAGGTGCGCACGCGCGCCGAAGATGCGGCCGAGGAGCGTATCCTGGATGTGCTGATCCCCGTGGCCCGTTCGGCCGCAGGCAGTGAATCGCCTCCTGCCGCGGACAGCACGGCGCGCCAGGTGTTCCGCAAGAAGCTGCGCGAGGGATCGCTCGACGACAAGGAGATCGAGATCGACGTGGCCGAAAGCCGGCCGGCGCTGGAGATCATGGGCCCCTCGGGCATGGAGGAGATGACCGAGCAGTTGCGCGGCATGTTCAGCCAGATGGGCCAGGACAAGCGGCGCACGCGCAAGCTCAAGATCGCGGAGGCGCTCAAGCTGCTGGTCGAGGAAGAGGCCGCCAAGCTCGTCAACGAAGAAGAGATCAAGACCCGCGCCATTGCCAACGCCGAGCAGAACGGCATCGTCTTCATCGACGAGATCGACAAGGTGGCCTCTCGCCAGGAAAGCAGTGGTGCCGACGTCTCGCGCCAGGGCGTGCAGCGCGACCTGCTGCCGCTGGTGGAGGGCACCACGGTGTCCACCAAGTACGGCATGGTCAAGACCGACCACATCCTGTTCATCGCCTCGGGCGCCTTCCACCTGGCCAAGCCCAGCGACCTGATTCCCGAACTGCAGGGGCGCTTTCCGATCCGGGTGGAGCTGGGTTCGCTGTCGGTGCAGGACTTCGAAGCCATCCTTGTGCAGACCCATGCCTCCCTGGTCAAGCAGTACCAGGCGCTGCTGGCCACCGAGGGCGTCACCCTGGAGTTTGCGCCCGAGGGCATCACGCGCCTGGCGCACATCGCGTTCGAGGTCAACGAGCGCACCGAGAACATCGGCGCCCGGCGCCTGTCCACGGTGATGGAGCGGCTGCTTGACGAAGTCAGCTTCGATGCAACGCGGCTATCGGGTCAGACCGTGGTTATTGATGCTGCCTATGTGGATGCGCGGCTGCAAACCCTGAGTCAGAACGAGGATCTTTCGCGCTACATCCTGTGACCACGGGCCCTGCCTTGAGGTATCACTTGCATAGGCCGCTGTAAGTGGTTCTTTCTCAAAGACTTTTGCTTGTCTGGCTACTTTGGAGTCGCGCCTAAGTCCTTGATTTCATTGCAAAAGTTTGTTGTGCACCCCCTTGCTCGGTGTGCTTTTCCTGCTACAGTGCAAAAAAGTGCAATTAAGTGGTGAAAAGTGCCCTCAGAGCCCGATTCCAGGGCCCGAGTGGATTCCAACCGAGTGGGAAATCTGTCCGTGTTTCAAGGTGCCTCGTCGCTCAGTCTCGATGCGAAGGGTCGGCTGTCCGTGCCGACCCGGCATCGTGACGTCCTCGCGGCGACGGCGGGCGGCCAGCTCACGATCACCAAGCACCCCCACGGCTGCCTCATGGTCTTCCCCCGCCCGGAGTGGGAGAAGTTCCGCGAGCGCATCGCCGAGTTGCCCATGTCCGCCCAGTGGTGGAAGCGCATCTTCCTGGGCAATGCCCAGGACGTGGAGATGGATGGCACGGGCCGCGTGCTGGTGTCGCCCGAGCTGCGCGAGGCTGCCGGCATCTCGCGCGAGACCATGTTGCTGGGCATGGGCAACCACTTCGAACTCTGGGACAAGGCCACCTATGACGAGCAGGAGGCCAAGGCCATGCAGGGTGAGATGCCGGACGTCTTCAAGGACTTTTCTTTCTAAGGGCGCGCGGTGACCGAGGCTTTGCAACACACGACCGTCCTGCTCGAAGAAGCGGTGGACGCGCTGCTCGGCGGCGCAGGCCCCGAGCCGTCTGGCACCTTTGTGGACGCCACCTTCGGTCGCGGGGGGCACTCGCGCAGGATCCTGTTGCGGCTGGGGCCAGAGGGGCGTCTTGTGGCATTTGACAAGGACCCTGAAGCCATCGCCGAAGCAACGCGCATCAACGATGCGCGTTTTTCCATTCGGCATGAGGGATTTCGCCACCTCGGAGAGCTGCCTGCCGGCAGCGCTGCGGGCGTGCTGATGGACCTGGGCGTGAGCTCGCCCCAGATCGATAGCCCCGAGCGGGGTTTCAGTTTCCGTTTCGATGGTCCGCTGGACATGCGCATGGACACCACGCGCGGCGAAAGCGTGGCCCAGTGGTTGGCAACTGCCGAGGTTCAACAGATTGCGGAGGTGATACGTGACTACGGTGAAGAACGGTTTGCTGGCCCCATTGCAAAGGCGATTGTTGCGCGGCGCGAAGAGCGGGGGCCTGTTGCAACCACCGGTGAACTGGCCAGTCTCGTGGCTGGCACGGTCAAAACCCGCGAGCCGGGCCAGAACCCTGCAACGCGCACATTTCAGGCTCTTCGGATTTTCATCAACGCCGAGCTTGAAGAGCTGCAACAGGCGCTAGAGGCCAGCCTCTCGGTGCTGCAGCCGGGCGGGCGCCTGGCGGTCATCAGCTTCCATTCACTGGAAGACCGCATCGTCAAGCAGTTCATTGCCAAGCACTCCAAGGAAGTCTACGACCGCCGGGCGCCGTTTGCCGCGCCCCAGGCCATGAGGCTGGTGGCCCTGGACCGCATCAAGCCCAGCGCCGCCGAGGTGGCGGGCAACCCCCGCTCGCGCAGCGCCATCATGCGCGTGGCCGAGCGCACGGAGGTGCCTGCATGACGCGGTTGAACCTGGTGCTGCTGCTGGCGGTACTGGCGAGTGCACTGTTCCTGGTGCACACCCAGTACCAGTCGCGCCGCCTGTTCACCGAGCTCGACCGGGCCACGGCCGAGGCGCGCCGCCTGGAGACCGAACACCAGCGCCTGCAGGTGGAAAAGCGCGCCCAGGCCACGCCGCTGCGCGTGGAAAAGCTCGCGCGCGCGCAGCTGCAGATGCGCACGGCCACGCCGGCCATCACGCAGTACGTGTCCGATCCGGCCGGTGTCACGGCCGCCGCGTCGTCTTCGCAGGCCGCAGCGCCTGCCGCAGGAACGCAGCCATGAGCCGCAGCGTTCTGTACACCTCCAGCCCGCTACTGGCCAGCAAGACGCCGGTCTGGCGCAGCAAGTTCATCGTGGCGATGATCGCGCTGGGCTTTCTCGGCCTGGGCGCGCGGGCGGCCTATGTGCAGGTGTTCGGCAACGCGTTCTTCCAGCGCCAGGGCGAGGTGCGCTTTGCGCGCACCCTGGAGATGCCCGCCAACCGCGGCAAGATCCTGGACCGCAACGGCCTGATCCTGGCCTCCAGCGTGCCGGCCGCCAGCATCTGGGCCATCCCCGAGGATGTGGAGCAGGACCAGCCCGAGGTCCGGGCCAAGATGAAGCAACTGGCCAAGCTGCTGGAGATGCCGCTGTCCGAACTCAATGCCAAACTGGCCGACGAGGACAAGACCTTCGTCTGGATCAAGCGCCAACTCGACTGGGACGTGGGCCAGCAGATCGCGGCGCTGGGTATCAAGGGCATCTATCAGCGCAAGGAATACAAGCGCCAGTACCCCGAAGGCGAGGCCGCCGCGCACGTGGTGGGCTTCACCAACGTCGAGGACCATGGCCAGGAGGGGATGGAGCTGGCCTTCAACAAGGAACTGGCCGGCAGGGCCGGCTCGCGCCGCGTGATCAAGGACCGCCTGGGCCGCGTGGTCGAAGGTGTGGGCGAGACCGTACCACCCGTGGACGGGCGCGACATGCAGCTGTCCATCGACAGCAAGGTGCAGTTCTTCGCCTACCAGAAGCTGCGCGACCAGGTCACGGCGCACAAGGCCAAGGCCGGCAGTGTGGTGGTGCTCGATGCCCACACCGGCGAGTTGCTGGCGCTGGCCAACTACCCGAGCTACGTGCCCGACAAGCGCCAGAACCTGACCGGCGAGCAGCTGCGCAACCGCGCGCTGACCGACGTGTTCGAGCCGGGCTCGACCATGAAGCCGTTCACCATCGGCCTGGCCCTGGAGAGCGGGCGCGTGCGCCCCGAGACGCCGGTGGACACCAATCCCGGGCGCATCACCATTACCGGCTCCACGATCTCGGACACGCACAACTACGGCCTGCTGACGGTCGAGGGCGTGATCCAGAAGTCGAGCAACGTGGGCACCACCAAGCTCGCCATGCAGATGCCGGCGCGTGAGATGTGGGAGACTTTCTCGGCCGCGGGCTTCGGCCAGAAGCCACAGATCGGCTTTCCCGGCGTGGTGAGCGGCAAGCTGCGTCCCTACAAGACCTGGCGCCCGGTGGAGCAGGCCACCATGTCCTACGGCTACGGCCTGTCGGCCAGTCTGTTCCAGATGGCGCGCTCGTACACCGTGTTCGCCAATGGCGGGCGCGTGATCCCGGCCACCATGTTCAAGACCGACGAAGCCGCCATCGGCGTGCCCGTGTTCTCCGAGCGCACGGCCGACCAGGTGCGCAAGATGCTGCAGATGGCGGCCGGCCCGGGTGGCACCGGCCAGAAGGCCCAGACCCTGGGCTACTCCGTGGGCGGCAAGTCCGGCACGGCGCGCAAGCAAGTGGGCAAGAACTACGCCTCGGGCAAGTACCGCGCCTGGTTCACGGGCATGGCGCCCATCGACAAGCCGCGCATCATCGTCGCGGTGATGATCGACGAGCCCAGCAACGGCGTTTTCTATGGCGGCGCCGTGGCCGCGCCGGTGTTCAGCGAGGTGGTGCAGCAGACACTGCGCATGATGGGCGTGCAGCCCGACATGGCCGTCAAGCCCCAGATCGTGGCCAACCCGGTGGAGGAGTCCCTGTGATGCAGGTGATCAACTCCTCCCGCGACGCCGTGCAGTGGCTGCGCAGCCGCGTCACCGGCACGCTGCAGACCGACAGCCGTCTGATCGGCCCGGGCGACGGCTTCATTGCCTGGCCCGGTGCGGCCACCGACGGGCGCGCCCATGTGGCCGATGCCCTGGTGCGCGGTGCCACGGCCTGCCTGGTGGAGCAGGCGGGCGTGGAGGTGTTTGCGCTGGAGGGTGAGCATATCGCCGCACTGCCGGGCCTCAAGGCCGCCACCGGCCCGATCGCGGCCGAGTGGTTCGGCCATCCCGCCCAGCGGCTGGACGTGCTCGCCGTGACAGGCACCAACGGCAAGACCAGTACCGCATCGTGGCTGGCCGATGCGCTCAACCTGCTGGCGGGCCCGCAGTACGGCAAGGGCTGCGCCATCGTCGGCACCCTGGGGATGGGGCGGCCACCCGCGCTCACCTACACCGGCATGACCACGCCCGACCCGGTGAGGTTGCAGCGTGCCTTCGCACAGTTCGTGGACGAGGGAATGGGCGCTTGCGCCATCGAGGCTTCGTCCATCGGCATCGCCGAGCGCCGCCTGGACGGCACGCGCATCCGTGTGGCCGTGTTCACCAATTTCACGCAGGACCACCTCGACTACCACGGCAGCATGGCCGACTACTGGCTGGCCAAGCGCGAGTTGTTCGGCTGGAACGGATTGGAAGCGGCCATCATCAACGTGGACGACCCGGCCGGCGCGCAGCTGCATGCCGAGTTGGCGGGCACGGCGCTGGACCTGTGGAGCATCGCGCTCGACGCCGAGGCCCGCCTGGTCGCCCGCGAGGTGGCGCTGGGCGAACAGGGCCTGCGCTTCACCGTGGTGGAGGGCGCCGAGCGGCACGCGCTGCAGACCCGCGTGATCGGCCAGTACAACATCCTGAACCTGCTGGGCGTGCTGGCCACGCTGCGCAGCCTGGGCGTGCCCCTGGCCGACGCCGTGGACGCCTGCAGCCGCCTGCAACCCGTGCCCGGGCGCATGCAGCGCCTGGTGGCGGCTGGCCAGCCGCTGGTGGCCGTGGACTATGCCCACACCCCCGACGCGCTGGACAAGGCGCTGCGCGCGCTACGCCCCCTGGCCGACGAACGCGGCGGCCAGCTGTGGTGCGTGTTCGGCTGCGGCGGCGACCGCGACGCCGGCAAGCGCCCGCTGATGGGGGCCGTGGCGCAGCAGCAGGCCGACCGCGTGCTGGTCACCAGCGACAACCCGCGCAGCGAAGACCCCGCTGTGATCATCCACCAGATCCTGCAAGGCACGATCGCCGGCCCCTCGGTGCAGCCCGAGCCCGACCGGGCCGCTGCCATCGCGGCCGCCATCGGCCAGGCCGATGCCCTGGACGTGGTGCTGATCGCCGGCAAGGGACACGAAGACACCCAGGAGACGGCTGGCGTGCGCCTGCCGTTCTCCGACATGGCCCATGCGCAAGCCGCGCTGCAGGCCCGAGGAGCCCGCACATGGGCATGATGATGAACCTGCACCAGGCCCATGGCCTCATCGCGCAGCGCATCGCGTCCGCACGCCTGCTGGGTGATGGCGGCACCGCGCTGCAGCGCGTACACACCGATACCCGCAGCCTGCAGTCCGGCGACCTGTTCGTGGCGCTCAAGGGCGAGCGCTTCGACGCCAACGCCTTCCTGGACCAGGCCCGCACGGGCGGTGCCGCCGCCGCCATCGCGCACGGCGGCCTCGAAGCGGCCGGCCTGGCCGGCATCGAGGTGCCCGACAGCCTGGCTGCACTCGGTGCGCTGGCCACCGGCTGGCGCGCGCAGCACGATCTGCCGCTGATCGGCGTGACCGGCAGCAACGGCAAGACCACGGTGACGCAGATGATCGCCTCCATCCTGCGTGCCTGGCAGGGCGATGCCGCCTTGGCCACAGAGGGCAACTTCAACAACGACATCGGCGTGCCGCTGATGCTGCTGCGCCTGAACGGCGCGCACCGCGCCGCCGTGATCGAGATGGGCATGAACCACCCCGGCGAGATCGCCGTGCTGGCCGACATGGCCCAGCCCACGGTGGCCCTGGTGAACAACGCCCAGCGCGAGCACATGGAGTTCATGCACACGGTCGAAGCCGTGGCGCGCGAGAACGGCTCGGTGTTCGCGGCGTTGCCCGCCGACGGCGTGGCCGTGTTCCCGGCCGGCGACGCCTTCACGCCGCTGTGGCGCGAACTGGCCGGGGCACGCCCATGCCTCGCGTTCGGCGACGGGGGCGATGTGGCCTGCGCGTCTGCCGAATGGACCCAGGGCGCTTGGGTGCTGCAGGTGCAGACACCGGCCGGGGCCCTGGATTGCCGGCTGCAGATCGCCGGCCGCCACAACGTGACCAACGCATTGGCGGCCGCGGCCTGCGCACTGGCCGCCGGTGCACCGCTGGCCGCCATCGCCCGGGGGCTGGATGCCTTTGTGCCGGTCAAGGGCCGCTCGCGCGCCTTCAGCGTGCAGCACGCCAGGCGCGAGATCACGGTGGTGGACGACACCTACAACTCCAACCCCGATTCGCTGCAGGCCGCCATCCAGGTGCTGGCCGCCTTGCCCGGCCCGCACCTGCTGGTGGTGGGCGACATCGGCGAGGTCGGCGAGCAGGGGCCGCAGTTCCACGCCGAGGCTGGCACCCAGGCAAAGGAAGCGGGCATTGCCACGCTGTATGCGCTGGGAACGCTGTCGGCACACACGGCGCGCGCCCATGGCGCGGCCACGCATTTCGAGAGCATGGAGCAGCTGCAGTCCGCGGTCTGCGCCGCCTTGCCCACGGTGGGCAGCGTGCTCGTCAAGGGTTCGCGCTTCATGAAGATGGAGAGGGTGGTACAGGCCATTGCGGCTGCCACCGCTGCGCAAGCAACACAACAAGAACAACAAGGAAAGTTCGAGGGAAGCCATGACGCAACGCACTGAATCGACAAGCGCACGCCGGGCGCGTTGCCTCTTGCAGGGAGGTGCCGCATGCTGCTGATCCTGTCGCAATGGCTGCAGGGGCTGTCGCCCGAGCTCGGCTTCTTCCGCGTGTTCCAGTACCTCACCTTCCGTGCGGTGATGGCGGCGCTCACGGCGCTGCTCATCGGCCTGTTGGCCGGCCCCAAGGTGATCCGCGTGCTCACCTCGCTCAAGATCGGCCAGCCCATCCGCGGCTACGCCATGCAGTCGCACCTGTCCAAGAGCGGCACGCCGACCATGGGTGGGGTGCTGATCCTGCTGTCGATCGCGATCTCCACGCTACTGTGGTTCGACCTGTCCAACCGGTTTGTATGGATCGTGCTCATCGTCACCCTGGGCTTCGGCGCCATTGGCTGGGTCGATGACTGGCGCAAGGTGGTCAACAAAGACCCCGAGGGCATGCGCTCGCGCGAAAAGTATTTCTGGCAGTCCGTCATCGGCCTGATCGCGGCCGTCTACCTGGTGTTCAGCATCTCCGAGAGCTCCAATGCCAAGGTGTTCGAACTGTTTCTGACCTGGGTGCAGTCGGGCTTCTCGCTGGACCTGCCGCCCAAGGCCGGGCTGCAGCTGCCGTTCTTCAAGGAGGTGAGCTACCCGCTCGGCGTGCTCGGCTTCGTGATCCTCACTTACCTGGTCATCGTGGGTTCGAGCAATGCCGTGAACCTGACCGACGGCCTGGATGGCCTGGCCATCATGCCGGTGGTGATGGTGGGCTCGGCCCTCGGGGTGTTCGCCTACGTCACCGGCAGCTCGGTCTATTCCAAGTACCTGTTCTTCCCGAACATCCCGGGGGCTGGCGAACTGCTGATCTTCTGCGCCGCCATGGCCGGCGCCGGGCTGGCCTTCCTGTGGTTCAACGCCCATCCGGCACAGGTGTTCATGGGCGACGTGGGCGCGCTGGCGCTGGGTGCGGCCCTGGGCACCATCGCCGTCATCGTGCGCCAGGAGATCGTGTTGGCCATCATGGGCGGCATCTTCGTGGTCGAGGCCCTGTCGGTGATGCTTCAGGTGACCTGGTTCAAGTACACCAAGAAGCGCTATGGCGAAGGCCGCCGCCTGCTCAAGATGGCACCGCTGCACCACCACTTCGAGAAGAGCGGCTGGAAGGAGACCCAGGTGGTCGTGCGCTTCTGGATCATCACCATGCTGCTGTGCCTGATCGGCCTGTCCACGCTCAAGCTGCGCTGAACATGACGACCACGCCCCACGATCCCCACGCCAACGGCATCGAGCCTGGCGATCACCTGCCCCCGATGGCAGGTGATGGCCTGCATGTGCCGGCCGGGGACGAGACCGTGCGCGTGCCTCAACTCGCGCCAGGGGCGGCCCCGTCGCAAGAAGATGTGGCGTTGCCCGGTGCCGAGGCCCTGGCACAACCCGACGACGTACCCGCCGACGCATTGCAAGGCGGTGAACCGGTCGATGCGCCGCAGACTGCCGCGACGCCCGCGCCCACCCCGGTGCAGCCCGCCGACGGCTATGTGGCCCCGGCCATTTCTGCCGCCAAGGCGGCCGCCGATTTCGTGGCACAGATCTTTGCCGAGGTGAATGCACCCGACGCGACCGAGCCTTCGCCGTTGCTGGCTGCACCCGTGGACGAGTCCGAGGGCGAGGCCGAGCCAGCGCAGCCCCAGGGCCGCCCCGGCGAGGGCATGCTGCCCTATGAGGGAAAACACTTCCTGGTGCTGGGCCTGGGTGCCTCGGGCCTGGCCATGGCACGCTGGTGCGTGCGCTGCGGCGCCACTGTCACCGTGGCCGATACGCGCGCCGCGCCGCCCCAACTGTCGGTGCTGCAGCAGGAACTGCCGGGCGTGCGTTTCGTGGCCGGTCCGTTCGATGCCAGCCTGGTCGAAGGCGGCGCCGGTGTGCATGCCGTCTACCGTTCGCCCGGCCTGAGCCCGGCCACCGTGGCGCCCGTCTGGGCGGCGGCGCAGGCCATCGGTCTGGCCACCGGCGGTGAGCTGGGCCTGTATGCCGCGGCGCTGCAGTACCTGCGCGCCTCGCACGGCTATGCCCCGGCGGTGCTGGCCATCACCGGCACCAATGGCAAGACCACCGTCACCTCGCTCACCGGCCAACTGGTGGAGCGCGCCGGCAAGACCGTGGCCGTGGCCGGCAACATCGGCCCCACGCTGCTCGACACGCTGGCCGGGCACATCGACGCCGAGACCCTGCCCGAGGTCTGGGTGCTCGAACTATCGAGCTTCCAGCTCGAAGGTGCCATCGGCTTCGAGCCCACGGCGGCCACCGTGCTCAACATCACCCAGGACCACCTGGACTGGCATGGCGACATCGGCGCTTACGCAGCGGCCAAGGCGCGCATCTTCGGGGGCGCGGCCCTGATGGTGCTCAATCGCGAAGACCCCACCGTCATGGAGATGCTGGGCACCGCCTCGGTCGCTGCGGCACAGGCGGCGCAAGCCGCTTCGGGCAAGCCCGCCCCCACCTCGCGCAGCAAGCAGCCTGCCAAGGTGCCGTTGCGCGAGCACCTGACCTTCGGCATCGACATGCCCCGGCGCCCGGGCGACTTCGGCATTGAAACCGTGGGCAGCATGCCCTGGCTGGTGCGCGCGCACGAAGCGGACGAGACCCGCAAGCGCAGCACGCGCCGCCGTGCCGCCCCTGCGGCGCAGGATGGCGAAGCTGCTGCCACCGTCCCGGCGGACGAGGAAGATCTGCACATCCAGCGCCTGATGCCGGCCGACGCGCTGCGCATCCGCGGGCGCCACAATGCCTCCAACGCGCTGGCCGCCCTGGCCCTGGCGTCGTCGGCAGGTTGCACGCTATCGGCCATGCTGTTCGGCCTGCGCGAGTACCGGGGCGAGCCGCACCGCGTCGAGCCCGTGGCCCTGATCGACGGCGTGGAGTATTTCGACGACAGCAAGGGCACCAATGTGGGTGCCACCGTGGCCGCGCTTAACGGCCTGGGGGCCGATCGGCGCATCGTGCTGATCCTGGGCGGCGACGGCAAGGGGCAGGACTTCGCGCCGCTGGCCACGCCGGTGGCGCGCTATGCACGCGCGGTGGTGCTCATCGGGCGCGATGCGCCGCTGATTCGCGCGGCCCTGCAGGAAGGCGGCGTGCCGCTGCTCGACGCAGCCACGCTGCCCGAGGCCGTGCACCAGGCCGCGCAGCGCGCGCGCTCCGGCGATGCGGTGCTGATGTCGCCCGCCTGCGCAAGCTTCGACATGTTCACCGGCTACGAACACCGCGCACGCGTGTTCTGCGACACGGTGCTGGCCATGGCGCAGGACGCCGGCCAATCCCTGGAGGGCATGTGATGGCTGCCAGCATCGCCAACGCTCCCGCCAGCTTTCCCCAGCGCCTGGCTGGCTGGCTCGGCCGCCTCACCGGCAAGGCCGGCGAGGTGCTGCCCGTGCGCGTGGGCGGCACCGAATACCGCCAGTCGACCACCACGCCCGCGAGCGTGCTCGGTTTCGACCAGGCCTTGCTGTGGGTGGTGGTCGCCCTGCTGGCCTGGGGGCTGGTGATGGTGTATTCGGCATCGATTGCCATGCCGGACAACCCGCGTTTCGCCAACTACGCGCCCACTCACTTCCTGACCCGCCACATGATGTACCTGGTGGTGGGCTTTGTAGCTGCGCTGCTGGCCTTCCAGGTGCCCATGAAGCTCTGGGAGCGCGCGGCGCCCTGGCTCTTCGTGGCGGCGCTGCTGCTGCTGGTGGCGGTGCTGATCCCGGGCGTGGGCAAGGTGGTCAACGGGGCGCGGCGCTGGCTGTCCATCGGGCCGGTGGGCTTCCAGCCTTCCGAGGTCGCCAAGTTCGCGGTGCTCATCTATGCCGCCGACTACATGGTGCGCAAGATGGAGGTCAAGGAGCGCTTCTTTCGCGCCGTGCTGCCCATGGGCGCCGCCGTGGCCATCGTCGGCGTGCTGCTGCTGGCCGAGCCCGACATGGGCGCTTTCATGGTCGTGGCGGTGATCGCCATGGGCATCCTGTTCCTGGGCGGCGTCAACGCCCGCATGTTCTTCCTGATCGCAGCCGTGCTGGTGGGGGCTTTCGCTTTGATGATCGCCAGTTCGCCCTGGCGCCGCGAGCGGGTGTTCGCCTACCTCGACCCCTTCAGCGAGCAGCATGCGCTGGGCAAGGGCTACCAGCTGTCGCACTCGCTGATCGCCATCGGGCGCGGCGAGATCTTCGGCGTGGGCCTGGGCGGCAGCGTCGAGAAGCTGCACTGGCTGCCCGAGGCGCACACCGACTTCCTGCTGGCCGTGATCGGCGAGGAGTTCGGGCTCGTCGGCGTGCTGGTGCTGATCGTGCTGTTCCTGTGGATGACGCGCCGCATCATGCACATCGGCCGCCAGGCGATCGCGCTGGACCGCGTGTTCGCGGGTCTGGTCGCCCAGGGCGTGGCGATCTGGCTGGGCTTCCAGGCCTTCATCAACATGGGCGTGAACCTGGGGGCGCTGCCCACCAAGGGGCTCACCCTGCCGCTGATGAGTTTTGGCGGCTCGGCCATTCTGATGAACCTGGTGGCGATTGCGGTAGTGCTCCGCGTCGATTACGAAAACAAACACATGATGCGCGGAGGCCGCGTATGACGGCGCCCAAGACCGCCCTCATCATGGCCGGTGGCACAGGCGGCCATATCTTTCCCGGCCTGGCCGTGGCCGAGGAGCTGCGTGCGCGCGGCTGGCGCGTGCACTGGCTCGGTGCGCCCGGCAGCATGGAGTCGCGCATCGTGCCCGCGCAGGGCTTTGCGCTGGAGACCATCGACTTTTCGGGCGTGCGCGGCAAGGGCATCGTGACGCTGGCCCTGCTGCCACTGCGTCTGCTGCGCGCCTTCTGGCAGGCGCTGCAGGTGGTGCGCCGCGTCCAGCCCGACGTGGTGGTGGGCCTGGGTGGCTACATCACCTTCCCGGGCGGCATGATGGGCGTGCTGTGGGGCAAGCCGTTGGTGCTGCACGAGCAGAATTCGGTGGCCGGCATGGCCAACCGGGTGCTGGCCGGCGTGGCCGACCGGGTGTTCACCGCCTTCCCGACTGTCTTCAAGAAGGGCCAGTGGGTGGGCAACCCGCTGCGTGCCCCGTTCACGCGCCAGAGCGATCCGGCCGAGCGCTTTGCCGGCCGCAGCGGCCCGCTGCGCCTTTTGGTCGTCGGCGGCAGCCTGGGTGCGCGCGCGCTCAACGAGGTCGTGCCCCAGGCGCTGGCCCTCATCCCGGCCGAGAACCGGCCCGTGGTGACGCACCAGAGCGGTGCCACCCAGATCGACGCGCTGCGTGCCAACTATGCCGCCGCCGGGGTCGAAGCCGAACTGACCCCCTTCATCGACGACACCGCCACGGCGTTTGCGCAGGCCGACATCATCGTCTGCCGCGCGGGCGCCAGCACCGTGACCGAGATCGCCGCCGTGGGCGCTGCCGCCCTGTTCGTGCCTTTTCCCTCGGCGGTGGACGACCACCAGACCACCAACGCCCGCTTCCTCGTGGATGCCGGGGGCGGCTGGCTGGTGCCGCAGCGCGAGCTCACGGCCCAGGGTCTGGCGGCGGTGCTGAGCAACACAGAGCGCCCGGAGCTGCTGCGCCGGGCCACACAAGCCAAGAAGATGCAAAAGACCCATGCCACCCACGCGGTGGTGACTGCCTGCGAGGAGCTTGCAACACCATGAAGCACGCCATTCGCCATATCCATTTCGTAGGGCTCGGGGGCGCCGGCATGAGCGGCATCGCCGAGGTGCTGTTCAACCTGGGCTACCGCATCTCCGGCTCGGACCTGGCCGACAGCGCCACCTTGCGCCGCCTGCAGGGCCTGGGCATCAAGACCTGCCTGGGCCACGCGGCCGCACACATTGACGGTGCCGACGCCGTGGTCACCTCCACGGCGGTCACGGCCGACAACCCCGAGGTGCTGGCGGCGCGCGACAAGCGCATTCCCGTGGTACCACGGGCGCTGATGCTGGCCGAGCTGATGCGCCTCAAGCAGGGCATCGCCATTGCCGGTACGCACGGCAAGACCACCACCACCAGCCTGGTGACCAGCGTTTTGGCCGAGGCGGGCCTGGACCCCACCTTCGTGATCGGCGGGCGCCTGAACAGTGCCGGTGCCAACGCCAAGCTGGGCAGCGGCGACTACATCGTGGTCGAGGCCGACGAATCCGACGCCTCGTTCCTGAACCTGCTGCCCGTGATGGCGGTGGTGACGAACATCGATGCCGACCACATGGAGACCTATGGGCACGACTTCGGCCGGCTCAAGGGCGCCTTCATCGACTTTCTGCACCGCATGCCGTTCTACGGCACGGCCATCCTGTGCGTGGACAGCCCGGCCGTGCGCGACATCCTGCAGAGCGTGACCTGCCCCATCACCAGCTACGGCTTTTCCGAAGATGCCCAGGTGCGCGCCGTGAACGTGCGCGCCGAGGCCGGCCAGATGCGCTTCACCGTGCAACGGCGCAATGGTGTCACCCTGCCCGACCTGGAGATCGTGCTCAACCTTGCGGGCGAGCACAACGTGCTCAATGCGCTGTCGGCGATTGCCGTGGCGGTGGAGCTGAACATTCCCGATGAAGCGGTGCAGCGTGCGCTGGCCGGTTTCAAGGGCGTGGGCCGGCGCTTCCAGAGCTATGGCGACCTGCCCGCGAAGGATGGCGGCCGCTTCACCGTGATCGACGACTACGGCCACCACCCGGTGGAGATGGCGGCCACGCTGGCCGCAGCGCGCGGTGCCTTCCCGGGGCGGCGTCTGGTGCTGGCCTTCCAGCCACACCGCTACAGCCGCACGCGCGACTGCTTCGAGGACTTCGTGAAAGTCATCGGCAACGCCGATGCGGTGCTGCTCACGGAGGTCTATGCCGCGGGCGAGGCGCCCGTGGTGGCGGCCGATGGCCGTTCACTGGCACGCGCACTGCGCGTCGCCGGGCGCGTGGAGCCGGTCTTCGTGGACGACGTGGCCGAGCTGCCCCAGGCCATTGCCGACAACGCGCGCGACGGCGATGTGGTGATGTGCATGGGCGCAGGCTCCATTGGTGCCGTGCCGGCCAAGGTGGTGGACATGCTGCAGAACAACAACCAATCCGATAGCAAGGCGCTGGCGGGGAGCGCGACATGACGATGACGACGAAACTGGGTTCCAACGTGGATGTGAAGGCACTGGGCAAGGTCGCCGTGCTGATGGGCGGCGCGTCCGCTGAGCGCGAGGTGTCGCTGATGTCCGGCACCGGCGTGCTGCAGGCGCTGCGCTCGCGCGGCGTGGATGCGCATGCCTTCGATCCCTCGCAGAACGACCTGGGCGAGTTGCGCCGCGACGGCTACGCGCGCTGCTTCATCGCACTGCATGGCCGCCATGGCGAGGACGGCACGGTGCAGGGCGCGCTGGAGCTGCTGCGCATCCCTTACACCGGCCCGGGCGTGATGGCCTCGAGCATCGCGGTGGACAAGATCATGACCAAGCGCATCTGGCGCGCCGAAGGTCTGCCCACGCCGGACTGGCGCCTGGTGGGCAGTGTGGCGGAGACCAAGGGCGCGCTGGCGGCCCTGGGAGCGCCGATGATCGTCAAGCCCTCGCGCGAGGGCTCCACCATCGGCCTGACCAAAGTCACCTCGGCTGAGCAGTGTGGCGAGGCGTATGCCCTGGCCTCGCGCTACGACCCCGAGGTGCTGTGCGAGCAGTTCATCGCGGGTGAGGAAACCACCTGCCCCATCCTGGGGGAGGGCGCCGGCGCCTATGCGCTGCCGGTGATCCGCATCGTCGCGCCCGAGGGCAACTACGACTACCAGAACAAGTATTTCACCGACGTCACGCAGTACCACTGCCCGAGCGGCCTGCCCGAAGCCGAGGCGCGCGAGATCCAGCGCCTGGTGGTGGCGGCCTTCCGCTCGCTGGGCTGCCGTGGCTGGGCGCGTGCGGACATCATGATCCGTGCCAGCGACCGCCAGCCCTTTCTGCTGGAGATCAACACCTCGCCTGGCATGACGGGCCACTCGCTCGTGCCCATGTCGGCACGTGCCTCGGGCATCAGCTACGAAGATCTGTGCGTGGGGGTGCTGGCCAGCGCCACCATGGACACGCCCGCCGGCAGCACCCTGGGGACCTGATGAACAACGCGCTGCCCGCACCGCTGGACGTCAAGCTCATGAACATGACCGCATCGGTCCTGTTCGTGGGCTGCGCCATGCTCGTGCTGGCGGCGGGTGCCTGGTGGGTGCTGCGCTACCCGGGCTTTGCCATCGCGCGCATCGTCGTGCAGGGCGAGCTGGTACACAACAACGCCGTCACCTTGCGTGCCAATGTGGCGCCGCACCTGGTGGGCAACTTCTTCACGGTGGACCTGCGCAAGGCGCGCGAGGCCTTCGAGCAGGTGCCCTGGGTGCGCAAGGCCTCGGTGCGGCGCGAGTTCCCGGGCAGCCTGCACGTGGTGCTCGAAGAGCACGAAGCCGTGGCGTACTGGGGCCCCGAGTCGGGATCGGCCATGGTCAACCCCCAGGGCGAGGTGTTCGAGGCCAACGTCGGCGACGTGGAGCAGGACGGCCTGCCGCGCCTGCAGGGGCCGAGCGGCACCTCCAGCGAGGTGCTGCAGATGTACGGTCTGATGCAGCCAGTGTTCGAGCCGCTGGGCATGGATGTGGAGGAACTGGCGCTGACCGGCCGCGGTGGCTGGCGCGCCACGCTGGACACCGGGGCGGTGGTGGAACTCGGGGGCGGCACGCCGGCGGAAGTGGTGGCGCGCGCCAAGCGCTTTGCGCGCACGCTGACCCAGGTGGCGGCCCAGTACAAGCGCCGGGTGGATGCGCTCGAGTCGGCGGACCTGCGGCACGCGGGGGGCTATGCATTGCGGCTCAAGGGGGTGACCACCACGAGCCCGGAGGCGGCCGCGGGTGCCGCCACACGGAGGTAGCAGCATGCATGCAAGGTACAGACGGCGCAGCGGGCAGGGCAGAACAACGAAGGGCAGTGACTGAATATGGCAAGAGAATACAAAGACGTGGTGGTCGGCCTGGATATCGGCACGGCGAAGATCATGGCCGTGGTTGCCGAGGTCCTGCCCAATGGCGAGCTCAAGCTCGCAGGCCTGGGCGTGGCCCCGAGCAATGGCTTGAAGCGCGGCGTGGTGGTCAATATCGACGCCACGGTGCAGAGCATTCAGCAGGCGTTGAAAGAAGCCGAGCTGATGGCCGACTGCAAGATCCAGCGTGTGTACACCGGCATCACCGGCAGCCACATCCGCGGCCTCAATTCCAGCGGCATGGTGGCCGTCAAGGACAAGGAGGTCACCTCGGCCGATGTGGCGCGCGTGGTGGAGACGGCCAAGGCCATCAACATCTCGTCCGACCAGCGCTTGCTGCTGGTGGAGCCGCAGGAGTTCGTGATCGACGGGCAGGATGTCAAGGAGCCCATAGGCATGAGCGGCATCCGCCTGGAGGCCAAGATCCACATCGTGACCGGCGCGCAGAGCGCGGCCGAGAACATCATCAAGTGCGTGCGCCGCTGCGGGCTGGAAGTGGAGCAGTTGCTGCTCAACCCACTCGCATCGAGCCAGGCCGTGCTGACCGACGACGAGCGCGAGCTCGGCGTGGTGGTGGTGGACATCGGCGCGGGCACGACCGATGTGGCCATCTTCACCGGCGGTGCCATCCGCCACACGGCCGTGATCCCGATCGCGGGCGACCTGATCACCAGCGACATCGCCATGGCGCTGCGCACGCCAACGAAGGACGCCGAGGACATCAAGGTCGAGAGCGGCTATGCCAAGCAGCTGCTGGCCGACCCCGAAAGCCAGGTGGAAGTGCCGGGCCTGGGTGACCGCAGCCCGCGCATGCTGAGCAAGCAGGCGCTGGCCGGCGTGATCGAACCACGCGTGGAAGAGATTTTCTCGCTGGTGCAACAGGTGATCCGCGAGTCGGGCTATGAAGAGGTGCTGTCCTCGGGCATCGTGCTCACCGGCGGCAGCGCCGTCATGCCCGGCATGATTGAGTTGGGCGAGGACATCTTCCTCAAGCCCGTGCGCCGCGGCATCCCCAAGTATTCGAGCGCGTTGTCGGACATGGTGGCCCAGCCCCGTGCTTCCACCGTCATGGGCCTGCTCGAAGAGGCGCGCCTGGCGCGCCTGCGCGGCTTCAAGGTGGCGCAAAAGAGCGGCTCCATGAAGACGGCATTCGGCCGCTTCAAGGACTTCATCGTGGGGAACTTCTGATGAGGAACTTCCACCACCACAGTTTTGCCCGCGCAGGCCCTCGAATGCCCCGCGGGCGATGGCGATGCACAGGACCGCCATGCCGCCCGCGCCGCCAGACAACACCGAACCCCATTTTGCAATTGCGTACGAAGACAGAACCAGGAGCTCCAACATGTCCATCGAAATGATCGAAGCCGAAACTTTCAACCAGGGCACCCAGATCAAGGTGATCGGCGTGGGCGGTGGCGGCAGCAATGCCGTCGAGCACATGATTGCCCGCAGCGTGCAGGGCGTGGAATTCGTCTGTGCCAACACCGATGCGCAGGCCCTGACGCGCAGCTCTGCCCACAGCGTGATCCAGCTGGGTGCCAGCGGCCTGGGCGCCGGCAGCAAGCCCGACAAGGGCCGTGACGCAGCCGAGGCCGCAGCCGAGGATATCCGCGCGGCCATCGACGGCGCGCACATGCTGTTCATCACCGCCGGCATGGGCGGCGGCACGGGCACGGGCGCTGCGCCCGTGATCGCGCGCATCGCCAAGGAAATGGGCATCCTCACCGTGGGCGTGGTCACCAAGCCCTTCGACTGGGAAGGCGGGCGCCGCATGACCAATGCCGACAACGGCCTGGCCGAACTCGAAGCCAACGTCGATTCGCTGATCGTCGTGCTCAACGAGAAGCTGCTGGAGGTGCTGGGCGACGACATCACCCAGGACGAAGCCTTCGCGCACGCCAACGACGTGCTCAAGAACGCCGTGGGCGGCATTGCCGAAATCATCAACGAGTACGGCCAGGTGAACGTCGACTTCGAAGACGTACGCACCGTGATGGGCGAGCCCGGCAAGGCCATGATGGGCACGGCCACGGCCAGCGGCCCCGACCGCGCCCGCATCGCAGCCGAGCAGGCCATCGCCTGCCCGCTGCTCGAAGGCATCGACCTGTCGGGCGCCAAAGGCGTGCTGGTGCTGGTCACGGCCAGCAAGGGCAGCCTGAAGCTGTCCGAATCGCGCCTGGCGATGAACACCATCAACGCCTACGCGTCCAAGGATGCGCACGTGATCTTCGGCGCCGCCTACGACGACACCCTGGGCGACGAGATCCGCGTGACGGTGGTCGCTACCGGCCTGTCGCGCCAGAACGCCCGCCGCCAGCCGATTTCGGTGGTGCAGGGCGGCCTGCGCACCGGCACCGACAACATGGCCTACCAGATCCCCGTGGCAGGCGTTGCGGGTGCGATGGGCAATGCCATGGGCGTGGCACCGGGCCAGACCGGCCATGGCGGCGGCGGCAGCTCGCAGGCCGACTACGGCAGCATGTCGGTGCCCAGCGTCTGGCGCACCAACCGCACGCAGGCAGCCGCCCGCGTGGACGCGCTGTCTTCGGGCGGCATGGACGACCTGGAAATCCCGGCCTTCCTGCGCAAGCAGGCGGACTGACCGTGCGGCGGGCCATTGCGGCCCGTGCCTGCCGGAAGGGGCCTCTGGGCCCCTTTTTCCATGGGCGGTGCCCTGGGGGCGTCAGTCTGCTGCGAGGGTGGGCGCCTGCAGCGGCAACGACACGCACACACTGGTGCCTGAGCCGCCTTCCCGGCGCAGCTCCAGCGACGCGCCGATCAGCCCCGCTCGCTCGTGCATGGTGCGCAGGCCATTGCCGCAGGCGCCGCCCTGCCTGCCCACGCCGTTGTCGCGCAGGTGGATGGTGATGGCCTGGCCGTCGGCGCGGGCGGTCAGTGCCAGCTGCCGCGCGTGGGCGTGTTGCAGCACGTTGGAGATGGCCTCGAACACGATGTACTGCAGGTGGCGCATGGCCTCCTCGCTGCTGTCGGGCCACAGGGGCAGCAGCTCCACTTTCCACAGCAGCTCCAGACCCGAATCGCGGATGCGCTGCTCCAGGCGGAAACGCAGGCTGGCCAGCAGTGCGTTGACGTCGCCGTTGGGCAAGGACATCGCGTCCACCGACAGGCGCAGCTGGTCCAGCGACTCGCGCAGCGTCTGCATCACCTCGGCCTGCGATGCCACCCCGCCTTCGAGCTGGCGCATGGCCGTGATCAGGTGGGCGCCCGCACCGTCGTGCATGTCGCGCAGGATGCGTGCGCGCTCTTCGGACTTGGCGCTGATGCGCTCAAGCGTGCGCAGCGCCTGGTGCTGTTCGGCCAGCTTCTCCTCGCGCTGCAGAACGCGCTGCTCCAGCGACGCCGTGAGGTCGATCAGCGCATTGCGCGCCTGCTGAAAGCGTTGCCCCACGATGGCCAGCACGGCCACGCCAGCGAAGGCGGCTGCCCATTGCGTCCAGCCGCCGTCCATGTACTGTGCAGGCGCCAGGCGTGCTGCCGCGATGTCGCGCACCAGGGCCGCCCAGCAGACACCGAGGGCCACCAGCATCCACAGCCGCGGGCTGTCGCGGGTGTGCCTGCACTCCCAGCCCAGCCGCAGGATCAGTGCGGCCCAGGCCACGACCAGCACGACGGTCCAGCCCAGCACCCAGTCGGCACCGCCGGCTACGGCAAAAGGGCACAGCCCAAAGATCGCTGACGCGACATACAGCTCTGCCCGTGGCCGGGGCTCCCAGACGGTGCGCGTGAGCCAGTAGGTGGCAAGGCAGCCGGTCCAGAACAGGCCCTGAACGGCCTGGAACCAGGCGGGCCAGGCCAGAAAGATCTCCTCCAGCCAGGCTGCGGTGACGCGGCAGGCCCATGCCAGCTCGCACAGCGCCGCAAACGCATACAGCGCCTGGCGCTGCTGCCACCACAGCAGCAGGCAGAAGATGCCCACCACCAGGCTGAACAGCGAGACGGCGCGCGGCAGCGTCACGCGCTGCCACTCCAGCGCGTGCCAGGTGCCCTGCAGCGCCGCCTCCGGCCCGAACTGCACGGACGAGATGCCGGCGCGCCGCAGATAGTCCGCACGGATGTGGATCTCCAGCACGTTGTGCGCCTGCAGCAGCGTGCCCGGCAGCCGGATCCACAGCGGGCGCCGGCCGGTCCAGCCATCATTGGGCCGCAGCAGTTCTCCGCCGGTGGCCAGTTCCATGCCGTTGAGCGAGATGCGGTAGGCATTGCCCAGCCGGGGGATCAACAGGGCTTGCGGCTGCAGCCGCTGAGCCTCCACGGCGTCGAAGCGCAGCGTGGCGGTGGCCCAGCCGGCTTTGCGCCGGTGCAGCACGTCCCAATGCAGCGGAAGTGTGTGGGCCGTCGTGGTCTGGGCGGTGCTCTGGCGCAGGCGCACCGTCAGCTCGGCGTCGCGCAGCACCTGCACGCCCGGGGGCGGGGCGGCGTCCTGCGCCAGCGCCGGCAGAACCTGCAGGCTCCAAAGGACCAGGCCGCACAGCAGGTGGCCGATGAACGACGCGGGCAGGCCCAGGGTGCGCTGCATGACTGTGAACTGTCAGGGAGCGCGACGGTGGCGGTCCAGCAGGCCCATGCGGCTGGCCTCGAAGACCGCCTCGCCACGCGAATGCACGGCCAGCTTGCTGTACAGGTTCTTGATGTGGCTTTGCACCGTGTGCTTGGAGATGTCCTGCAGGCGCGCGATCTCGGCGTACGAGTAGCCGCGCGCGATCAGCTCCAGCACGTCCGACTCGCGTGGCGTGAGTTCCAGGCTGGGAAGCGTCTGGTCCACGGTCTGGGGCTGAGGCTCCTCGCGCGCGCCACGCTGGCGCAGGCGGGCCAGCAGCTTGCGCGCGATCATGGGAGAGATGGGCGACTCGCCGTGCTTCACGCCGACGATGATCCGGCCCACGTCCGCGGGCGTGGAGTCCTTCTGGATATAGCCCACGGCACCGGCTTCCACGCAGGCGATCACGGTGTCCTCGTCGCCGAAGACCGACACCACCAGCACCTCGCACGCCGGCTGCGTGCGCACCACGTGTTGCAGCAGCGCCAGGCCATGGCCATCGGGCAGCGCCAGATCGGTCAGCAGCACGTCGGCAGGGTGCTCGTCCAGCCAGCGGCGCGCAGGCGCCAGCATGCCGAAGGAAGCGGCCAGCTCCAGGTCGGGGTGGGCGGTAACGCAGCCTTCGAAGAATCTGCGCATCTCTGCATCGTCCTCTATCAGTACGACGCGCCAGCGGGGTGTGCTCATGAGTGGCAGGGTAGGGAGGTCGGCGGGGGTGCGTCGCGCCATCTTAGCGCCCGCCTGCGCTGCGTCATCCCATCTTCTCGGCGGCGCCCCTCCCATGTTCATGGGGTGCGGGCAAAGCGCCCGGAACCTACGATTTTCCCGGTGCTGCAGGAGCCACAGGGCCTCGGCATGGGTGCAGGTCGAGACCTCGAAAAAAAGTTTTTTGCCCCCTGCATCCAAACGCTGCACCGCGCCGTTCCACAAGCAGGACGCCATGTGGCGCTCTTCAACCGGACCTACCGAGATACAGGAACCAACATGAAACAGCTCAAGTACTTCGCACCCGCACTGCTCCTGGGCCTGGCCACCCTGACCGCGCAGGCGCAGCCCGTCTTTCAGCAGGGCGTGCTCACCGATGCCGCCGGCCGCACGGTCTACACCTTCGACAAGGACGCTCCCGGCAAGAGCAACTGCAGCGGCGGCTGCCTGGCCGCATGGCCGGCCTTTGCCGCCAAGGCCGGCGCCAAGGCAGAGGGCGACTTCGGCGTCATCGAGGCCGGTGGTGCGCGCCAGTGGAGCTTCAAGGGCAAGCCCCTGTACTACTACGCCAGCGATGCCAAAGCCGGCGACCGCCTGGGCGACGGCATGGGCGGCGCATGGCACGTGGTGCCCAAGCCCTGACCTGATCGCCCCCAAGGCCCATCACCGATTGCATTCCCCCATTTCCTGAAGGACACCCCCATGAAGTTCTCTTCCATCGCCATCGCCTGCCTCACCCTGGCCGGTGCCGCCGTTTCCACCTCCGCCTGGGCCGACAAGGCCTCCCTGCTGCGCGCCACCGGCAACGTGCCGGAGCGCGCCGAATGCCCGGCCAACACCGAGGTCAACCGCGCCGGCGGCGTGCTCAAGTGCAGCGTGACCCTGGTGTTCGAGCGCGGCTCGATCTGCCCGCCTGCCAACAAACCCAACTACGTGACCATCCAGATGGCGGGCGCCGACAAATGCCTGCCCGCCGTGACGGGTGACGTGGTCAGCGTGCCGTCGGCCATGAACCCGGTGGCCGGCCCGCCCAAGCTCAAGGGCCAGTCGGGCCTGCCCGGCGACATCATGGGTTACCTCACGGCCGTCGGTCCGGCCGCGCTGCTCGGGCCTGACGAAGGGCGCTACCAGCGCGTCGTCAACGCCGGCGGCGCCGACAAATTCGTGGCCGAGAAGATCGTTCACCTGTGGCCCGCGAGCTACCCCGTGCACTACACCTTGGGCAAGAACCCAGCCAACGGCGTGAGCTGCCCCAATGGCTACACCGACGTCACCGGCCGCAGCCAGGACAGCCTGGGCTGCGAAAGGATCGAGAAGAAAAAGCCCATGTGCCAGAACGTCAACGGCATTGGCTGGCGCCTGGAGGTCAAGCGCGGTGAAGACCGCTGCCAGGGCCCCACCGAAGGCCCGACCAAGCCCGAGGGCGAGCATGCCGGCCCCGGCAACGACTGGGACCTGGACACCGACGCCGCCGGCAACGAGGACCGCTGGGTGCGCGTGTCCTACACCCGTCCCGTAGGCCGCTGACATCCCGCACCAGCCCGCGCTGTGTACGCACCGGCTTGGGTGCGCACCGCGGGCTGGCCTGTGCACGTCCATCCCCTTTGCCGAGATTGCCATGACCTTCAACCACTCCCCCGTGCACAGCCGTGCACGCCGCGCGGCCGTTGCGGCCGCCGTGCTGGCCCTGGCGGCGGCTCTGGCCGGCTGTGCCGGTGCACCCGACCGTGCCGCCCTCAACGAGGTGCGCGCCCAGGCCAACCCCACGGACAAGGCGCAGCGCACCATCACCAACTTCACGCCCGCGCTGCGCTGCATGGACGAGATGATGTTCGACATGGGCACGCGCGACGTGACCATGATGATGGAGGAGTTTCGCGACGCCACGCAGAAGGTGCCCATCTCGGCGCGCGACATGCTGACCTCGGCCGTGTCGGACATGACGCGGCGCTCGCGCGGCGTGCGCCTGTCGGTCTTCGGCAGCGACCAGCAGAACCTGGCCCAGGTGCTGGCACAGGCGCAGCGCACCAGCGCCTTCGGTGTGGTGCCGGCCTACAACATCCGCGGCACGGTGAGCCAGCTCGACGAATCGGTGCTCAAGAACGGCAGCTCCTTTGGCGCCACGCTCGCCCAATCGGTGTTCGGCGTGCGCTTGGGCAGCGAGACCAAGTTCTCGGTGCTGGGCCTGGACGCCGCCGTGGTGGAGACCGCGAGCATGACGCTGCTGCCCGGCGTGTCGTCCAAGAACACCACCGTGCTGGCCAGCCGCGACGCCAGCGCGGCCGATGGCCAGGCGCAACTGGTCAACCCCGGCATCGGCGTGGTGTTCTCGTTCTCGACCTCGCGCGCCGATGGCCCTTCGCAGGCGGCGCGCAACATGGTCGAACTGGCCGCCGTGGAACTGGTGGGCAAGCTGCTGCGCGCGCCCTACTGGCAGTGCCTGGGCACCACCGACAGCGATGCCGAGGTGCAGCGCGAACTGGCCGACTGGTTCCTGTCCATGGACGAGGCCGAACGCATCGCCTTCTACAAGGAGCGCATGCGCGAGCGGCGCTACTACGACGGCGCCATCGACGACCAGGCCGACGCCGCCTTCGACGCGGCACTGCGCAGCTACCGCCAGGCGCTCGGCCTGCCCGCCCAGGGCGCGTTGGACGAGGGGTTCTTTCGCTCCTTCGTGCTTGCCAAGGTGCCACGCGGCCCGCTGAAGGCGCTGCCGCGCAATGCCTCCACGCGCGCGTCGGGCGCCGCATTGGCCGCCGTGCCCGCCGCTGTGCCCACGCCCGGCGATGCCAGCGCAGCGGTTGCCCCGCCACCGCCTGCACCCGTTGCGGCGCCCGAGGTTGCGGCCCTTGCCGTGGCGCTGGGGGCACCGCAGCGCGGCAGCGCCAGCCTGGACATTGCGGTGCTGCGCCCAGGCTATGTGTACTGCTACTCGCAGGACCCGGTGACGCGGCGCATCCAGCGCATCTTTCCCAACCGCTTCACGCGCGACCCGCGCATGGTGCCGGGCAAGCCGCAGCGCCTGCCGGGCAACGAGCGCTTCGTGCTCAACCCCGCAGCCGAATACGCCTGCCTGCATGCGCCCAGCGAGGTCTATGGCGACCTGCCGCCGCCGCTGCGCTGGGGTGATTTCGAGGACATCCGCGTCGGCACGTTCGACGAGATCCGTGCCGGTTTCGCACAGGCTTCGGGCATGCCCGTGCAGCTCTTCGCGGTGCCACGATGACTGCTGTTGCATTGCCCGCCGATGAGCTGCCCGACGCCGTGGCGCAGCTGCTGTCGCGCGTGGTGCTGCGCGACACATCGGCCTTCCAGCGCCTGTACCAGCTGGTGGCCAGCCGCCTGCTGGCGGTGGCCGTGCGCGTGGTGCAGGATCGGGCCCTGGCCGAAGACGTGCTGCAGGAGGTCTTCGTGCACCTGTGGAACCGGCCGCAGACCGGTGCACCCGGGCAGGCGCTGAGCCTGTCGTGGCTGTGCGTGGTCACGCGCAACCGGGCCATCGACGCATTGCGCAAGCGCCGCCCCGAAACGCCGCTGCACTGGCGCGATGCCGATGGCGAGGAACAGGTACACGATGCCGCAGCCGAAGGCGGCTCGCCGCTGGAGCTGCTGCTGGCCGAGGAGGATGGCTCGCGCCTGGGCCGCTGCATGGGCCAGATCGACAGCGAGCCGCGCAGCGCGCTGCTGCTGGTCTACTACGAAGGGCTCACCCATGCCGAGCTGGCCCAGCGCCTGGCCCGCCCCCTGGGCACGGTCAAGGCCTGGATGCGCCGCAGCCTGGCGCGCCTGCGCGACTGCATGGAGTCCTGCGCATGACATGGCACCAGAACCCCCGGCTCGTGGACCTGCTGGCAGGCGAGTACGCCCTGGGCACGCTGCAGGGGGGCGCCCGCCGCCGCTTCGAGAAGCTGCTCGTGCGGCGGCCCGATCTGGCCGAAGCCGTGGCGCGCTGGAACGAGCGCATGGCGCCCTCGCTGCTGGCCCTGCCACCCCAGGCGCCGGCACCCGCTACCTGGCGCGCCATCGAGCAACGCCTGGGGTTTCCTGCCCCTGGGGCGCGGGTGCCGTGGTGGAAAAGGTTGCTGCAGCCAGCCCCGGCGGGCGCCTTGGCGCTGGGCCTGATGGTGGGGGTGCTGCTGCCGTCGCTCTGGCAGGCGCAGCACGGCGGGCCGGATGCACCGGCCTCCACCCAACTGCCCGAAAGCTATGTGGGGGTGCTGGGCCTGTCCGACGGGCGCCCAGGGCTCATCGTCTCCAGCCTGCGGCAGGGCCGCACGGTAGACATCAAGCGCGTGGCGGCCGTGCCCGTGCCTGCCGGCCAGGTGCTGTACCTGTGGTCGCTGGATGCAGCGGGCAAGGCAAGCCCCGTGGCGCCGCTGCCGCAAGGGGCGTTCGTGCACCTGCAACTGGGTGCCCCATCTGAAACCGTGTTTGCCAAGGCGGTGGAGCTGGCGGTGAGCGTGGAGCGAGAGGGCAGCAGCCCCGCAACGCCCTCCAGCGCCTATGTGTACCGGGGCCTTTGCGGGAAACTGTGGCGGGTACCGTAAGGCCTTGCCATGGTCTTGCGGCAAGCAGGGACGGGCCCACCCTTTTACAATCGGGGGATGCTCCAGCAACGCACCCTCAAGACCTTGACCCGCGCCGTCGGCGTGGGGCTGCACAGTGGCCAGAGGGTCGAGCTGACCCTGCGGCCTGCGCAGCCCGACACCGGCATCGTGTTCCGCCGGGTCGATCTGCCCCAGCCGGTGGACATCCCGATCCGTGCCGATGCCGTGACGGACACGCGCCTGGCCTCCACCATCGGGGTCGGCAGCGCCAAGGTGCATACCGTGGAGCACCTCATGTCGGCGTGCGCCGGGCTGGGGCTCGACAACCTGTATGTGGACATCACGGCCGAAGAGGTGCCCATCCTCGACGGCTCGTCGTCGTCCTTCGTGTTCCTCTTGCAAAGCGCGGGGATCGAGCTGCAGAAAGCCCCCAAGCGCTTCATCCGTGTGAAGCGCCCGGTGGAGGTGCGCGAGGGCAGCGGTGCCCAGGCCAAGTGGGCGCGCCTCGTGCCCTACCATGGCTACAAGCTGAGCTTCGAGATCGATTTCGACCACCCTGCGGTGGACTCCACCGGCCAGCGCGTCGAGTTCGACCTGGGTGAGGGCAACTACAGCCGCGACATCGCGCGGGCGCGCACCTTCGGTTTCACGCGTGACGTGGAGATGATGCGCTCCAACGGCCTGGCCCTGGGCGGCGGGCTGGACAACGCCATCGTGATGGACGACTACAAGGTGCTCAACAGCGACGGGCTGCGCTACGATGACGAGTTCGTCAAGCACAAGATCCTCGACGCCATGGGCGACCTGTACATCATCGGCAAGCCTTTGCTGGCGGCCTACAGCGCCTTCCGCTCGGGCCATGCGATGAACAACCTGCTGCTGCGCGAGCTGCTGTCCCAGCCCGATGCCTGGGAGGAAGTCACCTTCGAGGATGAGCGCCAGGCACCGCGCGGCTTTGCGCAGCCTGCGCGCGCCTGGTAGGCGCATCCCCATGCTGCTTTTTCGCTGGGCCGTCATGGCGCTGCTGCTGGCAGCGGCTGTGTCGTTCGCGTTCTACGCGGGCACGGGCCAGGCCCACTACAAGCGCTGGGGGCTGGTGGTGCTCAAGTGGACTGTCATCGCCGCTGTGTTTTTCTTCGCCGTGGCGATCATCGGGCGCATCTGAAACGCCACTGCAGACCGGTACCGATATACTGGCACCTGCTCCGGGGTGTGCGAAAGCGCTGAGATGCAAGGGGTCTGACCAACAATCAGGCTGCCTGCGAACCCGACGAACTTGATCCGGTTCATACCGGCGGAAGAAGAGCCGACCTCCATGCCCGTGCGCGCCCCTGCTGGCCCGCAGGGTGTGCTGTACATGCGCCCTGGCGCGTGTGCGGGGCGCAGGTCCATTCCGGAGCAATTCCCTTTGCCACCGGAACTGGAGACCCGCCCCATGAATGCACCCGATCCCCTCGCCCGCGAAGAATTCGCCGACCTGCTGGCCGCCACGCGCGAGCCTTTCCCGGCCTCGCGCAAGGCCTACCTGCCTGGCCACCTGCATGCCGAACTGCGCGTGCCCGTGCGCGATATCGCGCTGACCAACGGCGAACAGGTCAGTGTCTACGACACCTCCGGCCCCTACACCGACCCCGACGCCGTGATCGACGTGCGCCGCGGCCTGGCCAGCGTGCGCGGCGGCTGGATCGCAGGCCGGGGCGACGTGGAGCACTACGAGGGCCGCGCCCCGCTGGCTCTCGACGATGGCAGCAAGAGCGAGGACGCAGTGCGCCTGACCCAGTTGCGCGCCGAAGCGGCCGCCCTGCAGCGAAAGCCCCTGCGCGCGCGCAGCGGTGCCAACGTGACGCAGATGCACTACGCCAGAAAGGGCATCGTCACCCCCGAGATGGAGTACGTGGCCATCCGCGAGAACGGCAAGCGCGAGTGGATGGCGCAGTACCAGGCCGACGCCGGCCGCGAGCGCCGCCTGGCGGGCAACCCCATGGGTGCGAGCATTCCGCGGGTCATCACGCCCGAGTTCGTGCGCGACGAGGTGGCGCGCGGGCGCGCCATCATCCCGGCCAACATCAACCACCCCGAGGTGGAGCCCATGGCCATCGGGCGCAATTTCCTCGTGAAGATCAACGCCAACATCGGCAACTCGGCCGTCACCTCCAGCATCGAGGAAGAGGTCGAAAAGCTGGTCTGGGCCATCCGCTGGGGCGCCGACAACGTGATGGACCTGTCCACCGGCAAGAACATCCACACCACGCGCGACTGGATCGTGCGCAACAGCCCGGTGCCCATCGGCACCGTGCCCATCTACCAGGCGCTCGAGAAGGTCGGCGGCGTGGCCGAGGACCTGACCTGGGCGATCTTTCGCGACACCTTGATCGAGCAGGCCGAGCAGGGCGTGGACTACTTCACCATCCACGCTGGCGTGCGCCTGGCCTACATCCACCTCACGGCGGCGCGGCGCACGGGCATCGTCTCGCGCGGCGGCTCCATCATGGCCAAGTGGTGCATGGCACACCACCGCGAGAGTTTTCTGTACGAGCATTTCGAGGACATCTGCGACATCATGAAGGCCTACGACGTGTCCTTCAGCCTGGGCGACGGCCTGCGCCCCGGCTGCGCCTCGGACGCCAATGACGAAGCCCAGTTCGCCGAACTGCACACGCTGGGCGAGCTCACCCAGGTGGCCTGGAAGCACGATGTGCAGACCATGATCGAGGGCCCCGGCCACGTGCCCATGCACATGATCCAGGCCAACATGACCGAGCAGCTCCAAACCTGCCACGAGGCGCCGTTCTACACCCTCGGCCCGCTGACCATCGACATCGCGCCCGGCTACGACCACATCGCCTCGGCCATCGGTGCCGCGATGATCGGCTGGATGGGCACCGCCATGCTGTGCTACGTGACGCCCAAGGAGCACCTGGGCCTGCCCGACCGTGACGACGTCAAGCAGGGCATCATCGCCTACAAGATTGCCGCGCATGCGGCCGACGTGGCCAAGGGGCACCCGGGATCTCGCGCGCGCGACGATGCGCTGAGCCAGGCGCGCTTCGATTTCCGCTGGCAGGACCAGTTCAACCTGGGCCTGGACCCCGAGACCGCCAAGGAATACCACGACGAAACCCTGCCCAAGGACAGCGCCAAGGTGGCGCATTTCTGCTCCATGTGCGGGCCCAAGTTCTGCTCGATGAAGATCACGCAGGAAGTGCGCGAATTCGCGGCGCAGAAGGGCCTGGCAGAGAGCGAAGCGCTTTCCAGTGGCATGGAGGCCAAGGCCGTGGAATTCCAGCGCGGCGGTGGCGAGTTGTATGTGCCCATCCACCCGCTGAAATAAGCGCGGCTACTGCCCTCGCAGTTTGGCTGTTGGGCGCAGTGGGGAGGTACATACCCTCTGGGGCGGAGTCTGCATGGGCGCATACAGTCGCGCCCACACCCGCACCATAGGTACAGCAAGTCCTGTGGCACCGAATTTGCTATGCTGTAGTTGTCAATAAATGTAAGGAAGAGCGATGAACCTGCTCAGCCGTCTTTCCATCCGCGCACGTCTCTATTTCGGCACGATCTTTTCTCTGGTTCTGCTCGTCGTCATCGGTGCCATGGGCTACCTGGCCCTGGAGCGCACCCGAAGCACCCTGGACCAGCTGTTCTCCCAGCGGGTGCAGACCCTGACCGACGTGGCCGAGTTGCGCACCACCCTGGGGGACCTGCGCCGCCTCGAGAAAGACATCATCATCAGCTTCAACAACTCCGTCGAGGTCGCGGCCCTGCGCGAGGGCTGGAAGAAATCGCTCACGGCGCTGAACAAGGGCATGGCCGACGTGCGCCAGGTGCAGTCGGGCGATGCGGCTTTCGTCGAGGCCATCGACAAGTCGGTGGCCGAGGTCAAGGAGTACGAGGCCGGCATCTCGCCCGTGTTCGAACAGATCGAGCGCGCCCAGATCGATGGCGCTGTGGGCGGCGCCTATGCTGACCGCCTCAAGAAGCACATGGAGGCCACGGACAAGCTGTTGTCCGATCTCTCCGTGACTGCACGCACCAAGATGGACGAGGCGCGCGAAGGCGTGAACACGCTGACCACCACCATGTCCGGGCTGATCGGCATCGTGCTGGTGCTGGCCCTGGCCGTGCTCATCCCGCTGACCTTCTTCAGCGTGCGCTCCATCACCCGCTCGATCTCGCAAGCCAGCGCCCTGGCCGAGCGCATCGCCGGCGGTGACCTGTCGCAGGACGTGCAGGTCACTTCGCAGGACGAGGTGGGCCAACTCGTGGCCTCCATGGCGCGCATGCAGGATGCTCTGCGTGGTCTGGTGCAGCAGGTGCAGGAGGCGGCCAGCAACATCTCCACGGCCAGCACCGAGATCGCTTCGGGCAACCATGATCTGAGCCACCGCACCGAGCAGACCGCGGCCAACCTCGAAGAGGCCGCTTCGTCGATGGAGCTGCTCACCAGCACCATCGGCCAGAGCGCCCAATCGTCACGCCAGGCCAGCGACTTCGCTTCGTCGGCCGCCGAGGTGGCCGGGCGCGGCGGTGTGGTGGTCTCGCAGGTGGTGACCACCATGGACCAGATCACCACCAGCTCGCGCAAGATCGCCGACATCACCGGTGTCATCGACGGCATCGCCTTCCAGACCAACATCCTGGCGCTCAATGCCGCCGTGGAAGCCGCCCGGGCCGGCGAGCAAGGCCGGGGCTTTGCCGTGGTGGCCAGCGAGGTGCGCAGCCTGGCCCAGCGCTCGGCAGCGGCCGCCAAGGAGATCAAGGGCCTGATCGGTTCCTCGGTGGAGCGTGTCGAAGACGGCTCGCGCCTGGTGAGCCAGGCCGGCGCCACCATGAACGAGATCGTGGGCAGCGTGCGCCGCGTCTCGGACATCATCAGCGAGATCACGGCCTCGTCGGCCGAGCAGCGCGACAACGTGGGCCACATCAGCCAGTCGGTGAGCCAGCTGGACAACATGACCCAGCAGAATGCCGCGCTGGTCGAGCAGTCGACCGCGGCCTCCGAATCCCTGCGTGAGCAGGCTTTGCAGCTGACCCAGGCCGTGAGCCAGTTCAAGCTGCAGCCAGGAGCCAGGGCCGCCAGCCCGGGTGCCGGCGGCAGCATGCCGACCCCACGCCAAGGCATCCCTGCGCCGGCCCAGCGGCCTGCCGTTTCGGTGCGCGCGCCCAAGCAGGCATTGCAGATCCGCTGACGGTCTGCCGGCTGGTAGAGCCCCCGGTTGCGCCCAGCAAAAAGCCCCCGTCACCGGTAGATGACGGGGGCTTTTTTGGGGGGCGCGTGGCGCTTGCGGTGCGAAGGGCTATTAGTCCCGTGTAACGCGCAGCACTTCTTCGCGGCTGGTGATCCCGGCCGCGATCAGGCGCTCGCCGTCTTCGCGCATCAGCGCCATGCCGCCGGCCAGTGCCGCCGTGCGGATATCTGCCTCGGAGGCCTGGTTGTGGATCTGCGCGCGGATGGCATCGTTGGTCACCAGCAGCTCGAACAGGCCGGTGCGGCCGGTGTAGCCGGTCTGGCTGCAATGCTCGCAGCCGGCACCCTGGCAGTGGCTGCAGTACTTGCGCACCAGGCGCTGGGCCAGCACGCCCAGCAGCGAGGATGACAGCAGGAAGGGCTCCACGCCCATGTCGGTCAGGCGCGTGACGGCGCTGGCCGCATCATTGGTGTGCAGCGTGGCCAGCACCAGGTGGCCGGTGAGCGAGGCCTGGATGGCGATCTGCGCGGTCTCGAAGTCGCGGATTTCGCCGATCATGATGATGTCCGGGTCCTGGCGCAGGATGGCGCGCAGGGCCTTGGCGAAGGTCAGCTCGATCTTGCTGTTGACCTGGGTCTGGCCCACGCCGGGCAGTTCGTACTCGATGGGGTCTTCCACCGTCATGATGTTGTTGCGCGAAGCGTCCAGGCGCCCCAGGCCCGCATACAGCGTGGTGGTCTTGCCCGAACCCGTGGGCCCGGTCACGAGGATGATGCCGTGGGGTTGGGCGATCAGGCCCTCGAAGCGGCGCAGCGTGTCGCCCTGCATGCCCACGGCCTCCAGGCTGAGCTTGCTCTCGCTCTTGTCCAAAAGGCGCAGCACGGCGCGCTCGCCATGGGCGCTGGGCAGGGTGGAGACGCGCACGTCGATGGCGCGCGTGCCCAGGCGCAGGCTGATGCGCCCGTCCTGCGGCAGGCGCTTTTCCGAGATATCGAGGTCGGCCATGATCTTCAGGCGCGAGATCAGGGCGGCATGCAGGGCGCGGTTGGGCTGCACCACCTCGCGCAGCGAGCCGTCCACCCGAAAGCGCACGCTCGAATGCCGCTCGTAGGGCTCGATGTGGATGTCGCTCGCGCCGTCGCGCGCCGCCTGCGTGAGCAGGGCGTTGAGCATGCGGATGATGGGCGCGTCGTCGGCCGTCTCCAGCAAATCTTCCACCGCCGGCAGGTCCTGCATCATGCGCGACAGATCGGCGTCGGACTCGACCTCGCTCACCACGGTGGCGGCGCTCGATTCGCCCTGGGCATAGGCGGCACTGATGCGCTGGGCCAGGGCCGGAGCTTCCAGCGACTGCAGGTGGCGGACCTTGTGCTTGCGCATCACTTCCGACAGCGCGGTCACATCGGGTGCAGGGCCGTGCCACAGCACGAGCTGCTGACCATCGTCCTCCAGCAGCAGCTGCGAGGTACGGGCAAACGCGTAGGGCAGGGGGTGGCGCATGGGTCAGAGCGTCTGGCGGGTCACCGTGGCAGCGGGCGCGAGCTCGCGCACCATCGCCGCAGCGGAATCGGCCGAAGCCGGGTTGTGGTACGGGCCTACGCGCACACTGGTGCGGGGGCCCTGGCTGGTGTCGACGATCTGCTCGGAGATAGGCAGTGCCGAATTGCGCAGCTTTGACAGTGATGCCTGCGAGGCGGCATCGTCGCCAAACACGCCGGCACGCACGTAGTAGGTCGGTGCGGTGGCCGCAGCGGGCGCCGGGGCTTCACTGATGGGCACGCCCGAAGGCGTCAACCGGGGCGCTGGCTGAACAGGCGTCACCAGGTCCTGCATGGGGGCGGCGGGTTGCACACGCGGTGCAGGGGTGCCACGCTGGGGCAGTTCCGGCAACACGGGGGCGCCCGATACCGAGCGCAGTGGCAGGCTCGACGCGGGTTGCGTCACCTGCTGCAGGCCACGGATCGCATCGTACCGGTCCACCATCAGGGCTTCGCTGGTGGCCGCGTCACGCACCACGACGGGGCGCAGGAACACCATCAGGTTGGTTTTGTTGCGCGAGCGCTTCTCGCTGCGGAACAGGCCACCCACCACGGGCAGGTCGCCCATCACCGGCACCTTGTCCTCGCCCTGCGAGTAGCTGTCTTCCAACAAGCCGCCCAGCACGATGATGCTTCCGTCGTCCACCACTACGTTCGATTCGATGGAGCGCTTGCTGGTCGTCGGTCCGTTCACGGCACTCAGTGTGTTGCCGTCGATCTTGGAGACTTCCTGGTAGATCGACATCTTCACGGTGCCGTTCTCGCTGATCTGCGGGCGCACCTTGAGCATCAGGCCCACGTCCTTGCGCTCCACCGTGGTGAAGGGGTTCACCGTGTTGCTGCCGCCGGTGTTGGCATACGAGCCGGTCGGGAAGGGCACGTTGTTGCCGATCACGATGCGGGCCTCTTCGTTGTCCAGCGTCATCAGGTTGGGGGTGGACAGCACGTTGGCGTCGCCGCTGTTCTGCAGGAAGTTGGCCAGGGCGCCCAGGTAGTACTGGCCGTTGATGCGCGGCGCCAGTGCGAGGTTCAGCCCGTTGCTCAGGCCTCCGCCGTTGCCCGAGGGGAGGAGCCCGGTGTAGTTGCCGGCTGCCAGGTTGGCGGCAGCGTTCAGGATGTTGACGCCGCCACCTTGTGTGGAGTTGGTGCCGATGACGCCGACGGTGCCATCGCCCTGCTTGCCCAGTACGCCCTGCCACTGGATGCCGAACTCCGCCAGCTTGGTGGCAGAGACTTCCACGATCAGGCTTTCCACCAGCACCTGGGCGCGGCGGCCATCGAGCTTGTCGATCACGGTGCGCAGCTGGCGGAACAGCGGTTCGGGCGCCGTGATGATCAGCGAATTGGTGGTCGGGTCGGCCTGGATCTGGCCGCCGGTGGAGGGCTGATTGCTGTTGGCGCTGCCCATGCCCGAGCCGGCACCCATGCCGGAGCTGCTGCCCAGCCCGCCGAGGCTGCTGTTGCTGCTGCTGTTGGAGCCGCCGCTCAGGCCACCGCTGTTGCTGCCGCCGCCCGAGAGTGAGCTGGACGATGCACCACCGCCGGAAATCGCCGGCGTGCTGGCGCTGGCGCCCCCGGTGGAGTTGCCACCCATGCTGGCCATGGCCGCGCGCAGGGTGGTGGCGAGCTTGGTGGCATCGGCGTTCTTGAGGTAGACCACATGGATGTTGCCCATGGAGGCGCTGCTGCCGGGCACCGGCGGCTGGTCGAGCTTGTCCACCAGCGCACGCACCATGGCCACCCGCGCAGGGTTGGCCGCACGCAGGATCAGCGAATTGCTGCGCGGCTCGGCCAGCAGCGTGGTCTTGAACGAGGTGTCCGCCTGGCCCTGGGCGGCGGCGGGTGCGGCGCCGCTGCCGCCATCGATGAGCCGCGCCACCAGCGGTGCGAGGTCAACCGCCAGGGCGTTGCGCAGCGGGATGATCTCCACGTCGCTGGCGTTGGAGACGTCCATCGCCGCGATGATGCGGCCCAGGCGCTGCAGGTTGTCGGCGTAGTCGGTGATCACCAGCGAGTTGTTGCCGGGGTTCACGTTGATGGTGTTGTTGGGGCTGATCAGCGGGCGCAGCACCGGCACCAGGTTGCCCGCGTTCTCGTAGTTGAGCTTGAAGATCTGCGTCACGATCTGCCCGCCGCCGGGCGTGCCGCGCGCCGAGCCCGATTCGCTCACGCCCACACTGCCGCCCTGCAGCTTGGCGTCGGCCTCGGGCACTACCTTGTACAGGCCTGCCGATTCGACCACCGTGAAGCCCTGCAGGCGCAGCGCCGCCAGGAACTGCTGGAACGCGGCCGAGGGCGGTACGGCGCGCTCGGTGATCAGCGTGAGTTGGCCCTTCACGCGCGGATCGACCACCACGTTGCGCCCGGTGATGGTGGCCATGGTGCGGGCCACGGCCTCGATCTCGGCGTTGGCGAAGTTCAGCGTGACGGGTTCGTTGCCGCGCACGCTGCTGGTGCCCGTGCCGACAGCCGTCTGCGCCAGGGCCAGCGGGCTGCTGGTGAGCAGCATGGCGGCCAGGGTGACCGAGCTGACAGCGAATTGCAGATGCGGCGAAAGGGAGGAGGCGGAAGTCGTCATAGGTCAACCCACGTTGATGAGGGAGCGCGCGCCGTTGCGCCGTCCGATGATGTTCAGAAGATTGGTGAGCGCCGCTTCGCGGTCGGGCGCCGCACTGGCCTCGCCCGCAAAGCGCAGGCGCTGGCCCACCCATTGGCCGGTGCCGCTCAATTGCAGGTGGCCGCCCAGGGTGCTCAAGGTCAGAATCGGCACTTCGCCGCCCTGCATGGCCAGGCGATAGCTGCCCATGGGGCGCAGGGTGGACAGGCGCGATGACATGTCCAGCGCATCGAGCTGGACCTTGCCGTCCAGCACCATGCGGCCGGCCTGCCAGGCGGCCTGCAGCCCTTGCGTCTGCAGCACCAGCTGGCCTTGCGGCTGCAGCGTGTTCCAGGGCGTACCCAGGCCCGAGAGCAGCGCGGCGGGCCAGCGGCTCTGGCTGTCGCCCACCACCACGCGCAGCTGCGATATGCCCAGCGCCAGCCGGGCCTGCAGCGGCTGCACGGTGCAGCAGGGGGCCTGCACCTGGGCATGTACGCCGGTGAAGGTGGGGCGCAGCGTCCATTGCAGGCGCCCGGGCAGGGCCGTGCGGTCCTGGCTGGCGGTGCCGCCGGTCAGCACCAGTTGGGCCGATCCGTTCCAGACCGTGCCACGCGCTTCCGACAGCAGCAATTGACCGCCCGTGGCCCGGGCCAGGCCCTGGGCCAGCCATTGCGCGGGGGCAAAGACCACCAGTGCCGGCAGCAGCCCGGCCAATGCGCCGCCCACGGCCCAGCCCCAGGGCGAGCGTGGCATGGCGCCAGTGGCGCGCGAGGAATGGCGTGGGCTGCGGGCGGGCGACACGGGGCGTTTCGTGGGGCTCACCGCGCAGGCAGGGCCAGCACCAAGGTGCCGTCCCAACGCGGGGTACCAAGGGCAGGGCCTGCTGGCGCGCTGCCTGGCGTGGGGGCGGCAGCCATGGCCGGCATGGCCCCGGGGATCGGGGGCACCAGCGGGCCCGAAGGTGCGGGCAAGGCCGGCGCCACAGCGGGGCCTTGCGGGCCCGGGCGGGCGTTGCCTGTCGCCGCAGGGGTGATCGGGGTGGCTGTACGGGTCAGGCGCGCCTCGATGGGAACGGCCCGGGCATTGCTGCGTGCCAGGGCCAGCCACTGCGCGAGCGCATCGGCGGGGGCGGCCTTGAGCGTCACGGTGGCGCGGTCACCCACCACATTGAGCTGGGCGGCTGTACCCATGCGCTCCGTCAGGCCGCTGCGCAGGGCGCCGGTGGCATCGCCCGTGCTGCTGCGGGGCATGGCCTGCAACTGCTGGGCCTCGGCCTGCAGGCTGCGCATGCGCTGCAGCTGCGTGTCCAGTTCGGCATGGCGCTTGGGGGCGGTGCGCAGGGTTTGCAGGGCCGGGGAAATGGCCACCCACCACACCAGGGCCAGGCCCACGAGTGCGCCCGCGCCCAGCACGAAATTCTGTTCGCGCGGGGCCATGCCCCGCCACTGCGCTTTCAAGGGAGCGAGCTGGCTCATGGGGCGGTCTCCGCACGCAGCACCAGGCTGCCATCGTCCAGGCGGCCGGTGTAGCCGGCAGCCCGCAGTCGGGTGGTGATCACGGGTTCCTCTTGGGGGGCGAGCGGCAGGCCGCGCAGGCGAAGCTCGCCGGTGGTGAATTCCAGGCCGGAAGGGATGCGGCCATCGGGCAGCGCACTGCCGGCCGCGGCCATCATGGGTTCCAGGTCGCGCAGCGAGAAGCTGCCCGACGCCTGTCGCAGCAGCGCCATCTCGCGCTCCATCTGCTCCAGCGGCGCGATCACGGCCTGTACCTGCGGGAATGCCTGGGTGAAGGTGCTGCGCACGCTGGCCTGTTTGGCGGCCAGTGCCTGCCGCTCCTGCCAGGCCCAGACGTTCAGACCTGCCAGGTGCGCCAGCACGAGCACCCCCAGCGCCCAGCGTGCTGCACGCCACTGGGGGGCATACAGCAAGGCGCTCAGGGCGCCGCCGGCCTTGCGCAGGGCACGCGAGCGGCTGTTGCTGGAGAGTTCGAACTGCGCCAGGTCCCAGTCGCTGCGGGCGGCATCCAGGGCGCGGGCGCTGGCCGTGTGCAGGCTCACGGGGTGGCCCAGGGCATGCTCGGCGAGTTCCGCCACGGCCGGGTCGGCGCGCAAGGGGGTGGGTGGTGCATCGCCCCCGGCGGCGCTGCCCAGGCCTGCCAGTGCCAGCGTGGCCGGTGTCAGGGGCAGCACCGAAATGCCCTGGTCGGCACCCAGGCCGCACAGGATCAGTTGGGGGTCGTCTGCCGTGCCAACGGCCGACACCTCGGGGCCGCCACTGGCCGTGGGGCCGGGCGCGAACTCGGGCACCACCCGGGACACGCGCCGGCCAGCGGCCTCCAGGGCCTGCAGGTGGGCGCGCAGCCAGGCCCGGTCGCACACGGCCACCCAGGCCGGCACGCCGGCCTGGGCGCCCGGCTGCAGCGCAAAGTGCAGTTGGGCCGGGTCGTCGAGCAGGCGGTCTTCGAGCAAGCCTTCGAGCACCGAGCGCAGGCGCGGTGTCTGCTGGCTGGCCCCCAGGGGCAGGCCGGGCGGCAATTGCACCTTCTGCCAGGAGAGTGCCTGTACCGGCACCACGGCCACGACTTCGCCGGGGCGTGCGGTCTCGGGCAACAGGGCCGCCTCGGCTAGCGCATGGCGCTGGGCGGTATGCCCGTCCGCCGTCAGCGTATAGCCGTACTGGGTCGATAGCCCCGGAGGGGTGGGCGGCAGGGAGAGTATCAGCGTGCTCATGGGCGGGTAGTGCGGGTCATTTTAGGCGGTGGCTCCTGTGCTGCGCGCATTCAGCGCAAGCTCTGTTGCGCCGGGGCGGCAGTATCCCGGTCGAAGGCGCCGCGTTCCCGCCACAGCGTCGTCACTTCCAGGCCCAGCTTGCGTACCAGGGAACGCTCGTCCACGGTGGTGTTGTCCATGCGCAGCCGGCCCCGCACCTCGAAGTAGGCCGAGGCGATGGCCAGGTCATTGGTCTCGAAAGGGACTTTGCCCAGCACCTCGACCACTTCGGCCATGGAGCGGAAATGTTTCGATTCGCGGGCCTGCACCAGCTTCTGGGCACCGGCCATGTCCAGCCCGTCGATGGCGGCCCAGACCACGTCGATGCCGGCCGTGTTGAGGTTGACGGGGGTGCGCACCGGCAGGATGGTGACATGCGGCAGCAGCGCCGCGATGGTCGGCGGCGACAGCCCCAGCCAGCCCAGCTGCGACACCGTCTGCGGCATGAGGGGGGCGCTGCCTTCGGTCCCGGTGCGGGCCTGGGCCTTGCGCAGGTTCTCCACCAGCAACGCCAGCTCCTGCGACGGCAGCCCCAGCCGCTCGAACAGCCGGGTGAACTGTTTCAGGGCCCCGGCCTGCACCTGCCCGCCTTCGGCCAGGCTGGTGATGTTCAGGCGCGATTGCAGGTCGGTGATCTGGCCCGAGAGAAAGGCATCGGTGGTGTCGGTGCTGGCGTCGTCCACCTGGGCCACGCCGCGCTCGGCCGCGAGGAAGCTGGACAATCTGGCTTCCTGCAGTGGCACGGCCCAGGGTTCGGCCAGGTGGTCGGCGCCGCCGGCGCGGCCGTCTTCGCGCAGGATCAGGCGCGACCAGTCCAGCGCCCCGATCAGGATCCAGGCCGCCTGCACGCGGGCGCGCTCGGCGGTCTCGACCTCGATGGCACGCCACTGCTGCCATAGGGATGCGGCGGCGAAGGTGGCAACGAGCGTGACGGTGAGCATGGCCGCGAGCAGCGCCGCCCCGCGCTGAGACCACGCTTTGCGCTGCCGGGCGTTGGGAGTGCAGCGCATCAGGTGCGGCCCCCGCCCAGCGTCGGGTTGACCCAGTCGCGCACGATGGGGCCGCTCAGTGCCTGGCCCGGTGACAAGGTGATCTGCAGTCGCACGCCATCGGGCAGGGTGGCCGCCGGCGTGCCTGCGGTCTGACCGGCGCTCGACAGCGGGTTGGACCAGGCGCCGCCGCGGAAATAGAACAGCTGCCAGCTGGTGATGGGCACCAGGCTGATCTCGTAGCGCCGGGCCTGCGCTTCGGGCGTGCGCGCCCATTGCTCGGCCTGTTGCCAGGCCTGCTGCCATTCGGTGCGGTTGCGCACGGGCGGGGATTGCCAGCGCACCCACTGGCCGCCGCCCTCCACGCCGGGCGCTTCGCGCCGTGTCCAGGCCACCACCAGCGCGCCTTCGTCGGGCACGGCCGTGGTACGGCGCGTGATACGCAGCACCTGCCCGTCCCAGTCCATCGGGGTCGTGCTGGCCAGCGGCAGGATGGCATCAAGGTCGGCGGCCCACTGCCCCAGGGCCGACTGGATCACCAGCATATCGTCGGCGCGCTGGCGTGTCTGCTCCTGCGCGCGCACCATGCCGTCGATACCGCGCCAGCTCATGATGGCCAGGATGGACATCAGCGCAATGGCCACCAGCAGTTCGATCAGCGTGAAACCGCGCAATGCAGCCGGTGGCGTGTTGCGCCCGCGGCACGGTGGCACTGCACGGCGCCGGGTCTGAGAAAGCAGGGAGGGCATTTTCAGTAGCGCCCCAGGATGGTGGAGATGCGGAGCACCGAGTTCTCGCCGTCGAGCACCTGTGCATCCACCCGCCGAAAGCTCGGGTTGGGCGTGGGCCGCACGATCAGGCGCACATCGAAGCGCTGGCCTGCCTGTTCGCAGGCCTGGGTGCTGTCGCCGATGCTGGGCATCTGGCGCGAGAGGCGCACGCGCACCAGTTCGTTCTCGGCGCACAGCTGGGCCAGCACGATGTCAGACTGGCGCAGCGCATTGCGCGTGAGGGCATTGGTGGACTGCAGTCCGGCCATCAGCGCAATCGCCACGATGCTCAGGGCCACCAGCACCTCCACCAGCGTGAAGCCCTGCTGGTGTGCGTTCATGGGAGCGCGGATCATTTCGGAGACTCCACGCTGAACGGGCGCAGCCCGTCCGTCACCACGAGCAGGACTTGGTCGGGATGGTCCTGGTGCGTGAGCAGCACCTGCTGCGCACCGATCACCGGCTCGGGTCCGAGCAGCAAAATGGCATTGCCGCGCACCAGGGTGCCGGTCGCCAGCCACTGGTGCGGCAGGGCGTCGGGCGGCAGCCCCTCGAAATTGAAACCTTGCGGACCGCCACGCCAGCGCACCGGCACGCCGCTGGCCCGCGACTGCGCCCGCCCCGATTCGAGCAGAGCCGCCAGCCGCGCCGCCTCGCGCTCCAGCTGCGTCTGCCCGTTGTCGCGCAGCGCCAGCGAAATACCCGCCGTCGCCAGCGCCATGATGCTGATGACCACCAGCAACTCCAGCATGGTGAATCCACGTGCATGGCGTGTCATTGGTTTATGTGGCACGGATCGTACACATGGAGAAATCGGGACGGTCACGGTTTCGCCATGGGCTTGGCCCGATGCGACCCACGGTCGCCATGGGGCGTGGCTGAACCGATCACGGTGCCCCCTCAGGGCGGGCGGCCGCAGCGCCGGGCCGCCCCAAGCAAGGCCCGGCCCCCTCGGGGGGCAGCGACGACACGCAGTGCGGGAGCGTGGGGGCGACGGTCACTGCCAGCTGCCGATATCGGCATCCTTGCCTTCGCCGCCCGACTGCCCATCGGCACCAAAGGACATCACGTCGATTTCGCCCTTGATGCCGGGGTTCAGGTACTGGTAAGGGCGGCCCCAGGGGTCGTTGTTGAGCTTTTCGAGGTACAGCTTCCAGTTGCCGGGGATGGGCCCCGCCGTGGGCTTGGCGACCAGCGCCTGCAGACCCTGCTCGGGCGTCGGGTAGCGCTGGTTGTCCAGCCGGTACAGCTTGAGCGCCTGCATGATGTTGGTGATGTCCGTCTTGGCAGCGGTGCTGCGCGCGTCGTCGGCGCGGTCGAGCACGTTAGGCACGATCAGCGCGGCCAGCACGCCGATGATGACCACCACCACCATCAGCTCGATCAGGGTGAAGCCCCGGGCCAGGCTGCGGCGTGCTCGGGGCAGGGCAGGGGAGGATGAGGACTGGATGAAAGAGAGGGTGTTCACTGCAGGCGGTCTCGCTAGGGTCGTATCGGGTGAATCATAATCCCCGCATGGTGACCAATTCATACAGCAAATGGGGCGTGCGCCTGGGGACTCTGGCGCTGTGGGCTGCCGCGGGCGCCAGCGTGGTCTATTGGGGCCTGCGCCTGTCGAACCGGCCAGTCGCGCAAACCGTCCCGGCGGCGGCGTCCATGGCGGCGATGCCCGATGCCCAGGCGGTCGCGCGCGTCCTCGGGGCCCTGCCCGCCGGCGCGGTGGTGGCGGTGGCTGCGCCGGTGGCCTCGCTGGCCAGCCGGTTTGCCTTGATTGGTGTGCTGTCCGGGCGCCACAGTGGCGGCGGTGCGGCGCTGATCGCGGTGGACGGCAAGCCCGCCAAGCCGTTTCGCGTGGGGACCGTGGTGGATTCCGGCCTGGTCCTGCAGGCGCTGAGCCCACGCCAGGCCCAACTGGGCGCCGATGTGGGCGGCCCGGCCATGCTCACGCTGGACATGCCGCGCAAGAACTGAGCTTTCAGGGACGGCAGGCGCTGGTGCGGAATCCGGCGCTTGCACGGCTTGCTTCTCCTTACTGCGCTGGCCGTTGGTATTTTGCCACCCGGGAGTTGCTGCGCGTCACCCCAGGTCCACCGTATCCCACTCACCCCATGCCGGGGCATGCATCGGCCATTGGTCCGCCTGGGGTGGGGCCTCGTCTGCATGGCGCAGCAGCCAGTCCACACAGCGGGCCACGCCCGCGTGGGTGAGCCACACAGCGTGGGCCAGGCCGGCCGACCGCGCCGCGGCCCGCGTGTCCTGCAGGGCCTGGGCCACGCGCTCCAGCATGTGCGCCAGTGGCTCGCCGCCACCCGGGCGGTGGTGGGCGAAGTCGGCGGTCCAGGCATCGATGTCGGCCTTGGCAAGGCTGCTCCAGGCACGGCCCTCCCAGGCGCCGAAATCCATCTCGCGCAGCCGGGCGTCGGGCAGGGGCTGCCAGTCGGGGCGGGTGGACTGCACGGCCTGGGCAAGCTGCACGCACCTTTGCAGGGGCGAATGCCAGACCAGTGCGGGGCCCGGCAGGGCTTGGCCCAGGCGCTGTGCGCAGGCGAGGGTGGGGGCGCTCGCGGCGGGCATGTCCAGCATGCCGTAGCAGGTGCTCGCGGCGACCACGGGCGGCGCATGCCGCACCAGCCAGAGCTGCACGGTGGGGTCCTCAGCCCTGCCCCAGGGCCAGTGCGGCACCCAGGTAGAAGCCGATCTCGCCGATCTGCTGCGTGGCGCCCAGGCAGTCCCCGGTGAAGCCCTGCAGGCGCCGAGCGAACCAGCGTGCCATCCAGGCCGCGCCCAGCGCGCTCAGCGTGAAGGCAGCGAGGCTGATGGCAGTGGTGCTCCAGAGCCAAGCCAGCGCCAGCGGGGCCACGCACCAGGCCATGGCCACCGCCAGCGCCGCGCCGGTGATCTGGTCGGCCAGCGGCTTGCTCTTGGAGCGCGCAGTATCGCCCACGTGCGGCAGGCGGCGCACGATGAACAGCGGCCACAGGCGCGACAGCACATGCCCGCCCACCAGGGCCGCCAGCGCCGTGGCCAGGCCATGCACGCCGAGCAGTGCCAGCAGGCTCACCTTGGCCAGCAGGGCCAGCACCAGCGCCATGGCGCCGAAGGCGCCGACGCGCGAGTCCTTCATGATGTCCAGCGCCCGTTCGCGGTCGTAACTGCCGCCCAGGCCATCGGCCACGTCGGCCAGGCCATCCTCATGGAAGCCCCCGGTGAGCAGCACCGTGGCCACGGTGCAGAACACGGCTGCCACGGCCGGGCCCAGCGGGTTGGGCGCTAGGGCCAGGTACAGCGCCGCATACACCCCTGCCGCCACGGCCGCCGCGAGCCAGCCCACGCCCGGCAGGTGGGCAGCGCTGGCGCGCAGCATGGCGGGGCTGAAGCCCACCCAGCCGGCCAGCCGCCCGGTGACCGGGATGCGGGTGAAGAACTGGACGGCCAGCAGGTAGTGGCGCAGGGCTTGCATGGAGTGGCGCTGTGCGGGCCCGCCGGGCCTATTTGGCGCGCAGGAACAGGCGGTAGGCCGGGTTCAGCGTTTCTTCCACATGGGGGTAGCCCAGGGTGGAGAGGAATGCGTCGAATGTGGCCGAGTCTTCGGGCGGTACCTGCATGCCCACCAGGATGCGGCCATAGTCCGCGCCCTGGTTGCGGTAGTGGAACAGGCTGATGTTCCAGGTGGGCTGCATCAGGCTCAGGAACTTGAGCAGCGCGCCCGGCCGCTCGGGGAACACGAAGCGCAACAGGCGCTCGTCCTGGGCCAGCGCGGAGTGGCCACCCACCAGGTGGCGCAGATGCTCCTTGGCCATCTCGTCGTGCGTGAGGTCCAGCGCCCCGAAGCCGTGCCCGGTGAAGATCTGCGCGAGCTTTTGCGACTCGCCCTTGCCCTGGGTCGTGAGGCCCACGAACACATGCGCCTCGGCGGCGTCGCTGATGCGGTAGTTGAACTCGGTCACGTTGCGCGGGCCACCGGGCAGCGCGCCCACCACCTCGCAAAAGCGCCGGAAGCTGCCGCGCTCCTCGGGGATGGTCACGGCCAGCAGGGCCTCGCGCTCCTCGCCCACTTCGGCACGCTCGGCGACGAAGCGCAGGCGGTCGAAGTTCATGTTGGCGCCGCACAGGATGGCGGCATAGGTCTCGCCCTCGGTCTGGTGCGTTTCGACATACTGCTTGATGGCGGCCACGGCCAGCGCGCCCGAGGGCTCGACGATGCTGCGCGTGTCCACGAACACGTCCTTGATCGCGGCGCAGACGGCATCGGTGTCCACGGTGATGAACTCGTCCACCAGGCCGCTGGCGATGCGGAAGGTCTCCTCGCCCACGAGCTTGACGGCCGTGCCGTCGGAAAACAGGCCCACATCGGCCAGCGTGACGCGCTGGTGCGCCCGCACGGACTGGATCATTGCGTCCGAGTCGTTCATCTGCACGCCGATGACCTTGATCTCCGGGCGCACGGCCTTGATGTAGTTGGCCACGCCACTCACCAGTCCGCCACCGCCGATGGCCACGAACACGGCGTCCAGGCGGTTGCTGCCCAGGCGCTGCAGCTGGCGCAGGATCTCCATGGCGATCGTGCCCTGGCCGGCGATCACGTCCGGGTCGTCGAAGGGATGCACGAAGGTCAGGCCTTCCTTGGCCTGCAGTTCGGCGGCGTGCTGGTAGGCATCGGAATAGCTCTCGCCATGCAGCACCACCTCGCCGCCCAACGTGCGCACGGCATCCACCTTGACCTGGGGGGTCGTGGTGGGCATCACGATCACCGCGCGGGCGCCGAGCTTGCTGGCGCTCATGGCCACGCCCTGGGCGTGGTTGCCGGCCGAGGCGCAGATCACGCCCCGCTGCAGCTGGCCGGGGGTGAGGTGCGCCATCTTGTTGTAAGCGCCCCGCAGCTTGAAGCTGAACACGGCCTGCTGGTCCTCGCGCTTGAGCAGCACGCGGTTGTTCAGGCGGCGGCTCAGGTCGCGGGCGGGCTCCAGGTCCGACTCGATCGCCACGTCGTACACGCGGGCGGTGAGGATCTTCTTGAGGTAATCGGCGGGGGTCAGGTCGTGGGTCATGGCAGGGGACAGGCTCCAGGCTCCCGGCTCGGGTGTGAGCGGGGCACACATCATAGATTTCCTGCGCCCGGGATGCAGGCGGTGCCGAGTGCCCCGTCCGGGCAAAAAAAAGCCCCAGGCCGCAAAGCCCGGGGCTGAATCCATCCTTTGAGGAGATGGAGGAGACAATCGGCGCGTTGGAGGTGGTGGAGAACTTTCCAGAACCTGTCCCTTTTCGATAAAAGGGCAACGCATGGCGCAATATTAGCGCAATGGATGCTGCGATGCAGCAAAATTCACCGACTTTTTTTGGAGTGGTCCATCCATTTTGTGAAAAAAGCCACGTTTTTTTGATGAATCACCGAGGAGAGAACAGATGGAATGCACAGTCAGCTGGACCGGCGGCGCCGGTACCCGCTCAGGAATGGGGTTTGTGGCGGAAACAGGCAGTGGCCACGTCCTGACCATGGACGGCGCGCCCGACAGCGCCAACCCGGCCAATGGCGGCCAGAACCTGGCGCCCCGGCCCATGGAGACGGTCCTGGCCGGCACGGGCGGCTGCACGGCCTACGACGTGGTGCTGATCCTCAAGCGCGGGCGCCACGATGTGCGTGGCTGCAGTGTCAAGCTCACCTCCGAGCGTGCCGAGGTCGATCCCAAGGTGTTCACCAAGATCCACATGCAATTCACCGTGACCGGCAAGGGCATTCCCCCCGCCGCCGTGGAGCGCGCAATTGCCATGAGCCACGAAAAATACTGCTCGGCCAGCATCATGCTGGGCAAGATGGCCGAGATCACCACCGGTTTCGAGATCGTGGAAGCCTGACCCTTCTGGCGCCACCCATGAAACGGGCGCGCCAAGGCCGGCGCCCCGTACAAGGGCCGAGGGCCGTCCCGCCGCACTGGGGGCGCCGAAGGCGACTCAAGGGGGGCTTAAATGCGATGCGCGGTGCTCGTCATCACCTTGGCGGCGGCACGCATCAGTGCCTGGACGGGGGGTGGCAAGACCGTGGCGCCTTCGGCCAGGGCTTGCGCCGCATGGCGCTCTTCGTCGTCCTTCATGCGCGCCACCACGGCGCGCGAGGCCAGGTCCTCTGCCGGCAGGCGCGCCAGGTGCCCCTGCAGATGGGCCGCCACCTGGTTCTCGGTTTCCGCCACGAAACCCAGGCTCACCCGGTCACTGACCTTGGCCGCCACGAGGCCCAGCGCGAAAGCCCCGGCAAACCACAAGGGATTGAGCACGCTGGGGCGGGCGCCCAGGGCGTCGAGTCGTTCCCGGGTCCAGGCCAGGTGGTCGGTCTCCTCGCGCGCGGCCTCCAGCAGGTGGCCGCGCAGGCTGTCGTCGCGGGTGACGGCCGCCTGGGCGGTGTACAGCGCCTGCGCACAGACTTCGCCCACGTGGTTGACGCGCATCAGGGAGCCCGCCAATTTCCGCTGTGCTGGGGTCAAGGCGCCCTCCGCATGACCGGTGGCTGGGGAGGGTTCCGAGGCACGCGGTGTGGCAAAAAGGGTGCGCAAGGCGTTGTCGGCGGCAGTCAAGAAGGCGTCCATGGCAGGCTGGGGTAGGGATGGATGTGGAAACAGGTGTTGCAAATTGACACAGGTGTGCCGGGGCCAAAAAAGCGATCGAAAGGCACTTCGCTGGTGCATCGGTGGTGGATTTTGCCGGGGCGCACTGAAATGTTGCAACACTGCAACGAAATCTCCCTTTCGGGTCGATTGTGGGTGAATTCCTTTGCGAAACGGGGCGGCCTCTGGTGCAATAAGAACAACTTCCCCACCAGGAGGTTGGCCCGGGGAACCGGCGGGACTGAGCAGGTGCAAGGCACTCCTAGACCCCCCGTACCGGCGCCCTATGTTTAACCTTGGAGTAACTCGCAATGAAAAAATCCCTGATTGCCCTGGCTGTGCTGGCTGCTTCCGGCGCTGCAATGGCTCAATCGTCCGTGACGCTGTTCGGCGTGGTTGACGCAACCTACGCCTACGGCAACGGCAGCGTTGCTAACCGCTCGCAACTGACGAACTCCGGCTACAACAGCAGCCGTCTGGGTTTCCGCGGCGTTGAAGACCTGGGCGGTGGCCTGTCTGCTTCGTTCTGGCTGGAAGCTGGCCTGAACAACGACAACGGTACCGGCGGCTCGACCAGCCTGAACAACCAAACCACGGCTCCTACGCAAGGCGGTCTGGTGTTCAACCGTCGTTCGACGGTCAGCCTGAATGGCGGCTTCGGTGAACTGCGTCTGGGCCGTGACTACACCCCACAATTCTGGAACCTGACCGTGTTCGATCCGTTCGGCACGAACGGCGTTGGCACGACCCAAACGCTGAACTCCAGCCTGGGTGGCCCAACCACCATCCGCGCTTCGAACGCCATCGGCTACTTCCTGCCAGGCAACCTGGGCGGTTTCTACGGCCAAGTGCAGTACTACCTGGGCGAAAACGCAAGCAACGTTGCCAACAAGAAGGACGGCAACGGTCTGGCTCTGCGCGCTGGCTGGGCCAACGGTCCTGTGAACGTGGCTCTGGCCGCTTCGCAAACCAAGTTCCTGAACGCCGACATCAAGGCCTGGAACCTGGGTGGCCAATACGACTTCGGCTTCGGCAAGCTGCTGGCCCACGTCAACCGTGACGACGTCAAGAACGGCAACGAAGGCACCGGCTGGCTGATCGGTGGTCTGATCCCCGTCGGCGCTGGCGAAATCCGCGTTGCTTACTCCACCTACGAAATCGAAGTTGCCAACGCAGCTGACCCACGTAGCAACAAGTTCGCTCTGGGCTATGTGCACAACCTGTCGAAGCGCACCGCTGTGTACGCAACGGCTGCCGCTGTGAAGAACAAGAACGGCGCTGCTCAAGCTCTGAACGGTTCCGTGACTGCAGCTGGCCGCAATTCCAGCGGTTACGACTTCGGTATCCGTCACAGCTTCTGATATTGACGGCTGGCTATATGCCAGTCATCAATGGATGAATACAAAAAAGCCGCCTTCGGGCGGCTTTTTTATTTCCATTGCAGATTTGTTGTGTGCTGCCCCGCGGTGGATTTGCAAATGGTGCCGCAAGGGGTGGGTATTTTCAGGTGCAGTCGTGGGTACCCATGGGGCTATGTCGCTGGGGTGGCAGTGCAGCCTTTGGTGGTGTGTTTGGTGCAATAGGGCGGGGACTCCCGCAATACAGGCGGATGCGGGCTCTGGGTTGAAGGGCCAGGCTTCGGACCAGGAGGGTTTGTAGGTGCAAATGCCCATCCAGGCCCTGTCTGGCCTGGGGTTCATCACCCGTGGGCGGTTTTGACCCGCGCAGTGTTGGCACTTTACTTGCATGTCAACAGGCCTCACCGGGGCGTGGATAGTCCCTCGCAAAGGGGCGGGATTCAGGGATTTCCCGTTGGCCGATGGCCGCTATTTACTGCATAGTAAAACTTTTACATTGTTGAAGAGGTTTCATGAAACTCAATCTCAGCCTGCTGTCGATTGCCGCAGCTGCCGCCATGCTGATGGCCACGGGTGCTAATGCCAAACCATTCAAATGGGCGAGCCAGGGCGAAATCGCCACGTGGGATATTCATTCCCAAAACAACGCGCTGCAAAACGGCATCCATGCCAATGTGTATGAAAGCCTGGTGTACTACAACAGCAAGACTTTCGAGGTGGAGCCCGTCCTGGCTACGGCCTGGAAGGAAGTGACCCCCACGCAGGTGCGTTTCACGCTGCGCCAGGGCGTCAAGTTCCATGATGGGTCGGCGTTCACCGCCGACGATGCCGTGTACTCGCTGCAGCGGGCCATGGCCAAGACTTCCAACTTCACGCCCTACGTGCAGGGCATCAGCAAGGTCAACAAGGTCGATGCGCAGACCGTTGACGTCATTCTGTCGGCGCCCAACCCCGTGCTGTTGCGCCAGATGACCGAGCTGCGCATGATGAGCAAGGCCTGGGCCGAAAAGAACAAGTCCGTGGAACCCAAGGACATCAAGGGCACGGACGAGAACTTCGCCCACCGCAACGCCATGGGCACGGGCCCTTACACGCTCGACTCCTGGCAGCCCGACGTGAAGATGGTGTTCAAGCGCAACCCCAACTGGTGGGGCAAGATGGACGGCAACGTGACGGAGATCGTCTACACCCCCATCAAGTCGGCCGCGACCCGCATCGCCGCGCTGCTCTCGGGTGAGGTGGACATGGTGCTCGACCCCGCTCCCCAGGACCTGGGCCGCCTGCGCCAGGACACCAACCTGAAGGTGATCGACGGCCTTGAAAACCGCACCATCTTCCTCGGCATGGACCAGTTCCGCGAAGAGCTGCCAGGCTCCAACGTCAAGGGCAAGAACCCCCTCAAGGATGTCAAGGTGCGCAAGGCCCTGTACCAGGCCATCGACACCGCCGCGCTGGAGCGCGTCACCCTGCGCGGCCTGGGCAAGCCCACCGGCACGCTGGTGGCACCGCAGGTGGCCGGCTACACCGAAGCCGTGGGCAAGCGCTTCCCCTACAGCGTCGATGCCTCCAAGAAGCTGCTGGCAGAAGCCGGCTACCCCGATGGCTTCGAGGTGGACTTTGCCTGCCCCAACAACCGCTACATCAACGACGAAGCCATCTGCCAGGCCGTGACCGCCATGTGGTCGCGCATCGGCGTGAAGGCCAAGCTGCGCACGCTGCCGCTGGTGACCTACTTCCCCATGATCCAGCGCTACGAAGCCAGCATCTACATGCTCGGCTGGGGCGTGCCGACCTTCGACGCGCTGTACAGCCTGCAATCGCTGGTGCGCACCGTGGGCCAGGGCGGTGACGGCAACTACAACGTGGGCCGCTACAGCAACCAGCGCATGGACTACCTGGTGGACCGCATCAAGGCCGAAACCGATGCTCCTGTGCGCACCCGCATGCTGACCGAGGCGCTGCAACTGTCCAACGACACCGTCTCGCACATTCCTCTGTATGACCAGGTGATCCCATGGGCCATGAAGAAGAACGTCGAGGTCGTCCACCGCGCCGATAACCGCGTGGACATGCGTTTGGTCAAGGTGAACTGATCTATCCTTGCAGATGGAGAGCAAGGGCCTTCCGGTCTTTGCTCTCCTTGGTTTTTTTCGACACGATCCCCACGAGCGCCCCGCCACCAAAAGTGGCCAAGGCGTCCCATCGAATACACACTCGACTCTCTGATGCTTGCCTTTATTTTGCGCCGCCTGATCCAGGCCGTGATCGTCATGGTCGCCGTGGCCTTCATCTCCTTCATGCTGTTCCAGTACGTCGGAGACCCCGTGGTGTTCTTGCTGGGCCAGGACGCAACCCCCGACCAGATCCGCGAACTGCGCGTTGCGCTGGGTCTGGACAAACCCTTCTTCGTTCAGTTCGGCCACTTTCTCGTGAACGCTGCTCAGGGCGAATTCGGCCTGAGCCTGCGCCAGGGCGCCAAGGTGTCGCGCCTGATCGCAGAACGCTTTCCCGCCACGCTGGAACTGGCCCTGGTCGCAGCCGTGCTGGCCTTGGCGATCGGCGTACCCATGGGCGTGTACGCGGCCTTGAAGCGCGGTACCTTCACCAGCCAGTTGTTCATGACGCTGTCGCTGCTGGGGGTCTCGCTGCCCACCTTCCTGATCGGTATCTTGCTGATCCTGGTGTTTGCCGTACACCTGGGCTGGTTCCCGAGCTTCGGTCGTGGCGAGGTTGTGCAGATGGGCTGGTGGAGTACCGGCCTGCTCAAGGCCAAGGGCTGGCACCACATCATCTTGCCTGCGGTGACGCTGGCGATCTTCCAGCTCACGCTCATCATGCGGCTGGTGCGCGCGGAAATGCTGGAGGTGCTGCGCACCGACTACATCAAGTTCGCACGCGCCCGCGGCCTGTCCAACCGGGCTATCCACTTCGGCCATGCGCTCAAGAACACGCTGGTGCCCGTGATGACCATCACCGGCCTGCAGCTCGGTGGTCTGATCGCCTTCGCGATCATCACCGAAACCGTGTTCCAGTGGCCGGGCATGGGCCTGCTGTTCATCCAGGCGGTGACCTTTGCCGACATCCCCGTGATGGCCGCCTACCTGTGCCTGATCGCCCTGATCTTCGTGGTCATCAACCTGGTGGTGGACCTGCTGTACTTTGCAGTGGACCCCCGCCTGCGCGTGGGCAAGGCCGGAGGCCACTGACATGCAGGCTCCCCGACTCAAGGCGGGCGGCCGGGCCTTTGCGCACATCGCCCAGTTCCATCCGGAGCTGACGGCCCTGCGCCGCGACCTGCATGCACACCCCGAACTGGGCTTCGAAGAGGTCTACACCGGGGCGCGGATCAAGGAGGCGCTCAAGGTCTGCGGCGTGGACGAAATCCACGACGGCATCGGCCGCACCGGACTGGTGGCGGTGATCCGCGGGCGCAGCACGGCCAGCGGCTCCATGGTGGGCCTGCGTGCCGACATGGATGCGCTGCCGCTCACCGAACACAACGACTTTTCCTGGAAGTCCTGCAAGCAGGGCCTGATGCACGGCTGTGGCCACGACGGCCATACCGCCATGCTGGTGGGCGCCGCCCGCTACCTGGCCGAGACCCGCAACTTTGACGGCACGGCCGTGCTGGTGTTCCAGCCCGGCGAGGAAGGCTTCGCCGGTGCGCGCGTGATGATGGAAGACGGGCTGTTCGAGCGCTTCCCTGTGCAGTCGATCTTCGCCATGCACAACTGGCCGGCCATGGCGCCCGGCACGGTGGGCCTGAACTCCGGTGCCATGATGGCGGCGGCCGACCGCATCACCATCGAGATCACCGGCCGCGGCGGCCATGGCGCGCACGCCTACCAGACGGTGGACGTGATGCTCGTGGCAGCGCACATCATCACCGCCGCGCAGACCATCGTCTCGCGCAATGTGCGCCCGCTCGATGGGGCCGTGGTCAGCCTGTGTGCCATGCAGGCCGGCGACCTCGGGGCCTTCAGCGTGCTGCCGGGTTCGGCCACGCTGGTGGGTACCGTGCGCACCTTCAATCCCCTGGTGCAGGAGATGGTCGAAAAGCGCCTCAAGGAGCTGTGCAGCGCGATTGCGCTCGGCTTCGGTGCCACGGCCACCGTGCATTACGAGCGCATCTACCCGGCCACCATCAATTCCGAGGACGAGGCGCTTTTTGCCGGCAACGTCGCCGAATCGCTGCTGGGCGCTGACCACGTGGTGCGCGACCTGGAGCCCAGCATGGGCGCCGAGGACTTCTCCTTCATGCTGCAGGACAAGCCCGGGGCCTACCTGCGCATAGGGCAGGGCACGGGTGCCAGCGGCAGCGCGCTGCACAACAGCCGCTACGACTTCAATGACGACATCCTGCCGCTGGGCTCTGCGCTGCATGCCAGCCTGATCGAGCAGGCCATGCCCCTGCCGACGCTCTGAACCTGCCGCGGCGGCTTGATTCCACCCGTTCCCAGCGCTTTCCCTCACCCCTCCTAAAACCCACTTTCCATCCACCAGGAGAACTGCATGACATTCCAGAAGAAATTGGCCGTGACGGCCTTGTTTGCCGCGCTGGCTGCGTCCAGCGTGGTTGCCAATGCGCAGACCATCCGCGTGGCCAACCAGGGCGACTCGCTGTCCATGGACCCGCACTCGCTCAACGAATCGCTGCAGCTGAGCGTCACCGGCAACGTCTACGAGCCGCTGGTAGGCCGCAACAAGGACCTGAGCCTGGCCCCGGCCCTGGCCACGAGCTGGAAGCAGACCTCCCCCACCGTGTGGCGCTTCGAGCTGCGCAAGGGCGTGCAATTCCACGACGGCACCCCCTTCACGGCCGACGACGTGCTCTTCAGCTTTGCCCGCACCCAGGTCGAAGGCTCGGACATGAAGAGCTACACCAACGACTTCAAGGAAGTGCGCAAGATCGACGACCACACCGTCGAGATCGAAACCAAGAGCCCCTTCCCCATCCTGCCCGACGTTGTCTCGCTGGTGTACATGATGAGCAAGAAGTGGTGCGAAACCAACCAGGCCACCGTCCCCGTGGACCGCCGCAAGGGTGTCGAGAACGCCGCATCGTTCAAGGCCAACGGCACGGGTCCTTTCCGCCTGCGCGAGCGCCAGCCCAACGTGCGTTCGGTGTTCACGCGCAACGGCAGCTACTGGGGCAAGATCGAAGGCAACGCCACCGAAGTGGTGTTCACCCCCATCGGCAACGACGCCACGCGCGTGGCGGCCTTGCTGTCGGGCGAAGTGGACGTGATGGAGCCGGTGCCCGTGCAGGACATCGACCGCGTCAACACCAGCGCCAACACCCGCGCCATCACCGGCCCCGAGCTGCGCACCATCTTCCTGGGCATGGACCAGAAGCGCGACGAGCTGCTGTATTCCAACGTCAAGGGCAAGAACCCCTTCAAGGACAAGCGCGTGCGCCAGGCCTTCTACCAGGCCATCGACATCGAAGGCATCAAGAAGACCGTGATGCGTGGTGCGTCCAACCCGTCCGCCTTGCTGGTGGGCCCTGGCATCAACGGTTTCGAGTCCGACTCCAAGCGCCTGCCGTATGACGTGGAAGCCGCCAAGAAGCTCATGGCCGAGGCCGGCTATCCCAATGGCTTCGAAGTGTCGATGAACTGCCCCAACGACCGCTACGTGAACGACGGCCGCATCTGCCAGACCGTGGCCGCCAACCTCTCGCGCATCAACGTCAAGATCAACCTGCAGGCCGAGACCAAGGGCACCTACTTCCCCAAGATCCTGCGCCGCGACACCAGCTTCTACATGCTGGGCTGGACGCCCGCCACCTACGACTCGCACAACGCCCTCAATGCGCTGGTGGCCTGCGTGGACGACAAGGGCACGGGCCAGTTCAACCTGGGTTCGTACTGCAATCCCAAGGTGGACGAGCTGACCAAGAAGATCCAGTCCGAGACCGACAAGACCAAGCGCAACGCCATGATCAAGGAAGCCTTCGACATCCATGCCGCCGACGTGGGCACGCTGCCCCTGCACCAGCAGGCGCTGGCCTGGGGCGTGAGCAAGAAGGTCACGCTGGTCCAGCTGGCCGACAACTTCATGCCCTTCAAGTGGATGAGCATCAAGTAAGCCCGCTGCAGTTGATCGAGTTAGTGAGTTAGTTAGAGACGGACATTTCAGCAGACAGCCACCACGACCGCTACCCGCGCCGTGCGTGCTGTCTGCCCACTGGTTTCCCACAATGAAAACAACCCTTGCCCGCTGGTTTGACAGCGACGTTGGCTACAGCTTTCGCACCTCGCCCATGGCGATGGTCGCGGCGGCGATCGCCCTGATATGCCTGTTCTGCTCCCTGTTTGCAGGATGGGTCGCACCCCACAACCCCTTTGACCTGGCAACGCTGGAGCTCGGCGATGCACGCCTGCCCCCCGCCTGGATTGCGGAGGGCTCCATGAAATACCCCCTGGGCACCGATGACCAGGGGCGCGACATTCTCTCGGCGCTGATCTATGGCGCACGCATCTCGCTCGTGGTGGGCTTCGCCTCGGTGTTGCTGTCCGTGGTGGTGGGCGTGGCCTTCGGCCTGCTGGCCGGTTTCCGCGGCGGCTGGATCGACGCGGTGCTCATGCGCCTGTGCGACGTGATGCTGTCCTTCCCCGCCATCCTGGTGGCCCTGCTGATCGCCGGCGTCGGCCGGGCGCTGTTCCCGAATGCCCACGAGTCGCTGGCCTTCGGGGTGCTCATCATCTCGATCTCGCTGACCGGCTGGGTGCAGTACGCACGCACCGTGCGTGGCTCCACCCTGGTCGAGCGCAACAAGGAATACGTGCAGGCCGCCCGCGTCACGGGCGTTTCGTCGCTGCGCATCATGCGCAAGCACGTGCTGCCCAACGTGATGGGCCCGGTGATGGTGCTGGCCACCATCCAGGTGGCCACCGCCATCATCACCGAGGCCACGCTGTCCTTCCTGGGCGTGGGCGCACCGCCCACCTCGCCTTCGCTGGGCACGCTGATCCGCATCGGCAACGACTACCTGTTCTCCGGTGAGTGGTGGATCACCGTGTTCCCCGGTGCCATGCTGGTGCTGATCGCTTTGTCCGTGAACCTGCTCGGCGACTGGCTGCGCGACGCACTGAACCCGCGTCTGCGCTGAACGAGAAAAAGAAAAGCGGTATTCCCATGAGTCTTCTAGAAGTCAAAAACCTCGTTGTCGAATTCCCGAGCCGCCGCGGTACCCTGCGCGCCCTGGACGACATTTCCTTTTCCATTGCGCCCGGCGAGATCCTGGGCGTGGTGGGAGAGTCCGGCGCGGGCAAGTCGCTCACCGGCGCCGCCATCATCGGCCTGCTCGAACCGCCGGGCCGCGTGGCCTCGGGCCAGATCCTGCTGGAGGGCGAGCGCATCGACAACCTCAGCAACGACCAGATGCGGCACATCCGGGGCAGGCGCATCGGCGCCATCTTCCAGGACCCGCTGACCTCGCTGAACCCGCTGTACACCGTGGGCCGCCAGCTCACCGAAACCATCCTCGCGCACCTGCCGGTGAGCGCCGCCGAAGCGCGCCAGCGCGCCATCTCGCTGTTGCAGGACACCGGCATCCCGGCGGCGGCCGAGCGCATCGACCACTATCCGCACCAGTTCTCGGGTGGCATGCGCCAGCGCGTGGTGATCGCCCTGGCCCTGGCGGCCGAGCCCAAGCTCATCGTTGCCGACGAGCCGACCACGGCCCTGGACGTCTCCATCCAGGCGCAGATCATCACGCTGCTCAAGAACATCTGCAAATCGCGTGGCGCCGCCGTCATGCTGATCACGCACGACATGGGCGTGATCGCCGAGACCTGCGACCGCGTGGCCGTGCTGTACGCCGGCCGCGTGGCCGAGATCGGCCCCGTGCACGATGTCATCAACAAGCCCTCCCATCCCTATACCAGCGGCCTGATGGCCTCCATCCCCGACATGGCGGTGGACCGTGAACGCCTGAACCAGATCGACGGAGCCATGCCCCGCCTCAACGCCATCCCCAAGGGCTGCGCCTACAACCCGCGCTGCCCCAAGACCTTCGACCGCTGCATGGTCGAGCGCCCCGACCTGATGCCTGCAGGTTCCACCCGCGCGGCCTGCTGGCTGCACGCCCCTGCCACGGCGGAGGTGTCCGCATGAGCGCCGTGCCTTCCACCGCCGCAAGCCCCGGCAAGCCCCTCGTGCAGGCGCACGACCTGGCCAAGACTTTCGACGTCTCCGCCCCCTGGCTCAACCGCATGATCGAGCGCAAGCCGCGCACCCTGCTGCATGCGGTGGACGGCGTGAGCTTCGAGATCGAAAAGGGCAAGACCCTGGCCCTGGTGGGCGAGTCGGGCTGCGGCAAGAGCACCGTGGCGCGCCTGCTGGTGGGCCTGTACGAACCCACGCGCGGCGGCCTGACCTTCGACAACCAGGACGCCCACGCCGCCTTCAAGGGCAACGATGCGCGCGCCATGCGCCGGCGCATCCAGATGATCTTCCAGGACCCCTACGCCAGCCTGAACCCGCGCTGGCTGGTCGAAGACATCATTGGCGAGCCGCTGCGCGAGCACGGCCTGATCACCGACAAGGCCGAGCTCAAGCAGCGCGTGGGTGAGTTGCTGAAGTCGGTGGGCCTGTCGCCGCTGGACATGGTCAAGTACCCGCACCAGTTCTCGGGCGGGCAGCGCCAGCGCATCTCGATTGCGCGCGCTCTGGCCACCGAGCCCGAGTTCCTGGTGTGCGACGAGCCCACCTCGGCACTCGACGTGTCGGTGCAGGCGCAGGTGCTCAACATCATGAAGGACCTGCAGCGCGAGCGGCACCTGACCTACCTGTTCATCTCGCACAACCTGGCCGTGGTGCGCCACGTGAGCGACCAGGTGGGCGTGATGTACCTGGGCCGCCTGGTGGAGCTGGCCGACAAGCACACCTTGTTCGACAACCCGCGCCACCCGTACACGCGCATGCTGCTCGATGCCATCCCCAAGATGCACGACACGGGCAAGGCGCGCACCCCTGTGCAGGGCGAAGTGCCCAACCCGCTCAACCCACCACCCGGCTGCGCCTTCAACCCGCGCTGCCCGCATGTGAACGACCGCTGCCGCACCGAGCGCCCGCAACTGCTGAGCATCGGCGGTATCCGCATCGCCTGCCATGCGGTGGAAGAGGGGCGCATCCAGTAGGTCCTGGCCATCGGTGCCGGTAGACCCAGGGCTCCTTCGGGAGCCCTTTTTCATGCCAGAGCCGTTCCAGGCACGCCGCGTTTCAGGGGTGCTCGGAGCCCGCAACCAGGTGCTTGCGCAGGGTCGCGAGGATCTCGTCGGACAGGGCCGGCCGCCCCGCCGCCGTGGCGCGTGCCAGTACCAGCCCGCCGACCATGGTGGCCAGCATCTGCATGGCACGCGTGCGGCCTTCGGCGCTGGGCTCCTGGCCCTGTTCCAGGCCCTCGATCACGCGCGCAAAGCGCTCGATGTTGCGCTCTATGCCCTGCGCAAACACCTCGGACAGATCGCTGCCTGCGCGCGCTGCATCCACTGCAAGGGCCGCCGCGGGGCAGCCTTCGCCCGGGTGGTCGCGGTGCTCGGGTGACAGGTAGCTCGTCACCCGCGCCGCAAGGCCTCCGGCGCCTGCATCCATGCCATCGAGCGGCGCAATCGACCAGTCGAAGGCGCGCGCGCAGGCCTCGCGCACCAGCGCCTCCTTGTTCTCGAAGTGGCGGTACAGGCCGCCGTGTGTCAGCCCCGCGTCGCGCGTGATATCGGCCACGCCCACGCCCGTCAAGCCGTGCTCGCGGTACAGGCGTGCCGCCGCATCCAGGATGCCCTGGCGGTTCTCTGCGGACTGCGCCTTCGAGACCTTCATGGTGGAAACCTCTTTTTGATGATGGTCGTACGCAAAATACGCCAACGCATTTATGATGACGCCCGCAATCATAAATGCGCGGCCTGCAACGCGCACTGAACCAAGGGCATAGCGATGGTGAATGAACTCAAGGGAACACAGGAACCGGGCCAGGGCCTGCGCCTGCCGCGCGTGGTGATCACGGGCATGGGCCTGGTCTCGCCCCTCGGTGTCGGGGTGGAACTGGCCTGGCGCCGCCTGTTGGCGGGCGCCTCGGGCCTGCGCCGCCTGCCCGATGCCGTGGTGGGGGGGCTGGCGGCTAAGGTCGGTGGCGCGGTACCCACGAAGGAGCAGGACCCCGAGGGCGGTTGGGACCCCGACACCGTGGCCAGCTCCAAGGACCAGCGCAAGATGGACCGCTTCATCCCGTTCGCCCTGGGCGCTGCACAGCAGGCTCTGGCGCAGGCCGGCTGGGCCCCCACGGACGAGCAGGCCCAGCAACGCACAGCGACCATCATCGCCTCGGGCATCGGGGGCTTCGGCGCCATTGCCGAGGCCGTGCGCACCACCGACACGCGCGGGCCGCAGCGCCTGTCGCCGTTCACCATACCGTCCTTCCTGGTCAACCTGGCTGCCGGCCAAGTCTCCATACGCCATGGCCTCAAAGGGCCCATCGGTGCCCCCGTGACGGCTTGCGCGGCCAGCGTGCAGGCCATTGGCGACGCCGCACGCATGATCCGCTGCGGTGAGGCCGATATCGCCGTCTGCGGCGGCACCGAGGCCACCATCGACCGCGTGAGCCTGGGCGGCTTTGCGGCGGCCAAGGCGCTGTCCACCGGCTTCGCGCAGCATCCAGAGCAGGCCTCGCGCCCCTTTGACGCAGGCCGCGATGGCTTCGTGATGGGCGAGGGTGCGGGCATGCTGGTGATCGAATCGCTGGACCATGCGCTGGCGCGAGGCGCCACGCCACTGGCCGAGATCGTGGGCTATGGCACCTCGGCCGACGCCCACCACATCACCTCCGGACCTGAGGACGGCGACGGCGCGCGCCGTGCCATGGAGATCGCGCTGGCCCAGGCGGGCCTGGCGGCCAGCCAGGTACAGCACCTCAACGCCCATGCCACCTCCACCTATGTGGGCGATCGGGGCGAGCTCGCTGCGATCCGCCGCGTGTTCGGCACCGGCAAGTCGGTGGCCATCGCCTCCACCAAGGCGGCCACGGGCCACCTGCTGGGGGCTGCCGGGGCCGTGGCGGCCATCTTCACCACGCTGGCCCTGCGCGACCAGATCGTGCCCGGCACGCTGAACCTGGAGCAGCCCGATGAACTGACCGAGGGGCTGGACATGGTGGCGCTCAAGAGCCGCCCGATGGCGCTGGAGCATGCCATGCTCAACGGTTTTGGCTTTGGCGGAGTCAACGCGACCCTGGTGCTCAAGCGCTGGGCACCGGCCGCTGCGTAAGAGAAGGAAGTCCTACGCGTAACGTTTGGCGCGCAGGTTCTCTTTCATCTGCTGCAGGATGGGTTGCAGCGGCGCTCCGATGCGCAAGGCCACGCAGGTGGCCAGCACGTCGATGATGAGCAGGTGCATGAGCCGCGACACCATGGGGCTGTAGCGGTCGTAGCCCTCGGGGTGGTCGGCGGCCAGGTGGATCTGGCAGGTGCTGGCCAGGGGCGAGCCGCTGGCCGTGATGGCGATGGTGGTCGCGCCGTTCTTGCGCGCGATGTCGGCGGCGTCCATCAGGTCGCGCGTGCGGCCCGAGTTGGAGATGATCACCAGGCAGTCGCCCGGGCCGAGCAGGGTGGCGCTCATCACCTGCATGTGGCCGTCGCTGGTGGCGATGGACGTCACGCCCAGGCGAAAGAACTTGTGCTGCGCATCCTGCGCCACGATGCCCGAATTGCCCACGCCATAGAACTCGATGCGCCGCCCGGTCTTCCAGGTGGCGGCAATGGCCTCGGCCGCACGCTCCAGCGCCACGGTGCTCGCGGCGTTGCGGTACTGCAGGAAGGCGGCCACGGCGTTGTCCACCACCTTCACCAGCACGTCCCCGGTCTTGTCGTCGGCGTCCACGCTGCGGTGGATGAAGGGCACGCCCTCGCTCACGCTGCCCGCCAGCTTGAGCTTGAAGTCGGCCAGCCCGTCATAGCCCATGCTGCGGCAAAACCGCACCACGGTGGGCTTGCTCACGTGGGCGCGCTCGGCCAATTCGCGCACGGGCAGGCGCGCAAAGCTGCGCGGGTCGGCCAGCACGAGCTTGCCCACGCGCTGCTCCGCAGGGGCGAGGGACGACAGGGAGGCGGTGATGCGGTCAAGCACGCTGGCAGGTCCTCGGGGGCACCATGTTCATGGCTGGTTGGGATGGTTGCGATCAATGGTAACTGGGTTTCATCGATTGGGGGAGCGCATGAAACCCTGATGCCACCCGGGCGGCGGCACACGGGGGTGAGCGCCTGCCTTCGTGTAATCCCGCTGGTCGCCTCCAGGGGGCCACCGTAGGATGTTTGTCATTAAACTGTCACAAAACAAACAACTACAGAAAGAGACTTCCATGCAGAAATTTCTTGTGGGTGCGACGCTGTCCCTGGCCGCCTGCGGCGCGCTGGCCCAGGGCCAGGTCAATATCATCTGCTCGGTGCAGGCCGAGTGGTGCAACCTGATGTCCACGGTCTACGCCAAGACCACGGGCACCAAGGTCAACATGACGGCCAAGGGCTCGGGCGAGGCGCTGGCCCAGCTCAATGCCGAGAAGGCCAACCCCAAGACCGACATCTGGTTCGGCGGCACGGGTGACCCGCATCTGCAGGCGGCCGAGCAGGGCCTGACGCTCGAATACAAGTCCCAGCAGCTCACGCAGCTGTACCCCTGGGCGCAGAAACAGGCGGCAGACTCCAAGTACCGCACGGTGGGCGTGTACCTGGGCCCGCTGGGCTTTGGCTACAACAAGGAGTTGCTGGCCAAGCGCAAGCTCAACCCGCCGCAGTCCTGGGCCGACCTGCTCAAGCCCGAGTTCAAGGGCGAGGTGCAGATGGCCAACCCCGCATCGAGCGGCACGGCCTACACCATGATCGCCACGCTGGTGCAGATCATGGGCGAGGAAAAGGCCTTCGACTACCTCAAGGCGCTGCACCCCAACATCAGCGCCTACACCCGCTCCGGCACGGCCCCGGTCAAGGCCGCCGCGCGGGGCGAAACCACGGTGTCGGTGAGCTTCGTGCATGACGTGACCACCGAGGCCGTAAACGGTTTTCCCGTGGGTTCGACCACGCCTTCCGAGGGCACAGGCGCCGAAGTGGGCTCGATGAGCATCGTCAAGAACGGCCCCAACACCGAGGCCGCCAAGAAGTTCTATGAGTGGGCGCTCACGCCTGGCGGCCAGCAGTTCGGACTCGCGGCCAAGCAGTTCCAGTTGCCCAGCAACACGCAGGTGCCCCGGGATCCCCGCATGACGGACCCGGCCAAGATGAAGCTCATCAACTACGACTACGCCAAGTACGGCGCGAGTGCCGAGCGCCGCCGCCTGATCGCGCGCTGGGAAAAAGACGTCCAGAACGCCGGGCGCTGATGTCGGCGCACGCATGGCAGGCGCCGCTGGCCGGCAGGCCCGCGGTCAACCAGCCGCTGTGGGTCTGGCTGGCGCTGGGGCTTGTGGCTTACGTGGCGTTGCCCTGGTATGCCCAGCAGGATGCCAATGGCCTCAGCGTGCTGGGCCAGGTCTTCAGCCAGGCGCAGACGGGCAGCGGCCTCATGCAGGCCGCTGCCTTCGGGCGACCCTGGCTCTGGCTGGCGCTGCTGGGTCTGGCGGTTGCCGGCGTGGGTACACTGCTGCCCGCGGGGCGCCGGCAGGGTGGTTTCCTGGTGCTGGGTGGGGGCCTCGGCCTCGTGTCCTTGCTGGTCAGCGGCTTTGCCATCGGCGCGCGCGGCTGGGCCTTCGACTGGCTCAACGCCAGCTTCGGCGAGCTGGCCATGCGCCAGCCCGGCGTGGGCTGGGGCGGCTTCGTGGTGCTCACGGCCCTGCTGGTGCTGGCCTCATTCGGCGTGGCGCGGCGCGGCTACTTCAAGGGCGACCTGTTCGTGGCCGCCGCGGTGCTGGGCATGGGCAGCCTGCTGGCGCTGTTCATCGTGTTCCCGGTGCTCAAGGCGCTCAGCGGCGCCTTCTTCCTCGAAGACGGGCCGTTCTCATTGGCCGTGATGTGGGAGCGCGTGGCGCACGAGCGCAACTTCGGCCTCGCGTGCCTGACCGGCGGCCAGCGCTGCGGCGTGGCCTGGAACACGCTGTTCCTGGGCCTCATGACAGCGGCCAGCACCACGCTGCTCGGTACCTTCATGGCGCTGATGGCCGAGCGCGCCTCGCGCCGCTATGCGCGGCCACTGAACATCGTGGCGCTGCTGCCCATCATCACGCCGCCCTTCGTCGTGGGCCTGGGGCTGATCCTGCTGTTCGGCCGCGCGGGGGTGTTCAACCAGTTCCTCGAGTACGCCTTCGGCATCACGCCCTCGCGCTGGTTCTACGGTTGGCTCGGCGTGTGGGTGGCGCAGACCTTCGCCTTCACGCCCATTGCCTTCATGATCATGCGCGGCGTGGTGCAGGGCGTGGCGCCCAGCCTCGAAGAGGCGGCGCAGACCCTGCGCGCCAGTCCGCACCAGACCTTCATGACGGTGACCTTGCCGCTGCTCAAGCCGGGCCTGGCCAACGCCTTCCTGGTCGGCTTCATCGAAAGCATGGCCGACTTCGGCAACCCCATCGTCGTGGGCGGTCAGTTCTCGGTGCTGTCCACCGAGATCTTCTTTGCCATCGTCGGGGCGCAGTACGACCAGGGGCGTGCGGCCTCGCTGGCGTGGATCCTCACGCTGTTCGCGCTGGCGGTGTTCGCCATCCAGCGCGCGCTGCTCGGGCGGCAGAACTTCACCACCGTCTCGGGCAAGGGCGATGCAGGCATTGCCATGCCGCTGCCCACGGGCGTGCGCCGCGTGGTGCATTCGGTGGCGCTGCCATGGATGGCCTTCACGCTCATCGTCTACCTGTTCGCGCTGGCCGGCGGCTTCGTGCAGACATGGGGGCGCGACTACACCATCACACTGAACCACTTTCGCACCGCGTTCAACATGGAGTGGGGCGAGTTCGGGGTGGTCTGGGCCGGCACGGCATGGAACTCGTTCTTCACGACCATCAAGCTGGCCGCACTGTCGGCACCGCTCACGGCCGCGCTGGGCATCGGCATCGCCTGGCTGCTGGCGCGCACCGAGTTCCGGGGGCAGGGGGCCTTCGAGTTCTCGGCCCTGCTGGCTTTCGCCATCCCGGGCACGGTGCTGGGGGTGAGCTACATCCTGGCCTTCAACGTGCCGCCGTTCGAGCTCACGGGCACGGCGCTGATCATCGTGCTGTGCTTCATGTTCCGCAACCTGCCGGTGGGCGTGCGCGCTGGCACAGCCGCTTTCAAGCAGCTCGACCGCTCGCTCGACGAGGCCTCGCTGATGCTGCGTGCCGGCAGCGTGCAGACCCTGCGCCACGTGGTGCTGCCGCTGCTCAAGCCGGCCCTGGTGGCCGCGCTGGTCTACAGCTTCGTGCGCGCCATCACCACCGTGAGCGCGGTGATCTTCCTGGTCACGGCCGAGAACGAGCTGGCCACCACCTACATCATCGGCCGTGTGGGCAACGGCGACTATGGCGTGGCCCTGGCCTATTGCACGGTGCTCATCGTGCTGATGTCGCTGGCCATTGCCCTCATCCAGTGGCTGGTGGGCGAGCGCAAGCTGGGCCGGCGCTCCGGCGCGGCCGCCATGCCCGCCCCCCACTGAACGCAAGCAGAACGCATGCTGAATGCTGAGAGAAATGACACCATGAACAACAGCGGCGCGGGCATCGTGTTTCGCCACATCACCAAGCGCTACGGGGCCGATGCCTCGGCGCCCCTGGCAGTCAAGGGCATCAGCTTCGAGGTGCCGCGAGGCACGCTGACCACCATCCTGGGGCCCTCGGGCTGCGGCAAGACCACCACCCTGCGCATGATCGCCGGGCTCGAATCGCCGACCTCGGGCGAGATCTTCATCGGCGGCCGGGACGTCACCACGCTGGGCCCGGCCCAGCGCAACGTGAGCATGATGTTCCAGAGCTACGCGCTGTTCCCGCACATGAACGTGGTGGAGAACGTCTCTTACGGCCTGCGCATGTCCGGCCTGGCCAAGGACGTGGCGCGCAGCAAGGCCGTGGACGCGCTGCGCGGCGTGGGGCTGGTGGGTTTCGACGATCGCCTGCCCAGCGAGCTGTCGGGCGGCCAGCAGCAGCGCGTGGCGCTGGCGCGCGCCCTGGTGCTGGAGCCCGAGGTGCTGCTGTTCGACGAGCCGCTGTCCAACCTCGATGCCCGGCTGCGCCGCGAGATGCGCGAGGAAATCCGCGCGCTGCAGCAGCGCCTGTCGCTCACCGTGGCCTACGTCACGCACGACCAGGCCGAGGCCATGGCCGTGAGCGACCAGATCATCGTCATGGACCAGGGCCTGATCGCGCAGAGCGGCACGCCGCAGGCGCTCTACGAAACGCCACGCACCGAGTTCGTCGCAGGCTTCATGGGCGAGGCCATGCTGTTCCCCGGCACCGCGCTGGCCGATGGCTCGGTGCAGCTCGGCCCGCTGGTGATGCGCCCGCGCACGGCGGCCGCGCCGGGCCCGGTGAAGGTGGCGGTGCGGCCCGAGGCATGGAGCATCCGGCGTGTCGGCGATGGCCTGCTGCCCGCCACGCTGCGCAAGCGCGCCTACCTGGGCGCCGTGTATGAATACACCTTCGAGACGGCGCTGGGCAGCATCTTCGTCGTCTCCTCCGATCTGGGCGATGTGCTGGCCGTCGGCGACGCGGTGCAGCTCGCTCTCAGCGTGCATGGCGTATCGGTGGTTGATAGTACCGGCACCTGACACGGCGATGCGGAATAATGGGGGCATGAACCAACTCGATGCCCTCAAACAGTTCACCACCGTGGTTGCCGACACCGGCGACTTCAAGCAACTGGCCCAGTTCCAGCCGCAGGACGCGACGACCAACCCGTCGCTGATCCTCAAGGCGGTGCAAAAGCCCGAGTACGCGCCACTGCTCACCGACACGGTGAACCAGTTCCGTGGCCGCCCGATGGACGAGATCATCGACCGCCTGATCGTGCGCTTCGGCCGCGAGATCCTGGACACGATCCCCGGCCGCGTCTCCACCGAGGTCGATGCGCGCCTGAGTTTCGATACACAGGCCACCATCACGCGCGGTGAGCGCATCATCGAGCTGTACCAGGCCGAGGGCATCCACATCGACCGCGTGCTGATCAAGGTCGCCGCCACCTGGGAAGGCATCCAGGCGGCCGAGAAGCTCGAGCAGCGCGGCATCCACACCAACCTCACCCTGCTGTTTTCGTTCTGCCAGGCCGTGGCCTGCGGGCAAGCCAAGGTGCAGCTGATCTCGCCCTTCGTGGGCCGCATCTACGACTGGTACAAGAAGCAGGCCGGCGCCCAGTGGGACGAGGCCGCGCGCTCGGGTGCCAACGACCCCGGCGTGCAGTCCGTCGCGCAGATCTACAACCACTACAAGCACTTCGGCATCGCCACCGAAGTCATGGGCGCGAGCTTTCGCAACACCGGCCAGATCACCGCGCTGGCCGGCTGCGACCTGCTCACCATCGCCCCCGACCTGCTGGCCCAGCTGGCCGCCAGCGAGGCGCCGCTGGCACCCGCGCTCGATGCCGCGGCCGCCAAGACCCTGGATCTGCCGGCCGTGAACTACGACGAGGCGGGTTTCCGCTTCGCGCTCAACGAAGACGCCATGGCCACCGAGAAGCTGGCCGAGGGCATCCGCGGCTTTGCCGTGGACGCCGTGAAGCTGGAGAAACTGATCCTCGCTGCCTGATTCGGTACATCCCCCTGAGGCGCTTCCGCGCCTTCACCCCTTCTCTCGAATTGCTGCTCAATTCGGGAAGGGGCACGCACCCAGCGCGGCGGGGCGGCCCTTGCGCGGGTGCACTGGTATGGAGCGCGCCAGTTTTGTCGGTCAAAGACGATGCGTTCAGCAGTAAGGAGCCCGCAGCACGCCTTACGTGCGAGGAGCTACCGCGCTGAGCGGCACCTTCAGACCCACGCGCAGGCCATGCGGTACCAAGGGCTCGGCAAAGGTCTGGCCTGCGTGCTGCAGCGCAATCTCCTCGACGATGGACAGGCCCAGGCCGCAACCACCGGGCTTGTCCGAGCCGCGCCAGAAGCGCGCGAACAGGTCGCGCAGGTGGGCGGGCTCCACGCCCGGCCCATCGTCTTCCACGGCCAGGGTGGCCAGGCCCGCACCCGCAATGTCCACCCGCACCGTCACCGTGGCGCCGTGGCCCGCGTAGTGCAGGGCGTTGTCGATGAGGTTGTTGAGCGCCTCGCGCAGCAGCAGTGGGTGGCCTTGCACGGCCAGTTGCTCCTCACCCTCGTAGCCCAGGTCCACGCCGCTGGCCACGGCACGCGCAGCCCAGTCGCGGGCCACCTCGCGCGCCAGGGCCGGCAGGTCCAGGGTCTGCATGGCCACGCTGCTCTCCGAGCGCGCCAGCTGCAGCAGCTGATGTACCAGGTGGGCGCTGCGCCGCGCGGCCGACAACACCTTGTGCAGCCGCTCCTGCACGGCAGGCTCGCGGCTTTCGTGCAGCGCCAGTTCGGTCTGGCCGATCAGGCCCGCCAGCGGCGTGCGCAGCTGGTGGGCGGCATCGTTGAGGAAACGCTTTTCCTTTTGCTGGCCGCGCGCCACGGCCTCCAGCAAGGCGTTGATGGTGCTGGCCAGCGAATGCACTTCCTGCGGCGCCGAGGTCAGTTCGATGGGCGGCAGGGGGTCGGCCGTGTTGCGCTTGCGTGCGCCGGCCTTTTCGATCTGCGCCTCCAGGCGCTTGAGGGGCTGCAGGCCACGCAGCACGCCGGCATACACCACGGCACTGAGCGCCAGGCCCATCAGTCCCATCGGCAGCAGCATCTGTTCGAGCAGCTCCTGCGCAATGCGCTCGCGCACCGTGAGGCTTTGCGCCACCTGCACGCGCAGGCGCTGGCGCGTCTGCGGCGTGCCGTAGTCCACGTCCAGCAAGGCCACGCGCACCGGGCGATCGTCCACCCGCGCCTGGTACAGAAAGGGCTCGCCCACGTCCACGTTCACCGGCGGGGGCGGCGGCAACTGCGCATTGCCCAGCAGGAAGCGACCGGGCGGCGAGGACACCATGTAGGTGATGCGGTCGGCCGGGTCCTGCTCCAGGATGTCCTGCGCAGCCTTCGGAAAATCAACCAGCAGCCCGTCGCCGATGGGCTTGATCTGGCGCGCCAGTGCACGCACCGACTGCGTGAGCGTCTGGTCAATGCCCTTTTCGCCGTTCTGCAGCGCGATGCGCCAGGCCAGAAACCCGCCAGAGAGCCACAGCACGAGCTGCGGCAGCAGCAGCCACAGCAGCAGCTTGCGTTGCAGGGAGACACCGGGAATCGGGCGCATGGAAGCCATTGGGGCGTGTTCAGCCGGGTGCCTGGGACGCGCTTATTCCGCGGGCTTGGCCAGCATGTAGCCCAGCCCCCGGATGTTGCGGATCACCAGGTTCGATGCGTCAAGCTTCCTGCGCAGGCGGTGTACGTACACCTCCAGCGCATTCGAGTTGAGCGGCGCCGCTGCCGCCTGCCCGGGCTCGGGCGGGCCGGCGCGCCAGGCCGCCAGAACGTCGTCGCGTGTGACCACCTCGCCGCAGCGGTTGACCAGCAGCTCCAGTAGCTCCCATTCGCGCTGGGTGAGTTCCAGCGGCTCGCCGCTGAGCACCGCGCTGCGGTTGCCATGGTCTATCTGCAGGCTGCCGATGGCGGTGCTGGGGCCCCCGGAGGCGCTGCTGGCCTGCGTAAACGCGGGCTGCCGCGCGCGGCGCAGCATGGCCTGCAGGCGGGCCTGCAGCTCCTGCATGTTGAAGGGCTTGGTGATGTAGTCGTCGGCCCCGGCGTTCAGGCCGTGGATGCGGTCGTCGATGCCGTCGCGTGCGGTCAGAATCAGCACCGGCAGGCCGGCAATGTGGGTGCGTGCCCAGGTCAGCAGCTCTATGCCGTCGGCACCGCCCGGCAGCCCCAGGTCGAGGATGATGCCGTCCACCGCCTGGCTTTGCAGCACAGCGGTGGCTTCGGCCACGCTGCAGGCCGTACACACGCTGAAATCCAGTTGCTGGAGCTGGCCCGTCAAGGCGTCCAGCAGCAAGGCATCGTCTTCGACTATCAATAGGGTGGCCATGGATAGAGGATAGCAAAGGGCTCTGAGCGCCAGCGCCGTGAATGGTTCGCAGCAGGGAAAGCACCGAGGCGAAAGCCGCGTCGTAATTCGATAACAGTGAAATTCCATTGGCGTGTAACGCACACCCCGGGAAAGCCCTGATATGTTCATTAATTATTGTAATTAAAGTACCGACTGCGCTGACCGGCATGGGTCAGCCGGCGCACAAACGGACTCACACAAACGAGGAGACATGGGTATGTGGAAGTTGACAAAAGTCGCCGCCATCGCGGCGGTTCTGGCGGCATCGGCGACCGCCGGTGCAGGGGAAGTGGAGGTTCTGCACTACTGGACTTCGGGCGGCGAAGCCAAGTCGGTGGCCGAGCTCAAGAAGATCATGCAGGGCAAGGGCCATACCTGGCGTGACTTCGCCGTGGCCGGCGGCGGTGGCGACAGCGCCATGACCGTGCTCAAGAGCCGCGTGATCTCGGGCAACCCGCCCTCGGCCGCCCAGACCAAGGGCCCGGCCATCCAGGAATGGGCCTCCGAAGGCGTGCTGGCCAACATGGATGCGCTGGCCAAGGCCGAGAAGTGGGACGAGCTGCTGCCCAAGGTGGTCGCCGACATCATGAAGTACAAGGGCGCCTACGTGGCCGCCCCGGTCAACGTACACCGTGTGAACTGGATGTGGGGCAGCTCCGAGGCCCTGAAGAAGGCCGGCGTGACCGCCATGCCCAAGACCTGGGACGAGTTCTTCGCTGCGGCCGACAAGCTCAAGGCCGCGGGCCTGGTGCCCGTGGCCCACGGTGGCCAGAACTGGCAGGATTTCACCACCTTCGAATCGGTGGTGCTCGGCGTCGGCGGCCCCAAGTTCTACCAGGATGCCCTGGTCAAGCTCGACGACAAGGCCCTCAACAGCGACACCATGAAGAAGTCGCTGGAGACCTTCCGCCGCATCAAGTCCTACACCGACCCCGGTGCTCCCGGCCGCGACTGGAATCTGGCCACGGCCATGCTGATCCAGGGCAAGGCGGGCTTCCAGCTCATGGGTGACTGGGCCAAGGGCGAGTTCCTGGCCGCCAACAAGGTGCCGGGCAAGGACTTCCTGTGCGCTGCTGCGCCGGGCACGACCACGTCCTACACCTTCAACGTGGACTCGTTCATCCTGTTCAAACTCAAGGATGCTTCCGCCCAGAAGGCGCAAAGCGACCTGGCCAGCTCCATCATGAGCCCCGAGTTCCAGGAGGTGTTCAACCTCAACAAGGGCTCCATCCCGGTGCGCGCCGGCCAGAAGATGGACAAGTTCGACGACTGTGCCAAGGCCTCCGCCAAGGACTTCGTTGACACCGCCAAGAGCGCCAGCCTGCTGCCCAGCGTGGCCCACGGCATGGCCATCGCGCCCGCCACGGAAGGTGCCATCAAGGACGCCGTCAGCCAGTTCTGGAATGACGACAAGGTGAGCGTCGCCGACGCCATGAAGAAGATCGCGACCGCCGCGAAGACCAAGTAAACCAACACTGAGGGATCCCATCATGATGAAAAGAAACCGCCTCACGGCGGTGGCTTTGGCCGCCGCATGCGCGATGAGCAGCGCCATGGCAATGGATGTTGCCGGCTTCGAGTTCAACGGTTACTCGCGGGGTGGCCCGGTGTTCAACCATTCCGACGGTGTCAAGGGCAACCTGTCGCTTGGCGGCGAGCTGCAGAAGTTCCGCCTGGGCAACGAAGGCGACAACGGCATCGAAGTCAACTTTGCGCGCAGCTTCGAGGCTGGCGGCGTCAAGTGGAAAGTGAACTACATGCCCGCCAAGTGGGGCAGCGGCGACATCAGCACCGAGCAGGCCTATGTGGAAATGAGCGGCCTGTCGTTCTCGCCCGAGGCCAAGTTCTGGGTTGGCCAGCGCCGTCTGCGTATCCAGGACGTACACATCGTCGACTACTTCCTGCTGAACTACGGCGACAACGTCGGTGCCGGCGTGACCGACGTGCCGATCGGCGGCATGAAGCTCGGCGTGGGCGTGTTCAGCGGCGACAAGTTCGACGGCAACCTGCCCAACGACGTCAAGGCCCAGCGCCTGAACGTCGACCTGTCGGAGATCAATACCAACCCCAACGGCAAGCTGCGCGTGCTGCTGACTGCCGTGGGCGGCAAGAACCAGGTCAACGGCGGTTCGGGCTCGGGCATCTCGCTGATGCACACCCAGAAGGACTTCCTGCTGTCCGGCGTGAGCAATACCCTGTACCTGCAGGGCTCGCGCGGCCATGCCCGCATCGATGGCGAGTTCGAAGCCATTGATGGCACCCGCCCAGGCCGGCGCTCCACGCGCATCGCCGACTCCATCAACTGGCAAAGCGGTCCCTTCGGCGGCCAGGCCCTGATTGGCTACCAGACCAACAAGACCGACCTGACGAATGTGGAGACCAAGGACTTCTCGCTGGGCGGACGTGGTTCCTACGCCTTGTCGAAGAACTTCAAGGCCCTGGCCGAAGTGTCGACCACCACGCGCAAGGGCACGGGTCCTGACCAGCGCCTGAGCAAGGTGACGCTGGCTGGCGCCCTGGCCATGAACGAGGACTTCTGGTCGCGCCCCGAGCTGCGTCTGTACGTGACCAAGGCCAACTGGAACCAGGCCGCCGCCGTGGCGAATGCCGCGACCTTCGGCGCCAACGGCAAGACCTCGCGCACGCTGGTGGGTGTGCAGTACGAGATCTGGTGGTAAGGAGGGAGAAAGCGAGTTAAGTCAGAGGTGACTTTGTTCTTGGGGGGCACTCCCTGTGTGCCCCCCTTTTTTCCTTGTTGTTTTTCCTGTTGAAGTGATGATGGTCGGCGTGGCCGTCGCCCATGTCCCAGCCAGCGTATGCACCCGATGCCTCTTTTGCAATGACGACCAAGAACTCCTTTGAATCCTGGCTGCCCAAGCTGGTCGTGGCACCCGCCTTCGTGCTGGGTTTTGCCTTCATCTACGGCCTGATGGTGTGGAACGGCGTGCTGAGCCTCTCCGCATCGCGCATGCTGCCCAACTACGAATGGGCGGGCCTGGCGCAGTATGAAAAGCTCTGGGAGATGGACCGCTGGTGGGTCGCCCTCAAGAATCTGGGCATCTTCGGCGTGGGCTACGTGGGTGGCTCTCTGGCCATCGGCGTATTGCTGGCCGTGCTGCTGGACCAGAAGATCCGCGCCGAGGGCGCGCTGCGCACGATCTACCTGTACCCCATGGCGCTGTCCTTCGTGGTCACGGGCACGGCCTGGAAGTGGCTGCTCAACCCGGGCCTGGGCATCGAGAAGATGGTGCGCGACTGGGGTTTCCCCAATTTTGAATTCGGCTGGCTGGTGGATACCGAGATGGCCATCTACTGCGTGGTGATCGCCGGCATCTGGCAGAGCGCGGGCTTTGCGATGGCGCTGTTCCTGGCCGGCCTGCGCGGCATCGACGACAGCATCATCAAGGCCGCGCAGGTCGATGGGGCCTCGCTGCCGCGCATCTACTGGCGCATCGTGCTGCCTGCGCTGCGGCCGGTGTTCTTTTCGACGCTGATGGTGCTGTCGCACCTGGCGATCAAGAGCTTCGACCTGGTGATGGCGCTCACGGCCGGCGGGCCCGGCTATGCCACCGACGTGCCCGCAACGTTCATGTACACCATGTCGTTCTCGCGTGGCCAGATCGGCCTGGGCGCGGCCAGCGCCACCATGATGCTGGCCACCGTGGCCGCCCTGGTCATTCCCTACCTGTACAGCGAATTGCGCAGCAAACCCCATGACCGCTAAGCCCTCCCTTTCCCTTCCGTGGGCCGCCTGCTGGTCTATGCGGTGCTGGCCCTGGCCACCGCCTTCTTCCTGCTGCCGCTGTACGCGATGCTGGTCACCTCGTTCAAGGATGCCGAGGAGATCCGCAGCAGCGCGCTGCTGGCGCTGCCTGCAGCGCTCAACCTGTCTTCCTGGAGCACGGCCTGGTCCAGCGCCTGCACAGGGGTCGATTGCAACGGCCTGCGCCCCTTCTTCTGGAACTCGGTGGCCATGGCCGTGCCGGCCGTGTTGATCTCCACCGTCTGGGGCGCGCTCAACGGCTATGTGCTCAGCCTGTGGAAGTTCCGCGGCAGCGATGCGCTGTTCGGCATGCTGCTGTTCGGCGTGTTCATGCCCTTCCAGGTGGTGCTGCTGCCCATGAGCCAGGTGCTGGGCTGGCTCGGGCTGTCGAGCTCCATCACGGGCCTGGTGCTGGTGCACTGCCTGGCGGGCCTGGCCGGCACCACGCTGTTCTTTCGCAACTACTACGCGGCCATCCCGAAGGAACTGGTGAACGCGGCGCGCATGGATGGCGCGAGCTTCTTCCAGATTTTCTGGCGCATCGTGCTGCCGCTGTCCACGCCCATCATCATGGTCACGCTGATCTGGCAGTTCACCAACATCTGGAACGACTTCCTGTTCGGTGTGGTGTTCTCGGGCACCGACTCCAAGCCCGTGACGGTGGGCCTGAACAACCTGGCCAACACCAGTTCCAGCGTGAAGGCCTACAACGTGGACATGGCGGCCGCCATCATCGCCGGCCTGCCGACCATGGTGATCTATGTGCTGGCGGGAAAATTTTTCGTGCGCGGGCTGACGGCCGGTGCGGTCAAGGGTTAAAGAGGTTAAGCAATCATGGCGTCTTCATTGGATATCGCAGGCATCAACAAGCGTTTCGGCAAGGGTGACAAGAGCGTGGAGGTGCTGCGCAAGATCGACATCCATGTCGCACCGGGCGAGTTCCTGATCCTGGTGGGCCCCTCGGGCTGCGGCAAGTCCACGCTGCTGAACATCATCGCGGGGCTCGATGAGCCGACCGAGGGCGAGATCCGCATCGCCGACAAGAACGTGGTGGGCATGCCCCCGCGCGACCGCGACATCGCCATGGTGTTCCAGAGCTATGCGCTGTACCCGACGCTCAGCGTGGCGGACAACATCGGCTTTGCGCTGGAGATGCGCAAGATGCCCAAGCCCGAGCGCAAGAAGCGCATCGACGAAGTGGCTGCCATGCTGCAGATCACCCACCTGCTGGACCGCCGGCCCAGCCAGCTGTCGGGCGGTCAGCGCCAGCGCGTGGCCATGGGGCGGGCCCTGGCGCGCCAGCCGCAGCTGTTTTTGTTCGACGAGCCGCTGTCCAACCTGGACGCCAAGCTGCGCGTGGAGATGCGAGCCGAGATCAAGCGCCTGCACCAGGCCAGCGGCATCACCAGCGTCTACGTCACGCACGACCAGGTCGAGGCCATGACCCTGGGCTCGCGCATCGCGGTGATGAAGGGCGGCGTGGTGCAGCAACTGGGCACACCCGACGAGATCTACAACCACCCGGCCAACACCTATGTGGCGACCTTCATCGGCTCGCCCACCATGAACCTGCTGCGCGGCACGCAGGCGGCTGGTCACTTTGCCATCCAGGGGGTGTCGCTGGACCTGGCCGCACCGCAGGCCATACCCGAGGTGATGCTGGGCGTGCGCCCCGAGCACCTGGTGATGCAGGACAGCTCGCCCTGGCGCGGCGAGGTCAGCGTGGTCGAGCCCACGGGCCCCGACACCTATGTGATGGTGGACACCGCCGCCGGCAGCATGACGCTGCGCACCGATGCGCAGACGCGCGTGAAGCCCGGTGACCGCGTGGGCCTGGCCGTGGAGCCTGCGCACGCGCATTGGTTCGACACCGGCACCGAGCAGCGCATCGCCTGAGCCCGCAAGGCGGCAACCCCCGCCTGCCTTCGGCCTCGCTGCATGGGGGCTTTGACCCGGCTGCTTTCGGCGTTCTGGGTTAAAAACCTGTCTGTGTCGGCTCTGCCGTTTTCAGCCATCCACTTCCGGGTGAGCGGTCCGTTGCCTTGTGGTGGACGCTGCCCCTTCGACCATGCCCGCAACACGCCTTCTCGCCGACATCGGCGGCACCAACATCCGGCTGGCCTGGCAGGCCCCGGGCGACGACACCCTGTACGACACGCGCGTGCTGCAATGTGCCCAGTACCCCACGGTGGACGATGCCATTCGCACCTACCTGGCCGAGGTGGACATCGCCGCACCGCAGGAGGCGGCCTTCGGCATTGCCAACCCGGTCACGGGCGATGCCATCCGCATGACCAACCACAGCTGGAGCTTTTCGCAGAAGGCGGTGCGCGAGGCCTTCGGCTTTGCGCGGCTGGTGGTCATCAACGACTTCACTGCGCTGGCCCTGGCGCTGCCCTTGCTCACGCCCGACCTGCTGCGCCAGGTGGGCGGCGGCCAGGCCGTGCCGGGTGAGGCCATCGGCCTCGTGGGCGCGGGCACCGGCCTGGGAGTCTCGGGCCTGGTGTTTCCGCCCCACTCGCCGGCCGGCGTGCCGCTGTCGGGCGAGGGCGGGCACGTCACGCTGGCGGCCGACACGCAGCACGAGTTCGACGTGCTGCGCGTGCTGCACGAGCGCTACGGCCATGTGTCGGCCGAGCGCGCCGTCTCGGGCGCGGGCCTGGTGGACCTGTACCACGCGGTGCGCACTGTGGCGCACGCCGGTGGCACTGAGGTCAGCTCGGCCGCGCAGGTGACCGAGATGGCCCTGCAGGCCAAGGATCCGCTGGCACTGCAGGCGCTGGACCTGTTCTGCGGCTTTCTGGGCAGTGTGGCGGGCAACCTGGCGCTCACGCTGGGCGCGCGCGGCGGGGTGTACATCGGCGGCGGCATGGTGCCGCGCCTGGGCGAATGGTTCGACCAGTCCTCCTTTCGCCAGCGCTTTGAGGCCAAGGGCCGCTTTGCGCCGTACCTGGCGTCGATTCCTTGCTGGATCATCGACCCGAGTGCCACCCCGGCGCTCTACGGCGCCTCGCGCGCGCTCGACATCGCGGGTGTCTGAGCATGGCCAGTGCGCCATCGCCGATGTTTGCGGGCATGCACCACGTGGCCCTCATCGGCTCGGACTACGCACGCTCGAAGCGCTTCTATACCGAGGTGCTGGGCCTGGCCGTGGTGAACGAGACCTACCGCGTCGAGCGCCGGTCGTACAAGCTCGACCTCGCGCTGCCCGATGGCACGCAGATCGAGCTGTTTTCCTTTCCCGAGGCGCCACCCCGCCCCTCCTACCCCGAGGCCTGCGGCCTGCGCCACCTGGCGATGCGCGTGGGCGACCTTGAGGCCAGCCTGCGGGCCCTGGCCGCCCACGGCGTCGCAGCCGAGCCCGTGCGCCTGGACCCGTTCACGGGTTGCCCCTTCACCTTCATTGCCGACCCCGATGGCCTGCCCATCGAACTGGTGGGGCCGCTGCCGGAATAGGCGATCTCCCACTCCAAGAAAAATGCCGCCCAGGGGTTCCCTCGCGGCATTTTTCTTGGGCGCATTGTTTTCAAAACCGGAACAGTCAGTTCGCGACTGGGTGGTTTTTCTTTGGACCCCTGCGGCGTACAGTTCAACCCATCGATGAGCCGAACCCGCAAGGCGACTCACCGAACCCGGTTCGAAATGGTTTTGTCCCGGTTTTATTGAGACGCTTTTTTATCTTCAAGGAATTCATCATGAACACGACCGCACGCTTCCTCTCCATCGCCGCTGTTGCCGCTTTCGCTTCTTTCGGTGCCCAGGCCGACGAAGCCGATGCTTCGCAATTCGCCACGAAGTTCGACACCAACCGCACCCGCGCCGAAGTGGCCGCTGAAGCCGCTACCGTGGCCCAGACCCGCAGCATCGAGCCTGCTGGTTCGCGTGTCGTGACCTACAAGTCCACCGCTGACCGCGCTGCCGTGCGTGCCCAGGCTGCTGATGCTGTGCGCACCGGCCAGATTTCTTCCGGCGAAGTCGGCGCCCTGTAAGCAGCCCCGGATTGAACTGACCCCCTACCCCCAATCAAATCAAGAATCGAGATCACCATGAACAAGACCGCACGTTTCCTGTCCATCGCCGCTGTGGCTGCTTTCTCCGCTTTCGGTGCCCACGCTGACGAAGCCGACAGCTCGCAGTTCGCCCTGAAGTTCGACACGAACCGCACCCGTGCCGAAGTGGCTGCTGAAGCCGCTACCGTGGCACAGACGCGCAGCATCGAGCCAGCTGGTTCGCGCGTTGTGACTTACAAGTCGACGGCTGACCGTGCTGCCGTGCGTGCAGCGGCTGCCGAAGCCGTGCGCCTGGGCCAGATCCCTTCGGGCGAAATCAGCTCGATGTAAAGAATGCGGGCCTTCCCATGGTGGTGGTATCTCACGGTCGTGGGTGCCGCCACCATGTGGAAGTGTTTCCCCCAAATGCCCTGCGACGGCATGAATGACAAAAGGCTCCTTTGGGAGCCTTTTTCGTTGTGGGGCAGCGCGAAGAGCGCCGGAGGTCAGACCTCCTCGCTCCAGCAATAACCATCGCGCGCGATCATCGCGCTCGCGGCGCTAGGGCCCCAGCTGCCGGCCGTGTAGGGCCGTGGGCCCAGTGCATCGTTGCGCCAGTGCTGCAGGATGGGTTCCACCCAGCGCCAGGCTTCCTCTTGCTCGTCGCTGCGCACGAAGAGGTTCAGGCGGCCGGCGATCACGTCGAGCAGCAGGCGTTCGTAGGCGCCCACGCGCTCGGTGCCGAAGCGTTGGTCGAAGTCCAGGTTCAGGTACACCTGCGACAGGGCTGGTTCGGTCTGGTGCTGCGCGGCGCCCTGGGCCATCAGGTGCAGCTCCAGCCCGTCCTTGGGCTGCAGGTTGATCACCAGGCGGTTGGCCGCGCCGGCCGAGGTGCGGAAGATCGGGTGCGGCACGGGCCGGAAGTTGACCACGATGTGCGCATCGCGCCCCGCCAGCCGCTTGCCGGTGCGGATGTAGAAGGGCACGCCGGCCCAGCGCCAGTTGGAGATCTCGGTGCGCAGCGCAACGAAGGTCTCGGTGGTGCTGCCGGCGGCCACGCCTTTTTCCTGCAGGTAGCCGGGCACGCTGGCACCGTGCGTCTTGCCGGCCACGTACTGGCCGCGGATCACGTGCTGGCCGATGGTCTCCACGCTCCAGGGCTTGAGCGACTGCAGCACCTTGAGCTTCTCGTCGCGGATGGCGTTGGCGCTGGCGTTGATGGGCGGCTCCATGCCGATGGCACACAGCAGCTGCAGGGCATGGTTCTGCACCATGTCGCGCAGGGCACCGGTCTGGTCGTAGAAGGCGCCGCGTGTTTCCACGCCCAGCTCTTCGGCAATGGTGATCTGGATGTTGGCGATGGTCTCGCGCCGCCACAGGGGCTCGAACAGCGCGTTGCCAAAGCGCATGGCGAACAGGTTCTGCACCGAGGGCTTGCCCAGGTAGTGGTCGATGCGAAAGACCTGTTCTTCCTTGAGCACGCGGCGCAGCGTGTCGTTGATGGCCTGGTTGGAGCGCAGGTCGTGGCCCAGGGGCTTTTCGAGCACCACACGGGTGGTCGGGCCGTTCAGGCCCACGGCGGCGATCTGCTCGCAGACATTGGTGAACAGGCTCGGTGCCGTGGCCACGTACATCACCACCGACTCGGCATTGCGCTCGTGCAGCATCTCCGCCAGGCGGGCATAGTCCTGGGTTTGCGACAGGTCCATGCGCAGGTAGTGCAGCAGGGCGCCGAAGCGTGCGAACTCGTCGGGGGTGGGGCGCTTGGCCAGGTCCACGCCATCGAAGCGCGAGTGGATCAGGCTGCGGTATTGTTCATGGCTGAGCTCGTCACGGGCCACTGCGATGATGCGGCCCCCTTCGGGCAGCGTTCCGTGGCGGAACGCCTGGAACAGCGCCGGCATGAGCTTGCGCCAGGCCAGGTCGCCGGTGCCGCCAAACAGGACAAGGTCAAAACTCATGGGGTCTCCGTATCAGTGCATTTGTGTAATCGCGTGTGGCTCGAAATTGTAATCACGTTACATCGTTTTGTGTAGGACAGCAGAGCAACTGGCGTTCCAAGCTGTGTCTGCAACAAAAAAGTACCAGGCTGTTTTGGTAATCAAGTTACTATTTCGCCGTTTTCCATTTTCCCGTCCAGGTAGCTCTCCATGTCCCTTCGTTGTGACCAGACTCCCCAGTGGCCCGCGCTGCAGGCCTTGTTCCAGGCGCAAGGGCGCGCATTGGACCTTCGGCAGGCCTTCGCCGAGGATAGAGAGCGTTTCTCGCACTTCAGTCAGGCCGCCCCCGAGGTGTTCGCCGACCTCTCCAAGAACCTGTGGGACCGGCCCACCGAAGCCCTGTTGCTGGGAATGGCCGAGGGCTGTGGCCTCGCTGCGCAGCGCAATGCCATGTTCGCGGGCCAACCCATCAACCACACCGAGGGCCGTGCCGTGCTGCACACGCTGCTGCGCCGCCCCCTGGGCCTGGCGCTGCCCGGTGATGGCTCCGATATCGCGCACAAGCTCGCCGAGGTGCATGGCACACAGAGCGCCATGCTGCAGTACGCCGAACAGGTGCGCAACGACGCGGCGATCACCGACGTGGTCAACATCGGCATCGGCGGCTCGGACCTGGGGCCGCACATGGCGGTGCTCGCGCTCGATGCGTTCCGCGCGGCCGGCAAGCGCCTGCACTTCGTCTCCAATGTGGACGGGCACGAACTGCATGGCGTGCTGCAGGGCGTGAAGCCCGAGAGCACGCTGTTCCTCATCGCCTCCAAGACCTTCACCACGGCCGAGACCATGGCCAATGCGCGCTCGGCGCTGGCCTGGTTCGGCGCGCAGGGCGGCACCGATGTGGCGCGCCACTTCGCGGCGCTGACCACCAATGTGGAGGCCGCAGGTGCCCTGGGCATCACCACCACCTTCGGCTTCTGGGACTGGGTGGGGGGGCGCTATTCGCTGTGGTCGGCCATCGGCCTGCCGATTGCCATTGCCATCGGCGCAGCGGGCTTTCGCGAGCTGCTGGCTGGCGCGCATGCCATGGACGAGCATTTCCGCACCGCGCCGCTGGCTGCCAACCTGCCGGTGCGCCTGGGCCTGCTCGACATCTGGTACCGCAATTTCCACGGCTTCACCAGCCGCTGCATCGCGCCTTACCATGCCTCGCTGGGCCGGCTGCCGGCCTACCTGCAGCAGTTGGAGATGGAGAGCAACGGCAAGCGCGTGGGGGCCGACGGGCAGGAGCTGCCCTATGCCACCTCGCCCGTGCTCTGGGGCGAGCCCGGCACCAACGGCCAGCACGCCTTCTTCCAGATGCTGCACCAGGGCACCGACGTGCTGCCGCTGGAGATCGTGGCCGTGCGCCAGGCGGCGCACCCGCTGCCGGGCCACCAGGACAAGCTGCTTGCCAACGCCCTGGCCCAGGCCCAGGCGCTGATGGTGGGCAAGGCCAGCCCCGAGGACGGGCACCGCCACTTTCCGGGCAACCGGCCCAGCACCTTCCTGTTGCTCGACTCGCTGACCCCGGCCTCGCTGGGTGCGCTGATCGCGCTGCAGGAGCACCGCGTCTTCGTGAGCGGCAGCCTGTGGGGCATCAACAGTTTCGACCAGTGGGGCGTGGAGCTGGGCAAGGTGCTGGCGCGCGACCTCGAATCCCGCTTGGCTTCGGGCGATGCCACGGGACTCGATGGCTCCACGGCGGGGCTGCTGGCGCGCCTGCGCGGCGGCTGAGCCGCAGCGCAGCAGCGTTAATTGCATTTCACAACGAGGCGCTTCGAGGCGCCCAGGCCGCACGCCGCGGCCCAACGAGGAGACAAGCCCATGACTGCACCGCAGCCGCCCGATTTCCGTTCGCCCGCATTCCTGCACGCGCACATCCGCCAGACCATGGCGTTCTACGAGCCCGTGGCCACCGATGCGGGCGGCGGCATGTACCACTTCTTCCTCGACGACGGCACCGTCTACGACGAGCGCACGCGCCACCTGGTGAGCGCCACGCGCTTCGTGGTCACGCATGCCATGCTGTTCAAGACCACGGGCGAAGCGCGCTACCGCCACGGCATGGAGCATGCGCTGCAGTTTCTGCGCACCGCCTTCCTCGACCCGGCCACCGGCGGCTACGCCTGGCTGATCGACTGGCATGGCGGCCACGCCACCTTGCTCGACGCCACGCGCCACTGCTATGGCATGGCCTTCGTGATGCTGGCCTATGCGCGTGCGCACGAAGCCGGCGTGCCCGAGGCGCGGCAGTGGCTGGCCGAGGCTTTCGAGACTGCCGAGCAGTATTTCTGGCAACCGGCCGAGGGCCTTTATGCCGACGAAGCCACGCGCGACTGGGCGCTGTCGGACTACCGCGGGCAGAACGCCAACATGCATGCCTGCGAGGCCATGATCTCGGCCTTTCGCGCAACGGGCGAGCAGCGCTACATTGAGCGTGCGGAGCAGCTCGCGCAGAACATCTGCCAGCGTCAGGCGGCGCTGGCGGGCGGCTGGGTGTGGGAGCATTTCCGCGCCGACTGGTCGGTGGACTGGGACTACAACCGCCACGACCGGACCAACATCTTCCGCCCCTGGGGCTACCAGATCGGCCACCAGACCGAATGGGCCAAGCTGCTGCTGCAGCTCGACGCGCTGGCGCCCGCGCCCTGGCACCTGCCGTGCGCCCGTTTTCTGTTCGATGCCGCGCTGGACAAAGGCTGGGATGCGACCCATGGCGGCATCGTCTACGGCATGGCGCCCGACGGCAGCATCTGCGACCACGGCAAATACCACTGGGTGCAGGCCGAGAGCATGGCCGCCGCCGCCGTGCTGGCCGTACACACCGGCGAGCCGCGCTACTGGGACTGGTACGAGCGCATCTGGGCCTACTGCTGGCAGCATTTCGTCGACCACGAGCACGGCGCCTGGTTCCGCATCCTCGACGGCCGCAATCGCAACCACACGCGCGAGAAGAGCAACGCCGGCAAGGTCGATTACCACAACATGGGCGCCTGCTACGACGTGTTGCTGGCGCTGGGCGCGCAGCGCGCGCCCTGAGCGCGGTCTTACAGTGCCGCGCTGGCCTGGAAGAAGTTCACGGGCAGGCCCGGCACCTCGACGTGCAGGCTGAACAGCGAGCCCGCCGGGATGGCGGCATCCAGTTCCTCCTGCGGCCGCCCGGCGCGCGCCGAGGTAATGTACAGCGTGCGCAGGTCCTCACCACCAAAGCAGACCATGGTGGGGCACTGCACGGGCACGGCAATGCGCTGCAGCAGCTGGCCCGCGGGCGACAGCTGCAGCACGCAGGCACCCTCGTACATGGCGACCCAGTAGTTGCCCTGCACGTCCACAGCCGCGCCGTCGGGGCGACCGCCGTAGGGCTCGCCCGCCACCTTGGGCGGGAAGGTCGCCCACGGCGCACGGCTTTCGATGCTGCCGGTGGCGGCATCGAACGCAAAGCGGTCGATGCGGTGCTCGGGCGTGTTCGACCAGTAGAGCCAGCGGTCGTCCGGGCTGAAGGCCAGGCCGTTGGCGGTGAAGTTGTCGCCGGCCATCTTCTGCACCCGAAAGCCGCCCGGTGCTGCCTCCAGCCGCCACAGTGCCGCGTCGGGCGCGGTGCGCGGGCTGATCACCGAGCCGGCCCAGAACCGTCCCGCCGAGTCACAGCGGCCGTCGTTCAGGCGCAGCATACGGGTGTCGTGTACATGGGGGGGCAGCAGGGCCAGACAGGTGAGGGCGCCGCTGTTGGTATCGAGCAGGTAAAAACCGTCCCGTAACCCGATTACTATTTTTTGACCACCCGCCGGCGCGCAGCAGCCCGTCTCGGAAGGCATCTCCCAGGTGCGCAGGCGTCCACTGGACGGCTCCCAGGCATTCACCCGCTTGCCTTGGATGTCACACCAGTAAAGGGATGTTTCATGGGGGTGCCAGAACGGTGATTCGCCCAGTTCAGAAGGGGGCAAAGGCAGGGTCTGCAGGGTCATGGGCTTGATCCGGGGTGGTTATCGAGTTACATTCTAGAGGCTCTAACCGGAGCCGTTGTCTCTTTCCCCACTACCCCAAATCCACCCCCGATGGAGCATCCCATGCATTCAGTCGTAGCGCGCGTGACGGCCCGCATCATCGAACGCAGCAAGGACACCCGCGCCGCCTACCTGGCCACGGTCGACGCAATGGTCCAGCGCAAGCCCCCGCAGGACCGCATGGGCTGCGCCAACTTGGCCCATGCCTATGCGGCGCTGCCGGGCTCCGAAAAATTCAAGGTCACGGTCGAGAAGGCGCCCAACATCGGCATCGTCACGGCCTACAACGACATGCTGTCGGCCCACCAGCCCTACCAGAGCTACCCGGCGCTGCTGCGCGACGAGGCCGCGCGCCACGGCGCCATGGCCCAGGTGGCCGGCGGTGTGCCCGCCATGTGCGATGGCGTGACGCAGGGCACGCCCGGCATGGAGCTGTCGCTGTTCTCCCGCGACGCCATTGCCATGGCCACTGCGGTAGCGCTGTCCCACGACGTGTTTGATGGCGTGCTGCTGCTCGGCGTGTGCGACAAGATCGTGCCGGGCCTGTTGATCGGCGCGCTGCACTACGGCCACCTGCCCTGCGTGTTCGTGCCCGCCGGCCCCATGGGCTCGGGCCTGCCCAACAAGGACAAGGCCAAGGTACGCGAGCTCTACGCGCAGGGCCTGGTCGGTCGCGACGAACTGCTCAAGGCCGAGTCGGCCGCGTACCACAGCCCCGGCACCTGCACCTTCTACGGCACGGCCAACAGCAACCAGATGCTGCTGGAAGCCATGGGCCTGCACGTACCCGATGCGGCGTTTGCCCCACCGGGTACCGGCGAGCGCGAGGCGTTCACGCGCCAGGCCATGCGCACCGTGCTCGACATCGGCAAGCGCGGCAAGCGCTTCACGCCCATCGGCCATCTGGTGGACGAGCGCTGCATCGTCAACGCCATGGCCGCGCTGCTGGCCACGGGCGGCTCCACCAACCACCTGATCCACTGGGTGGCGATCGCGCGCAGCGCCGGCATCCTGATCGACTGGACCGATTTCGACGACCTGTCTTCCGTGGTGCCGCTGCTGGCCCGCGTCTACCCCAACGGCGATGCCGATGTGAACCAGTTCCAGGCCGCGGGCGGCCCGCCCTGGATCCTGCGCGAACTGCTGGCCAACGGCCTTATGCATCCCGACGTGCTGAGCGTGAACGAGGGCGGCATCGCGGCCGGTGGCGCGCCGGCGCCCGCCACTTCGGGTGACGAGGCCGTGCTGCGCCCAGTGGCCAAGCCCTTCTCGCCCACCGGTGGCCTGCGCCTGCTGCAGGGGCGCCTGGGCCGTGCCGTGATCAAGGTTTCGGCCGTGCCGGAAGACCGCCACATCATCAAGGCGCCTGCGCGCGTGTTCGACTCGCAGGAAGAGCTGCTCGCGGCCTTCGCTGCGGGCGAAGTGCAGCAGGACATGGTGGCCGTGGTGCGCTTCCAGGGCCCGCGTGCCAATGGCATGCCCGAGCTGCACAAGCTCACGCCGCCATTGGCCGTGCTGCAGAACCAGGGCTTCAAGGTGGCGCTGGTGACCGACGGCCGCATGAGCGGTGCCTCGGGCAAGGTGCCGGCCGCCATCCACGTGACGCCCGAGGCGCTGGGCGGCGGCCCGCTGGCCAAGGTGCGCGACGGCGACATGCTGCGTGTGGACGCCGTGGCCGGTACGCTCGATGTGCTGGTGGACGAGGCCGAGTGGGCCGCGCGCACCCCCGACGAATGCAAGGCGCCCGCAGCCACCGGCTTCGGGCGGGAACTGTTTGCCAACTTTCGCCGCCATGCGGGCGGCGCTGAACAAGGAGCCTGTACATGGCTGTGAATGCCTCCACCCCCGCCCTGAATCCCCTCGATATCGCCAGCTACGGCCCGGTGATCCCGGTCATCGTGATCGACCGTGTCGAAGACGCGATCCCGCTGGCCGAGGCCTTGCTCGCCGGCGGCGTCAAGGTGCTCGAAGTCACGCTGCGCACGCCCGCAGGCCTGCCCGCCATCGAAGCCATCGCGCGCCAGTTGCCCGAGGCCGTGGTCGGCGTGGGCACCGTGCTCAATGCCGAGGATGCACGCCGCGCCAGCGAGGCCGGTGCCCGTTTTGCCGTGAGCCCGGGCTACACCTCGGCGGTCGGCTCGGCCTGCAAGGGGCTGAACCTGCCCCTGCTGCCGGGCGTGGCCACCTCCAGCGAGATCATGCAGGCGCTGGCCGACGGTTTCCAGTTCCTCAAGCTGTTCCCGGCCGAGGCCGTGGGCGGCATCCCGCTGCTCAAGTCCTGGGCCAGCCCGTTCGGCCAGGTGAGCTTTTGCCCCACGGGCGGCATCACCAACGCCACGGCGCCCAACTACCTGGCGCTGCCCAATGTGCGCTGCGTGGGCGGGTCTTGGCTCACGCCCGCTGACGCCGTGCGCTCGGGCGACTGGGCGCGCATCACGCAACTGGCCCAGGCCACGCAGGCGCTGAAATGACCTGAACGGCGCGCACCATAAAAAAAGCCCGCAGGCCGTAAGGCCTGCGGGCTTTTTGCTGGTTGGCAGCGCAGTGAGCGGGTCACTGCGCCAGGCCGGGCAATTACATGCCCATGCCGCCCATGCCACCCATGCCGCCCATGTCGGGCATGCCGCCGCCGGCACCGGCCTCGTCCTTGGGTGCTTCTGCAACCATGGCTTCGGTCGTCAGCAGCAGCGATGCCACGGAGGCAGCGTTCTGCAGGGCCGTGCGGGTGACCTTCGTGGGATCCAGGATGCCCAGTTCGAGCATGTCGCCGTAGGTGTCGTTCGAAGCGTTGAAGCCGTAGTTGCCCTTGCCGGCCAACACAGCGTTCACCACCACCGAGGCTTCGCCGCCGGCGTTGTTCACGATTTCGCGCAGGGGCGCTTCGATGGCCTTCAGGACCAGCTTGATACCGGCTTCCTGGTCGGCGTTGTCGCCCTTGACCGAGTCACCCACGGCTTGCTTGGCACGCAGCAGAGCCACGCCACCACCGGCCACGACGCCTTCTTCCACGGCAGCGCGGGTAGCGTGCAGTGCGTCTTCCACGCGGGCCTTCTTTTCCTTCATTTCGACTTCGGTGGCAGCGCCGACCTTGATCACGGCCACACCGCCGGCCAGCTTGGCCACGCGTTCCTGCAGCTTTTCGCGGTCGTAGTCGGACGTGGCTTCCTCGATCTGCACGCGCACTTGCTTGACGCGGGCTTCGATGTCACCAGCAGCGCCGGCGCCGTCGATGATGATGGTGTTTTCCTTGCCCACTTCGATGCGCTTGGCCTGGCCCAGGTCGGCCAGGGTCACCTTCTCGAGGGTCAGGCCCACTTCTTCGGCGATGACCTTGCCGCCCGTCAGGATGGCGATGTCTTCCAGCATGGCCTTGCGGCGGTCGCCGAAGCCAGGAGCCTTCACGGCCACGACCTTCAGGATGCCGCGGATGGTGTTGACCACCAGCGTCGCCAGGGCTTCGCCTTCGACTTCTTCGGCAATGATCAGCAGCGGACGGCCGGCCTTGGCAACTTGCTCCAGGGTAGGCAGCAGGTCACGGATGTTGCTGATCTTCTTGTCGAACAGCAGCACGAAGGGGTTGTCCAGAATGGCCGATTGCTTTTCTGGGTTGTTGATGAAGTAGGGCGACAGGTAGCCGCGGTCGAACTGCATGCCTTCCACGACGTCCAGTTCGGAGTCGAGGGACTTGCCGTCTTCCACGGTGATCACGCCTTCCTTGCCAACCTTGTCCATGGCGTCAGCGATCAGCTTGCCGATGGTTTCGTCGGAGTTGGCAGAGATCGAGCCGACCTGTGCGATTTCCTTGGAGGTGGTGGTGGGCTTGGAAGCCTTCTTCAGTTCGATCACCAGGGCCGTCACGGCCTTGTCGATACCGCGCTTCAGATCCATCGGGTTGATACCGGCGGCCACGTACTTGAAGCCTTCGCGCACGATGGCCTGGGCCAGCACGGTCGCGGTGGTGGTGCCGTCACCAGCGTTGTCGCTGGTCTTGGAGGCCACTTCCTTCACGAGCTGGGCGCCCATGTTCTGCAGCTTGTCCTTGAGTTCGATTTCCTTGGCCACGGACACGCCGTCCTTGGTCACGGTAGGGGCGCCGAACGAGCGCTCCAGCACCACATTGCGGCCCTTGGGGCCCAGGGTCACCTTGACCGCATTGGCCAGGATGTTCACGCCTTCAACCATGCGTGCGCGGGCTTCGCCGCCGAAAACTACGTCTTTTGCTGCCATTTGGAGCTCCTGAAAATTAACTGAATCAATTACGACTGTCTTGGGGGAGAGGGGAAAGCGCAGCGAGCAGGTGCCAGGCTAGGCGCACGGAGCACAGCAACCGGAACGTACTTCCTGTACGTGAGGATTGCGAGCACCGCGCAGCGACGCATGGCGCCTGCGCAGTAGCTTTACTTCTCCACTACGGCGAACAGGTCGTCTTCCTTCATGACCAGCAGCTCGTCGCCCTTGATCTTGACGGTCTGACCCGAGTACTTGCCGAACAGAACGCGGTCACCGACCTTCACGTTCAGGGCGAGCAGTTCGCCCTTGTCGTTCTTCTTGCCGGGGCCGACGGCCAGCACTTCACCTTGATCGGGCTTTTCAGCGGCGTTGTCGGGGATCACGATGCCGGAGGCGGTCGTGGTTTCGCTTTCGATACGCTTGACGATCACGCGATCGTGCAGGGGGCGAAGGTTCATTGCATTGCTCCTGGTTCAAAAATTACCGACAGTACGCAGCGCCTGGAAAAGCCAGTCGCTGCCAAACTTCATCCAGCAAGGGGTGTTAGCACTCCATTGCAGTGAGTGCTAATGATACGGGCATTTGTTGCCGTTTCAAGACATGGGGGTGATTGGAAGATGTCAAACACGCATCCGGTTGTGAGGACCGCCACCGTCGAATGGGGATTTCGTAACTAATTGTGTCGGTTGCCGCGTGGTCTACCCGAAGCTACCAGCGGACAGGTCCAGGATCTCCAGGCGAAAAAAAGGGCCCGCGAAGGGGCCCGAATCCTTGGAGGTGCCAATTGTTCGCGGGGTGCACCAGCCGCCTTGCCGACGCGGCGCCGGCTAGCCCATCAGGCTGCCGCGGATCTCGGAGACCGGCAGGTGTTCCTTGCGCGGCAGAAGGTCGGTCTCCGCCGTTCCCATGTGCAGGCGTGCCAGGTAGACCTCGGGGTCGAACTCCACGCCGATCGGATTGGTCTCGAAATGGGGACCGTTCATGAAGCCGTTGGCGTCGTCGTTGGTCGTGAAGCAGTCGGCCTGGAATTCCATCTGGTTGCCATCAGGGTCGGCGTAGTAGATGGAGACCGTCACGCCATGGTGGATGCACCAATACGGCAGAACGCCCCGGGCCTTGAGTTCGGCGTACTTGGCGAGCAGCTCGGTCAGGCTCTGGAAGCCATAGGCCACATGGTCCACGCCGGGCTGCCCGCGCGGCGCGCGGTCCTGGGAGTCGCCCTTGATGATGCCCAGGTTGAGCAGCGCGACGCGGTGGTGCTCGTCATCGTAGGTGACGAAAGCGATCACGGGGTTCTGGTACTGGACATGGCCGCCGAACACGGTCACGTACCACTGCAGCATCTGCTCGAAGCGGTAGGTGCGGTACACGACATGCGCGAACGAGCGGGGGCGTATGGTATCGGTCATGGACAACTCCTGAAAGAAGAGAGAGGGGGCTCAGACCACCCGCTGCGTCTGGGTGCCGAGCGGGCCGGCGGATAGCGCCATCACGTCGCCACGGCGCAGGAACACGGGGTTGGGCTTCATGCCCAGGCCCACGCCTTCGGGTGTGCCGGTGATCACCACGTCGCCCGGCAGCAGCGTCATGAACTGGCTCAGGTGCGAGACCACCTCGGCCACGCCGAAGATCATGTCGGAGGTGTTGCTGCGCTGGCGCAGCTCGCCGTTGACCCTGAGTTCCAGGGGGATGGCCTGCGGGTCGGGCAGTTCGTCGGCGGTGACCAGCCATGGACCGATCGGGCCGAAGCCGTCGAAGCTCTTGCCTTTGCCCCACTGGCCGCCGCGCTTGATCTGCCAGTCGCGCTCGGACACGTCGTTGGCCAGGCAGTAGCCGGCCACGTGCGCCAGCGCGCGCTCGACCGGCACCTGCCGTGCCAGCGTGCCGATCACGAACGCCAGCTCGATCTCCCAGTCGCCGGCCTCAGAGCCCGGGGGCAGGGTGATGTCGTCGTTGGGCCCGGCGATCGAGGTCAGGGCCTTGTTGAAGACCACCGGCTCCTTGGGGATCTCCATGCCGGCTTCCTGTGCATGCTTGCGGTAGTTCAGGCCGATGGCGACGAACTGGCGGATGCCGGCCACCGGCACGCCGAGCCGCGTGCCTGCGGGCACCACGGGCATGCGGGTGAGGTCGATGGCCGCCAACGCGCCTAGCTTCTCGGGCGCGAGCCATTCGGGGGTGAAATCGGCAACCAGCAGGGACAGGTCGCGGACATTTCCGGCGGCGTCGAGGGCGCCGGGCTTTTCCTGGCCGGGCAGGCCATGGCGTAGCAGCTTCATGGGATGGACTTCAGTAGGGGGTTGGGGGGGCGCTGGCCACGAACTCGATGTGGCTGATGCTGCCGTCGAACATGGAGACCGCCTCGATCACCTGGGGGCGCAGTTGGCGGCGCTCTTCGGACGCGAGCATGCGCTCCAGGTCGGCGCGGCTGGCAAAGGTCACCAGCACCTGGCAGGCGATGGCGGGCGGGGAGTCTTCCAGATTGCGAGGCCACAGCGCGTACACACCATGCACACCGGGCATGGCCGCGAGGCCCGGTACCAGCACCTCCTGCATGTGCTGCTTGAAGCGTGTTTCGGCGCCGGTCTTGACCCGGCCAGTCCAGAACGCGGAACGTATCCACGGGGTTGTCTCGGCTGTCACTGCCATCTCCTTTGTTATGGGAGCGCATCGTAGGACCGGTGCTGCTGCCGCGGGAGATAGAAAAAAGCGCCTGCCGATGCCGCCAGTGAATCAACTTCGCGCCATCGATGGCCAGGTGATCGAAAACAGCTATCAATGCAATGCGTGCGGCATCTGTTGGCACCCTGGCTTCGTTTCTACGATCCCGACTCGCAGAGCGACGACAGCTGCGCCAACAAGCCAAGGATGACAACATGATTCACACCCCCCGCACCACGCCGCGCGTTTTGATCGTCGGTGCAGGCCCCACCGGTCTGGCCCTGGCCATCGAACTGGGCCACCGCTCCATCCCCTGCCTGGTCATCGAGCGCAATGCCCGGGTAGGCCATGCGCCGCGCGCCAAGACCACCAATGTGCGCACGCGCGAGCACCTGCGCCGCTGGGGCATTGCCGACAAGCTGCGCCAGGCCTCGCCGCTGGGCGTGGACTACCCCTCCAATGTGCTCTTCGTGACACGGCTGGCCGGCCATGAGCTGGCCCGCTTCGAGAACGCGATGTACTGCGCGCCCGGCAAGAACCCCATGTACTCCGAGCATGCGCAGTGGATACCGCAGTACACGGTGGAGGAGGTCCTGCGCGAGCACGCCGCCTCGCTGCCGGGCGTGGAGATCCGCTTCAACTGCGAGCTGCTGGGCTTCGAGCAGGGTGACACCGTGGCCGCCCGGGTCAAGGACCTCGAAGGTGGTGGCGAGTCCGTGATCGTGGCCGACTTCCTGGTGGGTGCGGACGGCGCCCGCAGCGCTGTGCGCGACGCCATCGGTGCGAAGATGGAGGGCACCTACGGGCTCTCGCGCAACTACAACGTGGTGTTCCGCGCGCCCGGCCTGGACAAGGCCCACCGCCATGGCCCGGCCATCATGTACTGGCAGGTCAACACCGACGTGCCCAGCCTGATTGGCCCCATGGACAGCGGCGACCGCTGGTTCTTCATGCCCACCGCGGTGTCCGACAGCGTCAAGTTCCGCGCGGCCGACGCCGCGCCGCTGATCCGCCGTGCCACCGGCATCGACCTGCCCTACGAGGTCCTCAGTTCCGACGAATGGGTGGCTAGCAAGCTGCTGGCCAACCGCTACCGCCAGGGACGCGTGTTCCTGGCGGGCGATGCCTGCCACCTGCACCCGCCCTTCGGCGGTTATGGCATGAACATGGGCATTGCCGACGGCGTGGACCTGGGTTGGAAGCTGGCCGCCGTGCTGCAGGGCTGGGGAGGCGCGAGGCTGCTGGACAGCTACGAGGCCGAGCGCCGCCCGGTACACCAGTTCGTGCTGGACGAAGCCACGGCCAACCACTCGACGCTGAGCAACCAGCTGGTGCAGGACGGGCTGGAAGACGACTCGGAAGCGGGCGCACAGGCCCGGGCCGCCATCGGCGCGCGCGTCATGGCCACCAAGCTGCGTGAGTTCAACACCCTGGGCGTGGTCAAGGGCTACCGCTACGCGGCCTCCCCCATCATCGCCGCAGAGGAGGGGCCCGAGCCCGCCGCCGACTTCCTCAACTACCTGCCCTCGGGGCGCCCCGGCAGCATCGCGCCGCACGCCTGGCTGCACGACGGGCGCTCGCTCTACGACACCTTCGGCGCCGGCTTCACCTGGCTGGTCACTGACGGCTCGGAAGACGCAAGCGTCGAGCAGGTGCAGGCTGCAGCACGGGCCTGCCGCCTGCCGCTGACCGTGGTGCAGGCGCCCAAGGGCTCGGTGGCGGCTCTGTACGGCGCGCGCCACGCCCTGGTGCGACCGGACCAGCACGTGGCCTGGCGCGGCGACGCCGTGCCCGCCGATGTGGCGGCGCTGCTGGCGCGTGTGAGCGGGCGGGGCGGCTGAGGCCTTGCATCGGGCGGCGTAGCCGCCCCAGCGTCGGGCAACGAAAAATCGCCGCAACACCGTGCGTGTTGCGGCGATGCTTCATGGGCATCAGGGGCGCATCGGGTGCGCCCGCATCACGTCAGAACGAATGCATCATGCCGATGTTGATGGCCGTGGCGTTCTGTCCGGCCACCGGCCCGTTGGGCCCCAGGGCACCTTGCTCGGCCAGCGCGGGGCCCATGCGGTAGGCCGCCAGGCCCTTGTTGGACAGGCGCGCCACGTTGGCGAACAGCGTGGTGCGCTTGGACAGCGAGTGCCAGTAGCCGACGCCCAGGGACGAGGCATCGGCGTTGTTGGCATCCTTGTGTACGTAGGAGGCCTTGATCTGGCCCACGCCCAGGGGTACCGAGAGGCCGAGCAGGTAGCCGTCGACGTTGGGCAGGCCTGCCACGCGGTTGGTCTGGGCCTGGGCGTGGACCTTCACCACCGAGAAGTCGTAGGTCGCGGCCAGCGATGTCGTGCGGCTGGAGACCGGGCCGCCGGGCCGGCCCACGGTGGCCCCGTCGACCCGGCTCTGCTCCACGTAGGCCCCGAGGTACAGCGGGCCACCGTCGTAGTCGATGCTGGCGGCGCTGGCCCTGCCTGCGGCCTGGCCCTCGCCCAGGGCGTGGTAGAAGCGCGTCGACAGGTTCGCGAACTTGGGCGCCTGGTACTGCAGGGCGTTGTCGTAGCGCAGGGTGTAGCCGCGCTGCACTTGCAGGACATAGGGCTGCCCGCCCGGGCCGAAGCGCAGGAACGGGTCTGCACGCAGCGACTGCCAAAGGCCAGGCGCCCACTGGCTTCCCAGCTGCAGTGTGCCCCAGGTGGGGCTGCTCAGGCCCACGTAGGATTCGCGGCTGAAGAACTTGGTGGAGTCGGTGACCGCGCCCGTGTCCGCCTGGAATCCCGACTCCAGCTTGAAGAAGGCGCGGTTGCCGCCGCCCAGGTCTTCGCTGCCACGCACGCCCCACAGCGACGCGTCAGTGGTCAGCACGTTCAGGCGCGATGCGGCGCGCGTGGGCGTCGAGCCGTAGCTGAAGTGCTCGACGCCGACGTTGATGCGGCCGTACAGCGTGACGCTCGATTGGGCGTGGGTGGAAAACGGAACGGTGGCAGCAACGGCTGCCACGGCAAGCATGGATTTTTTCACTGTGTCTCCTGATGGGTTGTCAGTCACCGCATGGGGTTGCGAGCAACTGGGCCCTGAAGATAGGCAGCGAAGATGTTCCGCAACAGATGACGGAATCGTCGGTTCGATAGCGCTGGCGTATCTCTCGGGCCTCACCCCGTGCAGGGGATGGCCAGCGGCCTGGAGCGATTCAGAATCCGTGGCGCATGCGCGTTTTTGTGATCTGCCGGGCAGCAGCCCGGGTCGCTTAAAGTGCCTGCAGGAGACGCCGAGACCCATGACCACGACTGCAAAGCCCATCAAGATCGATATCTACAACCACGTCATGCCCCCCGCCTACCTGGAGCTGGTGAACCGGCACGGCAAGGAGCCCGGCATGGTCCGGCGCATGAATTCCCTGCGCATGCTCTGGGACATGGAGGCACGTGTGAACATGCTCGACCAGTGGCCCGAGGTTCGGCAGGTCATCACCTGTGCGGTGCCGTCGCCGGAAATGCTGGGCGGGCCCGATGTCTCTCCGGGCTACGCGCGGGTGGCCAACGAAGGCATGGCCGAAATCTGCCGCCAGTGGCCGCACAAGTTCCCGGCCTTCGTGGCCTCGCTGCCCATGAACAACCCGGCGGCTGCGCTCGATGAGATGGACTATGCGATCGAGGTCCTCGGAGCCAAGGGCGTACAGATGCTGACCAGCGTCAACGGCAGCGCCCTGGACCGGCCCGAGTTGTTCCAGATCTTCGAGCGCGTGACCAAGAGGCACGGCATGCCGGTGTGGATGCACCCCACGCGCCCCGCGAGCCGGGCCGACTACCCCGACGAGGACAAGTCGCAGTACGAGATCTGGCAGGTGCTGGGCTGGCCGGTGGAGACCAGTGTCGCCATGGCCCGCATGGTGTTCTCGGGGCTGCTCGAAAAGCTGCCCGATCTGCGCCTGATCACGCACCACTGCGGCGGCATGCTGCCGTACTTTTCCGGGCGTGCTGAAACGCTGTGGGCCCAGCTGGGCAGCCGCAGCATCGATGGGTCAGACGCCGACGCGCTCAAACGCCTGTCCAGGCCGCCGATCGAATACTTCAAGATGTTCTACGGCGACACCGTGCTCGGTGGGTCCAGTTCCGCGCTGCGCTGCGGGCTGGATTTCTTTGGCGCGGACCATGTGGTCTTCGCCAGCGACTGCCCGTTCGACCCCGAAGGCGGGCCCATGTTCATCCGCGAGGGAATCCGCTCGATCGAGGAGCTGGATTTGAACGCAGGCGATGCGCGCAAGCTGTACTTCGGCAACGCGTACAAGCTGCTCGGGATGCACGGCGATTGCTGAACGCATTGCCGCCATCGGGCCGATGGTGCGGGATTCCCCCGATGCATGGCGCACGAGGGAGGGTCGATAATTTTTGGCTTTCTCCCTCTTTCCATAGCGCATCCCAAGCCAAGCTCCGCCAGTGAAGTTCAACTCGATTCGTGATTTTCTGGCAGTGGCGGAGCGTGGAAGTTTGCGTGCCGCAGCGCGCCAACTGGGGCTGGCGCAGCCGGCCATGACGCGCAGCATCCAGGAGCTGGAAAAGGAGCTCGGGGCGGTGCTGTTCGAGCGCCGTGCGAAAGGCGTGCAACTGACACCCATGGGAGAGGTATTCCTGCGGCGTGCGAAGGCGGTGCGCAGCGAGTTCCGGCGCGCCCAGGAAGAGATTGAACAGCTGCAAGGTGCGACCCATGGGCACATCCGGATGTGCCTCTCGAGCGTTGCCCACATGGCCTTGCTTCCCAACGCCCTGGGGCCGTTCAGGCAGGCCTTCCCCAAGGTAACCCTGGACCTGTTTGACGCCGTACTGCCTCGGGTGGAGCTGGAGCTCACGGGCGGGACGATGGACTTCTACATCGGCCCGATCCTCGGGGAGGTGTCCGGCGAGTTGACGGTGGAGAAGCTCTTCGACAACGAGCGCGTCATCCTGGGGCGCAAAGGGCACCCGCTGTCATCCGCGAGGTCCCTGCGGGACCTCGTGGGCGCGGAATGGGTCAGTACCTCGGTGACGCACCGTGCCGAAGATGAGCTCTCTCCCCTGTTCAAGCAGCACGATCTGCCCGCACCCAGGCTGGTCGTGCAGGGCCACTCTGCGCTGACCTTCTTTTTCACGGTGGCGCACTCCGACCTGTTGACGATGCTGCCCCAGCAGTGGGCGCAGGTACCCTTGTTCAAGGGATTTCTGCAGAAGATCGATGTGCAGGAATCACTGGCTGCGCCGCCCATCTGCATCGTCCGCCGCACCGGCCTTCCGCTCACGCCCGCGGCCGAATACTTTTGCGACATGATCCGCAGGGCCGCACTGCACATGGACACCGTGGTGCATTGAGGCCGCGGTGCCCGCTGCGATGCAATCGCAGCATCGGTTCTCCATCTTTCTCATCTGTCCGTTGTTTCTCCCAGGCATTACGCTGCGCGTTCGATGGTGGGTGTGCCCCCGGGCATGGCCCCACGGAAGCCTTTCAACGGAGACAAAAAGCATGAATACCTCATCATTCCAACCCGGCCCTGCCGCCAAGGTCGCGGGCGACCTGACCGGGCGCGTGCGGTTGCCCGGCAGCAGCAACAGCCGCCCCCCGCTGCCCCTGGTGGTCGCCCTGCACGGCGGCACCTACACCTCGCGCTACTTCGACATTCCCGGCGCATCGCTGCTGGACCGGGCGGTGGCCAACGGCATCCCCGTGGTGGCGCTGGACCGCCCCGGCTACGGCGGCAGCCCGGCCCTGCCCGCAGGGCAAAGCACAGTGAAGGGACAGGCCTCCTACCTGCTCAAGGCGCTGGAAGACTGCTGGCAGCGCTATGGCGAGGGCACGCGCGGCATCTTCCTGATCGGCCACTCCATCGGCGGCGCCATCACGGCCAGCATCGCGGCCGAAGCGGCCAGTGCAGCGCCCGCCTTTCCGCTGCTGGGCATTGCACTGTCGGGCATGTGCCTGAAGACGCCGCCCGAGCACAAGCCGCTGTGGGAAAGTCTGCCTGACACCCCGACCGTGGAGATGCCCGGCCCCGTCAAGGTGCAGATGATGTTCGGCCCTGCAGGCAGCTATGCCCCCGCCATGGTCGAGGCCAGCCAGGCCGCCGACGCGCCTGCGCCCAAGGCCGAGTTGGTGGACATCGTCAGCACCTGGACGGACAACGCACCCGCCACGCTCTCGGCCATCCGCGTGCCGGTGCACTACCGCCAGTCGGCGCAGGACCCGCTTTGGATCATGGGCGCCGACGAGGTCGCCGGCTTCGCGCGGGCCCTGGCGCACTCGCCGCGCGTCGATGCCGCCATGGTGCAGCAGACCGGCCACTGCATGGACTTCCACCATTACGGCCACGCGCTGCAGCTGCAGCAGCTGGCATTCGCCCTGCAATGCGCTTGCGAGGCTGCATGACGATGGCACTGCGCAGAAGACAGCTGCTCTCCTGCCTGGCTGCTCCCGGCCTGCTGGCCGTGCAGTGGGACGCAGTCGCGCAGGCCCGCGTCGCGTTCCCGGCCCGGGCCGTGACCCTGGTCGTGCCCTTCACGCCCGGCAGCGGCAGCGACACCATTGCCCGCCTGATCGGTCCGCACTTGGCCGCCAAGTGGGGCCAGCCCGTGGTGGTGGACAACAAGCCCGGGGCCAGCGGTGCCATGGGCGCGCAGGCCGTGGCCCGGGCCGAGCCGGACGGCCACACCCTGCTCATGGCCATCAACACCCACACCATGACGCCTGCGGTGCAGCCCAACCAGCCCTACGACGCAGCGCGCGACTTCGCCGCCGTGGCCAAGCTGGCCGAAGCCAACTTCGTGCTTGCGGTGAACCCCGCCCTGCCGGTGCAGGACGTGGCCTCGCTGCTCGCGCTGGCCAAGGCCCGGCCGGGCAAGCTCAACTACGCCACGCCGGGCAACGGCACGCCGCACCACCTGGCCATGGAGCTGTTCAAGGCGGACCAGGGCCTGTTCGTGGTGCATGTGCCTTACCGTGGCATCGCCAATGCCACGACCGACCTGATCAGCGGGCAGGTGGACATGATGTTCGGCTCCGTGCCCTCGCTGCGCACACAGATCCAGGCAGGGCGAGTCAGGGCGCTGGCCGTGACCGGCGAGAAGCGCAGCGAGTTGCTGCCCGCGGTGCGTACCTTCCGCGAACAGGGCTACCCCGCCATGGACGCGGTGGACGCCTGGTACGCCGTGCTCGCGCCAGGCCGCACGCAGGCCGACCTGGTGCAGCGCCTGAACCGTGACTTCGTCGAGGCGATGGGCCGCCCCGACGTGCAGGCCGAACTGGCCAAGCAGGGCCTGCGCGTGAGCACGGGTAGCCCGGCGCAGATGGGGGCGCTGATCAACAGCGACCTGGCCCGCTGGAAGGGCGTGGTCAAGCGCGCAGGAATCACGGCGGATTGATCCCTGGGCCTGGCCGCCATGGCCAGGCCAGGTGCGCGCGATGCAAGCAAAGCCAGTTGGCCGGTGCCGGCTGGCTTTCTTTTGTGGAAGCAGGCAGAGCAAGGCAAAAGGCCCTGGACGCAGAACTGCAGCCAGGGCCTTTGGTTTGCGGCGAGAACCTCAGACCGGGTACTGCAGTGCGCCCTGGGTCAGCGTGGTCAGGCGCACCTCGGTGAAATCCTCAATCGCGTAGTGGCCCGAGCGCCCCCAGCCGCTGTCCTTGACGCCGCCGTTGGGCATGGCCGGTTCGCCGGCCATGGTGGCGCCATTGATGTGTACCATGCCACAGTCGAAGCGGTCCGCCAGCGCCAGGCCGCGCTGCGCATCGCGCGTGAGGATGCCGGCGCACAGGCCGTAGGGCGTGGCCAGCGCCTCGGCCATGGCCTGCTCGGCGTTGTCCACGGGCTGCACGATCAGCACCGGGCCGAAGGTCTCTTCGCAGCTCACCGGGGCCGTTGCCGGCACATCCACCAGGATGGTGGGCTCGTACACGCGGCCGTTGGCGCGCCCGCCGGTCACCACGCGCGCGCCCAGTGCCACGGCTTCTTCCACGCGCTGGCGCACCTGGGCCAGGGCCCGGTCGTTGATGAGCGGGCCGATCACGGTGCCGGGCGCTGCCGGGTCGCCCAGGGGCAGCGAGCGCGTCTTGGCCGCCAGCTTCTCCACGAAGGCATCGGCAATGCTGCGGTCGACCAGCACCTTGCGCGTGTTCATGCAGATCTGCCCCTGGTGGAAGAAGGCGCCGAAGGCCGTGGCGTTCACCGCCAGGTCGAGGTCGGCATCGTCCAGCACCAGCAGCGGGTTGTAGCCACCCAGCTCCAGCACGATGCGCTTGAGCGCGCGGCCCGCACGCTCGGCCAGCATGCGGCCCGTGGCCGAAGATCCGGTGAAGTTGATGCTGCGCACGTGCGGGCTTTCGAAGAACGCGTCGGCGATCGGGCCGGCCTCGCCGGGGCCATGCGTCACCACGTTGAAGGTGCCTGCGGGAAAGCCGGCCTCCTCCAGCACCTCGGCCAGCACCAGCCCGGCCGACAGGGGCGCCTCTTCCGAGGGCTTGAGCACCATGGTGTTGCCGAAGGCCATGGGCAGCACCACGGTGCGCCAGGCCAGGCAAAAGGCGCCGTTCCAGGGCGCGAAGCCGGCCACCACGCCCAGGGGCTTGCGCACGGCCATCGCGAAGCGCCCGGGGGTGTCGCTGCGCAGCACGTCGCCTGCGGGCCGGTAGCCCCAGCCCGCGGCCTGGCGCAGCAGGTCGATGGACCAGCGGATCTGAAAGCGCGCAAAGCCCGAGGCGGTGCCCGTTTCGGCCGCCAGCAAACGCACGAAGTCCTCGGTGCGGCGCTCCACGATGTCGGCCGCAGCCAGGAACAGCCGTTGGCGCTGGCCCGGCGGCATCGCCGCCCAGGCGGGGAAGGCGGCGTGCGCCGCATCGATGGCAGCCTGCGCATGCTGGCGCGTGCCGGCGGCCACCTGCGCCACGACCTCGTCCGTGAACGGATTGCGGTCAGGGAAGGTGGCTGCGTCGGGGGCGCTCCAGCGCCCGGCGATGAAGTGGGTGGTGTGGTCGATCAAGGGGGGCATGGGGTCGTGTCTCCGGTTCTGGGGCGAATTGGTGGCGTCAGAAGAGCAGCGTGGCTGCCATTGCGCGGTACTCGTCGGCGCTGGGCGCGTAGGCCGCGCTGCGGTTGAAGGGGCTGGTCGCCATGGCCTGGACCAGACCGTCCGGGTCCGACACGCGGTAGCCGGCGCGGCCCAGGTGCGCGGGCAGGTCCAGCGCGGCGTTCAGCTCGCGCAGTGCCGGGGCGATGTCGAAGCGGGAGCGCAGGCCCAGCGCCTGGGCCAGCCGGTCGGACTTGGCCGGCACCTTGTCGGCAGCGATGGCCATGGCTTCGGGCAGTGCGGCCGCCACCATCATCCCGTGGTGCAGGCGCTGGTCACCGCAGGCGAGGGCAATCGCATGCGCGGGCCCCAGGCCCTTGTGGATGGCCACGCCGCCCGCGAACGATGCCACCATCAGTTCCTGGCGCGCAGCGTCCGCGTCGGCGTGCAGCGCCGCCTGCACGTGGCCGTAGGCGCGCGCCAAGCCGTCGAGGGCGATGGCGTCCACCAGCGGGTGCGGCGGGTCGGCGAGAAAACCTTCCAGGCAGTGCGCCAGCGCGTCCATGCCCGTGGCAGCCACGAGCCGCGGCGGCAGACTGCGCACCAGTTGCGGGTCACTGACCACCGAGCGCGGCACGAGGAAGGGGCTGCGCGTGCCGATGGCGCGCGTGCCTGTGTCGGGGTGCAGCCCGGTGGCGGGCGAGCTTTCGCTGCCGGTGCCGATGGTGGTCGGCACCGCCAGCAGCGGCGCCACCCCGGGGCCGATGCGTTCGGGCCGGCCCAGCAGGCCGCGCGCGCCGTCGGCAGGGGCCTGCACCAGCGCTGCCACGATCTTGGCGGTGTCGATGACCGAGCCGCCGCCCAGCGCCACGATGCCGTCGCACCCAGACGCCTGGTAGACGGCGAAGGCCTGGTCCCCATCGCGGCAGGTCGGGTCCTCTGCGGCGAGCAGGTGGCGTGCGGTATCAGGCGGCAGGAAGGCCGCCACCGTCTCCAGCACACCGGCCCGCGCCAGCCCCTCGTCGCTCAGCAGCAGGGGGCGCGCCACGCGCAGCAGCGTGAGCTCGCCGGGCAGGCCAGAGAGGCTGCCGGGACCGAGGAGCCAGCGGGGCAGGGGAAGGACGGCGGGGTGAAGGGAAGGCGAGGGCACGGCGGTCATTGCGTTGCATCGTAGGCAGCCGCAGCGCTGCGCGGAAGATGGCTTTTTCGGACCGCCGATAGCGTCACTGAATCACCCGCAGCCGGCCGCTCGCCGGCGCAGTGCGATGCGCAGCATTTCGTGCTGCGCAGGGTCACTATGGCGAGCATGTTCAGCGCCAAATGCCGGGGGCGTGCGCCTACAGTCTGCCGCCCAGGAGAACCCCAATGACAGACATACCGACCGCAACACTGCTGCATGGCGCAGCGCCCGCCAGCACGCAACGCCCCACGGCCATGGCACCGGGAGAGGCGCCATGACACGGCTGGACATCCTCGTTCCGGACATCGGAGACTTCGACGAAGTCGGCGTGATCGAGCTGCTGGTCAAGCCCGGCGACACGGTCAAGGCCGAGCAGTCGCTGATCACGGTCGAATCCGACAAGGCGTCGATGGAGATCCCGTCGAGCCACGCAGGCGTGGTAAAGGAGATCAAGATCGCCGTGGGCAACAAGGTCAAGCAGGGCTCCGCCATCGCCGTGCTGGAGGTGGCGGATGCAGGTGCCCCAGCGCCAGCGCCAACTGCCGCAGTCCCCGCGCCGGCACAGGCCGCAGCTGCCGCGGCGCCTGCCGCCGCATCGGTGCCCGCCCACCAGCCCGGCGGCCCCATCACAGGCCTGCCCCACGCATCGCCCTCGGTGCGCAAGTTCGCCCGCGAACTCGGTGTGCCGCTCGAAGAAGTCAAGGGCACCGGCCCCAAGGGCCGCATCGGGCAGGACGACGTGCAGGCCTTCACCAAGCAGGTGATGAGCGGCGCGACCCAGACCAAGGCCCAGGCCGCCAAGGCGCCTGCAGGCGGCGGTGGTGGTTCCGGCGCAGGCCTTGACCTGCTGCCATGGCCCAAGGTCGACTTCAGCAAGTTCGGCACGGTGGAGCGCAAGGACCTCTCGCGCATCAAGAAGATCAGCGGCGCCAACCTGCACCGCAACTGGGTGATGATCCCCCACGTCACCAACAACGACGAAGCCGACATCACCGAGCTCGAAGCCTTCCGCGTCTCCACCAACAAGGAGAACGAGAAGAGTGGCGTCAAGGTGACCATGCTGGCCTTCGTGATCAAGGCCGTGGTGGCCGCGCTCAAGAAGTTCCCCGAGTTCAACACCAGCCTGGACGGCGACACCCTGGTCTACAAGCAGTACTACAACATCGGCTTCGCGGCGGACACGCCCAATGGCCTGGTGGTGCCCGTGCTCAAGGATGCCGACAAGAAGGGCATCATGCAGATCAGCACCGAAATGGGAGACCTCGCCAAGAAGGCCCGCGACGGCAAGCTCGGCTCGGCCGACATGCAGGGCGGCTGCATGTCCATCAGCTCGCTGGGCGGCATTGGCGGCACGCACTTCACGCCCATCATCAACGCGCCCGAAGTGGCCATCCTGGGCCTGTCCAAGAGTGCCATGAAACCCATATGGGATGGCAAGGCCTTCCAGCCGCGCCTGGTGCTGCCGCTCAGCCTGAGCTGGGACCACCGCGTGATTGATGGCGCGGCCGCCGGCCGCTTCAACGCCTACCTGGTGCAACTCCTGGCCGACTACCGGAGGATCTTGCTGTGAGCGCCGCCGACCTCGAATGCGACCTGCTCGTGCTCGGTGCCGGCCCCGGCGGCTACAGCGCCGCCTTCCGCGCGGCCGACCTCGGCCTCAAGGTCGTGCTGGTCGAGCGCTACGCCACCCTGGGCGGCGTGTGCCTGAACGTGGGCTGCATCCCATCGAAGGCTCTGCTGCACGTAGCGGCCGTGATGGACGAAGTGAGCCACATGGCCGACCTGGGCGTGAGCTTTGGCGAGCCCAGCCTGGACATCGACAAGCTGCGCGGCCACAAAGAGAAGGTCATCGGCAAGCTGACCGGCGGCCTGGCCGCCATGGCCAAGATGCGCAAGGTGACCACCGTGCGCGGCCTGGGCCAGTTCGTCGGTGCCCACCACCTTGAAGTGGAAGAAACCAGCGGCGCCACCGGCCAGGAGAAGACGGGCAGCAAGAAGGTCATCGCCTTCAAGAACGCCATCATCGCCGCCGGCAGCCAGGCCGTGCGCCTGCCGTTCATGCCCGACGACCCGCGCGTGGTGGACTCCACCGGCGCGCTGGAATTGAAGGAAGTGCCCAAGCGCATGCTCATCCTGGGCGGCGGCATCATCGGCCTGGAAATGGGCACGGTGTACAGCACCCTGGGCGCGCGCCTGGACGTGGTGGAAATGCTGGACGGCCTGATGCAGGGCGCCGACCGCGACCTCGTCAAGGTCTGGCAGAAGATGAACGCCAAGCGCTTCGACAACATCATGCTCAAGACCAAGACGGTGGGGGCCAAGGCCACGCCCGAAGGCATCGAGGTGACGTTTGCCGCGGCGGAAGAGGGCGGCACCGCGCCGGCACCGCAGACGTACGACCTGGTGCTCCAGGCCGTGGGCCGCACCCCCAACGGCAAGAAGATCGCCGCCGAGAAGGCCGGCGTGGCCGTCACCGACCGCGGCTTCATCAACGTCGACATCCAGATGCGCACCAACGTGCCGCACATCTTCGCCATCGGCGACATCGTGGGCCAGCCCATGCTGGCGCACAAGGCGGTGCATGAAGCGCATGTGGCGGCAGAAGTCATCGCCGGCGAGATCCAGGGCAACAAGGAGCTGGCGAGCGCCGCCTTCAACGCCCGCGTGATCCCGAGCGTCGCCTACACCGACCCCGAAGTGGCCTGGGTGGGCCTCACCGAAGACCAGGCCAAGGCCCAGGGCATCAAGGTCAAGAAGGGCCTGTTCCCCTGGACGGCCTCGGGACGGGCGATTGCCAACGGCCGCGACGAGGGCTATACCAAGCTCCTGTTCGACGACAGCCCCGAGGCCCATGGCCACGGCAAGATCCTGGGCGGCGGCATCGTGGGCACCCACGCCGGCGACATGATCGGCGAGATCGCGCTGGCCATCGAGATGGGCGCGGACGCGGTGGACATTGGCAAGACCATCCACCCGCACCCCACGCTGGGCGAGAGCATCGGCATGGCGGCGGAGATTGCGCACGGCAGCTGCACGGATGTGCCGCCGCAACGTGGCTGAGCACCGACCTGGGGGCGATGCCGCAGGCGCATCGCCCGCAGCTACGGAGCATCTTTTTCAATCAGGCTGCCCCACCTAGAGTCCCTGGGCGCTGGCGCTCCTTCGGAGCGCCCATTCAACCAGGAGACTCTTTCCATGCAGCGATCCCTTCTCGCCATCGCGGCCGCCACAGCCATCGGCGCCACGCTCACGGCCTGCGCCGTGCCCCCAGACAACCCGCCGGTGACCAGCGGCACCGTGCTGCGCAATGTCACGGTGGTCGATACCCGCACGGGTGCGCTGGCGCAGCGCATGGCCGTGGTCATCGAGCAGGGCCGCATCCGCCAGGTACTGCCCGATGCGGCCGTGCGCACCGGAGGCAGCGCCACGGTGGTGGAGGGCGCTGGCAAGTACGTGGTTCCGGGCTACCTCGACATGCACACCCATTCGGTCCCGCCCGCGGTGTTCCAGAAAGCGCCCCACTGGCCGCTGCTGCTGGCCAACGGCGTCACGGGCATCCGCGACATGGCCGGCGCGCCACCGCTGATCGCCGCCGCGCGGCAGTTCAACGCAGCGCGTGCGGCTGGCACGCTCGATGCGCCCGAGGTGCTGCAGATCCCTGGCCCGCCGGTGGTGGGTGCGCGCACGGCCGAAGACGGCGTGGCCGCCGTGCGGCAGACCCAGGCCATGGGCGGCAGCTTCGTCAAGGTGGTCGGCGCCTCGCCCGCGGCGCTGGCAGCCATCGTGGCCGAGGCGCGTGCCCAGGGCCTGGCCGTGGCGGGCCACCTCTCGCCCGGCATGGGCGCGGTGGAGGCCGCCACCATTGGTTGGACCGCGATGGAGCATTTGGGCGGCGGCTGGAGCATTGCCCTGGACTGTGCCCGCGACCAGGCCGCCATCCGCGCGGACCTGCTGGCCGGCAAGGGCGCCACCATGCCGTCGCCGTTCCCGCCAACCTACGCCATCAGCCCTTACATCCATGCGGCCGCCGATGCGCCTTTCGTGCAGCGTTCGCTGGACAGCTACGACAGCGCGGCATGCAACGCGGTCACCCGCGCCGTGGTGCAGAAGGGCACCTGGCAGGTGCCCACCATGGTCCGGATGCGCACCATGACCCAGAGCGACAGCGCCGAGTTCCGCAACGACCCGCTCCTGCGCTACGTGGACCCGACCACGCGCGCGCTGTGGAACAAACTCTCGCGCGACTTCGAAACCATGCAGCCGGCCAGTGCGGCGGCCACATTTCGCAGTTCCTATGCCTCGTTCGAGCGCACCCTGGCGCAGCTGCGCCAGAACGGCGGTGCTTCGCGGACCCTGGTGGGCACCGACGTCGGCGGCATCTGGGTGATTCCCGGCTTTTCGCTGCACCAGGAGTTTCGCGCCTTTGCCAAGGCCGGGTTCACGCCGCTGGAGATCCTGCAGGCCACCACCCTCAATGGGGCGCGCTTTCTCGGCCGCGAGACCAGCATGGGCACGGTGGAAGCGGGGAAGAATGCCGACCTGGTGCTGCTCGATGCCAATCCGGTGGCCGACGTCGCCAACCTGTCGAAGATCGCGGGCGTGTTCAATGCCGGCAAGTACTTCCCGCGCAGCGCGCTCGATGCCCTGCTGGATGGCGTGGCCTCGACCCATGCGGCTGCACCGTTGCGCGACCCGAGCACGGTGATCGACACCAGCCACCGCCATTGAGCGGCGGCGGCCAGCGGCAGGCTGGCCGCTACAGGCGAAAGACCGCCACCGTGCCCGACAGGCGGCGTGTCTGCTCCTGCAGGCTCAGCGAGGCGGCCGCGGACTGCTCGACCAGGGCGGCGTTCTGCTGGGTCATGCCGTCCAGTTGCACGATGGCCTCGCTCACGCCACCGATCTCCTCGGCCTGGTGGCCGGTGGCCCGGTGGATGCCGTCGATCATCTGGCTGACCTGGTGTACGCTGTCGACGATGCGGGCCATGGCCTCGCCGGCTTCGCGCACCAGCAGGGCGCCGCCGTCCACGCGCGCCGTCGATGCCTGGATCAAGGTCTTGATCTGGCTGGCGGCCTCGGCGCTGCGGCCGGCCAGGGTGCGCACCTCGCTGGCCACCACGGCGAAGCCACGCCCCTGCTCGCCGGCGCGGGCCGCCTCCACCGCCGCGTTGAGCGCGAGGATGTTGGTCTGGAACGCGATCGCGTCAATCACGCCGATGATCTCGGCAATGTGGCGCGAGGACTGGTTGATCGCATCCATGCTGGCCACCACCTGCGAGACCGCCAGGCCGCCGTGGCTGGCGGCCTCGGTTGCCGCCGCAGCCAGGGCATTGGCGGCCGTGGCCGCGCGTCCGCTCGCGCGCGCACCGTCGGCCAGTTGCTGCACCGAGCCGCTGGTCTCCTGCAGGCTGCCTGCAGCCCTTTCGGTGCGGTGGCTCAGGTCCTGGTTGCCCGTGGCGATCTCGATGGCGGCATCGTCGATGCAGCGCGAGGCTTCGCGGATCGTGGCCACCGTCTCGCGCAGGCGGCCGGTCATCTGGCCCATGGCGTCGTGCAGCGAGTTGCGGATCTGGGGCGTGGCATCCCAGTCCAGCTGGCCCGCGGCCACCTGCTCGGCCACCCGGCGCAGCTCCCCGGGTTCACCGCCCAGTTCGTGCCACACCGAGCGCACGATCAGCCAGGAGGCCAGCCCCAGCACCAGCAGCACGCTGGCGGCCGTGAGGGCGCTGGCGAGCACCGTGTCGCGCAGGGCCTTCTCCAGGCTGTCGAAACCCGCTTCCACCGCGCGCCGGGTCTCCTCCACCACGGCCTGGCGGCCCGCGTTCCACTGGGCCTGCGCGCTGCGCCGCGGTGCAACGCGGTCCGACACATCCTGGCCGGACATCATGCCCTCCACCACGGCGAAGCTGTGCTCGCGGTGCGCCGCGAACGCGGCCTGCAGCGCCGGCGTGGTGCCCGCCAGGCGCTGCTCGATTGCCTGGGCGTGGCCCTTGGCTTCCTGCAGCCGGCGTGGGTCGCCCATGGCGGCGGCCTCAAGAGAGTTGTCCATGTGCTCGGACAGGCGCTCCATCTGCAGCGTGGTCTCCAGCAGCCGGTTGTCGGTGTGGCGCAGCCGGTCCAGCTGCGAGGCGCTGCCCGAAGCGATGAGCAGGCTGGCCGATACGCCCAGGCCGAACACCAGGCAGGCACTCACGGGCAGGGCCCATATCTTCTGGCGAAATTTCATCTGGCGTTTCCTGTAAGGGGGCGGGTCACGCGGCGGCCGGGCATGGCCGGCGCCACCCGCAAGGGGGCGGGAGGTGTTGTCACAGGGCGGGCCTGCGGCTGCGGCGCAGGCCGCGGTGCGGCTGTCAGGTCTGCCTGGCGTCGGCCTCGCGCATGAAGCCGTCCAGCACCTGGTTGAACTCCTCGGACACCTGCTGCGGAAAATGGTGGGGCGAGGCGATCACCAGGCTGCGCCCGCCCGCGGCCTCGGCCACACGGTCGGAGATCGCGTCGAAAGCCGGGCTCCAGCCGCCCGAGACCACGAGCACGGGGATGCCTGCCTGCCGCACCGCCGCGAGCTGGTGCGCCAGCGGTTTCTTGTTGGGCAGCTTCATGCGCCGCAGGGCGCGGCCCATCTGCCGCAGCTCCTCCTCAGACGAGCGGCCGCCGATTTCCGCCGGGATGTTGGCCAGACGCATGAAGCGCTCGATGCGCGAGCGCGCCGACAGCGAGAAGAACAGCACGTTCACAATCTGCAGCAGGAAGCGCCGCACCACCGGCAGGTCCGTCGCCAGCGCGGCCATGGCGGGCTCGATGATGGTCAGCGAGCGCACGCGTTCCGGGTGGCCCGCCGCCGCCGCCAGCGCCACGCAGCCGCCGAAGGAATGGCCCACCAGGTGGGCCCCGTCCTCGGCCTCCATCAGTGCGGCCACGAGCGCACCATCGGCCTCGGCATCATCGGGGCGGCCGGGGTCGGGGCTGCGCCCGTGGCCCGGCCGGTCGGGCACGAGGATCTGCCATCCCTGCCCGGCCAGGCGCTGTTGCGCCACGAAGTGCCGCTCGCCGCCCAGGCGGCTGCCTTGCGCGCTGCCATGCACCATCACCACGCGCGGGCCGGCCTGGCCCCAGTGCGTCACATGCATCGAATCGTTCTGCATCCATGTCTCCTTGTCTTGTAGGGCGTGCGTTCAGAGGCCCACGTATTCCTGCAGCAGCCGGGGCTGCTGGCGCAACTCGTCCGAGCTGCCGCGCCAGACCACGCGGCCCTTCTCCACGATGCAGTGACGGTCTGCCAGGCGCAGCAGGGGCTCGATGTTCTTGTCGATCACGATCAGCGACAGGCCCTCGTCCTTCAGGCGTGCCAGGCACTTCCAGATCTCGGCACGCACCAGCGGTGCCAGGCCCTCGGTCGCCTCGTCCAGGATCAGCAGGCGCGGGTTGGTCATCAGCGCGCGCCCGATGGCCAGCATCTGCTGCTCGCCGCCCGAGAGGTTGCTGCCCAGGTTGCGCTCGCGCTCCTGCAAGCGCGGGAACATCTCGTACACGCGCGCCAGCGTCCAGGGCGCGGCGTGGCCGCGCCGGTTGCCGGCCGTGGCCACCAGGTTCTCACGCACCGTGAGGTTGGGAAAGATGCGCCGCCCCTCGGGCACCAGGCCGATGCCGCTGCACGCCACCCGGTGCGCGGCGCGGCCCGTCACGTCCTCGCCCGCGACGCGCACCGCGCCCCGGCTCGGGGCCAGCAGGCCCATGATGGACTTCACGGTCGTCGACTTGCCCATGCCGTTGCGCCCGATCAGCGTCACCACCTCGCGCTCGCGCACGTCGAAGCTCATGCCGAACAGCGCCTGGCTGGCGCCATAGAAGGTCTCGATGCCATCGACTTCCAGCAACGTCGTCGTCATACCGCCTCCACCTGGTCTCCCAGGTACGCTCTGCGCACCTCGGGGTCGTTCTTGATCTCGTCGGCCGTGCCGCAGGCAATGGCCTTGCCGTACACCATCACGGTGATGCGGTCGGCCAGCGCGAACACGGCGTCCATGTCGTGCTCCACCAGCACGATGCCGTAGCGGCCCTTGAGCGTGTGCAACAGGCGCACCATGTCCTCCGATTCCTTCTGGCTCATGCCGGCCATGGGCTCGTCGAGCAGCATCACCCGGGGCTTCAGCGCCAGGGTCATCGCCAGCTCCAGCTGGCGGCGCGCGCCGTGTGCCATGGCCGAGACGCGGGTCCCGGCCTGGGCGCCCAGCCCCACCTGCAGCAGCAGGGCCTGCGCTGGATCGACCAGGTCCGTGTCCTGCAGAACCGGCTTCCAGAACGCGAAGTTGTGGCCGCTGGCGCCCTGCACCGCCAGCATCACGTTCTGCAGCGCCGTGAACTCGTGGAACACCGAGGTGATCTGGTAGCTGCGCGCGATTCCCATGCGTGCGCGGCGCTGCACCGATGTGCCGACCAGTTCCTGCCCGTCGAGCTGGATGCTGCCGGCCTGCGGCGCCAGCTCGCCCGAGAGCTGGTTGACCAGCGTGGTCTTGCCGGCGCCGTTGGGGCCGATGATGGCGTGCAGCTCGCCGGGCCGTACTTCGAGGCGGAAGTGGTCCGTGACCAGCAGGCCGCCGAAACGCTTGACCAGTCCCTCCACGCGCAGCGTGGACCCTTGCGTGGCGGCGCTCATGGCTGGTCCTTCTGCTCGCGGGCAGTGAGGATGCCGTAGATGCCATCCTTGAGCCACAGGGCGACCAGCAGGGCCATGAGACCGAGCACACCCAGCCAGTGGTTGCGCACGAAGTCATCGAGCACGGCCCAGCCGATGTGGAACGAGGACAGCAGGTCTTCCAGCGCCAGCCAGAGGATGGCGCCGACCACCGGGCCGATCAGGGTGCCCAGGCCGCCGAGTACGGCCATCACGATCAGGTCGCCCGAGACCACCCAGTGCATGTAGGAGGGCGAAACGAAGCGCGTGAGGTTGGCCAGCAGTACGCCCGCCAGCACGCAGACCAGGGCCGAGAGCACATAGGCCGCGAGCTTCACGCGCGCCACGGGCATGCCCAGTGCCTCCAGGCGCCGCTGGTTGGTGCGGCAGCCCTTGAGGACCATGCCGAAGCGGGCATGCACCAGCCGGTGGAACAGGAACAGCGTTGCCACCAGGGCTGCGAGGATCACGTAGTACAGGACCACGTTGTCATTGAGATCGACCACGCCGAAGTCGCTGCGCCCGCCGATGCTGAAGCCGTCGTCGCCGCCGTACTGCTTGAGGCTGACCGCGAGGAAGTAGAACATCTGCGCGAACGCCAGCGTGATCATGATGAAGCCCACGCCCCGGGCGCGCAGGCACACCAGGCCGATCAGCGTGGCCAGCACAGCGCCGGCACCGAGCGCCGCTGCCAGGTGCAGCCAGCCGTTGCCGATGCCATGCTGCGACAGGATGCCGACCGCATAGGCTCCCAGACCGATGTACAGCGCATGGCCGAAGCTGACCATGGCGCCATAGCCCATCACCAGGTTGAGCCCGGTAGCGGCCAGCGCGAAGATCATCATGCGCGACACCAGCGTCACGTAGAAGCTCTGGCCCAGGGCGTGCGAGAACACCGGGACCAGGGCCAGCAGGACGAGCAGCGCGCCTGCGACCGCCAGCCGCAGGGAGGGGCGCCGCGCGCCAATGGGCTTGCCGGTGGTGGGGGCGTGGAGGGGGGACATAGGGGTTGGAAGGACTTCAGCCATGTTTCACCGGGAACAATCCAGCAGGCCGCACCGCAAGCACGACCGCCATGAGCAGGTAGATCAGCATCGACGCGATGGCCGGCCCGGCGGCCTGGGCCAGCGAGCGCTCCATCAGTTCGCGCATCAGCCCGGGCATGAAGGCGCGGCCGATGGTGTCCACGACGCCCACGATCAAGGCGCCATAGAAGGCGCCGCGGATGGAACCGACGCCCCCCGTGATCAGCACCACCAGGGTCAGAATCAGTATGGGCTCGCCCATGCCGGGCTGCACCGACAGGATGGGGCCGGCCATCAGCCCGGCCAGGCCTGCCAGCGCGGCACCGGCCGCGAAGACCAGGGCATTGAGCCGCCCGATGTTCACGCCCAGCGCCGATACCATGCCGGCGTCGCTGGCCCCGGCGCGTATCAGCATGCCGATGCGCGTGCGGTGTACCAGCCAGAACAGCGCGGCGCCCACCAGCAGCCCCACGGCGATGATGGCCAGCCGGTAGGCCGGGTAGGCCACACCGAGGAGGTCCACCGTGCCGGAAAGGGCGTCGGGCACGTTCATGAACACCGGCGCCTGGCCCCAACCGAAGCGGGCCACTTCGTTGAAGATGAGGATCACGCCAAAGGTGGCCAGCACCTGGTAGAGGTGGTCCCGGTCGTACAGCCGGGCGATCACCAAGCGCTCCAGCGCCAGACCGAGCAGCAGGCTGCCGCCGACGGCGGCCAGCGCCGCCAGCACGAAGGAGTCGCTGGCCCCGTAGGCGGCCGCGGCGAAGTACGCCCCCATCATGAACAGCGAGCCGTGTGCCAGGTTGATCACGTGCATGATTCCGAGCACCAGCGTGAGCCCGGCGGACAGCAGGAACAGCAGCACCCCGAGCTGGAACCCGTTGAGCAACTGCGCGAACAGCAGAGAACCTGTCATGTCGAATGCTCCTTGCAAGGGATTGCGCGGGTGGCAATCACTTGAGCGGGCACTGGGTGTGGTAGGCGTCCTGGTGCGCCTTGAGCGGCGTGGCCAGCGTCTTGAGGGTGTAGCGTTCCTTGGCGTCCTTGACCACCGTGAAGGCGAAGTAGTCGTTGATGGGGAAGTTGTTGTTGCCGAACCTCAGCACCCCGCGCACGGAGTGGGGGTTGCCGGCCTTGAGCGCCGCCATGAAGGCCGGCTTGTCGCCCACATTGCCCTTGACGCGGGCGATGGCCGCATCCAGCAGCAGCGCGGCGTCGTAGCCCTGCGCGGCGAACAGCGAGGGGATGCGGTTGTACTTCTTCTCGAAGGCCTCGACGAAGCCCTTGTTGGCGGCATTGTCGAGGTCAGGTGCCCACCAATGGGTGCTGTTGAGACCCAGGGCCGAGTCCTTGAGCGCCGGCAGGGTGGTGGCGTCCAGCATGGACGAGCTTTGCAGCGGAATGGTCTTTCCCAAGCCGGCCTGCTGGTACTGGCGGATGAAATTCACCGCCAGTGCGCCGGGGAAGAACGCGTACACGGCGTCAGGCTTGGCCGCCGCGATCTGGGCGATCTCGGCGGAGAAGTCGGGCTGCGCCATGCCCGGCGCGAGTTCTTCGAGCACCTGGCCCTTGTAGGTGCGCTTGAAGCCCTGGATCGCATCCTTGCCGGCCTGGTAGTTGGGGGCGATCAGGACCATGCGCTTGTAGCCCTTGTCCATGGAGAACTTGCCTGCTGCCTCGGCGTGGCCGTCGTTCTGCCAGGACACGACGAACTGGTAGGGTGAGCATTGCGCGCCGGCCTGGGCAGACGGACCGGCGTTGGAGCCGATCAGGAACACCTGCTTTTCGGTGATCGGGCGGTGTACGGCCATCATCACATTGGAGCCCATCACGCCGGTGATGATCGGCACCTTCTCCTTCTCGACCAGCTTCTGCACGATCTGCAGGCCCACGTCGGGCTTGAACTGGTCGTCCTCCTTGAGCACCTGCACCGGCGTGCCGCCGAGCTTGCCCTCGCGCTGCTCCAGCGCCAGCATGAAGCCGTCGTAGTTGTCCTGGCCCAGGGCCCCGATGGGGCCGGAGAAGGTGCCGAGGTAGCCGATCTTGATGGGCGACTGGGCATGCACCTGCGCGCCGCACGCGGCGCCCAGCGCCAGGACGGCGGCGGCGGTCTTGAAGGTGGTGAACTTGAACATGGTTGTCTCCGGTGAGGTGGAACATGCGGCCCCTTGTGGCGAGGCTCTTGCACGGGATGGTGGAATTCAGCGGGGCACGGCGTAGCGCGGCAGGCGCAGGCCTGCAGTGAGAACGCCCGGATCGGGCACATGGGGACGGTTCACGTGGACACTCGATGCATGGGACGTGGGCGCATGCTAGGGGCGCTTCAGTGCATCAAGAAGATGTCAAAAAGGGCCAGGTGATTCGCACTGCGTATCGCTGTGTCCGCCTCCAACGCCTGCAGGAGGCAGGCGCCTAGCGCATGAGTTTTCCGCCGGGGCCGATCATGTCGATCTCCACGAACAGGCTGCCCATGTGCGCCTGGGGGCTGTAGTTCACGAAGAAGCCACCGAGGTCGAAGTCGCGCAGGGTCTCCAGCGCCTTGACCAGCCCCTCCGATGTCGGCTTGGGGCCGCTGCGCCGCAGCCCTTCCACGAGGACCTTCGCTTCCAGGAAGCCCTCGAGCCCGAGCATCGTCGGGCTGCCCTTGCCCATCTCCTTCACCGCCTGGATGTATTCCGCGACGACCTTGACCCGCAGCCCATCGGACATGGGAACAATTTGCGACAGCGCCACGCCGACGGCCCTGTCGCCGACCAGCTTCGTCAGGACCACCACGTCGGTGGACGAGAACGTGTACAGGGAGCCGTTGAAGGACAGCTTGCGCAATTCCAGGATCAGCGCTGCTGCAGCCGGCGTCAGCACCCCCAGGAAGATGGCCTGGGGTTTGGACTGGACGGCGCTGCGCGCCACCTCGGCTGCCTGGGTGGCTGCAGCGTCCAGCAGGACATGGCTGGCCTGCAGGCCCACCTCGCCCAGTCCCGCGTCCATGGACTGCCGGGTGGCGTGGCCCAGGGGCACATCCTGGAAGATGATGGCGATCCGGTCGATCCCCACGACCTTGACATGTTTGGCGAGCTCCCGCCCCTCGTCCGTGACGCTCGCTCTGACCGGAAATCCGTAGCGGTGGAGGCGGGCCCGCAGGAGGTGCGTCGCGGACGCAATGCCCACCACCGGGGTCCTGAGCTCGTCCAGCAGCGGGATTTCCTGGCCGGCAGCGGGCACACGCAGCAGGCTCAGAAAGGCCAGGGGCTTGTGTTCACTGGCCATGCGCCGAAGGTTGGCGACGGTGTTGTCCGCCACATAGCCATCGTCCCAGGTGATGGTTTCCACCTTCCGCCCGGCCACACCGCCGCTGGAGTTCACCTTGTGGAGGTAGGCGTCCGCGCCGTCGCGTTTGAGTTCCCCGATCGATTGCAGTGGCCCGCTGAGCGGCAGCGAACGCCCGACCAGGAGCGGTTGTGCGATGGCGCTCGTGGTCACGAGTGCCAGGCTTGCCAGGATCAGCGATGCGAGGTGTTGCATGGGTCTTTGCGCCTGTGAAATGGAGGTGGCCAGCACCGTAGAAGGTCCTTCCATCGAAGGACAGATGGCGCTTTTTCCCGGGTGATAGGCCTTTGGCATCGGCGCGAAGATGCCTTCGCCCGGTGATGCGCCGCCGCAGCTTGCGATGGCAGGTCCCGGTCGGGCAGGTTCCTCGTGCAGCGTCAGGTGCGGTGGCGTGGTGGCTTGTGCTGTCTCACCCCCTTGGGGTGGGGCGAAACAAGCCGAACCTGGGTACCTTGCGCTGTCTTGGCGTTCGCGGCCGCCCCGTCCCGTGCCACGCGACTGCAGCTGACGGCCAGGTGGCTCGCAGCGGCCCGGCTCCAGACGGTCTGCGTACGGCCGTTTCCAGCGAGCGAGGCCAGGCGCTGAACGTCCGGCCAATCTTTCTTTTTTATTCTTGTTGAGGGAACCGATGAAACATCTGATGACGATAAAGCCTTTGCGCACTGCCGCTGCCATGGGCGCGGCCGCGCTGTGCTCCGCTTTCGTGATGACCTCCGCCCAGGCCGTGCAGCCTGCCATTTCCATGGGCTACGACCATGCCCTCGTGTTACGCGCCGACGGCACGGTCTGGTCGTGGGGTTACGGCAATGGCGGACAGCTAGGCCTTGGCAGTTCCGGCACTCGCACGTCGCCCACGCAGATCCCCACCCTGCAGAACGTAGTCCAGGTGGTGGCACGGGGCTCGTTCTCGATGGCGCTCAAGGCCGATGGCACCGTATGGGCCTGGGGCGACAACTCCGGCGGCCGAACCGGCGGCAACGGCACCAGCGTGCCGGTGCAGATCAACGGCCTGTCCAACATTGTCAGCATCAATGCCGGGACCAACACGGCGGCGGCCTTTGCAACCGACGTGTCTGGCCAGGTCTTCGCGTGGGGCAGCAACAGCACGGCGCAACTGGGGTCCGGCCAGACCAGTGGTGGCGGCAACCCCGTGCCCCGCCTGGTGGCCGGCGCGCAGGGCGCCGTGGCGGTGAGTGCATCCGATGCGGCGGTGCTCGCACTGCGCCAGGACGGCAAAGTCGTTGCCTGGGGCTCGAACGGAAACAAGGCGCTGGCGCCGGTCGCAGGCACCGCCACGGCACCGGTCGTGATCGATCCCCTGTCCTCGGTGCAGGCCGTGGCCTCGACCTCCTTCAATATCTCCGGCCAGTACTACGCGCTCAAGAACGACGGGACCGTGGTGGCCTGGGGCCAAGCGTTGAACAATGCCCCCTTTTGCGGTCAACCGGGTGTCATCAACTCGCAGTATGCGGTGATCGACATATCGCCCATCCAGGGCCTGTCGCGCATCAGCCAGATTGAGCCGGGCGACGGCCATACCCTGTTCGTCGATGCCGATGGCGCCGTGCATGCCTGCGGCGTCAACAGCGCTGGACAGCTGGGCGATGGCACCCTGGTGAATCCCTCCAGAGAAGCGCCCAAGATCGCCCATGTCGCGGGTCTGCCGCCCGTGGTGGCGGCTGCAGCCGGTTCGGCCAATTCCGCTGCCATCGGCGTGGACGGCAGCGTCTGGGTCTGGGGCAAGACCAGCAATCTGGGCGGTACCGACAAGTCCACGACACCTGTTCGCGTGATGCAGGGCAACGGCGCTCCATTCGACGCGGGCCGGGTGGGTGAAGCCAGCGGCACCTTTGCCGGCGGGCAGACCGGGCCCCTGAGCAATGTGACGGTGGACGTGGGCGCCACGGTGTCGACGCTGCACCGCGGCAAGACGGGCCGCGTCTACGTAGCCGCCCTCGCAGGGTCGACCGTACTGTTTCTAGGCCCCAATGGGTGGGCGCCCTACAACGGCGGTGCCTTCCCGGCCTATCTGGGCGGCCCGCTGCCCCGCACGGTGCCCGTGCGCATTGCGTCCGGCCTGAACTTCAGCGGGCTGGAGGGTGTGCAACTGGTCGTGGGTTACGGTGTGGGCGACGACGCTTCGGCCGCTGCGGAAATGGTCCGTGCAGGCCGCTACAAGGTCGTGCATACGCTGAACTGAGCGGCACACTGTCGCCTGGTCAGGGGGCAGGCCCAGAGCCCCTGCCCTGGTAAAGCGCCATTGCGTCCCTCAAACCCCGTCGGAGGACTCCAGCAGCACGATCCGGTTGCGGCCGTTGCTCTTGGCCTGGTACAGCGCCTTGTCTGCCATCTCGATCACGCTTTGTGGTGTCAGCCTGCTGCCCTGGTAGAGGGTCGCGATGCCCGCGCTGACGGTCACATGCGGTCCGGTCGAGCACTGGCGGTGGGGAATGCACAGCTGCGCCACGGCCTGCTGGGCAGCGTTGGCGATGTGCATGGCGCCTTCGGCGTCGGTCTCGGGCAGCACCAGGGCGAATTCTTCGCCGCCATAGCGGGCAGCGAGGTCGGAGGGGCGTTTGCCACTGGCCTGTAGCACCTGGGCAATGGCCTTCAGGCACGCATCGCCCAATTGGTGCCCGTATTCATCGTTGTAGGTCTTGAAATGATCGACGTCCAGCAGCACCAGGGCCAGCGGCCGCTGGTGGCGCAGGGCAAGGGCCACATGCTCTGCCAGGTGGATATCGAAGGCGCGGCGGTTGGCCACCTCGGTCAGGCTGTCCTGCATCGACATCCGCCACAGGGTCTCGTTCGCGCTTTCCAGCGCGGTCGTCAGCTCCCGCAGGCGCGCATGGTGCCGCGCGTTCTCGCTGAGCAACACGATCAGCAGGAAGCCACCGGCCAGCAGCCCGTAGATGCGCCCCATGTACCAGCCCAGGTCGTAACGTCCGGTGTTCAGAACCGCCGCGAGGGCGAGGTCCAGCAGCCAGACGCACATCACCACATGCAGCCAGACATCGAGCAGCGAATGGGGCCGGGTGCGCAGGAGCACCCCCAGCGCCACCAGGCTCAGCAACCAGATACCGGCCAGGAAGGCCTTGCCCACGACCGTCGTTCGGTTGCCCTCGATGAACACGGGCAGGAAATCATGCCCGGCGGTGGCGAACACGGTGAAAAGCGCCACCACCAGCCCTGTCCCGGCGGACATGGCCGTAATGCTCCAGAGCGCTCGGAGGCCTTTGCGGCGCGCCGGGCCCGCCTGCTCCCGCCGCTTGATGGATGCATAGGCGATCAGGATCAGCGGAAAGCCCGCATGCCACAGCATGTACAGGGCGGAGGAGGTCTGGGGGCCGGAGCCCAGCAGGCCGGTCGGTGCGAACAGCCCGGGAAAGATCAGCGCATAGGCCGCGGTGGCCGTGGCGGTGAACAGATAGGCACCCCCCAGCACCAGCAGCCCCACGGACCGCAAGGCCCGGTAGTGGCCGAACAGCAGCACCGCCGTGACCAGATCGAAGATCACCAGGGCCGTGACATAGATCGGAATGAACGCCGGGAATGGCGTGAGCGCCACCTGGGCATGGGGCAGGGCGGCTGCGAACAGCGCCAACGACAGGACGACCGTGAGCCAGGCGGCAAAGGTTTTCCTGGCCCCCGCAGGCTCGCTGGCAAGCGAAGCGTTGGATGGTGGATGGTGCGGGTTGCTGTTCATGGCGGCAGGCCTTGCCGTGCTCGCCAGATACTAGCTTTTAGTTACACAAAATACCATCTGTTTACATACCATCGGTGCCCGCAAAGCGCTTGCGCCTGCGATACGGCCAGCAGGCCGGCCAGCACGTGGATGGCCTGGACGGTGGTGCGAAGGGCGGGTGAAATAGCAGGCATCTTTCAGTGCTTGTGTTCGCCATGCGCGGCGGGCGCCGCCGTGGCGTTGAGCGGGCGCACAGGCGCCTGGATGTTCACCGACTCGCGCTTGCCATCCTTGCCCTCGAAGACCAGGGTGATCGGCACGGTGTCGCCGGCCTTCACCTGCTGTTTCAGGTCCAACAGCATCACGTGGTAGCCACCGGGCTTGAGGTCCACCGGCTTGCCGGCGGGCAGGTCCACACCGGGCACCTGGCGCATGCGCATCACGTTGTCCTGCATGGCCATTTCGTGGACCTCCACCGCCTGGGTCAGCGGTGAGCTGGCCGCGACCAGCCGGGTGTCCCGCGTGGCATTGAGCTGCATGAAGGCGCCCGTGGCCTGCTGCTGGGGCACGGTGGCGCGCACCCAGGCGTCCTTGACGGTGACCTGGGCCTGGGCAGTGCAGGCGAGGGAGGTCAGAACGATGGCGAGAGAGGCAAGGCGTGGAATGGAATGCATGGAGAAGATTTCCTGGGTTGGGGTGGGGTCGGTTCAGGCGGACTGCTGCAGCAACTGGCGCAGGTCGTCGGCGCAGTCCTTGGCGCTTTGTTCGTGGCGCAGCACCAGACGCGGCTTGCCTTGCGGGTCGAAGACATAGCTGAACGCGGAGTGGTCCATGGTGTAGGAGGCGCCCGTGGGCACCTTCTTGTAGTAGACCTTGAACTCCCTGGCCGCCGCCGCCGTCTGCTCCAGGTCGCCGTACAGGCCGATGAAGCTCGGATCGAACACCTGGGTGTAGGCACCCAGTACGGTCGGGTTGTCGCGCTCGGGGTCGATGGTGATGAAGACCACCTGCAGCCGCTGGCCGTCGTCGCCGAGCAGGCGGCGGATCTCGGCCGCACGGGTGAGGGCGGTGGGGCACACGTCGGGGCACTGCGTGAAGCCGAAGAACAGCATCACGGCCTTGCCGCGGTAGTCGGCCAGCGTGCGCACCTGGCCCTGGGCATCCTTGAGCTGGAAATCTCGCGCGTACTCGGCGCCGGTGATGTCCATACCCTTGTAGGCCACGGGCGCCTTCTTGCAGCCGGCGAGCGTGGCCGCCAGCAGGGGAGCGAGCGCCAGGGCCAGCAGGCCGCGGCGGTGGAGGGAGGGGCCCGGCGCTGCGGCAGCGGCCAGGCGTGGTGGTGTCGATGGGGTGTTCATGGGGGCACGTATCGGAGGATGGGACGGCGGGCTGCCGCCGGGGCGCGCACCGGCGCCGTCAAGGCGCGGTGGCTACCGCTCAAAGCACGCGCATGCCCTTGGTGGGCATGCAGCAGCGCAGGTCTCAGGCGAGGGAGGTCGGTGGCCCGCGGGCGGGCAGGGGGGCGCCAACGATGGCAGCGATGGTGGCCGCCACAGGGGGCGCGAGCGCGTGCGCCAGGGGCCCATGGCGCTGTGCATGCTGCTGCGCGGGTGGCGGCGGTGCGCTGGCGCCCAGGCACACCGCGCAATCGAGGGTGTGCTGACCCAGTTCGGTGGCGCCGCCGTCCTCGCCGACCACCACCAGCTTGGCGCTGCTGCCCGTGGTGCAGACCACCTGCAGGGCTTGGGGGTGGACGATGGGCGAGGCGATGGCAGCGCCCACAGTCAGCACGAACCACGCCAGGATCAGGCGGCCCAGCAGTGACGAGGTGCGCAGCGTGTGCATGGGCGCATTATCGTCCCGGGCCCCTGTGCGCGGGTGGGGGTGGGGCAATTTGTCCCACCCCCACAGGGCAGTCCAGGGCAGTCAGCGCGTCGCCTGCCGGCCGCGCCCCACGGCCAGCACCATCAGCACCGCCGCCAGCGCCAGGGCGCCGCTCAGCAGGTACAGGCTGAGCGTGAAGCCGCCGGTCGCCGTCTTGATGGCGCCCACCATCACGGGTGCCACCACACCGGCTGTGCCGCCGATGGTGGTGATGAGGGCGATGCCCATCGCCGCGGCGTTGCGGCTGAGCAGGCTGCCGGGCACGGCCCAGAGGATGGCGAAGGCGCTGGAGATGCCGACCGAGGCCAGCGACAGGCAGGCCACGGCGGCCACCGGGCTGTGCATGAACAGGGTGGTGAGCGACAGGCCGGCGGCGCCGATGCAGGCCGTCACCGCGAAGTGCCAGCGCCGCTCCTGCTTCCGGTCGGAATGCCCGGCGATGAGCAGCGTGGCCACGATGCCCGTGACTGCCGGCACCACGGAGTACAGGCCGATCTGCATCACCGACAGGCCCATGGACTGCAGCATGGTGGGCTGCCAGAACGACATGGCGTAGATGCCCAGGATCACCAGGAACGAAATGAAGCCCAAGAGCCACACATGGCCGTTGCGCAAGGCGCTGCCAAAGCTGCTGCGCGCATCCGCGCCGCTGGCGGCCTGGTCGCGCGCCAGATCGTCCTGTACCTGGCGCTTCTGCTCGGGTGTGAGCCAGCGGGCGGCCTGCGGCCCATCGTCGAGCAGGCGGTAGGCGAGCACGGCCAGCAGCACGCAGGGCAGGCCCTCCACGATGAACAGCCACTGCCAGCCGTGCAGCGACCACAGGCCGTCCAGATACGTCATGGTCGCGCCCGCCAGCGGCCCGGCGACGATGGGCGCCGCGCCATAGGCCATGAAGAACAGTGCCGTCACCTTGGCCCGGCGCTGCGAGGGGAACCACAGCGTGAGGTAGAACAGCACGCCGGGCGCGAAACCCGCCTCGAACATCCCCACCAGGAAGCGCAGTACATAGAATTGCGCTGGCGTGGTCACCCACAGCGTGGCGGCCGACGCCAGGCCCCACAGCCCCATGATGCGCAGCAGCGTGAGCCGAAAGCCTACGCGCGCCAGCAGCATGTTGCTCGGTATCTCGAACAGCGCATAGCCGATGAAGAAGATGCCCGCCCCCAGACCGAACACCGCGTCGCTGAAGCCCAGGTCGCTCTTCATCTGCAGCTGGGCATAGCCGATGTTGGTGCGGTCCAGGTAATTGAACACATAGCAGGCGAACAGCACCGGAATCAGCCGCCAGGCGATCTGGCGGTAGGTGGCGTCGTCGGCGGCGGTTGCGGGCGTTGGCGAGGCACTCGCCTTGGCGGGGAAGAGGGCGGCGGGGGAGTTCATGGCGCTTGTCTCGTGTTGTCTGTTTTTTGGGGGAATCAGCGCGCAGGATCAGGGGGTCTGCTGCAGCGCGCCGGACGTGGTGGCACCCCACAGGTGGCTGGTGGGTGCCCCCGGAAACAGCCAGTGCGGCGAGCATTCGCTGGACGGCACCACGTTGCTGAAGCCATGCGTGGCCGAGGTGCCCGCGATGGTCTTCTCCAGCACCATCGACAGGTACTGGTCGACGCTGCCTTCCTGCGTGTTGCCGTTCAGGACCACCTCGGAGCCGGTGGCCTTCGCATAGCGGCGTATGCCGTTGTGGCGCGAGGCCTCGGGCGCCCAGCTGTCGGCGCTCACGCCGTTCTCGCTGCTCACGCGGATGCCGTCGCCCGTGCGGTACACCAGCGAATGGTTGCCCTCGGTATGGCCCGGCGTGTGTACCAGCGCGATGCCGCGCCCCAGCAGCACGCTGCCGTCGAAGGGCACGATGCGCTCGGGCGCAACGCCCTGCAGCCCCTCGGGGCAGTACCAGTCGGCCTGCGTGGGCAACAGCCCTGCCACGCTGGCCAGCTCCTGGCGATGCACCAGCAGCCGGGCATTGGGCAGCAGGCCGCGCTCGCTGCCCGTGCCCAACCAGCGGCGCAGGTTCTGGGTGTGCAGGTGGTCGTAGGTGATGAAGTCGATTTGCCCGGGTGCCACGCCCACTGAGGCCAGGGCCTGCAGTACGGTGCCATGCACCGGCGCGATCACGCCGTGCAGGAACTTCGGGGTCTGCTCGCTCAGGCGTTTGAAATAGGGCGTCTCGCTGCCGGTCTCGAAATCGGCGGGGGTGAACAACAGGTTTCTGAGGCGTCCTTCGAAATCCTCGAACTGCACCAGCACCGTGCGCGCCAGCAGGTGCACCATGTGCGGCTTGAGCAACTGCTGCGAGTACACGCCGTTGAAGGCGTACCAGGCCGGGTAGGGGATGCGCAGCAGGTCGAAGCTGCGCGCATAACGCACGGCAGGTTCGCCGAGAAAGCGCTCGCGGAACTGCTTGCCCGCGCGGCGCAGCGCGCGCAGCCGGTCCTGCGGCGTGGGGGCGCTGCGCGCGCCGTCGAAGTCGGCCACGGGCTGCAGCAGGCTGGCCGGCGAGAGGGGTTCGGTCATCATGTTCATCAGGTCTCCTCAGTACAAAGAGCGGCCGCCCGAAATATCGAAGACGGCGCCGGTGCTGAACGAACAGTCGGCAGACGCCAGCCAGGCCGCCATGGCGGCCACCTCGACCGGTTCGACGAAGCGGGCCATGGGCACGCGCGACAGCAGGGCCTGGTGCAGTTGCGCACGGTGTTCCTCGGGAACACCGTCAAACACCCCGGTTTCCGCGGCAGAGGGCGTGATGCAGTTCACCAGCACGCCGGCCATGGCCAGCTCCTTGCCGAGCGACTTGGTCAGCGCGATCAGCGCGGCCTTGGAGGCGGAGTACGCGGCATTCAAACCATTGCCCTCCTTGCCCGCGACCGAGGCGATGTTGACCACGCGCCGTCCGAGCGCGGGCGCGCGCTGGCCGGCGATATCGGCCAGCATCTGCGGCACCAGCGCGCGGCAGCACAGGAAGGCGCCCGTGAGGTTGGTGTCCAGCACCGCGCGCCACTGGGCCGCGCTGTGCTCCCAGGTGGGCACCAGCGGGCCCAGCACGCCGGCGTTGTTCACGAGCACGGTGGCCGGCCCCAGGGCCGCGGCGCTGGCCTGGGCGGCGGCCGAAACGACGGCCTCGTCGCGCACGTCGGCGGCTGCGGTGAACACCCGGCCCGGCGCGTCCAGCGCCTGCGCCGCGGCCTGCAGCTGGCGGTCGCTGATGTCCCAGAGCGAGACGCTGGCGCCCTCGTGCAGGAAGCGGCGCGCAATCGCCAGGCCGATGCCCTGCGCCCCGCCGGTCACCACCGCGTGGTGGCCCTGCAGGCGCCCGCTCATACCGTGGCCTGCTCGGGCACCGGGGTCTTGCCGGCGGTGGCGGCCTGGCCTCCCAGCAGCGAGCCGATGATGCCGGGCAGCGCGGCCGGCGGCACGCCCACCAGCAACTGGCGCAGCATGGTCAGCGTGTCGAAGTACACGCGCTCGCAGACCAGGTTCTCGGCCTCGTCGAAGATGAACAGCGCGATCATGCGGCAGCGGAAGGTGTTGCCTGTGGGCGGCAAGGCGCCCAGAGGTCCCTTGTGCGTGCCCAGCAGCCAGAACTCCACGATGACCGAGTCGCCGGCATGGCGCAGTTCGATGATTTCGTGCCGCTGGTCCGGGAAGGCCTGGCGCGTGGCGGTGTAGTAGCGGCGCACATCCTCGTTGCCGTCGTGTACCTCGCCAGTAGGGATCAGCTCGTAGTGCGGGTGCGGAAAGGTGCTCAGCACGGCGCCGAAATCCTGGCGCGTCTCGTCGGCGAAGTGGTCGAGCACGGTCTTCTCGCGGCGGGCGTTGCGCTCGGTGGTGGCGGTAGGGGTGTTCGTCATGGGGGGATCCTTGGTGTCGGTTGCGGGTCGGGGTGCAGCGCAGCGCTGCAGCAGGCCCACTATCCGCAGAGCGCCGCGGCGAGACTGTCCGGTGTTGGCAATTGCGGCTCGGTACAAACCCGCAGGTGTCCGCCAGGCGTCGCCCGGGGCGACCTGTGCGCCCGCACAATGGCGGCGCCAGCCACCCCCCTCTCAGCGAGCGCACGCCATGCCATCCCTGCCCGAACCGGCAAGCACTGCCGAATTGCCGGCCCACCTCGGCCACCGGGCGGACGAGCGCCTGCGTTTGCCGCAGGAGGTGCAGGACGCATTGCTGCAGGTGGCCCACCGGCGCCAGCTGCAGCGCGGCGATTCACTGTTTCTCAAGGGCTCGGCGCCCGATGCGCTGTTCGGCATGGTGCAGGGCGCCCTGCGCGTGAGCGTGGCCGCGCCCGATGGGCGCGAGGCGGTGATCGCGGTGCTGGAACCAGGCCACTGGTTCGGCGAGGTCTCGCTGTTCGTGGGCCAGCAGCGCGTGTACGACACCTGCGCGGCGGAGCCGTCGGAGGTGGCCGTGGTCCAGGCGGCGGACTTCCACCACCTGATCGCCACGCAGCCGGCGCTGCACATGGCCTTCACGCGGCTGGTGTGCCTGCGGCTGCGCCAGGCCCTGGCCTGGATCGACGACGCCATCCTGCAGCCGCTGCCCGTGCGGCTGGCGCACCGGCTCGCCACGCTTGACACCCGCTCGGCCAGCGGCGAGCCCACCACGGTGCTGGCCGTCTCGCAGGAGGACCTGGCCTTCATGCTTGGCGTTTCGCGCCAGAGTATCAACCGCCAGCTCAAGCAGTGGGAGGAGGAGGGGGTGCTGCGCGTGGGCTACCGCGTGGTCGAGCTGCTCGACCGCGAGCGCCTGGCCCGCTACGCAGCGCAGGCTGCGTGATGCCGTCCGTCCGTCAGTCCGGCTCGGGCGGGCTGTCCAGTCCCGCGTCTTCAGGCTCCAGCGCCTTGATCACCATGCGGCAGATCAGCTCCTCGGCCTTGGCGTAGTCGCGCTCGGTCAGCGCCGGCTTGCCCAGCAGCAGGGCGAACTGTGCCTCCTGCTCGGCATAGGCCTGGGTGACGGACCAGATGATGAACATCAGGTGCGTGAAATTCACGCGCGCGATGCGCCCCTCGCGCGCCCAGCGCTCGAAGGTGCGCACCTCGGCCTTGAGCAGCGGCCCCACCCGCGCTGCGATGGCCTTGCCATAGCGTGGTGCACCGGCAATCACCTCTTTGGTGAATACCTTTGCACCATTCGGGCGCTCGCGCGAATAGCGTAGCTTGGCTCGGATGTAACGGCGCAGCGCCTGCTGCGGGTCGTCGCTGTGCGACAGGTCCTCCATGCCTTCGAGCCACTGCGTCAGCACGTCGTCCAGCACGCGCTGGTACAGCGCTTCCTTGTTCGGGAAGTAGTACAGCAGGTTGTGCCGGCTGATGCCGATGGCCGCAGCGATGTTCTCCAGGGAGGCGCCCTCGAAGCCGAACTGCGCGAAATGGTTCTCCGCCTCGGTCAGGATGCCCTGCTCCTTGAGCAGGCGCGATGCGGTGGGCGCCTTGGCGACGGTTTCGGCGGCGGGGGCAAGGGGGGCTTCCGGGCGCCGCCGGGCGGGTGGAGAGGGGGACTGTCGGGCGTCGGTCATTGCACCATTGTGTGTCAATGTGGCTGGCAAAAGCCTGGCATGCGGTTTGCTGTAGGGATTTTACTAATTGGTAAATTTTTACTGGTTGGTAAATTGAATGGCAAAGCAGGGCACCGGCGCAGACAGAGTGCCGGGCACCTGCACCCCCTAGCGAGGCCCACGATGAAACCTCCGGAATTTGCGGCTGCATGCCCCCGTGCATGCGCCGGGCGCCCTGTTTGCGCAGTCTCCTGCCGCCGTCCGTGCGGACCAGGCCACGCCGCTGCGCGGCTGGCGTGCAGCGCCCCCACCCCCACCCTGACCCTGCCGGAGGAAAACTGATGGACACACCCGCAAGCCACGCCTGCGGCATTCATGCCGCACGCCTGAACCTGGCCGACTACGCCACCCGTTTCGGCGATGCCCACCCCCCGCTGACGCGTCCGCAGGCGCTGATCGAGGCCGAGCGCTGCTACTACTGCCACGACGCACCCTGCGCCACGGCCTGCCCCACGGGGATCGACATCCCCTCCTTCATCCACCGCATTGCGCAGGACAACAACCGCGGCGCGGCCCGCGCCATCCTGGAGGCCAACCCCCTGGGCGGCATGTGCGCTCGCGTCTGCCCCACCGAGGTGCTGTGCGAACAGGCCTGCGTGCGCAACACCAACGAAGACAAGCCGGTCGAGATCGGTTCGCTGCAGCGCTACGCGACCGACGCCTTCTTCGCCAAGCCCGGGGCGCCGCTGTTCCAGCGCGCCGCGCCCACCGGCAAGCGCATCGCCGTGGTCGGCGCCGGGCCGGCCGGCCTGGCCTGCGCCCATGGCCTGGCCGTGCGCGGCCACGACGTGGTGCTGTTCGACGCCCGCCCCAAGCTCGGCGGCCTCAACGAATACGGCCTGGCCAGCTACAAGACTGCCGGCAACTTCGCCCAGAAGGAGGTCGAGTGGCTGCTCTCGGTGGGCGGCATCGAGGTGCGAACGCACCAGTTGCTGGGCCGCGACATGACCCTCGACAGCCTGCTGGCCAGCCACGACGCGGTGTTCCTCGGCCTGGGTCTGTCGGGCGTCAACGCCCTGGGCATCGCCGAGCCCACGGCCGCCGGCGTGCGCAATGCGGTGGACTTCATTGCCGAGCTGCGCCAGACCAGCGACCTGTCCACCCTGCCCGTGGGCCGCAGCGTGGTGGTGATCGGCGGCGGCATGACGGCGGTGGATGCTGCAGTGCAGTCGCGCAAGCTCGGTGCCGAGGAGGTGACCATCGCCTACCGCCGCGGGGCCGAGAGCATGTCCGCCTCGCACGTCGAGCAGGAATGGGCGCAGACCAACGGCGTCACCATCCGCCACTTCGCCGCGCCCAAGGAGGTGCTCAGCGCCGATGGCGCCGTCACCGGCGTGCGCTTTGCCGCCACCGCAGTGGAGGGAGGCCGGCTGGTGGAGACCGGTGAAACCTTCGTGATCCCGGCCGACATGGTGCTCAAGGCCATCGGCCAGACCTATGTGCCCGAGCCCGTGGGCAAGACCATTGCCCTCACCGGCGGGCGCATCGCCACCGACGCGGACGGCCGCACCAGCCTGGCCCGGGTGTGGGCCGGCGGCGACTGCCGTGCCGGCGGGCGCGACCTGACCGTGGAGGCGGTGGAGCACGGCAAGGTGGCAGCCGTGTCCATCCACGCCGCGCTGCAAGGCGCCTGAGCCCGCGCCACTGCGCAACCATCCCTACACCGGAGCACCACACCATGGCCGACATCCGCAGCAATTTTCTGGGCATCAGCAGCCCCAATCCCTTCTGGCTGGCCTCGGCGCCGCCGACCGACAAGGAAGTCAACGTCACCCGCGCCTTCGAGGCCGGCTGGGGCGGCGTGGTCTGGAAGACCCTGGGCGAGGACCCCTCGGTCGTCAACGTCAACGGCCCGCGCTACTCCACGCTGATGTCGCAGGACCGGCATGTGATCGGGTTGAACAACATTGAGCTCATCACCGACCGGCCGCTGCACACCAACCTCGAGGAGATCAAGCGCGTCAAGCGCAACTGGCCCGATCGCGCCATGATCGTCTCGCTCATGGTGCCCTGCGAGGAGCAAAGCTGGAAGAACATTCTGCCCCTAGTGGAGGACACCGGGGCCGACGGCATCGAGCTGAACTTTGGCTGCCCGCACGGCATGAGCGAGCGCGGCATGGGCGCCGCCGTGGGCCAGGTGCCCGAATACATCCAGATGGTCACCGCCTGGTGCAAGCACTACAGCCGCCTGCCGGTGATCGTCAAGCTCACGCCCAACATCACCGACGTGCGCCAGCCGGCGCGCGCGGCCAAGGCCGGCGGGGCCGACGCGGTGTCGCTGATCAACACCATCAACTCCATCATGGGCGTGGACCTGGACCGCATGGTCATGAGCCCCAGCACCGACGGCTGGGGTTCGCACGGCGGCTACTGCGGCCCGGCCGTCAAACCCATCGCCCTGAACATGGTGGCCGAGATCGCACGCGACGCGCAGACCGCGGGCCTGCCCATCAGCGGCATCGGCGGCATCACCACCTGGCGCGACGCGGCCGAGTACATCGCGCTGGGCTGCGGCACGGTGCAAGTGTGCACCGCCGCCATGGTCTACGGCTTCAAGATCGTGCAGGACATGTGCGACGGCCTGTCCAACTTCATGGACGAGCATGGCTACGAGACCCTTGCCGACTTCCAGGGCCAGGCCGTGCCCACCGTCAAGGACTGGAAGAACCTCAACCTCAACCACATCGACAAGGCCGTCATCAACCAGGATGCCTGCATCCAGTGTGGCCGCTGCCACGTGGTTTGCGAGGACACCTCGCACCAGGCCATCACTTTCACCAAGGAGGGCGGCGTGCGCAAGTTCGAGGTCAACGACGCCGAGTGCGTGGGCTGCAACCTGTGCGTCTCGATCTGCCCCGTACCCGAGTGCATCACCCTGCGCAGCCTGGAACCCGGCGAGGTGGACGCACGCACCGGCAAGGTGGTCACGGGCGAGTACGCCAACTGGACCACGCACCCGAACAATCCCCAGCGCGTGGCTGCGGGCGCGTGATGCGGGGAGATGCCATCCGGCGCGGCGAGTGCGCAATCGCAACGCGGTGCTGCACTGCATCTGGCGGAGCCGGCAGCGGGTCTATAGCATCGCCGGCTTCCCCCGGAGCGCGGTGACCGCGTTCCAGTCCGCCATCTGCCGGTACCGGAGCGCCGGACCAGACAGCGGCTTGTGTGCAACCCCAAGAAGTCAACATTTCACAGGAGTACAGGCATGAACCACAGTACCGGCAGCGCCGCCCACGGGGCGGGGCATCTGCCCGGCGCAGCGTCCAATCCGCTGGCCAACGAAGATCTGCTCCCCACCACGCCGGCGCAGCGCCACTGGGCGTGGAAGGACTATGCCGCCCTGTGGGTGGGCATGGTGGTCTGCGTGCCGACCTACACCATGGCCAGCTCCATGCTGGACCAGGGCTTCACCTGGCAGATGGCGGTGTGGCTGGTATTCCTGGCCAACTGCATCGTGCTGATTCCCATGGTGCTCATCGGCCGTGTCGGGCCACGCTACGGCGTGCCGTTCCCGGTGCTGGCGCGCGCCTCCTTCGGCGTCAAGGGCGCGAACCTGCCAGCCATCCTGCGCGGGCTGGTGGCCTGCGGCTGGTTTTCCATCAACTGCTACTTCGGTGCGCTGGCGCTGCACGGCTTCCTGAACATCCTGGGCATGGGGCTCGCGGGGCCGGCCGACGGGCAGACCATCAGCACCTCGCAGTTCATGTGTTTCCTGGCGTTCTGGGCGGTGCATATCTGGTTCATCTGGAAGGGGCCCGAGTCCATCCGCCTTCTGGAGGTGATCGCTGCGCCGCTGATGGTCGGAGCCTCGCTGCTGCTGGTCGTGGTGCTGATGATGAAGGTGCCCGCAGGCCAGCTGTTCAACCTGCCCGCCAAGGTGGTGGAGGGCGGGCCCAAGACCTGGGCCGCGCTGACCGGGCTGGTGGGCTTCTGGGCCACGCTGGCCCTGAACATCCCCGACTTCACGCGCTTTGCGCGCTCGCAGAAGGACCAGGTCATCGGCCAGGCCATCGGCCTGCCCATTCCCATGGCCCTGTTCTCCATGGTGGGCGTCATCGGTTTCTCGGCCTCGGCCATCCTCTACGGCAAGGCGCAGCTGTTCCCTGACGGACTGCTCACCCAGATGGGCAGCCTGGCCGCCGGCATCGGCCTCTTGGTGATCCTGCTGGCCAACCTCACCACCAACGTGGCGGCCAACCTGGTTTCGCCCTCGTACGACTTCAGCCAGATCGCACCATCGAAGATCAGCTTTCGCATGGGCGGCCTGATCGCGGCGCTCATCGGCCTCCTGTTCATGCCCTGGAAGCTGTTGGCCACCTCGGGCGGCTACCTGTTCACCTGGCTGGGCGGCTACGGCACGCTGCTGGGCGCCATCGCCGGTATCCTGCTGGTGGACTATTACCTGGTGCGCAAGGGCGAACTCAAGGTGGACGACCTATACCGCCGTGGCGGCGAGTACGAGTACAGCAACGGCTGGAACATCCACGCCCTGGTGGCCTTCTTCCTGGGCGTGCTGCCTTGCCTGCCGGGCTACCTGGCGGTCTCGGGCGTGGTGGACAAGGGCTCGGTGCCCGGCTTGCTGCAGTCGCTGTTCGACTTTGGCTGGTTCTTCAGCCTGGCCGTCGCCGGCACCTACTACTACCTGACCGCGAAGAAGAAATGATGACACGCCCTGCAGCCGGACTTTGCGGCCGGCTGCAGGCTGGCCACCCCTGCAACCCCTGAAGGAGAACCCCATGAGCCAAGCCCTTGTGATCCGCGGTGGCACCGTGGTCAATGCAGACCGCGAGCAGCGCGCCGACGTGCTGTGTGTGGATGGCCGCATCGTGGCCGTCGGGGAAGGGGCGGCCACCCAGGCGCCCGCCGGTGCGCAGGTGCTGGACGCCAGCGGCCAGTACGTGCTGCCTGGCGGCATCGATCCGCACACCCACATGCAGCTGCCGTTCATGGGCACCGTCACCATGGACGACTTCTTCACCGGCACGGCTGCGGCCCTGGCGGGCGGCACCACGAGCATCATCGACTTCGTGATCCCCGACCCGCAGGAACCCATCATGGACGCCTACCGCAAGTGGCGCGGCTGGGCCGAAAAATCGGCGGCCGACTACAGCTTCCACGTCGCCATCACCTGGTGGAGCGAGCAGGTGCGCGCCGACATGGGCACGTTGGTGCAGGAGGAGGGCGTGAACAGCTTCAAGCACTTCATGGCCTACAAGAACGCCATCATGTGCGACGACGAAACCCTGGTGAACAGCTTCAAGCGCGCGCTGGAGTTGGGCGCCATGCCCACGGTACACGCCGAGAACGGTGAGCTGGTGTACCTGCTGCAGCAGGAGGTGGCCAAGATGGGCATCACCGGGCCCGAGGGCCACCCGCTGTCGCGCCCGCCCATGGTCGAGGCCGAGGCCGCGAATCGCGCGATTGCCATTGCCGACGTGCTGGGTGTGCCCATTTACGTGGTGCATGTGAGCTGCATGGAATCGGCCGACGCGATTGCCCGTGCCCGCGCGCGCGGCCAGCGGGTGTATGGCGAGGTGCTGGCGGGGCACCTGCTGATTGACGACAGCGTGTACCGCGACCCTGACTTTGCCAAGGCCGCCGCCTATGTGATGAGCCCGCCGTTTCGCCCCAAGGGCCACCAGGAGGCGCTGTGGCGCGGCCTGCAGTCGGGCCAGCTGCACACCACCGCCACGGACCACTGCACCTTCTGCGCCGCGCAGAAGGCCATGGGCAAGGAGAGTTTCGCCAAGATCCCCAACGGTACGGGCGGTGTGGAAGAGCGCATGGCTGCCATCTGGGATGGTGGCGTGAATACCGGGCGCCTCACGCCCAGCGAGTTTGTGGCCATCACCTCGGCCAATGCGGCCAAGTTGTTCAACATCTACCCGCGCAAGGGCTTCATCGGCGAGGGCGCCGACGCCGACCTGGTGCTGTGGGACCCCGAGGGCACCAAGACCTTCTCGGCCAAGACCCAGCACAGCAAGGGCGACTTCAACATCTTCGAGGGTCGCACCGTGCGCGGCATCCCCAGCCACACCGTGAGCCAGGGCCGCGTGGTGTACGCCAACGGCGAGCTGCGCGCCGAGCAGGGCCAGGGCCGCTACCTCAAGCGCCCGGCCTTCGGCGCGAACTTTCAGGCGGTGCAAAAGCGCGCCCAGGACCTGGCGCCCACCGCGGTGGCCCGCTGACAGAACCCACCCGGAGAACACCATGGACACCCAAGTCAAGACCGACATCGACAGCCTGCGCATCAACGGCGAGCGCCTGTGGGACTCCCTCATGGAGCTGGCGCAGATCGGCGCCACGCCCAAGGGCGGCGTGTGCCGCCTGACGCTGACCGATCTGGACAAGCAGGGCCGCGACCTGGTCACGCGCTGGGCGCGCGAAGCCGGCATGAGCGTGACCATCGACCAGATCGGCAATGGCTTCATGCGCCGCCCCGGGCGCAACAACAGCCTGCCGCCTATCATGACCGGCAGCCACATCGACACCCAGCCCACAGGCGGCAAGTTCGACGGCAACTACGGGGTGCTGGCCGGCATCGAGGTGGTGCGTACTTTGAACGACCATGGCATCGAGACCGAGGCACCGATCGAGGTGGCCTTCTGGACCAACGAGGAGGGCTCGCGCTTCGTTCCGGTGATGATGGGCTCGGGAGTGTTCGCCAAAGCCTTCACGCTGGAGCATGCCTATGCCGCCACCGATACCGAGGGCAAGACCGTCAAGGGCGAGCTCGAACGCATCGGCTACATCGGCGAGCAGGTGCCGGGTGAGCACCCCATCGGCGCGTACTTCGAGACCCACATCGAGCAGGGCCCGGTGCTGGAGGACCACGACAAGACCATCGGCGTGGTCACCGGTGTGCTCGGCATCCGCTGGTACGACTGTACCGTCACCGGTATGGAGGCCCACGCCGGCCCCACGCCCATGGCCCTGCGCAAGGATGCACTGCAGGTCGCCACGCACCTCATGCAGGAGGTGGTGGCCTGCGCCCACCGCCACCCGCCGCACGGGCGCGGCACGGTGGGCATGGTGCACGTGCACCCCAACAGCCGCAACGTCATCCCGGGCCAGGTCAAGTTCAGCATCGACCTGCGCAATGCCACCGATGCGCTGTGCGAGAGCATGGACCAGGACATCCGCGCGGTGGCCGCCAAGTTGAGTGCCGACACCGGCCTGCCGATCGTGATCGAACAGGTCTCGGCCTACCCGGCCCAGGTGTTCCACGCCGACTGCGTGGACGCCGTGGCGCGCGCTGCCGCCAAGCTGGGCTACTCCAACATGCCCGCCGTTTCGGGCGCGGGGCACGACGCCGTCTACATGGCGCGCCTGGCGCCCGCCGGCATGGTGTTCATCCCGTGCAAGGACGGTATCAGCCACAACGAGATCGAGGACGCCAAGCCCGAGCACATCACGGCCGGCTGCAATGTGCTGCTGCATGCCATGCTGGAGCGCGCAGGCACCTGAGCCTGCCCACCCTCGCCGGCGTTGTGGCTGCGCGACACGCCGGGCGGGTTTTACATTTGTCGTTGGAGCGGGCCCCGGTGGGGGCTGCCTGGCCTCCTGCCCCGGTGCCAGCGGCTTGCGCAGGCAGAGGCGCCTGCCGTGCAAATGTGACAAAACCGTGACAAATCGAGGTTTTGATTAAAAATTGGGCAGCGCGGGTGTATCTTCTGGTTACGTCTTGTTCCGTATCCTGAGAGAGAAAGCCTGCCCATGAAATTGCGAACCCGAATCCTGTGGCTGTGCGCGGCCACCCTGCTGGGCCTGGTCGTGCTCTCCGCCGTGGCGTTGACCACGCTGTACCAGTCGATGATGAAGGAGCGCACGGCGCAGCTGTCCAACCTGGTGGTGCTCGCCCATGCGGCGGCGCAAAAGGCCCATGACCAGGAAAAGAGCGGTGCACTCTCTAAAGAGGATGCGCAGAAGGAGGCCAAGCGCAACATCGGCAGCTTCGTCGACAAGGACAAGTACTTCTTCGTGCGCGGCTTCACCGACGACGTGAACTACGTGCACCCCAACCCCAAGCGCATCGGCATCGTCGATGAAAAAGGCGGCAAGGAAGCCGGTGTGCGCTACCGCGCCGCTTTGCAGGGCAAGACCATCGGCACCGTGATCGCCAAGGGCACGCGCCCGGGCGCCAAGGACGAGGTGGAAAAGCTCTACGCCATCATCAAGTTCGAGCCTTGGGACTGGACCATCGGCTTCGGCGATTACATCGACGATATCGACCAGGCCTTCTGGCGCAACACCGCCATCCTGCTGTCCATCGGCGCGGTGCTGATGATCATCATCGCGCTCATGGCCTGGCAGATGCTGCGCACGCTGGTGCACCAGCTCGGCGGCGAGCCCCAGTATGCGGCCGACGTGGTCACGCAGATCGCCGAGGGCAACCTGGCCGTGGAGGTCATCACCCAGCCGGGCGACCAGACCAGCATCCTGCACGCCATCCGTGCCATGCGCGACAACCTGGCCCACCTGGTGCGCCAGGTGCGTGACAGCACCGATTCGATCAACACCGCCTCGGCCGAGATCGCGGCCGGCAACGGCGACCTGTCGGGCCGCACCGAGTCGCAGGCCAGTGCGCTGCAGGAGACCGCAGCCTCCATGGAACAGCTGACCTCCACCGTGCAGCAGAACGCGGCCAACGCACGCCGTGCCGACGAGCTGGCACGCGCCGCCTCCGACATGGCCGTGCGCGGCGGCGACGTGGTGCAGCAGGTGGTGGGCACCATGGGCTCCATCGACCAGTCCTCGCGCAAGATCGTGGACATCATCAGCGTCATTGACGGCATCGCCTTCCAGACCAACATCCTGGCGCTCAACGCCGCCGTGGAAGCGGCGCGCGCGGGTGAGCAGGGCCGTGGCTTTGCCGTGGTGGCCAGCGAAGTGCGCAGCCTGGCGCAGCGCAGTGCCGCCGCCGCCAAGGAGATCAAGGGCCTGATCGACGACTCCGTGGCCAAGGTCGGTGTGGGCACCCAGCTCGTGGAGCAGGCCGGCTCCACCATGCGCGAGGTGGTCGACGGTGTGAAGAACGTGACCACCATGGTGGCCGAGATCAGCGCTGCCAGTGCCGAGCAGAGCGCGGGCATCGCCCAGGTGAACCAGGCGATCTCTCAGATGGACCAGGGCACGCAGCAGAATGCCGCGCTGGTCGAGGAGGCCCTGGCGGCCGCCCAGTCGCTGAGCCAGCAGGCCGTGGCACTGGCGCAGACCGTGGGGCAGTTCCGCGTAGCCTGATCCGGGGCAGGCCCTCACAAAGGCAGGGTTCGCCCTGCCTTTTTTCGTTTACGGGTGCTATGCGGGCTGGGCGGAGCCGGTCAGCGCCAGAAAATGGTCCAGCATGTGGAAGTGGTCCTCGAAGAACTCCCCTTCCATGCCCGCCAGTTCGGCAATTGGCGTCCACTGCACCTGCTGGGCGTCGTCATCGGCCTGCACGGTGGGGAACGGTGCCTGGCCCAGGTCGAAATAGTGCGCATGCGTGAGCGTGCGCCCGCGCTGGCTGCGGTCGGGGTGGTCGAAAACCGCCACGGCCTGCAGCGCGGCGCGCATGGTGGCCTCGGGCAGTTGGCAGTGGGTTTCTTCCACCAGCTCGCGCAGGCAGGACTGCCAGACCGTCTCGCGCTGCTCGATGAAGCCACCGGGCACGGCCAACTGGCCCTTGCCGGGTGCATGGGCGCGGCGGATCAGCAGCACATGGTCCTGGCAGCGCAGCACGGCGTCCACCGTCACGAACACGGGCGGGTAGGGCGCTGCGGACCAGGCCTCGCGGTAGCGGCGCAGCATGCGCCATTCTTCCTGCAGGGCCTCGAAATGCGGGGTCTGCGCAAAGCTTTCCAGGAACGCCAGCGTGCTCGCGGGCATCTCGCCGGCCAGATCGTCGAGTTCCGTGCGCACGGTGGCCGGTGTGGCGCCGAAGTAGGCGTCCCGGATGGCGGTGGCGTCGATGCGGCCCTGGCGCTCCATGTGGATCAGCTCCCAACCCGGGAAGGCGCCCAGGTAGCTGCTGGTCGCGTCCTTGAAGTGGCCGACCAGGCCGATGCGGCCGGCCCCGGGTGCGATGCGGGCGACGCCCTCGCGCACGGCCTGCACCCACACGGCCTCGTTGTAGTAGTCGCGCACGGGCAGCACCTGCACGCGGGCGCGGTCGGCCTCGGGCAGGGCCTCGCGCAGCATCTGCTCGCGCTCGGCGGCGGTGAAGGGGTTCTTGGGCGAGCGGGCCTGCCAGGCCGAGCCCATCACCACGATGACCTGGCGCGCGCTGTCGAGCGCGCGCTGCAAGAGGGCCATGTGGCCCTGGTGGACGGGCTCGAAGCGGCCGATATAGATGGCGGTGTCGTACATGGGGTGTATTGGATCAGACGTAGCGGGCCGCGATCGGCATCTGCCGGCCGCTGCCGAAGGCGCGCGCACGCACGCGCACGATGGGCGGCGCCTGGCGGCGCTTGTATTCGTTGCGGGCGACCATCATGCGCACGCGCTGTACCAGGGCGCGTCCATCTTCGCCCTGCTGCAGGTGCTGCACGAAGGCGTTGGCGGCATCGTACTCCGCCGGCGCCAGGCGGTCGCCTTCGATGAGCATCTTGAGGACCTCGTCGAGCACCGGGTAGGGTGGCAGGCTGTCCACGTCGCGCTGGTTGGGTGCCAGCTCGGCCGAAGGTTCCTTTTCGATGATGGCCTCGGGTATCAGTTCGCGGCCGGCATGCGCGTTGATGTGGCGCGACAGGGCGAAAACCTCTGTCTTGTACAGGTCGCCAATCAGCCCCAGGCCACCGTTGGTATCGCCGTACAGCGTGCAGTAGCCCACCGAGATCTCGGACTTGTTGCCCGTGGTGAGCAGCAGGTGGCCGAAGGCGTTGGAATACTCCATCAGCACCGTGCCGCGGATGCGCGCCTGCAGGTTTTCAAGCGGCAGGCCCTGCAGCACCTGGCCGAAGCTGGCTTCGAACTGCTGCGCATAGACCGCCACCAGGTCGGCGATGGGGTGGGTGAGCAACTGCACGCCCAGGTTGCGGCACAGGGCCACGGAGTCGTCCACCGAGCCGCTCGATGAAAAGCGCGAGGGCATGGTGATGCCCACCACGTTTTCGGGGCCCAGCGCCTGGGCAGCGAGCGCCAGCGTGAGGGCACTGTCGATGCCACCCGAGCTGCCCACCACCACCTGCTTGAAGCCGCAGCGCCGCGCATAGTCCGACAGGCCCAGCACGATCTGTTGGCGGTAGAACTCCATGGTGGGCAGGCCCTGCGCGGGCACGGGTTCGGGCGTCTCACCTTCGGCTGTGAGGAAGCGGCCGTTGTCGAACTGCAGGGTGCGCACGTCCTCCACGAAGCGCCGGGCCTCGAAGACGATGCCGGCCTCGGGCTCCACCGCGAACGAGGCACCGTCGAACACGATCTGGTCGTGCCCACCGATCTGGTTCACGTACAGGATGGGCAGGCCATTGCGGCGCGAGGCATCGCCGAAGATCTGGTGGCGCTGCTCGCGCTTGGCGATGTGGCTGGGGCTGGCGTTGATGCTCACCACCAGATCGGGGGCCGCGTCGCGCATCCGGTCGAAGGGGTTGGTCGCATAGTCGGCGCCGCTGTCGTTCCAGCCGTCCTCGCAGATCAAGAGGCCCACCTGGGCATTGCCGATGCGCAGCACCTTGGCCACGTCGGGGCCGGGCTCGAAGTGGCGGCGCTCGTCGAAAATGTTGTAGGTGGGCAGGAGCTGCTTGGCATAGCGCAGGCGCACCTCGCCGGCTTGCAGCACCAGCAGGCTGTTGTGCAGCCGCTTGCCGGGCCCTTGCGCGGGCGTGGGCCCGCCCACCACCCAGTGCAGGCCGGGCAGCTCGGCCGATGCCTGCTGCAGCGCTGCCAGCCCGGCGGCCACGCGCTGCTGGAAGGCGCTTTCGTCGAGCATGTCGCCCGGGTAGTAGCCGCACAGCGCGAGTTCGGTGAAGACCACCAGGTCGGCCTGCTCGCTGGCGGCTTGCCGTGCGGCGGCCACCATGCGCTCGACATTGCCTTCGATGTCGCCGACGGTGAAGTTGAGTTGGGCAAGGGTGATGCGGAGCATGCGTGCTTTTCCTTGTGGCGAATCTATGTGCTTGCAGAGCGGCTGAAAAACTCAGCGAAGCGGTCCTGGCTAGGCGTTGCGTCGCAGACAGTACTGAAAGTACGGCAAGACGGAACAACGACGCCAGGAGAGTTGTCTCAGTCGCTCATCCCTTGACATTGAATACTTGGCGCAGGTAGGCCAGAAAGGTCTCATCGTCGCACAGCGTCTTGCCGGGCGTGTCCGAGAGCTTGGCCACGGGCTGGCCGTTGGCGCGCGTGAGCTTCATCACGATGTTCAGCGGCGTCTGCCCCATGTCGTTGGTGAGGTGGGTGCCGATGCCGAAGCCCAACTGTGTGCGGTCGCCGAAGTGGCGGTAGAGCATGAGGGCACGCTCCAGGTCCAGGCCATCGGAGAACACCAGGCGCTTGGTGTGCGCATCGATGCGCAGCCGCGCGTAGTGGGCCAGCGCCTTTTCGCCCCAGGCGACCGGGTCGCCCGAGTCGTGGCGCAGGCCATCGAACAGCTTGGCGAAGTACAGGTCGAAGTCGGCCAGGAAGGCGTCCATGCCCACGGTGTCGGTCAAGGCGATGCCGAGGTCGCCCCGGTATTCCTGCACCCATTCTTCGAGGGCCGTGTTCTGGAAGTCGCGCAGCCGCACGCCCAGGGCCTGGTAGGTCTGCAGGTACTCGTGGGCCATGGTGCCGATGGGCACCAGGTTCAGGTCGCGCGCCAGCAGCACGTTGGATGTGCCCTTGAACCACTGCGGTGTTTCCTGGGCGAAGGTCTGCACCACCTCGCGCTGCCAGGCGCCGCTGTAGCGGCGGCGCAGCCCGAAGTCGAACAGCTCGAAGGGGTGGCGCAGCGTGGCCTGCTGCGCCAGGTCCTTGAGCGTCTGCACCTTGGCGGCCAGGCGGCTGCGGCCTTCGGCGAGCGCTGCGGCAGGGTCGAAGCGGCGGAAATACAGCTCGTTGACGATGGCCAGCACGAAGATCTCGAAGCCCATCACATGTACCTGGGGGCCGCGCGCGACGATGTGCAGTTGGCCGTCCTCGGCAGAGGCCTCGATGAAGTTGCGCTGGAACTGGAAGATGCGCAGGAAGTCGATGAAGTCGCTCTTGATGTAGCGCAGCCCGCCCACGTAGGCCAGCTCGTCGGGCGCAAAGCGCAGCGTACACAGGTGGTCGAGTTCGGCGTTTACCTCGGCGAGCAATTCGGTGAGCGGGTAGGCGCTCTGGTTGCGGCAGACGAAGCGGTACTCGCTCTGCGTTTGCGGGTGGCCGTGCAGCAAGGCCTGCCACATGGTGAACTTGTAGAGGTCGGTATCGAGCAGGCTGTGGATGACGTAGCTCATGGTGGTTCCTTGAGAAGCGGGTCGCTGGGGTCTAAAGGGCGTCGGTGCTCTGCGCCAGCCGCACGCCCTGGGCGCGCATGGCATCGAGAAAGGCCGTGTGCTGCGCCTCGAAGCCGCCCACGGGGCTCATGCAGTCGGTCAGCAGGGTGATGCGTGCGGGCGTCCAGCCCGGCTGCAGCCGCGGCAGGTGCTGCACGATGTGCTCGGTGGTGGCGCGCACGCAGTGGCTGCTGGCCTCGCCGGCAATGAGCAGCCGGTCGGCAGTGCCCAGCGCTGCAAGCAGGCGGGTGTTCAGGGCCGTGTCCGGGTCGTCCGCATCGGGCACCTCGGCCTCGATGGCGCTGTAGTGCTCGGTGAAGGGGTTGGTGCCCTTGAACACGTTGCGCACCGCGCGCTGGCGCTGCAGCTGCCACTCGCCGCAGACGGCCAGCACTTCGGCATGCACACCATGGCCCCAGCTGCCGATCTCGCAGTGCACGGGCCACACCATGTGGATATAGCGGCCTTGCTGTTCTAGCGCGTCCAGGTACTGCAGGGTGCGCGGCAGCAGCGCACCGTTGCGGGGCGAGAAGGCGCCGGCCCGCACCTGGGTGGCAGTGATGGGCGTGAACGCCGCCACCGCCCGCCCATCGGCCTGTTGCCAGTAGCCGGGGTGGGCGATGTCGAACTGCTGGTGCGAATCGAGCGTGATGGTGATGCCGTCGAGCAGTGCGCCATGGGCCCGGATGAAGGCGGCCGTGCGCTGCATGTCGGCATGGGCACCCGCGACCGGCAGCGAGGGGGCGGTGCGCATGCCGGTGACCAGATCGGCAGGTTGCCAGGCAGCGGGCAGGTCGCAGAAATCGTTTTGCGGGTCGATCACCAGAAGCTGGGTGGTGTGTGCCATGGCTCTTGTCCTTGTCTATTGATGGCGCCAGTGTAAATCAGTTAATTCAACTGTGCAACTAAGTTATTCGAAGGCAACGTTGGATGCGTGACCGGATGGCCGGATCGCGCCCCAGGGTGGAGAGGGTGTTCCACCCGGCGTGTCCCTGGGCGAATTTCATTGGACCGGGCGTGCAAAATCTGGCACAAACGAAAACTTTGTGTCTTGTTGCAATGGGTCTTTTGGTCCTGGGATGGGCACGACACCACCACGATGGGGTGCGCCGCGGGCTGCCAAAGCTTGCTTGCCATCCGTCATACATGCTGGCTACAGTCGGCTACGAGGGTTTTCCATGTCATTGCGGCTCAAATTCAATCTGGTGCTGGCCTGCGTGCTGCTGGTGGCGGCGGCAGGCACGGGCCTGTACGTGCACCGCTTCCTGCAGAAGACGGCCATCGAGGAGGTGCAGCACAACTCGCAGCTCATGATGCATGCGGCCATGGCCATCCGCGACTACACCACCGAACTGGTCAAGCCGCACCTGGATGTGACGCTGGCCGAGCAGTTCCTGCCGCAGACGGTGCCGGCCTTTGCAGCCACCGAAACGCTGCGCCGGCTGCAGAACCGCTTTCCGGGCTACGAGTACAAGGAGGCGGTGCTCAACCCCACCAATCTGCGCGACCGTGCCAACGAGTGGGAAGAGCGCATCATCAAGGATTTCCGCGAAGGCCGGGCCGACCTCAAGAAGGAAGTGACCGGTGAGGTCGGCGAGGGCATGCACCGCACGCTCTATGTCGCCCGTCCGATCACGATCAAGCAGCCCCAGTGCCTGGCCTGCCACAGCACGCCCGCCGCCGCGCCGCCGACCATGCTCAAGATCTACGGCGACAAGAACGGCTTTGGCTGGCAGATGAACGAAACCATCGGCATCCAGGTGGTGCGGGTGCCCATGTTCTACCCGCTGGAGAAGGCGCGCACCACCTTCAACACGGTGATGACGGCGCTGGCGGGCAGCTTTTTGCTGCTGTTCGCGATACTGAACCTGTCGCTGTCGTCGCTGGTGATCGAGCCCATGGCGCGCCTGAACCGCAAACTGGAAGACCTTGCCACCAAGGACTTCCTGACCGACCTGGTGAACCGCCGCAAATTCTTCGAGCGGCTGGAGGCCGAGATGGCCGACACGCGCATCAAGAAGAGCAGCCTCTCGGTGGTGATGTTCGACATCGACTTCTTCAAACGCATCAACGACACCTTCGGCCACGATTCGGGCGACGTGGTGCTCAAGGCCACGGCACTGCGGGTGCGCGAGCTGCTGCGCTCTTCCGATTGCGCGGCGCGCTTCGGTGGCGAGGAGTTCATCCTGCTGCTCAAGGAAACGCCGGTCGACGCCGCCATGGCCATGGCCGAGGCCGTGCGCGCACGCATCGCCACGGTGCCCTTCGACGCGGTGGGCCATGTGAGCGCCAGCTTCGGTGTGGCCACCTGGAACCAGGTGGAAGACGCGCATGCGCTGATCAAGCGCGCCGACACGGCCCTGTATGTGGCCAAGTCCAGTGGCCGCAACTGCGTGGTGCAGGCCAAGGACGCAGTCTGAGCCTGTCGCCTGCAACGCCACGGAACGATCAGGCCGTGGCTGCCTTGGCCTCGTCGTAGTCGGTCAGGTAGTCGCCGGCCAGGGATGTCTTCTGCTTTTCGGTCAGCAGCTTGCCGGCCATCTGGAAGAAGCGGTGTTCTTCTTCCTGGAGATGGTGCTCCACCTTCTCGGCCAGTTTTTTCGCCAGAGGCAGCCAGGCAGGGGTGGCAGGGTCGGCTTTTTCCAGTGATTCCACCAGTTCATCGATCTGGTGGTGCTCCGAGATCGCGTGGCGCGACAGGTCCATGCCTGCGTCCAACTGCATCAGTGGTGCGTAGAAGTTCCGGTCTTCGGCCAGCTCGTGGGCTGCCAGTTCGGTCTTGAGCTGCAGGAACAGTTCGTGGCGCTCCGGGGTGTCGCCGCTGGTCTCGGTCAGGCGGCGGTACAGGTCGCGCTGCAGCTCGTGGCTCTCGCGCAGGGCTTCGAAGATGTTCTGTTGGCTCATGGCTTTCCCTCTGATTTTTTGTGTCGGGCGGCAGGGGCGCGAGGCCCCTGCCGCAGGCTGGCGATTACTTGAGCGCCTTGCGGGCCGCGCCCACGCCAACCGCTGCCAGCACCACGAAAAGCACTGCCAGCACCAGGAACAGCACGAACAGGACCTTGGCAATGCCCGCAGTGCCTGCGGCCACGCCGGTGAAACCCAGGGCACCCGCAACCAGCGAGATCAGGGCAAAAATAATGGCGTACTTGAGCATGATGGGTTCCTTGCAGTGGGGCACAGCGGTTGCTGCGAATGGTGTGACTGAACGATACCGGGGTGGCCGTGCAAGGAACGTCGGTGGGCGCGGAGTGTGGGTGTAGGAGAGTGCCGATCTTGTGGAGCGTCGGTCCAGAAACGACAAAGCCGCAGCGCGGTGAACGCTGCGGCTTCGTTTTACGGTGCTTCCCGAAGAGGGGATGCGCCCGGCTTACAGCCCTGCTGCAGCACGCAGTACTGCCGCCTTGGCTGTAGTTTGGCTTCGGCCGGCCCTGCGGGCCTTCACATCGCTGCGCGATATGAGCCTGCGCCGAAGAACTGGCAAACCGCGCTGATCGCGCGGCGGGCTTACAGCCCGGCTGCAGCACGCAGTGCTGCAGCTTTGTCAGTTCTTTCCCAGGTGAACTCAGGTTCTTCGCGGCCGAAGTGGCCGTAGGCGGCGGTCTTTTCGTAGATCGGGCGCAGCAGGTCCAGCATCTGGATGATGCCCTTGGGGCGCAGGTCGAAATGCTCCTGCACCAGCGCGGCGATCTTGTCGTCGGGGATCACGCCCGTGCCTTCGGTGTAGACGGTCACGTTCATGGGGCGGGCCACGCCGATGGCGTAGGCCACCTGGATCTGGCACTGGCGCGCCAGGCCGGCGGCGACGATGTTCTTGGCCACGTAGCGGGCGGCGTAGGCGGCCGAGCGGTCGACCTTCGTTGGGTCCTTGCCGCTGAAGGCACCACCGCCGTGGGGGCAGGCACCGCCGTAGGTGTCGACGATGATCTTGCGGCCGGTCAGGCCGCAGTCGCCTTGCGGGCCGCCGATGACGAAGCGGCCTGTGGGGTTGATCAGGTACTTGGTGTCCTTGAGCCACTCGCTGGGCAGCACGGGCTTGATGATCTCCTCGATCACGGCCTCGATGAAGCTGGCCTTCATCGTCTTGGCGGTCTCGCTCTGGTCGGGGTGGTGCTGGGTGGAGAGCACCACGGTGTCGATGCTGTGGGGCTTGCCGTCCACGTAGCGCATGGTCACCTGGCTCTTGGCGTCGGGGCGCAGGAAGGGCAGGCGCCCGTCCTTGCGCAGCTGGGCCTGGCGTTCCACGAGGCGGTGGGCGTAGTAGATGGGCGCGGGCATCAGCTCGGGCGTTTCGTCGCAGGCATAACCGAACATCAGGCCCTGGTCGCCGGCACCGGTGTTCAGGTGGTCGTCGCTGGCCTGGTCCACGCCCTGGGCGATGTCGTTCGATTGCTTGTCGTAGGCCACGAGCACGGCGCAGCCCTTGTAGTCGATGCCGTAGTCGGTGTTGTCGTAGCCGATGCGCTTGATGGTGTCGCGCGCCACCTGGATGTAGTCCACGTGGGCGTTGGTGGTGATTTCACCAGCGAGCACCACCAGGCCGGTGTTGGTCAGCGTTTCGGCGGCAACACGGCTGCGGGGGTCCTGCTTGAAGATCGCATCGAGGATCGCGTCCGAGATCTGGTCCGCCACCTTGTCGGGATGGCCTTCGGAGACGGATTCCGAGGTAAAAAGAAAGTCGTTCGCCATTTGAATAAACTCCTGTGTTCCGGCATTTGGGGCGTTGCCCTCACCCCGAAGGAGCTTTGGCGAACGCTTTAGCAGATTTATTTAACGTCGCCCTGCAAGTTGCTCATTTAACTCAGCGACCCTGTCATTTTAATGCCATCTCTGTTCCGTCTCTTTTCCGTGTTGCCACTGTGGCTGCTCCATGGCCTGGGCGCTGCCATGGGATGGGTGGCTTTTCTGGCGTCGCCCATCTACCGCGGGCGCTTTCGGGCCAACGCCGCGCAGGCTGGCTACCGCTTCGGTGAGGTGAGCGCCGCCGTGGGCCATGCGGGCCGCATGGTGGCCGAGCTGCCGCGCCTGTGGCTGGGCGCGCCGCTGCCGTTTCGCATCGAGGGCGGGGCCTGCGTCGAAGAAGCCTATTCCCAGGGGCGGGGCATCCTGTACCTGACGCCGCACCTGGGATGCTTCGAGCTGTCGGCCCAGGCCGCTGCGCACCGCTGGAGCGCCACGCACGGCCCCATCACCGTGCTCTACCGCCCCGCGCGCCAGGCCTGGCTGGCCAAGGTGATGGAGACCGCGCGCAACCGGCCAGGCATGCTGGCCGTGCCCACCAACCTCTCGGGCGTACGCCAGATGATCAAGGCATTGCGCCGGGGCGAAGCCGTGGGCCTGCTGCCCGACCAGGTGCCGCCCCAGGGCCAGGGGCTGTGGAGCCTCTTCTTTGGCAAGGGCGCCTATACGATGACGCTGTCGATACGGCTGGCGCAGCAGACCGGCGCGGCCGTGGTGCTGGCGCGCTGCGAACGGCTGTCCTGGGGCCGCGGCTACGTGGTGCATTTCGAACCCCTGCCCGCGCCGCTGGCTGCCGACGCTGATGCCGCAGTGCTACAGATCAACCAGGCCATGGAACACCTGATACGCCAGTCCCCCCAGCAGTACCTCTGGGGCTACGGCCGCTACAAGGAGCCGCGCGTGGAAACCGCTGCTGCTGCGGCGGCAACGCCTGCCGGAGGTGCCGCATGACCGGGCGCCTGGGGGTTTTGTTCATGCGCCTGCTGGCCTTGCTGCCACTGCGCGTGCTGCGGGGCATGGGCTGGCTCATCGGCCAGGCGCTGTACCTGCTGGCGACGCCGCGGCGCAGGGTGGCGCTGCGCAACCTGGCGCTGTGCTTCCCGGAATTCACCGAGGCCCAGCGCCGCCAATGGGCGCGCGAAAGCTTCGTGGGTTTCTGCCAGACCTGGCTGGACCGCAGCTGGCTGTGGTTCGCGCCGCGCGAAATGGTGCTGGACCGCGTGAAGCTCACGGGCGCGCTGGACGAGCTGCTGGGCGACACGCCCACCATCATCTTCGCACCGCATTTCTACGGCATGGACGCCGGGGGCTCCGCACTCACCCTGCACACCGACCGGGCCTTCACCTCCATCTTCACGCCCCAGCCCGACCCGGCGGTCGACATGTGGATCCGCAACGGGCGCCAGCGCTTTGGCAATGTGCGCATGCTCAACCGGGGTGACGGCGTCAAGCCCATCCTGAGCGGGCTGCGCAAGGGCGGCTTGCTGTACCTGCTGCCCGACATGGATTTCGGGCGCAACGATTCGCTGTTCGTGCCGTTCTACGGCGTGACGGCGGCCACGGTGCCTTCGCTCTCGCGCTTTGCCCGGCTGGGGCGCGCCAAGGTGATCTCCATGGTCACGCGCATCACACCCACGGGCTATGTTGCCGAGTTGTCGCCCGCCTGGCCCGGCTACCCGACGGACGATGCCGAGGCGGACACGGCACTCATGAACCGCAACCTGCAGTCGTACATCGACGTGTCGCCAGGCCAGTACTACTGGGTACACAAGCGCTTCAAGACCCGGCCCGAAGGGGACCCCTCCATCTACTGACTGGGGTTCAGGCCCCACGAAGAAAGCGCCCGAGCGCGGCCATGATCCGCTCAGGCTGCTCATGCACCACCCAGTGCGAGGCACCTTCCACCCGGTCGATCTGCAGCTGCGGGATCCAGTCTTCCAGGCCATCGAGCAGTCCGGGCAGCAGGGCCGGGTCCTGCATCGCCCAGACCACCAGGGTGGGGAGGGCGATGGTCAGCATGCTGTCGGGCAGGGTGATGTCGGCGATGGCGTTGTCGTCGCCGCGCGGCGGCCGCAGCGGGCTGGCGCGGTAATAGTTGCAGGCGCCGGTCAGGCCTTGCTGCCAGAGGGTGCGGTACTGGGCCCGCACCCCGTCGGTCAGCCAGGCGGGGGCGCGGCCTTCGGGGTCGTCGAAGAACGCGAACAGGCGCGCGAAATCATTCGCGGCCAGCAGGGCCTCGGCGTCGGGCCTGCACAGGAAGTGCATGTACTGGCTGTTGGCCTGCTGCGCCGGGTTGTGCTGCAGCTCGCGCAAAAAGGTGCCGGGGTGGGGCGAGTTGACGATGGCCAGCCGCCGCATGAGCTGCGGCTGCTGGTTGGCCAGGTTCCAGGCCACGGCACCGCCCCAGTCGTGGGCCACCAGGCATTCAAGGGGTTGGTCAGGGCTCACGGCTGCGATCAGGGCCACGAGGTCCTGCACCAGGTATTTGGCCCGGTAGGCCTCCACCTCCCCGGGGCTGCTGGATTCGCCGAAACCGCGCAAGTACGGCGCCACGCAGTGGTAGCCGCCGTTTTCGGGCTGCGCGAAATGGGCCAGCATGGCGTCCCAGATGAAGGCGCCTTCGGGAAAGCCGTGCAGGAACAGCAGCACGGGCCGGCCGGCGGCGCCACTTTCGCGGTACTGCAGGGAGGTGCCGTGGGTCAGGGTGAGGTTGCGGGTCTGGATCATGGCGCTGTTGCTATCGTTGGGGTAGCTGCCAGCGCTCATGGGACCAGCGTTGGCGCTCAATCTTCCTCGGGTTCCTGGTCGTCGGCTTCGGCAGCGCCAGGCGCAGGGGCATCGCCAGGAGCCGGCTCGGCGCCGGGCAGGGGGTGGGCCCATTGCCACAGCAGTTGGGCCACCTCGTCCACGCCCTGTTTCTTCAAGGCAGAGAACATCTTGACCTCGCCGCCGCCGGCCTGCAGTCGCGTAATCGACAGCACCTTGGCTTGCTCGGCGCGCGTGAGCTTGTCGGCCTTGGTGAGCACGATAAGGAACTTGAGGCCCTCTTCGACCCGGGGGCGCACCGCTTCGAGCAGGGCTTCGTCGAGTTCGGTGAGGCCCAGGCGGGGGTCGCACAGCAGCACGATGCCCGTGAGGCCCGGGCGGCTGACCAGGTAGTTGACCATCACCTGCTGCCAGCGCACCTTGTCCGAGCGCGAGACGGCGGCATAGCCGTAGCCCGGCAGATCGGCGAGCACGGCGTCCATCACACCCTGTTTTCCCAGGGAAAACAGGTTGATGTGCTGGGTGCGGCCGGGCTTTTTGGAGGCGAATGCAAGCTGTTTTTGCTGCGTGAGCGTGTTGATGCAGGTGGATTTACCGGCATTGGAACGGCCCACGAATGCAATTTCGGGCACCGTGATGGGGGGCAGGTGGTGCAGTTGCGCCGCCGTGGTCAGGAACCTGGCCGTGTGCATCCAACCCATGGCGATCTTGGCGTCGGGTGCAGGCGGAAGAGAGCCAGCAACTGGCGCGATAGGGGTGGTCGTCATGAGAAGTTGAGATGCTAGTGGGGCCTCATTGTAGAATCGCGGAGATTTTGCGCACATAAACACACAGACCCTCGATATGAAGTTGCTCGCCTCTATGCTGATGGCTGCCGTGCTGGCAGCACCTGCTTTTCCGGCTTTTTCCGCGGGCGAGACACCCGCTGCGCCAACCAAGGCGGCTGCCAAGCCTGACCTGGTCAAGGGCGAAGCCAGCTTCACGGCGGTGTGCGCGGCCTGCCACGGCGCGGACGGCAACTCTGCCATCGCAGCCAACCCCAAGCTGTCGGCACAGCATCCCGAGTACCTGGTCAAGCAGCTGCAGGAGTTCAAGTCCGGCAAGCGCAACGATCCCGTGATGAAGGGCTTTGCCATGGCCCTGTCCGACGAGGACATGAAGAACATCGCCTACTGGGTGACGGCCAAGGCGGCCAAGCCCGGCTTCGCCAAGGACAAGGCCCTGGTCTCCCTGGGCGAGCGCATCTACCGCGGCGGCATTGCCGACCGCCAGATCGCGGCCTGCGCCGGCTGCCACAGCCCCAACGGTGCCGGCATCCCGGCCCAGTACCCGCGCCTGTCCGGCCAGCATGCCGACTACACCGCCACGCAGCTCGTCGCCTTCCGCGACGGCAAGCGCGGCAACAGCCTGCAGATGACGCAGGTGGCCGCCAAGCTGAACGACCGAGAGATCAAGGCCGTGGCGGACTACATCGCCGGTCTGCGTTGATGGATCGACTGGCTGACTGATCTTTCTCAAGCAAGGCCCACACAGCGCGGGCCGACCGGAACCAACCGCCAAAAACAAACCCAAAAAGGGCGGGTCCATCGAGCAGATGGCCCCGTCCTTTTTCTTTGCCTGCCCCATCGCCCCTCTTTCCTCCATGTCTGACAACACCCAAGGCGTTCGCGTCCAGTACGGCTCCAAGGCCCTGCGCGCCGTGATCGAGATGCTGTCTTCGATGCGCTTCGCCATTTCGCTGCTGACGGTGATCTGCATCGCCTCGGTGATCGGCACCGTGCTCAAGCAGCACGAGCCGGCGGCGAACTATGTGAACCAGTTCGGTCCATTCTGGGCGGCGCTGTTCGGCGCCATCCAGCTCAATGCGGTGTACAGCGCCTGGTGGTTCCTGCTGATCCTGGCGTTCCTGGTGCTGAGCACCTCGCTGTGCATCGCCCGCAACACGCCCAAGATCCTGGTGGACATCCGGGTCTACAAGGAAAACATCCGCGAGCAGAGCCTCAAGGCTTTCCACCACAAGGCCGAGGCCGAGCTGCCCGAGGGCCCCGAGGCCGAAGCGAGACGCATCGGGACCCTGCTGGCCGGCGGCGGCTGGAAAGTGCGCCTGCAGCAGCGCGACACGCCGGCCGGTGCCGGCACGGGCTGGATGGTGGCGGCCAAGGCCGGGGCGGCCAACAAGATCGGCTACATCGCCGCGCACAGCGCCATCGTGCTGGTGTGCGTGGGCGGGCTGCTCGATGGCGACCTGATCGTGCGCGCACAGATGCTGCTGGGCGGCAAGACGCCGTATGCCGGTGGCGGCCTGATTGCCGACGTGAAGCCGGAACACCGGCTGTCCGAGCGCAACCCCACCTTCCGCGGCAACCTGCTGGTGGCCGAGGGCACGCAGTCGAGCATTGCGCTGCTCAACCAGTCCGACGGCGTGCTGTTGCAGGAGCTGCCTTTTGCCATCGAGCTCAAGAAGTTCATCGTGGAGCACTATTCCACGGGCATGCCCAAGCTGTTTGCCAGTGAAATCATCATCCACGACAAGGCAACGGGCGAGAAGACGCCGGCCCGCGTGGAAGTGAACCACCCGGCCAGCTACAAGGGCGTGGAGATCTACCAATCGAGCTTCGACGACGGGGGCTCGCACCTCAAGCTGCGCGCCGTGCCCATGGTGCCAGGCGCCAAGGCCTTCGACGTGGAAGGCGTGGTGGGGGGCTCGACCCAACTGACCAACAAGGGTGGCGTGGCGGGCAGCGACACCATGACGCTGGAGTTCACGGCGCTGCGCACCATCAACGTCGAGAACTTCGGTGGTGCCGGCCCGGGCGCCACAGGTGTGGACGTGCGCAAGGTCGACCTGCGCGAGGCCGTGGAGTCGCGCCTGGGCGCCGCCAACAAGACCGTGACCAAGAAGGAACTGCGCAACGTGGGCCCGAGCGTGAGCTACAAGCTGCGCGATGCGGCAGGCCAGGCGCGCGAGTTTCACAACTACATGCTGCCCGTGGACACGGGCGATGGCGTGCCGGTGTACTTGCTGGGTGTGCGCGAGATGCCGGCAGACCCGTTTCGCTACCTGCGGGTGCCTGCCGATGACCAGGGCGGGATGGACGGTTTCCTGCGCCTGCGCGTGGCGCTGGCCGACCCGGCGGCGCGCGAACAGGCGGTGCGCAGCTATGTGGCGCAGGCCATCGATCCCTCGCGGCCCGACGTGGGCGAGCAATTGGCGCAATCGGCCATGCGCGCGCTGGCCTTGTTTGCCGGCAATGGCATCGTCGATGGCAAGCCCACGGGCGGGCTGCAGGCGATCTCCGACTTCATGGAATCCAACGTGCCGGAGGCCGAGCGCGGCCGGGCGGGCGAGGTGCTGATCCGCATCCTGAATGGCACCTTGTTCGAGCTGGCGCAACTCTCGCGCAGGAACGCCGGCCTGCAGCCCCTGCCGGCGGACGACAAGACGCGCGGCTTCATGACCCAGGCGGTGCTCTCGCTCAGCGATGTGCAGATCTACCCGGCGGCCATTGCCTTCGAGCTCAAGGATTTCACGCAGGTGCAGGCCAGTGTGTTCCAGGTGGCCCGCGCGCCCGGCAGGAACATCGTCTACCTGGGCTGTGCCTTGCTCATTCTGGGGGTTTTTGCCATGCTCTACATTCGCGAACGCCGGATCTGGGTCTGGGTGGCGCCGCAGGGGGACAAGACGCATGCCATGATGGCGCTCTCGACCAACCGCAAGACCATGGACGGAGACAACGAGTTCGTGGAACTCGCAGAAAAACTGATCGGGGCCAAGCCCCTGCAAGGCAACCCATGAACACGGCCACCCGCAACACCACGATCACCCTGAACGAGGGCTTCTTCTCCCGCCGCAACTGGCTGGACTGGGCCTTTGCCGCCATCGTGGCGGCGGGGGGGCTGTTCGCGCTGCAGCGCTACGGCAGTTTCATGGATGTCTATGAAAAGGGCATCCTGCTGGGCGCCATTCCTTCGACCATCTGGCTGGGCTGGTTCTGGCGGCCGCTGCGCGCGCTGATGCTGGTGGTGACCGCGGTTGCGCTGATGGCCATCGGCCTGTACCAGGTCGACGGGGCCGGCAGCCTGGCGCGCGCCGATTCGGTGTTCTGGCTCAAGTATTTCCTGTCGAGCCAGTCGGCCATCCTGTGGATGAGCATGCTGTTTTTCATGAGCACCGCGTTCTACTGGATTGGCATGTTCTCGCGCGGCGAGGGCCACACCATGAACCTCCTCGGCTCGCGCCTGGCCTGGGTGGCCGTGGGCATGGCGCTGATCGGCACCCTGGTGCGTTGGTACGAGAGCTACCTGATCGGGCCCGACATCGGCCACATCCCGGTCAGCAACCTGTACGAGGTGTTCGTGCTGTTCTGCTGGATGACGGCCGCCTTCTACCTGTACTACGAGGCGCAGTACAAGACGCGCGCCCTGGGCGGCTTCGTGATGCTGGTGGTGAGTGCGGCCGTGGGCTTTCTGCTGTGGTACACGGTGGTGCGCGAGGCGCACGAGATCCAGCCGCTGGTGCCTGCGCTCAAGAGCTGGTGGATGAAACTGCACGTGCCGGCCAACTTCATCGGCTATGGCACGTTCGCGTTGTCGGCCATGGTGGCCTTTGCCTACCTGATCAAGCAGCAGGCCACGGAGACACGCTGGTACAAGCTGGCGCCGCTGTGGCTGCTGGGCGTGGTGCTGTGCTTCGAGCCCATCGTGTTCCGCCAGGGCGCGACGGAGAACGGCGGCAGCTACTGGATGGTGTATTTCGGCATCTCGGCGCTGATCGTGGCCGGCATCCTGCTGGGGCGCAAGCGCATTGCCGAGCGCCTGCCCTCGTTCGAGATCCTGGACGATGTGATGTACAAGGCCATCGCCGTGGGCTTTGCCTTCTTCACCATCGCCACGGTGCTGGGCGCCTTGTGGGCGGCCGAGGCCTGGGGCGGCTACTGGAGCTGGGACCCCAAGGAGACCTGGGCGCTGATCGTCTGGCTTAACTATGCCGCCTGGCTGCACATGCGCCTCATGAAGGGCCTGCGCGGCACGGTGTCGGCCTGGTGGGCGCTGGTGGGCCTGGCGGTCACGACCTTCGCCTTCCTCGGGGTCAACATGTTCCTGAGCGGGTTGCACAGCTACGGCACGCTGTAGGACAGGGGCAGCGGGGCCCTGGCCTCTGCAAACATTGCATCTGCGGTGTAACCTGATCCGTATTTGGAACGAACTAGGGGTGGTATCGCTCTACCCGTAGACGATTCCATCACCGCCTGACCGGAGCCCCCATGCCATTTCACTCCCGTGACCCGGGTTTCAACCACCCGCATTCCTCCGACATCACGCCGCGTGCGGCCTACGAGGGGCGCCGCGATATGCTGCGCCTGATGGCTGGCGGCGCCGCCGGTGCGGCCATGGCCGCCTGGGCCGGGCGCGAAGCGCTGGCGCAGGCGGCGGCGCCTGCCCGGCCAGGCAAGCTGGCCGCGCTGGCGGGTGCCAAGTCGTCCGTGGCGGGCGCGGTGTCGATGGAGAAGCTGACCGATTACAAGGACGCCAGCACCTACAACAACTTCTACGAGTTCGGCACCGACAAGGCCGACCCGGCACGCAATGCGCACACCCTCAAGACCTCGCCCTGGACGGTGGAGGTGGAGGGCTTGGTGAAGAAGCCGGGCAAGTACGGTATCGAAGACCTGCTCAAGCTCAGTGCGCAGGAAGAGCGCATCTACCGCCTGCGCTGTGTGGAGGGCTGGTCGATGGTGATCCCGTGGGTGGGCTATTCGCTGGCCGAACTCATCAAGCGCGTGGAGCCGCAGGGCAGCGCCAAATACGTGGAGTTCGTGACGCTGGCGGACAAGGCCACCATGCCTTTCGTGGGCTCGCGCGTGCTCGATTGGCCGTACGTGGAAGGCCTGCGCATGGACGAAGCCATGCATCCGCTGACCCTGCTGGCCTTCGGCATGTACGGCGAGGTGCTGCCCAACCAGAATGGCGCGCCGGTGCGCCTGGTGGTGCCGTGGAAGTACGGCTTCAAGAGTGCCAAGAGCATCGTCAAGATCCGCTTCACCGACAAGGAGCCGGGCACGGCCTGGAACAAGGCGGCGCAGCAGGAATATGGCTTCTACTCCAACGTGAACCCCAATGTGGACCATCCGCGCTGGAGCCAGGCGACCGAGCGGCGCATCGGCGAGGATGGCCTGTTCGCGAAGAAGCGCAAGACGCTGATGTTCAACGGCTACGAGGCCCAGGTCGGCCAGCTGTACGCGGGTATGGACCTCAAGAAATTTTTCTGAGCCCCCCAGAAGCCGACCCCTTCGCCGCCATGCGAAAGTTCCTGCTCCACCCCCTGGCCAAGCCTGTGGTGTTCGTGCTGTGCCTGCTGCCGCTGGCGTGGCTGGTGTATGCCGCCGTGGCCAACCAACTGGGTGCGAATCCGGCCGAGGCGCTGATCCGCGCCACGGGTGACTGGACCCTGCGTGCGCTGTGCCTGGTGCTGGCGGTGACGCCTGTCCGCGTCATGACGTCCACACCCCAATTGGCACGCTTTCGGCGCATGCTGGGGGTGTTCGTGTTCTTCTATGCGCTGCTGCACCTGCTGAGCTACAGCTGGTTCGACATGGGCTTCGAGGTGAACGACATTGCCGTGGACATTGCCAAGCGGCCTTTCATCCTGGTGGGTTTCCTGGCGTTCGTGCTGCTCACCCTGATGGCCGCCACCTCGTTCAACCGCGCCATCCGCGCGCTGGGTGCCAAGCGCTGGCAGGTGCTGCACCGCACGGTGTATGCCGTGGCGGGCCTGGCGATCCTGCACTTCTTCTGGATGCGCGCTGGCAAGAACAACTTCGGCGAGGTGGCGGTGTACGCGGCCATCCTGGCGGTGCTGCTTGGCTGGCGTGTGTGGCAGGCCTTGCGCAAGCGGGCAGCCAAGGCGGCTATCGGCGTTGCAGCAACGCGGCAAAGTGCCGCGGCGCAGCGCTAGCGGCGTCAGCCGGCGGTACGCAGCGCAGGTCGCATCTGGCGGGTGACGGGGTCGATGGAGGCCGTCGGGATCTGGTAGGCGCGGTCGTCGAACAGGTCAATGCCGCACATCAGGTTCTCCACCCAGTCGAAGAAGTCATTGATGGCCTTCTTGCCCAGGATGGGTGCGCCATGCTGCGGCACGAGCATGGCAATGTCCAACTGCCGCGCCATGCGCACCCACAGCCGCAGGATCTTGTTGGAGACCATGTAGCGGCGGTGGAAGCCCTCCATGCGCGGAATGTGCGCAGCCAGGTCGGTGACCGGAATACCCGCTTGCGCGCCCGAGGTCATCGACACGGCCAGGTCACCCGTGAAGAGGATGCGGCTGATGGGGTCGTAAAAGTGGAAATTGCCTTCGGAGTGCAGGAAATGCGCGGGCAGCAGCACCAGCTCGCTGAGGCCCAGCGGCAGCCGGCCGCCGCTGTCGGGCACGCCTATCACCCGGTTCTCGGTCTTGCCGACCTTGGTGAAATGGGGCGCGAAGCGCTCCCAGACGCGCGAGATCACCAGCGAGGCCTTGGTGCTGGTCATCCAGCGGTCCAGCGAAGCGATGATGTCCGGGTCCGCATGCGAGGCAATCAGGTAGGACAGCTTGTGCGGTGCAAAGTGCTTGGTCATGCCGACGAACAGCTCGTTGAACGCGAGGTTGCCGCCCGGGTCGATGATGGCGCCGGTGTCGTCGTCCACGATCAGAAACTGATTCGCCTGCACCGCCTGGCCATCCTCCTCGATCAGATCGGTGAACATCAGGCAGGCGTGGTTCTTGTCGCGGTACAGTTCGATGGCCATGGCAATGCAGCAGTGCAGTGAAAAACCGACTGTAGGACGGCGCATGGCCAAGCGGCTTGATGGAAATCAAGCCATGGGCAATCAGGGCTCCGGGAACGCCGGGGTCCCTGAGATGGGGTCAGCGCGCGGTGGAAGCGGGTGCCTGGGGTGCTGACGTGGCTGTCGAGGGAGTGGCGCCGGGCGTGAGTGTTTCGGGCAGGGTGGCGCGCTGGGCGGCCGCGGGACCGGAGGGCAGGAACAGCGGGCCGCGCTGACCGCAACCCACGATGGCCGCCGCACTGGCAGCAAGGACAAGCGTCCTGACTAGAATTTGGGATGCTTTCAACATGCGCGAATTGTAATGACTGACCTTGAATTTCAGGACCATGCCGAGAAACTGCTGGCGGCCGTCGAGCGCAGTTGCGATGAACTCAATGACACGACCGACGCCGACATCGACAACCAGCGCTCGGGCGGCATGATCACGCTGAGCTTTGCGAACCGAAGCCAGATCGTCATCAACCTGCAAAAGCCGCTGCACGAGGTGTGGATGGCCGCCAAGTCCGGTGGCTACCACTACAAGTTCGATGGTTCGGTGTGGCAGGACACCAAGGGGAGCGGTGAGTTCTTTGCCCGGCTGACCGAGGATGCGCGCGCACAGTCGGGGATGCTGCTGGTCTTTTCCGCCTGACACGCCGGCAGCGTTGAAAGAACGGGCAGCGAAAAAGAACAAGGGCCGCACACGGCGGCCCTTGCTTCCGGCGCTGGCTATCAGTTGCGGAACAGATCGAGGATTCGGTTGCGCTCTTCCGTGGGCGGTGGCGCATGCGGTGCCACATCGGGACCGCCGGTGGTGCGCTGCTGTTCCTCCAGCCCGACGCTGGCAATGCCTGCGTTGCGTGCATATTCCTCGTAGAACCATTCTCCGCCCACGTTGACCACGCCGGGAGGAACGACCTGCTCGGTCACGGGGACGCCCTTGAGCGCGCGCTCCATGAAGCTGATCCACACCGGCAGGCTCAGGCCGCCACCGGTTTCGCGGCTGCCCAAGTTGCGCGGCGTGTCGTAGCCGATCCAGGTCACCGCGGCGATGGTCGACTGGTAGCCCGCGAACCAGGCATCCACCGAATCATTGGTGGTGCCGGTCTTGCCACCGATGTCCGAACGCTTCAGTGTGCCCTGGGCTCGTGCGGCGGTGCCGGAGCGGGTGACTTCCTGCAGCAGGCTGTTCATCACGAAGGCATTGCGCGCGTCGATGGCGCGCGGGAGCTCGGACACTGCGGGCGGCGTGACTTCGGAGATCACGCGGCCCTTGTGGTCGGTGACCTTGGCGATCAGCCAGGGGTTCACTCGGTACCCGCCATTTGCGAACACTGCGTAGGCCGAGGCCATCTGCAGCGGGGTGACCGAGCCCGCTCCCAGCGCCATGGTCAGGTAGGCAGGGTGTTTTTCCGCATCGAAGCCGAAGCGCGACACCCATTCCTGCGCAGTCTTGGGGCCGACGGCCTGCAAGATGCGGATGGAGATCATGTTCTTGGACTTCGCCAGGCCGGTGCGCAGGGTCATGGGGCCGTCGTACTTGCCGTCGTAGTTCTTGGGCTCCCAGGGCTGACCGCCGGTGGTGCCGGCGTCGAAGAACAGCGGGGCATCATTGACCACGGTGGCGGGTGTGAACCCTTTCTCCAATGCTGCCGAGTAGATGAAGGGCTTGAAGCTGGAGCCCGGCTGGCGCCAGGCCTGGGCCGCATGGTTGAACTTGTTCTTGTCGAAGTCGAACCCGCCGACCAGGGCCCGGATGGAACCGTTGCGCGGATCGAGCGCGACGAAGGCGCCTTCGACCTCGGGCAACTGGGTGATCTCCCAGGCGCCCTTGGGTGTCTTGACCACGCGGATCACGGCGCCGCGGCGGATCTTGATGTTGGGCGGTGCCTTGTCGCTGAGGCCAGACTGGGCAGGCTTGAGGCCGTCGCCCGTGATCTCGAGGTTGTCGCCATTGGCGCGGGCTGCAACGATCTTGCGGGGGCCGGCTTCAAGCACCACGGCAGCCATCACGTCGCCGTTGTCGGGGTGGTTGGCCAGGGCATCGTCCACGGCGTCTTCGACTTCCTGGGCGGCAGTGGGCAGCACCACGAACTTCTCGGGGCCGCGGTACTGCTGGCGGCGCTCGTAGTCCATGATGCCGCGGCGCAGCGCAGTGTAGGCCGCTTCTTGCTCCCCTGCATTCAGCGTGGTGTACACGTTGAGGCCGCGGGTGTAGGCCTCATTGCCGTACTGCGTGAAAATGAGCTGGCGGGCCATCTCGGCCACGTACTCGGCGTGGATGCGCGTGTTGTCCGGGCCGCTGCGGATCTTGAGGTCTTCTTTCTTGGCGGCCGCGGCTTCCTGCGCGGTGATGAAGCCGTTCTCTTCCATGCGCTCGATGATGTAGAGCTGGCGCGAGCGGGCACGCTTGGGATTGCTGATGGGGTTGTAGGCGGAAGGCGCCTTGGGCAGGCCGGCCAGCATCGCCGCCTCGGCAATCGAAATGGATTTGAGCGGCTTGCCAAAGTAAGCCTCTGCGGCCGCAGAAAATCCGTAGGCTCGGTTGCCCAGGTAAATTTGGTTCATGTAAATCTCAAGGATCTGGTCCTTGGTCAACATATGCTCCAGTTTGAATGTCAGTAATATTTCGTAAATTTTGCGAGTAAATGTTTTCTCTGACGACAGATAAACATTGCGCGCCACCTGCATTGTGATAGTGGACGCGCCCTGGCTTTTGACGCGGCCCAGATTGGCCAGGCCCGCGCGAATCACGCCCTTGTAGTCCACACCACCATGCTGGAAGAAGCGCGAGTCCTCGATGGCCAGCACTGCGTCCTTCATGACCTTGGGGATGTCCTGGATAGGTGTGAGGTTGCGCCGTTCTTCGCCAAATTCGCCCAGCAACGCGCCTTCCGAGGAGTAGACCCGCAAGGGCAGCTTGGGGCGGTAGTCCGCCAGATCCGAGATGTCCGGCAAATTGGGATAGGCCACCGACAGCGCCACGGCAATGGTCAGCAGCAGGCCGAGCGCGCCTGCGACCGCCAAGCCTGTGGTCCAGAGCACGAAGCGAAGCAGCCAGCGAAGCCAGGTGGGGCGGGAAGGCGCGGAAGCGGTGGTCGAAGAGTCGGTTGGCTTTGGCTGTGAAGAAGAGGGCGGCGGCATATCGCTCCGATTGGTGGAGACGCCATTATAAAAATGTCGGGCATCTTTCAGTGGAAACGGTCCAAAGGCTCCGACCAACGGTCTCGGCGGCCGCTTTACGGTCTTGCAATTGCGCAGAGCCCGCCCAACCAATCGTGTGGTTTTGGCAACGCTCTGAACCGATCAGATGGGGAAAATTCTTTGCCGGTGAACTACCTTACTGATAGCATTCATGTGAAGTGTTAAGTTTTGTTGCGTCATTTTGACAAGTTACAGGGGACCCATCTTGATCTCAACGGGATCTTTGTTCAGTCGCCAGGCTGCGCCTCTGCTGGGTATCGACATCAGCTCATCCAGCGTCAAGTTGGTCGAGTTGGGGCGGGACAAGGCGGGAGGCCTAGTCCTTGAGCGCTGTGCCATCGAGCCGCTGGAACGCGGCTGGATCACTGATGGCAATATCGAAAAGTTCGACGAAGTGGCCGAAGCCCTGCGTCGTCTCGTCAAAAAAAGCGGCACCCGCACCAAAAATGTGGCGCTCGCTTTGCCGCCCTCGGCCGTGATCACCAAAAAGATCACTCTGCCGGGCGGCATGACCGAGCAGGAGCTCGAAGTCCAGGTCGAGTCTGAAGCAAATCAGTACATTCCTTTCTCTCTGGACGAGGTGAGCCTGGACTTTTGTGTCATAGGGCCCAGCAAGAGTTCCCCGGGTGATGTGGAGGTATTGATCGCCGCGTCCCGCAAGGAAAAGGTGCAGGACCGGCAAGGCCTGGCAGAAGCTGCGGGTCTCAAGCCGGTGGTGGTGGATATCGAGTCCAATGCCTCGCGCCTTGCCGCAGGCCGCTTGATCGAGGCATTGCCCAACAAGGGCGTGGATGCCCTGGTGGCATTGTTCGAGGTCGGCGCCGTGACCACCAGCATGCAGGTCATCCGCAATGAGGAAGTGGTCTATGACCGCGACCAAGCATTCGGCGGAGCGCAACTGACCCAACTGATTGTTCGGCAGTATGGTTTCTCAGTGGAAGAGGCCGAGAACAAGAAGCGCAATGGCGATCTGCCTGAGGATTACCAAGCGGCCGTGCTGCGCCCCTTTGTGGACAACATGGCCCAGGAAATCGGCCGGGCGCTGCAATTCTTCTTCACCAGCACCCCCCATAACCGCATCGATCACATCGTCCTGGCGGGGGGGTCTGCGCCGCTGCCCGGCTTGACGGAGGCAGTCACCCAGCAAACAGGTTTTGCCTGCAGCCTGGCCAATCCCTTTGATGGCATGGAAATCGGCAACTCGGTACGGCTCAAGAAGATGGTGCGCGAAGCGCCGTCCTATCTGACATCGTGCGGCCTTGCCATGCGGAGGTTCCTGCAGTGATTTTGATTAACTTACTTCCCCACCGGGAAGCCGCCAGAAAACGCCGCCGTGAAGGATTTCAGGCGACGATGGTGGCTTCCGCGATCGTCGGTCTGCTGATCGCCGGGCTGATCTATTGGGTCTTGCAAACACTGATTGCGGACCAGCAAGCCAAGAATGGGGTCCTCAAGGCTGAAATTCAAGTGCTTGAAGGCCAGATCAAGGAAATTGCCAATATCGAAGAGGAAATTGCGGCGCTGCGCGCGCGCCAGAAGGCCGTGGAGGACCTGCAGGCGGATCGCAATCTGCCGGTTCACTTGCTGACGGAGTTGGTCAAGCAACTGCCCGATGGGGTCTATGTGACAAGTCTAAAGCAGACCAACCAGTCAATCGAACTCAAGGGAGTAGCCCAATCGAATGAACGCATCTCGGAAATGCTTCGCAACCTTTCCAACAATACGCCTTGGCTATCCAAGCCTGAGCTGGTGGAGATTGTGGCGAGCAATGTGGCATTGTCTCCAAGGGATACGCGGCGTGTAGCGTCATTCAACCTTCGCTTCCAACTGGTGAAATCCAGTGAGGCGCGCAAGGCGATGGAAACAGCAGCAAGCGCTGCTGGAGGTTGAACCATGGCAACAAAAAAAGTCCAAAAAATCGATGTGTCTGAGCAGTTTGCGAGCCTGCAGCGCCAGTTCACCAATCTGGATACCAAGGATCCTTCGCTGTGGCCGCCGCTTCCACGCTATATCCTGTGCCTGTTTATTGTTGTGGCGGTGGCTGCCGCCCTCTGGTTCGTCAAACTCACGGACTATGAGGCAGAACTGCAGACTGAAAAGGCCACAGAGCTAACTCTGCGTGAAGATTACAAAAAGAAGCTTCAAAAGGCAGTGAGTTTGGATGCCTTGAAAAAGCAGCGCGAGCAGATTCAGCAGTACGTAATTCAGTTGGAAAAGCAATTGCCGAGTAAAGCTGAAATGGCTGCACTTCTTTCTGATATTAACCAGTCAGGATTGGGGCGGAGTTTGCAGTTTGAGCTGTTTAGGCCTGGGCAAGTGGTTGTGCGCGAATATTATGCGGAGTTGCCTATCGCCGTGCGGGTGACGGGGCGCTACCATGACATGGGAGCATTTGCCTCTGATATTGCACATTTGTCTCGCATCGTCACTTTGAACGACGTGGCGATTGCTGCGTCGCAAGGGAAAGACAAAGAAAAGGATATGGCCAATGGCGTCCTAGTCATGGATGCTACGGCACGAACCTTCCGCTATCTAGATACAGAGGAAATTCAAGCGCAGCGCAAGACGGCGACCGCGGCTTCTGCGAAGGGAGCTGCAAAATGAGAGTTTTGAAAAGCAGTCTGGTACTTGCCTGTGTGGCGATGCTGGCTGGTTGTATTGCTTCTGGCGAGGATGAAGTGAGGCAGTGGATTAGTGATGAGCGCGCACAGGCCAAGCCGCGCATAACTCCGATCACTGAGCCGAAGCAATTCAAGCCTGAAGCCTATACGGCAGATGCGCAATTGGAGCCTTTCAATCCCCTGAAGCTGACGCAGGCTTTGCGCAGGGACTCGGCACAACTCGCTTCCAACGCCGCGCTGATAGCTCCAGAAATGGCGCGTCGGAAAGAACCCCTGGAAGCTTATCCATTGGACACTATCAAGATGGTTGGTAGTTTGCAAAAGAAAGGGCAACCAGCCGCTCTGGTTACTGTCGACAAACTGCTGTACCAAGTCACGGTGGGTCAGTATCTTGGCCAGAGTTATGGGCGGATCACGTCCATTAATGAAACAGCTATTCAACTGCGTGAGATCGTGCAGGATGCGACAGGAGACTGGATTGAACGCACGACGTCACTTGAGTTGCAAGAAGGGGTAAAAAAATGAAGCAGAACAGTTTTGGGATGATGCGATTTTTCAATCGAGGCGTACTACTAGTTACGTCGGTTGCCGCGTCTTCGCTGGCATGGGCGCAAGGCTCCATTGAAAATATTTCGGGTGCCATGCAGGGGGGGGTCGAGATTGTTCGGATTGACTTTTCAGAGCCTGTTTCGGCACTGCCGACTGGTTTCGTAACTCAGTCTCCTGCACGTATTGCCTTGGATTTTCCTGATACAACGAGTGCCTTAGGGAAGTCGGCGGTTCAGATCAATCAGGGTAATATCCGTTCTGCAAATTTGGTCCAGGCTCCAGGACGGTCGCGGGTCGTTCTGAACCTGAAGCAGGCCGCATCCTATCGAACGGAACTCCAAGGCAAGTCGGTACTGGTTTATCTGGATACCACTACAAGTCCGGTGGTTGCCACTTCGTCGCAGCCGGTAAGCTTCGCGGAAAATGTGAATACGGAAGTGATGGCCATCAAGGACGTCGATTTTCGACGTGGTGCGGATGGCTCTGGCAGAGTGGTTGTGACTCTGCCTAACAATCAAGTAGGTGTAGATCTGCGGCCGATTGGTAAGGGCTTGACAGTTGATTTCCTGAAATCCTCTCTCTCCGAAGGCTTGCGTCGACGCTTGGATGTCGCGGATTTCGGAACGCCTGTGCAGATCATCTCGACCACCCAGCAGGGTGAGCGAGTACGGATGGTGATCGAACCGGTGGGCGACTGGGAGCACAGTGCTTATCAAAGTGACAACCAGTTCGTTGTGGAAGTGCGCCAGAAGAAAGTTGACCTCACCAAGCTGACCCAGGGACCTGGCTTCAGCGGTGAAAAACTTTCGCTCAATTTTCAGAATATTGAAGTACGGTCCTTGCTGCAGGTAATCGCCGATTTCACCAATTTCAACATCGTTACTTCTGACACCGTAACGGGCGCATTGACTCTGCGGCTGAAGGATGTACCTTGGGACCAAGCCCTCCAAATCATCATGGATGCAAAAGGGCTCGGGATGCGCAAGAATGGTTCTGTTCTTTGGATCGCTCCCAAAGATGAGATTGACGATAGAACCAAAAAGGATTTTGAGGCTGCATTAGCGATACAGAAGCTAGAGCCGCTGCGGACGCAGGCTTTCCAGATGAACTATGCCAAGGCTACAGATATGGTTCTGCAGCTTTCGACAACTTCTGGCGGGGCGGGGGGGGGACATCGAATCGCTTCTTGAGCGAGCGTGGCAGTGCTCTCGCCGAGCCCCGTACCAACCAGTTGTTTGTGACTGATACAGCGAGCAAGCTGGAAGAGGTGCGCCAACTGCTCTCCACTTTGGATGTGGCAGTCCGACAAGTCATGATCGAAGCACGGATCGTGGAAGCTTCCGATACGTTTGGCCGGTCTCTCGGTGTGCGATTGGGTGCTACAGACCTCCGCGCCTCGCGTGGCGGGGACGGCGGATATTCGTTGGGGACCAGTGGCAATCGAGTAGGTTTTGGAACCAACTATAGCAATGCAGTCGCGTCCACATCTGCGGGTGGCGCGATCAATACAAATGGTAACTTTGTCAACCTGCCGGCCACTGCCATTGGCGGTTACGATCCCTCTAGCTTCGCGATCTCTATTTTCAACTCGGCCGCCAATCGGTTCTTGAATCTGGAGATTTCCGCTCTAGAGGCGGATGGCAAGGGAAAGATTGTTTCCAGCCCACGGGTTGTGACTGCGGATCAGACAAAGGCTTCTATTGAGCAAGGCACGGAATTTCCTTATCCTGTGACTGCTCCGAACGGCGGGACCGTGATTGCGTTCAAGAAAGCCGTTCTCAAATTGGAAGTGCTCCCTCAGATTACGCCTGAGGGCAACATCATTCTTGATCTGGATGTCAATAAGGATAGTCCTGGTGAAGTGTTGAACAATGTTCGGGCAATCAATACCAAACATATCAAGACTCAGGTCCTTGTGGAGAATGGTGGAACGGTCGTGATCGGTGGTATTTTTGAACTGTTTGAAGATAGTACCGAAACCAAGGTCCCTTTGTTGGGTGACATACCTGGTGTGGGGAATCTGTTCAAAACACGTTCTAAATCAGCCAACAAACAGGAAATGCTGATTTTTATCACCCCCAAGGTCATTACCGATCGCTCGGCATTTCGTTGAAGTTTTTTGAAATGGGAAAGAAAATGAAAAAATTATGGAAGAGTTTACTCCTCACTTCCGCTGCGGTATTGGCGGCATGTGGAGGCGGCGGAGGGAGTGGGGGCGAATCCAATCTTCAGTACCGCATTACATTAACTGCTGCCAAGTCCCAACTGCCTATCAATATCGCCAATCAGCCTGCCAATCTGGGCGCATTTGCTCCGTATACAACGACGTTGTACGTGGATGCACGAGTCGGCTCGAATGCTATTCCGGGTGGTGAAGACATATTTGCTTGCAACATCGTGCAGGGCCTGGATACGGGTGCTTTGTATTACCTTGACGGTGATGATGAGCACGAAGACGACGACGGAAATGCATTGGCCTATCGTTCTGTTGTCCTAGGTGCAAATGCTGGTGGTGCTTCCTTCCACTTCCATGCTGGCACACAAGCAGGTACGGCACGCGTGGTATGTTCGGTAACCGATCCCCGCGACAACAAGGTTTACAGTGCGAGTGTCGATATTGCCGTGGGCGCCGCGACGGGCAAGGTCTCAAGCGTAACCGGTAAGGCTGAAGCACCGAGTGTCCTGCTTTCGCGAGACAGTGTCTCTCGGGCACCTTATCGAAACAATATCGGCGTGCAGGCTTTCGTCATGGATGACGCCAACCAACCTATTCCTGCCCCTTCTGCTCCCAATCTCCAGGTCAGCATTCGGCCGATTGGTCCAGCAGCGGTAGGCGCGCGCTTGCTGCAAGGAAATCAGTCGGGAAGCGTACTGCAAGTACGTACGATTGGCGGTGTTGGTCTGTTCTCGCTTGCAAGCGGCCCCAGTACCGGATCCATCGTGCTGGAATATGTCACCGACCGGTTTGACAATAATGTCACCAATGGCATTCAAGACCCGGTAACGGCACTTCATGCAGTACCTGTTGTCGACAACGTTGCGGTGGCACTGTTGACTCTGCCTGACCTAGGTGACCAAGAGGCCGTCGTTGGCCTCCCTTTTGCCGCGGTATTTCCTGTTCAGGGTGGCGTTGGCCCCTACACGTGGTCTGCGATAGCACTTCCAAGTGGTTTGTCCATTAGCAGTGATGGCATTGTAAGTGGCGTGCCCCAAGGTCCTGGCTCCTATAGCGGGGTGATCACCGTAGTTGATTCATTGGGTGCCAAAGCATCCGGTAATATAAAGTTCACGGTGGCGGAGGGGGCTTCAGTCCCCAACCCTCTGACAGTGAACGGCTGTGTGAGCAATGGCTCGGCGGTGTGCTCCTTGCCTGCTGCGAATGTAGGTGAGGCGTACCTGTACAGCTTGTCGGTGACTGGCGGGGATGTGGCAGAGCCAGTGGTGTGGACTTATGCCCCAGCGACCTTGCCCGCAGGCTTGAGGGGAGGCAGCACGGGGAACAATGGCGTGATCAGTGGTACCCCTACCGCCTCTTGCAATGCCAGATTCCTGGTGACGGCGACTCGTGGCAAGGTCACGGTCACCCAGCAGGTGTCTGTGCAGATCGGCGCCAATACGGCAGCCTGCCCTTGATGGGCTCAAAGGGGGTGTTTGGCTGGATTCGAAATCCTCAAATCTGCTAAGCACCCTGCAGGAAAATTAGAAAGCCCCGTGGGTCCCCGATCCACGGGGCTTTCTCTATGGGAGATTGCCGCCCATGCTGTCTCCTGGAGGAGCGCGATGGCATTCTGCGTAAACTAAGGGCCTATGTCTGAAACTGTCGATCTGATCCCCGCTTCTCTCCCTGCATCTGCGGCAGGCGTCGCCTCCCACACAGTCTCCATTGATCTGGGAGAGCGCAGCTACGGTATCGAAATCGGCGCTGGCCTCCTCGGTAGCCTGAAAGACGGCCTGGAACTCCCCAACGGCACGTCGGCGCTGGTTGTCACCAACGACACCGTGGGCCCTTTGTACGGGGCACAGGTGGTGGAGGCTCTGCGCAAGCGCTATCCAGTCGTACACACGGTGCAACTTCCGGATGGTGAGGAGTTCAAGGGTTGGGAAACCCTGCAGCGCATTTTCGACGCCCTGCTGACCCATGGCTGTGACCGCAAGGCCGTGTTGTTTGCGCTCGGTGGCGGCGTCATCGGCGACATGACGGGCTTCGCCGCCGCGACCTATATGCGCGGCGTGCCCTTCGTGCAGATTCCCACGACCTTGCTGGCGCAGGTGGATTCCTCAGTGGGAGGCAAGACGGCCATCAACCACCCGCTGGGCAAGAACATGGTGGGCGCGTTCTACCAGCCCCGGCTCGTGGTGTGCGACCTGGCCACGCTCGACACCTTGAGTGCGCGGGAGATGAGCGCAGGGCTGGCCGAAGTGCTCAAGTACGGGCCCATCGCCGACATGCAGTTCATGCAGTGGCTGGAGTCCTCCATTGATGCATTGCGCGCCCGCGACCGGGGCGCATTGGCCCATGCCGTGCGCCGCAGCTGCGAGATCAAGGCCTGGGTGGTCAGCCAGGACGAGCGCGAAGGCGGCCTGCGGGCCATCCTGAATTTCGGCCACACTTTTGGCCATGCCATCGAGGCGGGCATGGGCTATGGCGTGTGGCTGCATGGCGAAGGCGTGGGTGCCGGCATGGTGATGGCGGCTGAACTCTCCCTGCGGCTGGGCCTGGTTGACGATGCATTCGTGCAGCGGCTCGTCGCACTGATCGAGCGAGCGGGTCTGCCCACCAGGGGCCCGGTGCTCGATGCGGCGGACAATGCCGGCCGTTACCTGGAGCTCATGCGCATCGACAAGAAATCCGAGGCGGGTGAAATTCGCTTCGTGCTCATCGATGGTCCCGGCAAGGCGATTGTCCGCGCCGCTCCCGACAAGTTGGTCCGGGAGGTGATTGATGCGTGCTGCCGGTAACGGCGTGGCGGGCCTCTGTCCTGTCCGCGCACCTGCACCATTACCTGTCAAGTGGCAACAGGCACTTTGACCGGTAGAACCGGCCTTGCCGCCTATGCCAGCCTGTCGTCGCAGAGCAGGGGGCGGCGGTATGCGGAAGCGCCGGCACCGACACGCACGGAGTACCAGCGCGACCGCGACCGCATCGTGCATTCCACGGCGTTCCGCCGGCTGGTCTACAAGACCCAGGTGTTCCTCAACCACGAAGGCGACCTTTTCCGTACGCGCCTGACCCATTCGCTCGAGGTCGCGCAACTGGGGCGGTCGATTGCACGCTCGTTGTACATCGATGAAGACCTCGTCGAAGCCATCTCGCTGGCCCACGATCTCGGTCATACCCCCTTCGGCCACGCCGGGCAGGACGCACTGCACGCCTGCATGGCCGACCAGGGCGGGTTCGAACACAATCTGCAGAGCCTGCGGGTCGTGGACAAGTTGGAGGAGCGCTACCCCCAGTTCGATGGGCTGAACCTCAGCTTCGAGACGCGTGAGGGCATCCTCAAGCACTGTTCGCGTGTACACGCGCAGCAACTCGAAGACGCCGAACCGGGTGGGATCGGTGGGCGCTTTCTGCGCCGCGAACAGCCCAGCCTGGAGGCGCAGCTGTGCAACCTGGCCGACGAGATCGCCTACAACGCCCACGACATTGATGATGGGGTGCGCTCGGGCCTCATCACCCTGGTGCAACTGGGCGAAGTGCCTCTGTTCGACCAGTACCGCCAGGCGGCCCAGGCGGCGCACCCCCACCTGGGCGACACCGCCATGCACCGCCGCCTGCTGTTCGAGGCCATCCGGCTCATGCTCAGCGCCCAGGTGTACGACGTGATCGATGCCACCTCGGCGGCATTGGCGCGGGTGGCGCCTGGCAATGCCGACGCGGTGCGCCAGTCCCCGCCGCTGGTGATGTTCAGCGATGGCATGCGGGAGCAGTCCGTGGTGCTCAAGCGCTTTCTATTCAAGAACCTGTACCGCCACCCCCAGGTCATGGAGACCACCGGGCGCGCGCAGCAGATCGTGCGCGATCTCTTTGCTGCCTACCTGCAGGCGCCGCAAGAGATGAAACCTGCCTTTGCGCAGCAGGCCAGCGCTGGCGACAGCGCGGTCAAGGCACGTGCGATTGCCGATTTCATTGCCGGTATGACCGACCGCTTCGCCGCGCGCGAGCACGAGCGCCTGACGGGGCAGCGCCTGCTCGACTGAGGCATGTCGGGTGCTGGGTTTCCGGTGCAAAGAACGGGCGGAGACCGGGTTGGGGTCCGCCCGTTAAAATTGCGGGCCACCCCACGCGCGCCCAGCGCCTTTGCATGAACTCTCCATCTTCCGCGGCCTCGCCATTGCCCGAGGCCTCTTCCTCCCTTGCCGTGCACCCGGCTATTCGCGACACGGTGCAATGGCTGGAGCGTGCCGTCATCGGCCTGAACCTGTGTCCCTTTGCCAAGGGCGTGCATGCCAAGGGGCAGATCCACTGCGTGGCAAGTGCCGCCGTCGATCCACGCCAGCTGCTGGCCGATCTGCGTGAAGAGCTGCTTGCGTTGGCGCAGATGGATGCTGCCGTCCGGGACACCACCTTGCTGGTCGTGCCCACGCCGGTGTTGGCAGACTTCCTGGATTTCAATGACTTCCTGGGTGAGGCGGAAGACCTGCTCGAAGAGCTCGGGCTGGACGGCACGCTGCAGATCGCCAGCTTCCATCCGCAGTTCCAGTTTGCCGGCACCCGTGAAGATGACGTGAGCAACTGTACCAACCGCTCCCCGTACCCCACGCTGCACCTGCTGCGCGAAGAAAGTATCGACCGCGCTGTGGAGGTCTTTCCGGAGGCGGAAACCATTTACGAGCGCAATATCGAAGTGCTGGAGCAACTCGGCCTGCAGGGGTGGGAGGCATTGCAGGTGGGCCCTGGCTGTGCTGCCGCGACTGCTGCTGCTGCAGTGCCGGATGCGCTGACCACAGCGACCGGGGGTGCGGCATGAACGCGCCCCGCAACAAGCAGGGCGCCAAGTCCACGGGCAAGGGCGCTTCTGCCTCGCCAGTGGATCCTGTGTTGTCCGAGCTGCGCCCAGGCCAGTCGCTGGAGCTGCTGCAGGAACTGCACATCCTCACGCGCGATGGGCGGCTGAACCAGGACTCGCGGCGCAAGCTCAAACAGGTGTACCACCTGTTCAATTTCATCGAGCCCCTGCTCACCGAGCTGTCGGCCGACGGGCGCAGCCCGAGCCTGGCCGACCATGGGGCAGGCAAGTCCTACCTCGGCTTCATTCTCTACGACCTGTATTTCAAGGCGCTCTTGCGTGGCCACATTTATGGCATCGAAACGCGCAGTGAACTGGTGGACAAGTCGCGCGCGCTGGCCCAGCGGCTCGGCTTCGGGCGCATGTCCTTTCTGAACCTGTCGGTGGCTGAATCCGCCGATGCCGCCGAGCTGCCCGCGCAGGTCGACGTCGTCACCGCGCTGCACGCCTGCGATACCGCCACCGACGATGCCATCGCCTTCGGCCTGCAAAAGCGTGCCCGGGCCATGGTGCTGGTGCCTTGCTGCCAGGCGGAGATGGCGGCCTGCCTGCGCCAGGGCAAGGCGCTGCAGCTGTCGCGCACGCCGCTGGCCGAGCTGTGGCGCCACCCTTTTCACACGCGCGAGCTGGGCAGCCAGGTCACCAACGTGCTGCGCTGCCTGTACCTGGAGGCCAGCGGCTACCAGGTCACGGTGACCGAGCTCGTCGGCTGGGAGCACAGCATGAAGAACGAACTCATCATCGCGCGCTACACCGGCCAGAAGAAGCGCAGCGCTGCAGAGCGCCTGCGCGCCATCCTGCGCGAGATGGGGCTGGAGCAGGCGATGGCCGCGCGGTTCGGGCTGCAGCCCGTGGGCGAGGAGCAGGTGGACGGCGTCGAAGCCGCTGCGCCTTAAATTTCCCGAGGGTGTGGGGCTCGGCACCCATGGTCGGTTGGTGAGCCTGGCCGCACGGCGTCAGGCCAAATGGGGGACAGGTATATCATGCCTCTCCCGCACCATCGACCACCTGCCTTCGCCATGGCCCGCCTGCCCCGACTGACACTGCCCGGCTTTCCCCACCATGTAATCCAGCGCGGCAACAACCGCCAGGCGATCTTCCTGGACCGGGCCGATTTCGAGGCCATGCTCGCGCTACTGGATGAAAACGCGCGCAAGTTCCAGGTGGCCCTGCATGCCTATGTGCTCATGGACAACCATTTCCATCTGCTGGCCACCCCATCCACCGACGACGGCCTGCCGCAGATGATGCAGTCCATCGGCCGCAGCTATGTGCGCTACTTCAACCAACGCCATGGCCGCACGGGCACCTTGTGGGAGGGGCGCTACCGTTCCACCGTGATAGAGGCCGAGCGCTACCTGCTGGCCTGCATGGTCTACATCGACCTCAACCCTGTGCGCGCCGGCATCGCCACGCGCGCGGCGGACTACCCCTGGTCCAGCCACGGCCACTGGCTGGGGTTGCGCACCGATAAGCTGCTCACCACCCATGCGTTGTACTGGGCGCTGGGCAACACGCCCTTTGCGCGCGAGGCCGCCTATGCCGCACTGGTGCAATCGGGGCTCGGCGAGAAGCAACTGCATGCGCTGACGCAATCCGCCCTGAGTGGCTGGGCCCTGGGCGAGGCCGACTTCGTGGCCGAGCTGCAGAAACTGACCCCTCGCCGGGTGGCCAAGGCCAAACCCGGTCGGCCACCCATGCCCGCGCCTCCCATCGAGTTCTGAGCGAGTCGCCAATGCATTTGCACCCGACACTCGCTCCGATTAAACCTGTCCCCAATTAAACCCGACTTTTTCAGTTGGGTAATTTAATTAGAATCTGACCCTAATTAATATGCTTGCCTTGCATGTTGCAATGCACTAATCTTGCACTCCCTGCGAAAATTCATGAGGAGTGCGCCATGACCACGGCTGCCGAGATCCTGCATCTCCAACAACACGGTTTGTATTCATCGTCCAACGAACACGACGCCTGCGGCCTCGGTTTCGTCGCCCATATCAAGGGCGTCAAGCGCCACGACATCGTGACGCAGGCCTTGAAGATCCTGGAGAACATCGACCACCGGGGTGCCGTGGGTGCCGACAAGCTCATGGGCGATGGCGCGGGTATCCTGATCCAGATCCCCGACGCGCTGTACCGGGAAGAAATGGCCAAGCTGGGCGTCACGCTGCCTGCCGCCGGCGAGTACGGCGTGGGCATGATCTTCCTGCCCAAGGAGCACGCCTCGCGCCTGGCCTGCGAGCAGGAGATGGAGCGCGCCATCAAGGCCGAAGGCCAGGTGCTGCTCGGCTGGCGCGATGTGCCGGTGAACGTCGACATGCCCATGTCGCCCACGGTGCGCAAAAAGGAGCCCATCCTGCGCCAGGTCTTCATCGGCCGTGGCAACGACGTGATCGTGCAGGACGCGCTGGAGCGCAAGCTGTATGTGATCCGCAAGACCGCCAGCGCCGCCATCCAGAACCTCAAGCTCAAGCACAGCAAGGAATACTACGTTCCCAGCATGTCCAGCCGCACCGTGGTCTACAAGGGCCTGCTGCTGGCCGACCAGGTGGGCACCTACTACATGGACCTGCAGGATGAGCGCTGCGTCTCGGCCATCGGCCTGGTGCACCAGCGCTTTTCCACCAACACCTTCCCCGAGTGGCCGCTGGCCCACCCGTACCGCTATGTCGCGCACAACGGCGAGATCAACACCGTCAAGGGCAACTACAACTGGATGAAGGCGCGCGAAGGCGTGATGGCCTCGCCCGTGCTCGCGGCCGACCTGCACAAGCTCTACCCCATCAGCTTTGCGGACCAGTCCGATACCGCCACGTTCGACAACTGCCTCGAGTTGCTGACCATGGCCGGCTACCCCATCAGCCAGGCCGTGATGATGATGATCCCCGAGCCCTGGGAGCAGCACACCACCATGGACGAGCGCCGCCGCGCCTTCTATGAATACCATGCCGCGATGATGGAACCCTGGGATGGCCCGGCCTCCATCGTCTTCACCGATGGCCGCCAGATCGGCGCCACGCTGGACCGCAATGGTCTGCGCCCTTCGCGCTACTGCATCACCGACGACGACCTGGTCGTCATGGCCTCGGAATCGGGCGTGCTGCCCATCCCCGAGAACAAGATCGTGCGCAAGTGGCGTCTGCAGCCCGGCAAGATGTTCCTGATCGACCTGGAACAGGGCCGCATGATCGACGACGAGGAGCTCAAGGCCAACGTCGTCAACACCAAGCCCTACAAGCAGTGGATCGAAAACCTGCGCATCAAGCTCGACAGCATCGATGCTGCCGCCGACGCGCCCGTGGCCGAAGCCGCCACGCTGCCGCTGCTCGACCGCCAGCAGGCCTTCGGCTACACCCAGGAAGACATCAAGTTCCTGATGGCGCCCATGGCCCGCAATGGCGAGGAGGGCATCGGCTCCATGGGCAACGACAGCCCGCTGGCCGTGCTCTCGGGCAAGAACAAGCCGCTGTTCAACTACTTCAAGCAGCTGTTCGCCCAGGTGACCAACCCGCCGATCGATCCGATCCGCGAGGCCATCGTGATGTCGCTCAACAGCTTCATCGGCCCCAAGCCGAACCTGCTGGACATCAACCAGGTCAACCCGCCGATGCGGCTCGAAGTGAGCCAGCCCGTGCTCGACTTCGCCGACATGGCCAAGCTGCGTGACATCGAAAAGTACACGCAAGGCAAGTTCAAGAGCGCCACCATCGACATCACCTACCCGCTGGACTGGGGCCGTGAGGGTGTGGAAGCCAAGCTGGCCTCGCTGTGCGCGCAGGCCGTGGACGCCATCAAGGGCGGCGCCAACATCCTGATCGTCAGCGACCGCGCCGTGAGCGCCACGCAGGTGGCCATCCCCGCGCTGCTGGCCCTGTCGGCCATCCACCAGCACCTGGTGGGCGCAGGCCTGCGCACCACGGCCGGCCTGGTGGTTGAGACCGGCACCGCGCGCGAAGTACACCACTTCGCCGTGCTCGGCGGCTACGGCGCCGAAGCCGTGCACCCCTACCTCGCGATGGAAACCCTGACCGAGATGCACAAGAACATGCCGGGCGATCTGTCGCCGGACAAGGCCATCTACAACTACGTCAAGGCCATCGGCAAGGGCCTGTCCAAGATCATGTCCAAGATGGGCGTGAGCACCTACATGAGCTACTGCGGCGCGCAGCTGTTCGAGGCCATCGGCCTGAACACCGACACCGTGGGCAAGTACTTCACCGGCACCGCCAGCCGCGTGGAAGGCATCGGCGTGTTCGAGATCGCCGAGGAAGCCATCCGCATGCACAAGGCCGCCTTCGGCGACGACCCCGTGCTTGAGACCATGCTCGACGCTGGCGGCGAATACGCCTGGCGCGCGCGTGGTGAAGAGCACATGTGGAGCCCTGACGCGATCGCCAAGCTGCAGCACTCCACGCGTTCCAACAACTGGAACACGTACAAGGAATACGCGCAGATCATCAACGACCAGAGCAAGCGCCACATGACGCTGCGCGGCCTGTTCGAGTTCAAGATCGACCCCGCCAAGGCCATCCCCGTGGACGAGGTCGAGCCCGCCAAGGAGATCGTCAAGCGCTTCGCCACCGGCGCCATGTCGCTGGGCTCGATCTCCACCGAGGCGCACGCCACCCTGGCCGTGGCCATGAACCGCATCGGCGGCAAGAGCAACACCGGCGAAGGCGGCGAGGACGCCGCGCGCTACCGCAACGAACTCAAGGGCATCCCGATCAAGCTGGGGGACACCTTGAAGAGCGTGATCGGCGCCGAGAACGTCGAAGTCGACCTGCCCCTGCAGGACGGCGACTCCCTGCGCAGCCGCATCAAGCAGGTGGCCTCGGGTCGCTTCGGCGTCACGGCCGAGTACCTGTCCTCGGCCGACCAGATCCAGATCAAGATGGCCCAGGGTGCCAAGCCCGGCGAAGGCGGCCAGCTGCCCGGTGGCAAGGTCTCCAACTACATCGGCAAGCTGCGCCACAGCGTGCCCGGCGTGGGCCTGATCTCGCCCCCGCCGCACCATGACATCTACTCCATCGAAGACCTGGCGCAGCTCATCCACGACCTGAAGAACGTGGCGCCGCACGCCAGCATCAGCACCAAGCTGGTGTCCGAAGTCGGCGTGGGCACCATCGCCGCGGGCGTCACCAAGTGCAAGAGCGACCATATCGTGATCGCCGGCCACGACGGCGGCACGGGCGCATCGCCCTGGTCGTCGATCAAGCACGCAGGCGGCCCCTGGGAAATCGGCCTGGCCGAGACCCAGCAGACCCTGGTGCTCAACCGCCTGCGCGGCCGCGTGCGCGTGCAGGCCGACGGCCAGATGAAGACCGGCCGCGACGTCGCCATCGGTGCGCTGCTCGGTGCCGACGAGTTCGGCTTTGCCACGGCGCCCCTGGTCGTCGAAGGCTGCATCATGATGCGCAAGTGCCACCTGAACACCTGCCCGGTGGGTGTGGCCACGCAGGACCCCGCGCTGCGCGCCAAGTTCTCGGGCAAGCCCGAGCACGTGGTCAACTATTTCTTCTTCATCGCTGAAGAAGTGCGCCAGATCATGGCCCAGCTGGGCATCCGCAAGTTCGACGACCTGATCGGCCGCTCCGACCTGCTCGACACGCGTTCCGGCATTGCCCACTGGAAGGCCCGCGGCCTCGACTTCGGCCGCCTGTTCGCCCAGCCCAACGTGCCCGCCGACGTGCCGCGTTTTCATGTGGACGTGCAGGACCACAACATCGAGAACACGCTGGACCGCAAGCTCATCGAGCGCAGCCGCCCCGCCATCGACAAGGGCGAGCGGGTGCAGTTCATCGAGGTGGCGCGCAACGTCAACCGCTCCGTGGGCGCCATGCTCTCGGGTGCCGTGACGCGTGCCCACCCCGAAGGCCTGCCGGACGACAGCATCCGCATCCAGCTCGAAGGCACGGGCGGCCAGTCCTTTGGCGCCTTCCTCACGCGCGGCATCACGCTGTACCTGATCGGCGACGCCAACGACTACACCGGCAAGGGCCTGTCGGGCGGCCGCGTCATCGTGCGCCCCAGCATCGACTTCCGTGGCGACTCGGTGCGCAACACCATCGTGGGCAACACCGTGATGTACGGCGCCACCACGGGCGAAGCCTTCTTCAGCGGCGTGGCCGGCGAGCGCTTTGCCGTGCGCCTGTCGGGTGCCACGGCCGTCGTCGAAGGCACGGGCGACCATGGCTGCGAATACATGACCGGCGGCACCGTGATGGTGCTGGGCAAGACCGGCCGCAACTTCGCGGCCGGCATGAGCGGTGGCGTGGCCTACGTCTATGACGAAGACGGCCAGTTCGACACGCGCTGCAACATGTCCATGGTCACGCTCGAGCGCATCCTGCCGTCGTCCGAGCAGGAGGCCACGGTTCCACGCGCCATCTGGCACGGTGGCCAGACCGACGAAGCCCAGCTCAAGAAGCTGCTGGAAGACCACAACCGCTGGACGGGCAGCAAGCGCGCGCGCGAACTGCTCGACAACTGGGCGGCATCGCGCAGCAAGTTCGTCAAGGTCTTCCCGACCGAGTACAAGCGCGCGCTGGCCGAGATTTATGAACGCAAGGTGCTTGAGGAGCCTGCCACCCCCGCGGTGGCACCGGCTGCCAAGAACGTGGCCGTGCCCGCCAAATAAGGCGCTGCCCGACCGAACACCCGCACAGCATTCATAGACATAGGACACGCAATCATGGGAAAGACCACCGGCTTCATGGAGTACGAGCGCATCGAAGAGGGCTACAAGCCCGTCGGCGAGCGCCTCAAGCACTACAAGGAATTCGTCATCGGCCTGGATGAGTCCCAGGCCAAGGTACAGGGCGCGCGCTGCATGGACTGCGGCACGCCGTTCTGCAACAGCGGCTGCCCGGTGAACAACATCATTCCGGACTTCAACGACCTGGTCTACCAGGCGGACTGGAAGAGCGCCATCGCCGTGCTGCACAGCACGAACAACTTCCCCGAGTTCACCGGCCGCATCTGCCCCGCACCCTGCGAGGCGGCCTGCGTGCTCAACGTGAACGACGATGCCGTGGGCATCAAGTCCATCGAGCACGCCATCATCGACCGCGCCTGGGAAGAAGGCTGGGTCAAGCCCCTGCCGTCCAAGCACAAGACCGGCAAGAAGGTCGCCGTGATCGGTGCCGGCCCGGCTGGCATGGCCGCGGCCCAGCAACTGGCGCGCGTGGGCCACGATGTGACCCTGTTCGAGAAGAACGACCGCATCGGCGGGCTGCTGCGCTATGGCATCCCCGACTTCAAGATGGAGAAGTCGCACATCGACCGCCGCGCCGACCAGCTCAAGGCCGAAGGCGTCACCATCCGCACCAGCGTTTTCGTCGGTGCGGCCAAGGACGGTCTGGGCAAGGGCTCCAAGGTCACCAACTGGGCCAAGGAGACCATCACCCCCGAGCAGTTGCAGGCCGAATTTGACGCCGTGCTGCTGACCGGCGGTGCCGAACAGAGCCGCGACCTGCCCGTGCCCGGCCGTGACCTCGATGGCATCCATTTCGCCATGGAGTTCCTGCCCCAGCAGAACAAGGTCAATGCCGGCGACAAGCTCAAGAACCAGCTGCGCGCCGACGGCAAGCACGTCATCGTGATCGGTGGCGGTGATACCGGCAGTGACTGCGTGGGCACCAGCAACCGCCACGGCGCCGTCAGCGTCACGCAGTTCGAACTCATGCCCCAGCCGCCCGAGGTCGAAAACCGGCCCATGACCTGGCCTTACTGGCCGATCAAGCTGCGCACCAGTTCCAGCCATGAAGAAGGCTGCGAGCGCGAGTTCGCCATCTCCACCAAGGAGTTCATCGGCGAAAAGGGCAAGGTCACCGGCCTCAAGACCGTGCGCGTGGAGTGGAAGGACGGCAAGATGGTCGAGGTCGCTGGCTCCGAGCAGATCCTCAAGGCCGACCTGGTGCTGCTGGCCATGGGCTTCGTGAGCCCGGTGGCCGCCGTGCTCGAAGCCTTTGGTGTCGAGAAGGATGCCCGCGGCAACGCCCGCGCCACCACCGAGTTCGATGGCGGCTACGCCACCAGCGCCCCCAAGGTGTTTGCTGCCGGCGACATCCGCCGCGGCCAGTCCCTGGTGGTCTGGGCCATCCGCGAAGGCCGCCAGGCCGCGCGTTCGGTCGATGAGTTCCTCATGGGCTACTCGGACCTGCCGCGCTGATTGTTGGCAAGGCAACGGCTGAGAGCGGCGCCCTGGTGGCGCCGTTTTTCATGGTGTGCCGCAGGGCGCCCATCCGGGAAAGACCGTTGCGCACGCGCGACGCTGGATATAGGCACAATTGGAAGCAATGTCCATCCAGGAATGCCAGACACTGGGATACCGGGCATCGCTCCCAAAGCCGTACCGAAAAATTGCAAACATACATGTATGTATGTTTATGGATTCGACTACCATCGCTGCTGTTTGGTGCGCAGGGAATGCTGCGCGCGCGGACAGTCCTTTCCTGCTGAATACTCGCCCTTTTTTCTCTTCTGCATGCCCGAGCCTTCTCCTTTCGCCGAATTGCGCAACGTCACCTTCTCGTACGGTGACCGTGCCATCCTGCGTGACGTGTCGCTGACCGTGCCGCGCGGCAAGGTCACGGCGCTCATGGGGGCTTCGGGTGGGGGCAAGACCACGGTGCTGCGCCTCATCGGCGGACAGCAACAGGCCCAGCAGGGCGAGGTGCTGTTCGATGGCCAGAATGTGGGAAAGATGGACGCAGCCGCCCTCTATACGGCGCGGCGGCGCATGGGCATGCTGTTCCAGTTTGGCGCTCTGTTCACCGACCTCGATGTGTTCGAGAACGTCGCCTTTCCGCTGCGCGAGCACACCGATCTGCCCGAGGCGCTGGTGCGCGACGTGGTGCTCATGAAGCTCAACGCCGTGGGCCTGCGCGGCGCACGCGACCTCATGCCCAGCGAGATATCCGGCGGCATGGCCCGGCGCGTGGCGCTGGCGCGGGCCATCGCGCTCGACCCCGAGCTTGTCATGTACGACGAGCCCTTTGCCGGGCTCGACCCGATTTCCCTGGGCACTGCCGCCCAGCTCATCCGCCAGCTCAACGATGCCATGGGCCTGACCAGCATCGTGGTCTCGCACGACCTGGAAGAAACCTTTCGGCTGGCCGACCACGTGATCATCCTCGGGGAGGGGGTGGTCGCCGCACAGGGCACGCCCGACGAGGTGCGCGCCAGCAAGGACCCGCTGGTACACCAGTTCGTGCATGCGTTGCCTACCGGGCCGGTGCCCTTCCACTACCCGGGGCCCACGGCGGCGCAGGACTTCGGCCCTGCCGGGGGGATAGGCCTGTGAGCTGGTACCAACCTTCCGACGTGGGCCTGGCCGTGCGCCAGCAACTGGCCGACATCGGCGCCGCAGCGCACCTGTTCGTGCGCCTGGTGCGCCTGTTCGGTGCCACCTTCATGCGGCCTTCACTGGTGCGCGACCAAGTGCACTTCCTGGGCAATTATTCGCTGGCCATCATTGCCGTGTCGGGCCTGTTCGTGGGCTTCGTGCTCGGCCTGCAGGGTTACTACACGCTGCAGCGGTACGGCTCGTCTGAGGCGCTGGGCATGCTGGTGGCGCTGTCGCTGGTGCGCGAGTTGGGGCCCGTGGTCACGGCGCTGCTGTTCGCCGGCCGGGCAGGCACCTCGCTCACGGCCGAGATCGGCCTCATGCGCGCGGGCGAGCAGCTCAGCGCCATGGAAATGATGGCGGTGGACCCCGTGCGCCGCATCCTGGCCCCGCGCTTCTGGGCCGGCGTGATCACCATGCCGCTGCTGGCAGCGGTGTTCAGTGCGGTCGGCGTGATCGGCGGCTGGGTGGTCGGCGTGGTGCTGATCGGCATCGACCCCGGTGCCTTCTGGAGCCAGATGCAGGGCGGGGTGGACGTGTGGAAGGATGTCGGCAACGGCGTCGCCAAGAGCATTGTCTTCGGCATCACCGTCACCTTCGTGGCGCTGCTGCAGGGCTATGCCGCCAAGCCCACGCCCGAAGGGGTTTCCCGCGCGACCACGCGCACCGTGGTGATGGCCTCGCTGGCGGTGCTTGCGCTGGACTTCCTCCTCACCGCCATGATGTTCAGCATCTGATGCCGGACTGCCGGCAGACGAAGAAAAGAGACCTTAACGATGCAACGATCCAAGAATGATGTCTGGGTAGGCCTGTTCGTGATGCTGGGCATCGCGGCGCTGGTGTTCCTGGCGCTGCAGTCGGCCAATTTGCTGACCCTGAATTTCCAGCGCGGCTACCAGCTCACCGCGCGCTTCGACAATATCGGCGGCTTGAAGCCCCAGGCGGCCGTGCGCAGCGCCGGCGTGGTCGTGGGCCGGGTCGAGTCGATCAGCTTCGACGACAAGACCTACCAGGCGCGCGTCACCCTGGCCATGCAGGACCGCTATGCGTTCCCCAAGGACAGTTCGCTCAAGATTCTCACCAGCGGCTTGCTGGGTGAGCAGTACATCGGCATCGAGGCCGGTGGCGACGAGAAGAACCTTGCCGCGGGAGACACGATCACCGCCACGCAATCCGCAGTGGTGCTCGAAAACCTGATTGGACAATTTCTTTACAGCAAAGCCGAAGACGGCAGTAAGCCCGCAGGGGCAGGTAGCAAAAAATGATGAACAGGATGCTAGCGGGTACTGCCCGCGACGATGAAAACCACCTCGGGCATGGCGCTGCAGCGCTGTTGCGCGCCGGCCGGGCCTTGGTGGCCGTGATCGGTCTGGCCTTGCTGGTCGGCTGCGCGAGTGGCCCCCGCAACGATCCGCGCGACCCGCTGGAGCCGTACAACCGTGGCGTCACCCAATTCAACGAGCAGGTCGATGCCATCGTGCTCAAGCCCGTGGCCACGGCTTACAAGGAAGTCACGCCCCCCCTGGTGCGCACCGGAGTGAGCAACTTCTTCGCCAACCTGACTGACGTCTGGTCCTTCGTGAACAACGTGTTGCAGTTCCGGCTCGAAGGTGCGGCCTCCAGCTTCATGCGCGTCAACGTGAACACCTTCCTCGGGCTGGGTGGTGTGCTGGACGTGGCCAGCGAGATCGGCATCGACCGCTACCGCCAGGATTTCGGCCTGACGCTGGGCCGCTGGGGCATGGACACCGGCCCGTACCTGGTTCTGCCCATCCTGGGCCCTTCCACCGTGCGCGACACCCTCGCCCTGCCGGTCGACATGATGGGCAACCCCGTGCGCTACGTGGACCCGACCTCGGCCCGCAACTCGCTGTACGCCCTGCGCGCGGTGGATGCGCGCGCCAACCTGCTGCGTGCCGGTTCGGTGCTCGACAGCGCTGCGCTCGACAAGTACAGCTTCACGCGCGACGTGTTCCTGCAGGTGCGCAGCCAGGCTGGGGCGGTCCCGTACGACAAGGACAAGGACGACAGCGAACGCGACGCGAATGACGGCGTGCTGCCCGAGGAGCCCCCACCAGCGGATGCCAAGACCCGCTGACCACTGGCACCTGGCAGGTGTTGCACTTGCTTGCAACCCGCTACCGGGCAGAAGCACGCCGCAGGCACTTCGCGCCCACAATGAAATCAAGGGCGCCTTGCCTGCCCCATGAAAGATGACGACATGATGATGAACCGACGAATCGCAGGCCACATGGCCCTGGCCCTGGTGGCCGTGACTTCCCTGGGCCTGCCATTGGTGGCCTCCGCAGCCGATGAGGCGCCCGATGCCCTGATCAAGCGCCTGTCCACCGACGTGCTCAACACGGTGAAGGCCGACAAGTCCATCCAGGGGGGCGACATCTCCAAGGTGATCGCGCTGGTGGACAAGACGGTCATGCCGAATGTGAATTTCCGCCGCATGACAGCCGCCGCCGTGGGCCCCGGCTGGCGCCAGGCCACGCCTGAGCAGCAAAAGCGCCTGCAGGACGAGTTCAAGATCCTGCTGGTGCGTACCTATGCGGGCGCCCTGGCCCAGGTCAACGACCAGAGCATCCAGGTCAAGCCCCTGCGCGCCGATCCGGCCGACAAGGACGTCCTGGTGCGCACCGAGATCGTGGGCCGTGGCGACCCGATCCAACTCGACTACCGCCTGGAAAAGACCCCGGGCGATGGCGCGGGCTGGAAGATCTACAACCTCAACGTGCTCGGCGTGTGGCTGGTGGAAACCTACAAGGGCCAGTTCGCGCAGGAAATCAACGCCAAGGGCGTGGATGGCCTGATCGCCTCGCTCGAGGCGCGCAACAAGTCCAATGCCGGCACCAAGGGCTGATCGGGCGCCGTCCTCCATGCCCGTACTGGTCCTTCCCCAGGAGCTGACCCATCGCCAGGCACCGGCGTGCCTGCGCATGCTCTTGCAGGGCCTCAAGGTACACAAGGAGCCGAGTGTCGTCGTGGATGCCCAGGCGCTGGCCGTGTTCGACACATCCGCGCTGGCGGTGCTGCTAGAGTGCCGGCGCGAGGCGCTTTCGGACCGCAAGACCTTTGCCGTGCAGGGTCTGCCCGCAGCGCTGGCCAGCATGGCCGGCCTCTACGGCGTCGCAGGCCTGCTGCCTGCGGCCTGAGAGGCTGAGAATATTTCGTCCATGCCCGCCTTGCTCGCCAAAACGCCCCGGCTCCGCGTTGCAAATGCTCGCTATAGCCCGAGCTATGGCTGCGCTTTGCGCCTAGATCCAGGGCGTTGTGTCGCGCCTTTCGGGCACGGTCAAAAAATTCCCAGCCTCTGAGCTGCCAGGCAGGGGCTCCTGGGGCCGGCACAGCAGGTTTGTGCACCAGGCCTTAAAATCAGCGGCTCATGCCCGCAGTCTCATTCCAAGCCGTTTCCAAGACCTTTGATACGCCCAAAGGCCCTTTCCAGGCACTCAACCAGGTCAGCCTGGACATCGAGGAGGGGGAGTTCTTCGGACTGCTCGGCCCCAATGGTGCCGGTAAAACCACCCTCATCAGCATCCTCGCCGGCCTGGCGCGCCCCAGCAATGGCCGTGTCTTGGTGCAGGGCAGCGATGTGCAGGCGGACTTCGCTGAAGCCCGGCGCAAGCTCGGCGTGGTGCCGCAGGAACTGGTCTTCGACCCCTTCTTCAACGTGCGCGAGGCGCTGCGCATCCAGTCCGGCTACTTCGGGGTCAAGAACAATGACGCCTGGATCGACGAGCTGCTGCACCACCTGGGCCTCACCGACAAGGCCAATGCCAACATGCGCCAGTTGTCGGGCGGCATGAAGCGCCGCGTGCTCGTCGCCCAGGCCCTGGTACACAAGCCGCCCATCATTGTGCTCGACGAGCCCACCGCTGGGGTGGATGTGGAGCTGCGCCAGACGCTGTGGCAATTCATCGCCCGCCTGAACAAGGAAGGGCACACCGTGCTGCTCACCACGCACTACCTGGAAGAGGCCGAGGCCCTGTGCAACCGCATCGCCATGCTCAAGACCGGGCAGGTGGTGGCCCTGGCCGATACCAGCGACCTGCTCAAAGCCGCCTCGGGCAACGTGCTGCAGTTCAAGGCCGACGTGGACCTGCCGCCCACGCTGGCGCGCCTGGCGCGCGTCACCGGCCGCATCGTGCAGATCCCGGCCCACGATGCGCGCGAGATCGAAGAGCACCTGGCCGCCTTGCGCGTTGCCGGTGTCGAAGTGCATGACATGGAAATCCGCCGCCCCGACCTGGAGGACGTGTTCCTGCAGGTGATGGCCGGCACTTCCTCATCCCACCCCCCGCCAGCGCCCACTGCGGCGCCCGTGGAGGTGCGCGCATGACCGGCTGGCAGACCCTGTTCTACAAAGAGGTGCTGCGCTTTTGGAAGGTCAGCTTCCAGACCGTGGCCGCCCCGGTGCTCACCGCCGTGCTGTACCTGCTGATCTTCGGCCACGTGCTCGAAGACCATGTGAAGGTCTATGACCGCATCAGCTACACCGCCTTCCTGGTGCCAGGCCTGGTGATGATGAGTGTGCTGCAGAACGCATTCGCCAACAGCTCGTCGAGCCTGATCCAGAGCAAGATCATGGGCAGCCTGGTGTTCGTGCTGCTCACGCCCCTGTCGCACTGGGCCTGGTTTGTGGCCTACGTGGGCTCGTCCATCGTGCGCGGGCTGGCCGTGGGGCTGGGGGTGTTCCTGGTGACCATCGCCTTCGCGCGGCCCGAGTTCGCCGCACCGCTGTGGATCCTGGCGTTCGCCTTCCTGGGCGCCGCGCTGCTGGCCACGCTGGGTCTCATCGCCGGGCTGTGGGCCGACAAGTTCGACCAGATGGCGGCGTTCCAGAACTTTGTGATCGTGCCGATGACCTTCCTGTCCGGCGTGTTCTATTCCATCCAGTCCCTGCCGCCGTTCTGGCAGACCGTGAGCCACCTGAACCCGTTCTTCTACATGATCGACGGCTTTCGCTATGGCTTCTTCGGCCAGAGCGACACTTCGCCCTGGCTCAGCCTTGGAATCGTCGGCGTGGCCTGGCTCGCGGTGAGCTGGTTGGCCGTGCACCTGCTGCGCACGGGCTACAAGATCCGCCATTGACCGATACTGACCCGCCCGGGGGCGGTTCGCGGTACCCTTGCCGCCCGCCCCGGATGATGCAGACAACCACGCCCCACCCATGACCGCCGACCAACTCCAAGACCTCATCGCCGCCGGCCTGGCCTGCGAGCACATCGACCTGCAGGGCGATGGCCGCCACTGGTACGCCACCATCGTCTCGACCGAATTCGAGGGCAAGCGCCTCATCCAGCGCCACCAGCGCGTGTACGCCACGCTGGGCACGCGCATGCAGACGGACGAGGTGCATGCTTTGTCCATGAAGACCTTCACGCCCGCCGAATGGGCGGCGCAGCCGCGCTGAGCGGCTACAACCCGGCACCTCCAATTTTCTTTTTCACTGGTTTCGTGATGGACAAACTCCTCATCCGTGGTGGCCGCACCCTGCAGGGCGAGGTGCTGGTCTCCGGCGCCAAGAACGCCGCCTTGCCCGAACTGTGCGCCGCGCTGCTCACGGCAGACCCCGTCACCCTGCTCAACGTGCCCCAGCTGCAGGACGTGAGCACCATGCTCACCCTGATCCGCAACATGGGCGTGGCGGCTGAGCGCACGCCAGATGGCACGGTGCGCATCGACGCCAGCGCGCTGAATACGCCCGAGGCCCCCTACGAGCTGGTCAAGACCATGCGCGCCTCGGTGCTGGCCCTGGGGCCCCTGCTGGCGCGCTTTGGCGAGGCCACGGTGTCCCTGCCCGGCGGCTGCGCCATCGGCTCGCGCCCGGTGGACCAGCACATCAAGGGCCTGGCCACCATGGGTGCCGAGATCGTGGTCGAGCACGGCTACATGATCGCCAGGCTACCCGCCGGCGCCACGCGCCTCAAGGGCGCGCGCATCACCACCGACATGGTGACCGTGACCGGCACCGAGAACTTCCTCATGGCCGCGTCGCTGGCCGAGGGCGAGACGGTGCTGGAGAACGCAGCGCAGGAGCCCGAGATCATTGACCTGGCCGAGATGCTGATCGCCATGGGCGCGAAGATCGAGGGCCACGGCAGCAGCCGCATCCGCATCCAGGGCGTGGAGCGCCTGCATGCTTGCACGCACCGCGTGGTGGCCGACCGCATCGAAGCCGGCACCTTCCTGTGCGCGGTGGCCGCCACGGGCGGCGATGTGGTGCTGCGCCATGGCCGCGCCGACCACCTCGATGCCGTGATCGACAAGCTGCGCGAGGCCGGTGTGCAGGTGCAGGCCGTGGATGGCGGTATCCGGGTGCAGAGCCCTGGTGCCGGCAAGCTGCGCGCCCAGGGTTTCCGCACCACCGAATATCCGGGCTTTCCGACCGACATGCAGGCCCAGTTCATGGCCCTCAACTGCGTGGCGCAGGGCACCTCCACGGTGATGGAGACCATCTTCGAGAACCGCTTCATGCATGTGGACGAACTGGTGCGCCTGGGCGCCCGCATCCAGACCGATGGCAAGGTGGCCGTGATCGAGGGGCTGGGCAATGCCGAAGCTGTGGACCCGCCGCTGTCGGGTGCGACCGTGATGGCCACCGACCTGCGCGCCTCGGCCAGCCTGGTGATTGCAGGCCTGGTGGCCGACGGCGAGACCGTGGTGGACCGCATCTACCATCTGGACCGTGGCTACGATTGCATGGAAGCCAAGCTGCGCGGCATCGGAGCGGACATCGAGCGCATGTCCTGAGCGCCCCTTTTCAGAGAACCCGTATGACCATGATCACCCTCGCCCTGTCCAAGGGCCGCATCTTCGACGAAACCCTGCCGCTCCTGGCCGCTGCCGGCATCGAGGTGCTCGAAGACCCCGAGAAGTCGCGCAAACTCATCCTGCCCACCAACCAGCCCGACGTGCGCGTGGTGCTGGTGCGTGCCACCGACGTGCCCACCTACGTGGAGTACGGCGGCGCCGACATCGGTGTGACCGGCAAGGACACCCTCATCGAGCACGGCGGCCAGGGCCTGTACCAGCCGCTGGACCTGCAGATCGCCAAGTGCCGCGTGAGCGTCGCCGTGCGCAACGACTTCGACTACGAGCGCGCCGTCAAGCAGGGCTCGCGCCTGAAGGTGGCCACCAAGTACACCTCCATCGCGCGCGACTTCTTCGCCACCAAGGGGGTGCATGTGGACATGGTCAAGCTCTACGGCAGCATGGAGCTGGCCCCGCTGATCGGCCTGTCCGACGCCATCGTCGACCTGGTGTCCACCGGCAACACCCTGCGCGCCAACCACTTGGTGGAAGTCGAGCGCATCATGGACATCAGCTCCTACCTGGTGGTCAACCAGGCTGCGCTCAAGCTCAAGCAGGCCCCGCTGCGCCGCATCATCGATGCGTTTGCCGCAGCCACTGCGGCGCGCGCCTGAACGAATCACCGATTTCCCACTGCGACAGAGACCCTAGAGCCATGCAAGCCAAGCCCATCCGCCTGAGCACCGACAGCGCCGATTTCGAAGCCGCCTTCCGCGATCGCCTGCACTGGTCCGCCGACACGGATGCGGCCATCGAGCAGCGCGTGGCCGATATCCTGGCCGACGTGCAGGCGCGCGGCGATGCCGCCGTGCTCGACTACACGGCCCGCTTCGACGGCCTGGCCGCCGAGTCCATGGCCGCGCTGGAGTTGACGCAGGCCGACTTCAAGGCTGCCTTCGACGCCATTCCCGCCGCCCAGCGCGAAGCGCTGCAGGCAGCGGCGAAGCGCGTGCGCACCTACCACGAGGCGCAGAAGAAGGCTTCGGGTGAGAGCTGGAGCTACCGCGACGAAGACGGCACCCTGCTGGGCCAGAAGGTCACCCCGCTCGATCGCGTGGGCATCTACGTGCCCGGCGGCAAGGCGGCCTACCCGTCGAGCCTGCTCATGAACGCCATCCCCGCCCACGTGGCCGGCGTGCAGGAGATCATCATGGTGGTGCCCACGCCCGTGCGCGGCAGTGTCGCTACCGGGGGCTCGGGCGCGCAATTGGCATCCACCAAGGGCGAGCGCAATGAGCTGGTGCTGGCCGCGGCCTACGTGGCCGGGGTCACGCGCGCCTTCACCATCGGCGGTGCGCAGGCCGTGGCTGCGCTGGCCTATGGCACAGCGACGGTGCCCAAGGTGGACAAGATCACCGGTCCGGGCAATGCCTACGTGGCCAGCGCCAAGAAGCGCGTGTTCGGCACCGTGGGCATCGACATGATCGCCGGCCCCAGCGAAATCCTGGTGCTGGCCGACGGCAGCACCCCGGCCGACTGGGTGGCCATGGACCTGTTCTCCCAGGCCGAGCACGACGAACTGGCGCAAAGCATCCTGCTGTGCCCCGATGCGGCCTACATCGACGCCGTGCAGGAGGCCATCGACCGCCTGCTGCCCGCCATGCCCCGCGCCGAGATCATCGCCAAGAGCCTGAACGGCCGGGGCGCGCTGATCCACACGCGCAGCATGGAAGAGGCCTGCGCCATCAGCAACCGCATCGCCCCCGAGCACCTGGAGGTGAGCAGCAGCGAGCCGCACCGCTGGGAGCCGCTGCTGCGCCACGCGGGCGCCATCTTCCTCGGGGCCTACACCAGCGAGAGCCTGGGCGACTACTGCGCTGGCCCGAATCACGTGCTGCCCACCAGCGGCACGGCGCGCTTCAGCTCGCCGCTGGGGGTGTACGACTTCCAGAAGCGCAGCAGCCTCATCGAGGTGAGCGAGGCCGGTGCCCAGGCGCTGGGCACCATTGCGGCTGAACTCGCCTATGGCGAGGGCCTGCAGGCCCACGCGCGCGCCGCCGAGCTGCGGCTCGTGCCGGTGCCGCCAGCGCGGGGCTGACGGCTGGCTTCAGGCCGCGCGCATGCGCAGGCCTGCAGCGGGGTGCGCACCGGCCTGCGGGGTGGCGGCGCGGCTGGCCGCATCGCTGGCGCGCAGGCAGGCCCAGTTCAGACGCGCAGGGCACTGGCCCTCGGCGCTCACACGCAGCCGCACCGGCCCGGTGAAGCTCAGGCGTTGTCCGGCTTCCAGAAAATAGTCTTCGAGCAGGCCGTCGCAGGTCACCCAGACCCGGCCTTGCTCCACTTCCAGCAAGGCGGTTTCGCCGGCGCGGAATTCGAGTGTCTGCACCGCCTGCGGTGGCGGCAGGGGTTGGCGGTTCCACTGCAGCGCCAGGGCCTGCGGCCGCAGCGGTGGGACAGTGGGCAAAGCGGGGGAGGGGGTGTGAAGTGAGTTCATGCCTTGCACTGTGCGCGCCCGGGTCCCGGGCCACCAGCCACAGCATGAGGCGAGCTGGTGCAGTACAGATTCCCCGCCGTGGGGTTCTGTGTCGTATTGACTGAGGCCAATCTGTATTGGTCAACGCAGGTTCTGCCAGTACAGAATGAAGCCATGGACGCCGTGGAAACCACTCCCCTCTACCTGCAGATCGCAGCCCAGCTGGCCGAACTGGTGCGCAACGGCACCCTGGCGCGCGGCGAGAAGATGCCTTCGGTGCGCGAGCTGGCGCGCCAGCGCGGCGTGGCCCAGAGCACCGTGGTGCAGGCCTACCACTGGCTCGAGGATGCGCGCCTGATCACCGCGCGTCCGCGCTCGGGTTTCTTCGTGGCGGCGCGCCCGGTGAACCTGCCCGAGCCCACCACCCCGCGCCCGCTGCGCCGCCCGCGCGAAGTGTCGGTGGACTGGCTGGGTCAGCGCATCATGGGCCGTGCCCAGCCGGTGGACATGCTCTCCTTCAGCAGCGGCACGCCGGGGCCCGACATGCTCAACCCCGACCGCGTGCGCCGCGCCGTGGTGCGGTCCGTGCAGCGCAACCGCCAACTGCTGTGTACCTACCCGTCCTCCGCCGGGCAGGAAGAGGCGCGGCGCGCCCTGGCGCGCTATGCCGTGGGCCTGGGCTGTAGCCTGGACCCCGAGAACATCGTGATCACTGGCGGCTGCATGGACAGCATCGCCCTGTGCCTGCGCGCCGTCACCCAGCCGGGCGACGTGGTGGCGCTGGAGTCGCCCACGCATTTCTCCTTCCTCGAAGTGCTGCAGGGCCTGCACCTCAAGGCGCTGGAGATCCCCACGCACCCGCGCCACGGCATCTCGCTCGATGCGCTGCAGCTTGCGCTCGATACGCAGCCCGTGAAGGCCCTGATGGTGGTGCCCACGCTGAGCAACCCGCTGGGCAGCTGCATGCCCCAGCCCGAGCGCCGGCGGCTGGCGCAGATGGCCGCGCGCCACGGCATGGCCGTGATCGAAGACGCGATCTACGCCGATCTGGCCGAGTCTGACGAGATGCGCCGCACCGTCAAGTCCTATGACACCACAGGCCACGTGATGCTCTGCGACTCTTTCTCCAAGACGCTGGCCCCCGGCTTGCGCCTGGGCTGGGTCGAGGCCGGGCGCTGGACAGAGCAACTGCGCAGCATCAAGGACATGCAGGCCGGCGGCCAGTCGGCCGTGCTGGAGCTGGCGCTGGCCGACCTGATCAACCAGAGCGGGCATGCGGCCGCCATGCGCCAGCTGCGCGCTGCCGCAGCGGCGCGGCTCGATGAGGTGCGCCACATCATCGGCGCGCACTTTCCACCGGGTACGCGGGTCAGCGACCCGCCCGGCGGCATGCTGCTGTGGGTGGAGCTGCCGCGCGCACTCGACTCGGTGCAGTTGCACGAGGCCTGCCTGGCCGAGCACATCCTGATCGCGCCCGGCACGGTATTCAGCGCCAGTGGGCGCTTTCGCAACTGCCTGCGCATCGGCGTGGGGGGCGACTGGACCCCGGAACACCTGATGGCCCTGCGCAAGGTGGGTGACATGGCCTGTCGCGTGCTCCAGGCCATCACCCGAAAAGCGGCCTGATTTTTTACACGAACTTCGTGAAACACGAAGTTCGTGTAATATGGATCCCATGAAAAACGTCACCATCACCATGGACGACGCCGCCGCCGAATGGGTGCGCATCGAAGCCGCCAAGCGCGGCAGCAGCGTGTCGCGCCTGGTGGGCGAGTGGCTGGCCGAAAAGATGCGCCAGGAAGACGCCTACGCCCAGGCCATGCGCGAGGCGCTGGGCTTCGAGAGCTGGGGCGCTTCCAGCGGCCCCTATGTGCCGCGCGAAATCCTGTTCCAGCGATGAGCAGCACCGTGCCCTTGTTCGTCGACACCGAGCTGCTGCTGGCCAGCGTGGACGACCGCGACCCGGTGCGCCAGGCGCGGGCCCGAGAGTGGCTGGGCTTTTGCTGGCAGACGCGCAGCGGGCGCATCAGCTCCCAGGTGCTCAACGAGCTGTACAACCAGGCCATCCAGCGCTTCGAGGGGCCACGCACCGTGCCCCTGGTGCGCGCCCAGGTGCGGCGCCTGCGCGTGTGGCTGCCGCCGCACCTCGACGCCTACACCGTGGACGGCGCCTGGGACCTGCAGGACCGCTACGGCCTGGGTTACTGGGACGCGCTCATCGTTTCCTCCGCCCACCAGCAGGGCTGCCGCTACCTGCTCACCGAAGCACTGCCGCACGACCAGGTCTTCGATGCCGTGCGCGCCGTCAACCCTTTTCTTGTCGCCCCCCACGAACTGGACACCGCTGAATGACCTCCACTGCCCCGCCTCTGGCCGCCCTGAACCGCATCCGTGCCGACGTGCGCGCCATGCATGCCTATGGCGTGCAGCCGTCCACCGGCATGCTCAAGATGGACGCGATGGAGAACCCGTTTCGCCTGCCCGCCCACCTGCAGGCCGCGCTGGGCCAGCGCCTGGGCGCGCTGGCGCTGAACCGTTACCCCGGTGAGCGCCTGAACGACCTCAAGGCTGCCCTGGCCAGGTACGCCGGCATGCCCGAGGGCCACGGCATCGTGCTGGGCAATGGCTCGGACGAACTCATCACCCTGCTGGCCCTGGCCTGCGCCCAGCCCGGCGAGCGCGCCACCATGCTGGCGCCCATGCCGGGCTTCGTGATGTACCCGCTGAGCGCACAGCTGCAGGGCCTGGATTTTGTGGGCGTGCCGCTCACGCCCGATTTCGAGCTCGACGAGCCGGCCATGCTGGCCGCCATCGCCCAGCACCGCCCGGCCATCACCTACATCGCCTACCCCAACAACCCCACGGCAACCCTGTGGGACGAGGGCGCCGTGCAGCGCATCATCGACGCGGTGGGCGCGCAGGGCGGCTTCGTGGTGATGGACGAGGCCTACCAGCCCTTTGCCAGCCGCACCTGGATCGACCGCATGCGCGCCGAACCGGCGCGCAACGCCCATGTGCTGCTCATGCGCACGCTCAGCAAGTTCGGCTTGGCCGGGGTGCGCCTGGGCTACCTCATCGCGCCAGCGGCCGTGAGCACCGAGATCGACAAGGTGCGCCCGCCCTACAACGTGAGCGTGCTCAACTGCGAGGCGGCCCTGTTCGCGCTGGAGCACACGGACGTGTTCGCCGAGCAGGCGGCCGAACTGCGCACCCAGCGCACACTGCTGGTGCAGGCCCTCAGGGCCCTGCCGGGCATCGAAAAGTGCTGGGACAGCGAGGCCAACATGGTGCTCGTGCGTGTGGCCGATTCCGCCACAACCTGCGAGGGCATGAAAAAGCGCAAGGTCCTCGTCAAGAACGTTTCTACAATGCACCCCATGCTGGTGAACTGCCTGCGCCTCACGGTGGGCAACGCCGATGACAACGCGCAGATGCTTGCTGCGCTCCAAGCCTCCCTATGACTTCTTCTGCACTCGTAACCTCCGCCTCGACCGATCCCCAGGCCGACCGCACCGCCGAGGTCAGCCGCAACACCGCCGAGACGCACATCACCGTGCGCATCAACCTCGACGGCACCGGCCAGGCCAAGCTGCACACCGGCATCGGCTTTTTCGACCACATGCTCGAACAGATCGCCCGCCACGGGCTGATCGACCTGGAGGTCGACTGCGACGGCGACCTGCACATCGATGGCCACCACACGGTGGAAGACGTGGGCATCACCCTGGGCCAGGCCTTCGCGCGCGCCGTGGGCGACAAGAAGGGCATCACCCGCTACGGCCATGCCTATGTGCCGCTGGACGAGGCGCTGAGCCGCGTGGTGGTCGATTTCTCGGGCCGCCCCGGGCTGCACCTGCACATCCCGTTCACCGCGGGCAGCATCGGCGGCTTCGACACGCAGCTCACCTACGAATTCTTCCAGGGCTTCGTGAACCACGCGGGCGTGACCTTGCACATCGACAACCTCAAGGGCATCAACGCGCACCACCAGTGCGAAACGGTGTTCAAGGCCTTTGCCCGCGCGCTGCGCTCGGCCCTCACGCGCGACCCGCGCGCCGCCGGCACCATTCCGTCCACCAAGGGCAGTCTCTGATCCCCACACGCTGAAAAAAGGCCGCTACCGATTTTTCGTCAAGCGCCGATAGCTATGAATATGGAAGCAAAAACCGTCGCCGTGGTCGATTACGGCATGGGCAACCTGCGCTCGGTGTCGCAGGCCGTGCAGGCCGCAGCAGAAGGCTCGGGCTGGACCGTGGTCGTCACCTCGCGCCCTGAAGAGGTGCGCGCCGCCCAGCGCATCGTGCTGCCGGGGCAGGGCGCCATGCCCGACTGCATGCGCGAGCTGCGCGATTCGGGCTTGCAGCAGTCCGTGCTCGAAGCTGCTGCCAGCAAACCGATGTTCGGCGTCTGCGTGGGCATGCAGATGCTGCTGGACCACAGCGCCGAGGGCGACACGCCCGGCCTGTCGCTGATCCCTGGCGAGGTGCGCAAGTTCGACCTGGCCGGCCGCACCCAGCCCGATGGCAGCCGCTTCAAGGTGCCGCAGATGGGCTGGAACCAGGTGCGCCAGGTGGCGCACGGCGGTGCGGCACATCCGGTATGGGCCGGCGTGCCTGACGGCAGCTACTTCTATTTCGTGCACAGTTTCTATGCCCGGCCGCAGAATGCAGCGCACTGCGCTGGCGAAGCCGACTACGGCGGTGTGTTCGCCGCAGCGATTGCACGCGATAATATTTTTGCCACCCAGTTCCATCCCGAGAAAAGTGCGGAGCACGGCCTGGCGCTGTACCGCAATTTCCTGCACTGGAACCCCTGAGTTTTCATTTTCAACCCTGTTCGGGCCGAGCCCGGCCTCGCCCTTTTTCACCCGAACCCACCATGCTGCTCATTCCCGCCATCGACCTCAAGGACGGCCACTGCGTACGCCTCAAGCAAGGCGACATGGACCAATCCACCACCTTTGGTGAAGACCCTGCCGCCATGGCGCGCAAGTGGCTGGAGGCTGGCGCACGCCGTCTGCACCTGGTGGACCTGAACGGCGCCTTTGCCGGCGTGCCCAAGAACTTCAGCGCGATCAAGTCCATCCTGCAGGAAGTGGGCGAGGACATCCCGGTGCAGCTCGGTGGCGGCATCCGCGACCTGGACACCATCGAGAAATACATCGACGGCGGCCTGCGCTACGTGATCATCGGCACGGCGGCCGTGAAGAACCCGGGCTTCCTCAAGGACGCCTGCAGCGCCTTTGGCGGCCACATCATCGTCGGCCTCGATGCCAAGGATGGCAAGGTCGCCACCGACGGCTGGAGCAAGCTCACCGGCCATGAGGTTGTGGACCTGGCCAAGAAGTTCGAGGACTGGGGCGTCGAGTCCATCATCTACACCGACATCGGCCGCGACGGCATGCTCTCGGGCATCAACATCGATGCCACTGTCAAGCTCGCGCAGTCGCTGAGCATTCCCGTGATCGCCTCGGGCGGCCTGTCGAACATGGCCGACATCGAGCAACTGTGCGCCGTCGAGGGCGAGGGCGTGGAAGGCGTGATCTGCGGCCGCGCCATCTACAGCGGCGACCTCGATTTCGCGGCCGCGCAGGCGCGCGCCGACGAACTGAATGGATAACCCCCGGGGCGGCAGCGCCGCCCCATTGGACCTCTGACATGCTTGCCAAACGCATCATCCCCTGCCTGGACGTGACCGGAGGCCGGGTGGTCAAGGGCGTCAATTTCGTCGAGCTGCGCGACGCGGGCGACCCCGTCGAGATCGCCGCGCGCTACAACGCGCAGGGCGCCGATGAACTGACCTTCCTCGACATCACCGCCACCAGCGATGGCCGCGACCTGATCCTGCCCATCATCGAAGCCGTAGCCAGCCAGGTGTTCATTCCGCTCACCGTGGGTGGCGGCGTGCGCACGGTGGCCGATGTGCGCCGCCTGCTCAATGCGGGCGCCGACAAGACCAGTTTCAACTCGGCCGCGATCGCCGACCCCGACGTGATCAATGCCGCTTCGGACAGGTACGGTGCGCAGTGCATCGTGGTGGCCATCGACGCCAAGCGCCGCTCCGAAGAGGACGCGCGGCGCACCGGCGCCGACGGCCAGCCCGTGGGCCCGGGTTGGGATGTGTACAGCCATGGTGGGCGCAAGAACACCGGCCTGGACGCGGTGGCCTGGGCCACCGAGATGGCGCGTCGCGGCGCGGGCGAGATCCTGCTGACCAGCATGGACCGCGACGGCACCAAGGCCGGCTTCGACCTGGCGCTGACGCGCGCGGTGAGCGATGCGGTGAGCGTGCCCGTGATCGCCTCGGGCGGCGTGGGCAACCTCGACCACCTGGCCGACGGCATCCAGATCGGCGGTGCCGATGCGGTGCTGGCCGCCAGCATCTTTCACTACGGCGAATACACCGTGGGCCAGTCCAAGCTGCACATGGCGGGGCGCGGCATCCCGGTGCGGCTGTGATGAGGGGCTCCCTGCGGTCCCTGGCCGCTGCCATGGCCCTGTGCGCCGGCTTTGCCGCCATGCCAGCCGCAGCACAGCAGGTGCCGGCGCCGTCCTATGCGCGCGGCTATTTCGACCGCATTCCCTGCGTGGACCGCATCGGTCGTTGCTTTGACGCGACCATCGGCGGCAAGGCGGTGCAGGTGATTGCCGACAAGGCCGAGTACGAAAAGCTCAAGGCCCTCCTGGCCGAGCTCAACGACAACGTGCGCGAGGTCTACTGGATCGTGCGCGAACCGGTGGACGGCAAGGTGGCGCTCGATGTGCTCACGCGCCCCAACGCCATGGGCCTGCCCCATGTGGGCGAAGAAAAGGAAGAGCCTGACGTCACGGTCTACGGCCTTGACGGCCAGGACCTGGAGAGCGAAACCGAAATGGTGGCGCAGCAGAGCGTGCGCGTGAACGGCCAGCCCGTGGTTACGCAGCAGGAGACGCTGACGCAGGACTTCCTGCCGCCCGGCCGCTATGTGATCGCCATCAAGTACCTGGGCCGCAAGAACTGGGACCGCAAGCGGGTCTTCCTGACGGTGGCCAAGCCCTGAAACCCTGAACGGTCAGGGTGCAGGCCAGCGCGAATGCCTGAACCCCTCCGCCAAAGGGGGCGGACCCTGCAGCGGCAGCCACAGCTGCACCACCGTACCGCCCCCGGCCCCCAGCACGATCCGCGCATGGCCGCCCAGTTGCCGTGCGCGCTCCTCGATGTGGCCCAGCCCACGGCCCTGGTTCCCATCCGGCCTGGCCTGCAGCCCGCGCCCGTCGTCCTCGATCTGCACGCACACCCCTGCTCCCGCGTCCAGCGTGGCCGACAGCGTGACATTGGACGCCCCGGAATGCTTGACCACGTTGGCCAGCGCCTCCTGCACGATGCGCAGCACGTGCAGCGCGGCGGGGGCGTCAAGCCAGGGCAGGGGCGGCAGGTCGTCCATGTGCCAGTGCAGGGTGATGCCACCCTGTGCCAGGCGGTGGCCCACGCGCTGGCGCAGGGTGGCCAGCAGGGTGGTCAGGTCCTGGTCGATGGGCTCCATCGAATCGATGGTCAGGCGCAGGTCTTCCAGGCACTCGCGCAACACCTGGGCCATCTCGCCCTGTGACAGGCGGCCCTGCTCGATCTGGCCGAGCGACGACACCAGCATCGCACCCAGGCCGTCGTGCATGTCGCGCGTGAGCCGCTGGCGCTCCGTCAGGCGCACGCGCTCGTTCTCCACCTCGGCCAGCAGGGCGAAGTTGCCTTGCAGTGCGCGCTGCTGTTCCGAGAGCTTGTCCTGCAGCACCTGGGCTGCGCCTTCCGCGTGCTCCAGCGCGCCGATATAGCGGCGGTTCACGGCATACAGGAAGGCGCCCAGCACCAGCACCATGGCGTAGGGCATCAGGTACAGGCTCTCGGGCGAGATGCGCAGCTGCAGCAGCGCCAGGTCATGCACGCCCAGGCCCAGGCAGATGCACAGCGCCACTGCCAGCACGCGCAACTCGCGGCTGCCGTGCCAGGCCGACCAGGCAATGAGCAGGGTCACGCCCATTGCCACCAGCGTATTGGCAGCATGCAGCAGCAGCGGCGTGTCCAGCGCCCAGGGCAGCACCGGCATCGACGCGGCCGAGACCAGCAGCGCAAAGCCCAGCAGCAGGCGCTCCACAGAGGGGAAGCTGCGTGTCGCAAAGCGCAGCGAGAACAGGTAGACCAGCAGCATGACCCAGGTCATCGAGGCATCGGTGGCCCACCAGAACCAGCGCAGGGCGTCGAGGTTCTGCGGCAACTCGATGCCGTAGTGCAGGTTGCGGAACCACCAGGCCAGCGACGCGAGCCCGAAGTACAGGTAGGCCGTGTCCTGGCGGCGGCGCCACCAGAAGGCCAGCGCGAACAGGCCCAGCATGACCAGCGTGGTGCTGGCCGCCAGGGGCACGGTGACGACCCAGCGCTGGCGCGCCGACCACAGGCCCTGGACTTCAGGCTCCGGCCCCATCCACAGGCGGCTCAGGGCATAGCTGCCGTCGGCGCGCGGCGGCAGTGCAAGGAACAGCCGGCAGCTGCTGCCGGGCTGCGAGGATTGAGAGGCGGCACCGGGCAGGCGCAGCTGGATAGGCTGGTTCCATTGCGAGGGCCAGGCCGGACTGTTGTCCAGCAACTGCCGCGTGCCCTGCGCGGTGCGCAGCCAGACCTGCAGCGGGCCACCGTTGACGCGCGGCAGGTACAGGGCCAGGGTTTCCTGCGCCACGGGCGCCGGGCATGCAGTGCGGTACCAGACGGTGGGCAGGGGCAGGTTGACGGCGGCGCGGGTGATCGGCTGGCGCTGTACCGCCTGCGGCAGGTCGACCGCTTGCCAGGTGCCCTGCGCAGCGTCGTCCGCCGGCGGGCCGATGGAGGGCTCGGTGCCCGGTGCGGGTGCCCAGCGTTCCACGCGCGTGACCGACATGGATTCCGTGGCCTCGGGGGCGGCCGCCTGGGCCTGGGCCAGCAGGGGGGCCATGGCCAGGCTGGCAGCCAGGATCCAGCGCAGGGCCTGCCGGCATGGCGGTCGGGATGGGCGGGCGACGGCGAGCACGGGGCAGCGGGGCTTCAGTCGCCCATCAGCCCGCGCTTGCGGGCCTCGTAGACCGCCTCCGAGCGGGAATGCACCTGCAGCTTGCGGTAGCTGCGCTTGACGTAGGTAAGCACGGTCTGCTGGGTCACGCCCATCATTTGTGCGATCTCGCGGTAGCTGTAGCCCTTGGCGGCCATGCCGAGCATCTCGCATTCGCGCTCGCTGAGCAGGCCCGCGTCGGCTTCGCTGGCCGCGGTTTCCGGCGGGCCGGCCTGCACGCGCTGGCGCGACGGGCCGGCGGGCGCCAGCCGGGTCAGCAGGCGGCGCGCGATCACGGGGCTGATGGGGCTGCCGCCCGCATGTACGGCACGCACCATCTCGGCCAGGTCCAGGGCCGGCGTGTCCTTGAGCACATAGCCCGTGGCGCCCGCGGCCAGCGCCTGCATGACATGGGCCTCGTCGCCGAACACGGTGACCACCACCACCTCGCAATGGGGAGCGACGCCCGCGCTGCGCGCGATCACCTCGATGCCGTTGAGGTCGGGCAGGCCCAGGTCCAGCAGCAGGACCTGTGGTTGGTGCCGGGCCAGCAGGGCCAGTCCCGAGGCGGCGTCGCCGGCAGCGCCCACCAGGCGCAGGTCGGGCGCGGCGGCAATGCTGTCGCACAGGCGCTGCCTGAAGAGCGGGTCGTCCTCGATCACGAGCACGGAGAGCAAAGCGGACATGGATGGGCAGGCCTTGGAAGCTCGGCGGTGCATTTCATGATACGCGGGGCCTGCTGTCACAGCTGCTTGCACATGAACCGTTTTGTCCCGTGTTCGAGGGACAGACGGCGAACGCCGGCGGCGGAAGAATCCATGCACCTTCTTTCCCTCTTGCAGGAGTTGCTCCATGGCTGATTCTTTGAACAGGTTCTTGCGCCGGGCCGTCGTGCTGGCCGGCGCATTGGTCGGGCTGGTCTGTCCGGCGATGGCCGCCATCCCGCACATCGTCATCGGCGACTACCACATGCTGCTGCTCCATGCCGACGGCAGCGTCACCTCCTGGGGGCGCGGTGACTCCGGGCAACTGGGCCGTGGCCAGGCCGACCGCAGCAACCCCGCGCCGGCGAAGATCGCTTCGCTGGGCACGGACGTGGTTGCCCTGACCGCAGGGGGGCAGCTGTCGGCGGCCGTCAAGCGCGACGGAAGCGTCTGGGTCTGGGGCAATGTCTCCGACGGGCTGATCGGCTCCAACACCTCGGGCGGGCAGTTCCGCTACGAGCCCGTCCAGGTGCCGGGCCTCTCGGGCATCGTCTCGGTGCTGGCAGCGACCAATGGTTACTCGCTCTACGCCACGGACGGCAACGGGCAGGTCTGGGCCTGGGGCTATGACAGCGGCTATGGCAACCTGGGCCTGGGACCCAACGGCCCGCAGCAGCGGGGGCAGCCGCTGCCCGTCGCCGGTGCCACCGGCATTGTGCAACTGGCCGTGACGGGAACGCAGATGATCGGCCGGCGCCAGGACGGCAGCCTGATCGGCTGGGGCAGCAACAGTGTGCGCGACAACCCCATGCAGGCGGTGAGCGCTGCCACCGACCCCCTGGGCGTGACGGCGCTCCGGCCCACGGGCCTGGCTTTCATCGACGCGACGGCCACGGGCAACGCGGCCGGGCTGTACTACGGCATCAAGAATGGCCAGGCGCTGGCCTGGGGCGACACCAGCAGCGGCGTGCTGACCTGTGGCCAGGAGAATGCGCAGACGGCGGCCCAGCCCTACACCATCAAGAACCTCGCAAACCTGCGCCAGATCGCCGCGGGCGGGGGCTCCGCGCTGTTCGTGGACGGTGCTGGCAGCGTGTTTGCGTGCGGCCAGGGCGCCAACGGCCTGCTGGGAGACGGAACGACGGTCTCTACCAAGTGGGACTCCGTGCCCGCCAATGCCAAGGCGGGGCCGGTGCGTGTGCAGGGCCTGCCCGGCCCAGTGTCGTACGTATTCACGGGTGCTTTTGCCGCGGCGGCGCTCATGCCCGACGGTGCGGTCTACACCTGGGGCCGAACCGACGGCGGCCTGCTGGGCAACGGGGTGACCACCTCCAACGGTGTCGTGAGCACGCCCACGCCGATCCAGCTCAACGCCGGGGTGGACAACAGCAGCAATCCGGGCAATACCGGCAACCCGGGCTCCGGCGGCACCCCCGGCACGGGCACCCCGGCCCCCGGCGACCAGCCTGCGTTCAGCACCGCCCAGAGCGGGCCGCTCACCAGCCTGACGGCCAAGGCCGGCGTGACCCTGCCCGCAGCCCACGCAGGCCAGCCTGGAGCGATCTTCGTAGCCCTGCTGCTGCCCGACGGCCAGTTGCTCATGCTCGATGGCGCGCGGTCCAATTTCGTGCCCTACAACCCGTTCTACATGGCCGCGCTGTATGTCGGGGCATTGCCTGTCTCGGCTCCGGTGCTCAACATCAATGGCATGGACCTGAGCGCGCTGGCCGGCAGCATCGTTATCCTGGGCTATGGGCTGGGCGTGAACGGCCAGGCTGCTGCGGCAGAGATGCTGCGTTCGGGGCGCTACTCCAACGTGCTGAATCTGCGCTGAGCGCCCGCTTGTCTGCACGGCCCCGCTGCCCCTCCAGGGCGCAGAGGGGCCGTTTTCCTGTCTGGTCCGGGCCCCGCAATTCGGGCCGGTCCACCAAATCGCCGACAATCCGGGCCATGAACTGGCTCAACGAAGTGAAATGGGATGCGCAGGGCCTGGTGCCCGTGATCGCGCAGGAGCAGGGCACGGGCGACGTGCTGATGTTTGCGTGGATGAACCGCGAAGCCCTTGCGAAGACGGCGGAACTCGGCCGTGCCGTGTACTTCAGCCGTTCGCGCGGCAAACTGTGGTTCAAGGGCGAGGAATCGGGCCATGTGCAGACCGTGCACGAGATCCGCCTGGACTGCGACAACGACGTGGTGCTGCTCAAGGTGACCCAGTTGGGCCACGCGCCCGGCATCGCTTGCCACACGGGCCGCCACAGCTGTTTCTTCAGCGTGCTCAAGGACGGTGCATGGAAAGCCGTCGATCCGGTCTTGAAAGACCCCGAATCCATCTACAAATAAGACCATGAGCTCCAACGATTCCCTGGCCCGCCTGGCGGCCGTCATCGAAAGCCGCAAACCCGCCAACGGCGGCGACCCCGAGAAGAGCTATGTCTCGCGCCTGCTGCACAAGGGCCCCGATGCCTTTCTCAAGAAGATCGGTGAGGAGGCCACCGAGGTGGTCATGGCCGCCAAGGACGTGGACCATGGGGCCGATGCCAGCAAGCTGGTCTACGAGGTGGCTGACCTGTGGTTCCATTCCATGATCGCGCTGGCCCACTATGGCCTGTCGCCGGCCGACGTGGTCACCGAGCTCGAGCGCCGCGAAGGCACCAGCGGCATCGAGGAGAAAGCCCTGCGCAAGGCCGTTGCGCGTGCAGCCCACGAGGAAGAATCCCCATGAGCGACATCATCGACGTGCGAACCAATGACCAGAAGGCCGAAAGCCTCAAGAACATCGGCTGGGTCAGCTATGCGCTGCACCTGATCGTGGCCCTGGGCGCCGTGCTGCCGGGCACGCAGGCCAGCGCGCTGCTGCTGGTCATCGCCCTGGTGCTCGACCTCGTCAAGCGCGGCGATGCCGAGGGCACCTGGCAGGAGAACCATTTCTCCTGGCGCATCCGCTCGGTGATCTGGGCGGGCGTGCTGTACGCGGTGACCGCGCCGCTGTGGCTGTTCTTCATCATTCCCGGCTGGATCGCCTGGGGCATCATCTCGCTGTGGTTCCTGTACCGCATCGTGCGCGGCATGCTGGCCATGAGCAAGAACCAGGCAGTGGATGGCTGAACCCCATGCGCCTCAGCGCCTGAACCTGGCGCTGCAGGGCGGGGGCTCGCACGGCGCGCTGACCTGGGGCGTGCTGGATGTCCTGCTCGAAGACGGGCAGTGGCAGCTCGACGGGATCAGCGGCACCAGCGCTGGCGCCATGAATGCCGTGGCGCTGGCCCATGGCTTTGCCCAGGCGGCACAGGCCCACAAGGACCCTGTCGAGGCCCATGCGGCCGGCTGCGTGCTGGCCAGACAGGCCCTTGCCCGGTTGTGGGAGGGGGTGGGGTCCCTGGGCAGCCTGACGTGGGGGACGCCGCTGTCGGCGGCCAACCCCCTGATGGGCATGATGGCGCAGTGGTTCTCGCCCTACCAGACCAATCCGCTCGGCTTCAACCCGCTGCGCAAGCTGCTCGAAAAAGAGGTGGATTTCAGCCTGTTGTGCTCGACCCGCGCCAGCATCGGCACCGTGGTGCCCCAGGTGTTTGTCTGCGCGACCAACGTGCGCACGGGGCGCGGCGAGATCTTCTCTGGCCCGCGGCTGAGCGCCGATGCCGTGATGGCCTCAGCCTGTCTGCCCATGGTTTTCAAGGCCGTGGAGATCGATGGCGAACACTACTGGGACGGCGGTTACTCAGGCAACCCGGCCCTGCACCCGCTGATCTACCAGACCGAGACCTCGGACATCCTGCTGGTGCAGATCAACCCCATCGAGCACCTGACCGTACCTGACAACGCGCACGAGATCATGGAGCGCATGAACGAGGTGACCTTCAACGCCAGCCTGCTGGCCGAGCTGCGCGCCATCGAATTCGTGCGCCGGCTGCTGGCCGAGGGCAAGCTCGACGCGCGCCGCTACAAGAACGTGCTGATGCACCGCATCGACGGGGGCAAGGTGCTGGCCTCCTTTGGTGCCGATAGCAAGGCGCGCGCCGACACGGCCTTCGTGCGCCAGCTGTTCGAGCTCGGGCGCGAGGCGGGCAAGAAATGGATGAAGGCGCATCGCAGGGACGTCGGGGTGCGGCCCAGCATCAAGATCACCGACAATGCGTGAATGAACAGGCCTTGGGGCCACCGAAACCCGTTCCTTCCATCCACCATGCACGATCCGAACTGCCTTTTCTGCAAAATCACCGCGGGCCAGATTCCTTCGAAGAAGGTCTATGAAGACGAGGAAGTGTTTGCCTTCCACGACATCCATCCGTCGGCACCCATCCACTTCCTGATGGTTCCCAAGCTGCATGTCCCTTCCATGGCCCAGGTTTCCGCAGAGCATGCAGGCCTGCTGGGGCGCATGATGGTGCTGGCACCGAAGCTGGCCCAGGAGCAGGGCTGCAATCCCTACCCGGATGGCGGTTTTCGCATCGTGGTAAACACGGGGGTTGAAGGTGGGCAGGAAATCCACCACCTGCACATCCATGTGATGGGTGGTCCGCGCCCGTGGCTCAAAGGCTGACCTGAACTGACGGTCCGTGAACTCTGGTCACGGGCCGGGTCTAAAATGATTGCAATTCGTTAGGAGATTTTCCATGGGCTCTTTTTCCATCTGGCACTGGCTGATCGTGCTGTTGATCGTCGTCATGGTGTTCGGCACCAAGAAGCTCAAGAACATGGGCTCCGATCTCGGAGGCGCGGTCAAGGGCTTCAAGGACGGCATGAAGGACGGTTCCACGGCAGACAGCGGTGCTGTCAATCCTCCCGCTGGCCAGGTGACTGCCAGCCAGGCAGCCGACAAGACCACCATCGACGTCGAAGCCAAGCAAAAGAGCTGAGCGCTGAGCGGACGCCTGCTTCATGATTGATATTGGCCTGTCCAAGATGGCGCTGATCGGCGCCGTGGCGTTGATCGTCATCGGCCCCGAAAAGCTGCCGCGCGTGGCCCGCACGGTGGGCACCTTGCTGGGCAAGGCCCAACGCTACGTGGCCGACGTCAAGTCCGAGGTCAACCGCTCCATGGAGCTTGATGAGCTGCGCAAGATGAAGGACACGGTGGAGGGCGCCGCACGCGACGTGCAGCAGTCCATCCAGACCGGCGCCAGCGAGTTCGAGAAGGACTGGGCCGCAGCGACGGACATGAGCACCACCGAGCCCTTCGAGTCCGCGGTGGTGGTGCCCGCCTACAAGCACCCCGGCAAGAATTGGCGCCTCAAGCGCGGCGCCACGCCCCAGTGGTACAAGTCGCGCAGCGGCGTGCGCACCAAGGCCCAGTCCGGCGCGGCACGCGTCGCCCGGTACCGGCCCCAGAAATTCCATTGACGATGCCGCGCGGCCTCCGGTGCGCGCTGCATGGGCGGCCCCCACGCCCCTGAAAATCCAACATGTCCGAAACTCCCCCCAAAGAAGACGAACTGGCCGGCACCGAGCAGCCGTTCGTGCAGCACCTGATGGAGCTGCGCGACCGGCTGGTCAAGGCCATCATCGCCATCGCCATTGCGGCGGCGATCCTGTTCTTCTTTCCAGGCCCTGGCGCGCTCTACGACTTCCTCGCGGCCCCTCTTGTGGCCCACCTGCCCAAGGGCGCCACGCTGATCGCCACCTCGGTGATCTCGCCCTTCATGGTGCCGCTCAAGATCCTCTTGATGTCGGCCTTCCTGATGGCGCTGCCCTTCGTGCTGTGGCAGGTCTGGGCCTTCGTGGCGCCGGGCCTGTATTCGCACGAGAAGAAGCTGGTGCTGCCGCTGGTGGTATCGAGCACGCTGCTGTTCTTCATCGGCGTGGCGTTCTGCTACTACTTCGTGTTCGGGCAGGTGTTCGCTTTCATCCAGAGCTTTGCGCCCAAGAGCATCACGGCTGCGCCTGACATAGAGGCCTACCTGAGCTTTGTGCTTTCGATGTTCCTGGCCTTCGGCCTGGCGTTCGAGGTTCCGATCGCCGTGGTGGTGCTGGCACGCATGAACATCGTGAGTGTGGAAAAGCTCAAAAGCTTTCGCGGTTACTTCGTCGTCGGTGCCTTTGTCGTCGCGGCCATCGTGACGCCACCGGACGTGGTATCGCAGCTCGCGCTGGCCGTGCCCATGTGCATTCTCTACGAGGTGGGCATCTGGGCCGCGCAGATCTTCATCAAGCACACCAAAGCGCCGGAAGACGCTGAGAGCACGGCCTCGTCGTCCTCCTCTTCCTCCTGACAGGGCGCCATCCTTCCCGCGATGGGATGGATCAAAGAAAAGCAACTGCTGCCAAGTGCGACAGTTGCTTTTTTATTGGAATGACCTCGGTAGCGGCCGACCTTTGAAGTCGGTTCGGCCCATGCCAATGCCCCTGTGCACGGGCCGCCAGGCTGCGGATGCGGCGCTTGCTCTGGAAGTTCCCCACGCGGGATGGCGTGAAGCGCCTCGGGGGCCTACCTTCTCACATTGCGCTGAGGGCGGGGGCGCAGGCCCGGGGTGATGTTCAGCTCCACCAGGGCATCGGCGCGCTTGACGTTGAAAGGGGCGGCCGTGCCGGGCTTGAGGGCCGCCACGGCGGTGAGCAGTTCGGAGACATTGCCCACGTTCTTGCCGTCGACCTTCACGATCACGTCGCCCGGGCGCATGCCGGCCTGGGCGGCGGGGCCGTCCTGCAGCACGCCGGTGATGATGACGCCTTCGGAAGCCTTTACGCCGAAGGTTTCTGCCAGCTCGGGCGAGAGCTCGTTGGGCTCCACGCCGATCCAGCCGCGCGTGACCTGGCCGTCCTTGACGATGCCGTCGAGCACCAGGCGGGCCGTGGACACCGGGATGGCGAAGCCGATGCCCATGCTGCCGCCCGAGCGCGAGTAGATCGCGGTGTTGATGCCCAGCAGGTTGCCATTGACGTCCACCAAAGCGCCGCCCGAGTTGCCGGGGTTGATGGCCGCGTCGGTCTGGATGAAGTTCTCGAAGGTGTTGATCCCGAGCTGGGTGCGGCCCAGGGCACTGACGATGCCGCTGGTCACCGTCTGGCCCACGCCGAAGGGGTTGCCGATGGCCAGCACCTGGTCGCCCACGTCCAGAGTGTCCGAGTTGCCCAGCACGATGACGGGCAGCTTGTCGAGCTCGATTCGCAGGATCGCCAGGTCGGTGTCGGGGTCGGTGCCGATCACGCGCGCGCGGGCACGCCGGCTGTCGGTGAGCGTGACCTCGATCTCGTCGGCACCTTCCACCACATGGTTGTTGGTGAGGATGTAGCCATCGGGGCTGATGATCACGCCGCTGCCCAGGCCCGCCTGCTGCTGCTGGCTGTTGTTGCCTTGGTCGCCAAAGAAGAACTGGAACCACGGGTCGTTGCTGCGCGGGTGGCGCACGGCCTTGCTGGTGTTGATGCTCACCACGGCCGGGGCGGCCTTGCGCGCGGCACTGCTGAAGCTGCCGGCGGCAGGCTGCTGGCCTGCAGAGGAGGTATTGGCGGGTGCCTCGATCAGCGCGATACCGGCGCCCGAGCGGACGTTGCCACGCCCCAGCCAGCCGGGCTGCAGGGTCGCCACCACGAAATAGGCCGCGACGAGCACCGTCACGGTTTGGGAAAACAGCAGCCAGATGCGCTTCATGGGATTTGGAAGGGGAGGGCCTGGAAAATGATCGGTGGCGGTCACGGCACGGGCGTGCAGCCTGTGCCGGGCTGACATTGTCCTCCATGCGTGCCATCCGTGACTATCTGGGGCCACGCACCCGCGCGACAATAGGCGCATGAGCATTTCCCGGCACCAACTTCTGCAGGCGTTCGATGCGCTGCTGCAGCCCGCACGCTTCAAGGACTACGGGCCCAATGGCCTGCAGGTCGAGGGCCGGGAAACCATTACCCGCATCGTGAGTGGCGTGACGGCCAGCCGCGCGCTGATCGAGGCAGCCATCGATGCGCGCGCGGACGCGATCTTCGTGCACCACGGCCTGTTCTGGCGCGGGCAGGACGGCCGCGTGGTCGGCTGGATGAAGCAGCGCCTTCAACTGCTGCTGGCGCACGACATCAACCTGTTTGCCTACCACCTGCCGCTTGATGTCCATCCCGAGCTGGGCAACAACGCGCAGCTGGGCCGGGTGCTGGGCCTGGCAGCCGATGCGCGCTTTGGCGAGCAGGACCTGGGCTGCGTGGCCGGTGCGCAGTTCGCCGATGGCCAGGCCCTGGCCGATCAGGTGGCCGGCGCCCTCGGCCGCGCCGTGACGCTGGTGCAGCCCGAGGGGGCGCTGCGGCGGCCGATTCGCCGCGTGGCCTGGTGTACGGGCGGGGCGCAGGGCTATTTCGAGCCGGCCATTGCCGCCGGGGCCGACGCCTTCATCACCGGGGAAATCTCCGAACCCCAGGCCCACCTGGCGCGCGAGACGGGTGTGTGCTTCATCGCGGCGGGCCACCATGCAACGGAGCGCTACGGCGCCCCGGCGGTGGCCGCGCATGTGGCGCAGCAGGCGGGTGTGGAGCATGTCTTCATCGAGGTGGACAACCCCGCATGAGCACCGCCATCGCCATTACCCAGGGCGATCCCGCCGGGATCGGTCCCGAAATCATTGCCAAGGCCTTCCGCGATGCGCCCGCCGATCTGCGCGGCTGCTTTGTAGTGGGCGACGTGGCCACGCTGCGCCGGGCGGCGCAGTGCATCGAGCGCCCCGGCATGCCCTCGCTGCCGGTGGCGCTGATCGAGGTGCCGGCGCAGGCACTGCAGGTACCCCCGCGTTGCGTGCCGGTGCTGCCGTTGCCGGGGTTGCCCGGGCCACAGCCCTGGGGCCGCATCGGCGCCGAGGCCGGCCGAGCGGCAGCCGATTGCGTGGTGTGGGCGGCACGGGCCGCACTGCGCGGGGAGGTGGCGGCCCTGGTCACGGCGCCGCTGCACAAGGAGGCGCTGTCGGCCGCTGGGGTGGCCTTTCCGGGCCACACCGAGCTGCTGCAGGCCGAGGCGGCGCGGCACCAGGGCGTGCCCCCGGCCACCATGCCAGTGCGCATGATGCTGGCCAGTGATGAACTGCGCACGGTGTTGGTCAGCATCCACATGTCGCTGCGCGACGCCATTGAGGCTGTGACGCCCGCCAACCTGGCGCAGACGCTGCAGATCACCCATGACGCCCTGCTGCGCACCCTGGGCCGGGCACCGCGCATCGGCGTGGCGGGGCTCAATCCCCACGCGGGGGAGGGCGGCCTGTTCGGCCGCGAAGAGATGGACACCATCGCGCCGGCCATTGCGGCGGCGAGGGCGCAGGGCATGGACGTGCATGGCCCGTTCGCGCCCGACACGGTGTTCATGCGTGCGCGCCATGCGCCCGGCCACCCGGGCGAGTTCGATGTGGTGGTGGCCATGTACCACGACCAGGGCCTGATCCCCGTGAAGTACCTGGGGGTGGACAAGGGCGTGAACGTGACGCTGGGCCTGCCGCTGGTGCGCACCAGCCCCGACCACGGCACTGCCTTCGACATCGCCGGCCAGGGCATCGCCGACGCTAGCAGCCTGGTGGAGGCGGTGCGCATGGCCCGCCAACTGGCGCGATAGCGCCGGATGCTCAGGGCTGGCGGTTCCTGAGGCTGTCGCGGATTTCGCGCAGCAGCGCGATGTCTTCGGGCGGCGCGGCTGGAGCAGCCGGTGCCGCCGGGGTTTCGCGCTTCAAGCGGTTGATCTGCTTGATCATCATGAAGATGATGAATGCGAGGATGATGAAGTTCACCGCCACGGTGATGAAGTTGCCGTAGGCGAATACCGGGACGCCCGCCTTTTTGAGGGCGTCCAGCGTCATCGCGGTGCCGGCCGGCACGTTGCCCAGCACGATGAACAGGTTGGAAAAATCGAGTTTCCCGAACACCAGTCCCACCACGGGCAGGATCAGATCGGATACGACCGAATCCACGATCTTGCCGAAGGCGCCGCCGATGATGACCCCCACAGCCAGGTCGATCACGTTGCCCTTGACCGCAAATTCCCGGAACTCTTGTGCAATGCCCATGGATAACCCCCCTTGATAATAGACAAGAAGCCGAGTATTGCCCAGGTCAGCGCCCTGTCAAGGCGGACTGCCCGCCTGCAATGACCCTTTTCACTCCGCTACAATTCGCGGTTGACCCCAATAGCGATGTACATCGAGGATCCCCATGAGTGACACCCCAATCGACTCCAGCAAGCGGACGTGGCTGATTGCGTCCGGCTGTGCTGGTGCGGTGGGCGGCGTGGCAACCGCCGTTCCTTTCGTGAGTACCTTCCAGCCTTCCGAGCGGGCCAAGGCTGCAGGTGCGGCCGTCGAGGTGGATATCTCCGCGCTCAAGCCCGGAGAAAAAGTCACCGTGGAGTGGCGCGGCAAGCCCGTCTGGATCGTCAAGCGCACGCCCGAGCAGCTCGCCGAGCTGCCCAAGCTCGATGGCCAGCTGGCGGATCCCAAGTCCGAGCGCAAGCCCTCGGAACTGACGCCCGAGTACGCCCGCAACGAAGCGCGCTCCATCAAGCCCGAGATCCTGGTGGCGGTGGGCATCTGCTCGCACCTGGGGTGCTCGCCGTCGGACAAGTTCCAGACCGGCGCGCAGGCCTCGCTGCCCGATGACTGGAAGGGTGGGTTCCTGTGCCCATGCCATGGCTCCACGTTCGACATGGCCGGCCGTGTGTTCAAGAACAAGCCGGCCCCGGACAATCTGGAAGTGCCGCCCCACATGTACCTGTCGGAGACCCGCCTCCTGATCGGTGAAGACAAGGCTTGAGGGATACAAGAACATGGCCCACGAATTCAAGGAAATCTCCCCCAACGCCTCGGCAGGCGCGAAGGTCACCAACTGGTTCGAGAACCGGTTCCCGACCGCTTTCGATGCCTACCGCGTACACATGTCGGAGTACTACGCTCCGAAGAACTTCAACTTCTGGTACATCTTCGGCTCGCTGTCGCTCTTGGTGCTGGTGATCCAGATCGTCACCGGCATCTTCCTGGTGATGCACTACAAGCCCGACGCTGCCAAGGCCTTCGAGTCGGTCGAGTACATCATGCGCGACGTGCCCTGGGGCTGGCTGATCCGCTACATGCACTCCACGGGGGCCTCGGCCTTCTTCGTGGTGGTCTACCTGCACATGTTCCGTGGGCTCATCTACGGCAGCTACCGCAAGCCGCGCGAGCTGGTGTGGGTGTTCGGCTGCGCGATCTTCCTGTGCCTGATGGCCGAGGCCTTCATGGGCTACCTGCTGCCCTGGGGCCAGATGTCGTACTGGGGCGCCCAGGTGATCGTGAACCTGTTCGCCGCGATCCCCTTCGTGGGCCCGGACCTGGCGCTGCTGATCCGTGGCGACTACGTGGTGGGTGATGCCACGCTGAACCGCTTCTTCAGCTTCCACGTGATTGCCGTGCCGCTGGTGCTGCTGGGCCTGGTGGTGGCCCACTTGCTGGCGCTGCACGACGTGGGCTCGAACAACCCCGACGGCGTGGAGATCAAGGGACCCAAGGCGCCCAAGGATGCCAATGGCAAGCCCCTGGATGGCGTGCCCTTCCACCCCTACTACACGGTGCATGACATCTTCGGTGTCTGCGTGTTCCTGATGGCCTTCACGGCGGTGATCTTCTTCGCCCCCGAGTTCGGCGGCTACTTCCTCGAATACAACAACTTCATCCCGGCTGATCCGCTGAAGACGCCTGCGCACATTGCGCCGGTCTGGTACTTCACGCCGTTCTACTCGATGCTGCGTGCCATCACCAGCGAGATGATGTATGCGCTGATCCTGTGCGTGGTGGGCGGTGCAGTACTGGCTTCGGTCAAGCTCAAGCTGCCGAGCTTCATCAAGGCCGGAGCCGTGGTGGCCTCGCTGGTGGTCGCCGCGCTGATGCTGGCCATCGACGCCAAGTTCTGGGGTGTGGTGGTGATGGGCGGTGCCGTGATCATCCTGTTCTTCCTGCCATGGCTGGACTACAGCCCGGTCAAGTCGATCCGCTACCGCCCCGACTGGCACAAGTACCTGTACGGCATCTTCGTGATCAACTTCCTGATCCTGGGTTACCTGGGTGTGCAGCCGCCATCGGCCATCGGTGAGCGCGTGTCTCAGGTCGGTACGCTGTTCTACTTCGGCTTCTTCATCCTGATGCCCGTGTGGAGCCGCCTGGGTACGCCCAAGCCGGTGCCTGACCGTGTGACCTTTGCCGCGCACTGAGCGGGAGACAAGAACAATGAAGAAACTCATCCTCACGCTGATCGCAGCCCTGGGCATTGTTTCGGGTGCGCAGGCCGCTGAAGGCGGCATCGCCTGGGACAAGGCGCCCAACAAGACCAACGACCTGGCATCGCTGCAAAACGGCGCCAAGATCTTCGTCAACTACTGCCTGAGCTGCCACTCTGCTGCGTTCATGCGCTACAACCGCCTGCGCGACATCGGCCTGACCGAGCAGGAGATCAAGGACAACCTGCTGTTCGCGACCGATAAGGTCGGCGAAACCATGAAGGCGTCCATCGATCCCAAGCAGGCCAAGGAATGGTTCGGTGCCAACCCGCCGGACCTGACCGTGATCGCGCGTTCGCGTGCCGGCCATGGCGGCACGGGTGCGGACTACCTGTACACCTTCCTGCGCACTTTCTACCGCGACGAGACCAAGGCCACGGGCTGGAACAACCTGGCTTTTCCGAGCGTGGGCATGCCGCACGTGCTGTGGGAGATGCAGGGCGATCGCCGCCCGGTCTTCGAGGAGCATGAAAGCCATGGCCACAAGACCCAGGTCTTCAAGGGCTGGCAGCAGGTGACCCCTGGCACGGTGACGCCTTTGCAGTTCGAACAGAATATCGGCGATCTCGTGAACTACCTGCAATGGATGGGTGAGCCCGCGCAGAACACCCGCATCCGCGTCGGTGTCTGGGTGCTGCTCTTCCTGGGTGTGTTCACGGTCATTGCCTGGAGACTGAACGCAGCGTTCTGGAAAGACGTCAAGTAACACGCCGGATCCACATGCCACACCCCTTCGCGGGGTGCGGCGGGGTCTTTACAGAGTGGGCGCTTTTGGCTCCCACTCTTTTGATTTTTAGGAGCCTCACACCATGATGGTGCTTTACTCGGGAACGACCTGTCCCTTCTCCCACCGCTGCCGCTTCGTCCTGTTCGAAAAGGGCATGGACTTCGAAATTCGCGATGTGGACCTGTACAACAAGCCCGAAGACATCAGCGTGATGAACCCCTACGGCCAGGTGCCTATCCTGGTCGAGCGCGACCTGATCCTGTACGAGTCGAACATCATCAACGAGTACATCGACGAGCGCTTCCCGCACCCGCAGCTGATGCCCGGCGACCCGGTGGACCGTGCCCGTGTGCGCCTGTTCCTGCTCAACTTCGAGAAGGAACTGTTCGTGCATGTGAACATCCTGGAGTCGCGTGCGACCAAGGGCAACGAGAAGGCGCTGGAAAAGGCGCGTGCCCACATCCGTGACCGCCTGACGCAACTGGCACCCGTGTTCCTCAAGAACAAGTACATGCTGGGCGACAACTTCTCCATGCTGGATGTGGCCATTGCCCCGCTGCTGTGGCGTCTGGACTACTATGGCATCGACCTGAGCAAGAATGCGGCCCCGCTGCTCAAGTATGCCGAGCGCATCTTCTCGCGCCCGGCCTACATCGAAGCGCTGACACCCTCCGAAAAGGTCATGCGCAAGTAATGCGCGTGCGCCATCGTCCGTCCCAGAACGCCTGCCTTTAGCCCATGAATGCCACGGAATCCACGTCCACACGCCCCTACCTGATCCGCGCCCTGTACGAGTGGTGCACGGACAACGGGCTCACGCCCTACGTGGCGGTGCGGGTGGACGAGTCCGTGCAGGTGCCGCGCGAGTATGTCAACGATGGCGAAATCGTGCTCAACATCAGCTACGACGCCACCAGCGCGCTGCAGCTGGGCAATGATTTCATCGAGTTCAAGGCCCGCTTCGGCGGCAAGCCGCGCGAGATCCTGGTGCCTGTGGGCCGGGTGATTGCGATCTATGCGCGCGAGAACGGGCAGGGCATGGCGTTTCCGCCGCCGGTGGACAACCTGGTGGGTGGCGCCCCGCCGCAAGGCCTGTCAGTACCGGCTTCGGCGCCGGCCGAGTTGTCCCAGGTACCGGTCGCCGTACCCCCGTCGGCAGTACCATCGCCTGCGGACGACCGGGTGGTGCATCTTGTGCCAGGGGAGTCCCCCCCGCCGCCGATGGCGGTGATGGCAATCCGCCGCGTCCATCGCCCTCCGGTGGTGGCAGCCGCCCCGCACTCAAGCGGGTGAAATAAGCCGGCGCACCTTCCCGGTTCATTTTTCGGGCTGTTTTTGCAGGATAAAATCCAGCCTTCGCCGGTTTAGCTCAGTTGGTAGAGCACCCGCCTTGTAAGCGGTAGGTCATCAGTTCGATTCCGATAACCGGCACCACCTTTCACCTCTTTTTTCGTCCATTCGCTGCACCTGACAGGCGTATCGCTTGTTTTTCAGGTTTGAACTTTCAGCCGAATGGAGTTAACCTCCCACCCCCGGCTGCGCAAGTGCGCCTGCAATGCAGGCAGCAGTTGACGGATCTTGGCCGCGGCGGCATTGCTCTTGACCAGCAGGCACCAGGTGGACCCATCGATGGGCCCGGCCTGGACGGACTGGCGCAGGCCGGCAGGTAACAACAATTCAATGGCCTTGAGCCGTTCGCTGGAGTCGCGTGTCAATGCGGTCAGCATGTGCAGCGTGGGAGATTCCTCGCTGGCTTGCTGCAGGGTGACGGCGTGGTGGCGGCGGGTCATGGGGATGCGCCGGTGGGCGTGGAGATGTCGTAGTGCACCTGATTATCACGGACGCCCGTTTGGCGCGCAGCCGCGCCATTCACCTTTCCGGGGTTCGCCTTCTGCTGGCGGGCCTGGTTCTTTCCCTCGGACTCATGGTCACGGCCGCCGGGCTGTACCACTGGGTCTTCCTCAAGGGCGCGCGCGAAGGCTGGCCGGTCTTCGGTGCGCTGGTGCGCCTGGTGGTAAAGGATGAGTTCGCCGAACGCGACCGTTTCATGCGCGCCAACCTGGATGCCATGGCCAGGCGCGTCGGAGAGATGCAGGCGCGCATGGTGCAGCTTGAGTCGTTGGGCGAGCGCGTGCTGGGTCTGGCCGGCATGCCTGCCACGGAGCTGCGCAGCGACGGGCGCGGCGGCGCGTTGGTGAGTGCCCACAACCTGAGCATGGAAGAGCTGCAGGCCACGCTCGACGACCTGGAGCGCTTGACCAACCAGCGCGTGGACCTGATGACGGTGATGGAGTCGCGCCTGTTCGACCAGCACATCCGCAAGAAGATGGTTCCCACGCATGCACCCGTGGCCGGCAAGGCGCCGGGGTCGTCCTTTGGCTGGCGCATCGACCCCATTACCGGGCAGTCGGCACTGCACACGGGGCTCGACTTCCAGGCCGACACGGGGACGGCCATCCTGGCCGCTGCCGGCGGTGTGGTCGTGACTCAGGAATACCACCCCGCCTACGGCAACATGATCGAGGTGGACCATGGCAACCAGCTGGTGACACGCTATGCCCACGCCTCACGTACCCTGGTAAAGCAAGGGGACATCGTCAAGCGCGGGCAGAAGATTGCAGAGGTGGGCACTACCGGGCGTTCGACTGGTCCGCACCTGCACTTCGAGGTGCTGGTGCAAGGGGTTTTCCAGGACCCGCAGAAGTTTCTCAGCGCGGGCAGTGCGGTCGCGGGAGGCCAGGTTGCCACGGCACAAAAGCCGGGCCTGGTGGCAGCTTCCGGCAGCCCTGCTGCAGGCAGGTAAAATCGCGGGTCCGGCGTTCGCAGCCCTCGGTAGTGCAGTCCTTGCAATACCGGGCGGCGGACCCACCTGATCTCAATTCATCTTAGGGGTTTCGGTCGCTTCGCGCGCTGATTGCAGCGGGTGGGGCGGTCCTGTTCGCATGGCCACCAACTTCCTTACCAAACTATTCGGCAGCCGCAATGACCGGCTTCTCAAGCAGTACCGCAAGACGGTCTCCCGCATCAATGCGATGGAGCCCGACTACGAGAAGCTGACGGACGAGGCGCTTCGCGCCAAGACGCAAGAGTTCAAGGACCGGGTGGCCAAGGGCGAGTCGCTGGACGACATCCTGCCCGAGGCGTTTGCGGTGGTGCGCGAAGGCTCCAAGCGCATCATGAAGATGCGCCACTTCGACGTGCAGCTGCTGGGCGGCATGGCGCTGCACTTCGGCAAGATCGCCGAAATGCGCACCGGCGAAGGCAAGACCCTGACCGCCACGCTGCCGGTGTACCTGAATGCGCTGTCCGACAAGGGCGTGCATGTGGTCACCGTGAACGACTACCTGGCCAACCGCGATGCGCAATGGATGGGCCGGTTGTACAACTTCCTGGGCCTCTCGGTGGGTATCAACCTGCCCAACATGCCGCGTGAGGAAAAGCAGGCTGCCTACCGCGCCGACATCACCTACGGCACGAACAACGAATACGGTTTCGACTACCTGCGCGACAACATGGTCTACGAGGCCGCGGACCGCGTGCAGCAGGGCCTGAACTTCGCGATCGTCGACGAGGTGGACTCGATCTTGATCGACGAGGCGCGCACGCCCCTGATCATCAGCGGCCAGGCCGAAGACCACACGGCCATGTACATCGCCATGAACAAGGTGGTGCCACTCCTGATCCGCCAGGAAGGCGAAGCGGATCCCCGTACCGGCGAGGGCGTGACCAAGCCAGGCGACTTCACGCTCGACGAGAAGACCCACCAAGTGTTCCTGACCGAGCAGGGCCACGAAAGCGCCGAGCGCATCCTGGCCAGCCACGGCCTGATCGCCGAAGGCGCCTCGGTCTACGACCCGGCCAACATCACGCTGATGCACCACCTGTATGCAGCGCTGCGTGCCAACCACCTGTACCACCGCGACCAGCACTATGTGGTGCAGGGCGGCGAGATCGTGATCGTCGACGAGTTCACCGGCCGCCTGATGTCGGGCCGCCGCTGGAGCGAAGGCCTGCACCAGGCCGTGGAAGCCAAGGAAGGCGTGAACATCCAGGCCGAGAACCAGACGCTGGCCTCGATCACCTTCCAGAACTACTTCCGCCTGTACAACAAGCTGGCCGGCATGACCGGTACGGCCGACACCGAAGCCTACGAGTTCCAGGAAATCTATGGCCTGGAAACCATGGTGATCCCGCCGAACCGCCCGAGCCGCCGCGACGACCAGCTCGACCGCGTCTACAAGACCACGCGCGAAAAGTACGAAGCCGCCATCAAGGACATCCGCGAGTGCCACGAGCGTGGCCAGCCGGTGCTGGTGGGCACGACGTCGATCGAGAACTCCGAAATCATCGACCAGTTGCTCAACAAGGAAGGCCTGCCGCACCAGGTGCTCAACGCCAAGCAGCATGCCCGCGAGGCCGACATCGTGGCCCAGGCCGGGCGTGCCGGCATGATCACCATCGCCACCAACATGGCCGGGCGCGGTACCGACATCGTGCTGGGCGGCAACATCGAAAAGCTGATCGCTGCTGTCGAAGCCGACGAGGCGCTGGACGCAGCGGGACGCGAAGCAAAGATTGCCCAGGTGCGCGCCGACTGGTCCGTGGACCACGAGAAGATCAAGGCCCTGGGTGGCCTGCGCATCATCGCCACCGAACGCCATGAGTCGCGCCGCATCGACAACCAGCTGCGTGGCCGTTCGGGCCGCCAGGGCGACCCCGGCTCCTCGCGCTTTTACCTGAGCCTGGACGATTCGCTGATGCGCATCTTTGCGGGCGACCGCGTCAAAGCCATCATGGACCGCCTGAAGATGCCCGACGGCGAGGCCATCGAGGCGGGCATCGTGACCCGCAGCATCGAATCGGCCCAGCGCAAGGTGGAGGCCCGCAACTTCGACATCCGCAAGCAATTGCTGGAATACGACGACGTGGCCAACGACCAGCGCAAGGTGATCTACCAGCAGCGCAACGACATCCTCGACGCCTCGGAGCTGTCGGACGTGATTGCCGCCATGCGCGACGATTGCATGACCGACCTGGTGCGCCAGTACGTGCCTGCCGAGTCCGTGGAAGAGCAATGGGAGCTCCCCACGCTGCAGAAGGTGCTGGCCGACGAGTGGCAGGTCGATATCGATCTCAAGGCCCTGGTGGAAGGTTCGAGCGCCATCACCGACGATGAGATCCTGGAGAAGGTCGTGCAGGCCGCCCAGGCCGCATTCGACGCCAAGGTGGAGCAGGTCGGCCGCGAGAACTTCACGCAGTTCGAGCGCGTGGTGCTGCTGCAGAACTTCGACTCCAACTGGCGCGACCACCTGAGTTCGCTCGATTACCTGCGCCAGGGCATCCACCTGCGCGGCTATGCCCAAAAGCAGCCCAAGCAGGAGTACAAGCGCGAAGCCTTCGAGTTGTTCCGCCAGCTGATCGACCAGGTCAAGAACGAAGTCACGAAGGTGCTGATGACGGTGCAGGTGCAGTCGCAGGCCCAGCTCGACCAGGCCGCGCAGGACATGGAAAGCCGTGCCGAAAGCATTGCCAACGTGACCTACACGGCGCCCACCGAAACCGGCGAGGTGGAAACCACGCTGGAGCAGCGCCAGGCCGCAGGTGCCCAGGAACTGTCTTTGCCCGAAGGCGTGCGCGTGTCGCGCAACGACCCTTGCCCTTGCGGCAGCGGCAAGAAGTACAAGGCATGCCACGGCAAGCTGGCCTGATCTTCTGACGACTGCAACACGGGCTTCGGCCCGTGTTTTCATTGGCGCGCCACGGTTTTCCGCATAATCGGACGCAAGTTTTCCTTCAAGAAAGAGCTTCCCCCATGCCCGTCCATCTTCTTGCCCCTGTCGCCGCCGATCTGCATGCGATTGCCGGCGTCCGCATTGGTGTCGCCGAAGCCGGTGTCCGCAAGGCCCACCGCAAGGACCTCACCGTGTTCCTGCTCGACGAGGGCGCCAGCGTGGCGGGCGTGTTCACGCAGAACCGCTTTTGCGCGGCGCCGGTGCAGGTCGGGCGCGAGCACCTGGCCGGCGGGCAGGGCATCCGCGCGATGGTGATCAACACCGGCAATGCAAACGCCGGCACCGGTGCCGACGGCCTGGCGCGTGCGCGTGCCACCTGCGTGGCGATGGCGCGCCAGCTGGACGTGGCGCCCGAGCAGGTGCTGCCGTTCTCCACCGGCGTGATCATGGAGTCCTTGCCCGTTGACCGCATCGAGGCCGGCTTGCCCGCTGCCATTGCCGATGCGCAACCCGACCACTGGGCCCGCGCCGCTGAAGGCATCATGACCACCGACACGCTGCCCAAGGCTTTTTCGGCCCAGGTGCAGATTGCGGGCTCGACGGTGTCCATCACCGGCATCAGCAAGGGCGCCGGCATGATCCGCCCGAACATGGCGACCATGCTGGGTTTCATGGCCACGGATGCCTGCGTGCACCCTTCGGTGATGCAGCAGCTGGCGCGCGAACTGGCCGATGGTTCGTTCAACCGCGTGACCATCGACGGCGATACCTCGACCAACGATTCCTTTGTGGTCGTGGCCACGAACAAGGCGGCGCACGCCCCCATCACCGACCTGGCCAGTGCCGAAGGCAAGGCCCTGCAGGCCGCTATGTTGCAGGTGGCGCAGAAGCTGGCCCAGGCCATCGTGCGCGATGGCGAAGGTGCCACCAAGTTCATCACCGTGCGCGTCGAAGGCGGCAAGACCGGCGACGAGTGCCGCAAGGTGGCCTACGCCATCGCCCATTCGCCCCTGGTCAAGACGGCTTTCTTCGCCAGTGACCCGAACCTGGGCCGCATCCTGGCGGCCGTGGGCTACGCCGGCATCGACGACCTGGACCAGACCGGGATCGACCTGTACCTGGACGACGTGCATGTGGCCGTCAAGGGCGGGCGCAATCCGGCCTACCGCGAGGAAGACGGCCAGCGCGTGATGAAGCAAAGCGAGATCACCGTGCGCGTGCTGCTGGGCCGGGGTGATGCGGCCGACACCGTGTGGACCTGCGATTTCAGCCACGAGTACGTGACGATCAACGCGGATTACCGCTCCTGAACACGCGAGCCTCTGGCACATGAACCAAGCACTGGAACACCTGATCGCGCGCGCGGAGCAACTGATCACCCGCATTGAGGCAGCCTTGCCGCAGCCGCTCTCGGCCCCCGACTGGACGGCGTCTATCGCCTGGCGCTATCGCAAGCGCAGCAGCGGCCATGGCACGCTGGAGCCCGTGCGCCATGTGGCGGCCATGGCCCTCACCGAGCTCAAGGAGATCGATGGTCAAAAGGACAAGATCGAGCGCAACACGCGCCAGTTCGTGCAGGGCAAGCCGGCCAACAACGTGCTGCTCACGGGCGCGCGTGGCACGGGCAAGTCCTCGCTGATCAAGGCCTGCCTGAATGCCTATGCGCCAGAGGGCTTGCGCCTGATCGAGGTGGACAAGGCCGACCTGACCGATCTGCCAGACATCGTGGACGTGGTCTCGGCCCGGCCCGAGAAGTTCATCGTCTTCTGTGATGACCTGAGCTTCGAGGAGGGCGAGCCGGGCTACAAGGCGCTCAAGTCCATCCTCGATGGATCGGTGGCCGCGGCCACGCCCAACGTGCTGATCTACGCCACCAGCAACCGCCGCCACCTGCTGCCCGAGTACATGGCCGAGAACCTGACCTACACGCACAGCGAGGACGGTGAGGTACACCCCGGCGAGGTGGTCGAGGAAAAGATCTCGCTGTCGGAGCGCTTCGGCCTGTGGGTGAGCTTCTACCCTTTCAGCCAGGACGAATACCTGGCCATCGTGGCACAGTGGCTCTCGTCGTTGGGCGTGAATGCCCAGGACATCGCTGCGGCGCGTCCCCAGGCCCTCGTATGGGCGCTGGAGCGCGGTTCGCGCAGCGGCCGCGTGGCCTACCAGTTCGCGCGTGACTATGCGGGGCGCCGGGGTGGCTGAGCCCGTGGCCGGCGAGGCGGTGGTGCGCAAGCACACGGAGGTGGCGGTGGGCATCCTGGTGCGCCCGGATGGCGCGCTGCTGTTGTCGACCCGGCCACCGGGCAAGCCCTACGCGGGCTACTGGGAGTTTCCGGGTGGCAAGCTGGAGGTGGGCGAAACGGTGGAGCAGGCCCTGCGGCGCGAACTGGTCGAGGAACTGGGCGTGACCATCGGGCCCGCTGAGGTCTGGAAGGTCACCGAGCACGACTACCCGCACGCCCTGGTGCGCCTGCACTGGTGCAAGGTGCACGCCTGGTCGGGGGAATTCGAGATGCGCGAAGGCCAGGAGATGGCCTGGCAGCAGTTGCCGCTGGATGTCAGCCCCGTCTTGCCGGGGGCCTACCCGGTGCTGCAATGGCTGTCTGAGGAGCGCGGCCTGGTGTTCGTGGCGCCGGAACTTCCAACGGCCTGAAGCATGGCTCTAGGGCTGCGATCCGCGGCCCAGTCAGTGCTGCAGCTTGGGGTCGCCATACTGGGCGTCCAGCGGCGGCGCCTCGGCAGGCATGCGGAAGTCTTCGCTGGCCCAGGCACCCAGGTCCACCTGCTTGCAGCGTTCGCTGCAGAACGGGCGGTAGGCGTTGGCAGGGCTGTAGATGCTGTCGCCGCCGCAGGTGGGGCAGACGACGATGCGGGTAGCGCTGCTGCTCTGGTTTGATTTTTGGGCCATGGTGGGCGTCTCCTTCACGCGCACAGGGTCAGTTCGAACGCGGCGTCCTCCGCGCAGGAGTGCAGTCGGCCATCGGCCTCCTGCCGCATGAGCCGTACCGAGACGATCAGGCGGTTGCCGCTGATTTCGGGAATCAGACCCAGCGACGGGTCCATGCGCAGGCGCAGCAGCTGGAAGGTGCGACCCTGGGGCAGGTTCTGCTGGAATTGGCCCCGTTCGGCGGCCACCTTTTGCGGCACGCCCGAGTCGCGCAGCAGCTTGAGCAGCACATAGATGGACTCGGCCATGGGCGCGAGGGTCGACGCCCATTCCTGCAGTGCGTTCTGGCGGTAGGCCACGTCGCGGTGCTGCCAGGCATAGTAGGCGGGCAGGTCAAAGCCGCAGGTTCCACCCGGAATGCCGACCCGGCTGCGGATGCTCATCAGCCAGTCGTTCTCGGTGAGGGCATGACCGGACTTGCCGCTCTGCGTGTTCAGGGCTGTGAAACAGTGGTCGAGCTGGGCGATGACGGCGTCCAGTGCCGCCTCCGAGATGGACGGGTTGCCGCGGTAGCCATCGAGCTGGTGCTTGTGCTTTTCGATGTCCTTGAGCACGTCCGACTTCAGGTCGGCACGGGCAGCCACGTCCATGATCTCGAAGATCGTGACCAGCGCGAAATGGTGGTCCAGGGCGTGGGAGCGCGGTATCAGTTCGCCGAGCCGGCGAAACAGCTGCTCCAGACGCAGGTACGTTCTGAGGCGCTCATTGAAAGGGTATTCGTAAAGGATCACGCTGGCGGGTTCCCGGGGCTCTCAGGGTATTTTGAGTCGCTGCGGGTCTCCGCCTGTCAAGGCAGGGCCCTCAGGCGTGCGCATGCATCATAGCCCGAACAGCCGCCCCAACTGCACGGCCTGGGCCTGCAATTGCGTCAATGTGCAGAGCGGGCCGTTGTGTACCACCGCATCGGCTGCGGCCCGGCGCACGGCGCGGCTGGCCTGGTGTGACAGGATGGCCTGAATGGCCTCGCGTGCGAGGCCGCTGCGCTGGATCACGCGCTCGATCTGGGTCTCTGCGGGGCAGTCGATCACCACCACGGCATCGAGTTGTCGGGCCCAGCGCCCGGACTCCACCAGCAGCGGGATGTCATGCACGATCAGTCGCTTTCCGTCCTTCAGGGCCCGGTGGGCCTCGTCAGCGCTGCGCTGCGTCACCAGCGGATGCACGATGGACTCCAGACGCAGCCGCGCGTTGGCGTCGGAGAAGGCCAGGGTGCGCATGCGCGCCCTGTCAAGCGCACCAGAGGCATCGACATAGTCGGTGCCGAAGGTCTGCCGGATCGCGCCGATGGCCAAGCCCCCCGGGCCTGTCACGCTGCGTGCGATCTGGTCGGCATCGATCACTGCCGCTCCCAATGACGCCAGCAACTGGCCAAAGGTGCTCTTGCCGCTGCCGATGCCTCCGGTCAGGCCGATGCGCATGGCTTACAGGCCCAGTCGCTGCAGAACCATCCCCAGCCAATGTGCAGCCAGTTCCACCAGGCGCAGAAACGGGCCCATGATGGTATGGGGTTCGAACACCATCGCGGTCAGTCCTGCCAGTGCCAGAAAGGGGCCGAACGGAACGTAGACACCTTCGCGCAATGCGTTTCTGAATTTCATCACGAGGCCCACCACCGAGCCGATCACTGAGGCCATGAGAATGATGGGTACCAGGGCTTGCCAGCCAAACCAAGCACCCAGCGCGGCAAAAAGCTTGAAGTCCCCGTACCCCATGCCTTCCTTGCCCGTGATCCCCTTGAACCCCCAATAGACCAGCCAGAGCGATAGATACCCTGCAGCGGCACCTGCCACCGCGGCGGTGGGCGAAACGCCGGTCCAGCCCAACGTGGAGGCCAGCAACCCGGCCCACAGCAATGGCAGGGTGATGTCGTCGGGAAGCAGGGTTGTGTCCCAATCGATCAAAGCAAGCGCCAGTACCGCTGCGGCAAATCCACACCACACCAGGGTCAGGACCGACAGACCTGCCCAGTGGCCCAGGAATGCAAACAGGCCTGCAGTGGTCAGTTCTACCAAGGGGTAGCGCAGACTGATGTGCACGCCACAAGATGAGCACTTCCCGCGCAGGAACAAATAGCTCAGGACAGGTATGTTTTCATACCAGCGCACCACATGCCCGCACGCCTGGCATCGCGAGCGGGGAAGCATGAGATTGAAAGGCTCTGCGGCAGGCAAAGGCGAGTCACTGGCCGGCACTGTCTCCGTTGCACTGGCGACGGTCTGTTGTGCCGCTCTTTTTTCTTCGGCATACGCGGCCACTTCGGCATCCCATTGACGCTCCATCATCTTGGGCAGTCGGTAGATCACCACATTCAGGAAGCTACCGATCAACAAACCCAACACGCCGACGAGCGCGGCGCTCCACCACGGATCCAGGACCATTAAACAACCTGGCCGAGCTTGAAGATGGGCAGGTACATCGCCACCACAATGCCACCGATCAGCGTTCCCAGGAACACGATGATGATGGGCTCCATCAGGCTCGAGAGGCCTGCCACCATTTCGTCGACTTCTGCTTCATAGAAATCGGCGGCCTTGCCCAGCATATGGTCGATAGAGCCAGATTCCTCGCCGATGGCACACATTTGAATCACCATCGATGGAAAGATGTTCACATTTCCCATCGCTGCAGTGAGGCTCGTGCCGGTTGAGACCTCCTGCTGAATTTTTTCAGTGGCTACTGCGTAGACGGAATTGCCTGAGGCGCCGCCCACGGAATCCAGAGCTTCTACCAGTGGAACGCCGGCAGCAAACATTGTGGCCAATGTTCGAGTCCACCGGGCCACGCAAGACTTGTCGATCAATGCTCCAAAGATCGGCATTTTTAGAAGCGCGCGATCCATGAATTTCTGCATTCTTTCATTGCGGCGCCATGCTTGGAAGAAGAAATAGAACCCGCCTCCGATGACGCCGAAGATAAGCCACCACCATTTGACAAAAATTTCACTGATCGCCATGACAAAAAGAGTAGGCGCAGGAAGGTCAGCTCCAAAGGACGAAAAAACCTCTTTGAATGCAGGAACCACAAAAATCATGATCACCGTGACCACCACAAAGGCCACGATCAGCACGGAGATGGGGTACATCAATGCCGATTTGATCTTGGATTTGATGGCCTCTGTCTTCTCCATATAGGTGGCCAAGCGGTCCAGCAGGGCTTCCAATATACCGGCGGCCTCTCCGGCTTCCACTAGGTTGCAGTAGAGGGTGTCGAAGTAAAGCGGGTGCTTGCGGAACGCCCCGTTCAGCGAAGTCCCCGTTTCCACGTCGGTGCGGATATCGTTGAGCAGCTTGGTCACGCTGGCATTGGTGTTGCCGCGTCCGACGATGTCGAACGACTGCAGCAAGGGCACGCCAGCCTTCATCATGGTGGCGAGCTGGCGGGTGAACAGGGCGATATCCTTGGGCTTGATCTTCTTGCCCGATTTCATCCGCCGTTTCTTGATCTTGGTCGGGAACACGCCCTGGCGGCGCAGCGTGGCCTGGACCTGGTTTTCGCCCCCCGCACGGATCTCACCCCGCACGATCTTCCCGGAGCGGTCCTTGCCTTCCCATTCGAAGACGAAATCCTTGATGTCTTTCGATGCTGCTGCAGTCGCCATGGTATTCCCCGTCGCTATTCTGTAGTGTTTATTCGTTGGTCACGGCCAGGACTTCTTCGAGGGAAGTCTGCCCCAGCTTGGCCTTGTACAGTGCCGCATCGCGCAGGGATCGCACACCCTCGCTCCTGGCCTGTTCGGCGATCTCAAGGGCGCTGCCGTCGCGCAGGATGATCCGCTGGATCTCTTCGGTGATGGGCATGACCTGGTAGACCCCGACGCGGCCCTTGTAGCCGTTGTTGCAGGCAGAGCATCCCACCGGACGGTAGGGAACCCAGGAGCCATCGAGCTCTTCCTCGGGGTAACCCGCATCCACCAGTGCCTCGTGCGGAATATCTGCGGGCACCTTGCACACGGGGCAAAGCCGACGTGCCAGGCGCTGCGCCGTGATCAGGATGACGCTGGAGGCGATGTTGAACGGGGCAATCCCCATGTTGCGCATCCGTGTCAGTGTCGTGGGCGCGTCGTTGGTGTGCAGCGTGGACAGCACCAAGTGACCGGTCTGCGCGGCCTTGATCGAGATGTCGGCAGTTTCCAGATCGCGGATTTCCCCGACCATGATGATGTCGGGATCCTGGCGCAGAAAGGACTTGAGCGCCACGGCAAAAGTCAGTCCGGCCTTGTCGTTGACGTTGACCTGGTTGACGCCAGGCAGGTTGATTTCCGAGGGATCTTCCGCCGTGGCGATGTTCACCCCCGGCTTGTTCAGCAGGTTCAGGCAGGTGTACAGCGATACCGTCTTGCCCGAGCCAGTGGGACCGGTCACCAGAATCATGCCGTAAGGGCGGCTGATGGCGTCCAGCAGGCGCGCCTTCTCTTCAGGCTCATAGCCGAGCGCATCGATACCCAATTTGGCACTGGAGGGATCCAGAATACGGATCACGATCTTTTCGCCAAACAGCGTGGGCAGCGTGCTCACCCGAAAATCGATCACCCGGTCGGGACCGATTTTTAGCTTCATTTTCCCGTCCTGCGGCACCCGCTTTTCGGAAATGTCCATGCGCGATATCACCTTGATGCGCGAGGCCAGCTTGTCCTTGATGGCAATTGGTGGTGAGGTGATTTCCCGAAGCTCCCCGTCAATGCGAAAGCGCACCCGGTATTGGTGCTCATAGGGTTCGAAGTGCAGATCCGATGCCCGCATATTGAATGCATCGAGCAGCATCTTGTGCAGGAACTTGACGACCGGAGCATCCTCGACATCGGAGGCGCCAGCATCGGCTGGATCAGCGGCTTCCTCGATGGGAATATCGTCGAATTCGAAATCCCCTCCGCTGGTCATGCTCTCCATCGACTCGGACGTCGATTTCGTACTGCTTTCTACCAGCCGATTCAGTTTGTCATATTCGGCAATAATCCAGTCCACCCCCATCTGGGTCGTGAACTTGATTTTCTCGGCAGCCTCCTGGTCCGTAGGATCGGCAGTGGCAACGATCAGGCGGTTGTTGCGCTTGCTCAGCACCACGACCCGATACGACTGGCAGATTTTTACGTCCAGCAAGTCCTTGGGTAGCCGCAAAGGGTCGATGGCTTCCAGGTCCAGCAACGGAGCGCCAAATACAGCGGATACGGTGTGGGCCAGGTCGGTCGCGGACACGACCCCTGAGCCCGTTAACTCCGCAATAAAACTGGTTCGGCTGACTTGTGACTTTTTGTAAATATCTTCGGCTGCTTTTTGGGTCAGCTTTCCCGCAGACATCAACGCCCGGCCCAAGCCCGGAAGGGCTATTGCAGGTGTTTCTTTCTGAGCAGTATCTACAGCAGCCATGTAACCGGTAATGTGTTAGGAGTTGAGCAGCAAGCCATCCTATCATCGCCTATTGGCAAAGACCTGTACAGCATTGCATATTGGCGCCTGAACCACAGTCCACGCTGGTTTTGTGGGGTAGCGGGTCTTCACGGGGCAGTGGTCGGGGTGAGAGGATTCGAACCTCCGGCCTCTACGTCCCGAACGTAGCGCTCTACCAGGCTAAGCTACACCCCGTATGGCGCCCGTGGGGCGCGGGGACCTGCGGGTCGCATGGGGGCGGGCCTATGCGCGGCGGTCCAGCAATTGAGAAGCCAAGTGTAGCAAACCAGCGGTGTATTCGTTGTCTGGAAAAGCTCCCAGGGCGGCGATGGCCCGGCGTGCTTCTGAAATGGCTGCCGCCCGGGTGACTTCCAGCGCACCGGTGTCCCGCACGATGCCGACGATGGTGGGCAGTTGCTCGGTGGAGCCTTGTTCGATGGCTTCGCGGATGATGGCCGCCTGCGCCGCCGTGCCGCGCTGCATGGCCGCAATCAGGGGCAGGGTGGACTTGCCTTCGCGCAGATCGTCCCCGAGATTTTTGCCCATCTCGCTGGCATTGCCGTCGTAGTCGAGCACGTCGTCGATGATTTGGAAGGCGGTTCCCAGGGCCTGTCCGTACATGGCGCAGGCTTCTTCGAGTTCGGCCGGGCTGCCCGCCAGGACCGCGCCCAGGCGCGCGCTGGCCTCGAAGAGCTTGGCGGTCTTGGAGCGGATCACGCGCAGGTAGCCGTCCTCGTCCAGCGAGGCGTCGTGCATGTTCATGAGCTGCTGCACCTCGCCCTCGGCGATCACGTTGGTGGCCTCCGAGAGGATCTCCATGACCCGCATGCTGCCGGTCTCGACCATCATCTGGAAGGACCGCGTGTGCAGGAAGTCGCCCACCAGCACGCTGGCCGGGTTGCCGAAGGTCTCGTTGGCCGTTGCGCGACCGCGCCGCAGGGTGGATGCATCCACCACGTCGTCGTGCAGCAACGTCGCGGTGTGGATCAGTTCCACCACGGCCGCCAAGCCAAAGCGATGCGCGCCGCGGTAGCCCAGCGCACCACACACCAGCAGCAGCAGCGCGGGACGCAGGCGCTTGCCGCCCGCCGCGATGATGTACTGCGAAATCTGCGCCACCAGGGGGACGGAGGAGGTAAGGCGTGCGGCAATCACCCGGTCCACCTCGTGCATGTCGGCGGCGATGAGCGTGAGTGCGGGCGTGGCGGCTGTTTGGGAGTGGTCAGTCAAGATAGGAGCGCTCGGAGTGCAGCGGATTATAGGAACGGCCGTGGCCTTCCTCGCGTCGCGGTGCGCCAGGTTCACAGCGGATGTCGCTGGCTTGCTACGAACTGCCCGCTATGCTAAACTAGCGGGCTCTGCAGAAATTCGTCTGCGGAACTCATATCAAGAGGTCAACATGTACGCGGTCATAAAAACCGGCGGCAAGCAGTATCGCGTTGCTTCCGGCGAAAAAATTAAAGTAGAACAGATTGCTGCGGACGTAGGCCAGGAGATTGTGATCGACCAAGTTCTGGCTGTCGGAAACGGCGCTGAACTGAAGGTTGGCACGCCCCTGGTGTCCGGTGCAACGGTCAAAGCCACTGTGGTGGCGCACGGCAAGCACGACAAAGTGCACATCTTCAAGATGCGCCGTCGCAAGCACTATCAGAAACGTCAAGGTCACCGTCAGCAGTTCACCGAACTGCAAATCGGCGTGATCGCTGGTTAACAGGGAGCTGATGTCATGGCACAGAAAAAAGGCGGCGGCTCTACGCGAAACGGACGTGACTCCAAGCCAAAGATGCTGGGTGTCAAGGCGTTCGGTGGTGAACTGATCAGTGCTGGCTCCATCATCGTGCGCCAGCGCGGTACGCGTTTCCATCCCGGTACCAACGTGGGCGTGGGCAAGGACCACACCCTGTTCGCACTGGTGGACGGCCACGTGTCGTTCGGCACCAAGGGCGCGTTGTCCAAGTCGACGGTCAATGTGACGGCCGCCTGAGGGTTTTCACCCCGGCAGCAAACGAAGCCCCGCCTGGTCGGGGCTTTGTTGTTTGGACCCCTGGTACTTCCTGCCGGAGGCGTCCTGTCAGCGTCCTGCACGCCCCTCGAAAAGAGCAAAGCCCTGCTGCTCCTTCACCGGTGATTTTCTTGCGCAGCGCTCTTTTGTAAACTGGATACCCATGAAGTTCGTCGATGAAGCCTATATTGACATTGCCGCCGGTGATGGTGGCAATGGCTGCGTGTCGTTCCGGCACGAAAAATACAAGGAGTTCGGCGGTCCCAATGGGGGCGACGGCGGCCGGGGCGGGCATGTGTTCGCCGTGGCGGACCCGAACCTGAACACCCTGGTCGATTTCCGCTACTCGCGCCGGCACGAGGCCAAGCGCGGCGAGCACGGCATGGGTTCGGACATGTTCGGAGCCGCAGGCTCGGACATCACGCTCAAGGTGCCTGTGGGCACCATCTTCACGGACGCCGAAACCGGCGAGGTGCTGTACGAGTTGCTGAATCCGGGCGAGGTGGTCACCATCGCCAAGGGGGGGACGGCGGTTTTGGCAACATGCGCTTCAAGAGCGCCATCAACCGTGCGCCGCGGCAGAAGACGCCTGGCTGGCCCGGCGAGAAGAAGAACCTCAAGCTGGAACTCAAGGTGCTGGCCGACGTCGGCCTGCTGGGCATGCCCAATGCGGGCAAGTCCACCTTCATCACTGCCGTGTCCAATGCACGGCCGAAGATTGCGGACTACCCCTTCACGACCCTGCACCCCAACCTGGGCGTGGTGCGCGTGGCACCCGAGCAGAGCTTCGTGATCGCCGACATCCCGGGCCTGATCGAGGGCGCCTCCGAGGGGGCGGGCCTGGGCCACCAGTTCCTGCGCCACCTGCAGCGCACCCGCCTGCTGCTGCACATCGTGGACCTGGCGCCGTTCGACGACGCGGTCGACCCGGTGGCGCAGGCCAAGGCCATCGTGGGTGAGCTCAAGAAGTACGACCAGCAACTGCACGACAAGCCGCGCTGGCTGGTGCTCAACAAGCTGGACATGGTGCCCGCCGAAGAGCGCGAGCAGCGGGTGAAGGATTTCGTCAAGCGCTTCAAGTGGAAGGGCCCGGTGTTCCAGATCTCCGCGCTCACCCGCGAAGGCTGCGAGCCTTTGATCCATGCCATTTACCGGCATGTGCAGACGCAACAGCGCGTTGAAAACACGCCCGAGGAGATCGATCCGCGCTTTGCAGGTGATGCGCCCGACTGAAAGCCGGGCAGCACGGCCCTAGGGCCCCCAGACAACAATGCACTGATGGCAGCCGTCCTGGCCGCCCAGCGACAGAGGCAAAAGAAGCAAAAATGGTTTCCAGTGTGCTGCGGGATGCCCGCCGAATCGTCGTCAAGGTAGGCTCCAGCCTGGTCACCAACGAGGGGCGGGGCCTCGACGAGGCAGCCATCGGCGAGTGGAGCCGGCAACTCGCTGCGCTGGTGCGCGGCGAGGGCGGTGGGGCGCCGCGCGAGGTCATCATGGTGTCCAGCGGAGCCATTGCCGAGGGCATGAAACGCCTGGGCTGGACCACCCGTCCGCATGAAGTGCATGAGCTCCAGGCCGCCGCCGCCGTCGGCCAGATGGGCCTGGCCCAGATGTACGAGACCAAGCTGCGCGAGCAGGGCATGGGCAGCGCCCAGGTGCTGCTCACCCACGCCGACCTGGCCGACCGCGAGCGCTACCTGAACGCCCGCTCCACCCTGCTCACCCTGCTGCGCCTGGGCGTGGTGCCGGTGATCAATGAGAACGACACGGTGGTCAACGACGAAATCAAGTTCGGCGACAACGACACCCTGGGTGCGCTCGTGGCCAACCTGGTGGAGGCCGACGCCCTTGTCATCCTCACCGACCAGAAGGGCCTGTACACGGCCGATCCGCGCCGTGACCCTGCCGCACAGTTCGTGCATGAGGCCAAGGCTGGAGACCCTGCGCTCGAAGCCATGGCCGGCGGCGCCGGCTCCAGCATCGGCAGGGGCGGCATGATCACAAAGATCCTGGCGGCCAAGCGCGCAGCCGGTTCCGGCGCCTCCACTGTCATCGCCTGGGGGCGTGAGCAGGACGTGCTGGTGCGCCTCGTCAAGGGCGAAGCCCTCGGGACCCTGCTGGTCGCGCAGACGCAGAAGAAGCAGGCCCGCAAGCAGTGGATGGCCGACCACCTGCAGCTGCGCGGTGCCGTGCTGGTCGATGCCGGAGCGGCGGCCAAGGTGCGCGATGAAGGCAAGAGCCTGCTGCCCATCGGCATGACGGCCGTCGAGGGAGATTTCTCGCGCGGCGACGTGATCGCCGTGCGCGACCTGGCCGGGGTGGAGATCGCCCGGGGCCTGGCCAACTACGCCAGCGCCGAGGCGCGCCTGCTGTGCCGCAAGTCTTCGTCAGAGTTCGAGCGCCTGCTCGGCTATGTGGCCGAGGCCGAGATGGTACACCGCGACAACATGGTGCTCACCATCGCTTGATGGTGGACCGATGCCGGGGCATGGGCATTCTCCCGGCGCGTGCGCCAGCCCCAGCTACTTGAGAGGGGGCGGGGCGCTGCTGGCCACCATTGGCTCTGGAGAGGACGCAGGCAAGCCCTCCAGCCCCATGGGCCGGCTGCTCTGCGGATCAGGGTCGAAACTCGCGCCCGGCGGAAGCTCCATGCCCGGATTCACCAGCAGTGAGCCGGTGCGGAACATGGCGCTGCCCGCATGCTCGCCATCGCGCGCGCGCATGCCGCTGCGCAGGTAGCGGTTGCGCTGCTCGTTGCGGGGCAGGAAACGCGCCAGCTCTGTCAGCGCCATTTCGTAGACGCCGCGCTTGAACTCCACCACCACGTCCAGCGGAACCCAGTAGTCGTTCCAACGCCAGGCGTCGAACTCCGGATGGTTGGTGGCACGCAGGTTCAGATCCCAGTCGTGTCCGACCAGTTGCAGCAGATACCATATCTGCTTCTGGCCCTTGTAGTGTCCGCGCGCATCGCGGCGGATGTACCGGTCAGGCACCTCATAGCGCAACCAGTCCCGTGTCCGGGCCACCAAGCGCACATGGTTGGGGTGCAGGCCCACTTCTTCGTGCAGCTCCCTGAACATGGCCTGTTCCGGGGTTTCCCCCCGGTCGATGCCACCCTGTGGAAACTGCCAGCTGTGGGTGCGGATGCGTTTGCCCCAGAACACCTGGTTCTTCTGGTTGAGCAGGATGATGCCGACGTTCGGCCGAAAGCCGTCCCGGTCAAGCATAATCAAACCCCAAATTTTTAAACTGTGTCCATTATGCACGGCGCTTTGAGCGCAGCAAGTGGGCTGCACCCAGACGCCCTCTGCCGAAGCCGATGAAAGCCTCCCAATTCTTTATTTCCACCCTCAAGGAAGCGCCTGCCGACGCCGAGGTGGTCAGCCACCAGTTGATGACGCGGGCCGGCCTGATCAAGAAGCTGGGCGCCGGCATCTACAACTACATGCCCATGGGCCTGCGCGTGGTGCGCAAGGTCGAGGCCATCGTGCGCGAGGAAATGAACCGTGCCGGCGCTGTGGAACTGGCCATGCCCGTGGTGCAGCCAGCCGAGCTCTGGCAGGAGACGGGCCGCTTCGAAAAAATGGGCCCCGAGCTGCTGCGCATCCAGGACCGCCATGGCCGCGACTTCGTCATCCAGCCCACCAGCGAAGAAGTGATCACTGACATCGCTCGCCAGGAACTGCGCAGCTACAAACAGTTGCCAAAGAATTTCTACCAGATCCAGACGAAATTCCGTGACGAGCGCCGTCCCCGCTTCGGCCTGATGCGCGGGCGCGAATTCACCATGAAGGATGCCTACAGCTTCGACCGCGACCAGACTGCTGCCAAGGCGAGCTACCAGGTCATGGCCCAGGCCTACCGCCGCATCTTCGACCGCTTCGGCCTGACCTACCGTGCCGTGGCCGCCGACAGCGGTGCCATCGGCGGCGACCTGAGCGAAGAATTCCAGGTGATCGCCGCCACCGGCGAAGACGCCATCGTCTACTGCCCCGGCAGCGACTACGCCGCCAACATGGAAAAGGCCGAGGCCCTGGCGCCCGCCGGCCCGCGCGGTGCCGCCAGCCAGGCGCTCACCAAGACCCCCACGCCCGGCAAGAGCACCTGCGCCGATGTGGCCCAACTGCTCAACGTACCGCTGAACACCACCGTCAAGTCGCTGGTGCTGGCCACCGACGAGACCAACGAAGCGGGCGAAATCGTCAAGACCCAGGTCTGGCTGCTACTGCTGCGCGGCGACCACGACATGAACGAGATCAAGGCTGGCAAGGTGCCGGGCCTGGCGGGCTTTCGCTTCGCCACCCTTGGCGAGATCGAGGAGCACTTCGGCTGCAAGCCCGGCTACCTGGGCCCCCTGGGCCTGAAAAAGCCCGTGAAGACCGTGGTCGACCGCGACGTGGCGCTCATGGCCGACTGGATCTGCGGCGCCAACGAGGCCGATTTCCACATGACCGGCGTGAACTGGGGCCGTGACCTGCCCGAGCCCGACGCCGTGGCCGACCTGCGCAACGTCGTGGCGGGCGATGCCTCGCCCGACGGCAAGGGGGAACTGGCCATCGAGCGCGGCATCGAAGTGGGCCATGTGTTCTACCTCGGTACCAAGTACAGCCGCGCCATGAACGCCACCTTCCTGGACGAGAACGGCAAGCCCCAGCCGCTGGAGATGGGCTGCTACGGCATCGGCATCACCCGCCTGCCCGCTGCCGCCATCGAGCAGAACCATGACGAGCGCGGCATCATCTGGCCCGACGCCATCGCCCCCTTCACCGTCGTCATCTGCCCGATCGGCATGGACCGCAGCGAAGAGGTCAAGGTCGCGGCCGAAAAGCTGTACGCCGAGTTTTTGGTGGCCGGCGTCGATGTGCTGCTGGACGACCGTGGCGAGCGCCCTGGCGCCATGTTCGCCGACTGGGAGCTGATCGGCGTGCCCCACCGCGTGGTGATCGGCGACCGCGGCCTCAAGGAAGGCCAGGTCGAGTACCAGCACCGCCGCGACAGCGCTGCCACCAAGGTGGCGATCACCGACATCTGGGCCCACGTGAAGGGCCGCATGGCGGTATGAACGGGGTGCACGGCTTGGGCGGCGAGGGCCGCGGCCTTTCCCGCCGCGCCTGCCTGGCCGCTTCGCTGGCGGGGCCATCGGCGTGGCTGGGGGCGCCCAGCGCGGCGCATGCCGGCGGCCAGCTCGAAGAGCCGCTGATGGATTCGGTGCGCACCGCACTGAGCTCCGCCATCGCCAACCAGGCCCCGCCCGAGCCCGAGTTCTTCACCACCGACACCCGCCTGCACTACGTGCGCTGGCTGGCCGCGATGAGCGACCGCCTGCGTCGGCGCAAGCCCGAGTGGCAGGTGCGGCGTGACTTTCTGCAGACCGTCTGGTACGAATCCAAGCGTGCGGGGCTCGACGTGTCCCTGGTGCTGGGCCTGATCCAGGTGGAAAGCGGGTTCCGCAAGTTCGCCGTCTCCAGCGTGGGGGCGCGCGGCTACATGCAGGTCATGCCGTTCTGGACGCGCGTGATCGGCGACGGCGACGCCGGCAAGCTGTTCCACATGCAGACCAACCTGCGCTTTGGCTGCGTGATCCTGCGCCACTACATCGACCGCGAGCGCGGCGACCTGTTCATGGCGCTCGGCCGCTACAACGGCAGCCGGGGGCGCCCTCCCTACCCGAATGCCGTCTTCGGTGCCCAGCGCAGCTGGGAGTACGTCGACCGGCCAGCCGCAGGCTAGCAATCCCGCTTCACACTATCGTGCCGGGGGTGTTCGCATTGTCGTTAGCGGACTGGGACAGCCGTGACACCATCACCTGGTCGATGCGGTAGCTGTCCACGTCCAGCACCTCGAACTTGTAGCCGCCCCAGCTCACGCTGTCCGTACGGCGCGGCACGCGGCGCAGCATCACCATCAAAAAGCCGGCCAGGGTCTCGTACTCCTCGGCATGCGGCAACTCGTCCAGCGACAGGGCGCGCAGCACGTCGCCGATGGGCGTCACGCCGTCGATCAGCCACGAGTTCTCGTCGCGCCGCACGATCTGCTCCTCGTCCAGCGGCGAAACCAGGTCGCCCATCACCGTGCTCATCACGTCGTTGAGCGTGACCACGCCCACCACCAGGCTGTACTCGTTGACGATGACCGCAAAGTCCTCGTGCACCTGGCGGAACTGCTCGAGCACCTCGGACAGCGTGAGCCGGTCCGGCACGATGAGCACCTTGCGCACCAGGCTGTCGTCGGCCAGCGATATCGGCTGGTTGTTGAGCACGCGCTGGAACAGGTCCTTGGCATCCACATAGCCCACCACGTGGTCGATGTCGCCCTCGCACACCGGGTAGGTCGAGAACGGCTCTGCCGCGATGCGCAGGCGTATCACCGCGTCCGACTCGTCGCGCAGGAAGAAGGAGACCCGGTCGCGCTGCGACATGGCGCTCGACACCATGCGTGTGTCCAGCTCGAACACGTTGGTGATCACCTGCTGCTCGCGCGCTGCCAGCACGCCGGCACGGGTGCCGGCCTCCATCATGGCCAGAATGTCGTCGGACGTGATGCGGTCATCGCGCAGCGAAGACAGCCCCAGCACGCGGAACAGCGCATCTGCCAGCCGGCTGTAGAACCACACCACCGGGCGCAGGATCGCCATGCACCAGGCCATGGGCTTGGCCAGCCGCACCACCAGCCGCTCGGGCTCGGCCATGCCCAGGCGCTTGGGAAACAGGTCGGCAAACAGGATGAACAGCGAGGTGATGACCAGGAACGACGCCAGGAAGCCCGCCTTCTGCGCATGCCCCTCGTTCAGCCACCAGCCGAACAGCGTGCTGAAGTGCGGGCTCAGCGCCCCCTCGCCCACGATACCGCCGAGGATGGCCACTGCGTTCTGCCCTACCTGCACCACCGTGAAATAGTCGCCCGGCTGCTCCTGCATGCGCAGCACGCGGTCGGCGCGCGCGTCGCCCTCGTCGGCCATCTGGCGCAGGCGCAGGCGGCGCGCGGCCGCCAGCGAAATCTCGGCCATGGAGAAGAAGGCACTGGCTGCAATCAGCAGCCCGATCACGAAAAAGCTTTGGGTCAGGGACATGAAGAGCGACAGAACGTGGCGCTGCGGCACACCGGGCTACAGAGTGTATCTGGGAGCCCGGCGCCCCAACAGGCCGCGTGCAGCGCGCCTTGGCAGAACCCTACTGCACGAAGCCGATGCGATTGCGCCCCGAGGCCGCCCGCGGCAGGTCGGCGATCTCCACCGTGGAGCGCCGCTCCAGCCGCGCGTTGCCAAAACCCGTCATCAGCGCCCGGCGCATCTCGCGCGGCGGCATCGTGGCCAGCAGGTCCAGCACATCGCCCTGCGGCTCGGGGTCGATCAGGCGGCCCCAGTCGTGCCCGGCGCGTATGCCCTGGTACAGGTTGCGCGCGATGGTGCGCGCCTGCGCCAGCGTGGGGGCTTCCACCTCGAACACGTTCATGCGGTTCAGGATGGGGTCGGGAATGCCCCGGGTGTCGTTGGCCGTTGTGATCCAGATGACCTGGCTCGCGTCGATGGCCACCTCGGCGAACTCGTCGGTGAAGCTCTGCGCGGTGTCGTGCTCGAGCAGGCTGTACAGCGCGCCCAGCGGGTCGTACTGCGCGTCCGACGCGGCCTTGTCGATCTCGTCGACCACGATCACCGGGTTCGCGTACTCGCCCTCCACCAGGGCCTCGAAAACCTTGCCGGGGCGTGCCCCCTTCCATTGGGCCGACGAGCCCGACAGCAGCCAGCCTGCGGTCATGGAACTCATGGGCAACAGGTTCATGCCCGTGCCCAGCAGCTCGGCCAGGTGGCGCGCAAAATGGGTCTTGCCGATGCCCGGGGGGCCCAGCAGCAGCATGGGCGTCACCTCCAGCCCGTCGCAGCTGTCCTGGGCCAGGGCCACATGGCGCTTCACGTCGTCCAGCACGTCCGTGAAATTGGGCAATTGTTCGTAGAGGCTCACCATGTCGGGCACCCCCGAGGGCTTCACCTGAAAGCGCTCCGGCCCGCGCTCCAGCATGCGCTCGTAGACGGTGCGCAGGGTTTCGTATTCGCGCTGGTTGCCCGACTCCTGCAGCCGCGAGAGCTTGCGCTCCACATCGCCAGGGTGGAACACATTGCGCATCTGGGCCACCGGCAGGCGCAGGGTGGGTGCTTGGGGAACAAGGCTATGGCTGGTCATCGCATGCTCTCCTTGTGAGTTGCAAAAACGTCACGTCACGCAAGCATTCAAGCACACAACATGCCTGCGCAAATGCAGGGCAAGCCCTGACAACGCTGGGTGTTGCCCGCAAAGCACAAGGCCGCCCGAAGGCGGCCTTGTGCCAGGCGAAGAGTCGCTTACGCGCCGGTGCCCAGCACCTGCTTGAGTTCACCCGATTCGTACATCTCCATCATGATGTCCGAGCCGCCGATGAACTCGCCCTTGACGTACAGCTGCGGGATGGTGGGCCACTGGCTGTATTCCTTGATGCCCTGGCGGATCTCGTCGTCCTCGAGCACGTTCACCGTGACCACGGACTTGGGGTCCACGCCGCTGGCCTTGAGGATCTGGATCGCGCGGCCCGAAAAACCGCACATGGGGAAGCTGGCGTTGCCCTTCATGAACAGCAGGATGTCGCTGGATTTCACGAGGGCGTCGATGCGTTGCTGGGTGTCGCTCATGGGGATACTCCTTGAAAGGGCTGGCGGGCCTCGCAGGCCCGCAACAGCGCGATTATTTCACTGTCGGCCACTGTCCGCCCGAGCAGCGGGCGATGCCGGCCAGATCCATGCGGCTTTGCACCGCGCCGAAGCCGCGCTCGCGCAGCAGTTGGCACACGGCAACTGCCTGGTCATGGCCGTGTTCCAGCAGCAGCCAGCCTCCGGGCAGCAGGTGATCGGGGGATTGCACCACGATGGTGCGTATGTCGTCCAGCCCATCGGTGCCGCTGGCCAGTGCCGAGAGCGGCTCGTGGGTCAGCGCGGCCAGGTGCGGGTCGGCTGCGGCGATGTAGGGCGGATTGGAGACGATGGCGTCGAACCGGCCCTCCACCCCCTGCAGCCAGTCGGCGTGCGCAAACTGCACCGGCAGCGCCAGCCGCTGTGCGTTGGCCTGGGCCACGGCCAGCGCATCGGTGCTGGCATCCACGGCCAGCACGCGGGCCGCTGGGCACTGGTGCTTGAGCGCCAGGGCGATGGCGCCGCTGCCTGTGCCCAGGTCCACCACGCGCGGGGCGGGCAGGGGGGCGATCACCTCCAGGGCCCAGTCCACCAGCGTCTCGGTGTCGGGGCGGGGGTCCAGCACACGGGCGTCCACCGAGAGCGCCAGACCGTAGAACTCCTTGCGGCCCGTGAGGTAGGCCACCGGTTCGCCCGTGGCACGGCGCAGGCACAGAGCCTGGTAGCGGTCCGAAGCATCCGGTGCCAGCACATCGGTGTCGTGCGCCAGCAGCCAGGCGCGGTCGGTGGTGGCGCGGCCCAGCGCGTGCAGCAGCAGCAGTTGCGCGTCGATGCGCGCCAGGCCCAGGGTGCGGGCCTGGCCCAGGGCGTCGGCCACGGTGGCGGGCGGGTTGGGGGTGGTGTCGTCCATGGCGGGGGTGGGTGGGTGCAGGATCAGCCCGCCGCGCCCATTTCCAGCTCTTCGAGTTGCTCGGCCTCGCGGGCATGGGCCATGGCCTGCAGCACGTCGGCCAGGTCGCCCTCCATCACCAGCAGCAGCTTGTACAGCGTGAGGTTGATGCGGTGGTCCGTGAGCCGCCCTTGCGGGAAGTTGTAGGTGCGTATGCGGTCGCTGCGGTCGCCGCTGCCGATCAGGCCCTTGCGCAGCGCGGCTTCCTTGGCGGCGCGCTCGCTGCGCTCCTTTTCCTGGATGCGCGCCTGCAGCACCTGCAGGGCCTTGGCCTTGTTGCTGTGCTGGCTGCGGCCGTCCTGGCATTCGGCCACGATGCCGGTGGGCAAGTGCACCACGCGCACGGCCGAGTCGGTCTTGTTGATGTGCTGGCCCCCGGCGCCGCTGGCGCGGAAGGTGTCGATGCGCAGATCCGCCGGGTTGAGCTTGATGGCCTCGGTCTCGTCGGGCTCGGGCATCACGGCCACCGTGCAGGCGCTGGTGTGGATGCGGCCCTGCGTCTCGGTCGCTGGCACGCGCTGCACGCGGTGCCCGCCCGATTCGAACTTGAGCGTGCCATACACGTTGTCACCCTCGATGCGCAGCACGATTTCCTTGTAGCCGCCGAGCTCGGCCGCGTTCTCGCTCACCACCTCGACCTTCCAGCCCACGTTGGCGGCATAGCGCGAGTACATGCGCGTGAGGTCGCCTGCGAACAGGGCCGACTCGTCGCCGCCCGTGCCCGCGCGGATTTCCATGAAGGCGTTGCGCGTGTCGTCCGGGTCCTTGGGCAGCAGCAGGCGCTGCAGCTCGTCTTCCAGCTGCAGCAGCTCGGCCTCGGCGCTGGTGACTTCCTCCTGCGCCATTTCGGCCATGTCGGGGTCGGCCAGCATCTCGCGCGCGCCGGCCAGGTCGGCCTCGCGCTGCACGTAGCGCGCATAGCGGCCCGCGACCTGGGTCACCTCGGCATGTTCGCGCGAGAGCAGGCGGTACTGGGCCATGTCGCCCATGATGTCCTCGCGCGAGAGCAGGAAATCAAGCTCGCCCAAGCGCTGGGCGTAGCGCTCCAGCTGGTTTCTAAGAAATGTCTTCATGCGGTGAAAAAGGGGGAGGGGCTGCTACGCGTTCGTAGCGGGCGCTGCCCTGCGGCGGGCAGCGGGCCGGGAGGAGCGGCGGGCGCCGCTACAGGCCGCTGTTCTTGCTTTGCGAGCGCAGGAACAGGCGCGAGACGGTCTGCGCCGTCTGGGCGCGCATCTCGGCATCGCCCGCATGCAGCTCGGCCATGGTGCCGTGCAGCATCTTCTGCGTGATGCCGCGCGACAGCGCTTCGAGCACGGCATCCACGTCCTCGCCACGGGCCAGCAGCTTCTTGGCGCGCGCGATCTCGGCGGCGCGCCAGCTGTCGGTCTGGGCGTTGAGCTGCTGGATCAGGGGCACCACGCCACCCTCGGGGTGGCGCTGGTCCATCCAGTGCATGAAGCTCTGCACGCCCGCATCGATGATGGCTTCGGCCTGCTCCACGGCCGCCTGGCGGTTGGCCTGGGCGGTCTGCACCACGCTGGCCAGGTCGTCCACCGTGTACAGGTAGACGTCGCCCAGGGCCTTGACCTCGGGCTCGATGTCGCGCGGCACCGCCAGGTCGACCATGAACATGGGGCGGTGGCGGCGCTTCTTGAGCGCGCGCTCCACGGCGCCCAGGCCGATGATGGGCAGGCTGCTGGCGGTGCAGCTGATCACCGCGTCAAACTCGTGCAGCCGCTCGGGCAGGTCGGCCAGGCGCATGACCTCGCCACCAAAGCGCGTGGCGAGCTTTTCGCCGCGCTCCAGCGTGCGGTTGGCAATCGCGATCTGCTTGGGGTTCTTGGCCGCGAAGTGGGTGGCGCACAGTTCGATCATCTCGCCCGCGCCCACGAAGAGCACGCGGATCTTGCCGAGGTCCTCGAACAACTGGCCGGCCAGGCGCACGGCGGCAGCCGCCATGCTGATGCTGTGCGCGCCGATCTCGGTGGAGGTGCGCACCTCCTTGGCCACGGCAAAGCTGCGCTGGAACAACTGGTTCAGGGTGGTGCCCAGGACGCCAGCGGTTTCGGCGGCGCGCACGGCGTCCTTCATCTGGCCCAGGATCTGGGCTTCGCCCAGCACCATGGAGTCGAGCCCGCTGGCCACGCGAAAGGCATGGCGCGCCACCAGGCTGTCTTCGAGCGAGTAGGAATGCGAGCGCAGCAGTGCCGGGCTCACGCCGCCGCTTTGCGCCAGCCAGCCCAGGGTGTGGTCGATGGCCGCCTGCTCGCCCGCACAATAGATTTCGGTGCGGTTGCAGGTGGAAATGATCGCGGTTTCCACACCGGGGTGGCGACTGGATTGGCCCAGCGACTGGCGCAGGCCGTGCAGTGTGGGGGCGATCTGGTCGAGCGCGAACGCGAACCTGCCGCGCAAATCGAGGGGCGCGGTGGTGTGGTTGATGCCGAGGGCCCAGACTGCCATAGACGCTGATTATAAAATTGTTGGCACATCCCGGTACAACTGCCTGGGAAAGCCTTGATCTGGGTCAATTGCCATGGGTCCTCTGGACACGCTCAACCACCTGCTGAATTTCTTCGCCCCCGCTGCCGCCATGGCCGTGCTGATGGTGCTGGGCGCGCGCCTGCTGGGCTGGAAATCCGGCGCCTACCGCGCCAAGTGGGCCCAGGCTGCTATCCAATTCGCAGTGGGCAGCGCCGTGCTGCTGGGCGGACTGGTGCTGCTGGGCCGCGACGGCAAGATGGCCACCTACGCCGCGCTGGTGCTGGCCTGCGCCACCTGCCAGTGGGCCATGGGCAAGAGCTGGCGCGCCTGAGCGCGCCCTCAGGCCTGGGCAACCGGCGCCAGCGGCGTGTCTCCCCCCTGTGCGCGGGTTCCATGCGTGATGGCCGTGGTGGCGGGTGGTGACAGCGCCAGGCCCGCATCGCGCAGGCTGTCCAGGATGGAGAACAGCAGGTCGCTGCGCACCCCGCCCGCATTGCGCGGGTTGCTCACATAGCCGATCGCCAAAAAGGTCAGCGTGCCGTTCAGGATGCCTTCGAGTTGCACGATGGGCTCGGGGTCGGCCATGATCCCTTCGTGGGCCGTGAAGGCCGCCAGGATCACCTCGCGCATGCGCTGGGCGTCGGTATCGAGCGGCGCCGGCAGTCGCAGCAGCACGCGGCCGGGGGCGCCGGTCAGTGTCATGTTGCGCACGGTCTTGGTGATGAACTCGGAGTTGGGCACGATCACGGTGGAGCGGTCCCCGAGCTGGATCTCGGTGGCGCGCACGTTCACCCGGCGCACGTCGCCCTCAGTCTCGCCCAGCACCACCCAGTCGCCCACGCGCACCGGCCGTTCGGCCAGCAGGATCAGGCCCGAGATGAAGTTCTGCACGATGGCCTGCAGCCCGAAGCCGATACCCACAGAGAGCGCACTGGCCACCCAGGCGATGCGCTCCACGCTGATGCCCAGGCCCGCCAGCGCCACCGCGACCACCGCCACGCCGCCCACGTAGCCCAGCAGGGTGACGATGGAGCTGCGCATGCCCGGCTCCAGCGAGGTGTTCGGAAAGAACTGGTCGCTGAGCCAGCGCTTGAGGATGCGGATCATCACGAAGCCGGCGCAGGCGATCGCCAGCGCCGTCAGCAGTGCCTGCGGCGCCAGCGTGACGCTGCCCACCTGCAGGGTCTGGTTCACGCTGCCACCGCGGCGGAACACTTCGTCGGGCGCCGTGCCCAGCGGGGCCAGCAGGGCAATTACCATGTAGAACAGCAGCACCACACGCAGCGCACCCGAGGCCACCACAGCGCTCTGGTCCAGCAGCTTGCCGTCGATGCCCAGGCCCTTGTGCAGGCGCTGTCCGAAGCCACCGCGGGAGGACAGCACGGCCTGCGCCAGGTCTTCCACCAGCTCGAACAGGAGGTAAGTGGTGGCAAACACCACGCCGGTCCAGACCATCTGGCCGGCCAGCATGTGCGCCAGGGCCACGAAGCCCAGCACCAGCAGCACCAGGATGGCGCAGGCCGTGGCGGCTGCCGCAGCCACCAGCAGGCCCACCCAGATGGGACGGGGCGCGGGCGGCGGCTCCTGCGCAGGGGCTTCGGTGGCCGGAGTGTCCCCCGCAGCCGCTGCGGGCGCGCGCAGATGGCGCAGTGCGCACAGGATGACCAGCGCCATCAGCAGGGCCGACAGGGTGTGTGCCGACACCTCGGCCGACAGGCTGGCGCCCACCACGCGGTTGACCTCGATGATGAGCCCGCCCAGCAGGGCCGTGAACGCCATCCACCAGGGGTAGGGGGCCAGGCGCGTGGCCAGCTCGTCCGACAGGGCTGTGAGGCGCCAGGAACTGCGCTTGCGCGAGATCAGCGCATGGCCCAGCGCAATCATGAAGGCGGCGAACACCACCAGTTGCATGGTGGCCCGCTCGAGCGCCTGCAGGCGCGGGCCCAGGCCGCCATCCACCGTGAGGCTGCTCCACGCCAACTGGGCTGCCAGCCCGAGCAGCAGGGTATGCACCACCACCGAGGCAAAGGCCAGCAGCGAGCGGCGCAGGCGGCCTTGTGGCAGGCGCGCCGGGGCCAGGCGCAGCAGCAGGCGTTCTGCTAGCCAGGTGCCGGCAATCGCCACGAAGAGCGCCATGGCCAGGCTCACTGCAAAACCTGTGCGGTGCCGGGGCTCCCAGGCTTTTCCCACCGCCTCCTGCATTTCGGAGCCCAGGGACTGCAGGCGCATCCAGTCGCTGGGGAACGAGCTGCGCACATTGCGCCAGAAGGTGCCGGTCAGCGGCGAGTCGATGCGGGTCGTCAGCGCCGTCTGGAACAGCTCGCGCCGCTGGCGGATGATCTCGGCGCTGCGCTGCTCGGCATCCACTGCGATCAGGCGCGCCAGCTTGAGTTCGGAGTCGATGCCGCTGCGCTCCTTGGTCAGCGCGCTGCGCTGCTGCGCCACGTCAGGCGCCTCGGCCGATGCGCCCTTGTCCGGCGCGGGGCCCAGGCCCGCAAGCCGGGAGTCCACATCCGCCAGCGCCTCGGCGCGCCGCGCGGCCACCTGGCTCGCTGCCGTGCCGATGGCCGAGACATCGCTGAGCCATTGGCGGTAGTCGTCGTCTTCGCCGATCTTGGCCGGGATGGCCTCGAAGCGCTCGCGCAGCGCGTCCACGCTGGGCAGTTCGGGCTTTTCGCCGGCGGCGCTGCTGGCTGCGGCGGCGGGTGCCGCGGCTCCACGGCCCTGGGCCGATGTGGACGGGAGGGCGAAGGGCCCGATCAGCAGCGCCAGGAGGGCGGCTTGCAGCAGGCCGGTCAGGCGGCTGGAATACCGGGGCGCAGAAAGGAGGGCCGTGCAGGCCGCAAGGCGGTCACGGAAGCAGTGCAATGTCATGCGTGCATTGTGGCGCGCGCGCCGCACCACTTGTGTGAGAGTGTTCCAGCCCGGCAAGGCTGGAACGGTGGGTCAGCCTGCGGGGCTGAACAGATCGACCCGGTCGGTGATGATGCCGTCCGTGCCCAGAGCGATCAGGCGCTGCGCGGCCCAGGGGTCGTTCACGGTGTAGCTCAGCGTGCGCATGCCCTGGCCATGCACGGTGGCCACCAGCGCGGCATCCCACAGCGCGTGGTTGCAGACGATGGCCACGCAGCCCAGGCCGTGGGCTTCGTCTACGAAGCCCTGGCGGTGCACGTCGACCAGCAGTGCGCGCGGCAGATGCGGTGCCGTGGCACGTGCGCCCGCCAGCGCGGCCGGCTGAAAGGACGACAGCAGCGGCGGCACGGCCTGGCCCTGCCACAGGCGGGCGGCGGTCTCGGCCACCACGCGGCCGGTGGTCTCTTCCAGTCCGGGCGTGGGCTTGATCTCGATGTTCAGGAAGTAGGCATTGGCGATGCAGTAGCGCGCCAGGGCCTCCAGGGTAGGCAGGGGCTCGCCCGCATGGGCGCGCGAATGCCAGCCACCGGCGTCGAGCTGGGACAGGGCGCTCCAGTCCAGGTCGCCGCCGGTGCCCTGGCCATTGGTCGTGCGCTGCAGCGTGGCGTCGTGCATCAGGAAGGGTACGCCATCGCGGCTGAGCTTGGCATCGCATTCGAACATGCGGTAGCCGTGCTGGGCCCCGAGGCGAAACGCTGCCAGGGTGTTCTCGGGCGCGAGCTTGCCCGCGCCGCGGTGCGCGATCCAGCGCGGGTAGGGCCAGGCAGTGGCCAGGCCGGCTTCGGTTTGCGCGTCACTCATGGAGTTCAGCCCGGAATGCGCTTGCCCGTGGTGGCGTCGAAGGCGTGCAGGCGGTCGGCGCGCGGCACGACGTGGATGATCGAATCGGGGGCCGGCGAGTGTGTGCCTTCTTCCACGCGCACGATGAGCTGCTCGCCATGTACGCGGCCGTAGATCAGGCGCTCTGCGCCCAGCAGTTCCACGGTTTCCACGGTGACTTCCCAGCCCTCGCTGCGCACGTCCAGGTGCTCGGGGCGGATGCCCAGGATGGTGCCGGGCTTGCCGCTCGGTGCGTTCTTGAGCAGGTTCATGGGTGGCGAGCCGATGAAGCTGGCCACGAAGGTCGAAGCGGGCGTGTGGTAGACCTCTTCGGGCGTGCCGAACTGCTCCATGTTGCCGGCGTTCATCACGATCATGCGCTCGGCCAGCGTCATGGCTTCGACCTGGTCGTGGGTCACGAACAGGCTGGTGATGCCCAGCTCGCGGTGCAGCTTCTGGATCTCCAGGCGCGTCTGGGCGCGCAGCTTGGCGTCCAGGTTGGACAGCGGCTCGTCGAACAGGAACACCTGGGGCTGGCGCACGATGGCGCGGCCCATGGCCACGCGCTGGCGCTGGCCGCCCGAGAGCTCGCGCGGCTTGCGCTCGAGCAGGTGACCGAGCTCCAGGATCTTGGCGGCCTTGTCCACGCGCGCCTTGATCTCGTCCTTGGGCACCTTGGCGATCTTCAGGCCATAGGCCATGTTCTCGAAGTTCGTCATGTGCGGGTAGAGCGCGTAGTTCTGGAACACCATGGCGATGTCGCGCTGGGCCGGTTCCAGATCGTTCACGACGCGGTCGCCGATGCGCAGCTCGCCGCCCGAGATTTCTTCGAGGCCCGCCACCATGCGCAGCAGGGTGGATTTGCCGCAGCCCGAGGGGCCGACGATGACGACGAACTCGCCGTCCTTGACCTCGGCGTTCACGCCATGGATGACCTGGTTGGCCTTGGGGCCGGTGCCGTAGCGCTTGACGATATTGCGAAGGGAGATGGATGCCATAACAACTTTGGGATCTGGGTTGTGTCTGGGCGGCACGTGTGGTGGCCGCCACGGTCATTGGGTTGCGGGGTAGTCGCCTTACTTTTCGGTATCGACCAGGCCCTTGACGAACCAGCGCTGCATGAACACCACCACCAGCGCGGGCGGCAGCATGGCCAGCAGGGCCGTGGCCATCACGATGTTCCACTCGTTGCCGGTATCGCCGCCGGCGATCATGCGCTTGATGCCGATCACCACGGGGTACATGTCTTCCGAGGTGGTCACCAGCAGCGGCCACAGGTACTGGTTCCAGCCGTAGATGAACTGGATCACGAACAGTGCGGCGATCGAGGTGCGCGACAGCGGCACCAGGATGTCCTTGAAGAAGCGCATGGGGCCGGCGCCGTCCACGCGGGCGGCCTCCACCAGCTCGTCCGGCACCGTGAGGAAGAACTGGCGGAACAGGAAGGTCGCGGTCGCCGATGCGATCAGCGGCACCGTCAGGCCCGCGTAGCTGTTGAGCATGCCCAGGTTGGAGACCACCTGGTAGGTGGGCCCGATGCGCACTTCCACCGGCAGCATCAGCGTGATGAAGATCAGCCAGAAGCAGATGCCCTTGAAGGGGAAACGGAAGTACACGATGGCGAAGGCCGACAGCAGCGAGATCGCGATCTTGCCCACGGTGATCACGATGGCGGTGACGAAGCTCACCCACATCATGCGCGCCACGGGTGCGGTAGAGCCCGCGCCCGCGCCGCCGCCGAACAGCGTGTCATGGTAGGTCTGCCAGAAGTTGCTGCCGGGCAGCAGGGGCATGGGCGCCTGCACGATGTCCTGGGCCGTGTGCGTGGAGGCCACGAACGCCAGGTACAGCGGGAAGCCGACGATGATCACCCCCAGCACCATGATCAGGTGCGAGAAGAGTTTCAGGTAAGGACTGCGTTCAACCATCTCAATACTGCACTTTCTTTTCCACGTAGCGGAACTGGATCACGGTGAGCGTGACGACGATGAACATCAGCACCACCGACTGCGCAGCCGAGCCGCCCATGTCCATGGCCTTGAAGCCGTCGTAATACACCTTGTAGACCAGGATCGAGGTGTCACGGCCCGGGCCGCCCTGCGTGGTCGAGTCCACGATGGCGAAGGTATCGAAGAAGGCGTAGACCACGTTGATCACCAGCAGGAAGAACGTGGTGGGCGAGAGCAGCGGGAACTGGATGCTCCAGAACCGGCGCCAGGGGCCGGCCCCATCGATGGCGGCGGCTTCGATCAGCGACTTGGGGATGGACTGCAGGCCTGCCAGGAAGAACAGGAAGTTGTAGGAGATCTGCTTCCACACGGCTGCGACCACGATCAGCGCCATGGCGTGGTCGGAGTTGAGCATGTGGTTCCAGTTGAAGCCCGACTGGCGCAGCATGTACGACACCACGCCGAGCGAGGGCGAGAACATGAACATCCACAGCACGCCGGCCACGGCCGGGGCCACGGCATAGGGCAGCAGCAGCGCGGTCTTGTAGGCCAGGGCGCCCTTGACAATGCGGTCGGCAAAGATGGCCAGGATCAGGGACAGGCTGATGCCGCTGACCGCCACCAGAATGGAGAAAAACGCCGTGGTCTTGAACGAGGCCAGGTAACCCTCGTCCTGGAACAGGGCCTTGAAGTTGTCGAAGCCCACCCACTCGTTGGAGAAGCCGAAGGTGTCCTGCACCTGGAACGACTGCACCAGGGCCTGGCCGGCCGGCCAGAAGAAGAAGACGCTGATGATGACCAACTGGGGTGCCAGAAGCACCCACGGCAGCCACGCTGAGCGGAAGAGAACGCGTTTTTCCATGTCCAGACTCTCAAAAAGACAACCCGCCACCCAGCAAACCGGGTCGGTTTGCGAGGGAGGCGGGCTTTCGGCAGCGCCCTGGCCGGTGTGCCAGGGCTGCTGCCATATGCGCTCAGAGAGCGCTTACTTGTTGGCGCGCGCGAAGCGCACCAGTTGCTCGTTGCCGCGGGTGGTGGCCGTGTCCAGGGCTTCCTTGGGGGACTTCTTGCCGGACCAGATCTGTTCGGTTTCCTCGTCGATGATGGTGCGGATCTGCACGAAGTTGCCCAGACGGATGCCGCGCGACTTGTCGGTGGCCTTGCGGATCATCTGCGTCACGGCCACATCGGTGCCGGGGTTCTTCTCATAGAAACCGGAGGCTTCGGTCAGCTTGTAGGCTGCCGTCGTCACCGGCAGGTAGCCGGTACGCTGGTGGCTGGCGGCCTGCACCTTGGTGTCGTTCAGGAAGTTCAGGAAGTCGGCCACGCCCTTGTACTCCTCGGCCTTCTTGCCGGACATCACCCACAGGCTGGCACCACCGATGGCGGTGTTCTGGGGCGCGCCCTTCACATCGTCGTAGTAGGGCAGGGGGGCGATGCCATAGGCAAACTTGGCTTCCTTGGCCACGCGGGCGTACAGGCCCGACGAACCGGTGATCATGGCGCACTCACCCGACGGGAAGGACGCATCGGGCGCGTTGGCACGGCCCTTGTAGACGAAGCTGCCGTCCTTGGAGGCCTTGGCCAGGTTCTCGAAGTGGCGCACGTGCAGCGGCGTGTTGATCTGCAGCTGGGCGTCGTTGCCGTCGAAACCGTTGTTCTTGGACGCGAACAGCGTGTTGTGCCACAGCGAGAAGCTCTCCAGCTGCGTCCAGCTGATCCAGCTGGTGGTGAACGGGCAGCTGTGACCGCTGGCCTTGAGCTTGGACGCGGCAGCGAACACTTCGGGCCAGGTCTTGGGCGGCTTGTCGGCGTCCAGGCCGGCCTTCTTGAAGGCGTCCTTGTTGTAGTAGAAGATGGTCGTGGAGCTGTTGAGCGGGTAGCTCAGCATCTGGCCATTGGGCGCCGTGTAGTAGCCGGCCACAGCCGACACGTACTGGGTGGGGTCGAATTTGAAGCCGCCGTCGTTGAGCACCTTGGCGGCGGGCACGATGGCGCCCTTGCTGGCCATCATGGTGGCGGTGCCCACTTCGAACACCTGGATGATGTGGGGGGCATTGCCCGCACGGAAGGCCGCGACCGCGCCGGTCATCGACTCGTCATAGGTGCCCTTGTACGTGGGCACGACCTTGTACTTGGTCTGGCTGGCGTTGTACTGCTTGGCCAGGTCGTTCACCCAGTCACCCAGGGCGGCGCTCATGGAGTGCCACCACTGGATTTCTACTTGTTGGGCCTGCGCGGGGGCGCAGACGGACAGGGCGACGGCAGCAGACAGTGCCAGGTGCTTGAGTTGCATGGATGGTTCCTTCCGGAGATGGCGAAATGCACAAAGGGCGGATGCTAGGCAGCCCTTGTGACAGTGATGTGTCGTTGTCGCACAGCACTGTAGTGGTCACAACTGGGGAAATCCCCTTGCACCAGGTGCAATGTGTCCAATTGTGACGCTTTTGTGACAGCATTTTGCCATTCACGGAGCCCTGCAAGGTTTTGTGCATTGCACCATCCTTGGTGCATAGTTGGTGCATGCGCTGCACACATCCGGTGCGCGGCCGCATGCCCTGACCTGTTCCGACTTCATACGCAACCACCAACTGCCATGGCCAACAACTCTCTGGACAAGAACAAGATCAAATTCCTGCTGCTCGAAGGCATCCACCCGTCGGCGGTGGACGTGCTGCGCTCCGCAGGCTACACCCAGATCGAAACCGTCTCCGGCGCCCTGCCCGACGAGGAGTTGAAGGCCAAGATCGCCGACGTGCACTTTCTGGGCATCCGCTCGCGCACGCAACTGACCGAGGAAGTCTTTGCGAAGGCCAGCAAGCTCGTGGCCGTGGGGTGCTTTTGCATCGGCACCAACCAGGTGGACCTCGATGCCGCGCGCGAGCGCGGCATCGCCGTCTTCAACGCCCCGTATTCCAACACCCGCTCCGTGGCCGAGCTGGTGCTGGCCGAAGCCATCCTGCTGCTGCGTGGCGTGCCCGAGAAGAACGCCGTGGCGCACCGTGGCGGCTGGCTCAAGTCGGCCGACAACGCCTATGAGATCCGCGGCAAGACCCTGGGCATCGTCGGCTATGGCTCCATCGGCACGCAGCTGTCGGTGCTGGCCGAGGCCCTGGGCATGCACGTGGCCTTCTTCGACGTGGTCAACAAGCTGCCCCTGGGCAATGCGCGCCAGGTGCACAAGCTGCACGACCTGCTGGCGCAAAGCGACATCGTGACCCTGCACGTGCCCGAGCTGCCCTCCACGCAATGGATGATCGGCGCCGCCGAGATCGCCGCAATGAAGCAAGGCGGCATCCTGATCAATGCTGCGCGCGGCACGGTGGTCGAGATCGAGCCCCTGGCCGAGGCGCTCAAGTCGCGCAAGCTGCTGGGCGCCGCCATCGACGTCTTCCCCGTGGAGCCGCGCACCAACAAGGACGAGTTCCTGTCGCCCCTGCGCGGCCTGGACAACGTGATCCTCACCCCGCACGTGGGGGGCTCCACCATGGAGGCGCAGGCCAACATCGGCCTGGAAGTGGCCGAAAAACTCGTGAAGTACAGCGACAACGGCACCAGCACCTCGTCGGTCAACTTCCCCGAGGTAGCGCTGCCCGCCCACCCTGGCAAGCACCGCCTGCTGCACATCCACCGCAACGTGCCGGGCGTGCTGTCCGAGATCAACCGCATCTTCTCGGACAACCAGATCAACATCTCGGCCCAGTACCTGCAGACCAACGAGAAGGTCGGCTACGTGGTGATCGACATCGATGCCGCCTCGTCCGATCTGGCGCTGGACAAGCTCGCCGGCGTCACCGGCACGCTGCGCAGCCGGGTGCTGTTCTGAACGGCGCCTGAGCGGGTGCGCGGGGTGGGGCAGGGGCCTGCCCTGCGCCCGCCGGGCCTCTGGCGTAAAATCACGCCCCCGAGGCTCATGGGCGCGCAGCGCCCACCCCAGGTAGACCCCCATGAATGTTCCGATAGCGTTGGCTGCCTTGCAGACGCAGGCCGCCGAGCCTGTGCGTCTGCGCGAGATCCCCTATAACTACACCTCGTTCTCCGACCGGGAGATCGTGATCCGCCTGCTGGGGTCCCCGGCCTGGGAGGTTCTCGACCAACTGCGCAAGGAACGGCGCACCGGGCGCTCCGCCCGCATGCTCTACGAGGTGCTGGGCGACATCTGGGTGGTGCAGCGCAACCCCTACCTGCAGGATGACCTGCTGGACAACCCCGGCCGGCGCAAGCAGTTGGTGGAAGCCCTGCAGCACCGCCTGGCCGAGATCGACAAGCGCCGCACCCCGGGCGACGACGCCGGGCGCGACCGCCTGGTGGGCGAGCTGGTGCAGGCCGCAGGCAAGGCCGTGTCCGCCTTCAACGCCACCTTCGTGCAGGCCACCGAGCTGCGCCGGCGCATCCAGCGCACGCTGGGGCGCCTGACGGCCAAGGACAACATCAAGTTCGACGGTCTTTCGCGCGTGAGCCACGTGACCGACGCCACCGACTGGCGCGTGGAGTACCCCTTCGTGGTGCTGGTGCCCGACACCGAGGTCGAGATGGCCCTGCTGGTCAAGGGCTGCATCGAACTCGGGCTGACCATCATCCCGCGCGGAGGCGGCACCGGCTACACCGGCGGCGCCATCCCGCTGACCTGGAAGAGCGTGGTCATCAACACCGAGAAGCTCGAAGCCATGACCGAGGTGGAAATGCGCCGCCTGCCGGGCATGGACAGCGAGGTGGGTACGGTGTGGACCGAGGCCGGTGTGGTCACCCAGCGCGTGGCCGATGCGGCCGAGCGCGCGGGCTTCGTCTTCGCCGTGGACCCGACCAGCGCCGAGGCCTCGTGCATCGGCGGCAACATCGCCATGAACGCCGGCGGCAAAAAGGCCGTGCTCTGGGGCACGGCGCTCGACAACCTGGCCAGCTGGCGCATGGTGACGCCCGAGGCCCAGTGGCTCGAGGTGACCCGGCTGGACCACAACATGGGCAAGATCCATGATGTGGAGACCGCCACCTTCGAGCTGCAGTACTTCGAGGCCGACGGCAAGACGCCCGTGCGCACCGAGCGCCTGGCCATCCCGGGCAAGACTTTCCGCAAGGAAGGCCTGGGCAAGGACGTGACGGACAAGTTCCTCTCGGGCCTGCCCGGCATCCAGAAGGAGGGCTGCGACGGCCTGATCACCAGCGCGCGCTGGGTGGTGCACCGCATGCCCGAGCACACGCGCACCGTGTGCATGGAGTTCTTCGGCAACGCCAAGGACGCGGTGCCCAGCATCGTGGAAATCAAGGACTACATGTTCGCCGAGCAAAAGCGCTCCGGCGTGCTGCTGGCCGGCCTGGAACATCTGGACGACCGCTACCTCAAGGCCGTGGGCTACGCCACCAAGAGCAAGAAGGGCAACGGTGGTTTGCCCAAGATGGTACTGATCGGCGACATCGCGGGCGACAACGCCAACGAGGTGGCGCGCGTGACCAGCGAGGTGGTGCGCATCGCCAACTCGCGCAGCGGTGAGGGCTTCATCGCCATCAGCCCCGAGGCGCGCAAGAAGTTCTGGCTCGACCGCAAGCGCACGGCGGCCATCAGCCGCCACACCAACGCCTTCAAGATCAACGAAGACGTGGTGATCCCGCTGCCGCGCATGGCCGAGTACACCGACGGCATCGAGCGCATCAACATCGAGCTGTCGCTGCGCAACAAGATCAAGCTGTGCGATGCCTTCACCGACTTCTTCGAGCGCGGCAATCTGCCCCTCGGAAAGCAGGACGACGCCAACGAGATCCCCTCGGCCGAACTGCTCGAAGACCGCGTGGCCCAGGCCATCGCCCTGGTGACCGAGGTGCGCACGCTGTGGGCCACCTGGCTGCAGAACGTGGACAGCCTGTTCCCCCAATTGCAGGACCACACCCTGCGTGCGAGCTGGAAGACCCAGTTGCGTGCGCCCCTCTCAGGCATCTTCGCGGGCGCGGCCTTCAAGCCCATCCTCGACGAGGCCACCGCCATCCACAAGCGCGTGCTCAAGGGCCGCGTCTGGGTGGCCCTGCACATGCACGCAGGCGACGGCAACGTACACACCAACCTGCCGGTCAACAGCGACGACTACGAGATGCTGCAGACCGCGCACCGCGCGGTGGAGCGCATCATGGTGCTGGCGCGCAGCCTCGATGGCGTGATCTCGGGCGAACACGGTATCGGCATCACCAAGCTCGAATTTTTGACCGACGAGGAGCTGCGTCCCTTCGCCGAGTACAAGCAGCGCGTGGACCCCGAGGGCCGCTTCAACAAGGGCAAGCTGCTGCGCGATGCCGCGCCGGTGCTGGCCATGGACGCCACCCCCGGAGGCCAGGCGCGCGACCCGGCGCTGCTGCACGCCGACCTGACCAACGCCTACACGCCGAGCTTCGGCCTCATGGGGCACGAGTCGCTGATCATGCAGCAGAGCGACATCGGCGCCATCGCCGATTCCGTCAAGGACTGCCTGCGCTGCGGCAAGTGCAAGCCCGTGTGCGCCACGCACGTGCCGCGTGCCAACCTGCTGTACAGCCCGCGCAACAAGATCCTGGCCACTTCGTTGCTGGTCGAGGCCTTCCTCTACGAGGAGCAGACCCGCCGCGGCGTGAGCATCAAGCACTGGCAGGAGTTCGAGGACGTGGCTGACCACTGCACGGTGTGCCACAAGTGCGAGAGCCCCTGCCCGGTGAAGATCGACTTCGGCGACGTCACCATGAACATGCGCAACCTGCTGCGCAAGATGGGCAAGAAGACCTTCCGCCCCGGCAATGCGCTGGCGATGACCATGCTCAACGCCACCAACCCCGAGACCATCAAATTCATGCGCTCGGCCATGGTGGGCGTGGGCTTCAAGGCGCAGCGCATGGCCGTGGACCTGCTGCGCAAGGTCGGCCGCAAGCAGACCGCCAAGCCGCCTGCCACCGTGGGCACCGCGCCGGTCAAGGAGCAGGTGATCCACTTCATCAACAAGAAGCTGCCCGGCGGCCTGCCCAAGCGCACCGCGCGCGCGCTGCTGGACATCGAGGACAAGGACTACGTCCCCATCATCCGCGACCCGAAGGCCACCACGGCCGAGGCCGAGGCGGTGTTCTACTTCCCCGGCTGCGGCTCGGAGCGCCTGTTCAGCCAGGTGGGCCTGGCCACGCAGGCCATGCTCTGGCATGCGGGCGTGCAGACCGTGCTGCCCCCGGGCTACCTGTGCTGCGGCTACCCGCAGCGCGGCAGCGGCCAGTTCGACAAGGCCGAGAAGATGATCACCGACAACCGGGTGCTCTTCCACCGCGTGGCGAATACGCTGAACTACCTCGACATCAAGACCGTGGTGGTCAGCTGCGGCACCTGCTACGACCAGCTGCAGGGCTACGAGTTCGACAAGATCTTTCCGGGCAGCCGCATCATCGACATCCACGAGTACCTGCTGGAAAAGGGCATTGCCCTGCAGGGCAAGGGCGCCTACCTGTACCACGAGCCCTGCCACAACCCCATGAAGCAGCAGGACGCCTTGAAGACCGTCAAGGCGCTGGTGGGCGAGCAGGTGCTCAAGAGCGAGCGCTGCTGCGGTGAATCGGGCACGCTGGGCGTGACCCGGCCCGACATCTCCACCCAGGTGCGTTTTCGCAAGGAAGAGGAGATCAAGAAGGGCGAAGCCGCCCTGCGTGCCAGCGGCGCCGTGGGCGAAAAGGACAACGTGAAGATCCTCACCAGCTGCCCGAGCTGCCTGCAGGGCCTGAACCGTTACCAGGACGATCTGAACAACGGCCTGCTCGAAGCCGACTACATCGTGGTCGAGATGGCGCGCGAGATCCTGGGCGAGAACTGGATGCCCGAGTACGTGGAGCGCGCCAACCAGGGCGGCATCGAGCGGGTTCTGGTATGAGCCAGGGGATTTGCCCCCTGTGCGCTACGGAGGGCGGCACCCTGGTCTGGCGTGGTGAGCGCGTGCGCGTGATCCGCGCGGACGAAGCCGGCTTTCCGGCCTTCTACCGCGTGGTGTGGAATGCGCACGCGGCCGAGTTCTCCGATCTGCCGGCCGCCGACCGCGTGCACTGCATGGAGGCCGTCACGGCCGTGGAGCAGGTGCTGCGCCAGCACCTGGCGCCCACCAAGGTCAACCTGGCGGCACTGGGCAACATGGTGCCGCACCTGCACTGGCACGTGATTGCGCGCTTCGCCTGGGACAGCCATTTCCCCGCGCCGGTGTGGGCGGCGGCCCAGCGGCCCGGCCCAGCGGACGAGGAAGCCGCGCTGCGTGCGCGCCTGCCGGCGACCGAGGCCGCCATGGTGTCCGCGCTGCAGGCGCTGCAGTAACCGCGCAGCCCCGCGGGTTGCATGCTGTACAGCCTGTGGGTGGGACAATGCAGGCCGGCGTGGCGGTCGTCGCCAAGGCCGTTTTTCACAGGTGGATATCCATGGCAGGTTTGAAAACGGGTTCGCCCACGCCCCAGGCGCTCACGGTGCATGGCAAGTCGCGGGTGCTTGAAGTGGTGTTTTCGGATGGCGCGGCATTTCGCATCCCGTTCGAGCTGATGCGCGTGTACTCGCCTTCGGCCGAGGTGAAAGGGCACGGGCCCGGCCAGGAGGTGCTGCAGACCGGCAAGCGCGACGTGGCCCTCGAAGGCCTGGAGCCCATCGGCAATTACGCCGTCAAGCCCACGTTCTCGGATGGGCATGACACGGGCATCTTCACCTGGGAATACCTGTACGAGCTGGGCCAGCAGGAGGCCGCGCTGTGGGCGCAGTACGAAGGCCGGCTGGCCGATGCCGGCGTGGACCGCGATGCGCCCATGGCCCCCAAGGGCCACGACCACGGCGGCGGCGCCTGCGGCAGCCATTGATACCCACCCAACCCCGTATGGGCCGGGCCGGCGCAGGCACTGTGGCCCGCGCGCACCACTGTGGCGCCCGGTGCGCTGGCCTTTGGCGCTCTTCTTACAATAGCAAACCCGGCATGCATGGACAGGTGTTGCCTGTCTTTTGATGCTGGGTATTGAAAAACCCCTGCGGCAGATGCCCCGTTTCAGTGCGGGGTTGTCGCTGTACCTTGGGCGCCCACGCGCCTAGCATGAATCCCATGAGCAGCACCCACTTCGGTTTCCAGTCCGTCGACGAGCAGGACAAAGCGCGCCACGTGCGCGGTGTGTTCGATTCGGTGGCGTCCAAGTACGACGTCATGAACGACCTCATGTCGGCGGGCCTGCACCGCGCCTGGAAAGCCTACACCGTGATGGTGGCCAACCTGCGCGAAGGCAGCCAGGTGCTGGATATCGCGGGTGGCACGGGCGACCTGGCCCTGGCGTTTTCGAAGAAGGTCGGCACCACCGGCCGCGTGGTGCACACCGACATCAACGAGGCCATGCTGCGCACCGGGCGCGACCGCCTGATCGATGCGGGCGTGGTGCTGCCCACCCTGGTCTGCGATGCCGAGAAGCTGCCGTTTCCCGATGCCCACTTCGACGTGGTGAGCGTGGCGTTTGGTTTGCGCAACATGACGCACAAGGATGTTGCGCTCAAGGAAATGTGCCGCGTGCTCAAGCCCGGCGGCAAGCTGCTGGTGCTCGAATTCTCCAAGGTCGCCAAGCCGCTGACCAAGGCCTACGACTGGTACTCCTTCAAGGTGCTGCCGCAATTGGGCAAGCTGGTGGCTGGCGATGACTCGAGCTACCGCTACCTGGCCGAGTCCATCCGCATGCACCCGGGCCAGGAGGAGCTCAAAAGCCTCATGCAACAAAGTGGCTTTGGGCATGTGGACTATCACAACATGACTGGCGGCATAGTGGCCTTGCATGTTGGAATCAAGTGCTGAGCAGCAAAGTTCAGCCGTATACAAGATGGAGATGACATGATGAAACTGTGGTCTGTGGTTCTGGTGGCAATGCTGGCGTTCGCGCATGCGGATGCCGACGCCCGCCGCCTGGGTGGCGGCAACTCTGTGGGCAAGCAGTCCAGCAACGTGACGCAGCGCGAATCCGCGGCGCCCGGCGGCCCTGCCCAAAACGCCAACAACGCGGCCAAACCGGCCACGCCGGCCACGCCGGCTGCGGCCCCTGCGGCCGCCGCTCCCAAGAAGCCCTGGGGCGCCATGCTCGGCGGCCTGGCCGCGGGTCTGGGCCTGGCCTGGTTGGCCAGCTCCCTGGGCCTGGGCGCAGGCTTCGGCAACATCCTGATGATCCTGCTGCTGGCCGTGGCGGCGTTTGCCATCTTCAAGATGGTCATGCGCCTGCGCAGCGGCACTGGCAACCAGGGCGGTGCAGCGGCGGGTGGTTCGCCCTTCGCCTTCCAGGGCGCCGGTGCGGCCACGCCGGCCGCAGCCCAGGTGCCCCCGCAGTACAGCCCCAACAATGTCGGCAACGATGCATCGGCCCGTCCTTGGGAGCGCAACAGCATGGCCTTCGAGGCGGCGCGCGCACAACCCGCTGCGGCCGGTTCTGGCGTGGTGATCGGTTCCGGCCTGGGCGGTGCCGCCGCCGGTGCGGCAGCGCTGTCCGGTTCGCAGAACTGGGGCGTGCCCGAGGGTTTCGACACGCCCGGTTTCCTCGCAGCTGCCAAGCGCAACTTCGTGACCCTGCAGGCGGCCTGGGACCGTTCGGACATCAACACCCTGCGCTCGATGATGACCGACAGCATGCTCGAAGAGATCCGCTCGCAGCTGGCCGAGCGCGAGACGCACCGCGGTGCCGAGCCCAACCACACCGACGTGGTGATGATCGATGCGCAGTTGCTCGGCATCGAAGAGCTGGACGATGGCTACATGGCCAGCGTGGAGTTCTCGGGCATGATCCGCGAAGAGCTCTCGGCAGGCCCGAGCCCCTTCCGCGAAGTGTGGAACATGACCAAGGCCAAGAGCGGTGACAGCGGCTGGCTCGTGGCCGGCGTGCAGGCCCTGCAGTGAGCACGGCTTTGTAAATCACCTCGGATCGGTCCAAAACCCATGTTTTGGACCGAGTTCAGGGAATAATCGGGGACTATGGCAACACAGTCCCCTTTTTCGTTCCTGGACGGCCTCTTCGAGCGCCTGGCCGCAGGCCCGCAGCCGCCGCAATGGCTCGTGCACGAGGTGCAGCAGCGGCTGGTGCTGTTCCTGAACCATGTGCTCATGCAGGAGCGCGAGGCCATGGAGCGCCTGGTGCGCCAGCGCGGGCGTGTGGCGCGGGTGCAGTGGCGTGCGTTCTCCATGGCGCTGGTGGTCACGCCGGCAGGCCTGTTGAACCTGGCGGCCGAAGGCGCCACGCCCGATCTGCAGCTCGAAATCACCGAGACCTCGCCCCTGGCGCTGGCCCAGGTGGCGCTGCGCGGCGACAAGCCCGCCATCCGCATCGAGGGCGACGTGCAACTGGCGGCCGAGATCAACTGGCTGGTGGACAACGTGCGCTGGGACCTGGAGGAAGACCTCTCCCGCGTGGTCGGTGATGCGCCCGCGCACACCATCAGCGAAGTGGCGCGCAAGGCAGCGCAGGCGCTGCGCCAGTTCGTCGGCTCGCGCGTGCCGCCGGCCGATGGCAGCAGCCCCACCGCCGCGTACCCGCCTGCGCCGGCGCCCGTGCCACCGGCGGGCAGCAGCACCAACAACAGCCCTGGCGCCGACCGGACCGGTCCATGAAGCGTTTTCTCCGGGGTGTGGCCATCCTCTGGGTGGTGTTCCGCTATGGGCTGGACGGGCTGGTGCTCGACAGCTTCCAGAAGCCGTGGCTGCGCCTGGTCTCGCGCATCGTCTCCGTCGGGCGCAACCTGGACGCACCGCGCGGCCAGCGCTTGCGCGAGGCGCTGGAGCGCCTGGGGCCCATCTTCGTCAAGTTCGGCCAGGTGCTCTCCACCCGGCGCGACCTGCTGCCTGCGGACATCGCCGACGAATTGGCGCTGCTGCAGGACCGGGTGCCGCCGTTCCATCCCGACATCGCCATCGCCACCATCGAGCGTGCCTTCCGCCGCCCGGTGGACGAAGTATTCACCTTCTTCGACCGCACACCCGTGGCCAGTGCCTCCATCGCCCAGGTGCACTTCGCCACGCTGCGCGACCGCCATGGCATCGCGCGTGAAGTGGCCGTGAAGGTGCTGCGCCCGGGCATGCTGCCGGTGATCGAGAAAGACCTGGCGTTGATGCGCATGATGGCCGGCTGGGTGGAAAGCCTCTCCGCCGATGGCAAGCGCCTCAAGCCCCGCGAGGTGGTCGCCGAGTTCGACAACTACCTGCACGACGAGCTGGACTTGGTGCGCGAGGCGGCCAACGCCGCCCAGCTGCGCCGCAACATGTCGGGTCTGGACCTGGTGCTGATCCCCGAGATCTTCTGGGACTTCTGCCATGCCGAGGTGATGGTGATGCAGCGCATGAACGGCGTGCCCATCAACCAGATCGAGCGGCTGCGCGATGCCGGGGTGGACATCCCCAAGCTCGCGCGCGATGGCGTCACCATCTTCTTCACGCAGGTGTTCCGCGACGGCTTCTTCCACGCCGACATGCACCCGGGCAACATCCAGGTGAGCCTGGACGCGGCCACCTTCGGGCGCTACATCTCGCTGGACTTCGGCATCGTGGGCACGCTGACCGAGTTCGACAAGGAGTACCTGGCGCAGAACTTCACGGCCTTCTTCCGGCGCGACTACAAGCGCGTGGCCGAGCTGCACATCGAAAGCGGCTGGGTGCCGCCGGACACGCGGGTGAACGACCTCGAGTCCGCGATCCGCACCGTCTGCGAGCCCTACTTCGACCGGCCGCTCAAGGAGATTTCGCTGGGCATGGTGCTGATGCGCCTGTTCCAGACCTCGCGGCGCTTTCACGTGGAGATCCAGCCGCAGTTGGTGCTGCTGCAAAAGACGCTGCTCAACATCGAGGGCCTGGGCCGCCAGCTCGACCCCGAACTGGACCTGTGGAGCACCGCCAAGCCCTTCCTCGAGAAATGGATGCTCGACCAGATGGGTCCGCAGCGCCTGTGGCGCGAAATCCAGGCCGAGAGCCCGCATTTCGCCAAGATGCTGCCCGAGCTGCCACGCCTGCTGCACGACTACCTGCGCAACCGGCCCCAGGACCACCGGCGCGAGCTGATGGAGCTGCTGGCCGAGCAAAAACGCACCAATCGCCTGTTGAACGGCATCATCTATTCCGGGATCGGCTTCTTCCTGGGTTGGCTGTTCTTCATGCTGGTACAGCAGTTGCAAGTGCTGCAGCGTTTCCGGATTTTCTAGCCGTTCTCTTTTCCACCCCTTCGCGACATCGAGGAGCATGCCGTGCTGTTGACCCTGGTCATTGTCTATCTGTTGATCACCATTGCCATCGGCCTCGTGGCGGCCCGTCGCGTGAAGAACGCGGCGGACTTCGCCATCGCCGGGCGGCACCTGCCGCTGTACATGATCATCACCACCACCTTCGCCACCTGGTTCGGCTCGGAGACGGTGCTGGGCATACCGGCCAAGTTCATCGAAGGGGGGCTGGGCAACGTGGTCGAAGACCCCTTCGGCGCAGGCTTCTGCCTGATCCTGGTGGGCCTGTTCTTTGCGGGCAAGCTCTACCGCATGACGCTGCTGACCATCAGCGACTACTACCGTGAGCGCTTCGGCCGCACGGTCGAAGTCGTCTGCTCGCTGATCATCATGCTCAGCTACCTGGGCTGGGTCTCGGCGCAGGTCACGGCGCTGGGGCTGGTGTTCAACCTGCTGTCGGGTGATGCCATCAGCATCCCGGTGGGCATGACCATTGGCGTGGTGTCCATCCTGGCCTACACGCTGTTTGGCGGCATGTGGTCGGTGGCGGTCACGGACTTCATCCAGATGATCATCCTGGTGGTGGGCCTGGCCATCATCGCGGTGTTCGCGGGCAACATGGCCGGCGGGGCCGACAAGGTGATCGAGTTCGCGTCCAGCCGCGAGCTGTTCCGCTTCCTGCCCGAGCCCAAGTTCCACGACGTGGTGTTCTTCATTGCGGCGGGCATCACCATGATGTTCGGCTCCATCCCGCAGCAGGACGTGTTCCAGCGCGTGATGTCGGCCAACAACGTCAAAGCCGCCACGCGCGGCCCGATCATCGGCGGCATCTGCTACATCCTGTTCGCCTTTGTGCCCATGTTCCTCGTGGCCAGCGCGCTGATCATCATGCCGGGCGAGACGGCGGCGCTGCTCAAGGAAGACCCGCAGAAGGTGCTGCCCACGCTGGTGATGGCCAAGATGCCCTTCATCATGCAGGTGCTGTTCTTCGGCGCGCTGCTTTCGGCCCTGAAATCCACCGCCTCGGCAACCCTGCTGGCGCCCAGCGTCACCTTCACCGAAAACATCTGGCGCCAGTTCCGGCCCACGATGACGGACAAGGAACACCTGCGCACCATGCGCATCACCACCCTGGTGTTCAGCGGCTGCGTGCTGGCCTATGCGATCCGCATGCAAGGCACGTCCATCTACGAGCTGGTATCGGGTGCCTACCAGGTGCCCCTGGTGGGCGCCTTCGTGCCGCTGGTGGCGGGCCTGTACTGGAAGCGCGCCACCACCCAGGGCGCCATCCTGGCCATCGTGCTCGGCCTGGGAACCTGGCTGCTGCTGCTCAACACCCCATGGGGTGAAGTGTTCCCGGCCCAGCTCGCCGGCCTGCTGGCCGCCGTTGTGGGCATGCTGCTAGGCTCGCTGCTGCCGCAACTGCTGGCCAATCGCCACGCCGGGCACCACCGCGTGGTGGGTGTGGAGTAGGGCGCGGGGGCGGGGCGGCGGGGTGGGCTGTACAAGGGCTACCCCTGCACGCCTATAATTGAAGGTTTTGCACTTTGCCTTCAACGACGCGCCCGACATGCCTATCTACGCCTACAAATGCAGCTCCTGCGGCCATGCCAAGGATGTGCTGCAAAAACTCTCCGACGCACCACTCTCGGTGTGCCCGGCGTGCGGCGCCGAGGCGTTTTCCAAGCAGGTCACCGCTGCGGGCTTTCAGCTCAAGGGTTCGGGCTGGTACGTGACGGATTTTCGCGGTGGAAACACAGGCGGCGCGCCTGCGGCGGCACCCGCTGCCGATGCCAAGGGCGGCGACGCCCCGGCAGCGGCGCCAGCGGCCGCCAGCACGGACGCCGCACCCAAGAAGGAATCCACCCCTCCCGCCAGCGCTCCGAGCGCCAGCACGGGCTCCACCCCCAAAACCTGAGTCTCAGCGGATGCCTTCCTTGCGCAAATGGTTGTTCACCGGTCTGCTGGTCATCGTGCCCGGTGTCATCACCGCCTGGGTGCTGCACTGGATCGTCAGCACGCTGGACCAGACCCTGCAGATACTGCCGGAGGCCTGGCAGCCTGACCGGGTGCTGGGCGTGCATGTGCCCGGCTTTGGCGTGGTGCTCACGCTGGCCATCCTGCTCGTGGTGGGCGCCATTGCCAGCAATTTCGCCGGCCGCAAGCTGGTGCAGTGGGGCGATGCCCTGGTGCATCGCATCCCGGTGGTGCGCTCGATCTACTCCAGCGTCAAGCAGGTCTCCGACACCCTGTTCGCCGAGAACGGCAACGCCTTTCGCAAGGCCGTGCTGGTGCAGTGGCCGCGCGAAGGCGTCTGGACGGTGGCCTTCGTCACCGGCGCGCCCAATGGGGAGATTGCAGCCTACCTGCGCGATGAGTTCGTGAGCGTTTACGTGCCCACCACCCCGAACCCGACGGGCGGCTATTTCGTGATGCTGCGCAAGAGCGACTGCGTCGAGCTCGACATGAGCGTGGATTCCGCGCTCAAGTACATTGTTTCGATGGGCGTGGTGGCCCCGGTCGATCCGACCCAGTTGCCTCTCAAGTAACCCTTTTTCTCTCAATGCGCCACAGTGGCGCCGGAAGTTCTGCCATGGCCATGCGTTCCCACTATTGCGGTCTTGTGACCGAAGCCCTGTTGGGCCAAACCGTCACCCTGTCGGGCTGGGTGAACCGCCGCCGCGACCACGGTGGCGTGATCTTCATCGACCTGCGCGACCGCGAAGGCTATGTGCAGGTGGTGTGCGACCCGGACCGCGCGGAGATGTTCAAGATCGCCGAAGAAGTGCGCAACGAGTACTGCGTGCAGGTCAAGGGCGTGGTGCGCGCACGCCCCGCTGGCACCACCAACGACAAGCTCAAGACCGGCCAGATCGAAGTGCTGTGCCACGAACTGAACGTGCTCAACCCCTCGGTCACGCCTCCGTTCCAGATCGATGAGGAAAACCTCAGCGAAACCACGCGCCTCACGCACCGCGTGCTGGACCTGCGCCGCCCCTACATGCAGAACAACCTGATGCTGCGCTACAAGGTGTCCATGGAGGTGCGCAAGTTCCTCGACGCCAACGGCTTCGTGGACATCGAGACCCCCATGCTCACCAAGAGCACGCCCGAAGGCGCGCGCGACTACCTGGTGCCAAGCCGCGTACACGACGGCCATTTCTTCGCATTGCCCCAGTCGCCGCAGCTGTTCAAGCAGCTCTTGATGGTGGCCGGCTTCGACCGCTACTACCAGATCACCAAGTGCTTCCGCGACGAAGACCTGCGTGCCGACCGCCAGCCCGAGTTCACCCAGATCGATATCGAAACCTCGTTCATGGAAGAGCAGGACATCCGTGACATGTTCCAGGGCATGATCAAGACCGTGTTCCAGAACACGCTGGGCGTGGACTTGGGCGAGTTCCCGGTCATGACCTACCAGGACGCGGCCTACCGCTTCGGCTCGGACAAGCCCGACCTGCGCGTGAAGCTTGAGTTCACGGACCTGACGGACGCCATGAAGGACGTGGACTTCAAGGTCTTCTCCGGCGCGGCCAACATGAAGGGCGGCCGCGTGGTGGCCCTGCGCGTGCCCGGTGGTGCCAAGGAAGGTTCGGGCCTGTCGCGTGGCGAAATCGACGCCTACACCGAGTTCGTCAAGATCTACGGCGCCAAGGGCCTGGCCTGGGTCAAGGTCAACGACCTGTCCAAGGGCCGTGACGGCCTGCAGAGCCCCATCGTCAAGAACATCCATGACGCGGCGATCGCAGAAGTCCTCAAGCGCACCGGTGCCCAGGACGGCGATCTGATCTTCTTCGGTGCCGACAAGGAAAAGATCGTCAACGACGCCATCGGCGCGCTGCGCATCAAGATCGGCCACAGCGAGTTCGGCAAGAAGAACGGTCTGTTCGAAGACCGCTGGGCCCCGCTGTGGGTGGTGGACTTCCCGATGTTCGAGTTCGACGAGGACAACCAGCGCTGGAACTCGGTTCACCACCCCTTCACCAGCCCCAAGGATGGCCACGAGGACTGGATGGTCACGGCCCCCGAGAAGTGCATCTCCAAGGGCTACGACATGGTCCTCAACGGCTGGGAAATGGGTGGCGGTTCGGTCCGTATCCACCGCGCCGACGTGCAGCAGAAAGTGTTCGACGCCCTGAAGATCTCGCCCGAGGAAGCCCAGGAGAAGTTCGGCTTCCTGCTGGACGCGCTGCAGTACGGCGCGCCCCCGCACGGTGGCCTGGCCTTCGGCCTGGACCGCATCGTGACCTTGATGACCGGCGCCGAGTCGATCCGCGACGTGATCGCCTTCCCCAAGACCCAGCGCGCCCAGTGCCTGCTGACCCAGGCCCCGTCGCCCGTGGACGAAAAACAGCTGCGCGAACTGCACATCCGCCTGCGCAACGTGGACGCCGTCAAGGCGGCCTGAGCCAGCGGATAGTATCTACCCCGTCATTTCCATGACCGGGCATCCCTGAGGAAAAGCGGTAGCGGCCTGTGGCCGGTGCCGCTTTTTTCATGGAGCCCCCTGTTTCCAAGCCGTTGCACCCTACCGATACGAGGTCGCCCATGCGTTCTTCCGTCAAAGTCCCCCTGGCCCTTGCCGTACTGTCCCTCGTGCTGGCCGGCTGCGGTGAAAAGAAGACCGAGCTGGGCCAGGGCGGCTCGGTGGTCACCGGCTCCGCCGGGCCAGCGGGCGCCAAGGACGCGGCGAAGGAGCTCACCCAGTGCAGCCAGCCCGTGGCCACGCTGGCCCTGGCCGAGAACCCCAACGGCTACACCGTCTCCAGCAGCTACCAGCTGCCGGCATCGCCCGTGCCGCTGATCCGCCTGATCGCCCAGCAGAGCGGCTGCTTTCGCATCGTCGACCGCGCGGCCGGCCTGCGCGGCACCGTGCAGGAGCAGGAGCTCAAGGACGCCGGCATCCTGCGCAAGAACTCCACCGTGGCCAAGGGCAAGGGCTACGAGGCGCAGTACACCCTGACCCCGAGCCTGACCTTCAGCGAACAGGACGCGGGCCGCAGCATTGCCGGCATCATCGCCATGATCCCCGTGCTGCGCGATATCGCCGGCCTGGTGGGCCTGGCCGAGCAGGTCAAGTTCAAGGAGGCGCAGACCGCACTGCTGCTCACCGACAACGAGACCACCGAGCAGGTGGCCGCCGCCACCGGCGCCGCGCGCAGCACCGATCTGGGTGCGGCGGGCCTGCTCTGGGGCCGCATGGGCGGCGCCGGCGGCGCGGGCTGGAGCAACACCAACGAGGGCAAGGTCATCGCTGCGGCCTTCCTCGATGCGCACAACAAGCTCGTGACCCAGGTACAGCAGCTGCAGGCCAAGGAACTGCCGCCACCCGTGGCGACCAAGTCAAGGCCCTGAGCTCGGGCCCATGGGCCTGTTGACGATCTATCCGGGACCTGGCCAGGTCGTCTTGGCGTGCCCCGAAGCAAGGTCTCGCCGCATGCTGCGGAGTCCCTGCCGTCAGCCTTGCGCCAAGCTGGGCAATATATTTGCAAAAGGCATGCAATATGCTAGTTGGAGGGCGGCAGGCCCCGCCGCACAATGCAGCGTCACCGGGCCCATCGCGCAAAGGACTTTTCCCGTGCAATCCTCCCCGAATTCCTCCGAACAATGGCTGCGCTACATGCCGTCCGCCCAGCACCAGCGCCAGGAGCTTCGCCTGGTCGAAAGCGCCTGGGACCAGCTCTCGCTGCTGTCCTCGCTGTCGCTGCTGTCGTCCAAGGCCTCATCGGGCGGTGACCTGGCCCAGGCGCGCAGGGACTTCGCGGCCCTCTCCAGCGACCTGATGCAGGGCCTGGTCAGCGAGGCCCTGAAAAACCGCACCGAAGACCTGGCCGCCCGCGCCCAGGTGTGCATCGACGTGCTGGTGCGCAACCTGTTCGAGCGCACGGCCGACATCGGCTTCTTCGCCACCGACGTGGGTGTGGCCGAGTACCTCGCCGACCCGGACCCGTCCCTGCGCCCGCTGATCGAGGCGCGCCTGGCCGAGTACGCCAGCAAGTACACGGTCTACGGCAACATCTTCCTTTTTGACACCGACCTGCAGCCCTGTGCCAGCCTGCGTGCCGTGAGCCCGGTGGGCGGGCTCGACCAGGTGGATGCCGACGCCGCATTCCTGCGTTCGGTGCTGCAAAGCGATGCGGGCTATGTCGAGCACCACGCCGTGCATGGCTTTTGCGGCACCGGTGCCGAAACCCTGGTCTATGCCCGGCGTGTGCACTCGGGCGGGCGCATCGTGGGCCTGCTGTGCCTGGAATTCAAGCTGGCTGACGAGATGCCGGCCATCTTCGACTCGGTGCAGCAAGAGGATGCACAGGGCACCCTGCAAGGCAGTGATGTGGTGCTGGCCCTGGTCGATGCTTCGGGGCGCGTGCTCGTGTCGGGCGACCCGCTGCAGCTGCCGGCCGGCTGGCTATTGCCCCAGGCGGGCAGCGCTGGGGTGCATGCGGTGCGCCATGCCAGCCGGCGCTACCTGATGGCCGTGCGCGATACCCAGGGCTTCCAGGGCTACCAGGGGCCGGGCTGGCGCGGCGTGGCGCTGCTGCCGCTGGACATCGCTTTCGACGAGGCCTCGCACGACGAGCGCAGTGCGCTGGCCAACGAGCTGTCGGGCCAGGCACAGCTGCTGTCGCAGGAACTGCGCGAGATTCCGCGGCGCTCGGCCACCATCCAGTCGGCGCTGGAGCGCTCGGTCTGGAATGGGCTGCTGGAGCTCAACCAGATCGGCGATTCGGGCGATGGCGGTGGCCGGGATGCAGCGGCCCCGCGCGAACTGTTGTTTGCCAAGACCCTGCTGTCCGAGATCGGTGCCACCGCGCGCAAGACCGCGCAGGCCTTTGCCAGTGCCCTGCAAGACCTCTACAGCGTGGTGCTGCGCTCCCTGCTGCGCGATGCCCAGGGCCGCGCCGCGCTGGCCATGCAGATCCTGGACCGCAACCTCTACGAGCGGGCCAACGACTGCCGCTGGTGGGCGCTCACGCCGCAGTTCGCCCGCACCCTCGCCGCAGGCACCCAGGGCTGCAGCCAGGCCACGGCGGTGCTGGCGGAGATCAACAGCCTGTACACGGTGTATGCCTGCCTGGTGCTGTTCGGCACCGATGGCCGGGTCGTCGCCGTCTCGCAACCGGGGCAGGCCCACCAGGTGGGCACCCGGCTGGACGAGGACTGGGCGCAGCGCTGCCTGCGCCTGCAGGGTAGCCAGGCCTACACCGTGAGCCGCTACGAGGCCAGCCGCTTCTACGCCGAGGGTCCCACCTTCGTGTATGCCGCAGCCGTGCGGGCCGATGTCGGCGACGGGATGGGGCGCAGTGCGGGTGGACCGGTGCTCGGCGGCATCGCCATCGTCTGGGATGCTGCCAACCAGCTCCAGTCCATCCTGGATGACTGCGCCGTGGGCACGGCCGCGCGAGACACGCTGGCCTTCGTCGATGCGCAGGACCGCCTGGTGCGCGCCAGCGGTGACGCGGCGGTTCTGCAGGCACCCGAGGCCATCGCCACCAGCCGACAGGGCGGACGCACGGCTGCGCTCGGCGGCCATCTGTACGGCATGGGCCGGGCGCGCGGCCAGGGCTATCGCGAGTTCTGCACCAGCGATGGCTACGACCATGGTCTGGGCTGCCTGGTGCTGCGCCACCTGTGCGAGCGCCGCCTGGCAACCCCTCCCGCGCCCATGGTCGATGCGCATGCGGGCGCTGCACGGGTGGAGGCCGGCCACCGCGTGCAGATGGCGACCTTCCTGATCGGCTCCCACTGGCTGGGGGTCGAGGCGACCCAGGTCGTCACGGCTGCCCCCGACGTGGCGGTGCTCCATGGCGGGGGATCGCGCGTTCCTTTCCTGGGGCTCGCGCAGATCGGCGAGCGTGTCTACTCCGTGGTGGATCTGCGCAGCGTGGTGGCAGCGGGGCCGGGCGATGCGCCCGTGCTGCGTGCGGCCGACCCCAACCGCCAGATGGTGCTGGTGCGTGTGCCGCTGGAAGGCGGCGGCACGCGCGAGTTCGTCCTGCGCGTCGATGCACTGGGCGCCATGCTCGACCTGGACCGGCGGGAGCTGCGCCCCGTGGGCATGGCCGGCGGGCCTGCGGGCACTGCGTTGATCGATGCCGTGATCCCGGTCCCCACCGCTGGCGGCAAACAGGCCCCCGGCTTGCTGTGCCGCATCTCCCCGCAGTGGCTGCTGCAGTGCGCCCTGGGCGCGCTGGCCGAAGGCCCTGCGCACGACGTCGACGCGCTCGTGGCTGCGGCATGAGTGGCCAGGAGGCCGGGGCGCGGCCTTTCAAGCTGCCGCAGTCCGTGCTGGTCGTGGTGCACACGCCAGCCCTCGACATCCTGCTCATCCGTCGTGCGGACGGGGTTGAGCACTGGCAGTCCGTCACCGGCAGCAAGGACCGCGAGGACGAACCCTGGGAAGCCACCGCCGCGCGCGAGGTGCAGGAGGAAACCGGCATCGACGTGCGGGCCAGCGGCTGCGTGCTGAGCGACTGGCTGCTGGAGAACGTCTACGACATCTGGCCCCAGTGGCGCCATCGCTATGCGCCAGGCGTGGTACTCAACCGTGAACGCGTCTTCGGCCTGTGCGTGCCTGCAGGCACGCCCGTGGTGCTGAGCCCGCGCGAGCACGTTGCCTGGCAGTGGCTGCCCTGGCGCGATGCGGCGGACCGCTGCTTTTCTGCCAGCAACGCCGAGGCCTGCCTGCTGCTTCCCCGCTTCAGCGGCGCTGGGGCAGCACCTTGACCAGGTGCTCCGCAAAGCCCTCGGCCGCCGGGGACGTGGCGCGCTGCGTGGGGCTGTACAGGCACACGTAGCGCATGGCCTCGGGCGCAAGGATGCGCCGGCGCACCAGCCCGAGCGGCTTGGCCAGTGCGCCGACGTAGTCGGGCGCCAGCGTGGCGGCCACGTCGGCGGCGGCCAGGCCCAGCGCGGTGGAGATGTTGTCCACGATCTCCACCGGTGTCACGCGCTGTTCGCTGGGCAGGCCGGTGTGCATCTGCGCCACGCTGCGCTCGTGGTCGCGGCCGGCAGCCACCAGCGGGTGGGCGTGCAGTTGCTGCCAGGTCACGCTGCGCTGGCGTGCCAGCGGGTGCGCAGGGGCGCACCACAGCACCCAGGGGCTCTGAAATAGCTGCGTGCGCGCCACATCGTCGCCGCAGGCCCGGTCCGGGCCCAGGGCCAGGTCGGCATCGCCGCTGGCGACCGCATCCACCAGTTTTTCCACCGGCACGTCGCGGATGTGGATGCGCACCTTGGGGCGCTCCTGCAGGTAGGCCTTGATGGCCTGGGGCAGGATCACGCTGGCCACGACCAGGGGCGCTGCAATGCGCACGATGCCCGCCGCGCGGTTGCGCACGTCGCTGGCGGCCGATTGCGCCATGCGCAGGTGCTTGAGCACTGACTCGGCCGAGCCCAGGAACTCGCGCCCAGCGCTGGTGATGGCCACGCGGCGTGTGCTGCGCTCGAAGAGCTTGAAGCCGAGCGCATCCTCCAGCTCGCCCACGAGCTGGCTCACGGCCGAGGGGGTGAGCGCCAGCCGGTCCGCCGTGGCCGTGAAGCTGCGCATCTCGGCCACGGTGGCGAAGGCTTCGAGCTGGCGCGGCGTGAAGTGGGGCAGGGACATGTCTCGGGGTGAATGGCTGTGCATGGACGACGAGCCCATTCATTAGACCATCTTCACAATCCATCAAAAAGCATTGATTGTGGCTGGCAGGCGGGCTGCCGATACTTCGCGGCAATCCTGCGCGGGTGCGGCTGGCGCCTGCAGGGTCCCTTTGTCCCTCTGGAGAACCCCGTGAGCAATGAGACGCTGAACGTCGCCGGCATCGCCGTGTCGCCCCACCATTACATCGACGGCCAGCGCGTGGCGTCCGAGATGCGCTTCGACCTGCACTCGCCCATCGACCAGGCGCTGCTGGGCCGTATCAGCGAAGGCTCGCCGGCCCATGTGGATGCAGCCGTCACCGCCGCAGCGCGCGCCTTCCCGGCGTGGAGCGCGCTCACGGCGGCCGAGCGCAAGCCCTACCTCGACCGCTTCGCGGCCGAGATCGGCCAGCGCGCCGAGGCCTTCTGCACGCTCGAATCCAACGACGCCGGCGTGCTGCTTTCGCGCATGAAGCACGGCGTGGTGCCGCGCGCCATGCTCAACATCACGTGGTTCGCCGAGCATGCGCTGACCCTGCAGGACCGGCCCATCGAGACCGAGCAGGCCTCCCACCTCGTGCGCCACGACCCGGCCGGCGTGGTGGCCATCATCACGCCGTGGAACGCGCCGCTGATGCTCGCCACCTGGAAGCTCGGCCCGGCGCTGGCCGCGGGCAACTGCGCCATCGTCAAGCCGCCGGAATGGGCGCCGCTGACCAGCAGCCTGCTGGCCGACTGCGCGCACGCCGCCGGGCTGCCGCCCGGGGTGTTCAACATCGTGCAGGGCGCGGGCGCCAGCACCGGGGCGCGCTTGGTCAGCGACCCGCGGCTGGCGCGCATCTCGTTCACCGGCTCGGTGCCCACGGCCAAGTGGATCGCACAGGCTGCGGGCGCCAACCTCGTGCCCTGCAGCCTGGAGCTCGGGGGCAAGTCGGCCTTCATCGTGCTGGAGGACGCTGACATCGACAACGCCGCCGCCACCGGCGCGCTGATGTACCGCAACGCCGGCCAGGTGTGCCTGGCGGGCACGCGTTTCCTGGTGCACCGCAAGGTACACGATGCCTTCGTGGCGGCCCTGCGCGGCCATGTGGAAAAGCTCACCGTGGGCGACCCGCGCGACGAGGCCACCGAGGTCGGCCCCATCATCCACCCGCGCCAGGTCGAGCGTGTGCACGGCTTCGTGCAGCGCGCCGTGGCCGATGGTGCCACGCTGCTCTGGGGTGGGGCGCAGCACCCTTTCGGCGCGCAGTATTACCAGCCCACGCTGCTCACCAATGTGCGCCAGGACAGCGAGATCGTGCAGAACGAGGTCTTCGGCCCGGTGCTCACCTTGCAGGCCTTCGACAGCGACGAGGAGGCCATCGCACTGGCCAACGGCACCGACTACGGCCTGGGCGGCGTCTGCTACGGCGAAACGGCACACGCCAGCGCCGTGGCGCAGCAGGTGCGCACCGGCTTCATCTGGGTCAACAGCTTCGGCATCCGCGACCTGGCCGCGCCCTTCGGTGGCATCAAGCGCAGCGGCGTGGGCCGCGAGGGCGGGGACTGGAGCTTCGAGTTCTTCTGCGACGTGAAGGATGTCGTCGTTCCCAAGAAGCCCTTTCGCGCGAGTTTCAGCCATCGCTGAGTACAACCAGAACACACAGGAGACACACACTATGGGAAGCATCGTTGGCGCCGCCATCGTCTCGCACCACCCCGGCCTGATGCAGTGCGAAGAGTTTCGCGTGCTGCAGGGCGCGGGGGCCGACTCGGACCTGATCCCCGGCTATGCGCGCCTGCGCGAGCGCATCGCTGCGGCCCGGCCCGACGTGGTCATCATCTTCGACTCGCACTGGTTCACCACCGGCTACCACCTGGTGGACGGCGCGCCGCGCTACCAGGGCATGTTCATCTCCGACGAGATGCCCTGGTACCTGCACGGCGTGCCCTACGACTACCGGGGCCACCCCGATCTTGCGCTTTCAATCGAGGCCGTTTCGCGCGAGCACAAGGGCTACAACCGCGCCATCAACCACCCGGACCTGGGCAAGCAGTACGCCACCATCAACCTGGTCAAGCACCTGCGCCTGGAGCGCAGCGATACCCCGGTGGTCACCGTGAGCTCGTGCCAGAACTGCGACTGGCACCATTTCCTCAAATCGGGCGAGGCGATTGCCGAGGCCGTGCGCCGCAGCGACCTGCGCGTGCTGCTGCTGGCATCGGGCGCGCTGAGCCACAAATTCAACCCCATCGACTGGAAGCCCAAGCACCCACGTATCTTCCACGAGAGCAATGTCTCGCGCCCCGAGAACATCGTGAGCGACAAGGGCGCCATCGCGCTGATGGAGCAGGGCCGGCACGACATGGTGCTCGATCGCTGGCAGGACGAGTACCGCAAGATGCCCTGGGAGGCCTTTGGCGCGCACTACCTGCAGATGCTGGGCGCCATGGGCGGTGCCGACTGCCGCGCGCGCGGTGTGGCCCTGTCGGCCTACGAGAATGCACGCGGCACGGGCAATGTACACATGTGGTTCGATGGCGAGGGCGCCACGACGGCCCCAGCGGAGGTGGTGGCATGAACTTCGAATTCCCGGTCACCGAACTGCCCGCCGTGATGCGCGGCCCGCGCGTGGAGCGCCGCCGCGTGCTGGTGGGCGGCAGCGCCTGCTGGGGCACCATGGTGGAAGAGGGCGCGCAGCAGGGGCAGCTGCGCCTGGACGATGGCCGCGTGCTCGACCCGGCCACGGTGCAGCACCTGCCGCCGGTCTCGCCCAGCAAGGTCATCGCCGTGCACATCTCGTACCGCTCGCGCAGCATGGAAACCCGCAACCAGCCCAGGCCGACCGAGACGCCCACCTATTTCACCAAGCCGCCGACCTCCGTCAACGGCCATGGCTGCGAGATCCATAAGCCCGCCGACAGCCTGTACCTGAACTACGAGGGCGAGTACGCCGTGGTCATCGGCAAGACCTGCCGCAACGTGCTGCCCGACGAGGCCTGGGACTACATCGAGGGCTTTTGCCCGGCGCTCGACATGGGCCTGCAGAACTACCGCGACACCGACCAGGGCAGCATGCTGCGCGTGAAGGGGGCCGACACCCTGCTGCCGATAGGCCCCGGCATCGTGCGCGGCGTGAACCTGTTCGAACAGACGCTGCGCACCTACCGCAACGGCCTGGTGGTGCAGGAAGCGCACATTGGCGACGAGACCATCTGGGGCCCGCACTACGTGGTGGCCGACATTGCGCGCCACATCACCCTGGTGCCGGGCGACGTGATTCTGATGGGCACGCCCTGCCACTCGCGCTCGGTGGACCCGGGCGACCTGGTCGAATGCGAGATCACGGGCCTGGGCCGCCTGGCGGGCACCGTGGTCGCGATCGATGCGCCGCGCGCCTCGGCCCTGGGCGTGGGCCACCAGCCCACCGACAGCCCCGAGGTACGGCGCGTGGCCTGCGGCTTCGACGAGCGCGTGCCCGAGCATCTGAAGGCCAACTACCGGCAGGCCGCCAAAAACAGCGGGAAGGATTGACGATGTTCCATGATGCGTTGATCCAGCAACTCGCCCATGAGCTGCACCAGGCCGAGAAGACCCGTGTGCAGGTGGAGCATTTCTCCAAACGCCATCCCGGCATGACGGTGCAGGACGGCTACGCGATCTCGCGCGCCTGGGTGGCGATGAAGATCGCCGAGGGGCGCACGGTGCGCGGCCACAAGATCGGCCTGACCTCGCGCGCCATGCAGATCGCCAGCCAGATCACCGAGCCCGACTTCGGCACCCTGCTCGACGACATGTTCTTCGCCGAGGGCGGCGACATCCCCATGCAGCGCTTCATCCTGCCGCGCGTGGAGGTGGAACTGGCCTTCGTGCTCAACCGGCCGCTGCGCGGCGAGCCGGGACGCCCGCCCGTGAACATCTTCGACGTGTTGGCCGCCACCGAGTACGTGGTACCTGCCATCGAGATCATCGACGCGCGCATCGAGCAGCACGACCGCCACACCGGCGTGATGCGCAAGGTGTTCGACACCATCTCCGACAACGCGGCCAATGCCGGCATCGTCACCGGCGGTCGGCCCGTGCGTCCCGATGCGGTGGACCTGCGCTGGTGTGGCGCGCTGCTCTACAAGAACGGGGTGATCGAGGAATCCGGGCTGGCCGCTGCCGTGCTCAACCACCCGGCCACGGGCGTGGCCTGGCTGGCCAACAAGCTCGCGCCTTACGGCGAGGGGCTTGCGGCCGGTGAAGTGGTGCTGGGTGGCTCGTTCACGCGGCCGGTGGCGGCCGCCGCAGGCGACACCTTTCATGCAGACTACGGGCCGCTGGGCAATATCGCCTTCCGCTTTGTTTGAAGTGAAACACCCCCTGAGTCGCTTCGCGCCTTCACCTCTCTCTCGACTCGCTGCGCGAGTCGGGAGGGGGACGCGCCCAGCGCAAGGGCTGGATACGCCGCCTTCGCGGCGGGGCGGCCCTTGCGCGGGGGCACTGGCCTGGGCAGCGCCAGTTTCATGCGTCGTGGGTGGCGCGCAGCGCAGTGGATAACTTATACGATCGAAGGCAAATCCGTATCAGGAGGCCGCTGCACAGGCTCTGGTGGGCAGGAGCGCTCCTGCCGGGCTAAAGGGGCCGCAGCCTGAGCTTCTCCGCCGGATCGGGGGGCTCGGGTGTGGGCACGCCCAGGATGTCGTCGATGGAGGGCTCGTCGGGCATGTCCAGGATCTGGTCTGCCGACAGTTCAGTGCGGGCTGCAATGGCCGCCAGCGCGGCAGACGCCGCCGCTTCGGGCGGCGGTGGCGTGCGCGTGCGTATCACCACGCCGCCGGGCCGGCGGTCGCCGTCCTGCCCCAGCACCGCGCGGGTCGGGGCGTTGCCGCAGCGGGCGCGCACGGCCTGCACATTCTCCTGCAGCGCATCGGCATCCGCAATGCGTTCGCGCTGGCGCAGCAGCACCTGCTGGGCCATGTCCGCCAGCTTGGAGTTCAGGGAGCTTTCGGCCAATTGCAGCAGCTTGCGCACGGCCCCTTCGGCATCGCCGGCCAGGCTCTGGGCCATGGCTTTCTCGGCGGCCTGGTTGATCTGGGGCAGGCAGTCGCGCACGATGTCGGCGTGCGCGGGGTAGACGTTGCAGGCATTGGCCATCAGCTCCGTGAGGCCACGCGTGTTGGCGTAGCGCATGCCCAGGGAGCGCACCCATTTCTCGCCGTCCGACAGGTCGATGGAGGTGGCCGCCAGCACGGCCAGCAGGCTGGCCAGGTTGCAGCCGGCTTCGAAATCGAAGCTGGCCTCGCCGATCTCGCGCGCCATGTCGCGCACCGCCGCCACGGCGGCAGAGAACTGCCGCTGCTGGATCAGCAGCAGGGTCTGGGCAATGCTGGAAAAGCGCTGGATGCGCTGGCTGTCCTGGTGGCGCTCCAGGATCCGGGCAAAGTCTGCCACGCAGCGCTCGATGCCCTTGCGGTCCTTGTCGGAAAAGTAGGAAAAGGCCAGCAGCACCAGGGCCTGGAAGTCGAACAGCTTGGAGTCGATGCCCAGCATGGCTGCGCGCGCGAGCACGCTGGCGGCCGTTTTGCGGTCACCCATGTAGTAGGACATCATTCCCAGCTTCTGCAGCCGCACCACCGAGTCGGGCGTGAGCGCACTGGCAGTACGGTAGGTCTCGATGGCATCGGAGAAGTTACCAAGCTCCACCTGGGCGCGTCCCAGCACGTCGTAGGCATCGGCAAACGAGGCGTCTTCGCCGATCAGGCCCTGCAAGGTGGTGATGGCCCGGTTGGCCTGGCCGGATTCGATCTGCGCGCGCGCCACGCCGAGCTTGGCCCAGGGCAGGGCGCGCGCGGCAATCACGGCCTCGAACAGGGTGCGCGCCTCGTCGTGGCGGTTCAGGCGCAGCAGCAACTCGGTGCCGATGCGCGCGGCATACAGCCAGTAGGGCTTGCGTGCCTCGAAGCGTTCCACGCACAGGCGCGAGGCGAGTTCGAAGTCCTCCTGCTCGATGGCGTCGAAAATGGGTTTGAGGTGGATCTTGCGCAGGCGCGCCAGGCTCAGCCGCTCGAACAGGGCACTCGGGGTGAAGGGCTTGAGCAGGTAGCCGTCCAGCGCCGACTCGGCGGCCTCGGCCACGGCTGCATACGAGGCCTCGGCGGTGACCATGAAGAACACGGTGGAGAACGGCAGCAACTGCGCACGGCGCAGGTCATCCAGCAGGGTCTGCCCGGAGTCGCCAGATTCGCTGAAAAACTGGTCGCACAGCACATAGTCGAACACGGTGTGTTCCAGCCGGGCACGGGCGTCACGCACGCGGCTGCACTGCACGATCTTGGTGACTCCGTACTCACGCAACTGCCCCACCAGAATGCTGCGCGAGGTGGCATTGCTGTCAATGATCAGTGCCAGGCTCTCTGGTGGATCCGGGTCTTTGGCTGTGGCCATCTGCAGTCGGGTGATGTAATTAAAAGTAACTGCTCACTGCAAGCACAGTGTATGCCCGGTCTGCGCATTGTGCGATGCGGGTAACCACCGCCCGGCCCGCCAACTGTCGGTTGCTTGCGACACAATGGCAACCATGGACAACACAGACATCCTGCGGGTGGCGACCTACAACATCCACAAAGGGGTGCAGGGCCTGGGCCCCGCGCGCCGGCTGGAGATCCACAACCTGGGCCACGCGGTCGAGCAGCTCGATGCCGACATCGTCTGCCTGCAGGAAGTGCGCCGGCTGAACCGGCAGGAGGCGAAGTACTTCCAGCGCTGGCCTGAGCTGCCCCAGGCCGAGTACCTGGCGCCCGAGGGCTACGAAGCGGTCTACCGCACCAACGCCTTCACGCGCCACGGGGAGCACGGCAACGCGCTGCTCTCGCGCTGGCCCGTGATCGGCCACCAGCACGAAGACATCTCCGACCACCGCTTTGAGCAGCGCGGGTTGCTGCACGTCGAGGTGGACGCCCATGGCCGCAAGATCCATGTGATCGTCGTCCACCTGGGGCTGATACCGGGCAGCCGTATCCGCCAGATCGAGCGGCTGCAGCGCTTCATCGAGCGCGAGATTCCCGCAGGCACGCCGCTGGTGGTGGCGGGTGATTTCAACGACTGGGGCCTGCAGGTCAAGCGCATGCTGGCCGGCTTCGGCCTGTACGAGTTCGAGGAGGCCCGTGCCTTCACCTACCCCGCGCGCCTGCCCCTGGTGCAGCTCGACCATGTCTACGTGCGCGGCCTCACGCCCCTGTCGCTGCATGTGCCGCGGGGCCGCATCTGGTGGCGCATGTCGGACCACCTGCCCCTCATCGCCGAATTCCGGCTCTGAATGTCACCCCTTGAGTCGCTTCGCGCTTTCCCCCTTGAAGGGGGACGCCCCCACTGCGGCGGGGCGGCCCTTGCACGGGGGCTCTGGCCCTGGCCGCGCCAGTTTCGCAGGCTGTGGGTGGCGCGCCACGCGGTGGAGCCGCTGCGTTGACTCTGTCGCGGGCTTTTACCGCCGACCACCGGGTGCGCCTGCTGCAGGGCGCGCAGGAACTGTTTCCCGCGCTGGTCGAGGCCATGGATGCGGCGCTCTCCGACATCCAGTTCGAGACTTACATCTTCGACTTCACCGGCAGCGGCGCCAGTGTGGCGCAGGCCCTGGAGCGGGCGGCCCGGCGTGGCGTGCGCACCCAGCTGGTGGTGGATGGCGTGGGCACGGGTGCGTTTCCGCTGGAGTGGACCGAGCGCTTTTCGGCCGCTGGCGTGCAGTTTCGCGTCTATTCGCCGCTCGGGCCGCTGGGCCTGCTGCTGCCGCACCGCTGGCGCCGCCTGCACCGCAAGCTGTGCGTGGTGGATGGCTGCATGCTGTTCTGCGGCGGCATCAACGTGCTCGACGACCTGCACGATCCCCATTTCGGCACACTGGCCGCGCCGCGCTTCGACTTTGCCGTGCAGGCCACGGGCAGCCTGGTGGCCGTGGCCAGCGACACCATGGACCAGCTGTGGTGGCGCATGCAGGCTGTGCGCGACATGCGCGAGCGCCGCCTGCCCGAGGCCCTGCAGGCGTTGCGCTCGGCCAGCGCCGCTCAGCATGCGGCCCAGGCGGCACAGGAGGGGCCGACCATGCGCGCGGCGCTGCTGCTGCGCGACAACGTGCGCAACCGCAGCCGCATCGAGCGGGCCTACCGCCGCGCCATCGGGGCGGCGCGGCACGAGGTGATCATCGCCAATGCCTACTTCCTGCCCGGCGGCAAGCTGCGCCGCGCGCTGCTGATGGCGGCGCGCCGCGGCGTGCGCGTGCGCCTGCTGCTGCAGGGGCGCTACGAATACTTCATGCAGTACCACGCGGCGCGGCCGGTGTATGGCGCGCTGCTCGAGGCGGGGGTGGAGATCCACGAGTACGCGCCGAGCTTCCTGCACGCCAAGGTGGCCGTGGTCGATGCGTTGGGCGAGCGGCCCTGGGCCACGGTGGGCTCGTCCAACCTCGACCCGCTGAGCCTGTTGCTGGCGCGCGAGGCCAACGTGGTGGTGGAGGACGCAGCGTTCGCTATCGACCTGCGCGAGCGCCTGGTGCAGGCCATGCAGCAGGCCGGCCGGCGCATGGAGCCGGCGCGCTACGCGGGCCGCCCGCTGCGCCAGCGTCTGCTCGATGGCGCGGCCTATGCGCTGATGCGCCTGGCGCTGTGGATTACGGGAAAGCGCTATTGAGCGCCATGCATCGATTTTTTGCTATATATATAGGAGCTATATGGTGATGTTCCATGGGCGATAGCTGCGCAAAACCTTTGCAAGGCGGCCCACCTCGATCACTGTTACGATGCCGGACATGTCCAGTCCCACTGCCGCCGATATGACGACCACCCCGCCGGACGAAGAAGGCACGCCCGTCTCCGTCAAGATCCGAGAACGCCTTGCCGCCGCGCGCAAGCGCTTCAACGCCAACGACAACATCGCGGCATTCATCGAGCCGGGCGAGCTGGAGAAGCTGCTGGACGAGGTCGAAGTGAAGATGCAGGGCGTGCTTGACAGCATGGTCATCAACACCGCGGGCGACCACAACACGCACAACACCGCGCGCCGCGTGGCCAAGATGTACCTCAACGAGGTGTTCAAGGGCCGCTACGTGGCGCAGCCGCCAATCACCGAGTTCCCCAACGCCGAGCACTTGAACGAGCTCATGATCGTCGGGCCCATCACCGTGCGCAGCGCCTGCAGCCACCATTTCTGCCCGGTGATCGGCAAGATCTGGATCGGCGTGATGCCCAACGAGCACACCAACGTGATCGGCCTGTCCAAGTACGCGCGCCTGGTCGACTGGGTCATGGGCCGCCCGCAGATCCAGGAAGAGGCCGTGGTGCAATTGGCCGACCTGATCATGGAAAAGACCCAGCCCGACGGCCTGGCCATCGTGATGGAGGCCAGCCACTTCTGCATGTCCTGGCGCGGTGTGCGCGAGATGGACAGCAAGATGATCAACTCCGTGATGCGCGGCGTGTTCCTCAAGGACCCCTCGCTGCGCCGTGAATTCCTGTCCCTCATCCCCGGAAAGAACTGACCATGCTCGTACGCCTGCTCTATGCCAGCCGCGCGGTGGACACCTCGCCCGCCGCCATCGAAGCCATCCTGACGCAGTCGCGCCAGCACAACCCGGGCAGCGGGATCACCGGCGTGCTCTGCTACGGCGGCGGTATCTTCCTGCAGGCCATCGAGGGCGGCCGCTCGGCCGTGAGCGACCTGTACGGTCACATCCAGCGCGATGCACGGCACCAGAACGTGGAACTGCTGCACTACGAGGAGATCACCGAGCGCCGTTTCGGCGGCTGGACCATGGGCCAGGTGAACCTGTCCAAGATCAACCACTCGATCCTGCTCAAGTACTCCGAGAAGCCCGAGCTCGACCCGTATGCGGTGTCCGGCAGGGTATCGTTCGCGCTGCTCGAAGAACTCATGGCCACGGCCTCGATCATCGGTAGAGCGTAAAAGGGCCGGGCCTGCCGGCCTGTCCGTCATTCCAGACACCCTGGCCTGGGCCGCAGCTGCCGACGCGCTGCGGCTTTTTGCATTCCTTTTTCCGCCTTCCCACCGTGACCCTCAATGCCTTCGGCCTCATCATTCTGGCGGGCCTGATCCATGCCTGCTGGAACATCGTGGCCAAGAAGGCGGGTGGGGATTCGCGCTTCGCGTTCTTCACCTCGGTGCTGATGATGCTGGTCTGGGCGCCGCTGGGCTGGTACCTCGGGCGCGATGCGGTGCCGCTGTGGGGCGCGGTGGAATGGGGCTTCGTGGTGGCCAGCGGGCTGCTGCACGTGGGCTACTTCGTCATCCTGCTGCGCGGCTACCGCAAGGCCGACCTCACGGTGGTGTACCCGCTGGCGCGCGGCTCGGGGCCGCTGATGTCGTCGCTGGTGGCCATCACGCTGCTGGGCGAGCGCATCTCGGCGCTGGGCGTGGCCGGCATCGCCGGGGTGGTGGGCGGGGTGTTTCTGATCGCGGGCGGCCCCGGCCTGCTGCGCGCTGCGCACGACCCGGCCGCGCGCGAGCGCGTACACAAGGGCATGTTCTACGGCCTGCTCACGGGTGCCTTCATCGCCAGCTACACGGTGGTGGACGGCTATGCCGTCAAGATCCTGCTGATGTCGCCCATCCTCGTCGACTACATGGGCAACTTCGTGCGCGTGGCGCTGCTCGCGCCCGTGGTGCTGCGCGACCTGCCCACCGCGGGCCAGCTGTGGCGCGCGCAGTGGCGCTTTGCGCTGTTGGTGGCCATGGTCAGCCCCGTGGCCTATGTGCTGGTGCTGTATGCGATGAAAGAGGCGCCCCTGTCCCACGTCGCGCCCGCACGCGAGGTCTCCATGCTTTTTGCCGCGCTGATCGGCGGGCACCTGCTGGGCGAAGGCGACCGGGTGGCGCGCATCTGCGGGGCTGTGCTCATCGCGGCCGGCGTCACTGCGCTCGCCCTGGGGTGATTCATGCTGCTCGGGTGCGACTTTTCGAGCAGCCCCACGCGCCGCAAGCCGGTGGTGCTGGCCCTGGGCCGGCGCGAGGGTGCGCGCGTGCAGCTCACGGAACTGGTGCGGCTGGAAACCCTGGCTGCGGTGGGCACCTGGCTGGCCGAGCCGCGCCACTGGGTGGGCGGGTTCGACCTGCCCTTCGGCCTGCCGCGCGAGCTGCTGCAGACCCTGGGCTGGCCGCTGCAGTGGCTGCCCAGCATGCAGCACTACCAGTCGCTCACCCGCGCGCAGATCCGCGATGCCTTTGCCGCCTTTTGCGACGCGCGTCCGGTGGGTGGCAAGTTCGCGCACCGCGCGACCGATGGACCCGCGGGCTCCAGCCCGTCGATGAAATGGGTCAACCCGCCCGTGGCCTACATGCTGCATGCGGGCGTGCCGCTGCTGCTCGATGCCGGCGCGCACCTGCCCGGCCTGCATGCCGGTGACCCCACGCGCGTGGCGCTGGAGGCCTACCCCGGCCTGCTCGCGCGCGAGGTGCTGCAGCGGCGCAGCTACAAGAGCGACGACGTGGCGAAACAGACACCCGAGCGCCTCATCGCGCGCAAGGACCTGCTGACCGCACTGGAGTTGGGGCAGACCCGCCTGGCCCTGCGCCTCAAACTCAGCCACGCCCAGCGCGACGCCCTGGTGGCCGACGCCAGCGGCGACAGCCTGGACGCCGTGCTGTGCATGCTGCAGGCAGGCTGGGCCGAGCAGCGCCATGCCCAGGGCGATGCGCTCTACGGCCTGCCGCCCGGCCTGGACCCGCTGGAGGGCTGGATCGTCACCGCGCCCATGCCCCTGGCGGGCGCAGGGGCGGCCACAATGGCGCCATGACAGGTGCTGCCACTTCCCTGCAGGCATACCGGCTGTGGGCCGGTGTGCTGGCCTGCACGCTCGCCGCGACGGCGGCACTTGCAGCGCCCGCCCCCTGGTTCTACTGGCGCAGCAAGGTCGATGGCGCCCGCGTTTGCGCCCAGACCTCGCCCGGCAGCGGCTGGCAGAAGGACAGCCCGGCCTACGACGGCCCCGGCTGCGCTCCGCGCCGCAAGGTGCTCATCGTGCCGATGCGTTAGCTAAACCTTCACTGCGGCTTCCTGCGGTTCGCCCAGCGACAGCATCAGCCGGTTGGCCCAGTTGAAGAAGGCCGCGCCGTGCAGCGCGTCCGAAATCGCAAAATCGTCCAGCCCCTCTTCGCGCAGCGCCGTGATGTGCTCGGTACCGAAATCGAGCGGTGTGTCCGTGAGCGCCACCGAGGTCTGTGCGATGGCGTTCCAGCGCGGGCCCAGGTCGGTGTTGGTGCCCTCGTCGAGCAGGCGCTGCACATCGTCCGCGCGGCCTGAGAAATGCGCCGCGAAGCGCGCGTGCACCGAGGCGCAGTAGATGCAGCCGTTGTGGCGCGAGGTGGCGGTGGCCGACAGCTCGCGCTCGGCGCGCGGCAGGCCGGCGTCGGGGTTGTAGAAGATGTCCTTGTCGGTGCGCGTGCGCGCGCCCAGGATGTCAGGGTCGCGCGCCAGCAGCATGAAGTAGGGCGACTTGGCGCGCGCTGCGTCCACCAGGCCGGCCAGGTGGCGGTCGGTCAGCTCGGCCTCGGGCAGGGGCGCGAGCCAGGGCAGCCAGTTGAGCTGCGCCTGCGTGAAGGCCACCGGCTCATTGTTGCCGGGGTGCGAAAGGGTGGTGTCGCTCATGCCTGCGTCTCCTCGTTGGACAGGGTGGCTTGCCCGCGTGGCGCGGGGGCAGCAGCCAGGGCACGCAGCCCGGCCACCACGCGGATCTGGAACGCCAGGAAGGCGACCAGCTGCGACAGGGTCACGATATCGGTCGTGCCCCAGCCCGCGTCGAGCAGCGCTTGCAGCGCGGCCGGGCTGGCGTCGCGTGGGTGGAAGGTGAGCAGGTGCGCGTGTTCGAGCGCAGCCGACAGCGGCTTGCCCAGCACGGCGCGCTGCACCTCGCCCACGGTGTAGGCCGGGCCGGCCTGGTCCTCTTCGCTCAGCGGGCCGGGCGGGTAGCTGCCATAGGGGCCGCTGGCTGCGCCGCGCACCACCTCGGCCGCGATGGCCTGGGGCACGCCGGGGCGGGCCTGGCGCGCGCCTTCGGAGGCCAGCGCGGCGTTGTAGAAGGCCGTGGCATCGGGCTGCTGGTGCAGGCCGGCCACGAAGGCTGCCACGGCCTGGCGGTCGGCCAGAGTGAAGCGGCTTCCTGGCAGCAACTGTGCTGGTTCGAAAAGGGCCAGGTGGCTTTGCTGGGCATGGGTGCGCGCCTGCAGGCGGTGGCGGCGGATGGCGTCGAGCCGGTCGCCCGGCTGGATGCCGGTGAGCAGGTCGATCACATCGGGCGTGGTGTCGTGGGGCTGGGTCATGCAGGCTCCGTGGTCGCTTGTTGGGGGATGACGGCGCGGGGCGCGGCCGTGGGCGGGTGCCGTGGCACCCAGCCCAGGGCGGGCGCGACCGCGGTGGCCGTGAGTTCGATGGAGCGCAGGATGGCTGCGTGCGGCGGGTCGATGGAGTGCACCTGGAACACGAGATCGGTCACGCGCTCGAGCGTGGTGTCGGCGCGCAGCGATGCGATCACGTCCTCGGGCGTGCCCAGGTGCACGTCGTAGGCGGCGATCAGCTGTTCCAGCGGTGCATCGGGGCCTAGCCGGGGCGCGGTGCCCGACTTGGTGGCCTGCGCTGCGAAGCGCGCGGCCGCGCGGCGCAGGCCGGTATCGGCCAGGCGCAGCGCCTCCTGCCGGCTCTCGGCCACGAACAGGCTGCGCGAGCCCACGATGCGTGGCGTGCTGCCCGCGGGCAGGGCGGCCAGGTAGGCGTCGACGATGGGGTTCTGGATCTCGGCCAGCGTGGCATGGGGCGCCTCGTCGGTGCGCGGCTGGGTGCGCGAGAGCATGAGCCCGTCGCCCGCCAGCCCGGCCCGTGTGCCCCCCGCCACGGAGAAGGTGGCCTGCCAGATGCGGCCCAGCAGTTGCCGGCCCGCGGGGTAGAGCGTGTCGCCGCCCGGAAGGGACTGGCCGGCCCAGGCTGTGCGCAGCACGGCCAGCTGCCGGTCAAAGATCGCCGAGCGATCCTCGCTGTGGAGGCCGAAGGCGGCGAACGACTTGGGTGTGCCGCCCGTGCCCACGCCCACTTCGAGCCGGCCGCCCGCGAGCAGGTCGAGCACGATGGCGTCCTCGGCCACGCGCACGGCGTTTTCCAGCGGCAGGGTGATGATGCCCGTGCCCAGCCGGATGCGGTGGGTGCGTGCCGCCACATGCGCCAGGAAGACCAGCGGCGAGGGCAGGCCGCCCTCGTGCTCATGGAAGTGGTGCTGCGCGACCCAGGCCGAGTCGAAGCCCAGGGCCTCGGCATGGGCGATCTGCTCGGCCACCAGGCGGTAGCGCTCGCCCGCCGGGGCGTCGTCAAGCAGCCTGCTGAAGAAGCCCAGGCGTTTCGGACCCGGCGTGGTGGTGGGTGTCGTGGGTAGGGTGGAGGGCACGGTTGTTGTTCCTTGGGGCGGCATGGCCGGGGATGGCGTTGATGAGTTCGCGCGTGTAGTCGCTGCCGGGCGAGAGGAACACGTCCTGCACGCGCCCGGCATCCACCTGGCGGCCGGCCTGCAGCACCGAGACGGTGTCCGCGATCTGGCGCACCACAGCCAGGTCGTGCGAGATGAAGAGGTAGGTCAGCGCGAGGTCGCGCTGCAGCTGGTCGAGCAGCGCCAGGATCTGCGCCTGCACGGTCACGTCCAGTGCCGAGACGGCTTCGTCGAGCACCAGCACCTGCGGGCCCAGCACCAGGGCGCGCGCAATCGCCACGCGCTGGCGCTGCCCGCCCGAAAGGGCGCGCGGCGGGCGCTGCAGCACGGCAGGCGGCAGGCCCACGCGCGCCAGGATGTCGTGCACGCGGCGCTCGCGCTCGGTCCGCGCGATGGGCTCGAAGTTGAGCAGCGGCTCTTCGATGATCTGGTAGACCGTCTGGCGCGGGTCCAGCGAGCTGAAGGGGTTCTGGTGCACCAGCTGGATGCGTCGTCGCACCTGGCGCAGCGCCTCGCCGCGCAGCGTGGTCAGGTCCACCCCCTCGACGAGGATGCGGCCCGCCGTGGGGCGCGCAAAGCCCACCACGTCGCGGATGGTGGTGGTCTTGCCCGAGCCCGACTCGCCCACCAGCGCATGCGTGGTGCCGCGGCGCACCTTGAACGAGACCTGGTCCACCGCGCGGAAAGGGGGCGTCTGCCCCGCCACGGGAAATTCGTGGACCAACTGGTCGACCACGATGGCGAAGTCCCCGCCATAGGCAGTGGCGCCCCTGGACGCCGGGCGAAAGGAGCCGGTCGAAAGCGAGGGCGCATCGGCCAGCAACTGGCGTGTGTAGGCGCTTTGCGGCGCGCGCAGCAGCGCCTGGGTAGGGCCCTGCTCCTGGATGCGGCCGCCCTGCATCACGACCAGGCGGTCCGCCCGGTCGGCCGCCACGCCCAGGTCGTGCGTGACCAGCAGCACGGCCGTACCGTCCTCGCGGCGCAGGTCGTCGATCAGGTCGAGGATGCGGCGCTGCACCGTCACGTCCAGCGCGCTGGTGGGCTCGTCGGCAATGATGAGCGCTGGTCGCAGTGCGATGGCGATGGCGATCAGTACACGCTGCTTCATGCCGCCCGAGAGCTCGTGCGGGTACTGGCGCGCGCGCAGCGCGGGCTGGGAGAGGCCCACGCGCTCGAGCAGCTCCAACACGCGTGCCGCGATGGCGCGGCGGTCGTCACGGCGGTGGATCTTGAGGATCTCGCCCACCTGTTCGCCCACGGTGCGCACAGGGTTGAGCGAGCTGGTCGGGTCCTGCGGGATCAGGCTCACCACGCTGCCGCGGATGCCGTCCAGGCGCTTTTGCGGCCAGCCGGCGATGTCGGTGCCGTTCAGGCGGATGGCGCCGTGCTCGAGCCGGCCGTTGTCGGCCAGGAGGCCGATCACGGCCTGTGCCGTGGTGGTCTTGCCCGAGCCCGACTCGCCGACCAGCGCCACGACCTCGCCGGGCGCGATGGAGAACGAGACGCCGTGCACCACGCGCTGCGCGTGCTGCTGCTCGTCGTGGTAGGCAATGGCCAGGTCCTCGACCTCGAGGACCGGCGTGGGGCGGGGAGGGCTGGTGCTCATGGGCGGCCTTTCGCGATGGCCGCGCTGATGCGGTTGGCCGAGAGCACCACGGCCACCACGACCACGCCGGGCACGGTGGTGAGCCACCAGGCGGTGGCAATGTAATTGCGCCCCTCGGCGATCAGCAGGCCCCATTCGGGCGTGGGCGGCGGCGCGCCGTAGCCCAGGAAACCCAGCGTGGAGATGGACAGGATGGCCGAGCCGAACTGCAGCGCCGCCATGGCGATCACCGAAGTCAGCGAATTGGGCAGCACATGGCGCCACAGCACGGCACTGAAGCGCCCGCCGCTGCCGAAAGCCGCCTCCACGTACTCGGTGCGGCGCACGCGCACCACCTCCGAGCGCACCAGCCGCGCGAAGGTCGCCACCGAGGCCACGCCCACGGCGATGGCCGCGTTGATGGTGCCAAAGCCCAGGATGATGATGATGGACAGCGACAGCAGCAGCGGGGGCACGGAGAGCAGCACGTCCACCGTGCGCATGAGGGCGTCGTCCACCCAGCGGCCCACCGAGCCCGCGACCAGGCCCAGCAGCGTGCCCAGCACCAGGCCCACGGCCACGGCCACGAAGGCGCCCGAGAGCGAGTGCACGGCACCATGCACCACGCGGGCGTAGACGTCGCGGCCCAGGGCGTCGGTGCCCAGCCAGTCCGCGGCGCTCGGGCCCTGCAGCTGGTGGCCGGCCGTGCCCTGGATGGGGTTGTGGCCCGTGAACAGGCCCGGCACCAGCGCCCACAGTGCCACCAGGGCGATCACCGCCCAGGCGAGCAGCAGCGTGGGCGGCGTGGCGCGCAGCGCGCGGGTGCTGCGTGCCAGGAGCGACGCAGGTGCCGCGTGGGGCGCCGAGGATACGGGCGATACCGCGGCAACGCGCTGGAGGACCGGTGCGGCCGAGGAGGGTGCGGGCCCTGCCAGCAGGCCTTCGCCTGCGGTGTGTGCGTGGGTGGTCATGGGTCAGGTTCCGGGGGCGTGGCGCAACCGTGGGTCGAGCACCGGGTAGAGCAGGTCCACGGCCAGGTTGATGAGCACGAAGGCGGTGGCCGAGAACACCACCACGGCCTGCAGCACGGCGGTGTCCTGGTTGCCCACCGCCTGCTGGGTCAGGCTGCCCAGGCCGTTCAGGCCGAAGACCGCCTCGGTCACCACGGCACCGGCCAGTAGCTCGCCGAAGAGCACGCCGGCGATGGTGAGCGTGGGCAGCAGCGCATTGCGCGCCACGTGCTTCCAGAGCACCCAGTGGCGCGTGGCGCCCTTGGCACGCGCCACCGCCACGAAGGGCTGGGTGAGGACCTCGTCGATGTTGCGCAAGAGGATCTGCGCCAGCGGCGCCGAAATCGGGACGGCAAGGGTCAGCGTGGGCAGTACCAGACCCTCCCAGCGGCCGGGGTTGATCACCGGGATCCAGCCCAGGCGGAAGGACACGACCTGGATCAGCATGATGCCCAGCCAGAACACCGGCACCGAGACGAACAGCGAGGGCAGCGACTGAAGGGCCGAGCGCAGCCAGCGCAGCGGCGCCAGCTGCGCCGCGAAGGCCAGCGCCACGGCCAACAGCAGGGCCGTGGCAAAGCCGAAACTGGCCAGCCGCAGGGTGGGTGGCAGGTTGGTGGCCAGGCCCTGGCTGACCGGCACGCCGGCCTGCACCGAGTAGCCGAAGTTGCCCGTGAGAAAGCCGGTGAGGCTGTGCAGGTACTGGCGCCACACGGGCGTGTCGGCCCCATAGGAGGCGCGGATGTCCGCGATCTCCTGCGGTCCCAGGGCGAACTCGGGACTCAGGAACTTGATCAGGATCGCATCAGCTGGCAGCAGCTGCAGCAGCACGAAGGAGGCCGTGAAGGCCGCCCAGAGCACCAACAGGGCCTGGCCGATGCGGCGTGCGAGGTAGGGCAGGTTCATGCTCGTGTCCCTGGCAGTGCAGGTTGTGTTCAGGGCTGCTTGCTGACCCAGGTGCCGTAGAAGCTGGGGCGGCCCACGGCCTCGAAGCCCACGTCACGCACCCAGGGCGCGCCGGCAAAGGCCTGGGGTTCCTCGAACACCGGGATCACATAGGCCTGGTCGATCAGGTAGTTCTGCACCTCGCCCGCCAGCGCCAGGCGCCTGGCCGGGTCGGTCTCGGCGGCGATGGCGTCGAGCAGGCCGTTGAGCTTGTCGTCGACGAAGCCCTTGACCTTGCTGCTCACCCCGCCTTTTTGCAGCAGCACGTTGCGGTTGGTGGGGTAGTAGTTGCTCTTGATCACGTCGGGATCGGCGCGGCCGACCATGCCGGGCGAGACCGGGGTCTTCTCGGGGTCGAGGTTGTCCACCGTGCGGCTGCCGCTGTCGCCGGCCAGCACGTTGAGCTTGACGCCCACCTTGGCCCATTGCTGGGCGATGAGCTGCAGGGTCTCCTTGTTCTGCGGCTGGGGCAGGGATTCGTAGGCCGCGAGCACCAGCTCCTTGCCGTCCTTCTGGCGCAGGCCGTTGGCGCCCAGGGTCCAGCCAGCCTCGTCCAGCAGCTTCTTCGCGGCGGCCTCGTCGTAGGCCAGCTTGGCCGACAGGTCCACATAGCCGGCCGCCGTGGAGGCAATGACCGACTTCGCCTGCGGGTAGTTGGCCGAGAACAGGGTCTGCACGATCTCCTGGGTGTTGGTGGCATGCAGCAGGGCCTTGCGCACCTTCACATCGGCCACCAGGGCGTTGTCGGGGCGGAAGACCACGCTGTTGTTCACACCGCGCGTGGAGGGTGCGTAGACCTGGAACTTCTGCTCCTGCACGCGCTTTTCGTCATAGGCCTGCACCTGGCGGATGAAGCCGGCCTGGCCGGCCAGCAGCGCACCGATGCGCACGCTGTCCTCGGGCGTGACGATGAACTTGACCTCGTCGAGCCGTGCGCGGCCCTGCTGGGCCAGCTTGGTCGGGCCCCAGGCGTATTCCTTGCGCGCCGAGAGCGTGAGCTCCTTGCCCAGGGTTTCGCTGGTCACCACGAACGGACCGGAGCCGATGATCTTGGTCGCGTCGCCCAGCTCCTCGAAGGGCCGCGCCAGCGTGGCCAGCGACACCAGGCCCGAGCCGATCACCGAGGTGCCCTGCAGGAAGCCCGGCGAGGGCTTCTTGAAATAGAACTTCACCGTGAGCGGGTCCACCACCTCGCTCTTGTCGTAGTTGTTGATGACCTCCGAGACCGGCAGCTTGAGCTCCTTGTTGCCCAGGCCGTAGGTGTCGAAATTCCTGGCCACCGCGGTTGCGTCGAGCGGCGTGCCGTCGGAGAAGCTCACGCCCTTGCGCAGCTTGAAGGTGTACTCGGTGGCAGTGGCGTTCACCTCCCAGGATTCGGCGATCCAGGGCTGGATCTCCAGCGTCTTGGGGTCCTGGTAGGTGAGCTTGTCGGTGATCTGGTTGAGCACACCGCCGTTGGGGTAAAAGCCCCCGGCCGGCGGGTACAGGTTGGTGTGCGCCTGCTGCTCCAGGTACACGAGCGTGCCGCCCTGCACGGGGCCGCCCCCGGCTGCTGCGGTGGATTCCGCTTGCTTCTTGGAGCAGCCGGCCAGCAGCGCGCCGAGCACCAACACCGGGATGCCCACGGCAGCCCAGCCCAACGATTTTTTCAGGGGAAACACGTTCATACCTCGTCGCCGCAACGGCAGTCAAAATGGCCTGGAAAACACCGCGACCCGCCCTATGGCGCGGACCCGGTTCACGCATTTCATGGTAGCGACGCTACATAAACGTATCGGTATATAAAGTAGGATCGTTATCTGAAAAACGAGGGTTGGCGCCGCGGGGCGGCATATCTGAAATGCGCATAAGCGCGCTCGGTTTTCTGGCTTCCCAAGCGGGTGCGGTGGCCCGAACAATGGCCTGACCGTCCGTGATCCGCCCGATGTCAGCGGCGGCGCGCACGCATTGGAGAACCGCCGAGCCATGACCCATCTGAACGACTACCTGGCCGAGAAGCGCGCCGCCGTGCTGGCGCGCCAGACCGCCATCGACGCGGGCACCGCCCAGCCCGCCGCCTTGAAGGCGCGTGTGAGCGCCGAGGGCCGCAGCGGTGTGCGCCGCCTGCGCATCCGCGACCACCAGGTCATCAGCGACAGCCCGCCCGACTTCGCGGGCTACAACCTGGGGCCGAGCTCGCCCGAGCTGCAGCTCGGAGTGCTGGGTACCTGCGTGACCCATATCTTCCTGATCCACGCGGCCGAGCGCCAGGTGCCGCTGGAGAGCCTGGAGGTCGAGGTCACGGGCATCATCGACCCGCGCGGCGGCAAGCCGGGCCACGAGGCCACGCCCATCTGGCCGCACGAGATCGCCTACACGGTGCACATCGACTCGCCCGCGAGCCGCGCCGACATCGATGCCCTGTTCGAGGCGGTGGAGCGCAACTGCCCCATCCTGAACCTGTTGCGCAACCCGCAGACCATCCGCGCCGAGGTGAAGCTCACCAACTCCAAGGCTGCGGCACCTGCCGCCGCACTGCAAAGCGAAGAGGCGGTGGCCGCATGAGCGCAGGTACTCCCGCCCAAGTCCTGAGCTTGCCGCTGGACCATGTGGTCATCGCGGTCAGCGACCTCGACAAGGCCATCGCCGACTACCAGGCGCTGGGCTTCAACGTGCTGCGCGGTGGCGACCACCCCGGCCGGCCCACGCACAACGCGCTGGTGGTGTTTGCCGACGGCAGTTACTTCGAGCTGATCGCCTGGCGCGAGCCGGCGCCCGCCGACCGCTGGTGGCAACTGCTGCAGCAGCATGGCGAGGGCATCATCGACTTTGCCTTGCTGCCACCGGGCACCGCCACCACCGTGGCCGCTGCCCAGGCGCGCGGCCTGGCGCTGAGCGGCCCGCACGACGGCGGCCGCGTGCGGCCCGACGGCGAACAGCTGCGCTGGCAGACGGCACGCCCGCCCTCGCACGACCTGCCCTTTTTGTGCGGCGACCTCACGCCGCGCACGCTGCGCGTGCCCGAGGGCGATGCACGCGTGCATCCCAATGGCGCGCTCGGTGTGGCCAGCCTGTCCATTGCCGTGCATGACCTGCCCGCCAGCCTGGCGCGCTATCGCGCCTTGCTGGGCGAGCCACCGCAGGGGGCTCCGGCCAGCCATGCGAGTGCGGCGGTGGACCTGCCGCACAGCGACGTGCAGGTGGCGCTGGTGCGCGCGGGTGCCTCCACCCTGGTGCTGAGCGCGCCACGCACCGAGGTCGGTCCGCTGGCCCGGCACCTGGCCACACGCGGCGAGGGGCCCTATGCGCTCGTGCTTGCAGGGGCCCAAGGTGCCACGCAAGTGCTCGATCCGGCACTCACGCACGGCGCCCCGATCCGGTTCTGAGCCGAGCCGGCAGCCCCGGAGCGCGCTGCCATGACCCGTTGCCAGCGCTTTCAGGGAAAGCACTGGCAGGGGACTTGCTTGCAATACTGTGCATGCATTCGATAATGGACGGGATGACCGAACTGATCTTGATACGCCACGGCGAAACCGACTGGAACCGTGAACTGCGCTTCCAGGGCCAGGTGGATGTGCCCCTGAACGCCACCGGCCACGAGCAGGCGCGCCGCCTGGCCGAGCGCCTGGGGGCCGAGCGCCTGGCGGTGGACCACCTGGTCTGCAGCGACCTCATCCGCACCCGCCAGACGGCCCAGCCCGTGCTGGGCGCCCTGTTGCCGCAGCTGCACATCGACGACCTGGTGGACGCCAGCCTGCGCGAGCAGAGCTTCGGCCTGGTCGACGGCATGCGCGTGGACGACATCAAGCTGCAGCATGCCGACGCCTGGGAGAACTGGCTGCGCTTCGACGCCGATGGCGGCATGCCCGGCGGTGAGACCACGCGCCAGTTCCATACCCGGGTGATGGATGCGGTGCGCCGCCTGGCGCAGGAGCATGCGGGCAAGACGCTGATGGTGGTGACCCATGGCGGCGTGCTCGACATGGTCTGGCGCACGGCCCGCGGCGTGGGCCTGCACGGTCCGCGCCAGAGCGACATCCCGAATGCCGGCTTCAACCGCGTGCGCCTGGATGGAGATGCCATCGAGCTGCTGCACTGGGGCGACGTGCGCCACCTGGCGGACCTGCCGCCGCAGCCGGTGTATGACCAGGCCAAGCTGCTGGTCACGGAAGGCAGCACGCAATGATGCGGATTTGCCTTCAACCGTATGACGTCGTTGGTTCGCCTTGCCGTGCTACAGCACTGTCTGCGGCTCCCGCCTAGTCATACGATCGAATGCAAATCCGCATGAGCCTGCCGCGCGCTGGAGCCATCAGGCTCCGGGCAGGGTGATGTCGATCTGTCGCTCGTTCGCCTGTACCTTCACGCCCAGGGGCTGGGCCAGCCGCAGCAGTGCGGCCAGGTCCAGCGCCGGAGGCCGCGCGGGGCCTCCTGCCTCGGGTGGGGGCAGAAAGTCCTGCGACGCGGTCGAGGTGCCGTGCGAGCGGACCCGCACGCCGAGGGCGCCCACGGGCTCCACCGTGACCTGCGCGGGCGCCGGGCCGGGCTGCTCGGCCAGGTGGTAGATGGCGGCCAGCACCAGGTACAGCAGCGTGTGCGGCACCTTGGCATCACCCTCCCAGCCGGCCGCGTTCTCGGCCAGAGGTTCCATCTCGGCACCGCGCACCATCAGCATCGGGCGTGCCAGTTCCACCGCTTCGCGCGCCAGCTCCAGCACAGTATGGCGGTCGTTGATCTGCAGGTCCCACAGCCGCAGCCGGCGGATATGGCGCGAAATCTCGTTGAGTTGTTCTTCCAGCTGTTCCACGCGCTCCACGGCCTGCTCGGGTGCCATGTCACCCTGGCCCAGGCGGCGCTTGAGCAGCATGGTGCCCATGCGCATCACCGACAAGGGGCTGGCCACGTCGTGCCGCAGCACCGGCATGGCACGCATCAGCACGGCATGCTGCAGACCGGCATCCGTCAGCTCCCGTTCGTGGTCGGGCACAGGGGGCGCAGATTTCTGGGCAGGCATGGGGTGGAGGGTTCGGGTGGAGGTGCTCAGGGAGCGGGAGGTGCCTGCAGCGCGGCGGCGCAGCGCGCCAGCAGCGCATCGAAGGCGTCGAAATCGAGCGGCTTGCCCAGGATGTAGTCGAACACGCCCATCTGCCCCGCCGCCGTGCGGGCGTTGCCCGAGGCCATGCCGGTGATGGCGATCGCAAAGCAGGGGCCGCCGCCGTGCGCAGCCACGCTTTCGCGCAGCAGCGGCACGAGGTCCGAGCCGCTCATGTCCGGCAGGTTCTGGTCCACCAGGAAGATCTGCACCGGCTTTTCGCGGGCCAGCGCCAGGGCGCGGGCCGCGGTAGCGGCCGTGCGCACGGCATGGCCTTCCATGGACAGCAGTTCTTCCAGGAGTTCGGTGGCGTCCTGGTTGTCGTCGATGACGAGGATCTCTAGCGGCATGGTGGTCAGGCAAGGGGGTTGTTGGCGGCGCCCGGGGGGCGCAGGGGCAGGTACACGGTGAAGACCACGTGCGGCGCTTCGTGCGCGTAGCCGATGCGGCCGCCGTGGCCCTGCACGATCTGGTGTGCGATATACAGGCCCAGGCCCAGGCCGGAACGGTTGCGCACCTTGCCCACGGATGAGGACTTGAACGGGGTGAACAGGTCTGCCGCCACCTCGGGCGCGATGGCCGGCGCCACGTTGCGCACCTGGATGACGGGCCCGGTCGGTGTGCCATGCGCATGCACCTCGACCGGGTGGCCCGCATCCCCATGGTGGCGTGCGTTGCTGATGAGGTTGGCGAACACCTGCGCGATGCGGTCGGGGTCGGCCTCGGCGCGCAGGCTGTCCGGCAGATGCCCCACCAGCTGCATGCCAGGGTGGGCGGTGCGCGCCTCGTCCATCAGGTCGGCCAGCAGCTGCACCAGGTCGATGGTGGCGGGCCTCAGGTCCAGGCCCAGGCGGCTTTGCAGGCGCGACATGTCCATCACCTGGCTCACCAGGCGCTGCATGCGGGTGCTGCTGGACTGGATGCGCTGGCCCAGCCTGCCGGTGTTGCCGTCGGTGCCGTTGTTCTTCTCGAGCACCCGCGCCGCCATGCTGATGGAATGCAGCGGGTCGCGCAGGTCGTGGCCGAGCACGGCCATCAGGTGGGCGCGGGCGTTGTTCAGCTCGGCGTGGCGCGCGCTCTGCGCACGCACCAGCTCGGCGAGCAGCTGGCGGGCGATGTCAAGGTCGTCACCGGCCCATTGTTCGGCGGTGGAGCGCACGGTCTCCTTCCACAGGTCGAACGAGCCGCGCGGCGTCAGGCGCGGGCCCAGCGGGCCGGCGCGCACCTCTTTCTCGGGCTTGCCGCCCCAATGGATGGTCTCGATCTGCTCCTTGCGCAGGAACACCAGCCAACTGCCGCGGTGCATGTCCAGCGGCAGGGCCAGCACGCCACACCAGGGGGACAGCTGCACGCCGACCTCGGGTGCCTCCAGCGGCAGGGCATGGGTCGCGTAGAGCGTGCCGCCGGCGTGTGTTGCATCGAGCCAGTGCAGCAGGGCCTGGGCGGCCGAGTCGCTGATCTCGCCTTCGGTGCACAGCTTGCTGCTTTCGGAAACGATGATGGCCCCTGCGTGCATCGAGGCTGCCAGGGCGGCCGCATGGGTACACAGCGCGGCGAACTCATCGTCGGAGTGCAGCACGCTCTCCATCACGCGCGTGCGCAGCTCGGCCACCTGCTGCTGGCGCTCGGCCTGCTTGCGCGCCAGGGCCGCCTGGATGGTGGCGCCCAGCATCTGTGCCATCACGTCGCAGGCCATGCGCACGCTGTAGGGCACCTGGCGCGGCCCCATGTGGTGGCAGGCCAGCAGGCCCCACAGCCGGTTGTTGATGACGATGGAGATGCTCATGGACGCGCCCACGCCCATGTTGCTCAGGTACTCGATGTGGATCGGCGAGACGCTGCGCAGGATGGCGGCGCTCAAGTCCAGCGGCTTGCTGCCTGCGGCCTGCGCCAGGAGCACCGGTGCGGCCCGCACGTCGGCGATCAGGCGCAAGGTATTGGCCACGTACAGTGCGCGCGCCTGCGCCGGGATGTCGCTGGCGGGGTAGCGCCGGCCCAGGTAGGGGTCCAGGAAGTCCGCACGCGATTCGGCCACTACATCGCCGCTGCTGTCGGGCCGAAAGCGGTAGGCCATCACGCGGTCGAATCCCGTGAGCGCCCGCAGCTCCTGGGTGGCCAGTTGCAGCAGGTCGTCGATGGAGGCACGCGGGCGGCGCAGCTTCTCCATGGCGCGGTGCGCCTGCATGGCAAAGCCGGTGAGTGCGTCGGAGGATGCCTGGCGGGCCTCGAACTCGATCACCAGCAGCTCGTGCGACTGGTGCAGCACCACGTCGAAGCTGCGGCCTGCGGCTTCCAGCTCGGTCGGCATGGGCAGGTCGGCCGCAGCGCCCAGGGCGGCCAGGCCTTCGTCGAGCATTTCTCCCAGCACCGGGTGCTGCGCCACCAGTGTGCTGCCGCGCAGCAGCTCGCCCGGCTGCAGCGCAACCCCGAGCAGCGCCTGGGCATTGCCGCTGGCATGGCACACCAGGCCGCTCGCATCCACGGCCACGAGCACGCCGTGGGACTGGATGGAGCCCGGGATGTGGATGGGCTCACGGTCGCAGTTTTCCAGCGTGGTGGGCTGCACAGGGGCGGTGCCGGAGCTCATGCCGGCGTTCCCTGTGCGGCATCGAAATGCACCTGCAGGCCCTGGAAAGCAGCCAGCGCGCCGTCGCACGCAGCCGCAATGGCCGGGGGCGACGCCACGTGCGCGCGCAGCAGCGCCGTGAATGCCTTCCAGCGCGCCCCGGTGCCGGCGCCATTGCCCTGCAGGGTGCGCAGAGGGTGCGGCGCCAGCCGGGGCGCGAGGCCGCGGTACAGCACCTGTCCGCCGAGCTGCGAGCCTTCGACCACATAGGCCAGGCCCCAGCGCACGGCATCGACCTGCTCCGGGTGGTGCGACAAGGCCTGCTCCAAGCCCAGCGCGGTGGCCGCGCTGGGCTGGGGCCATGGCAGGTTGGCCTGGCCTGGGTGCGCCAGGTCCTCGCGCAGCGCCCCCAGCCGACCCGCAGGCGCGAAGCCAAACCCGGGCTCTTGCGCCTGCAGGCACTGCAGCGCAGGCCAAAGCGCCTGCAGCCAGGCAGACAGTGCCTGGACGTGCTCCAGGTAGTCGGCCAGGCTGGCGTCCATGCGGGCGATGGGCAGGCCGGAGTCGAGCTGCGCATGCCGCGCGGCCGTGGCGTGTCGCAGCGCTTGCAATGCATCGGCAGTGGCGGGCTGGAGTGGCGTGAGGACGGTGTGCAGCAAGGTACGGGTGACCTGTAGAGGGGGGAGGGGGCACCGCACCCCAGGGCACCGTGCTTTCCCATTCTAGAACCGGATTGCCCTGCGCAGACCCCGTGCCCACCGGGGTTTGCACCGGTCTGTGGCGTGCCGCCGTAGGGGCGGGCTGCGCGGCTACGACGCCATGCGGCGTTGTCCTACGCGCGGGCCAGGGCGCCGTCGAGGGCCAGGGCCGAGTACACCCCCTGGAGCTGGCGCGCCAGGCGCAGGGATTCGGGCTGGGCGTTGGCCTGGGGCTGCAGCAGGTTCTGCAGCGTGGCCCACTGGCCGCTTCGGGCCAGGGCGTCGAGGTAGATCTGGTGGAACAGGTCGCGCTGTGCATGGCTGCCGCCCACTGCCACCAGTTGCGGCAGAGCCAGGCCCAGTTGCCATGCCGCTGTGGCCCAGTCCCCGGACGCGTGCGCCAGCAGCCCGTGGGCGGCGGGAACGCAGACCTGCTGCCAGACCTTGCGCTCGTGGGCCTCGGTGCGGCTGGCGGCGTGGGCCTCGATGTGCCGCAGCAGCGTGCGCGCTTCGTCCACACGCCCGGCGCGCGCCAGCCCGTAGAGGTACTGCAGGTCCAGAAAGGGCAGTACCTGGTCCGACAGGCGCAGCGCAAGGTGGTCGGCCACGTCGGCCCAGCGCGCGGCCACGTCCACGCCGGCCAGTTCCAGCCGGGCCAGCAGCGAGACGGCGTTGATCTGGTCCTGCGTGTATTCCTTGACCACGCCCCAAACCTGCTGGTCGTAGAGCGCCAGCACCTCGGCATGGCGCTCCTGCTCCAGCAGGAACAGGGCCTGGTGCCACCAGTTGTGGGTGACCATGAAGGAGTTCAGCCCCGTCCATGTGTCGCTCACGCTGGCCATGAAATCGCTGCCCTCGGCGATGCGGCCCTGGGTCAGCATCACATGCGCCAGCGCATGGTGGGCCCAGGGCTCCTTGCGGCACAGGGCCACCGCATGGCGTGCCGAGGTCTCGGCGCGATCGAGCAAGTGGCACTGCTCCCAGCCGAAGGCCAGCATGCCGTGCAGGTAGGGCACCTCGGCTGCTGCGGGCAGCGCTGCCAGCGCGATGCGCAGCATGCCCGGCGAGTCGCCGCGGTTGAACAGGTGGTACTGCCCCAGCTTGAGTGAGGCCAGGTCGCGCGGGTGCAGCCGGGCCTGCTCCTCGTGCAGCGCGATCGCGCCGGGCAGGTTGCCCGCCGCCCAGGCGGCCACGGCGGCGACGAAACGCTGCTCGCGCTCGCTGGCCTGGCCGGCGGCCGCCTGCGCGCGCGCCAGGTAGGGCTGTGCGTTGCGCGGCGCGTCGGCCGATTCGGCGAACATGTGCAGCGCCGCGCAACAGGCCTGCACGATGGCGCTGTGGTCCTGCTCGGCCGCGAGCACGTTCACCGCGCGCGCTTCGCAGGCGATGAAGCCCTCGACGAAGTCGTTCAGCGCCGCAAGGCTGCTCGGGTCGTGCAGGGTGACGGGGTTGCCCAGGCTGTCGGTGGCGGTGTGCATGGGTGCATTGTGCGGGGCAAGGCCTTACCCCGTCTCGGGGTCACTCATTTCCCGTGGATGAGCGCGAGGTAGGCCGTGCGCGTGGGGGCCGAAACGGATGCCACGAGCTGCTCGTGCGGCGTCTTGTGGCGGGCCAGCATGCGCGCGGTGGCGATGGTTTTGGACTTGCAGAACCAGTGGCAGCTGTGCTGCATGAGCAGCAGCTCGGCCGTCATCACGAAGGCCTTGTCCTTGGGCGTGCGGTGTTCGCTGTTTTCCGCCGCGCCGGCGATGCCGCGTGCGTGGACAGCCAGGGCGCGGCGCATGTCGAAGGTGGCGGCGGGCAGGATGGCCTGCGCGAAGGGAATGGCCAGGGCCAGGCGGCTCACGCGGGACTGGGCCTCGTCCACCTTGGCAAAGTCGGCTGCAAAGCGCGCGAACTGCTCGGCCAGCTGGGATTCGGTGGTCTCCAGCAGCGACCAGATCTGGCCACGCCGCTCGTCGGTGCCCTCGCCCAGGGCGCGCAGGTAGCCTTCGGTCAACGCCTCCATGAGCTTTTCGATCTGGTAGTTGGCCAGATGGCTGCCAAGCAGCGCAATGCGCTTGCGCTGCTCCTTGGCATTGAGCATGTAGATGCCGCTGGCGATCAGGATCGACAGGATCAGGACGTCCATGGCGGATCAACCCTTGGGCGGCTGCGGCCAGGGGCGCTGTGGCCCGCGGATCAGCTCGAAAGCGCGCGAGACCTGCAGCACGCCGAGGTCGTCGAAGCGCACGCCCGCGATCTGCAGTCCGATGGGCAGGCCGGCCTCGGTGTAGCCGCAGTTGACCGACGCGGCCGGCTGCTCGGACATGTTGAACGGCACGGTGAAGCCGATGTGCTCCAGCGGGCGCAGTGGGTCGTTGGTGGGCGAGGGCAGCTCGGCCTGGAAGGCGACGTTGGGCGCCACCGGCGAGATCACATAGTCGAACGCATTGCAGGCTTTTACGGCGGCCACGCGGGTGAGGTGGAACTGCTGGCTGGCGTTGAACACCGCCGTGCCCGACAGGCCTTCGGCGCTGTCGGCCCAGGCGCGGATGTAGGGCAGCACCTTCTCGCGCCTCACGGCAGGCAGGGCCTGCAGGTCGGTGAAGGAGCGCATGCGCCAGAAGTGGTCCATGCCGTCGAGCATGGCCTGCGTCATGAAGGGCTGCATGGGCACGATGGTGGCACCGGCGGCCTCCATCAGGCGCGCGGCGTTTTCCACGGCAGCGCGCACCTCGGGGTCCACGGGCAGGCCGCAGCCGGCGTCCAGCAGCAGGCCGATGCGCAGGCCGCGCAGGCGCTCGCTGCCCTGGTCGAACTGGTTCCAGGCGATGTCCTGTGCGGGCAGGCCCATGCTGTCGCGGGCATCGGGCTGGCTGAGCACCTGCATCATCAGCGCGGCATCGGCCACGGTGCGGGTCATGGGGCCGGCGGCGCGGCCGGTATAGGGCGGGTCGATGGGGATGCGGCCCAGGCTGGGCTTGAGGCTGAAGATGCCGCACCAGCTGGCCGGCAGGCGCAGCGAGCCGCCGATGTCGGTACCGATGTGCAGCGGGCCATAGCCGGCCGCCGCGGCCGCACCGCCGCCGGCGCTGGAGCCGCCGGGGCCCTTGCTCGTGTCCCAGGGGTTGCGCGCCAGCGGGTGAAAGCTCGACAGTCCCGAGGACAGCATGCCGTAGTCGGGCATGGTGGTCTTGGACACGATGACGGCGCCGGCTTCGCGCATGCGCGCGGCGGGGGGCGCATCGGCTGCGGCGGGCACCAGGTCCACCGCGGCTGTGCCTGCCGGCAGCGGGTCGCCCCGGGTGGCGATGTTTTCCTTGATGGTGGCGGGCACGCCGTCCAGCAGGCCCATGGGCTCGCCGCGCTTCCAGCGGGCCTCGGAGGCACGGGCCTGCTCCAGCGCCAGGTCGGGGCGCAGCAGGTAGGTGGCCTGGATGTGCGGCTCCCAGGCCTCGATGTGCCTGAGCACGGCCTGGGTGACCTCGACGGGGGACAGCGTGCGCTGGCGGTAGGCTGCGGTCAGGGCGTGGGCGGGCAGGTCGTGGAGGTCACTCATGGCAGGAGGCAGGGGCAGGAGAGGGGGAGAAAGGTGGCTGCCCGGCGGCGTGGCAGCGATACAGCGGCAGGGGCACACAGCCTGTGGCTGGCGCCCCTGCCGCACTGGCGGCGGCGGGCCCGCAAGGGCCGCTCAGCCGCCGGGTGGCGGTCAGGCCCAGGACAGGACCGAGATGTCGTTCACGAACACGGGCATGTCTTTCCACAGGCCCTTGAGGTTCTTGTTGGCCACCGTGATCCACTGGTTCGAGTACAGGAAGGCATGCACCGAGTCCTGCGCCAGCAGGCGCTGCGCGTCGCCGAGCAGGCGCGAGCGGTCGGCCGGGCGGGCGGCGTTCTTGATCTGGTTGAAAATTTCGTTGAACTTGGGCGAGTTGTAGCCCCAGTAGTAGTCGGGCTTGGCGAAGTTGCCCAGGTCGAACGGCTCCACGTGCGAGATGATGGTCAGGTCGTAGTTCTTGTTGCCGTAGGTGCCGCTGAGCCACTGCGCCCATTCCACGTTCTGCAGCTTGGCGGTGATGCCGATCTTGGCCAGTTGGGCCGCGATCACCTCGCCGCCCTGGCGCGCATAGGGCGTGGGCGGCAGGGTCACGGTCAGCTCCAGCGGCGTCTTCACGCCGGCCTCGGCCAGCAGCTTCTTGGCCTTTTCCACGTCGTAGGGGTTCACGCCCGTGGTGTCCACGTAGCCGAAGGCGCCGGGCACGTAGTGGCTGCCGATGGGCGCGCCATAGCCGTCGGCGGCGCCTTCGATCACGGCCTTGCGGTCCACGGCAGCGGCAATGGCACGGCGCACGCGCACGTCATCGAGCGGCTTCTTGGCGTTGTTGATGGCCAGGATGGTCTTGGCGCGGGAGCCGCACACCAGCACCTGGAAGCGCGGGTTGGCCTTGAACTGGCTCACGCTGCGTGGCGTGACGCGCTGGAAGGCGTCCACGTCGCCGGCCAGCAGCGCAGCGACCTGGGCGGCCGGGTCGGAGATGAAGCGGAAGGTGGCGCGTTTGATCTTGATGCTGGCCGGGGCGCGAAAGCCGCTCCAGGCAGCGAGTACCACGGAAGAACCCTTGTTCCACGCGCTGAGCTGGTAGGGGCCGGTGCCTACGGGCTTGGTGGCGTTGCCCTCGACGCTCTTGGGCTCGACGATGATGGACGTGGCCTGGCCCAGGATGAACAGCAGGTCGGGGTCGATGTCCTTGTTGAGCACCACCACCGTGTAGTCGTCCACCACCTGCGTGGTGAGGTTGGCGAAGGTGCGCTTGTCCTTGTTGGTGCTCTTCTCGCCGCCGGCGCGGTCGTACGAGAATTTGACGGTGTTGGCGTTGAAGGGCTCGCCGTTCTGGAAGGTGACACCGCGGCGCAGCTTGAAGGTGTAGGTCTTGAGGTCGGGCGAGACTTCCCAGCTCTCGGCCAGCAGCGGCGAGACGCTGCCGTCGGCATTGATCTTGGTGAGCGTCTCGAAGATGTTGTACTGCACGATCTCGGCGATGGCCGAGGCGGCGCCGGCCGTCGGGTCCAGCCCTGGCGGCTCCAGCGTCATGGCCAGCACCACGGCGTCCTTGCGGCTCTGGGCGAGGGCGCCGAACGGGGTGGCGAGGGGCACGGTGGCGATGGCGCCAGTGGCAAGAACGGTACGGCGGTTCAGCATGTTCGGACTCTCCAGACAAAAAACTGACGAAGACCCCGGTGCAATTTGTTACCGGGGAGCACGGAAGCTTTGTACACCATTGGTGGTGCTTATGGTTATGCGGTTTTCGCGGCTGCGGCCGCAGCGGCGCGTCGGGCACGCGCGCGGCCGGGCTGCACCTGGGGCACGGCGCCCACCAGCGAGCGGGTATAGGGGTGCTGCGCATTGCGAAACAGCTCGGCCGGCGAGCCGCGCTCGACGATGCGCCCCTGGTAGAGCACCACCACTTCGTCACACAGGTGGTTGACGACCGCCAGGTCGTGGCTGATGAGCATGTAGGTGATGCCGAACTGCTGCTGCAGGTCCTGCATCAGGTTGAGCACCTGGGCCTGCACCGAGACGTCGAGCGCGCTCACCGGCTCGTCGGCCACGATCAGGCGCGGGCGCGTGATGAGTGCGCGCGCGATGGCGATGCGCTGGCGCTGCCCGCCCGAGAACTCGTGCGGGTACTTGCCCAGGTCGTTGGTGCGCAGGCCCACCTGCGCGAGCACCTGGCCGGCCTGCTCGCGCTGTTCGGCGCGGCTGGTCTCGCCCTGGGCCTGCAGTGGCTCGGTGACGATGCGCTCCACGGTCTGGCGCGGGTCGAGCGAGCCATAGGGGTCCTGGAACACCATCTGGAAGTCGCGCCGTGCCTGGCGCAGCTCGGCCGGCGCCAGCGCGTGCAGATTGCGCCCGAGCAGATGCACCGTGCCGGCGGTGGGCGCGTCGAGCGCCATCACCGTGCGCGCCAGGGTGGACTTGCCCGAGCCCGATTCGCCCACGATGCCCAGGCTGCGGCCCGAGGCGATGGAGAAACTCACCCCATTGACGGCATGCACCTTGCCCGGTGGCTGGAAGAGGTGCTCGCGCGGCAGGGTGTATTCGCGCACCAGGTCCGTGACCTGGAGCAGGGCGGTGTCGGCGCTGGCCGGCGCCTGGGGCTGCTTGCTGCTCATGCGGCCACCTCGACGACTTCGACCGCCTGCTGCGCGCTCAGTGCCTGGGCAATGGCATCGCGGCGCAGGCAGCGCACCTCGTGGTCGCCATCGGCATCGGTGGCCACCAGGGTGGCCGCAGGGCGTTCGTGGTGGCAGGCGTCCACGGTGTAGCTGCAGCGGCCGGCAAAAGGGCAGCCGGCGGGCAGGTCCACCAGCTCGGGCACGGTGCCGGCAATGGTGGACAGGCGCGGGCGCTGGCCAGGTGCATGCACCGCGCCCAGGTGTGGGCGGGCGGCGAACAGGCCGCGCGTGTAGGGGTGGGCCATGGCGGAGAAGACCGAGGCGGTGGAGCCGCTCTCGACCACGCTGCCGCCGTACATGACCATCATGCGGTCCACGTTCTGCGAGATCACCCCGAGGTCGTGCGAAATCAGGATCAGGGCCATGTTGCGCTCGGCCACCAGGTCGCTGATGAGGTCCAGGATCTGCTGCTGGATGGTCACGTCCAGCGCGGTGGTGGGCTCGTCGGCAATCAGCAGGTCGGGCCCGCAGGCCAGGGCCATGGCGATGGTGATGCGCTGGCGCTGCCCGCCCGAGAACTGGTGCGGGTAGGCGTCGAAGCGCTGCGCGGCATTCGGTATGCCCACGCGGTCGAGCAGCGATATCGCTTCCTGACGTGCCTGGGCGGCGCCCATGCTGCGGTGCAGGCGCAGCGGCTCGGCCACCTGGCGGCCGATGCTGTGCACGGGGTTCAGGGCCGTCATGGGCTCCTGGAACACCATGCCGATGCGGTTGCCGCGCATGCGGCACATCTGCGCATCGGTGCGGCCCACAAGTTCTTCACCATCGAAGCGGATGCTGCCGCTGACCTGGGCGCTGTCGGGCAGCAGGCCCATGAGCGACATGGCGGTGATGGACTTGCCGCAGCCCGATTCACCGATCAGGCCCAGGGTTTCGCCGCGCTCCAGGGCAAAGCTCACGCCGCGCACGGCGTCGGCAGGGCCCCGGTGGGTCTGCAGGCGGATCTGCAGGTTGGAGACTTCAAGCAAGGGCATGGCAGAAGGTCGTCTTCATCGTTTGCGAGAGAGGCGCGGGTCCAGCAGGTCGCGCAGGCCGTCGCCCAGCAAATTCAGGCCCAGCACGGCGAAGGCGATGGCCAGGCCCGGCCACACGGCCAGCAGCGGTGCCTGGAACATCAGCGTCTGGGCCTCGCTGAGCATGCGTCCCCATGAGGGCTGGGGCGGCTGCGTGCCCAGACCCAGGTAGGACAGCGCGGCCTCGGCCAGGATGGCGATGGCGAACTGGATCGTGGCCTGCACGATCAGCACCGACAAAATGTTGGGCAGCACATGCTCGATGGTGATGCGCCAGCTGCCCTTGCCACAGGCGCGCGCAGCCAGAATGTATTCGCGCGACCACACGGCATTGGCCGAGGCGCGCGTGACGCGCGCGAAGGTCGGTATGTTGAAGATGCCGATGGCGATGATGGAGTTGACGATGCCCGCACCGAACACCGCCGTCATCATGATCGCCGAGAGGATGGCCGGGAAGGCGAAGGTGAAGTCCGCCAGCCGCATGATGAGCTCTTCCACCCAGCCGCGTTTGGCAGCAGCCAGCAGGCCCAGCGCCGTGCCGATGGACAGACCGATGCCGACCGCGATCACGCCCACCAGGATGGAGTTGCGCGCGCCCACCAGCAGCAGCGATGCCACGTCGCGCCCGAAGGCGTCGGTGCCCAGCCAGTGCGCGAGCGATGGCGGCTGCAGCTTCACGGCCAGGTCCATCTCGTAGGGGGACCAGGGAGTCCAGACCAGGGACAGGGCGGCCGCGACGAGCAGCAGCAGCGACAGTGCGGCGCCGATGACGAAGCTGCGGTGGCGCAGCGCGCGGTGCCACCAGCCAGGCGGTGGTGTGCCGGCGGGGCGGATGGGAGAGGTGGAGGAAGCGGCGCTCATGGTGAATCGGTTCACACGTTCTCAGATATCGCTGGCTTTGACGCGCGGGTCGATCACTGCGTAGAGGATGTCCACCACGAAGTTCACGATGACCACCATGGCCGCCAGCAGCATCACGCAGTTGCGCACCACGATCAGGTCGCGGTTGGAGATGGACTGGAAGATCAGCCGGCCCAGGCCCGGCAGGTAGAACACATTCTCGACCACGATGGTGCCCGCCAGCAGGTTGGCGAACTGCAGGCCCATCACCGTGATCACCGGGATCATGGCATTGCGCAGCACGTGGCCCCAGAGCGCTGCACGCTGCGATAGCCCCTTGGCGCGCGCGGTGCGCACGAAATCCTCGCGCAGAACCTCGAGTACGGCCGAGCGCGTGATGCGCGCCAGAATGGCGGCTTGCACCACGGCCAGTGCGATAGCGGGCAGCAGCAGGGCCTTGAGGGCTTCGAGCGGGCTGCCGCCAGCGTCTTCCGTCCAGCCCGGAAAGCCCCCGGCCGAGAACCACTGCAGCTTGACCGAGAACAGCAGGATCAAGAGGATTGCGAACCAGAAGTTGGGGATGGCGATGCCGATCTGCGCCAGGCCCATCACGCCCACATCGCCCACCTTGTTGTGGCGCGAGGCCGCGTACACGCCTGCGATCAGCGCCAGCACGGTGGTGATCACCATGGCCATCAGCGCCAGCGGTACCGTCAGGGCCAGGCGTTCGAGCACCAGTTCCAGCACCGGCGTGCTGTAGGCGTAGCTGTTGCCCATGTCGCCCACCACCAGGCCGCTGATCCACTCCCAGTAGCGCTGCATGGCCGGCTGGTCCAGCCCCAGCTTGGTGGCCAGGGCGGCCACGGCATCGGGCGAGGCGTCGGGGCCCATGAGCATCTGCGCCGCATTGCCCGGCAGGATCTCCAGCACCAGGAAGACGACGATGGAGGCGCCGATCAGCGTCGCCAGGAGGGTGATGAACCGCTTGAGGAAGAACAGTCCCATGGTGGGGTGTCGTGTGGGTGGTGTTGGTTGTTGTGCGTGGCGCCCTGGGCGGTGAATCCCCTGGCGTCACAATTAATGTGTATACACAGCATAACGGCAAAAACACCCCGCCGGCGGTGTTGTGTTGTGGTGTGGCTCGCAAGGTACATGCCCGGACCTACGATAATGTGCCCCATGAAGCGCGCACTGTCTCCCCTGGTCGTTGTCGCACCCTGCGTGCAAGGGGGCGTGCCATGGCGCTGATGATCACCGACGAGTGCATCAACTGCGACGTTTGCGAGCCCGAGTGCCCCAACGACGCGATCTACCTGGGCGAAGAGATCTACGAGATCGACCCGCGCAAATGCACCGAGTGCGTGGGGCATTTCGACGAGCCCCAGTGCGTGCAGGTCTGCCCTGTGGCCTGCATCCCCGTGAATCCCCAGCATGTGGAGACCCGGGAAACCCTCTGGCAAAAGTTCCAGCGCTTGCAGGCTCCCGCTCAGGGCTGAACCGCAAACCCTCTCAACTCGCCGCGTCCGGCTGCTTGGCGGCAAGCGGCGGGGTTGCTGTTGCCAGCTCGGGTGGGCGGGGCGGCTTGGGGCGCGGCGGCTTGACCGTGTGGATCAGCAGCGTGGCCTTGTCCATCTCGCCGGCCAGCATGGCCGGGTAGGACTTGAGCGAGTGGCTGATGCTGTCCTCGATCAGCGTGCGCTGGTCGGGCGCGGGCTTTTTGAGCACCCAGTTGGCGACTTCCGACTTCACGCCCGGGTGGCCGATGCCGACGCGCAGGCGCCAGTAGTCGGGCGAGCCCAGTTGCGCATGGATGTCGCGCAGCCCGTTGTGCCCCGCATGGCTGCCGCCGCGCTTGAGCTTGACCTGGCCCGGCGGGATGTCGAGTTCGTCGTGCACCACCAGGACCTCTTCGGGAGCGATCTTGAAGAAGCGCGCGAGCGATGCCACGGACTTGCCCGACAGGTTCATGAAGGTCTGCGGCTGCAGCAGCCACACGCTCTGGCCGTGCACGGTGGCACGGGCGGCCAGGCCATGGTAGCTACGCTCGGGAACCAGGTGTACCTTCAGTTCGCGCGCGAGGGCGTCGATCCACCAGAAGCCGGCGTTGTGGCGGGTGGCTTCGTAATCGGGGCCTGGGTTGCCCAGGCCTACAAACAGCTTGATCATGGGGAGATTATCGGTGGCTTGCCGCGTGGGTTTTGTTGACTGTGGTTGCTGCGTGCCGTGGTTGAGGGCGGAGGCCGGGTCTCGGCCCGGCGGCCGAGGTACCTTTCTTTGAGTCGCCAAAGAAAGGTACCCCAACAGAAGGCGACCCCGCTGCCCGTGTCCCCCTCGCACTGCGTACGAGGGGGCAGCCTGCGATGCTCGGTCCTGGGGTGACGCCGAAGAACTCCCTGAGCTGCCTCTGCGAGGCAGCTCCGGTCAAACAGCTTCGGCGAGCCAGACAACGATGCGCGTGTCCTTCGGCACGCGCTCACCCCAGGCCCTGCGCTTCTCGGCACGGTCAGAAGGGGGGTGGGAACGGGCTCCACTCTGGCCATTGCTTCGCTCGGCCCCAACTGCCTCGCTGCGCTTGGCCTGGACAGGGCGGCTGCGCCCCAGCCGTCGGCAGCGCGCAGCGCGACCCGACACCCGGCGCAGCTGCGAAGCAGCAGCCGTCTGTGACCCCGCTCCCCACCCCTGCTGGCTGCGCCGAGAAGCGCAGGGGCTGGGGTGGGTGCGTGTGCCGAAGGACACACACGCTTCGTCGTCTGGCTCGTCGCTGCTGTCTGAGCGGAGTTCGAAGAACGCAGCGAGTTCAGCGACGCCCACCCCAGGCCCGAGCATCGCAGGTTGCCCCCATCGCCCGACAGGGCGATGGGGGACGCAGACTGGGGGCCGCCTTCTCTTTGGTGACTTTCTCTTGGCGGCCAAGAGAAAGTTACTGCGCCGCCGGGCGCACATCCCGGCCTCCAACCTTTACACACGCACGCAGCCACCACAGACAAACAAGCGTCCACAAACTCTTCACACAATACCGCTCGAACAAAACAAAAACGGCCCACCGAAGTGAGCCGTTCTTGTTGCTGGAAGCAGCACCACCAGGTAGGCAGCACTGCTCCGGCCAGGAAAAAGCCAAGAATTACTTCTTGCCCTTGCCCTTGCCCTTGGCGTCCGCAGCAGGAGCGGCTTCCACAGGGGTTTCGACAACCACGACCGGGTTGGTCACGGAGACCAGCACGGGGTTGTTCTGGCCACCGCGGATCACGGCGCTCACGCCCTTGGGCAGCTTGATGTCCTTGAGGTGCAGCGAAGCGCCCTTTTGCAGCTTGGACAGGTCCACAGCGATGAATTCAGGCAGGTCCGAAGGCATGCAGGTCACGTCGAGTTCGTTCACGACGGGGTTCACCAGGCAGTGGTCCACCTTGACGGCGTTGGACTCTTCAGCGCCGCTGAAGTGCAGTGGCACCTTCATGTGCAGCTTCGTCTTGGCATCCACGCGCTGGAAGTCGATGTGCAGCACGAGTTGCTTGTAGGGGTGGTATTGCACGTCACGCAGCAAAACCTTGCTGGTGGCGCCGGCAACTTCCATGTCCAGCACGCTGGAGTGGAAGGCTTCCTTCTTGAGGGCGTGCCACAGTGCGTTGTGGTCGATCTCGATCAGTTGGGGTTCGGCAGCACCGCCGTAGACGATGCCAGGCGTCTTGCCCGAATTGCGCAGACGGCGGCTCGCACCCGTACCTTGCTTGGCGCGCTCAAAAGCGACGAAGTTCATAACTAGCTCCTGAAAAGGACAGACCGCGACCAGTCTTGCCCTGTTTTAAAAAGACCTGCGTTGCCCTGGGGCAGGCAGGCCACATTGCGTTCCCGAACCAACAGACAAGCCTCCCGAAGGAGGCTTGATGTCAACAACAACCGTCTTGCAAGACCGAGGGCCTCTTGCGAGGCCCGGGGCATGTCAGAACAGGTTGTCCTGGTCCGAGAACAGACTCATCACCGACTCGCCCTTGGCAATGCGCTGGATCGTTTCGGCGATCAGCGGGGCCACGGAGAGCTGGCGGATTTTTGCGCATCCCCTGGCGTTGTCGTTCAGGGGAATCGTGTTGGTCACCACCACTTCATCGAGGGCCGAGCCCTTGGCGATGCGTTCGATGGCTGGACCCGAGAAAATGGGGTGTGTGCAGTAGGCGTACACCTTCTTGGCGCCACGTTCCTTGAGCACTTCGGCGGCCTTCACCAGCGTGCCGGCGGTGTCGATCATGTCATCCATGATCACGCAGTTGCGGCCTTCGATCTCGCCGATCACGTGCATGACTTCGGACACGTTGGCCTTGGGGCGGCGCTTGTCGATGATGGCCAGGTCGCAGTTGAGCTGCTTGGCCAGCGCACGGGCGCGCACCACGCCACCGACATCGGGCGAAACGACGATCAGGTCTTCGTAGTTCTTCTGGCGCAGGTCACCCAGCAGCACGGGCGATGCGTAGATGTTGTCGACAGGGATGTCGAAGAAGCCCTGGATCTGGTCGGCGTGCAGGTCCATGGTCAGCACGCGGGCCACGCCCACGGCCTGCAGCATGTTGGCCACCACCTTGGCGGTGATGGGCACGCGCGACGAGCGGGGGCGGCGGTCCTGGCGGGCGTAGCCGAAGTAGGGGATCACGGCGCTGATGCGCTCTGCCGATGCACGCTTGAGCGCATCGACCATGATCAGCAATTCCATCAGGTTTTCGTTGGTCGGGGCGCAGGTGGACTGCACCACGAACACATCGCGCGCACGGACGTTCTGCTTGATCTCGACGGTCACTTCACCGTCGGAGAACCGGCCCACATCGGCGGCGCCGAGGGTGGTCCCGAGGTGTTGGGCAATTTCAGCTGCCATGCCAGGATTGGCATTGCCGGTGAATACCATGAAGTCGGGTTGATTGCCTTGCATGAGCGTCCCAGCGGTCTGAAAAAAAAGCCCGTACTACGCGAGTAGATATTTGGCAGGGGAAGAAGGATTCGAACCTTCGCATGCCGGAATCAAAATCCGGTGCCTTAACCAGCTTGGCGACTCCCCTACACGGGTCAACTGCCGAAAGCAGCTAACCGAAATTCTCGTCTGATGCCCACCCTGCCAGAGGATGAACCATCAAATTGTCACATGCCCTGACCTGCCAGTCGCCGGGGGCGCCTTCCAGATCCGCTGCATGTGGCATTTGTGCAAACACAGCACTTCCTGAGCCTGTCATCCTGGGTCGCATCCCGCGCTGCGAAAGCCACGAAAGGGCTTGCGTAACATCGGGGCACAGCGCCTCGGCAACTGGCTGCAGATCGTTTCGACCGAAGTCAAAGTGTGTTGCAGCAAAGCCTAAGATTGTAGCACAGCCAGAATCGCGTTTCAAACTCGGCGAAGAAAAAATTGCTTTTGTCTCCAACCCTGCTGCGGGCTTGACGACCGCGAAGCGTGCTTGCGGAAGTTGCTGTGCATTCTCAAGCGGCGTGATTGTCTCACCAATTCCTTCGACAAAAGCGTTCGTGCCGCATAAAAAAAATGGAACGTCCGCGCCGAGGGCCAAGCCGATCTTCTGCAGCGCCTGGCGCGACAGGTTCAGGCCCCACAGCCGGTTCAGCGCCAGCAGCGTGCTGGCCGCGTCCGACGAGCCGCCGCCCATGCCGGCCTGCGCGGGGATGCGCTTGGTGATGCCGATGTGCGCGCCCTCGGTGCAGCCCGTGGCCGCCTGCAGGGCGTGCGCGGCGCGCAGCACCAGGTCCATCTCGGGCAGGGCCGGGCCCAGGTCTTCGCGGCTCAGGGCGCCGCCCGGCCGGCGTTCGAAGTGCAGGGTGTCGCACCAGTCTATGAGCATGAACACCGACTGCAGCAGGTGGTAGCCATCGGCACGCCGGCCCGTGATGTGCAGAAAAAGATTGAGCTTGGCCGGGGCGGCTATGTCGTACAGCGCTTGCATGGAAAGAAAGGGGGAGGGCGGGGCGCCGCTCAGCGGCTGAACGCGATGCGCAGCGTGGCTTCGGGGGTGGGGTCGTGGCGGCGCGCGACCAAGCGGCCGTCGGCACTGCCCGAGAGGTCGGCCTGCCAGCCGGCGGCGGTGGCCTGGTTGCCATTGAGCCATTCGAAGATGGCGGCCACCGGGATGGCGGTGCCGGTGGCCTGGCGCAGCAGTTCATCGAGCGAGGTGGATTCGCGCGTCTCCTGCCCGGTGGTGAGCTGGGCGCGCCCGTCTTCCCATCGCAGTTGCGCCAGGGTATTGCCCAGGGGGCTGGTCAGCACCAGTTCGCCCTTGCCGGGGTTGCCCTGCAGGTCGAACAGCGCGGAGAACGATTGCGCTGCCTGGCCCTCCACCTGCAGTGACAGGCGGCCCGACCAGGATGCGGAGCCGGATTCGGCAGCGCGGGGCGGCTGGGCGCAGCCCGTGAGCCACAGCGTGCAGGCCAGGGCCAGCCATGCCAGCCACCGGCGCAGCGGCAGGCCATCGCCCGGCCTGCCGGCGGCGCTGCCAGTGCTGCTGCGCATCAGGGCTTGGCCCCCAGGCGCTTCAAGGTGTCCTTGAGGCTGTCGTTCTCGGGGTTCAGGCGCAGGCCTTCGCGCCAGATGCCCAGGGCCTTGTCGCGCTCGCCCATGCTCCAGACCACCTCACCCAGGTGGGCGGCGATCTCGGCGTCGGGCCGGGCCTTGAAGGCCGTCTCGAGCAGGTCGCGCGCCTTGGCCTTGTTGCCCATGCGGAACTCTACCCAGCCCAGGCTGTCGGTGATGAAGGGGTCACCCGGGGCCAGCTCCAGGGCCTTGGCGATCAGCTGGCGGGCCTCGGGCAGGCGTTGGCCGCGCTCGGCCAGCGAGTAGCCCAGCGCGTTGTAGGCGTGGTGGTAGTCGGGCTGGCGCGCGATGATCTGGCGCAGCAGCTTTTCCATGGTGTCGAAGCGGCCGACCTTCTCGGCCAGCATGGCCTGGTCGTAGAGCAGCTCTCCGTCCTCGGGGGCCAGGGCCACGAGCTCGGTCTGCACCTCGTAGGCTTCCTTGAAGAGGCGCTGGTCGCGCAGCAATTGCACTTCGGCCAGCAGCTTCATGCGCTTGTCGTCTTCGGTCACGCCGGGCAGGGCACGCAGCAGCGCGCGCGCCTGGGCGATCTTGCCTTGCTTGGCGAGCAGCGAGGCGCGGCGGCTCTGGGCGCTGAACAGCTCGCTCGAATTCTCGATGCGGGCGAGCCAGCCTTCGGCCGCGGCGAAATCCCCACGCTTTTCGGCTATCTGCGCGTACAGCAGGTAGGCCTGGTTCAGGCTGCGCTGGCGCGCTTCGCGGTTGATGTCCGGGCCCTCGATGAGCGTCAGAAAGCGCTTGAGCGAGGTTTCGGACAGGTCCAGGCGGTTGTCCTGCAGTTGCAGCGTGGCCAGGATCAGCCAGGGCTCTGGCAGGTCCGGCTTGGCGCGGGTCACGGCTTCGAGCTGGGTCTTGGCTTCGGCATACTTCTGCTGGCCCAGCAGCACGCGCGAGTAGGCCATCTGCATCTCGGGCGTGGCCTGGGGCTGGCTGGCGAAATAGCGGGTCACCAGCGCCTCCCCTTCGGGCACGCCCTCTTCCTGCAGCTCCATGCCCAACCGGGCGGGGCCTTCGCTGGCCGGGTCCAGATCCTGGGCGGCGCGGGCGCTGGCGAGCGCGCCGGTCTTGTCGCCAGCGGCCAGGCGCACGCGCCCGATGGCAATGTGCGCAGCGGCCGCGTTGGCGGGCTTGGCCAGTTCGTCGGCCAGGGCCTGCTCGACCACCTTGGCGGCCAGTGGCTTGTCGCTGGCGCGGGCAAACATCTGGGGCACGATGCCCAGGATGGTGGGCTTGGCCTGAACCGGGGCCTGGGCCAGTTCCTGGCGCAGCAACTCCGGCGTTTCGCCAATGCGGTTCAGTGCGATGAGGATCTGCAGCACATAGCGGTTGGCTTCACGCGAGTCTGGCTGGGCGTCGCGCCAGGCCTTGGCAGCTGCCAGCGCATGGTCGCCCGCCCGCGCCTGCAGGGCCATGTCGGCGGCCCGCTGGTAGAGCTGGGGGTTGTTGGTGCGCCGCGCCGCCTCCAGCATCAGGGCGTAGCCCGTGCCGGCCTCGCCGGTGCGGGCGTTGATCTCGCCCATGAGGATTTCATAGAACAGCTCTGCATCCAGGGCAGGGTTGCTCGAAGGGGCGTCGTCGGATGGCGGCGCGGTCGCCGGGGCTGCTGCTCCACTGGGTGGCTGCTGCGCATAGCCCACGCTGGCGATGGCTGCAAGAGCAACTGTCAACACGGCAGACCGAAAGTAGTTTGAAGGCACCATCGACCCATAATAATCCATGCATGACTACCTGTTCGTGAGGGCTTTGGATGCCTGAGTTGCCCGAAGTGGAAGTAACACGGCGCAGTTTTGCGCAGGCCATCGCCGGCGCCCGGGTCACGGGCGTGCGGCTGGGCAAGCCGCTGCGCTGGCCGCTGGGGGCCGATGGCGATGCCCTGGTGGGGCGGCGGGTGCTGGGCGTGCGCCGCCGCGGCAAGTATTTGCTGGTGGACCTGGACGAGGGCATCCTGCTGGTGCATCTGGGCATGTCCGGCAGCCTGCGCTTCGCTCACGGGCTGCCGTCGCCGGGCCCGCACGACCATTTCGACCTGGTCACCACCCAGGGCACCCTGCGTCTGCATGACCCGCGCCGCTTCGGCGCGGTGGTGCATGCGGCGGGCGAGGCCGACGCTGTGGCGCACAAGCTGCTCGGTGGCCTGGGCATGGAGCCCCTGTCCGATGATTTCACGCTGGACGCCTTCAGCCGGGGCATCAAGGCCAGCCGCGCGCCCATCAAGCAGATGCTGCTGGCGGGCAAGGTGGTGGTGGGCGTCGGTAACATCTATGCGTCGGAGGTACTGTTTCTGTCGGGTATTCGCCCGCAGACCCCCTCGGCGCGCATCGGCCCCGCCAGAATGGGGCGTCTGCATGCCGCCATACGCCAGGTGCTGGAGCGCGCCGTGGAGCTGGGGGGCAGCACGCTCAAGGACTTCTCCAACGCCGACGGCGCCTATGGCAGCTACCAGGCCCACGCCAATGTGTACGGGCGCGAGGGCGCGCCCTGCAAGGTCTGCGGCACCCCCATCCGGGCCCTGCGCCAGGGCCAGCGCAGCAGCTTTTTCTGCCCGCTCTGCCAGCGCGCCTGAGGGGCCGCCGGAGGGCGGCTTGCCCGGCCGAGTGTGGTGTATGCGGCCCATCGTGACGGGTAAGCACCATCCACAGCTATGGCTGGCGCGCAGTCGATGCTATATTTTGTTCAGTTCAGAACAGAAACAGTCGTTATCGAACGCCGGGAGCAAAGTGGGACCTTCATTCAACGAGCAGTTTGACCAGCATGGCGCGTGGAGACGTGCGTTCGCTCAGCAGCTCAAGCAGCTGGCCGAGTGGATGTCTTCGCACGAGCTGATGGACGCATCCGTGCAGGAGCGCCTGCAGCGCCTGGAAAGCCAGGTCCGCACCGACAAGGTGATGGTCGCGTTCGTTGCCGAGTTCTCGCGCGGCAAGTCCGAGCTGATCAACGCCATCTTCTTTGCCGACTATGGCCGGCGCATCATGCCCGCCAGCGCCGGGCGCACCACCATGTGCCCGACCGAGTTGGGCTACGACGCCGAGTTCGCCCCCAGCCTGCGCCTGTTGCCCATCGAGACGCGCCTGCAGATGCACGGCCTGGCCGAATGGCGCCTGAGGCCCGAGCGCTGGCAGGAGATCCCGCTGGACGTGAACGACCCGGACCAGATCGCCAAGGCCCTCGAAAAGGTGGCCGAAGTGCGCCGCGTGAGCCTGGACAACGCCCGCGCGCTGGGTTTCTGGCACGACGACCTGGTGGACGAGAACCCGATTCCCGACGCCAATGGCCTGGTCGAGGTGCCCATGTGGCGCCACGCCATCATCAACATCCCTCACCCCCTGCTCAAGCAGGGGCTGGTGATCCTGGACACCCCGGGCCTGAACGCCGTGGGCGCCGAGCCCGAGCTCACGGTGAACCTGATTCCCCAGGCCCATGCCGTGGTGTTCATCCTGAGCGCCGATACCGGGGTGACCCGCTCGGATCTGTCCATCTGGCGCGAACACCTGGCCACCTCGGCCGAGAGCCTGGACGGCCGGCTGGTCGTGCTCAACAAGATCGACACCCTGTGGGATTCACTCAACTCCGCCGAGCAGATCCAGGCGCAGATGGTGCGCCAGGTCAACACGGCGGCCGAGATGCTGGGTGTATCCCCCGACAAGGTGGTGCCCGTGTCCGCCCAGAAGGGCCTGGTGGCCAAGATTTCGGCCGATGACCTGCTGCTGGAGACCAGCGGCCTGCCCGTGCTCGAGGAAGCGCTGGCCAAGGGCATCATGGGCCAGCGCCAGGCCATCCTGCGCGCGGCCGTGGCCACGGGCGTCGCGGGCCTGCGCGCCGAGACTGGGCGGGTCATCAACATCCGCCGGCGCGACCTGGACGACCAGATGGCCGAGCTGCGCAGCCTGCGCGGCAAGAACGCCTCGGTCATCGAGTCCATGCGCCAGCGCATCGAGCAGGAGCAGCACGAGTTCGATCTCTCCGCCTCCAAGATCCAGGCCGTGCGTGCGGTGCATCTGAAGCTCCTGCGCGATGTGTTCCAGCAACTGGGCTCCAAGGCGCTCAAGGTGGAGCTGGCCGAGCTGGCGCAGCTGTTGCAGCAAAAGGGCCTCAAGCTCGGGGTGAAGAAGATCTACGTGCAGACCTTCGACAAGCTGCGTGGCACGCTGGACAAGGCCCAGGCCTCGGGCACCGAGATCCAGGCCATGCTGGGCGGTACCTTCCGCCAGCTCAATGCCGAGTTCGGCTTTTCGCTGCAGGTGCCACCGCCCCCGCAACTGGAACATTTTTCGCACGACCTGTCGCAGATCGAGCAGAGCCACCTGCAGTACCTGGGCCTGGGCAACTCGCTCAAGCTGGCCCAACCCGAGTTTTCCGAGCGCCTGGTGCGCGCACTGGCCATGCGCCTGCGCACGGTGTACGAATCCGCCGCCAACGACCTGGAGCTGTGGAGCAAGTCCGCCACGGCGCAGCTCGACGCGCAGTTGCGCGAGCGGCGCCGCAGCTTTGCCCGCCGCATGGAGGCGGTGGACCGCATCCAGCAGGCCGCCAGCGGGCTGGTCGAGCGCATCGCCGAAATCGAGCAGGGCGAGGGTGAGCTGATCCAGCTGGAGCACCGCCTGCAGGAGCTGACCGCCCAACTGATCGCGCCGCCGGCGACCGAGCAGGCCGCGCCCGAAGAGTCCGCCGTGGACCTGGCACTGCCGCTTTCATGAGCGTTGCGGCAGGGGAGGTCGCCCGGCGCGTGGTGCGCTGGCAGGCGACGGCCGGGCGCAACCACCTGCCCTGGCAGAACACGCGCGACCCGTACCGGGTCTGGCTGTCCGAGATCATGCTGCAGCAGACCCAGGTGAGCACGGTGTTGGGCTACTACGCGCGCTTCCTGGAGAAATTTCCCGACGTACAGGCCCTGGCCGCAGCCCCGCAGGACGAGGTCATGGGCCTGTGGAGCGGCCTCGGTTACTACAGCCGGGCACGCAACCTGCACGCCTGCGCCCAGGCCGTGGTGGCCCTGCACGGCGGCGCCTTCCCGCGCACGGCCGAGGTGCTGGCCACCCTGCCAGGCATTGGCCGCTCCACGGCCGGTGCCATCGCCTCCTTCTGCTTTGCCGAGCGCACGCCCATCCTCGATGCCAACGTGCGCCGCGTGCTCACGCGGGTACTGGGCTTCGATGCCGACCTGGCCGTGGCGAAGAACGAGCGCCTGCTCTGGGACCAGGCCGAGGCGCTGCTGCCCGTGGACGACCTCGCCAACGCCATGCCGCGCTACACCCAGGGCCTGATGGACCTGGGCGCCTCGCTGTGCAGCCCGCGCGCCCCCGACTGTCCGCCGTGCCCGCTGGTGGACCTCTGCGTGGCCGGCCAGGCCGGCGATGCCGAGCGCTACCCGGTACGCACGCGCAAGCTCAAGCGCCGGGCCGAATCCTGGTGGCTGCTGGTGATGCGCGATGGCGAGGGCCGCGTGTGGCTGGAGCGCCGGCCCGACTCGGGCATCTGGGCCGGTTTGTTCTGCCTGCCGGTGTTTGCCGACGAGGCGCACCTGCACGAGCACCTGGCCCACCTGCCCGAGCCGGTGGCCCCGGGGCAGACCGAGGCGCTGAGCGCTTTCCTGCACGTGTTGACCCACCGCGACCTGCACCTGCACCCCGTGGTGCTCACGGCGCCCGTGGCGCGCGATGCGGCCGGGGAAGGCGGCTGGTTCGGCGCCAGCGAGTGGGAGGCGATGGGACTGCCTGCGCCCATCCGCAAGCTGTTGGGCAATCTGTTCGGCGGCCTGTTGTAAGGCGTCCGCTCAGAGGCTGGGAATTTTTTGGCCGTGTCCGAATGGCGCGTCAAAACGCACTGGATCTAGGCGCAAAGCACAGCCATAGCTCGGGCTATGGCGAGCATTTGCAACGACGAGCCGGGGTGTTTTGGCGTGCAAGGCGGGCATGGATGAAAGATTCGCAGCCTCTCAGCGCCCGTCCAGCTCGCGGTGGCGCCGCAGCGTCGCCCAGCGCTTGCCGAAGGCCTCGGCCAGCCGTTCCACCAAGTACACCGAGCGGTGCTGGCCACCGGTGCATCCGATGGCCACCGTCACATAGCTGCGGTGGTTGCGGTCCAGCATCTCCAGCCAATGGGCCAGAAAACCCTCGATGTGGCTTTGCATCAGCGCCACATCGGGCTGAGCGCGCAGAAAATCGGCCACAGGGGCATCCAGCCCGGTTTTTTCACGCAGCTCGGGCTCGTAGTGCGGGTTGGGCAGCATGCGCACGTCGAACACATAGTCCGCATCCACCGGTATGCCGCGCTTGAAGGCGAACGACTGGAACACCAGGGTCAGCTGTCCGGGCGCCGTCGCCATCAAGGTCTTTACGTAACTTTGCAATTGCGAGGCGCGGATGGCACTGGTGTCGATGACGTGCGCCTCCTCGCGCAGATCGGCCAGCAGCTCGCGCTCGAGCTCGATGATCTGCACCAGCGCGCGCCGGCCCTGCTTGAGCGCGTCCGGGGTCAGTTCGTCGTGCGACAGCGGGTGGCGCCTGCGCGTTTCGGAAAAGCGCCGCACCAGGGTGTCGATGGTCGCGTCCAGGAACAGCGAATGCACCACCACGCCCTGCTTGCGCAGCCGGTCGAGCTCCAGGGGCACCAGCGGCAGCGAGGTGGCGCTGCGCACGTCCATGGCGATGGCCACGCGGTTGCCGTGGTGCCGGTGCTCCAGCGACACGAAGGCTGGCAGCAGCTCGGGCGGCAGGTTGTCCACGCAGTAGTAGCCGGCATCCTCCAGGGCATGCAAGGCCACCGACTTGCCCGAGCCGGACATGCCGGTGATCAGCACGATCTCAAGCGCCATCGGTCTGCTTCCTTCTCTTGGGGCGGCGCACGGGGGCGGCGGGCGGCGCGATGGCGAGCATCTCGCGCGCGTGCGCCACGGTCACCTTGCTGGAGTCGTCGCCGCCCAGCATGCGCGCCATTTCGGATATGCGGTCCTCGCCCTGCACGGCCACGACCTGGCTGGCCGTACCCTTGGCGCCGCTGCGCTTGGAGACCACCAGGTGGTGGTCGGCCCGCGCCGCGACCTTGGGCAGGTGGGTGACGGTGAGCACCTGGCGGTCGCGCCCCAACTGCTGCATGAGCCGGCCCACCGTGTCGGCCACGGCCCCGCCCACGCCTGAGTCCACCTCGTCGAAGATCAGGGTGGGCGCCTCACCCAGGGCGCTGGTGGTGACCGCGATGGCCAGCGAGATGCGCGACAGCTCGCCGCCCGAGGCCACCTTGCCGATGGGCCGGGGGCTCGCGCCCGGGTGGCCCGCCACGAGGAAGACCACATCGTCCGTGCCGTGGGCTGCGGGCTCGGCCAGCTTGCCCAGGGCCACCTCGAACTGGCCGCCGGCCATGCCCAGGCCCTGCATGGCCTGGGTGATGGCGGCCGACAGCCGTGGCGCGCCTTTGGCCCGCGCCAGCGACAAGGCGCGCGCCGCGGCCTGGTAGGCCCGGGCACTGGCGGCCTCGGCCTTTTCCAGCGCCACCAGGTCGGCGGCGGCGTCGAGTTGCTGCAGCTCGGCCTTCCAGCCGTGCAGCAGCACGGGCAACTCCACCGGGCTGCGCTTGTAGCGCCGCGCAAGCGTCATCCACAGCGACAGCCGCGCATCCACGGCGGCCAGCCGCTCAGGGTCCAGGTCGTTGTGGCGCAGGTAGGCGTGCAGCGAATGCACCACGTCGCTGGCCTGCGCCACGGCGGAGTCGAGGATGTCGGCGGCGCTGGCGAATTCGGCTTCCAGGTGCTCGTGGCCCTGCAGCAGGTCCTGCGCGCGGGAGAGACCGTCCAGCGCGCCCCCGCCCTCCGCGTCGCCGCCCGACAAGGCCGCGATGGCGGCGTTGGCCGCGTCCATCAGCGCCGAGGCGTTGGACAGGCGCTTGTGCTGGGCGTCCAGCTCACTCCATTCGTCGTCGCCGGGCGCCAGTTTGTCCACCTCGGCAATCTGCCACTGCAGGCGCTCGCGCTCCTGCTGCAGGGTGGCCTGGGCCGCGCGGGCCTGGGCCAGGGCCTTCTGGTCTGCCCGCCACTGGTTCCAGCGCGCAAGCGTCGCCCGGTCGCTGGTGCCCGAGTAGGCGTCCAGCAGGCCGCGCACCGATTCGGGCCGGGTCAGGCTCTGCCAGGCATGCTGGCCGTGGATGTCCAGCAGCAGCTCGCCCAGCGCGCGCAGTTGCGTGGCCGTGGCGGGCGTGCCGTTGATCCAGCCGCGGCTCTTGCCCTGGGTGTCCACCGTGCGGCGCAGCAGCAACAGGTCCTCGCCCTCCAGCCCCGCCTCTTCGAGCCAGGGCCGGATGTGGCCTGGCGCGTCGAATTCGGCGCAGACGTCGGTGCGCGCACAGCCCTCGCGCACCAGGGCGGCATCGGCCCGGGCGCCGAGCACCAGTTGCACGGCGTCGATCAGGATGGATTTGCCGGCCCCGGTCTCGCCGGTGAGCACGGTGAAGCCGCTTTGCAGCTCCAGCTCCAGCGCCTCAACGATGACGAAATCACGCAGGGTGATGCGCCTCAAGGCCATGGTCAGGAGCCCCCTTCGTTCCAGCGCAGCTTCTTGCGCAGGGTGGCGAAGTAGTTCCAGCCCAGTGGGTGCAGGAAGCGCACGCAGTGCTCGGAGCGCTGCACCAGGATGCGGTCGCCGTGCAGCAGCGAGGCCAGCGACTGCATGTCGAAATTGGCGCTCACGTCGCGGCCGCTGACCACCTCGACGGCGATCTCCGTTGCGTCCGAGAGCACGATGGGCCGGTTGGACAGGGTGTGCGGCGCGATGGGCACCAGCACCCAGCCGGGAATGGACGGGTGCAGCATGGGGCCGCCGGCCGACAATGCATAGGCCGTCGAGCCCGTGGGCGAGGCGATGATCAGGCCGTCGGCCCGCTGGTTGGCCACGAAGCGGCCACCCACCTCCACGCGCAACTCCACCATGCCCGAGGTGGCGCCCCGGTTCACGACCACGTCGTTCATGGCCAGCGCCTCGAAGACCACCTGGCCGTCGCGCACCACGCGGGCATGCATCAGCGGGCGCAGGTCCTCCTCGTACTCGCCCTGCAGCATCGGGGGCAGGGTGGTCTGGTAGGTGCCGAAGGGGATGTCGGTGATGAAGCCCAGCCGCCCCTGGTTGATGCCGATCAGCGGCGTCTTGTGGCGCGCCAGCTGCCGGCCTATGCCCAGCATGGTGCCGTCGCCGCCCACCACCAGGCCCAGGTCGCAGCGCGCGCCGATGGTGTCCACGTCCATCGCGGGGTAGCCGGACAGACCGGTGTTGGCGGCGGTTTCGGCCTCCAGTACCACGGTGCAGCCCTGGCCTTGCAGGAACTGGGCGATGTCCTGCAGGGCCTGGCGCGAGCTTTCGGTCATGGAGGAGGCGCCGGTAGCCGATGCCTGCTGGTACTTGCCGATGAGCGCTACGTGGCGGAAATTGGAGGTCATCGTCAAATTACATCATTGTTGTAGGAACACCGGGCCTGGGCGGGGCCTTGCGCGCGCCGCAGTTCGTCGCGGGAAGGCACAGTGCGGGCCGCCCCAACCGGGCTCGGTGTTTAATGCTAGTGCATCCCATGCGGACTTCTCCGTACAACGATAGACGAAACCCGACAGGGGATCACCCACTTCCCTCATTAAAATCGACCGCATGCTCGATGACCGCGCCAAGTTGTTGCTCAAAGCGCTCGTGGAGCGCTACATAGCCGATGGGCAGCCCGTCGGCTCGCGCACGCTCTCGCGCGCCTCCGGCATGGACCTGTCGCCGGCGACCATCCGCAACGTGATGGCCGACCTCGAAGAGCTGGGCCTGATCGCCAGCCCGCACACCTCGGCCGGGCGCATTCCCACGGCCAGAGGCTATCGGCTGTTCGTGGACACCATGTTGACCGTGCAGCGTGACCCTTTGATTTCACCCCCGCTGGCGCCCGAGCAGCCGCAGAAGGTGATTGCCAATGCCGCCAACCTGCTGTCCAACCTGTCGCAGTTCGTGGGTGTGGTGATGGCGCCACGGCGCACCTCGGTTTTCCGGCACATCGAATTCCTCCGGCTGTCGGAGCGGCGCTTCCTGGTGATCATCGTCTCGCCCGAGGGCGATGTGCAGAACCGTGTGATCTTCACGGACATCGACCACTCGCAGTCGCAACTGATCGAGGCGGCCAATTTTCTCAATGCCAACTACGCCGGCCTGGCGATGGAGCAGGTGCGCGAGCGCCTCAAGTCCGAGGTGGACGCGCTGCGCGGCGAGATCGGCACGCTGATGCAGGCGGCCGTCAACGTGGGCTCGGAGGGCGAGGCGCAGGACGAGGTGGTCATCTCCGGCGAGCGCAACCTGCTGTCGGTGAGCGATTTCTCCAGCGACATGGGCAACCTGCGCCGCGCTTTCGACCTCTTCGAGCAGAAAACGCAGATCCTGCGCCTGATGGATTTTTCCAGCCAGGCCGAGGGCGTGCGCATCTACATCGGCGGCGAAAGCCAGGTCGTGCCCTTCGAGGAACTCTCCATCGTGAGCTCCCCCTACGAGGTGGATGGCAAGGTTGTCGGCACGCTGGGCGTGATCGGCCCCACGCGCATGCCCTACGACCGCATGATCCAGATTGTGGACATCACCTCCAAGCTGGTGTCCAACGCGCTCAGCCACCGGCGCTGAGCCCCTGGATACACCCTACAATACCGCGTGCCCCATCTTCGGTCAGGTACACGGGGCGTTAGCTCAGTTGGTTAGAGCAGAGGACTCATAATCCTTTGGTCGCGGGTTCAAGTCCCTCACGCCCTACCATATACAGCCTGGATGATTTGCGCTTGTTTTTGCAGCAAATCCACAAAAGTCGGCCAGATGGCCCAATGCCATGCCAATGGCTTTGACGCTCTCTCGTCGATAGCTGTCACGTTCTGCCGCAACAGTTGAAGCGATGTGCCTTTACATCGTTGCGCCCTGGGCCACGCCCCTGTGAGCTCCTGGCGCGCGTGGAAACCCTTCATGGGAAGTCGGTCTTGCCCCTTTTCAAGGCCAGCACTGTCAAACTACGCATGTCTGTAGGCATTTGCCGCGACCGGGTGTCAGCATGTAACTTGTGCGCCACGTCACTGCATTGACATCGGGCCATCGATACCATTTGAAGACACGCAATGTCACGCTTCTTGCAAGCCCTGAGGCCATCGGGGTGTGCAGGCGCCGGGTGCCAGTGTGCAGGACGCAGGGTCGGGGCCGTCCTGGTCTGCGCTACTTTCACCCAAAGGGTGGTGGGCTTTGCTGGAGGAAGCCTGCCGACACTGCTCGGCCATTTTTGTTTTTGGAGTCCATTCAATGCGGTATCTAATTGTTTTGTTCTTAGCGGCAGTGACCACCTTTGCCCAGGCAGCAAATTTCGTTTCGATGCACCAGTCGGCGCACAAGATTGCCCTGCCTCCGGCACCCGGCAGTTTCAATTACACCTTCGATACCAAGGTTGGCTTCAAGGAGCAGTACGCGCCTACCGGGGTGACGGGTTGCGCCATCGGTTTTGGTACCGGCGGCTGCGCCTTCCCTGGCGGTGGTTCCCTCTCCCTGCCTGAATTCACCGGTTTCCAGATGCAGAACCAGGAATTCAAGATCTTCATCCCCGCAGGAACCCGTTCGTTCCTGTTCTCGGGCTATGCGGCCCAAGGCACCCAGTCGGCCTTCGTGTTGCGCTACGGCAAGGAGCCGACCCGTGCCGCAGCCCTGAGTGGCAGCGAATACCAGGCTGCACAGACGGGCGAGCGCATCGACACCTCGTTTGCGCGCCTGGTCACCCAAGACGTTGACCATTTCGTCGTGCACGATGGTGGCGGCACGCTGCGCTTCGTGGGCGGCCAGCTCGACGCCAACCGTGGCAGCACCAACCAGGGCCAGTGGCTCTATGTGCGCCAACTGAGCGGTTCCGCGCTGTTCGACTACCAGGGCGCCCTGGACGTGGACATGCCCAAGTACGCGGCCGGCTACAACGCCATCACCTGGACCACCAGCCCCTTCCCGGACCCCGTGGACACTGCAAGCCCTGGCGGCGGCGGTGGCACCACCAATCCACCGGTTGCTGGCACGACAGTAACCACGTCCGTGGCCTCTACCGCCGGTCAGCCCCTCAAGCTGGATATCACGATGACCCAGTCCGCCACAGAGGTCGCTGCCAATCCGCGGATCAGCACCTGGGTGGCTGCACGCATCCCCGCCAACGGCCTGTTCTACACGACGGACGTCTGGTTCTTCCGCAAGGTCGACGGCTGGGCCCAATTGGTATTGCCCAACCCCGAGCTCGTGGCCTACTCCAGCCTGGGCACGAATGCGGCCTCCCTGAAGTTCTCGCCCTCGCTGGACCTGACGGACACGGACCTGCGCGCCTTCAATGTCGAGATCTACTTCGGCTACAAGACCAGCACAGGCGCCTTTGTGAGCAAGGGCAAGGTCTGGCCCCAGTAAACGGGTTGGCGCGCGCGGCGCCTCCCCCGCTTGCACAAAAAAGGCCCTTCGGGGCCTTTTTGCATGGGGCCACCGACCAGAGGGGACGCCGGCCGATCAGGGGCGCTGGCCAATAAATTTGGCCTTTTTGCCTGGAGGCACCTTTTGCGTGCGCTACAATACGTGCAGCAGACGAGTTCTGTGATTGCTCCAGGGGTTTACGTTGGGGCAAACACAGAAAGCAGCGATTTTTTGAAATGTTGAAAAATCCATGCTATAATTCGAAGCTTAGCGGCTGTAGCTCAGCTGGATAGAGTACTTGGCTACGAACCAAGGGGTCGTGGGTTCGATTCCTGCCAGCCGCACCAACAGGTAAGCCCTGATATCGCAAGGTATCAGGGCTTTTTCCTTGGGGCTTCTGCTTTCACGCCGCCTGGCCAGGCTGGGGGATTTGGGGGGATTCAGTTCACCACCGCGCGCACGTCGCGCCGTCTTCCTACGCATTTACCGTCCCAGTCGGCGCACCCTGGGGGTGAGTTCACTGCACAGGCCACAGGCTCCCATCCATGCCCACCCACGCCGTCACCTGCCAATTCAAGCGCGATCCCGGATCGGAGCACCTTGCCTCCACCTCGGTGGAGGCAGACGCGGAAGCCGTTCTTTTCAGCTGGACGGACCAGGAGGGCCGGGGGTACGAGGTGCTGCTGCGCGAGGGAGGCCGGCTGGTGGCCACGCTTCGCTTCGACGTGCAGGAACGCGATGCTGCCACCGAGGAGCTGGACCTGCAGTGCCGGGCACTCGGGCTCACCTGGGTGGCTGCGGCTTCCATGGCAGATGTTGCGTGGACTCCTCCTACAGTGGGTGCGGCTGGACAAGGGCCCAATGGGACCTTTACCCCAGGAGTTGACCCCCATGGCCACTGATCCCAAGGACCACCCGGTGCACCAGGTGCCCACGCACTTGCCTCGACCGCCTGGCGACCTGCCGCCCGTCAGCACGCCACCTTCCTCCCCACATCCGCAGCAGCCACCCGGTGCAGTGCCGTTGCCAGATGGTGCCGGCCCCTTCGCCGGCGAGCCGGAGAACGAAGCCGGAGATCCTGTGGGCAAGCCGCCCAGGATGTGAGGGTGCCGCTGCGACGCCCTTCAAAGTCGGAAAGCTCCACCCATCCGTTGCGGCAATGTCCCGGCAAACCTGTGGCAACGGGGCGGCAGTGGGCGCGAGTCCCGGCACCGTGGGCCTGGCAGGCCATGCAACGCCCGGCTGGATGACCTTTTTGGGGGATGCATGAACCCTGCTGGCGCCCCCTCGACTGCCTTATGCTGCGGCTTCATCAAGGTGCGCAGCCGCTTCGAGCTGCCGCCAATGGAAGGGATGGGAATGCACGGCGCAAGAAAAACGACGATGGCGGGGCGCGCGAGGGGCGTGTCCACGCTGGCCTTCATGGGAGGGCTGGCCGTGGTGCTGGTGGCGGCCTTTGCCTGGGGTGGCTACCAGAAGGCGCAGCGCAAGGCCGAGGCCGCCCAGGCCATCGTGGTGGCCAACGAGCGCCTGGACAAGGCGCACAAGCAGTGGATGGAAGCCATGCAGGTGGTCCGCAGCACGCCGCGCTTCGGCCTGTCCACCCCGGTGCTGACCATGCAGGCGCTGCGCCAGGAGGTGCAGGGCCTGGCGTTGCCCCGGTGCCTGGAGAAAAGCCGCGAGCACTTCGTTGCGGGGATGGATGCGCAACTTGAGGGCGTCGTGGCCTTCATCCGCGCCGACATGGACAAGGAGGCCCTGCGCGCCTACACCACGGCCAAGACCCGGTTGATGAACGAGAACTTCGTGGAGTTCGGCAACAAGGCGTCCGCCTGCCCGGCGAACAGCTGAAGCCAAGGGTGGCGGGTGGGGGCGCCTGGCAAGCCGTGCCGACGCACGGGTAACATGCCGCCATGAACAAGGCTTTCACCAAGGAATCCGACGCGCAGGCCGATGACGACGAAGGGCCGGCACTGCCCCCCATCCCTGCCGGGGCGCGCAACTACATGACACCTGCGGGCTATGCCCGGCTGCGCGGCGAACTGCTGGACCTGATCGACAACGAGCGCCCGAAGATCGTCGAGGTGGTGCACTGGGCCGCCAGCAACGGCGACCGCTCGGAGAACGGCGACTACCTCTACGGCAAGAAGCGCCTGCGCGAGATCGACCGGCGCATCCGCTTCCTCACCAAGCGGCTGGAGGTGGCCGAGGTGGTGGACCCGCTGGTCCATGCCGGCAGCGACCAGGTGTTCTTCGGCGCCACCGTGACCTATGTGGACGAGGAGGACGTGACCAGCACCATCACCATCATGGGCATCGACGAGGCCGACAGCGGCCGCGGCCAGGTGAGCTGGGTGTCGCCCGTGGCGCGGGCCCTGCTCAAGAGCCGGGTGGGCGACGAGGTGCCGCTGCCCACGCCGGGCGGCGTGCGCTCGCTGGAGGTACTGGAGGTGCGCTACGAGCGGCACGATCCCCCGCCTCCGGCGCAGGATGCAACGGCCTCCTGATCGCCGAATCGCAGTGCCAGCGAGTTCAGGCTGCCGGAGTGATGCGGCTGGCGCGGATGACCGCTGGCGTGCGGCGCAGGTTGCGCAACGCGGCCTCGATGTGGGCCTGGTCGCGCACGGCGACGATGAAGCGCAGGTCGGTGGTGTCCAGCGCCACTTCGTCGTCCATGTCCACGTGCGTGATGTCGGCCTCGGCGCTGGCCAGGTCGGCGGCCACGCGGGCCAGCACGCCCTTGCTGTTGGTGATGGTGACGACGATGCCGGTCTCGAACATGCGCACGGGTTCGTCCGCCCAATCCACGGCGATGAAGCGTTCGCTGTCCTTGTGCTGCAGGCGCTTGGCCACGGCGCAGTGGGTGTTGTGCACCACCAGGCCCTCGCCCCGGCCCAGGTAGCCCACGATGGCGTCGCCCGGCACGGGGCGGCAGCAGTGGGCGTACTGCACCGACGCGTTCTCGCTGCCGTCCAGGGTGACGGCGCCCTGCGACAGCCGCTCATGCGAGGTGTAGCGCTCGCGGCTGAGCAGCAGCGCGTCGGGCCGGTGGCCGTGCTCGCTCATCAGCACCATGAGCCGCTTGGCCACGATGCTGGCGATGCGCTTGCCCAGGCCCAGGTCGGTCATCAGCTCGCTGCGCGTGCGGTTGCCCGTGAAGCGCAGCAGCTTGTCCCACATCGGCTGGGTCTCGCTGTTCACCGGAGGCAACTGCTCCAGGCCTTCGGAGCGGATGGCCTGGGTCAGCAGCTTCTCGCCCAGGCCCTCGGACTCGGCATGCGCCAGGGTCTTGAGGTAGTGGCGGATCTTGGAGCGCGCGCGGCCCGTGCGCACAAAGCCCAGCCACGCCGGGTTGGGCGTGGAGATGGGGGCGGTGATGATCTCCACCACGTCGCCGTTCTTGAGCTCGGTGCGCAGCGGCACCTGCTCGTTGTTGATCTTGGCGGCCGTGGTGCGGTCGCCCACATTGCTGTGGATGGCGTAGGCAAAATCCACCACCGTCGCGCCCCGGGGCAAGGCCATGATCTGGCTCTTGGGGGTGAACACGTAGACCGCATCGGGGAACAGGTCCACCTTCACGTGGTCCCAGAACTCGGCGGCGTCGCGCGTCTCGTTCTGGATGTCGAGCAGCGACTGCAGCCACTTGGTGCCCAGGCGCTCGGCCGAGGTGCCGTCGCCGTCCTGCGCCTTGTACAGCCAGTGCGCGGCCACGCCGGCCTCGGCGATCACATGCATCTCGTCGGTGCGCATCTGGAACTCGATGTTCACGCCCGAGGGGCCCACCAGCGTGGTGTGCAGCGATTGGTAGCCGTTGAGCTTGGCGATCGCGATGTGGTCCTTGAACTTGCCGGGCACCGGCTTGTACATCTGGTGCAGCACGCCAAGGGCCGTGTAGCAGTCGGTCACCGTGGGCACGATGACGCGAAAGCCGTACATGTCCGTCACCTGGGCAAAGCTCAGGTGCTTCTGGTCCATCTTCTGGTAGATGGCGTAGAGCGTCTTTTCGCGGCCAGCCAGGCGCACCTGCATACCGATGCGCGAAAACGCCGCGTCCACCTCGCTCTGCACGCGCTGCACCAGGTCGCGGCGGCGGTTGCGCGACTTGTTCACTGCCTTGGCCAGCGTGGCGTAGCGCCAGGGGTGCAGGTGGCGAAACGACAGGTCCTGCAGCTCGCGGTAGGTCTGGTTCAGGCCCAGGCGGTGGGCGATGGGGGCGTAGATCTCCAGCGTCTCGGACGAGATGCGGCCCCACTTGCTGCGCGGCATGTCCGACAGCGTGCGCATGTTGTGCGTGCGGTCGGCCAGCTTGATGAGGATGACGCGCACGTCGCGCGCCATGGCCAGCAGCATCTTGCGAAACGACTCGGCCTGGTTTTCCTCGCGGGTGTTGAACTGCAGCTTGTCCAGCTTGGTGAGGCCGTCCACCAGCTCGGCCACCGGCGCGCCGAAGCGCTCGATCAGGTCCACCTTGGTGACGCCGCAGTCTTCCATCGCGTCGTGCAGCAGCGCCGCCATCAGGGCCTGGGCGTCGAGCTTCCAGGTGGCGCACTGGGCGGCCACCGCGATGGGGTGGGTGATGTAGGGCTCGCCGCTGTTGCGCAGCTGGCCCAGGTGGGCCTCATCGGCGAAGCGGTAGGCCTGGCGCACCTGCTCGATGCTGTGGGCGTCCAGGTAGTCGAGGTTGTCGGTGAGCGCGGCAAAGCTGGCAGCCGCGGCGTTGGCCGCTGCCGCAGAGGCACTGACCGGGGCGTGGGTGCCGTCGCCAGGCCGGGCAGGTGATGCCGAGGGAGTGTTGAACACCGCGTTCATGCCTTAAATGTAGCGCGGGTACGCCATGCGGGTCGGCAGGGCAAAAAAAAGCACCGCATGGCAGCGGTGCTCTCCGGGGGCCGCGAACAGGCCCGTCGATGATTCAACCAGGAACCTTCTTGAGCATCTCCAGGCCGACCTTGCCTTCGGCGATCTCGCGCAGGGCGGTCACGGCAGGCTTGTTGCGGCTTTCGATGCGCGGGGCATGGCCCTGGCTCAGCATGCGGGCGCGGTAGGTCGCGGCCAGAACGAGCTGGAAGCGGTTGGGGATCTTTTCCAGACAGTCTTCTACGGTGATGCGTGCCATCGGTGGGTACTCCGGGGATTCAGGTGATATTGAGCGACTGGAAGGTGTCAGCACGGGCGCGTCGCTGGGCGGCGTACTTCAGGCGCTGGGCGTGCACGACGGCTTTCAGGTCGAAAAGCGCGCGCTCAAACAACTCATTGATTATAACGAAGTCGAATTTGCTGACCTGGGCCATCTCGGTAGCCGCATTCTTGAGTCGGACTTCGATCACCTCGGGGGAGTCCTCGCCCCGGCGTTCCAGGCGCGAGCGCAGCTCTTCCCAGCTCGGCGGCAGGATGAAGACCAGCAGGGCATTGGAAAACGCCTCCTTGATCTGCAGCGCGCCCTGGAAGTCGATCTCCAGGATCACGTCCGAGCCCTGGGCGATGCGCTCCTCGATGGCCTTCTTGGAGGTGCCGTAGCGGTTGCCATGCACGTGCGCCCACTCGACGAAGGCATTGCCCTCGACCATGGCGTCGAACTCGGACTGCGACGCGAAATAGTAGTCGCGCCCGTGCTTTTCCTGCCCGCGCGGGGGGCGGGTGGTGTGCGAGATGGACAGATGGACGTGCGAGTCCAGCTCCAGCAAGGCCTTCACGAGGCTGGATTTACCGGCGCCGCTGGGGGCTGCCACTACGATGAGATTTCCTGGGTAGTCCATAGATGATGTGCGCCGGGCGCTATCAAAACATGAGTGTCATTCGATATTTTGCACCTGCTCGCGCATCTGCTCGATCAGGACCTTCATGTCCACGCTGATGCGGGTCAGGTCCAGGGCGGCTGACTTGGAGCCCAGGGTGTTGGCCTCGCGGTGCAGTTCCTGGATCAGGAAATCCAGGCGCTTGCCGACTTCACCGCCCTTCTTGAGCAGGCGCTCGATCTCGTCCAGGTGGGAGTCGAGGCGGGTGATCTCCTCGGCCACGTCGATGCGGATGGCGAAGGCGGTGGCTTCGGTCAGGGCACGGTCGCGCGCGGCCTCGGGCAGGGTGGCGCCGTCGGTCAGGGCCATGGCCTCCTTCCAGCGCTCCATGAAGCGCTGCCGCTGCTGCTCCACCAACAGGGGCACCATGGGCACAGCCTGCTCGGCCAGGGCGCGCAATTGCTTCAAACGGTCCAGCAGCATGGCGGCCAGGCGCTTGCCTTCGCGCTCCCGGGCCGACATCAGGGCGGTCAGGGCCTCTTCGGCCAGGGCGGGCACGGCCTCGCTCCAGTCCTCGTTGCCCGAATGCGCGTTGGCGCACAGGCGCAGGGCGTCGGCCACGCTCAAGGGCGCGGCGTTGGGCAGCCAGGACTTGACCGAGTCCTGCAGGGAATTGAGGCGCTGCAACAGCCGGGCAGGCGGGTCCTGCAGGGTGTTGCTGTCTTCGTTTTCCAGCGCGGCGCGCACCTCCACCTTGCCGCGCTTCAAGCGCGCGGTCAGCAGGGCGCGCAGGGCGGGCTCCATGGCACGCAATTCGTCGGGCAGGCGGAACGACAGGTCCAGGAAGCGGCTGTTGACCGAACGGATCTCCAGCCCCAGGCGGCGCGCCTGGGTGGCGCGGCCTTCGGTTTCAGCGCCGGCGGCGGACGTGCCGTGCTGCGCGCTGGCATAGCCGGTCATGCTGTAAACTGGCATTGGACTTTTTGATGGTTGCTTGCGATCCGGCGATTATCCGGGTTCCGCCTTACCCCCGAGTCATCTTCGCAAAATATGTCAAAAATCAAACCGGCCCCCTTGCCACCCGATACCGCGATTGGTGGTTACCGTGTGGTGCGCCGGTTGTCTTCCGGTGGTTTCGGGGTGGTCTACCTGGCCCTCGACACCGAAGGCCAGCAGGTTGCCATCAAGGAATACCTGCCCTCGTCCCTGGCCACCCGCGCCCCGGGCGAGCTGCTGCCCAAGGTGCAGTCCGAGAAGCTGTCGCTGTACCGCCTGGGCCTCAAGAGCTTCTTTGAGGAAGGCCGCGCGCTGGCGCAGATCTCGCACGCCTCCGTGGTGAGCGTGCTCAACTTCTTTCGCGAGAACGAAACCGTCTATATGGTGATGAACTACCTGGAGGGCGCGACCCTGCAGGACTTCATCATCACCGCGCGCGACCTCAAGACGCAGAAGGTGTTCCGCGAGTCCACCATCCGCTCGTTGTTCGACGAGGTGCTGCGCGGACTGCGCATCGTGCACCAGCACAAGATGCTGCACCTGGATATCAAGCCGGCCAACATCTTCATCACCGACGACAACAAGGCGGTGATGATCGACTTCGGCGCGGCACGCGAGGTGCTGTCGAAGGAGGGCAACTTCATCCGCCCCATGTACACGCCCGGCTTTGCCGCGCCCGAGATGTACCGGCGCGACTCGTCCATGGGCCCGTGGACCGACATCTACGCCATCGGCGCCTGCATCTATGCCTGCATGCAGGGCTTTCCGCCCAACGAGGCGCCCCAGCGCATCGAAAAGGACCGCCTGTCGCTGGCGCTGACCAAGCTGCGCGGCGTGTACTCCGACAACCTCATCGAGGTGGTGGAGTGGTGCATGGCGCTCGACCCGCTGTCGCGCCCGCAGTCGGTGTTCGCCCTGCAAAAGGAGCTCAGCCGCGAGGGCGAGCGCCGCTACACCAAGCTCACGGTGGCCGAGAAGATGCGCCTGCAGCTCGACACCCTGGTGTCCGACACCAAGAAGAATGTGCAGAAGGTGGGTGAAGCCACCGGTATCGGAGCCAAGCCCAAATGAACACGGCGCACGCAAAGCGGGTCCAGGCGACGAGGTGCCTGTCCATCCTGGTGCCCTCTTGCCTGGGTGAATCACTATGAAGTTCTCCGTGTTCCAGATCAGCCGCCGCGGCGGCCGCGAGAAGAACGAAGACCGCATGGGCTATTGCTACACGCGCGAATCGGGCCTGTTCGTGCTGGCCGACGGCATGGGCGGCCACCCCGAGGGCGAGGTGGCGGCGCAGATCGCGCTGCAGACCATCTCTGCACTGTTCCAGCGCGAGGCCAAGCCCCAGCTCAAGGACGTGCAGGAGTTCCTCTCGGGCGCGCTGCTGGCTGCGCACCACCAGATCCTGCGCTATGCCACCGACAAGGGCATGCTGGACACGCCGCGCACCACGCTGGTGGCGGCCGTCATCCAGGCCGGCACGGCCACCTGGATCCACTGCGGCGACTCGCGCCTGTACATGGTGCGCGACGGTGACCTGCTCACCCGCACGCGCGACCACTCGTACATGGAGCTGCGCAACAACCCGCCGCCGGGGCTCGAGCGCATCAACCGCAACGTGCTGTTCACCTGCCTGGGCTCGCCGACCAAGCCCATCTACGACATCACCGGTCCGGTGTACCTGGAGCAGGGCGACCGCATCCTGCTGTGCTCCGACGGCCTGTGGGGCACGCTCAGCGACGAGGAGATCTCCAAGCAGATGTCGCGCCAGACGGTGTCGCACGCCGTACCCGAGCTGGTGGAAGAAGCCCTGCGCACTGCGGGTGACAGCAGCGACAACGTGACCGTGGTGGCGCTCGAATGGGAGACGCCCGATGCGTTCGAGTCCACCCAGGGCGTGTCCACCGACAGCATCAGCGACGACGTGTTCGCCTCCACCATCCAGGCCGGCCCGCTCGACGGGCTGGTGGACGACCTGGACGATGCAGCCATCGAGCGCTCGATCGCCGAGATCAACGAAGCCATCCGCCGCTCCGCAGCCCGGAAAGCCTGACCGAACGAACAGGCGCGCAGCGCCCTGGACGAACCTCCGCGCGCCCCGAAGCCCGCCTGCCTGCCCGCACGCGAACCACGGCCTGGGCCGGTGCGCGCGGGCTTTCCCTTTGACACTGGAAACCACATGACCACCACCTTCACCCGCACCGGCGCCCGTGCCGTCGACCAGCTGCGCCCCGTGCGCATCACGCGCCACTACACCATGCATGCCGAAGGCTCGGTGCTGATCGAGTTCGGCAACACCAAGGTGCTGTGTACCGCCTCGGTCGAAGAGCGCGTGCCCCCGCACAAGCGCGGCAGTGGCGAAGGCTGGGTCACGGCCGAGTACGGCATGCTGCCGCGCGCCACCCACAGCCGCAGCGACCGCGAGGCCGCGCGCGGCAAGCAGAACGGCCGCACGCAGGAGATCCAGCGCCTCATCGGCCGCAGCCTGCGCGCCGTGTTCGATCTCAAGCTGCTGGGCGAGCGCACCATCCAGCTTGACTGCGACGTGATCCAGGCCGACGGCGGCACCCGCACCGCCGCCATCACCGGCGCCTGGGTGGCCGCGCAGGACGCAGTCAGCAAACTGCTGGCCAGCGGCAAGATCACGAAGTCGCCCCTGCTGCAGCCCGTGGCCGCCATTTCGGTGGGCATCGTCGAAGGCACGCCGTTGCTGGACCTCGAGTATGTGGAAGACGTGGGCTGTGACACCGACATGAACGTGGTCATGACCGGTGCGGGACACTATGTGGAAGTGCAGGGCACGGCCGAGGGCGTGGCCTTCACGCGCAAGGAAATGGACGCACTGCTGGCCCTGGCCGAAAAAGGCATTGCCGAGCTGATCACCCTGCAGCAGCAGGCACTGCGCGACTGATCCGATTCCCCCAGGCTGGCCGCCGGTCGGCCCTGACAACAACGATTTTTGCACGATGAAACTGGTCCTCGCATCCAACAACCGTGGCAAGCTGGCCGAGCTGCAGGCCATGCTGGCGCCGCTCTCGGTCGAACTTGTGCGCCAGGGTGACCTGGGCGTGGGCGAGGCCGACGAGCCGTTTCGCACCTTTGTCGAGAACGCCCTGGCCAAGGCGCGCTTTGCCGCCGCCCACACCGGCCTGCCGGCCCTGGCCGACGATGCCGGCCTGTGCGTGGACGCCTTCGGCGGCCTGCCGGGGGTGGACACGGCCTACTACGCCACGCAGTTTGGCTACGAAAAGGGCGACGACACCAACGTGCGCGCCATCCTGGAGCAGATGCAGGGCATCGACCAGCGCCGCGCCGCCATGGTCAGCACCCTGGTGGCGGTGCGCAGCCCCGAAGACCCCGAGCCCCTGATTGCCGTGGGCCGCGTGGTCGGCGAGATCACGCGCGAGCCGCGCGGCAGCAACGGCTTCGGGTTCGATCCCGTGATGTTCATCCCCGAGTTCGGCAAGACCTTTGCCGAGCTGCCCGTGGAAGTGAAGAATGCCCACAGCCACCGCGGCCGCTCGGCCCAGCAGATGCTGGCGCTGATGCGCGAGCGCTGGTTCTGAGCGGCTACAGCGACTTCCCCATGGCCCACATCCCCATCGTCCCCGACACCGAGGCGGCCGAGCCCGCCGTGGTGCGCGACATCCAGCACTACATGCGCGCCGGCCTGCTGCAGCTGCAGAGCCTGCCGCCGCTGTCGCTGTACGTGCACCTGCCCTGGTGCATCCGCAAGTGCCCGTACTGCGACTTCAACTCACATGAGTACCGGGGCGTTGCCGCAGGGGCCGATGCAGGGCATGCCGCGCCCGGCGAGGTGCCCGAGCAGCGCTACATCGACGCCCTGATGGCCGACCTGGAGGCTGCGCTGCCGCTCATCTGGGGGCGCTCGGTGCACAGCATCTTCATCGGCGGCGGCACCCCGAGCCTGTTCTCGCCGGCGGCCATCGACCGCCTGGTGGGTGACATCCGCGCGCGCCTGCGCCTGGAGGCCGACTGCGAGATCACCATGGAGGCCAACCCCGGCACCTTTGAGAAGGACCGCTTCAAGGCCTTTCGCGCCGCGGGCGTCACGCGCCTGTCCATCGGCGTGCAGAGCTTCAACGACCGGCACCTGAAGGCCCTGGGCCGCGTACACGACCGCGCCCAGGCCCTGGCCGCCGTGCAGGAGGCGGCCGAGGCCTTCGACACCTTCAACCTCGACATCATGTACGCCCTGCCGGGGCAGACCCCGGCGGAGCTGGAGGAGGACATGGCCCTGGCTCTGTCGCTGAAACCCCCGCACATCTCCATCTACCACCTGACCATCGAGCCCAACACCTACTTCGCCAAGTACCCGCCGGCCATCCCCGAGGACGACCAGGCCTACGCCATGCTCGACCGCATCACCGAGATGACGGGAGCGGCGGGCCTGTCGCGCTACGAGATATCGGCCTATGCGCGGCCCGGCCACCAGTGCTGGCACAACACCAACTACTGGCAGTTCGGCGACTACCTGGGCATTGGTGCGGGCGCGCACAGCAAGCTCAGCTTTGCCCACCGCGTGGTGCGCCAGGTGCGCTTTCGCGACCCGGGCCGCTACATGGACAACGCCCTGGCCGGCCACGCCGTGGCGCAGGACGAAGAGGTGCGCCGCGCCGACCTGCCGTTCGAGTACATGCTCAACGCCCTGCGCCTGCGCGAGGGCTTCGCGCTCAAGGATTTCACCGAGCGCACCGGCCTGCCCGTCACCGCCATCGCCAAGGCGCTGGACAAGGCCGAGGCCAAGGGTCTGATCGTGCGCGAGCCGGGTGGCCAGGTGCGGCCCACGGAGCGGGGTTTCGACTTCCTGAGCGACCTGCAGGAGCTGTTCCTGGCCGACTGATCAGGCGGTGGGGCTGGCGCTCTGCAGCCGCCACAGCCCGAACAGCGCCCCCAGCGCCACCAAAGAGATGCCGAAGGCCAGCCACAGCGCCGCATGGGGCCCGGCCGAGGTCAGGATGGCTGCGAACACCGGCGGTGCGGCGGCGAACGACAGGTTCAGCGGCATGGCCAGCCGCGCCGACGCGCGCGCATACGCCGCGGCCGGAAACACCAGCAACGGCAGCGTGGCGCGGCTCACGGCGATCACCCCGCCGGCCATGCCGTAGACCAGCGCGAACAGCAGCGCGCCGGTGAAGCTGCTGGTGAGCATCAGCACGATGAAACTCAAGGGGAACAGCGCCGCAGCGGCCAGACCCGTGACAAAGCCCGACCAGCGCCCACCGCCCAGGAAGTCGAACAGGCGCCCCGCCCACTGGGCAATGCCGATGAAGGACGCAGCCGCCAGCGCGCTCGCATGGCTCAGCCCCGAAGCCTCGAACAGGATGATGATGGTGAGGGCGAAGCCCCAGGTCACGAAGCCATTGGCCGCAAAGCCCACGGCCAGCAGGGCGAAGCGCGGCCGGTCGATGGCCACGGGCTCGGCGCTGGCGTGCGCCACGGTCTTCTGGCGCGGGCGGCGCGCCAGCGTGGCCCAGTGCAGCGGCAGGCAGACCAGCAGCACCAGCGCGGCAAAGGCCAGCGTCGCCACGCGCCAGCCCCACTGGGCCTGCAGCAGACCCGTGAGCGGCCAGAAAAGGGTGGAGGTGAGGCCCCCGGCGAGGATCAGCACCCCCAGCGCCCGGCGCGCCTTGTCGCCCGCGATTTCGGTCACGGCGATCTGCGCCGGAGTGCTCAGCATGCCGGCACCCGCCAGGCCCAGCACCGTCCACGCCAGCAGGTAGGACACGGGGCCCTGCGCCAGCCCCACCAGCGCCAGGCCCAGCGCGCCCAGCAGCGAGCCCAGCACCATCACCGGGCGCGCGCCATGGCGCTCGAACACGGCGCCCAGCGGCCACGAGACCAGGGCCATCACCACCAGCATGGCCGTGGGCCCGGCCATCACCAGTGGCAGCCCCATGCCCAGTTCGGCCGCCATGGCCGGCCCCGTGACGGCAGGCAGCCAGAAGGTGGAGCCCCAGCCGATGAGCTGGGTGAGCGATAGCGCGGCGATGGCGCGGGTGGCAGGGGACGGGGTGGTGAGCGAGCGCAGCGGCATCGGGCAAGGATCTGCGGCGCGAAGGGGTGGAAAGGAGGGAAAGAGCGGGCCGCCCTGGGAATGATATCCGGCCCTGTGCCGCACCTCCCCGGCACCTGCTCGCTCGGGCGCTCGCTCAGCCGCAGCGCACGGTGGTGATCTTGCCGCTCGCGTCGGTCACCAGATTCAGGCGCTCGGCGTTGAACTCCATGGTCACAGGCTGGTTGTCGCGCAGCACGCGCGCCATGGCCGCGCCCGAGGCCACGCGCGCCTGTTCCACCGTGCTGGCGGTGGGCTGCTTGCCCTTGGCGCCCTGGGCCGGCGCGGCATTGCAGGTGCCGCCCTTGGGGCCGGGGCCCACCGAGGGCGTGTCGGCCACTGGCGCGCGCGCGGGTGTGCCGGCACAGCCCGCGAGCAGGGCCAGGGCGAGGCCCGCGCAGGTGGCAAGAAGGGGGCGGTGGGGACTGCGGCGCATGGAATGATCTCCTGAAAGGGGGGCGGAAGGGTGTGCGGGCACCCGTTGGAACAAGGGTGGTACCCCACCACCATACCGCCTTGCGTGCCGCCCATTTGTGACGCGGCGTAACCGCCATGGCGCTGCCTACTGGGGAGCTGGCGCTGTGCAGGACATTTCCTACGCGGGCCTCCTCGGCTCTCCGACCCCGCGCGCCCATTGAAAGTGCGCCAATGCATTCACACCCCCTGTTTTTGCCGCATGCGAGGATGAAACCATGCACTTCGAAGATCTTCAGATGAGGCGCCTTGACCTGATCGGCGAGCCCAACCCCCTGCAGATGGGCCAGCCCATGCGTGCGGCCTCCCAGTCCCAGCAGAGCGAGTACCTCATGGTGGGCCGAACCGACATGGCCCATGTGCAGGTGGAGCCGCAGTTCGGCGACACCCTCCATGGCGAATTCCAGGCCATGGGCTGATGGCCTTGCAGGAGCACACCACCATGTTTACCGCCATTGCCAGCCCCGGCCTGCGCCAGCGCACGGCGCGTGAGGACGACAGCACCTTGCCGGGCAGCCTCATCCTGCACATCGCCCACGACGGCGCGCACAGCTACCGTGCGCGCATGTTCGACGAGCGCGATCAGGTTGGCCCACCCACGTACCACTCGCGCATCGACGAGGCCATCCGCTGGTATGGCGAGCATTCGCCTGTCGCGGGCGTGAAGGCCTTCCGCATCTGGTACGGGGGATGGTGCGCGGGCAGCTTCAGCCTGGCAGAAATGGAGCAGGACGCCGACGACATTGCCGAGCGCCTGTTGGTGCTGGCAGTCGTGGCGCGCTGATCGGGTCGTTTCCCCTCGCGCCGCCGCGCGCGCTGCTGCCGGCACTCTTCCTGTCGCTTTTGCCGATGCGCTGTGCTGCCCTCTGGGCGGGCGCGGCGCGTTGCCCTGTCAGGGGATCAGGTAGTAGTACCAGATCCAGGGCGCATAGACCAGGCTGGGCGCCCACGCCACGACGATGATGCCGTTGTAGAAGGGGCAGTTGTACCGGTCCGCGAAGTAGCCATCGAACGGGATGAAAGTACCGGCTGTCGTGCATCCCAGCGAGCCAGTCAATTCGATGAAGGCATCGTTGCGCGTCAGGTAGCCGAGGCTCTGGGTGCCCACCGGGTACGTGGTGCCCGTGCTGGTGCTCAGCAGGTAGGTGTAGAAGTAGGTGGGCTCGATCGCCAGGGCCTGGCTGGTGGCGCCTTTGGCGGCCGGGCTGGCCGCCGGCCGTGCGATGGGCGGCAGCTGCAGTGCATCGAGGTTCGGCGCCTCGCTGGCCTGCGCCAGCGCGCCATGCGATACCACCAAGGCCAACAGCAGCAAGAGCAGCTTCTTCATGGTATTCCCCCGGGAATTGGGTATCCATGGTTGCACTCTCCGGGCAGGAGTGCAAGCCCGCATGGCCAGTTTTCTCCGAAATCGAAGCTGACAGAAGGCTGTCGGTCGCGTACGGGTGCTGGTATAAACGCGCTCGGCCACCGGCGCGCCTGCGTCGGCATGTCCATAACGAGAAAAACCGAGGAGACACATGAACCCGAGCGCTGCCGCGACCCCTGCCCGTCCATGGCTTTTGAGCCCCGTTCTCTGTGCCGGCGCCCTGTTGGCCGCGTTGGGGGCAGCACAGGCGGCGCCCATCGTGGTCGGCCAGGTGGCGCCGCTGTCGGGCCTCAAGGCCAGCGACGGCCGGGGCTACTCGGCGGGCATGCAGATGTACTTCAACCACGTCAACAAGGCCGGTGGCATCAACGGCAACACCCTGGTGCTGGCCCGCAAGGACGATAGCGGCCGCGCCGACCAGACGCTGGCCGCCACCCAGCAACTGCTGGCCGAGCAGCGCCCGCTGCTGCTGGCCGGCTACATGGGCGCTGGCAACCTGGCCGCGCTGCAGAAGTCCGGCCTGCTGGCCAAGGAGAAGATCGCGCTGGTCGGCTACCGCAGCAGCACCTTCCAGCCCGACTCGCCCCTGCTCTACAACGTGCGCGCCGGCCTGCGCGACGAAATCGGCAAGATCGCCGAGCACCTGGCCACCGTGGGCATCACCAAGCTGGGCCTGCTGTACGAAGAGGGGCCCGACGCCCCGGCGCTGCTGGCCAGTGCCGAAGAGGCCGTGAAGAAGAACGGCGGCAGCCTCATGGCCAAGGGCTCCTACGAGATGGACACCCTGCGCATGGAGAACGCCAACAAGCTGCTGCAGGCGGCCAAGCCCCAGGCCATCATCCTCATCACCAGCGGTGCGGCCGCCTCGGCCTTCATCGAGAAGTACCGCCTGGAGGGTGGCACGGCACGGCTTTTCGCCTCGTCCGACGTGGACCTGGAGCAACTCGCCAAGCGCCTGGCCGAAGAGCATATGCAGGGCATCTCCATCGCCCAGGTCACTCCCAACCCGTACCGCGCCTCCAGCAAGCTGAGCAAGGAATTCCGCGAGGTGCAGGCCAAGAGCGGCGACCCCGACGTGCCCGTGAGCTACGCCATGATGGAAGGCTACATCGCCGCCAAGGTGATCGCCGAGGCCGCGCGCCGCGCGGGTGCCCGGCCCACGCGCGAGAACCTGGCCGCCGCGCTGGACAGCATCGACAGCCTGGACCTGGGCGGCTACACCGTGGGTTACCGCCCTGGCCAGCGCGGGGGCTCGCGCTTCGTGGAACTGTCCATCGTGAGCGCTACCGGCCGCATCCGGCAGTAACCATCAACCTCAGCGCAGCACGGCGCCGCTCTGGCGCACCAGTGTCTCGTTGCCTTGCCGGTCGGCGGTGATCTGCTGCGCGAAGGCGGCCACCGTGCCGCCTGCGGGCAGCAGGTGCTTGTCCCTGAGCACCGCGGCGAAGCCGCCGGCACCGAGGATGCGGTTGACCGCCTCGTTCAGGCCCTGCACCACGGCCGCGGGCGTGTGCGCGGGTGCGAACAGGCCGAACAGCGAGCTCAGGTTGGCGCGCGGGTACCCCAGCTCGGCCAGCGTGGGCACCTCGCGCAGCGCCGGCAGGCGCGTGGGCGAGCCCACGGCCAGCGCGTGCAGGCGGCCGGCGGCCACATACTCGAGCTGCTGCGCCGCGAGGTTGGAGGACAGCACCTCGAACTGGCCGCCCAGCGCGTCGTTGAGTTGCGCGCCGCCGCCCTGGTAGGGCACGTGGGTGATGTCGGCGCCGCTGTGCAGGCGCGTCTGCACCAGCACCATGTGGCCGGTGGTGGCCACGCCCGAGCTCGCCCAGCGCACGGCGCCGGGCCGCGCGCGGGCCAGGGCGACCATCTCGGTGAACGAGCGCGGGCCCAGGGCCGGCGTGCCCATCACCAGCACCGGCGTGTGCATGATGCCGACGATGGGCGCCACCAGGTCCATTGGGTCGCGCAGGCCGCCGGGCACCAAAAGCGGCTGCAGCGTGACCGGCGTGATGGCCGAGAACGCCAGCGTGTGCCCATCGGGCGCGGCGCGGGCCAGCAGGTCGATGCCTACCGAGCCGCCGGCACCTGCGCGGTTGTCCACCAGCACCGGCACGCCCAGGGCGCGCGCCAGCGGCTGTGCCAGGGCGCGTGCCGTGGCATCGCTCACGCCACCGGGCGGGTACACCACGATCAGGCGCACCGGGCGGCTGGGCCAACGCGGTGCGGCCAGGGTGGCAGCCTGCACCAGGGCAGGCGGCACTCCGCCAGCCAGCAAGGCCGCACCGCCCGTGGCCCAGCGCAGCAGGCGCCGGCGCGCCGGGAAGGGCGGGGGCTCAGGCAGGCGCAGCAACTTTGGCCCTCCCGGCCGCGATTTTGGTGACCAGTTCGACGAAGGCCGCCGTGGGGCCGTGGCAATCGCTCTTGCGCCAGGCCAGCGTCAGCGGCGCGCCCAGCTTCACCGCGCGCGCCAGCGGCCGGTAGACGATGGCGTTGTGGTGCGTGCCCTGCATGGACGAGGGCACCACCGAAATGCCGGCACCGGCGGCCACCAGGTTCAGGTTGGTCATCATGCGGTCCACCTCCGAGACCACGTTGATGGCCACGCCCTCGCGCGTACACAGCTCCAGCAGGTTGGCGTACAAGCCCGGCGCACCGGGTTTGCGCACGAAGATGAACTTTTCGCCCTGCAGTTCCTTGAGCTGCACGGGTGGCTGCTTCTTGCCCGCAGGCGCCTGCGCCAGCGGGTGGTCGCGCGGCATGGCCAGCACGGCGGGCTCCTGCAGCAGGGTCTTGAGCACCACGCCCTTGGGCCAGGCCACGGGCACGCGCAGAAAGCCGCAGTGCAGGCGCGAGGAGGCCACCGCATCGGTGATCTCGGCGGCGTTGTTCTCGCTCACCACCAACTGGATTCCGGGGTAGGTGGCGCGGCACATGCGCAGCGCCTCGGGCGTGAAGTCGTGCGCCGCCGACGAGCTGGTGAAGCCGATGGAGAGCATGCCCTGGCTGCCGTCGGCAAAGGCCAGCATGCGCTCCTGCATGGCCGCGCAGTCGCGCAGCAGGCGCGTGGCCTCGGCGTAGAACAGCTGGCCCGCATCGGTGAGCGTCACACCCTTGGGGTGGCGCAGGAACAGGGGTACGCCCAGCTCCACTTCCAGCCCCTTGATCTGCTGGCTCAGCGGGGGCTGCTGCATGCCCAGGCGCTCGGCGGCGCGGGTGATGTGCCGGGCATCCGCAACGGCGACGAAGTAGCGCAGGTGCCGGAACTCGATATTCATAACGTATGGACCACAGATTATTCAGGTGTTTGGCATGTGCAGCCTACGCTCCTAGGATACGCCCTGTTCCCTGCGACCGGCCCCGTCGGTTTCCCTGTGGCGGGCTTCGCGCCCGCCTGTGCATCCCGCAGGGGATCACGCTTTTGCCACTACAACAACCGGAGACATATCCATGCGTTTCACCACCGGCTCGCGCAGCCCGGTCGCTTCGTCGACCCTGTCCGTCCTGTCCACCCTGTCGGCCATCACCTTGCTGTCGGCCTGCGGCGGCAGCGACAGCCCCGCGTACCCACCCGAGGCCAAGCCCGTCGCCGTGGCCTGCCCGGCCGAGTTGCCCGCCACCGCCACCTGCCTGGGCGGGCGCGACTCGGCCGGCGCCTACTACCTCATCGCCACGCCCAAGGACTGGGGCGGCAACCTGATCCTGCACGCCCACGGTGGGCCCGACCTGGCCGCCCCCACGGCTGAGCGCGCGCAGGAAGACCTGGTGCGCTGGGCCATCATGGTCAAGGCCGGCTACGCCTGGGCGGGTTCCACCTTCCGCCAGGGCGGGGTGGAAGTGCGCGCCGCAGCCGAGGACACCGAGCGCCTGCGCCGCATCTTCAACGAACACGTGGCGGTGCCCAAGCGCACGGTGCTGCACGGCCAGTCGTGGGGCGCGGGCGTTGCCGCCAAGGCCGCCGAGATGTTCACCGCGCAGACCGTGGGCGCGCAGCCGTACGACGCGGTGCTGCTCACCAGTGGCGTGCTGGCCGGCGGCACGCGCTCGTACGACTTCCGCCTGGACCTGCGCGCCGTCTACCAGTACCTGTGCAACAACCACCCGCGGCCCACCGAGGCGAGCTACGCGCTCAACCTCGGCCTGCCCGCCACGCTGACCCTGGCGCGCGACGACTTCAACGCCCGCGCCAACGAGTGCCTGGGCCTGGACAAGACCGCCGCACAGCGCACGCCCGAGCAGCAGCGCAAGGTCGAGACCATCGAGAAGGTCATCAAGATCCCCGCCAGCGCCATCTCGGCGCACCTGAGCTGGGGCACCTACCACTTCCAGGACGTGACCGCCAAGCGCACCGGCGGCGCCAGCCCCTTTGGCAACACCGGCGTGGTCTACAGCGGCTCGGCCGACGACGCTGCGCTCAATGCCGGCGTGCTGCGCTACCGCGCCGACCCGGTCGCCGTGCAGCGCTTCGCCGACGACACCGACCCCAAGGGCACCATCCCCGTGCCGGTGCTCACCACCAAGTGGATCAGCGACCCCACGGCCTTCGTGGAGCTGGACGCGTACTTCAAGACCGTGATGGACCGCGGCGGCAGCGGCGACCGCCTGGTGCAGACCTTCGTGACCACGGGTACGCACAGCTACATCAGCGACCCGACCTACCCGGCCCTGGTGACCTCGCTGCTCGACTGGGTGGAAACGCGCACCAAGCCCACGCCCGCGAGCGTGGCCCAGCGCTGCACAGCGATGCAGGCGCAGTTCGGAGCCGGCTGCAGCTTTGCGCCGACGTATGTGCCCGGCGCACTGGAGACGCGGGTGCCTGTGCGCATGCGGCCCTGAGTGGGTTTGCGCAGCGGTTACGCCGGGGCGGGCAGGGTGTCTGCCAGGCGGGCTTCCACCACCGTACTGCGGAATTGCTTGACGCGGCGCTGCTGTGCATCGTCGCGCAGCCACTGCAGCGCATGCGGGCCCACCCAGACCTGCGCGTCCGGCTCGCCGGGGTTGGCCGACCGCCCTGGTATGGCAGGTCCAAAAGGAATGCCGGGGTTGCACCAGCGGACCACCGAGTTGATGTAGTGCTTGCGGACAAAGCGTCTCAGTGCCTTGTAGCGCAGCTCCACACCCTGGGCCGCATGCGCGCTGGCCTTGCCGGTGCTTACCGCAATGCGTCCTTCGGTCAGCACGCCGTCCGCGAAGGACTCGGAGCGCAGGAACTGCACGGTGGCCCATTCCGATTCGCAGTACCAGTCATTGCAGCCCGCGATGTAGCGTGCGTCCAGCGTGGCCTCATCGTCTGGCGACCAGAGGATGCAGTAGCTGCCGCCGATGGCATCGAGGGAGCGGTACGTCTGCGGCGCCGCAGTCTTCCAGCGCGGCCCGTCGATCAAGACCACCGCCGGATCGGCAAGGATCTGCGCCGCGAACTCGCGCTCGTCGTCGGGGTGCATCACAAAGCGCAGCTGGCTGTTCATCGGCGAAGAAGGGCGGGGGCGTCTCTCTGGAATGCGCCGTCAGCGGTCCACGTACTGCGCATCGAAGCGCTTGCGCGCCGCCAGATGCGCGTCGGCGCAGGGGCCGGTGGCCGGGTCGGCGCGGCACACCGGGCTGGGCTGGAAGTAGCGGGCCCAGGCGTCGGCCCGGCGCTGCTGGCGTTCGGCCTCGAGCCGGGCGGACAGGGCCTGGGCGGTCTTGAGATCCTCGTCGGCCTTCTTCTGGCCTGGGTCCTGCGCGGGCTGCGGGGCCTCGGCCTGCGGCGGTGCAGGGGGAGGCGGGGCGGGCTCGGGGGCGGATGGTGCTGGGGGCGGCGCGGGCTGGGCCACCACGGGTGGCGGTGGGGGCTGTGTGTTGCTGGTGCTGCTTTCGTTTCCCACGGGCCGTGGCGGTGTCAGCGCCGTGGGCGTGGCAATGGGTGCCGGCGGGCGCGGGTCGACGATGGCATCGTGGGCGAACAGGGCCGCCAGGCCGCCGATGAACACGCCCAGCGCGATCCTGGCAACGTCCGGCAGAAAGGGGCCTCTGCCGGCCGCGGGTGACGAATCTGGTTGCATGGCACACCTCCTGCGGGCAGTGTAGCCGTGCATGCGCCAGTGCACTGGTCAAATCGCAGGCACTGCGTTGAAACCCGCGCCAGTGCTGGGTCCGGCGGGCATGCACAGGTGTTATCCACAGGGTCATCCACGGTGGCTGTGGACGATTGCCACCCGCCGCGGGGCGTTGCGCACCGGGGCTGTGCGCAGCACCACGGGTGGGCTTTTTCCAGCCCTGTGCCAGGGCCGAAAAATTGCCCGGACCGCCGTGCCTCGCCGCGCAGCAGCGGGCTGATGAAAGAACAGGCACCGCGTCGCAAGCCGCGCCAGTGCTGGATTTGCGACGTATCCACGGGTGTTTTCCACAGAGTCATCCACGGCAGCTGTGGATGGCGTGTCTGTGCCTGCACGCCGCGCCATCGGCGCGCTTTGGGGCCGGCCTCGGGGGTGGCTGCGGCGCGTGGCTGATGAATTCGCGGGCACCGCGTTGCAGGCCGCGCCAGTGCTGGGTCTGGCGTGTCTGCACAGGGGTTATCCACAAAGTCATCCACGCCGGCTGTGGAGTTTGCGGGTGCCTGTGGCGGCCCTGTTTCACCCGCTGCACGGCCATTGGTCAATTCGCAGGCACCGCGTTGCAAGCCGCGCCAGCATTGGCTCTGCGCAGCATGCACAGGCCTTTTCCACAGGGTCATCCACGGTGGCTGTGGACTCATTGTGCTGTGCAGGCGCATGAGGCATGGCAAGGGGCAGGGCAGGTTCGCTGCGGACGGGCAGAGGCGCTGGTGGCTGCGCAAGGCTGATGAATTCGCAGGCACTGCGTTGCAGGCCGCGCCGGTGCTGGCTTTGGCGCGCAGGCCCAGTGCTTGTCCACAGGGTCATCCACGCCGTCTGTGGACGGTGTGTGCGCATGCTGCACGCCCTGCATGCGGCATTGATGAAATCGCAGGCACCGCGTTGCAGGTCGCGCCAGCCTTGGCTTTGCGCCGTATCCATCGCGGTTTTCCACAGGGTCATCCACGGTGGCTGTGGACTCTCTGTCCGCGCATGCAGCACCGTGTGTGGCGGCAGTCATTTGCGACAGGCATTTGCGGCAGGGGGTGGCGCGCTATGCCGTTGCCCGCAGCAGCTGCGCGATGCGTGCTTTGCACCAATGGATGGTGGTCTCCACTGCATCGGGCATGGCCGCCAGCCCATCGTCTTCCATTGTGCCCAGGTAGGCGCGCGCCGCGCGCTGCACCAGGGCTGCGTGCTTGGGCGGCATGCGCTGTGCTGCCCAGGCGGCTGCTGCATCCTTCGAGGCGATGGCGCCGGTGCTGGCGCTGTACCAGATGCGCGCCAGGGCGAGCAGGATCGGGGCCTCTTCGCCCTGCCAGTCGGGCGGTGCATTCCACTGCGCGATGGTGTCGGCCAGTGCCTTGCGGAAGTCACCGGCGGGCACGGGGGCGAACAGATCCATGGCGGTCGGGCCCAGCAAGGCGGTGCTGTGCAGCCGCAGCTTGGTGAGCAGAATGGCCAGGTCCGGGTCCACCATCGCGGGTTCGAAGTGGCCGGCCACGATGTCTTCGCGCAGCCATTCGCCAAACTGCATCTCGCGCCGCGCTGGGTAGCGCCAGGGCACGACCTCGCCGAGCGCCACCACCGTCACCTCCAGAGCGCGCAGCGTTGTGCCGGGGCTGCCGGGCGGGGCCGAGTGGGCCAGCAGTTCGCGCATCAGCGCTTGGCGCATGGCCTCGCCCAGAGGCCGCGCCAATGTCACCATGAGGTCGATGTCGCTGCGCGGCTGGAGGCCGCCATGCATGGCCGAGCCGTACAGGTGGATGGCTCGCAGGTCGTCGCCCAGGTGGTGGGCGAGCACGCCGCGCACCCGGGTGAGCTGGGAAGCGATGTGGGCAGGGAGAGTGGCCATGCCCGTCACGCGTATTTGCTGAAGACGAAGAAGCCGATGAGCCCCGCGAGCCCCAGCAAAGCCGCTGCGACAACGACCCGCGATGACCTCACGGGTGGTGGCTTGGGCCGCTCTGCCAGGAACTCGGCGTACGACACCAGGGTGGCCCGGGTGAGGTCCAGTTCCTCCTGCAACTGGGTGTGTAGCGCAGCATCGCGTTGCGGGTTCAGGCGCGCCAGTTGGCTTTCGAGCTTGCGGACCTGCTTCGCAAGTCGCCGGGATGCCAGGTCGCCTGTCGTGGGGAGTGTGTTCATGGGTGGGGTTGCGCCATCAAGGTTTGGTGCGCGAAGCGCTCAGGTAGGTCCGGTACACCCAGTACACCGCGTACCAGAAGAATCCTCCAATCAAGAGGGACGGTACCTGTGCCGCGTAAAAGCCCACCGGATCCTTGGCGCGAAACACCAAGCTGCCGCCACCTCCTTTCCCCCATTTTTGGGCCACGCCATCGAGAAGGCTCACACAGATACCGTAAGTGAATAGCGCTGCAATGCCGGCGACGATGATCAGGCATGCCCAGTAGCCGACCCGTTCAAATGGCGTCGGCGGTACCTCGGTGGAGTAGGGCTCAAAGGGCATGGGAGTTCGTCGCTTCGACAGGGATGTGGACGAGCATATGTCCAGCATGGCAAATCCCATGGTGCTGCGGGGAGATCGGTGCTCCGTGCATGGCCGTCCTTTCGGCCGCCTGCAGGAGGCGGCAGCGCCGTCTGAGGAGAACCCTCTACAGATTCAATTTACAACCTGATACGATTTGCGCGGATCGAGCCGGGTGCTCCGTGGGATGTGCAGTCCATGGGGGATTCAATGCGTGCTCTCACAGGCAAGGGCATCTGGGACATTTTTCGAGGAAACACGCGATGGACGCGGGCGCACGAAGACAACACCCGTTGGCATGCGGGCGGCTTGCAGCCGCGGCCCTGGCCTTGGCGGCAGGGCCAGCGGTGGCGGGCACCCTGGGCGGTACCCTGCAAGCGCAGATGCAGCTCACGGCAGGCTGTATGGTCGCTGGCAGTGCCGGCGCCACGACCGGCGTGAGCTTCGGCACCCTGGACTTCGGCACGCGCCCTGGCACCTTCACGGGCATCGTCACGGCCACCCCTTCGGGGGCCGAGGGTGTGTCCGGCCCTACCCAGCTTGTCTGCTCGCCCGAGGTGCTGGGCATCAGCATCCAGGTCGGTCCCGGCTCCTATGCGGGCCAGGGCACGGGCATCGGCACCGGCTCGCGCGCCATGCGCAACGGCAGCACCGCCGCTTACGTGCCCTACGAGCTGTACCGTGACGCCGGGCACACGCAGCCCTATCCCGCCGGCACGGCCATCACCGGTGTCAACGTGCCGGCCAATGGCGCGGCGTTCTCGTGGCCCATCCACGGCCAGATCAACAAGTCGAATCCGGCGGCGCTGCCCGCAGGCATGTACACCGACACGCTGCAGGTCACGGTGACCTACTGAGCCCCGGCGCAGGGATGAAGATGGTCGCGTGCATGCCTCGCGCCTAGGAGCGTGCGCGGCAGAAGGAGCATCGGCTGCAACGCCCGACAAACCGGTCTCGCCGGGTATCACCTCCGGCGCCCAGGGGGCCACCCTGTGCTTGTCGGTGCTACCCAGCGATCCTCGGTTTTCGGACGTTTCGCTTCGATGCCTTCTGCCGCGCACGCTCCTAGCCTCCATTTTGAGCTGATCCGCATGCCATGATGCATGCCAGACAACTCACTCGGCAAGGTGGATCGATGGGGCCCGCACAAGAGTTCATCCGAACCTTCGTCGCTGCAGAGCGGCAAGAGCGCTACCTGGCGCTTGCCAGCAAGCCATCCCGAAGACGCGACTTCATCTCGGCGCTGGCGCACGATGGTCGCCACCTGGAGCGCAAGTTCATGCAGCAGATCCCGGCGGTCGACGCCGTTGCCGCCAAGGTCGCTGCGCTGCTCAAGTCGCTCGGCGCAGGCCCGCGCTGCTTCGTCGTTGCTGCAAGCCATGGAGAATTCGACAACTGCGTGGCAGACACCGCGCCAGTGCTCGAAGCCCTGGTCGGCACATCCACGGACTGCATCGTCTTCTTTCCCGGCGCCGGCCTGGCCTACTACGAGAACCATGAGGGCGAATGCCATGTGCTTCGCCGTACAGCCGCACGCTGAACCGGTCGATCAGGCGCCTTGGCTCGATGCCTCAGGCGCCTGCACCATCGCTGCAAACCTGCCGAGCACGCTGCCGGCATCAGGCGTAGCGCTGACCAGGCCGCCGTCCAACTGGCTGGCTGCATCGCGCGTGCTGTTGACATGCCCGACATACGCACGCATCGCATCCGCCGAGAACTCGGGGTGGAACTGCACGCCCCAGCCGCAGCCGCCCACGCGAAAGGCCTGGTGCGGCTCCAGATCGCTGCAGGCCAGCAGCACCGCCTGGTCGGGCAGCCGCAGCACGCACTGGTAGTGGACCAGCTGCGCAGGAAACCGATCGGGCAGGCCCGCCAGCAATGCGTCCTCGCGCGCGTCCTGGCTCAGGTGGATGGACTGTGTTCCTACCTCCGGCCCCCCGGGCAGGTCATCGACCTCCCCGCCGAACGCATGGGCGAGCAACTGGTGCCCGTAGCAGATGCCGAGTACCGGCACCCCGGCCTCGACACAGCGCTTCATCCACAGCGCCAGTTGCTCGCTCCAGGGCTCTCGGTGCGAGACCATGGCGTGCGAGCCGCTGACCACGACCCCGGCCAGTTCGGACGGATCGGGGAGGGCGGATGCTTTTCGCGCATCCATCCGCCGCTGGGCATGGGTGCTACCGAGCCCGGCAGCAATCCAGTCGTCGAAATCGCCCAAGGCGTCGCGGATGTCGGCGAAGGTTTCGCCTGCGGAAACGATGAGGATGGGTTTGTTTGCCAGAGCGACGGGCCTGGCGTTGGGGCTTTCGGTCATGCGTGCGGCAGCAGGGTCGGCAAATAAAAAAAGCGCCTGGAAGGCGCCTGGCTTCCAGCCACTGACTGTGGTTTTCGAACCAAGGAAAAAAGCTAACTCTAGCAAAGTCAATGGGACGCTGGATGCAATCGAGAACGTGCAGAGCAGCAACAAGGCGTGCTAAAACGAGCAAATGAAGGGTGATGACCGTCGTCGCCCTGGTGCTTGTAGAGGACCCATATGCCGTGTCATCAATGCGGAAAACCCGCGATGTATCAAGTAGGAGAACAAAAAATCCCTCTATGCCTCGAATGCTTCTCAAAGGTGCAGGCTCTCAATCAGCAAGAGATGGACAACGCAAGAATGCTTGCAAACCTTGCGATTGACCAAATGAATTCGCAGTTTGGCTTTCTGCACACCATTCCCCGCATGCAGTCAAGCCCTGTCCCGGTTGTCATCCAAGGAGTCAAGATGCAGAACATCAATGTAAACAACAGCGTTGTTGGCGCGATCAACACAGGCGTCATGCAGTCAGTTGACGTGACCATAAGTGCACTGAACGGGATTGGAAATACTGCTGCTGCAGACGCGGTGAAGGGTGTGTCAGAAGCGATATTGGGAAGCTCGGATCTAACTGCAACTCAAAAGAATGAGCTCATCGAGTGCATGAATGTCATCGCTAAGGAAGCTGCAACACCAGAAGCAACCCGAAGCAATGCAGTTGGAAAATCGTTGCTCGAAAAAGTCATTCAGACAGTCTCAGTTGCAAACGACATTTCGGAAGTGTGTTTGAAATGGTGGCCCGTGCTGCAAGGCCTTTTCAACGCAGGTGCGAGTGCTACCTGAGATCCTATTTGAGGCTGCTGTGATCTGGCTTGGTGACACGATAGATAGCGCGCTTCACGCTTGACACGTGGACCTCGAAGTAGTCGGCCAGGGCCTGCATGGTGTACTTGTCCGATTGGTACATGCGCACTAGCTTGACCTCGGTCTTGGCGGGCATCGAGCGGTCCCGGCCGAACTTCTGGCCCCTGGCCTTGGCCGCTTCAAATCCTGCAGCGCAACGCTCGCGGATCATGGCCCGCTCAAACTCTGCGAAGGCGCCCAGCATGTGGCAGAACATGCGGCCGGCCGGTGTGCTGGTGTCGATGGATTCGGTGAGGCTGCGGAAGCTGATGCCGCGTTGCTCAAGTGCTTCCAGCAGTCGCAGCAGATCGCGCAGGCTGCGAAACAGCCGATCCAGCTCGTAGACCGCGAGCACATCACCAGGCCGAAGGCGCGCGAGAAGGGCCTGCAGCTCGGGCCGCTTTGCTACGCCGCTGCGCTTCTCCTGCACCACGTTCGTGATGCCGGCGCGCTTGAAGGCGGCGAGCTGAACAGCGGTGTTTTGCTCTGTGGTCGAAACCCTGGCGTAGCCGTAAATGGTCAACGGTCTTGGTATTGGCTATCGAACTGTTTGCGAGCCGCAAGAAACGCGTTTGCGCACCCGTATGCATTGGGATCAGCCTTGCAGGTTGGATGGGGCTGGTAGAAGGCTTCCCACGCGGCCTGCTTGCGGTCCTGGCGCGCTCGGTTGTTTCGCTCGATCAGGGCTTGAGTGGCGGGAGAAATGGCCTCGCCAGGGCGTTGAGCCTGTTGGGGCGGGGCAAGCACCTGATTGCGGGTTGAGTTGGTGGCGCTGGCCGCGTCAGAGCCGTAGAGCGGCTGACTTACCTGCTGATTCATGGCGGCCTGCAGCCGGTGAGCAAGCAGGGCTTCATGCCCAAAAAAGAGCATCAGGCCGCCCATAAAAATACCCAGTGCGAGCTTCACCACATCGACCAGAAAAAACCAAGTGCTGTCAGGTCGGTAAATAATTCTATGCATGCTTTTCCCTCCTGTTAAATAGTGTAACAACCGATGGAGAGGCCCGTGAGAGTGGGCCGGGCACGGGTTGCACGACTCCCCAACATGGGGTTTGTCACCCCATACCCCGACCCCAGGATCTACGACACAAGGTCTCCGGCCCGGGGCCCTCGGTTTGCCAGACAACAGGTCGCCCAATCCCGCAGAATGCGCTGATCCCAAGATGGAGAAACACCATGACTACGAACCCACCGACACGCCTTCCTTTGCACACGGTTGAAGACCTGTTCGACAAATTGAAATGGGATCTGGCACGACTCAGCGAGACCTGGGGTACATACGAGTCCTACAACTTCATCGTCACAGCACACCACCTGTACTACGACTGGATCACTCACCCGAACAGCCCTGCCACCGCAGACCAACGGGATCGCGCAAACCAGCTGCCAGCAGATGCAAAGGACGTTTTTCAAGCAATTACCGATATGTCTAACGGGTGCAAACATTGGCAACTTACTAACAAAAGGAGCTTGAATCGACAGGTTGTGTCGTTCGTAACGGAACCCATGTGTTCTGGGTGGGATTCCTACTTCGAAGGAGATATGGTTCATATCGAGTTTTCACAGTACTTCGTGAGCATGGGCGAGCTGTCCGCACTCGTGATGGAGTACTTCGAATGGATCGTCTTTGGCAAAAGCACCAAGTCGCTAGCAGGTCTGTCAGCAGCGCTTGACGCGATGAAGGCCTGATTCAAGGCAATACAGCTGCGGAGGCCTGGCGAGTGACCTGCAGAAGCACTAGCAGTTCGCTGCCGGCCTGGTCCGCGCTGTTGCTGTCAAACCAGCTCGGGAGGAAGGGCAAGAGGGTGAGGCGCACAGCGTCTTTGAAAACCTGCGGCGACAGGTCGAAGATGACACCGCTTTGCTTGTGCTCCACGCTCTGCAGGGAGCCGCTCTGGCCATTGGGTCAAGAGCACCGGCATGGACCAAAGCGATGGGGTGTTACTTGACGAGTGACCCGGAACGATCAAAACCCGAGAGCACGCAGCAGCTTCCTTCGCTGCGCGGTGAGCACCGGCCCCGCATGGCTCGCCCAGCGGGTCTTTTCTGTTTCCTCTGAATGGGCAAGGAATGCATTGCATCGGGGTCACCCCCCGCGCGTTGCACTTCCATCTTTCGGTTGCTCAAGTCCTGCCTTGATGGCGATGGGGGAACTCAAATAGTTTGCGATGGCTTTGCGGGTCGCGGCAATTCGCTTGTCTGACCATTCCACCCCAAGCATGTGCCCGTCGAATTTGTCCACCATTGTTTTCAGGTGACCAATGAAGGCCGTCTCCATTGTTTCGCTGCTACAAATTGTTTGTAGTGCTGCTCCGAGAACCACCCGAAGCGCAATGTCGTGGTTCTGCTCTGCTTCAGATCTGCCTTCAAGTATGGCCACTCGGTCTTCCAGAGACTTTTGCATAAATCACCTCTTTTCGATTGAAGGTGAGTATCGCAGGGCCTCCTTTCACGCGACATCCCCGCAGCCAGCGTGGGCCACCAGGCGGTGGAACTTCGCCGAAAGCTCGGTGCTGGAAAGCGAACGGTCAGCCCTGCCTTAAAGCAACACCGCCGTAGGGCTACAACTTCACAGCTTGGCGAGTACAGTTGCCTCAAAGTGAGGTGCGTATGGCTGATTGGGCTGACGTTGGGGTGGTGACATCAGTGGTGTGTGCCGTTGCGAGTGCCGTCGCGGCGGTGTTTGCTTATCGGGCAGCCGCAAAATCTGCGGATATTGCCGATAGGGCGGAGCGAAGGGCGGCCGAGCTTGAGCGAGCGAGATTGCTGTCCGCCATCTTGTATGCAGTTGACCGCGTGACGGTCGCTGTGATTGCCCATGGGAAGCTGGCTAACTCAGCGATGGCTAGTGTGCGCTCGCGATTCATAGAGGCCGGTGGATTCGGCGACTCACGGTACAAATTATTCGAGGCCGAGATCCAGTCTCAGCGCGAGAAGGTCGCCGACATCAAAAAGACGGTGACTGAAGTGTGCCCGAGGGATGAGGCTTGGTATGCGCACATGTCAATGGTTGACCTTACGGCACTTCACCGGCGCGTGGACTCAATGCACCTTGTGTTCGATGAGTTGATGTCCCGGCTTGAAGACCTTCGCGAGGGAAAAGTGTAGGTCCGGTCATACCGCAGCATGCCGCCGTCGGGTGGCTTGTTCTTTGGTGCACAAATAAGCACTCGCCCGCGCATAGCAGCCTCCGCACCCGCAGTTGCTTGCGACCCTTCACATTGGGTGCGTGAATGGTGAATGAAACAAAAAAACGCCCTGAAAGGCGCATGTTTGCTTGATACCTGGCGGAGACTGTGAGATTCGAACTCACGGACGGTTGCCCGTCGGCAGTTTTCAAGACTGCTGGTTTAAACCACTCACCCAAGTCTCCGGGAGGGAAGGCGCGTATTCTAGTCCACGCAAACCACCTGCCTGGCGGACGACTGCCTATGCGCCCGCTGGCGCCCCCGCCTTGGTCAGCATTCCCTTGGTTTCGATGAACCGCACCACCTCGGCCAGGCCGGTCAGGGTTTTCAGGTTCGTCATCACGAAAGGGCGCAGGCCCTGGGGCGTGGTGCGCATGCGCACGGTGTCCGACTCCATGATGCCGAGGTCGGCGCCCACGTGCGGGGCCAGGTCGGTCTTGTTGATGATGAACAGATCGCTCTTGGTGATGCCGGGGCCGCCCTTGCGCGGGATTTTTTCGCCCGCGGCGACGTCGATCACGTAGATGGTCAGGTCCGACAGCTCGGGGCTGAAGGTGGCGGCCAGGTTGTCGCCGCCGCTCTCGACGAAGACCACGTCGGCGTTCGGGAACTGCTCCAGCATGCGGTCGATGGCTTCGAGGTTGATCGAGGCGTCCTCGCGGATCGCCGTGTGCGGGCAGCCACCGGTCTCCACGCCCAGGATGCGTTCGGCGGGCAGGGCACCACTCACCGTCAGCAGGCGCTGGTCTTCCTTCGTGTAGATGTCGTTGGTGATGGCGATCAGGTCGTAGTCGTCGCGCATGGCCTTGCACAGCATTTCGAGCAAGGTGGTCTTGCCCGAGCCCACAGGGCCGCCGATGCCCACGCGCAGCGGGGGCAGGTGCTTGGTGCGGTTGGGAACGTGGTGCAGCGCGCTGGCGTGGGTCGTGGTGGTCATCATGATCTGAAAAGGCGGGAGTACTGGGTTTCGTGGCGGGCCGAGAGGATGGCCAGCATCGGTGAAAAAGCCTGGCGTTCGCCATCGGGCAGCGCCAGCGCGTGGGTGGCGGCTTCGGGGATGGCCTGGGCGAGCTTGGCCAGGATGCGCTGGCCCGCGCTCTGGCCCAGCGCCATGGACTTGAGCGCGGCCTGCACCATGTTCTCGGCCCAGCCGAAGGCAAAGGCCAGCAGCACGTCGTACACCGATGCCTCGGTGGTGGATGCTGCCAGCGCGAAGGCCACGGGGTAGGTGGGCGGCAGCGCGGCCAGGGCCTGCACCGAGGGCATGCGCGCCGCATCGCCCTGGTGCTGGTTGCGCAGCCAGTCGGCCAGGGAGCGGCCCATCTGCTCGGTCTGCAGGCGCAGCTCGCTGGTCTCGCGCGTGTGCAGCACCCAGTCGTTGAGTTCGCGCACATGCGCCATGTCGCCCTGGCGCCAGGCGCCCACGGCCTGGGCCACCACGGCCATGTCGCCGCGCGCCTGGGTGATGTGCAACTGGTCCAGCAGCCAGGCGGCCACCGCCGCCTCGGACGCGACGCCCGCGCTTTCAATCGCGCTCTCCAGCCCCTCGGAATACGAGAACCCGCCCACGGGCAGCGCGGGCGAGGCCAGCCAGATCAGCTGCAGCAGGCTGGCCGCGGGCAGCGCCGTGGGGGCGGGGGGCTCGCGCATCATCATGGTATGGGTGGTCTGCAACCCCGCGTGGTGCTGCGCTCAGTGTGCATGCTCGTGGCCGTGCCCGTCACCATGCTCGTGGCCATGCGCGTGATCGTGTCCATGGTCATGCCCATGGTGTCCGTGCCCGCCGCCATGCCCTGGCGCATAAGCGCCGCCCTCGGGCTCGAAGGCCATGTCCTTGGCATGCACGATCAGGTGCATGGCGCGCAGCATGTCGGCCAGCACATGGTCGGGCTCGATCTTCAGGTGGTCGGGCTGCAACTCGATGGGCACATGGCGGTTGCCCAGGTGGTAGGCCGCGCGCACCAGGTCGAAGGGCGTGCCGTGGTTCTTGCAGTGGGTGATGTAGAGCACCGCCTGCGGGGCCGCCAGCACGCGCACCAGCGAGCCGTCTTCGGCCACCAGCACGTCGCCGCCGCGCACCACGGTGCCGCGGGGCAGGAACACACCCAGCTCCCGCCCGCTGGAGTCGGTGGTGGAAAAGCGGCTCTTCTGGCGCACGTCCCAGTCGAGTTCGACCGTGGTGGCGCGCTTGAGCAGCACGGGGGCCAGGCCATGGCCTTGCGCGAGGAGTTTGCCGACGGAAATCATGGATGCCAAGGGAGAGAAAAAGGGGGCGGGCTCAGCGCGTGGGGCGCGAGCCCATGGCCGTGAGCACGCCCAGGCCGATGAAGGAGGTGCCGGCCAGGCGGTTGCCCCACACCGCATGGCGCGTGGCCTGGCCCAGGCGGGGGGCCACCAGGCTGGCGGCCAGCACATAGAAAAGATCGGTGCAGGCCGCTATGGCCACGAAGGTACAGCCCAGTGCCAGGGTCTGCGCCAGCGCACTGCCCTGCGCGTCCATGAACTGGGGCAGGAAGGCGGCAAAGAACAGGCTGGTCTTGGGGTTGAGCAGGGCCACCACGAAGCCGTCGCGGAACACCCGGCCCAGCGGCTGCCGTGCGCCGGTCTTCGCACCATCGCCGGCACTTGCCGGGGCCGCGAACCACATGCGCAAGCCCAGGTAGACCAGGTAGGCGGCGCCGGCCCACTTCACCACGGTGAAGGCGGCCGACGATACGGCGAACAGCGCCGCCAAGCCCAGCGCCGCGCCAATCGCATTGCCCAGGTTGCCCAGGGCCACGCCCAGCACCGAGGCCAGGCCGCAGGCGCGGCCCTGGGCCACCGTGCGCGCCACGATGTAGACCACCGCGGGGCCGGGGGTGAGCGCAAGGACGAGGCTGGCGCCCGCAAAGGCGAGCAGCAGATGGGTTTCGGGCAGCATGGGCGGCACTCCGGGGTTCGTTCAGCGATCGGTCAGAACAGGAAGTATCGCTGCGCCATGGGCAGTTGGGTGGCGGGCGCGCAGGTGAGCAGTTGGCCATCGGCGCGCACGGTGTAGGTCTGGGCGTCCACCTCCATGCGCGGGGTGTAGCTGTTGTGCACCATGTGCTCCTTGCGCACACCGCGGATGTTGCGCACGGCAACGAGGTTCTTGGCCAGCCCGAAGCGCTCGCCAATGCCCGCCGCCAGTCCCGCCTGCGAGACGAAGGTCAGCGAGGTGCGCGCAATGGCCCCGCCGAAGGCGCCGAACATGGGCCGGTAGTGCACCGGCTGCGGCGTGGGGATGGAGGCATTCGGGTCGCCCATGGCCGCCATGGCGATGAAGCCACCCTTCAAGATCAGCGCCGGTTTCACGCCGAAGAAGGCCGGCTTCCAGATCACGAGGTCGGCCCACTTGCCCACCTCGATGGAGCCCACCTCGTGGCTGATACCGTGGGCGATGGCCGGGTTGATGGTGTACTTGGCCACGTAGCGCTTGATGCGCGTGTTGTCGTTGCGCGCGCTGTCGCCTTCGAGCGTGCCGCGCTGCGCCTTCATCTTGTGCGCCGTCTGCCAGGTGCGCAGGATCACCTCGCCCACGCGGCCCATGGCCTGGCTGTCGCTGCTCATCATGCTGATGGCGCCCAGGTCGTGCAGGATGTCCTCGGCCGCGATGGTCTCCTTGCGGATGCGGCTTTCGGCAAAGGCCAGGTCCTCGGCAATGCCGGCATCCAGGTGGTGGCACACCATGAGCATGTCCACATGCTCGTCCAGCGTGTTCACCGTGTAGGGCATGGTGGGGTTGGTGGATGACGGCAGGAAGTTCGCCTCGCCCACCACACGAAGGATGTCCGGCGCATGGCCGCCGCCTGCGCCTTCGGTGTGGAAGGCGCAGATGCCGCGCCCGCCCACGGCGGCAATGGTGTTCTCGACGAAGCCCGATTCATTGAGCGTGTCGCTGTGGATGGCCACCTGCGTGTCCGTCTCTTCCGCCACGTCCAGGCAATTGCTGATGGCGGCGGGCGTGGTGCCCCAGTCCTCGTGGAGCTTGAGGCCAATGGCGCCGGCCTCGATCTGCTCGCGCAACGGTGCCGGAAGGCTGGCATTGCCCTTGCCGAGAAAGCCCAGGTTCATCGGGAAGGCGTCGGCCGCCTGCAGCATGCGCTCCATGTTCCAGGTGCCCGAGGTGCTGGTCGTGGCCAGCGTGCCCGTGGCCGGGCCCGTGCCGCCGCCCAGCATGGTGGTCACGCCCGAGGCCAGGGCCTCCTCGATCTGCTGCGGGCAGATGAAGTGGATGTGGCTGTCGATGCCGCCCGCGGTGACGATGTTGCCCTCGCAACTGATGACCTCGGTGCCCGGGCCGATGATGATGTCCACGCCCGTCTGCGTATCGGGATTGCCGGCCTTGCCGACGGCCACGATGCGCCCGCCCTTGAGGCCGATGTCCGCCTTGACGATGCCCCAGTGGTCGATGATGAGGGCATTGGTCAGCACCGTGTCCACCGCACCCGCATCGCGCGTGCGCTGGCTCTGCGCCATGCCGTCGCGGATGGTCTTGCCGCCGCCGAACTTCACCTCTTCGCCGTAGCCGCCAGCGCGCAGGGTGTAGTCGGCCTGCACCTCGGCGATGAGGTCGGTGTCGGCCAGGCGCACGCGGTCGCCCACGGTGGGGCCGAACATCTCCGCATAGGCGCGTCGTCCAATGGTTGCCATGGTTCAAAACCCTTTGCTGATGCCCGACGCGGGGCTGGAGAGGTTATGGATGGTGATCGGGTCAGGGCGCGGCATCACAGCGGCCCCTGCACCAGCCCGCGAAAGCCGTACACCGTGCGGTCGCCCGCATAGTCCACCAGCTCCACGGTGCGCTCCTGCCCGGGCTCGAAGCGCACGGCCGTGCCCGAGGCGATGTTCAGCCGCATGCCGCGCGCGGCCTCGCGGTCAAAGCCCAGGGCGCCGTTGGTCTCGGCAAAGTGGTAGTGCGAGCCCACCTGGATGGGCCGGTCCGCCGTGTTGCGCACCAGCACGGTCAGCGTGCGGCGCCCGGGGTTCAGGGCGTGTTCACCCGCATCGATCAGCAGCTCGCCTGGGATCATGGTGGCGTGTCCTTGTGCGTTGTTGGGGTCAAGCCAGTTGCAAGAGCATGGCGCCGCCCAGGGCGGCCACGCCGGCGCCGGCCGCGCGGGTCAGCCACACGGTGCGGTGGCGCAGCGCCCAGCCTGCGGCCAGGCCGGCGCAGTGCAGCAGCACCGTGGCGCAGAGCATGCCGGCCAGGGTCTGCCCAGCGCTGTCGCTGCCGGCCAGCTCATAGCCGTGGGCCAGGCCGTGGAACAGCGCGAAGACACCCACGCCCAGCGCCGCCACGATGCCCGGCACGCGCAGGCGCGATGCCACCAGCAGCCCCGTGGCCAGCAGCGAGGCGGCGATCATCGGCTCCACCGCCGGCAAAGCCACACCCTGCAGGCCCATCACCGCACCCACCAGCAGCAGGCTGGCAAAGCCCAGCGGGCCCCACAGCAGCTCGGGCCCGGCGCGGCGCGCGGCCAGCGCGCTCCACAGGCCCACGGCCACCATGGCGGCCAGGTGGTCCAGCCCGAACAGCGGGTGGGTAAAGCCGCTGAAGAAGTCGTTGTGCATGTGCGCGCCGCCATCGGTGTGGGCGCGGGCGGCCGTGGCCAGCGTGGCCAGGGCGATGAGGGCAAAGGTGCGTGATGCGCGCATGAAGTGGATCTCCAGGAAGAATACTTAGACGATGGGTTGATGGACCGTGACCAGCTTGGTCCCGTCCGGAAAAGTGGCCTCGACCTGGATGTCGGGGATCATTTCGGCGATGCCGTCCATCACGTCGGCGCGGGTCAGTACCGTGCGCCCCTCGCTCATGAGCTGGGCCACGGTCTTGCCGTCGCGCGCGCCCTCCATCACGGCGGCGCTGATCAGGGCCATGGCCTCGGGGTAATTGAGCTTGAGGCCCCGCGCCTTGCGGCGCTCGGCCAGCAGGGCCGCGGTGAAGATCAGCAGCTTGTCTTTTTCGCGGGGGGTGAGTTCCATGGTCTTGGCGGTGTGGTGATCGGATAGGGCGGTGCGGTGCCGTGCGCTGGAGCAAGGGCTCGCCCTGGTCCGCACCATCATAGTGAGCAAGCCCCGTGCCGGCCATACGTCGATTGGCGCATCCGCCCTGCTTGGGGTGGCGCCAGTGGCATGGAAACTGCACCAGCAAAGGGACTGCCGCCCGCCGCCCCTCCCGCCCCATGCCTTCCCCCACCGCTGCCACCATCGCGCCTCCCGAAGCGGGCACGGCAGCGTCTGGCATGGACGTGGACGCCCAGGCCCCGCAGCAGGTCGTCAAGGTCCGGCGCGACTACAACAGCTGGGTGGCCACCGAGACCATGGAAGACTATGCGCTGCGCTACACGCCCCAGCGCTTTCGCAAGTGGTCCGAATGGCGCGTGGCCAACACCGCCTTCGGCGCGGCCTCGTTCCTGATCCTGGAGGCCGTGGGCGCCACGCTGCTGGTGCAGTACGGCTTTGTCAACGCCTTCTGGGCCATCGTCGCCACGGGGCTCATCATTTTTCTGGCGGGTCTGCCCATCAGCGTATATGCCGCGCGGTATGGGGTGGACATGGACCTGCTCACGCGCGGCGCGGGCTTTGGGTACATCGGCTCCACGCTCACCTCGCTGATCTATGCCTCCTTCACCTTCATCTTCTTCGCGCTCGAGGCGGCCGTCATGGCCTATGCGCTGGAGCTGGCGCTCGACATCCCGCCCACCTGGGGCTACCTGATCTGCGCCGTGGTGGTGATTCCGCTGGTCACCCATGGCGTCTCGGCCATCAGCCGGCTGCAGATGTGGAGCCAGCCGCTGTGGCTGGTGATGTTGGTGGTGCCCTTCGTTTACGTCATCACGCACGATCCTGGTGCATTCACGGGCATATCGCACTACGGTGGTGAATCTGGGCGCGGTGCCACCTTTCAATTGCCCTTGTTTGGTGCGGCGCTCACGGTCGGTATTGCGCTCATTACCCAGATGGGGGAGCAGGCCGACTACCTGCGCTTCATGCCGGCCTGCACGCCGGCCACGCGCGGGCGCTGGTGGCTGGGCGTGCTGGCGGGCGGGCCCGGCTGGGTGGTGCTGGGCGTGCTCAAGATGCTGGGCGGCGCGCTGCTGGCCTACCTGGCCCTCACCCACATGGTGCCGGCCGACCGCGCAGTAGACCCCAACCAGATGTACCTGGTGGCCTACGAATACGTCTTCCCGCACTACGGCTGGGCGGTGGCGGCCACGGCGCTGTTCGTGGTGGTCTCGCAGATGAAGATCAACGTCACCAACGCCTACGCGGGCTCGCTGGCCTGGTCCAACTTCTTCTCGCGCCTCACGCACAGCCACCCGGGGCGCGTGGTGTGGGTGGTGTTCAACACCCTCATCGCCTTCATGCTGATGGAGATGAACGTCTTTCGCGCCATGGGCGAGGTGCTGGGCCTGTATTCCAACATCGCCATCGCCTGGATCATGTCCGTGGTGGCCGACCTGGTTATCAACAAGCCTCTGGGCCTGTCGCCCAAGGGCATCGAATTCAAACGCGCCCACCTGTACGACATCAACCCCGTGGGCGTGGGCTCCATGGCGCTGGCCTCCGTGCTCTCCATCAGCGCCCACCTGGGCCTGTTCGGCCCGCTGCCGCAGGCCTTCTCCGCGGTGATCGCCATGGCCGTGGCCTTCGTCACCGCGCCGCTCATCGCCTGGGCCACCCAGGGGCGCTACTACATCGCGCGCCAGCCCGAGCCTGTGGCCGTGCCCATGCATGGCCCGGTCAGTGGCCAGGTCGCGGCGGACCTGGGTGCGTACACACGTTTTACCGTGCAGCGCTGCGTGGTCTGCGAGCGCGAGTACGAGGCGCCGGACATGGCCCAGTGCCCGGCCTACGGCGGCGGCATCTGCTCGCTGTGCTGCACGCTGGATGCGCGCTGCGGCGACCTGTGCAAGCCCCACGCGAGCATGGCTGTGCAGTGGTCGTCGGCCCTGCGCTGGGTGCTGCCGCGCGCCATCTGGCGCTACCTGGACACGGGCCTGGGCCACTTCCTGCTGCTCATGCTGGTGATCGCGCCGCTGCTGGCCTCCGTCATGGGCCTGCTGTACCACCAGGAACTCAACACCATCGCCCAGGCCATGACCGACACCGAGGTGCTGGCCGCGCCCGAGGTGGCGCTGCGCTCCGGGTTGCTCAAGGCCTACCTCGCGCTGCTGGTCATCTCGGGCATCGTCGCCTGGTGGCTGGTGCTGGCGCACAAGAGCCGCCAGGTGGCGCAGGAAGAATCGAACCGCCAGACGGGCCTGCTGGTGCGCGAGATCGAGCTGCACCGCCAGACCGACGAGGCCCTGCAGAACGCCCGCAGCGTGGCCGAGCAGGCGCGCCAGGTGGCCGAGGAGGCGAAACGCGCCGCCGACCAGGCCAACCAGGCCAAGAGCCGCTACATCAGCGCCATCAGCCATGAGATCCGCACCCCGCTCAACTCCATCCTGGGCTATGCCCAGCTCATGGGCGAAGACGCCGGCGTGCCGCCGCACCGCAAGCAGGCCGTGCATGTCATCCGCCGCGGTGGCGAGCACCTGCTGTCGCTCATCGAGGGCACGCTCGACATCGCGCGCATCGAGTCGGGCAAGCTCACCCTGGATGTCACGCCCATGCGCTTTGCCGACGGCCTGCACGAGATGGCCGGCCTGTTCGAGCTGCAGGCCGCCGCCAAGGGCCTGTCCTTCCAGTTCGATGTGCAGGGCGTGATCCCCGAAGTCGTGCGCGCCGATGAAAAGCGCCTGCGCCAGATCCTCATCAACCTGCTGGGCAATGCCGTCAAGTTCACCGCCCACGGCCGGGTCACGCTGCGCGTGCGCTACGCCCGCGAGATCGCGCGCATCGACGTGCAGGACACGGGGCCGGGCCTCAGTGCCGACGAGATCGAGCGCATCTTCGAGCCCTTTGCGCGCGGCGGTGGTGCCAGCAGCGCTGCGGCCGTGGCCGCCGCGCCGGGTGCCGGCCTGGGCCTGACCATCGCCAAGATGCTCACCGCGCTCATGGGCGGCGAGCTCACCGTGACCAGCGAGCCCGGCCTGGGCTCGGTTTTCCACGTCAAGCTGTTTCTGCCAGAGGTGCATGCCGATGCCCTGGGCAAGGCCGCAGCGGCGCCGCTGGCTCGGGTGCAGCGGGTGCGCAAGGGCTACGCAGGCGAGCGCCGCCGCATCCTCGTGGTCGACAACGAAGAGCCCGACCGCGAACTGCTGGTGCAACTGCTCGAACCCCTGGGCTTCGAGCTGCGCCAGGCCGCCAGCGGCCACGATGCGCTCGACCTGCTGGCCGCCGGCTACCGGCCGCACGCCCTCTTCATGGACCTGGCCATGCCCGGCATCGACGGCTGGGAGACGCTGCGGCGCGTGCGGCAGATGCAGTTGCCCAACGTGCAATGTGCGATCGTGTCCGCCAACGCCTTCGACAAGGCGCTGGACAACGACGTCGATATCCGCCCCGAGGATTTCATCGTCAAGCCCGTGCGCCACAGCGAGCTGCTCGACTGGCTGGAGCGGCGCCTGGCGCTGCAGTGGCTGGGCGAATCCGGGCCCGCGCCAGCACTTGCCGCCCCCAACGCGGCTGCGGCGGGCGGTGGGCTGCTGACCTACCCCGATCCCGGCGCTCTGGCTGCGCTGTCGCAGGCGGTGTCGCTGGGCTACTACCGTGGCATCCTCAACGCCCTGGAAGACATCGAGCGCCACCAGCCCGCCCACGGCGCTTTCGTGCATACCATGCGCGGGTTGGCCCGGCAGTTCCAGTTCGACGCCATGGGGCAGATACTTGAGCAGGCACCACCGTGAACACCGCAGTACCCATCACCGGACCCCTGGCCGCATCCTCCCCCGCCGACGCGCTCGACCGGGGTGACAGCGACGTCGTGCTCATCGTCGATGATGTGCCTGACAACCTGGCCGTGCTGCACGACGCACTCGACGAATCGGGTTACACCGTGCTCGTTGCCATGCACGGCGAGGCCGCGCTGCAGCGCGCTGCCCAGGCCCTGCCCGACATCGTGCTGCTGGACGCCATGATGCCGGGCATGGACGGCTTCGAGGTTGCCCGGCGCCTGAAGGCATCGCCGGCGACTGCGCACATTCCCATCATCTTCATGACCGGCCTGACCGAGACCGAGCACCTGGTGGCCGCGCTGGAGGCGGGCGGGGTGGACTACGTCACCAAGCCCATCAAGCCGCGCGAGGTGATGGCGCGCATGGGCGTACACCTGGGCGCCGCGCGCAAGGCCCGGGCCGACGCCAGCCAGGCACGCGAGGCGCGCAACGCGCTCGATGCCTTCGGTTACGCCAGCATCACCGTGCGTGCAGTGGACGGGCGCATCGTCTGGCAGACCCCGCTGGCGCGCGAGCTGCTGCAGGCCTACTTCGGCGAAGCCAGCCCCTGGGCACCTGAGACTGTGCAGGCCTGGCTGCGCCGCCACGTGCTGGCCGACAACGCGGCCGAGTTGCTGGCCCAGGCCCAGGCCGAGCCACCGCGCCTGGCCATCGACCAGGGTGCGCGGCGCCTGACTTTCCGCCTGCACCAGCAGGCCGGCGACAGCGAGGGCGGCGGCGACTGGCTGCTCGTGATGCGTGAGGTGTCCGACGCCAAGATCATCGAATCCATGAGCCTGGCCTTCAAGCTCACCGCGCGCGAAGCCGAGGTGCTCTACTGGGTCGTCAAGGGCAAGATCAACCGCGATATCGGCGACATCCTGGGTGCCAGCCCCGCCACCGTCAAGAAGCACCTGGAGCGCGTGTTCGCCAAGCTCGGGGTGGAGACGCGCACGGCCGCTGCCGGTATGGCGATGAACCGCATTCGGCAGCTGCACCCGCAATTCGAGGGCTAGCGGCCTACGGCCTTCTGCAACTGGGCCTTGTTCATTTTCGAGCGGCCCTGGATGCCCTTGCGTTTGGCATCCTCATAAAGCTGCTCACGCGTGCGGCCCTGCGCGCCCTGGTGCGAGCGCTGGCCGCCGCGCACCGGGGCGGGTGTGTCCTTCAGGGTCTTGGGGTTGGCCTTCTCGGCCTCGCCGTGCTGCGCGCGCTCCTTGTTCACGGTGCGCGCGGCGATCTGCTCGGCCGTGCGCTCGCTCTTGCCGCGCTCGAGCAGGCTGTCCTTGATGTGGCCGTACTGGCGTTCGCGCTTGGCGCTCCAAGTGGTCCGGGGCATGGGATCCTCCATGGTGATGTGTCCAGTACCCCAACTTATGCGCCATGGCGCGCAGCCCGGATAGGACGGCCCATTGCCCCTGTGTAGGACAGGCCTGCGACCGCGCGCCCTGCGCACCCGCATCACGATGCGTTGAGCCCCGCGGGCGTCACGCCCAGGTGTTGCGCCAGGGCTTTTTTTCGGGGATGCGGGCGGCCCGTTTGCAAGCTCTTCGAATGCCATCGATCACAAGGGAGACGCGCCACTACCGGCCAGGGAGACAAGCCTGTCTGGCAACTTCGGACTGGGCGTGTCCGAAAAAAAGAGACAGGGTTTCCATCCCGGCCCTGACTCAAGAAAACCGGAGCGGCCTCTACAGTGGAATTGCGCAATTTGCCAATTTTTTCTTGTCACCGAGGCCCGATCATGTTTGAGTCCATCGCCACAGCTCCCGCCCCCACCGTGCGCGTGCATCCGCCGCTGCCGTCGCGGGCCTTTGGCGTGGCCTCCAGGGAGCGGGGCGCGCGCACTGCCTTGCGCCCCACGCGCATGGACGCGCTCAACCGCCTGGCCACCAAGGAGGAGCGCCTGCCCTTCTGGGTGCGGCTGGTCAGGAACGATGTCGACCTGCGCAAGGCCGTGCATATCCGCCACGCGGCCTACGCGCGCCATGTGCCCGACCTGGCGCTCCAACTGCAGGAGCCCGAGGCCACCGATTACGAAGACGGGGTCGTGGTGCTGCTGGCCGAATCCAAGCTCGACGGCTCTCCCCTGGGGACGGCGCGCATCCAGAGCAACCGCTTTCGCGCGCTCAGCGTGGAGCAGTCGGTGGAGCTGCCGGCATGGATGGACGGCATGCACCTGGCCGAAGTGACGCGCCTGGGCATCGTCGGCGGCACCATGGGCCGGCTGGTGAAGACGGTGCTCATCAAGGCCGCCTTCCAGTACTGCGAGCGCCAGGGCATCGAGCAGGCCATTGCCGCCGGCCGCGCGCCCATCGACCGGCACTACGAGCAACTGCTGTTCGAAGACCTGTTCCCTGCAAAGGGCTTCATTCCCCTGGCCCACGCGGGCAACCTGCCACACCGGGTGATGGCTTTCGACATCGACAGCGGCCCGGCACGCTGGCAGCAGGCGCAGCACCCGGCGCTCAACTTCTTTTGCCACACCCGCCATCCGGACATCGACATGGGCCCGGTGCCTGTCCATGGCCTGCCAGCCAGCGACAAGCCGACCGTGGTGGCACCGACTCCGCGCCGTGCGTCGGCCAGTGGCCGAGGTCGTGAGCTGCCCCCGCGCATCAGCAACCGGGCATTTGCCTGAGCGATCCCACCCCCGCTGGGTGGGGTGAAAGGTGCGCCCTGGTCCCTCCAGAAAAATCACCTGTTGGTAAAAAGGCCACACCTGCCGTGGCTTTTTTTGTGCCGGTTGCTTTGTAAACTCCCACAAAAAGGGGGAACGCGCAAAGACTTGCGATGCAGGCCGTGTGTTCCGTGACAAGATGGAAGTTTGCGCGTGACTGCGGCCTTGGCTGGCCGTGGCCCATGCGCCATCCAGCGCGTGGCCGTGGGGGCTGCGCATCCACACGAAAACATGGGGTCAGCGCGATTGCAGGAGCACGCACGGCATTGGGTACGGCGCGGCGTAGTCTTGATGGACTGGCTGCTGCGCGCGATGTCCATCTACATCATTCCCATTGCCATGGCTGGCGTGGCCGTGTGGGCGCTGCTGTTCTGGCAGAGTAACTACCTGTCGGCCGGCGGCCACACCCTGATGATGCGCGTGCTGCCCCAGGCAGCGGCGCAGCTCACACCCGAGCAGGCGCTGGCCGCGCTGGAGAGCAAGCCGCTCAAGTCCTTCCACGATACCAACCTGTCCGAGGAGCCGGTCTGGCTCCTGGTGGATCTGCCGGTGTCGATGGCGCAGCCCCCAGCGGTGCTGTTTCCCTCGCGCCACGCCGTGGACATGGCCTGCTGGGATGGCAAGAGCCTGGTGTCGCTCGGCCAGGCCACGCGTGAGCAGGCCAGCGGCAGCCTGATCCCCATGAAGGCCGGTTTCGGCCTGCCCGAGGCCAGTGCCGGCCAGCGCGTGCTGTGCCGTGCGGCCTTTGTCGGGCCGGCGCGCCTGCAGGCCGATTGGTGGGCGCAGGCCGACCTGCAGGCCTCGGTGCTCGAATTCCACCGCAACCTGGGCCTGCTCGAGGGCGGGCTCGTGGTGCTGGGCATGTTCGTGCTCATGACGGCGCTGATCAATCGCCAGTCGCTGTACGTGCTGTTCGCCGCCTGGCTGGTGGTCACGCTGCGGGTGGGGGCCATCTCTGCCGGCTGGGACGTGCAGTGGCTGGGCCACCTGGTGCCCACGCCCTGGCTGTTTCCGACCCGTGCGCTCACGGTGGCGGTCTACGGCTTTCTCACCATCACGCTGTACAAGAACCTGTTCCAGGAAGACCTGGACCGCTCGCGCCTGGGGCCCTGGATACGCGGTGCGCAATGGGCCTGCGTTCCGCTGCTGCTGGCAGCCGTGTTCCTGCCCTATGGCCTGTACCTGCCCATGATGTGGGTGTCCACGGGCGTGGGGCTGCTGTTGATGACGGTGAGCCTGGTGCGCATCGTGTTCAAGACCCGCTCGCGCGTGGCCCTGTGGTACGGCGCATCGCTGGGGGTCACCTTCCTGTCGAGCTTTTCGGAGATCGTGGCGGCGGCCTACGGCATGAAGGTGCTGGTGGGCACCGTGAACCACGTCACGGCGGCCCTGTCGTCCAGCCTGCTGGCGGCGCTGGCGATTGCCGAACAGATGCGCCAGGAGCACGTCAAGCGCCTGGAGGTGCAGGCACAACTGCAGTATGCCTACGAGGCCATGCCCATCGGCCTGTTCACGCTCGATCTGCAGGGCCGCTTCCTGAGTGCCAACCCCGCGCTGGTGGACATGCTGGGCGATGGCCTGCTGGACAACGGCGGGCGCACCTGGCGCGCGCAGTTCGGCGACGCGGCCTGGCTGCAGCTCGACCAGATGGTGCATGGCCAGGGCGAGACGGAAACCGAGTTCGCCGTGAGTGGGCGCGATGACGGAGAGCTGACCCGGCGCTTCATGGTGCGTGCCACCCAGGCGCGCGGCCGCATCGAAGGCTCGCTGCAGGACGTGACCGAGAAATCGCGCGCCACCGAAAACCTGCGCGTGCTGGCCCATCACGATGCACTCACGCGCGTGCTCAACCGCCGCGGCATCGAGCAGGTGCTCGAATCGGCCCTGGCCCAGCGCAACCAGGGCAAGCCGCTGGCGCTGGCCTACCTGGACCTGGACCGCTTCAAGCTCATCAACGACCTGTTCGGCCATGCGGCTGGCGACGACGTGCTGCAGCAGGTGTGTGCGCGCGTCTCGCAGATGCTCTCGGGCAACATGCAGATCGGGCGCGTGGGGGGCGACGAATTCCTCATCGTCTTCCCGGACACGCACATCACGCTAGCCCGGCTCATCAGCCAGGGCATCGTCTCCAGCATCTGCACCAGCCCCTACCGGGTGGGCGCGCGCTCGTTCCATGTGCGCGGCTCCATCGGCCTCATCGAGGTGGCGCCGGGCAGCACCATCCGCGACGTGGTGTCCACCGCCGACCACGCCTGCCGCGACGCCAAGCGCGGCCTGCACCAAGGCCTGGCGGTGTACGAGCGCGACGCGCCCGGACTGATTGCCCACGAGACCGAGATGAAGCTGGTGGAGCGGCTGTCGTCGGACGAACGCATCGAGGGCCTGTACCTGGAGATGCAGCCCATCATGTCGCTCACGGCGCCGACCGAGTCGCTCAACTTCGAGGTTCTGCTGCGCATGCGCGATGCCAGTGGTGCACTGGTGCCCACCCCACGGCTGATTGCTGCGGGCGAGCACAGCGGGCGCATGGGCGTCATCGACCGCTGGGTGCTGGGCACCGTGTTCGAATGGCTGGGCAAGCACCACGGCCAACTCGGGCGCACCCAGTTCGTGTGCCTGAACCTGAGCGGCGCCTCGCTCAATGACGAGGCCTTCATCGACGACGTGTTCGCCCTGTTCGACGAACACCCGCACCTGGCCAGCTGGCTGTGCCTGGAGATCACCGAAAGCGTGGCCCTGCACGACCTGGAGAACACGCGCCGTTTCATCAGCCAGGTGCGCTCCTATGGCGCCAAGGTGGCGCTCGACGACTTCGGCGCCGGCTACACCTCGTTCTCCTACCTCAAGGACCTGCCTTCGGACCTGCTCAAGATCGACGGCAACTTCATCGTCAATATGAACCGCCACCCGGCCAACGTGGCCATCGTCGAGGCCATCGTGAGCCTGGCGCGCAACCTGGGCATGAAGACCATTGCCGAGTGGGCCGAAGACCACGCCACGGTGCAGACCCTGGCCGAGATCGGCGTGGACTATGTGCAGGGCTTCGTCGTGGCGCGGCCCCAGTCGCCGGAGAAGCTGCTGAACGCGTCCTCCGCCGCCAGCTTCATCGAAGACCCGCAGCTGGCGCAGTTCGTGCAGCTGCTCGGGGCGTCCGGCCCGCCGTCGGGACAGGCCGGGCTGTTTGGCGAGCGCCGCTCCGACTCGGCCCACTGATACGGATTTGCCTTCAACCGTTTAACGTCGTGCAAATCCGTATGACACGCCCCGTCCCCGCGGGGACCGGTGTCAGGGCACGATCAGCCGCGCCACGTCGCGCGCCATGCCCGACGGCTCGCGCGCCAGGTGCTCCGCGAGGCTGCGCCGATCGGCCTCGGTGCGTTGCTGCGACAGGAACCGCTTGCCTTCGAGTGCCGTGACCTCGATCTCGAAACCCAGGAGGTGCTGCGCCGCGCTCTCCACGTAGTCGGGCGCTGCCATTTCCAGGGACCACGGCGGGGAGCGCCCGGCCTCCTGCGCGCTCGTGAGGGCCGCCAGGTGGGCCAGCACCCACGCGGGGTCATCCTCCACCCAGCGCAGGCGCCCGCGCGCCTGCACGGCCACGTAGTTCCAGCTCGGTGCCAGGCGCGCGCTGCGCTGGCCGTTCACATACCAGCGCGGTGAGATGTAGGCGTTGGGTCCCTGGAACAGCGCGAGCATGTGCGCGCCTTCGCCCACCGCCAGGCGCAACGGGTGGCTGCGCACCACATGGCCTCGCAGGCATGCCGGGCCCTCTTTGGGGGTGTGCAGCTCCAGCGGCAGCAGATGGACATCGGTGGCCCCTGCCGCGCTGGTGGTCACCAAGGTGGCCAGCGGATAGGTCGCCACATGCGTGTAGAGGGTGGCAGGATCGTTCTCGGCGAAAAGGGGCTGGATATGCATGGCAGAGGAAGTCTGGCGGGCGAGGAATGGTGTCCAGTATCGGACGCAGTGCGTCTGGCGTATTGAACGTTGCGGCCAATGGCCCCCATTCAGCCTGCTCACTCCAGCACCAGCGTGCGCGCCAGGTGGCCGTACACCGTGGCCACGCGGCGCAGGTGGCGCGACTCGGGGTGGGTGAGCAGCCACAACCCGGTCTCGCACTCGTCGAGCGCGTCGGTCAGCGCCACCAGGCCGGGGTGCGGCTGCGCCAGAAAGACCGGCAGCACGCCCACGCCCAGCCCCAGCGCCACCAGCTCCATCACGGTGAGGATGCTGCCCACGCGGTAGCGCGCCACGGCCTTCGGAAAATGCCGCTTGCGCCACAGCACCGAGGGGTGCTCGGGCAGTGCATCGTCGGGCGCCACCCAGTCCTGGCCGGTGTGCATGTCGGCCAGTTGCTGCACGGGACCCTGGCGCGCGGCATACAGCGCCATGCGGATGGGGCCTACCTGCCGCCCCACCAGGTGCGCCGGCGGGCGGCGCGTGGCGCGCACGGCGATGTCGGTGTCGCGCCGGGTCAGGCTGGCCAGGTCGTTGCCCGCATGCAGTTCGAACTCCAGCAGCGGGTGCTGCCGCCGCAGCGCCTGCAGCGCGGGCGCCACCAGGCCGTGCAGGATGGTGTCGGTGGTGGTGATGCGCACCGTACCCGATACGCGCTCGGGCTGCTGCGCCTGTGCGGCGGAGCGCGCTGATTCCAGCGCCGACTCCAGCTGCTCGGCATGGCCGGCCAGGGTCTGCGCCAGCTCCAGCGCCTGGTAGCCCGTGCGCGAGCGCGTGAACAGCGCCTGCCCCATGCCCCGCTCGATGCGCTGCAGTGTGCGAAAGACGGTGGACGGGTCCACCCCCAGGCGCTCGCCGGCTCCGGCCAGCGTGCCGGCGCGTACCAGGGCGAGCACATTCTCCAAGTCGGCGGGTCCCAGCTGATATTGCGTTGGTGCAATCATGACTTGCAAGAGTGCCTATTTGTATTTCGTTTGTGCAATCATAGATTCAGGGCTCCCAGCCTTCAAGGACCCCCATGCCGCACGCACTCACCCTCGTCAGCCACCCTCTGTGCCCTTACGTCCAGCGGGCCGCCATCGCCCTGGCAGAAAAAGGCATCGCATTCCATCGCATCGACATCGACCTGGCCGACAAGCCCGCCTGGTTCCTCAAGATTTCACCGCTCGGCAAAACCCCTGTGCTGCTGGTCGACGGCCAGCCCGTCTTCGAATCGGCCGTGATCTGCGAGTACCTGGACGAGACGGTGGCGCCCCGGCTGCACCCAGAGGATGCGCTGGCCCGGGCCCGGCACCGGGGTTGGATGGAATTCGGTTCTGTGGTGCTCCATGCCATTGGCGCCTTCTACAGCGCGCCCGACGAAGCCGCGCTGGCCGTCCGGGCCGCGGACCTGCAGCGCCTGTTCACGCAGGTCGATGCACAGTTGGCCACGCGCGGAGAAGCGGGTCCTTACTTTGCCGGGGCGGATTTCACGCTGGTTGATGCGGTGTTCGGCCCGGTGTTTCGCTACTTCGACGTGTTCGACCGGATCGGCGACTTCGGTGTTTTCACCGGCCTGCCGCGCGTGGCGGCCTGGCGCACGGCGCTGGCGGACCGGCCCTCGGTGGCGGGCGCCGTGGACGCGGACTATGGGGACTGGTTGCGCGCTTTTCTGCGTGCGCGCCAGGGGGCGCTGGCGGCACGCGTTGCGCAGGCGGGTGGCGCTACACCACCACCGGCACGGGCTGCGGCAGTGCCGGCGTGAAGCCGCCCAGCTTGCGGAATTGCCGCGTCATGTGCGCCTGGTCGGCATAGCCTGCCTCGTGTGCCAAATGGGCCAGCGAGGGCAGGGCCCCACCCTGCAACAGCAGCATGGCGCGCTGGAAGCGCAGGATGCCCGCCAGGCTGCGCAGTGGCAGGCCCACGGCGGCCAGCACGTCGCGGCGCAGCGTGCGCTCGGGCAGGGCCAGGGCGGCGCACAGCGCGTGCAGCGGGGCGCCGGGGTGCTGGCGCAGCCACTGCAGGGCCTGCAGGGCGCGGGCTTGCGATGGGTTGGTAGTCGGGGCCGGGCCGCCCCGTTGCGCCAGGGCCGCCGCAGCAGCTACCAGAGCAGCCTGCAGGGCGCAGGTATCGGTCGCGGCGAGCAGCGGGGCGGCCAGCGGGCCGAGCGCCTGCTCTGCTGCAGGCCCGGCCAGCACCCGGTTCACCAGTGTGGCCGGCTCCAGGCCCAGGCAGGCGCCGCCCCAGCCGAGCTGGAAGCGCACACCCACGCTCCAGGCGGGGCCGCGGTGGGCCACGGCGGCGGGGCGGTCGGCCGGGCCGGCAATGGCCAGGGTGACGCGGGTGATGCGGGTGGCTCGGTCGCTGGAGCCATCCTCCAGTGCAGCGTGGGCCACCAGGTCCATGCGCCCGTCGGGCAGCACAGTCTGCCGGCGCGGCACGCCCGGGCGGTAGCGCCAGAGCGCCTCGATGCGCGCGCTGTCCAGCACGCCCAGGGGCAGTTCCTCGTAGGGCAGGAGCTCCCGCGAGGGGCGCTGGCGCATGCCGGCAGGTGCGGGGGCCGGGACTACATCCCGAGGGACTTGAGCAGTTCGTCCGTATCGGATCCGCCGCCGCTGTCCGCCGCTGGCGCCGGGGCCGGGGCGCTCTGTGTACCCTGCGCGTTCTGGGACATCAGCGCATCCGCATCGGGCGTGTCCTGGGCTTCGAAATCCACCATCTTGATGAATTCGGTGCGGTCGATGGCCAGCTCCAGGTAGAAGATGTTGTTGCTGGCGGTGTAGAAGGTCACGCGCCGGGCTTCAGGCTTGTCCAGGTTGGCGTCCACGCTCAGCATCACCTGCTTGTTGAGCACCAGCATCTTCGGCTGGTTCTGGGTGATGTGGGTCTGCAGCTCGCGCCGCACCTTGCCGGTGAAGTCGCCCACCACCTGGTTCATGAGCTCGCCCATGACGTTGGACACCTCGTCCGAGGTGTAGGAGGAGACCAGGTCGTCCTTGGACATGCCCATGTTCAGCAGGTAGCTCGAATACAGCTCCATGGCCGCCTGGGCCGAGAAATTGATGATCACCAGCCCCGAGAAGCCGCCGTCGAACAGCACGAAGCAGCCGATGTCGGGTTTCAGGCAGGTCTTGCTGATGCGCTGCACCATCCCGGAGTAGTGGATCTGGCTGTGGGTAGCGACGTTGAGCACGCGGGTGACCGAGTTGCACAGGCTGATCAGCAGGTCTTCGGTGCCGTAGATGACGGAAGTTTCGGTGTGGCTCATGGTGTTCGCAGGGTTGCTACTCGGGAAAAAGGGGGCTGTGCAGAGCATAGGCGAAGCCGCCGCCGTCGGCCAGTGGGCTTTCCTGTCACTGTGGCCTGCTTCGGGTTGACAATCAAGCGGCAAGGCGTATCGTGCCAGCCAACCAATACAACAGGGAGGAATCCAATGGCGGCTGCAGTGTTTACCTATGGGCTGGGCGATCTGGAGGCTGTCGCGGCGGGCGCCGCGATACTGGCCAGTGGCGGTGGTGGCAGTTACAACGATGCCTGCACCATCCTGCAGCAGCTGGCGCAGCAGGGCAGCTTCACGCCGGTCACCGTCAAGGACTACGACGGTGCCACCGCTTCCTGCGTGCTGGCCATCATGGGCTCGCCCGACGCCGCCGACGGGCTGACCCTGGCGGCCATCCAGAACTCCATTACCAACACCTCGCAGGTGTTCGAGCAGGCCACCGGGTCGCCACTGGGCTGCGTGATCCCGGTCGAGATCGGCCCCATCAACTCCCTGGTGCCTCTGATCGGGGCCGGCATGTCCAGCGGCACGATCTACGTGGTCAACGGCGACGGTGCCGGCCGCGCGGTGCCCGAGCTGCCGCAGACCACCTTCACCGGCAGCGCGCAATTGGCGCCATGCCCCTGCGCGCTGGCCAGCGACGCCCCCCCTTCGCCGCTGGTCGAATCGGCCGTGCTGGGTGCACCCACCGCGGACAAGGTGGAAACGCTGGCGGGCGGCGTGGTCGGCGGCTTCGGGGGGTACTCGGGCATTGCCATGTGGCCGTCCAACCAGGGCAACGGCTATGCGCTGTCGGGCAACTACATTCCCGGCACGCTGGAGCAGGCGCGCCAACTGGGGTTTTCGCTGCTGCAGGCGGCCAGCCCGCCGTCCACGGCGTCCGTGGCGGCCAACATCACCCAGCTGACCGGTCGGCCGGCCAAGGCGGTGCTGACCAATTTCTATATCACGGCGGTCACGCAGTCCACCTCCAGCGCGTCCTCGCTCGATTCCGGGATCATCCGCCTGGACAACGCGCAGGACCCGTCGCAGAGTACCGAAACCCACTACCTGTACAACCTGAACGAGAACCTCATCATGTACAGCACGGCGAGCACCTCGCCCGACATCATCGCGCCCGACTCGATCTGCTACTACTCCGAAAGCACGGGCCGGGGCTTCTCCAACGCCAGCGATGACCTGGCCCTCTACTTCGACACCACCACGGGCCAGAGCACCGGCAAGCAGGTCAGCGTCATCCAGGTGCAGACCGCGCCCCAGCTGTACAACACGCCGGGCGTGGTGGCATCGTTTGCCGGGCTGCTGCGCAACATCGGCTACGCCGGTGCCATGCCCTCGGCCTGAGTGAATGGGCCACCATGGGCGAAGCAGATCTGAACCGAGAGCGGCTGGAGCTGGCGCTGGAGGCGGCCGGCCTGGACCTGTGGGAGAACGATCTGCTCACCGGCAACGTCACCCGCAAGGCCACCAAGACCTTCCTGGAGCTGGGCTTCACCGAGGAGGAGATCGTCTCGGGCCTGCAGGACGTCTACGGCCTGTTCCACCCCGATGACCTGGCAACGGTGCAGACGGCCGTTGCCGACCACATGTCGGGCGTCACGCCGCAGTACCGCTGCGAGTTTCGGCTGCGCGCCAAGAGCGGCGAATGGGTCTGGTATGCCAACTACGGCCGCATCATGGACGGCCATACCGACACGCCGGGCAAGCGCCTGATCGGGGTGACCTTCAACATTGACGACCGCAAGCGCAAGGAAGATGAGATTGCGCAGATCAACCGCCAGCTGCGCGAGCAGAACGCCTTGCTGCAGCAGCTCAACACCGCGCTGGAGCAACTGGCCGCGTGCGATTCCCTCACGGGCCTGTCCAACCGGCGCACGCTGATGGACCTGGGCGCGCGCGAGTGCCTGCGCACCGGGCAACTGGGCCAGCCGCTGTCGCTGATGGTGGTGGACATCGACCATTTCAAGGCCGTCAACGACGCCTGGGGCCACCTGGCCGGTGACCGCGTGATCTGTGCCGTGGCCCAGGCCTGCCTGGCACGCGCGCGCACGGCAGTGGACATCGTGGCCCGCTTCGGTGGCGAGGAGTTCGTCATCGTGCTGCCGGGCATCGATGCCCCCAGCGCGCTGCGCCTGGCCGAGTCGCTGCGCACGGGCGTGTCGGACCACAACGTGCTGGTGGATGCGGACGGCGCCTGCGTCACCGTCACCGTGAGCATCGGCGTGGCCACCCTGTACGACGTGCGCGGTGCGAGCTTCGAGGAACTGGTCAACACCGCCGACAAGGCCCTGTACCGGGCCAAGCAGGCCGGGCGCAACAATGTCCAGTCGGCGGTGGCTGCAGAGTCTGCCGCCCGTGCAGCGGCCCACATGCTGCACGATCCGGGGCACACCCAGGGCGCATTGGCCAGTTGAGCGGGGCCGTGCCGCTGGCGCTTTCCGACAGGGGCTGTCAGCCGGGTTGCTTGCTTGCGGCCTGGTGGATGGCCGCCCGGATGCGCGGGTAGGTGCCGCAGCGGCAGGCATTGCCCGACATGGCGGCGTCGATGTCGGCATCGCTGGGCCGCGCGGTCTTGGTGAGCAGCGCGCAGGCCGACATCAGCTGGCCGCTTTGGCAGTAGCCGCACTGGGCCACGTCCAGCGTGGTCCAGGCATTGCGCAGGGACTCGGCCTGCGGGCCGACCAGGCCTTCGATGGTGGTCACGTCGGCCTCGCCCACGGCGGACAGCGGCGTGATACAGGCGCGCGTGGGCTCGCCGTTCAGGTGTACGGTGCAGGCGCCGCACAGCGCCATGCCGCAGCCGAACTTGGTGCCGTTCATGTGCAGCTCGCCACGCAGCACCCACAGCAGGGGGGTGTCGGGCTCGGCGTTGACGGCAATGGCCTTGCCGTTGATGCGAAGGGTGGTGGGCATGGGTGGGGCTCCTGTAGGGGGTCAGGCCAGGCGCAGCGGCAGGCTGCGCAGGCGCTGGCCGTTCAGCGCGAAGAGGGCGTTTGCCACGGCGGGGGCGATGGGCGGAACGCCCGGCTCGCCCACGCCCTCGGGCGGCTCGGCGCTTGGCACGATATGCACCTCGATGCGCGGGCACTCGGCCATGCGCAGCAGCGGGTAGTCGTGGAAGTTGGCCTGCTGCACCTGGCCCTTGTCCACGGTGATCTCGCCATGCAGCGCGGCCGTGAGGCCGAAGACGACGGCGCTCTCCATCTGCTGGGTGATGAGGTTGGGGTTGATGGCCGCGCCGCAGTCGATCACGCAGACCACACGGTGCACGCGGATGGCCTTGCTGTCCGCCGCCACCGACACCTCGGCCACCTGCGCCACGATGGAGCCGAAGGACTGGTGCAGCGCAATGCCCCGGGCGCGTTTCGCGCCGGATGCATCGGCTGCCAGCGGCTGGCCCCAGCCCGCCAGCTCGGCCGCCTTGGTGAGCACATGCAGGTGGCGCGGGTGCTTTTGCAGCAGGCCGGCCCGAAAGGCCACCGGGTCCTGCTTGGCCGCAGCTGCGGCCTCGTCCATGAAGCTTTCCTTGAAGAAGGCCTGGTGCGAATGCCCGACCGAGCGCCAGAAGCCCACGGGCAGCGGCAGCGGGATGATTTCGTGGGCGATGCGTGCATGGGGCCATTCGTAGGGCTGGTCGAAGGCGCCTTCCGACGTGGTCTTGTCCGGCCCGGCCCCGGGCAGGCCGAAGATGCGCCCGAGCACCTGCGGCACGATGGCCTGGCCCACCGAGAGGTTGTCCCAGGCCACCAGCCGGCCCTCGCCATCAAAGCCGGCCTTGAAGCGCGCCATGCACGCGGGGCGGTAGAAGTCGTGCTGCGTGTCCTGCTCGCGCGTCCACAGCGTCTGCACCGGCGCACCACCGGCGGCGCGCGCAATGGCCGCGGCCTGGGCCACATAGTCCACCTCCAGCCGGCGGCCAAAGCCGCCGCCCAGCAGCAGTTGCTGCACGTCCACCTTATCCTCGGCAATGCCCAGCACCTTGGCGGCAGCCGCGCGCGCCAGGTCGGGTACCTGGGTGGAGGTCCACACCGTGGCCGCGCCATCCTTGAACTGCACCGTGCAGTTGATCGGCTCCAGCGCTGCGTGCGCCAGGTAGGGCGCGCGGTAGTCGGCCATGAGGGTGCGCGCCGCGCCCTGCATGGCCACCTCGGCATCGCCGCTCTGGTGGTAGCCAAAGCCCTTGGCCTGGTCCAGCGCCTGGGCCAGTTGCGTGTACACCGCCGCGCTCGACAGCGCGGCCGCCGGGCCGTGGTCCCACTCCACCGTGACGGCGGCCACGGCCTTGCGCGCGTGCCAGGGCGTGTCGGCGATCACGGCCACGGCGCCGGTGCCGCCGTTCAGCGCATCCACGGCCAGCACCTTCTTCACGCCGGGCAGCTTCTCGGCCGCCGCGCCCTCCATGCGCGCCACCTTGCCGCCGCGCGTGGGGCACACCACCACGGCGGCATGCAGCAGGCCGGGCGGGTTGGCGTCGATGCCGAACACGGCGCTGCCGTCGAGCTTGCTGCGCGCCTCGATGCGCGTGAGCGGCTTGCCGATCAGGCGGAACTGCGCCGCCTCCTTGAGCGCCACCTTGCCCGGCAGCGGCTGCTGCGCGGCCAGGGCCGCGAGTTCGCCGAAGCTCGCGCGCTGGCCCGCGGCATGCTCCACCACGCCGGCCTGCACGCTGCACTCGGTGGCCTGCACGTTCCACTGCGCGGCCGCCGCACGCACCAGCATGGCCCGGGCGCTGGCGCCGGCCTCGCGCATGGGCAGCCACAGGTCCTTGATGCTGGAGGAGCCGCCGGTCATCATCACGCCCACCTCGCGCATGGTCTTGGCGGTGAGCCAGCCGGCCACGGCCTTCATCGAGCCATCGTTGTCGGGGTGGAAGGGCAGGCCATCGACCACGGTGGCCAGGTTGTTGTAGATGTCATCGATGGGCGCCATCTCCAGCCGCACCTGGGGCCAGTCGGCATCGAGCTCCTCGGCCAGGATGGCGGCCAGCCCGGTGTGCGTGCCCTGGCCCATCTCGGCCTTCGCCATCATCACCGTGACGGTGTTGTCGGCGCCGATCTTGAGCCAGCCATTGAGCGCCGCCTGGCCGCCCGCCGTGGGCAGCGGCGCGCCCGTGCGCAGGCGCTGGCGTGGCGGCAATGCCCCCCAGCCGATCACCAGCGCGCCCGCCGTGGCGGCGCCCCCCCAGAGCACTGTGCGTCGTTTCACCATGGTTGTTGCCTGCCTCTCGTCGGAGCGATGGGTAGGGGCCATCGTATACCGGCAGGGTACCGGGCGCGATGCGCCCAGGCGACACAAGCGCCCGATTCAGCGCGCAGGCCATGCGGCAAAGGCCGGTAACCTCTCCGCCTCCTCTGCATAGGCGGCCAGCGCCGGGTAGCCCGCCGCCGCCACGGTATCGGGCACCATCATCTGCGTGAAATCCCAGGCCACGGCGATGGTGATGCCGGCGTCACCGATGTCCTGCGCGGGCGCGGGCAGGGGCTCGCGCGCCAGTTCTGCCTCCAGCAGCGCGCAGGCAGCCAGCAACTGGCCCGTCACGCGCTCTAGCCAGGGCGTGTGCAGCTTCTCGGTGGGGCGCAACTGGTGCTCGTAGACGATCTGCACCGCCTTTTCGCACACGGCCAGCGCTAGGCCCGTGAGGCGCAGCGCGCGCTGCAGCACCGGGCCGCCTGCGGGCTGCAGCCGGCGCGCTGACAGCGTGGCCGCCCACTGCAGTATCAGCGTCGAATCCATGAGCACGCCGCCGTCGTCGCAGACAAGTGTCGGGGCTTTGACCACGGGGTTGATGCGCCCGAACACATCGAAGGTGCTGAACACCGACAGCGGCAGGTGCGTGAACGGCACATCGAGCACCGTGAGCGCGATGGCGACGCGGCGGACATAGGGCGAATCGAGCATTCCAACCAACTGCATGGGATCGTTTCCTCTGAAAGCGGCCACCACTGGCCGCAGGTCTTGCACGATAGGGACATGCCGGTGCTGCGGGAAGCAGCGGGCATCGGAATAATCCGCCGCAAACCGATGGATGATCGGCCACAGCGCAATCCCTGTTCAGAACGCACCATGGAACTCGACAAGAAAGACTGGCTCATCCTCGAAGCCCTGCAGGCCGACGCCCGCCAGAGCCTGGCCGCCCTGGGCAAGCGCATCGGCCTCTCGCAGCCCGCCATGAGCGAGCGTGTGCGCAAGCTCGAAGATGCTGGCGTGATCGAAGGCTACAGCGCGCGCGTCAACCTGCGCGCCGTCGGCGTGCGCCTGCAGGCGCTCATCCGCATACAGACCACGCATGCCGGCATTGCGCCCTATGTGAAGCTGTTCGAGACCATGCCCGAGGTGCTCGAAGCCGACCGCGTCACGGGCGAGGACTGCTTCATCGTGCGCTGCGCCATCCCCGAGCCCGAGGACCTGCAGCGCGTGGTCGATGCGCTGGCCCGGCACGGCGGCGTGACCACCTCACTGGTGCTGTCCAGCCCGGTGCGCAAGACCACCACCGTGCATGCGCTCAAGCGGCCGGCGCGCTGAGCGGGCGGTGGCGTATGCCGAGGGGAAGGTTTTTGCTCTGCTTTTGGTAGCTGAAAGCGACCTGCCAGCCTAGGTGAAGTGGCGATTTTTTCCCCGCTTGTAACTGGCCGTGTACGCCACCCGGCGTATTTCCGATCCGGGGGGCTGTCTCCAGAATCCATTCCATCGACCGAACCATGCGCCCACCAAGGCGCCATCGGGCGAAGCGGTTTGAACCCCTCTACTGGAGAAGCACACATGCAACGTCGTTATTCCCTCAAGGCCCTCGCGGCCGTCGCTGCGCTCGCTGGCCTGTCTGCCTTGCCAGCCCACGCCCAGGACACCATCAAGGTCGGCATCCTGCACAGCCTGTCGGGCACCATGGCCATCTCGGAAACCGTGCTCAAGGACACCGTGCTGATGGCCATCGACGAGATCAACGCCAAGGGCGGTGTGCTCGGCAAGAAGCTCGAACCCGTGGTGGTGGACCCGGCCTCCAACTGGCCCCTGTTCGCCGAGAAGACCAAGCAGCTGCTGGGCCAGGACAAGGTTTCGGTGATCTTCGGCTGCTGGACCTCGGTGAGCCGCAAGTCGGTGCTGCCCGTGGTCGAAGAAATGAATGGCCTGTTGTTCTACCCCGTGCAGTACGAGGGTGAGGAACTGTCCAAGAACGTGTTCTACACCGGCGCCGCGCCCAACCAGCAGGCCATCCCCGCAGTGGACTACCTGATGAGCAAGGACGGCGGCAGCGCCAAGCGCTGGGTGCTGCTGGGCACCGACTACGTGTACCCCCGCACCACCAACAAGATCCTGCGCGCCTACCTCAAGTCCAAGGGCGTGAAGGACAGCGACATCGACGAGAAGTACACCCCCTTCGGCCATTCCGACTACCAGACCATCGTCGCCGACATCAAGAAGTTCAGCCAGGGCGGCAAGACGGCCGTGGTCTCCACCATCAACGGCGACTCCAACGTGCCCTTCTACAAGGAACTGGGCAACGCGGGCCTCAAGGCCAAGGACGTGCCCGTGGTCGCCTTCTCCGTGGGCGAAGAAGAGCTGCGCGGCGTGGACACCAAGCCGCTGGTGGGCCACCTGGCCGCCTGGAACTACTTCCAGTCCATCAAGAGCCCGGCCAACACCGAGTTCATCAAGAAGTGGGGTGACTACGCCAAGGCCAAGGGCATTGCCGGCCACAAGGACAAGCCGCTCACCAACGACCCGATGGAAGCCACCTACATCGGCATCAACATGTGGAAGCAGGCTGTCGAAAAGGCCAAGAGCACCGATGTCGACAAGGTGATTGCCGCCATGGCCGGCCAGACCTTCAAGGCACCGTCGGGCATCGTCTCCAAGATGGACGAAAAGAACCACCACCTGCACAAGAGCGTGTTCATCGGCGAAATCAAGGCCGACGGCCAGTTCAACGTGGTGTGGAAGACGCCTGGCCCCGTCAAGGCCAAGCCATGGAGCCCTTACATCGAAGGCAACGACAAGAAGCCCGACGAACCTGCGAAGAAGTAACGGCATCGCCCAAGGCGGACAGGCGCCTTGCAAGGGGAGGGGCGCTGCCGTGCCCCTCCCTTTTTTCTTTCCGGGCGCACCCCGCCTTGCGGGGTGCCTCCACAGGCATTGACTGACGCACTATGTTCAGATTTCTTTCGATGGCATGGCTGTGCCTGCTCGCGTGGGCCGGCCCCGCGCAGGCACTCACGGCCGAGCAGGCGCTGGCCATGGCCGCCGGCGACACCGACGAGCGCGTGGCCGCCGTGCAGCAGGCCATCGTGCAGCCCGACGAGCGCATCGCCGCCTTCCTCAAGGCCCTGGCCGATGACGAGGTGAAGATCGTCGGCGCGGGCAAGGCCGCCATCATCGTGCAGGGTGGCAAGGGCATCGACCCCGCCACCGGCACCGAGGTGCCCGTGCCCGACGACGCCGAAGACGTCATCAACAACAACCGCATGCGCGGTGAGATCGACACTGCCATGGCCGGCCTGGCCCTGTTCGGCAAGGACGACGTCAAGCGCCTGGCTGCTGCCAAGGCCCTTACCCGCGAGCCCGACGCTGGCCGCCTGCCGCTGCTCGACAAGGCCCTCGCGCAAGAGACACAAGCCGCCATCAAGGCCCAGCTCGAACTGGCCCGCTCCGCCACGCTGCTGGGCAGCGATGACGCCGCCCAGCGCATTGCCGCCGCGCAGGCCCTGTCGCTGAGCGCCACGCCCGACACGCGCCTCTTGCTCAACGAGCGCGCCACGGTGGAAGAGGACGCCAAGGTCAAGGCCGCACTGCAGGCAGCCCTGAAAGCCATCGACGGCGAACTGGCCTGGGGCGAGCGCCTGGGTGCCGCGTTTTCGGGCATCAGCCTCGGGTCCATCTTGTTGCTGGTGGCGCTGGGCCTGGCCATCACCTACGGCCTGATGGGCGTGATCAACATGGCCCACGGCGAGCTGATGATGATCGGCGCCTACGCTACCTACGTGGTGCAGGGCCTGTTCCAGAAGTACCTGCCCGGTGCCTTCGACTGGTACCTGGTGGCCGCGGTGCCGCTGGCCTTCGGCGCATCGGCCCTGGTGGGCGCGGTGCTCGAACGCAGCGTGTTGCGCTTCCTCTACGGCCGCCCGCTGGAGACGCTGCTGGCCACCTGGGGCATCAGCCTGGTGCTGATGCAGCTGGTGCGCACGGTCTTCGGCGCGCAGAACGTGGGCGTGGAAAACCCCGCCTGGATGAGCGGCGGCGTGCAGGTGCTCTCCAACCTCACGCTGCCCTACAACCGCCTGGTCATCATCGGCTTTGCCATCGCCGTGCTGCTGTCCATGGGCTGGCTCATCGGGCGCACGCGCCTGGGCCTGTTCGTGCGCGGCGTCACGCAGAACCGGCCGATCGCCTCGTGCATGGGCGTGAACACCGCGCGCGTGGACACCATGGCCTTCGCGCTGGGCTCGGGCATCGCGGGTCTCGCCGGCTGCGCACTGAGCCAGGTGGGCAACGTCGGCCCCGACCTGGGCCAGAGCTACATCGTCGACGCCTTCATGGTCGTGGTGCTGGGCGGCGTGGGCCAGCTGGCCGGCACCGTGTACGCGGCGCTGGGCCTCGGAGTGCTCAACAAGTTCCTCGAAGGCTGGGCCGGCGCCGTGCTGGCCAAGATCGCCGTGCTCGTGTTCATCATCATCTTCATCCAGAAGCGGCCGCAGGGCATCTTCGCGGTGAAGGGCCGCACTGCTGATTGAGCGGGCAAGACATACCATGACTACCAAGCCTTCTCTCCAACTGCCCGCCCCGGCCCCGCTGCTCACGCGCACCGGCTGGTCGGCCTTCATCGTCGCCCTCATCGTGGTCTGCGCCCTGGCGCCGCTGCTCAACCTGGTGGTGCCCGCTGGCAGCGTGTTCCACATGAGCGACTATGCCGTGGCCCTGCTCGGCAAGATCATGTGCTACGCCATTTGCGCGCTGGCCATGGACCTGATCTGGGGCTACACCGGCATCCTGAGCCTGGGCCACGGCCTGTTCTTTGCGCTCGGCGGCTACGTGATGGGCATGTACCTCATGCGCCAGATCGGCCGCGATGGTAACTACAAGAGCGAGCTGCCCGATTTCATGGTCTTCCTCGACTGGAAGGAACTGCCCTGGCACTGGATGCTGTCCGACAGCTTCGTGGCCACGCTCATCCTGGTGGTGGCCGTGCCCGGCATCGTGGCCTTCGTGTTCGGCTACTTCGCTTTCCGCTCGCGCATCAAGGGCGTGTACTTTTCCATCATCACCCAGGCCATGACGTACGCGGCCATGCTGCTGTTCTTTCGCAACGAGACCGGTTTTGGCGGCAACAATGGGTTCACCGACTTCAAGCGCATCCTGGGCCAGCCCATTGCCACGCAGAACATGCGCATGCTGCTCTTCGTGCTCACGGGGCTCACCCTGCTCGGCTTCTTTTTGCTGGCGCGCTGGCTGGTGCGCAGCAAGTTCGGCCGCGTGCTGCAGGCCGTGCGCGACGCCGAAACGCGCGTCATGTTCTCGGGCTACTCGCCGCTGCCCTACAAGCTCACCATCTGGACCATCAGCGCCATGATGTGCGGCGTGGCCGGGGCTTTGTACGTTCCCCAGGTCGGCATCATCAACCCCGGCGAGATGAGCGCCGCCAACTCCATCGAGATCGCGGTGTGGGCCGCCGTGGGTGGCCGCGCCACGCTGATAGGACCCATCGTGGGCGCCTTCATCGTCAACGGCGCCAAGAGCTGGCTCACCGTCACCGCGCCGGAGTTCTGGCTGTACTTCCTCGGTGCGCTGTTCATCGCCGTCACGCTGTTCCTGCCCAATGGCGTGGTGGGCCTGGTGAAGAAATTCGGTTTCGGCAAAAAGAACGATGACAAGAAGGGAGGCACCGAATGACCCCGGACCTGATGGAAGAGGGCGCACGCCGAGTAGCGGGCCACGCCGCTCCGACCCCCATGGGCCAGACCGAATCGGGCGGCCGCGCCGCCGGCTTCTCGCGCATCGCCACGCCGGGCGAGGTGGACGTGACGCACGGCCGCATTTTGTACCTCGAAGACGTGAACGTGAGCTTCGACGGCTTCAAGGCCATCAACAACCTGAGCCTCGACATCGCCCCCGGCGAGCTGCGCTGCATCATCGGCCCCAACGGCGCTGGCAAGACGACGATGATGGACATCATCACCGGCAAGACCCGGCCCGACAGCGGCACCGTGTACTTCGGTAGCACCATCGACCTGCTGCGCCACAACGAGCCCGAGATCGCCAGCCTGGGGATAGGCCGCAAGTTCCAGAAGCCCACGGTGTTCGAGCAGCTCACCGTGTTCGAGAACCTCGAACTTGCGCTCAAGACCCACAAGGGCGTGTCGTCGAGCCTGTTTTTCAAGCTCGACTCCGCCCAGTCCGATCGCCTGGCCGAGATACTGCACACGATTCACCTGGCGGGCAGCGTGGCGCGCATGGCTGGTAATTTGAGCCATGGGCAAAAGCAGTGGCTGGAGATCGGGATGCTGCTGATGCAGGACCCGAAGTTGTTGCTGCTGGACGAACCCGTGGCGGGGATGACGGATGACGAGACGGCTCGCACGGCCGAGCTGTTCCTGACCCTGAAGGGCAAGCACTCGCTGATGGTGGTGGAGCATGACATGGGGTTCATCCGCACCATTTCTGAGATCGTGACGGTGCTGTGCGATGGAGCTGTGTTGGCGCAGGGGACGCTGGACCAGGTGCAGTCGGATGAGCGGGTGATTGAGGTTTATTTGGGGCGGTGATGGGTTCGTCTGTGCTTCCTGTTGTTGCTGCATGCCTTTGCCAAGGGTGGAGGCCGGGTCTCGGCCCGGCGGCCGAGGTACTTGTTCTTTGCTTCGCCAAAGAAAAGTACCCCAAAGAAAGGCGACCCCGCTGCCCGTGTCCCCCTCGCCCGAGGGGCGAGGGGGCAGCCTGCGATGCTCGGTCCTGGGGTGGCGCCGAAGAACTTCCTGCGCTGCCTCTGCGAGGCAGCTCCGGTCAAACAGCTTCGGCGAGCCAGACAACGATGCGCGTGTCCTTCGGCACGCGCTCACCCCAGGCCCTGCGCTTCTCGGCACGGTCAGAAGGGGGTGGGAACGGGCTCCACACGGGCCATTGCTTCGCTCGGCCTAGCGGCCCTTCGCTGCGCTCGGCTCGCCAGAGCGATTGCGCCCCCACCGTCGGCAGCGCGCAGCGCGTAACTGACACCGGGCGCAGCTGCGCAGCAGCAGCCGTTCGGTACCCGCCCCCCACCCCTGCTGGCTGCGCCGAGAAGCGCAGGAGCTGGGGTGGGCGTGTGTGCCGAAGGACACACACGCTTCGTGATCTGGCTTGCCGATGCTGTTTGAGCGGAGTTCACCCGCAGGGGGAACGGAGCGAGTTCATCGGCACCACCCCAGATCCGAGCATCGCAGGCTGCCCCCGTTCGCCCGACAGGGCGAGCGGGGGACGCAGACTGGGGGTCGCCTTCTCTTTGGTGACTTTCTCTTGGCGACGCAAGAGAAAGTTACTGCGCCGCCGGGCGCACACCCCGGCTCCCGCCCTTTGAGTAGATAGCCGAAGCAACCACCACCTCGAACCGCAAAGCAACCCTGCCCCGGCGCACCAGACATAGGCCAACCAACATGCTCACCGTCCAAAACATCAACCAGTACTACGGCGGCTCCCACATCCTGCGCGACGTGAGCCTCACCGCCGAACCCGGCAAGGTCACCGTCCTGCTCGGCCGCAACGGCGTCGGCAAGACCACCCTGCTCAAAAGCCTCATGGGCCTCGTCCCCATCAAGAGCGGCGCCATCCACTTCGATGGCAAACCCATCGACAAGGCCACCCCCTACGACCGCGCCCGCGCCGGCATCGGCTTCGTGCCGCAAGGCCGCGAGATATTCGGCCGCCTCACCGTCGAAGAAAACCTGCGCATGGGCCTGGCCTACAAGAGCGGCTCCACCCCCGTGCCGCCGCACCTGTACGAACTGTTCCCGGTGCTCAAGCAGATGCTGCGCCGCCGCGGTGGCGACCTCTCGGGCGGGCAGCAGCAGCAGCTGGCCATTGCGCGCGCGCTCGCACCGGGGCCACGCCTGTTGATCCTGGACGAACCCACCGAAGGCATCCAGCCGAGCATCATCAAGGACATCGGCCGCGTCATCCGCATGCTCGCCGACAAGGGCGAGATGGCCATCCTGCTGTGCGAGCAGTACTACGACTTCGCGCAGGAGCTGGCCGACCAGTACCTTGTCATGGAGCGCGGCGAAGTCATCGCGCGAGGCCCTGGCAGCGAGATGGAGTCCAAGGGCATCCGCAACCTCGTCGCCATCTGATCGGTCCCGGGATCAGCCTGCCTTGGCGGGCTTGGTGCGCTTGCCCGGGTGCTCCTTGACTGAAGCGGCAGGCAACACCATCGCCTCCACCAGCAAGCGGGTGAAGGTGCCGTGCAAGGGCGAGGCCGGTGCATTGCTCAGGGTGGCAATGCCCAACTGGTAGCCGATGTGCGGCCGGAACGGACGCGAGCTGATGCCGGCCTGCGGGCAATGCCGTGCCAGCAGCGCGTTGACGATGGACACCCCCAGGCCCTGCGCCACGTGGGCGCAGGCCTCGCTGACCGAGTGCACCTCCAGCGCGACGCGGGGCTGCACGCGCTTCTGGCGGAACGCCATGTCGATCTCGTGGCGTATCTGGCGCTGGCGCCCCAGCAGGATCAGGCTGCAGTCGATCAGGTCGTCGGGGCTCACCTGCGCGAGCTGCTCCAGCGCATGCCCCTTGGGCATGATGCAAACAGCCTCGGATTCGAGGGTTGCGAGCGTGCTGAGCCCCTGCATCTCCATCGGCAGGCGTACCAGACCGATGTCGGCCTCGCGGCCGAGCAGGGCGTGCTCCGCATCGCTGTACGAGCCCGAGAGCACCTCCAGCACCACATCGGGGTGCGCCTGCATGAAGCGCCTGGCCAGGGTGGGCATCAGCGTGGTGGCCAGTGTGTTGGGTACGGCCACCTTGAGCAGCCGCCGCTTGAAACCACCCAGGCGCAGCTGCTCGGCATGCCGGCGAAAGCACTGGGCCGAATCCATCAGGCCCTGGGCGTCGTTGCGCAAAGCCTGCGCTTCGGCCGTCGGCGTCAGGCGCCCCTTCTCGCGCACGAACAGGCGCAGCGCCAGGCTCTCTTCCAACTGCGCCAGCAGCCGGCTGATGGCGGGTTGCGACAGCCCCAGGCGTTCGGCCGCACCGGTGGTCGAGCCGCTGAGCATGATGGCCTGGAAGGCTTCGAGCTGCTTGAAATTCATGGGTGCTTGAACGGTGTGGACAGGCCTGTGTGCGCATCTTTGCACCGGTACCGCGCGGGCGCAAACACACAGCAATCCGCATAGGGTAATACGGCTTCGTCATAGCGTTGTAGGGACCTCCTTCGCTCCACAGAATTCGTGGCGTCAGACGTCACCCATCCATTCGAGGAGCGAGATTCATGAGGCCCATTTCCCCCGCCACGCTGGCTGCCAGCGTCCTGGCATTCCTGTCTGCGGGTACGCCCGCCGCGGCGCAAACGCAAGACCTGCAGGTCTACGGCCAGGTGCGGCTCACCGTCAACAACACCAAGACCGGCAACGCCGGCTCTGTCATGGAAGAGCGTGACAACGCGTCGCGCCTGGGCTTTCGCGGCAGGGAGGACCTGGGCGATGGCATGGCCGCCCTGTTCGGCCTGGAGATGGGGCTCGAAGCCGACTCGGGCGCCGCCACCACGCCCGCGTTCCGCAACAGCTACTTGGCCTTGCGCGGTGGCCTGGGCACGCTGGCGTTGGGCCGGCTCGATTCGGCCAACCCCACGGGCTCGCCGCTGTATTCGCAGGTCACGCGCATCACCTCGTTCGCGGCCAACGATGCCGGCGCCACGGCCATCGGCACGTCCATCCTCAATGCGCGCAACCGCACCTCCAATTCGCTGGGCTACCAAAGCCCCAGTTGGGGCGGCGTGAACCTGCGTGCGCGCTACTACCTGCGCGGCGATGCCAAGACGCCCGAGCAGGAAAACGGCGCCAAGTCGCTTGACCTGGGCCTGAACTATGCCGATGGCCCCTGGTCCGCCGGCATCGGCTATGCCAAGGACACGCGCCCGGGCGGCCTGCTGGCCAACGAGTTTGCGAGCAAATGGCAACTGGGCCTGCGCTACGACTTCGGCGCCGTCGAGCCCTATGTGCTGCTGGGCCGCGACCGCTATGCAGCAGCCTCCGCCACCGTGCGTGCCGACGTGGACTACTGGCTGGTGGGCAGCCGCTTCTCCACGGGCCCGCACGCCCTGGTGGTCAACGTGATGCAACGCGACGTGCAGGCCTCGCTGCGGGGGCTTCGCAAGCGCCAGCAGGTGGCTTATACCTATGCATTGTCCAAGCGCACCGAACTGCAGGCCTTCGTCGACCGCGACGGCATCGACTCCAGCCGCCGCAATGTGGCCGTGCGCGTGGTGGGTGCAGGAGTTCGCCATGATTTCTAACCCGCCAGAACGCCTCGTTGCGCAACACCAGGTCCAGCCATCTTGCAGGAGTTTCTTCATGCCCCGAATCCAGCGAGCCATCGCGTTGATGCTGCTCCCTTTCGTGTTGTCCCAGCCCCTGGTCGCAGGGGCGGCCGATTTTCCCGAGAAGCCCGTGCGCATCGTGGTCCCGTTTCCGGCAGGGGCAGCTGCCGATACGGCCATGCGTGTGGTGGCACGCAAGATGTCGGAGCAATGGCGGCAACCCGTCGTCGTGGACAACCGGCCCGGTGCGCACGGCTTCCAGGCGGTCACCTCGTCGGCGGCGGACGGGTACACGCTGCTCATGGGCGCCGGCTCGGGGATGGTGACGGCCCCGCTGCTGTCCAGCAAGCTGCCCTACAACCCTTCGCGCGACTTCATGCCCGTGGGGCGCGTGGTGGTCAACGTCCCCATCCTGACCACGCACCCGGGCCTGCAGACGCGCACCGTGCGCGAACTGGTCGAGCTGGCCCGCAAGAGCCCCGGCACCCTGAACTACAGCACCAGCGGCAATGGCAGCCCCGGCCACCTGTCGATGGAGATGTTCCAGGCGGCCACAGGCACCAAGATGGTCCAGATCCCCTACAAGGGCGGTGGCCCCGCCGTGAACGAGCTGGTGGGCGGCCATGTGCAGCTGGGCATGAATGCCGTGCCCAGCGTGTTCGCGCACATCAAGGCCGGCAGGCTGGTGCCGCTGGCCGTGGCCAGCGCCAAGCGCTCGCGCGCCTTCCCCCAGGTGCCGACGATGGCCGAGGCCGGCGTGAAGGATTTCGAGTACGACATCTGGTACGCCCTGTTCGCCCCCACGGGCACGCCGCCCGATGTGGTCAACAAGGTCAGCAAGGCGCTCAACACCGCGCTGGCCGATGCCGAGGTGAGCAACCTGCTCGTGGCCCAGGGCGCAGAGCCGGCCCCGACCACGCCGCAGGAACTGGCGCGCTTCATCCAGCAAGACACCGCGCGCTGGGCCAAGCTGGTCAAGGAACGCAATCTCAAGCTTGACTGAGCGGGGCCATTCCATGAACACGACTTCGACGGCTGCCGCCCACGGCAGCGTGACCCGGCACACCCACCGCGTGCCCATGCGCGACGGGGTGCACCTCGCCACCGACCTGTACCTGCCCGCGCAATCACCCGGCCCCTGGCCCGTGCTGCTGGAGCGCACGCCCTACGGCAAGGACGCCGAGACCCGGCGCGAGCGCACGGCCACCAACCCCGCGCCCCTGCGGCGCGGCGAAGTGGCAGCCCGCTTTGCCGAGGCAGGTTACGCCGTGGTCGTGCAGGACTGCCGCGGCCGCTTCGACTCCGATGGGCAGTTCACCAAGTACCTGGGCGAGGCCCACGACGGTGCCGACACCCTGCAATGGATCATGGCCCAACCCTGGTGCAACGGCGCGGTAGGCACCTATGGCCTTTCGTACGCGGCCCACACCCAGACGGCGCTGGCCAGTCAGCGGCCGGCGGGGCTCAAAGCCATGTTCCTCGAATGCGGGGGTTTTTCTAACGCCTACCGCGGCGGCATCCGCCACGGCGGTGCGTTCGAGCTCAAGCAGGCGGTCTGGGCGCTGCGCAATGCGCGCAACGGCAGCAACCGCCTCAGCGCGTCCGCGCGCCAGGCCCTGGACGCGGCCGACATCGGAGACTGGTTCCTGCGGCTGCCCTGGTCGCGCGGCGATTCGCCGCTGCAATGGGCGCCCGAGTACGAGGACTATCTCTTCGGGCAGTGGGAGCGTGGCGCCTTCGACGACTACTGGCGCCAGCCCGAGCTGTATGCGGCGGGGCACTATGACGCCTTAGAAGGCGTCGCCGCCCTGCTGATGTGCGGCTGGTGGGACCCCTACGCCCAGACCACGACGGACAACTACCAGGGGCTCGCCCAGCGGCGCCAGGGTGGCCTGCGCATGGTGCTAGGCCCCTGGACCCACGGCGAACGCAGCGTGCCGTACGCCGGGGACGTGGACTTCGGCCCCAGCGCCGTGCTCGACGGATCGCTCGCGCCGGACTACGTGGCCATGCGGCTGGCCTGGTTCGACCACTGGCTCAAGGGCCAGCCCCTGCCGCCGGCGATGGACGACAGCGTGCGCTACTTTCGCATGGGTGGCGGCTCGGGGCGGCGCACGCCCGCCGGTCGGCTCGACCATGGTGGCACCTGGCGCAGCGCCGGCCACTGGCCCTTGCCCGGCACCGCCTTCGCGCCCTGGTACCTGGGGGCGGACGGCACCCTCTCGCCCGTGCAGCCCGAGTGTGATGAGGCACTGGGCTTCGAATTCGATCCGGCGTCGCCGGTGCCCACCATCGGCGGCTCCATCACCTCGGGCGAGCCCCTGATGGTGGCCGGTGCCTACGACCAGCGCACCAGTGGGCAGACCTTCGGGGCCCGGGCACCCCATGGGCCCCTGGCGCAGCGGCCCGATGTGCTGGTTTTCCAGACACCGGTGCTCGACGAGGACATGGAGGTCTCGGGGCCCATCACCATCGCGCTGTGGGTGTCTTCCACCGCCCCCGACACGGACTTCACCGCCAAGCTGATCGACCAGTACCCGCCCAGCGAAGACTATCCTGAGGGGTATGCGATGAACCTCACGGACGGCATCCTGCGCTGCCGCTACCGGCGCTCTTGGGAGGCCCCCGAGATGATGCAGCCCGGCGAAATGGTGCAGATCACCATCGAGCCCATGCCCACCTCCAACCTGTTTCGCAGGGGGCACCGGATCCGGCTGGACATCTCGAGCAGCAATTTCCCGCGCTTCGACGTCAACCCCAACACCGGTGCATCGGAGGGCAGCGCGGGGCAGCGCGTGGTGGCGCGCAACAGCGTACACATGGGGCCGGGCGCGCCGTCGCGGGTGGTGCTGCCGGTGATTGCGGCACGGCGCTGAACCAGGGCCGGGGCCTGATTTCAGCCGGGCACCGGCGCGCTGCCCACCCGGTGCCGCCAGCGCGCCACGCTCTCGATCACCAGCACCGTGCAGACCATCCAGGTGCCGCCCAGCAGCCAGCCGGCCAGCACGTCGCTGGCATAGTGCACCTGCAGCACCATGCGGCTCCAGCCGGTGGTGAAGACCAGCATGCCCGCCAGCACCACGCAGGGCACATGCCAGCGTGGCGGCAGCAGGCGCGTGGCCAGGTAGGCCAGCAGGGTGTAGGCCACCATCGAGGCGCTGCTGTGCCCGCTGGGGAAGCTGTAGCCATCGGCCTGCGCCACGCCATGGTGCAGGTGCTCGGGCCGGGCGCGTTCAAAAATGCTTTTCAAAATGCGCGTCAGCGCCCCATTGCCCGCCAGGGCCGCCAGCCAGCCCGTGGCCAGCAGGCGGTGGCCGCGCCACCACAGGCCGGCGGCCACCAGGGCCGTGAGCGCCGTGAGCACGGCGGTGTCGCCCAGGTGGGTGAGGGCGGCAAAGAAACGCAGCACCCCGGTGGCGGCGTGCAGGCGCAGGGCGTCGGCAATGGCATCGTCCACCGCGCCCCAGTCACCGTCCTGCTCACTGCCGCTCTCGGCCAGCTCGGCCATCACGCTGCCGGCCAGTACCACCGCGCAGGCGGCGGCCAGCATGCCTGCCAGCAGGGCCCAGCGCGGGTCGATGGCCGTGGGCAGCGTGCGCTGCAGCAGCGGCCCGCCGTGCCGGCGCACCGTGCGCAGGCCCCACAGCGCAAGGGGCCCCGCCAAGCCGGCCAGCGCCAAGCCCGCCAGCCACCAGCCCATAGGGTGGCTGGCGATGAGGTGGCCGATGGCGGTGGTGTTCATGGGATTCAATGGCAAGCGTTCGGTTTCGGGTGGATACTGCGCTTGTATCGCACTGCCCATCACCCCTTCGCACCGGCTGTGAATGTAGGACAAGGAGCCGACAGGCTCACAGCGCCGTGGCTGACAGGCCCAGGCGCCAGAGCCGGGCACCATGGAGCGATAGCGGCGTCATGTGCCACCGTGGCCCGTTAGCGGCGCCATGCCGTTGCCCCACCGGAGCCTTGCCTTTCACCCATGACCATTGCCCAACGCCCTCCCGCCGTCCACCCCCACGGGCGCATCCACCTCGTGGTGCCCAAGCGCCCGGGCGCCGACTTCGACCTGGTGCGCGCCAAGCTCGAAGGCGCCTTTGCGGCCCATGCCCACGACGTGGTGTGGCACGTGCCCGACGAGCGCGGTGACATCGTCGAGCTGGCCTACCAGGCGGTGCGCGATGCACAGGCCGATGGCGGGCTGGTGGTGGCCGCCGGTGGCGACGGCACGATCAATGCGGTGGCTTCTGCAGCGCTGCAGGCGGGTGTGCCGATGGGCGTGGTGCCCATGGGAACCTTCAATTACTTCAGCCGTGAGCACGGACTGGCGCTCGACCCCGAGATCGCCGTGCAGGACATGCTGCACGCCATGCAGCACAGCGACATGCGCCCCGTGCAGGTCGGCTTCGTCAACGAGCGCATGTTCGTGGTCAACGCCGCCGTGGGCCTGTACCCGCGCCTGCTGGCCGAGCGCGAGATGGCCTCCAGGCGCTTTGGCCGCTCGCGCATGGTGGCCATCCTGTCGGCTGTGTGGAGCATGTTCCGCCCCGCCGGAGGGCGGCGCTGGCGCGTCATCATGCGCACGCACGAAGGCGCCCAGGCGCAGCAGGAGGAGCACCTGGTCACCACGCTGTTCGTCGGCAACAACCCGCTGCAATTGGGCCGCATGGGGCTGGAACAAGCCCGGTCGGTGGCCGATGGTGGCCAGCTCGCCGTGGTGTTGTTACAGCCGCAGGACCGCTGGGCCGTGGCCCGCACGGTCTGGAATGCGGCCACCGGCCAGTTGGCCCGCGACAGTGCCGTGATGAGCATGGCCTGTGCCGAGATGACTGTGGCCCCCGCCAGCTGGCGCCCTGCGCAGGTCAAGGTGGCTTTTGACGGCGAGCGTGAATGGATGGCGCCGCCGCTGCGCTTTCGGGTACACGACAAGCCGCTGTGGCTGGTCACCCGCACCACGCTCGACCGCGACAGCTCTGCCGCGCCGCAGGCAGAACAGGAGCCCGACCACGTTGGTGCCGAGCCCGAGTCCCCTGCGATCGTGCCCCTGCCCGCGCTGGGTGGCGCCATGGCCGCCGGCTGACCGGGCACGGATTCACCCGCTCACGCCCTGGCGCCTGTACCCTACGCCCATGTCCGTACTGATGCACCTGTCCGACCTGCACTTCGGCGCGCACGAGCCCGTGGTCTGCCGGGCGGTGCAGGCCCTGGCGCGCCAGCTCGGGGTGTCGGTGGTAGTGGTTTCGGGCGATGTCACGCAGCGCGCCACCGCGGCCCAGTTCGCGCAGGCGGCCAGCTTCATCCGTGGGCTTGATGCCGGTGCCACGGTGGTGCTGCCGGGCAACCATGATTTGCCGCTGTTCGCCTGGTGGCTGCGCTGGGGTCGGGCCTATGACCGCTTCGAACACGAGTTCGGCAAGGACCTGGAGCCCGTGCGCCAGCTGGGCCGCTTCTTCATCGTCGGCGTGAACACCACGCGGCCTTGGCGGCACGAGCGCGGCAGCCTCTCCAGCGCGCAGATCGCCCGAGTCGAGAAGCAACTGGCCGAGGCCTACGAAGAGCCCTGGCGCATCGTTGTCGCCCACCACCCGCTCACCGCCCGCAACACGCAGGACAAGGAGCACCGCCCGGCGCGCGCCGATGAAGCCCTGCTGCGCTGGCGCGACGCCGGCGCGCAGATGCTGCTGTCGGGCCATGCCCACGCCGCCGGCCTGCTGCAGCCGCTGCCCGGCCTGTGGGTCAGCCAGGCCGGCACGGCCGTATCGCACCGCCTGCGCCATGGCTACCCCAACAGCCTGGTCATCCTTAGCCACGAGGCCGATGCGCACGACCCCGACAAGGTGCTGCGCTGGGCGGCGCGCTGGGACTACGACCCCGCGCGCGCCGCCTTCCACTGCGTGCAGCGCCAGTGGGTGGATGACCCCAAGGGGGCGTTGGCCGCCTGATCAGAAGCGGTGGCGCATGCCCAGCGCAAAACTGGTGCCGTGCGCATCCACCGCCCGTGGCGGGGCCGGCAGCGTCTGCGTGCGCGTGCTGTCGCGCATAGCCATCAGGTAGACGTCGGTGCGCTTGGACAGGAAATAGTCGTACCCCACGGTGAACACCCGCCGCTGCACATTGCCTCCGGCCACGGTGGCCGGCACCGGCCCCACGGCGTCAGCCGTGCGGCGCGATGCATACCCTGCCAGCAACCGGCCCGCACCCATGGGCACGGCCGCACTCACATCCCACACGCGGTAGCCTACTTTGAGCGGCGCCGCCGCCGTACCCCGGTTCCGTATGTGGCCCAGGTGGGCGAACACCTTCACCGCCGTGAAGTCGTACGAGGCCGCCAGTTGCCAGGCCCGCGTGTCGTTGGGCGAGGTGCCGTCGGCAAAGGTGATCGGGTTCTTCTTCACGCTCTGCCACGCCAGCGATGTGGCGAACGGGCCCTGGCCATAGGCTGCGCGCAGCGCGCTGTTGCCCCCGCCCTGGCCCTCCGACAGCGCATGCGCTGCGGACAGGCTGAAACCCGCCCAATTGGGGCTGTCATACACCACCGAATTCGTCCAACCCGTGCCGCCCGTGAGCGGCGCACCGATGAAGGTCACCAGGTTCAGAGGCCCGAACACGGTGGAATCGCCGAAGGCATTCGAGGTGATGCTGTTGAGAAACAGCAGCGAGGTGACATTGCCCAGCCGCACGCGCCCCCACGTGGGGTGCGCCAGCCCCACCCATGCTGCGCGCGAGAACACCGGGTCGGCCGCGAGGTTCACCGGCGCGGGCAGCGCATCGCTGCGCCCGCTGGCGCCCGAGTCGTTGCGCATGAAGGATGACAACTCGAACGCCGCCGTGATCCCTCCCCCCAGGTCCTCGTTGCCGCGCACGCCCCAGTGGCTGGTGGACATGCCGCCGCCTTCGAGCTTGCCCACGGGCCCGTCCTGCGTGTTGACGCCGGTGGCCGCGCCCTCGAAGCGGCCCACGGCCGCATCCACCAGGCCATAGAGTTGCAGGCTCGGGCCGGCGGCCGGTTGGGCGTGTGCGCTGGTGGCGGTGATGCCCAGCAGGGCCAGAAGGGCTGCGTGGCGTGCGGCAGGGGCGCAAAGGAAGTGGGTTTGCATGGTGTGTCTCCAGTCGTTGTGGTGGGTGGATGGGGGAAGAGGGCGCACGGCTCCCTGGCGCGTTCGCCATGCGAGCGCTCCAAGGGCTGTGGTGGGCTGGGTCAGCGCCGGTTGGGCGCTGTCTGCGGCGGGCACGCACGCAGGCGCTCGCACCGGTGGCATGCCACCGGCACGCAGCGGTGTGATCGGTTGGTAAGACCCCGGCGCTGGGTCAGGGCGCGCCGGTCAGGCGCATCGACTGCGGGGCCATCAATGCACCGGCCCGCCGCAGGCGCCGCGCATGCCGTGCGCGATGAAGCGCACCAGCAGCGGCCCGGCCACGGCCTCGTCGCCCGGCTGGTTCTGGCCCAGCGACAGGCGCTCGATGCGCCGGTCGTTCACATGGTGCAGCAGCGCGCCCAGCGCGAACTGGTAGCACCAGGCCGCCTGGCTGCGCGTGGCCTGGGGCAGGGCGGCGGCCAGGGCGTCGATGAAGGCATGCGCCAGCGGGTCGAACAGCTCGCGGATGATGGGCTCGTCCTCCTCCAGGTGGTCGCTCATGCCGCGTGACAGCAGGCGCAGGAAGTGCTGGCCGGCCGGCTGGCTGGCCACCTCGAGTACGGGCAGCACGAAGGCCCGGACGATCTCGTCCAGCAGCGCCTCGGGCGCGGCGGCGCGCTGCGCCTCCCCCAGCGACTGCAGCCGCACGCCGATGTAGCCCGCATGCGCGCGAAAGATCGCGTGGTACAGCGACAGCTTGGGGCCGTAGTAGTAGCCCACCAGCGCCAGCGGCACGCCGGCCTCGTCGGCAATGTCACGGATCGACACGCCGTGGAAGCCGCGTGCTGCAAACAGCCGCTCGGCCGCCTGCAGGATGTTGGCCTGGCGGTTCGGTGCCAGCGCGTCGTCGGCGCCGGGCAGGGCCTTGCCGGTGGTGCGCTTGCGCGGTGCAGCGGCTACGGCGGCTGAGGAAGCGGCAGCAGCTTCCGGGGCAGGGGAGTTGGATTTGGTGCGTGGCATGGTCCGATTTATACGGATGTACAAAACAATTGAACACTCGTACAAACCCCAGTGGCCGCAAGTTTGTACGTTCGTATAATTTTTTCACCGAGGCGTGTCGCCAGGTCCTTGCACCACCGACTCGCCGCGTTCGCATCCGCCATTGCAGCCCTTTCACCAGGAGACAAAAACCATGACCACCCGCCGCCGGTTCACCCAGCTTTCTGCCGCAGCGCTGCTGCCCTCCACCTGGGCCATGGCCGCCCGGGCCCAGGCGCCCAAGGCGCCGCTGCCCGAGGTGGCGCGCATCTTTACCGGCTTTCCCGCGGGCGGCACGGTCGATGCCCTGGCGCGCCGCGTGGCAGACCGCATGCGCGACCGCTACGCCGGCGCCGTGGTGGTGGAGAACAAGCCCGGTGCGGGCGGGCAGATCGGCATCCTCACGCTGCGCGACGCGCCGGCCGACGGCACCAGCCTGCTCATCACACCCTCGTCCATGCTTTCCATCTACCCCTACACCTACCCCAAGCTGCGCTATACGCTGGACGACGTGGCCCCCGTATCCCTGGGCGCCATGATGGACCACGGCTTGGCCGTGGGCCCCAGCACCCCCGACAGCGTGCGCACCCTGGCAGACTTTCTGGCCTGGACCAAGGCCCACCCCAACAGCGCCAACTACGGCAGCCCCGGCGCGGGCTCCATGCCGCACATGGTGGGCGTGCTGCTGGGCCAGTTCAGCAAGCAGGATCTGCGGCACATCGCCTACCGCGGCACGGTGCCGGGCATGCAAGACCTGCTGGGCGGGCAGATCCCCGCGTTCTGGGGCCCCATCGGTGACTACCTGCAGCACCAAAAGGGCGGCAAGCTGCGTGTGCTGGCCATCTCCGGGCCCCGGCGTTCGCCCTTTCTGCCGCAGGTACCCACGCTCAACGAGCTGGGCTACCCGCTCAAGGTCAACGAGTGGTATGGCTTCTTCCTGCCTGGCAAGGCCTCGCCCGACACCGTCAAGCGCGCGGCCGACGCCCTGCAGGCCGCCCTGGCCCACCCCGAGGTGGTCGAGTACGGCAAGCAGTACGGCCTGGAGATCAAGCCCTCCACCCCCGCCGAGCTGGCCCAGCTGCTGCGAGCCGACGCCGAGCAGTGGCGCACGCTGATCAAGCAAACCGGCTTCACCGCCGAGTCCTGAGCACTGTGCACGCCATGACCAACAACCCAGAGCGCCGCATCGTCGATATCTCGATGCACCTTGAAAACGACGTGGTCTCCGACCCCCCGGGCCTGGGCCCGCGCATCAGCTACATCGACCACCACATGAGCTTTGACGACCTGGCGCGCTTCTTCCCCGGCCTGCGCCGGGAGGACCTGCCCGACGGCGAATCCTGGGCGGTCGAGGACGTGCAGCTCAACACCCACAACGGCACCCACCTCGACGCGCCGTACCACTTCGCCTCCACCATGGACGGCGGGCAGCGCGCCCTGACCATCGACGAGGTGGACCTGAACTGGTGCTTTCAGCCCGGCGTGAAGCTCGATTTTCGCCACCTGCCCGATGGCTACGTGGTGCAGGCCGCCGACGTGGAGGCCGAGCTCGCGCGCATCGGCCACACCCTGCAGCCGCTGGAGATCGTGGTCGTCAACACCCGCGCAGGCAGCGCCTACGGGACGGCGGGCTACACCCGCGCCGGCTGCGGCATGGGGTATGAGGCCACCATGTACCTGCTCGAGCGCGGCGTGCGCCTCACCGGCACCGACGCCTGGAGCTGGGACGCCCCCTTTGCCTACACCGCCCAGCGCTATGCCGAAAGCGGCGACGCCTCGCTGATCTGGGAAGGCCACAAGGCCGGTCGCGACATCGGCTACTGCCACCTCGAAAAACTCCACAACCTGGAGGCATTGCCCGCCAGCGGCTTCTATGTATCGTGCTTCCCGGTCAAGGTGCGCGGCGCCTCCGCCGGGTGGACGCGCGCCGTCGCCATCTTCGACCCTGCACTCCCCCTGGGCAAGGCCACGGCATGAAACTCGCCACCCTCAAGAACGGCCAGCCCGACGGCCGCCTGGTCGTCGTCTCGGCCGACGCCAGCCACTGCGTGGACGCCAGCCCCGTGGCTCCCACCCTGCTCGACGCCCTGCAGCGCTGGGACGAAGTGCTGCCGGCGCTCGAACGCCTGTCGCTGGCCCTGAACATCCCCGACACCCGCGCCAGCGTGGGCGCCGTGCCGTTCGACGCGCGCCAGTGCGCCGCGCCGCTGCCGCGCAGCTTCCAATGGCTCGACGGCTCGGCCTTTCTGAACCATGGGCGGCTGATGGAGCGCGCCTTCAAGACCCCGCCCATCGCCGACTTCGAGACCATCCCGCTGATGTACCAGGGCGCGGCCGACGATTTCCTGGGCCCGCACGACCCGGTGCCGTTGCCCTCGGAGGGCGACGGCATCGACTACGAAGGCGAGTTCGGCGTGGTGCTGGGCGCCACGCCCATGGGGGTGGATGCACGGCAGGCGCTGCAGCATGTGCGCCTGGTGGTGCTGCTCAACGACTGGAGCCTGCGCGGCTTTGGCCCACGCGAGGCCCGAAGCGGCTTCGGCTTTCTGCAGGCCAAGCCCGCCACCGCCTTCGCCCCCATCGCCGTCACGCCCGACGAGCTGGGCCCCGCCTGGCACGAGGGCCGCGTACACCTGCAGCTGCAGACTTACCGCAACGGTGCCTGGTGCGGCCACCCGCACGGCGGCGCCATGCACTTTGATTTTGGGCAATTGATCGCGCATGCCGCGCGCACGCGCCGGCTGTCGGCCGGCACGGTCATCGGCTCGGGCACCGTCTCCAATGCCGACGCGGCCATGGGTTCGAGCTGCATCGCCGAGCGCCGCATGCTCGAAACCCTGGCCGAGGGCGCGCCGCGCACGCCCTTTCTGCGCTTTGGCGAGCGGGTGCGCATGGTGGCGCTCGATGGCCAGGGCCGCCCGGGGCCCTTTGGCATGCTGGACCAGGTGGTGCAGCAGGCCGCAGGGGCCGGTGCAGGCTGATGCCAGCACGGCGTGGGGCCTGCGTCCATAGGGCGCTTTCCCCTCGTTGTTTTCCCGGGGCCGGCTTGACCCGCCCCCGGGGCGCGCCTATTCTGGCTGGCGTGGACTGCAGCCCGCGCGGCTGGTCGATAACGCTATGCTGCGACAGTCCCGGCCCCCAGTGGAACCAGCTTGCCGCCCATGCACAAAGAATTCAACCACGATGCCCTGCGCCGCCTGCAGGCGCTGATTGCCCGCGAGACGGGCGCGCCGCTCAACGAGGCGGCCACGGTCGAGATGGCGGCCATCCTGCGTGGCAGCGAGGGGCCTGACGGCGTGTTCAATGAAAGCCTGTCGGTGGCACCGCGCGAGGTCACCATCCTGCTGGCCGACCTGCGCGGCTTCACGGCGCTGTCGGCATCGCTGCCGGCGGGCGTGGTGATCCCTGCGCTCAACCGGTGCCTGGCCATGCTCAGCGAGGTGGTCTTCAAGCACGGCGGCGCCATCGACAAGTTCATGGGCGACTCCATCATGGTCCTCTTCGGCGCACCCGTGGCGCGCGAGGACGATGTCGACCGCGCCCTGATGTGCGCCGTCGAGATGCAGATGTCCATGCGCGACCTGAACCTGGCCCACATGCGCGAGCGCCTGCCCGAGGTTTTCCTGGGCATCGGTGTGAACACCGGCACGGTGATGGCGGGGCGTTTCGGCTCCGACGTGTATTCCGAATACACCGTCATCGGCGAAGAGGTCAACCTTGCCTCGCGCATCGAGGCCTTCAGCCTGCGTGGCCAGGTGCTCATCAGCGAGGCCACCTACCAGCGCTGCTGGGGGCTGGTGTCGGCATCGGCCCCCATGCAGGTCTACGTCAAGGGGCGCCAGCAGCCCGTGGGCCTGCGCGAGCTGGTGGCCATCCCCTCGCGCAAGCTCAAGGTGCCGCGCCAGGAGTTCCGGCGCAGCCACCGCGTGGACACGCGCCTGCCCTGCCTGTGCCAGCGCATCCAGGACAAGATCATCGTGCCGCAGATCGTGCATGCCGCCATCCGCGACATCGGCTACCACGGCCTGTTGGTGGAGCTGACCGAAGAACTGGCTCTGCACAGCGAGCTCAAGCTCGAATTCGACCTGACCCTGGTCGAATACCACGCCACCGACGTCTACGCCCGCGTCATCACCTTGAAGCCCGAGGGCGGGCAGTGGCTGGCGGGGTTGGAGTTCACCTCCATCAGCCCCGAGTGCCATACCAAGGTGCAGATGTTCGTGCAGCTGCTGGTGGCGGCGCGATAGGTTCCGAGGCCTGCGCTCAGCAACCCAGCCGCTGGGCAAGGTCGAGGATGCTGGACGTGTGCAGGTCGTTGCCTGGCTGCGGCGTGCAGTCCTTGGGGCGGGCTGCGCCCAGTTCCAGCGGCCGCTCCACATAGATGGTGCGCAGCCCGCAGGCGCGCGCAGCCTCCAGGTCGTCATGGTGGGTGGCCACCAGCGCCACCTGCGCGGGTTCCAGGTCAAAGGTGCGCGCCACGCCCAGGTAGGTGTCCGGGTGGGGCTTGTACGCGCGGAACACCTCGGCGCTCAGGATGCAATCCCACGGCAGGCCCGCACGCTTGGCCATGTGGGTCAGCAGGCTGATGTTGCCGTTCGACAGCGTGGTGATGGTGAAGCGCGTCTTGAGCCGCGTGAGCCCGGCCACGCTGTCGGCCCATGGGTCCAGCCGCTGCCACACATGGTTCAGGTGCCAGCGCTCGGCCTCGGTGAGGTGGGTCAGGCCGAATTTAGGCAGTATCTCGTCGAGGATGCCGCGGTGCAGCGAGTCGATGCGCGTCCACCCCTGCTCGCCACGCATCACGCGCGCCATGGCCGGCTGGTAGCCGCTGCGCCAGGCGATGGCAAAGGCATCTCCATCCACGGCCGGGTACAGCGCCTGCATCTCGCGCACGATAGAGCCGTGCCAATCCACCACGGTGCCGAAAATGTCGAAGGCCAGCACCTTGACGGTGTCGGCAATGTGGTCGGCTGTGCTGGGTGTCGTCATTCGCGGTCCTTGGTGGGAGGAGGGGCGTGCTCAGTCAACTAGCGTAGCAGCCCCGCTGGCGAGGCCTGTTCACCAAGGTTACAGATATCCCCGCCCCTGCAGCGCAGCGCGGGGCGTGCTATGGTTACATGAATCGGGTTTACCCCCGTAACTCCGTTTCTTCCCCACCCTGTGCTTCTCCTGCGCCCGCCTGCCCATGGCTGGTGCGGCGTCGCCCTGTTGCCGTTGCTGCTGCCGCCATGACCGCGCCCCTGTCCCCCACGTCGTCGCCCATCGCCCACACCCCTACCGACGACCGCACCCTGGTGCGCGCCGTGCTGGCCCTGGGGGTCGGCGGCTTTTCCATCGGCACGGGTGAATTCGTCATCATGGGCCTGCTGCCCGAGGTGGCGCGCGACATCAACGTGAGCATTCCGCAGGCCGGCCACGTCATCAGCGCCTATGCGCTGGGCGTGGTGGTGGGCGCGCCCGTGCTGGCCGTGCTGTGCGCCAACTGGGGGCGGCGTGCGCTGCTCATGGCATTGATGGTGGTGTACGCCCTGGGCAACTTCGCGTCGGCCCTGGCACCGGGCTACGGCTCGCTCAGCGCCATGCGCCTGTTCACCGGCCTGCCACACGGCACCTACTTCGGCGTGGCGGCCCTCGTGGCCGCCGCCCTGGCACCCCCGGGGCGCCGCGCGCGCGCCGTGGGCTGGGTCATGCTGGGGCTGACCACCGCCACGCTGGTGGGCGTGCCCATTGCCGCCGCGCTGGGCGAGCATTTCGGCTGGCGCGCGGCCTTCGTCTTCGTGGGGCTCATTGCCGTGGCCGCCGTGGTCATGGTGCGCCTGTGGGTGCCCGAGATGCCGGCATCGCACGGCGCCAGCCCCCTGCGCGAGCTGGGCGCCCTGGCGCGCAAGCAGGTGTGGTTCACCCTGGGCATCGGCGCCATCGGCTTTGGCGGCATGTTCGCCGTGTTCAGCTACATCAAGCCCACGTTGCTGGAGGTGGCCGGCATGCCGCCCGCGCTCATGCCCTTTGTGCTCGCGCTGTTCGGCCTGGGCATGGTGGTGGGCAACATCGTCGGCTCGCGCATGGCCGACAAGGCCCTCATGCCCACCGTGGGCAAGGTGCTGCTGTGGTCCATCGTGGTGCTGGCGCTGTCCGTGCCTGCAGCCCACCATCCCGTCACGGCTGCGCTCTCCACCTTCTTCCTGGGCACCCTGGTCGCCATCGGCCCCGCGCTGCAGATCCGCCTGATGGATGTGGCGGGCCATGCGCAGACCCTGGCTGCCGCGCTCAACCACTCGGCCTTCAACGCCGCCAACGCGCTGGGCGCCTGGCTGGGCGGCATGTCCATCGCAGCCGGCCTGGGGTGGACTTCCACGGGCTGGGTGGGCGTGGTGCTGGGCATCTGCGGCGTGGGCATCTTCGCGTGGTCCATGTCGAGCGAAAAGGCCACCACACGCGCCAGCGCAGGCCTGAAAGCCTGAGCGTAGCGGCGGTGCGACACCGCCGCAATGTGAGGAACGAATACCGCGTTTGATGTACATTGAATGCGGGCCGGCCTTTCTGCCAGCCACGTCGCTCGGACGGTTCCGGGCGCTTACGTGAAAGTTCACCAGCATGTCTGCTTCTCAGGGCAAGCGCCGCTTTGCGCGCATCGATCGCCTCCCCCCTACGTCTTCAACATCACGGCCGAGCTTAAATTGGCTGCCCGCCGCCGTGGCGAGGACATCATCGACATGAGCATGGGCAACCCCGATGGCGCGACCCCGCCGCACATCGTGGCCAAGCTCACCGAGGTGGCCCAGCGGCCCGACACCCACGGCTACTCCGCCAGCAAGGGCATCCCCCGCCTGCGCCGCGCCATCAGCCACTGGTACAAAGACCGCTACGCAGTCGACATCGACCCCGACACCGAGGCCATCGTCACCATCGGTTCCAAGGAGGGCCTGGCCCACCTGATGCTGGCCACGCTGGACCGGGGCGATACCGTGCTCGTGCCTGACCCGAGCTACCCCATCCACATCTACGGCGCGGTGATCGCCGGGGCCGACATCCGCAGCGTGCCCGTGGCGCCCGATGTCGACTTTTTTGCCGAGCTCGAAAAGGCCATCCGCGGCAGCTACCCCAAGCCCAAGATGATGATCTTCGGCTTCCCCAGCAACCCCACCGCGCAGTGCGTGGAGCTGTCGTTCTTCGAACGCGTCATCGCCTTGGCCAAGAAGCACGACATTTTGGTGGTGCATGACCTGGCCTACGCCGACATCGTGTACGACGGCTACCGCGCCCCCAGCATCATGGAAGTGCCCGGCGCCAAGGACGTGGCCGTGGAGTTCTTCACCCTCTCCAAAAGCTACAACATGGCCGGCTGGCGCGTGGGCTTCATGGTCGGCAACCCCGACCTCGTGGCCGCGCTCGCCCGCATCAAGAGCTACCACGACTACGGCACCTTCACTCCCCTGCAGGTCGCCGCCATCGCCGCGCTGGAGGGCGACCAGCAGTGCGTGAAAGACATCGCCGCCCAGTACCAGCGCCGCCGCGACGTGCTGTTCAAAGGCCTCACCGAATCGGGCTGGGCCGTGGACTGCCCCAAAGCCAGCATGTACATCTGGGCCCGCATCCCCGAACCCTACCGCGCCCTGGGCTCGCTCGAATTCGCGCGCCAGTTGCTCGACAAGGCCAAGGTCTGCGTATCGCCCGGCATCGGCTTTGGCGACCAGGGGGATGAGTACGTGCGGTTTGCGCTGATCGAGAACGAGGCGCGTATCCGGCAGGCTGTGCGCGGGATTCGGGCGATGTTCAAGGCCGATGGGTTGTTGAAGGTGCCTGCGGTGGCGGCGACAACGGCTTGATGCTGCAGTGATGACGGCCTGCCCGGTATGGGCAGGCCCGCGAACGAGGAGCGGTGGGCGGGCAACCAAACCGTCTCCTCCCGTTGCGCAGGGCCATCATCGGGTCGCGTGTGATTCGATACGCAACAGACGTTCGCTTACGACAGTCTGCCCAGTCGCGGTTTAGACTGATGGGTATGCACATGCTCGACTACAACCCCGACGACCTGGACGTCACCATTTCCGAAATGCTGGTCGCCACCAGCGACTCTGCCGACCATGAGCTTCCCGCTGTGGTACCGGCGGTTCTGAAACTGCTGCGCAAGCGCCTGGGCATGGACGTGGCCTTCGTCTCGCAGATTGCAGACGGCCGCCGCACCTTCAAGGCGGTGGACAGCGCGCCCGATTTTGCGCCCGTCGTGGCGGGCATGTCTGACCCGGCCGAAGAAAGCTGGTGCCAGTATGTGGTCGAAGGCCGCTTGCCAGAAAAGATCGACAACGCCGTGCCCCTCGTCAAGGCAGGCCAGGCGCCCGACCCCGGGTTCGACATCGGCACGCATCTGAGCACCCCTGTACGCCTGGCAGACGGCCAGGTCTATGGCACGCTGTGCTGCTTCAGCCGGGGCGTGCAAAAGGATGCAGATATTGATCGGCTGCGCTACACCGCTAACCTGTTGAGCGAGAAGTTGTCGCCTGGCGCAATACAGATCACCGGCTGAATCTGCTCAGTGGCACATCGCTACTATCCGCAGCTATTGTCATTTCCATGGCATGCAGGAGCGCGGCGAAGCGCTGTGCATTTTCCGGTACATGCTCGACCATGAAAAATTCGGCATAGTAGTTTCGGGCGATCAGCGGCCTATTCTTCAACAAGTGCCTTTTTATATCGGTGAGCGTAGACGCAGCTCCGGCTCCCTTCGCCTTGACATACATGCGCATGGCTGCAGCCTTCAGTTCCTTCGTATGTGTCGCGTTTCTGAGATATTCCAGCATCAGATCTTCGAACCAATTCTCCGCAAGTAGAAATACCATGTGTCCTTGCTCAAGCTGATCTTGATTCATCGTGGTCAATGCCGAATCCAAGTTTTGTGAGTGGATCACTTCCCGATAAAAAATCCGAAACCTGTTTAGAAGATCGCTACCCGACAGGTCATGCGAAGGCCCCAGCAATGCATAGCAGGGGGCTCCTCTGCTCAGCGTTACTCCAGAGATGAAGTTCACGCCAAAGCATGCTGATACTGACAGCAGCAGGTTAAAGTCACTAGCCTGGTTTAAAGGAATTAACGCGTCACAGATTTCCCGCCAGTGAAGTTTTCCACTACGAAAGTGAAGCCCGAAATCGTCTTCACCGTGTGCCTCTACATGCAATATTGGACGCAGGCCTTCATACTCAGCACGCGTCGCCAGACTCGCAACAACCGCTCGAAAGTCATCGGGTGTCGCCACTTCGGAGTACGAAACAGTGATCGGCGTTTGCGAGTCTTCAAGCTGTCCGCGGAGATACCCTGCCAGCTCGCGGCCGGTCAGAAATTCGCTGGTTGCAAGCGATTCAACAATAGCAATATGGTTGACCTTGAACGTGTGCGATCGAGCAGCTTCATTGGCTTCCATTTTTGAACTATAGGTGTTACTCGGGGCATGGGTTCAGCATGTGAACTCTCCCTGGATCGTCCATATCGCGACGCATCCCCACTAAAGCATAAACCCTCTCCGGCCAAGTCACCCGAACTGCACTGACATGTGCGAAGGCGGGGAATCGGTCCGGGAATGCCGTACGTCAACTGCAATCCAGCGCGCCTGGGCCCCAGCCCCTTCACCCCTTCCGCAACCCCTGCACCGTCTGCAACAACACCACCCGCGTCTGCCCAAGCACCATGCCCTTCCACTCCTCGTTGTCGCAGTAAAACGCGTCGCGCAACTGGGCGCGGATCTCTCGCTGCTGCGCTGCCGGCGCCTCGGGGTGGCTGCGCAGCCAGGTGTCTGCGCGCAGGCGCAGCAGCATGTCTGCCTCGGGCAGGGTGCCAAACTCCAGGCCCATGGGGGCGATGCGGGCGTTGGGGCATTCGTCGAAGGCGGTGGTGACCACGGGGCCCGACACATCGGCCGAGGCCGAGTCGCCGGAGAAGGGCGAGAACACGTCGGCGCCCCACCATGACTGGGCCAGCGCCAGGTCCTCGGGCGTGTTGCGGCCGGGGTAGATCTTCTCGCCGTGCCCGTAGGGGCCCAGGCCCGTGTGCACGTCGATCCAGCCCAGGTGCGTGGCGGCTGCCACGTACTTGCGCAGGATGGCGCGGATGGTCTTGTTGCTCCACGACGGCGCGGTGCCGCCGTAGAACAAGCCGTCGGGCGAGGTGTACTGGCCCTTGAACACGGCATTGCGGAAGGCGGCGAGGCCATGCTTGGCAATATAGGCGTCCACGGCCGCGTCGTCGGCGGGCGTGGGCGGCCAGGTGGTGGGCAGCATCAGCGGCTCCACGTCGGCATACGCCGCGTTCACCGGCAGCGGCGCGGTGAAGTCGATGTGGTTGCGGTTCAGGTCGATGTTGTCTTCGTTCGTGCGGTGCAGGTGCGAAAACCCGTGCGGGTTGACCGCATGCACCAGCAGCAGCGCCACGCCGGCCTGCCCCAGGCGTGCCAGCAGGTCGGCATCATAGAGTGTGGCCACCTGCGTGCCCGATCCGCAAAAGCCTTCGGGCCCGTGCGTGCCCGAGGTGACGAGCAGGATCTTCTTCGCATCCATGGCGCCGATCAGCGCGACGTCGGTGGCCAACTCTTCGCCCAGCGCGCCGCGGTGGTCCGGGTGCACGAAGGATTTGATGGTTGCGCCGCTCTGGGCTGCGGCACTAAGAAACTTGGCGCGGGCTTCGGCATACGTGCCCGAGAAATACCGCGTGGCGCCGCTGGGTTGTATGGACATGGTGCGTGGGGTTCCTGTGTTGTGGCGGGTGTGGGTCCGTTGGGGCTACATCGCCCAGACGCGTGGCGCCTCGCCCTGCAGTGCCCACATCTGCTGGCGCCAGGCCATGCGCACGGCCTTGAGCAGCTTCATCGCCGGCTCCACCTGCGGCGCCAGCACGCGCACCACCACCATCTGCGCATTGGGGCTGGTGGCGCCTGCGGTGGCAGTCAAGGTCGGGTGCGCATCCATCACCGCCCGCGCCGCATCCAGCGCGGCGTCGCGGCGGTTGCGCTCCAGCGCGCTGCCGGCGGCAAAGAACATGCTGGCCATGCAGCGCTGACCAGCCAGGCCCAGGGGGCTTTGCAGCAGGCGCTCATCGGCCGCGTCGATCACGCCGCGCTCCAGCCACAGGCCGGGCACGGTGAGGTGCTGCACGAAGCGGCCCTGCACGAAGGGCTGTTCGGCATGGGGCAGGCCCAGGGCCGTCACGTCCCAGCCCATGCATTCGGCGCCAGGGGCCAGGTTCAGGGTGAGGTGGTTCTCGGCATTGCAGGCGCTGTAGCACAGGGCTTCCAGCGGCAGCCATTCCAGGCGTGCGCCTTCGCCCAGCGTGAGGTGGCTGCGCTGCAGCGCCAGCGGGCCGGTGGAGCGGTAAAAGCGCGTGGCCCCCGGCGTGGTGACCAGGCCGTGCGCGCCCGGGCCCACGGTGGCGGTGATGTCCAGCGTGTCGCCGCCCACCAGGCCGCCGGGCGGGTGCACCAGCACGTTGTGGCAGATGCCGTCGCCCTCGGGGTACAGGCTTTGCAGGATGCGCAGCGGCCCGTTGTGCTCGTAGCGCGCCACGGTGCGGGTGGTGGGGCCTTCAACGGTGTAGTCGAGCTGCAGGCGCGCGTGCCAGGACATGGATGGAAACTGCTATTAAATGAATAGCTGATTATGCCTTCGCCCCGCCTGCAGCCGCTGCGCCAGGGGCTATGCGGCTTTCGCCACCGGCGGCACCCAACTGCGCAGTTTTCCGGGGTTGAGCAAACCTTGCGGATCAAAGCGCTGCTTGATACCCACCACGGCGGGGTCCAGGTTGTTCTGCTTGCCGTCTTCCACGATGTACACGTGCGGGTTGTTGATTTGCACGCCGTGGTCGCGGTAGATCTGCATGATCTGGTTGAGCCGCTCTTCGGTGCTGTAGCGGATGAGCTGTAGCCCGCTGCAGTTGAAGGCGCCTTCCTTGGTGCGCAGAAACTCCAGGTGCATCATCACCTCGCCGCCCAGGGCTTTTTCCAGCGCCTTCACCTGCTCCAGCCGGGTGGCGGGGGTGAAGCCGCTCTGGATGTAGGTGAGCGATTTGTCCACCTTCAGCGCGTGCAGGGTGGTGTGGTTCCAGGTGTATTCGAGCAGGGTCTTGTGGCTCTTGTCCACCTCGTCGGCGGTCTTGCGGTAGCTGACGCTGCCGCCATGTTTGGCGGCCATGTCGCGCATGCCGTCTTCCGAATGCGGGGCCACCAGCAGCATCACCGCATGGCAGCCCTTGGGCAGGTGCTCGGCCAGGCTGGTGAAGTAGTCGGGGATGGGCGCGGCCAGAAAGCACACCTCTTTTTTCTCCAGCCCCGGCGCGGCGCCAAAGCGGTCGGCAAACTCCAGCGCGGCATCGAATTCGGTGAAGGTGACGATGCATTCCGTCCACGCCACCGTGGGGGTCAGCGCCACTTCCAGCTCCAGCACGATGCCGTTGGTGCCGTAGGTGTGGTGCAGCAGCATGGCCTCGGGGCCGCGCAGCTCGATGACTTGGGGCTCGGGCTCCACCGTCATGGCGCGCACCGCCAGCACGTTGCCGGGCGCGGCCAGCGGGCCGTGGTTGATCGACCCGGCGCCGCCAAAGCCGCCGCCGAATAGCCCGCCCAGCGTGGCGCTGCGGTAGGTGGAGGGCAGCCAGCGCAGCTCCTGCCCCTGGGGCTTGGCCTGCGCGTCGAACTCCGACAGGCGGATGCCGGCCTGCGCCCGGCCCACGCCGCCGCGCACCCAGCCAAAGCCGTTGTAGCCCGACAGGTCCAGGATCACCCCGCCATGCAGCGGTGTGCTTTGCCCGTAGTTGCCGGTGCCGCTGCCGCGCACGGTGAGGGGCATCTGCGCCTTGGCACAGGCCGCTACCACCTGGCGGATCTCGTCCTCGGTGCGCGGGCGCACGGCAATGTCGCCGCGCTTGCCGGCCAGGTCGCGCTTGAGCACGGGGCTGAACCAGGCAAAGTCCTGCGACAGGCGGCCCACGCGCAGCGGGTCGGCAATCCAGTCCAGGCCGGGCAGTTGTTCGGGCAGTTGGTGGGCGGTGGTGGTGGTCATGTCTGTATCTCCTGGGCCGTCGGCGGCCGGTTTGGGAAAAAGGGGGCCTGCACCGCGCGCGAAAGTGCGCAGTGGCGGTGAAGGGATGGCTCAGTTGTTCGGCGCGTTACGCGCCATCCACAGACGTCGAACACGCGCGGCCCATGCCAGTGCCGCCGTGCAAGGGCCGCCCCGCCGCAGGGGCGGCGTCCCCCTGGGGGGAAGGCGCGCAGCGACTCAGGGGGCTTCTCAATCCATCGAGTTTTCGCTGGCGTGCCAGCTGCCCAGGGCCACTCGGGTGCCCCAGGCCATCAGCGCGAACAGCGCCACGCCGGTCAGCGATATCAGCAGCAGCGCGGCGAACATGCGCGGTATGTTCAGTTGAAACCCTGCCTGCAAAATCTGGTACGCCAAACCCGCGCCCTGGCCGCCGGTGCCGGCCACGAACTCGGCCACCACGGCGCCGATCAGGGCCAGCCCGCTGGAGATGCGAAGCCCCCCGAAGAAGTAGGGCAGCGCGCTCGGTATGCGCAGGCGCAGCAGGGTCTGCATGCGCGTGGCGCGGTTGAGCTGGAAGTAGCTTTGCAGGTCGGGCTCCACGCTGCGCAGGCCCAGCGTGGTGTTGCTGATGATGGGGAACAGGGCGACCAGTGCGGCGCAGATCACCATCGACGCGGTCGGGTCCTTCACCCAGATGATAATCAGCGGTGCCACGGCTACGATGGGCGTGACCTGCAGCAGCACGGCGTAGGGGAACAGGGCCGTCTCGATGCGCTTGCTCTGCACGAACAGAAACGAGATCAGCACCCCGGCCACGGTGGCCACGCCAAAGGCCAGCACCGTGATCTTGACGGTCACCCACAGCGAGCCACCCAGGGCCGCCCAGTCGGTGAACAGCGTCTTGAGCATGAGCAGGGGCGACGGCACCAGGTAGGGCGGCAGCTCCATCGCCGTGACCAGGCCCTGCCACAGCGCAATGAGCACCAGCCCCACCAGCAGCGGGTAGACCACGCGCTGCACGCGCGGCTGGGCCATGAGGGGGATGCGCGGTGCGGCGGGCTTGGCTGGGGCTGGTGCGCGCGTGGGTGTGCTGCGCTCTGCGGTGGCGGGCGCCGCGATGGGCGCTGCAGGGAAAGGCGTGCTCATGCTGCGGTCTCCTCTGTGTCTGCGCTGGCGCGCAGCAGGCTGTCCTGCAGCTGCTTGGCGTAGCGGCTGAATTCGGGCGACACCATGAAGTCGGCCGTGCGCGGGTAGGGTGCGTCGATGGTGAACTCTTCCACCACGCGGCCGGGGCGCGCGGCCATCATCACCACGCGGCTCGACAGAAACACCGCCTCGTGGATCGAGTGGGTCACGAAGATCACGGTGAGTTTTTTCTTGCGCCACAGGTCCAGCAGGTCGGCGTCGAGCTTGTGGCGCGTGATCTCGTCCAGCGCGCCAAAGGGCTCGTCCATCAGCAGCAGGTCGGGCTGGGTGACCAGGCCGCGCGCGATGGACACGCGCATCTGCATGCCGCCCGACAGGGCGCGAGGCAGCGCGCTGGCAAATTTCGACAGGCCCACCAGGGCCAGGGCCTCGGCCACGCGACCATCGGCCTCCTGGCGCGGCACGCCGGCCAGGTCCAGCGGCAGGCGCACATTGGTCTGCACGCTGGCCCAGGGCATGAGCGTGGGCGACTGGAAGACGAAGGCCATCTTCTTGCCGCTTTCGTCCAGCTGCGCCACGGGCTTGTGCCACAGCTGCAGCCGGCCATCGGTGGGCTCCAGCAGGCCGGCCACCATCTTCAGCAGCGTGCTCTTGCCGCAGCCCGAGGGGCCGAGCAGGGTGACGAACTCGCCTTCTTCGATGGTCAGGTCCACCGGCAGCAGGGCCTGCGTGCCGTTGGGGTAGGTCTTCTCGGCCGACAGCACCTGCACGGCGGGCGTGGGGCGGTGGGCTGTTGTCGGTGCAGAAGGGGTGGGCTCGGCGGAATGCATGGAGTGGCCTTTCGATGGATGCGGCCCGCCCCGCTGCGCGTGGGGCAGGGCCGCTGTTTCAGGGCAGGGTGGGCTTAGGGCAGAACCTTGAGGTCCTTGACGAAGCTGGTGCTGTACGTGTCGGCCAGCTTCACCTTGGCGGGGTCGATCAGCTTGGACTCGACCAGAAAGTCGTAGCTCGCCTTGGCGCGTGCGTCGGTCATGGTGCCGATGCCCATGCTGGCCGCGTCGCCGCCCGTCACCATGCCCATCTCCTTGAGCTTGGCCACGCTGTAGGCCAGCTGTTCGTCGGTCATGTTCGGGTTGTCCTTCTTGATCAGTGCGTTGCCGGGGGCGGGGTCGGCCAGGTAGCTCTTCCAGCCTTCCATCGACGCCTTCACGAACGAGGCCACGGCGGCGCTGCGCTCCTTGAGCGTCTTGTCCATGCAGCTCACGGTGGTAGCGTAGGCGGGGTAGCCCTGGTCGCTGAACATCAGCGTGTTGGCCTTGACGCCGGCCTTGGCGATGGCAAACGGCTCTGACGTCAGGTAGCCCTGCTGGGCGGTGTTCTTGTCGGCCACGAAGGGCTGGATGTTGAAGGTGTAGGGGCGCGTCTGCGAATCGGTGAAGCCGTACTTGGCCTTCAGCCAGGGCCAGTAGCCGCGCTGGGCCGACGAGGCGATGAGGATGGTCTTGCCCTTCAAGTCCTCGAACTTCTTCACGTCGTCATGCGCGATCAGCACCTGCGGGTCTTTCTGGAACACCGCTGCCACCGTGGTCACAGGCACGCCGCCCTCGCGCATCTGGATCATCTGCAGGTCGCTCGATCCCATCACGCACTCGGCCTGGCCGGCCGCCATCATCTGCACGATGTTGACCTGCGGGCCACCCATCTTGATGCTCACGTCCAGGCCGTACTTTTTGTACAGGCCCGTGGCCACAGCCTGGTAGAAGCCGCCGTGCTCGGCCTGCGCGTACCAGTTGGTCATGTAGGTGAACTTTTCCTGCGCCTGGGCAGTGCCCGACATGGTGCCGGCGGCACCAACAGCGAGCAGCGCGGCTGCACCAAGTTTGGAAAGGCGGGGGGCGGTCTTCATCATGGCAGTACTCCGTTAGGTGGGGAGAAGGGACGAAACAGGTGGCGAAAAGGGGTGTGGGGGTGCGGCTGCGTCGCAGTTTTCAGGCCAGTGCGGAGGAGTTCTCCACATGGCCCGTGTGGTTGGCGCGGCCCCAGGTGGGTTCGGGGCGTGCTGCCCACTGCAGCTTGTGCAGCTCGGTGATGGCGGCGGCCCAGCTCACGGCCAGCGAGTCAAGGATGGCGTGGCCTTGTTCGGCCGTGGCCGGCAGCGGGTCGCCGATGATGCCGCTGGGCCCGAAGTCGCGCGCGCTCCAGGCGCAGGCGGGGCGGCCGTCGGGCGAGAGCAGGGGCGAGTCGAACACGGGCGGGTAGTTCACCACCGCGCGCTCCATGTGCACGGTGTCGGGGGCCAGGGCCAGCATCAGCGCCGTCTCGGCATGGCCGGCGTGCATGGCCAGCTTCTTCTCCTGCTCGGACAGGTACTTGCCCGCCACGTGCGGCACGCGCCAGGTGAAGCTGGGCACCACGATGAAGTCGCCATGGCGCAGGCGCAGCTCGCGCGCGCACATCTCCATCACCTGCGGCTGGCCGCCGTGGCCGTTGACGAACAGCAGCTTGCGAAAGCCCGCGCGGTAGACCGACTCGCCCACCTCGTTCATGGTGGCCAGCAGGGTCTCGCCGGAGAGGGTGATGGTGCCCGGAAAGTGCAGGTGCTCTTCGGACTTGCCGTAGGTGATGGGGGCCATGGCAAACGCCGGCACCTCGGCCGGCAGGCGCGCCAGGGCATGGCCCACCACGCCGGCGCTGATCACCGTGTCCACCGCGCAGGGCAGGTGCGGGCCGTGCTGCTCGGTGGCGCCCGTGGGCAGCACGATGACGGTGTTCTCCTTGTCCGGCAGGTCGACGATCTCGGTCCAGCTCAGGTAGGGCAGGTAGCGGTGGGGCGGGTTGTAGCCGTGCAGCATGGATGGGCTTTCGTGAGGAGGGTGTGGGGGCGATGGGTCAGCGCAGCGGCAGGTACGCCGTGGCTTCGACTTCGATCAGGATGTCCGGGGTCGGCAGCATGCCGCTGACCTCCACCACGGTGGAGGCCGGGGGCTCGCCCGGGAAGAACAGCTTGCGCACGCGGCTGTACTGGGGAAAGTGGTCCAGGTTCTTGAAGTACTGCACCAGCTTGAACACGTCGGACATCTGCCCGCCCGCGGCCTCGATGGTCAGGCGGATGCGGTCGAGCACGTACCAGCTCTGCGCGAGGATGGGGCCTTCCTTGGTGTCGCTGCTGAACTCGCCGGTGCGGCCGATCAGCGTGGCCGCCTCGTCGGGGATGTCGGCATAGCCGCGCACGATGCGGCTGGCCGCCGGGTCGACCGCGATGATCCCGGACAGGAACACCAGGTCGCCCGCGCGGCGCCAGGCGGCGTAGCGGGCCAAGGGCTGGGCGATGCCTGGGGTGTTGGGTGCGTTGTCGCTCATGCAAGGCTCCGTGCAGGGATGGGGGTGGATGGTGCGGGGGTTGCATTCGCCAGGTGCCATGCAGCGCCGGCGTGGCCGCTGGTGACGCGGCCCTGGCGCAGCACCACGCGGGGCTGCGTGCGCGAGGGAAAGCCCCAGCGGTCGGCCTGGTTGAAGACGATCAGGTCTGCCGCGCTGCCGGGCTGCAGGGGCAGGGCATCGGGCCCGCGGCGCAGCCAGTCGGCACGGCACAGTGCTTCGGACCAGCGGTCGAACGGCGCGTCGAGCTGCGCGGCCAGCACGCCGGTGGCCAGGGCCTCCAGCGGGTCGAAGCTGCCCACGGGGCAGAACGGGTCCTGCACGTTGTCGCTGGCCACCAGCACGGGGATGCCGCGCGCATGCGCCTCCTTCACCAGGGTCAGGCCGCGCAGGCGCGGCGTGCGGCCGGTGGTGGCGTCCTGCAGCAGCAGGTTGGTGATGGGCAGGGTGACCAGGGTGATGGGGCTTGCCGCCACGGCGTCGAGCGTGGCCAGGGCGGTGGCCTCGTCCTGCGCGGCCAGGGCGCAGGTGTGGCCGCAGACCACATGGCCTTCGAAGCGCAGTTCCTTGAGCAGCGCGGCCGTGGTGGCCAGGCCCAGGGCGCCGGGGTGCAGTTCTTCGTCCACATGCAGGTCCACGTCCAGGCCGTGGTGCTGTGCGGCCTCGAACAGGTGGCGCAGGGCCTGCGGGCTCCAGTTGGTCGAATGCACGAAGCCGCCCAGCAGCGCGCCCGGGCCGCTGGCAGCCACGGTGGCGGCCAGTTGCATGGCGGTGGCGCGCTCGGTGTACAGGTGCAGGGGGATCAGGCCCACGCGCTCCAGCGTGATGCGGCCGGCCCATTCCTGCGCCAGCTCGCGCAGCACGCCCCAGGCCAGGGGCTGGGCCTCGGGCTCCCACCAGTCGCAGTGGGTGCGCACATGCACCGTGCCGGCCTCATGGGCCCATTGCAGGGCGCGGCTGGCACGCTGGCGTATGTCGGCCTCGGTCCAGCCCTGGCGGTCGACCATCATGGCCTCGATGGCGCCCAGCAGGCCGGGTTGGACGGTGCCCATGCGCGGCAGGGTGAAGGCCTTGTCCAGATGGGTGTGTGCATCCACCAGGCCGGGCAGCACCAGCGCGCCGGCCAGGTCCCAGGTGCTGCCCTCGGGCAGGGCGCGCGCGGGGTCGTGCGGCACCATGGCCTGGATGCGGCCCTGGGCCAGGTGCAGGTCGGCCAGCGCGGGCTGGCCAGCGCTGGCGGGCCAGGTGCGAGGCAGCAGCCAGCGCGGCAGGCGGGCGTTGAGGATGTGGTCGGGGGCGTTGGAGGCGTGCATGCTGTCCCCCTTATGCAAAGCGCGCCATGGCCTGGCCTACACGGGCCTTGAAGGCCTCCAGCCGCGGCGGGGTGGCCACGTTCATGTGGTAGTAGGCGTGGTAGTCCACCCGCGCCTTGCCGCCCGTGAGCAGGCGCATGTAGCGCGTGACGGACTTGCGCGGCGGGTCACCCATGAGCAGGGCCGTCCAGCGCGGGCGGCCATAGGTCACCACGGCCGAGATGCGCTTGATGTGCGTGAGCGATGGCTTGACGTTGTGCGGGTCGCTGATGTCGAAGGCCACGCCGGGCATCAGCACCCTGTCGAAAAAGCCCTTGAGCATGGCCGGCATGCCAAAGCACCAGGTGGGAAAGCAGAACACCACGGCCTCGGCCTGGAGCAGCCGGTCCACATAGCCCTGCACCGGCAGGCGGTTGCTCGGCACCTCGTGGTAGCCCAGGCGCTCCTCGCGGCTGAGCACGGGGTTGAAGTCTTCGGCATACAGGTCGCAGTCGTCCACCTCATGGCCGGCCGCGAGCAGGTTGCGCACCACCTCGTCGTGCAGGGCGGCGTTGTAGCTGGTCTCCACCGGGTGGCAATAGATCACGAGGATGCGCATGGCGGGGTGTCCTTCTTCAGAGGTCGAGCGTGAGCGAGGGGCCGTGGCTGCGCGCGCAGCACACGGCCACATGAGTGGCCTGCTCTTCGGGGCTCAGGCAGCTGTCGCGGTGGTCCGGGGCGCCCGCCAGCCAGCGCGTGGCGCAGGTGCCGCACACGCCCTGCTCGCACAGGGTGTCGATGGCGATGCCGGCGAGCTGCAGCACATCGGCCATGCTCTCGCCGGGCTCCACGGGCAGCCGCAGGTGGCTGCGCGCGAGCACCAGTTCAAAGGAGGCCTGTTCCGTGGCGGGTAGCAGGGTTGCCGTGGCTGGGGTGTGCATGTTTGACCACTTGATTTGATCGATTGGTCAAACTATTGCAAATGCTGTGCCAGCAGGGCTTTCGGGCTATTGCCTGCTTTGCCTGGGTCAAAGCGCTGTGCTGGGGTTCTGCTACGCCCGCAAGCGTGCAGACCTATTCACTCTGGTGCGAATCGGGTGCGAGGCCGCAGCCCAACAGCACGAAGTTGGTGAGCTCGCGCACGATGGGCTCGCGGTCTATCGTCTCCTCGGGCGCCAGGCCCAGCATGATGTGTACCTGTACGCCGTAGTCGGCGTAGTGCTGGGTCATGCCCCAGATCTGCATGAGCAAGAGGCGCGCGTCCAGCGGGCGCATGCGGCCCTCGGCGATCCAGCGGTCGATCAGATCCACCTTCTGCTGGGTGGACTTCACGGCCACGGGCCAGTACCTGCCCAGGTTGCGCCCGCCGCCTAGCACCTCGGTGGTGAAGATGCGCGACAGGCCCGGGTTGTCCAGCGCGTAGTCGAGCTTCTTGCGCACGTAGCTGCTCAGCACCTTCTTCGGGTCGTCGCTCTGGCTGTCGAACTGGAAGGCGCCCGACCAGCCGTTGAGCACCGAGTACAGCAGCTCTTCGTAGAGCTCTTCCTTGCTGGCGATGTAGTAATGCAGCTGTGGCTTGGTCAGGCCCGCACGCTCGGCAATCGCCTTGGTGGACGCACCCTTGAAGCCATGGCGGCTGAACTCGGCAATCGCCGCCTCGCGGATGGCGCCCAGGATGCGCTCGCGCCCCTGCTTGGAGCGGCTGAGCAGGGTGCCGGAGACGACATTGCTGCTGGTCTCGATGTCGGCTTCATTCACGGGCGGGGCGTTGGTCGGCATGGAAGGCGATTGTCGCTGGTCACGATTTCCAGAAGCCCACATGCGGTGCGCTGGCCTCTTCGATCAGGGCCGGCCCGATGCATTCAATGGCGTGCGGCGAGGCGGCGAACACGTCGCGGCACGAGAGTTCGGCGTCGCGCTGCTCGGCCCGCTCGCCGCGGAACTCGCGCAGCCGCACCGCGTCGATGCCGAACACCACGCGGCCGATGCCCGACCAGAAGATGGCGCCTGCGCACATCACGCAGGGCTCGGCCGACGAATACAGCGTGGCCTGGGCCAGCGCATCGCGGCCCAGGCGCGGGCTGAGCTGGCGCACGGCATTGGTCTCGGCATGGCCCGTGCAGTCGCCCGTCTCGCTCGCGTTGCAGTAGGCCTCGGCCAGCAGCGTGCCGTCGCCGCCGATCACCACCGCGCCAAAAGGCCGGTTGCCGCGTGCGCGCGCCGTGCATGACCAGGCGATGGCCTGGCGCAGGTAGGTGCCGTCGGTGTCGTCGATGTCGGCCGGGTCATCGAGCTGGTAAGTCGGCGCTGCGGACATCAGGGCATGCATGGGGTGTCTCCGTCGAAGGGTTGGCTTGCCCCCGTTATGCATTTGGCATGCCATGAACAATGTGTGACATGTATGCATGCCTTCTGCCGCCGTACGCGCCGGTGCTCAGCTCTTCCAAGCGCCCTGGTGCGAGGTGGACGATTCCTCGATCAGCGCCGGGCCCACGCAAGTGATGGGGTGGGGTGAGGCATGGAATACGTCGCGGCAGGAGAGCTCGGCATCGCGCTGGTCCAGCCGCTCACCGCGGAACACGCGCAGGCGCACCGCGTCGATGCCATAGACCACGCGCCCGATATTCGCCCAGTAGATGGCACCCGCGCACATCACGCAGGGCTCGGCCGACGAATACAGCGTGGCGCCGGCCAGGTCCTCTCGGCTATGCACGGGGCTGGCCAGGCGCACGGCCGAGGTCTCGGCATGCGCGGTGCAGTCGCCGTTCTCGCCGGTGGCGTTCCAGGCCTCGGCCAGCACACGGCCATCGGCTGCCACGATCAGGGCGCCAAAGGGCCGGTTGCCGCGTGCGCGGGCCTTGTCGGCCAGGACGATGGCCTGGCGCAGGTACCTGCCGTCGCGCTCGTCGAGGGGTGCCTCCTGCGGCAGCAGGTCTGCGGGGGCGGCGCTGTTCATGCCACCACCTTGCGCTCGGCCAGGGCGGGCAGGAAGGCAGGGTTGAACACGCGCTCGGGCGCGGGCTTGCGCGCCAGGTTGAACACGGTGCCCACCTCCTCGATCTGGTGCGCCAGCACGGAGCCCTGCACGCCGCCCAGGCCCACGGCCTGCGACTCTGCCGTCTGCAGGTACTGGCGCGTGATGGCCCAACGCTCGCGTTCCACCTCCATGTTCAGGATGGCTTCGCGCGCCTTGATGGCGGCAAACGCTGCTTCGGGGTTGGCCAGCGTCTCGCGCAGCGCGCGGTTGCTGGCGCGCAGGAAGGCCTTGGCCACCTCGGGTTTCTCCTGCAGCAGCTTGCCGGCCAGCACGGCGTTGCCATACAGGTGCAGGCCCGCCTTGTTGTATTCGAGCACCGACAGGTCCTTGGGCGGCACGCGCGCAAACAGCGACACAGCGGAGTCGTGGAAGTAGGTGGCGGCATCGACATCGCCGCGCACCACCACGTTGTCGCGCGCGCTGAAGTCGGTGGTCACCCAGCTGAACAGCTCGGGTGGGGTCTTGAGCGCGCGGGCCACCATGGGCCAGCTGCGGCGCGTGGCTTCCACGGCGGCGGCGGCCACCTTCTTGCCCTTGAGCGACTGGAAATCGGTGGTGATGCCGCGGTCCTTGCGGCCGATGATGACGAAGGGCGCGCGGTTGTAGTACTGGTAGATGGCCTGTACCGGTGTGTCGGCGTTCTGCGCGTGGAACTCGGCCAGCGCGCTGATGTCGCCCAGGCCGATGTCGTAGGCACCGCTGGCCACGCGCGTGATCGAGGCGACCGAGCCTGCGCCCACGTCGATGCTCACATCCAGGCCCTCGTCCTTGAAGTAGCCCTTGGCCTGCGCAAGGAAGAAGGGCGAGGTCTGGCTGGTGACGCGGAAGTCGAGCGTGAACTTGAGCGGGGTGAGCGCGCCCTGCGCATGCACCACGGCAGGCGCGGCCAGGCTGGCTGCGCCCAGCGTGGTGGCGATGGAGGAGGCAAGGGTGGTCGAGAGAAAGCGGCGGCGTTGCATCATGGCGGAGGCCCAGGTTCGGTGGAATCTCCCGGGCCCACGGGCGTGTGCTGCCGCGGGACCAGGTCGAACTGAGCAATTTCCGGGCGCCACCATCAGAAAAGGGTGGCAGCGCTGAACGCTTCTACTCGGCAGAGGCTGATGCAGAAAGCGTGCCCGGTGTCGCGAAAGCGCTGCGCCGTGCTGTGTGCCAGGCCCTTTTTGCCAGGGACTTGCCTTGGCGCAAGTCCCTGCCGGGCCTCTTGTGCATCGGGGTTGGCTGGCGCCGGGCACGCACCCGCGGTGCGCTGGCTTGGTGCGTTGATTGGTGCGTTGACGCCCTGGTTTGGTGAGGGGCAGGCCCTGGGTCTGAAGGTGCCAAGGGGCTTTCCTGTGATGGGCATGGCTGTGTTGCTGGCCTGCTGTTTGCTAGCATCCGCGCTGAGAGTAGAAGCGTTCAGTCCAGCAGATCCGCATTGCGCGGGCCGGTTGGCGGGTCATTGCTCTTGAAGCCGGTGGCGGCTTGTGTGCAGTGCGCGTGCCTTTTGCGGGCCCGCGCAGCCTGCGGGCCGTTGCCATTGTTCCCTTCAAGAGCCACATGGCGCCGTGCCGCTTCATCCCCAGCGGCCTGCCGTGTGCCTTGTTTTGATCCAACGAGGACACAGACATCATGCAGACCACCGCCGCAAACCCCGCCACAACCGTCTACGAGCCCACCGTCGCCCCCGACGTGCTGGGCGAATTGGAGAAAGAATCGCGCATGGGCGGCGCGATGGACGGCGAGACCTCCACGCGCGAAGTGCGCCGCATCGACATCTCCAACTTCGACCAGCGCAAGGAAGAGATCGCCGAGCAGCTGTGGGCCGCATCGGTCGATATCGGCTTTTTCCAGGTGACGAACCACGGCATCCCCATCGAGGACATCCGCGCCGCCTTCGCGCGGGCGCAGGTCTTCTTCGACCAGCCCAAGGACACCAAGGCCCAGTGGCCGTTGTCGCGCAACTCCGGCTGGGAGCACAAGGCGCAAATCCGCCCCTCCACGCGCACGCCGGACCAGAAGGAGTCCTACCAGATCACACGCCCGCGCATGGCCGGCCTGTGGCCCACCGAGGCCGAGCTGCCGGGCTTCCAGGCCGCTACGCTGGCCTTCGAGCGCCAGTGCTGGGAGGTGGGTATGCGCCTGCTCTCGTGCTTTGCCTACAAGCTGGGCTTTGATGCGGACTTCTTCACCCGCGCCCACAACCCCGATCTGCCCACCTACCAGAGCACGCTGCGCATGCTGCACTACTTTGCAGTAGACCCGGCGCTCAAGGACGAGCTGGGCCTGTGGCGTGCCGGCGCCCACACCGACTTCGACTGCCTCACCCTGCTGTTCCAGCGCCCCGGCCAAGGCGGCCTGCAGGTGTTGCCTGGCAAGGAAGCCGAGGGCCGCCAGTGGACCAGCGTGGAGCCGGCCGAGGGCGTGATCACCTGCAACATCGGCGACATGCTCACGCGCTGGAGCGACGACCAGTTGCCCAGCAACTTCCACCGCGTGCGCAACCCCCTGCCGAATGAATACCAGGGCGCGCGCTACAGCCTGGCCTTCTTCTGCCAGGCCAATGAAGACGCGGTCATCGAAGGCCCGGCGAAGAAGTACCCGCCCATCACCGGCGCCGAGTACCTGCGCCAGCGCATCAGCGCGAACTTCTCCAACAAGTACTGAGTGAGGGAAAGGGCGTGCGGGGCTCAGGTCCCGCCGCGCATCCAGAAGTACGCGCCCACTGCAAACACCAGCACCACGGCCACCACGATCCAGTTGCCCGCGCTGCCGCTGGGCTGCTGGCCGGGCGAAAGGCCCGGGGTGCCCGCACCCATGCCGATGGAGGCAGGCTCGCCCATGGACTGCTCGATCGCATCGGCCCGCTCCTTGGCCTCCTTGAGGCCCAGGCCCTCATGGTCGCGCAGCAGGCGGATGGCCTCGATCTTGTTGCCTTCGGCCAGGGCCTGGCGCACTGCGTCAGGCACGTGGAAACGGTCCATGGGCTGTGCGGCGCGGGCCGCCAAGGGCAGTGCATCGCCACGCTGGTGCGCGTCGATCAGGTCCTTGGCCTCCTTGAGGCCCAGGCCCGTGGCGGCACGCAGGCGCTTGATGGCCTCGATGGGCTGGCCCGCGTCGAGCGCGGCCTGCACGTCGGGCGGCAAAGGGTGTCCGGGGCTGGGGGTGTTCTGCATCGGCGCGTTGTACCACGCGCCCCGGCGCCGCTCATGCCGATGCGGCAGCCCGGCCGAAGGCGCTGAGGCGGAACACATTGTCCTCCGGGTCCGCCAGCACCACCTGCCACTGGCCGTAGTAGGTGGGGTAGGGCGGCTTGATGAGCTGCCCGCCCAGCACCGTGGCCTGGTGGCCCGCAGCGTCCACGGCCTCGGGCGTGGCAAGCATGAAGGTAGCGTAGCCCGTCACGCTGCGGGGTGGCAGTTGGGCCTCGTCGGGCCGGCGGTCGGCCAGGCCCAGCAGGGCATAGGCTTCGGGCGCGTTGAAGCCCAGCTGGAAGTGCTCGGTCTCCACCGCGCGGTAGATGGGTGAGCGCGTGCCCGGGGCTTCGGGAAGTTGCAGCAGCGCCTGGTAGAACTGCAACTGCGCCTCGATGTCGCGGCAAAACAGGTTGAACCAAAGCTTCGTCGCCGTCATGCCATCGCCGCCTTTTTCTTGCCATCGGCCAGACCATAGGTCTTGCGGTACATGGCCTGCAGGTGCTCGCCCACGGTGCAGGGCTCGAAGCGCGGTGCCTCGCCAGCGGGCACGCAGGTGGCGACCGGGGCCACGCGCGCCTCGTAGTCGGGCGTGTAGAAAAAAGGGATCGAGTGGCGCGGCACCCCGCCGCTGTGCAGGTTGCGCACGCGGTGCGGGTTGGAGCGGTACAGGCCGTTGGTCCATCGCGGAATCATGTCGCCCAGGTTCACGACGAGCGCACCCTCAACGGGCGTGGCGGCCGTCCACTCGCCGCTGGGCAGCTTCACCTCCAGCCCGCCATGCTGGTCCTGTGCGAGCAGGGTGATGGCGCCCCAGTCGGTGTGCTCGCCCGCACCGAAGGTGAGTGCGTCGGCCCCCTCGGGGTGCGGCGGGTAGCGCAGTAGCCGCAGCGTGAGCATGGGGTTGGCATGCGTGTGGTCGAAGTAGTCCTCGGGCAGGCCGAGCGACAGGGCCATGAGCTGCATGAGCCGCAGCGCCAGTTGCTGCATGGCGGCGATGTAGGCGCGGCACTGGTCGCCGAGTTCGGGCCACTGCGCGGGCCACTGGTTGCTGCCGTACGAGTGGTAGCCGCGCTGCACGTAGGGGTGGTCGGCCGCGTAGTCGAACCCGCAGTAGAAGCTCTCCTTGAGGTCGGGGCGCGCGCCGGCGTCCAGCGTCTGGCCACCCAGGCTCTCATAGCCGCGCATGGAGGGCGAGCGGTGCAGCGAGATGGCCTCCTTCTCGGCCAGGGGCAGGTCGAAAAACTGCTGCACCAACGCGAACTGGCGCGCGATGAGCTCCTGCGGCACGCCGTGGTTCACCACGTAGAAGAAGCCGGGGCCCATGCAGGCCTGGCGCAGCGCGGCAGCCACGTCGGCGCCGCGCGGGGCGCCGGTGTGCAGCGCCCCGGTGAGGTCGATGAGGGGGATGCCCATGGCAATGCCTCGGTCAGCCCTTGAGCTTGCGGTCTGCCGCCGTGGGCAGGAAGCGCTCGGTCCAGATGTCGGCCACGGCCAGGCTGGTCTTGAGGCCGAAGGCCGCCACCGTCTCGTCGATGGTGGCCTGCAGGCGCGCCGGGGTGGCGGCGCCCCAGCCGTTGGCGCGGGTCTCGGCGGTCTTCATGGTGCCGTCCACGATGAGCTGCAGGCGTTCGAGCTCGATGGCCTCGTTGGCCAGCGGCTCGCGCGCCTTGATGGCGGCGGCCCCGGCCTTGGGGTCGGCAATCGCCTCGATCCACCCGCGCGTGGTGGCCTTCACGAAGGCCTTCATCGCGTCGGGCGACTCCTGCATCGTCCTGGGGCTGGCCACCAGGCCGTTGCCGTACGACTGCATGCCGAAGTCCGAGAAGCGGAACACAGTGAGCTGCTCGGGCCCCATGCCGCGCGCCTTGAGGTTGAGCAGCCCGGTAAAGAAGAAATAGGCCGCCGCGTCGAAGTCGCCCTTGACGAAGCGCGTGTCGCCGATATCGGGCGCCACGTTCTCCCACTTCACGCCGCCCGTGTCGAAGCCCTGGGCCTTGGCGAACACCGGAAACAGCTTGCGCGAGGCGTTGAAGGGCTGCCCGAGGATGGTCTTGCCGGCCAGGTCGGCGGGCTTCTTGATGGGGCCGTCCTTGCGCACCATCACTGCGTTGGGGTTCAGGTCGTACTGGATGGCCACGGCGGCCAGCCTGGCGCTCGGGTTGGCGGTGTTGAACTCGATCATGGTCGACAGGTCGGCCGAGGCCACGTCGTAGGCCCCGCCCGCCACCAGGCTGATGGCCGACGCCGAGCCGTTGCCGGTGTCGATGGCCACGTCCAGCCCTGCGTCCTTGTAGTAGCCGCGCTGGTGCGCGAGCAGAAAGCCCGCGCCCGAGGCCTCGATCTTCCAGCCCAGGTTGAACTTGAACTTCTGCAGGTTGCCCTGGGCAAAGGCCAGGGGAGAAGCGGAGCCGACAAAGGCTGCGGCGCCGGCGGCTTGAAGCAGGGAACGACGTTTCATCATGATGGCACTCCGTCACAGGTGGGTCGGAACCACCGGCAGTGCCAGCAAGGCGGGTGCATGGGAGAGATGAACGAAGCCGGTGCACCCGCGCGCTTGAAGACACAGCCGGCGCCCATGCGGTGCATGGGCAGCGGTCTTCAAGAGCAATTTCCGGACGCCCGGGCCGTGCGCAGCACCGTGGCGGTGCAGGCGCGGACCATGGCGGTGAACGCTTCTACTCTTGGGGGTGCAGGTGCAACATCCGTGCCATTGGGCCGGTGACACGCCAGCGCTTGGCCGGCTGGGGGGCCGCCCTCCTCACCGGCTTGGAAGCGCCAGCGCTGCCAGTTCGCTCGCAGAGCGCGTGACCTACTCCTCGCGCAAGCCGTTCAGCGCCGCAAAGACATGCCGCTGTCCCATGAGCATGGCCAGATAGCCGACCAGCTCCATCCATTCTTCAAGAACGACTTCATGCCCGTGGAGCATCTGCACAATGGGGAGTCCCAACAGATGCCCGTCCGCGTAGGTGCTGCCCAGCGCTGCGAACAGCAGGATGGTGAACTCCGCCGACGGAAAATTCCCCGTGCGCACGAGCCGCCACAGCATCCGGTCAAGACGCAATCGCGCAGCAAAGCCCAGTGCGCAAAGGGCAAAGACAGCGACCAGCGGCCGAATCGCCTCGTGGTACCACAGGACCGAGGAGGAATAAAAAGGGCCGTCGGGCATGACCACCACGGGAGCGCCCAACGCGGCGCCCCAGCTCAGCTCGCGCGCGCCCATCAGGAACCAGGTGGGCGCACAGAGGAGGCCGAATGCCCTGATCGCGGATGGAAGGCCCTCGCGCGTGCTGACCCGGGCAAACTGCACTGCCATCAGCCCGCCACCGACCAGTACCAGCACCTGGCTGTTTTCGATCCAGCCGTTCTCCCATCCGGCCGACGGCGGCAGGCGAATGGCAAGGGCGTATCCCAGCACCAAGGCCAGGGACAGGAAGGTCAGCAACACACGCCGCCCTGTTGCGGTCGGCCACCAACTCGATTGCCGCGCCAGTACCACCATCCCTGGTCTGCCCATCACCGGTGGCCCTTCATGGGTTGGCGGGCCTGGGTCCACGTCGCCTTCGACCGGGATACTCTGTAGTCGCTCTTCATCGTGCCAAGTCTCGCACTTTCGGGCGCCGGGCGCTCGCGGCGGGTTTTGCAGGGCATGTCACCGCGCCCCGGTGCGCGAGCGCAGGTTCTTTTGCCGCCTTTTCCTGGCAGGCCGTTACCTGGCCGACGGCGCGGGGCAGCCCTCGCCCATGCCTGCCATACCGGCCAGCCGCTGCAGGCGCGAGCGGTTGTCCAGGCAGGCCTTGTGCTCGGCATCGATGATCTGCTGGCGGGTCTGTTGCGCGGCACGCGCGCGTTCGGCCTGCAGCTGGGCGATGCGCTCGCGCAACTGCGGCATGGCGGCCAGGGCAGCCTTTTCGCCTTCGAGGATGGCGCTGGCGCGCTGGCTGAAATCGGCAGCGCCGATGTCCAGCACCAGCGGGCGGATGACCACGTCGGCGCGGGCCAGCTCGGCCTCGCCCAGCTTCTGGCCCATGATGGCGATGGACTGGCCCAGCGTGCCCAGCATGTCACCGGGCGACTTGCCACGTGCCTTGTTTGAGATGTCCACCGCCACCACCACGTCGGCGCCCAGCTGGCGCGCGGCATCCACCGGCACAGGGCTGACGATGCCGCCATCCACGAAGTGGTACTTGCCGATGGTCACGGGCTGGAACACGCCGGGCACGCTGCTCGATGCGCGCACCGCCTGGCCGGTGTTGCCGCGCGCGAACACGGTGCGCTCGCCGTCCTCCAGGCGCGTGGCGACCACCACGAAGGGCTTGGCCATCTGCTCCAGCGGCTTGCGGCCCACCTGCTCGTTCACATAGTCTTCGAGCTTCTTGCCCAGCACCAGCCCGCCGGTGGAAAACTGCAGGTCGCGGATCTTGGCCTCGTCCAGGGCCACGGCCTTCTCCTGCATCTCGAAGGCGTTCATCCCGCTCGCATACAGTGCGCCGACCACGCTGCCCGCGCTGGTGCCGGCAATGAACGCGGGCGCAAAGCCATTGGCCTCCAGCATCTTGATCACGCCGATGTGCGCAAAGCCCTTGGCTGCGCCGCCGCCCAGGGCGATGCCGACCTTGATGGGGGCCGGGCCGCTGGCCTGGATGGCAGGCGCTGGCGCAGCGGCTGCCGGCTGGCTCGGGGCGGTGCCGCCGCCGCATGCGGCCAGGCCCGCCACGGCCAGTGCGAGCGCCAGGGGGCGGAAAAAGAAGTCCAGGCGCATGCGAAAGATCCTGTGGTCGACAGGGCGGCGAGTATATCGATAGCCTCTTTCCGCAGTCGGGCCCAGGGTCAGCGCCAGAAATCCCGGTGCAGGGCCGTGATCGCTTCTTCAAGGGAAGGCACCGGCCCCAGCACCTCGGTGGCGCGCTGGCCGGCGGCGAAGACCGTGCGGCAGGGCAGGTCCAGCGTCGGGTTCTCGGGGTGGTCGCCGGTCAGCGCCCTGAGCGCGGATTCCTCGGCGCCATACAGCACCCGGCCGATGCCCGCCCAGTAGATGGTGCCGGCGCACATGGCGCAGGGCTCGAAGGTGGTGACCAGCGTGCACTGCGCCAGGTAGGCGCCGGGGTAATTAGCCGCTGCCGTGCGTGCCAGCGTGCTCTCGGCATGGTTCACGGTGTCGATGTTGCCCTGCTCGGCCAGCACGGTCTCGCCGTCGGGTGCGACCAGCAGGGCGCCGAAGGGGTGGCGGCCCATGCCCATGGCGCGCTGCGCCACGGTGTTGGCGCGGCGCAGCAGCGTGGCCGCCTGGGCTTCGCTCAACGCCGTCGCTTTATTCACCCTGCGAACCCCGGTGCGCCCAGCCCGTGGTGCGCTTCTCGATCCAGCTGAACAGTTCGTACATCACCATGGCCATGGCGCCCACCACCATCAGGCCGGCAAAGGCCAGGCCCATCTGCATGGACGAGCCGGCGCTGATCAGCAGGTAGCCGATGCCCTCGTTGGCGGCGGTCATCTCCGACACGGTGGTGCCCACGAAGGCCAGGGTGATGGCCACCTTGAGTGAGCCGAAGAAGTAGGGCATGGAGCGTGGCAGGCCCACCTTGGTGAGCACGTCCCAGCGCTTGGCGCCCAGCACGCGCAGCACGTCTTCCAGCTCGGGCTCCAGCGTGGCCAGGCCGGTGGCGATGTTTACCATGATCGGGAAGAAGCTGATCAAAAAGGCCGTGAGGATGGCCGGCCCCACGCCGATGCCGAACCACACCACCAGGATGGGCACGAAGGCCGCCTTGGGCAGGGCGTTGAAGGCCGTCATCAGCGGGTACACGGCGGCATACGCCAGGCGCGAGGAGCCAATCACGAAGCCCAGCAGCACGCCGACCACGATGGCGATGCCAAAGCCCGCCATGGTGACCCAGTAGGTGCGCCATGCGTGGCCGGCAATGACGCCGCCAAACTCCACCAGCTGCGTGCCGATGGCCCACGGGCTGGGGAAGATGAATTCCGAGACGTTGAAGGCCGAGCAGATGATCTGCCACAGGATGATGGTGGCCACCAGCAGGATCCAGGGCGACCAGCGTTCGAGGTTCTTGTTGTGCATGGGAATCTATGGAGCCTATTGCGGGATGGGGGTGGCAGGCTTGCCTGCACCCTGGCGTATGGCGCCGATGTGGCCGCGCAGCTCGTGCACGATGTCGCTGAACTCCTTGGTGTAGGTCAGCTCCAGGTCGCGCGGGCGCGGCAGCTCGATCTCGCGGCGCACCACGAAGCGGCCGGGGCTCTTGCTCATCACGTACACCGTATCGGCCAGAAAGACCGATTCGCGCAGGTCGTGCGTCACCAGGATGACGTTGAATTTCTGCTCGGTCCACAGGTCGCGCAGAATGCACCACAGCTCCTCGCGCGTGAACGCGTCGAGCGCGCCGAAGGGCTCGTCCAGCAGCAGCATCTTGGGCTCGTGGATCAGCGCGCGGCAGATGCTGGCGCGCTGCTGCATGCCGCCCGACAGCTGCCAGGGGAACTTGTCCTCGTAGCCGCCCAGGCCCACCTTCTGCAGCAGCTTGCGCGCACGCTCCTCGTACTCCTTGCGCTTTTGCTTGAAGTTGCTGCGGTAGGGCTCCACGATCTCCAGCGGCAGCAGCACGTTGTCCACGGTGGTGCGCCAGGGCAGTAGCGAAGGCGCCTGGAAGGCCATGCCCGATATCTTGAGCGGCCCGGTCACGGGCTTGCCGTCGATCAGGATCTTGCCCATCGAGGGCATCTTCAGGCCCGTTGCCAGCTTCATGAAGGTCGATTTGCCGCAACCCGAGGGGCCGACAATGGCGATGAACTCGCCCTGGCGGACCTGCAGGTCGATGGCCTCGACGGCGAAGTGGTTCTGCGCGCGCAGCTCGTCGTTGTAGGCGAGCCAGACGTCACGAAAATCCACGAAATAGGAATCGGCAGCCGTCATTGGATGGTGTTCTTGTGGGCTGGGCCCGCCAGCCCGTAAAAGGCGGCTGGGCGGGCGGGTCGGAGGGAATGCATCGGCCAGCGGCACGCCGCTGGCCGTGGGGTCACTTCTTGGGAAGGATGTTCAGCTCGGCTGCAGGGGGCAGGAAGGCGTCGGTCCACACGTCGTCGGCCTTCACGCGGGTCTTGGTGTTGAAGGCGTCGGACACCTGCGAGGCCATCAGCGACAGGCGGCCGGGCACGGCCTTGCCGAAGCCTTCGGCGCGCGCGTCGGGGCTGTTGATCACGGTGTCGATGGCCAGCTGCAGGCGGCGGGTTTCCAGCGGCACGTTGACGATGCCGTCACGCGCCTTCACATGCTCGATGGAGGCGGCCGGGTTGGCCATGACTTCCTTGGCGCCCTTGGTGAAGGCCTTCAGGAAGGCCTTGATCGCGGCGGGGTTCTCCTTGATGAGCTTGGGCGAGGCGATGATCACGTTGCCGTAGAGCTTCACGCCGAAGTCGGCATAGGGCAGCACCACCACGTCGGCGGCCTTGGCGCCGCGCGCCTCCAGGTTCAGCAGCGAGGTGAAGGTGAAGCCGGTGATGGCGTCCACGTCGCCGCGCACCAGCATGGTCTCGCGCAGCGGAGGGTCCATGGCGGTCCACTGCACGCTGCCCACGCCGTTGGCCTTCTGGAAGATCGGGAACGCGCGGCGGCCGGCGTCGAACACCGGGGCGCCGAGCTTCTTGCCTGCCAGGTCGGCCGGCTTGGTGATGCCGCTCTTCTTGAGCGCCATGACCGAGGCCGGGGTGTTGTTGTAGACCATCATCACCGCCACGGGCTTGTTCTGCGCGTCGGGGTTGTTGGCGTGGAATTCCATCACGGCGGCCAGGTCGGCAAAGCCCATGTCGTAGGTGCCCGAGGCCACGCGCTGCACGGCACCGCCCGAACCGTTGCCGGCGTCCACCGTCACGTCCAGGCCCGCTGCCTTGAAGTAGCCCTTGGCCACGGGTTGCAGGAACAGGGCGGCAGGGCCCTCGAAGCGCCAGTCGAGCTGGAACTTGATGGGCGTGGTGGCCTGCGCATGGGCCACGGAGAAGCTGCCGGCGGCGACCAGCAGCACAGCGGCTTGCAGGAGGGAGCGTTTGTTCATGGGTAAGGTTCCTGTCGGGAGTGGCAGAGAAGTAAAAAGCGAAACGCGCTGGCAGCCGGGATGCACCGCCTGCGTGCGATGCCAAGCAATCAGCAAAAACGATGCCCGCTTTCAGGGGAGCGGGGCCGGTGTGGCGCCTATTGTTCGCCAGATTGGTGCGTGCAGCCCTAGAGGCTTTCCCGAAATGGTGCATCAGCGCTGTATGCCACGGTGGTACATCCGCGATTCCCCAGGCAGGTGCGCGCATTGGGGCAAACGCGCACCCGCGACCGGCGTGCCGGTGGTACAACGAAAGTCCATTCGAATCCAACGGACAAGGAGGGAACCCCATGGCGAATATCCAGGAATTCTTCGAGAACGTGCAACTGCCCACCATCCCCGATGTGGCGCGCGAGCTGATCGCCACCATGAAGGACGACGACATCCCCTTCGAGAAGGTGCGCGGCGCGATTTCCAAGGACCCGGCCCTCACGGCCAAGCTGATCCGCCTGGCCAACAGCGCCCGTTTCGGCCTGCCGCGCCAGGTGGCCTCGCTCGACGACGCCATCACCATGGTGGGCCTGAACCAGGTGCGCACGCTGGCCCTGGCATCGTGCATGTCCGGCGTGTTCAAGGACGCGCAGGGTGTGGACGCCGAAGCCTTCTGGAGGGAAAGCATGGCCATCGCCGGCTACTCGCAGTGGCTGGCGCGCACCCTGGGCTCGGACGTGCAGGAGTCCTGGCTGGCCGGATTTCTGGTGCGCCTGGGCGAGCTCATCATCGCGCAGAAGATGCCCGAGCAGATTCCCGCCATCGAACAGCTACCGCACCATGCGGGTGGCCGCTGGGAGCGCGAGCGCTCGCTGCTGGGCTTCACCGAAGCGCAGGTCACCGGCGAGCTGGCGCGCCGCTGGCGCTTCCCGGACACCATCGTGCGTGCGCTGGAGACGGCCGAGGACCCCGTGGCCTCCAATCCGTTCTGCCGCCTGGGCGGCATCCTGCACGTGGCCACCCTGCTGGCCGAGATCGGGCTCGAAGAACCCAAATCCCCCGCCGACACCATTGCCAGCCTGCCCGCCGAAGTGACCCGCGCCCTGCAGCTCGATGCCGACTGGCTCATCGAGCACCTGCCGCCCGTGGCCGGCTACGTGGACGTGTCCGTGCGCTAGAAGCGGCGCTGACCAAAGAAAAGGCCCGCTGGCGTGAAGCCTGCGGGCCTTGCACACTGGGGCTGCTGGTGCAGCCGCAGTGCCTGCTTACTTCGCGCGTGACGCCGCGTTGGCAGCCGCCAGCGCCGTCATGTTCACCACGCGGCGCACCGTGGCCGACGGCGTCAGCACGTGGGCCGAGGCGGCCGCACCGAGCAGGATGGGGCCGATGGTCGTGCCCTGGCCACTGGTGGTCTTGAGCACGTTGAACAGGATGTTCGCCGCATCCAGGTTGGGGCAGATCAGCACGTTGGCCGCGCCCTGCAGCGTGGTCTCCAGCAGGCTGGTCTTGCGCACGCTCTCGGACAGGGCCGCATCGCCATGCAACTCGCCGTCGCATTCGATGTGGGGCGCGGCCTGCGCGAACAAATCGCGCGCCAGGCGCATCTTGCGCGCCGATGCGCGGTTGGACGAACCGTAGTTGGAGTGCGACAGAAAGGCCACCTTGGGCGGCAGGCCAAAGCGCTGCACCTCGTCCGCGGCCATCTGGGCAATCGCGGCCAGGTGCTCGGCGTCGGGGTCTTCGTTGATGTAGGTGTCTGCTATGAACAGCGTGTGCTCGGGCAGCATCAGCGCGTTCACCGTGGCAAAGCCGGGCGCACCCTTCTTCACGCCGATGATGTCGCGGATGTGGTCCAGGTGGCTGTCGAACTTGCCGACCAGGCCGCAGAGCATGGCGTCCGCATCACCGAGCTTGACCATGAGCGCGGCGATCAGCGTGTTGGAGCGGCGCACCGCGGCCTTCGAAGCCTCGGGCGTGGCGCCACGGCGCCCCATGAGCTGGTGGTAAGTCTCCCAGTACTGGCGAAAGCGCGGGTCGTCCTCGGGGTCGCAGATCTCCACGTCCTTGCCCGGCTGCAGGCGCAGACCGGCCTTGGCGATGCGCGTGGCGATCACCGCTGGGCGGCCGATCAGGATGGGCCTGGCCAGGCCATCGTCCACCGCCACCTGCACGGCACGCAGCACGCGCTCATCCTCGCCCTCGGCATAGGCCACGCGCTTGAGGTCGGCCTTGGCCGCTGCGAACACGGGGCGCATGAACATGCTGGTCTGGTAGACGAAGCGCGTCAGGCTCTCGCGGTAGGCCGCATAGTCGGTGATGGGGCGCGTGGCCACGCCCGATGCCTCGGCGGCCTTGGCCACGGCGGGCGCGATGCGCAGGATCAGGCGCGCGTCGAAGGGCGTGGGGATCAGGTAGTCGGGCCCGAAGGAGAGTTCCTTGCCCGCATAGGCGGCGGCCACCTCGTCGCTCATCTCGGCCTTGGCCAGGTCGGCGATCTCGCGCACGCAGGCCAGCTTCATGGCCTCGGTGATCTTGGTGGCGCCGCAGTCCAGCGCGCCGCGGAAGATGTAGGGGAAGCACAGGACGTTGTTGACCTGGTTCGGGTAGTCCGAGCGGCCCGTGGCGATGATGCAGTCCGGCCGCACGGCCTTGGCCAGCTCGGGGCGGATCTCGGGCTCGGGGTTGGCCAGCGCCAGGATGATGGGCTTGGCCGCCATGCTCTTGGCCATGTCGGCTGTCAGCACGCCGGGGGCCGAGCAGCCCAGGAACACGTCGGCGCCGCTCACCACGTCGGCCAGGGTGCGGGCCTCGGTCTTTTGCGCGTAGCGCTGCTTGGAGGCATCGAGCCCACCGGGGCGGCCTTCGTAGATCACGCCCTTGGAGTCCACCATGAAGACGTTCTCGCGCTTCACGCCCAGGCCCACCATCACGTCCACGCAGGCAATGGCGGCAGCGCCCGCGCCCGAGACGGCGATCTTCACCGCGCCGATCTCCTTGCCCACCAGCTCCAGGCCGTTGAGCAGCGCGGCGCTGGAGATGATGGCCGTGCCATGCTGGTCGTCGTGGAAGACGGGGATGTTCAGCCGGTCCGACAGCTTCTTCTCGATGTAGAAGCACTCGGGCGCCTTGATGTCTTCGAGGTTGATGCCGCCCAGCGTGGGCTCCAGCGCCGCGATGATCTCGACCAGCTTGTCCGGGTCGCGCTCGGCCAGCTCGATGTCGAACACATCCACGCCGGCGAACTTCTTGAACAGGCAGCCCTTGCCCTCCATCACCGGCTTGCTGGCCAGCGGGCCGATGTCGCCCAGGCCCAGCACGGCCGTGCCGTTGGTGATCACGCCCACCAGGTTGCCGCGCGAGGTGTAGTCGAACGCCTTGGACGGGTCGGCCTCGATGTCCAGGCACGGATAGGCCACGCCCGGCGAGTACGCCAGCGACAGGTCGCGCTGGTTGGACAGGGGCTTGGTGGGGGTGACCGCGATCTTGCCCCGGCTGGGGTTGCGGTGGTATTCGCGAGCGGCGTCGCGCAATGCCGCTTCGGCAGCGGAAAGGTTCTGTGTCATACGGAAATCCTGCAGGAGATTCTCAGCAAATGCCAAAAATGAGCTTACTCCATGGCGGAGGCGATGGGAGTGAGGGTTAATGCGTTGATTGCATGGGATCCAACCCTGATTCCATGGGTGCGATGGCTTCGGGGAGGAGCCTGACCTTGCCCGGGTGGGGCAGGTGAGGCGGAGGGGGCGGTGGGCCCCGGTGCATGGCAAAAATCGGATTGTCTTCCTTTTCAGAAAGCCAATAGGCCTATCCAGGTTTGGACAGCCGTGCCTTTTTGTTGGCCTCCACCTTGCGGGTGGCCGGCGCCAGGCCCGGGATTTCGAGGGTGGTCAGGTCCAGGTGCGTCACGCCCATGCTGCGCAGCAGCAGCAAAAAGTCCGAGGCCTTGAACGCACCCCGGCTCTGCCGGGTGGTGAGGTTGTTCGGGGTCTGCTCGATGCCCAGCTCGGTGAGCAGTTCCGACACCTCCTGCCAGCCCCAGCGCTTGTCGTTCTTCGCGGCGGTCAGGGCCTTGCGCACCTGGTCCTTGGCGAGGGTGTGGACATGGTCGCTGGCGCTGCTCATAGGCGCAACTGGCTGCGCACGCGCTTCATTTCGGCGTGCAGCTCGTCGGTGGTGCGGTGCTTGAACTTCTCGGGCAGCAGGCTGCGGCGCGATGCTTCGGAGATGGCCAAAAGCTCCATGTACTCGATCATCAGCGTGTCCCGCGTGGGCATGTAGTCCACGGCGGCCTGCAAAAACACCTCGCGCGTGAGCCGGCCATCGGCGCGCTCGGCCAGGTCGATGGAGAGCAGCGTCAGCGCCTCCAGCTCGGCGTTCGAGAACTCGGTGTCTTCGAGCGCCGCCTCCATCCAGCCTTCGCTGGAGCCATCGTCGTCATCTTGCGGCGTCGGCTCCTCGACCGCCTTGCCAAAGCGCTTCAGGATCACGCGCACGATGTTCGCGCGCTCGGCCCCGTTCTCGGGGAAGAACAGCGGAATCTTGGTGTCGAAGCGGCCGGGCCGCTTCATGTCGGCATCGAGCTTGTCGGGCCGGTTGGTCATCATGATGAACAGCACCTGGCCGCGGTTGTCGGTGTCCGACATGAACTCCTTGAGCCGCGCTGTGACGCGCGACGACGTGCCCCCGTCCTCGTCGCCTTCACCACCCAGGCTGCGGTCGCCCTCGTCGATGATCAGCGCGATGGGCCCCATGGCCTTGACCATGGCCAGCACCTTCTCCAGGTTGCTCTCGGTCGCGCCCACCCACTTGGAGCGGATGTTCTTGAGCATCACCGCCGGTATGCCGGCCTCGCGCACGAAGGCCTTGGTGACAAAGGTCTTGCCCGAGCCCATGGGCCCCACCACCAGGATGCCCATGGGGATGCGCGCCACGTTGCCCGAGCGGATGGCGGTGGCAATGGCCGCCAGTTCGGCCTTCACCATGGTCATGCCGCCCACGCCTTCGAGACCGAATTTGGGCTCGACGAACTCGATCAGGCCAAAGCACTCCTGCGTCACCAGCTCGCGCTTGCGCGTGCGCAGCAGCGCCGCGATCTCCTCGAAGGCGTTGCCCTTGGCCGGCGCCTTGCTGCCCGGCTGCAGCAGGTGGCGTATCTGCTCGTTGGTCTGCCCGCTGGTGAGCTTGGTCAGTTGCTTGGCGCGCGCCTCGGCGTCCTCGGTGCCGGCGATCAGCTCGCGGATCAGCGCCTCGCGCTCGGCATCGTTGGGCGCGGGCGCCTTGCTGTCGTTGCCCAGCAGCCCGAACAGCTGCACCAGGCGCAGGCCCGAGGCCTGCTGCGCCAGCCGCGTGACCTGGCCGGCATCGAGCGAGGCGTCGGCCATGCGGATGGTGGTCTCGCGCTCGGTCTGGCCGGGCATGGGGATCTCGACCGTGGCGATGCGCGGGTTCGACAAAATCTGTGCGTTCAGCTCGGCCAGCGATTCGACCAGCAAAAACACCACGTTGTCGCTGTCGCCGATCTGCGGGTCCAGCGACCAGCGGTGCAGCTTGGCGATCGCCTGGCGGTCCTGCATGGTCATCATCGACGGGTCACCCGCCGGGAACAGCGAGCCCGCGTAGTGGATCACCACGGCCGTGCCGCTCTCGTGCGTCAGCGCCTGCTCGATGCCATCGAGCGGCTCGGCCTCGGTGTCGAAGGCACGGCCCGCCAGCGCCTGCGTGCCCGACGCGATGCTGTGCGAGAGCACGCGCTTTTTCTTGCCCTCCAGCAGCGAGCGGAACAGGTACTGCTCCAGCTCCACGAATTTGCCATCCAGCAGGATGCGGTCGTAGATGTTGCGGTACAGCACGAAGACCGAGGCATCGCCGCCCAGGTAGCGCCGGCGCACGGTGTCGACCCAGGCCGGCGTGGCAGGCGTTCCGGTCGTGGCGGGGGAGGAAGGTGTGCTCACAGGACTCCTTGGGCGATGGCAAGCTGTCGCTTGGTCTTGTGCGGGTTTGCCTTCAGGCGGATAACTAGGCGGGAAGCCGTAGACAGTGCTTTGGCACGGCAAGGCGAACCAACGACGTTAGGCGCTTGAAGGCAAAGCCGCACTACATCTGCTTGGCGCCAGCACCCTGGGCGCGTGCCGCCTTGAGCTGCGCCAGCTGGGCTTCGGCCGTGGCGCGCGAGGCGCCTTTTTGCAGGCCCTTCATGCGCACGTCCAGGTCGGCGCCGCGCAGCTCGTCGCCCAGGTTGGCTTCGGAGATCACGTTGGCGATGTGGCCGCGCACGTTGTCCAGCGCGCGAATCTCGGCATCCACCGACAGGCCTTCGAGCTGGCTGTGGATCTGGATCTTGGCCTTGGCGCCGGCCAGCTTGGCCAGGTTGCGGTCGCGCTCGTCCTCCACGCGCTTGATCTCGCTCTTCATCTCCAGCAGGGCGTCCTTGATCTTCTCGGCCTCGGCCATGGCCGTCTCGGCCTCGGCCGTGAGCTCGGTCACCGACTGGTCGTTGTCGTTCTTCATCTGCAGGATGCTCACCGCCAGGTCGTCCTGGTTGGTGTCCATGGCCTGCTGCAGGTTGGCTTCGAGCTGGGCCTGCTTCTGCTTGGCGTTGTGCAGGCGTGTGGTCACGTCGTCACGCTGGCGGATGATGGCGCCCGCCGCCTTCTTCAGGCGGTCGTAGTTGGCCTTCATGCTGTTGATCGAGTTCTCGTACGCGATCTCGGGGTTGTTCTTTTCGATGCCCGAGACGAACAGCGAGAGAAAGCCGGTGAACAGGTTGCTCAGGCGGCCGAGGAAGTTGGAAGAAGCCATGGTGCAGGTCCCTTGCTTAGCTGATGTTGACGTTGTCGAAGAAGGTGCGGTGGTCCTGGGCAAAGGCGGCAAAGCCCTGCTCGACCTGGGCCAGCATGGCCGCGCGCTGTGCGGGGTCGATGAATTCGAAGGCGGCGTTCACCCCCTGGGTGGCCCACTCGAAGTGGTCGGCCTCCACGGCACCACCCTCGCCCGAGTGGATGCCCACCCAGGACAAGGCCTTGTGCCGGGTGCTGCCGATGTCCACCTCGGTGTGGAACAGGCGCTCGGCCAGGCCGCCGCCGGCCTCGCGCAAGGTGGCGCCGATCACGGTGAACTCGCGGTCGGCCAGCAGCTCGCTGCCCAGGTGGTAGCCCATGGCGTGGAAGATGGCTTCGAGCGAATCGTCCTGCCCGCCGCCATAGCCGCGCAGCACGCCCTGGTTCAGCGCCTTCAGCCAGGCCGGCTCGGCCGCCAGCGCGTTCAGCGTGGCCATGTCGGCCCCCGGCATCGTGGTCTGCACGATGCCCTTGAGGAAGGCCTGCGCCAGGCTGCGGTGCGGGTCGCGCGCGCGGGTGGAGTGGTCGTCGAACTCGTCGCGCGCCGCATCGAAGATGTAGCTGGCCACCAGCACGTTGCGGTCGGCCGCCGGCAGAAAGGGCTCGGCCGGGTCGGTGAACAAATGCCGCGCGCAGCCGATCTTGCCCGCCAGCGAGGCCACGCTGCAGCCGAAGTAGCCGTTCCAGGCGATGTAGCGCGCGAAGAAGCGCACCAGCCGGCCCGGCTCGTCGGAGACGATGGCGGCCTTCAACGCGGCCTCCATCAGGCGCGTGTATTCGTCGAAATCGACGAGGGTCTGCAGGTGCGATTTCTGTACGATGGTGCTCGTCATGGCAGGGGTCATTTCATGGTTTGTGCCACGGGGCGGGGCACGGGTGCAGCAGCAGCTTTCGCCACGGCGGGGCTGGGCACGTGGACGCCGATGGTGTCCAGCTCCTCGCTGATGTCGGCCTCCAGGTTCTCTTCGATCGCCAGGCGGTCCACGCTCTCGCGCAGCCGGGCCGAGGCATCCGTGGCCATGGGCATCGACACGGCCTGCTGAAAGACCTCCTCGATGATGTCGGGCATGGAGACCATGGCCGCCTCGATGGCGAACATGCGGCTGCTCAGGCGGCTGCTGCTCTCCATCAGCCTCTGGTAGTCCTTGCGTGCCTGCAGCAGCTGGCGGCGCTCGCGCTCGCCGGTGGTTGCTTCCAGCTGTTCTTCCACGCTGCGCAGGCGGTCGGCGATCTCCTTCTTGCTCAGCTGGCTCTGGCGCTCGTTGGCGCTCACGATGGCCAGCCAGCGCGCCAGGTAGTCGCGCGTCACGTCCTTGAGGCGGTCGATGTCCTCCACGCTCAGCGCGCAGGTGCGGGCCTTGACCATGCGCTCCAGCGCGTCGATGCGGTCCAGCGTCTGCAGGTAAACGCGCATGCGCTTGGAGCTGGGGTCGCATTCATTGCGGTCGCCCAGCTCCTTGAGCAGGCTGTCCACCTGCGCCTGGTAGCGCAGCGTGGCGTACTTGCGCCGCACGCTGTAGCGAAAGGTCGACATGCCCGGCACGTACAGCAGCGCCAGCCCTTCGATGGCGGCATACGCCGTACCCACGAAGACGAAGCCCGGCAGCCCGTACGGGAAGGACGCCAGCACCGCCAGCGCGGCTGCGCCCAGCGACGCCGTGACGTTCCACTTGCTGGTCAGAAACTCCTGGATGTACGGGGGCTCTTCCCGTTCGCCCGGGTCGAATTTCATACGCTCAGCGTGATCTGGCCATGGCCCTTCGCGTCGCGCAGCGACGTGAGGATGCGGTCCTGCATACGCAGGGTCTCGGTGGACCGCGCCCAGGCCTCCGAGCGCGGGTGCTCGGCGTGGATCACGAAGTCATCGGCAATCTTTGCGGGCTGGGGCGACAGCACGATCACCCGGTCCCCCAGGGCCAGCGCCTCGCTCACGTCGTGCGTGACGAAGACCACCAGGCAGGGGTTGGCCTGGCACAGCGACAGCAGCAGCCGCTGCATTTCCTCGCGCGTCTGTGGGTCCAGCGCGCCAAAGGGCTCGTCCATGAGCAGGATGCGCGGGCGCAATACCAGGGCGCGCGCCAAGGCCACGCGCTGGTTTTGCCCACCCGACAGCTGCGCCGGGCGCATGGCCTTCTTGTCGGCCAGACCCACGGCAGCGAGGATGGTGTCCACCCGCTCCTTGATCTCGGCCTGGCTGATGCGCCCCTTCCACAGCTTGAGCGTGAACGGAAAGGCCACGTTGTCCCACACCGTCAGGTCGGGGCGGTTGGCGTACTGCTGGAACACGGTCACCGCATCGTCGTGCTGGTCCAGGCACTCGCGGCCGTCGATCTCCACCCGGCCGATGGTCGGTGTCTTGACGTTGAACGGGCGCACCCCGCCCATCATGCGCATCAGCGTGGACTTGCCGCAGCCCGAGGGGCCCAGCAGCATGTTGATGCTCGGGTTCGTGAGTTGCAGGTCGATGCCGTCGATCACGCGCAGCACGCCCTTGCCGTTGGCGGCAGGGTACTCCTGCACGATGCCGCTCATGTGGATGGAAATGCTCGCAGCGCTCGGGGTCGATGTCATGCTTGGCTTTGTTGTATCAGGTCTTATTGGTGGTGCATGCCCGGGCCGTCAAACGCTCTGTTCCCACGGGAACATTCTGCGTTTTGCCCAGGTCATCACGCGGTGCGTGATCAGCGCCAGCGCAATGATGGTGATGATGCCCGCGAACACCTGGTCCATGGCCGAGAAGCGGCGCGCGTTCTGGATCAGCTGGCCCAGGCCCTCCTTGGCGTTCACGTACTCGGCCACGGTGATGTAGGTCCACATCACCGAGATGGCGATGATGATGCCGTCCACGATGCGCGGCATGGCCATCGGGATCACCGCGCGGCGGATGCACTCCCACGGTGTGGCGCCCAGGTCGCGCGCGCTGATCCAGTACGACTGGGGTACCGAGCGGATCGCGTCGCGCACCAGCGGGATCAGGTAGACCACCGCGCCCGAGAACAGGAAGACGATCTTCATCTCCTCGCCAATGCCGAACCACATCACCATGATGGGCAGCAGCGCCACGATGGGCGCCGAGCGGAACGGGTCGATCAGCGGCGACAGCGTGGCGTTGATGCGCGGCGATGCCCCCATCAGGATGCCGATGGGCAGGCCGATCAGGATCACCAGAATGCCCGCCACCACCAGCCGCCCGCCCGACCACAGCACCGAGGTCAGCAGCAGGCTTTCCTGGCGCACGGGGTCCCACGCCAGGCGCGAGAAGGCCATGGCCACTTCCCACGGTGCGGGCAGCCGGTTCGAGTTGACCAGGCCCGATGCGCTCACCAGCGCCCAGGTCGCCAGCACCACCACCACGGCGCCCACGCCCAGCATGCGCTGGGTCTGGGGCGATATCGGATGGCTGGGGTTCCAGAATTGGGCCATCGCCGGCCCCTCAGCGTGCCAGCACGGCGATGCGGGTGGCGCGGTTCATCTGGCGGCAAGTATCCAGGTCCACCTCTAGTGCGGCGGGGTTGCCTTCGTTGCAGATCGGGTTGTTCGAGCCATTGCCCACCACCTTGAAGCGCGCCGCCGGAATCTCCCACTGCGTCACCACGTACTTGGTCACCGCGTCGGCACGCGCCTTGGACAGGCGCTGGTTGGCCTGCGCGCTGCCGGTCGCGTCGGTGTTGCCCGAAATCTCGAAGTAGGCCGAGCCATTGCTGTTGATGAAGGGCACCACCTGGGTGTCGATCACCTCCTGCGCCTTCTTGGTCAGCTCGGCCTGGCCCACGGGGAAGTTCACGCTCACCGGCTTGGTCAGCGCAGCGGGGCGGGTTTCGGCCTTTTGCATGCCGGCCGTGTCGAAGGTGAACTCGGGCTTGGCGGCGGCAGCGCGCGCAGCCTGGTTGTCCTTGAGCAGCGCGTTGATGAAGCGGTAGTCGAACGAGTTCTGCGGCGAGACCACGGGCGAGTTCGGGTTGGCCAGCGAGCCGGCGGCGCGGTAGATCGCGTCGAACTCGCGGTACACGCGCTCATAGTGGTTGGTGTCGCCCGCCAGGCCCAGAATGCGGGCGTTGTCGTCCAGGCCCGTCCACACCAGGTTGGAGAACAGGCTCGAGATGAAGGGCATGCCCTCCTTCTTGGCCAACTGGTCGAAGAAGGGCTCGGTGCGCACCAGCGCCTCGGCAGCGCCCGCGGGGTTGGCGCGGGCGGCGGTCACGCCGTCCATCCAGCCCTTGACGAAGCCCTGGAAGGCCTGCTGGCTGGCAGGGTCCTGCAGCATCTTCTGGTTGCAGACCATCACGTCGTAGATCAGGTTGGTGGCCACCTTGGTGGAGTACACCACGCGCGCGCCAGGGGTGGCCTTGACGGCCAGCGACAGGTCCGGGTCCCACAGCACGGCAGCGTCCACGCTGCCGGCGGCAAACGCGGCGCGCACGCCGGGCGTGCCCTCGTCGGCGTTGATGTAGACCACGCGGTCGAGCACGTTGGCCTTTTGCTTGGCGCTCAGGCTGGAGTTGTTGATGGCGTTGATGAACAGGCCGTGCGATGGCGTGTACTTGAGCAGCGCCACCTTCTTGCCCACCAGGTCCTCGATGCGCTTGATGTCCGGGTCGCGCGCGATCACGGCGTCGGCGCCCTGGGTGTTGTCCACGATCATGATGGCGCGGCCATCGAGCTTGGTGTTGATCAGGTTGGGCTGCTCCTGCGCCCAGAAGTCCGAGGTACGCCAGGCGCACTGCGCCGTGTTGCTCTCGAAGATGGTGGTCAGCGTCGGGATGTCGTCCTGGATGATGAACTCCACGTTCACCCCAGCCTTCTGGAAGATCGAGCCCGGCTGCGTCTTCAGGCTGTTGCCGTTGGCCACCAGGGCCGGCGCATAGCCATGAAAGCTCACGATGCTGACCTTGAGCGGGTTGCCGGCCGAGCCCAGGGCACCGCCCTTGGGCGCCGCCACGGCGGGGGCGGACGGCGTGTTGCCGGCCACCACCACGGGAGCGGTTGTGCTGCCCTGCGGGCTGCTGCTGCCAGCCGGGGCCGACGCCTCGGTCTTGCCCAGCTTGTCCTGCACCCACATCTTGCCGCCCATGTTCCACAGGACGGATCCCGCAGCCCCCACGACGATGACCGCGATCAGCGCCTTACCCATGCCAGTCAATTGCATTGCCAACTCCTACTTTATTTTTGAACCTGTGATTGGCCCGAGAACGTGATGACGATCTGGCCCAGGCGGTTCATTTCTGCATCCAGCCGGGCGGATTCCCTCTCCCCGGCCTCCTGATTCGTCCTGGCCGCTGCGCGCACATCGGCCGTCTGCTGTGCGGCGCGCGCCACGCCCCGGTCCAGCAGCGCCGTCAGCTCGGCGATCTGCTTGCGCACCTGGGCGCTCTTGTCCTGTTCTTCGGCCTGGATGGCCGCGATCTCGCGGTCCGCATTTTGCAGCGCGGAAGCCACCTGCTGCGCGATTTTCTGCTTGGCGATGGCCAGCGCCTTGACCTTGCGTTGCGCGTCCAGCACGGAATCGTCCACCGTCCAGGTCTCGTCGGCGTCGTCCATGGCCTTGATGGCCTGCTTGCGCACCTCCATCGGCATGCTCTCCAGGCCCCCCATCAGCTTGAGCAGCTTTTCTGCCGAGTAGGCCACCACGGGCACGTTGGCCTCGCGGTACAGGTCGGCAAAATCCTTCTGCTCGGCCACCACGCTCTGCTCGGGCGCCAGCACCGGCGCGGGCGCAGCGGGCGCAGGCGCGGGTTCGGGCTCCGCCTCGGGCTCGGGGTAGGCCTCGGCGGGCGCGTCCAGGTGGGTGTCTTCCTCCGGGTCGAGCGTCACAAGACCGGTGGCCGCCAACATTTTGCTGAATTTTGTGCGCATTGGATTCCTTGCAAAGGATCAATGTAACGTACCAAGGGGTACGCTATGTTGCACGGGCGCAAGTTGTCAACCTCTGTTGCGCCTTCCCCGGCACTTTTCCACAGAGGCGCGGGCTTTTGGGCGTGTGGCCCGCTTTTCCATCGGCATTGCATGGACTTTTGGGCGAGGCCTGAAAAAACAAAGCCCCGCGGGCCGCACAGGGCGGGCCGCGGGGGCTGTTGGGTGACTGGGGATCAGTGCGCTTCTGCCTGGCGCGCTGCGTTCACGGCAGCGCTGGTGTCCTTGCTGGCGCCATTGAAGAACACATTGAGCGCCACCGCCGTGATCGACGCCAGCAAAATGCCCGACTCGATCAGCGGGTGGATGGCGTGCGGCATCCACTGGCGGAAGCTCGGCGCGATCAGCGGGATCATGCCCACGCCGATGGACACCGCCACGATCATGCCGTTGAAGCGGTTGTTGCGGAAATCCACCCCGCCCAGGATGCGGATGCCCGTGGCCGCCACCATGCCGAACATCACCAGCCCCGCGCCGCCCAGCACCATGGTGGGCAGCGACTCCACCAGCGCCGCCATCTTGGGCAGCACCCCCAGCACGATCAAGATCACGCCCCCGGCCACGCAGACAAAGCGGCTCTTCACGCCCGTCACCGCCACCAGCCCCACGTTCTGCGAGAAGCTGGTGTACGGAAAAGTGTTGAAAATGCCGCCCAGCAGCGTGCCCAGGCCATCGGTGCGCAGGCCACGGGTCAGGTCGTCCTGCTCGATCTTGCGGTCCGTCATGTCCCCGAGGGCCAGGAACATGCCGGTCGACTCGATCATCACCACGATCATCACCAGCGTCATGGTCAAAATCAGGATGGGGTCGAACACCGGCAGCGCGATCTCGAACGGCAGCACCAGGTCGAACCAGTCGGCCTTGCCCACCTTCTCGAACGACATCAGCCCCATGGCCGCCGCCACCACCCCGCCGATCACAATGCCCAGCAGCACCGAGATATTGGCGACGAAGCCCTTGGCAAACTTGGCGATCAAGAGGATGGACACCAGCACCAGCGCCGAGATGCCCACGCCCGTCAGGTCCGCATAGCGCGGGTTGGGCACCGTGGGCACCACGGCAAAACCCTTGGGCACGGGCGGCAGCGACGAGCCCGGCGCCCCGGCAGCCGACTGCGCCTCGGTCAGCCACTTGATGTGCTCGGGGTTCACCACATTGGGTGCCGTGGGGCCCACCGGGTTGCCAAAGATCCAGTTGATGCCCACGCGCATCAGGCTGATGCCGATGACCGCGATGATGGTGCCCGTGACCACCGGCGGAAAAAACCGCAGCATGCGGCTGACCATGGGCGCGATCAGGATCGAGATCACCCCCGCCCCGATCACCGAGCCAAAGATCAGCCCCGCGCCCGCCGTGCCGCTGGTGCTCTGCGCCATGGACACCATGGGCGCCACAGAGGCAAAGGTCACCCCCATCATCACCGGCAACTGGATGCCGAACCAGCGCGTGGCGCCCAGCGCCTGGATCAGCGTGACCAGCCCGCAGACGAACAGGTCTGCCGAGATCAGCTTGGCCACCTGGTCGGGCGTGAGGTTGAGTGCCCGGCCCACGATCAGCGGCACCGCCACCGCCCCCGCATACATCACCAGCACATGCTGCAAGCCCAGCGCCCCCAGGCGCCCAATGGGCAGTTGTTCATCCACAGGGTGCACGGACGGTTGCATGGCAAAGCTCCTTCGGGGTGGGTCTGTCGGGTGTCGTGGGAAATGTGGATGGCCTGCACACAGGCACGTGTACATCGATCCATACAAAAAGTGTATACACGTTATGGCGACAGTCTTATCCCGGTAAACCCTAGCCAGGGGCGCGGCAGGGCACACCACCTTGCTGGGCGCAAGGTGGTAGCAAGAAGAAGGATGGAGAGGGGGAGGGCTACCCCGGCGCTGCCGGGCGCGTGCCTGTCAGCGGCGTGAGCGAATCGCGCAGCCGGTCGCGCACCAGCGGCTGGCCCGGGTTCAGCGCCGCCTCCACATGGCCGATGTGGGCCAGCAGCCGCTCGCGCGCCAGAGCCGTGTCGCCGGCTTCCAGCGCCTCGACAATCGATTCGTGCTCCGCGCACGACTGGCTGGCCTCGTGCCTCGACTGGTACAGCGATGCCGCCAGCGTGGTGCGCGCCGTCAGGTCGCGCAATATGTCGCTCAGGCTGCGGTGGCCCATGCTCTCGGCCAGGCACACGTGAAAATCGGCCAGCAAAAAGGCGCGCGTGGCCGCATCCGCCCCCTCAATGGCCAATTGCTCCTCGGCAATGTGCGCGCGCAGCCGGGGCGTCACCGACTGCAGTGGCCGCCCCGCATCGGCCAATATGCCCGACTCGATGATGCGCCGGGCCGAGAACGCATCGCGTGCATCCTCCACCGTGGGCTCCACCACGTACCAGCCCTTACGCGGCCGCACCTCGACAAAGCCTCGCGCCTGCAGCTGCATCAGCGCCTCGCGCACCAGGGTGCGGCTCACGCCGAACAGGTCGGCCAGCTCCTGCTCGCCCAGGCGCTCGCCGGGGGCGAGCTTCTGGGCCAAGATGGATTCGACCACCTGCTGTGCTATCTGGGTCTGGCTGATGGTGCTCATGCCGCCGATTGTGGGGCAGTGTGGGGCGCCGAATGGGGCGCTGCCTGCGGATCGATGGGCGCCACGTCCTTGCCGTCCAGCACCGCATGGGCGCGCACGCGGTCGATGTCGCCCTCCCACGCGGCCACGGCCACCGTGGCCACGCAGTTGCCGATCAGGTTGCCCAAGGCCCGCGCAATGCCCATGAACCAGTCCACCGACAGCACCAGCACCAGGCCAATGGCCGGGATGGCGGGGATGGCTTGCAGCGTGGCCGCCAGCACCACGATGGCCGAGCCCGGCACCCCGTGCGCGCCCTTCGACGTGACCAGCGAAATCGCCAGAATCGTCAGCAGGTCCGCCATCGAGATCGGCGTGTTGGTCGCCTGCGCAATGAACACCGCCGCCAGCGTGATGTAGATCGAAAACGCGTCCAGGTTGAACGAATACCCCGTAGGGATCACCAGCCCCACGGTGGAATCGCGAATGCCCATGTGCTTGAGCTTGGCCATGATCTGCGGCAGCACGCTGTCCGACGAGGTGGTGGCAAACACCACCGCCAGCTCTTCGCGCAGGTAGCGCAACAGCTTGAACAGGCTGAACCCCGACACCCGCATGATGGTGCCCAGCACCACCACCACGAAGATGAACACCGCCGCATAGAACAGCACCACCAGCATGCCCAACTGCTTGAGCGAGCCGATGCCGTACTTGCCCACCGTGAAGGCAATCGCACCCAACACCCCCAGCGGCGCCAGCTTGATGATGATGCCCATGGTCTTGAACAGCACGTGCGACAGGTCCTCGATCAGCACCGTGACCCGCGCCCCGCGCTCACCCAGCATCGCCAGCGCGCAGCCGAACACAATGGAGAACAGCAGCACCTGCAGCACATCGCCATTGGCAAACGCGCTGACCGCCGTGTTGGGGATCAGCTTGAGCAGAAAGTCGGTAAACCCGCCCCCCGTCAGCTTGCCCGCGTTCTCGACATAGGCGCCCATGGCCTTGGGGTCCAGCGCTCGGGGGTCCACGTTCATGCCCACGCCCGGCTCGAAGATGAAGGCCAGCGCCAGCCCCAGCACCAGCGCCACGGTGGTCACCACCTCAAAGTAGATCAGCGACTTGATGCCCACCCGGCCCACCCGCTTCAGGTCCCCCGTGCCCGCGATGCCATGCACCACCACGCAGAACACGATCAGAGGGATCAGCATCTTGATCAGCTTGATGAAGCCATCGCCCAGGGGCTTGAGGGCAATGGCGGTGTCGGGCCACACTAGGCCCACCGCCACGCCGGCTATGAGGGCCAGGATCACCTGGCCAAAAAGGGATTTGAAAAACCGCGGCATGCCCCGTCTCCTTCAGTTGTGTCTTGAAAGCAAATCTTGCATACAAGAACTGTAGGCAAGTTGTGGCATGGGGCGTATGAGGGTATGCCCGAGTGTTTGTATTTGCCTCTTGCGATGCCTGAGGGGGATGGGGCTAGGCTGCACGCTTGTGATGCGCTTTGTTGATCGAATCTTTTACGTTGCGCAACTATGATCAGCTGCTTACAGTGAGCGCTTCGGGATGATGATGTTTCATACCAGCGAGATACTTGAAATTTTGCGTACGACGCTGATGTCGTGGGGTGGGAATCCTCGCCCAGTTAAGGGTGATAGGAATTTATTCAAAAATATGTTGCAGCAAGTGGATCGGTTTCATCCCTTTGATGGTCAATGTTGGCCGATTAAGTGTTAAGAAATTTATATATGACGGACGATTTGAAGGCAGCTCAAGCGAAATTTGAGGATGGTGATGTGGCGGTGCTGTTGCGAGCGCTAAGAAATCATACATATCAAACAGAATTGGAGTTGCAGGCGAAAATCGAGCGCCACGTCGATGACGATAGACTTTTCCCTCTACTTTTTGCGCATGTGCGGCTTTTAGGGTTAATTGCGGAGACAAAGCTTGGAATCCGGCTTACGTCTGATGGCGAAAAATGGCTGGATCAAAATGGATATGAACTTAATGTAGAGGATGAGGACCTGGATTCCGAAAATGGCAGGCCAACAAAGCCCTATGCTGTGGCAAAGCTGAAAATGGAGACGAAAAATCTTAGTGTTTTTCAGGCTCTAAGAAAAATGGAAAAATCAGAAATTGATTTGAATCCTGAGTTCCAGAGAGCATTTGTTTGGGATGAAATTAAACAGAGTAGATTGATCGAGTCTATTCTAATTCGTATACCGCTTCCAGCCTTCTATCTTGACGCCACTGACCAAGTGCGCTGGAGTGTAGTAGATGGGTTGCAGCGCCTAACAACGCTTCGTAGATACTGTCGCGGGCAATCATTTCCGTTAATAGGGTTGCAGTTTTTGCGTGAGTTGGAAGGTATTCGTTTTGATGATTTGCCCTCAAAATATAGAGTTCTTATTGAAGATGATACTCAGCTTCTTTTTTATAATCTAATGCCTGGTACGCCTATAGAGGCAAAATTCACTATATTTTCACGAGTGAATACGGGGGGTATGCAGCTCACGCCACAGGAAATAAGGCACGCATTAAGTCAAGGGCAGGTTACTAAGCTTCTTGGTCGATTGGCAAAGGATAAGTCATTTCGTGACGCCACGAGAGGCGTGGTTGAAAGCCTGAGAATGAGTGATAGGGAGCTGATACTTCGATCACTCGCATTTATGCATATGGGTGTTGATGATTATAAAAATTACAATGAGATGGATGGCTTTCTTCTTGCAGCGATGTCATCGTTAAATTCCATTGGTTCAAATGAGCTGACGGAGTTGGCGGAGGATTTTGTTGAATCTCTTGATAAAGTGGAGAAATTGTTTGGAAAATATGCCTATCGCAAATTTACTCAGCTAAATGGTCGTCGATCTCCGTTTAATAAAGCACTTTTTGAAGTGTGGACAGTGGCGGTTCGCGATTACTCGGGCGTAGATCTAAAGAGAAATAGAGAAATGGTTGCTAGCAGATTTGTTGACTTGATAACAACTTCCCCCTCATTTGTGCGCTCCATTAGCTCTAGTACTGCAAGCTACTCGGCGGTCAGGGAGAGATTTGGAGCTATTGGTAAACTTTTGACGGAGTGCGTGAACCGATGATTGATAAATTATATGTGCACGGTTATAAATGTCTTTTAATGATGGAGCCTCTGGCATTTAAGCGCCTTAATGTGCTTGTGGGGGCGAATGCGTCTGGAAAGTCCAGTGTTTTGCAGACGCTCTTGTTGCTGCGGCAGTCTGCAAACGAGCAAGGGAAATTCAAGGTGCTTCGCCTTTCCGGGGATCTGTACGAGGGTGGGACAGCTATTGATGTTTTAAATCCGGAAGCCGAACATGCTATTAATATAGGGATTTGGGCTGACGGGAAAAATTTTTCCTATAAATTCAGTTTTGATCGAAATGATCCCACTGCGAAAAAACGTCAATTAAAAGCTGAATCCGAGTACTTGCTGCCTCCAAAACTTGGGGACAGAGGGGGGGCGTTTGCGTATTTAAATGCAGAACGAATTGGCCCGCGAGTTTCCTATCCATTACCGGCGGACGATGTTGATTTGTCAGGCTTGGTCGGAAAGCAAGGCCAATACACTGCTGGTCTTCTGGCTCGAAGTGCAACTGGAGAGTCGACGGAGCAGCCCCGTGATAGTCGAAAAATTGTTCCGGGATGGGATGACGCTCTAAGAATTCAGATAAGCCAAGCGCAAATTAAAATTGATAGAGTGAATTCCGATTTGGAATTGCAAAATTCTCAAGGGCGTCTTGATTTGGTTTGCAACTCCATTTTGGGTTGGATTATACCGGGGGCTGCATTTTTGGCCCAAGAAACGGAAGATGTTGATATTGCGCCTCTGAAATTCATTCGTGATGCTAGCGCTACTCGCGTGCAGACGCGTGCCACTCACGTTGGATTTGGGTTGGCGTATGTACTCCCAATAATCGCTGCTGGACTTAGCCTCAGTGAAGATGGAATTATTTTGGTTGAAAATCCCGAGGCACATTTGCACCCGTTCAGTCAGTCGCGAATCGGGGTTTTTTTAGCACTCTTAGCCGCACTTGGTAGACAGGTGGTGGTTGAAACGCACAGCGATCATGTTGTCAATGGAATCAGGCTCGCCATAAAGTATGGAGTTGTCGGTCACGAAGACATAGTGTTCAATTATTTTAAAAATCGTGAAGATGGAGGTAAGACAGACTTCAAACAAATATTTGCTGAGGCTGACGGTGCTCTAGATGAATGGCCTTCTGGTTTTTTTGACCAGATCGAACACGATTTGGCTCGACTGTGAGGCAATTTTGGAAAGAATATTGATTAATCCACTCTCTGCTGCTGATCAGTGCACGACGATTGGGCAGTTGGAATTTTTGGTTTCGGCCATCACGAATTGCTTTGAATACATATTGCCTGGACTTGATTGTGGGAGGACGACACTTTTTTACGACCCGCTTTTGGATTCAAGACCCATCTTGGCTGGTGAGGATGTAGTCGTGTCTATATCGCGTCTTGGTGGTAAGCGAGGTCCGGATATTAGAAAAAAATGGTTTTTATATACCAAAAACCGTTCCAAAAAATTGCTGATCGACCACTGTCATGTTTCTCTTGCTGTGCCAGGCGCTGAAGGTAAATATATTTCTGGCGAGTTTCATAAGAATTTTCTTCTCGAAGGATACGCGCTTTTAAGTTTAGGTGGAAATCCAATATTGGAGAGTGGCATGATCTCCGTCCGTAGTGGTTCAGAAGTGGATATGGAGGTAATAAATGCATGGAGCATTGATTCCGTTGTTTTGCTTTTTCCTCAGTACGAGGCTTCTCCGAAACATAGTGCCGAGCCATATTTCGATACAAAGCGAGGCGAGCCCGTTGCCCCGATGCAGCTTAATGCTTCGGAGGCGCAGGATCTATTGATTCAAAGTGTTCGGCATGGTGACGATTATTGGGGTTGGCATAAGGAAAGGCAAAAATTCTATCGATTTAAGCCGACGAGGGGGAATGTTTATCACGGATTTGAGGTGCGAGAAAATGAAGTCCCAGCTAATGTGACTGCACGTATTAGTGACTAGCTTTGTATGTCTGGTCATGATTCTAAAATCAGAAAGGCATAAAGGTTAAGACGAGTCACACAAGTTAATAGGCATGCATAAGTCTGATCCGCTAAAGGCCTTGGTGCGTGTCATATGCTTCGCGCCAGGTGGTGCGATGGTCGAATTTCGGGGCCGGATTTGCGACTCGATCTTCCGGGCTTTTTTGCCCCTGCTCGGCATCACCCTTATTTGCTTAGTATTCGTGTACTGAGCGATCTGCTATGGCGGTGGTTTTTGGAGCCGCCTATTGAAATGAAGGCGACAGATACGGACTATCGCACTCGTCTGAGCATAGCAGCACTGTGGATCCCCGGGCTCTTACACGCCGCAAAAAAAGGCCGCGCATTGTGACGTGCGCTGCCTTTATCATTTAATGGTTCGCTATGCGGACCAGGGGCCTAATCAATACCCCAGCGTCTTCCCATCCAGATTCCGCGGGTCCGAGTACCGATACAGCGCCCCACCGCGCAGCTGAATCGTCTGCGTACGCCCCATCGACGGCTTCACCGCGATGTTGTGGCCGCGCTGCTTTAGCAGTGCCAGAGTGTCGGGCGACAAGCCCTTTTCCACACGCAGCTCGTCGGGCGTCCACTGGCGGTGCACACGCGGTGCGGCGGTGGCTTTGGCGAGGTTCATTCCGAAGTCAATCGTGTTCACCAACGTCTGCAGCACCGCAGTGACGTAACACCTTCGGGTACGGCAGCCGCTTTGGCCACAATGACGGGCAGGCGTTGGGGCTGGCTTGCAAGCCCGCCCAGGCCTTGATGCAACAAAGGAAAGAAAACCTCCATGGGAATGGCCACCTCTTTGCCTCGGTATTCCCTGAAGACCCTCTGCGCTTCCAGACCGATCCTTCCAAATTGCAGGAGTACCTGCACTCCGAAGCCGATGACCCGCCGGGCTGGTTCGATGTGGAGAAGGCCTGCCACGCCAATGCTGTGCGGTGACCCTATGGTGCGTATTTCGGTCGCTGCTGGTCAGCCGCGCAGGAAGTCGTCTCTGGCACCTTTTGTTGAAACACGCACACGCCCGATGACTGGCTTTTGGCTTGGTACATTGCGGTGTCTGCGGCGCGCAGGTATTCGTCCACCGTCGCCAGCCTGGATGCACTGCTGACAAGTCCAATACTCGCGCCACTGATCACGGTGTGTTCGCCGACCACATAAGGCGCTGCGAGGGCGGCGGCGATCTGTTGAGCGCGGTTGCTGGCTTCAGCGGGATCAATGGACTCCAACAACACATTGAATTCGTCGCCACCCATGCGGGCGACCAGATCAACCGCCCGCACGCAGGATTCGAGCCGCCGCGCCACCTGCTGCAGCAGCCGGTCGCCCACATGATGCCCGTAGTTGTCATTGACGGCTTTGAACCCGTTGAGATCCAGCAGCAGCACGGCGAACATGGTGGCTCCATCGCGTGTTGGCACGCCATCACCATTCCCAGCCTCGTTCTGGTGCAGCGCCATGAGATTCGCAAGGCGATCGCGGAACAACGGCCGGCCGGGCAGGCTGGTCAGCGCATCGTAGGAACTGCCACGGTCAGCCAGATCGCTCAACGAGCCCGCCATGCGCACCGCAACGCCGTCTTCAAACTCGGCAAGCCCGCGCCAATTGACCCACACCAGCCGTCCATCCGCGTGGAACGCGCGGAAATCCACCGAAAAGTTCGGGCTGTTCCCCGACAGATGCCTGCGGTAGGCCGCCTGCACGCGCACCCGATCTTCGGGATCGATGAGTTGCTCCAGAAAGCTCCAGCCACCGTCGTGTACATGATCGCCGCTACCCAGCCCGACGATCTGGTGAAAGCGCCCGGACACATGCAGGGCGTCAGTTCGCAAGTCCCAGTACCAGATGCCGTCATTGGATCCAAGGGTCGCCAGCGAATAGCGGTTTTCGGAGCGCAACAACTCAAGTTCGGTGTTCTTCTGCTGGGTGACGTCGATCATCAGGCCGATCATGCGGTTCGGCCGCCCCGGCTCGACCACTGCGCGGCACAGATCGCGCACCCACACCACCTTGCCGGATTTTGCAATCAGCCGATAACTCATCTCGTAGGCATAGCTGTGCGTCGCGTTGTAGGCGGCATCATCGATAAGCAGGGCCTGCGCTAGATCATCGGGATGCACATGCGCCCGCCAAAAGCCCGGGTCAGACCGCCACTCCTCCACGGAGAAACCGAACAAGCGTTCGACCTGCGGGCTAAGGAAAGTATTGCCCACGCCGATTTCAGCCTCCCAAACTACGCCATCAATGGTTTCCAGCAAGCGCAAAAAGCGCTGGCGAATCTCCACCAGCACCTGCTCGGTGACCTCGGTGATCTCGATCAGGACACCCTGGCGGCTGATCACCCGCTCCGCTGCATCCGTCTCCGGGTGGAGTTTCAGACGCACCCAGCGATAGTTCGCGTCGGCAAATCGCAACCGGAACACCGGCATGCCCGAGCGCATGGTGCCAATGTCGCCGGGATGCACAAATTCAAGCAGAGACCTGCCGAGCGCTGCCTCCACCGAATGGCCGGTGAGCGTTGTCCACGCCGGATTCAGGTAAGTGATCTCCCACAGCGCATCGGTCTGCACCACCGCCTCGGGTAGCAGTTGCAACAGTTTTGCGGACGGCGTGAGAATGGTAGGCATGCGGGGCTGGCGCAAAAAGGGAGTCAGGTGAAAGTATGGCAGGGGTTTTGGGCAGGCTCGTGCCATAAACCACTGACGAGTCGTTAGTTGATTGGCAGGTCATGATCGAAGCAGTTGTTCAGCCCGTCGAACGTGAATGACTGCAATCAACGTTGAGCGACTGCTTTTCTTTGGTCGCCACCGACCGCTACGAGTCGAAACCGTCAGTCTAAGTTACTGAGAAGGGGGCGCACAGGCGACAGAATCAGGCATTCGCTCAAAATGCGACCATGAAATTAGAAGTGCGAGGGTGATCCGAATGTTCAGTAGCAAGAAAGAACATGACCCGCTGGAAACCGTGGTGCGCTTTGTCTGCGGCGCATTGGTTGGTGCACTCGTGGGTTTCTGGATGGGCTTTAGACTGAAGCTCTCCGGCTTTTTGCCGATGCTGGCCATCACCATAGGCTTCTGCCTGGTGTTTGCGTTCTGCGCAGTCCGCTACGGCGATGATTTTTGGCGCGGCCTGATGAGGCGATAAAGCCGGCACAGGCGCTACAAAGACAAAGGCCGCGTCCCTCACAGGGCGCGGCCTTTGTTCGTTGGTGCCTTGTTGGCTGAGCAAGGGCAACGCTGAATAAGTCTTCGCGATGGCGCGTGCCCTGATTTGGGATGGGCTGCTAGGCGCGAAGCGCAGCCATAGCCGTTGCTATGGCGAGCATTTGCAACGCCGCAGACCACCCAAAGCGGGGCGCGCGGCGCGCGAGGGACTTGTTTCAGCGTTGCCCTAGGGATCAACCATGACGGGCCTGCGGCGCGGGCCCGTCAGACCATGCATCAATACCCCAACGTCTTCCCATCCGGATTGCGCGGATCCGAGTACCCGTACAGCGCACCACCACGCAGCTGAATCGTCTGCGTGCGCCCCATCGACGGCTTCACCGCGATGTTGTGGCCGCGCTGCTTGAGCAGTGCCAGGGTGTCGGGCGACAAGCCCTTTTCCACGCGCAGTTCGTCCGGCGTCCACTGGTGGTGCACACGCGGTGCGGCAGCGGCTTCAGCGGGGTTCATGCCGAAGTCAATGGTGTTCACCACCGTCTGCAGCACCGTGGTGATGATGCGCGCGCCGCCAGGGCTGCCGGTCACCAGGGTGGGCTTGCCGTCCTTCAGGACCAGGGTGGGCGTCATGGACGACAGGGGGCGCTTCTTGGCGGCGACCGCGTTGGCGTCGCCGCCGACCAGGCCGTAGGCATTGGCCACGCCGGGTTTGGCCGAGAAATCGTCCATCTCGTTGTTGAGCATGATGCCGGTGCCCTTGGCGACGATGCCGCTGCCGAAGTTGGTGTTCAGCGTGTAGGTCACGGCCACGGCGTTGCCGGCCTTGTCCACCACCGAATAGTGGGTGGTCTGGTCGCTCTCGTACGGCTGGGGCTGGCCGGGCTTGATGCTCTTGCCGCTGCGCGCGGTGTTGGCGTCGATGCCCTTGGCCAGCGACTCGGCGTAGCGCTTGGAGGTCAGGCCCTTGAGCGGGATCTTCACGAAGTCCGGGTCGCCCAGGTACTCGGCGCGGTCGGCATACGCCAGCTTCATGCTTTCGGCCATGTAGTGGATGGTCTGGGCGCTGTTGGGGCCCCACTGGGCCAGGGGCAGGGGCTCCAGCATGTTCAAGATCTGCACCAGGTGCGGGCCGCCGGAGGAGGGTGGCGGCATGGTGACGATCTCATAACCACGGTAGGTGCCGCGCGTGGGCATGCGCTCGGCCACCTTGTATTCGCGCAGGTCCTGCAGCGTGAGGGCGCCGGCGTGCGGTGCCATCTCGGCGGCGATCTTCTGGGCGATCTCGCCTTCGTAGAACGCCTTGGCGCCCTGCTGGCCGATGAGGCGCATGGACTGGGCCAGGTCCTTCTGCACCAGCGCATCGCCCACCTTCAGGGGTGCGCCGTTCTTCCAGAAGATGGCCTGGGTGGCGGGCCACTTGCCCATGTTCTTCTTTTCCTGGTCCAGGATCTTGGCCAAGGTTTCGCTGACGGGGAAGCCCCGGTCGGCCAGTTCGATGGCGGGGGCGATCACGCGCGACAGGGGCAGGGTGCCCCAGGTCTTGAGCGCATGCTCCATGCCGGCCACGGTGCCGGGCACGCCCACGGCGTAGTGGGTGTACAGCGACTTGCCGTCCACCACGTTGCCCTTGGCATCCAGGTACATGTCGCGCGTGGCCTTGATGGGCGCCACTTCGCGGAAGTCCAGGGCCACGCTCTTGCCGGTCTTGGCGTCGTGCACCATCATGAAGCCGCCGCCGCCCAGGTTGCCCGCATTGGGCAGGGCCACGGCCAGCGCGAAGCCGATGGCCACGGCCGCGTCCACCGCGTTGCCGCCGGCTTTCAGGATATCCAGGCCAATCTGCGAGGCCAGCTCCTGCTCGGTGGCGACCATGCCGTTGCGCGCCACCACGGGGTGGAACACGTCCATGTCGAAGTCATAGGCGGCGCTGGCGGCCTGGGCCGCTGCGGTCTGCTGCACGGCGGCCACTGGCGGGGCCGAAGCCGTAACGGCCGGGGTGGTGCTGCCGCAGGCGGTCAGGCTGGCCAGGGCCAGTGCGACGCTGCTGGCCAGCAAGGTGTGGCGGATGCTCATTGGGTAGGTGCTCCTCTGTTATCAATCTTTTGGGTGTGCCGCTCCGGGCGTCGGAATGACAAACGGGCGCATCCCTGGTGGAATGCGCCCGCAGCAAGTGTAGGTCGGGTCGGCATGGCGGTTGGACTCCACGCCATGCCGATCTGTAAGCGAGTTATGCGAGCAAGTCCTTCAAGGTGCGTGCAATGACCTTGGTTGCGCGGCGCAGGTCCTGCAGGTCCAGGCGCTCGTCGGCGCGCTTGGCGTGCGATTCGAGCACAGTGCGCGGGCCGGCGCCGTAGATCACGCCGGGAATGCCGCGCTCCACGTACAGGCGCACGTCGGTGTACAGGGGCGTGCCCAGGGCGGGCACGGGCTCGCCCAGCAGCTCCTGCGCGTGCTTCTGGATGGCATCGACCAGCGGCTTGTTGCCGGCCAGCGGCGTCATGGCGTTGGCCAGCAGCAGGCGGCGAATGTCCACCGAGATGCCGGCGCGCTCGCTGGCGGCCTGCTCGATCACGCGGCGGATGTTGGCTTCCACCTCCACCGGGTTCTCCTCGGGGATCATGCGGCGGTCGAGCTTGAACGTCACCTTGCCGGGCACCACGTTGGTGTTGGTGCCACCCTCGATGCGGCCCACGTTGAGGTAGGGGTGCTTGATGCCGGCCACGTTGGACGTGACCTTGAGGTATTCCTGGTTCTGCGCGTATAGCGCGTTCAGGATGTGTACGGCGCCCTGCAGCGCGTCCACGCCGGTGTGGGGCACGGCGGCGTGGGCCATCTTGCCGTGTACCGTCACTTCCATCTGCAGGCAGCCGTTGTGGGCGGTGACCACTTCGTATGAGAAGCCGGCCGCGATCATCAGGTCGGGCTTGGTCAGGCCCTTTTCGAGCAGCCAGCCCGGGCCGAGCTCGCCGCCAAACTCTTCGTCGTAGGTGAAGTGCAGTTCCACCGCGCCATGCGTTGGCTTGGCCACGGCTTCGAGGGCGCGCAGCGCGAAGGTGAAGCTGGCGAAGTCGCTCTTGCTCACGGCGGTGGCGCGGCCGTACATCTTGCCGTCCACGATCTCGGCGCCGTAGGGGTCGTGCGTCCAGCCTTCGCCGGGGGGCACCACGTCGCCGTGGGCGTTCAGGGCGATGGTGGGGCCTTTGCCATCAGCGCTGCCGAACTTGCGGCGCACGATCAGGTTGGTGATGGACTCCATGCCATAGGCCTGCACGTCGGCGGCGGGCACGGCGTGCTTCTCGGCCTCATAGCCAAAGTCCTTGAGCAGCTCGGCCGTGCGCTCGGCGTGGGGCGCGTTGTTGCCCGGGGGCGTGTCGGTGGGCACGCGCACCAGCGCCTGCAGGAACTGCACTTCCTCGTCGAAGTGCTGGTCGATCCACGCATCCAGGGCGCTGTAGGTGGAGGTCAGTGGAGCGGTGGTGGCGGTCATGCGGGGGTTTCCTCGGCGATCTGGTTCAGGACATGCGTGAAGGCGTCCACGGCCAGCTGCATGTCGTTGTTGGTGGTGGATTCGAGCGGGTTGTGGCTGATGCCGGCGTTGAGCCCGCGCACGAAGAGCATGGCCTGGGGCATGATTTCGTGCAGCTTCATCGCGTCATGCCCGGCGCCGCTGGGCATGCGGAACACGGGCACGCCCAGGGCGTCCACGGCGCGTTCCCAGCGGTGCTGCCAGGCGGGGGCGCTGGGGGCGGCTGCGGCGCGCATCGATTCTTCCAGCGTGTAGCGCATGCCGCGGCGCGCGGCAATCTGGCCCAACTGGTCGAGCACGTCTTTCACCAGCGCATCGCGCTGCGGGTCGGTGGGGGCGCGCAGGTCCAGGCTGAACTGGCAGCGGCCGGGCACCACGTTGATGGAGCCGCCGGGCACATTGAGCAGGCCGATGGTGCCCACCGAGTCGCCGTCCTTGGCAGCGCGCTGCTCGATGTACAGGGCCAGCTCGGCCACCGCCACGGCGGCGTCGCGGCGGCGGTCCATGGGGGTGGTGCCGGCGTGGCTGGCCATGCCGATCATCTCGCCGATGTAGCGCACGCCGCCGTTGATGGAGGTGACCACGCCCAGGGGCAGGTCCAGCTCGTTGAGCACGGGGCCCTGCTCGATGTGTACCTCGATAAAGCCCAGGTACTGCGCGGCGTCGCGCTGCAGCTTGGGGATGTCGGCGATGCACAGGCCGGCATGCTCCATGGCGGCGCGCATGGTCACGCCGTCGGCGTCCTTCTGGTCCAGCCAGGCGGGGTTGAAGTGGCCGATCAGCGCGCCCGACCCGAGGAAGGTGGCTTTGTAGCGCTGGCCTTCTTCCTCGGCGAAGCCGATGACCTCGATGCCGAAGGGCAGGCGCTTGCCGGCGCGGTGCAGCTCGCGCACGCAGGCCATGGGCACGAAGATGCCCAGGCGCCCGTCGTACTTGCCGCCGTTGCGCACCGTGTCGTAGTGCGAGCCGGTCATCAGGTACTTGCCTTGCGCTGCACCGGCAGCCGGGTGGTAGCGGCCCACCACGTTGCCCACGGCGTCGATCTCGACTTCGTCGAAGCCGCAATCACGCATCCAGTGGCTGATGCGCTGGGCGCAGGCGCGGTGCGCGTCGGTCAGGTAGGTGACGGTGAGCTGGCCCTTTTCGGCAAAGCCGGGGTCGGAGTGCTGGGCCAGGGTCTCCTGCCAGTCCCACACGTCGTTGCCCAGTGCGGGCTCGGCGTCGAACTTGTCGTTCAGGCGGATCTCGGCAATGCGGTGGATGTTGCGCAGCGCCTCGGCCAGCTCGAAGTCGGGGTGGTTGTCGAGCCGGCGCGCAAAGGTGGCGATGATCTCCTGCCGTGGCAGGCCCGCGCCGCGCGGCCCGCGCACCGCCAGGATAAAGGGGAAGCCGAAGCGCGTGTTGTAGTCCGCATTGAGCTGCTGGATGCGCGCAAACTCCTCGGGCGTGCACTGGGCCAGGCCCGCCTTGCTCTGCTCGTTGGTCGACTCGGCCGTGAGGCTATTGGCCACCATGGCCTTGCCCGCGAGCTCGGGGTGAGCGCGGATCAGCGCCAGCTGCGCATCCTGCGGCGCGGTGCGCACGGCGTGGGCCAGCGCGTGGCGCAGGTGCGCCAGCGAGCGAAAGGGGCGCTGCGCAAGGGCCTGCTCTGCGATCCAGGGCGAGTGCTCGTACACGCCGTCCAGCCACTGCAGGGCATCGGCCGGGGTGGCCGCGTTGAGTTGGTCAAGGGTGAGTGCCATGGTGGTCAGGCCTTGCTGGTGACAGTGGTGTCGTTGAAAGGGTGTACCTGGGCCCAGTGGCGCGCAATGTCCACGCGGCGCGCCACCCACACCTTGTCGTGCTGGGCGATGTGGTCCAGGAAGCGCTGCAGCGCCGTGATGCGGCCGGGGCGGCCCAGCAGCCGGCAGTGCATGCCGATGCTCATCATCTTGGGCGCGTTGTCGCCATCGGGGTCGCCTTCGGCGTACAGGGCGTCGAAGGTGTCCTTGAGGTACTGGTAGAACGGGTCGGCGTGCGAGAAGCCCTGGGGCAGGGCAAAGCGCATGTCGTTGCAGTCCAGCGTGTAGGGCACGATGAGCTGCGGCGCCACGCTGCCGTCGCTGCGCTGCACCTTCATCCAGAAGGGCAGGTCGTCGCCGTAGTAGTCGCTGTCGTACTCGAAGCCGCCGAAGTCGGCCACCAGGCGGTGGGTGTTGGGGCTGTCGCGCCCGGTGTACCAGCCCGTGGCGCGCTGGCCGGTCATGCGCTCGATGATGGCCATGGCCTCGGCCATGTGGGCGCGCTCCACCTCTTCGGGGATGTGCTGGTAGTGGATCCACTTGAGGCCATGGCAGGCGATCTCATGGCCGGCCTGCACGAAGGCCTGGGTCAGCTCGGGGTGGCGCTGCAGCGCGCTCGACACGCCGAACACGGTGAGCGGCAGGCCGCGCTTGTCGAACTCGCGCAGGATGCGCCACACGCCGGCACGCGAGCCGTATTCGTAGATGCCCTCCATGCTCATGTGCCGCTCGGGGTAGCTGGCGGGGTTGAACATTTCCGACAGGAACTGCTCGGAGCCCGCGTCGCCGTGCAAGGTAGCGTTTTCGCCGCCCTCTTCGTAGTTGAGCACGAACTGCACGGCAATGCGCGCCTGGCCGGGCCACTGGGCATGGGGCGGGTTGCGGCCGTAGCCGACGAGGTCGCGGGGGTAGGGTTGGGTGGCGTCGTAGATCATGGTGTCAGTGGACTTGCGAAGCGGTCACGGGGGCGAGCGCCATGGCCAGGTCGCTGGCGGGGCGCTTGCGGTCGAAGGTCAGGCTGGCCTCGACATGCTCGAGGTGCGACTGCATGAGGGCCACGGCATGGTCTTCGTTGCGCGCGGCCAGGGCCGTCACGATTTCGCCATGCTCTTCGTGCGAGTGCTCTGCGGCGCTGGCCGACTGGTACATCAGCGTGATCAGCGCGCAGCGCGAGATCAGGTCGCCCAGCAGGTGGGCCAGCACCTCGTTGCCCATGAGCTCGGCCATGCGCACGTGGAAGTCGCCCAGCAGCTCGGTGCGGCTGCTGGCATCGGCCGTGCCCATGGCGGCTTTCTCGCTGGCCACGTGGGCGCGCAGGGCCTTGATCTTGGCGGGCGTGACGCTGCGCGCGAAGGCGCGGGTCATCTCGGTCTCCAGCATGCGGCGCACGGCGAACACCTGGCGCGCCTCTTCGACCGACGGGGTGGAGACAAAGGCGCCGCGCGCGGGCTCCAGCGTGACCAGCTTGTTCTGCGCCATCTGGAACAGCGCCTGGCGCACCAGCGTGCGCGAGACGCCAAAATGGTCGGCAAGCTTCTGCTCGGCGAGCTTGGTGCCCGGCTGCAGGCGGTGTTCAACGATGGCGCGGGTCAACGCCTCGACGATGGCATTGGTGGATGAAGATTCCATGGCGACATGATAGGAGGATTGGCCAAAAGTGTATACACTTTTAGTCTACAGGTCGCATTTTTACGGCCTCCATCCTTCAGGAGATTCCCTATGGGCTTGAGCACACATGTTCTGGACACGATGCACGGCTGCCCCGCCGCCGGCATGGAAGTGGCCCTGTATTCCACCCACGGCGACGCCGCCACGCTGCTGCAGCGCCTGACGCTGAACCACGATGGCCGCACCGATGCGCCGCTGTTCGACAACGCCAGCCTGCGCGCCGGTACCTACCGGCTGCGCTTTGACGTGGCGGGGTATTTCAAGGCCAAGGGCGTGGAACTGCCCGAGCCGAACTTCTTGAACCAGGTGAGCCTGGACTTCGGCATTGCGCACGAAGACCAGCACTACCACGTGCCGCTGCTGGTGAGCCCGTGGAGTTACTCCACCTACCGCGGCTCCTGACAGGTCCTACAACTGACCTTCAGTGAGGGTATCGAGTTGGAACTTGCCGCTCTTGTCCCACAGCCAGGTGTCCGTGTAGGTCACCTTGCCCAGGCGCGTGGGCACCGGGAAGGGGGCTGCGGCGCGGATGGTGCGCTCGATCTCCTTGACCACCTCGGGTGCATGGCGCGGGGCGCGCAGCCAGTTCACGCGCATGACCTTGCCGGTGCGGTCGATGTCCACCTCGATCACGCCGATGGCGTACAGCTGCGGGGGCAGCTTGCCCTTGAAGATGCGCTCGGCGTTCAGGCCGTAGAGGTGGGTGGCTCCGTCCTGCCGGTAGGCACGGGGCGTGGCCGCCGCAGAGGGGCGGGCCGAACCTGCGGTGGCCGGCACGGGGCCTTTGACGCCCTGGATGTCGGTACTGGTGGGAGGGCGGGTCTCTGGCGTGGCTGGCGCGGGTGCGGGTTCTGGCGCAGACTTGCAGGCAGCGATCAGGGCGCCACCAGCGGCCATGATGCCTGCCAGCAGCCAGTGGCGGCCTTTGCCGGGGCGATGATTTGGCGGGGTATCGGGCATGGTGGGCTGGTGTAACGAAAGGACGGCGGCAGTGGAGAACTTGCGTTTGTTGCTGGACGGCCTTGCGGCCGGGCCGGCGTGTCTGGTGAGCGTGGAGTCTACCCAAGGCTCCGTCCCGCGTGAATCGGGCGCGTGGATGGCCGTGTTCGCAGACAGGTTGGTGGGCACCATCGGTGGCGGCCACCTGGAGCACCAGGCCATTGCCGAGGCGCGCTGCCGCCTGGCGGAGCCCGGCGCCGCGAACGACCCGGCGCCCATGCGCTTTGCCCTGGGCCCGGCGCTTGGCCAGTGCTGCGGTGGCGTGGTGTACCTCGAATTCGAATGCGTGGCCGCGCAGGACGCGCCCGCCCTGGCCCGGCGCCTCACGGCCGATTTGCACCCGGTGGCGCTGTTCGGCGGCGGCCATGTGGGCCACGCCCTGGCGCGCGTGCTGGCGCCGCTGCCTTTTGCGCTGACCTGGATCGACAGCCGTGACGGGATTTTTCCGGACGCGCCGCCGCCCAATGTGCATTGCGAGCATTCCGAGCCGGTGCAGATGGCCGTGCCCACGTTGGCGGCGGGATCGCGCGTGCTCATCATGAGCTTCAGCCATGCCGAGGACCTGGACGTGGTGGCTGTCTGCCTCAAGCGCCAGCGCGAGCGCGGCGACCTGCCTTTCATCGGGCTCATCGGCAGCAAGACCAAGTGGGCCACCTTCACCAGCCGGCTCACGGCGCGCGGTTTCAGCCCGCGCGAGCTGGCGCATGTGACCTGCCCCATCGGCGTGCCGGGCATCCCGGGCAAGGAGCCCGAAGTGATTGCCGTGGCGGTGGCGGCACAACTCTTGCAATCAGTGGCGGCAGTCCAGGCTGTCGCAAATCCGCTTCAAGGGTATTCCCAGGCCTGATTGTTTCTCTGCGGGCTGGAGTTGAGAACAATTTTTGCATACACTTTCACCCGGGATCTGTCCGGCCGTTGCGGCATCGGTCCCATGGGTCGCAGCGGTGCCCCGGCAAGCTTGGCTTGCCAAGGTGCGCGACCCCCTATTCTGCTCAGAGCGCCCGCAGTGGTGAGCAGGTTGTTCAGGCGGTGTGTCCCCCCACGCCGCCAAGGTTGAGAAAAAAATGGAACACTACCTTCTCGACTGGGCCAACCTGCTGCTGCGCTGGGTCCACGTCATCACCGCCATCGCCTGGGTTGGCTCCTCGTTTTACTTCGTCTTTCTGGACAGCAGCCTCACGCCGCCCGAGGACGAGGACCTCAAGAAGCAGGGCGTGAGCGGCGAGCTCTGGGCCGTACACGGCGGCGGCTTCTACCACCCGGTCAAGTTCGCCGTCTCCCCGCCCGAGCTGCCCAAGCACCTGCACTGGTTCTATTGGGAGAGCTACAGCACCTGGCTCAGCGGCTTTGCGCTGTTCACCTTGTCCTACCTGTGGAGCGCGGGCACCTACCTGATCGACAAGTCGCGCATGGACTGGGCACCGCCCGCAGCCATTGGCGCGGCGCTGGCCTTCCTGGTCGTGTTCTGGCTGCTGTACGACGGCATCTGCCGCATCTTCGGGCAAAAGAAGAACGGTGACGCCATCGTCGGCGGCCTGGTGCTGGTGCTGGTGTGCATCGCCTCGTGGCTGGCCTGCCATCTGTTCGCGGGGCGCGCGGCCTTCCTGCTGGTGGGCGCGATGATCGCCACCTCGATGAGCGCCAACGTGTTCTTCTGGATCATCCCCGGCCAGCGCACCGTGGTGCGCCAGATCCGCACCGGCCAGAAGGTGGACCCGATCCACGGCAAGCGCGGCAAGCAGCGCAGCGTACACAACACCTACTTCACGCTGCCGGTGATCTTCGCGATGCTGAGCAACCACTACAGCTTCCTCTGGAGCCACGCGCAGAACTGGCTGGTGCTGATCGTCATGATGTTCGCGGGCGCCGCCATCCGCCAGTTCTTCGTGATGCGTCACGGCTACAAGCTCGGCCGCAACCCCAACCCGCTGCCCTATGCGCTGGTGGGCGTGGTGGCCCTGCTGGGCGCCATCGTCTGGATGCGGCCCGCCCCTCCGGCACCGGCACCCGTGGCTGCGGCCAAGCCGGCGGCCGTTGTTGCTGCATCCCCTGCCGCTTCCGAGGCGCCGCAGGCTGCAGCGCCCGCAGCGGCCACGGCCCCGGCTGCCGCCGCACCCGCTGCGGCGGGCGCCGGTAGCGAATTCGCCGCCGTGCAGACGGTGCTGGAGCAGCGCTGTTACCTGTGCCATGGCGCCCAGGTGCAGATGAAGAACCTGCGCCTGGATTCTCCGGCCCTGGTCAAGCAGCATGCCCAGGCGGTCTACCAGCAGGCCGTGGTGCAAAAGCTCATGCCCATGAACAACGCCACGCAGATGACGGACGCCGAGCGCGCCCTCATCGGCCGCTGGTTCCAGGACGGGGCGAAGACGCCCTGATCAACGCGCTGCCGTCAGCAGCACTGAATCAGGCGGCCAGCACGCTCTGCAGTGCGCGCAGCGCGTTGTGCGGCGGCCCGGCCAGTTCGCCGCCATGCAGCACCACCCCGGTGGAGGCCAGCTTGGCCTCGTGCTTGGCCACGGCGGCCAGGTTGGCCACCTCTTCGGCATGGCGGTAGGTGCCGGGCTGGATGCGCACCGCGCCGATGGCCAGCGTGGTGCAGGGAAAGAAGCGGCGCACGCCATGGCGGTCTTCCGCATGGATGCCGCCCATGGCGCGCGCGCCGTCGTCGAACAGGGTCAGTGCCTCGCGCGCGAACTCGTCCACGATGTTCTTGCAGCGCTGCAGCCAGTTGCTGCTCTGGAAGATGAGCATGAAATCGTCGCCCCCCACATGGCCCACGAAGTCGCGGCGTGGGTCGCAGTGCGTGGTGGCCAGGCGCGCCACCAGGCGGATCATCTGGTCGCCGCGCCAGTAGCCGTAGTGGTCGTTGAAGGGCTTGAAGTTGTTCAGGTCGGCATAGCAGGCCACGAACTCGGTGCCGCTCTCCAGCAGGCGCTGCATGTGCATGCTGATGGGGATGTTGCCGGGCAGAAAGGTCAGCGGGTTGGCATGGCGCGCCGCCTCGATGCGTGTCTCGGTCACGGCGCGCACCAGCTGGTCGCCCGTGCCCAGGCCCACATAGCGGCCGTTGTCCGTGACGATGTAGCCGTCGCTCAGGTAGCGCTGGTCCTGCGAGGTGAGGATGCCCACGAGCTGGTCCACGTCGCAGTCGAGCTCCACCACGCGCGGCGTGCTGTTGGCAAAGACGGTGCAGGGCTTGCGGCCATGCACTTCGCGGAAGTACAGCGTGGCGTAATGGTTCATGAACTGCTGGCGGTTGATCAGCGCCACGGGGCGCGTGCCGTCCACCACGGCCAGTGCATGCAGGTCCACGCGCTCCTGCAGCAGGGCGGCCACTTCGTCGTTGCTGGTGGCCGGTGTCACGGTGGGCGCCTGCACCACCAGCAGGCTGCGCAGAATGCCCGGACGCGCCGTCTGGCCCAGGTGCGGCAGCACGGCCACGCGGCGGTCCTGCAGCACGTCGAGCGCCGGGCCGTCGATGGCTTCGCGCGGGGTGCGCGCCGGGCGGCCCAGCACCCAGCCCTGGCCGTACGGGATGGCCAGGTCGCGCAGGGCGCGCAGGTCGTCGCGCGTCTCGATGCCCTCGGCGATCAATGTGGTGCCGAACACGTCGGCAATGCCCTTGATGGCCTGCAGCATCTGCAGGTTCTCGGGGTGCTCGCTGATGTCGTGGATGAAGTAGCGGTCGATCTTCACGAAGTCGGGCTTGACCTCGGACCACAGGCGCAGGCTGGAGCGCCCGTCACCGAAATCGTCGAGCGCCAGGCGCGCGCCGCAGGCATGCACCTCGCGGATGGCCTCGCGCAGGGCGGGCATGTCGGTCACGCGCTCGTGCTCGGTGATCTCGAACACCAGCATGCGCGCGCTCACACCGAAGCTGCGCACCGCCTCGCCCAGGCGGCGCTCGCCGCACAGTTCCACGGCGTGGACCAGTGCATCGGCGCTGATGTTCACGAACAGCCGGCCGGGGGCACCGTGGTCGCCCCAGTCGCGCAGCGCCGTGAAAACGCATACCAGCTCGAAATCCAGCAGCAGGCCCTCGCGCCGCGCCAGGTCCAGCAGCACGTCGGGCGTGTGCAGGGCCGAGCCCTCGGGGCCGCGGATCAGGGCCTCATGGGCAAAGATGCTGCCCTCGCGCAGGTCCCCGAGCGGCTGAAAAACGCAGTACAGGCCGCCACCGCGCATCAGCCGCGCCAGCGGTCCCGACCCCAGCCGCGCCGCAGGCGACAGCAGCGCCAGCATGCGGTCGAGACGTTCTTGCTTGGGATGCGCCATGGTTGCAATTTGTCACTTCTAGGGGGTCCACCATACCGGCTGGCCGTGACAGTTGCGTTACAGCCCGTTCGGGTTTCCACTGGGTCGCCCGAGGCCACGCACAATGGGCACCATGTCCGAAATTTCTCCTTCCCCAGCCGGCGCGTTGCCTGATTTCCACACCGATCCCCGCGGCTTTCTGCGCGGCCTGTTCGACGTTGCCGTGCGCAGCGCCCAGCCCCTGCATGGCATGCGTGCCTGGCTGCCCGCGCCGCCGCGCGGGCGCACCCTGGTGCTGGGCGGCGGCAAGGGCGGGGGGGCGATGGCCCAGGCGCTCGAAGCCCTGTGGCCGCACGACGCGCCGCTGTCGGGCCTGGTCGTCACGCGCTACGGCCACATCCCGCCCCGGCCCGAGGGCCTGGTGCAGCGCATCGAGGTGGTCGAGGCCGCGCACCCCGTGCCCGATGCCGCCGGCGAGGCCGCCGCACAGCGCCTGCTGGACCTGACCAAAGGCCTCACGGCCGACGACCTGGTGCTGTGCCTGATCTCGGGCGGGGGGTCCTCGCTGCTGACACTGCCGGGCGAGGGTCTGACGCTTGAAGACAAGCAGCGCATCAACCGCGCCCTGCTGGAGAGCGGGGCCGACATCGCCGAGATGAACTGCGTGCGCAAGCACCTCTCGCGCATCAAGGGCGGACGGCTGGCGGCGGCCTGCGCGCCGGCGCGCGTGGTCACGCTGACCATCAGCGACGTGCCGGGCGACGACCCTTCGGTCATCGCCAGCGGCCCCACCGTGCCCGACGCGACGACCTGCGCCGATGCGCTGGCCATCCTGGTGCGCTACGGCATCGAGGTGCCGCACCAGACCCTGCAGGCGCTGCGCGACGGCGCGCTGGAAACGCCCAAGCCCGGCGACGCCGTGTTCGAAGGCCACGCGGTGCACCTGGTGGCCACGCCCTGGCAGGCGCTGGAGGCGGCCGCCGCAGCGGCGCGTGCGGCAGGCGTGGATGCCGTCATCCTCTCGGACGAGATCGAAGGCGAGTCGCGCGAGGTGGGCAAGGTGCATGCGGCCATGGCGCGCTCGGTGGCGCGCCGGGGCCAGCCGTTCACCAAGCCCTGCGTCATCCTCTCGGGTGGCGAAACCACGGTCACGGTGCGCCCGCGCGCGCCCGATGCCCCGCGTGGCCGGGGTGGCCGCGCCGGGGAGTTCTGCCTGGGGCTGGCCAAGGCGCTGCAGGGCGAAAAATCGGTCTGGGCGCTGGCGGCCGACACCGACGGCATCGACGGCGTCGAGAACAACGCGGGGGCCTTCGTGGTGCCCGACACCCTGCACCGCGCCCACGCGGCGGGCGCCGACATCGAAGACGCCCTGCAGCGCAACGACGCCTGGGGCTACTTCGCGGCCCTGGGTGACCTGCTGGTCACCGGGCCCACGCACACCAACGTCAACGACTTCCGGGCGATCCTGGTGCTGTAGCTTGCCAGGGCCGCTTGCGCGGCCCTGGGGTCAGAACCTGTGGCGAACGCCCAGGCCGACACTGTTGCCGGTGGTGCGCGCCGTGATGCGGTCGTTCATCAGCATCGCATACAGGTCGGTGCGCTTGGACAGGAAGTGGTCATACCCCAGCGTGAAGGTCTTGCGCGAGACGTCGGTGTCCGACAGCTCGGTCTGGGCCCACGATGCCAGCACCTTGCCGGTGCCGAACACCGGCACGGACACGCCCACCTGCGCGGTCTTGGCCTTGTTGCTGGTGTTGTCGGCCTTGGCCTGGCCGTAGCTGGCAAACGCCTTGACCACGGTGAAGTCGTAGGCGCCGCCCAGCATCCAGTCGCTCTTGGTGGTGCCCAGGTAGGTGCTGGGCACGGCGGGGTTGCCGACCTGGTCGCGCTCGTAGAAGCCGGTGAGCGTGAGCGGGCCGTTGAAGTACAGCGCGTTCAGGCCGATGTTCTTCTTGCCATTGTCATTGGCGACCTCGCCCACCTGGTAGTGGGCGTTCACCGTGAGCCCGCCCAGGCTGGGCGTGCTGTAGATGATTTCGTTGGACCAGCCCGTGTCCGAGGGCGTGGTGGCCGTCCAGCCGGTGCCGTTGAACAGGGGCACGTTCATGTGCAGGATCAGCGGCGCGAAGGTGAATGAATCGCCCAGCGGGTTCGACAGGATCGAGGGCAGGAAGTTGGGCGCCAGGCCGCGGCCCACCGTCACCGTGCCGAAGCCGCCGGACAGGCCCACGTTGGCGTCGCGCGAGAAGAAGGTGTCGTTCACGAAACGGCCCTGCACGCCGCTGTCCACCTTGATGAACGAGGTCAGCGCAAAGTTGGCCTTGAGGCCGCCGCCGAGGTCTTCGGTGCCCTTGACGCCGAACCACGAGGTGGTCATGCCGCCGCTGTTGAGCACCGTGGCGCGGCCGGCATCACCGGCGTTGCGCAGGGAACCGACGAACACGTCGGTCAGGCCCATCAGCTGGACCGAGCTCTGGGCCTGGGTGGCCGCGCTGGCGCACAGCAGGGCGCCGCCGAGTGAGAGGGCAATCAGGTTTGTTTTCATTGTGTACTCCTGGGGTGAGGGAATGGCCGGAGATCCGGCGCGGGGCTCTGGTACCGGCCGCATGCCGCACCTTGGTGCGCGGGCGGAACCAGCCGGCCGGGTTCGCAAGTTCCATGCCCCTGGCTGACAAGTGCTTACAGAAAACGGACACCGGGCCAGGGCCACGCCCGTGGCGCCGGTTTGATCTTGCTCAATGCGCCCACCGGCCCCGCGCGGCACAGTTCGGGCCATGCTGCCCTCTTCGCTTTTCTCCCTGCCTGCACAGGTCCAGATCGCTGCGGCCGGTGACGTGCTGCGCCACCGCCACCAGACCCTGGCCACCGTGGCGCACCTGGAGCGCGGGCGGGTGCTGCTGGGGGTCTGCGAGCACGGGCAGATGCGCCACCAGCTCGGTGTGGTGGAGGCGCCGTTCTGGCTCGACGCTGCCTCGGCGCTGCTGGGTGAGCCCTGCGCCATGGACATGGTGGCCCAGACCCCTGTGCACCTGCGCCATGTGTCGGTGGAGGCCTTTCGCAGCCACTGCGCCGAGCTGCCGCATGCCGTGCAGGCCCTCCTGCGCAACATGGCCACGGGCTACCAGCAGCAGTCGGGCCTGGCCGTGAGCCGCCTGGCGCAAGACGCCCAGGCGCGTTGCGCCCAATGGCTGCTGCAGAACGCCGAGCCCGACACGGGTGGCGCGATGAGTGTCACCTTGCACCAGCGCAAGCGGCTCATCGCCGCCCAGCTGGGCATCGCCCCCGAGACCTTCTCGCGCGTGATGCGCCACCTGCGCGAGCATGGTCTGGTGGCGGGCACCGGCAACGTGCTCAGGCTGCCGCAGCCGATGGCGCTGCAGTCGGTCGCAGGCGGCTGAGACAAGTTCGGCCAACCCTCTGCTGGCGGCGCAGCCCATGAGACTGGCGCGCCCCAAGGCCAGTGCTCCCGTGCAAGGGCCGCCCCGCCGCACTGGGAGCGTCCCCCTCCCGACTCGCGCAGCGAGTCGAGAGAGGGGTGAAGGCGCGAAGCGACTCAGGGGGTGTCTCCTCTCAGGGTTTTTCCTTGGGGCGATGTGAGGGTTCCACCCAAGCCCGGGCGGGCGGGTGCTGCGTATATTTGTTGGAAGCCCTGTTGTTTCCTACAGCTTCCATGCCTGCCTCCTTCATCGTCCGTACCTGCAGCCCTCCAGACCGGGACAGCGCATGACGCCACCCGCCAACCCCGTCGCTGCTGCGCAAGAGCCTGCCTGGAGTCTGCCGGGCTCTCTGGTGCTGCGGCTGATGGCGGTGGCGGCGCTGGTGATGGTGCTGGCCAGTGCGGCATCGGTGTGGCTGGTATCGCGTGCCGCAGGCCAGGAGGCCATGCGCCGCGTGGTCGGCCAGCAGACCGATGAGGTGGAGGTGGTGGCACGGCTCCTGGCCAGCAAGATCGAGCAGAGCCAGAAGGTGCTGCGCACGGTGGCACAGGGCATCACCCCGGCCATGCTGGAGTCGCCGTCGTCGCTGGACTGGCTGCTGCAGCAGGGCCTGCCCGCGGTGGGCTTCTTCGACGCCTTGCACGTCGCCCGCAAGGACGGTGAGCTGCGGCTCAACATCCGCGCGGGCCAACTGGTCAAGGCGGCCGATCTGGACCCGTCCGAGCGCGATGCCTTGCGCCGCACGCTGATCGACGGCAAGCCGCAGGTGTCGGAGTTGATTGCAGGGCGCACCAGCGATGCGCGCATCCTGTTCACGCTGCCGCTGCACAGCGAGGAGGGCGCCGTGCTGGGGGTGGTGGCCGGGGCGCTCAGGTTGCAGTCGCAGGGCCTGCTGCCACAGTCCATGGCGCTGCCGGCGCGCGATGACTCGCGCCTGGTGGTCTTCACCCGCGACGGCACCATCCTCTCGCACACCGACCCCGCGCGCATCATGGGCCAGGTGCGCGACGAGCCGGGCCTGGCCCCCGTGTTCGCCGAGTGGCTGCGCCGTGCGCAGCCGGTGGTCGGGCGCGGGGTCACCGAGGTGCAGCCCGAGCACATCGTGAGCGTGGCCGGCATGCCGCTACCGCAGTGGTTCGTGGCCCGGGTCAGCAATTCGCAGGCGCTGCTGGCGCCGCTGCAGGGCGCCCAGCGCGATGCCTGGTGGCTGGCCGCTGCCGTGATTGCGCTGGGCGTGCTGCTGCTGGCCGTGGCCATGGCCTGGATGGCCCAGCCCCTGGCCCAGCTGTGCCGGGGCGCGCAGCAGCTGCTTCGGCATGATTCCCGGCGCCCCTTCGAGTGGCCCGGTGGCCGGGGCGAGGTGGGCGCGCTGGTGCGGGTGTTCGACGGGCTGGCGCAGCAAAAGCGCCAGCAGGACCACCTGCACGCGCTGCTGCACGGGCAGTTCCAGGCCATTCTGGAGAACGCCTCGGTGGGCATCGTCATCACGCGCCACGGCATTCTTGAAGTGGTGGGGCGCCAGGCCTGCCTGATGCTGGGCTATGCCGAAAGCGAGCTGCAGGGCCGGCCGGCACGCACGCTGTACGGCTCGGACGCCGACTACGCCCGCCTGGGCGAGCGCGTGCAGTCGGCCTTTGCGGCGCATGGCACCTTCGATGGCGACGTGTGCTTCGTGCGCAAGGACGGCAGCCCTGTCTGGGCCCGCGTGCAGGGCCGCAAGGTGGACTCCGAGGCGCTGGGCGGAGGCACCGTGTGGATGCTGGAGGACATCACCGCCGCGCGCGAGGCGCAGTACCAGCAGGCCTGGGAGCTCACGCACGATGCCCTCACCCAGTTGCACAACCGCTCGGCCTTCGACCACCGGCTGGCCCTGCTGCTGGCCGAGCGTTCGGCACGCACGCGAACCACCGGTGCACCGGGCGCACCGGGCACAGCGGTGGACGATGCGCCCGACGACGGGGTGGTGCTGTTCCTCGACCTCGACCATTTCACGCTGGTCAACGACGTGGCCGGCCACGATGCGGGTGACGATGTGCTGCGCCACGTGGCCCGGCTCATCGAGACCCAGGTGCGCCAGGTGGGGTGGTCCGCGCGCCTCGGGGGCGACGAGTTCGCCGTGGTGCTGCCCGGCTGTCCGCTGGCGCGCGGCCAAGCCGTGGCCGAGCAGCTGCGCGCCACGGTGCAGGCCTGGGAGCCGTCCTACCAGGGGCGCAGCTTCACGCTGGGCGTGAGCATCGGCCTGGTGGTGCTCGACGCCCACCTGCACGATGTGGCCTCGGTGCTGAATGCGGCCGACATGGCCTGCTACGACGCCAAGCGCGCCGGGCGCAACCGGGTGGAGACGCGCCACGCGCGCGACATGACCTCCTCCGGTCGCATGGCGCTGGGGCCGTATTGATGCCCGTCAGCCGCTGACCTTGCCCAGCGCCCGCAGCACGTTCTCGGCCGTGGCGGGCGCCGTGAGCTGCACCGGCGCACGCTCGTTCTCGCCTGCGCCGCGCGCAGCCGCCACGGCATTGCGCAGCGCCTCGTAGACGCTGATGGCCAGCATGAAGGGCGGTTCGCCCACGGCCTTGCTGCCGCCCACGTTGTCCTCGCGGTTGGCCTCGGGCCACAGGTTCACGCGGAAATGCGCGGGGATGTCGCCCGTGGCCGGGATCTTGTAGGTACTGGGGGCGTGCGTCGCCAGGTAGCCCTTGTCGTTCCACACCAGTTGCTCGGTGGTGAGCCAGCCCATGCCCTGCACAAAGCCGCCCTCGATCTGCCCGATGTCGATGGCGGGGTTGATGCTGTGGCCCACGTCGTGCAGGATGTCCACGGCGATCACGCGGCTCTCGCCGGTCAGCGTGTCGATCACCACCTCGGTGCAGGCCGCGCCGTATGAGAAGTAGTAGAACGGCCGGCCCGTGAGCGTGCTCTTGTCGTAGTGGATCTTGGGCGTGCGGTAGAAGCCGTCGCTCCACAGCTGGATGCGGTTGGCGTACGCCTCCTTGACCACGTCGTCGAAGGCGCGCACTTTCTTGGGCGAGATCACCTGCCCGCCTGAGAACTGGATCGCGCCCGCGCCGCAGCCATCGAGCCCGCAGACATAGGCCGCCAGGTTGTCGCGCACATGGCGCGCGGCGAACTGGGCCGCGCGGCCGTTCAGGTCGGTGCCGCTCGATGCGGCGGTGGCGCTGGCGTTGGGCACCTTGCTGGTGTCGCTGGCCGTGACCAGCACGCGCTGCAGCGGCACGCCCAGCTCGTCGGCCACGATCTGCGCCACCTTGGTGTGCAGGCCCTGGCCCATTTCGGTGCCGCCGTGGTTCACCTGCACGCTGCCGTCGGTGTACACGTGCACCAGCGCGCCGGCCTGGTTGAACAAGGTGGCCGTGAAGCTGATGCCGAACTTGACCGGCGTGATCGCCAGGCCGCGCTTGAGCACCGGGTTGGTGGCGTTCCAGGTCGCGATGGCGGCCTGGCGCTCGCGGTAGTGGGCGTCGCGCTCCAGCTGGGGCATGAGCTCGTGCAGGATGTTGTCCTCCACGGTCATCTGGTAGTGGGTGACATTGCGGCCTTCGGACTCGTCGCGGCCATAGAGGTTGCGCAGGCGCACGTCCTGTGCGTCCAGGCCCAGGGCGCGCGCCACGTCGCCCAGGATGGCCTCGATCACGATCACGCCCTGCGGTCCGCCGAAGCCGCGGAACGCGGTGTGGCTCTGGGTATTGGTCTTGCAGCGGTAGGAGGCGATCTCCACGTCGCTCAGGTAATAGGCGTTGTCGCTGTGGAACACGGCGCGGTCGGCCACCGGGCCCGACAGGTCGGCCGAGAAGCCGCAGTTGGCCGCCATGTGCAGGTTCAGGCCGGTGATGCGGCCCGTGCCGTCGAAGCCCACGTCGTAGCGGTAGGCGAACGGGTGGCGCTTGCCGGTGACCATGAAGTCCTCGTCCCGGTCCAGGCGCAGCTTGATGGGTCGGCCCAGCTTGTGCGCCGCCACGGCGGCCCACACGGCCAGGTGGCCGGCCTGCGTCTCCTTGCCGCCAAAGCCACCGCCCATGCGCCGGCACTCCACGCGCACGGCATGGTTGTCGATGCCCAGGGCATGCGCCACCCAGTGCTGCACCTCGCCCGGGTGCTGGGTGCTCGAATACACCCACCACTGTTTCTGCTCCAGCGGCATGGCATAGGCGATCTGGCCCTCCAGGTAGAAGTGCTCCTGCCCGCCGACTTCGAAAGTGCCTTGCAGGCGGTGCTCCGAGCCGGCCAGGCCGGCCGCAGCATCGCCGCGGCGCACGAACACCGGCGGCAGCACATAGCTTTCGGCCGCCAGCGCGTCCTGCACCGTGAGCACGGCCGGCAGCGGCGTGATGTCGAGCTTCACGGCGCGCACGGCGCGGCGCGCCTGCATCACCGTGTCGGCCACCACCAGGCCGATCACCTGGCCGATGTGCTGCACCGTGTCCATGGCAAACACCGGCTCGTCGTGCGCGAAGGCGGCCAGCATCTTGTCGCCCGGAACGTCGGCCGCCAGCACCACGCCGCGCACGCCGGGCAGGGCCAGGGCGGCGCTGGCGTCCACGCCGTTCAGGCGCCCGTGGGCCACGGTGGAGAGGATGGGCGAGGCGTAGAGCGTGCCCTTGATCTCGGGCAGGTCGTCGATGTAGTGGGCGGCACCCGCCACCTGGGCGCGTGCGCTTTCATGGATGTGCGAATGGCCCATGGCGCGCAGCGTGGCGAGGGGCGTGGGTGCCAGCGGCGCAGCCACGGGCTTGTCGGCGTGTGCATCGGCCTGCACCACCACCGGGTCGTCCACGGCGTCGCGGCTCACGGGAGAGGGGTCACGCTGGTTCATACGCTGGCCTCCAGTCGGAAGTTGTCCACGCTCACCGCGTCCTGGCCCTGGCTTTCGAGCCAGAAGCGCTGCAGCAGGCTGGCCAGCACGGTGCGCCGGTAGGCGCCGCTGGCGCGCATGTCGGAGATGGGGTTGAACTCGGCCTGCAGGGCGTCGGCCGCCTTCTGCACGGTCTCGGCCGACCAGGGCTGGCCGGTGAGGGCGGCCTCGGCCTGCCGCGCGCGTGCTGGCGTGGCGGCCACGCCACCGGCACCGATGCTGGCGCGGCGCACCACGCCGGCCTCGATGTCCAGGTTGATGACCAGGCACACGGCGGAGATGTCGTCGTCGAAGCGCTTCGATATCTTGTACGCCCTCAAGGCCTCGGTCACGCCCGGGCGTGGCACCACGATGCGCACCAGCAGCTCGTCGGCCGCCATCACGTTCTGGCGGTAGCCGGTGTACAGGTCTTCCAGCGCCAGCGTGCGCTCGCCGCGCGTGCTGGCCAGTACGATCTGCGCGCGCAAGGCGATCAGCAGCGGCATGGAATCGCCGATGGGCGAGCCATTGGCGACATTGCCGCCCAGCGTGCCCGAGTTGCGCACCGGCAGGCCTGCGAAGCGTGTGGCAAAGCTGTGCAGCTGCGGCCACTGGCGCGTGAGGGCGGCAAAGGCATCGGTCAGCGACACCGCTGCGCCGATGGTGATGCGCTGCGTGTCTTCATCGAGCTGCAGCAGCTCGGCCGTGCGCGTCACGTCCAGGATCTGCGCGTACTGCTTGTGCATCTTTGTGACCCACAGGCCCACATCGGTGCAGCCGGCCACCACCTGGGCACCGGGGTGCGCAGCGCGTGCGGCGAGCAGGGCGGGCAGGGTGGTGGGGGCCAGGTAGGCCGTGCCGTCGGCCGCCGGTGCCTGCAACTGGGCCAGCTGGCGCAACACCTGCGCCTCATCGACGGCCACGGGGGGCAGGGCAGCCATCTGCTGGGCCGCGTCGAGAATGGGGCGGTAGCCCGTGCAGCGGCACAGGTTGCCCGAGAGTTCTTCCTGCGCCAGCTCGCGCGTGATCGGCTGGCCGTGGCACACATGGTTCTGGTACATGCCGAACAGGCTCATCACGAAGCCCGGCGTGCAAAAGCCGCACTGCGAGCCGTGGCACTGCACCATGGCCTCCTGGGCGGGGTGCAGGGTGATGGCTTTCTCGGCCGACGGGGCCGGGCCGGCGGGGCGGATCAGCGGGTCTTCGGCCAGGTCTTCCACCGTCCACAGCGCCATGCCGTCCACCGAGTGGGCCAGGCGGATGCAGCTGTTGACGGCGCTGTAGTGCAGCTTGCCATGGCGTTCTTCGCCCAGCACCACGGTGCAGGCGCCGCAGTCGCCTTCGCCGCAGCCTTCCTTGGTGCCGGTGCAGCCCAGGTCCTCGCGCAGCACCTCCAGCAAGGTGCGGTCGGGTGGTACGTCGTGCAGCGCCGCGGGCTGGCCGCGGCGGATGAAGCGAAGAGGTCGGTGGGTCATCGTCATGCGTGGGTGCTCAAAAACGGGCAAATCGGTCAGAAGCAGAGCGTATGCGCGCCTGCCTGGGACCGCATATGCCAGAGCGTATAACGAGGATGCCTGCCGCGCTATGACTGCGCGCCCATCGGGGGCAAAAAAAGGCGGCTGCCGCCACACCCCGTGGGCACCGGCCGGCTGCCGTGGCACAGTGGCTGCTGGCTACACTGCTGCGCCCCCTCATCACTGCACCCCACCGCGCACCCTTTCTGCCCATGCCCGCCGCAACACCTTCCCGCCCACCCGCCGCCACGCTGGACCAGCCGGTGTACGAGGCCGTGCTCGACGCCGTCATGCACGGCCGGCTGCGCCCTGGCGAGCGCCTGGGCGAACCCGCGCTGTGCGAGCGCTTCGGCGTGAGCCGCACAGTGGTGCGCCAGGCCCTGCACCGGCTGGCCGAACTGCGCATCCTGGACATCGTGCCCAACAAGGGTGCGACGGTGGCCCGCCCCGGCCCGAAGGAGACACGCGACATCTTCGCCGCGCGCCGCGTGGTCGAGGCCGGCATCGTGCGCATGGTGGCTGCGCGCATCACGCACGGCGAGGTGCAGCGCCTCAAGCAGCGCATGCGCGCCGAGCACGAGGCCCTGCACCAGCAGGACCATGCGCGCTGGGTGGCGCTGGCGGGGGGCTTTCACCTGGCGCTGGCGGAGCTGTCGGGCAATGCCGAGCTGCAGCGCATCCTGACCGAACTCATGACGCGCTGCTCGCTCATCGTGGCGCTGTACGAGGCGCCCGGCGAGTCCACCTGCGAGCACGAGGAGCACGAGCAGCTCGTCGAGCACCTGGCCCTGCGCGATGGCGCTGCCGCCGCCGACGCCATGGACCGCCACCTGCTGGCGCTGGAGGCGCGCCTGTCGCTGCCAGACGAGGTGCCGTCGGGCTGATTGATGAAAATCGTATACGATTTTTTGAAAATCATTGAAAACATGTCAAATGGTTTAAAATTTCGTATACGATTTTTTGAAACGCCGTGCCATGGACATCGACTTTTCGCAGATAGACTCCTACCAGCGCTACAAGCTCATGGCCAGCCTGATCGTGCCGCGCCCCATCGCGCTGATCACCACGCTGGGCGAGGACGGTACGGTCAACGCGGCGCCGTTCAGCATGTTCAACATGCTGGGCGAGGACCCGCCGGTGGTCATGGTCAGCATCAACCGCCTGAAAGACGGCCTGCTCAAGGACACGGCGGCCAACATCCTGCGCACCGGCGAGTTCGTGGTACACATCACCGACGAAGCCATGGCCGCGCAGATGCATGCCTGCGGCGACAGCCTGCCACCGGATGAAAGCGAACTGGCGCACGCCGGCCTCACGCCGGTGCCCTCACGCAGCGTGGCGCCGCCGCGCATCGCCGAGGCGCCGGTGGCCTTCGAATGCGTGCTGCACGAAACCCTGGAGACCGCAAGCCGCTACGTCTTCATCGGCCGCGTGCAGTGGCTGGGCGTGCGCGAGGGCCTGGTAGACACCGAACGCTGGCGCGTGCGCCTGCAGGACTTCCACCCCGTGGGGCGCTTCGGCGCGAGCTTCTACGTGAAGACCGGTGAGCGCTTCGCCATCGGCGCGGACACGCCAGCGCAGGCGCGCACCACCGCGATCGACGAGATATGAGTCAGACCGCATTCAGCGAGCAGGACCACGCCGCCATGCGCCTGGCCATCGAGGCCTCGCGCAAGGCGTTGGCTGCGGGCGACAACCCCTTTGGCGCCACACTGGCTTCGCCCGAAGGGCAGGTGCTCCATACCGCCCGCAACAACCAGAACACCACGCGCGACTGCACCGGCCACGCCGAAATGGTGCTGGTGCGTGAGGCCTCTGCGGCGCTCGGCTCCGAGGCCTTGCGCGGGGCCACCGTGTTCGCGAGTGGAGAGCCCTGCGCCATGTGCGCCGGCGCCATGTTCTGGGCCGGCATTGCACGCGTGGTCTACGCCGCAAGCCAGGACGACATCGCCCAGGCGCTGGGCGGGCCGCAACTGGCCACGCCCTGCGCCGATCTGCTGGCGCAGGCGCGCCCGCCCGTGGCCGTGCAAGGCGGCCTGCTGCGCGCAGAGGCCGCAGCCGCACTGCGCGGGGCCTGACAGCGCTGGATGTGCAGGGCCAGCGGCCCTGCACAGGGATTTCCAGGGGCACGGCGCAGGGGGTGTGCGGTGTACAGTGCGCCGACACTTTTTCCCCCACCCCACCCGCGCCCCCACTCCCCACACCGCGCAGCGCAGCCCTCGCGCACAGCGGCATACGTGATGGCGTATGACAAGAATGCAGGCCCCTGTATGCGAGACCACGCCCTTTTCGACAAGATAGACCTCCATCTCATAAGGGTCTTGCACACCGTGTTGACTGAACGCAGCGTATCGAGGGCAGCCGTCCGTCTGGGCATGCACCAGCCGGCGGTGTCGGCCGCGCTCAAGCGGCTGCGCGACCTGGCGGGCGATCCGCTGCTGGTGCGTTCGGGCGCCAGCATGATGCCCACCGACGCCGCGCTGCGCATGGTGGAGCCGGCGGCGGCCATCCTGCGCTCGGCCGAGGCCCTGTTCTCCGATGCGCGCGGCTTCGATCCGCGCACCGCCACGCGCACCTTCCGCGTGGCCGCCAGCGACTACCTGGACCCGTTCTTTTTGCCCCAGTTGGTGGCGCGCATCAAGGTCGAGGCGCCGATGTGCCCGATCGAGATCCTGCCCCTGTCGGGCGACACGCACTACCACGCCCATCTGGCGCAGGGCGATGTGGACGTGGTCATCGGCAACTGGCCGCAGCCCCCGGACGACCTGCACATGGGCCGGCTGTTCGGCGACGAGGTGGTGTGCCTGGTTGGCCGCGATCACCCTGCGGTGCGCCGCGGCTGGGACGCCGAGGGCTGGCTGGCTGCAGAACACATCGCCCCCACGCCCACCCACCCGGGGGCGCGCGGCGTGATCGATGTACACCTTGATGGCCTGGGCCTGGCGCGCAACATCACCGCGCGCTGCGCGCACTTCAGCGCCATACCGCACATCGTGGCATCGAGCTTGCTTGTGCTGACCACCGGACGCCAGTACTGCGAGCGCTACGTCGGCCATCTGCCGCTGGCCATATTGCCAGCCCCCGTGGAGTTTCCACGCCTCATGTACTACCAGCTGTGGCATGCCCGCACGCACCACTCCGCCGCCGCCGTGTGGCTGCGCGACTGCGTGAAGGCGGTGGCCGCTTCGCTACGAAAAGAATAGCTTTGCGATCATGCTGAACAAGCGATGGCAGGCAGTTTCAACCCCATAACGACCCACCAAACTGAGAGACAATCCACCGCATGAGTTCACCACCTCTTTCCAATGCCCCGGGCTTGGCGCCCCGGCTGCAGCTCACAGGCATCACCAAGCGCTATCCGGCCGTGGTGGCCAACAGCGGTGTCTCGCTCACGGTGCAGCCGGGCGAGATCCATGCCGTGCTGGGCGAGAACGGCGCGGGCAAGTCCACGCTGATGAAGATCATCTACGGCTCGGTCAAGCCCGACGAGGGCAGCGTGCATTTCAACGGCCAGGCCGTGCAGGTGCGCAACCCGCAGGAGGCGCGGGCCCTCGGTATCGCCATGGTGTTCCAGCACTTCAGCCTGTTCGATACGCTGACCGTGGCCGAGAACGTCTGGCTGGGCCTGGACAAGAGCCAGGACCTTGCCGAGGTCACGCAGCGCATCACCGCCAAGGCGGCCGAGTACGGCCTCGATATCGACCCGCTGCGCCCCGTGCATACGCTCAGCGTGGGCGAGATGCAGCGCGTGGAGATCATCCGTGCGTTGCTCACCAACCCCAAGGTGCTGATCCTGGATGAGCCCACCTCGGTGCTCACGCCCCAGGCGGTGGAAAAGCTCTTCGTGGTCCTGCGCAAGCTGGCCTCCGAAGGCTGCAGCATCCTCTACATCAGCCACAAGCTGCACGAGATCCGGGCGCTGTGTACCGCCTGCACCGTGCTGCGCGGCGGCAAGGTCACGGGCGTGTGCAACCCGGCCGAGGAGTCGAATGCCTCGCTCTCGCGCCTGATGATCGGCGCCGAGCCGCCGGCGCTGGAACACCGCGAGGTGCAGACCGGCGCCACCGTGCTCAGCGTGCGGGGCCTGTCGCTGCCGCGCGCCGACCAGTTCGGCGTGGACCTGGTGGACCTGGCCTTTGAGGTGAAGGCCGGCGAGGTGGTCGGCATTGCCGGCGTCTCCGGCAACGGGCAAAAGGAACTGCTCTACGCCCTGTCGGGCGAAGACCAGCGCGCCGAGCCCGCCAGCATCCAGGTGTCCGGCCAGAACGCCGGCCGCATGGGGCCGAGCCGCCGCCGTGCGCTGGGCCTGCATTTCGTGCCCGAAGAGCGCCTGGGCCGCGGTGCCGTGCCCACCATGGGCCTGGCGCACAACCTGCTGCTCACGCGCACCAATTCGGTGGCGGGCAGCGGCTGGATCAAGGTGGGTGCGCTCGAATCGCATGCGCGCGCCATCATCGAGCGCTTCCACGTCAAGGCGGGTGGCCCGCATGCGGCTGCCAAGTCGCTGTCGGGCGGCAACCTGCAGAAATTCATCGTGGGCCGCGAGATCGACGCCAAGCCCCGGCTGCTCATCGTCTCGCAACCCACCTGGGGCGTGGACGTGGGCGCCGCCGCACAGATCCGCGGCGAAATCCTGGCGCTGCGCGATGCCGGTTGCGCCGTGCTCGTGGTCAGTGAGGAATTGGACGAATTGTTTGAAATCTGCGACCGCCTGCATGTCGTGGCCAAGGGCCACCTCTCGCCCTCGGTGCCACGTGCCGAGGCCACCGTGGAGCGCATCGGCGAATGGATGAGCGGGCTGTGGCACGCCGACGCACAGGCCCACCTGGCGCAGGCGGCCGTGGCCGCAATCGGGGAGCCGCACCATGCTTAAGCTCGAACCGCGCCCCCAGGCCTCGCGCCTCTGGACCTTCGGCTCGCCACTGCTGGCGCTGGCCTTCACCGTGCTGATCGGGGTCATCCTCTTCGCCGCGCTCGGCAAGGACCCCGTGCGTGCGCTGCAGATCTTCTTCTGGGAGCCGATCAAGACGCCGTACGCCATCGGCGAACTCATGGTCAAGGCCACACCGCTGCTGCTGATCGCGCTCGGCCTGGCCGTGTGCTTTCGCTCCAATGTCTGGAACATCGGTGCCGAGGGCCAGTTTGTCATCGGCGCCGTGGCGGCCGGTGGCATGGCGCTGCTGGCCGACAAGACCACCGGGCCCTGGATCGTGCCCGCCATCCTGCTGGCCGGCGTGCTGGGCGGCATGGCCTGGGCGGGGCTCACGGCACTGCTGCGCGACAAGTTCAACGCCAGCGAGATCCTGGTCAGCCTGATGCTGGTCTACGTGGCCACGCTGGTGCTGGGCTACCTGGTCTATGGCCCGTGGAAGGACCCCATGGGCTACAACTTCCCGCAGACCAAGACCTTTGAGCGCGTGACGCAGATCCCGCGCCTGATGCAGGGCTCGCGCGTGTCCATCGGCCTGCTGCTGGCCCTGGCCGGCGCGGCCGCGCTGTGGGTCTTCCTGTTCCGCACGCGGGCCGGCTTTGCCCAGCAGGTGGGCGGCCTGGCACCGGCGGCGGCGCGCTACGCGGGCTTCTCGTCGCGCCGGGCGCTGTGGGTGGCGCTGCTGATCTCGGGCGGTGCCGCCGGCCTGGCCGGTGCGCTCGAAGTGGCGGGCCCCATCGGCCAGCTCACGCCCTATGTGCCGGCGGGCTACGGCTTCGCGGCCATCATCGTCGCCTTCGTCGGGCGCCTGCACCCGGTGGGCATGGTGCTCTCGGCCATCCTGATGAGCATGTTCTACATCGGCGGCGAGCTGGCGCAGTCGCGCCTGGGCCTGCCCAAGTCGCTCACCGGCGTGTTCCAGGGCCTGCTGCTGTTCACGCTGCTGGCCTGTGACACGCTGATCGCCTACCGCGTGCGCTGGGTCGGCACGAAAGGGGTGAAGGCATGAACCACCACCGTCTGTGCATGAACCACCCGGACAGGAAGGAAGCTTGATATGGAATCCTATGCACTGCTCATAGGCGCCACGCTGAGTGCGGGCACCGTCCTGGCCATCGCGGCCCTGGGTCTGTTGATCAACGAGAAGGCCGGCATCGTGAACCTCGGTGCCGAAGGCATGATGCTGTGCGCCGCCATCGCCGGCTTCGCCACTGTGGTACACACCGGCAACAGCTGGCTGGGCTTCGCGGCCGGCATGGCCGCCGGTGCCGTGCTGGCCGCCATCTTCGGCGTGCTCGTGATCTGGCTCAACACCAACCAGTACGCCACGGGCCTGGCGCTGAGCCTGTTCGGCGTGGGCTTCTCGGCCTTCCTGGGCATCAGCTACGTGCAGGCCAAGCTGCCCGAGATGCCCAAGTACGCCATCCCCGGCCTGTCCGAGGTGCCGCTGCTCGGGCCTGCGCTGTTCCAGCAGCACCCCGTGGTCTACCTCACCATGCTGCTGGTGGCCGCGCTGATCTGGTTCCTGTACCGCTCGCGCGCCGGCCTGGTGCTGCGCTCGGTGGGCGAATCGCCCGAGTCGGCCCATGCCTTGGGCTACCCGGTGCGCCGCATCCGCCTGGCGGCCGTGGTGGCCGGCGGCGCGCTGTGCGGCCTGTCGGGGGCCTACATCTCTACCGTATACACCCCGCTGTGGGTGGAGGGCATGGTGGCCGGCCGCGGCTGGATCGCGCTGGCGCTCACCACCTTCGCCACCTGGCGGCCCGCGCGCGTGCTGCTCGGGGCCTACCTGTTCGGCGGCGTGACCATGCTGCAGTTCCACCTGCAGGCCACGGGCGTGCAGGTGGCCAGCCAGTTGCTGAGCATGCTGCCCTACGTGGCCACCATCGTGGTGCTGGCCCTGATCTCGCGCAACCCGGCGTGGATCCGCATCAACATGCCGGCCTCGCTGGGCAAACCTTTCTACCCGGGTTCGTGAATACGGGCGCATGCCTTCTCTTGGCGCACGGCCTCGGCTTGGATCTTGCATCCTGCCGGGTGCTGGAGCCTTGCCGGCCGCGTCTCCCCCAAAAACCTTTGGTTACCGCCCGGTAGATCACCCCATAATCACCGTTTTCGTCCCCAACCTTGCAACCCTCCTTCTTTCTTATAAGGAACCGACATGACTGATCTGCAGAAACGCTCCCTGCTCAAGGTGGCTGCACTCTCCGCTGTAGCCGCTGCCGCACTGGTGGGCTGTGGCAAGAAGGAAGAGCCGGCCGCTGCGGCGCCTGCGCCCGCCCCGGCGCCCGTGGCCTCTGCGCCCGCGCCCAAGCCCGAGCCGCTGAAGATCGCGTTCGCCTATGTCGGCCCCGTGGGTGACGGCGGCTGGTCGTTTGCCCATGACAACGGCCGCAAGGCCATCGAGAAGGAATTCGGCGACAAGGTTGTCACGAGCTTCGTTGAGAGCGTGCCCGAATCGGCCGATGCCGAGCGCGTGCTGCGCGACCTGGCCGGCCAGGGCAACAAGCTGATCTTCGGCACCACCTTCGGCTACATGGAGTCGATCCAGAAGATCGCCCCCGACTTCAAGGACGTGAAGTTCGAGCACGCCACCGGCTACAAGACCGCCGACAACGTGCGCACCTACGACAGCCGCACCTACGAAGGCGCCTACATGGCCGGCGTGATCGCCGGTGCCATGACCAAGACCAACACGCTGGGCGTGGTGGGCTCGGTGCCAATCCCCGAGGTGATCCGCAACATCAACAGCTTCACGCTGGGTGCGCAGTCGGTCAACCCCAAGGTCAAGACCAAGGTGGTGTGGGTGAACGAATGGTTCAGCCCACCCAAGGAAACCGAAGCCGCCACCTCGCTGATCAATGGCGGCGCCGACGTGCTGTTCCAGAACACCGACTCGCCTGCCGTGCTCAAGACCGCCCAGGAAAAGGGCAAGCGCGCCTTCGGCTGGGACAGCGACATGACCGCCTACGGCCCCAAGGCCCACCTGGCATCGGCCGTGATCAACTGGGGCCCGTACTACATCAAGGCCACCAAGGACGCGCTGGAAGGCAAGTGGGCCACGGGCCAGAGCTGGTGGGGCGTGAAGGAAGGCGCGATCGACATCGTCTCCATCGCCGAAGACGTGCCTGCCGACACCAAGGCCAAGGTCGAAGCGGTCAAGAAGGGCCTGGCCGACGGCAGCTTCCAGATCTGGAAGGGTCCCATCGTGGGCCAGGACGGCAAGGAAGTGGTCGCCAAGGACGCCGTCGCCGACGACAAGTTCCTGAGCGGCGTGAACTTCTACGTCAAGGGCGTGGAAGGCAAGATCCCCGGCGGCGACAAGAAGTAAGCAGCCCCGTCACCAGGCCCTGGCGGCCTGGTCCAGGAAAGGGAACGTGCGCGGCACGTTCCCTTTTTCGTTGGGGCCGTACAGAATGTCCACAGGGCCGCACGCCGAGCCCTTGAAAAACAAAAAGCCTTCCCATGATCGAAACCACCCTCTGGCACCCCGTGGCCCTGTCGCACGCCGTGGAGCAGGCGCCCCTGGCTGTGCAACTGCTGCAGCATGCCCTCGTGCTCTGGCGTGATGCAGAGGGCCAGGTGCAGGCCTTCACGGACCGCTGCCCGCACCGGGGCGCGCGCCTGTCTTTGGGCCGGGTGCAGGGTGGCCGCCTGGAGTGCCCCTACCATGGCTGGCAGTTCGCGGCCAACGGGCAGTGCGTCCATGTGCCGGCCCTGCCGCAGTTCACGCCGCCCGCCACGCACTGCGCCCTGCGCCATGGCGTGCTGGAGGCGTACGGCCTGGTGTGGGTGCAGCTCGCGGCGGGCGAGGCCGTGCCACCGGCCTTTGAGGCCGAGGGCGATGGCCGCCTGCGCAAGCTCCACTGCGGCCCCTACGATGTGGCCACCAGCGCCCCGCGCATCGTCGAGAACTTCCTGGACATGGCGCATTTTGGCTTCGTGCATGACGGCTGGCTGGGCATGCGCGAGGCCACGGCCATCGACGACTACCGCGTCGAGCCCACGCCCACGGGCCTGCGCGCCACGGGCTGCAAGGCCTGGCAGCCGCAGTCCAACCTGCACTCGACGGCGCCAGCCCAGGTGGAGTACACCTACGAGGTCACGGGCCCCTACACGGCGGTGCTGACCAAGGTGCCCGAGGCCGGTACCACCGCAGTGGCCGACTGGCGCGAGTCCATCGCGCTGTTCGTGTGCCCGCTCACGCCCGAGACCAGCCGCGTGTGGTTCCGCCTGGCCGTGGCCGATTTCGAGTCGCCCGACGAGAAGCTGCAGGCCTTCCAGCACACCATCTTCACCCAGGACCAGCCCGTGCTGGAGTCCCAGACACCGCAACGCCTGCCGCTGGACCTGCGTGCCGAGTTGCATACCGCCGCCGACAAGGCATCATCCGCCTACCGCCGCTACCTGCGCGCGAGCGGCATCACCTTTGGAGTTTGCTGATGTTCAAGGTTCCCCCCATCCCCGCCGCGCGCATCCCCGAGCTGCTGCGCGCCATGCCCAAGGCCGAGCTGCACATCCACATCGAGGGCTCGCTGGAGCCCGAGCTGATCTTCGCGCTGGCGCAGCGCAATGGCTTGTCCCTGCCCTATGCCGACGTAGAGGCGCTGCGCAGCGCCTATGCCTTCACCAACCTGCAGAGCTTCCTCGATATCTACTACGCGGGCGCCAGCGTGCTGTTGCACGAGCAGGATTTCTACGACATGGCGCGTGCCTACCTGGTGCGTGCCGCGGCCGACAACGTGCTGCACACCGAGCTGTTCTTCGACCCGCAGACCCACACCGAGCGTGGCGTGGCGATGGAAACGGTGATCAACGGCCTGCACCGCGCCTGCGTGGATGCGCGCGCCGATCTTGGCATCAGCGCCACGCTGATCCTGTGCTTCCTGCGCCATCTGAGCGAGGAGTCGGCCTTCGAGACGCTGGAGCAGGCCCAGCCGTTTCTGGACAAGATCGTCGGCGTGGGCCTCGATAGCAGTGAAGTCGGCAACCCGCCCGAGAAGTTCGCACGCGTGTTCGCGCGCTGCCGCGAACTGGGCCTGCACCTGGTGGCCCACGCAGGCGAGGAGGGCCCGCCGGCCTATATCTGGAGCGCACTCGACGTGCTCAAGGTCGAGCGCATCGACCATGGCGTGCAGGCCGTGCACGACGCCGCGCTGATGCAGCGCCTGGCCCAGGACCGCATCGCACTCACCGTGTGCCCGCTGTCCAACCAGAAGCTGTGCGTCTTCCCCAACCTGGCGGACCACAACCTGGCGAAGCTGCTCGATGCCGGCCTGGCCGCAACGGTCAATTCGGACGACCCGGCCTACTTCGGCGGCTACATCAACGACAACTTCACCCAGGTGTTCGCCGCCACCGGCATGACGGTGCGCCATGCCTACCAGCTGGCGTTCAACAGCTTCGAGGCCAGCTTTGCAGGCAACGCCGACAAGCGCGTTTGGGAGCACAAGCTTAAGGAGCGCTTCGAGCGTTTCATGGAGCACGATTACTGAGAGACCCTGGCAGGGGGAAGGCGCAGCCACACCAGAGGTGGAGTGCCCTCGTCTGCAGGAATTAAGGGTAAACCCTATAATTCAATTTTCTGTAAGCATTTGTTGGCTCCCATGAGGTGCTGGCACTGCTGAATGCGGCCCCCTGGGGGCCGTATTTTTTTTGTGCAACCCACGCCCCTTCCTGGCCGGAGCCTTCCCCATGTTTCTCAATCAGCTGTCCATCGGCAAGCGCCTGACCCTGGTGCTCGGTGCGATCCTTGCCCTGTTCCTGCTCAGCTCCATCGTGGCGGTGCTCCGACTGGGCCAGCTCGGCACCGAGATCGACACCATGGTCAACGACAACATCAAGGCCGAGCGTGCCGGTGCCGACTGGTTGCGCCACACCACCTCGGGCGTGCAGCGCGCGGCGGCCATCGCCAAGAGCAGCGACGCGGCCCTGATCCCGTATTTCGCACCGGCCACGGCCGCCTCGATCAGCCAGACCAACGAGTTGCAGAAGTTCATCGAATCGAAGATGGACACGGCCGAGGAAAAGCAGCTGTTCACCAAGGTCGGCGAGTTGCGCAAGAGCTACCTGGCCGCGCGCGAGGAGGTCAGCAAGTTCAAGCAGGCCGGCGATGCGGAAAATGCCAGCAAGGTGTTCACCGAGCGCTTCGAGCCCACCTCGCGCGATTACCTGGCCGGTGTGCAGCAGATGGTGGACGCCCAGCGCGCCCAACTGGACGCCGCTGGCAAGCGTGCCGAGGAACTGCGCGCCCAGACCACCCTGTTGCTGCAGGTGTGTACTGCCATCTCACTGGTGCTCGGCGCCCTGCTGGCCTGGCTGCTGGCCACCAGCATCACGCGCCCCCTGCGCCAGGCCGAAGCGATTGCCGAATCCATCGCAGGCATGGACCTGACCGGTGCGCCCCAGGCGAGCTACGCCAATGACGAGACCGGCCACCTGCTGCGCTCGCTGGACGTGATGCGCAGTGCGCTGCATGGCTCGCTGCAGCAGGTGCGCGGCGTGGTGGACAGCATCTCCACCGCCAGCACGCAGATCGCCATCGGCAACCAGGACCTGAGCGCGCGCACCGAGCAGACGGCGGCCAACCTGGAGGAAACGGCCAGCTCCATGGAGGAGCTCACCAGCACCGTGCGCCAGAGCGCCGACTCGGCCGTGCAGGCCAACCAGATGGCCGCTTCGGCTGCCCAGGTGGCGCAGCGCGGCGGCGAAGTCGTGGCCCAGGTGGTGAGCACCATGGACGCGATCAACGCCAGCAGCAAGAAGATCGCCGACATCATCGGCACCATCGACGGCATCGCCTTCCAGACCAACATCCTGGCCCTGAATGCGGCAGTGGAGGCGGCGCGTGCCGGCGAGCAGGGCCGGGGCTTTGCCGTGGTGGCCAGCGAAGTGCGCAGCCTGGCGCAGCGCAGCGCCGAAGCGGCCAAGGAGATCAAGACCCTGATCGGCCAGTCGGTCGAGAAGGTCGAATCGGGCGCGGCCCTGGTCCAGAACGCCGGCAGCACCATGGACGAGATCGTGAGCTCGGTGCGCCGCGTGACCGACATCATCGGCGAGATCAGCGCCGCCGCATCCGAGCAGAGCCAGGGCATCAGCCAGGTGAACGTGGCCGTCAGCCAGCTCGACCAGATGACGCAGCAGAACGCTGCGCTGGTGGAAGAATCCACCGCCGCGGCCGAGAGCCTCAAGGACCAGGCTGCGCGCCTGGCGGACGTGGTGGGGGCCTTCCGCCTGGGTGCGCCATCTGGCGCGCTGCGGTTGCGCTGAGAAAGCGCGGCGCCAGCGCTGGCGCAGCCCACGGATACAATAATGGCCTTGCAAAGGCTGCTGTCCCGGCAGCCTTTTGCTTTTCTGTCATCGGGACCATGTAGAGGACTACCATGTACAAAAACCTCGCCACCGCACTGCGTGCGGTCTGTGTGAGTGCGCTTTTCGGCGCCATTTCCATCTCCCCCGCCCTTTCTCAATCCCCTGGCCAGCCAGCGGCCGCAGCGCCCAAAACCGGGCCGGTCAAGGCCGGCTTCGTCTATGTCTCTCCCATCACCGAAGCCGGCTGGACGAAGCAGCACGACGACGGGCGCAAGGCCGTGGAGGCGGCGCTGGGCAAGGACGTCAAAACCACCTTCGTCGAGAACGTGGCCGAGGGGGCCGACGCCGAGCGCGTGATCCGCGACCTGGCGGCCACGGGCCACCAGATCATCTTCACGCCCAGCTTCGGCTACATGGAGCCCACGCTCAAGGTCGCGCAGGATTATCCGCACGTGAAGTTCGAGTCCATCACCGGCTACAAGACCACGGCCAACGTGGCCGCCGCCAATGCGCGCTACTACGAGGGCCGCTACCTGGCTGGCATCACCGCGGGCCGCATGAGCAAGACCGGCGTGGCCGGCTACGTGGCGGGCTTTCCCATCCCTGAAGTGCTGCAGGGCATCAACGCCTTCACGCTGGGCATGCGCTCAGTGAACCCCCAGGCCACGGTCAAGGTGGTGTGGCTCAACGTCTGGTTCGATCCGCCCAAGGAGCGCGATGCCGCCATGGTGCTGTTCAACCAGGACGTGGACGTGATCGCCTTCCACACCGGCTCCACCGCCGTGATGGCCGCCGCGCAGGAGCGCGGCAAGATGGCCGTGGCCTACCACTCCGACATGCGCGGCACGGGGCCCGATGCGCAGATCGTCGCCGTCACCCACCAGTGGGGCAGGTACTACACCGAGCGTGTGCGCGCCGTGCAGGCCGGCACCTGGAAGAGCGGCAACGTCTGGGGCGGCGTGCGCGAGGGCATGATCCGCGTGGGCGATTTTGGCCCCAAGGTGCCCGTCGCCGTGCAGCAGGAGGTGCAGGCGGCGCAGAAGGCCGTGGGTGCGGGTACGCTGCACCCTTTCCGTGCCGGCAAGGCGCCGGTGCGCGACAACGAGGGCCGCGAGGTGATCGCCGCTGGCCAGGTGCTCGGTGATGCGCAGATCCTCAAAATGAACTGGCTGGTCGAAGGCGTGCAGGGCAAACTGGGCCACTGATCCTGCTTCCGTCCGGGCGCATAGGCATTATGGGCAGCCGCTTATGCAGCGGCGCGCCGCTGCCGCTAAGCTAGCGCCATGCGTGTCTACCGTTCTGCCCTTTTGCGTTTCGCCGACGATGGCTCGGCCCTGTACGACGAGGATGGCCTGCTGGCCATCGCCCCCGATGGCGCAGGCCGCCAGCGCGTGGTGGCCGCGGGGGCCTGGACGGCCCTGGCACCCACCTACGGCCAGGGTGCGGTCGAGCACCTGCCGGGCCGCCTCATCGCGCCCGGTTTCGTGGACATGCACATCCACTTTCCCCAGACCGATGTGATCGGCGCGCCGGCTGCGGGCCTGCTGCCCTGGCTGGAAAACTACACCTTTCCGCACGAATCGCGCTTCGTCGACCCGGCCTACGGGGCCCAGGTCGCAGGCTTCTTCGTGGCGGAGCTGCTGCGCAACGGCGTGACGACCGCGCTGACCTTCGCCACCTCGCACCCGGCCAGCGTGGATGCGCTGTTCACCGAGGCGCAGCGCCAGCAACTGCGCCTGATCACCGGCAAGGTGCTGCAGGACCGCCACTCGCCCGACGGCGTACGCGACCAGACCGAGCAAAGCCTGATCGACACCGAAGCGCTGATCCGGCGCTGGCATGGCGTGGACCGGCTGGGCTATGCCATCACGCCGCGCTTTGCACCCACCAGCACGCACGAGCAGCTGCAGGGCGCGGGCGAACTGGCCGCGCGCCACCCCGAGGTGTGGATCCAGTCGCACGTGGCCGAGAACCTCGACGAAGTGCGCTGGGCGCGCGAACTGTTCCCGGCCTCGCGCAGCTACCTGGGCGTGTATGGCGACTATGGCCTCATGCGCCAGCGCGCGGTGTATGCCCACTGCATCCATTTCGACGACGACGACCGCGCGCTGATGCGCGACACCGGTACGGTGGCCGCCGTCAGCCCCACCAGCAACCTGTTTCTGGGCAGCGGCTTCTTCGACTATGCGGGCGCCGACCGGGTGGGCTTTCGCTACGGCCTGGCCAGCGACGTGGGCGGGGGCACCAGCTTCAGCCCGTTTCGCACCATGCTGGCCGCCTACTACGTGGGCCGCGAGGGGCAGACCAAGCCCGGCCTGAGCCTGTCACCCCAGCAGCTGTGGTGGCAGCACACCGCGGGCGCTGCCCAGGCCCTGGGCCTGGCTGGCGTGGTGGGCAACCTGCAGCCCGGCTGCGAGGGCGACTTCGTGGTCATCAACCCCGCAGCCACCCCGCTGCTGGCGCGCAAGACGGCCCAGGCCGAGAACCTGGACGAGTTGCTGTTCGCGATGATCGTGCTGGGCGACGACCGCCTGGTCGAGCGCACGGTGATCAGCCAGGCCCTCAGCGGTTGAGCTTTTTGTCGCGGATATAGCGGGCCAGGCCGCAGTAGCCGTCCTTGAAGAGGATGTCGCTCTCGACCTTGGCGGGCAGCAGCTTTTCCTTGAGCTCGGCCGCCGCCTGGTTGCCCTGCGAGCGGCGAACGAAGCCGATGGCTTCCTCGAACTTTGAGACCTCGGTGCGGCATGCGTCCTGCGCCTGTTTGGCTGCGGGCGAGTCGCTGGCCAACTGAGCCCGGGCGGCGCCGCAGGCCAGAAGGGCCGCCGTGAGGGCCAGGGAGATCAAAGCACGTGGTGGGATGGGCTGCATGGTGTCAGGCAAGAAAGGGAACACGGTTTCTTTAGCAAGAAGCATGCAAAACATCCGTGTCAGGGCGGTGATATGCGGCGGGCTCCTAGAATGTGGGCAGGAGTGAAGTCAATGAGCATCAAAAGCGACAAATGGATCCGCCGCATGGCGGCCGAGCACGGCATGATCGAGCCCTTCGAGCCCGGCCAGGTGCGCGAGGCCGAAGGCCGCAAGATCATCAGCTATGGCACCAGCAGCTATGGCTACGACATCCGCTGTGCGCCGGAATTCAAGGTCTTCACCAACATCCACAGCACGGTGGTGGACCCGAAGAACTTCGACGAAAAGAGTTTTGTCGACTTCCATGGTGACAGCTGCATCATCCCGCCCAACAGCTTTGCCCTGGCGCGCACGGTCGAGTACTTCCGCATCCCGCGCAATGTGCTCACCATCTGCCTGGGCAAGAGCACCTACGCGCGCTGCGGCATCATCGTCAACGTGACCCCGTTCGAGCCCGAGTGGGAGGGCTATGTGACGCTGGAGTTCTCCAACACCACGCCGCTGCCGGCACGCATCTATGCAGGCGAGGGCTGCGCGCAGGTGCTGTTCTTCGAAAGCGATCCGGACGACGTCTGCGAGGTCTCGTACAAGGACCGTGGCGGCAAGTACCAGGGCCAGGTGGGTGTCACCCTGCCAAAGGCCTGAACCCCCTGCCGATGTTCGGCCCACCGCCCGGTGGTGCCGTCCTACAAGGGCAATGCGCATCGACTGAAGTGCAAGCGTTGGTAAGCGCCGTAGCATGGGTGCATGCCTGCGGATGTTCGCAGGGTCCGTGTGAAGGAGTCCAACATGATCGACTTTGTTGAACCGTCCGCACCCCGCGCCACGGCGGGTGCCGACCTGCCCAGCGTGCCCACTCCCCGCCATGACGACCATGGTGAGGCCGACATCCACTATTGGCCCTGCGAGGTGCTGGATGCCTTCATCCTGCACATGGCCAAGCGCGGCCACTGCGTGAACACGGCCATGATGCTGGGCCACCCACCCTATGCGCAGCAGCAACTGGCCACGGCGCGCCTGCACCATGACGGCGAACTGGATGAGCTCGCGAACCGCCTGGGTGACTATTTCGGCGGCGATTCGGCGCACACCCTGTTGCGGCCCTGGCCCTTGGCTTCATAAAGCGCGGTATCGCTTCGGCGCAGCATCTCGTGGGCGTTGTCCTGCCCACCACCCAGGCTGGAGATGCCAGCGCTGACCGTGATTCGTCCCACCAGCGGGTCTTCCTGCGCGGCCATGCCGTCCACGATGGACTGGGCGATGGCGCGGGCACCTTCCAGGTCGGTGTCTGGCAGCACCACGGCAAACTCTTCCCCGCCCATCCGTGCGATCACGTCGGACGCGTGCAGGCGTTGCTGCAGCGTCAGCGCCAGTCGGCGCAGCACTTCGTCACCCGCTTCGTGCCCAAAACTGTCGTTCACGCGCTTGAAATGGTCCACGTCCACGGAGATCAGGCTCAGGGGCCGGCCACTGCGGCGTGCCAGGGCCAGCGCAAACTCCATCCGGCTTTCGAAGCCCCGGCGGTTGAGCAGACCGGTGAGCGCGTCGGTACGGGCCTGCAGGTCCAGTGCGCGGTTGGCGGCTTGCAATTCCAGGGTGCGCAGGCGCACCTGGTCCTCCATGGCTTCGTGGGCCCCCATGAGGCGCTGTGTCATGCCGCTCAGTGCCGATGACAGCTGGTGCACCTCGCGGTTGCGGGTGACGAGTGGAATGGTGGCTCCCGGCTTGCCTGACTCCACGAGGCTGGCGGCATCGGCCAGAACGTAAAGGTCTTCGCTCAGGCGGCGGGCCGCAAACCATGCCAGGGCAGCGGCCAGCACGGCTACGAGCAAACCGATCACCACGGCCATGTGTACCGCCCGGTCGGCGTCCGCAAACGCGATTTCCACGGGTTCCCGGGCCACGATGTGCCAGCCCAGGTCGCTCGGGGCGTTGCGGGCTTCCATGCGCACACTGGCGGTGAGGTACCTCTTTCCATCGGCCCACTGCACCACGCTCGCGGGCCGGGCGCCTGACTCCCGGGTGGCCACCGTCAGCGGCACGGGCAGGCGCTGATCGCGGGTTTCGAGCTGGCTGCGGTACTCCTGGGGCGAAAAGATAAGCTTGCCCGCGCGGTCGAAGACGAACAGGTCCACCGAGGCGCCCTGGATCCCGATGGGGGCCAGGCTTTGCAGCACCTCGCGCGTCCACTCCCAGCTGCCATGCATGCCCAGCACGCCCAGCGTCGTCTGGCCCGTGCGGATGGGGGCGGCGAAGTCCACGAAACGGTAGGGTTCGCCCGAGGCGTTGGGCGGCAGCAGCTTCTCCAGCAGTTTGGCCGGATGCACGTCGCCCACATGCAGTTCCTGCAGGCCGGCGACGAACCAGGGGCGCTCGCGCACGTTGTGGCCTTCCAGAAGTCCCTTGGTGGCCGCGCGCACCACGCCCTGGGTATCGGCCACGCCGATCCACAGGCTGTGCGGGTCGATGGCCTGGCTGCGCGCCAGCAACTGGCGCACCTCGACCGAGTCGAGGCCGCGCTCCCACATGCCCGGCGCATCGGCCAGCACCTGCACCACCCGGCTGCGTTCGAGCAAGCCCTGGGCGAGCTGCCGGCTGGCATTGTCGGCCACGGTGTGCAGCGCGTGGCTGGCGTCGCGCTGTACGCGCAGCTTGAGCAGTTCGCCGAAACCCAGGGACAGCAGCACGGCCAGCCCGATCACCAGCAGCGCAAATACCAATGAGATCTGCGTGCGCAGGCTCTGGCCGCGAAAGCGGGTGGGGGGGCTCATGGGGTGCCGCTCCCCGGCTGGGAATGTGCTCCTGATCCCGTGTTTCCGCCCATGTCCGAATGCCGGGTGCTGGTGGCGCGCAGCACCAGGCGGGCAGCCGCCAGGTCCCAGCCTGCCCAGCCGCAGCTCTTGAACAGCACGGGCCCGGTGCGGGCGCGCGCGCCTTGCCGCACCACGTCCTGCAGCGTGGGCAGGCGCGCCACATCCAGCCCGGCCTGCAGCAGGTCGCCGGCCTCGTGCCCGGCATCGGCCGTATCGACCACCACCGTGCCATGCTGCGCCATCCACTGGCACAGCCCGGGCGACAGCTCTGCCATGGCAGGGGTGTAGGCGCCGACCGCCGCGATGAAGGCATCGGGCCGGGGCTGGGCGCTCAGGACCACGGCCGTGCCCGGGGTGCATGCGGCCACCAGAGGGCAGTGCGCCATGGCCGCGTCGGCGTCCTGCACCACCCGGGCCTTTGCGCCGAGGGCGCGGGCCGCTTGCGCCAGGGCCTCGGCACTGGCCGCGCTGCGCGATGCCACCCAGACCTCGCGCACACCCAGCACTTCCACAAAGGCCTGCACATGCGCCAGGCCTTGCACGCCGGCACCCACCACCAGCAGCGGGCCCTGCGGCACCGGCGCCAGGCGCTGCGCTGCCAGCAACGAGACGGCGGCCGTGCGGCGCGCCGTAACGGTGGGGCCGTCCAGCACCACGCGGCGCTGGCCGGTGGCTACATCGAACACCACCACATCGCCCTGGATGGTGGGCTGGCCGCGCGCCGCATTGCCGGGGGTGAGGGTGATCAGCTTGGCCATGGCGACCGTGCGGTCGCTGGCCGGCATCACGAACAGGCTGGCGCCGCCTGCCAGCGCCAGCACGCTGCGGGGCGGCACCTGGATGCCGTCGTCCACCAGCAGGGCGGCTATTTCATCGGCCAGCGCTGTCCAGTCCAGCAGGTCGGCGGTGGCCTGGGGCCCCAGGGTGGCGGAGGGTTCAGAAAGCGGGGCGGGGCGCATACCGGGACTGTACACAGCATGCGCGGCCGGTGGCACAGGGCGTACCCGGCGGTCAGTGGGTGGCGCCCGCGCCCAGGACGATGTCTTGCCGGGCGAGGACGGCCGCCCACAGCGCGGCGTGCAGGCCGCGCACCATGTCGCGCAGCGCCAGGTGGGGCGCGCCCTGCCCGGGCAGCCAGGGCACGTGCATGAAGCCGCCGCGCATGCCGGCAGCGCCCTCGGTAGCCAGCAGGTGCATGAGGCCGTAGAGCACGTGGTTGCAGACGAAGGTGCCGGCGGTCTGCGACACCTCGCAGGGCACGCCCGCGCGCTGCACCGCCCGGAGCATGGCCTTGATGGGCAGGCTGGCGAAGTAGGCCGCCGCGCCGCCCGGCACGATGGCCGTGTCGATGGGCTGGGCGCCCCGGTTGTCGGGGATGCGCGCGTCGTCCACGTTGATGCCGATGCGCTCGATCGACAAGGCCGCCCGGCCACCGGCCTGCCCCAGGCACACGGTGAGGGCGGGGCGCAGTTGCCGGTGCAGGGCAGCGAGGCGCTCCAGGGCCTGGCCGAACACGGTGGGCAGTTGCGCCGAGACCACAGTATGCCCGCCGATGCGCTGGCCCTGCAGCGCCTTGGCCAGCAGCCAGCTGGGGTTGATGGCATCGCCGCCGAAGGGGTCGAAGCCCGTGAGCAGGATGACAGGGTTGCTGGCGGCGCAGGGCAGGTGGTGGGGATGGGGCAGCATGGGGGGGCGCGAAAGCCTGCATGGTAGCGCGCCGGTTTCCTACCTGCATCGGGTGTTCGCGAGGGCGCGCCGCGCGTAACATGCTGTCCATGCCCCCATCCGGTGAGGCGCTGGAGAATCGACGATGAAATGGGAAGGCAATCGGGAATCCGACAACGTGGAGGACCGCCGGGGTGGCGGGGGTGGTGGTGGCGGTTCGCCCATCTTCGGCGGGCGCAGCATCGGCATCGGCACCATCGTGATTGCGCTGGTGGGCGGCTGGGTGCTGGGCATCAACCCACTGACCATCCTGGGCCTGCTCAGCGGCGGTGGCCCGCCCGCGCAGGTGCAGCAGCAACAGGGACCGGCACAACGCCCCCCGGCGGACGACACCATGGCGCGCTTCGTCTCCACGGTGCTGGCCGATACCGAGGACGTGTGGCAGGCCGTGTTCCGCCAGGGTGGCGGCACCTACCAGGAGCCCCGGCTGGTGCTGTTCCGGGGCTCCACGCCCACGGCCTGTGGTGCGGGCCAGGCGGCCATGGGGCCGTTCTACTGCCCGGCCGACCAGAAGGTGTACATCGACCTGGGCTTTTACGAAACCCTCAAGAACCGCCTGGGCGCACCCGGCGACTTCGCCCAGGCCTACGTGATCGCGCACGAGGTTGGCCACCATGTGCAGAACCTGCTGGGCATCAGCGGCAAGATGGACCAGATGCGCGGCCGCGTGAGCAAGACCGAGTACAACGCCCTGTCCGTGCGGCTGGAACTGCAGGCCGACTGCTTTGCCGGCGTGTGGGCGCACCACGCGCAGTCCGCTCGCAAGATACTGGAGCAGGGCGATGTGGAAGAGGCCATGAACGCGGCTGCCAAGATCGGCGACGATGCCTTGCAGCGCGCCGGTGGCGGCCAGGTGGTGCCCGAAAGCTTCACCCATGGCAGCAGCGCCCAGCGCCAGCGCTGGTTCAACAACGGCCTGCAGAACGGCAGCGTCAAGGGCTGTGACACCTTCTCCGCCCGCACTCTGTGATGGGCGCTGAGCCGTCCTCCTCAGTGGTTCGCGGGGGGACGGCTGGCGCCGGGCCCGTGGCGTCGCCGCCCTCGGGGGCGGCCGCGGCCTGGTCGGCGGCTGCCGTCACGGTGCCCCATGCCGTGGGCCTGGGGCTGCTGGCCTTTGCGCCGCTGGCGGGCGGCTATTCGCTGGCGGCCCTGGCCTTGTGGTCGGCCGCCTTGCCCGGCCTGCTGCTCACGGTGCTGGCACCGCGCCCTGGCGTGGTCTACGCGCCGACCACCGTGGTGGCCCTGCTGTTCGCTGCCGTGGTGGCCACGGCCCATGGCGCGGCGGGCACCCTGGGCCTCACGGCGCGCCAGGTGCTGGCGGTGAGCGGTGCCACGGTGGCGCTGGCTTTCGGCTTCCAGTGGCTGCTGGGCGTGTTGCGGCTGGCCTCGGTGGCGCGTTTCCTGCCGATTTCTGTGACCCATGGCTTTGCCGCCGGCGTGGGCCTGTCCATGGTCGTGGGCCAGTTGCGCAATGGCCTGGGTGCTGGCGCCGGGTGGGGCTGGGACCTGCGTACCTTGTGGCACGCCGTGGCCGCCCTCGCGGTGGTGGGCCTGGCGGTGCTGCTGCGCCGGCGCTGGCCGCGCATGCCGGGTCTGCTCACGGCCGTGGTGCTGGTGGCACTGGCCGTGGCCGTGGCGGGCCTGTGGGGTGTGGGCATGGGCAACGTGTTCGCCCCGGCCGTCAGCCAGAGCGCCTTTGCGGGGCCGCTGTGGCCCGACTGGACGGGCATTCCCTGGCTGGAACTGGCGCACCGGCACGGCTCGGCGCTGGTGGTGCTGGCCCTGCTGATGGCCCTGGTCAACAGCCTGGAGATCCTGGTCTTCAACCAGGAGCTGGAGCTCGACCACGGCCTGCGCGGCAACCCCAACCAGGCGCTGCGGCGCGAGAGCCTGCTGGGCGTGCTGTGTGGCCTGGTGGGCATGATCCCCGCGTCCACCAGTGCCTCGCGCTCGCGCATCGTGCTGGCGCAGGCCGGTGCCTCGGCCAGCGCGCCGCGCTGGCATGCCGGCATCATGCTGGTGGTGGCCTTCACGGGCGCCTGGTGGCTGCACTGGGTGCCCATGGCCTGCCTGGCCGGCGGGCTGGTGCTGGCCGGGCTGATGCAGGTGCCCGGCCTGCTGTGGTCACCAGGCTATGCGCGCCGCTCCAGTGTGACCTGGGCGCAAAGCTGGCTGGTGGCGCTGGTGTTCGCCATCCTGGGTGGTGTCGGGGCGCTGGTGGCCGGTCTGGTGGTGGCCACCTTCGTGCTGTTGCGCGATTCGGCCTCCAAGGTGCTGCGCCATGTGCGGCTGGACGGGCAACTGCGTTCGCGCCGCCTGCGCCGTGCGGGCTCCGACACCTGGCTGGCCCCGCGCATGAACCAGGTCGCGGTGTTCGAACTGCAGGGCGTGATGTCCTTCGGCGTGGCCGCGCACCTGGCCGAGCAGGTGCGGCTGATGCTGCAGCCCCGCCACCGCTGGGTGGTGCTGGATGCCAGCCGCGTGCCGGCCTGGGACAGCACCGCCCTGGCGCAGTTGCGGGCCCTGGTGCGCGACCTCGGCCAGCAGGGCGTGGCCTGCGCCGTGGCCGCGCTCGACCGCGTGGCGGCCGAGCACGTGGGCCCCGGCGTGCGCTGCTTCGCCGACGGCGACCGGGCCCTGGAATGGGCCGAGGCGGCCATCCTGGCCGAGCGGCCCGAGAACGAAAGACCCGTCTATCCCGAGCAGGATCGGCTCGGCGAAATCGGCGAGGGCATGGCCGCCGAGGCCCGGTTGGCGCTGGAAGCGGTGCTGGAGGCGCTACCCATGGCGGCCCACGGTGTGGTATTCAACGCTGGCGATACCGACCGCGACCTGCTGGTCGTGCAGTCGGGCCACATCACGCTCGTGACCCAGTGGCCGCCCGAGCGCGGTCTGCGCCTGGCCACCGTGGGGCCGGGCATGGCGTTCGGGGAGATGGCTTTTCTCAACGGCGCGGCCCGCACGGCCAGCGCCGGGGCCGAATTGGGGCCTGCGCAACTGGCGCGGCTCTCGCGCGCGCACTTCGACGCCTGGGCGCACCGCTACCCCGAGGCGGCGCTCACGGTGATGAACAACATCGCCCAGATCGGAGCCCGCCGTCTGGCGGTGACCACGCGCCAGCTGCGCGCGGTGCTGGAGTGAATTCCTGAATATTGCCATCTGTGAATTGATGGTTATTGTTTTGGTGCTATCGAATTAAAAGCACCAAAGCCAGTCCTCTGGCGGCATGGCTCGGTGAATACACCCTTGCTTACCACCCCCATGGTGTGTTTGGGCCACCGGTGCGACAATAGAGGGCTAAATGACAAGTTCTTTTTCCAATCTATCGCTGGCCGAGCCGCTCTCGCGCGCCGTGGCCGAAATGGGCTACGAGTCCATGACGCCCATCCAGGAGCAGGCCATTCCGGTCGTGCTCACCGGCCAGGACGTGATGGGCGCAGCCCAGACCGGCACCGGCAAGACGGCCGCGTTCTCGCTGCCACTGCTGCAGCGCCTGCTCAAGCACGAGAGCAGTTCCACCTCCCCGGCCCGCCACCCCGTGCGTGCGCTGGTGCTGCTGCCCACGCGTGAACTGGCCGACCAGGTCGCCCAGCAGATCGCGCTGTACGCCAAGTACACCAAGCTGCGCAGCACCGTGGTGTTTGGCGGCATGGACATGAAGCCCCAGACCCTGGAGCTCAAGAAGGGTGTCGAGGTGCTGGTGGCCACGCCCGGCCGCCTGCTGGACCACATCGAGGCCAAGAACGCGGTGCTCAACCAGGTCGAGTACGTGGTGCTCGACGAGGCCGACCGCATGCTGGACATCGGTTTCCTGCCCGACCTGCAGCGCATCCTGTCCTACCTGCCCAAGCAGCGCACCACGCTGCTGTTCTCGGCCACGTTCTCGCCCGAGATCAAGCGCCTGGCCAGCAGCTACCTGCAAAACCCCATCACCATCGAGGTGGCCCGCCCCAACGAGACGGCCTCCACGGTGGAGCAGCGCTTCTACAGCGCCAACGACGATGACAAGCGCCGTGCCATCCACCAGGTGCTCAAGACCCGGGGCATCAAGCAGGCCTTCATCTTCGTCAACAGCAAGCTCGGTTGCGCCCGCCTGGCGCGCAGCCTGGAGCGCGAAGGCCTCAAGACCACCGCGCTGCACGGCGACAAGAGCCAGGACGAGCGCCTGAAAGCCCTGGAGGCCTTCAAGAAGGGCGAAGTCGATCTGCTGGTGTGTACCGACGTGGCCGCCCGCGGCCTCGATATCAAGGACGTGCCGGCGGTGTTCAACTTCGACGTGCCCTTCAACGCCGAAGACTACGTGCACCGCATCGGCCGCACGGGCCGTGCCGGCGCCTCGGGCCTGGCGGTCACGCTGGTGTCGGGCAGCGATGCCCGCCTGGTGGCCGACATCGAGAAGCTCATCAAGAAGAAGATCGAGCTCGAAGCCATCGAGTACGACGAAGACCAGCCCCGTGGCCGCATCAACGACGGCCGCCGTGCCTGGCGCGAAGCGGGTGAGACCGGCGATGGCCGCGACGCCATTGCCTCCCCCGGCCCGCGCCGTGAGCGCGAACGTGAGCACCGCCCTGGTCGTGAAACCCGCGAGCCGCGCGAGCAGCACCGGGGCTTCCGCCCCGCAGTGGCATCGCGCGACCCGTTCTTTGAAAAGCCCTACGAATCCAGCGCGGCTGCCGATGCAGCCCCCGCCTGGGAATCCGCCAAGTCTGCGCCGCGCAGCAGCGTGTCGGCCAACATCAAGCCCAAGCGCAAGGTGGCGGCGCTGTTCAAGGCGGCCGCCCCAGTCGCCGCCGACCAGGCGCAGGCCGTCACCGCCGACTGAAGCGCAGGTCGGGGCGGTGAGAGCGGCTAACAGAACTCAGCGAAGCGGTTCTGGCTAGGCGCTGCGTCGCAGGCAGTACGAGTAGTACGACAAGACGCGGCAACGACGCCAGAAGAGTTTTGTTAGCCGCTCTGAATGCTTAAAGGGCTGCTTCGGCAGCCCTTGTCACACCATCATCCTGGTTGCTGTGACTGCTCACAGTGCACCTGCAGCAGTTCGCGGTCGGCCAGCGTGGCGCCAAAGCGCATGGCACTCAGGCAACCGCCCCAGACACAGCCCGTGTCCAGCGCCAGGGTGTCCGGTCGGTCGAGCAGGCCGAGCGTGGACCAGTGCCCGAACGCCACCAGCGTACCAGCCGCCTGCCGGCCCGGTACATCGAACCAGGGCATCAGGCCCTCGGGGGGCTTCTCCGCGCTCTCGGTGCTCTCGAAATCCATCACCCCGACTGCCGAGCAAAAGCGCAGCCGTGTCATGGCGTTGACGATGGTGCGCAGCCGGTCCATGCCGGTGAGCGCCGGATCCCAGCGGTCCGAGCCGTTGCCGTACATCTGGTTCAGGAAATCCGGCAGGCCCGGGCCGCGCAGCACCTCCTGCACCTCACCGGCCAGCGCCAGCGCTTCGTCCGCCGTCCATGCCGGCAGCAGGCCGGCATGCACCATGGCCAGGCGTTCGCCAGCATGCACATGCAAGCGCATGAGCGGCTGCTGGCGCAGCCAGCCGAGCATGGCATGGCGGTCATCCGCTTCAAGCACCTGGCCCAGCGTGTCCTTGCGCGAGGGCTTGCGCGCCCCGTGCGCCGCGGCCAGCAGGTGCAGGTCGTGGTTGCCCAGCAGCGGGCGCAGCGCATCGCCTGCGCCCATGCAGCGGCGCAGCACGGCCGCCGATTCAGGCCCCCGGTTCACCAGGTCGCCCAGCAGGTAGACCGTGTCGCGGCTCGCGGAAAAGCCGATCTCGTCCAGAAGGCGGCCGAGCGCGCTGTCGCAACCCTGGATATCGCCAATACAGTAAAGTGCCATCGTGTTCCTATGCCTTGAATCATGGATTTTCTGCTGATTGCGCTGCTCACGCTGCTCAATGGCGTATTTGCCATGTCCGAGCTGGCATTGGCATCGAGCCGCAAGTCGCGCCTGGCGGCCCTCGCGGCCGAGGGGGACAAGGGGGCGCAGGCCGCCCTCGAACTGCTGGACAACCCGACGCAGTTCCTTTCCTCGGTGCAGGTGGGTATCACCTCCATCGGCATGCTCAACGGCATCATCGGCGAGGCCGCCTTCAGCGACGACCTGGGGCGCTGGCTGCAGATGCTGGGCGCGCCCGAGCGGGCTGCAGGCATCACCGCCACGGCACTGGTGGTCACGGCCATTACCTTCATCACCATCGTTTTTGGCGAACTGGTGCCCAAGCGCATCGGCCAGCTCTACCCGGAAACCGTGGCCCGCCTGGTGGCCCGCCCCATGGCCTGGGTGGCCCTGGCGGCCAAGCCCTTCGTGCGCCTGCTGTCGCTGTCCACCCAGGGCGTGCTGGGCCTGCTGCGCATCGACAACAACGCCGGCCGCGCCGTGACGGAGGAGGAGATCGTGGCCAGCCTGGAGGAGGGGCGCGATGCCGGTGTGATCGAGCACCACGAGCACCAGATGGTGCGCAACGTGTTCCGCCTCGATGACCGGCCACTGACCTCGCTGATGGTGCCGCGCACGGATCTGCAGTGGCTCGACGCGCGGCTGAGCGTGGCCGAAGGCCTGCAGATGGCGGGCACCGGTGGCGGGCACGGTGCCCATTCCTGGTATCCGGTGTGCCGCGGGTCGCTCGATGAGGTGGTGGGTCTGGTCAGTGTGGCGCGTCTGCTGGAGCTGGGGGTGGAGGCCCCAGGCTCCATTGAGCAGTACGCGCTGCCGGCGGCCTTCCTGCCCGAAACGCTGAGCGGGATGGAGCTGCTTGAGCAGTTCCGCGCGCGCTCCGGCCGCATGGTCTTCGTGGTGGATGAATACGGCGTGGTGCAGGGCATCATGACGCCGCGCGATCTGCTGGAGGCGATTACCGGAGAGCTCCAGCCTGGCGCGGCCACCGACGCCTGGGCCACGCAGCGCGAGGATGGCGCATGGTTGCTCGACGGCCTGATGCCGGTCAATGAACTCAAGGCGCGCCTGGATATTCGCGATTTACCTGGGGAGGAGCGGGGCCGTTACAACACGCTCGCAGGATTGCTGATGGCCGAATCAGGCCATTTGCCCGGGGTGGGCGAGCGCATTGCCTGTGCAGGGTGGATATTCGAGGTGCTGGGCCTGGAGGGCAAGAGAATCGACAGGGTATTGGCGCAAATGGACCATCCCGACCAGTCCGGCTGATTACCTGGATGCAGGGATCTATTTTCACCAAGGGCTTGTTTCAACAGCCTGTCACGAATTTTTTGACAAACACAGCAAAGTTTGCCCATTATTCCTATAATGGGGCCTCCTTTGTCCACCCAGCAGTCCAACATACCATGACAACCAGCTATAAAGAACTCCTCAAGCAACGCGAAGCCCTGGAACAGCAAATCGGTGAAGCGCGCAAGCGTGAGCTGTCGGATGCGGTGTCACAGGTGCGCGCTCTGGTGGCGGAGTTTGGTCTGACCGCACAGGACGTGTTCCCCAGTGGCCGCGCACGCAGCGCCAGTGCGGGCACCAAGGTGGCTCCCAAGTACCGTGACCCAGCCACCGGGCAGACCTGGACGGGCCGTGGCAAGGCACCCAAGTGGATTCAAAACGAAAACCGCGAGAAATTCGCCATTTGATGGGTTGAATCATTGATTGCAGGGCGGCCCTTTGCCGGGCCGCATAAAAAAAGCCCGCAGCCGCGGGCTTTTTGCATGGCGCGCACCCTGTGGGGCTGGTCGGATGGCGCTGCACAGGGCGCATCGGCCGGCACCGCTCAGAGAGGGGCTGCAGCGATCTCGCGCAATACCTGGGCCGTGAATTCGTCGGCCGGAAAGAATGATTCCACGGCCAGTTCCTGCAGGGTCACGTCCACCGGGGTTCCAAATATGGTGGTGGTGCTGATAAACGAAAGCGTTCCCCGTGCGCTTTGAAAGCAGAACGGCATTACCACGCCCAGCAATTCCCCATCGAGCACCAGGGGGCTCGATTCCTCCGGCGCCGGATATTCCAGCAGTTCGGCCTGCAGTGCGATCAGCATCGGGTCGGCCGTGGCCTGTATCTGCTGGCGCAGGCGCTCGAACAGGTGGGCCCGCCACTGGGCCAGGTTGGCGATGTGCGGTGCCAGGCCTTTGGGGTGCAGGCTCAGACGGAACACATTCACCGGCCCTTCCAGCAGTTCGGGGCTCACATGGTTGGCCAGCAGCGCCTGGGCGGCGCGGTTGGTGGCCACCACGTTCCAGCAGCGGTCCAGTGCCAGCGCGGGGCAGGGCTCGTGCCCCTTGAGCACCAGCTCCACGGCTTGGCGAGCGGCTGCCAGGGCCGGGTCGTCCAGAGCGCGTTCGCGGTACATGGGCGCATAGCCCGCGGCCACCAGCAGGGCATTGCGCTCGCGCAGGGGAATCGACAGGCGCTCGCACAGGCGCAGCACCATCTCGCGGCTGGGGTTGGTGCGACCGGTTTCCATGAAGCTCACATGGCGGGTGGAGATATCCGCCTCGTCGGCCAGCTCCAGCTGGCTCAGGTGGCGCTGCTGGCGCCAGGTGCGCAGGTGGTCGCCGAAGGAGGCGGGACCCGGCGTGCTGCTGCGGTGGCCTGCGGCCGCAGGCCGGTGGGGCAGGGTGGGGCGTGGGGGGCGGTGGGTGCTGGTCATGCCCTGCATCCTAGGGCCTGTCGGCGTGCAGGCCATTACCTGGCATGTCATCGACGCGGCGCAGCCGGGCCGCAACCATGGAGGCTCTTTCAACCCGATCGATCCAAGGAGTCCACCATGTCCCTTCTGTCTTCCCCCTCGTTCCTGCGTGCCGTCGTCTGGTTCGATGCCGCCACCGGCGTGCTTCTCGCCGCCCTGCACCTGGCGCTGACCGACACGCTTGCAGGGTGGCTGGGCCTGCCGGCGGGGCTGGTCTCGGCCAGTGGCCTGGCGCTCATTGCCTATGCGGTCCTGGCCATGGCGATTGCCAGCCCGCGCAATATTCCCCGTGGCCTGCTGTGGCTGTTGATCGTGGGCAATGCCGCATGGGTCTTCGCGAGCCTGGCACTGCTCCTGTCCTCGGCCATCGCGCCCACGGTGTGGGGCCAGGCCTACCTGGTCGTGCATGTGGTGTCGGTGGGTCTGCTGGCCGAACTGCAATGGTTTGGCGTGCGCCGCCTGCCGTCGATGGCCGCTGCTGCCTGAAGGCCTGCACACGCATCGGCCACAGGGCCTGTGTTGCATAGGCCATGGGAGGGGGCTTCGGCCCCCTTTCGGCGTGTAGGCGGGCACCGCGTTCATGTGCTTTCATACCCCCACCGTTTCATCCGCCCCGCGGGACTGCCAGAATAGGCCTTGTCGCATCACAGGAGTCAGCCATGGCCACATCGACCAAGTCGTCGCCCCAGCCCGCCCGCCACGCGTTTGCCAACACGCTCAAGAACTTCACGACAGCTTCCGGCAAGACCGGGCAGTTCTATTCGCTCCCTGCGCTCGCCAAGGAGTATCCCTCCGTCAAGCGCCTTCCGGTGTCCATTCGCATCGTGCTCGAATCGGTGCTGCGCAATTGCGATGGCCGCAAGGTCACGGCCGAGCATGTGCGCCAGCTCGCGCACTGGGCGCCCACGGCCGAGCGCAAGGATGAGATTCCCTTTGTGGTCTCGCGCGTGGTGCTGCAGGATTTCACCGGCGTGCCGCTGCTGGCCGACCTGGCCGCCATGCGCAGCGTGGCCGCCAAGCTGGGCAAGAATCCCAAGAAGATCGAGCCCCTGGTGCCGGTGGACCTGGTGGTGGACCACTCCATCATGGTCGACTACTACGGCAAGAAGAATTCGCTCGACCTGAACATGAAGCTGGAGTTCCAGCGCAACCGTGAGCGCTACGAGTTCATGAAGTGGGGCATGCAGGCCTTCAGCACCTTCGGCGTCGTGCCACCGGGCTTCGGCATCGTGCATCAGGTGAACCTGGAGTATCTGGCGCGCGGCGTGCACAAGACCAAGGCAGGTGTGCACTACCCCGACACCCTGGTAGGCACCGACAGCCACACCACCATGATCAACGGCATCGGCGTGGTCGGCTGGGGTGTGGGCGGCATCGAGGCCGAGGCGGCCATGCTGGGTCAGCCCGTGTACTTCCTCACGCCCGACGTGGTGGGCTTTGAGATGACGGGCCAACTGCGCGAGGGCGTGACCGCCACCGACCTGGTGCTCACCGTGACCGAGTTGCTGCGCCAGCACAAGGTGGTGGGCAAGTTCGTCGAGTTCTTCGGCGAGGGCACGCGCACCCTGGCCTTGCCCGACCGGGCCACCATCGGCAACATGGCACCCGAATACGGCGCCACCATGGGCTTCTTCCCGGTGGACGAGAAGACCATCGACTACTTCCAGGGCACGGGCCGCACCAAGGCCGAGATCGAGGCCTTCGAGGCCTACTTCAAGGCCCAGGGCCTGTTCGGGGTGCCATTGGCCGGCGAGATCGATTACTCGCAGGTCGTCCGGCTCGACCTGGGCAGCGTCACGCCCAGCCTGGCCGGCCCCAAGCGGCCGCAGGACCGCATCGAGCTGGGCAAGGTCAGCAGCCAGTTCGTCGACCTGTTCAGCAAGCCCAATGCCGACAACGGCTTCAACCGCCCGGCCGAACTGCTGCACACCCGCCACCACATCCACCGCGGCCAGGAGGTGGTGCAGGAGGCCGCACCCAAGGACAAGCCCGCACCCGCGGGGGCCCCCCGTTCGGTGGCCGAGATGGAGGGCAACAAGCCCGCGCTGGCCACCGCCCATGCCGATGCGGCCGCAGCCATGCCCACCAAGGGGGCCGACCCTACGGTGGGCAATGGCGATGTGCTGATCGCCGCCATCACCAGCTGCACCAACACCTCCAACCCCAGCGTGCTGCTGGCCGCCGGCCTGCTGGCCAAGAAGGCGGTGGAGGCGGGCCTCAAGGTGCAGCCGCACATCAAGACTTCGCTGGCTCCCGGCTCGCGCATCGTCACCGACTACCTCACCGAGACCGGCCTGCTGCCCTACCTGGAGAAACTGGGCTTTGCGCTGGCCGGCTACGGCTGCACGACCTGCATCGGCAACGCGGGTGACCTCACGCCCGAACTCAACGAAGCCATCACTGGCAACGACTTGATCTGCGCGGCCGTGCTCTCGGGCAATCGCAACTTCGAGGCGCGCATCCACCCCAACCTCAAGGCCAACTTCCTGGCCAGCCCGCCCCTGGTCGTGGCCTATGCCATCGCCGGCACGGTGCTCAAGGACCTCATGACCGAGCCCGTGGGCAAGGGCAAGGGCGGCCGCGACATCTACCTGGGCGACATCTGGCCGAGCAGCGAGGAGGTGCACAAGCTCATGAAGTTCGCGATGAACGGCAAGGCCTTCCGTGAGAACTATGCCAAGGTCGCCACCGACCCCGGCAAGCTCTGGGAAAAGATCAAGGGTGTGAGCGGCAACTCCTACACCTGGCCGGCCAGCACCTACATCGCCGAGCCGCCGTTCTTCGCCAACTTCGCACTCGAGCAGGGTGCGGCGACGGCTTCTGCGGTGCATGGCGCGCGCATCATGGCGCTGTTCGGCGACTCCATCACCACCGACCACATCTCGCCCGCAGGCTCCATCAAGGCCACCTCGCCCGCCGGCCAGTGGCTGCAACTCAACGGCGTGCAGAAGGCCGACTTCAACAGCTACGGCGCGCGCCGCGGCAACCACGACGTGATGATGCGCGGCACCTTCGCCAACGTGCGCATCAAGAACCTCATGCTCCCGCCCACGGCCGATGGCTCGCGCGAAGAGGGCGGGGTGACGGTGTTCCAGAACGAGGGGCCTTTGCAGGGCGAGAAGATGTTCATCTTCGACGCCGCCATGCAGTACATGGCACAAAAAACGCCCACGGTGATCTTTGCCGGCGAGGAGTACGGCACCGGATCGAGCCGCGACTGGGCCGCCAAGGGTACGCAACTGCTGGGCATCAAGGCGGTGGTGGCGCGCAGTTTCGAGCGCATCCACCGCTCCAACCTGGTGGGCATGGGCGTGCTGCCCCTGCAGTTCAAGGGCACGGATTCGTGGGAGTCGCTGGGCCTGACGGGCAACGAAACCATCCATGTGCTGCCCGACCCGGCGCTCACGCCCCAGAGCGATGCCACCCTGGTGATCCGCCGGACCGACGGTTCCAGCCAGGATGTGGTGGTCACGCTGCGCATCGACACCCCCATCGAGGTGGACTACTACCAGGCGGGCGGCATTCTGCCGTTCGTGTTGCGCCAGCTGCTCGAAGGCTGAGAGGCTGAGAATCCTTCGTCCATACCCGCCTTGCACGCCAAAACACCCCGGATCGTCGTTGCAAATGCTCGCCATAGCCCGAGCTATGGCTGTGCTTTGCGCCTAGATCCGAGGCGCTTTGACGCGCCCCTCGGTCACGGCCGAAAAATTCCCAGCCTCTGAGCCGGCCCACTGCCGGCGGTTGTGGCGCCGGTGCAGCGGCGTCCGGTCGGGAATCGCCGCTGGCGCTTACTGGCCGATACACTTGTGAGGTCCGGTTGTCGACAGCCCACCCACAGGTTCCATGAATCCACCTGCCCACCGCCCATTGCGGCGGATTTTCGCGTCGGAGAGCCCCGCCATCACGGTGGTGCTGGTCGTGGCCGCGCTGGCGCTGGTGGTGCTGCTGCTGGGCCGTATCCTGGGCCACGGGGCAGGCACCGGGCCTGAACTCGAACCCTTCATGGAGCTGGTGGCCATGCTGCTGGCGCTGCTGGTGGTGTCGGTCTCCCTGCATGTGCTGGACCGGCAGACCCAGGGCTATGCGAACGTGCTGGTGGTGGGATTCGGTGTGGCGGTCGTGTGCAACTTTTTGCACGGTGTGCTGGCGCACGGTACCCCGGCTTCCGTGTCAGGCACCGTGGCCGACACGGCCCTGTGGCTGGAGGGCTGGGTGCGTGTTGCCGAATGTGCCACCCTGCTGTTGATAGCGCTGCGGGTGTCCTTGCCCGGTCCCGCCAGGATGTGGGCCGTGGTGGCAGGCGCGATTTCGCTGGCGCTGGTATGGATTGCCATGGGGCCAGCTGCGCGTTGGGTGGCCCAGGCGTCGGGCGGGGTCTGGCATGGCTTGCTGCTTGCAGGGCTGGTCAGTGGCCTGGGGCTGGCGGCTTGGCGCATGCTGCGCAATGCCAATGGCAATGGCAATGGCAATGGCAATGGCAATGGCAATGGCAATGGCAGCGAGCGTGAGCGGCTCATGGGCTGGGCTGCCGTGGCCTTTGCCGGCAGCGAACTGCTGCTGGGGATCGAGGCATTCGCGCATGCCAGGCAGGCTGACTTCCTTTCGCACGCCTTGCGCGTGGTGGGTTATGCGCTGCTCTACCAGGCCGTGTTCGTTGCCGGTATCCGCCTGCCCTACGCCCGCCTGTCCGAGGCCGAGGCCCAGGTGCGCGAAAGCGAAACGCGCTTGCAGCTGCTGGGTCGCAACCTGCCGCTGAGCGTGCTCTACCAGGTGGTGCGCGAAGCCGATGGCCGCATGCACTTCGTGCACATCGGCGATGCCATCGAGCGCCTGAACGGCCTGCGCCCCGAGGATGTGCTGCGCGACCCCGAGGTGCTGTACCAGCAAATCCTTCCCGAAGACCTCCCCACGCTGGAGGAGGCCAGGGATCGCTCGCTGCGCACCATGGGGCCCATGGAGGCCACTTTCCGCATGCGCGTGTCCTCGGGGGCGGTGCGCTGGATACACCTGAGTTCCTCGCCCCGGCTGCTCGATGGCGGGCGCGTCATCTGGGATGGCGTGCAAAGCGACATCACCGCCGTGCGCGAGGCCGAGCAGGCCGCCCATGCGCACGAGGTGCAGATGGCCAACATGCTGCGCCAGGTGCCGGGTGGCGTGGCACGGCTGGACCGCGACTACCGGGTGCTGTATGTGAACGAGCAGCAGGCCCGGTGGCTGCACCGCAGCCCCGAGCAGTTGCAGGGGCAACTGCTGCAGGAGGTGATTCCCGCCGCGGTCATGGCGCGCATGCAGCCCCAGCTGCAAAAGGCCTTTGCCGGAGAGACGGCGGTCTTTGAAAACCGCATCGATGGCCTGGATGGCGCGCAGTACCGCCACACCACCCTGGTGCCCGAGTCCATCAGGGAGCAGGGCGTGATGGCCGTGGTGGTGTTCGCCTACGACCTGACCGAGCTCAAGCGCATCGAGATGGAGCTGGCCCAGCAAAAGGCCCACCTGGCGCGCGTGGTGAACGCCATACCGGACATGGTCTTCCTCAAGGATGCGCAAGGGGTCTATATCTCCTGCAACCCGGTGTTCGAGCGCTTTGCGGGCAAGCCCGAGCGCGAGATCATCGGCTGTACCGATTTCGATATTTCGCCCGCAGCGGAAGCAGAGCAGTTCCGTGCCTACGACCGGCGCGCCATGCAGGCCTGGCAGCCCCTGGTCTATGAAGAACAGCTGACCTTTGCCGAGGATGGCTACCAGGGGTATTTCGAGACCATCAAAACCCCCATCCGCGACCTGCATGGCCGGGTCACGGGCGTTCTCGGGGTGTGCCGCGACATCACCGACCGCAAGCGCGCAGAGCAGGAGATCGAACGCCTGGCGTTCTACGACGCGCTCACCGGACTGCCCAACCGGCGCCTGCTGCTGGACCGGCTGCAACGCTCCCTGGCCGCCTGCCAGCGCAGCAAGAACCTCGGGGCCCTGCTGTTCATCGACCTGGATAACTTCAAGGACCTGAACGACACCCTGGGCCACGACATGGGCGACCAGCTGCTGTCCCAGGTCGCCACCCGCCTGGTGGGCAGCGTGCGCGAAGCCGACACCGTGGCGCGCTTTGGCGGCGACGAATTCGTCGTCATGCTGGACAACCTGAACCCCGAGCTGCAGGACGCCGCCGCTCAGGCCGAAACCGTTGCCGAAAAACTCCTGGCCAGCCTGAACCAGCCCTTTGCCCTCGGAGGCCAGCAGCACTACAGCACCCCCAGCATCGGCATCACCCTGTTCGGCGACGAACGCCTGTCGGTGGACGAACTCCTCAAAAGGGCGGACCTGGCCATGTACCAGGCCAAGGCCGCCGGGCGCAACACCCAGCGCTTCTTCGACCCCGACATGCAGGCCGCCGTCAACGCCCGCTCCAACCTGGAAGCCGACCTGCGCCAGGGCCTGGCCAGGAACGAACTGCTCGTGCACTACCAGCCCGTCGTCGACCACCAGGCCCGCCTGGTGGGAGCCGAAGCCCTGGTGCGCTGGCGCCACCCCCAGCGCGGCATGATCAGCCCCGGCGACTTCATCCCCCTGGCCGAACAGACCGGCCTCATCCTCCCCTTGGGCCAGTACGTGCTGGAGACCGCCTGCCGGCAACTGCAGCGCTGGAGCCAATCGCCCACCACCGCCCACCTGTCCATCTCGGTGAACGTCAGCGCGCGCCAGTTCCGGCAGCCGGGCTTCGTCGCCGAAGTGCTGGGCACCCTGAAAGACTGCCAGGCCAAGCCCCAGCTGCTCAAGCTCGAACTCACCGAAAGCCTGCTGCTGGGCGACATCGAAGACACCATCGTGCGCATGGAGCAGCTCAAGGCCGAAGGCGTGGGTTTTGCGCTGGATGACTTCGGCACCGGCTACTCGTCCCTCTCCTACCTCAAGCGGCTGCCGCTGGACCAGATCAAGATCGACCAGAGCTTCGTGCGCGACGTGCTGAGCGACCCCAACGACGCGGCCATTGTGCGCACCATACTGGCGCTGGCCAAGAGCCTGGACCTGCAGGTGGTGGCCGAGGGGGTGGAGACGACGGGGCAACTGGGGTTCCTTCGGCTGCATGGCTGCGAGGGCTTCCAGGGCTATCTGTTTGGCAGGCCTGTGCCGGTGGACCTGTTCGAGCGCGAGCACCTGCCCGAGCCCCCGGTGCCGGCCCCTGCTGCCCAAGCGCCATGACTGCCGCGCCAGACCCCGCTCTCGCAGTGCCTGCATCCACCGCCACCGTGCTGTGGGTGGATGGGGATGCGCTGCACGCGCAGGCGGCCATCGCCGTGCTGGCCCAGCGCTGCCCGGGCTGGCGCGTGGTGCACAGCCCCTCGGCCGATGCCGCCTCCCTGCTGCTGGCCGCGCAGACCTGGGATGCGCTGGTGCTGTGCCTGGATCCGCAGATCCAGGAACTGCCCAGCCTGCTGGAGCTGTGTGCCGGGCGCCCCGTGCTGCTGTGCCTCGATGCGCACCAGGAGGCCCTGGCGGCGCGTGGCTTTCGCTGCGGCCTGGGGGACTACGCGCTGCGTGCCGCGGATGGCAGCCACCTGCCAGAGCTGGTGCATCGCCTGTCGGCGCTGGTGGGCCGCCAGGGCGCGGTCGCCGTCGCCGGGGCGGCGCAGCCCATGCGCACGGTGGACGCACGCATCTGGCACGAGGCGCTGACCCTGCTGCAGGAGCAGCGCCAGGGCCTGCAGGTCACGCTGGCCAGCATGAGCCAGGGCATCTTCAGGACCGGGCCGGACGGTCGCATCACCATCTACAACCAGCGCGTGCTGGAGTTGCTGGACCTGCCCGAATCGCTGATGGCCGCCCGCCCCACCCTGGCCGAGCTGACGCAGCTGCAGGCCCAGCGCGGTGACTTCGGCACGGGCTACAACCTGGTGGACCACCGCGGGCGCGACTACATCGCCCGCTCCGCCGTGGATCCCTCGCCCGAAGTTTACTGGCGCACCTCGCGCGATGGCTGCACGTTCGAAGTGCGCACCACGCGCCTGCCCGATGGCGGGCTGGTGCGCACCTTCACCGACGTGAGCGACTATGTGCGCGTGGAAAACGAGCTGCGCGAGAGCGAGGCACGCTTTCGCGGCCTGAGCGACCTGTCGTCCGACTGGTACTGGGAGCACGATGCGGAGGGCCGCTTCGTGCAGCTGGCGGGCGACCTGAGCGTCAACGGCATCCCCTTGTCGAGCGTGATGGGCCGCACCCGCTGGGAGATCGGTGCGCTCAACATGGGCGATGCCGAATGGGACGCCCACCGCGCGGTGCTCACGGCGCAGCAGCCGTTCCGCGACCTGGAGCTGCAGCGCCAGCGGCCCGACGGCAGCATGCACTGGATCTCGGTGAGCGGCGTGCCGGTGTTCGATGCCCAGGGCGTGCTGCGCGGTTACCGTGGCGTGGGGCGCGACATCACCGAGCGCAAGGAGGCCGAGCTGCAGATCGAGCGGCTGGCGTTCTTCGACGCACTCACCGGCCTGCCCAACCGCCGCCTGCTGATGGACCGCCTGCAGCGCGCCACCGTGGCGACCGGACGCAACCACGCACACGGTGCGCTGCTGTTCATCGACCTCGACAATTTCAAGGACCTCAACGACACGCTGGGCCACGACACCGGCGACCAGTTGCTGGTGCGCGTGGCCAGGCGCCTGCTGGCCTGCGTGCGCGAGAGCGACACCGTGGCCCGTTTTGGCGGTGATGAATTCGTGGTGCTGCTCGATGGCCTGCACACCGACGTGGCGCATGCCAGCAGCGAGGCCGCAACCATTGCGCAGCAGATCCTCGCCACCCTGGGCAAGCCCTACGACATGGACGGCATCAGCCACCACAGCACGCCCAGCATCGGTATCGCGCTGTTCGGGCAGCGCCCGTCCACGCCGGATGAGCTGCTCAAGCATGCCGACCTGGCCATGTACCAGGCCAAGGCGGCGGGGCGCAACACCCAGCGCTTCTTCGACCCCGACATGCAGGCTGCCGTGAGCATGCGCGCGGCGCTGGAGGCCGACCTGCGCCGTGGCCTGAACCAGCAGGAACTGCTGCTGTACTGCCAGCCCGTGGTGGACGGGTCCGGCAAGCTGCTCGGCGCCGAAGCCCTGGTGCGCTGGAACCACCCGCGCCGGGGTCTGGTGCTGCCCGGTGAGTTCATCCCGCTGGCCGAGCAGACGGGGCTCATCCTGCCGCTGGGCCAGTGGGTGCTGGAAGCCGCCTGCGCGCAGCTCGTGCTGTGGTCGCGCAGCGCGCTCACGCGGCCCTTCTTCCTGTCGGTCAACGTCAGTGTGCGGCAGTTCCGCCAGCCCGATTTCGTGACCCAGGTTCTGGGCGCGCTGCAGACCAGCGGCGCCAACCCCGAGCGCCTGCGCTTCGAGCTGACCGAAAGCCTGCTGCTCACCGACGTGGAGGACAGCATCGCCCGCATGGAGCAACTGCGCCGCCACGGGGTGGGCTTTTCGATGGACGACTTCGGCACCGGCTACTCGTCCCTGTCCTACCTCAAGCGCCTGCCGCTGGACCAGCTCAAGATCGACCAGGGCTTTGTGCGCGATCTGCAGACCGACCCCAACGATGCCGCCATCGTGCGCACCATCCTGGCCCTGGCGCGCAGCCTGGACCTCTCGGTGGTGGCCGAGGGGGTGGAGACGCCGGGCCAGTTCGAATTCCTGCAGCGCCACGGCTGCCAGGCCTTCCAGGGCTACCTGTTCGCCCGCCCCATGCCGGCCGAGATGCTGGAGCGCGCCCTGCTTCCTGCTCCATGACAAACGCAGGGCGTGCCCGGCGCGCGACAATCGGCGCATGAAGAAACAGGTGCTGGTGGCGGGTGGTGGCATAGGGGGGCTGGCAGCAGCCCTGGGCGCATCGCGTGCCGGATGGGATGTGCGGCTGTACGAGCGTGCCTCCGCTTTCAGCGAGGTGGGGGCAGGCGTGCAACTGGGGCCCAACGTGGTGCGCCGGCTCCAGGCCTGGGGCCTGCAGAAGCCGCTGCAGTCCGTGGCGGCTTTCCCGGCCCGGCTGCAGGTGCGCAGCGCGCTCACGGGGCGCGCACTGGCCGAACTGCCGCTGGGCGCCACCGCCATCGAGCGCTATGGCGCCGCCTACGCCACCATCCACCGCGCCGACCTGCATGGGCTGCTGCTGGCGGCGGTCACCAAGTACACCGACACCCAGCTGAACCTGGCGCACGCCATCAAGGGTTTTACCGACGGCAGCGCGGCAGTGAACGCCATTCCTGGTGCCGAGACTGCCGTCACCGTGCGCACCAGCCGGGGCAAGGAGGTGGAGGGCGATGCGCTGGTGGGGGCCGACGGCCTGTGGAGTGGCACGCGCCTGCAACTGCTGGGCGGCGCCACGCCGCGCGCCACGGGCCACCTGGCCTACCGCGCCCTGGTCCCGCAGGACGCCCTGCCCAATGCCCTGCGCACCCAGCAGATCACTGCCTGGCTGGGCCCGCGCCTGCATGTGGTGCAGTACCCCGTGCGGCGTGGTGAGCTGCAGAACCTGGTGGTCATCATCGAAGGCCCGGCGCCCGGGGACATGCAGGGCTGGGACCATGCCGCGAATGCGGCCGATCTGGAGCAGGCCCTGCAGGGCGCCTGCCCGGCGTTGCAGCACGCCGTGTTTGGTGTCGCGGCGGCCGGCGGTGGCTGGCGCCTGTGGCCGCTGTGTGACCGCCCGCCCGTGCGCAGCGCAGCGGAGATGGCGCAGGGCCTGGTGGCCCTGCTCGGCGATGCCGCCCACCCCATGCTGCCCTACCTGGCCCAGGGGGCCGGCATGGCCATCGAGGACGCAGCCGAGCTGCAGCGCGCCCTGTCCATGCACGACCTGGAGGTGCCGCTGCGCCTGACGCGCTACGCCCTGAACCGCTGGCAACGCAACGCCCGCGTGCAGGCCCGCGCCACGCGCAATGGCCGCATCTTCCACGCCATGGGCCCCGTGCGCTGGGGGCGCGACGCCTCGCTGCGCCTGCTGGGCGCGCGCGTGCTGGACCTGCCCTGGCTGTACCGGGGCGACGGCTCGGTGGCCAGCTCACTCTAAGAGGCTGCCAGCGGACAGTCCGCCAGCACCCGCTCCGCCAGCGTCTGGCGCAGGGCCTGCAGCGCGGCGATGCGTGCGTCGATTTCGAGCAGCTTGGCGGACAGCACTTCGGTAACGGCGGGCGCCGGGTCGGGTGCGTCCCAGATCGCGGGCAGCCGGTCGCCGATCTCGGCCAGCGTGAAGCCCAACTGCTGCGCCGTGCGGATGTACTGCACCAGCATCAGCACCTCCTCGGGATAGTCGCGGTAGCCGTTGGGCAGGCGGCGGGCGCGGATCAGCCCCTGCTGCTCGTAGAAACGCAGGGCTTCGCGGCTCAGTCCGGCAGCGGTGGCGAGTTCTCCGATCAGCATGGGCGCGTCTTTCAAAAAGTGCTTGACCCTGAAGCGTACTTCAAGGTGGAAGCTAGGAGCCTTCTTCACTTCGATTGTTTTGCACCATGCACATCCCTGCCTTTTCCTCGCCGCGCTACCTGACCATCGTGCGCGCCGGCGGCTGGTACGACCTGTTCGTCACCTGGCCCTTCGCGCTGCCGTGGACCTTTGCCTGGCTCTATGGCCTGCTGACCTCGGTGTCCACCACACTGGGCCTGCCCGGTACCCTGCACCCGCTCGATGGCACGCACATGCTGCTGGCCAATCTGCTCGGCTCGGTGGTGGTGGTCTGGTCCATTGCGCGCATTGCGGCACCCGGCATGCTGCTGGGCCGGCTCGATGGGCTGGCGCGCTTGCTGTTTGCCGCCTGGCAAATCTATGCGGTAGCCCATGGCGCCAGCGCCATCGTTCTCGGATTTACCGCCTTCGAACTGCTGTTCGGCGTGCTGCAGTGGTGGCGCGTGGCTGGGCAGGGGGCCGTGTGCCCGCCGCAGATCAATGCGCGGGCGCCGGCAGCAGCCTGAACGACAGCACCCCGGCCGCCAGCAGCGCCGAGATGGTCAGCATCACGGCCACATACGGATCGACGCCGTGCGCAGAAGCCAGCGAGGCGGTCAGCCCCGTGAGCCACTGCATCAGCGCCACGCCGAGGAACAGCGCCATGGTGAACACCGCCATGGCGCGTCCGGTCATGGCCGCCGGATAGGCCGAGCGCACGTCCGCGTACTGCAGCACCATGTAGCCCGAGAGCAGGCCCACGGCGATGGCGCCGCCCACGTCCAGCCACTCCCGGTGCAGCAGGCCGATGGCCAGGAACAGGCCGCACAGGATGGCGGTGAAGCCCGTGATCCAGCGCCGGCGGTGCGCAGGCCCAGGGTCCATGCGCCCGAACCAGGCTGGGGTGAACAGCGACACCAGCGAGGACAGCATGGCCACATTGCCGCTGGCCACCAGCGAATAGCCGTGCCGCTCGATCAACAGCGGCCCCAGCCACAGCCCGCGCAGGGTCAGGAAGGAGGCATAGGTGGTCAGCGCCAGCAGCATGATGCCGGCGGTGTGCGGCAGCAGGAACAAGGCGCCGAAGCCGCGCACGGCCGAGGCGATCGATTCGCGCGGTGCATCGGCGGTGTGCTGCGGCTGCGCAGGCTCGTGTACCTTCCACCAGATCAGCAGCCAGGCCAGCGCCGCCAGCCCCGCCAGAACGGCAAAGCCCGCGCGCCAGGAGGAGTGCTGCACCAGCCAGGCCAGCGGCGTGCCGGTGAACAGCATGCCCAGGCCGCCGATGCCCATGGCCACGCCCGAGACCATGGCAAAGCGCCCCGGGGGGAAGTAGCGCGCGATGAACACCGTACACACCAGGAAGGCCGGCGCGCAGCCCACGCCGATCAGCACCTGCCCGAGCAGCACCGTGCCGTAGCCCGGTGCCAGTGCCGACAGCAGCGACCCGGCGATGGTCAGCGGGAAGGCCACCAGCAGTGTGCGCCGCACGCCGTACAGGTCGATGCCTACGCCCATGAACAGCTGCATGCCGCCGAAGGCAAAGGCAAAGGCCCCGGCGAACGCGCCCAGGGCCTGCGCCGACAGACCGAACTCCGCGCGCAGCCCGGTGGCGATGATCGCCGTGATGGTGCGAAAGGCTTGGCTCAGCGCAAAGCCTGAGATCAGGGCCAGCAGCATGACCCAGGCGACGCGGGGTGCGAGCAAAGGTGGTGGTGGGGGCGTGTGGGCGGACTCTGCGGGCTGGGGCGGCAAGGGGGGTCTCCGGGAGGGCGCGCACGGTGCGCGCCGCGTTCGAGGGTACACGGTGCGCGCGCGACTGGCTGTCCCCCATGCGGAGGATGTCTCAGAGGTCCGTGCGCAGCTTCCAGATCTCGGGGAACAGCACCACGTCCAGCATCTTGCGCAGGTAGCTCACGCCGCCCGTGCCGCCGGTGCCGCGCTTGAAGCCGATCACGCGCTCCACCGTGGTCACATGGCGAAAGCGCCACAGGCGAAAGGCATCTTCCAGGTCGGTGAGTTCCTCGCCCAGCTGGTACAGGTCCCAGTGCTTCTCGGGCGCGCGGTACACGGTGAGCCAGGCCTGCTCGACGCCGTCGCTCTCCACATAGGGCTCTCTCCAGTCGCGCTCGGTGTGGCTGGCGGGCACGGGGATGCCTCGGCGCGCCAGCAGGCGCAGGGCTTCGTCGTACAGCGAAGGTGCCTCGTAGGCCGCCTGCACCTGGGCCAGCAGGTCGGCGCGGTGCTCGTGGGGTTTCAGCATGGCGCGGTTCTTGTTGCCCAGCGAAAATTCGATGCTGCGGTACTGGTAGCTCTGGAAGCCGCTGGACTGGCCCAGGTAGGGCCGCATGGCGCTGTACTCGGGCGGCGTCATGGTGGCCAGCACGTCCCAGGCATGCACCAGCTGTTCCATGATCTTGGAGACGCGGGCCAGCATCTTGAAGGCCATCTGCAGTTCGTCCCGGGCGATGTGGCCGATGGCGGCGCGCAGCTCGTGCAGCATGAGCTTCATCCACAGCTCGCTGGTCTGGTGCTGCACGATGAACAGCATCTCGTCGTGCGCCGGCGACAGCGGCTTTTGTGCCGTCAGGATGGCATCGAGCTGCAGGTAGTCGCCATAGCTCATGGATTGGCTGAAGTCGAGCTGGGCGCGCTCTTCGTGCACGATGGATTCGGGCTTGCCTGTGGCGGGCGCTGCCTCACCGGGCTCTGCAGGGGTGTTGGAGAACGGGCACATGGCTCAGGTCACCGCGTGGATCTGGTTGAACTCGGGGCGCTGCCACTCGGCGGCGTCGAGCACCTGGCGCAGGTGCTCCACGGCGTTCCACACGTCTTCGTAGCCGATGTACAGCGGCGTGAAGCCAAAGCGCAGGATGTCCTTGTGCGGGCCCTGGCCGCCGTCGCCCTTGCGGAAGTCGCCGATCACGCCGCGCGCGATCAGCGCCTGCACGATGGCGTAGGCGCCGCTGCCCTGGCCATTGAGGCCCTGGCCCTCGTCGCGCGTCAGGCACACCTGCGAGCCGCGCTGCGCGTGCGCAACCGGCGTGGCCAGGCCCAGGCCGTGGCCCGCGCAGCGCTCTTGCACCAACGCGATGAACAGGTCGGTCAGTGCCAGCGATTTGGCGCGCAGCGCGGCCATGCCGCCCAGGGGCTGGGCCGCGTCGAACACGTCCAGCCCACACTGCAGAGCCGACAGGCTGATGATGGGCTGCGTGCCGCACAGGTAGCGTGTGATGCCGGGGGCCGGCTGGTAGTCCGGCGTGAACTGGAAAGGTGCGGCATGGCCCCACCAGCCCGATAGCGGCTGCCAGAAGCGGTTGGCATGGCGCGGATGCACCCAGGCGAAGGCCGGCGCGCCGGGGCCGCCGTTGAGGTACTTGTAGCCGCAGCCGATGGAGAAATCGGCGCCTGCGCCGTTCAGGTCCACCGGCACGGCACCGGCACTGTGCGCCAGGTCCCACACGGTGAGGATGCCGGCGGCATGGGCAGCCGCCGTGGTGGCCGCCATGTCGTGCATGGCGCCGGTGCGGTAGTTCACGTGGGTGAGCATCAGCACGGCCACGTCGGCCGTCAGCGCGGCGGTGATCTCCTCGGGCTCCACCAGCACCAGCTCCAGCCCGCGCTCCCTGCACAGGCCCTCGGCGATGTACAGGTCGGTCGGGAAGTTGCTGCGCTCGCTGACCACGCGCCTGCGGGTGGGGCTGTCCTCGCGGGCGATGTTGAGCGCGGCGCTCAGCACCTTGTACAGGTTGATGGAGGTGCTGTCGGTGCACACCACCTCGTCCTTGCCGGCACCGATGAAGGGCGCGAGCTGGTTGCCCAGGCGCTGCGGCAGGTCGAACCAGCTGGCGGTGTTCCACGAGCGGATGAGGTCGGTGCCCCATTCGCGCGTGACCACGTCGGCCACGCGGGCCGCGGCGGCCTTGGGCAGCACGCCCAGGGAATTGCCGTCCAGGTAGATCAAGCCCTCGGGCAGGCTGAAGTGCCCGCGCAGCGGGGCCAGGGGGTCTTGCGCGTCGAGCGCGCGGCAGTCTTGCAGTGTCGTCATGGGAGTCGTGGGATAAGTCTTGGAATCAGGCCAGTGCGCGCAGTACGGCGCGCACGGGGGAGGCATCTGCCGTGGTGAGCTTCAGGGGCAGGGCGATCAGCTCATAGTCGCCCTCGGGCACCTCGTCGAGCACCAGGTTCTCGAGCACGCGCAGGCCGCGCTGGCGGATGACCTGGTGGCTGTCCAGCGTCTTGCTGTCGGCCGGGTCGATGCTGGCCGTGTCGATGCCCACCAGCAGCACGCCCAGATCGGCCAGGCGCGCGATGGTGGCCGGGGCGTAGGCGGCCAGGGCGCCGTCCCAGCGGTCCACCGGCATGCGCTCGTAGGTGCGCACCAGCACGCGCTGGGGCAGAGTGGCATCCACCGCGTGGGCAATGTGCTCCCACTCGATCAGCGGACCACGGCCGATGGCATGGATGACGCGGCAGGGGCCTAGAAAGGCCTCCAGCGAGACGTCACCGATGGTGGCGCCCTCGGCGTCGTAATGCAGCGGCGCATCGGCATGCGCGCCCACGTGGGGCGAGAGGGTGATGGCACTCACGTTCACCGGGCAGCCGGGCCCGATGGTGGCGCACCACTGCTGGCTGTAGGCCGTATCGCCGGGGAACACCGGGCTGCCCGCATGCACGGGCGGCGAAATGTCCCAGAGCGGGCGTGCGGCGGGGGTGTGGCTGGCTTGCATGGGACAAAGTTTGCATGTCCCGGAAAACCCGTGGTGTCGGTTATTTCCAACAGCAGGGGGATTTTTTGTTGAAGCCTAAACTAGTTTGCCTGTGCTGCCCTGGCGGGGCCTTCAAAAAATAATGCCGTCTTGCAGGGGCTGCATGCCGTGGCGCATGCGTGCGCGGTTGCAGGCTGGGTCGCCGGCCTCGAACTCGCGGCAGGGCGAGGGCCGCCACTCGTAGATGCCGCAGGCGGCCTTCTCGCCCACCTTGCCGATGAGCGCTGCGCAGCGCGCGGGCACGTGGTCGGTGCCGCGCATACGGCAGGTGCTCTCGGTGACCTCGACGGCCAGGCCGCCGGGCACGGTGCCACCCATCTCCTGCATCTCGTGGGCCGAAAAATCCACGCGAAAGCTCGCGCAGCAGGCGCCACAGGTCAGGCAGGGGTGTGCGGATTCGGACATACGAAAGCGTGCCGTCGTGGGCTCAAGGGACTTGTCGAGGGGGTGAAATGGTACGCCAGCGGTTTGCGATCCGGCCGCTTGCCACGGTGATCGCGTCGGGCTTTTCAGCCGTACAAGCTGCCTTGTGCCAGTGCTGCCAAGGCATTTGCCAGGTTGGCGCGCGCCTGGGCTTCGTACCGCCCGTGGAACCACTCGGTGCCGTAGATGCGCGGCCGCTCCAGAAACCCCCGCAGCACCGCGCTGCGGCCCGCCACATAGCGCGGCCAGCGCACGAAGAAATACTCGCGTCGCACATTGCGCTCGAACTGGCGGTAAATCGCGTCGCTCTGGCCCAGCACCGCCAGATCAATGTCCACCACCCACTGCGCGTCGCCGCTGAGCGGGCCGGGGTTGTGGCACGTGTCCAGGATGAACTGGTGCACGGCCTGCACCAGCGCAGCGGGCAGGCCCTGCGCAGCCAGGAAGCGGCTCGCCCAGTCGGCGCTCTTCTCCTCGTTCAGCCGGCCCCAGGGCCGGTACACAGCGTCGTGGAACCACAGGGCCAGCGCCACCGCATGCGGCTGCTGCAGCGCGCCGGGCACGGCGGCCTGCACTGCCTGCAGGTGGCGCAGGCAGGCCCACAGGTGCGTGGTGTCATGGTAGGCACGCGGCCAGCGCGCCCAGGCCAGCACCAAGCGGCGGCCTTCGCTGCGCCAGGCGGGCGTATCGTGGCCCAGGTCCCGGCCCAAGGCCTGCCAGTGCGCCAGCAATTCGGCGCAGTGGGCAGGCTGGCGGCGCCAGGGCATGGTGAATGAAATCAGGCGACCTTGCCCAGCAGCAGGTATTCCATCAACGCTTTCTGCGCATGCATCCGGTTCTCTGCTTCGTCCCATACGACAGACTGCGGCCCGTCGATCACGTCGGCCTCGACCTCTTCACCGCGGTGCGCCGGCAGGCAGTGCATGAACAGCGCATCGGGCTTGGCGACGGCCATCATCTCGGCGTCCACGCACCAGTCGGCAAAGGCCTTCTTGCGTTCTTCGTTCTCGGCCTCGTAGCCCATGCTGGTCCACACGTCCGTGGTCACCAGGTCGGCGCCCTTGCAGGCTTCGAGCGGATCGCTGAAGAACTGGTAGCTGCCAGTGGTGGCGCCGGCCAGCTTCTCGTCCACCTCGTAGCCGCGCGGCGTGCTCACATGCACCTTGAAGCCCAGCAGCGCCGCTGCCTGCAGCCAGGTGTTGGCCATGTTGTTGCCGTCGCCCACCCAGGCCACTGTCTTGCCGGCGATGGAGCCGCGGTGCTCGATGAAGGTGAAGATGTCGGCCAGGATCTGGCAGGGGTGGAACTCGTTGGTCAGGCCGTTGATCACGGGCACGCGCGAGTGCGCCGCGAAGCTTTCGATCTTGGTCTGCTCGTAGGTGCGGATCATCACCAGGTCCACCATGCGGCTGATGACCTTGGCACTGTCCTCGATGGGCTCGGCGCGGCCGAGCTGGCTGTCGCCCGTGGTCAGGTGCACCACGCTGCCGCCCAACTGGTACATGCCGGCCTCGAAACTCACGCGCGTTCGGGTGCTGGCCTTCTCGAAGATCATGGCCAGCGTGCGGTCCACCAGGGGGTGGTGCTTTTCGTAGGCCTTGAACTTCTTCTTGATGAGCGCGGCACGCTCGAACAGGTAGGTGTATTCGTCGGCGCCGAGATCGTTGAACTGCAGGTAATGTTTCATGGCATTGCGGCGCGCTGCATGCGCGCCCAGGGTTTATTCGGCCAGCAAGGCTTTGACCAGCGGGACCAGCTTGGCGACGATCTCGTCGGCTTCGGCGGTGGACAGGATCAGCGCGGGCACCAGGCGGATCACCTTGTCGGCGGTCACGCTCAGCAGCAGGCCGGCTTCGGCCGCCTGGGCCACCAGCACGCCGCAGGGCTTGTCCAGTTCCACGCCAAGCATCAGGCCCTGGCCGCGCACTTCCTTGACCCCGGGCAGGCTGCCCAGTTCGCGCACGAGGGCGGCCTTGAGGTGCTCACCCACGGTGGCTGCATTGTGCAGCAGACCGTCTTCTTCCATGATGCGGATGGTTTCCACACCGGCGCGCATGGCCAGCGGGTTGCCGCCGAAGGTGGTGCCATGGTTGCCCGGCTGCAGCACGTTGGCGGCCTTGGGGCCGGCCACCACCGCGCCGATGGGCACGCCCGAGCCCAGGCCCTTGGCCAGGGGCATTACGTCCGGCACGATACCGGCCCATTGGTGCGCGAACCACTTGCCGGTGCGGCCCATGCCGCACTGCACTTCGTCGATCATCATCAGCCAGCCGCGCTCGTCGCACAGCTTGCGCAACTGCTGCAGGTACTCGACGCGCATCGGGTTGATGCCGCCTTCGCCCTGGATGGTCTCGAAGAACACGGCCACCACGTTGGGGTTGCCCTCGGTGGCCTGCTTGATGGCCTCGATGTCGTTGAGCGGCACGCGCACGAAACCTTCCACCAGCGGGCCGAAGCCGTTGTGGATCTTGGGGTTGCCGGTGGCCGACATGGTGGCGATGGAGCGGCCGTGGAAGGCCTTCTCGTAGACCACGATCTCGGGCTTGGCGATGCCCTTGTCCACGCCGTACTTGCGCGCGATCTTCAGCGCTGCCTCGTTGGCTTCCAGGCCCGAGTTGCAGAAGAACACGTTGGTCATGCCCGACAGTTCCACCAGCTTGGCCGCCAGGGTCTCCTGCAGGGGGACGTGGTAGTAGTTGGAGGAATGCATGATCTGGCTGATCTGGTGCTGCAGCGCGGGCACCAGCTGGGGGTGGTTGTGGCCCAGCGTGTTCACGGCGATGCCACCCAGGCCATCGAGGTATTCCTTGCCATTCACGTCCCACACGCGGCAGCCTTGACCGCGGGCCAGCGCAATTGGCACGCGGCCATAGGTGTTCATCACGTGGGGCGAGGCGGCCTCAATGAAAGCGGTCATGCAGAAATCTCCTGGCGGTGCGGTGAGAGGGTGGGTTTGTCCACCCCGAAAACGAAGCACGATTCTAGGGGCCATGCGATGACCCGCTGTTGACGATTGCGCATCACTGCAATGCACGTGGCCGGCGATGCCTTGTGCGCTGGTAGGAAATAGGGAGGTAGCTCTTATATAAGAGTTAGAATGCTACGCTGCAGTGCAGCATGCAGTGATCCTGTGGCTGCTGGCTGTCCATTACACTTCGACCCGATGGTTTCCCCCACCTCCAAAGAGATCTTCATCCAAGGCGTCACCCAGGACGGGAAAACCTTCCGTCCCAGCGACTGGGCCGAGCGTCTGGCAGGGGTGATGAGCAGCTTTCGCCCGGGCGGGGCACGGCCGGGCAGCCACCTGAGCTATTCGCCCTGGTGCATTCCGACCACCCTCAATGGCATCAAGTGCGTGGTGGTGCACCGCGACCTGCGCGACCACGAGCCCATGGCCTGGGATTTCGTCGTCAACTTCGCGCGCGACAACAACCTGCAGGTGGCCGAAGCCTGCCTGGTGCCGGATGCTCCGGTGCTACCGCCTCCCACCAAGCCCTGAGACCGGGGCGCGTCCACGCCAAGCATGAAGGCCCCTCGGGGCTTTTTTTGTGCTTGGACGGGGCATGGCATCTGCCGCATTCGCGCCCCGGAAACGAAAAAACCGCCCTAAGGCGGTTCGTTCGTTTTTTGCTGGCAGCGCACCCGTTACAAACGGCGAACGGCGCGGGCCGTTCGGGCTGTTTGCCTGAAGAGGGTCAGGCGGCCAGGGCCAGGGCTTTCACCTTGGCAGACAGACGGCTCTTGTCGCGAGCAGCCTTGTTCTTGTGGAAGATGCCCTTGTCGGCCACGGAGTCAACCACAGCTTGCATCTTGGCGAACAGTTCGGTCGCCTTGGTCTTGTCGCCGGTCAGAACAGCCTTTTCGACGTTCTTCACAGCGGTACGGTATTTGGAGCGCAGCGAGGTGTTCGCGGCGTTGAGTTTCGTGTCCTGACGGACGCGCTTGCGGCCCGACGCCAGGCGCGGGTTCTTCTTCTTGGGTTTAGCGGATGCCATTGATGTGTTTCCTTAAGGTCTGAGGATGATGCCAGCAAAGCCCGCGATTATAGCCCAGTCGGCCAACCGGGCCTAGACGCTGCATCTGTACGGCCAACGCGAGGGCTTTTGGTAAGCGGGTGCAACGCAAGGCGCCACTTCACACCCGCCCCGCAAACTTCATCCCCACCTCACGGGGGCCGCCCAGACTGGCCCACCCCATCCACCCGGAGGATCCCTTGGCCCCCTTCTTGCCCACCCCGCCAGCGGCCGCTGCGGCCGCCCGCCACCCGCCAGCGCATACACTCCCGGCGGTGTCATTGCTCAAAGCCGCTTCCACCGTCTCCCTGCTGACCCTGGCCTCCCGCGTGACGGGCCTGGCGCGCGACCTGCTCATGGCGTCCTTCTTCGGGGCCACCGCCCTGACGGACGCTTTCAACGTCGCCTTTCGCATTCCCAACCTGTTTCGCCGCTTTTTTGCCGAAGGGGCGTTCAGCCAGGCCTTCATCCCCGTGCTGGCCACCAGCAAGGCGCAGCAGGGCGAGGACGCCACGCGCGTGCTCATCGCCAACGTGGCCACGGCCCTGGCCTGGGTGCTGCTGCTGACCTGCGTGCTCGGCGTGGTGGGGGCGCCGGTGCTGGTCTGGGCCCTGGCCAGCGGCATGCGCCAGACCCCAGCGGCCTACGACGCCGCCGTGCTCATGACGCGCTGGATGTTCCCCTACATCGGCTTCATGTCGCTGGTCGCGCTGTCGGCCGGTGTGCTCAACACCTGGAAGCACTTCACCGTGCCGGCGGCTTCGCCCGTGCTGCTCAATTTGTCGATGATCGGCGCGGCACTGCTCGGCGCGCCCCAGCTGGAGGCGCGCGGCATCGAGCCCATCTACTCCATGGCCGGCGGCGTGCTGCTGGGTGGGGTGCTGCAACTGGCGGTGCAGATTCCGGTGCTGGCGCGCATGGGGCTGCTGCCGCGCATCGGCGTCCGCTGGCGCGCCATCCGCGCGGCCTGGGCCGACCCGGGCGTGCGCAAGGTGCTGTCGCTCATGGGCCCCATCCTGCTGGGTGTGGGCGTGGCGCAGATCTCGCTGATGATCAACACCCAGATCGCCTCCTACCTGGAGCCAGGCAGCGTCACCTGGCTGTTCTATGCCGACCGGCTGATGGAGTTCCCCACCGCCCTGCTGGGCGTGGCCCTGGGCGTGGTGCTCACCCCGCAGCTCACGGCGGCCAAGGCCGCAGGCGATGCCGACAGGTACTCCGCCATGCTCGACTGGGGCCTGCGCATCGTGGTGCTGCTGGCCGTGCCCTGCGCGGTGGCCCTGCTCACCTTCTCCAAGCCGCTGGTGGCCACGCTGTTCCACTACGGCAAGTTGCAAGACGGCGACGTGGGCAAGATCGCGATGGCTTTGTCGGGCTACGGCGCGGGCCTCTTGGGCCTGGTGGCCATCAAGGTGCTGGCGCCGGGCTACTACGCCAGCCAGGACGTGCGCACGCCGGTCAAGATCGCCATCTCGGTGCTGGTCATCACGCAACTGCTCAACGTGGCGCTGGTGTGGTGGATCGGGATTGGGCACGCCGGCCTGGCCCTGTCCATTGGCCTGGGGGCCCTCATCAACGCGCTGTGGCTGCTCATCGGCCTGCTGCGGCGCGGCAGCTACCAGCCGCTGCCGGGCTGGGGCCGCTTCATCCTGCAGGTGGTGGCTGCAAGTGCCTTGCTGGCCACGCTGCTGGTGTGGTCGTCGTACCATTTCGACTGGCTGGGCCTGCGCGCCGCCAAGTGGCAGCGCATCGGCCTGCTGGCGGCGCTCATGGCGGCATCGGCCGCGCTGTACTTCGGCGCCCTGTGGGCGGCCGGGCTCAAGCTGCGCAAGATGCTGCGGCGCTGAACCGCCCTGACCGCGGCCAAGCGAAATAACCCTGTCCCGCGTGACTTTTGCAGCTTGACGCGGCGGGAACCGCACCTTACAACCTTGCCATGCCACTGAGCCTGACCGTACCGACCTCGCTGGAGTACTTCGCATCGCTGGTGCAAAGCGATGACCACTTCCCCCTGCTGGAGGCCGCCGCCAGCCTGGCGCAGGACGAATACCCCGAATTCGACGTGCAACTGCTGCTGGGCGACATGGACCAGCTGCAGGCGCGCATCAAGCGCCGCCTGCCGGCCGATGCGCCCGCGCTGCAGCGCCTGCGCACGCTCAACCAGTTCTTCTTTGCCGACATGGGTTTCGGCGGCAACGTCAACAACTACTACGACCCCGAGAACAGCTACCTCAATGCCGTGCTGCGCACGCGCCGGGGCATCCCCATCAGCCTGGCCGTGCTGTGGATGGAGCTGGCCCAGGGCCTGGGCCTGCACGCGCGCGGCATCGCCTTTCCGGGGCATTTCATGGTCAAGGTGCTGCTGCCCAAGGGGCAGGTGGTGCTGGACCCGATCACCGGCCAGTCCCTGAGCCGCGAAGAGCTGGGCGAACGGCTGGAGCCCTACAAGCGCCGCAACGGCCTGGTGGACGACTACGACGTGCCCCTGGGCCTGTACCTGCAGGCCGCCACGCCGCGCGACATCATTGCGCGCATGCTGCGCAACCTGAAAGAGGTACACCGCACCCAGCAGGACTGGCAGCGGCTGATCGCGGTGCAGGACCGCCTGATCGTGCTGCAGCCCGAGGCCTGGGGCGAGTGGCGCGATCGCGGGCTCGCGCACGCTGAGCGCGGCAACCTGACCGAGGCCATCTTTGACCTGGAAACCTACCTCCAGCATGTAGAGGACGGCCTGGACATCGACCACGTCACCGAGCGCTTGGTCGCCCTGCGCAGCGCGAACGAATAGGCACGAACCGTTTTTCGCGCAGGGCCAGGCGGGCTGCCTCAGCCCTGCAGCCGGGCCAGTTCGGCGCGCAGCGCCTCGTTCTCGGCGGTCAGCTCGGCCACGCGCAGGCGCAGGGCCTGCAGTTCGTCGCCGGCCGCTGCCGATTCCTGCGCGGGCGCTTCGTCCGCGGCTTCCTTGTCCTCGCGCGGCTTGCGCTGCTTGGCATCGCGCACGCGCTTGGCGGCCTGCTTGAGCTCGTCCTTGCCGCCCTTGGCCGCAGCCACCTGCTCCTCGGCCGGCAGGGTGGCCACGGTGGCGGCGGTGGCCAGCGAGATGGTGCCGGACTTGACGGCCGCCACCAGCTCGGGCGCCGCCTGCTTCTGGATCTTCTCGATCGCCACCACCTGGCTGCTGCTCAGGCGCGCCGCGCGGGCAATGGCCTCGCGGCTGCTCAGGGTCTCGGAGGATTCGTCGGGCGCGGGGGCGGGCGGCGGGGGGCTGCCACCGGACCGTCGGACGACCAGGGCAGGTCGGCCTCGTCCACCGGCTCGGGCGGGATGGCGGCGGCACGGCTGCGGCGCGCGGCCACGATCTCGCGCTTGCGCAGGGCCAGCACACCGCGCTGGAAGTCCGAGACGCTGCGGCGGCCCAGGTGCTGGTCGATCATCCACAGGTGTACGTCTTCCATGCTCTGGAAATGCGTGTTCTGCACGGTCTGGAAGGGCAGGCCGTGCTTCTGGCAGATGCCGTAGCGGTTGTGGCCGTCCACCAGCACGTCGCCCCAGAGCACCAGGGCATCGCGGCAGCCCTCGGCCAGCAGGCTGCGTTCCAGGGCGTCGTGTTCGTCGCGGGTCAGGGGATCGATGTAGGCTTTGAGTTCTTCGTTGACGACGATGTTCATGGTGGCGCGGAATCCGGGGAGCGAGGCAAGGGGCGGGATTGTAATGGCCCGCCCCGTGGCGCTTCCTACCGGTCCCGGGTGCCCCGCAGGGCGATCCAGGCCGCCACGGCCGTGAACACCACGAGGATGCCCACGATGATCCAGAAGCCGTGCGGGCTGTCCGCCAGCGGCACGCCGCCCACGTTCATGCCCAAAAGGCCGGTCATGATGTTAATGGGCAGGGCCAGCACCGTCACCACCGTCAGCACGAACAGGCTGCGGCTGTTGGCCTCCTGCACGTTGGCGGCCACCTCTTCCTGCAAGAGCTTGATGCGCTCCTGCAGGCCCTGCATGTCGCGCAGCACCACCGAGAACTCCTCGGTCGAGTCGCGCAGCTCCTGGGCGTCCTCGGCGCCCATCCAGGCCGGCGGGTTCTGCAGCAGGCGGAACAGGGCCGCCGGCTCGGGCGCCAGCAGGCGCTGCAGGCGCACCAGCAGCCGGCGCAGCACGCCCAGGCGCGAGCGCTTGTAGTCCAGCCGGCCGGCCAGCAACTCGTCCTCGATGCGGTCGATGCGCTGCGTGACGCCACGCACGATGTCCACCAGGCCGCCGGCCTGGGTGCGCATGAGCTGTTCCAGCAGGGCCACGCTGGAGCGTGGCGAATGCCCATTGCGCACCGCCGTGCGCAGCGCATCGACCGAGCGCAGCGGGTGGGCGCGGGCGGTGACCACCAGCTGCGGCGCCACGCTGATCCACAGCGTGGCGATGTCGAAGGGCTCGAAGGCGAAATCGAAATGCGCGTCGTTGAGCACGGCGATCAGCGTGTCATCGTCGCGCTCGATGCGGGTGGAGTGCGAGCCGTCCTTGAGCGCCTCGAAAAACGCGTCGGGCAGCCCGGCGTGGCGCTCCATCCAGCGCACGGCCTGTGTGTGGCTCAGGTTGAAATGCAGCCAGACGAAGGGCAGGGTCTCGCCGTCCCCGGCAGGGGTGGCGGGCGGCTGGTCGAGCGACTGCAGCCACTGCGCGGCCTCCACCGAGTCGATGGCCTGCGGCGCATCCGTGGTGCCCATGCGGTAGCCACAGATCAGGCCTGCGGCATCGCCCCCATAGTTCTGGCCTGCGGTACTGGCGGCGGGTGCATTCATGGAAGGCGAAAAGAGGAACCTAAAGGCCGCCACAGCGGCGGGACATGCCAGCACATGGCTGCCGATATTGCTGTTACCGCATGACAGCGGTGTGACACTTCATGTGCGTGTCATGCATTTGTCACCGGGTGGGCGCATCATGGGAGATCCCTTATTTGCTCCACAGACGCCATGTTCCAGAACGCCCCCATCGATGCGCAGGACCTGATGCAGCGCATCGCCAACGACCTGATCGACAGCTACGACGAAGAGCTGGAGCTGGAGATCGAGGACCGCAACGTGGACGATTTCGGCGACGCCATGCCCACGGACAAGCATGCGCGCCAGCAGTATTTCAAGGAGCTGTTCCGCCTGCAGGGCGAGCTCGTGAAGCTGCAGGACTGGGTGCAGCACAGCCGCCAGAAGGTCGTGATCCTGTTCGAGGGGCGTGACGCGGCCGGCAAGGGCGGCGTCATCAAGCGCATCACCCAGCGCCTGAACCCGCGCGTGGCCCGCGTGGCAGCGCTGCCCGCACCCAACGACCGTGAGCGCACGCAATGGTACTTCCAGCGCTATGTGGCGCACCTGCCGGCTGCCGGCGAAATGGTGCTGTTCGACCGCAGCTGGTACAACCGCGCCGGTGTCGAGCGCGTCATGGGCTTTTGCTCGGACGACGAGTACGAGGAGTTCTTTCGCACCGTGCCCGAGTTCGAGAAAATGCTCGTGCGTTCGGGCATCACCCTAGTCAAGTACTGGTTCTCCATCACCGACGAAGAGCAGCATCTGCGCTTTCTGGGCCGCATCCACGACCCGCTCAAGCAGTGGAAGCTCAGCCCCATGGACCTGGAGAGCCGCATCCGTTGGGAAGCCTACACCAAGGCCAAGGAAACCATGCTGGAGCGCACCCACATCCCCGAAGCCCCTTGGTGGGTGGTGCAGGCCGTGGACAAGAAGAAAGCCCGCTTGAACTGCATTTCGCACCTGCTGTCGCAGTTCCCCTATGAAGATGTGCCCCATCCCCCCGTGGTGCTTCCCGAGCGCGTGCGCAACCCCGAATACCTGCGGCAGCCGGTTCCCGCCAACATGTATGTCCCTGATTCGTACTGAGGCCGCGCCGGGCAGGTGTGCGGCGAGGCCGGTCAGGTGTCTCTCAGCAACTCGATGGTGGAGATCACGTCCTTCACCTTGAAGGGCTTGAGCAGCACGCGGCGCACGCGCAGCGCCTTCATCTGTTCGGCCGTCGTGGCATCCATCTGCGAGGTGGTCACGGCGACCGGTACGGACGAGGCCACCGCCAGCTGCGATGCGCGCACGCTCTCCAGCAGTTGCATGGCCTCCTGCTGCTCTTCCAGCGAGACGATGACGCCCGCGAAATCCCGCTGCGCCAGTTGCTGCTGCGCGGTGCGCACGCTTGCCACCTGGCGCACTTCGGGGAGCGACAGCTGGCGTGCGGTGGAGACGATGATGCTGCCGGTCAGCATACTGGGCTCTACCAGCAGGATGTCGCGTGCGTTCATGCTGCGTCGCCTGTGTCTCCAGGCGTGGCCGCCTGGGCGTCGCGCCGCACGAGTTCCTCCACCGCCAGGTCGCGCAGAGAGGCCAGGATGGCCAGGTCCACCCGGTCCAGGTCACGCGGCTGCTGGTCGATGATGCACAGGGTGCCGATGCTCTCGCCGCTGGGCAGCTTGAGCGGGGCGCCAGCGTAGAACTGGATGCCCGGCCCGCCGGTCACCAGCGGGTTGTCGGCAAAGCGCAGGTCCTGCGCGGCGTCGGGCACGACCATGGTCTCGTCCTTGAGGATGGCATGGGCGCAGAACGAAATGTCGCGCGCCGTTTCGGGGGCATCCAGCCCCACCTTCGCCTTGAACCATTGGCGCTCGGCGTCGATCAGCGAGATCAGCGCAATGGGCATGTCGAACTCCTGCGCCGCGAAGGCCACGATGCGGTCGAACCGCTCCTCGGGCGGCGTGTCCAGGATCAGCAACTGGCGCAGGGCCTGCAGTCGGTCGTCTTCGTTGGCAGGGGTGGGCGGCTCTTGCATGTCGATCAGGCATTCCAAACGCACGGAATGCCATTATGTTCCGCGATAGTGCAAGCCTGCGGTCAGTGGTGGGTTGCCGCGTCCCGCGCCGGGGTGCCGGGGCGGCCGAACTGGTGCCAGGCGCGGCGCAACTGCGTGTCCGAGCTGAAACCGGCCAGCGCCGCCGCCTGCGTCACGTTGTGGCCCGATTGCAGGGCCGCTTCGGCAGCGGCCAGCCGGATGCGGCGCAGGTACTGCAGTGGCGCAATGCCGGCGTGCTCCAGGAACAGCCGGTTCAGGTGCCGGGGCGAGGTGTGCGCTACCTCGGCCATGGCGCTTACGTTCCAGGGCGCCTGGGGTTGCTGGCCCACGGCGTCCTGCACGCGGTGCAGCGGGCCGTGCAGGTGGTTGCGGTGGTGCAGAAAGGGCGAGAGCTCCGGGTCCTGCGGGCCACGGCGCAGGGCCACCACCATGGTTTGGGCCACCTGGGCGGCAATGGCCGGGCCGCAGGTGTCGGCAATGCGGTAGAGCACCAGGTCGATGCCGGTGGTCACTCCGGCGCTGCTGTGCAGGGCGCCGTCGTGTACGAAGACGCGGTTGGACACCACGTCGCAGTGCGGGTCCACCATGGCCAGCTCGCCCAGGTGCTGGTGGTGCGTGGTGGCGCGCCGGCCGGTCAGCAGCCCGGCGTGGGCCGCCAGCACCGCGCCCGCGCAGATGGTGACCAGCTCCAGCCGGCCCGTGGCCAGGCGCATGCCGCGCAGCCAGTGCAGCAGGTCGCGGGCCTCGCTGTTGTCCACCGCGATGGCCTTGCCCGGCAGGCCCACCAGCACCACCCAGGCCGGCTGGGGCAAGGTGGCAGGCAGGGGCTCCAGCCCGGTCAGCATGGCGCCCACCGAGGTCACCGCCTCCGGCGTGGGGCTGGTGAAGTGCTGCACGAAGCGTTCGGGTTGCCCCTGGGCGCGCAGCAACTGGTTGGCGATGCGCAGCGCCTCTGCCGGGCCGGCCCAGTCCAGCACCAGGCTGCCGGGCAGCAGCGCGAAATAGACGTGGATCGGTGCGTGCGGTGTCAGGGGTTGGGGTTCCATGGTGTGTCCATCTGGCGGGCAGTGCGCTCGGACAGCGCGGAGCCGGCCAGGCGCGTGACCAGGTGCAGGCTCATGTCGATGCCGGCGCTGATGCCGGCCGACGTGACCAGCGCACCGCAGTCCACCCAGCGCACATTCTCCTGCACGCCGAGTGCCGGAAACTGCGTGCGCAGGTCGGCAATGTCCTCCCAGTGCGTGGTGGCCGGCCCCTCGGTCAGCACGTCGGCCGCAGCCAGGATGAAGGCCCCCGTGCAGACCGAGGCGGTGATCTGTGCGCCTGCGGCGGCCCGGGCCACCCAGGCGCGGGTCTCGGCGCAGGCGGCGGCCACATCGACCACACCGCCAGGCACGATCAGCACGTCCGGTGCGGCGGCCGTGGCGAAGTCGGCATCGGGCAGCACACGCAGGCCGGCGCGTGCCTGCACCGGCTGCAGGCTGCGCGCCACGCACTGCACGGCAAAGGGCGCGGGTGCCCCGGGCTGCAGGCGCTGCTGCATGCGGCAGGCGGTGGTGAAAACTTCGTAGGGGCCGCCCAGGTCCAGGGCCTCGACATCGTCGAACACCAGGATGGAGACTTGCAAGGGGCGAGGGGAAGCGGAAACAGGAGTCATGGAGTGAACAAAGGTTAAAAGGTCAAGGGGCCGGTCGGGCGAACACATAGCGCGGGTAGGTGTTGCGGGCGCCAGCAGCCACCGCCAGGTCCACGTCCACCGTGCAGAAGGGGCGGTCCACGCTGGTCTGCGCGAGCAGGGCGCCATCGGGGCTGATCGCCCAGCCAGCGCCACCGTAGCCCGTATCGACCCGGTTCGACGACAGGCTGTAGGCACCGGTTCGCACCGCAGCAACGGCGCCCACGGCCAACCACTTGGCGGTGGTTGCCGCCGCAGTGGCGCGCGGCGTGAGGATCGCCTCCACGCCCAGGGCTGCATAGCCTGCGTAGGTGTCCAGCGCCCAGAGCTCGGTGCAGATGCTCAGGCCGAACGCCAGGGGGCCGGCGGAGCAGCGCGCAAATTCGGCATCGCCGCGCTCGAACCAGGTGGCCTCCCAGCCTCCGGGTTCATCGGGCAGATGGAACTTGCGCCGCAGTGGCTGGTAGCCGCCCTGGGCTGACCAGGCAAAGCCCTCGTTGTAGTGGCGCCCGTCCACGGTGACCGGGCGGGCGCCCACCACCCAGGCGGCGCCCAGCTCGTGCAGCCGCGCCGTCCAGGCATCGCTGAGCGCAACGGCCGCCGCCCAGCGCGCGCGGTCGAGCGGCGTGGACTCCCACACCGGCTCCACGAACGCGAATTCGGGCAGCAGCACCAGTTCCGAGTGTTCGCTGCGCATGTGCGCGGCCAGGGCTTCCCAGGCCGGTTCGAGCAAGGCGGGCTGGTAGGGCAGTTCGCAGACAGTGGCGCGCATGGTGGTCTCCCGGCTCAGCCTGCCGCTGCGGCGGCGGCCAGGGCTTCGTCCACCGTGCGCAGCGTGGCAAAGCGCCCTGCCAGCACGGTGGCGGTGCGGGCCTTGATGTCGGCGGCGGGCAGTGTGCGGCCATCGGGCTGCACCATGTCCCAGGTCAAGGTGGCGTCGGCCACGAAGTCCACTTCCCAGCCCAGGTCCGACGCATGGCGCGTGGTGGTCTCGCAGCACTGTTCGGTGCGGATGCCGCTCACGACCAGGCGCTGGATGCCGTGGCGGGTGAGCCAGACATCGAGGCCGGTGCCCACCAGCGCACTGTGGCGCGACTTGGTGAAGGTGGCCGCAGCGTCGAAGGCGGCCAGACCATCGAGCGCCCGCACATGGCCGGATTCGATCGCGAAGGCGTTGCTGGCATCGGCCGGGCCGTCGCTGTGGAAGATGCGCACCACCGGCACGCCCTGCGCCACACAGCCCTCGATCAGCGCGTTCTGCGCCGCCAGGTAGGCCGGCAGGTCGCCCGCCGTGAAGTAGGGGCGCTGGCGGAAGGATTCCTGCGCATCAATCACAATCAGACAGGTTTTCATGGTCATGCCCTTGAGGCTCGGGTTGCAATGGACGTATCTTCCCTTGGGGGATCAGCGCAGTCCCGCCGGCCCTGGACATCTATCGATCAATTTCTGCCATGATTTCCTGTCTGGACGAAGGCTTGGAGACTGCGGCCTGCCGAATACCCTTTGTCTCGGCGTCTTGCACGGCGTGAACGCTGGCTGGTAACGCTGGTTTGCTATTGATGGGATAGCGTCAGGCGCATGAAGCCATAAGCTGCTATGGTGCATAGGGTTTTCCCTATCTATGGATCGCACCCGCACAACTGCCCATGGCCCGCCGCTCCCGTCTCTTCTCGCTGTCAGCGCTCACCCGCGCCTACCAGCGCAACCTCAAGGCCTTTGAGAAGGCGGCCAAGCCCATGCGTGCGCAGGCGGTGACGGCGCTGCGGGCCGTGCCCAAGCTGGCCCAGAAAGCCGCCAGGCAGCCGCCCATCCGCAGCGTGGCCCCGCGCCCGCGCAAGCCCCAGCCCGTCAGTGGCGAGTGGCTGGCAGGCATTGCGCCGGGGCCTGCGGGAGCGCGGCGTTTCCACCTGTACATTCCGCCCGCACTGGCGCTCAAGAAGGGCGAGACGCTGCCCCTGCTGGTCATGCTGCATGGTTGCGGCCAGACCGGGCGTGACCTGGCCGCCAGTTCGCGCATGAACCGGCTGGCGGCGCGCAAGCGCTTCCTGGTCCTCTACCCCGAGCAGGAGCGCATGGCCAATGCCCACGGCTGCTGGAACTGGTTCGAGCGTCGCAATGGCAAGGCCGCTGCCGAAGCCGCCACCTTGCTGGCGGCCGTGGACCAGGTGGCGCGCCGCCATCCGGTGGACCTGAACCGCGTCGCGGTGGCGGGCCTGTCGGCCGGCGCCAGCATGGCAGCCCTGCTGGGCGCCACCTACCCGGAGCGCTTTTGCGCCGTGGCCATGCATTCCGGCGTGGCACCGGGCACGGCCGAATCGGCTGCCACGGCCATGGCCGCCATGCATGGCAAGCGCGAGGCGCATCTGCCCGAGCCGCCGGGTGCCAGCGCCCTGGTGCCGGGCCTGCGCATCGACGGGACGCCGTTGCCGCCGCTGCCGCCCTTGCTGATCCTGCACGGCGATGCCGATGGGGTCGTGTCCGTGCGCAACGCCGTGGCCACGGCCACGCTCTGGGCCGAGGCGCTGGGCGCACGGGCTGGCACGGCGCGCATGCTGCAGCGCGGCAAGCGCCATGCCACGCGGGTGACCGAATACAGGGCACGCTCCCGCTCGGTGGTGGCATTGCGCGAAATCGTGGGCCTGGGCCATGCCTGGAGCGGTGGCACGCCCAGCCTGCCCTACAGCGACCCGCAAGGGCCGGACGCATCGGCCCTGGTGTGGGCCTTCGCGGAGAAGCAGTTCGCGCGCCAATGACCGGGCGCGCCGGCCGGCTCACACCAGCCGCGCAGCGACCAGTTCCTTCTTGAGGTAGGCGTAGAACAGCGGAGCCGCCACCAGCCCGGCGGGGCCGAACACGGCCTCGGCCACGAACATCACGCTGAGCAGCTCCCACACGCCCATGTGCGTGCGCCGGCCAACGACCTTGGCGTTGATCACGTACTCGGCCTTGTGGATCAGGATCAGAAAGCCCAGGCAGGCCGCGGCCGCCATGGGCGACACCGACAGGCCGACGATGGTGATCACCGCGTTGCACAGCAGGTTGCCGACGATGGGCACCAGCCCGGCCACGAAGGTCAGCGTGATCAGCACCGGGGTGTAGGGCAGCTCCAGCTTCCAGATGGGCAGCACGAACAGCAGGAACAGCGCCGTGAGCAGGGTGTTGAAGCTGGCGATCCAGAACTGCGCGGCCACGATCTGGCGGAAGGCTTCGCCCAGCAGCGTGATGCGCTGCTGCAGGGCGATGGCCAGGGGCCCGCGCGGGGGCGCCAGCGGGCGCACGGCCGCGAGCGCGCCGATCAACAGGCCCACGTAGGCAAACAGCAACCCTGCCAGCCAGGCGCGCCCGGCCATGGCCAGGGCGCCGGCCTTGGCCCCCAGGTAGCTGGCGATGATGCGCTGGATCTCCGCTGCGCCCTCGGGCAGGTGGCTGGCCATGTCGGCCGGCAGTTTCAGGCGCAGTTCCAGCACCGTGCGCGCCATGTAGTCGAGCAGTTCGCGGTACTGCTGGGGCGCCTCCACCAGGTAGCCGCGCGAATGGGTGACGCCGATGGCCAGCAGCACCAGGGGCGAGAGCATCACTGCGGCCGCGGCCGCCAGTTCGGCGATGCGTGGCAGCGTGGCGGAGTGCGCGTTGGCGCGGCGCTGGGCCAACTGCGCCAGCCAGCGCGCCAGCGCCCGGGTGGCGAGGAAGCCCAGGCACACGCACAGCAGGCCGGGCAGCAGGTTGCGCCACATCACCAGCAGCAGCGCGCCGGCCATCAGCAGGTAGCTGGCCAGCGCCACGCCACGGGGCAGCGGGCCGAAAGGGCGCGGATGCTCCGCCCCGGACAGGGAAGCCGGCACGGCAGGGGTGTCGGGCAGGGGAGCGGGCACGATGTCGGTGCCCGCTTCAGGCGGTTCCAGCGGTGGCTGCGCCATGCGCTGGGTCGTCTCAGGCAACGACCACGGCGGCGCCGTCGCCACGCGGTGCGATGGCACCGATGGTGTAGACCTTCTCGCCGGCGGCGGCCAGCGTGGCGGCCGTGGCGGCGGCGTTGGCGGCATCCACCACCACCACCATGCCGATGCCGTTGTTGAAGGTGCGGTTCATCTCGATGTCGTCGATGCCCGCGGTCTTCTGCAGCCAGGCGAACAACTCGGTCTGGGGCCAACTGCCCTTTTGCAGGTGGGCGGCCGTGCCCTCGGGCAGCACGCGCGGAATGTTCTCGAGCAGGCCCCCGCCGGTGATGTGGGCCAGTGCCTTGATGGGGTGGGTGGCCAGCGCGGCCAGCACGTTCTTCACGTACAGGCGCGTGGGCTCCATGATGGCCTGCTTGAAGGGCTTGCCGTCGAGCGTGGCGGGGGTGTCGGCGCCGGCACGCTCGATGCACTTGCGCACCAGGCTGAAACCGTTGGAATGCACGCCATGGCTGGCCAGGCCCAGCACCACATCGCCGGGCTGCACGTCCTTGCCCGTGAGGATCTTGGATTTTTCGACCGCACCCACGGCAAAGCCGGCCAGGTCGTACTCGCCAGTGGGGTACATGCCGGGCATTTCAGCCGTTTCGCCGCCGATCAGCGCGCAGCCGCTGAGCTCGCAGCCCCAGGCGATGCCGCCGACCACGGCGGCCGCCGTGTCCACGTCGAGCTTGCCGCAGGCGAAATAGTCGAGGAAGAACAGCGGCTCGGCGCCCTGCACCAGAACGTCGTTGACGCTCATGGCCACCAGGTCGATGCCCACGGTGTCGTGCATGTTCCACTCGAAGGCCAGCTTGAGCTTGGTGCCCACGCCATCGGTACCGGAGACCAGCACGGGTTCCTTGTAGCGCTTGGGCACCTCGAACAGTGCGCCGAAGCCGCCGATGCCGGCCAGCACGCCTTCGCGCATGGTCTTCCTGGCCAGGGGTTTGATGCGTTCGACCAGCGCGTCGCCTGCGTCGATGTCAACGCCGGCGTCTTTGTAGGAAAGGGGAGTGGGGGTCGCGGAAGAGCTCATGGGGGGTGTGGGCTGGTAGGCCCGCCGGGCGGGCTGGAATCCAGGGATTTTAAGGGGCATCGCCGCGCCACTTGCTCAGCCCTGCCCGGCCGGGGGCTTTGGCGCACGCCCGACCCGGCGCGCCTGCAGCAGCACGCCGGCCAGCGCCAGGGCGGCAAACAGCATTCCGGCGGCAAACGTGGCGCCCGGGCCCCACCGGTCCCACAGCAGGCCTGCCAGCACGCTGGCCACCAGCAGCGCCCCGCCGCTGACCAGGTTGAACATGCCAAAGGCCGTGCCGCGCAGGTCGGCAGGGGCCGTGGCGGCCACCATGGTGGCCAGCAGCCCCTGGGTCATGGCCATGTGCAGCCCCCACAGGGCAATGCCCAGCCCGGCCAGCATGCCGTGGCCGCGCCAGGCCAGCAGGGCGTCGGCGGCGATCAGCACCACCAGCCCCCAGGCCAGCAGCGTGGTGTGGCTCATCCGGTCGGACAGCCTGCCCAGCGGATAGGCGCCGAGCGCGAACACCAGATTCATGAGCACCAGCACCAGGGGCGTCCACGCCAGCGGCAGTCCGTCCTGCTGCAGGCGAAGGAGCAGGAAGGCCTCGCTGAAGCGGGCCAGGGTGAACACGGCGCCCAGCGCCACCACCCACCAGTAGCGTGGTTCCAGGCGCCGCAGGCTCTCGCGGCGGATCGGGTTGGTACGGGGCGTGCCGGCGGGGCGCTCGGGCTCCCGTACGCCGACCAGCAACAGCAGCACGCACAGCACGGCGGGCAGCACGGCCACCCAGAACACGGCACGAAAGTCGTTGGCCCAGAGCAACATCAGCCCCATGGCGATCAGCGGGCCCAGAAAGGCGCCCACCGTGTCGAGCGACTGGCGCAGGCCGAAGGCGGCGCCCTGCATGCCGGGCGGCGCGAGGTCGGCCACCAGGGCGTCGCGCGGTGCGCCGCGAATCCCCTTGCCGACCCGGTCCATCAGCCGGGCCGCCACCACACAACCCACGGTGGAAGCCAGGGCAAACAGCGGCTTCGCCAGGGCACCCAGCCCGTAGCCGAGCACCGCCAGGGGCTTGCGGCGCCCCCACCAGTCGCTCAGCGCCCCCGAAAACACCTTGAGGACCAGTGCCGTGGCCTCGGCAACCCCTTCGATGATGCCCACGGTGAGCATGCTCACCCCGAGTGCCGCGACCAGGAAGACGGGCAGCAGGCTGTGGATCATTTCGGAGGAAATGTCCATGAGCAGGCTCACAAATCCCAGGGCCCAGATGCTGGCGGGCAGGCGGTGGGGGCGGGGCGGCAGGTCGGCCATGGGGGGCTGGGTGGGTGGCAAAGGAGGTGCGCTGCGTGGCGGCGCCGACAGGAGACTAAAATCGGCCATATTGTCGCTGCCGGGATCTTTCGCCGAAGGACCCCCGGGGCAACGCAACGGCTCTGTGCCGCTACCTTCGCCGCGTTCCGCCGCAGTCACCTACGGCCAGACATCTTTCAATGCCACCTGTGATGCCGCTGCTGATCCTCTCCCTGCCCGCCGCTCTTGCACCCACCGCCACGGGCTGCTCCCTTCTGTCCGGGTGCCGCGCATGAAGCAACTGGCGCTCGACATCGGCCTGGCCACGGGGCCGACGCTTTCCCGTTTCTTCGCCGGCCCGAATGAGGCCGCCTTGCAACACCTGCGCCTGGCGGCCGGTGTCGGCAGCAGCCCGGCCACCCGTTCACCCGTGCCGACCTACCTCTGGGGTGAGTCGGGCAGCGGCAAGTCGCATCTGCTCAATGCCGTGCGCCAGGCGCTGCGCGAGCAGGGCGACGCCGTGGGCTGGCTCGACCCCTCCATGGGCGAGCCGCCCGAGTTCGACGAAGGCTGGTCCGCCGTGCTCATGGACGATGTGCATTTGTACAGCACGTCCCAGCAGGCCACGGCCTTCAACTGGTTTGTCAACGCCATCAGCCCGGCCAGCGGCAGCCAGCGCTGGGTGCTGGCCGCCGGCAGCCTGCCGCCGGCCGACCTGCCGCTGCGTGACGACCTGCGCAGCCGCCTGGGCTGGGGCCATGTGTTCCAGCTGCAGCTGCTGGGCGAGCCCGAGCGCCGCGCCGTGCTGCGCCAGGAGGCCGACGCCCGCGGCGTGTTCCTGAGCGATGAGGTCATGGACTACATGCTCAACCGCTTCTCGCGCGACCTGGGCAGCCTGATGCAGTTGCTCGATCAACTCGACGCCTACGCGCTGCGCGCCCAGCGCGCCATCACCATCCCGCTGCTCAAGGCGATGCTCGAGTCCGAATGATCCGCGCGTGCCCGATCCGCATCCCCGTGCCGCTGCATCCCGGCGCCTGACCGAATGACCACCCCTGCTTCCCCGGCCACCCGTCCCCGGCTCGCGCTGTTCGACCTGGACCACACGCTGCTGCCGCTCGACTCCGACTACGAATGGGGCGAGTTCACCATCCGCATCGGCTGGAACGACCCCGTCGAGTTCGCGCGCCGCAATGGCGAGTTCTATGCCCACTACCAGGCAGGTACACTCGACGTGCATGACTATGTGCGCTTTGCCACCGAGGCTGTGCGTTTGCGCGGCCCCGAGGCGGCGGCTGCGGCGCATGAACAGTTCATGCGCGAGGTCATCACCCCGGCGATACAACCCCAGGCCCTGGCCCTGGTGCAACAGCACCTCGCTGCCGGGGACGAGGTACTGATCGTCACCGCCACCAACGAGTTCGTGACCACGCCGATCGCCAAGGCGCTGGGGGTGGGCGAGTTGCTGGCCGTCCAGCTGGTGCGCGATGCGAGCGGCTGGTACACCGGCGAGATCGACGGCGTGCCCACCATGCGCGAAGGCAAGGTCACGCGCATGGAACAATGGCTGGCCCAGCGCCGGCTCACCTGGGGTGATGTCGAGAGCACGTTCTACAGTGACTCGATGAACGACGTGCCCTTGCTCGAAAAGGTCGACCACCCGGTCGCCACCAACCCCGACCCGCGCCTGCGGGCGCTGGCCCAGGAGCGCGGCTGGCGCATACTGGACCTGTTTACTGCACACCCATGATCAAGAAGTTCATCGACAAACTGCTGGGCAAATCGACGCCCGGCACCTCGGGCGGCAAGCCGCATTTCGGCAAGCGCGAAGAGGTGCCCGCCACCGTGCACGGCATCAACCCCGAACTGGTGGACCGCCGGGCGGCCGAGGTCGTGGCGACGCTCAAGCAGGCCGGCTACGAGGCCTACATCGTCGGCGGCGCGGTGCGCGACCTGCTGCTGGGCCTGCGGCCCAAGGACTTCGACGTGGCCACCAATGCCACGCCCGAGCAGGTCAAGGGGCTGTTCCGCCGCGCCTTCATCATCGGCAAGCGCTTTCGCATCGTGCACGTGGTGCATGGCCGGGGCCGCGAGCACGAGGTGATCGAGGTTTCGACCTTCCGCGCCTACCTGGACAACGCCGCGGCCGGCCAGGTCGCGGGCAACGAGAAGACCAGCAAGCAGCAGCTGTCGGGCATGCAGCATGCCGTGGACGCCAGCGGCCGCGTGCTGCGCGACAACGTCTGGGGCCCGCAGGACGAGGACGCCACGCGCCGCGACTTCACCGTCAACGCCATGTACTACGACCCGGTCAGCCAGATCGTGGTGGACTACCACAAGGGCATCCAGGACGCCAAGAAGAAGACGCTGCGCATGATCGGCGACCCCGCCACGCGCTACCGCGAAGACCCGGTGCGCATCATCCGCGCCGTGCGCTTCGCGGCCAAGCTCAGCGCCCTGGGCTTCACCATCGAGACCAAGACCGCCGCGCCCCTGGTGCAGTCGCAGGCGCTGCTCGCCGACGTGCCGCAAAGCCGCATGTTCGACGAGATGCTCAAGCTCTTGCAGACCGGCCATGCCATCGCCACCATCGCCCAGCTCAAGAAGCTCGGCATGGCCAAGGGCATCTACCCGCTGCTGGACGTGGCGGTGGAGCGTGCCGACACGCCGTTCGTGAGCGCCGCCCTGGCTGACACCGACCGCCGCGTGGGCGAGGGCAAGCCCGTGGCGCCGAGCTTCCTGCTCGCCTGCGTGCTGTGGGAAGACGTGCGCAACGGCTGGGATGCGCGCATGACCAACCAGCGCCAGCACGCGCTGCCGGCACTGCAGGAGGCCATCGACGAGGTGTTCGACAAGCGCATCGGCGACGTCTCGGGCCGCGGCAAGCTGGCGGCCGACATGCGCGAGATCTGGGTCATGCAGCCACGCTTCGAAAAGCGCGTGGGCAGCACGCCCTTCGGCATGGTCATGCAGCCGCGCTTTCGTGCCGGCTTCGACTTTTTGCGCCTGCGGGCTGACGTGGGCGAGATCGGCGAGGCCCTGGCCGAGTGGTGGCAGGACTTCCAGGCCGCCGACGATGACCGCCGCGAAGACCTGATGGACCAGGCCCGCGAGGAACAGAAGGCGCGCCAGCGCGTTGCCCAGCCCACGGCGCGCCGCGTGCCCAAGGCGGCGCCCGCTGGCGAGGGCCAGGCCCCGGCCCCGCAGCCCAAGCCGCGTGCGCCGCGCGCTGCCTCTGCCGACGGCGGGCAGGACGATGCTGACGACTTTGCACCCGACCAGGGCAGCGATGCCGTGCCACCCGACGGCAGTGCCCCCAAGAAGCGCCGCCGCCGTCGCCGCAAGCCGGTGGGCGGCAGTGGTGCCGGTGGCGGTGAAGGCTCTGCCGCGCCTGCGGCCGAGTGAACGGCACCGCCGGCATGGCCGTCGAGGCCTTCATCGGTCTGGGTGCCAACCTCGGTGACCGGGGCGCCGCCCTGCAGCAGGCGCTGGCCTCCCTGGCCGCCCTGCCGCAAACGCAGGTGCGCCAGGTCTCCTCGTTGTACCGCAGCGCGCCGGTGGATGCCGATGGACCCGACTACCTGAACGCCGTGGCCGAGCTGGCCACCGGGCTGTCGCCCACGGCCCTGCTGCAGGCCCTGCAGGCCATCGAGGCGGCAGCAGGCCGCGAGCGCCTGTACCGCAATGCGCCGCGCACGCTGGACCTCGACATCCTGCTCTATGGCGACGAGACCATCGCCACCCCGGACCTCACCGTGCCGCACCCGCGCATGGGGGAGCGTGCCTTCGTGCTGCAGCCCCTGTCCGAGCTGGCACCTGCCCGTGTCACCCCAGGCCAACTGGCGGGCGTGGCCAATCAGCGCATCGAGCGCACAGACACCTTGCTCTGGCCAGTGGCAGGCTCTGGTCGCTAAGTATTGCGGGGCAGCCGCGCGGCCAGTCCCTGCACCACCACCTCCGTCCAGGCATCGAAGCCCGCGTCCAGCGGGTGCGTGCTGCCGCTGCTCCAGCGCACCACGAAGGCGCGGTTGGCCATCTGCGGCAGGTGGCGCGCCAGGGTCGGGCAGGCATCGCCATCGATCTGCGCCAGGCGCTGCTGGTGGCCTGCGGCCCAGCCGTCGGGGTCGTCATCGGGCTGCGGCGCCAGTTCCAGGGTCACGAAGCTGACCATGGCGGCAATCACCACGTTGTAGGCATCGAAAAGGCCCTGGTCCGCGAACCCGGCCGATTCCAGCAGCGCCAGGATGCGGTCCAGCAGCAGCGGGTCCAGGCTGGCGTTGGAGACCAGTTGGGCCCCTAGCACCGGGGCGATGCGCGGGTGCTGGTGTACAGCCTGCCGGTAGCGTGCGAACAGGGTGCGCAGCTCGGCCTGCCAGTCGCCTGCCGGGTCGGGTGGTTCCAGGCCGCCCACCGCGGCCGTCACCGCCCCGGCGATCAGCGCATTGCGCCCCCCGGGCACATGCCAGTACAGCGCTGTCGGGTAGACCCCCAGCGAGCGGGCCAGGTCGCGCACGCTGAAAGCCTCCACCCCGCGCTGGTCGATGAGCGCCAGGGCCGCCGCCAGCACGCTCTCGCGCGACAAGGGCGTGGCCACGGTGTCGGCGGCAGTGTCAGGGGGAGAGGGGGCTTTGGTGCGGGCGCGGGGCATTGGGAACAAGGGCGAAGGCAGTTGCTGGATTGTCGGGCATCCCGCTGCGCTGAACGCCGCCGCTTGCCAGATCGCCTCCTCGGATCCATAATTTCTTGTACACTGTACAGGAGATCGCATGAATGCCACCCCAACCCCCCTGGACCACGCCCTTTTCGAGGCGGTGGAGACCTACCGCGCACGCAACCCGCGCAGCGCCTCCTTGCTGGCCGAGGCGGAAAAATCCCTGCCCGGTGGCAACACCCGCAGCGTGCTGTTCCACGGGCCCTTCCCGCTCAGCATGGCGCGTGGCGCTGGGTGCCGGGTGTGGGATGCCGACGGCCACGAATACATCGACGCGCTGGGCGAGTTCACGGCGGGGCTCTACGGCCATTCGCACCCGGTCATCATGGACGCCATCCAGGAGGCGCTGGCCGGCGGCATCAACCTCTCCTCCCACACGGCGCGCGAGGGCCTGCTGGCGCGCGAGATCCAGAAGCGCTTTGCGTCCATGGAGCTGCTGCGCTTCGCCAACTCGGGCACCGAGGCCAACCTGCTGGCCCTGGCCGCCGCCAAGGCGCACACGGGGCGCAGCAAGGTGATCGTGTTCGACGGGGCCTACCACGGCGGCGTGCTCACCTTTGCGGGCGGGGGCTCGCCGATGAACGTGCCGCACGAATTCGTGCTGGCGCGCTACAACGATGCCGACAGCGTGCGCGCGCTGGTGGCCGCGCACGGAGCGGACATCGCCGCCATCCTGGTCGAACCCATGCTCGGGGCCGGAGGCTGCATTCCTGGCGAGCCGGCCTTCCTGCAGGCGCTGCGCACCCTGGCCGACGATTGCGGCGCGCTGCTGGTGTTCGACGAGGTGATGACCTCGCGCCTGTCCTTCGGCGGGCGCCAGGCACTGCTGGCCATCCGGCCGGACCTCACCACGGCAGGCAAGTACCTCGGGGGCGGCATGTCGTTCGGGGTGTTCGGCGGGCGCCGCGACGTCATGGAGCGCTTCGACCCGCGCCGCCCCGATGCGCTGGCCCATGCCGGCACCTTCAACAACAACGTGCTCACCATGGCCGCCGGCCATGCCGGGCTCACCCGGGTGCTGAGCGCCGAGGTGGTGCAGGCGCTCAATGCCCGAGGCGAGCAACTGCGCGCACGCTTCAACGCCGTGCTGGAGCGCCATGGCGTGGACATGGCCTTCACCGGCACCGGATCGCTGATGACCCTGCACGCCACGGCGGCGCCGGTGCGCTCCCCTGCCGATCTGCAGGGCACCGATGGGCGCGCCAAGGACCTGGTGTTCTTTGGCCTGCTCGAAGAAGGCGTGTTCATGGCGCGGCGCGGCCTGATCGCGCTGTCGCTGCCCGTGGGCGACGCCGAATGCGACGCCATGGTGGCCGCGCTGGGGGCCGTGGCGGCAAGGCAGCGCAACGTGCTGCCGGAACGGGCATGAAAAAGCGCCCCGCGGGGCGCTGAGGAATGGAGCGGTGGGGCGCTCAGTCGACCTTTGCCCCAGAGGCCTTCACCACCTGCTGGTACTTGGCACGCTCGCTGGCCATGAAGGCTTCGAACTGCGCAGGCGTGGTGGGCACGGGCTCGGCCAGCAGCAGGCCGAAGCGGGTCTTGGTCTCGGGCGCATTCAGGGCCGCGACGAAGGCCTTGTTGAGCTTGTCGATCACCGGCTTGGGCGTGGCCGCAGGGGCCACCAGGCCCCACCAGGTGTCGATGGAAAAGTCCTTGTAGGTGGCCGACAGCGGAGGCACGCCCGGCAGCGAGGGGCTGGCCGCCAGCGAGGTCACGGCCAGGGCCTTGAGCTTGCCGGCGCGGATGTTGGGGGCTGCAGCCGCCAGGTTGTCGATGTTGAAGTCCACCTCGCCAGCCAGCAGGGCCAACTGGGCCGGGTTGGCACCGCGGTAGGGGATGTGCAGCGCGAAGATGCCGGCGCGCTGCTTGAACATCTCGCCCGCCAGGTGGCCGGCGCTGCCGTTGCCGCCGCTGCCGTAGTTGAGCTTGGCCGGGTTGGCCTTGGCGTAGGCGACCAGGTCGGCCAGGGTGTTGATCTTGAGCTGCTCGGCCTTGGCGGCGTTGATTACCAGCACATTGGGCACGCGCACCATTTGCGTGATGGCCGCGAAGTCCTTGGCCGCATCGTAGGGCATGCGGGTGTAGAGCCAGGGGTTCACCGCGTGCGTCGCGGTGGCCGAGATGCCGATGGTCAGGCCGTCCGGCGCCGCCTTGGCGATCGCATCGGCGCCGATGTTGCCGCCCGCACCGCCCTTGTTGTCGATGATCACCGTGCCCAGCGAATCACGCACCCGCTCGGCCAGCGCACGTGCTGTCACGTCGATGGGGCCCCCCGGTGCGTAGGGCACGATCAGGCGGATCGGCTGGCCCGAGTCCTGGGCCATGGCGGCGTGTGGGAGGGCAGCGGCCACGATGGCGGCGCTGGCGAGAAGGGTGGTGAGATTTCTGCGGTTCATGGTGCCATTGTGCAAAAAATGGAGTGTCCACTCCAAAAAAAACGGTCTTGCCGGCTGTCAGCCGTGCTTGTCGGCCTCGGAGGTGAAGGCGTCGGCAAAGAACTCCTCGGGCGGCAGGCCGCGCTGGGCGCTGTAGGCGCCGCGCGCCGACTCGACCACAATGGGCGCACCGCAGGCATAGACCTGGTGGCCCGAGAGGTCGGCGAAATCGTCCATCACCGCCTGGTGTACGAAACCCGTGCGGCCCGTCCAGCCGTCTTCGGGCTGGGCGTCGGAGACCACGGGCACATAGCGCAGGTGGGGCATCTCGGCCACGCGCTCCTGCACCCAGTCGGCCATGTACAGGTCTTGCGGGCGGCGGCCACCCCAGTAGAGCACCGTGGGCCGCGTGCTCCCCTTGAACTGCAGGTGCTCGATCAGTGCCTTGGTGGGTGCAAAGCCCGTGCCCGAGGCGAGCAGCACGATGGGCTTGTCCGAGTCCTCGCGCAGGAAGAAGCTGCCGAACGGGCCTTCCACGCGCAGGATCTCCTTTTCCTTCATGGCGCCGAACACATGGTCGGTGAACTTGCCGCCCGCCATGTGGCGGATGTGCAGCTCGACACCCGGCGCTTCGCCCTGGGTGTGCGGTGCATTGGCCATGGAGTACGCGCGGCGCGCGCCATCGCGCAGGATGAACTCGATGTACTGCCCCGCGTGGTAGCGGAAGGTGTCGGCCGCCGGCAGTTGCAGGCGCACCTGCATCACGTCGTGCGACTTCTTCGTGAGGGTGGACACGCGCACCGGCATCTTCTTGACCGGGTAGGCGCTCTCGTCCGTCACCTGGCGTGATTCGAGCACCACATCGGTCAGGGGCTTGGCGCAACAGGTCAGCACGAAGCCGGCGGCCTCCTCGTCGGCCGAGAGCGCCTTGGACTGGTGGTTGGCGTGGAATACCGCGCCGCTGAGCTTCTTGCACTTGCAGGAGCCGCAGGCGCCATCCTTGCAGCCATAGGGCAGCCCCACGCCGCTGCGGATGGCGGCAGCCAGGATGGACTCATCGCCCTGTGCGGCAAAGGCGCGGCCGCTGGGCTGCACGGAAATCTGGAACGTGGTCGCGGGGGCCGCCTCGGCGCTGGTCATGTTGTGGGTATCCTTGGAGCTTGTCTTCTTCGCGGACCCGATTTTGCCCTCAAACCAAAGCCCCCTTGGCGCCCTGCCGGCGCGCTTTCGCCGTGAACGCCTGCTGATCGTTGGCTGTGGCGACGTGGGCCAGCGCGTGGTGCGCCAGTTGCAGACGCCCGGCGCCACGGCCCCGCGCCTGCGCGTGCTGGCGCTCACCTCCAGCCCCACCCGGGTCGACGACCTGCGCGCGCGGGGTATCACCCCCCTGCTGGGCAACCTGGACGATGCGGCCAGCCTGCGCCGCCTGTCGGGCGTGGCCACCCGGGTCATGCACCTGGCTCCGCCGCCCGGCGAGGGCGCCGGCGGCGCTGCCTGGTGGCGCGACCCCCGCACGGTGGCGCTGGCGCGCGCGCTGCGCCTGCGCAGCCGACCGGTCTCACTGGTGTACGCATCTACCAGCGGTGTGTATGGCGACTGCCAGGGCGCACGGGTGCCAGAGACCCGGGCCCTGGCCCCCGCCACCCCGCGCGCGCAGCGCCGCGTGAATGCCGAGCGTGCCGTGCGCCACCTGGGGCGCACGGGCGTGCGCGCCAGCATCCTGCGCATTCCCGGTATCTACGCACCCGACCGCGCAGGCGGCACGCCCGAGGCCCGGCTGCGCAAGGGCACGCCGGTGCTGCTGGCCGAGGACGACGTGTACACCAACCACATCCACGCCGACGACCTGGCCCGCGCATGCCTGCGTGCGCTGTGGAAGGGGCGCGCGCAGCGCATCTACAACGTCAGCGACCAAAGCCACCTGAAGATGGGCGACTACTTCGACCTGGCGGCTGACCTCTATGGCCTGCCGCGCCCGCCGCGCCTGCCGCGCAGAATGGCACAGACCGAGCTGCCGGTGGTGCTGCTGAGCTTCATGAGCGAATCGCGCCGGTTGGACAACCGGCGCATGCTGCAGGAGCTGGGGCTGCGCCTGCGCTACCCCAGCGTGGCCGAGGGCTTGCGGGCCTGAGCTTTACCGCACGCGGCCACCACCTTTCACTCAGGGCCTTTCGGCACTGTTCGACTGCTGGCGTGCGCGCCAGTCCTTGGGGTCAGGCGCATAGCTTCCAGGGGCCATCTGCGCTGGGCGTGTCTCACGGTTACGGCGTTCTTCCTCCGCGCGGCGGTCACGCTCGGCCTGCTCGCGGCGAGCCTGGTCACGCCGCTCCTGGTCCCTGCGGGATTGCTCGCGGTCCCGGTCGCGCTCTCGTTCCCGTTCTCTGTCCCGTTCCCTGTCTCGTTCACGCTCGCGTTCCTGTTCGCGCTGCTGGTGGTAGCGGCGGTCGCGCTCGATCTGGTCGCGCAGCGCGGCTTCGCGGTACTCCTGCTCCAGGCGGTCCTGTTCGCGCTGGCGCTCGCGTTCCCTGCGGTCGCGCTCCATCTCGCGCGCCATGGCCTCCATGCGCAGTTCGCTGTCGCGCCGGGCCTCTTCCTCGATGCGGCGCATGCGTTCCAGGTCCTGCGCAGAGGTGGGGCGTGCGATCGCGGGCGGCGTGCTACCGGGGTGGGGCCGGACGGTCGCGGGCGGTGGGGCCGCTGCCGAGGTCTTCGCCGCCTTCGCAGAGCTGCCCGCTGCGGCGGCTCCGGGTGGAATGGGCGAGGGGTAGCTGGCCAGGTCGACGTGCTGCAGACCTGGCAGGCCCGATGGGCGGTGCGCGCCCACGGAGGCCGTGGTGGGAGGCAGGGGCGCCGCCACCGTCGAATCCTGTACAGGTGCGGCGGCAGGGCTGGGTAGAGTCGCCGGGGTTGGCGGCGGCTGTACGGGAGAGGGATGGCTGGCCAGACGGGCTCGCTGCAGGGCGAGGGGATGTGCCGGGTAGGTGCCGCGCGGGGCGCAGGCGGCCAACGCCGCAGCGATCAGGGACAGGCATGCCAGGCGCACAGGCAAAGGGGTCATGGAGCTCCTTGGGCAATCGCCAAACTGCGGCGGTGTCCGCTCTAGACGCGCGATGGGACCGGGCGGTTGACGCCAGCGCCTGCGGTATTTGGGTGAGTGCCAGGGCCGCGCGCAGTGCCGTGCGGCGGACGTGCCTGGGAGGAGGTGGAACAGCGCAGGGCTGGGCGGCCCCGCAGGCCTCAGCAGGGCGCCTGTCCGCCGTTGGATCTGCAGACCCCGCCGGGCCCCGGGAAGCGCCCCGGGCCGTTGCGCGGATAGGTATTGCCCTGGTTGTCCGTGCAGCGGTAGTCCGAGCACTGCGTGAGGCGCGGAGGCGGCTTTTGCGGCACCGTGGGGAACGGCGCAGGGTAGCCGATGCCGTAGCGCGGCGGTACCACCACCACGCGCGGTTGTGCGGCGCGGGCGCGCTCTATCTCGGCATAGCCTTGCGGGCCCAGGCAATCGAGGTCCATCTGCCGCTGGGCGGCTTCCAGGCGCTGCCCGTGTTCCTGCGTGGAGCGTGGGCCTTCGCCGGCCAGCAGGTCGTAGTTGCGGCGCGAGCGCGCACACTCGGGAGAGCGCGCATAGTCCTGGGGTAGCGGGGCATTGGCGGCGCGTGCGCGCTGGAGGTCTGCAGCGCGCTGTGCGTCGGCCTGCGCGGCCTCATTCTCGGCCTGCAGCCGTTGCTGCTTGCGGTCCAGCGCTTCGGCTGAAAGTTGCCGGTCCAGCAGGATCTCTTCGGGCGTGCGGCGGGGCTCCACCTCGCGGGCCGCCTCGCCGCCGCTGCAGGCCCCGTCGGTGTACGTCACCTTGCCGGTGCGCGCATCGGTACAGCGGGTGACCTGGGCCTGCGCACCCAGGCACAGGCCTGCCAGGAACAGTCCGTAGAGGGCGGGTCGGAGGATGCAGGCCATGGTGTTTCGCAAGCTGCGGCCCTCAGGGGGTGGATCGCAGGCTGGCGCCGCGCCAGCCGGTCGATGTCGGACTGAGGCCGGACTGGACCGGCCGGCTTTCGTTGCGCCTGCTGTCCGCGGCGGCACGGTTGTCGCGCTCGACCTGGTCGCGCCGTGCCTGTTCGCGCTCCCGCTCCGCCTGCTGCACGCGGCGCTCCTGCTCGCGCCGGGCGATGTCATGCTCCCGGTCGCGGCGCTCGCGGTCCGCCTGCTCGCGCTGGGCCTGCTCCCGGTCGCGCTCGCGCTGCCGTTCCTTGTCCCGTTCGCGCTCGCGTTCCTGGTGGTAGCGGTGGTCGCGCTCCATCTGGTCGCGCAGGTCGGTCTCTCGGCGCAGTGCCGCCTCCCGGTACTCCTTCTCGCGCCGGTCCTGCTCACGCTGGCGCTCGCGTTCGGCATAGGCCTCCGGGCCCATGCAATCCATGTCCATGCGCCGCTGGGCGGATTCCTTGAGTGGGCCATATTCCCGCGTGGAGCGATGGTCCTGCTGGATGCGCAGCAGGTCGTAAGCACCGCGGGAGCCTGCGCACCCCGGCGAACTTGCATAGTCATACTGCCGCGGGGCATAGTCGGCGAGTGCGCGCTGCAGGTCCGCCGCACGCTGTGCATCGGATGGCGCGGCGCCATTGTCCGCCTGCAGCCGCTGCCGACTGCGCTCCAGCGCTTCGGCGTAAAACTGCTGGTAGCGCCGTACCTCGTCAGGCGCAGGACGTATCTTGACCTGGAGTGCGGCCTCGCCGTGGTTGCACACGCCATCGGTGTAGGCGACCTTGCCGGTGCGTGCATCGGTACAGCGCGTCACCTGGGCCTGCGCGCCCAGGCACAGCCAGGCCGTGCAAAGGCCAACGACAAGGTGCCGAGCCGGGATCATGGCGCGTCCTGCGGAGCGGCTAACCCTGGCTCAAGGCTGTTCCTTGCTGTTCGATTGCTGGCGTGCGCGCCAGTCATTCGGAGCAGGCGTGTAGCTCCCTGGCGCCATCTGGCCTGGGCGTGCCTCGCGATTGCGGCGTTCTTCTGCCGCGCGGCGGTCGCGCTCGACCTGGTCGCGGCGCGCCTGCTCGCGATCCGCCTGGTTGCGGCGATCCTGGTCACGGCGGGCGTTGTCGCGGTCGCGATCACGGTCCCGGTCGCGGCGTTCGCGCTCGGCCTGATCGCGCCATTGCTGCTGCGCGCGTTCACGTTCCCGCTCGCGCGCCCAGTCGCGCTCGTCGCGCCGGTTGCCGTAGTACGCCGGTGGCGGCGCCACGTACACGGGCGGTGGCGAGTGGTAGACCGGCGGCGAGTCGTAGATGATGGTCGACGAGCTCGGCGGGTAGTAGGTGGGGGCGGGTGCGTAGTACGGGTCACCCGGTACCGTGGCACAGCCAGTCAGCACGGCGCCCAGGACCGTGGCGGAAAGAACGCGGGCGATGGTATTTGTCATATGGATTCAGACTCCCGGCGGACGGGGCGCGTTCCGCGTTGCAGGTAAAGCCCCGGAAAACAACACCATGAAGGTGTTACATCCCGAAGGCGACTTACAACTTGACGTTTGAGCCCTGTGTTTGGTTGACTGGCAACCAGTGTGCCGCAGACCAATGCACTGCGAAAGCCCCCATGGGTAGGCCGAAGGCGCATTGGCGGGTAGGCCGCGTGAAATGGATCACGCAAGTGCGCAGGCGCTGCGCTCGCAGCTCTGGGGCGGCGGTGTGCCGCCGCCCGTTCCACTCACTTGGGCAACACGCGGCGGATGGTCTCCGCCAGGTCTTCGGCCACGAACTTGGCCACATAGCCATCGGCACCCACGCTGCGCACGTGGTCTTCGTTGGCCGAGCCCGACAGCGAGGAATGGATGACCACCGGCAGTCCGTGGAAGCGCGCATCCTGCTTGATGTTGCGCGTCAGCGTGAAGCCGTCCATCTCGGGCATTTCCAGGTCGGTCAGCACCATGGCCACGCGGTCCAGCACGGTCTTGCCTTCGGCTTCGGCACTCTTGGCAATCGCGTTCAATCGGTCCCAGGCCTCTTTGCCGGACTTCACCATCTCATAGGGTGCGTGCAGCACCTTGAGCTCCTGCTCGATGAGCGAGCGCGCCACGAAGGAGTCGTCGGCCGCCAGGATGATGCTGCCGGGCTTGAGCTTGAGCTTGGCGCCCACCTTCTCTTCGGTCACCTCATGGCCGTCCGAGGGGGAGACCATCTGCAGGATGGCTTCCACGTCCAGCACCTGGGCCAGGCGCGACTCGTCGGTGTTGCCGTCCAGGCGGGCGATGCTGGTCACCAGCTTGCCGGCGGCACCGCTGGTCTCGGCCGAGAGCACCTGCTTCCAGTCCAGGCGCACGATGTCTTCCACCGACTCCACGGCGAAGGCCTGGGTGGTGCGGGCGTATTCCGTCACCAGCATGATGTTCAGGCCCGTCTGGGGTTTGCAGCCCACGATGGAGGGCAGGTCCAGCACGGGGATCACCTGGCCGCGCAGGTTGACCACGCCCAGCGAGTGGGCTGTGGTGCCCGCGATGGGCGTGATGCTGGGCATGGCCACGATCTCGCGGATCTTGAACACGTTGATGCCGAAGAGCTCGGATTTGCCCAGGGCACTGTCGGTGCCCAGGCGAAACAGCAGCAGCTCGAACTTGTTGGTGCTGGTGAGGTTGGTCCGCTCGTCGATGTCCTGCTGCACTGCTTTCATGGGGATGTCCTTTGCGCGGATACGCGCGTTTACAAATTCTAGGATCAGAACGGTGTGCGCAGCACGTTAAATTGTCAGGTCGTACCCGAATGGGGTCTGCCCGCCCCCCAGCGTCGCGGCGCCGAGACATCTGCCCATGCACGCCCCATGCCAGCCCCCGCCCGGCGTGGCGCAGAGGCTCCTCTCATTGTGCTACAGGCCTGCCACCGGGCCGTAGTGCAGCACGGTGGGGAAAGGGTCATAGAAGTGGTGCAGCAAGGCTTTCCACTCCTGGTACTGCGCGGATTGGCGAAAACCCACCTCATGGTCCTCCAGCGTGGCCCAGCGCACCAGCAGCACATAGTCATCCTGGCGCTCGATGCAGCGCTGCAATTCGTGCGATTGGTAGCCCGGCATCGAGGCAATGATGCGCTGTGCCTGGGCAAAGGCCTGCTCGAAGGCACCGGTCTGGCCGGGGCGGATGGTCAATTGGGCGATTTCCAGGATCATCGGGTGGCCTGTCGGTGTGGATGCAGCCCCGGTTGTACCGCAAAGGGCACCGGTGCCAGGGCTTTCTACGCCACGCTCGACAATGGGGCCGGTGCGACCGCCCCTGCGGCCAGAACACCGAGCAGCGCCAGCATGGGCGCGTCGGACGCATCGCAGGCCAGGCCCATGTGCCGGTCGAAGGCCAGTGCCCCGTCCAGCGGCCGTACCACCGCGTGGCGCGCATGGGCAGCGTGCGATTGCGGTACCACCGCCAGGCCGATGCCGGCGTCCACCATGTGCAGCAGCAGTTCTTCGCGCTCGGCGCTGGCGCGCACCGCGAGCGCAATGCCACGCTCGGCCAGCAGGCGGATGAACGACTGGTGCAGCGGGCAGTGGGGCCACTCGATCAGCGGCAGGCCCTTGAGGTCTGCCACGCCAAAGCGTTTCTTGAAGCGCAGCGGGTGCTGCGCGGGCACCAGCATCACATAGGGCTCGCGCCACAGCGGGAAAAAGGTATCCCCGGGCGCCTTGCAATGCTCGGCCACCAGGCGCAGCCTGGCATCCTCGGCGCTGGCGGTCAGGCGGACCAGGGCCTGGGGCAGGTGCTGCTCCAGCTGCGCCAGCAGCGGCGCAGCCGGGCCCACGAGCAGGGTGTCCTGCAGGAAGACGCGCAGGGTCTCGCGCGGCGCCTCGCGGAAGTCGCGCACCATGGCGCTCGCCTCTGCCAGCAGGCTGCAGGCGCGCGGGTACAGGCGGTGTCCTTCGGGCGTGGGGGCCAGGCCGCTGCGGCTGCGCTCGAACAGCACGGCATCGAGCGCATCCTCCAGCCCCTTGATGGCCATGCTGATGGACGGCTGCGCCACAAAGCAGCGCCGCGCGGCCGCCGTCACCGAGCGTTCCTCGTAGGCGGCCACGAAGTAACCGAGCGCGCGCAGGTCAAACAGCATGGATCAAGTTCGAATCAGACCGGGGTGATGGTGGTGACGGTTTCTCGGAAATAGTCCATCTGGCCCGCCACAGAGTGGCTCATGATCCAGGTCAGGCTTTCCACCTCCCGCTGTTGTACCGCATAAAAGAAGCGCTGGTGGAACTGCGTGAGCACCCAGTCGTTGCCCAGCGGCTGGCTGTGGGTGTGCAGGATCTGCGTGCCCCGGGGGAACACCTCCACTGCCAGGCGCTGCAGCACGGCGATCAGGCCCTGCTTGTCGCGGGCCACCTGCCAACTGGTGTCGGCGCCATCGTGGTAGTGGTCGATGCGCAGGTCCACGTCGTCGGCCACATGGCCCAGCAGCGTGGGCACGTCGCCACGCGCAAAGGCGGCGATCACCTGGTCGATGGGGTGGGTGGGGGTGGCGGGGTTCGTCGTCATGGCAAGGCTCCTGGGGGAAGAAAGAAGCCGCGACTGTAGGCAGGCCCCGGCCTTCGCACAACGATGGAATTTGTGGTCCGCAGCGATAAAAAATCGATGGATCGCCGAATCTTCAGTCCAGCATGCCGGGTACCTGGCGCAGGTAGGCGTGCAGCGCCGCGATCGCCTGGCGCACCTTGGCGGGCTGGGCGTCGCGCTGGGGCGTCACGGCCCAGACGTCGAGCGTGCCCAGCTCCCACTGCGGCAGCAGGCGGACCAGGCGCCCGGTCTGCAGGGCCTCGTGCACGTCGCTGCTGCCCAGCATGGCCACGCCCAGGCCGGCCTCGCACATCTGCTGCAGCGACAACTGGTTGTTGCTGGCGATGCGCGGCTCCATGCGCAGTGCGCGCGCCTCGCCCTGGCTGTTGCGCAACTCGGCGAACATGCCCTCGCCGTCACGCACCAGGCCCAGCCAGCTGTGCGAGAGCAGCGCATCGGGGTGCTGGGGCATGCCGTGGCGCTCCACCCAGCCGGCCGAGGCGCACAGGTAGACGTTCATCGCGCACAGGCGCCGCGCTGCCCAGCTCGAATCCTGCAGCCGGCCGAAGCGCACGGCCAGGTCGATGCGCGCGTTGATGAGGTCGATGGGCGCGTCGTCCACCAGCAGGCGCAGACGCAGGGCCGGGTTGGCCGCCAGCATCTCGCCCAGGGCCGGTGCGATGTGGCGCGCAAAGCCCACCGTGGCCGACAGGCGCAGCTCGCCGCTGGGTGCATCGCGCGAGGCGGCCAGTTCCGCACGTGCCTGGTCGGCCGCCGCGCACATGGCCGCGCAGCGCGCGTGGTAGCGCTGGCCCGCCTCGGTCAGCGCCAGCTGGCGCGTGGAGCGGTGCAGCAAGGTCACGCCGCCATCGCTTTCGAGCTTGCGCACCTGCTGGCTCACGGCCGAGGTGCTCATGCCCAGGGCGCGCGCGGCGCCGCTCATCGAGCCGTGCTGCACCACGGAGGCGAACACAGCCATGCGTTTCAAGTCGTCCATAGGGCTTTTGTGAAGCTGCACTTCAAGGTGAAGGCAATTTTTGCCCTCTACCGGCTTGTTTGACAAGCCCCTATTCTCACTGCATCGACCTCAACCCAAGGAAATGACATGAACATCGCATTGATCGGCGCCACCGGATTTGTCGGCTCGGCCGTGCTCGACGAGCTGCTGCGCCGCCAGCACAAGGTGACCGCCCTGGCCCGCAACCCCGGCAAACTGGCTGCACGCGACGGCCTCACCGTGGTGCAGGCCGATGCCCAGGACGCCGCCCAGGTCGCCAAGGCCGTGGCAGGCCACGACGCCGTGGTCAACGCCTACAACCCCGGCTGGACCGTGCCCGACATCCACGACCAGTTCCTCGTCGGCACCCGCGCCATCTATGCAGGCGTCAAGCAGGCCGGCGTCAAGCGCCTGCTCGTGGTGGGCGGCGCGGGCAGCCTGTTCGTGGCACCCGGCGTGCAACTGGTGGATACGCCCAACTTCCCCGCCGAATACAAGGCAGGCGCCCTGGCCGCGCGCGAGGCCCTGAACCTGATCCGCAGCGAGACTTCGCTGGACTGGACCTTCCTGTCGCCCCCCATCCTGCTGGCCCCCGGCGAACGCACCGGCCAGTACCGCCTGGGCACCGATGCGCCGCTGATGAACGGCGAAGCCCCCGGCGGCATCAGCGTGGCCGACATGGCCGTGGCCATCGTGGACGAACTGGAGAGTCCGCGCCACTTGCAGCAGCGTTTCACCGTGGCCAACTGACCGCGGCGGGTATTCCGGGTAATTAAAGTCGTAAACACGCAAATAAAGTCATAAACAGGTCTCTAGCATCCATGCGGGTTTGCCGCCCTCTACCTGAGTCAGTCAAAGTCGTAAACAGCGTCCTGCAGTGGAGAGCCCGCCCGAGGTGACTGGGCGGGCCTTGACTAACTGCCGGTCGAAGTTGGCCAACCTTCAGGCGGCTGTCGAGTCCCGTCCGTGCTTGATGACTGACTAGTTTTTTGAGGGAGCGTGTGGCGGTATGACCGGGTCAGGTCGAACGCTCGGCCTCATCCGAAATGCGCACTCGTAGACAAGTTTTGAAACTTGCCAAGAGAGTTACGGTGATGGAGGAAGTCCGCGTTGCCAGGCCTGTTGACTACAACAAATAAAGTCCGTCGGATGAAAAGAAGGTCCGTCGGGCATTTCCTGCATTGTGGAAATCAGCGGGCTCCTGCTGCCCTCATGGCATAAGGTCGACGGTCCAAACGGCTTGACCGGAGCTATTGCACCGAAGGCAGCAAGCTGGAGCCTTCAAAGGGCCAAGCGCCAGTAGTGATCGCGGCCCAGATGGCGTCACTCACATCCTCCGAGACTTGAACGAGGCCTCGGACTGCGTTTAGCAGCATGAGCGACCTCAGCAGTTGGTCTTCCTCAGGTGGATTGCACAGCTGGTAGCTCCGCCCTGACTCCGTTTTGACTATTGCCCTGGGCAGGTCTATGGCTTGCAGTAAGGAGGTGATACGCAGTGACCCCGAATCAAGTTGGGCGGCAATGTGCAGGGTTCCATTGCCCCGCCGCAGGATCCGCCAGTGGTGCAGTTGGACCTCAGGCTGCGAAAGGATATCCGGCGCCGGACGTTCGTTGACAAGGTGAAGCTCCATGATGAACCTCGTTGTTCGTCTAGAGACAAGCAGGATAGCAAAGCCACTGCGTGCACCCAAGGTGTCCCTCGAAAGCCATGATTGGGCAGCGTTGGACGCACTTCAACAGGTAGGACCTGCAGCCCGCGCTCTGTCTTGCCTAGGAATTAGGCACTCCGTCAGGACCCGCGCCGGTGCAGGCTCTGCAGGACATACTACGGAGATATCCACAGGTTCATCCACGGCTTGAGTGGACATTCTTCTGTGGCAAGGCTGTTTGGCCGTAAGCGGCCAGCGATGCTATCCTGATCGGTAGCTGCTCCCCAGCTCCAACGCCGGACTTCAGCAGCCGGCCAAGAGCGGCCGGGGGGTACTTCTGGAGCGGAGGTTCTTGGATTAGACCCCATGGTCTCCAACTTCATAGCGCGCGCCATAGGAGAGCGATGGTAATTCGAGGATACGACAGGCAGCAGCGGCGACTATCGCGGGCGACACGAGTGCACCTTGTCCCTTTCGCTTGATAAAACGCTCGATCTCCGGGAAATCAGATGCCGACGAACCACGGATGAGGGCTTGCATGTCGGTGTCAATGACGCCGGGGTCAATGTTGACTGGAATGAATGGGTGAGGCTCGGCCTGCTGCTCAAGGGCCAGTGCGCGGATGTAGTTCTCCATACCCGCCTTCGCTGCACAGTACAGCGACCAGCCCGCATAGCCTTTCTGTGCTGCTCCTGACGAAATATTGGCCAGTACCTTTCGGCATTCGGTAGCTTGGAAGTGAGCCACAATTTCTGTCAAGACGAGAATCGCGGACGTGAAGTTCGTATTCAGATTGCCCAGTATTGCGTCTCGGTGTTTGCGAGAGGCCGGACCGATCGGGTCGAGCGTTCCGGCATTGTTGATGACAAGTAGTTCTTCTATGTGTCCGTCGCCAAGCAAGGCGAGTGCGGCAGCTACGATTTGTTGGCTGCCACTCGGTGAGGAAAGATCTACTCTCACCGAATAGATGTGAGGAGCGCTACGAGAAAACTCAAGGACGCGGTAGCCGCGCCCAGCAAGCGCTTCGCAGAGCGCGAGGCCAAGGCCCTTAGAGCCACCAGTCAGTATTGCCAGACGCATGATGGGATGCTGGTTTGGGGCCTATCTTTGATTCAAACCGGCAGAACATCGAATACACGTATTGCCAGTCGTGAAACATACTCGCATGCTTCTTCCGAAAATTGTTTGCATCCATCAGGTGATCCAGGCTGGCGGGCCGGTGATCAGGCACGACAAACCCGACCAAGGCCGAACATCCTGCCGCCCGTGTTCAGATGAGACTTTGTGGATCCCTCGTAATTTTGTCCACTGTAAGCTCTTTGCCGCCCTGAGACATCGTAGCCGGAACTTGAGCAGGCTTCACGCGACGAGCGTAATTGAGGTCTGTCTGGTGGGTACCCGCGTGGTTTGCTAACAGAGAGGTGTTTCGCGAATTACCGATCTACTTACGATGCAAACCGGCAGGCGGCGCCTTGCCGATGCGCTCCTTTATCTTCTTCCATTTCTCTACACCTGGTTGGGCTGCCTCAAGCTCTGGCCCAAAATCCTCTAAGCGCACGTCGAAAACGGATATCGCTAGTTGATTGCCTCCGTGTGAATGCGAAATTAGCCGTTGATGTTCCTTGTCGTAGGGCGCTTGAGCGGTTGACCCTCCAAACTCCCCGATGTTTGCGATCAAGATGTGTTGGTACATGTGATACCTCAGGGCGGCGACCATGCCATCGAAGGTCTTGACGTCCTTGTTCATCGCTGAGACAACGTACATGTGACTTTCGTTGCGAAGGTCCGCCGCGAGCGAAAGATCGGTTGCGTCAAAGCAGATTGAGCCCGTTAACCGGTATGGCTTCTTCGACGCATTGGTCGGGTCGCGAAGTTCAACGATGACTTGATACGGTCGCCACGGCTTTATCCCCAATGCATGCTCCTCAGGGGTGAGGTTGAGCTTTCCTTGGTCAACCTCCACCCACGACCGCCGGCCTGCTCGCCGCTGCGGGACCAGCCATCTAGCGGCATTGATAGGTTCATTGCTTACAGGCTCTTGAGCGGACAACAATCCATAGAACAACATGGCTCCGGTGGCATCTGAGAACCCCCGCATGAGGTCCTGGTCGTCTACATGAATGCTCAGCTCTGGAAAAACGACCAGGTCGAAGTGCGGTTTGTCCGACTTTCCGAGAACATAGTCGCGTGCAGTGAGGTGTTTGTGTGTGAGGTGCAGCAAGGCGGCGGTATGGTTGCGATGCTTTTCGCGGTAACCGGCAACTTCAAGGCCTGACAACCCATCGTTGAAGTGATGATGGAGAGGCATTAGACCCTGAACCATTGCAACGCGCAGGCCACGGGTGGCATCAAGTGGCCACTCCACAGGGTAGCGATAGATCGGCAGCTGGCTGCTGCCACCGTAGAGAGCCTTCTGTGCTTCCAGACGCCCCCTAATAACGCGGCTAAAGTCTCGCCGCGTTGCGATGATGGAAGCCTCCTGGTCTTGCCGCTCGGCCACGCCCGGCCATCGCAAGAGATGCAGTAAGAGGTCAGAGAACCAGGGTGTTATAGCTGCAGTGGTACCTCTCAGACCTTCTGCGGAGTGCAGCATTCCCATTCGGCGCTTTTGCCATGTGCTCTTGAGGCCGTTGTACCAGCCCGTGTCTTCGCTTGCGAGCCAGTGACGCGCGGTGAAGTCTGGTTCCCCTGTCGCCGCGGCTCTCAGCAAACGACCGAAAGCATACATCCAGGCATCTTGTGGCGGACACCACGCAGGAGTGTCATAAGTTCCGTCCGACGTCTTCAGTGTCTCGGTGGCCTGTGCTTCAAGCGTCGCGAGGTTGGGGTTACTCAACATCCGCCAGTCGTCTGACCGGATCTGAACATTCAACGGTGTGAGCAGCTCGGGTTCAGATGTTCGTATCGATTTCGAATTTCCTAGGGCCTCCGCAAGTTTAAGCAGCGCATTCTCTTGGCTAAAAATTTGTGAGGGATGAGTTATGACCGTTAGAAGCGGCAACCATTTCTTTGTTGGAATAGGGGCGTCGCCGTCGGACCAGCGGCACTCCTCAAACCTCCTCAGGTGCTTGGGCGCCCACTCGATCAACGACGCCATAGCATTGCGTTTTGACTTCAGCAAATGCCTCAGCAGTGATGGCGAATTCTGGGACACGATCAGCCATGCCCTAGAGATTTGCTTTCTTTGCCAAGCATCGCCATAGTTGATGAACCAGCGCACATAGTGTGTTTCATCCCCGAAAAGCTGATGCCCGACTAACGAAACGACGACTTCCTCTTCGGCGGTGACGCCCTCTGCGAAAGACTTTGCCCGGCCGAACATGTGCAAGGCCCTATGGAATCGGAGCTCCGGCGCACCATCGGGCAGCGCTGCGGCTTGTCGAACCGATGCCAGAAAGAGGCTGGCTTGTTGTTGGACGTACCAGGGCACTTCACTGATAGTAAGCGCGCGTGTTGCGAGATCAGCTAGCGCGGACCGGTAGCCATCCACCTCTGCGCTGTCGAAGATCTGGTCCTTCATGGCCTCCCGTCCGGTCTCGGTGGCTCCTGCCCTGAATAGATCTGCAAGAATGTAGAACGCAACTCTGCGCCCAAACTCTGAATCGTATCTGGCGCTTTGCAGCTTGCTTAGAAGTGCTTCCTCCACGGGTTTCAGGAGCTCAATGCTAGGCCATAGATCGAGCGCATATCTGAGCACCTGCACCAGGGATGGATTCATAGCCCATGCTGACACTAATCGCCGCGAAGCGGCCTGGAAATCATGTCGCAAAGCATCGATCGCGCGCTCTCCATCGAGTGTTTCCGTCGGATCCGTCATCCCCCGCCGTTGACGTAGGGAGCGTACCAAACGATAGGCCGAAAAACGCGTGAGCGTATCGTCTCTCACTTCGTGCTTCAGCGAAGCTACGGTCGCCAGACGAAGGCTTCCCAATCCTGGCTTGACCTCTTCGATGAGACCAAGCTCGGCCAAGGACAAGAGGCCGTTGAGGCCTGCTTCCGCCTGGCGCAGAGAGTCCAAATCGAACGGACCGCTCAGTTGCTGCTGAAGCGCCTTCATGCGGGCCCCTATCCCAGACTCGGTGCCGATCTCAACAAGAGATTCCAGCTGGGTTTTGTCTTGGTTCAGCCGCAAGGGGCTACCGCTGGAACTGGATGGCGTTGTGTGCTTATCGAGCAGGCCTTGAACCCATGCGCTAATTTCTCTGCCAAGTTTCGCAAGGCCATGCGGCGCATCCTCGGCGCTATCGACTGAAATGACGAGCTTCAGGTCGTCCACATAGCGACAGTAGTCATGAACCCGGAAGGTCTTTCCGCGAGGCTTGCGGTCAATGAAAGCGCCCAACGCGCGGTCGAAGTCGAGGAGGTAAGCATTTGCGAAGAAGCCGCTCGCAACCAATCCTTGGGGGAGCCCACGGGGAAGCTTGCCTTCCCGGAACAGTGCTTGCAAGAGGTGGTCCTCATCTCGCCATTCAAAGGTCAATGACCGCCGTGTCGTTTCCCAGAATGCATTGTCTGCGGGCAATCGGTGTTCCTCAGAATTGTTGCGGAAAGTGCGATAAGCAGCTTCCAACTTTTTCACCAGCAACGGTATGTCGATGTTGTCGAAGAAGGCGCTAAGGTCGAGGCTGACAATGAACACCTTGCCGTCCGCGTCGACTTCCACCCCTTTGGCGACTGTCAGAGGTCTTTCGACATACTTTTGGTAGTCTTGGAAATACCTGCTGTAGGTGTTCGAGTTGCCCCATGCGAACGATGCAATGGTGTGGTCGTTGTTCCAATTGCAGAAGAGGCGGTTACCATAGCTGTAGACTTTTTTCTTCGCAGCGGTCTCCGAAGGAAGGGACGTGTCACCCTGCGCTGATTCGATGCAGTCCGCGAGGCACAGCATGACAGCCGTGGCAACCGTTTGCTCCCGCACCCCGATGTGAGCCAGTGGACGCAATACCGGCGCTGGGTCGCTTTCGGCCAGCCTCGGCTGCCACCCACCTTGTGACTCAGATCGGAAACACCACAACGCATTTTTCGGTGCGGGAACGAGCCATGCAGGAGATGTCTTGTAGTCGCCTTTCGCAATATCGGCGGACCACTCGGCTAGATTTTCGGAAAGGCAAATTCCAGAGGCGTCAAGCTCCAAAACGTCGGCATACCAGTTGTGCCGCCGAATGAATGTGTGTGTCTTCTTCCAAGCTTGAGCAAGAACTACTTCGTCTTGAAGCGTTTTTGTTGTTGGGTCCAACCTGTCGTACCGCGAATCCACAACGCTCATAAGAAGCCCTCAATTAAACTATGGAGGAGAATATACAGATAGTTACTAAATAACTAGAGAAAAACGGTCGGCGCGCTGAATCTTCAGCAACTCGTCCCTCAGCGGGTCATGGGGACTGTTTTTACTGGAAGTTAAATGCGCTCAGAGCCCTCCTTATGTATACCTGTTCGGGTATAATTGCGATACCGAAGTACTTGCGAATAGATGGAGTGGCGATGACTCAACCGCAAAGAACGTCGATCAGGTCGAAAAGAAGCGAGCTGATGACGCATGGGGACGCCACTACTGGCCGCTGGATTCGCTCGACGGTGATCAGTCCTAGCGACGCTGAAGAGCCGGCGGCAAAAGCAGTTCTTGCTGCCAAGCTGAACCTGCTGCTCGACAGGCGTGGGCTTAGCCAAACAGAAGCCGCCCACCTTACCGGAATGACTCAGCCCAAAATTTCCCAGGTGCGACGTTACAAGCTGCAGAATATTTCGCTCCAGCGCCTCATGCAGGCACTCGTTTCGCTGGATCAGTGCGTCGAGATCTTGGTGCGGCCGGCTCGCGCAGACCGCTCAGCCGGCATTTCGGTGGCACTGTGAGTCACATAGTAGCTATGCATGGCGCGAGGGTGGAATGCTGAACGAAGCTGGCTGTACTCCCTGGTGGGACTGCCTGGACGTGGCCGACGGTTCTGTGGAAGGTCTCGTTCATCTCGCATCCTATCAGCGCGAGAATCGGCCTCCGGAAGAGGTGGTTCTGATGGAGAAGGCGCGCGAGTACGGCGCACAAGCAGTTTTCTTTGAAGGCAGCCGCAACGGGAGGAGCCCGGTGCCGCAGGCTTTCGTATTCGTCGCTGCTGGTCCGGAGCAAGACCTTGAGTTCGCGGCAATCCATAAGAAGCTTTGGAACTGGGGTGGAGTTCCGCTGATTTATCGCAAGCTTCCAGGGCAACTGCAGCTCTTTCGATGCGCTCACGGTCCCGATTTCATTTCTCCCTCTGGAGAACTTGTATGTAAGCCCATCAGCACGCTGGGCTTGGCTTCAGCAATCGCAAGCGACCCATGGTGGAACGCAGAGCGACTTCGCAATGGAACTCTGTGGGACGACAATGCGGTTTGCAAAGTACTTTTGTCGCCAACTAAGTCCGCGCATAAAAGGCTCATCAAGGCGATCGAAGAGCTGAGCGAGGAGTTGAATGATGAAGGAATACTCCTTAAGCATCTGCGTCGCAAGCTGCTGATCCTGTCGCTCCTTGTCGCGTACCTTGAGCAGCGAGAAGTCTTCAAGGATGGCTATTTCTCGCGCTTCCTGCCAGGGGCAGAGAGGTTCTTCCAGGTACTTGCCAGCGGACCGGCGCTCGTGGCACTGCTCGGGGACCTCGAAAAGCGGTTCAATGGGCACGTCTTCTCCTTTACCAATGCCGATCTGGAACGACTCAGAAGTAGTCAACAGCTCAGCAAGTTTTCACGACTCATTGAAAGCCGCGAGGAGCTTGGCGGCCAACTCACTCTTTGGGAGCTGTACTCGTTTAAGGATTTGCCTGTCGAGCTGATCAGCCACATCTATCAGATGTTTGTGCAGGACAGCGGAAGCTCTGTCTACACACCGCCGTTCATGGTTCGGCTGATGCTTGAAGAGGCAATGAGTTGGGAGCGGCTGGACCGTCTTCATGAGCGAGCCGAGATTGTTCTGGATCCAGCCTGCGGTTCGGGCGTTTTCTTGGTGGAGGCCTACCGACGGCTTGTTTTGCATTGGCGAAGTCGGAACGGGTGGCAGAAGCCAGGCGTCGCGGTACTCAAGAGCCTGCTCAGGTCTGTGCACGGCATTGACCGTGAGGAAGGTGCGATTGAACTGGCTGCGTTCAGCCTGTGCCTTGCGCTTTGCGATGCGCTCGAGCCAGAGGCTATCCGCTCAAGCATCAAACTCTTTCCACAGTTGGCAGGTAAGACGTTGCGTCACTCCTGCTTCTTTGAGGCGAAGGAGCAGGGGCTCATCGAGGGGCCAGTGGGCATCATCCTCGGAAATCCGCCTTTTACCTCGAGACTGAGCACTCCAGGAGCGGAACGCAGCTACGAGCGCTACAACGCGGAAAACGGGAAACTGCCAGATAAGCAGATTGCTTACCTGTTTCTTCATGAAGCGATGGAGCTGGTGGCAGAAGGTGGCGTGCTGAGCATGCTTCAGCAGTACAACTTTCTCTACAACCAGCAGTCTCTTCAGTTCCGCCGCGACTTCATGAAGCGCTGGGACGTCAGGGAGATACTCGACTTCATTTCCGTCCGAGGCCTTTTCCAAAAGGGTAAGGCAGACACGAAGGTCGTGATCGTTGTTGCAGAGTCCAGGTCTGCGAGCGCCGGTCGAAAGATATTACACGCAACGATCCGACGCAGCAGCCGCTCAGATGCAGAGCAAGGGTTCGACCTCGACTACTACGATCTACACTGGATTCCTCGAGAAATCGCACTGACCAATGACCGCGTGTGGCGAGCCAACCTGCTTGGCGGCGGGCGCATGCTGGGACTAGCCGACCGGTTGGGAGGTTTTCGTACTTTAGGTGAATTTGCGAACGAAAAGGGGTGGGATGCCGGCGAGGGCTTCATCGAAGGTAAGAGTGGTACCTTGGTGCCAGCCGACTACATCACCGGCAAGAAGTATCTGCCATCTGAAGCGCTGACCAAAGACGGGATCGACGCCAGCCAAATAGCCACTGCAACGCCCAAACTGTTCAATCAGCGCAGGCCCAAAAGCCGGTACACGCCGCCCATGCTGTTAGTGCGAGAGCACATGGATGTTCACCACGGGCTTTGGACAAAGTCAGGCCTTACTTATGGGCAGCAAATTGTGGGCTTTTGCGCGCCCAGCCGCGACCTCCCAGAACTGCAAAAAATCGACCGCTGGATTGCGACGCAACGCCGAGTTCTGCAGGCCTATGTAGCGCTAGTTAGCCCTCGGCTATTTGTTCAAAAGGCTACCGCGCTTCAAGCAGACGACGTTTTTTCGATCCCATACCCCGAACAAGGAGGCGTCGATCTCAGTTCGAACGAAGCGATCCTAGTCGATGACATCGTGGACCACTACCGCGATTTGGTTCGGTTGGGCGAGGACTCTGAAGTGATGAAGAGCAGCGCGCGCAGTTCTGTAGAGGCATTCACCGACGTCTTCAAGCGCCAGGTAGATGCCGTGTACGGGAAGATGCCGCTACGAGTTCTCAACCCGCAGCACTGGCCTGGAGTTATTTGCCAGCCTTTCTCGTTTGGTTCCGGTCAGATCGACTGGGTAGGCGCAGACGCACTTCGCGGGAAACTTGAGTCGTTGCTGCGTGATGGGCAAGGGCAATCGCTTCAGGTAACTCGAATCGCACGCATATACGACGGCAATTTCATCTTTCTCCTTAAGCCGGACCGCAAGCGTTTCTGGCTGCGTTCCGTGGCTTTGCGCGATGCAGACGAGACGCTGGCGGACCTTCGGGACCAAGGATTTTGATTCCCAACCATGTTGGCAGACTCCTTTGATCGATATGTCCAGATTGGCTCATTGCAGCCGGGCATCCATCTGCCTTCGGAGTCATTGGTCCGGCTGATCGACTTCATCGCCGCGGAGTTGCCTCGCTGGAGGGACAGCCCTGATCGAAAAAGCCAGACTGCGGAAACCGCACTGACGTCCCAGCTCTGCGGCCATCTCAATGTCGCTGCTCGCCTCTCAAACGGGTGGGACATTCTGCAGTTTCGAGTCGAAGAACCGGATGAGCAAAGACGTGGCCGAAAAATTGACCTAGTTGCCTCGCCTTGCGGCCCAACGCTCTGGATCGGCGGCCGCCGATGCACCCATTTCGACTCGCTGTTGCCCATAGAGTGCAAGCGTCTGCCGATTCCCAGAGATGGGCGCCGTGATGAGCGCGAATACGTGGTCGATAGAAAGGCTACGACTGGAGGCATCCAGCGATTCAAGGCGGGCAATCATGGTGCGGAGCATCGTCTTGCCGCCATGATCGGGTATGTGCAAGCGGATTCGTCAACTGTGTGGCATGACCGCTTAAACTCTTGGATCGCAGATCTTGATGCCACCAAGGAACACGGCTGGTCCTCTGCGGACCTGATCCGAAGCCAGAAACTAGAAAGCCCAGATGGCTTAGCTTTGTTTCAGTCCCAGCATGCGCGGGCTAGAGATTTGGGGAACATCGACATCAGGCATCTATGGATAGACATGAACATGGCATCGAGGCCGGCTTGAGCGGCTCATAGAGCAACTACTATCTTCGGTTCCTGCCGATCCATCACGCGCATTCAACGCCACTCTGCTCAAGCCTCTCCCGTAATCGCAGATGGGCGCCACACGGACCCCAGACGTGACATCGAACCGTTTAGTTGCGTGTCAGCTAGTCATGGCAGAGGCTTGGCACGAAAGGCTTCGACTCCTACTCCATCGCACTCTCGGTAGATGCGAAGCTTTTGCATTTGCACCCGTGCGGCAACAACATCGTGCTCCGCAAGCAGCCTTGTAAGGATATCGTCGCATACCGTTTCTTGCAGCTCAACGTGATCGCCAGAGGTCGCGTTCCTGACTGCATGTCGCATGATGTTGTACTCGACGACCTCTTCAACATTGTCTGCTTGTGGCGAGCTCTTAACCAAAGGCACGTAGACGTCTATGTCGAACTGGACGCGCTGCGCGACCGTTCTCTCGTCATCATTCGCGCCAATCTTCAGGTCAATGACCATCGCGCGCAAAAACATGCGCCGACAGTTCCAGCGGAGCCATTCAAGTGTTAGCGAGGTGGACTCGGTTTCCATATGTGCTGGTTCCAGTGTTGGCGCAGGAGTCGGATGGATTGTGATTATGCTGGCTGCGGATTCCCATCTAGACGACCCTTTTGGAGTCAGTGGGTCAGCCCCGAGTGGGAATCAACAGCACTGCGGCTGTCACTTTCGCGAGTGAAGAATGGACGCGCATTCAACGGATACGCCCAGAGATCTGATGCTGTGATTTCATCCAGTCATGCACAATCGCTGTATGGAACTCGACCAGATAGCCATCGCCCTGTTCGGCGCCCTCGCCGCTTGGCTGTCCCAGGCCCGCAGCGAGAAGCTGCGGCGCTGGGCCTGCATCTTCGGCATGCTGGGCCAGCCCGCCTGGTTCTACGCCGCGTGGAAGGCGGACCAGTGGGGTATCTTCCTCGTGAGCGTGATCTACCTGGGCGCCTGGATGCGTGGCGTCTGGGTCCACTGGATCGCTCCACCGCCTGATTCGTGCGTCGGCACCATCCAGATCGTCCCGCGCAAGTGAGGCAGTCGCTCAGTCCGGCCGTGGGCAATCAACAAGAGACTCGCTTGTGAAATTCATCCACACCGCAGACCTGCACCTGGACAGCCCCCTGCGCGGACTGTCCTCCTATCCCGATGCCCCCGCCGAGCGCCTGCGCACCGCCACGCGCGATGCCTTCGAGCGCTTGGTCACGGTGGCCATCGACGAGAAAGTGGACTTCATGGTCATCGCCGGCGACGTCTACGACGGCGACTGGAAGGACTTCAACACCGGGCTCTTCTTCGTACGCCAGATGGGCCGCCTGCGCCAGGCTGGCATCCCCGTGTACCTGCTCTACGGCAACCACGATGCCGACAGCGAGATGACCAAGGGCCTGGAACTCCCGGACAACGTCCACGCCTTCGCCTCGCGCAAGGCCGAGACCTTCCGCATCGAGCCGCTCAAGGTTGCCCTGCATGGCCGCAGCTTCAAGGTGGCCGCCACCACGGAAAACCTGCTCCCTGGCTACCCCATGCCCATGGCCGGCTGGCTCAACATCGGCGTGCTGCACACCGCTCTCGAAGGCAACAACGAGCATGCCAAGTACGCCCCATGTTCCGTGGCCGAGTTGCAGGCCAAGGGCTACCAGTACTGGGCCCTGGGCCATGTGCACGAGCACTGGATCGAGCGCGGTGACACCACCATTGCTTACCCGGGCAACCTGCAAGGCCGCCACATCCGCGAGACTGGCCCGCGCGGAGCACTGCTGGTCAGCGCCGAAGGAGGCGAGATCACCGAGGTCGAACGGGTCGAAGTCGACGTTCTGCGCTGGCACGCCTTGGCCATCGATGTCAGCGCCTGCAAAGACTTGCGCACCGCCGTCCGGCTGGCGGGCCAGGCCATGGAGGACCTGCTCACCAGCTCGCCTGCCGGCCTGCCCTTGGCGGTCCGAGTGAGCTTCACGGGCCAATCCGAGACCCACGCGGCGCTGGCCAGCGACGAGGGGCAACTGCGCCAGGAGATGATCGCCCAGGCCGTGGCGCTCGACCCCGACCGCATCTGGATCGAGAAGGTGCGTGTCGACACCACGGCGCCAGCGACACAGGCCGCCGGCCTGGAGGGCGAAGCCCAGGACGCGCTCAACGCGCTGCAGGAGCTGGCCGCTTCTGCCCACGCGGATCCGGAATTCCTGCAGTCGCTCCAGGCCGACTGGCAAGCCATGCTGGAAAAGCTTCCGCACGACGTGCTGCAGGCATCCCTCGAACTCGCAGAGCTTCGCCAGGCGGAGTCATCGCTCATTGCCGAGCGGGTCCGCCAGGCCACCCCCGTACTCATGGCACGGGTAGCTGGCGCCAGCGCCGCAGCCTGACCTCACCTCCCAGCTCGACACCTCCATGCGCATCCGCGAACTCAAGCTGATCCGGTACGGAAAATTCACCGACCGCCACCTGTCGTTGCCCAAGCAGGCAAAGGACATCCACCTCATCGTGGGACCCAATGAGGCCGGCAAGTCCACAGTCCGCTCGGCCATCGGAGACTGGCTGTTTGGCATTCCCGTCCGAACGTCGTTAGGGTTCCTGCACCCGATGTCCGAGCTGCGGATCGGCGGCGTGCTGGAACGCATGGCAACGGGCACGGCAGTGCAACAGCAACTGAACTACGACCGCACCAAGGGCAACAAGAACACCGTGCGCTCGCCCGAAGACGCGGTATTGCAGGACGCTGTGCTGCAGCCCTGGCTGGGCGGAATGCAGCTCCAGGCCTTTACGCGCATGTATGCGCTGGACCACTCCACGCTCGTCGAAGGCGGCGCCGGCATCCTGTCGGCGTCGGATGATGTCGGACGGCTGCTGTTCCAGTCGGCCGCAGGCATTGAAGGCCTCGCCGATGTCCTGCAGAAGCTGGAAGCCGAAGCGGACAGCCTCTGGGGAACCCGAAAGGCCGGCCACCGGGTCTACCACCAAGCACACGAAGCCTACGAGGCGGCCGGCACCCAGTTCAAGCAGGCGGTGCTTAAGACTAAGGATTGGAAATCCCAGCACGACGCCTTGGTTGCCGCCGAACATGCCCTCGCCGACGCACGCCAGCGCGACCGGGACACCCGCCAGCAGCTGAACCAACTGGAACGCATTCGCCGCGTGCGGCCCATGCTGCAGGCGCTGGATGCCGCCCAGACCCAAAAGGAAGCGCTCGGCCTCAATGACGACGTTCCACTGCTACCCGAGAACGCATCCTCCACCATTCGGGATGCGGCCCAGGCCATGGCCCTGGCGCGAGCGGAGAGCGATCGCCTGGGACAGGAGAGCTCTGCGCTGCGCACCCACCTGGAGGATATCCAAGTCGACCAGACCATCCTGTCCCTGGCCGCGGATATCACCGACCTCAACGAACGCAGGCTGCAGTACCGCAGCCACAGAACGGACATCGTCAAGCGCACCGAAGAGATCCAGACCCACTGGACTCGGGTGAAAGAACTCGCCGGCGGTCTGGATTGGTTGACCGATACCGAAGACGCTGTGCGCAAGCGCCTGCCAGCCGCGACCACGCGCAGCCGCCTGGTGAGCCTGCTCAAAGAGCGAGGCACATTGAACCAGCAACTGCGCAGCGCCCAATCCGCGCTGACCGATCGCGAGCAGCAGATGGAGCAGGCGCAGCAAGCGCTGGAGCGCCTGGTTGCGCGCGACGTACATCCAGGGCTGGCAGGCACTGTCGAGAAGGCGTTGAAGCTCGGCGACCATGCCGGAGCAGTCTCCCAACTGGCTCAGAAGGCGGATGCACAGAGGGCGTCCCTTGCGACTGCCCTGGCCGGCCTTGGGAAGTGGCGAGCCGAACCGGACGCTCTCGCAGGCATGCTTGTGCCCGACGACACCGTTGTGCAGGGCCTGCTGGATGAGGGCCGCACTGGAGTCGCGGAGGCCCAGGCGCTGCAAGACGCGGTAGCGACAAAGGCAGAGGAATTGCAACGGTTGGAGTTGGAGCTGCAGCAGTTCGTCCAGTACTTCCAACCGGTGACCCGAGAGCAGGTCGACGAGGCCCGCCGGTCACGAGACCAGGAATGGCAAGCGATCAAGTCCGCGCCAAGCGAGCTGACCGCCAAGGCCAATGCCTATGAGCAATGGGTGGGCAAGGCCGATGGGCTCGCTGATACCAGGCTTGATCGCGTCCAACATGAAGCGACCCACCGGTCCAGGGCCGAACGCATCGAGCATGTGCGTCTGGAGCTGCAGGGACAGCAGACACGGCTCCAGGCCGCAAATGACCGGATCGAGGCCCGAACGTGCCAATGGCAAACCCTGGCGGAGGCGAGTGGACTGCCACAGCTGCCGCTGGAGATGGCGCCGGCGTGGCTACGCCAGCGCAGGACAGTGCTGGAGATCAGTGCCGAACTGGGCCAACACGAACAGCAGCACAAGGATCTGGTGGCCGCCGGTGTAGAACTCGCAACTGCCCTCTGGTCGATGCTGGGCGGTGCCGCGGAAGAGACTGAGATGCCCACTCTTCACGATGGCCTGCAGCGAGCACGCAAGCTGCTGGCCGCTGTCGACCAGGCGCAAGGCCAACGCAGCGCGCTGGATCAGCAGGTGGCCGACGCCCAAAACAGCGTTCCCAGACTGCAGAACTTGGTGCAGCAAGCGCAGTCAGCGTGGAGCGAGTGGGAGACCGCTTGGCAGGCGGCCGTGAAAGCCGCAGGCTACGAGAGTGCGGCGACTGCTGGCCAGATCGAAGCGGAGTTCGAAGCAATCCAGGAGGTTGAACGGTTGCTGACCCTGATCCGCAGTATTCGCAGTGAACGCATTGAACCCATGCAGATGGATCTCTCCGACCTGAAAGCGTCCGCAGAGGCCCTTGCTCAGCGTGCCGCCCTGGACTTGGTCGAGCAGGATGCCGACGTGATCGCCCAGGAGCTCTTCGCGCGTCTCACGACCGCCAAGCAGTCCGAGAAGACGCAACGCGAACTGCGGGCCAGACAAGCCCAGGTCGAGGCGGAGCTCGCCGAGGTCCAGCAGCGCCAAGCGACTCAAAACGCGCGCTTGGCGCCCTTGATGGCCACGGCAGGTGTGGACGATATCAACGCGCTCGCCGCGGCAGCCGAGCAGTCCGAACAGCGCCGGGCGTTCGAAGCCAAAGTCAGTGCAGCCCAGTCCGACCTGGTGCACGGCGGGGATGGACTGGGCCTGGACCAACTCCGCCAAGAGGCGCAAGGCGTCGCTCCCGACGAGCTGATGGCCGAGATCGAGCGACTGGGCGCGCAATCTGCCCAACTGGTGGAAGAGATCGCCCAGTTGAGCAGCCAGCACGGAACACAGCGCAAAGCCTTTGAAGCTCTGGACGGGACAGACGCCGCAGCGAGGGCCGATGCACGCCGCCAGGAAGCAGTGGCATCCATGGCGGATGCGGCCGAGCGCTACCTCAAGCTGCACACGGCAGCCCGCCTGCTGAAATGGTCGATGGAGAAATTCCGCGAAACGAGGCAAGGCCCGATGCTCGCCAAGGCTTCAGCAACGTTCAACACCCTGACCCTGGGTTCGTTTGAGCGCCTGCTGGTTGACTCCGCTGACGAGAAACCCAAGCTCTTCGGGATTCGTCCCAATGGTGCACAGGTTGAGGTATCGGGGATGAGCGAGGGGTCCCGGGACCAGCTGTATCTGGCACTGCGTCTCTCGGCCCTGGAGCTGCAGATCGAGCAAGGCCTGAACATGCCGCTGATCGCGGATGACCTGTTTATCAACTTCGATGACCGGCGCACCGCGGCTGGGCTTCAAGTTCTGGGTGAGCTGTCGAGGAAGATGCAGGTGATCTTCCTAACCCACCATGATCACCTGGTGCCCCTGGCCAGGGAGGTGCTCGGTGACGAGCTCAATGTGGTTACGCTCTGATGGAACAAGCTGAGTTGCAAAGTCTGCCTGCTATGCTTTCTTCATCAGCATTGAAGCGGAGAGAAAGAATGGATGCCAATGAACGCTTGGTGGCTTTGAGCCGCATGCAGGAGACGTCGGGTGCGTTCTATCGCAGCGCGGTGTCGATCGGCAACCATCCATTCATCGAGTTTGCAGGGCTCATGAACGAGTACATCACAGCTTGCCGCGCCGCGCACGCCAAGGGCATTGATTTCACGCAGTGCAATGTCCACAACGGGCAGACACTGCCGCTTCATCCCGTGATGTCGAACTACATCAACGAGAAGCTGGAGTGCATCTTCTTCTGGGACGAAGGTGCTTGAGGCCAGCGAGACGGCCTGAGGCCGCTGAAGCCGCGCAAAAACTGCTACTGGGCCTCGGCCAGCAAAGCCAGGGCTTTGCGCTTGCCCAGGTTGAGAACCTCGTGGATTCGCAGCAGTTGCGCTGCGCGAGGATATGCCTTGCCAGTCTCCCATCGGTAAACCGAAAGGTGGCCTGCCTGAAGCAACTTGGCCATTTCCTTGGCCGTGAGGCCCAGTTCGGCGCGCTTGGCTACCAACGCCTCTGGTTTGAAAACCCATTTGCGGCCGCTTTTGCGCGCGGGTGTCTCTTCTTCCACCGCCGCCTTCGCAGGAGCCTTGACCTGTCGCTGTGCGGCTTTGAGCTGCGACGTCAGCGCCTTCACATCACGCTTCAGCGCGGCTATCTCGGAGCGATGGGATGTCAGTGCCTTTCGCATACCCTGGATCTCTGGCTTGAGTTCCTTGCGGGCCATGCGCACAACTTCTGCGCGGAATGCATTCGAGAAAGTATTCATGGAGGCATTGTGTATGAATCTGCTGCGACACTTGAAAGTAGCACTAGTAATGAAAAACCGCCAAAGGCCTCAAGCCTTGGCGGTCTTTTGAATTGTTTGGCTTTGGGAGCCAGAGAGATTACTTGCCGGCCTTGTCTGCCTTGCGCTTCGCAGCCTTGGGATCGACTACAGCCTTGAACTTTGCACCAGCCACGAATTTCGGCACGGTCGATGCCGCAATCTTCAATGCAGCTCCGGTGGACGGGTTCTTGCCGGTGCGTGCCGCACGCTTTGCCGACTTGAAACTACCGAAGCCGACCAGCTGGACGGTATCGCCCTTCTTGACGGCGGTCTGGATGGTGTCGATCAGGGTTTCGAGGATGGCACCAGCGGCGACCTTGGACAGGTCGTGTTTGGCGGACAGGACTTCAACGAGATCAGCGCGGTTCATAGGCTTTTAAGAATGAGTTGGAAGGCAGTTTATAGCGCATTTGCCACGCTCGAAGGGTGGTTGCTGACATGGGTAGCGTCAGCCCTCGCGTGTCGAAATTTCAGGCTATTTGAAATCGCGGCTCTCCAACCGCCCCAGCCTCCCCAACCATGGCGTCAGATCGACCAACCGATCCGCGATCAGATTGGTCACCTGCCCCCGCCGCTGCCACACCCCTTTGACTGCGAGCAGCCGCGATTCCAGCAGCACCTGCCGCTGCTCATCACGCACCGACGACCACACGATCACCTGCACGGTCCCAAACTCGTCTTCCAAAGATACGAAGATCGTGCCTTTGGCCGTAGACGGCTGCTGCCGTAGCGTCACGATGCCAGCCGTGCGGATTACCCGGCCGTCGGGGATATGGCGCAGATCGCGCGAAGACAGGAGTTTCCTGGCGGCCATCCGTGGCCTCAGCAAGGCCAGCGGATGCCGGCGCAAAGTCAGTCCGGTGGATGCGTAGTCCCACACGATTTCCTCGCCCTCCGGGGCCTCCTGCAGCTCCAGATACTCCTCGTTGATCGGCGCGTCCTGCAGCAGCCCCGGCGTTGAGTGCAGGCCTGCCGCGTCCCAAACCTGCTGGCGGCGGTGGCCTGACAGGCTGAGCAGCGCATCTGCCGCAGCCAAGAGTTTCATCTCGTGCTGTTCCAATCCTGCCCGCTTGGCCAGATCTTCTGCACTGTCGAATGGCCCACGTTCGCGGGCCTCAACGATGCGCGCGGCCGAAGTGGCGTGCAGGCCTGCAACCATGTGCAATCCAAGCCGCACGGCAGGGATTGCCGACAAGTCCTCCAGTGTTGATTCGACGGCGCTGTGCATCACGTCGATCCTCAGCACATCCACGCGGTGTCGCTTGGCATCCTGCACCAGCTGGCTTGGCGTGTAAAAACCCATCGGCTGCGAGTTGAGCAGTGCCGTCAGAAAGGCTGCGGGTTCATGCCGCTTGAGCCAGCAGCTGGCATAGACCAGCAACGCGAATGACGCCGCATGGCTTTCCGGAAACCCGTACCCGCTGAAACCTTTGATCTGCTGATAGATCGACTGGGCAAAAGGCTCGTCATATCCCCGCGCCCTCATGCCCTCAATGAGCTTGGTCTGGTACTTCTCCAGGCCCCCGCGCTTCTTCCATGCCGCCATGGCCCGCCGAAGGTCGTCGGCCTCGCCTGCTGTAAAGCCGGCAGCGACCATCGCCACCTGCATGACCTGTTCCTGGAACAGCGTTACGCCCAGGGTGCGGCTGAGCACCTGCTTCAAATCCTCACTTGGATAGATCACAGGTTCCAGACCCTGTCGGCGGTTGAGGTACGGATGCACCATACCGCCCTGGATCGGGCCGGGGCGCACGATGGACACGGAGATCACGAGGTCGTAGAAGCACCGTGGCTTAAGCCTTGGCAGCATCGACATCTGCGCACGACTCTCCACCTGGAAAACGCCCACCGTGTCCGCACGAGAAATCATCTTGTACGTTTCGCGGTCCTCCACTGGAATGTCCTGCATTCCAAAGTCGTACCCCTTGCGCCTGCCCACCAGGTTCAGGGCCTTGCGGATGGCAGTGAGCATGCCCAGGGCCAACACATCGACCTTGAGCAAACCCACTGCATCGAGATCGTCCTTGTCCCATTCGATGACCGTGCGGTCTTCCATGCTGGCGTTCTGGATTGGAACCATGCGGCTGAGCAGGCCGCGCGTAAGCACAAAACCTCCGGGGTGCTGTGACAGATGCCGGGGAAAACCGATCAGCTGGCTTGTCAGCAAGATGAGCTGCTTCACCGCCAGGTCGTTCTCGGACAACCCCAGCTCCTCGAAGCGCTCCAGCCGCACACCTTCGCCGTCCCACCACTGGTGCCCTTTGGCCAAGGCATCCACGGTTTCCAGGCTGAAGCCAAGTGCCTTGCCGACATCGCGTATCGCTGACTTGGGTCCGTACGTCACCGCAATCGCGGCCAGTGCAGCTCGGTCCCTCCCGTATTTTTTGTACAGGTACTGGATCACTTCTTCGCGGCGCTGGTGTTCGAAGTCGATATCAATGTCCGGCGGCTCGTTGCGCTCCCTGCTGATGAAGCGTTCGAACAGCGTTGACATGCGATCAGGGTCCACCTCGGTCACGCCCAGGCAGTAACAGACCACGCTGTTCGCAGCGGACCCACGGCCTTGGCAGAGGATGTGCTGGGAGCGCGCAAAGCTGACGATGTCGAACACGGTGAGGAAGTAGTGCTCGTAGTGCAGGTCGCAGATCAACTCCAGCTCGTGCTCTATCTGCGCCTGCACCTTCGCGGTGATGCCGTGTGGCCAGCGGCGGCCGGCGCCTTCGTAGGTGGCCTGGCGCAGGTAGCTGGCAGGGGTGTGGCCTTCGGGTACGACTTCGTCCGGGTACTGGTACCTCAGCTCGTCGAGACTGAACGTGCATCGCTCAGCCACGCGAATCGTTTCAGCCAGCAATTCATCGGGGTAGGTCTGTGCCAATCGGAGGCGGCTTCGCAGATGGCGCTCGGCGCTGCGCTGCAGTTCGTAGCCGCACTCGGTTAGAGGCAGTCCTACCCTGGTGGCGGTCATCACGTCCTGTAGTGGTTTGCGGCTGCGCCGGTGCATGTGCACGTCGCCCATGGCCACCAGCGGTATGGCAGTCAACGCCGACAACTCCCGCATGCGGTGCAGCCACAGCTCGTCATCGATGCGGCGGTTCAGGTCCACGCCAATCCATGTTCGCCCGATGAAGTGCGTCAAGGTCCAGCGCCCCAGTTCCTCCAGCTGCTCGTCCGTCCCTGTCCGGTCGGGCGTCACCATCACCAGGCAGCCGGCCAGAGCATCGCCTTCGATGGTTGAGCGTTCAAGAAGGTAGGTGCCTTTCTCTGCGGTGCGCCGCAGCCGCGTGATGAACTGGCATAGGTTGCCGTAACCATCGAGGTTCTGCGCAAGGATCACCATCGTGAAGGCCAGGCCGGCCTGCACTTTGAACTGCGAGCCCACCAGCAACTGCAGCCCCTCCTTCTTGGCGGCGACATGCGCGCGCACCACACCGGCCAGCGTGCATTCGTCGGTGATGGCAATGGCGCTGTAGCCCAGCTCCTTGGCGCGCTCGAGCAGTTCGTCAGGCCAACTGGCCCCGACAAGGAACGTGAAATTGGAAACGCAGCGCAGCTCTGCGTAGAAGGGAAGCGCCATGACTGTTGCCTGAAGGTCTATGCATCGTTCAGGCGTACAGGCCATGAAGGAACCAGCCCGTCTCGTCCTCGGCCAGGCGGCGTTGGAAAATCCACAGCACCCCTGCATGCCGGCTCAACGCGATCCAGTAGTCGCGTTGCACGTTGAGCTGACCGCCCTGTGTACCTGCAGCCGCCGAACGCTCTCGGTGCCACCAGCCGCCTTCCACGCGGTCCGGGCCCAGCAGCAACTGCAGTTGCCCCTGGTAGATCGGGCGGTGCTCCCGCTCGGCCAGACGCAGCGGTTCGGGCAGCACCCATGCGGGCAGCGGCAGCTCGTGGCAGGGGAGCGAAGCGCGGGGGCGCACCATCTCCGCACCCTGCCAGCACTGCATCCATTCGGGGCGGTGGTCGGCATTCAGGACGGGGCGCACCACGCGATCCTTGCCCAGGCGGGCCTGCACGCGCTCCAGCACCAGGGACGTGGCTTCGCCCTGGCGGATGGTCTCAGGCAGGAGCGACTTGCTCTCCTGCCTGATAGCGATGGTTTCGGAGGCAAGCAGCTCAATGTCGCCGACGGGTGCCAGCAGCTCGACCTTGGCCAGATGCTCGCTGAGCAGGCGGCCCAGGTGGTCCACGTTCTGCGTAGCCTCCGCGGTGCGCACGGTGATCTCCCCCCCAGTGCCTGCGGTCTTGGCGCGCATCGCGTCATGGGCCCACCGCAGCGTGAACGAGGTGACGCCCATGTGCCTGGCCGCTAGCCAGCCGGACATCTGGAGTAACAAGCGGCGGGCGCCGAACATCAGTGCCATCGCGTTTTCGACACGGAACATGAACTCCAGGCGGGCACTGAAGGTTTCGGGAAGTTGCTGCCACTCGCAGACCTCGGGACGCAGTCCGTAGGCCTGGTCCAGGCTGTGAAGCAGGTCCTTGTCGAAGCGCCGACCCAGGCCACCCCGGGGCAGCTTGCGCACATCACCCAGCGTGCGTGATCCGAGGCGGTGCAGCGTGCCTTGATGGCGCGCCACGGCGGTGATCATCTCCAGCGGTAGTTTGTCGAGGATGGATGGCAGCGGGCCGGCAAAGCCATCCACCACGCGCGAGCGCACCAGAGCCAGCGCGGCGGTGCCCGTCGGGGCCCAAGCGAAGGCTTCAACGCCCAACTCACTGGCTTCCGATTCGATGCGCCCTCGCAAGTGCGACAGGCCGCCAAACAGGCGTGCGCTGGCCCCGACCTCAACCAGGACCACTTCTTCGCGCACTGCCACCCTTGGAGAGAACTGCAGCGCCCAAACAGCCAGGGAAGGCAGGTCAATGGCGGTGCAGGACTCGGTGCTGGTCTTGTGCGGTAGCAGTGCGGCCCAGATGCCGATCATCGGTGGCCTCCTCTCTGCGCAGGGGGATGGCGAAATCGGTGTCCAGGCGGCGCAGTCGCGGCGGCAGCACCTGGCTCAGGCGGCCGGGGATGGCCTGCAGTTCCAGCACGTCATGGCAGGGCGTACCACGGCGCTTGAGGATGCGCACGTCGATGTTCCAGCCTGTGCCGAGCGACACCAGGGTGCGCAGTGGCGCCGGCGAGGCCTCTCGCTGCGCGTTCAAAGGCCGAAAGAGAAAGACAGGCGACTGGCAGGACTGGGCATGCACCTGCAGGCGCCTGATCTGGTCCGAGCGGACTTGGGGGAGCCAGGAAAGCACCGCGCCGCGGGGATTGGACTTCACCAATTGCTCCGTCACCCACAAGCGCTCGGCTGGCGTCTTGGCCTGAATCCAGACGATCTGGTCGGCGGGAACTCCGAGCTGAGCCAAGCCACCGGCATGGGGCTGCTGGGGTGGGGCAACGAGCAGTATCTGGCCGCCGTTCTGGACCAGGCTGGGCAAGCTTCTGCCCAGCAGGCGCCATTCGCACAGCGGTGCTTGGGCCAGGAGGACCTCGGTCAGGGCGCGTGTGGGCCAGCCACCCCCGGGCAGGGAGGCGTCCAACAGGTCAAAACCCGTGGAGATTGTCGGGTGGCCGTCGTGCACCAGGTCGTCGCCCAGCCATACAGATTCCCGTACCGAAATGGGCAGGCTCTGGGTGTCGAAGGACTGGGAAGCGTGGGAGGCAGGCATGGCAAAATACTGTAATTAAATACAGTATATGGACAGACTTACTGACATGGAAAGAGGGTTCCGACGGCGGTTGAAGGCCATTGCATGCGGCTCGCACTGAAATCGATAGCGGCGAAATCAGCGCCTGCGCGGGAGGATCAAGTGATCGAGTACGGTGGAAAATATTTGCGATGACCAGGCGGGCCATCCCGACGAAACCCTGGTGCAAGGTCAGGATGCCGCTATGCCTGAAATGACTGAAAGGCACATTTCTGTATAAGAGCTCAACGATGGAAACCGATCAGACTGCCCCCATGAATCGCTGTGGCTACTGTGGATTTACCAACTACCGCAGGGTGGTCGAGCGCGATGCCCAGGGAGCGATGCGCTACGGCGATCGCTTGTTGTGGGACGATGACATCCCCTTCTAGCTGTGACCGGCGACCGATGCGCGAGGAAATACGAATGAAACGCATGGAACCACTTCGCCACGTTCGGGCCAGCGTGCTCGACATCGCGTACTTCGAGCAAGGCCCTACCGCCGGGCCGCCTGTGGTAGTGATGCATGGCTTTCCGTACGACATCCACAGTTACCAAGAAGTAGCTCCTTTGCTGGCGGATGCAGGCTGCCGCGTGCTGGTGCCTTACCTGCGCGGGTATGGCGGCACGCGGTTTGTGAACGCGTCAAACTTGCGATCCGGCGAGCAGGCCGCGCTTGGGGCCGATTTGCTCGCGTTCCTGGACAGCCTTGGCATTGAGCGGGCGGTGCTTGCGGGCTACGACTGGGGTGGCCGGGCCGCGTGTGTGGTCGCCGCGCTGTGGCCCCAGCGTTGCGCGGGTCTGGTCTCGGTGAACAGCTACAACATCCAGAACATCGCCAGGGCCATGGAGCCGGAAGCACCTGAAAAAGAGCTGCGGCTCTGGTATCAATACTACCTCCATGGCGAGCGCGGTCGAGCTGGGCTTGAGCAAAACCGCAGGGCATTTTCCAAGCTACTGTGGCAACTGTGGTCACCGACCTGGCGCTTCGACGATGCGACTTTCGAGCAGAGCGCTGCCGCCTTCGACAACCCGGATTTCGTCGAAGTGGTAATCCACTCGTACCGGCACCGCTACGCCTTGGTGCCTGGTGATCCGGCCTATGCAAACATCGAAGCGAAGCTTGCCCAGCAACCCGTCATCACCGTTCCATCTATCACCTTGGATGGCGCCAACGACGGGGTGCGTCCGCCTGCGGATGCGTCGGTACATGCAGCACGCTTCAGCGCTCTGCGCGACCATCGAATCCTGGACGGCGTCGGCCACAACCTACCGCAAGAAGCACCTCAGGAGTTCGCCATGGCGGTGCTGGAACTAGTCAGGGACAGAGGCTGACCGCGCTGGCGCATCACTTCCGAAATCCAGGCCCAGCCGTTGACGTGGCTATTTGGAAGACTGGCTGCGCCTGCCCTTGATGATTCCAAGTTTGGCCTGCCAGCACTCGGCGCATATCCAGACGGACGGTCGAATTTCGCATCCGCCTTGGATACTGCGTTGGTCCTTGTGCACAGCACATTCACGCGTTGTGTCCGAGACCCGGCTGTTCGGAAGTTTGAAGAGTGGCTGAGTCATAGCAACATCCTTGATGTAGAGCGAGACTGCAGCTTTTGGGTTCAGGCCCTCGTAGGACAACGCCAGTTGCCCACCCTTCAATATGCGCAGTTTGCCAGCCGCAACAAAACGGGTGACGCTGACAAGTCGCTCGGGCTGACCATCATTTAGTTGCAACTTGCCTGCTCCGCCGGGCTATTGCTTTGTGCTGATCGGTTGAGCCAAAGTCCTACAAACCGTCACGGCGAGGACCTTAACCTGTGCCTTCCCCACAACCCAGTGACGAAGGTACACAATGCCCAAAGATCCTACGCGTGCTGCCAAGGGCGCTGCCGCGCCTGTTCCATCAACTGCTGCAGCACCTGCCAGAAATACGGACAGCGCGCCTTCCGCTCTCGGGCCAGCTGCTGACGTTCTCTCTGCGAAGGCGGGAGAAACCAACGACCTCGCGTCCGCGAAACCATACAACGCCAATAAAGCGGGAGAGCATGGTTTCACCAACGGGGTTAGCCCTGCGCCGGGTGCTACTGTGGAGCCGGCCTCGCGGCTGCCATCAGGTAGCACCGTGTCGGAAGCAAACAGCAGTGCCAAGACTGGGACGGTTGCCCCTGACGGCGTCAATGCGACCATCGCACCGCTCGACCACGTGCGCGTCGATTCCGCCGGCCAGGTGCTCACCACCAACCAGGGTGTGCCAATCGCCGACAACCAAAATTCTCTCAAGTACGGCGAGCGCGGCCCGGTGCTGCTCGAAGACTTCATCCTGCGCGAGAAGATCACGCATTTCGACCATGAGCGCATCCCCGAGCGCATCGTGCACGCGCGCGGATCTGGTGCGCACGGTTTCTTCGAATGCTACGAACCCCTGACGGACCTCACGCGCGCCGCGCCGTTCAATGAGGCCGGCAAGATCACCCCCGTGTTCGTGCGCTTTTCTACCGTGCAGGGTGAGCGAGGCTCCAAGGACACGGCGCGCGATGTGCGCGGCTTTGCTGTCAAGTTCTACACCGACGAAGGCAACTGGGACCTAGTGGGCAACAACATGCCGGTGTTCTTCATCCAGGACGCGATGAAGTTCCCGGACCTGGTGCATGCTGTCAAGCCTGAGCCACACCATGCGATGCCACAGGCCGCGAGCGCGCACGACACCTTTTGGGACTTCGTTTCGCTGATGCCCGAGTCCACGCACATGCTGATGTGGGCCATGTCGGACCGCGGTATTCCACGCAGCTACGCCACTATGCAGGGCTTTGGCGTTCACAGCTTTCGCTTCGTGAATGCCGCGGGCGAGTCGGTCTTCGTCAAGTTCCACTGGAACCCGAAGGCAGGCACCCATTCGCTGGTGTGGGACGAAGCGGTCAAGATCTCCGGCGCCGATCCAGACTTTCACCGCCGTGATCTGTGGGAGCGTATCGAGGCGGGCGCTTATCCCGAATACGAGCTCGGCGTGCAGGTATTCACGGAAGAGCAGGCGGAGAAATTCAGCTTCGACATCCTGGACGCGACCAAGATCATTCCGGAAGAGCTGATCCCCGTACGCCCCATCGGCCGCATGGTGCTCAACCGCAACCCCGACAACTTCTTTGCCGAAACCGAGCAGGTGGCCTTCTGCACCGCGCACGTGGTGCCGGGCATCGATTTCTCCAACGACCCTTTGCTTGCGGGGCGCATCCACTCATATGTGGACACGCAGATCTCGCGCCTGGGCGGCCCCAACTTTCACGAGCTGCCCATCAACTCACCCATCGCCCCGGTGCATAACAACCAGCGTGACGGCATGCACCGCCAGGCCATCCATCGCGGCAAGGTCGCGTATGAGCCTAACTCGCTGGGCGGCGGCTGTCCGTTCCAAGCCGGTGCAGCCCAAGGCTTTGTCTCCGTGCCCGCCAGGATTCAGGCCAAGGAGTCCCAAGGCAAGGTACGCGCAAAACCTGAAAAGTTCGCGGACCATTACACCCAGGCAACTCTGTTCTTCAACAGCCAGACTCCTGTGGAGCAAGCCCACATTGCGGCCGCGTTCCGCTTTGAATTGAGCAAGGTGACGGTGCCAGCGATTCGTGAGCGCATGGTTGCCTCCCTGCGCAATGTGTCCGATGACCTCGCGCAGCAGGTGGCAACGGGTCTTGGCATGGCAGCATTGCCTGAAGCAATGCCCCGGGCGCTGGCTAAAGCACCAAAGCCTGAGGTGTCCAAATCGCCGGCCTTGTCCCTTCTCGCTCGACCAGGTGACGGAAGCATCAAGGGACGCAAAGTTGCCATTCTTGTTGCTGATGGCATTGTTGGCAAAAGCGCGGTGGCGCTGCACGAAGCCCTTTTCACCCAAGGCGCCGTACCGCGCTTCGTTGCGCCACGCATTGGCCCGGTCAAGACCAGCGACGGTGTGGCGATTAATGCCGACGCTTCACTGGAGAACGAGCCCGGGTTCCTCTTCGATGCACTGGCTTTGCCGGATGGTGAAGCAGGTGTGCAGGCATTGGCGGGGGATGGTCACACTGCGGAATTCATCAAGGATCAGCATCGCCACTGCAAAACCATTTTGGTGATGCCGGCGTCGGCAGCTCTGATGCTCAAGGCGCAGATTCCAGCAACTCTGCCGTCAGGCGACCCGGATCCTGGAATGTTCCTTGGAGCATCGGCCACCGACTTCAACTCGTTCATCCAAGGGATAGCGCGACATCGGCACCCAGAGCGGGAAACTGACCCGCCAATGGTTTAACAGACGGGCCCACTCGGGCCCTTCCTTCCGTCCTTTCACCGGAGATAACTGATGAATACAGCTCAAGTCGCAGCGGCCGTATGCGTGGCCATTTTGTCCTTTGGCGCTCATGCGGAGGTTAGCAAGAAAGATCAAGAATTCTTCACCAAGGCTGGTGGTGGAGGCCTGTACGAGGTGGAGGCCGGAAAGCTTGCACAGCAAAAGGGCGGATCTGAAGCAGTGAAGTCCTACGGCGCAATGTTGGTTAAAGACCATGGTGCCGCAAATGAAGAGCTGAAGGCACTGGCGAAGGCGAAGGGGGCCGTGCTGCCTGAGGCGGTCCCCGCCGACAAGCAAAAAAGGCTGGAGAAGATCGCAAGCGCAAAGGACTTCGACAAGGAATTTGTGAAAGAGGTGGGCATTGATGACCACAAAATGGATGTCGCCCTATTTGAGAACACCATTAAGCGCGCCGATGACGCAGAGGTCAGGGCATTTGCCTCAAAGACACTGCCCACATTGAAGGCGCACAAGGAACACGCTGAAGGTCTCAAGAAAGCGCACAAGCATTGATGCCGGGAGCGTAAGGCGATTTCGGTGGTGGAGTTGACCGAGGACCTATGGAACAACATCCAAGTGAAGCGCATTCGCCGCCGGCGTCCATCCAAGATTTGGAGGCGGCCATTGAGCGCCAATCCCAAATGCTTGCCGGCTTGGCAGCAGAGGCGGAACGCAATCACTCGACAATTGCTGCCTTGATTGCGCTGGGTCAGGCCCTAGTCGAATCTCACCCCACACCTTCTGCCGTGGCAAAAAGCTTTCTCGACCAGATCGACCTCGTCGGTAGTGTTGTGTCGAGTGAGCAGGCGGAACGGTATCGTGATGACATTCAGAAGATCAACATGTTCATACTGGATGTGGTCAACCGCCGGAGTCATCCTTGATCGCACTGCGCCTATTCCTCACTGATTGACGCAAAAGTGAAGCCCACAAAACCGGCCGACTCGACCGCTGGCCGCGGGGCAACGCCATTTCAGAGCGTGCGTACACCGGCGAAGGTGAAAGTCGGCGCAGCCATCGCCTCCGTCGTATTTTGCTTACTTATAGGCTTCGGGTCAAAGAGTGGCCAGAGGTGGGGTGCGGCATCCAGGCCTGTTGGGGGGAAACAAGGCACAAGCACTTCTGGCTCCTGCGTCTACAGGGCCCAGATAACAAACGGCCGCGCCGATTTTCTTCGCGCAAATTTGATGCTGGAGACAGGGCGTCCATCGAATTTCGAACGGCGTGAGCAATCATCCTTCGGAGTTTCAAGGTGGGATTCCAACCCGCAACGAGGGCCGGTGCCTCAATCCGGTAGTTCATCCGTTGCAGCAGGCAGATGGTGCTGTTCGCCTACAGTGCGGACCGGCTCACATGGCTAGCATTTGGAACGACAGACCAACCACAAAGGACATATCTGATGACGCAATCAAACCCTCAACCAGATCGCATTGACGTCGATGACGCCGCATCACTGGCTCGTTGGACGCGTGAGCTTGACACGACTGAAGAACAACTGAAGGACGCAGTTGCCCAGGTCGGCGACAAGGCGGCCGATATTGAGATGCACCTTAAGGGAGCGCGAAGTACAACAAATGCTGATAGGGTTCAACAGGCGGGCTCTAAATAGCGGACTCGGCGGCAGGTGTTGCGTCGCCCTTGCGAATACGCACAGCCCTCAATGGATGCCCTTGTCAATCGATGAGGCCGTGCTTTAGCGCGTAGTAGGTCACCTCACTGTTGCTTTCCAGCCCGAGCTTTTTCAAGGTTCGGGTGCGGTAGGTGCTTACTGTCTTGGTGCTTAAATTGAGCATTCTGCCGATTGCACCAACATCCTCCCCTTGAGCCAGTTTCAAGAAGACCTGAAACTCCCGCCCCTTCAGCGACTCATGGGGGAGGCCTGGCGTTGGTTTGAAAACCTCCTGGGCGAGCAACTCAGCCACCTCGTTTGTGAGGTATCGGCGACCTTCGCCGACGACTCGAATAGCGCGCACCACTTCTTCAGGATCGCAGTCCTTATTGAGGTAGGCAGCTACCCCTTGTTGCAGGAGGGTGATGGCGTATTGCGAAACTGGCATGCCCGAGAAAATGAGAATACCCGTATCTGGCGAGCGGGCCTTCAAGCTGGCCAATGCATCCAAGCCACTGAATTGGGGCATCGTCAGATCAAGCACCAGAACGTCAATGGCGTGGTCGCGCACCAAGTTCATCGCTTCACGACCGTTGCCTGCTTCGGCAACGATGTGAATGTCGTCATGGCTTTCGAGGTATTCGCGCAACCCTCTGCGCACGATCGCATGGTCGTCCACCAGTGCAACTCTGAAGTTCTTTTGCGTGAGCTTAGATTTTTTAAAGTCTGCTTGCAGCATTGATCCCTCACAAACTTTTTATTGGTTGGAAACCGCAATCACTCTATCAATCGGAACTGCCATAGCAGTTCCAACCTTTCTGATTTCGATGTAGGAAAACTCCGAAGGCAGCTCAGCATTGGCGGCTCAAGGACGTGCTCAGTGGTTGGTCGCGCTGCCCTCGTTAGGAATCGCCCTGTTACCAATTTGCCTGACCTGCTGACAGGATCTGTCGGTAGGAGGTCAAAAAATGGATACCTGAATTTCCTATGGAGGATCTGCATATGTACGTAGTCATGGGAGGCACCGGTCACGTGGGCTCTGGTGTGGTCTCAACTCTTTTGGCGCGAGCTGAGCCTGTCGGCATCGTCACCCATCACGCCGAGCACGCGAAGGAATGGAAACAACGCGGAGCGGAGATTCTGGTGGCGGATATCTGGAAGCCTGCTTCTCTCAGGGCCGCGTTCAAGCAAGGGCGCCGCGCTTTCGTGCTCAATCCGCCCGCAGACACATCGCTGGATACGGATATCGTGGAACGGCAGACTGTCGCCAATATCCTGGAAGCGTTGGAAGAATCGGGGCTGGAGAAGGTGGTTGCGGCTTCAACCGGCGGGGCCCAGGCCGGAGATCGCATCGGGGATCTCAACGTGCTTTGGGAACTAGAGCAGGGGCTGGGGAGGTTATCCACTCCCGCCGCTGTGCAGCGCGGTGCTTACTACATGACCAATTGGTTCGCTCAGATCGACGCCGTGCGCCAAACAGGCCAGTTGCATTCAATGATCCCCGCTGACATGGCGATTCCGATGGTGGCGCCAAGCGACTTGGGCAAGTACGCAGCTGAACGATTGCTTTCCTCGGTGGGCGACGTGGCCCTTCGCCATGTCGAAGGGCCTAGGCGATACAGTCCAAGGGACGTGGCACAAAGCCTTTCTCAAGTGTTGGGCAGACCCGTGGAGGTGGTTGTCACGCCGCGCGCCCAACTGGAAGAGGCGTTCCGGGCGCTGGGATTCTCGGCAGCGGCGGCTGAGTCATACGCCAGGATGACACGCCTCAGCATAGACAATGGTTTTGCGATGCCGGACGACTCTGTGCGGGGGGATACCAGCTTTGACGAATATCTGCATAGTGCATTTGCAAGAGCTTGATCGGTCCCGGCGGCCCTCCACGGCGAGATCGCGGAGAGGTACGGGTTCCACGTGAGTCGCAAGCCTAGTGCTGTTGGCCTTCATCAGTCCGATGGAGTTTCCCGGAACTGAAAACTTGGTGCCAGCCGCACTACAGGGGGGCTTCTTGGTGGAGCAGGCCATCGGACGCCTTGCCAGTGTCCTGATGTGTAGGAGGGTAGCGCTAGGAGGCGGTATTTGGCTATTTGGGGGCGGCCGTTTCCTCTTCAACAATGCCCAGCATGTGCAGCTGGCCGCGGATCACGGAGACGTCACCTAGTGCGAACACGATCTGATCTTCTTCGCTGAAGCTCATAGGTTGGAGTCGCGATAGTTGCCTGCATGCGTCATCCAGTTTGGTCAGGCGCTCAAGCACATAACTGTCGGCTTCACTCACCCCCGCGAGTTCTGAGCGGAGGCTGGGAAGTTGCGACATCATGAGCCTTCGCCCTTCGCGTGTACTGGCCTTGAAGTTACCCCAAAAGGTCTCAAGGTCGCTCATAGCCTTTTCGCCGCGCATGAGGGTCTCGGCATTCCATCGCTTTTTGTCCATCTTTTTTCGTAAGCGGGCGGCCATCCCATCTTGACCGCCAGCTTTCGATAGCCTTGGACTTCCGCTCTGGGCTCATAGTCGCCGTCCGTCCGCCCGGAACCAGTCACTCAGAACACGCGAGGCGGGCGGGTGAGGCCAGCTTCGGCAAAGGGCCCAACCCGGGCGTTGGCGAGGCCAACATATAAATCACTCTTCAGCTGAACCGCCCTGACCGAAATGCCCATCAGCCCGGCCGATGGGGCGACAGATACGGTTTCTTCCACCGAAAGCACTGCAGGTCGCCCGAGGGGTGGGTGAACACCACCCAGTGGTCGCCCAGCTGTATGGCGTTGGCCATGGTGCCCGCCGAGGCCTGCCAGACCTGATCGCCGTTGAACTTGTCCCAGGCCTTGGGGCGGTAGTCCTCGATGCCGAACAGCAGGTCGCCCTCGGTGTTGATGGCGGTTATCTCGCGCCGGGTATGCTCCACCCAGACGGGCCGCATCTTGTCGCCCGTCTCGGAGATTGCGACATACATCATGAACGAGCGCGATCTGGCGTTGAAGATGGCGAAGCCATCGCGCGCCGCGCTGATTTTGTAGGCGTAGCTGTTGCCGGTGAGGTGCCCGCTGGCCAGCAGGCCCTGCAAGACCGGCTCCTCCACGTAGTTGAGCTGATTCACCACCACCGCCGTTGCTGCTCTTGTATTCGGCCCCAGGTCAACGAGCAGCACCGTGTTGCCGGCCAGCACGAACAGCCGGTTTCCAGCCCGGTCCACGTGCTTCTTCAAGGGCCACTCGCCAATGCGGTAGGGCGCTAGATCCAGCTCCAGCAGCATGGCCTGCGTCTCAAGGCAGTAGACACGGAACACGTCGCGCGCCGTGCCGAAGCCGTAGAAATACTGGTCGGTGGGTGGGTATCCGAAAGCGATGTCCAGCGCCAGGTGGCCCACAACCTGGTAGTCCCGCACAACGTCCAGGCCCTGGCTGGCGTCGTTCCAGACCACGCTGCGGTACACAGCGCCGCCGTGGCTGAAGACCAAGCCGAAGTCGGACCACTCGGGGTTGGCGCGCGCCACGTACTCGCTGTATAGCACCTCGTTGGTCGTCAGGTCCAGGATCTCCGGGCGCTGGCCCGTCATGTACAGCCGGTTGTCGGCACAGAAAATGGAGCGGTACGACGTCGTGGCCTTCAGTGCATAGATCTGCTGGACATCGTCCTCTTCGCCATCAAACTCATTGAGCTTGAACTCTCGCAGGAAATTGATGCCTTCGTCCGCGGAAGGCTGGTACAGCACATACAGCGAATCACTACGCATGGTGGCAGAGACATACTCCCCATCTTCCGACGCTAACCGATGCACTGCTTTTTTTAATGGTAATCCAACGCTCACACTCACCCCCTTGTGCCTGACATTCACTTCGACGAATCTCACGTGCAGGCTACCAAACTAGCCGACCATGAATGCCTGCTTCCGCCGATATCGGCCATAGTAACGGAGAAGCAACGAAAGCCTATTTCAACGACCTCTCTGCGCTCCAGCGGTGAGGCAACAGCTCGCCGATCAAGCTGGCCTGCTGCGTTGGTAGCCGCTCAAGCACGTCGCGCAGGTAGGCATACGGATCATGGCCATTCATGCGTGCCGATTGGACAAGGCTCATTACAGCAGCCGCACGTTGCCCAGCCCGAAGACTGCCCGAGAAAAGCCAGTTGTTGCGCCCGATGGCAATGGGGCGGATCTGGTTCTCGATGTGGTTGTTGTCAATGGGCAATCGCCCATCAAAGGCAAAGCGTGTCAGCGCCTCCCATCGCCTCAAGCTGTAGTCGAGGGCGCGTGCGATCGCTGATCCTTCCGGGACCTTCTGCCGCGTCTGGACCATCCACCAATGAAGCGCGTCGAGGATCGGTCTGGACCGAGCCTGGCGCTCGTTCAATCGCTCCTCGGCACTTGACCCCTGCAGGTCTCTCTCGACGTCGTAGATTCGGCCAAACTGCTTCAAGGCACTCTCGGCAACGACACTCTTGCTCGTGGCATGCAGGTCGAAGAACTTGCGCCTGGCGTGGGTCAGGCAACCGACCTCGGTGATGCCCTGGGTCATCAATGCCTTGTAGCCAGAGAAGTCGTCGCAGACCAGGCTACCCTGCCAGCCTTGCAGGAACGCGCGCGCGTGCGCTCCAGCACGGCTCTCGCAAAAGTCGTAGATCACTGCTCGGGTGTCTTCGAACGCACCTGGTGCATAGGCCCAGAGATAGGAACGGTGCGTCTTGCCTGTACCGGGCTTGAGCATCGCAACAGGTGTCTCGTCGGCATGGAGCACTGGATGGGCCAGTACCTCGGCGCGGAGTGCATCAACGAGAGGCTGCAGCTGCACGCCGCAGGCGCCAACCCACTGCGCGAGCGTGGAGCGCGGGACCGCATAGCCTGCGCGGCCGAAAATCGCTTCCTGGCGGTACAGCGGCAAGTGATCTGCGAACTTGGCCACCAGGACGTGCGCCAGAAGGCCAGCGGTTGGAACGCCTTTGTCGATGGCATGCGCAGCGACCGGCGCTTGCACCAGCCGCTCGCACTTCCTACACGCCCACTTGCCGCGTATGTGGCGCTCGACGGTGAACACGCCTGGGACATAGTCCAGCTTCTCTGCGATGTCTTCGCCAATGCGCTTCATCTGGCAGCCGCATGGGCACACGGTCGATTCGGGCTCGTGCAGCACCTCGCGGCGCGGCAACTGGGGCGGGAGCAGTTGCCGCTTGGGCTGCATTCTGGCGCTATGGACCATAGCCTGCGGCACTGGGGTGTCTGCACCGCTCGCCACATCCTCAACGAGAGATTCGTCGAGCAGGCTGTACTGCTCGGCACCGAATCGCTCTGATTGCGCGGCGAACTTCATGCGCTTGAGCAGTGCGTTCTCGTGGGTGAGCTTGTCGATCAACGCCTGCTTGTGCTTGACCTCTGCAGTGAGACGGACAGTGAGTTCGCGCAGCTGCGCTGCGCTGAGACCATCCAGGGATTGCGACTGCACCACCATGGCTTGGCAGTGTGGATCCGATTGGGCCAGCGAGGAACTGTCGAATGCCCGGATTGCCAGGCGAGCGTAATTGCCTCAAACGAGCGCGATGACGCCATCGTCGCCAAGGCGCTGCCATGGCAGGCCGAGGACCAGGGCACTCAGCTGTGCCTGGCTGATCGAGAGCTGGTGCGCGCCACCTGGCATCGGCCACACGAAGCGGCCTTGGTGCAGCCTGCGCGCGCACAGCCAGACGCCGATCCCGTCGTGCACGAGCACCTTCAGTCGGTTGCCGCGCTTGTTGACGAAGAGGTAGGCATGATGGGGATGGGCAGCTCCGAAGACGATGACCACGCGCGCCAGTACCGTCTCGGTGCCTGCACGCATGTCCATAGGGGCAATGGCCAGCCAGGCGGCGTCGATGCGGATCATCGAAGGCAGTCGCGCAGCCAGGCCCCGCAGGACGTGGCACAGTCGGTAGGCCAGTCGATGGAGACGACAGCCGATCCGCGGCGCACTTCGATGCGGATTGCACAGCTCGAACCGGTCGCCTCAGATGGCACAGGAGCTGTACCGGTCTCGGCTTCAATCACAGTGGCATCCTGCAGTTGGAGTGGCACGAACTGCTGACCTGATGCTTCAGCCGCCTCGACCAGAACGCGCTGACGCGCTTCTCGGATCCAGCGGTGGACCATGTTCGCGTTCAGGCTGTGGCTGAGCGCGACGCCCGAGACCGACGCCCCCACCTGAGAGCATTGCAGCAGGACCTGGGCCTTCAACTGCGCGCTGTATGCCCGGCGCTTGGGCACTTCGAGTGTTGACTCTCTTAGCATCGTGTCCACGATCTCCTTCGTGTACACGATGCCCTATCGAGCAGAACGGCTCAAGATGAGTTCACCGTCCGCTTACCTTTTTTCTCCTGGGTGTTGCGGCCATCCTGCCGTGGATCGAAACCAGGCTTTCCACGCACGCTGGGTTCGTCTATCGGCGCGGTTGCGTCCTCAATGGCCTTGACTCTGAGACTTCCTGGCAGACAGTGCAAAGGGTGAGACGCTCGAACTCAAGCATCCCTGGGCATGTCGTTGAAAGCCAGCCGGAACGCAGTCCCCAGTGCTGCGGTGGATGTCACCTCGATCACTCCTCCATGGGCTTTCGCAATCTCGTTGACGATGAACAGTCCTAAGCCCACGTTTCTGTTTCCGCTGTCTTCCGCCACGCCTCGCACCATGGGCATGAATAATCTCTCCATTGCGCCGTCAGCAATGGGATGACCCCAGTTGTGCACTTCAACGTACCATCCCTTCGGAGTCATTGCCGAAGTCACCGTAATGTCGGTAGCGACCTGCCCATAGGCGACCGCGTTGCTGACCAGATTTGCAAGTGCCTGGGCGATCCGGTTGGCATCAAGCTCGCAGCTCCCCGTTCCCTCGCGAAGATGAGCAATCCGCCGGTCAGGAAAAGCCAGTGTCAGCTCTTCCACGGTATCGGCAACCACATCATGCAGATTTGAGGATTTGAGGTTTACAGCAATTCCAGAGCCTATACGTGCCGAGGTGAAATCGAGGAGGTCTTTGATCAATTGGTGGGCTCGATCAACTGCTCTATTTACGCGACCAAGCGTTTCTCGCTGTTGAGGCGTTACCCCTTGCCTGTCCAATAGCTGCATTCCGAGACGGATAGCAGAAAGTGGATTGCGCAGATCATGGCTAACGATGCCGATCATCTGCTCCGCGAAAAGCGCGCGATCCTCAGACTGCTTCTTGAGGCGGGTTGCTTCGGCTGCAGCGCCTTCAAGTGTCTTCCGTGAAAGAAGAAGCTCACGCTCATACTTGTCCCGATCGCGGGCGATGAACGCGGCAACCTTCAGTAGCCATTCGCCGTCGCGCAGGAGGCGCTTGGCGTTGATGACGATGGGGATGTGGCTCCTGTCTTTGTGGAGTACATCAAGTTTCACCTCTGAGATGGAACCCTGCATGACCAATAACGGCGCCAAGTGGGTCTGGTAGAAAAGCCGACCCCCCATGGTCAGAAAGTCCTGAAGGCGGCGCACGCCGATTACTTCATCGCATCCATATCCAGCCCATTCGCAAAACGTGGAATTCGCCTGAAGAATCAGGCCTTTCGAGTCAGTGGTCAGCACTCCGCAAGGGAGATCTTCCAGCGGATCGGAATCGGGACTGGAGCCAACTGCTTCCATCAAAGACTATGTTCCGCCAGGAACTGATCGATAGCGTCTGCGCTCGCACTGGGCTGGCTCAAATGCGGACAGTGACCCACGTTCTCGATGATTTTGAGCGTGCTGTTTGGCAGCATCCGGTGCATGTACTCACCTACCGCGACAGGCGCAATCATGTCTTCGTCGCATTGAAGAATCAGGGCGGGGGTCGTCAGCTGCTGCAGCTGAGCCCGGTGGTCCGAGAGGAAGGTGACACGAGCAAAGTGCTTGGCGATTTCAGGATCGGTACGGCAGAAGCTGTTGCTCAGTTCCTCGGCCAGCTCAGGCCGCTCTGGATTGCCCATGATCGCGGGCGCCATCGTGCTGGACCAGCCGAGGTAGTTGCTTTCCAGCGTGTCCAAAAGAGACTCAATGTCTTCGCGTGAAAATCCACCGATGTAGTCGCCGTCGTTGATGTAGCAGGGAGAGGGGCCCACCATGACGTGGGCCGCAAATTTTCCTGGTGCAGCAAGGTCAGCCAAGATGCCTACCATCGCACTGACGGAGTGACCGACGAGAATGGCTGGGCCATCACTGAACTCTTCGACGATCTCAACCAAGTCGTCAGCGTAGCCTTGTAGGGTGCTGTACTTGGAAGGATCGAACGCTGTAAGGTCTGAGCTTCCGCTTCCTACCAGATCAAACAAGACTGTCTTGTAGCGGTCTGCGTATGCCGGGGCGAGGAGGCGCCACATGTTTTGGTCGCAGCCAAACCCATGGGCGAAGAAGAGCGTCGCAGGGCCCGAGCCTGAAACACGGACGTTGTTTCTAACCGCTGTTGACATGACACCTTTCGAGTAGAAAACCTTGAATTGGACCGAACTCAATTCCGCTACCTTGCCAAATTGAGCTGCAGATTCTTACGGCCTAGCTCACAAGGGTCAGCTTTGGAAGCTAGATTGCCAGGAACGAACAATGTGGATACGTGCGCGCTTCCACATCAACTCCAGCACATTGCCTCTACTTCAAATTGCCGTCGGATTGGTCGGTAGGAGACATCGTTGTAGCTATTCGTGGGACTGCGTTCTACAGTCAAACACAGCTTGGCCACAAGAACGTCGAAATGCTCGTAATCCAGCAGCTTCGGCATCACGTAGTCAAAGTCTTTCCACGCAGCGTCGCATTCCCCCCGACGACGATCGTGCTACACCTTGCACCCTGCCAAACTTCACCAGTCCTCGATTTCAAACTGGCGGAGAGCGCCGGGCCACTGAAGTCGGCTAGGTCCTCATCGATGATCACGACAGGGATCAGATGTTTAGACATCGGGCGCAAAGGTTCCGCGTTGTGGACCGGGCAGGATAGCCCGTAAATGGTGCGAACTGCCCGACTGCTGAATGACTCTTTAGTCACGCGTTGTTGTCCTACAGCAGTGATGCATGGTGTGCTTCGGGATCCCCGGATCAAAACTCCGCACCACGAATAGGTCTGCCAATGAGGACCTCGCAAACCTGCGCCCCAGGATACCGGTGGCTCTGCGGAGTGGAGGCCGTTATCGGATAAAAGCGGACTGCGGTTCCTCCGGAGGGCTGCATCAAAATTGAAATTTGCAACGTCGGTCGGAGTTCAAGTCTCGGCGGTTCTTTCAAGTAACCGAGGACGGCGCGTGCAGGACTGCCCTGACGCGCTTCCGTGTTGCAGAAATGCAAGCGCTGACGGCTCAAGACCGCCATCATTGAGTTTGGGGCGGAGACTGGCGGCAGTGAAGCAAGCCGGATATCAAAGGAAGATCACCAGGATCACCATGGGCCCACACCAAGGCATCCATGGCAACAACTTAATCGCGACTCAGAACTTTGACGCTCTTCAATAAGCTGCGAATTGACTCTTCGACCCTGTCATTGCTAGCTTGATTCGGCCGACCATCTTCAATGAGACGTTTCACCACCAGCAGCAACGAATCGACTTCGATGGGCTTGGCTAGGAATGCGTCGTAGGCATCAAAGACTCGTTGCACCACATCCTCGCTGGTCCCGGTCATGAACACGAATGGGATCTGACCCAACATTTCGTCCTGCCGGATGGCCCGCCCAAACTCGCCGCCGTTCATGATCGGCATCATGAAGTCGGAGAGTATCAGAGCGGGCTTTTCGCCATCTCGCAAAATGTCCAGCGCTTGCTTGCCATTGGATGCTACTGCTACCCGATAGCCCTCGGCCTCAAGCAGCAACTGCAGTATCTCGGCGTTGCCATATTCGTCCTCAACGATCAGAACCATATGCATCGCGATGGTCTTTCTTTATACAGTTGTCTGCCTAACCGCCTGGGGCGGAGAAACGAAAATGTCCACCGAGGCTTGGGCGGCCCCGCCGCCGCGTACCTTCGCGATCGAAAGAATGCGCTCGTTCACCTTCCTGTCCACGGCCGCCACCGGCTCGAAGCTGAAAACGTTGTCGAACCAGCCCTTTACGCCATCCGCCAGCGGTGTTCCGGCCGCCACAGCCAGGGCATCCGGATCCACCGTGAACAGAGAGGTCACGCCTCGGCGCCGGAGTTCCACCAACAGACGTCCCAGAAAGCGGTATCCGCGCTCAGGGAACGCCAGCGTGTCGGCCAATCCAGCCACCCCATCCAACACCAAGCGGCGAATCTTCAACTCGTCCACCAAGCGCAGCAGCTTGTGCCCCATCTCATCCATAGACTCGTCTTCATGGCCCAGATTTCTGATGACCAGTGCACCAGCGCTGACGGCCGCCTCCACACCTATGCCCATCTCAGAGCCGAGCCGACGCAGATCGGCGGCCAGCTCGGTGCATGAAAGCACCAATCCGGGTTCGCCAACACTTGAAGCAGCCGCAAACGCTAACGCAAAGGTGGTTTTACCAGTGCCAGTTTGCCCGATGACCACCGAGGCACTGCCGGTGAACACTCCGTTGCTGTGTAGGACATCATCTAGCGCCGGCAAACCCGTCGAAATGGCGGTCTTGCCCAGCCTTGCATGGGCATCGACCAACGGCAGGCTTTCGAGCCTGGGAAAGAACTGCAGCCCCTGCGTCGATATGCAGAACGTGTGCTGACCACGGATGACCTGGCTGCCCCGGAATTTGCGCAACTGCATGCGGCGCTCCGCACGCCAGTGAAAGCCGTGGTCTTCGAACGAGAAGATGCCATCGACCATCGTCTGCTCTGCACTCAGGGCATTGCCATGGCCGGTGGTGAGCACTAGGCAGGTGCATGACATCGCGCTCACCAGACTCTGCAGTTCATGCACGAATTGGCGTACCGAATCGCTGGCCATCACCTCCAGGTTGTCAACTACCAAGCCGTCTATCACCAGCAAGGATGCGCGGTGACGCATGAGCTCGCCGCGCAGTAGACCGACCACGGCTTTCAACCCGCCTTGTTCCAGCTCACGGTAGCCGCTGACGTAGAAGACTGTAGCGCTAACCTCTTGCTGATCAAAGAAGATCTGCTGCTCCATGTGCTGCAGCATGCGCGCATGTGATTCCGCCAGCATGGTGACGTACAGCGTGCGCGTCTCGCGCCGGGCCAGGGTGTAAGCGATTTGGTTGGCCAGCGTGGTCTTGCCCACCCCCGGCGGCCCCTCGAAGATATAAACACCGCCCTCAAACAAGCCGCCGTTGAGTATCTCGTCCAAACCTTCAACAAGGGTAGGCAATCGTTTCATTTTATGCAGCAACGGAAGTCAAGAAATTGATGAAGGCAGTTCATCTACAAGTAGCGATGTCAAGCCTTTACGGGCAATTTTAGATGACGTGAGTGCGAGATATTGACGATGCCAAAACGTCACGCTCTCAGTCTAAAGTTCGTTGAGCTCCCCAAGTTCACCGGGGCTACCAGCTCCCCAGCCGCGACCCCACCCCGGGGCACAGGGCACATACGTAACTCCAATATCCAGGCTTGCTGAAGCCACGTTGGAACCCTGGCGTTCCACTTCGGTCGGGACGCCAACCTCCGATCCTCAGGCGGAGTTAACGGCGCGTACATTTGCCGCCCACCTAAACGTCTCTCGTGCCGCCACCCATGCCGCCAACCCAGATCAGGCGCGCGTTGAGGTGGTCGCAGCAGATAAACCCTCATGCGTGTCATGGGTCCCTGGTCTTCTCCGCATCAGTGGTCGATTTGCATGAACTGAATTTCAGCGCACGGCGCCTGCTACGATGCGAAAAATTAACGGGTCTTGTCATGCCTTTGGAATTGCTGCGTGAAATCGTGACTGGAGCGCTTCCGCTCGAAGTCGCGAGTGAGGTAGATATTGACAAGGTGCGCGTCCTCGCCGCAGCCGGGATGATCTTGGCTCAGCTGCCCGAAGTGGACCAACCCGGCGCAGCATTGGTGCTTGAAGTTACTGGCTTTGGACGCGCGACATTGAAGGCCAAAGACGGCCTTCGCTCGAATACTGAGGCTTGAGTCCGGTGCTGCTGGAGCTCGATCACACTGCCGATGATGCAGCGGATGTAACCGCCCATAGACAACTGTGCCAGTAATGCAGGAACCTATTGATGGTGCTTTTTGGCAATACCGTACCACGGCGACCTCCTTTCGGGCCAAGCTTTGACATGGCTGGGGCAGCGCTGTTGTGCGCGTGATCTGCGGAAACGATGTGCGCCTGTGGATCGCGCGCAGGAATCGCCGCCATCACGCGCGCAGTTCGGCAACAAGGGGGCTGAAGCGGGCGGACATCCACGGATTGGTACTCTGCCTCTGTTTTGTTCGATGCGTTTTTTGGCAGTCCATGCACTCCACTGCGCCATCTGTCGTATTGATATTGGGGTAAACCCTTACTCGGGCTGGCATCAACTCGCTACCATCGTCGCATGCCGTCCAACTCAGCATCTTCGTTGAGACATGCCGAGCAACAGCGTCGACGGCTCGCAACGCTGCTCACCCTTGGCAACGTTGTGCTGGGGGCTTTGCTGGCCGTAATGGTTGCTTACGTGCTCACATCCTCGCGCGAAACGCACGAGGAGCAGTCCAAAGCGGCGGCCGAGCGGCTAGTCGGCATCGCAAGCGCCAGTCTTGAAGCTGAACTGGGCATGATCGATACCGCATTGCGAATTTCGGTCAAAGACCTCCAGCGTGCACGGTTCCTTGGTCAAGTGTCCGACGCCGACATCAACGAAACCCTCGCATCGACGCACCGGGAGCTCAGTGGAGTCGAAGGCTTCCGGCTGTCGGACGAGCACGGCCTTGTCCGGTGGGGAAACCTCGTCGATGCCTCTGAGCCGCCCGACGTGGTCCACCGCGACTTCTTTCAGCGGGCCAAGAAGCCCAGTTCCGGCAACGCGATTGTCTCGGGCCCTGTGGTCTCGCGCATCTCAGGCAACTGGGTCCTCATCGTGGCCCGCCCGATGACGTGGGAGGGTCAGTTCAAGGGCGTGCTCTACGCAAGCATCAACGTCGAGCACTTCAAGCACATCTTCAAGCGATACGACCTGGGACAGCACGATGCGATCGCGCTCAGGTCGTCCGATTTGAAGCTGATTGCCTGGCTGTCACCTGGAAGCACCGCCACCGCAGAGGTGGGCACGCAGGGCGTAACACCGGAGCTCAAGGAGTCGATTGGAAAGAACCCATCCGCGGGCAGTTTTTTTGCAACCTCCCAGGTGGATGCGCAAAGTCGCACCGTTGCCTACCACCAGGTAAATGGGTGGCCGCTGCTCACCATTGCCGGGTTTGACAATGGGCCGTTCTTTGAGCAGTGGCGCGGCGAAATGCGAACCTTGTCGACGCTGGCATTGTTGGTATGGGTGCTCAGCTGTGCAGCGACGTTTGCAGTATTCAGGTTCGGCAAACGCGAAATGCGAGCCATTACAGCGCTCGAATCCAACAGCCGGCGCACGCAGACCCTGTTTCGCGTGGCAGGCGACGGAATCCACATCGTCGATGACGCTGGCACGTTACTGGAGTTGAGCGATTCCTTCGCCGAGATGCACGGCACCACCCGGGAGCAACTGCAGGGCCGGCACATCTCGAGCTGGGACGTGAACCAGGATGAAGCCCGCATCAACGCCTGGCTGGCAAGTATCCATGATGGAGACCGGCAGCGCGTGGAGGTGCAGCACCGGCGCTCGGACGGCGGCATCATCGATGTCGACCTTCACTGGCGAGCGGTTGAAATCGATGGCCACCTGCTGGTCTTTGGGTCGGCAAGGGACATCACCGAAAGAAAACGACTTCTCAAAGATGTGGAGGAGGCGGCTGCGCAACTGCGAGACCTGTATGACCATGCGCCTTGCGGCTATTTTTCTCTCGACGGGGAAGGTCGCTTTGTCCACGCCAACTCTGCCGCGAGCGAATGGATGGGAGCGGACTTCGCGACCGCAGGAAACCGGTTTTCGGACGTGCTCGACCCGGTCGGGCGGGAGGTGTTCAAGAACCACTTCGTGTCGCTCGCTGCCGAGCAGCACGGACCTGAAATCGAAGTCTGGTTGCATCCCAGGGCGGGAAGACGGCGATACGTGCGCATCAACTCCACCGCCATCCGCGATGCCGATGGGACATTCAGCATGAGCCGCACCGTCGCGGTGGACATCACCGCGCAGTACGAGGCTCAGCAGCAGGTGCAGGCACTCCTGCGCGACCAGTCGGCTATGCTCAACAGCGACATCGTAGGGATGGCCAAGTTGCGCGGCGGAAAGATCATTTGGAAAAACGCGGTCTTCGAGCGCATGCTCGACTACAGCGACGGCGAGCTGTACGGGGTCGATCTCGAAACCCTGTGCGTGGATGAAGATGACCGCCAGTTGATTGCCACGGAGCGCACGCTCCTGGTGAGCGGCAGCTTCAATTTTAGAGAGAACGTGCGTCTCGCGCGCAAGGACGGCGAAGCCATCTGGGTCGACTTGAACGGCGTGCAACTTTCGGCAGACGAGTCGTTCTGGATGGCTGTCGACATCTCCGAAGCCAAGCGTGCGCATGACCAGATCTCCCACGTTGCTTTCCATGACCCGCTCACGCAGTTGCCCAACCGGTTGCTGCTGATCGACCGGATGAGGCAGTCACTGGCTGCGGCCGAGCGTTTCAAGTATCAGGTTGCGGTGTGCTTCATTGACCTGGATGGATTCAAGGCTGTGAATGACATGCACGGCCATGACGCAGGCGACAAGCTGCTCATCGAAATCGCGGCGCGCATTGTCCGATGCATCCGGGCCACGGATTCCGCAGCCCGCCTAGGCGGCGACGAATTCGTGGTGCTGTTGGCACCGGTTGCTGAGGGGGAATGGCGGGCGATCCTCGAACGCCTCATGCAGACGGTGGAGGCACCGGTGGCGCTTCGGGGCGAAGTCATGGTTGCCGTGGGGATGAGCATTGGCGTGGCCCTGGCCAACGGGCGAACCCAGGCTGAAGCCTTGGTGGCGGAGGCCGACGAGGCAATGCTGTTGGCCAAACGGTCAGGCAAGCGCCGAATCCATCTGGCCTCCCCGGGTACTTAATCCCGGTGTAGGGCGCCAGACGCTGAACCTGACGCTGGTGATCTATTGCATATGACGGTGGATCGTGGACTACGACATGAATGGCGTGCTTGGTTGACGGCTACCGGATACCGGGCTGAAAGCGGCATGTAAGACAACCGGCTGAAATCGGCTGAAATCTGGCAAAGGGGTTTTGTATCCCAAAAGCTTTGGGTACATTCCAACCGCCGTGCGTGCATCGCGTTCAGAGCCGCGTTGTAAGTACAGTGAAAACCCCGCCGCACGAAAGCGTGGCGGGGTTTTGTTTTGTAGGTCTATCGCCCATCAAAGGATTGGCAAACTGAACCGATAGCCATTCAAGCTCGCGAATGGAAGGCAGACCTGATCGTGGTTGGTACACACGGGCGCAAGGGGCCGCTCTTGCCCGAGAGCGCTGCATGAGGGGACACAACGCGAAGCGGGTGGATGCCGGCAATCCGGGTGCCGGCATGATCTCTGTCACCGCAACTGCACGACCACCGTCTGCACCAGGCCATCGGCTAGGCGCAAATGCAGCAGCAGTTGCCCCTGCATGCTCTCCAGCCAGAAAGCCTCTGCACCCGTTGCGCGATGGAGTACCGGTTGCGGATAAAACCGGTAGGCCTGCCCCAGCAGCAGCCCCGTGGCCGTGCCGTCCAGCCCTACCTGCCATTGCAACAGGGAGTCGGCACCTACCAGCAGCGCCTGCAGCGCGCGGGGTTCGGCCAAGGCGGGCAGCACCGGGGTCTGCAGCCCGTTGGCTTGCAGCAGCCACAGGTGGCCAGCGGCATCCAGCTCGAAGCGCAGGGCCTGCGTTGGCGCACCCCCTGGACTTGCCAGCCAGCCCGGGCGCACAGCCAAGGCCAAGCCGTTGGGGCCGGGTGCGGATGCGTCGATGCGCCATGTGCCTGTGGCGCCCACCCTCAATTGTGCCGCGGGCACCAGCGCCTGCAATGCCTGCAGTGCCGCGTGCAGGTCTACCGGCGCGGGGCCGAAGGTTTGCACCACACCGCGCCAGGCGATGCCCAGCGTGCCATCGGGCCGCAGCGTGGCGCCGTCGGGCGTGTTCAGGTCGATATGCGGCAAGGCCAGCGGCAGCAGTCCCAGGGTGCTGCCGTCAGGCAGCGTCCACAGCGCGTTGCCCAGCGCCTGCTGGCCATGGCCTGTGACAGCGGCCCCGAACAGCGCCTGCAGCGCGCCGTTGGCTTGCGCCAGCAGCGATGCACCCGGCGTGCGCGTTGGCGTGGTGCCGCTCAGGTCTGCGGGCGCGCTGGGCAGTTGCAGGCCGGCGGGCACGGGCGTGGGCAGCGGCGCGGGCAGCAAGGTGACCGTCTGCACCAGGCCCTGGCTGTTGACGTGGGCTTTTTCGCCAGCCAGCAGGGTGATGGTGGTCGCCGGGCTCACGCAAGGCCCGGCGCAAGGGATGAGCACGCTGCCTTCGAGCACCTGCACCGTCAGGCTGCCATCGCCTGCGAGATCGGCCAGGATGCGCGCACCACCGGGCCCGGCAACGGCTTGCCGCCCGCTGGCCGTGCTGCCCGCCCCGGGCGCGCCCACGTCGAGCAGCACCTGCCCGCCCTGGCCGCTGCCTGTAGCGGTGCCTGGAGCAGTGCCTGCAATGGAGCCTATGTACAAACTGCCTGACGCCAGTCCCAGCACCATGGCGCCTGAGCCCGCAGCGGGCGCCAGCACCAGCGCCCGGCCTCCACCCAGTGCCTGCGCCAGGGTGACGCTGCCTCCCTGCCCGCCCAGGCGCACGGTGGCAGTGCCTGCAGAAGGTGGCGTGATGGAGCCGCCTGCCGCGGCGGCTTGCACCGCCAACGCCGACCCCGCACTCAGCGTGGCGCTGCCGGGCGTCGACAAAGTGCCGCTGCTGCCGGGTGCCAGCGTGACATCTTCCTTGGCAGGTGGGGCGGGTGGTTCATCCGCTGCGACGGGCGTGGCGTTGGCGCTGGCCGCAGACAGTGCACCCGTTCCCGCGGAATTCATGGCGGCGACCCTGAAGGCATAGGTGGTGCCGTTGGACAGGCCCGTTACCGTGATGGGCGACGCCGCGCCCGTGGCCGTGCTGGTGGCGCCACCGGGCACGGTGGTCGCAGTGACCGTGTAGCCGGTGATCGGCGCTCCGCCGGTGAACGCCGGGGCGGCAAAGGCCACCACTGCCCGCGCGTTGCCCGCCGTGGCGCTGCCCATCGTGGGGGGCCCGGGGACGACCGCATTCACCGTGAAGGTGCGGGTGACCTGCGCGGCTGGCAGGAACGTGCCATTGCCGGGCTGGTCTGCGTTGATGGTGCACGATCCTGCCGTCACGAAGGTCAGCGCCCCCAAGGTGGTGATGGTGCACACCCCCGTAGTGGATGACGAGAATACAGGGTTCAGGCCCGAATCCGCCGTGGCGTTGAATGTCGGGGTGGTGCCGAAGTTCTGCGCCCCTGGCGCGGCAAAAGTGATAGTCTGCGTCGCTGCGGGATTGATCGGCGCAGAGGGTGCGGACGCAATCCCCGGGCCGGCCAGGTTGTTGGCGATCACGGTGAAGGTGTAGAGCTGCCCATTGGTCAACCCCACGACGATGACCGGTGACGAGGGGCCACTCACCGGCGCCACATCAGGTGGACTGACGGTGACGGTATAGCCGGTGATGGCCGAGCCTCCCAGATTGATCGGCGCCACAAAGGCCACGCCCGCCTGCGTGTCGCCCGCCGTGGCCACCACCGATGTGGGTGCCCCGGGGGTGATGGGCAGCACCGTGAAAGTCTGGCTGACGGTGGACGCTGCAAGCCAAGCCCCCTCGCCAGGCTGGTCGGCGTTGACGGTGCAACTGCCTGCGGCGACAAAGTTCAACACGCCCCCCAGCGTGATGGTGCACACGCTTGGCGTGGGCGTGCTGAATTCGACCGCAAGGCCCGACGTTGCATTGGCAGTCAAGGTGGGCGTGGTGCCGAAGTTCTGATTGCCCGGATTGTTGAAGGTGATGGACTGCGGGCCGGGAGCGGCAACCGCCAGGCTGCCGTGGGCCAGCACCCAGCCCGACAGCAACACCACTGCAAGCCGCACAAGCCACAGGCCCGGGTGCCTGCGCAGCGTGGGGGATGTGGGGTAAATGCCCGGCACAGACGGAAAAAGCATGGGTACCTCGTTGGCAAGACAGGCGTCTTGCAGTGAACGGTGGAAAACAAGAATGGCAGCACACAGGCCCGTCCCCTGGCTCCTAGACGTGGTGGATGCTGAAACGAGGCAGCCCAGGGCCGGGCAGTGCACTGGCAATGCATGGTGCGGTTGCACTCTAGACGCTTTCACCCCGACTGTCAGTCCCCAGAACTGATGATGGACAGCGGCGCGCCACTGCCGATAATTTCTGCGCAGGCAGACCAGGGTGGCCGACCCAGGGGTGCACAGTCGATGTCGAGCAGACCGCGCCGGATGAAGCGGGGATGGCGCTCGCCCGCTTACCCAGCATGCACCGATGGCTCAATCGGCCAGGCGCACCGCCTGCATCTGCCTGCCCAGCTGCAGAATATCTTGACCACCGGCGACTGGGGCAGCTGATCGCGTAACGCTATCTGCGCGGCACTTTATAGGCCGTGAGCTGGGGGCGCCAGCGGCGCTCCACGTCCTCGTTGGTCAACGCCGAAGAAGCTGCTCCACCCCACATACTCATCTCTGAGTAGTTGCTTGACGCCAGCCACAACACTCTGGCCACGCTCGCGTGCCGCGCCGGCGGAACGTTGAAAGCCTTGTTCAAGCGGCTGGCCCGCGTGCCCGGCTGCTACTACCACGACGGCACCGTGGCTGAGCTAGTCAACGGCGAGAACAGCGCTATCCATATGGCTGCCTGGACGCTTACCCTCGTTCTCTAGTTGCATCACCTTGTCGGGCGTCATGGGCGTACTTCGCACGCGTTTGCCGGTGGCATGGAAGATGGCATTGGATATGGCTGCCGCGACACCCACCTGGCCGATTTCACCCACCCCTTTGGCGCCGAGCCGGCTCACGATCCGGTCATCTTCATCGACGAAGATGACGTCGATGTCGTGGATGTCCGCCTGCACCGGGATGTGGTATTCGGCAAAGCTGTGGTTCATGAAGCGACCCAGTGAACTGTCGGAATGCGCTTCCTCATGAAGAGCCTGGCTGATGCCCCACACCACGCCGCCGTAGATCTGGCTGCGGGCCGTCTTCGCGCTGATGATGCGCCCAGCTGCGATGGCGCTTACCACGCGTGTCACACGGACGGTGCCCAGCTCTTCGTCCACCCGCACCTCGCAGAACACAGCAGAATGGGTTGCCCGGGAATACTTGCGCTGCTTGAGCATGTGCGGCAGCATCAGGTACTTCTCTTCCAGAGGCTCGCCGCCAGCAGCTGCCAGGATCTGCAAAAGGGGCAACTGAGCTCCCGCTACCCCCTTCAGGCGCAGGGTACTGCGAAAGAACTCCACGTCTGCGAAGCGCGCCTTGGCAAACGGCGAATCGTCCAGGCCGCGCGCAATCTTGAACAACCTCTTTTGCAGCTTTTCACACACGCCTTCCACGGCCGACCCCACCGTGGCCACGTGCGATGAGCCCCCCTCGATAGGCGCGACCGGCAGGGTGGAGTCCCCGAGCTTGAAGGTCACGTTCTCCAGTGGCAGGCCAAGTGCCGCGGCGGCAATCTGCGCCATGACGGTGTAGGTTCCCGTGCCAATGTCGCTCGCGGCGCTGCTTACTTCAAGCCGGCCGTCAGAGTGGAGCACTGCCCGGGCGCGGGCGAACATCTGCATCGCATCCCAAACACCCGTTGCCATGCCCCAGCCGACCAACTCGTTGCCCTCCCGCATGGAGCGTGGCTCCAGCGGGCGTTTTGCCCAGCCGAAGCGCTCGGCGCCTTGTGCATAGCAGGCCTTCAGCTCCTTGGTGGAATGTGGCAGGTCCCTGGACGGGTCGCGCTCGGCATAGTTCTTCAACCGCAGCGCCAGGGGGTCCATCCCGAGTGCGTAGGAGAGTTCATCCATCGCGATTTCGAGCGCGTGGACCCCATGGGCGGCGCCGGGTGCGCGCATGTCGATGGGGCTGTAGCGGTCCAGGTCGACGAGCTTGTACTCCAGGCGAACGTTGTCGCTCGTGTACAACTGGCCCGACCAGTTCACGACCACTTCAACGTAGTCTTCCAGGCGCGATGTCTCTGCAACCGCTTCGTGGATGACGGATTGGAGCTTTCCATCGTGGTCAGCGGCGAGCCGCACTCGCTGCACGGTTTCCGGCCGATGCCCGAAGGTGAACATCTGCTGGCGGGTCAGCACGAGCCGTACGGAGCGCTCTGTATGCAGTGAAGCCATCACCGCGAGGATGAGGTTGTACTGCGGCCGCAGTCCCGATCCGAAGGCACCCCCGACAAATGGATTCTTGACCGTGACCTTGTCCTTACCCAGGCCAAACACACGCGATACCACCCATCGGCTGTTCTGCGATCCCTGCGTCTTGTCGTAGATGGTGAGGTGCCCTTCCTCGTCGCGGATCACTGTGGTGGCGTGCATCTCCATGGGGTTGTGGTATTCGGCTCCGCTGTAGTACTGCGCATCGATCTTCACTGGTGCCGCCGCAAACGCGGCGTCCGCATCCCCCTTGGGCTTGGGTGGGGGCACATAGCCGGCCTTGAACCCCTTGGGCTCGTGGGCCCGGTGAAGCGCGGCCATCAGGTCGGCTTCATGCTTTTCGACTTCGTACTCGACCTCCACCAGCTGGGAGGCTTCGCGGGCTGCCTCGAAGGTTTCCGCCAGCACCAAGGCGATGGGTTGCCCGCTGTAGAGGATCGCATCGCTGTGCAGGGGCTTGAACGGCGAGCCACCCGGTGCCGTCATGTCCTTGTAGAAGATGTCCATGGACCGGGTTTTGGGCCGGTTCTCATGCGTCAGGATGTCGCGCACGCCCGCCACGGCCATGGCGCGTTCGAGCGCGAAGCGGGCAATGCGGCCCCGGGTGATCGTGCTGTTCACCACCACGCCAAACAGCATGCCCTGCACGAAGTGGTCTGCCGCATACAGCGCTTGGCCCGTGACCTTGGCACGCCCGTCCGTGCGCGAAATGGAGTCTCCAATCTGGACATAGCCCGTTCCGGCTTCCGCCATGGGCTGCTGAGAACTCTGATTGATCGTAAATGTCATGCGGCATCTCCTGTCGCGGTGCTGCCTGGCAACAGGCTGGTTTGCCCGGCCAGGGCCATTTCAAGGGCGCGCACCACGGCGCGCTGGGCCATGGGGATTTTGAAAGCGTTGCTCCCGGGTCCGCTGCCCTGCGGGACCGCGCCAGCCAGCAGGGCCGCACCCGCTTCGGAAAATACCGTGCGCTCGGGCTTTTTCCCCTGCAGCAAGGCCTCCGCCTGCGTTTGGCGCCAGGGCTTGTGCGCAACGCCGCCGACGGCGATTCGTACTTCGGCGATCCGGCCACCCTCATCCAGGTGAAGTGCCGCAGCCACCGACACGAGAGCGAAGGCGTACGACGCTCTTTCCCTGATCTTGAGGTAGGCGCTGTGCCGGGCAAACTGGGGGGACGGGGGAAGCTCGATGTGCGTGATCAACTCGCCCTGTTGCAGGGTGTTGTCGATTTCGGGACGGTCCCCGGGCAGCCGGTGGAACTCGGCGAATGGAATGCTTCTAGCACCAGTGGGGGACTGGACGTGCACCACCGCGTCCAGCGCAGCGAGCGCGACGCACATGTCTGAAGGGTGGGTGGCGATGCACTGAGAGCTAGCGCCCAGGATGGAGTGCTGGCGCGCCAGGTTGCCTATTGCCGAGCAGCCGCTGCCGGGCTCGCGCTTGTTGCAGGGCGTGCCGGTGTCGTAGAAGTAATAGCACCTGGTGCGCTGCAGCAGGTTGCCCCCATCGGTGGCCATGTTGCGGATCTGTGGTGACGCGCCCGAAAGGATGGCAGCCGAGAGCATGGGATACCTGTGGCGCACCAGCGGATGGTATGCGGTGGCCGCGTTGCGGGCCAGCGCGCCAAGCAACACCCCGCCGTGCTGCGTTTCCTCGATGGCGCTCAGCGGCAGCGGGTTGATGTCAACGAGCGTCCGCGGGTGCGCCACGCCCTCCTTCATCAAATCGAGCAGGTTCGTGCCCCCGGCAATGAACGCGCCCTCGCGGCTCGCCGCCAGCGCCTGCGCCATGTCTGTGGCCGCCAAGTAGGTGAAGCCTTTCATTGCGTTCCTCGCTCGCCCAATGCGACTTCGCTCACCGCGCTGAGAATCTGCACATACGCACCGCACCGGCACAGGTTGCCGCTCATGAGTTCGCGCACCTCGTCGCGCGTACTGGCATGGCCCTCCTTCATCAGGCCCACGGCGGAACACAGCTGGCCAGGCGTGCAGTACCCGCACTGGAAAGCGTCATGCGCCACGAACGCCTGCTGCAAGGGGTGCAATTGGCCGTCCCTGGCAAGGCCCTCCACGGTGGTCACCTGGGAGCCATCCCGCATGACAGCCAGGGTCAGGCAGGAGTTGATGCGCTCGCCATTGACCAGCACAGTGCAAGCACCGCACTGGCCATGGTCGCAACCCTTCTTGACCCCCGTGAGGCCGAGCTTGTCGTGAAGGAGGTCCAGCAACGTGACCGATGGCTCGATGTCGAACCTGCGGGTTCGGTCGTTGACTGTCAGGGAAATGGAATGCGGCATGGGGCGGCTCTTTTGACGAATCTGGGACATCGATTCTTATGAGTGGCGCTAGGTGACCCTGTCGGACAACAAGCCATCCCGTTACTCGGCTGCGTAGTTCGGCTGCTGCACGAGATTCAACACCGAGTGGTTAGAGCACTTCTTCACCAAAGCCGGACCAAACGCTATCAACGACATCCCGCCCTCCCGAGGCTCGAATCGCTAGGCCAGCCGTGGAAAACGAGATTTCTCGTCGAAGCGAGCCTGGGCTCGATGGCGACATGGGGCCGCTAGGGGCCCATCCGATGCTGGCGAACGTTGCACTCATGAAGGAAGAAGCACTTCACGCTCAGCGAACGCCAGATCCTCGAGCAGATCGGCGATCGCGAACGGAGTACCCGGGCTAGCTGGCAGCGTTGAGGCAAGGCCGCAGCAGCGGACTTACGCGGGCTCATTGATCCGTAACTGCCTGCGCTGATGGGCTTGCATCTTGGGCAAGCTTAAACAGCCGGGATGGTTCTATGCAGCCTTTACAGCCCTCCCACGGTGCATTCTGGTGCACTCGCTGCTGAGACCTACTTGGTATCACCCATCTTGCCTTGAAGCACCGCCAGCAGGTGCTGTTTCGCTTCGGCGAGCTGTGCTTTGTCGGTGTCGTGGACCTTCTTGAAGAATGCGGCGCACTCTGGCGAGCCTGCTGCTTCGGCGTCCTTGATGTACTGGTCGTAGGCCATCAGTGCCTGGGCCTTGTTCTGAATCAAGGTGATCCAGTCGTAGGCGAGGTCGCTGAGAGGATGTGGATCATTGGGTTTTTCTTGCATGGGTTTCTCCAAAAGTTGAGGACAGCAAAGAGGCATTGAAGATGCCCCGCATGCAGTTCTTAGCGACCGTCCTTGTCGGAATCACCGGGAACTGCCCGCTCCACAGCGTTGCTCACCCGGTGCCATGCATCGCGGGTCGCGTGCTTCGCCTTCTCCCATTCAAGTGAAGACCGCCCGCGGATTCCGCCCCAGTCTCTGCCAAGCTCGGGTTCGATGTCTTCGTACGTGCGATTCGGGTACCTGGCATAGGAATCCACGCCATACTGAAAGGCAGGTTGATACTCCTCGTAGGTCGATCCGCTGCCATAAGGACGCGAAGAAAAGTTCTCGCGCCAGTAGGTGTCTTCCGCTGCGGGATTCACTGCCTTGCTGCCCATAACGGCGCCTGCCACGACGCCCACCACTGCCCCTATGGCAGCGCCTGCTGGCCCAGTCAGACCGCCTGCCAGGGCGCCTGCAGCGGCTCCACCGGCAATCCCTCCTGCTGCGCCTCCGACGACGGCGCCAGCGCCAGGTTTGTTCTCGGGATCAAGTGGACTGGTACGAAGCTCGCTCATGATGGTCTCCTTGGGGTCACCCGCAGACTGCTCGATTGAGGCCTGCCGGGCTGGGTTGGAAAACTGTCAAAGTACGGCCTGCAAACGCAGGTGAGACTAGGCAGACATGCCAACTTCCCGGCAGGGATCTCCTACAGAGGGCCCCGCCCGCTGCGCCCTTTCCTACGCGGCAGTTCGCACGATGCCGACACCCATACATTCGTCTGCGGCGCACCATGAATGTGTTCGCCCACCCTACGGTCGGCGCCTCATCAGGAAATGCTATGTCTCAACACCAAACTCAGTTGTCGTCACAGAACGACGGCAATCAGTCTGATCGCAACCAGGCCGGACAGGTGCCGCCAAGTGGCTTGAACAAAGGCGATCGTGGTGTCGTGGATTCGCCGCCCACGACGTCCGAACAACTGAACTTTGACGATGGGAGTGAGGACCACCCGCGCGGTAACACCAGGCGCACTGGTGGAACTTGGGTTATGCCAGACCACAATACAGGTGATCAAGGCGATGTTGGCAAAGCGCCTGGTGCGGGCTTGTCAGACGGTAACGGCCCCAGCGTTCCGGATCCCAAGGATAAAACGCCTCAGGCCTGATCTGCCAACGGCGATGACTGCGCCGGTTCTACCCTGGCCACTTACCGCCCTGGGTAGCGTCGAGATTCCAATGGAGGATATGCCGCAATGCCAAAGCGCTTATGGACCATCACGGCCGAAAACGATGAAGGCACCGAAATTTATCTCTCGGACCTCTTCGAAACTGAGCCCTCGCGCTCTGCATTGGCCCGAGGCCTCTGCACTCTCGCGATGGAAAAGGCGGGCGGCTCTATACCGGACGGCCGGGAGGGCGCCACAGCGGAAGAACGGCTCGCCGAACTGGGTTACACGATTACCGCCATCACAGGCAAAGACCCTACGCGCTGAGCACCGCGCCACCGCAGCCGGCCTCCGATTTGCGCGTGAGGCAAGGCTCACCGTGGTTTCTGAGATTTCGTGCCGGGGGAGAAACCAATCAAAGCCAGGAGAGCATGCATGAAGGACGCCAACAAGGAAACTTTGAGACAAGCCAACGCGGCCATTTCGCGACTCGACTTTGAGGGATTTCTCGCACTCTGCACCGAGGATACGGAATGGGCATTCGTGGGCGATAAAACGCTGCGGGGCAAGGAAGCCGTGCGCCAATGGATGCCAACGGCGTATCCAGAGCCACCAATATTCCAGGTGCAGCACATGGTGGCCGACGGCGACTGGCTCACCGCCATTGGCGAAATCACTTTGAAGAACGACGCCGGCGAGTCCGTACGGCACTCCTACTGCGATGTGTGGCGCTTCAAGGATGGCAAGCTGCACCAGTTGCAAGCTTTCGTGATTCCTGTGGAGTGAACCGTTGATGTGCTGTCCGCATCTATTGGGTCACCTTCATAACGCCCCTGCGGTGTGCGGCACGGTGAAGGTGCGCGACTGGAATGCGCAAGCGGATGAGGTGCGCGCCCATTGCCATTCGTTCTACCGCGATGGGCACCTCCACATTCATAGAGCCAATCTGGGTATCACTGCCCAACCTACAACGCTGCTGGGGGCTTCCGTCCATCGGTGACGGGACAGGACGTGGCACTGTTCCAGGATCTCCCTGGCCGCCATGAACATGCGCGGCCTGGCAAAGACCGATAACGAGAGTGAAGTGAGTTGAGGAATGCAGCCAAGCTACTTTCAACAGGCCAGAAAACCACATCTTCGGCCCAGCCCGAGGGTGCTGCTGCTGGTGGACTTCATCAATCCCATGCAGTTTCCTGGGGCTGAAAAGCTGGTGCCGGCCGCATTGCAGGCCGCGCAAGCCACAACGCGGCTCAAAAAGCGCTTGGCCGCCAGCGGCGTGACGGCCATTTACGCCAACGACAACTACGGGATCTGGCGCTCGGAATTCAAAGACCTTCTTACCGCCTGCAAGGCTCTGCCTGGGGCGCGCGGGGAAATGGCCACGCTGCTGGAGCCTGGGGACAACGACCTCACCATCCTCAAGCCGCTGCATTCTGCGTTCCATAGCACTCCGCTAGAGCACCTGCTCAAGCAGCTCAAGGCGCGCGAATTGATTGTTGCCGGGTTGGCTGCCGATATGTGCGTGCACCTTACGGCGATGGATGCGTACATGCGTGGCTATAAGGTGTGGGTGCCGCGCGACTGTACGGCCGCGGAGAACGAGGAGTTCAAAGAGGCTGCGCTGCGGCAAATGTCGCAGGTGCTCAAGTGCTCTGTGCGAAAGTCCTCCTCCATTACCTGATTGGAGGACTCACGCTTTGACGGCGTATCAAGACAGTGCGCGGGAAGATGCCAAGCCAAGAGCTTTCACCGCCTCGTGCACGCGCGCGAGATAGCCTTGAGGGTTTGGCAGAAAGACAATTGCTCAGCATTGTTTTGAGCTGCTCGAACCAATACGCTAGCTCTTGGTGCCCAAGCGCCACTGCCGCTCATCCGACACGATGGCTTCCGATAGATCGCGCCACGAGCGGATCAGCGGGTACCTGCGCCAGTGCCAGTGCCAGCTCCGCTGCCTGTGCCCGCTCCGGCGCCAGTACCTGCTCCTCCGCTGCCTGCTCCGGAACCTGCACCCGCGCCTGGTCCAGTTCCAGCGCCTGTGCCGGCACCTCCATCGCTGCCAGGGTTGCCGCTACCAGCGTTTGTGTTGCCAGCAGGGCTCCCAGAAGCAGCGCCTGATGTCGTACTTCCAACGGAGCCGGTACCCGCATCACCTGCCGCTGTGCCTCCGCTGGGCGCCATGCTGCCGCTGCTTGTAGAGCCGGAGGGAATGCTGTCTGCAGAGCTTGGCGTCGGCGCGGATGCTGGGCCCATCGATGAGCTAGGCGTGGTACCAGTCTGCGGGGTCTTGTTGCGATCACAAGCTGTCATCGCAAGCATGGAAGCCGCGATCAGTGGCACAGCGATCCAGCGGCGTGAAACAGGGTTGGAACCTTGGTGAGAATGGGTCATAGTTGTCTCCTTAGAAGAGTAGCAAGGCGCCACCTGCACGCATGCTGAAACTGGCAAAGGTGTTTCAGAGTAGGACGGTGCCGATAGACAGCTTTTAACCGATGGCTGCTGTCGGTATGTGCCTGTTAGTGGCTTGGTCCTACAGCGCTTCGTGCACCCTCGCACTACAACGATGAACCGCGATCGCGAGCCACGGCCCAGGCGATGCCTGCAAGCTCCGCCTCAGGCGTGATCGCAGTCCCGTACCAACCCGAGCCAGAGCCATGACGACACCTGTAGAAATCTCCCCCAATGCTGTAGTTTCTTCAGCGCCAGCATCTGTCTCAGCGCATCGGGGCATCGTGGTGGTGATCACGGGGGCCTCTAGCGGCATCGGGCATGCCACTGCACTTGAATTTGCCAGCCGCGGTGCCCGCTTGATCTTGGCCGGGCGTGACCAGGAGACCCTGTCACCTGTGGCCATGTCCTGCATGGCCGCAGGCGCCCACGGCGCCCTCGGCGTGCCGACGGATGTCACCGACGCCGATGCCATGGATCGCCTGGCTCAGGCGGCACTGCTGGCGCATGGGCGCATCGACGTGTGGGTGAACGGCGCTGGGGTAGGTGCCATTGGCCGATTTGACGAGACGCCGCTGGCATCGCACCGGCGCGTGGTCGAGGCCAATCTGATGGGCCATATGAATGGGGCCTATGTGGCATTGCGCCACTTCCGCGAGCGTGGGCGCGGCACGCTCATCAATATGATCTCGGTGGGCGGATGGATCCCTGCCCCCTATGCTGCGGCTTACACCGCCAGCAAGTTCGGTCTGCGCGGCCTCTCAGAAGCGCTGCGCGCTGAGGTGTCCAGCCTGCCGCACGTCCACGTGTGCGACGTGGCCCCCACATTCGTGAATTCGCCGGGGTTGTCCCACGGCGCCAACTACACCGGTAGCAACATCCAGCCGCGCATCCCTTTGGTGGACCCGCGCAGGGTGGCGAGTGCCGTGGTATCACTGATAGACCGACCGCGCGCGGTGACCTGGCTCGGTGCGGGCGCGGGCCCGGGGCGGCTGGCCCATGTGCTCGCGCCTAACTGGGTTGGCGCCACCATGGAAAGGGTCACGCGCTGGGCACTGCGCCGTGCCAAGCCCGCCGCGCGCTCCGATGGCAACCTTTTCTCGCCCTCGCGAGGCACCGCTATCGACGGGGGTCAGCGCGACGCTACCCACAGTGCAGCCGCCAACCTCGTGGCGTTTGGCCTTGTAGGTCTGGCCATCGGTCTTTGGGTTGGAAGTCAGCGATCCGAACGGCAACGGACGACCGGGCGCTGAGCTTCGGCATCAGCTCAAGCACGCAAGCCCCTTGCCCAGGCTAAGCTGCGGCTGCTAGCCTACTCCCCCAAGCCCTGTTCAAGCCGCTGCACCACGGACTCCCGAAACCGCTGCAGCTGGGTGGCTACCCGGGCCTGCAACTCTAGCGCCACGTCTTCGGACATGGGCTCTGTACGCCGGGAACTCGTGCGCGCCATGTCGATGGCGCCTTCCATGAACTCCTCGAAGGCCTCGGGCTGGTTCAGGAACTGCTGCGCATACAGCATCTCCAGCAGGTAGCGCTGAGCGGAAAGTCTGGCGCTTTGCTCCATCAGCTCCGTGTGAAAGGGTTCGGCCAAGCGGTCAAAAAGTTCTGCCATGCGCTCTGGCAGCTCGTCTTTCGGCGTCGTCATGTCGGTCTCTCCCGGGCTTGGTTAGTTGGAAAGGCGTAAGGGTTTCGCCTTCACTACTACACAGGGTAGTCGATGGGGAGCGTCCGGTTCGAACACAGGATGTTGTCTGACTTACATCCAGTGCAGGGGGCCCGACCATCGCTCTGTCCAACCAGAAGCTCGTCCTGTCTGCTACTGAGTACACACCATGTTTCTCAAACTAGTTACCGACGCGCCGTATCCGGATGAACGCACCGCCCTGGGAGCGCTCGACGCCGTGCGGATGGTTTGCGCCCTGGGCGGCGTGGAGCCCCTTATGGCTTGGCGAGACCACGTTGCCTTGCAGGCTTGGCACGGCCACTGGTCTGCCGATGGCATGGTGTCCGCCGCAGAACGGGAGGGCGCTGCGCTATGGGAGTCGGCCTTGGTCGCCACCCGGCGTGCGCTGAAATTGCCCCTGGGGGCACAGCTCGATATCGAGTTCGTGTTTACACACCGCATGCAGCTGGCCGAGCAACATGGCCCGGACCGCTACCTGTGGCGCCGCAACTGGGCTTGGTCGCTGGATGAATGGGCCCGGACGACCTTGACCAAAGTGCACCGCGTGTAGCTGCACTGTGCCGTGCATGACTGAAGTATGCCCCCCTCGATTGGCGGGGCTTACCGCGGTCTCATCAGCGGCAGATCTACGAAGAAATAAAGAGCCGTGCACCGGCGAAAAGGAGGTACTGCAAGCAAAGATATGGTGCGTTTTTGTTGAAGGTTCAGCTGATTTCCATCGACATATTCTCAAAAACATGGCGCATAGCCAAAGCAACTATGAGCAACCTTACTCACCCCAACAGCAAGCGCGGCCTCGATTTCGCACATGTGGCTTTGAATCTGGCCACGCAATGGCAGGGCCCTGTCATCATCAAGGTAAGAAGCTATCGGGCCCTGGTTCTAAGCGGCCTGGAAACCTTCAGGGCCGATGCGCTCGAGGTTCCGCAAGCGACCGGCTTCATCGAACTGATCGGTCCGCGCTCAGGCACCGCCGCGACATCTCTGCTCGTCGGATTCTCAAACCAGGACCAAGGGCCGATCGGCACTTTCGAGCTTCGCAGCAACGAAGCAGTGGGAACCTTGATCCTGCCGGGGAAGCACTTCACTTCCTGGCTGGAAATCGCCAAGGCCCCCAATGCCCACTTCCGAATAGGCGGAGATGGCCAGCGCAATGCGTTGGCGTCAGATGCGGCGCTGCTGCACTTCTAAAACGGGAGTGCATAGAAAACACCCGCAGCTGTTCGAGAGTGCTGCGCGCACGAGTGAGCGCATTGATCTAGCTGCTACGAGCAATTCGCCCATGGTCGGCAGGGGTGGAGAACCGAAGCTACGCTGTGTGAACTCGGTGGCGCTGGCATCGGATGTCACCTCGACCGTAGCTCCGTGAGCGGTCGAAATCGCGCGCACTACGTACAGGCCAAGCCCCAGGTTGGCCCCCACCTGGGCGCTAAATGCGTGAGCGCCGCCGAACTCAAGATGGCCAAGCAGCTTGTTGCCGCGATGTCCGGCAAATGGAATCCGGCGACTTCAAGGACGAGTTCCGCATCCAGGTGATGAAGCACTTGGAGAAGAAAGCCAAGGCTGGCGAGGGCAAGGCCGTGGTGGAGCCTGAAGAGGAAGCGCCACAGTCCGGTGACGAGGTGATGGTCCTCACCGCACTGCTCAAGCGCAGCCTGAAGGGCGGCGCCAAAGACGGCGCTAGAGCACCTGCCGAGAAGACTCCCGCGAAGCACGCGGCTGCCTAGCGGGCTCCAGTGAAAGCCGCCCCTCGAAGAAAAGCCAGTTCACCAGAGTTACTAGGCCATGGCGCCAGGGCCTCTTTGCACCTCCAGATCATCGCGCCACGTAGGACTCCGCACCCTGTGCGTTGGGCTGGTTCCTGACGATCCGGGGAAGGGCGCAATTCCACAATGGCTCGTTTCAGGAGTCGTACTATGTCCAACCCCTATCGCCCCCTTGCCGTCGTCACTGGAGCCTCCTCCGGCATCGGTTTCCACCTGGCCCGCTGCTGCGCCGAAGAGGGTTTTGACCTGGTGATCGCGGCCGACCAGGCACTGGACCAGGCGGCCAGTGACCTGCGCATGCTGGGCGCCCAGGTGGCGGTGGTGCAGGCAGAACTCGCCAGCCGCCAGGGTGTGGACGCGCTGGTCGAGGCCATCGCCGGGCGCCCTGTGGATGCATTGCTGGCCAATGCCGGGCATGGGCTGGGCAAAGGTTTTCTGGAGCAGGATTTTGCCGATGTGCAGCATGTGATCGACACCAACATCACGGGCACCCTGTATCTGCTGCACAGGATCGGGCACCCGATGCGCCGGCGCGGCAAGGGGCGCATCCTCATCACCGGATCCGTCGCAGGCTTCATGCCAGGCAGTTTCCAGGCCGTCTACAACGGCACCAAGGCCTTCATCGACTCATTCGCCGCGGCACTGCGCAACGAGCTCAAGGACTCCGGCGTCACCGTCACCTGCCTGATGCCTGGTGCCACCGACACGGAGTTCTTCGCCCGCGCCGACATGCTGGACACCCAGTTGGGGGCTGACGAAGGCAAGGCCGACCCGGCGGACGTGGCCAAGGTCGGCTTTACGGCGATGATGGACGGCGAGGCCGACGTGGTGCACGGCCTCAAGAACAAGCTGCAGGCCATCATGGCGAAGGTCACGCCCTCGCAGGTGCTGGCCGAGCAGCACCGCAAAATGGCCGAGCCGGGCTCGGCGCTCAAGGACTGAGGGGCAGGCATTCCATGAACCAGCAAGTCCTGACCCAGGGCGATGGCACCGATGCCCTGGGCTCGATGCCGTCGACCAGCAGCCCCTCGTATGCGGACCGCTCGGCACTGCAGACCGCGTTCGACCATTTCGCCTCGCGCGTCACGCGCTGGGCGGGTTCGCCCGGCATCTTCTGTGCGGCGTTGATCACGGTGGTGCTGTGGGCGGCAGCCGGGCCCATCTTCCACTTCTCGGAGAACTGGCAGCTGGTGATCAACACCGGCACCACCATCGTCACCTTCCTGATGGTGTTTTTGATCCAGCAGAGCCAGAACAAGGACAGCGTGGCCATCCACCTCAAGCTCAACGAGCTGCTGGCCGCCAACCGTGAGGCCAGCAACCGCATGATAGGCATCGAGGACCTGGACGAGCAGGACCTGCGCGACGTGGCCAGCTTCTATGTGCGCCTGGCCGAGCGGGCCAAGGTCGCTGGCTCAAACAAGGAGGTGCACTCCATCGACGAGGAGGGCATGCCTGCCTCGCAGGCTGACAGGGCGCAGGGCGGCCCCCGCACACAGATGGGGCAGTGAGCCGGGGCAAGGCGTGCTGTAGCAGCCTGAAACGCCGGTATCCAACCGATTCCACTCACAGGCTTTTTGCCTACATGGGTACGCACCAAAACGGAACACCTTGCGCGCTGCCTGCTGCCTACCCTAGGGGCATCTCAACAGGAGGCAAAAGCCATGACCACCACCGCCTATGAACCGGGCTCCGACCGACTGGTCGCACAACCATTGGAGGGTGACGTTTCTTTGCGAAACGCAAGCGGCGTGAGCTGGGCGGCCATTCTCGCCGGTGCCGCAGGCGCTGCTTCGCTGTCGCTCATCCTGCTGGTACTGGGCACCGGGCTCGGGCTGTCGTCGGTATCACCGTGGGCCCAATCGGGGATTGCCGCCACCACCTTCGGTATCTCCACCATCCTGTGGATCACGTTCACGCAGATCGCTGCGTCCGGCATGGGCGGCTACCTGGCCGGGCGGCTGCGCGTGAAGTGGGTGGGGGTGCACACCGACGAAACCTATTTCCGCGATACGGCCCACGGCTTTCTGGCCTGGTCCGTGGCCACGCTGGTGACGGCAGCCATGCTGACTTCGGCCATCGGCTCCATCGTGGACAGCGGGGTGCAGGCGGGTGCGGCCGTGGCGGGTGGCGCAGCCACCACCGCAGCCGCTGCCGGCACGGGGGCCGCCGCTGCAGCGGCCGGCCAGGCATCGCAAAGCGACTCGTCGCCGAGCTACCTGGTGGACTCGCTGTTCCGCAAGAACGTGGCGGCGGCCGATCCGGCTGCAGCCGCATCGGCACCCATTGCAGCGGACGCTACCGCCGCGCCGGCCGCGCCGGCCGCGTCGAGCCCGCAATCTGCATCCACCTCCACCGCCGAAGTGGCGCGCATCTTCGCCAACAGCCTGAGCGCTGGTGCTCCACTGCCGGTGGAGGACGTGAAGTATGTCGCCCAGGTGGTTGCCCAGCGCACCGGCATCCCGCAGCAAGAAGCTGAAAAGCGCGTGGCGGAAACCTACACCAAGGCCCAGGCCAAGCTGGCCGAGGCCAAGGCCAAGGCAACCGAAGCGGCAGACACGGCGCGCAAGGCCTCTGCCTACGGTGCGCTGTGGCTCTTCGTGTCCCTGCTGGTCGGCGCCTTCGTCGCCAGCTTCGCGGCCACCTTCGGCGGCCGCCACCGCGACCTGTAATCCCCGCAATCAACCAACCCCCAAGGAGTTTCCCATGCGCTCTCTGCTCTTGTTGTTCCTCGGTGTCCCCATTCCGATCATCATCCTGATCGCGATCTTCCTTCGCTGACCAGCAAGAGAGCCTTCGGGCTCTCTCCTTTTCTGGCGGAGGTGCCGCTCCTGCAGCCGAACGACGTTGATACGTGTGACAGCGCTGTATCCGCCGCCTCGCCGTGACCGGTGGGTAATCGGGGCTTTGGTTCCCATGAACGATCTCAGCCACATCGTCGCTGCAAGAGTGTGGCCGGCTGCAGCATGAAAGACTTCAAGATCCGCTCTCATGAACGAGCATTGCACCGAACCATCTCACGGACATGATCAAGACGCTTTGGATTTGCGCGTTGTGCTCCTGGAAAAGGTGAACCCTCATACCAGGATCTTCTACAGGCATGCAGTGACCGGAATCCCTCTCCGGCATCCCGCACTGAAGCATCGCCTCAAGGGGCCGCTGGTCTGCTTGGCTGATTGCGCCAAATTGGTCGAGCACGAATCAGAACGCACCACCGACCCAGCCCTCACTCCTCCACCGCACGTCTCGCCTCCTTGCGCTTCTCATAACCCCGCATCAGTGGCGTGACGGAGACCCCGTGCAACAACATCGACACCAGGATCACCGCCAGCGTGATAGCTAGCAGCCGCTGGGCGATGACGGGCTGCAGGTCGTGGGTGATCGCGTACATCAGGTAGTACACCGAGCCGATGCCGCGGATGCCGAACCAGGCGATCAGACGGCGCTGTGATCGCTGCATCCGAACCCCCACCAGCCCGGCGTAGACCGCCAGCGGCCGAATGACGAATAGCAGCAGCGGCACAAACCACAGCACCTCGGCGCCAAAGTCCACCACCGCGAGCAAAGCACCGACCACCAGCACCACAGCCACTTCGGCAAGGCGTTCGAGCTGGGCGTTGAAACGCTCGACCGACTCCATCAGGTAAGTGGGCAACTCATCAATGAGCGGCGTCTCGGGCGAGCGCTCGGCGGCCTGCGCATCGTCCTTGGCCTTTTGCTCCTTCATGGCAGGCTCGGGGTCTTCAACATGCCCCGGCGCCACCTGTGCCAGCGGCTGCGCGGCCACGCGCCGCAGCGCTAGCCCCGCCGCAAACACGGCCAAAAAGCCGTAGGCGTGGCACAGCATCGCCACCCCGTAGGCCAGCCCGATGAGGCCCAGCACCATGAACTCATCCGGCCCCAGCGCCTCGCGCCGACGGATGCGCAGGTACAGGATGGCGCGGCCCACGACGGCGCCCAGCGCAAAGCCGATGCCCACGCCACCCACCACGGCCCAGAGCACGTCCACTGTCCACCAGCGCCAGCCGCCGTGGCCCAGGTCGTGCAGCGACAGCATCCCCAGGCCTAGCATCACTATGGGAAAGGCCGTTCCATCGTTCAGCCCTCCCTCGCCCGTCAGACCAAAACGCAGTCGGTCGCGGTCTTGCGGGTCTGAAACCTGTACGTCCGACGCCAGCACCGGATCGGTGGGCGCCAAAATCCCGCCCAGCAGTACGGCAGCGCCCAGCGGCAAGTTCAACAGCCACACGCCAACGGCCGTGATCGCTCCCACGGTGATCAGCATCGACACCGTGGCCAGCTGCAGCGGAATGCGCCAGCGGGCGTCGCGCAACGGCAGCTCCAGCTTTAGGCCCACAGTAAATAGCGAGATCAGGACTGCGACTTCGGTCAGGCGCTCGATCAGCCCTGCGTCCTTGATCGGATCGAGGGTGAGCAGCTCCAATCCCCAAGGGCCGATGCACACGCCCACGCCCAAGTACAGGATGGCCGAGCTGAGCGGAACCCGCGCGATGAAGGAACTGGTCAGCGTCATCACCACGAGCAGAAGGCCCACCAGCGCAAAGCTAAGGGCTGGGAGCAGTGCTTCGTTCATCGGCTGAACGCAGCCTGTGGGCCGGCACCGGAGGCCTTGAAACGCGGGCTGCGGTGTCCGGCGGCGACGTAACGGGCGACACGATCGCTCCAGCTCGCTGCCGCGACGTGGGGATTGAGTGGGTTCGGGGCTGAGTGCATGTGCCAGATTGCAAGCCGCACCGCGCCATGGATGCCAGCGTGGGGCGCAATTGCCTGTCAGATCGGGCCGCGATAGGCCTGTTGTAGCCGGACGCTAAGACCCGGTGAATTCGTGGCAAAGGAAAGCGTCGGGCACGGTCTCGACGCGCCCGTCGTTGACGCCGAATTGGGTGAGGCCTCGCATGGGGTTCATGAAGTTGAAGGAGGGCGGCCCATGGCCAGCCAGCTGTGCCACGAACGCTCTGCGCTGTAAATACCTGCTGGGCGTAGAGCTCCATACCCCGTATGAGGCCTACACGCGTACGCGGTGATGGACCACAACAGTACGAGGGGTTCAGCTCGGGTTTAAAACGCTCTGGCTGGTCAAAACTGCTTTTGGCAAGTCTTCGCATTTCACGCGCCCACTGCTTTTACCGTGTCGAATATCCATTTACCTCTCTCGCTACGCCAGGAAATGCGGCAGCGGATCGACGAGTTCGACTGGTCGGCGACTCCGTTGGGGCCGTATGCCTCCTGGTCTCCAGTTCTTGTTGCTATGGTGGAGTTGGTGCTCAGTTCCCGCCAACCCATGTTTCTGGCCTGGGGGCAGGAACAGACATGGATCCACAACGATGCGTTCATCTCGATAGCCGGCAGCAAACACCCACAGGCTTTGGGGATGCCTGCGCGCAAGGTCTGGGCTGAGGCCTGGGCAGACCCGGGCCCACACTTCGAGCGTGTGCTTGTAGGTAAGTCAATTGCGCTCAGGGGATTCCATGTGGGGCTTGACCGCCAGGGCACGGTGGAAAACGCGGTGTTCGATTTTTCATACACCCCGGTGCGCTCTGAAGCGGGCGGGGCAGTGGCCGGGCTCTTCGGCGTTTGCATCGAAACCACCGCACAAGTGGAGTCGCAAAAACAGCAGCTCGCTATGGCCGACCGGGAGCGAACACGAATCCTGGATATGAGCCGCGATCTTTTCGCGGTGGCTTCATTTGAGGGACGGGCTGCTGTCCATCAATCCGGCGTGGAGCCGCCAACTCGGGCGTTCAGAGGCTGAGCTTTTGGCGACGCCGTTCGCTCAAATCATCCACCCTGACGATCTGCAGGAGACCGCTAGCGTCATTGAAGCACTGGTGGCAGGTCGCCCTGTCCACCATTTCAAAGTTCGCTTGCTCAAGGCCGACGGTGTCCCCATCTCCTATGCTTGGTCGGCAGTGCCGGAGTTGGATCCACCGAACGGCACTTTCTATACCGTAGGTCGCGACATTACCGACGAGCGAGCTGCTCTGGCCGAACTTCTTGCTGCCCGGGATGCCCTGCGGCAATCTCAAAAAATGGAGGCCGTGGGGCAGCTTACTGGGGGCATCGCCCATGACTTCAACAATTTGCTAGGCGGCGTCAGCGCAAGCTTGCAGGTTTTGCAGAAGCGCCTGGATGCGGGCAAGTTGGACGATGCCCGGCGTTACATCGACTTGGGGATGAAGTCCGTAAGAAAAGCTGCATCGCTCACCCAACGGCTGCTCGCTTTTTCAAGGCGACAGACCCTCGATCCCAAGCCTATCTACATCAACCAGCTCGTCTCCGGCGTAGTCGAGATGATTCAAACGACTCTGGGACCAGCCCTCGAAGTGGAAACCCACTTTGTGGCAGAGGAATGGGCGTCGATGATCGACGCGTCGCAGCTTGAAAACTCACTGCTGAATCTGTGCATCAATGCACGTGATGCCATGCCAGACGGTGGGCGTTTGCTCATAGAGACATCAAACGAGGTGCTCGACCCGCGATGTGCCCACGAGCTCGATCTCCAGGCAGGGAGCTACGTATGCTTGAAGGTGCGTGACACGGGATACGGCATGGATGCAGATGTGAAGGCGCGTGCGTTCGACCCGTTCTTCACGACCAAGCCGCTGGGACAGGGTACAGGCTTGGGACTTTCAATGGTGTATGGGTTCGTCCGGCAATCGGGTGGGCAGGTCGTGATCGAATCGGAGGTGGGTGTAGGCACTACGGTATCGATCTACCTACCCAGGTACACGGGCGCGGTTGAAGCGGATGAAGAAGACTTACCTGTCGAGCCAATGGTAAAAAGCTCGGGAGAAATGGTACTGGTGATCGAGGACGAGCCGACGATCCGGATGCTGGTGCTAGAGACGCTCAAGGACGCTGGATACAACCCCCTGGGTGCGCAGGATGGCACCGAAGGCTTGCACATATTCAAATCGGTGGCGGGAATACAGTTGCTGGTGACCGACGTCGGGCTGCCGGGAGGAATGAATGGGCGTCAGGTCGCTGATATGGTACGCACCACGCTGCCCGATCTGCCCATACTGTTCATCACCGGCTATGCGGACAAGGCGGCAGTGGGAAATGGCCTGCTTCCGCAAGGCATGGAGGTGATGACCAAGCCTTTCGAGTTAGAGACGCTCGTTGGCAAGGTGCGCCAGATGCTTGATCTGAAGTAGCGAACGACATGGCGGACTTCTGGCAATCCAGTGGCGCTGCTACATTGTGGGGCGGGTTTGCCGCAGGTGCAACGGATCAACAGACACGCGCCGCGGGGTTACCTTTCGCTGCCAGTTGGCGGGTGTTCGGTGGCTACGGAATATCGTGGCAGCCGCAGCGTGAACTCGGTGCCGCTGGCGTTGGATGTCACCTCAACCGAGCCCCCGTGCGCGGTGGCAATCTCGCGCACCACATACAGGCCTAAGCCCAGGTTCGCACCCGCCACCTGCGCGCTGCTGTCTGTAGCCTCAGACTCCTCGCGAGAGTCATCACGCACCAGGGGATCGAATAGCTTTGGCAGCAATGAGGCCGCAATGGGCTTACCGGTGTTGCGCACGGTCAGTAGCACATCGTCTCCGGTCCCATCTAGCCCTACCCACACGGGCGAACTCGGAAATCCGTACTTCAACGCGTTGAACACCAAATTCGACAGGGCTTGGTGCAGCCGCCGAGGATCCCATTCGCCGCTGAGGTCACCATCACTCTGCAGGATCAGCTCGCGCTCGCTTGATATGGCATCGATCTCATCGAGGGTGTTGCGAGCAAATTGGTCGAGCTGCATATGCGAGGGGGATAGCCTGAGTCCTTTGCCTAGGCGATGGGTTGTGAACTCCATGAGGTCATCAAGCAGAGCCTTCATCTGGGCCACGCTGCGAAGGACGACCGGCGCGTGGCGTACGTCGCCCGGCCACTTGCGCAGCTCCACCGTGGCTGCGCCCGCTATCGTGCTGAGGGGCCCCCGTAGGTCATGCCCCAGTACTCCCAGGAAAAGGTCGCGTGCCTTGTTCAGTTCTGCAATGAACACTTCGACGGACTCAGCAAGTGCCTGGTCAACTGCCTCATCGAACCGAATCACCTCGTCTATGTCCTGCAGCTGCGCCTCTCGGCCCGATGCTCGCCAGAGCCTCAACACCGTTGCCCTCAGCGCACGGTATTCAGCCACCATCTGGCCCACTTCGAACCCCTGTCGCTCACGCTGACGCGCATGGCTTCGAGAGGGTACTCCCGCCGAGGTGGAGGCCAGTTGGCTCTTTCCTTCAGACTTTCTGCGCCGTTCTTCCTCATCCTGAGGCAATTCCATGTTGCGGACCAGCTCTTCCAGGATTTTCTTGCCGTGGTCTTCCAGCCCGACATCGTCAAGGTCCCGCGCAGCGGGCAGTTGATCGCGCGCAAAATCGATCCACGCATGCAAGATGGCGGCGTGGTTCTCGGTGATGAATACGGCAAGTCGCATAACGCATTGTCCCTCGTGACACCTAACCGATAGATGGTGCGATGGCCTACGAAATGCGTGAGAAAGCACCTACGTAAGCAAATATGGGCGGATCGCAAAATTGCGACCACCCGGGATCCCCGCGCGTGGAGAAGATCAGCATGGCAACTGGAAGCCGCACCCTTTGGAAAGGTGCCATCACCTTTGGCCTCGTCCACATCCCGGTGGGCCTGCACACAGCCGCCACCAGCGAGGGTGTGGACTTCGACTGGCTGGACAAGCGCACCATGGACCCGGTTGGCTACAAGCGCATCAACAAGCGCACCGGCAAGGAAATCGACAAGGACAACATCGTCAAGGGCGTGGAATACGAGGACGGCAAGTACGTCATCATCAGCCCCGAAGAAGTCGAAGCGGTGTTCCCCAAGACCACGCAGACGATTGAGATCGAGCGCTTCATCGACGCCAACGAGATGCCTTTCATCTTCCTGGAGCGGCCGTACTTCGTGGCGCCGGTCAACAAGAGCGACAAGGTGTATGCGTTGCTGCGTGAGACGCTGATCGCCACCGGCAAGATCGGCCTGGCCAAAGTCGTCATCGCCACAAAGCAGCACCTGGCCGCGCTGGTGCCTTCGGGCCCGGCACTCGTACTCAATCTGCTGCGCTGGGGCGACGAGGTCAAGGGCTTCGACTCCCTGGAACTGCCGCCTGCCGGCGCAAAGAGCGTGAGTGCCGCCGACCTCAAGATGGCCAAGCAACTCGTCGCCGAGATGTCCGGCAAATGGAACCCCGACGACTTCAAGGACGAGTTCCGCATCCAGGTGATGAAGCTCGTCGAGAAGAAGGCCAAGGCCGGGGAAGGCAAGACCGTGGTGGAGCCCGAAGAGGAAGCGCCACAGTCTGGTGGCGAGGTGATCGACCTGACCGCGCTGCTCAAGCGCAGCCTGAAGGGCGGCGCCAAGGAAGAAGCGAAGTCCCCTGCCAAGAAGGCCCCCGCGAAGAAAGCAGCTGCTAAGAGAACACCAGCAAAAGCCGCCCCTCAAAGAAAAGCCGCCTGACGGTCATAGACCACCAACCCCAAGGAGACGACCATGTCCGATGACAAGACCAAGACCGGCGGCCAGGACCGCACCCGCATCAGCCTGAGTGAAGACTACGAAGTGCGCGACTGGGCCAAGAAGTTCGGTGTGACCGTCGACGAGCTCAAGGCCGCCGTAAAAGCCGTGGGCAACGACGCCAAAGCAGTCGAGGCGCACCTGAAGGGCGGCCGGTGAGCATTCGGTGCGCGTTGCGACCTGGAACATCAACCACGTCAACAAGCGCATAGAGCTGCTTGTCGATTGGCTGCGCCGCACGCAGCCTGACGTCGTCGCGTTACAGGAGCTCAAATGCCCTACGGCGCAGTTCCCCACCGCAGCCATCGAAGCGGCGGGCTACAGCGCCGTGGTGGTGGGCCAACGCGCCTGGAACGGTGTGGCCCTACTGTCTCGCGGGCATGAGCCTTTGCCGGTGATCACCACACTGCCCGGCGACACGGCGGACAAGGAGGCACGCTACGTAGAAGCCGCCATCAACGGCGTACTCTACGCCTGCTTGTACCTCCCCAACGGCAACCCGCAGCCCGGCCCCAAGTTCGACTACAAGCTGCGCTGGTTCGAGCGCCTGTGCCTGCGCACGCAGGAGCTGTGGGATTCTGGCTACCCCGTGGTGCTGATGGGCGACTGGAACGTCGTGCCGACCGACGCCGATATCTACAAGCCCGACACCTGGCGCGACAACGCGCTGCTGCAGCCAGAGCCACGCGCGGCGTACGCCTCCATCCTGGCCCAGGGCTGGACCGATGCCATCGAACAGGTACACAGGAAGGGCGTGCCCTTCACCTTCTGGGACTACCGCCGCAACCGCTGGGAGCGCAACGCCGGCCTGCGCATCGACCATATCCTGGCAGGGCCGATGCTCAAGGTGGTGGACGCCGGTGTGGACCGCGAGGAACGTGGTCGGGAAGGCGCCAGCGACCACGCCCCCGTGTGGGCTGAACTGGCGGTGCAGAAGAAGGCTCCCGCACGCCGCAAGACCTTAGCGGCAGCCAGCCCGGCACCAGCGAAGATGTCAAAGGCCCCGCCGGCATCGGCGCCGGACACCCCCCTCGCCAAATACAACGCGAAGCGCGACTTCAGCAAGACCGCAGAGCCTGCAGGTGTGCACAAGCCCACTAGGCGCGGCAAGAAGGCAGTCCCATCGGATGCGCTGCACTTCGTCATCCAGAAGCACTGGGCCTCGCGCTTGCACTACGACTTCAGGATGGAGCTGGATGGCGTCATGGTCAGTTGGGCCGTGCCCAAGGGGCCGTCGTACGATCCGGCCGCCAAGTCCATGGCGATCCACGTCGAAGACCACCCGATCGACTACAACACCTTTGAAGGCTCAATACCCAAGGGCGAGTACGGCGCGGGCAAGGTCATCGTATGGGACCGCGGCACATGGGAGTCCGTGGGCGATCCGCGCGACGGCTTGGCCAAGGGCAAACTGATGTTCAAGCTGCACGGCCAGAAGCTGGCCGGGTTGTGGGAGCTGGTGCGCATCTCCAAGCCCGGCGAAAAAAAGCAGGACCAGTGGATGCTGTTCAAGAAGCGCGGCGACGCATGGGCAAGGCCAGGCACCGAGTACGACGTGATCACCGCGCTGCCTGATAGCGTGGTGGACAAGCCCCTTGGATTGATCGAGGAGCGGGAGCCGAGGGAAGCTACAGCACCCCGGCGCACAAGCGCAGCGGACACCGACACCGCACTGAAGGCGGCCCGAAAAGCCAAGCTGCCCGCCAAGCTTGCGCCTCAACTCGCCACTCTTGTGTCCTCCGTGCCGGAAGGGGACTGGGTCATCGAGACCAAGTTCGACGGCTACCGCGTGATGGCCCGCATCGACGGCGACGACATACGCATCTTCACGCGCAACGGCAATGACTGGACCGACAGGCTGCGCCCCATCGCCGATGCTGTTGCCCAGCTGGGCCTGACCAGCGCCTGGCTGGATGGCGAAATTGCCGTGCTCAGCGACGCCGGCATCCCCGACTTCAACCGCCTGCAGAACGCCATTGACAGCGCCCAGGTTACCGACATCGTGCTGTTTGTGTTCGACGTGCCCTTCCTCGGCGACATGGACCTGCGCGCAGTGCCGCTCGCAGCGAGAAGGGCCGTGCTCAAAGAGCTGTTCTACGAACGTGAAAGCGACACCGTGCGCTTCAGCCAGTCGTTCGAAGTGCCGCCAGCGCAGCTGTTGGGCGCGGCTTGCCAGATGGGGCTGGAAGGCGTGATGGCCAAGCGCGCAGATGCACCTTATGTGTCCGGTCGCACCGACACCTGGGTCAAGCTTAAATGCCAGCACCGCCAGGAATTCGTGGTGCTGGGCTTCACTGAACGGTCTAACGCCACCAGGGAGGTGGGCAGCCTTTTGCTGGGCTTCCACGATGAGGGGCACCTTCGCCACGCGGGCTCGGTCGGTACGGGTTGGGATTCGGCTGCAGGCAGGGACCTGCACACCCGACTGACGAAACTGGAGGTGAAAACACCGCCGGTGAGTGCGGCGGAAGTCAAACCCGGCCGGTGGTCCAAGCGCCGGGCCGGCAGCGAACGGTGGGTGAAGCCGACCATGGTGGTGGAGGTCGCATTCGGAGAATGGACGCCTGACCAGCACATCCGCCATGCCGTGTTCCGGGGAATCCGCACGGACAAGCCGGCCAGCGAGATCGTTCGGGAGCGGGCCAAGGCGGCGCCAGCAAACGCGAGCTCCACTGCCGCCCCCGCGCCAAAAGCGAAGACGAAGGCCAGCAGCCTGAAGATCAGCAATCCAGAGCGCGTCATCGATCCCACGACTGGGCTGCGCAAGATCGACCTGGTGCGCTACTACGAGAGCATCGCCGAGCGCATGCTGCCGCACTTGAAGAACCGGCCTGTGTCGCTGGTGCGCGCGCCCACCGGCATCACCGGAGAGTTGTTCTTCCAGAAGCATTCCGAAAGCAAGATGCCCGGCGTCAAGGACCTGGACCCTGCCCTGTGGCCTGAGCATGCAGCGTTGTTGGCGGTCGATTCAGCGCAAGGACTGATCTCCGCGGCGCAGATGAATGCCGTGGAGTTTCACACCTGGAACTCGAAGATCGCGCGGATCAACCAGCCGAACCGGTTCATCCTCGACCTGGACCCTGGCGAAGGCGTGACCTGGCCCATGCTGCAGGAGGCGGCCGAACTCACGCGGGTGATGCTGACCGAGCTGGGGCTGGAGAGCTGGCTCAAGACCAGCGGGGGCAAAGGCCTGCACGTCGTGGTCCCTATCACCCCGAAGCTCTATTTCGATGAGGTGAAGGCGTTCTCGCAGGCCGTGGTCAAGCACATGGCCAAGGTCATCCCGTCCAAGTTCGTGGCCGTCATGGGCGGCAAGAACAGGGTGGGCAAGATCTTCATCGACTACCTGCGCAACGGGCACGGGCAAACGACGGCGTGCGCGTTCTCGGCGCGGTCACGGCCAGGCATGGGTGTCTCAATGCCGGTGGCCTGGGAGCAGATCAGGGAGCTCAAGGGCGGGGCGCAGTGGACCATCGCGACAGCCCGTGAATACCTGAGCTTCCAGCAGGAGGACCCTTGGCTTGGCTACTGGAAGAAGAAGCAGGCCATCACCCGCGCATCCCAGATGCTCAGTAAAACCATCCCCGACTTGAAACGATCATGACAAGCCCTTCATCGACATCGAAGATCCGCTCTGGCGGTTGCCATTGCGGCGAAGTGCGTTACGAGCTGCAGGGAGACGTGGCCAATGCCACTTTATGCCACTGCACGCTGTGCCGCGCGACAACGGGGGCGCCGGTGGTCGCCTGGTGCAGTGTTGAGGCGATGAATTTTCGGTTCACGCAAGGCTTCCCGCGCAACTACCGGTCAACGCCGCGTGGCATGCGCACCTTCTGCGCCAAGTGCGGCACACAACTGACTTTTCGTGAGGATGGGGAGACGTGCATTGACGTCACGACAGCCAGCTTGGACGATCCGAACGCAGAAGCCGTTTCCCCCCGAGACCAGACCTACGCGCGAAGCCAACTTTCCTGGATGGGTAGCTCGCATGCATTGCCTTACTTCAGCACCACAAGGCAACATGAACGATGAGCGAGATTCGTCCAGTCCGACAGGCATTCAACTGCAGTCTCAATGCCTAGCCCGACGAAAGGCTGTACCGAGGAACGATGCATCCGGGTCCGCGAGCTCCGGCGTTCCGGTCTGACCTTCAGAACCGGCCGATGTGCTACTGCAAGGGTCGGGTCTGACAATATGAATGACGCCCGCGAATTGGAGAACGAACTGCGTCTGACCAACCTCTACGCGTGGAGATCCGATTTGTAGCGCTGGCCTGCTTGCGCCGCCGGGAGCTAATTTTGCTTGCCGGCTTCGTCCCCGTGGGCGCGAATGCTGATCGGACTGGGCCTGCGCTGCGCAATGCGGCGCTGACGATACCCTAGCTGCTCGCCCGCGGCACCTCAACGCTGTTGATTGCCAATCTGCCTTGAAGGGCAATGCTGCTTTGCAGGCATGCGCCGCACCATGACATCTGCTGAGGGAGCCGTCCGACATGAAGCCCAGAAGGCAAACGTTAGCGTTGCTTCCATCACACGCAGGAGGCCGAAATGGCGACCGAACAGAACCATGCCACTACTTCTCGCAACTTGGCCGGCGAGTTTCCCCAACCTGTTTCGCCATGGGAGAACCGTGGGCTACTTTGGGCCGAAGTGGTGGCGACGGCAGCTTTTGCCATATGGCTGCTCATAGGTGGATTGGTTCCTGAGGAAATTGCCCGGGTCGAGGCGGGGGCCCGTGCGCAGACAGCGCCGTCAGCCATCTCGATTTCAGTCGCCGCAACCGAGGTGAAACCGTGACCGGTTTTGACCGTTTGCTCAACTCGCGAGGCGCCCGGCGATGATTGCGGTTGTCGTTCCCGCCCATAACGAAGAAGAACACATCGAGCAGTGTCTGCGCTCCCTTACTGTGGCAGCCCTGTGTCCCGCCTTGGCGGGCGAATCTGTGATCGTCATCGTAGTGCTCGACGACTGCTCTGATGGCACTGCTCGCATTGCCCGAGGGTTCGGGCGTGTTCGGGCCGTACAGAGTCGGGCTCGCAACGTTGGCGCGGCTCGGGCCATCGGAGCACAAGCGGCGCTGGCTACCGGGGCGCGATGGCTTGCATTCACCGATGCGGACAGTGAGGTGGCGCCCGATTGGATCAGTCAGCAGCTCGGGTTGCAGGCAGACGCGGTTTGCGGAACGGTACAGGTGCGCGACTGGGGCGCACACGGCGATGAGGTGCGTGCACGTTTCCAATCGTTCTACCAAGACTGCGACGGCCATCGACATATCCACGGCGCCAATCTAGGCATCACGGCCGACGCTTATCGGCTATCCGGCGGTTTCCTGCCGCTAGCTACGGGCGAGGATGTAGCCCTCGTACACCGCCTGCTGGAGCGGGGGCTGTCGATCGCGTGGACCGCCGCAGCGCGCGTGACCACCAGCCCTCGAAAGCATTTTCGGGCACCTGGAGGCTTTGGCGCCACGCTGATGCAACTGAGCGGAGCACTGGTGGCCTCTTCGGCATCCTGAACCTTAGCGGAGACCTCAACTATGGATGACTGGGTAGACTGGGTACAGTGGCCCGCTTTCGTGGCATCTGTGCTGGCTGCTTGGCTGGTCGGTTCCAACGACGCCAGTCGCCGCAACTTCGGGTTCTGGGTGTTCCTTGCGAGCAATGTCCTGTGGATGGCTTGGGGCCTATATACCCACGCAATGGCGCTTGTTTCACTACAGGTGTGTCTGGCTTTCATGAACATCCGGGGACTGTCCAAAACCGAAGACAAGAAAAATGACGGGGGCTAGCCGACGGCTCATGTGAGCCCAGTCATGGCATTTCGGTTTCTGAGCGTGAGGAGTGCAAGCCCAGCGCCTTGCGCCGGAGGTTGCGGGTGCACGAGTGCTCAGTGGAATCACTGCCAGGCGCTTGACTCCCCTCTATCGGCTACGCAGGTCTGTTCAGGCTGGACGCAGAAAGCGCGGCGCGGCCATATCCGGTGATTTCGCGAATGATTGCTGGGCCCGCCTTGCCCACTTCGGGTAAATCTGCAACCACCATGTCGGCCGCTGCTAGCACCCTCAGCTTGTCGATTTGTTCCAAGCTGCTCACTTCCAGTGGGAGCGACCCACGAGACAGTTCCCGCAAGTATTCCAACGGCATACCATCACCCCCCAAGTGTTCTCAGGCCTCGCATAGTAGCAAAGATGACACCCGAAAACGTCGATAAGATGCACAAAAGAGTACCGTCAGTCATGCCGGGATGTGGAAAGTGGAGTGCAGCGGCAAACGGGCAACGCACTGGCCGGATGACTTGCTACTACTCTCGGCGACCCTCTCGTTGGGCTACGCTCTGCAGCGTGCTTGACCAGATGTCCAGGCAGAAGTCCGCGTCACGCCATTGGGCCACACGCGGAACCTGAAGGTGCTGGTGCATGATCTCGTGCACGCGAGCCCCGCCCAACGGGAAGCTGTCGAATGGATGTAGCCAGTGACAGGAAGCAACGGTGGCACCCGAGCCAGAAGCGAGCAGAGTGGCGCGGCATCGCTGTGCTAGAAGCTCGATATCAGTCTCTTGAAGGTAGTACAGGAACTCGCCGAGCACGATCAGTTCGAAGCGCCCCTCAGGCCATTGGTCGGGCACCCAACCTTGTGCAACCTGGACGTGGGCAAAGGGCTTGAGCCGGTTGGCCGCGTACTCCACGGCTCGCACTGCTCCGTCCCAGGCCAGAAGTCGGTCGCAGCGCTGCGCCAAAGCCTCGGAAACAAAACCGCCAGCGCAGCCCGGCTCGAAAATGGATTCGTATCGCGAATGCGGCAAGCTGGCCAGCAACAGGTGACGCTTGCGCGCTTCATACCAGCTACCCTCGAAATGCCAGGGGTCAGGGCCCCGGGCGAACAGCGGATCGAAGAATTTCTGCGGGGCGGGTGCAGTCATGGCACAAAGAAGTATTCGGTGTTCCAACTCGCGCGGTCAACGATCTCCGGGTCCAGCACTGGGGGCAGGCTGGGCGAGCGGGGCATGAGCTGCGAGCGGTGGGAGGCCAGTGCGTGGAGCTTGCGCGCATGCGAGTCGCCATCAATTCCCACGCCTGCGAGGCGGGTCCAGTCCACCTGCGGATCCCAAGGCTCGGCCCAGTGCCACATCCACACCGGCGCCTCCAGCAGCGCGGCACCTTTGGCCTGGCAGGCTGCAGCGCAGGCACGGCCACAAGCTTCGTGGTCCGGGTGTCCGTCCAGGCGCCAAGTGGTCACGACCACATCCGATGGCTGAACCAAGTCAGTCAATCGGGCTTGCAGGTTGGCGGCTTCCCCGGTAAGCCCGCCGTCGGGCAGGCCCAGGCGTAGCACGGACTCGGTCGAAACGCCGAGGAGCTGCAGGCCGGCGGCGCTTTCGTGTCTGCGCTGCCGGGCCAAAGCCCGTGCATCGTTACCGTCCGCAGCGCGATGGCTGGCTTCGCCATCTGTCACCGCCACCACCAAGCAGGCGCCCCCGCGGGCCACGTGGCTGTGCAGCAGGGCACCGCAGGCAAGAATTTCATCGTCGGGGTGGGGCGCGACCACTATTAAGCGCTGCCATTTGCCCACCAACTCGCTGATAGACAATCGAGGGATGCGTTGCTCCTGCAGCCAAGACTCCCAGAACCGCGCGTCCACGCACGGCTCGCTAATGAGGCGAGTGGCCGGGCGGAGGCCCTCGGCCGCAGCGGGATGGTTCAGAGTGCCCATGGGTAGTTCTCTTGCGCCAGCACGGCGCTGGCAAGGGCCGCGTCGTCGCGGTCTCCGTGACTCTGTCGAATGAAAACCGGCAGGTCTGCCGCAGCGCGTGCAAACGCCGCGTCGCGGCAGTAGGGCGTAGCGCCCAGCGCGCGCCCGGTTTCCTCCAGCACGCAGTGGGCCGCAGCCTCTGCGGCTTGGCGTACACGCAGTGCCGTGGCCATCGCGTCCGCATCCGGGTTCGCATCGATCCAGGCGGCGCTCTCGCGCAGCAGCGCGGCCATACTTGCCAACACCCGATCCACCTTGCCGAAGGCTGCAGCGCGGTATGCGAAAGCCGGGTGCTCGCACGACTGACCGCGCATACCGCGATACAGGGAGTCGGCCACGGCCAGCGTGCCGCCAAACCAGCAAGCGGCAATGCCTGCACCGCCATGCCAGAAGCCGGGCCTGCGCAGGTAATCTCCAGGCGCGCCCACCAGTGTGGCAGGCGTGCCATCGAAAGCCACCTCGGCGCTCAGTGTGTCTGCCATCCCCACGGCCTGCCAGGATCCGGTGTTCATGCGGATGCTGGCGTGGTCAAGTTCGACGGCGACCAACTGGCTCCGGTCCAGCCCCGGCAGCCATGCGGTCAGCAGGGCGTGGCTGGCCCCCTGTGCACCAGAGCACCAGGCCTTAGCGCCGGACAGCTTGGCGAGACCGCTGTCGCCCTGTGGCAGAACTTGCACCCGCTGTCTAGGTACCTCGGCCGCCCAAACCGCCCAAGTCTCGTTGGTTTCGCGTCGATCATGGCCCAGCTCTAGCAGAATGGCCAGCGCATCGCAGTGCCCTTCATAAAGCTTCGCTAGTGACAGGCTGTGCTGCGCCACGTGACTCAGCGCCTGCCAGCGCTGCAGGGTCGCGCCCGAGCCCGGTACGGGCAAGCGAGCCAGGCCCATGCCCACCAGTTGCCGAAGCTGTGCGGCAACCGGCAGCGCTGTGAGACTGGACAAGGCCTGGGCGAGTGCAGACACGGAGGCCGTCGGACGGGGGTGGGCACAACGGTCGGAGACGGACATGCGGGCGTGAGGCTGTTTGTTCTTGACCCCGCCCAATTTGGCAGTACAGCTCTCAACAGATGGTAAGCAGGCGGCGCCCCCTTTTGTGGGACAGCCGCCTGAACTGATCGCGTGCGCGCGAGAGCCTCTTCGATCCACCGGAGCTATATCGTGTACGCGCTCGCTCGTTACCGAAACTCGTCTGACCCACGGCGGCGTTGGGCGCCTCAATAGTCAAGCACATTTAGGCGCTCAGCGCTTGGTTTCCATGCTGATAACGTTATGCACCGGCGCTGTCGAGAGCGACGGCTTCTGACTGAGCAATTGGGTGTACAGCTGCCCGTATTGCCGCGCCGCCGCTTCCCAGCCGAAGGGCCGCGCCATGCCCCGGCGCTGCAGGCCCTTCCAGAGCGCGGGCTGCGCCCAGGCCTTGAGGACTCGGTCCAGCGCCCGGTCGAATTCGGCCTGCGTGGGGGTGGCCATCATGAAGCCGGTTCCCTCGTCCAGGCCAGGGCCGGCATCGCTCACCGTGTCGGCCAGGCCACCGGTGGCCGTGACGACTGGCGGCGTGCCATAGGCCTGGCTGTACATCTGGTTCAGGCCGCAGGGCTCGAAGCGCGAGGGCATCAGAAAGCAATCGGCACCGGCCTCGATCTGGTGCGCCAGCGCCTCGTCGAAGCCCAGCGTGGCGTGGACCTGCCCCGGATGCGCTTTGGCGAGCGCTCGCAGCCCGGCCTCCAGCGGCTCCTCGCCCCGGCCCAGCACCACCAGTTGGGCCCCGCGTGACAGCAGGGCAGGGGCCCCCGCCAGCACCAGGTCCACCCCCTTCTGGGAGGTGAGCCGCCCCACCAGGCCCAGCAGCGGGCCTGGCGACTCGGCCAGGCCGCAGCGCTTGCGCAAGGCGGATTTGTTCACCGCCTTGGCCTCCAGGTTTTTCACCCCGTAGTTGGCTGCGATCAACGGATCGCTCTCAGGGTTCCATACCGTTGTATCGATGCCGTTGAGTAGCCCATGCAGCCGGCCGGCCTGGGCGCGCAGCACACCGTCGAGCCCGAAGCCCAGGGCCGGTTTCTGTATTTCTCGCGCATAGGTCGGGCTCACCGTGGTGATGGCGTCAGCGAACTGCAGGGCGGCCTTGAGCATGGACAACTGACCCCAGAACTCCACGCCCTCCATACCCCGGTATATCGGTGCGATGTCCAGCACCTCGCAGGCCTTCATGGGGAACACGCCCTGGAACGCCAGGTTGTGGACGGTGATGAGGCTGTGGGCCACACCCTGCTGCCCGGCGGCCCGCGCCTGGTGCAGATAAAGGGGCGCCAGCCCGCACGGCCAGTCATTGGCGTGCACGATGTCGGCGCGCCAGTCGCAGGGGCTGTGCTCCGTGCCGATCAAAGCCGCCACGCGGCTGAGCAGGCCGAAGCGCAGGGCCTGCTCGTGCATGGGCATGTGGGCCGGGTCGCCATAGGGCGTGCCGGCACTCGCGTACAGGGCCGGGCACGACAACAGCAGAAAGGGCATGCCGTCGGGCGACATCACCTGCAGCAGTTGCGCGGCCGGCCAGGGGCCGTAGGCGGGCACGGGCACGATCGCGTCGAGCGTGCCGTCGATGGCCATGCCGCCATACGCGGGCATGAGGATGACCACCTCGTGCCCCAGTGCCTTGAGAGCACGGGGCAGGGCGGCACTGACATCACCGAGCCCACCGGTCTTGACCAGAGGGGCGCATTCGGGCGTGGCGAACAGGATCTTCATAAAGGGGTATCTTGCGCCACCAAAATGGCAAAGGGCAGGCGGGCGCTGGCAGGGCCGACATCGCCCAGCACGTCGTTCAGGGAATGTTCCGCTGAATTGGCCAGCGTTTGACCGGTCATCCAGTCGAGCCAGCGGCCTGGGCGCGCCAGGGCCGGGTGGGCCGAGGCCAGGGCAACACGGGTGTCACCCCATCCGCTCTCGCCAAGGCCCAGCAGCAGGCGGGCGCAAACCACCACCACGGCCTGGTCCCCGCCAATGCGGGCAAAGGCCAGTGCGTGGGCCTGAGACGCGCCCTCCACGGCCAGCGGCAGGTACAGTGAATCGCGGAACAGCGCAGGCATCTCCCGGCGCAGTTGCAGCAGGCGCCAAGTGACCAGTTGCTTGGCACCGGGGGGCATGGCAGGGCTGTCGCCCAACAGCGCATGCCAGTCGGCAGGGCTCGGAAATTGTGCATTGCCCTGGTACAGCGCGCGCAGCGGCTGCAGCGAAGCGGCCAGCTCCGCCAGGTCCACGGGGCGGCGGTTGTCCGGGTCCACCAGCGAAAAGTTCCAGACCTCGCAGCCCTGGTAGATGTCGGGCACCCCCGGCGCCGTGAGCTTGAGCGCGAGCTGGCCCAGCCCGTTGCGAAAGCCATGGGGGGCGATGCGCTGCACGAAGTCCTCCAGCACGGTGACGAAGCGTTCCGTGGACAGGGCCTTTTCGATGTAATCGCGCACGGCCGCCTCGTAGACCTCGTTGGGGAAAAGCCAGTTGCTCATGAGCTTGGCCTCGCGCATGGCCTTTTCCTTGTAGCGCTGGATGCGCTGCACCAGCTCCTGGCGCTCCTGGGCGTCCGTGGCGTGGGCGGGCCAGATGCCGACCATGGCCTGGTACAAGCCCCACAGGTCGTGGGGCAGGGGCGATGCCTGGCCATCGATTTCGACTTCGAAGCGCTGGCCTGCCGCCTGCAGCGCCTGCACCGTGTCCTGCCAGGCATCGGGCATTTCAGACAGCACATTGAGCCGCGCGCGCACGTCTTCCGAACGCTTGCTGTCGTGCGTGGAGGTGGCCAGCAGTTCGTGCGGCAGGTGCCGCGAGCGCTGCAGGTTGCCCTGGTGGAACGCCGCCACCGAGACGCCGAAGCGCCGCGGCTCCGCCCCGACGTCGTTGAGCGAGACCAGCCGCACGTAGCGGTAGAACAGCGTGTCCTCGACCGACTTGGCCATCACCGGTGCCGTGAACTGCTGCCATCGGCGGATGAACCGCGCGCGCAAAGCGGGCTCGGCCCCTGGCTCGCCCTGCAGCACTGCCTGCAGATAGGCCAGCACGCCGCCTTCGGCAGACCCCAGGCGCCGGCGCGCGGCGCTGATGGCCCAGGCGATGTGCTGCCGGTCTGCCTCGCTGGGCGGCGCGCCGCCGGGTACCACGTAGGTGCGGTACACGGGGAACTGGGCTGCCACCTCCACCAGGGCCACGCGCAACTGGTTGCGCGTGAAGTCGCACACCGCGCGATCGGCCCGCGTGATCTTGCTCAGCGTGGCCACCAGCCAGGCCATGTCGCTGAACAGCGCCGTCTCGATGATCAGGCGCTTGCACTCGTAGGTGGCTTCTTCGAAGGGTTTCGTGTCCCCGGTGAACGCGCCATAGATGGCGTCGAAGCGCTCCTGCGCGTCCGCCGCGACGAACAGGCCGTTGACCAGGGTGCTGAAGCGGTAGCCAGTGCCGCCGTGCACCAGCCAGTCGGCAGGCAGCGGCTCGTGGTCGGCCATGATCTTCTCGACCACCAAGTACAGCGCCTGCGGCGGCTGCCCGCGGGCTTGGCGCTGCGCGGCATGGCGCTGCTGCAGCCGCTCGAAATACCGGGCCTGGTCGGCCAGGCCGTCGGGGTGGTCGATGCGCAGGCCCGTGACCTTGCCTTCGGCCAGCCAGCGCAGGGGCAGGGCGTGCACCGCCTCGAAGACCTCGGGCTCCTCCATGCGGATCGCCGCCAGGGCATTGATGTCGAAGAAGCGCCGGTAGTTGATGTCGTCGCCCGCCACGCGCCAGTCGGCCAGCCGGTAGGCCTGGGCCTGCAGCACCGTGTCGAGCAGGTCGAAGCTCGCGGCATCTCCCCTTTGCCCGTTGGCCCGAACAAGGCAGGCCTGCACCCAGTCGGGTACCCAGGGGTAGGCCTGCGCCATCTCGGCCAGCCGGCGCTGATACAAGGGGGCATCGCGCAGACGCGCCGCGCGCTGCTGCGGATCGTCGCTGCCCTGGGGCGGCACCTGGCCCAGCGCATCCACGAGCGAGGCCATTTCGGCCAGTTCCCCAGCCGGTGCGGCCGCCGGCATGGACACGGCCGTCAGCACGAGGGCGTAGCTGCGCGGATCGAGCGGAAACGCATGGTCCCAGTAGCCCACTTGCAGACGGCCTTGGGCGGCATCGAAGCGCAGCTGCAGCTCGCCCGCCTCCAGCAGCTTGCCATAGTGGTCGCCTAGCACCGGCAACAGCACGCGCCGGCCGGTCTGGGGGTTGGCCGGCTGCCATTCGATGTCGAAGGTAGCGGCATGCGGCGAGGCCTCGCCATGTTCGAGCATGCCCTGCCACCAGCGGTTGGACGGGTCCTCCACGCCCATGTGGTTGGGTACGATGTCAAGCACGTGGCCCATGCCGCGTTCGGCCAGCGCCTGGCACAGTACGGCGTGCTCGGCCTCGGTACCGATCTCGGGGTTGAGCACCGTGGGGTCCACCACGTCGTAGCCATGCATGCTGCCCGCGGCTGCCTTGAGGTAGGGGGAGGTATACAGGTGGCTCACGCCCAGCGCGTGCAGGTAGGGCACGACCGCAGTGGCCTGCGCGAAGGTGAACCCGCGGTTGAGCTGCATCCGGTAGGTGGACTGCGGCACGTCGGCCGATGCCAGCGGTGGCAGTTCGGCTGCAGGTTCGACCAGGGCAGCGCGGCGGGCACTGCCCACCGCCTGGCTGATGGCTTCGAAATACGGATCGCCGCTCACCTGCTCCAGCGGCACCGGCATGCGGTGGCGCCAGTTGGGGTAGCGGTCTTCGGTGGTGCCCGGCACGTTGAGCTGTTCGCGCTGGCCGGTCAGGTCCTCGAGCTGCACGCCCAGCAGCTGGCATGGCGTGCGTGCCAGAAAGGCATGTACGGCGGCGGCCAGTGCGGGTGTCATCTCAGGGGTGGATTGGGCGTCGAGCGTGGTGCCCTGTGGCAGCAGTTGCTGGGCGTCGAGGGCGGCCAGCAGGTGGGTGCGGTCCTGGGCGCGTGCCAGTTGGGCGCGCACCTGGGCATCGCTGTCACCGAGCCAGCCCAGCGAGTGCTGGATGGCGATGTCGTCCCCACCCCAGAAGCCCTTGAGCGTGGGCAGGTCGTGGGTGCTGACCACGGCCAGCGCCTGCGGCTGCCAGTCGGCCGGCGGGCGGAAGGCGCCGCCCTCCAGGCGTTCGAAGATCAGTGGGCGGTACGACAGCAGCGCATGCTCGGCCATGGCCTCGCGCATGCGCGGCGCCACATTGCCCAGGTCTTCGCCGATCACCATGCACTGGTGGCGGTGGCTCTCGATGGCCATCACCGCGACCAGCGCCTCCAGCGGGTAGCGCACGTAGGTGCCTCCCGCGGGGCTGTTCCAGTACAGCCGCATCAGCGCCATGGCATGGTCCATGCGCAGCGCGCCGGCGTGGCGCATCACGCTGGCCAGCAGTTGTCGAAACGGCAGGAAGCGCGCATCGCTGAGTGCCACGGGATTGACGGGAGGCAGGCCCCAATCCTGGCCCTGGGTGCTCAGGGGGTCGGGCGGGGCGCCCACGTTCATGCCCCGGGCATAGAGGCCGGGGGACATCCAGGTTTCTGAGCCGCCGTCACTGGCGCCCACGGCCAGGTCGCAGTACAGGCCCAGCGGCATGCACGCGCGCGCCTGCTCGAACGCCTGGCCCAGCTGGACGTAGGCCAGCCACTGCAGCCAGTACCTATACGCCACCGCATCGGCATGTTCGCGTGCGAAGACCAGTGCCGCAGCGCCTTGCGGGTCTTGCAGATCCTGCGGCCAGGCGGGCCAGCCCCAGACCTGCGGATCCCGCGCACCCAGGTTCAGCTGGATGGCCTCGTAGCGCGCATGCAGGCCCAGTGTCGCCTGGTGCTGCGCCATGAATGCATCAAACTCCTGGCCTCTTGCTGTGGCGGCCTCCCAGTGGGTGGAGCGAAACTCCTGCCACAGCAAGGCCAGAACGGGTTCCTTGAGCGCCACCACCTCGGCGTAGCGCACGGTCGGGCTGGCACGCACCTCGCGCAAGCGCTGCTGAAAGCCGCTGTCCGCTAAAAGGGCCTGGGCTTCGGTGCAGCAGGCAAATTCGGGCACAGCCGCTACGTCGATGTGCAGCACATTCAGCGCCAGTCGGCTGCTGGGGCTGTAGGGGCTTGCCTGTTCGGGGTGTTCCGTGCGCAGGGCATGCAGCGGGCTCACGCCGACGAACGCAGCACCCCGCGAAGCCGCCAGCCGGACCAACGTGGCCAGGTCGGTGAAGTCGCCGATGCCCCAGTTGCGCTCCGAACGCAGCGCGTACATCTGTGCGGTGATGCCCCACCAGCGCTCGCCAGACTGCAGGCCCTCGGGGAGCCAGCAGCGCCGGGGCGCCACGATGAGCAGCCTCTCGGCACCGGGCGAGTGCAGGAGGTAGTACCCAGAAGCCCAGCGTAGCAGGCAGTTCTGCGACGCTGCCGATCCCCTCCAGCAGTGCGGCCGCGTCAGGTTCCTCGGGCAGCAGTTGCCATGCGCCATGCGCATCCAGCGGCACCTGCGCGGCATGGCCCTGTTCCACCACGATGGGTTGCGGCGCATTGCCATCGGCATGCGCGCCCATGGCGGCCAGGGCCCTGGCCAGGACTTCGGGGCTCACGGTCAGGGTTTCGCCCCAGAAGCTTGCGTATTCGGTAGCGATGCCGGCGCGCTCGGCGCGCTGGTGCAGGTCTGAACCGAGCGCATCATGAACAGCTGGCTCCTGGCTCATGCCAAACCTTCGGTGCAGGTCCACCGGGCCGACCATGGGGCCCACTGCCGCTCGTCACCTGTCCAGTGGTGGCTGAATACCTCAACGGCAGCGATGTCCGCCGCAGTTGCGGACGGTGTGGCGTCCACCGTGTCTGGTCCCAGGTTCATTTCCATCCTCAGTATTGCTCCGTCCTGGTAGTGCCAGGCCACGCGCAGGCCGCTCTCTCCCACGAACTCCGCCGTGTGGCCCCCTGCGCACAGTTGCTGCGCACGGGGCTGCAACCAGGTGCGCCGCGCCTCCAATGATCGCTGCACCAAGGCCCGGCGAGTCTGCCCGATTGACGTGTCCGATTCGTCCCATTGCAGTCGGCTGGCCTGAAGAGTGGCCACGTCGCAAGGGTCGGGCAGCACGGCATCGCTGGTCACCGCGTGGCCGAACTCGAGCGCGCGCCCTTCGCGCACCGCGTCGTGCAGGCCGCCGTCCCAGTTGGCAAAGTACAGGAACGGTGTGGACGCTGAAAATTCATCGCCCATGAACACCATGGGTGTGGCCGGGGTTAGCAAGGCCAGCAGCAGCGCCAGTTCTGCCCCCTCGGCAGGCGCCAGTTGCCCCAACCGCTCGCCGGAGGCGCGGTTGCCGATCTGGTCGTGGTTGCCGATGAAGTTGACCATGCAGGACAGCGGCACCGGATCGCCACCGGCCACGTTGGCCGCCTCGGGAAAGGCGAAGCCATGGGTCAGCACCCGCGCCAGCAGCACCAGCGGGTGGCGCGCGAACTTGGCATAGTAGCCCTGGGATTCGTCCGTCAGGGCCACATGCACTGCATGGTGAAAATCGTCGTTCCACTGGGCATCGTACAGGCCGGGCTCGGGTGAGGAGGACAGGCGCGCGGGCTGGTTCTTCTCGTTCTCCAGCACCAGGTGCACCAAGCGTCCGCTGGCCGTGGCCAGCTCGCGCACGCGTGCGCTCAATTCCTGCAGGATGTCGGGCCGGCTGTCGTCGGCGATGGCGTGCACCGCGTCCAGGCGCAAGCCGTCCATGCCGAACTCCTCGATCCAGTACAGCGCGTTGTGCACGAAGAAGTCGCGCACCACGGCGCTGCCCTCCTGATCGAAGTTGATGGCAGCGCCCCAGGGGCTGGCATGGCTGCTTGAAAAGAACTGGGGCGCGTAGGCATGCAGGTAGTTGCCGTCTGGCCCGAAATGGTTGTACACCACATCGAGGAAGACGCATATGCCCAGCGCATGCGCTTCGTCGACCAGGCGCTTGAGGTCTTGCGGGCTGCCATAGGCAGCATGCGGCGCGAAGGGCAGCACGCCGTCATAGCCCCAGCCCCATTGCCCGCCAAAGGCGGCCAGCGGCATCAGCTCGAGGGCGGTAAAGCCCAGGGCCGCCAGCTCCGGCAGCTTGCGGATGGCGCCTTCATAGGTACCCAGCGGACTGAAGCTGCCCACATGCAGCTCGTAGAAGACCAATTCGTTCCAGGGTCGGCCGGCCCAGTCCGTCTTCCATTCATGGCTGGCGGGATCGGTGACGACACTGGGCTCGTGCGGCCCCCAGGGATTGCTGCGCGAGGCCGGGTCGGGCACGGTGAGCTTGCCGTCGATGAGCCAGCGGTACGGGGTGCCCGCACCGGCATCGGCCGCGTTCGCCTGCCACCAACCGCCATCGGCCCGGGTAGCGGGGAGGGTACGGGCCGCAGTGTGGGGTGTTGGGCGGTACCACAGGGCTGCCTCCTGCGCCGCGGGCGCCCACAGCGAGAACCGCGCGCCGCCACCGGCCAGCAGCCGGGCGCCGAAGGGCATGGTGTGCGTGCGCCTCATGCGGTCGCAGGGTTGCTTGCTGCGAAGGGTGCCGTCAGTACCGCCATCGAACGCGCGAGGAGGGTGTGCTGCCCGCCGGCTGCCACCGTGGGCGCACCGGCTTCTTCGCCAATGGCCACCACACGGGCATCCCGGGTGTCCAGGCGCAGCGTCCAGCTGCGGCCCGAGCCGTCCGCAGGCAGGGTGAAGATGGCATCGGCGTCGCTGGCGTTGAACAGCAGCATCACGGACAGCTCCTCCTCGGCCACGCTTTCCATGACCGCGCCCACGCAGCGCACGGCAGGGTCGTCCCATTCCTCCGCGGTCATGTCCATTCCCCACACGCTGTGCCAGCCCACGGTGACAAGTTGCGGCAGGCCCGCCTCGTCCACGGGCCAGGTGTGGGGCCGGACCACGGGCAAACCCCGGCGCAAGGCCGCCAGCGCCTGGGTGAATGACTGCAGTTCGCCATGCCGGCCCGCGCGTTCCCAGTCGTACCAAGACAGGGCGCTGTCCTGGCAGTAGCCGTTGTTGTTGCCCTGCTGGGTGCGCCCCAGTTCGTCGCCACCCAGCAGCAGCGGCGTGCCATGGGACATGAACAGGGTGGCCAGGAAGTTGCGCACCTGCCGCGCGCGCAGGGCGAGCACCTCGCTATCCTCGGTCTCGCCTTCGGCCCCGCAGTTCCAGCTGCGGTTGTGCGATTCGCCGTCCTGGCCGCCCTCGCCATTGGCCTCGTTGTGCTTTTCGTTGTAGCTCACCAGGTCGGCCAGGGTGAAGCCGTCGTGCACGGTGACCATGTTCACGCTGGCCGTGGGCCGGCGCCGGCGTGGCTGGTACATGTCGGCCGAGCCGCACAGGCAGGCCGCAAAGGCTGGCAGGCTGCCGTCCGCGTTGATCCAGTAATCGCGCACGGCATCGCGGTAGCGGCCGTTCCACTCCATCCAGCCGACCGGAAAGCCGCCCAGCTGGTAGCCATAGGGCCCCAGATCCCAGGGCTCGGCGATCAGCTTGGTGCGTGAGAGCACCGGGTCCTGCGCCATCGCTGCGAAGAACGGTGCGCTCAGGGTGTAGGCACCGGCCGCGTCGCGCCCCAGGGCCGATGCCAGGTCGAAACGAAAGCCGTCCACATGCATCTCCTGCACCCAGTAGCGCAGGCTGTCCATCACCAGTTGCAGGGCGGGCGGGCTGCTGGTGTTCACCGTGTTGCCGGTGCCGGTGTAGTCCATGCACATGCGCCGGTCTTCCGTCAGGCGGTAGTAGGCGGCGTGGTCGATGCCCTTGAGGCTGAGCGTGGGCCCCAGATGGTTGCCTTCACCAGTGTGGTTGTAGACCACGTCCAGGATCACCTCCAGGCCTGCCGCATGCAGCGCCTTGACCATGGCCTTGAATTCATCGACCCCGCCGTCGGCACCGGCGCGCGCTGCATAGCGCGGCTCGGGTGCGAAGAAGGCCACCGTGTTGTAGCCCCAGTAGTTGGCCAGTTGCATCTCGACCAGCCGGTGGTCGTCGATGAAGGCCTGCACGGGCAGCAGCTCGATGCTGGTCACGCCCAGTTGCTTGAAGTGTGCGATGGCAGCCGGCGATGCCAGGCCCGCATAGGTGCCCCGCAGGTTCTCCGGGACGCCCGGATGGGTCTGGGTGAAACCCTTGGCATGCACTTCGTAGAAAACCGTGTCGCGCGCGGGCACGCGTGGCGGCCGGTCTTCGCCCCAGTCGAAGCGCGAGCGCACGACGCGGGATTTGGGTGCCGTGCGGCCATTGTCCCGGGTGCTGGGCGCCAGGTCTTCATCGGGCTGCGCTAGTTCGTAGCCGAACTGGTCCGTCGCGCCGCGCACTGGCCTGTCCAGCGCCTTGGAGAACGGGTCCATCAGCAGCTTGGCGCTGTTGCAGCGCTGGCCGGCCTCGGGTTCATAAGGCCCGTGCACGCGCAGGCCGTACTTCTGGCCTGCCTTGACGCCCGCCACATGGCCATGCCACACATCGTCGGTCAAGCAGGGCAGGGCGATGCGCTCCATCTCCCTGTCATTCTCGGAGAAGAGGCAGACTTCCACGCGCGTAGCCACCGAGGAATACACCGCGAAGTTCACGCCCATCCGGTCCACGGTCGCCCCCAGGGGCCAGGGGCGGCCGGGGTCGACTTGCCTTGTGGGACGCGCTCGCTTGGGCTGGGTGGTAGGCAAGGGGCCCGTGGCATGTACCTCGGGCTTCATGCAGCAGCTTTGTAGTCGCTGCCCAGGGATGCTGGCACGGGTTGGCGCACCCGGTCCACCTTGAGCGTGTTGCTCACGATGCTGCTGCGCACCGGAAAGAACTGCCGCGGCACGACCACAATGCCGCTTTCCGTCACATGGAAGCGCCGACGGTCCTCTTCTTCATCGAAGCCGATGCGTTCGCCGGGCGGAATGTCATTGTCCTGGTCGATGATCGCGCGGCGCACATGGGCACCCCGGCCGATGCGCGAGCGCTCCATGACGATGCAGTGTTCAAGCCGTGCATCGCGCTCCACCAGCACAGAGCGGCGCAACATGGCGTGGTCGAGCGCAGCGCCATCGACGATGCTGCCCGAGCCCACGACCGAGCGGTGGATCACGCCATTCTCGATCTGGGCCGATTCCGCCTGGTCGGGGCTGGCGTAGATGGGCCAGTCGCGATTGGTCATGCGAAAGCGCGGCGTGGCGCCGAGGGTGTCGAAGTGCGCGTCGAAGTACGCGTCAATGGTGCCCACGTCACGCCAGTATGCGTGTTCTTCATACGAGGCTGTACCCGGAATCTCGTTCTGGGTGAAGTCGTACGCCATGAGCCGGTGCGATTGCAGCATGGTGGGCAGGATATCGCGGCCAAAGTCGCTGTGGCCGGTGGCGTGCGCATTCTTCAGCGCATCGAGCAGCACGTCGGCATTGAACAGGTAATTGCCCATGGAGGCCAGGGCATGCGTGCTGCTGCCAGGCATCGGGCGCGTGTTCTTGGGCTTCTCGACGAAGTTGGCAATGCGGTGGTGGGCGTCCACCTCCACGATACCGAACTGGTTGCACTGCGACAAGGGCACAGGCAGCGTGGCCACGCTCACATGGGCCTCGCTGGCGCGGTGAAAATCCACCATCTGGCGCACGTCCATGCGGTAGATGTGGTCAGCGCCGAACACGGCCACGATGTCGGGTTGGAAAGACTCGATCAGGTGGATGTTTTGGTAGACCGAATCGGCCGTGCCCTGGAACCACTCAGGGCCGTTGCGCATCTGCGGCGGCACCACCGTCACGAAGTGCTGGGGGATGAAGCGCGTCATGGTCCAGGAGCTGCGTATGTGCTCGATCAGCGACTGCGACTTGTACTGCACCAGCAGGTAGATCGAATAGATCTCCGAGTTGACCAAATTGGACAGCACGAAGTCCACGATGCGGTGCTTGCCATTGAAGGGCACTGCAGGTTTGCAGCGCTCGTCCGTCAGGGGGTGCAGGCGGGAGCCTTCGCCCCCTGCCATCACGATCGCCAACACATTTCGGGTACGCGACATAGCATCAGCTCCAGTGAAGAATCAAGCCCTTGTGGGGCGGTTGGAAAGAAGAACGGTCGAAAGAGGGGGCACGGTCAGGTGCACGTGGGCCGGTTGGCCTTCGAGCGGAGTGGGCGTTGCATCCACTCCGCCAAAGTTGCCCATGCCGCTGCCGCCGTACGCTTCGGCATCGCTGTTGAGCAACTCATGCCAGTGCCCGGCCACCGGCACGCCAACCCGCAGTGCGGCGACAGGCTGCGGCGTCAGGTTGTGCACGGCCAGTACGATGTCGTCGCCAGCGCGGCGGATGAAGGCCAGCACGGTGGTCTGGTGCGGTGCCATGGGCGCCCAGGCAAAGCCTTCGGCGTCGAAATCGTGTGCGTGCAGGGCAGGGCGCTCGCGGTAGATGCGATTGAGGTCGGCAACCCAGCGCGCCATGCCGCTGTGGCGGGCCTTGGCCCACAGGTGCCAGTCGAGAGTCCGCTCGTGGTGCCACTCGTCGACCTGGCCGAATTCGCCGCCCATGAACAGCAGCTTCTTGCCAGGGTGCGACCACATCATTCCGTACAGCGTGCGCAGGCCGGCAAAGCGCTGCCACTGGTCGCCGGGCTGGCGCGATAGCAGGCTGCGCTTGCCATATACCACTTCGTCGTGCGAGAGCGCCAGCACGAAGTTCTCGTCGAAGGCGTAAACCATCGAGAAGCGGATATCGCCCTCGTGCCAATGGCGATGACCGTGGTCACGCTGCATGTAGCGCAGCGTGTCGTTCATCCAGCCCATGTTCCACTTCATGCCGAAGCCCAGGCCGTTGGCATCCACAGGGCGCGATACCCCGGCCCAGGCCGTGGACTCTTCGGCGATCACGTGCACGTCGGGGAACTCGGCGTAGACGGCGCAGTTGAGGTCCTGCAAAAACCGCACGGCTTCCCAGTTCTGGTGCCCACCATCGGCGTTGGGTACCCATTCACCGGGCTTGCGCGCGAAGTCCAGGTAGAGCATGGATGACACCGCATCCACGCGAATGCCGTCGAAGTGGTACTTGCCGAGCCAGAACAGCGCGTTGCCGATGAGGAAGTCGCGTACCTCGTAGCGGCCGTAGTTGAAGATCAGGCTGTTCCACTCGGGGTGAAAGCCCTTGCGCATGTCTTCATGCTCATACAGAGCCGTGCCGTCGAAGCGGGCCAGGCCATGCGCATCCGATGGAAAGTGCGACACCACCCAGTCCAGCAACACGCCGATGCCGTGCTGGTGCAGGGTATCCACCAGCACCATCAGGTCCTGCGGATCGCCATAGCGCGCCGTGGGTGCGAAGTAGCCAGTGGTCTGGTAGCCCCACGATCCATAGAAAGGATGTTCTGTGATGGGCATCAGCTCCACGTGCGTGAAGCCCAGGGCGATGCAATGGGCAGCCAGGCGTTGCGCGATATCACGGTAGTTGAGAAAACGCCCGCCTTCCTGGCGCTGCCAGGATCCCAGATGCACCTCATAGATGGACATCGGCGCGCCCAGCGCCTGTCGGTCGGCGCGTGCGGCCATCCAGGCGCGGTCGTTCCATTCGTAGTCGAGCTTCCAGATCTGGGAGGCTGTGCCAGGAGGATGTTCCTGCCGGGTGGCGTAGGGATCGGCCTTTTCGGTCCATTGGCCGTGGGCATCTTCGATGCGGTACTTGTACAGGTCGCCATGGCCGGCCCCTTCGACGCGCGCGCTCCAGCGGCCGGAACCGTCCTGTGCGCGTTGCATCGCCACAGGCATCCAATTGCTGAACGTGCCGATGAGTTCCAACTGCTTGGCGTTGGGGGCCCACACTACGAAATGAGTGCCTGTGGAGTCCGCATGGGCACCCAGGACTTCGTACTGCCGGAAGTGGGAGAAAGCCGCAGCCTCAGGGGCTGCAAGAGAGGTTGAGTGCGCTGCGGCGTTCATGGCGGAGGGGTGGTTGGCCTCCATGTTCTGCTGCAGTGCAATATGGATTTGCCAGATCTCCAGCACTGTTGCGGTAGGCGTTTGCCTACAAACGGTTCTTGTTGACGTGCATGCCAAAAAGCCTCCCGCAGTGCATAGAGGAGCTCTGAGCACCTCACCGGGGAGTAATTCCTAAGTCACCGATTCCGATACCCATCATGACGAAGCCGCCAGGATGGGACTTGCATTCGGGCCTCCTTGACGGAGAGGACGCGCCGCATCTCAAGGAGCACGGTTTAGTGACGGTCCTTGCTTTTCAAATTCGAATCGACGGCTTTGCTTGCCTTGCGGTCTCGTTCAAGTTGCTCTTCCACAAGCTCCTTCTCCACAAGGTCGGGTTGCTCTTCGTCTGGAGTAGTGTCATGGTCCATTTTTTCGCCTGAGCCGGGGGAAAGGCGGAACTGACCGATGACCGGAAATGGCCAGGACGAAAGCGAGGATTGGATACTGATCGTCATTTGTTTCTCCCACCCAGCGCAGAATGGTCGCCAGGACCCGCCATTTTTTGTGAAGGGCGGCAGCGCAGTGGTAAGACACAGCCCCTCCCTTTCGTAGCTAGGAGGTGCATCTTTCACACGTCGCGCCTAGAGCCATAGGACCTCGCAGCTCGCGTTCCACCGTTAGCACTGTGCGGACGCGGACAACTGTGTGCGGCCAGCAGTCGCGGTATTTGATCTGCGAGCTCTCGCGCCAAGAATCCCAGCGGGCCTTGACGGCGCGCGAGCGTCCGGCCAGCCAGTGCGTGAAGCACTACGCCCCATGCGCATGCTTGCAGAGTAGGAGTACCACGGGCCGCAAGGCCTGCGATGATGCCAGCGAGAGTGTCACCTGACCCAGAAATTGCCAAGCCTGGCGTGCCTCCTTTGTATCGGTATGCAGCGCCGCGTGGCTCAGCCAAATATGTGTCTGCCCCTTTGAGCGCGATGCATGCTCCCCAAAGATTAGCAGCGGATCGCGCAAATTCAAGCGGGTTGGCGACAACCTGTTCCTTTGAGTCGCCAGTGAGATGCGCCATTTCGCCGCAGTGAGGCGTCATCGCAATCGGCTGTGCGAAGCGCATTCCCTGTGCAGCTGACATCGCATACGCGTCCAAGACGATCACGCTGTTTTGAAAGTGCGGTAACAGCTCGCGCACGAACTGCACTGTTTGTGCCTCGCCGACCATGCCGGGACCGATCACCACTGCGCTGACTTCGTCGCCCAGACTGGCGAGGCGTCCGGCTTCGCTGGGCGAGATCGCCCCACTCCTTACCTCGCCCAGGCCAATGACCCTCGCTTCCGGCATGGCAAGCGCCAAGCCCTGGGCCACGCATCGGGGCACCGCCATCGTCAGTTTCCCGGCACCCGCCCTGAGTGCTGCGGTGGCTGCGAGGAGCGCCGCCCCCGGTATTTCTGCACTGCCGCCGACGACAAGTACGTGCCCTCGCAGCTCCTTGTCCGCTTCGGAGGCAGTCGCGGGAAGCGGCCAGCGCGCTAGGTGCGACGCTGTCAGCGGGCGTGGGCGGTTTGTACTTCGAGAGACCTTGTCGTCGCTCACGGTTTGGGTCCTGTAGGAATGTCAGCCGCAACCGTGACTGGCGTGGCAGCCTCCTGCAGCGGCGCAAGGAAGTTGGCTTGGATCAACTTCATCCCTGCTGCCTGCGCCGGGTCATCCGGGCTTTGCAGCCTGTAGATGGTGACGGCGCAGTTCGGAACATCGCCTTGGCGATCAATGTCGAGGATCTGGCGCTCGTCCATTTGCTCAATCAGGTAGCGCATGCAGTTGACGATGACCTGGTGCGCCACTACCAGCACGCGTTGCCCAGCGTATTCGCGTGTGACCATTTCCTGCAGGCTGCGCAGGCGCAGGATCACGTCGCACCAGCTTTCGCCGCCAGGCGGGCGAAAGTAGAACTTGCCCACGTGTGTGCGTTGCTCGTCGAGTGCAGGATGCTTCTGCTTAATCCCGTACCTGGTCAGCCGGTCCAAGACGCCGAATTCCTTCTCGCGCAACCGCTCGTCAAGGCGAAGGCTACAGTCCTGCAAACCGCTGTGCTTCACCAACAGACGCGCGGTCTGCACGGCACGCACGTATGGAGAACACAGCACTACTTCAGGCTGGAAATCGCCAGGCTGCCGGCCAAACCACTGGCCTAATGCGATGGATTGCTGCTCGCCAAGGTCGGATAGTGGTACGTCTATGTCGCGCCAGGCCAAGTCGATCATTTCAAGCCCGGCCGACTCGGCCGCATCCCGCGCTACGTTGCCTGCGCTCTGACCGTGGCGAACGATCCAGAGCTTATGGGGCCATTGTGTCTGCACGGGCCTCTACCTGCAGCAGGTCGCGGAAAGCAAGCGCAAATGCAAGGCAATGCGCTCGTCAAAAGTGCGCGCCACGCAGGAGGGCGCATCTTGGACTGCGGCGGCGCATTCCAGAAGGCCCGCACCTAGTGCGGGCCATGGCGCCCCGGCAGTCCGGGAGTGAGCGTCCTTCCGCCGGCGAATGTCATTGCTTTCTTGCTGCAGGGGCATTTGAACTCTCTTCTTGTGTTCAGGAGCTTTTCAATCTTCCGGCCATGCTTTTGGTGTGGCTGTCAGTGTCAGCGTTGAAAGCGGGTGGTAAGCCTCCTACGCAGCGGGCATCAGATTTGCCGTTTCTCCTACACATCTGCGCAAGCCCCAGTTCCATGATGGATTCTGTATGGAGGTGCTTCATGTTCCTGTCCCCGCATTCCACTTTCCGCGCGGCGACCATCATCGGTGCCGGCTTGTCCATGGTCGCCTACGGCGCATCGGCTTCCGTCGGACTGATTGAGCCAGCAGAGACAATGATTGCTGGGGAGGAGGCGCCGTCTGAGGTACAACCGATCAAAGTTGGGCCTGAAGGCGACTTAGCCCAATGCCTCGGGCACCGGCTGGAGGTCCACTTATTCAAAGGATGCTGAACAATTGCACCGCACCGGCGACGTCGACCAGCCCTAAATAACGATCAGCATCATGAATGATCACTGCGTTGCCCGGTTGGTAGACCTGGGCAATTTCCTGAAGTCAAGGCATTACGAATTCACTACTCCCACGCCGTTGACCCACCATCGCGTATTGCGCAATCGCGTGGAAAAAGCGGGGCGGGATTTGCGCGACATTTTCGGCTGGAATTTGCCGTTCGATGGCGCGTTGCTGCCATTGCCATTGCGTGACCAGCTTGCCAGGGAAGGACTCACTCAATTGCAGGATACGGGCGTGTACCAAAGCACGGTGCGCGTCAGTAGCTTGGGAGATGAGCTTTACGTCCATTCGCGGTTCCCCACGTCGGAGGAGGACGCCGTTTTCTTTGGCCCTGACACCTACCGTTTTGCGGCACTGATTGCTCAAGAGTTGGCTACCCAACCGTTGGGAGCGCACGGTCGCATCCTGGACATGGGCTGCGGTGGCGGGCCGGGCGGCATTGTTGCGACGCGCTCTGCAGGGGGCCGTGTCCATGAAGTGGTGCTTGCCGACATCAACCCTAAGGCCTTGGCCCTGGCCAAAGCCAACGCACGCCTTGCACAGGTGGAGTTCTGCACCTTCGTCCAATCTGACCTGTTCCAAGGCATCACGGGCGACTTCGATTTGATCGTCACCAACCCGCCGTACCTGGTCGACGCAGAGCGGCGCACGTACCGGCATGGCGGCGGCGACTACGGCGAAGGGCTGTCGCAGCGCATCCTGGAGCAATCCATCGCCCACCTCAGGCCTGGCGGCCGCCTGATCCTCTACACCGGCAGTGCCGTGGTGCAGGGGGTAGACCCGTTTTCCGTATGGGCCGCCGGCATTGCAGCACGCACGGGCTGCGCGTTCACGCGCCGCGAGATTGACCCCGACGTCTTTGGCGAAGAACTCGACCGGCCCGAGTACGCAGGGGTGGACCGCATCGCCGCCATCGGGCTCGTGGTGCAAAGGCCACCGGCGTGAGGATTCTGGGCATCGGTGACTGCAACGACCTGGCTGCCATGTACGGCGGCATGCAGGCGCGCGGCCACGAGGTGCGGGTGTTCGTGCGCGACCCGGCCAGCCACGGTGTGTTTGCCGGCATGCTCACGCGCACCCATGATTGGCAAAAGGAGCTGGGCTGGATCAGGGAGGCTGGGCCCGAGGGCCTGATCCTCTTCGAGACGGCGGACCAAGGCGCTCAGCAGGATGCGCTGCGCAGGGACGGCTTTCAGGTTATCGGCGGCAGCGCCCTGGGCGACCGGCTGGAGGCCGAGCGCGAGTATGGCCAGGCCGTGCTGCGCGAGGCGGGCCTGTGCACCGCGGCCAGCCACTCGTTCACCAGCTACCGTGAGGCCTCGGACTTCCTCGCCTCGCGGCGGCAGCGCTACGTGCTCAAGTTCAACGGCGCCAACAGCCCGCGCACGCGCAACTACATCGCCCAGAAGGGCGACAGCAGCGACCTGGCCGCGCTGCTCCATTTCTACAGCGCGCACGAGGCACCTTTACCGCGCCCGGACTTCGTGCTCATGGAGTACATCGACGGCATCGAGATCGGTGTCGGCGGGTATTTCAACGGCACGGATTTCCTGGAAACTGCGTGCATCGACTTCGAGCACAAGCGATTCTTTCCGGGTGAGTTGGGCGAGCTGACAGGCGAGATGGGCACCGTGGTCAGCTATGCCGGCAGCGGCAGGCTGCGTGACCAGGCGCTCAAGCCCCTGGCGGGCGTGTTGCGCGATGGCGGCTACTGCGGCTACATCAACGTGAACCTGATGGCCAATGCAGACGGCCTCTGGCCGTTGGAGTTCACCAGCCGCTTCGGCTACCCCGGCTACGCCATCTGCGAGCGCCTGCACCGGGAGCCGTGGGAAGCCATCTTCCAGAAGATGCTCCACCGCTCGGCCACCCATTTCGACACAGTGCCGGATTTTGCCGTGGGCATCGTGTTGACGGTGCCGCCGTTCCCCTACACCCAGGGATACGAGGAAATCTCCAAGGGCATTCCCTTGATCCTGGACGAGGGCCTGTCGATCGCAGAGCGCGCGGCCATCGCCTTTGCCGAGGTGGAACTGCGCCAGGGCGCGCTCATCACCAGCGGCACTAGCGGCTATGTGGGCGTGGCCACCGGCTGCGCGCCCACCGTGCAGGCGGCACGCGCCAGCGCGCTTGCGTTGGCGCGAAAGGTCTACGTGCCCAACCTGCGCTACCGCGAAGACATCGGTGTACGGGTGTCGGACGAGGCCCTTGGCAATCTGCGGCGGTGGGGCTACTTGTAGGCGCCAGAGGTATACCGTAGGAGGCCGCTCACGCGGATCGGAGCGCTGGCCCGATGGTGGCGCAGGCGGCGATGGCCCACCCTTGAGGGCATACCTACCCATAACACGCCATGTACCTCCATCTTCAGGAACGCCTTCGTTCCGAACCGACCATCGCCCCTTTTGCTCCCATGGCATCCGCCCCGGCTGCGCTCCATGCGCAGCTGTACGACCGTCTGGCCAACCACATTCCATCGCTGCAGGAGCGTGAGGCCGCAGCCGATGTCCTGCGCCGCACCCTGCAGGACGTGGCTGCGCAGGAGGACGACCTTCCCGACAACCCCGCCGACCTGACGGCCTGGATGGAGGCCAACATCCAGAAGGTGCACGGCCAGTACCAGGCCTATCTGGACGAGCGCAGGGCCGGTTCGCCGCGCCGCTATTTCTCGAATCGCGCGCATGCCCTGTACTTTCTGCGCAATGTCGCGCCCACCAAGCTGGTCGATGGCTCCTGGCTGTACGGTCTGTGCGCACATGCCGACAACTCCCGCCTGTCCGACCTGGTCACCACCTATGTGGAAGAACTGGGCGATGGCCTGGCCGACAAGAACCATGTGAAGCTCTACCGCGCCTTGCTGGCCAACTATGGGCTCGACCCGGTCGACGACCTGCCCGACGCTCTGTACCAGCAAGGTCTGGTGCAGGTGGCACTGGGCTGGAATGCGCAGGAGTTTCTGCCCGAGATCGTGGGCTTCAACCTGGGATATGAGCAGTTGCCCCTGCACCTGCTCATCACCGCCTACGAGCTCAACGAACTGGGCATCGACCCCTACTATTTCACCCTGCACGTCACGGTCGACAATGCCGACACCGGACATGCCAAGCGCGCCTGCGTGGCGGCGCTGGAAGCCGCACCGCGCATCGACGATGGCGGCGACTACTGGCGCCGGGTGCGTGCCGGCGCCAAGCTGGGCAACGTGGGCGTCAGCACACTGGACGTGATCAACGGTTTCGATATCGACAGCGAGGTGGTCGCCATCCTCGCGCGCAAGGCGCCATCGGGCCATGGTGCGCACTCCGACTTCTGCAAGGTGGCGGGCCGCAGCGTGAACGACTGGCTCTCCAGCGCCGAAGATTTGCCGCAGTTTCTGGCCGCACTGGAGCAAGCGGGCTGGATCAAGCGCAACCAACCGGTGACCGACAGCCGCTTCTGGCACCTGCTGCAGGGCGAGCGCGCCGAGATGTTCGGCGTTTTCTCGCCCTACGAACTGCAGGTGATCCACGACTGGATCCGCGGCCCGGCCAGTGCCGATGGGGCACCCTTCGAGACCGGTGCCACGCCTGGCACCGGGAAGCGGCAGATGAGCTTTCGCGTGGCCGAGCGGCTCAAGGCTGCCCAGGGTGGGCGGTCCGAGCCCGCTGCGGCGGGGCTGGACACGGACCTGGAAATCTTCGAGCAGCGCTATCCCACGCTAGGCTCGGCCGAAAGGCGCGACTTGCTGGTCCAGGCCATGTCGCCGGCCCTGCACTGGACTCCGGTGGGCCTGCTGGCCACCAGAATGTTCCTCGACCGTTCAGTCTAGTCAAAAACGGGGCCTAGCTGGATCCACGCGCATTTGTGGGCGACGACGCTCGAAAGCCTTGCTATCGATCAACCTGACTATCGATGGGGTCCATAAATTCAAGGAAGGCATGGAGCGCGCTGATGCAACAATGCAATCCGCGTGTGGCCGCCAGGATCAAGGAGGGCGACTGCATCGCAGCCAGGGATTGGCAGGCAGCCCAGCCAATCGGTCGACGGCCCAAAGTGGCCTTCCGCTTGACCCCTCAAGGGAACGCGCCTAGTCTCGAACCATGTCTGAACACGGACCCATCATTCTCGGCATGGACGCCACTGAGTGGGCAAGCCTCGCGCAGGGCGCCACGCATGCAGCCGTGAGAGAGGCCCTTCGCGTGGGTATGCCGGTGACCGTAATGGTCAATGGGGAGGTGCGAACAACATATCCCAGCGAGCCCTGCGCGTTGGAGCTACTCAAGGACGGATCCACGAGCAAGCAGCGCTCGATGCCGCCGGCTTGAACGGACAGGTGCGGTCGCGGGGCCTATGTTAGTGGCGGTCTCAAATCCGAAGCGCAACACTGCTTGTTGAAACGGTTCGATTGAGATTCAGTGAATGGTAGCGCCCTGGCGCTGCGCAATGGCCTGCATGAACTGCTGGAAGGCCTGGTACGGAGACTTCAAAGGAGTTCATCCATGAACGAGCGTCTCGACCTGTTTCCGGCAGCGCCACTGCTGACGCGGTTGCCAGACGAGTCACTATTCAGCTTGGTGAGTCGCCATCATTTTCTTTGGGGAAACTCACTCGCATCGACTACCAGCAAGCAGTTCTTCTCTCATTCGCGATGTGGGTCTCTGCACGACTTTCCCAATCGTCTTCAAATTTTTGTGGAGCGCACTGGGGCGGTCTATGGAGATGCCCGGGACGTTGCACTCAATCTAACCCTGCTGAAATTCTACCGACCGTTTTTACCTCCAGAAGACGTGAGCTATGCCGTCGATTGCCTTTCGCATGGGCACATCCTGAGCCTTCGAATCCGGCTCGGAATCGCAACAAGCCGATTCCTTGCCAACCATCCGCTGAAGGCTTGTTTCGGCTGCATGCAAGAGGACCTGAGTAGCACTGGCTGGGCCTACTGGCGCATCAAGCATCAGTATCCCGGTGTCTGGGTCTGCACCAAGCACGCAATGCTTCTCCGGCAATCCAGGTCAACCAGCGTAGGTAGGTTTCATTGGGCGCTGCCCAGAGCTGATGAGCTTCGTGAGAGCTTCGCCGGTGCAATTCATTCGGCCACGCCTCAACTTGAGTTCTTGGCCAGCTTTGCGACGCTGGTTGAGACAGCAGTTTCAGAGGGCGCTCGATCAAGACTGGACGTAGATCGGTTCAATGAACACTATCGGGCGGAATTCATGAACCGTGGATGGTTGTCTGCGGGCGGCCATATGCGTCTCAAAGAGATTTCTACGTCGTTCCTGAATCACGTTCAATTGTTTCAGGCCCACGAAGAGTTTGCGGGCTTTCCCGTGACCCTCCATCAAGCCTCAGCACAGCTAGGCCGATTTTTCAGTTCTCCTAGAGCCAAAACGCATCCCTTCCGACATCTCGTGATGATCCACTGGCTGTTTGGAGCATGGGATCGATTCGTGCAGTCCACGCCGGTGGAAAAGCGAGCTGCTCTGATAGATGATCTGACTCAGTCGCGAAAAGGCGACGTCGACTGTGCTCGCAGGAAAGAGTTCAATGTCCTGGTACGCGACAAAAATTTTTCGCTGAGGGCTGCAGCATTGAGCGTTGGAATCGATCCGCAAACCGCGCTGGTTTGGGCGGCGAAGTCGGGAGTAGCCGTACGACGGCGACCCAAGATATTCAACTCAGACTTGCGCAAGCTAGCGATCAAGAGGCTGCGTCGTGGCGCTGATAAATCGGCAGTTGCCACAGAGGTTGGCGTATCCATAGAAACCATATCCCGATTGCTGTGGACAGAAGTAGGTCTCCAACGAGCTTGGTCTGGGGCAAGACACGAAAGGGCTCGCGTCCAAGCGCGAAAAGTCTGGGCCAAATTGCTAAACACATCGAGCGCCATGGGGCTCAAATGGATGCGGACTATCGAGCCTGCCGCATACGCTTGGCTATATCGCAATGATCGCTCATGGCTGATCGAGAACAAGCCTTCTCCGAATCCATCTCATCGTCCTTCGCATCCAGCAGCCATCGATTGGCAAGCGCGGGATGAGAAGTTGAGCGCTGCTGTGGAAAGGGCTTGCTTGCAACTGCTGCAAGAGCGTGGTGAACACCTGAGGCACGTCAATGAGCTCTATCCATTGGTTCCCCAACTGCACGCCAAGCGAGGGCATCTGGACAAGCTGCCTCTAACGAGGCTGGCGATCCAGCGTTCTATCGCTGCGCGGCCGCAGGGAGCAAGCGACCTCCTCACTTGACTAAATAAATCTGCCCAGCACTCCCGCAGCTTCTCAAGCTGCGTTGACCGCACACCTCCGCGCGCAAGACCGCTTTTTGCTGAGACAAGCCGATCTCGCGAAAGCTCGAGCTTGATATGCATATATGTATTGAGTTATGCTTTATGCATGATTGAATTTGAGATTCGCGCGCGGGTAGCGAACGTGCGCCGCATCTGTGTGGCTCGCGGAATTGCCCAGGCTGATATCGCAGCGCATGTGGGGGCAAGCCAGTCCCAAGTCAGCCGGATCCTCAAAGGAGACGGCATTCGGGCATCTCGCCTGTTTGAGGAAGTCTGCTTGTTCGTGGAGCGCTTTGAAGGGGGTGTTAGTGCGAATCTGGTGCGAAGCAATGGTGAGCTGATTGAGGCACTTCAGGTCACGTGGGATGGATCCGCATCGCACGCTAAGGCGCTTGCCGCAGTGATTCGATCATTGGCCGTTCTCAAACCTATGTGATCTCAACTGTCTGGAGTTAACTCATGGACATGCTTTTGCAGCCCGCTCCTTTTCCGGAAGAAATGGATCTAGGCTACCTTGGTCGGATTCGGCACACCAACGGCTACAGATATGACCACCTACTGTGGCGAGCAATCGCAGTGCATGTTGGTTCGGGCAAGGGTGCTACCAAGCATGAGTTGCTCAGCCAAATGGCCGGCCAGACGTCCGAACAGTTCGCCCGGAATCACACCTCCATTCCATTCAGACGGGCAATCACGCGGAACTACCCGCACATTCCCCACGGCAGTCTCCAGATGAGAACCTTGCTGTTTGGTCGAACCCCACATCACGGTGACTTCCAGGTATTTTTCTGTGAAGAATGTGTCAAAGAGGATGTTAACTTCCACGGGATAAGCTACTGGCGTCGCGATCATCAGATGCCCGGGCAGATATGGTGCCCAAAGCATGCAATTCCTCTGCACTTTGCAAAGTCCAAGGACAGCTTCGGCGCGTTTCCGAAGGAGCTTTTGGGTAGAAGCCAAATGCATGATGCGAAATTCGTTTCAGAGGCACGGGGCAATTTATTTGTACAGCGCTACCTCGAACTCGCAAACGCAATGTACGACCGAACGGCACCGCTTGATTCGCGAAGCGTTGGGCCGATTATCAAAGGCCGCGCCGAAAAGCTGGGGCTTGTGAAAACACAGCGCGTGAGGAGCAAGCACCCTGTTGACGATCGAGTCCAGAACGCTTTTCCCGCGCAATGGCTTTCGGCTGTTCTAAGAGGAAAGACGCCGTCGAGCGGCTGTCCTTTCAACCCCTCAGCAAGTGTCGTTTGGCACCTGCTGGTGATTGCCGTGCTCTTTGAGAATACCGACGAAGCAATCAACGCACTCGCAACCGCAGCCGTCAGCGGGAGTCATGAGCCAATTGACCCTTCCGATCACTTCAATGTCCGGATGGCCAGAGCTTTCTGACCGCCATAGTTTGCCTCTGGGGTGTAGTACGCCGCATCGCGGAGATACACCGCGTCAGCCGAGCGAGTTCACGGGCCCAACGTCGGCCCAAAAATCTGAGCCCACAGGCCTGGGTCTCGCGGATACAGGTCTTCGTAGCGTTCCAACCGCCTGGGATCGTTGCTCCGCAGTGCATCTACTGCACTGGCTACTAATGCTAAATTCGCATTTGCTGCAGTCTCGAAATCTTTGAGACGCAAGTCATCATCCTTCCTCTCAAACGCAACGCGGTGCGCAGCGATCCAAAGTGCGATGATCAGTCGTTGCACTCCACCCGTTTTGGTGAGAATGAGTTCAACCAATTCATCGGATGCCGCCAGGGGGCTCGCGACGTACTGGTACTGGATCAACAACGGAAGCCATTCTTTCTTGAACGTCGATTCGTTGTTGCCATCGAAGTGCTGGAATACATGATGTCCAAAGCTAGTGATCCGCTGGGTGTTGCTAATACGCGTTTGGATGGCGCTCATGCCGTCCGGCGTTCCAGAGATCAGTAGTGGGATGCGAGAGGTGTTGAGGAACGTAAGAATCCACTTAAGCGTCTGGTCTTCAACGATTCGCAGCTCTGGCACTCTATCGCCTAGTTTGCGCTGCTTCCTGTTTGCGGCTGTAGCAAGCTTGAACAGATTTTGGATCTCGTCAATATGAAGCAATCCTAAAAAGTGACTGGAAGCGACCTGCAGCCATTCTTGTAGAAGCCTTGGGCCGTTTTTTCTGACATCATCCAGCGACTTATCAAATCGGGAACTGCCTGTCGCTTGCTTATAGGCCAACATGAGGCCTATTGCGAGATCTTCTGTCTTCCCGCTATAGGGGGCGTTGAGAGAGATGAACAGAGGCTGCGTTAAGCCGTTGACCATGCGGAAGAATGAATCATGTCGAATGACTTGGTTCGGATAGAGGCTCAGGCAGCGGCTTATTGCTTCGCTCTTTCCCGTCCCGGAGATTCCCACGACTGCGGCAGCAGATGGTGTAGCTCTCAAGGGCAGATCGGTTGTTGCCGAATGGCCGCTAACGTGGCCCCAAGTGGTCGGTGAGAGAGGACTGAGGCGGTCATAGTTTTGCCGAATCATGAGGTCTATCGTCTCGAACAGCCGAAGCTCCTCAAGGCTAGGTAGGTGAAGCTGAAGCACGGCCATCAGCAAATGCAAGCGAATGTGCCGCGGTATTGAAGCGATGTCTCGAGGTGGCTTTGGAGGCAACTCGATCAGGCGTTTCGCAACCTCTAACCGAGGGAGAATTGGGCCAAGTCCGGAGATGAGTGCATTGCCTGCATATGGGTCGAACTCTTGGGTGCTCGTAGCCTTAGGCATTCTCGCCCTCCAAATCCATGCTTGCCCACACTTGGTTCATCAATTGCTCGTGGGCCTCCATCGCTTCAGAGCGAACCTCCTTGGAGCCACGAATTTCTCCTACACCGAGGCGACCTGCCAACTCGACCTCCATGGCCCTGGCCTCTGAAATGTTTGGGAACAGGACTGTGGAGGAGCCTGCCGCAGCTCGAACTTCTTCCTCCGCGTTTGCACGAATGGCTTGCATGCGCTTGAGGCCCAGGACCTTCTCCTTGACGTTTTGATGCTCAATGTCGGCCGCTTTCAGCTTTTGGAATTCGAACGCGTCTGCGACCTCATCGTAGGTGAGCTCTGGCGACGCGCGGCTGTGGTCTGAGATAGAGAGGTCGATGAGTTCATCGCCTCGGCTATGTGGCGTCCAAATCCGGGAGACCGAGCCCGGGTAGTAATATGCTGGCAGTTCCCAGCCGCCTTTTGACCGAGCGAGGGTGCTCCACTGCTCACAATCTACGATCGGCGATTGGTACAAGCTCTTCCGGAACTTCACACCGTTTGCGGTTACGCGAGCAACGTCCTGTGGCAGCAAAGAGGCTATCAGCTCTGCTTGCGGCTGAGCGCGCAAAAACCCAATGCCCATCTTATGACCCCAAGTCCATAGTCCGCCTGGGCTCGGGTAGACCCCATCGGCCACCATGTGCGCATCGAGTCGATGGCTGCGGTCCGCCGTCAGGTTGTAGATATAGAAGACCTCATGGAGAAACTGCATGTATTGACGCACTGTCATCGTGGCAGCAGCCGGGTTGGAGCGACGCAGTTCGTATTCAGCTCGACGCGCATCCATCGCACCAGGCAGGAAACCGTACTGAGTGTCCTTTGCGATGCGATGCATTACTTCGACCACGCCCTTCAGGTCCGGTCGAAACGGGGGTGTGTAGCGCAGCGTGGTGCGCAACTTCATCCCTGTTGCCTTGGCGTCTTTCGACAGGTACTCTCCACGATCGCACAAAAGACTGGCGGACAGGGTCGGTGCAGGGAATAGCGATTGCCGCATGTCATATCCCCACAGGTCGCTTAGCAACGAGGAAGATGCGGCCGTGTTGAAAATGCTTACCGCAGCCGTCGCCCAACTGGGGCCAGTCAGACAGACGTAGAAACCCACCACAGCTGTCGAAAAGACATCGACGATGAGGTAGACGATGGGCCGGCCGATGATCCAAGTGGGATCAATCGATGACCTTAGATAAACGTCGCCGATCGTTGAGTCGATGGCATACATCATCCCCGGGCCTTCAGCACCCTGCCAACTGCACCCCGAAAGTCCTCGGAGGGAGCGTTTGAAGTGTCCCTGACTTGTCTTCTCTCGGATTCGCTCGATGTCACTGATGTCTTTGGTCAGCGCCCGTTTGACTTGTTGATAGTTCGGGTACTGCCCCTTTTCAAGCCCGATGGCCACGATCTTGCCGTTCTCATCGAGAGTCATTCGGGTGCTGAACTGACTTTCGATGATGCGCTCGTACCGCGCTCGCATCGAAGGCTTTGGTGTCTCGATGAGCTTGTCCGCATGGGTAATTTTCGCGAGCCATACAACACTCATACCTGGTTGAACCGGCTCGCCCCAGCAGCCATAGATCCGCTTGTTGAGCGTCTGCGCAGAAGTCTTTCTGCCCGCTTTCTTTCTGGGGCTATCGGCAGACAGAGGCCGCTTTTTGCCTGGTGCGCCGCATTTGTCTCTTCTCGTGCGAAGACTACGTTGGTCCAGTCCGAGGCGACAGAGAATCGACCAAAGCTTGTCAACGTAGTTTTCGCTCACGTTGTGCTCCAGCGCTGCCTCTCGCTTCATGCTGGCAAGGTTCCCATGAATCTGAAGACATTCCTTGAGCTTTTCATGGTCGAAGAACGGTTCCATGATCCGGCAGCGCCGCTGAAAATCAAGCAGTGCGGATGGCTGCTCTATAGGTCCGTAGTACGAGCCTGGAAGCTCGAAGCTGACAGAAACCAGATCAAGACTCTCGATGAGATCGAGGAAGTCCTGCCGCTCAATCTTAAATAAAGCGCCAACCCGAGGCGCTTGCGTAAATCGACGTCTGCGTTTTAGTTTTGATTCTTCGATGCGGGGCCTGCCACCTCTGCCCTTAATCGGGGACGCCGTTGGTTGGATGAGCGCGCAGTAGACCGCGTTTACAGCACCGTCATCCACAATGACGCGGTATATGCCGGCGGCAAGTCCGTGTGTATTGCTGGTCAGCCGGTACAACTGGTTGTGCATCAAATAATCCATGCGGACCTCCGCACCAAGATTGGATTGAGCGAGAAGAACTCTTGGTCCGAGATCAATGCAAGAGGTTGATGAGGCCTCCAGCCCCGTCGCAAATCTACTGGCAATAGTCCGCGCCAGATGGCTTGCCAGAGCGCTTTCTGAGCGTTGTAGCGGTAGGGTTCTCCTCCCAACAGATCAGTAAGCTGTTGCACAACGCGGGAGAATCGATGGCCTGGCATTTCCCGAACCACGTCGCACGCGGCGCTGATTTGGTGTGCCGACGCTTGCTCGTCAAATCCCCAGGGCGAGCTGCGGCGAAGCGTCGTAGCGACGCTCGCTTCGTACTGTTCCGGCGTGATGAGTAGCCAAGGCACCCCGCGCTGCTCCCAATAGGTCTTCTCCAGTAGTAGCAGTTGCTTCGCTCGCGGGGTGAGCGCGTATGAAGGTTTACAGGAAACGGCGAGGAGTTCCAGCGTTCCCCGTGGAGTTCGCAGAACCAGCAACAAGTCGGTGGTGCTCGTCCATATGTGGGTCAGGTCGCCTTCGCTCACCTTGGGGTGTTTGATACCCAGTAGCCTTGCTGTTTCCAGCGTCCCTGGATAGTGTGTGAGCCCTCCACCCACATGCCAGCGAGAAATCTCGTGCAGAGCGTAGTCCTGACTGAGCGGAAACTGTTCGACGAGATCGACCAGATCTGACAGAAGGCCGGCAAAGTTGAGACCAGTCCATTCCCCGTCGGATAGAAGTTCGCGTTGGCGTTGCCGCCATGGGATTAGATGCGAGCGGCCCAAACTGGATGGATCTCCCCGGGAGACCCTGTGCCAGGGTAAGTATTCAGCATAGCTACCTGTCCCTCTTCCTTCCCGAAGAAAGCGTTCGAGGACGGTCGGAGTGAAGCGCTTTTCGGTCCTCATCTCCTTGCCTCCGTGTACCGGAAGCTGGCCTTGAGCTGATACACAGACCTGGCAGGCGAAGGTTCGATGCGGTGGCTGACCAGCTCAACCGAATAGCTGAGGGTGGAGTGGAGAGTTTGGCGCGGACACGCCAAGACCTCACCGCAATAAGTGAATAGTTGCATGGATCTGGTCTCAGGGTTGTTCGCCCCATAGGCGCGAACAGATCCACCACCCATTGATCAGATCGGTTAATCTAGCGCTGCGACTCGCAAAGACTTCGGTCTGAGCACCCGGGCGGCGGGGCTTCTGAAAAGGGGTCCTGCCGATTCTTATTTCATGGCAACCTCCAAGTCCAAGGTTTGTCGGATAGATCGAACTTGTGCGGGCGACAAGTTCTGCCCCAAGCACGCGATATCCCTGAGCAGGTCGGCGACTTGGCGAGGTGTGGATCGCGCCACCCTGAGTCCGATAGTCTTGCGCTCCTGCGATGCGAGGAGCGCGAACTGGCTGGCGTCACTTGGTCGAAGTTCGAGGGCCTGTGCCAGTCTGTCTACGACGGGCGCGTCAGGTGGGAGACGCCGCCCGTTTTCAAACTCACTGATGATGGATGCAGCCACGTTGGCTCGTTCGGCGAGCTGACGCAAGCTTTGCTGACGCGCATTCCGCACAACAAATAGGAACTCGCCAAACCTCCGCGCGGAATAGGCTCCTCCCTCTGTGGTGCTTGCATGTCGATCGCAATGTTCGATGAGCATCGTTGAAGAGCCATGCTGGTGACGCTAACGTGAGCGCGCGCAGAGTTAGGCAGTTTTGCCGATATGCTGGAGTGTGCTCCTTTTTTCGATATGCCGCAATAAAACTGCGAAATAGGTAAGTTTTAAGCAATTATGTTTCGCAGCGTGGTGTCGATGCGAATTAATGTCGGAGGTACAAGAGGCGTTCTGAGCTGCGCCTTCCCGGCTTTGGTTGTCCTAGGCAAAGCCGATCCTCAAGGGACACTTGGTCCAACTAAGACGATAAAAGGCGATCCGTCCCACGTGGCCATCGAGACATTTACGCCCATGGCTCCGGTCCTGCTCCAGACGATCAGGAGCCCATCAGTCGACGAGATGCTGTGAATGATTGGGATTGAGAAAAAGACGTGAACCCCTCTGAAGCCTTGGCCTCGAACCGGGCCGCGATCAGGGAAGTGGTCGAGTCGCATTGCGCCCGGAATATCCGGGTGCTCGCCTCTGTCCTGCGCGGCCAGGACACCGGCAGCAGCGACATGGACATCCCCGTTGACCCGACGCCGTAACGACGGTGCTCGACATCAGCCCGATTCGCGTGAAGTTGCGCAAGCGTGCTTAGCACGCCGGTTGACGTGTTGACGCCGAACACCCTACCCGACAAGCGCCGGGCTTTGGTGCACGTCGAAGCGGTGCCCGTGTAGCGGCTCTGGCAAGCAGCGTACGACGATAGAGCTGAAGACAGGCCCTCCTCGTCTGCGGGGCCCGATCAACCGACTCGGCGATGACCTTACAACGCGCATTCAAGTCCTTGGCCAACGCTGGGCCGCCGTGGAGATCGCGATCTCTTTGGTCGTCCTAGAAAGTAGTTCCTGGGCTGAATTGGGAGTGCTTTATCGGTGCGTGGCACATCCCAGCTGCGCCAGATCCGCAGCCCCACAAAAGAAAAAAGGGCCCGAAGGCCCTTCTCCGGATCCACCCGAAGGAAGATCCATGCGAGGTTCTGTTGCCCCTGCTGGTATGCAAGACCTGGTGGACAGGCAGCTGGTCCGTCTACTCACTCGCTCTCGAACCGTCTTACTTAGATTTTACCCACATTTGGCTCAGCGCCACTGGCAATGCGCAGAGCGCAAACCATGCATTAGCATACCGCTTGAGCGCCAATACCGCAGGCCGCGAGCACAAACCCCTCGCAGATCTGCGCAGGCCTCTTCGCCAGTCTAGGTCCAGCAGAACGGATCGAACAAGGCCAATACCCGCGGCTGCGATCGCATTCACGTCCTTGGGGCGGGCGCATCCGCAGCTCCAGCGGCGGAACTTCCGAAGTGCAACTGCAGCTTGGTCATAAGGTCCTGTGTCACCTCCGGGTCGGCAATGCCAGCAACCGGATTGGAAGCAACGAAGTGCGGCAGCCATCCCTTCGGCCATCCCAGAGCGTCATCCACAGCTACCCAAGCGCCAGGCTGCCTGCGGTCCACGTCATCCAAGACCTGATGCGCACGGGTGAGGCAGTTGAAGAGGTTGCGATTCATCCGCGTGTGAAATGTCGCCCCAACAATGCGCGCCTTGAGGCCCGGTGGAAGCTTCGAAGCAGCGCGGCTGTACCCCAGTGATGGCACCCAGGACGTTGACAGCACGATGAGCACGTCCGGGTAGGGGGTCAGAAGGTGCTCAAGAAGGAGCGCGTTTTCAAAGAAGGTGTGACCGACGCCCTTGGCTCCAAAGTAGAGCCCTCGACGTGGGTGGCGCCACACGTCCTCGTGGTGCAGTACACCGTCGAAGTCGAGATAGAGAACCTGCTGTCCACGACCCTTAGGTAGCTTCATCTGCACTGCTCCTTCATTGCCCAGCTCTACGCGATCAGCTTTCTACAATTGACTAGGCGCTGTGGTTGGGATGCCGGAGAAACACCCCTCCACCATGGCGATGCCCTTGTCGGCTACGCCTTGGGCAGCGAGGCACTCGCGCCAGTTGGCAGCAATCCGCTCCGCCACCTGCTCATAGATTTCCTCAGCATTTCGCTGCCTCAGGCCAAACGTCTCGCAATCGCTGAGCAGGTTTGACTTGGTTGTCAGGTAGGACTCCTTGCCCACGATCATTGCCTGGTGCCGGGACCGGGTGCCGCGCATGCTGGGCACCATGTCGTAGGCCGGGCTCAGCCGGAAGGTGCCGGGCAAGTCATCGGCGATCAATCCATGGTTTCGGTCGTGATCATCCGTATTGGAGATGAGTGCATTGAAGACCATGCGCCGAAACAGTTCCACCTGGTCCTGTGCGCTTTGGCACGAGTAGCTCGATAGGGCCGCTGCCAATCCAGGATAGCTTCCAGTGGAACTCCAGCGGGCTCCCGTGCACTCGAAGAGCGTTCGAGCGCTCAAGAACGCATCGCGCCTGGACTTCCCGTTGCCATCGATCGGCCCCCTGTCAAAGCGCTCCACCAACAGCACATCGCCGGCTACCACTTGCGCACGTGCCGAATCGATGCCGCAGCGCCTGGCCAGCTCCAGCATCGCGGCCTCGAGCTTGGCCATGGGCAGGAGCTCATGGTCATTGCGAGAAGGAAACTTCGCCAACCACAGCCGCCCATCCTTCTCCACCGTGAGCTTCGGCCTGGCGCCGCCCATGGCCGTGCGTCCCCGAACCCGCTGCAGCAAACTAGGTCGCACCACCGTAGGGTGCACATCCAGGTCTCGCAGAACGGCTCGCGCAAGGTCGATGTCCTCGATGCCAATGGGGCGCTTGGGGACCGGTGGTTCCTTGCGCGATTTGCTGAATGCAGAGTTCCCGACGGCATCTCCAGCCGTGTGAAGCATGTACCTTGCCGGGAAGTCCTCCCTCCAATTGCCCGTGTCGATGACGTGTCGCCCCCAGAGGTCCGGCATGGCATCCAGCAAGGCCCCGAAGACCCCATTGCTCAGGTTCGTCCAAAATGGCCACGCTTGCAACGGCAGCGCGATCGGATCCATGGCGATCGCGCTGGGGTTCGCCAGATACGACCTGTCGTACGCAAACCTGCCCGAGGGTCCTCCGGGAGCCGTGGCCGTATGGTCGAAGCACCCGCACAAAGTGGGCTCGACGTCCCCGGGCAGATAGGCCCATACGAAAATCTCAGCAGTCATGGTTGGCAGCTCCAGATTGAAGGTGTCTGCGGGCCCATTCAGCCCACCTCAACACAGAAGTCCACCCGGAACTCCGGGTTCTGCATGCCGCCCCCGGCAAGCTTGTACCCACGCGGATTGGTGACGATCCGGGTCCCCAGTACCTGGTAGTCGACGCTGTCATGGATGTGCCCATGGATCCAGGTGCTGGCCTTTCCCATCAGGGCTTCCAGGTCGCTCGCGTAGCAGGGTGACAGCGGGTGGCCCTCGAACTCCTGTGGGATGGACCGGGGATGCGGTGCATGGTGGGTGACCACCACGGTGTTCTCCGGGTCGCCCAGACCCAGTTGTTCGTCCAGCCACTGTCTGCTCGCATCGTGCCGGCGCCCGGCCATCGCCGGCACCAGGCGGTGCTTGCGTTCCTGCCAGTACAGCTCCGCCGGCCGGGTGATCTTGATCCGCGGGTAGTCGCTCATGCGATGGCGCGCCGTGTTCATCGCCGTGAGCTTCTCTTCGGCGCCGTGCAGCGCATAGTCCGTCCAGAGCGTGCATCCCAGGAACCGTACGCCGCCGATCACGACGGCATCGTTCTCCAGGTAGTGGACCTGGTAGTCAGTGGCGAGTTTGCGCATCACCTCGATGTGCTTGTCCCAATGCTGGCTGTAAAACTCGTGGTTGCCGTCCACGTAGATGATGGCCTTGTCAGGGAAAGTCTCGCGTGCCCAGCGCAACCCGCCCGTGCCCTCGGTGGTGTCGCCAGCGAGCACCACCAAGTCGACGGTGTTGAGGAAGTCCGGGTCCAGCTGCGGCCTGAAGGGCGACAGGTCCAGGTGCAGGTCCGAGTAGACGAGCAGCTTCATGGCTGCTCCTCAGCGAGGCTTGTCGACTCTCCATCGGACATGTCGCAGGGGACCCAGCGACCTTCTGTGGTCTGCTCCACCAAAAGCCGAGGATTGAAATAGCGGTTCTCGTACTCGCCGGCAAGCCAGCCCACTGGATACCCGCGCGGGTTGCAGACCACACGGCACCGGCCCACGCGGTACTGGAACGATGAGTGCGTATGCCCGTGGATCCACAGCCCGGCCTGGTCAAGCAGTTCGGCAGGCAGTTCGGACCCGAAGGCGGCCGTGCACAAGTCTTCCTGGTACTGCCGCGCGGTCGATCTCTTGCGCGGGTAATGGTGGCTGACCACCACCCGGTCGCTCGGAGATCCGGGCTTGGCCAGCTCGGCTTCCAGCCAGCCCCGGCTGGCCCGGTGGCGCACCACAGTGGCCTTGGGCGTGCAGCCTTCGATGGTGCGGTAGTCCGCCATGAATTTGCTCGCCATGATCATGGACTTCACCACGTTGCCGGCGCCGAAGTATTCGAAATCGGTCCACAGGGTCGCGCCAAGGAATTGCACGCCTCCGATGGAGACAGCGTCGTTCTCCAGGAAGTGCACCTGTTCGCGCAGGGCCGCCTCCCGAAGCTCGTCGAGTGTGCGCTCCCAGTGCCCGTCGTAGAGCTCGTGGTTGCCCGCGACCAGCACGATGGGCTTGTCCGCGAAGGTCTCGCGGGCCCAGCGCGCCGTCTGGCTGCCCTTGTGGATGTCGCCGGCCAGCACCACCACATCGGCAGCCGCGGTCGCGACTGGATCGGGAACGAAGGGCGCGAACTCCACGTGGAGGTCAGAAAGGATGAGCAGTTTCATAGCCAGCTCCGTTGCAGTCTTCTGTGAACATCGTCGAGTGAGACGAAGTGGTTCGACCGACGGGGCCGGGCGAAACGGCTGCGACTGGGCAGCCGTGCCTTGGGCGCGCTCACTATCGCGAATGCTTCGCCCTTGCGCCCCTTGGTGCGCAGTGCGAAGGCGCTTCTTCGAATGCGCGCAGAAACCAATCTGCCCTGAATGAGCCTCTTTGGCTTGTCCGTGACCTTTGTCAGGCATAGCTTGTACAGGTCGCCGGTACCTCGCGTCTGCGAGAAATACACGCGGGCCCCAGCCTGCGATTCCGGCATAGAAAGGCGATGGCGGCTATCGATGCATACCAAGCCGGTGGGTTCCGAACGCCGAATTACGGTTTTGGGTTTCAGAGGCATACCAGTCCTTGCGTGACATCCCAGCCCACATTGACGAAGTGGGTGGTCTCGGTTGGAGGCACCACCTGCCGGTGCAGATGGCCGTGGTAGTTCAGGATCCGGGGCAACGGGTAATCCACCGCGGCCGGATAGTGGCTCACGAAGACGTGCTGCCCCAGTGCGTCCTGCCAGGCCAGAAAGGGCACGACCGCCTCGAACAGCGGGCGTCGCCTGTCCTCGGCCCGCTCGTTCAGGTAGCGGCATTTGCCGGCGCGCGTGAGGTCGTGGTTGCCCAGCACCAGGACCTTGCGGCCCGGGATGCGCCTGACCCACGTCATGGCCGCGTCGTGGTCGCCCATGGACAAGTCGCCCACGATCACCAGCCACTCGTCGTCCTTCACCTTCCGGGTCTGTGCGACCAAGTGCTCGTTCATCTGGGCTGCGTCGGTGAACGGGCGGTTGCAGTACTGGATGACGTTCGCGTGGTTCAGGTGCAGGTCGGCCGTCATCCAAACCCGCTCACCGGCGGTCAGCGCGTTTAGGATCTGCGCGCTGATCTCCTGGATGACGTTGGGATGAGCCAGGTCCAGCATGGCGGCGTGCACGTCGGGGCGGTCTCTCTCCGTAGCCAGCGTGCACGTGAAGAGGTCCATTGCAACTTTGAAATCCATGCTGCCTCCTCAGTTGAAGAGGCCAAGATGCATGGATGGCGACGCGGATCTGAAAGGCATGGCGGGCTCCTTGTGCGGAGCCCGATGGGGACGGCCTGAGATTTGGGTACCAGGCTCCGCGGTGTTGAAACTGCGGGCTGGTGGGGGAGGGTGAAAAGTCTAGGTCTTCAGCCGGGCACCACGCGCCGCAAGATGGTCGTATTCATGACTATCAAGACGGGTTGCATACAGGTGGTGCGGCGGTACATGGCGCTCATCATCCGGGAGCGCAGGAGCCTTGTCAACAGTGCGTTTACGGGCAGATGGCCTGTGTGCAGCCCATTCTTTTGTGGCGGCACTATGGTGCGAAATAACTCCATGATTGGCGCCGCAGGAACCCTCGTGAAACGGCACCCGTGCAACCTATTTTTGCCCTGCAGGAACTCGGGGTCGCGCACGCTGATCTGCAGAATTTTGTCGTCAATGCGCGGCGACACCACAGTCATTCGTATCGTTCGCGGGCGTAGGTTGCCTCGGCGACTGAAAGGACGAAATCGAGGCGTTCCTCATGTGGCTTGGCGAGGAAACCGACCGCTTCCTGATCGTTCACATCAGCGCCTACTCCAGTCAGTACCTGGATAGGAGTGAACCCTCCAAGCAGCTCGTGCATGCCGGTGAAGAACTGATAGACCTGCGCGGCGGGAGCGCCTGTGTTTTGAAGAGGCCCCAGGTACCGGAGTGCCTTCAGGATGCGCTCCAACGGCTTACCTTCGATGCCTGGCCATGCTTGAAAGACGGGAAATCCTCTGCCTGGCTCACGACCTTCAAGGGAGATTGCGATCAGCTTCCCATCGTGATGGCGTCGCCGAATGGCTTTCTCCGACATCCCAAGCAGGGTAGCAAAGTCGTGCGCGGTGAGTGGCGTACCGGCGTCACCAGCGCGATACTGAAAGTCGGTGCTGGTCATTGTCGTAATCAGCGGGCGCCGCGGCGTTGGCACTGCGGGCTTGCTGGAAGGATGAGGTTTAAGGTTTTCAGCCGGACTCTAAGCCGCAAGATGGCCGTGTTCATGGCCATCGCGACGTGACGAATGGTGGTGGTGCAGCAGGACATGATGCTCATCATCCTGAGGGCGCGCAAGGCCGTCAATAGTGTGTTTGCAGGCGGCAGGCCTGTGCGAAGCTCATTCTTTTGTGGCCGTAGGTTGGTACGAAACAACTCTGTGAGCGGCATCGCCAAATCTATGTGCCAAGCCCACACGGGGACGAATACTCGTCGGGCAAGGGCGCGAGAAAACGACCCTGGATGTCTCTGCCTCAAACTTGCGCCACGTGTTCTTGAATGGTGGTTTTACCGCTGCGGATTGCACTCTCTCGACCAGTAACAGGCTGCTCGCAGTCAACACGATCATCGCGAAGCTCGTGCCAGTGCTTCGGCACAGTGGCACTTTTTCTCCCGCCACTGGTACTTTGCCCGCGTGCAGGTGCCGGACAGCCTACGGTTTGGTGATGCAATTGGCAGAAGGTGTGTTGCTCAGTCCGATCGAGCCAGCCCTGTCCTCCCTTCTGGATATCTGGCCTGAGGAGGGTGGTCGAAAGATTCTTTCCGTCAGCTGGTATCCATCCATGCCTTGGTATCCGAGGCGCGTGGTTGTCTTCAAACCCGGATCCTGGACGCATGGGTTTGCGTCGGGACAGGAGTAAAGAGTTCAAGGTGAGTGCGACGGAACCGCGCTTGGTGGTGTTTATGACTTTAGAAAGGCGGCTACCCGCTAAGTCAAGCCGCAAAGCCGCGTCGGTGCTCAGTCTGTGTTTACGACTTTAATTGGCAGGAATAGCGGGGGACCGAATGGCAAAGCGCCCGGCATTGCCGGGCGCTTTGCGTGGCGCACAGTGCATACACTCCCTGCTCCGCATTCCCCCTTCATTTTGATGCAAGCCCTGTTGACCGCCATCGCCACGATGGCCCCCCTGCCCACCGACGCCCAGCGCATCTTCCACGGCCGCGGCGGCCTGTACCCGGGCTCTGAGCACTGGGTGCTGGACGTGTTCCCGCCCGTGTGGGTGCTCACCAGCTTCCAGCCCGTGGCCGAGGAGGAGCTGGCCACTATCGGCGTCGCCCTGGCTGCGCGCTGGGAGCAACTGCACCCGGGCGAGCCGCTGAACTGGGTCTTCCAGACCCGGCACGAAGGCCGCAGCGAAACGCGGCCGATGGCCGGCAGCGTGCCCGACCCGCACGTGGTCACCGAGCAGGGCGCGCGCTTTCGCGTACACGTGGCCCGGGGCCAGAACCATGGCCTGTTCCTCGACATGGCCGAGGGCCGCCGCTGGGTGCGCGACTACGCCGCTGCGCGCAGCACCGACCGCTACGGCCTCAAGGTGCTCAACCTGTTCGCCTACACCTGCGCCTTCTCGGTGGTGGCCCTGCAGGCTGGCGCGAAACAGGTGGTCAATGTCGACATGGCCCAGGGAGCCATCGCCATCGGCCAGCAGAACCACCAGCTCAACGGCCTCACCACCGGCGCGAGCTTCCTCGCGCACGACATCTTCTCCACCTGGGGCAAGATCACGCGCGGCGGGCCCTATGGCCTGGTCATCGTGGACCCGCCCAGCTTTCAGCGCGGCAGTTTTGTTGCCACCAAGGACTACGCGCGCCTGATGCGCCGCCTGCCGGACCTGCTGGCCCCTGGGGGCCATGCGCTGCTGTGTTTGAACGCGCCCGAGCTGGGCCTGGCCTTTTTGCAGGACCAGATGCGTGAGATCGCACCGGAGCTGGAATTTGTCGAGCGCGTGGCGAATCCGGCGGTGTTCGCCGATGTGTCGCAGGAACGCTCGCTCAAGGTGCTGGCGTACCGGCTGCCCGCACGGGTGGAGCCGGTGTGACCCAGCCTACCGGCTGGCGCGTTGATGGCGCTCCTTGAGCTTCGCCACCTCCTTCACCTGCAGACGGAAGGCCTCCACGGCGTCCCTGGATTCCGCGTCCCAGGACTCGGTCTTCATGTGCTGCAGCACGGCCAGAAGCGCGTCGCTCAACTGCCCGATCTGGCGGCCATAGCTGCCCACGTCCTCGATGATCTTCTGCTCCAGCGCGGGGTCCGAGGATTTGCCCATGTTGATGTTGATCAGGCCCACCTGGCCCACCGTCATCTTCGTCCAGTACTGGAAAGCCTGGTTCACGGGGCCGGACAAGGGCATGTAGAAATCGGGCATGGCGCATATCTCCAGGTGGGTTGGCTGCGGCAGAAGAAGGGATTGCACGCCAAAAGCCGCGCCCGATCCAGAAAATTCTGGCAATCTCCTGCCCCGGAGCACGCGCCTGCGGGTCAGCCCGTGAGCCAGCGCAGCGGCGCCAGCACCGTTTGCGGAAACAGCACCATGATGAACAGCACGGCGAACTGGGCGGCCATGAAGGGCAGCACGCCCCGGGTCACCTCGTCCATCTTCATGCGCCCCACGCCCGCCACCACGTTCAGGATGGTGCCCACCGGCGGGGTGACCAGGCCGATCGAGTTGTTGATGATGAACAGCACGCCGAAGTACACCGGGTCGATCCCGGCCGCCTTGACCACGGGCATCAGCACCGGGGTCAGGATCAGGATGGTGGGTGTCATGTCCATCGCGGTACCCACCAGCATCACCAGCACCATGATCGCGATCAGCAGCAGGGTCTGGTTGCCCATCAAGGGCTTGAGCAACTCGACCATCTGGGCCGGCAGATTGGCCACCGTGATCAGCCACGACGACACCATGGCCGCGGCCACGAGGAACATCACCACGGCGGTGGTCTTGGCGGCGGTGGTGAAGATTGGCAGCAGGGCGGACAGTGGCAGCTCGCGGTAGATCACGCTGGCCACGAACAGCGAGTACACGGCCGCCACCACGGCGGCCTCGGTCGGGGTGAACACGCCCATGCGCAGGCCCACCAGGATGAACACCGGCAGCGTCAGGGCCCAGACCGATTCGCGTGCGGCGCGCCACAGCTCGGCGGTGCTCTTTTTCTCGGGCAGGGCCAGCACCTCCTTGCGCCCCACCCACCACCAGGTGGCCGCCAGGCCCAGGCCGATCATGATGCCCGGAAAGATGCCGGCGATGAACAGCTTGCTGATGGAGACGTTGGCCGCCACGCCGAAGATCACGAAGCCGATGCTCGGCGGGATGATGGGCCCGATGACGCCCGAGGCCGCGATCAGCCCGCCCGACACCTCCTTCTTGTGCCCGGCCTTGACCATCATGGGCAGCAGCAGCGCCGTCAAGGCCGCAGCGTCGGCCACGGCCGAGCCCGACAGCGATGACAGCAGGCATGCCGCCAGGATCACCACATACCCGAGGCCGCCCTTGACGTGTCCGACCAGTGCCAGCGCGAAGTTCACGATGCGCTGCGACAGGCCGCCCACGTTCATGATCTCGCCCGCCAGCATGAAGAAGGGCACGGCCAACAGCGGAAAGCTGTCCGCACCGTTGATGAAGTTTTGCGCCAGGATCTGGGAGTCGAACAGATCGAGGTGCCACATCAGGCCGACGCCTGAGGCCAGCAGCGCATAGGCGATGGGGATGCCCAGGGCCATGGCGCCGAGCAGGCCGCCGAGAAAAATCAGCACGGTCATGGTCTTGTCTCCGGTTTTCCGGGGGCTGCGTTCTCGCGTGCGAGTTCGGCCTGCAGGGCCTCCAGCTCTGCCTGCTCTTCGGACTCCTTGACCATCACCAGCTCGGCCTCGCTGAGCTTGCCGGCCAGCACGCGCAGCAACTGCAGCGCCAGCAGAAAGCCTGCGCACACCGAGAACACCACGCCCGATGCGTAGAAGAAGGCCATCGAGGCCCCGGTGACCGGCGCCTCCACATCCCAGTTGATCTTCATCTGCTTGTAGCTGCCCTCGAAGAACAGCCAGGTGATGTAGAGCATCAGCACCTGCCCGATCACCATGCAGACCTTCTTGCCCTTCACGGGCAGCCGGGACACCAGCATGTCCGTGCCCAGATGGGCGTTCTCCTTGATGGCGGCCACCGCACCCAGGAAGGTGATCCAGATGAAGAGCCAGCGCGAAAGCTCTTCGCTGACCGTGATGCCGGAGTTGAAAACGTAGCGCAGCACCACGTTGCCAAAGACCAGCACCACCATGGCGGCCAGCGCCAGCGCGATGAGCAGGTTGATGGCGCGGACGTAGCGGTCGATGAAAGTATCGAGCATGTATTGATTGCCTCCTGGATGGCTGAACTACCGCTTCTTCAGAGCACCGTGCCTTGCAGCAGGCCGCGCGCGGCCAGGTTGGCGATGAAGGCCCTGAGGCCGAAGCGCCAGGGCGGTGCCGTCTCGCTGTGCGTCACGGTGTTGTGCAGGGCACCGAGCCAGGCGCTGTGGATGGTGACCACATCGCCCAGCTTGTGGGTGAAGCCGCCGCCGGGCTGGTCGCGGTCCTCGATGGGAGCGAACAGGGTGCCCAGGAACAGCATGAAGCCATCGGGGTACTGGTGCGCGGCCAGGGTCTGGGCCACCAGGTCGGCCGGGTCGCGGCTGATGCTGGCCATGGTGTTGATGCCGCGCAACTCATAGCCGTCTGCACCCGCCACGCGCAGGTGCACGGTCTCGCTGCGCACCTGGTCCAGGCCGAAGCTGGCATCGAACAGGCGGATGAAGGGGCCGATGGCGCAAGAGGCGTTGTTGTCCTTGGCCTTGCCCAGCAGCAGCGCGCTGCGGCCTTCGATGTCGCGCAGGTTGACGTCGTTGCCCAGGGTGGCGCCGACGATGTCGCCGCGGCTGTTCACCGCCAGCACCACCTCGGGCTCGGGGTTGTTCCAGGCCGAGTCGGCGCGGATGCCGATGTCCTCGCCCGTGCCCACCGAGGCCAGCACCGGGGCCTTGGTGAACACCTCGGCATCGGGGCCGATGCCCACTTCGAGGTACTGCGACCACAGGCCCTTGTGCTGCAGCAAGGCCTTCAGGGCCATGGCCTGCTCCGAGCCCGGGCGGATGTCGGCCAGGCTGTCGCCGATCAGCCCAATAACCTGGCTGCGCAGGCCCTGGGCGCGGCTGGCGTCGCCCCGTGCCTGCTCTTCGATCACCCGTTCGATCAGGCTCGCCGCGAAGGTCACGCCAGCGGCCTTGACCACCTGCAGGTCGCAGGGCGCCAGCAGCCAGGGGCGTGCCGTGTCGCGCATGCCGGGCTGGCTGTTGGCCAGCAGTTCGAGCACGCTACACAGGTAGCGGCCCGGGGCCGCCTGCGCGGCCTCGGCGGGCCGGGGCGTGTCCAGCAGGGTGCTCATGGTCGGGTAGTGCTGGCTCAGGTCGTAGACGCCATCGGCGCGCAGCGCCACCACGGCGGGCCCGGGCGGGCTGCCATCGACCCAGGCGCGGCCTACCAGGGTGCCGGCCAGGCCGTCTTCGGGCAGGATATGGGCGTGCGTCGCCGCACCGGCCACGGTGGCCGCTGTTGTGTCACTCATCGGGAAGTCCTTGAAAGTTCGAGGTCGGTGCCAACCCGCCCCGGGGGCCGGTCAGTGGTTGTGGCGCGGTGTCGTTTCTGAGATGCGGCGATAGTCGAGGGCAAAGTCGAGCGTCGCGCCATCGGCCAGTTGCCCGGTCTTCTCGCGGTACAGCGCTTCCCAGGGCGACTGGCTTTTGGGCACCGGGGGCGCTGGCAGCTCGCGGCGGCGCCGTGCGATCTCTTCGGGCGCCACCAGCGCATCGCAGCGGCCGGCCGCAAGGTCGATGCGGATGGTGTCGCCGCTCTGCAGCCAGCACAGGCCGCCGCCCACCGCGCTTTCGGGCGAGACGTTGAGGATCGAGGGGCTGTCGGCCGTGCCTGACTGGCGGCCATCCCCCAGGGTGGGCAAGGTGGTGATGCCGCGGCGGATCAGGGCGTCGGGCGGCTGCATGTTGACCACCTCGGCCGAGCCCGGCCAGCCGATGGGGCCGGCACCGCGCATCACCAGGATGCAGCCTTCGTCGATCTCCAGCGCCGTATCGTTGATGCGCGCGTGGTAATCGTCGGCACCATCGAACACGACCGCGCGCGCCTCGAAGATGCCTTCTGCCCCGGGCCGGCTCAGGTAGCGCTGGCGAAACGCCTCGGAGATCACCGAGGTCTTCATGATCCCGAAGTCGAACAGATTGCCCTGGAGCACGAGGAAGCCGGCCTTGTGCATCAAGGGCGCTTCAAAGGGGAAGATCACTTCGCGGTCGCGGGTCTCGCGGCCCTGCAGATTGTCGGCCACGGTCTTACCGGTCACGCTCAGGCAGTCGCCCCGCAGGCGCCCGGCCTGGTGCAGCTCCCACATCAGGGCTGGAACACCTCCGGCGCGGAAGAAGCGCTCGCCCAGGAACTTGCCCGCCGGCTGCATATTGAGCAGCAGGGGCAGGTCGTAGGCGTGGGTGGTCCAGTCCTCCGGGCGCAGGTCGACGCCGGCATGCCGCGCCATCGCCATGATGTGTACCTGCGCATTGCTCGATCCGCCGGCCACGCTGACCACCGACAGGGCATTGAGAAAGCTGTCGCGGTCCAGGATGCGCGAGGGCCGCAGGTCCTCGAAGGCCATCTCGACGATGCGCCGCCCGGTCTCGTAGGCCATCTGGCCGCGTTCGCGGTAGGGCGCGGGGATGGCGGCACAGCCCGGCAGCGACAGGCCCAGGGCCTCGGCCACCGCGTTCATGGTGGAGGCCGTGCCCATGGTGTTGCAGTGGCCAGCCGACGGGGCACTGCTGCAGGCGCGCTGCAGAAATTCCTCTTCGCCGATCTCACCCGCCGCCAGCTGGCGCCGGCTGCGCCAGATCACGGTGCCCGAGCCCACCAGCTCGCCGTCGTGCCAGCCGTCCAGCATGGGGCCACCCGACAGCACGATGGCCGGTATGTCCACGGTGGAGGCCGCCATGATGCCTGCCGGCGTGGTCTTGTCGCAGCCCGTGGTCAGCACCACGGCATCGATGGGGTAGCCGTACAAAATCTCCACCAGGCCCAGGTAGGCCAGGTTGCGGTCCAGCGCGGCCGTGGGGCGGCGGCAGTTCTCGAAGATCGGGTGCACCGGGAACTCCATCGGAATCCCGCCGGCATCGCGGATGCCATCGCGCACGCGCCGCGCCAGGTCCACATGGATGCGGTTGCAGGGCGACAGGTCGCTGCCGGTCTGCGCAATGCCGATGATGGGCCGGCCCGAGCGCAGTTCCTCGGGCGTGAGCCCGTAGTTCATGAAGCGTTCGAGGTAGAGCGCGGTCATGTCCGAGCGCTCGGGGTCGGCGAACCATTCGCGCGAGCGAAACGGGCGGACGGGTTTCTTGTCCATGGCGTGGCTTCTGAAAATGGGGAGAAAGGCTGTCGCGCTGGCGCGGGCCAGAGCCCGCGCCGGCCGTATCACTTGGCGGTGCCGCGTACCTTGGCCAGTTCGGCGTTCAGCTCGCCGGTGGTCTCTTCCCCGAATTCCTTGCCGTACTTGGCCAGCACCGGCTGCAGCTTGGCGCGCATGCGGGCCTGCTCGGCCGGAGCCAGCTCGGTCACCTGCATGCCCACCTTCTTGAGCTCGCCCAGGGCCGTCTCGCTGAAGGCGCGGATGGTCTTGCGCTCGAACAGCGTGGCCTCGCGGGCCGCCTCCTGCACGATCTTCTGCTCCTGGGCCGAGAGGCCATCCCAGGCCTTCTTGGACATCAGCAGCACCCAGGCGCTGTACATGTGGCGCGACAGCACCAGGTGCTTTTGCACCTCGTAGAACTTGCTCGACAGGATGGTGGCGGGCGGGTTCTCCTGGCCGTCCACGGCAGCCTGCTCCATCGCCGAGTACAGCTCGGTGAAGGGCATGGGCGTGGCGTTGGCCCCGAGGGCGTTGAAGGTGTCCAGGAACAGGGGGCTCTGGATCACGCGCAGCTTCAGGCCGGCCAGGTCATCCGCCTTGGTGATCGGGCGGCGCGAATTGGTGACGTGGCGAAACCCGTTCTCCCAGAAGCCCAGGCCCACCAGGCCTTTTTCTGGCAGCTTGGCCAGCAGCTTCTGGCCGAAGGGGCCATCGAGCACGGCATCGGCCTCCTGCTCGGTGTTGAAGGTCAGGGGCAGGTTCAGCACACCGAAGGGTTTGATCAGCGACATCAGGGTCGAGCTGTCGGGAATCGTCATCTCCAGGGTGCCGCCGCGCAGCGCCGAGGTCATGGTCACGTCGTTGCCCAGCGACCCGCTCGCATACAGCCTGGCCACCAGCTTGCCACCACTCTTGGCCGACAACTGCTCGGCAAAGTGCTTGACGGCCAGCGCCTGCGGGTGGTCATCGTTCAGGCCGATGCCCACCTTGAACACGTGTTCCTTGATCTGTGCAGAAACCGGAGTGGCCAGGACGGCCAGGATCGTGGCCGCCAGGGCCAGTGCTTTGAACTTCATGAATGTCTCCAAATATGGAATGGCTGGACACGGTGGGCTGCCCCATCGGCGCCCTCAGGTCTCTGGCGGACCCTCCTGAACGCAAGGCAGAGATTAGGTTTTGGGCCTTGCCGGGTCCACTCACTTTTTTGCTAGCATCCATTCCAAATGCTTATGACTTCAGGCCCGTTTCCGGGCAAGCCCCTGTCGCTGGCCCAGGCCTGCGCGAGGCTGCGTTTCCGGCACCTGCAGTTTCTGGACATCCTGGGCCAGACGCGCAACCTGCGCCTGACGGCCGAGCAGATGCACATCACGCAGCCGGCGGCCACCAAGATCCTGATGGACATCGAAGAGATCCTCGAATCGCGCCTGTTCGAGCGCCTCTCGCGCGGCATGCGGCCCAATGAGCTGGGTCTGTTCACCTTGCGCTATGCCGCCTCCTCGCTGGCCGGGCACCGCAAATTCGTCGAAGAATTCAATGCGCTCAAGCAAGGCGGGCACGGCCACCTCACCATAGGCGCCATCACAGGGTCCGCTGCGCACGTGCTGATCGCCTCCGTGGCCGAGATACAGCGGCTGCGCCCGTTGCTGGTGCTCAAGGTGCTGGAGCAGAGCAGCGACCAGCTCATCGCCTGGCTGGCGGAGCGCAAGATCGACCTCATGATCGGGCGCTTCACCGACGACTCGCAACGAACGCAGTTCCAGTACGAGCGCCTGTCCAGCGAGCCGCTGCAGGTGGTTGCGGGCGTACACCACCCGCTGCGCGGCGTTCGCGACCTGGGCATGGCGGAGCTGTCCCACTGGCCCTGGATCCTGTACCCCGCATCCACCGCCTTGCGCAAGGTGTCCGACGACATCTTCGGGCGCAACGGGCTGGCACTCGCTTCGGGGGTGGTCGAGACTCCTTCCTTCCTTTTCGCGCTGGAAATGATGCAGGCGACCGACATGCTTTCGTTGCAGCCCTCGGCGCTGGTGGAGCGCTACATCCACAAGGGGCTGCTGGCGCGCATTCCGGTGGAATTGCCGGACCGCATGCCGGACTATGGCCTCATCACGCGGCTGGGCGAGCTGCCCACACCGGCCGCGCAGGCCTTCATCGAGGTACTGCGCGAAGCTGCGGCCCCGTCCATCGACGCCGCGCCGTGATCCGACCGCAGCCGCCCCTCCTTCTCCGGTAACAAGCGCTTGTTGGAAAATGGAGGCAATTCCCCCGCGGACAGCCCGCATGTACAGGGGTGCCGGCGCGCAGGCCGTTATGCTCTGCGCCCTTTCTTTCTCTCTCTGAATCCCTGCGGGACCCCCATGCCAGATCACCCGGACATCCCCGAACCCATCAACGAACCGCGCCTGTGGAGCGACGAGCGCTGGATGGCGCGCGTCATCAAGAACGAGGACGACGATGGCTGGGCCGTGTCCATGACCCTGCACGGAGAGGCCGAGCCCGCGCTGGTGGGCCCCTGGACCATGGGGCGCGACAAGAAGAACCCCAAGCCGCTCGATGTCTCGGCCTTCAACACCCTGGTGAAGACCGCCAGCGAGGTGCTGCGCCGGCATGAACAGCAATTGCACGCCCAGCTCAACAAGAACCTGGCCATCACCACCGCCCAGGGCCAGCGCCTGCGTGTGGCGCTGGCCATCGTGCCCGACGAGGAGGGCGCCACGGCCACGCTGAGCGCGCAGGACGAGCTGGGCGAGGAACTGGCGCGCGTGCCCGTGTCGCCAAGCTTCAAGCTCACCGTGGCCAGCGCCACGGCCTGGGTCGAGGGCGGGTTCGAAAAGCCGCGCTGACCATGTTGCTGGTCTTGCAGGCGACTGCACGATCTCAGGGTTTGCCCTAGAATAATTCCGCCGGGCTCGAATTCTTTCCGTCCGGCAGCGTTCTCAGGGCGGGGTGCAATTCCCCACCGGCGGTATCTGTGCTGTCTTCGGTCATCGAAGGTGCGTGCAGGAGCCCGCGAGCGCCCGCAGCGGCTGGCTGGTGGACCTTGGGGTCCACGCCTGGTGCAGCGGGGTCAGCAGATCTGGTGCGATGCCAGAGCCGACGGTCACAGTCCGGATGAAAGAGATCGCGAAGCCATGGGCCCTGCCGCCGGTGTGGGCGCCCGCGTGGATGCATTGCCGCTTCGGTGCGGCCGGCCTTCGGGCCGGCAGGCGCTGGGGATGGAGGCCCGCGCGTGCGCAGCGCTGTGTGCAGCCGCCTTGTTCGTTCGCGCGCGCCCTGATTCTGGTAATCCTTTTCTTTCGTACGAGAAAATCCATGAATCAGCCTCTCCCTCCCCAAGCAGTCACGGCCATTGCCGGCAGCGGCGCCCCGCGCGGTGAACGCGTTGCGGTGATCTGCGCCAGCTGGCACCGGGACATCGTCCACCAGGCCCGCGATGCGGCCGTGGCGGAATTCGGCCGCAATGGCCTGGCGGCCGACCAGGTCGAGCATTTCGACGTGCCCGGCGCATTCGAGATTCCGCTGTTGGCCAAGAAGCTTGCGCAAACCGGGCGCTACGACGCCATCGTGGCCTGCGCCCTGGTGGTCAATGGCGGCATCTACCGCCACGAGTTCGTGACCACGGCCGTCATCGACGGCCTGATGCGCGTGCAGCTCGATACCGAGGTGCCGGTGATGAGTGCCGTGCTCACCCCGCGCGACTTCCATGAGCACGAAGAGCATGTGCGCTTCTTCCGCGAGCACTTCGTGAAGAAGGGCACGGAAGTGGCCCAGGCCTGCCTGGCCACCATGGCGCACCTGCGCGCCTACTGACAACAGGCGGAAGATAACCGGCGACAACCGGCGACAACCGGCGATAGCGGGCGCGCAGCCCCCTCGAAGGGCTGCCGCCTCGCGTTCTCTATGCCGCTGCGAGCCGGGGTACCCGCCCTGCGCTGGCGGCGGGGCGGGCGACCTGGTCGCCGCCTTGCAGCCGGAACACGGCCACCGCGTCCACCAGTTGCTGCGCCTGCACCTTCAGGCTGTCGGCGGCCGCCGCGCTTTCTTCCACCAGGGCCGCGTTCTGCTGCGTGGCCTGGTCCATCTGCGTGATGGCCTCGCCCACCTGCGATACGCCCAGGCTCTGCTCGTTGCTGGCCGCGCTGATCTCGCCCACGATGTCCGTCACGCGGCGGATCGAGGCCACCACCTCGGTCATGGTGGCGCCGGCCTTGTCGACCAGGGTCGTGCCCAGCTCCACGCGCTCCACACTGGCGTGGATCAGGCTCTTGATCTCTTTTGCCGCCTCGGCACTGCGGCCCGCCAGGCTGCGCACCTCGCTGGCCACCACGGCAAAGCCGCGGCCTTGCTCGCCGGCCCGGGCGGCTTCCACCGCCGCGTTGAGCGCCAGGATGTTGGTCTGGAACGCAATGCCGTCGATCACGCTGATGATGTCGGCGATCTTCTTGCTGCTGTCGTTGATGCCCTTCATGGTCTTGACCACCTCCGAGACCACATCGCCGCCCTGCACCGCCACGGTGGAGGCATTGAGCGCGAGCTGGTTGGCCTGGCGGGCATTGTCGGCATTGGCCTGCACGGTGGAGTTGAGTTCTTCCATCGAGGCCGAGGTCTCTTCGAGCGCACTGGCCTGCTGTTCGGTGCGGGCCGACAGATCGTTGTTGCCCTGCGCGATCTCGGCGCTGGCCAGGGCCACGCTGTCGGCGTTGGTGCGCACGTTGCTCACCACGTTCGACAGGCTGCCCTGCATGGCATGCAGGGCGTTGAGCAGTTGCGCGATCTCGTCCCGGCCACGCACCTCGGTGGCCACCGTGAGGTCGCCACTGGCCACGGCCTGCGACACCAGCACGGCATTGCCCAGCGGCTGCGTCACCGTGCGGCTGAACACGATGGCGCCGCCGATGCCCAGGGCGCACACCACCAGCATCACCACCAGGCTGATGGTGGTGGCGCGCGATGCGGTGGCAGCCGCGCGGTCGGCCACTTCACTGCTGGCCTTGCCGATCAGCTCGCCTGCCTGGTCGAGCAACTGGGAGGGCTCCCGGTCCATGCCCTGCACGGCCTTGTCGCCGGCTTCCACGTCCTGCCCGGCGGCCTTGAAGGCCTCGAAGCCCTTGCGGTAGGCCGCACCCATGCGCTCGTGCGCCTGCACGAACTTCGCCACATGCTCGCGGCCCTCGCCCGGGGGCAGGGCGGCCAGCAGCTTCTGCGCCTGGTCGCTGACCGACTTTTCCTGCTTTTCAAAGGCAGCCCAGTAGCGCGTGAGCTGGGCCGGGTCCTTGCCGCGGATCAGCACGTTCTTCCATTCCTGCACCTGCACCTTGAAGCCATTGAGCACATCCGACGCCATGCGTTCGTGCTGGAAGCTTTGCGCCACGGTGGTTTCGTAGGTGCCCAGGGCCTGGTTCAGGCGGCTGATGCCGAACATGGCGGCTGCAAACAGCAGCAACAACGATGCGGTAAAGGCCAGGGGGAGCTTGAGGCTGAGCTTCATGACGGGACTCCTTGGATTCCACAAATCACTGCAGCCATGGCAGTCGGCATGCCAAGGCATTCCACTGCATTATGGGCCGTTGTAAATGTTTGTGTCCGGCTTTTTTGCCGCCCGGCCGGTGCGCGGCAAATCCCCTCCACAACGAAAAAGGCCTGGCTTGCAAGGCCAAGCCTGGAGGAAGGGCGCGCTGGTGTTACAAAACCCCGGCAGCCCGGAGTTGGGCAATGCGCTCCGCGCCCAGCCCCAGCTCGGACAGCACCTCGTCGGTGTGCTGCCCCAGCGCCGGCGGCGCATTGCGCAGCGTGGGCGGGTTGGCCGACAGGCGCAGCGGGCTGGCCACGCCGGTGATGTGGGCCACGCCGTCGCCGGCCTCGCCGTCCTTCCAGCGCGGCAGGGCCACGGCCAGGCCGCGCGCCTTCACCTGGGCGTCGTCAAAGGCCTGGGCGATGGTGTTGATCGGGCCGCAGGGCACGGCCTTGTCTTCGAGCAGGGCGATCCAGTCGGCCGTGGTGCGCGTGCGCGTCAGCGCCTCCATGGCCGGGATCAGTTCAGTGCGGTGCTTCACGCGCAGCGTGTTGCTGGCAAAGCGCTCGTCGCTGGCCCACTGGGGCTGGCCGGCGGCGGCGCAAAAGCGCGCAAACTGGCCGTCGTTGCCGATGGCCAGCAGCATCGCGCCGTCCTGCGTGGGGAAGTCCTGGTAGGGCGCCAGGCTCGGGTGGCTGTTGCCCTGGCGCGTGGGCGCATTGCCCGTGGCCAGAAAGCCGGCGGCCTGGTTGGCCAGAATGGCCATGCCCACGTCCAGCAGCGACATGTCGATGTGCTGGCCCTCGCCCGTGCGCTGGCGCACGTTGAGCGCGGCGACGATGGCCGTGCTGGCGTACACGCCGGTGAACAGGTCGGTCAGCGCCACGCCCACGCGCAGCGGGCCGCCGCCGGGCTCGCCGTCGGCCCGGCCGGTGATGCTCATCATGCCGGTCATGGCCTGGATCATGAGGTCGTAGCCTGCGCGCTCTGCGTAGGGCCCGTCCTGCCCGAAACCGGTGACCGAGCAGTAGATCAGCCGCGGGTTCAGCGCGCGCAGGCTGGCATGGTCCAGGCCGTACTGTTTAAGGCCGCCGACCTTGAAGTTCTCGACCACGATGTCGCTTTGCAGCGCCATGTCCCGGATGAGTTGCTGCCCCTCGGGCGTGGCCATGTCGATGGTGACCGAGCGCTTGTTGCGGTTGCAGGCCGTGAAGTAGCTGGCCTGCGTGGTGTCGTTGCCCTCGGCGTCTTTCAGAAACGGAGGGCCCCAGTGGCGCGTGTCGTCGCCCGCGCCGGGGCGCTCCACCTTCACCACGTCGGCCCCCAGGTCCGCCAGGATCTGCGTGCACCACGGGCCCGCCAGCACGCGCGAGAGGTCCAGGACTTTGATGCCATCGAGGGCGCCGACAGAAGGTGTGGTCATAGGATCAAGAACCGCAAATCATGAAAGGACAGACGGCCGCCGCACCATGCATGGGGCAGCGGCCGCAAAAGGGCGGGGCGCGCTGGCGCGCCCTTGTTGGGCTTAGTTGCTGAACGCAGCAATACCCGTTTGCGCGCGGCCCAGGATCAAGGCATGCACATCGTGCGTGCCTTCATAGGTGTTCACCACTTCCAGGTTCACCAGGTGGCGGGCCACGCCGAACTCGTCGCTGATGCCGTTGCCGCCCATCATGTCGCGCGCCAGGCGGGCAATGTCCAGTGCCTTGCCGCAGCTGTTGCGCTTGATCAGGGAGGTGGCTTCCACCGCAGCGGTGCCTTCGTCCTTCATGCGGCCCAGGCGCAGGCAGGCCTGCAGGCCGATGGCGATCTCGGTCTGCATGTCGGCCAGCTTCTTCTGGATCAGCTGGTTGGCGGCCAGGGGGCGGCCAAACTGCTTGCGGTCCAGCGTGTACTGGCGCGAGGTGTGCCAGCAGAACTCGGCCGCGCCCAGCGCGCCCCAGGCAATGCCGTAGCGTGCGCTGTTCAGGCAGGTGAAGGGGCCCTTCAGGCCCTGCACTTCGGGGAAGGCGTTTTCTTCGGGCACGAACACATCGTCCATCACGATCTCGCCCGTCACGCTGGCGCGCAGGCCCACCTTGCCGTGGATGGCCGGGGCCGACAGGCCCTTCATGCCCTTCTCCAGCACGAAGCCGCGGATGGGGCCCACAGCGCCGCCTTCGGAGACTTCCTTGGCCCAGACCACGAACACGTCGGCCACGGGGCTGTTGGTGATCCACATCTTGCTGCCCTTGAGCTTGTAGCCGCCGTCCACCTTGTAGGCGCGCGTGGCCATGCTGCCGGGGTCGGAGCCGTGGTCGGGCTCGGTCAGGCCGAAGCAGCCGATCCACTCGCCGCTGGCCAGCTTGGGCAAATACTTCTGGCGCTGGGCTTCGGTGCCGAATTCATAGATCGGCACCATCACCAGCGAGCTCTGCACGCTGGCCATCGAGCGGTAGCCCGAATCCACACGCTCCACTTCGCGGGCGATCAGGCCGTAGGCCACATAGTTCAGGCCCGGGCCGCCGTATTGCTCGGGGATGGTGGGGCCCAGCAGGCCCACTTCGCCCATCTCGCGGAAGATCGTCGTGTCCATCTTCTCGTGGCGGAAGGCCTCGAGCACGCGCGGTGCCAGCTTGTCCTGGCAGTAGGCGGCTGCGGCATCGCGCACCATGCGCTCGTCGTCGCTCAGTTGCTGGTCGAGAAGAAAGGGGTCATCCCAATGGAAGGCGGCGTTTTTGGCCATGGTGCGTGTCTCCGTGAAGAAGCAGATGAAAGACAGGGGGCACGGTACGGGGCCGTGCTGCGAATGGGTGCCATCGTAGGCCTGCCCCGGCCTGGCAGCAAGCGAGTTCTTTTCATCCAGAAATGCGTTTTTGGAATGTATGAAATACTAGCAGCCCAATTTGAGCCAAGGGTTGGCAGGCTCAACGTGTTTTCAAGTTCCTGTTCAGCATGCGCCGCAACATTCCCTCTACCCAGGCCCTGGCCTGCTTCGAAGTCGCCGCCCGGCACGAGAGCTACACCCGTGCCGCACAGGAGCTGTCGCTCACGCAGAGCGCCGTGTCGCGCCAGATCCAGGCACTGGAGGAATTCCTGGGCGTGGCGCTGTTCCGGCGCACACGCCATGGCGTGGTGCTCACGCCGGCCGGCGCGCACTATGGCCGCCAGGTCGCGCGCTGGTTGCAGGGGCTGGAGCGCGACACGCTCGATGTGATGGCCCACCAGGGCCAGGGCGGCACGCTGTCGCTGGCGGCGGTGCCCACCTTTGCCACGCGCTGGCTGATACCGCGCCTGCCGCAACTGGCCCAGCTGCACCCCGACATCGTGGTGCACATCGAGACGCAGACCCGGCCTTTTTTGTTTGCCGACGCCCCCTTCGATGCCGCCCTGTACGCCGGCACGGCCGAGCAGGTGGCCAACTGGCCGGGTATCACCGCGCAGTTGCTCATGACCGAGGACGTGGTGCCCGTGTGCAGCCCGCGCCTGCTGGAGGCCGCCGCCCAGCGCGGCCTGGGCCGCGCCTACCAGCCCGTGGCCCCCGCAGTGCTCACCGAGCTGCCCCTGCTGCAGCAGAGCACGCGCCCCTATGGCTGGCGCCAGTGGTTCGAGGCCATGGGCGTGGACGCACCCCATGCGCTCGACGGCCCGCGCTACGAGCTGTTCTCCATGCTCGCCGTGGCCGCCACCTGCGGCCTGGGCGTGGCACTGATCCCGCCCTTGCTCATCGAGGCGGAGCTGGCGCGCGGCGAACTGGTGGTCGCCTGCAACCAGCCGCTGCAGGGCGAGCGCGGCTACTACCTAGTGAGTCCTGCGCATGTGCAGTCGCCGGTTCTGACGGCGTTTTCGCAATGGCTCCAGGAGGCCGCTCGGGGCAGTGCCTGAGCAAGGGGCTCCCCCGCTTGCGCCCTGCGGCGGACAGGTCTACGCTGGTGGTGCGGGCAATGGTGGGGTGAGGGCCGCGTCCTCCCTGGTCCTACAGCCCGGTTGGAAAGATGGACGGAACGTATGCGCGGTGCGCGGGTCACACCCGTGTGTGGCTTGGGGGAGGCATCCCCAGGGCCATGCAGGCACCTCATACCTTCACTATTTCATCAAGGAGCCGTCATGACATTGAACGCGAACTACAGCCCCGTCTACCATGCCCCCCATTTCGAGCCCACGGTGGACGAACTCGCCGCCCTGAAGCACCTGGAGATGGAGAACATCAGCGTCACCTCGGCGCTCAAGGAGCATGTGTCCGGGCGTTTGTACGAGCACGGCTTCATTGCCAAGAATGCCCACGGCCAACTGACCATCACCGACACCGGCCGCCACCTGGTGCGCAGGCAGAACAACTGACTCGGAGCGCTCGCGGCCTGCCGCCTTGGGCAGGCCCTGCGCACTGCGCCTACACACCGGGGCAGCAGGTCATCGCACAATGGCAACCACAAGGAGGCCATGATGCAAGACCCGCAGGAAGAGAACGTTTTCGGTGAATACGACGGATCGACCTACTCGGCCACGCTGCGCGAGCAGGCGGGCCGGTACTACTGCAGCAACCTGGTGATCGATGGGCACAACACCCCCGTGACCAACGACGGCTGGTCCAGCCGCGAGGAGGCCATGCAGGCGCTGGACGAGATCGCGTCCGGGGCGCGCAAGCCCTGAGGGCCGCGTTTACTCGGCCTTGGTGCCGGCTGCCTTGATCACCGGGTCCCAGCGCTTGATCTCGGCGGCGGTCTGCTGGCGCAGGGCCTCGGGCTTGAGCCGGTCGCCCTGCGGAATGATGACGCCCATGTCGGTGAAGCGTTTCGCCAGGCCGGGATCGGCCAGGGCTGTGCGCACGGCTTTGTTCAGGCGCTCGATGACAGCGGTCGGCGTACCCCTGGGTGCATACACCCCATGCCACACCGCTAACTCGAAGCCCGGCAGGCCCGATTCCGCGAAGGTGGGTACTTCCGGCATAGTCGGGATGCGCTCTTTGGTCGCCATGGCGTAGGCCTTCAATGCCCCCGATTGGATGTGCGGGCCTGTGGCCACGGGCTGGTCGCAGATCACGTCGACATTGCCCGCCACCAGGTCCTGTAGGGCGGGGCCCGTGCCGCGGTAGGGCACCATGGTCACAGTGGTGCCGGCCGTCTGGTTGAACAACATCGCGCACAGGTGCGAGGTGGCGCCAATGCCTGCATGCGAGAACTTCACCCCGCCAGGATTCGTCTTCATGTGCTTGATGAGGTCGGCCACGCTCATGGGAGCAAAGCTTTTGTTGCGCACCAGGATCATGGGCACGTCGCCCGCCAGGGCAATGGGCTCCAGGTCCTTGTTCACGTCGAACGGCAGCTTGGCATACAGCGCGGGCGCCGTGGCGATGCCCATGTTGTGCAGCAGGATGGTGTGGCCGTCATTGGGCGCACGCACCACCTTGCTGGTGCCGATGGTGCCGCCGGCACCGCCCGCGCTGTCCACGATCACCGGCTGGCCCAGGTCGCGTGCCATGGCTTCGGCCAGCACGCGGGCCAGCACGTCGGTGGAGCCGCCCGCCGCGTATGGCACGACGATGGTCACCGGCTTGGTGGGAAAGGCGGCGGCTGCCGCCGAGGCCAGGGCCAGCGCGGTTGCGAGCAAAGTCTTGGTCAGATGGCGCATTGTCTTGTCTCCATGAAGGGTGATGGCGGCCAGGGCCTGGCCTGCCAGGCAGTGGCGCTTTTTTGTTTGCGTTCAGGCTTGCGGCAGGCGCCCGACGGGGGGCGCCCAGGCAGCAGTCAGGGCTTGCCGACGAACCGGTAGAGCTCGGTGTGGTCGGCCTTGGGGCCCAGCGCGCTAGACGCCTCGGCCGCCATGGCGCACACCTTCTGGGCCAGGTCCATTGGCAACTGCATGGAGCGGCCGAGACCCGCCGCGATGCCCACGTCCTTGGCCTGCAGGGCCAGCGAGAAGCCCGAGTTGAAGGCCTGGTTCAGCATGAACTGGTGGGCCTTGTTTTCGGTCGTATTGTTCTTGCCGGTCGACGCATTGATCACGTCCACGATGGTGGCCGCGTCGATGCCGAACGCCGCACCCACGTGGATGGCCTCGGCCGTGGCGATCAGCGCCGCAGCCGACACGTAGTTGTTCAGCGCCTTGAGTGCATGGCCCGCGCCCACTGGGCCCACATAGGTGATGGCCTTGCCCATCACTTCGAGCACCGGCTTTTGCCGCTCGAAGTCTGCAGGCTCGCCGCCCACCATGATGGCCAGTGTGCCGTTCACTGCCTTTTTCACGCCGCCAGAGACCGGTGCATCGATCAGCGCAATGCCCCTGCCGCGCAGCGCTGCCGCCAGTGCCCGCGTGCGGATCGGGTCGGCAGAACTCATCTCGATGACGCAGGCCCCCGCCGACAGATGCGGCGCCAGGTCGGACACCACCGCATCCACGATGTCGGAATTGGGCAGCATGGTGATGACCACGTCGCACCCTGCGTACGAGGCGTTGTCGGTGGCCACCACGGCGCCCGCATGCGACGCGACGAACTGCGCCCCGGCTTCGGCGTTGGCGTCCTTCACCACGAGCTGGTGGCCTGCGGCGTGCAGCAGGTGGGCCATGGGCTGGCCCATCATGCCCACGCCGATGAATGCAATGCGGCTCATCGTCGCGCTCCGGCTCAAAGGTCCATCTCTTTGAACACTTCGGCCGCCACGCGGAACGAATCAATCGCCGCCGGCACGCCGCAGTAGATGGCCGTCTGCAGGAACACCTCTTTCACCTCGTCCCGGGTCAGGCCGTTGTTGATGGCACCGCGCACATGCAGCTTGAGTTCATGCGGGCGGTTCAGCGCCGTGATCATCGCCAGGTTCAGGAACGAGCGCGTCCTGCGGTCCAGGCCTGGGCGGTTCCACACATCGCCCCAGCAGTATTGGGTGACCAGCTCCTGCATGTCGATGTTGAAGTCGGTGGCGTTCTTGATCGAGGCATCGACGTACTCGGCGCCCAGCACCTCGCGGCGGGTGGACAGGCCTTGGTCGAAGAGGGCGGGGTTCTTGGGGGCGTATGCGCGGGTCATGGAAGGCTCCTGGTTGCAAGGGAAAGACCGGGGTGAAAAGGGCGGGCGGCAGTACGGCACCGCGATGGATGGACTTTATTATGATTGTCAGACAATCATACATATGGAAAGCGCGGATTGACGGATGCGCCATATGTTTGTATGACAATATGTATGTATGAAAATCCAGTAGGATGGCGCCATGAACCAGATGCTGCGAGTCCCCCGCGAAGAGACCTCCCTGCGCCAGCGCGCCACGCACACGCTGCGCCAGGCCATCCTTGACGGCCACTTCACGCCTGGGCAAAAGCTCTCGGAGCGCGAGCTGTGCGAAAGCCTGGACGTGAGCCGCTCCTGCGTGCGCGAGTCCCTGCAGCACCTGCAGGCCGAGGGGCTGATCACCATCATTCCGCACCGCGGGCCCGAGGTCACCACGATTTCGCCCAAGGAAGTTCGCGACATCTACGAAGTGCGCGCCCACCTCGAAAGCCTGGCGGGCCGGGGATTTGCCCTGAATGCCTCCAAGGAGCAGGTGCGCGCCCTGCGCGCCAAGCTCACCGAGCTGTCACAGCCCGCGCTCACACAGGATCGGGCACTGATGCTCAACGTCAAGAACCAGTTCTACGACATCCTGATCGCAGGCTGCGGCAACCTGGTGGCCGGGCAACTGCTGCAGCAGCTCAACAACCGCGTGACCGTGCTGCGGCGCATCTCCATGGCGCAGCCCGGGCGCTTTCCGCACACGCTGGTGGAGCTGGATGCCATCGTGGCGGCCATTGAGCAGGGTGATGGGGAGATGGCCGCGCGCCTGTGCGAAGAGCATGTGCGCAAGGCGGCCGAGAATGTGCTGCAGAGCATGCAGGCGTAGCCAGCCCGCAGCGGGAGTTTTTCCCGAAGGGTTCTATTCCCTGGTGAACCGCAGCAGCAGTGCGCTGGTTGCAGGGGCAATCACCAGCTCACCCTCGAAGAAGCCGTAAAGACGGCCTTCGGGACCCGCAGAGTAAAGTTCATTGCCATCGATGCGGTAGAGCAGGTGGTCGCCATCGCGCACGTACTCGTCGCCATCGACCACGCCAACGTGTCGCCCGGACGCGTCGGTCACATTCCATCGGCCTGTGTCGAACATTGATTGACCTCCCGTTTGCCGGTTTCGCGGCGCCACAGCAGCATTCAAGTCAAGAAGGGGAACGTTGCGGGCACCCGCTTGATGCGGCAGGGTGCGGAACGTTCATCAAAAAACCATAGCAAGAAAGCCATGGTGCCCGGGGCCGGAATCGAACCGGCACGCCTTGCGGCGGGGGATTTTGAGTCCCCTGCGTCTACCAATTTCACCACCCGGGCAGGGAATTCGTGAAGACTCAAATTATGGCACAGTAGGGCGCATGAAATATCCGACGATTGAAGACGCGATTGGCAAGACGCCACTGGTGGCGCTGCAGCGCATTGGGGCGGCAGACAGCACCGCGCGGGGCAACGTGATCCTGGGCAAGCTCGAAGGCAACAACCCCGCGGGCTCGGTGAAAGACCGGCCGGCGCTGTCGATGATCCGCCGCGCCGAAGAGCGCGGCGACATCCGCCCGGGCGATACGCTGATCGAGGCGACCTCGGGCAATACCGGCATTGCGCTGGCCATGGCGGCGGCGATCAAGGGCTACCGCATGGTGCTGGTGATGCCCGAAGACCTGTCGGTCGAGCGCGCGCAGACCATGAAGGCTTTTGGCGCCGACCTGGTGCTCACGCCCAAGAGCGGCGGGATGGAGCATGCGCGCGATCTGGCCGAGGCCATGCAAAAGCGCGGCGAGGGCAAGGTGCTCGATCAATTCGCCAATGCCGACAACCCGCGCATCCACTACGAGACCACGGGCCCCGAGCTGTGGGAGCAGACCAGTGGGCGCATCACCCACTTCGTGAGCGCCATGGGCACCACGGGCACCATCACCGGCGTGTCGCGCTTCCTGAAGGAAAAGAATCCTGGCATCCAGATCATCGGTGCACAGCCGCAGGAGGGCTCGCGCATCCCCGGCATCCGCAAGTGGCCGCAGGAATACCTGCCCAAGATCTTCGACCCGCGCGCCGTGGACGAAACCGTGAACGTGAGCCAGGACGATGCCGAGGACATGGCCCGGCGCCTGGCGCGCGAGGAGGGCATCTTCGGCGGCATCTCGGCGGCCGGGGCCTGCTGGGCGGCGCTGCAGCTGTCGCAGCGCGTGAGCAACGCGACCATCGTCTTCGTGGTCTGCGATCGGGGTGACCGCTACCTTTCCACCGGGGTGTTCCCCGCCTGACAGCAGGGGTCGACCACCGCTGCTACGCTGTGGTGGCGTGGCCCGCTGGCTCCGCACGATGAACCAATCCATGCAACAGCCGGCCCCCATCCGGGAAGGCTGATGCTATAAAATCAAGAGCAACATGCAGTACGAACCCCGCCATTGCACCCATTGCGGCACACCGCTGGCCCTGATCACCGTGGCCGAAGACGGCGGCGACAAGCAGCGCCTGCGCTGCCCGGCCTGCGGCTGGACGCACTGGAACAACCCCACGCCGGTGCTCGCCGCCATCGTGGAGGTCAACGGCCAGGTGCTGCTGGCGCGCAATGCGGCCTGGCCGGGCAAGATGTTCGCGCTGATCACCGGCTTCATGGAGGCGGGTGAATCGCCGCAGGAAGGCATCGCGCGCGAGGTCAAGGAAGAGACGAACCTCGACGTGACCGCCACCACCCTGGTGGGGGCGTACGAGTTCCTGCGCATGAACCAGGTCATCATTGCCTACCATGTGGTGGCCCATGGCGAGGTGAAGCTCTCGCCCGAGCTGGTGGACTACCGGATGTACGATCTGGCAGACCTCAAGTGCTGGCCCGCCGGCACCGGCTATGCGCTGGCCGACTGGCTGCGCACGCGCGGGCACGAGCCGGTGTTCTTCACCGCCGAAGAAAATGCAGAGCGACGCCGCGGCCTGGACCTGCCGCCAAAGGACTGACGACCATGGACATCCACAAAGAAATCGACACACGCGGCCTGAACTGCCCCCTGCCCATCCTCAAGGCCAAGAAGGCCCTGGCAGACCTGGCCAGCGGCCAGTTGCTCAAGGTGGTGGCCACCGACGTGGGCTCGGTGCGCGACTTTCAGGCGTTTGCCAAGCAGACCGGCAACGAGCTGGTGGAGCAGACGACCGAAGGGGCGGACGACACCAAGGAGTTCATCCACGTCCTGCGCCGCAGGTAACGGCGACGGCGTGGAGGGAGCGAGGCGAGAACCTCGCTCCCCAGCAAAAAAGTCCTCCAGCTGCGGTCGCGGCGGGAGGACTTTTTTCGTGGGGTCTACCGCATCTGGTGCGGCATGGGGGTTGCCTTACAGGCTCAGCCCCTTGAGGTATTCACGGAAGTGGGCGCCCACCTGCGGGTGCTGCAGGGCCAGTTCCACCGTGGCTTCGAGAAAGCCTTCCTTGCTGCCGCAGTCGTAGCGCTTGCCTTCGTACTGGAAGGCGTACACCGCCTCGTGCTGCATCAGGCGGGCGATACCGTCGGTGAGCTGGATCTCGCCGCCCACGCCGCGCGGCTGGTTGCGGATCTCGTCGAACACGCCGGGCGTGAGGATGTAGCGGCCGGCCACGCCCATGCGCGAGGGTGCCACGTCGGCCTTGGGCTTCTCGACGATGCGGTCGATGCGGATCAGCGGGCCTCCGGCGGATTCCCCGGCCACGATGCCGTACTTGTGCACCTGGTCCTCGGGGACTTCCTGCACGGCGATGACCGAGCGGCCCTGCTGGCGAAAGGCTGCCGCCATCTGCGCCAGCACCGGCTGGCCGCCCTTGGGGCCGACCATCAAATCGTCGGCCAGCAGCACGGCAAACGGCTCCTTGCCCACCAGGGGCTCGGCGCACAGCACGGCATGGCCCAGACCCAGCGAGCGGGGCTGGCGCACGAAGGCGCAGTCCATGTCGTCGGGCTGCACCGAGCGCACCAGGGCCAGCAGCTCCTGCTTGCCGGCGGCTTCGAGTTCGCTTTCAAGCTCGTAGGCGGTGTCGAAGTGGTCCTCGATGGCGCGCTTGCTGCGCCCCGTCACGAAGATCATGTGGCGGATGCCGGCGGCATAGGCCTCTTCCACGGCGTACTGGATCAGCGGCTTGTCCACCACCGGCAGCATCTCCTTGGGCGATGCCTTGGTGGCAGGCAGAAAGCGTGTCCCCAGGCCGGCAACGGGGAAAACGGCTTTGCGGATGGCGGATGCAGCGGTCATGGGGCTCCTTGCAGGAATGGGAAATAAAAAGAGGGCAGGGCCCGGCACGGAGCCGGGCGCATCTGCCCTCAGTATCGCGGGATTTTTACCCCAAGCGTGTCAGCTGATCGCGCAATCGGCCCAATGTGGCGGTGAAGTCGGCAATGCGCTTCTTGGCCTCGTCGATCACCGCGGGCGGCGCCTTGGCCACGAAGGCCTCGTTACCGAGCTTGGCGTTGGCCTTGGCCAATTCACCCTCCAGGCGGGCGATTTCCTTGGAAATACGGGCCTTCTCGGCCTCGATGTCGATCTCCATGTGCAGGCACATGCGCGCCTCGCCCACCACGGCCACGGGAGCGGCCTGTGCGGCGGCGGCCCAGGCGACCTCGTCGTCGAACACCTTCACTTCGCTGAGCTTGGCCAGTGACTGCAGCACCGGCGCCACGCCGCGCATGAAGTCCGTATCGCCCACGGTGTACAGCGGCAGGCGGGTCGATGGCGAGACGTTCATCTCGCCGCGCAGGGTGCGGCAGGCGTCCACCAGGCCCTTGACGCGCTGCATGTGCGCAATGGCGGCTTCGTCGATCTTGCTCGGCTGCGCCTCGGGGTAGCGGGCGATGCTGACCGAGTCGCCTTGCAGGCCGGCCACCGGCGCCACCGTCTGCCACAGGGCTTCGGTGATGAACGGGATGATCGGGTGGGCCAGGCGCAGGATGGCTTCGAGCGTGCGGATCAGCGTGCGGCGCGTGGCGCGCTGCTCGGCCTCGGTGCCGGTCTGGATCTGCACCTTGGCGATCTCCAGGTACCAGTCGCAGAACTCGTTCCAGACGAAGTCATAGATCGTGTTGGCCACGTTGTCCAGGCGGAACTCGGCAAAGCCCTTGGCCACCTCGGCCTCGGTCTTCTGCAGCAGCGAGGATATCCAGCGGTCGGCCTGGCTGAACTGCATGTAGCCGTGGGCCGGGCCGCCGGGCTGGCACTCTTCCTTGGTGTGCTCCTTGAGGCCGCAGTCCTGGCCCTCGCAGTTCATCAGCACGAAGCGGCTGGCGTTCCAGAGCTTGTTGCAGAAGTTGCGGTAGCCCTCGCAGCGCTTGCTGTCGAAGTTGATGCTGCGGCCCAGGCTGGCCAGCGCCGCAAAGGTGAAGCGCAGCGCGTCGGCGCCGTAGGCCGGGATGCCCTCGGGGAACTCCTTTTGCGTGTTCTTGCGCACCGTGGGCGCGGTCTCGGGCTTGCGCAGGCCGGTGGTGCGCTTGTCCAGCAGCGGGTCGAGGGCGATGCCGTCGATCAGGTCCACCGGGTCGAGCACGTTGCCCTCGGACTTGCTCATCTTCTTGCCCTGTGCGTCGCGCACCAGGCCGTGGATGTACACGTGCTTGAAGGGCACGCGGCCCGTGAAGTGCGTGGTCATCATGATCATCCGGGCGACCCAGAAGAAGATGATGTCGTAGCCGGTTACCAGCACGCTGCTGGGCAGGTACAGGTTGTAGTCGTCGGTCGGGCCGTCGCCTTGTTCAGGCCAGCCCATGGTGGAGAAGGGCACCAGGGCGGACGAATACCAGGTATCGAGCACATCCTCGTCGCGGCGCAGCGTCTTGCCCGGGGCCTTGGCCTGGGCTTCGGCTTCGTTGCGGGCCACGATCACGTTGCCGTCTTCGTCGTACCAGGCCGGGATCTGGTGGCCCCACCACAGCTGGCGGCTGATGCACCAGTCCTGGATGTTGTTCATCCACTGGTTGTAGGTGTTCACCCAGTTCTCGGGCACGAACTGCACCTCGCCCGTGGCCACGGCGTCGATGGCCTTTTGCGCAATGCTCTTGCCCGTGGGGTCCTGCTCGCTCACCTTGCTCATGGCCACGAACCACTGGTCCGTGAGCATGGGCTCGACCACCTGGCCGGTGCGCGTGCAGATCGGCACCATGAGCTTGTGCTTCTTGGTCTCCACCAGGGCGCCCGAGGCTTCCAGGTCGGCCACGATGGCCTTGCGCGCCACGAAGCGGTCCAGGCCGCGGTATTTTTCAGGGGCGTTGTCGTTGATGGTGGCCTGCAGCGTCAGCACCACGATCATCGGCAACTGGTGGCGCTGGCCCACTGCATAGTCGTTCGGGTCGTGCGCGGGCGTGACCTTGACCACGCCGGTGCCGAACTCCTTGTCCACGTAGTCGTCGGCAATGATCGGGATCTCGCGGCCCACCAGGGGCAGCACCACGTTCTTGCCGATCAGGTGTGTGTAGCGTGCGTCCTCGGGGTGCACCATCAGCGCCACGTCGCCCAGCATGGTTTCAGGGCGGGTGGTGGCCACGGTGAGGCTGCCCGAGCCATCGGCCAGGGGGTAGGCGATGTGCCACAGCGAGCCGTCCTTCTCTTCGCTCTCGACTTCCAGGTCGGACACGGCGGACTGCAGCTTGGGGTCCCAGTTCACCAGGCGCTTGCCGCGGTAGATCAGGCCCTGCTCGTACAGCTTCACGAAGGTATCGGTCACCACCTTGGAGAGCTTGTCGTCCATGGTGAAGTACTCGCGGCTCCAGTCCACGCTGTCGCCCATGCGGCGCATCTGCGTGGTGATGGTGTTGCCGCTCTGTTCCTTCCACTCCCAGACCTTGGCGACGAAGTTCTTGCGCGCCTCGGGCGGGGTCGGGCCCATGTCGTGGCGGCTGATGCCTTGCTCCTGCAGCTGGCGCTCCACCACGATCTGCGTGGCAATGCCGGCATGGTCGGTGCCGGGCACCCAGACCGTGTTGAAGCCGCGCATGCGGTGGTAGCGCGTGAGGCTGTCCATGATCGTCTGGTTGAACGCATGGCCCATGTGCAGCGTGCCCGTCACATTGGGTGGCGGCAGCTGGATGGAAAACGCCGGCTCGCCCGCCTGCGCCGTGCCGGTGCCCCGAAAGCCCGCTACACCGTAGCCACGGCGTTCCCATTCGGGGCCCCAATGGGCCTCCAGGGCGGCGGGTTCAAAGGACTTGGAAAGGCTGTCGAGGCCGGTTTGTTGCAGGGGCGAGCTCATGGGTGGGGCAGGTGGTGGAGGCGGCCCGGTCGGCCCGCCTTCCGCTTTCGAGAGGGTGGACCGGGCATTTTAAGTCAGCTGTGGGCCGAGTCGGCAGGCCCCGGCGCTGGCAGGCGCTTTGCGGGTGGTGGCGGGCATTCGCCTTTCAGCCGGGTGCTGCCGCCACTGGTCCCATTGTTGCTTCGCACGGACTGGCGCAAAGCAGGGGTTTGCCGATAATCCGGCGCGAAGGGGTGAGGACATGGTGCGCTGCAGGCGTGCCTGGGCCCCTTTGTGCTTCGCCGGATCCAAAAACCATTCCAACCACCTGTCGGCTTTCCGTATGAACATTCCATCCGCCCTGCGCCTGGGCCTGGCCAAGGTTTTTGCCTATTCGCTGCTGTCGCTGTTTTTGATCCCGCTGGCCGCCTACCTGTTCACCGGCTACGCGCAGCGCGACGAGGACACCCAGTTCATCGCCCGCATCAGCCAGCGCATCGACGCCGAAAAAGGCATGCCTGCGGCCGAAAAGCAGGTCCGCAAGGATTTCTACCGCGCCAATCCGCCGTCCAGGGTCTGCACCAACCCCGCGGCCGAAGTGCAGGAGTACCGCGAGGCGGTGTGCGCGCAGTACGGCGAGCTGTGGCAGTTCAACCTGGTGCGCAAGGCCTCGCTGTGGACCCTGGTGGCTGGCGTGCTGCTGCTGGCGGCGGTGCTGGGCCTGGGGGCGCTGGCCTTCGTGGACCGCAAGATGCAGTACACCAGCTTTGTCACCGGCTGGCACCTGACCACCTGGGCGAGCGCTGCCGCGCTGGTGGTGCAGGGGGCGCTGGCGGTGTGGCTGTCGTTCTGGCTCACGGCCTTCTTCTTCCAAAAATACTCGCCCAAGCTCATCATCTTCGTGGGCATTGCGGTGGCCATCGGCGTGCTCATGGCGATCAAGAGCATCTTCACGCGCGTGCAGTTGAACAACCGGGTGGACGGCGAGCTCGTGACCGAGGCCGATGCCCCCGTGCTGTGGAAGCGCATCCGCTACATGGCCGATCGCCTCAAGACCGAGCCGCCGCGGCATATCGTGGCCGGTATCGACGCCAATTTCTTCGTGACCGAGGCACCGCTCACCGTAGGCGGCAAGGAGCTTACGGGGCGCACGCTGTTCGTGAGCATCCCCCTCTTGCGCCTGCTGGACCAGCAGGAGGCCGATGCCGTGCTGGGCCACGAGCTGGCCCACCTGCGCGGCGGTGACACCCGGCGCAGCGCCATGCTCGGCCCCAAGATTGCCCAGTACGACCACTACCGCCATGCCATGCGCACGGGCGGCCTGTCGGCCGTGGTCTCGCCCCTGCTGGACCTGTACCGCATGATCTTCGAGATCGCGCTGGCGCGTGAGAGCCGCGAGCGCGAATTCAAGGCCGACCGCATTGCCGCCAAGCTCATCTCGCCCCACGCCATCGCGCAGTCGCTGGTGAAGATCGCGGCCTATGCGCAGTACCGCTCCAGGATCGAGCACGAACTGTTCGGCCAGAACCGCCGGCACGATGCCGCACTGGGCATTGCCAGCTACGTGGCCCAGGGCCTGCCGCCGTATGCCGCCTCGGCCGATTTCCTGCAAGAGATGAAGACCGCCAACGTGCCGCACCCGTTCGACTCGCACCCGGCCATGACCGAGCGCATGCGCGCAGTCGGCGTGAACCTGCCCGAGAGCGCCTATGGCGCCATCGTCGTGCGCCCGCCGGCTGCCACCTGGGTGCAGCAGATACTCAGCGCCGATGCCATCGAGCAGCGCATGTGGGGCGCCTACGAGCAGGCCTTTGCCGCCGACCACGAGCGCAGCCTGGCCTACCGCTACGAACCCGCCACCGACGAGGAGCGCGCGCTGGTGCTGCAGTACTTTCCGCCCGTGGTGTTCGCCCTCAAGGGTAGCGAAACGGTGACCGTGAGCATCGACGGCATCAGCACCTCGGCCGACGGCACCACCATGTTCTGGGATGCCGTGAAGGCGCTGGAATTCAAGGAAAGCAGCTTTGGCAACGCGCTGCTTGTGACCCATCCCGAGAAGAATGCCCTGGGCCTGGGCGCCAAGACCAGCAAGATCAAGCTGGCCGGGCTCAAGAAGGAAAAGGACGACTTCAACGCCACCGTGGGCCACTACTGGCAGCGCCACCAGATCATGCGCGCGCACCAGCGCGAAGCTTGATCCCGGCGCCTTGCGCCCCGGTGCACCATGGGCCGGCCGTACCGGCACCGCGCCCCTGCATGCCGTGCGGCAGTCGCGGCATATGCATATACCCAGGAAATCCCTGACGTTCTACGTTCACTGAATGCGCGCGGCGAGTGAACTTGTGCAGTGTGCCACGCTCTATCTCTGAGTGTGTGGGCGGTGCAAAAAAGCGTTGCGCACCTACACGAATTCCCTGTTCAAAGACAGGCGGTGGTGCTAAAAAGGACCAGAACCGGTAGCGATTCCCACTGCAAACCGTGGCCCCGATGCGGAGGGTGCCACCACAGGAGGACGTATGGATGCCATCAGCAATTTCGCAGCGCGCTATGCCCGCGGCCGCGAAGAAGAGATGTCGATCGACGAGTACCTTGCCGAGTGCAAGCGCGATCCCATGGTCTACGCCACGGCGGCCCAGCGCATGCTGGCCGCCATCGGCGAGCCCGAGATGGTCGATACGCGCAACGACTCGCGCATGTCGCGCATCTTTGCCAACAAGGTGATCAAACGCTACCCCGCGTTCGCCGAGTTCTACGGCATGGAAGATGCCATCGAGCAGGTGGTGAGCTTCTTTCGGCATGCCGCACAGGGGCTGGAGGAGCGCAAGCAGATCCTCTACCTGCTGGGTCCCGTGGGCGGGGGCAAGAGCTCGATCGCCGAGCGGCTCAAGCACCTGATGCAGAAGGTGCCGTTCTATGCGCTCAAGGGTTCGCCGGTGAACGAGTCGCCGCTGGGCCTGTTCGACGCCCTGGAGGACGGCCCGGTGCTCGAAGAGCAGTTCGGCATCCCCCGGCGCTACCTGCAGCGGGTGCTATCGCCCTGGGCCGTCAAGCGGCTGGAGGAGTTCGGTGGCGACATCCGCCAGTTCCGGGTGGTCAAGCGCTACCCCAGCATCCTCAAGCAGGTGGGTGTCGCCAAGACCGAGCCGGGCGACGAGAACAACCAGGACATCTCCAGCCTGGTGGGCAAGGTCGACATCCGCAAGCTCGAAACCTTTGCCCAGGACGACACCGACGCCTACAGCTACAGCGGCGGCCTGTGCCTGGCCAACCAGGGTCTGCTGGAGTTCGTGGAGATGTTCAAGGCACCCATCAAGGTACTGCACCCACTGCTCACCGCCACGCAGGAGGGCAACTACAAGGGCACGGAAGGCTTTGGTGCCATTCCGTTCGATGGCGTGGTGCTGGCCCACAGCAACGAGAGCGAGTGGAAGGCGTTTCGCAACAACAAGAACAACGAGGCCTTCCTGGATCGCATCTACATCGTCAAGGTGCCGTACTGCCTGCGCGTGAGCGAGGAGATCCGCATCTACGACAAGCTGATCCGCGAATCGTCGCTGGGCAACGCCGTGTGCGCGCCGGGCACGCTCAAGATGATGTCGCAGTTCGCCATCTTGACGCGCCTGAAGGAGCCCGAGAACTCCAGCATCTTCAGCAAGATGCAGGTGTACGACGGCGAGAGTTTGAAGGACACCGACCCGCGCGCCAAGAGCTACCAGGAGTACCGCGACTACGGTGGCGTGGACGAGGGCATGACCGGCATCTCCACGCGCTTTGCGTTCAAGATCCTGTCCAAGGTTTTCAACTTCGACAGCGCCGAGGTGGCGGCCAATCCGGTGCATCTGATGTATGTACTCGAGCAACAGATCGAGCGCGAGCAGTTCGCCGCCGAGCTGGAAACCAAGTACACCAGCTACATCAAGGAGTTCCTCTCGCCGCGCTACGCTGAATTCATCGGCAAGGAGATCCAGACCGCCTACCTGGAGAGCTACAGTGAGTACGGCCAGAACATCTTCGACCGCTACGTCACCTACGCCGACTACTGGATCCAGGACAACGAGTACCGCGACACCGACACCGGCGAGGTGTTCGACCGCAGCGCGCTCAACGCCGAGCTCGAGAAGATCGAGAAGCCCGCGGGCATCGCCAACCCCAAGGACTTCCGCAACGAGATCGTCAACTTCGTGCTGCGGGCGCGCGCCAACAACCAGGGCAACAACCCGAGCTGGACCAGCTATGAGAAGCTGCGCCTGGTGATCGAGAAGAAGATGTTCTCCAACACCGAGGAGCTGCTGCCCGTCATCAGCTTCAACGCCAAGGGCAGCGCCGAGGAGGCGCGCAAGCACGAGGACTTCGTCACCCGCATGGTGGAAAAGGGCTACACGCCCAAGCAGGTGCGGCTGCTGTGCGAATGGTACCTGCGCGTGCGCAAGAGCAGCTAGCGCAACCGCAGACAGACAAGCGCTTGAAGGTTTTGCCAGTGCATCCCACCGGGGCGCTGGCCCATGATGGGGGCAAGGGATGGCATTGCAAATCATCGACCGCAGGCTCGCCGGCAAGAACAAATCGGTGGGCAACCGCGAACGCTTTGTGCGCCGCTTCAAGGAGCAGATCGCAGAGGGCGTGCGCCGTGCGGTGTCGCAGCGCGACATCCGCAACATCGAGCAGGCCGAGAACATCACCATTCCGAAGAAGGACATCGGCGAGCCCGTGTTCCACCATGGCCGGGGCGGCATCCACGACCGGGTGCACCCTGGCAATGCCGAGCACGTGCGCGGCGACCGCATCCAGCGGCCCCAGGGGGGGGCGGAGGCGGCGGCGGTTCGCAGGCCAGCGACAGCGGGGAGGGGGAGGACGATTTCACCTTCACCTTGACCAAGGAAGAGTTCATGCAGCTCTTCTTCGAGGACCTGGCGTTGCCCAACCTGCTGCGCACGCACATCGGCGAGACCCCCAAGTACAAGCCGCGCCGCGCCGGCTACAGCCAGAACGGCATTCCCAACAACCTGGCGGTGCTGCGCACCATGCGCGGGGCGCTGGGGCGGCGCATCGCGCTGGGCCAGTCGGCGCACCGCGAGCTGGCGGCGCTGCAACTGCAGCTCGATGCCCTGGTGGAAGAAGGCCAGGGCACCAGTGACGAGGCGGCAGCGCTGCGGCTGCGCATCGATGAGCTCAAGGCGCGCACCGGCCGCATCCCTTACCTGGACCCCATCGACCTGCGCTTTCGCTCCCGCGTGCAGGTGCCCGTGCCCAACAGCCAGGCGGTGATGTTCTGCCTGATGGACGTCTCGGGCTCCATGGACCAGGCGCGCAAGGACCTGGCCAAGCGCTTCTTCATCCTGCTGTACCTGTTCCTCACGCGGCACTACGAGAAGATCGACATCGTCTTCATCCGCCACCACACCCAGGCCGCCGAGGTGAGCGAGGAGCAGTTCTTCCACTCCACCGAGAGCGGGGGCACGGTGGTCAGCAGCGCGCTGGTGCTGCTCGACCAGATCATCCGCGCGCGCTACCCTGCAGGGGACTGGAACATCTACGTGGCCCAGGCCAGCGATGGCGACAACTTCACCAACGACAGCGGCAACTGCCGCAACCTGCTGGTCGACCGCATCCTGCCGCTGGCGCGCTACTTTGCCTATGTGCAGGTGGCCCAGGAAGAGCAGAACCTGTGGGAGGAGTACAGCCAGCTGGTGCCGCTGTACCCCCACTTCGCCATGCGCAAGGTGTCCGAGCAGGGGGATATCTACCCCGTGTTCCGCGACCTCTTCAAGAAGGAGGGGGTGCAGGTATGAATCACAACATGGCCCAGTACCCGGTGCTGGAGCGCCGCATGCGCGACAACCCGTGGAAGACTGCCGTCGTCGGCGAGCGCCGCCACCGCACCGTGCCCGAGCAGCCCCTGCCCGCGGGCGCGCGGCCTGCACAGCCGCTGCCCGATCCGAGCGACTGGACCTTCGAGCTGATCGATCGCTACCACGCCGCGATCGCGGCCACCGCCGAGCGCTTCGGGCTCGACACCTACCCCAACCAGCTCGAAGTCATCACCGCCGAGCAGATGATGGACGCCTACTCCAGCGTGGGCATGCCGGTGAACTACCGCCACTGGAGCTACGGCAAGGAGTTCCTGGCCACCGAGCGGCGCTACCGGCGTGGCCACATGGGCCTGGCCTACGAGATCGTCATCAACTCCAACCCCTGCATCAGCTACCTGATGGAGGAGAACACCACCGCCATGCAGGCGCTGGTGATCGCCCATGCCGCCTACGGCCACAACAGCTTCTTCAAGGGCAACTACCTGTTTCGCATGTGGACGGATGCGTCTTCCATCATCGACTACCTGGTGTATGCCAAAGACTATGTGGCCCAGTGCGAAGAGCGCTACGGCTTCGACGAGGTGGAGCGGCTCATGGACTCCTGCCACGCGCTGGCCAACTTCGGGGTAGACCGCTACCGCCGCCCGTCCAAGAAGAACCTGGCGCGCGAGCGCCTGGAGCGCGAGCAGCGCGAGTCCTATGCGCAGCAGCAGGTCAACGACCTGTGGCGCACCCTGCCCACGCGCCCTGGCAAGGACGGCGCCGCGCAGGAGAGCAACCGCTTCCCCAAGGAGCCGCAGGAGAACATCCTGTACTTCATCGAGAAGAATGCGCCGCTGTTGGAGCCCTGGCAGCGCGAGATCGTGCGCATCGTGCGCAAGATCGCGCAGTATTTCTACCCCCAGCGCCAGAGCCAGGTCATGAACGAGGGCTGGGCCACCTTCTGGCACTACACCCTGCTGAGCACACTGTACGACGAGGGTTACCTCAGCGACGGGGTGATGGTGGAGTGGCTGGGCTCGCACACCAACGTGATCTTCCAGCCCCCCGTGGGGCACCGTGCCTACAGCGGCATCAACCCCTACGCACTGGGTTTTGCCATGTACCGCGACATCCAGCGCATCTGCCAGAACCCCACGGACGAAGACCGGCGCTGGTTCCCCGACATCGCCGGCGCCCCCTGGCTGCCCACGCTCGACCATGCCATGCGCAACTTCAAGGACGAGAGCTTCGTCGGCCAGTACCTGAGCCCGCACCTGATGCGCGAGATGCGCCTGTTCGCCCTGCACGACGACGCCCGCGTGAACGAGCTGGTGGTCAGCGAGATCCACGATGAGAACGGCTACCGCAACCTGCGCCAGATGCTCTCGCAGCAGTACGACCTGGGCACGCGCGAGCCCAACATCCAGGTGTGGAACGTGAACCTGCGTGGTGACCGCAGCCTGACCCTGCGCCACACCCAGTACCAGGGCCGTCCGCTGGGCGATGACACGCAGGAGGTGCTGCGCCACGTGGCACGCCTGTGGGGCTTTGGCGTGCAGATCGAGAGCGTGGACGCCTATGGCAACCACCCGGTGATGCTGCACTCGGTGCCCGCGCCCACGGAATGAGCTGAAGCACCCCCTGAGGCGCGAAAGTGACTCAGGGGGTGATCACTTCCGGCTCCTCGTACCCGAACATGGACTTGGCCTCCAGGTACTCCTCGAAGCCCATGCGTCCCCACTCGCGCCCGTTGCCCGACTGCCGGTAGCCGCCGAAGGGCGCTGCGTGGTCGGCGCGTGCGCCGTTGATGTGGACCATGCCGGCGCGCAGCCGCCGAGCGATGCGGCGGGCATGGGCCAGGTCCGGCGCGCTCACGTAGGCCGACAGGCCGTACACCGTGTCGTTGGCCATCGCAATGGCCTCTTCCTCGGTGCCGTAGGGCAGGATGCAGAGCACCGGGCCGAAGATCTCCTCGCGCGCAATGGCCATGGTGTTGCGCACGTCGGCAAACACCGTGGGCTGCACGAAATAGCCCTGGGCCAGGCCTGCGGGCTGTTCCAGGCCGCCGGTGGCGAGCCGGGCCCCCTCGCGCAGGCCGACGGCGATGTGTTCGCGCACCTTGGCGTACTGCACCGCGTTGGCCACCGGACCGAGCGTGGTGGCCGCGTCGCGCGGGTCGCCCATGCGCAGCGACTGCGCCACGTCTACCGCGATGGCCGTGGCCGCGTCGTGCAGGTGCATGGGCACCAAAAGGCGCGTGGGCGCGTTGCACGACTGGCCGGTGTTGCGAAAGCACTGCAGCGCCGCATGGCGGATGGTGGCCGGCAGGTCCACGCCGTCCACCACGATGTGGGGCGACTTGCCGCCCAGCTCCTGCGCCACGCGCTTGACGCTGTCAGCCGCCGCCTTGGCCACGGCCACGCCGGCGCGGGTGGAGCCGGTGAAGGAAATCATGTCGATGTCCGCATGCGCCGCCATGGCCGCGCCCACGCCCGGCCCGTCGCCGTTGACCAGGTTGAACACGCCGGGTGGCACGCCCGCTTCGTGCAGCACCTGCGCGAACAGCAGGGCCGACAGGGGTGCCGTCTCGCTGGGCTTGAGCACCACGCTGCAGCCCGCGGCCAGGGCCGGTGCCACTTTGCAGGTGATCTGGTTCATGGGCCAGTTCCAGGGCGTGATCAGACCGCACACGCCGATGGGCTCGCGCGCCACCCGGGTGCGGTTCACCACCTCGTCGAATGCATAGCCGGCCAGCACCTGGGCTGCCTGTTTCAGGTGCGACAGGCCTGCCACCGCATGGGCCTGGCGGGCCAGTGCGATGGGTGCCCCCATCTCCAGTGAGATGGCCATGGCAATATCGTCCATGCGGCTTTCGTAGGCTGCAATCACCGCGTGCAACACCGCCAGGCGCTGCTCACGGCCCTGGGCAGCCCAGGCAGGGAAGGCGCGGCGCGCGGCAGCCACGGCGCGGTCGAGGTCGCGCGCATCGCCCAGCGCGATGCGCGCCACGGGCTGTTCGGTGCTGGGGTCGATGACGTCCTGCGTGCGCGTGCCCAAAGCGGTGGTCCAGGCGCCGTCGATGTAGAAATTCAGGTGTTCCTGCATGGTGCTCGCTTCAGGCGGTGGCCCGCAGGGCAGTGCGGATGCTGTCCACCACCTCGCCGATCTCTGCCTCGCTGATCACCAGCGGCGGCGAAAGCACCAGCGTATCGCCCGAGTTGCGCACCAGCACGCCCGCCTCGAAGCAGGCCGCATGCACGGCATTGCCACGCGCGCCGGCAGCGCCTGGGCGCGATGCCAGGTCGACAGCGCCCAGCAGGCCGATGTTGCGCACATCGGCCACGTGCGGTGCGTCGCGCAGGCCGTGCAGCGCGGCCTCCCACACCGGGGCAATGGCCTGCACGCGCGCGGCCAGGTCAAGCTCTTCGTGCACATCGAGCGTGGCCAGGCCCGCCGCGCAGGCCAGCGGGTGGGCCGAATAGGTGTAGCCGTGGAACAGCTCGATCATGCTGGCGGAGCCCTGCATGAACGCGTCGTACACCGTATTGCCTACGACCACGCCGCCCATGGGCACAGCGCCGTTGGTCATGCCCTTGGCGCAGCAGATCAGGTCCGGCGTGACGCCGAAGGCCTGGGCCCCGAAGGCGGCGCCCACGCGCGCAAAGCCGGTGATCACCTCGTCGAAGATCAGCAAGATGCCGTGCTGCGTACACAGCTCGCGCAGGCGCTGCAGGTAGCCCACGGGCGGCGGGTACACACCGCCCGAGCCGGTGACCGGCTCGACGATCACCGCGGCAATGGTGGCCGGGTCGTGCACCACGAACAACTGCTCCAGCGCATTCGCGTAGTGCGCGCCCGTGGCGGGCTGGCCGCGCGAAAAGCGCGCATCCGCGTCGTAGGGCAGGGGCAGGTGGGCGGTGTCGGGCAGCAGTGGGCCGAAATCGCGCTTGTGGCGCCCGAGCCCGGCCACCGAGAGGCCGCCAAAGCCCATGCCGTGGTAGCCCTTGGCGCGGCCCACCAGCAGCGTACGGCGCGCATCGCCACGCGCCTGGTGGTAGGCGCGGGCGATCTTGAGGGCGGTGTCCACCGCCTCGGAGCCCGAGTTGGTGAAGAACACATGGTCCATGCCGCCCGGCGCCAGGTCGGCGATGCGCCGGGCCAGCGTGAAGGCGGCCGGGTGGCTCATCTTGAACGACGAGACGAAGTCCATGCGGCCTGCAGCCTCGCGGATCGCCTCGGTGATGCGCGGCTGGCCGTGGCCTGCGTTGCAGCACCACAGGCCGGCCATGGCGTCCAGCACCTGGCGGCCGTCGTCGGTGGTGTAGTGCATGCCCTGGGCGGCGGTGAACAGCATGGGCTGCTGCTGGAACTGGCGCTGGGCGGTGAAGGGTAGCCAGAACGCGTCGTCGTTCGGGGCGCGGGAGGGAGAGGCGGAAGTCATGGGGGGCTTTCGGTGGGTGCTGCACAGGGAAGGGCAGGGAGCCGCGTGCGCGCCATGGAGGCATGGGCCCCTGCATGCCTTCTATTATGTTTTTTGTTTTAACAAAAATCAATACGCCAGCGCGAAGCCTTCGCGCACTGCGTCCGCTCAGGCTTTGGCGGGAGGGCGCAGGCGGCTGGCCACGTCGAGGTGGCGCTGCATCAGCAGCGCGGCCAGCTCCGTGTCGCCGGCCTGCAGGCGGTCCAGCATCTCCAGGTGCTCGCGGCAGTTCACCTGCATGCGCTCGGGGCCATACTTCCAGTCGTAGTTGGACAGGCGGCGCAGGCGGTTCTGGCGCTGGATGTCCATGTGGAAGAAGCGGTTGCCCGAGGCCGCGGCGACCCCCTCATGGAAGGCGGCATTCATCTCGAAAAAGGCGATGCTCGACGAATCCTCCGACAGCGTGCGCAGGAACTCCTCGTGCTGGCGCCGCATGTCCAGCGCCCAGGCGGGCGGCAGCGCAAACCCGGGCTCGCGGATGGCGGCCGGCTCGATGACCATGCGGTAGCGGTAGCTCTCGTGGCGCACGCTGGCGTCCCAGGCGCCCGTGGCAAAGCGCCAGCCATAGCCCAGCTTGGGCTCGATGGCGCCCAGGTCGGCCAGGCGCTCCAGCGCATTGCGGATGGCCGGGCGGCCCAGGGCATAGGCCTCCATCAGTTCCTTCTCGGAGACGTACTCGCCCAGGTTGCCATGCTGGCGGTCGTAGGCAATGCGCCGCAGCAGCTCGTCGCTGCCATCGGCCGCCTCGCGGGCGGGGGAGGGCAGGGGCGGCAGGCGCAGCAGCTCCACCCCGCGGTGTGGCTTGCGCTCGGCAAAGCCCTGCTGGGCGAGGTGGTCGAGTGCAGCGCGCACCGGCGTGCGCGAGACGCCCAGGCGCTCGGCGAGCTGGTTTTCATTGAGGCGCGCACCGGTCGCCAGGCCGTCCTCGTGGATGAGGCGGCTGATGCGGTCTGCCAGCTCCAGATGCAGGGGGGTAGAAACCATAGCTTGAAACAGTTGATGTTTTTTATTCTACAAAATACAATTCAGTCCATCGATCAATGATCGCTCACTCCACCCATCGCCATGGACCAGACTTTCCCTTGGGGCGCACAGCTGCCCATTCCTTCCTGCCCGTTGATCGAGGTCCGCGGTGCACCGCGCGAGCGTGGCCGCCAGTATGGCGAACAGGCCAAGGCGCGCATCCTGCGCGGCATCGCACATTACTCCACCCAGCTCGAAGGCAGCAAACTCGGCTGGCCCGAGATCGGCACGCTGGTAAAGACCTTCGAGCCCACCATCGAAGCCTTCGATGCGGCCTACCTGGACGAGATGCGCGGCATCGCCGAGGGGGCCGGTGTGTCGTATGAAGCCATCGTGATGCTCAATGCGCGCACCGAGATCCTCAAGCTTGCCGACCGTCGCCGCAAGGGCCAGCCCGCGCAGATCGACCCCGACGGCTGCACCGGCGTGGTCGCGATGCCCGAAGCCACGGCCTCGGGCCGCGTGATCCATGCGCAGAACTGGGACTGGAAGGCCGAGTGCGCCGAGACAGCCGTGGTGCTGCGCGTGCTGCGCGACGACGGCCCGGACATCCTGACCTTCACCGAGGCCGGCGGCATGGCGCGCTCGGGCATGAATTCTGCGGGCATCTCCATCACCGCCAACTACCTGGAGTCCGACCGGGACTACCGCCAGCTCGGCGTGCCCCTGGCCCTGCTGCGCCGCAAGGCGCTGGAGCAGGTGCAACTGGCACTGGCCATGCGCATCGTGTACTGCACGCCCAAGTCGGCGTCCAACAACGTGATGGTCTCGCACGCCACGGGCGTGGCCATCGACTTCGAATGCGCGCCGGACGAGACCTTCCAGATCCACCCAGAGCGCGGCGTCATCGTGCATGCCAACCATTTCCAGAGCCCGATTGCGCTGGCCAAGATCAAGGACATGGGCATCGTCAACACGCCCGATTCGCTGTACCGCGACCTGCGCGTGCGCGCCTTGGTCGAGCCGCACATCGGCGCGCTCACGCGCGAGCACATCAAGGCCGCGCTGTTCGACGACTTCCAGTCGCCCTGGTCGGTGTGCCGCCCGCCACGCCCCAACTCCAGCAGCAACCTCTCGGCGACGGTGGCCATGGTGGTGATGGAGCCGGCCCTCGGCGAGATGGAAGTCGCCATGCTGCCCGCGCTCAGCCGCCGCTTTGAGGCCTACCGCCTGGACCTGGAACGCCACCTGGCGCTGGCCTGAGCGCGTTCGCTTGCCCCACGAAGAAAGGACCCCGAGATGACTACTGCTCCCTCGCGCTGGCTGTCCAAAGGCCTGGCCCTGCTCGCCGGCTTCTGCGCGGTTGGCCTGGCCCAGGCCCAGCCGCAGGCCGATACCCTGCGCATCCGCCTGAATGCCGACATCCGCTCCACCGACCCCGGCGTCAACCGCGACAACAACACCGACGCGGTGATGATGCACGTGCTGGAAGGCCTGGTGGCCTACCGCGAGGACGCTTCCGTGGCGCCGCTGCTGGCCCAGTCGGTCGCGACCTCGGCGGACGGCAAGACCTACACCTTCAAGCTGCGCCAGGGCGTCAAGTTCCACAACGGGGCTCCGCTCACGGCCGATGACGTGGTGTTTGCCTGGAACCGCTACATGACCCCCGCCAACAACTGGCGCTGCCTGGCCGAGTTCGACGGGCGCGGCCTGGCCAAGGTGGTCAAGGTGGATGCGCCCGATCCGGCCACCGTGGTCTACACGCTGGACAAGCCCTCGGCGCTGTTCCTGGCGACGCTCGCGCGTGTGGACTGCGGCGGCACCGGCATCTACCACCGCAGCTCGCTCGAAGCCGACGGCAAGTGGCGCGAGCCCGTGGCCACCGGGCCCTACAAGCTCGGCGAATGGAAGCGCGGCCAGTACATCGAACTCCTGCGCAACGACGGCTACACGGCGCTGCCCGGCCCGCGCGACGGCAACACCGGCGCCAAGGTCGCCGAGACGCCCAAGGTGCGCTTCATCATCATCCCCGATGCCTCGGCCGCCAAGGCCGCGCTGTTCTCGGGTGGCATCGACCTGAACTACGACATCAACGACGAGGACATGGCCGAATACAAGGGCCGCAAGGACGTGCTGATGGAGACCCAGGCCACCATGAACGTGCAGGGCCTGCTGTTCCAGACGCGTGACCCGCTGCTCAAGGACGCGCGCATCCGCCGCGCCATCGCGCTCGCGCTGGACATGCCCGAACTCGTGGCCGCCGTCACGTCGGGCAATGCCCCGCCCAGCCGCTCGGTCGTGCCCACGCCCAGCGCCTTCTACAAGAAGCCGCAGGCCGCGGTGCCGCCGCGCAACCTGGCGCTGGCCAAAAAGCTGCTGGCCGAGGCCGGCTACAAGGGCGAGCCCATCAAGATCCTGGCCACCAAGCGCTACAACAGCGTGTTCAACATCGCCGTGCTGACCCAGGCCATGGTGCAGGAGGCGGGTATCAAGGCCGAGGTCGAGGTGCTCGACTGGGCCACCTTGCTCGACCGCTATACCAAGGGCAACTACCAGGCCATGGCCTTCACCTTCTCGGCCCGGCTGGATCCGGCGCTGTCGTACGAGATGGTGACAGGCCCCAAGGACAAGCAGCCGCGCAAGGTGTGGGACGAACCCCTGGCCCACGAACTGCTGGCCAAGAGCATGGAGACCAGCGACGCGGCCCAGCGCCAGGCGCTGTTCGACAAGCTCGAAGCCCGCATGCGTGAGGACGTGCCCGCGATCTTCATGTACTCGGCCGTGAACACCAGCGCCGCCCGCTCGTACGCCAAGGGCTACAAGGGCTGGGCGCTGGGCACGCCGCGTGCCTGGGGCGTGGCGCTGCGCGCACCGTGATCCCGATGGCCTGCTGATCTGATCCCTCGACACACCATGGGTTCCTCCTTCCCCGCCTATGTTGGCCGGCGCCTGCTGTGGACGCTGCCGACCCTCTTTCTCGTGAGCCTGATGGTCTTCGTGCTCATGCGCCTGGTGCCCGGCGATCCGGCGCTGCTCATCCTCGGTGACAGCGCCACGCCCGAGCAACTGGCCGACCTGCATGCCCAGTTCGGGCTCGACCGGCCGATCCCCGTGCAGTTCACGCTGTGGCTCGGCAAGATGCTGCAGGGTGACCTGGGCCACTCCATCACCAGCGGCGAGGCCGTGCTGCCGCTGCTGCTCGAGCGCTTCCAGGTGAGCGCCGCCATCGTACTCGTGGCGGTAGCCCTGGCCGCGCTGCTGGCCGTGCCCGCCGGCCTGCTGGCCGCGTGGAAGCAGAACAGCGTGCTCGACACCATGGTGGTGGCCGCCGCCACGTTCTTCCTGTCCATCCCGAGCTTCTGGCTGGGCCTGCTGCTGCTGCTCTTCGTCGGGCTCAAGCTCGGGCTGGTGCCGGTGGTGGGCTACGTGCCGTTCAGCGAGGACTGGCGCTCGGCGCTGACCTTCCTCATCCTGCCGACCATCACGCTGGCGCTGATCGAGCTCGGTATCCTGACCCGCATGGCGCGCGCCAGCGCCGTGGAGGTGCTGCGCCTGGAGTACGTGACGCATGCGCGGGCCAAGGGCCTGTCGGAGCGGCGGGTGCTGCTGCGCCACGTGCTGCCCAATGCGTTTGCGCCCACCTGGACCATGATCGGCCTGGTGCTGGGCAACCTCTTGGGCGGCATCGCGGTGCTGGAGACGGTGTTCACGCTGCCCGGCCTGGGCCGCCTGCTGGTGGATGCGATCTTTGCGCGCGACTACCCCGTGGTGCAGGGCTGCCTGCTGTTCACGGCCGCCATCTACGTGCTCGTCAACCTCGTGGTGGACCTGTGCTATCCCCTGTTCGATCCCCGGGTGTCCGCGTCATGATGAAGCGCCTGATGAAACGTCTGCGTACCAACGCCCTGATCGGTGGCCTGCTGGTGTCCCTGGTGGGCGCCATGGCCCTGCTGTCCGTGTTCTGGACGCCGTACAACCCCATGGGCGTGGCGCTGCGCCAGCGCCTGCAGCCGCCCTCGGGCAGCTACCTGCTGGGCACCGACGAGTTCGGGCGCGACATCCTCTCGCGCCTGATGGCCGGGGCCGGCACCAGCCTGCTGGTGGCCGCGCTCACCGTGGCCCTGGCCCTGGTGCTGGGCGTGGTGATCGGCCTCGTGGCCGGCTACTTCCGCGGCTGGCTGGACCGGGTGCTGATGGTCTTCAACGACGCCATGCTGGCCTTCCCCGGCATCCTGCTGGCCCTCGGGGTGATGGTGATCGTGGGCGCCAACCAGTGGGGCATCATCGTCGCGCTGGGCCTGGCTTATGCGCCCACGGCGGTGCGTGTGGTGCGCGGCTCGGTGCTCTCGCTGCGCGAGAAGGAGTACATCGAGGCCTCCGAGGTCATCGGCAACTCCGGCCTGCGCACGGTGTTCGCCCACATCCTGCCCAACTGCGTGGCCCCCCTGGTGGTGCTGGCCACCTCCATGTTCGGCTGGGTCATCCTGGCCGAGAGCGCGCTGAGCTTTCTGGGCCTGGGCGTGCCGCCGCCCGCGCCCACCTGGGGCAACATGCTGGCCTCAGGCCGGCCCTACATCGAGACCGCCGCCTGGCTGGGCATTGCGCCCGGCGCCTGCATCGCGCTCACGCTGCTGGGCGTGAACCTGCTGGGTGATGCGCTGCGCGACTGGCTCGATCCGCGCATGGAGCACCGCTGATGCGGCCATCGTCCTACCCTTTGGCGGAAAGAACCGACATGACGACCGAGAAGAACCCGCTGCCCCTGCTGTCCGTGCGCGAGCTCACGGTGCATGGCCCCCATGCCCGTCCGCTGCTGGACGCCGTTTCGTTCGACGTGCCCGCTGGCGGCGTGGTCGCCCTGGTGGGCGAGTCGGGCAGCGGCAAGACCATGGCCGGGCGCGCCGTGCTCGGCCTGCTGCCGCCCCAGGTGCGCCAGAGCGGCGGCTGCGTGCTGCTGCAGGGGCGTGATGTGGGCGCCTTGTCGGCGAACGAACTGCGCGCGCTGCGCGGCTGCGACGTGGGCATGGTGTTCCAGGAGCCCATGGTCTCGCTCAACCCGGCCATGACCATTGCCGAGCAGCTCTTCGAGGGCCTGCGCCTGCACGAGAAGCTGAGCGTGGCCCAGGCGCGCGAGCGCGCCATCGCCATGCTGCGCCGCGTGCAAATCGCCGACCCCGAGCGCTGCCTGGCCGCCTACCCGCACCAGTTCTCGGGCGGCATGCGCCAGCGCATCATGCTGGCCTCGGTGATGCTGCTCAAGCCGCGTCTGTTGATTGCCGACGAGCCCACGACGGCGCTCGACTCCCTGAGCCAGCGCGAGGTGATGGAGATCATGGCCGAGCTCACGCGCACCGAGGGCACGGCGGTGCTGCTGATCACACACGACCTAGGGCTGGTGGCGCGCTACGCGCAGTCGGTGGTGGTGCTCGAAAAAGGCCGGCTCGTCGAGGCCGGCCCGGTGCGCAGCGTGCTCACGGCGCCGCGCCAGGCCTACACCAAGAGCCTCATCGATGCGCTGCCCCAGCGCAGTGCCCAGCGTCCGGCACGGCCCGCACAGGCGCCGTTGATCGAGGCCAAGGACGTGCATGTGAGCTTTCCGGGCGCGCGCCAGGGCTGGCTGTCCAAGGCAGCGCCCAAGCTGGCGGTGCGCGGTGTGTCCCTGGCCATCCAGCCGGGCGAGGTGGTGGCCGTGGTCGGCGGCTCGGGTTCGGGCAAGACCACGCTGGGCCGCGCCATGATTGGCCTGTTGCCCGTGGCGGACGGCGATGTGTGCTTTCGCGGCACGCCGCTGGGCCGGGCCGATGCGGCCGGGCGGCGCGACTTCCGCCTGGCCTGCCAACTGGTGTTCCAGGACCCGTATTCCTCGCTCGACCCGCGCCAGCGCGTGCGCGACATCGTGGCCGAGCCGCTGCGCCACGGCCCGCCGCTCACGCGCGATGCGCTGCAGGCCACGGTGGACGCCATGCTCGACGAGGTGGGCCTGGCGGGCTTTGGCGAGCGCTACCCGCACGCCCTGTCGGGCGGCCAACGCCAGCGCGTGGCGATTGCACGGGCGCTGGTGCGCAAGCCCGCCTTCGTGGTGGCCGACGAGCCCGTTTCGGCCCTGGACATGACGATCCAGAAGCAGGTGCTCGAGCTGCTCAGGCGCCTGCAGGCCGAGCGCGGCTTTGGCTGCCTGTTCATCTCGCACAACCTGGCCGTGGTGTCCGAGATCGCCGACCGCATCATCGTGATGGAGAACGGCCGCATCGTCGAGGAGGGCAGCGTGGCCGACATCTTCGACCGGCCGCAGCAGCCCTACACCCGGGCGCTGCTGGAGGCTGCGACCACCAGCGACCTGCTGGCCGAGCTGGACGCGGTGTAGCCACCGGCCTGCGTAAAAAAGCGAAAGGCGCCGCCCGCGAGGGTGGCGCCTTTTTTACGGGGCCGGGGCTCAGGCCTTGGCGAATTCAGGCCGGTCATTGGTCTGGGGCTTGAGCGGCTCGGCCGCCTTGCCCTCGGCGCGCTCCTTGCGCCACTGCTCCTTGCGGGCCGTCCATTCCTTCAGGCGCGCATGGGCCACCGTGCTGTCCTTGGCCATGGCATTGGCGTCGGCCAGCTGCGCCGTGAGCTCCAGGCGGATGCCGTTGGGGTCGAAGAAATAGATGCTCTTGAAGATGTGGTGGTCGGTCACGCCCAGCACCTCGATGCCGAAGGCCTCCAGGCGCTCCTTGGTGTTCTGCAATTCCTGCACCGTGTCCACGCGGAACGAGATGTGGTTCACCCACAGCGGCGTGTTGGGCGAAGGCTCGGCCTTCACGTCGTCGCCCAGGTCGAAGAAGGCGATGAACGAGCCGTCCTTCAGGCGAAAGAAGAAGTGCGTGTACGGGCAGTACTCGCCCGTGCTGGGCACGTGGTCGCTCTGGATGATGTGGTACAGCGGCAGGCCCAGGATGTCCTCGTAGAACTGGCGTGTCTCCTCCGCGTCGCGCGCCTTGTAGGCGTAGTGGTGCAGCTGCTGGAAGGCGGCAGGTGCGGGCAGGCTGGCGAGGTCGGGCTTCAGAACGGCATTCATGCGGTTGTCTCCTTGGGTCCATGCGGGTGTCGATGTGGAAATTCTACTATTCGTAATCAATTTACGTAAAGGGAATTTTGAAGGTGCGGGTATTTGCGGTACATTGCGCCTCTCGCCAACCACCCGGGGTGTTTTCACCGATGCGCCTGTAAGCCACTTTCACGCTGTTCCGCTCCTGCCTTTTTGCGCAGGTGCGGCTTGATGGTGACCGTGGAGTTCTCAGGCATGGCGACGACCAAGCATTCGGGCCAGCGCGCCCGGGGCGACAGCGAGGCTGCTGTCGCTTCTGCTTCCCTTTCTTCTTCTCTTTCGCTCCAGTTCCAGGACGTTGTCTGGACGCTGCCCGATGGACAGCCCTTGTGGAGCCAGCCCCTCGACGTGGCCCTGGGCGCCGGGTCCACCGGCATTGTGGGCGCCAATGGCGTGGGCAAGAGCGTGTTCCTGCAACTGCTGCTGGGCCGGCTGCAGCCCACTGGCGGCACGGTGCTGTGCAACGCGCGCCTGCATGCCGTGGCGCAGGAGGTGCAGGGTGGCCCCGGCAGCACCGTGGCCGCCCTCGCAGGCCTGGCGCCCGTGCTGCAGGCCCTGGCGCGCCTGGAGGCGGGCCAGGGCACGCCCGAAGACCTGCTGCGGGCCGATGGCCAGTGGGACCTGCCCGCGCGCTGGCAGCGCGCGCTGCAGGCGCTGGGCCTGGGGCATCTGCCTGCCGACGGCGGTGCGGAACGCCTGAGCGGCGGCGAGCGCATGCGCGTGGCGCTGGCCGGGGCCTTCGTCTGCGACGCCCAGGTGCTGGTGCTCGACGAGCCCACCAACCACCTGGACCGCAATGCACGGCGCTGGCTGCTGGACCAACTGGCGGCACGGCAGGGCGGCACGCTCGTGGCCAGTCATGACCGGGAACTGCTGGGCGTGGTGGATGCCATCGTGGAGCTGTCGCCCGCCGGGCTGCGGCGCTACGGCGGGAACTGGGCCTTGTATGCGGCGCAACGGGACCAGGAGCGCGCCGCCGCGCAGGCCGCTCTCGACCATGCACGCACCGAGCGCGACCGGGGCAGGAAGGCGCTGCAGCGTGACCACGACGCGCAGCAGCGCCGCACCGCGCAGGGGCGCCGGGTGGCACGCAAGGCCAACCTCGCCCCGATCCTGCTGGGCCGCATGAAGAACAGCGCCGAGGCCCATGCCGGGCATGAGCATGAACGCCAGCAGGAGGCGCGCGGGAAGCTGGATGCAGCCGTGCGCGATGCCGCCCGCCAGGCACCACAGCAGGCACCCGTGGCACTGGCCCTGCCCGAAAGCAGCGTGCCCGCCGGCAAGCAGGTGCTGGCGCTGGAGCAGGTGCGGGCGCCGTTTGCACCGAAGGCCCTGCCCGCCCTCGATGGGGTCTGGTGTGGCCCCGTGCGCATCGCGATCACCGGGCCCAATGGCTGTGGCAAGAGCACCCTGCTGCGCCTGGTGGCCGGGCAGGTGGCGCCTGCATCGGGCAGCGTGGTGCGTGGCGTGCGCGCGGCCTGGCTGGACCAGCACAACACGCAGGTGCTACCGCCGTCCGCAAGCGTGCTGCAGCGCCTGGCCGAACTCGGCTCGCCCTTGCCCGAGGCCACGCTGCGCATGCGCCTGGCGCAGTTGGGGCTGGATGCTGATCGCGTGCAGCGGCCCGCCGGGGTGCTCAGCGGCGGCGAGCGCATCAAGGCCGCGCTGGCCTGCGCCCTGTGGTGCGGCGAGCCGGCGCAGATGCTGCTGCTGGACGAGCCCACCAACCACCTGGACCTGGCCTCGGTGGAGGCCTTGCAGGCAGCGCTGCAGGGTTTCACCGGGGCACTGCTGGTGGTCTCGCACGACCTGCATTTTCTGCAGGCGGTGGAGCCCACGGCGGTGTGGGCCTGGCATGCCCAGGGCTGGCGGCTCGATGCGCCGATGAGCGTACTGGAAGCCGCTGAGCCCCCGTAAAAAAGCCACCCGCTGCAAACCGCTGCGGGTGGCTTCGCGTCGAAACGGCAGGCGGCAAGCGCCTGTCGCTGCGCAGGGGATTACTGCTTGATGGCTTCGATCTGCACCACCAGGCGCACGTTCTTGGGGAAACCCCATTCCACGCCGTAGTTCAGGCCCCACTGGGTGCGGTCGATGGTGGCTTCGAAGTCGCCGCCGCAGACTTCACGCTTGAGCATGGGGCTTTGGTAGCAGTTGAACTGTGTGGCCTTGAGGGTCACGGGCAGGGTCTTGTCCAGCAGCGTCAGCTGGCCGGCCACTTCGCTGACCTTGTCGCCGTTGAAGGTGAACTTGTCGGACACGAACTTGATGGTCGGGTACTTGGCGGCGTTGAACAGGTCAGCGCTTTGCAGGTGCTTGTCGAACGGGGGCGTGCCGGAGTTGATCGACGTGGTGTCCACGGTGATCTCCACCTTGCCGGTCTTGCCGGCGCGGTCGAACTGCACAGTGCCTTCCTTCTTGTCGAAGCGGCCGCGGTTGGTCGTTGCGCCGAAGTGGCTGATCTCGAACGTCACAAAGGTGTGCGTCGGATCGATGGCGTATGCGGCGCTCTGGGCCTGGGCTGCGCCCGTGGACAGAACGGCGGCTGCGGCCAGGGCGAGCAGGGCGAACGAAAACTTGCGCATGTAAACAACTCCTGAAAAAGGAAGGGTCAAGGGGACAGGGAACGGGAACGCGGAAAAGGCAGGCGCAGGGTGATCAGAGTTTGCCCACGCCAGTGAGGGCCAGCTTGAACTTGACGGTCACGTCGTCGGCCACCATGGAGGTGTCGGCCCATTCGTTCTCGCCGATCTTGAAGGCCAGGCGCTTGATGGGCAGGGTGCCGGTGGCCGTGGTGGTGGCACCGCTCTGGGCCAGTGTCACGGGCACGAGCACGTTCTGGGCATTGCCCTTGATGGTGAGCTTGCCGGCCACTTCGAACTTGCCACCGCCCAGCGCCTTGATGCTGGTGGACTCGAACGCTGCCTGGGGGAACTTGGGCACGTTGAACCAGGTGGGCTTGGGCAGCTCGGCATCGGTCTCGCGCGAGCCCAGCGTGGCGCTGCCGGTGTCCACGGTGAAGCTGATCTTGCTGGTATCGGGCTTGGCCGGGTCGAAGGCCACCTTGGCATCGAACTTCTTGAAATGGCCTTCGAGCGGCACGCCCATCTGGCGCGCGGTGAACTGCACCTCGCTCTGTGCGGGGACCAGTTGCTGCTGTGCGAAGGCGGACGGTGCGGCCAGCGCGGCGGCGCCCAGCACGAGGCTCAAGACGAAGGAAGATGCTTGCATGAAGGCTCCTGAAAGATCGGTGCGGAAGAACAGGGAAGAGGGCGGGGGACTGGGGCGGGGGCTCAGCGCGGGCCGGGCAGCATGCGGCCGATCAGGCCGTCGCGGTCGATGAACTGGTGCTTGAGCGCAGCGGCCACATGCAGCACCACCAGGCCCGCCATGGCGAAGGCGGTGTACTGGTGCCAGGGCTTGATGGCTTCGGCCAGCTCCTTGCTCACGGGCACGAAATCGGGCAACTGCCACATGCCGAGGAAGACGATGGGGAAACCCGCCGCCGAGCTGTAGGCCCAGCCGATCAGCGGCACGGCCAGGAACAGCGCGTACAGCAGGCCGTGCGTGGCATGGTGCGCCAGCGCCTGCCAGCGCGGCATGGCTTGCACCATGGCCGCCGGCAGGGCCGGGGGGCGGTGCGTCAGGCGCCAGAGGATGCGCAGCACCGACAGCGTGAGGATGGTGACCCCGGCCCACTTGTGCCAGTTGTAGAGTTTGAGGCGCGCTGGTGAGAAGGGCAGGCTGGTCATGTACAGGCCGACGCAGAAGGCACCGATCAGGGCCAGGCCCAGCACCCAGTGCATCAGCATGGCGGTGCGGGTGTAGCGGGCCGGTCGGCTGGTGGAGGGCGGCGTGGAGTGGGGCATCGTGGTGGGATCGGCAGTGGGGTGGCGGGCAGGGGTGGGCAGCAAGCGGTGGGAGCAGGTTTTTCGGGCTGGCGCATCCGTCGCTGCCCCGCACGCCGCACCCTGTGCCGTGCGCACAAGGCCCCGCGATGAGCGCAGTGTAGGAAGCTGCCAGCGCCTTCGGCTTCAGCAGGATTGATGCTTCAGTTCAAAAAAACTGAATTGATAGGGGGCGAGCGCTCAAAGTTCCCTCTTGTTTGCCAAAAGGTGGGCGCAGAGGGATGGCCGGTAGATGGCCGGGGGATGGGCAGGCACCCCCGCCTGCCTGGTCAGCGGGCGAGTGCGGCTTTTTTCCAGGCCTCGGCGGCGGCGGCTTCGTCGTCGCGCTGTTCGGCCAGTTCCGCCAGATGGCGCCAGGCGCTGGCGCGCAGGCTGGCGTCGGAGAGCTGGTGGGCCGCCTGGGTCAGCAACTGCTGGGCCTTGCCCCAGAGCTGGCGCTTGAGGCAGGCCATGCCCGCCAGGTACTGCAGGCGCGCATCGCGCGGGTTGGCCTGTTGGGCGGCTTCGATGCGCGCCAGCCAGGGCGCGTCCACGGCGTCGAGGCCCGATTCGAGCGCGCGCACCAGCTTGAGCGCATGGTGTTCCGCCAGCGCATCGGGCAGTTCCACCATGCGCTCCCACACCGGCAGCAGCCAGGCGCGCACCTGTGTGGCGTCGCCACCCAGGGCGGCCATGCGCTGCGCGGCCTGGATGGCCAGCTCGGGCATGTTGCGCTCGGCGGTTTCCAGGTCGTCCCACACGCGGCGCAGTTGCGCCGTGTCATGGGCGCTCTGGATGAGTTCGGTGGCCAGGCCGCGCACGATGCTCTGTGCCGCTGTGGGAGAGAAGGCGCGGTGCTTGGCCAGCAGGCGGGCCGTGTCCAGCGCCTCCTGCGTGCGGCGGGCCAGCCGCGTGGCCTTGAGCTTGATGCGCAGCGCCAGCGTGCGGCGTGCAGCGCCCTGGGGCAGGGCGGCCAGCCATTCGAGGGCGGCATCGGCGTCGCGGTCGTCCAGCGTCCAGCGTGCGGCACGCATCTGAGCGCCTTCGCGCAGCTCCAGCTCCAGGGCCGTGCCGCGCGCGGGCGCGTCTTCCAGCGCGCGCTGCAGATGGCTGTCGCGCGTGGCGGTGTCCTGCAGGGCGTGCGAGCCCTCGGCCGCCACCAGGTGGGCCAGCGAGCGCAGCTGGTGGCTGTGCGGCACCGACTCGCCAGCGGCTGCCAGGGCATTTTCCTGGGCCAGTGCGGCCACTGCGGCCTTGCGCGAACGGATGAAGCGCCCGCCCAGCAGGTGCGTCATGGCGTCGAGCAGCGCGCTGTGCATGGCGCGTTCCTTCTGCTGCACGCGCCAGCGGCGCGCCTGGTGCGGCAGTTCCAGCAGGGCCGCCAGGGCCCGCAGGGCGGCATGCACGGTGACGAAACCGCCCACCAGCAGCAGCACCACCATGTTCAGCGACAGGTCGACGCGGTAGGGGGGCCAGTAAAGGGTGATCGTGCCCTGGTTGTTGCCTGCAAACAGCGCGGCCGCAACGGCCACGCCAAACAACGCCAGGAGCCAGAGTGCTGCGCGCATGCGTGCTGCCCCTCTCAGCGCCCCGCAGCGGCCGTGGCCAGTGCGGAGAGGGTTTCATCCAGGCGCGGCAAATCGGCCGCCTTCATGCCGGCCTGGGCCTGCTGCAGGGTGGTGGCGGCCGCCTGGGTGCGGCGCGAGGCCGGGTCGAAATACTTGTTGAGCGCGGTGGTCGCCGCGGCCAGGTCGGCCCGGGCCGAGTCGAACTGGCGCGCCAGCACGCCCAGGCGCGCATTGAGCAGCTTGAGTTTGAGGTTCTCGCGCAGGAAGAAGGTCTGCTCGGGCGCGAGCAAAATGGCCTCGGGGTTGTCCACCCGGCTCACGCGCACCAGGCTGCGGGCTTCGTCGCGCACCACCTCCCAACTGCGCTGCAGGGTGGCCCGCCACCAGGGCAGCTCGGCCCCTGCCGCGGTGCCGCCGGCAGAACCCGGCGCAGCGGGAGACAGGCCCAGGCGCTTGGTGGACGCGGCCTGCGCCACGGCATTGAGCACGGGCAGCTCGTCCACCTGGCGCACCAGGTCGTCCAAGCGGGCCAGCAGGCCGGCGGTGTCGGTCACCTGGGCGCGGTTGATGCGCTCGATGTCACGGCCGATGGCGCGCTGCACCGGCGTCAGGCGCGGCTGCGCGGCGCGCTCGATGCGCTGGTCGGCCGTCTTCAGCGCGGCCAGCAGCGGCTCCAGGCTGCCGGTGAGCTGGGCCTGTTGCTGCGCCAGGCGCAGGGCAGATTCGATGTCCACCACCAGGTTTTCGTCGCGTGAGCGCGACAGGCTCTGCATCAATTCCTCAAGCTGGCTGCGCTGCAGTGCCACTTCGCTCACGCGGGCTTCGGCCACCGAGAGGCGGGCGGCGGTCTCGCGCACCAGCTCTTCGGCCTGGCGGGCCATGGTGCGTGCCTCGATGGCCAGCGCCCCGGAATCGGCCGACTGGCGCGCCAGTTGCTCCTGGATCACGCTCAGTTTCTGCCACAGCAGGCCACTGCTGGTCACGGCGGCCACGGCCAGCACTCCCGCCAGCAGGGTGGGCAGGCTGCTGCCACGAGGGACAGCGGGGGTAGCGGGGGCTGCGGCGGGCAGGTCGTTGTGGGGCGCGGAACTCATGGGGCCGATTCTATCGACGCCACCACGTCTTCCAGCGCCGGCCGACACTCCCTTACATGGCCAAAGCCCATGGCACGTGCGGTCTGGGCAATGCGCGGGTGCGTGGCCAGGGCCCGTGCCGAGGCAAGGGACTGGCCGGGCAGGGCCTGGGCCAGGTGGGCCACGGCCTCGGAGCTGCTCAGCAGCCACAGGGAGCCGTCGTGGGTGGCTGCCTCTGCCAGCGCGGTCTGCTCGGGGGTGAAGCTGGGCGCGCCGCGCTCGTAGGCCACGGCCCAGTCCACCTGGCCGCCAGCGGCCTGCACCTGGCGGGCCAGCCAGTCGCGGCCCGAGCCCTCGGCGGATTCATGCACCCCGGCCGAGCGGCCGCGCACGATGAGCACGCGGTCACCAGACCGCACCTGGGCGCCTACCTGCTGCCACAGGGATTCGGAGTCGAACTGCGGGGCATCGGCGGCGGGGCCGTCGATGGCGGCGGGTGCTACGCCCAGCTGCTCCAAGGCACGCCCCGTGCCCGGGCCGGGGGCCCATGCACGGGTGTCGGATGGCAGGGGCGGGGCGCCGGGCAGGAAATGCAGCACCGCATTGCTGCTCACGAACATCAGCGCACGGTAGCCGGGGGCCTGGGCCAGCCGTGCGCGGGCTTCGGCCAGGGCCTGCACGGCCTGTGGGTCGGTACAGGGGCCAATGGCGATCAGGGGCAGGGCGGTGGCGGCCAGGCCGCGCGCGGTGAGCTGTTCCACCCATTGGACCGCCTCGCGCTCGGGGCGCGTGACGATCACCCGGGGCAGCGCGGCGGCCATGTCAACTGGCCGTGGCGGCGGGGTCCACGCCCCGCGCGCCGCCCGCGCGCAGGCGCCGGGCAATCTCGTCGCCCAGCGCTTCGGCCTGGGCCAGGGTAGCCACGGCTGCACTGGTGTGCGCGCGTACCAGCGGCGCATGCGCGTCTTCGGGGTCGCCCCAGGCCGCGTCGAGCTGCAGCGTGCCGTCGGCGCCCAGGGTTCCGTGCGCTGCCAGGGGCATGGAGCAGCTACCGCCCATGGCGCGGCTCACGGCGCGCTCGGCGGCCACGGTGAGCCAGGTGGCCTGGTGCGCCAGCGGCGCCAGCGCGGCGATCAGGTCCTGCCGGTCGCTGCGCACCTCGATGCCCAGGGCGCCCTGGCCGGCGGCGGGCAGCATGGTGGTGGGTTCGAAAGCCAGGCGGATGCGTGATTCCAGCCCCAGGCGCTTGAGGCCTGCGGCCGCAAGCACGATGGCGTCGTACTGGCCTTCGTCGAGCTTGCGCAGGCGTGTATCGAGGTTGCCGCGCAGCGGCTCGATGCGCAGGTCGGGCCGCAGGGCCTGCAGCAGCACCTGGCGGCGCAGGCTGGAGGTGCCGACCACCGCGCCCTGGGGCAGTTCGTCCAGGGAGGCGTAGCGGGGCGAGACGAAAGCATCGCGCGGGTCCTCGCGCTCCATCACGCAGGCCAGGGCGAAGCCCTCGGGCAGCTCCATGGGCACGTCCTTGAGCGAATGCACGGCGATGTGGGCGCGGCCTTCTTCGAGCGCGACTTCGAGTTCCTTGACGAACAGGCCCTTGCCGCCCACCTTGGAAAGCGAGCGGTCCAGGATCTGGTCGCCCTTGGTCGTCATGCCCAGCAGCTCCACGGTGTGGCCGCGGGCCTGCAGCAGGGCCTGCACGTGCTCGGCCTGCCACAGGGCCAGGCGGCTTTCTCGCGTGGCGATGATGATGGGATGGGGCAGGGGGCGCGCGGCGGAGCTCAAGATTCGTAACCTGTTTGTAATCATTCAGGGGCGGGCGATGCTAGCATGCGCCCGCACTAGCAGGGTGATGCCTGCAGGCCGCCGCCCCCCATTCCCGGAGACCCTCGCATGAAACGATCCGACAAGGACCAGCCCCTGATTGACGACATCCGCCTGCTTGGCCGCATTCTGGGGGACGTGATCCGGGACCAGGAGGGGGTGGCCGCCTACGAACTGGTGGAACAGGTGCGCAAGCTCTCGGTCGCCTTCCGCCGCGACGCCGACCAGGAGGCCGACCGCGCGCTCAAGAAGCTGCTCAAGTCCCTCTCGGGCGACCAGACGGTGAGCGTGATCCGCGCCTTCACCTACTTCAGCCACCTGGCCAACCTGGCCGAGGACCGCCACCACATCCGCCGCCGCGCCGTACACGAGCGCGCGGGCGACACGCAAGAGGGCAGCATCGAAGTCGCCCTGTCGCGGCTGCGCTGGGCCGGCATCGCGCCCAAGACCATCTCCCAGACCCTGGCCGGCAGCTATGTGGCCCCGGTGCTCACGGCCCACCCGACCGAGGTGCAGCGCAAGAGCATCCTCGACGCCGAGCGCGACATTGCCCAGTTGCTGGCCGCACGCGACGACATCCAGGTGCGTGCCCAGCTGTACAACACCGCCAAGGACGCGCTCACCCCGCGCGAGCTGGCTGCCAACGAGGCCCAGCTGCGCGCCCGCGTGGCCCAGCTGTGGCAGACGCGCCTCTTGCGCTACAGCAAGCTCACCGTGGCCGACGAGATCGAGAACGCGCTGTCGTACTACGAGGCCACCTTCCTGCGCGAGATCCCCAAGATCTATGCCGACCTGGAGGCCGAGCTGGGCCAGTACCCCGTGCACAGCTTTTTGCGCATGGGCCAGTGGATCGGCGGCGACCGCGACGGCAACCCCAACGTGACCGCGCAGACCCTGCAGTACGCGCTGGGCCGCCAGGCCGAGGTGGCGCTGCGCCATTACCTGACCGAGGTGCATTACCTGGGCGGCGAACTCTCGCTGTCGGCCCGCCTGGTGCAGGTGTCGGCCGAGATGGAGGCCCTGGCCGCGCGCTCGCCCGACACCAACGAGCACCGCCAGGACGAGCCCTACCGCCGCGCCCTGACGGGCGTCTACGCGCGCCTGGCCGCGTCGCTCAAGGAACTGACCGGCGGCGAGGCCGCGCGCCACGCGGTGGCCCCGCAAAACCCGTATGTGAGCGCCGAGGCCTTCCTGGCGGATCTGCGTGTGATCGAGGCGTCGCTCAAGTCGCACCACGGCGAGGCCCTGGCCGCCGAGCGCCTGCACCCGCTGATCCGTGCCGTCGAGGTGTTCGGTTTTCACCTGGCCACGGTGGACCTGCGCCAGAGCTCCGACAAGCACGAGGAGGTGGTGGCCGAGCTGCTGGCCACGGCCCGCATCGAGACCGCCTATTCCGCGCTGGCCGAGGCCGACAAGCGCGCCCTGCTGCTGCGCCTGCTCAACGACGCTCGCCCCCTGCGCGTGATGGGCGCCAGCTACTCGGACCACGCCCGGGGCGAACTGGCCATCTTCGAGGCGGCCCTGGTCATGCGCCAGCGCTATGGCCACCAGGCCATCCGCCACTACATCATCAGCCACACCGAAACGGTGAGCGACCTGCTCGAAGTGCTGCTGCTGCAAAAGGAAGTGGGCCTGATGCGGGGCACGCTGGACGGCGATGCCCGCAACGACCTGATCGTGGTGCCGCTGTTCGAGACCATCGAAGACCTGCGCAACGCCGCGCCCATCATGCGCGAGTTCTACGCCCTGCCTGGCGTGGCGGGTCTGGTACACCGCAGCGGCAGCGAGCAGGACATCATGCTCGGCTACTCCGACAGCAACAAGGACGGCGGCATCTTCACCAGCAACTGGGAGCTGTACCGCGCCGAGATCGCGCTGGTGGAGTTGTTCGACGAGCTTGCCACCAACCACGGCATCCAGTTGCGCATGTTCCACGGCCGCGGCGGCACCGTGGGCCGCGGCGGCGGCCCGAGCTACCAGGCCATCCTGGCCCAGCCCCCGGGCACCGTGCGCGGCCAGATCCGCCTGACGGAGCAGGGCGAGGTCATCGCCTCCAAGTACGCCAACCCCGAGATCGGCCGGCGCAACCTCGAAACCCTGGTTGCGGCCACGCTCGAAGCCACGCTGCTGCAGCCCACCAAGCCGGCCACCAAGGCCTTCCTGGAGGCCGCCGCGCAGCTCTCGCTGGCCAGCATGGGCGCCTACCGTGCGCTGGTGTACGAGACCCCGGGCTTCACCGAGTATTTCTTCAACTCCACGCCGATCCGCGAGATCGCCGAGCTCAACATCGGCTCGCGCCCCGCGTCGCGCAAGGCCAGCCAGAAGATCGAGGACCTGCGCGCCATCCCCTGGGGCTTCAGCTGGGGCCAGTGCCGCCTCACGCTGCCGGGCTGGTTCGGCTTTGGCGCGGCAGTCGATGCCTTCGTGAACGCCGAGGGCAAAGACCCCAAGGCGCAAATGGCCCTGCTGCAGAAGATGTACCGCCAGTGGCCGTTCTTTCGCACCCTGCTGTCCAACATGGACATGGTGCTGGCCAAGAGCGACCTGGCCCTGGCCTCGCGCTACAGCGAGCTCGTCACCGACGCGCGCCTGCGCAAGAAGGTCTTCACCGCCATCGAGGGCGAGTGGCAGCGCACGGCCGATGCGCTCACGCGCATCACCGGCGACAAGCAGCGCCTGACGCACAACGCAGCCCTGGCACGTTCCATCAAGCACCGCTTCCCCTACATCGACCCGCTGCACCATCTGCAGGTCGAGCTGGTGCGCCGCTGGCGCGCAGGCCAGGGCGACGAGCGGGTGCAGACCGGTATCCATATCTCGATCAACGGGATCGCGGCGGGGCTGCGCAATACGGGCTGAACTGGTCGGGCCGAGCTGGTGCGGCCACTTTGCCATCCCGGTGCCTGCCTGCTAGCATGGGGTTGACCGCAGTACGCGGCAGGGAGGGCATGGTGTGGGCATTGATCTGGCTGCCCTGAAGCTGCGGTTGTCGCTGCGGCTGCAGGCCGTTGCACGTGCTGATTCCATGCGCGCCATCCGCGAGGGGCTGCTCTGGGTGCTGCCCTGCCTCATGGTGTCGGCGGTGTTCCTGGTGTCGTCGGTGCTCACGCGCATGCTGGGCCTGCCCACGCAGACCACCGATCTGCTGGCCGGCCTGCATGCCGAGATCAGCCGCATCCTGCCGCTGCTGATCGCGGCCTCCATCGGCTACATGCTGGCCATCCGCCACAGCCTGCCGCGCCTGCCCGTGGCCTTTCTGTGCTTCGTCTACGTGGCGCTGGCCGCCTACCTGCTGCGCGGGCACCCGCGTGCCGCCGCCACGCTGGTGTTGTTCATCGCCATCGCCTCGCCCATCGTCAACGTGCCCCTCATGGCGCGGCTCATGCAGGTGCGCTGGCTGCAGTTGTCGCGCGGCTCGCTGGTCAGCGACAACGTGGAAGACGCCATGAACATGGTGTTGCCCGGTGTGCTCACGGCAGGATTGCTGGTCGTGGTGCTGACCCTGCTGCAGCAGTGGTCGGGCCTGGCGCACTGGAGCCTGCCCCTGGATGTGGTGGACCCGGACCGGCCTTACCTGAATGCCGTGGTGATCACGGGCATGAATTCGCTGCTGTGGTTCTTCGGCATCCATGGCTACCATGCCTTGCAGCCGCTGTTCCAGGTGCTGGAGCTGGCCGTGGGGTGGAATGCCATCGAGGTGCTGGCCGACCAGCCACCGCCCTACCTGCTCAACGCCGGCCTGCTCGGGGCCTTCGCCTTCATCGGCGGGGCAGGGGGCACCCTGTCGCTGGTGGTGGCCGTGCTGTGGCGTGCGCGCAGCCCCGGCCTGCGCCTGCTGGCCCTGGCCAGCCTGCCCATGGCCCTGCTGAACGTGAACGAACTGCTGCTGTTCGGCATTCCACTGATACTGAATCCGCGCCTGCTGCTGCCGTTCATTCTGGTGCCGGCCGTCAATGCCTGCCTGGCGCTGGGCGCCGTGCAGGCCGGCTGGGTGCCAGTGGCCACGATGGCGATGCCGTTGAATGCCCCCGTCCTCTTCAACGCCTATGCCAGCACCCAGGGCTCCTGGCCAGCGGTGGTGCTGCAGTTGGCGCTGGTGCTGCTGGGGGCCTGCATCTATGCGCCGGCAGTGCGGGCATTGGAGCGCCACAACGCCACCACGGTGCACCTGCCGGGGCTGGACACCACGTTTTCGCGCCTGCAGGAGCAGGGCCGCCTGTATGCCAGCGACCCGGTGGTGCTGGCGCAGCAGCGGCAGGCCGGCCGCGAGGAACTGCTGGCCCAGGTGCGGCGCATGGGCGAGTACGAATTCTTCCTGGAGTACCAGCCCCAGGTGTCGCCGCGCACCGGCGAATGCGTGGGCTGCGAGGCACTGCTCAGGGCCCGCGATACCCAGGGGCGCACGCAGTCTCCCGGGGCGTTCCTGGCGTGGCTGACCGAGGCCGGGCTCATGAAGGATGTCGATCTGTGGGTGGCCGGTGCGGCCCTGCAGCAGTACCGCCGCTGGCGCAGCGCGGGCTTCGAGTTGCCCATCTCCATCAACGTCACCGGGCCCACGCTCATGTCGGCCGCGCATTGCCAGCGGCTGGTGGCGTTGATAGCGCCTGCCGGCGGCTGTATCAGTGTCGAAATCACCGAGGACGCGCTGGCCGCCGATGTGGGCCAGATGCGCGACGCCATCGCCCGCATCCACGCCGTGGGCGCCCATGTGGCCATCGACGACTTCGGCACCGGCTATTCCTCGCTCAGCTACCTGCACGCCTTTGCGGTGGACACCATCAAGATCGACCGCAGTTTCGTGGTGGCCAGCGCCGACCCCCGGGGCGCTCGCCTGCTGCAGGGCCTGCTGCATTTCTGCCAGAGCCTGGGGGTCGCCATCGTGGTGGAGGGGGTGGAGACGCTGGAACAATTGCAGGTGCTGCCTGGCGACATGGACCTGCAGGTGCAGGGCTGGTATTACGGCCGGGCGATGGCGGCCGACGAGCTGCCGGCCTTCGTGCAGCGCTGTACGGTAGGCGTTGCAACAGAGTCTGCCTGATAGCGCGCTCTCCGGATCACGGTTCGTTTCAATCCCCCAACCGGTCTCCTGCCGATTGCAGGTCTTCCACGTGGTCGAAAGCCGAGCTGGCGTGTATGGGTGTGTGTTTTTCGCTTGACCGCTGCTAAACCTCTGGGCTAAAACTCGCGCGGAGCATAACTACACATGAGGGATATATGAAACGTGCAATTGTCGCTTTGAGCCTTGGTTTGGGCATGTCTTCGGCTATGGCTTTGGGAGGTTTCACGCCATCCCTTCTGCGCGAATTTGCCAATGCGGATCTGTTTACCCAGTCCACCCGGCTTGCAATGTTCACAGGGTACTCGGCTGGATTTATGAGTACCGTTGACACCTTGCAAGGAATCGGCGCAGTTCCGAAAATGATCTGTGCACCAGCCAACTGGAACGCCATGCAGGCGCTCAATGAGCTTGATCCGGCTGGTTTTCCAAATACCGATCAGGGCGGAACTACCTACATGTTCATGGCCTTGGCAAAAAAATATCCATGCTGATCAGCATGTCCGGCTCTAGTTTGATTGGCCGGAAAGCTTGCATGCGATAGTCGGGCAACTCAGTCCCCCAGCAGCTCGCCCACCGCCTTGAGGTCCTCCACCCGGTCGCAGACCGCCTTGACGGCCATCATGACCGGGATGCCCAGGAGCAGGCCCCACAGCCCCCAGAGCCAGCCCCAGGCCAGCACGCTGACGAACACGGCCACCGGGCTCATGCTGCTGGTGCGGCTGGTGAGCCAGGGCGTGAGCAGGTTGCCGATGAGGGTGTGGATGACCAGCGAGGCACCGCCGATGGCCAGGGCCATGTCGATGGTGCCGAACTGCAGGAAGGCCACCAGCGCCGAGGCGCCGGCCGTCAGGGCCGAACCGATGTAGGGCGCCAGGTTGAGCACGCCGGCCACCACGCCCCAGACGGCCGCATTCTCCAGCCCCAGCGCCCAGTAGGCGCAGCCCGTGGCCACGCCCACCAGGATGCTGGTGAACACCTGCACCAGCAGGTAGCGCTGGATCTGGCCGGTGATGTCGTCGAGCACCTGCATGGTGATGTTGCGCCGCTCCAGGCTGCTGCCGGCAATGCGCACCAGCTTCTGGCGAAACAGGTTGCCCGAGGCCAGCGCGAAATAGGTCAGGAACACCACCACCGTGAGCTGGCCCACCGCCGACACCAGGCCCATGGTGCCGCTCCACAGGTAATCGCGGATGTTGAAGGGCGGGCGCTCCACCACCACGCGCTGCACGCCGCGCCGGGCGGGGGCGGCGGCTGCGCTTTCGGCGGCGGCCTGTTCGATCTGCGCGGCGGCCTTCTGCATGGTGTCCAGCGTGCTGGGCATGCCGGCGCGCGCGCGCAGGTTGTCGCGCACCTTCTTGGCCGCAACCGGCAGCGAGTCGACGAGTTGCACGGCCTGGTCGCTCAGGGACCAGGCCATGCTGGCCATGCCCCCCACCAGGGCGATCAGCAGCAGGGCGGCACCCACGGGGCGCGGCAGGTGCCAGCGGCGCAGTATGTTGACGGCAGGGCGCAGCGCCGTGGTCAGCAGCAGGCTCAGCATCAGGGGGATGAAGACCGCGCTGGCCCAGTGCAGCAGCGCCACGCCGGCAAACAGGGCCAGCAGCGCCAGGGACAGGTTGCGCACATCCACCGGCATCTGCAGCATCAGCGCGGTGGGGGTGGCGGGCGGCGGGGGAGGTGGGGGCGCAAGCGCAGCAATGGCATCGGTCTGGCTGGCAGCGGGGCCGGGCCCCGGTTCCGGATCGGCGGCTGCCGGGGCCGGCTGCAAGCCGCCTGGCTCGCTGCCTTCGTACACGGCCGCCGTCCCCGCCGGCGGCGGTAGGGCGGTGGAAGAAGCGTCGGGAGGGGAAGGGGCTGTCGCGGCGGTCATGCGGGGATTGTCACGCACTGTGAGCAAATGTTGTGTAGGCGCCCGCCCAACGCGCAGCCTGCATGCCGCGCAAAAATACAACGCAATTGCCTCGCTATTCGCGCGATGGGTGCGGCAGCGGGCCGCTAGCATGGCTGCATGCAAGTTGAACCATTGCCTGGCGGTCTGCCGCAGGGCCCATCCCAAGGACGACTGCCCGCCGGGCAGTCCGGCATGGCAGCGACCGCGCCCCGGCCCGTCGTGCACCGTGTGCTCGTGCCACTGCTGGCCGTGGCCTCGCTGCTGGCGGCTGGCTGCTCGTCGCTGGACGTGCCGCGGGCCGACAACTATCCGGCGTCGAACCAGAAGAAGGCGCGTGCCGTACACCACTGGGACGTGCTGGCCGACGATGTGGCCACGCGCATCACCGACAAGATCCGCAACTGGCCTGCGGGCGAGCACCCGATCTACGTGTCCGCCTCGGGCGATACGAGCTTTAACAACGGCTTTCGCAAGCTGCTGATCACCCGCCTGCTGGACCGCGGCGTGGTGCTCACCAACCAGCCCTCGGCCGTGACCCTGGCGTTCGAAACCCAGCTGGTGCAGCACCCGGGCCGCGTCTCCAACAGCCTGCCCATGCCCCTGACCCGGCTGGCCCTGGGCGTCGGCGTGGCGCGCGACTGGGTCCACCGTGCACCCAGCGCCACCTCCATCGTGGCCGGGATGACCGCGATCGGGGCACTGGCCGATGCTGCGCAGTACACCACCGACGGCCCTGCCGCGGGCGGCCCCACGCGCACCGAGGTGCTCATCACCACGTCGCTGGAAAGCGGCGACCGCTACCTGGCCCGCACCTCCGACGTGTACTACATCGAGCAGGACGATGCCGTGCTCTACCAGGTCCAGCAACCGCCACCCCCGCCGCCCCCGCCGCCCGCTCCCACCCCGGTCAAGACCTGGCAGGTGGTGAGTCCCCCGGTGATGATGATGGTGGCACCATGAAGCGGCGCACCCTGATGCGCTCGGCTGGCGCGCTGTTGCCGGTGCTGGCCCTGCCGGGCTGCGCTTCGTACTACTACGGCGACAAGGCCGGTGGCAGTGGTGGCGGGCTGATGGACCTGATCACCCCCAGTACCATCGAGCGCAATCACCGTGCGGCCGATGCGCTGCTGCAGCAGGCGCCGCTGGACTCGCAGCACGCCGTGCTGGTGGCCACGCTGGTGAATGTGGACCGCCTGAACGAGTCTTCGCGCCTGGGGCGCATCTTCTCCGAGCAGATTGGCTCGCGCCTGGTGCAGCGCGGCCTGCGCGTGACCGAGCTCAAGCTGCGCGAGAACGTGGCCATGCAGCGCGGCACAGGCGAGCTGCTGCTCTCGCGCGAGGTGCGCGAGGTGAGCCGCGCGCACGACGCACAGGCCGTGGTGGTCGGCACCTACGCCGTCTCCACCACCACGCTGTTCATCAGCCTCAAGATCGTGAACCCGGTGGGCAATGCCGTGGTGGCCGCGCACGACTACGCGATGCCGGTGGACGAGAACGTGCGCTCGCTGCTGGCAGCGCGGTAGACCCCGGGCTCAAGCGCTTTTTCCCAGCAAAAAGCCCCGCTCGGCATGGCCGGCGGGGCTTTGTCATTCTTGCGCAGCCCGGTGTTGCCGGGCGCGGGGTCAATGCAACATCAGGGCACCAGCATTCTTGCTCTTGCCGGCACGGGCGGGCGGGTTGCACAGGCCGCAGGTGTAGTGGCGGTTTTCATAAAGCTCGGTGACGAACTGGCCCTTGCAGTCGGCGCACTGGGTGCGGGTGAGCATGCCGGCGTCCACGAACTTCACCAGGCGCCAGGCGCGGGTGAAGGACAGCAGGGGTTCGATCTCGGCCGTGGTGACCTGCTCGTTGTACAGGCGGTAGGCCTTGGTCAGCAGTTCCACCGAATCCAGGTCCACGCCCTTGGACAGGTATTCGTAGATGTTCAGGAACAGCGAGCTGTGGATGTTTTCCTGCCAGGTCAGGAACCAGTCGGTCGAGAAGGGCAGTTGGCCCTTGGAAGGCGACTTGCCGGCGATCTCCTTGTACAGGCGGATCAGGCGTTCGTACGACAGCGTGGTCTCCGACTCCAGCACCTGCATGCGGGCCCCCATGCCGATCAACATGGCAGCGCGTTCGATCTGCTTGGATTCGTTGAGGACGCTCTTGGCAGGGGCTTTGGCGGCGGCAGTCGTGGTCATGGCAGGCTTTCGGAAAGGCGGTGGACGAACGGGGCAGGAGCGCAGTGCTTCAGAGCACTTCCGAAACGCGGCTGGCCATCAGGATGTTGGCGTGCAGCGTGTTGGTGGCTTCGTTGCCCACCTTCTTGGCCGTGTGGTTGGTCAGCAAGCTCCACACCAGGTTGTCGTCCACGCGGAAGCTGCAAAGAAGCGTGTTTCTGGAGGCCAGTTTCAGCACTTGGGCGGCCGACAGCGATGCCAGAATATCGGCAGCGTCTTCGTTCATGCCCAGGCGGAACACTGCTTCCGCCTTGTCGTGGCGAATCAGGTTCTGCGCCAGCATCAGGTAGGTCAGGTTGGCTTCGCGGATTTCGGCGAGCAGTTGTTCGTTGGTCATGGCGGGGTTTCCTTTGGTCCAGTTCCGGGTCTTCGCCTTGCCATGCTGTTTGCATGTTTTGCGTGATCCGATGAAATGGATTGTGAAACCGGGCCAATCAAAAATTAAGTCGGCGCAGCTCTGTGCAACGTGTCTGGCTCAGAGGTGGTGCTTGTAGGAATTTGCCTTACAAAACACCAAGCCCCGGTCCTGCGCTCAGGAGCGCAGCGGCCTGCTGCCGCGGGGCGGCCCCCACCGCCAAATGCCGCTCAGCCGCGTTCCACCGGGCGCGAAGAATCGCTCACCCATTCGCTCCAGCTGCCGGCAAAAAGCGATGTTTTTCCGAGCCCGGCGACTTCCATGGCGATCAGGTTGGGCAAAGCGCTCACGCCGCTGCCGCACTGGTGTACCACGCTGGCCGGGTCGCGGCCCTGGAGCAGGGTGTCGAACTCGGCGCGCAGCACCGCCGCGGGCTTGAACTTGCCATCGGGCCCGATGTTCTCGACGAACGGGCGGTTCAGGGCGCCCGGGATGTGGCCGGCCACCGGGTCCAGCGGCTCCACCTCGCCGCGGTAGCGGGGGGCGGCGCGGGCATCCACCACGGTCTGGCCGGGTTGCTGCAGGTTGGCCAGCACGTCGCTGGCCGTGGCCAGGCGGCGCAGTGGCTCCTTGAGTTCGAAGTTCGACTGGAAGTGCGCGGGTTCTTCGCCGCTGGCGACTGCGCCGCCCGCCGCCTGCCAGGCCTGCAGCCCACCGTCGAGCACGGCCACGGCATCGTGGCCGGCCCACTTGAGCATCCACCACAGGCGACCGCAGTAGTTGGCGCCCTGGCGGTCGTACACCACGGCCTGCATGCCGTTGGCAAAGCCCACGCTCGACAGCCAGATGGAAAAGCGTTCACGGCTGGGCAGCGGATGGCGCCCGCCCGATGCGGGCTTGTCCGCCTCCTGCGCCGTCACCACCGCGCCCGAAGCACCGGGCGCGCCGTGCTTGGCGCTCAGGTTCTCGTTCAGGTCGGCATACACCGCGCCGGGGATGTGGGCCTGTGCATATTGCTGCGCACCGGCCGTGGACTGTGTCAGGTCGAAGCTGCAGTCGAACACCATCAGCGGCGCGCCGCTGGCGATCAGGGTTTGCAGTTCGGTGGCGGAGATCAGGGTGGTGTAAGTCATGGCAACAGTGGGGCAATGGAGGGTGATGTCCTGCATTGTGTCAATGCTGGGCGCCGAAAGTCGTATCAATGTTCCTCGGCGGGGGTTCCCGGTGCGGCGCGGGCGCGCAGCACGGTGGCGGCGATGCCGCTGCCGACGATGAGGACCATGCCCGCCCAGGCGATGGGCGGCAGCACATCACCGAACAGCGTCACGCTGTAGATCGCCGCGAAGACGATGCCCGAGTACTGCAGGTTGGCCACCACCAGGGTGCCGCGCTGTGTCTTGGCGCTGGCGTAGGCGCGGGTCATGCACAGCTGGCCGCCGGCGGCCAGGATGCCGATGGGCAGCAGCCACAGCGCCTGCCAGCCCGGCCACACCGAGGTGCCGGTGAACAGCAGGGCCAGGCCGCCGGCCACTGCCGAGCCCAGCGCGAAATAGAACACCGTGCGCGACTCGGGCTCGCCCAGGCGCGACAGGGCCACCACCTGCATGTAGGCAAACGCGGCCGACAGGCCGGACATCAGCCCGATCATGCCGGCGAAGGCCTGGTTCTGGTCGAGGCTGGGGCGCAGCATCATCACCACGCCGACGAAGCCGGTGAGCACGGTGACGATCAGCGTGCCCTGCAGTGCCGGGCGCGGCGTGGCGGCCGAGGGGCGCCATGCCAGCAGCGTGCCGCCGACCAGGAAGGCGGCGATCCAGACGCTGCTCATGTAGTTGAGGGTCATGGCCGTGGCCAGCGGCAGGTGGGCGATGGCATAGAACCAGGCACCCAGCGAGACCACGCCCACCGAACTGCGCCAGGCATGCATGCCCGGGTAGGCCGTGCCCAGCGAGACTTTCTGCGAGCGTGCCAGCAGCCACAGGATGCCCATGCCGATGATGCCCCGGTAGCAGACCAGCTCGGCCGCATTGAAATGGGCCGAGGCGATCTTCACGCACACCCCCATGCTCGCAAAGAGGAACGCGGCCAACACCATCCAGAGGGCTTGCATGGGGAAATGGAACTCGAAAGTGAAAATAGCTGCCGTGCTTGCCAAACAAGCACTGGCAGCTATTGTAATGAGAGCGTTTCGGGCAATTGCCGCTATTCGGCGGCGTTTACCTTGCTGTTCGGTTTTTCAACGCTGGGGGACTGCCTCGCCCATGGCGTTGCGGTACCACTCGTGGAAGTGCTGCATGCCGTCCTCCATGGGGCTCTGGTAAGGGCCCACTTCGTTGTCGCCGCGCGCCAGCAGGGCCTTGCGGCCAGCATCCATGCGCTCACCGATCTCGTCGTCCTCGATGCAGGTCTCCATGTAGGCGGCCTTCTGCGCCTCGACGAACTCGCGCTCGAAGGCGGCGATCTCTTCGGGGTAGTAGAACTCCACCATGTTCAGCGTCTTGGTCGGGCTGATGGGGTGCAGCGTGGACACGGTGAGCACGTGCGGGTACCACTCCACCATGATGTGCGGGTACAGCGTGAGCCAGATGGCGCCGTGCTTGGGTGGCTTGCCGCCGCGGAAGGCGAGCAGGGCCTCGTGCCAGCGTTCGTACACGGGGCTGCCGGCCTTGCCCAGGCGGTTGGCCACGCCCACGGTCTGCACCGAGTAGTTCTTGCCGAACTCCCAGCGCAGGTCGTCGCAGGTCACGAAGCTGCCCAGGCCCGGGTGGAAGGGCCCCACGTGGTAGTCCTCCAGGTAGACCTCGATGAAGGTCTTCCAGTTGTAGTTGCACTCGTGCAACTCCACGTGGTCGAGCACGTAGCCGCCGAAGTCCAGGTCGGCGCGCGGGCCCATCTGGGCCAGGTCGGCTGCCACGTCGTAGCCGTTGTCCTCGAACAAAAGGCCGTTCCACTCGCGCAGCGGGTAGTTGTTGAGGTTCAGGCAGGGGTCGTCGGCAAAGTGCGGCGCGCCCAGCAGCTCGCCCTTGGGGCTGTAGGTCCAGCGGTGCAGCGGGCACACGATGTTGCCGCCCGCGCTGCCCTTTTGCTGGGTGTGCAGCGAGCCGCGGCCCTTGAGCATGACCGCCTGGCGGTGGCGGCAGACGTTGGAGACGAGCTCCACCCCGCCCTGGGCATTGCGCACCAGAGCGCGGCCCCCGGCCTCGTGGGGCAGGGTGTGGTAGTCGCCGGCATGGGGAACGGACAGTTGGTGCCCCACATAGCGGGGCCCGCGCTGGAAGATGGTGTCCAGCTCGCGCTGGAACAGCGCCTGGTCAAAATAGCTTGAAACTGGTAGTTGGCTTGCGGCCTGCTGCAGTTGAAGACTTAAATCAGACATGGATGACCTGACCTAAAGACTCCCCACAGGGAGGTGTGCCATGCTTGGCACATCTGGAAAAAAGAAACCGGCGCATAGGCCGGCTGGACGAGAATGGGATTATAGCCAATGGGGTTATTCCCCGCCGCCATTCCCGCACCCCCCCTGCGTGTATTGGCAAGCGGGCTGCGGCCCGCGCCCGGATGGGGCAGTGTTCGTACCGCCGGTGTCCCGCTTGCGTGGGCCCGTGGGTGCTGCCCGTCTTTACCGGCTGCGCTCTCCAAACCGGGGACCTGTGCGCAGGGGCGCCATGCGCTGGGCCTAAAATCAGCGGTTTTTCCATTCGCGGTGCTTGTCCACCGCCTCCTCCCATGCCCAAGGCCCCCGCCACCGCCGCGCCCCCTGCAGAACCTGCCAGCTACGAAGCTGCGCTGGAAGAACTGGAGCAGCTCGTGGGCCGGATCGAGTCGGGCCAACTGCCCCTGGACCAGATGCTCGCGGGCTACCAGCGTGGCGCAGCGCTGCTGGCCTTCTGCCGCAAGCGGCTGGATGCCGTACAGGACCAGATCAAGGTGCTGGACGAAGGCGGCCTGCACGCCTGGACGCCCGAATGAGCGCGGCGCCCGTGGTGAATTCCCCCCTCGACCTGGCTTCCTGGAGCCAGCGGCACCTGGCCCGTGTCGAAGACGCCCTGTCCCGCTGGGTGGGCGAGGGCGCGCCGGCCGGCCTGGGCGAGGCCATGCGCTACGCGGTGCTCGACGGCGGCAAGCGCCTGCGCCCGCTGCTGGTGCTGGCAGCCGAGGAGGCCGTGTGCAGTGGTGTCGCCCTGCGCGAAGCCGCCTCGCGCGCCCAGTCTGACGAAGCGGCCCTGCGCGCCGCGTGCGCCGTCGAGCTGATCCATGCCTATTCCCTGGTGCATGACGACATGCCGTGCATGGACAACGATGTGCTGCGCCGGGGCAAGCCCACGGTGCATGTGCAGTTCGGCGAGGCCCAGGCCCTGTTGGCCGGTGACGCGCTGCAGGCCTTCGCCTTCGAGCTGCTCACCCCCGATGATGGCAGCGTGCCCCCGGCGACGCAGGCCACCCTGTGCCGGCTGCTGGCGCGCGCGGCCGGTTCGGCCGGCATGGCGGGCGGCCAGGCCATCGACCTTGCCAGCGTGGGCGTGGCCCTCACCGAAGACCAGTTGCGCCACATGCACCGCCTCAAGACCGGCGCGCTGCTGCAAGGCAGCGTGATGATGGGTGTGGCCTGCGGCCCGGCGGATGCGCAGGCGCACGAGGCCCTGTCCGATTACGGCGCCGTCATGGGCCTGGCCTTCCAGGTGGTGGACGACATCCTCGACGTGGTGGCCGATTCCGCCACGCTGGGCAAGACCGCCGGCAAGGATGCCGCGAGCGACAAGCCGACCTATGTGTCGCTGCTGGGCCTGGCACCCGCGCAGGCCTATGCCCGCGAGCTGCAGGTGCAGGCCCACGCCGCCCTGGCGCGCAGCGGCCTGGCCGATACGCGCGCGCTCGCCGCACTGGCCGACATGGTGGTGGACCGCACGCATTGATGGCTGCGGCTGCACTCCCCGCGTCCGTTGATACGATGCACCCAGACCAGGTGCCCACCGGGGGCTGTCTCTTGCCCAGTGAGCACTGATCGATCCGAAAAAGAATTGCCAATGTCCACGACCTCCTATCCCCTGCTGCAGAACGTGAACGACCCGTCGGACCTGCGCGCCATGCCGCGGGCCGACCTCAAGGCACTGGCCACCGAGCTGCGCGCCTTCGTGCTCGAAAGCGTGTCGCAGACGGGCGGGCACCTGAGCTCCAACCTGGGCACGGTGGAGCTCACCGTGGCCCTGCACCACGTCTTCAACACGCCCGAAGACCGGCTGGTGTGGGACGTGGGCCACCAGACCTACCCGCACAAGATCCTCACCGGTCGGCGCGACCGTATGCACACGCTGCGTCAGATGGGCGGCATCTCGGGCTTTCCGCAGCGTGCCGAGAGCCCGTACGACACCTTCGGCACGGCGCATTCCAGCACCAGCATCTCGGCCGCGCTGGGCATGGCGCTGGCGGCCAAGGTCAAGGGCGAGAACCGCCATGCCGTGGCCATCATCGGCGATGGTGCCATGACGGCCGGCATGGCCTTCGAGGCGCTGAACAACGGCGGCGTGGCCGATGCCAACCTGCTGGTGGTGCTCAACGACAACGACATGAGCATCAGCCCGCCCGTGGGTGCGCTCAACCGCTACCTGGCCCAGCTCATGAGTGGCCAGTTCTACGCGGCCGCCAAGAACATGGGCAAGACCGTGCTGCGCCCGGTGCCGCCCCTGCTGGAGCTGGCCAAGCGTTTCGAGCAGCAGGCCAAGGGCATGGTGGTGCCGGCCACGCTGTTCGAGAAGTTCGGCTTCAACTACATCGGGCCCATCGACGGCCACGACCTCGATTCGCTGATCCCCACGCTCGAGAACATCAAGAGCCTCAAGGGCCCGCAGTTCCTGCACGTGGTCACCAAGAAGGGCCAGGGCTACAAGCTGGCCGAGGCCGACCCCGTGGCCTACCATGGTCCGGGCAAGTTCGACCCGGCCGTGGGCCTGGTCAAGGGCACGGCCAGCCCCAAGCAGACCTTCACCCAGGTGTTCGGCCAGTGGCTGTGCGACATGGGTGCTCAGGACCAGCGCCTGGTCGGCATCACCCCCGCCATGCGCGAGGGCTCGGGCATGGTGGAGTTCGAAAAGCGCTTTCCCGAGCGCTACTACGATGTGGGCATCGCCGAGCAGCATGCCGTCACCTTCGCGGCTGGCATGGCCTGCGAGGGCCTGAAGCCCGTGGTGGCCATCTACTCGACCTTCCTGCAGCGCGGCTACGACCAGTTGATCCACGACGTGGCGCTGCAGAACCTGCCCGTGGTGTTCGCGCTCGACCGCGCTGGCCTGGTGGGGGCCGATGGCGCCACCCACGCGGGCGCCTACGACATTCCCTTTGTGCGCTGCATCCCGAACATGAGCATGGCCTGCCCGGCCGACGAGCGCGAGTGCCGCCAGTTGCTCAGCACCGCCTTTGCGCAGGACCATCCGGTGGCCGTGCGCTACCCGCGCGGCAGTGGTGCCGGCGTGGCACCACTGGCCGGGCTCGAAAGCCTGCCCTTCGGCAAGGGCGAGATCCGCCGCGAGCGCAAGTCCGCTGTGGGCGAGGCCGGCCCGCGCATCGCCATCCTGGCCTTCGGCACGCTGCTGTACCCCGCGCTCGAAGCGGCCGAGGCGCTCGACGCCACGGTGGCCAACATGCGCTGGGCCAAGCCCATCGACGTGGAGCTGCTGCGCGACGTGGCCGAGCGCCATGACGTGCTGGTCACGGTCGAAGAAGGCGCCACCATGGGGGGCGCCGGCAGCGCCGTGACCGAGGCACTGAACGCCGCGGGCATCGTGCGCCCGGTGCTGCAGCTGGGCCTGCCCGACCTGTTCATCGAGCACGGCGACCCGGCCAAGCTGCTGTCGCTGCAGGGCCTGGATGCGGCAGGCATCGAACGCGCGGTGCGCGCGCGCTTCCTGGCCTGACCTGGCCGACAGAGGCAGCGCTGCGAGGGCATAGGTCCACGCGCCTGCCGAAAACCCGCACAGCGGGCCGGCGTGTCACCTCCTACAATGCAGGCGCGCTGCAAGGATCTGCACGCGCACCCCCTTCCTGCGCAGCGCTCGCTGCCGCCCCCACCCCCCGCGGAAACAGGAGACACGCTGTATGGATCGCCGTTCGCTCATCACGCACACCGGCCTGGCGGGTGTACTGGCTGCGGGCGCCGCACCAGCCGTGCATGCGCAGGCCACGCTGCGGTGGCGGATCGCATCGAGTTTCCCCCGGTCCTCGGACAATATCTTTGGTGGCGCAGAGGTGTTCGCACGGGCCGTGCGCATTCTCTCCAACGGCAAGTTCGAGATTTCCGTGCATGGTGGCGGCGAACTGATGCCGGCCTTCGAGGTGGTCGATGGCGTGCAGAGCGGCACGGTGGAGATGTGCCATGCCGTACCCTACTACTTCTACGACAAGAACCCCGCATTCGCTCTGGGATGCACGGTGCCCTTCGGCTTCAATGCCCGGCAAATGAGCGCCTGGATGCTGCACGGCAATGGCCGCAAACTCATGAACGAGTTCTATGCCGGCTTCAACATAGTGAGTTTTGCCTGCGGCAACACCGGCACGCAGATGGGCGGCTGGTACCTGCGCGAGGTCAGGACCCCGGCCGACTTCAAGGGCCTCAAGATCCGCGTGGGCAGCGGCCTGGTGGCCGAGGTCATGGCGCGGCTGGGTGCCATTCCGCAGAGCCTGCCGGGGGGCGACATCTACCAGGCGCTGCAAAAGGGCAGCATTGATGCGGCCGAGTGGATCGGCCCCTACGACGACCAGAAGCTGGGCTTCAACAAGGTGGCGCCGTACTACTACTACCCCGGCTGGTGGGAGGGCGGGCCCGAGGTTGACCTGTACGTGAACAAAAAGGCCTACAACACGCTCTCACCCGAGTACAAGTTCATCATCGAGGCGGCGACCTCGATTGCGCACACCGACATGCTGGCCCGCTACGACGCGCTCAATCCCAATGCACTCAAGCAACTGGTGGCCGCCAAGACCCGGGTGCTGCCGTACTCGCAAGCGATCCTGGACTCCGCTTTCCGCGCCTCGATGGAGACCTTTGCGCAGAACGATGCGAAGAGCCCCGAGTGGAAGAAGATCTATGCGGACATGCGCAAATTCCAGCGCGACCAGATCCTGTGGTTCCGATTTGCGGAGGCACGTTTCGACAGTTTCATGTCGGATCAGAAGATCTAACTTCCGCAGTCGCTGTGCGCCAGCCCGCCATAGGGGCGCCACCCGTGCGGCGGGCAGTGCCTGGCTTGGGTCCGCGCCGTTTTCGATGGCCTGGCGTTCAGATCGGGGACCGATGCTTGCAGAACCCTGAAGCCCTCATCCAGAGGGCGGGATTTCACGGGAAAACCCGCAAATCCACAGGGGGGCATGTTCCTACAATCAATCGGGCTAGAAGGTTCTTGGCCGCGGGCGACCCGCCTGCATGCCAGGGTGTGCAATCACAAGTATTCGGAGAGAACTCATGGATCGTCGTTCAATCATCAAGCATGCCGGTATTGCCGGTGTCCTCGCCGCCGGTGTGGCACCGGCCGTGCATGCGCAGGCCGCCGTGCGCTGGCGCCTGGCATCGAGCTTCCCCAAGCCCCTGGACACCATCTACGGCGGTGCCGAAGTGTTTGCCAACGCGGTCAAGGCCATGTCGGGCGGCAAGTTCGAAATCTCCGTGCATGCCGGCGGCGAGCTGATGCCCGCCTTCGGCGTGGTGGACGGCGTGCAGCAAGGCTCCGTGGAAGCCTGCCACACCGTGCCTTACTACTTCTATGGCAAGAACCCCGCGTTCGCCATCGGTTCGGCCATTCCCTTCGGCATGAACGCACGCCAGATGAATGCCTGGATGATGCACGGCAACGGCCGCAAGCTCATGGACGAGTTCTATGCCACCTACGGCATGATCAGCTTTGCCGGCGGCAACACGGGCACCCAGATGGGTGGCTGGTTCCGCAAGGAAATCAAGTCGGTCGCCGACCTCAAGGGCCTGAAGATGCGCCTGGGTGGCGGTCTGGTCGGTGACGTGATGACCAAGCTGGGTGTGGTTCCTCAGAGCCTGCCAGGCGGCGAAATCTACCAGGCGCTCGAAAAGGGCACCATCGATGCCGCCGAGTGGGTGGGTCCGTACGACGACCAGAAGCTGGGCTTCAACAAGGTTGCGCCTCACTACTACTACCCTGGCTGGTGGGAAGGCGGTCCTGAGGTGGACTTCTACATCAACAAGAAGGCCTTCGACGCACTCACGCCTGAAAACAAGGCCATCGTGCAGGCTGCATCGGCCCAGGCCGCATCGGACATGCTGGCCAAGTACGACGCTCGCAACCCCGTGGCCTTGAAGCAGCTGATCGGCGCCAAGATCAAGCTCCTGCCTTTCACCAAGGACGTGCTCGACGCCTCGTTCAAGGCATCGCAAGAGGTGTATGCCGAGAACGACGCCAAGAGCCCCGAGTGGAAGAAGATCTTCGCCGACTTCCGTGCCTTCCAGCGCGACCAGGTGGCATGGTTCCGCGTGGCCGAAAGCCGTTTCGACAGCTACATGCAGACCGTCAAGCTCTGATACGGCCCTGGCCCGTCATTGCCCACAAACCGCGCCTCGGCGCGGTTTTTTTATGGTGCTGACGGGGGCCTGTTGCCAGCTGACAAGGGGCGGCGCTTCTCGGTCCGGTTCAGTCCAGCGCGGGCTCGGGTCTTGGCGATTTCCCCTCGCAGGTGCCAGCAGGGTGGTGGGTGCAGCCAGGCCTTCGCAGTGCCATGCAGGGCTGGCGACTCTAGCCAGGAGCGTGCGCGAGAGAGGGAGCATCGGCTGCGCACGCTCCTGGTGGTCGGCCATCGCCGGATTGCATGGGCTACAAACACCCAAGAAAAAACCGCGCCAGGGCGCGGTTTGAGTGGGGAGGGCAGGCGCTCAGAAGCTGCGGAAGGCCTTGAGTTCGGCGCTGACGCGCTCGAACTCCTGGATCAGCTCCGGCGTGGCGCCGTAGAACACGGTGAACTTGCCGGCCAGTGTGCGCACGTACAGGCGCGGGGCGATGAGCCAGCCCAGGCCACGCACGCGGATCAGCTTGGCGTAGGCCAGGTCGTCGAAGGGCAGGGCCTTGTCCCATACCCAGCGCTGGTGCAGGCCGTCCTTGCTGATGCGTGTGCGGCTGACCATGATGCTCCACCAGGTCCAGGCCATCAGCACCAGGCCGGCGATGAACCAGCCCGCGCCGGTGCTCACCCCGGTGCTGGAGCCCAGGGCGCCGCGCGTCCACAACTGGGCGAACCAGATGGCGCAGCCACCCACGATCACCGTGGCCAGGGCGCGAAAGGTCGGCGAGAAGGCCGATCCAGCCACCTCACCGCCTTGCGGGGTGAAGCGAAACGGCTCCGGCATGGACATGGGGGTCTGGTTCAGCATGGACAGGGTCGCCATTTCTTGCGTTCTCACTGCTTGGCGTCGGAGCCCGCAGGCGCCGCTGCCGGTGCGGCATCCGAGGCCGCCGGAGCGGGGTCGCCGAACGGATTCTCACCAGCGCCCGAGGAGTTGGGTTCGGAGTTCATCAGGTCGTCCGCGGGCACCTCTATCTGCACCTTGTCGGTGTCGATGACCTCGGCCTTGGGCAGGAACATGGTCACCGTCTGGGGCACGAAGATCACGATGGTCACCAGCAGCAGCTGCATGATCACCCAGGGGATGGCGCCCATGTAGATGTCGCTCGACAGGATGGGCTTGGGAATGCGCCCCTCCTTGAACAGGGTATTGGAAATCCCGCGCAGGTAGAACAGTGCGAAGCCGAAGGGCGGGTGCATGAAGCTGGTCTGCATGTTCACGCACAGCAGCACGCCGAACCAGATCAGGTCGATGCCCAGCTTGTCGGCCACCGGGCCGAGCATGGGCAGGATGATGAAGGCGATCTCGAAGAAATCGAGGAAGAACGCCAGGAAGAAGATGAACAGGTTCACCGCGATCAGGAAGCCGATCTGCCCGCCGGGCAGGCCCGACAGCATGTGCTCCACCCACTTGGCGCCGTCCACGCCCTGGAACACCATCGAGAACACGCGCGCGCCGATCAGGATGAACACCACCATGGCCGTCAGGCGCATGGTGCCCTGCATGGCCTCCCACATCAGGGCCAAGGTCAGGCGCTTGTGGATGGCCGCCAGGACCATGGCGCCCACCACGCCCATGGCGCCGGCCTCGGTCGGCGTGGCGATGGCGGTGTCGATGCCGGGCAGGCCGCCCATGGAGCCGAGCACGGCAAAGATCAGCAGCGCCGAAGGGATGATGCCGCGCAGGCACTTGAGCCACAGCTTGGCGCCAGACATCGTGCGCGCGTCTTTCGGAATGCCGGGGATGTAGTGGGGCTTGAACACGCCCAGCATGAAGGTGTAGCCTGCGAAGATCAGCACCTGCAGGATGGAGGGGCCCCAGGCGCCACGGTACATGTCGCCCACCGAGCGGCCGAGCTGGTCGGCCATGACGATCAGCACCAGCGATGGCGGCACCAGCTGCGTGATGGTGCCCGAGGCCGCCAGCACGCCGGTGGCGTAGCGCATGTTGTAGCCATAGCGCACCATCACGGGCAGCGAGATCAGCGCCATCGCGATCACCTGGCCAGCCACGGTGCCGGTGATGGCGCCCAGGATGAAGCCCACGATGATCACCGAGTAGCCCAGGCCGCCGCGCACGGTGCCGAACAGCTGGCCCATGGAGTCGAGCATGTCCTCCGCCAGGCCGCACTTTTCGAGGATGGCGCCCATGAAGGTGAAGAACGGAATCGCCAGCAGCAGTTCGTTGCTCAGGATGCCGAAGATGTTGATCGGCAGGTTGGACATGAAGACGGCCGGGAACCAGCCCATCTCGATGGCGAAGAAGCCCGAAGCCAGCCCGAGAGCGGCCAGGGAGAAGGCGACGGGGAAGCCGATCAGCATCACCAGCACCAGCCCCGCGAACATGATCGGGGCAAAGTTTTCCATATGCATTTTGTTGTTCCTGAGTATCCGGGAATGAAGGCGCAGTCGGGGCGCTAGCGGGCGGGGCGGGCCGGCGGGCTGCGCAGGGAGGACTGCCGTGTCACGATGGGGTGTTCATCGGCCCCGGTTATTGCACCGGCTTTTCATAGTGGGTGTTCATCTGGTAGATGCCGCGCAGGTGGGCCACCCGCTTGACGATCTCGGAGACACCTTGCAGGAACATCAGGCCAAAGCCCACCGGCAACAGCAGCAGGGCGGGCCAGCGGATCAGGCCGCCCGAGTTGCCGGACATTTCACCGGAGACGAAGCCGCGCAGGAAGAAGGGCCAGCTCAGGTAGGCGATGAGCCCCATGGCCGGCAGCAGGAACAGCGCCAGGCCCATGATGTCCACATACACCTGCTTGTTGCCGCGCAGCTTGCCGTAGATGATGTCCACGCGCACGTGTTCGTTCATGTACAGCACGAAGGGCGCGCCCATCATCACGGTGGCGGCAAACAGGTACCACTGGATCTCCAGCCAGGCGTTGGAGCTGTAGTCAAGACCGTAGCGGACGAAGGCATTGCCCGCCGAAATCATGGCCGCCGCAAGCACGGTCCATGTTGCCACCTTGCTGAGCTGGCTGGAGATCCAGTCCATGCCCAAAGCCAATTTGAGAAGTGCTGACACCTTGTGTCTCCTGGGGTTTTGAAAAGAGCGCAGACGCACCCGAAGCGCTGCCGGGTGTCTGAAAGTAACGCGGATGGTACCCCCTGGGCGCTGAATAAAGCCTGACGCGCGGGGATAGGGTTTTCCTCAGTCACCCCGTGCCAGGCCTTGCCGCTGCTGGGATTGCCGCAGGGATGGCCCCGGCTGCGCGGGCTGCCTGCGGGGCTTTCTTGTCAGGTCCGCGCAGGCTTGGGCCGGGCGAACTGCCACCAGGGCAGCACGGCACTCATGGAAAGCACCTCGCCGCAGTGCATGGGGGCATAGCCGGGCAGCGCCGCCATCTGCGCCTGCCAGGCGGCGGTCTGCAGCAGGTCGCGCAGCGCCTGGGTGGCCGGCTGCTCCAGCGTGGATTTCAGGCAGGCCAGGTGGTAGCGCTCCTGCACCAGCGGCACGAAGCCCAGGCCCCGGGCATGGGCCGCCAGTTCGATACCCACGCCCACGTCGGCCGCGCCCGCAGCCACCGCCTGGGCCACGGCGGTGTGCGAGGGCTCGTAGTGTGCATAGCCCTGCAGGTCACCGGGGCCGAGGCCCGATTGCACCAGCAGGTCGTCCAGCAGCACCCGCGTGCCCGTGCCCAGGGGGCGGTTCACGAAGCGCACGCCCTGGCGGGCCACGTCGGCCAGCGTCTGCAGGCCCAGCGGGTTGCCACGCGCCACGATCAGCCCCTGGGTGCGCTGGGCAAAGCCGATGATCTTGTGGTGCCCCGGTCGCAGCAGCGGCTTGTAGGTGCGGGCGGCCAGCGAACCGGCGGCGGGGGCCTCGCGGGTGTGGAAGCCGGCAATCGTGCAGCGGCCCTCGTTGAGCGCGCGGATCGCGTCCACGCTGCCGGTGAAGCGGATATCGAGGTGCAGCGCGCCGGTTTCGCCCGGCGTGGCGGCGTAGGCACGCAGCGCGGCCAGGGCATCGTCATGGCTGGCATACATGGTGAGCACATGCGCCTGGTCGTCGAAGGCCACGGCGAACGCGCGCTCCAGGTCGGCGTGCAGGGCGGCGATCTGCGGTGCCAGCCGGGCCTGGGCCTGGCGCTCGGCCCACAGCAGCTTGGCGCCGAACTCGCTGAGCTGCGCGGACTGCCCCTTGCCCCAGATGATCAATTCACCGCCCAATTGCTCCTCCCAGCGCTTGAGGGCGCCCCAGACATGGCGGTAGGACAGCTGCAGCGCGCGCGCCGCACCCGAGATGGATCCCTGCTCGGCCACCGCCTGCAGCAGTTCGGGCAGGGGATTGCGGATCTGGGTGTCGCCCGCATCGCGGCTGAGTGTGTAGTGAAGTTGGACCCTATGCACGGACGTTCATATCGCTGGAGAAGGAGGAGGTCCATACGATAGCCCAAGCATGTCCACCCTGACGCAAAGCGCCGCCACCGCCCTTGAACTGACCTTGTCGGGGGATCCGGCGTTGTGGACCATCGTCGGCCGGTCCCTGTCGGTCAGCGCCACGGCCTGCGCGCTGGCCTGTGCCGCAGGACTGGTGCTCGGGGCCTGGCTGGGCGTGGCCCGGTTCGCAGGCCGCAGCGCGGTGCTGGCGGTGCTCAACACCCTGCTCGCCGTGCCCTCGGTGGTGGTGGGGCTGGTGGTCTACCTGCTGCTCTCGCGCAGCGGCCCGTTCGGCGCCCTGGGCTGGCTGTTCAGCTTCAAGGCCATGGTGCTGGCCCAGGCCATCCTGGTGCTGCCGGTGGTCACCGCGCTCACGCGCCAGGTGGTGGAAGACGCCGAGCGCGCCCATGGCGAGCAGTTGCGTTCGCTGGGCGCGGGCACGCTGCTGCGCAGCCTGCTCTTGGCCTGGGATGAGCGCTATGCGCTGCTCACGGTGCTGATCGCCTCGTTCGGGCGCGCCATCTCCGAGGTGGGCGCGGTGATGATCGTGGGCGGCAACATCGATGGATTCACCCGCGTCATGACCACGGCCATCGCGCTGGAGACCAGCAAGGGCGACCTGCCCCTGGCCCTGGCGCTGGGCCTGGTGCTGCTGGGCGTGGTGCTGGCGCTCAACGTGCTGATCGCCCTGCTGCGCCGCTGGCGCGAGCGGGTCGATGGCGGCGCCTCCGACGCCTTGGTAGGGGTGGCGGCATGAGGCACCCGGAGCCCCTTCCCGTGGCCTTGCCCGCGCTGTCCCTGCTCTTCGAGCTGAACGGACTGGCCGTGCGCTACGGGCGCGTGCAGGCGCTGGCCGACATCGACCTGCGCATTGCCCCCGGCGAGCGCGTGGCCCTGGTGGGCGCCAATGGCAGTGGCAAGAGCACCCTGCTGCGCGTGCTGCACGGCCTGGTGGCGCCCAGTGCCGGCCAAGTGCAGCGCGACGCCACGCAGCGCCAGGCCATGCTGTTCCAGCGCCCGCACATGCTGCGCACAAGTGCGCTGAACAATGTGGCGCTGGCGCTGTGGCTGCGCGGCACGCACTGGCGCGACGCGCGGGCCCAGGCCCTGGCGGCACTGCGGCGCGTGGGGCTCGAATCCATCGCCCTGCAGAACGCGCGCACCCTCTCGGGTGGCCAGCAGCAGCGCGTGGCGCTGGCCCGGGCCTGGGCCCTGCGGCCCGGCGTGCTGCTGCTCGACGAGCCCACCGCCAGCCTGGACCCGCATGCCAAGCGCGAGGTCGAGGGCCTGATGGCCGACCTGGCAGCCAGCCCTGCGGATGGCAGCGCACAGGCAGTGAGCATGGTGTTCAGCAGCCACAACCTGGGCCAGGTCAAGCGGTTGGCCAGCCGCGTGGTCTACCTGGAGCAGGGCCGCATCGTGGCCGACCTGCCAGTGCATGAGTTTTTCAACGGCCCCCTGCCGGAGGCCGCGCGTTTGTTCGTCAAAGGAGAAATCGGATGAGACAGCACAAGACCACCCCACGCAGCCACCTCCCGTTCGCGCCCCATGTGGTCGCGCTGGCCATCGTCCTTGCGCACGGCGCGGCATCGGCGCAGGCCCACATCACCATGGCGTCCACCACGTCCACCGAGCAGTCGGGCCTGTTCGGCTACCTGCTGCCCGAGTTCAAGAAGGCCAGCGGCATCGACATCAAGGTGGTGGCCCTGGGCACCGGCCAGGCGCTGGACATGGCGCGCCGCGGCGATGCCGACCTGCTCTTCGTGCACGACCAGGTGGCCGAGGAGAAGTTCGTGGCCGATGGCTGGGGCGTCAAGCGCTACCCGGTGATGTACAACGACTTCATCCTCGTGGGCCCCAAGGCAGACCCGGCAGGCACGCAGGGCAAGGACATCGTCGAGGCCCTGAAGAAGCTGGCCACCGGAAATGTCGCCTTCATCTCGCGCGGTGACAAGAGCGGCACGCACGCCGCCGAGCTGCGCTACTGGAAGCTGGCGGGCGCCGAGGCGGCCAAGGGCAGCGGCTACAAGGAGTGCGGCTGCGGCATGGGCCCGGCGCTGAACATCGCCGCCTCCAGCGGCGCCTACGTGCTGGCCGACCGGGGCACCTGGCTGAACTTCAAGAACCGCGCCGACATGGTGGTGCTGGTGGAGGGTGACACGCGCCTGTTCAACCAGTACGGCGTGATGGTGGTCAACCCGGCCAAGCACCCCCAGGTCAAGGTGCCGGACGCGCAGAAGTTCGTGGACTGGGTGGTATCGCCTGGCGGACAGGCCAGCATCGCCGGTTACAAGATCGGCGGCGAGCAGCTGTTCTTCCCCAACGCCGGCAAGTAGGGGTGGGCCCGCGCCATGCACCGCTGGATACCCACGGCCCTGGTGGCAGGGGCCATACTGGCCATGGCGGGTTGCGCTAGCCCGCCCGCGGCGCACGCGCCAGCGCTGCAGGTCTATGCCGCAGGCAGCCTGCGCGAGGTGTTCACCGAAGTGGCCGCCGCGCACCAGGCGCGCACCGGCCAGCCGGTGGAACTGAGCTTCGGCGCCTCGGGTCTGCTGCGCGAGCGCATCGAGCAGGGCGCGCCGGCCCAGGTGTTCGCCTCGGCCGATACGCAGCACCCGGCGCGCCTGGCGGCCCGGGGCGGCTGGCAGGCGCCCGTGGTGTTCGTGCGCAACGGCCTGTGTGCGCTGGCTGGCGAGCAGGTGCAGGTGGCTTCCACCACGCTGCTGGCGACGCTGCTGCGGCCCGATATCCGGGTGGGCACCTCCACACCCCTCGCCGACCCGTCGGGCGACTATGCCTGGGAGCTGTTCCGCCGTGCCGAGGCGGTGCAGCCGGGGGCCTTCGCGGTGCTGGACGCCAAGGCATTGCAGCTCACGGGCGGTGCCCACTCGCCCAAGTCGCCTGCAGGGCGCGGCACCTATGCCTGGGTCATGGACCAGGGGCAGGCCGATGTCTTCCTGACCTACTGCACCAACGCCATCGCCAGCCAGCGGGAACTGCCGCGTCTGCAGGTGGTGCAGGTACCCCCTGAACTGCAGGTGGGCGCAGCCTACGGCGTGGCGGTGCGTTCGGACGCACCGCCCGCCGCCCATGCATTCGTGCAGGCCCTGCTCTCGGAACCGGCCCAGGCGGTGTTCCGACGGATGGGCTTTGCGGCACCCTGACCGGCGTTCAGAATTCCAGAGAGGGCTTGGCCACCATGAGGTAGAACACCACGGCCATGGCCACGAAGGCCGGGTAGCCCAGCGCCTCCCACCAGCGGGCATAGCGCCAGTAGGTGGCGGGCAGGGCATCGCTGCCGGCGTCAAGCGCCTGCTGGGCCAGGGCGCGCATGCGCAGCTGCAGCCACACCACGGGCAGCCAGCACAGGCCCGCCAGCACGAACAGCGCCAGCGAGACGGCCAGCCAGGGGGTGGACAGCGGCAGCCCTGCCATGTGTACCATGGCCAGCCCGGTGGCGGGCTGGATGAACACCGTGGGCGTGGTGAACCACCAGTCCGCCCGCACCACCAGCCGCGACACCACGGCCTGGGCCTGCAGGTTGCCGCTGCGGTTGGCAAAGAACATGTAGTAGGCCGAGCCCAGGCCCGTGCCCACCAGCAGCACGCTGGAGACGATGTGGATCCACTTGAGGGTCAGGTACAGGCTCATGGCTTGGCGTCGCGCAGCAGCACGATCAGGATGGCGGCGATCGGCAGGTTCTTGGTCAGCGGGCCGAAGGGGTGCAGCCACCACCCGGGCTCGATGGCGGTGGCCAGCAGCGTCATCACCCCCATCAGCAGCAGCGCCACGGCATAGGCCGCGCGGCCGGGCCGGAACGCAATCCACAGGCCCACCAGCGCATCGGCGACGGCACCGCAGAGTATCAGCGCGGTGGTGAGCTGCGGGCTGTTGAAGGGCAGGGTGGACAGCAACTGGCGGCTTTGCCCGTCGAGTTCCCAGACGCTGGCGACCGCGGTGGCCAGCCAGACGAAGACCAGGCTGTAGCGCAGCAGGCGGCGGTGCGCTTCGCTCATGGGGCTGTGGCCTCTTCCACCACATCCGTCACCATGCCCCATTTCGCGAATTCGGGCGCGAAGGCCGCCAGCGGCAGCAGGCTGGTACTGGTGTGGGCACCCAGGGGAAGGGGCGGCAAGGCCTGGCCTCGGGCGAGCTGGCGTGCCAGCAGGATGGCGGCCATGCACGGGATCTCGGGGCCGTGGTCGTTGTCGGCGGCAATGTGCCAGGCGCGGTGGTGTGCGGCGCCCTCTGCATCGGCACCGGCCACACGCACCACCATGCCGCCCAGCGGCGTGCCCAAAAAGTCGAACACCCAGCCGGTGTGGTGCATGAGCCCAGCCAGGCGCTCGGGGCGGCGCAGCAGGCCCCAGGCGCGCAGTGCGGCGATGGCGGCAAAGGCCCGCTGGGCCAGGCCCACCTCGAGCGCGGCGCGAAAGCTCACGCGCTGCGTGACCCGGTAGTGGGCGGGCAGCAGTTCCAGGTCGGGGATGTCGCACACCGCCGCCAGGCGCGGGCGCAGGCGCTGGAACTGCACAGGGGTGGGCGCTGCCCAGCCGAGCCGGTTTTGCCAGCGGCCTTGCTCCCACACGGCAATGGCTTCGCCGCAGTAGCTGAGCACGGCCGCCAGAGTGGCCTGGCCGCGCGGCGCGCGCTGGGCCGGTGCGATGCAGATGTCGATGCTGTCGATGCGCTGCCAGCCGGCGCACAGGTGGTCCACCACGGCCGAGGACAGCGCCGGCACGGTGCTGGCGCCGCAAACCGCCGTGCGCCCCGCCGCCGTGAACCGGTCGTGCAGCGCCGCCGGGAAGTCGCAGACAAAGCGGCGCCCGTCGGCCAGGTCGATGTAGTGCGCGCCGGCTTCGGCAGCCGCCTCGGCCACCGAATAGCCCTGGGCCTGGAAGGGCCCTGCCGTGTGGACCACCAGGCCCACGCCGAGCGCCCGCAATGCCTGCACCAGGCCGGGCGCGCTGTGGTCCAGCGCCACGCCCTGGGCGCCCGGGCCCAGCGTGGCTGCCAGGGCCTGGGCCTGGGCGGCGCTGCGGCCGGCCACCAGCAGGTGGATGCTGGGGTCGCCGGCCAGTGCGCGGCAGATACGTGCGCCAAAGTTGCCATAGCCCCCCAGCACCAGGGCGGTCAGCGCAGCGGTGCTCATTGGCTGGCCCCCTGGGGCTGCTGCATCCAGGCGGCAGCTGTGGGCGTGGGGGCGTGGGGTTCGGGGGAGTCGCTCGTGCCCGCCTGGGCACGCAGTGTGGCCAGGTGCTGGGGCCACTGGGCCTGGTTCCAGCCGGGCACGTCAGCGGCCGGCATGGGTCTGCAAAAGACATAGCCCTGGATGGTGGGCAGGCCGCAGGCCGCCAGGGTCTGCAGCTCGGCCGGGGTCTCGACCCCTTCCACCACCACCGACAGGCCGAATTCGCTGGCCAGCGCCCCCACATGCCGCAGCATCGACTGGCGCCGCGGGTCCTGGGCCAGCTGGCGCACGAACAGGCGGTCGCACTTGATGCCGGCAATCGGCAGGTCGGCCAGCATGCCCAGCGAGGAATAGCCCGCGCCGAAGTCGTCCATCAGCACGCCCACGCCGATGGCCTGCAGGCGGCGTATGGAGTCGAGCATGCGCGGGCCGCTGGCGATCAGGGCGTGTTCGGTCAGCTCCAGCTTGAGAGCGCTTCCGGGCAGGGCATGGCGCGCGAGCTCGGCCTGCAGCCAGGGCGCAAAGTCTTCTTCGAGCAGGGTGGCCGGCGCCACGTTCACGCTGAACTTCGCGCCTGCCATGCCTTCGCCACGCCATCGGCAGGCGCAGCCCATGGCGTTGACCAGGATCAGCCGGTCCACCAGGGGAGTCTTGCCCTGCAGTTCGCAGACCAGCAGGAAGGCCTCGGGGTGGATGGCGCCGAGCAGCTCGCTGCGCACGCGCAGCAGCGCCTCGAACTGCACCTCGCCGCGGTCGAGGTCGGCAATCGGCTGGAAGTGCAGGGCCAGTTGGTCGGGCTGCAGCAGCAGGGGCAACTGGTCCGCGATCAGCGACAGCTGGATGTCTCCTTCGGGCGGGCGCACTTCATAGCTGGAGGTGCGCATCAGCGACAGGCCGCGGCGCAGCAATTGCTGGCGCGCCTGGTCAAAGCGCATGTTGCTCAACTGCTCTGTGGCAATGGCCATGCCGAACAGCAGCACGATCACCAGCAGCGCCACCCCGTCGGTGGGCGCGGCGCTGTCGTGCCATTCCAGGGGAAAGGTGTTCACCAGCAGCCAGTGCAGCACCAGGATGGCGGCGCCGGCCAGGAGCTTGTCCTGCCAGGTCTGGGGAGTGTAGATGCGCGTCAAGGCCCTCATCTTGGCCGCGCGGTGGCGTATGGAGGTGTAGACGGCGATGCCCATGGCCGTGGCCAGGGCCAGCACGATGGCCGGGCCGTTCACCCGCGCATAGCTCGATACATAGCCTTCGGAGATCGTGAAGTGCGCGGTCAACATGCCCAGCGACAGCCCGGCCCCCGCCAGCACGATGCGCGCCTTGCTGGTGCTGGTGCTCAGTGTGGGAACGGTCAGCCGCGCGCTCAGCGCCATGATGACCAGGCCGGTGAGCGCCGGCACCAGGCCCAGCGTATGGCCGGCCAGCTCGGCATACATGAGCATGCCGACCACGTCCAGCGCCCACACGATGCAGCCGATGCACAGGGCGGCATGCGAGGCGCTGATGCGCCGGCTCGACGGGTCGATGGCGAAGGCCGTGTGCTCCACGAGACGCTGGCACACATGCACGACCAGCGAGGCGAAGATCCAGAACAGCAGGCTGTGAAGCAGCGGTGGAAAGCCCACTGCGAACGCCTGCGTGGCGTCATGCCCGATTGAAAACATTCTTTCCCTTCCCCCCAAATCTTGGGCGGTCATCATACGACCTGCCGATGGCGAGGCCTGGGGGATTGTCCGTGACGAAAGGCCCTCGGAGATCAGTTCACGATGGCAACGCCCTTGACCTGGGCGTACACGCGTTGGCCCGGCTCCAGCGCCAGGGCCACGGCCGAGCGCTGGGTCACCCGCGCCAGCAGCCGCGTGGGGCCGGCATCGAGCGCCACCATGCACTGCCCGGGGCTGTCTTCGCTGACCTGCACCACCGTGGCGGGCAGGATGTTGAGGATGCTGGTATCCACCTGCTCGGCCAAGGTCAGGCTCACATCACGCGCCTGGATGCGCAGGCGCACCGCCCCACCGGCCGGTCGCTCGGTGGGGCTGGCCAGCAGCAGCTGGCCGCCGGGGAACTGCACGGTGGTGATGTGGTCGTGCGCATCGTGGCGCAGCACCGTGCCCTCAACCACCGAGGCAGCCGCGTCCCCATGCGCCAGCGGCAGGTCCAGCCGCACCAGCATGTCTTCGGTGCGCCCACTGGCCAGCACCCGGCCGTCCTGCATCAGCACCATGTGCGCGGCCAGGCGCGCCACCTCGTCGATGGCGTGGCTCACATAGAGCACCGGTATGTCCAGCGCCTGGTGCAGCCGTTCCAGGTAGGGCAGCACCTCGGCCTTGCGCTGGGTATCGAGCGCGGCCAGGGGCTCGTCCATCAGCAGCACGCGCGGGCCGGTGGCCAGGGCCCGGGCCATGGCCACGCGCTGGCGCTCGCCGCCCGAGAGGGCATGGGGCTTGCGGTCCATCAGGTGGGCGATGCCCAGCAGCTCCACCGCCTGGTCCAGTGCCACGGTGTGCTGCCGCTCCCGGGGCGTGCGCTTGCGGCCGTAGTCGATGTTGCCGCGCACGCTCAGGTGGTCGAACAGGCTGGCCTCCTGGAACACGTAGCCCAGCGCGCGCTGGTGCGTGGGCCGCCAGATGCGCTGCGCATCGTCCTGCCAGACCTCGCCGTTGACCACCACGCGGCCCGGTTGCGCGCGCACCAGCCCCGCGATGGCGCGCAGGCTGGTGGTCTTGCCGCAACCCGAGGGGCCGAACAGGGCGGTGACGCCGCGCCCCGGCAATTGCAGGTCCACATCGAGCGTGAAGCCGCCGGGGCGGGCGAGCACCAGGCGTGCGGCAATCTGGTCGTCGGCCATCACGACACCATGGACGCGCGGCGGCGCGTGAGGTTCAGCCCCAGCAACACCAGGAAGGAGAACAGCACCATGCCGCCCGCCAGCCAGTGCGCCTGTGTGTATTCGAGCGCTTCCACATGGTCATAGATCTGCACCGAGACCACGCGCGTCACGCCCGGGATGTTGCCGCCCAGCATGAGCACCACGCCGAACTCGCCCACCGTGTGCGCAAAGCTCAGGATGGCCGCGGTGATGAAGCCCGGGCGCGCCAGCGGCAGCGCCACGGTGAAAAAGCGGTCCAGCGGCCCGGCGCCCAGCGTGGCCGCGGCTTCGAGCGGCCGGCTGCCGATGGCCTCGAACGCCGCCTGCAGCGGCTGCACCGCGAACGGCAGCGAATAGATCAGCGAACCCGCCACCAGCCCCCAGAAGGTGAAGGGCAGGGCGCCAATGCCCAGCCACTGCGTGAACTGCCCGATGGGCCCGTTGGGCCCCATGGTCACCAGCAGGTAGAAACCGATCACCGTGGGCGGCAGCACCAGCGGCAGTGCCACCACCGCCGACACCGGCCCGCGCCAGCGCGAGGGCGTGTGCGCCAGCCACCAGGCCAGTGGCGTACACAGCACCAGCAGCAGCGCCATGGTGGTGCCCGCCAGCCGCAGCGTGAGGCCGATGGCCGCAAGATCGGCGCTGGAAAAAGGCATGGGTGGTTGAGTCGGTCTTATGTATTTGAAAGCAGTCGCGCGTCAGAAACTATAGCCGTAGGACTTGATGATGGTTCTGGCTTTCTCGCCTTTGAGGTACTGCATCAATGCGATGGCCGCTGCATTGCCCTTGCCGGTTTCCAGCAGCGCCGCATCCTGGCGGATCGGCTCGTGCATCTCGGCCGGTACCTGCCAGGCCGAGCCCTGGGCGATCTTGCCGTCCACCATCACCTGCGACAGGGCCACGAAGCCCAGTGGCGCATTGCCCGTGGCCACGAACTGGTAGGTCTGCGCAATGTTCTCGCCCTGCACGAAGCGCGGCTGCAGCGTGGCGGTCAGTCCGAGCTTGTCCATCACCTGCGTGGCGGCCAGGCCATAGGGGGCCAGCTTGGGGTTGGCGATGGCGATGTGCTTGAAGTCGCCGGTCTTGAGCACGGCGCCCCTGTCGTCCACGTAGCCCTCCTTGGCGCTCCACAGCACCAGCGTGCCGATGGCATAGGTGAAGCGCGAGTTGGCCACCACCTTGCCCTCGCGCTCCAGCTTGGCCGGCGTGGTGTCGTCGGCCGACAGCAAAATCTGGAACGGCGCGCCGTGGGTGATCTGCGCATAGAACTTGCCCGTGGCGCCGAACGACAACTCGGCCTTGTGACCCGTGTCGGCCTCGAACGCGGCGGCGATCTTCTGCATGGGCGCCGTGAAGTTGGCGGCCACGGCCACCGAGACCTGCCCGGCATGGGCCGTGGCAGCGGCAGCCAGGGCCAGGCCGAGAAGGGAGAGAAGGCGGGCGGCGGGCATCTGCATGGCGGTAGGGCGCGCAAGCGCTATTCAGTGATGGAATAGCGAAAGTATAGAAGCACTGCCCCGATGCCGCCCGGAAAGGACTTTCGGGGCGGCACACCCTACACTGTGGCCATGATGTTCCCTCCCGAAATCCTCGCCGCCTACCTTGCCGCCGTGATCATCGTGGTCTTTGCGCCGGGGCCCGACAACATCCTGGCGATCAGCCGGGGCCTGAGCCAGGGGCGTCTGGCGGCCACGCTGTCGTCCATCGGCGCGGGCCTGGGCATCATGGTGCATACCGTGGCGGCCACGCTGGGGCTCACGCTGATCGTGCAGGCGTCGCCGCTGGCCTTCTGGGCCGTCAAGATCGCGGGCGCCGCCTATCTGCTGTACCTGGGCTTCAAGGCGCTGACCTCGGGCAACCTGATCTCGTTCACGCCGGCCGCGCGCCAGCCATTGGCCAAGGTGTTCGGCGTGGGCCTGTTCTCCAACGTGCTCAACCCCAAGCCGGGGCTGTTCGTGCTGGCCTTCATCCCCCAGTTCGTGGATGCCGCACGCGGCCCGGTGGCCACGCAGATGCTGGTGTACGGCGCCATCTTCGCGGTGCTCACGGCCCTCATTTTCTCGGTGCTGGGCAGTTGCGCGGCGCAGCTCTCGGGCTGGCTGGCGCGGCGCCCGCGCGCCACGAAGTGGCTCAACACCGGCGCCGGCATCACCTTCATCGCCTCGGGCATCTCGGTGCTGGCGCTGGGCAATCGGCGCTAGGCACAGCATCCCCGCGCGATGCCCGGCAGCCCTTGCGTTTCGTTCGCCGGTGCGCTCAGCCATGACATGGCCGACAAGCGCATCGCCATCCTGCGCGAGATCGGCGCGGGCGGCTCCATCTCGCAGGCCGCGCGCGCCGTGGGCGTGAGCTACAAGGCCGCCTGGCAGGCGCTCGACACCCTGACCAACCTGGCGGGCACGTCCCTGGTGGACCGCGCCGTAGGGGGGGCCGGCGGCGGTGGTGCACAACTGACCGATGCCGGCCATCAGCTGCTGGCCGCCGCCGATGCCATGGCACAGGCGCGCAGCGCCGTGCTTGCTCGCTGGGAGGGCCGGGCAGGCCCGGCGGCAGCACGCCTGGCGGTGCGCACCAGCATGCGCAACCAGTGGCCCTGCACCGTGCAGCGGCTTGAAATACTGGGCCAGATCGTGCGCGTTCACCTGGGCCGTGGCGGGGATGCCGACGCCTTCCTCTGCGCCCGCATCACCCGCGAAAGCGCCGAGCTGCTGGGCCTGGCTCCGGGCCTGATGGTGCAGGCCCTGTGCAAGGCCACGGCGGTGCGGGTGGAGCGCGCCGGGTCCGACTTGCCGTTGGCCGAGCCCGGTTTCTGCCGGCTGCCAGCCAAGGCCGTGCGCGTGGTGCGCGGCGAAACGGGCGACGAGGTGTCTGCCGAGCTGGAAGTCGGTATCCAGATGGTGGGCTTTGCCGTGCCCGACAGCGGCCTGCGCGCTGGCAGCCGGGTGCTGCTGGTGGTCGAAGACAACGCCGTCGTGATCGCGCTGGCGCAGGGCTGAGCGAATCCCCCTCAGTGCCCCTTGGGCGTACCGAGCTTGCGGTAGACGGTCGCCCGGCTGATGCCCAGCGCGCGCGCCGCCTCGGCGACGTTGCCGCGCGCCTCCTGCACGGCCTGGCGGATCAGGGCGGTTTCCGCCTCGCGCAAGGGGGCCGTGTAGGGTGTTGCCGCGGTGGCGGCCCGGTGCGGTACGGCGGGCTGCACGAGCGAGCCGGTGTGCTGCGCAGGCAGCGCCAGGCCCTGCAGGCGCAGGCCCGACCACAAGGGCAGGTCGAGCGGCGCCGCGCGGCGGTGCAGCGCGGCGTCGAACAGCAGGGGCCAGGGCAGGGCCAGCAGGTCGCTGCAGTGCGGGCGGCTGCCTGGTGCGCGCAGCGGCTGCGGCACGAGCTGGCGTGCCATGGCATTGCTGCCCAGCACATGGCCGTCGCTGTCCAGCGCCATCAGGCCGTCGCTCTCGCTGCCCAGCGTGCTGCCGGGCCAGTTCAGGCGCAGCAGCACCGCGTACGGCAGTTGCAGCAGCAGCGCGTCCTCGATGGCGCGGGCCGAGCGGGCCACCAGGTGGCGCAGCTCGGGGCGCTCGGGAACGTCAACACCCGTCAGGTCCAGCATGCCGATGCACTGGCCCTCGGGGCTGAACAGCGGGGCGCCCGCGCAGCTGTAGCTGCCGTTGCCGTCAAAGAAATGCTCGCCCCGGTGCAGCCATACCGGCTGCAGTTCGGCCAGGGCCGCGCCGATGGCCGTGGTGCCCACGGCGCTCTCCGACAGGTCGATGCCCACGCGGCCGATGGCGCGCACGCGGGCATCGTGCGGGTCCAGCGCACCCTGCACGTCCAGCACCACGCCGCGCACATCGGTCAGCACCGCGAAATAGCGCATGCTGGCGATGGCCCGCGTGAGCTGGGCCAGCACCGGGCGCGCGGCCTGGAGCAGGGGGTGGTGCTGTTCGGCCAGTCGCCGCAGGGCCGGTGCGCTTACCAGGTCGAACGCCACCTGCTGGCCCGGGCGCTGGCCGCCGGCCAGGCAGCGCTGCCAGGAGCGCACGATCCAGGGCTCGATGCCCAGCGCGGCTGGCACCTGGCCCTGGCTGAGCAGGGCAGCGCGCGCCTGTGTGATCAGGGCCTGGCGCTCGGCGGGCGGGGACAGGGCGGCGGAAAGCATGGGGACTCCCGGGGAGGTGCTGGCTGGCGGCGGTGGCTGGCACTCCGCATGATGCGCGGGTGTGCGCTGCAACATGTTTCATTTTGAGAATATCCGCCGCAGCGCGCCATGAATCTAGGGTTGACCCTAGGAATCGGGCCCCGTGCCCAGCCCAAGATGCGGCTTGCAGATCCAGCCAACACCCTCCCGAGGAGACAGCCAGATGCAAGTCCAGTTCACGGTCAACGGCCGCGCGGCCAGCGTTGACGTTCCCCCCAACACCCTCCTGGTCCACGCGCTGCGAGAGCACCTGCTGCTCACCGGCACCCATGTGGGCTGCGACACCAGCCAGTGCGGCGCCTGCACGGTGCATGTCAACGGCCGGGCCGTCAAATCCTGCGCCATGCTGGCCGTGCAGGCCCAGGGCGCCGAGGTGCAGACCATCGAGGGCCTGGCCGCGCCCGACGGCACCATGCACCCCATGCAGGCGGCCTTCAAGGAGTGCCACGGCCTGCAGTGCGGCTTTTGCACACCAGGCATGGTGATGAGCGCCGTGGACCTGTGCAAGAACCATCCCCAGGCCAGCGAGGGCGAGATCCGTGAGCTGCTGGAGGGCAATATCTGCCGCTGCACCGGCTACCAGAACATCGTGCGAGCCGTCCAGCACGGCCAAAAAGCCATGGCGTCGGCCTGAGCCCCCGTCCAGACCTCACACACCAGGAGACAAGACCATGGGTGCATCCGACTTTTCCAAGCTTCCCCACATCGGCGAATCGCTTCGCCGCAAGGAAGACTACCGTTTTCTGACCGGCGCCGGTCAGTACACCGACGACGTGGTGCTGGCGGCGCAGAGCCACGCCGTGTTTCTGCGCTCGCCGCACGCGCATGCGCGCATCGTCAGCATCAACATCGACGCGGCGAAGGCCGCGCCTGGAGTGCTGGGCGTGTTCGTGGGCACCGACGTGGCGGCCGACAACATCAACGGCCTGCCCTGCGGCTGGCTGATCACCAGCACCGACGGGCAGCCCATGAAGGAGCCGCCGCACCCCATCCTGGCGCAGGGCAAGGTGCGCTACGTGGGTGACCAGGTGGCCATGATCGTGGCCCTCACGCAGCAGCAGGCACGCGATGCGGCCGAGCTGGTGGAGGTGGACTACGACGTGCTGCCCGCCGTGGTCAGCGTGGCCGATGCTGCGGCCGGCAAGGTGGCCGGTGCGGGCCTGCACGATGCCGCCGCCGACAACCACTGTTACAAGTGGGCGATTGGCGACAAGGGCGCGGTGGACTCGGTGTTCGCCAATGCCGCGCACGTGACGCAGCTGGACCTGGTGAACAACCGCCTGATCCCCAATGCGATGGAGCCGCGCACGGCCATCGGCTCCTACAGCCGCGCCAACGACGAGTACACGCTGTACGTGAGCAACCAGAACCCGCACGTGGAGCGGCTGTTGATGACGGCCTTCGTGATGGGCCTGCCCGAGCACAAGGTGCGCGTGATCGCGCCCGACGTGGGCGGGGGCTTCGGCTCCAAGATCTTCTTGTATGCCGAGGACGTGTGCCTGACCTGGGCCGCCAAGAAGCTCAACCGCAACATCAAGTGGGTGGCCGACCGCAGCGAGTCCTTCCTGACGGACGCGCATGGCCGCGACCATGTGAGCCATGCCGAGATGGCGATGGACAAGGACGGCAAGTTCCTGGCCATGCGCGTGCACACCGATGCCAACATGGGCGCCTACCTGTCGACCTTTGCCAGCGCCGTGCCCACCATCCTCTACGCCACGCTGCTGGCCGGGCAGTACACCACGCCCCAGGTCTACGTGGAGGTGGACGCCTGGTTCACCAACACCTCGCCGGTCGATGCCTACCGCGGCGCCGGCCGGCCCGAGGCGACCTACCTGCTCGAACGCCTGGTGACCCGCTGCGCATGGGAGCTGGGCCTGTCGCAGGACGAGATCCGCAAGCGCAACTTCATCACCACCTTCCCCTACCAGACCCCGGTGGCTCTGCAGTACGACGTGGGCGACTACCACGCCTGCATGAACCAGGCGCAGGAGCTGGCCGACGTGGCCGGCTTCGAGGCGCGCAAGAGCGCCAGCGCCGCCAAGGGCCTGCTGCGCGGCGTGGGCTACAGCAGCTACATCGAGGCCTGCGGCATCGCGCCTTCGAACATCGCCGGGGCCCTGGGGGCGCGCGCCGGCCTGTTCGAGTGCGGCGAGGTGCGCGTACACCCCACGGGCAGCGTGACGGTGTTCACCGGCTCGCACAGCCATGGCCAGGGCCACGAGACCACCTTCGCGCAGGTGGTGGCCGCGCGCCTGGGCATCCCGGTGGAGAACGTGGACATCGTGCATGGCGACACGGGCCGCGTGCCCTTCGGCATGGGTACCTACGGCTCGCGCTCCATCAGCGTGGGTGGCGCGGCCATCATGAAGGCGCTGGACAAGATCGAGGCCAAGGCCAAGAAGATCGCCGCCCATTTGATGGAGGCCAGCGACGCCGACATCGACTTCAGCGGCGGCGAGTTCACCGTGCGCGGCACGGACAAGAAGATCCCCTTCGGCCAGGTGGCGCTCACGGCCTACGTGCCGCACAACTACCCGCTCGACAAGCTCGAACCGGGGCTCAACGAGACGGCCTTCTACGACCCGACCAACTTCACCTTCCCGGCCGGCACCTACATCTGCGAGGTGGAGGTGGACCCGATGACCGGCTCCACGCGGGTGGACCGCTTCACTGCGGTGGATGACTTCGGCACCATCATCAACCCCATGATCGTCGAGGGCCAGGTGCACGGCGGGCTGGTGCAGGGCATCGGTCAGGCGCTGATGGAGAACTGCGTGTACGACCGCGAGACCGGCCAGTTGCTCACCGGCAGCTTCATGGACTACGCCATGCCGCGCGCCGATGACTTCCCTGAGTTCAAGCTCGGCCATGTCTGCACGCCCTGCACGCACAACCCGCTCGGTACCAAGGGCTGCGGCGAGGCCGGCGCCATCGGCTCGCCGCCGGCGGTGATCAACGCCCTGCTCGACGCCCTGCGCCCGCTGGGCGTGAAGGATTTCGACATGCCGGCCTCTCCTCACCGCGTGTGGGATGCCATTCAATCCGCCAAGGCCTGAGGAGAAGCACACCATGTACGCATTCACCTATGAAACCCCGGCCAGCGTGGCCGATGCGGCGCGCCTGGCAGCGGCCGGTGGCAAGCCCATCGCGGGCGGGCAGAGCCTGCTGCCCTCCATGCGGCTGCGCCTGGCCAACCCGGGCCAGATCATCGATCTCAATGGGATTCCCGAGCTGGCAGGCATCCGCCGCGAAGGCAATGCCTTGGTGATCGGTGCGATGGCGCGGCACATGGACGTGGCCGCCAGCGCCGAGGTCAAGGCGGCCATCCCGGCCCTGGCCGACCTGGCCGCGCACATCGGCGACCGCCAGGTGCGTGCCCGTGGCACGCTGGGCGGGTCGGTGGCCAACAACGACCCCGCCGCCTGCTACCCCAGCGCCGTGCTGGCCCTGGGTGCCACCGTCATCACCGACCAGCGCGAGATCGCGGCGGACGACTTCTTCGTGGGCATGTACACCACGGCACTGCAGGAGGGCGAGCTGATCACCGCGATCCGCTTCCCTATCCCGAAACGCGCGGCCTACCTCAAGTTCAAGCAGGCGGCCTCGCGCTTCTCGCTGGTGGGCGTGTTCGTGGCGCAGACCGATGCCGGCGTGCGCGTGGCCGTCACCGGCGCCGCGAGCAGCGTGTTCCGCCAGCAGGCACTGGAGGCCGTGCTGAACAAGGACTTCTCGGTGGCATCGGCCGCCGGGGTGAAGGTGGACGCCAGCGACCTGAACACCGACATCCACGCCAGCGCCATCTACCGTGCCAACCTGATCAGCGTGCAGGCGCAGCGGGCCGTGGCGCAGATGCTGGGCTGACGCCTTGCCACCAGAACTGGCCTCCATCGACGACCTGGTGCAGGCCCTGCAGCGCGTGGGCTATTTTGCCGACCGGCGGCTGGCGACCGCCGTGTTCCTGGCGCTGCGGCTGCAGCGCCCGCTGCTGCTCGAAGGCGAGCCCGGCGTGGGCAAGACGGCGCTGGCCAAGGCGTTGTCCGAAGTGCTGGCGCGCAGCCTGATCCGTTTGCAGTGCTACGACGGGCTGGAGCAGCGCGAGGCGCTGTACGAGTGGAACTACGCTGCCCAGTTGCTGCACATGCGTGCCGCCGAACTGGAGCCAGGAGGCGCACGCGACATCGAGGCCGAGGTCTACCAGGAGCGCTACCTGATCCGCCGCCCGCTGCTGCAGGCGCTGCAGGCCCCCGCACCCGGCGCCGTGCTGCTGATCGACGAGGTGGACCGGGCCGACGAGCCTTTCGAGGCCTTTCTGCTCGAATACCTGGGCGAGTACCAGGTCAGCATTCCCGAGATCGGCACGGTGCGCGCCACGGCTACCCCGGTGACCCTGCTCACCAGCAACCGCACGCGCGACCTGCACGATGCCGTCAAGCGCCGCTGCCTGTACCACTGGCTTGACTACCCTGAGCGCGAGCGCGAACTGGCCATCGTGCGCGCCCAGGTGCCCGGTGCCAGCGAAGCCCTGGCTGCGCAGGTGGCCGACTTCGTGCACCGGCTGCGCAGCCAGCCGTTTGCCAATGCCTTCCAGCGTGCGCCTGGTATCGCCGAAAGCGTGGAATGGGCCAAGGCGTTGGTGGCCCTGGACACCCTGGTGGTGGACCCCGAGATCGTTTCCGACACCGCAGGCATCCTGTTCAAGCAGCGCGAGGATGTAGCGGCGCTGACGCGGGACATGGCGGCAGAACTCCTGAAGCCGGTGGAAGAAGCGGGCTGACATGAATGCCGCACCCTCTGCCGCCACAGCATCCCAGCTCGGCGATGCCCGCACCGGCAAGCTGGCCGACAACCTCACGGGCTTTGGCCGCACCCTGCGCCGCGCCGGTGTGCGCGTGGACGCCGCGCGCATGGCGCTGGCCCAGCAGGCGGTGATGCTGGTGGGCATGCAACGCCAGGATTTCGCGGCCGCGCTGGAGACCGTGCTGGTCAGCCGCGAGCAGGACCGCCTGGTGTTCCGCGAACTGTTCGACGCCTACTTCAAGAACCCCAACGTGGCGCAGAAGCTGCTGGCGCAGATGCTGCCCAGCGCCGAATCCAAGGCCGAGCCCGTGAAGCGCCGCCCGCGCGTGAGCGAGGCGCTGGCCCCCGTGCGTGCTGCGCGCAACGCCCCGCCGCGCGAGGAGGACAAGGTCGATTTCGACGCCGCGATGACCGCCAGTGACATGCAGCGGCTGCGCCAGGCCGATTTCAACCAGCTCTCGGCCAGCGAGTACCGGCTGGTGGCGCAGTTCGCGCGCGAGATTCCTTTGCCGCTGCCCGATTTTGCCGCGCGCCGCACCCGGCCCGGAGCGCGCGGCAGCCGCCCGCACTGGCCCGGCGCCATGCACCAGGCGGCGCGCACGGGCGGTGAATTCCTGCGGGTGCCGCTGCTGCAGCGCCGCCGCCAGCCCTTGCCGCTTCTGGTGCTGGTGGACGTGTCGGGCTCCATGGAGCGCTATGCACGGCTGCTGCTGGCCTTTTTGCACGCCGCCACGGCGCCGCGCCGCGCAGGTGCGTTGCGGCGCGACGTGTTCGCCTTCGGCACCGGCCTCACGGACCTGACCCCGGCCTTTCGCCTCTCGGACACCGATGCCATGCTGGAGACTGCCAGCCATGCCATCGACGATTTTGCCGGCGGCACCCGCATGGGCGAGAGCCTGCGCACCCTGCGGCTGCGCCATGCGCGCCGGCTGGTGGGCCGGCGCACGCTGGTGCTGCTCATCACCGACGGCCTGGACACCGGCACGCCCGAACTGCTGGGGCAAGAGCTCGCCTGGCTGCGCCGCCACTGCGCACGCCTGCTGTGGCTCAACCCACTGTTGCGCTTTGAGGGCTATGTGCCAGCGGCGCGCGGCGCGTCGGTTCTGCACCGAGAAGCCCATGGCATGCTGGCCGTACACAACCTGAGCCGCCTGCAGGACCTGGCCGGCAGCCTGGCGGCCGTGCTGCGCCAGTGATGGCACTGACCTGAATCATCGAGGAATACCACCATGGAAATGCAAGCCAGCCGCCCCCTTGCCGCGAGCCAGAGCCAGGCCTGGGAGGCGCTCAACGACCCCGAGGTGCTCAAGCTGTGCATCCCCGGCTGCGAGAAGATCGAGCCCACGGGCGAGAACCAGTACAGCGTGGCCATGGCCCTCAAGATCGGGCCCGTGTCGGCCAAGTTCGCGGGCAAGATCACGCTGTCCGACATCGTGCCGCCGGAGAGCTACACCATCGCCTTCGACGGTTCGGGCGGCGTGGCCGGCTTCGGCAAGGGCAATGCCCAGGTGCGGCTGGAGGCGCTGCCGCCCGAAGGCGGCGAGGAGCGCTGCACGCTGCACTACACCGTGCATGCCACGGTGGGCGGCAAGATCGCCCAGCTGGGCCAGCGCCTGATCGACGGCGCCGCCAAGGGCATGGCCGAGGACTTCTTCAAGCGCTTTGACAACGAGATGCAGCGCCGCCACCCGCCCGCCCAGGGGGAGAGCGATGCCGACCCCCCCGACACCGTGCCCACCGAGATCCCCACCCAGCCGGGCGAGGACGCCGGGCCGCCGAGCGGCTTCGTGCCCAGCCAGCGCGCCGGCCTGCAGGCCGCAGGCGGGGCAGACGCCCCCGGCGGCGGTATTCCCGTCTGGGTCTGGGTAGCCGGCGCCGCGGTGTTGGTGGCCTTGACCTGGTGGCTGAACTAGCGGTATCCCTCTGCGCACGGAACCGCCGGGCCTTGGGCACAATCTACGCACGATGACGATGGAAAACCTCGATGTGATGGTGCTGCGCTCCCTGCACGGCTGGCGTGCGGCCGGCCGGCGTGCGCTGCTGGCCACGGTGGTGCGCACCTGGGGTTCATCCCCCCGGCCCGTGGGCTCGATCATGGCGCTGTGCGACGACGGTGCGGTGGTGGGCTCGGTCTCGGGCGGCTGCATCGAGGACGACCTGATCGACCGCCACACCCGCGCCTACGCGCAGGAGCGCGCCGGGGCCACGGGGCATGAACACCGCATTCCCCATGGCCCGCCGTCCTTCGCCAAGTACGGCATCACGGCCGACGAGGCACACCGCTTCGGCCTGCCCTGCGGCGGCACACTGGAACTGCTGCTCGAATACGACCCCGATCCCGCCGGCCTCGCCGAGTTGATCGCCGCGCTCGACGCCGGCCGGCTGGTGCAGCGCACCGTGCGCCTGGCCGATGGCGCAGCCACCCTGGCCATGGCGACCGAGCCCGCCGAACTGGCCGTGGATGCACAGCAACTGACCAATACCTTCGGCCCCGAGTACCGCATGCTGATCATCGGCGCCGGGCAGATGGCCGAGTACCTGGCCACCATGGCCTTGTTCAACGGTTTCGCCGTGACCGTGTGCGACCCGCGCGAGGAATACCGCCATGGCTGGAAGGTGCCCGGCGCCACCCTGGTGAGCGACATGCCCGACGACGTGGTGGTGCAGTTCAAGCCGGACCGGCGCAGCTGCGTCGTGGCGCTCACGCACGACCCCAAGCTCGACGACCTGGCGCTGCTGGAGGCCCTGTCCAGCGAAGCCTTCTATGTCGGCGGCATCGGCTCGCGCCGCAACAACGAGGCACGGCGTGCGCGCATGATCGAGCACTTCGACCAGACCGAGGCCGGCCTCATGCGCCTGCGCGGGCCCATCGGCATTTACATCGGCAGCAAGACCCCGCCCGAGATCGCCGTGAGCGTGATGGCCGAGATCCTGGCCGTGAAGAACGGCGTGGCCCTGCCGCGCGTGATGGAGGTCGGCCAGGCCAAGAACGACCGGGATGTGGCGCACAACGATCCCGGGCCGCTGGTCTGCGCGGTGCGCCGCTGACCGTTTTTTCAGCGGCTGCGGCCCTGCAGTTCCCGCTGCACATGCAGTAGCAGCCCCTCGCAGGCATCCTCCACCAAGTCCAGCACATCATCGAAGCCCGTGGCGCCGCCATAGTAGGGGTCGGGCACCACTGGGCTGTCCATGTGCAGGCAGAACTCTGTGAGGCGCCTGAGCTTGTGGGAGTGCGCTGGCGGGCACAGCTCCTGTGCCATGGCCAGGTTGTCCCAGTCCATGGCCAGCACCAGGTCGTGGGATGCAAAGTCGGCCAGCAGCATCTGTCGCGCGCGCAAATCCGACAGGTCGTAGCCGCGCCGTGAGGCGTGGCGCTGCGAGCGGTGGTCCGGCGGCTCGCCCGGGTGGTAGTTGTGCGTGCCGGCCGAGTCCACGCGCAACCGGTCGGCCAGACCGACCGCCTGCACGCGGTGGCGGAACACGCCGTGCGCCGTGGGGCTGCGGCAGATGTTGCCCATGCAGAGAAAAAGGACGGAGTAGCCTGCTGCGGTTGGTTGCTGTGCCATGTGTGTGCCCCTCATGCAAAACGGCCCGCGTGGGGCCGTTCTGGAGTGTCGCATGGCAGGGCGATCAGGCGTGTGCCACCTGGCGCTTGGCGTCGTGGTAGGCCAGCGTCCCGCGGGTCACCACGCTGTCGCCGGGCAGCACCGCGCCCGCATCGTGCTCGGGGGCCCCCTTCAGCCGGTCGTAGATCGGCGCGAAGTCGATCTTGGCCAGCTCCAGCAGCTCGTCCAGGTGGCCCAGCACGAAGTAGGTCTCCTGGAAGTCGTCGATACGGTAGTTGGTCTGCATCACCCGCTCCAGGTCGAAGCGCACGCGGTTGGGCGAATCGCTCTCGACCGAGAAGCGCGTCTCGCTTGCCGAGGAGGCGATGCCCGCACCGTAGATGCGCAGGCCATCGCTCTGCTGCACCAGGCCGAACTCCACCGTGTACCAGTAGACCCGGGCCAGCTTCTCCAGCACGCCCAGGCGGTAGGCCCTGAGACCGCCTTCGCCATAGGCCTGGATGTAGTCGGCGATCACCGGGTTCATCAGCATCGGCACATGGCCGAACACATCGTGGAAGACATCGGGTTCTTCCAGGTAGTCGAGCTCATGCGGCTTGCGGATGAACTGGCCGGCCGGAAAGCGCCGGTTCGCCAGGTGCTCGAAGAAAACCTCGTCGGGCACCAGGCCGGGCACGGCCACCACTTCCCAGCCGGTGCGCTTCTTGAGCACCTTGGACATCTGCTCGAAATCGGGAATCTGCTCGGGCCCGATCGGCAGGTCCTGCATGCCGCGGATGAACTCGTCGCAGGCCCGCCCGGGCAGAAGTTTCGACTGCCGCTCGAACAGGGTGCGCCACACGCTGTGCTCTTCCTTCGTGTAGTTGGCCCAGCCCTGGTCGATGGTCCAGTCGGGGCGCTCCGGGGCTTGAGCCTCTCCGGCCGCCAGCCCGTGCTTGGCGGTTTCCTTGAGTTGCTGCTGCAGCATGCCTGTCTCCTATGCGGCGGCCTGGGCTGCCGCGATGCGGTTCATCAGCCGGGCCATCTCGATGTCCTTGCCAGAGATGCCGTCCACGTCGTGCGTGGTCAGCGTGACCGACACGCGGTGGTAGACGTTGGACCACTCGGGGTGGTGGTTCATGCGCTCCGCATGCAGGGCGACCTGGGCCATGAAGCCGAAGGCCTGCACGAAGTCCGCGAACTGGAACTCCTTGGTGATCAGGCCGCCGCGCGCCTCGGCAGGCGTCCAGCCGGCCAGGGAGGGCAGTTGCGCTGCCAGCTCCTCGGGCGTGAGCTTCATGCCGCTTCCTTGGCGGGCGCCTTGTCGGTGGCAGTGAGCACGCCGCGGTTGATCTGGTCGCGCTCCAGCGATTCGAACAGCGCCTTGAAGTTGCCTTCGCCAAAGCCTTCGCGGTAGTTGCCCTTGCGCTCGATGAATTCGAAGAACACCGGGCCCAGCATGGGCTGAGAGAAGATCTGCAGCAGCAGGCGCGGCTGGCCGCCTTCGGTGGTGCCGTCCAGCAGGATGCCGCGGGCCTGCAGCTCGCCCACCGACTGGCCGTGGCCGGGCAGGCGCTTTTCCAGGTTCTCGTAGTAGACCTCGTTGGGTGCGGTCAACAGGGGTATGCCGGCCATCTGCAACTGGTCGATGGATTCGAGCAGGTTGTCGGTCAACAGGGCGATGTGCTGGATGCCTTCGCCGTTGAACTGCATCAGGAACTCTTCGATCTGGCCGCCGCCCTGGCGCGATTCCTCGTTCAACGGGATGCGGATCAGGCCGTCCGGTGCCGTCATGGCCTTGGAGGTCAGGCCCGTGTACTCGCCCGAGATGTCGAAGTAGCGGATTTCGCGGAAGTTGAACAGCTTGGTGTAGAAGTCGGCCCAGTAGGACATGCGGCCGCGGTACACGTTGTGCGTGAGGTGGTCCACCACCTGGAAGCCGTGGCCCTTCGGGTGCAGGTCCACACCGGGCAAAAATTCGAAGTCGATGTCGTAGATGGACTTGCCGTCCTCGAAGCGGTCGATCAGGTACAGCGGCGCGCCGCCGATGCCCTTGATCGCGGGCAGGCGCAGCTCCATCGGGCCGGTCGGGATCTCGATGGGCTGGGCACCGAGTTCGAGCGCCCGGTTGTAGGCCTTGTGGGCATCGCGCACCCGGAACGCCAGCCCGCAGGCCGCGGCGCCATGCTCGCCGGCAAAGTAGGCAGCGGTGCCCGGTTCGTTGTTGACGATGAAATTGATGCCGCCCTGGCGGTACAGCAGTACGTTCTTGGAGCGGTGCTTGGCGACCAGCGAAAAGCCCATTTTTTCGAACATGGGTTCCAGCAAACCGGGCTTGGGCGAAGAGAATTCCACGAACTCAAAGCCGCACAGGCCCATGGGGTTGTCAAACAGGTCGGTCATACATCGTCTCCAAAATGAGCAGCCGTTGGTTGGCTGAGGGGGTATGGAGACTGTAGAGACTGTGGGGCGCAGTTATCTTGCAAGTTCAAGACGCCAAGGGCTGGTATGCGCTCGATTCATGTGAAAAATCAAGGGTAGAGCATGTGAAAAGCTCTGAATCCTCGATTGGCGCAAACTTGCTGCTTGTTCGGGCGGCAGGCCCCTTGCGCGAGAAGCCCTGCCGCCATGTCGGCATCGCAGGGCGCCGGGCGCCCTGGACCCCGGCTCAGCCCATGACCACCGGGCCGCCCTTCTGGATGCCGCGCTGGTAGGCCGGCCGTGCCTCCATGCGCTTCTTGTAGGCCAGAATGTTCGGGCAGGTGCTGGCCTTGCTGGAGCGCGACAGGGCGGCTTCCACCGCAAAGCTCATCTGGAAGTCGGCCATGGTCAGGTGCTCGCCGGCAAACCAGGTGTTCTTGCCCAGGTGGGCTTCCATGAAGTCCATGGCGGTGTTCACGTTCGGGTCCACCATCTTGTCGAGCACCTTGCCGCACAGCGCCTTGGCGATGGGCTTGACGAAGAAGGGCATGGGCTGGCGCGGAATGGTCATGAACACCAGCTTCATCACCAGCCAGTTCATCAGCGAGCCTTCGGCGTAGTGCATCCAGAAGCGGCACTGGCGGTACTCGGGCGTGCCGCGCACAGGCTGCAGATGGGCCAGGTCGCCACCGGCCTGCGCACCATAGGTCTCCACCAGGTACTCGACGATGGCGCCGGACTCGGCGATCACCTCGTCGCCGTCGGTGATCACGGGCGACTTGCCCAGCGGGTGGATCTTCTTGAGCTCGGGCGGGGCCAGCTTGGTGGCCTTGTCGCGCTGGTAGATCTTGAGCTCGTAGGGCACGCCCAGTTCTTCGAGCAGCCAGAGGACGCGCTGCGAGCGCGAGGTTTCAAGGTGGTGGACGGTGATCATGCGCGCATCTTAGGCGCTGTTGCCGATGCTTTGGGCGCCCTTTGTGTCGCCTGGGCGATGCTGGGGTCAAACGGGCCCTTTGCCTGGCAGTTCAGCCCCGATCCTGCACGGCCGGGTGCTCGCGCAGGTAGCGTGCAATGGCCTGCAGCACGCAGGTGAGGTCACGCTGCACGGTGCTGAAGTGGGCGTTGCGCTCACGGCTGGCCTCGTCCATGTAGACCGGCCGGCGGATCTCCACCTGCATGCTGTGCCGCTGGTGCGCGGGCTGGCCGATGCGGGCGATGAGCTGCACGCCCTTGTAGGGGTCGTTGCGGGCCACGGTATAGCCCCGGGACTTGAGCTCCTTTTCCACCAGGTCCACGAAGGCCGGCTCGCAGGTGGTGCCATCGCGGTCGCCCAGCACGAAGTCGGCCAGCGGATGCACGCTCTGGATCTGCAGGCGCTCGTAGGCGTTGTTGGGCATGGAATGCAGGTTCAGGTGCCAGACGGCGCCGAAGCGCGCATGCGCCTGTCCGATGGCGGCCGCCAGCGCCGCATGGTAGGGCTGGTAGCAGCGCGCTATGCGGGCCTGTACCTCGGCCACGGTGAGCTTGCGCTCGTAGATGGGCATGCTGGCATTCACGTTGCGCCAGATGAGGCCATAGCCCAGGCGCGTCTTCTCGCCCGGGGCCAGCGGCGTGGGCCAGGGCCCGTCCAGCAAGGCCGGGTCCAGATCGTCGAGCGTGCGGTTGGCATCGATGTAGCTGCGCGGGAAGTGCGCAGCCAGCAAGCTGGCGCCCACCTCGGGCGCGGCCTGCCACAGGGCTTCGACGTGCGTGTCTTCGGCCGCGCGCAACAGGGAACGGGGTACGGCATGGCCAAAATCCGCAGGGTAGGCGGTGCCGCTGTGCGGAGAGTCGCAGACCAGGGGAATGGCCGGCGCCACCGGCGCGTGCAGGGTGAAGGCGGGGGCGTCGCGGTGCAGGTCGTCCATGGGCATCATTCCGCGGTCAGCTTGGCGACCTTGGCCACGCGTGCGTAGCGGTCCAGCGCCTGGCGGATCTGCACGCCGAACTGCGCGGGCGTGCCCGGGATCAGCGTGGCGCCGGCCTCGTCCATCTTCTTGATGAAGTCGGGGTGTTTCATGGCCGCGTGGATCGCCTGGTTGAGCCGGTTGATCACGGGCGCGGGCGTGCCCGCCGGTGCCACCACGCCGAACCAGCCGCCGGCACCCATTTCCTTGAAGCCCAGGTCGCCGTAGGTCGGCACATCGGGCAGCAGGGGCGAGCGGGTGTCCGAGAGCACCGCCAGCGCCCGCAGGCGCCCGGCCTTGATGTGCGGCAGTGCCGACGGCAGGTTGTCGGTGATGCCATCGACCTGGCCTGCCACGGCGTCGTTGAGCGCCATGCCCGCGCCCTTGTAGGGAATGTGCAGCAGCTGGATCTTGGCCAGGCTGGAGAAATGTTCCACGTTGGCGTGCCCGAGCGAGCCGGTGCCCGGGGAGGCGAAGTTGTACTTGCCCGGGTTGGCCTTGGCCAGCGCGATGAACTCCTGCATGGTCCGGGCCGGGAAGTTGGCGTTCACCGCGAACACGCTGGGGACGGTGGCCACGTTGGACACCGGGGCGAAATCCTTCACCGGGTCGTACTTCATGCGGTTGCCGTAGGCCGCTGCGTTGGAGCCGTGCGTGCTCATGGTGGCCATGCCCAGGGTGTAGCCGTCGGCGCGGGCCTTGGCCACCTGCTCCATGCCCAGGGAGCCGCCGGCGCCGGCCTTGTTCTCCACCACGATGGGCTGGCCGAGCTCGCGCCCGGCAAATTCGGCAATCAGCCGCGCCGCCAGGTCGGTGGAGCCGCTGGGCGCGAAGGGCACGATCAGCTTGATCGGCCGGTCCGGGTAGCTGGCCTGCGCATGCACCGCGCCAGCCAGCGGTGCCAGGGCCAGGGCCAGCAGGGTCGCCCGGCGGTTGAGGGAAGAAGGGAGGAGGGGGCTTGCCATGGTGTGGGGGTTCTCTCGGTGGCCAAAGGGTGCTGGCAGTCTCTGGCGAACAGCGCTCACCCGCAAACGACAGTCGGGCATTCCTGTATTACCATTGGTCATACACCACCCCTCCTTGCTGCCCATGCGCCTGCATTCGCCATCCATGTCCGAGCTGCACGCCTTCGTCACCGTGGTGCGCACGGGCAGCTTTTCGCGCGCGGCGGATGAGCTGTGCGTGACCCAGGGCGCCATCAGCCGGGCGGTGGCGCGGCTGGAGGGCCACTACGGCAAGGTGCTGCTCAAGCGCAGTTCGCAGCAGATGCTGCTGACCGAGTCGGGCGAGCAATTGCTGGCAGCCGTGCGCGAGCCCCTGGCAGCGATCGAGGCGGCCAGCGAGGCCTTGCGCGTGGGGCCCTCACGCACCACGGAACTGGTGCTGTCCGTGGTGCCCACGCTGGCCAGCGTGTGGCTGGTGCCGCGCCTGCCGGATTTCCAGGCCCGGCACCCGGACGTGCGCCTGCGCTTCGTCCCCTACCGCAAGGACGAAGACTTCTCGGGCCCCACGCCGCATGCGGCCATCCTCACGGGGCTGGGGGCGGCGCAGTGGCCCGGGTGGGAGTGCGACTACGTCATTGGCCGCGAGGTGGTCCCGGTGTGCCACCCCGCACGTGCCGCCCGGCAGCGCTGGCAGCACCCGGCAGACCTGGCCGCCGAGCCGCTGCTGGCCCATTCCACCTCGCCCGGCAACTGGGCGCAGTGGCTGCGGGCCGCCGGCGCCACGGGGGCCGAGCCCGAGCTGTCGACGGTGTTCGACCAGGTGTCCATCCTGGTCCAGGCGGCCATGGCCGACATGGGGGTTGCGCTGGTCCAGCGCTGCCTGGTGCGGGCCGAGCTCGATGCCGGCCGCCTGGTCACGCCGTTCGATCTGCCGATCACCCTGCAGCGCGGCTACTTCCTGTGCCGCCTGCCCGGGCGACGGGCGGCTGCAGCCAGCCTGCCGGTGTTTCGGCAGTGGTTGCTGGAGAGGGCGCGCCAGGACATTGCCGCCATGCCTGCATGAAGTCGCACAGGGCGTGCAGGCGCTCGTTCCCAGAAAGCAAAAAGCCCTCGCGAGAGGGCTTTTTTGCAAGGTGCCGGCCGCAGCCAGCCCGTGGCGATCTGGCGATCAGCCGCCCTTCTTGGAGCGCTTGCCAGGGTTCTTCTTGCTGCGCGTGGCGACGCCGCGCTCCAGGCTCACGCGCTGGCCGCGGCCGCCGGTTGGCAGGGTGTAGCCAGCGACTGGCGTAGGGCGGGGAGTGCGCTTGCGGTCTGCTTCGGTGACGATCTTGTTGCCCATGGGAATTCTCTGGAAAAGATGGTGGAAAAACGCGTATTAGGCCATAGGTCGGGCCGGATGCCCAGAACACCGGCTTTTCCGCGCCTGTGGCAGGGTTGGTTTGCGGCCCCTCAGGTGCCCGCAAACCGGGTGGCAAAAGCCGCCCCATGGTCGGTCGACAGCGCCTCGCGGCAGTGGTGCGGCAGCACGAAACCGCGGCCTGCATCCTCCACGGCCTTGGTGCGTATCACCGGGGGTTGTGCCCGCACGCCGCCGAAGATGGTGGCAAAGGCCACGTCGGCTGCATCGCGCCCGGTGCCAAAGCGGATCAGCCCCATGGGAATGGCCGTGCCCGAGGGGTCGAACAGGTACCAGCGGTCGCCCAGGTAGGCCTCTACATAGGCATGGAAGTCGGGCGGGCCCAGGGCCGGGTCGGCGCCGTAGTCGGTGCCGGTGGTGAAGCGTGCGGGGATATTGATCGCGCGGCACAGCGAAATCATCAGGTGGGCAAAGTCGCGGCAAACCCCCACCTGCTCGACAAGGGTGTCCACCGCCGAGGTGTTGGAGTTGGACGTGTTGGACGTGAACGCCACATGCTTTTGCACCCAGTCGCGGATCGCCTGCACCCGGCTGTGGCCCTGCCACAGGGCGCCGAACTCATTGAGCGCCAGGCGCAGCAGCCGGTCGGACTGGCAGTAGCGGCTGGGGTAGATGTAGCCCATCACCTCCTGCGGCAGCCGCCGCACGGGCACTTCGGCCAGTTGCATGGGGTCGGTGCGGTGGTGGGTGATGTCCACTGTGGCCGAGTACGCCACGCTCAGCGGCCCGGGCTCGCCATGCAGGCGCAGGTAGCGGTTGCCGGTGGCCGGGTCGGTGTGGATCTGCTGCGGGATGTTCTGGTTGATCACCAGGCGTTCGTTGCTGACGGCCTGGCTGGGCGTGTGCGCGGCGTGGATGTTGAACACGAAGTCGGCACCGTACTGGTCGATCTCGTAGTGCAGTTCGATCTCCAGCTCCATGCGCACCCGGGTGTTGGCCATGAACGGCGCTGCAGTGGCCTGCATGGGCGCAGTCTGCATGCCTTGCGACTGCTGGAGGTGGTTGGCAGCAGGTGTGACCGCAGCAGGCGACTCGTTGGCCGCTGCAAGGGGCAAGGGCGCCGTCATCGGGTTGAAGGGCGGGGCCATGGAAGAAGACGATTGCGCGAGCATGAAGTGAGCCTCTCTTGTGGGTGCAGCTCTGGCAGGCGCTGTGCGCCTGACCTTGGGCTTTGCGTGGCCAGTGCAAGGCAACCCCTGCACACCGCTGCCATTGCAGGATAGGCGTTTACCCGGGTGCTGTATGTAGGCTGAGAGCCTGTTGCCGTTGTCAACGGCGCTGACAGCTGCGTCTTTACACAGCGAGCCCTGGAGACCGCGCTGGCTCAGTCGAGCCCGAAGGCCTCGCGCAGGGCGCTGCTGAACATGTTGCTGCCGCTGATCGACAGGGTGAGGATGGTGCGCGCCGGGCCGGGCGTGCCCGCCTGCACCGCAATGGTGCCGCTGGCGTCGTCGAATGCCAGGTCCAGGGGCGTGGCCACCTCCTGCACGCAAGCCAGGTCGTAGTCCCATTCACCGCCCTCGTCGGCCGGACCGCAGCCGCCGGGGAACTGTGCATGTGCCCAGACCAGCACCTGTGCCACCTCGGCATGCAGGGCTGCCACCTGCGTTGGGGCTACCGCAGCCATCGCATCGAACGTGCCGGTGCCCTCGAAGTCTTCGCTGTAGTCAAAATCCAGGTAGCGCAGGGGCATGGCGTGAGGTTGGGGCAGGGTGGGCCGTGCATTGTCGCGCAGCAGGGGGCTGCCTTTCCTAGAATGGCTGGCTTCGCTTCTCCAAGGTCTTCCGTTCCATGCCTGCTGCCAGCTCCGATGCCATCCTGCACATCAACGGCCTGTGCTTTGCCTACCCCGAATGCCCGTTGTTCCAGGGCCTGGACGCCCGATTGCCGGCCGGCACCACGCTCGTGCTCGGCGCCGACAGCAGCGGAAAAACCAGCCTGCTGCGCCTGTTGGCGGGCGAGCTTGTCGCTGGCGCCGGCCAACTGGTGCTCAAGGGTGTGCCTTTGCACGCCTCACCTGCCGCCTACCGCGCCCAGGTGTTCCAGGGCGACCCACGCTCGGACGCGCTGAGCGAACAGGTGGCGCAGGACTGGCTGGCTGCGCTGCCCGCCCGTTACCCGCAGTTCGACGCCGTGGCGCTGGCCCGGCACATCGAGGGCTTCGAGCTGCAGGAGCATTTGCACAAGCGCTTTTTGATGCTGTCCACCGGCACCCGGCGCAAGGTGTGGACGGCCGGGGCCCTGGCCTCGGGCGCGGCGCTCACGCTGATCGACGAGCCCGTGGCGGGGCTGGACAAGCCCTCGGTGCAGTACCTGCAGCAGGCGCTGGGCGCTCTGGCGGAGCAGCCGGACCAGGCCATCGTGGTCGCGCACTACGATGCGCTGGTTGGCGTGCCCTGGCAGGCGACCATCGCATTGCCGGACCGGTGATGCCGCAGCGGCCTGCAGCGCAGTGCGCAAAGCCCTAAACTGGCGGGCTGGGCCGCGCCGGCGGCCGTTTTTCCGGATACCCCTCCCATGGACGCCCTTCTTTTCGCCCCCGTCGCCGTAGCCATCGCGCTCACGCCCGGCCCCAACAACTTCTGCGGCCTCAACAACGGCATCCGCGCAGGTGTGGGTGCGGCCCTGGTGGGCACCATCGGGCGCGCGGCGGCGTTCGCGATTTTTCTCACGGTGTCGGCCGTGGGCCTGGGCGCCATGCTGCTGGCATCGGAAGCCGCCTTCACCGCCGTGAAGTGGGTGGGGGCCGTCTACCTGTTCTGGCTGGGCTGGCGCGCCTGGCGCAGCCGCGAGTTCAATGGCCTGGAGGTGGCTGACGGCGCCGAGGTGTCGGCCGCCGGTGCCGCGCCCGTGCGCCTGTGGTCCCTGGTCACGCAGGAGTTCCTGCTGGGCATCACCAATCCCAAGGCCATCATCCTGTTCGCGGCCATTTTTCCGCAGTTCATCGACCCGGCCCAGCCGGCAGCGCGCCAGTTCCTGGTGCTGGGCAGCGTGTACCTGGCGGCCGAGTTCGTCGCCACGGCGGTCTATGCCGCAGGTGGCCGGCAGATCCGCCGCTTCATCCGCACCTCGCGCGGGGTGGTGCGCCTGAACAAGGCCACGGGTGGCTTTTTCATGGGCGCAGGCGGCCTGCTGCTGGCCACCAACCGCTGAAACGGCTGCGGCGGGGCCCGGCTGCACCGTCGCGCGCCCATGAAGCGCTGTGAACCGGGGGTAAAGGCAGGGTAAATCCTTGCGCCTGCGCGCCGGAGTGCCTTGGTGGGTGGCTACCATAGCCACGATTCCACCCGTTGCGTCCACCATGCCGTCCCTCCGTTTCCTGTCTGTGTCTCCGCAGTCCCTCTTGCGCCAACAGGGGCGGGCCCTCTGGTGGGTCGTGCTGCTGGTGCTCATTGCCGCTGCCGTGGGAGGCGGGCTGTGGTGGAAACAACGCCAGGCAGCGCCTGCACAGGCCGACGCTCCTGCGGGGCGGGGCGGTCCGGGAGGTCCGGGTGGGCGTGGGCCGGCGCGCTTCAGCGCCGGTGGCCAGACACAGCCCGTCTCGGTGGGCGTGGTGCGGCGCCAGGACGTGCGCGTGCAGGTCAACGCCATTGGCACCATGAGCGCACGCGCCACGGCCGTGGTGCGGGCCAAGGTCAGCGGCGAGCTGACCAGCCTGCGTTTCAAGGAGGGCGAAGAGGTCAAGGCCGGCCAGTTGCTGGCCGAAATCGATCCCCGCAGCTACCAGGCTTCGCTGAGCCAGGTGCAGGGCAATCTGCAGCGCGACCAGGCCCTGCTCAAGAACGCGCAGCTCGACCTCAAGCGCTACCAGGACCTGCTGGCCAAGGACTCGATCGCCAGCCAGCAGGTGGACACCCAGGCTGCGCAGGTGCGCCAGCTCGAAGGCACGGTGGCCGCCGACCAGGCGCAGGTGGACGCTGCCAAGCTGCAGCTGAGCTACACCCGCATCACCGCGCCCATCGCCGGGCGCCTGGGCCTGCGCCAGGCCGACCGGGGCAACGTGGTCGGCCCCTCGGACGCCAACGGCATCGTCACCATCAACCTGGTGCGCCCCATCGACGCGGTGTTCTCCGTGCCCGAGGCGCACCTGGCGCAGATCAACCAGCGCCTTTCCGAAGGTGCCGAGCTGCCCGTGGAGCTGTGGGACCGCGAGCAAAAGCGCCGCCTGGGCCGCGGCAAGGTGGGCGCGCTGGACAATGCCATCGACGCCACCACTGGCACCATCAAGGTCAAGGCCACCTTCGGCAACGAGGATGGCACGCTGTTCCCGAACCAGTTCGTCAACGTGCGCCTGCAGGTCAACCTGCTGCAGGACGCGCTGACCGTGCCCGGCACGGCCATCCAGAACAACTACGTCTATCTGGTGCAGCCCGATGGCACGGTGACGCAGCGGCGTATCCGCGTGGGCGTGGCCGACGGCGACCGCGTGGCGGTCGAAGGTGAACTCAAGGACGGCGACCAGGTGGTGGTTGACGGCATCGACCGCCTGCGCGAAGGCGCCAAGGTGGCGGTGATCGATTCGGGTGCCGCCGCCCGCGCCGACGAGGCCGCGCAGGATGGCGGCGCCCGCCGCGCCGCGATGATGCGCAACCTGACCCAGGAAGAACGCGACAAGCTCGCCAAGATGACGCAGGAGGAACGCCGCGCGTTCTTCCGCAGCAAGCGCAACCAGCCCGGTGCGGCAGGGCCTGCAGGGCCAGCCAGCGGGACGGTGGGAGGTGAGTCCACCACTGCGGCACCGGTGCCTGCAGCATCCGCCGCCTCAAGGCCTGCAGGCGGTCGATCCGCCGGTGCTGCTTCCGAAGGTGCGGCGCGTGCAGCACCCGCTGCCGGCATTGAATCCGGCGGTGCCATGCGCCCCGAAGGGGGAGCCCCCGACGGCGAGCGCCGCCCTGGCATGTCGCCCGAGGTGCGGGCCCTGCTTGAAAAGATGAGCCCCGAGGAGCGCCAGAAGCTGCAGGCCATGGCGCCCGACGAGCGGCGTGCCTTCATCCGCAGCAGGATGCAGGCGACCGGCATGGCCACCCCTGGCGCAGCGGCTTCGCGCTGACGCGGCCCCGACCACCCTGACGCGGGCACCGTCCCATGAACCTTTCGCGCATCTTCATCCTGCGCCCCATCGCCACCTCGCTGCTGATGGTGGCGCTGCTGATTGCGGGCCTGCTGGCCTACCGGCTGCTGCCCATCTCGGCCCTGCCCGAGGTGGACTACCCCACCATCCAGGTCACCACGCTGTACCCGGGGGCCAGCCCCGATGTGATGACCTCCAACGTCACCGCGCCGCTGGAGCGCCAGTTCGGCCAGATGCCGGGCCTCGCGCAGATGTCCTCCACCAGCTCGGGCGGGGCCTCGGTCATCACCCTGCGCTTTGCGCTCGACATGGCGATGGACGTGGCCGAGCAGCAGGTGCAGGCGGCCATCAACGCCGGCAGCAACCTGCTGCCCAACGACCTGCCCATGCCGCCCATCTACAGCAAGGTGAACCCGGCGGACGCCCCCATCCTCACGCTGGCCATCACCTCGCCCTCACTGCCGGTGATCCGCGTCAACGACCTGGTGGAGAACCGCCTGGCGCCCAAGCTCTCGCAGGTCAAGGGTGTGGGACTGGTGGCCATCGCGGGCGGGCGCCGCCCGGCCGTGCGCATCCAGGTCAATCCGGTGGCGCTGGCGGCGGTGGGCATGACGCTCGAAGACGTGCGCAGCATGATCGCCTCGTCCAACGTCAAGCAGGCCAAGGGCGGTTTCGACGGCCCGGCGCGGGCATCGACCATCGACGCCAACGACCAGCTGCAGTCCGCTGCCGAGTACCAGAACCTGGTGATCGCGCTGCGCAATGGGGTGCCCGTGCGCTTGCGCGACGTGGCCACCACGGTGGACGATGCCGAGAACACCCGCCTGGCCGCCTGGGCCGGCACGCCCGACACCGGTGCGCGCGCCGGCGTGATCCTCAACATCCGGCGCCAGCCCGGCGCCAACGTGATCGAGACGGTGGACCGCATCAAGGCCCTGCTGCCCCAGCTGCAGAGCACGCTGCCGGCTTCGCTGGACGTGCAGATCCTCACCGACCGCACGGTGACCATCCGCTCGTCGGTCAAGGACATGCAGGTCGAGCTGGCGCTGGCCATCGGCCTGGTGGTGGCGGTGATCTTCGTGTTTTTGCGCAGCGCCTCGGCCACGCTCATCCCCAGCGTGGCGGTGCCGCTGTCGCTGGTGGGCACCTTCGGCGTCATGTACATGGCGGGGTTCTCGATCAACAACCTCACCTTGATGGCGCTGACCATCTCCACCGGCTTCGTGGTGGACGATGCCATCGTGATGATCGAGAACATCGCGCGTTACGTGGAGGAGGGCGAACATCCGCTGCAGGCCGCGCTCAAGGGTGCCAAGCAGATCGGCTTCACCATCATCTCGCTGACCATCTCGCTGATTGCGGTGCTGATCCCGCTGCTCTTCATGGGCGACGTGGTGGGCCGGCTGTTCCACGAGTTCGCGATCACCATGGCCGTGGCCATTCTGATCTCGGCCGTGGTCTCGCTCACGCTCACGCCCATGCTGTGCGCGCGCCTGTTGCGCCACACGCCCGAGGAAAGCCATGGCCGCCTGTACCAGGCCACGGGCCGCTTCTTCGACCGCACCATCGCCCATTACGGGCGTGCCCTGAACTGGGTGCTGGGCCACCAGGGGCTCACCTGGATCGTGTTCATCGCCACGCTGGCGCTCACGGTGCTGCTGTACATGGTGGTGCCCAAGGGCTTCTTCCCGGTGCAGGACACGGGCACCTTGCAGGCCACGACCGAGGCGGACCAGTCGATCTCGTTCGCCGCCATGGCCGAGCGCCAACAGCAACTGGCCGAGCGCATCCTGCGCGACCCGGCGGTGAAAAGCGTCTCGTCCTTCATCGGCGTGGACGGCGCCAACACCACGCTCAATACCGGTCGCCTGCTGATCGACCTGAAGCCCCATGGCGAGCGCGACAAGGCGTCCACCGTGGTGCGCCGCCTGGCCGACGACACGGCCGACCTGCCCGGCATCCGCCTGTATGCCCAGCCGGTGCAGGATCTGACCATCGAGGACCGCGTGGCGCGCACGCAGTACCAACTCCTGGTCTCCTCGCCCGATTCCACGCAGTTGCAGGTCAGCACCGCCGACCTGGTGCGCCGCATGCGCGGCTTGCCGCAGCTGGCCGACGTGGCCAGCGACCTGCAGAGCCAGGGCCTGCAGGCCTTCGTGCAGATCGACCGGGCCCAGGCCAGTCGCCTGGGGGTCACGGTGTCGGGCATCGACACGGCGCTGTACAACGCCTTCGGCCAACGCCTGATCTCCACCATCTTCACGCAGTCCAACCAGTACCGTGTGGTGCTGGAGGTGGCGCCGCAGTTCAAGGTGGGCCCCGAGGCGCTGGCCAACATCTACGTCACCTCCACGGCGGGCAAGCCCGTGGCGCTGTCCACCGTGGCGCGCATCGAGGAGCGGCCCATGGCCCTGGGCGTGAACCACGTGGGCCAGTTGCCCGCGGCCACCATTTCTTTCAACACCGCGCCCGGCGTGGCGCTGGGCGACGCGGTCAAGGCCATCCAGGCCGAGCAGGCGGCCGCCAAGGAGGCAGGGCTGCTGCCGCTGTCGGTGGAGACCAGCTTCCAGGGCGCGGCGCTGGCCTTCCAGGCCTCGCTGTCGAACACGCTGCTGCTCATCCTGGCGGCGGTGGTCACCATGTACATCGTGCTCGGCGTGCTGTACGAGAGCACCATCCACCCGATCACCATCCTCTCCACCCTGCCGTCGGCCGGCGTGGGCGCGCTGCTGGCGCTGCTGGTGACGGGGCTCGATGTGGACATCATCGCCATCATCGGCATCGTGCTGCTCATCGGCATCGTCAAGAAGAACGCGATCATGATGATCGACTTCGCGCTGGAGGCCCAGCGTGACCAGGGCCTGCCCGCGCGCGAGGCCATCTACCAGGCCTGCCTGCTGCGCTTTCGCCCGATCCTGATGACCACGCTGGCCGCGCTGCTGGGCGCCCTGCCGCTGATGCTGGGCACGGGCGTGGGCAGCGAGCTGCGCCATCCGCTGGGCGTGACCATGGTGGGTGGCCTCATCGTGAGCCAATTGCTCACGCTGTTCACCACGCCGGTGATCTACCTCACGTTCGAGAACGCCGCCGAGCGCTGGCGCGCACGGCGCGCCGCCAAGGCGGCACATGCCGAGGGAGCGGTGTGAGCCTGTCCACCCCCTTCATCCACCGGCCCATCGCCACCATGCTGCTCACCATCGGCTTGGCGCTGGCGGGGGCGGTGTCGTACTTTCTGCTGCCCGTGGCGCCGCTGCCGCAGGTAGACTACCCGACCATTTCCGTCTCGGCCAGCCTGCCCGGGGCCAGCCCCGACACCATTGCCGCCACCGTGGCCACACCGCTGGAGCGGGCCCTGGGGGCCATCGCAGGCGTCAATGAAATCACCTCGCGCTCCACGCTGGGCAGCACCTCCATCACGCTGCAGTTCGACCTGAGCCGCACGGTGGACAGCGCCGCGCGCGACGTGCAGGCGGCCATCAACGCGTCGCGCACGCTGCTGCCCACGGGCATGCCCAGCAACCCCACCTACCGCAAGGTGAACCCGGCCGATTCGCCCATCATGATCCTGGCGCTCACGTCCGACTCGCTCACGCGCGGGCAGATGTACGACGCGGCCTCTACCGTCATGGCGCAAAAGCTCTCGCAGGTCGAGGGTGTGGGCCAGGCGTCCATCAGCGGCGGCGCGCTGCCCGCCGTGCGCGTGCAGCTCGACCCGCTGCGCCTGGCGTCCAACGGCGTCTCGCTGGAGCAGGTGCGTGCGGCCATTACCAGCACCAATGCCAATCGCCCGCTCGGCTCGGTCGAGCGCGAGGACCACTACTGGCAGGTGACCGCCAACGACCAGGCGCGCGTGGCGGCCGACTATGCGCCGCTTGTGCTGCGCTGGAAGGACGGCAACGCCATCCGCCTGGCCGACGTGGCCCAGGTCACCGACTCGGTGCAGGACGTGCGCAACTTCGGCGTGGCCAACGGCAAGCCGGCCATCTTGCTGCAGGTGTACAAGCAGCCGGGCGCCAACATCCTCGAAGCGGTAGAGCGCGTGCGCGCGCTGCTGCCGGCGCTCAAGGCCTCCATCCCCGCGGCCATCGACATCGAGATCGTCTCCGACCGCACGCCCACGCTGCGCGCCTCGGTCAAGGAGGTGGAGCGCGCCCTGCTGATCGCCGTGGCGCTGGTGATCATGGTGGTGTTTTTGTTCCTGCGCAATGCGCGCGCCACGCTGATCCCCAGCGTGGCGGTGCCGGTGTCGCTGGCGGGCACCTTCGGCATCATGTACCTGGCGGGCTACACGCTCGACAACCTGTCGCTGATGGCGCTCACCGTGGCCACCGGCTTCGTGGTGGACGATGCCATCGTGGTGCTCGAGAACATCATGCGCCACATGGAGCGCGGCAAGACGGCGCTGCAGGCCTCGCTCGACGGGGCGCGCGAGATCGGCTTCACGGTGGTGTCCATGAGCATCTCGCTGATCGCGGTGTTCGTGCCCATTTTGTTCATGGGCGGCATCGTGGGCCGGTTCTTTCGCGAGTTCGCCATCGTCATGTCGGCGGCCATCCTGGTGTCGCTGCTGGTCTCGCTGACCACCACGCCCATGATGTGCGCGGTGCTGCTCAAGCAGCACCGCACGCCCAGGGCGCCCAGCCAGTCGTGGTGGGCGCGCTTTTCGCGCTGGGTCGACCGGCTGCAGGATCGTGGCCTGCGCGCCTACCGCCGCAGCCTGGCCTGGTGCCTGCGCCACCAGCCCGTGGTGCTGCTGGTGCTGCTGGGCGTGGTGGCCGGCAATGTCTACCTCTACACCGCCATCGACAAGGGCTTCATGCCCGAGCAGGACACCGGCCGCATCTCGGGCTTCATCCGGGCCGACCAGGCCACCTCGTTCCAGGCCATGGAGCAGCGGCTGCAGCGCTTTTTGGCCATCGTGCAGGCCGACCCGGCCGTGGAGCATGTCACCGGTTTCACGGGGGGCTGGCAGCGCAATGCGGCGATGATGTTCATGTCGCTCAAGCGCGGGCCGGGGCAGGAGAGCTCCGAGGCCGTGATCGCGCGGCTGCGCGAGCAGCTCAAGGACGAGCCCGGCGCGCGCCTGTTCATGACCCCCCAGCGCGACATCCGCATCGGCGGGCGGCAGAGCAGTGCCTCGTTCGACTACACCTTGCAGGCCGACGACATCGCCGAGCTGCGCACCTGGGAGCCGCGCATCCGCCAGGCCCTGTCGCAACTGCCCGAGCTGGAGGACGTGAACAGCGACGTGCAGGACTATGGGCTGCAGACCACGCTGGTGATCGACCGCGATGCCGCCTCGCGCATGGGCCTGTCGGTGGCCACCATCGACGCCACGCTCAACGACGCCTTCGGCCAGCGCCAGGTGGGCGTGATCTACAACCCGCTGAACCAGTACCGCGTGGTGATGGAGGCCGCACCCCAGTACCTGCAGGACCCCGAGACGCTGCGCAGCTTCTTCTTCGTGAACAACCTGGGCCAGCAGATCCCTCTCACGGCGTTCGCGCGCATCACGCAGACCAATACGCCGCTGTCGGTCAGCCACGACCGGGGCACGCCGGCCAGCACGGTGAGCTTCAGCCTGGCGCCGGGCGTCTCGCTGTCGCAGGCTACCGACGCGGTACACAACGCGGTGTCCGAACTTGGTGTGCCGGTGGGCATCCGCGGCACCTTTGGCGGCACGGCGGGGGCCTTCCAGGACGCGCTGGCCGGGCAGCCGCTGTTGATCCTGGCGGCCATCATCACCATCTACCTGGTGCTGGGCATCCTGTACGAGAACCTGGTGCATCCGCTGACCATCCTGTCCACCCTGCCTTCGGCCGGCGTGGGGGCGCTGCTGGCGCTGATGCTGTTCAAGACCGAGTTCTCGCTGATCGCGCTGATCGGGGTCATCCTCTTGATCGGCATCGTCAAGAAGAACGCGATCATGATGATCGACTTCGCGCTGGTGCGCCAGCGCGGCGGCCACGTGAGCGCCGCCCAGGCCATCTACCGCGCCTGCAACCTGCGCCTGCGGCCCATCCTCATGACCACCATGGCCGCCATCTTCGGTGCGCTGCCGCTGGCCCTGGGCCGGGCCGATGGTGCCGAGCTGCGCCAGCCGCTGGGCATCGCCATCGTGGGCGGGTTGCTGTTCAGCCAGGTGCTCACGCTGTATACGACGCCCGTGGTCTACGTGGCGCTGGACCGCCTGCGCGCCCGCGTGCTGCGCACCGCGCGGCGCTGGCGCAGGCAGCGCCCAGCGCCCAGCGCCGTGGCGCTTCAAGGAAACGATTGATGCCTTCCCCTATTTCCCCTTCCTTTCCTGCACGCCTGGCGCTCTCGCTGGCCGTTCTGGCCCTGCTCGGTGCTTGCGCCAGCCAGCAGGCCTACGAGCGCCCGGCCATGGACATCCCGCCGGCCTACAAGGAAAGCAGCGCTGCCGCCCAGGGCCTGTGGCAGCCCGCCCAGCCCGGTGGCGACCAGGCCGTGCCCACAGCATGGTGGTCGCTGTATGGCGATGCCACGCTCGACACGCTGCAACAGCAGGCGGCCGCCGGCAACCAGAACATTGCGCAGAGCGTGGCCCGCCTGCGCGCCGCGCAGGCCGCGGTGGCCAGCAGCAGCGCCAGCCTGCTGCCCTCCCTGGGCGCCAGTGCCAGCAGTTCGCGCTCGCGCAGCGGCAGCACGCTGCAGGCCGACGGCAGCAGCAATGCGCGCGTGGGCACCAGCCATTCACTGGGCCTGAACGCCAGCTGGGAGCTTGACCTGTGGGGCCGCATTGCGGGCACGGTGGACGCGGCCCGCGCCAGCGCCCAGGCCAGCGCCGACGACCTGGCCGCCATGCGCCTGTCGGTGCAGGCCACGGTGGCGCAGACCTACTTTGCGCTGCGCGCCGCCGAGGCCCAGGCCCGGCTGCTGCGCGAAACGTTGGACGCATACTCCCGGAGCTGGGAGCTCACGCGCAACCGCCAGGCGGCCGGCGTGGCATCGCTGGCCGACGTGGCCCAGGCCGAGGCGCAGTACAAGAACACCCAGGTGCAGCTGCTCGAATCCGAGACCAGCCGCAGCCAGCTCGAGCATGCGCTGGCCGCCCTGGTGGGCCAGGCGCCCGCCGCTTTCAGCCTGCCGGCCACGGCCGAGCTGCCGGTCCCGCCGCCCGTGCCTGCGCAACTGCCGTCGCAGCTGCTCGAGCGCCGCCCCGACATCGCCGCCGCCGAGCGCCGCGTGGCCGCCGCCAATGCCCAGATCGGCGTGGCGCGCGCGGCCTTCTTCCCGGCGCTCACGCTCTCGGGCTCGGCCGGCTACCGCGGCTCGGAGCTGTCCAACCTGCTGAGCGCGCCCAACCTGTTCTGGTCGCTGGGCCCGGCGCTGGCGGTGTCGCTGTTCGACGGCGGGGCACGCACTGCCGCCGTGGAATCGGCCCGCGCCAGCAACGACCTGGCCGCCGCAAGCTACCGCCAGACGGTGCTGACCGCGCTGCAGGAGGTGGAGGACAACCTCACGGCCGCCACCGCGCTGGCGCAGGAGCAGCAACTGCAGACCGAGGCCCTGGCGGCCGCCCAGCGCGCTCTCGACGTGGTGAACAACCAGTACCGCGCGGGCACGGTGGGCTTCCTCAACGTGATCACGGCCCAGGCCTCGGTGCTTTCGTCGCAGCGCAGCCTGATCGACGTGAAGAACCGCCGCTTGGCAGCTGTGAACACGCTGCTCAAGAACGTGGCGGGGAACTGGGAGCCGCTGGGGAGGTGAGGCGCCCGCCTGCGGGCAGGTCAGCCCGCATGGTCCGTGGACGCGAACACCCGCCAGCCCTGGTCGCTGTGCAGCAGGTTGTAGGACTCGCGCCAGCCACTGACCACGCTGCCATCGGCTCGCAAGAGCTCCCAGGAGACGGTCGCCAGCACGCCGAGTGCTCCCATGGACACCACCTCCAGATCGCGGTACCGGCACGACCGGCAGCCTTGTCCATGGTACGTGGTGAGTACGGACTGGAAGTAGCCGGCAATCTCCTGCGCGCTGTGGAAGGACCGCAGCGCCCCTTGGGCATCCAGTGAGATGCAGGGCTCGGCATAGCGCTGGGCCACGAGGAAGCCGTCGAACGTGGCGAAGGCCACCACGAAGTCGTCGAAGAATTGCCGGATCTGGTGGAGCAGGTCAGTGGTGGCGGGCATGCGATGTCCTCCTGTTGTGCGATGGGTGTCCTGCGGCAGACGGGCCGGGCGGGTGGGGCCGCCTCATTGCGCAGCCCCACCGCGCGATTGCAGCCCTTCGGCCAGCAACCACTCGCGAAACGCCGCGAACGCCGGCAGGTCCAGCCGGTCGGGCCGGTAGCACAGGTAGTGGCCCTGGTCCACGCGAATGGCGCTGCCGCAGGGGGCGAGCAGCGAGCCCTCGGCAAACTCCTTTTGCACCAGCAGGGCCGGCACCAGACCGATGCCCAGGCCGTTGAGTGCGGCCTGGATCAGCGCCGAATACTGGGCGAAGCGTGGGCCCGCGAGGGTCTGCACTTCGGGCACGCCGTGCTGCGCGGCCCATTGTCGCCAGGCCGTGGGCGCGCCCTCGTGGTGCAGCAGGGTGTGGCCCAGAATGTCGGCCGGCTGGGCAATGCGGTGGCGCCCCTCGACCAGGCTGCGCGCCACGATGAGCACGAACTCGCGCCCCGCGATGTACTCGGACACCACGCCCGGCCAGCCGTCAGGCCCGTAGCGGATGGCGGCATCCACACCGGCCGGTATGCCGTCGCTGGGCTCCAGGTGGCGGCTGAAGCTGAGCATCACGTGGCGGCTTTTCTGGCTGAAGTCCGGCAGCCGCGGGATCAGCCACTTGGTGAGGAAGGTGGGCACGCTGGCCAGCGTGAGCAGGCCTGCGCCTGCATCGCCCGAGCGGGCCTCGAAGGTGGCCGCCTCGATGGCGCGCAGCCCGCCCGAGATCTTCTGCCAGTACACCCGCCCTTGCGGTGTCAGCTCCACCCCGCGGCCGTTCTTCTGCAGCAGTTGGCGGCCCAGAAAGGCCTCCAGTCCCGCGACCTGCTTGCTGACCGCGCTGGCGGTGATGCACAGCGCGCCCGAGGCCAGGGTGATGCTCTGGTGCCGTGCCACGGCGTCGAAGGCCAGCAATTCCTGGATGGTCGGGCAGTCGCGTTTCATATCCGGGTTTGATGAATGCTGTGTGAAAAACGTTTTCCAATTGCTCAGCTGTCCTCATCCAGGTTTCACCCATCATGGGGCGGTCTCTCCCTAGAATTTGGCCAGTGCTGCGGCATGCCGTGTGGCGGACAGTAGCGCATCCGGAAAGTATGCCGGTGATTCTGGCATTGGAGACAACAACGTGGTTCGCGGTATTTCCCTCCTCTATGGCCTGTACCTGCTGCTGCCCATCGCGCTGCTGGTGGTCGGCAGCGTGGGCGGCAGTTGGACCAACACGCTATTGCCCACGGGCACCACGGGCCAGTGGTACCTCGACCTCTGGCAGGACACCTCGTTCCGCAAGGCCTTCGTGAGCAGCCTGGTGGTGGCCATGGCGGCCTGCGCCATCAACACCGTGCTGGCCCTGCCGCTGGCCTATGCGCTGTACCACGGCGCACGGCGTGGCGGCGGCATGGCGGCGCGCGTCGTGAGCGCCATGCCCGTGGCCGTGCCGGCCATCACCCTGGCCTTTGGCTACATGGTGGTGTTCAACACCGATCTAGCGCCCTGGCTCGGCTCCATGCCGCTGCTGATCGCGGCGCACGCCATCCTCACCTTGCCCTACCTGACCAATACGCTGCTGGCCGACCTGCGCCACCTGAACCTCTACCGGCTGGAGCAGGCCGCTGCCACGCTGGGCGCCTCGGGCTGGCAGCAGTTCACCGGCATCGTGCTGCCCAGCCTGCGCCAGAGCCTGCTCAGCGGCCTGGTGATGGTGGCCGCCATCTCGGTCGGCGAGTTCGGCGTGTCCAACCTGCTCACCAGCTTCCAGAACCGCACCTACCCCGTCGTGCTGCTACAGGCCTTCTATGGCGCCACGGGCTTTGCCTGTGCCGCCACGGTGATCCTGCTGGTGCTGGCGGGTGCATCGGCCCTGCTGTCCTCCTCCCTCGTCAAAGCCCGCCCATGAGCCTCGTCCTCGACAACGTCAGCTACCACTACCCCGGCAGCACGCACGGCCTGCACGAGGTCTCCCTGGATGTGCGCGCCGGCGAGCTGGTGGCGGTGATCGGGCCCAGTGGCTCGGGCAAGTCCACGTTGCTCCAGCTGGTGTCGGGGCTCACCACCGGCCACACGGGCCGCATCGTCTTCGGCGGGCAGGACATGTCCGCCACGCCCGTACACCAGCGCCGCATGGGCATGGTGTTCCAGAGCTATGCGCTGTTCCCGCACCTGTCGGTGCTCGACAACGTGGCCTACGGCCTCAAGCTGCGCAAGGTGGGCGTGGCCGAGCGCCACCGGCGCGCGCAGGAACTGCTCGACATCGTGGGCCTGGGCAGCTACGCGCAGCGCGGCGTTGCCCAGCTCTCGGGCGGGCAGCAGCAGCGCGTGGCATTGGCACGCGCTCTGGCCATCGACCCGCTGGCCCTGCTGCTCGACGAGCCTCTGTCGGCGCTCGATGCCAGCGTGCGTGGCCACCTGCGTGACGAGATTCGCGCCATCCAGCAGCGCTTTGGCGCCACCACGCTGCTGGTCACGCACGACCAGGAGGAGGCGCTGGTCATGGCCGACCGCGTGGCCATGCTCAAGGACGGGCGCCTCTTGCAGATCGCCACGCCGCGCGCGCTGTACGAGCAGCCTGCGAGCCGTGCGGTCGCTGAATTCGTGGGCCTGTCCACCATCCTGCCCGGCAAGGTCAGCGCGCCGGGCCGGGTGGATTTGGGCTTTGCCGAACTCCACGCCCACACGGGTGGACGCGCTGTGGGCGCCGCACTGTACGTGATGGTGCGGCCTGAGCACATGCGACCCGATCCGGCCCCCGGCAGCGTGAACCGGCTGCAAGGGCAGTGCGGCGCCCAGCGCTACCTGGGCGCACTCACGCGCTACGACTTCGCCGTGACGGGTGCAGACAAGCCTTTTCTTGCCGAGTCGGCTGTGCCGGCTGTGGAGGCGATCTCCATCGCCCCCGAGCACATCCGCCTGCTCGACCACTGATGTCTTCCTTACCTCTCCCAACCCGAACCCGAGGAGTCTTCACCATGCACCGCAGACAACTGATCCAGGCCGCCGGCGCTCTGCCCCTGGCGACGCTTGCCGCCCGCAGCGCCTTCGCCTTCGATGGCCCCGAGCTCTATGCGGGCGAGAAGGCCTTGTACGCCGAGGCGCAAAAGGAAGGACTGTGCGTCTCGTTCGACACGGGCCCCGAATGGGCCAACTGGAAGTCGCTGTTCCGCGACTTCAAGAAGCGCTACCCCGAGATCGAGCTGACCTACAACGACATCGGTTCGGCCGCCACGGTGGTGGCGCTGGAAAAGACTAAGCGCCGCCCGCAGGCTGACACCGCCTATTACTTCGCCGCGTCGGCCGTGGATGCCGCAAAGAAGGACGTGGTCGCGCCCTTCAAGCCCGTCAACTTCGACAAGCTGCCCCCCGTGTTCCGCGAGGCCGAGGGCCGCTGGTTCACCATTCACACGCTCAACATCGCCTTCCTGGTCAACAAGAAGCTGGTGAAGAACGTGCCCACCGGCTGGGCCGACCTGCTCAAGCCCGAGTTCAAGAACACCGTGGTCTACCTGGACCCGCGCTCCACCGGCATCGGCCAGGTGCTGACCTTTGCCGCAGCCTACGCCAACGGCGGCGGCGTGGACAACGTGCAGCCCGGCACCGACTACCTGGGCAAGCTGCATGCCGCCGGCAACGTGCTGCGCGTGGAAGGCACCACGCCCTACGCCAAGTTCTTGAAGGGCGAGATCCCCGTGTGGATCAGCTACGAGAACGACGGCCTCAAGGCCAAGCATGTGGACGGCATGGGCGATGCCGTCGAGGTGGTGATCCCCAAGGAGGCCAGCGTGGCCGCGCCCTATGCCATCAGCCTCGTGAAGAACGGGCCCAACCCCAATGCCGGCAAGCTCTGGCTCAACTTCATCATGAGCGAGGCCGGGCAGACGCTGTTCGCGCAGGGCTTCGTGCGCCCTGCCGTGCCGGGCACGCCGCTGTCTGCCGACGTGGCCGCGAAGATGCCGGCCGCGCCGCAGATCCGCCCGCTCGACGTGGTCAAGGCTTCCGAGCGCAAGGCCGAGGTGGACCGCCTGTGGGCCCAGGCGGCCCTGGGCAACAAGTAAGCAGGCCCTCCCGCATGCGACGTTTCGGCGCCTGGCCCGCATGGGCCTTCATGGCGCTCTTTTTCGCGGTGCCGCTGGCGGCCTTGCTGCCCGAGGCGTTTGGCGATGGCGGCAGCGCCTTTGCCCGGCTGTTCGGCAACCCGCTGTTCCTCGGTGCGCTGCGCAACACGCTGGCGCTGGGGCTGGCGGCGGGCGCGGTGTCGGCGCTGGTGGGCGCCTGCATTGCCATCGAGCTGGCACGCCAGAGCCCATCGCGGCGCCAGTGGATGATGACCCTGCTGGGCCTGCCGCTGGCCTTTTCGGGGCTGGTGATCGCCTATGGCTTCATCCTGGCCTTCGGGCGCGCGGGCTTCGTCACGCAACTGCTGGCGGGGCTGGGCGGCGACCCGGCGGTGATCGGCAGCTGGATCTACAGCATCTCGGGCCTGGGCGTGGCCTATGCCTACTACCTGATCCCGCGCGTGGCCCTGTCGCTGTACCCCGTGTTCGCCAACCTGGACCTGCGCCCGGTGCAAGCCGCGCGCACGCTGGGTGCATCGCGCGCGCGGGCTTTCTGGGACACGGTGGTGCCCGAGGTGCTGCCCTCGGTGCTGTCCAACGCCTGCATGGTGGCCGCGATTGCCATGGGCACCTACGGCACGGCGCTGGCGCTGGTGGGCACGCAGCTCAACATCCTGCCGCTGATGCTGCTCGCGCAGGTCAGCGATGGCGGGTCGGATTTCGCCGTGGCGGCGGCCTTGTCGCTGGTGCTGATGGTGGTGTGTGTGGTCGTGATGGGAGTGGGCGATGTCTTTACGCGAAGGCGCGAGCGTGGTGCGGTCGGTGCCGGTCATTGAGGTGCTGTCTGCGCCTGTCATGCAGTCGCTGCAGCGCCTGGCCCTGAAACAGCAGGGGCCCGCGCGCCACCGCCAGCCGGTGGCCGTGATCGGGCCCGGCGATGCCAACGAGGCCGAGTGCGCCGCCGCCTATGCCGTGGCGCATGCGCTGGCCGGCGCGGGTATGGTGGTGATCTGCGGCGGGCGCGGCGGTGTCATGGCGGCTGCATCGCGCGGGGCCAGCGAGGCCGGGGGAATTGCCGTCGGCATCCTGCCCGAGGACGACGACTCCCAGGCCAACGAGTGGCTGAGTGTGGCGGTACCCACCGGCATGGGGGAGATGCGCAACGCCATCATTGCCCGCAGCGGTGTCTGCCTGGTGGCCATCGGCAGCAACATGGGCACCTTGTCGGAGATGGCGATGGGGCTCAAGTGGGGCAAGCCCGTCTTCGAACTCTACGGCGGCGTGCAGTTGCCGGGGGCGGTTCCGGCCAGCGATGTGAACGATCTGTTGACCAAGGTGCTCGACTGCCTGCTGGGATAAAAGTGTGCGGTGCTCAGCCTCTCAATCGTCGGCCTCCAGCACCACGCCCAGTGCATCCTCCAGCGCCCATAGCGTGTCGTCGCTCAGCGCAGCCACGAAGACCCGCATGCCATCGCTCCACTCCACCAGGCAGGCCGCATGCCCTGGCTGGACGTAGGCGTGCATTTCGTTGACGGTGCCCACATGGTGCCACCGGCCCTGCAGCGCGTGCGCGGTGTCGGGCCCGGCCAGCCCCGAGGCGGCATGCGGCAGCGCCTCGCCGAACGTGCACTGCCAGACCAGCATGGTGGCGATGAATTCCGAGCAACTCTCGCACACGCGGTACCACTCGGTGGCACCACCCGTGGTGGTGATCCACACCGGCGGGTCGTCGCCCGCCGCGGCGCTGCAGTCCACGCCGTAGCGCACCACGTCCTGGTTCTCTTCGAGGAAGACGAGCTTGCCGTCCTGCACGCTCCAGTCGGCCGGCGGCAGGAACTGGTCGTACACGGTGGTGAAGTCGCGCGCATTGCCGGCCAGCAGGTAGAACTCTTGCAGGGCGCGCGGTGCAGCGAGGCCCAGGGCCTGCTCGGCCTTGGTGATGGCATGCGGGTCCACCGCATCCGTGGGCCTGAGCGCGCGGCCCAGCATCTGGAACAGGTCGGGGTAGGGCAGGTGCGGCATGGGGGCGGGGGTGCTCATGGCGAAGGCGCCATGTTGCCAGACCCGCGCGCCAGTCCCCGTGCCACGCGCTCGGTGGCGGCCTGCAGGTAGGCGCGCAGGCTCTCCGGCTCCAGCACCTCGAACTCCACGTCCAGCGCCAGCAGCCAGTACACCAGCGTGCCTTGCTGGTGGGAGCCGCAGGCCAGCACGCAGCGGGTCTCGTCGAGCGCTTCGAGCACGCCCGCCGAAGGCGGTATGCGCCGCGCCATGGTGGAAAGCGGCTGGTGCAGCACGATGCGCGCCTGCTGCGGGTACTGCGTCAGCGCCACCGAGCGCGAGACGTAGGCACGCAGGTCACCGCCCTCCGGCCCGGCGCGGGGCGCGAAGTGGCTGCCGGCCACTGCATCGCCCGCAATGCGGTCGATGCGAAAGCTGCGCCAGTCGCCGCGTGCCGGGTCCCAGGCCACCAGGTACCAGCGCTGGCCGGTGTGTACCAGACCCTGCGGCTCCACCGTGCGCTGGCTGGCCTGGCCCTTGCCGTCCAGGTAGGCGAAATCCACGCGCAACTGGTCGCGGCAGGCCGTGGCCAGCACCGAGAGCGCCGCGGCATGCACGGTGGGGCCTGCATGTTCGGTGGGCAGGATGGCCGAGCGCAGTGCGTCGATGCGCTTGCGCAGGCGCGCGGGCATGACCTGTTCGAGCTTGACCATGGCGCGCAACGAGCTTTCCTCCACCCCGCCCACGGTGCCGGCCGTGGCCAGGCGCAGGGCAATCGCCACGGCCAGCGCCTCCTCGTCGTCGAGCAGCAGCGGTGGCAAGGCCTGGCCGGCGCGGAAGGCATAGCCGCCGGCCACGCCACTGCTGGCGTGGATGGGGTAGCCCAGTTCGCGCAGCCGGTCGATGTCGCGGCGCAGCGTGCGCGGGTGGATTTCCAGGCGCTCGGACAGTTCGGCGCCGGCCCAGTGGCTGCGGGTCTGCAGCAGGGAGAGCACGCGCAAGAGGCGGGAGGACGCAGACAACATGAAACAACTCCAGCTCTTATTGAGGGCGGAATCTGTCCGCAATCAATCCTACATTGCATCCACGTTGTCGGTGCATTGCCACAGCGGCTTTTTCTCAAACAGCAACTTCAAGGAGCCTCCCATGTCCATCGTCCTCTACTGGCACCCCATGTCCAGCGCCACCCCCATCGCCAGCGCACTGGTCGAACTCGGCATCCCGCACGAGCGCGTCGCGCTGGACCTCAAGGCCGGCGATCAGCGCCGCCCCGAGTTCCTGGCGCTCAATCCCAATGGCAAGGTGCCCACCGTGGTGGTGGACGGCAACCCCATGTTCGAGGCCCTGGCCATCCACTTCTGGCTGGCCGGGCAGTACGGCGTGGAGCGTGGCCTGTGGCCCAAGGAGGGCACGCCCGAGCGCATGCAGGCCCTGTCCTGGTCCACCTGGGCCTATGTGACCTATGGCACCGTGCTGGTGCGCCTGCAGTTGGCCACGCAGGGCGACGAGGCCCTGCGCAGCGAGGCGTATGCAGAAGCCGCGCGCAGCGGCCTGGACCAGTTGCTGGCGCTGCTCGACGCGCGCCTGGCCGCACAGCCCTGGATGCTGGGCGCGGATTATTCGCTGGTGGACCTGATCGTGGGCTCGGTCATTGGCTACAGCGTCTACATCGGCGCGCCGGTGGCCTCGCACCCGCATGTGCAGGCCTGGCTGGAACGCGTGCAGGCGCGCCCCTCCATGCAGCTCAAGCCCGATTGATCACAGCACAAGGAATGCAGCCGCTGCGATGGCCGTGGGCAACAGCGCCCCCACCAGCAGCCCACCCGCGCCGATGCTGCCGTCCTCGAAGCCGCCCTTGAGCAGGGCCACGCCGGCGGGGTTGGGCGCATTGGCAATGACCGTGAGGCCGCCGCCCGCCACGGCGCCGGCCACCAGCATGTACTTGGCGGCGTCGGACATGCCTTCGATCAGCGATCCCAGGTAGGTCAGGGCCGCGTTGTCGGTGATGGCCGTGAGACCCAGGGCACCTGCAAACAGGGCCAGGGGCTGCAGGCCCGAGACGATGGGCTGCAGCCACCACTGCTGCATGCCGCCCAGCACCACCAGCCCGGCGAGGAAGAAGCCCACGAGCAGGGCTTCCTTGATGATGAGCGGGCTCTGGTGCTTGTCGTAGGCCTGGGTGTAGCCCAGGAACATCAGGAACAGCGCCAGGAACACGACAGGGTGGTGGGCGAACAGCACCACGCCGGCCAGCAGGGCCAGGTGCACGACCACCACGGCCATGGGGACCGCTGGCACGCGGCTCGCGGTGGCGTCCGGGGTCGGCAGCAGGTGCCGGCGCAGCACGGCGGCGCAGACAGTGGCGTTGACCAGCACGGCGATGGCGGCCTTCCAGCCGAAGGTGGCGAGCATGAAGGCGCTGTCCCACTGCCAGGTGGTGGCCACCATCAGCACCGGTGGTGCGGCGTACGACGTGAGCGTGCCGCCGATGGACACGTTGACGAAGAGCACGCCCAGCGCGAAGTACTTCACGCGCTCGGGCACCGCCGGGCGAAAGATCTGCGGCGCCAGCATCAGGGCGGCAATGGTCATGGCCGCTGGCTCGGTGATCAGCGAACCCAGCAGCGGCACGGCCGCCAGCCCCAGCCAGGCGGTGGCCAGCGGCGTGGGCAGGGGCATGCGCCGTGCCATGGCGTCGATCACGGCGATCACGGTGCGCAGCACCGGGCTGGAGGCCGCGATCACCATGACCACGAAGACGAACAGGGGCTCGGTGTAGTTGCGCGACTCGGCATAGGCCAGCGCTTCGGTGCCGCCCGAGATCAGCGCCATGGCCACCACGAGCACGATGGCCCAGAATCCGAAGACCACCTCCACCTCGCCCAGCAGGTGGAGCAGGCCGGCATGGCGGGGGTAGCGGTGGGACAGGCGCTCGAACAGGCGCGCGGCAAAGGTGTGGAGCAGGGCAATGCCGAAGATGGCCGCCGCAATCCAGTGGATGGCGTGGGGTTGCATGGGTTTCCAGTCGCAGTGAAGCCGCGTGGCGGCCCGACCAACGCATGAACCTGTCACGCCCTTGTGGCGTGTACACCCGGCCCCGATTTTACCAGACCGCGCACGCGCGGCCCGCAGCTGACTCTACATGGCCTTGAACAGGTGCGCGTAGAGCCGGCTCACGGCCAGCTTCTCGGGGCGGCCCGAGAGCGCCAGGTGCAGCTTGCCGGCCTCGTCGCGCGTCACGGTGGTGATGGCGCTGGCGCGCACCAGGGTGCTGCGGTGGATCTGCCAGAACACGCTGGTGTCCAGTTGCTCCGTGAGCTCCTTGAGCGGCGTGCGGATCAGGAACTCGCGCCCGGCGGTGAGCACGCGCACGTACTTGTCGGCGGCCTCGAAGTACAGCACCTCGGCCACCGGCACCATGTGGATCTGGCTGCCGCTGCTGGCCTGGATGAGCGTGAGCGGCCCGGCGGCTGCGGGGGCGCTGGCCGGCGCCGCGGCCGCCACCCCGGGGGCCGCCAGCAGGTGGCGCAATTGGGCCATGGTGGCTTCGAGTGCATTGGCCGCGGGGGCCTGGGCGGCCAGGGCCTGCTGCAGCTTCTGCACGGTTTTCTGCAGCCGCACGGCCTGCACCGGCTTGAGCAGGTAGTCCACGGCTTGCGCCTCGAAGGCCTGCACGGCGTACTGGTCGTAGGCCGTCACGAACACCAGGGCCGGGAAAGGCCTGTCCCCAGGCCAGGCGTCGGCCAGTTCCACGGCGGCATCCAGACCGCTCTGGCCTGGCATGCGGATGTCGAAAAACAGCACCTCGGGCTGCAGCGCCAGCGCCTGGCGCACGGCCGAGAGGCCATCGCCCACGGTGGCGGCGACCTGCAGTTCCGGCCAGGCGCGGGCCAGCTCCTGCTGCAGCGCTGCCGCCAGCAGGGGTTCGTCTTCGGCGATCAGGGCGCGCGGAGCGGCGGTGGTGTTCATACGGGGGTGCTCAGGGGGTAGGTGATGGTGGCACGCGTGCCCTTGGGCGTGTTCGCCGCCAGCACGAAGTGGCCGGCCGCGCCATGCAGCGTGGCCAGGCGCTCGCGTACCTGGGTCAGCCCGAAGCTGGTGCCCGGTGCCGTGGCGGCGGCGGGGGAGAGGGTGCCCAACCCCGCGCCGGTGTCGCTCACCTCCAGCACCAGCAGTGTCTTGCCCGCAGGGCCGGCCTGCGTGCGCGCCTGCACGGTGATGTGGCCGCCCTCCACCTGGGGCTCCAGCCCGTGGCGGATCGCGTTTTCCACCAGCGGCTGCAGCAGCAGCGGGGGCACAGGCACCTCGCGCAGGGCGTCGGGCAGGTCCAGCGTGTAGGCCAGGCGCGGGCCCATGCGCACGGCCATGAGCTCCAGGTAGTCGGCCAGGCGCTGGAACTCGTCGGCCAGCGGGTGCCGGGTGCTGCGCGATGCGCTCAGCGTGGCACGCAGGTAGGCGATCATGCGGTCCAGCATGTCCTGTGCGCGCACTGGGTCGGTGCCGATCAGCATGCGCAGGTTGGCCAGGGTGTTGAACAGCATGTGGGGCTCGAGCTGCGTCTCCAGCAGCTTGAGCTGGGCTTCGGTGGCCTGGCTGTGTACCTCGGTCATGCGCGCCTGCATCCAGGCGCTCTTGCCATTCACATAGAAGTAGTAGCAGATGACGGTCCCCGCCACCACGGTGATGCCGATGGAGATGCGCAACTGTGCGCGCCCCGCGCTGTCCCAGGACGAGACGCCGCACCACCAGTCTGCCAGCAGGGTGCCGCCCAGGTAGCCGAGCACGATGCCCACCAGGGGCAGTGCGAAGCCGGCGACGCCCTTGGGCCAGCCGTACTCCTCGCTGGAGGAAAACAGGTGGCGGCCAAAATCGACCAGCGCCCAGGTCAGCGTACCGATGGCCAGCGAGTAGGTGGCCGGTATGTAGTAGGGCTTGTCGGGTCGGAAGGCGTACTGGATACCGGAGACCGCCAGACAGAAGGCCAGGGTCTGCAGCAGGCGCTGCAGTTTGTCGAGCCAGTCGATCTTCATGGCGGGATCGTTCACGCCACCTCAGTGGCCGTCGCGCTGGCGCAGCAGGCGCTCGCGCTCCTTCTGCACCATGCGTTCGCGCAGGCCGCTGCCGGTGCCCAGAACGAACACCGAAACGCCGTGCAGCGCCAGCCCCAGCCCCCAGCCCAGCAGCGGGTACACCGACCAGGGGCGGTTGCCGAAGCCGTAGCGCGATAGGGAGAACACGATCAGGTTGACCACCACGTACAGGACGGCATGCATGTACCAGCCGAGCTTGGCGCCGGCGCGTTTGCGGGCGAGTTTCTCGATGGCTTCAGGGGTCAGGGGTTCAGTCATGGATGGGGTGATTCTAGGCTGCAGCGCGGCGCGCTACGGGGCCTTGGCCTGCACGGGCGCAGGCACCTGCAGCTGCTGTTCGAAGTAGCGCACGATCTTCGTGTCCACCGCGCGCATCTGGCCGCGGTCGAAGCCGGGCGGGTCGCCCAGCAGGCGCACGGCCAGGTCGGGCATGCGCGAGAGCGGCGGCTGGGGCGAGAGCAGGGCGCCGTGGCCGGCATCGGGCAGGGCGGCGAGCACGGTGCAGCGCTCGGCGCAGGAGGCGATCACCCGGTCGCTGTGAAAGCGCGGCACCAGCCACAGATCCTTGCCGGCAGTGATCAGCGCCAGCGGCACCCGGGGCCGGGCCAGCGACTCCATGTCGAAGTCCGCCGCGGCCGGCACGCCCGACACCAAGGCCGCGATGCGCGGCTCCTCGTGCGTGTACCAGGTGGTGTCCTCATAGCGCTGGCGGATCACGCCCAGGGCCACGCTTTTCTTCACGCCATCGAGGAAATTGCCCTTGAGCTCAGTGAACAGGCCCACGCAGGTGGCAAAGTCGTCGGCGATGTGGGCCTCGCAGTGCTGCTTGAACAGGGCCGGGGACCAGCGACCGCCCGCCAGGCTCAGCGCCGTGTGGCCGCCGGCGGACATGCCGTACATGCCGACCCGGTCGAGCGAGAGCAGGGGCGCCAGCGCAGTGTCCCTGGCCAGGGCGTCGATGGCGCGGGAGACTTCGGCGGGGCGCTTCTTCCAGCTGTCGGGCCCGGGCTTGGAAGGGTCCTTGGCATTGTCACCCGCATGCTCGGGCATGGCCACCACGAAGCCGGCGGACACCAGTGCGCGTGCGAGGTCCGAATACACCCAGGGGTTGCCCCCCGAACCGTGCGAGACCACGACCAGCCGGCCGTTGCCCGCCACCGGTGCGCCCTGCCAGGCGAGCTGCAGGTTGAACGGGCCGCGCTGCAGGGACTGGTCGGCGGCACTGCTGGGGTAGTACACGGTGACCGGGCCATCGCCCTGCAGTCCGGCGATCTCCTTGAGGCCGACCCCTGCCTGGGCCAGGCTGGCGGTCAGGGCGAGCAGGCCGGCCCATGCCAGGTGGATGGATTGGTGCATGGTTATTGTCTCCTTGGCCCGCGTTCAGGGACGGTTGTTGTTCTGGGCGATGCGCTCGCGCTCGGATTGGACCAAGCGTTCGTGCCAGCTCGAACCACCGGTCAGGAAAAACACCACCATGCCGTGCACCAGCAGGCCGATGCCCCAGCCAGCGGCCGGGAATACTGCCCAGTGCCGGCCGCTGGACAGCGACAGCGATACCAGCAGCAGGTTGACCAGCACATACACGGTGGCGTGGATGAACCAGCCCAGCTTGGCGCCGGCGCGCCGGCGGGCCAAGTTTTCGATGGGGTCGCTCGACAGGGGGTAGCGGCGGGACATGGTGGATCTCCTTGGAATGCGGGTGGCTGGGCAAGTACGGATCAGGCGGTGGCGGGAGCGGATGCGGCGGTTGCGGCCTGGGGCGCCAGGGCCATGCGCCACAGGCGGGCCGAGCGGGCGATGAACAGGCCGTTGAACACGCCGTAGAGCGCGGCGATCTGCAGGTCGAAGGTGGCGTCATGCGCCAGGGCGGGTTGCATGGCCATCTCGATGCCGACCAGGTACTTGGTCAAAAAGATGCCCAGGATCAGCAGCAGGGGCAGCGGGCTGCCGGGCAGCTGGAAGCTGCGCGAGGCGGCGAGGTACTGCGTGCGGGCCGGGGTGGCGGGCATCAGCGCCAGGGCGATGGTGGCCACGACGGCGGCCGCGGCCAGCCACGCGGCCAGGGCGCCCAGCACCTGGCCCGAGCTGCCGAAGGCCGACACCAGCCCGTAGACCGAGAACAGGGTCATGGCCACGGGCATCACGGCCACGCGGGTCAGGCTGGCGGTGCGGGCCACCAACTGGCTCGCACCCAGGGCGATGAGTCCGGCGAGCAGGCCCCAGACCCAGGTGGGGGTCTTCTGCAGGACGGTGCCAAGCGCTTCGGGGTGGTGGATGAGGAGGTCGATGATCATGGTGGTGTGCTCCGGTGAAGGGGGAAAGTTCGTGTCGATGGGAGGAATTGGCGTATCAGTTATCCATTGCGCTGCGCGCCACTCGCGACGTATGAAACCGGCGCGGCCAAGGCCAGTGCCCCCGCGCAAGGGCCGCCCCGCCGCGCTGGGGGCGTCCCCCTCCCAGATTGCGCAGCAATATGAGAGAGGGGTGAAGGCGCGAAGCGACTCAGGGGGTGTTTCACTTCAGGCGATGCCGAACTGGCTCCAGAGCCATTGGCCGAGCAGGCGGTTGGGCAGCAGGGTGAAGGCGCCTGCCACCAGGCAGGAGCCGACGTAGGTGCCCTGCATGATCCGGCGGTGCGCCGTCACATTGCCGCGCACCAGGAAGTAAAACGACAGGGCGATCAGGCCCAGGGTGATGGGAACCAGCAGGTGGATCACGCCAAAGCCTGCCAGGCGAGGGCCCTTGTCGCCGCTGATGAACACGGCCGACAGGGCGACAGCCACCATCAGCGTGACCCAGGCATAGCCGGCGGCGCGGTGCAGGCGGGGGCGCTGGTCGCGGCCCCTGCGGGCCCACAGGGCCAGCGGGCCGATGGCAACGGCAGCCAGCGCGGCGGCCATGTGGATGGCGATGACGGGGGTGATCTGCATGGTGGGGCTCCTGGGGGCAGGTTTCAGCGATGGGCGTACTGTGCCGATCGCCTCCCGGGCCTGCCACCGGCCTGCGATGAAATGCAGGTGCAATGGAGCGAAATGCAGCGGACCGGAGTGGAGTGCAAGTGTTCTGGCGCCCGGCGGAAGCGGGCGGCCAGGGATAATCGGCACTTTTTGCAGGCCCTCCAGGGCCAAAGGACGCGCGTGGACCTCGTTTTGCTGGCCAAGGCCGCCCTCATGGGCGTGGTCGAAGGCCTGACCGAATTTCTCCCCATCTCATCCACCGGCCACCTGATCCTGGCGGGCTCCCTGCTCGGCTTCGACGATGCCAAGGCCAAGGTGTTCGACATCGCCATCCAGACCGGCGCCATCTTCGCGGTCATCCTGGTGTACTGGCAGAAGATCCGTTCCACCCTGGTGGCGCTGCCGCGCGAGCGCAGCGCGCAGCGCCTGGTGCTCAACGTGCTCATCGGATTTTTGCCGGCGGTGGTGCTGGGCCTGCTGCTGGGCAAGGCCATCAAGGCGCACCTGTTCATCCCGGTGGTGGTGGCCAGCACCTTCATCCTGGGCGGCTTCGTGATCCTGTGGGCCGAAAAGCGCCCGGCGGGCGCCACGCGCATCCACGAGGTGGACGACATGAGCCCGCTGGACGCGCTCAAGGTTGGCCTGGTGCAGTGCCTGGCCATGGTGCCGGGCACCAGCCGCAGCGGTGCCACCATCATCGGCGGCATGCTGCTCGGGCTGTCGCGCAAGGCGGCCACGGATTTCTCCTTCTTCCTGGCCATGCCCACCCTGATCGGTGCCGGGGTGTACAGCCTGTACAAGGAGCGCGCCCTGTTGTCGGTGGCCGACATCCCGATGTTCGCCACCGGACTGGTGTTCTCGTTCTTCAGTGCCTGGCTGTGCGTGCGCTGGCTGCTGCGCTACATCAGCAGCCACAGCTTCGTACCGTTTGCCTACTACCGCATCGTGTTCGGCATGGTGGTGCTGATCACCGCCTGGGGCGGGTGGGTGCGCTGGGCCGAGTAGCGGGCTCAGGGCATGCCGCGGCCATGTAAGGGTGGCTAAGGTGATAAGCTGTAACTTGTGGTTGCGCTGTCTGCCAGCGCCTACCGTGCCTTCGCTTGGCCTACAGATGATCCTTGCCCCCGGGACTTTCGCCACATGACGCCAGATGAGCCAGAAAGATTTCGCCGCCGTGCCAGGCACACCGACTGGTCCAAGGAGGAGTTGCTTGAGCTGATCACGAAGAGTGCGGGCGCTACCCTGGCCGCGGTGGACCGGGGCCTGCAGATGGTCTATGTGAACGAGGAGTACGCGCGCTGGTTCGGCAGCACGCCCGAGCGCCTCGTGGGCAAGACCATCATCGACCTCTACGGTGAAAGCGATGCGGCGCGCTTCATGCCCTTTGTCGAGCGCGTGCTCAGTGGTGAGCGGGTGCAGTACCAGCGCCTGCTGCGCACCCCGTACGGCTTCGACGAATGGCGCACGATCTGCCTGACGCCCTGGCCAGCCCGCAATGGCGTCATCGACGGCTTCATCACCACCGCGCTCGACGTGCATGAGCTGCAGGTCACCATGAACGCCTTGCGTGCCGCCAACCAGCGGCTGTCGTCGCACATGGAAAACAGCCCCCTGGCGGTGCTGGAGATGGACCAGGACCTGCGCCTGCTGCACTGCTCGCAGCGGGCGGTTCAACTGATGGGCTGGCTCCCCGTGGCGCACCTGGAGGGGCGATCACTCACCCAGTTGCTGGGTCACACCTCGGACGAAGGCCTGCACGAGGCTCTGCAGCGCCTGCAGGAAGGCCAGGAGGCGCAGAACCGGGCAGAGACCTCCTTCACGCGCCAGGATGGCTCCGAGGTGCATTGTGAGTGGTTCAACTCCGCGCTGACCGATGCCGAGGGGCGGGTGACCTCCATCATGGCCCTGGTGCAGGATGTCTCGGCCAAGATACAGATCGCGCGCCAGCAGCAGTACCTGGCCAACCACGATTCACTGACGGGCCTGTACAACCGCGCGGCCTTCCACAGCCGCCTCGAACAATCGCTGGCCCAGGTGCGCCACAGCGCAGGCTCGGTAGCGCTGCTGTTCATCGACCTCGACGGCTTCAAGCGCGTCAACGACACGGAAGGCCACCGGACAGGGGACGAAGTGTTGCGCACGGTAGCCCAGCGGCTCTCTTCCATGGTGCGGGCGGGCGACACCATCGCCCGACTGGGCGGCGACGAGTTCCTGGTCATGCTCGACCGCGAGGTCACGCGCGACGTGACCGATGGCATCGGACAGCGCATCCTCGACGCGCTACAGGAACCCATGTGGGTGGAGGGCCGCGAGCTGCGCATCGGTGCCAGCATCGGCGTGGCGGTGCATCCCCCGCTGGAAGGGGAGACCGATGCCCTCATGAACCGCGCCGACCAGGCGATGTACGCCGCCAAGCGCGCGGGCAAGGGGCGGCTGCACTACGCGCAACGGGAGCTGCAGCAGACCTGATGAAGCATGCTCCTGGAGGCCCGCCCTGCTGCGGGCATCTCAGGGCGTGGCTGGGCTACTCTTCCTTCCTCGGCAGGCGAATGCTCTGCTGGAATTTGAAGAAATTGGTCGGGTCGTATTCCTGCTTGGCCTGCTGCAGGGTAGGGTAGGCTGGGCCGAAGTAGGCGGTTTCGAAATCCTGCAGGCTGGCATCGGGGTAGTTCTGGTACACATGCCCGTTCAGGAAGGGTTGCACCAGCTTCATGAAACCGGCCAGCCAGGCTTCGGTCTGTGCGCGCTCTGCCGGATTGCGCCAGAACACGTCCACCACCAGGTCGGCGTCCACGCGGCGGTGGATGAAGGCGCTGGCCTCGATGGGGTAGCGGTTGATGGCGCCGCCGTAGGGCTCCAGGTAGGCCAGCGACCACTGGTTGGGCGAGGTGAGGAAGTAGTCGATGATGGACTGCCAGTCCGCCGTGGTGAGCGGGCGGCTGATGTAGCCCGAGGCCTTGCTCTCGGCAATGCCGTCGGGCAGGTTGTCGGGCAGTGAATAGGGGTGGTCTTCAAGCCAGATGTTCATGTCCGGGTAGGTGCCAGTCTGGTCCACCAGCAACTGGGCGCTGGGGATGGCCATCAAGGAGGCAATCGCATGCATTCCGGCCTCGCGCGTGCCGCAGAACATGCCCTGCACCATGGCCACCGGCTTGCCGCCGTAGTAGCCCAGGTTCATCATGTAGCCCAGGGCGTCGGGCGCACCGCTCTGCATGTAACGCTGCTGCATCATGGTCAGCACGTTGGCGGCCTCTGACATGTCCCAGCCGATGGACCAGGCCCACACCGTGTCCAGCGGCACCATGCTGTAGGTGACCTGCAGCAGCACGCCGAAGTTGCCGCCCGTGCCGCCACGCATGGACCAGTACAGCAGCGGGTTTTCGCTTTCGCTGGCCGTGACGATGCTGCCGTCGGCCAGTGCCACGCGCAGGGATTCCACCATGTCGCTCTGGATGCCGTAGCGCCGCGAGGTATAGCCGTAGCCCCCGCCCTGCACGAAGCCGCCAACGCACACGCTGCCGCAGGCGCCGGTGGGCACGTGCCAGCCGGTGTGGTTCATGGCCCCGTTGAAGTGGTCGAAGTCGGTGCCGGGCCGCACGTACACGCGCTGGTTCGGCGGGTCCAGCACCACGCCCTTGATGTCGCTCAGGTCGATCACCATGCCGTTGTTGACCGAGTAGCCGGCCGTGCTGTGCCCGCCGCAGCGCACGGCCACGGGCACCTTGTACTTGCGCGCCACGGCCAGGCATTCGAGCACGTCGTTCTCGACCGCGCAGTAGACGATGATCTTGGGAAACGACTGGAAGGCGGGGTTCGATTCCTGGCGGTCCTCGTCGTAGGTGGGGCTCGACGGCAGCACCACCCGGCCCACCAGCATGTGCTCCAGATGGGCCAGCGATTCCAGCGCGATCGCGGTGTCGGATGTCTCGCCGGTGTCCCCCGCCGCATCGGCTGCCGAGGCGGCAAGGGCATGGAATTGCGCGACACGCGCAGCTTTGGCAATGCGGGCGGGACTTTTGCGATGGGCCATGGCACAGGGTCCGTTGGGAAGTTGCGAGGCCTCCTGTGTAACGGAACGCGCACCATTTGACCAGCAATGGATTCCCCAGGTGCCATGCGCCCCGGCGCGGCTGCCTATGCCGACGAAAGTGCCAGGTCCCCGGTATTGCGGCGCAGGCAGAACTTGCCGCTCTGCTTGCCGCTGTACATGGCCGCGTCCGCGAGCTTGAGCAGCCCGGCGGCATCGCTGCTGTCGTTGGGGGCAATGGCATAGCCGACGGTCAGGCCCACATGGACCTGGATGCTCCCCAGCGAAAAGGGCAGGCGAAAGGCATCGAGCAGCTTGAGCCCCAGCTCCTGCGCCTGCTGGGGGCTTCCCAGGTGCCCGGCCATCACCACGAATTCATCGCCGCCCAGGCGCGCGACCACGTCGCTTTGCCGCACATGGCCCTGCAGGCGGCGTGTGACGGCCACCAGCAGCTCGTCGCCGACATCGTGGCCGTGCTGGTCGTTCACGGGCTTGAAGCCATCGAGGTCCATCATGTAGACCGCCAGCAGCTCGCTCTTGCTGCAGCGGGGCAGGGCGGCGGCCAGGGCCATGTTCAGCCCCCGGCGGTTGGGCAGGCCGGTGAGCGGGTCGGTGTGGGCCAGCGAGTGCATGGCATCGCGCTCGCGGTTGGCATGCAGGGCCTCCAACTGCAGGGCGTGCGTGCGCAGGCCTAGCACGCGCATGAACAACAGCATGTCGATGGTGGCGCCGAACTGGAAAGAGTGCAGCGTCCAGAAATTGACCGGCACCCAGCCGTTGATGACGCCGATCATGACGGCCGTGGTCACGAAATAGATCAGCCAGGCCGCCAGCAGGCTGGTGCCCACCCCGTCGCCTGCGATGGCCTTGCGCACCGCGCCAGGGATGCCCATGAGCGCGGGCACCAGGCCCAGGATGCTCACGATCGCGGCAATGGCGCGCGTGCTCAGCACGTCCAGGCTGTAGGCCAGGCCGAGCAGCACGCACAGTGCAGCGCCACCGCGCATGGTGCGCAGGAAGCGGCTCTTGGGCTGGTCGCCGGCAAGTGCCTGGCTGATGAACAGAAACGACCCACAGGTCGCCAGCAGGGCCGACAGCCCCGCGGCATGCTCGGTGAACCACAGGCTGTTGCTCCACAGGTATTGCCGGCCGATGCCGAACAGGTGCAGCGAGAACATCAGGCTGCCCGTGATCAGCATCGCATAGAAGATGAACAGCGGCTCGCGCAGGCTGGTCCACTGGGCCAGGCTGTAGATCAGCAGGCACAGCGCCAGGCCCGTGAGCACGCCCTGCAGCATCTGCTCGTCCACCGCCGTGGCGAGCATGGCCGACGATTTGTTGAGCGTGATCGGCAGGATCATGGCCGCCCGGGTTTCCACGCGCATCAGCAACTCGTACTGCTGGCCGGGCAAAAATTCGAGCGCTACCGCATGTGAGCGGCTTTGCAACGGGCGCTCCGAATAAGGCTGCAGGCTGCCCAGAACCACGTGCTTGGTCACATGGCCGGCACTGAGCACGTAGACGTCGATGCGGTTGAGGTCCGGGTGGTTGACGTCCAGTGTCCAGCGCCCGTCGGAAGTGAGGTGCACCAGCAGCGGGGCGCGCAGCCAGATGGCGTCCGAGCGCACACCCAGCGTGGCGCCCTTGGATGGGGGTGCCACGAAATCACCCGCGCGCGCCAGCACTTCTTCCAGTCCCAGCTTGAGCGTGGGGTCCGAGAGCATTCGGACTGCAGGCCACAGCTCCACGGATGCCTTGCTGTCGTGCAGCACCAGGGGCTCTGCCGAATGGGCCTTGCCGGCGCCCGCCAGCATGCCCAGCAGCAAGCATGCCGCGACCAGCCAGAACCTGCGCAATGCGGGCAGCGGGTGGGTGGATGGGCGGTGTGCGACGGCTTGCATGGTCAGGATGCGAGTGCCATGGGGCCGTCACCGCGCAGCAGGCAGTGCTTGCCGGCCTGCTTGCCCCTGTACATGGCGGCGTCGGCCTTGGCGATGAGTTCGCGCACATCCTTGCCGTCGAAGGGGGCTACCACGTAGCCGATGGTCAGGCCTACATGCACGCGCAGGTTGCGCAGCGTGAACGGCTCGCGGAACGCATGCAGCAGGCCTTCGCCGATCTCCCGGGCCTGTTCGGGCCGGGCGAGCTCGGGGGCCAGGATGATGAACTCGTCGCCACCAGGGCGCGCCACCACGTCGGTCTGGCGCCGCACGTTGTCTCGCAGCCGGTTGCCCACCGCCACCAGCAGGTCATCGCCCACGTCATGGCCATGCATGTCGTTGACGGGCTTGAAACCGTCCAGGTCCAGCAGGAACACCGCCACCATGCGGTCGGGCGCGCATTGCTGGAGTGCAGAGTTCAGCGCGATCTGCATGCCGCGGCGGTTGGGCAGGCCGGTGAGCGGGTCGGTGTGGGCCAGCGAGCGCATGGCATCGCGCTCGCGCAGGGCATCGAGCGTGGCCTTGCGCAATGCTTCCGAGCGCAGCCCCAGCACGCGCAGGAAGAGCAGCATGTCCACCGTGGCTCCGAACTGGAAGGCGTGCAGGGTCCAGAAGTTTGCGGGCACCAGTCCTTGGCTCAGTGCACCGATGGTGCCGGCACCGACGGCATACACGGTCCAGGCCACCAGCAGCGTGCCGCCGACAGGGTTACCGTGGCGCGCCTGGCGCAGTGCAGCAGGAATGCTCAGCACCGTGGGCAGCAGACCGAAAAGGGCCATGTAGACGTTCGCCGTCCGCACGCTCAGCACGTCGAGGAGGAAGGCCAGGCACACCAGGATTGTGATCACGGCGCAGCCCTGCATGGTGCGCGCATACCGGCCTCGCGGTGCGTCGCTCGCCAGCGCATGGCCCAGGAAGAGGAAAGAGCCCGCCAGCGCCAGCAACCCCGCGATGATGGCCGAGTGCCCCTCCATCCAGGCATTGCCAGGCCACAGGAACTGCACGCCGATGCCGAAGAACTGCAGGGAGAACGTCGCGCTGCCGAACACCACCAGCGCGTAGTAGGCGAACAGGCGGTCACGTTGCCCTACCCACTGCAGCAGGCTGTACAGCAGCAGCCAGAAGGCCAGTCCGTTGAGCAGGCCTTGCAGCATCTGCTCGCGCAGCGCCAATTTCAGCCGGTGGGGCATTTCGCTGACCGTGATGGGAAGGGTCATTGGCCCCAGGGTGCGCACGCGGATCAGGACGTCGTAGTGCTGCCCCGGCTGCAAGTCAAGTGCCATGGCCGGAGTCCGGCTGGCGCCGGCCTCCTTGCCAGGCGCGCGTTGGTAGCCCTGCAGGGAGTGCTGGAGCACCTCGCCGTCCCGGGTCAGGTAAAAGTCCACCTCCAGCAGGGAGCTGTAATCGATGTTGACGATCCACTGGTTGGAGAAGGTGGCGGGCGTGACCAAGGGGAAATGCAGCCACATGGCCTCCGGGCGCAGGCCCAGCGCGCCGCCGCGACGGGCCGGCTCATCGAACCGGTCGAGCCTCCCCAGCATGTCCTGGACCGTGAGCTCACGCGAGGCATCGGCCTGCACCGTGATCACCTTCCAGGCGTCCAGGCTCTGGGCGTCGGGGCTGAGCACGAGCGGCGTGGCCGCGTGCACGGGCAGTGCCGGGAGCATGAGCAGGCACAGCGCCGCCACGGCGGCCACCGCCGCGTGGCGGGCCACCGAACGCATGAAACGGTGCAGCACACTCATCGATGGGCCGCCCCAGAGGTGGCCAGATGCCCAGGCCCTGCCTTGCGCCATCGGGGTGGCGGTGGCAGCCGGTGCCAGGCATCGGCAATGCAGGGGGACGAAGCGCTGGACATGGTTGTCAGGGGGCTGGGTGCATGCGCGGTGGCGGCAGGCCTGTAGGGCCGTTTGGTAGGCGGTGGCTACCCAGTATGCCTTCGGAATGCGGGACACGTGCACAAAGCATGCCGAGCAGGGGGGCGGGGCTCGTCAGGCGCATGGGGATCAGGCTGGCAGCGCCACGCTGGCTTCGTTGCGGACCAGGCAGTGCTTGCCGTTTTGCTTGCCCTTGTACATGGCGGCGTCGGCCAGGCGGATCAGCTCGCGGGGCTCGGCGGCATCGATGGGGGCCAGTGCATAGCCGATGGTCAGGCCCACATGCATCTGCAGATGGCTCATCACGAACGGCTCACGGAACGCGTGCAGCAGCGCATTGCCCAGGTCCTCGGCCTGCTCGGCGCGGACCAGGTCGGCGGCCATGATGATGAATTCGTCGCCACCCAGGCGCGCGACAACGTCCGTCTTGCGGCGCACGTGGTCCTGCAGCCGGTGACTCACGGCCACCAGCAGGTCGTCGCCCACGTCATGGCCGTGCAGATCGTTGATGGGCTTGAAGCCATCGAGGTCCAGCAGGTACACCGCCACCAGGCGGTTGGGCGCGCACAGGGAGATGGCCGAGTTCAGGGCCAGTTGCAGGCCGCGCCGGTTGGGCAGTCCCGTGAGCGCGTCGGTATAGGCCAGGGCCCGCATGGCGTCGCGCTCGCGCAGGGCATCGTCGGTGGCGGTGCGCAGCGCGTCGGTGCGCAGGGCCAGCACGCGCAGGAAGAGCAGCATGTCCACCGTGGCGCCGATCTGGAAGGAATGCAGGGTCCAAAACGACAGCGGGGCCCAGCCCTGCACCAGGCCCACCATCACGGCGGCCGCAACGAAGTAGGCGATCCAGGCGGCCAGCAGCGTCGTGCTCACGGTGTCGCCTTGGCGCACCCGCTTCAAGGCCAGCGGCAGGCTGATGAGCGAGGGCAGCGGGCCGAAGACGCTCAGGAAGGCGGTGGCTTGCCGGGTGTCGATCAGGTCGGTGAGAAAGGCGATGCCCACCAGGCCGCACAGCGTGGCCCCGCCCTGCATGATGCGCAGGAAGCGGCTGCGCGGATTGTCGCCCGCCAGCGCATAGCCCATGAACAGGAACGAAGCCCCCAGGGCCAGCAGCCCGGCGGAGCTGGCGGCATGGACCTCCATCCAATGGTTGTTGCTCCACAGGAATTGGCTGCCGATGCCGAAGAACTGGATCGAAAAGCCCGCGCTGCCCGTGACCAGCAGGGAGTAGAAGAGGAACAGCTTCTCACGCTGGCTGGCCCACTGGGTCAGGCTGTAGACCACCAGGCACAGGGCCAGGCCGGCCAACAGGCCCTGCAGCATCTGCTCGCGCAGGGCCAGCGGCAGGAGCACCTGGGCCTTGCTGATTGTCAGCGGCACGATCATCGCACCCCCGGTGCGCACGCGCACCAGCAGCTCGTAGTGCTGGCCGGGCTGCAGGTTCAACATCATCGATGGCGTGCGCCCGCGCAGCGGCCGATCGGAGAAGGGACGCAGATTGCCCATCAGGGCCTGCTGGACCACCGCGCCCTGCGATGTGAGGTAGACATCGACCTCGTTGAGCACGGGGTAGTCGATGCTCAGGATCCAGGGGAGGGCCGGTGCCTGGGCTACCGTCAGCGGCACGTGCAGCCACACCGCATCCTGGCGCACGCCCAGGGTTCCTTGTGCCCCTGTAGGGGGCGCGAACTCGGGCAGGCGCCCGATCATGTTCTGCACTGTCTGGTAGCGGCTGGCGTCGGGCAGCATGCGCACATGGGACCAGGCGTTCACTGAGGGCTGTTGGTCGTCCAGCACCAGCGGCTGAGCGGCCGGTGCTGCCGCTGCTGCCAGCGCCGGCCAGAGCAGGACCAGGGCCAGCCATGCCATCCACCGCCGCCATGCGCCGCGCCACGCAGGCGGCCGGCTCGCGTGTCCTGCCGACGTGCGGCGGGGAGCGGTGGGGTGGCGGGCCATGGGGCTACGCTGTCTCCTGCGCGGTGGCTGCAGGTTGGGAGGCCGTGGCCGCCGGGCGGGCACTGGCGGCCAGCTTCAGGCTCCAGGTGCCGTGCGTGGTCAGGCGGTCCTCGATGCGGTTGATCCATTGGGGCACATGGGGGTCATCGCTCCAGCTGTGTACCACTCCGTCCACCTGGTTGAGCAGCTCGCTGGGCAGCTGCAGCGGCCGGGTCTGGCTCATCAGCACGCGGCTCATGAAGTGGTAGCCCAGGATGCGCGTGAGCGTGCGCACGATGGAAAAGCGCGGCAGCACCAGGCGCAGCACCCAGTCGATGACCCGGGCCACCAGCAGCACACCCCAGAACAGCAGGGCCGAGGACCAGGGCACGCTCTGGGTCAGGCCCAGGTCGCCCGCCGTGGCGCGCCCGCACAGGAAGCGCGTCATCAGCTGCGGGAAGGGCTTGGCGATGTCCCAGGGGATGGAGTTGGCCATGGTGGCCATGAGTGCCTGGCCCAGGCCCGGGCGGGGGTCGGGGGTCACGGGTTCGGCACGGCCGCGGGCCTGCATGCGGGCCATCAGTTCCTTGCCCTGGTCCATGGTTTCGACCATCAGTTCGCGCTCGATGCCCAGGATGTGGCCGACCACGTTCCAGGCGTGCAGGTAGGCCTCCTCGTCGCGCGGCGGCAGGCCGATGCCCAGGCGGCGCATGCTGCGCAGGAACACATAGCCGAAGGTGAGCAGCGTGTAGGCCAGTTCTTCCTGGTTGCAGGGCAGGCCGTCGTTGGCCAGGTCCCAGCCGCGCGCAAACAGCGCCTGGTACATGGTGGGCTTGGGCGGCAGGCCCGGCAGTGCACCAAGCTGGCCTGCGCCGACGATGTTCAACTGCGCCAGCAGGTCCTTCATGGCCGATTCGGGCTTGCCGCGCATGATCAGGTTGCGGATGGTGGCATGGATCAGGCGCACCTTGAGGATCTGCGCCACGCCGGCGCCATCGCCGCGGGTCAGTCCGCCATGCATCATCACCGGGAAGATCATGGCCGCCGTGGAGCGGATACGGTACTCCGTGTGCTGCTCCAGCTGGCCGGCGGTGTGCAGCACGCTCGACAGGTCGGGGATCACATAGCACTCGGGCAGGCTGGCGCAGAACAGCAGGATGCACGACAGCGCCCCGTGGTCGAAGAATATCTTTTCAGCGCGCTCGATCTTGCGGGCGTCCGCCCAGTCGGGCAGCGCCTGCCCTGTGGCCAGGTAGTTCTGCAGGGCGGTGGCCAGCGTGTCGTCCACACCGGGGCCGGTGGCCGTCCAGCCATCGATGCTGGCATTGGTGGTCCAGTCGCCGAACAGGCGGTTGACGGTGGCGATGCGCTCCCATTGGGGGGCATTCACCGCGGGCATTCCAGGCGGCCATGGGCCCAGGATGTCCGCGATGGTGTCGTCGGCCAGCGGATCGGCGTGCTGCTCCATGGACGCCAGGGCCGCGTCGGAGATGGTGGGCTCCGTGTTCTTGTGGCTCATTGTGCGGCTTTCAGCTGGTTGCGCCAGCGCTGCAGGCCACCCAGGGCGCACAGCAGGGGGATGCCCATGGCAAACGGGGCGATGGACTTGATTTCCACCGGATGTCCCAGGAACACCTGGAACACGATGCCGGCGCTGTAGATGCCCAGCGGCACGGTGGCATGGCGCGGCAGGAAGTTGACCGAGCCCGCCTTGAGCGGCATCTTGCGCGTGGAGAAGCGGAAGGCGCAGAGGATGCAGAAGCTCACGAAGACCCAGCCGAAGAAGCCCTGCACGGTTTCGCCGAACCAGGCGCCGTCGGTCTTGGTCATGATCCAGGCCTTGAGTACGTACACCAGGTAGGGGTCGGCACCCAGATCGAAGGCTGTGACGATCATGGCCGCCAGGAACGACAGGAACAGCGCATTGCCCACCCCGGGCGCGCCGTCCACCGGTGCCTGCCAGACGATGAGGTTGCTGATCACATAGCCCGCATAGGTCAGCGCGAACCACATCATCGGGATGACCACCGGCACGCCCACGAAGCGCAGGCCCAGCACGTCTGTGTAGGTGTAGCTGCCGAAGAACCAGCCGTGGGTGCTGCCCATCTGCTCGGCAAACCAGCCCAGCGAGACGGAAATCACCAGAAAGTGCAGCGCGGCCGCAGCGCCCAGCAAACGGGCAGCACTGGCCCAGGTGGCGGCGAACATCAGCACCGAGGCGATGGCAATGGCCAGGGTGACGCCTTTACCGGGCCCTATCGAGGTGTAGATCAGGTAAGCGGATACCAGCGCGAAGATCAGCACCGGCAGACGGACGGTCAGCGAATTGGAAGCAGGCATGAAACGTGTACACGCTGTTACAAAACCCCAGTGTAGGGGATTGTTGCGACAGATCCCCCGCTTTTTTGTCCTGAGAATCCGCCAACAGCGCGCTTTTCCCCCTCTATTTATCGGTTCAACCATTGTGGCGTCAATTGCGCGCACCCGTGAATAGACAGGAAGGATTAGAGAAGCCCCCATTCAGGGGGCGTTCCATGTGCCCGGGGCCCTGGCAGCCCCGTCCGACAAGTGACTAGCTGCGTGCCGCCACGGCGACCAGGTTCAGCAGCGAAGCCTCGATGGCGGCGGCCGTGGCCTGGGGCTGCTCCATGGGGAACAGGTGGCTGCCGTCGAGCATCATGGTGCGGCCTTCGGTGACGCGCAGCGTCATGGCCATGCCCACCTGTTTCATTTCTTCGGAGTCGCGCCCGCCAATGAAGGCGGCCGGGCACTGCAGCGGGTGCCGGCTCAGCAGGCGGCCCAGGTTGTGCGGCAGAGTGTTGTAGATGGCGGTCTCCACCGCACGGTCGAAGCCCAGCACGCGCTTGCCGTCCTGGTCCGCCAGGCCATGGGTGATGTAGTCGCGCAACACCTCGGGGTGCCAGTGGGCAAAGGCCTTCTTGCGGCGAAAGTGTTCCAGCGCCTCGTCGTTGCTGGCCCAGGAAAAGCGCCGCTGGCGGCTGACCTTGCCGGGCGAGATGGAGCCCACCACCTGGGTGCGCTTGGCCACGTCCAGCGCATTGGCGCGCCAGCCACCGATCAGCGGCGAGTCGATGAGCAGCACGCCGCGCACCAGGTGCGGGTGGCGGGCCGCTGCCATCACGCTCAGAAACCCGCCCAGCGAATGTCCCACCAGAAACACCGGCTCGCCCAGCCGCTGCACCTGCTCGCCGGCAAAGTCCGCCAGGTGCTGCACCAGGTGCGGCCAGTTGTTGGACACCGGGTACTGCGGCTCATGGCCGTAACGCTCCACCGCGCTGATGTCGAAGCCCCGTTGTCTCAGGAGCTTGAAGAGAAGGCGGTAGGTGCCCGCAGGGAAACTGTTGGCGTGCGAGAAGACGATCGGGAGCATGGAAGGCGGGAAGTCCGGGGCGCGCGCGAGTGCGCCGGGCGATCGGCGCCCAGCCGCGTGCGTGCACCCTCAGATGAGTTTGTCCAGGTGGTTGGTGATCTTCTTGAGCGGCTTGCTGCGTGACGGGTTCACCATGATGGGCACGCTCGTGTCGCCGCCGCCCCAGGCGGGATCTTCGATGCTGTCGAACACCTGGCGCAACTTCTGGCCCCAGCTGTCGTGCAGCATGCGGAAGTAGGGGTTGTGCTCGTCGATGCAGATGATCTTGTCGGTGGCGAAGCGGTCCACCTCGTACACCACCAGATCGAGCGGCAGGCCCACCGAGAGGTTGGACTTGAGCGTGCTGTCCATGGACACCAGGGCGCACTTGGCGGCTTCGTCCAGCGGGGTTTCGGGCGTGAGCACGCGGTCGAGCACGGGCTTGCCGTACTTGGACTCGCCGACCTGGAAGTAGGGCGTCTCGGACGTGGCCTCGATGAAGTTGCCGGCCGAGTACACCTGGAACAGGCGCATGCCCTCGCCCTTGATCTGGCCGCCGAAGACCATGGACACGTTGAAGTCCACGCCCGAGCGCTTGAGCGCCGCGCCATCGCGTTCATGCACATGGCGCACGGCGGCACCCAGCACGCGCGCGGCGTCGAACATGCTCTTGGCATTCCAGATGGTGATCGGCTCTTCCTCGTCGCGGTCGATGATCTGCTCGGTCTGCAGGATCTCGCGCACCGATTGCGAGATGGACAGGTTGCCGGCGGACAGCAGCACCATGAAGCGGTCGCCCGCCTTCTCGTACAGCATCATCTTGCGGAACGAGCTGATCTGGTCCAGGCCCGCATTGGTGCGGGAATCGGACAGGAAAACCAGCCCGGCATTGAGTTTGATGGCGACGCAATACGTCATGGAAAGCTTAGGTCGGCAAAAAGGGAAGCATTGTGGGGCGCCTTCGACGCAGCGAAGGACTCTGTGACCTGCGCAGCCTGGTGTTTCAAAAACAATAGCAAACGTGCCAGCAAGTGCCGCAGAAAAGTCTGATTTTATGGCCAATCGTACGGCCTGGGCTTTTCTGCGGGCCAAGCCCCTGTTCCAGGGGCCATGTCCGACACCGCCACGGCGTGTTTTCCGACAAGGCCTGGCGGGCCGTTCCTTACTATCATTCACAAATCACACCTGAAAGCAGCATCTTGTTCCACTTTCCTACCCTTGCACGCCCTGCGCTCCTGTCGCGCAGCGTTCTCCTGGCTGCGGCCGTTTCGCTGACCGCCTGCGGAGGCGGGGACAGCAAGAGCGACGGGGGCGGTGACACGACCCCGCCGCCGGTCGCCACGGCCGGCGAACTCAAGTCGGCCGCGCTGCTCAACACCATCACGCCAGCCCAGATCACCGAGGCCCTCGCCAAGGACGCCTCCAAGGTGCAGGGCATCGTGCCGCGCTACTCCGTCACCTCCTACCGGCTGGAGTACATCACCTCCGACGCCCAGGGCCGCGAGGTGCGCGCCTCGGGCCTGGTCAGCGTGCCCGTCAAGGCCGTGGGTGCGCGCAGCCCCGTGCTGGGCTACCAGCATGGCACCATCTTCACGAGCGCCGAGGCGCCCAGCAACAACGCCGTGGGCTCCGAGGTGGCGGTGGTGATGGCCTCGCTGGGCTACATCGTCGTGGCGCCCGATTACGTGGGCTACGGTGTTTCCAAGGGCACGCCCCACCCCTACCTGCTGTCGGCCCCCACGGCGGCAGCCACGCTGGACATGCTTACCGCAGCGCGCACCTGGCGCGGCCAGGGCAATGCGGCCGACAACGGCCAGCTGTTCCTCACCGGCTACTCCGAGGGCGGTTACGCCACCATGGCCGCCCACCGCACGCTGCAGGCCGGTACGGCACCCGAGCGCCAGGCGCTGCGCATGGTGGTGACGGGCGCGGGCCCCTACAACGTGCAGGCCACGCTCGACGGGCTGGTGAATGTGGTGCGCGATCGCGAGCCCGTGATCGGCGCGCTGATCAACCCCGGCTTTTTGCGCTACCTGGGCGGCAGCGTGCAGCGCGAGGTGCGGCGCCTGCTGCTGCGCGCCCTGCTGCCCGGCGATGCCGACGTGAGCTTCGACAACCAGTTCATCGACAACTTCCTGGCCGATGACGTGCAGGCCGTGGCCCGCGTGAGCAGCGTGCATGACTGGAAGCCCCAGGTGCCCGTGCGCCTGTACCATGGCCGCGACGACGTCACCGTGCCCTATGGCAGCTCGGTCACCACCCTGCAGGCCATGCGCGCCCAGGGCGCGGGCGACCTCGTGACCCTGACCGACTGCACCGCCGTGCCTTCGAGCCACGTCGGCTGCGTGCCGCCGTTCATCAACTTCATGCTGGGCCAGTTGGCGCCCGTGGCGCAGGACCTCTGATCCCTGCGCGGATGCCCCCGCGGTGGGGCATCCGTACCGCACGCATTCCTCAGCCTTCGTCACCCGCAGGCGCTTCACCGAGCCGTGCGATGACTGCATCGAGCGTGGCGTACAGCTGCCCGATGAACTCCACCCCCATTTCCTCCTCCAGCGCGCGGTAGGTCGCCTCGATGGTGGGCGCGAGCTTTGCCGCCAGCGCCTTGCCCTCGGGGCTTACCGACACCATCACCCGCCGCTGGTCATGCTCCAGCCGCTCGCGCAGCACCAGGCCCAGGTCCGCCATGCGCGCGAGGATGCCGGCCAGGCTGGGGCTCGACAGGCGGCAGATGTCGCCGATCTGGCGCGGCTCCAGCGGCCCGTGGTCGAGCAGGGCGCGCACCACGCGCCATTGCTGCTCGGTCAGGCCGACCGTATGCAGGATGGGCCGAAAGCGCGCAAAGACGCTCTCGCGTGCCTGCAGGAACAGGAGCGGCAGGTTGCGGTGGACCAGTTGCGGTGGTGGGGAATCCATGGGGCGAAATCATCCTCGAAAGCAGGGGAGCAGGTCACAGCCGCCGCGACACCCCTCGGTACAAACCCGAACGAGAAGGAGCCGGCGGTCCATTGACTTACTAGCATGTTAGTAAATAAACTACTCACATGTTAGCAATGTACCAGACCCCGCAACGCGCCCCATGCCGGATGGAGTTCGACGTCGCGCCTTTTCGACTGTCCGGCGTCGTCTATGGCGCCTTGCTCAACCACGCACCCGCCCAGGCCGCGATGGAGGCTGCCGCCCACAAGCCGCCCTACAACACCGCACCGGTCGCACCGGTTCTGTACATCAAGCCGCGCAATACGTTGGCCGGCCATGGCGACGCCATCGTGGTCCCGGCGGATGTGCCGGAACTGGAGGTCGGCGCCTGCCTGGGCATCGTGATCGGTCGCACCGCCTGCCGCGTGCCCGAGGGGCATGCGTTGGAGCATGTGGCCGGCTACACCATCGTGGGCGACATCAGTGTGCCGCACGATTCGTTCTACCGCCCCTCGATCCGCTTCAAGGCGCGCGACGGCTTTTGCCCCATCGGGCCCCGCATGGTGCCGCGCAGCGAGATCGCCGACCCCGATGCGCTCGCGGTGCAGGTCCATGCCGATGGCGCACTGGTACACGGGACGAGCACGGGCGGGCGCATTCGCCCCGTGGCACGGCTGCTGGCCGAGGTCAGCGCCTTCATGACCCTCTCGCCCGGCGACGTGCTGCTGCTGGGCGCCTCGGCCGGGGCGCCGCGCGTGCGGGCCGGGCAGCGAACCCGTATCGAGATTGACGGCCTGGGCCAGCTCGACAACCATTTCGTTGCCGAAGGAGCTCTTCCATGAAGAAGGCCAGGGTTGCCTGCGCAGGCGCCATCCATGAGGCCATGCCCCACGGAGAAAAGATCCGCCTGGCCGATGGCCGGGTGGTGGCAGAAGACGCCGTGGTCTGGCTGCCGCCCTTCGAGGTCGGCACCATCATTGCGTTGGGGCTCAACTATGCCGACCATCTCAAGGAGCTGTCGGGCGAACTGACCATCACCGCCAAGGACGAGCCCCTGGTGTTCCTCAAGGGCCCGGGCGCGCTGATCGGCCACAAGGGCCAGACCCGCCGCCCTGCGGGCGTTGCCTTCATGCACTACGAGTGCGAGCTGGCCGTGGTGATCGGCAAGACGGCGCGCAACGTACAGCGGGCCGACGCCTTGCAGCATGTGGCCGGCTACACCGTGTGCAACGACTACGCCATCCGCGACTACCTGGAGAACTGGTACCGCCCCAACCTGCGCGTGAAGAACCGCGACACCTGCACCGTGCTCGGCCCCTGGTTTGTGGACGCGGCCGACGTGCCCGACCCGCACGACCTGGCGCTGCGCACCCTGGTCAACGGCAAAGTGACCCAGCAGGGCCACACCGGCAACATGGTCAACGACATCCCGGAGCTGATCGCCTACCTGAGCAGCTTCATGACCCTGCGCGCGGGCGACGTGATCCTGACCGGCACGCCCGAGGGCGTGGTCAACGTCCATGTGGGCGACGAGGTGGTGACCGAGATCGACGGCATCGGCCGTTTGGTCAACACCATCGTGGGCGATGAGGCTTTCGGGCTCTGAGCCCTGCAACTGACATTCTGGAGACTGATCCCATGCGCATAGACCACCTGATCGCCGGCAAGGCCGTGCCCGGCCGCGACTACTTCGAGACCGTGAACCCCGCCACCCAGGAGGTGCTGGCCGAGGTGGCCAGCGGCGGCGCGGCCGAGGTGAATGCCGCCGTGGCCGCCGCCAAGGACGCCTTCCCCGCCTGGGCCGGCCTGCCCGCGCCCGAGCGCGCCAAGCTGATTCGCAAGCTCGGCGACCTGATCGCCGCCGAGGTGCCGCAGATCGCCGCCACCGAAACGCGCGACACCGGCCAGGTCATCGCCCAGACCGGCAAGGCGCTGATCCCGCGCGCGGCCGACAACTTCTACTACTTCGCCGAGATGTGTACCCGCGTGGACGGCCACACCTACCCGACCCCCACGCACCTGAACTACACGCTGTTCCACCCCGTGGGCGTGTGCGCGCTGATCTCGCCGTGGAACGTGCCGTTCATGACCTCCACGTGGAAGGTGGCGCCAGCCCTGGCCTTCGGCAACACGGCGGTGCTCAAGATGAGCGAGCTGTCGCCGCTCACGGCCGCGCGCCTGGGCGAGCTGGCGCTCGAAGCCGGCATCCCGGCCGGCGTGCTCAACGTGGTGCATGGCTTCGGCAAGGAGGCCGGCGAGCCGCTGTGCGCCCACCCCGACGTGCGTGCCATCTCGTTCACCGGCTCCACCGCCACGGGCAACCGCATCGTGCAGGCGGCAGGCCTCAAGAAGTTCAGCATGGAGCTCGGTGGCAAGAGCCCCTTCGTCATCTTCGATGATGCGGACCTGGACCGTGCGCTCGATGCCGCAGTGTTCATGATCTTCTCCAACAACGGCGAGCGCTGCACCGCGGGCTCCCGCATCCTGGTGCACAAGTCGATCTACGCCGACTTCGCCGAGAAGTTCGCCGCACGCGCGCGCCGCATCCCCGTGGGCGACCCGATGGATGACAAGACCATCATCGGTCCCATGATCAGCCCGGCCCACCTGGCCAAGGTGCGCAGCTACATCGAGCTGGGCCCCAGGGAGGGTGCCACCCTGCTGTGCGGCGGGCTGGAGGCGCCGGACCTGCCGGCCCATCTGAAGCAGGGCAATTTCGTGCGGCCCACGGTGTTCGCCGACGTGGACAACCGCATGAAGATCGCGCAGGACGAGATCTTCGGCCCCGTGGCCTGCCTGATCCCCTTTGCGGACGAGGCCGAGGCCATCCGCCTGGCCAATGACACGCAGTACGGCCTGTCGAGCTATGTGTGGACCGAGAACATCGGCCGCGCCCACCGCGTGGCGGCCGGCATCGAGGCCGGCATGTGCTTCGTCAATAGCCAGAACGTGCGCGACCTGCGCCAGCCGTTTGGAGGCACCAAGGGCAGCGGCACCGGGCGCGAGGGCGGAAGCTGGAGCTACGAGGTGTTCCTGGAGCCCAAGAACGTCGCCGTCTCGCTGGGCAGCCACCACATTCCACACTGGGGGGCCTGAACATGGGCACACTCGCACTGGCGGCCAAGATCACGCATGTGCCGTCCATGTACCTGAGCGAGCTCGATGGCCCGCGCAAGGGCTTTCGCCAGGCCGCCATCGACGGCCATGTGGAGATCGGCCGGCGCTGCCGCGAACTGGGCGTGGACACCATCGTCGTGTTCGACACGCACTGGCTGGTGAATGCGGGCTACCACATCAACTGCGCACCGCGCTTCGAGGGCGTGTACACCAGCAACGAGCTGCCGCACTTCATCAGCAACCTGCCCTATGCCTTCCCGGGCAACCCCGCATTGGGCCAACTGCTGGCCCAGGCCTGCTGCGCGCAGGGCGTGGAGACCCTGGCCCACCCTGCGACCACGCTGGCGCCCGAGTACGGCACCCTGGTGCCCATGCGCTACATGAATGCCGACCAGCGCTTCAAGGTGGTTTCGGTCTCGGCCCTGTGCCAGGTGCATTACCTCAACGACAGCGCCCGCCTGGGCTGGGCCATGCGCCAGGCCATCGAGGAGCAGTACGAGGGCACCGTGGCCATCCTGGCCAGCGGCAGCCTGAGCCACCGTTTCGCGCAGAACGGCACCGCCCCCGACTTCGCCACGAAGATCTGGAGCCCGTTCCTCGAAACGCTGGACCACCGCGTGGTCCAGATGTGGGAGGCGGGCGACTGGGCCACCTTCTGCGCCATGCTGCCCGAGTACGCAGCCAAGGGCCATGGCGAGGGCTTCATGCACGACACCGCCATGCTCATCGGCGCGCTCGGCTGGTCGGACTATGCGGGCCGGGCCGAGGTGCTCACGCCGTATTTCGGCGCCTCGGGCACGGGGCAGATCAATGCCGTGTTCCCGGTCACGCCGCAGACGGGTGGGGCGGTGCCCGGGCCGCAGGCCTCGGGGCAGCAGCCATCGGCCAGCCGGCTGTGAGGAGCGCGCCATGCCCCACCTGGTGATCCTCTACACCCCCGACCTGGACCGGCCCGTGGCACAGGGCGGCAGCGACATGAGCGCGCTGTGCCGCGCCCTGGCAGGCGCCATGCGCCAGCAGGTGGACGAGGCGGGCAAGCCGGTCTTCCCCACCGGCGGCATCCGCGTGCTGGCCTACCCGGCCGCGCACCATGCGGTGGCCGACGATGGCGAGGCAGAGCCGGCCGGTGGCCCTTCCCCGGGCTACGGCTTCGTGTACCTCAACCTGCGCATGGGGCGCGGCCGTAGCGCCGCCACGCACCAGGCCGTGGGCCAGGCCCTGTCTGCCGTGGCGCAGGCGCACTTCGCACCGCTGCTGGCCTCGCGCCCCATCGGCGTCACCCTGCAGATCGACGAAGGGCCCGAGGTGTTCGACGCCAGGCACAGTTCCCTTCATCCCCTGTTCAACAAGCCCGTGCTGGGCGTGTGACCCCCATGCTTTCCAACGACACCATCACCGCCCTGGCGCAACAGCTCTACCAGGCGCGCAAGCAGCGCACGCAGCTGCGCCACTTTTCCACCCAGCATCCCGGCATGACCATCGAGGACGGCTATGCCATCCAGCGCGAGTGGGTGAAACTGGAGCAGGCCGACGGCCGCACCATCAAGGGCCGCAAGATCGGCCTGACCTCGCGCGCCATGCAGCAGGCCAGCCAGATCACCGAGCCCGACTACGCGCCGCTGATGGACGACATGTTCTTCGACGCCGGCGGTGACATCCCTTTCGAGCGCTTCATCGCCCCGCGCGTGGAGGTGGAGCTGGCCTTTCTCCTGGCCCGGCCGCTCAAGGGCCCGGGCGTGACGCTGTTCGACGTGCTCTCGGCCACCGACTACGTGGTGCCCGCCATCGAGATCATCGATGCGCGCATCGAGCAGTTCGACCGCGACACCCGGGCCATGCGCAAGGTGTTCGACACCATCTCCGACTTTGCCGCCAATGCCGGCATCGTGCTTGGCGGCCGGCCCGTGAAGCCCATGGACGTGGACCTGCGCTGGGTCGGGGCCCTGCTGCACAAGAACGGTGTGATTGAGGAGACGGGCCTGGCCGCCGCCGTGCTCAACCACCCGGCCACGGGCGTGGCCTGGCTGGCGAACAAGATCGCGCCGCACGGCGAGCAACTGAATGCCGGTGATGTGGTGTTGGCCGGCTCCTTCACGCGGCCCGTGGCGGCAGTGCGGGGGGACAACTTCCATGGGGACTACGGGCCTTTGGGTTCGGTCTCGTTCCGATTCGTGTGAGGGGCACGCCATGCAGCAGATCCCCGAGAACCATTTCCGCAACGCGCTGCGCGCAGGCCGCCCGCAGATCGGCCTGTGGGTCGGCCTGGCCGACGCCAACGCCGCCGAGGCCCTGGCCGGCTGCGGCTTCGACTGGCTGCTGCTCGATGGCGAGCACGCGCCCAACGACGTGCGCACCGTGCTCGACCAGCTGCGTGCCGTGGCCCCGTACCCGGTGCAGCCCGTGGTGCGCCCGGTGCAGGGCGATGTGGCCCTGGTCAAGCAGTACCTGGACGTGGGCGCGCAGACCCTGCTCATCCCCATGGTCGATACGCCCGAGCACGCCGCGCTGATGGTGCGCGCCATGCGCTATGCGCCCGAGGGCATGCGCGGCATGGGGGCGGCGCTGGCCCGCGCCTCGCGCTGGAACCAGGTGGGGGACTACCTGAACCGCGCCAACGACGAGATGTGCCTGCTGGTGCAGGCCGAGACACCGCTGGCCTTGCAGAACCTGCAGGCGATTGCCGAGACCGAGGGCGTGGACGGCGTGTTCTTCGGTCCGGCCGACCTGTCGGCCGCCATGGGCCACCGCGGCCAGCACGGGCACCCCGAGGTGCAGCGCGCCATTCTGGACGGCATCGCCACCGTGCGCCGCGCCGGCAAGGCCGCTGGCATCCTGATGGCCGACCGGGCACTGGCGCAGACCTACCTCGACGCCGGGGCGCTGTTCGTTGCGGTGGGGGTGGATACCACGCTGCTGGTGCGCGCCGCGACCGAGCTGGCTGGCCACTTTGCCGGTCGCCCGGCCATCCAGGCCGTGCCGGGCGTGGCAAGCCCGTACTGAGTGCGCCGCATTCCAGTCCATTGCCACCACTCCAATTTAGCCAGTGAGCTAGTTAATTAATTAACTTGACCAGCGCCTTTACAGCCAACCACCCGTGAGGAGACAAGCCATGCCAACGACCCATCCCAACCGCCGCTCGACCCTGTGCGCCGCCGCCGCGCTCGCCATCACCTGCCTGTCCCCGGGCGCCGGCGCCCAGGAGCGCCGCCCGCTCGAATGGGTGGTGGGCATGTCCCCCGGGGGTGGCACCGACATCGTGGCCCGCACCGTGGCCGACCAGATGGGCAAGACGCTCGGCCAGACCATCGTGGTGGTCAACAAGCCCGGCGCGGCGCACAACATCGCAGCCGACTACGTGGCGCGCTCGTCCACCCCCGGCAACCTGCTGCTCACGGGCGATTACGCGGTGCTGGCCACCAACCCCTGGCTGTACAGCAAGCTCAGCTACAACGTGGACAAGGACCTCGCCTCCGTGGGCATGCTGGTGCGCTTTCCGCTGATCCTGGTGGTCTCGCCCAAGCTGCCGGTGCGCAACTTCCAGGAGTTCGTCGCCTGGGCCAAGGCGCAGCCGGAGGGCGTGAACTTCGCATCGCCGGGAGCCGGCACGCCGCACCACCTGGCCATGGAGCTGCTGCGCCAGCGCACGGGCCTCAAAATGACGCACGTGCCCTACCGCGGCGTCACGCCCGCCATCCAGGACATCATGGGCGGCCAGGTGCCCTTCATGTTCGTCGAATCGGCCGGCGGCCTGCCCAACATCACGGGCGGCAACCTGCGCGCCATCGCGGTGGCCAGCGCCAAACGCATGGCCACGCTGCCCGAGGTGCCCACGCTGGTGGAGCAGGGCCTCCATGACTTCGAGGCCTTTGCCTGGCAGGGCCTGTCGGTCAACGCCTCCATGCCCGCAGCCGAGGTGCAGCGCCTGAACGCCGCCCTGCAGCAGGCCCTGAACTCCACCCCGGTGAAGGCGCGCTTTCAGACCCTGGGCGTGGAGGCCGTACCCGGCACGCCCGAGCAGATGAACGCCTACGCCAAGGTGGAGCGTGCGCGCTGGGGCCAGCTCATCAAGGACATCGGCTTGAAGCTGGAGTGACGTTTCCCGTCACCCCACCAGCTTCTTGAGCTGGTAGAGCGCGTCGAGCGCCTCGCGCGGGCTCAGCGCGTCGGGGTGGATGCTGGCCAGCAGCGCCTCGACCGGGCTGGCGCCCGCGCTCTCGGGCATGGCCGGCACGGCGAACAGGTCCACCTGCAACTCGTCCTCGCCCGCGCGTTCTTCCAGTGCGGCCAGCGCATGGCGCGCGTGGTTCAGCACCGCACCGGGCACGCCCGCGAGCTTGGCCACCTGGATCCCGTAGCTGCGGCTCGCGGGGCCGGGCTGGATCTCGTGCAGAAAGACGATGTCGGCCCCCGCCTCGGCCGCGCTCACGTGCATGTTGACCGCGTGCCGCGCCTTGGCGGGCAGCTCGGTCAGCTCGAAATAGTGCGTGGCGAACAGCGTGAAGGCGCGCGTCCTGTCGTGCAGGTGGGTGGCGATGCCGCTGGCCAGGGCCAGGCCGTCGAAGGTGCTGGTGCCACGGCCGATCTCGTCCATCAGCACCAGGCTGTGCGGCGTGGCGGCGTGCAGGATCTGCGCGGCCTCGGTCATCTCCAGCATGAAGGTCGATTGCGCATTGGCCAGGTCGTCCGCCGCGCCGATGCGCGTGTGGATGGCGTCGATGGGCCCCAGGCGGCAGGCACTGGCCGGCACGTGGCTGCCCATGCTGGCCAGCAGCACGATGAGCGCCACCTGGCGCATGTAGGTCGACTTGCCACCCATGTTGGGGCCGGTGATGACCTGCATGCGCGTGTTGGCGTTCAGCCGCGTGTGGTTGGCGATGAAGCTGCCGGCCGAGACCTCGGCCAGGCGTGCCTCCACCACCGGGTGGCGGCCGTCCTCGATCTCGATGCAGGGCTCGGCCACGAACTGCGGGGCGCACCAGTTCAGCGTGAGCGAGCGCTCGGCCAGCGCGCACAGCACATCCAGCGCGGCCAGCGCCTGGGCCAGGCGGGTGAGGGCGGGCACGTGGGGCTGCAACTGGTCCAGCACCTGCTCGTAGAGCCATTTCTCGCGCGCCAGCGCACGCTCGTTGGCGGACAGCGCCTTGTCCTCGAAGGTCTTGAGCTCGGGCGTGATGAAGCGCTCGGCGTTCTTCAGCGTCTGGCGGCGGCGGTAGTCATCGGGCACCTTGTCCAGGTTGCTGCTGGTGACCTCGATGTAGAAGCCGTGTACCTTGTTGAACTGCACGCGCAGGTTGGCGATGCCGGTGCGGGCCTTCTCGCGCGTCTCCAGGTCGAGCAAAAAGTCGTCGCAGTTGGTCTGGATGGCGCGCAGCTCGTCGAGCTCGCTGTCGAAGCCCGTGGCCATCACGCCGCCGTCGCGCACCAGGGCGGCGGGTTCTTCGGTGATGGCGCGCTGCAGCAGCTCGGGGCAGTCCACCGGTGGGTGCAACTGCTCGAAGATCTCCGCCAGGTAGGGCTCGGCCGCCTGGCCGGCACGCGCCAGCAGGGCCGCCTTGTGCAGCGTCTTGCACAGGCCCACCAGCTCGCGCGGGCGCACTTGGCGCAGGGCGATGCGTGCGGTGATGCGCTCCACGTCGCTCACGCCCTTGAGTTCGCCGCGCAGCGTGGCCCAGGGGCCGGCGCCGCCACCGGCTCCGCCCGCGCCACGCAGCGCGGTGGTGGCGGCCAGGCGCTGGCGCGCGGCCGTGCGCTCGCGTGGCGGCTCCAGCAGCCAGGCCTTGAGCAGGCGGCTGCCCATGCCGGTCATGCAGGTGTCCAGCAGCGAGAACAGGGTGGGCGCATCCTCACCGCGCAGGGTTCGCGTGATCTCCAGGTTGCGCCGCGTGCTGGCCGGCAGGTCGATCAGGTCGTCGCCGCGCTGCACCTGCACGCTGTGTACGTGGGTCAGGGTGCGGCCCTGGGTGTGCTCGGCATAGGCCAGCAGGCCTGCGGCGGCCGCATGCGCCTGGGTCAGCTCCTGCGCGCCCCAGGCCTGCAGGCTGGCCGCACCCAGGTGCTCGAGCAGCTTGCGCTCGCCCAGCGTGGCGTCGAACTGCCAGTCCGGCCGGGGGCCCATGGGGCAGGTGAAGGCGCCGCCCTGGCGCAGCACCTGCAACTGCTGCTCGAAGCGCTCGGTCACACCGGCGCTGTAGATCACCTCGCTGGGCGCCACGCGCGCCAGCCAGGCGCCCACCTCGTCCTGCGCGCATTCGGCCAGGTACACGCGGCCCTGGGTCACGCTCAGCCAAGCCAGGCCGGCGCGCCCGCGCGGGCCCTGGTGCAGGGCCAGCAGCATGGACTCGGTCTTGTCCGAAAGCAACTCGGTATCGGTCAGCGTGCCGGGCGTGACCACGCGCACCACCTTGCGCTCCACCGGCCCCTTGGCCGTGGCCACGTCGCCCACCTGCTCGCAGATGGCGACCGACTCGCCCATCTTGATCAGCCGGCCCAGGTAGTTCTCCAGGGCATGGAAGGGCACGCCCGCCATGATCACCGGCTGGCCCCCGGACTGGCCGCGCTGGGTCAGCGTGATGTCCAAGAGGCGCGCGGCCTTCTCGGCATCGGCATAGAACAGCTCGTAGAAGTCGCCCATGCGGTAGAAGACGAGCGTGTCCGGGTGTGCAGCCTTCAGGGTGAAGTACTGCTGCATCATGGGGGTGTGCGAGGACAGGTCTGCTTTATCCATTTAAATCAATGACTTGGCGGCATGGAGGCCAGCGCTGGGGGTAATTCTGGCGCAATGCGGTGCAGTGCGCGGGGCCGTATTCTCGCCCGCCGCACCAGGTCGCCCTGCCTGGAGTGCCGGGGCCTGGGTAGGGAGAAGTCGTTGATCACTTGCTTTCGCGCCTTCCAGCCATGGGCGGTTGCCGCCGCGCAATGCAAGGCGGAACGCCCGCCGCAGCGGGAGATGCTTGTGGGTGACTCAATGGGACTCTGTGGCCGCGGACCCACCGGCCCCATGGGCTGTCTTGCGGCCGTTGCGATCAACAGCGGCCGCCTGCGCCAGGATGACTGACCGGGTGCGCGTCACGCCGCGGCAAGCCGCTCCTTGGCCAGCTGGGTGCCTGCCGCCAGCGCTTGCAGCTTGCGCCATGCCACATCCCGCCCCATCGGTGCCAGACCGCAATTCGTGCATGGAAACAGCCGTTCCTTGGGCACGAACTGCAGCGCCCGGGCTATGGTGTCGGCCACCTCCTCGGGGGTCTCGACCACGTCGCTGGCCACATCGATCACGCCGACCATCACGTCCTTGCCGGCCAGCAGCTTCATCAGGTCGGGCGGCACGTGGGAGTGGATGCATTCCAGGCTCACCTGGTCGATGCTGCTCTTGGCAAGGGCAGGGAACACCGTTTCATACTGGCGCCATTCGTCGCCCAGGGTGCTCTTCCAGTCGGTATTGGCCTTGATGCCGTAGCCGTAGCAGATGTGTACCGCCGTCGTACACGTCAGGCCCTGTGCCGCACGCTCGAGTGCCTGCACGCCCCAGTCGGCGGCATCCTTCATGTAGACGTTGAACGCGGGCTCGTCGAACTGGATGATGTCCACGCCATCGGCCTGCAGTGCGAGCGCTTCCTGGTTGAGCAGTTCGGCGAAGGCGAAGGCCATCTTGACCTTGTCGCCGTAGAAGCGGTCGGCCACGGTGTCGACGATGGTCATGGGGCCGGGCAGGGTGAATTTCAGCTTCTTCTTCGTGTGGGCGCGCGCCAGCTGTGCCTCGAAGGCATGCACGCGGCCCTTCAGGCGCAGGGCCGAAACCACCTGCGGCACCATCGCGTCGTAGCGGTTGTCGCGGATACCCATCTTCACCTTGTGCTCGAAGTCGATGCCCTCGACCTGCTCCAGGAAGCCGTGCACGAAATGCTGGCGCGATTGCTCACCGTCGCCCACGATGTCCAGGCCCGCATCTTCCTGGGCCTTGATCCACAGCAGGGTCGCGTCGGCCTTGGCCTGGCGCAGCGCATCGCCTTCAGCCATCCACTGGGGCCAGAGCTTGTTGGTTTCGGCCAGCCAGGCGGGCTTGGGCAGGCTGCCGGCGATGGAGGTTTCAAACATCTGAGAATTCCTTTAAAGCAAAGATGGGTTGGGTGAGCATATGCTCAGACCGTTGTGCCCGATGGGTGGGCTATGCCGTGGTACCAGATCGCGCGCTCAGATCGCGCAGGTGGCAACCCATTGTTCAAGAACGTTCCTGTACGGCTTGATGAAGTGCTCTTCTGCAAATTTCCCCTGCGTGACAGCCAGCTGGCTGCGTTCTTCGCGGTCGTAGACAATCTGGGTCGATGAGTAGTCCTGGTTCTTCAGGCTCGGTTGGTAGAGTTTGCCTGCGGCGCAATTGGCGTTGTAGATTTCGGGGCGATAGATCTTCTGGAAGGTTTCCATGGTGCTGATGGTGCCGATCAGCTCAAGATTCGTGTATTCGCCCAGCAGGTCGCCAAAAAAGTAGAAAGCCAATGGCGCAACGCCATTCGGCGGCATGAAGAATCGCACCTGCATCCCCATTTTGGCAAAGTACTGGTCGGTTGAGGACAGTTCATTCTGCTGGTACTCGACACCCAGCACCGGGTGCTGGTTGCCGGTCCGCTGGTAGGTCTTGCTGGTCGAGGCGCTGATGCAGATGACAGGCGGCTTGCCGAAACGCTCCTTGTACAGGCCTGATTTGGCAAACTGCTGGAACAGCTTGCCATGCAGGTCGCCAAAATCCTCCGGCGTGCCGAATTCCGCGCGATGGGCGTTGTATTGCGGCAGCACCACGCTGAAGTCGTAGTCGCGCACGTAGGAGGAGAAATTGTTCCCCGCGATGCCGTCGATGCGCTTGTTCGTTTTCTTGTCGAGGATGCAGGGTTTCAGTATCTCGATCAGCGGAAACGCAGCACTGCTGCCCTTGGCGCCAATGCTCATCTCGACGGAGATGATCTCAAGCTCGACCGCGTAGCGGTCTCCCGTCGGATTGTCCCAATGCGCCAGGTCATTGAAGCGGTTGTCGATCATCCTCAGCGTGTTGCGCAGGTTCTGTTGCCGGCTTGTTCCGCGGGCCAGGTTGGCAAAGTTGGTGGTGATGCGCGTGCTGTCCGATGGCTGGTAGTTTTCATCGAAACAGATGCTCTTGAGGTGAAAGGCAGGTTCTTGGTGCATGGCGATCGGGTGGGCTGATGTGGGAGAGAAGGCGGTTCCTGTTTCAGGCCACAACCACGTTCTCGGCCCGTGAGGGCCGGGCGTGGCGTGCCAATTCGACCAAGGGCAATGCCCGTTGGACCGCTAGCCGGGCGCGCTCGATCAGGGCCTCGTTCTGCAGGCGGTAGTCGGCGAAATCGGGGTCCGTCGCGTAGACGCCCAGCGGCAGGGTGCGTGCCTGGAAGAAGCTGAACAGCGGCCGCAGCTGGTGGTCGATCACCAGGGCATGGCGCTCGCTGCCGCCGGTGGCCGCCAGCAAGACCGGCTTGTCGACCAGGGCGTCCTGGTGAATGAAGTCGAAGAAGTGCTTGAACAGCCCCGTGTACGAGCCGCGGTAGACCGGTGTTGCGACCACGAGAACGTCAGCCTGTTCGACCGCTGCCAGTTCCCGCTCCACCGTGTCGGGCAGTTGCGAGCGCCAGACCGCGCCGGCCCACTGCGGTGCGAGCTGGCCCAGTTCGACCAGGCGCTGTTCGCACGGGAGTTCGTCGGCGATCAGGTCCAGCAGATGCCCTGCCAGGGTTGCCGCCCTGGAGGGGCGTTGCAGCCCGCCGGAAACAGCGACGATACGCAGTGGATGTGCAATGTTTGCTCTCATGGGGTGGATGCTAGTGGGGGTTGGTCATGAAGTAAAATGGTCTTATTTCATAAATCCATGAAATTGGATCATCTGAATGCTTGAGCGCATCCACCTCGCCATCGTCCAGCAGGTCGAGAAGCAAGGCTCGTTGACGGCCGCCGCAGGCGTGCTGAACCTGACCCAGTCGGCCCTGAGCCACAGCATGAAAAAGCTGGAGCAGCAACTGGGCACCGATGTCTGGCTGCGCGAAGGTCGAAGCCTGCGCCTGACGCAGGCGGGCCAGTACCTGCTGGCGGTGGCCAACCGGGTGCTGCCGCAACTGGACCTGGCCGAGGAGCGCCTGGGTCAGTTCGCGCAGGGCGAGCGCGGTGCGCTGCGCATCGGCATGGAATGCCACCCCTGCTACCAGTGGCTGCTCAAGGTGGTGTCACCCTACCTGGCCGCATGGCCCGACGTGGATGTGGACGTGAAGCAGAAATTCCAGTTCGGCGGGATCGGCGCGCTCTTCGGCTACGAGATCGACCTCCTGGTCACGCCCGACCCGCTGTTCAAGCCCGGGCTGAAGTTCGAGCCCGTGTTCGACTACGAGCAGGTGCTCGTCGTGGCCCGGGGCCATGCCCTGGCCTCGGCGGCCTACGTGAAGCCACAGCAACTGACCCAGGAGGTGCTCATCAGCTACCCCGTGGACATCGAGCGCCTGGACATCTACAACCAGTTCCTGTTGCCCGCCGGCGTAACGCCCAGGCGCCACAAGGCGATCGAAACCACCGACATCATGCTGCAGATGGTGGCCAGCGGCCGCGGTGTGGCCGCGCTGCCGCGCTGGCTGGTCGAGGAGTACGCGGCCAAGATGGACGTGGTGCCCGTGCGGCTGGGCGCGCGCGGCATCGCCAAGCAGATCTTCCTGGGGGCACGCGAGGCGGATACCGCCATCGACTACGTGAGGGCCTTCATCGAACTGGCCCGCCAGCCTGCCGCTGGCAGCGCCGTTGCGCAAGGAGCCAAACGCTGAGCGCCGCGATCGAACGCAAACCGCTGGTGTCGCGTTCGATTGCTGCACCCTAGGCCGGGATGAAAGTCCCGTGAAAGCCCAGTGGCACCACCCGGTCCATGCTGCCCTGGGCCAGCGGTCCCTGGGCCAGCCGGCGCGCGTCGAACACCGAGAGCAGCGTGCGTCGGCGGAGCAGGTCCAGCGCCGTGCCCACCAGCCAGCCCTCGCCCTCCTTGGCGCTGGCGCTGCGGGCGGGGATGAACACATGCTCTTCGACCATCACGTCGTCGCCGTAGCGGTAGCGGTCCACCTTGCCGGTGTCTACGTTCAGCCGCGCCACGCAGTCGAAACCTGGGCGGTTCGACACGGCCACGCGCTCGGCCATGAAGAGCTCTCTGTGCCGGCGGCCGACGAAGCGCGGGTCGATGCGCGGGAATTCGGCATGGTGCGCCTGCAGGCTCTGCCGCGCGCGACCGCTGCGCGTGTCGAGTGCGACCCGCGCCACGGCATGCGAAGGCTCACCCTCGAATTGCCCACGCATCAGCGCGCGGAAGCCCTGGACCACACCCGAGGCATCCTCCGTGCGGACGTAGTCCAGGTGGATGACGCCCTTGCCGTCTTCCCAGGCGTTGCCGGTATGGAACAGGAAGCCGGCGGGCAGCTCCATCCATTGCGGTTGGTCGAGCCGGTCCTTGTGCAGTACCAGTGCCCGCATGCCCAGTTCCGGCCTCCAGACGTGGCTGTCCATGAAGGTGCTGCCCGCATGGGCCCGGTCCGCATCGAATATCAGCGGGGGCAGCAGGAACACCAGGTGCTGCTCGGTCACCGCGAAGTCATGCACCATGGCCATGTTCGGCACCTTGAGCGTGGCGGTGCGCACCTGCCCCCGGGCCGAGACCTGGTAGATCGACAGCAGCCCATGGGCGCTGCTCACGCCGAAATTCCACAGGCTGCCGTCGGCGCCGATCTTGGGGTGGGCCGAAAAGGGCATGCCCGCGTGTTCCGGTGTCCAGGTCTTGAGGCCGCCGGTTTCCAGCGTGCGGGCATCGAACAGCGTGGCCGATCCGCCTTCCCACAGGGCCAGGGTCTCGCCCGCGTGGTGTACCACGCTGGTGTTGGCGACGTTGCCCGCGTCGGCCGTCGGCATGGGGCTGGCCCCGGCCACCTCGGTGCCGAAGCTGTGCAGCAGGCGGCGCCCGGCGGCGTTCTCGGCGACAAACTTCTGCGTGCGCAGAAAGCGCCCCTGGTGCGTGAGGCCCTGGTCGCCAAAGCGGTACTGCTGGATCATCCCGTCGCCGTCGAACCAGTGCTGGTAGCGCACAGTGCCCAGGCTGTGCTGCGCCGGGCCGTTGCGCAGCAGGGTGCCGCGCAGGTCCCGGGGCAGCTTGCCGCGCAACTGCATGGGCTGGGGCGCGAGGTCGGCCTGCAGGCCCTCGAAGCCCAGGGTCCAGGGTGCGCGGCTGCGCTGCTCGTTGAAGGCACTCAGCGTGGACCCGTCCTCGGCTCCGCCGGCGTGTGCAGCAAAAGGCAGAGCGGTCAGTGCGCTGCCGGCGGTTCCCAAGGCCAGGGATTGGCAAAAGAGGCGGCGGTCCATGTGCATGCTCCTTGTGCGCGGTGCAGTCAACGCAGCTGGATGGTGATGGTGGTGTCCTGCTGCAGATCCACGGCCGCATCCTGGAAGCGGGGCGGGCCCATGTTGCCCCGGGCGTCGCGGCTGAAGCCGGTGCGCTCCTGGGGGATGCCGACCAGATTGGTGTCGAGCTTGCCGTTGCCGTTTTCGTCCTGGTAGATCGACAGCGCATAGCTGCCTGCGGGCAGGTCGCGCAGCACCATCACGGCGTTGTCGCCCGACACGGGGGCCATCCCGCTCTGCACCGCCTTGCTGAACTGGAGCCAGCCGTCGGTAGACCCATAGACCGCGCCCAGCACCGGCCCCTTGTCCGCCTTGGTGTTCTTCACCTCCACGGTAAGGTCCAGCGCGTGTGCGTTGCCCAGGGCCAGGCATGCGCCGGCCAGGGCCAGGGCGCGTGCCGTGCGGGGGAGGAAGGGGGTGGCCAAAGGGGCGAAAGCCATCGTCATGTGCAGTTCTCCAGGGTGGATGGAGACACCGCGTCTCCAGTGCCCGCACTCTAGGAAGGCCCTGGCCGTGCCGCCAGCGGCGTGCGACGAAGTGGCGCCAGCGGGGCGCGAAAGGGGCTTCAGAGGGCGCCGGTGGCGCGGGGGAGGCTCGCCCCCCGCTGCCGGGCACCGGCCTGGGTGCATGCCGGCCAGCACACAAATAAGCGCGCCATGGCGGCAGAACGTGGGAACATGCGCCTGTGCCATCGGGTATTCCCCTGCCCAAATGGGTGACCCAGGGTTGTTACGTTTTGACATACTTTGCGGTGTACATTGGTGGCTGCCGCCGCCATGACTATGTGCGGCCCATCGTTTGTGAGAGGTTTCAGAGCGACTGTGATTTCTGCCGAACTCCTGACCGATCTGTTTGCGGGTGCCAGCGAGGACTTTGTGGAGTCTTCGGCGCAGGTTCGCCTGCAGGCCCTGCTCGACGCCGTGCCTGTGGCACTGATGGAATTCCGTCCGCAGGATGGGCGACTGCTGCTGCGCGCAGCCAACTCCGCTGCCCGGCGCATGCCGGGCCTGGGGGGCGTGCGCGTCAGTGGTGCCGATGCGGTCGATGTCTTCGACCTGCTGGCGGGCACCAACCTCGTGGACCAGCTGCAGACGGTGGCGCGCACCGGCATGCTGCTCGAGTGCCGCCAGGTCGCGCGCGAGCCGGGGCGGCTGCTGGTGGCCTGGGACGTGTCGGCACGCCGGCTCGACAACGGCTCCATCGTCGTCACGGTGCGCGATGCGAGCGAGGCCGAGGGCCTGCGCGCTGCGCTGGCCGCTTCCGAGCATGCGCTGCAGGACCTGCGGCGCGAGCTGCGCGAGCAGACCGATGTCTTCAACACCATGGAAAGCCTGGCCCAGACCGGGCACTGGCGGCGCATCGAAGACCCGGGCGAGACAGTGCTGCTGTGGTCCCCCGGCCTGTGCGACATCGCCGGTGTGGAGCGGCAGGAGTGGATGAGCCCCGAGCGTGCGGTCAGCGGCATCCTGGCCGAGGACCGCCATGTGTTCGAGACCGCGCGCGAGCGCGGCACCGGCGCCGATGTCGAGTACCGCTGGAAGCGCCCGGATGGCGAGATCCGCTGGATGCGCTCGCGCGTGCGCCGCCTCACGGCCAAGGATGGCATGCGCGTGGACATGGGCGTGGTGCAGGACGTGACCGACGAGCGCCGCGCCGCCGAGCAACTGCGCGAGCAACTGCTGTTCATCCAGCGCATCGCCAGCCGCATACCGGGTTTCATCTACCAGTACCGCCTGCACCTCGATGGCGTCACCAGCGTCCAGTACATCAGCGATGCGGTGCGCGACTTCATGGGCGTGGAGCCCCACGAAGTGACGGCCGACCATGGCGTGCTCTCCAACTGGGTGCTGGCCGAGGACCTGCAGGCCCTGCAGCGCTCGGCCCTGCAGTCGGTGCGCAAGCTCGTGCCCTGGCAGTGCGAGTACCGGGTGCGCATGCCCGATGGCAGCATCCGCTGGCACATGACGAATGCCGTGCCGCACCGCGAGGCCGATGGTTCGGTGATCTCGCATGGCTTCACCATGGACATCACCGACCGCAAGCGCGCAGAGCAGGAGATCGAACGCCTGGCGTTCTACGACGCGCTCACCGGACTGCCTAACCGGCGCCTGCTGCTGGACCGGCTGCAACGCTCGCTGGCCGCCTGCCAGCGCAGCAAGAACCTCGGGGCCCTGCTGTTCATCGACCTGGATAACTTCAAGGACCTGAACGACACCCTGGGCCACGACATGGGCGACCAGCTGCTGTCCCAGGTCGCCACCCGCCTGGTGGGCAGCGTGCGCGAAGCCGACACCGTGGCGCGCTTTGGCGGCGACGAATTCGTCGTCATGCTGGACAACCTGAACCCCGAGCTGCAGGACGCCGCCGCCCAGGCCGAAACCGTTGCAGAAAAACTCCTGGCCAGCCTGAACCAGCCCTTTGCCCTCGGAGGCCAGCAGCACTACAGCACCCCCAGCATCGGCATCACCCTGTTTGGCGACGAACGCCTGTCGGTGGACGAACTCCTCAAACGCGCCGACCTGGCCATGTACCAGGCCAAGGCCGCCGGGCGCAACACCCAGCGCTTCTTCGACCCGGACATGCAGGCCGCCGTCAACGCCCGCTCCAACCTGGAAGCCGACCTGCGCCAGGGCCTGGCCAGGAACGAACTGCTCGTGCACTACCAGCCCGTCGTCGACCACCAGGCCCGCCTGGTGGGAGCCGAAGCCCTGGTGCGCTGGCGCCACCCCCAGCGCGGCATGATCAGCCCCGGCGACTTCATCCCCCTGGCCGAACAGACCGGCCTCATCCTCCCCTTGGGCCAGTACGTGCTGGAGACCGCCTGCCGCCAACTGCAGCGCTGGAGCCAATCGCCCACCACCGCCCACCTGTCCATCTCGGTGAACGTCAGCGCGCGCCAGTTCCGGCAGCCGGGCTTCGTCGCCGAAGTGCTGGGCACCCTGAAAGACTGCCAGGCCAAGCCCCAGCTGCTCAAGCTCGAACTCACCGAAAGCCTGCTGCTGGGCGACATCGAAGACACCATCGTGCGCATGGAGCAGCTCAAGGCCGAAGGCGTGGGTTTTGCGCTGGATGACTTCGGCACCGGCTACTCGTCCCTCTCCTACCTCAAGCGGCTGCCGCTGGACCAGATCAAGATCGACCAGAGCTTCGTGCGCGACGTGCTGAGCGACCCCAACGACGCGGCCATTGTGCGCACCATACTGGCGCTGGCCAAGAGCCTGGACCTGCAGGTGGTGGCCGAGGGGGTGGAGACGACGGGGCAACTGGGGTTCCTTCGGCTGCATGGCTGCGAGGGCTTCCAGGGCTATCTGTTTGGCAGGCCTGTGCCGGTGGAGGAAATCGATGGAATGCTGGACCCGACGCGCTGATGCATCGACCTGCCTGGGAGGCTGTGCATGGCACAGGTGAACAGGAACGACAAGGAGGGCAGATTCCTGGATCGCGTGCTCGAACGCGATCCCGCCTGGACGCGGGGCTTGGCGCTGGTGGTGGCGCTGTCGCTGCTGGGGGCCTGGCTGGTCGTGCAGGCGGTGGTCTACTGGCGCGGCCAGGAGCGGGCGCTGGAGCGCACGCGCATCGTGCAGCAGGCGGCCGATGCACTGATCACGCAGACCACGGGGGGCGGCCTGATCGGGGCCGTCTCGCTCATGGGCCTGAGCGAGCCCCAGCTCAAGGACATGGCACGCGGCTACACGCCGCCCGACGATCCGGGTTCGCTGGCGCGGCTGGCGGTGGCGCGTGGACGTTTCTTGATCAGTGGCGTGTATGTGATGTCGGCCGATGGCACGGTGGTCGCGCACGAGACGGCAGGCGAGAAGGCAACGGGGTCGAACCTCGCATTCCGCCCCTATTTCCAGCAGGCCATGAAGGGCGCCATCAGCGTCTATGCCGCCATTGGCGTGAACAGCCAGGAGCGGGGGCTGTACTACGCGGCGCCCCTGTACGAGACGGATTCGCCCACCAGCACCATCATCGGCGTGGTGATGTTCAAGGTGGGCTTCGAGGTGGTCGATGCGCTGCTGGCAAGCACCGGCATTCCGGCCCTGCTGATGTCACCCCAGGGCGTGGCGTTCTCGTCCACCCGGCCCGAATGGCAGTTCGCCGTGGCGCCGCCGCTCACGCAGGCACGCATCGACGCGATCCGTGCTTCGCGCCAGTTCGGGCGCCATTTCGAGAACGGCGTGGCCTCCGCACTGCCGTTTGCGCCCGATGCCGGCGAGGTTCTGCTCAATGGGGTGACCTATGCGGTGGCAAGCCGCGGCGTCGAATGGAACGACCCTGGGGGTCAGTGGCAACTGGTGGTGCTCGACGATATCAGCACCCTGGTGCCGGCCCTGCTGCGCTGGCAGGTGGGGGCTGCGGCCTTTGTGCTGCTGGCCCTGCTGGGATTGCTGCTGCTGGACCTGCTGCGCAGCCGCGCACGCATGGCAGCGGCGCTGGAGCGTTTCCGGGTGCTGGGCGCGGCGCTGGAGAGCAGCCCCGTGGCCGTGGTCATCACCGATGGGGACGGCCGCATCGACTGGGTGAACCCCCAGTACGAGCGCAACACCGGCTACGCGCTGGACGAGGTGCGCGGCAAGAAGCCGTCCATCGTCTCCACCGACCAGACGCCGCCGCAGACCTACAAGGACATGTGGGCCACCCTGCTGTCAGGCCGCTCCTGGCGCGGCAGCTTCGTGAACCGGCGCCGCGACGCGAGCATCTACCACGACGAGGCCACCCTGTCGCCGGTGTTCGATGGGCGCGGCAAGCGCATCGCCATCGTCGGGCTGCACGAGGATGTCTCGGAGCGCATGCGCGCGCAGTCCGAGCTGGAGCGGCGCGAGCGCCTGCTCAACGAGCTGCTGGAGCAGCAGACGGCCATCTTCGACAATGCGCCGCCCATCCTGCTGGTCTGTGAAGGGCAGTTCCGCCAGTTCAACCCGGCCTTTGTGGAACTCATGCGCGGCACGGCCTCGCAGTTGCTGGGCGGCGAGGTGGCCGCGCTGTTCGGCGACCAGGCGCAGTCGGACAGCTTTGCGGCGCTCATCGCGCAGCGGCTCGCCTCGGGCCAGGCGCTGCGCGAGCGCGCCACGCTGCGCCGGCTGGATGGCAGCAGCTTCGAGGCCCGGCTGGCCGGGCGCAGCATCAACATGGAGGGCTACCGCTCGGCCTCCATCTGGGTCATCGAGGACGTGACCGAGGCGCGCAAGGGCGAGATCGCCATCCAGCAGGCCAATGAGCGGCTGGAGATCGCCCAGGAAGCCGGCAAGGTGGGCGTGTTCGACATCGACCTGGTGGCCGACACCGTGGTCTGGTCCGACAAGCTCGTGTCCATGCTGGGCCTGCCGGCGGGCACGCAGCCCGCAGGCCTGGGCTACTGGCTTGACCGCCTGCACCCCGACGACCGTGAGGAGGCGAGTGCCAACTTCAGGGCCAGCCTGGACGGGGACGATACCGATCTGCGCAACTCCTGGCGCATCGTGCGCCCGGACGGCGAGGTGCGCTGGTTCCTGATGGCCGCGCGCATCCTGCGCGACGGCGCGGGCCGCGCGGTGCGTGTGGTGGGCGTGAGCGTGGACATCCACGACCAGAAGCAGCTCGAAGAGCAGGTGGAGGAGCAGCTCGGCTTCCAGCAGGCGCTGATCGACGCGATTCCCGTGCCGCTGTTCTACAAGGGGGCCGACGGCCGCTACATCGGCTTCAATCGCGCCTACGAGCAGGCCTTCGGGGTGCGACGCGCTGACCTCGTGGGCAAGACGATACTCGACCTCGACTTCCTGCCGCCCGAGCAGCGCACGCGTTTCCAGGGCGACAACCTGCAGGCCATGAACGGCCTGCACTCGGTACACCGGGAGGTGGACATGCCCTATGCCGACGGGCAGGTGCACCACACCCTGTTCTGGCTGCACGCCTTCGCGCGCGCCGATGGCTCGCCCGGTGGCGCCATCGGCACCTTCGTGGACATCACCGACCGCCAGCGTGCCGAGGAGGACCTGCGCCGCGCCAAGGAGCTGGCCGAGGAGTCCACTGCGCTCAAGTCCAACTTCCTGGCCAACATGAGCCACGAGATCCGCACGCCGATGAACGCCATCATCGGCATGTCGCACCTGGCGCTCAAGTCGGGGCTGAACACGCGCCAGCACGACTACGTGAGCAAGATCCAGCAGGCCGGGCAGCACCTTCTGGGCGTGATCAACGACATCCTGGATTTCTCCAAGATCGAGGCGGGCAAGCTCACGGTCGAAAAGCAGCCCTTCGTGCTCGACCGCATGCTCGAGAGCGTGACCGACGTGGTGGGCTACAAGGCCGGGGCCAAGGGGCTGGAGCTGGTGTGCGATGTCGCCGCCAACGTGCCGCCCAACCTCGTGGGGGACTCGCTGCGCCTGGGCCAGATCCTGATCAACTTTGCCAACAATGCGATCAAGTTCACCGATCAGGGCGAGATCAGCATTGCCGTGCGGCTGCTCGAAGAAAGCGAAAAGCGGGTGAGCCTGCGTTTCGAGGTGCGTGACACGGGCATTGGCCTCACGGCCGAGCAAATGGGGCGGCTGTTCGCCAGCTTCCAGCAGGCCGATACCTCGACCACGCGGCGCTATGGCGGCACCGGCCTGGGGCTGGCCATCTGCAAGAGCCTGGCCGAGCTGATGGGCGGCGAGGTCGGGGTGATCAGCGAGTTCGGCAAGGGCTCCACCTTCTGGGTCAGCCTGCCGCTGGAGCGCGGCGCTCCGGCCCGGGTGCTGCTGCCGCCGCCGGACCTGGTGGGCCGACGGGTGCTGGTCGTGGACGACAACCACACGGCGGCCACCGTGCTGTCGGACATGCTGCAGGCCATGGGCTTCGAGGTGGAGCAGGCCTACTCCGGCCTGCAGGCGCTGGAGATCCTGCGCGAGTCCATGGCGAAGAACCGTTTCTTCGGCCTGCTGTTGCTCGACTGGCACATGCCGGGCATGGACGGCGTCGAGCTGGCGGGCCACATCCGCAGCCTGGGCATGCCCCAGGTGCCGCAGATGCTCATGGTCACGGCCTATGGGCGTGAGGATGTGATGCGCGCTGCGCGTGCCCAGGGCATCGAGACGGTGCTGATCAAGCCCGTGAATGCCTCGCTGCTGCTGGAGACGCTGATGCAGCCCCTGGAGCACGCACTGCCCGCGCTGCAGCGCCAGTACGTGCCGCCGCCTGTGTCCGACGAGCTGCCGCTGGCCATCCGGGGCGCGCGGGTGCTGCTGGTGGAGGACAACGAACTCAACCAGATGGTGGCCGTGGAACTGCTGCGCGATGCGGGCTTCGACGTGGACGTGGTCGGCAACGGGCAGGAAGCCATCCGCCGGCTGCACGAGGACAGCTACGACCTGGTGCTGATGGACATGCAGATGCCCGTGATGGACGGCGAGACCGCCACCCGGCACCTGCGCGCCGACCCGCGCTTTGCGCGACTGCCCATCGTGGCCATGACAGCCAATGCCATGGACGCCGATCGCCAGCGCTGCTTTGATGCCGGCATGAACGACCATGTGGCCAAGCCCATCGACCCGGCCGCCCTGTGGAAGGCGCTGGCGCGCTGGATACAGCCGCGCCCCGGGCTGGGCGTTCCCCAGGGTCTGCCGCCACCGCCCCTGCGCAACGGCGCCGCGCTGCCGCCGAACCCGCCCAGGCCCGTGGCCTGGCCGCTGGTGGCCGGGCTGGATACGGTGCTGGGGCTGCAGCGTGCCCTGGGCAAGCCCGCCCTCTATGGCGACATGCTGGGCCGTTTCGCGCATGGTCAGGCGGCGGTGGTGCAGGAGATACAGGCGGCGCTCAACGCGGGGGAGGTGGGCCTGGCGGAACGCCTTGCGCATACGCTGCGTTCAGTGGCCGCCAACATCGGCGCGCAGCCCGTGGCAGACCGCGCCAACCAGCTCGAAGACCTGCTGCGCAGGGGCCCGCAACCGCCCGAGACCACGGCACCCCTGCTCGCGGCGCTGGACGGCGCGCTCAAACCCCTGATCGATGCGCTGCAGCAGTGGACCGCCAGCGCGCCGGACCTGGTCGATGCCGGCAGCGCGGCGCCGGCCAAGGCCCCCGCCGAGTTGCTGCACCAGTTGCGCACGCTGTTGTTGCAGGACGACCCGGCAGCCGCCGAGTTTTTGCAACACAATGCCATCGTGCTGGAGGGATTTCTGGACCCGGTGTTCAAGGCAGTGGATATGCACATTCGGAACTTTGATTTCGAACAGGCGCTGGATACCATCGCCTCCGTGGTACCCGAGCCGCCATCCCCGTCCGATTCCGCCATCGCCCCCTGAACGGTCCCCTCTTCGCAGGAAAGCCCATGGACAACGCGCCCTTCGCTTCGCAACAGCCGACCCTGGTGGACAAGCCGATTGCCACGGTACTGGTGGTGGACGATACGCCCGACAACCTCACGCTGATGGGCAGCCTGCTGCGCGAGCACTACCTGGTGAAGGTGGCCAACCACGGGGAGAAGGCGCTCAAGATCGCCCAGTCGGACACCAAGCCCGATCTCATCCTGCTGGACATCATGATGCCCGAGGTGGATGGCTACGAGGTCTGCCGGCGCCTGAAGGCCTCGCCCGCCACACGCGACATCCCGGTGATCTTCCTCACGGCCCGCTCCGACCCCGATGACGAGCGCATGGGCCTGGCCCTGGGCGCGGTCGACTACATCACCAAGCCCATCAGCCCGCCCATCCTGCTGGCGCGCGTGAACACCCACCTGGCGCTCAAGGCCACGGCCGACTTCCTGCGCGACAAGAGCTCCTACCTGGAGCGCGAGGTGGCCCTGCGCACGCTGGAGGTGCAGGCCATCCAGGACGTGACCATCATGGCCATGACCTCGCTGGCCGAGACCCGCGACAACGAGACCGGCAACCACATCCGCCGCACCCAGCTGTACGTGAAGACGCTGGCCGAGCGCCTGCGCCACCACCCGCGCTTCGAGCATGTGCTCAACGACCGCATGATCGACCTGCTGTACAAGTCGGCGCCCTTGCACGACATTGGCAAGATCGGCATCCCGGACAGCATCCTGCTCAAGCCCGGCAAGCTCACGGTGGAAGAGTTCGAGGTCATGAAGACCCACACCACGCTGGGCCGTGCCGCTATCGAGGACGCCGAAAAACGCCTGGGCATGCGCGTGGCGTTCTTGAGCGTCTCCAAGGAAATCGCCTACAGCCACCAGGAAAAGTGGGATGGCTCGGGCTACCCCGAGGGGCTGGCGGGCGACGCCATCCCCGTGTCGGCCCGGCTCATGGCCGTGGCCGATGTGTACGACGCGCTGATCAGCAAGCGCGTCTACAAGCCCGCCTTCTCACACGACCAGGCCTGCAGCACCATCGTGCGCGGCCGGGGCACGCATTTCGACCCCGACATGGTGGATGCCTTCGTGGACATCGCCGAGGATTTCCGCGTCATCGCGCAGAAGTACCCCGACCCGGGTTGATGGGGTGGAGAGGGTGGCGATGGGCCACCCCAAAGGTGGTCAGAGCGGGGCGCTCTCGTCCTTGGCTGTGCCGTCCTGTGCGTCGGGAGCGGCGTCCGCCGCTGGGGCCGCATCCGGCTCACCGGCATCGGCGGCCTGGCGCACGGCTGCCTTGTCGCCAGCGCTCGCGAACTTGCTGTACTTGCCCAGGATGGGCACCAACTGGCCATAGATGCGGGGGGTGCCGGCCAGGCACTCGCGCTGCTCCAGGAACTCGGCCTCGCCCGTGAAATTGCCCACCAGGCCACCGGCCTCGGTCACCAGCAGCGAGCCGGCGGCGATGTCCCAGATGGACAGGCCGGTCTCGAAGAAGCCGTCGGTGAAACCCGCGGCCACGTAGGCCAGGTCGAGCGCGGCAGAGCCGGGGCGGCGCAGGCCGGCCGTGCGCTGCATCACGTCGGCCATCATGTTCATGTAGGCCTTGAAGTTGTCGCCCGGGCGGAACGGAAAGCCCGTGGAGATCAGGCAGTCCTTGAGCTGGGTGCGCTTGCTCACGCGGATGCGGCGGTCGTTCATGTACGCGCCACGGCCCTTGGTCGCGGTGAACAGGTCGTTGCGCGAGGGGTCGTAGATGACGGCCTGCTCGATCTTGCCCTTGACGGACAAGGCGATGCTCACGCAATAGACCGGGAAGCCGTGGATGAAGTTGGTGGTGCCGTCCAGCGGGTCGATGATCCAGACGAATTCCGAATCCTTGGCGCCGTATTCCGAACCCGACTCCTCGGCCAGGATGCCGTGGCCGGGGTAGGCCGTCAGCAGGGTTTCGATGATGATCTTCTCGGCCGCGTGGTCCACTTCGGTCACAAAGTCGTTCACCTGCTTTTGCGAGATGCGCACGGCCTCCACGTCGAGGGCCGCGCGGTTGATGATGGCGCCGGCGGCGCGTGCGGCCTTGATGGCCACGTTGAGCATGGGGTGCAGGTTGGACGACATAAATTGTGGTTTCAAGCAGTGCGCCGGCAGGGGCGCCTTGCGAAAGAGGAGCGTGGAACACCGTCCGGCGATGCGGGCGGCGACAATAGGGCGCTAATTTTACCTGCTTTGCCGTTTTTTGTCCTGGTTTGGGGCTTATCCGGCCCCCCTGTTATCCCATGAAGACCCGTTTTGTCCTGATCAACACCAGCCATGCCGGCAACGTGGGCGCCGCCGCTCGCGCCCTGAAAACCATGGGCTTCGACGATCTCGTGCTGGTCGAGCCGCGCTGGGCCAACGTGCTGCGGCGTGAAGAGACCATCCAGCGCGCCAGTGGTGCCCTCGATGTGCTGGACAAGGCGCGCATCGTCGCCACGCTGGACGAGGCCCTGGACGGCATGAGCCACCTGTGCGCCACGGCCATGACACCCAGGGACTTCGGGCCACCGACCCGCTCGCCGCGCGAGCATTTTGCGCAGTTGGTCGCCCCCAGGGCCACAGACGCCGCCGTGGAGTCGGGTGTGGCTTTCCTGTTCGGGTCCGAACGCTTCGGCATGGCCAATGAGGACGTCTACCGCTGCCATGTGGCGCTGTCGATTCCTACCAACCCCGGTTTCGGCTCGCTGAACCTGGGCGCGGCGATCCAGGTAGTCGCCTACGAATGGCGCATGGCCCTGGGCGGCTTCGATGGGCCGGCCACTGTGCCTGCGCCGGAGCGCGAGGTGGCCGATGCCGCCCCGGCGCGTGAGCTGGCCGATGCCGCCCAGGTGGCCGGCATGCTCGCGCACTGGGAGCGGGCACTGGTGGACATCGGCTTTCTCGACCCCGAGGCGCCCAAGAAGCTCATGCCGCGCCTGAACCAGCTTTTCAACCGCGCGCAACTGGGGGCCGAGGAAATCCACATCCTGCGTGGTGTCGCAAAAGCCATGATCGAGACAGCGCAGGCAAAGCGCTAGACTGCATTTCCATATTCCAAAAACAGCCATAGCCATGTTTGCACGCCTGCGTTCCGACATCCAGTGCATCCTCGACCGCGATCCCGCTGCGCGCAGCACCTGGGAGGTGATCACCTGCTACCCCGGCCTGCACGCCATCTGGCTGCACCGTCCGGCGCACTGGTGCTGGGGCCATGGCTTCAAGTGGCTGGGGCGCTTTATCTCGCACATTGCACGCTGGCTCACGGGCATCGAGATCCACCCGGGCGCCAAAATCGGCGAGCGCGTGTTCTTCGACCACGCCATGGGCGTGGTGGTCGGCGAGACCGCCGAGATCGGCGACGGCTGCACCATCTACCAGGGCGTGACCCTGGGCGGCACCTCGCTCTACAAGGGCGCCAAGCGCCACCCCACGCTGGGCAAGGACGTGGTGGTCAGCGCGGGCGCCAAGGTGCTCGGGGGCTTCGAGGTCGGCGATGGTGCCAAGATCGGCAGCAACGCCGTGGTCATCAAGCCCGTGCCTGCGGGCGCCACGGCGGTCGGTATCCCGGCGCGCATCATCCCCTCCAAGGCAGGCCAGAGCGCCGACGTGACCGAGCCGCAGTCGCGCAAGTTCACGGCCTACGGCATCACGCAGGAGGACGACCCGCTGTCGCAGGCCATGCGCGGCCTGATCGACAACGCCTCCTCGCAGGAGCACCAGATCATGCTGCTGTGGCAGGCCATCGAGAAGCTCTCGACGGCGGCCCCAGCCACCCGGGATTGCGTGCCCTGCGATGCAGCGACCACCGAGCAGTTCGAGGCCGGCAAGCTCAACGAGCTGGTGGGCAAGTAGGACCCGTTCCAGGGCTCCTGCCGCTCATCCGCGCGATCACTTCTTGAGGAACCTGCTGTAGACCGCCCGCGTCTCGGCCTCGAAGTAGCGCCCGGCGGTCTGCCTGGACAGCTCCGAGGTCTCCTGCCAGCCGAAGAAGATGATCGCGTCGTAGCTGTCGGAGATCTGCAGTTCGGTCTGCATGAACTCGCGGAACGCCTGCCTGTCCCATGCGGGCTCGCGGAAGGCCTGGGCGATGTACCAGGTCTCCACCTTGGGTTGCGCGGCCCGCGCGAGGCCCGGCAGGCTGCGCGACCACTCGTGCAGCGCGGCCGTGGTGGCCTTGTCGCCGAGCCAGTAGGTGGTGGTGCCGACCCAGTCGACCAGTGCGATCGCCCGCGCGATGAACGGCATGACCTTCGGGTGGCCGAAGGTGGCATGCGGGCTGAACGACAGGCCGATCTTCACCTGCGGCAGGCGCTGGCGCACCAGCGTGGCGGCACGCCGCAGATCGTCGAGCTGCGCCTGGTACTCCACCGGGTCGTCGGCCACCAGCGAGGCCTTGAGGTACATCTCGTCGATCAGGTACACATAGACGCCGGGCTGCAGCAGATCGCTGTTCCTGGCAATGTAGGCCTCCAGCAGGGCCGGGGCGTCGCCCGCGAGGCGGGCAGCCCCCTTGTCGGAGATGTTGAACAGGAACAAAAAGTCCAGCATGTTGGTCTTGCCGGCCTTCTGGATCGCACGCGAGGTTTCCAGTGCGCCACCGTATCCGCCGTAGCCTGCATTGGTCACGAGGTCCGAGGTGGCCACCTGTTCGGGCGTGCCGAAGATCTCGCCCACCAGACGCTGGGGTGCCGGTGCGGGGCCGTCACTGCCGCCGCCCCCACCACCGCAGGCAGTGAGCAGGGCCACCAGGGTGAGCTGGAGAACGAGTCTTTTCTTCATCATGCTATCGGTCGAGTGAAGTGAATGTGCCGGCCAGTCTAGGGGCCGCACGGCGCAGGCACGTGTGACCGGGCGCACCTGCCCGGGCCATCCATCGCATGGATGGTTACAAAGTGCAAATGGAGCGCAGGGGCGGGCGCCGGCCGCCGCGCTCAAAGCAGGTGCTCAGCGGCTGCGCACCGCGCTCTTGGGTCGAAAGGCCTTGCAGACCTCGTCGCGGGTTTCGAGGTAAGGCCCGCCGATCAGGTCGATGCAGTAGGGCACCGCAGCGAAGATGCCGGGCACGCTCTGGCTGCCATCGGCAGCGCGCAGTCCCTCCAGCGTCTCGGCAATCGCCTTCGGCTGGCCGGGCAGGTTGATGACCAGGCTCTGCCCGCGCACCACCGCCACCTGGCGCGAAAGGATGGCCGTGGGCACGAACTTCAGGCTGATCTGGCGCATCTGCTCGCCAAAGCCCGGCATTTCCTTGTGCGCCACGGCCAGCGTGGCCTCGGGCGTGACGTCGCGCAGGGCGGGGCCGGTGCCACCGGTGGTCAGCACCAGGCTGCAGCCAGCGGTATCCACCAGTTCGATCAGCGTGGCGCTGATGCCCGCCTGCTCGTCGGGGATCAGGCGCGCTTCGAACGTGATGGGGTTGAGCAGGCACCGGGTGAGCCAATCCTGCAGTGCCGGCAGGCCCTTGTCCTCGTACACGCCGCTGCTGGCCCGGTCACTGATGGAGACGATGCCTATCCGTACGGCGTCGTGCGCGGCGTCAGGCATGGTCCCCGTCCTCGTCGCCGTCTTCGTCGTTCGCAGGCACATCGCCCATGTGCTCGCGCACCAGGCGGAACAGGTCGCGGTAGGCGCGGCCCTTGCGCGGCGCCAGGCCCTGCGACACGGCGGCTTTGTCGGCCGGTGGCGCGTCCTTGCGCGCCTGGCGGATCAGGGCGCGCAATTGCTGGGTGTCGGTATCGGGGTGCTCGGCCATCCACGGGGCCAGGGCTTCGTCGTCGGCAATCAGGCGGTCGCGCCAATGTTCGGCCAGGTGCAGGTTGAGCTTCTCGTCGGCCGAGCCCTTGTGCTGCTCTTCGAGCGCCTGGCGCGCGGCCTGCACCAGCTCGGGGTCGAGCTTGCGCATGATCTTGCCCACGTACTGCATCTGGCGGCGCTTGCCCTCGAAGTTGGTGATGCGCTTGGCCTCGGCCAGCGCGTCCACCAGCTTGTCGGGCAGGCCCACCTTCTCGAACAGGTCGGCGCGCAGGCTCAGAAGCTCCTTGCCCAGGTCCTGCAGGGCATCGCTTTCGCGCTTGAGATCGGTTCGGCTGGCATCGGGCGTGCCTTTGAGTTCGGCTTTGAGCTGAATGTCCATTTCGCTGCCTTCGGCAACGAACTGGCCCTTCACAAAGTAGCCTTTTTTGGGTTTGCGTGACATGGGTGGGGGCAAATGGGGAGGTGGCGCAGCGCGCGCCACAGCGGCAAGTATCATAGCTGCCGCTATGAATAAACCCTCCATCCGCACGCCGCGCGCCTCCAGCGCCCCGGCCGCCACCGCATCCGGCACCCCCGACAACGGCTTCAGCTACAGCCGTCCGTTCTTCGAAGAACTGGTGGACCGCGCCCTCGCGCATGCCAAAAAGCTCGGGGCCACCGACGCCGGGGCCGAGGCCTCCGAAGGCTGCGGCCTGTCGGTCAGCGTGCGCAAGGGCGAGCTCGAAACGGTGGAGCGCAACCGCGACAAGTCGCTCGGTATCACCGTCTACATCGGCAACCGCCGGGGCAATGCCAGCACCTCCGACTTTTCCAGCAAGGCCATCGAGCAGACGGCGCAGGCCGCCTACGACATCGCCCGCTTCACGGCCGAAGACCCGATGGCCGGCCTGCCCGACGCCGATGACATCGCGCCCGCCGACAGCCACCGCGACCTGGACCTGTTCCACCCCTGGTCCATCGACAGCGAGCAGGCCGCGAAGATGGCCATGGAATGCGAGGCCGCAGCCCTCAAGGCCAGCCGCCGCATCACCAACAGCGAAGGCGCAGGCGTCTCGGCCCAGCAGAGCCACTTCTTCAGTGCCCACACGCGCGGCTTTCGCGGCGGCTATGCCTCGTCGCGCCACAGCTTCTCGGTGGCGCCCATTGCCTCGCTGCCCGGCCGCAACGCCGAGATGCAGCGCGACGCCTGGTACAGCTCCATGCGCGACGCAGCCGAGCTGGCCTCGCCGCAGGCCGTGGGCCGCTATGCGGCCGAGCGCGCACTCTCGCGCCTGGGCAGCCGCAAGATCCCGACCACGCAATGCCCGGTGCTGTTCGAATCCACCCTGGCCGCCGGCCTGCTGGGCGGTTTCGTGCAGGCCGTGAGCGGCGGCGCGCTGTACCGCAAGAGCAGCTTTTTGCTCGATTCGCTGGGCAAGCGCGTGTTTCCCAAGCACATCGACATCGAGGAAGACCCCTTCATCCTGCGCGGCAAAGGCAGCTCGCCGTTCGACGATGAAGGCGTGCGCGTGGCACCGCGCAAGGTGGTCAAGGGTGGGCGCGTGGAAGGCTACTTCCTGTCCACCTACTCGGCGCGCAAGCTGGGCATGAAGACCACCGGCAATGCCGGCGGCTCGCACAACCTGACCATGACCTCGCGCCTGACCCAGGCCAGCGACGACCTCGATGCCATGCTGCAAAAGCTGGGCACCGGCCTGTTCGTGATCGAACTCATGGGCCAGGGCGTGAACTACGTGACCGGCGACTACTCGCGCGGCGCCAGCGGCTTCTGGGTCGAAAACGGCCGCATCGCCTACCCGGTGCACGAGATCACCATCGCCGGCAACCTGAAAGACATGCTCAAGGGCATCGAGGCCGTGGGCGCGGACACCTACAACTATGGTGCCAAGACCGTCGGCTCCATCCTCGTGAACCGGATGAAGGTGGCGGGCAGCTGAGGCAGCGCGGTGTCCCTGTACCCATGAGCGTGCCACTTCGGTACGCTTGTGCTTCTTTTGCAGAGGGCGCGGATATGCTTCTTTTCCACTCTCAGCAGCATTCGTTCAGGTTCCATACCGCGAAGAGGCAACTTTTCGGCTGCTGCGGAAAGGACCAGCTGGGGCAGTCTGGCTGGAAAGCGACGCGCCGTACCAGCACTTCCAAGGATGAGAGTCTCACGGTAGCCAGCGGGACCATCGTGGCCGATCGATGGCGGGACGATTCTTCACCGGCAGGACACGCGCGCGCGGCGTTTGCCGCAAAAAGTCACATGCAATAATTGGCCATGCCGCGCCTCGCAACGCCCAAGACTGTCACCGATGCTGGCGCCTGTCGCTTCTACCAGACGGTGGACCTTCCGGGCCTGGGCGTGCAGCGCGGCGACTGGGATTTTCGCGAAACGGCGTGGCAGTACCTGGGCGGCGTGGGCGTCGCTGGCAAGCAGGTTCTGGAAGTGGGTCCGGCCAACGGGTTCTTCACCCACACCTTGGAAGCGGCCGGGGCGGACGTCATTGCTTACGAGCTCTCGCCTTCGGATCCGTGGGATGCCGTGCCCTATGGCGGAATGGCCACTGACCCTCGGATCGAGGCGCAGCAACAGCAACTGGCCCAGCTCAACAGCGGCTGGTGGCTGGGCCACCGGCTGCATGGCAGCAAGGCCCGGCTGTACCACGGCACGATTTACGAACTGCCGGGCGATGTCCCGCCCGTCGATATCGCGATCGTCGGCGCGGTACTGCTGCACCTGCGCGATCCGTTCCGGGGGCTGCAAGGGGTCTGCTCGCTGGCGCGCGAGACGGTGGTGGTCACCGAACTCATGCCATTCGCAGCGCGCCCTTCCACCTGGACCGGTCACGAAACGGAGGTCCCGCCAGCCATCCTCGCGGACCAGGAGCCTGCGTCCATGGTCTTTCAGCCCACGGGCCCCGACTCGGACGCTTTCGGCACGTGGTGGCACCTTTCGCCTGCATGCGTGCGCCAGATGCTCAGTGTGCTGGGATTCGAGCCGGTTGCCACCAGCTTTCACATCCAGCGACACATGGGCTGGTATGCGCATGTCTTGTATACCGTGGTCGCGCACCGCAAGGCGCGCTAGCGCGCCCGCCGCTTCAGGTAGCCCTTGGGGTTCCAGGTGATCAGGAAGCGCTCGCGGCTCCTGTCGCTTTCGAAGTCCGCGTTTTCCTGCAGGAAGGCGTCGATGGCCTCGTAGGGGCCAGGGTTCGGGCCGACATCCAGCCCATGGTGGCAGATGCCATCCTCCACGATGAAGTAGCCGCCGGGCTTGACGAGCGGGGCGTAGCGCCTGAGCACCTGCAGCGTGTTGTCGAAGGTGTGGGCGCTGTCCTCGATCACCAGGACCCGTTCGCCGGCATCGATCAGTGGTTCGACCTGCTCGAAACTCTCGCACGCGTCGCCGTCGATCAGGGTGATCCTGGCGTGGCTGCGTACCAGTGGGGGCACCAGGTGGTGCGACAGGTCGACGCCGATCACCCGCCCGTGGCCGATCGCATCGCACAGGTGGGCCAGCGCAAGCAGGCTGCCGCCGTGGAAATTCCCGATCTCGACGATGACGTCAGGCCGTGTCTCGAACAGGATCTCCTGGTAGATCCAGGCGTCGATCGGGCTCTTCAGCGTCGGGATGCCGAAGTAGCTCGTGCCGGTCATGATGCTGTGCTGCATGACGGGCAGCACCTCCCTCAGCGGGGCGTCCAGGCGGTCCTCCATGGGACTGCTGTTCGTCATGGCTTTGCACTCCGCGTGCGCAAACCGAAGGAGGGCCATTGCAGGACGCTCATCGTGTGGGCCGCCCCATCTTTGGTGACATACTTTGGCACAAGCGGTTGAAACTCCCCATTCTTCGTTGTGGCAGGTTGACAGTCAAGACAAGTGAAATGCATACGAGCTCTCTGGAACACGTCGATCGTCTGGTGCGCAAGTACCTGGATGAAAAAAATGAGTTGAGTGTTTTTGACCTGGGCAGTCTTGATATCAATGGCAGCTACAGGCAATTCTTCGACAAGCCCCGCTGGAACTATGCCGGCATCGATCTGACCCCCGGCGCGAATGTGGACATCGTGCTCGAATCACCTTACCGGCTGCCTTTGCGCAGTTGCAGTGCGGACGTGGTCATTTCCGGGCAGGCGTTCGAGCACATCGAGTTCTTCTGGCTGACCTGGCTTGAAATCGCGCGGGTGCTCAAACCATCTGGCATGGTATTCCTTCTGGCTCCATCGAGAGGGTTCGAACACCGGTTTCCGCAAGATTGCTGGCGCTTCTACCCTGACGGGTATACGGCCTTGGCCAGGTATGCCGGCATGGAGCTTCTGGAAGTCAGCACCGACTGGGAGCCGCACCCGAATCCCGACAGTGCCCCATGGGGGGACACCGTCGGGGTGTTCAGGCAGCCTGCGCTTTCGCAGTTCACCCGCATGCGCAGACGCCTTGCGCAACAGCTGCTGTATCGTTTGACCCGTGGATACACGAGTGCACGATGAGCGCTCAGTCGTACAGGTCTTCTGAACTGCCGCGGCCGGCCGGCGGCGCAGTGAATGCCCACCAGACCCCTCTCGTGGTCGACCTCGACGGCACCCTGCTCAAGACCGACCTTCTGGCCGAGACCGCGAACAGCTTCATCATTGCGCAGCCGTTTCGCGTTGTCCGGTTGCTGGCCTGGCTGTCGGCCGGCAGGACCACCTTGAAGGCGCGCCTGGCGCAGGCCGGCCCCATCGATCCTGCCACCTTGCCCTACAACGAAGAACTCCTGGCCTGGCTGCGTGAAGAAAAGGCCAACGGCCGACGCATCGTGCTCGCGACCGCCAGTCACCAATTGCTGGCCGACCAGGTGGCCAGGCGTCTGGGTCTGTTCGACGAGGTGCTGGCCACCAGTGCAGCCGTCAACCTCAAGGCCGAAGCCAAGAGGGACCTGCTGGTCGCCCGCTTCGGCGAACGCGGCTTCGACTACGTCGGCAACGACTGGGCCGACATCCCGGTGTGGCAATCGGCGGACCAGGCCCATGTGGTGGGCGGCTCCAGGCGCCTGGTCGGCGAGGTCCGCAGCCAGGGCAGGCTGGGGCGCGAGATCGCCGATGGGAAGCCCTCGACCGCTGTGGCGCTGTTCAAGGCCGTTCGCCCGCACCAGTGGGTCAAGAACCTGCTGGTTCTCGTCCCGCTGATGGCCGCGCACCGCTACGGCGACGGTGCCAGCGTCGTGCATGCCCTGCTGGCCCTGGTGGCGTTCAGCCTCACGGCCTCCAGCGTCTACCTGCTCAATGACCTGGCCGACGTGGGCGACGACCGCCAGCACCGCAGCAAGCGCCTTCGCCCGCTCGCCTCGGGGCATCTGGGCCTGGTGCAAGGCTGGCTGGCCTGGCCTGCGTTCCTGGCCGTGGCCTTCGCGCTCGCCGGCATCGCGCTGCCGTGGCATTTCATGGCCGCCCTGGCGGCTTACTTCGTGCTCACGGTGGCCTATTCGCTGTGGCTCAAGCAGATGCCGGTGGTCGACGTGGTGACGCTGGCGGGGCTGTACACCCTGCGCGTCGTGGCCGGCGCGGCAGCCATCGGCGTGCCGCTGTCGTTCTGGTTGCTGGCGTTCTCCATGTTCCTGTTCTTCAGCCTGGCCCTGCTCAAGCGCTACAGCGAACTGCGCACCGTCCAGGCGACCGGTCAGGCCGTGGGCCTGCGCGGGCGCGGCTACGAGACGCAGGACATGGAACTCATCTCCAGCCTGGGCGGTGGTGCAGGCTATATCGCGGTCCTGGTGCTGGCGCTCTACATCCAGGATGGCCGGACGGCCAGCCTGTACGCCACGCCCACCTTCATCTGGCTGGCCTGCCCGCTGTTGCTGTACTGGGTTTCACGCGCCTGGTTGATCGCCCATCGCGGCCGTATGCACGATGACCCCATCGTATTCGCACTCAAGGACCGTGCGAGCTGGGCCGTGGCGCTGCTGCTCGCGCTGGCGTTCGTGCTGGCCAGGGTGGTTGTTTGAGGCCGGTTTCGTCCTGGGGGCGGCTGAGCGCCGACCCGCACCACGTCATCGGCTTGAACGATCCGGCGCAAGCCGCCGCGCTGGTGGCCGGTGCCAGGCTCCCCGGTCTGGCCCACGGCTTGGGGAGAAGTTACGGTGACGCCTGCCTGAACCCGGGCGGCGTGCTCTGGCTCACCGCGGGCCTGGACCACTTTATCGACTTTGACGATGCGACGGGCCGCGTGGTGTGCGAGGCGGGTGTCCTGCTGCGCGACATCCAGCGCCTGGCCATTGCGCGCGGCTGGATGCTGCCGGTCACGCCCGGTACGCAGCAGGTCACGGTGGGGGGCGCCATCGCCAACGATGTGCATGGCAAGAACCACCACCTGCGCGGCACCTTCGGCGACCATGTGCAGCGCATCCGGCTGGTGCGCACCGATGGCGAATCCCTGGAATGCGGTCCCCGGCTGCGCCCCGACTGGTGGGCCGCCACGGTCGGTGGCCTTGGCCTCACAGGTGTCATCACCGAGGCCGAGATCCAGCTGTGCCGTGTGGCCGGCCCCTGGCTGGACACCGAGACCATTCCCTATGCCGGCCTGGATGAATTCCTGCGCCTGGCGGAGGAGGCCGAGGCCGGCTGGGAGCACACCGTGGCCTGGATCGATTGCCTCTCGGGTGCCCAGGGCCGCGGCCTGTTCATGCGGGCCAACCCCGCAGGCCCCCAGGAGCGGCCCGAACCCCCGTCGAGGGAGTGGTCCATGCCCTTCGTGCCGCCGGTCTCGCTGGTCAACGGTTTCTCGCTGCGCCCGTTCAATGCGGCGTACTTCCACCGGGGCAGGATGAAGGCCGGCCGCACCGTGGCGCACTACGAATCCTTTCACTACCCGCTGGACAGGCTGCTCGGCTGGAACCGCCTGTATGGCCCCCGAGGCTTCTTCCAATACCAGAGCGTGGTGCCGCGCCGGTGCGGCCGGGCGGCGACCGAGGCCATGCTCGGCGAAGTCGCCCGGTCGGGTGAGGGGTCGTTGCTGGCCGTGCTGAAGACCTTTGGCGACCGGCAACCGCCCGGCTTGCTCAGCTTTGCGCAGCCAGGTGTGACCTTGGCGCTCGACTTCCCCAACCGGGGGGAGCGCACCCTGCGGCTGTTCGAGCGGCTGGACGCCATCGTGGCGCAGGCCGGCGGCCGGCTCTACGCAGCCAAGGACGCGCGCATGCCCAGGGAACTGTTCGAGGCGGGCTATCCCCGGCTGGGGGAGTTTCTGAAGTTCCGGGATCCTGGCATCAGCTCGGCACTCTCGCGGCGCTTGATGGGGGGGTGAAATGAGCGAAAAACGAAGAATCGTCATCATCGGTGCCACGTCGGCCATTGCCGGGCATTGCGCCAGGCTCTGGGTGCAAGACGCGCCCGTGCACCTGACGCTTGTCGGGCGCGATCTCGCCCGTGTGGAACGTGTGGCGGCCGACCTGCGGGTACGCAGCCCGCAATCCGACATCCTTGTGCTCCAGTCCGACTTTCTCGACCCGCTGGCGATACGGGCCACCGTCGAGGGCATCGCGCAGCGGGAGGCGGTCGATACCGTGCTGATCGCCCATGGCAGCCTGCCCGACCAGTCCGGGTGCCAGGAGGATCTGATCGCCTGCCGTGAGGCGCTAGAGATCAATGGGGTTTCGCCGGTGCTGTTCGCCGAAGCCTTTGCCGGGCACATGGCCTTGCACAACCGGGGCGTCCTGGCGCTGATCGGCTCGGTGGCGGGGGACCGCGGCCGCCGGTCCAACTATGTCTACGGCGCGGCCAAGGGGCTGGTCGCGCGCTACGCCCAGGGGCTGCAGCACCGCTTCGCCGGCACGGGGGTCCGGGTGGTGCTGGTGGAACCCGGCCCCACCGACACGCCCATGACCGCGCACCTCAAGGCGCAAGGCGGCCGGCTCGCTGACGTGCAGGAGGTGGCCCGGCAGATGGTCGCCGCCATCGATGCGGGCAAGGCAGTGGCCTATGTACCCGGGAAATGGCGCTGGATCATGCTGGTCATCAGGCACCTGCCGCGTGCCGTCTTCAACAGAATGAAAATCTGACCCATGGACATTCACCGCATCCCCAGCCCGCAGGAAAAGCCCGGCACACCCGTGCCTGTGCCCGTGCCCGTCCAACTGGGCCTGTTCCTGGCCTTGCTGTTCGCCGGCGCGTTCTACCTGTCCTACCCGCAGAACGCCTGGTTCCTGCAGGACGACTTCCAGTTGATCATGCAGTACGCCCACGCCCTGCAGCCCCAGCAGATCCTGGACTTCGGCAGTTTCGGACGCTTCCTGAGCCGCAACGCCTACTGGCACTACGGCATCAAGCTGTTCGCACTGCACGCGCCGCTGTTCTACGTGCTGAACCTGTTCTTCATCTGCGCGACCAGCTTCCTGGTCTACCGGGTGGTGCTGAACACCTACGGCCGTTTCGCCGGGGTGGTGGCGGGGCTGCTCTACTTCTGCCTGCCGGGCACCATCGAGGCGTATGCCTGGCTGTCGAACTCGCAGCACCTTCTGGGCCATCTGTTCGTGATGGTGTTCGTGTACCTGTTGACCACCGGAGACCCCGGCATCCATGGGCGCACGAGCGGGCGGGCCGCCGCGGTGCTGCTCCTTGTCCTGGTGCTGGGGTTGTATTCCAACGCCTTCGTAGGCATGGTGCTCAGCCTGCCCTTGTGGATGCTCGTGGCCGACAGGGGCTACCGCAAGAACCGGTGGAACTACCTGGTTCCCGTTCTGGGCATGGCCCTTTTCCTGTACTTCTATGTCCGGCTCTCGGACCAGCAGACCGGCGCGTACGCGACCTCGTTTTCCATCGGGACGTTCTGGAAGAACGCCACCTACTACTTCAAGGGCGACGCGGGCGCGTCGCTGTGGATCGCCGTGGTCGTGGGCGGCGCCGCATATTCGTGGCGCAAGGGCCGGCTCCTGTGCGCCTGGTTTTTCATGGCGTCGGCCGCGTTCATGCTCCCCTTCGCCTTCCTGGAACACCAGCGGTATGGAAGCTATTCGGTACTCACCCACCTGTTCTTCGTGCTGGGCTGCTGGTGCCTGGCCTGCGATACGCTGGGTGCGCGATGGCCCGGGCTTGCCCAGTACGTGGGTGTCTCCATCCTGGCCCTGGTGCTGGTGCAGTCGCTGGTGCTGCCGATCCGCCACTACGGCCAGTACCCCAGCGGCAAGACGGTGCGTGACCAGGTCGAGCAGCTGCGCTTGTTCGATGCGAAGAACCCCGCCGTGAAGAGCTACTGCTTTCGCAGCGAAAAGCAGGTGGTCAATGCAACGGGGGTCCAGGCCTGGGACATTCCCGCCGAGTGGTGGCAAGTCGGTTTCGGCGCGGCCTTCTCGCTCTTCGTGAACGGCCAGAAGACCTACGAGCTGGTGTCGGCGACGTCCCGGTGCGACGCCACCTTTGTCTTCAGGGACCAGCGGCTCGAACCTGTTCCCGGATGAAGGCCCGGGCGCCCCATCGTGCCAGCACGAGCCCCATCCGCGCCAAGGCCGCTCGGATGGCCCCGGGCAGACGGTCAACAGACCCTAGAATCGTAAATGCTCCAGGATGTCCTGGCACGCCCGCGGCCGCGATGGGGTCGACGAAAGCAAGCATGAGAGTTTGGCGGTTGCGGTCGTTGGCCGACTACACAGCCCATGTCGCTCGTACCCAGGAGGAGGCTGCACGCGCGGCGCAGGAGCTGGCGCGCCTGGTGCCGGCTGGCGGAGCGGGCAGGTTCACGGTTCCCGGCTATTCCTATTCCGCAGGCACGGTGGTGGACTTCCTGGTGGACTTCAACTACAGCGCCGTGCCGGGCCAGGTCAATTGGCGCGAACGCCTGGTCTGCCCCGTGACGGGGCTGAACAACCGCATGCGGGCCTGCATCCACCTGTTCGACATGGAGATGGAGGTCTACGCCGACAGCCGCATCTACCTCACCGAGCAGGTCACCCCGGTTTACCAGGTTTTCCAGCGGCGCCATGGCGGCGTCGTGGGCAGCGAATACCTGGGCGACAGCGTGCAGCGCGGCGCGGCGCGCGCCGACGGCATCCGCAACGAAGACCTGTGCGCCCTGAGCTTTGCCGACGCCAGCTTCGACGCCATCGTATCGCTGGACGTGCTGGAGCACATCCCGGACTACCGGCGGGCCCTGCGTGAATGCCACCGCTGCCTGCGGCCTGGCGGCCGGCTGATGTGGTCGGTGCCCTTCCTGCCGCATGCACAGGCCAGCGTGCTGCGTGCCACGCTGGACGCAGCGGGGGCCATCACCCACCACCTGGAGCCCGAATACCATGGCGATCCCCTGGGCGGAAACGGCGTCTTGTGCTACACCCATTTCGGCTGGGACATGCTGGACCATGCGAAGGCGGCTGGCTTCCAGGATGCTTATGCCATGGCCTACCACTCCCGGGAATTTGGCTACCTGGGTGATTCGGCCCTGATGTTCTTCGCCGTTGCCTGAGGGTCCGCCGCTTCAGAAACCGATCTGCACCGACCATGAAAAAACCGACCGTTCCCGCCCCCCGCCCGAGAAGGCCCAGGCAGCATACGAAGGCTATCTCGACACCTTCGGGCCGACCGAGATCACCGGCTGGGCCTTTGATGCCCGGGAGCCAGGCCAGCGGGTGGTGGTTGAAGTGCTGAGCGAGGGCATCCTGATTGCCCAGGCGACAGCCGACGGCTTGCGGCCTGACCTGGCGCAATCGGGCAAGGCCGACGGCGCCTGTGCGTTCCGGCTGCCCGTGCCATCGGCCCTGCTGGATGGCCGCACGCACACCGTGGCTGTGCGCGTGCGCGGAACATCCGAGGTGTTGCCAGGGGCGGTCACCACCTTCCAGGCGCCGCCGGCGTACGACGGCTATCTGGACACCGTCGGGCCCATCGAGATCACGGGCTGGGCCATCAATGATCGAGCGCCGGCCGAGCGCGTGGTGGTCGAGGTGCTGAGCGATGGCATGCCCATCGCCCAGGCGGTGGCAGAGGGCTTGCGGCCCGACCTGGTGCAATCGGGCAAGGCGCAAAGCGCCTGCGGGTTCCGGCTGCCGGTACCCTTGGGCCTGCTGGATGGTCGCCCACACTCCGTGGCCGTGCGCGTGCAGGGCTCCTCCATACTGCTGCCCGGGGCGGTCACGATTTTCCAGGCCGAGCCGGTTGGCGTTGATGGGTCGGTGCAGCTGGAGGGAGGTGCCTTGGTGGGCGCAGCCCGCTTTGCGGCTCCCCTGGAGCAAGGCTGCGGCCTGAAGGTCTGGGATGTCGCCACTGCGGCCGTCGTCGCACAGGGGCAAGGCCATCCCGATGCCGGCGACGCCGCACTGCTGCGCTTTCGCATCGCCCTGCCCGCGCCGCTGTTCGATGGCCGGCCGCATGCGTTCACGGTCCACCGGGAAAGCGATGGGGCATTGGTCCAGTCCGCTTCGCTCATCATGCCGCATGTGGTCGCGCCCGCGCATGCGCTGCTCAAGCACGCGCGTGAGGGCGTGGCTCCACGCCTGAGCGACGTGGCCGGCTACCGGTACGACGCGCTGGCCCGCTGGCTTGCGCTCGTGGGCCGGGAGCCGCGCGTGCAGGACATGCTGCCCCAGCTCAGTTCCGTCCATGCCCGGCTGTGCAAGGGCCCCGACGCCGAAGAGCGGCACTACGACAGCCTGGTTTTTCCCTCGCATTCGCGGCCCAAGGTCTCGGTCGTCGTTCCTGCCTGCAACCAGTTTCACCTGACCTACCATTGCCTGGCCTCGCTGCTGCTGGCGCCCAACGCCACTGCGTTCGAGGTGATCGTGGTGGATGATGGCTCCACAGACCGCACGCGGGACATCGCGCAACTGGTTTCGGGCATCACCCACATTCGAAACGGGGAGCCCCTGGGCTTCGTGCATTCCTGCAACAGCGGTGCGCAGGCGGCCCGCGGCGACTATGTGGTGCTGCTCAACAACGACACCGAGGTCACGCCCGACTGGCTGGACGAGCTGCTCTGGCCCTTTGAGCATTTCGAGCGCGTGGGTCTGGCGGGCGCCAAGCTGCTCTACCCCGACGGCCGGCTGCAAGAGGCCGGGGGCATCGTCTGGAGCTCCGCCAATCCCGCCAACTACGGCCGCGGCGGCAACCCCCATGAACCCCGGTACAACTACGCGCGCCAAGCCGACTACCTGTCGGGCGCCTGCCTGATGGTGCCTGCGGCGTTGTGGAAGAAGATGGGCGGGTTGGATCCGGCCTACGCACCGGCCTATTTCGAAGACACCGACCTCGCGTTCCGGGTCCGCGAGCAGGGCTACAAAACGGTGTACGCGCCCCTGTCCTGCGTGATCCACTTCGAGGGCGGCAGCAACGGGACCGACGTCTCATCCGGCGTCAAGAAGCACCAGGAGGCCAATCGTCCGACGTTTCGGCGCAGATGGCTGGACGCCTGCGCCGGCCATGGCCGGGAAGGCTTGGACGCCGACTGGGTGAAGGACCGCCACGTGCCGCTGCGGGCGCTGGTGATCGACATGCACACGCCCGCGCCCGACCGGGATGCGGGTGGCTACGCGGCCGTGCAGGAGATGCGGCTGCTCCAGGCGCTGGGCTTCAAATGCACCTTCGTTCCGCAGAATCTGCAGTGGATGGGCCGCTACGCCGAAGAGCTGCAGCGCATGGGCGTGGAATGCCTGCATGCACCCTTCGTGACCTCCATCGCGCAGATGCTGCGTGAGCGCGGCCGCGAGTTCGACCTGGTCTACATCACCCGCTACCATGTTGCCCGCCAGCAACTGCCGGCCATTCGCGAGGCAGCCCCGCAGGCCAAGGTGGTGCTGATGAATGCCGACCTGCATTTCCTGCGCGAACTGCGCCTGGCGATGGCGGCCGGCAACGCCCAGGCCCTGCAGGCCGCGAAACAGACGCGCAGCGACGAACTGGCCGTCATGTCCGAGGTGGACCTGGTCCTGGCGTACACACCGGTGGAGCAGGCCGTGATCGAGTCTCACAACCTGGACGCCACCGTGGTCGGGCGCTGCCCCTGGGTGAGCCCGGTCGTGGGCGCCGTGGCGCCTTATGCCAAGCGCAAGGGCATCGCCTTTCTCGGCGGGTTTGGCCATCCGCCCAACGAGGAGGCTGTCCGGTGGTTCCTGCTCAACGTGTGGGAGCCGCTGCGTGCCGCGCTACCGGGCGTGCAACTGCACATCTACGGCAGCCATGCGCCGCCCAGGCTGGCCGAGCTGGTGTCGCGGCACGAAGGGGTGGTGCTGGAAGGCTGGGTGCCGCAGGTGGCCACGGCCTATGAGGGCTGCCGCGTCTTCATCGCGCCGCTGCAGTCAGGCGCAGGCATCAAGGGCAAGGTCATCGGGGCGCTGGCCCATGGCGTGCCCAGTGTGCTGTCGCCACTGGCGGCCGAAGGCATTGCGGTGGCCGACGGCGCAGACGCCCTTGTCGCCGGCACCCCTGCCGAATGGGTCAGCGCGGTGGCCCGCATCTACCGCGACGAGGCGATGTGGAACGCCATGTCCGCCCGTGCGCTGCAGTTCGTGCGCAACCATTACGGGTTCGACCAGGGCATCCGGCAGATGCAGCAGGCGCTGCAGTTGGCGGGCATTTTCAGCCACCCCACCGATGCGGCGCTGGTGGTCCGCGACCCGGCGGCTCAGGCGGTACCGTGAGCATCAGCTACGCCGCTCTGGTCGAGCAGCTGTACCAAGCCTTTCTGGGCCGTGAACCCGAGCCAGGTGCCGTGCAGGCATGGGTCGGCCACCTGGAGGCGGGCATGGACGTGGCCGCCCTGGTGAGGGCATTCCTGGCGACCGAGGAGTTCCGTCTGCGCGATGCGCCCCCCTCCGGGTTTTTCGTGCCTCCCGGCCACTTCTACAGCCCGATCGTGGACACGGCGGTGGTGGCGCCCCTGTTTGGCGCCGCAGCGCCCCTGAAGGCACCGGCCGCCGTCGAGATCGACGCCAGCGTGCATCTGGCCACCTGGGAGCGGCTGCTGCCGTACCTGCAGTCGCAGCCTTTCGGCGACGAGAAGACGCCGGGTTGGCGCTACTTCTTCAACAACCCGGCGTTTGCCCATGCGGATGGTGCCGTGCTGCACGCCATGCTCAGGTGCTTTCGGCCGCGAAGGCTGGTCGAAGCGGGTTCGGGCTATTCCTCCGCCTGCGCGATGGACACCATTGACCGTTTCCTGGGCGGTGAAGTGCAAGTCACGTTCATCGAGCCGCACCCGCAACTGCTCAAGGAACTGATCGGGCAGGAGCGCCTCGAGCGCTGCACCGTGGTGCCCCACGGGGTGCAGGCGGCGGATCCGCGCATTTTCGAGGCGCTGGAGGCCGGGGACATCCTGTTCATCGACTCCACGCACGTGATGAAGACCGGCAGCGATGTCTGCCACGAGTTGTTCGACATCCTGCCACGCCTGAAGCCGGGTGTGCTTGTCCATTTCCACGACGTGTTCTGGCCCTTCGAATACCCCGAGAAGTGGGTCGTGCAGGAGAACCGGTCCTGGAACGAGCTGTACGGGCTGCGCGCCTTTCTCATGTACAACAAGGCCTTTCGGATCGAGTTCTTCAGCGACTATTTTTTTCAACACTTCCGCCCACGGATCGAGGCCGAATTTCCGACCATGCTGAAACATTCCGGTGGCAGCCTTTGGCTGAGCAAGGTTTCATGAGCCCTGAACCGTGGTCAGGCGGCCGGCACTGCGAGGGCTCTTGAACTGGCCTGGCGGATGGAATGGCTCGCTTGCAACAGGGCCCTGTCCGTGTACCAATTGACTTGGGAACGCCGGCTGTTCCGTTTATAGTAATAACCACAATCGTAACAATTGCAATAAATAGACAGGGGCAGACCATGCCGAAATCGCCCGGAAACAAGACGCCTTGGCCCCATGTGGTGGGTGCCCTCGGTTTCCTGTTCAGTGCCGGTGCAGCAGCCCAGGGCAGCGGCTCGGTCACGCTGGAGCGCCAGACCGACGATGCTTTCAGGCTGGTGCTTCAGCAGCCCCAGGACCTGTCGGGCTGGTCCCGGTATGCGCAACTGCTGGTCCAGGCCGGCAATTACGAAGGCGGAATCGCCGCCCTCGAACGCCTGCTGCTGGAACCCAACGCCAGCCCCGACCTGCGGGTGGACATTGCGGTGCTCTACTACCGCCAGGGTTCCTATGCCATGGCCGAAGCCATGCTCGGCACCGCGCTGGCGGACGGCCGTCTGCAAGGCGACAAGCGGGCGCTGGCGCAGGCCCTGCTGGACGACACGCGCAGGCGCGCCCAGCGCAGCCAGCTGCAGGGCGTGGCGACACTGGGCTTGCGCCACCAGACCAACCCTACCTACCGTACCGACGCTTCGCAGGTGCTGTCCGCCGGCGTGCTGGGCCCGCTGGCGCCCAGCCAGCGCCCCGAGGCTGACAACGACGTCAGCGCCGGGCTGCGCATCAGCCACCTGTATGACCTGGAGCGCCAGAACTCGGCCGCCATCGTCACCAATTTCGGTGCCTACCTCGTGAACTACCGCTCCGCCTCGGGCAGCCAACTGGTGGCCGGTGAGAGCAAGCCCTACGACCTGCAGCTGCTGGACCTGAACACCGGGCTGCAGTTCAAACCACTGCCTGCCACGGTCTCGGGCCTGACGCTGCGCCCGCACGCCATCCTGTCGAACCTGGTGGCCAAAAGGCACCAGTACCTGCGCAACCAGGGGCTGGGCATCGATTTGTCCCTGCGCCCCAACGAGCGCACCCTGTACGAATTCACCCTGGACGGCGTACACCGTGATTTCGCGGAACGCGTCGACGTAGCCAATGCCAACCTGCAGGACGGCCACCTGTATTCGCTGCGCGCGCGCGTGAGCCGCGAACTGGCCCCGGGCCAGTTGTTCGTGGGCGAATACGCCATGCGACGCGCCACGTCCGAGCGCGACATTTACGATGCCGATTCGCATGAGGTCCGGGCGACCTATGCCATCTCCTACGGCAACCCGTTCTACAAAGGCAGCCACTGGACCACGGCCTTCTGGCTGGGCGCATTGAACCGCTCCTACGATGCGCCCGATCCGGCCGTCAGTAGCGGCACCGCGCACAAGGACCGGGAATGGCGCATGGGCGTGAACCAGACGATCCCGCTGGTGCCGCTGTGGTCGCTGCTGCTGTCGGCCGAATACGCCCGCAACCAGGCCAACCTGCCCAATTACCGCTACAAGAACACGTCGGTTTCCGCCATCGTGGTGCGCAGCTTCTGAGGAATACGAGATGTCCCCGCCGATTCAAAAAGACTGGTGGCTGGCTGCCGCGCTGACAGGCGCGGCGCTGCCGGCTGCGATGGGCCAGGTGCCAACGACCGCAGAAGGCCGACAGACGGGCGTCGTCACCTCGGTGACGCAGGGTGCGCCTACCACCGACGCCAGTACGCCGATCTATATCGACAACACCCGTGGCCAGCGCCTGATCACCGGGCCGAACCAGACCGTGCATGTGCTCTTCTCGGACCAGTCGGCCATCACCGTCGGCCCCAACTCCGAGGTGGTCATCACCGAGTACCGCTACGATTCGGAGACCAAGAACGGCACGCTGCAGGTAGACCTGTCCAGGGGTTTGCTGCGCGTGGTCGGCGGCTTCATCAGCAAGAAGAGCGAAACCGTGGTGCGCACGGGCGCGGCCGAGGTCGGCATCCGCGGCGGCATCACCACGGTGGAGCACCAGAACGGCAGCACCAGCGCCCATTACCTGTTCGGCCAGCAGATGCGCGTGTCCAACCCGGACGGCTCGCAAACCCAGACGGTGACACGCCAGGGCTTCGGGGTCACGTCGCAAGGCAACCAGCTGTCCGAGCCGCAACGCCTGCCCTCCACCGAGCTCTCGGGTGTGCTCAACCGGCTGGGAACCTCGACCCAGGGCCCCCAGTCCACGGGCACGCCATCTCCATCGCCATCGCCAGCACCTTCATCGGGCGGCTCGTCGTCTTCACCATCGCCTTCGCCCTCACCGCCCATCGGCGGCCTCGCCAACGACCGGCTGGCCGGCGGGCAGAATCCGAACCAGCTCCAGAACGCCAATCCGTCGGAAGTGTTGCGCACCATCCTGGGTACCGACGCCCCGAACCAGTCCTGAGCGCCGCGAGCACCGACTGCCGCGATGCGTGTACTTTTCGTTTCCGACTATCCGCACCTGCCCGCGATCAAAGGTGGGCTGCAGACCACGACGCATGACCTGTGCCTGGCCCTCGCCATGGCCGGCGGCGAGGTGGCAGTGCTGTGCGGGATTTCCGGGGAGGGCGGTGGCGCCGCACCGCCAGCCAGCGACACGGACTTGGGTTACCTGTGCATGCGGGCAGGGGCACCGCACCAGGCGCTGCCGCTGGTGGCCGCCGCCTGGCAGCCCGACGCCATCGTCGTGCAAAGCGGCAACTCGTTGACCCGCATGGTGCTGGCCAGCCTGGACACGGGGCGGCCCACGGCCGTCTACCTGCACAACGTGGAAGCCCACCAACTGGGTGGCATGCTGGTGGCCGACCCGCTGTTGCTGTATCTGGCCAATTCGCATTTCACCGCGCAGCGCTGGCGGGCGCTCAGCGGCCTGCACTGCGAAGTCATTCCGCCCGTGATCCAGGCCGGCAACTACCTGGCTGGCGCCAGTGGCGACAAGGTGCTGTTCGTCAACCCGGTACCGATCAAGGGCGTGGAGCTGATGTTCGCGCTGGCCGCGCATTGCCCCGATATCCCCTTCCTGGTGGTGGAGAGCTGGACGATCGAGCCCGCCTGGCGTGACTGGTGCCGCCGGCGTGCGCAGGCACTGGGCAACATCGAATGGATGGAGCCGGTGGATGACATGCGGCCGGTCTATGCCCGCTCCAGGGTGCTGCTCATGCCCTCGGTGTGGGAAGAGTCGTTCGGCCGCACGGCCGTGGAGGCCCAGCTCAACGGCATGCCCGTGCTGGCCAGCAATCGCGGTGCGCTTGCCGAGATCGTCGGTGGCGCTGGCCTGGTGCTGGAGCCGCATGCGCCGGTGGATGCGTGGGCCGCAGCGCTGCACAGCCTGCTGGCCGGGCATGGGCACTTCAGCGCGGTGGCGCGCAGCCAGGGCCTGGGCCATGCGGCGGCCGCGCCGCTGATCGTTGCGCAACTGATGGGCCTGCTGGCTGGCCACGCGGCGCGCTGATGGACACGGCCGCCGGGCCCCCGACCGCTGCCCGGGCCTGGGAGCATTTCACGGCGGGCGAGTTGCAGGAGGCCATTGCCACCGCCAGTGCTGCGGTTGCGGCCAACACGCGCGACTGGGGTGCCAGCGCGGCGCTGGGCTTCTTTCTGCTCAAAGCCGGGCGGCCCGAGGATGCGCGCGCCGTGCTCCTGCCGGCCCGCGCGCGTGCCCCGCATTTCGCGCCGCTGCACTGGTACAGCGGCTATGTGCTGGAGCAGGCCGGTGACCGCGAGGCCGCGGCCCAGGCTTTCGAGCAAGCCTGCACCTTGAACCCGCAGCTGCACGAGGCAGCCTTCGCGTTGGCGTGGGTGCTGCACGAACTGGGCCGGGACGGGCCGGCGCTGGTCTGGGCCCGCCAGGCCCTGGCCGTGGCGCGCACGCCAGCGCGGCTGCAGCAGATGGCCTGGCTGTTGCAGCGCACAGGCGCAGCGCAGAACGCCACGGACCTTTGGCAGGAAGCCATTGACGCGCTGCCGCAGGATGCGCACGACCAGCCGATGCTGCACATGCACCTGGTGCAATGCCTGGTGTTGGCGGGTCGCGGCGACCAGGCGGACGTCTTGCTGCGCTCTGCGCGGCAGCGCTGGCCCGCAGATGCGAAGCTTGCTGCCGAGGAGGTGAAGCGCCATCGCTCGCGCGGCGACATGGCCGCTGCGGTGCGGATAGCGCGTGAACTGGTGAAGTCGCGGCCCGGCCAGGCGGGCGACTGGCATGTGCTGGGCGTGCTGCTGCACGACATGGGCGACCTCGAAGGTGCGGATGCCGCCTTCCTGGAGGTGCAGCAACGCGACCTCAATAACACGGATGCGCTGGTGCGCCGGGCGCAGATCCAGCACGGCTGGAAGCGCTACGAGGGCGCACGCTGGCTGCTGGGCATGGCGCTGGAACGTGCGCCCAGGGATGCCGCCGCCATGGGCCTGCTCGCCCAGGTCATGCTGGACGAGGACGACCACGGCGCGGTGCGCCGCCTTCTGGTTCCTCGGCTGCGCGCCGGCAATGCCCCACCCGACCTGTGGCGGCTGCTGGCCATCGCGCATGCGCGCGCCGGACGGCATTGGCGTGCGGCCCGCCTGCTCAAACGCCTGGTGGCCCTGCAACCGGACAACCTGGATGCGCTGCGCAGCCAGGGCTGGATGGCGCTGGACCGGGGTGACACGGCAGAAGCGGTGTCGGCTGTCCAGGCGCTGCTGCATCGGGCGCCGGGGGACGTCTGGGCGCAGTTGCAGGCCACCTTCGTGCTGCTGCGGGCCAGCCGCGTGGGCGAGGCGCAGCAATGGGCGGAGCGCGCCGTCGCCCATTCGCCCGCGCTGGCGGAATCCTGGCGTGCGCTGTCGCACGTGCGTTTGCACCAGCGCCGGCTGGACGAGGCGCTGGCCGCCATCCACGAGGGCTTGCGCCTGGCTCCCGACGATGTCGATTGCCTGCGCCAACTGGGCGCTGTGCTGTTGGCCTGCGCGCGCAACGGCCAGGCACAGCTGGCTTTCCTGCGTGCGATGGAGGCCGCGCCGCGCATCCATGCGCTGCGCCTGGAGCTCGCACAGGCCCAGCGCGCAGCGGGCCAGTTGGACGACGCGGTGCACAGCGTGGACACGGTGCTGGCGCAGCGCCCTGGCTGGTTCCCGGCCCTGCTGGCGCGGGCGCGCCTGCTGGTGGAGGCGGGCGACGCGGGCGCCCTCGCGGCTTGCGAGCAGTTGCTGCGCAGCGACCGGCACGCCCCCGAAGCGGCGCGCACCGTGCTGCGCCTGGTCGCACTCGGTGAAGAAGGTGCGCGCCGATTGCTCCCGCTCATTGCGGCCAATGTGCTGCGGGAGCAGTGGCGGGGGACCCTGGAGGACGCCGTGTACACCCAGGGCCAGGATGCCCTGGGCCGGCTTGCGCGGTTGGCGAGCGAAGAACTGGACCCCGATCCCTGGTTGCAGGCCGCTGCGCTCTACGCGGCATCGCTTTCCATGCGTTCCGACGCGGCCGCACTTGCGCGGCAGGCGCGCGATTGGTATCGCGCCCTCAAGCTGCGCAGCGGGCTGGCGCGCCTGCCGGTGGCACCCCGATGGCCTGGCACGGACGGCAGGCCGCGCATCGCTTACGTCGCGGGGCAACTGCACCAGGGCCTGCTGGCCCGCGTGCTTGCGGCGCACGACCCTGAACGTGCCCAGGTCTTCGTCTACACCAACCATCCGCCCGGCAAGCTGCCGGCCCATGTCCACCTGCAACCGCTGGAGCCGGACGCACTGGCCGCATCCTGTGCGGCCAATCGCATCGATGTCTTGATCGACACTGGCGGGCTGCATCCGGTGGAGGGCCAATTCGAAGTGCTCAAGGCCTATGCGCAGCGGGTCGCTCCAGTGCAGGTGGGCTGGCTCGGTTGCTGGGGCACGGCGGGAGGCCTGTTCGATGCGATGCTGGCCGATGCCGTGTCCGTGCCGCTCGCGCATGCCGTTCACCACGAGGAAGAGGTGCTCCACCTCGCCGGCGGGCAATGGTGCTGGGATCCTCCATCGGGGGCCCCCGATCCGGTTCCTCCGCCAATGCTGGCGGGGGGGCGCATCACCTTCGGCGTCACCTCGCGCAGCCTGCGGCTGGATGCCCCCTGCCTGGACGCCTTCGCGCGGGTTGTCGCAGGCGTTCCCGGCGCATGCATCCGGTTCATCGGCGAGATCGCTGGGGACTTTCCGTTGCGGCGCGACGTGCTGCGCCGCATGCGCGCCGAGGGCGTTGCGCCTGACAGGGTGCTGTTCGACCCCTTCGTGCCGCATGCCGACTACCTGCGCTGGTGCGCCCGCATCGATGTGCTGCTCGACAGCTTTCCCGGCAACGGTGGCCTGAGCCTGCTGGACCCGCTGTGGATGGGGGTGCCGGTGGTGACCTTGGCCGGCGGCTGGGCTGGGGCCCGCCAGGGCGCATCGCTGCTGCATGCGCTGGGCCTGCAGGAAGCGGTGGCAGGATCGGTGGATGGGTTCATTGCCAAGGCCGTCGCACTGGCTGGCGATGCACAGGGACTGGCGCAGCTGCGCGCCAGCATGCGCGCGCGCATCCTGGCATCGCCCCTCATGGACGGGCGCCGCGTCGCCGCGCAGATCGAGGATTTCTGCGTTCGCTGGACCCGCGAGGCCGCCGACGAGACGGCGGCGACGGATGCCAAAGGCCGCGTGCGGGCGCACGCTCGCCGCATGCTGGAGCAGTGGCTGCAATGGCCCCGCACCATCGACCTGCCGGCACCCGATGGGCCGCCGGACCTGTCGGTGATCGTCGTGCTTTACAACCAGGCGGGGCTTTCGCTGCGCACGCTGCAGGCGCTGGCCGACCAGCAGGGCGTGCGCTTCGAAACCATCGTGGTCGACAACGCATCGGGCGACCGCACGCCGCAGTTGCTCGATCGCCTGCGCGGTGCGCGCGTGCTGCGCAATGCCGAGAACGTGGGCTTCCTGCGCGCGGCCCGGCAGGGTGCGCAGGCGGCGAGCGGCCGCTACCTGGCCTTCCTCAACAGCGATGCCCTCCTGCAGGAGGGCGCGCTGAGCGAAGCGCTGCGCATGGTGTGCGCCGACCCCGGTATCGGCGTGCTGGGCGGGCGCGTGGTGCTGACCGCGGGTGGGCTGCAGGAGGCCGGCAACCTGCTGTTCAATGACGGATCGGCTGGCGGCATCGGCCGCGAAGAGGATGCCTTCCACCATGCTGCCCTCGCCGCACGCGACACCGACTATGTGTCCGGTGTCTTCCTCGTCACACCCGCGCCGGTGTGGCGCATGCTGGACGGGTTCGACGAGGCCTTCGCCCCCGCGTACTACGAGGACACCGACTACTGCCTGCGCGTCTGGCAGGCCGGGTTGCGGGTGGTGTATGCGCCCTCGGTGCTGCTGGAGCATCTGGAATGGGGGAGCGCCACCGGCAGCAGCGCCACCGAGCTGATGGACCGCAACCGCCTGCTGTTCCGTGCGCGCCACGGGTGGCTGCTGCACGACCGGCCCAGCCCCCGGGCGCTGCCGCTGAACGGGGACCGCTGGCGTTCGCCGCAGGACAGGCCGCGGCTGCCGCGCGTGCTCGTCATCGACAACGAGGTGCCCTACGGCTTCAAGGGCGGTGGGCAGCCCCGCGCGCGCTGGATGCTGCATGCGCTGGATGGCTGGCCGGTGACGCTGTTTCCGCTGTGGGTGCCGCACGACCACGTGCGTGCGGTGTACGAGTCCCTGCCGGCGAGTGTGGAGGTGGCCTTGGGCCACCACTTCGAAGGCCTGGAGGCCTTTCTGGAAAAGCGCCAAGGCCTGTATGACGTGCTGCTGGTCAGCCGCCCGCCCAACCTCAAGCGCCTGCAGCCGCTGCGCAAACGGCGGCCCGAGCTGTTCGCCGGCATGCGGCTGGTGTACGACGCCGAGGCCCTGTTTGCCCTGCGCGAGATCGCGATGGCCGGCGTTCAGGGCAAGCCGATGTCTGCGCAGGCGCAACGCGCGCACCTTGCCCAGGAAATGGCCCTGGCCGACGGTGCCACCGACGTGCTGGTGGTGTCGCAACGCGACGCACGGCACTTCGAGGCGGCCGGTCACCGCACCCATGTCCTGAGCCACGGCATCGCGCTGCGCAGGCAGGCGCCGGGCCTGGAGCAGCGCAAGGGCCTGCTGTTCGTGGGCGCGCTGCACCCCGACACGCCCAACGAGGACGGGCTGCTGTGGTTCATCCGCGAAGTGATGCCGATGCTGCGCTCGCGCCTGGGCGCAGCGCCTGTGCTTTCGGTGGTGGGGGTGTGCCTGTCTGCGCGGGTGGCCGCGCTCGCTGGCGATGGGGTACAAATTCTCGGGCCGCAGGCGGAACTGGAGTCGCATTACGACGCGGCGCGGGTGTTCATCGCGCCGGTGCGCTTCGCGGGGGGCGTGCCTGCCAAGGTGATCGAGGCGGCTGCAGCGGGTATCCCCGTGGTCGCGTCGGCGCTGCTGGTGCGGCAGCTGGAATGGCGCGAGGGCACGGACGTGCTGGGTGCGCGCGATGCCCGCGCCTTCGCCGCGGCCATTGTTCGCCTGCTGCTGGACGACCCCGCGTGGCAGCGGCAACAGCACGCTGCATGGCAGCAGTGCGCGCTGCGTTACGACCCGGGTGTTTTCTCGGCCACCCTGCGCAGGGTGCTGGAAAAGGCGGCGCGATCATGAAGGCGCCCTGGCTGCAGCGGCCCGCGCTGGCGCAGGCGCGGCGCAGCCTGGTGCGTGGCGACGCGGCTGGCGCCCGCGATAGCCTGGAGCAGGTGCTTGCGCTGGATCCCGACCTGGGCCACGTACACCTGGCGCTGGCTCGGCTGCGCTGGCCCGGTCCGGACTTCCACCAGGTGCTGCGTTGGCTGCATGAACTGCTGGAGCCCGCGCTGTACCTGGAAATCGGCGTGGAGGGCGGCCTGTCGCTGGCGCTGGCCCGGCCGCCCACTCGGGTGGTGGGCGTGGACCCGCAGCCCATCGGCGATCCCCTGGCCGGCTGCCGCACGCAAGCGCAGCTGTACACCCTGTCCAGCGCCCGGTTCCTGGACGCGCCGCCCGCAGGGTGCGCGCTGCACGACCATGGGTTCGACCTGGCCTTCGTCGACGGTGATCACCACTTCGAGGCCGTGCTCGACGATTTCATGGCGTTGGAGTGCTGGGCGGCGCCCGGCGCGGTGGTGGTGCTGCACGACACCCTGCCGCTGAACACGCGCACCGCCGCCAGTTCGCGCAGCACGAGTTTCTACACCGGCGACGGCTGGAAGCTCGTGCCCTGCCTGAAGGCCCTGCGCCCGCGGCTGCGCGTGGTGACCTTGCCGGTTTCGCCCACGGGCCTGACGCTGGTGGCGGGCCTGGACCCGGCATCGGACACGCTGCGCACGCGGCGCCAGGACATCCTGGACAGCTATGCGCAGGTCGATGCGGGGCGGGCGGTCGAACGCCCCCAGGTGGTGATGGGCCCGCTGGGCGTCAACCGCCGGGACTGGATCGCGGACTGGCTGCGTGAGGCCGGCGTGCGATGACGCTGCAGAAATGCTGCTCCAGTCGGCCTTGCCGGTGCAGATCGTCTTCGGCTGCGATCAGCGCCCGCAGCCAGCGTGCGTCTTGCGGGGTCTGGAAGTTCTGCGCGATGTTGGCCAGCAGCACGTGGAGCAGGCTGCCGCCATAGGGTCGCCTGGCGATGACGTCAAAGTGGGCGTCCAGCAGCGGCAGAATCTCTGCCGAGGCCACTGCCTCGCTCGGGTCCACGGCCACGACTTCCTCCACCGTCGGCACCCGGAACTCGCGCCGAACAATGCCCGAGCGGGTGGTCAACAGCCGTTCGGGCAGCAGGTGGGCCAATGCGCGCACCTGCTGCATATGTGCCGCAGAAAACTGGAAGCGGTCCGGGCCCACGTACTCGTCAACGAAGAACCAGCCGCCGGGGCGCAGCAGCGCATGGACTGCTGCGTACAGCCGGTCCAGTCTGCCGCAGTGGTGTACGCCCGACCACGCCAGCACGGCGTCGAAGCTGCCGGAGAGGAAGGCTTCGTCACGGTCCACGGGCAGGTCGTTCATGTCGGCCTGCACGTAGGTAATGCCGTCGACGCCGGCCGATAGCTTGCGCGCGAGGTCGAGCACCTTGGGCGACAGGTCGATGGCGATGACGCTGTCTGCCAGGCCGCGGCCACGCGCATCGCGCGCCAGCCAGCCGTCTCCGCATGCCAGGACCAGCGCACGTTTGAAGGGCCACTCGCCCGCCTGTGCCGCGTGGCGGCGCAGCCAGTCCAGCGCATCCACCGAGGTGTCGCCACTCACCTGGTGGTTGGTGCGCGCGCGCAACTCGTCCAGGTGCAGCCAGTGCAGCCCATGGGCCGTCCAGGCGTGCTCGTCGCCCCAGGCCGCGTCGAGCTTGGCGATGAGGTGCGGGTCCGCGTGTGCCGTCATTGTGGCTGCGGGCGGATGGCAGAGGCCAGGTCGTCCAGCGGCCGTGCGAGCTCTCGGCGCCACAGGCGCCCGTGCGGCGATGCCGGCTTAAAGCCCAGGCGCTGGTAGAGATCGGCCACCACGCCGTTGCGGGCAGTGGCGAGGTATTCGCCTTCGATGGCGGTGGCGCCCAGGGCGCGCGCGATGCGCGCCAGCTCGGCGAGCATGAACGGTTCGGCCGTGCGGCCGAACACCCGGCAGCTGAGCAGCCAGCTGTCGATGCGCACCGCATTGCCTTCACGCACGGCCACCAGCGAGGACACGAGGCCATGGTCGGCAAAACGGTCCGCCAGGTGCAGTGCCAGCACCAGCCGGTGCGGATCGTCCAGCGCCTGGGCCAGTTGGGGCTGGCTGAAGCGCCGGCCGGTGAGGTTGAACTGGTTGGTCTTGAGTTCCATCTGCGCCAGGCGGGGCAGGTCGGCAGGCCCCGCCGGCACGGCGCGCCCGGTCATCTGAAGGCCGGCCAGGTACGAGTCCATGTCTACGGCCTGGTCCTGGGCCTGCCGCGCCTGGTTGCGGGCGGCATAGGCCTGGGTGCGCCCGATGTCCTCGGCGGTGGTGGCCTGCAGGTCGAACCAGTGGCCGGCTTCAAGGCGGTCGATGAACTGCGCGGGGTCGGTGCCCATGTCCACCACGCTGACCTCCGGCAGCGCCTGCAGAACCAGCGCGCGTTCGGCGGGGTTGTCGTCCACGAACACCATGGTGTCCAGACCGAGATTCAGGTCTGCGGCGATGCGGCGCAGGTTGCCGGCCTTGTCGTCCCAGTTGCAGACGAAGGCCGCGAAGTCGCCTGCGCGCAACACGGCGCAGGGATGCGCAAGGCCCGATGCTGCGATCACCGCATCGTTCTTGCTGCACACCGCCAGCACCACGCCGCGGGCCGCGAGTTGCGCCAGGTGCTGCTGCCACGCGACAAACGCCTCTCCCTTTCCGCCGTGGCCGGGGCCCAGAGCGATGCCGTCCAGCCCGTCGTCGCCGATGGTGCCGCCCCACAACGTGTCATCCAGGTCCAGCACCAGCAGCTTCTTTGCGCGCCCTGTCGCTGCGCGCCAGGCGCCGCGGAACCATGGCAGGTAGTCGGGCAGGAAACGCGGGTCGAAGCCGATGCGGCCCGCATGCCAGAAGCGCGCCGAAGACCAGGCGGCCAGCCCGACCTGGGCGGCCAGCCGATCGGCCTCGATCCAGGTGATGCGGCCCTCGCCAGCCTCCAGCAGGGCCTGGTTGATCGCTTCGATGCGGCGGGCCACCGAAGAAAGATCGCGCCGCTGCGCCACACCACCGGGCTGATGGGGCGCAGGCACCAGCAGGTGCTGGATGATCCGGTAGCCGCGCGCCTGCAATGCGTCCCACATCTGAACGTAGCGCAGCACCTGCGTGCGCACGGCGTCTGCGACTTCGTGCTCACGGGAGTCCACAGGCAAGGCTGGGGCCGCCTGGCGCCAGTCCGGTACGAGCACCACGGTGTCGGGGCCGAATGCGTGCAATGCGGAGTGGGGGTCCAGGCACTGCTCTGTCGCCTCTTCGTACGGAACGGCGTGGACCTGGGCCAGCCCACCCTCTTGCGCGATGGCGCAGGCAATGGCCTGCGCCAGCAGTTGCACGCTGGAGTCTCCGGCGACGGCAATCCGCCAAACAGGGGTGCGGCCGGTTTGCGCCTGCGTGGCCAGTTGCGCCAGGGAAGCCGCGCACGCAGCCAGCTCGGCTGGAGTGGGGCGCTGGGCAGACAGCCGCTCGCGCAGCTGTGTGAAATCAGCGGGCGGCATGGCGGGCCAGCACTTCACGCACGGCCCGCACGGTCGTCAGCCGCTCCATTTCACTGTTGTCCAGGGTGACGCCATGGTTGATCTCGATCATGCTCGCCATCAGCAGCGTTTTGAGGCTGTCCCAGGCGGGCACCGTCTCGGTGCCATCGTCTTCGCGCAACTGCAATGGGTCGACCTGAAGAACCGAGGCAATGAAGGCGAGCACCTCTTGCAGAGGCGGCAGCGGGGCGGCGTGAGCAGGGATTTCTGGCAAGATGTGCAGCGGTATGTGCCCGTGGGGCTTGCAGGCCAGTTTAATAGAAAACCAGGGGAGCACCTCAGCTTGGACGCCGCCAGCCTGTACCTCGATTGGCTCAAGAAAAGCCTGACGGACACCCTCAGTGCCGCCGAACCCGACGTGGATGCGGGCAGCGCGCGCTTTGCCTTGGACTTTCTCAACCACTATATCCGTGGACGTGCCGTCACCATGCTGCCGCGCGCGCGCCTGGACCAGTTGCAGGCATGCATCGAGGACGTGCTGCGCCGCGGTGTGCCCGGCGACCTGCTGGAGGCGGGTGTCTGGCGCGGCGGTGCCGCCATCCTGATGCGCGCCGTGCTCAAGGTGCATGGTGTTGCTGATCGCAGCGTCTGGGCGGCCGACTCCTTCGAGGGCCTGCCGGAGCCCGACGCAGCGCGTTTTCCCAAGGAATTCGCGGCCTACCACGGGCCCGTCATGCGGGATGCCTACCAGCGCCTGGCCGTGGGGCTGGACGCGGTGAAGGCCAATTTCAGCAGCTATGGCCTGCTCGACGAACAGGTCCGCTTCCTGCCGGGCTGGTTCAAGGACACGCTGGCGCATGCGCCCATTGACCGCCTGGCGGTGCTGCGGCTGGACGGTGACTACTACGAATCGACACGCGACTGCCTGGTGCACCTGTACGAGCGGCTGTCGCCCGGCGGCTACCTGATCGTGGACGACTACGGCGAGGACGACTGGACGGACTGCCGGGCCGCGGTCGACGGCTTTCGCGCCGAGCGCGGCATCACCGAGCCGATGGTGCAGGTGGACCGGCGCTGCTGGTACTGGCAGCGCGGCGGCTGAAACTCACCAGTCGGTGTCGTACTCGATGTAGCGCTGGATGTATTCGAAAAAGGTCCACCGCTGGGTGTTCCAGCGATAGGCCATGTCGGCCTGCCAGAACTCCAGCCCCAGCGCTTCGGCCACCAGGGGATGGATGGGCAACTGGTGCTCGCCCAGGCCGCCGCGCTCGTGCAGGCTGGCCAGGCAGGCCTGGGCCCGCTGCGCCGTGCCGCCCAGGTAAGGCCGGATGGCTTGCGCGATCCGGCTGACCAGCGCATGTACGCCGGCTCCGCTGACGTGGCCGTTGGTCCAGAACAGGTGCTCGCGCCGGAAGGTGGATTCGACGTAGTCGGCAAGCTTGACGTCGCAGCGTGCGTCGTAGCCGCGCAGGCGGGCCAAGTCGCGCTGCCACCGCACCCGCATGTCCGGCAGCTTGCGCGCCGACAAGTCCATGTAGGCCGCCACTGCCAGCGGCCCCTGCATCCCGGACCGGGCCAACTCCAGCCCGATCATGTCGCCAAGTGGGTACCTGCCCCAGGGGTGGCCGGCCTCGGGCCGCACGCGGTTCTCCACGCATTCGAACGGCCACAGGCAGGGCAGGAAGAAGCTGGGGAAGGTCACGACGGGCACCTTCGCCGGCAGCCGCTCCCGCAGCGCTGCCAGGACGGGAAAGTCGGCGCGCTCTTCGTGCTGCTGCACCACGAGCGCAACGTTCCGCAGCAAGGCATCGGGCACTGAGACTTCTGGGGAGCCGGGGGCCGCGTGGTTCAGTGCGCACACGAAGCGGAAGTCGTCGTCCAGGTCGTCCAGGGCCGCCAGGGCCATCGCCACTGCAGGCGCCTGGCAGTTGCCGTAGACCAGCACCGTGCGCGCCTGCCCGGTCGTGCCGCCGTAGGCGAAAGGGTATTGCGGGATCTGATCCATGGCCCGGCGGCACCTATTCTTCAAATCGGACGATGTCGTCTTCGCCCAGGTAGCTGCCGGACTGCACTTCGATCAGATGCAGCGGGATGCTGCCGGGGTTCTCCAACTGGTGCTGCTGGCCCAGCGGCACGAAGGCGGACTGGTTTTCCGTCAGCAGGCGCTTGACCCCGTCGACGGTGACCAGCGCCGTGCCGCTGACCACGACCCAGTGCTCGGCGCGGTGGTGGTGCATCTGCAGCGACAGCTTCTTGCCGGGGTTGACCATGATGCGCTTGACCTGGAAGCGCTCGCCCCGGTCGGTCGACTCGTACCAGCCCCAGGGCCGGTGCACGCGCAGCTGGCGCACCAGCTCGACCCTGCCGGCGGCGCGCAACTGCTCGACAACGGCCCGGATATCCTGCGCGCTGTCCTTGTTCATCACCAGCACGGCGTCGGCGGTTTCGACCACGGCCACATTGTCCAGCCCGACGACCGACACCAGCCGGTGCTCGGCGCGCACATAGCTGTTGCGGGTGCCCGCCAGCACCACGTCGCCGGACACGCTGTTGTTGTCGGCGTCCTTGGGCGACGCCTGCCACAGGGCGTCCCAGCTGCCGACGTCGCTCCAGGAGAAGCCGGCCTTGACCACGGCGCCCTTCGCCGTCGGCTGCATGACGGCGTAGTCGATGGAAACGCTGGCGCAGGCGCGAAAGGCCTCGGGCTGCGGGCGCAGAAAGCCCATGTCCTCGCGGCGGCCCTGCCAGGCGGCCGTGGCCGCGGCCAGCACGTCGGGCCGGTGGGTTTGCAGCTCGCCCAGAAAGGCCTGCGCGGTAAACAAAAAAATTCCGCTGTTCCAGAGGTAGGCACCCTCTTCGAGCAGGCGGGTGGCTGTGGCCAGGTCGGGTTTTTCGACGAAGCGGTCGATGTGCGAGACCTGCGGCGCGCCGGCCAGCGCCGCCGCCGCCTGGATGTAGCCGTATCCAGTTTCGGGCGCCGACGGCACGATGCCGAACGTGCACAGCCAGCCCTGGCGCGCCGCGTGCAGCGCGGTCTCCACGGCCACAGCGAAGGCGCGCTGGTCGCCGATCACATGGTCCGCCGGCAGCACCAGCATCAGCGCCCCGGGATCGTCGGCCGCCAGGTGCAGCGCGGCCAGGGCGATGGCCGGTGCGGTATTGCGGCCCTCGGGCTCCAGGTACAGGCAGGCCGGCGCCAGCCTGGCCTGCGCCAACTGGTCGCGCACGAGAAAGCGGTGCTCCTCCCCGGTGATCACCACCGCGGGCTGCGCGCCGGGCAGTGCGGCGGCGCGGCGCGCCGTGGCCTGCAGCAGCGATTCGTTGCCGGCCAGGGCCAGCAACTGCTTGGGGTATTCAGCGCGCGACAACGGCCACAGCCGCGTGCCGCTGCCTCCTGACAGAATCACAGGATGAATGGGCGCAGGGAGATCCAATGACATTTGAGCAGTACTACGACAGCGAGTGTATTCCGCGTGGAGCATACTTTGTCCACCACCGGCAGCGCTTCCTGCAGACCTGGGACGCCGTCGAGGCGCTTGGGTGCCCCGCCGGCCGCGTACTGGACGCTGGTGGTGTCGGGCCGGTGGCGTACTACCTGGGTTTGCAGGGCTGGGAGGTGCATGGCTCCAGCGTCGACCTTCGCGGGCCCCTGCCTTTTGCGGACGGGTGGTTCGACCTCATCCTGTGCACCGAGGTGATCGAGCACATCAAGGATGTCGACAGCCGCGCGCTGGCCGACCTGGAGGCGTTCAATTACTCAGGGGTGCAGAACATGCTGCGTGAGCAGCGGCGCACCCTGCGTCCCGCGGGGGCCTTGTTGATCACCACGCCCAACGCATCGGCCTGGCACATGCTGGCCAAGTGGCTGTATGGTGAAGTGCTGCTGGCTGACCCGCAGCACGTGCGGGAATTCACGCCGGTCGAGCTCCAGAATGTCGCCGCAGGGTGCGGCCTGCGGCTGGTTTCGCTCAAGGTCATCGAGAGCTGGGGGTTGGGGTGCATACCGGCGGTGAAGGCCATCGAGCAACTGATGCGCGCAGATTCTTCCCTGCCGGTGATCGACCGGGGCGACAACCTGGTCGCCGTGTTCACCCGGGATTGAGTGTCAGGGTGCCCGGCAAACGAGTCCGCAAGCTGTTCGCGCGCACCAAAACTTGAGCCGTGACCGCATGAGGCGATTGGTTCGGCTTTCCACAGCGCCTTTCATCGCGAACCCAAAAGGCCCGATGCCCCGTTGGCCGGCGGCACGGATATGGGTTTTAAAGCGGCACGGATATGCTTCCAGTGACACGCGGTGTCCCTGTACCCATGAGCGTGCCACTTCGGAACGCTTGTGCTTCTTTTCGGGTTGGTACGAATATGCCTCCCCAGCCGTCCCCTTTAGGACCTGTCTGCGATCTTCTCGGACCAGAAAGATCGTAGACAGGCTTTTGGAACGATGCCGTACCTGCTCTTCAAATGGAACCTCCGCAAAGGACCGCTAAGGGTTTTGCGGCCAATCAGCTGGCATCGTCGCGACCGAGGGGGTCAGATCGCGGCGAAAACCAGCCGTACGCTGGGGTTGCTCATGAGCCACGCCTGTTCACCTTCGGCCTGAAGCCTGCCCAGTCGGACCAGTCCGCTAGAGGGTTCTCCGTCCCTGTAGAAGATCGCCAAGTTGCCCCAGGGGGCATAAAAGCAGATGTCTCCGGTGACTGGCAGGCAGGCCGCTGGCGGTCCTTCCAGGGCCAGCGGCCGAGGCAGTCCTGCGATCTTTTCAGTCGCTTCGTAGTCCTCGAATGTCAGGTTCAAAGGAAGCAGAGACGCGAAATCCTTGGAAGTCGCGTTGTCATCGAGCTTTCCTTCCGCGACCACGGTACCGCTCAGGACGAACTCTATTTTCATGGGCGTGTCCACTTCATCCGCAGCGCAGCAGTGCGGCCATCAAACGCGGCGATTGCACTGAATGCGCGAGTCGATCGACGAGCCTGCGGGCTGCGGGTGGTCGTCAGCAGGAACAGCCCGGCGACCAGCGCCACACAGATGGAGCGCAGAAAGACAAAAAAAAACCATCGAGGCCAGGTCTTGCAGACCAGACGCTGGAGGCGTTGGTAAAACGGCGCCTGGCGGTCACAGCAGCTTGTCTGGCGTGATCGGCAGATCGCGGATGCGTTTGCCGGTGGCGTGGAACACCGCATTGGCGATGGCAGCGGGAATGCCCACCATGCCGAGCTCACCCATTCCCTTCACCCCCAGCGGGTTGACGATGGTGTCCTCCTCCTCCACGAAGATGGTCTCGATGGCATGGATGTCCGCATTCACGGGCACGTGGTAGTGCTGCAGGCTGGCCGTCATGATCCGGCCGTAGCGGTGATCGATCTCGGTGGCTTCTTCCAAAGCCATGCCGATGCCCCACACCACGCCGCCGATCTCCTGGCTGTGCGAGGCCAGCGGGTTGAGAATCTTGCCGCAGGCGGTCACCTCGATGACGCGGGTGACCTTGACGGTGCCCAGGTCGGGGTCGACCTTCACCTCGACGAACTGGGCGCCGTGGGCCAGCGATGCGTACTTTGCGCGCTCTGGCGATGGCGTGGAGTCGTGGGTCTCGGCGATCTCGTGCGTACCGGTGCGCCGCATCACGTCGGCAATGGCCACCGATCGCGACACATCGCCCTTGGGGCGCAGAACCCCGTCGAGCATCTCCACCTCGTCAGGGGCCTTCCCCCGCAGTGGAGATGTTGCATCCCGGTTCGCCAGCTCCAGGAGCTTCGCTGTGATAGCCAGGGCAGCGCCCCGCACGGCCGAACCCACGCTGGATGTGGTCCATGAGCCGCCTTGCGCCGGTGCCTTGGGCTGGCGCGTGTCGCCCAGCTCGAAATGCACCTGGTCCAGCCGCAGCCCCAGGAATTCGGCCGCGATCATGGTCATGACGGTGTAGGTGCCTGGCCCGATGTCGCTGGTTGCGCTGGTGACACTGGCCGTGCCGTCGGCGCGAAACACAATGCGCGCGCTGGCCGGCTGCTGGAAGGCGCCCCAGACACTGGAGGCCATGCCCCAGCCGACGAGCAGCCGGCCATCGCGCATCGAGCGCGGCTCGGCCTTGCGGTTGCCCCAGCCGAACTTCTCTGCGCCCAGGCGGTAGCACTCGCGCAGCGCCTTGCTCGAGAAAGGCTTGCCGCTTTCGGGGTCGACCTCGGCGTAGTTGGCCAGGCGCAGCGCCAACGGGTCCATCTTGAGCGCGTACGACAGCTCGTCCATCGCGCTTTCCAGGGCGAACATGCCGCTCACGGCGCCCGGTGCGCGCATCCACGTGGGCGTGGCAAGGTCGGTGGCGGCCACCTTCAGCGGCGCATGCAGATTCGGGCATGCATACACCTGCTTCAAAAAGCTGGTGGTGGCGTCCGAGAACGGCTCGAACGAAGAGGTGTTGTGAAAGGCTTCATGGATGATGGCCGACAGCTTGCCATCGCGGTCTGCCCCCAGCGCCACCTTCTGGATGGTGTGGGGCCGATAGCCATGGCCGGTGAACATCTGCGCCCGCGTGTAGACCACCTTCACCGGGCGCTTGAGCTCGCGTGCAGCCATCGCCGTCAGGGAGGGGTAGTAATTGGGCTTGAGCGATGCGCCGAAGGCCCCACCGACGAACGGGGATACCACGCGGATGTTCTCGGCCGGCACGCCCAGGCCCGCGGCCAGGTGCTTCTGTACGCCAAAGACCTCCTGGGTCTTGTCGAAGATGGTGAGTTGATCGCCCTGCCAGAAGGCAATGGCTGCGTGCGGCTCGATCGGGTTGTGGTGGTGGATGGGGATGCGGTACTCCGCCGCCACCTTGACCGGCGCCGCCTGCATGGCGGCCACCGGGTTGCCGCGGGGCACGGCCTTGGCCGAGGCCGGGTCGGGCTGCGCCCGTTCCAGCACCGTGGCGAGGTCGGTGTTGTGGGGTTCGGTCTGGTAGCTGACCTTCACCAGCCTCGACGCGTGCCGGGCCTGTTCGTAGGTCTCCGCTACGACCAGGGCAATCGGCTGGCCGTTGAAGAACACCCGGTCCGACTGCAGCGGCCACGCCCACCCGGGCGCCGCCCCGGCAGCCGGTGGCGGCCCCAGTCGGCCCGCATTCAGGTGCGTGAAGACGCGGATCACGCCCCCCGCCTGCTCTGCCTGCCGTGTGTCGATGGCCGAGATGCGCCCCTTGGCAACAGTGCTCAGCACGATGAAGCCGTAGGTGACATTCGGGATCTGGAACTCGGCGGTGTACTTCGCCTGGCCTGTGACCTTGGCGAGTCCGTCGACGCGGGTGGTTTCTTTGCCCAGATGGCGTGCCATGGCGATCTTCTCCTCAAGCCAGTCGCGACGCGCGCATCAGCGCCCGCACGACAGAACGACGACCCAGTTCCACCTTGTAGGCGTTGTGCGCCAGTGGCCGCGCATCGCGCAGCGCGGCTTCGGCCGCACGCTGAAAGGTGGCCTCATCGGCGCGCTGGCCGATCAGCACGGCCTCGGCCTCGGTACTGCGCCAGGGCTTGTGGGCGACGCTTCCCAGCACCACGCGCGCCTGCCGTATCGTGGCGCCGTCCAGCTGCAGCGCTGCGGCCACCGAGACCATCGCAAACGCGTACGAGGCGCGGTCGCGCACCTTGAGGTAGTGCGAGTGGCGCGCAAAGTCGCCCGACGGCACCGGAAGCTCGATGGCCAGGATCAGATCGCCGTGCTCAAGGTTGTTGTCGCGCTGCGGCGTATCGCCCGGCAGCCGGTGGAAGTCGGTGATGGCGATCAGCCGCTCACGCCCATCCGGTGCGCGCACACGCACCTTGGCATCCAGCGCGTACAAGGCCGTTGCCATGTCGCCAGGGTAGGTTGCCACACACGATTCGCTCCAGCCCAGGATCGCGTGGATCTTGTTCAGGCCCTCCCGTGCGCCGCAGCCGCTGCCGGCCTCGCGCTTGTTGCAGGGCATCGATGTGTCGTAGAAGTAGTTGCAGCGCGTGCGCTGAAGCAGGTTTCCGCCGTTGGTCGCCATGTTGCGCAACTGCCCGGAGGCACCTGCCACGATCGCCTGCGTCAGCAACGGGTAGCTCTCGCGGACCAGCGGATGGTTGGCGGTCTCGCTGTTGGTTGCCAGCGCGCCGATGGCCAGCCCGGTGCGCGTGCGCTGAATCTCGCGCAGCGGCAGCCGCGTGATGTCCACCAGCCGCGTGGGCCGCTCGACGTCCTCCTTCATCAGGTCCAGCAGGTTGCTGCCACCGGCCAGGTACCTGGCTTGGGGCATGGCCGACACCGCTGCGGTAGCGGCAGCGGAATCTGCGGCGCGAACATACTCAAACGGTCTCATGGCCGTCCTCCTTCGAAGGGCTTGAAGCGGTGGATGCCATCGCAAGTTTCGCCTCGGTGGCAAAGCCCCAGGTCTGGGCTGCCTGCCGGCCCGAATGGACTTCTTGAATCGCGGCGACGATGCCTGGATACGCGCCGCAGCGGCAGATGTTGCCGCTCATGCGCTCGCGGATCTCGTCGTCCGTCAGGCGGGTCGTTGTCCTGCCGACGTTCTCGGTGACATGGCTGACCTGCCCGCGCTGGGCCTCGCTCAACATGCCGACGGCTGAGCAGATCTGCCCCGATGTGCAGTAGCCGCACTGAAAGCCATCGTGCTTGATGAATGCGGCCTGCAGCGGATGCAGTTGGTCGCCCTTTGCCAAGCCCTCAATGGTCGTGACTTCACGGCCTTCGAGCGTGGCGGCCAGGGTCAGGCACGAGAGCACGCGCTGCCCGTCGACCAGCACCGTGCAGGCGCCGCACTGTCCCTGGTCGCACCCCTTCTTGGAGCCGGTGAGCGCAAGCCGCTCGCGAAGCGCATCGAGCAGCACGACGCGCGAATCGAGCTGCAGCGTCTGCGGTGTGCCGTTGACCTTGAACGTCACGCCCACGACGTTCTGCGCGACGATGGGCGCAGACGCCGCACCCGGCACCGGCGGCAGCTGCGCCAGCGCGGACTCCGTGGCCAGCAGGTTGGCGGCAAAAAGGCCAATGCCGCCGCCACCGGTCTGCACCATGAACGTGCGCCGCGCCTGGCCAACGCCCTTGAGCTCAGGCATGTCCTGCACCAGGGCGGCCTCGTCGGCACTGATTTCCGTTGGCAGATCGTTGTGTGTTTCGTGGGGCATGGACTGTGTCCTTCTTGAAAACCGCATTCGTGGAGGCCACGCAGGGGCGCTGGCCGAAGTGGCTGGGCGTGTTGTTCTCATCGTTCTTTGCCGCACATCGAGTTTGTCGAGCAGCCGGGTGTTTGACTACCGAACGATTGCTTATTGCTGCTATTACCGTGGCTAATAATTCCCCTGCAATGCAAGGTGGGCGCGCAATGGAGTGACCGCTACCAGCGCGAGAACGCGATGCGAGCGGTGCCCTGGCCGAGCGCCTGCGCCAGGCCGCTCGGGTCATCGACACGGCCAAGGCGCGTGTATGAATAGGCCGACTCGAAACCCAAGTAGAAAAGGACCAGGGTGTCTGAGCCGTAGAGCATGAGGTCGCCGTTGCTTATCGTGCCCGGTCGAATTGCATTTGCGGGCAGTGCCTTGGGCAGCTTGGCGTGCTTCTCATTGCTGTTGAGGTCCGGCATGTCCAGCGTCAGCGGCAATTGGCTGACGAATGCGCGAGCGGCATCGGTGTCAGCCACCGTGAGTGTGAAACGACGGTTTCCAACGGTGAGCTGCATGCGCGTTGCCTTTGAGGTGTCGGATGCCAGTGCTGCGTCTTTCTGGCTTGCCAAGGGCGCGCTGGGCCGCGCCTGTCCAGCAGCGTTGCCGAAGCCAAACACAAGGAGTGCGGTGGCCAGACACACGGTACGCAGCTGGCAGGATGGGTGAGCTCTGGCCATGGAGGCGCACAGGGAGTGGTTTTGCGTCATGTGGGCTTCGCGTGGCTCGCATGCGCCGTCAAGATCGCGAGGAATGCGCCAATGAGCAGCAGCGCAGCGCTGAAGAGGAAAGCAGCCCGGTAGCCACTGCCGTCGAACAGCAGTCCACCGAAAGTGGACCCCAGTGCAATGGACAGCTGCACCACCGCCACCATCAGCCCGCCGCCTGCCTCGGCGTCCTGCGGGAGGGTCTGCGCGATCCAGGTCCACCAGCCGACCGGGGCCGCAGTGGCTACCAGGCCCCACACCGCCAGGAGCACCGTGGTGGCGACCACGGAACCGCCCAGGGCAGTGAGCAGCACCGCGATGGCAGCCATCACCACCGGGATGATGGCCAGGGTGGCATAGAAACCTGCTTTCAGGAATCGCCCGATGAACAGGGTGCCGATGAAGCCCGCGACGCCGAGCGCGAGCAGGATGAAGGACAGCATGGACACATCGACCCCTGTCACCGCCTCGAGGAACGGCCGCAGGTAGGTGAACAGCGCAAACTGCCCCATGAAGAAGATGCCCACCGCCAGCATGCCGAGCACGACCGGCCGGCACTTGAAAAGCCGGAGCACGTTGCCGGACCCTGCGCGCGGCAAGGCCGGCATGGCTGGCAGACTGAACCACTGCCAGGCGAATGCGACCACAGCGATGGGCACCAGGCACAAGAAGGCCCCGCGCCAGCCCATGATGGACGCAAGGTAGCTGCCCAGCGGCGCGGCGATGACCGTGGCCAGTGCGTTGCCGCCGTTGAAGATGGCCAGCGCGCGGGGCACCCTGGACGGTGGAACCAGCTGCATGGCGGTGGCAGCCGATAGGGACCAGAAGCCGCCGACGACCACGCCGATCAGCGCCCGGCCCACCATGTACGTGAGGTAGTTGGGCGCAAGGCCGACAATGGCACCGGAAACACACATCATCGCCGTCAGTGCGAGCAGCAGCGCCTTGCGATGGATTCGCCCTGCAACCGCTGGGATCGACAGGCTGGCGAGCACCGCAAACGCGCCGGAGATGGCAATGCCCTGCCCGGCCATGCCCTCGGTGACCTGCAGGTCCGATGCCATCGGCGTCAACAGGCTCACGGGCATGAATTCCGATGCGATCAGCGCAAAGACGCACAGCGTCATCGCGAAGACTCCGCCCCAGTGCGCAGGTCGAGAAGCGCCTTCCTGGTCAGCCGGGATGCCGGCAGTCGCGGTGATGGCTGGGGCCGCCATCAGGCCCGGGCCTTGATGAGGTGGCGGTCGAAGAACGATGCCAGCTTGTCCCATGGGATCAGGGTCACCCGGTCGTACAGGTCGACATGGCCGGCACCGGGCACGTAATGCAGCTCCTTGGGCTCGGCAGCGCGCTGATAGGCGTCTTCGCTGAACTCCTTGGAGTGCGCCTGGTCGCCGGTGATGAACAGCAGCGGCCGGGGCGAGATCGTCTCGATGTCGTTGAACGGGTAGAAGTTCATGAACTTCACGTTGCTGCTCAGCGTTGGCATGGTCGTCGTCTGCGACGATGCACCCAGGGGCGTGAACTCGCCGCGCGGGGTACGGTAGAAGTCGAAGAATTCACGCTGGATGGGGTGCGTGTCCGCTTTCAGCCTGAGCACCGTGCCGCCGGTGTACTGCACTGCACCGCCGTTGAACTCCACGTCGCGATGCGCTGCGGCGGCAGCGATGATCTGCTTGCGTTGCCCCAGCGTTTGCGAATGGTTGAGCGCATTGCGGTTGGCCGCCCCCATGTCGTACATGCTGACCGTGGCGATGGCCTTCAGGCGCGGGTCGATCTTGGCGGCGCTGATGACGAAGCTGCCGCTGCCGCACACGCCGATGGCGCCGATCTGCTGCCGGTCCACGAACGCCTGGCTGCCCAGAAAGTCGACCGCAGCGCTGAAGGTTTCGGCATACATGTCGGGAGACACCGCATTGCGCGGCTGGCCCTCGCTGCCGCCCCAGAATGCCAGATCCACCGACAGGGCCACGAAGCCCCGCTCGGCCATCTTCGTTGCGTAGAGGTTGGCGCTTTGCTCCTTCACCGCACCCATGGGGTGGCCGACCACGATGACCGGGGTGCGCTTCTTGCGGTCCAGCGTGCTGGGCACGAACAGGGTGCCGGTCACGGTCATGCGGTATTGGTTCTTGAAGCTCACTTGCTGCACGACGACCTGGTTGCTCGTGTAGAAGTTGTCGGCGCCCGACGGCAGCGCTGCGCCCATCGGCGCAGCGGCGAATGCCGTGCCGCCCGCCGTCGACAGCATGCCGGCTGCTGCTGCGCTGGTGCCAGCGATCCTCAGGAATTCGCGCCGATCGGGCGATGGCCCGACTGGCTCGACGGTGGATGGATGGGTGTGGTCTGCTTGATGGTTCATGGCCGGATTTCCTTGTGCTGTGGATGCGCAGCGCGCTGTCTGTGCGGTTGCCTTGGGGCTTGCAGGCAAGTGTGCCGGCCAGGGCATCCATTGACTAGTTAATGAATGCTTAATACATTTATTAGCCTGGATAACAAGTCAGATAACAAGTTGCAAGGGAGCGCCATCGATGCCACGACGCAATTTCAACGATCTGCTGGCCTTCGTGACGGTCGCGCGCGAGGGGAGCTTCACGCGCGCTGCGGGCACGCTGGGGGTCACCCAATCCGCCCTCAGCCAAGCCATCCGTGGGCTCGAAGAGGGCCTGCAGATCCGGCTGCTGACGCGCACCACCCGCAGCGTCGCGCCGACATCGGCCGGCGAGCGGCTCATGAAGGCCATCGGGCACCGCTTCGAGGAAATCGAGGCCGAGCTCGACGCGCTGACCGAGCTGCGGGACAAGCCCGCAGGCACGGTGCGCATTACCTGTGGCGACAACGTGCTGCACACGGTGCTGCTGCCCAAGCTCGCGCCGCTGCTGCGCGAGTACCCTGAGATCAAGCTGGAGTTCGACGTGAACTACAGCTTTCGCGACATCGTGGCCGACCGGTTCGATGCCGGCGTCCGCATGGGCAACACGATCGACAACGACATGATTGCCGTGCCCATCGGCCCGCCGCTGCAGATGGCCGTGGTCGCTTCTCCTGGGTACTTCGCGGCCAACCCCATTCCCAAGACGCCTGCGGACCTCACCAGTCACCAGTGCATCAACCAGCGCATGCCGACATCGGGCGGCCTGTATGTCTGGGACTTTGAAAAGCGCGGCCGCAAGATGAACGTTCGTGTCGATGGGCCGCTGATCTTCAACACCTCCGCGCCGCAGGTCGACGCGGCACTGGCCGGGCTGGGCATCTCCCTGCTGCCCGAGGATGAGCTGATGCCGCACATCGCTTCGGGGCGGCTGGTGCGCGTGCTGCAGGACTGGTGCCCCAAGTTTGCCGGCTACCACCTGTACTACCCCAGCAAGCGCCAGCCCTCACCCGCGTTTTCGCTGGTGGTCAAGTCATTGCGCTTCAGCGCACCGCGCCAGCCCTAACCCGCTCGGGGCCGCGGTACCGAAGCGCCTCGATCACGAGTGCCAATGCCGGTGCGATCTGGCGCCGGTTCGCGTAGTAGAGGTGATAGCCTGGGAAGCTTGGCCACCAGTCTTCAAGCACCGGGACCAGCTCACCCGCTTCGATGTGCGGCCGCATGACATCGAAGGGCACGTAGGCCAAGCCCATGCCGTCGCGTGCCGCCTGCAGCATCAGGCCGGTGTTGTTGAAGACCGTCTGGCCTTCGACCTTGACGTTGAGCGCCTTCTTCCCTTTCTGGAAATCCCACGCATACAGATTGCCTCGGGTCGGCAGGCGCAGGTTCACGCACTGGTGAGCCGTCAGATCCTGGGGCTTCTTGGGGATCGGCCTGCCCGCCAGATAGGCAGGCGATGCGGCCACCGCCATGCGCATGTCGGGGGCGATGCGCACCGCCACCATGTCCTTGTCGACACGGTCGCCCGAGCGCACGCCGGCATCAAAGCGCTGGGACGCGATGTCGGTGAAAGCGTAGTCCACGCTGAACTCGATCCGGATGTCGGGGTACTGGCGCAGCAGGGGCAGCAGGCGCGGCCAGAGCACGGTGCTGATGGCGTGGTCGTGCGCGGTGATGCGCACGGTGCCGGCGGGCTTGTCGCGCATGGCGCTGAGCTGGCTGAGCTCGGCCTCAATCTCCTGCAGGCGCGGCGCTACCGTGTCGAGCAGGCGCGCGCCGGCTTCGGTGGTCGACACGCTGCGCGTGGTGCGACTGAGCAGGCGCACGCCCAGACGCGCTTCGAGCGCCAGCATCGCGTGACTTAAGGCAGAACGCGACATGCCCATCTGCCCGGCTGCGCGAGTGAAGCTGCGCTCGCGCGCCACCACCACGAAGGCGTGCAGGTCGTTGAGGTTTTCTTTGGCCATTCGTGAATGAAATGCACTTGTGCATGCTGATTTTGCCGTCTTCTCAGTCAAATTGATATTCCGTAAATTCCAGCTATTGAAAGTAAAGGAGTTTCATGAAGACACTTATTCAGCAAGTCGTCGGCATTCTCGCGATCACGCAGGCGTGTGTCGCCGGTGCAGCCGAACCGATCGCGGCGCCCGCTGGCGGGCAGCAGATCACCAGAGCGGGCAGCACGCCTGCCGTGGTCGGCCCTGACGCGACCTTCACGGGCAGCGTGCGAGTCGACCAGCTCTGGCCCGCCAACCCTCAGATCACCGCGAGCGGGGCCTATGTCACCTTTGAACCCGGTGCCCGCTCTGCGTGGCACACCCATCCTGCCGGGCAGCGTCTGGTGGTCGTCTCGGGTGTTGGGCGAACCCAGGAATGGGGCAAACCCATTCAGGAACTGCGGGCTGGTGATGTGGTCTGGTGCCCGCCCGGCGTGAAGCACTGGCACGGCGCAGCACCCACAACCGCAATGACGCACCTCGCCGTGTCGGGGTCACTCGACGGAAAGAATGTGGAATGGATGGAGAAAGTCAGCCATGACCAATACACGGCACGCTAAGCGCATGGCGCAGGCCGGCATGGCACTTGCGCTCGGCTTTCTTGCTGCGCCGGCCATCACCGTTGTAGCGGCACAGGGCGCACCCGAACCACAGCAAGTGGTTGCGTCGCAAACCCTCTCAGCTCGTCAGCAAGCCATCGTCCCCATAGCGGCCTTCGGCAGTGCCGGTGACATGGCCGGCCTCAGCACTGCGCTCGAAAAAGGGCTGGACGCGGGCTTGACCGTGAACGATGCGAAGGAAGTCCTCATCCAGCTCTATGCCTATGCAGGATTTCCGCGCAGCTTAAATGCCTTGAGTGAGCTGATCAAGGTTGTCGAAGCGCGAAAGCAACGCGGCGTGCAGGATGAGCTTGGGAAGGCACCGGCACGTCCGATTCCCAAGGGTGACGCGCTGTTGGCAGCCGGCACCGCCAACCAGACCAGGTTGATCGGTGGTCCTGCTAAGGGTGCAGTCTACGAGTTCGCGCCTGCCGTGGACCAGTACCTGAAGGCGCATCTCTTCGGCGCAATCTTCGAGCGCGACAACCTCGACTGGCAAAGCCGCGAGCTCGCCACCGTCGGCATGCTGTCAGCCCTGCCAGGCGCCGACGCCCAGCTGCAGGCTCACATGGGCTTCAGCATGAACGTGGGGCTCACGCCCGGCCAACTGCGCCAGCTCGTGCAGGTGCTGGCGGATCGCGTGGATGCTGGGCATGCGGCGCGGGCACAAGGCGCACTCACAAGGGTGTTGTCGGCTCGCGTCGGCAAATAGCAGTCCACGGCCATGCTTGAGCCGTGGCGACTCCGGGAGCAGGATTCGCGCTAGCAAGGGTGGACGCGGCCCTGGCCTGGACCCTTCGCCAAGAGCAATAGGCTATGGCGAAATAAGCAAGCTCTTGATGCCGAAGTGTTCGGCACGTGGCGCAGACTGGGTGTTTGCGCGCCGAGTTTCGCATCGCGCGGCATGTTGGCAACTGGGCTGGCGGGCGCTCAAGCGGCTGCAGCGGGCCGCGCTGCCCAGGTGCCCTTCCTGCCGCGCATGCCCACGGGCAGTGCCAGCCCCACGCGGTGGCGCGACATCGTGCCGGCGGGCTCCAGGTGGGCCAGCATCAGGGCCGCGGCGTCTGCATACGGGACGATCATCTCGGGCACCTTGGCGGCGAACAGCAGCAGGAGCAGCGGGCTCGGCAGCGCGCTGGCAAAGCCCGCAATGCGCACCGGCAAGCGTTCTGTGGACACCCGCAACCGGCCCAGGCCGAGCGCCGCCTGTTCCACCATGGGGCCGGGGCACAGCATGCGCCAGTCCAGGGGCGACGCGCAGATGCGTTCGTAGTTCTTGCCGTGCGGCCAGTAGGTGTCGCGCACCTTGGGCAGGGCAACGCCCTTGCGGCCGGTCTGGCCGATGTCCAGCGCCGCAGCGCCCCCCAGGAACCAGCAGATGGGCCGCTCGACGGCGGGCAATGATTCCACGCTTTCCGCGATGCGCGCCACCAGGTCCACGAAGACCTGGCCCTCGGTGACCATGCCGGCGCAGTTGATGAGCGCGTCGTGGCTGCGGATGTTGTTCGCCAGGTCCTCCGGTGCGATCTGGCCGAGGTCGGCCTGGTGCACGGTAACCAAAGAACGGGTTTCAGCGGGCAGCTTGGCGGGGGTGCGTACCAGCACGGAGACCTGGTGGCCGGCGGCGACGGCCTGTTCGAGCACATGGCGGCCGAGGGAGCCGGTGGCGCCGAGGATGAGGATGCGTTTCATGGGATCTGGATGGGTTGGTGTGGATGGCTTCGAGAGCCTGGCCGTGATCATTCCATGCAGTCCCTTGGAAGTCATCGCCCCTTGCTGTGATGCGGTGGCGGGGTGGTGAATTTGTTCACGGCTTGGGTTGCATTTGTTGCCTTGCTTGCTGGTGCTTTTTGGGGGGGCGGGGTTTGTGATGGATTTCACGGATCGTGTGTTGTGGTGGGGGCGTGCTTTTTTTGAGGGCGGGAGCCGGGATGTGCGCCCGGCGGCGCAGTAACTTTCTCTTGGCCGCCAAGAGAAAGTCACCAAAGAGAAGGCGGCCCCCAGTCTGCGTCCCCCATCGCCCTGTCGGGCGATGGGGGCAACCTGCGATGCTCGGTCCTGGGGTGGCGTCGCGGAACTCGCTGCGTTCTTCGAACTCCGCTCAAACATCCGCGACGAGCCAGATCACGAAGTGCGTGTGTCCTTCGGCACACGCACCCACCCCAGCCCCTGCGCTTCTCGGCGCAGCCAGCAGGGGTGGGGAGCGGGGTCAGGGACGGCTGCTGCTTCGCAGCTGCGCCTGGGGTCGGTTACGCGCTGCGCGCTGCCGACGGGCGGCGCAGCCGCTCTGGCGAGCCGAGCGCAGCGAAGGACCACAGGCCGAGCGAAGCAATGGCCCGAGTGGAGCACGCTCCCACCCCCTTCTGACCGTGCTGAGAAGCGCAGGGCCTGGGGTGAGCGCGTGCCGAAGGACACGCGCATCGTGAACTGACTCACCGCGGTTGTCCGAGCGGAGTTCGCCCGAAGGGAGAACGCAGCGAGTTCCGCGGTGCACCCCAGGACCGAGCATCGCAGGCTGCCCCACTCGCCGCCAGGCGAGTGGGGACACGGGCAGCGGGGTCGCCTTTTCTTGGCCTACGTTCTTTTGGCGAGACAAAAGAAGGTAGGTGCGCCGCCGGGCGCACACCCCGGCTCCCGCCCACGGCAAAGGCGAGAAGCAACTACCGTCCTTGCGATCAATACGCCGCACTGGCTTGAGCCGGTACGCCAGCAGCAGCACTACTGCCCCCAAACTGCACACGCAACTTGCGCGCCGCATTCACAAACATCAGCACATCCACGCCCACGGCGACAAAGGTGCATCCCAGATCCAGATAGCGCTGCGCCAACACCGGGTCCGAAGTGAGCGTCCCCGCCGCCTTGCCACTGGCGATGATGGTCCTCATCGCCCCCTCGATGGCCGCCTGCACCTCCGGGTGGCCAGGGTTGCCGCGGTGGCCCATGGATGCCGCCAGGTCGGCCGGGCCGATGAACACGCCATGCACGCCGTCCACCGCGCAGATGGCCGCGAGGTTGTTCAGGGCCGCCACCGTCTCGGCCTGCACCAGCAGGCAGACCTCGTCATCGGCCACGTTCAGGTAGTCGCTGCGCGCACTCCACTCGGAGGCACGCCCCACGGCGCTGCCCACACCGCGGATTCCCAGGGGCGGGTAGCGCGTGGCCGAGACGATGGCGCTCGCCTGCTCGGCCGTATCCACCATGGGCACAAGCAGGGTTCGGGCACCGATGTCCAGCATCTGCTTGATGAGGGCCGTGCTGCCCTCGACCACGCGCACCACGGGCTGGGCGCTGTGGGCCGCCACCGACTGCAGCGCAGCCAGGGTGCTGCGCACGTCGTTGGGGGCGTGCTCGCCGTCGACCAGCAGCCAGTCGTAGCCACAGGTGGCGGCCGCTTCGGCGATGTAGGGGTCGGCCATGGAGAGCCACAGGCCGACCTGGGGGCGGCGCTCGGCAAGGGCGGTCTTGAAGGGGTTGTGGGCGGGCATGGATGGGGTCTTTCAGTCGAGTTGTCCCTGGCAGAGGTACTTGGTGTGCAGGTAGTCGTCCAGGCCGTGGGTCGATCCCTCGCGCCCGTAACCCGACTCCTTGACGCCGCCGAAGGGCGCGGCCTCGGCCGCGATCGCGCCTTCGTTGATGCCGACGATGCCGGACTCCAGCGCGTCGGCCACGCGCCAGATGCGGCGCACGTCCTTGCTGTAGAAATACGCAGCCAGGCCGAAGGGCGTGTCGTTGGCGGCGGCGATCACCTCGGCTTCCTCGGTGAAGCGGGTGAGCGGGGCCACGGGGCCGAAGGTCTCCTCGCAGGCGCAGGCCATGCTCGCGTCGGCACCCACGAGCACGGTGGGCGCGTAGTAGGTGGGGCCCAGTTGCGGCAGGCGTTCGCCGCCCGTGAGCACGCGAGCGCCGCGTGCCACGGCGTCCTGCACATGGCGCTCGATCTTCTGCACCGCGCGGTCGTTGATCATGGGGCCGATCTGCGATGCGGGGTTGCTCGCGGGGCCGACCTTCAGGGCTGCCACGCGGGCGGCGAGCTTGCTGGCGAAAACGTCGTGGATGCGCTCCTGCACGAACACCCGGTTGGGGCACACGCAGGTCTGGCCGCCGTTGCGGAACTTGGCGGACATGAGGCCGTCCACGGCCGCGTCGACGTCGGCGTCCTCGAAGACGATGAAGGGCGCGTTGCCGCCCAGCTCCAGCGACAGCTTCTTGAGCGTGTCGGCGCTGCGCCGCGCCAGGTGTTTGCCCACGGGGGTGGAGCCGGTGAAGGTGATCTTGCGCACGCGCGCATCATCCAGCCACACATCCACCACCTCGGGCGTCTTCTCGCGCGAGGCCGTCACGATGTTCAGCACGCCGGCCGGCACGCCTGCTTCATGCGCCAGCAGCACCAGGGCCAGCGAGGTCAGCGGTGTGTCCTCGGCCGGCTTGCAGACCACCGTGCAGCCGGCGGCCAGGGCCGGGGCGATCTTGCGCGCGATCATCGCGGCCGGAAAGTTCCACGGCGTGATGGCGGCCACCACGCCCACGGGTTCCTTCAGCGCGAACATGCGCCGCCCTGGCACCGGCGCGGGGATCACCTCACCGTTCATGCGCGTGGCCTCTTCGGCAAACCAGGCGATGTAGCTGGCCGCATAGACCACCTCGCCCTTGCCTTCGGCCAGGGGCTTGCCCTGCTCGCGTGAGATGAGCTTGCCCAGGTCGTCCTGGTGGGCCAGCACCAGGTCGTTCCAGCGCTTGATGATTTGGGCGCGCTGCTTGGCCGGCACCTTCTTCCACGCGGGGAAGGCAGCGTGCGCGGCATCGAGCGCAGCCAGTGCTTCGGGGGTGCCGCTGTCGGGCACCTCGGTGATGGTGGCGCCGGTGGCCGGGTCGGTCACGGCCAGCAGGGCACCGGGGCCGGGCGTCCACTGGCCGGCGATGAAATTGGCGCTGCGCAGCAGGTCAGCGCGGGTGAGGGTCAGGGGCATGGGAGTGTGGGGTTCGGTAGGGGGTGTTCAACTGACTATTCCAAGATGCCAGGGCACGAACTCATGGTCGCCCAGGCCCAGGGCCTCGCTCTTGGTGGCCTCGCCGCTGGCATGGCGCAGGATCTGCTCGAAGATGCGCTGGCCCATCGCGGGCACGGACACACCCTCGTCGATGACCACGCCGCAGTTGATGTCCATGTCTTCCTCGAGCCGGGTGTACATGGGCGTGTTGCTCGCTAGCTTGATGGTGGGCGCCGGCTTGCTGCCGAACATGGAACCGCGCCCGGTGGTAAAGCAGATCAGCTGCGCGCCGCTGGCGATCTGGCCGGTGCAGGCCACGGGGTCGTAGCCGGGCGAATCCATGAAGACGAAGCCGTGCTCGGTGATGGGCTCTGCGTACTCGTACACCGCTTGGAGCGGGGTGGTGCCGCCCTTCATGGCCGAGCCCAGCGATTTCTCGAAGATGTTGGCCAGCCCGCCGGCCTGGTTGCCGTGGCCCACCACGCCGTTGAACTGGGCGTTCTGGCCGGCGGCATAGCGCTCCCACCAGGCCAGGCGGTCCAGCAGCTTCTGGCCCACTGCGGGGCTCACGGCGCGGCGCGTGAGCATGAATTCCACGCCATGGATCTCGGGTGTCTCCGACAGGATGGCCGTGCCGCCGTGGCGCACCAGGATGTCCATGGCCGCACCCAGGGCAGGGTTGGCGGTGATGCCCGAGAAACCGTCCGACCCTCCGCACTCCAGCCCGATCTTGAGGTGGCTGGCGCTCACCGCCTGGCGCCGTGCGGCGTTCGCCTCGGGCAGCATGGCCTCGATGGCGGCAATGCCGGCCTCGATGGTGGCGCGCGTGCCGCCCACCTCCTGCATCACCAGGGTGCGCATCAGCCGGCCGGCCTTCAGGCCCTGCGAGTCCACCAGCGCATCGACCTGGTTGCGCTCGCAGCCCAGGCCGACGATGAGCACGCCCGCCAGGTTGGGGTGGCGCGCATAGCCGGCCAGGGTGCGGCGCAGCACGTCGAAGTGCTCGCTCGGCGAGGACATGCCGCAGCCGCTGGTCTGCGCGAAGGCGGCCACCCCGTCGACATGCGGGAAGGCCGCCAGCCGCTCGGGCGTGAAGTGCGCGGCAATGCGTTTGATGACGGTGGCCGAGCAGTTCACCGACGACAGGATGCCGATGAAGTTGCGCGTGCCCACGCTGCCGTCGGCGCGCACAAAGCCCTGGAAGGTGGCGCGCCCGGCTTCGGGCAGGTAGTCCACGGGCCGCACGTCGGCGCCGAAGGCCGGGTCGCGGTAGTAGTCCACGATCCTGAGGTTGTGGCTGTGTACGTAGTCGCCGGGCTCCAGGTCGCGCGTGGCCACGCCGATCACGGTGTCGTACTTGCGCACCTGCTCGCCCTCGGCGATGCGGCGCGCGGCGATCTTGTGGCCGGCAGGCACCTGGGCGCGTGTGCGCACACCCAGTTCGGGGATGGACTGGCCCAGCGCCAGCGCCGTCTTGGCCACCAGCACGTTGTCGTTGGGATGCAGGTGCAGCAAGGGGCTGGACAGGTCGGTCGAGGCCGCAGGGGTAGTCATCGGGATCTTTTCTTCTGGGGGCGCGAGGGGGTCAGCTGCGCATCAACTCGCGCAGCTTGAGCCGGTCGATGAGCACGGTCTCTTTCAGGTACACCGCGTTCACGTACTTCTCGTAGTCGGGGCCGTCCAGGTACAGGAGCGGCGCGTCGAGCTTCTCGGCCACCGCCTTGAACTCGGGGCTGGCCACGGCCTGGCGGAAGGCGTCGCGCAGCTTGGCGGCCACGGCCGGCTCCAGGCCCTTGGGCGCGCCGATGCCGTTGGGGGCATCCACCACCACGTTGTAGCCCGATTCGCGCAGGGTAGGGGTGTCCTTGAAGCGCGCAGTGCGCTGCTCGCCCCAGGTGGCCAAGAGGCGCAGCTTGCCGGCCTCCACATGCGGTGCCCAGGAGCTGGAATCGGCCAGCGCATCCACATGGCCGCCCAGCACGCCCTGCAGCGCCTCGGCACCGCCCTTGTAGGGCACATGGTTGAGCGCGATGCCGGCCGCGGCCGCGAACTCCTCCATGCCCACGTGCGTGGCACCGCCCACGCCGGCGTGGGCATACGTCACCTTGCCGGGGTTGGCCTTGGCATGGTCGACGAAGTCCTTCAGGGTCTTGAAGCGGGAGTCCGCCGGCACGGCGATGCCGAAGGTCTGGCCCGAGGTGCGTGCCAGGTAGGTGAAATCCTTGCGCGGGTCGGCCTGCAAGGTGCCCAACTGCGCAAAGCGCGTGACCGAGATGGGGATTTGGCCGATGGTGTAGCCGTCGGCCTTGGCCGCGGCCAGGGCCTTGGAGCCGATCATGCCCGAGGCGCCGGCGCGGTTCTCCACCGCGATGGCCTGGCCCAGGATGCGGCCGGCCACGGTACACAGGGTGCGCATGGACTGGTCGGCCGTGCCGCCTGCGGGCCAGGGGCAGATGAAGGTGATGGGGCGTTCGGGGTAGGCCTGCGCGAACAGCGTGCCATGCGTGGCTGCGAGCGCAGTGGCCCCGAGGGCGCCAAGGATGAGCTGCCGCCGGTCCTGGCGTGGGGTGTCGTTCATGTCTGTCTCCTTTTTTTTGATCGGGAGCCGCGATTGTTCTCAGGCGATGCATAACAATCCAATGAAACTATGGACTCTCTTCATAGCCTGTAAGACATGAATCAGGAGAAACCCCATGACCCGCATCGACCGCGTCCTGCGCTCCAACCTCAAGCTGCGCCACCTGCAGATGCTGGTGGCGCTGGACCAGTTCCGCCACCTGGGCCGTGCGGCCGAGTTCCTGTCGGTCACGCAGCCTGCTGTCTCCAAGACGCTGGCCGAGATCGAGCGCATGTTCGGCCTGCCGCTGTTCGATCGCTCCACGCGCGGCACCGAGCCCACGGCAGCCGGCGCCAGCGTGGTGCGTTTCGCGCGCTCAGTGCTGGCCGGCTACGACCGCACGCGCGCCGAGATCGCGGCCGAGGCCAGCGGCGCCAGCGGCCGCACCAGCGTGGGCGCCATGGTGGTGGCCACGCCGGTGCTGCTGGCACAGGCCGTGCAGCGGCTCAAGGCGCGCTCCATCCACACCACGGTGCTGGTCGAGGAGGGCGACCTCACGCGGCTGCTGCCCAAGCTGCGCCTGGGCGAACTCGATCTCTTCGTGGGCCGCCTGGAGCCCGGCTACGCCTCACCCGACCTGGAGACCGAGGCCCTGTACGCCGAGCCCATGGCCGTGGTCGTGCAACCTGGCCATGTGCTGGCGCGAAAGCGCAAACCACAGTGGGCCGACCTGGCCGCGCTGCCCTGCGTGATGCCGCCGCCCTGGGCCTCGCTGCGCGTCAAGCTGGACCAGATGTTCTTTGCGCACGACCTGCACCCGCCGGCCGACATTGTGGAGTCGGCGTCCTTCCTCACGCAGCTGAGCTTCATCCACCAGCGTGGTGCCGTGGCCTTCATGGCGCGCTCGGTGGCGCAGCACTTTGCGGCGCAGGGGCAGGTGGCGGTGCTGCCCTTGGCCGTGCCCATCGATCTGCCGCCTGTGGGCCTGATCACCCTGCGCGGCCAGCGAACCACGCCCAGCACCGAGCAGTTGATCGACTGCCTGCGCCAGGTGGCTGGCGGCATGCGCAAGAAGCCGCGCGCAAAGCGCTGAGCTTTCAGCTCCAGGTGCGCGCCAGCGCTGCAGCCGCCACCTGCAGCCGCGGCAGCTTCTCCAGCGCCTGCGCCAGCGACATGCGCGCCACCGGGGCCTGCAGCGCCACGGCGCAGCGGATGCTCTTGCCGTCCGCTCCGCGCACCGGCACGGCCACGCACACCAGGCCTTCGACGAACTCCTCGGCATCCACCGCGTAGTCGTCCTGGCGGATGCGCCTGAATTCCGCATCGAGCGCGGCGCGCGTGGTCAGTGTGGTGGCGGTGTGGCGCGTGAGCGCCAAGCCTTCGAGCAGCTTGCTGCGCTGGCCCGCGGCCATGTGTGCGAGCAGCAGCTTGCCACTGGCCGAGCAATGCACGGGCACGCGCGTGCCGGGCCGCAGGTTCATCTGCAGCGGAAAGGCCGACTCGATGCGGTCCAGGTACACCACCTCCACACCCGACAGGGCGGTGAAGTTGCAGCTCTCGCCCACTTCGGCCACCAACTGGCGCAGCACGGCGTGGCGCACGCCCTGCTGGGTGCTGCCGGCCAGCGTGGCCTCGGCCAGGCGCAGCAAGCGCGGTGCGGGCGCATAGCGCCTGCCGTCGGGCTCGCGTGCCAGCAGGCCGCCGGCCTCCAACTGCATGAGCAGGCGGTGCACGCTGGGCTTGGGCCAGCCGCTGGCGGCAACGGCCTCGGCCAGCGTGAGGGGTCGGGCCTCGCGCACCAGCAGTTCGAGCAGGTCGAACAGGCGCAGGCCGGGCGAGGCTGCAGTGTTTTCTGTCATGAATCTCTGATTTCGAGACGAAATAGGAAAATATTCCGGGATTTGTGAGGCTTGGCCTACAGTGGAGCGCATCGTAGACATCCGCCTGCGTTCTGTAAACAACCCCTTCCACCCATGCCTGTAAGCCCCCGTCCCTTTCGCAATGCCGTCGTCACAGGTGCCTGTGGCGGCCTGGGCCAGGCCCTGGTGCGCGAGCTGCTGGCCCAGGGCACACAGGTGGCGCTGGTGGGCCTGCAGCGCCCGGTGCTCGAAGCGCTGGCCGCCACCGCGCCCGAGCGCTGTGCGGTGTACACGCCCGACGTGGCCGATGCCGCCGCCATGGCGCAGGTCGCTGCCGACTGGATGGCGCGTGCCGGCCTGCCCGACCTGGTGATCGCCAACGCGGGTGTGGCGGGCGGCTTCGACACCGCAGAGACCGGTGACCTGGCCGTGATGCGCCGCATGCTGGAAATCAACCTGCTCGGCCCTGCCACCACCTTCCAGCCCTTTGTGCAGGCACTGCGCGCGCATGCCGTACAGGGGCCGCGCTGCGCCCTGGTCGGCGTGGCCAGCATCGCCGGCTGGCGCGGCATGCCCGGCAATGGCGCCTACTGCGCCAGCAAGGGCGGGCTGATCCGCTACCTCGAAAGCCTGCGCGCCGAGTGCCGGGGCACGCGGCTGTCCGTGCACACGGTGAGCCCGGGCTACCTGCGCACGGCACTCACCGCCGGCAACCGCTTTGCCATGCCCGGCCTGATGGAGCCCGATGCCGCGGCGCGCGCCCTGCTGGCCGGGGTGGCGCGCGGGCGCGAGCACATCGTGCTGCCTCGGCACATCGGCTGGCTCTCGCGCCTGCTGGCCTGCCTGCCCGCCACCACCTACGACCGCCTGCTGCGCGGCCAGCCGCGCAAGCCGCGCGTGGGCGAGGCCGGTGCCACCGCCATCCCGGGACTGCCGGGCGCTGCCGATGGCACAACGCCTGCCGAAACCCGTTGACCTTTCACCTTCCCGCCAGGCACCCATGCAAGACGACCTCCGCAACGCTCCCGCTGGCCTCAAGGCCTGTGTGGACACCACCACCCCTGCCACGCGGGGCTCGATTGCACTCATCGGTGCCGGCCCTTCGGGCCTGGCCGGTGCGCGCAATCTGCAAAAGCTCGGCATCCCGTTCCAGGGTTTCGAGGCGTATACCGACGTGGGCGGGCTGTGGAACATCGCCAACCCGCGCTCCACGGTCTATGCGTCGGCGCACCTGATCTCGAGCAAGCGCACCACCGAGTTCAGCGAATTCCCCATGGCCGACAGCGTGGCCGACTACCCCAGCCACCGCGAGCTGTGCCGCTATTTCAGCGACTTTGCCGACCATTTCGACCTGCGCCGGCACTTTCGTTTCGGCGTGCGCGTGCTCCGGGTGGAGCCGGTCAGCGACAGCGAGGACACGCTGTGGCGCGTGACCATCGCCACGGCGGACGGGGGCACCGAAGCGGCGGAGTACAAGGGCGTGGTGATCGCCAACGGCACGCTGGCCGAGCCCAGCATGCCGCGCTTCGAAGGCCATTTCAGTGGTGAGCTGCTGCACACCTCGGCCTACAAGCATGCCGAGCAGTTCAAGGGCAAGCGCGTGCTCATCGTGGGCGCGGGCAACTCGGGCTGCGACATCGCGGTGGACGCCGTTCACTACGCGCACAGCGTGGACATCTCGGTGCGGCGCGGCTACTACTTCGTGCCCAAGTACGTGTTCGGCAAGCCCGCCGACACGCTGGGCGGCAAGCGCCCGCTGCCGCCGTGGCTCAAGCAGAAGGTGGACAGCACGGTGCTGCAATGGTTCACGGGCGACCCGACGCGCTTCGGCTTTCCGAAACCCACGTACAAGATGTACGAGTCGCATCCCATCGTGAACTCGCTGATCCTGCACCACCTGGGCCATGGCGACATCCACGTCAAGGCCGACATCGCGCGCTTCGATGGCCCCACCGTGCATTTCAAGGACGGCACCCAGCAGGACTACGACATGGTGCTCGCCGCCACCGGCTACACGCTGCACTACCCCTTCATCGCGCGCGAGTTGCTCAACTGGCAGGGCATGGCGCCGCGCCTGCACCTGAACATCTTCGCACCCGGCCGGCGCCGCCTGGCCGTGCTGGGCATGATCGAGGCCAGCGGCATCGGCTGGCAGGGCCGCTACGAGCAGGCCGAGCTGGTGGCGCGCTACTTCAAGGCGCTCGATGCCGACACGCCCGCAGCCAAGGCCTTCACGGCCGCAGTGCAGGGCCCGCCGCCAGACCTGTCGGGCGGCTTCAAGTACCTGCAGCTCGAACGCATGGCGTACTACGTGCACAAAGACACCTACCGCGCCGCCGTGCGCAACGCCGCTGCCGCCCTGGGCTGACCGCACCACAAGATAAGGGCACCGAGCCCACCGAGGAGACAAACACCATGCTGCCCGTCGACGAAATCCGCCTGAACTTCAACCCCGCATCGCTGATGCTGCTCAACGGCGTGCTGGCCTTTTTGATGTTCGGCATCGCGCTCGACACGCGGGCGGACGACTTCCGCCGTGTGGCCAAGATGCCCTGGGCCATGGCCGTGGGCATTGCCGCGCAGTTCATCGTGCTGCCGGCGGTGACCTATGTGCTCACGCTGCTGCTCGGCGTGGGCCCGAGCATCGCGCTGGGCATGATCCTGGTGGCCTGCTGCCCGCCGGGCAACGTGTCCAATATCCTCACCCACCGTGCGCGCGGCAACGTGGCGCTGTCGGTGTCCATGACGGCGATTTCCAACGCCATCGCCATCGTGGTCATGCCGCTGAACTTCGCGTTCTGGGGCGGCATGCACCCCACGGCCGCGCCGCTCTTGAAGACCATTGCGCTCGACCCGCTGGAGATGGTCGGCCACATCGTCGCCATCATCGGTGTGCCCTTCGTGCTCGGCCTCCTGTGCGCGCACCACCTGCCGCGCCTCACGCAGCGCGTGAAGAAGGCCGTGCGCATCGCCAGCTTCCTGGCGCTCATCGGCTTCATTCTGGGCGCCATCGCCGGCAACTGGCGCTTCTTTCTCGATTACGTGGGCATGGTGCTGCTGGCCGTGGTCCTGCACGATGCGCTGGCCTTCGGCACCGGCTACCTGTGCGCTCGGTTCACGGGCCTGCAGGACTATGACCGGCGCGCCGTCGCCATCGAGGTCGGTATCCGCAATGCGGGCCTGGGCCTGGTGGTGATCTTCAGCTTTTTCGGTGGCCTGGGTGGCATGGCCGTGGTGGCGGGGGTCTGGGGCTTCTGGGACATCATCGCCGGCCTGGCGCTGGCCAGTTGGTGGGGCCGCAAGGACCCCGTGGGCGCGCCTGCGGCCTTGCAAGGGGAGGGCGCATGAGCGCGCCGGCCCCGCGCGCCCGCAACATCCTCATCACAGGGGCCGATGGCTTCCTGGGCCGGAGCGTGGTGGCGGCGCTGGCCCGGCGGCCGGACACCGGCAGCGTGGTGGCCCTCGACGTGCGCGAGGTGCCGCCCGAGCGCCGCCAGCCGGGCGTCACCTACCAGGCCCAGGACGTGCGCGACCCGGCCCTGGCCGCCACGCTGCAGCGCCATGCTATCGACACCGTGGTGCACCTGGCCTCCATCGTCACGCCGGGCCGCGACTCGAACCGGGCCTTCGAATACGACGTGGACGTGAACGGCACACGCAACGTGCTCGAAGCCTGCGCGGCCCAGGGCGTGCGGCATGTGCTCGTGTCCTCCAGCGGCGCGGCCTATGGCTACCACGCCGATAACGCGCCCTGGCTCACCGAGTCGCACCCGCTGCGCGGCAACGAAAGCTTTGCCTATGCGCACCACAAGCGCCTGGTGGAGGAGATGCTGGCCGCGTGGCGCCAGAGCCATCCCGGGCTGGCGCAGACGGTGCTGCGCATTGGCACCATCCTGGGCGAGCGCGTGGACAACCAGATCACCGCGCTGTTCGAAAAGCCGCGCCTCTTGGCCATCCGCGGCAGCGACAGCCCCTTCGTCTTCATCTGGGACGAGGACGTGACCGGCGCGCTGCTGCATGCGCTCGATGGTGCGCCTCCGGGCTGCTACAACCTGGCGGGCGATGGCGCGCTGACCATCCACCAGATCGCGGCGCGCCTGGGCAAGCGCACGCTCGACCTGCCGGCCTGGCTGCTGCAATCGGCCCTGTTCGTGGGCTCGCGCCTGGGCGTGAGCCGCTATGGCCCCGAGCAGCTCGACTTCCTGCGCTACCGGCCGGTGCTGCTCAACACCGCGCTCAAGGAGCAACTGGGTTACCTGCCGCGCAAGACCAGTGCGCAGGCCTTCGATGCCTTCGTGGCGGCGCGCCAGCAGCAGGGGCGGCCCGTGGCCGTGGCTGGTGCGCTGGCAGGCAGCCGCGCATGAACACCGCAGCATTGGGGGCAGTACCGGCCCGCGCGTTGTCGCAGGGTGACCTGGCCTGCGCGCTGGCCGTCATCGTCATCTGGGGCTCGAACTTCGTGGTCATGAAGATGGGCCTGCAGACGCTGAGCCCCATGCTGCTGGGCACGCTGCGCTTCATCGCGGCCTCGCTGCCCTTTTTGCTCTTCGTGCGCCGGCCGGCACTGCCCTGGCGCTTCGTCGTGGCCTATGGCCTGGCGCAGGGCCTGGGGCAGTTCGGCCTGCTGTTCCTGGGCCTGCGCCTGGGCATGACGGCGGGCATGGCCTCGGTGGTCATGCAGACCCAGGCTTTCTTCACGCTGATCCTCGCGGTCACGCTGCTGCACGAGCGCGCACGGCCCGCGCAGTGGCTGGGCCTGGCGGTGGCGTTCGGGGGCCTGCTGGTGATCGCCAGCGCCCATGGCGAGGGTGCGCTGCAGATGAGCCTGGCGGGTTTCGTGCTCACGCTGGGGGCAGCCTTCATGTGGGCCACCTCGAACCTGGTGGTGCGCTTTGCGGCGCGCGCGGGTGGCGACTACGCGCCGTTTCCCTTCATCGTCTGGAGCAGCACCGTGCCCATCGTGCCGTTCTTCGCGCTGGCACTGTGGCTCGACGGCCCGGCCTCGGTGGCCGCGCAGCTCGCGGGCCTGAACGGCCGCGCGCTGTTCGCTGTGCTCTACCTGGCGCTGCTGGCCACCCTGCTGGCCTACAGCCTGTGGACGCGGCTGCTGCAGCGCCACCCGGCCGGGCGGGTGGCGCCGTTCTCGCTGCTGATCCCGGTGGTGGGCCTGCTGGCCGCCATGCTGGTGCTGGGCGAGCAACCGACCGCCGCACAGTGGGCGGGTACTGCGGCAGTGCTGTTGGGCATGTTCATCAACCAGTTCGGCCATCTGGCGTGGAAGCGGGGCTGAAGCCCCGCACAGGCTTCAGGCGGCCGCGATGCGCGCGGCGATGGCCTGGCCCAGCTCCGTGGTGCTGGCCTGGCCGCCCAGGTCGGGGGTGAGCGGGCCTTCCTTCAACGCGGCCTCGATGGCCGCCACGATGGCGTCGTGCGCGGCACGGCCGGCGCCCTGGCCGTTGGTCAAAAAGTCCAGCATCAGCGCACCCGACCAGATCATGGCGATGGGGTTGGCGATGTTCTTGCCGTAGATGTCGGGCGCCGAGCCATGCACGGGCTCGAACAGCGAGGGGAACGTGCGCTCGGGGTTCAGGTTGGCCGAAGGGGCCAGGCCGATGGTGCCGGTGGTGGCGGGGCCCAGGTCCGAGAGGATGTCGCCGAACAGGTTGGTGGCGGCCACCACGTCAAAGCGGCCGGGCTGCAGCACGAAGCGCGCGGTCAGGATGTCGATGTGCTGCTTGTCCAGCATGATCTCGGGGTAGTCCTTGGCCACCTCGTCGGCACGCTTGTCCCACCAGGGCATGCTGATGGCAATGCCGTTGCTCTTGGTGGCCAGCGTCACGTGCTTGCGCGGGCGGCTCTGGGCGAGGTCGAAGGCGAAGCGCAGCAGGCGGTCGGTGCCCTTGCGCGAATAGACCGACTCCTGGATGACGATCTCGCGGTCCGTGCCCTCGTACATGATGCCGCCGAGCGACGTGTACTCGCCCTCGGTGTTCTCGCGCACCACGAAGTAGTCGATGTCGCCGGGCTTCCTGCCCGCCAGCGGGCAGGGCACGCCCTCGAACAGGCGCACGGGGCGCAGGTTGATGTACTGGTCGAACTCGCGGCGGAACTTGAGCAGCGAACCCCACAGCGAGACATGGTCGGGCACCGTGGCGGGCCAGCCCACGGCGCCGAAGAAGATCGCGTCCACGTCCGCGAGCTGCGCCTTCCAGTCGTCGGGCATCATCTGGCCGTGCTCGGCGTAGTAGTCGCAGCTGGCCCATTCGATGGTGCGGCAGGTGAGGGCGATGCCGAAGCGCTCGGCGGCGGCCTTCACGGCGCGCAGGCCTTCGGGCATGACTTCCTTGCCGATGCCGTCGCCGGGGATCACGGCGATGGTGTACTGGGTGCTGTTGCTGCTCATCAGATGTCTTCCTTGGAGGGTGGAGGGTGCGTGGCCTGCATTGTTGGACAGCACGGTCCAAAATACAATCGGCCGCCTGTGCATCCATTCTTCACACATCGTGCATAAAAGCCCGTCGACCGAGGACCTGCGCGTCTTCACCGTGGTCGTGCGCAAATCGAGTTTTGCCGACGCCGCCACCGAGCTCGGTGCCTCGCCTGCCTATGTGAGCAAGCGCATCCGCCTCCTCGAGGAAGATCTGGCCGTGAAGCTGCTGCACCGCACCACGCGGCGCGTGGCCGTCACGGAGGAGGGTGAGCGCGTGTTCCATTGGGCGCAGCGCATCCTGGACGATGTGGATCAGTTGCTCCAGGAGGTGGCGGTCACGCGCCGCGAGCCACGCGGCCTGCTGCGCGTGAGCAGCAGCTTCGGCTTTGGCCGGCGCATCGTGGCGCCCGCGCTATCGCGCCTGGTGGAGCGGCACCCGGGCCTGCAGGTGCGGCTGGAGGTGTTCGACCGGCTGGTGGACGTGGCGGGCGAAGGCTTCGATCTCGATGTGCGCGTGGGCGACGAGATCGCCTCGCACCTGATCGCGCGGCGCCTGGCCGACAACCACCGTGTGCTGTGCGCTGCCCCGGCCTACCTGGCACGCCACGGCACCCCGCGCACACTGGCCGAGTTGTCGAGCCACGACTGCCTGGTGATCAAGGAGCGCGACCACCCCTTTGGCGTGTGGCGCCTGCGCAGCGGCGCTGTGGAGGACATGGTCAAGGTGCGCGGCCCGCTGTCGGCCAACAACGGCGAGATGGTGGTGCAGTGGGCCGTGGACGGGCGCGGCATTGCGCTGCGCTCGCTGTGGGACGTGCAGCCCCACCTCCAGGCGGGGCAACTGGTGCAGGTGCTGCCCGAGTGGCGCCAGGATGCCAACGTCTGGGCCGTCTACCCCACGCGGCTGCACCTGTCGGCCAAGGTGCGCGTGTGCGTGGAGTTTCTGCAGGACCACTTCAAAAGGGAGTGGTCCGGGGTGGACTGAGGACGCAGGGGCTCAGCCGCCTGCGAGCGCGGTCTTCACTGCGGCGGAGACCTGGCCCATGTCGGCCTTGCCGGCCAGGCGCGTCTTGACCGCGCCCATCACCTTGCCCATGTCGCCAGGGCCCGAGGCGCCCAGTTCGGCCACGATGGCCTTGACGGCGGCCAGGGTTTCCTCGGCCGACATGCGCTCGGGCAGGTAGGCCTGCAGTACCACCAGCTCGGACTTCTCTTTGTCGGCCAGATCCTGGCGCGCGGCCTGCTCGAAGGCGGCGATGGAGTCCTTGCGCTGCTTGATTAGCTTGTCCACGATGGCGACCACGGCCGCGTCGTCGAGCTCGATGCGCTCATCGACTTCCTTTTGCTTGAGGGCCGCCAGCAGCAGGCGGATGGTGCCCAGGCGCTCACTGTCCTTGGCGCGCATGGCGGTCTTCATGTCTTCGGTGATCTGGTCCTTGAGGGACATGGCATTTCTCCTGGTGGTCTTGTCGTTGGATCTGCAAAAAAGAGAGCGCAAAAAGCAAAAAACCCGCGCCTGGCGTCCCGAGCGCGGGTTGATGTGGCCTGTAAGGGCCAGCGATCAGTACAGCTTCTTGGGCAGCTGCATGCTGCGCACGCGCTTGTAGTGGCGCTTCACGGCGGCAGCCTTCTTGCGCTTGCGCTCGGCCGTTGGCTTTTCGTAGAACTCACGGGCGCGCAGGTCGGTCAGCAGGCCGAGCTTTTCAATGGTGCGCTTGAAGCGGCGCAGTGCAACGTCAAAGGGTTCGTTTTCTTTTACGCGGATCGTAGTCATTAGCTAATGGTTTCCAAATTTTTTTGCCCGCAGAGGGTCTTGGGGAGATCGGGCCTCAAGACCGTGCGTGGCGGTTGTCCCCGTCTGTAACTAGTATTGGCCGACGGGGCATGCCAGCGAAGCCGAGCATTATAGCAGTCGGATGCGGGAAATGTGCAAGTGCGTTCTGTGCGCCCCAAGGTGGTGCGTGTGGCGCGGAAATTGCATGTGTACTTACAGAGTGTTTCCATTCCGCCTGTTTGGGCGGATCGGGGCACGACTTACTGCCCGGCGCCCAACGCCGGGCGCACCTTGCAGGAACGGGAAACTGGGCACCCATGGCAATCATGCACCGCGTATCAGGTTGGCTAGGCCGGCTCAGTGTGGGCCGCAAGCTCATGCTCATCTATCTGCTGGACCTCACGGCGGTGATCTACGTCTCCAGCATCCTGATCCATGAAAAGAACCAGGCCATCGATTTCACGCGCAAGGAGATCGTGGGCACCAGCTACGCCACTGTGGTGCGCGACGGCCTGCTGGGCCGCTTCCTGCAGCCCGGCCAGCCCGGCCTGTCGGTGGCCGAGACGCTGGCGCGCCTGGACATGGTGCGCGCCGAGCACGACGAGGCCCTGCACACCCAGGAGGCCGGCCAGCGCTTCAAGGATGCGCTGCAGCGGCTGGGCACCGATGCCGCAGCCCAGGCCGACCCGCAGGCCCTGACGCGCCTGCGCAGCCAGTTGCTGCGAGATGGGCGCGAGCTGCTCACCACCGTGGGCAACCAGTCCAACCTGATCCTCGACCCGGACCTCGACAGCTACTACGAGATGTCGCTGTCGGTGCTGCGCTTTCCGGAGCTGCTGCAGGCCGTGCATGACACCGTGAGCTTCCTGAACTCCCCGCGCACCGCGCGCGGGCCGCAATGGTCGTCCGAGCTGCTCACGCTGGTGGGGCGGCTGGAGGCCGTCACGCTGGGCATCGAGTCGGACTACAACCAGGCCTTCATCGCCGGCTCGCCGGAGCTGCGCGCCGCGCTGGTGCGTGAGCGCGAGGCGCTCAACGCCACGCTGCTCGAATTCCAGTCGCACCTGCAGGCCATCGCCAGCGGCGAATCGCGCCTGACCATGGCGCAACTGGCCGAGCAGGAAGCCAGGGTGCTGGGTGCCCTGCAGGCCGCCTGGGGCTCGGGCATCACCGACCTGGACCGCCTGCTGCACCAGCGCGTGGGCAGCCTGTACTCGCGCATGTGGCTGCACCTGGGTACGGCGCTGGTGCTGCTGGGCTGCATCCTCTCGCTGGTGACGCTGGTGGCGCGCCAGATCGCCAAGCCCCTGCAGCAACTGGCCCGCGTGGCCGACGAGGTGAGAAAGAGCGGCGACCACACGCTGCGCGCCCACTGGAACAGCAGCGACGAGATCGGCCGCCTGGTCACCGCCTTCAATGGCATGCTGGCCCAGCTCGACCGCGAGCGCCTGCTGCAGCAGGAGCTGGCCGCCAGCGCCCGTGCGGCCGAGGCCCAGCGCGAGCTGGTGGAGGCCTTTCCCATCCCGCTGATGGTGACCTCGATCCCCGAGCACGAGGTGCTGCACTCCAACGCGCCGGCTGGGCAGTGGCTCAACGGCCGCACTGTGGACCCCTGGGTGGCAGGGCTGGAGCCCGGCGTGCGTGCCCGCTTCTTCCAGCGCCTGGCCGACCAGGGCTCGGTGGACGAGTTCGAGGTGCGCTGGAAGGGTGGGCCCGAACCGTCGTGGGCCGTGCTGTCGGCGCGGCGCCTGGTGTTCCAGGGGCGCGACGCGGTGCTCACGGCCTTCACGCCGATCAACGTGCTCAAGGTCATGGAGCAGCGCCTGGAGCTGTGGGCCAAGGTGTTCGAGGCCTCGTCCGAGGGCATCATCATCATGAATGCCGACCAGCAGATCATCAGCGTGAACAAGGCCTTTTGCCGCAGCACGCACTACGACTTCTACGAGGTGATCGGCGAGGGCCTGGGGTTCCTGCAGGAGGACACCGCAGGCCAGGAGCCGCTGTCGGCCCAGATCGCGCGTGCCATGCAGGACAAGGAGTCCTGGCAGGGCGAGGTGCGCTTTCGCCGCCGCTCGGGCGAGACCTACCCGGCCTGGCTCATGGTCTCGGCCGTGCGCGAGGGCAAGGCCGGCGCGGTGGTCAACCACATCGGCATCGCCATCGACATCACCGACCGCAAGCTCAACGAGGAGCGCATCCAGTTCCTGGCGCACCACGACGTGCTCACCGAGCTGCCCAACCGCTCGCTGTGCGTGCAGCGCCTGCAGGTGGCACTGGCCCATGCCAACGCCTTCGGCGAACGCGTGGCGGTGCTGTTCATCGACCTGGACCGCTTCAAGGCCATCAACGACACCCTGGGCCACCACATCGGCGATGGCCTGCTGCGCTCGGTGGCGCAGCGCCTGACGCAGGCCGTGCGCAGCCGCGACACCGTGAGCCGCCTGGGGGGCGACGAATTCGTGGTCATCATGCGTGACGTGGCCGGCCCCGAGGACGTGCAGCAATTGGTCGAGAACCGCTTGATCCCGCTGATCCGCCAGCCCCATCCGGTGGAAGGGCATGAGCTCAACGTGAGCTGCAGCGTCGGCATCGCGGTCTATCCCGAGGACGGCGCCGACATCGACGAGCTCATGCGCCGCGCCGATGCGGCCATGTACGAGGCCAAGACCACCGGCCGCGACATGGCCCTGTTCTACTCGGCCGAGACCGACCAGCGCGCGCTGGCCCGCCAGTCCATGGAGCAGCACCTGCGCCGGGCCCTGGGGCGTGGGGAACTGAGCCTGCATTACCAGCCGCGCCTGAGCGCCAGGGGCTCGCGTGTGCTGGGCGTGGAGGCGCTGCTGCGCTGGAACAACCCGGTACTGGGCATGGTGCCGCCCAGCGAGTTCATCCCGATTGCGGAAGAGACCGGCATGATCCGCGCCATCGGCGCCTGGGTGCTGCAGCAGGCCTGCTCGCAGTGGGTGGCCTGGCAGTCGCTGGTGTACGAGGGCCCGCAGGGCCCGGTGCCCCACCCCTTGTCGCAGGTCTCGGTGTCGGTCAACCTCTCTGCGGCGCAACTGGCCGATCCCCAGCTTGTGCCTGACATCGAGGCGTTGCTGGCCAAGAGCGGCATGCCGGCCCACCGGCTGGAGCTGGAGATCACCGAGTCGCAGCTCATGGACCATGCCAACTCGGCCGAGCGCCAATTGGCCGCGCTCAAGGCGCTGGGGGTGCAGCTGTCCATCGACGATTTCGGTACCGGCTATTCGAGCCTGGCGTACCTCAAGCGCTTCGACATCGACCGGCTCAAGGTCGACAAGTCCTTCATCCACGACATGCTCACCAACCCGGCGGACATGGCCATCACCCGCGCCATCATCGCGCTCGGGCACACGCTGGGCCTGAAGATCGTCGCCGAAGGGGTGGAGGACCTGGCCACCGTGCAGGTGCTCGATGCGCTCGACTGCGAGGAGCTGCAGGGCTTTCACTTCACCCGGCCGCTGCCCGTGGCCCAGCTGCAGGAATGGGTGCTGCTGCATGCCCAGCGCCCGGTGCTCGGGGATTCGCGCTTCGGAGAACTGGTGAGCGTGCCCTGAAGGCACCTGGGTGGCACACTTCGCTGGCGCACGAAGTGTGTGCGCGCCGGTGCGGTGCACACTGGGGGCATGAACACCAACCAGATCGCCCACATCGCCGGCCTCGTCGGTGAGCCCGCGCGCACGGCCATGCTGATGGCGCTGATGGATGGGCGCGCGCTCACGGCGCGCGAGCTGGCCGATGCCGGCCATATCACGGCCCAGACCGCCAGCCGCCACCTGGCCCTGCTGGTCGAGGCCGGCCTGCTGCGCCTGGAGCGCCAGGGCCGCCACCGCTACCACCGCCTGGCCTCGGCCGACGTGGCGCGTGTGCTCGAAGGCCTGATGCAGCTGGCCGTGCAGCAGCCCACACCCGCCGCGCCCCGGCGCGTCGTGGTGGGCCCGCGCGATGCGGCCCTGCGCACGGCGCGCACCTGCTACGACCACATTGCCGGCCGCCTGGGCGTGGCCATCACCGAGCACCTGCTGGACGAGGGTGCCATGGCCTTCGACGGCGATGCGGGCGGCCACGTCACGGCGCAGGCCGCGCCGGTGCTGCAGCGCCTGGGCCTGGGCGAAGAGGCCGGGCAGGGCGCGGCGGGCGGCGGCAAACGCCCGCACTGCCGCCCCTGCCTGGACTGGAGCGAGCGGCGCATGCATGTGGCCGGCAAGCTCGGCGCCATGATCTGCAGCCATTGCCTGGACCAGGGCTGGCTGCTGCGTCGCAGCGATACCCGGGCCCTGGAGATCACCCCCGGCGGCGCCGTGGCGCTGCGCAACTGGCTAGGGCATGCGCGCTGGGGCCAGGTGGCCGATCACTGAGCTGTGCTGGCGGGGAGCGCCCCGGCGCAGGCATGGGCACTGGCCCAGGCCCACTGGAAGTTGTAACCACCCAGCCAGCCCGTCACGTCGACCACCTCGCCGATGAAGTACAGGCCCGGCTGGGTCTTGCATTCCATGGTCTGCTGCGAGAGCACGCGCGTGTCCACGCCGCCCAGCGTCACTTCGGCCTTCTTGTAGCCCTCGGTGCCGGTGGGGGTGAGTTCCCAGCGCGCCAGTTGTTCTGCCAGGCGCGCCAGCGCCTTGTCGGACGCTTCGGCGATGGGGCGCTGCCAGTCCGTTTCGCGCTGGGCCCAGGCGTCGGCCAGGCGGCTCGGCACCAGGCTGGCCAGCTCGTTGGCGATGAGCTTGCGCGAGCGCAGCTTGGCCTGCGCCAGCGCGGCCGGCAGGTCCACCGTGGGCGCGAGGTTGATGGCCAGGGGCGTGCCCTCCTGCCAGTAGCTCGATATCTGCAGCACCGCCGGGCCCGACAGGCCGCGGTGCGTGAACAGCAGGTCTTCGTCGAACACCATGCGTGCCTTCTTGGCACCGGTGCTGATCTGCACCGGCAGCGCCAGGCCCGAGAGCTGCGCATAGGGCGCCCAGGCTGCCCCATCGAAGGTCATGGGCACCAGGCCCGGGCGCTGCTCGATGAGGGGAATGTCGAACTGCCGGGCCAGCCGGTAGCCGAAGTCGGTGGCGCCGATCTTGGGGATCGACAGGCCGCCGGTGGCCACCACCAGGCTGCGTGCCTGCACGGGGCCGCGGTCGGTCTCGACCAGGTAACTGCCCTGGCCATCGGTGCCGCCAGCGTCAAAAGCGATCTTCTTTGCGCCGCAAGGCTGCCAGTGCGTGACGCCACCCTTGGCGCACTCGGCCAGCAGCATGGCGATGAGGTCCTCGGCCGAGCGGTCGGCAAACAGCTGGCCCTTGTGCTTCTCGTGGTGGGGGATGCCGTGCTTGTCCACCAGCGCAATGAAGTCCTGCGGCGTGTAGCGCGACAGGGCCGAGCGGCAGAACTGCGGGTTCTGGCCCACGAAGTGCTTGTGCGGCGCGGCCGGATCGAGGTCGCGGTTGGTGAAGTTGCAGCGCCCGCCGCCCGAGATGCGGATCTTTTCGGCCACCTTCTCGGCGTGGTCGATGAGCAGGACCGACAGGCCGCGTTGGCCGGCCTGGCCCGCACAGAACAGGCCGGCTGCGCCGGCGCCGATGATGATGGCGTCAAAAAAAGGAATCGTCGGCACGGCGGTAGGATGCAAGAGGCAAAGGGGCTGATTGTGCCGCCTTTGCCTGCCTGCGCGCCCGCGTCAGAAGTCGGTACTGACCGAGAACAGCGCCGTTCTCGGCGTGCTGCGCGTCAGGAAGCCGGTACGCACCGCGAGCCAATGGGAAGAGTCCGCCACGTTTTCCACGGTCAGGCGGAACACCGTGGGACGCCCGGCAAGGCGGGTGCTGTAGCGCAGGCCCAGGTCGTAGCTGTCAAAGCCGGGGATGCTCTGCGCGTTGTTGGCGCTGGCGATCTGGCGCGATACCTTGGTGAGGCGACCGGTCGCGGTGAGGCCTGGCAGGGCGGCGATGTCCCATTCGCCGTGCACCACCAGCGTGTGGTCGGGGATGCCGATGGCTTTCTTGCCGTCGTTGGCGCCATTCAGGGTTTTCGACTGCACGGCGTCGGACAGGGCCAGGCCGGCGTTCAGGCGCAGGTTCTTGGCCACTTCGCCGTAGAGCGACAGCTCCAGGCCGCGGTTGCGCTGCTCGCCATCGACCACGAGGAAGTTGGCCCCGTTGACGAAGGACACCGGCTGCCGGATCTGGAACAAGGACGCGCTGGCACCGAAGGAGCCGCCGTCGTACTTCACGCCGGCTTCGATCTGCTTGCCCTTGAACGGAGGGAACACCTTGCCCGGATTGGCGGTGCTGCCACCCGCCACGGGCCCTTGCGACAGGCCTTCGGCATAGTTGGCATACACCGAGAAGGTCGGCGCCAGCTTGTAGCTGGCGGCCAGCGACGGGGCGGTGGCCGTCTGCTCGTAGCGGCGCTGCTCCACGCCGCCTGCGAATTCACCGATGTCCAGCTTCTGGTAGCGCACGCCGGCGATCAGGTGCAGGCGCTCGTCCAGCAGGTGCATGGAATCCACCACGGCCAGGCTGTCGGAGGCGGTGTCCTGAAAGCGCGCCAGGCGGCCGCCGGTGGGTAGCGCGGGCTGGGCGATGAAGACCGGGTTGTACAGGTTGCTGGTGAACGCGCTGCCCATGGTCTGGCTCAGACTGGAGCCGTCCCCCGTGAAGCGCGAATAGCCGACCACCACCCGGTGCTTGACCGGGCCGGTGGCAAAGCGCACGCGCCAGCCCAGCTCGCCCGAGCGCAGGGCCGAGTTGGTCTGGAAGATGCTGGGCTGGGCGGTGAAGTTGCCGTTGGCCGTGGTGATGCGGGTGCTGCCCGCGTTGACGTTCGATTCCTCGTAGTCCACCCCGCCCAGCACGCCGAACACGGTGGAGTCGGGCGTGATGTCGTACTCCACCCGCGAGACCACCGAAGAGCTCCTGGTGTCGCTGCGGTCCCAGGGCTGGCTGATGGCCTGCGCCGTCGATGGCGGTGCGGGCAGGTCAAAGCCTTCGTTGAAGCGGTGGAACTGGGGAAACCCGTCGAACTGGCGCTGGTTCTGTGCCACGTCCAGGCTGGCGCGCAGCTTCTCGCCCGCGAAATCCAGCGCGGCCGACAGGTGGTCGACGCCCACCTTTTCATCCGGCACGCCGGTGGAGCCGCCGCCGCGCGTGGCGGCGTTGACGCGCACGCCCCACTGGTTGTCGGGGCCAAAGCGGCGCCCGGCGTCCAGGTGTGCGCCGGCCTGGCCGTGGGATGAGGCGGACAGGGTCAGCCGGGTCAGCGGCACATCGGTGCCGCGCTTGGGCACGAGGTTGATGGTGCCGCCCGTGGTGGTGCTGTTCGGGCCGATGCCGTTGAGCAGCGCGCTCGGGCCCTTGAGCACTTCGATGCGCTCGAACTGCTCCACCGCGATGCGCCGCGTGTCCACCACCGCGAAGGTCTCGTTGAACGAGATGTCCTGGCTCAGCATGGGCAGGCCGCGCAGGAAGAACACGTCCACCGCGTTGCTCTCGGAGTTGGTGGTGCGCACGGCCGGGTCCGCGGCCAGCACGTCGATCAGCCGCCGCGCCTGCGCGTCGCGCGCGGCCTGCTCGGTGTAGCCACTGATGGCGAAGGGCGCGTCAAGCAGAGCCGTGTTGCCCAGGGCCCCCAGGCGCGCGCCCTTGGCGATCTGGCCGCCCGCGAAGGGCTGGTACAGCTGGTTCGGGTCGCGCGAGCCTTCGACCGTCACGGTCGCCAGGCTGCGCTCCGCCGTGCCGGTGGCGGCCACTGGCGCCGCCGCAGGGGCTGCAGGGGGCGCAAGGCGCACGGTCAGGGCGTCGCTGCCCAGGCGGACCAGGGCCAGGCCCGACCCTGCGAGCGCACGCTGCGCCGCTTCTTCCACCGCAAAGCTGCCGCGCACGGCAGGAGCGGTCTTGCCGCGCAGCAGCGCCGGGTCGGCGGTGAGGATTCTGCCGCCCTGGCGGGCGATGCGGGCCAGGGTATCGTCCAGCGCGCCAGCGGGCAGGTCCCAGTTCTGCACGGCGCCGGCCTGGGCCACCAGGGTGTCGCCGGAGGCGGGAAGGGTTTGCGCAAGACTGGCGCTGCCCAGGGCGGCGGTCAGGGCCGCCACGAGCAGGCGGGGGCGAAAGGCAGGGGTAGGCATGGAATCGGGTTCCTGTACGGGATGAACGTTGAACAACAACAAGGCGGCTTCTCCCCCTCTGTCCAACGGGCCGCGCAAAACCCCTCACGCTGCGGAAAATATTTCTGCCTGGTGCCTTTGCGGCTAGCGCAGATCGATCAGTGCCAGCATCGGTCCGTAGGTGGTGACGGTGATGGGCTGGGTGTCCACGAGGGCCTGCAAGGCCTGTCCGGTGTCGTTCAGGCGGAAGACGCCAAAGACCCTCAGCCGGGCCGCTGCCGGGCTGATGCGTACCAGCCCCTTGCGCCAGGGGCGCAAGGCAGCGATCACATCGCCCAGTGGTTCGTCCCGCACGTCCAGTACGCCGTCGGTCCAGCCGGCGCGGTGCGCCATGTTCGTGTCCGCCGGTTCAATGCCGCTGGCATCCATCCAGGCGGCCTGGCCTGCGCGCAGGACGCGCTGCGCGCCATTGCGGGCCTGCACGGCCACGCTGTGCTCCAGCACCACCACCAGGCTGCGCTCCATCTCCTGGCGCACCAGGTAGCGGGTGCCCAGTGCCTGCGCCGTGCCGTGCCGGGTCTGCACGACGAAGGGGCGCGCTGGCAGGCCCGCAGCGCCTGGTTCGCGTGCCACCTGCACCAGCAATTCGCCGGCGCGCAGCTGCACCAGGCGCCGGTCCGCGCCAAAGCGGATATCCGCCGCGCTGCGCGCGTTCAGGTCCAGCCCGGTGCCGTCGGGCAACACGGTGTGGCGTGTCTCGGCGGTGCCGGTATGCAGGTCGGCCAGCAGCTCGTCGAGCGGCTGGCTGCGGTGGGCAAGGTACCCGGCGCCCACGCTGGCCAGCAGCAGCATGGCCGAGCCCCCCACAATGCTCCTGCGCTGGTGCGAGGCCAGGCTGCGGTGGACCGCCGGCAACTGGCCCGGGTTGCGCTGGTCGATGCCGTGGATCTGCCGCATGGGCTCTGCGAGCACGCCCTGCACGCGCTGCCATGCGGCCTCGTGGCGCCCATCGGCAGCCAGCCAGCGCGCAAAGGCCGCGTGTTCATCCGCCGCCGCGCTGCCGGAGCTCAGGCGCACCTGCCACTCCACGGCGGCAGCCAGGATGTCCTGTGTGACGGGAGGCTGACCCGCGCTCATGGACCGTCGGTGCCCGCGGCATGCTGCAGGCAGCAGTGCAGATAGGCCTGCTTCATGTAGCGCTCGACGCTGGCCACCGAGACGTCCATCTCGCGCGCAATCTGCACGTGCGTCATGCCGTCCAGCCGGTGCAGCAGGAAGGCCCGTCTGACCTTGGCCGGCAAGCCATTGAGGCGGTGGTCGATGGCCTGCAGCGCCTCGTGCAGCAGCGCCATGTCTTGCGGCGATGGCACCGTGGCCTGGGGGGAATCGGCCAGTGCCTGCAGATACGCCTGCTCCAGTTCGCGCCGGCGCCAATGGCTGAACAGCACCCGCTTGGCCAGCGTGGTCAGAAAGGCGCGCGGTTCGGCCACCTGCTCGACATCCCGCGCGGTGAGCACGCGCACGAAGGTGTCCTGCGCCAGATCGGCAGCCCCGTGCGGGCACCCCATCTTGCGCTGCAGCCAGCCCACCAGCCACGCATGGTGGCTGGCATACCAGCGGCCCGCGGGGTGGGCGGAAGGTGGGTTCATCGCAGTGCAGCCATCAAGCAACGGGATGCCGCAGTCGGTCTGGACTGCCGCATCTTGCGGCGGTATGGCTCAGTTTCCCGCGGCCCGTTGAGAGCGCGCTGCCTAAAAGCCAGGACCGCCGCGCAAGGGCCGCCCCGCCGCGCTGGCGGTGTCCCCCTTCCCGAATGGCGCAGCCATTCGAGAGAAGGGGTGAAGGCGCGCAGCGCCTCAGGGGGATGTACCGAATCAAAATGCAGCGCGCATCGTCAGGCTGACGTTGCGTGGGTCGCTGTAGTTGCCATAGTCCAGGTTGGCCCAGTACTTCTTGTTCGTCACGTTGTTGACGGCCAGGGTGGCGCTGAGTTTGGGGTTGAACTGCCAGGAGGCACGCAGGTTGAGCACGGCCGTGGGCGACTGCTTCACCGTCACCGTGCCGGTGGGGTGCGGGATGTTGAAGCCTTCGACCGCGCTTTGCCAGGTCAGGTTGCCGCCCACCGACAGGGGGGCCAGCGCGCCCGACAGCTGGTAGTCCGTGCCCAGCTGCAGCAGGTAGTCGGGCAGGTTGGCGTAGATCAGGTCCGTGGCGGCGCGCGTGACCTTGGCGCGCGTGAGGCCTGCGCTCACGCGCCATTGCCTGGTGGCCATGCCCGAGAACTCGAGTTCGAAGCCGGTGGACTTGGTCCCGTTGACCGCCACATAGGGCAGCGTGCCGTCGGGCAGCGGCGTGGTGATGGCGCCGTCGCGCATGCCGTAGTTGTCCTGCTTGGTCTGGAACACCGCGAAATGCGCCTGGATGCGGCGGTCCAGCAGCTCGGCCTTGAGGCCGGCTTCGGTGTTGCTGCCGATGACCGGCGACAGCGGGTTGTTGTTGCGATCCTTGTAGTTCTGCGGGTTGAAGATGCGCGTGTAGCTGGCATAGGCGGACAGCGTGGGCGTGATGTCGTACACCGCGCCGATGTACGGCGTGACCTTGCGGTTCTCGTCCTGCACCAGGCTCTTGCCGGCATAGGTGCCGGTGGTGGCGTAGGTGTCGGTATGGCGGTGCCAGTCGGTCAGGCGCAGGCCGGTCAGCACCGACAGCGGGTCGGTCAGGCGCCAGCGCGCCGAGGCGAACAGGCCCGTCTGCTGTGTGATCTGCGTGCGCCAGGCACCGGTCTTGGAGACCACAGGCTCGGGCGCACTGCCGTCCCAGCTGTAGATGTTGGGGATCACGTAGCTCCAGTTGGCCACCGAGCTGTAGCCATCGGTGCGCGTGGCGATGCGCGTGGAGCTCACGCCCACCATCAGGTCGTGCTTGCGGCCGCCGAGCTCGAACTTGCCCGACAGGTAGGCGTCTACCGTGTCCTGCTTTTCGCTGCCACCGCCCACGGCGGCGTACAGCGTGGTGCCGGCGCCGGTGAAGGGGTTCACGAACGGAGCCAGCGAGACCGTGCGGCCATAGCCATAGGTGCGCAGGCTGAAGGTGTCGCCTTCGGTGTGGTTCAAGGCGGCCTTCACGCTCCAGTCGTCATTGAGCTGGTGCTCCAGCGTGGCGTACACCGTGCCCGAGGTGCGCTCCCAGCGCGTCCAGGGCGGCGAGAAGCTCACGGACGTGGGCAGGTCGATGGGCGAGCCGTCGATGGCAAAGCGCGGGATGGTGCCCCAGATCGGCGCCTTGGGGTCGTTGGACTGGCGCTGGTAACCCAGCGTGACCACGGTGGAGGAGCCGATATCGGCCTCGATGGCGGCGAGCATCGCGGTCTTGTCTTCGGAGTAGCGGTCGCGGAAGCTGTCCTTCTTCTGCGGTGCGATCACCAGGCGGCTGCGCACGCTGCCATCCTTGTTGAGCGGGGCGTTGATGTCGAGCTCGCCGCGGTACAGGTTCCATGAGCCGGCGGTGAGCGCCACCGAGGCCGCGAAATCACGCTGCGGGCGCTTGCGGATCATGTTGATCGTGGCCGAGGGCACGCCCACGCCGGTGAGGATGCCGTTGGCGCCGCGCACGACTTCCACGCGCTCGTACAGCGCGGTGTCGTATTCCTGGTTGGTGCTGCTGCTGTACGAAGGCAGGCCGTCGATCTGGAAGTCGGTGATCTGAAAGCCGCGTGCGTAGTACAGCGGGCGCTGCGTGTCGTAGAAGCTCACGGCCACGCCGTTCACGTTGCGCAGCACCGCGTCGATGCTGGTCAGCGACTGGCGCTCGATCTGCTCGCGCGTCACCGTGGTGGTGGACTGCGGCGTTTCGCGCGCGGTCAGCTGCAGCCGGGTGGAGGCGCTTTCGCGCGAGCCCGACACGGTGACGCTGTCCAGCGCCTTGGGGGCAACGACCAGGTCGGTGGAGGCCGCGGGAGCGGCGTCCTGGGCCTGGGCTGCGCCGGCCAGGACCGTGGCGATGGCGGCCAGCGCCAGCGGGTGCAGACGGCAGACGGGCTGCCTACGGGAAACAGACATGGAGCACTCCTCGAGTTGTTGAATCTGGCAACTGGCTGGCTGCGCAACAACAAGAAGAGCACGGCGTGGCTGGTTTATGGCTCCAATTGTAACTTTTAAATAACAATCATTCTTAATAGGAGTGCCTGGGAGGGGCGCCATTCGTGCCAGGCGCGTTGCTTTTGCGCCTCATTTGCAACCCGGACAGCCCTGGGAGTGGCGGCTCAGCCCTTCCAGGTGAACGGAAACTTGAACTGCTTGACGAAGCCGTTGGGCACATAGTCGCCCAGCACGCCGTACTTTTCGGGCCAGAGCTTGGTGCTCTTCACGGCCGTGCCGAACAGGTAGTCGAGGAAGGCGAAATGGGCTGCATAGTTCTTGTCCAGCGCCTCCTGGTCCTGGCTGTGGTGCCAGTGGTGGAAGTTGGGCGTGACCAGCACGTAGCGCAGCGGCCCCAGGCGCACGCTCACGTTGGCGTGGTTGAACACCGCCTGGAAGCCCACGACGACGATGTAGGCGTCGATCACTTCCTTGGAAAAACCAAACACGTAGATCGGCGCCAGCACCAGCGTGCGCGTGATCAACAGCTCCAGGATGTGCTGGCGCGAGCCGGCCATCCAGTCCATGCTTTTCACGCTGTGGTGCACGGCGTGCAGGCGCCACAGCACGGGCACCTCGTGGTAGGCGCGGTGCGTCCAGTACTGCACCAGGTCGGCCACCAGCACGATGAGTAACAGCGCCACCCAGAAGTTCAGGCCCTGCACCCAGCCGCGGATGCCGTCGCTCGCGGCCCAGCCGAAGAACTTGTGCACGATGAGGTTGGTCGCCAGCAGCACGAAGCCCACCACCATGTGGTTCACGATGAAGTGGTGGAAGTCGGTCTGCCACTCTTCGCGGAAGATGGGCTGGTCCTTGCGCAGTGCGAACAGCTTCTCGATGAAGATGAAGATCAGAGAGCTGCCCAGCAGGTCGAGGATGAACCAATCGAGGCCGATGTAGGGCGTGTTGTCGGGGAAGTTCGGGTCCACCTCCACCTTGTGGCCGCCCAGAAAGGCGGCCAGCGCCACGATGGCAAACGCGAAGGTGGCCAGCCAGCGCGAGCGGTTGAACAGGATGTTGACCAGCGAGATGCCGCCCGCGATGGCCATGGCGCCCAGCATGATGTAGCGGATCACCGTCACGTCGTAGCTCTTGCGCAACTGGGGCGTGGTCAGGTACTCGGGGAAGTGGAAGGCCAGCACGCCCAGAAAGCACAGGATGGCCAGCGTGAGTGCAATCACCCCCGACACCAGCCCGCGACCGCGCCGCAGCGCACCGTGGCTTTCGGTGAATTCATTGAGTTTGTCGATTTCCAGCATGCTTTACCCCTCTGCGCCTGGATCGTGGAGTGGTGTTGCCCAGGCTTGTGTGTTGCGCAGTGTAGCGGGGGCGTGTGCATCCTTGTGTAACCGCCGTCGCACGTAAAATCAGGGCCCATGAACATCCCCTCGCACCAACTGAGCATGACCGTGCTCATGTCCCCGGACATGGCCAATTTTTCCGGCAACGTCCACGGCGGCGCCATCCTGAAGCTGCTCGACCAGGTGGCCTACTCCTGCGCCAGCCGCTATTCGGCCTGCTACGTGGTCACGCTCAGCGTGGACCAGGTGATGTTCCTGCAGCCCATCCACGTGGGCGAGCTCGTGACCTTCCTGGCCAGCGTCAACTACACCGGCTCCTCGTCGATGGAGATCGGCATCAAGGTGGTGGCCGAGGACATCCGCTCGCAGGTGGTGCGGCATGTGAACAGCTGCTTTTTCACCATGGTGGCGGTGGACGAAGCGCGCAAGCCCGTGCAGGTGCCTGCGTTGTCGCCCTCCACCACCGAAGAGCGCCGCCGCTGGGATGCCGCCGTGATGCGCAAGACCCTGCGCAAGGAACTGGCGGCGCGCTTCGAGCAGGCCCGCTCAGCCCCGGTACCCGCGCCCCTTGCGGCCTGAGAGGCTGAGAGTCCTTCGTCCATGCCCTCCTTGCACGCCAAAACACCCCGGATCGTCGTTGCAAGCGCTCGCCATAGCCCGAGCTATGGCTGCGCGTTGCGCCTAGATCCAGGGCGTTTTGACGCGCCATTCGGACACGGCCAAAAAACTCCCAGCCTCTGAGGCGCACGCACACATGTGCTAACAGCCTCGGTGGCAAAGGGGCGTAGGCTGGGCCCTTTGCGAAGGGCTGCCCGCCATGAACGATGCCACCGCCCTGGTGCGTGCCAGCTACGAGGCCTATGTCCGCAAGGACCGCGAGGCCCTTGAGGCACTGATCGACGAGGATTTCCATTTCTCGAGCCCGCTCGACAACCGCATCGACCGGGCCACCTACTTCGCGCGCTGCTGGCCCAACAGCGAGGGCATCAGCGGCTTCCAGTTCATCCACCTGGTCCAGCAGGGCCATGTCGTCTTCGTCACCTACGAGGGCACGCGCCAGGGCGGCGGGCGCTTTCGCAACACCGAGGTCGTCACCGTGCGCGGCGAGCGCATCGTGGAGGTGGAGGTCTACTTCGGCTGGTCGATTCCCCATCCCGCGCCAGCGGGCGGCTTCACCAACGTCTGAGCTGGCGGCCGCGACGTTCAGCGGTTGCGCCCCGCCAGCGACACGGCCTGCAGCGACAGCCCGTCAATCTCGTTGGTGATGCCCGAGAGCACGTTGGCCACCACCGCGAATTCGCGGCCATGCTGGCCCGCACGCGCGGCCATCACCTGGGCGTTGAAGCTCACCACCTTGGCCTCGCGTGCCACGGTCTGGATCGAGGCCACGATGCCCGCCAGCTCCTTCATCAGCGTCTCGGACTTGGCCTTGCCCAACTGGTCGAAGGCGGTGGTGGCGGTGTTGAGCGCATCCAGCGCGCCGTCGGTGATCTCCACCAGGCGCGCCAGGGCTTCTTCCACGCGCGGGCTTTGCCGCTCGGCCAGCTCCAGCGTGCGCTCCACCTGCTGCATGAAGGCGTCGATGGTGGGGCCCACGCCGGCGGGACCCTGGTAGGTCATGCGGATGCGTTCGCCCATGGCTGTGTCGAGGTGGCGCGGCGTGTCCACCAGCCTGGCATGGCTTTCACTGAACAGCGCGAGCGAGCTGCGTGCCGCCTTCAGATGCAGGTCGCTGCCGCGCGTGGCCAATACCGTCTGCAGCACCATGCGCTGCGACAGCATGCGCTGGCGGGCCGCGATGTTGACCAGGGACATGTCGCCATCGCGCGATGCCGCAGCGGGCGTGGATGGCGTGCTGCGGACGGTGGAGAGAGGGTAGGCTGCCATGGTGTGATCCTGTGTAGTGAGCCCTCGGGCTTTGTCACAGTGCAACTAGCAATACCTGGGCCAATGGTGCGTGGAACACTGCGCCCGCACGGTGCGCGGAAGTGCGCTCGCGGGCGTGTTGGGAGCCGCATGCGCGCGCATGCAAGCAGGGCCCGCGCAAGGCTGCGGAGCCGGTGCGTTCCGGCGCAGCCGTGGTGTGCAGGTGGGGACTGGTTCAGGCAGCGCGCTGGTGGGCCGGCGACTGCGGCAGCGCGGCTGCGGCAATGCCCTGCACCACGTCGCCCACCACGATCACCGAGGGGCTGGCCAGTCCCTCGCGGGCAATGGTGGCATGCAGCTCGCCCAGCGTGGTCACGGCGTGGCGCTGCTGCGGCAGGCTGGCATGCTGGATGATGGCCACGGGCGTGGCCGCCGGCAGGCCGGTGAGCAGTTCCTGCTCGATGGTGGCGGCTCCGCTCACGCCCATGTAGATCACCAGCGTCAGCTTGGCGTCGCGCGCGGTGGCGGCCAGCTGGCGCCAGTCGGTTCCGGCGTCGCCGGGCTTGGCATGGCCGGTGACGAAGACCACGCCGTGGGCATGCTCGCGGTGCGTGAGCGGCGCGCCCAGCGAGGTCAGGCCCGCCAGGCCGGCAGTGATGCCGTTGACCACCGTGACCGGCACGCCCGCGGCGCGCAGGTGCTCCACTTCTTCGCCGCCGCGGCCGAAGATGAAGGGGTCACCCCCTTTGAGGCGCACCACGGTCTCGCCCTCGTTCACGGCCATCAGCATCAGCTTTTCGATGAAGGCCTGTGGCGTGCTCTTGCAGCCGCCGCGCTTGCCCACATGCACGATGCGCGTCGTGGGCGAGGCATAGGCCACGATGGCATCGCTGACCAGGTCGTCGACCAGCAGCACCGTGGCCGCCTGGATGGCCTTGAGCGCCTTGAGCGTGAGCAGCTCCGGATCGCCGGGGCCTGCGCCCACCAGCGTGCAGGAGCCACCGGTGCCCAGGTGTGGGCGGTCGTGCTGGGGCGAGGATGGATTCGTGGGGCGGTTCATGGCGGTGTCTCCGGCATTGCGGGGGTGGCTGTTTGACCGGTGATGTGCAAGATATGTTCCACCTGCCGTGCCAGGGCGGGCGGCACCGGCAGTTCGCCCGCGAGCACGCGGCGGGTGTAGTCGGCCGTGGTGGCCACGTCGATCTCGGTCGGCAGGCCGGGCACCTCGCTCGCGGTGCCTGGCTCCTGCTCCTGCAGCACATGGTGCGCCCCGCCGACGAAGGCGTCGTAACGGGGTGTGCGGCGCGGGTCGGCCGCCACTTCGCCCTCGAGCCCGCGCGAGAGCAGGGCGTTCATGCCCATGGCGCTGAAGGTGTTTTGCAGCATCTCGAAGTATTCGGGGTGCGTGTAGCTCGTGACCACCACCGCCGCTCCGGCGCACGGGTTCATGAGCTTGACGGCGCTGTGCCCCGCGTTGCGCAGCCCGACGGTCTGGCGCACGGCCAGCAGGCGTGCCAGCCCCGGGTGCAGCAGGCCGGTGGCGATGTGCGCCACTTCGCCATCGGCCACTTTGCGCGGTGCGGTGAGTGCGGGCACGCCCAGTGCTTCAAGCACGTCGGCGGCGAGGATGCGCCGCGCCTCGGTGCGCATGCCGTGCAGCAGCACCGGCTGGCCCTTGCGCGCCAGCAGCAGGGCCAGCAGCGGGGTCAGCACGGGCAGCTTGCGCGCGCCGTTGTAGCTGGGCAGCACCACCAGGGGGCGGTCGCTGGCGGGCAGCAGGGCCATGCGGGCGTGCGTGGCGTCCAGGAAGCCGCACATCTCGTCGGCCGTTTCGCCCTTGATGCGCATGGCCAGGCAGAAGGCGCCGATCTCCAGGTCGGTCACGGTGCCGTCCAGCACCTGGCCGAACAGGTCCGTGGCCTGCTCGCGCGTGAGCGGCTTGGCACCGCGCGGGCCGCGGCCTATTTCCTTGATGTACTGGCTGATGCCCATGGTGGCTGGTGGCTCTTTGGAGTGGGGCTGGGTATTTTCTCGCAACCCAGCGAACTTTTGGTTATATGGCGGCGATTGCGATGCTGGCCGCCTTGGGGGCCAGAGGCCCGGTGGCGCGCACCATGCGCTTGAGCTCGGGCAGGCACGAGCCGCAGTTGGTGCCGCAGCGCAGCACCCCCTGCAGTTGCGCCAGCCGGTCCTCGTCGGTGCCGTGGCACAGCGCCAGCTGGCCGGTGATCGCCACGTCGGTGACGTTGAAGCAGGTGCAGACGGTCTTGCCGCGCGACTGCACCGCGACCGGGGCCTTGGCACTGGGCACCAGCAGCAGGCGGCCGTAGGTCTGCGCAGGCAGTTCCTCCTGCAGCAGGGTCTTGATCCAGCCCTGGGCGCTGGTATCGCCCGCCAGCACGATGGCTTCGAGCGTGGTGCTGCCGTCGTCGCGCCGTGTCAGGCGCGCGGCGCGGCGCTGGCCGCGCTTTTTGTCGGCATAGCGCAGGGTGTTGGCGGTGGCCAGGCCCAGCAGGGCCTCGATGCGTTCGATCACGGCATCCGGTGGTGCCTCGTGCCCGGCGGCGCGCAGCAGCACGCCGGTGCGCTCGCGGCCCGGCTCCGACAGCGGGGTGTTGTTGCCAAAGGGCACGCAGCTCGCAAACGGGAAGGCATCCATCAAGGCCGACAGCGACTCGCGTGCGGCCAGTGCGCTGTCGGCCGGCAACCAGGCCATGGCCAGCAGCGTCCAGGGCATCTCGGCCTTGAGGATCTTCACGGCCGCGTGCTTGAGTTCGGGCTGCTTGGAGGTGGGGCAGTAGGCGGAGGTGGTCAGCGCATTCACGCCCGACAGCCGCTCGCCCGTGGACGATTGGCCGCTGAGGTACTCGCTGCCCCAGTGCATGGCCATGAAGGCCTGCGACAGGCCGACGTTGGTGTCGGCCTGCACCGGCACCACGATGGAGCCGCGCTTGCTGGTGACGTGTACCAGGTCACCGCTGTGCAGCTTGCGCTGCGCCATGTCGTCCGGGTGCATCTGCACCGAAGGCTCGGCCACGTGGCCGAACAGCCGGCCCAGCGTACCCGTGCGGCTCATGCCGTGCCACTGGTCGCGCAGGCGGCCGGTGGTCAGGCCGAAGGGGTAGCGCGACTCGCGCGGTTCGGCGACAGGCTGCCAGGCATGGGCCGCAAAGCGCGCACGGCCATCGGGCGTGGGGTAAATGCCGTCTTCGTACAGGCGCACCTTGCCGCTGGCAGCACCCTCGGGCAGCGGCCACTGCTGCGGGCCTTGCGCTTCGAGCAGGGGCCAGGAGAGGCCGGTGATGTCCAGGTCGCGGCCGCGCGTGGTTTCGCGGTGTTCGTTCCACACGGCCTCGGCACCGGCATCGGCGTCGCTGGTGGTGTAGGGGAACAGGCTGGGTGCGCCGGGGCGCAGCCGCGCCTCCAGTTGGTGCGCAAACTGCACCGCTATGGCCCAGTCGTGGCGCGTCTGGCCGGGTGCCGGCACCGCAGTGCGCACGCGCGAGATGCGGCGTTCGCTGTTGGTCACGGTGCCGGTCTTCTCGCCCCAGGTGGTGGCGGGCAACAGCAGGTCTGCGTACTGCGCGGTGGCGGTGGTGGCAAAGGCCTCCTGCAGCACCACGAACTCGGCACGTTCGAGTGCGCGGCGCACGGTGGCCTGGTCGGGCATGCTCTGCGCGGGGTTGGTGCAGGCGATCCACAGTGCGCGGATCTCGCCATCGGCGGCGGCCTGGAACATCTCCACCGCCGTCTTGCCGGGCCGCGCAGGCACATCGGCCACACCCCACAGCGCGGCCACCTCGGCACGGTGCGCGGGATTGGCCAGGTCGCGGTGCGCGCTCAGCAGGTTGGCCAGGCCCCCCACCTCGCGTCCGCCCATCGCATTGGGCTGGCCGGTCAGCGAGAACGGGCCCGCGCCCGGCTTGCCGATCTGCGCCGTGGCCAGATGCAGGTTGATCAGCGCGGCATTCTTGGCCGTGCCGCTGGTGCTTTGGTTCAGGCCCTGGCAGTACAGGCTGAGCGTGGCCCTGGAGGTGGCGAACCACTGCGCGGCCGTGGCCAGGTCGGCCTCGGGGATGCCGCACACGGCGCCCACGCGCTCGGGCGTGCAATCGGCCACCAGCGCCTTGAGCGCCTCGAAGCCGCTGGTGTGCGCGCCGATGTAGGCGGCATCCACCCAGCCCTCGCGCAGCATGAGGTGCAGCATGCCGTTGAACAGCATCACGTCGCTGCCCGGCTGGATCGGCAAAAACAGATCGGCCATGCCCGCCGTGTCGGTGCGGCGCGGATCGGCCACGATGACCTTCATGCCCGGGTTGGCAGCGCGCGCATCCTCGATGCGCCGAAACAGGATGGGGTGCGCCCAGGCCGCGTTGCTGCCCACGAAGAACAGGCACTGCGCATGCTTCACATCGTCGTAGCAGGCGGGTGGCGCATCCGCCCCCAGCGTGGCCTTGTAGCCGGCCACGGCGCTGCTCATGCACAGGCGCGAGTTGGTGTCGATGTTGTTGGTGCCGATGAGGCCCTTGGCGAGCTTGTTGAAGACGTAGTAGTCCTCGGTGAGCAACTGGCCACTCACGTAGAAGCCGACGGCGTCGGGGCCATGCTGTGCGATGGTGTCGGCGAATTTCTGGCTCGCCATGTCGAGCGCGGTACCCCAGGTGACGGGCAGGGCCTGCTGGCCGCGCTGGGCGCGGTGCAGGGGGTTGAGCAGGCGGGTCTGCAGGGTGACGGGGCTCGTGGCCGTGAGGTGCAGGGTCGAGCCCTTGGTACACAGGCGGCCGAAGTTGGCGGGGTGGGTGGGGTCGCCGCGCACGCCGGTGATCTGCGTGCCCTGGGATTCGATGATCACGCCGCAGCCTACGCCGCAGTAGGGGCAGGTGGATTTGGTTTCTGTCATGTTCTTGTCGTGGTTGCGGCGTGCTTGTTGTTGGGGCGGGGGCCGGGGTGTGCGCCCGGCGGCGCAGTAACTTTCTTTTGCTTCGCCAAAAGAAAGTCACCAAAGAAAAGGCGACCCCCAGTCTGCGTCCCCCATCGCCCGGTGGGCGACGGGGGCAACCTGCGATGCTCGGTCCTGGGGTGGTGCCGATGAACTCGCTGCGTTCTTCGAACTCCGCTCAGACAGCATCGGCAAGCTAGAGGACGAAGTGCGTGTGTCCTGCGGCACACGCACCCACCCCAGCCCCTGCGCTTCTCGGCGCAGCCAGCAGGGGTGGGGAGCGGGGTCAAGGACGGCTGCTGCTTCGCAGCTGCGCCTGGGGTCGGTTACGCGCTGCGCGCTGCCGACGTCCTGGACGCAGTCGCCCTGGCGAGCCGAGCGCAGCGAAGGACCACCAGGCCGAGCGAAGCAATGGCCCGAGTGGAGCCCGCTCCCACCCCCTTCTGACCGTGCCGAGAAGCGCAGGGCCTGGGGTGAGCGCGTGCCGAAGGACACGCGCATCGTTGTCTGGCTTGCCGCAGCTGTTTGAGCGGAGTTCGAAGAACGCAGCGAGTTCTGCGGCACACCCCAGGACCGAGCATCGCAGGCTGCCCCCTCGCCTCCGGGCGAGGGGGACACGGGCAGCGGGGTCGCCTTTCTTTTGGGTACTTTTCTTTGGCGAAGCAAAGAACAAGTACCTCGGCCGCCGGGCCGAGACCCGGCTCCCGGCCTCTGCAAAGGCATGCAGTAGCCCAGGCGCTCCGAATCCCAGCTTTCGCCCTCAACACAAAAAGAGGAGCCACCACAGACCACGATATCACCCAGCCAAAGCAGCATAAAGCCCCGTCACCCGATCCATGCTCGACAACAAATTCTCACTCGCCACAAACACCTCCGACACCTGCCGCGCCGTGCTCCCCGCCACCCCACCCGCCTGCATCCGCTGCAAGGCCGCATCAAAGAACACCCACTGCCCATCCGCCAGCAGCAGCTCCTGCCGAATGCGATCATTGGCCTCAGGCGCCTTGCGCAGCACCTCGGTCGCCGCGACGAACTCGGTGCGCGCCTTGGCAATCTCCGCCGCCGCAACGGCAGCATCCACCGGCAACTGCGCAGCCAGGTAGAACTTGGCCATGCGCTGGCTCAGCATGCGCTGGCGGCCGGCCACGTTGACCAGGTGGCCCACGGGCTTGCCCGAGGCCGACTCGTACTGCACCGTGCCCTGGTGCGCCAGGGCCAGCACCTTGGCGTCGGCCTGCAGCATCGCGGTGGCGCCAGCCAGTGCGGGCGTGCCAGTCAGCAGCGTGGCCTTGTGAGAAACCCAGGCCGCGTCGAGCTTGCCGTAGGTGTCGCGGATGGTGGGATTCGGCGCATAGGACTTGAGTTCGGCGAGCTGGCGCTCGAACAGGGCGACAGACTGCTCCAGCACCTGGCGCGCTGCGGGCTCCTGCACCTTGTGCGCCAGGGCCAGCCAGGCCTTGCCCATGCGCTGGCTCAGCATGCGCTGGCGCCCGGCCTTGTTGATGGCGTCGTTGAGGTTGGCGACCTGGGCATGCGCAGGCCGCGAGGCGAAGGCCAGGCCCAGGGCACCGGCCATGGTGGCGGCGCCTGCGGCAGCTCCTGCCTTCAAGAGTGCCCTGCGCTGCAGGGCGTGCTGTGCTGTGATGGTGGTTGTGGAGTGGGTCATGGGTTCAATCACCTTCGTTGGCCTGTTCGTTGTGAAGGGGAGATGCTCAGTCCGTGCTGGCCGGGCCGAACATCAGCTGGTCGCGGATCTCGTCCACTGTGCGGCCTTCGCGCAGCAGCTCGAAGTACCAGCTGCCGTCTACCGTGTCGCCATACAGGCAGGCGCCCACGAGCTTGTCGTCCTTGATCACGAGCTTCTTGTACGAGCCGGTCACGGGGTCGCTCATGACGATCTCCTCGGTGCCTTCGCCGCCCTGGAAATCGCCGGCGCTGAACAGGTCGATGCCGGTCACCTTGAGCTTGGTGGAGGTGAGCGAGCCCTGGTAGCGGTCGATGCCCATCTCCGCCAGGTGGTTGGCCAGCACCTTGCCCTGCTCGAACAGCGGCGCCACCAGGCCGTAGGCGATGCCCCGGTGCGCGGCGCACTCGCCCACGGCGTAGATGCGCGCGTCGGTGATGGTCTGCAGCGTGTCGCTGACCACGATGCCCCGGTTCACATGCAGGCGCATCTTCTCGGCCAGCGCCGTGTTGGGGCGTATGCCCACGGCCATCACCACCAGGTCGGCGGGTATCTGGCTGCCGTCCTTGAACTTCACGGCGGTCACGCGGCCCTCGGGGCCGCCCACCAGTTCTGCGGTCTGGGCATTGAGCAAAAACTGCATGCCGCGCTCCTGCAGCGACTGCTGCAGCATCACGCCCGCCACGCCGTCGAGCTGGCGCTCCATGAGGGTGTTGCCCACGTGCACCACGCTCACCTGCATGCCCCGCTTGACCAGGCCGTTGGCCACCTCCAGCCCCAGCAGGCCGCCGCCGATGACCACGGCATGCCGGTAGGTGGCTGCGGCAGCGATCATGGCCTCGGTGTCGGCGATGTCGCGGTAGGCGAGCACGCCGGGGAGGTCCTTGCCCGGGATGGGCAGAATGAAGGGGTTGGAACCGGTGGCCAGGATCAGGCGGTCGTACTCGGCGCTGATGGCCTCGCCCGCCGCATTGGTGGCGTGCACCACGCGGCGCACGCGGTCCACCTCGGTCACGGTGAAGCCGGTGTGCAGCGTGATCTGGTTCTCTTCGTACCAGGACCAGTCGTTGAGGATGATTTCGTCGATCGTTTGCTCGCCCGCGAGCACGGGCGACAGCAGGATGCGGTTGTAGTTGGGGTGCGGCTCGGCACCGAACACCGTGATGTCGTAGAGGTCCGGGGCGATCTTGAGCAGCTCTTCCAGGGTGCGCACACCGGCCATGCCATTGCCCACCATCACCAGCCTGGATTTTTTCATCGCAGCCCCCACGCCCATCGGAAACACAAAACAAAAAAGGCGCCCGCACGATGCTGCTTCGATGTCTCGAAACCGCATGTGGGGACGCCTTCGTCCTTGCCAGCCCGGGTGCGCCATTGCACCGTGGACCTGCGTGGCCCTTGCGGGCCGTGCCTTCGAACAAGCAATGCGTGTGCCAACCCGCCGCCCTGATCCGGGGCGTCCCGTCTTTTCTGGTGGTCCGTGAGCGCAACCCCAGGGTGGCGCCACGCGCACCATGTTGCATTGCACCATGATGGGGATGAAAATCGCGCATGGCCTTGCTGGGGTGCGTTGGCGGGCGCACTTTGCACCAGCTTGGGCATGAAAGATGCTTGCCTGTGGTGCATGAGTTTTGAACTGGATTTCGGCTGTGTCTCGCAGGCCGGGCGCAAGGACGGCAACGAGGACTTTGCGGCCCTGGTCGAGGGCCGCGGGCGCGACCTGCCCCGTGGCGCCATTGCCGCCCTGGCCGATGGCGTGAGCGCGGGGGGCAATGGGCGCGAGGCGGCCCAGACCACGGTGCGCACGCTGCTGTCCGACTACTTTGCCACCCCCGAGACCTGGGACACCACGGTGGCCCTGGACCGCATCCTCAGTGCCCACAACGCCTGGCTGGCCGCCATGAACCGGCGGCGCCAGCCCGCCGTGGGGCTGACCACGCTCACGGCCCTTGTGCTGCGCGGCCAGTCCTTCACCGTGGCGCACGTGGGCGATACGCGCGCCTACCTGCTGCGCGACGGGCGACTGCAGCAGCTCACGGCCGACCACGTGATCGCGCAGCGCGACCTGGCCCACCAGCTCACGCGCGCCCTGGGGCTCGACGACCATGTGGTGGTGGATTACAGCCAGGGCGAGTTGCAGACCGGCGATCTGTTTCTGCTGGCGTCCGACGGCGTACACGGCAGCCTGCCCGAGCGCGAGCTGCGCAGCCTGATGCGCCAGGGCCTGGCGCCGCAGGCACTGTGCGAGGAACTGGTGCGCACGGCCCTGCGCCGGGGCAGCAGCGACAATGTGACCGCCATGGCCGTGCAGGTGCGCGGCGTGCTTGAGGCCACCTTGCAGGATGAATCGCGGCGCGCGCAGGAGCTGCCGGTGCTGCCCCTGCTCAAGGTGGGCGATGCGGTCGACGGCCTGGTGGTCACCGCGCTGGTGGCCGACAGCGGCATCCACCGCATCTACCAGGTGCGCGACCCCGCCACCCAGCGCCTGTATGCGCTCAAGACCCTGAACCCCCAGCGCGCGCACGATGGCGAGGAGCGCGCCACGCTGGCGCACGAGGCCTGGGTGGCGCGGCGCATGCAGTCGGGCAGCGCGGCGGCCCATCTGGCCTGCCTGAACGACTGGCCTGCCCCTGCATCGGGCGCCAGCAGCAGTTTCTTCTACCTGCTCTATGACTGGCACCGGGGCGAAACCTTGGGCCAGCAACTGCGCCGGCGCCAGCCCTTTGGCGTGGCGCGCACCGTGGGCGTGCTCACCCAGGCCGTGCGCGTGCTCGGCCTGTTGCACCGCCAGGGCGTGGTGCACCGGGACATCAAGCCCGACAACCTGCACCTGGGGGACGATGGCGTGCTGCGCGTGCTCGACCTCGGGGTGGCGTTGAGCGGGCGCGAGCCCGAGGCCACGCGCCTGCTGCACGCCGGCACGCCGAGCTACATGAATCCCGAGCAATGGCCCGGCTACGAGCGCGCTGCCGATGGCGAAACCGGGCAACTGCCCGATGCCGGCAGCGACCTGTTCGCGCTGGGCGTAACGCTGTACCAGTTGCTCAGCCACGGGCGCCTGCCCTATGGCGAGGTGGTGCCCTACCAGATCGGGCGCTACCACCGCGACCCCGTGGCCCCCAGCCGCCACAACCCCGAGGTGCCCATCTGGCTGGACCAGATCGCCTTGAAGGCCGTGGCGCGCCACCGTGCCCAGCGCTTCGAGACCGCTGAGGAACTGCTGCTGGCGCTGGAGCGCGGCGCCTCGCGGCCCCTGCATGCACACGCACCGCTGGCGCCGCTGATACAGCGCGACGCCACGGCGATCTGGAAGATTGCGCTGGCGGTGAGCGTGCTGGTAAACCTGCTGCTGGTGTACTGGGTGCTGTTCTTGCCGAGGTGAGCTTGCGCGCGTGATCACCCTTTTAGCGAAAGCGAGGGCAAGCGCTGACGCGCTTACCGGCTGCGCCGGTCATGCGCTGCGCGCACGCCCCCCTTTCTCCGCCCATGTCCGGGTCCAGCGGATCTGCATCACGCGCAGCAGCACCAGCATGGCGGCGGCGCACACGGCGATGGAGACGAAGCCCCACAGGTAGGTGCCGCTGTACTGGCGCGACAGGCCCATGGCGTTGGGGATCAGGCCGCCGCCCAGGGCGCCGATCTCGCCGATCATCGAGCCGGCCACGGCGGTCGACAGGGGCCAGCGCAGCGGCACCAGCTGGAACAGCGCGCCGTTGCCCGCGCCGAGTGCGGCAAAGCACACCAGGAACAGCAGCATGGTCACGGGCAGGGAGTTCTCGGCCAGGCCGCACAGCACCAGGCTCACGGTGGTGACGGCCAGCACGCCCGTGAGCGTGTTCACCCCGCCCCACAGGTCCGACAGCCAGCCGCCGAGCACGCGCAGTGCGGCTCCCAGGAAGGCGGCCATCATGGTCAACTGGCCGGCCTGCACCTTGCTTACGCCGAACTGGTCGTAGAAGTAGGTGGGCATGAAGGCGATCAGGCCGATGAAGCCGCCGAAGGTCACCGCGTAGATCAGGCTGAAGGCCCAGCCGTCCTTCTCGAACAGGCAGGCGATGTGCTCGCGAAAGGACGCGTGGGGCGCCCGGTCCGGCGGCTCCTTGGCGTAGACGGCCATCACGATGGCGGGCAGGGCCACGCCCACGGCGGCGAAGCCATAGACCGACTGCCAGCCGAACTTCTGTGCCAGCACGGGGGCCAGCAGTGCGGACACGGCCGTGCCCACGTTGCCCGCGCCCACGATGCCCATGGCCAGGCCCTTGTAGCGCGGCGGGAAGGAACCCGAGCCCAGCGACAGCGCCACGCCGAAGCTGGCCCCCGCCACGCCCAGCAGCACCCCCATGGCCAGCAGGTCGTTGTAGTCGTTGACGAACAGGTAGCCATAGCCCATGGCGACGAAGATGCCGGCCATCTCCACCAGCGTGGCGTTCTTGCGTCCGATGTACTGCGCCAGGATGCCCAGGGGAAAGCGCATGAGCGCGCCCGCAAAGATCGGGATGGACAGCATGATCCCCATCTGCGTCGGGGTGAGCTTCAGGCTCTCGGTAATGAACGGCGCCATCGCACCGTTGATGACCCACACCGCGCACGAAAAGGCGAAGTAGAGAAACGCGGACCACAGCGTGGGGGAATGGCCGGATTTGAGGAAGTCCCGAAATTGAAGCATGGATGTCTCGCGTGGAAAGGGCGTCTGCCTGCATGGCGTTAGGACCTGCCTGCAGCGCTGCTCTGTGCCGTGGCTCGCAACGGAAAAGAAAACAGAAAAACAAAAAGGCGTCCGCACGGAGTACGCCGGCCGATGGGCCAACAACTCTCCATGGGGACGCCTGCGTCCTGTGCCTGCCGGATGCGCCTTTGCACCTGGCAACACGAACGGCCAACTTCGGCCGTGCAGTATCCAAGCAAGGCGTATGCCAATGTTGGTGCGTTCGGCATTGCTTGCAGAAACTGCTGGCAAAGTGCCGTTTCCAAACAGTTTGCTGCTATTGATTTTGAATTTTTCTTCGCACCAATGACCCGGTATGGTGCGGAGCGAAGGCCATTGCGCGCCGGCATGCACCATGGCCTGCCCCATGCTGGGGAAGCCTGCATTGCGCAAATGTTGTTTGCGCGATGGGAATATTGCTCCTAGGATGGTTTTACCGCTGCAGGGTCGGGAGGCCGAAGACAGCGGGGACGAGATGCCATCCTTGGAGGAAATCCAATGCGCGTGAATCTGCCGGTCAGTACCCAAGAGTACGTTTTTCCCAAAGGCGAAACCCTGGTCTCCACGACCGATCTCAAGGGCCGCATCCTCTACTGCAACCCGATGTTCATCGAAGTCAGCGGTTACGAGAAAGAGGAACTCCTGGGTCAGCCCCACAACATGATCCGCCACCCCGAAATGCCCGAGGAGGCCTTCCGCGACATGTGGGAGACCATCGGCAACGGCCACCCGTGGTCGGCCGCGGTCAAGAACCGCCGCAAGGACGGCAGCTTCTACTGGGTGATGGCCAACGTCACGCCGCTGATGCAGGGCGACCATCCCACGGGCTACATGTCGGTGCGCACCGAGGCCACGCGCGAGCAGATCCAGGCCGCCGACCAGCTCTACGCCACCATGCGCGCCGAAAAGGAACGCGGCAGCCTGGTGCATGTGCTGCGCAACGGCCGCCTGGTCAGAAACACCGCCTGGGGCGCACTGGCGTCGCGGCTCCAGCTCGGCCCCCTGGGCAAGATGTGCATGTGCCTGCTGGTCCTGGTGCTCGCGGCCTGGGGCGCTGCCGATCTGGGCGGGCATGATTTCTCATTCAGCTCGGGCCTGGCCTGGGTAGGCGTGCTGGCCTTGGCCATCGGCATGGCCTGGTACCTGCACAGTGCCACGGTGGCGCCGCTGTTCCAGATGCTGGGCTGGGCCAACCGCATGGCGGCGGGCGACCTCACGCAGAAGATCGAGGTTTCGCGCGACGACACGGTGGGCAACCTGCAGAAAGCGCTGTCGCAGCTCAACGTGAACCTGCTGTCCATCGTGCGCGATGCGCGCCAGGAGAGCGAGCGCATGCAGGTGTCCACGCGCGAGATCGCGCAGGGCAACCAGGACCTGTCCTCGCGCACCGAGACCCAGGCCAGCAACCTGCAGCAGACGGCGGCGTCGATGGAGGAGATCACCGGCACCGTCAAGCACACGGCCGAATCGGCGCGCCAGGCCACGGTGCTGGCCACGCAGGCGACCTCGGTGGCCGAGCGCAGCAACCAGGCGGTGGACGGCGTGGCCGAGACCATGAAGCAGATCCAGACCGCCTCGGGTCGCATCGGCGAGATCACCCAGCTCATCGACAGCATCGCCTTCCAGACCAACATCCTCGCGCTCAATGCCGCCGTGGAGGCCGCGCGCGCGGGCGACCAGGGGCGGGGCTTCGCGGTGGTGGCGTCCGAGGTGCGCAGCCTCTCGCACCGCACGCTATCGGCCGCCAAGGAGATCCGCCAGCTCATCGACGACTCGGCCACGAAGGTGGAAGAGGGCCACCACAAGACCGACACGGCGCAAAAGACCATGGGCGAATCGCTGGAGCTGGTGCGCCGGGTACACACGCTGATCGGCGAGATCCACAACGCTTCCAATGAGCAGCTCACCGGCATCTCGCAGGTCAACGCTGCGGTGGCGCAACTGGACACCATCACCCAGCAGAACGCGGCGCTGGTGGAGGAGAACGCGGCCTCGGCCATGGAGCTGCAGGGCCAGGCCCAATCCGTCACCGAGACGGTGGCGGTGTTCCGCCTCGACGCATCGGCGCCCGCCCAGGCCCAGGACGCGGTGACCTTGCGCAAGGCCATGAAATCGTCGTCTTCGCAAAGGGCGCTCGCCTCGGCTTGAAGCGGCGAGAAAAACTGCCGGGCCAGTCGGCGCATGTTGATCATGAGCGTGTAGGCCAATGCTGCCAGCAGCAGGCGAAGCTGATGGCGCCCAGCGTCGGTCTGCAAAGGATTTGTCTCAGGCAGCTGCAAGATCGGAGACTTGCATTGATGTCAACGACGGCGCAGCACCATGGCCTGGATTCGTGCTTCGACTTTGCAAGCCGTCGGAACTCACCCGCATCAACCTGGTCAGAAACTGAAGCCACCGGGCTCATCAGCGTATTTTTGTGTTTTTTGCCTGCAGCGAGGCGGTGGCATCGAACGCACGTTGCAGCTGGCCCGGTGAATCGGAGGCCATGCGGGTTTTCTGGCCCGCAGCCACCAGGACCATGTGGAGAATCATGCGCGAATCGTTCTGTGCAATGCCGTGGCGAAAGGGGGCGCGGATAGTCGGCGCCAGCCTGCTGGCACTCGCTCTCGCCGGCTGCACCGTGGTGCGGCTGGCCTACAACCAGGCCCCGAACTGGGCCTCCGTGTGGATCGACAACTACGCCGACCTGGACGACGAGCAGGGCCCCCGCACCCGCGACGCCATCGGCGCCTGGTTCCGCTGGCACCGCAGCACGCAACTGCCGGAGTACGCAGGGATGTTGGCCCGCATGCAGGCGCAGGTGATGGACAACACCACCGGCGCCGCGCTGTGCCGCTGGGAGCCCGAACTTCTCCTGCGGACCGAGGCCGCGCTGGCGCAAGCCGTGGTGCCCGCGACCGAGCTGGTGGTGTCGCTGAGGCCACAGCAACTGCGCCACATCGAGAAGCGCTACGAGCGCAGCAACAAGGAGTTCCGCGACGATTACCTGCAGCCCGACCTGGATGAGCGCCGAGAGGAACGGCACAAGCGTACCGTCGAGCGGCTTGAAACGCTCTATGGCCGGCTGGACGATGCGCAACGAGAGCGCTTGTCCAAGGCGCTGGCCGCGTCGCCCTACGACGCTGAGGTGTGGCAGCAGGAGCGCCTGGCCCGCCAGCGTGACACGCTGCAAACGCTGCGTTCGCTCACCAGCGACGGTCGCGCCTTGGCGGCGTCGGTCGCCCAGGCGCAGGTCAAGGCCTTGATGGGCAGTTGGCTGCGCTCGCCGCGTCCGGCTTATGCAGCCTATCAGCGCAAGGTGGTGGAGAACAACTGCGCCTGGCTGGCCGAGCTGCACAACAGCACCACACCCGAGCAGCGCCGCCATGCTCGCGACAAACTGCGCGGCTGGGAGGCCGACGCCAGAGCGCTGGGGGCTGCCACCAGCGTTGCCTCGGCAGGTCCTGAAACTTCGGCATCGCCTTCCACGGGTCGCTGAATGCCACCAGGCTTGTCGACGCAGTCGTCTCCTCCATCTCGGGTGTAGAAACTCTGACCAGGAGGCCGTCGGGCTTGAGGTGTGTCGGCTGCAAAACCGCCGCAGCGGTCCATCTTCACCGTCTTTGGGGCCTTCAGGTGCTCTCGCGCACCGTCAATTCGAAGCCCAGGTTCACCGAATTGTGTTCGGGCGCCTCGCCGCGCATCAGCGCCAGCAGCATGCGCGCGCTGGCCTCGCCGATGGACGAGCGTGGTGTGCGCACCGTGGTCAGCGTGGGCAGCATCTGGTCGCTGCCCGCCAGGTCGTTGAAACCCGCCACCGCCACCTGCGCAGGGACGGCCACACCCAGGCGCTGCGCGGCCAGCAGGCCGCCCTGGGCCAGGTCGTCGTTGCAAAAGAAGATCGCGTCCACGTCGGGCCGGGTGCGCAGCACCTGCTCGAACAGCTCGGCCCCCAGGCGGATGGAGGAGGGCTGGGCGCTGAGCAGTTCCAGGCGCGGGTCGTGCAGGCCGACCTCCTTGAGGCAGCGGCGGTAGCCTTCGGCGCGCTGCATGGTGCGCGGATCGAGCTGCGCGGCGACGAAGGCCACGCGCCGGCGGCCGCGTTCGAGCAGGTGGGCGGTGATGCGGTGGCCCGCGTCCTGCTGCGAAAAGCCCACGCAGTACACGCCGGGCGCCGTGGTCATCTCCATCAGGTGTACGCAGGGTACGCCGCTGGCGGCAATCATCTGGCGCGCGGACTCCGTGCGGTCAAAGCCCGTGACCAGCAGGCCGGCCGGGCGGTGCGCCAGGTAGGTGCGCAGCAACTGCTCCTCTTCATCGGGGTCGTAGTGGGTCACGCCGATCAGGGCCTGGTAGCCATGCGGGAACAGGGTGCGGTGTACGGCATCGAGCACGTCCACGAACAGCGCGTTGGAGAGCAGGGGCACCAGCACCGGCACCTGCACGCTGCGTTGCGACGCCAGGGCCCGGGCCGCGGGGTCGGGCACATAGCCCAGTTGCGCGGCAGCCGCCTTCACACGCTGTACCAGTTCGTCGGCCACGCCGCGCTCGCCGCGCAGTGCGCGCGAGGCGGTGATGGGGCTCACGCCGGCCGCCTCGGCCACATGGCTGAGCGTGACGCGGCCGCTGGAACGGCGCCTGGGTTCGGATCTGTACAAGGGTTTTCCCTCGAATGGTTGTGGCCTGATGGATTTAGGATAGCGCTGTCCAAATGCCAAGGCAAGGCCAGCATGCGCAGTAGTGTGGCATTTTCTCCTGTGGCGTCTTAATTTTCCCCTCATCCCGCCGGGATGTTTTTTTGAAGTTTGTTGGATAGCGCTACCAATATGAACTGTTCGCCGTCATCGGTTTTCCTCGTGGTCATGGGCGTGGCCGGTTGCGGCAAGTCCAGCCTGGGCGCCGCCGTGGCCCAGGCCCAGGCCCTGCCCCTGATCGAAGGGGACGACCACCACAGTCCCGCCAGCCGCGAGAAGATGCGCCAGGGCATCGCCCTGACCGACGCCGACCGCGAGGGCTGGCTGGCCACGCTGGGCCAGCTGCTGCAGGACCACCCAGCGGGCGCCGTGCTCACCTGCTCGGCCCTCAAGATGGCTTACCGCGAGCGCCTGCGCGCGGCCTGCCCCGGCGTGCGCTTCGCCTTCCTCGAGATCGACCGGGCCCATGCCGGCGAACGCGTGGCGGCCCGGGTGAACACCCACTTCTTCTCCACCACGCTGGTGGACAGCCAGTTCGCCACGCTGGAGTCGCCCGTGGGCGAGCCCGGCGTGCTGCGCCTGGATGCCCTGCAAAGCATCGCCACGCTGCAGGCCCAGGTGTCCGCCTGGCTTGCTACCGCCCACCAGGAAACCACCCCATGAGTGCCCACACCTCCCTTCCCGATCCTGCACCGGTCGCCGTCGGCCGCTTCCAGAAAGTGGCCCAGGTGCTGATGGCCAGCTGCCTGGGCGTGATGGCCGTGGCCGTCTTCATCAACGTGGTGCTTCGCTATGGCTTTGGCAGCGGCATCGCCGCCAGCGAGGAGCTGTCGCGCCTGCTGTTCGTGTGGATGGTGTTCATCGGCGCCGCAGCAGCCTACCCCGCGGGTGAGCACATGGCCTTCACCAGCCTGGCTGGGCTGCTGGCCAAGCGGCCGCTGGCGTTCGGCCTGCTCTCGGCCTTCATCCGTCTCTTGGTGATAACCGCCTGCGCCATGCTGGCCTGGGGTGCTTGGCAGCAGGTGGTGGTAGGCACGGGCAGCCATTCGGTGGTGCTCGGCTACTCGGCCGCGCTGCTGCCGCTGCCGGCCCTGCTGTGCGCGGTGGCCATCGGCGTGATGGCGCTGATCGAATTGATTCAACGCAAGCCGCTGGACCTCGGTCACGGCGCGGAAGTGGAGTGATGGACATGGGTCCCGAAGCACAGGCTTTTCTCGTTTTCTCGCTGGGCATGCTGGTGTTCATGGGCACGGGCATGAACATGGGCCTGGCCCTGGTGCTCACCGGCGCCGGCATGGCCTGGGTGCTCGATTTCTGGGACACGCAGCTGCTGGCCCAGAACCTGGTGGCCGGGGTCGACAGCTTTCCGCTGCTGGCCGTGCCCTTCTTCATCCTGGCTGGCGAGCTGATGAACTCCGGCGGCATCAGCCGGCGCATCATCGACATGGCGCAGGCCTGGGTCGGGCATATCCGTGGCGGGCTCGGATACGTGGCCATCGGCGCGGCCGTGCTCATGGCCAGCATGAGCGGTTCGGCCCTGGCCGACACGGCGGCGCTGGCCACCATCTTGCTGCCCATGATGCGCCAGCAGGGCTACCCGATGAACACCTCGGCCGGGCTGATCGCCTCGGGCGGCATCATTGCGCCCATCATCCCGCCGTCCATGCCCTTCGTGATCTACGGTGTGACGACCAACACCTCGATCTCGGCGCTGTTCGTCTCGGGCATCGTGCCGGGGCTGATGATGGGCGTGGGCCTGATCTTCGCGTGGCGCTGGGTGCTGCGCGGCATCGACCTGCCGCCGAGCCGTGCGCCGCTGCCCCTGCGCGAGCGCCTGCGTGCCACGGCCAAAGCCTTCTGGGCGCTGCTGATGCCGCTGATCATCATTGGCGGCATGAAATCGGGCGTCTTCACGCCCACCGAGGCCGCCGTGGTCGCCGCCTTCTATGCGCTGGCCGTGGCCCTGTTCGTGCACCGCGAGATGCGCGTGCCCGAGATCTATGGCGTGCTGGTGCGCGCCGCCAAGACCACCGCCATCGTGATGTTCCTGTGCGCCGGCGCCCAGGTGGCCAGCTACATGATCACGCTGGCCGACCTGCCCACGGTGCTCACAGGCTGGCTCGGCCCGCTGGTGGAAAACCCGCGCATCCTGATGGCGGTGATGATGGTGGTGCTGGTGCTCATCGGCACGGCGCTGGACCTCACGCCCACCATCCTGATCTTCGCGCCCGTGATGCTGCCCATCGCCGTCAAGGCGGGGATCGACCCGGTCTACTTCGGCCTGATGTTCGTGCTCAACGGCGCGATCGGCCTGATCACCCCGCCCGTGGGCACCGTGCTCAATGTCGTGGCCGGCGTGGGCCGCATCTCGATGCACAGCGTCATCAAGGGCGTCAACCCGTTCCTGTTCACCTACGTGCTGATCCTGGCGCTGCTGGTGGTGTTCCCGCAGATCGTGACGGCACCGGTCCTCTGGATGCGGTGATGGCGTTGCACCTTTCTTTTTCCGTGCCTTTCTTTCCCTTGCCAATGGAGACAACCATGAAGACTTTCCGCCGTACCCTGCTGGCCGCCCTGTCGGTCGCCGCTGTCGCCGCCTCGTTCCAGGCCGCTGCCCAGGACTTCAAGCCGCGCATCATCCGTTTCGGCTATGGCCTGAACGAAGTGTCCAACCAGGGCCGCGCCACCAAGCTGTTCGCCCAGGAGGTCGAGAAGGCCTCGGGCGGCAAGATGAAGGTGCGCGCCATCGGTGCCGCCGCGCTGGGCTCGGACGTGCAGATGCAGCAGGCGCTGATCGGCGGCGCGCAGGAGATGATGGTCGGCTCCACCGCCACGCTGGTCGGCATCACCAAGGAGATGGCGATCTGGGACACGCCCTTCCTGTTCAACAACGCCAAGGAGGCCGACGTGGTCCTGGACGGCCCGGTGGGCCAGAAGGTCATGGACAAGCTGCAGGAAAAAGGCCTCGTGGGCCTGGTGTACTGGGAAAACGGCTTTCGCAACCTGACCAACAGCAAGCGCCCCGTGGCCAAGCTCGAGGACATGAACGGCATCAAGCTGCGCGTGATGCAGAACAACGTGTTCCTCGACAGCTTCAAGACCCTGGGCGCGAATGCCGTGCCACTGCCGTTCTCGGAGCTGTTCACGGCCCTGGAGACCAACACGGTGGACGGTCAGGAGAACCCCTACAACACCATCCTGTCGAGCAAGTTCTACGAGGTGCAGAAGTACCTCACGGTCACCAACCACGTCTACAGCCCCTGGATCGTGTTGGTCAGCAAGAAGTACTGGGACGGTCTGTCGAAAGCCGAGCAGAAGGTGCTGCTTGACGCCGCCAAGAAGAGCCGCGAGTTCGAGCGCCAGGACACGCGCGACGAGGCTGCCAAGGCGCTGGCCGACCTCAAGGCCAAGGGCATGCAGGTCAACGAACTGTCGTCCGCCGAAGCCAGCCGCATGCGCGAGAAGCTCGGTGCCGTGAACGCCAGCATCGCCACCAATGTGGGCGAAGACCTGTGGAAGGAAGTGCAGGGGGCGGTGGCCGCGGCACGCAAGTAGCCGGATCCCAGCCACATGGCAAAAGGCCGGGGCCCCTTGCGGGGCTCCGGCCTTTTTTTGCAGGGGACTGCCGTGCGGTCGGCAGCCCCGTTGCCTGGCAAATTACATCGAGCCGAGTTCGCCCGACGAGATCTTGCCCGTGCGCACGGCGTCGGCAGCCTGGGCTTGCACGGCAGCGCGGTCGGCGGTCGATTGGTAAGACACCACGCGCGAACCAGCGGGTTCGATGCTGCGGGTCTTGGCCACGGTGGCGGCGTCGGCCATCACTTCGACACGGGTGCGGCTGGTCTCGAACTTCGTGGCGAACTGCGAAGCATCGGCTTCGTCAGCCTGGGCACCGAAGGAAGCGAAAGCAGCAACGGCGGCGATGGAGAGGAAACGTGCGGTGGTGTTCATGGTGAAACTCCTGTGAAATTCAAAAAATGAGGACGAGGTACTGAGGAATACGGGGCAATTCGCCAACTGGATGCGAATTACAGAGCGCCGATTTCGCCGGAAGAGATCTGGCCGGTGCGCACAGCGTCAGCAGCCTGGGCACGCACGGCAGCGCGGTCGGCGGTGGACTTGTAGGTCACGACACGCGAACCAGCAGGCTCGATGCTGCGGGTCTGGGCGACGGTGGCGGCTTCAGCGGCCACTTCGGCGCGGGTGCGGTTGGTTTCAAACTTGGTGGCGAATTGCGAAGCATCGGCTTCGTCGGCCTGGGCACCGAAAGAGGCGAAAGCGGCAACAGCGGCGATGGAGAGGAAGCGTGCGGTCGTGTTCATGGTGATGTCCTTTGGATGAAAAAAGCGTCTCAAAAAAACCGGAACGGCTGCGATACGAACAAGCTGCTGAACCGGGTTCGGTGAGTCGCCTTGCGGGTTCGGCTCATCGATGGGTTGAACTGTACGCCTGGGGTGTTCATTGAAAAACCACTCAGTCGCAAATTAACTATTCCGGTATCAGAAACAATCCACAGAGTTCCTGCGGTGTCCAGCTTGCTTGTTCCCGAGAGAGCCAGCGCGTTGAACATGGGTGTATCGTGCCGGGTTAACCCGTACCGGGGGTCTCGACGCGGTTTCGTTTCTTTTCGATTTGTTTCGGCCGTGGGGCAATGCAACAGCGCAGAAACATCAGCATGGGACGCTACCGGTTGCGCTCGGCAGGCAGATGGGCTGAAATGGTCCTGTGCCCCGTATCCACGTCTCTCAGAGGGAGGTTTCCATGACCGTCGTAGCCAAGATTCTTCAGTCCAAGCCTGACGCCACCGTGCACACCATCAGGCCCACGGATTCCGTGCTCGCCGCCCTGCAGCTCATGGCCGACAAGGGCATCGGCGCTCTGGTGGTCACCGAAGGGGATGCCATCGTGGGCATCTTCACCGAGCGCGACTATGCGCGAAAGATCGCGCTCCTGGGCCGTACCTCGGCCGCCACGCTGGCGCGCGACGTGATGACCTCGGCTGTGCGCTTCGTGCGGCCCGACCAGACCAGCGAACAGTGCATGCAGATGATGAGCACAGGCCGCCTGCGCCACCTGCCCGTGGTGGACAACGGCAAGCTCGTGGGCATGATTTCCATCGGTGACCTGGTCAAGGACATCATCTCCGAGCAGAAATTCATCATCGAGCAACTGGAGCAGTACATCTCCGGCGCGCACTGAGCATGTAAAAAAGGCGCCGACCGGTAGCGGTCAGCGCCTTGTCTGCTGTGGCGCGCGCTGGTGGCGCGCAAGGCTCAGGCGGCTTTCTCTACATGCCCCTGGCGCGTGTAGAGGAAATCGATCACCGCCTTGCGGTAGTGGACGTACTGCGGGTCTTCCGCCAGCTCCACGCGCTTGCGCGGGCGGGCCAGGTCGACCTGCAGCACCTCGCCGATGGTCGCGGCCGGGCCGTTGGTCATCATCACGATCTTGTCGGACAGCAGCACGGCTTCGTCCACGTCGTGCGTGACCATCACCACGGTGCTCTGCGTGCGCGCCACGATCTCCAGCAACTCGTCCTGCAGCTTGGCGCGCGTCAGGGCATCCAGGGCGCCGAAGGGCTCGTCCATCAGCAGCACCTGGGGCTCCATCGACAGGGCGCGGGCAATGCCCACGCGCTGCTTCATGCCGCCCGAGATCTCGCCGGGGCGCTTCTGGCCCGCGTGGGTCAGGCCCACCAGGGCCAGCGCTGCATCGGTGCGGGCCTTGAGTTCGGCCTTGCTTTCGCGGCCGCTGAATACGCGCTCCACCGCCAGGTAGACATTGTCGAAGCAGGTCAGCCAGGGCAGCAGCGAGTGGTTCTGGAACACCACCGCGCGCTCGGGGCCGGGGCCCTTGATTTCCTTGTTGGCGCACAGCAGGGCGCCAGCCGTGGGCGTGGTCAGGCCGGCGATCAGGTTCAGCAGCGTGGACTTGCCGCAGCCCGAGTGCCCGATCAGGGCCACGAACTCGCCCTTGGCGATGGTGAGGTTGATGTCCTTGAGCGCGGGGAACAGGCCCTTGGCGGTCTTGAAGGTCTGCTCGACCCCTTGCACCTCGATGAACTTGGCGGCGTGGGATGCGTGTGCTGCGGTTGCGGTGTTCATGCCTTCACCTCTTCGAATGTGAATGCGGTGGCCAGCTTGATGAGCGCGAACTCCAGCGCCAGCCCCACGATGCCGATCACGAAGATCGCGATGATGATGTTCTTGACGTTCAGGTTGTTCCACTCGTCCCAGACCCAAAAGCCGATGCCCACGCCGCCGGTCAGCATCTCGGCGGCCACGATCACCAGCCAGGCCGTGCCCACCGCCAGGCGCACGCCGGTCAGCATGTAGGGCAGCACGGCAGGGAACAGGATCTTGGTGGCAATTTTCCACTCCGAGAGGTTGAGCACCCGGGCCACGTTCATGTAGTCCTGCGGCACGCGCTGCACGCCCACCGCGGTGTTGATGACCATGGGCCAGATGGAGCAGATGAAGATGGTCCAGATCGCAGCCGGGTTGGCGCCCTTGAACACCAAGAGGCCAATGGGCAGCCAGGCCAGTGGCGACACCGGGCGCAGCAGGCTGATCAGTGGGTTGAACATGCGCGACAGGAAGTTGAAGCGCCCGATCACGAAGCCCGCGGGAATGCCCACCAGCGCCGCCAGGCCGAAGCCCACGGCCACGCGCTCCAGCGACATCAGCACGTTCCAGCCCACGCCCTGGTCATTGGGGCCATTGCGGTAGAACGGGTTGCTGAAGATCTCCAGCGCCTGCGCCCAGGTGGCCAGCGGACTGGGAATGCTGCCGCCGGTGGTGGTGGACACCACGGCCCACAGGCCAATGAGCAGGCCCAGGCCGCACAATGGCGGCAGCACGGCCATCCAGAAGCTGCGCGAAAGCGCGGCCCAGTCGCGCGGGGCGCGTGGCGTGGGCACGCTGGCGGGGGGCGCCTTGCGGGCTTCGGCCTGGATGGCAGCGCCCCGGGCGGGCGCTGCCGGTGCGTCGGCCGGCAGGGCGGCGGGAGGGGAGTGGAAAACGGCACTGACCATGGTGATCTCCTGTGCGGGTGGGAACGTGGGGCGAACGGGGAGCTGTGGGCCCATGGCCTCTCAGGCCTTGATCTTGAAACCGTCGGCGTATTTCTTGGGGTCCTTGCCGTCCCACACCACACCGTCCACGAGCTTGTGCGTGCGCATGTCGCTCTTGGGCAGCGGGGTCTTGGAGGCAGCGGCTGCCTGCTTGTAGACGTCCACGCGGTTGATGGCCTTGGCCACGCCGGCGTAGTCAGGGTGGTCCTTGAGCAGGCCCCAGCGCTTGTGCTGGGTGAGGAACCACATGCCGTCCGACAGGTAGGGGAAGTTCACCGCACCGTCGTTGTAGAACTTCATGTGGTTGGGGTCGTCCCAGGTCTTGCCCATGCCGTCCTGGTAGCGGCCCAGGATGCGCTGGTTGATCGCGTCCACGCCGGTGTTCACGTAGGCCTTGCCGGCAATGGTCTCGGCCATCTTGTTCTTGTTGCCCAGGCTCTCGTCGATCCAGCGGCCGGCTTCCAGGATGGCGGCCGTCACGGCACGCGCCGTGTTGGGGTACTTCTGCACGAACTCCGAGGTCGTGCCCAGCACCTTTTCGGGGTGGTCCTTCCAGATGTCCTGCGTGGTGGTGGCGGTCACGCCGATGCCGTCCATGATGGCGCGGTGGTTCCAGGGCTCGCCCACGCAGAAACCGTCCATGTTGCCCACGCGCATGTTGGCCACCATCTGCGGTGGCGGTACGGTGATGACCTTGGCATCCTTCATCGGGTCGATGCCGTGCGCGGCGAGCCAGTAGTACAGCCACATGGCGTGCGTGCCGGTGGGGAAGGTCTGGGCGAAGGTGTACTCGCGCTTTTCGCTGGCCATGAGCTTGGCCAGGCCGGCGCCGTTGACGGCGCCCTTGTCGGCCAGCTTCTTGGACAGTGTGATGGCCTGGCCGTTCTGGTTCAGGTTCATCAGCACGGCCATGTCCTTCTTGGGGCCGGCCAGGCCCAGGTGTACGCCATACACCAGGCCGTAGAGCACATGGGCAAAGTCGAGCTCGCCGTTGACCAGCTTGTCGCGCACGCCGGCCCAGCTCGCCTCCTTGGTGGGGATGATGGTCACGCCGTACTTCTTGTCGATGCCCAGCACCGAGGCCATCACCACGCTGGCGCAGTCGGTCAGCGGGATGAAGCCGATCTTCACTTCCTTCTTCTCGGGGGCGTCGGAGCCCTGTGCGTGGACGAGTGCGCGCAGGGCCGGGCTCACACCCACGGCGCCCACGGTGGCGGCCTGCAGCACGGTGCGGCGGTTGAGACTGGTTTTGAGCAGATCGGTCATGGTGCTTCCCTGGTGGCGTGAAAAACAAAAAAGGCGTCCCCCCTGCGCCTGGGCTGCTGCAACTTCACAAAGAAAGTCACGCAGCGCCGAGCGCGGGTGGGACGCCTGTGTCCGGTGGCGAGGGGTACCTGCCCGCCATTGGGTGGATACCGCTCATCGAAGACCTTCGTTGGTCTTGTCCAGGTAATGCAAGCCTTGTGCCAGCCCTGTGATCTGCCAGGATGCTCTGTTTTTGATAGCTAACTATCGAATCAAAATGGGATGGTCAGGCGGCTGCTTCATGAAAGCGCGCAAGCCATGCACCGTCTTTGATCGCACAGGTGTTGTGCGATGCACCATCGCGGGCCGTGCTGTGCCAGGGCAGGGGTGGGAGTGGTGCAGTGCGTCCGGCGTGAAACGCGTCTGCTGCAGTGGCAGCGTGCGCAGCGGGGGCCTTGTCAGCCCAGCAGATCGGCCACGTCGAGCATGCGCTGCGCGACGTCGACCAGTTTGAGGCCCTTGTCCATGGCCGTCTTGCGCAGTTTTTCATAGGCGGCCTGCTCGGTCAGGCCCTGGCGTTCCATCAGCAGGCCCTTGGCGCGGTCGATGGTCTTGCGGTCCTTGAGCTCGGTCTTGGCGTCGGCCAGCTCGGCGCGCAGCGCCTGCTCGTGCTGGAAGCGTGCCATCGCCACGTCCAGGATGGGGCGGATGCGCTGGGGCGCCAGGCCCGCCACGATGTAGGCCGACACACCGGCCGCCACGGCCGCCTTCACGTGCGAGGTGTCCTCGTCGTTGGTGAACATGACGATGGGGCGGCGCTCGTTGCGCGTGGCCATCACCACATGCTCCAGGGCATCGCGTGCTTCGCTTTCGGCGTCCACGATGATGAGGTCCGGCTGCAATTGCGCCAGGCGCTCGCTCAGGAACACGTCGGCCGGCAGCGTGGCCACCAGGTTGAAGTTGTTTTCCAGCAGGCCAATGCGCAGCGCCCGCGAGCGCTCTGCCTGCAGCAGGGCGTGCTCGTCGTCGGGGTCGGCAACCGCCAGATCGGGGGCGACCACCACTATGCGCAAGGCCTCATTCATGCCGTCAGCATAGCAAGATTTGCGCCACAAATTGGTGCGCCGGGCTGGTGCGGACAGGGGTCTACCCTGCTTTTGAAGGGCCAATGGCGGCGGGGGCCTGAAACTTGCTAATAGAGTGTGTATTGGGAGGGCATACCCGATAGCGCCTCTTCGCGGCGTCGCATATACATCCGGTCACATTGACATACTGATATGGAGCTTCCTGCATGAACCTGCCCATCGACCGGCGCCGATTCTCGGCCAGCCTGGCCTTTACCGCTGTGGCCGCCACCGCCCTGTTGGCGGGTTGCGGCAAAGTGCCCGACACCATCAAGATCGGGGTGGCCCAGCCCCTGAGCGGGCCCCTGGCCGCCCTGGGGCAGGACTTGCTCAACGGGGTGAACCTGGCCGTGGCCGAACTCAACAAGGGCGGCTACACCGTGGACGGCAAGCGCGTGACACTGGAGGTGGTGTCCGTGGACGACAAGGCCGACGCTGCCACCGGCAAGACCGTGGCCCAGCAACTGGTGGATGCCGGCGTGGTAGCGGTCATCGGCCACCTGAATTCGGGCGTGAGCATCGAGACGGCACCCATCTACGCGGCCAAGGACATTCCGCAGATCGCCATCTCCACCAACCCCAAGTTCACCCAGCTGGGCTTTCCCACCACCTTCCGCATGGTGGCCAACGACACGCTGCAGGCGCGCGCCATCGGCTCGTTCGCCGCCACGCAGCTGGGCGCCAGCCGCTACGCAGCGCTGGACGACGGCACCCCCTACGGCAAGGGCCTGGCCGACGGCGCGGCCGAGCAGCTCAAGGCGGAGAAAAAGGAAGTCGTGGTGCGCAAGTCCTTCGACGACAAGACCACCGCCTTCGATGCCCTGGCCGGTGAGCTCAAGGCCGCCAAGGTCGAGGTCATCGTCTCCACCCTCAATGACTTCCAGGCCATTGCCCTGCTGGAGGCGCTCAAGAAGGTTGACCACACCAAGGTGCGCCTCTTGGGTGGCGACACCATCAAGACCACCGACATGGCCAAGGGCGCCGGCATCGTGGAAGGCATTTACGCCACCTCGCCCGTGCTGGAGGCCAAGGAGTTCACCACCGGCAAGCCCTTCCTCGAAAAGTATGTGGCCGAGTTCAAGAAGCCGCCGGCCTACGGCGGCCACTACAGCTACGACAGCACCTACGTGCTGTCGGCCGCGATCCAGAAGGCCAAATCCGCCAACCCCAAGGACATCACCAAGGCCATGCACAGCATCAACGGCTATGCGCCGGTGATTGGCACCATGACCTGGGACGACAAGGGTGAGCAGCGCTATGGCGCCGTGGGCGTGTACGAGCTGCGCGGGGGCGGGTGGGAGCTGCGCATGCGCTCGGACCGCTGGTAAGAACGAAGACCAGGGAGACACCAGCTCTTTTTGGGTGTTGGACGGTGCCGTGGCTGGCATAGTAGGAGGTGGACCATTTCCCGACCTATCCAGCCCGGAGCCCTGTTTGAACCCCCTCGTCTACTGGATCACCGGTCTGCCCGCCGCAGGCAAGACCACCCTGGCCACCGCGCTGGCCCAGGCCCTCAACCAGGCCGGTGGCCGGGCCTGCGTGCTCGATGGCGATGAGCTGCGCAAGGGCCTGTGCTCGGACCTGGGCCTGTCGGCCGCCGACCGGGCCGAGAACATCCGGCGCGCCGGTGAGGTGGCGCGTTTGATGGCCCACAACGGCATGACCGTGGTGTGCGCCTTTGTCTCCCCCTTCGAGGCCGACCGGCAGCGGGTGCGCGCCCTGTTCGCTCCCGGCGAGTTCCACGAGATCCACCTGAGCACGCCGGTGGAGGAGTGCGCCCGGCGCGATCCCAAGGGCCTGTATGCGCGCGCCAAGGCGGGGCAGATCACGGGGCTGACCGGCTGGGACAGTGCCTATGAGGCACCCTCTGCCCCCGAATCGCAATACAACACCCAGACCACCACGGTGGTGGCCATGGTGCAGCAACTGCTGAACTCGCGCGCGGCGCTGCGCTGACCCACAGCGGGGAGCCGCTTGCCCGGGCCGGGCCCTGCCTGCGGTACGAATCTTTACAGGAACTTCGCTGCGCCATGCCTCTCTGAGCTTCGCCACGCCCGTATGGCGGGACAGGGCCGCGTCTTCGTGTGCGGCATGTCCTACGCGGTCTTGGTGGCTGAAGTTATTGTTGATAACTGAATGGGTGAGCGCCCGATGGGCGCTTTTTGCTGGCTATTTGGTTTTGCCTGGAGTGGTGTCGATGCGGTTTCTGGTTGTCTTGTGTCTTTCTGCGGTGGTGTCTCTGGCCCACGCTGCCAATTTCGTTTCGCTTCACCAGTCGCCGCTGCGCATCGCGCTGCCCCCTGCCACCGGCACCTACGACTACACCTTCAATACCAGGATCGGCTTCAAGCAGCAGTACGCGCCTGAAGGCGTCACGGGCTGCGCCATTGGCTACGCCACGGGGGGCTGTGCCTTCCCGGGTGGCGGATCGCTGGCGCTGTCCGAGTTCACCGGCTACCAGCTGCAGTACAAGGAGTTCAAGGTCTACATCCCCGCGGGCACCCGTTCGTTCATGTTCTCGGGCTATGCGCCCCAGCGCACCGAATCCGCCTTCGCCCTGCGCTACGGCTCAGCACCGGTCCGTGAGGGGGCCCTGGGCGCCGCAGAGTACACCAACGTCCAGGCCAGCGAGCACATCGACACCACGTTCTCGCGGCTGGTCAACGAGCCCGGTGCCGACCACCTCGTGGTGCACGATGGCGGTGGCACCGTGCGCTTCGTGGGCGGCCTGCTCGACGCCAGCAAGGGCAGCACCAGCCAGGGCAATTGGCTCTACATCCGCCAGATCAACGGCAGCCCGCTGTACGACGTGCAGGGCGCGATCGACGTGGACATGGCCAGGTACGCTGCCGGGTACGCAGCGATCACCTGGACCACCACGACCTACCCCGACCCGGTGGAGGGCCCGGGCCCTGCCGTGGGCACTGTCAACACCGCCGATCAGCAGGCGGCGGCCGCCACGGTGGCGACTGCAACGGTTTCCACTGCGGTGCTGTCCACGCCCGGCCAGCCGCTGCAACTGGGCATCACCCTGGCGCAGACAGTAGCTGATGTGGCTGCCAACCCGAAGATCAGCGCCTGGGTGGCGGCGCGCATTCCGGCCAATGGCCAGGGCCAGGCGTCGGATCTGTGGTTCTTCCGCAAGGGTGATGGCAGCTGGACCAGCCAGGTGCCGGCAGACGCCGAGGGCATTGCCTTCGCGAGCCAGGTGACAAACGCTGCCACGCTGCAGTTCAAGCCGTCGCTGGACTTCACCGAAGCGGAGATGCGGGCAGCGAATGCCGAGGTCTACTTTGGCTACCGAGCTGGCAGCGGCGCCGTTGTGAACCAGGGCAAGGTCTGGCCGCAGTAAGACTAGGGTTTCGGTTCGAAGGCGCGGTCCACGCGCTCGAACTCCTCGCGCTTGCGCCCTGTCGGCCAGTCGATGCGGGCCAGGTGCTCCACGCGCAGCGGCAGGTCGGCCAGGCCATTGGCGGCGAACACCGCGCGCACGGCGGCGTGTTCGTCTGCGCTCAATGCGCGCGGCGCCTCGATCTCCAGTTGCAGCGTGCCATCGGCGTACTGGCGCATGCGAAACGCGCGGATGGGTTCGATGCTGCCCAGCTCATCGCCCAGAAAGGGCATGGGCAGGGGGCCCTTGCCGGTCTGCACCTGGTGCCGCGTGCGGCCCCCCATGCGTGCGATCACGGGCAGGGCCATGCCGCAGCTGCACGGCCCACCCCACTCGGCGATATCGCCCAGCTCGTAGCGGATGATGGGCATGGCAAAGCTGTGCAGGCTGGTCACCAGCACCCGGCCCGGCACGCCCACGGGGCAGGGCCGGCCTTCACCATCCACGATCTCCATCAGCGTGGTGGCGCCCAGCAGGTGCAGGTGATCGTGTTCGGGGCACTGCAGCGCGATCCAGCCGGTTTCCTCGCACGAATAGCGGTCGATGATCTTCGCGCCAAAGGCCTGCAGGCACAGCGCCCGCTGGCCGGGCGTGACCCGCTCGGACTGCGAGATCACCTGCCGGATGGGCAACTGCACGCCGCGTGCCAGCGCCATGCGCGCCAGCTCGGCCGCGGCGAATGGGCTGCACTTGAGGTAGTCGGGCCGGTGCGCGAGCAGCCAGTCCAGGTGCGAATCCATGCCGTGCTGCGTGATGTTGCGCACCACGCAGGGGCCGCGCAGGCCCAGTGCGGCGTACATGTCGCCCCAGCTGTCGCGCGTGCCGTCGGTGAGGCCGGTGCCCAGCACGGCGATCTTGCGCGCCGCATCCCGCTGGTGCCACTGGGCCTCCATCCACGAGATGGCGGCATACAGAGGCGAGTACATTGCCGCGACCTTTTCCACGCGCACGGGTTCGCCGGTGGAGCCCGAGGTGACGGACGTGGCGATGCCGGCCTCCTCCAGGCCGGGCCAGCGCGCGCGCGCATCGACAAAGTGCGTCTGCAGGTCCGCGCGGGTGAGCAGCGGCAGGCGTTCGAGCACCGCCCCGGGTGACCTCTCGGTGGGCCAGCCGGCCGCCTCAAGCCGCTGGCGCCAGAAGGGCGAATGCTGGTGGGCGTGGCGCATCAGCGTGTGCAACTGGCGCTGTTGCAGGGCCTGGTATTCGGCGGGTGCCACGCGCTCCCAGGCGCGCACCTGCTGGGCCAGGAGCAGCATCTGGGCCAGCTGGGGCGAATGGAAGTGGAGGGCGTCGGCCATGGAAGCGAAAAGGCGGGGCATGCCAGCAATGCGTGGGGTTGTCCGATTGTGGCGCCTCGCGGCCAGTGCGAGCGCTCTACACTTGAGGCCATGACGTTGCTGATACTGGGTATTGAATCTTCCTGCGATGAAACCGGCGTGGCCCTGGTGGAAACGCGGGTGGACGGCCAGGTACCCGCATTGCTTTCCCACGCGCTGCACAGCCAGATCGAAATGCACCAGGCCTATGGCGGTGTGGTGCCCGAGCTGGCCAGCCGCGACCACATCCGCCGCGTGCTGCCCCTGGCCAGCCAGGTGCTGGCCGAATCCGGCAAGAGCCTGGCCGATGTGGATGTGGTGGCCTACACCCGCGGCCCGGGCCTGGCCGGTGCGCTGCTGGTGGGCGCAGGTGTGGCCTGTGCCCTGGGCGCAGCACTGGGCAAGCCGGTGCTGGGCGTGCACCACCTGGAGGGGCATCTGCTCTCGCCCTTCCTGAGCGCCGACCCACCCGAGTTCCCCTTCGTGGCCTTGCTGGTGTCCGGCGGCCACACCCAGCTCATGCGCGTGGACGGCGTGGGCCGCTACGAGATCCTGGGCGAAACCATCGACGACGCAGCTGGCGAGGCCTTCGACAAGTCGGCCAAGCTCATGGGCCTGGGCTACCCTGGCGGCCCCGCGCTGTCGAAGCTGGCGGAGCAGGGCGATGCCACGGCCTTCAAGCTGCCGCGTCCGCTGCTGCACAGCGGCGACCTCGATTTCTCGTTCGCGGGGCTCAAGACCGCCGTGCTCACCCAGGCGAAGAAGCTCGGCGACGAACTCGAACCCCGCAAGGCCGACCTGGCCGCCAGCACCGAAGCCGCCATCGTCGAGGTGCTGGTGAAGAAGACGCTCGCCGCCTTGAAGCAGACCGGCATGAAGCGCGTGGTGGTGGCCGGCGGCGTGGGCGCCAATCGCCACCTGCGCAAGCAGCTCAACGAAGCCTGCGCCAAAAACAAGGTGCGCGTGCACTACCCCGAGCTGCACCTGTGCACCGACAACGGCGCCATGATCGCCATGGCCGCCGCGATGCGCCTCGAATCGGGGCAGCAGCAGGCCTCGGCCGAGTACGCGTTTGACGTGAAGCCTCGCTGGCCGCTGGATTCGATCACGGCGGCCGCCGCCTGAGCGCGTGCCGGCAGCCAGCGCTGCCGGACCATCCAAGGCCGGCACACGGCTGCGCGACAGGTTGCAAAATGTTTTTTTGTGACGACTGACACACGGTCCTGCCTGGCTTGCACCTACGCTTCGCGCATCTCTGTTGCATTGGAGTGGAGTTCGCAATGCCTGCCACCATCTTTCCTGTATACGACCCCGTTGTCGTGTTGAACCGTGCGTTCAACAACCAGGCCCCATCGAATACGGTATTCAAAAGCCAGGTGGCTGCTGCAGGCACGACGGCCCAGAGCAACATGGCTTTTGCATTCCAGTACGGCGCAGGTTTCCAGGACCTGAGCGAAGATGCCTTGGCAAGCAAGCTGCTGGGGAACATGGGGGCGCTGCCCAATGCCAGCCTGCAGACCGCCCTGAAAGACTATCTGGTGGCTGTGGGCAAGGCCAATGTGGGCATCGTTGCCCTGCAACTGGGACAGATCCTGTCGGGCCTGGAATACGCCACAGGCGACTGGGCCATCTACAAGGCCGCTGCGGCGGCATGGAACAGCGAATTGACGGGGTCGTACAACTACTCGGCCAACCCTGCCAACACCTTCCCCTCGCATGTCGGTCCCATCGATATGCCCGGTACGACCTTGTCGCTGACTGTTGGTGATGACGTCGTTTCCTCTTCACAGACCACCAGCCGTGACGACACCATCCTGGCCAACACGCCGGGCTTCTTGGCCAGCGCCGACGTGGTCGATGGCGGCCGTGGCGTCGACACCCTGAAGGCGACGCTGGCAGCTGCAGCGGTGGTATCGCCCACACTCACCAACATTGAAACGGTCATCATCACCGCGGGCGCCGGGGCCGAATTCAGCGCTGCGGGCGCGACCGGCCTGGCGGAACTGTGGGTTGACGCCGCCGCAGGCGCCGCCACGTTCTCCAGCGTGAACCTGGCAACTGCCGTCGGCATCCAGAACTCCGGCGCAGGCGGTGCCCTGACCGTGAAGTTTGCGGGTGCGGCGGGCACTGCCGACACGGCCAATGTCGTGTTCGCGGATGCCACAGGGGGCGACGAAATCATCGTTGCAGGGGTCGAAACCCTGAAGGTGCAGAGCATGCCAGGCAGTGTGGCAGCGACCACCACCAACCAGGTCCGCATCACCGCCGATCAGGCGGAAAAGATCACCATCTTCGGCGGCCAGGCCCTGACCACCACCGTGACGGGGGCCAAGCTGTCCGTGATCGATGCATCGCCAATGTTCATGGCGGCGCTGGACCTGACGCTTGCCGGCACCCAGGGTGTTTCCATCGCCCTGAACGCCCAGGCCGCACACAAGGTCGCCCTGGGGGCTGGTGCCGATACGGTGTCCATTGCCAGCCTGGCGGGCATGGTGGCCAAGAACATGGACATAAGCACCGCGGCCACGCTGGACGCGTCGGCCATCCAGGTGACCGGCTTCGTGAGCGGCACGGACATGCTCCAACTGGCCAGCTCCAACCCTGCGACCAAGGCCGCGCCGGGCAGCGGCGAGCTGGCCAGCATCGCGGCCTCCTCCTCGCTGCTGGCCGCCGCGACCTTGGCGGCCACTACGGGCGGCGCCAACAAGGCGATTGCTTTCCGCTACGGTGCCGACACCTACATCCTGGTGAACGATGGCGCTGCGGCACTGGGGGAGAACGACAGCCTGGTGAAGCTGACTGGCGTGACCGCGCTGGCCGATGCGTCGTGGGCGGCGGCCTGATGCGCAGCCCTGCGGAGTGCCCCGAGGCCTCATCCTTCTGGCCAGGCCGCCGGCCTGCCGAGGCATGCCCAGCCTTGCCCCCCCCTCATTGACTGAATACGAGTTCGATATGCCAACACAAATTACCGACGTCCAGGCCGGCGTGACCATGCTGAACCGTGCCTTCAATGACACATCGCCTTCCCAAGCCGCCTACTACAACATGGTCGAGGCTGCCGGCTCGTCTGGAATCCTCCATTTCGCGACGCTGTACGGCGCGAACTACACAGGTCTTGCCGAAGCCCAGCTGTCCACCCAGCTCCTGAGAAATCTCGGCCTGCTGCCCAATTCCGGCCTGCAAGCGGCAGTGGCGGATTACCTGGTCTCCGTAGGCAAGGGCAATGTGGGCATCGTCGCATTGCAACTGGGACAGATCCTCTCGGGCCTGGAAAACGCCACGGGCGATCAGGCCCTCTACGGAGCAGCAGCGGCGCGATGGAACAGGGAGGTGGCCAGGTCGCACGACAAATCCAGCATCCCATCGAATACCGTCCCATCCGGCCCGGCGCCTTCCATTCCGGTGAATGCCGGTAAAACGTTCTCATTGACGGACGGAGACGACGTTCTGCCAGGCACCGGGCGTGGCGATCTCTTTCTGGCTGCCCGCCCCGGGCAGTTGGGATCTGGCGATGTGATTGGTGGGGGCGGGCCCAGGCAGGGGGATGTGTTGACGGCCACGCTGGCGGCGGGCGAAAGGATCGCCCCTGTGCTGCAGCACATTGACAAGGTTTTCATCACGGCTGCCGATGCGGCCTACTTCAACGCTGAGCGTTCCACAGGAATTGTCCAACTGTGGAGAGAAGCCGCCGCTGGCTCCTTGGCATTCGATGGTGTGAACCTCGCGACGACGGTGGGCATCAAGGACTCCCTTGCAGGCGGACCGCTGAGCGTGGGTTTCGCCGAGGTGGGTGGCGCGTTCGACTCCGCCAACATCCTGCTGGCCGATGCCACCGGGGCCGATGAGGTCATCGTGACCGGCGTCGAATATCTCTATGTCACGAGCGAGGCAGGTACCGTGGCATCCACCACCGTGAACCAGGCCAACATCACCGCAGACTCGGCCGAGGAGATCGTGATCACCGGAAGTCAGAGGCTGAAGACCACCGTGACCGGCACCCACATCGCCACGATCGACGCTTCCGGGCTCGCGGGCTCACTGGAGCTGACCTTCTCCACCTCCGGCACCGGCTTTGTGGGGTTTTTCGGGGGCCGGTCGGGTGACCAGATTCGCATCGACGATGCCTCCGGCGCAAGGTTGGTCCTCGTCGCTGGCGATGGGGCCGACACGGTCACCATCGGCGCATACAACGCTCACATTTTCACCCTGGGCAGCGGTGCCGACACGCTCCACATCGGCGGCCTGGCGGGCGCCGCAGCCCGGGACCTGAACACCAGCACCTCACAGGCGCTCGGCTGGTCGGCCATCTGGGTGACCGACTTCGAGAACGGTGTCGACACGGTCCGTCTGACCGCTGCCAGCACCACGGTCAAGGCGGCCCTCGGTGAAGCGCAACTGGCCAGCATCTCGGCATCGGCATCCTTGCTGGATGCAGCGGCCCTGGCCGCCACCGCAGCCGGGGCCCACAAGGCCGTCGCCTTCCGCTACGGTGCCGACACCTACATCCTCGTGAACGACAGCACCGCTGCATTGGGTGCCAACGACAGCCTGGTCAAGCTCGCCGGCGTGACCGCGCTGGGCGATGCGTCGTGGACGGTGGCCTGATCGGCGCATGAAGCATCCCCCGTTCTGCCACCCACCCATTGTCTGAACCAAAGAGATCGATATGCCCGCACATATTTCCGGCGTCCCCGCAGATATCATCATGCTGAACCGTGCGTTCAATGACGTATCGCCTTCCTACAATGTCTACACCAACATGGTGGCGGCTGCCGCTGCCGGTTCGTCCGGCGTCACCAGTTTTTCACTGCAATTTGGCGCTGGCTATGTGGGTTTGTCTGAAGACTCACTGTCCACCAAACTGCTGGGCAATCTGGGCCTGCTGTCCAATGCAGGCCTGCAAACGGCGGTGAAGGATTACCTGGTCTCCGTGGGCAAGGCCAATGTGGGCATCGTTGCGCTGCAAATTGGGCAGATCCTGTCGGGGCTGGAGAACGCAACGGGCGACCTGGCCATCTACGGGGCGGCTGCGGCAAGGTGGAACCTGGAGGTGGCCACTTCGCATGCCTACTCCAGCAACCCCGCCAATCAGTCCCCCGCTTCGGGAGGACCGGGATGGTCGGTAGGTACGGGTGTCACCTTGTCCCTGACAAATGGAGACGACACTGTGACAGGGACCGTCTATGACGACATATTCCTTGCTCCCACGCCCGGCATGCTGGGGTCGTCAGATGTGGTCAATGGCGCAGGCGAGGGATTTGGTGGCGATGCGCTGAAGGCCGTGCTGGGGGTTGGAGAGTCGGTTGCCCCCTCGCTGCAGAGCATTGAACACGTATTCATCACGGCGGGTGACGGGTCCCGCTTCAGCGTTGACCGCTCCACCGGCATCGAGCAGCTATGGCGAGAGGCTGCTGCAGGCTCTGCGGCCTTCACCGGCGTGCACCTGGCGACCACGGTGGGCATCCAGAACTCCCTTGCCGGCGGCGCACTGACCATCGACTTCGCGGGTGCATCCGGTGCCTTCGACTCCGGCAAGATCGTGCTGGCCGATGCCACAGGAGACGATGCCATCATCGCGAATGCCGTCGAGAGCCTGACCATCATCAGCAAGGCGGGCACCGTGGCATCCACTACAACGAACCAGGCCAGGATCACTGCCAATGCCGCACAGGAGATCGTGATCGGCGGCGAACAGGGCCTGACCACCACGGTGACAGGCGCGCGCATAGGAACGATCGACGCATCGGGCCTCTCGGGCGCTCTGAACCTGGGCTTTGCCACCACCGGCACGGGTGCCGTGGGGATCATGGGTGGCAGGGCCGGCGACACCTTGACCATCAACGATGCGTCTGGCGCGCGGCTGATCATCGCCTCGGGCGATGGTGGCGACACGGTCACCATCGGGGCCTCCAATGCGCACATCGTCACCCTGGGCGGCGGTGCCGACACGCTCCAAATCGGCGGGCTGGCGGGCGCCGCAGCCCGGGATCTGGACACCAGCACCTCCGAGGCGCTGGGTTGGTCGGCGATCAGGGTGACCGACTTCGAGAGCGGTGTCGACACGGTCCGTCTGACCGCTGCCAGCACCACGGTCAAGGCGGCCCTCGGTGAAGCGCAACTGGCCAGCATCTCGGCATCGGCATCCTTGCTGGATGCAGCGGCCCTGGCCGCCACCACGGCCGGGGCCCACAAGGCCGTCGCCTTCCGCTACGGTGCCGACACCTACATCCTGGTCAACGATGCTGCCGCCGCCCTGGGCCCCAACGACAGCCTCATCAAGCTCAGCGGTGTGACCGCGCTGGCCGATGCTTCGTGGAATTCGGCCTGACGGACCTTCAACGCCACTATGGCCTTGCCATGTCGCCATGTGGTTGCCTCCATCTGACCCGCGGGACTTCGCCTTGTCCCTTTCGCATGTTTGCCTACCCAGGAGTTTTTGATGGCTCAGAATTTTCTCGATGATCCTCACGTCGTCACGACCATACTGAGCCAGGTATTCAATGACCAGCCGCCTACTTACGCGGTGTACAACAACCAGGCCGCAATGGTTGCGTCGACAGGCATCAACGCCTTTGCTTTGTCATATGGCGCCTCTTATGGTGCTTTGACGGAGGACCAGTTGTCCACGAAGCTGCTTGTCAACCTTGGCGTGCTACCCAATGCAGGCCTGCAGGGCGCGCTGCGGGACTATCTGGTGTCCGTGGGCAAGGGCAGCGTGGGCATCGTGGCCCTGCAACTGGGCCAGATACTCTCGGGGCTGGAGCACGCCACGGGCGATCAGGCGGCGTTCAGGGCCGCCGCTGTGGCCTGGAACAAGGAACTGGTGGATTCCTACAATTACTCCAACAACCCTGCCAACAGCGGACCTGGAGGGTGGATTGACCTGCCTGTCGTCACAGGCGTTACCATTTCGCTGACATCCGGCGACGATTTGGTATCGCCCACGGGCTCGGAAGGCAGGTTCAGGACCACGGTCAACAACGACACCATCGTGGCAAATACCGCTGGCGTCCTCTCGACAACCGACCAGATCGATGGTGCTGGGGGTGTCGACACCTTGAAAGCCACGCTGGCTACGGGGAGCACCGTGGTACCAATGCTGCGCAGCATCGAAAAAATCTTCATCACGGCTGGAGCCGGTGCAGCATTCAGTGCCGCTCATGCAATCGGAGTGCAGGAGCTATGGGCCCAGGCCGCAGATGGCCCCGCCACGTTTTCTGGTTTGAGCCTGGCCACCCTGGTCGGGATCCAGAACTCCACCGCAGGTGACGCCTTGACCTTGAACTTCATCGGCGCCGCCGGCCCCATGGATGCAGCCACCATCGTGCTGGCCGATGCCACCGGCAATGACGAAGTCATTCTGGCGAATATCGAACACCTCACTGTGAGAAGCATAGGCGGCGCCGCAGCCGCTACCACGGTCAACGCAGCCAGGATAAGCGCTGCCGATGCGGAAAAAATCGTCATCCTGGGTGACCAGGCGTTGACGACTACCGTGGACGGTGCCCGTGTGTCCATGATCGATGCGTCGGCATTCAACTCGGCACTGGACCTGAAGCTCGTGGGCACTGGAGGCGTGGCCATTGCCGCCAATGCACAGGCGCACCACAAGATCGCGCTGGGTGCCGGGCACGACCTGGTGACCATCGCCGGCCTGGCAGGCGCTGGGGCCAGGGACATCAACCTCGGCACTGCGGCCACGCTGGCCGCGTCGGCCATCGAGGTGAGGGACTTTGCGAGTGGCACCGATGTGATTCGGCTGACTGGCGCTGCCTCAACGGCCAAGGCCGCGCCTGGCGATGCGCAGCTGGCCAGCATCGCGGCAGCGTCCTCGTTGCTGGACGCAACGACCCTGGCCGCCACCACGGCCGGGGCCCACAAGGCCGTCGCCTTCCGCTACGGTGCCGACACCTACATCCTCGTGAACGACAGCACCGCCGCCCTGGGCGCCAATGACAGCCTCATCAAGCTCAGCGGTATGGTGGCGCTGGACGATGCTTCGTGGGCCGTGGCCTGAGGAGCGTGCTGGCCTGGCCCTGCGTCTTGCGCGATCTTTCCTTGTGATGCCCTGAGCCTCTTCCATGACCCATACCCTTTTCGATGATCCCCAGGTCGTCACCACGGTCCTGAACCGGGCGTTCAACGACCAATCGCCTTCGTACACGACTTTCAACAACCAGGTGGCGATGGCCGCGTCGATGGGCGCTGGTGCATTTGCCCTGGCGTTTGGTGCCAGCTTCGTTGGCCTGTCGGAGGACCAGCTGTCCACCCATCTCCTGGGCAACCTGGGGGTTCTGCCCAACGCGGGTCTGCAGGCGGCCGTGCGGGACTACCTGGTGCTCGTGGGCAAGGCCAATGTGGGCGTGGTGGCGCTGCAACTGGGGCAGATCCTGTCGGGGCTGGAGTATCACGGCTCGGGGGATCAGGCTGTGTTCCAGGCTGCAGCCGTGGCGTGGAACAGGGAATTGGCGGATTCATACGCCTACTCCAGCAATCCCGATGCCTTGGTTGCCTTTCCCGCCGGGAGCAGCGATTTCATGGGTGTCAGCTTGGTAGGGGTGCTTGCTGGCGGTGGGGGATAGCCTGTTGCCGGTTTGTTGTCTGTTTGTTGTCTGTTTGTTGTCTGTGGTTGCTGCTTGCCTTGGCTGAGTGCGGGAGGCCGGGATGTGCGCCCGGCGGCGCAGTAACTTTCTCTTGGCCGCCAAGAGAAAGTCACCAAAGAGAAGGCGGCCCCCAGTCTGCGACCCCCATCGCCCTGTCGGGCGATGGGGGCAACCTGCGATGCTCGGGCCTGGGGTGGTGCCGATGAACTCGCTGCGTTCTTCGAACTCCGCTCAAACAGCATCGGCAAGCCAGACCACGAAGCGTGTGTGTCCTTCGGCACACACGCCCACCCCAGCCCCTGCGCTTCTCGGCGCAGCCAGCAGGGGTGGGGAGCGGGGACAAACACGGCTGCTGCTTCGCAGCTGCGCCTGGGGTCGGTTCGCGCTGTGCGCTGCCGACGGTGCGGGCGCAGCCGCCCTGTCCAGGCCAAGCGCAGCGAGGCAGTTGGGGCCGAGCGAAGCAATGGCCCGTATGGAGCCCGCTCCCACCCCCTTCTGACCGTGCCGAGAAGCGCAGGGCCTGGGGTGAGCGCGTGCCGAAGGACACGCGCCTCGTCATCTGGCTCGCCGAAGCTGTCTGACCGGAGCTGCCTCGCAGAGGCAGCGCAGGGAGTTCTTCGGCGTCACCCCAGGACCGAGCATCGCAGGCTGCCCCCTCGTACGCAGTACGAGGGGGACACGGGCAGCGGGGTCGCCTTTCTTTGGGGTACGTTTCTTTGGCGACGCAAAGAAAGGTACCTCGGCCGCCGGGCCGAGACCCGGCTCCCGCCCGCAACATAGGCATGAGGTCTAACAGAAGCACTGCGCCGCCGGGCGCACACCCCGGCCTCCGCCTTCACTCAGGCACGCAGCAACCACAGGCAACGAGCCCCAGCACGGGAGCGGGCCGAGACCCGGCCTCCGCCCTCCACACAGTCACCGCAGCAACCATGCAAAGAAGGCTCAGAACGGATAGTGCCGCGCCGTAGTCTGCACCGTAATCCAGCGCAGCTCCGTAAACTCCCGCACCCCCGCCATCCCCCCAAACCGCCCCCACCCAGAATTCTTCACCCCGCCAAACGGCATCTGCCCCTCGTCATGCACCGTAGGCCCGTTGACATGGCAGATCCCCGATTCGATGCGCGCAGCCACGTTCCAGGCGCGGGCGATGTCGCGGCCGAAGACGGCGGCGGACAGGCCGAACTCGTTGTCGTTGGCGCAGGCAATCGCTTCCTCCACGCCGTTCACGCGCACGATGGGCTTGAGCGGGCCGAAGGACTCCTCGCGGTAGATGTCCATCTCGGGCGTCACGTGGTCAATGATGGTGGCGGCCATCAGCGTGTTCTCGCTCTTGCCGCCGCAGACCAGCTTGGCGCCCTTGGCCAGGGCGTCGTCGATCAGCGCGTTGCAGCGCTGCACGGTGGCCATGTCCACCACCGAGCCGAGCACCACCGGGCCCTTGCGCGGGTCGCCCAGCGGCAGGGCCTGCGCGCGCGCCGCGAAGCGGGCCACGAAGTCGTTGGCGATGGAGGCGTCCACGACGATGCGCTCGGTGGACATGCAGATCTGGCCCGAGTTGGCGAAAGAGCCGAACACGGCGGCGTCCACCGCAGCGTCCACGTCCGCGTCGTCCAGCACCACCAGAGGGGCCTTGCCGCCGAGCTCCAGCACCGTGGGCTTGAGGTACTTGGCGCAGGTCTGCGCGACGATGCGCCCGACCTTGGTCGAGCCCGTGAAGTTCACGCGGCGCACGGCCGGGTGGGCCACGATGGCCTCGACCACCGCACCGGCGTCGGCCGGCGCATTGGTCACGAAGTTCACCACGCCCGGGGGCAGGCCGGCCTCTTGCAGCGCTTCGATGATCAGGCCGTGCGTGGCGGGGCTCAGTTCCGAGCCCTTGAGGATTACGGTGTTGCCGCAGGCCAGCGGTGTGGCGATGGCGCGCACACCGAGGATGATGGGGGCATTCCACGGCGCGATGCCCAGCACCACGCCTGCGGCCTGCCGCACGCCCATGGCCAGGCTGCCGGGCACGTCCGACGGGATCACCTCGCCCGCGATCTGCGTGGTCAGGGCCGCGGCCTCCTGCAGCAGGCCCGCAGCCAGGTGTACGTTGAAGCCGGCCCACAGGCCCGAGGCGCCGGTCTCGGCGGCCATGGCGGCGGCGAATGCCTCGCCCTTGGCTTCGAGCGCATGCGCGGCCTTGAGCAGCAGGGCACGGCGCGCATTGGGGCCCAGGGCCGACCAGGCGGGGAAGGCCTTGGCCGCGGCATCGGCGGCGGCCTTGGCGTCGGCCACGGTGGCGGCAGGTGCCGTGGTGGCCACGGACCCGTCGAGCGGGTTGCGGCGCTCGAAGGTGGCGCCGCCGGCGGCCTGCACGCGCTCGCCGTTGATCAGCATGGAAATGGCAGTCATGGAACAAGTCTCCTGGACAACAAGGAAAGAAAAAACAAGGAAAAAGAGATCAGGCTACCCCGAGATACGCTTGGCGAACCGCGTCCGATTGCAACAAAGTGGATGCGTCGCCGGACGCCACGATGCGCCCGCGCTCCAGCACATAGCCGCGCTGCGCCACCTGCAGCGCCTTGCGCACGTTCTGCTCCACCATGAGCACCGTGACGCCCTGCGCCGCGATGCGCTGCACGATGGCCAGCAGCTCGTCCACCATGCGCGGCGCCAAGCCCAACGAGGGCTCGTCCAGCATCAACAGGCGCGGCCCGCTCATCATGGCGCGGGCCACGGCCACCATTTGCTGCTCGCCGCCGCTCATGGTGCCCGCCAGTTGCTGCGCACGCTCCTTGAGGCGCGGAAAGTCCTCGAAGGCCTGGGCCAGGCGCACGGCGCGCATGCGCGAAGGCACCAGCCAGCCGCCGAGCTCCAGGTTCTCGGTCACCGTCATCTGCGGAAACAGCTGGCGGCCCTCGGCCACCAGGGCCAGGCCGCGCTGCACGCAGGCCGTGGCATTCATCGCGGGCACCGGCTGGCCGTCGAGCTGCACCGTGCCCTGGCGCGGCAGCAGGCCGGCCAGCGCCTTGAGCAGCGTGGTCTTGCCCGCGCCGTTGGGGCCGACGATGACCGTGATGCCGGGCTGGGCCTCCAGCGACAGGTCCTGCAGCACCTGAAAGCCGTTGTATCCCGTGGTCAGGCCCTGTACCGTGAGGTGTGCGCCGCTCATGCCGTGGCTCCTTCGGGCGTTGCCGGTGTGCCCATCTCATCGCCCAGATAGGCCTCGATCACCTCCGGGTTGCGCACCACCTCGGCGGGCGTGCCGTCGGCGATCTTGCGACCCTGGTGCAGCACCAGCACGCGCTCCACGTACTTGAGCAGGGTGGTCACCGCATGCTCGATCCACACCACCGTCAGCCCCCAGTCATCGCGCAGGCGGCGGATGCGCTGGGCCATGGCGTCGACCTCGGCCTCGGTCAGGCCGGCGGCCACCTCGTCGAGCAGCAAGAGGCGCGGGCGCGTGCCCAGGGCCATGCCGATCTCCAGCAGGCGCTGCTGCGAAGGGGTCACGTCGGCGGCAGGGCGCTCGGCCAGGGCCGACAGGCCCAGCATGGCCAGGATCTCGTCCTCATTGCGCAGGCCCACAGGGCCCTGGCGGTGGCGGCCCGCGAACTGCATGCCGAAGCGCACGTTGTCGCGCACCGTCATGTCCGGGAATACGCGCGGCGTCTGGAAGGTGCGCGCGATGCCATGGGCCGCATAGTGGTGCGGCCCCTTGCCGGTCAGGTTGTCGGCCCCGCAGTGCAATGTGCCCGAGGTGGGGGGCTGCACCCCCGAGATGGCGTTGAAGAAGGTGGTCTTGCCCGCACCGTTGGGCCCGATGATGCCGATGAGCTCGCCGGCATGCAGCGTGGCGCTCACGCCGTCCACGGCGGTCAGCCCGCCAAAGCGCACGGTGACGGCGTCGATGGTCAACAGTGCCTCAGACATGGCCGGCCTCCGTTGCAGGCGTGGCCGCCCGCTTGCGCTGCCACAGCGTGGCCAGTCCGTTGGGCAGGTACATCACGCACAGGATGAGCAGCAGGCCCAGCACCATCATGTAGCCATAGGGCAGCTGCAGGCGCAGCGTCTCGGCCAGCAGGCTGAAGACGATGGCCGCCAGCACCGGGCCGCCAATGCTGGCCGCGCCGCCGATCAGCGCGATCAGCACCGTCTGGAAGCCGATGAAGGGGCTGAACACGGCCGCCGGCTCGATGTAGGTCCAGCGCACGGCCATGGCCGCGCCCACGGCGCCCGCAAATGCTGCCGTGATGCCGAAGCCCGCGATCTTGGCCAGGCGCGTATCCACGCCCAGGGTCTGGGCGCGCTGCTCGTCGGCGCCGATGCCTGCAAGCGCCAGGCCAAAGCGGCTGCGCTTCACCGCAATCGACGTGGCAATGGCCGCCGCCGCGATCAGCAGCACCGTGAGGTACACCGTCTCGTTGCTGGGCACCACGGTGAGCACGCGGCCCACCGTGCCCGAGACCTGCTTTTCGACAAAGGTCACGGCGTGGCGGATCAGCTCCGTCATGCCGAAGGTGAGCACCGCGAAATAGGTGCCGCGCAGGTGCAGCACGGCCGCGCCCATCACGATGGCCACCACCGCCGCGATGAGCGCACCGGCCAGTATCACCAGCGGCCAGGGCAGCACGTTGAGCAGCGTGGCGCTGGCATACGCCCCGATGCCGAAGAAGGCCGACGTGGCCAGCGACAGGTAGCGCGTGGCACCGCAGAACAGCGACCAGCTGGTCGCCAGCGCGATGTACATCAGGCAACTGAGCAGCACCGAGGCCATGAACTCGGACACCAGCCAGGGCAGGGTGCCGACCACGGCCGTGCCCGCGGCGAGCGCGAGCCAGGGCTTGTTGGAATGGAACGTCATTTTTTGCTAAAGAGCCCGTTGGGGCGCCAGATGAGGACACCGATGAACACCGCATAGCTCAGCAGCATCTTGAGAGACGGGCTGCTGAAGTGCATGCCCAGGGCTTCGACCACACCGAGCAGCAGGCCGCCGGCCAGGCTACCCGCCAGGCTGCCGAAGCCGCCCAGCGTGATCACGATCAGCGCCGTCACGGTGTAGGGCTCGCCCATCGAGGGGGAGATCTCGTAGGTCATCGACAGCAGGGCCCCCGCCACGCCCGAGAGGCCCAGGCCAATGCCGAACATCATCGGGTGCAGTCGCCGGGTGTTGATGCCCACCAGCTGTGCCCCGGTGGGCGACTGCATCAGCGCCCGCACGGCCTTGCCCAGCAGCGTGAGCTTGAGCAGCGCGATCAGCGCGGCCGACAGCGCCAGCGCCACGCCGAACAGCACCAGCTTGTTCTCGGTGAAGCGCATGCCTGCGATCTGCACCGGGTCGGCCAAGTACTCGTAGCCGCGCAGATCGCCGCCCCAGATCAGCAGGGCCGTGTTCTGCACCAGGAACATCAGGCCGAAGCCCACCATCAGGCTGCGTGCCTCGAACACGTCCACGTTCGGCGCGCGCGCCGCCAGGCGCTTGAAGCACAGTGCATGCACCGCCACGCCCAGCACGAACAGCGCGATGAAGGCCAGCGGCATCAGCGCCAGCGGCGACCAGCCCCAGGCGGTGTGCGCCCACCAGGTCAGAAAGGCGCCGAGCATCAGGAACTCGCCATGCGAGATGTTCATGATGCGCATCAGCCCGTATTGCAGGTTCAGGCCCATGGCCACCAGCGCATAGATGCCGCCGGTAATCAGGCCACTGGCGACCAGTTCGGCCCAGGAAGTCAAAGACACTTTGTTATTTCCAAACGGGTTTAGCCGTGTTGAGCTGCGCCGTGGCGCGGTCCTTGGGCCACACCACCTCGAAGTCGCTGCCCTGCCACTGGCTCACGGTGCCGGGGATGGATGCGTTCTCGCTGCCCGCAAAGCGGATGCCGCCCAGGATGGTCTTGAACTCGTTCTTGGCGATGTGTTCGCGCAGCGCCTTGCGGTCCAGGCCCACCTTCTCCACGGCCTGCTGCAGGATCTGCAGGCCCGCCCAGGCATGGCCACTGGCCCAGCGGTCGGGCTCCTTGCTGAACTTCTTCACATGGGCGTCGAAGTAGGCCTTGGCCTCGGGGCTGGTCTTCACGCTCCACGAGCCCATGCCGATCACCCCCTCGGTGTTGGCCTGCATCACGTTCTTGTACAGCTGGAATGCTGTACCGACGGAGGCGTAGAAGAACTTGGGGTTCAGCCCCACCTCGCGCGCCTGGCGGCTGGCCAGGATGGTGTCGGGCGGGTAGGTGATGCCGATGAAGGCGTCGGGGTTCAAATCCTTGATGCCGCGCAGCACGGGCGCCAGGTCCTTCACGCCCAGGGGGTAGCTCTTCCTCTCCACCACCTGGATGCTGGTCTTCTTGAGCGCGCTGTTCAGCGCCGCGAAGTTTTCCAGGCCGAACAGATCGTCCATGTAGACGATGGCGATCGATTTCACGCCGTTGGCCACCAGCATGTCCACCAGCGCGCCCATCATCTTGTCGGGCTGTTGCAAGAGCGAGAAGAAGTACGGCAGGTTCATGTCGATCAGCTTGCGCGACAGCGCCGTGGGCGCCAGCAGCGGGTAGCCAAAGCGGTTGGCCAGCGGTGCGATGGCGAAGTTGGCGCCCGAGCCCCAGGGCGGCAGGATCAGGTCCACCTTGTCGCTGCCCATGAGCTTTTCGAAGGTGCGTACGCAGGTCTCGGTCTCGCTGCGGTCGTCGTAGCCGATGAGCTCGATGGGGCGCTTCGCGCCCTTGATGGCCAGGCCGCCCGCCGCGTTCACCTGCTCGGCCCAGAGCAGGTAGTTGGGCTCCTGGCTGACCTGGGCGCCTGCCGCCCAGGGGCCCGTGCGGGCGATGGCGTAGCCCACGCGCACGGGGCCGGACTGGGCCAGCAGGTGCGGGGCGACCGACATGGCACCCACGGTGGCGGCCACGCCCTTGATCCATTGGCGTTTGGATTGTTGAACCATTTTCGTGTCTCCTGGAATGGGCGGCGCGCATGGTGCGGGCCGTTGACCGATCGTAGGCAGGAGGGCTTTGGGGCGCTGCGCTGAGCGTGCACAAAACACTGGTCCCAGCGTGCACGGCGCAGCGGGTTTACCCGGATTTCCGTGCTGCGCCGGGGAATAGGCCTGCGCCGGATAATCCGGGCATACCGGCGGCGCCAGCCGCTGCACTGGAGACACCATGGCCCACCCCCTGACCGAGGTATCCACCGATACCGTGGCACCGCGCGACCGCCTGCACCTGTGGGGCGACGCGGTGTGGCGGCTCATTGGCGGGCTGGAGTCGGATGCCTTTGGCGACGAGGCCTTTGCCGGCCACATCACCTCGGGCCAGGCCGGCTATGTCAACCTGTGCCAGCTCGACGTGAGCCGCCACCGCGTGGTGCGCACCCCCAGCCTGATCCGCGGCAGCGACCGGGCCTACATCAAGGTGGTGGCGCAGCTCGAAGGGCGCGCCTGCTTCGAGCAGAACGGCCGCCAGGTGTGGCTGTCGCCCGGCGAGTGGAGCGTGTACGACACCACGCGCGCCTATGCCGTAAGCAACCCCGAGGCCGTGCGCCAGATGGTGCTGATGATCCCCAAGGAGCAGATGCCCGAGCGCAAGCTCAAGCTCGACGACCTCATGGTGCAGCGCTTTTCGGGCACCAGTGGTGTTTCGCGCCTGGCCTGGGACACCATGCGCGCCGCCTTCACCGAGCTACCCCGCATGTCCGATGCGGCAGCCGACGGCGTGGCCGACGTGATCACGCACCTGGTTCAGCTGTCGCTGCTCGAGCGCAACGGCCAGCACACTGCCGTGTCGCAGCGCGAGGCCCTGCGCGACCGCATCGGCCAGTACATCGACCGCCACCTGGCGGACCCCGAACTCACCATTGACCGCATCGCGCAGGCGCTCAACTGCAGCCGGCGCCACCTGTACAACGCCATGGCCGACGATGGCGACACGCTGGCTGCCACCATCCAGCAGCGCCGGCTCGAAGCCTGCCTGCGCGAGCTGCGCCACCCGGCGCACGCCCACCGCTCGGTGACGGACATCGCCATCTCCTGGGGCTTTCGCAACAGCGGCCACTTCAGCCGCGTGTTCAAGGCCCACACGGGCTACAGCCCGAGCGAATACCGCGGGCGGGCATCGCTGTCAGCGCCCGCGCTGCACACGCACTGAGCACGTGAACTCGGTCTGAGGGCGCGGCGCAACGCCGTGCGCCGTTGGTGTGTCTGGCCTTTTCTGGGCTTCCGGGGCCTCCATCGGGCTGTTCCCCAGTACCGCGCTGCATTGCTGGCCCGGGACCCCGCGCGCAGCGCCTGCCATCCCCGGCACTTCGTCTTGTTCCGTCAAAAACCTTTCGCCTGGCGCCGTCCGTGGTGCGGGTCGCATCGCGCATGGCGCAATGCCTTCCATTGTTTGTACCTTTGCCATAAAATTGTCTGGAGACAATTGAACGGTGTTTTGTACAAAAAATGGAGTGATCGCCATGACCGATGCGCAGGCAGTACCGGGTGGAGCGCCCCCGTCCCCGGAGGAGGGTGGTTGGAAGGTGCGATCCCTGGCGGGTTTCGCCGGCACGGCAGGGCCGCTGTGGACCCGGCGAGAAGGGGACGGATGGGCCTATGGCTTCCAGATGGCACCGGCGCACCTCAATCCTGCCGGGGTGGTGCATGGCGGTGCGCTGCTCACCCTGGTGGACCATGCGATCAGCACCGTGGCGTGGGAGGCCAGCGGCCGGGTGCCGTGCGTGACGCTGCAGCTGGATTCGCAGTTTCTGACCGCCGTGCGGCAGGGGCAGTTTGCACAGGCGCGGGCGCAGATCACGCACCGCACCCACCAGATGCTCTTCATGCAGGGCAGTGTGGCGGTCGATGGCCAGATGGTCCTGCGGGCGCAGGCGATCATGAAAATGCTGCCTGCGGAGCGACTCGCATGAGGGCCGGCCTCCCTGCACCGGGGACGGCGCGAGGTTCCAGGGGCTTGCCCCAGCAGCCCTGCACTATCATGCAAATTTGGCCCTCGTCCCTTGTCATGCCTCCAAAGCGCACACCGTCGCCCGAGCCGGCGCCGCCGACCCCCCAGAAGCCTGCCGTGCGCGTGCGGCCCGTGCCGGCCGTCAGCCGGTCCATTGCCATCCTGCGCTTCCTCGGAAACGCCAAACAGGGCCTGGGCGTCAAGGCCATTGCCGATGAGTTGGGCCTGGTGCCCAGCACCTGCCTGCACATCCTGCGCGTGCTGGTCAGCGAGGAGCTGGTCAGCGTCGACCCGGCGACCAAGCGCTACTTGCTGGGCAGCGGCATGATCAGCCTGGCCCGCAGCGTGCTGGAGAGCAGCGGCTTTGCGCAGCTCGTGCAGCCCGCGCTCGACCGGCTGGCGTCCACCCGGGGGGTCACGGCCATGGGCGTGGAGATCACACCCAAGCAATCCGTCGTGGTGCTCGCGCTGTCGCGCTCGAACCAGCCGTTTCGCCTGCACACCGACGTGGGCAGCCAGTTCTCCCACCTGGCCAGTGCCACCGGCCGGCTGATCGCCGCCTACAGCGGCGAGAACTGGACCCAGCTGCGCCAGAAGTTCAATGCCACGCAGTGGGACAAGAAGCCCGCCTTCGACACCTGGAAGCGGGAGGTGGAACTGGCCCGGGCGCAGGGCTGGAGCCTGGACCGCGACAACTTCATGAGTGGCCTCACCGTGGTCGCCGTGCCCATTTGCTCGCCTGGCGGAAGCCTCACGCACACCCTGGTGGCGGCCGGCATGTCCAGCCAGCTCAATGCCACCGAAACCACCGAGCTGGCCGCGACGATGCTGCGCGAAGCCCAGGCCATCGGCAACCTGCTGGTGGCGCGGAGCTAGCGCATGGCGTTCGATAGCTCCCCCATTCCCGGCGAAGGTCTCCAGACGGTGCTTCGCACCATTCCCATGCCTGCAGATCTGGGGATCGGTGGGCAGCTCCCCATCGGCTGGGTGCTGGCGCAACTGGACCAGGCAGGTGCCGTGCTGCCGGGTGGTCATTTCAGGCGCAATGTGGCGTTGGTGCAGCTCGATGCCATCAAGGTCGAGGCGATGCCCATGCTTGGGGATTTCGTCACCTTCCGTGCCCGCCTGCTGGACGCAGATGCCGAGCGCGCCAGGGTGGAGGTGCAGGCCCTGAGAACCTCACGCGGCGCTCAAGGCCCGGAGCAGGAGCAGGTTCTGCGCACCTGCCTTGTGTATGTGCCGCTGCCCGCCGAAGGCGACACGCCCGACTAGCTTTGCGGGCCTCTGGCATGGAGCCCGCGCCGGGCTGTCTGGCTCAATCCACCTTCATGTCGGCCGCCTGGATCACGGGCTGCCACTTCCTGCGCTCGGACAGCGCAAATTCACGCAGCTGGGTGGCAGTGCCGCCCGCCGGCTCAAAGCCCAGCTCCAGCAGCTTGTGCCGCGCTTCGGGGCGCTGCAGCACCTTGTTCATGGCGGCGTTGAGCGTGGCGATCACGGTTGCAGGGGTGTTCCTGGGCGCGTACAAGGCGTTCCAGGCAATCACCTCGAAGCCGGCGTAGCCCTGTTCGTCCATGGTCTTCACGCCCGGCACCAGGCTGCTGGGCTTGCCCGATGTGACGGCAATGGCGCGCACCTTGCCCGCAGCGAGGTGGGGCCTCAAGCCCGTGGGGGTGTCCACGATCACCGGCAACTGCCCGCCCAGCACATCGGTCATCGCAGTGCCCGAGCCCTTGTAGGGCACGCCAAACACCGGTGCCCCCGAGCGCTGCTTGAGCAGCTCCACCACCAGGCGCGCACTGGTGCTGGGCATGGCAATGTCGGCGGACCGCGTGCTGCGGGTGGCCGCGTCCACCAGCTCCTTCGGGGTGTGAAAGGGCGACTGGCTGTTGACGGCCACGACCATGGGAAAGGTGCCCACCAGGACAATGGGCTCGAAGTCCCGCTCCGCATCGAACGGCACGCGCGCATACAGGTACTGGTTGAGCGCATGGGTGGCATTGGTTCCCATGGTCAGGGTGTAGCCGTCGGGCGCGGCCTGGGCCGCGATCTCCGTGCCCAGGTTGCCTCCGGCGCCCGGCCGGTTGTCGATCACGATGGCCTGCCCCAGGTCCCGGGACATCTGCTCGGCCAGGTACCTGGTGGCGATGTCCGTGCCCTGCCCGGCAGGGTAGGCCACGATGATCTTGATCGGCTTGGCGGGGTAGGTCTGGGCGCCCACCGGTGCCGGGCTCGCCATGGCACAGGCGGCCGCCATCACTGCAGCAATCAGTCGCATTGTTGTCTCCTTGTGTATTCTTGATCGAAACGCTATCGCCGTGTTGCGGGGGCCGCGCCGCTGCCCTGCAGGTGGTCTCGCTCCTCTGGGCCGAAGCCCAGGCCTTCCAGGATCTGCTCCGCGTCCTGCGCGAACCGGGGCGGGCTCGCCCCGGCCACGCCCGGAGTGCCCATCAGCCGCATCGGCGAGCGCACGCCGGTGTAGCCGTCCCGCTGCACCAGCATCTGCCGGTGCGCGCAGTGCGCATGGGCCAGTGCCCTCGGGATCGAGTTCACCGCACCGGCGGGCACGCCCGCGCGCATCAGCGACTCGCACAGCGGCTCGCAGTCCATGGACGCAATGGCCGTCTCGATGGCTTGCTTGAGCGCGTCCCGGTGCACGAGCCGCTGGGCGTTGGAGGTGAAACGCTCGTCCACGACCAGACCTTGCAGGCCGACGTGGCTGCAAAAGCGCTGGAACTGGACGTCGGTCATGATCCCGATGAACAGCTCCCCATCGCTGGCCCGGAACTTGTCGTAGGGCGCAATGTTGGGGTGCGCGCTGCCCAGCAGCTCGGGGTCCTTCTGCGATGCCAGCCAGTTCGAGGCGTGCGGCAGCAGCAGGCTCAGCGCGGTGTCGTACAGCGCCGCCTCCACGCGCTGGCCGCGCCCATCCGCACCCCGTGCATGCAGCGCCATCAGGATGCCCGAGAGCGCCACGTAGCCGGTCAGGTGGTCCACCACGGGAATCCCGATGCGCGTGGCGCCGCAGGATTCGTCGCCGTTGACGCTCATCAGCCCGCACAGGGCCTGCAGCACCGCGTCGTAGCCGGGCAGCCCGCCCAGCGGGCCGTCCGCCCCGAAGCCCGTGATGTTGCAGTAGACCAGGCGCGGGTAGCGCTCGGCCAGGGCCTGTTCGTAGCCCAGGCCCCAGCGCTCCATGGTGTCCGGCAGGAAGTTCTCCACCAGCACGTCGGCATCGCCGAGCAGCCGGTGCAGCACTTCCTGCGCCTGCGGCATCGACAGGTCCAGGCTCATCGCGCGCTTGCCCCGGTTGAGTGCGGAAAAGTAGGCCGCACTGCCCGAGCTGTCAAAGGGCGGCCCGAGCCGGCGCGTCTCATCCCCCGCGGGCGGCTCGATCTTCACCACGTCCGCACCCTGGTCCGCGAGGACCTGGGTACACAGCGGCCCGGCGAGCACACGCGTCAGGTCGATGACCTTCAGCCCCCGCAGTGCGCCGCTACTGGTCGTGCGCATCGGGTGTCATCCCCGCGATGGCAGCGCCACCACGCCGCTTCCGACCACCGAGAGCTCGCCGTCCTGGTTGTGCGCTTCCTGCTCGATCTCGACCAGGTGCTGGCCATTCTCGATGTACTTGCGCTTGACCTTGCCCTTGATGAACAGCAGGTCGCCTTCGGGGTTGTGGCGGCGGATCTTGCAGCTCGCCTTTTGCAGAAAGCCGGTATCGCCCATCCAGTTGGTCAGCTGGTGGGTGAGCCACGAGGTGCGCTCCGGGCCGTAGTCGTAGGCGCCCGGTGCGCCCACTTCCAGCGCGAAGTCCTCTTCCCAGTGCACGCGCTCTGGCACGTCAGGGATGCCGAAGCGGTTCTTGATGCCCACGCCGGGGTGCGAGTCGATGAGCTTCCAGGCGAGCTTGTTGGCGCGGATGTACAGGCCGCCCCAGCCCTGGGCATAGGCGATGAAGCCCGTCACGGTCATCGGGCCCTTGAACAGCACGGGCAGGTCTTCGCCTTCCTTCACGTCCTCCCAGTAGCGGGGCGTGGCACCGCGGATCTCTTCGTTGCGGTAGAGCTTGAAGGCCTCGGCCAGTTCCTCGTCGGTGTAGCGGCGCGGCTCGCGTGCGCGCACCTCCTTGTACTTGGTGCCCTGCTCGCGTGCATGGTCGCGCTCGGTGCGAAAGCACCAGCTGTCCGCCTCGGCCACCTTGTCGCCCTGCTGGTTGAAGAAGTCGACGTGGTAGATCTGCTGCACGGCGCGGCCGGCAAAGCGCGTCTGGTGCTCCACCAGGTCCTTGAGGTAGGCCTCGGTGCGGATCTCGTCGTTGCGGTGCAGGGGCTTGTGCCAGGTCCAGTCCGAACCCGACCACATGGCATGCACGCCAGGCAGCCCGCCAACATAGCCCGAGACGATGCGGCTGGTGGAGAACAGGAAGCTGGGCAGTGCCACGATGCCGCCGTAGTGGGACTTCGCGGCGTACTCGGGGTCGCACCACAGCGGGTTGTCGTCGCCGATGCCATGGGCATAGTGGCGGATGTTGTCGCGCGTGGCCTCGAAGCACCAGGGTTCGGCCATCTGGCCGATCTTCACGCCGATGCGCTGGCGCAGGTCGTCAAGGCCGCTCTCCGTGATCTTGGGAAAACTGCGGGGGTTGGAACTGCTCATGGGTTGTCTCCTTGGGGTGGTAAAAAATCAAAGGGCTGTGGAAAGGGCTGTGGAAAGGGATGCCGTGGATGCCGCAGCCGTGGCGATGGCTGCCGCCTCGCGCTCGCGCAGCACCTTGCGGTGCACCTTGCCGGCGGGGGTCTTGGGTAGCTCGGGGGAGAACTCGACGTGGCGCGGGTACTCGTGCTGGCTCAGCTTGGTCTTCACGAGTTCCTGGATTTCCTGGGCAAAGGCCTCGCTGGCCGGCCGCGCGCTGACCACGAAGGCCTTGACCACCTGGCCGCGCACGGCGTCGGGCACGCCGATGGCGGCGGCCTCGAGCACGTCGCCGTGCATGAGGATCACGTTCTCGATTTCCACCGCGCTCATGGTCCAGCCGGCCGAGATGATCACGTCGTCCGCACGCCCGCCGTGGTGGAAGTAGCCGTCGCCATCCATGCGGCCCAGGTCCTTGGTGGGCACCCATTCGCCGCGGCGCAGCACCATCAGCTGGCCGGTCACGTCCACGGGGCACACCTGGCCCTGTGCGTCGTGCACTTCCACCCGGGTGCCGGGCACGGCCTTGCCCAGCGATCCGCGCTTGACCGGGAAGTCCGCCGCGCCGGGGTAGCTCGCCAGCACCACACCGATCTCGGTGGTGCCATACATGCTGCAGACCTCCAGGCCGAACTTTTGGTGCACGTAGTCCGCCGTGTCGTCGTCAATGGGCTCGCCCGTGAAGGACAGCTTCTCGAAATGGAAGGTGTACTCGTCGGCCTTGCCGCAGTTCTTGAGCATGCGGTAGTGCGTGGCGGCGGCCGACATGTTGGTGAAGCGGTGCTGCGACAGGGCCTGCAGCAGCCGCTCGGGATTGAAGCGCCCGCTGTAGGCGCCCACCGTGAGGCCCAGTGCCAGCGGCGCGAGCGTGCCATGCCACAGGCCATGGCCCCAGGCCGGGGACGAGGGGCAGAAGAACCGGTCCCCGGGCCGCAGCCCCGTGCCATAGAGGGCCGCGACCATCAGGGTCACGAGCGCCTTGTGCGTGTGCCTGACGGCCTCGGGCAGCTCCCGCGTGGTACCCGATGTGTACTGGAAGACGGCCAGGTCGTCGGCCCGGGATGTGGCCTCGTACACCGTGGGAAAGTCGGCCAGGCGCTTGAAGAAGCCGGCATCGAAGACCAGCACCTGCAGGCCGTCGATGGAGCGGGCGACTTCTTCCTTGTGCTCGTTGGTGACGAGCAGGGCCGGCTTGCAGTCGTTGACGCGCAGGCGCACGCCGTCGGGGCCGAACAGCGTGAACAGCGGCACGGCGATGGCCCCGCGCTTGATCACCCCGAACATGGCCGTGTAGAAGGCGCGCGAGGGCTCCAGCATGATGGCCACGCGGTCCCCGGCCTGTATGCCGCAGGACTCCAGGTAGTGGGCAAATGCCGACGAGTCCGCAGCAAGGTCTGCATAGGTGATGACCTCGTCTTCCCCGCCCGCATGCACCACCACCAGCGCATCGCGGCCGGTGTCCGCATGCCGGTCCACGCACTCATGGGCGATGTTGAACCGCTCGCGATTTCCATCGAAAAGCTCCCACAGCCGGTCGGGCGAGAAGTGGGCCTGGGCATCCGCGTAGAGCGTGTAGTCGGTGAGTCGCTGCATGGCTTCAGAGGTCGTTCATTGAGGTGATTCAGTTTCTTGATTTCACCTGTTTTTGTCAAATGAGTGCATTGATTGTCTATGTACAAAAATTGTGGATGCGACTCCCTGTGCGAAAGACACGCTTCGAAGGGATGGCTGGCAGGGGGTGGAAGGTCGGGGCGCGCAGGCATGCGCGGCCGGTTTGTGTCGATTCTTTACCTGGGGTTCACACGTTGGCAGTCATTGCGACGGATCGGTTTTGCACAATGGCAGCACCAGCGAGAGCGCACCCTGAGCATCCATGAACCTTCTGTCCTTCCTTTCCCCCGCAGCCTCCGGCCAGACACCGTCGCGGCCCCTGGGCCGTGGCGTGCCTTTTGCCGTGCTGGCGCTGGCTGCGTCCCTGTCCGGCTGCGCCGGCATGGCCCCGCAGGACGCACGCCTGCCCGACACACTCGTGCCCACGGCATGGGCCGCCGGCACAACGGCTGCGCATGGCGTCACGGCCACTTCGTTGGCCCAGTGGTGGCAGCGCCTGGGTGACCCGCAGCTGACCGCGCTGGTCGAACAGTCCCTCACGGCCAACACCAGCGTACGCACCGCCCAGGCCGCGTTGCGGCAGGCGCGCGCCCAGGTGGATGTGCAGGCCGCAGGCCTGTCGCCCCAGGTGGGCGCATCGGCTTCGGCGCAGCGCAGTCGTTCGGGCAACAGCGGCACCGGCAACAACTTCCAGCTGGGCTTCGATGCGAGCTGGGAGCCCGACGTGTTTGGCCGTGTGCGCGCCGGGGTCAACGCCAGCGAGGCCGATGCCCGCGCCGCCGAGGCCAGCCTGGCCGACGTGCAGGTGTCGCTGGCGGCCGAGGTGGCGGTGAACTACATCGAGCTGCGCGGGCTGCAGCAGCGCCTGGTGATCGCGCGCAGCAACCTGGCCAGCCAGGGCGAGACCTTGCAGATCACGCAGTGGCGCCTGCAGGCGGGCCTGACCACCTCGCTCGTGGCCGAGCAGGCGCGTGCGGCATCGGAGCAGACCGCCGCCCAGATCCCCGCGCTCGAAGCCAGCCTGGCCCAGTCGCGCCACAGCCTGGCCGTGCTGACGGGCCAGGCGCCGGCTGCGCTCGATGCGCAACTGGCCGCCAGCGTGGCCGTGCCCCAGCCCGGCGATGAACTGGCCATGGCCATCCCTGCCGACACCCTGCGCCAGCGGCCCGACGTGCGCGCCGCCGAGCAGCGCATCACTGCCGCGCTGGCCCGCGTTTCGCAGGCCGATGCGGCACGCTACCCGGACTTTGGCATCAGCGGATCGCTGGGCTTGCGTGCGCTGACCCTCGGCGCCCTGAGCGGCGGCAGCGCCGTGGCTGCGTCGCTGCTGGGCAGCATTTCGGTACCGCTGCTCGACGGCGGTGCTGCGCGCGCCCAGGTGCGGGCGCAGGAGGCCAGCCTGGAGCAGGCGCGCATCGCTTACCAGGCGGCCGTGCTCACCGCACTCAAGGATGTGGAAGATGCGCTGGTGTCCCTGCGCGGCAACCGCGAGCGCCTGGTGCGCCTGCGCTCCGCCGCCGACGCCGCCGGCAATGCCGAGCTGCTGGCGCGCCAGCGCTACAGCAGCGGGCTGATCGACTTCCAGTCGGTGCTGGAGACCCAGCGCACGCTGCTGTCCACCCAGGAGGGCGTGGCCACCACGGTGGCCAGCCTGTCCGCCGACCATGTGCGCCTGTACAAGGCGCTCGGCGGCGGCTGGCAGCCGCAGTAGCCGCCGGCCGCACGCACTGCACGCAGTTTCTTCTCTCTTCACAGCCACCTGGAGGTCCCGCGCACACGGCGCACGGACACCTGGCAGCCAAAGGCCACTGAACCCGCGCACGGCCCGTGCGCGGGCCGTTCAGCCCCTCTCTTTTTGTCTTTTTCCGAGCCCATCGCCATGACCGACAACACCAAGCCATCGCAGCCCGGCGCTGCCGCCTCCGGGGCCCGTGCCCCGGCCGACCTGCAGTCCTTGCTGGGCGGCGAGCCGCCGCGCCGCTGGTACCGGCGCACCTCGCTGTGGCTGGGCGTGGCCGCCCTGGCGTTGGCAGGCGGCGGCATCTACGCCTGGCAGCTGCAAAAGCAGGCCAGTGCCGCGCCGGTCTACGTGACCGAAGAGGTCAAGACAGGTGACCTCACGCTCTCTGTGTCGGCCAACGGCACGCTGCAGCCCACGCGGCTGGTGACCATTGGCAGCGAGCTGTCGGGCACGGTGCGCCAGGTGATGGTGGACGTGAACGAGAAGGTCAAGAAGGGCCAGGTGCTGGTGGAGCTCGATACCGCCAAGCTCGATGCGCAGGTGCTGCGCTCGCGCGCCTCGCTGGCCTCCGCGCAGGCGCGGCAGGCACAGGCCGCGGCCACCACCAAGGAGGCGCTGGCAAGTCTGGGCCGCCTCGAAGAAGTGGCGCGCCTGTCCGGCGGCAAGGTGCCCTCGGCCGCTGAACTCGACACCGGCCGCGCCACACTGGAGCGGGCCCGCGCCGACGAAGCCAGCGCCCGCGCCACGGTGGACGACGCACGTGCGGCGCTGTCCACCGACGAAACCAGCCTGTCCAAGGCCTCCATCCGTTCGCCCATCGACGGCGTGGTGCTCACCCGCACGGTGGAGCCGGGCAACGCCGTGGCCGCGTCGCTGCAGGCCGTGACCCTGTTCACCGTGGCCGAAGACCTCACGCGGCTGCGCCTGGACGTGAGCGTGGACGAGGCCGACGTGGGCTCGCTGCAGGTCGGGCAGAAGGCCAGCTTCACCGTCAGCGCCTTCCCCTCGCGGCGCTACCCGGCCGCGGTCACGCGCGTCTCCTTCGGTTCCACCAAGACGGACAACGTCGTCACCTACGTCACCTGGCTGGAGGTGGACAACCGCGACATGAGCCTGCGCCCCGGCATGACGGCGGCCTCCACCATCACCTCCACCGAGCGCAAGGACGTGCTGCTGGTGCCCAACACGGCGCTGCGCTTCACGCCAGCGCAGGCTGCGGGCGCGGCCGGTGCGCCGGGCGCTGCCGGTGGCAAACCCCCGGCGGCGCAGCAAGGTGGGGGCATCATGGGGCAGCTCATGCCGCGCATGCCGCGCCCGGGTGGCCAGGGCGGGCGCCGCCCCGGAGCCGGCGGTGCGCCGGGCGAGGACGCCGCATCGAAGATGAAGCAGGTCTGGGTGCTCAAGGATGGCACGCCGCAGGCCTTGAAGGTGCGCGCGGGCATCAGCGACGGCCGCATGACCGAGGTGACGGGTGAGGGCATCGCCGCCGGCATGGCGGTGATCACCGACCAGCGCAGCAACGGGGCAGCGCGATGACGGGCGCGCTGCAGGACAGCGGCGTGCCGCTGATACGACTGCGCTCGGTGACCAAGGTGTACGGCGAAGGCGCGCTCGCCTTCCAGGCGCTCAAGGGCGTGGACCTGGACATCGCCCAGGGCGACTTCGTGGCCATCATGGGGCCGAGCGGTTCGGGCAAATCCACGGCCATGAACACCCTCGGGTGCCTGGACCGGCCCACCACGGGCGACTACCTGTTCAAGGGCGTGCATGTGGAGGCGCTGCAGCGCGACGAGCGCGCGCGCCTGCGCCGGCGCTTCTTTGGCTTCGTCTTCCAGGGCTTCAACCTGCTGGCGCGTACCTCGGCGCAGGAGAACGTGGAGCTGCCCCTGCTGTACCGCGGCGAGCCCGCAGCGGCGCGCCATGCGGCGGCGGCCAAGGCGCTGGCCGCCGTGGGCCTCAAGGGCTGGGAGCACCACACGCCGGCCGAGTTGTCGGGCGGGCAGCAGCAGCGCGTGGCGATCGCCCGCGCCATCGTCACCGAACCGGCCGTGCTGCTGGCCGACGAGCCCACCGGCAACCTCGATACCCAGCGCAGCCACGAGATCATGGAGCTGCTGTGGCGCCTGAACGTGGACCTGGGCATCACCGTGCTGATGGTCACGCACGAGGGCGACATGGCCGAGTACGCGCGGCGCATCGTGCGCTTTGTCGATGGCGTGGTGGGCAGCGACGAGCCGAACCCGCACCCGCGCGGCCTGGCCGCTCCCGCTGCAGTGTTGCCGGCGGAGGTGCGCTGATGTTCCTCAGTTCCATCCTGCTGGCGTTGCGCTCAATCCGGCGCAACCTCATGCGCTCCTTCCTGACCATCCTCGGTATCGTGATCGGCGTGAGCGCGGTGATCACCATGGTCACGCTGGGCAATGGTGCCACGGTGTCCATCCAGAACCAGATCTCGGGCCTGGGCACCAACCTGCTGCAGGTGCGCCCCGGCCAGCGCATGGGGCCGGGCGGCGGCACCGGTGCCGCGGCCTTCAAGGACACCGATGCCGATGCCATCGCCCAGCAGATCGGCGGCATCCTGGCCGTGGCGCCCGAGTCGCGTGCGTCCGCCACCGTGGTGGCGGGCGGGCGCAACTGGTCCACCAGCATCATCGGCAGCACCAATGCCTGGCTGCAGACGGGCAATTGGACGCTGCGCATCGGCCGCGAATTCACCGACGATGAGCTGCGCGCCGGCGCTGCGGTTTGCGTGATCGGCGAGACCGTGCGGCGCGAGCTCTACGGCACGCGCGACGCGGTGGGCGAGCAACTGCGCGTGAAGGCCTTCTCGTGCGAGGTGGTGGGCGTTCTGGCCTCCAAGGGGCAGGGCGCCTTCGGCAACGACCAGGACGACACCGTGCTGGTGCCCCTGCGCACCTTGCAGCGCCGTGTGACGGGCAACACCCGCGTGAACACCCTCTTGGTGTCGATGAAGGACGGCAGCGAACCCGAGCGCGTAAAGGCCAGCCTGACCCAGCTGCTGCGCGAGCTGCGCAAGCTCTCCGACACCGATGAGGACAACTTCAACGTGCTCGATACCAAGCAGCTGGGCGAGGCGCTGTCGGGCACCACCAAGGTCATGACCACGCTGCTCGGCGCGGTGGCGGCCGTGAGCCTGCTGGTGGGCGGCATCGGCATCATGAACATCATGCTGGTCAGCGTGACCGAGCGCACCCGCGAGATCGGGCTGCGCCTGGCCATCGGCGCGCTCGAGCGCGAGGTGCTGCTGCAGTTTCTGATCGAGGCCGTGGTGCTGGCGGCGCTGGGCGGGCTCATCGGCATCGTGCTGGCCACGGCCGCGTCGCTGGGGTTGTCGGTGCTGATGGGCGTGCCCTACCTGTTCAACCCGGGCGTGAACCTGCTGTCCTTCGTGTTCTCGGCCGGCATCGGCGTGGTGTTTGGCTACTTCCCCGCGCGCCGGGCCGCGCGCATGGACCCCATCGACGCACTGCGCCACGAGTGAAGCGCCTCCCCGTTGCCGCAGCACCGGGGCAGGGCGGGGGCTCGCCAGGCGCCCGCCCCAAATTGGTGACGTGCTGCACCGCAGCGAGGCGCCCCGAGGGCAAAGCCTGGGCGCGTGGCGATGAATCCCCCTCGAAAAGCCGGGCACGCTTATTGCTGAACACTGGTTGTCCGCCGGTAAAGCTGCCTGCGCACTGATAAACAACCCCTCCGCTAATGATGGCGGAACACCCGGGCAAGCCGCAGCGTCGCAGCGGGCTGCCTGGTAGTTCCAACCCACGCCCGTGGTTCCGCGGAGGGTGCGTTGTGCCACAAGGCACGGCACATCCTGTACCCCTCGATACGGTTCCCCGGGTTCTTGCAGGATGCGCAAGCATGATGAAAATCGTTCTCATTGGCCACGGCATGGTCGGCCACAAGTTCCTCGAAAGCCTGGCCGAAACCGGCATCACCGGCGTCGAAGTCACCGTGCTGTGCGAGGAGCCGCGCCCCGCCTACGACCGCGTGCATTTGTCGGCCTTCTTCAGCGGCACCTCGGCCGATGAGCTCTCCCTGGTCGAGCCCGGCTTTTTCGAGCGCACCGGTTTCACGCTGCGCCTGGCGGCGCGCGCCGCATCGGTGGACCGCCGCACGCGCACCGTGACCACGGCCGATGGCGAGGTGCTGAGCTATGACAAGCTGGTGCTGGCCACCGGCTCCAACCCCTTCGTGCCCCAGGTGCCGGGGCGCGACCGCGAGCACTGCTTCGTCTACCGCACCATCGAAGACCTGGAGGCCATGCAGGCCTCGGGCGCCAAGTCCAAGACCGGCGTGGTCGTGGGCGGCGGCCTGCTGGGCCTGGAGTGCGCCAAGGCCTTGAGCGACATGGGTCTTGAAACCCACGTGGTCGAGTTCGCCCCGCGGCTCATGGCCGTGCAGGTGGACGAGGGCGGCGGCCGCGTGCTGCGCGCCAAGATCGAGGAGCTGGGCGTGCAGGTGCACACCGGCCGCAACACGCAGGAGATCACCGATGGCGCCCGCGCGCGCCACCGCATGGTGTTCGCCGACGGCACCTGGCTGGAGACCGACATGATCGTCTTCTCCGCCGGTATCCGCCCGCGCGATGACCTGGCGCGCCAGAGCCTGCTGGCGGTCGGTCCGCGCGGCGGCGTGGCCATCGACAGTGCATGCCGTACCAGCGACCACGACGTCTACGCCATCGGCGAATGCGCCTCGTGGAACGAGCAGACCTTCGGCCTGGTGGCGCCCGGCTACGACATGGCGCGTGTGGCCGCCCGCCATATCGCAGGCGACGCCGACGCCGCCTTCGTGGGCGCGGACATGAGCACCAAGCTCAAGCTCATGGGCGTGGACGTGGCCAGCATCGGCGACGCGCACGCGAAAACACCGCACAGCCGCACCTGCCAGTACGTGGACGAGCGCCGCCAGGTCTACAAGAAGATCGTCATCAGCGAAGACGGCAAGCAACTGCTGGGCGCGGTGCTGATCGGCGACGCCACCGAATACGGCACCCTGCTGCAGATGGCGCTCAACGGCATCGCGCTGCCCGAGGACCCTGAGTTCCTGATCTTCCCGTCCAGCGACGGCAAGGCCAGACCCGGCCTGGGCGTGGACGCGCTGCCCGACACGGCGCAGATCTGCTCGTGCAACAACGTCACCAAGGGCGGCATCTGCGAGGCCGTGGGCAACGGCGCCTGCACCATCGCCGAGATGAAGGCCTGCACCAAGGCCGGCGCTACCTGCGGCGGCTGCGTGCCCCTGGTGACTCAGGTCATGAAGGCCGAGATGGCGCGCCGCGGCATGGCGGTGAACAACCACATCTGCGAGCATTTCGCGTACTCGCGCCAGGAGATCTACCACCTGGTGCGCGTGGGCAACATCAAGAGCTTCGGCGACCTGCTCGCCCAGCATGGCAAGGGCATGGGCTGCGACATCTGCAAGCCGGTGGCAGCCAGCGTGTTCGCTTCGTGCTGGAACGAGTTCGTGCTCAAGAAAGAGCTGGCCGGCCTGCAGGACAGCAACGACTACTACCTGGGCAACATCCAGAAGGACGGCACCTACTCGGTGGTGCCGCGCATGCCCGGTGGCGAGGTCACGCCCGACGGCCTGATCGCCGTGGGCCAGGTGGCCAAGAAGTACGGCCTGTACACCAAGGTCACGGGCGGTGCGCGGGTGGACATGTTCGGTGCGCGCCTGGAGCAACTGCCCTTGATCTGGGAGGAGCTGATCACCGCCGGTTTCGAGTCCGGCCATGCCTACGGCAAGTCGCTGCGCACGGTCAAGAGCTGCGTGGGATCGACCTGGTGCCGCTATGGCGTGGGCGACAGCGTGGGCCTGGCGGTGGAACTGGAGAACCGCTACAAGGGTCTGCGTGCCCCGCACAAGATCAAGTTCGGCGTCTCGGGCTGCACGCGCGAATGCGCCGAGGCGCAGGGCAAGGACATCGGCATCATCGCCACCGAAAAGGGCTGGAACCTCTACATCTGCGGCAACGGCGGCATGAAGCCGCGCCACGCCGAGCTGTTCGCGTCCGACATGACCAAGGACGACCTGGTGCGCATGATCGACCGGGTGCTGATGTTCTATGTGCGCACCGCCGACCGACTGCAGCGCACCAGCACCTGGCGCGAGAACCTGGAGGGCGGCCTCGACTACCTCAAGGACGTGCTGCAAAAAGACAGCCTGGGCCTGTGCGACGAGCTCGAAACCCAGATGCAGCACGTGGTGAACACCTACCAGTGCGAGTGGAAGACGGCTGTGACCGACCCCGAGACGCGCAAGCGCTTTCGCTCGTTCGTGAACAGCGACAAGGCCGACGAGAACGTGCTCTTCGTCGAGGAACGCGGCCAGATCCGCCCGGCGCGCGCTGAGGAGCGTGGAACCGGCCCAGCCAAGGTCATCCCCATCCACCAGGCCGCTTGAAGAAGAAGGAAGAGAACACCATGAGCGCACTCCCCATGAACAGCAGCACCGACTCCCTCGCCTGGACCGACATCTGTGCGGTCGACGACATCCTGCCCAGCACCGGCGTCTGCGCGCTGGTGGCCGACCGCCACGTGGCCGTGTTCCGCACCGGCGGCGACCAGTTCTTTGCCATCGACAACGTGGACCCGAAGTCGGGCGCCAGCGTGCTGTCGCGCGGGCTCATCGGCAACCTGGGCGAGCGCGTGGTGGTTGCCTCGCCGCTGTACAAGAACCATTTCGACCTGCGCACCGGCGAATGCCTGGAGGCGCCCGAGCATTCGGTGCAGGCGCACGGCGTGCGCGCCGAGGGCGGGCGCATCAGCGTGGCAGTCGCTTGAACGCTTTGGGAGGCGTCTGGCGGGGTTAGCATCTGCGTATCCTCAATCCCGGAGTCACCGCATGCCCGACCTGGCCGCCGCGCCCCTGACCGTTTCCAGCCTCGTGCTGCGCTCGCGCCAGCTCGAGATCGATGCGGTGCACCACCTGGCCAGCCGGGCCGCGCTGGTGGATGTGGTCGGCCAGCTGATCGAGGGCCTGCAGCGCGAGCGCGGTGCATCGGGCGTGTACCTTGCCTCCAAGGCACAGCGCTTTGCCGACCTGCGCGGCCGCACCGTGCAGGAGGTGGTGTTGCTGGAAGCCAAGCTGCGCGCGGAGTTTGCCCAGCATGTCGAGCCCGCACAGGGCGCCACGGCCAAGGCCTTGTCGTTGATGGCCTGGGCACTGCTGGGGCTCGATTCGCTGCCCGCGCTGCGCAGCCAGATCGACAAGCAGGCGATGGCGGCGCACGACTCGATTGCCGCGTTCAGCCACCTGATCGCGGGGCTGATCGAATTGGTCTTCCACGTGGCCGATGCGGCCGCTCTGCCCAGCGTCTCGCGCCAGCTTGTGGCCCTGCTGCACCTGGTGCAGGCGCAGGAAGAGGCGGGGCAGGAGCGTGCCATGGGTGCGTTGCTCTTTGCTTCAGGCCTGGGCAGCGACGCCCACCAGCAGCGCGTGCTGCACCTGATCGATGCGCAGGAGCGCAGCCTGCGCGTGTTTTCCGAATTTGCCGACCCGGCCCTGCGCACGCGCTGGGAGCAGCAGCAACTGGCCCCGGGCATGGCCCAATTGGAACGCCTGCGGCGCACGCTGTGCGTGGCCCGCCCCGGCGCCGCGCTGGACAGCAACCTGAGCGACGCCTGGTTCGACGTGTCCACCGAGCGCATCAACGCGCTGTGGCTGCTGCAGGTCGAGCTGGTGCAGCGCCTGCGCGAGGACTGCGCGGCCCGCATCCTCGAAGCCCAGCAGGACCTGCAGGACTCCAGGGGCCTGCTGCGCGGCCTGCGCGACAACCCGCCGCAGCGCACGCACGCGGTGGACCGCTTCTTCGACATCGCCATCGCACCCGAAGCCGTCCCCGAGCAGGCCGCCAGCGCGCCTGCCGGTGAATCGGCATCGTTGCTGGAGCTGCTGCAGGCCCAGTCGGCGCGCATGGCCAGCATGGAGGCCGAGCTCGAGGCCGCCCGCCGCACGCTCAACGAGCGCAAGGTGATCGAGCGCGCCAAGGGCGTGCTCATGGCCCGCCTGGGCATGAACGAGGAAGTGGCCTTCCGCGTGCTGCAAAAGACCTCGATGGACCAGAACCGCCGCCTGCTCGATGTGGCCGAGGCCACGCTGTCCCTGCCGGACCTGGCGTTCGCCCACCCCGACCGCAAGGGCGACAAGCCCGCCTGATCCATGGTGGTGCCTTGCCTGCACCGCCTTGAAGCCATTTTTGCCCCGCAAGCCCTGCGCATGCACGGAATGCGGGACGCAAGGCACTCTCGGCTGCCCCAGCGAGGGTACGGAAATTGCATGGAATGCCTTGGATGGCGGGCTAACGGCGGCCTGCTGTCCACCGCCTGCGGTTCACCGCAGGTCCAGGAATCGCGCATCCGAGGATAACGGCGTCCATTGCGTTCCCCATCTGCATGGGGGCGCAGCGGACGCCGTTTTCTTTTCCTCTTCTTCTTGCGCGTTTCCCCGGGTGGATCACTTGGGGGCGCATGTCAGTCTCCCCGTCCCAAAGGAAGTGCAATGGCCTACCTCGCCCCCGCCGAGTTCGTGACCAAGATGGTCGATTCCGGTGAATCCAAGCTCCTGATGTCCACCCGCGACACGCTGATCCGCTCCTTCATGGCCGGTGCCATGCTGGCACTGGGCGCCGCCTTCGCCGTCACCGTCACGGTGAACACCGGCAACGCGCTGCTGGGCGCAATGCTCTTTCCGGGCTGCTTCATCCTGCTGTACCTGCTGGGCTATGACCTGTTGACCGGTGTGTTCACGCTGGCCCCGCTGGCGGTGCTCGACAAGCGTCCTGGCGCCACCTGGGCCGGCGTCTTCCGCAACTGGACGCTGGTGTTCTGCGGCAACTTCGCAGGTGCCTTCATGGTGGCGGTGTTCATGGCCATCATCTTCACCTTCGGATTCAGCGAGGCACCCAACGCCGTCGGCATAAAAATCGGCCACATTGGCGAGGGCCGCACGGTGGGTTACTCCGCGCACGGCGCCGCCGGCATGCTGACCCTGTTCATCCGTGGCGTCATGTGCAACTGGATGGTGTCCACCGGCGTGGTGGCGGCCATGATGTCCACCTCGGTGTCGGGCAAGGCCATCGGCATGTGGATTCCCATCGCCCTGTTCTTCTACATGGGTTTCGAGCACAGCATCGTCAACATGTTCCTGTTCCCCTCGGGCCTGCTGCTGGGTGGCAACTTCACGGTCATGGACTACCTGGTCTGGAACGAAATCCCGACCGTGATCGGCAACCTGGTGGGCGGCCTGACCTTTGTGGGCGCCATGCTGTATTCCACGCACTACAAGACCGCCCCCAAGCGCAAGATCGCCTAAAGACGAGGCTGAACGGGTCCCTCACGCGCCGCGCACCCTGCTTTGGGCGGTCTCGGCGCAAGCAAATGCTCGCCATAGCACGGGCTATGGCTGCGCTTTGCGCCTAGCATCCCATCCCAAATCAGGGCACGCGCCATCGTGAAGACCCATTCACCCTCGCCTTCCTGCCTGCCTCCCTATGAGCGACAGCAATAGCTTGAACGTCACACTCGGCCAGCATTCCGAGGCCGGGCACAAGGGAGTCAACCAGGACTTCCACGGTGCCATGCTGCCCACGGGGCCGCAGCGCGGCACCAAGGGCATCGCGCTGGCGCTGGCCGATGGCATAGGCTCCAGCGCGGTGAGCCAGGAGGCCAGTGCCGCGGCAGTGCGCGGCTTCCTGGAAGACTACTACGCCACCTCCGAGGCCTGGTCGGTGCGCCGCTCGGCCCAGCGCGTGCTGGGCGCCACCAACGCCTGGCTGCACGCCCAGACCATGCGCAGCCACGCGCGCTTCGACAAGGACCGGGGCTATGTCACCACCTTCAGCGCCCTGATCCTGAAAGGGCGCGAGGTGCACCTGCTGCACGTAGGCGATGCGCGCATCTACCGCGTGCATGCGCAGGCGCTGGAGCAACTGACGGAGGACCATCGCGTGCACCTGTCCTCGGTCGAGTCCTTCCTGGGCCGGGCCCTGGGCATGGGCCCGAACGTGGAGATCGACTACCGCAGCCTGCCGGCCGAGGTGGGTGACCTCTACCTGCTGGCCACCGACGGGGCGTACACGCACCTGGATGTGGCGGCTGTGCATGCCGCCATCGCGCACGCTGATGACCTGGACGCAGCCGCGCGGGCGCTGGTCGCAGCGGCCCAGGCGCGCGGGGCCACCGACGACCTGACGGTGCAGTTGCTGCGCATCGACGCGCTGCCCGAGGACCGGGCATTGGCACACCTGCCGCCGCAGCGCGAGGGGCTATCCCTGCCGCCGCCGCTAGCACCGCGCATGGGCTTCGAGGGCTACACCATCGTGCGCGAGCTGCATGCGAGCTCGCGCAGCCACGTGCACCTGGCCGTGGACGACACCACGGGCCAGCAGGTGGTGATCAAGACTCCGTCGGTGGACCTGGCCGCCGAGAAGGACTATCTGGACCGCTTTGTGCTGGAGGAATGGGTGGCACGGCGCATCCACAGCCCGCACGTGCTGCGGGCCGCGGGCAGCGAGCGGCCACGCCAGCATGTCCATGTGGCCATGGAGTTCGTGGACGGGCAGACCCTTGCCCAGTGGATGATCGACCACCCCTTGCCGGACCTGGATGCCGTGCGCAGCCTCGTCGCCCAGATCGGCAAGGGCCTGCAGGCCTTCCATGCGCGCGAGATGCTGCACCAGGACCTCAGGCCCGAGAACCTGCTGATCGACCGCAGCGGCACCGTGAAGCTCATCGATTTCGGGTCGGTGCATGTGGCGGGCCTTGCCGAAGGGACGCGCGCTGCACGCGCGGATGCCATTGCCGGCACGCTGCAGTACACCGCGCCCGAGTACTTCGTGGGCGGCGAGGGCGATGCCCGCTCGGATTTGTTCTCGCTGGCGGTGCTGACCTACCAGATGCTCACCGGCCAGCTGCCCTATGGCCTGCAGGTGGTGCGCCTGCGTTCACCGGCAGAGCTCAGGCAGTTGCGCTATGTGCCCGTGCGCCATCTGCGGCCCGGGCTGCCGGCCTGGCTCGATGGCGTGCTGCAAAAAGCCCTGCAACCCGAGGCATCCAAACGCCAGGAGGCGGTGTCCGAGTTCCTGTACGACCTGCAATCGCCCGGCGCGCAGTTCCAGCGCCTGCGCGCGCCACCGCTGGTGGAGCGCAATCCGGTGCGGTTCTGGCAGGCCGTGTCGTGCCTTCTGGGGCTGGCGGTGCTGGTGCTGTTGGGAATGCGCGCTTACGGAAACTGAATGAACCCTTGCGGTTCGGCGCGCGAGAAAAGCGGGGGCAAAGCCCTGATGGGATAAGGCCTTTGCCGCACAAGGGGAAACGGCACGCACGGGTGGAGCGCGGCCGCCAGGCCACGCTCCACTGCGCCGTGTATTGACTTACTGGATGCTCAGCGTGGTGGCGCGGCTGACGGGCTCCACGCGCACCAGGGTGAGCGTGAGCACACCGTTTTCGAGCTTGGCGCTGCTGGCTGCGGCATCGATGTCGGTGGCCAGCTCCCAGGCGCGCTGCACCTGGCGCGGGGCGCCTTCCACGCTGGACAGGCGCACCACATTGCCTTCGATGGCGATCTGCAGTTGCTCACGGGCCAGGCCGGGCACATCGAGCTGCAAGGTGGTGGCCTTGTCGTCCTGGGTGACGGTCACGCCGGCAGAGCGTGCGGGGGCGGCATTGGCAAAGCTGCCGAGCAGAAAGCGCTGCAGCGCCAGGTCGGCAGAGCGGGGGGCGTTGTTGAAGGCGGAACGGTGGGCGACGGGGGCGAAGATCATGGAAAAGGACTCCTATACACTGCGCGGCTCTCGACGTGGTCGCCGCATGGACAGAACTTGTGTACGGCCGCGTGGGTTTTCAAGGGGAAAAAGAGCATGAATAAATTGCGGTTCGCGGGCTTGAAATCAGGCGCTGCGGCATTACGTCATTCCGTTTTGGCCGTCGCCGCCACACTCGCCTGCACGCTGGCGCCCGCCTCCAGCAGCTGGGCGCAGGCGGCCGCCACGGCACCCGCCAAGCCCGTGAAGATGGCGCTGATCGAAAGCCTTTCGGGCTCCTTCGCCAACACCGGCGAGGCCGTCTACCGCAACATCTACTGGGCCATGGAGCGCGTCAACGCACGCGGTGGCGTCGCACTGCCAGCCAGTGCTGGCGGCCCGCGCCCGCTGGCGCTGGAGCGCTACGACAGCAAGGGCCAGAACGAGGAGGCCCTGTCGGCCCTGCGCGCGGCCATCGACGATGGTGCGCAGGTCGTGCTGCAGGGCAACTCCTCGGCCACCGCCGCGGTGCTGATCGAGGCCATCAACAAGCACAACGAGCGCGAGCCGAACAAGCGCGTGATCTTCCTCAACTACTCGGCGGTGGACCCCATCCTGACCAACGAGAAGTGCAGCTTCTGGCACTTCCGCTTCGACGCCCATGCCGACATGCGCATGGCCGCGCTGATGGAGGTGATGCGCGACGACAAGGCCTTGAAAAACGTCTACCTGATCGGCCAGGACTACAGCTTTGGCCAAGCCGTTCTGCGCGAGGCCAAGAAGCAGCTGGCGGCCCAGCGCCCCGACGTGGCCGTGGTCGGCGAAGAGCTGCACCCCGTGGGCCGCGTGAAGGACTTTGCGCCCTACGCGGTGAAGATCAAGACCAGCGGCGCGCAGGCCGTGGTCACGGGCAACTGGGGCAACGACCTCACGCTGCTGGTCAAGGCCGCGCGCGAGGTGGGCTACGAAGGCAGCTTCTACACCTTCTACGGCAATGCGCTGGGTGCGCCGGCCGCCATTGGCGATGCCGGCATCGGCAAGGTGGTGGCCGTGGCCGACTGGTTGCCCAACGTGCCGGGCGCAGCGAGCGAGGCCTTCTACCAGTCCTTCCGCGAGCGCTTTCCCAAGCCCCAGGACGACTACGTCCACATGCGCATGCAGCTCATGGTGGAGGCACTCGCCCAGTCCATCGAGCGTGCGGGCAGCAGCGACCCGGTGGCCGTGGCGCGCCAGATGGAAAAGGCCAGCGTGCAGCTCTCGGGCCAGGGCGGCAGCATGCGCGCGGCGGACCACCAGTTCCAGCAGGCGCTGGTGGTGGGCGTGATGGACAAGAAGGGCGCACCGGGCGTCAAGTTCGACGTCGAAGGCTCGGGCTACGGCTTTCGCGTGGTGCGCCAGATCACGCCGGCCAAGGCCCAGCAGCCCCACAGCTGCACCATGCAGCGCCCCTGATCAGAAGCCCCCCTGAGTCGCTTCGCGCCACGGTGCGTCCGCCAGAGACGGCCGCTCTTCGTCGCCGTCCAAGCCTGCGCAGGCAGGCTTGGAGCCGCGGCACTCAGCCCCGGGGGGACGCACCCAGCGCGGCGGGGCGGCCCTTGCGCGGGTGCCCTGGCCTTGCGCGCGCCAGTGTCGAACGCTGCGCGCGCCCATCACCTCGGGGTGAGCGGGCCAGCCGAGAGCCCGTACGGGCAAAGGGTGGGGGCGCCTTTTGTCCGCATATCGATATGACAAGTTAGCGCAACGCGCGCCGGCCCGGGGCCACAGAATTTGCAGCATTGTTCATCCATGCGCGAATCGCCCCCACCGTGTCCTATGCCCTGTCCCTGCTCGACAAGAGCCCTGTTCCTGAGGGTGCCACTGCGGCCCAGGCGCTGCAGCGCAGCGTAGCGCTGGCGCAGCGCGCCGAGCAACTGGGCTACCGCCGCTTCTGGGTGGCCGAGCACCATGGCAACCCGGGCCTGGCCGGTTCGGCGCCCGAGGTGCTGGTGGCGCACCTGCTGGCGCGCACCACGCGCATCCGCGTGGGTTCGGGCGGCGTCATGCTGCAGCACTACAGCCCCTTCAAGGTGGCCGAGGCCTTCAAGCTGCTGGCGGCACTGGCACCGGGCCGTGTAGACCTGGGCGTGGGCAAGGCGCCCGGCGGCCTGCCGCTGGCCACCCGCGCCCTGCAGGCCGCCCGCGACCCCGCGCGCAAGGCCGACTTCGCAGCGCAACTGGCCGAGCTCGACGCCTTTGTTTCCAACACCCTCGCGGCCGACCACCCCCTGGCCGGCGCCGTGGCCCTGCCCGAGCCACCGAGCCTGCCCGAGCGCTTTCTGCTCGGCGGCAGCCCCGACAGCGCCGCGCTGGCCGCACGCCACGGCTGGCAGTTCGTCTACGCCGGGCATTTCAATGGCGACCCCGTGAACATCGAGCGCTCGCTGCAGGTCTACCGCGAGGCCGCAGGCCGTGCGCCGCTGCTCGCGCTGTATGCCCTGGTCGCAGACACGCAGGAGGAGGCCGAGCGCCTGGTGGGCGCGCTGCGCGTGTTCAAGCTGCACCTGTCCACCGGCCAGAGCGTGAACCTGCCCACTGAAAAGGCCGCCGCCGAGTTCGCGCGCCAGGCCGGCGTGAGCGACTACCGCCTCGAAGAAACCCGCCCGCACGTGATCGCGGGCTCGCAGGCCTTCGTGCGCCATGCGCTCGATGCCCTGGCAGAGCGCTACGGCATCGAGGAGTTCGTGGTCGACACACCCGTCACCGGCTTTGCCGAGCGCCTCGCGTCGGTGGAGCTGCTCGCCGGTGCCCTGCAGACCGCCGAAGCCTGACCCCCCAAGAAGGAAAAAACCATGAGCAACAAGACACCCATCCGCTTCGGCCTGATGCTGCACGGCGCAGGCGGCCACATGAATTCATGGAAGCACCCCGCCGGCCCGGCCGACGCGAGCGTGAACCTGCAGTTCTACATCGACACCGCGCGCAAGGCTGAGGCCAATGGCATCGCCTTTGCCTTCGTGGCCGATGGCCTGTTCATCAACGAGAAGTCCATTCCGCACTTTTTGAACCGCTTCGAGCCCATCTCCATCCTCTCGGCACTGGCCGTGGCCACGACCAAGATCGGCCTGGCGGGTACCATCTCCACCTCGTACAGCGACCCGTTCACGGTGGCGCGCCAGTTCGCCTCGCTGGACCTCATCAGCCAGGGCCGCGCGGGCTGGAACGTGGTGACCACACCGCTCGAAGGCACGGCCAGCAACTACAGCCGCCAACACCCCGACCACGCGCTGCGCTACGAGATCGCCGACGAGTACCTGGAGGTCACCCAGGGCCTGTGGGACAGCTGGGACGAGGACGCCGTGGTGCGCAACCGCGCCACCGGCCAGTTCTTCGACCCCGCCAAGCTGCACACGCTCAACCACAAGGGCCGCTTCTTCCAGGTGGCCGGGCCGCTGAACATCGGGCGCTCGGCCCAGGGGCAGCCGGTGATCTTCCAGGCCGGCTCGTCCGATGCGGGCGTGGGCCTGGCGGGCAAGTACGCCGACGCGGTGTTCACGCATTCGCCCAACCTCGAGGCCACGCGCGCCTTCCTGCGCCAGGTCAAGGCCAGCGCGGTGGCGCAGGGCCGCCAGGGCAGCGACGTGAAGATCTTCCCGGGCATCGGCCCGGTGGTGGGCGCCACCCAGGAGGAGGCCGAGGCCAAGTACCAGGCCATCCGCGAACTGCTCACGGTGCAGGAAGCGCTGGCCTACCTGGGCCGCTATTTCGACCACCACGATTTCAGCCAGTACCCGCTGGACGCGCCCTTCCCCGAGCTGGGCGAGATCGGGCGCAACAGCTTTCGCTCCACCACCGACCGCATCAAGGCCGATGCCAAGGAGCGCGGCCTCACGCTGCGCCAGGTGGCGCTGGAGGCGGCCACGCCGCGCTCGCAGTTCGTGGGCACGGGCGAGCGCGTGGCCGACGAGATCATCCGCTGGGTGGACGAGGGGGCGGCCGATGGCTTCATCCTCGGCTTCCCGGTGCTGGCGCAGGGACTCGAAGATTTCGTGGCCCATGTGATCCCCGTGCTGGAGGCGCGTGGCCGCTACGAGCGCACCTTGCCCGGCGCCACGCTGCGCGACCACCTGGGCCTGCCGCGCAAGGCCAGCCGGTATGCGGCTGTGGATGGGCTGGGCGCCACCGACAGGAAGGTCGCCTGATGGGCGCCGCACTGCCTGCGGTCGGCGCTGACGATGTGGCGCGCGTGGAGGAGGGCATCGCTGCCTTCATCGGCGAGTTCAAGGCCCTGCGCCAGGACCTGCACCGCCACCCCGAGCTGTCCTTCCAGGAGCACCGCACCGCCGCCATCGTGGCCGAGCGCCTGGCGGCCTGGGGCTACGAGGTCACGGCCGGCATTGCCGGCACGGGCGTCGTGGGCCGGCTCGTTCGTGGCAGCAGCGGCAAGTCCCTGGGCATCCGCGCCGACATGGACGCGTTGCCCATCACCGAGGCCACGGGCCTGCCCTATGCCAGCGAAAACGCCGGCGTGATGCATGCCTGCGGGCACGACGGCCACACCACCGTGCTGCTCGCGGCGGCGCGCTTCCTGGCCGAGTCGGGCCGCTTCGACGGCACGCTGAACCTGATCTTCCAGCCCGCAGAGGAGAACGGCGGCGGCGCCAACCGCATGATCGCCGAGGGTCTGTTCGAGCGCTTTCCCTGCGATGCGGTGTTCGGCCTGCACAACTGGCCCTGCGTGGGCGAGGGGCACTTCGGCTGCGTCACCGGGCCGGCGATGGCCTCGGTGGACCAGATCACCATCACCGTGCGCGGCAAGGGAGGCCATGGCGCCGCGCCGCACGAGACGGTGGACCCGGTGGTGGCCGCAGCGCACATCATCACGGCGCTGCAGACGGTGGTCTCGCGCAACGTCGATCCGCTGGACATGGGTGTGGTCACCGTGGGCTCGATCCACGGCGGTGCCGCCCCGAATGTGATTCCCGAGAGCGTGGAACTGAAACTCACGGCGCGGGCCTTCAAGCCCGAGGTGCGGGCGATCCTGAAGGAGCGCATTCCGACCATCGCGCGGGCCCAGGCCGAGAGTTTTGGTGCCACGGCCGAGGTGCAGTACCGCCCGGGCTACCCCGCGGTGCTGAACCACGATGCCGAGACGGCGCTGGCACGCAGCGTGGCCGTGGACACCTTCGGCGCCGCACGCGTGGATGCCGGCTTTCGCCCGCGCACGGCCAGCGAGGACTTCGCTTTCATGCTGCTCAAGCGCCCCGGCAGCTATGTCTTCGTGGGCAATGGCGACGGCGCCTCGCTGCACAGCCCGTACTACGACTTCAACGACGCCATCCTGGCGCCCTCGGCCACCTACTGGGTGCGCCTGGCAGAGCGCTTCCTGGCGCCTGCATGACATTTTTCCTGGACGCGACACCATGAGCGAACGATTCGTCTACACCACCCCCCTGGACCCACTGGCGCACCCGCTGGTCGAGGAACTCGGCCACGAGTACCAGAGCCGCTACGGCGACTTCTACGAGCGCGAGGGCGGCCCGCGCGAGATGGAGAAATACCCCGCCGAGCTGTTCTCGCCGCCCGAGGGTGGCAACTTCGTGCTGCTGCTGCGCGATGGCGCGCCCATCGGCGGTGGCGCCTTCAAGCGCCACCCCGACCCGGGCACGGCCGAGCTCAAACGCGTGTGGACGCACTCGGCCCTGCGCCGCCAGGGCCTGGCGCGCAAGGTGGTGCAGGAGCTCGAAGCCCAGGCCCTGCGCCAGGGCTACACGCGCATCTACCTGACCACGGGCTTTCGCCAGCCCGAGGCCGTGGCGCTGTACCTGGGTCAGGGCTATGCAGCGCTGTTCGACCGCTCGGCGCCCGAAGGCAGCTATCGCTCGCTGCCGTTCGAGAAAACCCTCGTGCCCTCTTCACCAGCCTTCGCCACGGCTGCCCCGGAACCTCTGGCCCGAGCGGCCTGAGCCTTGCTTCTTCGCTTCACCCACAAGAACAACCATGTCCACCACTACCACGCTCGATGCGTCGCACGCGCTGCCTTCGGGCCCTGCACCGGCCGCTCAGTACCACCCCGCGCCACCTGTGCCGACTCCGGCCGCAGCGCCGCCCGTGAAGGGCGACTACTCGCACTACCGGGTGGTTCCCGCTCGCTACCGCGCGCGGGCCGTGGGCACGGCGTTCGCCGCCCTGGTCATCGCGCTGGTGCTGTACTCGGTGCTCACCAACCCGCGCTGGGGCTGGGGGGTGTTTGCCGAGTGGTTCTTCGCCGAGCCGGTGCTCGTGGGCCTGGGCCGTACCTTGCTGCTCACGGCGCTGGGCGCGCTGTTCGGCTTCACACTGGGCACGGCGCTGGCGCTGGCCCGGGTGTCGCGCTCGCCGCTGCTGGCGGGGCTGTCGTGGACCTTCGTCTGGATCTTCCGCTCCATCCCGGTGATCGTGCTGCTGCTCATCATCAACAACCTCGGCTACCTCTACGAGACGGTGAGCCTGGGCGTGCCGTTCACGGGGTGGACCTTCTTCTCCTACCCCACCACGCAGCTCATCAGCCCCTTCGTGGCGGCGCTGATCGGGCTCACGCTCAACCAGGCGGCATTTGCCTCGGAAATCGTGCGTGGGGGCATCCTCTCGGTGGACCAGGGGCAGTTGGAGGCGGCGGCCGCGCTCGGCCTGCCACGCCGGCGCCAGGCGTTTCGCATCGTGCTGCCGCAGGCCATGCGCTCCATTTTGCCCAGCGGCTTCAACGACATCATCGGCCTGGCCAAGGGCACGTCCAACGTCTACATCCTGGCGCTGCCCGAGCTGTTCTACACCATCCAGATCATCTACCGGCGCAACCTGGAGGTGATCCCGCTGCTGATGGTGGCCACCGTCTGGTACCTGGTGATCCTCACCGTGCTGTCGATCATGCAGCACTACATCGAGCGGCATTTCGCCAAGGGCGCGCTGCGCAACCCGCCACCTTCGCTGTTCACGGCCATCGTGCGGCGCCTGGGGTTTGCTCCCAAGGCCTTGCCGCAGTCTGCAGAGCCCGCGGCCGCACCGCAGGCCGCACCCGCCGGCACCGTGCCGCGCTGGAGCGGCGGCCTCACGCGCGGCGGCGAGGTCACGATCCACGGCGTCTCCAAGCACTACGGCGCGCTGCAGGTGCTCAAGGACGTGACGCTCACCGTGCCGCCCGGCAGCGTGACGGTGGTGCTGGGCCAGTCGGGCTCGGGCAAGTCCACTCTGCTGCGCACCATCAACCACCTGGAGCGGGTGGACGGTGGCTTCATCGCCATCGACGGCGAGCTGATCGGCTACCGCCAGGATGCGGACACCCTGTACGAGCTGGGAGAGAAGGACATCCTCTCGCGCCGCGTGGATGTGGGCATGGTGTTCCAGAACTTCAACCTGTTCCCCCACCTCACGGTGCTGGAGAACATCGTCGAGGCCCCCATCAGCGTGCGCGGCGTGCTGCGCCCCGAGGCCGAGGCCCTGGCGCAGGAGCTGCTGGCCCGGGTGGGCCTGAGTGACAAGGCGCACAGCTACCCGCGCCAGCTCTCGGGCGGCCAGCAGCAGCGCGTGGCGATCGCGCGGGCGCTGGCCCTCCGGCCCAAGGTGCTGCTGTTCGACGAGCCCACCTCGGCGCTGGACCCCGAGCTGGTGGGCGAGGTGCTCGACGTGATCAAGGAACTGACGCGCTCGGGCACCACGTTGGTCATCGTCACGCACGAGATCGGCTTTGCCCGCGAAGTGGCCGACACCGTGGTCTTCATGGAGCAGGGCCGGGTGCTGGAGACCGGTACGCCCGAGCAGGTGTTCAACCGCCCCGCGCACCCGCGCACTGCGGAGTTCCTGGCCAAGGTCCTGTAGCTCCCCGCTTTTCTTCCTCTTTGCATGCGCGGCGCCCGGCCGGGCGCCAGCCTGCGCGCATGCCCCTCTTTTCTCTTGTCCTTTGTCAGGAACCATCCGATGAACTTCACCCGCCGCTCCACCTTTCTTGCCCTGGCGCTGGCCGCCGCGACCATGGCCCCCCTGCAGGCCACGGCGCAGGCCGTGGACCTGAGCCCTGAACAGCCCGGGCGCCCGCGCTCGGCCAAGGTCGACGAGGCGCTCAAGCTCGTGTCCAAGGATTTCAAGTTTGCCAAGGAGGGCGTGCTCACCGTGGGCACCACCACCGGACGCCTGCCGTTTGGCGCCTATGCCACCGACAACAAGACCCCCGTGGGCAATGCGCCCGACGTGGCGCAACTGGTCGCCGACAGCCTGGGGCGCAAGCTCGAACTGGTGTCCGTGGCCTGGGCCGACTGGCCGCTGGGCCTGCAGTCGGGCAAGTTCGACGTGGTGATCTCCAACGTCACTGTGACCGAGGAGCGCAAGGAGAAATTCGACTTCTCCACCTACCGCAATGACCAATTGGGCATCTACGTGAAGGCCGACAGCAAGATCACCGCGATCAAGGAGCCCAAGGACGTGGCGGGCCTGAAGATCATCGTCGGCGCCAGCACCAACCAGGAGCAGATCCTCTTGCGCTGGAACCAGCAGAACGTGGCCGCGGGCCTGAAACCCGTGGAGATCCAGTACTACGACGACGATGTGGTGCTGTACCTGGCCATCCTCTCGGGCCGGGCGGACGCCTACCTCGCGCCCAACGGCATAGCCGCGCACAACGCGCGCGATGGCCGGACCAAGCTGGTGGGCGCCTTCTCGGGCGGCTGGCCACAGAACGCCGAGATCGCCGTGACCTCGCGCAAGGGATCGGGCATTGCCGATGCCATCACGGCGGCGCTGAACACGCAGATCCAGAACGGCAACTACACCAAGTCGCTGGAGCGCTGGAACCTGCAGTCCGAGGCCATCCAGGTCTCGCGCACCAACCCGCCCGGCCTGCCCAAGAAGTGAGGCAAACCATGGGAAACACCTCTTTTTCCTTCAAGCGCTGGCTCGCCGTGGTGGCATTGGCTGCGCTGGGCGGCAGTGCTTTCGCGCAGGCCTTCGATTTCAGCCCGGAGCAGAAGGCCCGCCTGCGCACCGAGCGCAACGCCGCAGCCATCGCCGCCATTCCCAAGGACTACAAGTTCGTGAAGGAAGGCGTGCTCACCGTCGCGATCGCACCGTTCGCGCCGCCCATCTCTACCTATGCCACCGACGCCAAGACCGTGGTGGGTTTCGATCCCGACTACGCGCTGCTGATTGCCGATGCGCTAGGCCTCAAGCTGGAGCTGGTGCCCATCGCCTGGGCGGACTGGCCGCTGGGCCTGTCCTCGGGCAAGTACGACGCGGTGATCTCCAACGTGGGCGTGACCGAACAGCGCAAGGAGAAGTTCGATTTTTCCACCTACCGCCTGGGCCTGCACGGCTTCTATGTGCGCGCCGACAGCAAGATCGCCTCCATCAAGGAGCCCAAGGACGTGGCTGGCCTCAAGGTCATCACCGGTTCGGGCACCAACCAGGAGCGCATCCTGCTCGAATGGAACAGGAAGAACGTGGCCGCGGGGCTCAAGCCTGCGGAGCTGGTCTACTTCGACGACGATGCGGCGCGCCTGCTGGGCGTGGTTTCGGGCCGGGCCGATGCCAATTTCAACCCCAACGCCCCCCAGGCCTACCATGCGGCCAAGGATGGCAAGATCCGGCTGGTGGGCACGGTGAATGCGGGCTGGCCGCTCAAGTCCGACGTGGCCATCACCACGCGCAAGGGCATCGGCCTGGCCGATGCGCTCACGCTGGCAGGCAACGCCATCATCCAGAGCGGCAAGTACACGCAGACGCTGGCGCGCTGGAGCCTGGCGGAAGAAGCGCTGCCGCGCTCGGAAACCAACCCGCCTGGCCTGCCAAAGTTCTGACCATGGCCATCCGCCACCTTGCCTTTCTGTCGCCGGGCAATTTCCCCGACACCGACCCCTTCGACGGGCTGGAGCACACGCTGCAGCTGTTCGCGTACGGCGAGGCTTTGGGTTTCGACAGCGCCTGGGTGCGCCAGCGGCATCTGGAGCGCGGGGTGTCCTCGGCCGCGACCTTCCTCGCTGCTGCGAGCCAGCGCACGCTGCGCATAGCCCTGGGTACGGCAGTGGTGCAGATGGGCTACGAAAACCCGTTTCGCCTGGCCGAGGACGCAGGGCGTGCCATCACCCATTTCACCCCCGCGCTGGCCCCAGCATGCGGATGGATGCGCGAAGCGCGGCGCAGCCAATAGCCGGGCTATTGGCAAGCCGTGCGACAAAGCAGACGCCGCATGCCGGGGCCAGCCCGAAGGGAAAGCCTGCAGCGCGGCACATTGCGGCGTTGCCCTTCGCTTGTGTAGCCGTGCTACACGGCTCTCAGGGCGCCTTGCACTGCACCGCGCTGCAGGCTTTCGCGGGGGTGAAATGGGTGATGGCACACCCTGCCCACGGTGGATGTACTCTCGCGTGGGCGCCTGCATGTGGGGCTGAGCGCGGGGGCGCCGCCCTTTGGCACGTTGCTGGGCGAGCGCCTGTTCGATGGCGATGCGGGCAGCATCGACTTCTCGCACGCCCGTGTGGAGCGCCTGCGCCGCAACCTGCAGGGCGAGCTGCTCGGCGACGAGGAGACCTTTGTCGAGTCCCCCGCAGGCCGCCAGCGGCCGCGCCTGCAACCGTATGCGCCGGGCCTGGCCGAGCGCCTGTGGTACGGCGGCGGCTCGCTGCGCTCGGCCCAGTGGGCGGGCGAGCAGGGCTACCACCTGCTCATCGGCAATATCAACCGGGGCGAGCAGACGGACCAGTTCTTCGAGGCGCAGCGCGCCCAGCTCGACCTGTTCCACGCCCGCTGGCGTGCGCAGCAGCCGCCGTCCAGCGTGCCGCGCGTGGCCCTGGGCCGGGTGATCGTGCCGCTCGACGGCGCCGACGCCTCCACCCGCGCCCGCTACTTGGCCTGGGCCGCCACGCGGCAGGCGCGCACCCTGGGCCCCCAGGGCGAGCGGCGCACGCTGTTTGCGCGCGACCTGGTGGGCCGCAGCGAGCAGATCCTGCAGTGGCTGCGCGAAGACCCCATCGTGCCCCTGGTGCAGGAGCTGCGGCTGGAGCTGCCCTACGACTTCGCGCCCGAGGAGTACCGCCAGATCCTGGAGGACACGGCGCGGCTGATCGCGCCGGAACTGGGGTGGCGGGCAGGGGCCGCGCAGGACATCACGGCCGGAGCCGGCGAGCCCTGGGTCGCCTGAGGCCTGCAGTGCCGGTGCGCGGGCCGCGCGTCAGCGCTTCGTTTCGCCGCTGGCGGGTGTCGCCGCGTTGTCGGCACGCGCCATGGCCGCCAGCAGTTCGGGGAAGATCTCGGTGCGGATCGTCTGCTGCAGGCGGGCGCTCAAGGCGTCGCTGGCGGCCAAAGCCCTGGCGCGCTGCGCCTTGCGTGCGGGGCTGCGTTCGCTGCCCAGCAGCACGCGCAGTTCCTCGGGAGCCAGGTGCGCACGCAGGGCCTGGACGATCAGGGGCAGCACGGTATCGAAGCGGATCTCCGCGCGCATGCGCTGCGAGATGTTGGCAAACCACTGCTTTTGCTGCTTGCTGGGGGCTTCGGATTGCACCAGCCCGGTTTGCGCACGCATGGCGGATTCCAGGCGCTGCATGCGCGCGTTGAACTCGTCCTGCATCAGCAGCCGGGTCAGGTCGGCGGCGAGGCCATCGTGGGCATCCGCAGCGGTCCAGGCCGCTGGCTTGGGCGGCTTGGGGCCCTTGGCGCGGCCCTGGTCGTCGCTGGACTCGAAAAGGGCGTCCACCCGCTCGTCCATGAATTTGGCCAGTGCGAGGGTGGCCTCGATCATGGCAGGCTGCAACTTGTTCAGGTGCAGCTTGCCCGGCGCCGTGCCATAGAAGGCCAGCAGGGCCTGCGCTTCGGCCTCGGTGTACTGGGTCTGGTACACCTCGGTGACCAGGGGGCGCAGCTTGTGCCAGGCGAAGTGCTGCTGCAGCACCGGCTGCGCCGTGGCATACGCCTTGCGCTTGCGCTCCCGCTCCGCCGGGTTGGCAATGCCCTCGATGGCATCGAGCTGCGCCTGGTCCACGGCCTGCATGATCTGGCGCATGCGTTCGGGCATCTGCTCGGCGTCGAAGAGGGCATGCAGCGTGGCTTCGCTCACCGCGGTCGCTGGGGCGGCAGCGGCGGCCTTGGGCGCGGCATGGGCCGTGCCCGCACCGCCTGCGGGCGGCACCAGGGTGGCAAGGGCGAGGAGCAGCGCCGTGGTCAGGAGGGGGGCGCGTGCGGTTCGGGGGTGGGGCGGCGGGGCAATGGCGTGCATCGGGTGGGGTCCGTTGGCGAAGCCGCCATGGTAAGGGCCTTCCTACCGCGCCGCCGCCACCTCGCGCCCCAGCTCGATCACGGCCATGGCGTAGTAGCTCGACCAGTTGTAGCGGGTGATGGCGTAGAAGTTCTCCGTGCCCGCCACATAGGTCGGGGTGTCGCCGCCGTTCTGCAACTCCACCAGCGCCATGGGGCCCGTGTGCTGGGCCCCTGCGGCGTCGAGCACCGCGCCCTTGGCATGCATGCTGGCGGCGCTGAAGGTGGGCAGGATGTCCGGGGCCAGCAGGGTGTCGAGCTGCAGCCGCGCGGTGTCGAACTGCACGCCAAAGTGCGTGGGCATGCCGGTGGTCCAGTTGTGGCCCTTGAAGTAGTTGGCCACCGAGCCGATGGCGTCCACCGGGCTCCGGAACAGGTCGATGCGGCCGTCGCCATCGAAGTCCACCGCGTAGCGCACCCAGCTCGATGGCATGAACTGGCCCAGGCCCATGGCGCCCGCGTAGCTGCCGCGCGGCTCGAAGGGGTCGATGTTGCTGCGGTTGGAGAGGCTCAGGAACTGTTCGAGCTCGCGCTGGAAGAACTCGCGGCGCTCCTTGGCGCGCGGGTGGGCATTGGGAAAGTCGAAGGCCAGCGTGGCCAGCGCGTCCATCACGCGAAAGTTGCCCATCTGCTGGCCGTAGATGGTCTCCACGCCGATGATGCCGACGATGATCTCCACCGGCACGCCGTACTCGGACTCGGCGCGTTCCAGTGCTTCGCGGTGCTCCTGCCAGAAGCGCACACCCGCACGGATGCGCACCGGGTCGATGAAGCGGCTGCGGTACACGCGCCAGTTCTTGGGCGTGCCCACGGGCGGCGGCAGCATGAGGCGCGGCACCTGGGACAGCAGGCGCGCCTGGCCGATGGCCTGGCGCACCCATTCGCGGTCCAGGCCACGCCGCGCGGCCAGGTCGTCGGCAAAGGCCATGGCATCGGGTCGGTTGGCATAGGGCACGCCGCCCTGCACGGTGGAATTCGCAGCGGCTTTTTTGGCGGCAGCCTGCTTGGGGGGCTTGGAGGGGCTGGCGAGGGCGGGCAGGGCACAGGCCACCGCCATGCAGGCGATGGCAACGGATTTCAGGAGGCGCATGTCGTTCGGGTCATCGGCCCCGTGCGGACGGGGGCCAGGCAAGGGTGTTGAATTCGCGGCGCAGGGCGCCGAACTGCTGGGCAGGTAGAGGGGCATAGCGTACCTGCTCCAGCCGTAGCAGCCAGGCCGCCAGGCCGTTGGCGCTGTCACCGAAGTGGGCGGTCACCTGCTGGGCCATGGAGCGGGGTGGCAAGGTGTCGGGCAGCACCAGGCCGGCCTTGGCCAGGCGCTGGCGCACGCGGGTCAACAGGCGCAGCCAGGGGTCGTGCTGGCTGCGTTCCCACAGCGTCCACAGCCCGCCGCCGCTGGCGGCGATCACGATGAGCGCACCGAGCACGGTGGTCAGGTCCTGCCAGCTCGGTGATTCGAAGCCCAGGGCCTTGAGCAGGTCGAACTGGCGGCTCTGGCTGTAGTTGAGCACCCACTGGCTCCAGCTGTTGTTCACGGCCTCCCAGACGGCGCGCAAGGATTGCACCATGCCCGGGCTGATGGTGCCCATGGCGCTGGCAAACGCGCCCTCGGGGGCTCTGAGGCGCTGGAACTGGCCCACGCGGCCTGGCGAGACCGCGCCCGTGGGGTCCACGCGCACCCAGCCACGGTTTTCCATCCAGACCTCGGCCCAGGCGTGGGCATCGGCGTTGCGCACGGTCCAGTAGCCATCCACCGGGTTGCGCTCGCCCCCCTGGTAGCCGGTGACGATGCGCGAGGGCACGTCCATCGCCCGCATCAGGATCACGAAGGCCGAGGAAATGTGCTCGCAAAAGCCTTCCTTGCGGTCAAACCAGAACTCGTCGGCCGTGTGCTCGCCGAAGACGCCGGGGTCCAGTGAGTAACTGTAGCCGCCCGTGCGCAGGCGCTGCAGGACGGCATTGACCAGCGCCTGGGTGTTGGCCCCGGCCAGCGCGGGGTCGGCCCGCATCTCAGCCGCCAGGGCCAGGGTGCGCGGGTTGAAGCCGGGCGGCAGCTCGGTGTACACGCGCAGCTGGCGTATGGACTCTTGCGGGCCGTGGCGGAATTCGGGGTAGCTCACGGCCTGGTAGCGCAGCACGTCGGTGATGGGGCGCGTGGTCATCCACTGCAGGTCCTGGGTCATGTAGGCCTGCATGCCAGGCACTTCGGGTGCCTCGGGCGTGGCTTCCAGCACCATCAGCCAGGGCTGGCGCTGGGGTTCCAGGGTGACTTCGTAGCGCACAGCCGGCCCGCGGGTCTGCAGATTGGCTGGCACCGCCACGCGCGCCGCCCAGGCACTGTCTTCGCGAAAGGGCTCGGCCTGCCACTGCCGGCCATCAAAGGCGGCCATGACCGGCCCGCGGAAATACAACGTGGACTGCTGGGGGATGTCGGTGGGCGCACCTTCGAAGCGCAGCCGGATCGCCACGCGCTCATCGAGCGCGATCTCGGCCATGTCGCCGATCTTCATGGTGCCCGAGAGGCCGCTGCGCCCGGTGAGGTTGTCGCTGGGCATGCCCCACAGCGGCGACATGCGCGGAAACAGCATGAACAGCGCCACCATGATGGGCGCGCCCAGCAGGGCCATGGTGCCCGCCATGCGGAAGGTCTGCGCCAGCGGCGGGCGCCCCACCGGCATGTGGGCGTTGACCAGGGCCGTGAGCAGGCCCAGCAGCGCCACCAGCATGGCAGCGGCCGTGAGCAGCGATTGCGAGAAGAAGAAGTTGCTGAGCATCGTGAAGAAGCCCAGGAAGAAGATCACCATCGCGTCGCGCCGCGCACGCAGCTCCAGGGTCTTGAAGGCCAGCATCATCACCATGAGCGTGACGCCCGCATCGCGCCCGAGGATGGTGCGGTGGGTGAGCAGCGTGCCCCCCACGGCCACGATGACCAGCACCGTGAGCAGCCAGCGTCCGGGCAGCGGCCGTCCTTTCCAGGCCATCCAGCCGCGCCACAGCAGCATGCCGAAGGCCATCGCGCTGGCCCAGGCGGGCAGGTTGGCCACCTGGGGCGCGATCACCCAGGCCGTGGCGAACAGCAGGAACAGCGTGTCCCGCGCGTCGCGTGGCAAGGTGGCGAGGGTCTGGCGCAGGCTCATGGAGCGTCGGTTTTCCGCAAAAAAGGAGGCAAGGGGCAATGCGTTTGGATGGCTTGTTGCCGGCAGAAGTTCAGCACAGCGCCAGCGCTTCCAGGCAGCGGCGGCGGTGGGCGGTGCCCGTGTCGGGCGAGATCTCCACGCCGGGCAGGCGCAGGCCATAGTCCAGGCCCAGGCGGTCGGCCTGCAGCACCCAGGCCGCCAGGCGCGAGATGCGGGCTTCCGGGTCGGGCAGGGCGGCCAGGGCCGGGTCCAGCCAGAGTTCGTGGCGCTGGGCCTGCTGCGAATCGCGGCTTACCAGGTCGTCGGTGCCGGTGCCCAGCGTCTTGGCGGCCTTCTTCCAGACCACCAGCTTGAGCGGGTCGCCACGCCGGTAGGCGCGTACCCCATCGAACTCGCCGATGCCCTGGGACGGCGCGCTGCCGGTGCCGGCGCCGCGCGGCTCGCCAGGCGGCAACGGCGGCGGCGGCAGCTCGGGCGCCGGGTACACCAGCACCTGGGCCGCCGGGCGCCAATAGGTCCACACGCGGAAGGTGCCCAGCGGAAACCGCGTCTCGGCCGTGAGCACGGGCACGCGGTGCAGGCCCCGGCGCGGGGGCGCGAAGGCCACGTGTACGGTGGAGCGTCCCTGTGCGGGCACATCGGTCCAGGCCCAGTGGTGCGCCTCGCCACCGCTGCCATGCACGGCCAGACCGATGCCATAGCGCGGCGTCTTGCGTTCGCTGGATACCTGGACCTCGATGGTGGCGCTGGTCCCCATGAAGTGCGGCTCGGGCTCCTTGAGGTGCAGCGTGATGCCGCGCAGCGTGGCGTGGCAGATGTGCATGCCGATCACCGCGCTGCCGGCCAGCAAAAAGGTCAGCAGGTAGCCCAGGTTGAGCTGGTAGTTGATGGAGGCGATCAGCAGGATCAACAGCGTCAGCGCCAGCATCCATCCCGCGCCCGTGGGCAGGATGTAGACATTGCGCTGCGTCAGCGTGAGCGTGTCGCTCAGCGGCCGGCGCACCATCCACCAGGCCTCAAAGCGCTTGCGCACGCGCGTGAGCGGGTTGAGCGCCGCCAGGGCGGCGCGCAGCCGGCCGGGCGATGGCGTGGGCGATGTGGCGGTTGCCATGTCCCTCGGGCTCAAGGCAAGGGCACGGACTCGACCATGGCCCGCACCTGCTCCACCGCGCCGCGGCCGGCATCGCCGACCGGCACCAGGCGGTGGGCAATGGTCTGGGGCAGCACGGCCTGCACGTCGTCGGGCGCCACATAGTCGCGCCCGCTGATCAGCGCCTGCGCCTTGGCCGCGCGCACCAGCGCGATGCCGGCGCGCGGCGACAGGCCCTGCAGGAACCAGCGGCCCGAGCGCGTGGCCGCGATCAGGTCCTGCACGTAGTTGAGCAGCGGATCGGCCGTGTGCACCGCCAGCACCTGGCGCTGCAGCTCGGCCAGTTCTTCATCCGACAACTGGGGCAGCATGGAGTCCACCATGTCGCGCCGGTCGGCGCCGGCCAGCAGCACGCGCTCGGCCGCGCGGTCGGGGTAGCCGATGGAGATGCGCATCAGGAAGCGGTCCAGCTGCGACTCGGGCAGCGCGAAGGTGCCGAGCTGATCGTGCGGGTTCTGCGTGGCGATCACGAAGAAGGGGTGGGGCAGGGCACGCGTCTCGCCTTCCACCGACACCTGCTTTTCTTCCATGGCTTCGAGCAGCGCGCTTTGCGTCTTGGGGCTGGCGCGGTTGATTTCATCGGCCAGCAGCACCTGGGCGAACACCGGGCCGGGGTGGAACACGAAGGACTCCTTGCCGCGCTCGTACACCGACACCCCGGTCAGGTCGCTGGGCATCAGGTCGGCCGTGAACTGCACGCGCGAGAACTGCAGCCCGAAGGTGCGCGACAGCGCATGGGCCAGCGTGGTCTTGCCCACGCCCGGGACATCCTCGATCAGCAGGTGGCCGCCGGCCAGCAGGCAGGCCACGCAGTCCTGTACCTGGGCCTGTTTGCCCACGATCACCGTGTTAAGCTGGTCCAGAAGCGATTTGATCTTGTGCTGTGCATTCATAGTCATAGCGCGACGTTATCCGAAAAAGACAATTGACGGGGATTGACTGTGAGCAAAACGGGCTATTTCACCCACCGCGATTGCTGGAAGCATGAAATGGGCCCCGGGCACCCCGAGTGCCCCGAGCGGCTCGATGCCATCGAAGACCGGCTGCTGATCACCGGCGTGGGCGATGCGCTGGACCGCCGCGAGGCGCCCGAGGCATCCCTGGCCGACATCGAGCTGGCCCACGACCGCCTGCACGTGGCCGCCATGCGCGGCCTGTCCGACCGGCTCAACGAGGAGATCCTGGCCGGCGGCCCGAGCTACTCGCAGCTCGACCCCGACACCTCCATCAACGCCCACACCTGGAAGGCCTCGCTGCGCGCCGCCGGGGCCGCCCTGGCCGCCACCGACGCGGTGATGGCCGGCGAGATGGAGAACGCCTTTTGCGCCGTGCGCCCGCCGGGCCACCATGCCACGCGCAGCAAGGCCATGGGCTTCTGCTTCTTCAACAACGTGGCCGTGGCCGCCAAGTACGCATTGCAGCGCTACAACCTGCAGCGCGTGGCGGTGGTCGATTTCGACGTACACCACGGCAATGGCACCGAGGACATCCTCGCCAATGACCCGCGGGCGCTGATGGTCAGCATTTTTCAGCACCCGTTCTACCCCTACAGCGGCGACCAGGATCCCGCGCCCAACATGGTCAACGTGCCGGTGCCGGCCTACACGCGCGGCATGGACATCCGCGAGATCATCGAGATGATGTGGATCCCCCGGCTCGAGGCCTTCAAGCCCGAGATGGTCTTCGTGAGCGCCGGCTTCGACGGCCACCGCGAGGACGACATGGGGCAGCTGGGCCTGACCGAATCGGACTATGCCTGGATCACCCAGCGCGTGAAGGACATCGCGCAGCGCTATTCCAAAGGGCGCATCGTCTCCTGCCTGGAGGGCGGCTATGTGATGGGGCCCCTGGCACGCAGTGTGGAAGCCCATCTGCGCGTGCTGGCCGACCTGTGATTTTTGGATTGAAACGAGCAACCATGACGGAACCTCAACAGCCTCTGCGCGTGGAACGGGACGCTCGCGGCGTGGTGACCCTCACGCTCAATGACCCTGCGCGCTTCAATGCCCTGGGCTCGGAGATGCTCACCGCCCTGCAGCAGGCGCTCGATGCCGTGGCGCGCGACGACACTGCGCGTGTCGTGGTGCTGGCGGCCGAAGGCAAGGCTTTTTGCGCTGGCCATAACCTCAAGGACATGGCGGCCCACCCGGACCTGGCCTGGTACCAGCAGCTGTTCGCGCAGTGCAGCCGCATGATGCTCACCATCCACAAGCTGCCCGTGCCGGTGATCGCACGGGTGCAGGGCATGGCCACTGCGGCTGGGTGCCAGCTGGTCGCGCAGTGCGATCTGGCTGTGGCGGCGGACAGCGCGACCTTTGCGACCAGCGGGATCAATTACGGCCTGTTCTGCGCTACGCCCAGTGTGCCGCTGGTGCGCAATGTGCCTGCCAAGCGGGCGATGGAGATGCTGTTGACTGGGGATTTCATTGATGCTTCTACGGCTCTGGAGCAAGGGCTGGTGAATCGGGTGGTGCCTGCGGCTGGGTTGGATGCGGAGGTGGAGAAGTTGGTGGCGTCCATCCTGCAGAAGCCGCGGGTTGCTGTGGCCATGGGCAAGGCGCTGGTGTACCAGCAGCGGGAGTTGGGAGTGGAAGCGGCATACCAGTTGGCGGGACAGGCGATGGCGGTGAACATGATGGATGGGGCTGCTCAAGAAGGGGCTCGGGCGTTTGTTGAGAAGCGGGCTCCGGCCTGGAAATGATGGTCGGCCGACATGGGTTCTTATTGCTTCAGTTCCTTTGCTGAAGGCGGAGGCCGGGTCTCGGCCCGGCGGCCGAGGTACTTGTTCTTTGCTTCGCCAAAGAAAAGTACCCAAAAGAAAGGCGACCCTGCTGTCCGTGTCCCTTCGCTTCGCTGCGGGCAACCTGCGATGCTCGAAGCTGGGGTGCGCCGAAGAACTCCCTGCGCTGCCTCTGCGAGGCAGCTCCGGTCAAACAGCTTCGGCGAGCCAGATGACGATGCGCGTGTGTCCTGCGGCACACGCGCCACCCCAGCTTCTGCGCTTCTCGGCACGTCCAGAAGGGACTGGGGGCCCCATACGGGCCATTGCTTCGCTCGGCCTGGTGGTCCTTCGCTGCGCTCGGCTCGCCAAAGCGATCGCGTCAGTTGCGTCGGCAGCGCGCAGCGCGTAACCGACACCCGGCGCGGCTGCCAAGGCAGCAGCCGTGTGGTACCCGCTTCCTACCCCTGCTGGCTGCGCCGAGAAGCGCAGGAGCTGGGGTGGGTGCATGTGCCGAAGGACACATGCACTTCGTGGTCTAGCTCGTCGATGCTGTCTGAGCGGAGTTCGAAGAACGCAGCGAGTTCATCGACGCCCACCCCAGATCCGAGCATCGCAGGTTGCCCCCGTTCGCCCGACAGGGCGAACGGGGGTCGCAGACTGGGGGTCGCCTTCTCTTTGGTGACTTTCTCTTGGCGACGCAAGAGAAAGTTACTGCGCCGCCGGGCGCACATCCCGGCCTCCGCCTTTCACCCAAGCAAACAGTCACCATCGGCAAAAAATAGCCCCGTGTGACACAGACCACCACCGCATGGAAATCCTCGACAAACTCCTCACCGACTTCAATCACTCCAGCGTCTGGCTGGAACTCGGCGTCCTGGCCATCGCCATCGCCATCGCCCTGTTCACCGCCAGACTGATAGGCCGCAACCAACCCCCCGACTCCGTCTGGATCGGCCGCAACACCATCGACGGCCTGCTCTTCCCCCTGATCGCCCTGGTCCTGACGTTTGCAGGCCGCCTGGCGGTCGAGCACTACCACCCAGTCTTCGTGCTGCGCATCGCAGTCCCCATGCTGGTCTCGCTCGCGCTGATCCGCTTCATCGCCCGCGTGCTGCGCATGGCGTTCCCTACCTCGGCCCTGGTACGCCTGCTCGAAGGGCTGTTCTCCTGGGTCATCTGGGGCGCGGCCGTGTTGTGGATCGTGGGGCTGCTGCCCGTGGTGCGCAGCGAGCTCGACAGCATCACGCTCAACTTCGGCAAGTCCACCGTCAGTGTCGCCACGCTGATCGAGGGCGCGCTGTCGGCCAGCCTGGTGCTGGTGGCCGCGCTGTGGATCTCGGCCACCTTCGAGCGGCGGGTGCTCAGCACGGCCGTCACCGATCTGTCCATGCGCAAGGTCGCCGGCAACGCCGTGCGCGCCGTGCTGCTGCTCGTGGGCATGCTGTTCGCGCTGTCGGCGGTCGGGGTGGATCTCACCGCGCTGTCGGTGCTGGGCGGGGCGGTCGGCGTGGGCCTGGGGTTTGGCCTGCAAAAGCTCGCCTCCAACTATGTGAGCGGCTTCGTGATCCTGCTGGAGCGCTCGCTGCGCATCGGCGACAACGTGCGCGTCGATGGTTTCGAGGGCCGCATCACCGACATCAAGACCCGCTACACCCTGATCCGTGCGGGCAACGGGCGCGAGTCCATCGTGCCCAACGAGACGCTGATCACCCAGCGCGTGGAGAACCTGTCCGACGCCGACCGCAAGTTCAACGTCACCACCAACATCATCGTCGGCTACGACAGCGACGTGGGCCAGGTGCAGGCCATCCTGTGCGCCGCCGCCGCAGCGCAGCCGCGCGTGCTCAAGGAGCCCGAGCCCGTGGCCTTCCTCGTCAACTTCGCGCCCGACGGGCTCGAATTCAGCCTCAACTTCTGGATCAGCGATCCCTCGGCCGGCTCGCTCAACCTGCGCTCGGCCATCAACATCGCCATCCTCGAAGGCCTGCGCGCCGCGAACATCGACATCCCCTATCCCCAGCGCGTGGTGCAGTTCAAGGACGGTGCCGCACCCGCGGGCATTTCCGTCCCTTCCGGCGCCGTTCAGCCCGGTGCCTCCGGCGAGACATCGGGCGGTTCGCCAAGTGCCCTATAATCACGAAAAAGCACGATCGTTCTTTTTTATGCCCCTGCAGCCGATGGGGCGCCGGCCTGCACCCTTTTGGGTGCACTGCGGCATAGAATGTTCCAGTTTACGTAAACGTCAATTCAACCAACTCTAGGAGCCGCAGCAATGAAGGTCTTGGTCCCTGTCAAGCGCGTGGTCGACTACAACGTCAAAGTCCGAGTCAAGTCGGACCAAACGGGTGTGGACATCGCCAACGTGAAGATGAGCATGAACCCCTTTGACGAAATCGCCGTCGAAGAGGCCGTGCGCCTGAAAGAAAAAGGCCTGGTGACCGAAGTCATCGCCGTCTCCTGCGGCGTGGCCCAGTGCCAGGAAACCCTGCGCACCGCCATGGCCATTGGCGCCGACCGCGCCATCCTGGTGGAAACCGACGTCGAACTGCAGCCCCTGGCCGTGGCCAAGATCCTCAAAGCCCTGGTCGACAAGGAACAGCCAGGCCTCGTGATCCTGGGCAAGCAGGCCATCGACGACGACGCCAACCAGACCGGCCAGATGCTCGCCGCTTTGGCCGACCTGCCCCAGGCCACCTTCGCCAGCAAGGTGGAACTGTCTGCCGACAAGGTCAGCGTGACCCGCGAAGTCGACGGCGGCCTGGAAACCCTGGCCCTGACCCTGCCCGCAGTCATCACCACCGACCTGCGCCTGAACGAGCCCCGCTACGTCACCTTGCCCAACATCATGAAGGCCAAGAAGAAGCAGCTCGATACCCTCAAGCCCGAAGACCTGGGTGTGGACGTCACGCCGCGCCTCAAGACCCTCAAGGTCACCGAGCCCGCCAAGCGCGGTGCCGGCGTCAAGGTGGCCGATGTCGCCGCCCTGGTCGAGAAACTCAAGAACGAAGCGAAGGTGATCTAAATGTCGGTACTCGTTATTGCTGAACACGACAACGCCGCCGTCAAGGGCGCCACCCTGAACACCGTGACCGCCGCCATTGCCTGCGGCGGCGACGTCCACGTGCTGATCGCCGGCCACAATGCCGGTGCTGCAGCCACGGCCGCCGGCCAGATCGCCGGCGTGGCCAAGGTGATCCATGCGGATGCCCCCGGCCTGGAACACGGCCTGGCCGAGAACGTGGCCGCGCAAGTCCTGGCCATCGCCTCCAACTACAGCCACATCCTGTTCCCCGCGACCGCCAGCGGCAAGAACGTGGCCCCCCGCGTGGCCGCCAAGCTCGACGTCGCCCAGATCAGCGACATCACCAAGGTGGTCAGCCCCGACACCTTCGAGCGCCCCATCTACGCCGGCAACGCGATTGCCACCGTGCAGAGCAGTGACGCCACCAAGGTCATCACCGTGCGCACCACGGGGTTTGACCCGGCAGCAGCATCCGGTGGCAGTGCCGCCACCGAAACCTCCGCCGCCACGGCGGATACGGGCAAGAGCGTCTTTGTGGACAGCGAGATCGCCAAGAGCGACCGCCCCGAGCTGACCGCCGCCAAGATCATCGTCTCCGGTGGCCGGGCCTTGGGCAGCAAGGAAAAGTTCGACGAAGTGATGACCCCGCTGGCCGACAAGCTGGGCGCCGCACTGGGCGCCAGCCGCGCTGCGGTGGATGCGGGCTACGCGCCCAACGACTGGCAAGTGGGCCAGACGGGCAAGATCGTGGCGCCGCAGCTGTACATCGCGGCCGGTATCTCGGGAGCCATCCAGCACTTGGCCGGGATGAAGGACTCCAAGGTGATCGTGGCGATCAACAAGGATGCGGAGGCGCCGATCTTCAGTGTGGCGGACTATGGGCTGGAGGCGGACTTGTTTACCGCTGTGCCGGAGCTGGTCAAGGCGCTGTAAGGCGGCCTGACGGCACCAACTGCCACAGAAGGGCATCGCTTGCGGTGCCTTTTTTTTGAGAATTTTTCCCGGAGACATCCATGAGCTACACCGCCCCGGTCAAGGACATGCTGTTCGACATCGAGCACCTGGCCAACATTGAACAGATCGCACAGATTCCCGGCTTCGAAGACGCGGGCCTCGATACCGCCCAGGCCGTGCTCGAAGAGTGCGCCAAGTTCAATGAGGGCGTGCTGGCTCCGCTGAACTTCGAGGGTGACAAGAACCCGTCGAGCTGGAAAGACGGCGTGGTCACCACCACCCCGGGCTTCAAGGACGCCTTCCGCCAGTACGGCGAAGGCGGCTGGCAGGGCCTGCAGCACCCGGCCGATTTTGGTGGCCAGGGCCTGCCCAAGACCATCGGCGCCGCCTGCATCGAGATGTGCAACAGCGCCAACATGAGCTTCGCGCTGTGCCCGCTGCTGACCGATGGCGCCATCGAGGCGCTGCTCACGGCCGGCAGCGACGAGCTCAAGGCCACCTACCTCGAAAAGCTGGTGACCGGCGAGTGGACCGGCACCATGAACCTGACCGAGCCCCAGGCCGGCTCCGACCTGGCCCTGGTGCGCACGCGTGCCGAGCCCCAGCCCGACGGCAGCTACAAGGTTTTCGGCACCAAGATCTTCATCACCTATGGCGAGCACGACATGGCCGCCAACATCGTGCACCTGGTGCTGGCCCGTGTGCAGGGTGCGCCCGAGGGCGTCAAGGGCATCAGCCTGTTCGTTTGCCCCAAGTTCCTGGTCAACGCCGACGGTAGCCTGGGCGCGCGCAACGACGCGCACTGCGTGAGCATCGAACACAAGCTCGGCATCAAGGCCAGCCCCACGGCCGTGCTGCAGTTCGGCGACCATGGCGGCGCCGTGGGCTACCTCGTGGGCCAGGAGAACCGCGGCCTCGAATACATGTTCATCATGATGAACGCCGCGCGCTACGCCGTGGGCGTGCAGGGCATTGCGATTGCCGAGCGTGCCTACCAGAAGGCCGTGGGCTACGCCCGGGACCGCGTGCAAAGCCGCCCCGTGGATGGCTCCATTGCCGCCAGCGCGCCCATCATCCACCACCCTGACGTGCGCCGCATGCTCATGACCATGCGCGCCTACACCGAGGGCTGCCGCGCCATGGCCACTGTGGCCGCCGCCGCCTACGACGCCGCGCACCACCACCCCGATGCCGATGCGCGCAAGCAGAATGCCGCGTTCTACGAATTCATGGTGCCGCTGGTCAAGGGCTACAGCACCGAGATGAGCCTGGAAGTCACCAGCCTGGGGGTGCAGGTGCACGGCGGCATGGGCTTCATCGAGGAAACGGGCGCCGCCCAGTACTACCGCGACGCCAAGATCCTCACCATCTACGAAGGCACCACGGCCATCCAGGCCAACGACCTCGTGGGCCGCAAGACCGCGCGCGACGGCGGCCAGACCGCCAAGGGCATTGCCGCACAGATCGAGAAGACCGAGGCCGAACTGCTGGTCAACGGCAGCCCCGCCGCCAAGGCCGTGGCGCGCCGCCTGGCCGCCGCACGCCAGGCCTTCCTGGACGTGGTGGACTTCGTCGCCGGTGGTACCAAGACCTCGCCCAACGCCGTGTTCGCCGGCAGCGTGCCCTACCTCATGCTGGCGGGCAATCTGGTGGCAGGCTGGCAACTGGCGCGCAGCCTGCTGGCGGCCCAGGAGCTGTTGCACAAGGGACAGGATGCCGCCTTCATGCAGGCAAAAATCACCACGGCGCAGTTCTATGCCGAGCACATCCTGGTCAAGGCACCGGGCCTGCGCGACAGCATCGTCGAAGGCGCCGACAGCGTGACGGAGCTGGCGCTCGACTCCTTCTGAGCGCACGGGGGAGACATGCGGGGCCGGCGCGATGTGCGCGGGCCCTGTACCCCACAAGAACCTGATCCATTCATCCATCCTTTCAAACTGGAACGAACCCGCCATGTCCAAGCTGCCTCCCGCATTGCAGAACCTGTCCCTGCCCGTCATCGGCTCGCCGCTGTTCATCATCAGCAACCCCAAGCTCGTGATCGAGCAGTGCAAGGCCGGCGTGGTGGGTTCCATGCCGTCGCTCAATGCGCGCCCTGCCGAACTGCTCGACGAATGGCTGGCCGAGATCACCGAGACGCTGGCGGCCTACAACAAGGCCAACCCCGACAAGCCGGCTGCGCCCTTCGCCATCAACCAGATCGTGCACAAGAGCAATGACCGCCTGGACCACGACATGCAGGTCTGCGCCAAGTACAAGGTGCCGATCATCATCACCAGCCTGGGCGCGCGCGAGGACGTGAACCAGGCCGTGCACGCCTGGGGTGGCATCGTGCTGCACGACATCATCAACAACAAGTTCGCGCACAAGGCCATCGAGAAGGGCGCCGACGGCCTGATCGCCGTGGCCGCCGGTGCCGGGGGCCATGCGGGCGTGAAGAGCCCGTTCGCCCTGATCCAGGAAATCCGCCAGTGGTTCGACGGCCCCATCGCGCTCAGCGGCGCCATTGCCAGCGGCGATGCGGTGCTGGCCGCACAGGCCATGGGCGCCGACTTCGGCTACATCGGCTCGGCCTTCATCGCCACGCACGAGGCGCGCGCGAGCGACGAGTACAAGCAGGCCATCGTCGCCGGCACGTCCGACGACATCGTCTACAGCAACCTCTTCACCGGTGTGCATGGCAACTACCTGGCGCCCTCGATCCGCGCCGCCGGCATGGACCCGGACAACCTGCCGGAATCCGACCCGAGCAAGATGAACTTCGGCGGCGACGCCAAGAAGGCCTGGAAGGACATCTGGGGCTGCGGCCAGGGCATCGGCTCCATCGACGCCGTGACCAGCACGGCCGAGTTCGTGGCGCGCCTGCGCAGCGAGTACCAGGCCGCCCGCGCGCGCCTGGCGCTCTGAGCGCCTGGCTGCGCAGGCGGTCGCCGGGCCCTGCCCACGTCCGCCCGAGCCCCCTTCTGCGCGGTGCCTGGCCGCGGGTGTCCGTGCAGGCGCCGCGAAGCGCAAATTTCTGTAACAAGCGATAATCAGGGGCTTTTGCCCGCATCGGCGGGCGGGTCATTCCATTTCGCTTCTTCCGTCTCCATGTCCTCCGCCACCTCCCGCACACCCCTGATCGACATGGTCAAAGGGCTGGCGTGCGCCGCCATCGTCTGCCACCACCTGGCCTTCTACGGCCCGATGTCCGACATCGCCGCGCCACTGGCGCCTTGGCTGATGGCCTGGCTGTACGACTATGGGCGCATGGCGGTGCAGGTGTTCCTGGTGCTCGGTGGCTACCTGGCGGCGGCCAGCCTGGCGCCCCAGGGCGTGGCGCGCTTCGACAGCGCGCTCACGGCGGTCACCAAACGCTTCGTGCGCCTGATCGTGCCCTACGCCGTGGCCCTGCTGCTGGCGGTGCTCGTGGCCGCGCTGGTGCGCTCCTGGATGAGCCACCACTCCGTGCCCGATGAGCCGACGCTGGCGCAACTGCTGGCCAATGCGTTGCTGCTGCAGGACATCGTGGGCGAGGACGCGCTGTCGGCCGGCGTCTGGTACGTGGCCATCGACTTCCAGCTGTTCACGCTCAGCGTTCTGGTCTGGGCCGCTGTACGGGCGCTTCCCGGCGACTGGGCGCGCCGCCATGGGTCCGTGCTGGCCCAGGGCCTGCTGGTGGCGCTCACGGCGGCATCGCTGCTGGTGTTCAACCTCGACAGCGGCCAGGACATGTGGGCCTGGTACTTCTTTGGCGCCTATGGCCTGGGCATGATGGCCTACTGGGCCGTGAAGGCGCCGCGCGCCACCGATTGGCTTGCGCTGATCGTGCTGCTCGGCGGCGCCGCGCTGGCGCTGGAATACCGCGGCCGCATCGCCGTCGCGCTGGTGACCGCCGTGCTGCTGGTGGTTGCCCTGCGCTCGGTGCGCCTGCGCCAGTGGCAGGGCGTGGCGCCGCTGGTGCGGCTGGGCCAGATGTCCTACTCGGTGTTCCTCGTACATTTTGCCGTGTGCCTGCTGGTCAACGCCGTGGTGGGGCACCTGTTCCCCGAATCGCCCGTGCTCAACGCCCTGGGCATGGCGCTGGCCTTTGCCCTGTCGCTGCTGGCAGGCCGCGAACTCTACCAGCGGGTGGAGCGCCACGTGCCCACCTGGTCCATGGCGCTGCGCTGGCAGGCTGGGTTGGTGGGGGCGGGCATGCTGGTGGCCCTCGGCAGCAACTGGGCGTGATTCGCCGGAGGCGCGTGGGTACTACCCCGAAGCAGGCTTTGGGCTGCCTGCGGGCCGTCAGACCGGTGGCGGGCCTTCGCGCCGTTTGCGCTGCTTGTCCAGGAACCAGGCCATGAAGGGCAGCAGCAGCATCGAGCCGGGGATCACCCAGATGAACAGGTAGGGGCTGACCGACGAGGCCGAGCGCATCACGTCGCGCAACTGCTCCCGTTCCTCGGCGGTCCAGTTGCCCTGGCGGCGCTGCTTCATGAGCCAGGCCACCGATCCCTTCATGGTCGCCATCTCACGCTTCAGGCGGCTCTTCTCGCGGATGTTGCCGGCCAGGAAGGAGCAGAACCATTCGGGGGCCCGCTCCATGCGCTGCTGGAAGGCGGTGGTGGAGTCCGGGTCGAACAAGGGGTCGGCCGCCAGGGTCGCTGCCGTGGCGTTGGGTTCATCGGGCAGTTGCGGGGGCGCGGTCATGGCCGTCGATTGTCGCAGCAGGGCATGACAACGCAACACCTGTTGCAATTTGCAGCGGATGCGCCACGCCTCCCGGGGTGAGGCTTACCTGTGCAGTTCGCCAGCCGCTTCCGGCTGGTACAGGATGGCCTTCACCCGCACCGTCATCGGCTTGCCGCCGGGGCCGGGCCACACCAGCGCATCGCCCACCGCCAGGCCCAGCAGGGCGCTGCCCACGGGCGCGAAGATCGACAGGCGGTCGGCGCTGCCGTCCATGTCGCGCGGGTACACCAGCGTCAGGCAGAACTCCTTGCCCGTTTCTTCGATGGCGAACTGCACCGTGGAGTTCATCGTCACCACATGCGGCGGGATGTCCTCGGGCGCCACCACGTCGGCGCGGTCAATCTCGGCCTGCAGATCGGCCTTGCCGGGGAAGACGCTGGCGGGAATAGCGGCCAGCAGGGCTTCGATGCGGTCGACGTCCAGGGACGACAGGATGATCTGGGGCTTGCGCGCCATGGGGTACCTCGCAGGGTGGTGGTTGCAAAGGGCGGGACTATAGGCCGGCAGGCCGGGTTTGCCGTCAATCTCGCACTGCACCGTGCGGGCTTTGGCGCGCGGCGCTTGGCCGCGCTGCCGCCCCAGGGATCAATCGCCCTTGATGTTGCGCGCCTTGATCAGCGCGCCGAAGCGCGTGCTGTCGATCTTTGCGCGCTCATTGAAGTCGGCGGGCGACATGGGCGCGGGCACGCCGCCCAGGGCGGTGATGCGCTCCTGCACGGCGGGCGTGGCCAGCACCTTGTTGATCTCGCGGTTCAGGCGCGTCACCACCTCGGCCGGGGTGCCTGCGGGCGCATAGAAGCCGAACCAGGTGTCGGCGTCAAAGCCCTTCAAGCCCACCTCGGCCAGCGTGGGCACATCGGGGAACAGCGGCGAGCGTTTGGAGCTGCCCACGGCCAGCAGCTTGAGCTTGTTGGCCTTCACGTGCTGCAGGCCGATGCCCGGGTCGAACATGAAGTCCACCTGTCCGCCCAGCAGGTCCTGCATGGCGGGCGCAGCGCCGCGGTAGGGCACGTGTACCGCGAACACGTTGGCCTGGGCCTTGAGCATCTCGGCCGCCAGGTGCGGCGAGCTGCCGTTGCCCGGCGTGCCGAAGCTCAGCTTACCCGGGTTGGCCTTGAGGTGCGCCAGGAACTCCTGGATGGTGTTCACCGGCAGCGTGGGCCGCACCTCCAGGAACACCAGCACGCGCGCCGCCGCGGCCACGGGCACCAGGTCCTTCACCGGGTCGAAGGGCATCTTGGGGTAGATGTGCGGGTTCACCGAGACCATGCCGCCCGAGCTCATGAGCAGCGTGTAGCCATCGGCCGGCGACTTGGCCACCGCCTCGCCACCGATGTTGCCGCCCGCGCCGCCCCGGTTCTCCACCACCACCGGCTGGCCCAGCGCCGCCTGCAGCGGCACCGTCACTGCGCGCGCGATCTGGTCGGCCGCGCCGCCCGCCGGGAAGTTGACCACCACGCGGATGGGCTTGGCCGGATAGGTATCGGCCATTGCGCTGGCCGGCAGCAGGGCGCTGCCCGTGAGCGCCGCCAGGGCTAAGGCGCCGGCTAGGCTGCGGCGATGAAGGGATGGATGGTTCAGGCGTGTGCTGGTGTCGGTCATGGTTTTGTCTCCGTTACTTGGGGCGCCCGGTAGAGCCGGGTCTGCTGTCTTGTGGTGGCGAATTGAATGGGTTTTCAAATCCTTGGCTGCTTGAGCGGCTAAAAAAGCCCAGCGAAGCGGTTCTGGCTAGGCGCTGCGTCGCAGGCAGTACGGGTAGTACGACAAGACGCAGCAACGACGCCAGAAGGGATTTTTTAGACACTCTCAGGCCACATCGACCTCCACCAGGATGGGGCGGGGGTGCGCCAGCGCCTCGCGCAGCACCTGGTGCAGTTGCGCAGGGTCGCTCACCTGCACCGCATCGCAGCCCTGGCCGCGCGCCAGCGCCAGAAAGTCGAGGTCCGGCAGGTCCGTGCCTTCGAGCTTGTCGTCGGGCCCGAAGCCGAAGGTCGGCGCAAACTCCTGCAGTGCCGCATAGCGCCGGTTCTTGAGGATGATGAAGGTGATGGGCAGGCGCAGCTGCGCCGCGCTCCACAGCGCCTGGATGGAGTACATCGCCGAGCCATCGCCCAGCAGGCCGATGACCTTGCGCTCCGGGTGCGCCAGGGCCACGCCCACGGCGGCCGGCATGGCATAGCCCAGGCCTCCGCTGCACATGGTGTAGAAGGTTTCGCTGTGCAGGATGGGCAGGTAGGCATGCATGGCGGCGCGCGAACTCGGGGCCTCTTCCACCACGATGGAATGCGCGTCGCGCACCTCGGCCAGGGTCTGCATCACGTACTGCACGCTCATCAGGGCCGAGGGCTCGGCGCGCGGGCGCACGGCCCGCAGCGGGGGCGTGGTGCGCGAAGACAGTGTGGGCGGAGCAGGACGTGCCAGCAGGTCCTGCACGCCCAGGCGCACCCCGCCCACGGCCGAGGTGCCCTCGGGCGTCCAGGCCGCCGTGCCGGGGTCTTCGATCAGCTGCACCAGTTGCGCACCGGGCGGCACGTGCGGGCCGTGGCCCTCCACATGGTAGGTGAAGGCCGCTGCGCCCAGCGCAAACACCAGGTCGTGCCCGCCCAGCAGCGCCACGATCTTCTCGCGCATGGCCGGCAGTACGCCGGCAAACAGCCGGTGGTCCTGCGGAAAGCCGCAGCGCCCCGACATGGGGGCGATCCACACCGCCGCGTTGTGCCGCTCGGCCAGTGCGACCACATCGTCCCATGCGCCATCGCGGTCCACCGCCGCACCGACCACGAAGACCGGGCGCTGCGCCGCATCGAGCGCGTCGCCGATGGCGCCCAGCACGCGTGGCTCGGGCCGCGCTTCGGTACTCACTGTGCGTGCTGCCAGCGGCTCGCAGGGCTTATCCCAATCGTCCGCGGGAATGGACACCAGCACCGGCCCGCGCGGCTGCTGCATGGCGATGTAGTAGGCGCGGGCAATGGCCAGCGGCACGTCCTCGGCGCGCGCCGGCTCGATGCTCCACTTCACGTAGGGCTTGGGCAGCTCCGTGGCCTGGCCCGAGAACAGGAAGGGGTCGAACGGCAGGATGGATCGCGCCTGCTGCCCGGCTGTGATCACCATCGGCGTGCGGTTCTTGTGCGCCGTGAAGATATTGCCCATGGCATGGCCCACGCCCGCCGCCGAGTGCAGGTTCACGAAGGCCGCGTTGTGCGTGGCCTGGGCATAGCCGTCGGCCATGCCCACCACCACCGCCTCCTGCAGGCCCAGGATGTAGCGAAAGTCCTTGGGGAAGTCGAGGAACAGCGGCAGCTCGGTCGAGCCCGGGTTGCCGAAGATGGTGTCGATGCCGAAGCCGCGCAGCAAGTCGAGCACGACCTCGCGCACGCTGGGGCGCAGGTCGGTGGCGGGGGCGGTGCCGGCAGCACGGGAATCAAGGGCCTGGAGCATGGGGCAGGGTGGATAGCAAAAGGAAGCACCGATCTTCGGCCCCCGCCGCACATCCATCAATACAATGAAACGACTAAGCGGTATTCGCCCAATGCATATCAAGGACATCGACCTCAACCTGCTGCGCCTGTTCGATGCGGTCTACCGCACGCGCAGCGTGAGCCGCGCCGCCGAGCTCATGGACCTGACGCAGCCCGCAGCCAGCCAGGCGCTCACGCGGCTGCGCCTGCTGATCAAGGACCCGCTGTTCGTGCGCGCCGGCGGTGGCGTGCAGCCCACCCCCAAGGCCGACCGCCTGGCCGACGCCGTGCGCAGCGCCCTGGGCACGCTGGAAGAGGCGCTCAACGAATCCGCCCTGTTCGACCCGCTGCAGTCGCGCAAGGTGTTCCGCATCCACATGAGCGACATCGGCGAGGGCCGCTTTCTGCCCGACCTCATGCTCGCACTGCGCCAGCAGGCGCCCGGCGTGCGGCTCGAAACCCTGCCCGTGGCGGGTGACCAGATCGCGCCCCTGCTCGACAGCGGCCGCATCGACTTCGCCTTCGGCTTTTTGCCCGCGGTGAAGGACACGCAGCGCGTGCAGTTGCTCAATGACCGCTACATCGTGCTGCTGCGCGAAGGCCACCCCTTTGCCAAACGCCGGCGCAACGCCACGGCATTGCTCGACGACCTGCGCCAGCTCGAATTCGTCGCCGTGCGCTCGCATTCGGACACCCTGCGCATCCTGGCCCTGCTGCAGCTCGAAGACCGCCTGCGCCTGACCACCGAGCACTTCATGGTGCTGCCCTCCATCGTGCGCGGTACGGATCTCGCCGTGGTCATGCCGCGCAACATCGCACGCGGCTTTGCGGCGCAGGGCGGCTACACCATCATCGAGCCTGCGCTGCCGCTGCGCGACTTCACCGTGTCGCTGCACTGGAGCAAACGCTTCGAGGCCGACCCGGGCAACCAGTGGCTGCGCGCGGTGATCGAGGGGCTGTTCAAGGAGTAGAGCCGCCAGAGCGGGCGTTAGACTGGCATGCGAATTCGGAGTACATGGTGACGACAACCCTTCCCCCACGAACCTTCGGCCTGGCCGCCCACCGCCTGCACCGCTCCACCGCCGACGGCGGCCTGGCCCAATGGGCCGCGGCGTCGCACACTGCCCTGCAAGAACTGCAACTGGGCATCGCCGCCGTGGGAGGCTGCGCCGACGCCATCGAGCAGCATGCCCTGGCAGGCCACTTCCCGCGCCTCCTGCGCCTGCCCTATGGGCGTGAGGGTGGCGTGATGCGGGTGGTCTCGCGCATTGCGGGGGGCGTGCACCCCGAACAGGAACTGACCGGTGCCATCTACCTGCTGGACCCGCTCGACCCCTCGTCCCTGTACCCCGAGGCGCAGGCCCTCAAGCGCCAGTGCATCTCGCACGGCAAGCCGCTGCTGCTCACGGTGGCCGCTGCCATCGAATGGGTGGCCGTGGAGGCTGCGCTGCAGGCCGGGGTCTCGCTGCGCGAGCGCCCGCCGGCGATGGTGCCTTCCATCGACAAGCAATCCGTCGCACTGATCGCCCACGATGCCTTGAAGTCGGCCATGGTGGACTTTGCCTTTCGGCATTTCGACCTGCTCTCGCAGACACGTGAGCGCTTTGCCACCGGCACCACGGGCGGCCGGCTCAACGAGATGGCCTGGTCCCGCGGCTGGCCGCGCGACCTGCCGTGGGTGCAGCCCCTGCGCAGCGGCCCGTTGGGGGGTGACGCGCAGATCGCCGAGCTGGTGCTCGACAAGCGCTGCGACAAGGTGCTCTTCTTCGAGGACGTGCATGTGGCGCGCCAGCATGAGGCGGACATCCAATTGCTGGAGCGTGCCGTATGCACCAAGAGCTTCGAGGCCGCCTGCTACCACACGCCCGCCATGGCCGACGCCTGGGCAAGGGCCTGGGCGTAGATAAACGCTACCAGCCCAGCGTCGCAAAAAGGTCCACCACCCCGCGCAGATCGCCCACGGTGGCATCGGGCTGGTAGTCGGGCAGCAGGCGCCGCCCGGTGCCCCGGTCCACCCAGATGCAGCGAAAGCCGATGTCGCGCGCTGCCGCGTGGTCCAGGTGCGGGCTCGCGCAGATGTGCACCACCTCGGCCGGCTGCACGCCCAGTTGCGCATGGGCATGGTCGAACAGCCGGCGGTCGGGCTTGTAGGCGCCGGCCTGCTGGGCGGTGATCACCCGGTCGATCAAGCCGCCGAGTTGCGCCACGTTGCCGGCAATGATGTCGTCGTCGGTGTTGGACACGATGGCCAGGCGGTGGCCTGCGGCCTTGAGCGCCCGCAACGCGCCCACCACCTCGGCGAAGGGCGGCATGGTGCCGATGCGGCCGGCGAGCAGCCCGGCATCGCCGGGCGATTCAGGTAGCCCCAATTGCGCCAGGGTGCGCTGCAGCCCTTCGCCCGACACCTCGCGAAAACTGCGGTGCGGCGGCGTCTGCTCCAGCGCGTGTTCGTGCCGGTCGTAGACCGCGATGAGTTCTTCGGGCGGGGTGCCCGCGGCGCCCTTGCGCGCCAGCAGCTCGCGCACGGCCTCTTGCAAGCCTTCATCCCACTGGATGAGGGTGCCGTAGCAGTCGAAGGTCAGCCACAAAGGGCGGGGGGTGTTGTGCAAAGGCATGGTTCGGTTCGCATCGTTTCAATGAGATGCGTAGCATGCGCAAGGCTTGCGATATTGGAAAATTAAATGTTCAAATGCAATGCAGTTGAATTTTGGATATGAGCCATGCTGGACCTGGAACTGTTGAAAACCCTGGTGTGCGTCGTTGAAGAGGGCAGCTTCACGCGCGGGGCCGAGCGCGTGCACCGCACGCAGTCCACCGTCAGCCAGCAGATCGCCAAGCTCGAAGAGCGGGTAGGCCACCCCTTGCTGCAGCGCGACCGCAGCGGCAAACAGGCCCTGCCCACCGAACAGGGCGAGCTGCTGGTGCATTACGCCCGCCGCCTGCTGGCCATGGCGCAGGAGGCCGAAGACGCGCTGGCCGCCACCCCGGGGCAGGTGGCATTGCGCCTGGGCGTGCCGGAAGATTTCGACGCCCGGCGCATGTCCGGCGTGCTGGCGGGCTTCAGCGCCGCACATCCCGCCCTGCGGCTGGAAACGGTGAGCGGCATGAGCAGCGACCTGCAGCGCCGGCTGGTCCACGGCGAAATAGACCTGGCCCTGATGAAGCGCGAGCCCGGCAGCGGCGAATGCGTCGCCGCCTGGCCCGAGCGCCTGGTGTGGGCCGTCGGCCAGGGCTTCGCACCAGACGCCGATGGCGCGGTGCCGCTGGTGCTGTTCCCTGCGGGCTGCATCTACCGCCTGCGCGCCGTGCGGCTGCTGGAGAAGGCGGGTCGCCCCTGGCGCCAGGCCTTCGGCAGCCAGAGCCTGACGTCCGTGCAGGCAGCGGTCGCTGCGGGCCTGGGCGTCAGCGTGCTGCCCCGCTCGGCGCTGCTGGCCGAACACCGCACGCTGGGCCGCGCTGCAGGTTTCGAGCCCCCGCCCCCCACCGAGCTCGCCCTGGTGGGCGCCGGCCCCCGTGGCATGCCCCTGGGTCGGGGGCTGAAGCAACTGGCCGACTACCTGGTAGGACAACTCGGCAAGCGGCGCTGAGCCAGCGACAGCGCCAGGTGGATTGCGATGCAGGCCGCACCACGTAACAGCCCGGCATGAAAAGCCAAATAACTGTATATTTATACAGTTATGAAGCCGCCTCCGCCCGACGACGACAACGCCCCCCAGGTGATGCAGGAGGTGCGCATCCCCCTGCAGGCGGTGCGCGGTCGGGGGGCGGCCACGGCGCTGGCCCACCGCTTCGTGCGCGACACGCGCGAGGTGGTGGACGACGGCTGGGACGCCTGTGCGGAAGAGGGCGACGAACAACCCGCGCCACTCACCACCCAGGTGCATCTGGAGACGGCAAAGAGCGCCATCTGCGCCAACGATTCGCCGGACATATTTTTCGAGCTCTCGGTCAACCCCTACCGGGGCTGCGAGCATGGCTGTGTGTACTGCTACGCGCGGCCCACGCACAGTTATCTCAATATGTCGCCGGGGCTTGATTTCGAAACGCAGATCATCGCCAAGCACAACATCGCCGCGCTGCTGCGCGACGAACTGGGCCGGGCCAGCCATGTGCCGCAGCTCATCAACATCGGCTCGGCCACCGACTGCTACCAGCCTGTGGAGCGCGAGCTGAAACTCACGCGCGGCCTGATCGAGGTGATGCGCGACATGCGCCACCCGTTCTCGCTGATCACCAAGTCCGCCGGGGTGGAGCGCGACCTCGACCTGCTCGCCCCGCTGGCGGCGCAGCGCCTGACGGCCGTGTACGTCACCATCACCACGCTCGATGCCGCCCTGGCGCGCCGCATGGAGCCGCGCGCCGCTGCGCCCCACCGGCGCCTGCGCACCATCCGCACACTGGCCGAGGCGGGCATCCCCGTGGGCGTGAGCGTGGCGCCGCAGATCCCCTTCATCACCGAAGACATGGAACAGGTGCTGCAGGCCGCGCACGAGGCCGGGGCCACCAGCGCCTTCTACACCGTGCTGCGCCTGCCGTGGGAGCTGGACCCCCTGTTTCGCGAGTGGCTGGAGCTGCACTACCCGCAGCGCGCGGCGCGGGTGATGGCCCGGGTGCAGGACCTGCATGCGCTGGACCCTGCGCAGCGCGCTGCGGGCAAGGTCTATGCCAGTGACTTTGCCACGCGGATGAAGGGGACGGGATTGTGGGCCGATATGTTGCGACAGCGCTTTGCGGCCACTTGCCGCAAGTTGGGGCTTAACCGGGGGCGGACGGAGTTGGATTTGACGCAGTACCGGGCTGCGTTTGCGAGGAATCAGGGGTGTCTGTTTTAAGCGGCTTGCCTCGATCTTGCAGGGGAGTTCTGGGTTGGTGGTTGCTTCTCTTCTTTGTTGGAGGTCGGGAGCCGGGATGTGCGCCCGGCGGCGCAGTAACTTTCTCTTGGCCGCCAAGAGAAAGTCACCAAAGAGAAGGCGGCCCCCAGTCTGCGACCCCCATCGCCCTGTCGGGCGATGGGGGCAACCTGCGATGCTCGGGCCTGGGGTGGTGCCGATGAACTCGCTGCGTTCTTCGAACTCCGCTCAAACAGCATCGGCAAGCCAGACCACGAAGCGTGTGTGTCCTTCGGCACACACGCCCACCCCAGCCCCTGCGCTTCTCGGCGCAGCCAGCAGGGGTGGGGAGCGGGGACAAACACGGCTGCTGCTTCGCAGCTGCGCCTGGGGTCGGTTCGCGCTGTGCGCTGCCGACGGTGCGGGCGCAGCCGCCCTGTCCAGGCCAAGCGCAGCGAGGCAGTTGGGGCCGAGCGAAGCAATGGCCCGTATGGAGCCCGCTCCCACCCCCTTCTGACCGTGCCGAGAAGCGCAGGGCCTGGGGTGAGCGCGTGCCGAAGGACACGCGCCTCGTCATCTGGCTCGCCGAAGCTGTCTGACCGGAGCTGCCTCGCAGAGGCAGCGCAGGGAGTTCTTCGGCGTCACCCCAGGACCGAGCATCGCAGGCTGCCCCCTCGTACGCAGTACGAGGGGGACACGGGCAGCGGGGTCGCCTTTCTTTGGGGTACGTTTCTTTGGCGACGCAAAGAAAGGTACCTCGGCCGCCGGGCCGAGACCCGGCTCCCGCCCGCAACATAGGCATGAGGTCTAACAGAAGCACTGCGCCGCCGGGCGCACACCCCGGCCTCCGACTACAGCAAAGGCATGCAGCAACCACCACACCAAAGCCGTTGAATCGATCGGCACGTGGTTTACCCATATCTTGGACCACAGCAACGCCGGTCCAGCTCTTGCTTGCAGCTTCTCTTTTCAGAACCCTGCACCCTCCATGAACATCACCATCCTCCCCCAGACCGCCACCCTCCAGGGTCTGGAAAGCCAAGGCCCCGCAGCCCGCCCCCTGACCCAACCCCCCGCCCAGTTCAGCGGCATCGACATCGACCTCGTGGGCGCCGGCGGCAACGCCACCGGCATCTGGGAATCCACCCCCGGCCGCTTTGCACGCCACCTGCCCAATGCCGAGGTCATGCACATCCTGGCCGGGTCGTGCACCTTCACGCCCACCGATGGCACACCGCAGGATTTCCGCGCGGGCGATACCGTGTTCTTCCCCGCCCACACCACGGGCGAGTGGCAGGTGCACGAAACCCTGCGCAAGGTCTATGTACTGATGGCAGTGCCAACGACCTGATAGGGCTTTCCTTCTGCGGCGGAGGCAAGCTGGTGCCCCGAGCCGGGGTCGAACCGGCACGCCCCTTGGCCGGAAGGCGGCGGATTTTTAGGTCCGCAGCGTCTCTAAATGTCACCATCGGGGCACCTTCTGGCCAAGGCGGTCGTGCAACCGCCTGACGTCATTGCATCGCCTTGCTGTGCTGCAGCACCGCCTGCAGTTCCCGTCTGGCCATACGGTTGAATGCGAACCCGTCTGAAGCCTGCCATGACCACCCGCTCCGGCTACAGTCCAGTGCATGGATCGACTCGCCACCTTCCGCCTGCTGGTGCGCCTGGCAGAGCTTGAAAGCTTCTCCGCCGCCGCGGCAGAACTCGACATGTCCGCATCCGCCGCCAGCAAGGCCATTGCCGAGCTGGAGGCGACCCTGGGTGCGCGCCTCGTGCACCGCACCACGCGCCGCGTGTCAATGACCGAGGTGGGCGCGGGCTACGTGGAGAGGGCCCGCTCGGTGCTGCTCGCGGTGGAAGAGGCCGACACCGAGGCCGCCGGTGCGGCCGGTGCCGCCGCAGGCCGGCTGCGGCTGAACGCGCCCATGGCCCTGGGCCTGGCCGACCTGGGCGCGGCGCTCACCGATTTTGCGGCCGCACACCCGCAGGTCGAGCTCGACCTGGAGCTGGGCGACCGCCATGTGGACCTGCTCGCCGAAGGCTTTGACCTGGGCCTGCGCGCCACCACCGACCCCAAGGATTCGAGCTACACGGCCCAGCGCATCGCGTCGTTCGACCTGCACGTGTGCGCCACGCCGGCCTACCTGGCCCGCTGTGGTCACCCCGCCTCGCCCGACGGCCTGTCGGGCCATGCCTGCTTTGCTTATTCATACGCCACGGCCGGCGCACGCTGGCCTCTGCGCTGGGCGGGTGATACGCATGTCACCGTGGCCCCGCGCATGCGCGCCAACAGCACCTTGTTCCTCAAGCGGCTGGTGATGGCCGACCTGGGTATTGCCGTGCTGCCCGATTTCGTGGCCCGCAATGAGATGGCTGCAGGCACCCTGGTGGAGCTGTTCCCCACCGTCGAGCGCCCGCCGCTGGTGCTCTACGCCATCTACCCCGAGCGGCGGCTCGTGCCGCGCAAGGTATCGCTGTGCGTGGCCTTTCTCAAGGACTGGTTCGCGCGCGTGCCCGGGCCTGCTTGAGCGGCAGCCGCCACAGCTCGTAGCGCTCCTCCCCGGCCTTCACCGCGTCCGCAAAGTGGTCGTTCAGGTGGCTGGAGGTGAAGTACAGCGCGCCACCCGGGCCGATGGCCGGCGTGTCGGGCCATTGCACGCCCTCGTCTGCGGCCAGCAGGGCCAGGGTGCCCGTGGCGGGCTCATAGCGCACGATGCCGTTGCGCGTCACGTCGGTGATGTAGACCCGGCCCGCCGCATCTGCCACGATGCCATCGGTGTTGCCCCCCACGGCACCCAGGTCGCGGATGGCAGCTGCACGCTCTGCATCGCCGGCACCCGCATCGCGCAGCAGCGCCGTGGGCACTGCGCGCAGGCGCGTGCCGGTGGTCACCGTCCAGTAAAGCGTCTGCCCATCGGGCGACAGCGCCACGCCGTTCACGCCCAGCAGCAGCGGGTTGCCGGGCCAGACCTCCTCACCATGCGAGACGACCTTCACCCCCGGCTCGATCTGCAGGCTGGCATGCCGGTCGAGCACGCGGCGCGCCTGGCCACTGGCAAAGTCCACCACGATCAGGCCCACCTGGTTGTCGGGCGCGCTGCGCATACCGCTGTCGGCGATGTAGGCTACCTTGCGGCGCTCATCCACCGCCACATCGTTCAAAAAACTGCCGCTGCGGTCCGCCACGCCATCGAGCGCAATGGCCTTGACGGTGCGGCCCGTGCGCAGGTCGATCACCACCAGCTTCTGCGCGCCTTCCGGGGACATCTTCTCGCCCGCCACAAAGCCCATGTCCAGCGCCCACAGCCACTGGTTGTGCCGGTCCACATAGAAGCCCAGCACATTGCGCAGCGCTTCGCCGACGGGGCCGGCCACGGCATTGGCGGCTTGCGACGGAAATGCCGTGAGCCGCGCCGGGCCGCTTTTTGCCGTGGTGTCCAGAATGCTCAGCGTGGCCGGTGCATCGGCTGATACCAGGCGCGGCGTGCTCACGAAGGCGCGGCCCCTGGCATCGAAGTGCAACCCGGCAATCGGCGCGTTGACCGAGTTGGCAAACCGGGCGGGCGTGCGGCCTGCCGCGTCTGCCTTGTTGTCCCAGCTCACTCCGGAGTAGGAGCGCCAACGTTCGAGCACCGGTGCGTCACCCGCATGGGCCGCGGACGTGCCAGCCAGCACGGCGACAAGTGCAATGGCAGCAGCTTGCAGGGCGGAATGGTGGATAAGCCCGCGCATCACGCCACCTGCCGCATCTGGAACAGCTCGAACACGCCGATCATCGGCCCCGCATGGGCGCGAAACGCGTCCATGTGCGGCCCGGCCATGTGCGCCTCCCATGCCGCGCGGTCGCGCCAGCGCTCGTAGAAGATCACTTCGCCGGGCGTGGCCTCGGCTTCGTGCAGTTCGTAGGCAATGCAGCCCGGCAGGCTGCGGACGACGCCGACCAGTTCGACCTGGGCGGCAACCAGCGCCGCTTCATGACCGGGCTTGGCCTTGACGTGCGCAACAATGATGAGATCCGGCATGGGAGACAACCTTCCTGGTGGTGAATGGGATCACCGAAGATAGGTCTCCGTGCCTTGCAGATAAACCGGTGTGCAGTGCACAGACTGTGCACCGGGCGGAAAGAATAATCCCGCCGTCCGGCGGACTGCCCTCAGGACTTGCGGGGCGCCGCCGCCGCAGGCAGCGCCGCCCCATCGGCCTTCGCCTGCGCAGCCCCCGCATCCCGGCAGGGCGTGAACATGTCCTGCTCCGGCTGGTAAGCCCCCGTCTGCACGTCCATCAACCCCAGCACCGAATGAAAATAATGGTCGTGCGTGATGCGCCGCTCGCGCAGGTCGCGCTGCAGGCAACCCGTGCTGGCACCGATGCGCGCCTGCATGGCGGGCGAGAGCCAGGTGATCCAGGGCACGTGCTTTTGCACATCGGGCGCGATCGAATAGGGCAGGCCGTGCAGGTAGATGTTGTTCTCGCCCAGCGACTCGCCATGGTCGGCCACATACACCATGGCCGTCTGGGCCGTGGCGTCCTGCCGGCCCAGCCATTGCAGCACGCCGTCGAGAAATCGGTCCGTCTCCACCACGCTGTTGTCATAGGCGTTCACCACCTGCTGGCGGTCGCACTCCTGCAGCGCGGCGGAGGCGCATTCAGGCAGAAACTTTTTGGCATCGGGCGCAGAGCGCTTGTAGTACGCCGGCCCATGGCTGCCCAACTGGTGCATCACCACCACCGTGCCGCGCTGGCGCTGCTCGGCCGGCAGGGCGGCGATGCGCGCGTCCAGGTCTTTCAGCATGATGCGGTCCAGGCACTCGCCCTTGTGGGCGCACAGCTCGGGGTCTTTCAGGTTGGCGGTGTTGGTGTCGCCCAGGCGATCGCACACGCCCTTGCAGCCCGACTGGTTGTCCAGCCACAGCACGGCCAGGCCGGCGTGGTGCAGCACGTCGATCAGGCTCTCGAAGTTGGCGGATCGCCCCTCGTAGCCGCTCTTGCCCAGGTGCGAGAACATGCACGGCACCGATGCCGCCGTGCTGGTGCCGCACGACCAGGCATTGCCCGCACTCACCAGCTCCTTGCGGCGCGCCGACAGCAGGGGCGTGGTGTCGCGTGCATAGCCGTTGATGCCGAAATTGCCGCTGCGCCCGGTCTCGCCCAGCACCAGCACCAGCAGCGGCGGCTTGGCCTGGCCCGCATAGCTGGCGCCCAGGTGGGCATCGCGGCCCACAGGCACCAGCGTGCGGTTGTCCATGCGCAGGGGCCGGGTCGCCACGTTGCCCAACGCGTACACGCTGTTGAGCGGGTTGATCAAATAGCGCAGCTTGGTGTGGTTGCGCATGGTGGACGAAAAATCCTGAAACACCACCAGCAGGCTGGCCACGATGACCACGACGGAGCCCGCCAGCAGCAAGCCGTTGTGCGCCACTTGCTTGATCGGCGGCAGCCGCCGCACCGGCGTGCGCACCAGCCACAGCAGGGGTGGTGCGGCCAGCGCGGCCACCGTGGCCAGCATGCGCAGGCTCAGCAGGTCGCCGGCCTCGTGCACGTCGGTCTGCAGCACGTTGGTGAGCATGCTCGCGTCGATGGCAATGCCATAGGCCAGCATGAAGTACGCGCCAAAGGCCGCCATCACAACCAGCAGGGCGGCAGCGGGCTTGAGCGTCCAGCGCCAGGCCAGCAGGGCCAGCAGCCCGGCGTTGCCGGCCGTGACGATGGCCCCGAAGGCCAGCGCAAAGCCCCAGCCGCGCAGGCTGCCGTGGCCGGGCAGCGTAGCCACATCGCGCCACAGCGGCACGTTGCACACCGTGGCCAGCCACAGGCTGATCAGCAGCACCACCCAGGCCGGGTGCAGTTCCTCCCGCGGCGGTGCCGTGGGGTCGGGGCTGGTGGCATGCGGGGTGGAAGAAGAGGGCGGAAGGGGCCGCAGCAGCGGCAGGGTCTGGTGCATGGCGGGAGTCTCCCGCCCCAGGCTTAAGTGGCCATTAATGCCGGCTTAGCGTTTGCTTAGCGTCGGCCGGGCTGGCTTGGCGCCAGCCGGACTTCACACCTTGGTTTGGACGTCCAACTGCCCCGCATGGTGCGCCAGGTGGTCCGCCATGAAGCTCTGGATGAAGTAGTACCCGTGGTCGTACCCCTCGTGCCGGCGCAGCGTGAGCGGCTGGCCAATGGCCTGGCAGGCCGCCTCGAACAGCTCCGGGTGCAACTGCGTGGGCAAGAACTTGTCGGCCAGCCCCTGGTCGATCAATATGCCCGCAGGGTAGGGCGCCACCGGCTGGTGCTGCATCAGCACCGTGGCATCGTGCTCGATCCAGCCCGTGCGGTCCGCACCCAGGTAGCCGGTGAAGGCCTTCTCGCCCCAAGGGCACTGCGTGGGCGCGCAGATGGGCGCAAAGGCCGACACACTCTTGAACCGCCCCGGGTGGCGCAGCGCCAGCGTCAGCGCGCCATGCCCGCCCATCGAGTGGCCGAAAATGCCCAAGCGCTCGCCGTCCAAAGGCAACTGCGCCAGCACCTGCGGCAGCAGCTCTTTCATCAAATAGCTTTCCATGCGCCAGTGGCGCGCCCAGGGTTCGGCTGTGGCATCCACGTAAAACCCCGCACCCACGCCAAAGTCCCAGCTGTCGGCCTCGCCCGGCACGTTGGCGCCGCGCGGGCTGGTATCGGGCGCGATCAGCGCCAGCCCCAGCTCCGCCGCCAGGCGCTGCGCCCCGGCCTTGACCATGAAGGTCTCTTCCGTGCAGGTCAGCCCCGCCAGGAACAGCAGGGCCGGCACAGGCCCCTGCTGCGCCTGCGGCGGCAGAAAGACCGAGAACTTCATCGGCAGCCCGATCTCGGTGGATGCGTGCTGGTAAAAGCGCTGCACGCCGCCAAAGCAGGCGTGCTCGCTGAGCAGTTCAAACGTCGTGGACATATGCGCCAAGCCTCAGGCCGCGTACTTCACTACGGAACGGATGGACTTGCCTTCGTGCATCAGGTCAAACGCTTCGTTGATGTCCTTGAGCCCCATGGTGTGCGTCACAAACGGCTCCAGCTGGATCTTGCCGGCCATCGCGTCTTCCACCATGCCGGGCAACTCGCTGCGGCCCTTCACGCCGCCAAAGGCCGTGCCCATCCACTTGCGGCCCGTGACCAGCTGGAAGGGGCGGGTGGAGATCTCCTGCCCCGCGCCCGCCACGCCGATGATCACCGACTGGCCCCAGCCGCGGTGCGCGCATTCCAGCGCCGCACGCATCACGTTCACGTTGCCGATGCACTCGAAGCTGTGGTCCACGCCCCAGGTCGTCATCTCCACGATCACCTGCTGAATCGGCTTGTCATGGTCCTTGGGGTTCACGCAGTCGGTGGCGCCAAAGGTGCGGGCCAGGTCGAACTTGGAGGGGTTGGTGTCGATGGCGATGATGCGCCCGGCCTTGGCCAGCTTGGCACCCTGGATCACCGCCAGGCCAATGCCGCCCAGGCCAAACACCGCCACCGTATCGCCCTCCTGCACCTTGGCCGTGTTCTTCACCGCGCCCAGGCCCGTGGTCACGCCGCAGCCCAGCAGGCACACCTGCTCGGGGTTGGCCTTGGGGTTGATCTTGGCCAGCGACACCTCGGCCACCACCGTGTACTCGCTGAAGGTCGAGCAGCCCATGTAGTGGTAGATCGGCTGGCCGTTGTACGAAAAGCGCGTCGTGCCATCGGGCATCACGCCCTTGCCCTGCGTGGCGCGCACGGCCACGCACAGGTTGGTCTTGCCGCTCTTGCAAAACAGGCACTCGCCGCACTCTGCGGTGTAAAGCGGAATCACATGGTCGCCCGGCTTCACGCTGTTCACGCCTTCGCCCACCTCCACCACAATGCCCGCGCCCTCATGGCCCAGCACCACGGGGAACAGGCCCTCGGGGTCGTCGCCGCTCAGGGTAAAGGCATCCGTGTGGCACACGCCCGTGTCGGTGATGCGGATCAGCACCTCGCCCTTTTGGGGCGGCGCCACGTCGATCTCGACGATCTGCAGGGGTTCTCCGGCCTTGAAGGCCACGGCGGCTTTGGATTTGATGGTCATGGTGTTGGGGAATGGGTTGGTAGGGGGAGGAGGCCAGAGGCTCTGCGAACTCCGGGCACGGATTGACTGCATGACTGTAGGCCATGTGTGGGGCATACAGAAACCCATGGCCGCAGACCTTGGGGGTATGGCCGAATTCAACGGTACATGCCCTGGGCGGACATCGCCTCCCGTATAGTCCATCGCGTTCTTTCCACCCATTAGTTCAATGGATCAACACCACCACCCCGCCGGCCAGCCCCACCGCATCGACCTCGTCGTCTACCCCGGCTTCAAGGCGCTGGAGGCCGTGGGCCCCATGTCCGTTTTCGACTACGCCAACGTGCACCTGCGCCAGCACGGCCGGCCCGACGGCTACGCCGTGCGCGTGGTCGCAGCCCAGGCGGGGGCCGTGCAGTCCGACACCCTGATGGCCCTGAACGCCACCCACACCCTGGCCGAGCTGGAGCAGCAGCAGGGGCATGGTGGCGGCACAGGCTGCACCGTGGTGCTGGTCGGCTCGCGCAACATCGAGCAGGTGCTGGCCGCCTCGCCCGACCTGGTCGCCTGGGCCGCCCGCGTGGCCCCGCGTGTGGACCGCATGATCGCCCTGTGCTCCGGCAGCTTCTTCCTGGCCGCCGCCGGTTTGCTCGACGGCCGGCGCGCCGCCACCCACTGGAGCGTGGCCGCCCTGCTGCGCCAGCGCTACCCCGCCATCGACGTGGACCCCGACGCCATCTACGTGCGCGACGGCCCGCTGTGGACATCGGCCGGCGTCACTGCCGGCATCGACCTCGCCCTGGCCCTGGTGGAAGAAGATTTTGGCCACGCCCTCGCACTGGAGGTGGCGCGCGACCTGGTCATGTACCTCAAGCGCCCCGGCGGCCAATCCCAGTTCAGCGTGCAACTGGCCAGCCAGGGCACCGCCCACCGCGACATCCAGGCCGTGCAGACCTGGGTGCTGGACCATCTGGCCGAACCCATGCCCCTGGCCGCCCTGGCAGCGCGCGCGGCCATGAGCGAGCGGCACTTTCGCCGCGTGTTTGTGCAGGAGACGGGGCAGACGCCTTCGGCGTTTGTCGATGCCGCGCGGCTGGAAGGGGCGCGGCGGTTGCTGGAGTCATCCCCGCAGGCTGGAGCACTGCCCATCAAGACCGTCGCTGCGCGCGTGGGGATGGGGTCGGAGCAGGCACTACGGCAGCTGTTTGTGCGGCAGTTGGGGATCACGCCTCAGGCGTATCGGGAGAGGTTTGGGGGACCAGGGAGGCGATAACTCTCTTGCTCATCTTTAGCAATGTGCCGCTAGCAGCGCAGAGACGGATCGTTAGGTGACGACTGCACGGTTGAAGTCAGACTTGCTTGGCGCCCGCGACGTCTAGAGCCCGTCGGGTGCTGAAATCGATACATGTTCCATCTATACGCACGACGAAGAAACATGATGTATTTCCAGGGTGGTCTTGATCCTTGCGTCGCTCGAAGTGCGATACGCCTGACCCAGTCTTGGTGGGCAGCCCTGCGACCACCACCGAGTCGTAGACCTGCAGTAACGCAACAAGGTCTTCGTGATCGGTGGGATCGGCAACACGTTGCCCGTCGGAGTACTTTGCAAGCATGTCCTTGAAGTGGTCAACCGCATCGCCCTTTCGCGCCCAGTTACGGCCGTTGGGTAAGCTGATAGGGACAGTTTTTCCCATAGTCGTGCTCCTCAATTCAATTTCTGAATTACCTTGCCTTCCCAGCGAATTAGCTGGAACTCCAAGCCGGCAGTCGCTTCCAAAAACACCGATTCCATCTCGTCAAACGAAGCTGCGACGATAGATTGCAGCCCGACCTGCCCACTCAACAACTGCAGTAGAGCATGTTGACTTATGGCTCGCATCGAGTGTTGTCCAGGTTCATCCATCAGAAGGATGCCAGGGTGCTTACCTCCGACTTCTGGTCTCGAAGACGCTTGGTAGAGAGCCAGCAGATAGCTCCAAATGAGCCGAACGAAGTCACTGGCGCTGGAGTCAGCGGTGAGGCTTGTCTGCTGCCCCTTAGCTTTGATAATTTCCCTCAGCTCAATCTCGGAGAGGATGGGTGTCAGAGTGTCTAGACTGATACGGATGTCTTTGATCTCTGCGCTTTCGTAGCCGAATGAACTGGCGTTGCTTCGGAAGAAGTTTTCAAAAATTGAGATTCGGGTCTGGTCTGCGGCGCTATAAGTCTCTTTTGGAAGCGCGCGCCGAGCTGTTTGGTTGGCATCCAAGCGATCAGACACCTGTCCAAGGGTGGTCAGCAGCGAGGCTGCTTGAGCTTCAAGTGCTTGCAGGTTGGACAGCTCCAATTCGATCTGAATTTGCCTACGCACGATGGCTCGCGACTCGGCAACACCGGTACTGACGTCCCCGCGTAACGAATTCCGATAGTCGTGTATCGCTGCAAGGCGCGCCGCTATGTCAGTTACTGCAATATCAGACTGTCGAATCTCCTCGCGCGCGCCGTTGATTTGGCTTTGCAGCATGAGCCGCTGGCTGTCGAGATACTTGATGTTCGTATCGAGGTCCATCTGTGGCCCTGAGACGATTCCCGCAAGCAAGGTATTTTCGACCTCCTGATGGCAGGTGGGACAAAGATCGATGGCAACCTTTAGCTCCATTTGGGCTCCGAGCACACGCAGCTTTAGTGCGGTCTTGTTACGCTCTAGATCCTCATTGGCTTCCGCAAGCAACTGTCGAAGCTCTTCTAGGGATGCCTTTTGCAAGGTGTGATTCGTGGTTGCACGTTCATGCAAAACGCTCAGTCGCTGAAGCTCCGCCGAGACTGCCTCAAGCTCTTGGAGCGCTTCAGCCCCTGTAGCTTTGCCGTAGGCTGCCGCCTTGGAAGCTAGCGCCTCGTGCTCATTACGCATGGCGCTCATGTGTTCAGTAAGCGATGTCTGCGTCTTTCCGTCTGACTTTACGAGTTGTACTGTCAAGGCATCGAACGTCGCGGTCGGCGTGGGAGAGAGACGCTCGACTACGACCCTGTTAGCACTTGTTGCTTGACGGAGCGTGTCATAAGCTTTGCGCCAATCGGAGTCGATGGCTAGCGACTCCGCATCGAGCGTTGCACGTTGCGCTTGCCGTTCAAAAACGCTCAAGCCCAAAAGGAATTCGGTCACTCGAATGCGGGTATCACGAATCCCGAAAAAGGGTGCGTTGGCGATGTAATCGGTCCAACCGCGCTTCTGTTCTACAGCCAGAGCTGCAAAGATCGTCTGGAGATAGAGCTTGGTCATGCCTCCGTTCGTAGTCGGGACTTGAGGAAGCTCATAGCCCAAAAATTCCTCAAGGAAAAGGAAGAACCCCTCTTCCTTTTGCGCACTACCTGGATCGAATAGATAGGTCGGTCGAGGTGACTCTAACGGCGTATCACTGGTCACATGTGCACACTCGAACACTTCCACCAATTTGGTGTGACGAGCCGAATCGCGGATGGCACGGCGAAGGGTGACGACTCGTCCTTTGGCATTCTCCAACTCTAGAAGGACTTCTGACATGTCTGAGTAAATGCGCGTCTCACCCTGTAAGAAGTGATCTTTGACTGCGTAGTTGAGAACCTTCTCCCCCTTGCCGCCAATGAGTTCCTCCATGCCTAGTCCGTAGATCAGACAGTTGAAAAGCGTACTCTTTCCACTTGAGTTACTCCCGCGCACCACTGTTAGACCTCGTCCAAACTGGAATTTAAAACCGAACTCTCCGGAATTGGTTGAGATTCTTAGCTTTATAGCGCGGATTATCATGCTGACGCCCATCCCTTGGCAACTTTGTCGACCATAGTTTCGGTTATGTCCTTGCCAATCTCTGTCAGTAGATTGCGCTCCTTAGCGAATGCTTCGGAGTCCTTGAGCACTTCCGCAATAAAAGCCTTACCTTTATCTGCAATCCGGTACCCGGTCGATGTCTGTTGCACCAGGTCCTCCGCAATAGCGAACCGGATGGCAATGGCGAGTGCAGGATCAAATCCCCAGGCGGTAATGAGGAGGGCCTCTAATTTCGCCGCTTCGACAAGTTTCTGAATGCGGTCAGTTCTTTTCATTGCCCAATTGAACAAATGAAGGCGCGCAAGTGTGGACTTCCCGCCCCGCGAGGACAACTGGAGCACTAGCAGCAACTGTGTGATCTTGTAGAGCGGGCGATGTTCAACGAGAACAGGTGATGGACGGCGCACAAAGCGGAGGTGACGCTTTTCTGGCACAAGGTCAGCCATAGTCAACCTCACACACAGCAATCCACCTCGAGACCATTAGCCGAGCGATCAATGCTGCTTCAGTTTCGTCAATGGCGGGGGCCAATTCTCTGACGATGCGGTCCGTCAAGCCGTCGCGAATTTTGTCAGTAAGTTCCTGCGGCGTTCCTTCCCATGTTGCGCAAGCTTCGACTACGTATGCCTCATAGCCGTTGATGAGCTTCGCAAGCCGCGAGTGAACGGTTGGCGCCTCTTCATTTATTCTCCGGAAGTGAGCGTCATGTCCGAGAAACTCTTGCAATGTTTGTCGAGAAATTTTCTCGGTCAACAAGTGCACCTTCTCTGCATGGAATCGTCCTTCAAATCTCGCTCTCGTTTTACGGGTAATATTGGCTTGGTATATATTGGCGCTTACATCTACTTGCTGGAGCGTTGTATCAAGTCCCCCGAAGTTCATGGCTTGGCCTGCTGCGATCAACATCTCCTGAATTTCTGCCGCATAGTGATCTCCGTCGTGCACAAGTATTTGGAAATCCGGCTCAAGAATTGAAAGGCTCCACCCACGGACCTCCGCTTCTTTCGTCTGAGCGTGCATTAGAAGATCGTTGTGAGCGATGGTTGGGGTGACCAAATACCAGCGTCGCAGCTTTGTGGGGCCCAAAATTTTCCTCAGAACCAGCTCATTGGCCTGCAGTTTTTTTAGATCCGTCGTGATCTTGTCGCGCTGTTTGGCGTACAAATCCCTAGTTGGGTATGATTTGTCTGGACAATAGCATTGGTATCCACAGCCGGTGCTTTTCGTGAAGCCCTCCAAGCCATAATCACCTGGCGTGGCCGGTATATTTAGATAGCCCTCCTCAGCGAATTTTCGCTTGAAGACAAGCTGGCAGAGCCGTTCCCAGCTATTCCCGTCAAACGGGCCGTATGGAGTTGTATACACGGTGCTTTAGCCGCGCTTAACGCATGTTTCGGGACGGTGCAAAGCACTGAATGCCGTAGATGGACTTCGGGAGGCCAAGTCCTGGTAAATCCTGACCATGTGTAGCTCAAGGCGCAAGTAGTCCTCCGATGTCGTTGTCACTGCAGAGCCCGAAAAGCGCCGCAATGCACTTATTTGGATCGCATTCTTGGACATTCGTAGCTATTTGTAAAGAAAAAAGGTGCAGTATGGAAGTTCTACTTATCGTCAAAAGTGACTATCGTGGAAGTGCACGAACAACGGGCTGGACGTTGAGCATCCCAAGGTAACTGCTAGCAGCAACAGCTGCTTGCCTGCTGGCTGTCCGGGGGCAGACCAAAAGGCATCGGCCTTTTAACCACTCCAGCCATGAAAAAAGCCCGCCGAAGCGGGCTTTCCTGTCTGTCCCAAGAAGACCGAAGCCTTCCCAGTGCAAGCGCAAACGCTCAGCGCTTGTCCAGCGGCGGCACATCACGGCGCACGGAGCCCGTGAACAGCTGGCGTGGGCGGCCGATCTTGTACTCGGGGTCGCCGATCATTTCGTTCAGCTGGGCGATCCAGCCCACGGTGCGGGCCAGGCTGAAGATGCCGGTGAACAAATTCACGGGGATGCCGATGGCGCGCTGCACGATGCCGGAGTAGAAGTCCACGTTCGGGTAGAGCTTGCGCTGCACGAAGTAGTCGTCTTCCAGGGCGATCTTTTCCAGTTCCTTGGCCAGCTTGAACAGGGGGTCGTTTTCCAGGCCCAGTTCGGCCAGCACTTCGTTGCAGGTTTCCTGCATGAGCTTGGCGCGCGGGTCGTAGTTCTTGTACACGCGGTGGCCAAAGCCCATGAGCTTGACGCCGGAGTTCTTGTCCTTGACCTGCTTGATGAACTCGCCGATCTTTTCCACGCCGCCCTGGGCCTGGATGTCGTACAGCATGTTCAGGGCTGCTTCGTTGGCGCCGCCGTGGGCAGGGCCCCACAGGCAGGCCACGCCGGCGGCGATGGCTGCAAACGGGTTGGTGCCCGACGAGCCGCACAGGCGCACGGTGGAGGTCGATGCGTTCTGCTCGTGGTCTGCGTGCAGGATGAAGATGCGGTCCAGCGCGCGTTCCAGCACGGGGTTGACCTTGTACTCTTCGCAGGGGGTGCCGAACATCATGCGCAGGAAGTTGCCTGCGTAGCTCAGGTTGTTCTGCGGGTACATGTAGGGCTGGCCCACACCGTACTTGTACGCCATGGCCACCAGGGTGGGCATCTTGGCGATCAGGCGGATGGCAGCGATCTCGCGGTGCTGCGGGTTGTTGATGTCCGTGCTGTCGTGGTAGAAGGCCGACAGGGCGCCCACCAGGCCGGTCAGCACCGCCATCGGGTGCGCGTCACGGCGGAAGCCACGCAGGAAGAACTGCATCTGCTCGTTGACCATGGTGTGGTTGGTCACGCGGCTGGTGAAGTCGGTCTTCTGCGCTTCGTTGGGCAGGTCACCGTACAGCAGCAGGTGGCAGGTTTCCAGGAAGTCGCAGTTCTGGGCCAACTGCTCAATGGGGTAGCCGCGGTACAGCAGTTCGCCCTTGTCGCCATCGATATAGGTGATGGCCGACTGGGTTGCTGCCGTCGACAGGAAGCCCGGGTCATAGGTGAACATGCCCGTTTGCGCGTACAGCTTGCGGATGTCGATGACATCCGGGCCAATGCTGCCCTGGTAGACCGGCAGGTCCACGCTGGGGCTGCCGTTACTGAACGACAGGGTGGCTTTGTTGTCAGCTAGCTTCATTGTTACTTTCCTTGGGTAGGTTTGCCGGAATTCCGGTGGTAGGGGGCCTGTCTCCAGGTCAGGCCCGGGGCCGCGCTGCGCCACCACTGAGCCGCAGCATGCCGAGTACTTCACGCACTTCTTCTGTATCGAGCGGACCTTCTGGCTCACGGCGGGCGAGCACCAGGTCCAAAAGGTCGTTGTCTGCCAGGTCCATCAACTGGGTCATGCCGTAGGCCTGGCGCCAGTTGATGGTGGCCCCGTGCAGCGCAAAGAAGTTCTCGATGTAGAGATCGTTCTCCAGCAGGCCGCGGCGCGAGCGCCAGTGCAGCTTGGCGCGCTCGCGGTCGTCCAGCAGGTCGGTAGGGGCCGGCGTCTGGGCGACGGGGGTCAGGGTCTCGGACATGGCAGTACGGGTCTCAGGAGGGTCAGACAGTGCGGCGCACCATCAGTTCCTTGATCTTGCCGATGGCCATCGTGGGGTTCAGGCCCTTGGGGCACACGTCCACGCAGTTCATGATGGTGTGGCAGCGGAACAGGCGGTACGGGTCTTCCAGGTTATCCAGGCGCGCACCCGTGGCTTCGTCGCGGCTGTCGGCGATGAAGCGGTAGGCCTGCAGCAGGCCGGCGGGGCCCACGAACTTGTCGGGGTTCCACCAGAAGCTGGGGCAGCTCGTGGAGCAGCTGGCGCACAGAATGCACTCGTACAGGCCGTTGAGCTCTTCGCGCTCTTCGGGGCTCTGCAGGCGTTCCTTCTCGGGGGCCAGGTCCTCGGTGATGAGGTACGGCTTGATCGAGTTGTACTGCTTGAAGAACTGCGTCATGTCCACGATCAAATCGCGGATCACCGGCAGGCCGGGCAGGGGCTTCAGAACGATGGTGCCCTTGAGGGTGTTCATGTTCGTGAGGCACGCCAGGCCGTTCTTGCCGTTGATGTTCATGGCGTCCGAGCCGCAGACGCCTTCGCGGCACGAACGGCGGAACGACAGCGACGGGTCCTGCTCCTTGAGCTTGACCAGGGCGTCCAGCAGCATGCGCTCGTGGCCGTCGAGTTCGATCTCGATGGTCTGCATGTAGGGCTTGGCGTCCTTGTCCGGGTCGTAGCGGTAGATTTGAAAGGTGCGCTTCATGTTGTTCTTTCGTGAGGCTGCTGGATCTTCAGAACGTACGGACCTTGGGAGGCACGCTGTCCACCGTCAGGGGCTTGAGGTTCACAGGCTTGTAGGTCAGGCTGTTGTTCGCGCTGTGCCACAGGGTGTGCTTCATCCACTCCTTGTCGTTGCGGCCCAGCGGGAACTCGGCGTGGTCGGCAGCGTGCTCGTAGTCGTACACCGTGTGCGCGCCACGGCATTCCTTGCGGGCCGCGGCCGAGGTCATCGTGGCCTGGGCCACTTCGATCAGGTTGTCGACTTCCAGCGCTTCCATGCGGGCCGTGTTCCAGACCTTGGACTTGTCCTTCAAGGTCACGCCGCCCACGCGTTCGCGGATGGCGTTGATCTTGACCGTGCCTTCGTCCATGCTGGCCTGCGTGCGGAACACGCCGGCGTGCTGCTGCATGCTGGAGCGGATGTCGTTGGCCACGTCCTGGGCGTAGATGCCTTCGGTCGAGTCCTGCAGCTGGTTCAGGCGCGCCAGGGTGCGCTCTGCACCGTCGGCAGGCACTGCCAGGTTGTCGCCAAAGCCCTTCACGTAGCCCACGATGTGCTTGCCGGCCGACTTGCCGAAGACCAGCAGGTCGAGCAGCGAGTTGGTGCCCAGGCGGTTGGCGCCATGCACCGAGACGCACGAGCATTCGCCCACGGCGTAGAGGCCGTTGACCACGTGGTTCTGCTGGCCGTCATGCACCACGACCTGGCCATTGATGTTGGTGGGGATGCCACCCATCTGGTAGTGGATGGTGGGCACCACAGGAATCGGTTCCTTGGTGATGTCCACGTTGGCGAAGTTGTGGCCGATCTCTTCCACCGATGGCAGGCGCTTGCGGATGGTGTCCGCGCCCAGGTGGTCGAGCTTCATCAGGATGTAGTCCTTGTTCGGACCACAGCCACGGCCTTCCTTGATTTCCTGGTCCATCGAGCGCGACACGAAGTCACGCGGTGCCAGGTCCTTCAGGGTGGGCGCATAGCGCTCCATGAAGCGCTCGCCATTGCTGTTGAGCAAAATGGCGCCTTCGCCGCGGCAGCCTTCGGTCAGCAGCACGCCCGCGCCGGCCACGCCGGTGGGGTGGAACTGCCAGAACTCCATGTCCTGCAGCGGGATGCCGGCACGTGCCGCCATGCCCAGGCCGTCGCCGGTGTTGATGAAGGCGTTGGTCGATGCCGCAAAGATGCGGCCCGCGCCGCCGGTGGCCAGCAGCACGGCTTTGGCGTGCAGCTCGTACAGGTCGCCGGTTTCCAGCTCGAGTGCGGTCACGCCGACCACGTCGCCCTGGGTGTTGCGGATCAGGTCCAGCGCCATCCACTCCACGAAGAAGTTGGTCTTGGACTTCACGTTCTGCTGGTACAGCGTGTGCAGCATGGCGTGGCCGGTGCGGTCGGCCGCTGCGCAGGCGCGCTGCACGGGCTTTTCGCCGTAGTTGGCGGTGTGGCCGCCGAAGGGGCGCTGGTAGATGGTGCCGTCGGGGTTGCGGTCGAACGGCATGCCGAAGTGTTCGAGCTCGATCACCACGTTCGGTGCTTCGCGGCACATGAACTCGATGGCGTCCTGGTCGCCCAGCCAGTCAGAGCCCTTGATGGTGTCGTAGAAGTGGTAGTGCCAGTTGTCCTCGCTCATGTTGCCCAGGGATGCGGACACGCCGCCCTGCGCTGCCACCGTGTGCGAGCGGGTGGGGAACACCTTGGACAGGCAGGCCACGTTCAGGCCTGCGCGGGACAGTTCCAGCGATGCGCGCATGCCGGAGCCGCCGGCACCGACGATGACGACGTCGAACTTGCGCTTGGTGATGTTAGCTTTGGAGTAGCTCATTTGTTGTTTGCCTTCAGTCGCGGGGGATCGGTATCAGAGACGCCACAGAACCTGGATGCCCCAGCCGGCACAGCCGACGAGCCAGACGATGGTGAAAACCTGCAGCGCCAGGCGCAGGCCCACGGGCTTGATGTAGTCCATCAGGACTTCGCGCACGCCAACCCAGGCGTGCCATGCCAGCGAAATGATCACGGTGAAGGTCAGCACCTTCATCCACTGGGCCGAGAAGATGCCGGCCCATTTGTCATAGCCCATGGGGCCCTTGTTGAAGATCACCTGCGCCAGCAGGGCCAGGGTGAACAGCGCCATCAGGATGGCGGTGACGCGCTGGCTCAGCCAGTCGCGCAGGCCATAGTGGGCGCCGACGACGACGCGCTTGGAACCGTAATTGACGGACATGGGTGCTTTCCTCTTGTGCGGCGGTGTTGGCTGCGGGATGGCAGCGTTCACCGCTTTTTTTATGGGTGGGTTATCGATCGATCAGTACAGGCCGAACAGCTTGGCGCCCAGCACCACGGTCAGGGTGATGCTGACCACGAAGACCACGATGGACGAGGTCTTGCCGAACTGCTTGTTCACGGCGCTGTGGCTCACGTCCATCCACAGGTGGCGCAGGCCGGCCGTGAAGTGGTGCAGGTACGACCAGATCAGCGCCAGGGCCACCAGCTTGATGAACCAGCCGGGCACGAAGCCGATGCCGATGCTGAACGCCGCGGTGAACTTGGCGAACGAGATTTCGGACGACACCGAGGTGTCGAACATCCAGATGATGAAAGGCAGCAGCAGGAACATGATCAGCCCGCTGCCGCGGTGCAGGATCGAAACCCACGCTGCAGGCGTCATGCGGTAGGTGGTCAGGTCCTTGAAGGCATTGATGTTGCGGAATTCAGGCCGTTTTTTGGCGAGTTCGGTCATGTTTTGTGCTTTCGTGGATGTAACTGCTTTGTAATTTGGACATGCAAAGAACGCAAAATTCTATTGCAACGCAACACACACGGTTTCAAGTCGCCCCTAATGCCGACATTTCCGCTCAGTTGCCAGGGTAGTGTCAGCTCAGTTCATTACGGTAGTGGTGGGTGTCCGTGAGGTACAGCCCGCGCCGTAACTCCATGGGAACGTCGTTGTAGGTGTACGCAATGCGCTCCACGCTGAGCAGCGGCGTGCCCGGTGCCACCATCAGCACCGCAGCCTGTTCGGCATCAGGCAACACGGCGCGTATTTTCTCTTCGGCACGCACCATGCGCACGCCGAAGTCGATTTCGAACATGGCGTAAGTAGGGCCTTCGTAGCTGGCCAGCTGGTCGGCCGTCAGCCCTTTGAAAGCCTGGCCCGGCAGCCAGATGTCCTCCAGAATGGTGGGCACGCCCGCGAACGACAGCACGCGCCGCGCCTGGATCACCGGGTCGGCGCTGCGCAGCGCCAGGGCGCGCGCCACGTCGGCGCTGGCGCGCACGCGCTTGCAGTCGATCACCTGGCGCTGGGCGCGGCCTTCCACGCGGGCATCGCCGGTGTCGGGCATGAGCTTCAAGAAGCGGTACTGCACATGCTGCTCGGCATGCGTGGCCACGAAGGTGCCCTTGCCCTGGCGGCGCATCACCAGGTTCTCGGCGGCCAGCTCGTCGATGGCCTTGCGCACCGTGCCCTGGCTCACGCGAAAGCGCGCCGCCAGGTCCATTTCGCTGGGGATGGCTTCGCCGGGCTTCCACTCGCCCTGCTGCAGGCTCTGCAGGATGAGCCCCTTGATCTGCTGGTACAGCGGGCTGAACGCCGGCGTGGCAGCGCCCGCGCCAGTCGTTGCCTGCGCAGGGGTGTCGGCGTTGAGCGGTAGCGAGGACATGGCAGTCGAAAAATGGGGCCGTGCGGGGAGCTTTGGCCGGGCGGGCACATGCCTCGCCCAGCCTGGCATTCGGAGCTTCGATCATATCTTATATAAGACATAAGACAAATTGACCGGGGTATTGAATCGGCAGTACACTCCAAGGCTGTTTTGCGGGGCACGGGCTGCTGGTAACAGGCGCTGGTGCTTGCGTTGCACACACCCCCTGATTTCCTCACTTCCCTGGAGTTCTCACCATGAGCAAGAAGCCCGTTCGCGTTGCCGTCACCGGCGCCGCTGGTCAAATCGGTTACGCACTGCTGTTCCGTATCGCCTCCGGCGAAATGCTGGGCAAGGACCAACCGGTCATTCTGCAACTGCTCGAAGTTCCCGTCGAGGGCCCCCAGAAGGCGCTCAAGGGCGTGATGATGGAGCTGGACGATTGCGCATTCCCCCTGCTGGTCGGCATGGAAGCCCACAGCGACCCGATGACCGCCTTCAAGGACGCCGACTACGCCCTGCTGGTCGGCTCGCGCCCACGCGGCCCGGGCATGGAACGCGCCGAGCTGCTGGCCGTCAACGGCGCCATCTTCACGGCACAGGGCAAGGCCCTGAACGCCGTGGCTTCGCGCAACGTGAAGGTGCTGGTCGTCGGCAACCCTGCCAACACCAACGCCTACATCGCCATGAAGTCGGCACCTGACCTGCCACGCAAGAACTTCACCGCCATGCTGCGCCTGGACCACAACCGCGCTGCCAGCCAGATCGCTGCCAAGACCGGCAAGGCCGTGGCCGACATCGAAAAGCTGACCGTCTGGGGCAACCACTCGCCCACGATGTACGCCGACTACCGTTTCGCCACCATCAACGGCGAAAGCGTCGCCAAGATGATCAACGACCAGGAGTGGAACGCCAACACCTTCCTGCCCACCGTGGGCAAGCGCGGTGCGGCCATTATCGAAGCACGCGGCCTGTCGTCGGCTGCATCGGCTGCCAACGCTGCCATCGACCACATGCGCGACTGGGCTCTGGGCACCAACGGCAAGTGGGTCACCATGGGCATCCCTTCGGACGGCCAGTACGGCATCCCCAAGGACACCATGTTCGGCTTCCCCGTCACCTGCGAAAACGGCGAGTACAAGCTGGTCGAAGGCCTGGAAATCGACGCCTTCTCGCAAGAGCGCATCGACAAGACCCTGGCCGAGCTGCAAGGCGAGCAAGACGGCGTCAAGCACCTGCTGTAATCGGTAGCCCAAAGTCCTTCATGGCCGACTGGAACCCCGCGCTTTACCGCCGCTTCGAGGACGAGCGCACGCGCCCGGCCGCTGAGCTGCTGGCGCGGGTACCCCTGGCCGATTTGTCCAGTGCCGCCCACGTGGTGGACCTGGGCTGCGGGCCGGGCAATTCCACCGAGCTGCTGGTGCGGCGCTTTCCACAAGCGCAGGTCACCGGCATCGACACCTCCGAGGCCATGCTGGCCAGCGCGCGCGAGCGCCTGCCCGGCACGGCCTTTGAACAAGGCGACATCGCCACCTGGGTGCCCGCCGTGGCACCCGACCTGATTTACGCCAACGCCGCCCTGCAATGGGTGGCGGGGCACGACACCCTGGTTCCCCGGTTGTTCAGCCTGCTCGCCCCCGGCGGCGTGCTGGCCATCCAGATGCCCGACAACCGGCAGGAGCCCTCGCACCGCCTGATGCGCGCCGTGGCCGGCGAAGCACCTTGGCGCGAGCCCATCGGCGACGCCGATGCCGTGCGCACCGAGCTGGCCACCATCGGTGGCTACTACGACATGCTGGCCAGGGAGGCCGCTGTGGTGGACGTGTGGCACACCGTCTACCAGCACGTCATGCCCACGGCCGGCGCCATCGTCGACTGGCTGCGCAGCACCGGGCTGAGGCCCTTTCTCGACCCGCTGACGGACGAACTGCGCGCCAGCTTCCTGGCCGAGTACGAGCGCCGCATCGCCGAGGCCTACCCCGAGCGCAGCGACGGCAACCGCCTGCTGTCCTTCCCGCGCATGTTCATCGTCGCGCAGCGCCCCGCATGAACGCCGTTGTTGCCTCCGCCGCCCACCCCGCCAGCGTGCTGCTGGGCGCCCAGGCGGCCGCGTTGCGCCTGCCCGTGTGCGACCACTACAGCGGTGTGGAAGCGCGCATGAAAAAGAGCCTGCAGCTGCAGGCCGAGATGACGGCCGAGTTCGGCCACTGCGTGTTCGACGTCACCCTGGACTGTGAAGACGGCGCCCCCGTGGGCCAGGAGCGTGAGCACGCCGCCCTGGTCGCGTCGCTGGTGCTGGGCGCCGCCGACGGTGCGCGTGTGGCCGCCCGCGTGCACACCGTGGACCACGCCGCCTTTGCCAACGACATGGCCACCATTGCCGGCGAGGCCGGCCACCGCCTGTCGCACATCATGGTGCCCAAGGTCGAGTCGGTGGACGACGTGCTGCACGCCGAAAAGGCGCTGCTCGCCGCATCGGCCGGCCACCTGCCGCTGCATGTGCTGATCGAATCGCCGGCTGCGGTGCACCGCGCCTTCGAGATCGCCGCGCACCCGCGCGTGCAGAGCATCAGCTTCGGGCTCATGGATTTCGTCTCGGCGCATGGCGGCGCCATCCCTTCGTCGGCCATGGGCTCGCGCGGCCAGTTCGAGCACCCGCTGGTGGTGCGCGCCAAGCTCGAGATCGCTGCCGCCTGCCACGCGCACGGCAAGGTGCCCTCGCACTGCGTGGTCACCGAATTTTCCGACACCGCTGCCATGCAGGCCGCCGCCACCCGTGCTTCGCAGGAGCTGGGCTACACCCGCATGTGGAGCATCCACCCCGGCCAGATCCGCCCTATCCTGCAGGCCTTTGCGCCGCAGCAGGACGAGATCGCGCTGTCGGCCCGCATCATTGTTTCGGCGGCGCAGGCCGACTGGGCGCCCATCAGCCATGATGGCACCCTGCACGACCGCGCCAGCTACCGCTACTACTGGCAGGTGCTTGAACGCGCCCACCAGACCGGGCGCGCACTGCCGCCCGAAGTGGCCCACTGGTTTGCTGCTTCCCCCGCTCCCCACCACGACGCCTGAACCCTTTTTCCAGGACTTCCCCATGAAATCACTGATTCTCACGTCCGCCCTGATGCTGGTGGCCCCTGGCCTTGCCCTGGCGCAGGCCGCAGCCGAGCCCGCCAAGAAGAGCGCGCCCGCCGCCAAGAAGGAAGCCGCTCCCAAGAAGGAAACCGCCGCCAAGCCGGCCGCAAAGCCTGCCGCCAAGTCGGCCGCGGCCAAGGACAAGGCCCCCGCCAAGAAGACCGCCAAGGCCGAGCCCACCAGCAGCCGCCAGCAGCTGAACACGGCGGCCAACCAGGTGGCGTCCGGCCTCATCGCCGCCGATGCCGCGCTGAGCCCTGAAGAACAGGCCATTGCCCAGAAGGTGCATACCGGCCGCATCGCCTGCGAGCTGGGCGCCTTCGTCAACGTGACGGCCGATGCCGCCGTCCCTGGCCGCTTCCACATCGAAGGCAAGGGCTTCAAGTACCACATGACCCCCGTGGTCACCAGCACCGGCGCCGTGCGCCTGGAAGACGCCAAGGGCGGCGCCGTGTGGCTGCAGATCGCCAACAAGTCCATGCTGATGAACCAGAAGCTGGGCCAGCGTCTGGCCGACGAGTGCATGAGCGCCGAGCAGACCCTGGTGGCCGAGGCTGCCAAGAAGGCCCCGCCCCAGAGCGTGTTCGATCCGCTGCCTACAGCTGCTGCTGCTGCCGCCCCTGCGGCCACCGCCACCAAATAACCAGAACCCGACGAGACACGGTACCCCCGCGCCGCAGGGCCTGTGCAGCCCCGGCGCAACCACCCCACTTTAGAACGCAACCGGAGAAAAATGATGTTGAAAGCCTACCGTGACCATGTGGCCGAGCGCGCCGCGCTGGGCATCCCACCGCTGCCCCTGACGGCCAAGCAAACCGGCGAGCTGATCGAGCTGCTCAAGAACCCGCCCGCTGGTGAAGAAGCCACGCTGGTGGACCTGATCACGCACCGCGTGCCTGCCGGTGTGGACGACGCCGCCAAGGTCAAGGCCAGCTACCTGGCCGCCGTGGCCCACGGTACCGAGGTGTGTACGCTGATCGGCCGCGAGCGCGCCACGCAGCTGCTGGGCACCATGCTGGGTGGCTACAACCTCACCCCCCTGATCGACCTGCTGGACGACGCGGCCGTGGCCTCCGTCGCCGCCGAAGCGCTCAAGAAGACGCTCTTGATGTTCGACCAGTTCCATGACGTCAAGGAAAAGGCCGACAAGGGCAACACCTTCGCCAAGTCCGTGCTGCAAAGCTGGGCCGATGCCGAGTGGTTCACCAGCCGCCCCGAAGTGCCCCAGAGCATCAAGCTCACCGTGCTCAAGGTCACCGGCGAAACCAACACCGACGACCTGTCGCCCGCGCCCGACGCCTGGAGCCGCCCCGACATCCCGCTGCATGCCCTGGCCATGCTCAAGAACAAGCGCGACGGCATCACGCCCGAAGAAGACGGCAAGCGCGGCCCCATCAAGTTCATCGAAGACCTGCGCGCCCGTGGCAACCTGGTCGCCTACGTGGGCGACGTGGTGGGCACCGGCTCCAGCCGCAAGTCGGCCACCAACAGCGTGCTGTGGTTCACGGGCGAAGACATCCCGTTCGTGCCCAACAAGCGCTTCGGCGGCGTGTGCCTGGGCAGCAAGATCGCTCCCATCTTCTACAACACCATGGAAGACGCGGGCGCTCTGCCCATCGAGCTCGATGTGAGCCAGATGAACATGGGCGACGAGATCGAGCTGCTGCCCTATGCCGGCAAGGCATTGAAGGACGGCCAGGTCATCGCCGAGTTCACCGTCAAGAGCGAAGTGCTGTTCGACGAAGTGCGTGCCGGTGGCCGCATTCCGCTGATCATCGGCCGCGGCCTCACGGCCAAGGCCCGCGAAGCCCTGGGCCTGGCAGCGTCCACGCTGTTCCGCCTGCCGCAAGTGCCTGCCGCCACCGGCAAGGGCTTCACCCTGGCGCAGAAGATGGTCGGCCGCGCCTGCGGCCTGCCCGAAGGCCTGGGCGTGGTGCCCGGCACGTACTGCGAACCGCGCATGACCTCGGTCGGCTCGCAGGACACCACCGGCCCCATGACGCGCGACGAACTGAAGGACCTGGCCTGCCTGGGCTTCAGCTCCGACCTGGTGATGCAGTCCTTCTGCCACACGGCCGCTTACCCCAAGCCCGTGGACGTGAAGATGCACCACGAGCTGCCTGATTTCATCAGCACGCGCGGCGGCATCTCGCTCAAGCCCGGCGACGGCATCATCCACAGCTGGCTCAACCGCATGCTGCTGCCCGACACCGTGGGCACCGGCGGCGACTCGCACACGCGCTTCCCCATCGGCATCAGCTTCCCCGCCGGCTCCGGCCTGGTGGCGTTTGCTGCCGCCACGGGCGTGATGCCCCTCGATATGCCTGAATCGGTGCTGGTGCGCTTCAAGGGCAAGATGCAGCCCGGCGTCACGCTGCGCGACCTGGTGCATGCGATCCCGCTGTACGCCATCAAGGCCGGCCACCTCACCGTGGCCAAGCAGGGCAAGAAGAACATCTTCTCGGGCCGCATCCTCGAAATCGAAGGCCTGCCGGACATGAAGGTCGAGCAGGCGTTCGAGCTGTCCGATGCATCGGCCGAGCGCTCTGCCGCCGGCTGCACCGTGCGCCTGAACAAGGAACCCGTGATCGAGTACATCAACTCGAACATCGTGCTGCTCAAGAACATGATCGCCCAGGGCTACGCCGATCCACGCACCATCGGCCGCCGCATCAAGGCCATGGAAGCCTGGCTGGCCAACCCCCAGCTGCTGGCCCCCGACGAGAACGCCGACTACGCCGAAATCATCGAGATCGACCTGGCCGAGATCACCGAACCCATCGTCTGCTGCCCCAACGACCCCGATGACGCCAAGACGCTGTCGGACGTGGCCGGCGCCGCGATCGACGAAGTGTTCATCGGCTCGTGCATGACCAACATCGGCCACTTCCGCGCAGCCTCCAAGCTGCTCGAAGGCAAGAAGGACATCCCCGTCAAGCTGTGGATGGCCCCGCCCACGAAGATGGACGCGCACCAGCTCACCGAAGAAGGCCACTACGGCGTGTTCGGCGCGGCCGGTGCCCGCATGGAAATGCCCGGCTGCTCGCTGTGCATGGGCAACCAGGCCCAGGTGAAGGAGGGCGCCACCGTGATGTCCACCAGCACCCGCAACTTCCCCAACCGCCTGGGCAAGAACACCAACGTCTACCTGGGCTCGGCCGAACTCTCGGCCATCTGCTCCAAGCTGGGCCGCATTCCTTCCAAGGAAGAGTACCTGGCCGACATCGGTGTCATCAACCAGAACGGCGACAAGATCTACCAATACCTGAACTTCGACAAGATCGCCGAGTTCAAGGACGTGGCAGACGGCGTCACCGCCTGATAGAGGCCCCCCAGGGGATCGTTGATCGATCCCCTCACGAAAAAGCGGCTCCCCGGAGCCGCTTTTTTCATGCCCGATCAGCCCAGCCGCATCGACAGCTCCACATCGCCGGCAAAGGGCACGCTCAGGTAGCCGCTGCCCGGCGCACGCACGCGCGCCAGGTAGTCGGGGCTGAAGTCGGCGTTGTCGGCCACGATCAGCGCGCCCGGGCGCAGGCGGGGCTCCACCAGCGCCAGCACGTCGGCGTACAACGCCTTGGCGCCATCGAGCAGCAGCAGGTCGATGGCCTCGGGCAGGCCGCTGGCCAGGGTCTGCAGGGCATCGCCCTCGCGCACCTCCACCAGGTCGTCCAGGCCGCCCTGGGCCAGGTGCTCGCGCGCCCGGGCCACCTTGCCGGGCTCGAACTCGCTGGTGACCAGGCGCCCGCCGCCGTTGTCGCGCAGTGCGGCGGCCAGGTGCAGGGTGGAAATGCCGAACGAGGTGCCGAACTCGACGATGTGGTGTGCGCCCGTGCTGCGCGCCAGCAGGTAGAGCAGGGTGCCGGTGCTGCGCGATACCGGCAGCCACAGGTCCTTGATGCGGCTGTAGAAATCCAGGTACTCGGTCTTGCTGTGCATCAGGCGCTCGCGCTCTTCGCGCGAGATGCCGGCCAGTGCCGGGCTGGTGGCCGCATCGGCCTGCTGAAAAAGGCGCTCCAGCAGGGGCGCCAGGGGAAGGGTGTGCAGTGTGTTCATGGAATTGTCCTGGATGGAAGCGCCCGGTGGGCACTCCCGTAGAATGCGATCAATTCGTCGCGTTTTGAGTATGCGATGAATTCGTCGCATTCACCAGTCGCATTCGCCGCAGCCCTTTTGCACCCCCATGACCGAACCCCGCCGCCCCCAGATCTCCTCGAGAAAGCAGCCCCAGCAAGCCCGCTCGGCCGGGCTTGTGGCCGCCATCCTGGAGGCCGCTGTTCAGGTTCTGGCCAAGGAAGGGGCGGCCCGCTTCACCACCGCACGGGTGGCCGAGAAGGCCGGCGTCAGCGTCGGCTCGGTCTACCAGTACTTTCCGAACAAGGCGGCCATCCTGTTTCGCCTGCAGGCCGATGAGTGGCAGCAGACGCAGGACATGCTGCGCAGCATCCTCAGCGATGCCGGCCAGCCGCCGCTGGCGCGCCTGCGCACGCTGGTGCATGCCTTCATCCGTTCGGAGTGCGAAGAGGCCGGCATGCGCAGCGCCCTGAGCGATGCCGCCCCGCTGTACCGCGATGCACCCGAGGCGCAGGCCATGCGCGCCAGTGCCGACAGCATCATCGATGCGTTCATGCAAGAGGTGCTGCCCCACGCGCCGGCGAACCGGCGCGCTCTGGCCGGCGCCATGGTCACCGACACCATGGGCGCGCTGGGCAGCCAGTTTTCCGCCAGCCCGCGCACCGAGGCCGAGATGAAGGCCTATGCCGACGGCATGGCCGACATGTTCTGCGCCTACCTGCAGGCGCTGCAGCAGGGCTGATCTGCCACGCGGTTGCAACACGTTTGCCGCCTGTTTGTCATGCAATTGTCATGATCGGCTTGCATTCTTCACCCATAACAACAACAAAAAGAAATGGAGGGACATCCATGGCAAGAGAGAACAACCCCGAAAACATAGACACCCTGGGCAAGCGCCTGGGGATGCTGTTGTTCAGCGGGCTCTTCGCAGCGGCCTTTGGCCTGGGCGGCTACTTCGCGGGGCTCCAGCCCCTGGCGCAGACGCTCCGCGCGGCGCTGGAGGTACGCAGCTGGCAGCCCGTGGCGGCCCAGGTGCTGGGCACCGAGCTCAAGCGCCACACGTCCAGCGACGGCACCACCTACCGGGTGCACGCCCGCTACCGCTACCAATTCGCGGGCCGGCAGTACGAGGGCACCCGGGTGGGGCTCGACCCCGAGGCCGGCGCCGACAACATCGGCGACTGGCACCAGCACTGGCACGGGCTGCTGCAAAGCGCCCAGTCCCGTGGGCAGCCCATCACCATCATGGTCAACCCGCAGGCGCCCGCGCAGGCCCTCATCGACCCCTCCATCCGCTGGGCGCTGCAGATGTTCCGCGTGCCCTTTGCCCTGGTCTTCACGGGCGTGGGGCTGGTGGCGGCCTGGTTCTTCGTGCACATCCTGCTGGGCGGGGGCGGCAGGAAGGAGGAGGCCGAGCTGGGCGCTGCGCCCGAGCCGCTGCAAAAGGGCGCTGCCAGCAAGTCGGCGGGCGCCACCTGGTTCTTCACCGTCTTCTGGTGCGGCATCGCCTTCCCCATGGCCGCCATGCTGTGGACCAACAACAGCGCGCCCTGGTTCGCCAAGGCCTTCGTCTCGATCTTCGTCATGGTGGGGGTGGGGCTGATCGGCTTGGCACTGCACCAGACGCGCCAGGCCTGGCGCTATGCGGGCGCGGCGCTCACGGCGCTGCCGGCCCGGCCGCGTGCCGGCCACCCGGTGGAGCTGACGCTGCTGCTGCCCGAGCGCGCCGCTGCCCACCAGCACGAGCACCGCCCGCAGCTGCGCCTGGCCCAGTACCGGGTGGACGAATCCAGCTCGGGCTCGCCCGAGCGCTGCGTGGAGTCCTTCACCGAAGCGGCGCGCATGCAGCGCACGGCCGATGGCGGGCTGCGGCTGGTCGTGCGCTTCGATCTGCCGGCGGATGCGCCCCCGCACGGCAGCCAGCGCTCCGGCGAGCGGGTGGACTGGCGGCTGGAACTGCTGCACGGGCCGGACGGCTCGGTGGAGCTGACCTACGACCTGCCCGTGCAGACCGCACCGCGCGGCTTCGGCGCTGGTGGGGGCGACGAACTGCCCGACCGCTTCGACCGGCGCGCCGGCTGGAATCTGGTGGTGCCCATCGCCCCGCTGAGCCAGGCCGAAGAAGCGGATGAGGGCCCCCTGCCTTTGCCCCCTGCGGTCACGCTGCAGGAAACCCGAGAGGCCTGGCACTACGAATTCACCCAGACCGGCTGGCGCTGGGCCGCCGGCCTGGTGCTGGCCGGGCTGGCGGTGGAGGCCGCCATCAACGGGCGCCTGGGCGCACAGGGGCTGGTGCTGCCGCGTGGATTCTTCGCGGCGGGCGCCTGGATCGGCCTGGCCGCCTTTGCCCTGCATGCCGCCACCCGCCGCTGGAGCCTGACCGTGCAGGACGGGGGCATCACCGCGCGCCGCCACTCGTGGCTCTGGTCGCGCGCCGACACCGTGCCCGGCGATGCCAGCCGCACCTTGGTACACAAGCTGCTCTACGCCAGCGGCAGCGGCGCCAGCGAGCACCGCTACCACGCCGTGTATGCGCGCGGCGCCGGTGACACGCTGGTGCGGCTGACCCCCGGCCTGGGCGGCGAGGCCGCGGCCACTGCCCTGGGCCAATCGCTCGCCCAGGCCTGGGCGCACCGGCGTGGCCGCTTTGCGGCCGGCATGCAGCGGCCCGTGCGGGCCCAGCATTCCCGCCCGGCCTGGGGCGCGCTGCTGGTGCTGGCCCTGGTGGTCTGGTGGGTCGTGGGGCCCAAGGGGGCTGGCACGGCGCGCCGGGCGCCAGCGGCAGAGGCGGCGGCGCCCGCCGTGTCGTACTCCCCCGTGGATGGCCGCCTGCTCGACGCCCAGAACGCCGGCGACGCCGCCGCCCTGCGCGCCGCGCTGGCGGCCGGCGCCAACCCCAACCTGCTCGCACCCAACGGCTCCAGCGTGCTCATGCTGGCCGCGCACCGCGGCCAACTGGAGCACATCGAGGCCTTGCTGGGCGCAGGCGCAAAGCCCGACCTGCGCCAGACGCAGAAGGACAGCGAACTGGGCGACACCGCACTGCTGCGCGCCTTCTACGGCGGCCACTTGGCGGCGGCCCAGCGCCTGGTGCTGGCCGGGGCCGGCCTGTCGGCCCGCAACCGCTGGGACTGGGGCCCCGTGCACATGGCCGCGCAAAGCGGCTGTATCGCCTGCCTCCAATGGCTGGCCGCGCAAGGCCAGCCGCTCGATGAACCCGCAATGGCCAGCCGGGGCGAAACCCCCACCATGCTGGCCGCAGGGCGGGGCCGGGTGCAGGCGCTGCAGTGGTTCAAGGCCCGGGGCATCGACCTGGCGCGCAAGGACCCCCATGGCAAAACCGCGCTGGACTGGGCGCGCTTCAAGCAACAGGCTGAAGCGGAGCGGTGGCTCTTGGAGCGAACGCGCTGAGCGTGGCAGCCTATGCTTTTCGCTTCACCTGCGCACGCAGGTGTGCCACCAGCCTGTCCACCCGTTGCACCATTTCCTTTTTCATGGCGGCAGGCGCGGTGCGCTCTTCATGCGCGCGTTTCTGTTGCGCCATCTCCTGGAACTGGTCTCCGCCATACAGCCAGGCACTGACCAGCGCGGCGTAGCCGAAGTTCTTCTGGGCGTGTTCCGCCAGCGTCTTGTGGCCCTGGGGGTTGCCGGCCAGCGGGAACACGGTGGTGCCCGACATGATGGCGTGCATGCCCAGCGGCGTGCGGGTCATCTCCAGAATGGGCCCCACCGGGTCCTGCACCTCTTTCACCATGCGCTGCAGGTCTGCCGAACCCTTGATGGGGAAATAGGCATAAGTGTCCTGAAAAATCCCGACATAAAAATTCAGCTGGCGCCGGAAATACATCTCGTCATGCTCGGGAAAGACGGCCCTCAGGATGTTGGCGATTTCTTCACTGAACACATTCACGTCGATGGTCAGGCACGGCAGGTGGTTGGTGTTCGACGTCAGCAGGGTGACGCCCTGCCCACCCGCCGGAGTGGGCCGAAAATACGTCGCCTCCGCCTGGGCGTTGTAGTACGGTACCTCGATCGCCTGCCGGGGTGAAATGAAGCCGTGCTGTGGCAGCATCGACGAGAGCACCGAGCGCATCTCATCGCGCGCCGACGCAAGTGCCATGGACAGGGGCGCACGCGCGGGCGCTGCGGCGGGCGTGGGGGCCGGTGTGGGAGTGAGTGCGGGCGTGGGTGTGGCCGAGTCCAGGGGCGCGTTCTCCAGCACCTGCATCGCCTGTGTCCAGAAGTCGGTGCGCTCGGGCGGCAGCACGCGGTTGGGCGCCACCAGCGCCAGGCCCACCTGGTCGTCCAGCACCGTCAGGCCCAGCGCGTTGGCCCGCTTCACCACGGCGCCCAGCAGCTTCATGCGGTTCTCGGCGGGCAGTGAAAACGTCCACACGGCCTTGCGGCAGTTTTTCGCATCGTTGACCGGATCGCCGTCCCAGGGCGCCTCGCCGCAGTCCTTGTAGGCTGCCATCTGCGCAGCCAAGGCAGCAAACTTCGGGTTGGGTCCGGGCTCCAGCAGCTCCAGCTCGAACCAGTTGCGCAGGGCCTCCTCGAACGACGTCGGAATGGCCTGGCCGGCCGGGGGTTCCCAAACGCGAAGGTCGTAGCTCATGGTGCGGGTGTGAAAGAGGGTGGGGCGGTCTCAAGACGGAGGCTTTGCAGCAGCATGGCACCCATCTTCTCAGAGTTGGGCAACGGGCAGCAAATGCTGCACCAACTGCTGCGCATGCTGTGGCAAATCTTCCAGCTTGCGCAGGCACAGCACCAGTTGCCGGTCTGCCCAGGCATCGGTCAGGCGCACGGCCTTTACGCGTTGCGCACGGGCGTGGCGCGCCGCCGCCGCACGGGGCAGTATGCCCACGCCCACCCCCAGGCCCACCAGCTGGCACACCGCCTCGAACTGGCGCAGCCGCACCCGGTAGCGCAGCCGCTGGCCCTGGCGCTGGGCGTGGCGCACCACCAGGGCCTGCAGCGCGCTGCCTTCGGCCAGGCCGATGAAGTCCAGGTGCGCCACTTCGGCCAGCGCCACACTGCGGCGCGCGGCCAGTGCGTGCCCCTGCGGCACCACCAGCACCAGCGGGTCAGGCCGCAGCACCCGCGTGGCCAGGCCTTCCAGGTCCACCGCGTCGGACACCAGGCCCATGTCGCACAGGCCGGCGCGCACCGCGTCGGCCACCTCCTGGCTGGAGCGCTCGTCCACATCCACCGAAATGCGCGGGTGCCGCGCCAAAAAACCGGCGATGGCCTGCGGCAGGTACTCGCTCAGGGCCGAGCTGTTGCACAGCACGCGCACATGGCCCGCCAGGCCCGCGCCGTACTCACCCAGGTCGCCGCGCAGCTGCTCCATCTGCTGCAGCACCAGCCGCGCGTGGTGCAGCAGCGTGTGGCCCGCGGGCGTGGGCTGCACGCCGCGCTGCGCGCGCAGCAGCAGGGGCACGCCCAGCGCGTTCTCCATGCCGCGGATGCGCTCGCTGGCCGAAGCCAGCGCCATGTGGCTGCGCTCGGCACCGCCGGTGATGGTGCCGGCCTCGTGCACGTTCAAAAACAGCCGCAGATCGGTCAGGTCAAAGCGCATGGGCCACAACCTACCACAAGCGCCTTCGGCCCAGCCTGAGGCTGGGTGCGCCGCATTCCGCATTTTCAGGCGCGCCCGCCTTGCCAAGAATGGCGGCCATGGCCTGCTGCACCGTGCGGGCCGCCGAGGAATGTCCGCGATGAATCCAGCACAATTTCAAAATTGTCCTGCATGCCAGAGCCTGCGGGCGGGGCCGCAACCATGATGGCCGGCCTGTTCGGCGTGAGCTCCTGGGCCTGGCTGTTGGGTGCCGTCACCGTCTTTCTGGTGGCCGGCGGCGTCAAGGGCATTGTCGGCCTGGGGCTGCCCACCGTGTCGATGGCCCTGTTGGCGATGCTGATGGCACCGGCCGAGGCAGCGGCCCTGCTCGTCATGCCCTCGCTCATCACCAACCTGTGGCAACTGCGCCCATGGGCCACGCTGGGGCCGCTGCTGCGCCGCCTGGGCGGCATGCAGCTGGGCATCTGCGCGGGCACCTGGCTGGGGGCCTGGGTGCTGGGGGCGCCGGCCGGCGCCTGGTCGCGCGCGCTGTTGGGCGTTGCGCTCATCGCCTATGGCTGCTGGGGCCTGGTGGGGGCGCGCCTGTCGGTGCCGCCCCGGGCCGAGCGCTGGCTGTCGCCCCTGGTGGGCTTTGTCACCGGCTGGGTCACCGCCGCCACCGGCGTCTTCGTGGTGCCGGCGGTTCCTTACCTCCAGGCACTGGGCCTGCACAAGAACGCGCTGGTGCAGGCCATGGGCATCTGCTTCACCGTCTCCACCATCGCCCTGGCGGGCGGCCTGGCGCTCAACGCCAGCTACCCGGCATCCGCCCTCGTGCTGTCGGCCTGGATGCTGTTGCCCGCGGTGCTGGGCATGGCCCTGGGCACCCGCATCCGCCAGCGCCTGTCGGCGGTGTGGTTCCGGCGCTGCCTGATGGTGGGGTTGCTGGCGCTGGGGGTCTACATGGTGGCGGACGCACTGGCCTGGCACGGCTTCGCCTCGCATGATGGCGAAGGCGCACTGCGCATGGGCCGCGACAAGGCGGCGTAAAGGGCGGGCCTAAACCGGCCCTGGCCACACCGGCTTGGCCGCACTCTCCAGCACCCACAGCGCGGCCCGCGCCCGCGTGGTGGCCACGTAGAGCATGTTGCGCTCGCGGTAGGCCTCCTGGTGCGATGCGGGGCCGGGAAAGCGCCCGCGTTCCACGAAGGGCACGGCCACAAAGGTGAACTCGCGGCCCTTGCAGGCGTCCACGCTCAACAGGCGCAGGCTGATGGGCTCCTGGCTTTGGTGCATGCTGATGCTCGTCGTCACCAGCAGCGTGAGTCTGCCCAGCAGCTCCGCCACCGGCAGGCCGTGCGCCAGGTGGGCCAGGCTTTGCAGGCTGGCCAGGCAGGCGCTGCGCTCCGTGCCGTTGATGGGCGCATCGGCAAAGATGCGCCGCACCAGCGGGTGCTGGCAGAAGGCGCCGGCATCGGCCAGCACGGCGGCCCGCGCGGCAGCGGGCAGGGCCATGATTTCGGCGCAGGCATCCTTGAGCTCGGGCGCATTCGGGTTCAGCGTGCCGTGCGCGATGTAGCGGCGCATGCGCGCGGCGCCGCTGTGCAGCGTGGCGGCGAGCTTGCTGCCCTCGTCGGCGCCGGGCAGGTCGGTCCAGCCCGCGTTGTCGAACTGGCCCTGGGCCAGCAGGTCCACGTCGGCCGCGCCGCTGCGCGCCGTGCGGCGGCCATAGTGCAGCAGGCCCTCCACGGCAGCGCCCACGATGCCCGGGGTCAGGTAGCGCTCATGGCCGTCATCGCCCTGCAGCGCCCACATCAACGCCAGCGCCAGCGCCACCTCGCGGCGCAGGTAGAAGGGGCTCATGCCCTGGCAGCCGTAGTGCACGCCCTCGTGGCCAAACACCCATTCGAGCAAGATGCTGTCCTGCGGGTTGCGCAGCACCACGTTCAGCGAACTGTTGTGCTGTGCGCCTTGGTCCCCCTTGCTTTCCTGCAGCGCCCCCCAGCCGTTCACGATCTGCCCATGCAGCTCCACCAGCTGCGCCGCGCAGTGCGCGTCGCTGTCGTAGGTCTGGTGCGCAAACGCGTCCGAGCTACCCGCCACCGGCGCAAACTCCACGCCGAACAGCGGGTTCAGCGCCGCGCAGATCTCGGCGCCAAAGCGACGCGTGGTGTTGATGGTGAGCACCTGCGTGTCGGCCGGCAGGCATTCGCGCACGCGCTCCATGCCGCCACCAAACACCGAGAACGAGCCCTCGTGAATGTGCTGGTTGAAATCCCCCGCGCCCACGAAGAAGCCATTGCGGCCCTGCACCAGCTTGCGCAGCACCATCAGCGCGCCCTCGTCCAGGTCGTGCAGCTCGTCGAACAGCACGGCGCTGTAGCGCTCCTGCAGCCATTCAAAAGGCTGGTCCCAGTCCAGCGCACCCAGTTGGCGGCACAGCTCGAAGGTGCAGTCGCCGTCGGCATAAAAGCGCGGCTCGTGGTTCATGCCCACGCGCATGCGCTCGTACTGCCCGTACAGGCGGCACAGGCCGTAGTCCAGGTCGCGGTCTTCACAAAACGCGCGCAGGTCCAGGCCCGAGTCCTCCACCTCGCGCTCCAGCAACCGCTTCTTGGCCAGCGCCTCGAAGGCCAGAAAGGCGTCGATGTCCACGTTCTGGCCCAGCAGGGCGTCGTCGATGCCATCGCTGCCAAAGCCGCCATCACTGCGCTCCAGCTCCAGCCGCAGGGCCTGCTGCGCCTGCAGGATCAGGAAGCGCCTGCGCACCGCGTCGTCGAGCCGCTCCACCGGGTCGCCCTGTTCCTTGAGCACCTGCTCGCACAGCTGCTCCATGGTCAGCACCTCCATGCGGCGCGGCACTGCGCCGTGCAGCTGCAGCATGCGGTCGCGTATCGCCGTGACCCCTGCGCGCGAATACGCCAGCACCAGGATGCGCGGTGGCCCCGCGTCGCGCTGGCCCTGCAGGCTGGCCAGCAGGTTGCAGGCCTTCATGCACAGCGTGGTCGTCTTGCCCGTGCCCGCCAGCGCGCTGATGATGATGGCCGGCGCCGTGGAGTCCAGCACGCGCCGCTGCTCGGCGGTGGCGGTGATCCGGGTGTGGGCCCAGCTGCGCGCAGGCGGCTTTGGCGGGGTGGGCGAATTGTGCACAGGCATGTCCGGGAGAAAGGGGTGCCATTGTCACTGACCCGGGCAGGGCCGTTGGCGGCAGCAACCCTTGCTTCCCCCGGTGATCGGCCTTGTCAGCCGCGCCCACGCCCCGCCGTTGGCCTCATTGCCGAAGGGCCGAATCCCAGTGCTCCACGATCTTGCCGTTCTCGATGCGGAACATGTCGAACCAGGTGGTGGTGTACTTCTTCGATGCGTCCTTCGGATCGGGGTACTCGCGCACAAAGCTGAGCGTCACCAGATCACGCTCGGCCGTGATCGAAACCAGGGGCGCCTTGATCCGGTCTTCCACCGGCTTGGGGCTTGCATGCCGGCTTGAAATGAAGCCAACCAGCGCGGCCCTGCCGTTGGGCACATTGGGGTTGTGCTGAATGTAGCCCTCGGCCACGTATTTCTCTACCGAACTCACCTGGCCCGACTCAAAGACTTCACGCCAGAAGTCATACACCAGGCGCTTGTTGGCGGCGATCTTGGGGTCGCTGCTGGCGAGCTGCGCCGCCTGGTCCATGGCGGGGCTGACGGGCGTCTGGGCGAATGCCGGCACCCCGAGGGTGATGGCGAGCGCGGCGATGGCGAGCAGTTTGGATGGGTGCATGGTGATGTGAGTGGTTGAACGATGGTGCCTGCCGGGGCGGGCAGCGAGGTGCCTCACGGCAGGTGGTGGACTTCGCCCACACGCCAAAGTTCTTGCGTTTCGCTGTTCATGCGTGATGGCGCGCCATGACTGCGGCGCGCCATCCGATGGCCATGGCGGCCACCCGCTGCCCTCGGCTCAGCGGCAGCCCGCCGCCCGCATGTCCTCCGACCCCACCCGCACCGTGCTGCCTGGCTTGGTGATCGCGCAGCGCGACGCGAAGTAGAACGACAGCCGGTCGCGCACCGGCGTGCCGCCCACCAGGTAGGGGCGGTTGCCCTTCAGCACCGAATCCCCCGCTGCCGCCTTGTCGTACAGCCCCTGGCTGATGTTGTGCCGGTCGGCCGAATCATCAAACGTTTGCGCCGTAAGCCGCCGGAACGCATCGGCCGCCAGCGCCGGGTCGTGCGCGCCTTTCAGGTAGCGGTCGAACCAGGCCAGCGTGTAGTAGTTGATCACCGACTCGCCATACCGGCTGGCCGGCCCGCCGAACAGCGAAAAGTCCAGGTGCGTGCCTGCGCGCAGCACCACCAGCATGGTGTCCACGCCAGCGGCTTTCAGCTCCTGGTAGCCCAGTTCCTTGGGGTGGGGCTCGGCACCGCGCCCCCGGCCGCCCTGGGTGTTGGTCTTGGCGGGCTCGGGCGCTTCCGCCGTGGGCACCACCTTGAAGTAATAGTCTGCCCCCATGCCCAGCGCCGGCGTGCGGATAGCCACGTCCGCCGGTGGGTCCATGCCGATCTTGTCGACCCAGCCGGTTTTCAGCGCGGTGAGGTTGTCCCACGCCACGATGGCGCTGATGCGCTTGTCCACCTGGCCGATCAGGCTGGCCGTGCTGCCGCCTTGCGAGTGGCCGGCAATGCCCACCATGCGCGTGTCCAGCTCCTTCCCGTGCGGGAAGGCACCGCCGGCCAGCGGGGCGGATGGCGTGGCCAAAACCCAGTCCACCACGCTCTGCGCATCGGGCCCGTGCGTGCCCATGGGCGCGGTGGTCTCCAGCGCGATCGTCATGTACCCCGCCTCTGCCAGCACCTGCGCGGCCGAGCGGTGCAACCGCTTGGAGCTGTAGCCCCCGTGCACGATCACCACCGCAGGGTAGGGCGCTTCAAAGGTCTTGAGCCCTGCCGGCATGCCCGTGCAGGTGCCCGCAGCGCAGGGCCGGTAGATCTCCACCGCAATCGGCTTGCCCGATGCGGAAGATGGCGTGCTCGCCTCGGTGTAGCGAAAGCGCACGTTCGCATGGCTGGCCGGGTTGCGGTAGGCGTCGAGCGCGGGCGTCTTGCCCGGGGTGAACAGGGCGGCGGGCTGCTGCGCAAAATCGTCGATGCGCTGGCGCGCGCAGGCCATGTTGTCGGCATCGCGCTGCTTCCACTCGGCCGAGCCGGGTGCGGGCGATTCGTGCTGCACCGGGCCCAGGCAATCGAGCGGGGCGGGTTCTGCCGCATGGGCCGTGGCGCCCAGGCCGCCCAGGATCAGCAGCGCTGCTGCGGCAAGGCAACCGCGCATCACTTGGCACCCCCGGCGCTCGCGTTGCGCTTCATGAAGGCCGCCAGCGGCCGGATCACGTTGTTCGTCGCATCGTCGTCGGCGGTCACGATGTCCACGTGCGAGTAGCCCTCGCTCATGTGCACCTCGAAGCCGCCCTCCACCCCGCCGTACTGGCGGTTGGCCACCAGTGTGGGCTGGCCGGCGGGCGTGCGCGCAATGCCGGCCTTGCAACTGGCCGCGGCGCAGGGCGCAATGGCCTCGGCAAAGCCGCGCCAGATGCCGGCCACGGGTGTGAGGCCATTGGTGCCACCAAACGCGATGACGGGGATGTCGATCTTCTTCGCCTGCGTCTGGTTCACGATGTCGGCCCGGCCGCGCCCGCCCTGGCTGGCGGGCAGCGACAGGGCGCTGGTATCCAGCCCCAGGTTGGCGCCGCCGCTGCCCTCGGCGCTGCCCAGCAGCAGGCCCGAGCTGGGGTAGTACCAATCGCTGTAGGTGGTGTTGCCCACAAACAGCGCGCGCGACATGCGCTTGAGGTTGGTGGGCTCCACCTCCTTGCCCCAGGCGGGCGGGTTGGCCACCAGCGTGGCCGGCTGCGGGCCGAAGTCACGGAACGCGGATGGCGGCAGCGGGTCGGTATTGTCCAGCCAGGTGCGCAGGCCATCGGCCCGCGCCGGGCCCAGGGCGCCCATCGACACCGAATAGAACACCGTGCGCTGCAGGTTGTCGTCGTCCATGAAGGTGCCAATCGCCGCGCCCGCCGTCACCCTGAAGTCGCGCTTGGTGAAGTCCGCCACGCGGTTGTACACGTTGTTGCCCGCCACGCCCCCCTGGTCCGCCTGCAGCAGCGCCTGCGTGCCGTTGATCGTGCCCTCAAAGGCCATCTGCATGCCCGCGATCTCGGTCGATGCGCTCACGCGCGGCGTAAGGCCCGGGCGCGATACAAAACCCGGCTCCGCCCCCGACGCCACCGCCGCATACAGCCCGCCATCGGCCGCGCGCACCACCGCATCGAGCTGCGCCGCCGTGGGCGCGCCCGTTGCCAGCGCACCGCCGGGGCCCTCAAACAGCACCAGCCCCTTGAGCTTGGCGTAGCCCGGCTGCGCCGGCCCCGTGCCCGTGAGGTTGAAGTCCGTGGCCGCATAGCGCGCCACAAAGCCCGTGCCCGCCGAATGCCCGCCCAGAAACACATTGCCATCGCGCGCCACCGTGTGCGCTGCGCTCACCACCGCATCCAGGTCCAGCGAATGCACCTGCGGCGTCCAGTCCGCCAAAAATGGGATCTCGCGGCTTTCGTGGAACACCGCGCGCCGCGCCAGCTTGGCCGGCAGGGGCAGCCCCAGCTCGCCGCCGTACAAGAAGTTCAGGCCCAGCGCCGCATCGCGCTCGCGCTCTGCGATCTGCAGGCCCTCCATGTCCTGCAGCGCCACCGAGCGGCGGTCCACCCCCCACACCTCCACCACCGCCTGGTGGTCGGCCCACATGCGGCGCACCAGGTTCTCCGCCAATATCAGGTAGCTGTGCGACGCCGCCAGCGTGCCCGGCATGGCTACCAGCACCGCATCCACCGGCTTGCCCGCGTTGGCCGCCAGCCCATAGCGCGTGTAGCGCACCCGGTTCAAATCCGGCCCCGCCGCGCCAAACTGCGTGGCCAGCTTGCTGCCCGCCGCCACCGTCACGCCTGCCGTGCCCGGCGTGCGCGCCGCCTTGGCGCGGCTGGCCAGCTCGTGCGTGCTGATGGTGAACTCGCCCTGGTTGGTGCCACCACCATCCACCAGCGCCTGCCCGCCACCGCCGCAGGCCGTGAGCGCGGCGGCCAGGGTCAGGCCCAGCAGCGTGCGGCGCAGGGGCGCGCCGGTGTGGTTTTTGGTATCTCTTTTGTTCTTCTGCATGCCTGTCTCCTTGATGGTTGTGTGAGGCGGTGGGTAAAAAATGGGCGCAAGCTGGCGCTGCAGGTGCGTTGCACAGGCAACGCACACGCGTATCGACAATCGGCAGGGAGTTAGTGGTTAAGAAAGCGCTGCTGGCAAGGCGAAACAACGACGCCAGCAGAGCTTTATTAACCGCTCAACCCAGCGACGAGGTAGTCGAGGAATTCGGTTTGTTGTCGCTCTTCATCGCCCTTGCCCGCCAGCTCCATCGGCCCAAAGGGCGAGCGCCGCATATAGCTGCGGTACGAGATGCCGTAGTACACGGCGTTCATGGTCAGCAGCAGCCGAAACTGGATGGTCTCGCGCCCCACACCAGGCATCAGCGCCTGCAGCCGGGCCAAGGTCAGCTCCAGCGTGCGGCGGTGCAGGGCGGCCGATATTTCCTGCCCCTTCTCGCCATAGTCCCACCCCAGCCGGCCGATGAAGTTGACCGCATCGCGCCCCAGCGCGGGCTCGCTCAGCATGGCGATCACGGGGCCAAAGGCCGCCTCCACCACATCGCGCACGGAGTAGCCCGGCTGGTGGGCCAGGGCCTCCAGCCGCGCACAGGCCCGCGGCTCCAGCCATTGCTGCAGGAAGTTGGTGATCGCTTCGATCAACTCATCGCGCCCGCCAAAGTGGTAGTGCAGGGCAGAGGGGTTCTGCGCCCCCGCCGCAATCACGATGCGCCGCAGCGATACGGCGTTCATGCCCTCGCGCGCCATGAGGTGCATGGCCTCTTCGATGAGGCGGGTGCGGGTGGCCTGGGGGTCTGTGGGGGAGGGCGCCGATGGGTCGGCGGGCGAGGCAAGGGCAGTCGTCATGGGATGAATAATGCATTTGAATTAATTCATGTGCATTAGGGCTTGCCCTGAAGGAGCGTGCAGACCAGTGAGCCCACCGCGCTCGCGCTGTTGCCGGCACGCAAGAGGTGAACCGCCCGCTGACCGCCGACCGCAGGCCGCCGGTGGCCACGGCCTCGGCCTCGGCACCTTGACGACCTGGCGCGCACCCCGCTGCACCATGCCCTCCAGGGTAAGTGTCGAGGGGCATCGCAACGGCAATGGCTGATCCAGCAGGGCGCCAACGCCAACGTCCATCACGAATGCTTTGCATCGGGAGCCACCAGGCGTCGGGCGCTTCACTGGCCAAACGATCAGTGCATTTTCGGCATTTGTCATCTAGTTAGAGGACAGACATTCTTGGCAACCCTTCGTAACATCGCCCGCACGCCGTGGACGATCTGGCCGCGGCACATCCAGGGGAATTTATGAAGCTACAAAAAATCGGCCGGGCTGCGCTCCTGGCATTTGCAATGGGGGCTGCTGCAGCTTCTCTGGCGTCTGCAAATTCCATTTACTCCACCACAGACGGCCTTTTGTCGGCCTCGACCGTCAACATCCCGGGGGCCGGGGCGTTCAATGTCACCTTCCGTGGCAAACCGGGCGAGAAACTGCAGGTCGGTTCGGAATTGACCATTGCGGATTTTCGGGCGCTGACCGTCAATGACGCCCCCGGGCTGCCTGCCAGCTTTGCCAATTCCAGGCTGGTATTGCCGGCCCTGGCCATCGTCGGGGCAGACGGCATGCTGCTCTATTACGACCTGACCCTGATGCCCAAGGCCGGCAGCGCCTCCGTGTTCACGGTCACAGACATCGCAGACACCTCGGTGGGACGCAGCATTGCAGGCCCGCGTGGCCCGGCAGGCCCTCCCGGCCCTGCCGGGGCATCTGGCTCGTCAGGCGGGGGAGGCGTGGGCCCTGCAGGGCCGGCTGGACCCGCAGGAGCAGCGGGCCTTGCAGGGCCGACGGGTGCCACAGGCCCTGCCGGTCCCACGGGGGCGACAGGGCCGACAGGTCCCACCGGGCCGACAGGCGCATTCGCTGCAACCTACACCAGCCTGCAATTGTCAACTCCTTTCGTTGTCAGCGCGGGGACCAACACCATCGTCTTTCCGCCCACTTCGATCGGCATGACCAGTGACGGTACGAACACCACCATCACGGCAGCCGGCCATTACAGAATCGCCTACTCATTTCGAATGAGAATGAGCATTCCCGTTGGAACGGAGACCCATGTAGCGCGCAATGGCGTGCCATATACCTTCGCCAGCAACGGCAATCTCGGCGGCGATCCCACCACGCAACTGGATGGCGAAATGCTGAAGGACTTTGTCGTAGGAGACGTCATTTCATTGCAACTGATCCTGCCAACGCCACAAACGGTAGACCGCGTTAGATTCATCATTCAGCGGATCTTCTAACGAAAGCATTCATTCCAGCGCGCACGGGTCGGTTGCCCTAAAGAGCCCGCCGTCGCTCTTGCCAACGTACTGCCGCTTGCTCTGGACAACGGCACCCACCTGCACCATGCCGCCGAGGACGCTTGGATGAAGCCATCAGGCAGAAGCAGCCCTCTGCGAGTGGACGATTTCATCCGGCCAGAGCGCTCAAAGGCAATGGGGCGGTAGGTGGACACACGATTTCGGATGGTCAAGCTGGATTGATGCAGGCAGTTGTTTGACGCGCCTTCATGGATCAGATCATGAAATCACGATGACCTCCAGCAAGGGCCTCTTTTGCCGGCGTCCGAGAGATCGAGAACCTCAATTCACTTCAATGACCAGAGTCCAACCCGGCGCGCAAGAGCGCCTCTCGTGGGCGAGCACACGGGCGACGTTCTTTTATCCTTCGGATTCAACGACGGTGAAGTGCGTGCATTGATCGACCCGAACGCGGCCTTTCAACCCAGGCCAGACGCCAATTTCGGTGCGGCACCTCATCGGAGCTGGGGCAGCCACTGACGCGCGTTGACAAGACTCGATTGGATTGGCGGCCGCTGGTGAAATGAGCCTGCCGTGCGCTGGTATCGGTTGATTGTTGGCGGGCGAGTTCGGGGCGCAAAATGGCGCAGTTCTTGCGGTGCCGTTGGCTTGTGTTGGCCAGCATGGCACACAGCCGCTTTCCTTTCTCTCGCCAAGGTGTTTTCAATGCTCTTCAACCCGTCTTTACACCCCGTGCGCTGGCTGTTGCTGGCCCTTGCTGCGCTGTCCATTTCCGGCTGCGCGACGTCGCCCTCTGCAACAACCAGCACCGCGCCCATCCGCGTCAAGGTCTTCGTCGCCGCCATGTTCGAGATCGGCAAGAACACCGGCGACCGCGCGGGTGAGTTCCAGCACTGGTACGAGCGGTATTGGAAGTACGCCACTCCCATCACCATACCCGGAGCACTGGGCCCCGTGTACTGCAACGCCGACGGCGTGTGCGGCGCCGTGCTGGGCATGGGCAAGGTCAACTCGTCGTCGTCCATGCAGGCCATTCTGCTGAATCCGAAGTTCGACTTTGCGCAGGCGTACTACGTGATCTCTGGCGTGGCCGGCACGCCGCCGCAGCGGGGCACCATTGGCGACGTGAGCTGGGGCACCTGGCTGGTCGACTACGACCTTGGCCACCGCTGGGCGCCTGAGGAAAACAAGGCCGGCGAGCCCACCTTCATGCCGCGCAAAGGCTATGAGGAATACCGCCGCTTTCAGCTCAACCCCCTGCTGGTCGACTGGGCCATGAACCTCAGCGTTGATGCACCGCTCAAGGACTCAGAAGGCGCCCGCGTCTACCGCCAGCGCTACCCCGACGAGGCCGCCCGCCGCGGCCCCAGCGTCATCACCGGCACCCACATGACCGGCGACACGTTTTTCCACGGCCCCGGCATGTCCAAGCAGGCCCAGTACATCGCCAAGCTCTACGGGGCGGACGACTATGTGATCACCGAGATGGAGGCCGCCGCCATTGCCCTGGTGGTCAAGCGCACCCACGGCACCGACCGCATGATGAGCCTGCGCGGGGCGGTCAATTTTGACCAGGGCAACCCCAAGGAAACCACGCTGCAGCATCTGGACCCGGCGCCGGGCGAAACGGCGGGGGGCTTTGCGGAGACGGTGGAGAACGTGGCGCTGGTGGGCACGCGGGTGGTGGACCACATTGTTCGGAATTGGGGGCAATGGCGGGGTGGAGTGCCGGCGCGGTAGAGCTCGTCAACTTGTATCTTGTCAGCGTGGCTAGTATCTGAGCGCCACGCTCACGTATCGATGACTTTAAACGCCGGACTTGTGAGCTTTAGGGTGATTGAAAGTTTCCCTGAGCCTACATTCCTAGATCAGAGAGCCCTCACGCTCTCGCTTGTTATGGGAGCGCGGGGCCTTGGGGAAGTAGATTTGATCAGTATGGACGACTCGCTACTTCAATAGTAACAAGAGATTGATTAATAAAATTCATCGGGACCTACTTCCCCAATGAGCTTATTTGTGCTTCCACCTCAAACTGGTTTCCAGTAGATATCCCGATTAAAGCAAGACTGTATCCTCGCCTTTCCGGCACAAATTGTAGGATTTTCACTACTACCCAGTCGCCTACCTCGAATTCAGCTCTTGTTGCTGGAGAAATATTACTAAAATTTGACTCGTGAGCTAGGCCTCGCCCGGAAAGGCCGAATTCAACGATAACTCCGTATCGCAAGATTGCACGAATTTGAGCCTCAACCTCCGTTCCAACTGGATAATCGGATTCCATTTTAGTGCGGTTTCTTAAAGTGCCGTCATTATCTTTTAGATTTTGTACGTAGTCGCGAATACTGGGTAGGTCCACTAGATGCTCTGCTTTTTCTGCATCTACTACTTTCGCATGCCCCAAAAAGTACTTGTCCTTGTAGTTTATCAAATAATCAAGAAGAATTTGACCATTTAAAATTACAGCTTGACGTCCGTCGGATGGGAATTCTCCATTGCCAGAAATCATGTCAGCGATTTTTTTGGCCGGTTGATTCTCTCTGAAATAAACGTCCTCCGACATTGCAGAAAGATAATGAATATTTCTAAGCAATTCGAGATGTATTTGCCCAGAAGGAGCGATGGATATAAGATCATCGTGGGACATAATTTCGCTCTGTGCTTCGCTAAAAACGCAGCCATAGGAAATTAATAGTTTTAGCTCTTCGATGATGCGATTTTCAGCATGGCCGGCAATTTGCAGACCGGCGACTAGTGAGCCAGCTTGGTGGTAGCCCAGAATTCTGTTTGGGCCTGCTTCTCTGCTCCGATTTTTTAACCATTGAAGTATCGCTATGCGTACAAACGGGTCTGGCAATGCATCCTGTTCATCAGATGCGAATAAATTTTTAATATTCGACTCGATGTCGCTATAGTACTTTCTCTTGCCCTTTAATAATATTTTTGCAATGATGTGTGGCGGAAGTCTGTGGTCACCTTGCGATGTCTTCATCATCAAGATGTCGTCTGTACTAATGTGCCCGCTTTTGCAAAAGTCGAGCAATATTTCAAGGCCTTTCCGCATATTGCGTCCGGCAATTCCAGAAATTATTCTTTTGAAAAGTTGATCTTGAAACAATGATGCAACAATGGCTTTCAAGTATGTCGCTACCTGCGAGCGGGCGCAATCCACGCGGAAACCATTGCCGGTCAAAAACGAGAATTTTGTATGCTGGCCGCCTATTTCTCTGAGTGCATAATTCAAGCGAGCTTGGATTACCCTGTCTAGCAGTGGTGGGTCAATTCGAAATATTAAATCTTTTATTACCGTATCGAGAGGTGGCTCGTTTCTGTACTGATCATAGGTAGTGTCTCTGAGCGGGAGAAATACCATGCATAAAAATGTACTCTTAATCCAAGATGCAACCTCAAACATCAATAACTGATCATCCTGGGTTCTTTTGTCACAATTGTCTAGAACGAGTACCAGCAATTTGCCGCGCTGTTTGTAGAACACATCTATGAGGCCGTTTAGTGTATTCGATGCGTCACTCTGCAACCTGGTGAGCTCGTCAAATATCATTTCGTTGTATCGATCAGAGCCTTTGGCAAAAAGCGCACCCCTACCTCGTTCAATGATCGAAATATCTTTCTTGAAGATATTCAGTAGGACTGAAATTTCGGCGAAATCCACTTGTGGGTGTAAGGCTTGTATTCCTTCAATTGCTTGTTTAACAACCCAGTTGTAAATCGTGTTGCGGGATAAGGGGGCTTTGTTTAGATTGATGCTAACCCATTCGGTATTATTAGATGTTCCGGTTGGGAGAGCCTCAAGGCGCAGAAAATCTGTAAACGTTGATTTTCCGGAGCCTACGCTTCCTATAAGTAGGCAGATTTCACTATTTGTTCTTCCAAAATCAGATACTGCGGAAAGAAGATCCTCAGGCTTGGTTGAGTCTTCAATTTCTCTGGCATCTACAACCTGCCTTGGGAGGGCTGATCTTATTAACCGATCGATTGGAGCTACATGAGCTTGCTTTCTTCTAGATGGCACGTAAGCATTTTTAACGATGGCAGCTCTATCTGCAGGAGATTCCGGGTTGAAAAGATACTTGTATTCAACCGATACGTTCGTGCCGAATGAATTGTCTCCAATAATTTCATTTTTTACAGCTCGCCCACCCAACATAAAGACAGGTTTCCAATAGCGAGCGGTGGTTCGAATGGACTTGAGTAGTTCATCTGCCCTACGTTTCAATACAAAATGTGAAGCAAATGATAGAAATTCATCGAATTTTTGGCTAACTGGAGTGAGATCCAGTTCGGTTAATTCAATTGACGGTGTGCGTTGATCTGTAAACGCTGCAAATATTCTTTGCCCATCAGTTGCAAAAATCCGTTCGCAGGGATTAAGGCCAGTCGGATAGCTTGCGTTAATTTCGGTTGCATACAATCGTGCTTCTCGTAGCGCTTCCGATAAATCCTCGCCAGGCTTCTTGGCTTCTATAATGAGAAGTGGAAGGCCATCGCAAACAATAGCAAAATCTGGATAGTATAGTTTCCGATGAGCGCCCTTGTCCAGCATGAGTTTCTTTAAGTCAATCTTTGTGTGAAAATCGGTGATTGAATAACCTAAGCCCATGGGATTTTCTTGGAGCAAGAGCGGTAGTATGAACTTTTGCTCAACATCACTCTCGCTTGCGCCGGTTTGAATTTTTTCCATGTCGTATGCCGTCGGAAGATTTATATGAATTTAAAAATGTCCTCGCCTCAACGATGTGCTGAAGCACTGCACTGTCTAGCTTGAAAGGGTTTTAGTTGATTTGCACATAATTTGCAAGAATTTGAATTCACGTTTTTCCATGCCATCTTGAAGAACCTATGGGTCCATGACCTGGGTTTTGCCGTGTACCTCAATGTCCGCTAGCCGTACCCGGCTAGGTGCCTGGGCAACGGCGTGTTCGCCGGTACGCGAGCGAAAGGCGGGGCCGACTGCGCGAACAATTCGAGTACGCCCCGCAGGAGGACGACCTGATGCCCACAGCTGATTGCGCCGCGCTGGTAACTGATGCGTTCGCCGTGCTTTATGGCGTGGCAGTGCAGGCCGAGGCGGAATTCAGCCGCGAGGTTCTAGGTGTAGGGGTGAACCAAGTGCTGGCGACTTTGCCGTCAAAGGGCTCTTGAATGGGCGGCCTGCCGGCCGCCGTGTGCGCGGCGCGAGCGAACCGGGTTTATTAGCTGACCTGATGCTTTTCGAGCTTGCGTGCCAGCGTGCGGCGGTGCATCCCCATCCTTCGCACCGTCTCCGAAATATTGAACCCTGTCTCCGCCAGCACCTCGTGAATCCGCTCCCACTCCAGCGTCTTGAGCGAGCTGGATCGGTTGGTCACGTCCACCTCGGTGTCGCCTGCCTTGAGGCCAAACGCGGCCTCGATGTCGTCTGTGTTGTATGGCTTGGCCAGTTCGTAGTAGGCGCCGAGCAGCTTCACTCCGAGCGGATCTGACGACCCCTCGATAAATTCCCCGCCAGCTCTTCTCGCGTCTGCCTCCAATGCGCCGTCCACGCCGGCTGCCCAGGCCCACTCCGCCATGACTCGCTCAGCGGGCTGTGGTCCACAGTGTCAAACCCAAACTGGTCATACAGCCGCGCCACTACCTCCACTGCCTCGGGGTAGTCGCTCGATGCCGCCAGCGCCAGCCGGCCAGGCTTCCCTGCGGGCTGCCCTGCGGTGAGGATGCGCGGCGCCTGAATGTGGGTGAAGGCCTTGACCACCTTCGATGTGGGCAACTGCCGTTGCCGCAGCTCGTGCTCCGTGGCCTCGCCCGATTCGACCACTGCGTACAGGCCGTCACGCCAGGCCATGTAGTTGTTGGTGTCGATCACGATCTTGCCCGCCAGCTCCTGCACGGGCATGTTGTTGACCAGCTTGAGGGGCACGGCGATGACCACGAAGTCGCCGGCCGCCGCTGCGCTGGCAGCGGTGGAGGCGCGGGCCTGGGGGCCGAGTTCGGCAACCAGCCCTGCCAGGGTCTCAGGGCCGCGAGAGTTGGCGATCACTACCCGGTAGTCGTTGGCGATGGCGGCGCGCGCAATGTGGCTGCCGACTTCGCCTGCGCCGATGATGCCGATGACGGTGGCCATGCGTGCGTGCCCCTGTGTTAGATCTGGAAGCCGCCGCTCACATCGAGCACGCCGCCCGTGACGTAGCCAGCTTCTGGCCCGGCCAGAAAGCACACGGCAGCGGCCACTTCTTCCACGGTGGCGATGCGGCGTATGGCGTGCAGGTCCATGATGCTGTCGGGCAGGTTGCCGGCTGCGCCAGCGGCCATGTCGGTGGGCATGATGCCGGGCTGCACCACGTTCACGGTGATGTTGCGCGGGCCCAGGTCGCGGCCCACGCCCTTGGCGTACCCGACGATGGCCGCCTTGGTGCCGGCATAGTCCGCCACGCCCGCAAAGGCCACGCGGCTGCCCAGGCCCGAGCCGATGAAGACGATGCGCCCGCCGTCGGCCAGCCGAGGCGCTGCGGCGCGCGTGGTGGCCACGGCGCCAAGCACGTTGATGCGCCACTGCAGGTCCAGGCCTTCGGTATCGAGGCCAGGGTCGCCCACCGCCTTGCCTTGCACGGCAATGGCGGCGTTGTTGACCAGGATGTCGAGCTGGCCGAAGTGGGCCAGCACGGCGTCGAGCAGCGGCTTGGCGGCCGTTGGGTCTGCCTGGTCGCTCTGCACGGCCAGGGCGCGCACGCCCTTGGCCTTGAGCTGCTCGACGATGGCCTGCGCCTTGTCGGCCGACGCCACGTAGCTGATGGCCACGTCGGCCCCTTTGTCTGCCAGTGCCAGCGCGGTGGCTGCGCCCAGCCCGCGCGATCCGCCCGTGACCAGTGCCACCTTGCCTGCCAATGATTTCTGCATGAAAAACTCCTTTGTGGGTGAGTTGATCGCCCTCGCCACGATGGCTCAGATCGAAACATAACAATCGTTATGATAACGAATGTTATGAAATTCGACAGAAAGGGTCAAGCGGTTTAATATCGACCGTTATGAAAAAAGCCGAGGCAGTGGTCTGATGGGGCGCCAGCGAGAGTTCGACGTGAACGTGGCGCTGGATGCCGCGCTGTGCGTGTTCTGGCGCAAGGGGTACGAGGGCGCCTCGTACACCGACCTGGTGCAGGCCACGGGGGTGGAACGGCCTGCGCTGTACTCGGCCTTTGGCAACAAGGAGGCGCTGTTCCTGCGGGCGCTAGAGCGGTATTACGAGCACTACATGGATTTCATCCCGGTGGGGCTCACGCAGCCCACCTCGCGCGGGGTGGCGGAGTACATCCTGCGCAATGCCGTGGAGCTCAATACCCGTTACCCGGACCACACGGGCTGCCTTGGCATCAATGGCGTGCTGGCCGGGTCAGACGATGCGGAGCCCGTGCGGCGCGCGCTGATCGATGCTCGGGCCAACGGCGAGGCGTTGCTGCGCGAGCGCTTCGAGCGCGCCCAGCAGGAGGGGGACCTGCCGCCCAAGGCCAACTGTGCGGCGCTGGCTACCTACCTGTGCACGGTGCTGCACGGCATGGGGGTGCAGGCCAAGGCGGGGTTCAGCCGCGAGGTGCTGAATGGGGTGGTGGACCAGGCGCTGTCGACCTGGCCCACTGCGGGCTGACCCGCTTTAGCTCACCTGCTGTTTTTCCAGCTTGCGGGCCAAGGTGCGGCGGTGCATGCCCAACCTCCGCGCCGTCTCCGAGATATTGAACCCCGTCTCCGCCAGCACCTCGTGAATCCGCTCCCACTCCAGCGTCTTGAGTGAGCTGGAGCGGTTGGTCACGTCCACCCCGGTGTCGCCGGCCTTCAAGCCAAACGCAGCCTCGATGTCGTCGGTGTTCGACGGCTTGGCCAGGTAGTGGCAGGCGCCCAGCTTCACGGCCTCGACGGCGGTGGCGATGCTGGCAAAGCCGGTGAGCACGACGATGAGCATGGCTTCGCTGGCGGCGTGCAGCTTTTGCACGCAGGCCAAACCCGATGCGTCGCCCTTGAGCTTCAAATCGACCACAGCGTAGCCGGGGGTGTGCTGGGTGAGCAAGGCTTCCACCTCGGGCAGGCTGGCGGCTTGGAGCACGCGGTAGCCGCGGCGCTCGAACGAGCGGGCCAGGGTGCGGGCAAAGGCCTCGTCGTCTTCGACGATGAGCAGCTGGGGTTTTTCCTTTGCTTCCTTGGAGGATGGGTCTGCTGCGGGGCTGTTGCTGCTGCTGCTGGCGGTGGTGATTTCGTCCATGGCGGTCGGGCTCGGGTTTTGTACTAGTACGAATTCAACTTTGACTGGCGACAAAAGCTGCTTGCTTGTTGGTCTGGTTGGTTGTCCAGCCAATGCATCCAACGCACGCAAATCCGTGGCCATCATCACACCGGCCGGTGGCCGCGCGGCATCGCCACGGCTGCCAGGGGCAGGCGGATGCTCACTTCGGCCCCGCTCTCGGGGGCGCGGTTGCGGGCCGTGACGCTGCCGCCCAAAGTGCGCGCCACGTTCACCACCAAGTACAGGCCCAGGCCGCTGCCGGGGCGCTGCTTGGTGGACTGGTAGGGCTCGCCCAGGTGGTCCAGCATGCCGGGCGCAAAGCCGGGGCCTGCGTCATTGACGGTGATGCACAGGGCGGGCACCTCGGCCTTGTCGTCGCGGGTGATGAGCAGTTCCACCCACTGGGGCGAGGCGTCGCGTGCATTGTCCAGCACATTGAAAACCATCTGCTTCAACGTGGTGTCCGACACCATGGGCGTGTCGTCGCCAAAGTCGTTGCGGTACGAAAATGCGGGTATCGACCGCGTGGTGCGCCATTCGTCGGCCAGGGCGTCGACAAACGTTCTCACGGTGGTCTGGGCCGATTCCTCACCGCGCGCCTCGCCGGCCGACAGCAAGATGCCGCTGACGATGCTCTTGCAGCGCTGCACCTGGGTGCGCATTTCTTCGATGTCTTCGCGCAGCACTTCGTCGCCCATCAGCTCCTGGTCGTGCTGCCAGTCGCCCAAAATCACGGCCAGGGTCGACAGCGGTGTGCCCAGCTCGTGCGCCGCGCCCGATGCGAGCAGGCCCATGCGCACGATGTGCTCTTCTTCCACCCGGCGGCGGCGCGCGGCGGCCAGGCGGGCGTCGCGCTCGCGCAGGTTCAGGCTGATGCGGGTGATGAACACCACCACCAAAATCGCGTTGAGCACAAAGCACACCAAGAGGCCAATCACGTACAGGCTCGACAGGCCCTGGTGCAGGTCTTGCGGCAGCTCCAGCGGCAGGTGGTGGGTGGCCAGCACGCAAAAGCACACGGTGGTGATGACCACCATGCTCCAGATATAGGCCCCGCGCAGCAGAATGGCGCCCAGCGCGATCTGCAGCAGGTACAAAAAGACAAAGGGGTTGCTGGTGCCGCCGCTCAAATACAGCTGGGTGGTGAGCACGGCCACGTCCACCAGCAGCGCCAGAAACAGCTCCACATTGCGCACCTGCACCCCCGTGCGCAGGCGCAGCAGGCTGACCACGTTGAACACGGCCAGGCAGCCCACCACCATCAGCATCTGGTGCAGGGGGATGGTCAGGCGCAGACTGTGGTGCGCCACCTCGATGGTGAAGACCTGGCCAATGACGGCCATCCAGCGCAGCTGAATAAGCTGCTGCAGGTTCTTGATGCCGGCGGCGGCATCGGCAGCGCGCGGGTTGCGCAAGAACTCGGCGCTCTTGGCGATGCGTAGAAGGGGCATGGTGGGAGTCTACCGGCGCCGCTCGTAGCGCACCACGAACCAGCCCGCGCCCAGCACCATCAGCGCCAGGCCGTACCAGGTGAGGGCATACACCGCATGGCTGTTGGCAAAGCGGATGGTGGTGAGCCCCGCGCGCGGCCAGGTGGTGCCCGCCGTGGTGGCGGCGGTGCCGGCCACTTCCACCGCCTCGGCGCTCAGGTTGGCCACGCCGCGCGTGGGCAGGCCGGCGTCGATGAAGAAGGGGGCGGGGCGGGGCAACTGCAGTGCCTGGGCGATGGCCGCCACGTCGCGCGAGAACCAGCGCTCTCCGGCAGGGTCGTTGTTGCGCAGGAAGCCGCCCTTGGGCTCGGTGATGCGGATGAGGCCCTGCACGGTAGCGGGCGCTGCATCGACCTTGCCTGCCCACTCTGCACGCTGGTCCTGGGGGATGAAGCCGCGGTTCACCAGCACCTGGGTGCCGTCGGCCTGCTGCAGCGCGCTGATGACCCAGAAGCCCGAGCCCAGGGCCGTGACGGCCTGGGTGAGCACGGTCTTGCCGGGCAGCCAGTGGCCGCTGAGGGTGACGGGCAGGTATTCATGCCCTGCGGCGTTGATGCCGGGCCAGTCGCTGGCCGGGGGCAGGGCCACGGGCGCGGCGTGTACGCGCTGGTCCACGCGCTCGATGAGGTCGAGCTTCCACACCCGCCGCTGCACCTGCCAGGTGCCCAGGGCCACAAAGCCCAGGAAGAGGGCGATGCCCAGCACCAGCAGCACGGCGCGGCGCAGGCGCCGGCGGGCTGGGGGACCGTTGGTTGCGGTCATCGGGAGTTCCTTTGTTCAGTCGGTTGCACTGGCCCCAAAACGGCTGCGGCCGCTGTGAGCGGCCGCTTCGCAAGGGTTGCGCCCCGCCCCGCCCCGCCTCGCCCCGCATCGTCGTGGGGCGTCGGGGCGCTGCACCCATCAGGGGGTGTGGTGGCTTGCCGCCGCGCCGGCTTCGCTCTGGGTGGGCGGGGTGGGCGTGGGGTGGCCGGGCATCATGTTGGCGTTCATGTGGAACATGACCCAGAGCGTGCCGCTGATGGCAATGGCCACGAAGACCACGGTGAAGATGGTGGACAGCAGCGTCCAGCCGCCCTCGACCTTGCCGTTCATGTGCAGGAAGCAGACCATGTGCACCAGGATCTGCACCACCGCAAAGCCGCCGAGCACGAGGATAGCGGTGTTGCGGTCGGCGATGACCTTGGCCATGACCAGCCAGAACGGGATGGCTGTGAGGATGATGGACAGCACGAAGCCGACCATGTAGCCCGAGAAGGTGCTGTGCGGGCCCACGTCGCCATGGTGGTCGTCGTGGCCGTGATCGTCATGGCCGTGGCCGTCGTGGGCGTTGGCGGTGTGTTGTGCGGCGCTCATTTACAGCACTCCCATCAGGTACACGAAGGTGAAGACGCCGATCCAGACGACGTCCAAAAAGTGCCAGAACATCGACAGGCACATCAGGCGGCGCTTGTTCTCGTGGATCAGGCCATGCTTCTTGATCTGCACCATCAGCACCACCAGCCAGACCAGGCCAAAGGTGACGTGCAGGCCGTGGGTGCCGACCAGCGTGAAGAAGGCCGACAGAAAGGCGCTGCGCTGCGGGCCCGCGCCCTGGTGGATCAGGTGGTGAAACTCATACAGCTCCAGCCCCAGAAAGCACAGGCCGAACACGCCGGTGATGGCCAGCCACAGCAGCGTGCCGTTCACGTTGTTCTGCTGCTTCTTGATCATGGCAAAGCCGAAGGTGATCGACGATGCCAGCAGGAAGGCCGTGTTGATGGCCACCAGCGTCAGGTCGAACAGCTGCGCGCCGGTGGGGCCGGCGGCGTAGCTGCGGCCCAGCACGCCGTAGGTGGCGAACAGCGCGGCGAAGATGAGGCAGTCGCTCATCAGGTAGAGCCAGAAGCCCAGGGCGGTGCCGTTCTCGGGATGCGGCTCGTGCGCCAGGTGGTACTCGCGGCGCGCCAGCGTGGCGCCCGTGGGGCCGCCTTGCGTGATGGCGGCGGCAGCTTGGTTGTAGGTGATATCAGACATGGCTGGCACGCAGTTGTTGGGTACGCAGGTTCTCGGTCTCCGTCACTTGCGTGGCGGGGATGTAGAAGTCACGCTTGTAGTTGAACGTGTGGACGATGGCCACCAGCACCACGCCCGCAAACGACAGGCCGGCCAGCAGCCACATGTGCCAGATGAGGGCGAAGCCCAGCACCAGCGACAGCGCCGAGATGATCACGCCCGCGCCGGTGTTGGCAGGCATGTGGATGGGCGCAAAGCCGGTGAGGGGGCGCGCGTAGGCGTGCTTCTTCATGTCCCACCAGGCATCGATCTCGTACACCTTGGGGGTGAAGGCAAAGTTGTAGTCGGGCGGGGGCGACGAAGTGGCCCACTCCAGCGTGCGGGCGTCCCATGGGTCGCCGGTGTGGTCGCGCAGCTGTTCGCGCTTCAAGTAGCTCACCACGATCTGGATCAGCAGGCAGGCAATGCCCAGGGCGATCAGGCCGGCGCCGATGGCGGCGATGACGAACCAGATCTGCAGCGACTGGTCTTCGAAGTGGTTGGCACGGCGGGTGACGCCCATCAGGCCCAGGATGTACAGCGGCATGAAGGCGACATAGAAGCCCACCACCCACAGCCAGAAGGAGCACAGGCCCCAGAAGCGGTCGAGCTTGTAGCCAAAGGCCTTGGGGTACCAGTAGTTGATGCCGGCGAACAGGCCGAACAGCACGCCGCCGATGATCACGTTGTGGAAGTGGGCGATCAAAAACAGGCTGTTGTGCAGCACGAAGTCGGCCGGGGGCACGGCCAGCAGCACGCCGGTCATGCCGCCGATGGCGAAGGTGACCATGAAGGCCAGGGTCCACAGCATGGGCAGCTCGAAGCGGATGCGGCCCTTGTACATGGTGAACAGCCAGTTGAAGATCTTCGCGCCTGTGGGGATCGAGATGATCATCGTGGTGATGCCGAAGAAGGTGTTCACGCTGGCGCCGGAGCCCATGGTGAAGAAGTGGTGCAGCCACACCAGGTACGACAGGATGGTGATAACGACCGTGGCGTACACCATGGAGGTGTAGCCGAACAGGCGCTTCTTGCAGAACGTGGCCACCACTTCGGAGAAGATGCCGAAGCAGGGCAGGATCAGGATGTAGACCTCGGGGTGGCCCCAGATCCAGATCAGGTTCACGTACAGCATGGCGTTGCCGCCCAGGTCGTTGGTGAAGAAGTTGGTGCCGGCATAGCGGTCCAGCGACATCAGCACCAGCGCTGCGGTGAGCACGGGGAACGAAGCCACGATGAGTGCGTTGGTGCACAGGGCCGTCCACGTGAAGATGGGCATGCGCATGAGGTTCATGCCGGGTGCGCGCATCTTGATGATGGTGACGATCAGGTTGATGCCCGAGAGCGTGGTGCCCACCCCGGCGATCTGCAGCGCCCAGATGTAGTAGTCAAGCCCCACCCCCGGGTTCTGCGCCCCCAGGTTGGACAGCGCCAGCCAGCCCGCGGTGGAGAACTCGCCCAGGAACAGCGACACCATCACCAGGATGGCACCGGCGGTGGTCATCCAAAAGCTGAAGTTGTTCAGGAACGGGAAGGACACGTCGCGCGCGCCGATCTGCAGCGGCACGAGGTAGTTCATGAGGCCCGTGACCAGCGGCATGGCCACGAAGAAGATCATGATCACGCCGTGGGCGGTGAAGATCTGGTCGTAGTGGTGCGGCGGCAGGTAGCCCATGTTGTCGCCAAAGGCCATGGCCTGCTGCAGGCGCATCATCAGCGCGTCGGCAAAGCCGCGCAGCAGCATGACCACGCCCAGGATCATGTACATGATGCCGATCTTCTTGTGGTCGATGCTGCAGATCCAGTCGCGCCACAGGGTGCCCCACAGGCGGAACTTGGTGATGCCGGCCAGCACGGCCAGGCCACCGAGCACGACGCCGATGAAGGTGATCAGCACGATGGGCTCGTGCGCCATGGGGATCGAGTCCCAGGTGATTCGGCCCAGGGCCCAATGCGGTTCGGTTACAACGGGTGAGGTGGACATGGTCGTCAGTCTCTTAGGCGCGGATCATTGGCGGGAAAGGGTGCGGTCGTGGACCGTGGCGTGGCGCGCTTCGAGGGCGGCCACGATCTGGCCGGCGTTGTCGATGGTGCACACGTCCTGGGGCAGGTTCAGGCCCATGGCCTTCATGTAGGCCTCGCCACCGCGCTCGTCGATGGTCATCATGTGGTGCATGCACATCTTGCCTTCTTCGACGCAGCGGTTGAGCACCTTGTCGTACAGGCCGTCTTCCACGCTGGCAAAGCGCTGCACGGGGTCGCGCTCGCTGGGCTTGACGAGGTTCAGGTAGGTGGTCTTGTCCAGCGCCTTGCCTTCGGTCTTGGCCTTGGCCACCCACTGCTCGAAGTCGCCCTGGCTCAGACCGTGGAACTTGAAGGTCATGCCCGAGAAGCCCGCGCCGCTGTAGTGCGAGGCGATGCCGGGGTACACGCCGGGCTTGTTGATCACGGCGTTCAGCTCGGTCTGCATGCCGGGCATGGCGTAGATCATGCCGGCCAGGTCGGCCACGTAGAACGAGTTCATCGTGGAGGTGGCGGTGAGCTTGAACAGAATGGGGCGGTCCACCGGGGCGGCCAGCTCGTTCACCGTGGCAATGCCTTGCTCGGGGTAGAAGAACAGCCATTTCCAGTCCATGGCGACCACCTGCACCACCAGGGGGGTGGCCTGCGCCTCCAGCGGCTTGGTGGCCGAGATGCGGTCCAGCGGGCGGTAGGGGTCGAGCTTGTGGGTGCCGATCCAGGTCAGCGCGCCCAGCGCGATGATGATCAGCAGGGGCACGGTCCAGATCACCAGCTCCAGCGTGGTGGAGTGGTGCCAGTCGGGGTCGTAGTCCTCTTCGGTGTTGGCGGTGTTGGACTGGCGGTACTTCCAGGCGAACCACAGCGTGAGGGCGATCACCGGGACGATGATGATCAGCATCAGCAAGGTGGCCTGCACGACCATGTGGCCTTGCTGCGAGGCGACGTCGCCTGCGGGGTTGAGGACGACGGCCTTGCTGCAACCGGCGAGGCTGGTGGCTGTGGCCGCCAACGCAAGCCATGCCGGCCCGCGAAGTTGGGGAAGTTTGAACATGTGATGGGCCCAACAAAGGCGTTTAGGGGTAAACGCGAATGACAATTTGCCGCTCAATGTAATAGAGCAGCCAAATTTGTCCATTGGACATTTTGTCCAAGGTCAAGTTTTTGCCCCTTTTTGGGGCAACCAGCGAACACACTGCCAGTACCGAAATCCCTGCGCAGACAGCCTATGGGCATTTGTCCTGCAGGAACGTGGGTGAAACCGCCCTTGTCGGGCCGGGCGGCTGGGTGTAAAACGTGGGTGTATCCGTTACACAACAAGGAACCCTGTTCATGAGCAGTCCCGCCTCTGCTATCTACCCAGCGAATGGCTTTGAAGAAGGCCAGGCATCCCTCTCCCGCGCGGACACCCATGAAGACGTCACCCCCAGCGAAATCGCCGTGGGCGTGATCATCGGACGCTCGTCCGAGTATTTCGACTTCTTCGTTTTCGGGATCGCCTGCGTGCTGGTGTTCCCGTCGTTCCTGTTCCCCTTCATGTCGCGCCTGGATGGCACGCTGGCCGCCTTTGCGCTGCTGGCCGTGGCCTTCGTCGTGCGGCCCATCGGCACCGCCATCTCCATGGCCATCCAGCGGCGCTGGGGGCGCGGCACCAAGCTGACCATCGCGCTCTTCCTCTTGGGCGTGTGTACGGTGGGCATGGCCTTTTTGCCGGGCTACAAGGACCTGGGCACCACGGCCATCGTGGCGCTGCTGATTTTGCGCATCGGCCAGGGGCTGGCGCTGGGCGGCTCGTGGGACGGCCTGCCGTCGCTGCTTGCGATGTCGGTGCCCAAGCACCGCCGCGGCTGGTACGCCATGATCGGCCAGCTGGGCGCGCCCGTGGGCTTCGTGCTTGCGGCCGGCCTGTTTGCCTACCTGTACGCCAACCTCACGGTGCAGGAGTTTCTGGCCTGGGGTTGGCGCTACCCGTTCTTCGTGGCCTTTGCCGTGAACGTGGTGGCCCTGTTTGCCCGCCTGCGCCTGGTGGTGGGGCAGTCGTACACCGAGCTGCTGCAGGACCGTGAGCTGCAGCCCGTGCCCGTGCACGAGGTGATGCGCGACGAGGGCGGCAACGTGCTGCTGGGTGCCTTTGCGGCGCTGGCCAGCTTTGCGCTCTTCCACCTGGTCACCGTGTTCCCGCTGTCGTGGATCACGCTGTACTCGGACCAGCCCGTCACCCAGATCCTGGGCGTGCAGATCGTCGGCGCCTTCCTGGCGGCCGGGGCCATCATGGTCTCGGGCTGGCTGTCGGACCACCTGGGCCGGCGCAAGCTGCTGGGCGGCATGGCGGTGTTGATCGGCGTGTTCAGTTTCATGGCACCGGTGCTGCTGAACAGCGGCGAGGTGGGCAGCACCATGTTCCTGCTGCTGGGCTTTGTGCTGCTGGGCCTGTCGTACGGCCAGGCATCGGGCACGGTGACGGCCAATTTCTCGCCCAAGTACCGCTACACGGGCGCGGCCCTGTCGGCCGACCTGGCCTGGATCATCGGCGCCGCGTTTGCGCCCCTGGTGGCCCTGGGCCTGTCGGCCCAGTTCGGCCTGCTGGCCGTGACGGTGTACCTGCTGTCGGGCGTGGCTTGCACCTTGGGCGCACTGAACCTGAACCGCCGCATGGAGCGCCGCGACCGATAAGAGCGGCTAACAAAACTCTTCTGGCGTCGTTGCCGCGTCTTGTCGTACTAAACGTACTGCCTGTAAGAAATCGGATGTGTAGCGCCTAGCCAGAACCGCTGCGCTGAGTTTTGTTCTCCGATCTTATTTAGATTCACAAGAGAGAGCGAGGGGCGGGCCCACGGGAGGGCGGCCCCGCTGAGAAGCGATGCAAGAACCCGGTGGCTGCCTTGGTGGCCACCGGGTTTTTTGTTGTTCAGAACCTGGTTTCAGGAGTCGCGGCCGATGATCTCGAAGAACGCCCGGATCAGGCGCATGTCCCGGCGCTCGGCCAGGCAGACCACGTGGGCATAGGTCTTGATCTGCGCGTCGCTGATGCGCACCGCGTGCAGGCCCGCGCCGGGTACGTATTCGACCTCGGACACCGCCGCCACGCCCAGGCCCTGCAGCACGGCCTCGCGGATGATCTCGCGGCTGGCCACCTCCATCACCACCGTGGGTTGCACGCCTGCGGCCTTGAGGGCTGATTCGATGGCCTTGCGCGTGGTGGAGCCCTGCTCGCGCAGGATCAGCTTCTCGCCCTGCAGCTCCGCGGTGCGGATGCTGCGCCGGCGCGCAAAGCGGTGGTTGGCGTTGCAGAAGATCACGATGGGGTGCTCGCTGTAGGGCACCGAGACAAAGCGCTTGTCCTTGAGCACCTGCGCCAGCACGCCCACGTCGGCCGAGTAGTCGAGCAGGCGGGTCAGCACGTCCTCGGAGTTGCCGGTGCCCACCGAGATGTTGATGTCCGGGTAGCGCTGGTTGAAGGCGGCCAGCATCTTCGTGACGTGCGAGGGCCCCACGGCGGCCACGCGCAGGTGGCCCGAGCGCAGCTCGCCGGCATCGCGCAGCACCTGCACGGCCTCGTGCTCCAGCCCGAAGATCTGGCGCGACAGCTGCAACAGGCGCTCGCCGATCTCCGTGGGGCGGATGCGCCGGCCGGTGCGGTGGAACAGCTCCACCTGGTACAGCTCCTCCAGTTGCTTGACCTGGGTGGTCACCGTGGGCTGGCTCACGTGCAGGGCCTGGGCCGCGCGCGTGAAGCTGCCCTCCGTGGCCACGGCGTGGAAGGATCGCAACTGTGTCAGGCGCATGACATTTTTCTCCGTGTTATCCCGGGCCAACTATAGATTGAATGAATGCAACGGTGAAAAAAGTTGAATTTGCAAGATAGTGGCGCAGCGCCGACAGTAGCGCCATGCGTCGGGCCCCGTGAGGCATGCGCACACAAGAGGTTCAAACCCAACCCTTAGGAGACATCGATGAAATTCACGCGACGATCCCTTCTGGCCAGCACATCCCTGGTGCTGGCCCCCTCCCTGGTGGGCCTGAGTGCCAGCGCCAGGGCCGCAGCCGGCACCCTGACGGTGGGCCTGATTCCTTCCGAGGATTCACGGGCCATGATCGCCAACAGCCAGGCGATGATGGACATGCTGTCCAAATCGCTGGGCATGCCGGTCAAGCCCTTCGTGGCGGCGGACTACAACGGCGTGATCGAGGCCCTGCGCTCCAAGCGGCTCGATGTGGCCTACCTCGGCCCGTTCTCGTACGTGATGGGCACCACCGTGGCGCCCATCGAGGCCTTTGCCGTGGCCGAGACCAAGAAGGCCGGTCGGGCCTTCTACCACGCGCTGATCGTGGCCCACAAGGACAGCGGGATCAAGACGGTGGCCGACCTCAAGGGCAAGACCTTTGCCTTTGTGGACCCCACCTCCACCTCGGGCCACTTGTTCCCCAAGGCCGGCCTGATGAAGGAGGGCTTCAATACCGACAAGGATTTTGGCCGGGTGATCTTCTCGGGATCGCATGACTCGAATGCCGTGGCGGTGCAGAACAAGAAGATCGAGGCCGTGGCGATTGCCGACCGCATCCTGGACTCGGCCATCGCCAAGGGCCTGGCCAAGCGCGAGGATCTGGTGGTGGTGTGGAAGTCGGACCCCATCCCCGAGTCGCCCACGGTGTGGCGCAAGGACCTGGACCCCGCGCTCAAGAAGCGCGTGCAGGCCGCCTTCCTGGACGTGAAGGACATCCCCTGGTCGGACCAGGGCATGCTCAACGGCTTTCACCCCACCAACGACAAGGCCTATGACGTCATCCGCGAGACGGCCAAGATCCTGAACCTCGACCTGAGGGCCATGAAATGATCAAGATCCGTGGCCTGAACAAGCGCTATGGCGACTTCGACGCGCTCAAGGGCATCGACCTGGACGTGGCCCCCGGCGAGTTCCTGGTCGTGCTGGGCCCCTCGGGTGCTGGCAAGTCGACGCTGCTGCGCTGCATCAACCGCCTGGCCGAGCCCACGAGTGGCGAGGTCCACATCGACGGGCAACTGGCCCAGCCCGGCGGTGCCAGCCTGCGCGCGCTGCGCCGCCAGGTGGCCATGATCTTCCAGCACTACAACGTGGTGCCGCGCCTGTCGGTGCAGAAGAACGTGCTGACCGGGCGCATGGGGGCCATGCCTGCCGTGCTGTCGTGGCTGCAGTGGTTTCCGCGCAAGGACGTGGCGATTGCCCTGGAATGCCTGCGCCGCGTGGAGCTGCAGGACAAGGCCGAGCTGCGCACCGACACGCTTTCGGGCGGGCAAAAGCAGCGCGTGGGCATTGCCCGTGCGCTGGCCCAGCAGCCCAAGGTGATCCTGGCCGACGAGCCGGTGGCCAGCCTGGACCCCAAGACCTCGCGCACGGTGCTCAACTACCTCAAGCAGGCCAGCCGCGAACTGGGCATCACCGTGGTGTGCAACCTGCACCAGATCGACTATGCGCGCGAGTTCGGCGAACGCATCGTGGGCGTGTCGGGCGGGCGCATCGTCTATGACGGCGGGCCCGAGGGGCTGACGGACGAGGTGCTGCGAAAAATCTACCCCGGCCTGGACGAGGGCGATGCGCGCAGCCGCAGCGCCCCTTGTGTGGCGGCCACAGCCGCACCCGCGCTGCGCCAGCTGGAACTTGAGGAGGCAGGAGCATGAACATCGGTTCTTACACCTTTCTGGTGGCCCGGCCCAGCGGTGGCCTGGGCTGGTGGCCGCGCATTGGTATTGGCGCGCTGTTCGTCGGCGTGCTGTGGTGGGCGGCGCGCGGCGCACAGGTCAGCTTTGGCGAGCTGGGCAAGGGCCTGCCGTGGATCGGCGACTTCATGGGGCGCATGCTGCCACCCAACTGGGCGTTTCTGGACAAGCTGATCGTCCCGGCGATCGAAACCGTGCAGATCGCCGTGTGGGGCACCCTGCTGGCCGTGATCCTGGCGGTGCCCGTGTGCTTCTTCGCAGCGCGCAACCTTACGCCGAACGTGGTGGTCTACCAGCTCACGCGGCAGCTGTTCAACTTCACCCGCGGGGTCAACGAGATCATCCTGGCGCTGATCTTCGTGGCGGCCGTGGGGCTGGGGCCGTTTCCGGGCGTGCTGGCCCTGGCGGTGCATGGCGCGGGCATGCTGGGCAAGTTCTTTGCCGAGTCCATCGAGGAGATCGACCAGGGGCCCATCGAGGCGCTGCGCTCCACCGGGGCCGGGGCCCTGCAGACCATCATCTTTGCCGTGCTGCCCCAGGTGGTGACGGCCTGGATCGCCGTGGTGCTCTACCGCTTCGAGACCAACCTGCGCCAGGCCACCGTGCTGGGCATGGTGGGCGCGGGCGGCATCGGCTTCGAACTGGTGGGCAGCATGAAGCTGTTCCAGTACCAGGACACCGCCACCTGCATCGCCGTGATCATCGCCATGGTGATGGTGGCCGACTATGTATCGACCCGGCTGCGTGCCTGGATTCAAAAAGGAGCCCGCTGATGAATGCCGCTGTGATCGACTTCGTGCAGGCCAATGGCCGGCAGTACGCCCGGCCCGCCGCACCGGTGGTGGTGGTCTGCGTGGATGGCTGCGAGCCCGACTACCTGACCCAGGCCATCCAGGCCGGCGTCGCGCCCTACCTGGCGCGCATGCAGGCCCGGGGCGGCTCGCTGATCGGGGACTGCGTGGTGCCCACCTTCACCAACCCGAACAATGTGTCCATCGTGACCGGTGTGCCGCCCTCGGTGCATGGCATCTGCGGCAACTACTTCTACGATGTGGCCGCCGACCGCGAGGTCATGATGAACGACCCCGCGTACCTGCGCGCCCCGACGCTGCTGGCCGCGTTTGCCGATGCCGGCGCGCTGGTGGCGGCGGTGACGGCCAAGGACAAGCTGCGCACCCTGCTCGGCCACGGGCTCAAGGGCATCTGCTTTTCGGCCGAGAAGGCCGACAAGGCCACGCTGGCCGAGTGCGGCATCGAGAAGGTGCTGGAGCTGGTGGGCAGGCCCGTGCCCTCGGTGTACAGCGCCGACCTCAGCGAGTTCGTCTTTGCGGCCGGCGTGCGCCTGATGGAGACCCGCCGGCCGGACCTGATGTACCTGTCGACCACCGACTACGTGCAGCACAAGTGCGCGCCCGGCACGCCGGAGGCCAATGCCTTCTACGCGATGATGGACGGCTACCTGCAGCAGCTCGATGCGCTGGGCGCGGTCATCGGCCTCACCGCCGACCATGGCATGAGCCCCAAGACCGATGCCGCAGGCAAGCCGCGCGTGGTCTACCTGCAGCAGGAGCTGGATGCGCAACTGGGCGCGGGCAGCACGCGGGTGATCCTGCCCATCACCGATCCCTACGTGGTGCACCACGGCGCTTTGGGCTCGTTCGCGACCATCTACGTGAATGCCGGCGCCACGCTGGAGGGCGTGCGCAGTGCGCTGCTGGCCCTGCCCGGCGTGGAGGTGGTGCTGACGCGCGAGGAGGCGGCGGCCCGATTCGAGCTGGCGGGCGACCGCATTGGCGACCTGGTGGTGGTGTCGGACCACCTCACGGTGCTGGGCACCAGCGCGGCGCGGCATGACCTGAGCGGGTTGACCGTGCCCTTGCGCTCGCATGGCGGCATCTCCGAGCAGAAGGTGCCGCTCTTGTTCAACCGGCCTTTGAAGGGCGTTGCCCCCGGCCGGCGGCTGCGCAATTTCGACGTGTTCGACCTCGCGCTGAACCACGCCTTTTCTTCCGTCTAGAGGTTCTCTCCATGCCACATGAATACTTCAACCCCGTACGCAGCGTCTACGGGGCCGGGGCACTGTCGTCCCTGCCCGGGCTGCTGGCCGGACGGCGCGCGCTGCTGGTCACCTTTCCAGAGGCGCGCCAGCTCGGCCTGGTGGCGCGCATCGAGGCCCTGCTGGGCGACCAACTGGTGGGCGTGATCGACGACGTGCGGCCCAACCCCGACGTGGCCGAGCTCGCGGCGCTGTACGACGCCTTCTGGTCCGGCGGCAGTGCTGCGGCCGAGGTGATCATCGCCGTGGGCGGCGGCAGTGCCATCGATACAGCCAAGGCCTTGATGGTGGCCACGCCCAGCGGGCGCTTTGCCGAACTGGTGGCGCTGCTGGCGTCCGGCACGGCCTTCACGCCAGCGCGGACCAAGACGCTGATCGCCGTGCCCACCACGGCCGGCACGGGCAGCGAGGTGACGCCCTGGGCCACGGTGTGGGACCGGGGCGCGCAGAAGAAATACTCGCTGCACCTGCCCGAGACCTGGCCCAGCGTGGCGCTGATCGACCCCGAGCTGATGCTGTCGCTGCCCGCATCGGTCACGCTGCAAAGCGGGCTGGACGCGCTGTCGCACGCGCTGGAGTCGATCTGGAACGTGAATGCCAACCCGGTGTCCGACACCTTTGCGGTGGCGGCGGTGCATGAGATCCTGGACGCGCTGCCGCAGCTGATGGAGCGCCTGGATGATGCGGCGCTGCGCGGGCGCATGGCGCTGGCGGCGCTGAAGGCAGGCATGGCCTTTTCGAACACGCGCACTGCGCTGGCGCATTCCATCTCTTACGAGATGACGCTGCGTTATGGGCTGCCGCACGGCATTGCCTGCAGCTTTCCGCTGCCCATGGTGCTGGAGCGCGCCATTGGCCAGAGCCCCGAGCGCGATGCGGTGCTGGAGCGCGCGCTGGGCCGCCTGGATGCTGCGCCCGGCCGGCTGGTGCGCTTCATCGAGACATTGGGCGTGAGGACGCGCTTTGCCGACTACGGCGTGAGCGACGACCAGGCGCGCGAGATGGTGGCCCACGCGCTGACCGGCGCACGCGGCAAGAACTTCATCGGAACCAACACAGCACCACTCAAGGAGGCGGCATGAGTTGCATCATGGAAAGCGCGGACTTTCGCGCAGAGGCATTGCGCATCGGCGGCGCCAAGGTGCGCACGGAGCGCAACATCGACGTCGTCAACCCCTACAGCGGCGAGCGCGTGGGCACGGTGGGCATGGCCAGCGTGGAGGATGTGCGCCGGGCGATGGACATCGCCCATGCCTATGTGCCCACGCTGTCGCGCTACGAGCGCTCGGCCATCCTGAACCGGGCGGCGGCGCTGCTGCGCGAGCGCACCGACGAGGCGTCGAGCATCATCACCGCCGAGTCGGGCCTGTGCAAGAAGGACAGCACCTACGAGATCGGGCGCGTGGCCGACGTGCTGAACTTTGGCGCCAACGAAGCCTTGCGCGACGATGGGCAGGTGTTCTCGTGCGACCTCACGCCGCACGGCAAGAAGCGCAAGGTGATCACCACGCGCGAGCCGCTGCTGGGCGTGATCACGGCCATCACGCCCTTCAACCACCCCATGAACCAGGTGGCGCACAAGGTGGTGCCCTCCGTGGCCACGAACAACCGCATGGTGCTCAAGCCCTCGGAGAAGGTGCCCCTGTCGGCCTACTATTTCGCCGACCTGCTGTACGAGGCCGGCCTGCCGGTGGAGATGCTGCAGGTGGTGACCGGCGATCCGCGCGAGATCGCCGACGAGCTGCTGACCCACCGCCATGTGGACCTGGTCACCTTCACCGGCGGGGTGGCCATCGGCAAGTACATCGCGTCGAAGGCCGGCTACCGGCGCATGGTGCTGGAACTGGGCGGCAACGACCCGCTGATCGTGATGGACGATGCCGACCTGGACAAGGCCAGCGACCTGGCGGTGCAGGGCTCGTATAAGAACTCGGGCCAGCGCTGCACGGCGGTCAAGCGCATGCTGGTACACGAGAAGGTGGCGGCCGAGTTCACCGAGCGCGTGGTGGCCAAGACCCGGGCCTGGCGCTACGGCGACCCCATGGACAAGGCCAACGAGATGGGCACGGTGATCGACGAGGCCGCAGCCCGCCATTTCGAGAAGGTGGTGAACGAGGCCATCGCCCAGGGCGCGCGCCTGCTGGCGGGCAATGTGCGCGAGGGCGCGCTGTATTCCCCCACGGTGCTGGACCGGGTTCGCCCGGAGATGATCGTGGTGCGCGAGGAGACCTTCGGCCCCGTGTCGCCCATCATCACCTTCAAGGACATCGACGAGGCGATCCGCATCTCCAACGGCACGGCGTTCGGCCTGTCGTCGGGCATCTGCACCAACCGCATGGACGACGTGACCCGCTTTGCCAAGGAGCTGCAGGTGGGCACCGTCAACCTCTGGGAGGTGCCGGGCTACCGCATCGAGCTGACGCCGTTTGGCGGCATCAAGGACTCGGGCCTGGGCTACAAGGAAGGGGTGCAGGAGGCGATCAAGTCGTTCACCAACTGCAAGACGTTCACCCTGCCGTGGTGAGGCTAATGCACCCTGGGCTGATGCGCGACGCCAAAGCGCTCGGTCAGGGCGGCGAGCCGCTTGTCCAGGGTCCAGAGCCTGGCGCCAGGTGTCAACAATGTGGAGGCAAGAAGGGTCAGATCGACAAGACCGCAGCCCAGGCCAAAAAGCTGTTCCCTCTCCACGAACGCCACGACTTCCGGCAAGGCTGCCTCTGAGGCTGGCTGGAGACGTTTCAGGTCGGCCATGGTCTTTGCCCGTGACGGCGGGGTTCCGCAAGCGAGCTCTCCCCAAACCATGGGATGCACCAAGGCCGAATCCAACACCAACAATTCCACCAAAGAGGCGTTGCGTTGGCGAAAGTGATCGACCCACACGGAGGTATCGACCAGCACGCGTATCACTGTGCTGAACCTTCCCTGCGCCTGGGAACATCTGCCATGTCGGGGGTGGTGCCGCCCAGGGATGCGAGCCGCTTTGCAGCTTGAACCCGGACAAAGGTCTTGATGGCCTCCCGGATCAACTCAGCCCTGTCTATTCCAGGTTCTGCAACTTCCAGTGCTTCTTCGAACAGAGCGTCGTCAATGGTCACGGTGGTTCGCATGGTTGTTCTCCGGATGCTTGTATTGATGTGATTTTGCATCAAAAATTGCATCACTACAAAATCCAGTGCTTGGCAGAGGGACCCCTGCCGCCGTCGCTGTTAGGCTCCCTGCCTGGAGCGGCTGATTTCCGCTTGCGAGGGGGCGCCCTGTGAGGCGGGATCGGCACTGCATTGCCATGAAACGAGGGGCTTGGTAGGCCGGTCAATCAGTCCTGCGGCCGGAACGCGATGGTCAGCGAGGGCGGAACGCGCCCTCCAACATCGCGCGGCACGAAGCGGGTTCTGTCCACCGCACGCAGCACCTCATCGTCCCAATCCTGGTTGCCGCTGGACTGTGCAAGGCGCCTGCCGGTGATGCTGCCATCCGGCAAGAGGCGCAATTCCACCTCGGCATGCAGGTTGCCGGTGATCGCGCTGAGGTAGGCGAGGCGGCCCCGTATCTTGGCCGCTACCCGGTCTTCGTAGCGCTGTTCGGTATCCAGCCGTTGCTCCTGCCAGCCCGTCAGGGCTGTCACGTAGATCTGGTTGCTAGCCATGGAAATCAGCGCTTTGCGCGGAATCAACCCAAAGCGATTCGGTGGGATGTGCACCTTGTCGAGTATTCGGGCGGCCAAGCTGTCCCATTCAGGCTCGCCGCTGGAGCCCTGCTGGGCTTTGTCCGTGATGGTTCCGTCCGGAAGAATGTCGACGAAGAAGCTCGCCGGAGAGTCCGCGCGGACTTGGGAGATGCCTGCAAGCCTGAAATGGCTTCTGATGGCGGCTGCGGCCTGGTCATTCCATGCTGAGGCGTTGGACGGGGGACCATCCTGACTGAAGTTGATTGGCACGAACGCCCAGGTCGCCTGCGCCACGCCGTTGCGGCGTGCGGGCTGGAAGCGCCACCGCATGACCGCATCAATCGCGGACGCATCGAGCCTGGGATAGCCGCTGGAGCGGCCGATCTCCGCTTTCACAGGCATTCCCTGGGCGTCAACCAGTACCTTGACCTCGACCCGGCCTTGCTCACCCATTCGCTTGGACAAGGCGGGATACACCGGTCGTGCGTTGTGGGTCTGGGCACCCGCCGTGGGCTTGGTAGGCGTCGCCGTTGCTGCAGGCTCTGCAATGTCCTGGGCAGCCGATATGGCAGCGGCCAGACCCAGGGTGCACAAAAGAAAGACGCGGTGCAGTTGCATGAAGCGGATGCCTTGTGGCTTGAGTTGGCCAATATTGACCGGTGGGAGGGGCGCGGCCCCCTCCGTCTTGGCCCCACCGATTGTCAGTCCTGCGGCCGGAACCCGATGGTCAGCGAGGACGGTGGCGCGCGCCCGCCGATGTCGCGCGGCAGGGTTTCGGTTTTTTCCAGGGCGCGCAGCACGGCGTCGTCCCAGGCCTTGTTGCCGCTCGATTGCACCAGGCGCTTGCCGACGATGGTGCCGTCGGGGGCCAAGCGCACCTCGACCTCGGCGCGCGGGTTGCCCGAGATCGCGTCGGGGTAGACGATGTTGGGTTTGACCTTGGCTGCCACCAGACCGCCGTAGCTGCCCGAGGGGCCGGAGTCGCGCTGTGCGGTGCCGGTGGACTTTTCGTTGCCTTCGGAGCCCGCCAGCCCCTGCATGCGGCGCAGGTTGGCCTCGCGCTGGGCTGCGAGCTGCTTGGCCTCGGCCTCGGCGCGCTGTTGCTTCTTGGCGGCTGCGTCTTTGGCTTCCTTGGCGTCCTTGGCCTCTTCGGCCTTGCGCTTTTCTTCGGCGAGCAGCTTCTTTTGCTTTTCCTGCTCGGCGGCCTTCCTCTGCTCGGCGAGCTTTTCCTTCTTTTCCTTTTCGAGGCGTTCCTCGCGCTCGTCTTCCTTGCGCTCACGTTCACGCTCGCGCTTGTCGCGCTCGAGCTTCTCGGCGCGGGCCTTCTTCTCCTGCTCCAGGCGCTTTTTCTCACGCTCGATGGCGATGTCGGCCTCGCGCGTGTCGGGCTCCACGGCGCGCGGTGGCGGTGGGGGCGGCGGTGGTGGCGGTGCGGGCGTGGGGACCGGCCGCGGCTCGGGCGGCGTCGGCGGGGTCGGGGGCGTCACCTCGGGCGGCGCGGCCTGTTGGGGCACGGCGGACCACAGCTCGGCCTGCACGGCGGGCTGGTCGGAGCTGGCCTTCCAGTTCACGCCCCAGGTGAGTGCGCCGATCAGCGCCAGGTGCACCAGCACCGCCAGCGAGATGGCTCGCAGGCGGGCAGGGGGTGCGGGGGGCGCAAACTGGTCGCGGTCGTCTTGGGCGTGCATGGAGAGGGTAGAGCGTGTGCGTCGTCTTCGGTTCAATCAATCAATCAGGCAGGGCGGGGCACTTCGGCTTCAGCCACCCTGTTTGACGGAGAGACCGACCCGCTGCACACCCGCCTTCTGCAAGGCGTCCATGGCCTTGACCACGTTGTCGTACATAACGCCCTTGTCGGCGGTAATGATGACAGCCGTCTCCTTGGTCTGGCTCTTTTGCCAGCGCAGCGCGGCTTCGCCGATCTCGCGCTGGCTCATGCTGCGCGTGGCCTCGGGGGTCTTGAGCTGCAGCGAGCCGTCCTTGTTCACCACGATCTGGGCGACCACCTTGGGCAGGTTGCGGCCCTTGCCCACGCTGGGCACGTCGACCATGCCGGGGGTGAGCATGGGGGCCGTCACCATGAAGATGATGAGCAGCACCAGCATCACGTCGATGAACGGGACCATGTTGATCTCGTTGATGGTGCGGCGGCCTCGGCCGCGGGACGCCATGGCGGGCATGCGGGCTCCCTTCGCTTCAGTGGCCGGAGGCCGAAGTGGGTTGCTGCGCGCCCAGGTTGCGCTGCAGGATGTTGGAGAACTCCTCGATGAAGGTCTCCTGGTGCGTGGCCACGCGGTCGATGTCGCGCGCGAAGCGGTTGTAGGCGATCACGGCCGGGATGGCGGCGAACAGGCCGATGGCGGTGGCCACCAGCGCCTCGGCGATGCCGGGGGCCACGGTGGCCAGGGTCACCTGCTCCATGCCGGCAAAGCCGGTGAAGGCGTGCATGATGCCCCACACCGTGCCGAACAGACCCACGTAGGGCGACACCGAGCCCACGGTGGCCAGGAACGACAGGCTCGACTCGACCACGTCCATCTCGCGCTGGAAGCTGGCGCGCATGGCGCGGCGTGCGCCGTCCATCAGGGTGCCGGCATCGGTGATGCGGCGCTCGCGCAGTTTCTGGTACTCGCGCATGCCGCTGGCGAAGATGCGTTCCATGGGGCCGGCGTTCTTGGCGTTCTGGGCGGCGCTGGCGAACAGGTCGTTCAGGCTGGTGCCGGACCAGAAGTCGCGCTCGAAATCGTCGTTGAGCGACTTGATGCGCTTGAGCGCGAACAGCTTGCGGAAGATGGCGGCCCAGCTGGCGACGGAGACGACCAGCAGCAGCAGCATGACGAGTTGCACCACCCAGCTGGCCTGCAGCACCAGGCTGAGGATGGACATGTTTTGGGAATTCATGGTGTTGTTGAGAGTTGTTCCAGAAGGGTGCTCGGTATTCTCGCGGGCCGCAGGGTGGCGGCGTCCACCCAGCCGATGCGGATGGTGCCTTCGCTGAGCAGTGCGGGCGGATTTTCGGTCATGTCGTGCTCTGGTTTCAGGAGCGCTTGCTGCAGTATTGTCAACGATGCGCGGCCGGCCTCTTGCAGTTGGGCGGTAACAATGAGTTCATCGTCCAGCCTTGCAGGCCGCAGGTAACGTACCTGGCTGTGGGTTACGACAAACATGCCGCCGGTTTGTTCCCTGAGGTGTTGTTGGCCTATGCCCAGGGAGCGCAGCCATTCGGTGCGGGCGCGTTCGAAGAATTTGAGGTAGTTGGCGTAGAAGACTATTCCGCCCGCGTCGGTGTCTTCCCAATAAATTCGGATGGGGAATTCAAAGGCCATGGGCTTGCCTCTTTTCTGGTTTGCTGGTGCTGGTGTGCATGGTTGCTCCGTGCCTCGGCGGAGGGCGGGGGCCGGGATGTGCGCCCGGCGGCGCACCTACTTTCTTTTGCGTCGCCAAAAGAAAGTAGGCAAAGAAAAGGCGACCCCCAGTCTGCGTCCCCCATTCGCCCTGTCGGGCGAATGGGGGCAACCTGCGATGCTCGGACCTGGGGTGGTGCCGCAGAACTCGCTGCGTTCTTCGAACTCCGCTCAAACAGCTGCGGCAAGTCAGATCACGAAGCGTGTGTGTCCTTCGGCACACACGCCCACCCCAGCTCCTGCGCTTCTCGGCGCAGCCAGCAGGGGTGGGGAGCGGGGTCCACCCGGCTGCTGCTGCGCAGCTGCGCCGGGTGTCGGTTACGCGCGCGGTGCGCGCTGCCGACGGGTTGGGCGCGATCTCTGTGGCCAGGCCGAGCGCAGCGACGGCACACCGGGCCGAGCGAAGCAATGGCCCGTGTGGAGCCCGCTCCCACCCCCTTCTGACCGTGCCGAGAAGCGCAGGGCCTGAGGTGAGCGCGTGCCGAAGGACACGCGCATCGTCATCTGGCTTGCCGCAGCTGTTTGAGCGGAGTTCGAAGAACGCAGCGAGTTCTGCGGTACACCCCAGGACCGAGCATCGCAGGCTGCCCCCTCGTACGCAGTGCGAGGGGGACACGGGCAGCGGGGTCGCCTTTTCTTTGCCTTCTTTCTTTTGGCGACGCAAAAGAAAGAAGGTGCGCCGCCGGGCGCACATCCCGGCCTCCGCCCTGCGCAAAGAAACAGAAGCAACCACCAGCCAGATCACCCCAGCAGACGACGCAACCGAGCAACAGACTCCTCCAACTGCGCCATCGAATTCGCAGTAGAGAACCGCACAAACCGCTCAGTCTCCGCCGTCCCGAAGTCTCTTCCAGGCGTCACCGCCACATGCGCCCGCTTCATCACCTCAAACGCAAAATCCCAGCTACCGCTGACCCCAAGGCGAGAAGCAGCCTCGGAGCAATCCGCCCACGCATAGAACGCGCCATCCGGCATCACCGGCACCGACAGCCCCATGGACTGCAAGGCGGGAATGAAGAAATCGCGCCGTGCCTTGAACTCCGCCCGCCGCCGCTCGTACTCGGCAATGCTCTCGGCCTCGAAGCAGGCCAGCGCGGCATGCTGCGAGACCGTGCTCGCGCAGATGAACAAATTCTGCGCCAGGCGCTCGACCACGGGCACCATGGCCTCGGGCACCACCATCCAGCCCAGGCGCCAGCCGGTCATGTTGAAGTACTTGCTGAAGCTGTTGATGCTGACGATGTTCTCGTCGATGGCCAGCGCCGTGTGGCCGAACTCTTCTTCGTACGACAGGCCCAGGTAGATCTCGTCGATCAGGGTGATGCCGTCGTGCGCGCGCACCACATCGTGAATGCGGCGCAGCTCATCCGGCGCGATCGACGTGCCCGTGGGGTTCGACGGCGAGGCCAGCAGCACGCCGCGGGTCTTTTCGGTCCAGGCGGCGCGCACCTTCTCGGCGCTCAGCTGGTAGCGCTCGGCTGCGGTGGTGGGCACGAGCACGGCCTTGCCGTCTGCGGCGCTCACGAAGTGGCGGTTGCAGGGGTAGCTCGGGTCGGGCATGAGGATCTCGTCGCCCGACTCGATGAGCGCCAGGCAGGCCAGCTGCAGCGCGGCCGATGCGCCGGCCGTGACCACGATGCGCCGGGCCGGAACGTTGACGCCGAAGCGTTGCGCATACCAGGCGCTGATGCGCTCGCGCAGGGGCTCCAGGCCCAGGGCGTTGGTGTACTGGGTGGCGCCGTCGCGCACGGCGCGGGCCGCGGCCTCCTGCACCAGGGGCGGGGCGGTGAAGTCGGGCTCGCCGATGTTCAGAAAGATCATCGGCTCGCGCGTGCCGGCCACCTCGCGTGCCAGGGCCTGCGCGGCCTTGGCCACTTCCATCACGTAAAACGGTTCGATGCGCTCGGCGCGCGAAGAAAACTTCATGGGGGTGGGTCCTGGTCCTGCCTGGGGGCAGGGGGTGGCTGGCGCGGGGGATAAGGGGTGGGGCGGGGCCGGGCTGCGCACCATGGCGGCGGGCCCGGGGCAGGGAGGGGCTATCAGCCCTCTGCGCTGTCGTCGGCTGCAGCGGCGGCCTCAGGCGCCGACGCTGCGGCAGGCGCCGTGGTGGCGCCCGAGGCCTTGTCGGCCGCGACTTCGGCCGCGCGCAGGCGCGGGGCCAGGCCGTTGAGCACGGCGTTCACGTACTTGTGGCCGTCGGTGCCGCCGAATTCCTTGGCCAGCTCGATGCATTCGTTGAGCACCACGCGCCACGGCACATCCAGGCAGTGCTGGAACTCGTACACGCCGATCCACATCACGGCATGCTCGATGGGCGAGATCTCGGCCATCTTGCGGTCCAGCAGCGGGGTGATCAGCGCATCCATCTCGGCGGCCAGCTTGATGCTGCCGTGCAGGAGGGCGTCGTAGTGCACCGAATCGGCCTTGTGAAAGCCGGCCAGGTCGCGCGTGAAGGCGTCGATGGCCTCGGGCGCATTGCCGCCCACCAGGTGCTGGTACAGCGCCTGCAGCGCGAACTCGCGTGCGCGGCTGCGGTTGGACTTGGAGGCCGCCTTGCGCACGCCGGTGCTCTTGAGGCCGGTGCGTGCCTGCTTGGGCGGGCGCGACGAAGGATGGCTGTTGCCGGCGGTGGTGCCGTCGTCGCTGTTGTGGTTGTTGTTATCGCTCATGACAGGTCTTCCAGCAGGTTGGCCATCTCCACGGCGACGCGGGCGGCGTCTGTGCCTTTCTCGGTCTGGCGCGCAATGGCCTGTTCGAGGTTTTCGGTGGTGATGATGGCGTTGGCAATCGGGATCTGGTAGTCGAGCGACAGGCGCGTCACGCCCGCGCCCGATTCATTGGCCACCAGTTCGAAGTGGTAGGTCTCGCCGCGGATGATGCAGCCCAGCGCGATCAGCGCGTCGTACTCGTCGGCCTCGCACAGGGCCTGCAGGGCCACGGGCACTTCGAGCGCACCGGGCACCAGCACATGGGTGATGTGCTTTTCCTGCACGCCCAGGGCCAGCAGTTCGGCACGGCAGGCCGCGGCCAGGGTGTTGGTAATGCTTTCGTTGAAACGGGCCTGCACGATGCCGATGTGCAGCTTCTTGCCGTCCAGCTTGTCCGCTGTTCCTTTTTCTGCGCCAAACATAGGGGTGATCCTGTTCTTTTACTCTTTGGGGATGAAGCCGGTGATTTCGAGGCCGTAGCCGGCCATGCTGGGCATGCGGCGGGGCTGGCCCATGAGCTGCATCTTGTGGACGCCGCATTCGCGCAGGATCTGCGCGCCCACGCCGTAGGTGCGCAGGTCCATGCGGCCGCGCTCGGGCGCCTGGGCGGCGCGCGCCGTGCCTTCGAACTGTTCAAGCAGTTGCTCGGCCGTCTCGCCGCAGTTGAGCAGCACGGCCACGCCCTTGCCCTGGGCGGCCAGGTATTGGAGGCTCGAATCCAGCCCCCAGGAGTGCATGGAGCGGTTGACCTCGAGCGCATCGAACACCGACAGCGGCTCGTGCACGCGCACGGGCACCACGTCGTCGGCGCCCCACTGGCCCTTGACCAGCGCCAGGTGCACGGCCTGGCTGGGTTGGTCGCGAAAGGCGTGCACGGTGAACTCGCCCGCGGCGGTCTGCAGCGTGCGCGTTCCGACCTTCTCGACCAGTGTCTCGTTGCGGCTGCGGTATTCGATCAGGTCGGCGATGGTGCCGATCTTCAGGCCGTGCTCGGCCGCGAACAGCTGCAGGTCGGGCAGGCGGGCCATGGTGCCATCGTCCTTCATGATCTCGCAGATCACCGAGGCGGGACTGCAGCCGGCCATCACGGCCAGGTCGCAGCCGGCTTCGGTGTGGCCGGCGCGCATGAGCACGCCGCCATCCACCGCCTGCAGCGGGAAGATGTGGCCGGGCTGCACCAGGTCTTCGGCGCGTGCATTGGGTGCCACGGCGGCCTGCACGGTGCGCGAGCGGTCGGCGGCGGAGATGCCGGTGGTCACGCCCTCGGCGGCTTCGATCGACACGGTGAACGCCGTGGCGTGCTTGGTGCCGTTGCGCGTGACCATGGGCGGCAGGCGCAGGCGCTCGCAGCGCTCGCGGCTCAGCGTCAGGCAGATCAGGCCGCGGCCGAAGCGGGCCATGAAGTTGATCGCCTCGGGCGTCACGTGGTCGGCGGCCAATACCAGGTCGCCTTCGTTTTCGCGGTCTTCTTCATCCACCAGGATGACGATGCGGCCGGCGCGCATCTCGGCCACGATGTCCTCGACGGGCGAGATCGGCACGGGGGTGAGGGGGGTGTTCATGGAAGGCTTGGGCTTTCTGTGGGGACGGCTGGCGAGGGTGCGCAGCGCAGGTTCCCGTGGCCGGAGGTCGCCACACGGCACACACCTCCAAGAAACCGCCCAAAGAACATGCGATGCGGCGCTGCCGCACGTCAACGGAGCATATTGCCCCGGAAGGCTGCGATTTTAGTCTACCCGCGAGCTCGGCGGGTGGGGATGGGCCTGTGCCAGATCAGATGGCGCTGCCCTGGATCACCACGTCTGACTCAGGGTAGGCCACGCAGGGCAGTACGCAACCCTCGGCCTTTTCCTCGGGCGACAGGCCCGGCCACTCAATGTCGTAGCGCACACGCCCCTCCACCAGCTGCCCGATGCAGGTGCGGCAGGTGCCGTTGCGGCAGGAACTGGGCCAGTCGATGCCGCCCTGCTCGATGGAGACGAGCAGGGGCTGTTCGGGCCAGGCATCGCACTGGGCACCGTCGGGCTCGATGCGGGCGGTGAAGAAGGGGATGGCGGGCTGGGTCATGCGGTGTTGCGAGGGGCTGGGGTGCGTTGCCACACCAGCAAAAGGTTGTTGGCCGGCAGGGCGTGGCGCTCGGCCAGTTGCAGGCCGGCGGCTGCGGCTTCGCGCTCCACGTCAGCGCGGTTGCGGATGCCCCAGGCCGGGTTCTGGGCCCGCAGGGTGGCGTCGAAGCCCTGGTTGCCAGGTGAGGTGGGCACGCCGTCTTCGATGTAGGGCCCGTAGGTGACCAGGCGGCCACCGGGTGCCAGGTGGCGTGCCGCCCCCTGCATCAGCCCCGCACAGCAGGCCCAGGGGGCGATGTGCAGCATGTTGGCGCAATAGATGAGGTCGAAGGGCTCGGCAAAGGGTGCCTGGCCATCGGGCCAGGTGCCGGAGCGCACGTCCAGAAGCACGGCGGGCTGCACGTTGGTGGCACCGGCCTGCAGGGCCCAGCCGGCGATGGCGAAGAACAGCTCGTCCTTGAGGTCCGTGGGCTGCCAGGTCCAGCCGGGCAGTGCGGCGCCGAAGAAAGCCACATGCTGGCCCGTGCCGCTGGCGATCTCCAGCGCGCAGCCGGCTTCGGGCAGCAGGCCGCGCAGCAGGGCCAGGATGGGCGCCTGGTTGCGTTCGGAAGCGGGGCTGCAGGGGAGGGCGGGAGCGGTCATGGGTGTGGACAAAGTGCGGGGCGCGATGCTATCAAATTGAAAGCAAAAGTGGGTTGGCAGGGTCTTTGCCGGTTTGCCTGAATTTTCATCAGCGCAGGGATATCCATTGCAAATCAAGCACTTGGAGCGGCCATACACGGGTTCTCCAGAGTTATCCCCACAATTGTCCAGTGCTGGCAGGGATAACCAGGCGCCTTTTGCCCAAAAAATGGGCAACGCATTCATTCCCTTTGTGAATCAATAACTTGGATCGCTCATACACGGCTTGCCAAAACTTATCCACATGATTGTCCAGCGCAGGCTGGGATAACCACTGGTTTTTGGCGGCCCGGCGCTGCCTCAAAAATGGGCGCTGCGTCGGTTTTCCTTTCAAATCAAGCACTTGCATCGGCCATACAGGACTTGCCCTGGGTTATCCACACGATTGTCCAGTGCTCTCAGGGATAACCCTGGGCTGGCCGGCGTGCCGGGCTGCCCAAAAAATGGGCGCTGCAGTGGTTTCCTTTGTGAATCAATGGCTTGGCGATGCCATACAGGGCTCGCCAAAACTTATCCACATGATTGTCCAGTGCCGGCAGGGATAACTGCCATGCGCTTCAGGCCTCGATTTTCACGCCCTTCCAGAAGGCCACGCGGCCGCGGATCTCGTCGGCCTCGGGCTTGGGATCGGCGTAGAACCAGGCGGCATCGGTGTTCATTTCGCCGTTGACCAGCAGCGAAAGGTAGCTGGCCTGGCCCTTCCAGGCGCACATGGTCTTGTGGTTGCTGAAGGTGACGTACTCGCGCTTGAGCGAGGCTTCGGGGAAGTAGTGGTTGCCTTCGACCACCACGGTGTCGTCGCTTTCGGCGATGGTCACGCCGTTCCAGGTTGCTTTCATGGGAGATCCTTGGGAGAGGGGGAAAGGGGAGCAAGTGCCCGGTGCCAGCCGCGATTTTGCCTGCATGGCCAGCAGTCACGCACGGTACCGGGCTGCGGCGCGATGTGGCTTACAGTCGCTGCGCTGTCGCGGCGCGATCTTGGCCGCCATTTCAAACCAAACCACCACAGGAGAACATTGACCATGGGTATCGATTTCAAGGGCCGTGTGGCCATCGTCACGGGCGCCGGTGGCGGCCTGGGCCGCCAGCATGCGCTGGCATTGGCGGCGCGCGGCGCCAAGGTGCTGGTCAATGACCTGGGTGGGGCGCTGGACGGCAAGGGCGGCTCGGTCGGCGCAGCGCAGGCCGTGGTGGACGAGATCATCGCGGCCGGCGGCGAGGCGATTGCCAACGGTGCCTCCGTCACCGACTATGCGGCCGTGCAGGCCATGGTGCAGCAGGCCATCGACACCTGGGGCCGCGTGGACATCCTGGTGAACAACGCCGGCATCCTGCGCGACAAGTCGTTCAGCAAGATGGAGATGGACGACTTCCGCCTGGTGGTGGACGTACACCTCATGGGCGCCGCGCACTGCTGCAAGGCCGTGTGGCCGCACATGGTGGCCCAGCAGTACGGCCGCATCGTGATGACCACCTCGTCCACCGGCCTGTACGGCAACTTCGGCCAGTCCAACTACGGCGCGGCCAAGCTCGCGCAGGTGGGGCTGATGCAGACCCTGTCCATCGAAGGGGCCAAGTACCACATCCACGTGAACGCTCTGGCGCCCACGGCCGCCACGCGCATGACCGAGGGCCTGATGCCCCAGGAAGTGCTCGACGCCCTGAAACCCGAGGCCGTGGTGCCCGCCATGCTGGTGCTGGCGCACGAGAGCGCGCCCACGCGCACCATCCTGTGTGCAGGTGCCGGCACCTTCGAGGCGGCGCACATCACCCTGACCCAGGGTATTCACCTAGGCATGGGTGTCGATACCCCCGAGCAACTGGCAGCCCGCCTCTCGGAAGTGACCGAGCGCGCTGGCGAGCAAGTACCACAAAGCGGCGCAGCGCAGGGAACCAACGAGGTGAGCAAGGCCATGGCGGCCAGGGTTTAAGCCAGATCCACACGCGCAATCGTGCGCCGTGCTAAGTTCCGGGCCGACACGAGATCGGTAATAAACATATGAGAACTTTGCAGGAACGACTGACCGCCTACCCCGCCGACGCCCTGGCGGGGATACGCCGCGGCATCGAGAAGGAGGGATTGCGCGTGCTGCCCAGCGGGGGGCTGGCCTTGACGCCGCACCCGGCGGCACTGGGTTCGGCGCTCACGCACCCGCTGATCACCACCGACTACAGCGAATCGCAGCTGGAGCTGATCACCGGCGCCCACAAGGGTGTGGACGATTGCCTGAACGAGCTGGCCGAGGTACACCAGTTCGTGCACCGCGCACTGCACGCCCAGGGCGGCGAGCTGATGTGGGCATCGAGCATGCCCTGCGGCCTGCCCACCGACGAGACGATCCCGATCGGCCGCTACGGCAGCTCCAACGTGGGCCGGGCCAAGAGCGTCTACCGCATGGGCCTGGGCCACCGCTATGGCCGGCGCATGCAGACCATTTCGGGCATCCACTACAACTGGTCGCTGCCCGGTGTGGGCAGCGATGACTACTTTGCGCTGATCCGCAATTTCCGCCGCCACGCCTTCGTGCTGTTGTACCTGTTTGGCGCCTCGCCCGCGCTGTGCCCGTGCTTCGTGCAGGGGCGCGAGCACCGGCTGCTGCCGCTGGGCGACAAGGGCCAGGCCATGTACCTGCCGCACGCCACCTCGCTGCGCATGGGGCGCCTGGGTTACCAGAGCGATGCCCAGGCCACGCTGGCGGTGAGCTACAACGGCCTCAAGGGCTACGCCAATTCGCTGCACGAGGCGCTGACCAAGCCCTACCCGGCGTATGAGACGGTGGGCGTGCGCAACCCCGGCGGCGACTACAACCAGCTCGGTACCAGCCTGCTGCAGATCGAGAACGAGTTCTACGGCACCATCCGCCCCAAGCGCACCGTGCGCACGGGCGAGCGCCCGCTGCACGCGCTGCGCGAGCGCGGGGTGGAGTATGTCGAGGTGCGGCTGATGGACCTCGATCCCTTCGTCACCGTGGGCATCACGGCGCAGACCATGCGCCTGCTGGACGTGTTCCTGCTGCACTGCCTGCTGTCCGACAGCCCGCCCGATACCCCCGAGGAGATCGCCGAGCTCCAGCAGAACCAGCACCTCACGGCCGAGCGCGGCCGCGAGCCCGGCCTGGAACTGCACCGCGCCGGCAAGGCCGTGCCGCTGACCACCTGGGGCGCCGAGGTGCTGGCCGAGTGCGAGCCCCTGGCTGCGGCGCTCGACGCCACGCACGGTAGCAAGGACTACAGCGAGGCCCTGCGCGACGCCCGTGGGCTGATGGAGACGCCAGACCGCACGCCCTCGGCCCGCGTGCTGGCCAGCATGGTGCAGGACCACCAGAGCAATTTCGAGCGCTTTGCCTTCCAGCAGTCGGCCAAGGCGCAGAACACGCTGCTGGCCTTGCCCTGGAGCGATGCGCAGCAGGCGCACTACCTGGCGCTGGCCGGCGAGTCCATCGCCGCGCAGAAGGCTATCGAGGCGGCGGATACGCTGGCGTTCGAGCCGTGGCTGGAGCAGTACATGGCGGTGGGGGGGTTGGGCTGAGCCGACGCAGGGGCGGGGCCGCCGTCCTGCCGCCGCGTGTATGTCAAGGGAGCTGGCTGAGCGCGGCCTGCACCCAGCGAAAGCCGATGTGCTCTTGCTCCAGCCGCAAATTCGCCTGCAAGCGGTTGTCGCGCAAGTCGTCGTACAGCGCCTGTTCTTCGCCGGTCAGGCGCGGCAGATCGCGTGCCGTGGGCTTGTCCTCCCTGCCCCACAGCGAGATGTGCTGCAGCAGCGTGGCCCGGTCCATCAGGAGCGACTGGGCGTGCTGCCATTGGTGGCGCAACTGGTCCAATATGGCGAAGCCGTGCGTATCGATGTCACCCCAATAGTGGATCGGGCAGTCGGCAAGCCAGTGGGTCTGCCGCAGCACATCAAAACCATAGCCGCCACCAAAAACCACCACGCTGTTCGGGTGCGGGGGGAGTGACAGGAAGTTGATCTCGTTCTCGGTGATGAAGACACGGGTTCCGCCCAGGTCCAGCCGGGCGAAATCGTTGGCATGCAGGGCCACGTCCCGGCCCAGCGGGCCTGGCAGTACATGCGGGTCCAACATGCGGATGCGGATGCGCATCGGCCTGTGCCGCAGCCCGTAGCGCTCTTCGAAGCGGCTGGCGCCCGATGCGGTCCTGTCGACAGCGTGCTCTGGCAGTGCCATGTCCAGCAGTTCGGTCAGCACGGTGCGATGCGCCTCGATGAACTTGCTGTGCACGCCCGCCACATCGATCTGCCGCAGGTAGATGCCGGGGCGCGGGTTGTGCTGCAGCCACTGCACCACATCCAGCAGGCGAGCCCATTCATCTGCCAGCGCCAGGGCCTGCAAGGGGCGCCTTGCCAGCCAGGGCAGCAGCGTGGGTTGGCGCGCGTGTGTGGCCTTCACCAGGGACTCAAAGCGTGCCAGATCCTTTTGCTTGCCCAGCCACGCCGTCGCGTCTTCCAGGGTGTCTACCCAGATCTGGTCTGGCACCGCGTTGGTTCCCACCACGCGGTGGTGAACGCTGCGCATTTCCACACGGCAGTGGGGCAGCGCTCGCAGCGTGGCCACCCAGCCATGCACCGCGCCAAACTGGTCGGTGATCTCCCTGGAGCTGGGGCCGCGCAGCCTGAGCTGGCACGGGAAAAGGGCGGTATCCGCGGCCAGGGTGTGCCCGCCCGGTACCGTGCATGCCAGAAGCTCGCCGCTGTCCCAGCGCTTCTTGAGTTGGGACAGCAGCTCATCGGGGTGGCTCCAGCTCATTCGACCGCCGCCTCGGGCCGCGAGGCCCTGTATTCCTCGATGGACAGGTTGCGCAGCTGCGAGGACCGGCCATCCGCGTTGTGCACAAAGCCCACGCTGGAGACGAAGGGCTCGATGGTGTGGATTTTCTGCAGCGGGGTGATCACCAGCAACTGCAGTTTGAGCTGGGAGAACAACTGCAGGCCGTACTGGGCGGATTCGTCGGAGCCCCGGCCGAAGGCCTCGTCGATCATGACGAAGTGGAACTTCGGCGAGCGCGCTGCGCCCCACTCCAGACCGAACTGGTAGGCCAGGCTGGCGGCCAGGATGGTGTAGGCCAGCTTTTCCTTTTGCCCGCCCGACTTGCCGCCGGAGTCAGAGTAGTGTTCGTGCTCGCTGTCGTCCTCGCGCCAGCGCTCACTGGCAGCAAAGATGAACCAATTGCGCACGTCGGTGACCTTGGCCGCCCAGCGACGGTCTGCCTCGGTCGTGCCCTCGCGTCCCCGCAGGCGCTCGATGATGCGCTGCACCTGCAGGAACTTGGCTTCCGAGTACTGTGCATCGTCGGAGCCCGTGATGCCGCCCTCGGTGCATGCGCGCAGATCATTGCGAAAGTCGCGGATGTCTGCATCCTGCGCAATCTGCGTCTCCAGGCGGATGGTCCGGCCGGGGTTGTAGTCGATCTGCGTGAGGGAGGTGTTGATTCGGCCGATGCGGTCAAGAATCGTCTCCCGCTCCCTTTCCAGCATGGACAGGAACATGGCCACCTCATGGATGGTGTTTTCGTTGAGCAGGTTCTTGAAGGTGGCTTCAAAGCGCGGCAGATCGTCCGCCTGCAGATTCTCCAGCATGGTGCGGTATTCGTGAGCGGCCTCCATGCTGGCGTCCACCTCCGCCGTTTCGAGAGGGTAGCGGCTCCTGTAGCCGGACATGTCGCGGATGATGCGTTCGCGCAGCCGCTTGAGCAGAGCGTCCTCCGCATCGATTTTCTTCTGGAGCCAGTCACGCAGGTCGCGCTCGCGCGCATCGCACGACTCCAGGGTCAGGGCCTGCCCGGCCTGCGCCTGCGCGCGCAGGGCCTCCAGCAGGTCCAGGTGTTGCGGGTCACTGGGTTGGTCGTGCTCTTCCAGCAGGGATCGGGTCTGTGCGTGCAGGGCCTGGGCGTCGGAGCGCCGCTGCTCGGTCTTGGCACGGGCGTCGCGGTGGCGGTCCATGTCGTCCTCGATCTTCTTCAGATCCCCGAGTACCGCTTCCCTCTGCTCGCCCAGCTGGCGCAGCATGTCGGAGGCTGAACGCAGGGCGTTCTGCTCCAGTTGCAGACGGGCGACGTCTGCCACCAGGGGTTGCCAGTCCAGGTCGAGAAAATCGCTGTACACGTCCAGCCGAGAAAGCGTCAGTGTCTGCTGCTTGAGTTTCTTTTGCTCGTCCTGCCATTGCACGATGCGCTGGCCGATATCGCCCAGTTGTGCCTCCAGCTGCCTCGCCTGGAACTCCAGTGCCTTGACCTTTTCATGGTTTTCCCACCCCAGCACGTAGCGGCTGCGGTCGTCGATGCGATGGCGATCGTCCTTTTCGTGGCGCTCGCCGCCGGACTTGATCTGCCCGCGTGGGGTGATGGCGTGCGTCTCGCGGCGGAACTGCTCGGGCGTGGTGCAGCAGGCCAGGTCGAACCGGTGCGCCAGCTCACGCTCCAGCCAGGGGTAGAAGGGTGTGTCCGGCTGGATCTGCAGCTTGCGCGCCAGGGATTCGCGGTGCAAGCCGGGCATGTCGGCACGCTGGCTGGCGCGGACGCGGTAGTACACCAGCCGGCCCTTCAAATGGGTGGCATCGACCCATTCGTTCACTGCGGCATAGTGGCTGTCGGCCACCAGCAGCGACAGCCCGAAGCCGCCGAGCAGGCGCTCTGCGGCGCCTTCCCAGTCGCGCTCGGTATCCCGTACCTGCAGCAGTTCTCCGGCAAAAGGGAGCGCCCGGGGAGGCAGCCCCAGTGCCTCGCACAGGCGGGCGCGCAACGCGATGTGGTGGGCGGGGATGTTGTTGCTGCGGGCCTTCAGGCTGGCGATTTCGCTGCGCAATTGCGCATGCTCGCGCCGGCCTTCGGTCATGGCCACTTCGTCTTCGATCAGCCGGTTCTGAAGCTCGGCCTCCCGCTCCTGCGCCAGTTGCTGCATGCCCGCCAGGCTTTGCCGCTGCGCCACGAAGTCTGCCGCGCTGCCCATCGTCAACAGGCCTGCTGCCTGTGCGAGCGCGTTGTAGCTGTCTGCCTTGGCCTTGCGGCGTTGCGCCAGGGCATGCTTTTCCTCGATCTCCCGGGCCAGCTGTTCCAGCCGGTCGCCCCCGTTGTCCGCCATGTCTCGGCGCAACTGGCTTTCCTCGGCCTGCTTGGCGGCGCGCAGGCGGTGCAGGCGCTGGACGTGGCCGTCGTGGCGCTCCCACTCGCCGTTCAGGTTCTCGATGCGCTCCTGCAGCAAGCCCAGTTTGTGTTGGGCGAAATAGGGTTTGAGTGCGTCGCGGCAACCGCGCAGGCCCTCGGTTTGTGCGTTCTGGGCATCGTGGCGCTCGCAGTCGGCGACCAGCGGGGTCAGCCGCTCGACCTGGTCCTGGGCCTTGAGCACGGCCGCATGGGCCCGGCTCAGGTCGTCGAAATGGCCGATCAACGCAGCAATGGGGGCGGCCATGTCGAATGGCTCCAGCATGTGGCTGCGCACGAACCCGGTGAGATTGCCCACCGACTTCATGGAGACGGTCTGGTGAAACAGCTCCAGTGCCTGCTCGTTCTCGATGCCGAAGCGGCGGCGAAACCAGGCGCTGTACGGTGGGAAGCTCTCGTGGAGGCTGGCGCCCTGGCTGCGCAGCTTCTTGCGCAGCAGGTTGATGTCACCGCCAAAATCGGAAAAATCGCCGATGATGGAGAGGTCCTTCTCGGCGCACACGTAAAAGCGCGCCGGCTGGCCGTGCGGTTCCTTCATCCAGAACACCTGCGCCAGGGTGACGGTCTGCTGGTACCCTGGGTTGTGGAAGACGCCCAGTATCACCGAATAGCTGCTGGCATCGCGCAGCGCGACGGGCTTGGAGCTGCCGCTGGTTTCGTTGCGCTCGGACTTGTAGTGGCCCAGCACGTAGGAGCGCAGTGAGCGCTCCTTGCCCTCGGCTCCCGCGGCCTTGTTGTAGGCAATGCGCTGGGCCGGCACCAGCAAGGTGGTGATGGCATCCACCACGGTGGATTTCCCCGAGCCTATGTCCCCGGTGAGCAAGGCATTGTGGCCACCCGGGTGCAGGCTCCAGACGCGGCCGTCGAAAGTTCCCCAGTTGAAAACCTCGAATCGCTGCAGCCGCGCGCCGGGCTGCGCGTCGCCTGCGGCGGGCTGCGAGGGGTCGCTGTGCGCACCATCATTCATGGAGCGCCTCGGCTGTGTCGTCTGCCGGTCCGGCCAGTTGCGCCCTGTAGGCTGCCAGGCGTGCGTCGAATTCGCCAAGCCATTGCGCATCGACGAACGCCTTGAGGATGCGCCGCACCTCGTACATGGCTGTCTGTTCCGGTGTGGCGTGCTTGTGGCGGCGCAGAAACCCGAGTTCAACGATCTTGTTCAGGTGTGAGTCCATCTGGTCGATCAGGCGGGCCTCGTTGCTGTGCGGAGGCAGGAAGACCCGTACCATGTCCACCAGCTCGTCGCGTGAGAGCACCAGCCGCGTATCGCCGCCTGCGGCATCGAACTCCAGCAACTTCTTGCGCAGCAAGGTCAGCATCAGGCTCACCGTGAAGGTCAGTGGGCGGCGCGCCACCAGGCGGGGCAGTACCAGCCCGGGTTCGTCGGGGTCGGGGCCTGCGCGCAGGTAGGCAAAGCCCTCGGCCTCATCGACATGCAGCTCCAGTCCCAAAACGCCCACGTAGTCGCGGACCCGGGCCTGCAGGCCCAGCAGCGCATGCCAGCCGGCGGTGTCTGCTTCCTGGTACAGGACACCTTTGAGCAGGGGGACCACCAGGGCGGAGAGGTCATGGGCCGGTGCTGCGGGCGGGGCATTGTTGGCGTTGTCTTCCATAGTCACTTTGCAAAGATCACCCTCGGCACATGGGCGTGCCGGGTCACAGGCAGGGTGTCGGCGCCGCTGCCCGACACGGCGTTCCAGACAATGGTGTCCGAGATGGATTCATCCACCGTGGAAGCGAAGGAGCCTGCGGCCAACTGCAGGTAGGCCACCAGTTCGGCCAGGCCGTGCTGCAAGGGGTGCTCGGCGCAAAGTTCGCCCAGCGTGACCTGGCCCTGGCTTTGCAGGGCACGGCGGATGTGCTGGGCGAGCCTGGCCCTGTCTATCACAACCTGCGAGTACAGCGCTGAAGCGTCCATGTCCGCCTCGCCGGCCTGCAGCGCCAGGTTGGCGATCACCGTCTTGACGCTGGGGGCATGCAGGGGGCGTTCGAACGGCAGCGAAATGTCGGCCTGCGTGTCGTCCACCTCCATGCCGGGGCCGGGTGCGGTGGTATCTCGCAGCCACAGGGCGTGTTCTTCGATATTGCGCAGCAGGTCCATGATGCGGCGATTTTCCAGCCAGGACTGGTCATCCAGAAAGCGCCGCAACTGCTGGGAAAGAAGGGCCACGGTGCGCTGCGTATGCTCACCGGCTTCTATCCAGTCGTAGTGGACGCGGCGCAGGCGGGCGTCGGGCTGGAGTGCCGCCACGGGCGCGAGGCCCAGCACCTGATCGAGCATGGCAGAGAGCTCCTGCTGGCGCCGGCTGGACATCAGAAAGTCCCAGAATGCCCGAAAACTGCGACCCTGGTCGGAGTCGGCAATGGCGTCGCGCTCGCCGAAGATATCTTCCAACAGGGCACCGCGCGAACCCCGCCAGAGCGTGATGCGCTCGCGCACCGTCCTGTCCAGCATGCGAAAGTTGGTTTCCACCTCCCGGAAGTCGGTCAGCAACTCGCGCGAAAGCTGGGTGAACTGTGCAAACCGTTCCTTGACCGCCGTGTCTCCGAGGAGGGGAAGGTCGCCAACCAGAACGCGCGCGATCTCGGCATCGATCTCGTCGCGCTGGCGCTGCAGGTCCACGAGCCGTGTCTGGGCGTTGGTTTGTGTTCCGGTGCTGATCTGGCGCAACAGCTCAAACAAGGTGAGCAGCCGGGACTCCGTGCCCACGAAACTGCGCTCCGTGAGGGTGGCCAGCCAGGCAATGGCTTTTTCGCTGGAGGGCGTCAGGTCAAAGACGGGCGAATCCGAGCCGGCACGGTAGAACTTGCGCAGCCAGCCTTTTTCGGGGTGCGCCCAGTCGTTCAGGTATTCCAGGGCCGGTCGGGGGAAGGCTTGCTCTCCCAACTGCTCCCGCAGCATGTAGAGGTCGTCTTCCAGTGCCTCGCACAGATCCGCCTGGGGCATGACCCGCACGTTGGGTGCCACGAAGACCCGGTGCAGGAAACTGGCCACCAGGGCCGCATGGTCCGAGCGCAGGAGCCGCCAGGCGGAATGGCTTTGGCGTTGCTGTTCCAGGGTGGCATAGTCCAGGGGCATGAATGGGGCTCAGGAAGCTGTTGGGCGCGGATGCGTCACTGGGCTATCCTAAGGCAAGGCTGAACAAGTCCTTCGCGCGTCGCGCACCCTGCTTGGGGCGGTCTGCGGCGTTGCAAATGCTCGCCAGAGCACGTGCGATGGCTGTGCTTTGCGCCTGGCGGCGCATCCCCAATCAGGGTACGTGCCATCGCGAGGACTCATTCAGCGTTGCCCTGAACACTGTGCGTGCAAAGCCCTCTCAGCCGAGCTGTAGCAGTGCCTCCTCGCGCCAATAGTTGGCCGCATCCAGAAACCCCTCCCACACACAGCCATTGCACCCTCGTCCGCAGCAACCCACGGGTTCGGGCGGCGGCGCGCGCAAGCTGATGCCTGCCGCCACGGCCTGCTGCTGCAACTGTGCGAACATCGCCTGGGCCGACGCAGCGTCGGTCGCGCGGGCGGGCACGCCGCTGGTGGCGGTGGTGCCGCTCACGGCTTGCGCTTGGCCCGGCGCAGCAGGTAGTTCACGATGAAGCCGCCGCCCAGCACCAGCGCGAACCAACCCACCAGCGTGGCCTGGGCCATGAGGTCGCGCACGCTGCCCGAGCGCGCCACGTAGGGCGCCAGCAGGATCACCAGGCCGATGAGGGCGCAGGTGACGCCCTTGAACAGCATCTCCTTGTCGGCCTTGGCCTGGGTGGAGGTGCGTGGGGTGTTGTTGGTTGGCATGGAAATGAGGGCAAAAGCGGGCGCCGAAAAACCGCGCGGAAAGCGTTGGAGCCAACCGCGATTATCCTTCCCTCCCTGATTCCCGCTCCGCACGCTCAAGAAAGTACCCCCCGCATGGCCATCCAGTGGTTCCCCGGTCACATGCACCTGACCAAGAAAGCCATCACCGAACGTGTCAAGGACATCGACGTGGTGATCGAGGTGCTGGACGCGCGCCTGCCCGGCTCCAGCGCCAATCCGCTGCTGGTCGAGCTCACGGGGCACAAGCCCACGCTCAAGGTGCTCAACAAGCAGGACGTGGCCGACCCCGCGCGCACGGCGCTGTGGCTCGACTGGTACAACGCCCAGCTCAGCACGGGCGCCGTGGCGCTCGATGCCTCCGAAGCCGCGCCCGCGCGCAAGCTCATCGACGGCTGCCACCGCCTGGCGCCCAACCGGGGCGGCATGGCCAAGCCCATGCGGGTGCTGATCTGCGGCGTGCCCAACGTGGGCAAGTCCACGCTGATCAACACCCTGACCAACAAGCGCCAGGCCAAGACCGGCGACGAGGCCGGCATCACCAAGATCGAGCAGCGCATCACGCTGGCCGACGATTTCTACCTGTGGGACACGCCCGGCATGCTGTGGCCGCGCATCATCATTCCCGAAAGCGGCTACAACCTGGCCGCCAGCGGCGCCGTGGGCCGCAATGCCTACGATGAGGAACTGGTGGCGCTGGAGCTGCTGCGCCGCCTGCAGCAGCACTATGCGCCGCTGCTGGAGGCGCGCTACAAGCTGGGCCTGCCTGCGGGCGCCATGGCCACCATGCACGACGAGGAACTGCTCGAAGCCATTGGCAGGAAGCGCGGCGCCATGCTGGGCGGCGGCCGGGTGAACCTGCAAAAGACCGCCGAGATCGTGATGACCGACTTTCGCACGGCCATCCTGGGGCGCATCACGCTGGAGACGCCCACCGAGTTCGAGGCCTGGCGCGTCGTGGGCCTGGCCGAGGACGCCAAGCGCCAGGCCAAGAAGGACGCGCGCGCCAAGTCCAAGGGCAAGGGCTCGGGCGTGCGCGAGCTGGCACCTGGCGACGACAGCGGCGACGCCGGCTCATAAACGCGCCGGGTGACGGGCGGCTGAACTGGCTGCCCGGCCGGTGGCAATTGAGGACTCGATAGGCGCGGGTTATCGCGTTACCATGGCCTATCACCGGTTGCCACTGCTACCACCATGCGCGCTGTTGCCCACCTGTTGCCCTCTGAGCGAGACGACGCCACCACGCAGCAGCTGGTGCGTGCCGGCTCGTGGGTGGTCGCGGTCACCGGGACCCTGATCGCCGCGCTGCTGTTGCGGGACAGCCCGCTGTCCTGGACGCATGTGCTGCTCAACCTGGGCGCGGGCGGCATGGGCGTGCTGTCCGTGGTGCTGGGCCGAATGGGGCGCTGGCACCAGGCGGCGCTGGTCCTGGTCTGGGGGGTGTGGGGCGTGGTGGCGCTGGTGGCGGCCAGCAATGGCGGCCTGCGCGGGCCCAACCTGCTCAATTTCCCGGTGCTGATCGTGTTTGCCGGCTGGATCCTGGGCGCACGCGCCACGCTGTGGCTCACCGGCTGCACGGGCGTGCTGCTGCTGTTCTTCCTCTGGGCCGACCTGCGCGGCTGGCTGCCGGACGCACGCTACGGCAACCGCCTGGCGTACCTGGCCTACCTCACCGGCGTCCTGGCGGTGACGGCTGCGGCCACGCTGCTGTCGCGGCGCAGCTACCTGCGCCGTGTGCAGGAGGCGCAGCACACCGCATCGAGCCTGGCCGCCAGCGAGGCCGAGCTGCGCAAGCTGCTGCGCGCCGTGGAGCAAAGCCCCGAGAGCATTGCCATCACCGACCTGACCGGGCGCATCGAGTACGTCAACGCCGCCTTCCTGGCCCGCACGGGCTATGCACGCGACGAGGTGCTGGGCCAGCCCTCGGCCCTGGTGTCGAGCAACGGCATGGCCGCGGCCCAGCGCCTGGGCCTGCGCGACACGCTGGCGCGCGGCGAGAACTGGGCCGGCGAGCAGGTCAACCGCCGCAAGGACGGCGCGGAGATCATCGAGGCCGTGGTGGTGGCCCCCATCCGCCAGACCGATGGGCACATCAGCCACTACGTGGAGCTCAAGCAGGACATCACCGAGCGCAAGCGCGCGGCCGAGGAGATCCACCGCCTGGCGCATTTCGACGCCCTGACCAGCCTGCCCAACCGCCGGATGCTGGTGGACCGGCTCGCCACCCTGCAGTGGCGCACGGGCCGTGCCCCTGGTGCACCGGGGGCCTTGCACGCGCTGGTGCTGCTGGACCTGGACCGTTTCACCACCTTCAACGACGCGCGCGGCAGCGAGATGGGCGACCGCCTGCTGTGCGCCGTGGCGCTGCGCCTGTCGGAGTTGCTGCCCGAGCAGGGCCTGCTGGTGCGCGTGGCCGGTGATGAGTTCGCCATCGTGCTGCACGACCTGGCGACCCAGGCTCCGCAGGCCAGCCGCCGCGCGCTGGCCTTTGCCGAGCAGGTGCAGGCGCAGCTGCTGCAGCCGTTGCGCCTGGAGGGCTATGCGGACGAGGCGCAGCTCGGTGCCAGCGTCGGCATCACCCTGTACCCGCAGAGCCCGGCCGATTCGCCCCAGGAGGCGCTGCGCCGCGCGGGGACCGCGCTGCACCGGGCCAAGCAGGCAGGGGGCGGGCGCTCGGCCTTCTTCGAGGAGGGCATGGGCGAGGCGGTGGAGCAGCGCTTTTTGGTGGAACGCACGCTGCGCCAGGCGATCGCGGGCGACGAGCTGCGCTTGTTCCTGCAGTCGCAGGTGGATGCGCACGGGCAGCTCACCGGGGCCGAGGTGCTGGTGCGCTGGCAGCACCCGCGCGATGGGCTGCTGGCGCCCGGCGCCTTCATCCCCATCGCCGAAGAGTCCGACCTGATCGTGAACCTGGGCACCTGGGTGCTGGCGCACTCCTGTGCGCTGCTGGCCCTGCCCGCCATGCGCGAGCGGGGCCTGCGCCTGTCGGTCAATCTCAGCGCGCGCCAGTTCCGCCAGGCAGGGTTCATCCCCCAGCTGCGTTCGCTGCTGGCCGCCTCGGGGGCCGATCCGTCCCTGCTCACGCTGGAGGTCACCGAGGGCCTGGTGATCGACGATTTCGACGACGCCGTGGCCAAGATCCGCGAGCTGGGCGCGCTGGGCGTGGAGTTTTCGCTCGACGACTTCGGCACGGGCTACTCGTCGCTGGCCTACCTCAAGCGCCTGCCGATCCGGGAGATCAAGATCGACCGCAGCTTCGTTCACGAGGCGCCCACCAACGCCGACGATGGGGTGCTGGTCGAGGGCATCCTGTCGGTGGCCAGCCACTTCGGGCTGCGCGTGGTGGCCGAAGGGGTGGAGACGCGGGCCCAGGCCGACTTTTTGCGCCAGCGTGCGCCCGGCATCTTCTACCAGGGCTACCTGTTCGGTCGGCCCGAGCCGCAGGAGGACTGGCTGGCCAGGCTCTCACCAGGCCCTATCGTCTGATTCAAAAAAGAAGGCCCCCGCTGCCTGGGGCAACGGGGGCCTTTCTTCGGTACGGCAACGGGAGTCGCCGGACTTTCTTACTTGTTCTTGTCCTTGCCGCGTGGCACCACGGCCGTCACGGGCGGCATGGGACGGTCGGAGCCGTGGGATTCCTTGGGAATCGACGTGTCCTTCTTGGGCTTTTTCGCCATCTTGTTGCTGCGCTGTTCACCTTTGGCCATGGGTCCTCCTGTGTGGGTCTCCGGATGGGACCGCTGCGCAGCATGGTACGCCACAACCGGGGTACCCGGGATGACCGACGGGGGCTCTTTTTCGGGGTGCCGGGCTGCGTGGTGGTGTCAGGCCTGCGCTGCCGCGACCACGGCCGTGGCCTCCACCTCGACCAGCATGCCATCCAGCGCCAGGCGCGGCACGGGGATCAGCGTGCAGCCGGGCGTGGGCGCATCGCCCCAGACGCGGCGCGCGGCCTCGGTCCACAGGGCCAGGCGGGCCTCGGTGTGGTCCACCACCAGCAGCGTGAGCCGCACCACGTCATGCACGCTGGCGCCCGCCGCCTCCAGCACGGTGCGCATGTTGGCCAGCGCCTGCGCCAACTGCTCGGCAAAGTCGGGTGACAGCTCGCCCGCCAGGTTCTCACCGCCCTGGCCCGAGGCATAGACGGTGCGGCCCGCCAGGGGCGCGACCACCACATGCGTATAGCCGTTGGGGGCCGGGTCGTACACGCCCTCGGGGTTGATGTGGGCGAGGTTGGTGGCGTGGGCCGGGGTCAGGCGCGAAGCGATCCGTGGCATGGGGGAGGTCCTGAAAATCGTGGAAGAGGCTGTTAGTATTCAACCTCAAGTTAAGTTGAGGTCAACGGGCACTTTTGGGAGCAGGGTCATGAAGCAGCAGGGCGACACACACGGCGATTCCATGGCAGAGCTGGCCGCCGATCTTTCGGTGGGCGAGGTAGCGCGGCGCAGCGGGCTGGCGGTGTCGGCGCTGCATTTCTACGAAACACGGGGCCTCATCGCCAGCGTGCGCAGCGCGGGCAACCAGCGGCGCTACCCGCGTTCGGTGCTGCGCCGGGTGGCGGTGATCAAGGTGGCGCAGCGCATGGGCGTGCCGCTGGCCGCCATCGCGCAAGCGCTGCAGGCCCTGCCCGCAGGCCGCACGCCCACGGTGGCCGACTGGCGCCGGCTCTCCGAGCGCTGGCGCGAGGACCTCGACGAGCGCATCCGCACGCTCACGTCGCTGCGCGACCAGCTCGACGGCTGCATCGGCTGCGGCTGCCTGTCGCTCAAGGTCTGCCCGCTGCGCAATGCGCAGGATGCGCTGGCCCAGGAAGGGCCCGGTCCGCATTTCTGATCGGTGCGTGCGCAGCGTCCCCGCTTACCAGCGCAGCGGTGCGTTCTCGTTGTTCCAGAAAATCCAGCGGCTCACCTCCGCATAGGGCGAGGTGCCAATGGAGTAGGGGTCCAGCCCCGTCTCCGTGCGCTGCAGCACGGCCAGGTAGCCGCCGTAGCTGCCCACCAGCAAGGTGCTGCCATCGGGTGAGGCCTCGATGGCGCTGATGCTGCTGCCCACGTGGTGGCGCCACAGCGTGCGGCCTTCATCGTCCATGGCGTACACGTAGCCGCTGGCGTCGCCCATGACGACCATGCCAGGCAGGGTGGCCGAGGCGTACACGCGCCACTGCGCATTGACCACCGTACCCTCGGTGTCGTCGGCCGCCTCCACGGGCGTGGCGATGGTGATGCCGTTGTACAGGTGGCAGGAGTTGAACCACAGCCGCGCGCCGTCGTGCGAGAAGCGCGCGTGGTGCGGGTAGGAGGACTGGGCGGCCAGCGTGCGCAGCGGCCGGCCGTCCTGCGCGCTGAGCAGGATGTGGGCGCTGTCCTGGTCGCCCACGGCGATGAAGCGCTCGTCGGGCGACAGGGCCATGTGCAGCATGTCCATGGCCAGCAGGCTGCCTTGGGGCTCGCCGTCGGCCGCATCCTGGTGGTTCTTGGGCCAGGTGTAGGGGCCGCCATCGTCTTCGTCGCCATCCCCCTCGTCGAACTCCTGCGGGTGCAGGCGCTGCACGCCATGGGCCGCGCTGACCAGGTACACCCCGGTGGGGTTGCGCAGCAGCACGCGCTGGCCGTCGTTGAAGGGAATGATCTCGTCGCAGCGCTGGCCCAGCGCGCCGGCCACCAGACCCATGGAGGGCGGGATGCCCTCATTGCCGGCTGGCAGTGGTAGCTGGGCGATCTGCGCGCCGCCAAAGCCGCGGTGCGTGGTGATGTGCGTGCCGTCGCTCTGCGCAAAGCAGCTGCCATCGGCTGAGCGCCCCAGGCCCTTGAGTGCCGGCAGCAGGGTCAGCGCCGCGCCCTCGATCTGCACCCAGTGCACCGATTCGCTGTAGCTGGGGCCAATGCGCACGAGCATGCGGCCATCGGCCAGCAGGAAGACCGGGCCGATGAACTGACCGGCCTTGGACGCCGTGCGCACGTAGGCATCGGGGGCAAAGGCAAAGCGCTGGCGAAAGCGCGCGGCCAGCGCCTCGTCGGCATGCCGGTTCACCAGGCGGGCGAGCTGCAGCACCGCAGGGGCGCTGGCTTTGCGGGGGTCGTCCGGCAGGTCGGCCTCGGGCGGGTCTTCATCCTCGTCCCCGTCGTCCACTTCGTCTTCTTCGTCCGCACGGGCGGTCATCGCGAACTGGTGGGCGCGGATCGCCGCCACATAGGCTTCGCCATCGGCCTGCCATTGCCCGGACAGCAGCATCAGCTCGGCCGGGAACACGGCCGCGTCCGGCAGGTCGTGCGCCAGCGGCGGGGTGGCCAGCAACTGCACGCTGGTCTCGATGCGGCGCTGCTCGGTCTGTTGCGCCTGCTGCTGCTCGTGCTCTTCCTGGATCCTGGCCTCCACCTGGGTGTACAGGCGCAGCAGCCGCGCGATGTGGTCCACCGCGCCGCGGGGCAGCGTGGTCCGGGCCTCGCTCTGCCGCTGGGTGTACTTGAACGCCACCACCGGCGGGCCCGCGCGGGCCTCGTCGATGTCGAGCTGGTAGGCGCCGTAGGCGTCGTCCGGATCGTCGCCGGGCCGGGGTTCGCCGTTCTCCCAACTGAGCTTGAGCGCGCGGCCGTAGGGCTCGCCCTCGTGCAGGCAGGGCTGGCGCGCACCCACCCACACGTCGCCGTGCCAGGTGCCGTTCTTGTCGCTGTCCCACCAGTCGTTGTACTCCTCGGTGAAGTAGGGCAGGCTGGTGAACTGCTCGATGCGCCGGGGCGTGAGCTCGGCCTGCAGCCGGTGGTACAGCGGGTAGCCGGCGCGCGACTGGCCCACCGCACGGCGCACATAGTCGAGCACGCCGCGCCAGGCCCGGGTAGCGGCCTCGCGTGCCTCGGCTGGCGCCTCGTCGCCCAGCACCTTCCAGCCGTCGGGCGTGCCCTCGGTGTAGCTGCGGTAGATCAGCGTGGCCACCTCGGTGAATGGGATGGGCCGGCGCAGCACGGCAGCCGCCAGGCGTGTCAGCAGGCCGGTGCGCTGGGGCTCGTGCTCCACCGAGAGGTAGAAGTCCCAGGTCTTCCAGACGGTGATGAACACGTTGTCGTCGCGCTGGTCGCCATCGGCATCCACATGCCGGCGGCACAGCGAAAAGTCGGTCTGGCCAAACCAGCCGGGCGCCTTCTTCTCCTTGTGCGTGACGATGGGCGAATTCACCACCGCCAGGATGTTGGCCACGCTGATGGCTTCGTCGGCGAAAAGGTCGCTGGCCAGAGGCATGTCGGCGGTGATCTCGGCGCTGGAGCGCACGGGGCTCTCGCCGGCGCGCACGGCCTCCACCACGCGGTCACGGTCGAGCAGGGCGCCGATGCCGTCCGCACCGTCGTCGATGCCATCGAAGAACTCGGGCGCAAACACCAGGCCTGCCACCTCGGCAGAAAACTCCGCCAGGCTGGGCACGCCGCGCGCTTCGTCGAGCAGAAATTCCACCTGCTCGCCGCCCGCCACCTGCACGTGGTACTCGTCGGTGAACAGCGCCACGCGCGCGGTGAGGCCGCCGTTCACCTGCAGGTCGCCGTGGTTGTAGTGGCCCCAGAGCAGCTCGTCCACCGCGAGCGCGCCCTGCACGTACACCAATTGCCCGCCGATCACCGCATGCTGCACCTGCAGGCTGCCCAGCACCACCAGGTTCGTCGTGCCATCGGTGTCGCTGGCGGTGAGTGCGCCGTCGATGCGCAGGTTGCCTTCGATGAGGACCAGGTAAGGCGCGCGGCGGGGCAGGGGGGCGGCGTCCGGCTGGGTCTGGGCCAAATGGTGCAGGCCGCCATCGGCCACGAGCGGCGTGTCCAGGTGCAGCTCGGGCCACTGCACGTCGCCGGTCACCCAGGCGGCGGTTTCATCGGCCAGCCCCTCGGGGTCGTCGCGCAGGCGCTTGGCGATCCGGCATTCGGCCGGGAGCAGGTGGGCCACATCGGCCAGGGGTACAAAACGCAGGCGGGGCAGGCTGGGCATGGTGCTTTCAGGGCGATGAACAGTCGGAGGGCATCGTACACCGCACGCGGCCCGCCGCAGCACGGTACGGCGTGCATGCCTGGCCGTTTGGGCCGACAATGATGTGTTCTCTTATCAGTTAATGAAACCCTCCCACCATGAGCCAGAACCCGCCCCTGTTTGAAGTGCTGCCCCGCGACCTGTCCGCCTACCGCCAGGGCAATGTCGGCATCGACTATGTGCACCGCTTCGAATCGGGCAAGCCCGGCCCCCATGTGCTGGTCAATGCGCTTACGCACGGCAACGAGATCTGCGGCATGGTTGCGGCCACGCACCTGCTCGACAGCGGCGTGCGCCCGCTCATCGGCACGCTGACCATCAGCTTCGCCAACGTGGCGGCGTATGAGTCGTTCGACGAGTCGCGGCCGTTCGAGAGCCGCCAGCTGGTACACAACCTCAACCGCGTCTGGTCGGCGGCCGAGCTCGACGGCAGCGACGACAGCCCCGAGCTGCGCCGCGCGCGCGAATTGCGCCCCGTGGTGGCTGCGGCCGACCACATCCTCGACATCCACTCCACCAGCCAGGACGTGCCGCCCTTCTGGGTCTACCCGGCGTACGAGCGCAACTCGGCGGCGGCCCTGGCCATCGGCCTGCCGCCCGTGCACATGGTCATGCCCAACGGCCTGGGCTCCGGCACGCCGCTGATCCAGCACGGCCGCCACGGCCAGGCCCTGGGCGATGCCGGCGTGGCCATGGTGGTCGAATGCGGCCAGCATTTCCTGCAATCGGCGGCCGACCTGGCGACCCAGGTGGCGCAGGACTTCATCGCCCACTTCGGCCTGACCGCCCCGCGTGCCGACCGCGCCGCGCCCGGCCCGCAGCGCCGCTTCGAGCTGCTGGAAACCTGCATGGTGCTCACGCCGGACTTTGCGTTCACGCGCCCGGTGCAGGGCTTTGAGACCTTTGCCAAGGATGAACTTATTGCCACCGACGGCACCGTGGAAATCCGCGCGCTGTGCGACGACTGCACGGTGCTGATGCCCACCCGCGAGCCCATCGTGGGGCGCGAGGCGGTGTACTTGACACGGCCGATCTGAGGGCCAGGCGGGTGGCTGATCGGGGTTTCGTTCTTTTCTGCTGAAATAGCCGAAATAAGTTCGTAAAAACCGCATTCAGGTTTCGCCCTGGACTGCTGTCTCTTTCTCGACGCCTTGCCCATACTCCGGGGCTTGCTTGCCACCTTGAAAGGACGATGCCCCCATGTTTTACGCAATCAGCTGGTTTCTCGCGCTGGCGCTCCTGGCCCTGTGGTCCGTTGCCTGCTGGAGCGCGCACGCGGTGACGCTGTGGGCCGTATCGGGCGCGGGCACACTGGCCGGCAGCGGCCCCGCTGTGGTGGACCAGGTCGCGCTGCCCGATTGGCTGGCGGTCTGGTTGCCGCCTGCGCTGGCGCAGGAGTTCGGGTCGCTGGTCGCCTCCATCGGTCCTGTCATCCAGGGCGCGTTGGAGGCCGTGCCCGCGCTCTCGGGCGCCATCTCGCTGCTGGCCTGGGCCGTCTGGGGTGTGGGGGCGCTGGTACTTCTGGCCCTGGCCGTGGGGGCTCACCTTCTGATTGCCGTGCTCAAGCGAAGCAAAAGCAGCGCTGTAGCGCGAGGGGCGGCGGCCTGAGCGAGGGCGCGCTGCTGCAAGATTGGGCTAGTCATTCTCGCTGCGCGTTTCATATTCTTCGATGTAGTGCAGGATGGGGCGGGCCGTGCCTGTGGGTATGACTGTGCCTGCATGCCGGTCCACGATGAGCGGCGCATTGCCGGCCAACGCGTACTTGAAATCGCCAGTTTCCTGGTGTAGCCGCGAGGTATAGAAGAACACCCACCCGAAGGGGCGTTCGATTGTGTGCTCGTGAAGCAGGATCAACGTATCGCCGTCAGGTAGCGGGGACATGGATGCAATTGCCTTTTCCACCAGTGCGATGGCATCTTTGTACTCCAGCACGAACAGGCTCCTTTATCGGTTTGATTGTGTATGGCTGCTGCAGGCGGCTTTGCTGTGCTTGCCATCAGGGTTTGACCCAGCAGCCTTCGAGCCGCAGTCCGCAGAACTCCGCATACCGGGCTGCTCCATCTGCAGCGACTTCAAAGCGATCCGTAAAGAGGCTGTGCTCTGGATAAATGCATTCCCATCCATGCCCTCTCGCTTCGCCACCCGCGTCCCGCCAGGCTACCCAAGCGGCGAACCGGAAACCCAAGCTGCCGTCAGTGTGCGAGAAGATCTCTGCTGCGGTCAACCCGTCAACTGACACTTGGCAGGCGACTACGTCCCGCGTTGGTTCGTAGGGTTCTGCTGCAAGAACAGGGCTCAGGAAGGGGGCGATCAAAGGCATGGTATGGACGCCTGCAGGCGCGCCAAAGAAGTCTAGACCATGAGTCTTTCAAGTCACACCCTCAAACTGTCCAGCAACCTCGCCACATGCACCGCCTCCCGCTGCGCCCCGTCCGCAATCTGGTGCCGGCAACTGGTCCCATCCGCCACCACGATGGCATCGGGGTTCTTGCGCACCGCGGGCAGCAGCGCCGCCTCGGCCATCTGCATGGATACCTCGTAGTGCGAGGCTTCATACCCAAAGCTGCCGGCCATGCCGCAGCAGGAGCTTTCGATGAGTTCGGGCTTGGCGTCGGGGATCAGGCGCAGCACTTCCAGGATGGGGGGCACGGCGCCAAAGGCCTTCTGGTGGCAGTGGCCGTGCAGCAGGATGGGTTGGCCTGCGGGCTTTAGGGATGGCGCGAAGCGGCCGGCCTTGGCCTCGCGGGCCAGGAATTCCTCGAACAGCAGGGCCTGCCGGGACACGGTCACGGCCTTCTCGCCCAGGCCCATCACCAGGGCCTCGTCGCGCAGGGTGAGCAGGCACGAGGGTTCCAGGCCGACGATGGGCACACCGGCCTGGGCCAGGGGCAGCAGGGCGTCGATGAGTGCGCCGGCCTTGGCCTTGGCTTCATCGACCATGCCGGTGGCGAGGTACGTGCGGCCGCAGCAGTGGTGGCCGCCGGCCTTTTCCAGCGTGTGCAGCATGTAGCCTGCGGCGTGCAGCACGCGCGCGGCGGCCAGGGCGTTCTCGGCTTCGAAGGTGCCGTTGAAGGTGTCGACGAACAGCACGGCCGTCTTGCGGCCGGCCTGGGCGGCGGCGATGGTGTCGTCCTTGCCGGCAAACAGGGAGGCATCGTGGCTGCGCCAGAAGGTGTCGCTGCGCCATGCGGGCAGTGAGCGTTTGGCCGAGAAGCCCAGCAGCTTTTCGCCCAGCCAGGCCGCGCCGGGCACGGTGTTGCGCAGGTTGAGCAGCCAGGCGAAGTGGCTGGCGGTGCGCGCGTAGCCGGGCAGGTGGGCCACCAGCCGGTCCTTGAGCGTATGGCCGTGTTTGCGCTTGTAGTGGGCCAGGAACTCGACCTTCATCTTGGCCATGTCCACGCCCGTGGGGCAGTCGCGCTTGCAGCCCTTGCAGCCCACGCACAGGTCCATGGTGTCGTGCATGGCTTCGCTGGTGAAGGCGTCGGGCCCGAGTTGGCCCGACACGGCCAGGCGCAGGGTGTTGGCGCGCCCGCGCGTCAGGTGCTGCTCGTCGCGCGTCACGCGGTAGCTGGGGCACATGGTGCCGGCGTCGAACTTGCGGCAGTGGCCGTTGTTGTTGCACATCTCCACGGCCTTGGCAAAGCCGCCGGTCACGTCGCCGCCGCTGCCGGGGGCCGTGGTCACCTCGGTCACGGGGTCGGCCTGCACGTTCCAGGCCGACCAGTCGAGCACGGGGGTGAGGGGGATGCGCTTGTAGGGCCTGGGCGCTGTGGGCGGGGCAAAGCGGAACAGCGCGCCGTCGTCCATCTTGGGCGGGTCGATGATCTTGCCGGGGTTGAACAGGCCTATCGGGTCCAGGTGGGTCTTGATGGCGCGAAAGGCCTCGTTGATCGCGGGGCCGAACTGCCACTCGATCCACTCGCCCCGGCACAGGCCGTCGCCGTGCTCGCCGCTGAAGGCGCCCTTGTACCTGCGCACCAGGGCGCTGGCCTCTTCGGCAATGGCGCGCATCTTGGCGGCGCCATCGGTTCGCATGTCGAGGATGGGGCGCACATGCAGCGTGCCCACCGAGGCGTGGGCGTACCAGGTGCCCCGGCTGCCGTGGCGGGCGAACACTTCGGTCAGACCGTCGGTGTATTCGGCCAGGTGTTCGAGCGGCACGGCGCAGTCCTCGATGAAGCTCACGGGCTTGCCGTCGCCCTTGAGGCTCATCATGATGTTCAGGCCCGCCTTGCGCACCTCCCACAGGTTCTTCTGCGGGGCCTCGTCGGGCATTTCCACCACGCTGCCGGGCAGGCCCAGGTCACCCATCAGCTCCACCAACTGGCGCAGTTGCGGCAGCAGGGCGGCCTTGTTGGCGCCCGAGAACTCCACCAGCAATATGGCGGCGGGCTTGCCGATGAGGGCCGTCTCCACCGTGGGGCGAAAGGCCGGGTTGGCCAGCGCCAGCTCGATCATCGTGCGGTCCACCAGCTCCACCGCCGTGGGGCCGAGCTTGACGATGTGCTGCGCCGAATCCATGGCCGCGTGGAAGGTGGGGAAGTTGACGATGCCCAGCACCTTGGCGCGCGGCAGCTCGCTGAGTTTGAGCGTGAGGCTGCGCGTGTAGGCCAGCGTGCCCTCGGACCCCACCAGCAGGTGCGCCAGGTTCACGCTGCCGTCGGCGGTGTAGGGCTTTTCGTTCTGGTTGTCGAAGATGTCGAGGTTGTAGCCCGCCACGCGGCGCAGCACCTTGGGCCAGTGCTCGGCGATGTCGCTGCGGTGCTGCAGGGCCAACTGGCGCACGTGCTGGGCGATGGCCGTGGCGCGCGGGCCCAGCGTGGCCAGCGGGCCGAAATCGACCAGCTCGCCGTCGCTCAGCCAGGCGCTGGCGCCCAGCACGTTGTGGACCATGTTGCCGTAGGCGATGGAGCGCGAGCCGCAGGAGTTGTTGCCCGCCATGCCGCCCAGCGTGGCCTGGGCGCTGGTGGAGACGTCCACCGGGTACCACAGGCCGTGGGGCTTGAGCTGTGCGTTGAGGTGGTCGAGCACGATGCCGGGCTCCACCGTGGCCGTGCGGGCTTGCACGTCCAGTTCCAGCACCTTGCGGAAATGCTTGGTGTTGTCGATCACCAGCGCCGCACCGGTGGTCTGGCCGCACTGGCTGGTGCCACCGCCGCGCGCCAGCACGGGCACCTTGAGATCGCGCGCGATGTCGATGGCGACCGCGATGTCGCGCTCGGTGCGCGGCACCAGCACGCCGGCCGGCATGATCTGGTAGATGGAGGCATCGGTCGCATAGCGCCCGCGTGATCCGGCATCGAACAGCACCTCGCCCTCGGTTTCTGCCGCCAGGCGCCGCGCCAGCGCCTCGCAGGTTTCGTTGGGGGGCAGGGTGGTACCGGCTGGCTGCAGGCTGCTGGCGGGTTCGATGCGCATGGGCGTGTTCCTAGGTGGAGGCTTGTCTCTGGGGGTAAATTTCGCCGGCACGCAGCAGCTCCAGCACCGTGTCGCGCTTGCGCAGCACGTGCGCCACCAGCACCCGGCGCATGGCCTCGGCGTCGTGGGCGGCCAGGGCCTCGATCATCTGTTCGTGCTCGGTCACGGCCAGCTTCCACTTGGCTTCGTTCTGGTTGGTGCGAAAGCGCAGCGACTGCACGCGCGCGTTGATGGAGCGGTAGGTGGCCGTGAGCACCGGGTTGTTGGCCGCCTCGTTGATGGCGGTGTGGATGCTGGCGTTGATGCGGTAGTAGCCCGACAGGTCGCGCCGCGCGAAGCAGGCCATCATTTCGTAGTGCAGGGCGCGCAGCTCGGCCAGCTCGGCATCGCTGATGCGCTGCGCTGCCAGCTCGCCCGACATGCCTTCGAGCGTGGCCAGCACCTCGAAGGTGTTCACCACGTCCGCCTCGGTGAGTTTGACGGCCACCGCGCCCCGGTTGGGCAGCAGGTCCACCAGGCCCTCGGCACCCAGCAGCTTGATGGCCTCGCGCAGCGGGGTGCGCGAGACGCGCAACTGCTCGCTCAGCTCGCGCTCATTGAGCTTGGCGCCGGGCGCGATCTGGCCTTCCACCAGCATGGTGCGCAGCCGCGCGGCGACCTGGTCGTGCAGCGCGAGGCGGGAGATTTCGATGATTTCAGCCATGTGTCGCTTTCTGAATTGAATTTTGCATGCAAAAAATTGGCGAAGCAATCCTGTAATTTAAGGGTATTCCCGCATGCAATTGTGTTTTTTGCATGCAAAACTGAGGGCAGAAAGGACGCTCCATGCTTCAACTCGACTTTCATCCCACTGGCCGCCATTTCCTGCAGATCCCGGGCCCGAGCCCGGTGCCAGACCGCATTTTGCGGGCGATGAGCCTGCCGACCATCGACCACCGGGGCCCCGAATTCGGGGGCCTGGGCCTCAAGGTGCTCTCGGGCATCCAGAAGATCTTCCAGACCCGCCACCCGGTAGCGATCTACCCCGCATCGGGCACCGGAGCCTGGGAGGCGGCGCTGTGCAACACCCTGAGTGCGGGCGACCATGTGCTGATGTTCGAGACCGGGCACTTCGCCTCGCTGTGGCAGAAGATGGCCACGCGCCTGGGTATCTCCACTGAGTTCCTCACCTGGGAGGGCAAGGACGAGCACCTGCCCCTGGCCGGCGGCTGGCGCCGCGGCGTGCAGGCCGACCTGATCGAGGCCCGCCTGCGCAAGGACACCGAGCGCAAGATCAAGGCCGTGTGCGTGGTACACAACGAGACCTCCACCGGCGTCACATCGGACATCGCCTCGGTGCGCAAGGCCATCGACGCGGCGGGCCACCCGGCCCTGTTGATGGTGGACAGCATCTCGGGCCTGGCCAGCGCCGACTTCCGCCACGACGAATGGGGCGTGGACGTGACCATCAGCGGATCGCAAAAGGGCCTGATGCTGCCGCCTGGCATCAGCTTCAACGCCCTGTCGCCGCGTGCCCTCGAAGCCTCCAAGACCGCCACGCTGCCGCGCGCCTTCTGGGCCTGGGACGAGATCGTGGAGATGAACAAGGACGGCTACTGGCCCTACACGCCCAACACCAACCTGCTGTACGGCCTGTCCGAAGCGCTGGACATGCTGCTGGCGGAAGGGCTCGACAACGTCTTCGCGCGCCACCAGCGCTGGGGCGCGGGCGTGCGCGCCGCCGTCAACGCCTGGGGCCTGCCCATCCAGTGCGCCGACCCGGCGGTGTACTCGCCCGTGCTCACGGGCGTCATCACGCCCGAGGGCGTGGACGCCGATGCCCTGCGCCGCCTGATCCACCAGCGCTTCGACCTCTCGCTGGGCACCGGCCTGGGCAAGCTCAAAGGCCGCATGTTCCGCATGGGCCACCTGGGCGACAGCAACGACCTCACGCTGGTGGCCATGGTGGCTGGCGTGGAGATGGGCATGAAGCTCTCGGGCATCGCCCTGGCCGGCAGTGGGGTGCAGGCCAGCATGGATTACTTCGCCAGCCATGCGGCGCCCGCTGCGTTGAAGAAGGCGGCCTGAGCCCGGCCCCTTGTTTTCTTCCTGCGGATGGATTGACGGCCGGCGCCTGCGGGAGGCGTTGGCCGCTGGCATGTGTTGACCCGCTTGCGGCCTTTGGCGGCCCAGCGGTGGATTCCTCGATTGATCGATAGACCCGTGTTCCATGCACCGGCCGAGCTGCCGGGGCGGTGCTGAGTTCATTCAACCCGGCCTGCACAAAAAAGGGCCAACGAAGGAGACAAGCGATGATGAAAAGACGTTCCCTGATCCAGACCGCAGGCGCGGCGGTGGCCACCCTGGGCGCGCCGCGCCTGTTCGCGCAGGAGTGGCCGAGCGGCCCGGTGCGCATCATCGTGGGCTTTCCGCCCGGCGGCGGCACCGATGCGCTGGCGCGCGTGGTGGCGACCAAGTTGTCCACCATGTGGAAGCAGTCGGTCATCGTGGAGAACAAGGCCGGTGTCTCGGGCGTGCTGGCGGCCGAGTACGTGTCGCAGCAGCCCAGCGACGGCAGCACGCTGCTGATGGCGCACATCAACAGCCATGCGCTGGCGCCCAGCCTGCAGCCCAAGCTGCGCTACGACGTGCAGCGCGACTTCGTGCCCATCGTGATGGTGGGCGTCACGCCCAACCTGCTGATCGCGGGGCCGGCGCAAAAGGCGCTGACCATGAAGGAGATCGTGGCCCTGTGCAAGGCCGACCCCGGCAAGGTGAGCTTTGGCTCGGCCGGCCCCGGCTCGGCCCAGCACCTGGCGCTGGAGATGTTCAAGCTGCAGGCGGGTGTGGATGCACTGCACGTGCCCTACAAGGGCAGCGCGCCCGCGCTGGCCGACCTCATGGGCAACCAGATCCAGTACTGCTTCGAGACGATGACCGCCGCCACGCCCCATGTGAAGAGCGGCAAGGTGGCCGCCGTGGCGCAGACACGCACCAAGCGCGCCAAGGGCCACCCCGGCGTGCCCACCATGCAGGAGCAGGGTTTCGAAGGCTTCGAGGCCACCACCTGGTACGGGCTAGCAGGGCCGGGCAAGCTACCATCGGGCATCGCCGACAAGATCAACCGCGATGTGAACACGGTGCTGGCCATGCCCGACGTGCAGGAGCGCCTGGACACCTACGGTGCCGAGGACGGCGGTGGATCGCGCGACAAGTTCAAGAACTTCATCAACACCGAGATCGCCAAGTGGGCGAAGGTGGTGAAGGATGGCAACGTCAAGGTAGAAAGCTGAAAACAATGGCCGAAAACGACCCGACGAACGCAGTAGCCAAAGCGCTTGCCGCAGCATGGCAGGGCGGGCAGACCACCAGCGCCCAACCCTGGGCCCTGGCCGATGCCGCTGCAGCCTATGCCGCGCAGGATGCGCTGGCGCAGGCCATGGGCTGGTTCCCGCCGGGGCCGGCGCTGCACTGGAAGTCGGGCGGGCCCAACCGCCAGGCCGTGCTCACGCATGCACCGCTGCCGCCAGCGGGCGTGCGCAGCAGCCCGGCGCAGTATGCCGACATGCAGTTCCACACCATCGGCATCGAGGCCGAGATCGCACTGCGCCTGGGCCAGGCCGTCTCGCCCGCGCAGGCGGCGGCGCTGACGCCCGAGACGGCGGGCATGTTCGTCGACGCCATGGCGGTGTCGATCGAGATCGTGGATTCGCGCTGGGCCGAGGCTGGCGCCGCACCGGCCCTGCTGCGCCTGGCCGACCTGCAGTCGCACGGCGCGCTGGTGCTGGGCGAGTGGTTGCCCTATGTGGCGCGCGACTGGGCGGCCCAGCGCTGCGTGGCCCGCATCGGCACGCGCGAGCCGGTGCTGCGCACGGGCTCGCATCCGCTGGCCGATCCGGTGTGGCTGCTGCCCACCTGGTTGCAGCACGCCACGCGCCATGGCGCCACGGTGGCTGCGGGTACGGTGGTGACGACTGGCTCGTGGGTGGGCATGCTGCCCGCGCAGCGGGGCGACAAGGTGGACGTCGAATTCGACGGCGTGGGCAGCGCCGCCGTGCAGCTCTGACCGCCAGGCCCTTTCAGAACGAAGAGCCGGGTTGCTGGAGGAATTCCACCTCTTCGGGGGTGGAGGTGCGCCCCAGCACCGCATTGCGATGCGGGTAGCGGCCAAAGCGCGCGATGATCTCGCGGTGCTTGACCTCGAAGGCCAGGTTGTTTTCCAGCCCCGGCTGGTCGAACAGCTCCATGGCCTGGGTGTGGATGGCCAGTGACTCGCTGTGCATGTAGGGCATGTAGGCAAACGCGCGCTGCGCCACGGGCAGGGCCTTGTGCTGGCCGCTGGCCACCAGCTCCTGCGCCAGGGTCAGCGCCTGCGCATCCTGCGCAAACGCCAGTGCGGTGTCGCGGTGGATGTTGCGCGAGAACTGGTCGAGCACGATGATCTCGGCCAGCCGCCCCTCGGGCGTGGCGCGCCAGGGCGACAGCTCGCATTGGCGTGCGGCCTGCAGCATGGCGCCGAAGCGGGTGGCAATGGTCTGGTCGAGCCCCTCGTCCTTCACGAATTGCTGCTGGGGCGTGAGTTCCTGGAACCAGAACCGGAGGATGTCTTCTTCGCGTGGCATGGGCAATGGATCTGCGGATAGGGGGGCACCATCATAGGTGCTGGCCTGCGGGCCGGTCAGCCGAACTGGTAGGAGGCCATGGCCACCTCCATGGCATGGTCGACGAAAACCCGGTGCCCCACGTCGGCACCGGCGGCACCTGCCACCACCATCAGCGGGATCAGGTGGTCCTCCTGCGGATGCGCCAGGCGTGCGCCGGGGGCCTCTTGCCAATGCACCAGCATGTCATTGCGCTGCTGCGCGCTGGGTGCGGTGATGGCGGTGTTCAGGAAGGCCTCGAAGGCCTCGGCCACCGGCGTGGATTGCGGCCGGCCGAAGCCGCGCATGTTGTGGTACGTGAGGCCGCTGCCCAGGATGAGCACGCCTTCGTCGCGCAGCGGTGCGATGGCCTGGCCCAGGCGGATGTGCTCCGCCGGGTCGTAGGAGGATTTCATCGACAGCATGACCACCGGCACATCGGCCTCGGGGTACATCAGGCTCAGGGGGACGAAGGTGCCGTGGTCGAAGCCGCGGTGGGCGTCTTCCTTCCAGCCGATGCCGGCGGCACCCAGCAGTTCGCCGACGCGCCCTGCAAGCGCCTTCGATCCGGGTGCCTTGTACTGGATGCGGTAGGTGTGCTCGGGAAAGCCGGAGTAGTCGTACTCCATGGGCGGGTGCTCGGCGGTGGAGACGGTGAACTCCTGCGCCTCCCAGTGGCCGGTGATGACCAGCACGGCCTTGGGCTTGTCGGGCAGCAGGCGCGGCATTTGGGCGAATTCGCGCGCCGTCTTGGCGAATAGCTGCTTCATGCCATCGACCCACGGCCAGGGGCCACCGCCGTGCGAGACGAAGAAGGTGGGAAAGGTGGGGGTGGTGGTCATGCAGCTCCTTGGCCCGGGGAGAAACGGGGTTCCCGGTGCGATGGATCGAATATAGGGTCCATCACAAGGCGCACAAGCCGGCATGGCCGGGACACACTGTCCGGCAGGCAGGACAATCGAAGCCCGCTCCACACCTCGCTGTCTGGTCTGGAGCGGGGGCGGGTCTGGTCAGTGCTTCGTCAGGCGGATCTTGCCGTCGCGGACGTACTGGTTGTACTGGTCCTTTGGTATCGCGGCCGAGCCTGCGATGTCGTCCTCGACCGACCAGCTCAGCGTGGTGCTGTCGGGTGAGGTGATCAGCTCCACCGGGCCTTCGGGGATGGCGATGGGCGCACCGTCGCCGGGCGTGTAGGTCACATGGCCGTGGATGGTGGCGTGCTGGGTGTGTGCTGGTTGTGTCATGGCAAATCCTCGTGCGGCAGGGCCGCTGTTGGCATTTGCCCATTACAGCGCTGCGCGCGCCCGCGCACTGTCGGACCACGCGCCGTGCGGGCGCGGGCCAGGGGCTCAAGGCGGCAGGACTGCCTGCTGCGTATTGCGCTCGGTGCGCACCAGGTACAGCCCGCTGCCGATGATGATGGCCCCACCGAGCAGGGTGTAAGCGCCGGGCACGGCCTGCCACAGCACCCAGTCCAGGCCCATGCCCCAGGCCAGGGCGGTGTACTCGAACGGCGCGACGACGGACGCCTGGCCGTGGCGGAAGGCCTCGGTAATCGCCAGTTGGCCCAGAAAGCCCGACACCCCCATGGCGGCCACCAGTGGCCAGTGCGATGCATCCACTGCCTTCCACTGCGGCAGGGCCAGGGCCGTGGCGCCCAGGGCCAGCATGGCCGTGGTCCAGAACACCAGGCTGGCGCTCGAATCGGTGCGCGTGAGCAGGCGCCCGGCGATGGCCGATATGGCGTAGCCCGTGGCCGCGCCCAGCACGGCCAGCGCGCCCACGGAGAGCATGGCCTCCTGGCTCGGGCGCAGGGCCACCACCACGCCCACCAGGCCAAGCACGATGGCCACCCAGTGCGCGCCGCGCACCTTCTCGCCCAGCACCACGGTGGACAGGGCCGTGATGAGCAGCGGGGCGATGAAGAATAGCGTGTAGGCCTCGGCCAGGCCCAGCTCGCGCAGCGCAAAGGCGAACAGCGCCAGCATGGTGATGTTGATTGCGCCGCGCAGCAGGTGCAGCGGCCAGCGCACCTTGAGCAGGCCGCGCACCTCGCCGCGCCACAGCACGTACAGCGTCACCAGTGGCAATGCCGCCAGGCCGCGCATGGACGCGACCTGCATGGCCGGGTAGCTGCCCGACAGGGTCTTGAGCAGCGCGTCCATCACCGAAAAGCAGCCCACCGCCAGGCACATGGCGATGATGCCGCGCAGGTTGGCCGAGAGGGGCGCGGTGGTGGAGGGCTGGCTGGACGGGGTGGCCTGGGCGCTGGGCTCAGCCACCGGCGGCTCCTGGTGGTGCAATGGCGGCAAGGGCAGCCGGGGTGGGGTAGTGCGTCATGGCGGCAAACAATCGTGGGCTATGGGACCGGTCCCCAGCGCAGTGCGGGGCTTTGCAAAAAGTGTAGCCCAGGCCTGCTGCCAGCGCGCTGCCAGCATTCCCATGCCGCGAGACGCGTGCCCTGCCGGCTGATCAATCGGCCTTCGTGGTTTCCTTTTCATTTTCTTTGCCACCGCGCTGCGAACGGCTCTGCGTCGCGTCGTGCAGCATCGGGATGGCCCAGAGCACGGCCAGGGCCAGCACGGTGCTCAGCACCGCCGTGACCTCGCGCCCCAGGCCCGCGGCCACGCCGATGGCGGCCGTGAGCCAGATGCCGGCGGCCGTCGTCAGGCCCCGCACCTGGGATTCCCCATCGCCATCGCCCTTGAGGATGGTGCCGGCGCCAAGAAAACCGACGCCCGCGACGATGCCCTGGATCACGCGGCTGTTGTCCGCCGGGCCGATGCCGACCTGCTGCGCCACGAGCACGAACAGGGCCGCGCCCATCGCCACCAGCATGTGGGTGCGTATGCCGGCAGCCTTGCCCGCGTGCTCGCGCTCCCAGCCGAGCAGGCCGCCCAGCACACCGGCCACTGTGAGGCGCACGACGATTCGGGTGGCTTCGCCGGCGTCGGGGACGTCGGAGAATTCGGAGGCGATGGTGTTGGCGATTTGTTGCCACCAGGCTTGGGATGCGTCAGCCATGGCGGCGGCCTGGTTGGTGGGGGTTGTGGTGGTGTGTTGTGGTTATGGGGGCGCGCATGGCATCTCCGGGTGCCGTGCCCACGGCGGGCACTGGCGACAATGTGCTTGCTTGTTGCTTGGGGCGCTAGCAGCGGAATGCGAGTTTTTGGGTAGGACGCGGCCGACGCTGAGGTGTGCGTTCATAGTTGTGCGTTCATGGTTGCTGCGTGCCTTGGTTGAGGGCGGGAGCCGGGATGTGCGCCCGGCGGCGCAGTAACTTTCTCTTGGCCGCCAAGAGAAAGTCACCAAAGAGAAGGCGGCCCCCAGTCTGCGTCCCCCATCGCCCTGCCGGGCGATGGGGGCAACCTGCGATGCTCGGAACTGGGGTGGTGCCGATGAACTCGCTGCGTTCCCCCTGCGGGTGAACTCCGCTCAGACAGCATCGGCGAGCCAGATAACGAAGCGTGTGTGTCCTTCGGCACACACGCCCACCCCAGCTCCTGCGCTTCTCGGCGCAGCCAGCAGGGGTGGGGAGCGGGGACAAACACGGCTGCTGCTTCGCAGCTGCGCCTGGGGTCGGTTCGCGCTGTGCGCTGCCGACGGTGCGGGCGCAGCCGCCCTGTCCAGGCCAAGCGCAGCGAAGGCACCCCGGGCCGAGCGAAGCAATGGCCCGAGTGGAGCCCGCTCCCACCCCCTTCTGACCGTGCCGAGAAGCGCAGGGCCTGGGGTGAGCGCGTGCCGAAGGACACGCGCCTCGTTGTCTGACTCACCGCGGTTGTCCGAGCGGAGTTTGGCCGCAGGCCAAACGCAGCGAGTTCCGCGGTGCACCCCAGGCCCGAGCATCGCAGGCTGCCCCCTCGCCCACCGGGCGAGGGGGACACGGGCAGCGGGGTCGCCTTTCTTTGGGGTACTTTTCTTTGGCGAAGCAAAGAACAAGTACCTCGGCCGCCGGGCCGAGACCCGGCCTCCGCCTTCAACCAGAGCACGCCGCCAAAAAAGGACAGCAGATGCACCGCTGCGCATACCCCCAGCAGCGCAATCCGCTCACGGCGTGCGCCCATCCACCGTCACCCCCGGCAACACCCCCAACTCCCCACGATGAACAATAGGACAGTTGAGCACCACCCGCGTCACCTCCAGCACCACAAAACCCTTGTCGGCAGCATCCAGTACCTCCTCCTCCGACCGCAGCACGCGCGCCTGCAAAGGCTCGCGCCACGTGACCTTGACCAGCTGCCACAGCGGGCTATAAGCCGCGCTGCGGTTGGCATGGCCCACGGGTTCGGGTGCCGACGCGAACACGCTGGGCTGGCGGAAGTTGGTGCTGCCGTACACGCGCGACGTGGCGCCAGGGCGCCGGCTGCCGCCCCCAGCGCTGGGCATGTCGGCCAGCGCATGGGCGAGCTGGGGCACGTGGTTGGCCAGGTGCTCACGCGCCACCTCGGCGTCGGAGGCATCAGTGGTCACGTACAGCACCTCCTTGCCGTCGAACCAGCCGCGCAGCAGCGGCAGGTGCGCCCGCTCGGCATGGGCTGCCGGGCCGGGGTGGACGGCGGGCACAGTACCGCAGCCCGTGAGCAGCGCGGCCGCCATCAGCAGCAGCAGCAACAACCGGCCGGCTCCGGGGTACGGGCGGTATCGGCCTGTGGTGAGTTCTCGGCAGTGGGTGGGCTGCATGGCAATGGTCCTGTCAATGATCGATCCCGTGGAAGGGCGGCTCACCGGGCCATTGTGGGCCCGTGCCTCAACCGAAGGAACGCGCCGCGCCCAACGCACCCAGCCGCGCGGTGATGGCAAAGAACTCCGCCACCGTGTCGTCAATGATCTCCTGCGCCGTCTTCACCCCATCGATCAACCCCGCCGTCTGCCCCGCCAGCGCCGGCGCCGCCTCCATGTCGCCATCGAAGTACACGCGCTGTATGCCTTCGAAGCTGTCGGCCGGCATCAGCCCGGCTGCGTGGATCGCCGCGGTGCGCTCGGACTTGAGCGCGCGGATGCAGGGGCTGGCGCGGGTGTTGAGCATCCAGGTGCCGGTGGTGCTGGCGCCGACGATGGCGTTCTTGTAGTTGGCATGCACCGGGCTTTCGGCGCAGCTCACGAAGCGCGTGCCCATCTGCACCGCCTCGGCACCGAGGGCAAAGGCTGCGGCCATGCCGCGCCCGTCGCAGATGCCGCCGGCGGCGACCAGCGGCACATCGACCCGTGCGCGGATGGCCTGCAGCAGCACCAGGGTCGACACCTCCTCGGGGTTCTTGAAGCCACCGCCTTCGCCGCCCTCGACCACCAGGCCGTCGATGCCCGCATCCACACACTTGAGCGCAGCCTCCAGCGTGGGCACGGCGTGGTAGACGGTGATGCCGGCGTCCTTGAGCGGCGCGATGAACTTGGCCGGGCTGCCGGCCGAGGTGGTCACGAACTTCACGCCCGATGCGCAGACAAAGCGCAGCATGGCGTCGTCCTTCAAAAATCGGATGGGCAGGTTCACGCCGAAGGGCAGGCCGAGCGCGCGCATCTTGGTGATCTCGGCCTGGCAGTTGGCGGTCTCGCCCGACGAGGTCTCGATGATGCCCAGCCCGCCGGCGCGTGATACGGCAGAGGCCAACTGCGTGCGCGCGATCCAGCCCATGGGCGCCTGGATGATGGGGTAGCGTGCGCCCGTGTGGGCGAGGACGCGGTTGTGGCCGGTGGTCGGGGGGGTCATACGTGCGGTCTCCGTTGTTCTGGGGAAAACCCATTATTCGGGGCCAGCCGCGCGGCGCATGTCGCCCGGGTTACGGGGCCATGGACCAGGGCCTCTGGGCCAGCAGGCGCTGCCAGTCGGCGGTGGGGTCGGCCTCCTGGACCGCGCCGGTGCCCAGCCGCAAGCCGCTGTCGAACACGAGCGTCTCGCCCGTCACCGGGTGCGGCACCTGCAGTTGCCAGGCATGCAGCCACAGCCGCTGCAGGCCCAGGTGCTCGGCCCACCAGCGGTTCAGCGGCCCCTTGCCGTGCGTGGCGTCGCCGATGATGGGGTGGGCCAGGTGCTTGAGGTGCCGGCGGATCTGGTGGCGCCGGCCGGTGGTGGGCACGGCCTCGACCAGCGAAGCGCGGGTGCTGGCAAAGCGCGGGTCACTGGCCTCGGGCAGGGTCAGCTGCGCCAGGGTGCGAAAGCGCGTGTGCGCCTCCTGCACCGGCGCGTCGGCGGGCGCGTCGTCGGGCTTGAGGGCGTGGTCCACCTCCACCGCCGCCGGTGCAAAGCCGCGCACCATGGCCAGGTAGCGCTTGTGCATGGCCTGGTGCTCGAAGGCCTGCGACAGGGCGCGTGCTGCATCGCTGTGCAGCGCCATCACCAGCACGCCGCAGGTGCCCTTGTCGAGCCGGTGTACGGGGTACACATGCTGGCACAACTGGTCGCGCAGGGTCTGCATCACGAAGCGCGTCTCGCCCGCGTCGAGCCCCGTGCGGTGTACCAGCCAGCCCGCTGGCTTGTAGACGGCGACGAGGTGCTCGTCGCGCCAGAGGATGTGGAGCGGGGTCATGGTGAGGGGATGGGCTAGGAGATGGCGCTATGGGGCAGGGTGCGGGGCATTCGCAGGTCCGCAAATGGCGAGCCGCGAACGGTAAGGGCCCCTATCGTGCGGGCTGATTTCACCACTTCCGGCTTGCAAAAGCCCTTGAACACCATGAACATTGTCCTCCTTCACGGCAGCTGGCACGGCGCCTGGTGCTGGCACAAGGTCGTGCCGCACCTGCAAGCGGCAGGGCACGTCGTGCACGTGCCCGACCTGCCTGCGCACGGCCGCCACTGGCGGCTGGCGCGCGGACGCACCACGCTGGCCGACATGGCACGGCATGTGTGCCGGCTGGTCGATGCGCTCGATGGCCCGGTCTTCATCGTCGCGCACAGCCGGGGCGGCATCGTCGCCTCCACCGTGGCCGAGATGGTGCGGCCGGGCAAGGTGGTGGGCCTGGCCTACCTGGCAGCCTACATGCTCCAGAGCGGTGAGCGCGTGGCCGACTTCTTCCGCCAGGACCGGGATTCGCTGGTGCGCAGGCACCTGCGCATCCACCGTGCCACGCTCACCGACAGCCTGGCACCCGAGGCCTACCGGGAGACGCTGTATGCCGATTGCTCCGATGCCGATGTGGCCCTGGCGAGTGCGCTGCTGACGCCCGAGCCCGCGCTGCCCGCGCTCACGCGGCTGAAGCTCACCCCTGAGCGCTATGGCCAGGTGCGTCGGCATTACATCGAGCTCACGCAGGACCGGGCCGTGACGATTGCACTGCAGCGGCAGATGCAGGCCGCCTCGCTCTGCGCCAGCGTGGCTTCGCTCGATGCGAGCCACTCGGCCTATTTCTCATGCCCGGATCGGCTGGCGCAGACCATCCACCAGATGGCACAAGGCGGGTGATTTTTGGTGCGGGATGGCCAACGCTGCTGACAGATTCTGGCAGCAGGGGCGATAAGCTTCCGGTCCATCGAACAGACGGAGACATGATGAACCACCAGCACCCCCACCGCTTCCAATGCCGGTGCGGCCAGGTCACCGGCGAGGTGGCCGACACGCGCTCGGCCCTGCATGCCGTGTGCTACTGCCGCGACTGCCAGGCCTATGCCCACCACCTGGGCCAGGCGGATACTGTGCTCGATGCGCTGGCGGGCACCGAGGTCGTGGGCACGCATGCGCGCCATGTGTCGTTCTCGGGCGGCACGGACCAGCTGGCCTGCGTGTCGCTGACCGGCAAGGGCCTGCTGCGCTGGTACGCGCGCTGCTGCCACACGCCGCTGGCCAATACCGGGCGCGACTGGCGCATGCCCTATGTGGGCCTGGTGCACAGCTGCCTGCGCCAGGGGGGCGAAACCCTGGCACCGCCCGCCTTCGGGCCTGTGCAGATGCATCTGGAGACGGCCGGTGCCAAGGGCGGCACGCCGCCCCAACTGGGTGGGTGGAAGCAGGCCAAGGCCTTGCTGGGCTTCATGCCGCGCATCGCGGCATCGCGCCTGACCGGCAGCTACCGGCGCACGCCGTTCTTCGATGGTGCGGGCGTGCCGGTTGCCACCGTGCAGGTGCTGGGCCCGGCCGAGCATGCCCACGCGATGGCGGCTGTGGAGGCCGCCGCATAGTCTTTGGCGTGCCAGATGGCTCGGCAGGCTGTGCCAGAATGCGCGCCAATAGCCGAAGGAGCCCATGCCGATGATGACCCCGCGTGCCTTTGCTGCCGCCCTGACCTTGGGAGTTGCCGCCGCCATGTCCTCTTCCGCCCTCGCTGCCGTGAACGATGGCATCGCCGCCTACGGCATGGGCGACTACGCCACCGCGTTCAAGGAATTCAGCGCCGCGGCGAACGCAGGCGATGCCGCTGGCAAGCACATGCTGGCCAGCCTCTACTACACCGGCCAGGGCGTGGGCAAGGACCTGAAGAAGGCGGTCGCGCTGTTCACCGAGGCGGCGCAGGCGGGCTACACGCCCTCCATGGCCAACCTGGGCCTGATGTACTCCAAGGGCGATGGTGTGCCCCTGGACCTGCAGCGGGCGCTCCACTACGCCACGCTGGCCGCCGAGAAGGGCGACGTGCAGGCGCAGTTCAACCTGGGCCAGTCCTACCGCAAGGGCACCGGTGTGCCCCAGAGCCACGAGAAGGCCGCGCAGTGGTACCGCAAGGCGGCCGAGGCCGGCTCACTGGCCGCGCAGAACGAATACGGCCTGCTGTTCGCCCAGGGCCATGGCGTGCCGCAGGACTATGTGCAGGCCTTTGCCTGGATCGACATGCCGGCCAGCGCAGGCGAGCCCCACGCCATCAAGAACCGGGCGCAGCTGCTGAGCATCCTCGATGCCAGGGGGCAGGTGGCTGCGCGCAAGCTGGCTGCCGAGTACGCAGCCAGGTACGGCAAGCCACGCTGATTTTTCAAGCAGGGAGAACCCACCCATGTCCGCAGGCGATTGGAAAGACATGTATGCCGCCGCCGTGGCCGGCGATCTGGCGCTGGTGCGCCACCACATCAGCGCAGGCGTGAACCCCAACTACCAGCACCCCGAGATCCTGTGCACGCCGTTGGTGGCCGCACTCATCCACGGGCACGATGCCATCGCGCACTACCTGCTGGACAATGGCGCAGACCCGCAGCTGCGCTCGGAATTCGACGACATGACACCATTGCAGGCCGCCAGGCGCCATGGGCGCTCGGAGTTTGTGCAGCTGTTGCAAGAGCGTGGAGCGCGCGAGGTGAAAACGCCCTTCTGGTGGCGCTGGTTGCCGGTATAGCGGCTCAGCCTCTCATACGCCAGCCGCTTCCTTGGCACGCATCTTCGCGGCGATGTACTCGCCGTGCGTCACGTGCAGCAGGCCGGCCACCTTGCCGATGGCGTGCATCTCGTTCTCGTCCAGGCGGGCATCGGCATAGGCCACCTGCCACATCGCCTCGACCAGTTCGATCTTCTGCGGCTGGGTGAAGTGGTCGTTGAGGTTGCCGGTGAAGCGCTGGTAGTCGTAGGCGGTCTTGGCCGTGTCCACGGCCAGTTCCACCAGGCGGTCGATTTCATCGTCGGTGAGGGTGAAGCGCTCGCGCAGGGCGCGGACCATGGCATCGCGTTCCGCGGCGTCCATGGCGGCATCGGCGCGCACCACCTCCACCAGCAGCACGGCGGCCGCCAACTGCACGGAATGGGCGCGCTCTGAAGGGGTGGCCTCAGGCGAAAAAGGGGCGGTGAAACTGTCGAACAGTTCTTTGAGGGTCTGGAACATGGGCCGGCCAAAGAAGGTGGAGAGAGAGGGGGATGGAATGCGAAACACCATACCCTATCGAGCCCGTCTGCAATGTATTGGTTCCCGCCGTCACGCAGGCGCGCGACAATCGGCGGCAATGATGAAAAAATCGATTCTTCCCCTGCAACTGCTGGTTGCCCCCGACCTGAACGATCCCGCGCCCCTGGTTCTGTACCACGGCCGCAGCTGCCCGGACGGTTTTGGCGCCGCGCTGGCGGCCTGGCTGTACTACGGCGACAAGGCCGAATACGTGGGCCTGGACCACGGCGACGTGCAGTCGGTGGACGACCTGCCCGCGCTCGATGGCCGTTCGGTCTACATCCTGGACTTTTCGTTCTCGGCCGAGATCCTCTCGGCCATCGACGAGCGTGCGGCACGCCTGGTGATGCTCGACCACCACAAGAGCGCGGCCGAAAAGCTCACCGGTTTTGCCTGCCGCTGCGGCGTCGTGCACTTCGACATGGACAAGTCGGGCGCGCGCCTGGCCTGGGAGTTCTTCCATCCGCACCAGCCCGTGCCCGCGCTGCTGCAGTATGTGGAAGACCGCGACATCTGGAAATGGGAGTTCCCCGAGAGCGCGGCCTTCCTGTCCGCGCTGGACATGGAGACGCAGACCTTCGAGCGTTGGCAGGAGATTGCCCGCTTCACGCCCGAGCAACTCGAGCGCTTCATGGCGCGCGGCTCGGCCATGGACGAAAAATACAAAAAGCTCTGCGCCGACATCGCCGAGGGCGCCCAGCCCCTGGTGTTCAACGGCATCGAGGGGCTGATGGTGAATGCGCCCGGCATGTTCCACAGCCTGGTGGGCGACATCCTTTCGGCCCAAACCGGCACCTTCGCGCTGATGTGGAGCGCCGGTGCCAAGGGCGTGAAAGCGGGGCTGCGTTCGCAGCGCAATTTCGACTGCATCGCCCTGGCCGAAAGCATGGGCGGGGGCGGCCATGCGCAGGCCTGCGGCTTCAAGATGAAGATCGAGCGCCTGCCCGAGCTGATGAGCGGGGTCCTCAACGCGTGATGCGCTCGCGGCTCACACGAGCCGCAGATCGCTGGCGCGTGCGCCCGGGAACACCCGGGCCAGGGCCGTGGCATTCAACCCGTACAAGCGGCCGAACAGGCCGCCGAGCACGGCGCGGTAGTCGTTGAGCACGGGGTGGTCGCGGTTCTGGAACAGCGTGGTGGCGCTCAGCGCCTGCTGCTCGCCCGCAATGCGCCCGCCCGCCACGCTGCCGCCCAGCACCCAGAAGACGGTGCCGTGGCCGTGGTCGGTGCCGCGGTTGCCGTTTTCGCGGAAGGTGCGGCCGAACTCGCTGACCACCACCACCACGGTGCTCTTCCAGGCCACGGGCCCCATCTCGTCGGCAAAGCCGGCCAGGCCCCGGCCCAGTTCCTCGAAACGGTTGGCCAAAGCGCCCGTGGCGTTGCCCTGGCCCACATGGGTGTCCCAACCACCCACATCGACAAAACCCAGGTGGTAACGCGTCTGCATCAGCCGTGCCATGCGCCGTGCCGTGCCTTCGAAGCCCTTGGTGCTCAGCGCGTTGCGGCTGGCCGCGTCCATCTCGCCCTGCATGCTGCGCGCCACTTCGCCCTGGGTGGCAAAGCCCTCGGCCACGGGGCCGGCCAGCGCGGTGCTGCGGTACATCATGCCGATGAGCCCGGCCTGGCGCTCGTCCACGCCAGCTTTGCCTGCCGCAGCGGCCAGCGCCGTGTTGGGCACGTCCACGGTGCCGCGCAGCACCAGGGGCAGGGTGCTGGTGAAGGCCATGGGGGCGGCCGTGGTGCGCTTGGCACCGAGCTCGGCCGCCAGCCGGTTCAAAAAGCCCGAGCCGTAGTCGCGCCGCCCGGAGAGGGGCTGGCCCAGCTCGATGCTGTCCTGCGTGTCGAAATGGCTGCGCGAGAGGTCGTCCGTGCCCGCGAAGGGCACGAAGGCCAGCTCGCGCCGTTGGTACAGCGGCAGCAGTGACGGCGCCAGCACCGGGTGCAGGCCCCAGTCGCTGGTGAGCTCCAGCGCACCACCCTCCTGCCCGGGGCGGGCAATCGCGATATTGGGCCGGCTCTCGTAGTAGAAGCTGCTGCTGGTGGGCACGAGCAGGCTGGCGCAGTCGTACCCGCCCCGCAAAAAGACGAGCAGCAGGCGCGCATCGCCCGCGCGCGGGGCGGCGGCCACCTGGGCGGTGGCCAGGCCCAGCGCGCCGGTACCCAGGGCTTGCAGGCAGTGGCGTCGCAACATGGGGAGTCCTTTCAGCCGTGCATGAATTCGGGTGACGAGAGGAACAACAGGTTCCATTCGCGTGGCGACGTAGCCTGCACCAGCGCGGCTCGCGTGGCGGGTGCCAGCGTGGCGTCGATCTGCTGCAGGTAAGGCGTTTGCGAGAGCGCCGGTAGCGGCGGGCGCTTGCCCTGCGCATCGGGTGGTGCCAGGGCACCGGCACCCAGCACACGCGCCGCCTCGAAGCGCGTGCTCATCTGGCCCGAGCCCGACCAAGTCGCGGTATCCAGCGGATAGCCGTCCGGCGTGGCGCGGCCATACAGCGGCTCGGCCAGGCGCTGCAGCCAGTTGAGCAGGGGATCGGTACTGGCCAGCACCGGCTGCTCGCCATGCACCAGGCGCGCACCGGCCAGCAGGTACTGCACCGGGTCGCGAAAGCGCTGGCCCAGCGAGGCCTGGAAGTCGCTGGACTGGAACAGCGCTTCCAGCACGCTGGCGATGTCGCCATCGGTGCGTTCGAAGGTGCGCGCCAGGGTGTCGAGCAGCGCGGGCGGGGGCGCATCACCCACCAGGTAGACGGCCATCTTGCGGGTGACGAAGCGGGCCGTGGCGCTGTGGCGGGCCAGGCGGTCCAGGGCCTCGTCCAGTTCGGCCAGGCCCTGGGAGCGGATGGGTTGGCCGAGCAGGGTCTTCGCCTCCCAGTCATGGCGTTGGGGGTTGAACTCGAACAGGCCCTTGCGCACGTAGTGGGCACGCAGCGCGGGCTTCATGCGCGGGGGCTCGCTGTCCAGCGGGCGCAGGCTGACACCGACACCCGTGAGCACGCGCGCCAGTTCCTGCACGTCCTGCTGGCCGTAGCCGCCGTCCACGCCCAGGGTGTGCAGCTCCATCAGCTCGCGCGCATGGTTCTCGTTGATGCGGCCGACCGCGTTCTGCGCGTTGTCCAGATAACGCAGCATGGCGGGGTGGCGCGTGGCGGCGCCCAGCAGGTCGCGGAAGCGGCCCAGCGCGTGTGGGCGTATGGCGCGTTCCTCGTAGTCGCCCACGCTGGCACGCAGGTCGGCCTTGCCGGCGAACACGCTGAAGTGGTTCATCCAGAACCAGGTCATCTTCTCGCGCAACTGGGCGGGCGAGTACAGCGCGCGCAGCACGAAGCGCTGGCTGGCCTCGCGCTGCAGCTGGCGCATGTCCTTCTGCCAGGCCTCCAGCGCGGCCTTGCGCTCGTCCTCGGTGGGCAGGGTGCGGGCCTCGCGCTGGCGCGCGTCCATCTGCAGGGCCAGGGCCTCGAACGGGGTCTTGGTGATGGCCATGGCATCGATCTGCGCCTGGGCTGCGGCCGGCAGCGGCGCGCTGGCGGAGCCGTGCCACTGGGCGGCCAGCCATGCATCCCGGCCCAGGGTGGCCAGCGCCTGTGCGCCCTGGGCCGTGCAGCCCCAGGTGATGCGGTCCGCCAGGCGTGCGCGCAGGGCCTCGTCAGGGGTGTCCGAAGGTGCCAGGGAGGCTCCAGCCGCCCATGCCGGTACGGTGTTGGCCGAGGCGCCCAGGGCGGCCAGCGCCAGCCACTGGCGGCGGTTGATCGGTGGGCTGGAGAAAACGCCGTGGAGGGGCATGCTGCGGTCTTCCGTCGACCCCATCGAAGCCGGGGTCAGAACACCATGCTGCGCCTGCCGCCGGGCCAAGGCAAGGGCCTGCGCCGGGTTTTACGCGGGCGAAACAAATGCCCTGCAGGTTGTGAGCACTTGTGTGTGCGCGGCATGCGCGCAGGCTCAGCGGGTCTTGGCCGCTTCCTCGAACTTGTCCACCTTGCGCAGTTGCTTGAAGCCCAGCGTCCACGCGCCCACCACGCCCAGCGTGCAGATGCCGCCCAGCACGGCAGCAGGCACCACGCCCAGCCAGGCGGCGCTGGTGCCGGCGCGGAACTCGCCCAGTTCGTTGGACGAGCCGATGAACAGCATGTTCACCGCATTCACGCGCCCGCGCATCTCGTCGGGCGTGGAGAACTGCACCAGCGCGCCGCGGATGTACACGCTCACCATGTCGGCGGCACCCGCCACCAGCAGGGCCGCAAAGGACAGCCAGAACAGCGTGGACAGCGCGAACACCAGGTTGGCCGCGCCGAAGATGGCCACGGCGATGAACATGGTCTGCCCCACCTTGCGGTTGAAGGGCCGCAGGCTCAGGTACAGCCCGGCACCCACCTCGCCCACGGCCATGGCACTGCGCAATGCGCCCAGGCCGGCGGGGCCCACATGCAGCACCTCGTGCGCGTAGATGGGCAGCAAGGCCACCACGCCGCCCAGCAGCACGGCGAACAGGTCCAGCGAAATGGTGCCCAGGATGATGGGCCGCGAGCGGATGAACACGATGCCCGCGCCAAAGCGCTGCCACATGGTGCCCTGCGCCGCCGCCGGGGGCATGGCGTAGGGGACGGCCACGCGCGCCAGCAGCGCGGCACCCAGTGCAAAGCACACGAAGCACAGTGCATAGGTCAGCTCGCCGCCGCCCACGGCGTACAGCATGCCGCCCAGCAGCGGCCCGCCGATGCTGGCGGCACGCATCAGCATGCTGTTGGCGGCAATCGCCTGGGCCAGTTGCTCGCGCGGCACGATCTGTGGCAGCAGGCTCTGCATGGCCGGGCCCGAGAAGGCGCGCGCGCAGCCGAACAGCACCAGCACCGCATAGATGCCGTTGACGCCCGTGGCGCCATGGCCCGACAGCCACCACAGCAGCGCGCTGCAGACGGCACCCACGGCCCAGCTGATGGCCAGGATGCGCCGGCGGTCAAAGCGGTCGATCAGGTCGCCGGCCGGCAGCAGCAGGCACAGCATGGGGAGGAACTGCGCCAAGCCCACGTAGGCCAGGGCCAGCGGTTCGCGCGTCAGGTCATACACCTGCCAGGCCACCACCACGGCCTGCACCTGGGTGGCGAACACGGCGATCAGGCGGGCGGTGAGAAAGGCCAGGAAGCCCGTGTGGCGGTAGACGCTGGGGGCGGGCTGGCCTGCCGGGAGCGGGGGAGAGGTCGGGGACGGTTGGGACACGGGATGTGCGGAAAATGGGCTGGCGCGGGGGGCGGGCGGGCCGCAGAAAGCTGCGCTGGGCCGGTGCCAGGCCAGCCTATCAGGGTTTGTACCGGGGGCTCGATGCTACCGGCTTTGCGCCGGGGCTGCTGAACGCGGCCTGGCCGGCCAGTGCAAAAAATCCCCGAAAGTTTCTGTTACATCCGCCGATAACCGAAAAAGAAGGGCCGGCATGGGGCCAGCCCTGGCAGCGGCGGCGCGTGCGCAGCCCTGCCTGTTAGAACGTGTTTGCGATCTTTACGGGGACGCGCAAGTCCCTTTTCGGGATGGGATGCAAGGCGCGGGGTGCAGCCAATAGCTGGCTATTGGCAAGCACCGCAACGCCGCAGACCGCCCGAAAAGGCACTTGCCCGAAGGGTTGGGGCGAAATCGGGCGATTGGACGCCCCGGCTGCTTGCATGGGCACGAGCCCATGCGGCGCATCCGAAGCATCCACTCATCCCGATTGCGCCCCAACGCGGCCCCGTAAAGATCGCAAACACGTTCTTAGGTCGGTCAGGAGTTCTTCTTCGGGCATGCCATGGCGTTGAGCATCAACACCAATGTGATGTCGCTGAGTGCGCAGCGCCACCTGAGCGTGGGGCAGAGCGCTCTGGCGACTTCCCTGCAGCGGCTGTCCTCGGGCCTGCGCATCAACAGCGCCCGGGACGATGCGGCAGGCCTGGCCATTTCCGAACGCTTCACAAGCCAGATCCGCGGCCTGAACCAGGCCGCGCGCAACGCCAACGACGGCATTTCCCTGTTGCAGACTGCCGAAGGCGCCATCAGCACCATCGCATCGAGCCTGCAGCGCATCCGCGAGCTGGCCGTGCAGGCCGCCAATGGCAGCTACAGCGCCAGCGACCGCCAGGCCATCCAGGCCGAGGTGGCCCAGTTGGCCTCCGAGATCGACCGCACCGCCAACACGGCGCAGTTCAATGGCATGAACGTGTTCGACCCCACCCGGGGCAGCCTGGTGGGGGATGCCAGCCTGCTGGCCGTGTTCGACGGCATGACCAGCGTGGGCAGTTGGCTGGAGAGCAGTGAGACGCTGATCGGCAAGCTCTACGGCATCAAGGCCGACGGGGCGGCGCTGGCGGTGAAGTACACGGGCTACACCGATGGCGCGGGCGGAGTGGCCGCTTACGTGCAGGCCACCGGCTTTGACGGTCAGGGGCGCGGCACCAACCTGACCCTGCAGGTGGACATGGCCGATTTCGTGCCGCCCAACTTCCCCGACGGGGGCAATGCCCCGTACTACAACGACCGCATCATCGCGCACGAGATGGTGCACGCCGTGATGGCGCGGGCCACCAACTGGCAGGACATCACCAGCAACAACCTGTGGTTTGCCGAGGGCACGGCCGAGTTCATCCAGGGGGCGGACGAGCGGGTCAAGGGCGACATCGCCAACGTCGGGCTGCCCGCCGTGGTGGCGGCCATCAACGGACCCTCGAACACCAGCGAGTTCTACTCATCGAGCTATTCCGCCGTGCGCTACATGCACAGCCGCATCAAGGGTGCGGGCGGCGAGGGCGTGAAGGATGTGCTCACCTACCTGAGCGCCAACCCGGGTTCGACGCTCGACCAGGCGCTGGCCAACGCCTCGCAGGGGCAGTTTGCCAGCGCCGCCGACTTCAAGACGCAGTTCTCCGCCAACGGCGCGGCCTTCATCAGCGGCTTCGACCTGAACAATGCCGATACCGGCGCCATCGGCGGGCAGGATGTGGACGGCGGTGACGTGAAGACCGCCACCAGCACCGTGCCCAACAGCGGCAGCCGCTCGGGCACCGACGTGCTCGACGGCTTTGCCGAGTCTTTCGAAACCATTGCCACCTCCAAGGGCGGCACGACGACCAAGGTCTTCCAGATCGGTGCCAATGCCAACCAGACCCTGGAAACATCGATAGGCGCGATGGGCCTGTCGTCGCTGGGGCTGCGCAGCACGCTGGATGTGACTATCTCGCCGGCCCAGGCCATCGTGGCGGTAGACCGCGCGCTCGACTACGTCAACAGCCAGCGCGCCGTGATCGGGGCCCAGGCCTCGCGCCTGGAGTCGGCCATGGCCAACCTCAACAACACCAGCGAGAACCTGTCGGCCAGCCGCTCGCGCATCCTCGATGCCGACTTTGCGGTCGAGACCGCCACGCTGGCGCGCCAGCAGATCCTGCAGCAGGCCGGCTCGGCCATGGTGGCCCAGGCCAACCAGTTGCCGCAGGGCGTGCTGGCGCTGCTGCGCTGATCTGCGACTGGGCGTTCAGGAGACGGGCGCGCCCCGGCACTCAAGGGGGAGGAAGTGGCTTGGCAGGTCGGTGGCGTTGCTGCCATGGACCTTCATTTTCTCCGGCACGGCGGCCTGTCCGCAAATCCATGCGATGGGCACCTGCGGGTAGCCCTCCACCACGGCGGGCCGCAAGGTCAGCGTCTTGCCGGCCAGGTTGCGGTTGGACAGGTTGCCGTAACGGATGTGCAATGCGCCTTGCTCCACCACCAGCTGCGTCACGTAGTTGCCCATGATCTGGTCGGCAGGCGGCAGTCCCGCCGCCGCGTTGCTGGCCGGCAGCGATTTCGTGCGGGCGTAGTGGGTGCCCACGGCCTGCCGGGCAAACTCCGCCAGGTTCTGGCCTTCGGTGACCTGGGTGCGGATGATGCGGTCCTGGTAGGACGGCATGGCCATCGTGGCCATGATGCCCATGATCGCGATCACCACCATCAGCTCGATGAGCGTGAAGCCCCGGTTGCGGCAGGTGGGCAGATGTGGGAAGCGATCGGTCATAGCATCTGGCCCAGTTTCAGGATGGGGAGATAAATCGACACCAGCAAGGTGCCGATGAGAGAGCCCACGCAGGCATATAGGGCGAACACGATGGTGCGATCAAGGCGGGCCAAGGCTTCGGCCCATTCCGTGTCTGCCCAGGCTTGCAGATAGGGCAGTGGCATGCTCGCGTCGTGGGCCTGCTCGGCCACGGCCAGGTGCAGCGCATAGCGTTGTGGCAGCACCCCGGCAGTCTCGAACGCTTTGCTCCAGCTGTGCCCGGCGGCGATGGCCGCCTGCAGCTCCTGAGCGGCTTTCTTGAGCGGGGTCGGTCCGGTGGTCGAGGCCAGGTGGCCCAGTGCTGCAGCGGGCTGGATGCTGCTGCCCGCCGATGCGCGCAGGATGGCCAGCGCGCGGACGGCAAGCTCCGCCTTGCCCAGGCGCCGCGTCAATCCCGAGGCGTGGCCTGCATCGGCCAATCGCCTGGTCCATCCAGCGGGCAAATGCCTTGCAAACATGCACAACAGGAGCAAGGCCACGATCAAGGCGGGCTGCCATCCGATCAGCAGCCACTGCAGCGGGCCGTTGTCGAACACCGCACGGGTGAGGGCCGGCAGTTCGTGGCCGATTGCTTCCATGCCCTCGCGCATCGACGGTACGACGAACATCAGCATGGAGACAAAGAGCGCGCATGCCGCGGATGCAAGGGACGAGGGCCAGATCAGCAGCAGTGCCAGATCGGTGCGGCCGCGCACGCGCAGTTCCGTGTCTGCGGCGAGTGCCTGCAGCGTGTCGGCTTGCTGGTGCGGTCCTTCGGTGCCCTGGAGCCAGGCGGCAGTGTCGGGACTGGAGAATGCGGGCAATTGCTGCAAGGCCTGGCCGAGCCCAGCGCCCTGTTCCAGGGCCTGTGCCGTGTCTGCATAGGCACGCCTTGTGGCGCGCGGCAATTGCGCGTCTTGCGCCAGCAGGCGTGTGACAGGCGGCAGGGCACTGCCCGCTCGTGTGGCTGCCGCCAGATGGCGCAGCAGCAGCGCTTGGTCCTGCAGGGTGTCTTGGTTCTTCTTCATGGATTCCTGTCGGTGGCAGCGCCCCTGCAGGCCGCGGGTGTCTCTGCTGGGGCCATGCCACTGATGGCGGCGGGGTAGGGGGTTGCCCACCCAGCGGGTACGGGCTTGCCTCCGCACAGCCAGAGCACGGTCCAGGCCGGTGCGTCGTCGGGCAGTGCCGGCCGCAAGCCCAGCAGCACGGGATGTGCGCCGCTGCGCAACTGGCCTGCGGCCCGCACGCTGTCCCCAAGCCGCTCGTACCGCATGTCCTTCAACCGGCCGTCGTCGCGGGGGTCGTGCAGCATGCCCGCTGACTGGCTGATCGGCAGCGGCTGGGCGCGGGCGCCGGCCTCCTGCAAGGTTCCGCGCATGGCGATTTCCAGGGCTGCTTCCAGCCGGGCACCGCCCAGCAGGGTCAGGGCCTCCATCGCATGGGCCTTTTCTCGCAAGGGCCACAGCGTGGTCATGCATGCGGCTGCGGCGCTTGCGATGATGAGCGCACTTATCGCAATCTCGAGCGGCTTCATCCGCTCACGCAACCAGGCTGGGTGGCGCAGCATCAGCGGGGGCGGCATGCGGAAGGCAGGTGTTTGTTCTCCAGCAAGGATGGGGCCGCCGGCATCGGTGCCACGCGGGTGCCTGCGGGAGAAGGGGCGTTCTGGCATATCCAGGCCAATGGGGCGGTGGGCGAAGCGTCCCGTATGGCGGGGCGCATCACCAGCAGGGCGGGCTTGGGAAGGTCCTTGCCCAGGGCATCGGAAAACCGGATCGACAACACCCCTTGTGCTACGTCGATGCCGTCGACCCAGGCGCCTTTCATGAGCGCCGGTGCCGGCAGGCCCGCAGCTGCATTGTCCCGGGGTAGTACGCCCCAGCGGTCATAGTATTCGGCAATGTTTTGCTGGGCGGCCCGGCCCAACTCAAGGCCTTCCGCAACGCGGGCTCGCAAAAGGTAGTCCTGGTATGCGGGCAAGGCCACGGCGGCCAGGATGCCAATGATCCCGGTGACGAACATGAGCTCCAGGAGCGTAAAGCCAGCAGATGTGCGGCGCAGGGGGCGGGTCATGCAGGTGGTGCGACGAGGGCGGATTGTGGATGGGAAGGTGGGGCCGTAGGTGCGCGCCGGATTCTTCCACACGCGCGGCGACCAGACCAGTATTCCATGGCCGGCCCAGGTGGTCTCAACCGGTGGTGGCGCGGATCCCAACGGGGCCGTAGGGTTTTTGGTGCCGGTGCCGGTAGTCCCAGGGCGCCAGCGGGCGTTTCTGGGCCCACAGGCCTTCGCCCTGGGCACGCGCCTGGCGCTGCAGCGGTGCCAGGTGCGGGTGCTGCTGCGCATACGGCGTGTACACCCAGGCCAGGCCCGCCGTGACCTGCGCCGTGGCCACGTCGGTGCCGCCGCAGCGCACATTGGCCACCGTGCGGCCGTAGCTGTCCTCCTCGATGGGCTGCAGCGTGGCGCGCTGCTTGAAGCACATCTGCGCCAGGTGCTGGCGCGCCTTCTGGCCGAAGGCCTGCTTGCGTTCGGGCGCATCGATGGCTGCCACCCGCACCTTCATCTGCTGGTAAGCCCCGGGCGTGCCGCAGCGGGCGGTAAGGGTGTCGCCATCGCTGATGGCGACCACGAGGCAGAGCAGGGCAGCAGCAGGCAGGGGCATGGGGCGGGAGGCGTCTGGCGGGCAGTGAAAAGCACGCGCATTGTCTCCTACACTCCGTGCTGCGCGGCCCATGCAGGCTGCGTGCACAACGAACGACAACAGCACGAGAGAGGGAGTTTCAGATGCGTACCGTGATTTGCGCCACCCATTCGGGCAGCGTGCGGCGATGGGCTGCCGTGGCGTTTCTGATGCTGGCGGCTGCCCTGCCTTGCGTGCAGGCCAAGGACGAAGCCGGCGCCTATGGCAAGACGCTGGAGAAGATCTACGACCTGTCGCCCGAGACTCTGGCGAAGTTCCAGCGCTTCCAGGAAAAGCAGGCGCAGAAGCCGGGTGACAAGGGCAAGGGCATCTACGCCGACACCGAGCGCTGGCGCGGCGACGAGCTGTCGCTGCCCACCAGCAAGAACCCCTTCACCATCGTCGTCAAGGTCTCCGGCGTGGCGCTGGCCGATGGCGACGCCGGTTCGCGCTGGCAGACGGGCCTGCAGTTCGACGGCCCGTCACCCATCTCCTTTTTGCCCGAGCTGGTACACAAGGGCGCGCGTGCGGGCCAGCCGGTGTCCATGGTCGGTGCCTCCAAGGGCGTGAGCTTCAAGGAAGACCGCATGGCGGCCCCCTCGCTGGAGTTCGAATCGTCGCGCAACCTGCGCATCGACCGCGTGCAGGTCGAGGTCTGGTCGGGCATCCGCAAATCGACGTGGATCGAACTGCTAATGTCCTGGTCGCCCATTCTCACGGGCGTGGTGTTCCTGGGCGTTGTGCTCTGGTTCCGTCGCCAGTAGCGGGCCCTTACTCCTCGCTGGTCCACTCCACGTTCACGCCCAGGCTGCGCAGGTTCTCGACGAAGCGCGGGTGGGCGCGGCGGATGGGCGCGGCATTGCGGATCTCCGAGCGGCCTTCGATGCTGGCCGCCACCATGAACAGGGCAATGGCCACGCGGATGATGTAGGGGCTTTCCACCAGCGCGGGGGAGAGCGGGTTGCCGCCGAAGGTGATGAGGCGGTGCGGATCGGACGAGAACACATGGGCGCCGAACTTGGAGAGCTCGCCCGTCCAGCCCAGGGCGCCGTCGTACACCTTGTTCCAGAACATGCAATTGCCCTGTGCACGCACCCCGAGGGCGATGAAGATGGGCAGCAGGTCCACCGGGAAGTAGGGCCAGGGCGCGGCCTCGACCTTGGTCAGCACGTTGCTCGTGAACGGTGTCTGCACCTTGAGCGGGCCAGGGCAGTGGGCGCGCGACCAGCCGTCCTCGTGCGTGACCACCACGCCGAACTTGGCGAAGGTGCGGTCGATCAGCGGGAAGTTGCCCGGCGCGCTGTTGCGCACGATCACGTCGCCGCCGGTGATGGCGCCCAGCGCCAGGAAGGTGGTGATCTCGTGAAAATCTTCGTCAAAGCGGAACTCGCCACCGCCCAGCGCCGCGCCACCCTGCACCGTGATGCGCGAGGTGCCGATGCCGTCGATGCGCGCGCCCAGCATCACCATGAAGCGGCAGAACTCCTGCACGTGGGGCTCCGATGCCGCGTTGGTCAATGTGGAGGTGCCGTTGGCGGCCACGGCGCAGAGCACGAAGTTCTCGGTGGTGGTGACGGAGGCGTAGTCGAGCCAGTGGTCCGTGGGCGTGAGCGCGCCCTGGTGGCTGCTGCGCACCAGCAGCGAGCCCTCGGCGCGCTCCACCGTGCCGCCGAAGCGCTGGAAGACTTCCACATGCGGGTCGATCTCGCGCACGCCCAGGGTGCAGCCCTTGACGTTGTCTTCGAGCCGCGCCACGCCAAAGCGGGCCAGGAGCGGCGGGATCAGCATGATGGACGAGCGCATCTCCTCGGGCAGGCGGTGCTGCGCGGGGTCGAACACGGTGTTCTGGTGGTGCAGGCTCAGCGTGCCCGTGGCCTCGTCCAGCTGCACGCTGCTGCCCAGCATGCGAAAGATGTCGAGGATCTTGCGCACGTCGGTGATGTCGGGCACCCCATGCAGGCGCAGCGGCTCGCGCGTGAGCAGGGTGGCGCACAGCACCGGCAGCACGGCGTTCTTGTTGGCGGACGGGGTGATGCGGCCACGCAGGGGCGTACCGCCGTGGACGATGAGGTTGGACATGGGGAAACCGGAAAGAAAGGGGGAAGGCGAGCAGGGCGGAAAAAGGCACGGCGGGCGCTGCGCCTGCTGGCGCTGCGCTCCGCGAAAGCCCTGCACTGTACCCGTACCGCGCACCGGCGCGTGTATCCGCCGGTAATCTGCTGCTCAGCAGGTCGGCTTTAGATCGGCCACTCCAAAGCCAGGGGGTCAGAACCCGAACGGTTGCCCTGGCTTCCAGGCGTCGGCCAGGCGCTTGGCCTCGGCCACTTCCACGATGCTCATGCCGGGTGCCAGGCGGCGCATGGTGCCGGCCGCCCAGAAGGCGCCGCGGTTGGGCGGGACGAGCGTGTCGTCCTGCTGCTGCTCCTTGTGCGCGCGCTGCGCCAGGTCCAGCAGCATGTGGGCGGCCACGGGGCGGCGGCCAACATTGTCCAGGCCCGTGGAATAGAGCAGGCCCAGGCTGTACAGGCCCGACGGGTCACCCTGGCGCGCGGCGCGCTGGTACAGGTTTTCGGCCTGCTCGGCCTGCTGGGTCACGCCCAGGCCGCGCTCATAGCTGTAGCCCAGCTGGACGCTGGCCAGGGAATATCCCTCGCTGGATGCCTTGGTCAGCCAGCGGATGGCCTGGTCGGGGTCCTTGGGGACGCCGCGGCCGTCGCGCAGCGTGGTGCCCAGCACCAGCATGGCGCGCAGGTCGCCCTTGTCTGCCAGGGCCTGCAGCTCCTTCACCGCTTCGGGTCCTTCGCTGCTGCGGCGGGCCTGCTTTTCCAGGTCTTTCATGCGTGCCTGCTGGTCCTGGGCGGCTTTCTGCGCCGCCACTTCCGCCGCGCGGGCATCGGCCTCGACCTTGGCGGCGCGCTCCTGCGCGCGCACCTTGTCGGCGTGGAACTTCCAGCCGATCAGGCCCCCGCCGATGGCCACGGCCAGTGCCAACGCAATCCAGGTCGTGGGAAGCTCGCGCGGAGCTTTCTTGCGGGATTTTTCCTTCTTCTTGGCCGCTGCTGCGGCTTCGGCGGCAGCCGCCGCCTCGGCGCGCTGCCGGGCGGCCTTGCCGACATAGGGTGCCGGCGCAGGGGCAGCAGCCTCGGGTTCGCGGGGCTTGGGCGGGTCTACCTTGTCATAGGCCACTTCGCAGCTGGGGCACTGCCAGTCGGGCGCGGTATCGGTCGGCTGCCGTGCGTACTTGCAGCGAGGGCAGGTGCGCTCCGTGAAGACGGTCTTGGTGGCGGCGGATTCCTTCTCGATGGGTTCCAGCGAAAAGGACAGGTCGGCTTTTTGGTTCACGTATCTCTTCCTTCACCGCGCACGAAAGCGCGGCCCTCCTCGGGCATCTTGGTGCGGCTCCCTCCCATAGGGGCGCCAGCTGGCCCATAGCCACATAGTGTATTTGTAGTAAATGGTTTTTTGTATGTCCAGATGTGTAACGAGGGCAAAGGTATCCCCATCCCCACCGGCAACTTGCAGCGCCATTTGTAACAATCAAGACCAATATCGTGCAGGGGGGCTTGCGGGCTATCGAAATGAGAGCAACATGGCATGATGGTGCCTCGGCTGAGAACTTCACAGTCCGGGCGCCGTGTTCCGACGAAATGCCATTCCATGGACGAATTTCATTTTTAGAATGCCGGGAACCGACCGCAAGTGTGGCGCCTCACAGCGACAGTTGCCCGCCATTGTCTGCAGTGCCGGGCGCCCCGGACCCCCTCCCATGCCTGCCTTTTCGGAGTGCCGCTTTTGAATCCGACGATGCCCTCGAACCCGTCTGCCCCTGTGCCTTTCGGCGCCACGCCACGCGCCCTTCGCCCGCTTGCCGCACTGCTGGCTGGCGTCGCCATGCTGCTGGCTGGCTGCGGCACCCTGCCCAGCAGCACGCAGGGCCCCCAGGCGCCGCAGGAGAAATTCGGCTCGCTGGCCACCTACTCGCGGCTGTTCGATGCCACGCCGGCGCAGACCTGCGAGGCATCGCGCCGGGCGCTGCTCAGCCAGGGCTACATCATCAACACCAGCTCGGCTGAGCTGGTGGAGGGCAAGAAGAACTTCCAGCCCGGCACCGAGACGCATATGCAGATGGTGATCCGCGTGGTCTGCGTGCCCGAGTCGCCCACCGGCAAGATCAGCCTGGGCTTCGTCACGGCCATCCAGGACAGTTTTGCGCTGCGCAAGACCAACAACTCGGCCAGCCTGGGTGTGGGGGCCATCGGGTCGGTATCGCTGCCGTTCTCGTCGAGCAGCGAATCGCTGGTGCGCGTGGGCAGCGAGACCATCACGGCGGACACCTTCTATGAAAGCTTCTTCGACCTGGTCAAGCGCTACCTGGTGATCGACGAGGCGGCGCAGGTGAACGAGTAGGCGGTGGGCCTGCTGTTTCAGCGGTACAGCTTTTCGCCTGCATCGCGGATGCGCAGCGCGGCCTCATGGCCCAGCGCATTCACCACCGGCTCCCACACGCTGGCATAGCGCGGCAGCGCGTCGGGCGCGAACGAGGTGTGCGGCCAGTCGGAGCCCCAGACCAGGCGATCCCCCATGTGCGCGGCCACGCGGGTGATCGCCGGGTGCAGCAGGCCGTAGGGCGCGCTGGCCTGCAGCCGGTACCAGCCCGAGAGCTTGACCCAGGCGCCCTGGCTCGCGAGCTTGGCCAGGGCCTGCCAGGCGCGGTCCTCTGCCGGCAGCAAGCCGTGCAGGCCGGCCAGGTGGTCAAGCACGCAGGCCACGGGCGTGCCCTGGTGCAGGTGGACGATGGTGGCCAGGTCTTCGGGGTTGGCGTACCACTGCACATGCCAGCCGCGCTCGGCCAGGCGCGGGGCCAGGGTCTTCATGGTCTCGGGGCCGTTGCCCACGGGCGAGACGAGGTTGAAGCGCACGCCGCGCACGCCCAGGGCATGCATGCGGTCCAGTTCCGCATCGGGCACGGCGCCGTCCAGCACCACCACGCCGCGGTGGCGGCCGCTGGATTGGGCCAGCGCATCGAGCAGCACGCGGTTGTCGGTGCCATACACGCTGGGCTGCACCAGCACCAGGTGGCCCACGCCATGCGCTGCGGCCAGCGCCTCGATATCGGCCAGCGGCCGGTGTACGGGCTGGTAGTGGCCGGCCTGCGCGGGTGCGGCACTGTCGAACACGTGTACGTGGGTGTCCCAACCCTGGGGCGGGGCAGGAGGGGAAAGGGGAGAGGTGGAAAAAGTCATTTCAGTCACACGCTGCGGTGTTCCGGTGGCGCATGCACGAAGCGTGCGCGCTCCCTGCCGGCCACCCGGGGCGGGGGCTTATCCCACAGAAATCTTGCGCTCGCGCACCACTTTGGCCCACTGCTCCTGCTGCGCCGCAATGAATTTGCCGGCGGTCTGCTGCGAGGCATCGGCGAACACATCGCCCCCCAACTGGCGCACGCGGCCCAGCACCTCGGGGTCGGCCAGGGCCTTGCGGATGGCGGCCACCAGCGTGGCCTTGGTGTCTGCCGCGATGCCGGCGGGGGCGAGCAGCGGGTTCCACTCCAGCACCTCGTAGCCGGGCACGCCGGCCTCGGCCATGGTGGGCACCTCGGGCAGCGAGCGGGCGCGCACCATGCTGGTCACGGCCAGCGGGCGCAGCTTGCCGGCCTGGATATGGCCCAGCGACGAGGCCACGTTGGCAAAGAACAGTGGCACCTGCCCGCCCATCACGTCGGTCATGGCCGGGCCGCCGCCGCGGTAGGGCACGTGCAGCAACTGCACGCCCGCGCGCCCCTCGAACATGGCGCCCGCCAGGTGCTGGGCCGAGCCATTGCCCGACGACGCATAGGTCAGCTCGCCCGGCTTGGCCTTGGCCAGCTGGATCACGTCCTTGACGGACTTGGCCGAGAAGCCAGGCGTACACACCAGCACGTTGGGAAAGGTGACCAGCACCGCCAGCGGGGTGAAGGCCTTGGCGCTGTCGTAGGGCAGCTTGGGGAACAGCGAGGGGTTGACCGCGAACGACGAGGCATCGAGCAGCAGCGTGCTGCCGTCCGGCGTGGCGCGCGCCACCTGCGAGGCGGCCAGTTGCCCGCTGGCGCCCGGCTTGTTCTCCACCACCACGCTCTGGCCCAGCGCGTCGGCCAGGCGCGGCGCGATGATGCGCGCGATCAGGTCGGCGCCGCCGCCCGCAGGGTAGGACACCACCAGCGTGACAGGCCGGCCACCGGCCACCGTGGCCGCGTGGCTGTGGGCCACCCAGGGTGCGGCCAGTGCGGCGCCTGCGGCCTGCAGCAGCAGGCGGCGGGGGATGTGGGAAGTGGGCGTGGATGGTGCCATGGTGGGTGCTCCTGCTGGGGTCGGGGGACGAGAGGGTCAGGTGATCGTTACGGAGTAGTGGAAGGCGTGGGCATCGCCGCGCGTGGTGCGCCATTCGACGCAGCGGCCTGTCAGGTCGTAGGCGCTGCGCTCCACAGCGACGCAGGGGTGGCCGGCCGGCAGGCGCAATTGGGCCGCCTGGGCGCCGGTCATTGCGCCAAAGCCGATCTGGTCCACCGCGCGGTGCACGTGCACGCCACAGCGGCGCGCGAACATGGGGTAGAGCAGGTCGTCCCACCCCGCCAGGTCGTCGTCGGCCAGCGGTGCGAACAGGTCCAGCGGCAGCCACATCTCTTCGATCAGGCAGGGCTGGCTGGCCAGCAGACGCAGCCGCAGCAGGTGCAGCACGGGCTCACCCGGGCCAATGCCCAGGCCGCGCGCCACGGCGGTCGTTGCGGTCACGCTCTTGCGCACGAGGATGCGCGACTGCGGCACTTCGCTGCCGCCACCGCCGCCGAAGCGAAAAAACCGCAGCATGGACCCGCCCGCAATGCCCTGGCGCACGAAGGTGCCCTTGCCATGGATGCGCTCGATCAGCCCTTGCTCCACCAGCAGCTCCAGCGCGCGGCGCATGGTGCCCAGGGCCACCTGGTGCTCGGCAGCCAGCAGGCTTTCGGCCGGCAGGGCGCTGCCCGGCGGCCACTCGCCCGCCACCACGCGCACGCGCAGGGCATTGGCCAGCGCGGCATAGCGGCGCATGCCGGGGGAGTTGTCGACCAGGGCGAGGTGCGAGGGGGATTCCATGCAAAGAACTATAGTCCTCTATAGGACTTGAAAAATCCGGGTTTACCCTTGATGGGGACTGCCCTTGTCGGCACGGTGGGCCCGCTGTGGTCTACAGCACGGCCTGTTCGGCCCACGCCCCCGGTGCCAGCCCGTCGAGCGTGTAGGGGCCGATGGCCGCGCGGATCAGCCGCAGCGTGGGCAGGCCCACGGCCGCTGTCATGCGCCGCACCTGGCGGTTGCGGCCCTCGCGGATGGCCAGTTCGATCCAGGCCGTAGGGATGGCCTTGCGCTCGCGGATGGGCGGCGTGCGCTCCCACACCGCTGGCGGTGGGTCCATCAGGCGGGCGCGCGCGGGCCGGGTCGGGCCGTCGTTGAGCTGCACGCCGCTGCGCAGCTGCGCGAGGGCCTCTTCACCGGGAAGGCCTTCGACCTGCACCCAGTAGGTCTTTTCCATTTTGAAGCGCGGGTCGGCAATGCGCGCCTGCAGTGGCCCGTCGCTGGTCAGCAGCAGCAGGCCTTCGCTGTCGGCGTCGAGCCGGCCGGCCACGTACACGCCCGGCTGGTCGATGTAGTCCTTGAGCCCCTGCCACTTGCCCTCGGCCGTGAACTGGCTCAGCACGCCATAGGGTTTGTTGAAGCGGATCAGGCGGGGTGGCATGGGGGCGGCGCGGTGGCGCAGGGAGTGCAGCGGTGGGTGGGCGGGCCGCCAAGCATAGCCGCAGCCAGGGGGCCGCTGCGCGCAGCCTGCGAATGCGCTGGAGGGGCATTTCTGCGGCGATACACTCGCCGGCTCGCGCAGCGTGCTGCTGCATCCCCCTGGCCACCCCATTCACGCGGTGGCTGCGTTCCGGCCCGGCCTTGCTGCCTGGCACCAGCCAACTCCACCATGATCACCATCCAGCTGGACATTGCACAGACCATCGGCGTTGCCGCCGTGCTCCTGGTCCTGGGCGACTTCATCAAGAAGCACGTAGGCGTGCTGTCGCGCTACTTCATACCAGGCCCCATCATCGGCGGGCTGGTGTTCTCGCTCATCGCGCTGGTGGGTCACCTGAGCGGCAGCTTCGCGTTCGAGTTCTACGACAACATGCGCGCCTTCTTGCTGCTGGTGTTCTTCACCACCATCGGCTTTTCTGCCAGCTTCGAGTTGCTCAAGAAGGGCGGGGTGGGTGTGGCCCTGTTCCTGGCGGCGGCCGTGGGGCTGGTGCTGCTGCAGAACACCCTGGGCGCGGGCCTGGCCACACTGCTGGGCGTGCATCCGCTCATCGGCGTGGCCGCGGGCTCCATTGCGCTCACGGGCGGGCATGGCACCTCGGCCGCGTTCGGCCCCCTGCTGGAGCAGGCTGGCGCAGCCGGCGCCCTGCCGGCCGCGATTGCTGCCGCGACCTATGGCCTGGTGGCGGGCTGCGTGATTGGCGGCCCCCTGGGCACGCTGCTCATGCGGCGCAACGGCCTGCACGCGCATGGCGCCAGCGCTGCCACCGCGCCGGCCATACCGGTGCCCGTCACGGCCAACACGGGCAGTGGTGGCGATACGGTGATGTACGCCAGCATCCTGATTGCCGTGTCCATCGGCATCGGCACGCTGCTGGTGAACTGGCTCAAGGACCTGGGCGTCACGCTGCCCTCGTACCTGGGGCCCATGCTGGTGGCGGCGCTGGTGCGCAACCTCATCGATTGGCGCAACAGCGAGCTGCCGCTGCGGCAGTTCGAGGTGGTGGGCCATGTGTCGCTGGCCTTCTTTCTGGCCATGGCGCTGATGTCGATGAAGCTGTGGGAACTGGCCGAGGTGGCGGGGCCGCTGCTGGTGATCCTGGTGGCGCAGACGGCGCTGATGTTCGCCTACGGCTACTGGGTCACCTTTCGCGTGATGGGCCGGGATTATGACGCCGCTGTCATTGCCGCAGGGCACTGCGGCTTCGGCATGGGGGCCACGCCCAATGCCATGGCGAACATGCAGGCGTTCACGGCGGTCAATGGGCCGTCGGTCAAGGCGTTCTTCGTGATTCCGCTGGTGGGTTCGCTGTTCATTGATTTCTTCAATGCGGTGGTCATTACGGCGTTCATGAATTTCTTGAAATGATGGGCCGCTGAAGCCGTTTTGCTCGATTGCTGCTTTTGCTTTTGCTTTGCTGAAGGCGGAGGCCGAGTTGCCTTTTGCCGTGGCGAGTAGGCAGGCATGGCGGGTTTCTGCCGTCGTCGCTCGTGGTCGATGGCTGCTGTGTGCTTTTGCTGAGGGCGGAGGCCGGGATGTGCGCCCGGCGGCGCACCTACCTTCTTTTGCGTCGCCAAAAGAAGGTAGGCCAAGAAAAGGCGACCCCGCTGCCCGTGTCCCCCTCGCCGGGGGCGAGGGGGCAGCCTGCGATGCTCGGTCCTGGGGTGACGCCGAAGAACTCCCTGCGCTGCCTCTGCGAAGCAGCTCCGGTCAAACAGCTTCGGCGAGTCAGATGACGAGGCGCGTGTCCTTCGGCACGCGCTCACCCCAGGCCCTGCGCTTCTCGGCACGGTCAGAAGGGGGTGGGAGCGGGCTCCACACGGGCCATTGCTTCGCTCGGCCTGTGGTCCTTCGCTGCGCTCGGCTCGCCAGAGTGATCGCGCCCAACCTGTCGGCAGCGCGCACCGCGCGCGTCCCCGACCCCAGGCGCAGCTGCGAAGCAGCAGCCGTGCGGTACCCGCTCCCCACCCCTGCTGGCTGCGCCGAGAAGCGCAGGGGCTGGGGTGGGTGCGTGTGCCGAAGGACACACGCACTTCGTCATCTGGCTTGCCGATGCTGTCTGAGCGGAGTTCACCCGCCGGGGGAACGCAGCGAGTTCATCGGCACCACCCCAGATCCGAGCATCGCAGGCTGCCCCCATTCGCCCGACAGGGCGAATGGGGGACGCAGACTGGGGGCCGCCTTCTCTTTGGTGACTTTCTCTTGGCGGCCAAGAGAAAGTTACTGCGCCGCCGGGCGCACATCCCGGCCTCCGCCCTTCATCAAGGCACGCAGCACCCACCCAACAAGAACCGCAGAACCGCAGAACCCCTTGGCCCTGACCCCGACCTGCAGGTCATGAACACAGCCATAGGCCACGGCAATCAAACGCCGCCTGCAGAGTGCATGCAAGGCGGCACGTCAATCGTTGCTGCCGCCCGTTACCGCCTTCACCCCAGCAGCCCCCACGTCCACCGTAGCCCCAACCACCTTGGCCCCCACCTTCACCGTGGTGGCCGCCACGCTCACCGCCGCATCGGCCACAGCCACCACGGCGCAGCCTGTGCAGCACAGTGCCAAGGCGGCAGAGGCCAGGGCGCGGCCTGTGCGAAGTGTGTCGTGGTCAAGTGCCATGGCGCTTGCCATCACGCCTGCGGCACGAACAGCGCCGGGTCCACCATGGTGCGGTTGAGCATCACCCCCCAGTGCAGGTGCGGCCCCGTCACACGGCCGGTGGCGCCCACGGCGCCCAGGCGCTGGCCGGTGGCCAGCACGTCGCCCACGTTCACGTCGATGGCGCTCAGGTGGCAGACCATGGAGAGCAGGCCCCGGCCATGGTCCAGCCACACGGTGCCGCCGTTGAAGAAGTAGTCGCCCGTGTCGATCACCCGCGCCGGCAGGGGCGAGAGGATCGGCGTGCCCGTGGGCGCGGCGATGTCCATGCCGCTGTGCGGATTGCGCGCCTGGCCGTTGAACACCCGGCGCAGCCCGAACGAGCTGGAGCGGCGCCCGGGCACCGGCACGCGCATGCGCAGCGAGTCGAGCGCCTGGCCTGCAGGCGGCTCGGTGAAGGTGGCCATCACCCGGGCCTGGTGGTCGCGCTCGCGCTCGTAGCGCGCCTGGTCTGCGGGCGACAGGTCCACCGTGCGCGGCGACACGGTCAGGTGCTGCTCCTTGTACTTCTTGGGCGCCACGGTGTAGGCCAGCTCGCGGGCCGCACCACCGCCGGTTGGCTGCACGGTGATGTGCGCCTGTCCCGGCTGGGCGGCCAGCGGTATGCCGACGATGGCCGTCCATTCGATGGCATCGCCCACCACCAGCACCGGCACGTCGCCCACATGCGCCACCGGCCGCTGGGCCGCTGGGCCGAGCGACAGGCGGGCCACGCCGCCCGGTACCTGCAGCGGCTGCGGCCACAGCGTGGGGGGAGGCGGTGCCTTGGCATGGAGTGTGGTGGCATGCAGTGCCAGCAGGCCGCTGCCAGCGCCGAGAAGGGCGGTGCGCCGGGTCATGCCGGCGTGTCGGAGGATGGGGAGAGTGTCTTGCTGGGGCACAGAGGGTAGAGCGTTTGTTCGTTAGATCGTCGGCAGGCGGGCAGGCAGGCGGGCAGGCGGGCAAGCCGCCATTGTGCCGGGCCTTTGAAACGATGTCGGCCTACATCGCCCCGCCAGGGCCCCACCCACAATCGCGCCATGAAAAAAACAGGTCGCACCCTGCGCATCGTCTTGCTCACCTTCGTGGCCACGGCCGCGCTGGTGCTCTTTGCCCTGAACTTCACGGCCGGCGAGAAAAAGGTGCAGCACCAGATACCGCGCCTGTACACCAGCGCCAGCCCGCAGTTCGAGCGCGCCATGGGCAGCCTGCTGGGCCCGGGCATCCTCCCCGGCAACGAGGTCAAGGAACTGATCAACGGCGACCAGATCTTTCCGCCCATGCTCGCAGCCATCCGCTCGGCCCAAAAGAGCGTGACCTTCGAGACGTACATCTACTGGTCCGGCGACATTGGCAAGCAGTTTGCCGACGCCCTGGCCGAGCGCGCCCGCGCGGGCGTGGCGGTGCATGTGCTGCTCGACTGGGTGGGCAGCGCCAAGATGGAGGAGAGCTACCTGGCCGAGATGAAGGAGGCGGGCGTGCTGGTCGAAAAATTCCACAAGCCCCACTGGTACAACCTGGCGCGCCTGAACAACCGCACCCACCGCAAGCTGCTGGTGGTGGACGGGCAGGTCGGCTTCACCGGCGGCGTGGGCATCGCGCCGGAGTGGACAGGCAATGGCCAGGACCCCGACCACTGGCGCGACTCGCACTACCAGGTGCGCGGGCCGGCCGTGGCGCAGATGCAGGCCACCTTCCTGGACAACTGGCTCAAGGTCACGGGCAAGGTGGTGCATGGGGACGCGTACTTTCCGGCGATTGCACCCCAGGGTACGCAGCGGGCGCAGATGTTTTCGAGCTCGCCGTCGAGCGGCAGCGAGAGCATGCAGCTCATGTACCACATGGCCGTCACCGCGGCCGAGCGCAGCCTGGACCTGTCGGTGGCCTACTTCGTTCCCGACGACCTCACGCGCCAGCTCATGCTCGATGCCTTGAAGCGCGGCGTGCGCGTGCGCCTCATCACGCCCGGCCCGCACACCGACACCGAGACCGTCAAGGCCGCCTCGCGTGCCACCTGGGGTCCGCTGCTGGAGGCCGGGGCCGAGATCTACGAGTACCAGCCCAGCATGTACCACTGCAAGGTCATGATCGTGGACCAGCGCATGGTGTCGGTCGGTTCCACCAATTTCGACAACCGCTCGTTTCGCCTCAACGACGAGGCCAACCTCAATGTCTACGACGCTGCGTTCGCCGAGCGGCAGACGCGCGTGTTCGAGGAGGACCTGGCAAAGTCCCGGCGCGTGACGTACCAGGAGTGGCTGGAGCGGCCGCTCAAGGAAAGGCTGGCCGAGCGGCTGGCGGCGTTGCTGGAGTCGCAGTTGTGAACTGGATGACTGAACAAGTGCGGTGAAGCCACATGGTCACGTGCTGCGTCCAGGCACCTGGTATTTGGCGATCACATCCTTCAGGTCTACGGCCCGGAGTTCGCTTCGGCGAAAAGCTGCTAATCGGTTTTGCGATTCTTGGGTCCACAGCGAATTCAGTGCTGGGTCCGGCACGTCCAGACTGTCCAATATCCCTTCCACCAAGGCCAGCCGCTCACCGGGTGGGAGCTGCAAAGCTTGTGCGCTGATGGCGTCGGCGTTGGCGTTGGCAGGCATGGTGATGTCCTCGGAGCGGTGCTGGCATTGATTCTTGCACAAGCATCTTGGTGCTGCGACCGACATATCTGGATACCTTGATCATCGGGGGATCAGAATGTTCCTTCCTACAATCCCGCGTCCAACAAAAGGGAGAGGGATTTTCATGGCGCAGCGGCGAAGCATTCTGGCAGGTATGTGGGCATGGCTCGGGGCTCTGATGGCGGGTGCTCCCGGCGCGGCAGGGGCCGCGGCAGATGGCGCCACCGCTGGCCGGGCCGGCATCCATCCCTGGCTCAAGGCGGGCGACAGCGTGGTGGCCGATGTGATGGTCGATGGCAAGGTGGTCGCCAGGCTCGACCACCAGGCTGCGGTGGAGGGGCTCACCAAGCCGCCAGCGCTGGTGTTTGCGCTGCCTGTGGGCCTCAAGCGGGTGCGGCTGCGCGGCAAGGCCACGCTGCAGGGCGTGGCGGCGTCGTTCGACCAGACCTGGAAGGTGCGGGACCTCGCCCCCTACTCGGCCCCTTTGTACGAGCAGGGCAAGCCCTTGGTGGAACGCATCCGCGGTCTGGCGGCCAGGCTGGAGGGGGCATTCACCATCCAGCCCGGCGATGGCGGCGCCAAGAAGAAGCCCGCCAAGGCCGCGTTCGCCGATCTGGAGAAAAGCCTGGGCGCGGCGCTCCCTGCACCGGTGAAGGCGCTGGGGGACTGGCAGATCAAGGTGGACCATTCCAATTTTGTGCCGGCCGCCGACATGCGCAGCGTCACGGCCATGCTGCTGGCCGAGGGGGGATACACGCCCACGGGAAAGCTGGGGCTCGACACCATGCTCTCGCCCGGCGTGCGTGCCCGCTACGACCGCAGCGTGGGCGTGTTCCTGGAGGTCGGCGACGGCCTGGGCACCCTGGCGTGGGACCCTGCGGGCGTCACCGCTGGCGAGCCGCCCAACACCGCGAACGACAAGGGCAACCCCGGCGCCCGGCCAGGGCCTGCGGGCGAAGGGGTGTGGTATTGGGTGCACCAGGAACACATCGATGAGCCCGTGCTGCTGCTGGACGACGACTACCGTCCCAGGACGGCCGAAGCGGCGTTGACCCATGTGTTCCAGCGCTTCGTTCTGTCGGCCGGGGAAGCTGCGGAGACCGATGATGAACTCGTGCTGGACACGGCCAACCCCCGCGCCAACCTGCTGCAACTGAGCTTCGACGGCCCCCGTCGGCCGCGCCTGCGGCTGCGCAGCTACGACCACCACTACAGCATGTATTGAACTTCCGTGCCGCCGCAGTGCGCCCTCCATCAAGGGGAGGCGGCGCGCAGCGCCACGGGGCGCATCAATGCGTGACGAATTCGTAGGTGACGGCTTCGCTGTCCACCATGTCCAGCACCTCGTGCAGCGCATCGTCATCCTCGGGGCTGCTCCACAGCTCTTCGGGGTCGGTGGCGAACAGGGGCTCGATGGCGATGTCCATGAAGCGGCCGTCCGGCAAGCTCAGCACGGGCGTGCCTTCGGAGGTTTCTACCAGCGTCCAGTCCTCGGGCACGGACATTTCGACTTCGATGGTGACTTTGAGTTTTTTGGTCATGGTGTGAGTTCTCAGTTGGTGAATGCGGGCAGGGTAACCTGATTCGGCCTCGTGTGCGGCGCCGTGGATGCGGTTTGACGGCGGGGCCGGCGATTGGCCCTGTGCAATATGTGTCTTGGCCCGGGCAGGGGCTGCCCCTTAGAATTTTTGCCACACACAGGGGGAAGTTCGTTGGATCTCACACAATCGGCCGCAGGGGCCGCACAGCAAGGCAGCGCCCATACGGCGCAAGCCATCATCCACAACGTCGAAAAAGTCCTGCAGGGCAAGCACCGCGAGGTGGAACTGGCGCTCGCGGCCATCGTGGCCGGCGGGCACCTGCTGATCGAGGACGTGCCCGGCCTGGGCAAGACCATGCTGGCGCGTGCGCTGGCGGTGTCGGTGGGGCTGTCGTTCAAGCGCATCCAGTTCACGGCCGACCTCATGCCGTCCGACATCGTGGGCGGTCCGGTCTACAACCCCAAGGATGGCTCGTTCACCCTGCGCCCCGGCCCGGTGTTCGCCAACATCGTGCTGGCCGACGAGATCAACCGCGCCAACCCGCGCGCCCAGTCGGCCCTGCTCGAATGCATGGAGGAGGGGCAGGTCACGCTGGACGGGCAGACCCTGCCGCTGCCGGCCCCGTTCGCCGTGCTGGCCACGCAGAACCCCATCGACATGGCAGGCACCTACCCGCTGCCCGAGGCGCAGCTCGACCGGTTTTTGATCCGCCTGTCGCTGGGCTACCCCGATGCGGCCACCGAGGCCGCGCTCATCCAGAGCCAGCAGTTCTCGCACCCCATCAGCCGGCTGCAGCCGGCGTGCGGGGCTGGCGATTTCGAGCGGCTGGTGGCGGCTGCGCACGAGGTGTCCATCACCCCTGAGGTGGCGCAGTTCATCGCGGCCATCGTGGGGGCCACGCGCAAGCACGTGGACATCCGCTTCGGCGCCAGCCCGCGCGGCACGCTGGGCCTGGCGCGCATGGCGCGCGCGCTCAGTTGCATCCGCGGGCGCAGCTATGTGGACCCGGCGGTGGTGCGCGAAGTGGCGGCGCCGGTGCTGGCGCACCGCATCATCGTGCAGGGGCAGGGCGCCCAGGCCAAGAATGCGGCCGACATCATCGATGCCATCCTGATGCTGCAACGCACCCCCGTCTGAGGCCGGGCATGGAACGCCTGCTCACCCGCTCGCGCGTGCTCATCGCGTTCTGCGGCACGCTGCTGCTGGCCGCGCTGAACCGCCGCGACCCCATGGTCTACGGCATGTTCCTGTTTCTCGCCACCCTCACGGTGCTGGGCTTCGTGCTGCCCTGGCTGTCGCTGCGCGGCATGGCCGTGCGCCTCAAGAGCCAAGGGGTTGCCGAGGTGCAGGAGGGCGCCGCCTGCGACCTGGGGCTGGTGGTGGAGCGCAGCGTGCGCTGGCCCGCCTTCATGGTCGACGTGGAGACCGAATGGGAATGGGCCGGCCAGCGCACGGTGCTGCGGCACACGGTGCCGGTCATCCGCAAGGGCGCATCGCCCGTGCTGGGGCGGCTGGCGCGCTTTGACTGCCGTGGCCACTACCGGCTGGTGGCCGTGCGCCTGGCCAGCGGCTTTCCGCTGGGCTTGCTGCAGGCGCGGCACAGCATGCCGCAGCAGCACACCGGCATCGCCGTACACGTGCTGCCCCGGCCACAGCCCGTGCACTGGCCGCTTCCGTGGAACGTGTCGCCCGATGCCTCGGGCACCCTGGCCACGCGGCACACGGGCCAGTCGTTCGAGCTGGGCCTGCTGCGCGAGTACCAGCAGGGCGAATCGGTGGGCCGGGTGAGCTGGCGCGCATCGGCGCGCCTGGGCGAGCTGGTGATCCAGCATTTCCAGCAGATGGGGGCCGTGGCACTGCGCCTGGTGGTGCATGCGCCCCGCGCACCGGCCCTGGGCGACCCGCGCAGCGCGGGGGAGCAGGCCGTGCGCCTGGCTGCCGGCGTGTGCGACGTGGCCCTGGCCCATGGGGCCAAGGTCACCCTGTACCCCGCAGCGGGCGGCGCCCCCGTGCAGGACGCCGCCCCGCTGCGCAAGGCCCTGGCATCGGCACTGCCGAGCAGCCCCGCGCAGTTGATGCAGGCCTGTGCCCGCCTGGCGGCCGACGCGCGTGCGGGCGAGCAGATCGCGCTGGTCGTGCCCGCAGACCTGGCCATACCGGACCTGCAGGCCGCGCTGGCGCAGTTCGCGCGCCTGCCCTGCACGGTGGTGGCCTGCATCGCCCTGGGGCCGGCCGGTGCCGCCAGCCACCGTGCCAACGCCGCACTGCTCGGCGCAGCGGCCGGGCAGGCCGGCGTTGCCACCCTGGTGGAGGCGCCATGAGCCAGGCTGCCCGCAGCACCACCCCGGCCACCGGCAAGCCGTTCAAGGCCGCGGCAGCCCCTGCGGCCGAGGTGGCCGTCCCGCTGCAAAGCCGCGGCGCCATCGTCTTTGTGGGGCTGAGCTACCTGTTCACCGGCTTCGCGTTCGCGTACGTGGACCGCGGCTACCGCGCCTTCAGTGTGCTGTGCATGCTGTGGCTGGTGTGGGCGGTGCTGGGTTTCGGCGCCGGCGTGTTCAACCAGCGCCGCGCCGAGGGTGCAGGGCGCAGGCAGTGGTGGGCGATGGGGCTTTTTGGCGGCATGCTGGCGCTGTTCCCGGGGTTCCTGATGTACCCGTTCGCGCGCTGGGTGTGCCTGGTGCTGCTGATCGTGATGGGCGCGCGCGCCGCATGCATGCGCACACGGCGCGACCTGTACCTCACCCTCACGGTGGTCTTCACCGTGTGCTTTCTCACCACCACGCACTACGCCGCCGACTGGAGCCTGTGGTTCTACCTGGGCCCCGCATGGCTGTTCGCCGGCCTTGCGCTGGCCTGGCTGCATGCCGACGGGGTGGACATCTCGCGCTGGGCCAAGCTGTCCATGACGACGGGCTTCGTCGCCGTGTCGTTCGCGATCGCGGCCTGCATGTTCCTCTTCCTGCCCCGGCCGCCGGTGCTGGGCTTTGGCTTTCTGCCCGGCGGTGATGTGCCGGGCCTGTACGAGCCGCCCTTTGGCGACCGGGGCGGCGACCGTGGCGAGCCGCGTGCCGACGATGCGGGCCAAGGGGGCATGGGCAGCCAGGGCGGGGCCGCCGGCATGGGCTCGCGCAACAGCGACGGCGGCTGGGGCCCCGAGCGCCCCGGCTCGGCGCGCGCGGGGGCCGGCAGGCCGATGCCCGCACGGCCATCGCAGTGGGACCGCATGCTCGACTCCATGCGCGAGGCGGGCCGCGACCCCTTTGCCCCGCAGTGGCAGCGCAACGCCATCAACGGCGCGCTGGACGGGGCCCAGGCGCTGCGCAACTGGTGGAAGGGCCGGGGCTCGCCCGGGGGTTCGGCCAGCGGCATGGCGGGGCAAGGCGACCAGCCCGGCACGGCCATGCAACTGCAGGTGTCCGAAGGGGTGGTCATCGCGCCCAGCCTGGCCGACCTGCTGCTCCTGCTGGCTGCGGCGCTCACTGCCTGGCTGCTGTGGCGTCTGCGCTACCGCTGGGGCCTGCGCGTGGCGCTGGCGGCGGCGTGGGCTTTGTCGCGCTGGTGGCCCGCCCGGTCCATGCAGCTGTCTGCGCGCGCCATGGGCTGGTGCCTGCGCGGCCGCCGCCATGTGCCCCTGCGCGGGCAGTCCGTGCGCGAGCATTGGTTGTCGGCCCCGGGCCTGGCGCCGCTGGCGCGCCAGTGGATGGAGCGCGCGCTCGAGTCGTACTGCGCCATGCGCTTCGGCGGCCGGCCCGCCACGCGCGAGCAGGCCTTGCGCATGCGCGAGGAAGTGCTGGGCGCCGCGGACGTGATGGGCGGTGTGGCGCCCGAACTGGCCCGCTGACGGCTGGCTGGCAGCACGGCGGGTGTGCGTGCTACACCGGCCCACGCTGCTGTATCCTTTTGTTGCGAACCGCCTGCGCAGATGGTGCGGTCGCACGCAGCCGTACCCTCACCCTTTCCCCTTCGGAGTGCCCTGAAATGATCGCCAAGAAACTACTTGCCGTGGCCGTGACCGCCGTGGTCGCCACCCTTGCCCTGAGCCAGGGCGCCCAGGCCGGCCCGCGGCTGGACAAGATCATGGAAACCAAGGTGCTGCGCGTGGGCACCCCGGGCGACTACCGCCCGTTCGCCATCAAGACCGACGCCGGCCTGTCGGGCCACGACATCGACGTGATCGAAGCCATGGCCTAGTCCCGTGAACCATAGAAATGGCACCCCCCGTGAGCGCCACACAGGCCGCAGGCAAGGCGCCAACCGCAGCCAGGTTGGACACCTGGCGAGGATTGGCAACGCCGCATGCGGCCTGTGTGGCGCTCACCCGAAGGGCCGGGGCGAGAAGGGGCGCATGCGGGCGTTGCGCACCTTGTCCAGGCGGCCAGCCTGGACTGCGGCGCGCGCCTACGCCTGCGCCCCTTCCCGCCCCGGCGGGGGGTGTCATTTCTATGGTTCACGGGACTGAAGCTCGGCGTGAAGATCGAGTACGTGCAGACCTCCTGGCCCAAGCTGATGGCCGACCTGCAATCCGACCAGTTCGACATCGCCGTGGGCGGCATCACGCGCAACGTGGCGCGCATCCGTTTGATCGAAATGCTGCCGGGCTACGCGCCCTTCGGCAAGGTGGCCCTGGTGCGCTCGGCCGACAAGGCCAAGTACAACACCGTGGACGACCTGAACAAGCCCACCGTGCGCGTGATCAAGAACCCCGGCGGCACCAACGAAACTTTCGTGCTGCAGAATCTCAAGAGCGCACAGGTGAGCACGCACGAGAAGAACGCCGAAATCCCGGCCCTGATCGCCGAAGGCAAGGGCGATGTGATGATCACCGAGACCTACGAGGCCCTGGTCTACAGCAAGGCCGACCCGCGCCTTCACGCCGCCTTCATCGATGCGCCGCTCACGCCCAAGAGCTACCTGGGCTTCATGCTGCCCAAGGACGATGCGGACTACACGCGCGTGATGAATTTCGTCTGGGGCCAGATCGACAGCCGGGGCGTCCTGAAAGGTGCCTCGGACAAGTGGCTGAAATAAGCCGCTGATTCACCGGGCTGACTGGAGCCCGGTGCGCCGTGCCATCAGGCCTGGGCAATCACCTGAGCGCGGTAGCTCTCGCTGCCCTCGGCCCAGCCCAGCAGGCGGTCGATGTTGGGGTGCTTGCCCGGAAAGGCCTTGGCATCGGCCACATGCTCGCCATACCACTCCAGCCCCAGGCGCGCCGCTGCCGGCGTGATGCTGCCGCCATACAGCGCAGCCAGCGCGGCATACACCACCAGCGAACCGGTCTGGCCGGGCTTGTTCTCAATGGTGGCGAGCACCTCGCCATCGGCGCCCAGCAGTTGCAGGGCGGCGAGGTGGGAAGCGGAAGGCAGTTGCTGGAGGCGGGCGGCGAAGTTCATGCGGATGCGGAGAAAAGAGAAGATTCGGGGCGGACATGTCCGCCTGCGGTTGGTTGAAGGAAGACCGCCGATCTTAAAACCCCGCACACGCATTTGCGTCGCAGCCACTTCGCCATCAGTGCTTGGCCGGCACCTTCATGGAGTCGTCCACGGGCGTTTCGGTGTGCATCACGCACTGCCACTGCCCATCGACATGGATCCAGGTCGAACTGTCGTGCATTACCTGCTCGGTGCTTTGGGCTTTGTCGCCGCGCGGCGCCACGCCCTGCTTCACGCGGTAGGTAAGGATGCCCATCGCGTCGGTCGGGAACACCACCTGCATGTCGCTGAACTCAAACGAGGTGACGACCATCGGGCCTTCTTTTGCCATCTTGCCGTACATGGCGCGGTCGAATTGCAGGGCGCCGTGGGCGCTGACCATCATGGCGGGCTCTGCCAGCAGGTCGGTGGCGGCGCCGACGTTCTCGTCGACCATGGCTTGCCAGAATTGGGTTTCCAGGTCGATGAGGGTCTGGCGGGGTGCAGATGTCGCGGGCATGGGGACCTCCGTTGTTTCACGAACATGGGGCCATGGTGCGCCGTGGCGGCCTCTGCCGGCATCGGCTGGAGGCGACGGGGCGGGTAGGGGTTGGCTGACAGTGCGGCAAAAAGGGCGGGGCTTTACAGCGCGTCCACCTCAGAGCCCGGTATCCCGGGTGGGGCTGGTGTCGCGGTCGAACTCCACGTCATCGGCTCCGAACAGGGGCGACCGCTGCATGAAGTCCCCCAGCGAGCCTTGCGCCTGCGAGAGCCGGTCGAAGGTTTCGCGAGAAAGCACCACAGCAACCGACTTGCCATGCACGGTAATGTCCTGCGGCTGACTCTGGGCGGATTTCACCAGCTCGGACATGCGGGCCTTGGCATCCTGCATTGGCCATGTCTGCATATCGCCTCCTTGCAATCTGACTGGACAGGTCAGATTGTGACCCGCAGGCGCTGAAAGAACAAAGGCGCCGAAGCGCCTTTGTGTTGGGAAGGGTTTACTTACCCCAGCTGTCCTTCAACCCCACCGCCAGATTGAACACTGGCTTGCCCGGCTCGTGGTCCACCCGGTCTGCCACAAAGTAGCCGTGGCGCTCGAACTGGAACTTGTCGTCCTTGTGGGCGTGGCCCAGGGACGGCTCCACGATGGCTGTCACGGTTTTCAGGCTGCTCGGGTTCAGGCCTTCGATGAAGTCCTTGCCGCCCGCGTCGGGCTGGGCTTCGAGGAAGAGGCGGTCGTACATGCGCACTTCGGCATTCACGCCGTCGGCCACGCCCACCCAGGTGATGGCGGCCTTGACCTTGACGCTGTCGGCGCCGGGGGTGCCACTCTTGGTGTCAGGCACAACCGTGGCCAGCACCTCGGTGATCTTGCCGTCGGCGTCCTTGGTGCAGCCGGTGCACTCGATGACGTAGCCGCCCTTGAGGCGCACCTTGTTGCCGGGGAACAGGCGCTTGTAGCCCTTGGGCGGCACTTCCTCGAAGTCCTCGCGCTCGATCCAGACTTCCTTGCCGATGGTGAAGTGGCGCTCGGGGCTTTCCACGCCTTCGGGCGGGTGGGGCAGCGAGGGCAGGGTGCAGGGCTCCAGGTGGCCGGCGCCCATGACCTCATCCCAGTTGGTGAGCACCAGCTTGACGGGGTTGAGCACGGCCATGCCGCGGAAGGCCTTGAGCTCCAGGTCTTCGCGCAGGCAGCCTTCCAGGGTGCTGTAGTCGATCCAGCTGTCGCTCTTGGTCACGCCGATGCGGTCGGCAAACACCTGCAGCGATTCGGGCGTATAGCCGCGGCGGCGCAGGCCGACGATGGTGGGCATGCGCGGGTCGTCCCAGCCGCTCACCTTGTGGTCGTACACCAGCTGGGCGAGCTTGCGCTTGCTGGTGATCACGTAGGTGAGGTTCAGGCGCGAGAACTCGTACTGGCGCGGGGGCGGGTTGCCCAGCAGGCCACCTTCGGTCAGGCGCTCCAGCAGCCAGTCGTAAAACGGGCGCTGGTCTTCGAACTCCAGCGTACACAGGCTGTGGGTGATCTGCTCGAGCGCGTCCTCGATGGGGTGGGCGTAGGTGTACATCGGGTAGATGCACCAGGTATCGCCGGTGTTGTGGTGCGTTGCGCGGCGGATGCGGTAGATGGCCGGGTCGCGCATGTTGATGTTGGGGCTGGCCATGTCGATCTTGGCGCGCAGCACCATGGAGCCGTCTTCGTGCTCGCCATCGCGCATTTCGCGAAAGCGCGCCAGGTTTTCGGCCGGCGTGCGGGCGCGGAAGGGGCTGTTGACGCCCGGCTTGCCGAAGTCGCCGCGGTTGGCGCGCATTTGCTCCACGGTCTGCTCGTCCACGTAGGCGTGGCCGGCCTCGACCAGGTACTCGGCCGCGCGGTACATGAAGTCGAAATAATCACTGGCCTGGTAGGGCGCGGCGTTGGGGCTGCCGTTCCAGTCGAAGCCCAGCCATTTGACGGCATCGATGATGCTGTTGACGTACTCGGTGTCTTCTTTTTCGGGGTTGGTGTCGTCAAAGCGCAGGTGGCACACGCCGCCATAGTCGCGCGCCAGGCCGAAGTTGATGCAGATGCTCTTGGCGTGGCCGATATGCAGGTAGCCATTGGGCTCGGGCGGGAAGCGCGTGCGGATCTTCGCCGGGTCGGGCTGGCCCTTGGCGTGGTGGGCGGCGTCGCCCGGTGTGCCACCCCATTGGCGGCTGGCGTAGGTGCCCTTGTCCAGGTCGCTCTCGATGATCTGGCGAAGGAAGTTGCTCGTCTTGGCGGTCTCAAGGGCCGCTTCGGGGGCTGCGGCAGGGGTGTTGGCTGGGGTGGACGTGGTCATTGGCCCATTTTAGGGGGAGGCCGGGTCGTCTGCTGCAGTGCAGCGCGGCCAGGGGCGCCAGGGGGCTCGCTGCGCGCCGCAACGGGGGCTTACAGCGCTGGATTTGTAACACCGCACAGCCTCCCGAAAACGGCCTGCGTGCGCAGACGATTGCCTGCCTGATCTGCAACTGGAGCATTCTGGTGTGAACTATTGCGCAGGAGTGCGCACTCACGTGTACGTAAAGAAACAATAAAGATGGAGTTTCGTGCCATCCTTTCGGACATCTGGTGCGTTGAGTACCAGTGAGGCGAATCCCAACCAAGGGTGCCGCCTCCACTACCAGGAGATTTACATGACGAAAACCCGTTCTATCCAGTCCATGGCCGCCGCCGCTGGTGTGGCACTGGCGCTCTTTGCAGCTGCCGGCTCCGCCCAGGCCCGCAGCGATGTCAACTGGTCGATAGGCCTGAGTTCGCCAGGTGTGGTGGTGGGCGTGGGCAACGGCTACCCGGTGTACTCTGCCCCCGCCCCGGTGTACTACGCCCCGCGCCCCATCTACCACGCAGCGCCCCCGGTGTACTACGCACCGCCCGCACCGGTGTACTACGCCCCGCCTGCTCCCACCTATTACTATGGTGGTGGCTACCGTGACTACGGCCACCGCCACCATGGCCACGGCCATCGCGGCCACGGCCACGGTCGCGACCGCTGATACCCAGAGGGGGCGTGCCACGGCTGTGGCGCGCCGTACCGGGTCAGTGGGGCAGGGTGACGGGCACCGCAGCATAATCCCGCGTTGGTAATGACCATGGTGGCCTGCTTGGCGAGTGATCGGCAGGCCCACCCCAACGCCCGAAAGTGCAAAAAAGCATGTCTGCCCAGAAAACCGTCTTTGTCCTCAATGGCCCCAACCTGAACCTGCTGGGCACGCGCGAGCCCGCCGTGTACGGCGCGCACACCTTGGCCGATGTCGAGCAGATGTGCGTTGAGGCCTGCGAACGCCACGGTTTTGCGCTGCGCTTTCACCAGAGCAACCACGAAGGCGCGCTGGTGGACTGGATCCACGAGGCCGGCCGTCTGCACACCGCCGGTGAACTGGCTGGCGTGGTGCTCAATGCCGGCGCCTACACGCACACCAGCGTGGCCCTGCACGATGCCACCAAGGGCACGGCCATCACGCTGATCGAGCTGCACATCAGCAATGTGCATGCGCGCGAGGCCTTCCGCCACCACTCCTACATTGCCGCAGCGGCCAAGGCCGTGATGTGTGGCTTTGGCGTGCGCGGCTATGCACTGGCCATCGACGGCCTGGCGGGCATGTGATGGCCGCTGGGGACGACGACGAGGACGAGAACCCCGCAGCCCCTGCGCGCGAGGTCGCCCGCCTGCCTTCCCCCGAGATCGACCGCCTGCGCGCCCTGGCGCAGCGCCACACCACACCCTGCGGCAGTGGTGACACCGTCTGGCACAGCTGGGGCGAGGCTTCTGAGAGCCAGCCCCCGCTGGTGCTGCTGCACGGCGGCAGCGGCAGCTGGACGCACTGGGTGCGCAACATCGAACCCCTGGTCGCTGCCGGCCGCCAGATCTGGATACCCGACCTGCCGGGCTTTGGCGATTCGGCCACCCCGCCCACGGGCGGCGATGCCGATGCCCTGGTCGAACCCATGGCCGACGGCCTGCGCGCCCTGTTCGGCCCGCGGCCCGTGGACCTGGTGGGTTTCTCGTTTGGCGGGATGACGGCGGGGCTCATGCTGGCTGCCCACCCCGAACTGGCGCGCCAGTTGGTGGTGGTGGGCGCCCCGGCCATGGGCGTGGTGGCCGAGCGGCCCGTGCGCCTCAAGGGCTGGCGCCACCTGCCGCCCGCCGAGCAGCTCGACATGCACCGCTACAACCTGGCCGTGCTGATGCTGCGTGACCCGGCCCTGGTGGAGGGTCTGGCGCTTGAAGTACACGTGGGCAATGTGGTGCGCGACCGCATGACGCGCCGACGCCTGGCGCGCACCGACATCCTGGCCCGCTCGCTGGCCCAGGTGGGTTGCCCGGTGCATGCCATCTATGGCGAAGCCGATGCGCTGTACCAGGGCTGGATCGGCCAGCTGGAGGGCGCTTACGCCGCTGCCGCGCCTGATTTTCGTGGCATGGCCATGGTGGCCGATGCCGGGCATTGGGTGCAGTTCGAGCGGCCCGAGGCCTTTTTGCAGGCGCTGCTGGCGGCACTTGCCGATGGCGCAGCGGGTAGAAGGGGCTGATATGGCAGACACCCCGCTCGACCTCAAACCCCTGGCGCCTGCAGCAGCTGCAGCGGCTGCCTTGCCCGAGGCCGCACCACGCCCACCGCGCCCGCCGCAGGAGGCCCCGCGCGTCAACGGCCAGGTCGCCGTGCTGCAGGTGGACGAGCGCGAGGTCGAGATCACCGCCATGCGCGCCCAGGGTGCCGGCGGGCAGAACGTCAACAAGGTCTCGAGCGCCGTACACCTGCGCTTCGACATCGCGGCGTCTTCGTTGTCCGAGGGTGTGAAGGAGCGCCTGCTGGCCCTGCGCGATTCGCGCATCACGCAAGACGGCGTGGTCGTCATCAAGGCCCAGCAGTACCGCAGCCAGGAGCAGAACCGCAGCGATGCGATCGAGCGGCTGAATGCGTTGGTCAACACCGTAGCTGCGCCGCCGCGGGTGCGGCGGGCGACCAAGCCGACCTATGGGTCCAAGCAGCGGCGGCTGGAGGGCAAGAGCCAGCGGAGTGAGACGAAGGCGTTGCGGGGGCGGGTGGTGGATTGAGCGGCAGCGCCAACTGGAGGTGACGCTAGACTGTCTTCAGCGGATATTTACGGCCCGGCATCTGTGCAACGCAAACTCGTCATTTTTGATCTTGATGAAACTTTGGTGCACGCCACCCAGGTGCCGCTTGCTGGCGTCCACGATATGGAAGTTCCACCGTACTTCGTCTACCAGCGCCCCTTTGTCCATGAGCTCTTGGGCTTTGCCTTTGAGTTCTTCGACGTGGGTGTCTGGTCTTCATCGAGCAAAGAGTATGTCGCTGCGGTTACGGAACACCTGTTCTCCAACTACCCCCTCAAGTTTGCCTGGTCTGTCGAGAAGTGTGTTCAGCGGCCTGATCCCAGAACCAACGGTTACGTGTACATCAAAGACCTTCGCAAATTGCAAAGCCTGGGGTTCAAGCCAGAGCGCATCACGATCATCGATGACAGCCCTGAAAAGGTGCAGCGGCAGCCGCGCAGTCATCTGCCTGTGAAGCCATTCACTGGAGATTTCCAGGATTGCGAGTTGCTTGAAATCAAGTCGGCCCTTCAAGCAATGCTTTCGCAAAGTCGCGCAGGCGCGATCAGCTGATTTAGCGCGATTGTTGCGACAGCGGCTCTTGGCTTCGATGGGTTTCAAACCCCTGATTCACCCCAAAAACGCAACAATCCGTTTGCTCTCCGGGGCTTGGTCTCGGCCTTGGCAAGTCCTACAGTACCTATCAGACCCTAGAGAAAGTACGCCGACCATGTCCGCCACCACCCAAGCCCCTTCTCCTTCTTCCTCCACCCCGGTCCCCGCCCTGTTCGTATCGCACGGCGCACCGCTGTTCGCCATCGACGCCGGCACTACCGGCCCTGCGCTCACGCAGTGGGGCCAAGGGCTGCGGGCGCAGTTTCCCGGGCTGCGCGGCGTGGTGATCATGTCGCCGCACTGGATGGCGCGCAGCCCGCAGGTGATGACGGGGCCGCAGCCGGCCACCTGGCATGACTTTGGCGGTTTTCCGCAGGCGTTGTACCAGTTGCAGTACCCGGCGCCGGGCTCGCCTGCGCTGGCGCAGGAGGTGCTCGGTATGCTGCAGGCCGCCGGCGTGGCCGCGCAGGGCGATGCCGCGCGCCCCTTCGACCATGGCGCCTGGGTGCCGCTGATGCATTTGTTCCCCGATGCCGACCTGCCCGTGGTGCAGGTGGCCCTGCCTTCGGGCGCGGGCCCGGCCGAGGTGTATGCGCTGGGCGCCGCGCTGCGTGGCCTGCGCAGCCAGGGCGTGCTGGTGGTGGGCTCGGGCAGCATGACGCACAACCTGTCCGAGTTCTTCGGCGGGGCGCGCGAGCCAGCGCCCTATGTGCTCGAGTTCAGCCGCTGGATCGAGGATGCGCTGGCCCGTGGCGACATGCAGGCGCTGCTCGACTACCGCAGCCAGGCCCCGCATGCCACGCGGGCACATCCGACCGAAGACCATTTTCTGCCCATCTTCTTCGCGCTGGGCGCGGCGGGCGATGACCTGCAGGCGCAGTACCTGAGCCGCGAGGTGATGTACAGCATGTTGTCGATGGATGCATTCGCCTTGCAACCTGCTGCACACTGAGCGACGAAAAAACCTCTTCTGGCGTCGTTGCTGCGTCTTGCCGTACTTGCAGTACTGTCTGCGACGCAGCGCCTAGCCAGAACCGCTTCGCTGAGCTTTGTTCGCCGCTCTCGGGCATCCCTTCAACATCAAGATCATGACTACACCTCAACTGCCGCTGACCTACCTGCACCGCCCCGCCGCCGCCGGCACCACCGAGCCCTGGCTGCTGGTGCTGATGCATGGCGTGGGCAGCAACGAGCAGGACCTGTTCGGCTTGGCGCCGCACGTGCCCGGGCGCTTCCATGTGCTGAGCCTGCGCGCGCCGTTCCGCATGGGTCCGGGGGCCAATGCCTGGTTCGAGTTCTCGGTGGCGCCCAATGGCGACCGCACCATCAACGAGCCGCAGGAGCTGCAAAGCCGCGCGCTGGTGGCCCAGGCGGTGGAGGCCGCTGCATCGCAACTGGGTGTGCCGGCCAGCCGCGTGGTGGTGGGCGGGTTCAGCCAGGGCGGCATCATGTCGCTGTCGCTGCTGCTCACCCAGCCGGCGCTGCTGCAGGCCGCCATGGTGTGGCACAGCCGGCTGCTGCCCCAGGTGATGCCAGCCGCCGCGCCGGCTGCTGCGCTGCAGGGCAAGCAGCTGTGGGTGAGCCACGGCACGCAGGACAACGTGATCCCGCTGGCGCAGGCCCATGCCATCCGCGATCACTTCGCGCAGCTGCCCGTCACCCTGACCTACCGCGAGTTCCCCGGCATGCACGAGATCCGCCAGGCCGAGCTGGCGGCTACGGTGGACTGGTTGCAGTCGGTGTAGGACTCTCCCGCGTACTGCGGGCGCTGTTGCTTGCATGCAGCGTGCCCATGACGAAAACAGGGCGTTACGTCTTGCCGGAACCTAAAGGGTTTCCAATGGTCAGGCCATGACCCGGGCCGCTGCGTTGGCCGCACCCCGGCTCATGACGCAAGGACCCCTGCATGCCCGATCCAGTGCTCGACCACGACCGCGATTTTTCCGAACTGCGCAGCGACCACCACCCGACTCCGCCGCGCAGCACGGGCGGGGCGGCAGGCTGGGTGGCGGGCGTGCTGGCGGTGGCCCTGGTGGGTGCCGGCTACGCATGGTGGCAATGGCAGGCCAAGAACAACGCGGTGGCCGAGCCGCCTGCCGCCGCGGCGCCGCCTGAGGCCGCTGCGTCGGCACCCGTGGCTGCTGCATCGGAGCCCACGGGCCCGCAGAACCTGATCGATCCTCTGGCCCCGGCCGACGCCGCGCAGCTGCCTGAACTGGCCGAGTCCGATGCCACCGTGGCCCAGGCGCTGACCGAGCTGCTGGGCCAGCCCTCGGTGGGCTCGTTTTTGCAGCTCGACGGCTTTGTGCGTCGCGTGGTGGCCACGGTGGACAACCTGCCGCGCGCCCAGGCGCCCTCGCGCATGTGGCCGGTGCAGCTGGCGCCGCGCCGCTTCAGCGTGGAGGGCGTGCCCGGCACCCACGGCCAACTGGCCATTGCGGATGGCAATGCCGGGCGCTACAGCGCCTTCGTGGCCTTTGCCGAGGCCATCCCCATCGACCAGGCCGTGGCGGTGTATGCGCGGCTGTACCCGCTGTTCCAGCAAGCCTACGAAGAGTTGGGCTACCCGGGCAAATACTTCAACGACCGCCTGGTGGCAGTGCTCGACCACCTGCTCAAGACGCCCGAGCCCACCGGCCCGTTGCTGGTGGAACTGACCGAGGTGAAGGGCGAGGTGACCTCCACCCGGCCCTGGGTGCGCTACGAGTTCGTGGACCCGCAGCTGCAGGCGCTGTCGAGCGGGCAGAAGATACTGGTGCGCATGGGTCCGGACAACGAAAAGCGCCTGAAGGCCCGTCTGGCCGAGTTCCGCAAGCGCGTGGCCACGGGGGTGGGGCCCAAGGCTGCGGGCAAGGGGCAGGCCAAGGCCACAACAGCGGTGAAGAAGGCGCAGTAAGCGCCTGCTGGCCTGGCCTACTCCGCCACGCGGACCACGGTTTTCCCAAAGTTCTGCCCCTGCAGAACTCGGCGCAGTGCTTCGGGCGCGCTCTCCAGCCCGTCCACGATGTCCTCGCGCAGTCGCACCTGGCCCTGAGCGATCCAGGCCGCCATCTCGCGGCGGAAGCTGTCGAAACGTTCGCCGTAGTGGTCCAGGATGATGAAGCCCTGCATGCGCACGCGCTTTTGCAGCAGCGTGGCCGTGAGCTGGAGTAACCGATCAGGCCCGGGATTGGGCGTGCTGTCGTTGTAGTGGGCGATGAAGCCGCACACTGGCACGCGCGCATACAAGTTGAGCAGCGGCAATACTGCATCGAACACCTCGCCGCCCACGTTCTCGAAGTACACGTCGATGCCCTGCGAACACGCCGCTGCAAGCCGCTCGGCCAGGCCGGGCTCGCGCCGGTCCAGGCAGGCGTCGAAGCCCAGTTCTTCCACCGCATGGCGGCACTTGTCGGCGCCGCTGGCAATGCCCACCACGCGCGCGCCCTTGATCTTGGCGATCTGGCCCACGATGGCGCCCACGGCACCGGTGGCCGCTGCCACCACCACCGTCTCGCCGGGCTTGGGTTGGCCGATGTCGAGCAGGCCGACATAGGCCGTGAAGCCCGGCATGCCCAGGCCGCCCAGGGATTGCGAGGGCTGCGCCGCATCGCCCAGCGCCAGCAGGTCGCTGCCGTCGGACAGGGCGTAGTCCTGCCAGCCGGCGTTGGCCAGCACCAGGTCACCTTCGCGGAACTGCGGGTTGCGCGAGGTGATGACCCGGCTCACCGTGCCGCCGACCATGGGCGCGCCGATCTCCACAGGCGGCGCGTAGCCCGGGCCGATGGGGTCCATCAGGTTGCGCATGTAGGGGTCGATGGACAGGTACAGCGTCTGCAGCAGCACCTGGCCCTCGGCAGGCTCGGGTACGGGCTGCGTCTCCAACCCGAAGTGCTTGGGTTCAGGCAGCCCTTGCGGGCGCGCGGCGAGCGTGATGCGGCGGTTGCTTGCCATGGTGCGTGCTCCCCTCGATCAGGCGGCCGCGGCAGGCCGGGGGCCGTGGCGCAGCGTGAGCAGCGTGCCGAGCGTGAGGGCCGCCAGCGCGAAGGCCGGGCCGCCCAGGGCGCCCACATGGTCCACCATCAGCCCGCCGAAGATGGCGCCGCTGGCAATGGCGATCTGGAAGGCCGCCACCAGCAGCCCGCCCGCGCCTTCGGCCTGGTCGGGCGCGGCGCGCACGATCCAGGTCTGGAAGCCCACGGGGAAGGCGCCAAAGGCAAAGCCCCACAGTGTGACGGCCACGGCCGTGATGGCGGCCGACTGCCCGGCCACCAACAGGGTGGCGGCCAGCACGGCGATGACGGCACCGCCGGCCACGATGGCCTGGCGCTCGCTGCGCCCGGCGATCCACCCGCCCACGAAGTTGCCGAAGAAACCGCCCACGCCATAGCCCAGCAGCACGGCCGTGATGGTGGCCACCGACAGGTGGGTGACCTGCTCCATCAGCGGGCGGATGTAGGTGAAGCCTGCGAAGTGGCCCGAGATGACCAGCAGCACCGCCAGCAGCGCCACGCGCACGGGCGGGCGGCGCAGCAGCTCGCCCAGCACCTTGAGGTTGGGGTTGTCGCGCGGGGGCAGGGCCGGCAGAGCCACCAGTTGCACGGCCAGCGTGATCAGGCTGATGACGCCGGCCGCGATGAAGGCGCTGCGCCAGCCCCACAGGTCGCCCATCCAGGCCCCGATGGGTGCCGCACACACGGTGGCCACCGACACCCCTGTGAGGATGAAGGACATGGCCCGCGCAAACAGCGACGCCGGCACCAGCCGCATGGCCAGCGCCGCCGACATGGACCAGAAGCCGCCCAGCGCCACCCCCAGCAGCACCCGCGCCGCCAGCAGCGTGACCATGCTGCCGGCCAGGGCCGACATCACGTTGGACAGCACCAGCAGCAGCGTGAAGGCGATCATCACCAGCCGCCGGTCGATGCGGCGCGTGAGCAGCGGCAGCGACGGGGCGGCCACGGCGGCCACCAGCGCCGTCACGGTGACGGCCTGGCCGGCGGCGCCATCGCTCACGCGCAGGTCGCTGGCCATGGCGGTGAGCAGGCTGGCGGGCAGGAACTCGGCCGTGACCAGGCCGAAGACACCCAGGGCCATGGATGCCACGGCGGCCCAGCGTGCCTCGGTGGGCTCGGGGGTGGAATGGGGGGCGGGCGTGGCCTCGGCAGCGACGGCACCGGTGGGCGCATCAAGGCAGGCGGAGCAGGAGGGAGAGGAGGACACGGGAAAGGCCTTCGGGTGGATGGAAAGCCATCGTAGGGATAAGATGGCGGCGTTTCCATGCCATAAAAGCCGAAATGCTTGACTTTTTATCCAAGCCCTTCAATCAGGTGCCGCAGCAGCCTTTTGCGGACCCGCCAGACCTGCTGACCCAGATCCTGCTCGGCTTGCGCCTGGATGGCGTGGAGTATGGCCGCTGCGTGCTGCACCCGCCGTGGGCCATTGCCTTCCCGGCGCAGCGCTCGGCGCGCTTTCACTTCGTGGGCCATGGCGGGGCCTGGCTGCGCACACCCACGACCGACTGGCAGCGCCTGAACCCGGGTGACGCGGTGCTGCTGCCGCACGGCAGTTTTCACGTGCTGGCCAGCTCGCCCGACGTGCCGCCGGTGGACATCGATTCGCTGGCGCGCAGGGCCGTGTCCGAGAACATCTACCTGGTGGACGGGCGCGATGCCAACAACGCGCACCTGGGCGCCGCCGTGGCACCGCCCCCGCCGCAGGCGCCCGATGTGATGTTCTGCGGCGCGCTGCGCTTCAACCTCGACCCGCTGCACCCGCTGATGGCGATGATGCCCGAGGTGATGGTGGCCGGCGACCTGGCGCGGCGCGACACCACCGTGCCGGTGCTGCTTGAAGCCATGGAGCGCGAGGTGGCGCAGGACCGCATGGGCGCCTGCGCCATCCTGGCGCGCCTGGCCGATGCGCTGGCCGCCAGCATCATCCGCGCCTGGGTGGAGTGCAGCTGCAACAACCCCACGGGCTGGATCGCTGCCGTGCGCTGCCCGCGCATCGGCAAGGTGATCGCCGCGATCCACGCCGACCCCGAGCGCGACTGGAGCGTGCCGCTGCTGGCCGACCTGATGGGCGCCTCGCGCTCGAGCTTTTCCGAATCGTTCACGCGCACCATGGGCGAGAGCCCGGCGCGCTATGTGGCCAAGGTCAAGATGTCGCAGGCGCGCAGCTGGATTGCGCGCGACGGCATGCGCGTGGCGGTGGCGGCCAACCGCCTGGGCTACGAGTCCGAGGCCTCGTTCAGCCGGGCGTACAAGCGCATCATCGGGCACCCGCCGAGCACGGCGCGGGCGTGAAGGAGCCCGCGGGCACCTGGGCTGATGGTGTCAACCACGCAGCCTGGCACGCAACCTGGCGTTGGGGCGCAGGCAGCACGCGCACCGAGGCAGCCTGCTGAGCAAGGCTGCGGCGATATGCAGCCCGGCAGTCCGGCAGTCCGGGCGTCGTGGTGGACGATGGAACTCCGGTGGTGCTGCGTATTTTGATGGCGACCGCTGGGCTGAGATTCTCCATGTCCCCTCACGAAACAAGCCAACAATTTCACGAAATTGACCTGCGTCTTGAAGCCGTGGGGCCGCAGGGCACGTCAGCCTGCGTTAAAACAGGCCACCAAAGATGGCCAAGGCTGCGGACACCTTGCGCCACCCAGCCGAAGGATGACAAAGTGCCCGAACTGCTTGTGAGACACGCCGCGACCATGGCAAGGTTCTGCTGCATCTGACGGACGAGACACCATGACCCACCGCCCTCTGCGTGCATTGCTCTGCTCTCTGGTGCTTGCGTTGCAATCGCTGCTGGCCGGTGGTGCCGCAGCCCGGCAGCCACCAACGTTTTTCTCCGGAGACCAGCTCACCCTGGCGCAGGCCATTTACCAAGGGGCCATGGCAGACATCGCCCCGCTGGCGCACCGCCTGGGCCATGAGGGGCTGAACCGCCCCGGCGCGCAGGACATGACGCTGCTGTTCTTCGCGCTGCAAAACGCCATGGGCGAGAAGCCCCGGCCACTGCAGATCATCACCGCGCTGGTGCGCGCGGGCGCCGACCCGATGCAGGAGGTGCCCGATCTCGGCAGCGTGCTCGGCGTTGCGCTGCGTGCCCAGAGCCCGCTGCACGTGCAGGCGCTGCTCGACGGCGGCGTGAGCCCCGACACCGTGCGCGGCAGCTCGCCCATCCTGTTCGATGCCGCCACACAGCACACCGCCGCCACGCTCGCGCTGTTGCTCGACCGCGGCGCGACCATCGACAAGAAGAACACGCTGGGCAACACCGCACTGATGCAGGCGCTGCAAGGCATGCAACTCGACCAGGTGGTGTATTTGCTCGACCGGGGCGCCAGCCCGCACTTCGTCAACATCAATGGCGTATCGTTCGCAGGGCAGTTGCAGTTCCAGATCGGGCGGCAGCAAGGCGGCTCACTGGCACAGCGCCGTATGCTGCAGGTCCGCGACCGCATCATCGGCATGGGCGTGGCCTGGCCCCCGCCCTCGCGCGACGAAGAGCGCCAACGCATGCGTGAGCGCGGGCAAGAGCCCGACAAGCTGCTGCCGGTGCGCTAAGGACTGCCACGCAGACCGAAAGGAAAAGTCCCCATGCAAGCCTGCGAATACGGACTGGTCTGCGCCACCGATGATGAAGCGTTGCTGGTGAAAAACCTCAACGCCTTTCTCGCGGCGCAGGGCTGGCGCCCGCTGTACCGCAAGCAGCCCACGGGCCTGCGCAACCCCGAGCGACCTGATCTGGAGCCGCAGTACAGCCACTGCTACTGCCAGTTCCACAAGCAGTCTCCCAGATGGTATTTCGACCTATACCCCAATGCGGACCAGCGCGGAGTGCTGCGTTTTCCGGAGCGCCCGCAGGCAGGCTGGACGTTGTTTTTCAACCGTCCCGGCCACGCAACGGACACGCCCGAGGAGCTGGCTCAGCTCGACGCCTTGTGTGGTCACATCGCGGCCGGCACCGGCTTCGCCGCCGTGCTGCTGCACACCTACCAGCCCGGCGAAGACCGGCATTGATACGGATTTGCCTTCAACCGTCTAACTTCGTTGGTCCGCCTTGCCGTGCTACAGCACTGTCTGCGGCTTCCCTCCTAGTTATACGATTGAATGCAAATCCGTATGAGAACCCCGTTGCCTCCCATGATCCCTGCCAACCACCGCCTGATTCCCCTGCCTGCCGCCATCGCCACGTTCGGACTGGAGGCACTGTTCCACCGCGACGGCCGCTACGATGCGATGGAGGACACCATGGTCCCTTCCTTCGGATCGCCCCACGCCGGCGGCCCGCTGATGGCGCTGGTACTCGATGGCGACACGCGGCTCGATGAACCCTTCGATGCCATGGCCGCAGGCGCCAAGCGGCGCGGCCAGATGGCCGGCGCCATCACCCCGCTGGAAGAACTGCTGGAGCGCGCCTGTACCGTGGTCGTCAATGGCAGCCTGCAAGCTCCGCGCATCGACACGCGTGGCTGCCAGGCGCTGTTCGTCTTCGGCAGCGTGCGCTGTGGCGCCTTTGAGTTCTGGCAGGGCGACCTGGCCTGGATCACCGGCGACCTGGACACCACGCGCGCCGTGCTGGCCACCGCCGGGCATGACGATCCCGACAGGGCAGACTACGTGGGCCGCAGCTATGCCTGCGTGCAAGGCAGCGTGCAGGCCCCGCGCGTGCAGACCTGGTTCATGCACCTGGGCCACCTGAACTGGCGTGAGGGCAGCGGCACGGAGTTCCGCGAAGATCTGGAGCACGAAGACCAGGACCACCTGTGGAAGACCGACCCGGTCTGGCTGCGCGACAACGGCATCGACAACTCTCTGGGCGCATGAGCATGCAACCCGCCCACCACCGCACCCTTGCACTTGCAGAGGCCATCGAGGAATTCTCCCTCGAGAGCCTGCAGCGTATTTCGGCTCTTCTGGACAGCCAGATCGGCACTGTGGACAGAGTTCAGCACCGTGAGCAAGGGCCGTGGATGGTCGGCCAAACCATCGCTGAGGAACAGTTGGGGCGGTGGGCTAGACTTCCGGTAGCGGCCGAGGCTGTGTGGAAACGCACGTTGCGCCCTTGACTTGCCGGCCGACTCAGAAATCGACCGCTTAGATCGGCCTACAACGCACGATCATTAAAGTACCCCCCGAAAAAGTCGTCTATCGACGTTTTCACACAGCCTCGGCCGACAGCCGAAGTCTAGCCCAACGCTCCACCGGACCTGCCCGTCAAGATGGGATGCCCGGCCGCTTACGATTTATTCGACGAATTTCCAACTCGGGACACTAGGGCCTGGGCGTTCCAACGGACAGCACCACGCCGCCCCTACAACTACGCCTGCAAAGTCATGGTCTGGCGCCTCACGAAGATCCAGCACAGGCCTAAAGCGATGACAGCAACCACGGCGTTGCCAATGAGCTGACCCACCAGGACTCCGTGCGCTCCCCAATGGACCGCGCCTACGAACACAAAGGGAACGGTGCCGAACGTCGCGCGGCTCCCGTTGGCAACCGCGGAGAACAATGGCTTGCGCATGACGTTGAACGTGGGCAGGCTTGATTTGCTGTGAGTGGGATTTCAACCAATTGCCACGATCAGAGTTCAGCTATTTGTTCATTCATTTATCGCCGCGCCGAGTGCGCCAATGCCGTTGGCTCCACGGTTGGGCCGCAATCTTGCCAGCAGCGGCTCCATTGCTTTGGCGACAGACAGCAAATGCCAGTCGTCAAAGCGGCGGCCGACCAACTGAAGGCCGACGGGCAATCCTTGTGCGGTCTGAGATGCGGGTATGGAGACCACGGGGCCCTCTGTGACACTGAACAATGTCGTGTAGGACTGCGTGACGTTGTAGTACGGCACAGCCTTGCCATCCACTGACAGCGGCTCATCGTACACATTGAAAATTCCGAATGTCCGGCTGTGCTTGTGGTGCGCAAAAGCGGGCACCGGCGAGACAGGGACGATCCAGGCGTCATAGCCAATGAGGAATCGCTCCATTGCATTGGTTTGCTGCGCCTGCTCTGTCAGCGCTCGCATGTAGCTTTCAACGGAGATCGGGTCGAGGATCCTGCGCTGGTGGGGGATATCTTTTACCGATTTTCCTGCAAACAGGCGCCCGATGCGGCGTGCAAGGTTCGAGCGCTCATAGCCGCCTTGCATCCCTACAAGTGCCCCCCAGGTTTCCCAGGTGCGTTGGTATGAAAAGCCTTGGGGTTTGGCCTTTTCGACAATTGCGCCTGCTGCGCGCAGCGCGTCCACCACCTGTTCAATGGCCTTCTTGACGTCCACACCGACAGGCATTCCCCCCAACTCGACCGCATAGGCAATCTTCAGACCTGTCAACGCTACCGGTTGGGCGGATCGAGGATGCAGCGGAGCGACCGTTGCGTCTTCGGGCGAGGTTCGCGCCAACACCGACAAGGCCAGTTCGAGATCCTCGACACTATTGGCCAAAGGCCCCAACACAGCCATGGTCCTGATGCCGTCCACCTCGTCGGGCTTGGGTGGGATATGGCCAAGCATCGACACAACACCATGGGTTGGCCGCAAGCCCCAGACACCGGTGTAAGCGGCGGGAAGGCGGATCGAGCCCGCTAAGTCAGAGCCGAAGGAAAGAGGCGACATGTGCGAGGCGACTGCGGCAGCGCACCCACCGCTGCTACCGCCTGTGGTCAGTTTCACATTCCAGGGGTTGTTGGTGGTTCCAAACAGGGTGTTGGTCGTTTGCATATCCATCGCCAGCGTTGCGGCATTGGTTTTGGCCAGGACAATGGCCCCCGCCTGGCGCAAAAGAGCCACCGCAACGGCGTCATTTTCGGGAACGTAGTTGGCCAGATCAGATGAGCCGGCAGTCGTGCGCAGCCCGCGTGTTGCATAGGTATCCTTCACCGTCACGGGAACTCCATGCAACGGGCCCCAGATCTCACCGCGCCCCAACGCCTGGTCCGCAGCCTGTGCACGTTCCATTGCGGCGTTCAGATCCAGCACGACGATAGCGTTGAAATCTTCGTTGTAACGCGCGATCTGGCTGACAAACGCCCGCACCACCTGAACAGAACTGAGCTCCCGTGCCTGGATCTTGCGTGCCAAGTCAGACGCCGTCATTGTCACGATCTGTGCGTCCTTCTCAGAAACAGGCCAACTGTCGCTGGAGGGTATTGCGCGATGGGGGCCGGGCATTGAATTGCCCGATGCATTGGGTGTCAGTGCTGCTGTCAGGACGGGAGGTCCCTGCAAGGTGTGTTTGAGAGTGTTCACGAAGGCGGTTCATCAGTGCTTGATGGCTCAATCATCAAGATCTAGAATCAATGCGTCTATTGCATATTTCAGATGAACCCATTCAGAATATGAAACTGTTAGGACTGGACCTGGATCTGCTGATTGCACTGGATGCGCTTTTGGATACCGGTTCTGTAAGCGCAGCCGCAGGACGGCTCCATCGGTCCCAACCAGCGGTGAGCAGGATGTTGGGGCGGCTGCGGGAATGCTTTGATGACCCGCTGTTTGTTCCCCATGGGCGAGGACTCGCGCCCACCCCGCGTGCCATCGCGTTGCGTGGGCCGTTGAAGTTGAGTTTGAGCGAAGTTCAGCAGTTGTTGAACCCACCGCGTGCGTTCGATCCGTTGCGGGACAAGGCGCACTTCCGCATTGTGAGTTCGGACTACGCAGCGGTCGCGCTGATGGGCTCCATCGTCAGTTGGCTGCACGACCATGCACCCCATGTGCATATTTCTCTGCTCCCTGTTGCGGGCAATCCCGAGAGCTTGCTTGCCAGTGGCGAGGCCGAAATCATGTTCGGTCCACAAGAGTTCTGTCCTGGGTGGTGTGCGAGTACCCCTTTTATCGAGGACTCCTGGATGTGCGTGCGGCGAAAAGGCGAACCGCTGCCGACCTCTTTGAAGGAGTACCTGCAAATGGCACATGTGGCGGTTCACATCGAACGCGCCTTTGGGAATCAGGTGGATGAAGCGTTGCGCAAGCGGGGACGGGCAACGCGCCGGGTACAAGTCACGGTGCCCGATTTTGCGGCAGCTGTTTTCATCACCGCCAACAGCCCACTGCTGGCCACGTTGCCCAGCCCGGTGGCGCGCGCTGCCTCGAACCTGCTGTCAATGGAGTTGGGTGAAGTACCACTGCGCGTGCGCGGATCGTCCGTGTCCATGATCTGGCCACGCCGTCTGGAACGCGATCCGCCTCATGTATGGCTGCGCCAAGCTGTTCTTGACAGTGCAGGCTTGTCTTTCCGGGGCTGAGCGCGTCGCTGTTGCATTGACCGGGTGACGCAACTTGTCTGGGTCAGTGCCAGCAATGGGTTTCAGCGCTTTCATTCTCTGTGCCAACGGTCACGCTGAAACACGCGTAAGACGCTCGATGTTCCGACGTGCTCAAAGATCGACCTCTGGCGGCCCACAGCGCATGATCTCGGCCCGCTGCACGTTCATGTGAAGGGCACCGCCACCAGCCCCCTGGTGCAGACCTGGCATATGCCTTTGCACCATCTGCGATGGACGCAAGGCAGCGGCGCCGAAGAACCCATCGAACGGACATGACCTGCGCCAGCCTCCCTGCCGCCGGCCCGTGGAGTCCTATGCCTTCGGCAGCGGCAGCGCCGTCTTGTAGCGCACCTGCTTGAGTGCAAAGCTCGAGCGGATCTTTTCCACGCCGGGTATGGGGGCCAGCCGCTCCAGGATGAAGCGCTCCAGCGCCCCGATGTCGGGCACGGCCACGCGGATCAGGTAGTCGCTGTCGCCGCTCATGAGGTAGCACTCCATCACCTCGTCGTGCTCGGCGATGCGCTGCTCGAAGTCGCCCAGCGCCTCCTTGCTCTGCGTCTTCAGGCTGATGCTGATGAACACGTTGAGCCCCAGGCCCAGGGCGGCTGCGCTGGCCAGGGCCACGTAGCGGCTGATGACGCCCGCGGCCTCCAGCGCCTTCACGCGTGCCAGGCAGGGCGAGGGCGACAGGTGGACGCGCCGCGCCAGCTCCACGTTGGACAGGGAACCGTCGGCCTGCAGCTCGGCCAGAATGCGCAAATCCAGGGTATCCAGCTTCATGTGCTGCAGTGTAGGTGGTTTGCCGCACGAAGTGCTGTAGCCGGGGCTTTTGCGGGCCAGAACGGCATCCCATTCGGGGCCCCAATGGCTACAGTTGCGGCATGAACGCCCCCACCGCCCCCCACCACCTGCTCATGCCTGCATCGGCCACCGCGTTGGCTGATACGGACCCCCAAGAAACCGCCGAATGGCGCGATGCCTTCCTGGCCCTGGTAGCGACCGAGGGGCCCGAGCGCGCGCGCTTCATGCTGCAGGAAATGGTGCGCCTGGCGCGGGCCCGGCGCGTGGGCTGGCAGCCCGACCTGAACACGCCGTACGTGAACACCGTGGCCGTGCAGGACCAGCCTGTCTTCCCCGGCGACCTGGCCATCGAGGAGCGCGTTGCGTCCATCGTGCGCTGGAACGCGCTGGCCATGGTGGTGCGCGCCAACCAGGCCTATGGCGAACTGGGCGGGCACATCGCCAGCTACGCCAGCGCGGCGGATCTGTTCGAGAGCGGCTTCAACCATTTCTTCCGGGCCCGTGAAGGCGTGGGCGAGGGGCAGCACCGGGGCGATCTGGTGTTCTTCCAGCCGCACAGCGCGCCGGGCGTGTATGCGCGCGCCTTCCTGGAAGGTCGCCTGTCCGAGCAGGACCTGATGCACTACCGCCAGGAACTCACGGCGCCGGGCGCGGGCGCGCAGGGCCTGTCGAGCTACCCGCACCCGTGGCTGATGCCGGACTTCTGGCAGTTCCCCACGGGGTCGATGGGGATCGGTCCCATCAGCAGCATCTACCACGCGCGCTTCATGCGCTACCTCACGCACCGCAACCTGCTCGACTGCTCGGCGCGCAAGGTCTGGGGCGTGTTCGGCGATGGCGAGATGGACGAGCCCGAGAGCATGAGCGCGCTGACCCTGGCTGCGCGAGAGGGGCTCGACAACCTGGTCTGGGTGGTCAACTGCAACCTGCAGCGCCTGGACGGCCCGGTGCGCGGCAACGGCCGCATCATCGACGAGCTGGAGCGCCTGTTCGCCGGCGCGGGCTGGAACGTGGTCAAGCTGGTCTGGGGCAGCGACTGGGACGGCCTGTTCGCCCGCGACCTGACCGGCGCGCTGGTGCGTACGCTCGAAGGCACGGTGGACGGCCAGATGCAGACCTTTGCGGCCAAGGACGGGCGTTTCAACCGCGACAATTTCTTCGGCCAGAACCCCGAGCTCGCGGCCCTGGCCCAGGGCATGACGGACGAGCAGATCGACCGCCTCAAGCGCGGCGGGCACGACCTGGTGAAGATCCACGCCGCATACGCTGCGGCAGCGCGCCACCAGGGCCAGCCCACGGTGATCCTGGCGCACACCAAGAAGGGCTACGGCATGGGCACGGCCGGCCAGGGCAAGATGACCACGCACAGCCAGAAGAAGCTGGACGAGACCGACCTCATCGAGTTTCGCAACCGCTTCAACCTGCCGCTCACCGACGAGCAGGCCACCAGCCTGGCCTTCTTCAAGCCGGCCGAAGACAGCCCCGAGATGCGCTACCTGCGCAGCCACCGCCAGGCCCTGGGCGGCTACCTGCCGCGCCGTGAGACGGCGTGCGAGGCGCTGCCCGTGCCCGCCATCGAAAGCTACGCGCAGTTCGCGCTGCGGGCCGATGGCAAGGAGATGAGCACCACCATGGCCTTCGTGCGCATGCTCGGCAGCCTGCTCAAGGACGCCACGCTGGGCCCGCGCATCGTGCCCATCGTGGCCGACGAGGCGCGCACCTTCGGCATGGCCAATTTGTTCAAGCAGGTCGGCATCTACAGCAGCGTAGGCCAGCGCTATGCGCCCGAGGACATTGGCTCGGTGCTGAGCTACCGCGAGGCGCTCGACGGCCAGATCCTCGAAGAGGGCATCAGCGAGGCCGGCGCCATCGCCAGCTGGACGGCCGCCGCCACCAGCTACACGGTGCATGGCCTGGCCATGCTGCCGTTCTACATCTACTACTCGATGTTCGGGTTTCAGCGCGTGGGCGATGCCATCTGGGCCGCGGCCGACCAGCGGGCGCGCGGCTTTTTGCTGGGCGCCACCTCGGGCCGCACCACGCTGGGCGGCGAGGGCCTGCAGCACCAGGACGGCAGCAGCCACCTGGTGGCAGCCACCATCCCCAACTGCAAGGCCTACGACCCGGCCTATGCGGGCGAGATGGCCGTGATCGTGGATGCCGGCATGCGCGAGATGGTGACCGAGCAGCGCGACGTTTTTTACTACGTCACGCTGATGAACGAGAACTACGCCCAGCCCGACCTGCCCGAGGGCGCGGCCGAGGGTGTGCTGCGCGGCTGCTATGTGTTCCAGCGCTTCGGTGCCGAAAGCAGCGCTGCGGCCAATGCACGCCAGGTGACGCTGATGGGCTCCGGCGCCATCCTCACCGAGGTGGTGAAGGCCGCACAGCAACTGGCCGCCGAGGGCATTGCCGCCACCGTGGTCAGCGTGACCAGCTGGAGCGAACTGGCACGCGATGGCGTGGCGTGTGAGCAGCGCGCCATCGCGGGAGAAACAGATAAGCCGGGTACCCCCTGGCTTGCAGCACAGCTGGCCGCCACAAGCGGACCGGTGATTGCTGCAACCGACTATGTGCGCGCCGTGCCCGAGACCGTGCGCGCCTTCGTGCCCGAAGGGCGCAAGTACCTGACGCTGGGGACCGATGGCTTCGGGCGCAGCGATACGCGGGCGGCGCTGCGGGAGTTCTTCGGGGTGGATGCGGCCGCCGTGGTGCGGGCTGCCAAGTTTGCGTTGGGGGCCACGGCAGCGCGTTGAGCCTTCTGCAAGCCGTTGTAAAGCATGCTCTTTCAGGGCGGCAAGCGTGGTGCGCTACGCTTGCCGCCTTGGTGTTTTTATGCGCTTGTTTCCCATGACCCAGCCCTTTGCCACGGTGGCCCTGACGGCCGAGAACATTGCCGATTGTGCGGACCTGTACCTGGGCGTGTTCAATGCACCGCCCTGGAACGATGGATGGGAGCATGCCGCTGTGGTGGAGCGGCTCACGGCATTCATGGGCTTTCCGGCGGCGCGCGCAATGGCGTTGCTGGTCGAGGAGGTGCCGGTCGCCATGGTGCTGGGCTGGAAGGAGCGTTGGGTGAATGGGTGGACGTTTCACATCAAGGAGATGTGCGTGGCCGGGCATTTGCAGCGACAAGGTGCTGGGGCAGTCCTGATGCGTGCGCTGGAGGATGCGCTGCGGGACGAGGGGGTCATGAGTGTGAACCTGCAGACCCTGGAGGAGGCGCCGGCGTTTGGGTTCTATGAGGGCCTGGGCTATGGCAAGGGGCGAGTGGTGATGCTGGGGAAGCTGCTGTAGTTACCCAGGCCATCGGCAAACGGCTGGTGTGGCGCAGTCGGGGAACCACCAGTGCCGGCCGGTTAAGAGCCTTCTTACAATGTGTTGCAGCCAACCATTGGAGGGCGCCATGGCACATGTCACCTGGGACCACGATCCGCCTACCACCTGGATAGCGACGGTCAGCGGGCAAGCCGTCTGTTCCGTCAAGCGCAAGGACATTGGCGGGTGGACCGCGGGCTGGACGGATGAGCGCTTGTGGCCGGCGCCCGCCCATCTGCCCAAGGCCCAGCCGCAGCCCACGCGGTTCTTCAGCAGCCTGGAAGAGGCCAAGGTGGCGGTGGAGCAGGCGCTGGCGGCCTGAGTGTCGTTCCAGTTGTTTGGGTGTTTTGCGTCGCTGCGGTACTGACGCGCCGCGCCCTGCCTGCAACCACCATGGCCGGCGTTTTCCAGTCGCCTGTTGCTGACTGTGTGCCTGGTTTATGGACGGAGGCGGGGATGTGCGCCCGGCGGCGCACCTACCTTCTTTTGCGTCGCCAAAAGAAGGTAGGCCAAGAAAAGGCGACCCCGCTGCCCGTGTCCCCCATCGCCCTGTCGGGCGCTGGGGGCAGCCTGCGATGCTCGGGCCTGGGGTGACGCCGAAGAACTCCCTGCGCTGCCTCTGCGAGGCAGCTCCGGTCAAACAGCTTCGGCGAGCCAGACAACGATGCGCGTGTCCTTCGGCACGCGCTCACCCCAGGCCCTGCGCTTCTCGGCACGGTCAGAAGGGGGTGGGAACGGGCTCCACACGGGCCATTGCTTCGCTCGGCCTGTGGTCCTTCGCTGCGCTTGGCCTGGGCAGGGCGATCGCGAAAGCACGTCGGCAGCGCGCACCGCGCGCGTAACAGACCCCAGGCGCAGCTGCGCAGCAGCAGCCGTCTGTGACCCCGCTCCCCACCCCTGCTGGCTGCGCCGAGAAGCGCAGGAGCTGGGGTGGGCGTGTGTGCCGAAGGACACACACGCTTCGTCGTCTGGCTCGTCGCTGCTGTTTGAGCGGAGTTCGAAGAACGCAGCGAGTTCAGCGACGCCCACCCCAGATCCGAGCATCGCAGGTTGCCCCCGTTCGCCCGACAGGGCGAACGGGGGACGCAGACTGGGGGTCGCCTTTTCTTGGCCCACTGACCCGTCCTGCCCTGCGTTGACACCTTCCCTCCCCAAAAAGGAAAAGTGTCATGGAATCAAGGACCAAGCGCACGCAGCGCGACTACACGATGGCCTTTAAGCTGGCAGTTGTCGAGCAGGTAGAAAAAGGCCAGTTCACCTACAAACAAGCCCAGGTGCATTACGGCATCCAGGGCAAGTCGACGGTGCTGGCGTGGCTTCGCAAACACGGCAGACTGGGCTGGCCGCGTGCGGCATCATTGACGGCAATGCCCATCGACAAAGCCCCCAGCCCCCTCACACCCGAGCAAGAGATCAAAGCGCTGAAGGCGCAATTGCAGCAATCCCAGCAGAAGGCGCAGTTGTTCGAAGCCGTGATCGACGTGCTGCGCAAGGACTATGGGGTGCGCATCGTAAAAAAGCCTTCTGGCAAGTCCTCGACCAAGCCCTCATCCAAGGGCTGAGCGTGAGCAGGGCTTGCCAGCACATGGGCGTGAGTCGCCAAGCGTATTACCAAGGGCGCTGCCGACATGCCCAGCGCGTGGAGCACGCCAAGGTTGTCGTTCAACAGGTCAAGGAGCTGCGCATGCGCCAGCCTCGGGTGGGCACGCGAAAGCTGCATCACATGCTGCGTGAACCATTGGGCCTGCAGGGCATTGTCTTGGGCCGGGACGCCATGTTCGACGTGTTGCGCAACGCCAGGATGCTGGTTCCTCCTGGACGTGCGTACCACAAGACCACCCACAGCCACCACCGCTTCAGGCGCCATCCCAATCTGCTCAAGGTCGGGCCACAGCAGGTGCATGCTGCCCACAGTGAGCAAGTCTGGGTGGCCGACATCACCTACCTGCCCACCGCAGGCAGGTTCGTGTACCTGAGCCTGGTGACGGATGCCCACTCCCGCAAGATCGTGGGCTGGCACGTGCACGAGAGCTTGCAGACCGAGGAGGTGGCGCAGGCGTTGCAGATGGCGCTCAGGCAGCGCCAGACCCGCCAGCGCCTGGTACACCATTCGGACAGGGGGATTCAGTACTGCTCGACCTACTACCAGCAGCTTCACCGCAGCCATGGACTTACCTGCTCGATGACGGACGGCTACGACTGCTACCAGAACGCGTTGGCCGAGCGGGTCAACGGGATTCTGAAGACGGAGTTCCTGTTGAGCCGGCCACAAGACATCCATCAAGCCAGGCGCATGGTGCAGCAGTCAATAGAGATATACAACCACGAGAGGGTTCATCTGTCGCTGAAAATGCAAACACCCGATGCGGTGCATCGGGCGTCATTGGCCGGGTTGCTCCGGCTTGTTTAACCGTTTGAGGTGTCAACGCTATTCAGGACGGGTCACACCTTCTTTTGGCGACGCAAAAGAAGGTGGGTGCGCCGCCGGGCGCACATCCCGGCCTCCGACCTTGAAACATACACGCGGCAACCATGCAGAACAATCCGCAGAAGCCACCCATGGACTCAACGTAGGCATGCAGCAACAAGAGCCATCAAAAGGCCGATATCACCACCCCCCAAAACGACCCCAATCCCCCACCACAACCCCACCCTCCACCGCCCGATACTCCCCATACTGCGCCCCCGTGGCACACGCATGGTTCGGCAAGATCCGCAACTGCCTCCCCACCGGAAACCGCCGTGCAATATCGCCCACGTCCAGCGACCCGGATCCACCGGCCAGCGACAAAATCCCGTGCTCCTGGTTCGCACCACTGAGCACATAGCCGTCGAGCACCGTCCCATCTACATCGCACACCTGGCCATAGCCATAGTCGTGCGACTGCTTTTGCGTGCCCCGGTCGCGGCTCATGGCCATCCAGCCGGCGTCGACGATGGCCCAGCCCTTGTCCACCTGGTGGCCGATCACGGTGGTCAGCACGCTCAGGGCGATGTCGTCGGTGCTGCACACGCCGACGTTGCGCATCACCAGGTCGAAGAACACGTACACGCCCGCGCGCACCTCGGTCACGCCCGTGAGGTCGCGGGCCGACAGGGCCGTGGGTGTGGAGCCCACGCTCACCATGGCGCAGGGCAGGCCTGCGGCGCGCAGGCGCTCGGCCGCGTGTACGCAGCCGGCGCGCTCCTGCTCGGCCAGGGCGGTGAGGGCCTCGGGGGTGTTCAGGTCGTAGCTGCCGCCCGCATGCGTCAGGACGCCGGCCAGGCGCATGCCGCCCTCGTGCAAGGCGCGGCCCACGTCGATCAGCACCCCCTCGTCGGGGCGGATGCCCGAGCGGTGGCCGTCGGTGTCCACCTCGATCAGCACCTCGAAGACCTCGCCGTTGGCGCGGCCGAAGTCCGCGATGGCCTGGGCTGCGGCGACGTTGTCGGTGATGATCTTCAGGTCGCAGCCCTGGCGGCGCAGCGCCAGCACCTGGGGCAGCTTGTGTGGCACCGTGCCCACGGCGTACAGGATGTCGGTGATGCCGTGGGCGAAGAACTGCGCTGCCTCCTTGAGGGTGGAGACGGTGATGCCCTGCGCGCCGGCGGCGATCTGCGCCTGGGTCACCGCCGGGCACTTGGCCGTCTTGGCGTGCGGGCGAAAGCGCACGCCCAGTGCGTTCATGCGCTCTTGCATGCGTGTGATGTTGCGCTGCATGCGCGGCAGTTCGATCAGGGCGGCGGGGGTGTCGATCTGCGCCAGGGGTGTCCCGAGGTGGTTGGCTGTTGCTTCTTGCATGGCGGGGGCTCCTTTTCTCTCGTGGGGTCAGCCGGCGAGCAGGCTGCAGAAACGCTCCATGTCCACGTTGCCGCCGCTGATCAGCACGCCCACCTTCTTGCCCTTGAGCTCGCTGGCGCGTGCGCGCGCTGCGGCAAAGCCCAGGCAGCCGGTGGGCTCCACCACCAGCTTCATGCGCGTGGCAAAGAAGCGCATGGCGTCCACCAGTTGCGCATCGCTCACGGTGAGGATGTCGTCCACGTCGCGGCGGATGATGGGGAAGGTGATCTGCCCCAGGTGCTGCGTCTGCGCGCCATCGGCAATGGTTTGGGGCGTGTCGATGTGCACGATGGAGCCGGCGCGAAACGACTGCTGCCCGTCGTTGCCGGCCTCGGGCTCCACGCCGTAGAGCTTGCACCGGGGCGACAGAGCGCGTGTGGACAGGGCCGAGCCCGAGAGCAGGCCGCCGCCGCCCAGGCAGACGAAGAAGGCGTCGAGCTCGCCCACCTCTTCGAACAACTCCTTGGCAGCCGTGCCTTGGCCTGCCAGCACGTCGGCATGGTCATACGGCGGGATCAGGGTCAGGCCGTTGCGCTCGGCCAGGTCACGGGTGATCTGCTCGCGGTCCTGCGTGTAGCGGTCGTAGAACACCACGGTGGCGCCATAGCCCTGTGTGGCCGCGACCTTGGCGGCGGGCGCGTCCTGCGGCATGACGATGGTGGCGGGCATGCCCAGCTCGCGCGCGGCCAGGGCGATGCCCTGGGCGTGGTTGCCCGACGAGAACGCGATCACCCCGGCCTTGCGCTGCGTGGCGTCGAATTGGGCGAGCGCGTTGTAGGCGCCGCGGAACTTGAACGCGCCCATGCGCTGCAGGTTCTCGCACTTGAAGAACACCTGGGCGCCCAGTTCTTCGTCGAGGATGCGCGAGGTGAGCACGGGCGTGCGGTGCGCAATGCCCGCGATGCGGCCGGCAGCGGCCACGACGTCGTCGTAGGTAGGAAGCTTGGTGAGAGTGGTCATGGCAATGGTGGGTGGTGGTGGATGGGTGAATGAGAGTGAAGTGCGGCGGGCATCACCATGGCCAGGCAATGCTGGTGCCCAGGCCCTGCGCGAGGGCCTGGGTGTGCAGCATGCGGGCGACGGTAAGGTCCTGCAGGGCCAGGCCCGTCATGTCGAAGACGGTGATGTCCTGCCCGTTGCGTTGCAGCGGCGCCTGGCCTGTGAGCAGGTCGCCCAGCTCGGTACAGGGCAGGTCGGGCGGCGCCCACTGCGCCTCGCCAATGCTGCGGGCCTGTGTGGCGTCGTCCACGAACACGCGGGCGCGTTGCAGCAGGCCTGGCGGCAGCTCGCGCTTGCCCCGGGTATCTGCGCCCACGGCATTGATATGGGTGCCGGGCTGCACGGCCGCTGCATCGAACAGCGCACCGCCGCCCGGCGTGGCGGTGATCACCAGGTCGCTCGCGGCCACGGCGGCATTGGCGTCGGTGGCGTGGGCGATGTCGCAGCGGCCCTGGAACTGTGCTTCGACATCGGGCCGCGGCTGGCCGTCGTGCGTGAGGTAGCACACCTGGGTGAGCGCGGGCAGCGCCCGCAGCGCAAAGCGCAACTGCACGCGCGCCTGCACGCCGGTGCCAAAGAGGCACAGGCGCTTGCTGTCGGCCCGTGCCAGGTGCTGCAGGCCCAGCGCGCCGGCTGCGCCCGTGCGTTCGGTGGTGATGGCATTGCCGTCCAGCATGCACAGCGGGCGGCCCGTGGCCGGGTCGATCAGCAGCACCGTGGCCTGGTGCGGCTCGCCGCCCCGTGCCCGGTTGGCGGGCCAGAAGCCGGCCGCCTTGAAGCCCAGCAGCCCCTGTGCGGGCACATCGCCCGACTTGATGCCAAACACGCCACCCGTGGGCAGCGCTTCGCGCACCACGGGGAAAACGCGGCCCGCGCGCTGGCTGTGCAGGGTGAAGGCTTCGTGCACGGCGGCCAGCACATCCTGCGGCTGCAGCAGGGCGCTGACCTGGTGGGTGTCGAGCAGCAGCAGGGAGGCCTGCGTGCGGTTGGTTGGTGCGATGCTCGTGCTCATGCTGTCAGCTCAGCGGGCATCGCCGTAGACGGTTGCGCGCGATACGCCCAGGTGCTGCGCCACCACCTCCATCGCGCGGCGCACCTCCAGGCTGCCCGACTCCTTGAGCTCGCGCAGCAGGGCGCGCCGCTCGGCTGCCTTGAGCGCGCGCGGCGCGGTCGACAGGCGCGCCGCGAACTGGTCGATGCGCAGGCGGATGGCATCGGCCCCCGCCGGGTCCAGCGACTCGGTGAGCCCCGTGTCACCGTCGATGGCCGTGAACTGGCCCACCACGCTCTGCAGGCTGCGAAACAGCGTGAGGTCCACGTTCAGGCACAGCGCGGCGATGTACTCGCCCGACGAATCCTTGATGCCCACCGACGTGCTCTTGGCCTGCCGCCCGTCGGCGAACTGGTTGGCGTAGTTGGCGATCACCTGCGGGTAGTCGGGGTCGGCGATGCGTGCCAGGCCCAGTTCGGTCGTTGGTTCGCCCACCGACCGGCCCGAGAGGTTGTTGTGGATCGCCAGAATGGACTGGCCCGGGTCCAGCAGGTCATGCACCACCACCTCGCAGAAGGGCGCAAAGGTCGCGGCCAGGCCCTGGGCCACCTGCTCGATCTGGGAGAGCAGGGCCTTTTGTTCGGGAGTGCGGTAAGGGGCAGAGGAGGGCGTGCGTTTTGGCATTTGGATAATTTATCCAAAAATAGATAAATTGTCAAAACCTGGAAAATTTGCCCCATCGGTGTTTCGTGGCGGAGCGCCTTGAGTCGCCGTATTCCTCAGTTCGTCTTACAGTGAGAGGCTCTTCTGGACCGGGTTTCCCGGCAACTCCAAGAACCCATGCCCAAACCCCATCACAACGTCTACGTCGTGGAGCTCTCTCTGGCGGTGCTGAGCGAGCGCAAGTTCCGCAGGTGCAACCCGAACTACATCGAAGGCAAGCCCTGCGTGTACGTGGGCATGACCGGGCTGGACCCGGACGTGCGCTTCGACAAGCACAAGGCGGGTATCCAGGCCAACCGCTTCGTGCAGCAGTATGGGCTGCGGCTGCTGCCCGATCTGTACGAGGGCTTCAACCCCATGAGTTACCAGGATGCAGTGGACCGCGAGATCGAGGTCGGCATCGACCTGCGCTCGGCCGGGTTCGGGGTCTGGCAGGCCTGACGCGCAAAAAAGCCCTCGGACCTCGTGCTGGAGCACGGAGTCCGAGGACCTTGCGATCCCCCGGGGTCGATCAGGGCAGCTTGACCTGGATCACCGCATTCGCGATGCTTGCGTACAGCACGGAATCATGGATGGCGATGCCACCGGGGCGGTTGATCACGCCTGGCAGATCACCCGCTGCGAATCCCTTGCGTCCCACCTGGCCCACCAGGGTACTGACCTGGCCGGCCGGGGTGATCTTGCGGATCACGCTGTTGGCGGGGTCGGAGACATACACGTTGCCGTTCTTGTCCACCGCAAGGCTGGCTGTTTTGAGCGATTCTCGCCAGTCCACCGAGAACAGGGCGGCGGTGCCGGTGCCGTCGGCATGGCCGGGTGCGGCATTGGGGTTGCCTGCCAGCGTGGTGACCACGCCTTCTGGCGTGATCTTGCGGATGGTGGGGCCCAGTTTGGCGCTGTAGTACAGGCCATCGACCACGTAGACGTTGCCCGCCGCATCGGTGGCCATTTGGCCCAGCCATGCGAACTGTGCGGCCTGGCCTGTGCCATCCCGGTGCCCCACCGTGCCCTCGCTGCCTGCAAACAGCGTGGCCGTTCCTTTGGTATCGACCTTGTAGATGGCGCCCAGGTAGGTGGACACATAGACGTTGCCTGCTGTGTCTGCCGCAATGCCGGTCAAGGCGTTGGAGAGGAACCTGTTCATCAACGGTTTCAGGTCCGCCAGCAGCACGGCCTCGCACTTGCTCAGCTTCAGGATGCGCGAATCGATCGTGGTGTAAAGGTTGCCAGCGCCATCGGTGGCCAGGGCAAATTCACGTGACAGCAGTTCGTTGGACAGGCCCGTGATTGACGCGCATTGCCCGCCGGGCTGGCCCAGGGTGCGTACCACGCCGTCCGATTGCACCGTGCGGATGGTGCCGTTGCCCTTGTCGCGCACATACAGGGTGCCCGATGGACTGGCGGCCAGCGACCAGGGGTTGTCAAAGCGTGCATCGGCGCCCTGCGCATCGTTGGTGCCCGTGGAGGCCACGGGGCCTGCGGCCACCGTGTACGTGCCCTGCTCGGTGTAGCTGCGCAACTGCAGGAAGGGGTTGAGCCTGTCGCGGCCGTAGCTGCGTTCGGCCACCAGGAGCTGGCCGTCGGCCTTGGCCACCATGGCGAGCGGCTGGCACAGGTCACTCACGGCGAAGGTGATACAGGCGGCCTGGGCGCGGACCAGGGTCGTGACGCTGCCATCGCTGCCGATACGGTGGATGGATGGTTGGTTGATGACACCAAACACAGTGGTCGACGAGCTGTCCACAACGTTGTCCAGAACGAACAGACGATCCGCCGGGTCGAAGGTGATGGCCCTGATATTGCGGAACCTGCCACCAGACACCACAGTGGCTTGACCATCCGCAGTGTATTTTCGGATCACTTGGTCGTTGGAGTCTGCCGAATAGAGGGTTCCCGCAGAATCGGTTGCCAGGAGCAGGGGCTTGTAGGCCGTGACGCCGTAGCCCATGTTCGAGGGGCTCTGGCTGGCCTGGCCGACCAGGGTGCTGACTGTGCCATTGGCCGTGATCTTGCGGATCCGTCCCGACAGAGCGGGGTCCGTGCCCGACGAATCAAAGCGGCCGGTGGCTTCCGCCACATACACGCTGCCGGCCTTGTCCACGGCGATGCTGCTGGGGCTGCAGAGCGTGGCGCTGGTGCCTGCACCATCCTGGTTGGCGCAGACCCCTGCCTGGCCTGCCAGGGTGGTGACGGCGCCCGCTGGGGTGATCTTGCGCACCAGGTGGTTCCCGGTGTCTGCCACATAGGTGTTTCCGGCGGCGTCCACGGCCACTGCGGTGGGGGCATTGAACGCGCCAGGGCCCGTGCCGCCGGCCAGGGTGCTGACCTGTTCCTGGTTGGCGTTGAGCTTGCGGATCAGGTTGTTGCCGGTGTCGGCGATGAGCACTTCGCCCGAAGGGCCCAGGGCCAGTCCCGCGACCCGCGTGCTGAAGCTCGCCGAGTTTTTGCTGGCGCCATCCTGGTTGCCATCGCCAATCGGGTTGCCGGCCAGCAGCGACACGGCGGTGGCGGGGGCTGAAGGCGGCGGTGGGGCGGGTGGTTCACCCGAGTCGCCAGAGCCGCCTCCGCAGGCGGTGAGCATGGGGACCACCAAAGCGGCCAGCAGGCCGATGCGTTGCAGTCGTTCGTTGAGGGCGGTGTCTGGCATGAATTCTCCCAAGGTTGGATATCGGTTCTTGTCGCGCGGGGCGAGGCCGCGGCGCTTTATTGCGTCCCTTGCATTTCGTGTAACGTTTTGTTGCGCGAAAGCAAGCGTTGAGACAAGGGCTATTCCAACAGGGAGTGCTTCAGGAGTCTGTGATTCAGCGCACCTCTTTGGGGCGGAAAAGTGCATCCAGCACCGGCACCAGGCCCGGGAACTCCTGCGTGAAGCGCGCGCGGTTGACGAAGTACGCCTCGCAGGCCACAGCAAAGAATTCCGAGGGCGAGGTGGCGCCGTAGGCATCGAGCCAGGGCATCTCGGCGCCGAAGCGTTCGGCCTTGATCACCGCCTCGCGAAAGTCCGCGTACGCGGGCTCCCAGGCGTTCCACCAGGCCTCGTACGCGCCGCGGCCGGTGCGGGCGCCCATGAAGCCTGCGGGCAGGGGCGGACAGCCGTTGGGCTCGCCGCTGCCGCGCATGTCGAGCTTGTGTACGAACTCATGCACCACCACGTTGGTGCCGCGCTCGGTGTTTTCACGGCCGTTAGAGGCGTGCTCCCAGCTGAGCATGATGGGGCCGCGGTCCATGGCCTCGCCCAGCAGCACCTGCTCGTGTTCGTGTACCACGCCGGCTTCGTCCACGGTTTGCCGTTTGGCCACGGCCTCGCCGGGGTGCAGCACGATGCCGACGAAATCGTCGTACCACGCGAGGGCCTTGGCCGGGTCGCCCCAGTGCAGCAGGGGCAGGCAGGCCTGGGCGGCGATGTCGATGGCCATGGCGTCGGTCACCTCCATGCCATGCGCGCCGTGAAAGCGCTTGTGGTGCAGGAAGAGGGCGCTCAGTGCGCGCAGCTTGGACTGGTCGTGCAGCGACAGCGCGGCCAGGAAGGGGTAGCGCTGCAGTGTCTGCAGCCACAGCGTGGCCGAGATGTCGGGCACGGGGGCCACGGTGGTGCGCACGCGGCGCCAGAGCCGGTTCAGGATGGGGGGCATGGTGTCAGAGCATGCCAACAAAAGCATGCACTTGGAATCAAGACCCCTCTTACCTGGGGCCGAGGGTGAGGCGTTCCAAGCCCGCTTTCGACAAACGCAGTGTTTCCAGGCGTGGGGGCAATGCGGCAGCGTCCCAGTCGCTCAGAACCACCCGCGTGAGCCCGGGCGCGAGGGCGTGCAGGGCCGGGCGGTGGGTGTGGCCGTGGACCAGGGTGCTGGCCCCGGCGGCCTGCAGCCAGGCGATGGCGGCGGGGCTGTCCACGTCGGCGTAGGTGGCACCCGATTGCTTCTTGTTCTCGCTCTCCTGGCGGATGCCGCGCGCCTGGGCGCGGCGCGTGGCCAGGGGCTGGGCCAGAAAGGCCTGCTGCCAGGCGCTGCTGCGCGCCTGTACGCGAAAGCGCTGGTAGTCGACATCGGCGAGGCACAGCAGGTCGCCGTGGCTCAGCACGATGCGCTGGCCGTCGAAGACGAGCACGGTGGGCTCCGCCAGGCCGACCATGCCTGTGCGCTGCAGAAAGGACGGACCGGCCAGGAAGTCGCGGTTGCCGTGCATGAAGAACAGCGGCAGGCGCCGGGATGCAGCGAGCAGCGCGGCGCAGCCCTCGGCCTCGAAGCTGCCGGGCTCGTCGATGGCATCGTCGCCCACCCAGACCTCGAACAGGTCGCCCAGGATGAACAGGGCATCGACCGGGGTGGTCTGCAGGTAGTGCCGGAACGCGGCCACGGTGGCGGGCTCGCTGGCCTGCAGGTGCAGGTCCGAAATGAAATCGACCGTGCGCCAGTGCGAGGGAGCGATGAGCTCCTCGAACCGGGGCACGGTCGTGGTCACGGGGGTGACGGCTAGAGCGCTGGCTTACAGGGCTACAGCTTTTTCGATGATCACGTCTTCCTTCGGCACGTCATCATGGAAGCCCTTGCGGCCCGTCTTCACGGCCTTGATCTTGTCCACCACGTCGGCACCGCCGACCACCTTGCCGAACACGGCGTAGCCCCAGCCCTGGGCCGAGGGGGCGGTGTGGTTCAGGAAGCCGTTGTCGGCCACGTTGATGAAGAACTGGGCGGTGGCCGAGTGCGGGTCGCTCGTGCGGGCCATGGCCACGGTGTAGTTGGCGTTCTTCAGGCCGTTGTTGGCTTCGTTCTGGATCGGGGCGTCGCTGGGCTTTTGCGCCATGCCGGGTTCGAAGCCGCCGCCTTGCACCATGAAGCCGGGGATCACGCGGTGGAAGATGGTGTTGTTGTAGTGGCCCTTGTTCACGTAGGCCAGGAAGTTCTCGGCCGACTTGGGCGCCTTCTCGGCGTCGAGTTCGAGGGTGATGACGCCGTAGCCGGCGATGTGCAGTTCGACTTGGGGGTTGCTCATGGCAATGCTTCTTTCTGAAAGGGGCAGGGAGGGGGTTACTTCACGACCGTGGCGGAGGTGATGATGACGGGGGTGGTGGGCACGTCCGCAGCGGCGGTAGGCACGGCCTTGATCTTGTCGACCACTTCGGTGCCGCTGATGACCTTGCCGAACACGGCGTAGCCGTTGCCGTCCGGGCTGTTGGCGGCGTTGAGGAAGTCATTGTTCTTCACATTGATGAAGAACTGCGCGGTGGCCGAATTGGGGTTGCCCGTGCGCGCCATGGCCACCGTATAGGTGTCGTTCTTGAGGCCGTTCCGGGCCTCCAGCGGGATCGGCGGGTTCGTGGGCTTTTGCTTCATGTCGGTCGTGAAGCCGCCGCCCTGGATCATGAAGGTGCCGATCACGCGGTGGAAGATGGTGCCGTCGTAGTGCTTGGCGTTGACGTAGGCCAGGAAGTTCTCCACCGACTTGGGCGCCTTGGCAGGGTCGAGCTGCAGCACGATGTCGCCCATGGACGTGGTGAGCTTGACCTTGGGGGCGTCCTGCGCGTGGGCGGGGGCCGACAGGCCGACCAGGGCCGACAGTGCGATGCTGGCCAGCGACAGGGCCGCGTTTCTCTTGGAAATCATCCAATCACTCCTTCAAAGAATATTTGCCATTGCTGGCCTTTGCGCTTCCAGTACTGGCGCTTGACGGGGCCGGTGCGTGCGCCTTCGGCGACTTCGCCGAACGTTACCACCATGGTGTCGGCAGCGTCTGTCCAGCGCAGGTAAGACTTGTCTTTCAGCTGTATTTCGCGGCCCTTGAGGGCGCGCGTTTCGGCCTGAAGCACGCTGGTCCACTCGGCCAGCGGCTTCTGGCGGTGGCTCTGGAAGTCGCTGGCGTAAAAGCTGGTCAGCCGCGCCATGTCGCCCTGCGACTTGGCGGTGCGCCAGGCGTTAAGCACGGCCTCGAAGGCATTGCGCTCGGCCTGCACGCTGTGCGCGGCCACCCACTGCAGCTGGCGGGCAATCACCACGGGGGTGGAGCGGGGCTCCACCTGGCGCAGAATGCGCTCCAGGTCGGGGTTGGCCAGCACCACGCAGCCATCGGTGGCCAGGGGCGCGCGCGCAAACTGCTCGGGCGGTGTGCCGTGCAGCCAGATGCCGCTGCCGGTCTTGCCGCGGCTCTGGTCCAGCGGGTTGGGGTAGTTGATGGGCAGGGCCCCGGCGCCGTAGAAGTCCTTGAGCGTGGCAGGGTCGAGCCGGCTGGTGATGAAGTACACCCCGAGCGGCGTGCGCTGGTCGCCCTCGACGAGCTTTTCGATGCCGAGTTTGCCGACCGAAGCGTAGTAGTCGGCCACCAGCGTGAGGCCCTTGGGCGTGTTCTCGAACAGGTACAGGCGCGAGCGCGAAGCGTCGATGGCAATGGCATGGCGCGAGCGCGAGGACAGCTCCAGGAACTGGGCCGGAATGCGGTCGGCACCCGGGCGGTTCTTGTGCGCCTGCACGCGCTGCAGCGATTCGGTGCGCAGTTCGTCGAGCATGCCGCCGGCCTCGGGCGCACGCGCGGCGTCGGCCTCGGGCACGTCGCCGAGCTTGCGCACGGGGCGCACGCGGGCGTTGAGCAGATCGCCCAGCGCCAGTTGTGCCAGCTGGAAGTTGGGGTAGTCGCGTGCCAGGCTCTCGGCATGGGCCAGGGCCTCACGGCCACGGCCTTCGCCGGTGAGCCTGTAGACCTCGAGCAGGCGGGTTTCGGCCTGGCCGTCGCGCAGGTTCTCGGGGGCCTTGGCCGGCTTGGCGGCGCCGGAACCGCGCATGCGGCTTTGCGGATTCTGGGCGACGGCGGGCACTGCCTGCGCAGCGGCAGCCAGCAACAGCACAACGGCCGCCGTACGGCGGCCCCAGCGGGACGAATCCACCATCATCTCCGTAGGTCGGTCAGCGGCTGGTTCGAAAATATTCGCCAGCCCACAGGGTGGGCGCCGTCGCCATGTCGTACACCACCATCAGCCGCCGGTGGATTCCCGCACGATGGCCCAGCGGCCGCCGTTTTGCACCAGGTCCAGCGTCTTGCGGCTGGTCACGTTGAGCGCGTCGGCGCTGTAGGCCTGGCGAAAGCGTGCCGTGGCCTTGTTGCCGCTCACGCTCACGGTGATGTCGGAGACCTGCACGGCAATCTTGGACTTGCCCACGATGCGCGATTCGCGCTCTTTCTCCCACGTGGCACGGGTCTGGCGGCCTGGCGGGTCGAAATCCTTGTCGTAGGCGCCCAGGTAGGCCTTCATGTCCTTGGCGGCCCAGGCGGCAGCCCAGGCCTGCACCGCCGCAGTGACTTCCTGGGTGGAGGCAGCCGGTGCCGCTGCGGCGGCTGGGGCTGGTGCAGCGGCTGCCGCCGGAGCAGGCGCCGCGGCTGCCGGGGCGGGCGCCGGTGTCGGTGCCGGTGCGGGGGCTGCTGCTGGCGCAGGCGCCGGTGCGGCGGGTGCAGGCGCAGGGCGCTGCGTGGCCACCACGGCGGGTGCGGGCGCAGGCGCTGCCGCGGCAGGGCGGGCCTTGCCCGTGGGGTCGGCCGAGAACAGCTCGCGGATCAGCGCCAGCTTGGGCTTGACGGAGTTGGCGTTGGTTGCGTCGAGCTGCAGTGCCTTGTTGTAGGCCTGGCTGGCCAGCTTGGCGTAGATGTCGCCCAGGTTCTCGTGCGCAGTGGCGTAGCTGGGGTTGGTGCGAATGGCCATTTCCAGCGCGGTGCGGGCCTTGTCCAACTGGTTCTGGTTGGCATAGAGCACGGCCAGGTTGTTGTACGGCTCGGGCAGCTCGGGGTACTCTTCGGTCAGCTTGGTGAAGGTGGCGATGGCCTCGGTGGGCTTGCCCGAGTCCGACTGGGCCACGCCGCGCAGAAAGCGCAGCTGCGGGTCGCGCGGGCTGGTGGCCAGGCGCTGGTCGGCCTTGGCCAGGGCTTCGCCCGCCTTGCCGGCCTTGAGCAACTGCGTGATGTCGGCATAGTCGTCGGCCGCGTGCGCCAGGGTGGTGCCTACCAATGCCGTCAGGGCCAGCAGGCGCAGGAGTCGGGGGAGGGTGCGGCGGACGGGTTGCTTCATGAGGGTATGGAAGGTGATGGGCAGCGTCGGACCCTGGCGGGGCTTATACTGCGGCGGATTGTAGCTGAGGGGGTGGTCATGACGGTGCGCTGTTGCCGCTGGTGATTTCGATGGGCGTTCGCTGGCGAACGCGCCCCCCGAGGGGCCTGTTCCCGCTGCTGCCGGGTGAACGGGCTTCATCCACACCCCCTGCCGATTTCCCCTGACTGACATCCCATGAGTTTGCGCATCTACAACACGCTTTCGCGTGAGTTGGAGAACTTTTCCCCGCTCGAACCTGGCCATGTGCGCATGTACGTGTGCGGCATGACCATTTATGACCTGTGCCATATCGGTCACGCCCGCATGATGATGGCGTTCGACGTGGTGCAGCGCTGGCTCAAGGCCAGCGGCCTGCGCGTGACCTACGTGCGCAACATCACCGACATCGATGACAAGATCATCAAGCGGGCGCTTGAGCGTGGCATCACCATCCGTGCCCTCACGGACGAGATGATCGCCGCCATGCACACCGACATCGCGGCCCTGGGCATCGAGCCACCGTCCATCGAGCCGCGCGCCACCGAATACGTGCCGCAGATGCTCGCGCTGATCGGCGCCCTGGAAGGCAAGGGCCTGGCCTACCGCGCCAGCAATGGCGACGTGAACTACGCGGTGCGCAAGTTCGACGGCTACGGCAAGCTCTCGGGCAAGTCCATCGACGAGCTGCGCGCCGGCGAGCGCGTGGCCGTGCTCGATGGCAAGGAAGACCCGCTTGATTTCGTATTGTGGAAATCTTCCAAGCCCGAGGAGCCACCAGAGGCGAAATGGGACAGCGAATTCGGCTCGGGCCGCCCCGGCTGGCACATCGAGTGCTCGGCCATGTGCGGCGCCACGCTGGGCGAGACCTTCGACATCCATGGCGGCGGCATGGACCTGCAGTTCCCGCACCACGAGAACGAGATCGCCCAGAGCGAAGGCGCCAACGGCAAGCCCCTGGCGAAGTTCTGGGTACACAACGGTTTTGTGCGCGTGGACAACGAGAAGATGAGCAAGTCGCTCGGCAACTTCTTCACCATCCGCGAAGTGCTGGCCAAGTACGATGCCGAGACGGTGCGCTTCTTCATCGTGCGCGCCCACTACCGCAGTGCCCTGAACTACAGCGACGCCCACCTGGACGACGCGCGCAATGCCTTGAAGCGCCTGTACACCGCGCTGAGCCTGGTGGCGCCGGCCCCTGTGGCCGCCATCGACTGGGCCGACCCCTATGCCGCGCGCTTCAAGGCCGCGATGGACGAGGACTTCGGCACGCCCGAGGCCATGGCCGTGCTGTTCGAGCTGGCGGGCGAGGTGAACAAGACCCGCTCGGCCGAGCTGGCCGGTCTGCTCAAGGCCCTGGCTGCTTGCCTGGGCGTGCTGCAGGGTGACCCACAGGCCTTCCTGCAGGCCGGTGCCGGGCTGGATGAGGCCGCCATCGGCGAGCAGATCGCCGCCCGCGCCGCCGCCAAGGCCGCCAAGAATTTCCCCGAGGCGGACCGCATCCGCCAGGCGCTGCTGGCCCAGGGCATCGTGCTCAAGGATTCGGCCTCCGGCACCACCTGGGAAGCCGCCCAGTGAGCGACTGAAAGACAGATAGACAGTTAGATAGACAGAAAATCAAGAACCGCATGCCCCCGAACGAAGAACGAATGAACGAACACGACAAGAAGAACAACCACCATGGCTGCGGTACGCAAAAAAATGGCTAAAGAAGAACTGTTGGCCCCCGAAGTCGCCGCTGCCGCTGAGGCCGCCGTATCTGCCGCTGCATCGTCGTCTGCCGCGGCACCCGCCAGGTCCGTGGTGGTCTCCACGCCCGCCTACTGGGCCGAGGCCTGCAAGCACCTGATGAAGAAGGACCGGGTGATGAAGCGCCTGATCCCGCAGTTCGGTGATGCCGCGCTGCAGACCCAGGGCGATGCTTTCACCACCCTGGCGCGCTCCATCGTGGGCCAGCAGATCTCGGTGAAGGCCGCGCAGACCGTGTGGGAGCGCTTTGCCCAGTTGCCGCGCAGCATGAAGCCGGCCAGCGTGCTCAAGCTCAAGGTGGACGACATGCGCGCGGCCGGTCTCTCGGCCCGCAAGGTCGACTACCTGGTGGACCTGGCCCTGCACTTCGATGGCGGCAAGCTGCACGTGAAGGACTGGGCCTCGATGGACGACGAGGCCATCATCGCCGAGCTGGTGGCCATCCGCGGCATCGGCCGCTGGACGGCCGAGATGTTCCTCATCTTCTACCTGATGCGGCCCAATGTCTTGCCCCTGGACGACGTGGGGCTGATCGGCGGCATCAGCCACAACTACTTCTCGGGCGAAACGGTCAGCCGCAGCGAAGCCCGCGAAGTCGCCGAGGCCTGGAAGCCATGGGCCAGCGTGGCGACTTGGTATATTTGGCGGTCCATGGACCCGCAACCTGTCGTCGCGTTCTGAGCTTTTAGACAGGCGTCAAACCAAACTCGTAACGCGTCGGTTACAGTGCGTGCCTCATTCATGGCACGCGCCCCTGGCGCGACCCAAGGAGAACAACGTTGGCGAAAAAGACCTTTCTGGATTTCGAGCAGCCGATTGCGGAACTCGAAAGCAAAATCGAAGAACTGCGCTACGTGCAGACCGAGAGCGCCGTCGATATCTCGGAAGAGATCGACCAGCTGAGCAAGAAGAGCCAGCAGCTCACCAAGGACATCTACGCCGAACTGTCGCCCTGGCAGATCACCAAGATCGCCCGCCACCCCGAGCGCCCCTACACGCTCGATTACGTGCGCGACATCTTCACCGACTTTGTGGAGCTGCACGGTGACCGCCACTATGCGGACGACCTGTCCATCGTGGGCGGGCTGGCGCGCTTCAACGGCCACGCCTGCATGGTGCTGGGCCACCAGAAGGGGCGCGACACCAAGGAGCGCGCGATGCGCAACTTCGGCATGAGCAAGCCCGAGGGCTACCGCAAGGCCCTGCGCCTGATGAAGACGGCCGAGAAGTTCAAGCTGCCCGTCTTCACCTTCGTCGATACGCCCGGTGCCTACCCCGGCATCGACGCCGAGGAGCGCGGCCAGTCCGAGGCCATCGGCCGCAACATCTTCGAGATGGCGCAGCTCGAAGTGCCCATCATCACCACCATCATCGGCGAAGGCGGCTCCGGCGGCGCGCTGGCCATCAGCGTGGCCGACCAGGTGGTGATGCTGCAGTACGCCATCTACTCCGTGATCAGCCCCGAGGGCTGCGCCTCCATCCTCTGGAAGACCAGCGAAAAGGCCCAGGAAGCGGCCGACGCCCTGGGCATCACCGCCCACCGCCTCAAGGCCCTGGGCCTGGTGGACAAGATCGTCAACGAACCCGTGGGCGGTGGCCACCGCGACCACAAGCAGATGGCCGCGTTCTTGAAGCGCGCCCTGGGCGATGCCTTCCGCCAGGTGGCAGACCTCAAGACCAAGGACCTGCTGGAGCGCCGCTACGAGCGCCTGCAGGGCTATGGCCGCTTCAGCGATACCAAGGCGGACGCGCGCTGAGCACCCGGCTGCCAACGCCTCCCCCAACGGCCCCTCGCGGGCCGTTGTTGTTTTTTGCGCCCGGTGCAGCCTGGGCGTGCCAACCCTCTGGCGCCGCAACCGTAACCGGATGTAGCATGGTTGGTCGCCGTCCGCTCGGGGGCGGGTGATTCGAAGGGGGCAGCATGTCGTTCCTGAAGACTCTCAAGGGCCAGATCCTTCTGGTCTCCGTCGCCTGCCTGGTGGCGGGTTTGCTGGCCCTGACGGTGGCCAACTACCTCACGGCCCGATCCCAGGCCTATGCCTCGCTCACGGCGCAGTCGCAGGCCCTGGCCCACAGCCACATCGAAACCCTGCGCGACTGGGCCCGCAGCAAGGCCACGGTGGTCGAGTCGGCCGCCGCCGCGCTCGACGATGCCGACGCCGCCAAGCCGCTGCTCATGCTGGCCAAGGCCGGCAACTTCCTGACCACCTACTTCGGCTACGCCGACAAGCGCACGGTGTTCTCGGAAAAGCAGAACCTGCCGCCCGACTACGACCCCACCTCGCGCCCCTGGTACAAGCAGGCGGCGGATTCGCAGGCCGCCATCCTGACGGCGCCGTATGCCGATGCCGGTGGCGCCGGCCTGGTGGTCACCTTTGCCAAGGCCGTGCGCGAGGGCGCGGGCGTGAAGGCCGTGATGGCGGGCGACGTGTCCCTGTCGGCGGTGGTGGCGAATGTGGCGTCGATCAAGCCCACGCCGGCCAGCTACGCCTTTTTGGTGGGGGGTGATGGCAACATCATTGCCCACCCCGACGTGAAGCTGGCCTTGAAGCCCGCGACCGACATGGCCCCCTCGCTCACGGCGGCGGCGCTGGCCGACATGGCCAAGCGCGCCGACCTCAACGCCGTGGACCTGCAGGGCCGGGCCATGCTGCTCACCGTGGCGCCCGTGACCGGCACCCCCTGGCTGCTGGCGATTGCGCTGGACCGTGGCGAGGGGCTGGCCGCCATCCGCACCATGCTGCAGGTGTCGCTGGGTGCGGGCATCGTGGTGCTGCTGGTGGCCCTGGTGCTGCTGGCGGGCATTCTCTCGCGGCGGCTGCGCCAGCTGACCCTGGTGCGCGATGCCATGCACGAGATCGGCGCGGGCGATGGCGACCTGTCGCGCCGCATCGACGCGCAGGGCGAGGACGAGCTGGCGCAGATCGCTGCCAGCTTCAACAGCTTTGCGGGCAAGCTCGCAGGCGTGCTGGCGCAGATCCGCGATGCCAGCAACTCGGTGCGCGTGGCGGCCGAAGAGATCGCCACCGGCAACCACGACCTGAGCGGGCGCACCGAGCTCACCGCGTCGAGCCTGGAAGAAACCTCTGCATCGATGCAGCAGCTGACCGAAACCGTGCGCCACAATGCCGACGCCGCGCGCCAGGCCAATCAGCTCGTGGCCCAGGCCTCCAGCGTGGCCCGGCATGGCGGTTCGGTGGTGGGCAATGTGGTGAGCACCATGGACGAGATCAATGCCGCATCGCGCAAGATCAGCGACATCATCGGCACCATCGACGGCATTGCCTTTCAGACCAATATCCTGGCCCTGAATGCTGCGGTGGAGGCCGCCCGCGCGGGCGAGCAGGGCCGGGGCTTTGCCGTGGTGGCCAGCGAGGTGCGCAGCCTGGCGCAGCGCAGCGCCGAGGCGGCCAAGGAGATCAAGCAGCTCATCAGCGCCTCGGTGGCGCAGGTGGAGAACGGCTCGCGGCTGGTACACGATGCCGGCGCCACCATGACCGACATCGTCAACTCGGTGCAGCGCGTGACCGACATCATGGCCGAGATCACCGCCTCCACCAACGAGCAGAGCACCAGCATCAACGAGGTGGGCCAGGCCGTCTCGCACCTGGACCAGATGACGCAGCAGAACGCCGCCCTGGTGGAGGAGAGCGCGGCGGCGGCGCAAAGCCTCAAGGACCAGTCGGTGCGCCTGTCGGAAGTGGTGGGCACCTTCCGGCTGTCCAACGACGGCGGCCACGCGGCGCCGCGGCTGGCGGGGCCGCACGACTGAAGCGCGCCAGCCGCGCTGTGTGGGTGGCCGCGATAATCGGCACCCATGTGCTGTTGTAGCCCCTCCTGTCAGCTTCCTCGCTTCTTGCAGATTGCCGGCCCGGCGTGCGGGGGCTGGGCGTGACCCAATCCTTCGATGCCGCCATGGCGGCCTTTGCACCTGCGCTGCCGCTGGCCGTGGGGCTGAGCGGCGGGGCCGATTCGACGGCCCTGCTGCTGGCCTGCGCGCGGCGCTGGCCGGGTCAGGTGCGTGCCATCCACGTACACCACGGGCTACAGGCGGCGGCCGATGGTTTTGAGCAGCATTGCGCGGCGCTGTGCTCCGGCCTGCAGGTGCCCCTGGCGGTGCAGCGCATCGATGCCCGACCAGCGCCGGGCCAGAGCCCCGAGGATGCCGCGCGCCTGGGCCGCTATGCGGCGCTGGAAGCTGCGCTGCAGACCGCCCCCACGATGGCCGGCACCGCTGCGGTCGCCCTGGCCCAGCATGCCGACGACCAGGTGGAGACGCTGCTGCTGGCCCTCTCGCGCGGGGCCGGCGTGGCGGGCCTGGCGTCCATGCCCGGCCGGTGGGAGCGCGCGGGCCTGCCCTGGCACCGCCCACTGCTGCGCGTGCCAGGGCAGGCCGTGCGCGACTGGCTGCAGGCACAGGGGCAGGCGTGGGTGCAAGACCCCACCAACGCCGACCTGCACTACACGCGCAACCGCATTCGCGCGCAGATCCTGCCGGTGCTCGAAGCCGCATTCCCTGCTTTCCGCGACACGTTTGCACGGTCCGCCGACAATGCCGCGCAGGCCAGTGCGCTGCTGGACGAGGTCGCCCAGGCCGACCTGGCCCTGGTGGGTGTGCCGCCGCAACTGGCCGCGCTGCAGGCCCTGGGCCGTGCCCGCCAGGCCAATGTGCTGCGCCACTGGCTGCGCAGCATGCACCGCACCACGCCCAGCGCCGCGCAGCTGGCAGAGCTGCTCGACCAGGTGCTGGCCTGCACCACGCGGGGCCACCGCATCCACATCAAGGCAGGGGCGGGCTTCGTGGTGCGCTCGGGCACCGGGCTCGATTGGTACAATCCCCAGGTTTTGGTCCCTGGGGGCTGATCCGTGTCGTCCTGATGAAACCAGCGTGGTTTCGGCAGGAAACCACGGGCCGGTCCCTGCTTTCCCATCTGCACGAAAAACAGCGGCGCGCCAAAACAGTGTCCAACCGGCGCCGTGGCAAGTGTTTCGTCACCCCAGAAATCCAATGGCATTGATCGTTCACAAATACGGCGGCACGTCGATGGGCTCCCCCGAGCGCATCCGCAACGTCGCCAAGCGCGTGGCCAAGTGGGCCCGCGCAGGCCACCAACTGGTGGTCGTGCCCAGCGCCATGAGTGGCGAAACCAATCGCTTGCTGGCCCTGGCCAAGGAGCTGGCGCCCGCACGCGCCACCGAGGCGTACAACCGCGAGCTGGACATGCTGGCCTCCACCGGTGAGCAGGCCTCCTCCGCGCTGCTGGCGATTGCGCTGCAGGCCGAAGGCATGGGCTCGGTGAGCTATGCCGGCTGGCAGGTGCCCATCCGCACCGACAGCAGCTACACCAAGGCGCGCATCGAGTCCATCGATGACCAGCGCGTGCGCGCTGACCTGGCCAATGGCAAGGTGGTCATCGTCACGGGCTTCCAGGGCATCGACGACGACGGCAACATCACCACGCTCGGCCGTGGGGGCTCGGACACTTCCGCCGTGGCTGTGGCCGCCGCGATGAAGGCGGCCGAGTGCCTGATCTACACCGATGTGGACGGCGTGTACACCACCGACCCCCGCGTGGTGCCCGAAGCGCGCCGCCTGCACACCGTCAGCTTCGAGGAAATGCTGGAGATGGCCAGCCTGGGCAGCAAGGTCCTGCAGATCCGCTCGGTGGAGTTTGCAGGCAAGTACAAGGTGCCCATGCGCGTGCTGTCGAGCTTCACGCCCTGGGACATCGACATCAACGAAGAAGCCAAGTCCGGCACGCTGATCACTTTTGAGGAAGACGAAAAAATGGAACAAGCCGTTGTATCCGGCATCGCATTCAACCGCGACGAGGCCAAGATCTCCGTGCTGGGCGTGCCCGACAAGCCAGGCATCGCCTACCAGATCCTGGGCGCCGTGGCCGATGCCAACATCGAAGTCGACGTGATCATCCAGAACCTGAGCAAGGACGGCAAGACCGACTTCAGCTTCACCGTGAACCGCGGCGACTACGCCCGCACCGTCGAGCTGCTCAAGGAAAAGGTCGTGCCCGAGCTGGGCGCGCAGGAAGTCGTGGGCGACGCCAAGATCTGCAAGGTCTCCATCGTCGGCATCGGCATGCGCAGCCACGTCGGCGTGGCCAGCAAGATGTTCCGCGTGCTGAGCGAAGAGGGCATCAACATCCAGATGATCTCCACCTCGGAAATCAAGACCTCGGTCGTGATCGACGAAAAGTACGTCGAGCTGGCCGTGCGCGCGCTGCACAAGGCCTTCGAGCTGGACCAGCCCGTCGCCTGATCGACCCATCAGCCCCCAACTCGGCTGATGTTCCCCAAAAATGGGGCATAATAGCTGGATTGGAAACGTGACCGAGTGGCCGAAGGTGCTCCCCTGCTAAGGGAGTATGGGGTGTAGAGCCTCATCGAGGGTTCGAATCCCTCCGTTTCCGCCAAACATGAACCCCTAAGTGATTTATTGCTTAGGGGTTTTTTGTTTTGGGGCTTGGTCGCTCGCCGCGCTAGTGCCAAGAGGTACTACTCCTTAACCATCTCTAGCTCGGTCGAGCCGCGTTGACCCTTTGCTGTGCCCGGGGTAGTCAGTGTCATGCGCGCCGTACGGTCGGTGCAGCCCGCGAGCACTTCGGAGTACCTGATTCTGATAACGGCCTGCGTCTGACCTCTGGGTTCCAGCGTTACGGGAGCTTTGCGACTGGCACAGGGATCATCTTTGGAACTGCCTGAGCCGATGATCTGCCAGGAGCTGTCCTCCGTGGCCAAGTGCAGCTTGGCCTCGTTGACTTTTCGGGTGCCCTGCCAGGTGACTTTCCAGGTCCCGTGAAAAGCGTCTGGTGACTGCGCAAGGACGATGGACGCAAAAAACAGTCCCCAAGCGGCGAAAGCTACTCGCTTCATGGAATTCCCTTCACAGAAGACATCATTGTGGTCTAAGCGCTTGCGCCGTTCAATGTCGCATTGGCGGTACTGGGCGTCTAGCCATCTGTGGGGTCCACTATGCATGGAAATTGATACGAGCGGCATCAACAGCGAATGTTTAGGAGCCGCCCTGTACCACGCTGTAGCAAGGCGTTCTGCAGACCTGGGTTGGCCCGGCATGGCCAGGTAATTTGATGGGTATCGACCCCGCTGCCGATCCGCCAGGCGCGGATGCAAGGAAGGGAGCGCCCTACCGAAACAGCGCAAACCAGAGCAGCGGCCCCACGATCAGGGCGCTCGCTGCGCTGAGAACGGCTTCGGTTTTGGGGGTGAAGCGCCCCGATGTCTGCGCGACCTGCTGAACCAGCCAGCCCACACCGCTGCTCAATGCAAGCAGATAGGCCAGGTTCAGCGCGCCGGCAAGGCCCACGGTGCCCGGTGGTGGGTCCATTGCTGCAAAGGCAATGGGCGGGACAAGACAACAACAGATGGCAACCACGATCCAACGCATGGTTTCCTCCTTCCGGATGGCGATTGATTGTGCGGTGCGGGCAGGTTTTCGGCCATCACCGATTTGGGGGAGGGAGGGCCGCGCGCCCGCACGCCCGAGTCAAGTTGGTACATTTCGCCGTGGCTTTGGACCGGTTCTTGAGCCCATCGATGGGGCCGGCCGCGACCAGATGGCGTACGCAGGGGGGAAAAGAGGGAATGTTGAAAAGCAAGTTCATGCGCTGGCTCCTGTTGCTGCCAGCCGCATTCGCGGTCGCCTTCCTGGCGCAGCGCCTGACCAAGGTCATCAGCGCCTGGCAGATGGGCCATGGCGTGCTCGGCACGTTGCTCATCGAACTCGGCTCCGGCGCCATGCTGGGGGCGGTGTTTGTGCTGACCGGCGTGGCCATGGCGCCTTCGCACCGCCGGCAGGTGGCGATGGCGCTGTTCACCATCGTGGCCATCGTCTTCGGGATCACGGTGTTCACCGCGCTCCTGTTTGAGGGGGAGCTGTGGGTGTATGCGAACGGGACGGCCATGCTCGTGGGGGCGTTGGTGGTGGCGTACCCGCGGATTTCGGCCTCGGGCGCTGCGCGCAGGGCGTGAACCACGCGGGTGTTTTGTGCCAGGTTGGCAAGAAAATGCTTGCCAGTCGGCTGCAGGAGGCGCAAGGTATCGGTGTTGAAGGATCTCCCCCAAGTCTGCGCGGGGCCAAAAATCCATAAAAAATGATTGGTGCAGACGGCCAGTGAAGGTTGGCTGGCAAGGAAGGGTCTGGGGCAAATCACGCTGCAGACCGGCGTTGGCCGGCGGATTGCGCGCATGCGCGCCCAACACAGGGAGAACCTCGCGATGAATTTCCTGCAAAGCCTGACCATCAAGACGCGCCTGGCCATCGGCTACGCCGTTCTCGCATTGGCCCTCATCCTGGTGGCCGTCATGGGCATACGCGGGCAGTCGCTCACCCAGCAGAACCTGGAGGTCCAGGTCAACCACCTGGGGGTGATCAAGGGCCTGGGCAACGGCCTGCTCGATGCCGCCAACGCCAGGGCCGTGTCGGCGCGCAACCTGGTGATCGCCAGTTCCAAGCCCGATGAGGTTGCGGAGATCAAACTGATCGGCACGGCCCATGAGGCCGTGGGCAAGGGGCTCAAGAACCTGGAAGAGGCGCTGAAGACGGCGCCGCCGGAGGCCGCCGAGCCGCTGCAAAAGCTGCTGGCCCAGGTCAAGGAGACCGAGGCGGCGTATGGCCCCATTGCCCTGGAGATCACCCGCCTGGCGAGTGTGGGCGAGAAGGACACGGCGATCAAGAAAATCAACGCCGAATGCCGGCCGCTGCTGACCCGGCTGGTGGGCAACCTCGACGCCTTCCTGGCGGAGACCGACAAGATCAGCCAGCGGGCCATCGAGCGCTCGATGCGCCAGTTCGAATCCCTGCGCATGCAGCTCATCGTGCTGAGCGTCGCCGTGGTCCTCTTTGCGGTGGTGGTCGGCTACCTGACCACGCGCTCCATCATCGGGCCGCTGGGTGAGGCCGGCGCTGCGACCCAGGAGTTTGCCCAGGGCAACCTGGCACGCCCGATGGTGGCGCGTGGCAACGACGAGATCGCCTCGCTCGTTGCTGCCATGGAGGCCATGCGCCAGAGCCTGTCTGGCCTGGTGGCCGGCGTGCGTGAGGGGTCCATGAGCGTGTCCACCGCCAGTTCGGAGATCGCCCAGGGCAACCAGAACCTGTCCACCCGCACCGAGCAGCAGGCCAGCGCCCTGCAGCAGACCGCCGCCTCGATGGAGCAGCTCGGCTCCACCGTCAAGCAGAACGCGGACAACGCGGTCAACGCCAACAAGCTGGCGCATTCGGCCTCCACCATCGCCCAGCAGGGCGGGGAGGTGGTGGCGCAGGTGGTGGAGACCATGAAGGGCATCAACGATTCGAGCCGCAAGATCAACGACATCATCAGCGTGATTGACGGCATCGCCTTCCAGACCAACATCCTGGCCCTGAACGCTGCCGTGGAGGCCGCCCGCGCTGGCGACCAGGGGCGTGGCTTTGCGGTGGTGGCCGGCGAGGTGCGCACCCTGGCGCAGCGCAGCGCCCAGGCAGCCAAAGAGATCAAGCAGCTCATCACCGAGAGCGTGGGCCGTGTGGAGCATGGCACGGCCCTGGTGGACAAGGCCGGCACCACCATGGGCGAGGTGGTGGCCAGCATCGGCAGCGTGACGCGCCTCATGGGCGAGATCAGCGCCGCGAGCTCGGAGCAGAGCTCGGGCGTGTCGCAGGTCGGTGAGGCCGTCACGCTGATGGACCAGGCCACGCAGCAGAATGCGGCCCTGGTGGAGGAGATGGCGGCTGCCGCATCCAGCCTGCGCACGCAGGCCGACGACCTGGTGAAGTCGGTCTCGGTCTTCAAGATCGACGGCAGCGGGCAGCAGCGCTTGCTGCTGCACTGACGCCGCCCGGCACGCGCGCCGCTGCGGCCGTTTGGCCGCTGGGCCCCGGTTTCGGCGTTTCACATGCGGTAACAGCTGCAGGCCTGGGCTGCGGTTCAATGGGGCGTGGTCCTGCCTGCCTGCCTGCCTGCAGGCGCCGGGCCGCAGGTGTGTCCCCATTTACCCAGGAACCTGCATGATCAAAGCCATGCTCATCGGCGACTCGGTCCTCTACGGCGCGCAGGGCGAAGGCCTGAACCGCCCGGGCGGGCGCCTGGCCATCCCTCCCTACCAGACGCTGAACGCGGCGCAGGCGGTCTACGACTTCTGTTATGACCATTCCATGCCCGGCGCCAGCTTCACGCTGCTGCTCTCGAACGACCCCGCCGAGCGCATGCTGGCCGGGCTGCCCGGCGGCATCGCCCTGGCCGATCTGCTGGCGGCCACCGATGCGGGGGCCGTGCTGTTCAACCTGGGCGGCAACGACCCGGCAGACCCGGTCGCCCTGCCCGCCCAAGTCAGGCGGGTGGCATCCATCTGCACGCTGGCCAGCAAGGCCTTCGGCTTCGTGGGCGTGGTCGATGTGAACACCACCTCCTCGTACGCCTACGAGCCCGTGGGCACCAGCTTCTGGGATTCGGGCTACCTGGCCAGGGTGTCTGGAGTGGCCGCCGTGGCCGAGCTGCTGCGCCAGACCTGCGCCTACCAGAAGTACCCCTACGTGGACATCCGCAATGGCGTGCCCATCACGGACCGCTGGGATGGCATCACCGGCGACGTCGCGCACCCCAGCCAAGCCTACAGCATCCAGATCTTCACCTATGTGGCGCGCACCATTGCAGGGGGGTGATGCGGTGCGCGGACACAGCTCAACCGCCCGCGCCCTGCATCTCCTGCAAGCGCCGTTTCTCGGCGTCGGTCATGCCCAGGAACTCGCCCTGCACCTGCTCGCGCGTCTTCGCCGGGCCGGTCGCCTTGAGCGGCAGTGCGATGCCGCGCGAGAGCAGGGCCAGGGTGCCGTCCTTGCGGGCGGTCTCGATCTCGCCGAGCACCTCGCTGCGCTGGCGGCTGCTGGCCTGCTCGTGGTCAGGGTGCCGGGTGTAGCCGATCTCTCCGCCCGCAGCGTGGTAGACCGCCGAGGCATGGGCGGGGGCGGCGATGGCCAGGGCGGCCAGCGACAGGAAAAGGGCATTGCGTGCGGTGGTCATGGTCATGGGTTGGGTCCTTTCGGTGGGTTGCTTGGGTGGATGGATGGCCTCACTGTAGGAAGCCGCCACCGTCCAAACCCCCACGCGCAGATGACGAATTTGTAATCTGCCCGCAGGCCCGGTTCTTCGACAATCCGGGCATGAAAATCCTGCTCATCGAGGACGAGGTCAAGCTTGCGCAGTACCTGCGCAAGGGGCTCACCGAGGCCGGCCATGTCGTCGATGTGGCGCACGACGGCGTCGATGGCCTGCACCTGGCGCTGGAAGGCGACTACGCGGTGCTGGTGCTCGACGTGATGCTGCCCGGCATCGACGGTCTGAGCCTGCTGTCCGCATTGCGCAAGACGCGCCAGACCCCCGTGCTCATGCTCACCGCCCGCGTCGGCGTGGACGACCGCGTGCGCGGCCTGCAAACCGGGGCGGACGACTACCTGGTCAAGCCCTTCGCCTTTTCGGAGCTGATGGCGCGCATCGAGGCCATCACGCGGCGTGGACAGGCCGGCGTGCCGGCAGGCCAGCCCCAGGCCCTGCTGCAGCTGGCCGACCTGGAGCTCGACCTGCTGCGCCGCAAGGCCACGCGCGCTGGCCAGCGGTTGGACCTGACGGCGCAGGAGTTCCTGCTGCTCACGCTGTTTCTGCGCCGCCAGGGCGAGGTGCTGTCGCGCACCGAGATCGCCTCGCAGGTGTGGGACATGAACTTCGACAGCGAGACCAACGTGGTCGAGGTCGCGGTGCGCAGGCTGCGCAGCAAGATGGACGTGCCGTTCCCTGCGCCCCTGTTGCACACCATCCGCGGCATGGGCTATGTGCTGGAGGAGCGCGCGCCATGACGGTCGGCGCGCTGCCACCGCTGTCGCCGCGCTCGCTGCGCAGCCGGCTGTCGTGGTGGCTGGCGGTGCAGAGCCTGGCCGGGCTGGGCGCCGTGTGCCTGGTGGTCTACCTGGTCACGGCCGCGGGTTTCGGGGCACGGCAGGACGACGCGCTGCGGCAGAAGGAGGGCATCCTGCGGCACCTGCTGGCCAGCGAAGAGGCACACCCCGGCGCCACGGCCCAGGGCCGCCATGCGCTGGACGACTTCCTGGCTGGGCACGAGAACTTCCGCCTGCAGGTCACCACCGCCGGTGGACAGCGGATGTACCCCAGCGCTTTGGATGCGGCCCCGCTCACCGCTGCGCGCGAACTGCGCTTCGAGGTGGCACGCGGAGCCGACGCCCCGCTGCAGGTGCTGCTGCGCATCGATGTGCAGCCCGACCAGGCGCTGCTGAACCGCCTGGCCATCACGCTCGCACTGGCTGCGCTGGCCGGCACCGTGGTGGTGTCGCTCGGCGGTTTTGTGCTGGTACACCTGGGCCTGGCACCCGTGCGCCAGATGGCCGCTCAGACGCGCCAGCTCTCCGCCACCACGCTGCACCAGAGGCTCGACGGCACGGGCCAGCCCGCAGAGTTGCTGCCGCTGGTCGAACAGTTCAATGCGCTCCTGGGCCGGCTGGAGAAGGCCTATGCCCAGATGGAGGGCTTCAACGCCGATGTGGCGCACGAGCTGTGTACGCCGCTGGCCACGCTGCTGGCCAACAACCAGCTGGCACTGCGTTCGGTGGGGCGGGGCGGCCAGGCAGCGGGCGAGCTGGCCGAGGTGCTGTCCTCCAACCTCGAAGAGCTGCAGCGCCTCACCGGCATCGTGAACGACATGCTGTTCCTTTCGCAGGCCGACCGGGGGGCATGCGCGCGCCGCGCACCGGTGGCCAGCCTGGCGGCCGTCGCCGCGCAGGTGACCGACTACCACGAGGCGGCGCTGCAGGAGGCGGGGCTGGCCCAGCAGGTCGTGGGCGATGCTGCGGGCGACTTCGACGTGCCGCTGCTGCACCGCGCCCTGTCCAACCTGATCGGCAATGCCACGCGCCATGCCACGCCGGGCAGCACGGTGCGGGTGTGCATTGCGCAGTTGCCCGGTGGCGCGGTGGAACTGGTGGTGGAGAACCTGGGGCCCAGGGTCGAGCCCGAGGTGCTGGCGCGCCTGTTCGACCGCTTCTACCGCGCCGACCCCGCGCGCAGCCATGGCCAGGCCAACCATGGGCTGGGCCTGGCCATCACCGATGCGATCGCGCGCATGCATGGCGGGCGCACGCTGGCCACGTCGGTGGGGGGTGTCACGCGCATCGGGCTGGAGCTGCCGTTGGCATGTGTCACTGGCTCGCCGTAATGCCCCCATCGATGTACAGCACCTGCCCGGTGACAAAGGAGGCCGCGGGGCTGGTGAAGAACACGGCCGCGCCGGCCACGTCCTGGGGGTCGGCCACGCGGCCCAGGGGGATGCGGCCCAGCACCTGGGCGCGGGTCTCGGGGTTTTCCAGCCAGTGGCGGGCCATCTCGGTGCGCACCACGGTGGGCGCGATGCCGTTGACGGTGATGGCATGCGGTGCCAGCTCGCTCGCGTGCTGGCGTATCAGCAGGGTGAGCGCGCCCTTGCTCGCGCAGTAGGCCGAATAGCCGCGCCCGCGCAGCCCCAGCTGGGAGCGCACCGACAGCAGGTGCACCTGGGCGCCGCCCCGCTCGCCTGCGATCTGGTGGCGCGCCACGGCCTGGGCGAGGAACATGGCGGACTTGAGGTTCACCTGCATCACCTCGTCGAAGGCCTCCTCGGTCACCTCCAGCAGCGCCTGCTCGCGTTGCATGCCCACGCAGTTCACCAGGATGTCCAGCCGGCCCCAGTGCGCAGCCACCGTGTCCACGCTCTCGCGGATGTCCTGTACCGCATGCGCGTCCATGGCCAGGCCCAGGGCCTCGTGGCCTGCGGCCTGCAGCGCGCTGGCCAGCGCCTGGGCCCGCGCTGCGTCGCGGCCCGATACTGCCACCCTGGCGCCGGCCATCGCCAGCGCCCAGGCCACGGCCTCGCCGATGCCGCCGTAGCCGCCGGGCACATAGGCCACCTTGCCTGCCAGGTTGAACAGGCCCGACAGCGCCTGCGCGAAGTCGATGCGCGGCGTGGTGCCGCTCCCGGGGTTGTCGTTGGTGCTGCTTGGCATGGCGCTCAGTCCATCAGCAGGCCACCGTTGAGATCGACGATCTCCCCGGTGATGAAGCCGGCCAGCGGCGAGGCGAGGAAGCGCACCACATGCGCGAACTCCTCGGGCTCGCAAAAGCGCCCCACGGGGATGTCGCGCAGCAGCTTCTGGCGCTGCTCTTCGTTGAGCTGCTCGGTGATCATCGGCGTCTTCACATAGGCCGGCGAGATGCCGTTGGCCGTGACGCCGAAGGGCGCCAGCTCGCGTGCCAGTGAAAACGTCAGCGAGGTCATGGCCCCCTTGGAGACCGCGTACGCCGTGCCCGCCGTGAGCCCGCCCGTCTTGGCCGCCAGCGAGCAGGTGTTGATGATGCGGCCGAAGCGCCGTGCCTTCATCGCCGGCACCACGCACTGCGCCAGGTAGAAGGCACCGTCGAGGTTGGCGCCCAGCACGTGGCGCCATTCGGCGGCGCTGGTGGCCTCGGCCTTGTTGTTGGACAGCACGCCGGCGTTGTTGAGCAGGATGTCCACCGGCCCCAGCGCGCGCTCGATGGCGGCATGGCCCGCCTGCACGGCCGCCGCATCGCTGATGTCGAAGGAAAAGGGCAGGGCGCGCGGCCCCAGCGCGGCGGCCAGCTCGGCCGTGCGCTCTGCGTTCACGTCCACCAGGGCCACCTGGCAGCCGTCTTCCAGCAACACCTTCACGGCTGCCAGGCCCATGGTGCCCGCGGCACCGGTGACGATGGCCACCTTGTCTTTGAGGGGTTCAGACATCCAGCACACTCTTCTTTCCAAACAGGCCGCGTGAGCGAAAGGTCACCACGGCAATGAACAACAGGTACATGGACATCAGCGACCATTCCGAAGCATAGGCCCCGGTCAGCCCCACGACCATGCCCACCATGAGGCCGGCGATCACCGCCCCCCAGAGCGAGCCCACGCCACCGAGCACGATGATCAGGAAGGCGGGCACCACCGCATCCACCCCCACGTGCGGGCGGATGCCCCAGATGGGCGCCATCACCACCCCGGCAATCGCCGCCAACCCCACCCCGATGCCGAACACCAGCAGCCGCAGGCGCTTGAGGTTGATGCCCAGGGCGCGCACCATCTCGCTGTCGTGCGCGCCGGCCTTGATGATGGCGCCATAGGGCGTGCGCTCCAGAAAAAGCCACAGCGCCACGATCATCAGCACCGCGAAGCCGCTGGCGAAGAAGCGGTACTTCGAATAGATCAGGTCCCCGAGCAGGAAGGCGCCCGAGATCGCCGCAGGCAGGGCCAACTGCTTCTCGTTGGAGCCCCACACCAGGCGGATGGTCTCCTCGATCACCAGCGCCGCGCCAAAGGTCAGCAGCAGGCCGTACAGCGGATCGCGCCCATAGGTGCGGCGCATGCACAGCTCCAGCAGCATGCCGAACAGGCCCACGAACACCGGCGCCAGCAGCAGCGCCACCAGGTAGCGCGTCTCGATCGGCAGGGCCATGTACCAGGCCTGCAGGCCCGGAAACCAGCCCAGCTGGGGCGACACGAAGAACAGCGCCACGTACATGCCTAAAGCGAACAGCGAGCCGTGCGCGAGGTTGATGGTTTCCATCACGCCGACGATGAGCATGAAGCCCAGCGCGATCAGCGCGAACAGCAGCCCCAGCGAGACGCCGTTGACGAGGTGGGGGAGGAGATTGAGCAGCCAGTCCATGGAGGTCCTAGGGTTCGTAGGTCGGAGTCGCGGCGTAGGACTCGAGTTGGCAGGTGCGCAGGCTGTCGCGGTCCTGCACTTCCTCGGGCCGCTGTTGGCCCAGGATGCGGAAGGTGTCGTCCGGCTCGCGCGGCTGGGTGTTGTAGGCGGCCATGTAGATGGTCTGCTGCAACTGGTGCGTCGCGGGGTTCATCCACGCGTCATGGTGCTGCATGCGCTGCGCCGCCGGGATGCGCAGCGCCTCCAGCTCCTTGATGAGCCGGATGTTGTTCGTGCTGCCCACCCGCTCGATGGCCCGCAGCAGCTCGCGCGTGGCCATGTAGCCGTTGTAGAAGACATTGCCCGGCTTGCGGATGCGGTAACCGGGGTTGGCCTTCTCGTAGCGGGCATTGAAGTCGGCGATGCCGGCCAGGCGCAGCCCCCAGTACCAGGTGGTTCCGAAGATTCCGAACAGCGCCTCGGGGCCGGCGCTGTACACGTCGGGCCAGTCCTGCTGGTTGTTGATCCAGCCGAAGGCGCGGTCCATCCGCGCGCCGCGGACCTGCTCGCGCAGGGCCTTGACATCGTCGCCGCCAACGGCGGTCGCTATCACGCCGGGCTTGATCTGCTGGATGCGCTGCAGCTGGGCCGAGAAATCGCGCGTGTTCTGGGGCACCACCATCTCTTGCACGATGGTGCCGCCGTTGCCCTCGACGATGGCGCGGATGCCTTGGGCGGTGTTGTGGCCCCAGGCATAGTCGCTGGTGATCAGCGCCCAGTCGCGGCCGAAACCGGTCATGGCGCCGCGCACGATCGAGGTGGAGAAATTCGTGCCGTTGCCGTCCCAGACGAACTTGGTGCGGTGGCAGTCCTTGCCGGCCTCGCTGGGGGAGCTCGAATTGGTGTTGAAGTAGATGCAGCCGTGCTGCTGTGCCACGCTCGATATCGCGCTGGCGGCGCCGGAATGCACGGCCCCGATGAGGAAGGCGCACTCCTGCTGCCCGATCATGTGGCGCGCCACGGCCGTGGCCTTGGCGGCATCGCCGCCGGTGTCGGCATGCACCGTCTCGATGCGGCGGCCCAGCACGCCGCCGCGCTCGTTGGCCTCCTGCACCGCCATCAGGATGCCGCGCTGCTCGTCCTGGCCGCTGGCACCGTACTGGCCGGTGTCGTCGGTGGTCAGGCCGAGCAGGAGCGGCTTCTTGCCTCGCGCCTGGGCCCAGACATGGTGGGCATGCCAAGGCCCCATGGCGCCGAGCACGGCCGCCGCCGCGCTGCGGACCAGCCGCCGCCGGTTGATGATGCTGCTGCTGTTCATGGCGTGAGGGTTCAGGCCTCGTAGCTGGGCGTGGCCTCGTAGCTTTCGAGCTTGCAGGCGCCGGCCGCATCCTTGTCCAGCACCTCCTGGGGTTCGATCTGCGAGAGGATCTTGAAGATGTCGTCCTTCTCTGCGGGCTGGTCGTTGTAGCTGGCCATGTAGATGGTCTGCTGGCACTGGTGGGTCACCGGGTCCATCCAGGCGTCGAAATGCTGCAGCCGGTCGGCGGCCGCCATCTTGCGGCCCTCCAGCTTTTTGATGATGGCGATGTTGTTGGTGGTGCCCGCTTCCTCCACGCAGCGCAGCAGCTCGCGCGTGGCCATGTAGGCGTTGTGGTACACATTGCCCGGCACGCGGATGGCCATGCCCGGGAACTGCTTCTGGTAGGCCGCCACGAACTCGCGCACGCCCGGCAGGTTGAGGCGGTAGTACCAGGTGGTGCCGAACACGCCGAAGATCGCGTCCGGCCCCAGGCCGTACACGTCGGGCCAGTCCTGCTGGTTGTTGATCCAGGCCATGCTGGTGTTCATCTTGAGCTGCACCACCTGCTGGCGCAGCGCCTTGATGTCGTCACCGCCCACGGCGGTGGCCACCACCTGGGGCTTGAGCTGCTGCAGCTTGAGCAGGTAGGCCGAGAAGTCGCGCGTGTTCTGCGGCACCATCAGCTCTTCGATGATGCGCCCGCCGTTGGCCTCTACCGCCGCGCGTGTGGCCTTGGCCGTGCTGTGACCCCAGACGTAGTCGTTGGTCAGCAGCACCCAGTTGCGCCCGCTGGTCTTGATGGCGTTCTTGACGATGGCGTTCGAAAAATTGGTGCCGTTGCCGTCCCAGACGAACTTGGTGCGGTGGCAGTCCTTGCCGGCCTCGGTGGGCGAGCTCGAATTGGTGTTGAGGAACACCGTGCCGTACTTCTGCGCCACCTGCGAGATGGCGTTGGAGACGCCCGAATGCACCGCGCCGATGAGGAAGGCCGCATCGTTGCGCGTGATCATGCGCTCGGCGATGCGCGAGCCCGTGGCGGGTGTGGTCTCGGTGTCCATGTGGATCGCCTCGATGCGCCGGCCCAGCACGCCGCCCCGGTCGTTGAACTCCTTGATGGCCATCATCGCGCCCAGCCGCTCCTCGCCGCCCGAGGCCGCATACAGGCCCGAGGCGTCCATCGTCAGGCCGATGACCAGCGGCTTCTTCTGCGCCGTCTGCGCCCAGGCGTGGTGGTGCTTCCACGGCCCGTAGAAGGGGGCCGCGCCGTACAGGCCGGCCCCCGCGAGGGCCAGGGCCGACTGCTTGAGCAGCGAGCGGCGCGATGAAATGCTGTCCTTGGAATCGCTCATGTTTGTCTCCTTCGGGTGGCGGGTGCCTGTTGTGTGTCTTGCGGGGATCGAATCAGCGGGGAACGATGGCCACGTCGTTGGCCTTCTCCTGGGCCTCGAACAGCGAGGCGATCAGCTTGTCGCCGAAGCCCAGGTTCACGGCCTGCACGAAGCTCTGGTGCGCGGCCTCGCCCATGAAGCTGGTCACGGGCAGCATCTCGGCCAGGTGGGTGTAGTAGCGCAGGTCCTTGCGCGCGTTGGAGATGCCGAACTTGAAGCCCGTGACGTCGCCGTTCTGCAGCGTCTCCTTGGTCATCATCTGGAAGATGCCGCAGTTCACGCCACCGGCCGTGACCACGCTGTACAGCTTGTTCAGGTCCAGCCCCGACTTGGCGGCCACGGCGAAGGCCTCGGCGATGCAGGCGGCGAAGCTCATGGCCATCATGTTGTTCACGAGCTTGAGCACATGGCCGTGGCCCGGTGGCCCGACGTGGAAGATGTTCTCGCAGAAGGCCTTGAGCACCGGCTCCAGCGTGGCGAAGTCCTCGGCATCGGCGCCCACCATGGTGTTCAGCCGGCCTTCCTCGGCCTCCTTGGGCGTGCGCGCCAGGGGCGCGTCGATGAGCTTCACGCCGCGCGCCAGCAGGTCGGCGCGGATGCGCGCACTCGACTCGGGCTCGGCGGTGGAGGTGTCCACCACCAGGAGGCCGGGGCGGGCGGCTTCGAGCAGCCCGTCCTTGCCGTAGACGATCTCCTCGACCTGGGGCGAGCCGGTCACGCACACGAAGACGATGTCGCTCTGGCGAGCGCAATCGGCGTTGCTGGTGGCTTCGCGGGCCCCGGCTGCGAGCAGGTCCGCCAGGTTGGCGCGGTTGCGGTTGGCCTTGAAGGTCAGCGCGTAGCCCTTGGACAGCAGGTTCTTCGCCATGCCGTGGCCCATCATGCCGATGCCGATGAAGCCGATGTTCGGTGTTGTCATGTGTGTGTCTCCTTGGTCAAAAAATGGCGCTCACGGCCTCGGACATGCCTGCACGCGCTTCGTCCCACAGGACGACCAGGCGGGCATAGCGGCTAGCGATGTCGTCGATCACCTGGGCATCGCTGATCTGGCCCGCGAACCAGCGGTCCGCGGCCTCGGCGAAGATCGTGCGGCCCACCGCGAAGCCCCGGCACACGGGGTGCGCGGCGGCGATGCGAAAGCTGCGGGAGAGCGTTTCTTCGCTGGCTTCGAGGCCCAGCATCAGCACGCCACGGCAGTGCGGGTCGTGCTGCTGGATGGTGCGGGCGATGGCTTCCCACTCCTCGTCGCTCTCGGCGGGCGGCAGCTTCCACCAGTCCGGGCGCAGGCCGGCGGCATACATCTGCTGGAGCGACTGGTCCAGGGTGCTGGCGTCGCGCGCCATTTCGCGCGGCGGAATCACCTCGATCAGGAACTCATGGTGCGTCGCCTGGCTGGCTGCCTGCAGTTGCAGCAGGCGCGCCAGCTGCGCATCGCGCAGGGCCTGGCTGTCGGCGGGGTGCCAGTACAGCAGGCACTTGGCCACATGCTCGGCGGGCCAGCTGCGCATCTCGATGGCCAGATGCTCGCCCGCCTCGAAAGCCAGCGGGCGCGAACCGGGCAGCTCCACCGGCCGGCCCACCCACCAGCCCTTGCCGGTCAGGGAGGGCAGCACCTCTTCGCCGAAGCGCCCGTCGAGCAGCACGCCCGCGCCCACATGGGTGCCAGCCCCGCGGCGTGCGCCCTGGGCCACCAGTTGCTTGAACTGGCGGATGGCGGCCTCGCCCTGGCCGTGGCGCTCGGCGATCTCTTCGAGCTGCGAGCGGTGGTCGAAGGCCAGCACCACCAGCTCGCTCCAGCGGCGCGTGCGCGTGGTGCTGCGGTGCAGGTGCTCGAGCACCGGGTCTTCGCGCAGGCGGCGCGTGGGTGAGCCGTGCTGCAGGAAGTGCTGCAGTTCTTCCCAACTGGCCATGGCCGGCGAGCAGCCGTGGCGCGAGACCACGATGGCGCCACAGGCGTTGGCCCAGGCGCAGCACAGGGACAGCGGCTCGTCCTTGAGCCAGCCGCGCAGGAAGCCGGCCATGAAGGCATCGCCCGCGCCCAGCACGTTGAACACCTCGACCGGAAAGCCGGGGCCCTTGAGGCCGTCTTCCAGGCTGTCCGGGATGGCCCGGTCGAAGGCCACGCAGCCCATGGGGCCGCGCTTGACCACGAGCAGACCCGGGGTGAGTTCGCGCAGCCGGCGCAGCGCCTGCAGGGTGTCGGTGCTGCCTCCGGCGATGTGGATCTCTTCCTCGGTGCCCACCACCAGGTCGCAGTCGGCGATCACGCCCTGCAGGTGCGCGGTGACCTTGTCGTCCGCCACGAAGCGCTGCTCGCCCATGCCGGGGCTGGTCAGGCCCCACAGCACGGGGCGGTAGTCGATGTCCAGCACGGTGCGCGTGCCGCGCTCACGTGCCAGTGCCATGGCGGCGCGGCAGGCCTCGTAGGTCCCGGGCTGCGACAGGTGCGTGCCCGACAGCAGCAGCGCCGTGGCCGAGCCGATGAAATCACCCTGCACGTCGGCGGCCGTGAGCGCCATGTCGGCGCAGTGGTCGCGGTAGAACACCAGCGGAAAGGTCTCGCGGTCCTGGATGCCCAGGAACACCAGGCCCGTCAGGCGCCGGGGGTCGGTGGACACCTGGCTGGTGTCCACGCCCTCGGCGGCCAGGGCCTCGCGCACGAAGCGGCCGTGGTGCTCGTCGCCCACGCGGGTCAGCATGGCGGGCTTGAGGCCCAGCCGTGCCACGCCCACGGCGGTGTTGGCCGGCGAGCCGCCCAGGTACTTGCTGAAGGTCTGCATGTCCTCCAGCCGGCCGCCGATCTGCTCGCCGTACAGGTCCACGGCGGCGCGGCCCATGCAGATGACGTCGAAGCGGCGGGGCGGTACATTCTTCATGGTCGGGCCTTTCGGGCAGTGCGCGCCTGCGGCGCGGGCTTTTCGGCCAGGTGGTGGCCGGTGCTCATGACCAGCGCCTGTGCCAGGCACATGGGCGCGACCAGGGAGCGAAACGGTTTGGAGGAGTCGTCGGCCAGCTCGAAGCAGACCTTGGAAGGCCCCACCAGCGGCGACAGCGGCCCGTCGGTGATGGCGATCACGGGTACGCCGCGGCGGGCGCAGGTCTGCGCGGCATGCACCACGTCGGGCGAGTAGTTGCGAAAGCTGGCCACCAGCAGCACATCGCTCGTGTCGACGGAGCGCAGGTTCTCGTCCAGCATGCCGCCAGCGCCATCCAGCAGGTGGGTCTTGAGCTCCAGCTGGCCAAGCGCGTAGCTCAGGTAGCAGGCAATCGGGAAGGCGCGCCGCTGGGCCAGCACATGTACGCGGCTGGCCGCAGCCAGCAGCTTCACGGCGGCGCGCAGGTCGGCCTCGCGCACGGCTTCTTCCAGGTGCCCCAGCTCGGTCATGGAGTCGCTGGTCAGCTGGTGCAGCACGCCGGCCGGTGCGCGCTGGCCGGTGACCTGCTGGCGGCGCAACTGGTCGATGCGCTCGCGGTAGGTGGCCGAGCGCTCCACCAGGTGCCCGCGGAACACCTGCTGCATATCGGAGAAGCCCTTGTAGCCCAGCGCATTGGCAAAGCGGATCATGGCCGAGGGCTGCACCTCGGTGGCCTCGGCCAGCGCGGCCACGGTGCCCAGCGCAAGGTCCTGCGGCTTCTCCAGTGCAAAGCGCGCGATGCGCTGCAGCTGCTTGGACATGTCGGGATAGGCGCGTGCAATGGCGTCCTTGAGCTCGTCGTAGGTGGTGGCGCTGTCCATAAGTCGTTGGGTGCGTGGCTGGGATATCGGGAAAGTACTAGAACAGAAATTCTTGCGTGATCGAATATTAGAACGTACATTCTGTTTTCACAAGGCAATTCGAACAAGGGTTTTCCCGCCATGCAATTCGTTCCTGGTCGATCCCGGGTGCTGCCAGCACCGTTGCTCATCACGCTCGCCGTGCTGTTCTCCACACCGCTGTGGATTGCAGGCGCCGGCCTGTACCAGTACCTGGCGCTGGAAATCATGATCTGGATGCTGTTCGCGCTCGGGTACAACCTGCTGCTCGGCACGGCGGGGTTGCCGTCCTTCGGGCACGGGGCCTACTTCGGCATCGGCGCCTACGCGTTCGGCCTGCTGCAGCACAAGCTGTGGGCCAACCTGTGGTTTGACCTGGCGGGGGCGGTGCTGGTGGCCGCCGTGCTTGGGGCGCTGGTGGGGCTGTTCATCTCGCACCGGCGCGGCATCTACTACGCGCTGCTCACCATCGCCTTCGGGCAGGTGTTCTGGTTCATTGCGAACAAGTGGCACACGGTCACTGGCGGGGAGGACGGGCTGCTCAACATCAAGCGCCTGCCGGTGGAGCTGGGCGTTGCGTCACTGCCGCTCAAGAGCAACGAGGCGCTGTTCTATTTCTGCCTTGCGGTCTTTGCCATCACGGTGGCGCTGCTGTGGCGGCTGGTGCATTCGCCCTTCGGCCGCGTGCTCAATGCCATCAAGCAGAACGAGACGCGCGCTGCTTTCGTGGGCTACAACGTCTGGCTCTACAAGTGGCTGGCCTTCACGCTCTCGGCCGGGGTGGCGGGGTTGGCGGGCGCCATGTTCGCCATGGCCCAGCAGTCGGCCTACCCCAACGTGATGAGCCTGCACAACTCGGGCTTCGTGGTGATGATGGTGCTGATCGGCGGCGGGCTGGTGAGCTTCTGGGGGCCGCTGATCGGCGCGGCCTTCTTCATCCTGGCGCGCGACCTGCTGGGCGCCTACACCGAGACCTGGCTGCTCTGGTACGGCCTGGTGTTCATGGTGCTGGTGCTCTACAAACCCGAGGGAGTGGCCGGCATGTGGCAGGACTGGCGTGCCCGGCGTGCGCGGGCCGCTGCCACCCAAGGCCTTGCGCCCGTGATCACGATTCAAGAGAAGGAGGCCTGACCATGTTGTTCGAAGCTGCAGGACTGTCCAAGCGGTTCGGTGACCAGGTGGTGCTCGAAGACATCACGCTCAGCGTGCAGGAGGGCCAACTGGCCGGCATCATGGGCCCCAACGGGGCGGGCAAGACGACCTGCTTCAACGTGCTCACCGGGCGCTTCAAGCCCGACCGCGGCCGCGTGACCTTTGCCGGCGAGGACATCACCGGCCTGGCCCCGCGCGAGATCGCGAAGAAGGGCATCTCGCGCTCGTTCCAGATCATGAACCTGTTCAACGACGACTCGGCGCTGGACAACGTGCTGGTGGCCACGCCCCATGTGCGGCGCCAGGGCTTCAACGCCTGGCGCGACCTGGGCGCCGACAGCGCCGCGCAGGACCTGGCTGCGGGCGTGCTGGCGCGCGTGGGCCTGAAGGGCAAGGAGCGCACGCCGGCCAGGAGCCTGTCCTACGGCGAGCGCCGGGCGCTGGAGATCGGCGTGGCGCTGGCCGCCGAGCCGCGCATGCTCTTTTTGGACGAACCCACCGCGGGCTTGGGCGCCGAAGGCACGGCGCGCCTGGCCGACCTGGTGGCCAGCCTCAAGCGCGATCTCACCATCGTCATCATCGAGCACGACATGCAATTCCTGTTTCGCCTGGCCGACACGCTGTCGGTCATCCACTGGGGCCAGGTCATCGCCCGTGGTACCCCGGCCGAGCTGCGCCAGAGCGAGTGGGTGCAGCGCTCCAACCTCGGGGCACTGGCCGCATGAGCGCGGTACTGAAACCAGCGCCGGCCATGCTGTCGCTGCAGGGCGTGAACACCTTCTACGCCGAAACGCAGGCCCTGTTCAATGTGTCCCTGGAGGTCGGTGCCGGCGAGGTCGTCGCGCTGCTGGGCCCCAACGGCGCAGGCAAGACCACGACGCTGCGCACCATCCTGGGCCTCACGCCTGCCAGGAACGGTACCGTCACCTTCGACGGGCGAGACGTGACGCACGAGGCCACGCACGAGATCGCCAAGAGCGGCATCGGCTGGGTGCCGGACGACCGGCGCATCTTCCCCACGCTGACGGTGGCGCGCAACCTCGCCATCGCGCGCAAGAAGACGCGCTTTCGCGCCTGGAACGAGAAGGAGTGCTTCGAGATCTTCAGCGCCATGGAGTACCTCATGCACCGCGAGTGCGAGAACCTCTCGGGCGGCGAGATGCAGATGGTGGCCATCTCGCGCGCGCTGCTGGGTTCGCCCGGGCTGGTGCTGTTCGACGAGCCCAGCCAGGGCCTGGCGCCCAAGGTGGTGCAGGACGTGATGAAGACCATTGAACGCCTCAGGCGCGAGGGCATCGCCGTGCTGGTGGTGGAGCAGAACGTGCAGAGCGCGCTGCAGGTGGCCGACCGCGCCTACGTGATGAATGCAGGCACCATCGTGCACGAGGGCCCGGCCCGCGTGCTGCTGGACGACACGGCGCTGCGCATGCAGCTTCTGGGGGTATGAGCATGGCGAACACGCCTCTTTTGCATGTGGACCACCTGGCCAAGCACTACACGCGAGGCCTGCTGAACCAGGAGCGCACCTTCTCGCTGGCGGCGGACTTCGTGGTCGAAAGCCCGCAGGTCGTCGGTGTCATGGGCCCCAACGGCTCGGGCAAGACCACGCTGTTCGAGCTGATCACCGGCAGCAACCTGCCCAGCGCGGGCCGCGTTCTGGTCAACGGGCAAGACATCCACCAGGTGCGCACGCGCGAGCGCGACCGCCTGGCCATCCACTACCACCAGTCCTACCAGGTGCGCTCGTTCCAGCGCGGCAAGCCCAACTTTCTGCTCCAGCATGCGGCCACCGATTCGCCGCTGGTACACCTGTTCGACGAGCCGCAGTTCAACACCCAGGACGGCTACATCGGCTTCATGCTCGATTTCTTTGCCACGCTGCGCGGCAAGGGCAAGCTGGTCTTTCTGTGCCTGCACCCCAACGAGCCCTACCACGTGGACATCCTGCGCCAGAGCTGCGAGCGCTTCCTCTTCGTGAACAAGGGAGTGGTCAGCCAGGCGCCGGACTTCGACACCCTGGCGCGCGAGCCGGCGGTGCGCGCCTACCTGGGTGCGTTGGCCCCGGCGCAGGGCGTGCCGGCCTGAGCGCCGCGGCTCACTCGTCGATTGACGCGCTCCAGCGGCTGCCCCAGTCGGGGGCGCTCACGCGTTCGATGTTGCGCCGGTCGCGCTTGGTGGGCCGGCCCTCCTGCAGCGCGGCGGCGGGCTCGGGGGCCAGGCGGCGCTGTTCGGCCGCGGCCTCGCGGGCGGCAATGCTCTCGGCGGTCTCTTCGTACAGCAACTGCGCCACAGGCGCAGGGCCGCGCATGCCGCTCAGGGCGCGCACGGTCACGGTGCGGGCCACCGGGCCTTGGCGCAGGGCCACGGTGTCGCCCGGGCGCACATCGCGCGCCGGTTTGGCGGCCTGGCCGTTGACGGTGACGCGGCCCTTGCCGATCTCTTCGGTGGCCAGGCCACGGGTCTTGTAAAAGCGGGCGCACCAGAGCCACTTGTCCAGGCGCATCGTCTCGGTGGGGGTCATGGGGGGGATTGTGCCGCGTCCGGCATGCCCATGCCGTGGGCCAGGGGTAGCCGCACCACGGCGTCCAGGCCCAGCACGCGGCCGGCCTGGGTGCGGTTGGTCAAGGAGATGGTGCCTGACAGCGCAAGCACGATCTCCTGGCAGATGGCCAGGCCCAGGCCGCTGCCGGTGCGCACGTCGCCGGCCGAGAATGGCTGGAACAGCCTGAGCGCCAGCTCGTCGTCGATGCCGGGGCCATGGTCGCTCACGGTCAGGGCCGCGTGGCGCCCATCGGTGCGCAGCTCCACCGACAGCTCGCTGCCCGGCGGGGCGTGGCGCACGGCGTTGTGCAGCAGGTTGCGCGTCAGCTCGCGCAGCATCCACTCGTGTGCCTGGATGGGCGCGGCATCGGTGTGGATGCCGAAGTCCAGGTCGCGCTGAGCGATCAGGGGCGAGATGTCGAGCGCCACGCCGCGCAGGATCTCGTCGAAACGCGCCACGGGCGGCGCGCTCTGCTGGCGCAGCTGTTCCACCTTGGCCAGGGCCAGCATCTGGTTGGCCAGCTGGGTGGCGCGGTCCACCGTGTCGCGGATCTCGTGCAGCGCCTGCTCGGCCGGCATGTCGCCGCGCAGGGCCGACTGCACCTGGGTCTTGAGCACCGCCAGCGGCGTGCGCAGCTGGTGCGAGGCATCGCGCACGAAACGCTTCTGGTGGCGCAGCAGGTGGCGCAGGCGCTGCAGAAACTCGTTGGTGCCCTCGATCAGGGGCTGCAGTTCGCGCGGCGCGGCGGGCGCGGTGATGGGGCTCAGGTCGCCTTCCTGGCGGGCCTGCAGCTCCCGGCTGAGCTGGCGCACGGGCTGGGTGGCGCGCTGCACCACCAGCACCACCGTGATGCCGATCACCGCGATCAGCAGGGCCTGGCGCAGCAGGGTATTGCGCAGGTTCTGCAGTGCCAGGGTCTCGCGCACCTCCAGCGTCTCGGCCACCTGGATCACGGCCATGGCGCGCCCGCTGGAGCTGGCCACCGGCTGCAGCAGCACGGCCACGCGCACCGGCATGCCGCGGAAGGTGTCGTCGTAGAAATCCACCAGCGCCGCATAGGGTGGGCGCGCGGGGATGGTTCCCTTCCACAGCGGCAGTTCGTCAAAGCCCGAGATCAGGCCCCCCTGCAGGTTGGAGACACGGTAGTACATGCGGCTCTTGTTGTCCGCCTCGAAGGCCTCAAGTGCCGAGTAGGGCACGATGGCGCGCAGGTGCGCGGCCTCGTCGTAGCCCGTCACGTCCAGTTGCTCGCTGATGCTCTTGGCCGATGCCAGCAGCGTGCGGTCGTAGGCGGTGGTCAGCGAGGCCAGGGTCTGCTGGTAGCCGCTGATGGTGTTGTAGGTGATGAACACCACCACCGGCAGCAGAATGCCCAGCAGCAGCCGGCGGCGCAGCGAGTGGGGCCGCGGCGTCGGTGGCAGGCGGGGCTCGCCCGGGGGCTTCTTCATGTCATGCATCGGTGCGCAGCAGGTAGCCCAGGCCGCGCAGCGTCATCAGCGTCAGGCCCGTGCCGGTGAGCTTCTTGCGCAGCCGGTACACCACCACCTCGATGGCCTCGTACTGCACGTCGAGCTGGCCCGGGAACACCAGCTCGTACAGCCGCTCCTTGGTCACCGCGTGGCCGGGCTGGGCCAGCAGGGCATGCATCAGCGCCAGCTCGCGCGGGGTGAACTCCATCACCTCGCCGTTCAGGTAGATGGCGCCGCTGTTGGTGTCGTAGCGGATGGCGCCGATCTGCTGCACGCTGGGCGGCAGGGCATTGCTGGCCACCGGGTCGGCGCTGCGGCGCACCAGGGCGCGCAGGCGGGCTTCGAGCTCGTCGAGGTCGAAAGGCTTGGGCAGGTAGTCGTCGGCGCCCGAATTGAGGCCCATGATGCGGTCGCCCACGGTGCCGCGCGCGGTGAGGATGATCACCGGCGTGCGCAGCCCGCGCGTGCGCGCCTGCTGCAGCACCTGCAGGCCGTCCAGGCCGGGCAGCGTCAGGTCCAGCACCACCGCATCGGGCGGCTGGGCCGCCCACTGCGCCAGCGCGGCGCGGCCATCGCCCACGGGCGTCACCTCCATGCCGCGGCGGCTCAGGGCCCGGTGCAAGGTCGCCTGCATGGTGGGATCGTCTTCGACAAGCAGCAATTTCATGCGCGGGACCATATCACTGTGGGAGCGGCTGTGCACGGTTCCCGGCTTTGAGGTTTTCCCTGCGGGCGCAGGTGTCTTGCAACCGCCTGTTACCTAGTGTTTTCCCTAGGGCTGTGGACAGCCGTTTGACAGGCAGGGCGCGCATCATCGACAGGTTCGCCAATCATCCAAGGAGACAACAATGCGTCGCGATACCTTCCTCAAGTCCCTGGCCGCCATGGCGGCAGCCGGTGCCTTGCCGCTGACCGCCCAGGCCGCTGCAGCCATCAAGATGATGATCCCTGCCAACCCCGGTGGTGGCTGGGACACCACGGGCCGTGCCCTGGGCAAGGCCATGCAGGACGCAGGCGTGGCCAGTTCGGTCACCTATGACAACAAGGGCGGCGCAGCCGGCGCCATCGGCCTGGCGCAGTTCGCCAACGCCAGCAAGGGCGACCCGAATGCGCTGATGACCATGGGTGCCGTGATGCTGGGTGGCATCATCACCGGCAAGCCGCCCGTGGGCCTGGACAAGGTGACGCCGCTGGTGCGCCTGAGCAGCGAGTACAACGTGTTCGTGCTGCCTGCCAACTCGCCCTTCAAGACCATGAAGGACGTGGTCGACCAGCTCAAGAAGGACCCCGGCAGCGTGAAGTGGGGCGGCGGCTCGCGCGGATCCACCGAGCACATCGCGGCCGCCATGATCGCCCGCGAAGTGGGCGTGGACCCGGCCAAGATCAACTACGTGGCCTTCCGTGGGGGCGGTGAGGCCACCGCCGCCATCCTGGGCGGCAACGTCACCGTGGGCGGCAGCGGCTACAGCGAGTTTGCCGAGTACATCACCGCTGGCAAGATGCGCGCCGTGGGCGTGACCTCGGCCACGCGCCTGAAGGGCGTGAGCGTGCCCACGCTCAAGGAGCAGGGCATCAACGTCGAGATCGGCAACTGGCGCGGCGTGTACGGCGCGGCCGGCATCACCGCCGAGCAGCGCAAGGACCTGGTCGAGGCGCTGTCCAAGACCTACAAGCACAAGTCCTGGCAGGACGCGATGGAGAAGAACGGCTGGACGCCTGCATGGCTGGCCGGCGACGAGTTCGCCAACTTCGTGGATGCCGAGTTCGCCAGCCTGCGCGCCACGATGGTCAAGTCCGGCATGATCTGACGCCGGGCCCAGAGCCCGGCGAAAGCCCATCGTCGCACCCTCCGGGCGGCGCGCAATACGGTGCTGGAAACAGTCCTCTGCGCGCCGCTCTTCCTTGCGGGATAAAAACATGACACAACATTCCTCTCGCTCCACGGCCCTGCAAACCGTGGTGGGCGCAGGCACCTTGCTGCTGGGCTGCCTGCTGGCCTGGGGCGCCACCTCCATCAGCTCCGAGGCGGGCTATGGCGGCGTGGGCCCCAACTTCTTCCCCTGGGTGGTGGCCATCGTGCTCATCGTCTGCGGGGTGCTGGCCATCGTCCACGCCCGCACGGGCGGCTTCCGTGACCTGGAGGAGGCGTCGGGCGACGTCAGCGCCCACTGGAAGGGCTTCATCTGGGTGTCGGCCGGCCTGCTGCTCAATGCCATGCTGATCACCACGCTGGGCTTCATCCTGAGCTGCGCGCTGTGCTTCGTGCTCGCGGTACGCGGCTTCAAAAGCGCCGAAGGCAGGCTCGACCTGGGCCCCAAGGCGTGGATCAAGGACCTCTTCATCGGTGTGGCCGTGGCCGCGCCGGTGTTCTGGATGTTTACCCAACTGCTGGCGATCAACCTGCCCGGCCTCACCAACACGGGGTGGCTGTAAAGCCCGCGCGACACCATGGAAACCTGGAACCTCCTGCTGCAGGGCTTCGTCACTGCAGCCACCCCCATCAACCTGATGTGGGCCTTCGTCGGCTGTGTCATCGGCACCGCCGTGGGTGTGCTGCCCGGCATCGGCCCCGCCGTGGCCGTGGCCATGCTGCTGCCCATCACCGTCAAGGTCGAAGCCACCGCCTCGATGATCTTCTTTGCGGGCATCTACTACGGCGCCATGTACGGCGGCTCGACCACCTCCATCCTGCTCAACACGCCCGGTGAGGCGGGGTCCATGGTCACGGCCATGGAGGGCAACAAGATGGCCAAGAACGGGCGCGCCGGTGCGGCCCTGGCCACGGCGGCCATCGGCTCCTTCGTGGCGGGCACCATCGCCACCGTGCTGGTGACCTTCTTCGCCCCCGTGGTGGCCGAATACGCCGTGCGCCTGGGGCCGCCCGAGTACTTTATGCTCATGGTGCTGGCCTTCACCACCGTGAGCGCGGTGCTGGGCAAGAGCACGCTGCGCGGCATGCTGGCGCTGTTCCTGGGCCTGGCGCTGGGCCTGATCGGCATCGACCAACTCACGGCCCAGGCGCGCTACACCTTCGGCGTGCCCGAGCTGATGGACGGCATCGAGGTGGTGCTGATCGCCGTGGGCCTGTTCGCCGTGGGCGAGGCCCTGTACAACGTGATGTACGAGGGCAAGACCGAAGAGACGCAGAACAAGCTGACCAGCACGCACATGACCAAGCAGGAATGGCGCCGTTCCTGGCCCGCCTGGCTGCGCGCCACGGCCATCGGTTTTCCCTTCGGCACCGTGCCCGCAGGCGGCAGCGAGATCCCGACCTTCCTGAGCTACGCGGCCGAGAAGAAACTGAGCAAGCACAAGGAAGAGTTCGGCACCACCGGTGCCATCGAAGGCGTGGCCGGCCCCGAGGCGGCGAACAACGCGGCCATCACGGCCACGCTGATCCCGCTGCTCACGCTGGGCATCCCCACGTCGAACACCACGGCCATCCTGCTGGGCGCGTTCCAGAACTACGGTATCCAGCCCGGCCCGCAGCTGTTCACCAGCAACGGTGCGCTGGTCTGGGCGCTGATCGCGTCGATGTACATCGGCAACGTCATGCTGCTGATCCTGAACCTGCCGCTGGTGGGCCTGTGGGTCAAGCTGCTCAAGATCCCCAAGTCCTACCTGTATGCGGGCATTCTGGTGTTTGCCACCCTGGGCGTGTACGGCATGCGCCAGAGCGCGTTCGACCTGGTGCTGCTGTATGCCATCGGCCTGCTGGGCGTGGTGATGCGCCGCTTCGACATCCCCTCGGCCCCCGTGGTCGTGGGCATGATCCTGGGCCCCCTGGCCGAGGCGCAGATGCGCAATGCCGTCGCCATCGGCGAAGGCAAGTGGACCATCTTCCTGGAGCGCCCGGGCTCGCTCACGCTGATCTTCATCGTGCTGGCCGTGCTGATCCTGCCGCGCGTGGCGCGGGTGGTGGCCGCACGCCGCGCCCGGCAAGCCGGGGAGCCGCAAGCGCTTTGAGCTGACAAGCGGTTCAGGCCAGAAACCCCGCTCCCTGTGTTCAGGGGGCGGGGTTTGTCTTTTTCAGGCCCCGCTTCAGTCCTTGGCCCTGCCTGTCCCGGGGCCGGTGCGGCCGGCATCGGTGTCCAGCTGCGCGGCCAGTTCCTGCAACAGTGCCCGCAGCTGCGCCATCTTGCGCTCGCCCAGCAGGTCGCCGAAATGCGCCTCGTACTGGCGCGACAGGTCCAGCGCCATCTGCACCACCGCGTTGCCGCGCTCCGTCAGGCGCACGGTGTTGGCGCGCCGGTCCTGCGCGTCGGGCACCACCTCCACCAGGCCGGCGCCGGCCATCTGCTCCACCAGGTAGCCCATGCTCTGCTTGGCCAGGCCGGCGCGCTGGGCCAACTCGCTCACGCGCGCCCCTTCGGCCGGCAGGTTGCGCAGCACGGCGCTGTAGGCAGGTCGCACGTCGTCGTGGCCGCGCCGGGCCAACTCGGCGTACAGCCAAGTGGACATCTGCTCGTAGGGCTGGCGCAGCAGGGCACCCAGGCTGGCGTTGCTCTCGGTCAATGGTCGGTTCGTCGTCATGGCACGCAGTGTATTGCAAAAGACAGAATGACTGTCTATCATTGACAGACATTCTGTCTAAATGCGAATGTGCATCTGCAATCCACCGAGTGAATCCAAAGAAACCCATGAACACCATCGAACACAATCTGGACGTCGTCGACCGGCACATCCAGGGCGAGGCGCGCGACGTCGACTCGATCCTCGGCCTCTATACCGATGACATCGTTCTCGAGATCCCGGGGCGCGGCCTGCGCTTCGAGGGGCGCGACGCCGTGCGCGCCAATTACCTGGCGATGTGGCCCGCCATGGCCGATGTGCGCATCACCCCGCTGGACCGCTTTGCCACGCAGCATCGCGTGGTCGACGACATGCTGGTGCATATGCACCTGGTGGGCCCCGGTATGGACAATGCGCCCCTGCCCATCGGCTCGCGCGTGGCGCTGCGCATCGTGCACCACTTCACCATGCGTGGCGGGTTGATCGCGCGCGAGCAGGTGTTCGAGATGTGGCGCCTGCAGGGGCATGGCGATGCCACGGCATGATGCGCCGGCCGGTGCCGTCGTGCAGGCGGGCCTGCTCATCCACCAGGGCCGCGCCCTGCGCATGGCCCGCCGGCTGTTTCTGGGGGCGGGTGCGTATGGGCTGATCGCGCTCGTGCCCCAGTATTTCATGGGCCCGCAGGCCGGCAGCCACGCTGCGGCCGCACTCACGCACTACGGCTTCGTGGGCGTGGCGCTGGCGTGGCAACTCGCCTTCTTGCTGATTGCGAGCGACGTGGTGCGCTACCGCCTCTTCATGCTGCCCGCCGTGGCCGAGAAGCTGGCCTTTGGTGTTCCCGCGCTGGTGCTGTGCCTGCAGGGGCGCGCCGATGCGGCCATGGCCATGGCTGCGGGAGTGGATCTGGTTCTTGGGTTGCTGTTTGCGCTGGCGTTTTGGGCCACGGGCGTACCAGGCACCAGCGCCAGGGCGCGGGCTTAGCGCCCTATGCCAGGCCCTGCGCCAGCGCCTCGAAGACCACCCTTATCCTGCGCGCCGTGCGCAGTTCGCGGTGGGTGACCAGCCAGATCGGGAAGATCACGGGCGGCACGTCGTCGAGCACGCGCACGATGCCCGGGGTGGCGTGGGCGATCTCTTCCATCATGGCGCCGATGCCCATGCCCTGGCGCACCAGCGCCCAGTGGGCCACCGTGTGGTCGGCGTAGCAGCTGAAATTGGCTTCGCTCAGGGGCAGGCCGTGCTGGCGCAGGTAGCCCAGGTACTGGCCCGAGCGGTCCGAGCCCACGAAGGGCAGGTGGGCCGCATCCTCGGCGCTGCGCGGGTGGCCATGGATCTGCACCCAGTCCTCGGACGCATAGAAGCAGGCCGATGCATCGCGGATCAGGCGGGCGATCAGCTCCGGCTGCTCGGGCTTGGCATGGCGGATGGCGATGTCGGCCTCGCGGCGCAGCAGATCGCTGAACGCATTGGACGGGATCACCTCGATGAGGATGCCTGGCTCCTGTTCGCGCAGGCGCCGCACCAGCGGAGGCAGCAGGTACGAGGCCACGGCATCCGTGGCCGAAACCGACACCACACCGCCCACGGCCTGCGAGCGGCCGGTGGCTGCCAAGCCCAGGGCGTCGGCGGCTGCGCCCATGGCACGCGCGTGCTCCAGCAGGTCCAGCCCGGTGGTGGTGAGTGCCATGGCCTTGCCCACGCGCTCGAACAGGGTCACGCCCATGCGCTGCTCGATGGCAGCGACCTGGCGGCTCAGGGTAGGCTGGGTCAGGCCGAGCTTGCGCGCGGCGGCCGAGAGCGAGCCGGTTTCGGCGGTTTCCAGAAACGCCCGGAGCTGGTTCCAGTCGAGTTTATCCATGCATAAATGTATATGGCTACTGCGAATTCTGGCAGTTCCCTGGGGGACGGTGCATGGATAGCATCCGTTGCTGACCTAGCACAGACTACCTCCCACTCCATGCCGACCACCACCACCGCAGCACCCGCCGACGCGTCGCCACTCCCCCAGGCCAGTGCTGCCATGGCCCGCAAGGCCTTGTTCTGGGACCGCATCGCGCCCAAGTACGCGGCCGATCCGATTGCCGACATGCCGGGCTACGAGGCCACGCTGCAGCGGGTGCAGGCCCTGCTGTCGACCGACAAGGAGGTGCTGGAGATCGGCTGTGGCACGGGGACCACCGCGCTGCGCCTGGCACCCTTCACCCGGCGCCTGCTGGCAACCGACGTCTCGGCCGGCATGATCGCCATTGCCCAGGGCAAGCTGGCGGCCCAGCCGGTGCCGCAACTGAGCTTCGCGGTGGCCGACGCCGACGCGCCGGGCCTGGGGCAAGGCGCCTACGACGTGGTGCTGGCCTTCAGCATGCTGCACCTGGTGAGCGATCTCGACCACACGCTGCAACAGGCGGTGCAGGCGCTGCGGCCCGGCGGCCTGTTGATCTCGAAGACGCCCTGCATCGCCGAGATGAACCCGCTCATTCCCTGGCTCGCGCTACCGCTGATGCGTGCCATCGGCAAGGCACCCCACGTGCTGAGCTTCGAGGGGGAGGGCCTGCATGCGGCCATGGCCCGCCAGGGCCTGGACATCCTTTCCATGGAACGGCACGGCACCCGGGGCAAGGACATCCGGCTCTTCATCGTGGCGCGCAAGCCGCCGGAGTTTCCCCACGCCCCCAGCAGGCTGCTGCCCAAGCTGGGTGGCCGTGGCCCCGACAACTTCATCAACCGCAGCAACCCCTGATCCCGCAGGCCCGAGGCCCCAATCACCAGGGCGCTATGCTCGCAGCGTGGGGCCTTTGCCGCCGGCGCCTGCGCAGGCGCGGTCCGCTGCCTGCTTTGAGCGCAACGATGGAGCCGCCTGATGAATCCCGTGTCCTACTTCGAGATCCCGGTGCACGACCTGGCGCGGGCCATGGGCTTTTATCGGGCTCTCTTGGGGTGCGAGTTCGAACAGGCGAGCGTGGACGGCAACGAGATGGCGTTCTTTCCCCATGCCGAGGAGGGCGGCGGCGCGAGCGGTGCGCTGGCCCGAGGGGAGAGCTACGTGCCCGGCCGCGCGGGCGCCCGCATCTATTTCAATGTGCCGGACATCCATGCCGCGCTGTCCCGGGCTGTGGAGGCAGGGGGCGTGGTGCTGTACCCCGTGACCGAGGTCGGCAGCTTTGGATGCGTCGCGGAAGTCGGGGATCTGGAGGGCAACTGCATCGCCCTGCGCTCGGCAGGGCAGGCCAGCGGATGATCCTGTGCACGGCGGCGGGGCTGCTGTCGTCCATGGTTTGCAGGGGTGGCGGGCAGGCCCTGGCGTACCTGGATGGTCCTGGGTACGCCCCGACCTTGCCCGCCCAGCAAACTTCGCAAGCCAGATACCGAGGACTCTCCTCCTCGAATATCCCCCACCAGGTAGCTTGCTCAGACGGGCAAATCATACCATAAAATGCGAATCATTCTTATTATCGAGGATGGTGCATGCATACCCTGTCCGAAGAGTTCCTGGTGCTGTGCCGCCAGCTGGGGGAAGCGCAGACGCGTTGCAGCGACGCGCTGGCCCGGCAGGCGAGCGAGCTTGAGCAGTTGCGGGCCGAGGTGGTGCGTCTGCGCGCGGCCGTGGTGGTGCGCGATACGCGGCTGGCCGTGGCGCAGGACGATCTGCAGCAACTGCAGGCCGCGCAGCCAGGCTTGAAGCGCCGGCGCGACATGGCGCGCCACATCGCGGCGCTGGCCGAGCGCATCACCAGCCTCTCGCGCGAGTGCCTGCGCTGGCGCCTGCAGGCCGTGGCTGCGGCACAGGTGGAGCAACAGGCGCAGGCCGCCCCCGAGGCCCTGGCCCCGGCATCGCCCGCCCTCGATTCCAGCCTGGCGGCCGCCGACCTCGTGATCTGCCAGACCGGCTGCATCAGCCACGACGAGTACTGGCGCGTGCAGGACCATTGCCGGCGCACCGGCAAGCCCTGCATCCTGGTGGACCAACCGCTGGGTGCCGGCCCTGCAGAGAAGGCCCAGCCCGTGGTGGTGCTGCGCATGGCGCGCGGCATGCGCGCGGTCAGCGGCCTGCAGGCCGCGGAGGCCGCGACCCTGCCCGAATGACCGTGCGCCCAGGGGTGTGGCGTCGGATGGCGCGGTGGCACGCGCTACCATCCGCACATGCCCCCGCTTACCGACGACGCCCCCGCACTGCCGCTGGATGCCCAGGGCATTCTCGAACTGGCAGCGCGGTCCATGTTCCACCTGTTCTCCAGCGTCAGCCAGGGCATGTTCCTGGTGGACCTGAGCGGGCGCATCGTCTGGGTCAACGAAGGCTACCAGCGCTTTTTGCCCGATCTGGGTTTCTCGTCGGTGGACCAGTTCGTGGGCCGCATGGTGGAGGAGGTGATCCCCAACACCGGCATGCGCCGCGTGCTGGAGACGGGCAACCCGGTGCTGATCGATCTGCTCACCAACAAGGCGGGCACCTTCGTGGTCAGCCGCATCCCGCTGCGCGACGATGCGGGCAGCGTCATCGGTGCCATCGGCATCGTGCTCTTCGACCACCCTGAGACCACGCTGCAGCCGCTGATCAGCAAGTTCGCGCTGCTGCAGCGCGACCTCGACGATGCGCGGCGCGAACTGGCCAGCCAGCGCCGGCGCAGCCTGGCGGTGGCGGGCGACGGCGAGCGGCGCTCCAAATACACCTTTGCCAGCTTCATCGGGTCGAGCCCGGCCGCGGCCGAGGTCAAGCGCCAGGCGCGGCGTGCCGCGCAGTCCAGCAGCCCGGTGCTGCTGCTGGGCGAGACGGGCACCGGCAAGGAACTGCTGGCCCATGCCATCCACGCCGCGTCGAGCCGCGCCAGCGGCCCCTTCGTGAGCGTGAACATCGCCGCCGTGCCCGATACGCTGCTGGAGGCCGAGTTCTTTGGCGTGGCGCCCGGTGCCTACACCGGCGCATCGGCCAAGGGGCGCGATGGCAAGTTCAAGCTGGCCGATGGTGGCACGCTGTTCCTCGACGAGATCGGTGACATGCCGCAGAGCCTGCAGGCCAAGCTGCTGCGTGCGCTGCAGGAGGGCGAGATCGAGCCCCTGGGCTCCAACAAGCTGGTGCCGTTCAACGTGCGCATCCTGGCGGCCACCTCGCGTGACCTGGCGGCCCAGGTGCGCGAAGGGCGCTTTCGAGAAGACCTGTTCTACCGCCTGCACGTGCTGCCCGTGCGCGTGCCGCCGCTGCGTGCGCGGCGCAGCGACATCCCGGCGCTGGTCGAGTCGCTGGGCGACGACCTGGCGCTGCGCAATGGCACGCCGCCGCCCGAGCTGCTGCCCGATGCCATGGCCCTGCTGGCCGGCCAGCCCTGGCGCGGCAACATCCGCGAGCTGCGCAACGTGATCGAGCAGGCCGTGATGCGCAGCGAAGGCCAGTCCATCGACGCCGCGCAGCTCGAGCGCATCCTGCGCGAGGCGGGCGTGGAGCCCGCGGCGCCGGTGCAGGACACCACCGCCGTGGTGGTCGAGGCCGAGGACGCATCGCGCTACCTTCGCCCCCTGGCCGAGCAGGTGGCCGAGCTCGAGCAGCGCGCCATCCACGCCGCCATGAAGGCCCATGGCGGCAACAAGCTGGCCACCGCGCGGCAGCTGGGCATCTCACGTGCCACGCTCTATGGACGTCTGGAAAACCCTGAATAAATTTCAGGCAATTGTCTGAAATTCAGACAAAATGACTGTATTGAATTTGGACATCTCATGCGAGGTGTCAGCAAAAGTTTCATAGAAATCAACGGCTTGTGCATTGGCACGAACTGTGCAATGTTCAGGCATCACTACAAAGGAGACATCGCCATGCACCGTCGCACCCTGGTCGCACTCGCCACCGCCGCCGTTACCGCAGCCGCCACGCTTTCCGCACCCGCGTTCGCCCAGTCCGGCGAGATCCGCATCGCCCACATCTACAGCAAGACCGGCCCGCTCGAGGCCTACGGCAAGCAGACCCAGACCGGCCTGCTGATGGGCCTGAACTACGCCACCGGCGGCAGCATGACCGTCAATGGCAAGAAGCTCGTCGTGATCGAGAAGGACGACCAGGGCAAGCCCGACCTGGGCAAGAGCCTGCTGGCATCGGCCTACTCCGACGACAAGGCCGACATCGCCGTCGGCCCCACCTCGTCGGGCGTGGCGCTGGCCCTGCTGCCCGTGGCCGAAGAGTACAAGAAGATCCTGCTGGTGGAGCCCGCCGTGGCCGACGCCATCACGGGCGACAAGTGGAACAAGTACATCTTTCGCACCGGCCGCAACAGCAGCCAGGACGCCATCTCCAACGCCGTGGCCATCGACAAGGCCGGCGTGACCGTGGCCACGCTGGCGCAGGACTATGCCTTTGGCCGCGACGGAGTGAAGGCCTTCAAGGACGCGCTCAAGAACGCCAAGCTGGCCCACGAGGAGTACCTGCCCACGACCACCACCGACTTCACCGCCGGTGCCCAGCGCCTGATCGACAAGCTCAAGGACGTGCCCGGCCGCAAGGTCATCTTCATCATCTGGGCCGGCGCGGGCAACCCCTTCAAGATCGCCGACATGGACCTCAAGCGCTACGGCATCGAGATCGCCACGGGCGGCAACATTCTGCCGGCCATGGCTGCGTACAAGAACTTCCCGGGCATGGAAGGCGCCACCTACTACTACTTCGGCATCCCCAAGAACCCGGTGAACGAAGCCCTGGTGGCCGCGCACTACAAGGAGTTCAAGACCCCGCCGGACTTCTTCACCGCCGGTGGCTTCAGCTCGGCCATGGCGCTGGTCACGGCCCTCAAGGCCACGGGTGGCGACACCAACACCAACAAGCTCATCAAGACCATGGAGGGCATGAGCTTCGAGACGCCCAAGGGCAAGATGACCTTCCGCAAGGAAGACCACCAGGCCATGCAGAGCATGTACCACTTCAAGATCAAGGTGGACCCGGCCTTCGCCTGGGGCGTGCCCGAGCTGGTGCGCGAGATCAAGCCTGAAGAAATGAACGTGCCGATTCGCAACAAGCGATAAGCGCAACCGGATACGGTTTGCGTGGCCTGGAGCGCGCGGTACGCAGGTGCCGCACTCCAGGGTTCATCCCGCGGGGGCGGCCGCCCCTTTTTTTCCAGTGAATTGATGCATGAACCCCCGGGTTGACACGGGGGCTGGGTCGGTTTTTCTCAAAATTATTTGGAGACAAGACAACATGGCTTTCAATTTCATCCGGGCGGCCGCAGCAGGTGCTGCCATCGCGCTGTGCGCAACCGGCAGTGCATCTGCTGCCGTCAATCTCCCCGCACTCAAGATCGACAAGACGCAAACCACCGTGTCGGGCCTGTCGGCTGGCGGCTTCATGGCCGTGCAGTTGCACGTGGCCTACTCGGCCACCTTTGCCAAGGGCGCCGGTGTGGTCGCGGGCGGGCCGTTCTACTGTGCCGAAGGCTCCATCGTCAACGCCACCGGGCGCTGCATGGTCACCCCCGCCAGCATCCCCACCAGCACGCTGGTGAACACCACCAACACCTGGGCCAGCCAGGGCCTGATCGACCCCGTGGCCAACCTGCAGGCGTCCAAGGTCTACCTGTTCTCGGGCACGCTCGACAGCGTGGTCAAGACCGGATCCATGGACGCGCTGCGCACCTACTACAACAGCTTCGTGCCGGCCGCCAACGTGGTCTACAAGAAGGACATTGCGGCCGAGCACGCGATGATCACGGACGATTACGGCAACGGCTGCTCGACCAAGGGCGCCCCCTATATCAGCGACTGCAACTTCGACCTGGCCGGCGCCATGCTGCAGCACCTGTACGGCACGCTCAACGCGCGCAACAACGCCACGCTGCCCGCAGGCAACTACGTCGAGTTCAACCAGAACCAGTTCATCACCAACCATGGCATGGCCACCACCGGCTGGGCCTACATCCCGCAAGCCTGCCAGGCCGGCGGCAGCGCCACCTGCCGACTGCATGTGGTGCTGCACGGCTGCAAGCAGAACGTGAGCGACGTGCAGCAGCAGTACGTGCGCAACACCGGCTACAACCGCTGGGCCGACACCAACAACATCGTCATGCTTTACCCGCAGACCAGCCTGGCGGCCACCAACAGCTGCTTTGACTGGTGGGGCTACGACAACGCCAACTACGCCAAGAAGTCCGGCCCGCAGATGGCCGCCATCAAGGCCATGGTGGACCAGGTCGCAAGCGGCGGCGGCACCACCAACCCGCCCACCAACCCCGCGCTGCCCGCCCCCACGGGCGTGAACACCTCGGGCGCCACGGCCAGCTCCATGGTGGTGGGCTGGGGTGCTGTCTCGGGCGCGGCCAGCTACAACGTGTACCGCAATGCCAACAAGGTCAACGCCCTGCCGGTGAGCGCCACGAGCTATACCGACACCGGCCTGGCCGCCTCCACCAGCTACAGCTGGACGGTGCGCGCCGCCGATGGCAACGGGGCCGAGGGTGCCGCATCGGCAGCCGCTTCGGGCACTACGCTGGCGGCCCCTGGCGGCGGCGCCACCTGCACCACGGCGAGCAACTATGCACATGTGCAGGCCGGCCGCGCCACGCAGACGGGTGGCTACACCTATGCCAAGGGCTCCAACCAGAACATGGGCCTGTGGAACGTGTTCGTGACCACCACCCTCAAGCAGACCAGCCCCAACTACTACGTCATCGGCACCTGCCCTTGACAATGCGCTGAACGCCGCGCGTCCTGGCACCGCAAAGGGCAGGGCGCCCGGCATCCCTGAAAGACGACGACCGTGAAAGTGAAGCACCTCCCATGAGCACCTTGGCCACCAAGGACTTGACCATCCGCTTCGGCGGCCACGTGGCGGTCAACGCCGTGACCTGCTCCTTCGAGCCGGGCACGCTGACCGCCATCGTGGGCCCCAACGGCGCGGGCAAGACCACGTACTTCAACCTCATCTCGGGGCAGCTGCGCGCCAGCGCGGGCAGCGTGACCCTGGGCGGGCAAGACCTCACGGGCCAGTCGGTCTCGGCGCGCACGCATGCGGGCCTGGGCCGTGCCTTTCAGCTCACCAACCTGTTCCCCAACCTCAGCGTGCTGGAGAACGTGCGCCTGGCCGTGCAGGCCACGCAAGAGGGCAAGCACCGCCGGGGGCTGAACCTGTGGAGCATCTGGAGCGACCACCGCGACCTGACGGAGCGCGCGCGCGCCATCCTGCAGGCGGTGGCCATGCTGGACCGGCAGGACACGCCCGTGGCCAGCCTGCCGCACGGCGACCAGCGCAAGCTCGAAGTGGCACTGCTCATGGCGCTGGAGCCGCAGGTCTACATGTTCGACGAGCCCACGGCTGGCATGAGCCACGACGAGGCGCCCGTGATCCTGAACCTGATCCGCGAACTCAAGAAGGACAAGACCAAGATCATCCTGCTGGTGGAGCACAAGATGGACGTGGTGCGCGAGCTGGCCGACCGCATCATCGTGCTGACCAACGGCACCCTGGTGGCCGACGGCGCACCGGCCGAGGTGATCGCCTCGCCCGTGGTGCAGGAAGCCTACCTGGGTGTGACCAAGGAGGCCACTGCATGACCACCACTACCAACAATCTGCTCGAACTCAAGGGCGTACACACCCACATCGGGGCGTACCACATTCTGCACGGTGTGGATCTGGCGGTGCCCAAGGGCCAGCTCACCATGCTGCTGGGCCGCAACGGCGCCGGCAAGACCACCACGCTGCGCACCATCATGGGCCTGTGGCATGCGTCGCAGGGCAGCATCCACTTCGCAGGCCGCGACATCACGGCGCTCAACACCCCGCAGATCGCGGGCATGAACATCGCCTACGTGCCCGAGAACATGGGCATTTTCGCCGACCTCACGGTCAAGGAGAACATGCTGCTGGCCGCGCGCAACGCCAAGAACGCCGCGCAGATGGACAGCGCGCGGCTGGAATGGATCTTCAAGCTCTTCCCTGCGGTGGAGAAGTTCTGGAACCACCCTGCCGGCAAGCTCTCGGGCGGGCAAAAGCAGATGGTGGCCGTGAGCCGCGCCATCGTCGAGCCGCGCGACCTGCTGATCGTGGACGAGCCCAGCAAGGGCCTGGCGCCGGCCATCATCAACAACATGATCGAGGCGTTCGATCAGCTCAAGAAGAGCGGCGTGACCATCCTGCTGGTCGAGCAGAACATCAATTTCGCCAAGCGGCTCGGTGACACCGTGGCCGTGATGGACAACGGCCAGGTGGTGCATGCGGGCAGCATGGCCGCACTGGCCGCAGACGAGGCATTGCAGCGATCGCTGCTGGGGTTGGCACTATGAGCACCGCAACGACAACGACCACCACTTCCGCCGCGGCCACCAAGGCCATGCTGCGCGACTTCGACTGGAAGCCGCTGGCCCTGGTGCCGGCCCTGGCGCTGCTGGTGCTGCCCTTCATCGGCTCGCCCAGCACCTGGCTCACGCTCACCGTGGCGGGCCTGGCCATGGGCATGATCATCTTCATCATCGCCTCGGGCCTGACGCTGGTGTTCGGCCTGATGGACGTGCTCAACTTCGGCCACGGTGTGTTCATCGCGCTCGGTGCCTTCGTGGCCACCAGCGTGCTGGGTGCCATGGGCGACTGGACCGGCTCCGACCAGCTGTGGCGCAACATGGTGGCGGTGCTGCCGGCCATGCTGGTGGCCATGGCCGTGGCGGGCGCCGTGGGCCTGGCGTTCGAGCGCTTCATCGTGCGACCCGTGTATGGCCAGCACTTGAAGCAGATCCTCATCACCATGGGCGGCATGATCATCGGCGAAGAGCTGATCAAGGTCATCTGGGGCCCGCAGCAAATCCCGCTGCCGCTGCCCCAGGGCATGCGCGGCGCGCTGCTGATCGGCGATGCGGCCATCGAAAAGTACCGCCTGGTGGCGGTGGCCGTGGGCCTCCTGGTCTTTGCTGTGCTGGCCTGGACGCTGTCGCGCACCAAGGTCGGCCTGCTCATCCGCGCCGGCGTGCAGGACCGCGAGATGGTCGAGTCGCTGGGCTACCGCATCCGCCGCCTGTTCATCGGCGTGTTCGTCGTGGGCTCGGCCCTGGCCGGCCTGGGCGGGGTGATGTGGGGCCTGTACCAGCAGAACGTGGTGCCGCAGATGGGCGCGCAGGTCAACGTGCTGATCTTCATCGTGATCATCATCGGCGGCCTGGGGTCCACGGGCGGTGCGCTCATCGGCGCGCTGCTGGTGGGGCTGATGGCCAACTACACCGGCTTCCTGGTGCCCAAGGTGGCGCTGTTCTCCAACATCGCCCTCATGGTCGCGATCCTGCTGTGGCGTCCACAGGGCGTCTATCCGGTCGCCAACCGCTGAAGAGGAGCCCAAAGACATGCTGAACCGACTTCTCTCCGGCGACTACCCGCGCAGCAAGGTGCTGGCGGTGATCCTCGTGGCCATCTTCCTCGGGCTGGCGTTCGCGCCCTTCCTGTTCCCTGGCGTCAAGGCCCTCTCTGTGGCGGCCAAGGTGCTGATCTTCGTGGTGCTGGTCGCCAGCTTCGATCTGCTCTTGGGCTACACCGGCATCGTGAGCTTTGCGCACACCATGTTCTTCGGCATCGGGGCCTATGGCATCGCGGTGGCCACCACGCGCATGGGGCCCACCTGGTCGGCGCTGGCAGTGGGCCTGGGTGGGGCCCTGGTGCTCTCGCTGCTGCTGTCGCTCGCAGTGGGGCTCTTTTCGCTGCGCGTGCGCGCCATCTTCTTTGCCATGATCACGCTGGCCGTGGCGGCAGCGTTCCAGACGCTGGCCTCGCAGCTGTCGGACATCACGGGCGGTGAGGACGGCCTGACCTTCAAGGTGCCCGAGATCCTGTCGCCCAGCTTCGAGCCCTTCGATGAGCCCTTCCTGGGTGTCACGCTCGACGGGCGGTTGCTGTGCTACTACCTGCTGTTCGTGGTGGCCGTGGCACTGGTGCTGGCGCTGCTGCGCATCGTGAACTCGCCCTTCGGCCGTGTGCTGCAGGCGATCCGTGAGAACGAGTTCCGCGCCGAGGCCATCGGCTACCGCGTGGTGGTGTACCGCACCACGTCGAGCGTGCTGTCGGCCCTGTTCGCCTGCTGCGCGGGCGCCATGCTCGCGCTCTGGCTGCGCTACAACGGGCCGGACACCTCGCTGTCGTTCGAAATCATGATGGACTGCCTGCTCATCGTCGTCATCGGTGGCATGGGCACCATCTACGGCTCGGCCATCGGCGCCGTGCTGTTCCTGGTGGCGCAAAGCTACCTGCAGGATCTGCTGCGCCTGGGCAGCGAGGCCGCCTCGGGCCTGCCCTGGCTGTCGGCACTGCTCTCGCCGGACCGCTGGCTGCTGTGGCTGGGCGTGCTTTTCGTCTTGTCGGTGTACTACTTCCCCACCGGTGTGGTGGGGCGCCTGCGCGCGGCAGCAGCGCGCAAGGTGGCGTGAGGGCCAGGCCCGCAACCTGGCCGGGGTGAAGCTGCGTTCCAGAAGTTCAGAAAAACACAACTCGGAGACAAACGCAATGAAATGCCTGAAGAAAAAGACGACGCAAAGAACCGCGATGATGGCCGTGTCCGCCGCAGTGCTCGCAGCCTGCGGTGGCGGTGGGGGCAGTGACAGCACGGGCGGGGTGAACACGCGGCCCGCCTACCTTGGCACCATCACCGAGTCCCGCTACGACGGCAGCAGCAACGACCTGCTGACCGCCGGCCTGGGTGCGAGCGGCCTGGCTTCGGCCACGCCACCCGCCTATGCCGATGCACTCAAGCCCACCGGTGCCGAACTGCGCCGCGCCGCCATCTACAACAACTACCGCGCCATGCTCGACATGACGGCCGCCGGTGGCTACGGCACGCTGTATGGTCCCAACGTGGACGCCCAGGGCCGTGTGGCCACGGGCGAGGGCAAGGTGCCCGGCACCGAGTACATCGCCTATGCCGACGACGGCAGCGGCCGCCAGAACGTGACCCTGATGGTGCAGGTGCCCGACAGCTTCAACCCCGCACGGCCCTGCATGATCACGGCCACCGCCTCGGGCTCGCGCGGCGTCTACGGCGGCATCTCCACCGGCGAATGGGGCCTCAAGCGCGGCTGCGCCGTGGCGTACTCCGACAAGGGCACGGGCGCCGCCCCGCACGACCTGCAGAACGACACCGTGCCGCTGATCGACGGCACGCGCACCACGGCCGCAGCGGCCGGCAAGAACGCGGCCTTCAACGCCAACCTGGCCCCCGCGCAACTGGCGGCCTTCAACGCCGCCACGCCCAACCGCTTTGCCTTCAAGCACGCGCACTCGGGCCAGAACGCCGAGAAGGACTGGGGCACGACCACGCTGCAGGCGGTGGAGTTCGGCTACTACGTGCTCAACGAGCGCTACGGCTCGCTCACCGTCTCGGGCCAGCGCATCAAGTCGCTCACGCCGGGCAACACCATCGTCATCGCGTCCAGCATTTCCAACGGCGGCGGGGCGGCCATCGCGGCGGCCGAGCTCGATACCCAGGGCCTGATCAGCGGCGTGGCCGTGTCCGAGCCTGCGGTGGAACTGCCGGCCAACCCAGGTGTCACCGTGCAGCGCGGCGGCACCGCCATCGCCGTCACGGGCCGCCCGCTGATCGACTACACCACGCAGGCCAACCTGTACCAGGCCTGCGCATCGCTCGCGCCCTCGGTCAGCGCCAGCCCGTATGCCGCGGCCTTCGCCGCTGGCTTTGCCGGTGCGGCCCTGCCCATCGCACCGGGGCGCTGTGCGGCCCTGCGCGCGCGCGGCCTGCTCACGGCCGACAGCACGGCGGCCCAGGCCGAGGAGTCGCTGCAGAAGCTGCGCGCCTACGGCTGGGAGCCCGAGTCCAACGACCTGCATGCCTCGCTCGCGGCCTTCGAGGTCGCGCCTGCGGTCGCGGTGACTTTTGCCAACTCGCTCTCGCGCGCCAGCGTGCAGGACCACCTGTGCGGCTTCAGCTATGCAGGGGCCACGACCGCCGGTGCCGTCACCCCGCTGGCGCCCCCCGCCGCGCTGGCTGGCATGTTCGCCACCGGCAACGGCGTGCCACCAGCGGGCGGCGTGCAGCTCATCAACAACCGCGCCAAGCAGGGGCCGGCGCGTGACTTCCTGTCGGTGGCCGACAGCGGCGCTTTCGACTGGAACACCGAGGGTGCCGTGTGCCTGCGCAACCTGGTCACCGGCAGCGATGCTGCGGCGCGCAAGCTGCAGGCCGGTGTCGATGAAACGCGCCGCAATGGCAACCTGCGCGGCAAGCCGGCCATCATCGTGCACGGCCGCGCCGATGCGCTGCTCCCCGTGAGCCACACCTCGCGCCCCTACACCGCGCTCAACAAGCGCGTGGAGGGCGCGGCCAGCAAGCTGAGCTATGTGGAGGTGGCCAACGCCCAGCACTTCGACAGTTTCATCGGCCTGCCCACGGTGCTGCCCGGCTACGACACGCGCTATGTGCCGCTGCATGTGTACCTGAACCGCGCGCTCGACGCCGTGTACGAGCACCTGGCCACCGGCAAGGCGTTGCCCGCCAGCCAGGTGGTACGCACCGTGCCGCGTGGCGGCACACCCGGCAGCGCCCCGGCCATCACCGCCGCCAACGTGCCGCCGCTGGCCGACGTGCCCACCGCGGGCAACGCCATCGCCGTGACGGCAGCCGGAGCCATTGCGATCCCCGAATAACGACCCTACAACAACAAAGCTGCCGGGCGCGTTGCCGCACCCAGTGGCACAAAGGACGGACATGAACACATGGAACACATGGGGCCGCTGCATGCGCGCGGCCCTGGGGATACTCGGACTGACGGGGCTGCTGGCGCTGATGGCAGTGCCCGTGCGCGCCTCCGAGCTGGTGGTGGGCCAGGTGGCGCCGCTGTCGGGCGTGCTGGCCAGCACGGGCACGCAGATGGTGCTGGGCGGCAAGATCTACTTCGACGCCATCAACGCCCAGGGCGGCGTGCATGGCGCCACCATCCGCCAGTGGGTGGTGGACGACGGCTACAAGGTGCCCGACACCGTGCGCCTGACGCGCGAGATGCTGGCAAAACCCGAGGTGGTGGCGCTCTACGGCTTTGCCGGCACGGCCAACGTCACGCAGTTGCTGACGGACGGCGTGCTGGAGCAGGGCGGCGCTGCGCTGGTGGCGCCCTACACGGGGGGCGAGTCGCTGCGCAGCCCGTTCAACCCCTGGATCTTTCATGTGCGCGCGGGCTATGGCGACGAGGCCGAGCACATGGTGCAGCAGCTGACCACGCTGGGCATGAACCGCGTGGCCGTGATGTACCAGGACGACGGTTTCGGCCAGGCCGGCCTGGCGGGCGTGGAGGCGGCGCTGGCGCGGCGCAACCTGAAACTCGTCGTCTCGGCCGGCTATGAGCGCAACACCGACAAGGTGGACGATGCCGTCAAGGCCATCAAGGCCGCCGACGTGCATGCCGTGATCATGATCGCCATCAACAAGCCCGCGGCCGCCTTCATCCAGCGCTACCGCGAGCAGGGCGGCGGCGCGCAGCTGTACAACATCTCGGTGGTGGACCCGACCGAGCTCGTGAAGCTCGCCGGCCTCAAGAACGCGCACGGCCTGGGCATCAGCCAGGTGGTGCCCTACCCCTTCCGCCCGCAACTGCCCGTGGTGCGCGAGTACCAGGCCCTGCTCAAGAAGTATGCGCCCGAGGCCGAGGTCAACTACACCAGCTTTGAGCAGTTCCTGGGTGCCAAGGTGCTGGTCGAGGCCTTGCGCCGCGCCGGCCCCGCGCCCACGCGCGCCAAGGTGGTCAAGGCGCTTGAATCGCTGCAGAACTACGACCTGGGCGGCATCAGCCTGGGCTATTCCCCCACCAACCGCATCGGCTCGCGGTATGTAGAAGTCACCGTCATCGGCAGCAACGGCCGATTAATGAAGTAGGGCGGACCACCGTCCGCTCCCCCAATCCACTGACTCACAAGGTTGTCCACCATGACCCCGTTATCGCGCTATGCCACCTGCGCCGGCTATGAAATCCACTACACCGAATGGGGCGCGCCCGATGCACCGGTGGTGGTGGCCTGGCACGGCCTGGCCCGCACCGGCCGCGACATGGACGACCTGGCCGCCCACCTGGCGCCGCGCTTTCGCGTGATCTGCCCGGACACCATCGGCCGGGGCCTGAGCCAGTGGGCGCGCGAGCCGGCCCAGGAGTACCAACTGCGCTTCTATGCCCGCATCGCGGCCGGGCTGTTCGACGCACTGGGCATCGAGCAGGCGCACTGGGTGGGCACTTCCATGGGCGGGGCCATCGGCACGGTGTGTGCGTCCGGCCTGTTCGAGCCGGGGCTCAAGGGCCGCATCCGCAGCCTGCTGCTCAACGACAACGCGCCGCGCCTGGCCGACGATGCGCTCGGGCGCATCAAGGCCTATGCGGGCCAGCCGCCCGCGTTCGATACCGTGGCCGAGCTGGAGGCCTTCTTCCGCCAGGTCTACCAGCCCTATGGCTGGCTCAGCGATGCGCAGTGGCGCCGCCTGACCGAGACCAGCACCCGCCGCCTGCCCGACGGCCGGGTGACCCCGCACTACGACCCGGCCATGGTGCAGCAGTTCACGCACCACGCCAACGACTACCTGATCTGGGACCACTACGACGCGCTCGACATCCCCGTGCTGTGCCTGCGTGGTGAAGACTCCGACCTGGTGCTGCGCGAGACGACCATCGAGATGCTCACGCGCGGTCCTGGAGCGCGCGGCCAGGCGCGTGTGATCGAGGTGCCCGGCTGCGGCCATGCACCGGCCCTGAACGTGCCCGAGCAATACGCGCTGGTGGACCGCTTCTTTGTGCATGGCGTGCAGGACCCGGGGTCTGCAGAGCCTGCGCTGGTGCGCACGGCGGGTGGGCCTGCGGCCAGCGCGCTGCCGCGCTCGCAGTACCGGGCACCTACCCGGCTGCAATGGCCCTGAGAACGATGGCTTGGCCCTGGTGCATGATGGGGGTATGGGCCTCCCTTTGACATGCTGACAGACCACCTGCGTTCGTTCCCGCAGGGCTTTCGCGCCCTCGTCCTGGGTGCCTCGGGTGGTATCGGCAGTGCCTTCGTGCAGCACCTGCAGGCCGACCCGCGCTGTGCGCTGGTGACCGGGCTGGGCCGCAGCACGCTACCTCCCATCGATTTCGAGCACGAAGCCACGGTGTCCGAGGCGGCGGCAGCGCTGGCACCGCAGGGTCCGTTTCACCTCATCATCGTCGCTACCGGCATGCTGCACGGCCCCGAAGGCATGCCCGAAAAGCGCCTGGGCCAGCTCCACTATGCGCAGATGCAGACCTGCCTGCGCACCAATGCCATGGGCCCGGCGCTGGTCATGGCGCACTTTGCGCCGCTGCTGGCCAAGGACCGCAGCGTGCTGGCGGTGTTGTCGGCCAAGGTGGGCAGCATTGGCGACAACCGCCTGGGCGGCTGGTACAGCTACCGCGCCTCGAAGGCGGCGCTGAACATGTTCCTCAAGACCGCCGCCATCGAAGTGCAGCGCGGCAACCCGCAGGCCGTGCTGGTGGCGCTGCACCCGGGCACGGTGGACTCTGCCCTGTCGGCCCCGTTTCGCGGCGCCGAGATCGGCCGGCCGGCGGCGGACGCGGCGGCCGACATGCTGCTGGTGATCGATGGGCTCACGCCCGAATGCACGGGCGGCTTTTACGCCTACGGCGGGCAGCAGTTGCCCTGGTAAGGCCACCCCGCGGTGGATATTTGCGGTGTTCGCCTACACAGAGTTCGGCACGGGCGGTACACCATGCGAAGGCTTTTTGTCCTCGCTGTTTCTCTGCCCTGTAAAGCCGATGCGTACCCAATCCGAAACCTTCAAATTCACCCGCGCTCGCAAGGTGGCCCACGGAAGATTCGCCCACGCCAACACGGATGCCATCGGGGTACTGCAGTTCTGGACGGCGCTGGGCGCAGGCCGGTCGGGGGAAATTCTCTCTCAGCCAGGCGACGAGTGCCTGGTGGCACGTGTCACCTACCCGCTGCAGCAGGGCATGCTGGCCACCAGCGAGCTGCACCAGTGCTGTGTGGCGCGTGGGATCATGCGCGAATCAGTAGAGGACGAATAGCTTTCACATGGCAGCGCTGAAAAGCGCTGCGCGGCAGCAGGGTCAGTGCCTCGAGGCCTCCCCGCTGTCTTCGCGACGGGCGCGCCCGTCAGCCGCCAAACACATTGATCGGCGTTGGCGCCAAATGCTCCCTGAGCTTCTGTTCTGCGGTGTAGAGCGCTTCAGGGTAGCTGGCCCACTCACGGCGAACGGTCAGCACGGGCGAGCCGTCCTCCTCGAAGATGAAGACCCGCTCCGGCACGTTCGAGGGCGCAGCCAGCGCCAGCGGCCGGACCAGGTAGGTCGATCCGTCGATTTGGAGATTGGGTGGCCAGGGGAGACCGATCGCAGGCATGGTGGTGATGGGGTGTAACTGAATGAACGATGCCCCATCCTACCCAGGCAAACGCCCAATTCGGCAGTTCCGGGCCCAACTAGAGAGGATGTCCTACGTGGACAACACGGCTGGGCCATCGCGTGGGTGGAACAATGGTCCCGGTCCCTCTGCAGGAGCGCTCCGATGCAACCCACCATCACCGCCTTCGAACGTTCGCCCGACCGCGGCCGGGGCCTGGCGCGCGACATGCGCGTGCGCTGGGCACTGGAGGAGGTGGGGCAGCCCTACGGCGTGCGCCTTGTCTCCTTTGCAGCGATGAAGGCGCCCGCGCACCGGGTCCTCCATCCATTCGGGCAGATACCCACCTATGAGCAAGAGGGCCTGGCGCTGTTCGAGACCGGCGCCATCGTGCTGCACATCGCCGAGACCCATGCGGGCCTGCTGCCGGCCGAGGCCCACGCGCGCTCGCGCGCCATCATGTGGATGTTCGCCGCGCTCAACACGGTCGAGCCGCCCATCGTCGAATGGGGGGCCGCGAAGATCCTTGAGCATGACAAACCCTGGTACGCCCAGCGCCAGTCCATGCTCGAAGACCGGGTGCGCGTGCGCCTGGCCGAGCTGGCGCAGCGCCTGGGTGAGGCCGACTGGCTGGACGGTGGCACCTTCAGCGCCGGCGACCTGCTGATGGTGACCGTGTTGCGCCGCCTGGGCGATCCGTCGCCACTGCTCCAGGAGCAGCCCAGTCTGCTGGCGTATATCGCACGCGGCGAGGCGCGGCCTGCCTACCAGCGCGCGTTTGCGGACCAGTTGGCCGTGTTCACGGCAAGTGCGAAAGCCGGGTGACTCAGCGCCGGAACCGCTCCCCATTGAAATATGACAGCTCCACGAAGTCCGTGCCGCTGTGGTCCTGCGGGCCGTAGCGCAACTCGAAGCCGCCCATGTCGTAGGGGCGCATGGTGTGCAGCGCCTCCATGAGCTTCTCGCGCGATGCAGTCCGGCCGGCGCGGCGCAGGGCCTCGATCATCAGGCGCGCGCTCAGGTAGCCCTCCAGAGACGAATAGCCCGGCTCGGCGCCGGCCGCGCTGGCCTTGAGCGCATCGCGGTAGGCCTTGACGATGGGCTTGGCCACGTTGTCGGGGTTGGGCGCCACCTGCGCCACGGTGATGCCGCGCGCCGATTCACCCAGCGCCGCCAGCAGGGGACGCGAACCCAGGAACGAGATCGAGAACGCGGGCGCCTTCACGCGCTGGCGCAGCGACTGGTAGAACGGTATGCCCACGGCCCCCACCGCCAGCGAGATCAGGGCCGTGGGCTGCCAGGCCGTGATCTCGTCGACCGTGCGCGCCACGCCGTCGGGCGTTTCGGGCAGGAGGAAGGCCTTCCAGTCCTTGTTGTTGTGCACCTTGGCCGCCGCATCGAAGGCCGCCAGCGTGGCCTTGCCGAACGGGTTGTCGATATAGGCCACCGCACATTTGGTGAAGCCCGTGGAGCCCAGCTGCTGCACGATCTTGTGGAGCTCCTGCGAATAGCTGGCACGCGCATGGAACACCAGGGGGTTGAACGGCCGCAGCGCGTCCGACCCTGTGGCCGGCGCGATGACCGGCACCTTGGCCGCCATGGCCACGGGCAGCGCGCCCATCACGCTGGTGGTGCCGCCGCAGGACAGCAGGGCGAAGACCTTGTCCTCTTCCAGCAGCTTCTTCGCGTTGGCCCCCGCCTTGGCCGGGTCGCCGCCATCGTCGGCGCTGGTGAACTGCAGGCGCCGCCCGTCGATGCCACCGCGCTCGTTGACCTCCTGGAAGGCTGCGGCAATGCCCTTGTTCATCTCCACGAAGGGGAACGCCAGCGGCCCCGTGAGCGCGGCCGTCTGGCCGATGCGCCAGGGCTCGGTCTGCTGTGCCAGTGCCCAGCCGGGCAGGGCGACAGCGGTGGCCGCTGCTGATGACAGCACCCTGCGGCGCGTGAGGGGAGGCGCGAGGGGCGTGGAGAAGGGGTGCATCGGCGTGTCTCCTGTTGTAGTGCTGCGCCCTTCCATCGCTGCACGCAGGGTGCGCGCAATGGACCGGCGGCGCAGCCAGTATCGAGCGCGCATGCACCACAATGGGTCGGGGAAAACACTGCAGGACCCGGCTGGAGCGTCACGTTGGTGACTCCGGTTGGCCCTTTGTCACACGGTGGACACGGATGCGCCTGGCAGGGCCTGGCCTCAGTCGCGCCGCGGCCTGCGCCCCGCGCGCCCCACCCGCGTGTGCCCTGCACTCTGGCACGCACGCCGGTAGGCGCGCAGGGCCTGCTCGGCGCGGCTGAGCACGGTCTGGGTTACATCGTCGGCGGCATCTGTTGCCAGCTCCGCACCTGGCCCCATGCCCGATGCCTCGCCCGTCAGCAGGGCGATGCCCTCGCTCACGTGCTGCACGGTGTAGACGTGGAACAGGCCGCGCTCCACCGCATCGAGGATGGGGCGCGACAGCATCAGGTGGCGCTGGTTGCGTGCCGGGATGAGCACGCCCTGCGTGCCGTCGAGCCCGGCGGCGGCGCAGGCCTGGAACCAGCCTTCGATCTTTTCGTTGATGCCGCCCACGGGCAGCACCTCGCCGTGCTGGTTGAGCGCACCGGTCACCGCGATGCCCTGGCGCAGCGGCAGGCCCGACAGGCTGGACAGCAGTGCGTACAGTTCGGCGCAGGAGGCCGAGTCGCCCTCCACGCCGCTGTACTCCTGCTCGAACACGATGGAGGCATTGAGCGCCAGCGGCGCCACATGGCTGAACAGGGCCGTGAGGTAGCCGTGCAGGATGAGCACGCCCTTGTCGTGGATGGGGCCGGACATGTGGACCTCGCGGTCGATGTTGAGCAGCCCCTCCTGCCCCGCGAAGCTGCGCGCCGTGATGCGCACCGGAAAGCCGAAGCGGTAGTCCGTGAGGTCGATCTGCGACAGGGCGTTGACCTGGCCCACGGCCTGGCCCTGCAGGGTGATGAGGCATTCGCCCTCGGCCAGGGTCTGGTGCAGCTCTTCTTCGGTCTGGTTGTGGCGCAGGCGCTGTGCGGCCAGGGCGGCCTGCACATCAATGGCCTGCACCAGGGCTGTGGCGTCGGCAGGGTTGCGCATGCGGCACTGGGCGGCGCTCTCGATCACCAGCGCCTCGGCCTGGGCGAAGCGGGCGCTCTGGCGGCCCTGGTCGTCGGCCTCGCGGTGGCTCTGCTCGATCAGCAGGGCCACGGCCTCGGGGCCGAAATGGGCCAGGCCGCGTTGCACACAGCACTGCGCCACGAAGATGGCGGTGGCCTGGTGCGTGGCCGGTGTGGCGATGAAGCGGTCGGCAAAGTCCACCTTCACGCGAAAGCGGCGTGCGGCCTCGGGGTCGTTGTCCTGCAGGGCGTAGTACTCATCCACCGAGCCGACGAGCACGATCTTCACGTCCACATCGACCGGTTCGGGCTGCAGGCCGGCCGGCGCGCCGCCGCCGCCGGGGCCTGCGCCGCTGCCGCCCGCATCGTCGCTGATCTGCAGCCGGCGGCTGCGCAGGAAGCGGCGCACGCGCGGCCACAGGCCTTCCTCGGCGGCGAGGTCCTGCAGGTGCAGCAGGATGAAGCCGCCATGCGCGCGCAGCAGGCTGCCGGCGTGGATGGCCGATACGTCGGCCTGGCCGGGGTCGGCATCGTCGGCATTGGCGCCGTGGTCGATGCTGCCCATCAGGCTGCGCTGCTGCGGGTTGTCCTCGACGATCACGGGGGCGCCGCTGCGACCGCCGTTGTCCACCGCCAGGTTCACGCGGCAGCGGGCGAGCAGGGCGTCCAGGTCGTCCTTGCGTTCGGCCTCGGCATCGGCCTCGTTGTCGCCGTAGTAGGGCTCCAGCAGGTCGATGCTGTCCAGCAGGGCGCGTTCCACCTGGTCCAGCCACTGGGCAAGGCGTGGGGCCTGGGGGGCGATCTGGCGGGCGCCGTGCAGCGTCTGCTGCACCAGCGGCTGCACCACGGCGCGGCGCAGGGCGGCCAGCGCGGCGTCGCGTTCACGCTCCAGCGGGTGCATGGCCTGGGCGAAGCGGTCGATCTCGGCGCGCAGCGCATCCTCGTCGCGCGCGATGGCGGTGCGGCGCTCGGGCGGCAGCACGCGCGCCTCGGCCTCGCTGAGCGGCTGGCCGCGCGGGCCCAGGGGGGTGATGGTCATTTGCCCGTTGTTGCGCACCAGGCGCAGCTGGCGCGCCAGCGCAAAGGCGTCGAGCGCGGCCAGGGCTTCGTTCTCCTGCGCCTGCCAGCGCTGCTCCACGCGCGCGGCATCGGCCAGGAAGGAGGGGTTGGCCAGGTGCTGCGGCACCTCGGCTTCCAGGCGCGTGCCCATGTCGGCCAGGGCCTGGCGCAGCAGGCGCCCCTGGCCCGCCGGCAGGCGCAGTGCGCGCGGGCGCTCCGGTGCGTCGAAGTCGTGCAGGTAGCACAGGTCCGGCGGCACGGGGCGCCGCGCGGCCTCGGCCAGCATGGCCTGGTGCAGCAGCGAGGCGCGGCCGCTGCCCACGTCGCCGAGCACGAAGAGGTGGTAGTCGGGCTGCTGCATGGCCAGGCCGAAGCGGGCGGCGGCCTCGGCGCGCTCCTGGCCGATCCAGGGCAGGGGCTGGCCGGCGAGTTCGGCGGTGCTCGAAAAGCCCAGCGTGGCGGGGGCGATGGTCAGCCGCAATTGGTGTGCAGACAGGGCGCGGGCGGATGCGGGCATGGAAAACAATTCAGGGGAGCAGTGCGGGGTGAATGGGGGAGAGGGGGGCGGGCGGGGCCCGTGCCGGTCAACGACCTGCTGGGGTGGGGCCTGTGGGCGCTCCGCCCGCCAGTGCGCGCTCGCGCGCATCGGCCTGCGTGGCGGCATCCTCCACCTGCGTGGGCCAGCCCGCCAGGTGCTGCTGGGCCACGCGGCTCAGTGCGGTGATCCAGTGGCTGCTGTCGTTCAGGCAGGGAATGTAGTGGAACTCCTGGCCTCCCGCGTGCAGGAAGGCCTCGCGCACCTCCATGTTGATCTCTTCCAGCGTCTCCAGGCAGTCGCTGGTGAAGCCGGGGCAGACCACGTCCACCCGGCGCGTGCCGGCCTTGCCCAGGGCTTCCACCGTGGGCTGGGTGTAGGGCTCGAGCCACTTGGCTTTGCCAAAGCGCGACTGGAAGGTGAGCACGTAGCGCTCGCGGCGCAGGCCCAGGCGCTCGGCGAGCAGGCGGCCGGTTTTCAGGCTCTCGCAGTGGTAGGGGTCGCCCAGCGTGCGTGTGCGCTCGGGCACGCCGTGGAAGCTCATCACCAGCTTGTCGGGCTGGCCATTCACCTTCCAGTGCGCCTCGATGCTGCGGGCCAGGGCGTCGATGTAGCCGGGGTGGTCGTGGTAGCGGTTCACGAAGCGCAGCTCGGGCACATGGCGTGTGCGTGCTGCCCAGGTGTACACCGCGTCGAACACGCTGGCCGTGGTGGTGCCCGAATACTGCGGGTACAGCGGCAGGATGAGGATGCGCGTGGCGCCCTCGGCCTTGAGGGCATCGAGCTGGCTGGCGATGGACGGGTTGCCGTAGCGCATGGCGTGGCGCACCAGCACCTGGTGGCCGGCCTCGCCCAGCCAGCCGCGCAGCAGCGTGGCCTGTTTCGCTGTCCACACCGCCAGGGGCGAGCCCTCGGGCGTCCACACGCTGGCGTACTTGGCGGCCGACTTGGCGGGGCGGGTGCGCAGGATGATGCCGTGCAGGATGGGCAGCCATGCCAGTTTGGGGATCTCCACCACGCGGTGGTCCGACAGGAACTGCCCCAGGTAACGGCGCACGGCCGGGGCCATGGCCTCGTCGGGTGTGCCCAGGTTGCACAGCAGGATGGCGGTGCGTTCGGGCTGGCCGTGGGTGAAAGGGGGTTCGGGTTGAAAACGCATGCGGCATTGTGGCCCAGGCACCCGCCAAGGTTTTGGCCGGTCTTCGGGAAATCCCTCGTGCATGTCTGAAACCGGTTTCATAGACTTGCGCTGTGAATTACCAATTCCAGTTCGAATCCGTTTTTGCCGCCTGGCCCCTGCTGCTCAAGGGCACCTGGATCACCGTGCAACTCTCGCTCACCGCCACGGTGCTGGGGCTGGTGGTGGCCATCGCCTGCGCCTGGGGCAAGACCTCGGGGCCCGTGTGGCTGCGCTTCGTGGTCAATGCCTACATCGAGTTGATCCGCAACACGCCGTTCATCGTGCAGCTGTTCTTCTTTTTCTTTGCCCTGCCGTCCATCGGCCTGCGCTGGTCGCCCTATACGGCGGCATTGACCGCGATGGTGGTGAACCTGGGGGCCTACGCGGCAGAGATCGTGCGGGCGGGCATCGAGTCCATCCCCAAGGGGCAGATCGAGGCCGGGCGGGCGCTGAACCTCAAGCCCTGGGAGATCTTCCGGTTCGTCGTGCTCAAGCCGGCGCTCAAGGCGATCTACCCGGCGCTCACCAGCCAGTTCATCCTGCTGATGCTGAGCTCGGCCGTGGTCTCGGTGATATCGGCCGACGACCTGACCTCGGTGGCCGCCAACCTGCAGTCGCAGACCTTCCGCAGTTTCGAGATCTACATCGTCGTGGCGGCCATCTACCTGCTGCTCGCCGTGTCGTTCTCCGGGCTGTTCAAGCTGGTCTACCAGCGCCTGCTCAATTACCCCGACCGTCGCTGAGGACAGTCCATGCGCACCTTTGGAGTTTCAGAATTCTGGTTCATCGTGCAGGCTGCCCAGTGGACGCTGGCGCTGTCGGCCATGGCCTTCGTGGGCGGCTCGCTGCTGGGCCTGGTGGTCGCGCTGGCGCGCACGTCCGAGAACACCGCCGCGCGCTGGGCCTCCACCCTGTTCATCCAGGTGTTCCAGGGCACGCCGCTCTTGCTGCAGCTGTTCCTGATCTTCTTCGGTGCCCCGGTGCTGGGCCTGGACATCAACCCCTGGCTGGCCGCCGGCATTGCGCTGGTGCTCAACAGCGCCGCCTTCCTGGGCGAGATCTGGCGCGGCTGTATCGAAGCCATTCCGCGCGGCCAGTGGGAGGCCGCGCAGGCGCTGAACCTCAACTACCTCTCGCGCATGCGCTTCGTGGTGCTGCCCCAGGCCTTCAAGATCGCGCTGCCGCCGACCGTGGGCTATGTGGTGCAGATCATCAAGGGCACGTCGCTGGCCGCCATCATCGGTTTCACCGAAATCACGCGGGCGGGCCAGATCATCAACAACGCCACCTTCCAGCCCTTGCACGTGTTCACCACCGTGGCGGCGCTGTACTTCGTTATCTGCTGGCCGCTGTCGCTGCTGGCTGCCCGCATGGAGCGCAAGCGCGCCCGGGTGCTGGCGCGATGAATTCCTCTTTTCCCAAGCGTGCATTCCATACCAACCACACCGGAGACATGAGATGACCTTTTCGCACTATCGCCGCACCACCACCGCTGCCCTGGCCGCCCTGGGCCTGGGCGCCGTGCTCACCGCCTTCGCCCCGCTCGCCTCGGCGCAGAGCACTGCCGACATCAAGAAAAAGGGCGAGATCACCATCGGCATGCTGGTGGACTTTCCGCCCTATGGCACGACCAACGCGCAGAACCAGCCCGATGGCTATGACGCCGACGTCGCCAAATTGCTGGCCAAGGACCTGGGCGTCAAGGTCAACATCGTGCCCGTCACCGGCCCCAACCGCATTCCCTTTCTGCTGACGAACAAGGTCGATGTGCTGGTGGCATCCCTGGCCATCACGCCCGAGCGCGCCAAGCAGGTGCAGTTCTCGCAGCCCTATGCGGCCGCCACCATCGTGCTGTACGGCAAGACCGGCAGCACCATCAAGAGCGCGGCCGACCTCAAGGGCGTGCGCGTGGGTGTGGCCCGCGCCAGCACGCAGGACGTGGCTGTCACCAAGGCCGCGCCCGAGGGCACCGAGATCCGCCGCTTCGACGACGACGCATCGGCCATGCAGGCGCTGATCTCGGGCCAGGTGGACGCCATCGGCTGCTCGGTCACCGTGGCGGCCCAGATCGCCAAACGCGTGCCCGCCAACACCTTCGAGAACAAGTTCAACCTGCTGCAACAGGCCATGGGCATTGCCATGCGGCCTGGCCAGGACGAGCTGCACAAGTCCATGGACGAGTTCGTGGCGCGCAACACGGCCAATGGCGAGCTCAACAAGCTGTATCGCAAGTGGCTCGAATCCGACCTGCCCAAATTGCAATAAGAACAAGGACAGGGAGATTTTCGCCATGACGGACGCAGTCACGACCACCCCCGGCGCACCGCCGATCATCCGCATGGAGGGGGTCAACAAATGGTTCGACAGCTTTCAGGTGCTGACCGACATCGACCTGTCGGTGCGCGCCGGCGAGCGCATCGTGATCTGCGGCCCGTCCGGTTCGGGCAAGTCCACCCTGATCCGCTGCATCAACCGCCTGGAGGCGGTGCAGAAGGGCCGCATCGAGGTGGACGGCATCGACCTCACGGCCGGTGGCAAGAACGTGGATGCCGTGCGTGCCGAGGTGGGCATGGTGTTCCAGCAGTTCAACCTGTTCCCGCACCTGACCATCTTGGAAAACTGCACGCTGGCGCCGATGCGCTCACGCGGGATGGGCCGGGCCGAGGCCGAGGAGGTGGCGATGAAGTACCTCACGCGGGTGCGCATTCCCGAGCAGGCGCACAAGCACCCCAGCCAGCTGTCGGGCGGCCAGCAGCAGCGCGTGGCCATTGCGCGCGCGCTGTGCATGGCCCCCAAGGTGATGCTGTTCGACGAGCCCACTTCTGCCCTGGACCCGGAGATGGTCAAGGAAGTGCTGGACACCATGATCGGCCTGGCCGAGGACGGCATGACCATGCTCTGCGTGACCCACGAGATGGGCTTTGCGCGCAGCGTGGCCGACCGGGTGATCTTCATGGCCGACGGCAAGATTCTTGAGCAGGCGCCGCCCGCCGAGTTCTTTGGCCAGCCCCGGCACGAGAAGACCCGCCAGTTCCTGGGCCAGATACTCTCTTCCCACAACGCGCATTGAGCTGCGGTGGGTGAACGCACTGCGCCGCAGCGCCTCTGGGCGCGCGGGCATGAAACATGAAATGCAGCCAATGAAGGTACTTCTTTCCCTTTCTTCCTTCGGCGCGGCCGAAGTGGGGCGCCACGGGCAGCTGTGGTGTACCGAACTGGCCCGCGAGGCCGGTGCCGACGGCGTCGAGGTGCGCGGCGAAATGCTGCGCGACGCCGCAGCCGAGCTGCCCGCGCTGGCGGGCAAGGCAGCGGTGTACTCCAGCCCCGAAGGGTTGTGGGCGCGGGATGGCGCGCTGGACGAGGCCGCGCTGGCGCGGGGGCTGTCCGCTGCGGGCAGCCTCAAGGCGCCACGCTTGAAAATGGCGATAGGCGGCTTTGGCGCCGACTCGCACGGCTCACTGGTGCGCCTCAAGGACCTGCTGGCACAGGCGCCGGTCGAACTCGTGATCGAGAACGACCAGACCGCCACGGCCGGCACGCTGGCGGCCATGGAGGCCTTCTTCGTGGCGCAGGAGCGCGCGGGGCTGGACCTGGGCATGACCTTTGACATGGGCAACTGGCACTGGCAGGGCGAGTGCCCGCTGCAGGCCGCACAGGCCCTGGCCCACCGCGTGCGCTACGTACACTGCAAGGGCGTGCAGCGCCTGCCCGGCAAATGGGTGGCGGTGCCCCTGGCCGATTCCATCGCGCCCTGGCGCGCCATCCTGCGGGCGCTGCCTGCGGATGTGCCGCACGCCATCGAGTACCCGCTGGTCGGGGACGACCTGGTGGCCGTGACGCGCGCGCAACTGGCCGTGATCCGCGATGCACGGAGGCAGGCATGAGCGCAGCAACAGACACCACCTTCGACGTGGCGCTGTTCGGCGAAGCCATGCTGCTGCTGGTGGCCAACGAGCCCGGGCCGCTGGAACACGCCACGGGCTTCCACAAGCGCACGGCGGGTGCCGAGACGAATGTGGCCATCGGCCTGGCGCGCCTGGGCCTGAAGGTGGGCTGGGCGAGCCGCCTGGGCACCGACTCCATGGGCCGCTCGCTGCTGGCCACCATGCAGGCCGAGGGCATCGACTGCTCGCACGTAACCTGTGATGCCACGCAGCGCACGGGTTTCCAGTTCAAGGAGCGCGTGACCGATGGGCGCGACCCGAAGGTCGAATACCACCGCAAGGGCTCGGCAGCGAGCCAGATGGGCCCGGCCGATGTGGACGAACCCTGGCTGCGCAGTGCGCGCCACCTGCATGCCACGGGCGTGTTCGCGGCGATCTCTGAAACCAGCCTGCAGGCCGCACAGCGCACGCTGCAGGTGATGCGCGCTGCGGGCCGCACGATCTCGTTCGACCCCAACCTGCGGCCCACGCTGTGGTCCTCGCCCGAGGTGATGCGGCACCAGATCAACGAGCTTTCGCGCTCTGCCGACTGGGTGCTGCCGGGTATGGAGGAGGGCGTGTTCCTCACGGGCGAGACCACCCCGGAGGGCGTGGCGCGCTTTTACCGTGCGCGCGGAGCCAAACTGGTGGTCGTCAAGCTCGGCGAGCAGGGCGCCTACTTCGACAGCGATGTGGCGGGCACAGGGCACGTGGCTGGCTTTCCCGTGGCCGAGGTGGTGGACACCGTGGGTGCGGGCGACGGCTTTGCCGTGGGTGTCATCAGCGCGCTGCTGGCCGGCCGCAGCGTGCCCGATGCGGTGCGCCGCGGCGCCTGGATCGGCGCCCGGGCCGTTCAGGTGCTGGGCGATACCGAAGGGCTGCCCACGCGCCAGGAGCTGGAGCAGGCCGGCCTATGAGCCGCAAGAACGTGCTGGTGTTCCGCGACTTGCCGCCGGACCAGTTGGCCCGCTTGCAGGCGGTGCATGAGGTGACCGTGGCCGACCCGCGCCAGCCGGCGCGGCGCGCCGCGTTCGATGCCGCTCTGGCCGAGGCCCATGGCCTCATCGGCGCCAGCTTTCCCATCAGCGCCGAGCTGCTGGCGCGTGCGCCGCAGCTGCAGGCCATCTCCAGCATCTCGGTGGGGGTGGACAACTACCCGCTGCAGGCCTTGCAATCGCGGGGCATCCTTCTGTGCCATACGCCGGGTGTGCTCGACGAGACTGTGGCCGACGCGGTGTTTGCGTTGCTCATGGCCACCTGCCGCCGGGTGGTGGAGCTGTCGCAGCTGGTGCGCGAGGGCCGCTGGGACCGCAACATCGGCGAAGACCTGTTCGGCCACGACGTGCATGGCAAGACGCTGGGCCTGCTGGGCTTTGGCCGCATCGGCCAGGCCGTGGCGCGCCGGGCCGCACTGGGCTTTGGCATGCCGGTGCTGTACCACGCGCGCCGCCCTGTGGACCTGGCGCTGCAGGCACCCGCGCTGCTGGGCCGGGCCGAGCATGTGCCGCTCGATGGCCTGCTGGCGCGCGCGGACATCGTGGTGGCCCTGCTGCCGCTGTCGGACAGCACGCGCGGCCTGGTCGATGCGCGGGCCTTTGCGGCCATGAAGCCCGGCGCCATCTTCATCAACGGCGGGCGCGGCGCCACGGTGGTCGAAGACGACCTGCTGGCGGCGCTCGACCATGGCGCGCTGCGCGCTGCGGGGCTCGATGTGTTTGCCACCGAACCCTTGCCGCTGGCTTCGCCGCTGCGCACCCACCCGCGCGTGACGCCGCTGCCGCACATCGGGTCGGCCACGCATGGCACGCGCCATGCGATGGCCCGGCTGGCGACGACGAACCTGCTGCAGGCGCTGGCCGGCGAAAAGCCCACCGCGGTGTACGGGACAATCTGCGCATGAACAGCAAGCCGCGCGCACCCTCCGCCAAGGCGCCTGCCGCCGCACCGGTCGATACGGCTGGCCGTGACCGGGCCACCATTGCCGATGTGGCGGCCGCGGCTGGCGTGTCCAAGGCCACCGTCTCGCGCTTCTTCAACCACCGCGAGCGCCTGCTCAGCCCCGATATCGCGGCCCGGGTCGAGGCCGCCATCGCCCAGCTCGGCTATGTGCCCAGCCCCATGGCCCAGGCGCTCAGCCACGGGCGCTCGCGCCTGATCGGTCTGGTGGTGGCCGACATCACGAATCCCTTCTCGGTGGCCGTGCTGCGCGGTGCCGAAGAGGCGTGCCAGGAGGCCGGCTACCTGGTGATGCTGTTCAACCTGGGCAATGACCGCCAGCGCGAGCGCAGGGCCATCGACGCCCTGGCGAGCTACCAGGTGGATGGCTTCATCCTCAACACCCAGGGGCAGGACGAGGGCCATGCCGAGCTCAGCTCTTTGCACGGCCGGCCTGCCGTGCTGGTGGACCGCAGGCATGCGGGCCTGGAGGCCGACTTCGTATCGCTGGACAACCCCGGCGCCATGCGCGCCGCCTGCACGCACCTGATCGATGGGGGCTGGAGCGAGCTGCTGTACGTTACCCAGCCCCTGGCGGGCGTGAGTTCGCGCCTGGAGCGGGCGGCCGCGTTTTCTCAGTGCATCCGCGAGCGCGGGGGCGGCGTGCAGGGCGCGGTGCTGGAACTGGTCGATGCGTCGGACGAGGTGCTGGATGCCGCCCTGCGGGCGCTTCGGCAAAGGGCCGGGGGCAGGGCGCGCGGCGCTGTCGTGGCGGGCAATTCCGTGGTCACGTTGCGGGTGGCGGCCGCCATGTTGCGGCTGGGCTGGGCCTTTGGCAACGATATCGGCTTTGCCGGCTTCGACGACCCCGAATGGGCACCCTTGATCGGGCCGGGCCTGACCACGGTGGCGCAGCCCACCCATGCCATCGGCAGGTGTGCGGCGCAATGCCTCATCGAACGCATGCAGGGCCTGCAGGCGCCCGCCCGGGAGCGGCTGCTGCCCGGCAAGCTGGTGGTGCGGGGATCGTCCGTGGCCGCGGTGCGTGGGGCTGGCGATCGGTAAGGGTTTGGCGTGCTGCGCGGCGCCGCTTGCCGGATGCTGCGTTATCCTTCGCGGCGGCCGATTGGCCGCAGCCCGGGCTTCCGGGCCGTGAATCTTTTGGGTGGTTTGCCATGCCTGCTCTCTCCTTGGATATTTCCCGCATCCGCGCCATCAGCATCGATCTGGACGACACGCTGTGGCCCATCTGGCCCACCATCGAGCGCGCAGAAGCCGTGCTGCTGCAGTGGCTCGCCGACCACGCACCGGCCACGGCCGCGCTGTTTTCCGACACGCAGGCGCTGCGTGCCATTCGCAACCAGATGGTGAGCCTCCGGCCCGACCTGCTGCACGACCTGAGCGCGCTGCGCCGCGAGTCCATCCGCCTGGCACTCACCCAGGCGGGCGATGAGCCCACCCTGGCCGAACCCGCGTTCGACCTGTTCTTTGCCGAGCGCCAGCGCGTGGAGCTGTTCGCCGACGCGCACGACACGCTGGCCTTTCTGGCCGCGCGCTACCCGGTGGTGGCTTTGTCCAATGGCAACGCCGACGTGCATCGCATCGGCATCGGCCACTACTTCAAGGCCAGCATCAGCGCCACCGCCTTCGGCATCGCCAAGCCCGATGCGCGCATCTTCCACGCCGCCGCCAGTGCCGCCAACGTGCAGCCGCACGAGGTGCTGCACGTGGGCGACGATGCCGCGCTGGACGTGCAGGGGGCCCTTGCTGCCGGCATGCAGGCCATCTGGCTCAACACGCCGAATAACCCCTGGGCCCATGACAAGCATGGCGAGCCGCCGCATGCCACGGTGGCCAGCCTCACGGCCATTCGTGAGATGCTGGCCGCCATCCCCGCGCTGGCCGATCGATCCGCAGACCTGTCTTCGAAGGCGTAGGTCCAGGGATGACGGAGGAGGCATCAGGGTTTGCTGTGTCGACGTCGCCCACCCGTCGGCCCCAGCCCTCCGAAAAAACGCTGTCGTTTGCCGCGCTGTCTCTCTGGCTTGCGTCCCTGGTGCTGACAGGCCTTGCCTTTTACGCCAAGGACGAGAGGACGCTGGGTGTGGCGGTCCTGGCCATGGGCTGGACGTCGCTGCTCATCGGCAACTTGGCATGGTTCGCCAACCCACTGTTCCTTTGGGCCTTCATCCGCCTGCGAAACAACCAGCGGGCGACGGGCCTGGCCTTTCTTGCGCTGTTGCTCTCGCTGGACACCTTCCGCCTGTCCAACTACTGGTCGGACGAAGGAGGCGGTGCGACGACGGTGTATGCCTATGGTTGGGGCGTCGTGCTGTGGATTGCTGCCCTGTGTGTGCTGGTCGCCGCAGCAGGGACGGGCCGGGTGGAGGCCCGCATCGACGCTGGCGACCCCGAGGGGGCGGACGAGTGGGCCCGCCCGATAGGCTTTGCCCTGTGCATCGCCGTGCTGGCGGCCGCGGGATACCTGGCGGTCCGGGACCGCCAGCATGCCAGCAGCGCCGAGCGGGAGCGTTTGTCCGGCCTGGTGTTCAAGCGGGGTCCCGTTTGCGGTGCCGGCGAGCCCGCCGTGCTGCAGCCACTGGGCCACGCCCTCGGGCCGGTGGAGGTCAGACTCCCTGGGGACATGCAGGCCGCAGACGCGCCTGCACTCGAACGGCTCAAGCGCCTGTCGTCTGCCGTGGACGCGTCTCCATTCGATCGGCCCACCAGTCTTTTGCAATGGGGCCTTCCCGTCGTGCGCGTTGCCGGCAGGGACTACTCCTACGCCCAGGTGGGGGAGGACCAGATACTGACCTCTGTTCCCGCATCGGGGCCCGCGGCTGCCATCCTGTCCGTTTCGGTTTTCACGGTGCAAGGCCGGCGCCAGATCGGCGCGAAGCTGGTGGAGCAGGCAACGGGGCGAACGGTGTTCGACCAGGTCTGGGAGCAGGAGGCGGCGGGCCCGAGGTATTGCCCCGATTACTCCGCCTTCCCTGGCGAAGGCCAGCAACCCCGGAAGCTGGTGGCCGAGGCCCTTGGGGTGCATGTGGGGTCTGCCCATGTCCAGGGGCAGGGCGCCCGCCCGACTCGACCTGCGGACAACCGGGCGAACGCGGTCATTGTGAGCAACACCGATGGCTTGGGTTCAACCAGTTCGGGCAGCCCGAAGCCGACCAGGGGCGCTATCTCCCAGGGCGATGCGGCGGGTGCGCGGCGCCTCTGGAGTGGCAACAGGAACTGCCCGGACAACGTCGGCTGGAATGGTGACGGCGTAGCCGGCCAGGCAGCTGTGGGTACAGGGTGGCCCTTCATGGTCGGCGACAAAGCCTTCTATCCAGGCTCGCGCCAGCACCACAACGCCCTGTGTGCAGGGAGCCATGTCTATCTGTTCTCCGGGACTTCGAGCAACGGCATCTACTACCTGGGCCTCGAGAAGAGAAGGCTGCCGGATTTTCAACAGAGCTGGTCAGGCACCGTGGTGATCAAGGACGAATACCTTGCCACGGGCGATGATGTACTGAGAGTCGACACGGTCCATGAAGACGCGGACGGGTTGACGATTGGTTTGGCAAAGGAGCGGACCGGACGGACTGCGGTCGTCAAGGCGCCGCTCAGGCTCTCCCGCTGATCCGCCGCCAGGCGGGTGCAGACCTGTGGCTCTCATGTCCTGAACGCGGCTGGCCGGCGTGCGCTGGCGCCCCTGCATTTCCTTGTCGCAGATCAAGACGCGGCTTGCGGCTGCACGCGAGACTCGGGCCACCATGCGCCCAAAGCCCCGTCCGTTCCTGCCGCCCGTGCGCACCATCGGTCTGATGCAGCCGCTGGCCTGGCTGGCACTGGCCTGGCGCGACATGGTGCGCACCGGCTGGCTCAGCTTTGCACACGGCCTGGCGGTGGCGCTGTTCGGCGGCGCTCTGCTGGCCGTGGCGCACCACCGCTTCTGGCTGCTGGCCGGGGCGCTGTCGGGGTTTCTGGTGGTGGCGCCGGTGCTGGCCACCAGCCTGTATGCGCTGAGCCGGGCGCTGGAGCGTGGCGAGTCCGCCAACCTGGCCCTGGTGCGCCGCACCTGGCTCGACTGGCAGCGCAGCCACCCCGCCAGGTGGGGTGGCCACGGCTACTGGTGCCTGGTGCAGTTCGGCCTGCTGCTGGCGCTGGCGGCCACCGGCTGGGTCGTCACCTCGGCGGCGCTGATCACGCTGCTGGCGCCCGTGCCCATCCTCACACCACTGGATTTCATGCACCACGTGGTGCTCGCGCCCGACAGCCGCCTGTTCGCGCTGTGGCTGGCGCTGGGCAGCCTGCTGGCCGCGCCCATCTTTGCCTCCAGCGTGGTGGCCATGCCGCTGCTGCTGGACCGGCGCGCCACGCTGCGCCAGGCCGTGCTCACGGGCTGGCAGGCGGTGCTGGCCAACCCCTTGCCCATGGCCCTGTGGGCGGCGCTGATCCTGGGCTTCACCTTGCTGGGCCTGGCATCGCTGCTGCTCGGGCTGATCGCGGTGCTGCCCATGCTGGGCCATGCCAGCTGGCACGCCTACCGCGACCTGGTGGATGCCTCGGGCCTGCGGGAGCGCGATGCTGCCGACACGATGGAGCGGCCATGATCTTCGGCTTCACCGAGGCGCAGATCTCGGGCTTCTTCCTCACCTGGGGCATAGGCGCCTTCATCGCCTACATGCTGTTCATCATCGGCCAACTGGCCTGGGAGTCCAAGGCCGGGCGCTTCGGCACTTTCGTGCTGTTCCTGGGGCTGGGCGTGGGCTTCATCGGTTTCATCGCCAAGGTCTTGATCCAGTGGTGGCTGGAGCGGTGAGACCGTTTGCGACAAAGTGGTGATGGCGCGCCTGGCACAACTGGCTCTAACATCCGGGCCATGTCTTCATCCGCGACCACCCCACTGCTCACCCGCGCCGAAACCAGCGCCTATACCGAGACATCCACCCACGCTGACGTGATGGCCTATGTGCAGGGCCTGGCGGCGCTGGGCGATCCGCGCCTGCACATCAGCGACTTCGGCACCTCGCCCGAAGGGCGGCAACTGCCGCTGCTGGTGCTGTCGGCCCAGGGCCACCACACGCCTGAGGCCGCGCAGGCCAGCGGCCTGCCCGTGGTGCTGATCATCTGCGGCATCCATGCCGGCGAGGTGGAGGGCAAGGAGGGCGTGCTCATGCTGGTGCGCAACCTGCTGCGCGGCGACCATGGCGACGAGTTGCTCGCGCGCACCGTGCTGGTGGTGGTGCCGCTGTTCAACCCCGATGGCAACGACCGCATGAGCGCCGACAATCGCCCCCTGGATATCGCCCACCTGCGCGGGCAGGACGGCCCGGCCCTGGTGGGCACGCGCACCAACGCGGCGGGCGTGAACCTCAACCGCGACTACATGCGCCAGCAGGCGCCCGAAATGCGCCTGCTACAGCAGCGCGTGTGCCAGCCCTGGAACCCGCACCTCACGCTGGACTGCCATGCCACCAATGGCTCCATCCACCGCTTTGCGCTGACCTACGACATTCCCCACACCGAGCACACGGGCCGTGCCGAGCCCGTGGCCTACATGCGCGATCGCATGATGCCCGCTGTGCAGGCCGCGGTGAAGCGCACCGAGGGCCTGGACACCTTCTGGTACGGCAACTTTGTGCGCGACGAGGGCGGCCAGGGCCAGGGCTGGATCACCTACACCCACCACCCGCGCTTCGGCTGCAACTACCGCGGCCTGACCAACCGGCTGGACGTGCTGCTGGAGGCGTATTCGTACATCAGCTACCAGGAGCGCGTGGAGGTGACCTACGCCGTGCTGCGCGAAGCCCTGGTCTATGCCGCCGCCAACGGCCCGGAGATCGTCGACCTGCTTGCCGCCTGCGCCGAGCCGCCGCAGCAAATCGCCATCCGCTACGCGCTGGAGGCGATCCCCGGCACCACGGTGGAAGTGCTCACCCGCGAGCCCTACACCCTGACGGGCGACCCCGTCAGCGTGCAGGTGCCGCACTACGCCCACTTCGTGCCCACGGCCACCGTGCAGCGCCCCTGGGCCTATGCCATGCCCCAGGCCGTGGCCGACTGGCTGCAGGGCCACGGCCTGCAGGCCACGCCCGTGGCGGCCGGAACCGTGCTGGAGGTGGAGGTGCCCGTGATGCAGCAGCCCGTGGCCGAGCCCGGCCCGGCCATCCTCGAAGCCCAGGCCAGCACCCACTGGACGGCCAGCCACCAGCGCACCCAGCGGGCCCTGCCCGAAGGCTGGCGTGTGGTGACCACCAGCCAGCGCTACGGCGCCATTGCGGTGGTGGCCTGCGAGGCCGAGAGCGATGACGGCGTGGTGGCCAATGGCATCGTGCCCGAGCCGGTGCCAGGGGCGGAGTTGCCGGTGTGGCGGGTAGTGCAGGCGGTGTGATCGGGTCGCCGTTGTGGCGATATCTTGGTTTTGGTTTATTTAGTCATTTGTACTAATTATCGGATTTGACTAAAATAAACTAAATGGACCTGTTTCACCGCCCCGCACTGGCCGAGCAGATGGCCAAACAGCTGCTGGAGCCCGGCCTGCTCGACCAGGGGCTGCGCTCGGGCCTGTTCCTGTCGGGCCTGCGGCGCACCGGCAAGACCACCTTCCTGCGCCAGGACCTGATCCCCGCGCTGGAGGCCAAAGGCGCCATCGTCATCTATGTCGACCTGTGGGCCGACACCAAGGCCGACCCGGCCACCCTGGTACATGCGGCCATCCGGCGTGCGCTGGCCGACCTGCAGACGCCTGCTTCGGGCGTGCTGGGCCGCCTGGCGCGGCTCAAGGGCGTGGACGTGGGGGCGGCCGGCTTCAAGTTCGGCTTTCAGCTCAACGAGGTGGGGGCCAAGGGCGGGGTCACGCTGGCGCAGGCGCTCACGGAGGTGATCGAGTTGGCACGCACCGACCTGGTCCTGATCGTGGACGAGGTGCAGCAGGCCCTGGCCGGCGACGATGGCGCGCAGATGCTGCTGGCCATCAAGGCCGCGCGCGATGCCATCAACCCGCGGCCGGACACCCCGGGGCATTTCCTCTTCATCGGCACGGGCTCGCACCGCGCCCAGGTGGTGGGCATGACGCTGCAGGGCAAGCACGCCTTTGCCGGCGCCACCTCGGTCGAATACCCCACGCTCGACGGCGACTACGTGGCCTATGTGCTGCGGGGCATTGCCGAGGAGGGCGCGCCCGTGCTGCCCAGCCTGCCCGTGGCCACGGCCGCCTTCAACCTGCTCGGCCGCCGGCCCGAAGAGCTGATCCGCGCCCTGCGCCAATTGCAGCGCGAAGACCCCACCGAGGCCGACCGCCTGCTGCCGGTGATCGCCTCCACCCTCAAGGGCGCAGCGGCCGACGTGGAACTGCGCAAGCTCGAAGACCTGGGCGTGCTCGCCGGCGCGATCTTTGACCGCGTGGCGCGCGTGGAAGGCGATGCCAGCGGCCTGTTCACCACCGACGCCCTGGCCGAATACACAGCGACCGTGGGCCGCGAGGTCACCGCCGACCAGGTGCAGCGTGTGTCGGAAGAACTGCGCGACGCCAACCTCATCGTGCGCAAGGGGCATGGCACCTATGCGGTGACGGACCCGTTCGTGCAGCAGGCGTGGCGTGAGCGCAGGGCGCTGACCGCGTCGCCTCCCGGGATCGGGAAAAACTGAGCGCCCGGGCAAGCCACCCCGCTCAATATTTCAACTTCGGATACCAGTCCGCAGGCCGCCCCCCGGGCGTCAGGTCCAGAATCGACCATAGCGCCGCAATGTCCGGCGCATCGCGCGGGTCCTGGCCCGGGTCGGCCATCTCCCGGGTCATTTCGCTGGCCCAGAACAGGCGCACCTGGTCCCCATCGCGTTGAAATACAACCAGCGCCGGGTACTCGCTGCCATCGTCCATCAGGATGCCCAGGTCCTTGGCGTAGTCGTCCCCAACCGTCTGCACGAAGTTCAGGTCGCGCCAGCCGCGCTCCTGGGCAAAGGCGTACTGGCGTTCCACGGGCGAGCGGCCCAGGATCTTGAGGGCCACGCGCTGCTTGATGTCGGCCGCGTTGCCCTCCACCGAGCCGAGCCAGTTGGTGCACATGGGGCAGGGGCGCTGGCGCTGCGGGCCGTACATCCAGAAGTAGGTGACCAGGGTGTCCTTGTCGCCGAACAGGTCGATGAGGCTGGCATCGAAGCCCTGCTCGTCCTTGAAGCGGTAGTCCTTGGTGATCACCGGACCGGGAGGCAAGGACTGGCGCTGCGCGACCAGGCGCGTCATGTGGCGGCGAAATTCGATTTCCTCGGCCAGCAGGGCCTTGCGGGCGCTTTCGTATTCGGCGGATGCGCCAGGGAAGGGGGTCCTTGCTTTTTCAGCCAGCTGCGCTGCTGGCTTCAAGGCGGTTTCGGCATTGCTCGTCGTCGTCATGGTCGCTCTCCTGGGTAGCGGTGGACCGATGGAGGATCGACTATGCCGGGATATGTCGTCGCCGTGGGTAGGAGAAACGCCCGCCTGCTCGGCACGCCTTCAGGATCGGGCGTTGGCTATTCCCCCGCCACCGCAATCGTCTGCACACTCTTCCTCAGCTCCTTCTCCACCAAAGGGAACTCGCTCTTGGTGGAGTTGAAGTTGAAGACCAGCATCTTGCCCCGGTGGGGGGTGACCATCATGATGTTGTAGATGTCGGTGTCGATGGCGCGCGAGGTCATCTCGAAGTAGATCCACTGCTGGCCCTGCATGTCCAGGAGCTTCTTTTCCTTCCAGTCGATGCCGGGGATGATGCGGTCGAACAGGGTTTCGAATGTGGCCTTGACCTGCGGCAGCTTGTCCTTGGGCAGGCCCTGGGGCTTGAGGTCGAAGGCGATGGTGGTGGTGCGCCGGGCGTTGCCCACCACGAAGGCGGGGCCGCGGTTGGAGGGGTACTTGGTGCCTATCTCTTCCGCCGTCAGCTGCGTAAACCCCTCCGGCGCGTTGAAGGACACGCCCGCATCGGGAATGGTGAACGTGGCGGCGCTGGCGGCCGTGGCAGTGAGTGCCGAGGCCGCAGCCAGGCACAGGGTGGCGATCCAGGATGTCATGGTGGTCGGGCACATCACGAGCGATCCAGCCGGGGCCTGTTGTGGGCCCTGGCCTCCCTTCGTCGTTGAGCCGGTTTTTGTGGAGACGCCAGTATCCACACGCATCGGCGCTTTGGCGCGCGGTTGCAGACTTTTACTATTTGGTAAGTGCGCAGTAGTTCACACAAATGGGTGATTGCAGCGACCGTTCTGTCAACCAACAGCCAGAACTGGCAATCGGCCATTGCGGTCAGGCGCGCAGCCCCAGGCCCTGCGCCGATGCCGCCGGGCAGGACGCGCCTGGTATCTGCGGCTGAAGCGCGGCATCCCGGGTTGCAGGTGGGAGGTACGCGTTTTGAGATACAAACACCCCATGTCCCTGAGTCCGCCCCAGCCGCCTGCCTTCAAACCCACCTTCTTCCACGTGCCGCCCGGCCCCGTGGCGGGCCCCTTGCAGTTGCTGCCCGTCAACGCCGCCGTGGTGGCCGTGCACACGGCCACTGGCGCACATGTGGGCTCGCTCAAAAAAGTGGGTGGGACCTGGAAGTTCAAGGCCATGGGCTACGACGCTGCCGGAGGCATGGAGCCGGGTCACGGCCCGCTGACGGACCAGCACAACATGCAGTTCGACGCGCCCGATGCCGCCGAGGTGAGCGCCAGGTTGCTGGGTGCGCTGGGGAGCACCTAGTGTCCTGTCCCGCAAATAAATGCCAATAAAACCGCGTCTTTCACACCAGGGCGGCGTTGCAAATCCTCGCGATAGCTACGGCTATCGCTGCGGTTTGCGCCTTGCCCTGGCGCGAAATCCATCGGTTTTATTTTTGGCATCTATTTGCGGGACAGAACACTAGTAAGGGCAGTCAAAAAGCCCCATCGATGTTAGCCTGGATGGGCCGCAACCCTGAACTGCCCGTACCGCGTGGGTGCGGTGCAGAGCGTTCATAGAATACCGCGATGCCTTTCCTTTTGACCTGGCCGTTGCGGCTTGCCGCAGTACCCCTTCTTGTGCTGGCCTGTGCTGTGGCCCACGCCCAGAATGCACCCCACCCTGCGACTGCCCCCACGGCCGTGGCTGCGACCGCCACCGCGCCCGCCAGTCGCGCCACAGGCGCGGCATTGCCTGCGGCACCGGCATCCAGAGCGATGCCGCCCGCGGCAGCGGGTGTCGAGCCGGTGGACAGCAGTGCGGCCGCATCGGCCGTATCGGCGACAGCGGCGGCGGCGGCGGCCGGTGCCGCTGCTGTGCCCGCTGCACCCCTGTCCCGCGATGCCCGGCGCATCTATGAGCTGTCGCGCGACAAGCTGGTGCAGATCCGCACGCTGCTGCGCAATGCCGACACCCAGGCGTCGATCGGCTCAGGGTTCTTTGTCTCTGCGGACGGCCTGATCGTCACCAACTTCCATGTGGCCAGCCAGTTGGCGCTGGAGCCCGAGCGTTACCGCGGCGTGTACGTCACGATGGAGGGGCAGGAGGGGGAGGTCGAGCTGCTGGTGTTCGACGTGCAGCGCGACCTGGCGGTGCTGCGCGCCAAGGCCCGCACCGCAGCGGCGCCGGTGCTGAGCTTTCGGCCCGCCGCAGAGGCCCTGGCACAGGGCGAGCGCATCTACTCGCTGGGCAACCCGCTGGATATCGGCTTTGCAGTCACAGAGGGCACCTACAACGGGCTGGTGCGGCGCAGCTTCTATCCGCGGATTTTCTTTGGCGGCACGCTCAACCCCGGCATGAGCGGCGGCCCCTCGGTGGACGATTCGGGGCGGGTGCTGGGCGTCAACGTGGCCAAGCGGCTCGATGGCGAGCAGGTCAGCTTCCTGATCCCCGCCGAGTTTGCGCAGGTGCTGGTGCAGCGCGCGGCCAGCGCAGAGCCCATCACGCAGCCCGCGTACGCGGAGATGACAAGGCAACTGACAGGGCACCAGCAGGTGCTGACCGAGCGGTTTCTGAAAGCTCCCTTTCGTGAGCAACGCCACGGCAACTACCGGGTGCCGGTGCCCGATGACGCGCTGGCGCGGTGCTGGGGATCGGGGCGCGACCCGAACTTTCCGGGTTTGAACCTGGAACGTACGCAGTGCCAGGCCGACAGCGATGTCGTGGCCGGCGACTACAGCACCGGCACCGTGCGCCTGGCCTATGAGGCCTACAACGCCCCCACCCTGGGCGCGGCGCGGTTTGCCCGGGTGTTCTCGCAAAGCTTTGCCAACGAGCGCTTCCAGACGCGTGGCAACCGCCACCAGACCGCCGTTGAATGCAGCGAACGTTTTGTGGACTCCGGCAGCCTGCCGCTGCGGGCGGTGGTCTGCATGTCGGCCTACCGCAAGCTGCCCGGCCTGTACAACATGACTGTGCTGACAGCCTCGGTCAACCAGCCCACGCAAGGCATCCTGGGCCGCCTGGATGTGCAAGGCATCGCTTTTGACAACGGCATGAAGCTGGCCAACCGCTACCTCAAGGCGTTTCGCTGGGAGGCCGCACCATGATGCCCACCCTCGGCCTCATCGAAGCCTTTGACCGCCACGGCGCACTGCTGGCACGCGCCGCCATCACCCGCTGGCCCGTGACGGTGGGCAGGGGCCTGGACTGTGACCTGGTGCTGGACGATCCGTTCGTCGCGCCGGCGCACCTGCGCATTGACCGCCTGGACGATGCCCTGCGCGCGGTACAGGTGGAGGTCCTGCACACCCGCAATGGCGCGCGCCTGCAGCGCAAGCACTACGCCCAGGGCGAGCGCTTCGACTGGCCGGGCGGCACTCCCATCGACCTGGGCCACACCCACGTCGCGCTGCGCCTGGCCGATGCACCCATCGCCGACGAACAGGCGCTGCCCCAGTTTCCGTGGAGCACGGTGGCCACCACGGCAGCGCTCGTGGTGCTGGTGCTGGCTGCGGCATTGGGGTCCGCGTGGCTGGAGGCCCGCGACGCGTCGCAGTATCTGAAGTCTGTTCCTGGCACGGTGCTTGGCCTGCTGGCCAGCCTGGGCGTCTGGTCGGGCGTATGGGCGGTGGCCGGCAAGGTGTTCGGCGGCCAGCTTCGGTTCTGGCGCCATGTGCGCATCGCCTGCACTGCCGCCCTGGCGGTGGATGCTGTGCACCTGGTGGTGAACTTTGTGGCGTTCAGTTTCTCGTTGGAATCTTTTTCGCGTTTTGCCAATGTGCTGGTGGTGCTGCCGCTGGCGGGGGCGTTGTATGCCCACCTGTCAACGGTGCTGCCGCGCCGCCGCGTGGGTCTGGCCTGGACGCTGGCTGCGCTGGTGGCATTGGGATTGCCGTCGTGGCTGGGTGCGCAGTGGCTGAACAACATGCGCCTGTCGAACCGGCTGTACATGAGCAGCCTGTTCCCGCCAGGCCTGCGCGTGGCCCCCGCCGTGCCCGTAGACCAGTTCCTGAAAGACACCGAGTCGCTGCGTGGCAAGCTGGATCGCCGGCTGCGTGATGACAGTCAGGCGGAGGACGAATAAGAGCAGGTAAAAGAGAATTCAGCGAAGCGGTTTTGGCCAGGCTGCGTTGCAGCCCGTACGGGTGGGACGACAAGACGCCGCCAGCTCTGTCAAAGGATCAACGGATCAACGGGGCCAGGTGCGCAGCCCCAGGTCCTGGGCCATGCGCCGGTAGTCCTGCAGGCTGCGCTGCACGAAGTTGTCCAGCGCCGCCCCGGTGAGCGCAAAGGGGTACAGGCCGTAGCGGCTGCACAGGGCCGCATAGCCCGGTGCGGCCAGGGCCTGCTCGAAGGCGCTGGTCCAGGCGCGCACGGCGGCATCGGGGGTGCTGGCGGCCATGTACAGGCCGCGCACGGTGGGCCAGGTGAGGTCGATGCCCTGCTCGCGTGCGGTGGGCAGGCCGGCGAGCTGGCCCTGCAGGCGCTGCGGCGCCAGCACGGCCAGGATGCGCAGCGGCAGGCCCTGCGCCGCAGCCTGCATGGCTTCGGCCGCGTCGCCGGTGAAGATGTCCAGGTGCCCACCCTTCAGGGCCTTGAGCGCCTCGCCCCCGCCCTCGAAGGCGACAAAGCGCATCTTCTTGTGGTCCTGCCCCGCCGCGCGCACCAGCTGCGCGGCCTTGATCCAGTCCTGGCTGCCGATGGTGCCGCCCGCGCCGAAGACCACGCGCGCCGAGTCGCGCTGCAGCGCCGCTGTCACCTGCGCCAGGTTCTGGTACCGGGCATCGCGGTGTACGGCGATCACACCGTAGTCGGTGCCCAACGTGGCGATGAAGCGCACGGTGCTGACCGGGTGCGGGCCGAAGCGGCCCTGCGCGATGTTGAGCAGCGAGCCGCTGGAAAACGCCACCAGCGTGCCCGGCCCGCCCAGGCGCCCCGTGGCCACCTGGTCGAAGGCCACGGCACCAATGCCGCCTGGCAGAAAGCGGGTGGGCAGCGGGGTGCGGCCCGGGCGCACGGCCTGGATGGCCTCGGCCGCCAGCCCGCAGGTGAGCCCGAAGCCACCACCGGGCTTGGAAGGGGCCACGCATTCGCCGGGCTCGGTGCTGGCATCGGAGGCCTGCGCGGTGGTGTGTGCGCCGGTGGCCATGCCGCCGAGCAGGGCCGCCAGCACATGGCGGCGCGAGGGCGCGCAGGCGTGCAGGGCGTTGGCAGGGGAGGGCATGGAGACCATCATGGCTTGGGCCACCAGAGTATCGCCAGCAGGCCCGGGCCACTGGGCCGTGCCTCCAGCCGCAGCGCGCCGCGGTGCCGCTCGGCGATGGAGCGCGCGATGGCCAGGCCCAGGCCCGAGCCCCCGGCCGCCGCCTGCGAGCCGCGCCGGTAGCGCTGGCCCAGCGCAGCACGCTCCTCGGGCGCCATGCCGGGGCCGTTGTCCTCCACGTTCACGCTCCAGCCCAGGGCGTCGCCAGCGGCCGACAGGGTGATGGTGCCGTGCGCGGGTGTGTAGGCAATGGCGTTGGCGGCCAGGTTGGTCAGCGCCTCGCGCAGCAGGCCGCTGTCGGCCACGGCCATGAACTCTGGCGTGGGTGTGTGGATGCCAAAGTCGATCTGCTTGGCGCGTGCCGGGGGCAGCAGCTCCAGCGCCACGGTGCGCAGCAGCGCGGCCAGGTCGAACGGCGCGAATTCGACAGCCGCCGTGTCGCTGCGGCCCAGTGCCAGCAACTGCTGCGTGCTGCGCGTGGCGCGCGCAATCTCGCCGCCGATGGCGGCCAGCGCGTCCTGCACCTGCGCGGGGTCGGGCTCGCGGCGGGCGTAGTCGATCTGCATCTGCAGCGTGGTCAGGTGCGTGCGCAACTGGTGCGAGGCATCGTCGAGGAACTGCCGCTGCTGCGCCACCAGCGCCTGGGTGCGCGCCATCTGTTCGTTCACCGCCGCGACCAGGGGGCGGATGTCGGCGGGCAGGTCGGTGTCGGCAATCGGGGTCATGTCGTCGGGGCTGCGCTCCTGCACGCCGCGCGCCAGGCGCGACAGCGGGCGCAGCGCCATGGCCAGCGTGGCAGCGGCCCCCAGCACCATGAGGGCCAGCACCAGGCCATCGCGCAGCGCGGCGCGTTGCACGAAGCGGCGCGTGAACTCCTGGCGCGACTGCGTGCTTTCGGCCACCTGCACGAGCACACTGCCGGGTTGCCCGTCGGCCGTGGCCGGTACGGCAGTGTCGCTGGCATCGACCTTGCGCCGGTAGGCGGCCAGCCGCACCGATTCACCGAAGTAGGTGGCGTCGTAGAAGCGCGGTACGCCGGGCTCCAGTGGGCCCGGGGGCAGTGGCAGGTCGGCGTTGCCCAGCTCCACCAGGCCGTCGGACGAGGCCACGCGGAAGTACACGTGGCCGCTGGCCGTGAGCTCGAAGAATTCGAGCATGGTGTAAGGGAGCTCTGCCGAGAGGCCGCCTGACGCCGTGGAGATGTTGGCGTCTATGGACTTGAGGGCGCCCAGCAATGAACGGTCGTAGGCGGCGTTGGCGGCTTCGAGGGCGTCGTGCCTTGTCATCCACAGCTCCACGCAGGTGACGAGGGCGAGGACGGGGAGGAGGAGGAGAGCCAGGAGGCGCCAGAGGCTGGTGCGGCGCAGCCTGGCCCAGGGACTGCTGGGGGCTGTGCTGGACGGTGTTGCTTGAGCCATCTCAGTTGTCTGCTGACGGATGGAAGGATGGCTCTGCGAGTGGTCGCTCTGTGCTTCTTTTTAGGGCGGGAGCCGGGATGTGCGCCCGGCGGCGCAGTAACTTTCTCTTGCGTCGCCAAGAGAAAGTCACCAAAGAGAAGGCGACCCCCAGTCTGCGTCCCCCATTCGCCCTGTCGGGCGAACGGGGGCAACCTGCGATGCTCGGATCTGGGGTGGGCGTCGCTGAACTCGCTGCGTTCTTCGAACTCCGCTCAGACAGCAGCGACGAGCCAGACGACGAAGCGTGTGTGTCCTTCGGCACACACGCCCACCCCAGCTCCTGCGCTTCTCGGCGCAGCCAGCAGGGGTGGGGAGCGGGGACAAACACGGCTGCTGCTGCGCAGCTGCGCCTGGGGTCGGTTACGCGCTGCACGCTGCCGACGGGCTGGGCGCGATCGCTCTGCCCAGGCCAAGCGCAGCGAGGCAGTTGGGGCCGAGCGAAGCAATGGCCCGTATGGAGCCCGTTCCCACCCCCTTCTGACCGTGCCGAGAAGCGCAGGGCCTGGGGTGAGCGCGTGCCGAAGGACACGCGCATCGTGAACTGACTCACCGCGGTTGTTTGAGCGGAGGTCACCCGCAGGGAGAACGCAGCGAGTTCCGCGGTGCACCCCAGGACCGAGCATCGCAGGCTGCCCCCTCGCCCCCGGCGAGGGGGACACGGGCAGCGGGGTCGCCTTTCTTTGGGGTACTTTTCTTTGGCGAAGCAAAGAACAAGTACCTCGGCCGCCGGGCCGAGACCCGGCCTCCGCCCTGAACCAAAACAACCGAAGCAACCACCGGTCACCAAAGCGATTTCCAGCAGTGAAAAACGACGAGTACAGGCATCACTCCTGCTCCAACGCATACCCCAACCCCCGCAAGGTCGTGATCCTCACCCCACTCCCATCCAACCTCTTGCGAAGCCGATGCACAAACACCTCGACGGCTTCAGGATGCACATCCTCCTCATCCGAAAACACCCGCTCCAGAATCTGCTGCTTGGAAAACGGCTCCCCACTGCGCTGCACCAGCACCTTGAGCACCGCCTGCTCCCGCGGCGACAAGGCCAGCGGCTCGCCGTGCAGCACGAACTGCTTGCGCGCCCCGTCATACACCAGCGGGCCGCAGGCCAGGCGCGGGTGCTCGGTGCCGCGCGCGCGGCGCACCAGGGCGTGCAGGCGGGCCTCCAGCTCGGCCAGCTCGAAGGGCTTGGCCAGGAAGTCGTCGGCCCCGGCGTTGAGTGAGCGCACGCGCTCGTCGAGCGAGTCGCGGGCGGTCAGGATCAGCGCCGGCAGGCGCTGGTCGCGCGCGCGCAGGCGCTGCAGCACGGCGTGGCCGTCCAGGCCGGGCAGGCCCAGGTCCAGTACCAGGGCGTCATGGTCGCGCTGCTGCAGCGCGCGGTCGGCCAGGCGGCCGTCGGTCACCCATTCCACCTGGATGCCCGCGTGCTCCAGCGCCCGGCTCAGCCAGGTGCCCAGGGTGTGTTCGTCTTCGGCCAGGAGGATGCGCATGGTGGTGGGATGGATGCTACCCGCGCGTCGCCATCTCAGCGCGGACCTCAGTCCGGTTTCACCTTGGCGCGCAGCAACACCTTCTTCCAGCGCGCCTGTTCGGCTGCGATGAACTGCGCAAACTGCGCGGGGGTGTCGCCAATGGCCTCGGCGGCGTCGGCGTTCAGGCGCTCCAGCGAGCCCGGCGCCTTCACCGCCTTGGCGGTTTCGGCGGCCAGCTTGTCGAAGTGGGCCGGTGCCAGGTTGGCCGGGGCCAGCATGCCGTACCACTGCGTCATCTCGAAGCCCGGGAAGCCCTGTTCGGCCACCGTGCCCACGTCGGGCAGTTGCGGCAGGCGCTTGGCCGAACCCGTGGCGATGCAGCGCACCTTGCCGGCCTTGATGAACGGCAGGATGGCCGCCGCGCCCACGGCCGAGGCGTCCACGCGGCCCGAGATCAGGTCGGTCATCATCGGGCCGGTGCCGCGGTAGGGCACGTGCAGCATGAACATGTCGGCCGTCATCTTGAGGTACTCGAACGCCAGGTGGCCGGCGCTGCCGTTGCCGGCCGAGCCGTAGCTCAGCTTGCCGGGCTTGGATTTGACGTAGGCCACGAACTCGCGCAGGTTCTTCGCCGGCACGTCGGGGTGTACCACGTACAGGCTGGGCACCTTGGCCAGCAGGCTCACGGGCTTGAAGTCCTTGTTGGGGTCGTAGGGCAGCTTGTCGAAGATGTACGGGTTCACCGCCAGCGTGCCGATGTGGCCCAGGATCAGGGTGTGCTGGTCTTCCGCACGCGCCACTTCGGACATGGCGATGTTGCCTGCCGCGCCGGGCTTGTTGTCCACGAACACGCTCTGGCCCAGCGTCTTGGAGAGTTCGGCCGCCGTGGAGCGTGCCACGATTTCGGAGCTGCCACCGGGCGCGAAGGGCACCACGAAGCGGATGGATTTGGAGGGCCAGGCGGCCTGCGCCTGGGCCAGGCCCGGCAGCAGGCCGGACAGGCCCAGCGCGCCTCCGGCAGCCAGGAGCTGGCGGCGCGTGGCGTGGAGGGACAGAATCGGGTCGTAGGGGGAATGCATGGTGGTTTGTCTCCGTCAGAAAGCAAGGGGGCCCGAAAGAAAAAAATGGCCTGCACCGATGGTGGCGCGGGCCGGCTTTCGGAATGCTGTCAGTCGGCGCCCATGCTGTGCTTTTGAGGCCGTTGCAGTCTCGGGGTTTACCCGCAGCCGGTGTTCAGCGGGCCAGTGCAGCCGCTGCCGTGCCGCACAGCACGGCGCCTTCCAGTGTGGCGGGGTAGGGTCCGTCCACATAGTCGCCGCAGGCCACCAGGCCCGGCGCCACCTGCATGCCGGGGCGCACGAGGCCGGGTGTGCAGGCAAAGGTGGCGCGCTTTTCGACCACGGTTTGCAGGGGCTGCAGCGCGGGCAGGCCCAACTGGGCGGCGGCTTGCTGCAGCACCTGCCCGGTGACCACCGCGCGCTCGCCGGTGCTGGCGCTCACCACGAAGGCCAGCACACCGCGCAGGCCGTCGAGCTGCCCGCGGTCGAACACGAACTGCGCGGGGTGATCTGCCGTATTGCGCAGCGCCAGCATGGGCTGGGCCAGGCGCGCCCCTGCGCCATGCGCGTACACGGTGGTAATGGCTTCGAAGCGCAGCGCATCGGCTGCGGCACACCACTGCTGCCGTGCGGCATCGTGCGCCGCCGGCATGTCGGTGGTACTGGCGATGAGGCGGCTGGCCTCCCAGGGCGGACAGGCCAGCGTGACATGCTCGTAGGGGCCCGGGAAATCCGTTCCCTGCATTTCCCAGCGGCCATCGGCCAGCCGTGCGATGCCCTGCACGCGCTGCCCGGCATGCACCGCACCGCCGTGCTGCGCTGCCAGCCAGTGTGCTGCGGCTTCGGGGAACAGGGCCCCCAGGTTCACGCGCGGCAGCAGCAGGTTCGAGCCACCCCGGCCGCTGAACAGGCTGTCCTGCAGCACGCGCAGAAACACCTGGCCGCTGGCCTCGGCCGCCGGGGTGTTCAGCGCCGAAACGCACAGCGGGTCGATGAACTCGGCCATCAGCCGCTGGGGCAAGCCGGCGCACAGCTGCGCCACCGAGGTGTGTGGCGCGCAGCGAAAGCCACCCAGTTGCCAGCCGCTGGCCGCACGCAGCAGTGCCAGCCTGTCGCGCCATCGCCAGCCGCGCGCACGCGCGATGCCCAGCAAGGCGTCCAGGGGTGGGGCCAGGTCGGGCAGGGCCAGGCCCGTGCCGTCGGGGAACTGCAGCGTGAGCGGCAGGCGCAGCAGGGCAGCACCCGCATCCACGCCCACCAGGCGCATCAGGCGCAGGCTTTCGGTGTAGGCGCCGATGAGGATGTGCTGGCCATTGTCCAGCGTGGCGGGCGTGCCGTCGGGCAGGGTGGCCTGCACGGCGCGGGCGCGGCCGCCCACGCTGCGCGCGGCCTCCAGCACGGTGACGGCGTGGCCTGCCTGCGCGTGGGCGATGGCCGCGGCCATGCCGGCCCAGCCGGCGCCTATGACGGCGACCTTCATGTGGCCGCAGGCCGGGGCTTGGCGGGGGCGGCCGTGGAGCGGGTCGCCGCTGCCTTGCAGGCGGCCTGCACATCGGCCGGTGCGGTGCGCAGCACGGCGGGGTCGGTGCAGCGATCGCGCAATTCCTTCTGCGCTGCGCGGTGGCCGGCCGATGCGGCATGCGCCAGCAGGCGCAGCCCGGCCAGGCTCATCTCGGCGGCCGCCGATGGCGAGGAGGCCGCTGCGGCCGGTGCTGGCTGTGCCGTGGCGCCGGCCTTGACCGGCAGCGGCACGGGATGGGTGGGCTGCGGCAGCGTTTTGGCCCCATGTACCTGGGGCATGCGCTCGATCACGCTGAAATCGCCGGTCTTGCCCGCCTGCGCCACCATGCGCTGGTACAGGCCCATCATGGCCGCCGTGTCGCTGCCTGTCAGGCTGGCGGCGGGCTTGGCCAGGTACATGGCTACTTCGGGCGGCAGCGCGGCGTTGACGGCGCTGAACCCATGGGCCGCGCCGCCTGCGGCGTCGGCAGTGCCTGCCGCCTTGCCTCCGGCCCGGGCTGCATCATCGGCCAGCGTGGCGGCACCCGCCCCGGCAGCCGCCGCCTTGCCGGCCGTACCGGCTGCGGTGGCTGCCTCGCCCGCCACCCCGGCGGCCCCGGCCGCACCCGCAGCCCCGGCGGCCTTGCCCGCAGTGCCACCGGCTGCCTTGCCGGCCCCGCTGGCGGCCTTGCCCAGCAGGCCCCAGAAGGCGTGCGCAGGCGCGGGCAGGGCGGTGGCGCCCAGGGCGAACGCCAGCAAGGCGGCAGCCGCCAGACGCTGGAAGGACGAGGGGGGCACAGACCGGTTCATGGCGGGTTTCCCGTGGCGGTGGACTACATGCGCCCCAGCGCCTGCACCTTCCACGCCAGCCAGAACTTGCGCAGTGGCGTGAGGCGAATGCGCTGGTGCAGCACCTGGAAGTTGTCGTGCTCGATCTCGCGCAGCAGCGTGCGGTAGATGCTGGCCATCATCAGGCCGGGCTTCTGTGCGCGGCGGTCGGCGTCGGGCAGCAGGGCCAGGGCCTCGTCGTAGGTGCGGTGCGCGCGCTCGGCCTGGAACTTCATCAGCGCGGTGAAGCGGTCCGAGTACTGGCGTTTCAGGATTTCGTGCGCCTTCACGTCGAACTGCTGCAGCTCCGACACCGGCAGGTAGATGCGCCCCATCATCGCGTCTTCGCCCACGTCGCGGATGATGTTGGTCAGCTGGAAGGCGCGGCCCAGGGTGTGGGCGTACTGCGTGGTGCGCTCGTCCGTCTGGCCGAAGATGCGCGCCGTGACCTCGCCCACGATGCCCGCCACCAGGTGGCAGTATTGGGCCAGGCCGGCAAAGTCCAGGTAGCGGGTCTGCTCCAGGTCCATCTGGCAGCCGTCGATCACGGCCTGCAGGTGGCGCTGCTCGATGCCATAGTCGGCCGTGTGCGGCATCAGCGCCTGCATCACCGGGTGGGTGGGCTGGCCGGCATAGGCCTTGGCCACCTCGGCCTGCCACCAGGCCAGCTTGGTGCGGGCCACGCCCGGGTCGCTCACTTCGTCCACCACGTCGTCCACTTCACGGCAAAACGCATAGAACGCCGTGATGGCCGCGCGCCGGGGCGCCGGCAGGAACAGGAAGGCGTAGTAGAAGCTGCTGCCCGAGGCGACGGCTTTTTGTTGTACGTACTGCTGCGGTGTCATGGGGGGCGATTGTCCCATGCCCTGGCGGGGTGCCGGCACAGAGGGGGTTGTTGTAGGGGCGGTAGCTCGCCTGTCACAAAGGACGGGCAGCTATGTTTTTTGACGGGGATGCGTTGGCCGCCAGGGTTACAGCCGCTCCACCGCCCAATCACACCAGTTGGCCACGGCCGCATCGCCGGGCGTGGCGCGCTTCTCCAGTTCGGGCCAGCGGCGGTGGCAGGCATTGAGCACGCTCTGCAGCTGAAACAGCGCCTCGCGCCCCACCAGGGCCACCTCTGCCAGGCCGATGGCGTCGCCTTGGAGCTGGGTCATCAGTTCCGCCTGGTGCTGCGGGTGCGAGCCGGCTTCCACCAAGGCCTTCTGCAGTGCCATCAACCGCGCGTCGGCAAATGCGAACGCGCTGCTGGGGGCCATGGCCTTGAGCACGGGTGGGGGCAGGGCGGTCTTGAGCTCGTCCCATTTGATGAAGGCCTCGGCCAGCAGCTCGGCCTGGCGGGGGGCATCGTCGCCCAGGGGCATCAGTGCCGACTCGCGTGCCACCTCCTCCTGCAGCAGCGGCAGGATGTGTACCACCAGGGCCGAGGGGAACTTGCGGTGGTTGAGCCGCAGCACCAGCGACAGGCGCTGCGCCGGCATGTCCTCGTATTTTTCGTAGAAGCCGGCCACCACCTCTGCCAGCAGCAGGATGCGGCCCATGGGCGAGATGTCGGCGCCCGCCAGCCCGCGCGGGTAGCCGCTGCCGTCCATGCGCTCGTGGTGCTCCAGCACGGCAGTCTCGGCCGCCTTGGGATAGGCGTTGGTGTCGCGCACCATGAGCATGGCCGTGATCGGGTGCGCCACCAGGTGCTTGCGTTGCACGCCCACCGCCTTGAAATCGGGGTCGTTCCAGGCCGGGTCCATGTGCAGCACGCCCAGGTCGTGCAGCAGGGCGGCTGCGGCCAGCGTGGCGCAGTCGCGCTCGGGCATGCCGGTTTTGAGGCCCAGGAACACGGCCACCATCATCATGCGCAGGCCATGCTGGAACAGCTCGGGCCGCTTGTCGCGCATCACCGTGAGCTTGCAGGCAACGGGCCCGGGAAGCGGCAGCGTGCGCAGCGGTGCCAGCAGGCGCACGGCGGAGCCGATGGCCTCGGCCAGCAGATTGACCAGAACATCCTGCGCCGCCAGCTCCTGCCCGGCGGCCACCAGGGCCTCCACCGTGACAGGGTTCTCGATGCTCAGGTGCTTGTCGAGGGGCTCGCGCAGCTTGTGCTGCACCAGCCGGTCGTACAGGCGGCTGTCGATGCGCGCGCCCTTTTCCACCAGCTTGATCCCGTTGTCGGTGTAGATGGCGGCACCCGCCACCACCGTGCGCTCGTCGGCCATGTCCGTCAGCGCGCGCAGGTAGTGGGGGCTGTCGGCCATGCCCACATCGGTTGTCAAAAGGGGATCTGTCGTCGTCATGCCATCGCTACAAAGTATTACCTTTGAATACTAAGCGACTGCAGGCTTTTGCGAACAGGAGTTTGGGCAGATGTCAGGAAATGAGCGCGGGCTTGATGCAGATCAAGTCCGCGATGCCGGGGTGCAAGAGCATCCCCGTGGGCACTCTCTCTAAAAGGCGATCTGCTCGACGCCGATGTCGCTCGGCCTGCGCAGCGCCTCTTTCATGAAGATGCTCATCGGCAGCGTGCCCTGGTCCGAGCTGAACCAGCGCTTGTAGAGCGTCAGCATGTCACCGCCCTGGATCATGCGGCGCGTGACGCGGTCCACCAGTTCCTTGAACCTGGGGTCGTCGCGGCGCAGGCCGATGCTGTAGGGCTCCACCGAGAGGCGCTTTTCCAGGAACAGGTAGTCGTCCATGGACTTGCCCAGGCGCGTCAGCGGGATCCAGATGCCTGCGTCGTCGGCAAAGGCGGCATCGGCCTCGCCCTTGGCCAGCGCGTTCACGGCGTCCAGCGTGCTATCGACCGGCACGTAGTTGAACTTGCGGTTGAAGGTGCGCTCGTTGGCCTTGAGCAGGTTTTCGTTGGTGGTCTTGCCCTGTACGGCGATCTTCTTGTTCTGCAGGTCGTCCAGCGTCTTGATGCCCGAATTCTTGCGCACCAGGAAGGCCGAGGACGCCACGAAGATGTGGTGGCTGAATGCGATCTCCTTTTGCCGCGCCGCCGTGTTGGCCGTGCCGCCGCACTCCAGGTCCACCACGTTGTCCTTCACGTCGCTGATGCGGTTCTTGCCGTCCACCAGCAGGTACTTGAGCTTGAGGTCCGGGCGTTTCAGTTCCTTCTTGATCTCCTCGAAGATCTGCAGGCAGATGTCCACCGTGTAGCCCTGCACCTTGCCGCTCGCGGCGTCCTTGTACGAGAAAGGCAGCGACTTTTCGCGGTGACCCAGGCGCAGCTCGCCCGAGCTGGCAATGCGCGCCAGCGTGTCTTCGGCCCAGGCGGGTGCGTTGGCCAGCAACAGCGCCGCCGTCAGCGCCAGGTGGCGCAGCATCGAAACAGATTTCATGGAAGGAAGAGAAGAAAAGGAACCAGGCGGACGCCCGATGAAAAAACGCCAGGGACCACGCCTTGTGGGCCGTCCTGTGCGGTGCGCGGATTGTGAAGGGGCCGTGGCCGCTTTGCCACTGTCTCGCCCATGGGCGTCGGCATTCCGCCACATTCACTGGCTGCGGCGCGGGATGGCGATCGTGGGCATGATCCACGGGACTGCTTTTTGCTGCCGCCTTTGAACGACCGCCCTGTTCCATGGAATCTTCCGCTCCTGGCTCTCCCGCATCCACACCCGCCACCCTGCACGTGGCGGTGAACCGTAGCGCGCGCGAGCCGGTCACCGCGCAGATTCGCAAGGCGCTGCATGCGGCCATTGAGCAGGGTCGGCTGGCGCCAGGCGCGCGCCTGCCGTCCTGGCGCGACCTGGCCTCGCAACTGGGCGTGGCGCGCGGCACCGTGCGGGCGGCCTACGAGGCCTTGATCGACGCGCAACTCATCGTGGCTCTGGGCGCGGCAGGCACCTTTGTAGCGCGCCAGGGGGCACTTGCGCCGCCGGTGCCGGCCGCGGCCCCGTCCGCGGCGGTGCTGCGCGACCCGGTGGCCAACTACCCGCGCAGCGTGAGCGGCGTGTTCCAGATGGGCGTGCCCGCGCAGGATGCCTTCCCGGCCAAGGTGTGGGCGCGCACCGTCACGCGCGCGGCGCGTGCATCGGCCCATGCCCCGCTGCGCTACCCCGACCCGCGCGGCGAGGCGGTGCTGCGCACGGCCGTCGCCGCCTACCTGGCGGTGGCGCGTGGCATGGCCTGCAGCGCGGCGCAGGTGTTCGTCACCAGCGGGCACACGGCGGCCACCACGCTGGCCGTGCAGGCGCTGGGCCTGCAAGGAGGCCAGGCCTGGTGCGAAGACCCGGGCTACCCGCTCACGCGCCGCACGCTGGCGGCCCTGGGCGTGGCCAGCGTGCCCGTGCCGGTGGATGCACAAGGCCTGGACGTGGCGGCCGGCAGGGCCGCCGCTCCCCAGGCGGTGCTGGCCGTGGTCACGCCGGGGCAGCAGGCGCCGCTCGGGGCCACGCTGTCGGAGGAGCGCCGGCAGGCCCTGCTCGGCTGGGCGGCGCAGGCCGGTGCCTGGGTGCTCGAAGACGACTACCTGGGCGAATTGCAGCTGCCACAGGGCCGGGCCATGCCCGCCCTCGCCGCGCAGGACGCTGGCGGGCGCGTGCTGCACATGGGCACCTTCAGCAAGACCATCAACCCATCGCTGCGCCTGGGCTTCCTGGTGGTGCCGGGCGCGCAGGTGGCGCGCTTCGACGATGCGGCGGCGCTGTTCGGCTCGGCCCCCGCGCCGCTGCTGCAGCAGGCCGTGGCCGAATTCCTGCAGGGCGGCCACCTGCTGCGGCACCTGCGCCGCATGAAGCAGCTGTATGCCAGTCGGCGCGATGCCATCGTGGCCGGTTTGCAGCAGGCCGCCCCGGTGACCTGCCGCGCGGCCGGCCTGGCGGTGCTGCTGCGCCTGCCGCCCGGCACGGACGACGTGGCGCTGGCCCTGCAGGCGCGCCAGCACGGCCTGGCACCGGTGCCGCTGTCGCCCTGGTACGCCGACCCGCAGCCCCACCATGCCGGCCTGGTGCTGGGGGTGGCCAATGTGCCCGGGCACGAGGCGGCCATGCACTGCGCCCAGCTGATGGCGCTGGTGCAGGGCTGAACGCTCAGGCCGTCGCCGCTTGGGCGTGTGCCGCTGCCCGGGGCACCAGCCGCATGCCCACGCCCAGGCGGTTGAAGGCGCTCATCAGGCAGATGGCCATCGTCAGGTCCACCACCTCGCGCTCGCTGAACACGCGGGAGACGGCGGCGAAGTCCTCATCGGGGGCGCCCGTCTGGTCCACCCGCGCCAGCACCTCGGCCCAGGCCAGCGCAGCGCTCTCGCGGGCGTCGAACAGGGTGCCGGCCTCGCGCCACACAGGCACCAGCACCAGCTTGTCCACGCTGAGGCCGTGCTTGAGCAGGTCGCGCGAATGCATGTCCACGCAGTAGGCACAGCCATTGATCTGGGATACCCGCAGGTAGACCAGGTCAATCAGCACGATGGGCAGCCCGCATTGGGACAGGTAGGCGCTGGCAGCGTAGAAGCCTTTGGCGGCGTTGGGGGCGATCTTGCTGTGGTCAAGGCGTTGGGACATGGGTACTCCTGGATCAAAAAAGTGGGAAAGGGGCAGGGCGCTTACGCGATCACCGCGGCAGTGCTCTCGGGCGCCAGCACGGCGTCCAGCGCCTCTGTGGCCTCGCTCCAGGCCTGCGCCACGCGCTCGGGGCCGAAGACCAGGCCCTGCAGGGGAAAGAAGTGCAGCGTGCGCAGCCCCATGGTGTTCAGGGCGGCCTGCAGGTAGGGCGTGGCGAAGTCGGGCTGGTTGGCCTTGGCCCCGGTGAAGAACCCGCCCGAGGCCACCGCGATGTACACCGGCCGGTCGCGCAGCAGGCCGCGCTTGCCCTCGGGTGAGGGGGCGAAGGTGTGGCCGATGCGCAGCACGTGGTCCACCCAGGCCTTGAGGCACGAGGGAATCGTGTAGTTGTGCATCGGCAGGCCGATCACGATGGCGTGGGCGGCGTCCAGCTCGGCGATCAACTGCTCCGACCGGGCCAGCGAATCCACGGAGGCGGCGTCGCGATCGGCCGGCGGCCTGCCCGCCAGCGCATGGGCGTAGGCGCCATCCACATGCGGCAACGGGGTCCAGGCCAGGTCGCGCAGGGTGACGCCTGCCGGCTGCAGCCGCTCCACGATGCGGTACGAAAAGCGCGTGCTCTGCGATTCCTCGGCCCGCGCGCTGCAGGTGATGTGCAGGATGTGGGGGCTCATGCCGCCGCCCCGCCGCCGTTTTGTACGGACTGCAGCGGGCGCCCGAAGCGCATGGCCTGCGTCAGCAACCCCTGGCGGAAGTAAAAGCGCTGGGCCAGCGCGTTGGACAGCCCGGTGTCCAGCACCAGGCAGCTGCAGCCTTCCTCTTCGCCAATGCGCGCCATGGCATCCATCAGCGCCTGGCCCCAGCGCGCGCCGCGCGCGGTGTCCAGCGTGATCAGGTCGTCCACATACAGAAAGCGCCCGTAGATCAGGTTTTCCGCCAGGCGGTAGCCGCCCAGTGCCACGGCGGTATGGTTGTCCTGCCACGCGGCCAGGATGCGGTAGCGGTCTGCCCGCATGCGCTGCACACGGGCGATGAAGTCCTCGGCATTCGGCAGCCGGGGCCGCAACTGCTGCATGACGGGCCAGCAGGCCAGGAGGTCGGCGTCGCTGTCGGCATGGCGCAATGCCGGGCCGTAGGGTGTCTGGCTGGCCGCCAATGGCGGCAAGGTGCTGGAGGGAAGGGGTGAGCGTGGGTCCATGGGGTGACTTTAGGGACGCACCCGGCCGGGCGATAGCACCAAGAATTGGCGATCGGCATGGACCATGCAGCGCGTGGGGGCCTTCCGCAATGGGCTGCCGATGGGTTTTTTTGTGGGGCGGCGGCACCAGGCGCAGGCCGATCCACCGGCATGGCACTGGGAACGGCGGCCTGTCGCATGTAACATGCTTGGCTGCGCGCATTTTTTGACAGCCATGCCTTCCCCCCACGCCAACCACCCCGATGCTGGGGAAGGCAACGCCGATCTGCCAATGCCGCACGAAGCCACACAGGGTACGAGGGAGGTCGCACATGCCAATGCTGCAGAACAGGAACATCGCCCGCCAGCCCGCGCCGTGCGGGATGGCGGCCAGCGGGCGCCCGCTCTGAACGGGCCGCCGAGTACCGTGGACCGCGCACCGTTTTCCCTGTCGCTCCCGCCCGTGCCGCCACGGCCGGCGGGCGCGCGTGCCGGCCAGGACGCGCCGGGCGCTGCACAGGCATCCGCATCCGTCCAGGCCGCGGCGCAGGTGCCGCCAAGCGCCGCCAGCGATGCAGAGGCCCGGGACGCCCTGGCCGCGCTGGAGTCGGCGCTGCCCGCCAGCCTGCATGCGGCGCAGGACTCTGCCCACGCCATCCTGTCCGCCTGGCTGTCGCTGGAGGTGCTGGCGCCCCTGGCCTATACCGACCCGGCAACGCTCGTCGGTGGCGACCGTGCGTGCATCGCCAAGGTCGATGGCGAACCCTTGCCATGGCAGCGGGGCGAGCAGTCCTACAAGCCGCCGTTCAGGCTGTTCTACCTGGTCGTGCTGGGCGAAGTCAGCATGGAAATGTGCATGACCGACCTGCTGTCCTCGTTCGGCAAGGACGAGGAGACGCGCACTTTCCAGAGGCACCGGGCGCCGATCGCCATGGCCATCGTGGACCAGGACGGCCTGCTTGCGGGCCCCGAAACCGTGTCCATCTCCAGCTTTGCCTGGGGCGTTCCAGCGGTGCTGCGCGGCAGGGCCGGCGCACTGGCACGCTGGCCTGATGCCGAGAAGATCCTGCGCGAGCAACTGCACCGGCACCTGGCCCGGGTGGACGGCGAGGGCCGGCCCCTGCCGCTGGACCTGAGGGCGATCAACGACAGCCATGGCTGGCTGTGCAGCACCCTGGGCCTGCGCCCCGACCATGTGCTGCCGCCCAGCTTCGTGGCACGGCTGTACCGCCACCCCAAGCTGGAAGGGGCGCCGGATTCGCCGCCCATCAACTCGTTCTACCTCGACGATCTGGCCAAGGCGCGCGCCATGGTGGATACCGGGGCCGCCCCCGAGACCCTGCTGCGCTACCTGTCCGTCCTGAAGCCCGCGCCCGCAGGGGACCTGCTCAAGGACACTGCGGGCATTGCGGAGCTGATCGCCCCCGCGCGTTTTCCGCCGGCGCGCTGGCCCAGCCGGGGCAGCCACCCGGTGGTGACGCTGCAGCAGGCGGCCGTGAACGCGGCGCGCACCGAGTTTGCAGGCGACAGGCAGGGCATCCTGGCGGTGAATGGCCCGCCGGGCACCGGCAAGATCACCTTGCTGCGCGACCTGGTCGCCCACTGCGTGGAGAGCCGTGCGGCCCGGCTGGTGGAGTTCGACGATCCGAACAAGGCCTTCATCCCGACCGGCCAGCGGTTCCAGGTGGGCGATGGCGAGTTCCTCCACCTGCATGGGCTGGACCCCCGGATCAAGGGCTTCGAGGTGCTTGTCGCATCGAGCAACAACAAGGCGGTGGAAAGCGTCAGCCGCGAGCTGCCCTCGGCCCGCAGCATCGAGCCCGGCCCCCGGTACTTTGCCTCCACCGCCAGGGCCTTGCTGTACGGTGATGAAAAGAACTTTCCCGCCGACCCTGCCGACCACCCCTGGGGGCTGATGGCCGCCGCACTCGGCAACAGCCGCAACCGCCGCGATTTCCGCCAGCGCTTCTGGCTGCATGAGGATTTCGGCTTCTCTACCTACCTCAAGGCGGCCCGTGGGCTGGACGTGTCGCGGCCAGAGCCGGCCGCCGAAGGCCAGCCGCCCCGGATGGTGGCGCCCCGCATCGTCGCCGCCGAACGGCCGCTCAGCGGCGATGCCGCCCTGCAGCAGTGGAAACGGGCCCGCAAGGCGTTCATCGACCTCAAGCACTCGGTCGAGGCCATCCTGGCCCGGCTGGAAGAGGCGCGGACACTGGCGCCCCGTTTGGCCCGCCTGCGCGATGACATCAACCAGCTGCACGGCAAGCACAAGGCCATCGCCCGGTCCCTGAGCACGGCGGCGGCTGCCTACGCCCTCGCCATCGAAGGATCGAGCAAGGCCCGCGCCGCCGTCGTGGCGGCCGAGCGCGAGTTGCAGGCCCTGCAGGCGGCCCGCCCCGGTGTGTCGGCACGGGTGTTTGTCTCGGAGGCGTTCCGGCGCTGGATGTCGGAGGCTTCCGCGCGGGAGGGGGCCCACCGCGAGGCCGTGCGTGCCGAAGCACAGGCACAGGCCACGCTGGAAACCGCCGCGCAGCGGCAAAAGGGCTTTGCCGAGGAACTGGGTGCCACCAATGCCCAGCTCGAAACAGCGCAGCGCGAGGCCGAGAACCTGGGCGCCATGCTTAAGGAGGCCTACGCCCGCATCGGTGACCGCTTCGTGGACGAATCCTTCTTCGAACGTGGCCACGAGGCCTGGAACCTGGCCGTGCCCTGGCTCAACGACCAGATCCACCAGGAGCGCGAGAAGCTGTTCGTCGCCGCACTCGAAGTACACAAGGCCTTCGTCACCGTGGCCGCCCACAAGATGGAGCACAACCTGGGCGTGCTGATGGCGGCCCTGCAGTCGGGCACCTTCCCGGACCAGGCCCGGCGCCTGCTGCTGCCGGACCTGTGGTCCAGCCTGTTCCTGGTGGTGCCCGTGGTGTCCACCACCTTCGCGTCCATCCACCGCATGCTGGGCGACCTGCCGCCGGCGTCGTTCGGCTGGCTGCTGGTGGACGAAGCCGGACAGGCCACGCCCCAGGGCGCCGTGGGTGCCCTCATGCGCGCCCGGCGTGCCGTCATCGTGGGCGACACGCTGCAGATCCCGCCCGTGGTCACCATCCCCGAGAATCTGGTGAACCAGATCTCCCTGCAGCAGCGCGTGGACCGGGGGCTCTGGTGCGCGCCGCAGGCATCGGTGCAGACCCTGGCCGACAGCGCCAGTGCCATCAAGGCCCACTTCAGCACGCCCGCAGGCACGCGCGCCGTGGGCCTGCCGCTGCTGGTGCGCCGGCGCTTCCAGGAACCCATGTTCGGCGTGTCCAACGCGATTGCCTACGACAACCGCATGGTGCCGGCCATGGGGCCGGACAGCGTGGGCGACGTCGCCGACGTCCTGGGCCCATCGGCCTGGTTCGACCCCGACACCAGTTCCACCGCCAGCGCGCCCAAGTGGAGCGCCGAAGAAGGCCAGGTGGTCATGCGCATGCTGCGCAAGCTGGCCCGCGCCGGCGTGCAGCACCCCGACATCTACGTGATCTGCCCCTTCCGCGTGGTGGCGCAGGAAATGCGCCTGCTGCTGCGCGCCGAGCCCCAGCTGTTCGAACTCTTCGGGGTGGATGCGCGCAAATGGCTCGACGAGCGCGTGGGCACCATCCACACCTTCCAGGGCAAGGAAGCCGAGGCCGTGATCGCCGTGCTGGGTGCCCCCATGGCGGGCGAGAAGGGCGCCCGGCAGTGGGCTGGCGGCGTGCCCAATATCCTCAACGTCATGGCCTCGCGCGCGAAATCGCGTCTGTATGTGGTGGGCTCGCGCACCGCCTGGGGCAGCGTGGGCCATTTTGCGGAGCTGGCCCGGCAGGTGCCCAGGCGGCCGTTCGCGTAGGGGGTGAGAGCGGCAGCTTGCCTGCTTGTTCGCCTATTTCTCTTTTGCCGCCTCTTTGAGCGCCACCTGCACGGTGTGCAGCATCTCCTCCAGCGGCGAGGGTTCCTCCCCTTCGTACGACACCGCCGCGCCGAAGTCCTGGGCCAGTGCGCAGCTGACCATCATCACGCAGGCCAGGTCCTTCATGCGGCCGCCCCATGTCATGGTGATGCAGTAGTCGCGGCCATCGGCAATGGCGGCAAAGCCTTCGTCGTCGCCCACCACGTCCTGCGCTTCGCTGTAGTGGATCTCGAACCCCGGGCCTTCTGTACCGTGGAGCGTGAACGGCAGAAAGCCCGAGTCGTCGAAGCGGGTGAAGTCCGGGTGCAGTTGCAGGTCGAAGCCGAGCCGGTCCAGCGAGGCCTGCAGCGTGGCGCGGTCAGGGACGGACTGGCGTTGGATGAAGGCGAACTGGCTGTTGGACATGGGGCTCCTTGGGATGATGGAACGGGAGAATCACACTGCGCAGTGGTGGGTTGCCATCTTATGACGGCCGAAGACATGTCGGCTGCCTGTCCTCGGCGGATACCGCCGCTACCCCTGCGCCCATGAGCGCGACCCGCGTCTCCCCGCACATCAATGCCCCCTGCCCGCGTGTCTATGCCGCGCATGTCGCGGCGGGTTGAGCGCGCGGGCTCGCCGAGCGGCGGCCTATGCGGGCACGCGCGTGTAGCAGGCCCTGCGCTGCAGCATCTCGTCGGTCTGGCGTGTGGCGGCTTCCAGGTCGTAGGAGGTGTGCGGAGGTGGCGGCGGTGGCGGGGGGAAGATGCCCAACACGACAGCGTAGAACACGGGGCACATGAAATCTCCCTGGAGCGCCCAGCGGCCGTAGGGAGTGCTGGCGGCCGAATCCTGCGTCCAGTGTGCCCAGAAGACGGCAAGGGAGCCGGTGGAGGCCGTGCTCCGTACCAAGAGAGGGGTGGCCGTGTCCGGCGGGAGGAGCTGTACCGTGCCGTTGCCCGTGCAGTCGCCGCTGGCATGGGTCACCGTACCATAGGATTGGGTGAACCGCGTGGCGTCCTGGCGCACCAGGCGCAAGAGGCCGCGTTGGCTCAGCTTGCTACCGATCACCGTGCAGCCCTGGGACTGCCAGTCGCCCGCGAGCAGGGCCACGTCCTGCAGGGGCGGGTCGTCACTGCCGCCGCCGCAGCCGGCCAGTGCGGCGGCGACGACGGCCATCCAGGAGAAGCGCGCAAGAGAGGTGGTGGGTGAAGTGGCAGGCAGCAGTGTGGTCATGGCAAAAAGCCCGATTCTGTGGGCCCGTCCGGTCCTTGAGAACCCTACCGGAGTAGGGGCCTCGCCCTCAGCACTCGACGACGTTCACCGCAAGCCCGCCGCGCGAGGTCTCCTTGTACTTGACCTTCATGTCCGCGCCGGTCTGCATCATGGTCTTGATCACCTTGTCGAGCGAGACCACGTGCTGGCCGTCGCCGCGCAGCGCCATGCGCGCGGCGTTGATGGCCTTGATGGCGCCCATGGCGTTGCGCTCGATGCAGGGGATCTGCACCAGGCCGCCCACGGGGTCGCAGGTCATCCCGAGGTTGTGCTCCATGCCGATCTCGGCGGCGTTCTCCACCTGCTCGGGGCTGCCGCCCATCACGGCGGCCAGGGCGCCCGCGGCCATGGAGCAGGCCACACCGACCTCGCCCTGGCAGCCCACCTCGGCGCCTGACAGCGAGGCGTTTTTCTTGTAGATGATGCCGATGGCACCGGCGGTGAGGAGGAAGGTGGCGATGCCCTCCTCATCCGCGCCGGGCAGGAAGTTCACGTAGTACTGCAGCACGGCCGGGATCACGCCGGCCGCGCCGTTGGTGGGGGCAGTCACCACGCGGCCACCGGCGGCGTTTTCCTCGTTGACGGCCATGGCGTACAGGTTCACCCAGTCCATCATCGACAAGGGGTCGTGCCGGGCGGCCTCGGACTGGGTGTTCAGGCTCTTGTGCAGCTCTGCCGCGCGGCGGCGCACGTGCATGGGGCCGGGCAGGGTGCCGGTGGCCGCGCAGCCGCGCTGCACGGCACCGGCCATGGTGTGCCAGATGGCCAGCAACTGGCGGCGCAGCTCGGCGGCGCTGCGCCAGTGCAGTTCGTTGGCCACCATGATCTGAGCCACCGCCAGGCCGGTGGCCTGGCACTGCGCCAGCAAGTCGGCCCCGGTGCTGAAGGGGTAGGGCAGGCCGTTGCCATGCCCTGCAGCGCCGGGCCCCGATGCCGCTGCCGAGTTCAGCACGCGCTCGCCAGCCGCATCCGTCACGAAGCCGCCGCCCACCGAGTAGTACTCGCGCTCGGCGATCTTCACGCCGTTGGCATCCAGTGCATGGAAGGCCATGCCGTTGGGGTGCAGGGGCAGGCTGCGGCGGCGAAACAGCAGGTGCTCCTTTTCGACGAAGGGCACGCTGTGCTCGCCCAGCAGGGCCAGGCTGCGGCTGGCGCGGATCTGGGCGATGGCGGGGGCTATCCGGTCGGGGTCGATGTGCTCGGGCTCGTGCCCGGCCAGGCCCAGCAGCACGGCGGTGTCGGTGCCGTGGCCCACGCCCGTGGCCGAGAGCGAACCGAACAGCTCCACCACCACGCTGTGTACCGCGGCCAGGCCCACCGTGGCCTGCAGGTGGCAGGCAAACTGCCGCGCCGCGATCATGGGCCCTACGGTGTGCGAACTGGAGGGGCCGATGCCGATCTTGAAAAGGTCGAAAACGCTGACGGACATGGGGACTGTGCTCGCGGTGTGGAGAGGGCCGTGGGGTTCCGTGGATGACGGGGACAAGGGCGCATTCACCATGCCGGCCGACGGCGGAAAACAGCGATGGCGCGGGTAGCGCCATCGCTGGCCGGTCATGGAGCGACATGCGTCCTTCGCACTGCCAGCACTCTTGGTGCGGGAGTGGAGGCGAGACTAACTGCGCCGGGCCACGGTGGCACAGGCGTTATCCCTGAGTCGGTGGACCGGGCCCGGCCCGTGGCGAAACCCGCCTTGAGAATGCTATGGATTGGATAGCGTCAGGTCATTGATTGCATGGGCCTGCGGCCCCGGTCTGAAGTCGGATACGCGCTTTGCTGGCCTGGCTTGCTGCCCATGAATGTTTCTTACATTGGCCCGGTAGGGGTATGGGAGGGACATGCACCGGCACGGCCTCCTACGGCACTCAACGGGCCTTCGCCACCGCAATGTTCCACAGCGCCACAAGCTGCTCGTACTCCTGCGAGGCCTTGTCCTGGTCCAGCGCGAAGATTTTGATCGACTTGAGGTCGGGCAGCGCGGTGAGCTTGGAGACGGCGATGTCCGTGCGCGTGGGGCGGCGGAAATTCTTCACCAGCAGTGCCTCCTGCACGTCCTTGCTCAGGAGGCCGTTGTACAGCGCCTTGGCGGCTTCCATGTTCTTGGCGCCCTTGACGATGAACATGCCCTCGGGCGCCAGGTAGCTGCCTTCGGCGGGGTAGACCAGCTTGATCTCCTTTTGCCCACCGGCCACGTACTCCTGCGCTGCGTATTCGATGGTCAGGCCCACGGGGTACTCACCCGAGGCCACGCCCTTGTAGGTGGTGCCCGAGGACGAGGTGACCACGGCGTTGGCAGCGATCTTCTCCAGCCCGTCCTTGCCGAACTGCTTGAGCAGGCCGTACACCAGCATGTAGGCGGTGGCGCTTTTGCTCGGGTCGGTGATGGCGAACTTGCCCTTCCACTCGGGCTTCATCAGGTCCGACCAGGTCTTGGGGGCGGCCATGCCCTTGAGCTGGCGTTCGTTGACCATGAGCACCATCACGTGCAGGTTGGTGCCCACCCACAGGTTGTCGGGGCCGCGGAACTCGGCGGGAATGGCGGCCAGGTCGGGCGACTTGTAGGGCTCCAGCAGGTCCTTGTAGGCGCCCATGGTGCCGAAGCCGCCACTCCACAGCACGTCGCCGCGCGGGTTCTTGGCCTCGGCCTGGATGCGCTTCATGAGCGAGCCCGTGCCGCCGGTGACCTGCTGCACGTTGAGCGAGGCGGCCTTCTGCTTGACCACGTTGAGCGCGGTCTCGATGGTCTCGGTGTTGTTGGAGGAGTACAGCACCACGGTCTGGGCCTGGGCCAGGCCGGCTGCCAGGCCGATGGCGGCCAGCGTGCATTGCAACAGGGTCTTGATCTTCATGGAGGGGCCTCTTGGGTGGTGGGTGGGGATTACTTGCTCGAGAACAGATTGATGCGGAAGACCTTGATGGCCACCACGATGGGCAGCAGGATCACGCTGACCAGTGCTGCGCCATAGGCCGATGCCAGGCCCAGCCGGCCGCCGTCAACCTGGCGGAAGATGGTGATGGGCATGGTCTCCAGGCCACCGGTGTAGACCACCACCGAGGCCGACAGCTCGGAGATGGTGGTCACCCACATGAGGATGGCGGCAGAGATCAGCGATGCCTTCATGGCCGGCAGGATGACCTTGAAGAAGGTCATGAGCGGCGACACGCCCAGGCTGATCGAGGCCTCTTCGATCGAGTCCGGGATGTTGAACAGCGTGGACGATGCATTGCGCACCGCGAACGGCAGCCGGCGCACCGTGTAGGCCAGCACCATGATGCCCGAGCTGCCCGCCAGGATCAGCCAGCCGGTGTTGAAGGTCTGCACCAGCGCAATGCCCAGCACCGTGCCCGAGATGGTGAGCGGCAGCACCACGATGTAGTCGAGCGCCTGGGTGAACGCGTTGCGCTTCTTGATGGTGAGATAGCTCACCAGCAGCGCGAAGGCCACCCCCGCCAGCGTGGCGATGGACGAGAACTTGATGGAGTTGATGATGGGCTCGGGCGCGCCCTGCAGCGCGCGCTGCAGGCTGCCCAGCGACCAGCTGCCCCAGCGCATGACCGGGCCGCTGGTCTCGGTGAAGGCGCCCACGAACACGATCACCAGCGGCAGCATGGACGCCAGAATGACCAGCCCCACGGTGACGGTGAACAGCAGCGCCGCGCCCGAGCGCACGCGCACCGGCGCGGGTGCGCGGCCCTGGGTCATGGTGTAGATCTTGCGCTCGACCACGCGCTTCTGGAAGAACAGCACGATGGCCACGATGGCGATGGACACCACCGACATGGCGCTTTGCAGCGCCGGGCTGCCGCCCATCTCGCTGACGAAGGTGTTGTACGTCATCACCGACAGCAGCGGCACGCGGCTGCCCAGCAGCATGGACAGCGCGAAGTTGCCCACCACCAGCGTGAACACCACCAGCGCGTTGACCAGCACGGCCGGCAGCATCACCGGCACCAGCACGCGCATCTTGGTGACGAAGGGCGAGGTGCCCAGGCTCAGGCCGGCTTCTTCGAGCTGCCCGTCGAAGCCGCGGAGGGCGGCCAGCACACCCAGGTAGATGTAGGTGTAGTACACCAGCGTCATCGAGAAGACCATGCCCGTCCAGCCGTAGAAGGAGGGCAGCTCCACCCCCATGTCGGCGAAGAAGTTGGTCAGCAGCCCGTTGTTGCCCAGGATCAGCAGCCACGACTGGCCGACGATGATCTCGGGGATCACGATGGTCAGGATGGGCAGCACGGCCACCAGGTTCTTGAGCGGGAACTCGTAGCGCGCCACCATGTACGCAAAGGGCACGCCCACCAGCACGGTGCAGGCGGTGACGGAAAAGCCCAACACCAGTGTGTTCTTGAAGGCCAGCAGGTACTGGCTGTCCTTTGCCAGCGCAACGAAGGCGGCCAGCGAATAGCCGCCGCCATCGTCCACCACGCTGTTGCCGAACAGCACGGCCAGCGGGTACAGCACGAAGAAGGAGAGCAGGACCAGGCTGACCAGCGTCAGCACGCCCCAGGGCCACCAGTTGATTTTCATGGCTTGCTTTCGGGGGGGGGCGCTCATGCGCTCACGACGCGGCTGTCGGCGGGCACCAGCACCTGCACGGCATCGCCCGCCTGGAAGTCGGCCACGGTGTTGCCCGCGTGCAGCTCGACGCGGATCTCGGGGCCGTCCTGCAGCGCGATGCGGTAGGCCGTCTTGAAGCCCAGGTACTGGCGGCGCAGCACCTGGCCGTGCAGGGCATTGGGCACATGCGGGGCCGGGGCCATGAGCGACAGGTCTTCGGGCCGGGCGATGAGCACGCTCTCGTGGCCCAGTTGCGGGCTGCCCTGCACGCCGTCGAGCTCCTGGCCGGCCAACTGGTAGCGCACGTGGGGCGCGGTGCTGGCGGTGGCGGCGGCACCATCGTCCATGCGCCGGGCCGCCACGGGGATCACATTGGCCGAGCCGATGAAGTCGGCCACGTAGGCGTTCACCGGCGTGCCGTACAGGTCCTCTGGCGTGCCCAGCTGCGCGATGGAGCCGCGGTCCATGATGGCGATGCGGTCGGACATGGCGAGCGCCTCCTCCTGGTCGTGGGTGACGAAGACGGTGGTGATGCCCGCCTCGCGCACCAGGTCCAGGATCACGTCGCGCATCTGCAGGCGCATCTTGGCGTCGAGGTTGGACAGGGGCTCGTCCATCAGCAGCACGCGCGGGCGTATCACCAGGGCGCGCGCCAGGGCCACGCGCTGGCGCTGGCCGCCGCTCATCTGCGCGGGGTAGCGGTCGGCCAGGGCCGACAGGCCCACCTTCTCCAGCGCCTCGCCCACGCGGCGGGTGATCTCGGCCTTGGCCACCTTGCGGGCACGCAGGCCGTAGGCCACGTTGTCGAAGGCCGACTTGTCGGGGAACAGCGCGTAGTCCTGGAACACCATGCCGATGTCGCGGTGGTGGGTGGACACGCGGGTGACGTCGTCCTTGTCGAACAGCAGGCGCCCGCCATCGGGCTCGTAGAAGCCCGCGATGCAGCGCAGCAGCGTGGTCTTGCCGCAGCCGCTGGGGCCCAGCAGGGTGTAGAACGCGCCGTCGGGGATGTGCAGCGAGAGGTTTTGCAGCACGGTCTGGCCGCTGAACTGCTTGACGATGCCGTCAATGGTGATGGATGCCATGGCGTGTGGGGGTGGGGTGCGGTGACCGGTGGTGGGCCATGATAGGGAGCGGGGCGGCACCGCGACCAGCGCTTTTTTATGGGGTATGCGGTTAGTTTTTCTAATGGGGACCTCCCCTAAGATGTAAGAAGCTGTTTGCCGTCCTCACGCTTTGAAAGCCGCCCCGTTACCCATGCCCTCCGTTGTCGTTTGTCAGATGGTTCCGTGCATGCACCGTGGCGTGCCCGCTCGGGGCTGAGGGCACCTGCATGGCGACGCGCGTGCTCCCGCCACTCAAGGCCTTGCGTGCCTTCGAGGCAGCGGCGCGCCATGCCAACTTCACGGCGGCGGCGGAGGAGCTGAGCATCACCCACAGCGCGGTCAGCCAGCAGATACGCATCCTCGAGGACTACCTGGGCCAGCCGCTGTTCACCCGCGAGGCGCGGGGCGTGGTGCTGCTGCCCCATGCGCGCGAGTATTTCACCGAGGTGCAGGCCAGCCTGGACCGCATCGCGGCGGCCACCGGGGCCGTCAAGTCGCCGGGCGGGCGCCGCACGCTGCGCGTGTGTACCTCGCCCTCGCTGGCCATGAAGTGGCTGATACCGCGGCTCGGCGGCTTCCAGGCGCTGGTGCCGGGGGTGGACGTGCAGCTGTCCACCATGGGCCGCCAGTTCATCGAGCGCGCCGATGCCAGCAACGACGTGGTGATACAGCGCATGCCCATGCAGCGGCCCGAGCACACCTGCGTGCGCGTGCTCGACGACTACCTGCTGCCCGTGGCCTCGCCGCGCTTCATCCAGACCAACCGCGTACACACCGTGGCCGACTGCCTGGGCCACCCGCTGCTGCAGGTCAGCGGCGGCATGGACGCCTGGCCGCAGTGGTTTGGCCTGGCCGGGCTGCAGGTGCCGGCGCAACTGCCGGGCCCGGTGTTCGACCACCAGTTCCTATGCATGCAGGCCGCCATGAACGACCTGGGCATTGCCCTCGTGCCCTGGTGCCTGCTGCAGGAGGACGTGCATGCGGACCGCCTGCGCCCGCTGTTCGCCCGCCCGCGCCTGCAGGGGCCGGGTGTGTATGCGCAGTACCGCACGGACAACCCGCTGGCCGGGCTGGCACGCCAGTTCATCGACTGGCTGGGCCTGCAGGGGCATGCGGGTGTCTGATTTTTTCGTTCCTGCTTTTCCTGAAGGCCTGACCCATGGCTGAATTGGCACCCGGCCTGGAGGTGCGCGGCATCGCGCTGCCCCAGCGCCTGTCCGACTACCGCCTGATCGCGTTCGATATGGACTCCACGCTGATCAGCATCGAGACGGTGGACGAGCTGGCCGACATGGCCGGCTGCCGCGCGGCGGTGGAGGCCATCACCGAGGCCGCGATGCGCGGCGAGATCGCCGACTACAAGCAGAGCCTGCGCCAGCGCGTGGCCCTGCTCGCCGGCCTGCCCGAAGCAGCGCTGGCCGAGGTCTACGAGAACCGGCTGCGCCTGAACCCCGGCGTGCAGGAGCTGATCGGTGCCTGCAAGGCGGCAGGGCTGCGCTGCATTCTGGTGACCGGCGGCTTCACCTGCTTTACCGACCGCCTGCAGGCGCGCCTGGGGCTCGATGACGTGCGCGCCAATGTGCTGGAGGTGGCCGATGGCCGGGTCACGGGCCGCCTGCTGCCCCAGCCCTGGGGCGACATCGTCGATGGCGAGGAGAAGAAGCGCAAGCTGCTCGCGGTGTGCGCGCAGATGGGCATAGCGCCCGCGCAGGCCATCGCCATGGGCGACGGCGCCAACGACCTGCCGATGATGGGCGCGGCCGGGCTGGCCGTGGCCTACCGGGCCAAGCCCGTGGTGCGCGCGCAGGCCCACGTGGCGATCAACGAAGGTGGGCTGGACCGCCTGCTTGAAGTGCTGCGCTGACTGCCGGCGTGTGCTGCTACAGGGCGCTGCCTGCGCCTGCCCTGTGTGCCACCACCAGCGCAATTTCCACCAGGGGGGCGGCCACCTGGCCTGCTGTGCCGGGCAAGGGCCGCACCAGTGGGTGGGCATGCACCGCCGGTGGTGCCACCTGCTGGCGGGCCAGGCCGCCGGCCATCCAGCCGCACAGCATGCGCCTGGCATCCGCCGTGTGGCTGGGTTCGCGCACGAACAGCTCGCACGAGAGGATGCGGTGCCTGTGGCTACCGGCCTCGCGCAGCAGGCGGTCGGCGGCCGCCAGCACCTGGGCCATGCCGTATTCCAGGTCCTGGGTGGCCGGGGTCGTGGCGGCGGTGTTCAGGCAGGCGATGCGCAGGCACAGCGAGGTGGCTGCGTGGCGCACGCCCACGCGCAGCCGGGCCGCCACGCGCGGTGCGGCCGCAGCCGGGCCGGCGGCGGGCGGGGCGGTGCTGCAATCGGTGGCCATGCTCGTGTGACTCCTGCGGTGCGGCGTTGTTCCGTCAATCGAGGCTGCCCAGGCGCCTGGCGCTCGCGGCCACGCCCACCAGCAAGGCCACCAGCAGCAGCATGGCCGCCACCAGGCTGGTGCCGTGCGCCACGAAGCCGATCAGCGCCGGCCCCATGAGCACGCCGGCATAGCCCATGGTGGCGATGGCGGGCACCGCCAGGCTCTCCGGCATGGCGTGCTGCCTGCCTGCGAGCGAGAACAGCACGGGCACGATGTTCGAGCAGCCCAGGCCCACCAGCGCAAAGCCGGGCAGGGCCAGCGGCCAGGTGGGGGCCAGCGTGGCCAACGCCAGGCCGGCGGCGGCCAGCAGGGCGCCCGCCAGCACCGCGCGCTGCGGGCCGATGTGGCGCACCCAGCGGTCGCCGGTGAGGCGGCCCACGGTCATGGCCATGGCAAAGGCGGCGTAGCCCAGGCCTGCACGCTCGGCGGGCAGACCCTGCACCTGGGTGAGAAACACGGCGCTCCAGTCCAGCATGGCGCCTTCGGCCAGAAAGAGGATGAAGCACAGCGTGCCGATGAACAGCACCACCCCTGTGGGTCGGGCGAAGGCCGGGCCGCTTTGCTGTGCCGTGCCCCGGGCCAGGAAGTGCGGCCCCGCTGCGGCCAGCAGCACCAGCACCACCGCCGCCACGGCACCGGTGGCCTGCCACAGCGATGCACCCAGCACCCCGAGCAGCACGATCATGCCGCCGGCCCCCGCCACGCCGCCCAGGCTGAACAGCCCGTGAAAGCCCGACATCATGGGCCGGCCGCTGGCCCGCTCGACCAGAATGGCCTGGATATTGCCCGCGCAGCCCAGCCCGCCGATGCCTGCGCCGAACAGGAACAGCGCCACGCCCAGCCACGGCACCGAAGGCGCCAGGGCCAGCAGCGGCAAGGCCAGGCATACCAGCAGGGCCGAGGCCACCAGTACGCGCCGGCAGCCCCAGCGCGCGCTGAGCGCTCCGGCCAGCGGCATCGAGACGATGGAGCCGGCGCCCATGCACAGCAGCAGCAATCCCAGCGTGGCTTCGTGGAGGGACAGCCGTGCCTTGGTGAAGGGCACCAGCGGCGCCCAGGCCGCCATGGCAAAGCCGCTGATGAAGAAGGCCACGCGCGTGGCGTGCGCCGCCGCCTGGCTGGCGGCCGTGGCGGATGCCCCGGACCGCGCCGGGGCGGCGGCAGAAGCCGGGGCGGTGGTGCTGGAGGTGGTCATGGTGTTCGGCGGGAGGGCCAGTGTGGCGCTGCGGGATGTCACCGTCATGGCGGGGTGGGCATGCCCTCGGCGGGCGGGAGGTCTTTGCTCCCGGCCCTGCCGTGTGGGGCACCGTGCAGGCATGTCGCCGGCCCGGCACATGATGAGCAAATCTAACCAGTTGTGTCCTTGCATGGGGCCGATGCTACGCAGTGGCGCTGGGGACGACTATCGACAATAATTTGCATATCCATGAAGTCAGCTCATGCCAAAAATGGTCCCGCCGTCCCGGGCGCGGCGCGCCGCCTGCCGCCGCTGAACATGCTGCGCGCCTTCGAGGCGGCGGGGCGGCTGCTCAGCGTGACGCAGGCTGCGCACGAGCTGTCGGTGACGCAAAGCGCCGTCAGCCACCAGATCAAGGCGCTGGAGGAATGGCTGGGCGTGGCCCTGGTGCAGCGCGAGGGGCGGGGCCTGGCGCTCACGCCGCCGGGGGCGGCCTACCTGCCGGGGCTGACCAGCGCGCTGGACCTGATGGCCCGCTCCACCGCCGGCATCGAGCGGCCTACGCGGCGCAACACGCTGGCGGTGAATGCCACCTCCACCTTCGCCACGCAGTGGCTGATCCCGCGCCTGGCGGCCTTTTGCGCGCAGATGCCGGGGCTGGACGTGCAGCTCGTCACGACGGTGGGCCACCTCGACTTCGAGCCGGCGGACTACGACGTCTCCATCCGCTGCTTTGCCGATGGCGAGCTGGCGGCGCTGCAGCAGCGCACGCCCTGGCGCGGCATCGGCGCGGGGGCGTTTCTTCCCGATGTGCTCACCCCCGTGTGCAGCCCCGCGCTGCTGGTGGGCGACAAGGCCATCCGGGCGCCGCAGGACCTGGCACGGCACACGCTGCTGCACAGCCGCTCCACCCCGCTGGTGTGGCGCCAGTGGCTGGAGGAGGCGCTGGTGCCGGGCATCCGGCCTGCGGGGGACCTGGTGTTCGACCATGCCCACCTGAGCGTGCAGGCCGCCATCCAGGGCCTGGGCGTGGCGCTGGGCAACCCGCGTTTCCTGGGCGAGGCGCTGGCCGGCGGGCTGCTGGCCATGCCCTTCCCCGAACTGCTCTCGGGTGACAAGAAGTACTACTGGATGCTCTCACCGCGGGCCGCACAGGATGCGGCGTCGGTGGCGTTCTGCGACTGGCTGGCGGTGGCTTGACCGCCCGCCGGGCATTGACCGCTTACATCACCAGCGCCCGCCCCAGCATCACGCACCAGTCCCAGGGATTGAGCTTGGGGCGCGTGTGCAGGCTGGCCCCCTTGAGGGCCTGCACCTTGTCCAGGATGCGCAGGCCGCCCTGCACCACCAGGCGCAGCTCCCAGCCGGCGCGGCCGGGCAGGCGGTGCACCAGTGGCGCGCCGCGCAGCATGCTGGCGCGGGCCCAGGCGGCGCAGTCCAGGATCAGGCGGGCGTTCTCGGGCGTGCTGCGCAGCTCCAGCAGCTCGGCCTGGCAGGCGCCGTGGGTGGCGCAGTCCTCGCGCGGCAGGTAGTGGCGTCCGCGGGGGATGTCCACGCTCAGGTCCTGCCAGAAGTTGGCCAGCTGCAGCGCGGTGCAGATGTCGTCGCTCTGCGACAGGGCCTCGTTCCCGTCCACGCCATACAGGTGCAGCAGCAGCCGGCCCACCGGGTTGGCCGAGCGGCGGCAGTAGTCGAGCAGCTCGGTGCGGTCGGCGTAGCCGTCGGCGTCGCGGGTCCTTTCCACATCCTGGGCAAAGGCACTGAGCAGGTCGGCCAGCAGGGGTACGGGCAAGTGGTGGCTGACCAGCACGGCCTGCAGCGGCGCGAACACATCGGCCCAGCGGGGCGAAGGCGCGCGGCCTTCGGCGATGGCCGAGAGGTCTGCGTTGAACGCGGCCAGATCGGCCAGGCGCTCGGCGGGCGGGGCATCGCCCTCGTCGGCGATGTCGTCGGCCGTGCGCGCGAAGGCGTAGATCGCGGCGATCACCGGGCGCAGGTGCGGCGGGCACAGCAGCGAGGCGACCGGGAAATTCTCGTAGTGCGTGACCGGCGGGGCCACGGCCGGGGCGGCCGAGGGAGCGGCACCAGGGGCTGCGGCGGGCTGGGGATTGGGAGATGGATTCACGGCATGGATTGTCGCTTGACAAGGCGCAGGCGTTCTCATAGATTACTAACCAGTCAGTCAGTAACTTGTTTTGTCAGTGTTAACCCTGGTCGGCCTGGTGGTCGTGCGGGAAGCACTGGCAGGCCTTCGTGTTGCCCTTTTCATTCACCGGATTTTCCATGCGCACACCCTCCGCCTTGCGGCCCATTCACCGGCCCTCCAGGTTTTTGTTGCTGGCGGCCTCGGCCCTGGTGCTGGCCGCCTGCTCGCGGCCGGCCCCGCCCGAGGAGCCGGTGCGCTCCGTCAAGCTGATGACGGTGGGCGTGGGTGCCCTGCAGTCGCAGGTGGAATACGCCGGTGAGGTGCGTGCCCGCGTGGAATCGCGCCTGGGCTTTCGCGTGGCGGGCAAGATCGTGCAGCGCCAGGCCGAACTCGGCCAGCGCGTGAAGGCCGGCGACGTGCTCGCCCAGCTCGACCCGCGCGACTACCAGCTGGCGGCCGATTCGGCGCGTGCGCAACTGGCCTCGGCCACCACGCAGCGCGACCTGGCGGCTGCCGACTACAAGCGCTACCAGACGCTCAAGGACCAGAACTTCATCAGCGGCGCCGAGCTGGAGCGCCGCGACGCGACCTTGAAGGCCGCGCAGGCCACGCTGGACCAGGCGCGCGCACAGCTCTCCTCGCAAGGCAACCAGGCCACCTACACGCGCCTGGTGGCCGACGTGTCGGGCGTGGTCACGGGCATCGAGGCCGAGCCGGGCCAGGTCGTCGCGGCCGGCACACCGGTGGTGCGGATTGCGCAGGACGGCCCGCGCGACGTGGTGTTTGCCGTGCCCGAGGACAAGGTCGCCCAGATCGCCGTGGGCTCCGACGTGGCCGTGCGCGGCTGGTCGGGCGGCGCCGAGCTGGCAGGCAAGGTGCGCGAGGTGGCGGCCAGTGCCGATGCGGCCACCCGCACCTTCCAGGTCAAGGTGGCCATCGAGGGCAAGGACGCGCCGGCCCTGGGCGCCACGGTGTACGCCCAGCCCAAGGCGCTGGGCCATGCGGGCGTGGTGGCCATCAAGCTGCCCACCAGCGCGCTGCGCCAGGAGGGCCAGTCCACGGCCGTGTGGGTGTATGACGCGGCCACCAGCACCGTCAAATCCCAGGTGGTGCAGATCGCCACGGCCGACGGCAACGATGCCGTGGTGGCCGCAGGCCTGACCCCCGGCATGCAGGTGGTGGCCACGGGCGTACACGTGCTCTCGCCGGGGCAGAAGGTCATGGTCTACCAGCCCAAGTCGAACGGCGCCCCTGCCGCCAAGGCGCAGACGGCGGCCGGCAATGTGGCGCTGCCGGCTGCGGCCCCCGCGCCAGCGGCGACGCCTGTGGCTGCGGCCCCTGCTTCCAAGTAAGGGCCCGCCATGAGCCAGATCCAACCAAAAGAGGGGTTCAACCTCTCCAAATGGGCGCTCGACCACCCGGCGCTCACGCGCTACCTGATGGTGGTGCTGATGCTGCTGGGCTTTGCCGCCTACTTCCAGCTGGGGCAGGACGAAGACCCGCCGTTCACCTTCCGCGCCATGGTGGTGCGCACCTACTGGCCCGGCGCCACGGCGCAGCAGGTGGCCGAGCAGGTCACCGACAAGCTTGAGCGCACGCTGCAGGAGGTGCCCTACGCCGACAAGATCCGCAGCTATTCCAAGCCCGGCGAGTCGCAGATCATCTTCCAGATCAAGGACTCGTCCAAGGCCAGCGAGGTGGCCAACGTCTGGTACACCGTGCGCAAGAAGATCGGCGACATGCGCTACACGCTGCCGACGGGCATCCAGGGGCCGTTCTTCAACGACGACTTCGGCGACGTGTATGGCGTGATCTACGCGCTTGAATCCGAGGGCTTCAGCTACGCCGAGCTCAAGAACTTTGCCGACGACGCACGCCAGCAGCTGCTGCGCGTGCCCGACGTGGCCAAGGTCGAGCTGTTTGGTGTGCAGGACGAAAAGCTCTTCATCGAAATTTCGCAAAAGCGCCTGTCGCAGCTGGGCCTGGACATGAACCAGGTGCTGGCCCAACTGGGCCAGCAGAACGCCGTGGAAGGCGCGGGCGCCGTGCAGACCCCGCTGGACCAGGTGCAGGTGCGCGTGGCCGGCCAGTTCAATGCCATCGAGGACCTCGCGGCCATGCCGATCCGCGGCCCCTCCGGTGCGCAGCTTCGCCTGGGGGATATTGCCGAGATCAAGCGCGGCTACGTGGACCCCACCGCGGTGAAGGTGCGCCATCAGGGCAGGGAAGTGATTGCCCTGGGTGTCTCCATGACCAAGGGCGGCGACATCATCGCCCTGGGCAAGGCGCTGCATGTGGCCACCGACCGCATCGGCTCCGCGCTGCCCGCCGGCGTGAAGCTGGTGAACGTGCAGGACCAGCCCAAGGCCGTGGCCACCTCGGTCAACGAATTCGTGAAGGTGCTGATCGAGGCCGTGGTCATCGTGCTGGCCGTGAGCTTCGTCGCCCTGGGCTTTCACAAGCGCCCCGGCAAGAACCCGCTGTGGAAGCGCTGGTACATCGACCCGCGCCCGGGCCTGGTGGTGGGCATCACCATCCCCATGGTGCTGGCCGTGACCTTCCTGGGCATGTGGTACTGGAACATCGGGCTGCACAAGATCTCGCTGGGCTCGCTGATCATCGCCCTGGGCCTTTTGGTGGACGACGCCATCATCGCCGTGGAGATGATGGTGCTCAAGCTCGAAGAGGGCTACGACAAGGTGCGCGCCGCCACCTTCGCCTACGAGCTCACGGCCATGCCCATGCTCACGGGCACGCTGATCACGGCGGTGGGCTTTCTGCCCATCGGCATCGCCAAGTCGACCACCGGCGAGTACACCTTCGCGATCTTCGCGGTGACGGTGCTCGCGCTGGTCTTGAGCTGGATTGTCTCGGTCTACTTCGTGCCCTACCTGGGCACCCTGCTGCTCAAGGTGCCGGCCCACGTGGCCCATGCACAGGAGCACCATGGCGTGGAGGCGGGCGGGCACGAGGTGTTCGACAGCCCGTTCTACAACTTCTTTCGCCGCCTGGTGACCTGGTGCGTGCGCCACCGCTGGATCACCATCGGCCTCACGGTGGGGACGTTTGCCCTGGGCATCTTCGGCATGGGCCAGGTGCAGCAGCAGTTCTTCCCCGATTCGAGCCGCCCCGAGATCATCGTCGACGTGTGGTTCCCCGAAGGCACGTCCTTCGCGGGCAATGAAGAGGTCACCAAGCGCGTGGAAGCGCGCCTGCTGGCTGAGCCGGGCGTGAACACCGTGAGCACCTGGGTGGGCTCGGGTGTGCCGCGTTTCTACCTGCCGCTGGACCAGGTGTTCCCGCAGAGCAACGTGTCGCAGTTCATCGTGGTGCCGCAGGACCTGAAGCTGCGCGAAAGCCTGCGCATCAAGCTGCCCGCGCTGCTGGCCCAGGAGTTCCCCGAAGTGCGCGGCCGCGTGAAGCTGCTGCCCAACGGGCCGCCTGTGCCCTACCCGGTGCAGTTCCGCGTGGTCGGGCTGGATCCGCTGGTGCTGCGCGCCCGCGCCGACGAGGTCAAGGCCGCCCTGCGCGAGAACCCCCAGATGCGCGGCGTGAACGACAACTGGAACGAGTCCGTGAAGGTGCTGCGCCTGGAAGTGGACCAGGCCAAGGCGCGCGCCCTGGGCGTGACCAGCCAGTCCATCGCCCAGGCCAGCAAGACCATTCTCTCGGGCACGCAGGTCGGCCAGTTCCGCGAGGGCGACAAGCTCATCGACATCATGCTGCGCCAGCCGCTCGACGAGCGCAATGCCATCACCGACATCGCCAACGCCTACCTGCCCACGGCCTCGGGCAAGTCGATCCCGCTCACGCAGATCGCCAAGCCCGTGTTCACCTGGGAGCCGGGCGTGATGTGGCGCGAGAACCGCGACTACGCCATCACCGTGCAGGGCGACGTGACCGAAGGCGTGCAGGGCGCCACCGTCACCGCGCAGCTGCTGCCCAGCCTGCGCGCCATCGAGGCCAAGTGGCGCGAGGCCGGGCAGGGCGGCTACCGCATCGAGGTGGCCGGTGCCGTGGAGGAAAGCTCCAAGGGCTCGGCCTCCATCGCGGCCGGCATCCCGATCATGCTGTTCGTCACCTTCACGCTGCTGATGCTGCAACTGCACAGCTTCAGCCGTGCGATGCTGGTGTTCCTGACCGGACCGCTGGGCCTGGCCGGCGTGGCGGGTGCGCTGATCCTGCTCAACCGCCCCTTCGGCTTCGTGGCCCTGCTCGGCGTGATCGCGCTGATGGGCATGATCCAGCGCAACTCGGTGATCCTGATCGACCAGATCGAGCAGGACCGTGCCAAGGGCATCCCCGCGTGGGATGCCATCGTGGAATCCGCCGTGCGCCGGCTGCGCCCCATCGTGCTCACGGCGGCTGCTGCCGTGCTGGCCATGATCCCGCTGTCGCGCAGCGTGTTCTGGGGCCCGATGGCCGTGGCCATCATGGGCGGGCTGATCGTGGCCACGGTGCTGACCTTGCTGGCGCTGCCGGCGATGTACGCGGCCTGGTTCCGCGTGAAGCGGCCCGAGGACGAGCGGCTGGCCGCGGCCTGAGCCCCGGGGGCAATCCCCTGCCGTGGGCGGGGGCAGGGTGAACCCTTGCACGCCAGGGGCGTGCGGAAATTGGAGAGCCCCGCTTCTCAGGTTAAAATCTAAGGTTGACCGATTTCACACAGGCGGCGGGCATAGCTTGCCGCCTGTTTGTTTGTTGTTGAACCGCGCGGGTGGCGAAATTGGTAGACGCACCAGGTTTAGGTCCTGACGCCAGCAATGGTGTGGGGGTTCGAGTCCCCCCCGCGCACCATCCATGTGAGACCTTGCGGAACACTGCGCAGCAGCGAGCACGATCACATTCTTAGAGTCTTAGAGGAATAGCCATGTCCGTTACTGTTGAAACCCTTGAGAAGCTCGAGCGCAAGATCACGCTGAGCGTGCCCCTGACCGTGATCCAGACCGAAGTCGACACGCGTCTGAAGCGCCTTGCGCGCACCGTGAAGATGGACGGTTTCCGTCCCGGCAAGGTGCCCATGAACGTGGTCGCCCAGCGCTACGGCTATTCCGTGCAGTACGAAGTGCTCAACGACAAGGTCGGTGAAGCCTTTGCCGTGGCCGCCAACGAAGCCAAGCTGCGCGTGGCCGGCCAGCCCCGCATCACCGAAAAAGACGGTGCCCCCGAAGGCCAGGTGACCTTCGACGCCATCTTCGAAGTGTTCCCCGAAGTCAAGATCGGTGACCTGTCGGACGCCGAAGTCGAGAAGCTGTCGGCCGACGTGACCGATTCGGCCATCGACAAGACCATCGACATCCTGCGCAAGCAGCGCCGCACCTTCGCCCAGCGCGCCCAGGGCGCCGCTGCCGAAGACGGTGACCGCGTGTCCGTGGACTTCGAAGGCAAGATCGACGGCGAGCCGTTCGACGGCGGCAAGGCCGAGGACTTCCAGTTCCTGGTCGGCGAAGGCCAGATGCTCAAGGAATTCGAAGAAGCCGTGCGCGGCATGAAGACCGGCGAAAGCAAGACTTTCCCGCTGGCTTTCCCTGCCGATTACCACGGCAAGGACGTGGCCGGCAAGACGGCGGACTTCCTGGTCACGGTCAAGAAGATCGAAGCCGCCAACCTGCCCGAAGTGAACGACGCCCTGGCCAAGTCGCTGGGCATCGCCGACGGCTCGGTGGAAGGCCTGCGCGCCGACATCAAGAAGAACCTGGAGCGCGAAGTCAAGTTCCGCCTGCTGGCCCGCAACAAGCAAGCCGTGATGGACGCCCTGGTGGCCAAGGCCGAGCTGGACCTGCCCAATTCGAGCGTGCAGGCCGAAATCGGCCGCCTGCTGGAAGGCGCCCGTGCCGACCTCAAGCAGCGCGGCCTCAAGGATGCCGACAAGGCCGAGATCCCCGAGGACGTGTTCCGTCCCCAGGCCGAGCGCCGCGTGCGCCTGGGCCTGGTGGTGGCCGAGCTGGTGCGTGCCAACGAACTGCAGGCCAAGCCCGAGCAGCTCAAGGCCCACATCGACGAGCTGGCTGCCAGCTACGAGAAGCCCGAAGACGTGGTGCGCTGGTACTTCGGCGATCGCCAACGCCTGGCCGAAGTGGAAGCCGTGGTCATCGAGAACAACGTGACCGACTTCGTGCTGGGCAAGGCCAAGGTCGTTGACAAGGCCGTGTCGTTCGACGAACTCATGGGCCAGCAAGGCTAAAGCCGGTGTTCGCAGGCCGTCCTTTGCGGATGGGCCGGCGATAGCTTGCCGCAGGGGCTTGTGCTTTCATGCACAAGCCCCAATTCATTTCTGGGTACAGTACCTGCTTGCACTGGAGAAAACATGAGTTCACTGGATACACAAGCCCTGGGCATGGTCCCCATGGTTATCGAGCAGTCGGGACGCGGTGAGCGCTCCTACGACATCTACTCGCGCCTGCTCAAGGAGCGCATCATCTTCCTGGTGGGCGAGGTCAACGACCAGACCGCCAACCTGGTGGTGGCGCAGCTGCTCTTTTTGGAGAGCGAGAACCCCGACAAGGACATTTCGTTCTACATCAACTCGCCTGGCGGCAGCGTGACGGCCGGCATGGCCATCTATGACACCATGCAGTTCATCAAGCCCGATGTGTCGACCATGTGCGTGGGCTTTGCGGCCAGCATGGGCGCCTTTCTGCTGGCGGCCGGTGCCAAGGGCAAGCGTTTTTCGCTGCCCAACTCGAAGATCATGATCCACCAGGTGCTGGGCGGCGCACGCGGCCAGGCGACCGACATCGAGATCCATGCCCGGGACATCCTGCGCACCAAGGACCAGATGAACCGCATCCTGGCCGAGCGCACGGGCCAGCCGCTGGAAAAGGTCAAGAACGACACCGAGCGCGACTACTTCCTCACGGCCGACGAGGCCAAGGAATACGGCCTGGTGGACCAGGTGATCGCCCAGCGCCCCTGATCGGGACCGTGTGATCGCGCGGCGGCGCTCGTTTCCCTGGCTTGCCTTGGCGTTGCGTCGGGGTTAAGTTATGAAAACTGCCCGCGGCCCGGGGTGCAGTGCAGTGCATTCACCCCCCGCCGTGAGGGCAGTTTCCCCGGGAAAGAGCGCCGCTTTTTATTTGGTTATCATCCCGACAACTTTCCGTAACAAGGCATTGCCCCCATGGCCGAGAAAAAAGGCTCCTCCAGCGAGAAAACCCTCTACTGCTCTTTCTGCGGCAAAAGCCAGCATGAAGTGAAGAAGCTGATCGCCGGACCGTCCGTCTTTATCTGCGACGAGTGCATTGACCTGTGCAACGAAATCATCCGTGACGAGCTGCCCTCCGGCGACCTGGCCAAGGACGCCAAGAGCGACCTGCCCACGCCCCTGGAGATCAAGTCCAACCTGGACAACTACGTCATCGGCCAGGACGTGGCCAAGCGCACGCTGGCCGTCGCGGTGTACAACCACTACAAGCGCCTGCGCCACAAGGACAAGGCGCACAAGGACGACATCGAGCTGTCCAAGAGCAACATCCTGCTGATCGGGCCCACGGGCTCGGGCAAGACGCTCCTGGCCCAGACGCTGGCGCGCATGCTGGACGTGCCCTTCGTGATGGCCGACGCCACCACGCTGACGGAAGCCGGCTATGTGGGCGAGGACGTGGAGAACATCGTCCAGAAGCTGCTGCAAAGCTGCAACTACGAAGTCGAGCGCGCGCAGCGCGGCATTGTCTATATCGACGAGATCGACAAGATCTCGCGCAAGTCGGACAACCCCTCCATCACCCGCGACGTGTCGGGCGAGGGCGTGCAGCAGGCGCTGCTCAAGCTGATCGAAGGCACCATGGCCAGCGTGCCGCCCCAGGGCGGGCGCAAGCACCCGAACCAGGACTTTTTGCAGATCGACACGACCAACATTTTGTTCATCTGTGGCGGTGCGTTTGCGGGCCTGGAGAAGGTCATCGAGAACCGCACCGAGGCATCGGGCATCGGCTTTGGCGCATCGGTCAAGAGCAAGAAGCAGCGTTCGCTGACCGAGGTATTCACCGAGATCGAGCCCGAGGACCTGATCAAGTTCGGCATCATCCCTGAACTGGTGGGCCGCATGCCCGTGGTGACGGCGCTGGCCGAGCTGAGCGAGGATGCGCTGGTGCAGATCCTGACCGAGCCCAAGAACGCGCTGGTCAAGCAGTACAGCAAGCTCCTGGCCATGGAAGGTGTGGACCTGGAGATCCGTCCTGCCGCGCTCAAGGCCATTGCCCGCAAGGCACTGGCCCGCAAGACCGGTGCGCGCGGCCTGCGCTCGATCCTGGAGCAGTCGCTGATCGGTACCATGTTCGACCTGCCCAACCAGAGCAACGTCGAGAAAGTCGTGGTGGACGAGTCCACCATCGAAGAAAGCAAGCCGCCGCTGCTCGTATACCGAGAAGCGGCCAAGAAGGCCTAGGGCCCTGGGAACGCAAGCACGCGTTCCTGAGCGTTCTGCAATGTCCCGGCGGCGCAGGCAACTGATTGCATGCACCGCGCAGGGCAGCCGTCTGCGCTGCCCTTCAACCCTTCTTTCAGCACGGCTGGGAAAAGGGGTTGAAAATCCCCACATGTGGTCCATATTCCACAGAGTTAACTGAGGATTTCCATGTCCGGACATACCCCCCTGCCAGCCACCCCCATCGACCTGCCGCTGTTGCCTTTGCGTGACGTGGTGGTGTTCCCCCACATGGTGATACCGCTTTTCGTGGGCCGCCCCAAGAGCATCAAGGCGCTGGAGCTGGCCATGGAGGCCGACCGCCGCATCATGCTGGTGGCCCAGAAGGCCGCCGCCAAGGACGAGCCCTCGGTGGCCGACATGTTCGACGTCGGCTGCGTCTCCACCATCCTGCAGATGCTCAAGCTGCCCGATGGCACCGTGAAGGTGCTGGTCGAAGGCCAGCAGCGCGCGCTGGTCTCGTCCATCGAGGACGGCGAGACGCACTTCACCGCCACCGTGACGCCCGTGGAGCCCGCTGCCGAGGCCGCCAAGCCCAGCGAGATCGAAGCCCTGCGCCGCGCGGTGATGCAGCAGTTCGACCAGTACGTCAAGCTCAACAAGAAGATCCCGCCCGAGATCCTCACCAGCATCTCCAGCATTGACGACCCGGGCCGCCTGGCCGACACGATTGCTGCGCACCTGCCGCTCAAGCTGGAGAACAAGCAGATCGTGCTCGACCTGTCGGACGTGAAGGCACGCCTGGAAAACCTGTTCGAGCAGCTCGACCGCGAGGTCGACATCCTCAACGTCGACAAGAAGATCCGTGGCCGCGTGAAGCGCCAGATGGAGAAGAACCAGCGCGACTTCTACCTCAACGAGCAGGTCAAGGCCATCCAGAAGGAACTGGGCGAAGGCGAAGACGGCGCGGACATGGAAGAGATCGAGAAGAAGATCAAGCTCGCCAAGATGCCCGCCGAGGCGCGCAAGAAGGCCGATGCCGAGTTCAAGAAGCTCAAGCTCATGTCGCCCATGTCGGCCGAGGCCACCGTGGTGCGCAACTACATCGACGTGCTCACCGCGCTGCCGTGGAGCAAGAAGACCAAGATCAAGCACGACCTGGTGAATGCCGAGGGCGTGCTCAACGAAGACCACTTTGGCCTGGACAAGGTCAAGGACCGCATTCTTGAATACCTTGCAGTGCAGCAGCGCGTGGACAAGGTGAAGGCCCCCATCCTCTGCCTGGTGGGGCCACCGGGCGTGGGCAAGACCTCGCTGGGCCAGTCGATCGCCAAGGCCACCGGCCGCAAGTACGTGCGCATGGCCCTGGGCGGCATGCGCGACGAGGCCGAGATCCGCGGGCACCGCCGTACCTACATCGGCGCACTGCCGGGCAAGGTGCTGCAGAGCCTGTCCAAGGTAGGCACGCGCAATCCGCTGTTCCTGCTCGACGAGATCGACAAGCTGGGCACCGACTTCCGTGGCGACCCGTCGAGCGCGTTGCTGGAGGTGCTGGACCCCGAGCAGAACCACACCTTTGGCGACCACTACGTCGAGGTGGATTTTGACCTGTCCGACGTGATGTTCGTCGCCACATCGAACTCGATGAACATCCCGCCGGCCCTGCTCGACCGCATGGAAGTGATCCGCCTGTCGGGGTATACCGAGGACGAGAAGACCAGCATCGCCATGAAGTACCTGCTGCCCAAGCAGCTCAAGAACAATGGCGTGAAGGACGAGGAACTCAGCATTACCGAGCCTGCCGTGCGCGACATGGTGCGCTACTACACGCGGGAAGCCGGCGTGCGCTCGCTGGAGCGCGAGCTGTCCAAGATCTGCCGCAAGGTGGTCAAGGGCCTGCAGCTCAAGAAGCTCGAGCCCCAGGTGGTCGTCACCGCCGACAACCTGCCCGACTTCCTGGGCGTGCGCAAGTACACCTACGGCCGTGCCGAGGCACAGAACCAGGTGGGCCAGGTGGTCGGTCTGGCGTGGACCGAGGTGGGCGGCGACCTGCTGACCATCGAAGCCGCCGCCATGCCCGGCAAGGGCGTGATCACGCGCACCGGCTCGCTGGGCGACGTGATGAAGGAATCGGTCGAGGCCGCCCGCACGGTGGTGCGCAGCCGCTCGCGCATCCTGGGCATCAAGGACGAAGCCTTCGAGAAGCGCGACATCCACATCCACGTGCCCGACGGCGCCACGCCCAAGGATGGCCCGAGTGCGGGTGCCGCCATGACCACGGCCTTCGTCTCCGCACTCACGGGCATCCCGGTGCGTGCCGACGTGGCCATGACCGGCGAGATCACCTTGCGCGGTGAAGTCACCGCCATCGGTGGCCTCAAGGAAAAGCTGCTCGCAGCCCTGCGCGGCGGCATCAAGACGGTGCTGATCCCCGAAGAGAACGTGAAGGACCTGGCCGAGATCCCGGACAACGTCAAGAGCGGCCTGGAGATCGTGCCCGTGCGCTGGATCGACAAGGTGCTGGAGATCGCCCTGGAAAGCATGCCCGTGCCGCTGACGGACGAGGAGGTGGCCGTGGCGCCAGCAGCGCCATCGACCGACAAGGCCACGCCTGCGGCGGATGGCCTCAAGCACTGAGACGGCGTGAGCGAAGCGTCTGGGTAAAAAGTCGATGGAATGAAGGGAGTGCAAATTTTTTCGAGGGACTTTCAGAGACCTCCAAAAAATGCGCTACAATTCATTCCATCGCAGCACACAACGTACTAAACGATGTACAATGTAAGGCTTCGGTAAAATGCGGGAATAGCTCAGTTGGTAGAGCGCAACCTTGCCAAGGTTGAGGTCGAGAGTTCGAGACTCTTTTCCCGCTCCATATTTCGCAGGCAGTGTTTTTCACAAGCATTGCAGGCAAGCAAAAAGGATTCTTCGGGATCCTTTTTTGTTTTTTGCCCCGCCCCTGTCCGCCGCAACCCGGTCGGCAACCTCGCCTGGTCAGGCCTCTCCGTGCAGCCGTTGCGCGAGCAGTGCAGCGCGGCGTTCACGGGTTGCGGGGCTCTTGCCCGCGCGGATATGTTCCATGGCCACGCGCTGCACGGCATCGCTGAGCCCCTGCCAGGCGGCAGCGCGCGCGGGTGATTGCGCCAGCAGGGACTGCAGCTCTGCGGGTACCTCGGTGCTGGCGCGGGTCAGCTCCACCTGCAGTGCATCGCCCACGGCCACGCCGGCGGCCTTGCACCACGGTGCGGTGAACTCCAGGAACCAGGGCGACTGCGGGGAGGCGTCCCAGCGCTTGAGCGTGCGCCGCCCCAATGTATGGCCGTTGGCTGTGCCCTCCACCAGGGTCGTGGCCTGCAGGCCCCAGGGGGCGACCGCGGCATGGGGCAGCACCACGTACACGGGCAGGCGCGGGTGCTTGCGGGCCAGGTTGGTGGAGAAGAGCAGGGTCTCCGGTGCTGTGGTGGATGCCGTGGGCATGGGGCTATTTTCTTGAGGCAAATGCTCAGGGTCCACCCCATGTGCAGCGGGTGAAGCCGTGGACGGCGGTGATGCGCGCCCGGCGCGGATAAGTCCCTGCCGCAGAGGTGTCGCCGACCAGCACCGAGAAGTCCGACAGCTGCGCCGTGGCCTGGGCCTGCCAGCAGTCGGCGCCGGCCAGTGGGCGCGGCGGGACCACGTTGACCGCAGGCTGTGCCGAGTCCAGCTTGATGCGCTGGAAGTTGGCCCGAAAGAACGGGCCGGTGCCCTTGAATGCTTCCCGTCCGGGCCTGAATTCCAGCTCACCGCCGTCGTTGGGCTCGAACCGCAGGATGCCGGTTGCCTGGAGTTGGCCTGTGATCTCCACGGACCCGTAGAGGCTGGCCCGGTCCAGGGAGACCTCCTGGGCCAGGCGCTTTGCGGGGGTGCAACTGGCGGTGGCCGCATCTCCTCGCGTAGCGATGCGTGTGTTGCCGCGAATCGACGCTATCGCGAAGGCCGCAGGCATGCGGGCCACCAACTGGGCGGGGCCGATGGCGCAATAGTCGTCTTCGCTGCTGCCCTGGCCGCAGATGAGGCGCACGCAGTGGTCCGGCGCAGCGGCTGGCTGCGCCGATGCGGCCCCCACCGGCAGAAGGACCAGAGCGCAGCGCAGGACCGAAGCGCAGAGCCTTCGCAGGCGTCCGATGCAGGGCATGGTGGAAGCCTTCGAAACGGGTTGCTGCTCAGGACGGCGGAGCATGTTATTTGAAGGTGCTGCTCAGGATCACCCATTCGATCCCGTCGCCATCGCCACCCACGTCTTCGTGCCGGGCGATGTTGATCAGGAGCTCGGGGCAATCCTGGCCATCGCCCAGCCATTTCGTGTCCCTGAAGCTGAGCTTCATGGCCTTGAACTGGCGCTTGAGCTTGGCGAAGCGGGTGTTGCGGTGCAGGTCCACGCCCTGGTACTTCAGCGTGCCGGCAAGAAACTCGATGTCCTGCACCTTGCTGCCGTCGTAGCGCACGCGGATGAAGGTGGCTTTGTCGGCGGTGAGGAAGTCGTCCTCGTCGGGGTAGCGCCCGGGCTTGGGGGGCACAAAGCCGGCGGCGCCCATGGCCTTGCGCAGCGCGTCGCGATCCTGGCCCATGCTGACCTGCAAGGCGCCGCAGGTGATGCCCTGGCGCGGGACCAGTTGCCAGGCGGCGTTGGCCTGCGTTCCCGTACCGCTGCTGCATTGATCGGCGGGCTGGGACATGGCGCTGCCGGCAAGCAAGGCAGTACACCAGGCGAGTATCTTCAGGAGGCGAAGCATGGGGACAGGCTCCTCGTTGTGTCGTTCATGGATGGCGCCCCGGGGCCTGCGAGCGCAGGCTGGCCGCTGCTGGGCGAGCATACCTGTGCCCTTACCCTGCGTGGCTGGCAAAGCCCGCCACCTTCCACTGGCCTTGCGCAGTGCGCCGCAGCGTGATGCCGAACAGGCAGGGGCTGCCCGCGAATTCCACGCGCACCTGCGGCTCGTCGAGCGTGCGGCCTGCGGCCCAGCGGCGCAACCGGTTACCATGCGACTGGAACGGGGCGGTGTAGTCCACACGGGCCGGCGGGCACAGCTGGCGCTGCGCGTTGGCCTGCAGCTCGGCGGGCGTCGTGCCGGTGCCGGGGCCCGCCAGCGTGCGCCCGAATGCTGCCGTGTAGTCGCGCCGCTCCACGTCGCGCACAAAGGCCTGTGCGGTGGCAATGGCCGCTGCGGGCCGGTGCTGCTGGTGCAGCAGCCACCAGGCCGTTGGTGCGCCGGCCACGGCTGCCAGTGCAGCGGCCAGGGCAAGCCGCCCCTTCCAGGGCGTGGTCAGGACGCCCACCAGTGCGTGACCAGGAAAGGCCGGGGCTGCCCCGGCACGGCGACCATGATGTTCCCGCGCCCGCACAGCGGGCCGCAGCGCTGGCCCAGGTAGCGGATGGCCACCGCCGGCACGGGCTGCGTGGTGCCCTCGGGCAGCACCGCTGCCGCGCCGCGTTCCAGGTGCGCAAGCACCACGAACTGGTCTTCGCCATCAAGCGTCTGCGTGACCGCGTGGCAGCCCGGGTTGCTGCCGCCCTTGGCGGGGCTGGCGGCCTGCAGCAACGCCGCTGCGCGCCGCCCTTCGATCAGGGCCATGCGCTCGGCCTCGGTCTTCCACTGGGTGGGCTTGGCGTTGGCCTGGCGGCTGAGTTCACTGCGGTCCAGCAGCACCGTGATGCCCTCCAGCACCACCGACAGGCAGTCCGCCGGCGCGCGCGTGCGCTGTGCCACGGTGCGGGTTTCGTCCACGTCGGTGCCCGCGGGCGGCCGCGCGGGCGCGGGGCTTGCGCCATGGCCGCTCATGCTGGTACACAGGCCGAGCACCAGCGCGCACGGGGCGAGCAGTTGGCGGGCGATACGGGCGGCACGGGATGGTGGTGGCAGTGGCGCGTTGGGGGATGGATGCCGCATGGCGGTGCTGGCCTCGCTGGATGTTCGGCGGTGGTGGTGGTGGCGGCAGTGGGCATCGCTCGGCGGGTTGGATTGCGCGGCAGCACGCATGCCCGTGTCGGTGCTCTGTAGCAGGGGCGGTGCATAGAATAGCCCATGCATGACAAAGATCGGCTGCTCAGAACCTTCCTGCTGGTCGCCCAGGGCGGCTCGTTGCAGAAGGCGGCCGACAGGCTCGGGCTCAGCCAACCCGCGGTGAGCAAGCAGATCAGTGCGCTGGAGGCATTCCTGGAGTGCGTTCTGTTCACGCGCCACGGGCGTGGCATGGCGCTGACGCCGGTGGGGCAGCGCCTGGCCCAGAGCGCTGCCGAGCATTTCGCGATGCTCGACGTGGCGCTGGACACGGCGCGCTCCGCGGCAGATGCTGCGCGCTACGTGCGCATCGCCAGCGTCAACACCCTGGCTGCCTATCTGCTGCCCCCGGTGGTGGCCGAGCTCAGGCGGATGCATCCGGGCCTGGTGGTCCGCCTGGACAACGCCAGTTCGCCGGATGTCGTGGACCAGGTCGTGCGGGGCCATGCGGACATCGGCCTGGTGTACGACCTGGCAGTACACACCGATGCGGTCCAGGTGCTGCGTCTGTACCACGAAGAGGTCAGCGCCTATGGCCTGCCTGGCATGGAGAGCGACGGGGGCTCGCAACCCCTGTCGCTGACTGCTGCAGAGCTGGCGCGGCGCACGCTGATCGTGCCACCCCGCCCCTATGCCCTGCGCCGCGTCATCGAGCGCGAATTGCCAGGGCCTTTGCTGATTGCTGCCGAGTGCAGTTCGCTCAGCGTCTCGCTGGATCTGGCGGCTGCGGGCGTGGGCATGGTCTTGCTACCGAGCGCGCTGCCGGACTTCACCGTGACCCCTCGGGGCCTGGCCCGGTTCCTGATCGCCGATGCCGACCTGGGCCGGCAGGTCGTGGCAATCCATCGGTTGGCGGCCACGCCGCCCAAGGCGCAGGCCGCCACGCTTCAGGTGATCGAAGCGTTTGCGGCCCGCGCTGCCTGCCGCGCCCAGTAGGCGAAGGTGCCGTTGACGATGGCGGGCTGGAGAAGGAAGTCATGGGCTTCCTTGGCGGCTGCAGGTTCCACGGGCTGCAGCGGCCCGATGGCCAGGGCGTCCAGGCACATGCGCGCATTGCGCTCGGCAAACACATTGAGGTAGACGGCTTCCTGCAGCGTTGCCCCGGTGCAGACCATGCCATGGTTGACCAGCAGTGCCGAGCGCTTGCCCGCCAGCGCGCCCGATATCAGCGCGCCTTCGTCGTCCCCGGTGGGAACGCCCGGCCAGTGCGCCAGAAATCCGCAGTCTTCATAAAACATGGCCGCGTCCATGTGGGCCACCGGCATGGGGGTGCCGAGCATCGACAGCGCCGACAGGGTCTGTGGGTGTGTGTGGATGATGGCGCGCACCCCGGGGTGGTGGCGGTAGATCCAGCTGTGAAAGCGCACCCCGGGGTTGGCCTTGCCTTGGCCCTGCAGCGTGGTGAGGTTCTCGTCGACCAAGAGCATCGATGCATCGTCGGCCTCTTCCAGGCCCGTGCCCAGTGCCAGCGTGAGCATCCTGGACGAGTCGCCGTCGCGCACGGTCACCTGGCCGGCCAGGCCGGCGGCATGGCCCTGGTGCGCCAGGATATGGCAGGCATCGAGAAAGACCTGCCGGGGGCTGGAGCCGCGCGCGCCGCTTCCGGCCACCGCATCGAGTGTGAGTGTCTTTTCCATGACTCAGTTCTCCAGGGTGATGCCGCGCTCCTTGATGAGCGTGCGGTACGACTGGAGCTCCGAGCGCATCAGCGCGCTGAAATGGGCCGGGCTGTTGGCGAACGGGGCGAACCCCAGGGCCTGCATGCGCGCGGCGAATTCGGGGCTGGCAACGACGGCTTCCAGCGCGGCGGCCAGGCGCGTGGAGGCTTCTGCTGGCATCGTCGCCGGGCCCACGATGCCCACCCAGGGGCGAACTCGAAGCCGCCCAGTCCGGATTCATGGAATGTGGGAACGTCCGGCATCAGCGGGCTTCGCTCCAGGGTTGCCACGGCAATCGCCTTCACCTTGCCGCTTTTTTGGTACTGGCTTGCCAGGTTCGTGTCGATGAAGGTCAGATCCACGTGACCGGCCACCACGTCTGCCAGCGCCGGTGCACCGCCCCGGTAGGGAATGTGCGTGACGAACACCCCGGATCGCGCCTTGAAGGTTTCGAATGCGAGATGGGGAGGGCTTCCGACACCCGCGGACCCGTAGGTCAGTTTCGCCGGATGGGCCTTGGCATAGGCGACCAGGTCGGCAGCCCGCGAGGAGGCCAGATCGGGCTTGGCGACCATCACCAGCGGGATCTTCGCGACGGTGCCGATGTAGCGGAAGTCCTTGGTGACGTCGTAGGAGACCTTGGGCTGCAGGACCGGGTTGACGGCCAGCGATCCGACATCCAGCAAGCCGATGCTGTAGCCGTCGGGTGCTGCGCGCGCAATGGCTTCCGCGGCCAGCATGCCGCCGGCTCCGGGCCGGTTGTCCACCACCACGGGCTGGCCCAGGCGGGCCGCCAGCCGCTCCGCCGCCAGTCGCGCGATGGTGTCGACCGCGCCACCGGGCGCCTGCCCGATGAAGAGGCGGATGGGGCGGCCGGGATAGCGGTCCGGGGACGCAGGCGCGGGCCGTGGATCGGCCTGTCCGAACACCGACAGGGCGGTGCCCAACAGGCCTGCCAGCGCCAGGGTGCGAAAGAGACGGAAGCGGGGTTTCATCGAGGTGCCTTCAAGTGGGGGGGAGGGGCCGCCATTGCGGTCAGCAAAGTCTAGGCAGGGCCTTGCCATTGCGGCAGGGCTTGCAGGACAACTCCGGATTAACCGGCAGTTATGGCTTCTGCCATCCACAGCGCGGCAGCCGTGGGTGATGGCGTGCTGCATGGGGTGCTGGGCCGTCGCACGGCCCGCTGGCACTGCCCGCTAGCGCGTGGTGGCGGGCTGCACCGCACCGGCCAGCCGCTGGTAGGCGGCGGGCGTGAGCCCCAGGGCCCGGCGGAACGCCGTGCCCATGTGCGACTGGCTGGCATAGCCGGTGGCGGCCGCCACATCGGCCAGCGCGCCCTGCGGTGCCTGCAGCACATGCCGCGCACGCTGCAGCCGGCGCTCGTTCACGTAGGCGTGCGGCGTCATGCCGGTCAATTGCTTGAAATGGCGCAGAAAGGCCAGCGGTGTGTGCTGCACGGAGGCACTCAGCGCAGCGAGCGAGAGGTCCTCGTCCGGGTGGCCGATCTCATCCTCGATGCGCTCCAGCACGCGGGCGTAGAGCGGACGCAGGTCCGCCAGGGCCGGCACCCTGCGTGCAGGTGTCCGCAAGGCATCGAGCCCCACCAGCAGCCACTGCACCCGTGCCTGGATCTGCGCTGCCGGCGCGCCGCACACCAGCAGCGCGCGCAGCGCCAGCGCCTGCTGCAGCAGGGCGGGTGGGGCTGTGCGCTGGGGCCGTGCGGGCACGGCCTGTGCGCCGTCTTCGCTGCCCGCTGCATCCCAGCGCACCACCAGGTACTCGCCTCCGGTGGCGGACTCCGAGAACACGTCCAGGCCCGGTGGGGTGAACGACAGGGTGCCCATCCAGGTGTCGAAGTCTTCGCGCCGGTCCGTGCCGATCGCATGCACGCCCGTCTGCCGTTCCAGCGCCATGCCCAACGAGGCGCGCTGCGGGTTGTCGCGGGCACTGTAGGGCGCACGTGCGAGCAGTTCCACCGTCAGGCCCGTGGCGACGGCCGTGGCGCGTGAAATTCCGTGATAGACGATGGGCTGCACGGTGCGGATCATGGCAGTTTTCCAACAGGAGATGCATGTGAAGACCATAGGCCTGATCGGGGGTATGAGTTGGGAGTCCACCGCCGAGTACTACCGCCTCATGAACCAGGAGGTGCGCAAGCGCCTGGGGCCGCTGCGCTCGGCGCAACTGCTCATGCACAGCGTGGATTTCGGCCCCATCGCCCAGGCGCAGCACGAAGGCCGCTGGGACGATGCCGGCGCCCTGCTGGCCGACAGCGCACGCCGCCTGCACGCCGCAGGGGCCGATGCCATCGTGCTGTGCACCAACACCATGCACAAGCTGGCCGGCACCATCGCCGCGGCCACGCCGCTGCCGTTTTTGCACATTGCCGCCCCGGTGGGCGAGGCGGCGCGGGCGCAGGGGCTGCGCAAGCTGGGCCTGCTGGCAACCGCCTTCACCATGGAGCAGCCGTTCCTGAAAGAAGCGCTTGCGCAGGACTACGGCCTGCAGGTCGTCACCCCCGACGCGCCCACGCGCGCCAAAGTGCATCGCGTGATCTACGAGGAGCTGTGCCAGGGCATCGTGCGCGATGCCTCGCGCGGTTTCTATCAACATGCCATCGGGCAACTGCAGGCGCAGGGCTGCGACGCCATCGTGCTGGGCTGCACCGAGATATCGCTGCTGGTGCAGCAGGCGCACAGCCCGCTGCCGCTGCTGGACACCACGGCGCTGCATGCCCAGGCGGCGGTAGACTTTGCCCTCGGGTAAGCGGTCTTGGCAAACCTGCTGGCAAATTCGGTTAGAATCTGAGGCTCACGGCGCGATAGCAAAGCGGTTATGCCCCGGATTGCAAATCCGGTTAGACCAGTTCGACTCTGGTTCGCGCCTCCAGGATTTTTAGTGAATTCCCCATTGAATTCAACAACTTACGCAACGGCCCATTGAGGGCCGTTTTCGTTTCATCCGCTCTCAACCCCTTTAAATCCGCTCTCAACCGCTGCGGTTTTGCGGTTGAACCACACATAGGCGGATTCCTGATCCGGTTATCCCAGTAGACTGCGACCCACATTAAACGCGGGTGGACTGGGTTGCCTTCTTGGCGGTTCGCATGGCAAGCCTGTGCCCGCGCTCACAGGGGCGCGAGCGCACCCACCAGCGAGGGCGTGAAGTCCGCTCCGCCCTCGGGTCGTGCCCCATGGGCCCATGCCAGCAGGGCGGCGGGCGGCATGGGGCGTGCGAACAGAAAGCCCTGCAGTTCGTCGCAGTCCATGGCCAGGAGAATGTCGCGCTGTCTCTCGGTCTCCACCCCCTCGGCCACCACGCGCAGGCCCAGGGCGTGGGCCAGGCCCACCACGGCGGCCACCACGGCGCGCGCGTTGGCGCTGTGTTCAAGGTCTCCCACGAAGCTGTGGTCGATCTTGAGCTGCCGGGCGGGGAGCTGGCTCAGGTAGCGCAGGCTGGAGTAGCCGGTGCCGAAGTCGTCGATGGACAGGAACACGCCGATGTGGCCGAGGCCCTCGAAGGTGTGCTGCACGGCCTTGATGTCCTCCATCGCCACGGTCTCGGTGATCTCGCACAGCAGCTGCGATGCGTCCAGGCCATGGTCCTGCAGGGTCTGCCCGATGCGCTCGACCAGGCCCTTGTCGCGCAGTTGGTGCACCGACAGGTTCACCGCCACGCGCATGCGCAGGCCGTCGCGGCCCCACTCGGCGGTCTGGCGGCAGGCCTCGTCGATGACCCATTGGCCGAGGCGGCCGATCAGGCCTATCCGCTCCGCCAGGGGGATGAACACGAGCGGGCTGACCATGCCGTGGCGCGGGTGATGCCAGCGCAGCAGGGCCTCCACACCGCTGATCTGGCCCCGCCGTCCATCGATCTTGGGCTGGTAGTGCAGTGACAACTGCCCCCGCTCCAGCGCATGGCGCAGGTCGCTCTGCAGTGCCAGCTGCTCCGACACGTCGGACACCATGTGGGGTTCGAACAGTGCGTAGCAGCTGCCGCCTGCACGCTTGGCGGCATACATCGCAGCATCGGCGTTGGCCACGAGCTTGCTGCTGTCGCCGTGGCCCGGATGCACCACGATGCCGATGGAGCAGGAGATCTCGATGCGCCGCCCCGAGGCCTCGAAGGGCTGCGACAACGACGACAGCACCCGCTGGGCCACGGAGATGCAGGCTTGCTCGTCGGCCACGTCGTTGAGCAGGATCAGGAACTCGTCGCCTCCCACGCGGGCCACGGTATCGCAGTCGCGTGCCTCATCGCGCAGGCGCGATGCCGCCTTGCGGATCACGACGTCGCCCACCGCATGCCCGAACGAGTCGTTGATGGGTTTGAACCCGTCCAGGTCCACGAACAGCACGGCCATGCGTTCGACCACCCCGTCGTGGTTGCTGCGCTCCAGCCGGCGTGTGGCCTGGGCCAGGCGGTCCTCGAACAGCAAGCGGTTGGGCAGGCCCGTCAACGGGTCGGCAAAGGCGCGCTGCTGGAGCTCTTCGTTGGCGGCCTGCAGGCGTGCGTTGCTTTCGTGCATGGAATGCGAGGCACCGCGCGCGGCGCGCTGCAGCCGCGCATCCAGGATGGAGGTGAGCAAGGTGACCACCAGCAGGCCGCCCGCAATCATTGCCACGGCCGTCTGCAGACCGGGCCCGCCGAGCTCATCGGCAGTCAGGCAGACCGAGCCCACCGCAAAGCTGGCGGCCGCCATGCCCAGGTAGTGCGTGCCGCAGATCGCCAGGGCGAACACGAACGACGCCGCCAGCTGGTAGCCCATGCGCCGGGGCCGCTCCACCCGGCGCAGCAGCTTGAAGATGAGCAGCGCCAGCGTGGACGCGAGGAACGATACCAGCACCGACAGCGCCACCAGCGGCATGTCCCAGGTGATGCCGGGCGACATGCGCATGGCGGCCATGCCCAGGTAGTGCATGGCGATGATGCCGCCGCCCATCGCCATGGCGCCGAGCAGGATGCGCAGGTTGTCGAGGCGCTTTCGGCTGGCCAGCTCCAGCGCTATGCCGGATGCAGCCACCGCCGCCAGCCAGGACGCGAAGGTCAGCCCCTGCGAGTAGCCGATGGGAATGGGCAGCTCCAGCGCCTGCATGCCCACGAAATGCATGGACCAGATGCCGGTTCCCATGACCAGTGAACCCGCGGCCCACCAGGCCAGGCCGATGCCGCGCTGCGAGGTGCGCACCCGCCGGGCCAGGTCGAAGCTCACGTAGGACGCGAACATGGCCATGGCCAGCGACCCTGCCACCAGGAAAAGGTTGTAGCCCACAGGCATGAACGCTGTCACGAAAGCTTCCGATCCCGATCAAAAGGTGCACAAATGGCCTGGCAATGGGCTGGCTGGCGGACACGGCGAACCGATCCAGATGCAAGCCGTTTCGAACCTGGTTCCGGATACGGCCCGATCACCCGAAAGCGTACATCTGGCGCACGACAAAAACGTTAGAAAATGCAAGCGGACCATCTTCTCAGGGGTTCTCGCGCTGCGCTGTAGGTGAAAAGCCCGTCGGACCGCTGCGGCCTGTGAATGGCTGATTGACAATCACGCCATGCAATTCCAGCCCATCCTTGAAGAAATTGTCGCAACACTGCGCCCCTTGCTGGGCGCACAGGGCCAGGTCGCCAACTACATCCCGGCGTTGGCGCGGGTGCCGGCGGCCCAGTTCGGCATCGCGCTGCGCACCTGCGACGGCCAGGAGGCGCAGGCTGGCGACAGCGCCACGCCGTTCTCCATCCAGAGCATCTCCAAGCTCTTTGCCCTGACCCTGGGGATGGGGGCATTGGGCGACGCCCTGTGGGACCGCATCGGCCGCGAGCCCTCGGGCAACCCGTTCAATTCACTGGTGCAGCTCGAAGCCGAGCAGGGGACGCCACGCAATCCCTTCATCAACGCCGGAGCGATTGCCGTCACCGATCGCCTGGTCAGCCAGGGCGATGCCAAGGCCGCCATGCTGGAGCTGCTGTCCAGCCTGTGCAACGAGCCGGTGCATTTCGACGAGGAAGTGGCCGCCTCCGAGGCCGGCACCGGCTTTCGCAACATCGCGCTTGGCAACTTCATGAAGAGCTTTGGCAAGATCGACAACGATGTCGCGGTCGTGCTGGATGCGTACTTCCACCACTGCGCGGTGAGCATGAGCTGCCTGCAGCTGGCGCGCGCCACCGGCTACCTGTGCCGCGACGGCCGCCACCCCTTGCGTGGCGAGCAACTGCTGACCGAGCGGCAGACGCGCCGCATCAATGCGCTGATGCTGACCTGCGGCACCTACGACGCGGCCGGAGAGTTCGCGTTCCGGATCGGCCTGCCCTGCAAGAGTGGCGTGGGCGGTGGCATCGTGGCGGTGGTGCCCGACCACCTGAGCCTGTGCGTCTGGTCGCCCGCGCTGGATGGCACCGGGAACTCGCTGCTGGGCATGCAGGCGCTGGAACTGTTCACCGCCAGGACCGGGCTGTCGGTGTTCTGATCGCGTTACGGGCCGCTACTCCGTGCAAGCAAACGAAGCGGCCAGGTTCACGTCGCCAGTGCCCTTGTACCTGGGCCACTGGGGATAGTCGCACAGCGGGCGTGTCCGTCCGGGCACTCCGGCGGTGTCCGTCGTGATTGGGTTGCTGGGGCCGGCTCCGTTCTCGGCCCAGCGCTCCAGCGTCGTCAGCGAGTCCCAGGTCGCGTTGAACGCCGTGCTCACGGCATGCCCGAGGCCGGGCACCTCGTAGTAGCGGGCGAAGCTGCGCACGCGCTCCGCACCCATCTGGCTTTGAAGGCGGCGGTAGTAGTCCTCCGTTGCGCGGGAACTGACCAGCACGTCGGCCAGGCCGTGCGCCAGCAGGAGCTTGCCTCCCTTCGCTGCGAAGGCCGAGATGTCGGTGCCGGTGTCCAACTGGCGGCTGAGCTCGCTGATGCGGGGGGCCCAGGGGCCGGGGTTCTCGGGGTCCAGCAGCAGCGAGTTGAAGCCGGGGTCGCGCGTCACCGAGTACTTGATCCACTGGTCCACCAGCACACTGATGTAGGGGGCGGTGCGGGGCACGGGCATGGCGGGCGCAGCCGTGCCCAGCGCGAGGAAGGTGACCGTGGGCTGCACGGGAGACGGGTTGGACGTGATGCCCAGGTCTGCACCCCAGACGTTGTAGCCCGGGTAGCGCGTTTCGCCGCTGGCCAGCGGGAAGTTGAACACCGTGTCGGTGTTCATCACCTGGAGCGCGCGGATCTGCGCGTCGGACAGGCAGTGGTCGCCGGTATCGGCGCCGCCAGCGCAGCGCAGTGCTGCGCCACCCAACGTGGCCAGCGCCGGATCGAAGCGGGCGTTGCACTGCTTCTGGTTGCTGATGAGGCCGTCCTGGACGCCATCCAGCGCGTCGCAGGCCTCCATGGCCGCTTTGTAGACGAGCGCGCGCTTGGGCACATTGGGGTAGGCGCCGGGCTGGGCCAGGGCGATGTTGCTGCGGTGCCCGCCCAGCAGTGCCGCAGCGTCATTCCATGCCGGGTACCAGGCGATGGCGCCATCCCAGTCGGCCGGCCAGCGCTGGATGGCGGCGAGCGCTTCGCGGCCGCCTGTGGAGCCCCCTGCAAAGTACGATTTCTGTGGGCTGGCGGCATAGCGTGCCTTGACGATGTGCAGGGCCGCGTCGCGGGTCTTCTTGAGCGCATCGCCGCCGAAATTGCGCACGGCTTCGTCGTTCAGGCCCCATGTGCCGTCCTGCGACCCGTAGGCATTGGCCTGGTGGCCCGAGTCGCTGGCAAACGTGGCGTAGCCGCGGCCCAGGGGAGTCGGCTGGTCCGTGGGACCGTTGGAGACATTGCCCCGGACGTTGGGAACGGAGCCGTTGAAGCCGCCGCCGCCCAACATCAGGGTCTTGTTGTTCCAGGCCATGGGCAGCGCGACGTTCAAGCGGATATCGGGTGCAGCGGGGTCCACAGGGCCGATGCGGGCGGTGACCAGGCAATGCGCGGGCACGGTGGCAACGCCGCTGCCGCTCGCTTCAACGGGTGTCGCGGTCAATACGCTGCTGCCGGAGGTGGGCAGGTGGATGGCAGATGCCGGGATGGCAAGCCCCGCGAGCTTCTCACAGGCCAAAGGTGCCGGCGCAGCGTCCGCCGAGCCGTTGCCGCCGCAGGCGATCACCGCCGCGCTGGCAATGGCCAGCACCGCCCACCGTCCGGGTGCGCTGAGCGCGTAAAACTGTTTCATGCTTGTCTCCTTGTATTGTTGGGACCGAATGCCGGGCAGCGCCTTTGGCTACCGCCCGAGACGAGTCTCGATGGGACTGACGGCGCGGGCAATGTGCGTACCAGACACCTGGGATGCTCGGCACATGTGCGGTGCCCACTGTCTCGGCCCCCGGGCCGCATCAGAATGCGCTCGCGACTTGCGCCTGCAAGCCTGCCTTGGCCAGTTCGTGCTGGTACTGCTCCCATCCCGACGCGGGGACGACTTCCTGTGTACGGGACTGCACCTGCTGCAGCTTGCTGCGCACCACCTCTGCGGCATCCGGGCCGTCGCTCACATGGATGCCTTGGGTCATGGTGATGTGGGCGCTTTCGAAACTGCCGGCGCCTGCCAGCAGGATCATGCGGGTGGGCGCGTCGTCGGCCACCAGTGCGATCAGGCCCGGGCTGACCCGCTCGGGCGCCAGGCCGGTAAGGGCGTCCTGCGGCAGCACGCCATGCGTCATTCCCGTGGCGGCGCTGGGCGCCAGGCAGTTGACCCGGATGCCGTGGCGTTCCCCCTCCAGCGCAAGCGTCTGCATGAGGCCGACCAGCGCCATCTTTGCCGCGCCGTAGTTGGCCTGGCCGAAGTTGCCATAGAGCCCCGAGGAGGAGGTCGTCATGACGATGCGACCGTAGTCCTGCGCCCGCATGAGTTCCCACACCGCGCGGGTGCAGTGCACGGCACCCATGAGGTGTACTTCGAGCACCAGTCGAAAGTCGTCCAGCGACATCTTGGCGAACGACTTGTCGCGCAGGATGCCGGCGTTGTTCACCAGGATGTCGATCCGTCCCCAGAGGCCGGCCGCCTTGTCGGCCATGGCCTGTACCTGCTCCGGCCTGGTCACGTCGGCGCCGTCCACCATGGCTTCGCCCCCGGACTGCAGGATCTCCGCCACCACCCGCTGGGCTGGGGAGCCTGGGCGCTCGGCGCCCAGGTCGTTCACGACCACCCGGGCGCCGTGGCGCGCCAGCTCCAGCGCGTGCGAGCGCCCCAGGCCACCGCCGGCTCCGGTCACGATGGCCACCTTGTTGTGCAATAGCTTGCCCATGTATCTTCCTCTCGTTTCTTTCAGATGAATCGGGTTGCTTGTGGTGCGCGGCGGCTCAGATGGCCACCGCGTGGGCGCCCTTGAGGCCGAGCATGGTCCGCGTCTCGGCGGGGCTGGCGATCTCCAGCGACAGCTCCTGCAGGATGCGCCGGATCTTGCGCACCTGGTCCGCGCAGGAGGTGGCCAGTTGCCCTTTGCCCAGGTACAGGCTGTCCTCCAGTCCCACCCGCACATTGCCGCCCATGGCCGCACCGATGGTGAGCAGCGGCATCTGGTGGCGCCCGGCGCCCAGCACCGAGAAGCGGTAGCCGTTGCGCCCGAACAGGCGGTCGGCCGTGGACTTCATCACATACAGGTTCTCCGGGTCCGGCCCCAGCCCACCCAGAATGCCGAAGATGGCCTGGATGAACAAAGGCCCCTGGACCAGCCCTTCGTCCACGAAGTGGGCCAGGTTGTGCAGATGGCCCACGTCATAGCACTCGAACTCGAAGCGGGTGCCGCAGTCTTCGCCCAGCACCTTGAGGATGTGCTTGATGTCGCGGAAGGTGTTGCGAAAGATCAGGTCTTCCATGCCCTCGATGTAGGGCTTTTCCCAATCGTGGCGCCATTCGGAAATCTTGCGCGCTGCGGGGTGGATGGAGAAGTTCATCGAGCCCATGTTGAGCGAGCACATCTCCGGCTGGGCGATCAGCGGATAGGCCAGCCGCTCCTGCAGCGTCATGCGCGTGCTGCCGCCGGTGGTGATGTTGATGACCGCATCGGTGGCGGCCTTGATGCGCGGCACGAACTGCGCGAACACCGCAGGGTCTGCGGTGGGGCTGCCGTCGCTCGGGTTGCGCGCATGCAGGTGCAGGATGGCGGCACCGGCCTCGGCGGCCTCGATGGCCTGCCGGGCAATCTCATCGGGTGTCAGCGGCAGGTAGGGCGACATGCTGGGGGTGTGCACCGAGCCGGTCACGGCGCACGAGATGATGACTTTGTTCGGGAGGGTGTCCATGGCGTTGCTCTGGGAGGCTGGTTCTTTGGAGAGGTGGCAAGGGGGATATGAAGGGGGGAGGGGCGCGGATCAGACGGCCAGCCAGTCGGCCAGCAACTGCTGGTTGGATGACAGCTCTTGGGGCGTGCCTTCGAAGACGATGCGGCCATGGCCCATGACGCACACGCGCGTGGACACCTTCAGGGCAATGGCCAGCTTCTGTTCGACCAGCACGACCGAGACGCCGCGCCGGTGCATGTCGCGGATGCACTCGCCCACAGCGGTGACGATCTTGGGCGCCAGCCCCTCCGTGGGTTCGTCGACCAGCAGCACCAGCGGATTGCCCAGCAGCGACCGGCAGATCGTCAGCATCTGCTGCTCGCCGCCCGAAAGGCTGGCGGCCTTGGTGCCGCGCCGCTCCTTCAGGCGCGGGAAGTAGTCGAACATCTGCGCGACCGTCCACTGCACGGCACCCGGCACGGCGGGCTGCTCGCCCATGTGCAGGTTCTCATCCACGGTCAGGTTGCCGAAGACTTCGCGTTCCTCGGGCACATAGCCCAGGCCCGCACGGCAGATGGTGAATGGGCGCTGGCCGGTGATCTCGCGCCCTTGCAGGGACACGGTGCCTGCGGTGGGTGGCACCAGCCCCATCAGCGCCTTCATGGTGGTGGAGCGGCCCGAGCCGTTGCGCCCCAGCAGGCTGACCACTTCATTGCGCCGCACCTCGAACGAGACACCATGCAGGATGTGGCTCTTGCCATAGTGCGCGTGCAGCTGCTCCACGCTCAGCAGCGTTGCCTCCGGGCTCATGCCAGCACCTCCTCGCCGAGGTAGGCTTCCTTCACGGCAGCGTTGTCCCGGATCTCGTCGGGCGTCCCGGTGGCGATCACCTGGCCATAGACCAGTACGCTGATGCGGTCGCTGATCGAGAAGACCACCTGCATGTCATGCTCGACGATGAAGAGTGCGCGGCCTTGGGTCACCTCGCAGATCAACTGGGCGGTGTATTCCGTCTCCTCGTTGGACATGCCCGCCATGGGCTCGTCCAGCAAAATGGCCTGGGGGTCCGAGGCCAGTGTCATGGCGATCTCCAGCGAGCGCTGTTCGGAGTACGACAGCTGTGCCGCCACCATCCGGGCGCGGGCCTGCAGCCGCACCTGCTCCAGCAGGTGCTCGGTCTGCTCGCGCACGCCCACTGCGCTGTCGATGAAGCGCCAGAACGTGTACTGCAGGCCATGCGAGCGCATGACGGCCAGGCGCAGGTTCTCGAACACCGTCAGCTTGGGAAAGATGTTGGTGATCTGGAACGAGCGCGACAGGCCCAGGCGGTTGATCTCCTGGGGCGCCTTGCCCTGGATCTGCTTGCCATCGAACACGATCGTGCCCGAGGACGGCGCGAGGTTGCCCGAGATCAGGTGGAACAGGGTGGATTTGCCCGCGCCATTGGGGCCGATGAGCGCATGCCGCTCGCGGGGCCGCAGGTCCAGGTCCACGCCCCGGATGATCTCGGTGGGGCCAAAGGACTTCTTGAGGCCGCGAAGGGAAAGGATGGAGTCGGTCATGCGGGCTCCTGTGTGCTGGTGGTGGTGGACGGCGCAGGCGCCGGGGCGGCGGGCGATGGAGTGAGGCTTTCGCCGTCATTGCGCTCGTCCTGCAGCGACCGCAACTGCCTGCTTGCGGCGTACGCGAGGGCACCTCCTGCAGCCAGCAGCGCGAGCGGTACCAGCCAGGTGGTCAACGCCAGCGGCGCCCAGTCCGCGCCGAAGAGCGAAACAGCGGGCCAGGGCGTTGAAGGGTCCGTGCCGAGCAGGGCGCGGTAGTCGCGCGAGAACACACGGCGCAGCATCTCCACCGTGAAGGCCGTACCTCCGCCAAGCAGCAAAGTCGCGGCCACGAAGAGAGCCAGCACGGGTGCCAGCCGCAAGGGGCCGACCCTGCGCCACAGCAGCACCGATCCGCTCGCCAGCCCAGCCAGGCCCTGCGGCATGAACATCATCACCACCACGAACACGATGCCCTGGTAGAGCAGCCAGGACTGGGTCATGTCGGAGACCGCGTAGCCGAAGAAGGTCATCAATGCCGCTCCCAGCGCCGGCCCGAGGAAGCTGCCCACGCCGCCGATATAGGTGTTGAGCACGGCCGCCGCCGAGAGCGTGCTCTCGAACAGCACGTAGTTCGCCGCTTCGTTGTTGATGACCTGCAGGCCACCCGCAATGCCCGAGAACATGGCCGACACCGTGAACACCAGCACGCTGAGCCGGTGTACGTCGTAGCCCAGGAAGGCCAGCCGGTGGCGGTTTTCGCGCAGGCCCAGGGCCAGCCGGCCCACGGGGGTGAGGGTGTACAGGTACAGCAGCAGCAGGGAGAGCAGCACCCAGGCCAGCGTCAGGTAGTACACCTCGGCGGTGGAGCCGAAGCCCAGCCCCAGGGAGGGCATGCGCATGCTGGAGACGCCGGCCTCGCCGCCGAACACGCCCTTGATGTGCGGCGCGATGGAGTGCAGCAGCTCCGCGATCGCCAGGGTGATCATGGCGAAGTAGGTGCCCGTGCGCTTTGTGGAGAACCAGCCCGCGACCACGCCCACCGCCAGGCCCCCCAGGGCTCCCGCCAGGGGCAGCAGCGGGGTCGGGACGATGCCGGCGCCACCGACGGCATTCATGGCATGGACCGTGGCGAACGCACCGACGCCGAAGTAGGCGGCGTGGCCGAAGGACAGCATGCCGGCCTGGCCGCACACCACGTTGTAGGCCGAGGCGAACAGCGCCGCGATCAGCATCTGGATGGCTGCGTTGAGCAGGCCGGCGGACAGCAGGTAGGGCAGGCCCGCCAGGATGGCGGCGCCCAGGCAGAGGCTGCCAAGCAGGAGATGGCGTGGGGTCATGGCGTCAGGCCTTTTCACCCAGGAGACCGGAGGGGCGCACCAGCAGCACGAGCAGCATCAGCGCGAAGGGCAGGGTGGCAGCAAGGCTGGAGAGCTTGAGCGTGAGCAGCCCGCCCACACCCTCGGCCCAGCCGCGGGCTCCGAACACCGCCAGCAGGTCGGCCAGGCTGGCATCGATGGCCACGGCGAGGGAGGTGATGACGCCGATGAGCAGCGAGGCCAGCATGGCGCCCTCGAGCGAGCCCAGGCCGCCCACGACCACCACCACGAAGACCATCACGCCCAGCTCCAGGGCCATGTTGGGGTTGGTGGTGTAGAAGGCGCCGGCCACCGCACCGGCCAGGCCGGCCAGGGCCGCGCCCACGCCGAACACGCCCATGAACACCAGGGGCACGTTGTGCCCCAGCGCCTCTGCCATGCGCGGCCGGTAGATGGCCGAGCGCACGACGATGCCCACGCGGGTGCGCGTGAGCAGCAGGTAGATCACCACGAACATGGCCACCGCCACCAGCCCCATGAACACCCGGTAGGCGGGATAGCTGGCCGTGCCGATGGAGAAGGCCGCGAAATCCAGCCCTTGGGGAAGGCGGTAGTTGACCGGGAAGTTGCCGAAGAACAGCTTGATCAGCTCGGCGATGATGAAGGACAGGCCGAAGGTGAGCAGCAGCTCGTGTGCATGGCCGTGGTGGTGGACGCGGCGCAGAAAGTACTTCTCCACCACCACGCCCACCAGCCCGACCAGCACGGTGGCGGCCACCAAGGCCAGGGCGAACCCGAAGACATCGGTGAGGGCGTAGGCAAAGTACGCACCCAGCATGTAGAACGATGCGTGCGCGAAGTTGAGCACGCCCATCATCCCGAAGATGAGCGTGAGGCCGGCAGAGACCATGAACAGCAGCAGGCCGTAGATGGTTCCGTTCAGCAACGAAACGATGAGGGTGTCCATAGGAGTGTGTGGTGCGCGGGAAAAGGGCGGCCGTGCGAAACCCGCAGCGGGCCGTGGCGCCGCCGGGATCTCGTGGGCGAAGGGGGACAGCGGTGGAGCCCCCAACGGGGGCTCCTTTGCCGATCAGGAGGGGCGTTGCATCCTGCAGCTGGCCTGGGCCGGCGTAGCCGCTTCCTGGGCCGAGAAGAGCTTGACCGGCTTGAAGCCCATGTCGGTGTTGTCCACCTTGTACCTGGCCTCCTTGGAGACCGTGGACACGACGAGGGGCAGCAGGGCCTGGTGGTCGTCCGCACGCATGCTGATCTCGCCGTTCGGTGTCGAGATCTTCGTGGTCTCCAGTGCGCGAGCGAAGGCGTTCACGTTGAACTTGCCGCCCTCGGGCTTCACTCGGCCCAGGGCATCGCCCACCATCAGCAGCCCGAACACCGTCTGCGGGTCGGTGGCCACTGGCGCGCTGCCGGTCTTGGTGCGGTAGTCGTTGACGAACTTCTCGCCCTCGGCACCGCCGGCCTCGGCATTGAAGGTGTGGGCGATGAAGTGGCCGATGGCCAGTTCGCCCGCATTGGCGATGTTGCCTGGCTGGTCCAGGAAGATGGTGCCAAAGCGGGTCTTGAGGCCGGCAGCCCGCGTGGCCTTCATGAGCAGCAGCAGGTCGTTGGACCAGTTGCCCGTGATCACGGTGTCGGCCTTGGCCGCCCCGATCTTGGCCACATAGGGCGCAAAGTCCTGGATGCGGTTGACGTCGTGCAGCGTCTTCTCGACCACCTCGTAGCCGCCCGCTGCCGCATTGTCCACGGTGGCCTTCTCCATGTCCTGGCCCCAGGAGTAGTTCTGGTTGATCGCATAGACGCGGCTGCCCAGGGTGCCTGCTGCCTTCATCGCCTGCACGAGTGCCTTGGTGCGCACCTGGGCGTTGCCGCTGAACCGGAAATGGTGAAAGTGGCACTTCTCGCCGGTGAGTTCGAGCGCCTCGGCCCCGACGTTCAGGTAGACGATCTCCTTGCCCGGGTTGCGCAGGTTGTGCTTGCGCACGTCCTCGGTGAGCTGCCCGCCCACGGCAGAGGATGCGCCCTGCACGATGAGGTGTACGCCATCGGAAATCGCGGTCTTGAGCTTGTCGGCCGCGCCGGTGGGGCCGCCCTGGTTGTCGTATTCCACCAGCTGGACGGGCTGGCCGTTCCAGCCGCCCTGGGCGTTGATGCGGTCCACGGCATAGCGGGCCGCCGCGCGGTACATCTGGCCCGAAGCGGCCTGCGGGCCCGAGAGCGTCTCGATCACGCCGATCTTGACGTTCTGCGCGGCGGCTGCGCTGCTGGCCGCAATGCCGGCTGCGGCAATGGCAGCGGCGCCCAGGGTGTGGTGGATCATCTTCATACGGTCTCCTTTTGTTGATGTGGGTCGTACCGGCAGCAGGTGCCTTACAGGTACTCGAGATTGCCGTCCACGCTGATCGCCTGGCCGGTGATGTTGCGGGCTGCGGGTGAACTCAGGAACAGGGCGGTGGCCGCCACGTCCTGCGGCGTGACCATGCGGCGCAGCGAGATCTTGCGCAGGTACTCTTCGCGCATCGCATCCACGCTGACGCCGGTGGTCGATGCCCTGGCTGCCATCACACCGTCCATTCGCTCGCCCTCGACCGTTCCCGGCAGGATGGCGTTGACGCGCACCCCGGCGGGGCCGAGCTCGATGGCCAGCGACTTCATGAGGCCCACCACGCCCCACTTGGTCGAGGCGTAGGGCGTGCGAAAGGCATAGCCCAGCCGCCCTGCCACCGAACCCATGGCCACGATGCTCGGGCTGTTGGCCGACTGCCGCAGCAGCGGCACGGCGCGCCGCGCGAAGAGGAACTGGCTGTTCAGGTTCACGTCCACCGTGCGCTGCCACTGGCTGGCGCTGATGTCTTCGATGGGGCCCGTGGGGCCTGCGATGCCGGCGTTGTTGACCAGCACGTCCAGCCCGCCGATGCTGCCCCGCATGTCCTCGAAGACCCGGTCCACATCGCGCTCGACCGAGGCATCGGCGACGCTGGCGGTGATGCCTGGCATGTCCGCGATCAGCCGGTCGATGGCCGAGCGGTCGATGTCGCAGATGTGTACATGCGCGCCGGCTTCGCTGAAAGCGCGGGCGACGGCGGCACCGATGCCGTTGGCGCCGGCGGTCACCAGGACACGCAGGCCCGGTGGTGGGACCAGAGAATTCAGGATGCTCATAGGACAAGAAGCGGTTGCATTGCAGGGGTTGCCGTCCAGCGCCTGATGGCTCCGGCGAACTGGTTGGCGAGGTGCGGCGGAAGGTTGCTCTGCCGGTGCCCGAACTGTCCTGGAATGCAGGGGAGATATCTATGTAGTCTGCGCACACTGATGGCTGGGGGTGAGTGTGTGAAAACTACTCGGTAAAAACCCGCAGTGGTTGCAAAAGAGCGGTGCGGATGGTTGGCCGAGGGCCCACACTCCAGGGTTGCTGGCGCCGATCGGTGCGCGCTACACGCTTTTGTCCAGCCCGTTGGAGAACCCGCGCATGACCCGTGCCGCAGACCTTGTCGAGACCGATGCGAGCGAGCGCATCGGTGAAGAGCTGATCCAGTTGCTGCACCGCGCTGGCTCCTCCGAGGAGCTTGCGGCCTGCCTGGCGCGGGTGGAGTCGCTTGCCGAGGACGCGGCCCGCAAGCCAGACCTTCTGGAGCTGGTGCGCATGGCGATGGCCATCCGCAACCGCCTGGACCTGCAGCACCAGCGCGAGAGCGGGATGCTGGCCGTCATCGAGTCGGCGCGCGACCTCTCCAGCCGCCTGGACCTGCCCGAGCTGCTGGCCACGGTGGTGTCGCGGGCCCGCCGGCTCCTGGGGTCGCAGGTGGCCTGGCTGTCGGCCTACGACGCGGGCCTGGACGCCTTTCACGTGCTGACGGCCGATGGCGCGCTGTCGCGCGGAACGGGCGAGATGCTGGCCGGGCGCGACCTGGGCATCGTGAGCGTCGTGGTCCAGACCCGGTTGCCGTTCACCACCGCCGACTACCTGCACGACACCCGCTTCCCCCATGACCCGCAACTGGACGTGACGTTTCGGGAGGAGGGCATCGCCGCCGTGGTCGGCGTGCCGCTGCTGTGGGAGGACGAGGTCATCGGCCTGCTCTTCGTGGCGGACCGCTACCACCGTACGCACACCGCGCACAACATCTCCATCCTCAGCACCCTGGCAACGCATGCGGCGGTGGCCATCAAGAATGCCATGGCGTTCGAGCAGACCCATGCGGCGCTGCGCAGTGCCGAGATGGCCCATGCGCAACTGGAGCGGCATGCCCTGAGCGTGCAGGCCGCAGCCGAGGCGCATGACCAGATGACCACACTGCTGGCCAAGGGCGCCACGCTGGCCACCATCTGCCAGTCGGTCGCGCAGATCATGCAAGGGGAGGTGCTGGTGCTCGACGAGGTCGGACAGACCATCGGTCGCGGCGCAGCGGACAGCTACCAGGGCCAGGGTGCCAGTGCCTACCGGCCCCATGGAGAGCACAGCGACGCCCTGGCGCGTGCGCTGGGGGGCAGCCGCCGCATCGGTCGCTCGGTGGTGGCCTACGAAGCGCTGGGCGAGACCTGCCGGCTCATCACGGTGATTGGCGGCAACGATGTGCTCGGCACGATGCTGCTGTTCAGCGGGGCGGCGCTGGATGACGTGGCGATACGCACGTACGAACGGTGCGCGAGCATCGTGGGCATCGTGCTGCTGTCGCGAGAGCGCGCCGAGGCCTCGCAAAGCCGTGATCTGTCCAGCCTGTTGCGCAGCCTGCTGTCACCCCGCCAGGACGACTTGCACCTGCTCAGCGATCGCGCCGAGCGGTTCGGCGTGGACCTGTCGCGGCCCACATCCCTGCTGTTGCTGGAAACGCGCGCCCCCGAGACCGGTTACCTGGCACGGTGGCTGCGCTCGGCGCAGGTGCTGCCGCACATCCTCTTCGATGAAGTCGACGGTGTGCTGACCGTGCTGTGCGCCACCACCCGCGCAGACGATGTCCGGCGCACCATCGACAGCGCGGCCCGGCAGCATTTCGGGGCAGGCTTCCTCGGCGTGGTCTCGCGCCCCATCGCGCAGCCTTCGGAGATCCCCGCACTCCACGCATCGCTGCGCCGTGCGCTGCCGGTGATGGCGCGCGTGGGCATGCGCGGGGCCCTCATCGGCCAGAACGAGATGGCGCTGTACTCCACGCTGTTCGAGACGCACGACCAGGCCAGCCTGCATGCCTATCTCAAGAGCACCATTGGTGCCCTCGTCGCCTATGACGACAAGCGGGGCTCGGAGCTGGTGGCCACGCTGCTGGCCTACTTTGATTGCAACCAGAATGCCAAGGCGGCAGCCGAGCGGCTCGGCATCCATGTGAACACCATCCGGCAGAGGCTGGCGACCGCAGAAGGGCTGGCCGGACATTGGGGCAACGCGCTGCGGGCGCTGGAAATCCATGTGTCTCTGAGGTTGTGGGTCCTCAGTGGGCGTTCCGTGGGGGATGTGCCTTCTGCGGATTTGCCTTCAACCGTATAACGTCGTTGTTCTACGATCGAATGCAAATCCGCACTGAATGCCGGCGGCCCGCATGTCCTGCGGCACGACCGTGAGTATCGATGCTGCACACCGCACTGCGGTTCCGTAGTAGCATGGAAGCGCCGCAGCACCAGCGGCTTCCTCCCCTCGTGACCATCACGAGTTCAAGCCCGCCTCCATACGGGCTTTTTTCCGGGTGGTGCATGGGTGGGTTGGGCGGCTCAAGGTCGATCTGCAGTGCGCTCGACCTGTGCCGCGCAAGGCAGAAGCAAATTTTTTGGCACCGAAGTTTGCAAGCCCCAAAAATGGCGCTATAATTTGAGTCTTGCTGATGCAGTCTGACGGTAACGACAGGCAGTACAGCGAAATGCGGGAATAGCTCAGTTGGTAGAGCGCAACCTTGCCAAGGTTGAGGTCGAGAGTTCGAGACTCTTTTCCCGCTCCAGATTCAAAAAGGGAAGCTTAGGCTTCCCTTTTTTCTTGGCGTTGCGATGCGGTGGCTGCGAGGGCCGTTTTGTGACCGGATGCGACAGGGCATTGCACACCCGCACGGCCCACGCTACGCTGCCGTGCAGGTCCGTACCGTGTACGCGCCCCCGCTGGCAGCCGGCGCCCCGATGGTGAAATTGGTAGACACTGCGGACTTAAAATCCGCCGCTTTCCTGAAAAGGGGCGTGCCGGTTCGACCCCGGCTCGGGGCACCAACACACGTATTTCAATCTCCATGTTCTTCCCTGCAATGGGGAAAATCGTTTGAGATCGAGGACTTGCATCGGGTCGGTGATGGCCGGAAGGCCTCTCCCCGTCACAGCGGTTTGCCGCACCACACAGGCCATATGTACACAAAGGTGCCGGCGGGCTCCAGGGCCTCGAACAGCACGCGACCGTCTTCTCTCACCATGAAGCGTTCGAAACCGCTGTACCCGCCGTAGGAGTTCTTTGCATTGACGTTCCCGCACAGCGAAACCTGGGGCGCGTCGGAGGTGTCGGACAGGCTCAGGAACTCGCCTTTCACCCTGGCGCTTTCGGGATCTTTCAGGTTCTCGATCATGAGCTTGCGAAGTCGCTCGATCTGGCGCTTGTGGGTGGGTTGGGCTTTCCCTGCGGCGGCCTTGGCCGGGTCCGCAGCGAAGGCGCCGCAGCATCCGGCGGCAAGGGTCAAACATACCAGTGTGGCGGGCAATGTGCGCATGGGTTGGCTGGGAGGATGGGGTGATTGGCAATGGTGCGCAGAAAGATACCAAAGAACCGTGGCGAATTTCTGCCAACCCTGTGCAGAGCACCTGCGTTGAGCACATCGCCTGATGCCCTTGGCGCCATGAGAAAATAGCGCTATCGTGGGGCCGAAAGGACGCGCCAACGCAGACAAGGCCCCATTTTCCCCAAAATCCAGGGCAAGCCAGTAGGCATGAGGCTTGCCGACCCCGGTTCCGGGCACCATTACGATTCGAAAAATCATGTCAAGTTACAACGCACCCTTCGAAATCCACGTCCACGGACAGGTCCAGTTGCGCGCCGATGCCAGCTTCGAACAGATCCAGGAGGCCTTGAAGCCCTTGTGGAAATACGCTGGCGCGCGTTCGCTGGCCGATGGTGCTGCCAGCGCCTACGAGGAAGAGCCCGGCATCAAGTACGACTCCCAGGAGCACTTGCTGCAGATGTGCTGGACCGTGCGCGGCGACGAGGATTTCCGCCAGTCGCTCGATGAGATGTGCATGAGCCTCAACGAGCTGTCCGAACTGGGCGCCGCCATCGAGGTCACGTTCTACGACGCCGACTTCGATGAGGAAGACGATGGCGAAGAGGGTGCCGAGTCGCGCGACGACTTCCTGATGCTCTTCGTGGGCCCCACGCCCGCGGCCATCATGCAGGTGCAGCGCGACCTGCTGGTGCAGGACGTGGTGAACATGATGGAACGCCATTTCGATGGCGCCGAACTCGGCGGCGTGGTGGCCGAGATCGACAAGCTGTTCAGCCAGCGTTTCGACGCCCTGGTGAACTCGCTGGAGATCGGCAAACCCCCGCGCGGCCCCGGTGGCGGTGGTGGTTCGGGCGGCAGCGGCCATGGGGGCGGTGGCCGCCGTCCGCGCCACCTGCACTGATCGAACCTGCAGCTCCCCTGCATCCACGGGCCCTCCGGGGCTGCGGGAAATCTGGCGCCATGACGACGACCGCCCCTGTACTGCTGCCCTACCTGCAGTCCTACCCTGCGCCCCTGCAGCAGCAGGCCCGTGACCTGCTCGCCCAGGGCCGCCTGGGTGCTGCGTTGCTGCGCAAGTACCCCGAAGCCCATGCCGTGCGCAGCGACAAGGCGCTGTATGACTATGCGCAGGAGTTGAAGTCGCGCCATCTGCGCAATGCGGGCACCATCAACAAGGTGCTGTTCGACAACAAGATCCATGTGGTGCGGCATGCCCTGGGCCTGCACACCACCGTGTCACGCGTGCAGGGCAACCGGCTGGCCACCAAACATGAAATCCGCATCGCCGCGATGTTCAAGCAGGGGCCCGACGAGTTCCTGCGCATGATCGTCGTGCATGAACTGGCGCACCTGCGCGAGAAGGACCATGGCAAGGCCTTCTACCAGCTGTGCCAGCACATGGAGCCGCAGTACCACCAGTACGAGTTCGACCTGCGCCTGTACCTCACGCATGTGGAGCACTCGGGCGAGCGGTTGTGGGGCGGCAGCGAGCCGGGCTGACGGGCCGCTCGCCGGGCCTCACCTGCCACGGCGGGAGCCAGCGCCGTCAGCTCATTCCCACTTGCAGCGTTCCGGGGCCGGTACCGGTTCGGGCGCCGGTGTGTTGCTGTCGCGGTTGAAGTCGAAGCCGGTGATCACCACCAGCCGGCGGTAGCGCTGCGAACCATCGGCCATGGGCTTGGCAGGGGGCGTGCCGAAGGGGGCCGAGGCCTGCACGACCTTGAGCATGTGCCCGTCCAGCGCGGGGTCTTGCGATGACTGCAGCACATCGGCCTGGATCACCGCGCCGTCGTTGGCCAGGGTGACGCCCACCACGCCCTGGCCGTAGAGCCGCTTCCCGTCCTTGCTCGGAAAATGGCGGGTGCCGCAGTCTTCGATGCGCCGCTTCATGCGCGCATAGTAGGTCTTCATGGGCGCGCTCATCTTCGCGCCGGGCGATATGTACAGGTCCCGGGGCGGATTGGCGCGGCTTTCGATCTCTGCAATGCGGGCACGCAGCCGTTGCTTGCGCACGGTCTCCGGCATTTCTGCGAGCTGGCGCTTGAGTTCCCGGATCAGCTCGCGCTGGGCCTTTTCCAGGTCGGCGAGTTGTTCGCTCTGGCCTGGGGGCGGTGGTGCAGCGGGCGTGGGCAAAGGGGCCGTCTGCGCCGCAGCGCAAGCGGCCACCAGCACTGACGCGAGGGCCAGGAGGTGCTGTCGAATTCGCATGCTTTTCGTCGTGTCCAATCGCAAATGGGCGTGCAGCCCGGTCAGGCCGCGCTGTGTTCCGTGGCCTGCGAGGCGATCGCCACCGTCTGGCACGATGCCGCAGGCAGCTCCAGCCAGCGCCGGGCAGCCGCCTGCAGCTGGGGCAGGCCACCGGTGGTCAGCAGCAGCACACCCGGCGCTTCGTCGGCCGATGCGCCGGCGAGAAGGCCTGCCTCTTCGAGCAAGCGCCGCGTCTGGCGCGCCACAGGCTCGCCGGTCTCGATGAAGCGCACCTCGGGGCCCACCAGCGTGCGCAGGTCGCGCTCGGCAAAGATGTAGTGGGTGCAGCCCAGCACCAGGGTGTCGATGGCACCGGCGCAGGTGCCAAAAGGGCCCATCGCGTCGATATAGCGTTCGCACAGTTCCCAGGTCTCGGTGCCTTGGGGGCTGGCGGGCACGGGCCGGTCCACGCTGCGTTCGATGGCATGGGCCAGGCCATCGCAGGGCTGCACCACGAACTCGGCCTGGCCCTGCAAGCTGGCCAGGAGCTTGCCGAATTTGGCGCTGGTCAAGGTGCCGCGCGTGCCGATCACCCCGACGCGCCCGGTGCGGGTGGCGGCCAGCGCGGGCTTGATGGCCGGCTCCAGCCCCACCAGCGGCAGCACCGGGTAGCGGCTGCGCACCTCGTGGATGGCGGCCGCCGTGGCCGTGTTGCAGGCCACCACCAGCGCCTTGATGCCATGCTGCTCCAGCAGGTGGCGCGTGATGGCATGCGTGCGCGCGCCCACATAGGCATCGCCGCGCTCGCCGTAGGGCGCATGCGCGCTGTCGGCCAGGTAGACAAAGCGCTCGTGCGGCAGCTCGGCGCGCAAGGCCCGCAGCACGCTGAGGCCGCCCACGCCGCTGTCAAAGACGCCGATGGGCTGTGAATTCGGGGAGGTCATTGCGGGAAGGGACGGGGCGGGCGGTGGAAAAGAAAAGCGTGCCGAGCAATGTAACTCCACCACGCCTGCCGCGCACGGTGCGGGTATGAATACCTGTTGTTGGGAACCAAGAAAAATCCCCCGGCCGTGCCTGGTGCACTGCCGGGGGATCGTGGTCTTGGCCGGGCTCTTCAGCCGGCGCCGTCAGCCGGTCAGGCCGCTGCTACCTCGATACCCCGGAACTCGCCGGTGGCAATCCGCTTTTGCCACTCCGCCGGCCCGGTGATGTGCGCGCTCGTGCCCCCCGCATCCACCGCCACCGTCACCGGCATGTCCACCACGTCGAACTCGTAGATCGCTTCCATCCCCAGGTCGGCAAAGCCCAGCACCTTGGCGGTCTTGATGGCCTTGCTCACCAGGTAGGCTGCACCACCCACGGCCATCAGGTAGGCACTCTGGTGCTTCTTGATCGCCTCGATGGCCACCGGCCCGCGCTCGGACTTGCCGATCATGGCGATCAGGCCGGTCTCGGCCAGCATCATCTCGGTAAAGCCGTCCATGCGCGTGGCGGTGGTCGGGCCGGCCGGGCCCACGGCCTCGTCACGCAGGGGGTCCACCGGGCCCACGTAGTAGATCACGCGGTTGGTGAAGTCCACGGGCAGCTTCTCGCCCCGGGCCAGCATGTCCTTGATGCGCTTGTGCGCGGCGTCGCGGCCGGTGAGCATCTTGCCGTTGAGCAGAAGCGTGTCGCCGGGCTTCCAGCTGGCCACTTCTTCCTTGGTCAGGGTGTCGAGGTTGACCTTCTTGCTCTTGTTGTAGTCCGGTGCCCAGTTTACGTTGGGCCACAGGTCCAGCGAGGGCGGGGTCATGTACACCGGGCCCGAGCCATCCATCACGAAGTGCGCATGGCGCGTGGCCGCGCAGTTGGGGATCATGGCCACGGGCTTGCTGGCCGCGTGGGTGGGGTACATCTTGATCTTCACGTCCAGCACCGTGGTCAGCCCGCCCAGGCCCTGCGCGCCGATACCCAGGGCGTTGACCTTGTGGTAGAGCTCCAGGCGCATCTCCTCGACCTTGTCGAGCTTGTCGCCGCGCGAGGACTTGGCCTGCAGCTCGTACATGTCGAGGTCGTCCATCAGGCTTTCCTTGGCCAGCAGCACTGCCTTCTCGGCCGTGCCGCCGATGCCGATGCCGAGCATGCCCGGTGGGCACCAGCCGGCGCCCATGGTGGGAACGGTCTTGAGCACCCAGTCGATGACGCTGTCGCCGGGGTTGAGCATGATCATCTTGCTCTTGTTCTCGCTGCCGCCGCCCTTGGCCGCGACGGTGATGTCCAGGCCGCTACCGGGCACGATCTGGGCGAAGATCACCGCAGGCGTGTTGTCCTTTGTGTTCTTGCGGTCGAACTCGGGGTCGGCCACCACGCTGGCGCGCAGGGTGTTGTCGGGGTGGTTGTAGCCGCGGCGCACGCCTTCGTTGATGGCGTCTTCCAGGCCGCCGGGGAAACCCTCCCAGCGCACGTCCATGCCCACCTTCAAAAACACGTTGACGATGCCGGTGTCCTGGCAGATGGGGCGCTGGCCGGTGGCGCTCATCTTGCTGTTGGTCAGGATCTGGGCGATGGCGTCCTTGGCCGCGGCGCTCTGCTCGCGCTCGTAGGCGCGCGCCAGGTGGGCGATGTAGTCGCTGGGGTGGTAGTAGGAGATGTACTGCAGCGCAGCAGCAACGGACTCGACGAGATCGTCGTACTTGATCGTGGTGGTCATCGTGTTTCTGTCGTGGGCGGAACGGGTGCGTGTCTGTGCACGCTGGCTGCCGCCTGGGACGGCGCCGGGCGTAATTATCCCACTGGGGCGTTTGCTACCTGGTACGTGTCTTTTCGTACCCCTGGGCTTGTGGAAAATTTGCAGTTCATGACTGTCCGCGTGCCACATCAATGGCTGCAGCGGAGTAAGGGGGCGGGTGCATTGACAACCTTCCGATTGTGGGACCCATTCGGCTGTGGCAAAAACCAGGAGGCATCCGCAAACAAGGTGGTTAGGATGCCTGTCGTCCACAACAAAACGGAGGGCAGGCTTTGAAATTCTTCATTCTTTCGGCGCTTCTGGTCGTTGCCATCAGTGCCCGTGCGGAAACGGTGCAGGTCAAGTACAACGGGGCCGTTGCACTGGACGCCTTTGCTTGCTCAGCGGTGAACGAGGGTAGTGATGTGAAGCGTATCTGCTACGACAAGGCGGAGCGCTACATGCTCATCCAGTTGAAGGGCACCTACTACCAGTACTGCTCCATCGACGCCACGACTGTACAGAACCTGCAGAGCGCCAGCTCCAAGCGGCAGTTCTTTGAGACGCGCATTCGCGGAAGCGGATCTGACGGTCCGTTCGGCTGTCGCACCAATCCGGTCCCCAAGAAGTACAAAGGCTAGGCGGAGCGCATGCGGGAGAGGGGGAGCAGCGCCACATTTTTTTCATGAGTTTGTGAGCGTTTCAACAGCAACTCCGCCTGCTCGTCCTTAGTGAGCACACGCTTGATGAACGCTTCTTGCTCGCGCAAGCTGGCTAGCTGCTCCTTAGCGTTCGTCAGCGCATTGGTGGCAGCGTTGTGGTCGTGCTCGGCCATCCTGAACGCCAGCTCTCCTTGCTTGCGTTCGTAGTGGGCTTTGAGGGCCAGCGCAGCGCCGAACTCACATCGACTCCACTAGCACAGCGAGCCTGAATAGGCTCGCCCTTCAAATTGCATCACCCGACTGCTTGGCTGCAAGCTTGGCCGCCTTCTTTGCGTTCCGTTCTGCTTTGGACTTCTCGTTCGCCCTTTGCTTCGCGAGTTGGCGCACTCCCTCCACAAGTTCTTTTGGGACGGTTACGTACTTGACCACCTCATCGATGATCTGGGGATTCAGAAAGAATGCCGAATTGCCTGCTTCCCAGTCCAGCCGCATCTTCACGCTCTTTCGCCGAGACGGACCGAAGAACAGGTTGTTCCAAATCAGGGCTTCACGCGCTGGGTGATCCTTTTTCTCCAAGATTTTTTCCAAGACACCTGCCTGAATGCGCGATCCTTTTTTGTAATTCTCTCTTGCTATTCGAATGGTATCCAGCTCATGAGCCAGCATGTTCTCTGATTTTCCGTCTTCTCCATTGATATCGTAGTCCAATGGACGGCAGTACATTCGAATTTCCCAAACTGCACGATCAAATTGAGCAATGTCAAGCGGCTCAATATCATATGAGAGGAGGTAATACCGATCGTCTGCTCCGCTTTCTTCGAGGTTTTTAATGAACTTCAAAGTCTCATTCGTAAGCTTTATTTCAAATTTGCCGCGTTGCCTCATTCGCTCAATTCCTGGAAGCACGGTGTGCGTATCCACGCGGTTGAGTAGCAGGATGCCTTTTACATACTTTTCCAAGCAGTGCAAAGCCGACCATCTGTAGGGCTGTATGAGCCGCGCGCGACAAGCCATCCGAGCAGTGATGTAATCTTTGTCTGCAGTCTCACGAAAGCTTCTCAGCGCGAAGTCGTTCACTAGAATATGCATAGGGTAGGGCATATTTATCCTCAGAGTAGTTGGTTCGACTGCTTCCGTGGGTACTTAAGGACACTCTGCATAAACCTCGCGGATCGGTGGTAGTGCGGATCGGGATGGGCCGCAAGGCGCCTTCTTGCAGCCGATAGCAGGGCTATTGGCAAGAGCAGCAACGCAGCGGACCGCCAGAGTCCGCGCTGCCAACGGCCGCAGGGATTTGTGCAGAGGGTCCCTAACGTGGTAGGGCAGGATTTGCCGAATGGTTGTTTATTTTTCAACAGATCTTCAGACGGTGCAAAGAATTCTCTATCCGTGCTAACTACCCGAGGCATTTGAGCTTCTTTGTCCCAAAGGCTGCCCTTGCAAGGCTCTGCTGCATCGAGACGCTGGCTGTCGAGGTCCATGGAGGGTGCAATCAACCAAGTCTGCGGCCAGCGGTCAAACTAGCACTCGTCTCATTCATGGCCCTCGACCACGACCATCATATCGTTGCCGCGCTTCCGTGGCTGTGCGTCCGTGAGAACGGGCCGAAGGAGTTCACATGCTTGGAAAATACAGTTTTCCGATGTAGTCGCTGCTCTGCAATTTGGTGTAGACGCTTTTAGCGTGGCGAGCTTTGGCGACACTTGATGCGCCACTGGTCGCTTGAGTTCCCAGTTCAAAGTTCTACACTAGTGCGAAAAATTCATGAATGGGGTGAATCGTGGGTCCTATAACACTCTTCGACAAGTCGTTTCTGCAGTCCCTGTCACTGGACGAGTCTGTTTGGTTTGATCATTTCTTTCTTGCTGTGATTTGCCCATTGTTTTACGTCGAGACGCTGGCCGATCTAGCGAAACAACGACGAGACGGCACTCGTAGCCCTGAAGATGAAGTTCGCGTCATCGCGGACAAGACCCCTGTCATGTCTGGCGCCCCTTGTATCCATCATGGGCAGCTTTGCATTTCAAATCTACTAGGATTTCAGGCCCCTCGCCTCGGGCAAATTCCGGTCGCTGGCGGGCGACCTGTCCGTGGCGCGGACGGGAAACCCGGAGTAGTTTTCAAGAATTCGCCGGAGGCGGATGCCTTCAACCGATGGCAAAAGAAGGAGTTTCATCAGATCGAACACGAAGCCGCTTTTGATTGGCGCTCCATGCTTTCCCAGTTAAATCTTCCGGAAGTCGCCGGGCGGATGCGAGCGCTGGGAATCACTCCTCAAACCTGCAAAACTGTCAAGGATGCGGCTGGACTTGCAAAAGCACTTGTTCACTCCCGCTTTGAGCCGGAGCAACAGATAGCGCTACTTTTTTCGTTTGTGAATGTTCCTCATAGTCTGCAAGGGGAGATTGTTCATCGGTGGTCCCAAGCCGGTTTTCCATCCCTCGCGGTGTATGCTCCCTATGCAGCGCACGTCTTGATGGTCGAGATATTTTTCCAGATTGCATTAGCTGCAAATATAATTTCCTCTGCACGTCCGTCAAACCGAGTGGACATTGCTTACCTTTTTTATCTACCGTTTTGTCATGTCTTCGTTTCCGGGGATAAACTTCATAAGCTCTGTGCTCCGGAGTTTTTGACTGCGCAACAAGACTTCGTTTGGGCTCCAGATCTCAAGAGTGACCTAGCGCGAATAAACCACGAGTTGATGGCGACTCCGGAAATGGAGCGTGAGGTCGGGCTGCACAAATTCGCACCTCGTCCGCTTGGCGATGACTCCAACTTGAGCGTCGCCCTGTGGAACAGGCACTCACCTTCATCTTCCGAAGAGGCCAAGATGCGGATGTCGCCCGAAGCCGAGCAGAACCTAATTGAGCACCTAAAATCCTTTACTCAAGCGCCCACAGCCCCTGATGTTGCGAGCGTTCCAGCAGATGAGTTGAACAGTATTTCCATCGAGCGCCTTGTTCCAGCGAAGAAAGGCAACTGGTGGCTTATTCCGAAAGAAATTGCAGACTCTGAGGGTGCCAGGAGAGAGTGAAGTAGAGTCGAGGCTAGGCGTTGAACGGCAGATCGTGCCCCCGTAGCCTTGCAACACAAGGGCGAAGCCGCAGGAGACCACGAACAGGCGGGCGTTTGTCTGGGGGTCGGCCCGTGCCAGTAGGTGGAAAATTTCTTTGTAGATTTGGCAATCGATGCGAGCATTGCCGTTGTTGCCGCAGCTAACCCAGGGCCGCAGAAGAGGTCGATCAGCGGGCAGCTGTGATGTATCCCGACAACCCTGACCTTCTACTTGTCATGGAGCCTGTTTGGGAGCAGAAAGACTCTTCTGTGCGTCTTCAGCCTGAACCAGTTGCTGTGTCGCCATAGCCGAAGCCGCGGGGCGCTTGACGTGCCGGTCATAGGTGTAAGCTGCGACGCCCAGCGCGGTTCCACAGGCTGCAATCAATGCTGCCACGCCACGGAGCAGAGCGGGCATTTGCTGCACCTTGTGGCCTTTCAACAGGATCTCAGGCGGTACCCCTGCATCCACGTAAGGCTGCAGGGGCGAGGGCGGGTGAGCGGGTTTGCGAGAGGTATTGGTGGCCATAGGTGGACTCCTTGGCCGAAATTGTAGAAGGCACCAGAATCATCTCTGCGCGAACGACGCTCTCCAGCGGTGGACAACCCGCTTGTTCTAGTAGGTTGATGAGCGCACTATCAGGCCACCTACCAACCTCGCCTCGCCGTTGACCGTTCTTCAAAGCTACGTGATCGAGGGTGCTGCTTTTTTGGGGGATTCGCCAATCCTGGGGTTGCCCGCCAGAGAGTAGCTTGTAGGAAACCGTTCTGTGTGTCTGCGCGTGGCGATAATTTCTAAAGCTATTGCCATTTTTATTTATCCTGGTATGGGATTTTTATCGCTCCATGTATTTAAAGTCAAGAAAATATTAAATAGGTAGAAGGTTTTCAACCCCAGCACATATTAACTTCTTTTAAGGAAATTTCTTGGAAATTGGTAAATTGGCCGCGCTGGCCGCGCTGGCCGCGCTGGCCGCTTGCCAAGCCGCATGTGCGATATTTATTCCGCGCAACCCAAAATGCATTCACATCACCGCGAATTCATGACCGTCCTGTAGTGCCGGCCGATTCCCAGTCACACTACCGGCCATGAACTTCCCCGCCACCGAACTCGCGTTTCTGGGCAGCGTGCTGGCCGAGGCCGCGCGCGCAGAAATCATGCCCCGCTTCGCGCGCCTGTCTGCGGTGGACCGCCGGCAGAAGACTTCGGCCTTCGACATCGTGACGGATGCCGATGAAGCCGCCGAGGCCGCCATCCTGTCCGCGCTGAGGGCACGGCATGCAGGCGCGGCCTTCATCGGCGAGGAATCCGCCGGGCGTGATCCTTCGCTGCTCGCCACCATCGCCACGGCCGACCTGGCCTTCATCATCGACCCGCTGGACGGCACGAAGAACTTCGCCTCGGGCCTGCCGCTGTTCGGCGTGATGGCGGCCGTGACGGTGGCGGGCGAGGTGGTCGCTGCCGCCATCCACGACCCCGTGCGCGCGGACACGGCCTTTGCCATCAAGGGCGGTGGCGCGTGGATGGAGTCGGCCGCTGGCGAGCGCGCGGTGCTGCAGGTGGCGCCGCCGGTGCCGGTGGGCGAGATGGAATGCGTGGTGGGCACCAACTTTTTGCCGGAGCCGCTGCGCACCCAAGTGAATTCCCGGCTGTCGCGCCTGGGCATGAGCACCTGGTTTCGCTGCGCGGCGCACGAGTACCGCCTGGCAGCCGCCGGCCATGTGCACGCCCTGTTCTACAACCGGCTCATGCCCTGGGACCATGCCGCCGGCTGGTTGCTGCACCGCGAGGCGGGCGGGTATTCGGGCCACTTCGATGGCCGCGGCTACCTGGCATCCCACACGACCGGCGGGCTGGTCTGCGCGCCCGACCAGCGCAGCTTCGACGACCTTCGCGCGGCCTTGCTGGCATAGCCTCCTGGCGGGGCGGGATCAGGCGGGCTCGTCCTCGGTACCGGGCTCTTCGCTGTCTTCTTCGGGGTACATGTCGGCATCGACATCCACCAGGGGCTCTGCGGGCAGGTCACCATCAGTGTCGTTGTCGGACGCGAGGGATTCCATGTGGTCGGGCAGGATGTCGCGCGCTTCGCGGTGCAGGCCGGGCTCGACGCTGGCGCGCTCCCCGGTGCCGTAGCGGTCGGTGTCCATCTCGGGGTCGGCGCTGTAGACGCCAGCGCTGTCGCTGCCCGAGTCGGACGCATCGCTGGGGCCCATGCTGTCGTTGCCGGTGGCGCTGTGGGTGGGCGGGAGGTTGTCGGCATCGATGCCGAGCAGGCTGCTGTTGGCCATGGAAGTCTCCGATCTGGCTGGGTGCGCACCGGTCAACGGGAGTCGGCACGGCAATGGCGGTGCGGCCACTGTGGTGCCATGGTGCGCGCGCCCTGCGCTGCGCGGTGTAAGAACATGCCGACGATTGCTACCGATGGTCACGGCCAGCGTATGTCTGAAAAGGCGCGCGGCTCAAGCCAGTGCCCCCGCGCAAGGGCCGCCCCGCCGCGCTGGGGGCGTCCCCCTGAGGGGGAAGGCGCGAAGCGCCTCAGGGGGCATCACAAGCTCCCGATGACAGAGGGCGTGAAATCGACGGCGCCCTCCGGCTTTTCGCCCTGCGACCAGGCGAACAGCGAATCCGCCGGCATGGGGCGGGCAAAGAAGAAGCCCTGCAGTTCGTCGCAGTCCATGGCCAGCAGGATGTCGCGCTGGCCCATGGTTTCCACGCCTTCGGCCACGACGCGCAGGCCCAGCGCGTGCGCCAGGCTCACCACGGCGCTGACCACGGCGCGGGCGTCCTCGCTGTCCTCCAGGTCGTTGACGAAGCTGCGGTCGATCTTGAGCTGCTGCGCGGGCAGTTGGCGCAGGTAGTTGAGGCTGGAGTAGCCGGTGCCGAAATCATCGATGGACAAAAACACGCCAATGCGCGCCAGCCCCTCGAAGGTGCGCTGCGTGGCCTTGATGTCCTCCATGGCCACCGATTCGGTGATCTCGCACAGCAGCTGCGAGGCATCCAGTCCGTGAAACTGCAGCGCCTGCCCGATGCGCTCGGCCAGGCCGCTTTCGCGCAGCTGGTGCACCGACAGGTTGATGGCCACGCGCATGCGCATGCCGCTGCGGGCCCATTCGGCCGTCTGGCGGCAGGCCTCGTTGATGACCCAGGCGCCCAGGCGCCCGATCAGTCCGAAGCGCTCGGCCAGGGTGATGAACACCATGGGGGGCACCATGCCGTGCTTGGGGTGGTTCCAGCGCAGCAGGGCCTCCACGCCGCTGATCTGGCCGCGCGTGCCGTCGATCTTGGGTTGGTAGTGCAGGGCCAGCTCGCCCCGGTCCAGCGCCTGGCGCAGGTCGTTCAGCAGCTCCAGTTGTTCCGAAGCGTCCGAGCCCATGTGGGGCTCGAACAGGGCGTAGCAGCCACCGCCTGCGCGCTTGGCGGCGTACATGGCGGCATCGGCGTTGGCCACCAGCTTGGTGCGGTCGCCATGGTCAGGGTGCACCACTATGCCGATGGAGCAGGCGATCTGCACCTTCTTGCCCGAGACCTCGAAGGGCTGCGACAGCGACTCCAGCACCCGGTTGGCCATGCTGACGCAGGCGGCCACGTCGGTCACGTCCTCCAGCAGGATCAGGAACTCATCGCCACCCACGCGGGCCACGGTGTCGCACTCGCGCGCTTCCTTGCGCAGCCGGTCCGCCGCGCTGCGCAGGATCACGTCGCCCGCCGCATGGCCGAAGGAGTCGTTGATGGGCTTGAAACCATCGAGGTCCACGAACAGCACGGCCAGCCGGTCCTCCACGCGCAGGTGGTTGGTGCGATCCAGGCGCAGCAGGGCGTGGATGAGCCGGTCTTCGAACAGCAGGCGGTTGGGCAGGCCGGTGAGGGCGTCGGCAAAGGCGCGCTTTTGCAACTCGTCGTTGGCGGCCTGCAGGCGGGTGTTGCTCTCCCGCAACGACTGGGTGAGCTGCTGCGCCGTGTTCTGCAGCCGTGCATCCAGGATGGAGGTGAACAGCGTGCTCACCAGCAGCATGCCGGTGGCGATGAGCACCATGGCCGTGAGGCCCGGGCCACCGAGCTCGCCGGCGCTCAGGCACACGGCGCCCACGGCAAAGCGGGCGGCCGCCATGCCGGTGTAGTGCATGCCGCAGATGGCCACCGCCATCACGAACGAGGCCGCAAGCTGGTAGCGCACGCGCTGGCTGGGCCGCACGCGGCGCAGCAGCTTGAAGATGAGCAGTGCCGAGGCCGAGGCCAGCACCGCGATCAGCACCGACAGGACCACCACCCGGTAGTCCCAGACGATGCCGGGGTTCATGTCCATGGCCGCCATGCCGATGTAGTGCATGCCGCTGATGCCGGCACCCATCACCAAGGCCCCCAGTGCGAGCTGGGTGTTGCCGAAGTTCTCGCGGCTGGCCAGCTCCAGCGCCACGCCGGATGCCGCCACGGCCGCCAGCCAGGACAGCAGGGTGGCCCCACCGGAAAAACCGATCTCGATGGGCAGCTTGAAGGCCTGCATGCCCAGGAAGTGCATGGACCAGATGCCGGTGCCCATGACGATGGAGCCCGCCGCCCACCAGGCCAGGCCCACGCGGCGCTGCGCCGTGCGCACCCGCCGCGCCAGGTCCAGCGTGACGTAGGAGGCCAGCATGGCAATGGCAAAGGACGCTGCCACCACGAACAGGTTGTAGCTGAAGGGCATGAACGTGTTCATGGAGATGCTGAAGATGTGTACTGGTAGGCAGGTTGCGCCCGCGTGCGCGCGCCGTCAAGGGGCGTGCGCACGGAGGCTGCGAATCTGTTCACGGTCGCTCTCACGGGAGCGCGCACGCCGGTGACGGCGGTGCTCGCGCGAGCCTGCAGGCTTGCGGATGCAGGGCCGGCAGGAGACATGCCCTGTGCAAATGGGGGTGGGCTGACAGGGCGCATGCCTGTGGCATCGCATGCCTTGGCAGGTTGGCTTGCCCTGGAAGAGACCGTGAAGAGGTTCTGACGAAGGTAAATTGTACCAATCTGTTGCAAAACTTGTTGGAGTGGTGGCTCTAGGACCTCTTTGCCTGAACACTGCAAAGCCTTGTTGAGACGGGTGGTGCGCAGTGCATTTCCCCCTGCGATTGGGTGCATCTTGGTGTTGGTAAATGAGAATTGTTTTGCTTTATCTTATGCTACCGGGTGCGCCTGATTCCCCACGGCCTGTGCCTTTGAGTCGCTGCTCTCGCACCGAGCTGCGCCGCAGTGCCTGCCAGCGTCGTTCCACCTGACAGTTGTTTTACCTTGGAGTACCGTTTCCCATGACCTCCCGTACCGAACGCGACACCTTTGGCCCCATCGAGGTGCCGGCCGACAAGCTGTGGGGCGCGCAGACGCAGCGCTCGCTGCAGAACTTCGACATCTCGGGCGAGCAGCAGCCGCGCGAGATCATCAAGGCGCTGGCCCAGGTCAAGCGCGCCTCGGCCGTGGTCAACCAGGCCCTGGGTCTGCAGGACAGCAAGAAGACCGGTGCCATCGTGGCCGCCGCCGACGAAGTGATTGCCGGCAAGCACCCGGGCGAGTTTCCGCTGGTGGTGTGGCAGACCGGCTCGGGCACGCAGACCAACATGAACGTGAATGAAGTGCTGGCCAACCGCGCCAGCGAGATTTTGGGCGGCGAGCGCGGCGAAGGCCGCCTGGTACACCCCAACGACGACGTGAACCGCAGCCAGTCGAGCAACGACGTGTTCCCCACCGCCATGCACGTGGCCGCCGTGGAGGCGCTCACGCACAAGCTCTTGCCCGCCATCGCCAGGCTGCGCGCCACGCTGGACCAGAAGGCCCGGGACTTTGACGGCATCGTCAAGATCGGCCGCACCCACCTGCAGGACGCCACCCCACTCACGCTGGGCCAGGAGTTCTCGGGCTATGTGGCCCAGCTCGACCATGGCGAGCGCCATGTGCGCGCCGCGCTGCCCCACCTGTACGAGCTGGCCTTGGGCGGTACTGCGGTGGGCACGGGCCTGAATGCGCCCAAGGGCTATGCCGAGCAGTCGGCCGCCGAGCTGGCGCGCCTCACGGGCCTGCCCTTCGTCACCGCGCCCAACAAGTTCGAGGCCCTGGCCTCGGTCGATGGCCTGGTGCATGCCCACGGTGCCTTGAAGACCCTGGCCGCCAGCATGATGAAGATCGCCAACGACGTGCGCTGGCTGGCCAGCGGCCCGCGCAGCGGCATCGGCGAGCTCAGCATCCCCGAGAACGAGCCGGGCTCGTCCATCATGCCCGGCAAGGTCAACCCCACGCAGAGCGAGGCCGTGACCATGCTGGCCGCCCAGGTGTTCGGCAACGACGTGGCCATCAACTTCGGCGGTGCCTCGGGCAATTTCGAGCTCAACGTGTTCCGCCCCATGGTGGCGCACAACTTCCTGCAGAGCGTGCGCTTGCTGGCCGACGGCATGGTCAGTTTCAACGACCAGTGCGCGGTGGGCATCGAGCCCAACCGCGAGCGCATCACCGAGCTGGTGGACCGCTCGCTGATGCTGGTGACCGCGCTCAACACCCATATCGGCTACGACAAGGCGGCCTATATCGCCAAGAAGGCCCACAAGGAAGGCACCAGCCTGCGCGAAGCGGCCGTGGCCTCGGGCCATGTGACGGGCGAGCAGTTCGACCAGTGGGTGGTGCCGGGCAACATGGTCGGGCGTTGAGTCCGCTCGCTCAGCGGTTCGCGCGCATCACCTTGACCACGGCGGCCGCCTCCTCGTCGGCGTAGCCCGCTTCCTCGGCCTGGCGGAACAGCGTTTCTGCCAGCTCCGGCACGGCGGCGTGGATGCCGCTGTCGCGCGCATGCTGCGCGATGCGGCGCGTGGCGTCGATGGAGATGCGCAGCGGGCTTTGCGTGATGGCGAAGTCGCCGCTGTGGATGACCTTGCCCTCGTGCTGCAGGAAGGCGCCGAACGAGGGCGCGATCTGGTTGACGAGTGCGCCGTAGCGCTCGACGTCGAGGCCCTCCGTCTCGGCGATGCGCGCGCCGTGGAAGAACCCGATGGTCGCGCCGTAGACATACGACAGCGTGGCGAAATCCATCGCCGAGGCGAGCGAAGGACGCTCGCCCAGGAAGGAGATGCCGCCGCCGAAGACCTGCAGCACGGCCAGCGCGCTGTCGAAGGCGTGCTGGGCGCCCGAGACGAAGACCGGCGTCGTCGGCAGGCCCATCTGCTCCGGTGCGGCCTGGATGGCGCCGTCCAGGTACAGGCCGCCGTGGCTGCGCACCCAGGCGTCCATGTCCAGGGCCTCCTGGGGGCTGCCGGTGGTCAGGTGAACCACCGTGCGGCCCTGGAGCGCCGCACCCACGCCGGGCGACAGCAGGATGGCGTTGGCGGCTTCGTAGTCCTTCACGCAGACCACGATCACCTCGCTGGCGGCGATCGCCTGGGCCACGTCCTGGTGTTGGGTGGCCCCCTGGGCCACCACTTCGGCGGCGTTGGCCGGCGAGCGGTTCCATACGCTGACCCGGTGGTCTGCCTGCAGCAGCAGCGCGGCCAGCTTCTTGCCCATGGTCCCCATTCCGATCACGGTCGTTTTCATACAAATCCCTTTCATGGAGTAGCGCCAAACCGCGGGCGACAAGTGCCTTCGCGGCGACATGCCAATAATCTGCAGAATCGCTTGGCCGGTCGCGCACGAACGGCTTTTTGGAGAGCACGGATGGACGAATCGGCATTCGCAGTGGTACCCGGCCGCGCCGGTCTGCAGGTGGACCTGGTGGAAACGCCGGGCGGCGTGGTCGAGCTCAAGCCGATGGCGGATATGCGCGTGCGCGTGCATTCGGGCGAGCCGGTGCAGGGCATCTGCGGCGCGCAGCGCTTTGTCTACACGCGCGGCGACGTGGACATCGTTGCTGCCGGCCAGGCCGACACCTGGCACGAAGATGGGCCGGGCCGCTCGGTAGTGCTGCGCTTTGCGCCGGCGCTGCTCGAACGCACGGCCCTTGAAGCCGGCCTGCCCGCCGGCCGCGCCGCCCTGGCACCACGCCACCAGTTCCAGGACGCGCATCTGGCGCACATCGCCTGGGCGCTGGAGGCCGAGCGCCAGGCTGGCTCGCCCAACGGCCGGCTCTATGCCGAGAGCCTGGGCACGGCCCTGGCCGTGCACCTGCTGGGCCGCTACACGCTGGCCAGGAAGGCGCCGCCCAGCCTGTCTGCGGCGCAGCTGCGCCGGGTGGTGGACTACATAGAAGTGCACCTCGACGAAGACCTGTCGCTGCCGGTGCTGGCCGGCGTGGCGCACAGCAGCGTGTCGCACTTCAAGACCTTGTTCAAGCGCTCCCTGGGCGTGCCGGTTCATGAGTATGTGGTGCAGCGCCGGGTGGAGCGCGCCCGCGCGCTGCTGCGCCAGGGCAAGTTGCCAGCCAGCGAGGTGGCCCTGGCGGCGGGCTTTTCGCACCAGAGCCACATGGCGCGCAGCATGCGGCGCGTGCTGGGGGTGTCGCCGGGCCTGTTGCGCACGGCGTAGCGCTCAGCCGCCCTTGTGAACGTCCGCGGGTTCGCTCTGCGCCAGCACTTCCTGCTGCGCCAGCGCTTCGAGCTGCGCCAGGTTGTGTACCACGATGTCGCGCTGGTGGATGCCGATGATGCCCTCGCGCTCCATCCACTTGAGCTCCATGTTGATGCGCTGGCGCGAGCCGCCCAGGAGCTGGGCCAGCTCGTCCTGCACCAGCGACAGGCCGATGGCGCCGCGCGTGCCTGGCACGGCAGCGCGCTCGCCGAAGCGGCGCAGCATGTGCAGGAGCTGCTTGGCCAGCCGTGCGCGCAGGGGCAGGGTGGCCATGTCTTCCATCATCCAGTAGAGGTAGCGCATGCGCCGCGCCTGCAGGGTGAGCAGCGCCTCGCCGAACGAGGGGTGCTCGCGCAGCAGCTGGCGGAACACGGCTTCGGCCACGCTGAGCACCGTGGTGGGGCCGTGCGCGTGGGCGTCGTAGGTGTTGGCGCCCTGGTGCAGCACCTCGGCCTCGCCGACCCAGATGCCGGGCTCCACATAGGCCAGCGTGACCTGCTTGCCCGAGGGCGTGGTGCGCCGAAAGCGGATGGCGCCGCTGGCACAGGTGAACCAGTCGGTTGCCGGCTTGCCCTGCTCGACGATCATCTTGCCGTGGGCGTAGCGCGTGACGCGGCCCAGGCGCAGGATGTCATGCCTGAGCGAGGGCGTGAGCGCCGCGAACCAGCGGCCGCGGTTGATGGCGTCGCGCTCCTCCAGGCTCAGGAAAGGGCGTTGCTGTGCGTTGCGGTCCGCGCCGTTGCTCAGGGATTCCAGCATGGTGATGGGCTGCTCGTGGGGCGATGTCGGTGGATGGGGCAGGGGCGGCATCAGGACACCGGTTTGCCGCGCTGCAGCAATTTTAGCGGCGCCTCCCGGGCACCGGTGCCCCCTGCGGCACCTTGGCGACAGGGTCTCAGCCTCTCAGCCTGCCTTGCCGCGCGGCTTGTGCAGAAAGGCCAGCAGCCGCCGCTCCGCCGCGCTCAGGCCCCTGGGCGATGCCGCTCCGCCGATGCGCTCCCACACCGACTGCATGCCCGGCCCCGCGTCCGATGCCAGGCGCGAACCCAGCTCCAGCACCGCCGGGTGTACGTACGACTTCCTGCACACGGCGGGTGTATTGCCAAGCTGGCGCGCCACCTCGGCCAGGATGTCCCTGGCGCTGTAGGCGGGCTCGCCCGCCTGGCCGGTACAGGCCAGGCGCGTGAGTTCCAGCGCCTGCACCGTGCCGTGCCAGGTGCGAAAATCCTTGGCGGTGAAGCGCATGCCTTCCTGGCCCTCCTTGTCCGTACCCGTGATCTCGGCCAGGTAATCGTTCACATCGCCCGAGCCCACCGCATGGGGCAGGCCGTCGTCTCCCTCGTACTGGAAGAGTTCCTGCCCCGGCAGTTGCTGGCAGCGGCGCACCACGCGGGCCACGCGCGGGTCGTCCAGGGCGGCCTGCTGCGGCACGCCGCTCTTGCCCCGGAAGCTCAGTGTGAGCTTGCTGCCGTGGAGCCTGGCATGGCGCGTGCGCAGCGTGGTCAGACCGAAGGAGTTGTTGCTGCTGGCGTATTCCTCGTTGCCCACGCGCACGAAGGTGGTGTCCAGCAGGCGCACCAGCGTGGCGAGCACCAGGCTGCGCGAGAGGGCCTTGCTGCGCGCGCCGTCCTTCAGGTCGCGCGCCACGCGCGCGCGGATGCGCGGCAGAGCGCGGCCAAAGGCCAGCATGCGGCCGAACTTGCTCTCGTCGCGCTGCGCGCGCCAGTCGGGGTGGTAGCGGTACTGCAGCCGGCCGCGTGCGTCCAGGCCCGTGGCCTGCAGGTGGCCGTTGGGCAGCGGGCAGATCCACACGCTGGTGTAGGCCGGGGGGATTGCCAGTTGGTTGATGCGCGCCACCTCGTCGGGGTCTACCACCCACTGCCCGTCGGGGCTGCGGTAGCGAAAGGCCTTGCCGCGCTTCACGCGCGTGAGGCCCGGCATGGTGGTGCTGACATAGCGCAGGCCGCCTGGCAGGCGGGGGCGGGATGGAGTGGTCTTGCGGGTGGATGAGACGGGCGAAGGCATGCCCCGATCACACCGCGGCCTGCCGGTGGCAGCCGTAGGAGCCCGCTCGACACCGGCGTGGGACGGCGCCGCAGCCAGTAGGGGTCGCCCGCGCTATTTCGCCGCGCCCGCCACGGCGTGGCGGCAGCCGAAGGACAGGTTCTCGCGCGCGATGTCGTCGCTGCCGCACTGCCATTTGCCCAGGTCGCTCTGGCCCTTGCGCTTCTTCATCGTGGGCAGGTAGACCAGGTGCTTGCCATCCAGCGGCTCGCCCGCGCCATCGGCAATGGTCAGGCGCACCACGCCATTGGCCGGCTCGATGGCCAGGGCCTTGAAGCCTGCCGGCAACTGCCCCGCCTGGGCCAGGCCGATGGCCGCCGCGTTGGCAGGGAAGTTGCCGGTGTTGCGGTAGTGGTTCTCCACCAGCTGCAGCACGGGGCGAGCGGCCTTGTCCAGCTGGCGCACCTGCTCGCGGTGCGGGTTGGCGGGCTCGTCGCCCTGGTTCCACAGCGCCACGGCCACCATGATCGCGAAGCTGAAAGCCGACAGCGCTCCCAGCACCACCATCGTCTTGAGGAACCAGCCGGGGCCGCGTTCCAGTGCCACGGCCTTCTGGATGGCGGTGTCGCTGGCGCGGTTGGAGACCACGAAGGTGCCCGTCATCGAGCTGTGCAGGCCGCGCTCGCCGAACAGGGCCGTGAGCACGCGGTGCAGCAAAAAGGGCACGGCCAGCGTGAGCCCCAGGGTCAGCGTGTACTTGAGGAAATGCCGCAGCATCGACCGCGCCACGCCAGGGCGCTCACCCGTGCGCGTGGCCACGCGCATGCCCAGCAGGCGCTTGCCCGGTGAGCCCGCGCCCATGGCGTCCATCAGCGCGGGCGAGAACAGGCCCAGCACGGCCAGTGCCAGCGCGGCCGGGTAGGCGGCGTTCGGCGCTGCGTCGAAGGCGGGGCGGGCGAACACCCAGGCCAGCACCATCGCCATGGGCAGCACCAGCATCAGCAGCCCGTCGATCAGCGTGGCACCCAGGCGCGCCAGCGTGCCGGGAAACACCTCGACCAGTTCAGCCTGGTGCGCCTGCGCCGGTGCGGGCCTGGGGGCGGGTGCGGGAGCTTTGGCCGTGGGGAGGGCGAACGGGGCTGGTGCTGCGCCCGCCTGCGCTCCTGCGACCGGCAGCGGTGCCTGGCAGCTGAAGCATTGGGTGTAGGAGGCGTGGTTCTGCCAGTTGCAGCGCGGGCATTGCATGGTGGTGCGGCAGGCCACAATTCGATGGCCGGCAAAGGTGGAGGCGGCCGGATTATGCGGCGCACGCCCTGCCGCCTGCAGCGCGCTGCGGCCACTTGTGGCCTGCACCACACACACTCACCCGAAAGAGTGAGACATTCCGCACAACTGGCCGATTTATCGGGATGCCGCCCGCGCCTGCGCGATCCAGCCGTCGAAGGTGGCCTGGTGCGCGCGGATCCAGCCGTCCGCATGGCGCGCCAGGTCGGCTGGGCGGTTCTGCCCGTCGCGCATGGCCAGGTTCTGGGCATTGATATCGGCCACGGGCAGCTGCATCACCTCGAACAGTTTCGCGGCCGCCGGGTTCTGGTCGGTGAACTGTTTGTTGGCCACGATGCGCTGGCGGTTGGGGATGAAACCGTAGTTGCGGCCATTGGGCAGCCCGGTGTCCACCCCGGCCTGATCGCCCGGCAGCGCCGAATGCGGCACCTGCAGCCACACGACCTCCGAGCCGGGGCGCAGCACGCCGCTGACCCAGTAGGGCGTCCAGGTGTAGTACAGGATGGGCTGGCCCTGCCTGAAGCGGGCAATGGTGTCGGCGATCAGCGCCGAGTAGCTGCCCTGGACATGGGTCACCGTGCCGGTGAGGCCGTAGGCCCTGAGCTGGTGCTCGATCACGCCCTCGCAACCCCAGCCGGGCGTGCAGCCGGTGAGGTCGGCTTTGCCGTCGCCGTTGCTGTCGAACAGGCGGGCGAGCTGGGGGTCCTTGAGCTGGTCGATGTGGGTGATGCCGTACTGCTCGGCCGTCTTCTTGTCGATGAGGTAGCCCTGCACGGCGTTCTGCGAGTAGCTGCCGGTGCGCGAGAGTTTGGCATCGCCGCCCGCGTTGCGGTAGAAGTCGGCGTGCAGCGGGTCCCAGTGATTGGCCATGTAGGTGGCGTCGCCCTGGGCGATGGCCACGTGGGCGGTGGGGTACTCGACCTCCTTGGTGGGCTGCACGGTGTAGCCCAGTTTTTCGAGTGCGCGGCCCACCAGCAGGGTCTGGAAGGATTCTTCGGCAATGGAGCTTTGCAGCGGCTGCACGGTGATGCCCTTGCCGGGCAGCTCGGTCTGCGCATGCGCGCCACCCGACAGGGCGAAGGCGGCAAGCACGGTGGCAATGCGATGGTTCAGGGATGCCATGGGTTCGTTTCCTCGTGTCGGGTGGGGGATCAGCGCAGGGCGGGCAGGGCGCCCGAGCCTTGCGGGGCCCGGCGTGGCTGCACCAGGCGCGATGTGATGCGCAGCACCAGGCCCGCAGGGCCGGTGTGCCACCAGTGGCGCACGCCGCGGCGCGGCCGGCCCAGGGACTGGGTGATGCGGTCGAGCGTGATGGCCAGCAGCACGATGCCCAGGCCGCCCACGGTGGCCAGGCCCATGTCCAGCCGGCCAATGCCGCGCAGCACCATCTGCCCCAGGCCGCCCACGGCGATCATCGAGGCGATGACCACCATCGACAGCGACAGCATCAGCGCCTGGTTGATGCCGGCCAGGATGGAGGGCATGGCCAGCGGCAGCTGCACCTTGACCAGCATCTGCACGGGCGATGCGCCATAGGCACGCGAGGCCTCGATCAGATCGGGCCGCACCTGGCGCAGGCCCAGGTTGGTCAGGCGCACCAGCGGCGGCAGCGCGAAGACGATGGTGACCACCACGCCCGGCACGTTGCCAATGCCGAACAGCATCACCACCGGCACCAGGTAGACGAAGGCCGGCGTGGTCTGCATGGCATCAAGCAGCGGGCGCAGGAGGCGCTGCGCGCGGTCGCTGCTGGCCAGCACGATGCCCAGGGGCAGGCCGATCAGCACGCAGAAGGCCAGTGAGGTGAGCACCAGCGACAGCGTGACCATGGCCTCGGGCCAGATGCCCAGCAGCGCCACCAGCGCCAGCGACACCACGGTGCCGATGGCCAGCGCCCGGCCCGCGAACTGCCAAGCCAGCAGACCCGCCAGCACGACCATGGCCGGGGCGGGCAGGCTGGTGAGCAGGCCTTCCACCCCGCTGAGCGTGCCGTCGATGGGCGCGCGCACGCTCTGGAAGAAGGGGCGAAAGTGTTCCACCACCCAGCCAAGGCCCTGGTTGATCCAGGCCTGTACAGGAAGAGAGCCGTCGAACCAATCGCCGGGGTTCAGGCTGCTGGCTGCCAGGTCTGCCGTCGGCGTTGGCGGGTTGAGCCAGTCGGTGGCCGATGCGCCGCTGTCGCTGGCCTGCATCGATGCTTGCCAGGGATCGGCGAAGGGCGCAGGTTGCACATCCGCGCCTGCCAGGGCCGGTGCGTGGGCCGCATCGCTCGTCCCGGGGGCTTCCTGTGCCAGTGCCTGGTGCGTGTTCGTGGTCGTCTGGTTCATGCGGGGCTCCCTGCGGTGTGGGTGGATGGGGTGGGTGGCGTGGGTGCAATGGGCGGTGTGTCCCGGTCCAGAAAGCGCAGCAGCGTGGTCTTGCTGATGGCGCCGCGAAAGCGCCCGTCCGTATCCACCACGGGCAGTGCGCAGGGGGCCAGGGCCACCTGGCCGAACAGCTCGGCCACCGGCGCCTGGGCGGCGATGGGATCCACCGCGCCGAGGTAGGCATGCTGCAGCCCCAGCGGCCCGGTGTGGCCGCGCAGCGCCGCGCGCAGCGAGTCGGCCGACACGGTGCCCAGGTAGCGCCGGCTGGGGCTGAGCACGTAGGCGAAGTCGTCGTCATGCCCCTCGATGAGCTGCAGCGCCGCACGGGCGCCTCGGTCGCTGTGCTCGTTCACCACCGTGAGGCGCTTGCGCGAGATGTCGCCGGCCTTGAACACGGCGGCCGCGTCCACGCCGCGCACGAAGCTGCGCACATAGCCGTTGGCAGGGTTGCGCAGGATCTCGTCGGGCGTGCCCACCTGCACCACTTCGCCGTCTTTCATGATGGCGATGCGGTCGCCGATGCGCATGGCCTCGTCCAGGTCGTGCGAGATGAAGACGATGGTGCGCCGGCGCACCTGCTGCAGGCGCAGCAGCTCGCTTTGCATCTCGGTGCGGATGATGGGATCCAGCGCCGAGAAAGCCTCGTCCATGAGCAGGATGGACGGGTCGCTGGCCAGCGCCCGCGCCAGGCCCACGCGCTGCTGCATGCCGCCGGAGAGTTCGTCGGGGTAGCTCGCGCCCCAGCCGGCCAGGCCCACCTGTTCCAGCGCCAGGGCGGCCTGCTGCTGGCGCTCCGTGCGGCCCACCCCGGCCAGTTCGAGCCCGAAGGCGGCGTTGTCCAGCACCGTCAGGTGCGGCATGAGGGCGAACGACTGGAAGACCATGCTGATGTCCTTGCGGCGCAGGGCGCGCAGCTGGCGCTCGCCCAGCGCGTTGATGTCCTCGCCCTCCACCAGAATGCGGCCGGCCGTGGGCTCGATCAGGCGGTTGAGCATGCGCACCAGCGTCGATTTGCCCGAGCCCGACAGGCCCATGACCACGAAGATCTCGCCGGCCGCGATGGTGAAGCTGGCGTCGAAGACGCCGATGGAATTGCCGGTCTGCGCCAGGATGTCTTTCTTGTCCAGGCCCTGGCGTGCCAGGTCCAGCGCGGTCTGCGGCGTGTCGCCGAAAACCTTGAACACATGCTCGATGGTGATTTGCTTGGCCATGGGGTGGGTCCTTCCTCGGTGGATGGCGGGTGGAACAACACGCCCGGCCACCTACAGGTGGCCCAGGCTCGATGGAGGGCCGGAAAAGCGGAACCCTGATGCGGCAGCCGACCCGGCGCGCAGGCGCAGGGCACAAAGGCAGGGGTGGGCACGGCAGGTGCCCGGATCGGCCCGGATGGCACGCAAGGTGGTGCGCAAGGGCCTCAGAGTCGGCGCGGCACCGCAGGGGGGCCGAACGCTGTGAGATGCATCAGGGCCGGAGATCCGGCCGTGGCGTCGGAGGCTGCTGTCCGTCAACAGGTCGCAGCCGCCCCGACTGGGGGTTCGCCCTGTGAAAAGGACGAATTACCTGCGTTGCAGGTTGTAAAACACCGGTGAATTATAAGTATTCAGTGCGTTTGTGTCGGGAATGCGGGTTTTTCCGACGGTGGTATACGCGTGCGCAGTGCGCGCGCTGCCCATGAACAAAGCCCCGCCGGACCTGGCGGGCAGGTCCTTGCGGGGCTTCGTGGGCCGGGGCCGCTCAGTGCCGTGCAGGCGGTGTGCTGTGCGCCATCAGGCGGTCCGTCGCCGCAATGGCCAGCGCGCTCAGCAGGAACACCACATGGATGATGGTTTGCCACATCAGCACCTTCTCGTCGTAGTTGGCGGCGTTGATGAAGGTTTTGAGCAGGTGGATGGAACTGATGCCGATGATGGCCGTGGCCAGCTTGACCTTGAGCACCGAGGCGTTCACGTGGCTCAGCCATTCGGGTTGGTCGGGGTGGTCTTCGAGGTGCAGACGCGAGACGAAGGTCTCATAGCCGCCCACGATCACCATGATCAGCAGGTTGGAGATCATCACCACGTCGATCAGCGCCAGCACCACCAGCATGATGATGGTCTCGTTGAGCGCCGTCACGTCCACGTCGCTCTTGTAGCCGATGCTGGACACCAGCGATTTGAGCGCCGCCGTGTTGCCGAAAGCGGCTTCGATCAGGTGCACCAGCTCCACCCAGAAATGGAACACATACACCGCCTGCGCCAGGATCAGGCCCAGGTACAGGGGCAGTTGCAGCCAGCGGCTGGCAAAGATCAGCGAAGACAGAGGGCGCATGGGCGTGGGCTTGAGGGGAGGCTTGGGAGCGGACATAAAGGGGGTGGGGTAGGGGAGACGCGCGATTTTAGGGTGTCTCCCGAAGTGGCCTGTGACAGGACCTGTAAGCTTCGTGCCAGTCAGTGGCTTGTAAGTGCCGCGCAGGACAGTACCGGCCAAACCAATTCCATCAGACCCAGGAGACAACAAGATGAGTGCAGCATCCACCTCTACATCGGCAATCGAGTCCGTGCTGGTTGAAAACCGCGTGTTCCCGCCCTCGGAGGCCATCGTCAAAGCCGCCCGCGTCTCGGGCATGGCCGGCTACGACGCCCTGTGCGCCGAGGCCGAGCAGGACTTCGAAGGCTTCTGGGCGCGCCTGGCGCGCGAGAACGTGCAGTGGACCAAACCCTTCACGCGCACGCTGGACGAATCCAACGCCCCCTTCTTCCAATGGTTCGATGACGGCGAGCTCAACGCCAGCGCCAACTGCCTGGACCGCCACATCGGCACGCCCACCGAGAACAAGGACGCGATCATCTTCGAGGCCGACGATGGCACCGTGACCCGCGTGACCTACAAGGAATTGCTGGCCCGCGTGGGCCAGTTCGCCAATGCGCTCAAGGCCCATGGCGTCAGCAAGGGCGACCGCGTGCTGATCTACATGCCCATGACGGTGGAGGGCGTGATCGCCATGCAGGCCTGCGCGCGCATCGGCGCCACGCACAGCGTGGTGTTCGGCGGCTTCAGCGCCAAGGCGGTGCAGGAGCGCATCATCGACGCCGGTGCCGTGGCCGTGATTACCGCCAACTACCAGATGCGCGGCGGCAAGGAGTTGCCGCTCAAGGCCATCATCGACGAGGCCCTGGCCGCCGGCGGCTGCGACACCATCCGCAACGTCTTCGTCTACCAGCGCACGCCCACCGCATGCAACATGGTGGCCGGGCGCGACAAGACCTTCACCGAAGCCCTCGAAGGCCAGAGCACCGACTGCCCGCCCGTGGCCGTGGGCGCAGAGCACCCGCTGTTCATCCTGTACACCAGCGGCTCCACTGGCAAGCCCAAGGGCGTGCAGCACAGCACCGGCGGCTACCTGCTGTGGGCCAAGCTCACGATGGACTGGACTTTCGATCTGCGGCCTGACGACATCTTCTGGTGCACGGCCGACATCGGCTGGATCACCGGCCACACCTACGTGGCCTACGGTCCGCTGGCGGCCGGCGCCACGCAGATCATCTTCGAAGGCATCCCCACCTTCCCCAACGCCGGGCGCTTCTGGCAGATGATCGAAAAGCACCAATGCACCATCTTCTACACGGCCCCCACGGCCATCCGCTCGCTCATCAAGGCCGCCGAGGGCGATGCCGCCGTGCACCCCGCGCGCTCGGACCTGTCGAGCCTGCGTATCCTGGGCAGCGTGGGCGAGCCCATCAACCCCGAAGCCTGGATGTGGTACCACAAGAACGTGGGCGGCGAGCGCTGCCCCATCGTGGACACCTTCTGGCAGACCGAGACCGGTGGCCACGTCATCACCCCGCTGCCCGGCGCCACGCCGCTGGTGCCCGGCAGCTGCACGCTGCCGCTGCCCGGCATCACCGCCGCCATCGTCGATGAGGTGGGCAACGACATCGCCAACGGCACGGGCGGCATCCTGGTCATCAAGCGCCCCTGGCCCAGCATGATCCGCACCATCTGGAACGACCCCGAGCGCTTCAAGAAGGCCTACTTCCCCGAAGAGCTCAAGGGCTACTACCTGGCCGGCGACGGTGCCGTGCGCAGCAGCGACCGGGCGTACTTCCGCATCACCGGCCGCATCGACGACGTGCTCAACGTCTCGGGCCACCGCATGGGCACGATGGAAATCGAATCGGCCCTGGTCTCCAAGACCGATCTGGTGGCCGAAGCCGCCGTGGTGGGCCGCCCCGACGACGTGACCGGAGAGGCCATCTGCGCCTTCGTCGTGCTCAAGCGCTCGCGCCCCACCGGCGAAGAGGCCAAGCAGATCGCCAACGAGCTGCGCGCCTGGGTCGCCAAGGAAATCGGCCCCATCGCCAAGCCCAAGGACATCCGCTTCGGCGACAACCTGCCCAAGACGCGCAGCGGCAAGATCATGCGCCGGCTGTTGCGCAGCATCGCCAAGGGCGAGGCGATCACGCAGGACACTTCTACTTTGGAGAACCCGGCAATCCTGGATCAGTTGGCCCAGACCAACTGATCCAGAAGGCGCCGTGCAACGGCGCCAGCGCGCAGCGCTTGCCGGGTTTGGGGCCACTCATCGCTGCAGGCGATGTGATGTGGCCACAGAATCTTCGTCGATCGTCCATCGCGCTTGATCAAGGCACCGTTTTGATGTTGCGAAGCCTTTCGGTCCCCCCGAGGTTCCGACTGTCCCTTCCGGAGCGCTTTTCCTCCCTCCCTCTCTTTTTCGTTTCGGGACGCTTCGCAACTTTTTTATGCCGGCCACCGGCCGCTGCGCAGCGGCCAGGCAGCCGCCCCTGTAGGACAGCTTCGGCAAACCGCTGCAAGGTCTGTGTTTGCAGCCCCGCATGGGTTACAACCCGTTCAACACGCCGCCGGCCATGAGGGTCGGCGAGCGGTGCGTGCAACGAACGAACGGAGCTTTTCCCATGCAATTACGATCCATCGTGCTGCTGCTGACCATGCTGGCCATTGCCGTGCTGGCGGCCCTCAACTGGGCAGCGCTGTCTGCCCCCGTGCCCGTGTCCCTGGGCGTGACCGCACTGGAGGCGCCGCTGGGCCTGCTCATGCTGGGCCTCACGGCCTTGCTGGCCATCGTCGGCGTGGCCTATGTGCTCTCGCTGCAGGGCTCGGTGCTGCTGGAGACGCGCCGCCACACCAAGGAACTGCAGGCCCAGCGCGAGCTGGCCGACAAGGCCGAGGCCTCGCGCTTCACCGAGCTGCGCGCCTTCCTGGAAACCCAGCAGCAGCAAACGCATACGGCCCTGTTGGCACGGCTGGACCACCTCGAAACCCGCCTGGCCGCCCGTGCCCAGGAATCCGACAACACCACCGCCGCCTATGTGGGACAACTGGAGCAGCAAATGCGCGTGCGCGGGGCCGACATGAACCTCGTGTAAGACGGACTGGCCAGCTCCTGGCCCCCAAAGCACAACAGCCGCCCCACTGGCACAGTGGCGCGGCTGTTGTCTGTGTGCCGTGCGAAGTGTTACTTCACCGTGAGCACCCAGGCGGCCAGCTTCTTGGCGTCGGCTTCGTTGACCTGCGCATTGGCGGGCATGGGCACGGGGCCCCATACACCCCCACCGCCCTTCATGATCTTGCCGGCCAGCTTGTCCACGGCATCCTTCTGGCCCGCGTACTTGGCCGCCACTTCCTTGTAGGAGGGGCCCACCACCTTCTTGTCCATGGCGTGGCAGGCCATGCAGCTCTTGGCCGTGGCCAGCGCCATGTCGGCCATGGCGGGGCCCGCCACCGACAGCGAAAGGGCCAATGTGATCAGAGTGCGCTTCATGGTGGGGATTTTCCTGTGGGTTGGGTTACAGTTCTTTTAACGGAATTGTAGTGACTTGGGTTGACCTAGGCGCCTGTCGGACTTGGAGCGTCGAAAGCGAAAATCGGCCCCAGCGAGGACAGTTTTTGCCGGATTTTCAGCCCCATAGCCAGGCTATGGGGCAAAAAGACGGTGAAAAATGGACCGCTGCGGCCGATTTGCAGCCGACGATTTCCAAGTCCGACAGGCTCCTAGGGCCCCTAGGCTGCCAAGCCCCTGCGCACCCGTATTGATTGGAGATTGCCATGTACCTGCTCGTCATTGCCGTCATTTTGTCGGCGCTCAAATACCTTGAAATCGGCCCCGTGGCCAATATGGACTGGATGTGGATCCTGGGCGTCTATGGCCTCACCATCGTCTGGTGGGCGTGGGCTGATAAAACGGGTTACACCAAACGCAAGGCCATGGAAAAGATGGAACAGCGCAAGCAGGATCGCATCAACAAGAACAAGGAGGCCATGGGCATGGCGCCGCGCAAGCCGCGCTGAGGCCCCTCGGGCCTGTGGGTCGCTTGGTTCGGGCCACACTCTGGCGACCCGGGCGGTGGTCCCTCGCATGGTGAAAAAGCCCGTCCCCCAGGGTGACGGGCTTTTTCATGCCTGCGGCATGCAGGGGGTCACCCCAACGCCCGCCCCATCTCCTCCACGAGCGCACCGGCCGCTGCGCTCCAGGGCAGGTCCCGCGAGCGCAGCGCACAGGCCACCGTGCCCACCTCCGGTGCCAGGGGCCGCACCTGCAGGCCGGGGTGGCGCCGGGCGTACCAGGCCGACCAGCTGTCCACCAGGGCCCATCCCAGGCCCTGCGCGGCCATTTCGATGGCGGCGTGGTAACTGGCGGTGGTGATGCGCGCGGCGGGTGCCACGCCATGGGCGTCGTAGGCCATGTGCAGCTGGCGGCCGATGGGGTCCGAAGGGTCCAGGTCGATCAGCGGGTGGTCGGCCAGGGCCTGCAGGGGGACGGGGCCGTCGCCGGGCGGCAGGTCCAGGCCCACACAGACCACGCGGCCGTGGCCGATGGGCAGGTCCACCACGGCCGGGTGGTTCGAGGGTTCCAGGGCAAAGCCCAGGTCGGCTTCGCGGCGCACGATGGCGTCGGCGATCTGGCGCGAGTGCAGGGTGCGGAAGGTCAGGCGCACGTGCGGGTGCGCGCGGTTCCAGCGGCCCAGCGCCTGGGGCAGCACTTCCATCGACAGCCCCGGCACGCACAGCAGGCGCAGCACCGTGTCGGAGCCGGCACCGAGGTTGGCCGCGCTGCGGCGCACGGCATCGAGCTGGCCGAAGAGCTGCTCCACATCGGGGAACAGGCGCTGGGCCTCTACCGTGGGCGTGAGCCGGCCGCGCACGCGCTGGAACAGCGTGACGCCGATGCTCTGCTCGGCCTGCTGCAGCAGGCGCGAGGCCGCGGGCTGGGTGATGTGCAAGGTGTCGGCCGCACCCTTGACGGTGCCGGCGCGCATCACGGCATAGAAGATCTCGATGTGGCGGATGCGGAACATGGGGCAAGGTTAACAGGCGCGCACGGGCCGGGTACCGCCGTGCGATGCGTGCAGCCGCCACCGCCGGCCGCGTTACGCGTGCATGTGTTGCGCCTGCCAGGCCTGTGCAGTGCCCTCGATATCGGCGGCCAGCCACTCGGCAGAACCGAAGGCCAGCGTGAAACCCAGGGCGCCCTGGCCGGAGTTGACGAACAGGTTGCGCACGCCACCGGCGCGGCCGATGCACGGCAGCCCGGTGGGCGTGGCGGGGCGCAGGCCGGCCCAGGGGCGCATGTCGCCCGGCGTGCCGCGCAGGCCGAACAACTGGCGCACGCTGTCCACCAGCAGGGCGATGCGGCCGTGGTCGATGCGTGTGTCCTGGCCCACCAGCTCGGCAAAGCCGGCCACGCGCAGCCGCCGCGTGGGGCCCGAGCCCAGCGGCGCGAACACGGTCTTGGTCGCCGTGTCCGTGAGGCTGGTGGCCGGCATGCGCGCGATGTGCTCGGCAGCCACGTCGATGCTGTAGCCCTTGAGCGGCTGGATGGACACGCTGCCACCCAAGCCCAGCGGGTGCAGCAGCCCGGGGGTTTGTGCCCCGGCAGCCACCACGCAGGCATCGAAGGCGATGTGCTGCCGCGTGCCACCGTGCTCGGCAAGCAGGCCCTTGGGCTCGTTGCCCTGGTGGCGGTCCCAGGCGAGGAAGCGGTGGCTCCACAGCGCGGTGAAGCGCGGCCCGCTGGCCAGTTCATCGGCCAGCGCGGCGCAGACCTTGGCGCAGTCGGCCACCTCTTCGCTGGGGGTCCAGATGCCGCCCGCCAGCGGCGCAGCGGGGTCCAGTGCGGGCTCGCGCACGCAGCATTCCGCGCCCGTCAGCACCTGCTGCAGGGGCCCGTGCATGGCCTGCTGCAGCTGCACCTGGCGGCCTGCGGCCTCCAGGCCCGCGGCACTGCGGTACAGCACCAGCTTGCCCTGCGTGGTGTGCTCGATGCGCGCCGCCGGGACGTTCGCGCGCCAGCGCTGGAAGGCGCTGTGGCTGTCGCCAGCCAGGCGCAGCAGCTGGCGCGTGGTGGCGTCGGCGCGGGCCTGGGTGCAGGCCGCCACGAACTGCAGGCACCAGCGCCAAGCAGCCGGGTCCAGCCCCGGGCGCAGGCGCAGCGGCGACGACGGCGACAGCAGCAGCGACGGCAACTGCGCGAAGATGGCGGGGGACGCCAGCGGCGCCACGTAGGCATAGCTCAGCTGGGCGCCATTCTGGGCACTTGCGCCGCTGGCCGGGCCGGGGCCCTGGTCCAGCAGCACCACCTCGTGGCCCTTGCCCACGAGGGCCCGCGCGGTGGCCAAGCCGACGATGCCGCCACCGATCACTGCAATACGCAACAACGCCTGCTCCTTGGTACAGAAAGAGCCCGCATCATCGGCGTGGCCGGTGGCGCCGTCGATTGCCGGAATGCCGATGGCCCATGCCCGGAAGGCATACGCTCCCCATGACGGGGCTGCTGCACCACGAAGGGGCGTGCCAACGTATGCCGTCAGGGTATGCCGCCAGGGCATACACCATGGCGAAATTGCTACTCGCTGCCAGGCGGCCGGGCCCGTACATTGCGAGTGTTCGCAGACCCCCTCACCACATTTCCGGAGAGCACCCATGAACCGCTGGACCCGCACCGCCCTTGGCGCCGCCCTGTCGCTGGCCGCCATTTCGTCCTCCTTCGCCCAGCCGCAGCCCACGCTGGCCAAGATGGCGCAGTCCGGGGTCATCCACCTGAGCTACCGTGATTCCTCCGTGCCGTTCAGCTACCTGAGCGATGCCAAGCCCATTGGCTTCAGCATCGAGATCTGCGACCGCATCGTGGAGATCCTCAAGGCGAAGATCAAGCGACCCGACCTGAAGATCGAGCGCCAGCCCGTCAGCTCGCAGAACCGGATTCCGCTGGTAATGAACGGCACGGTGGACCTGGAATGCGGCTCCACCACCAACAACGTGGCGCGGCGCGAGCAGGTCGAGTTTGCGGTGAACTACTTCTACACCGGCACCCGCATGATGGTGAAGAAGACCTCGGGCATCACCGCGCTGACCGACCTCAAGGGCAAGAAGCTGGCCACCACCAGCGGCACCACCAACGTACAGGTGCTGCGCAAGTACCTCAAGGACAACAACCAGGAGACCGAGATGCTGCTGGCCAAGGACCATGCCGATGGCGCGCTGCTGGCCGAAGGCGGCCGGGCCGACGCCTATGCCATGGACGACATCCTGCTGTACGGCCTGGTGGCCAACGCCAAGAACCCGGCCGAATGGGCCGTGGTGGGCGAGGCGCTGCAGGTCGAGCCCTACGCCATCATGCTGCGCAAGAACGACCCCGAATTCAAGAAGGAAGTCGATGCCGCCCTGGTCTCGCTCATGAAGAGCGGCGAGTTCGAGAAGCTCTACGACAAGTGGTTCCTGCAGCCCATCCCGCCACGCAACGTGGCGCTCAATGTGCCGATGAGCGCCGAGCTCAGGAAGAACCTCAAGGAGTTCAGCGACCGGCCTGCGCCGCCTGCGGCGCCCTGAGCCACGGTGCTGCCCTGGGCCACTGCGCAAGAAAAAACGCCCGCAGCCTGAGAAGGCTGCGGGCGTTGTGCGTGAGCTTGGGCAGGCGTCGGGTTCCGCCTGCCTGGTGCCACCGAGGTGTCAGTACGCGTCCAGCACCGCGCCCTTGCTCGCGCTCGATGCGTTGAAAGCGAACTTGGCCTGCACGCCGCGGGTGTAGCGCGGGGCGGGGGCCGTCCAGGCGGCGCGGCGCTTGGCGATTTCTTCTTCGCTCACGTTCAGCTCCAGCAGCAACTGGCGCGCGTCGATGGTGATGCTGTCGCCTTCGTTGACAAAGGCAATCGTGCCGCCAGCGGCGGCCTCGGGCGCCACGTGGCCGACCACCATGCCCCAGGTGCCGCCGGAGAAGCGGCCGTCGGTGATGAGGCCCACGCTTTCACCCAGGCCGGCACCGATGAGTGCGCCGGTGGGGGCCAGCATTTCGGGCATGCCGGGGCCGCCCTTGGGGCCCAGGTAGCGCAGCACCATCACGTCGCCGGCCTTGATCTTGCCAGCCAGGATGGCTTCCAGGGCCGATTGCTCGTCGTCGAACACGCGGGCCGGGCCGGTGATGACGGGGTTCTTGAGGCCCGTGATCTTGGCCACGGCGCCTTCGGGGCTGAGGTTGCCCTTCAGGATGGCCAGGTGGCCCTGGGCGTACATGGGCTTGTCGATGCCGCGGATCACGTCCTGGCCGGCACGGGGCACATCGGGCACGTCCTTGAGCACTTCGGCAATGGTCTTGCCGCTGATGGTGATGCAGTCGCCGTGCAGCAGGCCAGCGTTGAGCAGCACCTTCATCACTTGCGGGATGCCGCCTGCGCGGTGCAGGTCCACGGCCAGGTACTTGCCGCTGGGCTTCAAATCGCACAGCACGGGGGTCTGCTTGCGGATGCGCTCGAAGTCGTCGATGCTCCACTCCACGCCCGCCGTGTGGGCGATGGCCAGGAAGTGCAGCACGGCGTTGGTGGAGCCGCCGGTGGCCATGATCACGGCCACGGCGTTCTCGATGGCCTTCTTGGTCACGATGTCGCGGGGTTTCAAGTCCATCTTGATGGCTTCGATCAGCACCTTGGCCGATTCCTTGGCCGAGTTCATCTTCTCGTCGTGCGGGTTGGCCATGGTGGACGAGTAGGGCAGGCTGATGCCCAGGGCCTCGAAGGCGCTGGACATGGTGTTGGCGGTGTACATGCCGCCGCACGAGCCGGTGCCGGGGATGGCGCGCTTTTCGATCTCCTTGAGGTCGAAGTCGCTGAGCTTGCCGGCGGCGTTCTCGCCCACGGCCTCGAACACGCTCACGATGTTCAGGTCCTTGTCCTGGTAGCGGCCCGGCAGGATGGTGCCGCCGTAGACATAGATGGCGGGCACGTTGGCGCGCAGCATGCCCATCAGGCCGCCAGGCATGTTCTTGTCGCAGCCGCCGACCACCAGCACGCCGTCCATCCACTGGCCGCCGACGCAGGTCTCGATGCAGTCGCTGATGACTTCGCGGCTGACCAGGCTGTACTTCATGCCTTCGGTGCCCATGGCCATGCCGTCCGAGATGGTGGGCGTGCCGAACACCTGGGCGTTGCCGCCCGCTTCCTCGATGCCGGCGATGGCCGCGTCGGCCAGCTTCTGCAGGCCGCTGTTGCAGGGGGTGATGGTGCTGTGGCCGTTGGCCACGCCGACCATGGGCTTGACGAAGTCGCCTTCCTCGTAGCCCATGGCGTAGTACATGGAGCGGTTGGGCGCACGCGACTTGCCTTGCGTGATGTTGGCGCTGCGGTGGTTGATGGGCTGGATCGGGATGGTCTTGCTGTCTGCCATGGCGGTTTTCCTGGTGGGGGAGTCGTTGTTGTAGGGGAGGACAGCGCAGCGTTCCACGTGTCCCATGCTTTCGGCTTGCAAGTATGCGAGGTTTGGCGCTGCGTTTCCAATCCCTTTCGTCTGCTCCATTAATATATAAAACATATGAAAGAGACATTCATCGACGTGCGCGCCTGGCGCCAGTTCGTCGCTGTGGCCGAAGAACTGCACTTTGGCCGCGCCGCGATCCGCCTGCACATGACGCAGCCGCCGCTGACCCAGGCGATTGCGCAGATGGAGCGCTCGCTGGGCGTGATGCTGTTCGACCGCACGCGCCGGCGTGTGGCGCTGACCCCGGCGGGCGAGGCCCTGCTGCCCGACGTGCGCGACTTTCTGGAGCGCGCGCAGGCACTGCCTGTGCGGGCGCGGGCCGCCGCCGCGGGCGAGGTGGGGCGGGTGCGGCTGGCCTTTGTCTCCACCATCGGCTTCGAGCGGCTGCCCGAGTGGGTGCGCGATTTTCGCGTGCTGTGCCCGCAGGTGGCGCTGGAGCTGGTGGAAGCCACGGGCGACGTGCAGCGCGCGCTGTTCGCGCGCGGCGAGCTCGATGGCGGGCTGGTGCTGCATTCGCCCGGCGCGGCCCCGCCGGAGCTGGCGCGCCTGGCGGTGGCCGAAGAACCCCTGGTGCTGGCGCTGCCCGCAAGCCACCCGCTGGCCGGTGTGCCGCGCCTGGACCTGGCGCAGGTGCTGGCCGAGCCGCTGGTGATCTTTCCGCGCCGCATCGTGCCTTCGCTGCACGATGCGATCTTCGCGCTGTACCACGCGGCCGGCCGCGTGCCCGTGGTGGCACAGGAAGCGATCCAGATGCAGACCATCGTCAACCTGGTGTGGGGCGGGCTGGGCGTGGCCTGGGTGCCCGAGAGCGTGACCCAGTTTCGCCGCGAGGGGGTGGTGTACCGCGCTGCGGATGCTTTCGGGCCTGCTCCGCGCAAGGCGCGGACCAAGGCGGCGAAAGCGCCTGCCGAGTCGCTGCTGCCCGTGTGCGAGACCAGCCTGGTCTGGCCCGCCGGGCTGAACAACCCGGCGCTGGCGCGGTTTGTCGACTTCGTGCGCGAGCGCTCGAAGACCGCTTAGCCTGCCGCGACCTGCGCTGCGCGCCCGCGCACGAACAGCAGCCCCGCCGCAATGGCCAGCAGCGGCAGCGCCACGGCGTTGATGGCTGTCCAGCCCACGCCAGTCAACAATGCGCCCGAGGCAAAGGACATCATCGCCGCCACGATGCCGTTGGCCAACTGCATCAGTGCCTGCGCCTGGCCGCGCTCGTCGGCGGCATGGCTTTCGGACAGCAGCGTGGTGCCCGATATCACCATCAGATTCCAGCCCGTGCCCAGCAGGAAGGAGCTGGCCAGGAACTCGGTGAACGACAGGCCCGACAGTGCCACCACCGCGCTGGCCGCCAGGCACAGCGCGCCTGCGGTGGCCACGCGCCGGCTGCCGAAGCGGTCCACCAGCGCCCCTGAAAACAGCGCAGGCGCGAACATGCCGATCACATGCCATTGGATGACCTGCGCGGCGGATGCGGCCGAGAAGCCGCAGACCTCCATCGCCAGCGGCGTGGCGTTCATCACCAGGATCATCAGGCCATGGCCGATGGCCGTCATCACCACTGCCGCGCGCAGGCCGGGGCGGGCCAGCAGCCCGCGCATGGCCGCCATGCCGCCTGCGGCCGGCCTGGGCGCCACGCCCTCGCGCAACCGCGCCATCACCACCCAGCCCAGCGCGGCCAATGCCGCAATGGCGAGATAGGCCCCCGCGAGCGGTGTGGCCAGCAGGTTGCGCGACCACAGCGCCAGCGGTGGCGCGAACACGGCCGCGCACAGGCCGCCGGCTACCACGCAGGCGGCGGCGCGGCCTTTCTGCTGCGCGCCCACCGCCTCCAGGGCGGCATAGGTGTAGTAGCCCGAGGATGCCTGGTAGGCGCCGATGGCCAGCGTGCCCGCGCAGAAGACGGCAAAGCTGCCCCACTGCACCCCCGCCATGCTGATGAGGCCGCCCGCCACACCGCACAGCGCGCCGGCCTGCAGCCCCGCACGCCGGCCGTGGCGCTGCATGAACAGCGACAGCGGCTGCACCGACAGCAGGTTGCCTAGCACCAGCAGTGCCAGCGGCAAGGTGGCCAGCGCCGGCCAGGGCGCCAGCCGCGCGCCGACGATGGAGGTCAGCGTGATGCCGATGATGGAGCAGCCCCAGTACAGGGCCTGGCCAGCGAACAGCAGGCGAACGGAGGCATTGCGCAGAAGCAGCATGGGCGGGGCTTTCGGTGGTGCGCCGTATCTGGCGCGGAGGAAAAGTGGTCAGTCCAGAAGTGCGCCGGCACCAAAGCGCTGCGCATACGCCTGCGGGCTCACGGCGCGGTGCTTGTGAAAACTGCGGCGCAGGTTCTCGGGGTGCTCGAAGCCGCACAGCCGGGCCACGGTGGAAACCGATGCCTGGGCCTGCGCGAGCAGGGTGGAGGCGGCCTCCACCCGCACGCGCTCCACGTAGCGGCCCGGCGTGGTGCCCAGCTCGCGCTGGAACACGCGGGTGAGCGTGCGCGGCGGCATGCAGGCCTGCCCGGCCAGGGCATCGAGCGACAGGTCGCCGCCCAGTTGCGAGGGAATCCATTCAAGCAGGGCCGCCAGCCGGGGCGCATGCCGGGTCTCGGGTGCCAGCAGGGCGCTGAACTGCGCCTGCCCGCCCGGGCGGCGCATGAACATCACCAGCCGCCGCGCCACGGCCAGGGCCATGGGCCGGCCGAGGTCCGCCTCCACCAGCGCCAGGGCCAGGTCGATGCCGGCCGTGACGCCGGCCGAGGTGAAGACATGGCCGTACACGGGGTGGGCCGCATCGTAGGTGTGCAGGCAGTCCTCGTCTACCTGCACGGCGGGGTAGTCCTGGCGCATGCTGTCCATGCGGCACCAGTGGGTGGTGGCGCGCAGGCCGTCGAGCAGGCCGGCCTGGGCCAGCAGCAGGGCGCCCGAGCAGACCGAGCCCAGGCGGCGCACCTGGGGCGCGGCACGGCGCAGCCACTGCTGCATGGCGGTGTGGCCCAACTGGTCGGCCACGCCATCGCCGCCTGCCACCAGCACGGTGTCCAGGCCCGCAGGGTCGGTATCGGCCCAGCTGCCATCGGCCACCAGCGCAAAGCCGGCCGAGGTGGTGACGGGCCCCGGCACCTCGGCCAGCAGGTGCAGCGCATACGCCGGCGGCAGGCCATGGCCGCTGCGCTCGGCGTTGGCCGAGCCGAAGACCTGCATGGGGCCGATCACGTCCAGGCTCATCACGCCGGGATAGACCAGGCAGGCAATGGTGCGGGTGGGGTAGGGCATGCCGCGAGTGTCGCCCTTCATGCGGGTGGCTGCAAGGACAATGGGCCCACAGATCTGGCCACACGCCGCGGGACGCGATTTTGCACAGGCGCGGCACCGCAGGCGCCGATTGCCGCTGCCCACGGTGGATTGTCAAAAATCCATAATTTGCTGGTCATCGCTGCCACACAGGCGCTATCCTGCCCACAGATGGGGCCGGCAAGCGGGGCCCGCACCCCGGCCTGAGCTGGTCCATTGCACGCCTTGAGGAGACTGTGAATGCCTTTTCCCTTGCGGTTTCCCCGAGAGATGGCGTGCTTCCTGAAAGCCGCGCAACTGCTGGGCACCATCCAGGGTGACCCGGGGCGGGTGGGCCTGGTCCTCGAACTCCAGAAACTGCTCATCCGCCGCATCGCCAGATCGGAGCTGAGCCACAGCCGCCTGCAGGACGCCAGGCTCCGCCTCAAGCAGCGCCTGGTGAGAGAGCGGCTGATCGGAGAGAAGGCGCGCGAGACGAAAGAGCTGGTCCTGAAAATCCAGGACCGCTGTGACGCGCTGGAACATCTGCGCTTTCTGTACCGCTGCTTTGGCGATGGCATTGCGGCGACCTACCATCCGCCCCAACGCCACCGGTACTTCTACTTTGCGCAGCGAACCCAGGGCAAGGAACGCGCGGGACTCATCTCCCGGCAGGAAACGTTTCGCAGGCGGTACCGGGCCCTGAGGCTGGGCACCGGCATGGGCATCCCCGTTGTCCTGGCCGATGTGACGAACATGGTGGGGCAAGGCGATATCTGTGTTCTGGCGGGCAGTGAACCGCAGCCCGTGGAGCTGAAATCGTTCGTGCAACGCGGTCGCCCAGAAAAGCTCCTGGACGAGGAACTGCGGCGCACCATGCAGCTTCTGGCAGGCGCTGGTCCGGCGGAATTTCACGGCGCACGCAATACGCCGCCGCCGGAAATCCACCACGCGACAGCCCATGCAGAGCACCTGAATACCTGTGTGCAGCAGGCCATGCAATCGGGTATCGCGCAGGTCTTTCCGGAAGAGGGCCTGCGCTACGTGGCAATCCGCACGGACCACTACCAGGGCAACCCGGGTTGCCTGCGTGCGCTCAAGGGCATGGTATCGAAGTCGCTGATGTCGATACAGGTGGCGCCCGAAATGGCCTGGGTGCCGATGCAGCCGTTCACCCTGTCAATGACTGCTGAAAATGCCGTGCTGTTCATGCAGGGGGCCTTTCAGCTCTTTGTCTGCATCGACTTGAAGGTACTGGTGTCCCACTTCGCATCGCTCGGGGTGCATGCCATTGCCTTGATGGACGGGGTGACGGCGCTGCAGATTTCCAACGACCCCGAGGACTCTGGGCCGGGGTCCTACCGCGTCAGTGAGGTCATCTTTCAACGCATCTCCTGCGAGTTCATTGCGCTGCGCAGTTTTGCCCAGGAAATGGCGGGGATGCTGGAGCCGGCAGACGCCCCTGGACTTCAGGATACCGGTGACCGGGATCTGCTTTTTGCGCCACCAGCGCCTGAGTGGGACGAGGCGCGGCACTACTACGACGAAGAGGGCCCGCGCCTGCATTGAGTGGACGCCAGAACTGGCCGGTGGGACCGGATGTACGGGCGTCCTCCTTGCCTGCACCCGGCGCCGGGCGCGCGAGTTCCGTGGGGGCTCGCTCAGGTGGAGGTTTGCGACTGCAGGTAGTTCTGCAGACCAATCTTGTCGATCAGGCCGATCTGCTTTTCCAGCCAGTAGGCGTGGTCTTCCTCGGTGTCGCGCAGCTGGGCCAGCAGCAGGTCGCGGCTCACGTAGTCGCCCACGCTTTCACACAGGGCCATGCCGTTTTGCAGGGCGGCGCGCACTTCGTACTCGGTGGCCAGGTCCTTGCGCAGCATCTCGGGCACGGTTTCGCCGGGCGTGAACTCCTTGGGCCGCATGTCGGGGCGGCCACCCAGGAAGAGGATGCGGCGCAGCAGCGCGTCGGCGTGCTGGGTTTCTTCCTGCATCTCGTGGTCCAGGCGGGTGTAGAGCTCGATGAAGCCCTGGTCTTCGTAAATGCGCGAGTGCGCGAAATACTGGTCGCGCGCGGCCAGTTCGCCGCGCAGCAGATCCTTGAAGTAGTCGATGACTTGTGGGTTTCCCTGCATGTTTTTATCCTTGAATTCTGGAAGGGAGTATCGCGCGGACGAAGGCGTTTGGGCGGAATGTCCCCCACTGTGCGCTCTGCATGCGTACCGGCATCAGACGCGTTCTCATTGAAGGGCCGAGAGGTTGCCCTGTGCCCCTTGTCAACGCCGGATGGGGGCGCGGTACTCGACCAGCGCGCGGGCTTCGCTGGCCGTGGCTGCCGCCGCCAGGCGTGGCAGCACGATCTGCGTGAGATCGTGCGCGACCAGCGCTGCAAGGTCCTGCGTGCTGTGCATTTCCAGGCGGTACCAGTGGTCCAGGCCATGGGTGAGGTAGCCCATGCGCCCGCCCGCGATCCACATGGCAGGGTCGTCGCACCAGAAGTCTGCCTGCGTTGCCGGGGCCAGGCGCTGGAACGACAGGTTGCCGGCGAACCCGAACGAATCCTCGCCGTTGCTTCGGCTGCCCTCGCAGGTCAGGTACTGGAAGACCTCGCCCAAGGGCCGCCGAAAGCTTTGCTGCCCCTTTGCCTCGAAACCTGCGGCCTTGAGCGTCGGCGCGATGGTGTGGCGCAGCAACTGCTTGAACTCGGCCTTGAAGTCGCGGGGGGTGTCCATGTGCGCATGGTAGCGGCGAGAAGCCCCCTGGCCCACCCTGCATCAGGGCTTTCATGGGGGCTTGCACCGGGCCGGGCACAATACCGCCCAAATGCTGACCTACCCCCAAATCGATCCCATCGCCCTGCAAGTGGGCCCGCTGGCCATCCACTGGTATGGCCTGACCTACCTGGCGGCCTTCGGGCTGTTCATGCTGCTGGGCATCGCGCGGCTGCGGCACCAGCCGTTCGCCTCCATCACCGGGCCGGGCGCGTGGACGCGCAAGGACGTGGAGGACATCCTCTTCCTGGGCGTGGCGGGCGTGGTGATCGGCGGGCGGGTGGGCTACTGCCTGTTCTACAAGCCCGGCTATTACCTGAGCCACCCGCTGGAGATCTTCTACGTGTGGCAGGGCGGCATGGCCTTCCATGGCGGGCTGCTGGGCGTGATCGTCTCCATGCTGTGGTTTGCCCACTCGCGCAAGCGCCCCTGGCTGCAGGTGGCCGACTTCGTGGCGCCCTGCGTGCCCACGGGCCTGGCGGCAGGCCGCGTCGGCAACTTCATCAACGGCGAACTCTGGGGCCGCTTTGCCAGCCCCGACCTGCCCTGGGGCATGGTGTTCCCGCAAAGCGGCTCGATGCTGCCGCGCCACCCCTCGCAGGTCTACCAGTTCCTGCTGGAGGGGCTGCTGCTGTTCGTGCTGCTGTGGCTGTACGCGCGGCGCGAGCGCCGTGAGGGCCAGGTGGCCGCCGCCTTTTTGATTGGCTACGGTGCCTTCCGCTTCATTGCCGAGTATTTCCGCGAGCCCGATGCGCACCTGGGCATCCTCTCGCTGGGCATGAGCATGGGCCAGTGGCTGTGCGTGCCCATGGTCGTGGCCGGCATTGCGATGTGGCTGTGGGCCGCCAGGCGCGAGGGCGGCACGCCTGCGCTCACCACATCCAAGTCCTGAGCTACGCCGGACGCCGATGTCCGTCACCCGCCGCCAGCTCCTCCTGGCCAGCGCTGCGGCATCGCCGCTGCTGGCATCGTGTGCCACGGACTTCATGCGCTACCGAAACCAGCCGGTGGCCGAAGTGGCTTCCAGCCTGGGCGTGTGCGCGGCGGCGTATGCCACGCTGCAGGCGGGCCGCGTGCAGGAGACCGTGGTGGCAGGAACCTGTGGTGCGGCACCCGACGCGGTGTTCCAGGCCGCTTCGCTGACCAAGCCCGTCGTCGCTTATGCCGCGCTGCGCCTGGTGCTGGCCGGGCAGCTGGACTTGCAAGCGCCCGTCTCGCACTACCTGCCGCAAGGCTATCTGCACTACCAGCATGTGCTGCGGCGCGCCTCGGGCGACGCCAGCGACACCGTGCCCGCCAGCACGCTGGCCCGCATCCCGGTGGCCGCCTTGCTCAACCACACCTCGGGCCTGCCCAACTGGACCAGCGGTGCGCTGGTGCCGGGCTTTGACCCCGGCCAGCGCTGGCGCTATTCGGGGGAAGGCTATGTGCTGCTGCAGACCGTGATGGAGGCCGTCACCGGCGTGCCCATCGCACCGTGGATGGACGCGCAGGTCTTTGCGCCGCTGGGCATGCGCGATTCCAGCCTGGTCTGGAAAGCCACCTATGAAGGCCGGGCCGTGCATGCCCATGGCGGCGCCGGCGGCATGCGCTGGAACCTGGCCGTGGCCGCCGCATCGCTGTACACCACGGCGGGCGACTTCGCGCGCCTGTTGGCCGCTTTCGTGGCCGATGAGCGGCTGCTGGCGCTGGCCTTGTCCGCCCCCGTGGTGGCCGACAAGGCGCTGGGGCTGGAATGGGGCTACGGCTGGGGCATCGAGCGCACGCCGGCCGGCCCCATGCTCTGGCAGTGGGGCAACAACCCGGGCTTTCGCAACTTCGCCATGGTCTCGCCCGGCTCGGGCGACGGCTTCGTGCTGCTGACCAACAGCGACCGGGGCATGGCCCTGGCCGTGCCGCTGGCGCAGCGGGTGCTGCCGGTGGAGCACCCGGTGTTCAGGTCTTCCCTGTTGGGATAGCGCTTTGGCTCAGGCCAGCGGCTTGCGCATCAGCGCCAGGTACTGGCCCTGGATATAGTCGTCGATGCGCGCGTACTCGGCGTAGCCCTGCTTGAGGTAAAAAGCCCGTGCCTGCCACTCGAAGGTTTCGAGCTTGGCGTTTTTTGCACCCAGTGCCTTGCCCTGGGCTTCGGCCATGCCCAGCAGGCGTGCGCCCAGGCCCTGGCCGCGCTGGTCCTCGGCCACCCACAGCACATCGGTCTGCAGCCAGTAGACGAACACATAGGAGCGGATGCCTGCCACCAGCCGGCCGTGGAGATCGCGCACGTCCAGCCGCACCGGCTGCACCTGCGGGTATTCGCCCACGGTGCGGTAGTTGAATTCGCGCATGTGCTTTCCAAGGGTTCCCGCCTGCAGGTCTTCGGGGGAGGGTGGGGCGAAGGTGTAGGAATAGGCCATGGATGCAGGGGGCGGGCTGAATGGGGCGGCGATTATGCCGGCAGTTCGGCCGCTTGCTCTATGGAACCTGCCTCCCCCAGCCAGGCCTGCACCTGCCCGCGTATGCCGTCCAGCACCGGGTTGGGCGCGCGCGCCACGCGCTGCACCCAGGCGATGTGCGATTGCAGCCCTTGCGTCGGTATGTCCAGCGCAACCAATCGGCCCTGTGCCAGCAAAGGGGCAGCCGGAGCCACGATGCCCAGGTAGACGGCATCCGTGTGGCTGACCACGTCCAGCAGGTCGGCCACCGATTCGCTGCCCAGGGTGATCAATGTGTCGGGGTGGGCCTGCAGGCCCAGGCGCTGCACCAGCAGCCGTCCCATGGCCGCGCTCATGCCGGTGCAGGCCACGGCAAATTCCGTGAGGTCGGCAAATCGCACGGGGTGCCGCTGCGCCAGGGGGTGGCCGGGCCGCACCAGAACCCCGGTGGGCAACTCGGCCAGTGTGTGCACTTCCAGGTCGGCGTGGGCACCGGGGAGGGAGCGCAGGTCCATCACCAGCGCATCCAGCGCGCGGTCGCGCAGGGCCTGTATCTGTTGCGCCTGGGGTCCGCCGCTCAGCTGCAGGCGCATGTGGCCTGCTTGCCCGGCCGCCATGTGCAGCAGGCGGCGGCCCAGCAGGGCATGGGGCGTGGCAGTCATCCCCAGGCGCACGGAGCCCGCTTCGCCGCTGACATGGTGGCGCACCACCTGGTGCAGCTCGTCGGCCTGGGCCACCACCTGGCGCGCGTGTTCGAGCACGGTGCGGCCGATGGGCGTGAGCGCATTGCGCTGGCCGCTGCGCTCGACCAGTGCAGCGCCCAGGTGGGCCTCCAGCATGGCGATGCTGCGGCTGAAGGCGGCCTGCGAGCGCCGCGTGCTGTCGGCCGCGCGGGTGAAGCTGCCGCTGTCGGCCAGGGCAATGAAGTGGCGCAACTGGGCGATGGTGGTGCTCATGCGAAAAATCGAACGAAACGACTTGAATTATGCATTGGACGAAAATTTCGTTACCGACTTAGGATGGCTTTCAATGCTCCCTACCTGAAGAGAAAGACGCGACCGACATGATCAAGAAATTCCTGCTGGGGCTGCTGGCCCTGGTGTTGCTGCTGGCTGTGGCCCTGGGCGTCAACACAGCGCGCAAAGGCTCGCGCCAGCTGGAGGTGGCGCCGATTGCCAAACTGCCGGTGGACGATGCCGCCGTGGCCGGCCGCCTGGCCGAAGCAGTGCGCCTGCGCACCGAGTCCTCGCGCGACGATGCCAACCTCAGCGCCGGCCAGTTCCTGCAGTTCCACGCCTTGCTGCAGCAGCGCTTTCCGCTGGTACATGCCAAGCTCAAGCGTGAGGTGGTGGGCGATTTGAGCCTGCTCTACACCTGGCCCGGCAGCGATGCCAATGCCGCCCCGGTGATGCTGATGGCCCACCAGGACGTGGTGCCCGTGGCCCCGGGCACCGAGGGCGACTGGGAGCAGCCCCCGTACTCGGGTGCCATCCAGGGCGGCTTCGTCTGGGGCCGCGGCTCCTGGGACGACAAGGGCAACCTCATGAGCCAGCTCGAAGCGGTGGAGATGCTGCTGGCCAGCGGTTTTGTGCCCCAGCGCACCATCTACCTGGCCTTCGGGGCTGACGAGGAAGTGGGAGGCCTGCGCGGCGCGGCCAAGATCGCCGCGCTGCTGCAGGAGCGCAAGGTGCGCCTGGATTTCGTGATCGACGAAGGCCTCTTGATCCTGGACGGCGTGATGCCCGGGCTGTCCAAGCCGGCCGCCGTCATCGGCGTGGCCGAGAAGGGCTACATGTCGGTGGTGATGAAGATGTCGGGCACGCCCGGCCATTCGTCCATGCCGCCGCACAAGGGCAGCAGCGCCATCGCCATGATGAGCGACGCGCTCAAGCGCCTGGACGAGGAGCAGATGCCCGGCGGCATCCGCGGCGTGGCGGGCGAGCTGTTCGATACGCTGGCGCCCGAGATGGGCGGCGTGAACCGTGTGGTGCTGTCCAACCTGTGGCTGTTCCGCCCCGTGGTGCAAAAGCAGCTCGAAGGGGCTTCGAGTACCAACGCCATGCTGCGCACCACCACGGCGCTGACCATCGTGAACGCCGGCAACCGCGACAACGTGGTGCCCGGCCGCGCCGAGGCCACGGTCAACTTCCGCCTGCTGCCTGGCGACAGCAAGGAGCAGGTGATGGAGCACATGCGCAGCAAGATCAGCGCGCCCACGGCGCAATACGAGCTGAGCCCGCTTCCCGGCGCGGTGGACGCCTCCAAGGTCGCACCCACCGATTCCACCCAGTACCGCCTGCTCAACCAGACCATCCGCGAGATCTTTCCCGACGTGCTGGTGGCCCCGGGCCTGATGGTGGCGGGCACCGACTCGCAGCACTACGGCGCCGTCAGCGACCACATCTTCAAGTTCTCGCCGGTGCGCGCGAACTCCGAGGACCTCAAGCGCTTTCATGGCACCAACGAGCGCCTGGAGATTGCCAACTACGCGGACGCGATCCGCTTTTACCACCGCCTGATCGGGCAGGTCAGCCAGGCGGGCGCCAAGCCCTGATTCGACCTTTTCAGGGGCAGGCCAACTGGTCCATGGCTTCGCGCGTGAGCCGGTAGCTCAGCCGATCGGCCACGCGCACCGCGCCCAGGCTGTCGTAGAAGGCGATGCCGCTGGTGTTGGACTCCTTCACATTCCAATCCATGCGGCCGCAGCCTGCGCTGGCCGCGTAACGGGCCACCCAGGCCATCAGCGCGCGGCCTGTGCCCTGGCCTCGGGCGCTCGCGCTGACGAACAACTCCTTGACCATGCACTGCAGCCGGTGCCCGGGGCTGGGGTCCACCAGCGAGTGCAGGAAAACGATGGCTGCAAAGCCCAGGGCCTTGCCCGCCGCATCGCCGGCCACCACCAGATGCAGAGTCGAGCCGGGCGCGAGCAGGTGGTCGCGCAGATGCGCATGCACGGCTTCGCGCGGGGCAGCGGCCACGCCAGCATCGGCGTAGTAGGCATTGAGCTCGCAAAACAGGTCGATCAGCGATGCATGCGGACTGTCTGCGAATGCGATGTGCAGCGCTGGGGCAGGGCCCATGCAGCGGTCAGGGGAAGAAGCGCTGGAGCGCATCTTCGAAGGCCGGAAGGTCGGCGCCGACGTGGGTGGTGTTGTATTCCGCCCGGAGCAGCGTCAGCCCCGGATTGGTTTGTGCGGCCATCTGCGCATACAGCGGATTGCCGATGAGCACTGTGTTGCCGGCGCTCGCACCCGTTAGGAACAGCGTGGCGGGCAGGGGTTTGCCATCGAGCTGCTTTTCGAATGCGAGGAAGCTCGCCACGTCCCCGTGGGCACCCACGCTGGATTCGGTCGAGAGGTAGTGCGAGAAGCTTGGCGCACCGGCCTGGCCCTCCAGCACCAGCGCCGCGACAACGAAATAACCGCCATGCGACAGGCCCGACAGCGCCCGGCGCTTGGGATCCGCACGGTACTGGCGCTCGATGGTCGGGGCGAGTTCCTTGGTGATGAAATTCAGGTACCTGGTAGCGCCAGGCAGCAGGAAGTCGTTGCCCCGCTGGGCCGTACCGCCGATGCCGACCAGGATGGCCTGAGTGCCTCGGCGTTGCATCACCTGCTTGAAGGTGTCGAAACGCGAGATGGCCGTGTTGCTGAACGAAGCCACGCCATACGGGGCATCGCCTTCGGTCGCGTAGATCACCGGCAGCGCGTTGGTCCCCGTGGCGTACGACTGTGGCAGGAACACCTGGATGGCATAGGTGGAGCCGACCGATTCGGATCGGAGCGACGAATTGATGACCTGCCCCACCGTTTCGGCCGGGGCCGGTGGTGGGGTGTCGTCGCCACCACCGCCTCCGCATGCGCTCAGCGCGGCGGCTGCGGCCAAAGTGATCAGCGCGCTGCGCCGGCCCATGGGGATGTTCGGGTGCGTTCTTCCTGGCATGCGGGGGGCTCCTCCTGTCGGGCCATTGTAGGGAGGGTTGCAGAAATGCGCTGGCATCCCGCCGCACGGATGCCCCGCCCGGCTCAGAACCGCGCCAGGTCCAGGTCCGCGATCAGCGTGGTCTCCACCGGGCGCCAGCCCAGGCGCTGCTGCGTGAGCGCGCTGGAGGCCGGGCTGTGCATGCCGGCAAAGCGGGCCAGCCACCCGAAATGCTGCTGTGCGCCGCTGGCCGGCACCGAGACCACGGGCAGCTTCAGGCCGCGGCCGATGGATTCGGCAATCGCCCTGAGGGCCACGCCCTGCTCGCCCACCGCGTGGTAGCGGGCACCGCGCACGCCTTGCTCCAGCACCAGCCGGTACAGGCAGGCGGCATCGAGCACATGCACGGCGGGCCAGCGGTTGGCGCCCTCGTCCAGATAGGCCACGACGCCTTTTTCGCGCGCCAGCGCGATCAGGTAGGTGATGAGCCCCTGCTTGAACGGGTCGTGTACCTGCGGCAGGCGCACCACGCAGGCATGCACACCCTGCTGCGCCAGGGCCGCGGCAGCCTCCTCCGAGGCGCTGCGCGGCACGCCCGCGCTGCTGGGAACGGGCGCATCCTCCTCGGTGCCCACGCCGCCTGTGCCCAGCAGCGTCATGCCGGTGGTCACGAGCAAAGGCCGGTCGCTGCCCGCGAGCTCTGCGCCCAGCGTGGCGATGACCTGCCGGTCGGCCTCGCAGTTGGCTGCATAGGTGGAAAAGTCGTGGTTGAACGCCGTGTGGATCACGCCGTCGGCATGGGCGACGCCGCGGCGCAGGCTGGGGAGGTCGTCGAGGGAGCCGCGGTGTACCTCGGCGCCCACGGCGGCCAGGCGCTCAGCGCCTTCGTCCGAGCGGGCCAGGCCCAGCACGCTGTGGCCGGCATCGATCAGCTCGTTGACGACGGCCGTTCCGACGAAACCGGTCGCGCCGGTCACGAATACTCGCATGGTGATGTCCTTGCTGGTCAAAAGAAGAGAGGAAAGGACGGCAGTGTCACCACGCGGCTTATCCGGGTAAAGTAGTGTTCTTATACGGGTATAGGCGATAACAGGAAGGACCCCCTCTCGATGCCGGACACCAAGGACAACGCGCTGGGCGACTACCTGCGCGACCGCCGCACGCGCATGGACGCCGCGGCGCTGGGCTTTCCGCTCGCGCGCCGGCGCACGCCGGGCCTGCGCCGCGAAGAGGTGGCGCAGCGCGCCCACGTCAGCGCCACCTGGTACACCTGGCTGGAGCAGGGGCGGGGAGGGGCACCATCGGCCGATGTGCTGGCGCGCATCGCGCGGGCGCTGATGCTCACCGAGGCCGAGTGCGAATATGTCTTTCTGCTCGCCCTGGGCCGCCCGCCGGAAGTGCGCTTTCAGGACACCGAGGGCGTGACGCCCCGCTTGCAGCGCGTGCTCGACTCGCTCGAAACCAGCCCGGCCTATGTTAAAACCTCCACCTGGGACGTGGTCGCCTGGAACCATGCCTCCACCCGCGTGCTGACCAACTACGGCGCGCTGCCTGCCGGACAGCGCAATATTCTGCGCGTGGTCTTCGGCAGTACGGAGTTGCGCCGCAAGATGCCCAACTGGGCACGCGATTCGCGCTTCGTCGTCGGCGCCTTCCGCGCCGACGTGGCGCGCGCCGGCGCCGCCGCCCATGTGCAGCCCATGGTGGACGAACTGTGCGCGCTCGACCCCGAGTTCCGCGCCCTGTGGCGCGGCAACGATGTGCAGAGCAGCTACGGCGAGCATCCCAAGCACGTGGTGCATCCGGTGGCCGGCCCCATTGACCTGGAGTACTCGGCCTTTGCCGTCGATGGCCGGCCCGACCTGGGCATGGTGGTCTACACCCCGGCCACGCCGCGCGACCTGGCGCGGGTGAAGGCGCTGATCGCGGCGGGCGAGGGCACCAGGGCGGTTGCTGCCCTGCCGGCCGCGAAGCGGCCCCGCCAGTCAGCGCCGGCATAGCCCGCTTCTGAACCGTTCACCCAGCCAGTCCCACCACCCCCATCAGGAGACGAGCCAGATGACCACCCCGCCCGCCAACCCACCCGTTCACGCGAGCTTCGAGCAGTTCCAGGCCCGGTCTCTGGCCGATGGCTTCGATGAGGTGCTGGTGCGCGAGTGGGCGCCTGGCCAGGTGGTGCCCGAGCACCGCCACGACTTCGGCGTGAGCGCCATCGTGGTGCAGGGCGAGATGTGGCTCACCTGCGATGGCCCCGAGCGCCACCTGCTGCCCGGCGATACCTTCACGCTGTACCGCAATGAGCCGCATGCGGAGCGCTATGGGGCGCAGGGGGCGACCTATTGGGTGGCGCGGCGCAATGCGGGGGATTGAGGCGCCAGGGTTGGTGTTGCCTGCACGGGATGCCGAGGCAGTACGCAGCGCAGGCCCACGCCGCGCCCAGCCAGCCCTTCGGTAAACCCAAGGGTGCCGCCCATGCGCTGTGCTACGCGGCGCACGATGGCCAGGCCCAGGCCAGTGCCTGCCTCGCTCGTGCCGGGGACGCGGTAGAAGCGCTCCCAGACCTGTGTACGGTGCTCGGGTGCAATGCCAGGACCATCGTCCTGCACCTGCAGAACGAGCGGTTCTTCCGGTGCAACGCCGATGGCACCCTCTGCAATCAGGTCCTGGGTGCCCAGGGTCACTTCCACGTGGCCGCCGGGCACGCCGTAGCGGATGGCGTTGTCCACGAGGTTGTCAACGAGGGAGCACAGGCCTTCGCGGTCCAACTGCGCGTCCAGCCGCTCGGGGGCATTCAATGCCAACTCGATGCGCCGCGCCCGCGCCAGCGGCACCAGCAGTGCGACGCGGGTGCGCAGCAGGTCGGCCACGTCCAGCGCCTCGTGGGCCATGGGGACACTGGGCGTTGCTGCGGCATCGGCTCGGGCCAGGGTCAGCAATTGTGTGAGCAGGTGCGAGGCCCGCGATATGCCCTGCTGCAGCGCCTGTGCGGCCTGGCCGCGCGCGGCGGGGTCGGGCTCCGTGAGCAACTGGTGTGCCTGGGCGTTGACGGCAGCCAAGGGGGTGCGCAACTCGTGCGCGGCATCGGCCAGGAAGCGGCGCTCTGCCTCCAGGCGCTGCGCTTCGTGGGCGAGCAGGGCGTTGAGCTCGTTGATCACGGGCGCGGTTTCGGCGTAGAGCCTGTCCACCTGTACCGAGGCCAGATCACCCGCGCGGCGGCGCGAGATGCGCTGCGCCAGCTGCCGCAGCGGTGCCAGCCCGCTGCGCACGGTGATCCATACCACCAGTCCGTGCCACAGGAAAACGCCCATCTGGCTCTTGAGCACCAGCCACAGCACCGGCAGCAGTGCGCCCAGGCGCAGCGCGCCGGGCTCGGCCACCTGCACCAGCACGCTCGCATCGCTGGACGGTTGAATGCGCAGGTACCACTGCGGGCGGTTGTCCGGCAGGGGGGCGAGGAGAGTGCTCTCGGCGCGCGGGAGGACCGTTGCCACCCCCGGCCACGGCACCTCTTTGCCGCCATTGCCGCTGCTGCGGTAGAGCACCTGGCCCTGGGCGTCCAGCACCTGGTAGTGTGTCAGTCCGGCGGTGCCCAGCAGATCGCGGCCCGTGAGGCGCGCGAGGGCCTCCTGGGCGGTTCGCATGCGCTCCGGCAGGGTCTCTGGCGGGCCGCTGGCGGCTTCGGCCAGGATGCGCGCAGTTTCCTGCAAACGGATGTCAATGTCTTCGGGGCTGCGCTCCATTGCAACCCATGTCATCACGGATGCCAGGGTCAGCCAGGCCACCACCAGGGCCAGCGCCTGCCATGCGATCAGGCGCCGGATCAGCGAGGGCGGGCGGGCGCCGTGTGGCGCGGTGGTCGCTGCAAGGCTCATGCTGCCGGGGCGGCGGCGGGGGCCTCCAGCACGTAGCCGACCCCGCGCACCGTGCTGATCAGGTGGTTGCCCAGCTTGCGCCGCAGCTTGTAGACATGCACGTCGGTGGCATTGCTGTCCAGCGTGTCCGCAGGGCTGGAGCTGGCCTCGATCTGGGTGCGCGTGAGCACGCGGCCAGGGTCTTCCGCCAGGGCGCGCAGGATGTCGTATTCGCGGGCGGAAAGATGCACATCCTGGCCATGCAACTGCACCCTGCGCCGCGCGGTGTGGATGCTCAGCGGCCCGATCTGCCAGACGCTGCTGGTCTGCCCGCTATGGCGCCGCAGCAGCGCCCGCACGCGCGACAGCAGCTCTTCGATCGCAAAAGGCTTGCCCAGGTAGTCATCCGCCCCGGCGTCCAGCCCCTGTACGCGCTCGCCCACGCTGTCGCGGGCGGTCAGCAGCATCACCGGCGTGGACTGCCCCTGCTCGCGCAGCCAGGCCAGCAGCTCCAGTCCGGTCTCGCCGGGCAGGCCGATGTCCAGCAGCAGCAGGGCGAAGCTCTGCTCTTGCAGAAAGCGGCGTGCATCTGCGCTGGTGCGCAGCCACACCACATGGTGGCCCGCCACGGTGAGCACGCGCTGCAGTGAATTGCCCAGGGGGAGGTCGTCTTCCACGAGGAGGATGCTGGCCATGCGATGTCGGTGGTGCGAAACGGGCTGGAGAGGGGGTCTGTGGTCTGCGGCGATTCTAGAAGCCGCACGGGTCTGTACGGGCTTTTTGCGCAGGCGGTGTTCATCGGGGCTTCATGTTCGAGGCCCGGTGGCGGCCACGGCTTCATGCGGGCTTCATGCACCGCTTTGCACACTGCGGGCTTCTTTTCTTCACTCCCGGGTTTCCCGCATGAACCTGCACTACGCAATCACCCCTTTCCCGCTGCGCCATCTGGCATGCGCCTTGTTCATATCCCTGCTGTCCGCCTGCGGCGGAAGCTCTGACGAGGGGCATGTCGTCACGGTGGACGGTATCAGCATGGACAAGACGATCAACAAGACCGGCCGCTACGACCTGGAGGTGACCGGCGCCCGCAATGATGTGACGGTGGCCGCCGGGAACACCGTGGGGCGCGTCATCGTGGCGGGCGTCAACAACCGCATCTTCGTGCTCGAGACCGCCACGGTCGAGCGCATCGAGCTCGATGGCAGCGGCAACACCGTCTATGTGCCCAAGGGCCAGAAGCCACCGGTCACGCGCCACGGCAACAACAACGATGTGATCGAGCGCTGAAGCGGGCGACGGCCGGAGGCGCCAGCTCACGGCATGTTGTGGCAGTATGCAATGCAGTTCCACGCGCCCCGCCTCTGACAGGTTCTTCGGATCGCGACCTTTTGCCATGCTCGGTTACGAGGCAGAAACCTGCGCTGCAGAGGTTGGGGCAATCGCCGGGTCGGCTTTGGTTGCACGTCAGCGTCTTCATTTTTGGTTTGCGCGCCCCAATGTCCGAACGATGGGAACCACGTAGAGCCAGCCCGGCCAAGTCCCGACATGCTACGTTCTGCGTTCAGCGTTGCGTGATGGCCGTCTCCCGGGTGGTTTCGCCGCTGCACGTCTTCGACTGCAGTCCTCAGGACGGCCGGCCACTAGACTCGGCTTTCCATCATCAGAACCGCAGAGCAACGTATGGTCAGTAGGAACACATCGCAGGTTGACTTGAACGAGCCTTACCGACTGGACCAGTCACTGGGATATTTGCTGAACCGGTCGGCGGACATCGTGTCGGCCACCTTCGCCGATATCCTGAAGAGGGAGTCGATCAGCCTTCCAGAGTGGCGCGTGCTGACGGCACTCACTGATCGCAACGATCAGACACTCAGCGAACTGGCCGCGCACGCGGGAACCGAGCTGTCCTATCTATCTCGGATTGTCTTGCATGCCCAGGAGCGAGGGCTGGTGCATCGCTTCACGTCAGAGGAAGACAAGCGTTCTACGCGCGTCTCCATCACTGTGGACGGGCGAGCGTTGGTGCGTGGGGTCATGCCTCAAGCCAGAGCGCTTGAAGCGAGCTGGCTAGAGGGTATTTCTCAGCAGGATGTGGACAGCATGCGCAAAACCCTGCAGGCGCTCTATCAGAACGTGCTCAATAGCCATCCCAACCTGGCGTCCTCGGGGCGCAAATTGACCGTAGCCCGCCGCATGCGTGACCGAAAGGACGCAGATGCAGGCAAGGGGCCAACGCCTGGATAAGGGGCGAAGCCAAGACTGGAGCTTCGGGTTTTCACCAGCACCGTCGGAAAAAAGGTAGCTTAAGCTACTATTTTCTTGCGGTGGCATTGGTGCTGCCGCGCCGTTGCCCAAGGGGCGAGGAGCTTCCATGTCCACGTATGACGGTCCGATCCTGGACGCATTCACCCACTTCCTGCCGCCCGAGTACATGGAGCAGGTGATCCGCCGAACCACCAACCGCGACCTGGCCAAGCGGTTGACTTCCATTCCGATGCTGTTCGACGTCGATCTCCGGATGGACATGATGCGCCGTTGGCCAGACTATGCGCAGGTCTTGACCCTCTCGCAGCCTTCGGCCGACAGCGTGTGCAGTCCTGAGGACGCACCAGAGCTGGCGCGCGTGGGGAACGACGGCTTGGCCCACATCGTGGACAAACACGGCAAGCATTTCCCGGCGTTTGTCGCCAGCTTGCCCTTGAACAACATCCCGGCCGCGCTCAGGGAGTTCGAGCGTGTCGTGTACGACCTGGGCGCTGGTGGCGTGCAGATCGACACCAATATCCAGGGCGTGCCGTTGGATGATCCCCGGTTCTTTCCGCTCTTTGAAAAGGCGGTCGAGCTGGACGTCCCGATCTGGATGCACCCGCACCGCGGCAGCCGTCCTGCCGACTACCCAGGAGAGGAAAAATCCAAATTCGAGATCTGGCAAGTTCTCGGGTGGCCGTACGAGACCAGCGTCGCCATGGCGCGGCTGGTCTTCTCGGGCGTCCTCAAGCGCCTGCCAACATTGAAGATCATCACCCACCACCTGGGCGCGATGATTCCATTCTTTGAGGGGCGGATCGGCTCGCTGTGGGACCAGATCGGATCGCGCTCGGCCGACGAGGACCTGAGCTACATCAAGGACATGCTGGGCGGCCGCCCGGTCGACTTCTTCCGGCGGTTCTATGGCGACACGGCCGTGGGTGGCTCACCTGCAGCAATCCGCTGCGGTCTGGAGTTCTTTGGTGAGGAGAAAGTGGTGTTCGCCAGCGACTGCCCGTTTGATCCCGAGGGCGGCGTCGGATTCATCCGCGATGGCATTGCCGCCATCGAGCAGCTCGACTTGCCGATGGCCACCATGCGCAACATTTTCTACGGCAATTCAGCGCGACTGCTGAACCTCGCAGACACACCTTCCGTGACCGCGAAAAATGCCCACAAGGAGCTGGACCATGCTTGAACGGCTTCGCGTGCAACTGGGTGCGGCGGCCTTGGCATGGCTCGCACTGGGCTTGTGCAGCGTCCACGCGCAGGTCGTGGCCTACCCGACCCAGGCCATCACTATCGTGGTTCCCTACACTCCGGGCAGTGGCGCAGACATCCTTGCGCGTTCCATCGCACCCCTCATGTCACGCAGGCTGGGCCAGCCGGTCATCGTGGACAACAAGCCGGGCGCAAGTGGGACCATCGCCTTGACCTTTGTTGCCAAGGCTGCTGCCGATGGACATACGCTGCTGATGGCTGCGGACTCCATGACGATGACGCCAAGCCTCTACCCCAAGGTTCCTGTCACGCCGCACAAGGACCTGGCAGCAGTGGGCAGGGCCGCTGTCGGCTCCATGGCGCTGGTGGTGAACCCTTCTGTGCAGGCCTCTTCCGTTGCCGAGCTGGTGGCGCAGGCGAAGAGTCAGCCGGGACGCTTGACCTACGCGACGCCTGGAAGTGCCTCTCCGCACCATGTGCTGATGGAGCTGTTCAAGCAATCCACCGGAACCAATCTGCTGCATGTGCCCTACAAGGGCATGGCCGGCGCTGTAACGGATCTGGTCGGCGGGCATGTTCAGGTGGGCGTGATGTCGCTGCAGGTGGCAATGCCGCACGTCACCGCTGGCAAGCTCAGGCTGCTTGCCGTGGCCGATGACAAGCGTGTGGCCGTGGCGCCTTCCATACCCACCTTCCGCGAGGCCGGATACCCCGAGCTGTCGCACACCAACTGGTTCGGGCTGTTTGCGCCTCTGGCAACACCGCCGTCCACCCTGGCGAAGATCAACTCGGCGATGTCAGAGGCCCTCTCGCAGAAGGCTTCGCAAGAGGCCCTGCAGGCCCAGGGATTGCTCGTGTCCACCAGTTCGCCTGCCGACCTCACCGAGCAAGTGCGGCAGGATGTAGAGCGCTGGGCCCAGGTGGTGTCCAAGACCGGCATCAAGGCCGACTGATCCGCATTGCGGGGCGAAGCAACGCTCCACGACTTCTTTCCCGCGCCCGCCAGGGCGGCAGCTTGCCGCCGGGGCGCCATTCAACCGAAACCACTACTATGACCATCGATCTGGAAACAGCCGTCGCCAGCGCACGTGCCCAGTTGTCTACGCCCCCCGAGTTGATCGGCCGAACCTCAGGTTCCAGGGCCCGTTTCGAGCTGTTCCACGCTCCGAACTCGATCTGCTCGCAGAAGGTTCGCGCGGTGCTGGCGCACCACGATATGGCCTATACATCGCATGCCATGAGCATCGTCGCCGGCGAGACCTACCTGCCTGACTATGTGCGGCTGCGCATGCTCGCGTGCGATCTGGAAGGATTGCCACTCGCCTCGCTGCATACGGGCAGCACCGCGGTCACGACGGGCGGCTGTGACCCTGCCGTTGTTCCAACCCTGGTGGACTGGTCGGCGGGCACGGTCGTCATCGATTCAAAGCGCATCTGCATCTACCTGGATGACCTGTCTGAACGGACCTTGAAGCTGCGACCTGGGGGTTTTGTGCAGGCGATCGACAAGGAGTTGGACCTCGTCGACGGTCTTCCGAACTACCAGATGCTCGTGGGACGCACGCCGGACGCGCATCGCTATGGAGCCTCTCCCCGGGCAGGGACGGGCGTGAATTTCGCCTTGAACAAGGTCGCGCGCTGTGATCGCTATCTGGCCGATTTCCCCGACGACAAGATGCTGCAACGCGGATACCAGGCCAAGCGTGCAAAAGAGCTGAGCGCTGCCGAACAGCTCTTTTCGCCGGAAGCCATGCTCGCTGCCTACGAGAGGGCAGAAGCCGCGTGCGATCTGCTGAACCAGAGGCTCGCCGGACGCAGCAACGGGTGGCTGTTCGGCAATGAAGTCTCCATGGCCGATCTCTTCTGGGCAATTGAACTGTTGCGCATGAAGAACCTGGGCGCAGACAGGTTCTGGGCGGCCGGCTTGCGCCCGCACCTGGACGACTACGTACAGCGCTGCGAAGGAGCGGGCGCCATCCGTTCGGCTGTGATCGACTGGCCTGGTGCTATCCACTAGGCAAGGCGCATGACAACTCCTCGGTTCGACTTTGATCTGTTCGTCATCGGCGGCGGTAGCGGCGGAGTGCGCGCGGCGCGCATGGCCGCAGCCGCTGGTGTGCGCGTCGGCCTTGCGGAAAGCTCGGCCCTGGGCGGCACCTGCGTGAACGTGGGGTGCATTCCCAAGAAGCTGTACAGCTTTGCCGCAGGCTATGCCTCAGCCTTCAAGGAGGCTGGCGGCTATGGATGGAGATTGCCGCAGATGCAAGCAGAGCTTGACTGGGGCCGTCTCAAGGAAGGGCGAGCGCAAGAAGTCGCTCGCCTCAACGGCGTCTACCAGGACCTCCTCATCCGCTCGGGGGTGGTGCTGGTGCCTGGCCACGCATCCTTCGATGGTCCGCAAGCTGTGCTGGTCGATGGCAGGCGCTACACCGCCGAGCGGGTGTTGGTCGCGTCGGGAGGCGCTCCGCGCATGCCCGAAATTGTGGGTCACCAGCATGCCGTGATTTCCGATGCCATGTTCGATCTTGAGCGTCTCCCGGATCGCCTCGTCGTTGTCGGCGGTGGCTACATTGCATGCGAGTTCGCTTCCATCTTTTCGGGCCTTGGGAGCAAGGTGACGCTGGTTCACAGGCGAGCGCACCTGCTTTCGGATTTCGACGAGGATGCCGCGCAGTTCCTGGAGCGCGAGCTGGCTGCTTCGGGCGTTGACATCCGAACTGGCGCCGAGGTGCGGGCCCTGGATCGATGCTCCGGGGACGGGCGGCTGGTAGCGACGTTGTCAGATGGGGCCACGCTCGACGCCGCCACGGTGCTGTATGCAATTGGCAGAATCCCCCGAACCGAGGGCATGGGCCTGGAGTCCGCAGGGGTCCAACTGGACGCGGCCGGAGCGATTGTGGTGGACTCCCACTATCGCACCTCGTGTCCTTCGATCTACGCGGTGGGGGATGTGTCCACCAGCAAGCAGCTCACACCGGTGGCCACCGCCGAGGCCATGGCGGTGGTCGATCAACTGTATGGACCCGGTGCCCGCGGCGTGAACTACGAGTTCGTCCCGACCGCCGTCTTCACCCACCCACAGCTTGCATCCTGCGGCTACAGCGAGAGTGAGGCCCGGCTCCGATTCGGGCCGGGGAACATAGACGTCTACAGCAGTGACTTCAAAGCCTTGCGGCACAGCATGTCGGGCCGCAATGACCGCACCTTGGTCAAGCTCCTCGTCAACAAGTGGGATGACCGGGTGGTCGGCCTGCACATGGTGGGCGATGAAGCCGGCGAGATCGTTCAAGGCTTCGCGGTGGCCATGAATGCCGGCGCCACCAAGGCGCACTTCGATGCAACCATTGGCGTTCACCCGTCCGTTGCAGAAGAGTTCGTCACGCTGCGCACGCCCAAAGCGCCATGACCATGAAAGAGGAGGGGTTGCCTCCCTTCGCCGGCGACCAGGTCCTATCGCTCATCTGCCTCTAGTGTCCCGAGTTGGAAATTCGTTGAATAAATCTACCGACAATCCCCGCCATGCGTCGTTGCAAATGCTCGCCATGCGCCCGGCATGTCTGCGCTTTGCGCCTAGCCTGGCAGCGATTTCGGCAGATTTCTTCTTCAACGAACTTCCAACTCAGGACACTAGCCGTGCTGGCGGGGCCGGACTGCCCGGCAGGCCGTTGGTGGCCGCAGGCGGTGTTGCGGTGGCGCGGCTCTCGATCAAAGGCGCCATGCTCTGGCTGCGCAAAACGCCAGGGTTGGCCGAGCGGCGGCTTTGATGATTTGGCAACTCGGTGGTGTTGCGCAACTGCCGCAGCCTTCCCTTCAATTTAGCCCGTCTTACCAAAAATCACGCTTTCCCTCTTGTCATTTTCCATAATTATGCGAAATTACATTCATGCGAGAGCAAAGCCAACGTTTGCAGTCATTTGAAGGCACGTTGGCGGCAAAAGCCGGTCCCCGGTAAGGGCGGCCGCTGATCGCCCGGAGTTCACCCGCACATGCGCCTGGTATCCAATTCACTGCACGACGAAGTCGCCTCGCGCCTGCGGGAGGAGATTTTTGCCGGCACGCTGGCACCGGGCAGCTTCCTGGACGAAGTGGCGCTGTGCGAGCGGCTGGAAATTTCGCGCACGCCGCTGCGCGAGGCGCTCAAGGTGCTGGTGGCCGAGGGGCTGCTGCGCCACGAGCCGCGCCGCGGCTGCTTTGTGGCCGAGGTCACGGCCAAGGACCTGGACGAGATATTCCCCGTGATCGCACTGCTCGAAGGGCGCGCCGCGCACGAGGCCACGCGCCGTGCGAGTGCGGGCGATGTCGCTGCGCTGGAGGTGCTGCACCAGCGCCTGCAGGCGCACGCGGCGGCCGGGCGCATCCCCGAGTACTACGCCGCCAACCACGCCATCCACGAGGCGTTCATCACCCTGGCCGACAACCGCTGGCTGGCCCAGGTGATTGGCGACCTGCGCAAGATATTGCGCCTGGCGCGGCTGCAGCAGCTGCACGCGCCTGGCCGCCTGCAGCAGAGCCTGGCCGAGCACCTGGCGGTGTTTGCCGCCTTGAAGGCCCAGGACTGCGATGCCGCCGAAGAGGCCATGCGCACCCACCTGCTGCGCCAGCGCGAGGCCCTGCGCGACGTAGCCCGCACACAGCAATCGAGGTTGACACGATGAACATGAACACCGCCCCCGAATGGATCGCCCGCAGTGTCTCGCGCCTGCGCTCTGCGGCCCCTGTCAGCGACAAGCCTGCTGCCGACCACAAACCGGCTGGCGAAAAGGCTGCCGGCGACAAGCCGCCACGCCCCGCTGTGGACAAGGCAGGCGTGACCGATGTGGTGGCCAAGGTGGCGGTGCCACGCTCCACCAACGAACGCCTGGCAGCCACCTTGCGCCGCGGGCAGGAGGCCCTGTCGCCGCGCGCGCTGCGCCGCCTGCTGGCCGACCTGCAGGAGGTGGTGGCCCCGCAGGTGAGCGAGCTCGAAGGCGGGCGCCGTGCCCAGGGCGTGGCCCAGTGGTATGCCGAGGCCGCGCCCGAGGAGCGGCGCGACATGTGGCTGCTGCTGTGCGAGCAGTTCGCGCCCGACGCCACGCGCTTCAAGTCGGCGCGCCAGCGCTACGAGGCCGCGGCCGGCACCGCCGAGGAGGGCCAGGCCGAGATCAGCCTGCGCCGCGCCTTGGTGTCGCCGCGCACGCGGCTGCTGCAACGCTTTGCGGTGTTCCCGGAGGGCATGCGCTTTCTGGTGGACATGCGCGCCGAGTTGCTGCCGCTGCTCAAGGCCGACAAGCGCCTGCTGGCGCTCGATGCCGAGCTGGAGCACCTGTTCTCGACCTGGTTCGATGTGGCCTTTCTGGAGCTGCGCCGCCTGTCGTGGGACTCGCCGGCCTCGCTGATCGAAAAGCTCATCAAGTACGAGGCGGTGCACGACATCCGCAGCTGGGCCGACGTGAAGAACCGGCTGGACAGCGACCGCCGCTGCTACGGCTTCTTCCACCCGCGCCTGCCCAACGAGCCACTGATCTTCGTCGAGGTGGCACTGGTGGACCGCATCTCCAGCAGCATCACGCCGCTGCTCGACGAGGCCGCCGCACCGGCCGACCTGGCCAAGGCGACGACGGCCATCTTCTACTCCATCAGCAACACCCAGACGGGGCTGCGCGGCGTGAGTTTTGGCGATTCGCTCATCAAGCACGTGGTGGAGACACTGGCCGAAGAGTTCCCGCGGCTGCGCACCTTTGCCACGCTGTCGCCCATTCCGGGTTTTCGTGGCTGGCTGGCCAAGCATGCCGCGCCCATGCTCGAACGCCTGGACGAGAAGCGCCGCGGCGAGCTCGGCCGTGCAGTGGGCTTCGAGCCGCCACAGGCCGCGCACCTGCTCACCGCGCTCGACAAGCCGCTGGAGCTGGACGCGCGCTCGCCTGTGCGGCAGTTGCTGCTCGAATGCGCGGCCCACTACCTGGCGCGTGAGCTGGCCGAGGGCAAGCCCGTGGACCCGGTGGCGCGCTTTCACCTGGGCAACGGCGCGCGCGTGGAGCGCCTGAACTGGGGCGGCGACCCCTCCACCAAGGGGCTCAAGCAGTCGTACGGGCTGATGGTCAACTACCTTTATGACTTGAAGCGCATCGACAAGCACCGCAGCATGCTGGCGCAGGGCAAGGTGCCAGCCTCCGGTGATATCGACAGTTTGTGCAAAGGTTGAATCCCGGCGCCGCTGCCGCGGCGCCATGTCCACAGGGGTAACCCGTAACCCCTGGGGCGGCGGTGTGCATCGGTGACACCCGTGTAGTGAGGCGGCGCTACCATGCGCCTTTGTGTTGTGTTGGACCTTTTATTTCTATTTTTATAAGACAGGAGACAAGATGAAAGACAACGACCTGCAGCGCCGCGGCGTGCTGCGCGGTGCCGCTGCTGCGGCCGCCGCACTGGCCTGTGGCAGCAGCTGGGCCCAGGCGTCCGCATGGCCGAGCAAGCCGGTGACCCTGGTGGTGCCGTTCCCTGCGGGCGGGGGCACCGATGCCTTCGCCCGGCCCATGTCCGCCCAGTTCTCCAAGACCGTCGGCAAGACCCTGGTCATCGACAACCGGGGCGGCGCCGGCGGTACCGTGGGCGCCAGCTTTGCGGCCAAGGGCGCGCCCGACGGCTACACCCTGTTCATGGGCGCCGTGCACCACGCCATTGCCCCGTCGATGTACCCCAAGCTCGACTACGACATCGAGAAGGACTTCATCCCCCTGGCCCTGCTGGCCAACGTGCCCCAGGTGCTGGTGGTCAACCCCAAGGCCGTGCCGGTGGCCAACTACCAGCAGTTCATCGAGCACGTCAAGCGCAACCCCGCCAAGCTCAACTATGGTTCGGCCGGCGCCGGTACCTCGCACCACTTGGCGGGCGAGCTGTTCAAGCAGCAGACCAATACCTTCATCACCCACATCCCCTACCGCGGCGCAGGCCCGGCCCTGCAGGATCTGATCGCGGGCAACGTGGACATGATGTTCGACGGCCTGGGCTCATCGGCCGCGCACATCAAGGGCGGGCGCATCAAGGCGCTGATGGTCTCGGGCAACAAGCGCAACCCGGCCTTCCCCGATGTGCCCTGCGCCGCCGAACTGGGCCTGCCCGACTACACCGTGACCACCTGGTACGGCCTGTGGGCGCCCAAGGGCACGCCGGCCGACATCCAGGCGCGCATCGTGGAAGAGGTCAAGCGCATCGGCACGGCCGAAGAGATCAAGACCATCTGGGCCAGCAACGGTGCCGAGTACGGCAGCCTGACCCCGCAGCAGTTCGGCGCCATGGTCAGCAGCGAAGTCAAGCGCTGGGCCACGGTGGTCAAGGCCTCGGGCGCCAAGCTCGACTAAGAAGGTGTGAACGAACCCGCCATGCCCGCTCATGCCTCCAAAACACGCGCGCTCGTCGTTGCAAATGCTCGCCATAGCCCGCGCTATGGCTGTGCTTTGCGCCTAGATCGCACGCGTTGTGGCGGCCTGCTCGGACACGCCGGGTCCATTCACACCTTCTGAACGACCCCCAATTAGCGGCGAGCAGGGAAAGGCAATATGCAGGCAGTTGTATCAGCAGCGATGACAGCGGCGCAGGTAGTCGCGGCGCGCGCACCCGGCGCGGCTGGCGATGCCGGCGTGGTGCAGGTCACGCTGCGCCACACCGGTCGGCTCAACGCCATGTCGCGCGCCATGTGGCAGCAGCTGCGTGCCGTGTTCAAGGACATCCAGCGCAGCCACGATGTGCGCTGCGTGCTGATCGAGGGTGATGGTGCAGCCTTCTGCGCGGGTGGCGACATCTCGGAGTACCCGGGTTTTCGCTTCGATGCGGCGGCGCTGCGCGAATTCCACGAGGGCGATGTCTGGGGCGGGCTCTCGGCCATGCTCGACTGCGACGTGCCCATCGTCGCCCACATCACCGGCGCCTGCATGGGCGCGGGCGTGGAGATCGCCAGTTGCTGCGACCTGCGCGTGGCGCATGCGGCAGCACGCTTTGGCGCACCCATCGCGCGCCTGGGCTTCCCCATGGCGCCGCGCGAGGCACAGCTGGTGGCTGGCGCCGTGGGCGAGGTCATCGCCCGCCAGATGCTGCTGGAGGCCGCCACCTTCAGTGCCGACGAGATGTTTGCACGCGGTTTTCTGAGCCGCGTGGTGGCCGGGGCCGAAGAGGCGCGCGCCGAGGCCTTGGCCAGCGCCTGCCGCATCGCGGCGCTGGCGCCTGGTGCGGCACGCCTGAACAAGCAGACCCTGCGCGCACTGAAAAGCGTGCAGCAGGGCCCGCAGGCCGCCGACCACCCGCCCGGCCACGCCCTGCCGGACCCCTATGCCTATGCGGACAGCGCCGAGCACCGCGAAGGCATCACCGCGTTTCTTGAAAAACGCCCCCCTGTGTTTTGAATGAACCGCCGCTTTGTTGCACACCCGGATGACAGCACCATGAGTTCCACCCCCCAGCAAAACCTCTTTTGCGCCCTGCGCGCCGCCTTCCCCGCCGACCTGGCCAGCACAGCCGTGGAGACCTCCACCGCCGACGGGCGGCCACTGCTTTACAGCTGGAGCGACCTGGAGCGCGCCAGCGCGCGCATCGCCAACCTGCTGGTGTCGCTCAAGCTGCCCGAGGGCAGCCGCGTGGCCGTGCAGGTCGAGAAATCGGTCGAAGCACTGCTGCTGTACCTGGCCACCCTGCGCGCGGGCTATGTGTTCCTGCCGCTCAACACGGCCTACCAGAGCGCCGAGATCGAGTACTTCATCGGCAACGCCGAGCCTGCCGTGGTGGTCTGCACGCCCGGCAACTTCGGCTGGGTGAGCAAGATCGCCTTCACCCAGGGCACGCAGCATGTCTTCACGCTGGGCGACGACCGCACGGGCAGCCTGCTGGAGCGTGCCGCCCACCATAGCGACGAGCACACGCCCGTGCAGCGCTCGGCCGATGACCTGGCCGCGATTCTCTACACCAGCGGTACCACGGGCCGCAGCAAGGGCGCCATGCTCACGCATGGCAACCTGCAGTCCAACGCCGAGGTGCTCAAGGACTACTGGGGCTGGAAGCCGGGTGACGTGCTGATCCACGCGCTGCCCATCTTCCACGTACACGGCCTGTTCGTGGCCATGCACGGCGCGTTGATCAACGGCAGCAAGATGATCTGGTTCAGCAAATTCGACCCCAAGGCCGTGCTTGCCGCCATGCCGCGCGCCACCGTCTTCATGGGCGTGCCCACGCTCTATGTGCGCCTGCTGGCCGAAGCCGGGCTCAACCAACAGACCGCGAAGAACATGCGCCTGTTCGTCGCGGGCTCGGCGCCGCTGCTCATCGAAACCTTCAACGAATGGCAGCAACGCACGGGCCACACCATCCTGGAGCGCTACGGCATGAGCGAGACCATCATGCTCACCTCCAACCCCTATGCGGCCGACAAGCGCCACCAGGGCCAGACCGAGCGACGCGGCGCCACCGTGGGCTTTCCGCTGCCCGGCGTGGGCCTGCGCGTGGTGGACGATGCGAACAAGCCACTGCCCGTGGGCGAGATCGGCGCCATCCAGGTCAAGGGCCCCAACGTCTTCAAGGGCTACTGGCGCATGCCCGAGAAGACGGCCGAGGAGTTCACCCAGGACGGCTGGTTCAAGACCGGTGACGTGGGCAAGGTGGACCAGCGCGGCTACGTGAGCATCGTCGGCCGCAGCAAGGACCTGATCATCAGCGGCGGCTACAACGTCTACCCGGCCGAGATCGAGGGCTACATCAACGACATGCCCGGCGTGGCCGAAAGCGCCCTGGTCGGGGTGCCCCACCCGGACTTCGGCGAGGTCGGCGTGGCCGTGGTGATCGCCAAGCCAGGCGCCAAGCTCGACGGCGAGGCCATCGTGGCGCAGCTCAAGTCGCAGCTGGCCAACTTCAAGATCCCCAAGCGCTGCTTTGTGGCCGACGAACTGCCGCGCAACACCATGGGCAAGGTGCAGAAGAACCTGCTGCGGGATCAGCACAAGGGGCTGTTTGCCTGAACGCAGCAGCACTGAACTGCATGATCGAGAAAGGGCCTGCGGGCCCTTTCTTCATGGATGGAGCTCTTTCCCCGAGGGCCTGATCACGGTGCCGCCAGCTCCACCGGGTGCTGCCGCGCAAAGTCGATGAAGCTGCGCAGCGGCACCGGCACGTAGCGCTGTTGTGGGTAGTACAGGTAGGGCACGCCCAGGCCCGGCGCCCAGTCGGTCAGCACGCGTTCGAGCCGGCCGGCCGCCTCGTCAGCCAGCACATAGCTTTCGTGCACGTAGGCCAGGCCCGCGCCGTGCAGGGCGGCGTTGAGGGCGATGTGCGCATCGTTCACCGTGAGCGGCCCGCGCGGCACCACACTGGCGCTTTCGCCATCGCGCGCAAAGTGCCAGGTGAACAGGGTGCCACCCGGAAAGCGCCGCCGTATGCAGCGGTGCGTCGCCAGGTCCTGCGGCGTGGCGGGCCGCCCGTGCGCAGCCAGGTAGGCGGGCGATCCCACCACCGCATAGCGCTGCGCCGGGCCGATGGGCACGGCCACCACGTCCTGCGCCAGGTCGTCGGCAAAGCGCACGCCCGCATCGAAGCCGCCCTTGACGATGTCCGTCATGGCCGCATCGGCGCTGATGTCCACGCCGATGTCCGGGTAGGCCTGCTGAAAGCGCGCCACCAGTGGCGCCAGCACGAAGTGCGCAATGGGGCCCGGCGCATTCAGGCGCAGCGTGCCGAAGGGCATCTCGCGGTAGCGGTTGAGCCGGTCCACGGCGTCGGCGATCTGTGCCAGCGCCGGCTCCAGGTGCGCGAACAGCTCCTTGCCCGCATCGCTGGGCGCCACGCTGCGCGTGGTGCGCTTGAGCAGCACCACGCCCAACTGCTCCTCCAGCCGGCGCAGGTTCTGGCTCAGCAGCGAGGGCGTGACGCCCCGCTCCAGCGCCGCGCGGCGAAAGCTGCCATGCCGGGCCACGGCGGCGAAGACTTCGAGGTCGGCCAGCGGAATGCGGTTCATTGTGTAGCCAGGGTTCATTGTTTGTGAATCATTATGGGTCTATCGCTTCGCTGTAAGCACTTTTACAGTCGGCAGCAAGCAATCACCTGGATCACGAACCATGCACATGTCCTCCCGTTTCCCCCTGCGCGTTGTCCGCTTCGCCACCCTGGCCGGCCTGTTGGCGCTGGCGCCCCTGGCGTGGGGCCAGGGCACGCCCGCCGTGCCAGCGACCACCTGGACCACGGCGGCCCCGGCCAGCGTGGCTCGCCAGGAGCTGTACCCCGAGGTGCTGGGCGGCAAGATCTACGTGGCGGGCGGCCTGCTCAGCCCCAACACCGGCTACTCGGCCCACTTCGAGGCCTACGACCCGGCAACGGATGCCTGGACGCGGCTGGCCACCTTGCCCCAGGCGCGCCACCACATGACGCTCACGGCCATCGGCGGCCAGCTCTACGGCATGGGCGGCTTCACGGGCGGCTTTCCCGTCTGGCAGGCGCAGCCCACCGTGTTCATCTACGACCCCGTGCGCAACGCCTGGCGCGCCGGCACCGACCTGGCCACGCCGCGCGCCGAGGGCATTGCCGCGGCGGTGGGCGGCAAGCTCTACCTGATCGGCGGGCGGGTGCGCGCCACGCCCACGGCCAGCCACTTCGACGACCATGTGGACAGCACGCTCAACGAGGTGTTCGACCCCGTGCGGGCGCTGTGGTCGGCCCGCGCGCCGGCCCCTACGGCGCGCAACAGCGCGGCCTACGGCGTCATCGGCGACAAGGTCTATGTGGTCGGTGGGCGCCAGTACTTCAAGAACGCCGACGGCACGGCGCGCCAGGTGAACGTGCCCACGCTGGAGGTCTACGACCCCGCCACCGACACCTGGGCCACGCGCGCCCCCATGCCGCAGGCGCAGGGCGGCCTGGCGGCCACGGTGCTGGATGGCAGGCTCTACGTGTTCGGCGGCGAGCAGTGGGTGCCCGAGCAGAGGGTGTTTGCCGACAGCTGGGTCTATGACCCGGCCTCCGACCGCTGGGCCGCCTTGCCGCCGCTGCCCACGCCGCGCCACGGCCTGGGTGCGTCCACCCTGGGCAACCGCGTGCACGTGTTCGGCGGCGGCCTGCGCACCGGCGGCAATGCCGCCACTGCGGTGCACGAGGTGCTGGTGGTGGACTCCGGCAAGCCCTGAAGCTCAACTCACGCGGCGGCCTGGAGCGCGGGCCTCAGGTACTCGGCCACGTGCTTTGTCGCGATGTCCTGCACCGTGGTCAGCTTGATGTGGCGGCGGCCCTTGCCCTGGCCTTCGAGCACGCCATGCGGGTCGGGCAGCGCGGCGCCTTCGCTGAGCTCCAGCGACACATGCCTCGCATAGGAGAAGATCCCGCAGAAAGGCCTTGCGGCACTGAACAGAATGCCGCCGTACTTCACTTCCTCGGTCACCGATGCACCGAGGCCCAGTACGGCTTCACGCAGGGCCTGGACCAGGGTGTAGCGGTCCGCGTCGTGCGCGCGGATATCCTCGAGCAGTTGTTCAATGCGGTCGGCGGCAGTGGCAGCGGGCATGGGGTTTCGCCTGGAGAGGGATGGAGCGCAGCGGTTCCGTGTCCGGTGCTGCGGCAGGCGCCTATCCTGCCACTGTTTGCGGCAGGCTGGCCGGTAGGCGGTCGGCTTGGGCCATTCAACAGGGACCACCGGCCGATCTGGTGATCGCGCCGATCAGGTGTATCCCCAGGTACGTTATCGCCAACAGGGCAATTCCTTCCAGATTGATCCGCAGCCCGAAGCCCGGCTTGTGCAGGCGCGTGGCCATGGTGTGCACCATCTTGCACAAGGGCACGAGGGGGCTGAGCACCACTGCAAGATAGGCCTGGGCTTTCCAGCCCTGCAGCACGTAGCCCCATTCCTCCTTGCTGTCGCAGCCGATGATGGCCCCGTGGATGGCCATTTCCTTGTATTCCCAGAACGCGATGCCGACGACCATCACGGCCAGCGGCAGCATGACGAACAGCCAGCACACGATCCACTGGCCATCGTGCGGGTTCCAGGTGGTCTCGTCCCGGGCTGCCGCCTGGGTTGTCTTCCCGTTCGCTTCGCGCCTGGGAGCGGGGGAGGGGGCGGTTCCACGGGTGCGGATGACTTCATCGGCGGCGTCGGCCACCATGTCCAGCCAGTAAGGCCAGTCGCGCACCCTGGGGCTCTCGCCCAGGGTCGCCAGGTACACGCATTCGCGGTCCGCGCTCACCTGCCGGCGCGAGGCGATGCGCTCGGCAGGCAGGTACCATTCGTCGGACGCCTCGGGCAGCCGGACCAGGAACACCGTGGTGGTATCGAAGCCCTCGCCGAAAAGACCTACCGCGCTGTGCAGCAGCTCGATGGCCATCCACTCGTAGCCGCGGTGCGTGCTGCGCACGATCCACTCTGGCTTGGCATTCACCAGGTGCAGCCGCTCCCACAGCGGGTTGTCGAACGAATCGAGCAGGCCCGCGGGCGGGCGTTCCTTGACCGCCATGGCTTAGAGCCTTTCCAGGTCGGCGTTGTCCTGGTCCTCGCGCTGCGCGTGGACGAACACGGCAATGGCGATGAAGCCGGTGAACAGCAGGTTCCATACCGTGGGCACGCCGAACAAGGCCAGCCCCAAGGCGATCAGGCCCAGCGTGATGGCCGCGCGCACGAGGCCCGGGGTGTGCTTGAACACGGTGACGAGGATCAAGCTTGCGACAGCCACCGCGACTGGCCAGAGGAAAATGCTGTACAGCAGAAGCACAAAGAGTTCCTGGCCCGAGGACTTGCTTGCGATCCGGCTCCAGCCCCAGTTGACCCACTGCGTTCCCACGACGTAGGCAAGGGTGGTCCAGAGGTAGGGAAGGGGGGCGGAGCGGTCCGATAGGCGCATGCGATGCAGTCGTGGGCGGCAGGGGTTGGCTGATTTCGCCAGGGCTTGTACGCCGCACTATGGCAGCAAGCGCGAGCATCGCTGAATTTTTGCGCGGACCCGTGGTTTTCTTGCGCACGGCCCATGAACCGCTACCTGCAGTAGCGTGCCGCGATACGGCGTGGATTGCGGTGGAAGGCGCAGGCGCTACCGCGCCGGCACCTTGAGCGGCAAGCTCAGCCCGAAGGTGTTGCCCTGCTGTGCGTTGGCGGCCTGCCAGGAGTATTGCGCACCGATGGCCAGCGCCCGGCTGCGCACATTGGCCAGGCCCTTGCCCAGGCTGCGTTCCGGGCCTGCCTCTTGTGCGGGGCCGGCATGGGGCCGGCCGTCGTCGCGCACCCACACCATCACGAAGCCGGCCTGCGTGCCCGTGGCGATCTCGATGGTGCGCGCCCCGCTGTGCTTGACGATGTTCGTCAGCACCTCCTGCAGGATGCGCAGGATGTGCAGCGCGCTCTGCGGGTCCAGCCAGGGCAGGGGGGGCACGTCCTCCACGCGCCAGTGCAGCGTGAGGCCCGCGGCCTGCAGGCGCGGCCCCAGGCGAAAGCGCAGGGCGGCCAGGAGGCCCAGCAGGTCGGTGTCGGCATGCTCCAGCGAGTCGATGGAGAGCTTGAGGTCCTCGATGCATTCGGTGAGCACGCGGGCCATGTCGGCCTCGGTCAGCTGGCTGCTCTGCGCCATGCGCAGCGCGCTGATCAGCGAGGAGCCGATGCCATCGTGCATCTCCTGCATCAGGCGGCGGCGCTCGGCGTCCAGCGTCTGCTGGCGCTCCAGCGCGCTCAGCTGCCGGTAGCTGGCGGCCAGCTCGGCCTCGCGCGCGGCAAGGCGCCGCTCCAGTTCGGCGTTGGCCTCCTCCACAGCGTGGATGGCACCCACGTACTTGCGGTAGCCGATGGCCAGGAAGGTGGCCAGCGCGCCGATGGACGTGTAGGGGGCCAGGTAGACGTGGCCCATGTCCAGCGCATAGTTCTGCAACAGCAGATCGTGCACGCCGGTGGGGATGAACAGCAGCATCCACACGGCCAGCAGCCGACCTTCCAGTGTGCCCGCGCTCCAGGCCACGCGGCTGCCAGAGACCACGGCGACGGCCAGCATGAGGAATGCTACGGCAGTGGCCAGGGGGAGCATGGCGTCGACCTGCAGCAACCACGGCATGGGCAGGGTGGCGACCGAGGTGACCGACTGCAGCACCACCATGCCGCGCTCCAGCCGGGGCCGGCGCTGGCCATGGATGCGCAGGATGAACAGGTAGATGAAGACCATGGACCAGCCCAGCGCATTCAGCGTGAGCCAGCCGAACCAGGCCTCGGGCAACAGCAGCGGCTGGTCGCCCAGTGTGAAATGCACGGTGCGCAGGCCGTGCGCCAGCGAGGCGGCAAAGAACAGCAGGTAGGGCGTGTCGTGCCGGCGCACGCACCAGACGGCCAGCGCCATCAGCCCGAGGGCCAGGTACACCGCGGAGACAATGGCCAGCAAGTCCACCTGCATCCAGGTGCGCAGCCGGTAGGAGGGGAGCAGTTCGGGGACCGGGCCCATCCAGGCCGCAGACAGGGCCCCGCCGACCCCGGGCTGGCTCGCCATGCGCAGCAGCACCTCGCCTGGTCCGGGCGTGCCGGGCGCCATGGCCGGCAACTGCACCCACAGGGGGCGGTTGAAGCTGTTCCAGACCCGGCTGCCGCCGTGGATGCCGGTGCCATGGACCCGGTGGCCATCCACATACACCGCGATGTTGCCGATGGTCTGCCAGCGGGGCAGGTACAGGGCCAGTGCGGCCCCGCTCCACCCCTGCAGTGCATCCGGCACGGGCAGCCGGTACCACACCACCTGCGGCTGGGCCGTGAGTGACTCATCGGGTTCTGCGACCGAGCGGGGCCGTGCGTGCGGCAGGGTGACGGATTCCCCGGCGGTAACCTTCAGCTCGCCAGGCGGCACCGTTGCCGGTGCATCCCAGCCGCCCCCAGGCTGGTGCAGCAAGACGGCCTTGACAATGCGGCGGTCCGGCTGGGTCCCCTGGGCCTGCGCGGGAGCCACGGCGAGCAGCAGCCACAAGGTCAGCCAGAGCACCAGTGCCACCGCCAACATCCAGGGCCGCAGGCCTTCCTTCGATGGCCGCTGCCCGCGGCTGCCACTATTGCGGCAAGATGCCATGCCGCTGCGCCTCGAGGATGGCCTCTGCCCGTGTATTCACTTCCAGCTTGGCGTAGATGCGCCGCACGAAGGTCAGCACCGTGCTGGGCGATACGCCCAGCGCATGGGCGGTCTCCTCGGCCGTGAAGCCCTTGCTCACGCGCAGCAGCACCTCGTGCTCGCGTGGCGACAGGGTGACGGCGGGCCGGGGTGCCGGCGCGGCCTGCGGTTCAGATGCCACAAGGACCGGTGGATCCGTCGCCCCCGGCTCCCGCGGCGCCTGCCGCAGGGCGGTGCGTGCCAGGATCTTGCGTGCCACCATCGGGCTGATGGGGCTGCCACCGGCATGCACGCTGCGGATCTCGTCCACCAGGCCGGGCGCGCTGGCGTCCTTGAGCAGGTAGCCCATGGCGCCGGCCTCGATGGAAGGCAGCACATGCATCTCGTCGCCGAAGATGGTGCTCACCAGCACGCTGCATTCAGGCCATTGCCGGCGCGCGGCGGTGATCACGTCCAGGCCCGAACCGTCAGGCAGGCCCAGGTCCACCAGCAGCACGTCCAGGGGTGCGCGCGGCAGCAGCGCAAGCGCCTGCTGGCGGCTGGCGGCCTGCAGTACCAGCTGCATGTCGGCCTGGCCTGTGATCGCGCTTTCCAGGATGGCCCGGGTTGTGGCGTCGTCCTCCACCAGACCCACGCGGATGGTGGCGGTGCGCAGGGGCAAGGGGGCGGCGTCAGGGGCAGCAGGCATGGCCGCAATTATGGCCAGTGGGGCGGTGCTGTCTGTCCTCAGTTCTGGGGACAGACAGGTGCGCGCAAAAAAAATAGCATCCCGGCCACATCGCATTTGCCATGCCTCGTATCGCACCGCAGAGGCTGCCGCTTGCACAAATTGTTCAGAAGACGAGAACTGCCATGACACACTCTTTGCCTTGCCGTCGGGAGCCTCGCACACGCCGCTCACTGTTGCTGGTGCTACCCCTGCTGTGGTCGATGGGCGCGGTGCATGCGGCAGGCGAGTGCCGGGTGACGCCAGACGGCACAGGCAACGGCAGCAGTTGGGCCCAGGCAGCGTCGCTGGAGGGCGCGCTGGCCGATGCGGCCTGCTCGGAAATCTGGGTGAAGCAGGGTACCTACAAGCCCACGACGGGTACCGACCGCACAGTGAGCTTTGCAATCGACCGGCCGGTCAAACTCTATGGCGGCTTTGCCGGCGCCGAAGCAGCGCTGGGCCAGCGCAGCAGCGATGCCAGTCTGACGGTGCTGTCGGGTGACATCGGCGTGGCGGGCGATGCAACGGACAACAGCTTTCATGTGGTGGTGATCGGCGGCCTGGGTGCGAATGGCAATGGCGTCTATACCGGCAGCAATACTGCCGTGGATGGCTTGACCATCGTCGCAGGGTATGCCAAAGACGATGCCAGTCCGTTCACCGAGTATGGTGGTGGCGGCTTGTTCTGCAATGGCTGGGGACCGGGAATGCAATGCGGGCCCCGCATCGCGAATGTCGTCTTTCGCAACAACACCGCAAGTGCCCGGGGAGGTGCCATCTATCTGACGGGCGCCGGAAGCATGGGCATCTCGAAAACGGTGTTCGACGGGAACGCTTCGCGCAACGGAGGCGCAATCCGCGTTGCAGGCAACGCAAGCAACGCAACGACCATCGATCAGAGCGTGTTCAGGGGCAACACAGCATCCTCGGACGGAGGTGCGCTGTACCTTTCGGATGACGGCTTCACCATCACCCGCTCTTCGTTCACCGGCAATGCCGCCGTCAAGGGCAGTGCTGTCCTGGCGGCCAATTCCAACCCGGTTGCCGGGCTCATCGGGCAATCCACCTTCAGCGGCAACTCTGCGTCCGACCGTGCGGTGGTGTACATGAACGGGACCGGGCCAGTCGCGTTTTCCCAATCCACCTTCAGCGGCAATACCTCCACCTGGCAGGGGGCCGCGATCTATGCGTTTGCAGGCAGCCACACGGTGGCGTCCTCGGTCTTCGGCAAGGGCGGAGCCTCGTCCCAGCCACAGGTCTCCGTTCGATCCGGCGCCGGGCTGACCGTGGCCCGCAGCCTCGTGGAGGGTGGTTGCCCAAGCCCTGTGATCTGCACGGACCTGGTCAACGCGGATCCCCTGCTGCAGCCCCTGGCCGACAACGGTGGCGCCACGCACACCATGCTGCCGGGCGCGGGCAGTCCGGCCATCGACGTGACGGGCTCTTGCACTGCACAGGCCATCGACCAGCGTGGCCTGGCGCGCAATGTGCATGGCGCTTGCGATATCGGCGCGGTCGAGCTGCAGCCGCCTGGCGCGCCCGCGGCTGTCGCGGCCACGGCTGGCACGCAGCGAGCCAGCGTGTCCTGGACTGCTCCCGCCAGCGACAGCGCCATCACCGGCTATACGGTGGCCGCCGTCGAGGATGGCACCAAGACCTGCTCCGTGGGCACCGGCAGCCCGGTTGCCACTTCCTGCACGGTGACAGGCCTGGCCAGCGGCCGGGCCTACACCTTCACCGTTGTGGCCTCGAGTGCCCAGGGTGCGGGCGCTGCCTCGGCGGCCAGCGCCGCTGTCACGCCCACGGCCGCAGCGGTCGATCCGCTGCCTTCGGCTCCCAGCCTGCCTGTGACCAGCCCAGGCACCACGACCATCACCGACCCCGCGCTGCCTGTGCTTGTGGGGCCGGGCGCTGGCGGCGCAGCCATCGTCGTTCCGGGCACCGGAACCACGCCCGTCACGCTGCAGGTCACGATCAACGGCCAGGCGCTGCAGGTGCAGGCCAGCCCCGGCACGCAATTGCGCGTGGCCCAGGTCAACGGCCAAAGCGTGCTGGTGCTGGTGGTGCTGGAGGGGTGGGCGTCCATGACCGCCAGCGCCGAAGGCCAGCCCATGGCGCTGGCGGGGGATGTGTTGCTCAGCGCAGGCCGTGCCGGTACGGCCATCGAGGCCCAGCCGCTCACCGTGGCGGTGCGCACGGGGGCCCTGGTGCCGCCCCAGGGCAGTCTGCCGCAGGTGGGGCGCATGGGACTGCAGGCGGGTGAGAGGCTGCAGGTCAACCAGCAAGGGGCCGTGGTCTCCATCACGCTGGGTTCGCTGAAAGGCGATGCCTCGCAGCCCGGCGATCCGATGGCGTTTGCCAACCTGCCGGCCTCTTTCGCAGTGGACAAGCAGGGTTTCAGCCGGCTGAGCGGCCCGCTGGCGCGCCTGTCGGGCATGAACCTGGCCCAGGGGCTGGAAATCGCCGCCTCGGGCGTGGTGCTGGTGCGCGACGGGGGCCAGGTGTTCCAGCTGTTGCCTGCCATGCCCATCACCATCGATGCGACGCAGCCCGATGGCCTGGCCTTCACCCCCCTGGGCCTGCTGCGCTGGGTGCGCGGCGGGGTGGTGGTGCAGTTTGCGCCGGCGGTGGCAGATCTTGCCGGGCTGGCAGGCGCCGTCACGGCGCTGCTGCCCGATGCGCAGATCATGCTGGGTGCCGAGGGCGTCATCCAACTGCGTACTGGGGGGCGCACCTACGTGCTCAAGCCTGGCTGGACCGGTTCGGGATCGGCGAGTGGCAGTCCTCAGATCGGTGTGGACGAGCAAGGCCACATCTTCTTCCAGGTGGGAGCCGGCCCAAGGCAGCTGCTGTTGCCGGCGCTGCTCAATGCCACCCAGGCCCAGGCGATTTTCCGGGCGGCCATGCCGGGCTCCGGGCTGACGGTGCAAGCCGCATCCAGGGACGGGGCCTTCACCGTGGCCCAGGGTGGGCAGACTTGGCGGCTGGTGCCGCAGTGGGTGCTGCCCGAGGGCAGTGCGGCGCAAGTGCCCGCACCGGCTGCGAACTGGTGGCTGGGCGCAGACGGGCTGTTGTACCTGAAGCTGGGCAGCCAGGCGCAGGGCGTGCGCCTGGCCCATTGAATGACAGGGCTTTGCGCCGCAATGGGCGGTTTCTCGGCACAACCTGCAGCGCCTGCACGCCTTCTGGCACGGGCCGGTTCCGGGTGTTCTTGTCACAAGTTCTAGGGACATACAGAACCGCCATCGCCCGATAGCATTCGTGGACTGCCATGAACACATTCCAGATCCTGCGGCGCCTGCTCCCCCGCCTGCAACGACACCTCCTGGCGCTATCGGGCGACGCGAGGCGATTCTTGCTGCTCCTGCTGCTGTGGGCGCTGGCCATGGCGGCCTCCATGGTGGCCGGGCCGGTGAATGCACTGCAGGACGGTGCGCTGCGGGGCCTCACCCCGCCCGCGCATACCGCCCCGGCGCCAGCCCCACATGCCGGCTGAAGGCGGTGCTGAAGGTGCTGGCCGAACCGTAGCCCACGCGTTCGGCCACCTCGGCAATCGCCAGGTCCTGGTGGCGCAGCAAGTCCTTGGCCAGGGCCATGCGCCAGGCCAGCAGGTATTCCATGGGCGGCATGCCCACGGCGCGCGCAAAACGTTCGTAAAAGGCCGAACGCGACAGCGCTGCCGTCTGCGCCAGCTGGGCCATGGTCCAGGGGCGTGAGGGGCTGGCATGCATGTGGCGCATGGCCTGGCCAATGCGCGCATCGGCCAGGCCGCGCAGCAGGCCGGGAGGCGCCTCCTCGCCCGCTGAGGTCGAGCGCAGGGCTTCGATCAGCAGCAGCTCCACCAGGCGCGACAGCACCAGGTCGCGGCCCGGGCGGTCCGCCGCCGACTCCTTGCCCACCAGTTGCACCAGCGCCTGCAGGTGCTCCACTCCGCGCACATGCATCAGCGCCGGCAGCAGAGACACCAGCAGCGCCGCGTCGGGCGAGCCGAAGACGAAGTAGCCGCCCAGCAGGCGCACGTCGGGCGGGCCGTCCTGCTCGCCGTGGCGCACTTCGCTGGTGAGGGCGGGCGCCGTCCTTGGGTCGATGTACCGGGGCGCTGCAGGCTCGGCCCCCGCCATGGTGAAGCCCGGCGTGGCCGGCAGCAGCACGAAGTCGCCCGCCGCGAGGGTGATGGCGTCCTGCCCGTCCACGGCCAGGCTGCAGCTGCCTTCCAGCACCACGCAAAAGCTCGGGTGCCCGAAGTCCGCGTAGCGCACGGCCCAGCGGCCCGCGCCGCTGATGCCCTTGGAGAACACGGTGCGCGGTTGCAACAGGGCGATGACTTCGGCAAGGGGATCGTTCATGGCCGGACGATTGCAAATGAAAACAGGACTTTTCGCTGTAGATGGTCCGGTCAATGATCCCTATCGTGGAGGCCTTGTCAAGCCCTTCCATCCAACCCCCCAAGGAAATCACCATGACCCAGACTGTCCTCATCACCGGCTGCTCCTCCGGCTACGGCCTCGAAACCGCGCGCCACTTCCACGCCCAGGGCTGGAGCGTGATCGCCACCATGCGCAGCCCGCGGGCCGACCTGCTGCCCGCCGACGAGCGCATGCGCGTGCTGCCGCTCGACGTGACCCGTGCCGACAGCATTGCCGCCGTGCTGGCCGAGGCCGGGCGCATCGATGTACTGGTGAACAACGCCGGCATCGGCCTGTTCGGCGCCTTCGAGGCCACGCCCATGGCCACCGTGCGCGAGGTGTTCGAGACCAACACCTTCGGCCCCATGGCCATGGCGCAGGCCTTGCTGCCGCAGATGCGTGCGCGCCGCGCGGGCGTGATCGTCAATGTGACCTCCAGCGCCACCCTGGCGCCCATGCCCCTGGTGGCGGTGTACACCGCGAGCAAGACCGCCATCGAGGGCTTCACGGCGTCGCTGGCGTTCGAGCTCGACGCCTTCAACGTGCGCGTGAAGCTGGTGGAGCCGGGCTATGCGCCCTCCACCCGCTTCACCAGCAATGGCAGCGAACGCATGCAGGGCCTGATCCCCGAGGCCTACATGCCCTGTGCGCAAAGCGTGTTCGCGTCGCTCGGGCAGATCGGTGCTGTGACGAGGGAGGCCGATGTGGCTGAGGCGGTGTGGCGCGCCGCCACGGATGCGGGTGCGCAACTGCGCTTTCCCGCAGGGGCCGATGCCGTGGCGCTGGCCCGCGCGCAGGAACGGCAAGCGCGGTAGGCGACCCGCACGCAGCCCTCTGTGGCGCGGTTCCCCGGCCGTTTGTGGCACCATGCGCCGCGGGCCGGTAGGAGGGGATGGCGAGGCCGCCCGCGACCACAGACACAACGGGGGGCGAAAAAGATGGCAAAGATCAAACCAGCGCTGCTGGCTGCAATGTGCGCGGTATCCGGTGCGGCACACGCGTCGGAGATGGGGGCCTTGGCCTACATGCTGGGCTTTCAGCTTATCCACCTGGCATGGCCGCTGCTGTTGCCGGCCTTCTTCATCCGCGGCTACCTGCCGGGTGTCTGGTCTTATGCCATTCTGGTGGGGCTGGTCTATGCCGTCATCGGTTTTGTGCGCCTGCCGTTTTCCATCGTGGGCATGGTGGCGCCCTGGCTGGAGGTTCCCTTCCTGGGCATGGTGCTGCTCTTTGGCGAGCAACTGGTGGCGCTGGTGCTGTCGGTGCTTGCCGTTCGCAGGTACGGCAAGGCGCTGGTCGGGGCCCTGTTGGCGCCCCGGGGAGTGGGCTGACACCTCGGCGGTTGCTGCTGCTTTCCGCGTCGCTCAACGGCCGCGCCAACCGGGTGCGGTCTGTGTCCTCATGGTGTAGCCAATCTACAGGCAAATGCCTGGGCCGCTACATCCTCGGGTAGAGGCTGGGTGCTATTCTTTGACCCAGCATTTTCAGGAGCATTCCGTATGGCAGTAGAAAAAGTGGCCCTCGTCACCGCCGGTGGCAGCGGCATGGGCGCCGCTGCGGCGCGCAAGCTGGCGGCCGATGGTTACCGCGTGGGCATCCTGTCCTCGTCGGGCAAGGGCGAGGCGCTGGCCGCCGAGTTGGGCGGCCTGGGCGTGACCGGCTCCAACCAGTCCGTGGAGGACCTCACCCAACTGGTGGACCAGGCGGTGGCCCGCTGGGGCCGCATCGACGTGCTGGTCAACAGCGCCGGCCACGGCCCTCGCGCGCCGGTGCTGGAGCTGACGGACGAGCAATGGCACGTGGGCATGGACGTCTACCTGCTTAACGTGATCCGCCCGACGCGCCTGGTCGTGCCGCACATGCAAAAGCAGGGCGGGGGCAGCATCATCAACATCTCCACCGCCTGGGCCTTCGAGCCGAGCGCGATGTTCCCCACCTCCGCCGTGTTCCGTGCCGGGCTGGCGGCCTTCTCCAAGCTGTTCACCGACAGCTACGCCAAGGACAACATCCGCATGAACAACGTGCTGCCTGGCTGGATCGACAGCCTGCCTGCTACCGAGGAACGCCGCGAGACCGTGCCCCTGGGCCGCTACGGCAAGAGTTCGGAGATCGCCGCGACCATCGCCTTCCTGGCTTCGGAAGGCGGGGCCTATATCGCCGGGCAGAACCTGCGGGTGGATGGCGGGCTGATGCGCTCCGTCTGACCTGGCTCAGGTCGCCGTCGCGCGGGTGCCTGGGGCTGCATGCAGGGTGGGCTGCGCTGGCGGGTCCATCGCCATCGGCGCATCCGGCAGCCAGCGGCACGCCAGCACGCCCAGCAGGGCGACGGCGGCGGCCGCAGCCCACACGGCCTGCAGCGCATGCGGGCCGGCTTCGGCGATGGCAGTGGGGTGGCCGGCCACCAGCGTGTGCAGCACCTCGGCGAACAGCGTGGTCAGCAGCGCCACGCCCACGGCGCCGCCCAGGCTGCGCAGCATGACCGGCACAGCGGTGGCGATGCCCATGAGCTGCACCGGCGATGCACGCTGCGAGACCATGGTGATGATGGGGAACAGCACGCCGATGCCCATGCCCAGCGGCAGCAGGCAGGCCGACAGCACCAGCGGCTGCGCGGGCGCCCACTGCATGGCGGCGGCCAGCAGCACGAAGCCCAGCACCACCAGCGCGCTGGCGCCCATGCCCAGATTGCGGGCCGGCACGCGGGCGCGCAGCAGGCGGCCGCTGCCGATGGCGGCAGCCGTCACCCCCGCCATCAGCGGCAGCAGGTGCCAGGCGGCCGTGGTGGGCGCCAGGTGCAGGGCGGTCTGCAGGTAGGCGGGCATGAACACCACCGCCGCATACAGCGCCACGCCGGTGACCAGCCCGATCACGGACGCCGCCGCATACACCGGCCGGCCGAACAATGACAGCGGCACCAGCGGGTGCGCGGCCCGGCGCTGGCGCAGCAGGAAGGCCGTGGTGCACAGCGCGCACACGGTGCCCAGCACGGCGGCCGACAGCCAGTCGGGCAGTTGCAGGCGCTCGTGCTGCGTCATCAGCAAGGCGCTGCACAGCGCAGCGGTGAGCAGCACCGCGCCGAGGTGGTCGATGGGCGTGCGCGGACCCCGGGCCTGGCCGCGCAGCGTGGTCGCCAGGATGCCGAAGGCCACCAGCGCCAGCGGCACGTTCAGCCCGAAGGCCCAGCGCCAGGACAGGTGCTCGGTCAGCCAGCCGCCCGTGAGCGGCCCGAACATGGTGGCCACGCCGTACACCGCACCCAGCAGCGACTGGTAGCGCCCGCGCTCTGCCTGCGGGAACATCGCGGCCACGGTCAGCATGGTCAACGTCATCAGCCCGCCGCCGCCCGCGCCCTGCAGCGCGCGTGCCAGCACCAGCTGCAGCATGCTCTGGCTGGCCGCGCAGGCCAGCGAGCCGAGGAGGAAAAGGCCGATGGCCAGCAGCAGCATGGGCTTGCGGCCATGCACGTCGGCCAGGCGGCCATACAGCGCAATCACCACCGTGGCGGCCAGCAGGTAGGCCGAGAAGGTCCAGGCCGGCGGCAGGCTGCCCGGCATGTCGCGGGCGATGGAGGGCAGGGCGGTGGAGAGGATGGTCTGGTCCAGCGCGGCCAGCACCAGCATGAGCATCAGCGCGAGCAGAAGCAAGGCTGTGGAGCGGGGCTGGGCCAGTTCAGGCGGCTGCCTGGCAGGCATGGGGTTGGATGTCGTCATGGCCGGCAGTGTCGCGGCGCTGCATGGTTCTGTACAGTGCAATGATTTGAACATACAGTTGCACCGTATGAAAACGTATGACCTCAACCTGTTGGTCGCACTCGACGCGCTGCTGGCCACCAGCAGCGTGACGGCCGCGGCCGAGCGCATGCACCTGAGCACCCCGGCCATGAGCCATGCGCTGGCCCGCATCCGCGAGGTGTTCGGCGACGCCATCCTGGTGCGCGCGGGCCGCCAACTGGTGCCCACGCCGCGCGCCCTGGCGCTGGCCGAGCCCGTGCGCCAGTTGCTGGCCCAGGCCCGCGCGCTGCAGTCGCCCGGCGAGGGGTTGGGCGGCCTGGCGCAGGTGCGCCGGCACTTTGTGGTGCGCGCGCCCGAGGGCATGGCCGTGGTCTACGGCGCGGCGTTGTCGCAGGCGCTCGCGCAGGAGATGCCCTTGGCCAGCCTGCAGTTCCTGGCCGAGAGCCACAGCGATCCCGCCGCATTGCGCGAGGGACGGGTGGACCTGGACGTGGGCGTGTTCCGCAGCCGCGACCCGGAGGTGGAGTGGCAGGCGCTGTCGCAGCAGCCACTGGTGGGTGCGGCGCGCGCGGGCCATTCCCTGCTCGCCAAGCCGCTGACCCCGGCACGCCTGGCGGCTGTGCGCCATGTGGGCGTGACGCTGCGGCCTGGTGAGCCCAGCACGCTGGACGATGCGCTGGCCGCGCTGGGCCTGGCGCGCATGGTGGCGCTGCAGGTGCCCAGTGCTTTTGCAGCACTGATTGCGGCGTCGCGGTCGGACCTGGTGGCTTGTGTGCCTGAGCGGGTGGCGCGGGGCATGTCTCCGTCACTGAAGCTTGAAGTCTTTGCGTTGCCGTTGCCGTTGCAGAGTGACACCACGCGCATGGCGTGGCATCCGCGGTACAGCGCGGATGCGGCGCACCGGTGGTTGCGGGAGTGTCTTTTGAAGGTGTTGGACGATCCGATGATCAAGGGGCCGGCGGTGAAGGTTTTGCGCGCGCGGCGTTAGCTTCCGTGTTGGTTGTTGCTTCTGTTATGTGCTGAGGGCGGAGGCCGGGATGTGCGCCCGGCGGCGCAGTAACTTTCTCTTGGCCGCCAAGAGAAAGTCACCAAAGAGAAGGCGGCCCCCAGTCTGCGTCCCCCGTTCGCCCTGTCGGGCGATGGGGGCAACCTGCGATGCTCGGGCCTGGGGTGGTGCCGATGAACTCGCTGCGTTCTTCGAACTCCGCTCAGACAGCATCGGCAAGCTAGAGCACGAAGTGCGTGTGTCCTGCGGCACACGCACCCACCCCAGGCCCTGCGCTTCTCGGCGCAGCCAGAAGGGGTGGGGAGCGGGGACAGAAACGGCTGCTGCTGCGCAGCTGCGCCTGGGGTCGGTTACGCGCGCGGTGCGCGCTGCCGACGGGCGGCGCAGCCGCCCTGGCGAGCCGAGCGCAGCGAAGGACCACAGGCCGAGCGAAGCAATGGCCCGTGTGGGGCCCGCTCCCACCCCCTTCTGACCGTGCCGAGAAGCGCAGAAGCTGGGGTGGCGTGTGTGCCGAAGGACACACACGCTTCGTTATCTGACTCGCCGCAGATGTTTGAGCGGAGTTCGAAGAACGCAGCGAGTTCCGAGGCGCACCCCAGCTTCGAGCATCGCAGGCTGCCCCCTCGTACGCAGTGCGAGGGGGACACGGGCAGCGGGGTCGCCTTCTCTTTGGTGACTTTCTCTTGGCGACGCAAGAGAAAGTTACTGCGCCGCCGGGCGCACACCCCGGCTCCCGCCCTCAATCAAAGCATGCAGCCACCACGCGCCGCAAGCACCGCACAAGACGCAAAGAGCTATCTCAACACCAGCACCGGAATGTGCGAATGGGTCAACACATGCTGCGTCTCACTCCCCATCAACAACCGCTTGACCCCCCTGCGCCCATGCGATGCCATCACGATCAGATCCGCCTTGTGCTTCCTGGCCGCCGCGATGATCGCCTCGGCCACCAGGTCGGATTTGTGGACCACGGCCTTCACCGTGATGCCGCGCGCGGCGCCGCGGGCCTTGACGGCATCGACCATGGCCTGGGCGGCATCGTTCCACTGCTGCTCGATGCGCTTCACGTCGCTCATCTCCACGGGCATGCCGCCTTCGAAGTAGCTGCGCGGGTAGCGCGGCACCACCTTGAGCGCGATCACGGTGGCCGAGGTCAGCTCGGCCAGTGCCAGCCCATGGTCCACGGCCTTGTCGGACAGGGTGGAGCCGTCGGTGGCAATCAGGATGCGTTGGTAGTACATGGTGGTCTCCTGGCTTGTAGATGGCGCAAGCGTACGGACCATGATGTTCCTCGCCTTGATCCAGGTCAACAAGCCAACCGGGCTGCGGCGATAGGCTTGAGCCATGTCAAATGCCACCCCCAGCCCCGCAGATGCAAGCCCGCCGGTGGCCTCGCCACAGCAGCTGCACGCCACACTGCTCGATGATCCGCAGGAATGGCCTTCCTTCGGCCGCCCCTGCGATGGCTACGGTGCGCCGGTGGAGTCCGCTGCGGGGGACGCACCCGCGTGGGAGTCGCATGTGGTGCTCTCGGGCATGCACTGCGCGGCCTGCGCCCTCACCATCGAAGAGGCGCTGCGCAACGTGCGCGGCGTGCTGCAGGCCGATGTGAGCGCCACCACGCACCGTGCGCGCGTGGTGTGGCAGCCCTCGCAGGTGCTGCCCTCCACCTGGATGGCCGCCGTGGCCCGTGCGGGCTACCAGGCGCTGCCGGCCATGGATGCGCTGGCCCGCACCCAGCGCCAGCAGGAGAGCCGGCGCGCACTGTGGCGCTGGCTGGTGGCCGGCTTTTGCATGATGCAGGTGATGATGTACGCATGGCCCGCCTATGTGGCGCAGCCGGGCGATCTGTCGCAGGAGATGGAGACGCTGCTGCGCTGGGCCTCGTGGGTCATCACGCTGCCGGTGGTGTGTTTTGCCTGCGGCCCGTTCTTCGCCAGTGCGCTGCGTGACGTGCGCCTGCGCCGCGTGGGCATGGACCTGCCCGTGGCGCTGGGCATGGCGATTACCTTTGCCGTGAGCACGGCGGGCACCTTCGACCCTGCGGGCATCTTCGGCAAGGAGGTGTACTTCGACTCGCTGACCATGTTCGTGTTCTTTCTGCTCACCGGCCGCTGGCTGGAGCTGCGCCTGCGCGACAGCACCGCCGGCGCGCTGGAGGCGGTGATGAACCGCCTGCCCGACAGTGTGGAGCGGCGCGGTGCCGATGGCGCTTTCACCCGTGTGGCCACGCGCCGCCTGGCGGTGGGCGATGTGATCCGGGTGCTGCCGGGCGAGGCCTTCCCGGCCGATGGCTGCATCACCGAAGGCAGCACGCAGGCCGATGAGGCCCTGCTCACCGGCGAGTCCACGCCCGTGGCACGCCCGCTGGGCAGCCGCGTGGTGGCGGGCAGCTACAACCTGCAGGCGGCGGTACAGGTGCGCGTGGAGGGTACGGGCAGTGCCACGCGCTTTGCACAGATCGTGGCGCTGATGGAAAGCGCATCGCTGCAGAAGCCCCGCCTGGCGCAACTGGCCGACCGCGTGGCGCGGCCCTTTCTCATCGCCGTGCTGCTGGCCGCCGTGATCGCCGCTGCGTACTGGTGGCCCAGTAGCCCCAGCCACGCGCTCATGGTGGCGGTGGCGGTGCTCATCGTCACCTGCCCTTGCGCGCTGTCGCTGGCCACGCCGGTGGCCATGCTCACCGCCGCCGGCACCCTGGCGCGCCATGGTCTGCTGGTGCGCAACCTGCAGGGGCTCGAAGCCCTGGCGGCGGTGGACACCCTCGTGTTCGACAAGACCGGCACGCTCACCCGCGATGGCATGGCCCTGCAGGGCGTGCACACCATCCCCGGCCTGGCGCGGCACGATGCCTTGGCGCTGGCCGCCGCCCTGGCGCGCCAGTCCATGCACCCCGCGTCACGGGCCCTGTGCGCGGCGGCGGATGGCGGCCCTGGTCGTTGGGCGGCCACGGAGGTGGTGGAAGAAGCAGGGCAGGGCCTCACCGCCCGCGTGATCGACACCACCGGTGCGGTGGCCCCGCGCCGCCTGCGCCTGGGGTCTGCGCGCCACGCGGGCGTGGGGGCGGGGCAGGGCGCCGACAGCGCGGCCCTGCAGGTGGTGCTGTCTGAGGAAACCGATGAGCTTGGCGCGGCTGTTGAGCTGGCCCGCTTCACCCTGGCCGAAAGCCTGCGGCCCGAGGCCCGCGACGTGGTGCAGGCGCTGCAGCGCGAAGGCGTTGCCGTACACATGCTCTCGGGCGACCGCATGGCGTCGGTGCAGCGCGTAGCCTTGCAGGCCGGCATTGAACAGGCGCAGGGCGACTGCTCGCCGGGCGGCAAGCTCGCCGCGCTGCAGGCATTGCAGTCGCAGGGCCGCCAGGTCGCCATGGTGGGCGACGGGCTCAACGACGGGCCGGTGCTGGCAGGCGCCCATGTGTCCTTCGCCTTTGGCAGCGCCGTGCCGCTGGCGCGTTCGCGCGCCGACTTCGTGGTGCTGGGCGGCAGCCTGCAGCTGGTGCTGCAGGCCGTGCTGCTGGCGCGCCAGACGTTGCGCGTGGTGCGCCAGAACCTGTGCTGGGCGGCCGCCTACAACGCGCTGTGCGTGCCGCTGGCGGTGCTGGGCAACATGCCCGCCTGGCTGGCCGGGCTGGGCATGGCATTGAGCTCGCTGCTGGTGGTGCTCAACGCCTCGCGCCTGGCCCGGCTGGTGGGGGAAGAGAGGGCTGGACAGGACGCTGCCTGTGCCCTACCCAGGACCGCGCTGGAGACCGTGTGATGGACATCCTGTACCTGCTGATCCCCCTGTCCGTGGTGCTGGTGCTGCTGATCCTGGCCGGCCTGTGGTGGGCCGTGTACCGCGGGCAGTTCGAGAGCGTGGAGCAAGAGGGCGAGCGCATTCTCAGGAACGATTGACCTGCGTCAATACCGCCCGGCCCCCGCTGCGGGAGACTCTTTACAACACAAAGAGGTGCCCGATGGATTCAACGCAAAACACAGCTGCAGCGCACTACCACGACACGGTCGTGCGGCAGTTTTCTATCATGGCAGTGGTATGGGGGGTGGTGGGTATGTTGGTGGGCGTCATCATCGCCGCCCAGCTGGCCTGGCCTGAACTCAACTTCGGCATTCCGTGGCTCAGCTACGGGCGCCTGCGGCCACTGCATACCAACGCCGTCATCTTCGCCTTTGGCGGCTGCGCGCTGTTTGCCACCAGCTACTACGTGGTGCAGCGCACCTGCCAGGTGCGGCTGTTTGCCGCGCCGCTGGCGGCCTTCACCTTCTGGGGCTGGCAACTGGTCATCGTGGCGGCGGCCATCAGCCTGCCCATGGGCTACACCTCGGGCAAGGAATACGCCGAGCTCGAATGGCCCATCGACATCCTGATCACGCTGGTCTGGGTGTCCTACGCCATCGTGTTCTTCGGCACCGTGGGCATGCGCAAGGTGCGCCACATCTACGTGGCCAACTGGTTCTTCGGCGCCTTCATCCTGGCCGTGGCCATCCTGCACCTGGTCAACAGTGCTGCGGTGCCTGCCGGCTGGATGAAGAGCTACTCGGCCTATGCCGGCGTGCAGGACGCCATGGTGCAGTGGTGGTACGGCCACAACGCGGTGGGCTTCTTCCTCACCGCCGGCTTCCTGGGGATGATGTACTACTTCATCCCCAAGCAGGCTGGCCGCCCGGTGTACAGCTACCGCCTGTCCATCGTGCACTTCTGGGCGCTGATCTTCACCTACATGTGGGCCGGCCCGCACCACCTGCACTACACCGCGCTGCCCGACTGGACGCAATCGGTGGGCATGGTGTTCTCGCTGATTCTGCTGGCCCCCAGCTGGGGCGGCATGATCAACGGTGTGATGACCCTGTCGGGCGCCTGGCACAAGCTGCGTGACGACCCCATCCTGCGCTTTCTGATCGTGTCGCTGTCGTTCTACGGCATGTCCACCTTCGAGGGCCCGATGATGTCCATCAAGACCGTCAACGCCCTGAGCCACTACACCGACTGGACCGTGGGCCACGTGCATTCGGGCGCCCTGGGCTGGGTGGGCCTGATCTCCATGGGCTCGCTGTACTACCTGATCCCCCGCCTGTTCGGCCGCGAGAAGATGCATTCCGTGCCGGCCATCGAGCTGCACTTCTGGATGGCCACCGTGGGCATCGTGCTGTACATCGCCGCGATGTGGATCGCCGGTGTCATGCAGGGCCTGATGTGGCGCGCCATCAACCCCGACGGCACGCTCACCTACACCTTTGTCGAAAGCGTCAAGGCCACCTACCCCTTCTATGTGGTGCGCCTGGCGGGCGGCCTGCTGTACCTGGGCGGCATGCTGGTCATGGCCTGGAACGTGTGGGCCACCGCCATCGCCGGCCGCTCGGTCAAGGTCGCCATCCCTGCTGTGCATGCTGCCCATGCAGCCGCCCACGCCTGAGCCAGTACGAAAGAGCTGATCCATGTCTGACAACAAGACCCCTGCGACCACCGGTTTCAGCCATGAAAAGGTGGAGACCAACAACTTTTTGATGATCGTGCTGATCCTGCTGGTGATCGCCATTGGCGGCCTGGTGGAGATCGTGCCGCTGTTCTTCCAGAAGTCCACCACCGAGGCCGTCAAGGGCGTGGAGCCCTATACCGCCACGCAGCTCATCGGGCGCGACATCTACATCCGCGAGGGCTGCTACAACTGCCACTCGCAGATGATCCGCCCCTTCCGCGCCGAGACGCTGCGCTACGGCCACTACTCGGTGGCTGGCGAGTTCGTCTACGACCACCCCTTCCAGTGGGGCAGCAAGCGCACCGGGCCCGACCTGCACCGCGTGGGCGGCAAGTACAGCGACGAGTGGCATCGCATCCACCTGAACAACCCGCGCGACGTGGTGCCCGAGTCCAACATGCCCGCCTACCCCTGGCTGGAGAAGACGGCAGTCATCCCTGGCGACGCAGCCCCCCGCATGAAGGCCCTGCGCACCGTGGGCGTGCCCTACACCGACGAGCAGATCACCGACGCGGCCGCTGAGCTCAAGGGCAAGACCGAGATGGACGCCCTGGTTGCCTACCTGCAGGTCATGGGCCGCGCGCTGAAGTAAGCAACACCACATCCTGGGAGATAGCAATGGACATCACGACTATGCGCATCGTCGCCACCCTGGCCTCGCTGGCCTGCTTTGTCGGCATCTGGGTCTGGGCCTACCTGGGCAGCAACAAGGACCGCTTCGACGAAGCGGGCCGCGTGCCGTTCGAGCACGAATGACCGTGCCCGCCTCAAGAACAACGACAACCACATGAACAAGAGAGCACCCCATGAGTGACTTCACCAGCAATTTCTGGTCGGTCTTCGTGACCGCCGTGACCCTGGGCGGCATCGTTGCCTGCGGCCTGCTGCTGTGGATGGCCGGCCGCAAGAAGGTCATGGCCACCGCCGACAACACCACCGGCCACGTCTGGGACGAAGACCTGGTCGAGATGAACAACCCCCTGCCGCGCTGGTGGGTGTGGATGTTCGTCATCACCATCGTCTTCGGCCTGGCCTACCTGGCCGCCTACCCCGGCCTGGGCACGTTTGCCGGCAAGCTCGGCTGGACGCAACTGGGCGAGTACCAGGCCGAGATGGACAAGGCCAAGGCCGAGCTGGCACCGCTGTACGCCCGCTTCGCCGACATGAAGCCCGAGGACATGGCGCGCGACCCGCAGGCCCATGCCATTGGCGAGCGCCTGTTCATGAACAACTGCGCGCAGTGCCACGGCTCCGACGCACGCGGCAGCAAGGGCTTTCCCAACCTTGCCGATGCCGACTGGCTGCACGGTGGCGCGCCCGAGAAGATCCGCGAAACCATCGCGCAGGGCCGCACCGGCGTGATGCCGCCCATGGCGGCAGCCGTGGGCACGCCCGAGGACGTGCGCAACCTCTCGCACTATGTGCTGAGCCTCTCCAAGAGCCCGCACGACTCGCTGCGCGCATCGCTGGGCAAGTCCAAGTTCAATGCCTGCGCTGCCTGCCACGGCATGGACGGCAAGGGCAACCAGGCCCTGGGCGCCCCCAACCTCACCGACGACGTGTGGCTGCACGGCTGGGGCGAGGCCGCCATCACCGCCATGATCAACAACGGCAAGACCAACCAGATGCCGGCCCAGGCCGAGAAGCTGACCGAGGCGCAGATCGCCGTGCTGGCCTCGTATGTGTGGAGCCTTTCGAGCAACGGCGGCGCAGCCGCCGCGCGATGACTGTGTGACCTGAACCCTGGCGCACGGGCTTCGCCGCCATATGGCGGGGCTGTAGCGCGCCGGCCGGTGCATGCCCCGAAGGGCATTGCGTCCGGCCTCCTATTCGAGAACTGCCATGAAGCCACCCAGCGGGCCTGCCCGCAAGGTCATTCCCATCACCCCGGTCGCTGCCGCCCCTGGGGGCAGCACCGACTCAGCGGCCGAAGTCGTGTCGCTGTACGAGGCGCAAAAGAAGATCTACCCGCGCTCCATCAGCGGCACCTTCGCCCGCTGGCGCTGGGCCATGGTGGCCCTCACGCAGCTGGTGTTCTATGCCGTGCCCTGGCTGCAGTGGGGCGAGCGGCAAATGGTGCTGTTCGACCTGGGCGCGCGGCGCTTCTACCTGTTCGGTTTCGTGCTGTACCCGCAGGATTTCATCTACCTCACCGGTCTGCTCATCGTCAGCGCGATGTCGCTGTTCCTGTTCACCACAGTGGCGGGGCGCCTGTGGTGTGGCTTTGCCTGCCCGCAGACGGTGTACACCGAGATGTTCATGTGGATCGAGCACCAAGTGGAGGGCGAGCGCAGCGCGCGCCTGCGCCTGGATGCCGGTGGCTGGACCTGGGAGAAGGTCCGCAAGAAGTCCGTCAAGCAGTTCCTGTGGATCAGCGTGGCGCTGTGGACGGGTTTCACCTTCGTGGGCTATTTCGTACCCATCCGCGCACTGGGTGCCGAGTTGCTGGCGCTGCAGGGCAGCTGGCAGATATTCTGGGTGCTGTTCTACGGCTTTGCCACCTACGGCAACGCCGGCTACATGCGCGAACAGGTGTGCAAGTACATGTGCCCGTATGCGCGCTTCCAAAGTGCCATGTTCGACAGGGACACCCTGGTCGTCAGCTACGACCTGGCGCGTGGCGAACCGCGCGGTCCACGCAACAAGACCGTGGACTACAAGGCCAAGGGCCTGGGCGACTGCATAGACTGCACGTTGTGCGTGCAGGTCTGCCCCGTGGGCATCGACATCCGCAACGGCCTGCAGTACGAGTGCATCGGCTGCGGCTTGTGCGTGGATGCCTGCAACACCGTGATGGACAAGATGCACTACCCGCGCGGCCTTATCCGCTATGCCACCGAGAACGCCGTGGCCGCACGCTGGAGCGGCGCGCAGATGCTGCGGCGCGTGCTGCGGCCCCGCGTGCTCATCTACAGCGCCATCCTGCTCGCGCTGTGCGTGGGCCTCACGGCCAGCCTGGCACTGCGCACCGCCTTCAAGGTCGATGTGGTGCGCGACCGTGCCGCGCTCTCGCGCATCGTCGCGGGTGGGCAGCTCGAAAACATCTACCGCCTGCAGATCATGAACGCCACCGAGGCCGGCCAGCGCTACCGCATCGGCGCGCACGGGCTCGATGGGCTCAAGGTTGCTTCCGAGGCTGAGGTCGATATCGGTGCAGCCGAATCGCGCTGGGTCGCGGTGCGCCTACAGATCCCGTATGGCTCGGCCGCACCCGGCTCGCACCCCGTGCAGTTCGAGATCGAAGCCCTGGGCGGCGGCGGCCATGTCACCGAGAAGTCGGTGTTTCTGGTGCCACGCTGACCGTGCCTTCCTGCCCACCACCTCTCTTTTCCAGGAGTACCGACATGCCATCCCCCTCCGTCGCGGCAGCGCCCATCGCTGCCCCTGCCGTCCCGTCCGCCCCCTGGTGGAAGTTCGGCCATGTCTGGCTGGTCATCTCCGGCCCGGCCATCGTCGTCGTCGCGGGCTTTGCCACCTTGTGGCTGGCCATCGCCCGCCCCGACCCCGTGGTGGCCGAGGACTACTACCGCCAGGGCATCGAGATCAACAAGACGCTGGAGGACAATCCCAGCAGCCTGGCCCCCGCCATGAAGGCCCGCAACCATGCGGCCACGCCCGAGCACGACAGACCGCGTTGAGCGATTTGGAACAATCCAATGAAGGAGACAAGCCCATGAGACTGCAGCGTTTGATGTGGATCGCCTGGCCCGCCTTTCTGACGGCCGGCGTGCTGGAGATGCTGGTTTTCGCCATGGTGGACCCGCAGGACATGCATTGGTTCGGCCAGCCCCTGGCCCTGTCGCGCGAGGGTGTCTACACCATCGCCTTCTTCGTGTTCTGGCTGGTGACCATCGCATCGAGCGCGCTCACCACGCTGCTGTCCATGTCGCCGTTCGAGGTCAACCGCTGCCCGGTGCCGGTGACGGAGCGGCCAGCGGACTGTGCCCGACATCAACAGCCCTGAGCAGGGCAGGGAAAACCGGGAGGGCGCGGGCTGGCACAGCTCTTGAATGCGGGCAGTGATGTCCCTACAGTAGCGGGCAGGCCAGCACCATCGCTGTGCCTATGCCTCGCACCCTCCCGCCATGTACCTGAGCCACGCCCGCGTCGAATTGCTGTCCCGCCTGATGGGCCGGCTGGAGGCTGCCGAACTGCCTGGCAGCGCCCCCTTGCGACTGGCCGTGGGCACCGACCTGCTGGCCCTGCTGCAGGCCGACCATTTCGCATCCTACGCCTGGGACGACGCCGCCCAGCGCTTTGGCGACCGCGCCTCCATCCACATGGACGACGCCAACCTGCAGGCCTACGAGGCGTACTACCAGTACCGCGACCCCATCACCCACCAGCTGCGCCAGCGCCGTGCGCCCACCCTGGTCACGCAGATCCTGCCCCAGCAGGAACTGATGAAGACCGAGTTCTTCAACGACTTCCTGGCCCGCGACGGCCTGCACCACGGCGTGAACCTGTTTGCCTGGGACGGCGAGCGCAACCTGGGCGACCTGCGCATCTGGCGCAGCCGCCAGCGCGGGCCGTTTGATCGCGACACGCTGGACCTGCTGCGGCTGGTGCAGCCGGCGTTCACCGGCGCGCTGCGACGGCTTGGGGAGCGGCCGGTGGACGCGGCGCCGGTTGCGCCTGCACCCGCTTCACCCGACCCCTGGCAGGGCCTCAACGGCCGCGCCCGCGAAATCGCCCAGGCCCTGTGCGCCGGCTGGCCCGACAAGAAGATCGCGGCCGAGTTGGGGATTGGCTATTCGACCGTGCGCACGCATGTGGATGCGCTGTTCGAGCGGTTTGGGGTGCACAACCGGACGGAGCTGGTGCGGCGGTTGCTGGGCGCAGGGGCCATGCACTAGGCTGGTGGGCTGTGCTCTGCGCGCCGATGGCATGGTGCTCACCCTGGCGATAATCCAATCCATTCGTCGCCGAGGGATGTGTCTTGAAAAAACTGATGGTATTGGGGACTGCCGCATGCGTGGCAATCGGGGCAAGCGCACAGTCTTCCATCCTGCTGGAGGCATGCAACAACATCGTCGATAGCAGCAAGCGGTTGGCTTGCCTGCAGGAACTGATGAATAGCAGACCTGCCGCGTCGTCACAGCCTGATGCGAGCGGCGAACGGGTGAGAAATGCTTTTCTGGGATTGCAGGGCACCGTTTCATCCGGAATTTCCTACAGCCTCTATACGCAGCAACTCATAGAGCCCGCCAGTGCTCTGGGTGTCTATCGGGCAAGTCCAAAGGCCGATCCAGCGGCGGTGGAAATGTTGGAGTTGGCGTTGCAAGCGTACAGAGACGCTCAGACTCTATGGAGGGCCTCGATATATGACAGCAAAGACGTAGGCCTCCGGGGGCGCATATTTCCCTATCGGGAGTTGGACCTTGTAGATCTGGTCGAGAAGTATCAGTTGCCAGTTATTTCGATGGTTTATGTGAATGACCATCTGTCCATTGACGCAGCCCTGCCATTGGTCTGGCGTCAGGCAAGTGATTTGGCGAAGGCGGCACTGCAGCAACTTGAGAAGCCTGGCAGTCAGCCGCAGGGACCCAGGTCCTTGGCGACCCAAATCTACATTCGTACAGGATTGAGGCTGGACGGGTCGATGAAGATCCTGCACGCCGACAAGGAATTTGCGAACTCGGAGTTTCCGGCGGGAGGCGTTTTGGAGTCGATAGGTGGTGTGCCATTGTCAAGCCTCGCGCAGTTGATGACGATGATCAATGCCATGAAAAAGGGTGGGGCGGGCTACGATGTTGCAGTCAGGTACTACGGCATGACCTTGCCTCTGTTCTTGAAGATCAAGTAGGTGTTGGACATTTTTCATGCCCACAGTAGCCGACTGGACTGGCGCCTGCAACGGATGCGCGCGTCTACGCCGCGCGCATATGGTCTCTCACTCCCCCGCCCGGTACCGATAGTCCACCGGCACAAACGCATACTTCCCCTTGCCTTCCTCGCGCAGATGGCCCACGCCGGGGTAGGGGAGGTGCGCCGCAGCCACCATGCGCCGCTCCCTGGTCAGCCGCGCGAACTGCTGCAGCCGCTGTGCCCGGGCATCGCGCGGCACCACATCGTAGGCGATGGTCACGTCGGGCCGGGGCATCTGCACGGCCTGCACGTGCAGGATGTCGCCGATGAACTCCAGTGCCTCACCGCCCTTGCCCTGCAGCACGAAGAAGGCGTGGCCGGGCGTGTGGCCCGGGCTGGGGCGCGAGCGGATGCCGGGCACGATCTCCACCGCGCCGGTGAAGGGGCGCACCTGGCCTGACTTCACATACGGCCCGAGGGCGGTGGTGCCTTGCTGGAAGTAGGCCTTGTCGTAGCCGCGCACGCCTTGCTGGTTGCCGGGCGCGAGAAAGAAGTCCAGATCGGCCTTGCCCACGTGGATGGTGGCGTTGGGGAACACGCGCTCGCCTTGGGAATCCACCAGCCCGCCGCTGTGGTCGGTGTGGATGTGGGTGATCAGCACGTCGTTGATCTGCGCAGGCTCCACACCCACGGCCTTGAGGCTGGCCACCAACTGGCCACCCGCGCCCGGGCCGAAGAAGGCACCCGCGCCGGTATCGACCAGCGCCAGCCGGTCACCGGCGTAGACCAGGTAGGCGTTGATCGACGCCTCCACCGGGTTGGCGGCAAAGCCGCGTTGGAGCAACTGGTCGGTCTGCGCGGGCTTCAGGTGCAGCAGGGCGTGCAGGTCCTGCGGCACCGAGCCGTCGGACAGGGCCACTACCTGCACGCCGCCCACGCTGAAGCGGTAGAAGCCGGCCTGTTGGGATGCGGGGGGAACGCTGGCCGGGGCTGCAGGCGCGGCGGCCTGGGCGATGGCCAAGGCGGGGCCGAGCAGCGATGCGGCGACGGCCAGGGAGAGGAGGGAGCGGCGTGTTGATGTCATGTCTTGAAGGGAATGAAGTGGGTGGGCGGATCGGTGGTGAATGGCGGCGGTCTCACGCCACGCGGCCATGCGGAAACATCTGCGCCTTGGCATCTGCATCGAGCTCGGCCTTGAAGGCGTGCTTCGTGGCCAGGGCCATGGCCGCGATGGCGGCAGGCCGGGCATTGAGTTCGTCGAAGTGGCGCTTGATGTTCGGAAACTTCGCCCACGCCGCATCGCCCAGCAGGTAGGCCAGGCCGCCGCACCAGCCCCAGAGCGACATGTCGACGATGCTGTACTGGTCATCGCCCAGCACATAGCGGCGCGTGGCCAGCCGTGCGTCGAACAGCGCCCAGTGGCGTTCGGCCTCGAAGAGGTAGCGGTGCAGCGCATACTCCTTGGGTTCGGGCGCGTAGTGGGTGAAGTGCACGGCCTGGCCGGTGAAGGGCCCCAGGCCCGTGGCGGCCAGCATCAGCCACGACAGCATCTCGCCACGGCCGGCTGCGCCGGGTGTGCCCAGAAAGCGCCCGGTCTTCTCGGCCAGGTACAGCAGGATGGCCGCGCTGTCGAACACCACCGCATCGCCATCGACCAGCGCCGGCACCTTGCCGTTGGGGTTGATGGCGCGGTAGGCGGCGGTGTGCTGTTCGCCCTTGGATGTATCGACGGGCACTATCTGGTAGGGCAGGCCCAGTTCCTCCAGCAGCAGCGCGACCTTGCGCGGGTTGGGGGTGGGGTGGTAATAAAATTGGATCATCTGAAGCTCACAGTCAATGCAGTGGAAAGGTGCGCAACGATAGGGCGCACAGGCACCGCAGCGTGAGTCGGAATTGCCGATAGGAGGTATAGGCACCATGGATATCCGGCGTTCCGATCTGCCGCTGTTGATCTCGCTCGATGCGCTGCTCGATGAGCTCAACGTCACGCGCGCAGCGCGGCGCCTGAACATCAGCCAGCCCAGCCTGTCGGGCCAGTTGGCCAAGCTGCGCGACCTGTTCGAAGACCCCCTGCTCGTGCCCGCCGAGAACGGCCGCGGCATGGTGCCCACGCACCGCGCGCTGGAGTTGAAACCCCGGCTGAGCGAGGCGCTCAACCAGCTGCGCGGCGCGGTGGAGCTGGGCGACAGCTTCGACCCCGCCACCGCGCGCCGCGCCTTCGTCATTGCCGCCAACGACAGCGTGTTCAGCATCCTCGGCCTGGCGGCGCTGGGCCGCATCGTGGGCATCGGCAACCCGGACCTGCGCGTGAGCTTCGTGCCTGCGGCCGACTCCGGGCTGGTGGAACGCATGGAGCGCGGCGAGGTGGACCTGTACCTGGGTGACGTGGGCAAGGTGCCCGGCCCGCTCAAGTCGCGCTTTCTGATGGGCGACCGCTTCGAGATGGCGCAGCGCATCGGCCACCCGCGCGGCAAGGTGGCCGCCACGCTCGACGAATACTGCGGCCTCTCGCATGTGCTGGTCTCGCAGGTGGGCCACCCGCACAGCCAGATCGACGACCTGCTCGCTGCCCTGTCACGCAGCCGGCGCGTGGTCGTCACCGTGCCCAGCTACAACCAGGTGGCCCTGGTGCTCACGCACACCGACTGCGTGGCCACCCTGCCCAGCCACCTGCTGCGCCGCTACGCGCAGATCCTGGAGATACTGCCCGCGCCGTTCGAGATACCGCCCTTCAACCTGGCCATGGCCTGGCACACCCGCGCGCAGGCCGATGCGGGGCACCGCTGGCTGCGCGAGCTGTTCGTTACGGCCGTGGCGGAGCAGGCGGGGGCGCAGTAGCGGCCTTCAAGGCGCAACGGTCTTCACTTTCCATTTCGTCCATCTTTCTGAGAAACATCGATATGCCAGATACCCAAGACCCCACCGCGCAAGCGCCAGTCATCCTGATAACGGGTGCCAGCCGCGGCGTCGGTGCCGCCACCGCGCGGTTGGCTGCGGCACAAGGGTATGACGTGGCGATCAGCTTCGTCGCCAACGAGTCTGCTGCCCAGGCGGTGGTGGCCGATGTGCAGGCCCTTGGGCGCAAGGCCCTGGCCGTGCGCGCAGACAGCGCAGACCCGGTGCAGGTTGCCGAGCTGTTTGCCGCCACTGACGGGTATTTCGGCCGCATCGACGTGCTGGTGAACAACGCTGCGGTACTGGCGCCGCAGTCCCGGCTGGAGGACCTGGGCTACGAGCGGATGCAGCGCATCTTCGCGGTCAACTCCATCGGACCCATCCTCTGCGCGCAGCAGGCCGCCAGGCGCATGGCGTACCGCCACAACGGGCGGGGCGGCAGCGTGGTCAACATCTCGTCGGCAGCAGCCCGGCTCGGCAGCCCCGGCGAATACGTCGACTATGCCGCGTCCAAGGGCGCCCTGGAGACCTTCACCACCGGCTTCGCCAAGGAGGTCGCGCGCGAAGGGATTCGCGTCAACTGCATCCGCCCCGGGCATATCTACACCGACATGCATGCCAGCGGCGGCGAGCCGGGCCGGGTGGACCGCGTGAAAGACTCGATCCCCATGGGACGCGGCGGCCAGCCGGAAGAGGTGGCCCGGGCCATCCTCTGGCTGGCAAGCGCCGAGGCGTCCTTCATCACAGGCACCTTCCTCGATGTGACCGGCGGCAAGTGATACGAATTCGCCTTCAACCGTCTAACTTCGTTGGTTCGCCTTGCCGTGCTAAGGCACTGTCTGCGGCTTCCCGCCTAGTTATACGGTTGGATGCAAATCCGTATGAGATACCGGGTGCGGCGCCCGGCCATTGCGCCGGCTACGCGCCCTGCACCCTGGGGGCCGGCAAGCGTCCCAGCACTTTCTCGATCTCCATCCCGATGGCCAGCAGTTTGCGGTCGCTGCCCACGGGTCCGTCAATCTCCAGCCCCACGGGCAGTCCGCTGGCGGTGAGCCCGGCTGGCACCGACAGACCGGGTATGCCGGCGTTGCTGCCAGGGTCGGTGTTGCGGATGAAGGTGGCGAATGTGTCCGCGTCCGCGCCGCCGTTGAGCTTGACGGTGGACGAGCCCTTGGCCCGGTCCATGGGTACGGCGGGCAGTGGGGTGGTCGGGAACAGCAGGGCATCGAGCTGGCCCTGCGCAAAGGTGCTGGCATACAGCGCCTGCAGCTGCGGCCGGTGCACGGCCATGGCCTCGGGGTAGGCGGCGCCGAAGGCGTCGGCGGTGATGGCACCGAAGGCGCCCTGCACGTCGGGGCTGGCCACCTTGGCCGCGACCTCGGCCACCGTCTTCACGGGGGCGTTGTTGGCCGCCAGGTAGGCCGGCAGGTCGGCCACGGGCTCGTGCAGCGCGATCTGGAACGACATCTTCTCATTGAGCGGCAGCAGCTGCGCCATGTCCACCTCCACCAGCGTGGCGCCGGCCGCGCGCAGTTGGGCCAGGGCGGCATTCACCACCGTGGCCAGCGAGGCATCGAGCCCCGCCCACAGCGGGCGCGGCAGGCCCAGGCGCACGCGCGCCAGTGGCATGGCGGGCAGGCTGGCATCGCCGGTGATCACCGCATCGAGCAAGGCCACGTCGGCCACGGTGCGGCCCATGGGGCCCACGGTGTCGCGCGTGTGGCTGATGGGCACGACGGCCAGCGGGTCGTGGTAGCGGCGCTCGGCCCCGCCATTGCCCACCGAGGGGCGCAGTCCCACGATGCCGCACAACGCGGCGGGCACGCGGGTGGAGCCGCCCGTGTCCGTGCCCAGGCCGGCCGCCACCATGCGCGCGGCAATGGCTGCGGCCGTGCCACCCGACGAACCGCCGGGGATGCGCGTGGGGTCGTACGGGTTGCCCACGGCGCCAGCGAACGGCGAAAAATTGGTGCTGGTGATGCCGAAGGCCAGCTCGTGCAGGTTGGCCTTGCCCAGCACGATGGCGCCGGCGTCGATGAGCTTTTGCAGCGACGGCGCCGTGCGCGATGGTCGAAAGCCCTGCAGCGCGGGCGTGCCGCCCGTGGTGGGCAGGCCGGCCATGTTGATGTTGTCCTTGGCCACGATCACCAGGCCCGCCAGCGGGCCGAGGGCGGCACCTGACGCACGCGCCGCATCAATGCGCCGCGCGGCGGCCAGGGCGCCGGCTTCGTCGAGCGTGATGAGAGCATTGAGGGACCGCAACGCCTTGGCACGCGCCACCAGGGCGGCCACATAGTCCACCGCCAACAGCCGGCCGCCCTTGATCTGTGTGATGGCCTGCGCGGATGTCAGTTGCGTGAGGTCCGATGGCGTGGATGCCGTGCTCGCGCAGGCGGCCAGCCAGGCAGGGGCGGTGAGGGTGCCGGCGAGGGCGCCGGTGCGTTGCAGAAACCGGCGGCGGGGCTCGGGCGAGGGGTGGCTCATGAAGGCGCTCCTGAAGGTCGAAACTCGGAGCCTTCAGGTTATCGGCGCATGGCCCGGCGCGGTATCCCCAGGATTGAGGAGGCGGGCCCCCAACGGGACCCGCCTTCCCTCACAGGAAAAGAACGACGCGCTCGCCAGCGGCTCGCGAGCAGCAGGCCATCATGCGCTGGTTGGCCTGGCGCTCGGTCTTGGTCAGCACCTTGTCGCGGTGGTCGATGTCGCCGCCGGCCACCTGCACCTCGCAGGCACCGCACAGGCCTTCGCCGCAGTCGCAGGGCACGTCAACGCCTGCGGCCTGCAGCGCCTGCAGCAGGGTCTGGTGGCGGGGCACCTCGATGGTGAGGCCCGAGTCCTTGAGCTCGGCGACGAAGGCGTGCTCCTTGCTCGGGTCGAGCGCTGCGTTGTCGGTGCTGAAGTGCTCGAAGCGCAGTACGCTCTCGGGCCAGTGCTCGGCCAGGGTTTCGAGTTCGGCGATCAGGCGGTCCGGCCCGCAGGCATAGACGCGGGTGCCACCGTCCACATGCCGCAGCATCGCGGGCAGGTCCATGCGCTGGCCCTCGGCCTTGATGTGCAGGGTGGCGTGGCTGGCATGGTCCTTTAGCACCCGGTCCAGCAGCGCCATGTTCTGGCGCGAGCGGCCCGCGTAGTGCAGCGCGTAGGGCAGGCCCAGGGCCTTGAGCCGGTCGGCCATGGCGAGGATGGGCGTGATGCCGATGCCTGCGGCCAGCAGGATGTGGTGGGCGCCCGCTTCGTCAACGCGAAACAGGTTCTTCGGCCCGGCCAGCTGCAACTCGTCCCCAGGCTGCAGGGTGTCGCAGAAGTGGCGCGAGCCGCCGCGGCCGCCTTCCTCGCGCTGCACCACGATCTCGTAGCAGCCCGGGTGGGCGCCCGCGCCGCACAGCGAGTACTTGCGCCGATGGCCCCCGGCGATGAGGTCGATGTGCGAGCCTGCAGTCCAGGCAGGCAGGGGCGTGCTACCGGCAGCGGCGATCACGAAGCGGTAGAGGCCTTCGCCCTCGGCGATCTTGTCCTTGAGGACCACCGCGCGGGCAATGCCGTCCTTGGGCGGCGGGCCGATCTGGAACCTGGCGAGGACGGCAGGCGCCTTGTCGGCCTGGCGCTCGGGGTTCTGCAGCGGATCCCACTGCACCCACAGCGCGGACGGGCCGCGGAACGAGGTGTTCGAGAGGAACTCGAACTGCTGCCCTTCGACGAGTGCGATGTGCGGCAGGCGGCACACGAATTCTTCAAGGAAGATGCGCATCTGCATGCGCCCGATGTTCTTGCCCATGCACTGGTGTGCGCCGTAGCCGAAGGTCAGGTGTTCCACCGCATTCTCGCGGTGCAGGTCCACCCGGTCCGGGTCTTCGAAGTGGCTGGCGTCCGCGTTGGCCGATGCCTGGAACAGCAGCAGCTTGCCACCCTGGGGGATCGCCACGCCGCCGACCTCGGTGTCGCGCGTGGCCATGCGCCGCCAGGCGATGATGGAGCCGGCCACGCGCAGGCATTCCTCCACCGCGTTGGGGATCAGCGCGGGCTGCGCGCAGATCTCTTCCCACGCATGGCGGTGCGACAGCAGGGTCATGAAGGCGTTGGCCGTGGCGTTCGACGTGGTCTCGTGCGCGGCGGCCAGGATGGCCATCATCATCGAGCGCAGGTAGGACTCGGTCACGATGTCCGGGTGTGCGTGGTGCTGGCGGATCGAGTCGTACATCCAGCCCTGGCCGTCGGGCTGGGCCATCATGGTGTCCAGGATGCCCTGGGCCGTCTGCCAGAAGCGGCCCACGTTGTGGGCGATCTCCAGTTGCTCCTGCGCCGTGGGCCGGCCCCAGGTGTTGAGGGTGTGTGCCACCGCGAAGTTGCGCAGCTGCTCGGCCCCTTCGTCCGGCACGCCCAGAAAGTGCAGTGCGATGGTCAGCGGAATCTCGTAAAACATGTCGGCCACCAGGTCCGCACGCCCCTTTTCGACAAAGCGGTCCATGTACTTGCGCGCGAGTTCGCGGATAGGCTGCTCGTAGTCCATCAGGCGCTCGGGCATGAAGGCGTCCATCAGCAGGCGCCGGCGCGCCATGTGGTCCGGCTCGTCCTCGTTGACCATGGTGCGGTTCATCGCGAAGCCATAGCTCTTGAGGATGGCCAGCACCTCGTCGGTGGCGGGCGTGATCTTTTCGAGCGCGACCGAGGGCGAGAACAGGAGGTTGTCGCGGAACACCGCCTTCACGTCCTCGTAGCGCGTCACCACCCAGTAGCCGAGCTCGGGGCTGTAGAAGACCGGCTCCTCCTCACGTGCCCAGCGCACCACCTCGGCCGGGTTTTGCTGGTAGCTGGGGGCGAAGGGGTCGAACGCCGCCGCACGCGCGCTCACGGGGCAGCCCGTGGGGCTCTTCAGGGCGGCGGCCATCGCCGCATGGTCGACCGGGCAGCGGGAGGCGTTGGCGGGGGCTGTCATCGTGAATCTCCTTTGCGTAAATGTATTACGCAATATGGCTGCAAAGATTCGGGTTAACCCTTGGTTTGCTATGTCCCCTGATAACCCATCGCGCGGCTGATCAGTCGGGCCTCTTGCAGCAGTGCGGGGCAGATGGCGCCATCGGGCCGCAGGTCAAAGCCGCCCGTGGCGCCCAGGGTGGTCAGGCAGGCGCACACATTGCCCGTGGCGTCGAAGACCGGGGCGGCCAGCGCGCTGATGCCCTTGAGCAGCGAGTCATGGGCCACGGCCCAGCCCCGCGCCCGCACCTGCTGGCGCAACTGCTCGACCGGGCGGGTGCCATCAAGCTGCGAGCGCCTGTCTGCCGAGGCCTCGGCCAGCTCCTGCTCGGCCATGTCGATCACCAGCCGGTCGCTGGAAAAACCCAGAAACACCCGGCCCGTGGCCGACCACAGCGTGGAGAGCACCGAGCCCGCGCGGATGTTCACCGTAACGGGCAGGGTGGGCTCTTCCATGCGCAGCACGGTGGCCCCCTTGTTGCCCATCACCGCCAGGAAGGCCGTGACCTCCAGCGCCTGGCGCAGCCGCTGCAGGGACGCCTCGCCCAGGCGGATGGGGTCGCACTGGCGCAGGGCCGCCAGGCCGATGGCGATCGACTCCTGGGCCAGGTAGTAGTGCTGGTTGACGGGCGACTGCTCGACAAAGCCCTGCTGGCACAGGCTGGCAAGGTAGCGATGCACCTTGGCAGGGCTCTCGTCCACCTCGGCGGCCGTCGCGGTAAGGCTGGCCGCACCGCCCAGGCGGGTCAGCGCCTTGAGGACGCTGAGCCCCATTTCTGCGGACTGGACACGTTGCCGGCGGTCGGCCACCCGGGCCGTGGAAGGGGATGTGGTCATGGTGTTTTGGTCGAAAACCTAGGGTAAACGCTGCCCCAAGATATTACGCATAGCGGAGTAACATCACGCAGATATTAATCCCCTGAGGTGCAGACATGTTGAAAAATCGTCGCTTGTTGGCTGGAATGCTTGCTTTGCCGGCCTTGCTGGCGTGGGCCGCCCCGGCCAGCGCGCAAACCTACCCGGCCAAGGCCATCCGCTGGCTGGTGCCGTACCCGGCGGGCGGCGGATCCGATTTTCTCGCGCGCACGGTGGGCCAGCAGCTCTCGACCCAGATCGGCCAGCCGGTGCTGATCGACAACAAGCCCGGTGGCAACACGGCCATCGCCGCCGTGGAAACGGGCCGCGCCGCGCCCGATGGCTACACCATCCTGTCGGCCGACAACGGCACCATGGTGTTCAACCCCGCGCTGTACAGCAAGCTCACCTACAACCCCAGCAAGGACCTGTTGCCCGTGACCCTGATGGGCAAGTTCCCGATGATCCTGGTGGTCAACCCGGGCGCCGACTTCAAGGATGCCAAGGACTTCGTCGCCAAGGCCAAGGCCAAGCCCGGCGCCATGAGCTTCGGCTCGGCCGGCGCGGGCAGCCCGCACCACCTGGCGATGGAGCTGCTCAAGGTCGATGCCGGCCTGTTCATGACCCACATCCCCTACCGCGGCGCTGCGCCGGCGCTGACGGACCTGGCCGGCGGGCAGATCCCCGCCATGATGGTCGACCTGGCCGCCGGTGGCGCCTTCATCAAGGCCGGCAAGGTGCGCCCGCTGGCCGTGGCCAGCGCCAAGCGGCTGCCGCAGCTGCCCGATGTGCCAACCTTCGCCGAACTGGGCTTCAAGAACGTCGAGGCGTCTGCCCAGGTGGGCATCGTCGCGCCCGCAGGCACACCGGCAGACGTGGTGGCGTCGCTGCAAAAGCAGGTGGCCGCCGCCATCAACCAGCCTGCGGTCAAGCAAAAGCTGGTGGACTTCGGCATCGAGCCCGTGGCCAGCACGCCGGCCCAGTATGCGGACCTGATCCGCACCGAGACGGACCGGTGGCACAAGCTGATCAAGGCGCAGCGCATCACCCTCGATTGAGGACCGCGGGCTCCCGGCAAAACCCCATGGCGCCTACAGGTTTGCAGCGGGTCTGGTGCCATCGTGCCACTCCCCGTTACAGTTGAAAACTCATCAGTTCAACTCAATACCGGAGAGTTTCATGCTGTCACGTCGCCATTTCCTGGGTGCTGGGCTTGCCGCCCCCGCCTTTTACGCTGCGGGCTCGTTCGTGCCCGTGTGGGCGCAGAACGCGCCCAACTTCGGTACGCCCACCTTGCCCAACCCCGGCTTTCGGCGCATGAAGGTGGGCGATGCGGAGGTGGTGGCGCTGGTCGATGGCATCACGCGCCGCCCGCTGGGCGAGGAGTTCGTGAAGAACGCGCCGCTTGCCGAAGTGCGTGCGCTGCTCACCTCGCAGGGCCTGCCCATGGACTACATCGACGTGCCCTACACCCCCTTCCTGGTGCTGGCAGGCGGGCGCAAGATTTTGATCGACACGGGCCTGGGTGAGTTTGGCGGCCCCACCACCGGCAAGCTGCTCGACAGCCTGGCCGCTGCAGGCCTGAAGGCCGATGACATCGACACCGTGCTCATCAGCCACTACCACGGCGACCACATCAACGGCATTCGCAACAAGGCGGGCGCGCTGACCTTCCCCAAGGCCAAGGTGCTGGTGCCGGCCGCCGAGCATGCCTTCTGGATGGACGATGCCCGCATGGCGGCTGCCCCTGCGGGCATGAAGGGCGCCTTCGAGAACGTGCGCCGCACCTTTGCCACCATGCCGGCCGACACGCTGGTGCAGTTCGGGGCGGGCACCGAAGTGGCGCCGGGCATCCAGTCCGTGGCGGCCTACGGGCACACACCGGGCCACACGCTGTTCGAGCTCAAGTCCGCCGGCCAGAACTTCTTTTACGTGGCCGACCTGACCAATGTGCCGGCCCTCTTCGCACGCAACCCCGACTGGGCCGTGACCTTCGACATGGATGCCGAGGCCGCGCGCAAGGTGCGGCGCGAGGTGTTCCAACGCATCACCGCCAGCAATGCCATGCTGGGGGGCTTTCACTTCCCGTTCCCGGCATTCGGGCGCATGGCGGCATCGGGCAATGGCTATGCCTTCCAGCCCGCAGCCTGAAGCGGCCGTTGGCCGGCGCACCGTGCTGGGCGCCGGGCTGGCGTTGACCACGCTGCACGCCTGGGCCGCCCAGGACGCCGAGGCCGAGGCCCTGCTGCGCAAGGGCGGGGTGGTGGCCGCGTTCCGCCATGCGCTGGCACCTGGCACCTTCGATCCACCGGGGTTTCGCCTGGGCGATTGCGGCACGCAGCGCAACCTCAGCGAAGAAGGGCGCGAGCAGGCGCGGCGCACCGGGGCGTGGTTCAAGGAGCGCCAGCTGCAGCCGGCCAAGGTGCTTTCGAGCCCCTGGTGCCGCTGCATCGACAGTGCCACGCTGGCATTTGCCGCCCCCCAGGTGTGGCCCGCGCTGGGCTCGCCGCGCGGCGCGCCGGAGACCACCGGTGCCGGCCACCTGCGCGAGCTGCGCCAGGCGCTGGTGGCCGCCTCGGCCCGGCGCGGGAGTTTCGAGGCCTGGTTCACCCATATGTTCGTGCTGTCCGATCTGGCCAGCACCAACACCAGTTCGGGCGAGGCGCTGATCCTGCGCGCAGACCGCAGCGGCAAGACCGAGGTGCTGGCCCGCCTGCAGGTCCAGGTCTGAGGGGTTAGTTACACGTCTGCGAGTTGACGATGCGCTTCAAGGCATCGGTGTCGAGGATGCGCACATGGCGCTGCTTGACCTCGACGATGCCGTCCTCGGCGAACTTCGAGAAGGTGCGGCTCACGGTTTCGAGCTTGAGGCCCAGGTAGCTGCCGATTTCTTCGCGCGTCATGCGCAGCACCAGCTCGGACTGCGAGAACCCGCGCGCGTGCAGGCGCTGCACCAGGTTCAGCAGAAAGGCGGCCAGGCGCTCCTCGGCGCGCATGCTGCCCAGCAGCAGCATGACCCCGTGCTCGCGCACGATCTCGCGGCTCATGATCTTGTGCACATGGTGCTGCAGGGCCGTGACCTCGCGCGAGAGCTCCTCGATGCGGTCGAACGGCATCACGCAGACCTCGGCATCCTCCAGGGCCACGGCGTCGCAGGTGTGGTGGTCGTTGACGATGCCGTCCAGGCCGATGATCTCGCCCGCCATCTGAAAGCCCGTCACCTGGTCGCGCCCGTCCTCGGTGGCCACGCAGGTCTTGAAGAAGCCGGTGCGGATGGCGTACAGCGAGGTGAACATCTCGCCGTTGTGGAACAGCGTGCCCCCGCGCTTGATCTTGCGCCGCACGGCCACGATCTCGTCGATGCGCTCCAGCTGCTTCTCGTCCAGGCCCACGGGCATGCACAGCTCGCGCAGGTTGCAGTTGGAGCAGGCGACTTTGATGGCAAGCGGGTTCATGGGCGTGGACGCTGGTTGGATGCGCGGGCGGACCGTGTCCGGGGAGAGGAGCGTGGTGGTGGCTGACATGCATCAAATTGTCGCCACTCTGACTCCGTGAACACTTGATCTACATCAAGGTCGGTGGGCAACGGCTGCGGCAAAGTCCTTACCAAAGAAGGATTTCCCCCAAATGACCGCTGTGACGCCCGAACTTCTGAGCCGTTTCGATGTGCCTGGTCCCCGTTATACCTCTTACCCCACGGCGGACCGTTTTGTAGAAGCCTTTGGCGAAGACGAGTATGTGCTGGCACTGGCCCAGCGCAAGGCGGGCACGCCGGGCAAGGCGCTGCCGCTGTCGCTGTATGTACACATTCCGTTCTGCGAATCGCTGTGCTACTACTGCGCCTGCAACAAGATCATCACCAGGCACCACGACCGGGGCGACGTCTACCTGCGCTACCTGGCGCGCGAGGTGGCGCTGCACACGGCCCACTGCGGCACGGGCCAGATGGTGAGCCAGCTGCACCTGGGCGGGGGCACGCCCACCTTTCTGTCGGACGACAAGCTGCGCGAGCTGATGGCGGTGCTCAGGCGCAGCTTCACGTTTGCGCCGGGCGGCGAATACTCCATCGAGGTGGACCCGCGCACCGTGACCCCCGAGCGCCTGGCGGTGCTGGCCGAGCTCGGGTTCAACCGCCTGAGCTTTGGCGTGCAGGACTTCGATGCCGACGTGCAGAAGGCCGTGCACCGCGTGCAGCCGGCCGGGCAGGTGTTTGCGCTGGTGGAGGCGGCGCGCAGCCTGGGCTTCGAGTCGGTCAACGTGGACCTGATCTATGGCCTGCCGCGGCAGACGCCCGAATCCTTCGACCGCACGCTGGAGCAGGTCAAGCAGTTGCGGCCCGACCGCATTGCGCTGTATGCCTACGCGCACCTGCCCGAGCGCTTCAAGCCGCAGCGGCGCATCGTGCCGGCCGAGCTGCCGGCGGCGCCTTCCAAGGTGGCCATGCTCTCGCGCTCGCTGCAGCAATTCATGGACGCGGGCTATGTGTATGTGGGCATGGACCACTTCGCGCTGCCCACCGATGCGCTGGCCGTGGCCAAGCGCCAGGGGCGGCTGCACCGCAACTTCCAGGGCTACAGCACCCAGCCCGATTGCGACCTGATCGCCCTCGGGGTCTCGGCCATCGGCCGGGTGGGCGCCACCTACAGCCAGAACGCCAAGACCCTGGACGAGTACTACGACCTGCTGGACCAGGGCCGCCTGCCCGTGGTGCGCGGCCTGGCGCTGAACCGCGACGACCTGGTGCGCCGCGCCGTCATCATGGCGCTGATGTGCCAGGGGGAGCTGCTGTTCGAATCCATCGAGGCGGGCTGGCTGATCGACTTCCGGCGCACCTTTGCGGCCGAACTGGAGCAGCTCGAAGGCATGCAGGAGCAGGGCCTGGTCAGCGTGACCCAGGAGGGCATCACCGTTTCGGCCATGGGCTGGTTCTTCGTGCGCGGCATCGCCATGGTGTTCGACCGCTATTTGCAGGCCGACCGCAACCGGGCCCGCTTTTCAAGAATCATCTGACCATGCTGACCACCCTGGGCTGGACTGCGCTGCTGATGGGGCTGGCCGGCGGCCCGCACTGCCTGGCCATGTGCGCGGCGCCTTGCGGGGCGCTGGTGGGGCAGGGCGGGGAACAACCCGTTCGCTGGGCCGGGCCGGTCGGTGCAGGGCTTGCCGTGGCCCCTGTCGCACCCTCCTTCTCCTTGGCGCGATCCATCGCTTTCCATGGCGGGCGGGTGGCCGGCTATGCGGGTCTGGGCGCGGCCGCTGCGACCGCGATGGACAGCCTGGCCTGGCTGACCCAGCGCACGGCCGCGTTGGAGCCGGCCTGGACCTTTCTGCACCTGGCCATCATGGCCTGGGGCCTGCTGCTCCTGGTGCAGGCGCGCCAGCCGGCCTGGGTGGAAGGCCTGGGCCGTGCGGTATGGCAGCGCGTGTGGCCGCTCACGGCGGGGGCGGGCGGTGTGGGCGCCGCCGGGCTGCTGTGGGCGCTGATGCCCTGCGGCCTGCTGTACTCGGCCCTGCTGGTCGCGGCGCTCAGCGGCGGGCCGGTGCAGGGGGCGGCCACCATGGCGCTGTTCGCCCTGGGCAGTGGCCTGTGGCTGGTGGGCGGGCCCTGGCTGTGGTCGCGGCTGCGCAGCCGCCTGAACCAGGCCCGGGCCGACTGGGGCACCCGCGTGGCCGGGGGGCTGCTGTGTGCGGCCGCCGGCTGGGCGCTGTGGATGGACCTGGTCTACAAGCCCTCGCTGTGGTGCCGGTGATACATCCGAGGGCCTTGGGCGGGGCAGGGCGGACTGTTGTTTTGCATGTCCTACGTACTTGTACGCACGCATGGGGCTGACCGGGTCTGCACGGGCAGCCTTTCGGGTCGCGAGCCACCGCAGGGTTTTTACCAATAGGTAAAGCGGGCCGCGGCCCCCGCCAGCCCCGGAGTGGGGGGTATGTCCTAAGACATGGCGGGGCAAGACAAGCACCAAGAACTGGAGATAATGGGTGTAACCAATGGTGGCAGAAGTGCCGCCGTGTTTCCTCACGTACGCCTGAAGTGAATTCTTCCATCCTCATCGATATCCGCCAACTGCGCATCGGCATGTATATCCAGCTCGATCTGGGCTGGATGCACCATCCGTTTCCGGTGAGCAGTTTCCGGGTAGCGTCCGCCGAACAGATCGCCACCTTGCGCGAGCTGGGGCTGACCGAGGTGCGTTACGTCCCCAAGAAGAGCGACCCCGACCTGCGCGAACTGGCGCTGGCGCCGGTGGGCAGCCCCGAGGCGACCCAGGATGCCGGCGCTGGCGAAGCAGCCGCACCTGCAGAGCCGCCGGCCCCGCCGCGCGACCCGGCGGTGGACGAGGCCGCTGCGCGCCGACGCCGGTTGCTGGAGGCGCAGAACAGTGCCCTGGCGCAGTGCAACCAGCGCTTTGGCGAGGCCACGCGCCGCTATGTGGCGCTGGAAAAGGTGGTTGTGGACCATCCCGAGCGCGCCCGCACCGACGGTGAGGTGCTGGTGGCCGGCTGCGTCAGCGACCTGCTCAACAACGGCGATTCGGTGATCCGCCTGCTCTCCGAGGGGGTGGGCGAACCCGGTGCGCTGCACCCGGTGAATGTGCTGGTCGTCAGCCTGCTGCTGGGCAAGGCCCTGGGCATGAAGGTCGAGGACCTGCAGGACCTGGGCGTGGCGGCCCTGATCCACGACCTGGGCAAGCTGCGCCTGCCCGACGCATTCAAGAACGTACAGGCGCACATGCCCGCGCCCGACCGCGCCCGCTACGAAGGCCATGTGCGCGAGTCGGTGGCGCTGGCGGGCCGCATGGGCCTGGGCAAGCCGGTGCTGCTGGCCATTGCGCAGCACCATGAAATGGTGGACGGCAGCGGTTTTCCGATGCGGCTCACGGCGGCAGACCTCTCGCGCCCCGGCCAGGTGTTGGCGCTGGTCAACCACTACGACCGCCTGTGCAGCCCTGGCAGCGGCATGGGCGGACTGACCCCGCACGAGGCGCTGTCGGTGATTTTTGCCCAGCACAAGGCGCGCTTCGATGCCGTGGTGCTGGGGGCCTTCATCCGCATGATGGGGGTGTACCCGCCGGGCTCCATCGTGCAGTTGGTCAACGACCGCTACGCCATCGTGGCCTCGGTCAACTCCTCGCGGCCGCTGCGGCCCAAGGTGATCGTGCACGATGCGCGCGTGCCCAAGGACGAGGCACCCATCCTCGATCTGGAGACGGTGCCCGAGCTCGGTATCCGCCGCAGCTTGAAGCCTGCCCAGCTGCCGCGCGAAGCGCTCGACTACCTGTCGCCGCGCAAGCGCATCTGCTATTTCTTCGAGCGTGCCGTGGCCCCCGTCCCCGAAGAGGGTGGAGCGTGATCCGGCCGCTGCCGCAGGCATGGATCGATGGTTTGCTGGAGGCGGTGTGGCTCGTCGATGAGAAGAGCTTGCACATCCTGGCCGCCAACCAGGCGGCCGAGCACCTGACCGGCCTGGGCATCGCCGACATGCTGGGCACACCGGTGACCCTGCTGGCGGCTACGCCGCAGGACCAGATCTTCTGGAGCCAGCCCGCGGCCGTGGTGGCCGATGGCATCCATTCGCACACCAGCGTGCTGCACTCCACCGGTATCCTGGTGGCGGTGGAGCGGCGCGTGACGCGCGTGCCCCGGCTCGAAGGGGGCACGGCCTTTCTCGTCACCATGGTGGACCGCAGCCACCAGCAGGCCACCGAGCGCGAGCTCGAAACCCTGCTGGCCGAGCTGCGCGCCACGCTCGACTCGGCCGCCGACGGCATGCTGGTGTGCAGCCTGGACGGGCGCGTACGGGCCTTCAACCAGCGCCTGGCCCAGCTGTGGAACGTGCCGGCCCCGCTGCTGCTGCGCCGCGACGATGAGGCCCTTTTCGCCCACATGGCCGACCAGGTGGCCGACGTGCCGGTCTACATGGAGCGGCTGGCGGCCATCACCGCCGAGCCCATGCAGGAGAGCATCGACATCCTGGGCCTGCGCAACGGCATGAGCCTGGAGCGCCGCTCGGTGCCCCAGTTCAGCCAGGGGCGTGCGGTGGGGCGGGTGTATTCGTTTCGGGACATCACGCGCCAGCACGAGGTGCAGGCCAGCCTGCGCCTGGCGGCACGGGTCTTCGAGTCGAGCATGGACGCGATCTTCATCGCCGACAGCCACCACCGCCTGATGCGCATGAACCCGGGCTGCGAGCGCCTGGTGGGCAAGACCGCGCGCGCCTTCGAGGGGGCGGCCGCGGCCTCGCTGTTCGGCGGCGGGCCCGATGCCGACTTCATGGCCCAGGTCGAGGCCGGCTGGGCGCGTGAGGGCTTCTGGGAGGGCGAGCTGTGGCTGCCGCGCGAGAACGATGCCTACTGCGCCGTGCAGCTGTCCTGGGTGGCGCTGCGTGACGACGAAGACCGGCTGGTGCAGAGCATTGGCTTCATGCGCGACCTCACCTTGCAGCATGCCGCGCAAAAGCGCATCGAGGAGCTGGCCTACAGCGACGTGCTGACCGGTCTGCCCAACCGGCTGCTGCTGTCGCAGCGCGTGGACACGGCCATCCAGGGCGCGCGCCAGAGCGACACCGGCTTTGCCATCCTGTTCCTGGACCTGGACCGCTTCAAGATCATCAACGACTCGCTGGGCCACCCCTTTGGAGACCGCGTGCTGCAATTGGTGGCCGAGCGCCTGCAGACCTGCCTGCGCCAGACCGACATGCTGTGCCGCCTGGGCGGCGACGAATTCGTGATCTACCTGCACGGCGGCGATGCCGTGGTGGCCGAGAGCGTGGCGCGGCGCATCCTCGATGAGATGCTGCGCCCCTTCACGCTCGACAGCATGGGCTTCTCCATCCAGTGCAGCATCGGCATGGCGCTGTACCCGCAGGACGGCGGCTCGCTCGACGAGCTGATCAAGCAGGCCGATACGGCCATGTACCAGGTCAAGGAGCGCGGCCGCGGCAGCTATGGCTTCTACCAACCGCAGATGAATGCCAACCTGCTCTCGCGCATGAAGCTGGAGCACGCCATGCGCCAGGCGCTGGGCGAGCAGCGCATGGCCGTGCACTACCAGCCCCAGGTGAGCATGGCGACCGGCGCCATCACCGGTGCCGAGGCGCTGATCCGCTGGACCGACCCGGAGTTCGGTCCGGTCTCGCCGGGCATGTTCATCCCGCTGGCCGAAGAGTCGGGCTACATCGTCACGCTGGGCGCCTGGGTCATGGAGCAGGCCGTGCGCGAGGCTGCCACGTGGATCCACAGTGGCCACCCCATCGTGGTGTCGGTCAACGTCTCGGCGCTGGAGTTCCGCCAGCCCGATTTCGTGGAGCGGCTCACGCGCCTGCTGGCCGTGCACCAGCTGCCGCCCACGCTGCTGGAGCTGGAGCTGACCGAGACCATTTTGCTGCAGGACGCCGCCGAGATGGAGCAGCGCCTGCACGAGCTGGCGGGCCTGGGCGTGAGCCTGGCCATCGACGACTTCGGCACCGGCTATTCGAGCCTGGCCTACCTCAAGAAGCTGCCCATCCACAAGCTCAAGATCGACCAGTCCTTCGTGCGCGGCCTGCCCGACGACGACGGCGACCGGGCCATCGTCAGCGCCATCATCAGCATGGGCCACGCGATGCGCATCGAGGTGGTGGCCGAGGGGGTGGAGACCGAGGTGCAGCGCGCCGTGCTCGCGCAGATGCAGTGCGACCACTACCAGGGCTTTCTGCGCGCCCCCGGCCTGCCGGCCGAAGACTTCCGGCGCCTGCTGGGGCGGCCCTCCGTGGCGCCGCCCGGTGTTCCGGCGCCACAGCCGTTGGTGGCACAGCCGGCGCCCGATCCGAAAGACTGAGCGCCATACCCTGCGCGGCCCTGGATCAGAGGGCGCTCAGTCCCTTGTACAGCATGTACGCTGCCAGGCAGAACAGCAGGCTGGCGAACACGCGCTTGAGCTGCTTGACCGGCAGCTTGTGCGCTGCCTTGGCGCCCAGCGGCGCGGTGAGCACGCTGCACACGGCGATCACCGCCAGGCCGGGCAGCCAGATGTAGCCCAGCGAGGCCGGCGGCAGGTTCTGCACCGTCTGCCCGCTGAGCGCATAGCCCACCACATTGGCCAGCGCGATCGGAAAGCCGAGCGCCGCACTGGTGGCCACGGCATTGTGGATGGCCACGTTGCACCAGGTCATGAAGGGCACGCTCACGAAGCCGCCGCCGGCACCCACCAGGCCCGAGAGAAACCCGATCACGCCGCCTGCGGCCAATTGGCCTGCCGTGCCCGGCATCTGGCGCGTGGGTGCTGGCTTCTTGTCCAGCAGCATCTGGCTGGCCGAGAAGCTCACGAACAACGCGAAGAAGATCGCCAGCGACGAGCCCTTGAGCAGGGCGAAGATGCCCAGGCTGGCCGCGAAGCCACCGATCACGATGCCGGGTGCCAGGCGCTGCACGATGTCCCAGCGCACAGCGCCGCGCTGGTGGTGGGCGCGCACGCTGGAGATGGATGTGAAGACGATGGTGGCCATCGAGGTGGCGATCGCCATCTTCACCGCCAGGTCGGGGGCGATGTCGCGCGCACCCAGGATGTAGGTCAGGAAGGGCACCATCAGCATGCCGCCGCCAATGCCCAAGAGCCCTGCGAGAAAGCCCGTGCACAGGCCAAGGACACCGAGTTCAACGATCAGGAGGGGGTCGAGCATGGGGAGTTGAGCGATGGAAATGGAGGAGGGGCGGGAAGGTACCGCACCGCAGGAATTGTAGAGCGCGTGCTGGCCAGGCCAGCCGGGGGGGGGCGGTGCTACTTCGCCTTGCCCTGCGTGCGCCGTGGCGAGGCCGTTGGAGGCCCTCGGACAGTTGCTTGCCGGGATGCCCGTGGCCGCAGTGGCCAGAAAAAAATGGCTGCCGGATCGCTCGGGCAGCCATTTCGGGAATAGGTGTCTGCGGCATTGCTACCGGACCCTCATCCTGAACCGGGGGTTCAGGTGGGCGAGGGCAGCCAGGTGTTGGGTTCATCTGACGCGAGATGATCACGCTCCCCTGGCGATGTACCAAGCCCGTGCTCGTTGAGCATTGGTTCAAGGAAATATAAGACCCGGCGGCACCGCAGACACCTTTATTGTAGGCGCTGAAAATGCCCTTTGCAGCCGTTAGGCGATGTAAAGAAAATCTCCAGAATGTGCGCCGCTGATAGCGTGCGGCGCGGCGCTCTCCGGCTTTACAGCAGCCGCCCGTCTTCGCCCAGGGCCTGGTCCAGGCGCTGCACCAGGCTTTGCAGGCGCAGGGCCTCGTCCGCATCGGGCGGCAGCAGCGATTCCTGCACACCGCTGGCGCTGCGCCGGGGCGAGGGCGCCGGCATGTCGTCGCCCATCGCCATGGGGGTGGCCATGGGCACGGGGTGGGGGTGGTCGGCCGCCTCGGCCATGTCGGCGGCTTCGCGGTCGGCGATCTCGAAGGCGAGGTTCAGCGCAGCCAGCACCGCGATGCGTTCGCGGGCACGCACCTTGCCGGCATCACGGATGCGCGTCATGGCGGTGTCCACACGCTCCACGGCATCGAGCAGGCGGCTCTCGTGCCCCTCGGGGCAACTGAGCAGGTAGCTTTGCTGCAGGATCTGCACCTCGATTTGCTTCATGCGGCGTCTTTCGCGGGAGGGGCCTGGGGCAGGCGCTCAAGCAGGGCGTCCACGCGCGAGCGGGCTGCGCTCAGGCGGGATTTCAGGGAGTCGCGTTCCTGGGTGAGTGCGGCCACCTGTTCGGACAGCAGTGCGTTGGTGCGCTGCAGTTCGGCGTGGCGCACCAGCAGGCGCTCCACGCGCTCGGCGATCTGGTCGGTAGTCGATGGTGTTGTTGCCATACAGCCATCGATTGTAGGACGGCGGGTTGTAAACGGTCGTAAAATCACCGGGTTGGTGCTCGCGGTGTGGTTCACATGCCGCAGTTCAACGGGAAGCAGGGAGGTGGCGCCACGCATGGCGCGCCGAGCCTGCGCTGCCCCCGCAACGGTCAGCGGACGAAGCCTTCGGGCTTCTCTCTCCAACCACATGCCACTGGGTGCCTTGAACAAGCACCTGGGAAGGCCTTGGGGAGTGTTCCGCCAGCCCGGATACCGGCCAACACGGTGGCTGCCTGCGTCCTGATGAGGGGCGTGTGCAGCTGTATCACCCAATTCGCTGGCGGGAGGCCGGCACGGGTTTTTGCTTGCCGACGATTCGCCCCATGAAGATCCGTACCCCCCGTGCGCGCGCTGCTGCGCCTGTTTCCAGGTCCTATTGCCTGCGCCCTGCGCTCGTGTCCCTGGCCGTGCTCGGCGCTTGCGCCGCCCAGGCCCAGCAGGCCGACGCCGGTGGCTCCGTGCTGCTGGCGCAGAACCTGCGCGCGCCCTCGATGGCCGAGACCGTGGTGACCGCCACACGCACACCCCAGCCCCTGTCCGACCTGGTGGCCGACGTGACCGTGATCGACCGCACGACCATCGAGACCAGCGGCGCCACCGGCCTGGCCGATGTGCTGGCGCGCGTGCCGGGCATCGAGATCTCGCGCAACGGCGGGCCCGGCACCACCACGGGTGTGTTCCTGCGCGGTGCCGAGTCGCGCTTCACGGCCGTGTACATCGACGGCGTGCGCATGGACTCGCAGTCCACCGGCGGCGCAGCATGGGAGTCGATCCCGCTGGCGCAGATCGACCGCATCGAAGTGCTGCGCGGCCCGGCCGGCGCGGTGTATGGCTCCGACGCCATGGGCGGCGTGGTGCAGATCTTCACCAAGCGCGGCGAGCAGGGCGTGGCGCCCTACGTGGGCATCGGCATTGGCAACCACGGCACGCGCAAGGCCGAGGCCGGCGTGAGCGGCGCCAGCGGCACCATCGACTATGCCTTCGGCATCGCACGCGAGGAGAGCAAGGGCTTCAACGCCCGCACCGTGGCGACGCAGAACCCCGACCGCGACGGCTACGAGAGCACCTCGGCCAGTGCCCGCGTGGGCCTGCAGGTCAACGCCACGCACCGGCTGGAAGCCACGCTGCTCGCCAACGACCTGGACAGCGGCTACGACAGCGGCCTGGGCCGGGACGACCGCAACCAGCACCAGCTGCACGCCCTGGGGCTGAACTGGCAGGCGCAGTGGACCCCGCAGTACAAGACGCGTGTGCAGATCACCGACTCACGCGACGAGTACCAGACCGCGCCTTCCTTCTACCTGACCGAAACCCGCCTGCGCGGCTACCTGTTCCAGAACGAATGGCGCCAGGGCCCGCACCTGGTGACGGCGGCGCTGGAGCGCCGCGAAGACCGCCTGGAAAACGCCCCCATCGACCGCAAGCGCTCGCAGGACGCGCTGGCGCTGGGCTACGGCTATACCGCCGGTGCCCACACGCTGCAGGCCAATGTTCGCCACGACTCGGACAGCGAGTTCGGCGGCAAGGGCACGGGCAGCCTGGCCTATGGCTATACCTTTGCACCCCAGTGGCGCGCCACGGCATCGGTGGGCACGGCCTTCCGTGCGCCCACGCTGTACCACCGTTTCAGCGAGTACGGCACGGGCCGCCTGAACCCCGAGAGCAGCCGCAATGCCGAGCTGGGCCTGCGCTGGGCACAGGCATCGAGCAGCTTCTCAGTCACCGCCTACCGCAACCGCGTGCAGGACCTGATCGTCTTCGGCCCCGCCGGGCGCTGCCCCTCCACGCAAGGCTGCTATGCGAATGTTGCGCGCGCCGAATACAAGGGCGTGACCTTCGCCGGCTCTTACCGCCTGGGCAGCGTGCAGCTGCGCGGTTCGCTCGACCTGCAGAACCCGCGCGACCTCGATACCGGCAAGATGCTGGCGCGCCGCGCCAAGCGCCACGGCACCCTGGGCGCCGACACGCAGTTGGCCGGCTGGACCGTGGGTGCCGAGGTGCAGGCCTCGGGCCGCCGTTTCGACACCGTGGCCAACACCTTTGTGCTGGGCGGCTACAGCCTGTTCAACCTGTATGCCAGCACGCGCATCGCACGCGACTTCACGCTGACCGCGCGCCTGGACAACGCGGCCGACAAGACCTACGAGCTGGCACGCACCTACGCCACCCCGGGCCGCACGGTCTATGTGGGCGTGAAGTGGGCGCCGCAGTAAGCGCACGGACAACGAGAGAGAGCAGGGAGAGAAGCAGGAAGATGGTCACCCCGACACGCTGTCCGGCGATATTGATCGCCGCCCCGGCATCGGGCCAGGGCAAGACCACCGTCACCGCGGCCCTGGCGCGCCTGCACGCGCGCCAGGGCCGGCGGGTGCGGGTGTTCAAGTGTGGCCCGGACTTCCTCGACCCGCACTGGCACCAGCTCGCCAGCGGCGCACCCGTGCACCAGCTCGACCTGTGGATGAACGGCGAAGCCGATTGCGCGCAGCGCCTGCACGCGGCCGCGCAGGAGAGCGACCTGATCCTCATTGAAGGCGTCATGGGCCTGTTCGACGGCACGCCGAGTGCGGCCGATCTGGCGCAGCGCTTTGGCGTGCCCGTGCTGGCGGTGGTCGATGCATCCGCCATGGCGGGTACCTTCGGCGCGCTGGCCTTTGGCCTGCGCCACTACCGCGTTGGCCTGCCCTGGGCCGGCGTGCTGGCCAACCGCGTGGGCTCGGCGCGCCATGCCGACATGCTGCGCGACGGCTTGCAGGACGCGGATGACTGGATGGGCGCGCTGATGCGCGTGGCAGCCGGTGATGGGGCCGCCAAGGCATCGGCCCCGCTGCTGCCCGAACGCCACCTGGGCCTGGTGGTGGCGCATGAGCTGCACGATGCCCTGCAGCGCCTGGATGCGGCGGCCGATGCGCTGGCCGCCACGCCACTGGGCCAGATGGGCCTGGACGATCTGCAGCGCTGGGCGGTGGATTTCCCGGCCCCCGCAGCGACGCCTGTGGCACCGCTGCTTGCCGGCCGCACCGTGGCCGTGGGCCGCGACGAGGCCTTCTGCTTCATCTACGCGGCCAACCTGCAGTGCCTCGCGCAGATGGGCGCCCAGGTGATGTTCTTCTCGCCGCTGCACGATGCCGCGCTGCCCGCCTGCGATGCCGTATGGCTGCCCGGCGGCTACCCCGAGCTGCATGCCGCCACCATCGCAGCCAACACCGCCATGCAGGCCAGCCTGCGCACCCATGTGGCGGCAGGCAAGCCGCTGTGGGCAGAATGCGGAGGCATGATGGCGCTGTTCGAATCCATCACCCTGGCCGATGGCACGCAGCACCCGCTGTGGGGCCTGCTGCCAGGCCGCGTGGCCATGCAAAAGCGCCTGGCCGCGCTGGGCCCGCAGCACCTCACAGTGGCGGGCCACACGCTGCGCGGCCATACCTTCCATTACTCCACCGCGCAGAGCCCGGTGCCCGTGGTGGCGCGCACCGCGCGCCCGCAGGCGCTGCCTTCACCCGATGCCGGTGAGGCGCTGTACCGCCAGGGCAGCATCCACGCGAGCTACTTCCATGCCTGGTTTGCATCCGCCCACGCAGCGGTGGCGCACCTGCTGGGCGCAGAGCGCCTGCCCGCATGACGACCATGCCATCCACCATCACCACCGAGTTCATCCTGGGTGGCCAAAAGAGCGGCAAGTCGCGCCGCGCCGAGCTGATCGCGCGCGACTGGCTGGCCCGGTTCCCTGCGCACAGCGCAGTGCTGGTCGCCACGGCCCAGCCCTGGGACGAGGAGATGCGCCAGCGCATCGCCCGCCACCAGCGCGACCGTGCCGAGCGCGTGCCCGGCCTGGCCACCGAAGAGGAGCCGCGCGACTTGGCCGCCGCGCTGCACCGGCATGCCAACGCCACGACCCTGGTGGTTGTCGACTGCCTGACCCTGTGGCTCACCAACTGGACCATGCCCGCCGGCGCCGAGACCATGGGCCTGCAGGAGCGTGAGGCTTTGGCGCGCGACTGGACTGCCCAGCGCCAGCACTTCCTTACCGCCCTGCAGCAAGCCCCTGGCCCGGTGGTTCTGGTGGGCAACGAAATCGGCCTGGGCGTCATTCCCCTGGGGCGCGAGGTGCGCGCCTTCGTCGATGCGCTGGGCGCGCTCAACCAGCAGGTGGGCGAGGTGTGCCCGCGCGTGACCCTGATGGCGGCCGGGCTGCCTCTGGCCCTGAAAGAACCCTTGAAAGCACCGCGCTGATGACCCCAACCCCCGTGCGCCGCATCCTGTGGGTGATCGCCATCATTGCCGTGCTGGGCCTGCTCATGGCGGGCCTGGCGCAGGCGCAGCCGGTGCAGGTGACGGACGACCGTGGCCGCACCGTGACGCTGGCCCAGCCGCCGCAGCGCATCGTCTCGCTGCTGCCCTCGCTGACCGAAAGCGTCTGCGAACTCGACCAATGCCACCGCCTGGTGGGGGTGGACCGCTATTCCAATTGGCCCGAGTCGGTCGCCAGACTGCCCAAGCTGGGTGGCGGCATCGATCCGAGCATCGAGGCCATCGTGGCCGTGAAGCCCGACGTGGTGCTGCTGGCCATGAGTTCGCGCGCCAGCGAGCGGCTCGAGGCCCTGGGCCTCAAGGTCGTGGTGCTGGAGCCCAAGACCCATGCCGACGTGCGCCGCGTGCTCGGCGTGGTGGGCCAGGTGCTGGGTGTGCCGAAGGCCGAGGGCGCCGACCGGCTGTGGCGCGTGATCGATGCGGCCGTGCAGGCGGCGGCCCAGTCGCTGCCGCCCAGGGCGCGTGGCACGCGCGTGTACTTCGAGGTGAGCCGCGGGCCGTATGCGGCCAGCGAGGCCTCGTTCATCGGCGAATCGCTCACGCGCCTGGGCGTGCGCAACGTGGTGCCCGCATCGCTCGGCCCCTTCCCCCGGTTGAACCCCGAGTACGTGGTGCGCGCCAACCCCGATGTGCTGATGATCGGCAACAGCAGCATGCAGGCCATGGTGCAGTACCCCGGCTGGGCCACCCTGCGCGCTGTGCGCGAGAACCGCGTGTGCGTGTTCGGCCCTGGCGACGCCGAAGTGGTGGTGCGACCCGGCCCGCGCATGGCCGAGGCGGCGCGCATCATGGCGCGCTGCCTGACGGAAAAAGCGAAATGACTGCCGCGAAGACCTTGGTCCCCACGGCCGCCGGCCGGCGCCGCGCCGCCTGGTGCGCGCTGTGGCTGGGCCTGGCCAGCGTGCTGCTGCTGGTGCTGGGCACCGCCGTGGGCAGCACCGGGCTGGAGAGCCTGGTACACATGGGCGACGACCCGGTGGCGCGCCAGATCGTCTGGGACATTCGCCTGCCGCGCACCCTGGGCGCCTGGCTGGCCGGTGCGCTGCTGGGCCTGGCCGGCGCGGTGGCGCAGGGCCTGTTCCGCAACCCGCTGGCCGACCCGTATTTGCTGGGCAGTGCCTCGGGCGCGGCGCTGGGCGGGGCGGTGGCCATGGCCATGTTCGGCGTGTCGCCCGTGGCCGCGCAGTGGATTGCGCGCATCGGCATCACCGGCATGGCCTTCCTCGGCGCAGCCGGTGCCGTGGTGCTCACGCTGGTGCTGGCCAATGGCGTGCAGCACACGCTGCGCCTGCTGCTGGCCGGGGTGATCGTGGGCGTGGTGCTGGGCGCCCTGCGCGACCTGGTGGAGCTGGCCTCGCCCGACATCCTGCAGGCCATGCAGGCCTTCATCCTGGGCAGCACGGCCTTCGTCGGCTGGATTGCCTGCGCGTTGATGGGCGCGGCCTGGGCCCTGTGCGCGCTGCTGGCCTGGGTGCTGGCGCGCGCGCTGGACGGCCTCACGCTGGGCGAGTCCACCGCCGCCAGCCTGGGCCTGCCGCTCGGCCCCATGCGCGCCGGCCTGGTGGCCGCCATGGCGCTGGCCACCGGCACCGCCGTGGCGCAGACCGGGCTGATCGCCTTCGTCGGCCTGGCCGCGCCGCACCTGGTGCGTTCCATGGTGCGCGTGACGCACGAGCGGCACATCCTCTTGTCCAGCCTGATGGGCGCGGTGCTGCTGCTGGCCGCCGACATCCTGGCGCGCTGGATGCTGGCGCCGCAGGAGCTGCCCGTGGGCGTGCTCACCGCGGCGCTGGGCGGCACCTACCTGCTGTGGCTGATGCACCGGCGCACCGCGCATGGGGGCGGCCTGTGAAGGGCATCGCACTCAGCGCCCACCACATCACCGCACGCGTGGGCGGTGCCGAGGTGCTGCACGGCATCGACCTGCACCTGCCCGAGGGCCGCTGGACCAGCATCGTCGGCCCCAACGGCGCGGGCAAGTCCACCCTGCTCAAGGTGCTCGCAGGCCTGCTGCCGCGCCACCAGGTCGATGGCCAGGTGGCACTGCTCGGCCGCATGCTCACCCTGGTGCCGGCGCGCGAGCGCGCGCGCCAGCTGTCCTGGCTGGGCCAGAACGAGGGCTCGGCCGAGGATTTGACGAGCTATGACGTGGCCATGCTCGGCCGCCTGCCGCACCAGCCCTGGCTGGCGCCGCCGTCGGCCGCCGACCATGCGGCCGTGGAGCAGGCCCTGCGCACCACGCAGGCCTGGGACTGGCGCGAGCGCCCGCTGTCGCAGCTGTCGGGCGGCGAGCGCCAGCGCGTGCTGCTGGCCCGCGCCCTGGCCGTGCAGGCGAAGGTGCTGCTGATGGACGAACCCCTGGCCAACCTCGACCCGCCGCACCAGACCGACTGGCTGCACACCGTGCGCGCCCTGGTGGCAGGCGGTGCCACGGTGGTCAGCGTGCTGCACGAGGTGTCCCTGGCCTTGCATGCCGACGACCTGGTGGTGATGGCCAAGGGCCGTGTCACGCACCAGGGGGGCTGCAATGAGGCGGTCACCCACCGCGCGCTGGAGGCGGTGTTCGATCACCGCATCGCGGTGCACGAGCTGCTGGGGCAGTGGGTCGCTTTGCCACGCTGATTTCTTTTTCTTTTCTTTTTCATTCTTTCAACCAAGGAGCCGTGCCATGCACATCGAACCCGGACTGGTGGACACCACCAAGATCTTCCTGAGCTACGCCACCGGCACCACGGCGCTGCTGTATGCCAGCAAGCTCGCGTGGGACATGGTCAGGAAGGAAGGGTCTGTGGCCTTGCTGGCGCGCTCGGTCTTCACGATCGCGCTGGTGTTCGCGTTCTTCGAGCTGCTGCCGCACCACCCGGTGGGCGTGTCCGAGGTGCATCTGATCCTGGGCACCACCTTGCTGCTGCTGTTTGGCGCTGCGCCTGCCTGCATCGGCCTGGCGGGTGGGTTGTTGATCCAGAGCGTGTTCTTTGCGCAGCAGGATCTGCCGCAGTACGGGATGAACGTCACCACGCTGTTGGTGCCTTTGTTCGCGACGGCTGCGATTGCCAAGCGCATCGTGCCGGAAAGCATGGCGTATGTCGACATGACGTATGCGCAGACGTTCAAGCTGTCGGTGGCCTACCAGGGGGGGATCGTGATGTGGGTGGCGTTCTGGGCAATCTACGGTGCGGGTGTTGGCTCTGCGAATCTGGAGAGCATTGCCACTTTTGGTGCTGCGTACATGGCGGTGGTACTGCTGGAGCCTTTGGTTGATCTGGGTGTGCTGGCGGCGGCCAAGGCGTTGCGTCGGCTCGAAGGTTCTTCTTTCGTTGAGCGGCGGTTGCACCAGGCGGCTTGAGTCTGTTGTTGGCGTCGTTGGCTGTGGGTACTTCTGTTTTCTTGCCTGGGTCGGAGGCCGGGTCTCGGCCCGGCGGCCGAGGTACTTGTTCTTTGCTTCGCCAAAGAAAAGTACCCAAAAGAAAGGCGACCCCCAGCCCGTGTCCCCCTCACCCTGCGGGCGAGGGGGCAACCTGCGATGCTCGGTCCTGGGGTGGCGAGGCAGAACTCGCTGCGTTCGCCCGTTGGGCGAACTCCGCTCAAACAGCTGCGGCAAGTCAGAGCACGAAGTGCGTGTGTCCTTCGGCACACGCACCCACCCCAGGCCCTGCGCTTCTCGGCACGGTCAGAAGGGGTGGGGGAACGGGCTCCATACGGGCCATTGCTCCGCTCGGCCTGAACTGCCTCGCTGCGCTTCGGCCTGGGCACAGAGATCGTGCCAGTTTCGTCGGCAGCGCGCAGCGCCTAACCGACCCCAGGCGTAGCTGCGAAGCAGCAGCCGTCATTGACCCCGCTCCCCACCCCTGGCCCGAGCATCGCAGGTTGCCCCCTTCGCCCGCCAGGGCGATGGGGGACGCAGACTGGGGGTCGCCTTCTCTTTGGTGACTTTCTCTTGGCGACGCAAGAGAAAGTTACTGCGCCGCCGGGCGCACATCCCGGCTCCCGCCCTCGGCAAAACAACAAGAGCAACCACAGCCCCGAGCGCAACAAACCCGACCTGACAAAGCCCATGCAAATCGAGTCCCCCCCCATCCTCCGCGACACCCCCAAACCCCAAGGCGAACGCCGAGGATTGGTCCTCGTCCACACCGGCACCGGCAAAGGCAAAAGCACCGCCGCCTTCGGCCTCGCCATCCGAGCCCACGGCCGCGGCAAAAAAGTCAAGATCTACCAGTTCATGAAAGTGCCCACCGCAAGGTTCGGCGAGCACCGCCTGTTCGAACAACTGGGCATCCCCATCGAAGGCCTGGGTGACGGCTTCAGCTGGAAGAGCCGCGACCTGGACCACTCCGCGCAACTGGCGTTGGACGGCTGGGCCAAGGCCGAGGCCACCATCCGCGCGGGCGAGCACTTCATGGTGGTGCTCGACGAAATCATGTACCCGCTGCGCTACGGGTGGATCCCGCTCGAATCCATCCTGGCCTGCCTGCGCGAGCGCCCGCCACATGTGCACGTGGTGCTCACCGGCCGCAACGCGCCGGCCGAGCTGATCGAGCTGGCCGATACGGTGACCGAGATGACGCTCGTCAAGCACCACTTCAAGGCCGGCGTGCCCGCCCAGCGCGGGATCGAGGACTGATCGATGGGTTCCTCCCTGTCGATGTCCATGCCGGTCGCAAGGTCCCGCTCGGCGCCCGCGCTGGCCGTGCTCGGCCTGCTGGGCGGTCTGGCGGCTCCCCTGGCACAAGCACAGGCACCGCAGCAGCACCGCATCGTCACGCTCTCCCCCTCGCTCACCGAGGCGGTGTGTGCCCTGGGCCACTGCGCCGAGCTGGTGGGCACCGACCGCTATTCGAGCTGGCCCCGCACCGTCGCCAAGCTGCCCAAGGTGGGCGGCCTGCAGGATGCGCAGATCGAGCGCATCGTGGCGCTTCGGCCCGACATGGTGCTGCTGGGCCCGCGCAGCCGGGCGGGGGATCGCCTCTCGGCCCTGGGCGTGCCGGTGCAGGTGTTCGATGCGCGCACGCATGCCGACCTCAAGCGCATGCTGGTCAGCGTGGGCCAATCGCTGGGCGAGTCCGCGCGCGCGGCCGAACTGGTGGCGCGCATCGAGCGCGAGCTCGACGCCGCCGCGCGGCGCGTGCCGGCCCATTTGCGCGGGCGCAGTGTGTATGTCGAGGTGGGCGTGGGCCCCACGGCGGCCAGCGCGGCCAGCTTCATCGGCGAGACGATCGCGCGCCTGGGGCTGGTGAACATCGTGTCCGGCGACATGGGGCTGTTCCCGCGTGTCAATTCCGAGATGGTGGTGCGCCGTGGGCCGGACCTGGTCATCGGACCGCAGACCACCTTGTTCAACCTGGCCGAACGCCCCGGCTGGGCCGGCATGCAGGCGCTGCGCCAGCACCAGGTCTGCCAGCTCGATGCCGACCGCATGGACCTGCTCTCGCGCCCCGGCCCGCGCCTGGGCGAAGCGGCGCACATGCTGGTCGATTGCCTTCTCGGGCTCCCGCAAGTTCTGCGTTGATTCGCACCACCTTACTTCCCCATTTTTCTGACTGGAGATTCCTTCCATGCAAGTCCACAAGATTCCCGCCACCATCGTCACCGGCTTTCTGGGCAGCGGCAAGACCACGCTGCTGCGCCACCTGTTGACCAACGCGCAGGGCAAGCGCATCGCCGTCATCGTCAACGAGTTCGGCGAACTGGGCATCGACGGCGAGCTGCTGCGCAGCTGCGGCATCGGCTGCGACGAGAATGGCGTGGAGAACGGCCAGCTGTTCGAGCTGGCCAACGGCTGCCTGTGCTGCACCGTGCAGGAAGAGTTCGCGCCCGTGATGGAACTGCTGGCCGCACGCCGCGACCAGATCGACCACCTGGTCATCGAGACCTCGGGCCTGGCGCTGCCCAAGCCGCTGGTGCAGGCCTTCCAGTGGCCGGCGCTGCGCAACGTGTTCACGGTCGACTCGGTGATCACCGTGGTCGACGCGCCCGCCGTGGCCGCCGGCCAATTCGCCGACGACCCCGTCGCGGTGGACGCCCAGCGCCGCGCCGACGAGAACCTGGACCACGAATCGCCCCTGCACGAGCTGTTCGAGGACCAACTGGCGACCGCCGACCTGGTGGTGCTGCACAAGACCGACGGCCTGACCGCCGAAGACCTGGCCCGCGTGGAAGCCATCGTGCGCGGCGAAGCCCTGCCCGGCGTGAAGTTCGTACACGCCCAGCACGGCCGCATCGACCCCAGCGTGCTGTTGGGCCTGGGCCGCGCGGTGGAGGACGTGATCGACGCGCGCAAGACCCACCACGACGAGGAAGAGGACCACGACCACGACGAGTTCGAGTCGGTCCACGTCACGCTCGACGTGGCCGACCGTGGCCGCCTGGTGGAGGCCCTCGTCGCCCTGGTGCAGCGCCACGAGATCTACCGCATCAAGGGCTTCGTGGCTCTGCCGGGCGCGGCCATGCGCCTGGTGGTGCAGGGCGTGGGCCAGCGCTTCGACAGCCATTTCGACCGCGCGTGGCGCGAAGGCGACCTGCGCGCCACGCGCCTGGTGGTGATCGGCGACCACCTGGACGCCGCGGCCCTGCAGGCCGAGTTGCAATCGGCCTTGGCCGAGCCCGCAGCCACCACCGTCTGAGGCATCCACACCATGCATCTGCTTTCCACGCGACCTGGTGGCTACGTCGAGGACGGGGGCCAGGGCCTGGTGCGCGTGGAGCAGACGCCCGGCGACATCGTCATCTTGAGCGCGGCCGACACCACGCTGTCGCTGCTGTCCGACGCGGCGGCCAGCCTGGGCGAGGGCTTTCCCCGCGTGCGCCTGGCCAACCTGATGTGGCTGCGCCAGCCTGCGTCCACCGACATGTACGTGGACGACGTGCTGCGCCATGCGCGCGTGGTCGTCATCGACCACCTGGGCAGCCCCAGCGACTGGGCCTATGTGGTCGAGCAGGCGATGTCGCTGGCCGGCAAGCGCGGCCAGTGGCTGGCGCTGTTCTCGGGCGACAACGTCGAAGACCCGCAGCTCTTGATGCGCAGCACCGCCAGCCCCGAGGACTGCCACCAGCTGTGGCGCTGCCTGCGCGAAGGCGGGCGCGACAACGCGCTGGCCTTCTTCGCCCTCATCGGCCATGCGGCCTTCGGCATCGGGCCACGCCCACCCGCACCGCGGCCGCTGCCGCCGGTGATGGCCTACACGCCGGCCGCCGCCGCGCCCTGGGTGCCGGGTGCGCCGGTGGCGATGCTGGTGTTCTACCGCGCCCACCTGCAGTCGGGCAACACGGCGGTGTTCGATGCCATGCAGGCAGCGCTGGCGCAGGCCGGGCTCAACACCCTGGCCGTGGCGGTCGATTCGCTCAAGAACCCCGAGAGCCTGGCTGCGCTGCAGGGCATGGCCGCAGAGCAAGGCGTGGGCGTGGTGCTCAATGCCACGAGCTTTGCCGTGGCCTCCATCGATGGCAGTGACGACGAGGAGGCAACGGCGGTCGCCCTGGCCGGCGATGCGCCGGTGCTGCAGCTCATCACCGCCGGCTGCTCGCAAGAGCAGTGGCAGGCCGACCCGCATGGCCTGGCGCCGCGCGACCTGGCGATGCAGGTGGTGCTGCCCGAGGTGGACGGGCGCATAGGGGCCCGCGCCATCAGCTTCAAGGGCCTGGCGTGGCGCTGCGAGCGCACTGAGGTCGATGTGGTGCGCTACCAGCCTGAGCCCGAGCGCATTGCCTTCGTGGCCGAGCTGGCGCGCCGCTGGTGCGTGCTGCGCAGCAAGCCGCACGTGGGCAAGCGCGTGGCGCTCATCCTGGCCAACTACCCCAACGACGACGCGCGTCTGGCCAATGGCGTGGGGCTCGATACACCGGCCTCCACCGTGCTCATCCTGCAGGCGCTGCGCGATGCGGGCTACACCACCGGCGAGTTGCCCGAGGGCGGTGACGCGCTGATCGCGCAGCTGGTGGAAGGCGTGACCAACAACCTCGATGCCAACGCCGACCGCCCTGCAGGCCAGAGCCTGGCCATGGCCGACTACCTGGCGGACTTCGCCGCGCTGCCACAGGCCAGCCAGGACGCGGTGAACGCCCTGTGGGGCCCGCCCGGTGCCGACCCCATCGTGCGCAGCGGCCGCTTCATGGTGCCGGGTGTGCGCCTGGGCAACATCTTCGTGGGCATACAGCCTGCGCGTGGCCGCGACCTGGACCTGGTGGCCACCTACCACGATGCCGACCTGGTGCCCACGCACGGCTACCTGGCCTTCTACTTCTGGCTGCGCCGCGTGTTTGCGGTGGACGCCGTGGTCCACGTGGGCAAGCACGGCAACCTCGAATGGCTGCCGGGCAAGAGCGTGGCGCTGGGCGCCGCCTGCTGGCCCGATGCCATCCTGGGCCCGCTGCCGCACCTGTACCCCTTCATCGTCAACGACCCGGGCGAGGGCAGCCAGGCCAAGCGGCGCACGCAGGCCGTCATCATCGACCACCTGATGCCCGCGCTCACGCGCGCCGAGACCTATGGCCCGCTGCAGCAGCTCGAGCGGGCGATGGACGAATACTACGAGGCCCTGTCGCTCGACCCGCGCCGCGCCAAACTGCTGCGCCAGAGCATCCTCGACCAGGTGCTGCAGCACCGGCTGCACCAGGAGCTGGGCTTTGCGCCACCGGCCGACGACGCGCAGCGCGAAGCCCTGCTCGGCCGGCTCGACGCCTACCTGTGCGAGATCAAGGAGTCGCAGATCCGCGACGGCCTGCACATCCTGGGCCGCTCGCCGCGGGATCGCCAGCGCACCGACACGCTGGTCGCGCTAGCGCGCTTTCCGGGTGGTTCGGCGCCGGGGCAGGGCAGCTTGCTGGTGGCGCTGGCGCGCGACCTGGACCTCACCGACTTCGACCCGCTGAACCCCGAGTGGGCCACCCCCTGGACCGGCCCGCGCCCCGAGGTGCTGCAGGCCCTGGCCGACGAGCCCTGGCGCCATGTGGGCCACACGCGCGAGCGGCTCGAAAAACTGGCTGCGCAATGCGTAGAGCAGCACCTGGCGGTGGACGGCGCGGGCCGCATCGTGGGCCCGCCCATGGATGCAGCGCAGTGGCCGCGCAGCGCACAGGTGCTGGCGCGCATGCGCGCGGTGCTGGCACCCCGGCTCGATGCCTGCGGCCCGAACGAGATGGCCCAGCTGCTGCGCGGCCTGGCGGGCCGCTTCGTGCCGCCGGGGCCCAGCGGTGCGCCCTCGCGCGGCCGGCCCGACGTGCTGCCCACGGGCCGCAACTTCTACTCAGTGGACACGCGCGCCGTGCCCACGCCCACGGCCTACGGCATGGGCGCGCTGGCAGCCGACCGCGTGGTGGAGCGCCACCTGCAGGACCATGGCAGCTTTCCCACGGCGGTGGGCCTGTCGGTCTGGGGCACCAGCACCATGCGCACGGGCGGCGAGGACATCGGCCAGGCCTTTGCCCTGCTGGGCGTGCGCCCCAAGTGGGCGCCCGGCAGCCACCGCGTGGTGGACATCGAGGTGCTGCCCATGGCGATACGCAACCGCCCACGCATCGACGTGACGCTGCGTGTGTCGGGGTTCTTTCGCGATGCCTTCCCGGGCGTGATCGACCTGTTCGACACGGCCGTGCGCACCGTGGCGGCCATCCCCGAGGACGACGAGCCCGACGACGTGAACCCCATCCGCGCCCGCGTGAGGCGTGAGGCGGCCGAGAGCGAGGCCAGCGGCATGGCCGCCGAGGACGCCGAGCGCCGCGCCACCTGGCGCGTGTTCGGCCCGCGCCCCGGCGGCTATGGCGCAGGACTGCAGGAGGTGATGGCGAGCGGGCGATGGAGCACTTCGGACGACCTGGCCCAGGCCTACCTGCGTGCGGGCGCCTTCGCCTACGGCCAGGGTGGGCACGGCGAGGCGGCGCGCGCCGCCTTCGAGCAGCGCCTGGCGGCGGTGGACGCGGTGCTGCACAACCAGGACAACCGTGAGCACGACATCCTCGACTCGGACGACTACTACCAGTTCCAGGGCGGCATGGCCGCGGCCGTGCAGCACCTGGCCGGCGCACCGGCCGCGCTGTACCACGGCGACTTCAGCACGCCAGGGGTGCCGCGCATCCGCACGCTGAGCGAAGAGGTCGCGCGCGTGGTGCGCGCTCGCGCCGTCAACCCCAAGTGGATCGATGGCGTCAAGCGCCATGGCTACAAGGGCGCGTTCGAGATGGCGGCCACGGTGGACTACCTGTTCGCCTTCGACGCGACCGCCGGCGTGGTGGGCGACCACCAGTACGCGCTGGTGGCCGACGCCTACCTGCACGACGACGCCACGCGCGATTTTCTGCAACAGCACAACCCGCTGGCCCTGCGCGGCATCGGCGAGCGTTTGCTCGAAGCCATGCAGCGCGGCCTGTGGGCCGAGCCCGGCGAGCACCGCGAGCGCATCGAGCAGCATCTGCTGGAGCTCGAACACCGTCTCGAAACCCAGGGCGAAGGACCCTTGCCATGACCGCTTTTTCTGTGTCCCCTGTGCCCGCCACCGCATTCCCCTTCACCGCCCTGGTAGGCCACGAGGCCCTGCAGCGCGCGCTGCTGCTGGCCGCCATCGACCCCGGCATGGGGGGGGTGCTCATCAGCGGCCCGCGCGGCACGGCCAAGTCCACCTCGGCGCGCGCGCTGGCGGCTCTACTGCCCGATGCGCCCTTCGTCACACTGCCCCTGGCGGCCAGCCTGGAGCAACTGGTGGGCACGCTGAACATCGAAGACGTGCTGCGCGACGGCCAGGTGCGCCTGGCGCCCGGCCTGGTGGCGCGCGCGCACGGCGGCGTGCTCTATGTGGACGAGGTCAACCTGCTGCCCGATGCGCTCGTGGATTCGCTGCTCGACGTGGCCGCGAGTGGCGTGAACACGGTGGAGCGCGACGGCGTGTCGCACCAGCATGCGGCGCGCTTTGTGCTGGTGGGCACCATGAACCCCGAGGAGGGCGAGCTGCGCCCCCAACTGCTCGACCGTTTCGGCCTGTCGGTGGCCCTGCACAACCCGGCCGATGCGGCGCAGCGCCAGGCCATCGTGCGCGCCCGCCTGGCCTTCGATGCCGACCCCGCGGCCGTGGTGGCGCGGCATGCCGCCGCGCAGGCCGAACTGGCCGCGGCGGTGGCCAGCGCCCGCGCCGCGCTGGCGGCCCTGGAATGGACCGACGCCGTGGTGCAGCATGCCGCCGACCTGGCCCTGGCCGCCGGGGTGGATGGCATTCGCGCCGACCTGGTGATGCTGCGCGCCGCACGCGCGCTGGCCGCGCTGCAGCAATCCGGCAGCGTGGGCCTGGCGCATGTGGATGCCGTGGCCGAGCTGGCACTGTCGCACCGCCGCACGGAGAGCAACGCCGGCGCGGCGCCACCGCCTGGCGCCACGCAGCCGCCGCCTTCTTCATCGACGAAACCATCGCCTGCAGGCGGGCAGGGCCCTGCCTCGTCGCAGAACGCGCCCGAGGGCGACTGGGGCGCCCTGCCGCCCGAGCCGCAGGCCATGGCGCGCGTGCGCAGCACGGGGGCATGGCCACCAAAAAAAGCCTGAGCCACCCCGGCCCGCGCTCGCTTAAGACCAACAAGGCAAGCGCAGGCTGGAGGTGGCAAGCCCCCCGCAATGCCTGGCTGCGCACGCCGCAGGCCGTGGCCCGGCCCGCCGACCCCGAGGGTGCGGGCATCGCCTGGCTGCCCACGCTGGTGGCCAAGGGCCCGGCGCGCCTGCAGGCCGCGCATCTGCGCCGCCAACCTGCCAGCGCCGTGCAGCCCTGCCTGCACCTGATCTCGCTCGATACCTCGGGCTCCATGCGCCAGGGCGGGCGCCTGGCGTGGGCCAAGGGCTATGCCGCGCGCTTGATCGAGCAGGCCGCACGGGCCGGCGACCATGTGGCCCTGCTGTGCTTTGGCGGCCAGGGCGTGCAGCTGCTGCTGCCCCCCGGCCCCGCGCGCATGGCTGGCACGGCCCGCGTGCGCCCGCTGGGCGGCGGTGGCGGCACGCCCCTGGCGGCGGGCCTGGCCGAGGCCGAGCGCCTGCTGCGCGCCACGCGGCGCCGGCGCGGCGCGGTCGCTCCGTCGTGCCTGTGGCTGCTGACCGATGGCCGCACGCTGGAGCAGCCCGCCGCCCCCGCTGCGGCCACGCATGTCGTGGTCGTGGATTTCGACGACCCGCTGCGGCCCCTAGGGCGCTGCGCCGCGTGGGCAGCACGCTGGCAGGCGGAGCACCGCCTGCCCGAACCCATTTCTTCCTAGAACACGAGCTTTTCCTGATGTCCGAAACCGCCTCCCCGACACCTTTCCCCACCGACGTGATCGTCTGCACCACCTGCCGTCCGGCCGGTGCCTCGCGCGAACTGCCGGCCGACGGCGAGTTGCTGTTCGAGGCCGTGCAGGTGGCCCAGCTCGAAGACGACACCGGTGCCTGGGCCCAGGTGCGCGTGCGCGGCGTGGCCTGCCTGAGCAGCTGTGGGCGCGCCTGCTCGGTCGCCTTCCAGGCGCCCGGCAAGCACACCTTCGTGTTTGGCGACCTCCAGCCCGATGAAGAAACGGCGCGCCACGTGCTGGAGTGCGGCGCCATGCATGCCCGCGCCAGCGACGGCATGCTCAACCGCAACGAGCGGCCCGCGCGCCTCAGGAGCGGTATCGTGGCACGGCTACCGCCCTTCGTGGCCTGAGGTTCCTGGCCCTGTACCATCCGCGCCACCATGTTGCATCCACGTCCGATCGTATGGAAGTCCTAGCCGATCTGCTGCTCCCCGGCACGCAGTGGGATGCATTGCGCGTGCTGATCTGGGTGCCCTTCGTGGCCCTGGCCCTCGACTGGTGGCGCGGCGAGCCGCCGGTGGCCATCCATCCCGTGGTGTGGATGGGCAAGGCCCTGCACTGGTGCGGCGAGCGCTGGGCGCCGCTGGTGCCCGTGCCGCGCGATTTCAGGGCCTTCTGGTGCATGGCGCTGGCCTGGTGCGTGCTTGCGGGTGTAGTGATGGCCGCGGCCTGGGGCCTGCAGTGGCTGGCGCTGCGCTTTCATGACGTGATCGCGGCAGCGCTGCTGGGGGTGTTGCTCAAGCCGATGTTGTCCTGGCGCATGCTGCACGACGAGGTGCTGGCGGTCGAGGCAGCCCTGGCCCGCTCGCTGCCCGAGGGACGCGCGCAACTGGCGCGCCTGGTGAGCCGCGACGTGAGCGAACTCACGGCCGAGCAGGTGCGCGAGTCGGCCATCGAGTCGCTGGCCGAGAACCTCAACGATTCGGTCGTGGCGCCGCTGTTCTGGTTCGTGCTGCTGGGCCTGCCCGGCGCCGCGCTGTACCGCCTGGCCAACACGGCCGATGCCATGTGGGGCTACCCCGGCATGCGCGGCGGGCGCTACTGGCAGTGGGCCGGCAAGTGGGCTGCGCGCGCGGACGACGTGCTCTCGTGGCTGCCCGCACGCATCACCGCGCTGCTGCTGGCCGTGCTGGCGCGCGGGCTGTCGCCGGCCACCCTGGCGCGCCAGGCGCGCCGCACGCCGTCGCCCAACAGCGGCTGGCCCATGGCGGCCATGGCGCTGGCGCTGGGCGTGCGGCTCGGCAAACCCGGGGTGTATGTGCTCAATGCCAGTGCACGCGACCCCGGTCCGCTCGATACCCGGCGCGCGGCCAAGCTCGGCTCGCTGGTGGCGCTGTCGCTGATCCCGTTGGCAGTGGGCGCCCACCTGCTGATCACCATCGTGTCCGCATGGGTGGGTGCATGACGTTGTCGGCCATGCCACTGCAACCCCATGGCGGCCCCGATGCGCTGGGTGCGCCCGTGCACGACTTTTCCACCAACAGCAATGCCTGCGGCCCCTGCCCCGAGGCCCAGCATGCGGTGCAGCAGGCCGACGCCACGCGCTACCCCGACCCGCACTACACGGCGCTGCGGGAGGCGCTTGGCGTCTTTCATGGCGTAGCGGCCGAGCGCATCGTGCTGGCGGCCAGCTCCAGCGAGTTCATCCACCGCGTCACCGCGCTGGCGGTGCAGCAGGGTGCCGTGCAGGTAGGCCTGCCGTTGCACAGCTACGGCGACTATGCCCAGGCCGCGCAGGCGCGCGGGCTCGCGCTGGTGCGTTCGGTGGACGCTGCACCCGGGCTGCAATGGGCCTGCGAGCCATCGAGCCCGCTGGGTCGGGAGGACGCTGCCCTGCGCGAGTGGGCGCATGCCCCGGCAGACGGCGGCGCCACGCTGCGCGTGCTCGACTGCGCCTACGCCCCGCTGCGCCTGGAAGCCGATGGCATGGGCCCCTGGACCGGCGCGCCCGCGCTGCCTCCCATGCCCTGCTGGCAGCTGTGGACGCCCAACAAGGCCCTGGGCCTGACGGGCGTGCGCGCCGCCTATGCCGTGGCGCCCGAGGGGGCCCAGACGCAGGTGCAGGCGCTGCTGGCCCTGGCCCCCTCATGGGCCGTGGGCGCGCATGGCGTGGCCCTGCTGCAGGCCTGGGTGCAGCCCGGTGTGCAGCGCTGGCTGGTACACAGCCTTGCTACCCTGCGCGACTGGAAGCAGCGCCAGCTCACCCTGTGCATGGGCCTGGGCTGGGGCGTGCATGCGGGCAGCCTGGCCAACTACTTCTGTGCCCAGCCCGCCTGTGCCGATCTGCCCGGCGCGCTGGCGGCCCTGCGCGCGGCCGGCATCAAGCTGCGCGATGCCACCTCGTTCGGCCTGCCCGGCGCCGTGCGCATGGGCGTGCTGGCACCGGGGGCGCAAGATGCCTTGCGCGCCGCATGGCCCACCGCCATGGCCGTACGATCCGGTGCACAACCCAAGGAGATCACCCCCCGATGAGAACCATCACCGTCACCCGCTATGTCACGCCGCTGCGTGAAGGCGGCTCCATGCCCGCCGTGGTCGAAGGCGACGACCTGGGGCTGTACGTGCTCAAGTTCCGCGGCGCCGGGCAAGGCGTGCGCGCCCTGCTGGCCGAGATGATCTCGGGCGGCATTGCCCGGGCGCTCGGCCTGCCGATCCCCGAGATCGTGCTCGCCGGGCTCGACACGGGCCTGGCCCAGACCGAGCCCGATCCCGAGATCCAGGACCTGGTGCGCGCCAGCGGCGGCCTCAACGTGGGCCTCGACTACCTTTCGGGCGCGCTCAACTTCGACCCTGCGGTGGATGTGGTGAGCGACGACTTCGCCTCGCGCCTGGTCTGGTTCGATGCCCTGGTGGCCAATGTGGACCGCACGGCGCGCAACACCAACCTGCTCATGTGGCACCGCAAGCCCTGGCTCATCGACCATGGTGCTTCGCTCACTTTTCACCATGCCTGGAACGGTGCGGTGGCGCAGCCCGCCAAGCCTTTCCCGCCGATTGCCGACCACGTACTTTTGCCCCAGGCCACGGCGCTGGTCCAGGTGGATGGCGAGCTGGCGGCGCTGCTCACACGCGAGGTGCTCACGGGCATCCTGGCCGATGTGCCCGACGAGTTCCTGGCCCTGGCCGGCGCAGAACATGCCGAGGGCCCGCTGTCGCAGCCGGCCAGCCACCGCAAGGCCTATGTGGAGCATTTCTGCGCGCGCCTGGACGGGCGCGAGACGTGGCTGAAAGGGGTGATCGATGCACGCGGCTGAGGTATACGACTACGCCATCGTGCGCGTGGTACCGCGCGTGGAGCGCGAGGAGTTCATCAATGCCGGCGTCATCCTCTCGTGCCAGAAGAGCGGCTTTCTGCAGGCGGCCATCGCACTGGACGAGGAGCGCCTGCTGGCGATGGACCCGCATGTGGACATCGACACCGTGCGCCGCCACCTAGACGCCATCGTCGCCATCTGCGCGGGGGACGCGGGCTGCGGGCCGATTGCGCAGCTGCCTTTTCGCCAGCGCTTTCACTGGCTCACAGCCAGGCGCAGTGCCATCATCCAGACCTCGCCCGCGCACACCGGGCGCTGCACCGATGCGGCGGCGGCGCTCGAACACATCATGGACCGCATGGTGCGGCCTTTGCCTTGAGCGCTTCCAACCCCCCCCGCCTGGCGCGCTGCGTGATGGTGCTGGGCACCACCAGCGGCGCCGGCAAGAGCTGGCTGGCCACGGCGCTGTGCCGCTGGTACAGCAACCAGGGCTACAAGGTGGCGCCCTTCAAGGCGCAGAACATGAGCAACAACGCGCGCGTGGTCGCCAGCGACCATGGCAACGGCGAGATCGGCAGTGCCCAGTACTTCCAGGCCATCGGCGCGCGCACGGTGCCCGACGTGCGCATGAACCCGCTGCTGCTCAAGCCCGAGGCTGACACGAAGAGCCAGGTGGTGCTGCTCGGCCAGGTGAGCGCCGAGCTCACTGCGTTGCCCTGGCGCGGCCGCAGCGAGCGCGTGTGGCCGCAGATCGCCGCCGCGCTCGACGCGCTGCGTGCCGAGAACGACGTGGTGGTGATCGAAGGCGCGGGCTCGCCCGCCGAGATCAACCTGCATGCCAGCGATGTGGTCAACATGCGTGTGGCGCGCCACAGTGGCGCGCGCTGCCTGCTGGTGACCGACATCGACCGCGGCGGCGCCTTTGCCCACCTGTACGGCACCTGGGCCCTGCTGCCCGAGGACGAGCGCGCGCTGATCCATGGCTTTGTGCTCAACCGCTTTCGCGGTGATGCCACGCTGCTCGCGCCCGCGCCGCAGATGCTGCAGCAGCTGACCGGTGTGCCCACCGTTGCCACCATCCCCATGCAGTGGCACCACGGCCTGCCCGAGGAGGACGGCGTGTTCGACGACCGCAGCACCGCGGGAGGGGCCGTGCACACGACGGTGGCCGTGATTGCTTACCCGCGCATCAGCAACCTCGACGAATTCCAGCCGCTCAAGAACGTGCCTGGCGTGCGCCTGGTGTGGGTGCGCAGCCCTGCCGAACTGGCGGGACTCAAGCCCACGGACTGGGTCGTGCTGCCCGGCTCCAAGGCCACGGCGGCCGACCTGGCCTGGCTGCGCACGCAGGGGCTTGATGAGGCCATTGCGGCGCATGCGCGGCAGGGCGGCCGCGTGCTCGGCGTCTGCGGCGGCCTGCAGATGCTGGGCGAGGCACTGATCGACACCGCCGGCATCGATGGCAACGCGCCAGGTCTCGGCCTGTTGCCGCTGGTCACCACGTTCGAGCCCGCCAAGACCGTGCAGCGCAGCACCGTGCGCTTCGGCGCGCTACAGGGTGCCTGGTCGGCGCTCTCGGGCGTCGAGGCCAGCGGCTACGAGATCCACCACGGTCAGACCGCCCAGCACCCGGCCATGGCGGCCGGTGGCGATGTGGCGCGCGAGGTGGTGGCCGGCCTGGCCTGGCAGAACAGTGCGGGCAACGTGCTCGGCCTGTACCTGCACGGCCTGCTCGAAGACCCCGCCGCGCTGCAGGCCCTGTTCGGCCGCGAGGGCGCGGCCCCCGTGCCCACGCTCGACGCCGTGATGGAGGGCCTGGCCCGCACGGTGGATGCGCATTTCGAACCCGGCGTGCTGAATGCGCTGGTGGCCTGATCCCATTCCCTCACTTGACGAACCCATGTCCTTCGCTATTCCCACCATTGCCGACATCACCGACGCCACGCTCACGGCGCGCCTGCAGCACATCCTCGACTTCAAGACCAAGCCCTTGGGCTCGCTGGGTCGGCTCGAAGCGCTGGCGCTGCGCATCGGCCAGGTGCTGGGCACCGAGGCGCCAGAGCTGGTGCAGCCGCAGATGCTGGTCTGCGCGGGCGACCATGGCATTGCGGCGCGCGGTGTGTCGGCCTTTCCGAGCGACGTGACCTGGCAGATGGTGGAGAACTTCCTGGCCGGCGGTGCGGCCGTGAGCGTGCTCGCGCGCCAGCATGGCCTGGCCCTCACGGTGGTGGACTGCGGCGTGGCCAAGCCCATTGCGCCACGCGCAGCCGCCCCGGGCGCGCCCCAGTTGCTGCTGCGCAAGGTGGCGCCCGGCACGGCCGATGCGTCGGCGGGCCCTGCCATGACGGCTGAGCAGTGTGCCCAGGCCATCACCAATGGCATGGAAGTGGTGCGCGGCCTGCCGGGCAATGCGCTGCTGCTGGGTGAAATGGGCATTGCCAACACCTCGGTGGCCTCGCTGCTGCTGGCGCGCCTGGCCGGCCTGCCGCTGGCCGAGGTGACGGGCGCGGGCACCGGCCTGGACGCCGCCGGTATCGAGCGCAAGCGCGCCGTGCTGCAGCAGGCCCTGGATGTGAATGCCGAGGCAACTAGCCCAATGGACGCGCTGGCCGCCCTGGGCGGCTACGAGGTGGCCACCCTGGTGGGCGCCGTGCTGCAGGCGGCGGCCGAGCGCCGTGTCATCGTCGTCGATGGCTTCATCACCAGCGCCGCCGTGCTGGTGGCCAGCCGCCTGCAGCCAGCCGTGCTGCAGCGCTGCGTGTTTGCCCACCGCTCGGGCGAGCGCGGCCACAGCCTGATGCTGGCGCAGATGCAGGCCGAGCCCTTGCTGGACCTGGGCCTGCGCCTGGGCGAGGGCTCGGGCGCGGCCCTGGCCTGGCCGCTGCTGCAGTCGGCCTGCGCGGTGCTGGCGGAGATGGCCAGTTTTGAATCCGCAGGGGTGGACAACCGCAGCTGAGCCGGGGGGGCCGCTCAGTCCCCCGGGCATTCGAGCTGGCCGGCGCGCGGATTCTCCCCCTGTCGGCCGGGGCCAGGTCCCGTCGCGGGCAAGCCGTAGACGGCCTTCTGGTTCGCGCTATCGGTCACCTTCACGCCCTGCGCGTCGAAGATCCACGCATCCCAGTAGTTGACCGGCACCACCTGTGGCACCTTGGCTGACGCGAGGAAGTCGCGCAGCAGGGGCTGCTCGTTGGGATCGTAGGGGAAGTGCAGACCGTACTCGAGCTTGAACTCTGACACTGAGTTGGCCCGCACACCGAGGTGGTGGGGCATGAATGTCTTGACCTTGAACTCGGGCACGACGATGCGCGCCTGCGTCACCACGCGTGATTCCGGCCCGCCCTGCCACAGGTCCAGGCTGGTCGCGCCCGCGGCCGCCATGGCGGCCTTGAGGTTGTCCAAGGGCGAGCCGTAGGTCACGCCATTGGCCACGCGCGGGGTGGTCAGGTCCTTGCCGCCGGCGCCGCTGTCGGACACGAACAGCTGCAGCGGCTCGGCGCGGGCGCGGGTCTTCGCGCTGATCAGGAAGCCGAAGGTCTCCGGGTCGTTGGTGCCGTTGCCAAAGGCCGTGCAGCCCGAGACGCTGTGCACCCAGCGCACCACGCGGATGGTGACGGCGTCGTTCATGCGCACTGTCTCGCCGCCCTTGAGCGTGGTGCACTGGCTGGCGGGCAGGCCCACCTTGGCCATGGCACTGCAGACCGCTGCAGGGGCATAGACCGGCTTGCCCGTTTGCCGGGCCCACTCGGGGACCTGCACGCCATGGTCCCCATGTTCGTGGCCGACGAGGATGGCGTCGATGCCTCCGCGCATCTTGATGGCCTGCAGGGCCTTGGCCACGGAAGGGGCGTTGGCCGCGGGATTGGCGGTGAAGTCCGATATCGTCTCGCCGTCAACCAGGATGCCGGTATCGCCAATCTGGTAGTGCCAGTTGGTGATGCCGAACCAGGTCATGCGCATGTTTTCGGGCAGGTCGGGGTCGGATCCGCCGCAGGCCAGCAAAAGGGCGGCAGAAAGGCACGCGCCGCTCGTCCCGAGTCGGGTCCAGTTTTTGGGTTTCATCTTGTCTCCAGGTCGCGGCAATATCACCGTCTGCCCTGAAGGCTAGGGATGTGAAGCTGTCAATCTGCTTTCAGGGTTGGCGCGTGCCAGGGTCAGAAAGCGATCTGAAAGCCGCCGTGGTCCATCATCGCGCGCGCCAACGGTTGTCAGGAGCGCCGCTTGCGTAGCTTGGGCGCAGGTGCCAGCGGCTTCTGGTGGTGCGCGCACAGCAGGTCGATCAGCGACTGCGCGTAGGCCGGCATGCGCGCCTCCTCGCGCACCAGGATGTAGCGCTCGCGCACGCTCCAGGCGTCTTCCAGGTCGATCAGCACCAGGCCCATGGGGGCGAGGTAGCGCCGGGCGGCGCTCTCGGGCACGATGCCGATGCCCACGCCGGCACCGATCATGCGGCACATGGCGTCGAAGCTGGACAGCTGCACGCGCAGCTTCTGCGGCTGGCCCAACTGCTCGGTCACCTGGGCCAGGAAGGTCTGCAGCGTGCTGGCCGGGTGCATGCCCACCATGGGCTCGTCCAGCGTTTCGGAAAAAGCCATGCGCCGGCGCCGCGCAAAACGGTGGCCACGCGGCACTACCAGCGCGAGCCGATCGGTGCTGAAGTGGATGGCGGTGAGGCCCAGCGTGTCCACCTGGCCGGCGACGATGCCGATGTCGGCCCGCCCGTCGAGCACGCCGCGCGGGATCTCGGCGTTCGGTTTTTCCTGAAGCTCCACGTTCACGCGCGGGTTGGCCGCGAGGAAGGCGGGCAGGATCTCGGGCATGAAGTCCGTCACCGCCGTGGTGTTGGCGAACACGCGCACGTGGCCGCGCAGGCCACCGCTGTACTCCTGCAGGTCGGCGCGCAACTGCTCGGTCTGGCGCAGCACGCCGCGCGCATGGTGCAGGAAGGCCTCGCCTGCAGGCGTGGTGCGCATGCCGCGCGCTTCGCGGTACAGGAGCGGCATGCCCGCCTGCTGCTCCAGCGCCTTGATGCGCGCACTGGCGGCCGCCAGCGACAGGTGGCGTGCGGCTGCGGCGCGGGACAGGGCGCCCTGCTCGGCGGTGAGCACGAAAAGGCGCAGGTCGGTCAGGTCGAATTGCATGGCCGAATGTTACTGCCGCGGGTGCCAGGTTTCGGTTCTGGCGAAGGCTTGGTTCTGAAATGCGTGATTGTGCGCAGGCGCCGGGGCGGCGAACATCCGTGCTCATTCGAGAACACGCCAAGGAGACAAACCGCATGAACTTCGCCACGCCCCGGGCCATCGCGCGCCGCACCGCCCTTGCTGCCCTGCTGGCCGCACCCCTGTGGGCAGCGGCCCAGGCCAGCTACCCCAGCCGCCCCATCGTGATGGTCGTGCCGCAGGCCGCAGGCGGTACCAACGACATCGTGGGGCGCCTGGTGGGCCAGAAGCTCGGCGAGGTGCTGGGCGGCGCCACCGTGGTGGAAAACCGGCCCGGTGCGGGTGGCAACATCGGCACGCAGTTCGTGGCCAAGGCGCCCAAGGACGGCTACACCCTGCTCATGACCATCAGCAGCAGCCAGGCCATCAACCCGGCCCTCTTCAAGAATCCGGGTTTCGATCCCGTGAAGGATTTCAAGCCCGTGGGCCTGATCGGTGCGGTGCCGAACGTGCTGCTGGTGAACCCGTCCTTCCCCGCGCGCAACATGGCCGAGCTGGTGGCGCTGGCCAAGGCCAAGCCGGGCCATTACCAGTACGCATCGGCTGGCAATGGCACGCTCAACCACCTGCTCGGTGAAATGCTCAACAGCATGGCCGGCATCCAGTTGCAGCATGTGCCCTACAAGGGTGTGGCACCGGCCATCAACGACGTGCTGGGCGGGCAGTTGCCGATGGTGTTCGCAAGCATGCCGTCGGCGCTCTCGCACATCAAGGCCGGCAAGCTGCGCGCCCTGGCCGTGAGCGGCGCCACACGCTCTCCCGTGCTGCCCGAGGTGCCCACTATCGCCGAGACGGTGGCCGGCTACAACGGCACGCTATGGATCGGGCTGTTTGCGCCCGCAGGCTTGCCGACAGACATCCAGGCCAAACTGCAGGATGGCATGGCCGGTGCGCTGGCCGCCAAGGACCTGCGCGACAAGCTGGAGCTGCAGGGCGTGGAGATCGCGCCCAAGACCACGCCGGACCAGTTCGCCGCGCTGCTGCAGGAGGACCTGGTCAAGTGGGCCAAGGTGGTCAAGACCTCCGGCGCGACAGTCGACTGAGCACGGGAGCCAGCCAATGACCCGCCCCCTGGACCACATCACCGTGGTGTCGCTCGAGCATGCGATCGCCGCCCCGTTCTGCACCCGCCAGCTGGCCGACCTGGGCGCCCGCGTGATCAAGGTCGAGCGCCCCGGCGGCGGCGATTTTGCGCGCGACTACGACACCAGGGCAGAGGGCATGGCCTCGCACTTCGTCTGGGTCAACCGCTCCAAGGAAAGCCTCACGCTCGACCTCAAGCAGCCCGAGGCCCTGGCCGTGCTGTGGGAGCTGCTGGCCAGCGCCGATGTGCTGGTGCAGAACCTCGCCCCCGGTGCCACCGCGCGCATGGGCCTGTCGTGGGAGGCCCTGAGCGCCCACAACCCGCGCCTCATCGTCTGCGACATCTCGGGCTATGGCGGCGATGGCCCTTACCGCGACAAGAAGGCCTATGACCTGTTGATCCAGAGCGAGGCGGGCTACCTGTCGGTGACCGGCACGCCCGAGGAGCCCTGCAAGTCGGGCAACTCCATTGCCGACATCGCGGCCGGCATGTATGCCTACACCAGTGTGCTTGCCGCGCTGATGCAGCGCGAGAAGACGGGGCAGGGCTCGCGCATCGATGTCTCCATGCTCGAGTCGCTGGCCGAGTGGATGGGCTTTCCGATGTACTACGCCTACGGCGGCGCCACGCCGCCGCCGCGCAATGCCGCGTCGCACGCCACCATCTACCCCTACGGTCCCTTCCTGGCCGGCGACGGTGGCACGGTGATGCTGGGCCTGCAGAACGAGCGCGAGTGGAAGTTGTTCTGCGAGCATGTGCTGCTGCAGCCACCGCTGGCCGCCGACCCGCGCTTTGACAGCAATGCCCGGCGCAACGCGCACCGGGCCGAGCTCCGGGCCCTGATCCTTGCCGTGTTCGGCACGCTCACGGCCGCGCAGGTCATCGAGCGGCTGGAAGCGGCGCGCATTGCCAACGCGCGCATGAACACCATGGCCGAGGTCTGGGCGCACCCGCAGCTGCAGGCGCGTGGCCGCGTGCAGCAGGTGGACACGCCCGAAGGGCCTCTGGATGCCCTGCTGCCACCCGGGGCACACAGCAGCTTCGACTACCGCATGGACCCGATTCCCGCCGTGGGGGAGCACACCGAGGCCATCCTGCGCTCTCTGGGCCGAGGCGACGGGCACCTGGCGGCGCTGCGCGCCAGCAAGGCGATCTGATGGCAGTGCCTTCCACGCACCAGGCGATCGCCCGTGCGACGACCTTCCTCTTCGTTCCCGCCACCCGGCCCGAGCGCATCGCCAAGGCCCTGGCCAGCGGCGCAGGTGCGGTGGTCGTGGACCTGGAGGACGCAGTGGCGCCTGGCGAGAAGGCGGCCGCGCGCACGGCCTTGCTGGCCGCCGTGAAGGCTTTGGAACCAGCGCAGCGTGCGCGCCTGCTGGTGCGCACCAATGCCGCCGGCACGCCGTGGCATGCCGACGATGTGGTGGCCGTGGCCGCCTGCGTGGCCCAGGGCCTGGCCGGTGCCATGCTGGCCAAGGCCGAGTCGGCAGCGGTGTTGGCCGCCGTGGCCCGGGCTCTGGGCCCCCTGGGCCTGTTGGTGCCGCTGGTCGAATCGAATGCCGGGCTGGATGCGCTGGATGCACTGGCCCAGGCGTCGCAGGTGGTGCGGCTGGCGTTTGGCCACCTCGACTTCCAGGTGGACTTGGGGCTGGAATGCGCTGCCGACGAGGCCGAGCTGCTGCCCGTGCGCCTGGCGCTGGTGCGCGCCTCGCGCCGCGCCGGGCTGGCCGCGCCGGTGGATGGTGTGACCACGGCCACCGACGACCTGGCGCGCCTGGCCGAGGACACGGCGCGCAGCCGGCGCATGGGCTTTGGCGGCAAGCTGTGCATTCACCCTGCGCAGGTGGCGCCGGTGCAGGCCGCCTTTGCGCCCGACCCTGCCGCGCTCGCGTGGGCGCGCCGCGTGCTGGACGAAGCGCCTGCGCATGGCGGGGCGGTGTTCCGGCTCGACGGCCGCATGGTCGACGCGCCGGTGTTGGCGCTGGCGGCGCGCCTGCTGGCCCGCGCAGGGGATCAGCCGACGGCAGTCTGATTGCGCCCCTGTGCCTTGGCCTGGTACAGCGCCTGGTCGGCGCGCGTGAGCATGGCGTCCAGCGTGTCGCCGGGGCCGCTCCATTGCGTCAGGCCGATGCTCACCCGGCAATCGAGCGGGTGGCCTACGGCCAGCGTGGCGTGGATGCGCCGGGCCACGTTGAGCGCCGCGACGGCATCGGTGCCGGGCAGCACCACCATGAACTCTTCGCCGCCATAGCGGCCCATGCGGTCGGGCGTGCGCAGCACGGACAGGGTGCGCTCCACGAAGTGGACCAGCACCGCATCGCCATGCTGGTGGCCGCAGCTGTCGTTCACGGCCTTGAAGTGGTCCAGGTCCAGCATCATCAGCGAGGGGCCGCCGCCGTAGCGGCGCGCGCGCTCCAGTTCTTCTTCGCAGCGCTGCAGCAGCGCGCGCCGGTTGAGCGCCGGGGTCAGCGAATCGTGCGTGGCCAGGTGTTCGAGCTCGGTGCGCAGCCGGTCAGTGGCCATGAGCAGCGCGCCGATGGAGAGCATGAGCACCGTGAGCGCGTAGGCGCCGATGTACAGGTTCTGGTAGATCGATGGCTCCATGAGGTTGTCGCCCGCGAACCCCGCGAAGATGGAGCCAAGCCGCACCAGCAGCACGGCGAGGTGCAGCACCAGCACCACCTCCACCAGCCGCACGGGGAAGTTGCTGCCCCCGTGGCGCAATAGAAAGCGCAACTGGGCGCCGTAGATGCAGGACATCACCAGCGTGAAGAAGGAGAGCCGTACGCTGTAGTTGGGCCAGCCGAAGGACAGCCAGGTGAAAACCCCGAAGCACACGGCCAGCACCCAGCCCCAGATGCGCCAGGTGTGGGCATGGCCCAGAAAGGCGCGGGTACCCATGTAGTAGGTCATGGTGCCCAGCACCAGCAGCATGTTGGCGCCCACCAGGCTCATCCAGTCGGGCAGCAGGCCGCGCGCGCTGAAGAGGGCGGTGGATGCCAGCCAGAACACCGGCGCCGCCGCCCAGGAGCCAATGCCACGGATGTGGGCCGGGTAATAGCGCCGCATGCAGGCCAGCACGATGGCCATCAGGGCGGACATGAATCCCGCCAGGGCGATCATGGAGCGAGGGTCGAGATTCGTCATCCTGCAGTACTGCGGTGGGACGGGGGGCGCCTCGTAAAGAAATGTTTCTGTGACTGGCCAGTATAGCCAGCGACTGGACCGCATGGGCATTTGTCCAGTGTGCGCAGATGGTGCCGAATGGCGTATGTGGCTGTGGCGCGACGGGTTCCAGGAGCGGTTTTGGTGCCATCCGCACCGGCTGCGGGACGGGTTGTGCACGACAACGGTGCATTTTGTATACAAACAGTGCCAGATATTGTGCGCAAAAGCTGGCACGTGGCTTGCGTAGACCCTGGGCATGCAAGACACCACGCCTGCCCAGCCCCCGGCCGCCATCGAAATCGTGGCGCTCACCAAGCGCTACGCCAGCGGCAAGCCCGCCGTGGACGCCATCGACCTGCGCATCGCCAGCGGCAGCTACTGCTGCCTGCTGGGCCCCTCGGGCTGCGGCAAGAGCACCACGCTGCGCATGATCGCCGGGCACGAATCAGTGACCAGCGGCGACATCCTGCTCGAAAACCGCAACATCACCGACCTGCCCGCCGCCGCGCGCGGCACGGCGATGATGTTCCAGAGCTTCGCGCTGTTCCCGCACCTCTCGGCGCTGGACAATGTGGCCTTCAGTCTCAAGATGAAGGGCGTGGCCAAGGCCGAGCGCCAGGCCAAGGCGCGGGATCTGCTCGAACGCGTGGCCATGGGCCACTTGGCCGAGCGCAAGCCGGCCGAGCTCTCGGGCGGGCAGCAGCAGCGTGTGGCGCTGGCGCGCGCCCTGATCACCCAGCCGCGCGTGCTGCTGCTCGATGAGCCTTTGTCGGCGCTGGACCCGTTCCTGCGCATCCAGATGCGCGCCGAACTGCGCCGCTGGCAGAAGGAACTGGGCCTGACCTTCATCCATGTGACCCACTCGCAGGAGGAGGCCATGGCCCTGGCCGACACCATGGTGGTGATGAACCACGGGGTGATCGAACAGGTAGGCTCGCCGCACGAGGTCTACAACCGCCCGGCCAGCGAATTCGTGGCGCGCTTCATGGGCGGCCACAACGTGATCGATACCCCCGAAGGCAAGGTCGGCGTGCGCACCGACCACCTGCAGGTGCTGCCGCAAGGCGCGCCGCTGCCCTGGGGCGCCCAGCACATGCAGGCCGTGGTGACCGATGTGGAGTACCAGGGCACCTACGTGCTGCTGGGCCTGCAAAAGCAGGGCGTGGCCCTGTCGGCGAATGCCACGGCCGCCTACTCGGTGATGGTCTCCGAAGCCGCCTTTGCCGCCCAGCCATACACGGTGGGGCAGGCGGTGCAACTGCATTGGACGCCCGAGCAGGCCCATCCCCTCTCCCCGCAGGCGGCACCTGTGCCCGCGCCCGTGGCGGCGGCTGCTGCCCAGGCCGTGCCGGCCTGAGTTTTCCTCTTTCTTTCGTTGTCCGCTGTCTGTTTCCACCCCTCCACTTTGCAAACCAAGGAGCTCTCCCATGTCCGACGACTCTCGTGCCGATTCCCCCGCTGTTGCCTCTGACACCACCGGCGTGCAGCGCCGCTCGCTGCTCAAGGGCACGGCGGGCATCCTGGCCGCTGGCGTGTTCCCGGCCGTCCATTCGCAGGAAAAGATCGTGCTGCGCTACCTGGGCACGGCCGTGAACCAGGACAAGGCCATCGCCGAGAAGTTCAAGGCCGACACCGGCATCGAGATCCAGTACGTGGCCGTGACCACCGACGACGTGACCAAGCGCGCCGTGACCGCGCCCAACAGTTTCGACCTGATCGACACGGAGTACTTCTCGCTGAAAAAGATCGTGCCCACGGGCAACTTGAAGGGCATCGACACCAAGCGCATCAAGAACGCCGACAAGATCACCACGCTGTTCACCAACGGTATGGTGGCCGGCAAGGCCGTGGGCGACCAGGGCACGGCGCCCAAGAAGGTGATCTACCTGGAGGGCGAGAAGTCCAAGAAGTTCGCGACCGCGCCCACGCAGTTCATGTCGCTGATCCCCACCGTGTACAACGCCGACACGCTGGGCATTCGCCCCGATTTGATCAAGCGCCCCATCAACTCCTGGGCCGAGTTGCTCAACCCCGAGTTCAAGGGCAAGACCGCGATCCTGAACATTCCCTCCATCGGCATCATGGACGCCGCCATGGTGGTCGAGGCCATGGGCATCTACAAGTACCCCGACAAGGGCAACATGACCAAGAAGGAGATCGATCTCACGATCAAGACCCTGATCGAGGCCAAGAAGCAGGGCCAGTTCCGCGCGCTGTGGAAGGACTTCAACGAGTCGGTGAACCTGATGGCATCGGGCGAAGTGGTGATCCAGTCGATGTGGAGCCCTGCCGTCACGGCCGTGCGCACCAAGGGTATTGCCTGCAACTTTCAGCCCCTGAAGGAAGGCTACCGCGCCTGGGCCGCCGGCTTCGGTCTGCCGGCCACCCTGTCGGGCAAGAAGCTCGACGGCGCGTATGAGTTCATCAACTGGTTCCTCGATGGCTGGGCCGGTGCCTACCTGAATCGCCAGGGCTACTACAGCGCCGTGCTGGAGACCGCCAAGTCCAAGATGGAAGCCTACGAGTGGGCCTATTGGATGGAAGGCAAGCCCGCCACGCAGGACATCAAGAGCCCCAATGGTGACGTGCTGGCCAAGACCGGCGCGGTGCGCGACGGCGGCAGCTACGAAGCGCGCATGGGCGGCATCGCCTGCTGGAACGCGCTGATGGACGAAAACAACTACATGGTCCAGAAATGGAATGAATTTGTAGCTGCATAAGAGGGGACGTCACGCCCGCCAGGGCGTGCCCCGCTGCCCCGAGCGGGGGCGGCATGCCCTGCGCGCGGCGCAGGGCTTTCACAGGTTATTCCAAGACACCATGAGCACCACCACCACACCGTCTCTGCCATCGAGCGCCGCCCCCGGGCGCGGCATTGCCGCCTGGTGGCAGGCCGCGCCGTTCACGCTGGTGTTCGCGCTGTTCTTCCTCATTCCGCTGGCGCTGATCGTGATGGTCAGCTTCTGGGACTTCAACGAGTACGAGCTCTTGCCCGGCTTCACGTTCAAGAACTACATCTCGATCTTTGCGGGCTGTGGCGACACGTCGGAGGGCCTGTGCGTCACGCTCAAGACGTATTACTCCACGCTCAAGTTCAGTTTTCTCGTGTGGCTGATCACGCTGGTGATCGGCTTCACCGTGGCCTATTTCCTGGCCTTCCACGTGCGCTCCTCGGGCATGCAGACGCTGCTGTTCGTGCTGTGCACCATTCCGTTCTGGACCTCGAACGTGATCCGCATGATCTCGTGGGTGCCGCTGCTGGGGCGCAATGGCCTGGTGAACCAGAGCCTGATCAGCATGGGCATGGTCGATCAGCCCATCGAGTGGCTGCTGTTCTCGGACTTCTCGGTGGTGCTGGCCTTCGTCCATCTGTACACCATGTTCATGATCGTGCCCATCTTCAACAGCATGATGCGCATCGACCGCAGCCTCATCGAGGCGGCCAGCGACAGCGGCGCCAGCGGCTGGCAGACGCTGTGGAACGTGATCGTTCCGCTGTCGCGCACCGGCATCATCATCGGCTCGATCTTCGTGATCACCATCATCATGGGCGACTTCGTCACCATCGGCGTGATGGGTGGCCAGCAGATCGCCTCCATCGGCAAGATCATCCAGGTGCAGACCTCGTACCTGCAGTTTCCGCTGGCCGCGGCCAACGCCGTGATTCTGCTCGCGGTGGTGCTGATGATCATCTGGGGGCTCACGCGCCTGGTCGACATCCGCAAAGAGCTTTGAGCACAGCCCGCACCGCAGCCAACACCCACAGGACACCCGCATGAAAGCCCGCATCCGCGAATCCCGCCCCGCCAGCTTCTGGCTGCTGGCCATCGTGTTCAGCCTGTTCGTGCTGTTCATGTACGGGCCCATGTTCGTCATCTTCATCCTGAGCTTCCAGGGCCCCGAGGGTGGGCTCACCTTCCCCATGCGCGGCGTCTCGCTGCACTGGTTCTACAAGCTGGCCGAGGGGCTGGGCGTGGTGGACATCGGCGCGGCGCTCTGGCGCTCGCTGGGCCTGGGCGTGGCGGTGATGCTCTGTACGGTGCTGTTGTCGGTGCTGGCCGGCCTGGCCTTTCGCAAGCGGCTGGCGGGTGGCAACACGCTGTTCTTCATCGTCGTGGCCAGCCTGATCATGCCGTCCATCATCGTCTCGCTGGGCATCGGGCTGGAGTTCCGGCTCATCGACAACGGCATCAAGGCCGCCCTCGAATGGCTGGGCATGGAAAGCACGCTCGAAGGCTACGGCACCTCGCTGGGCCTGTTCACCTCGGCCCTGGGCGCGCACCTGACCTGGACCTTGCCCTTCGGCCTGCTCATCATGTTCGCGGTGTTCAACCGCTTCAACCCGGCCTACGAAGAGGCAGCGCGCGACCTGGGTGCCACGCCCTGGCAAGGCTTTGCCCACGTGGTGCTGCCGCTGATCGCGCCCTCGGTCGTGGGCATCGGCATGTTCGGCTTCACCCTGAGCTGGGACGAGATCGCCCGCACCTCGCAGGCCATTGGCGATGTGAACACGCTGCCGCTGGAGCTGCAGGGCCTGACCAGCACGGTGACCACGCCGTCCATCTACGCGCTGGGCACGCTGACCACCGTGGTGTCGTTCGTGGTCATGGGCATCACGCTGGCCCTGGTGTGGGCGCTGGGCCAGCGCAAGAAAGGGCGGGCCGGCTGAGCCGCACGCCATGAGACTTCCATGCGCATCCGTGCCGACGATTCCATCATGACCGCCGCCCCCAAGCCCCGGCGCCGTGCTGTTGCAGCCGCATCTTCCGAGTCTGCCGACCTGCCTGCCGACAGTGCTGCCGCCACCGGCGGACTGCTCAGCGACAACGACATGTACGAGCGCATGGTCTCGGCCATCCTCGACCACCGGCTGCCGCCGGGCACCAAGCTGGTGGAGGACAAGCTGGCGGCTGCCTTCGGCGTGTCGCGCACGCGCGTGCGGCCGGTGCTGGTGCGTCTGGCCAACGAGCAGGTGGTCACGCTCACGCCCAACCGCGGCGCCTCCATCGCGCAGCCCACCCCCGAAGAGGCGCTCGAAGTCTTCGAGGCCCGCCGCCTGCTGGAGCCGCGCCTGGTGGAGCTGTTCATCGCCAACGCCACCGACGAGCACATCGCCGCGCTGCGCGCCTGCATTGACGACGAAGAGGCCGCACGCGCCAGCGGCGACATGCGCCGCGCGATCCGCCTGTCGGGCGACTTCCACCTGCACATCGCGCAGGCCGCCGGGCACCAGACGCTGGGGCGCATCCTGCGCGAGCTGGTCTCGCGCACCTCGCTGATCCTCATGACCTACAGCCCCAGCCATGCGCGCGAGCGCGAGGAGGCGACTGCCTGCGGCTGCCGCGAGCACCGCGCGCTGATCGACGCGATCCGCCTGCGCGACGCCAAGGAGGCCGCGCGCCGCATGCTTGACCACCTGGCGCGCATCGAGTCGCAGCTGGAGTTCACCCCCCCTGCGAGCGAGGCGCCGGATCTCATGAGCCTGCTGGGCATGGCGGGCTGAACGGCATGCGCCACCTGTTGGTCATCAACCCCAATACCTCGCCCAGGGTGAGCGCGCTGCTGCAGCAGCATGTGCAGGCTGCTGCGGGATCGCATGTGGTGGTGCGCACGGCCACCGCACGCTTTGGCGCGCCCTACATCGCCTGCGAGGCCAGCTACGCCGTGGCCGCGCATGCCGCGCTCGACGCCTGGGCGCTCGATGTGTCGACCCTGTCCGGCGCCATCCCGGCGCCGAGCGCCGTGCTCATCGGCTGCTTTGGCGACCCCGGCCTGATGGCGCTGCGCGAGAGCAGCCCCGTGCCTGTCACCGGCCTGGCCGAGGCCTCCTTCATCGAAGCCGCACGCCACGGCCGCTACGCCATCGTCACCGGCGGCGAGCGCTGGGGTCCCATGCTGCAGCGCCTGGCCCAGGCCCTGGGCCATGCCCATTCGCTGGCCGGCATCCACACCGTAGCCCCCACGGGCGCCCAGCTGGCAGCCGACCCCGTGGCTGCGCGTGCGTTGCTGGCCCAGGCCTGCCGCGACGTGGTGCGCCAGATGGGCGTGCAGTCCGTCATCCTGGGCGGCGCGGGCCTGGCCGGCATGGCGGCGGCCGTGCAGTCCCAGGTAGGCGTGCCGGTGATCGACAGCGTGGTCGCCGGCGCCCACTGGGCCCTGCGGGCCAATGCCGTACCGCCCGAGCGCAGTGCGCCGGCGTTCGATGTGGCGTGGGAAGGGGTGTCTGGAGAGATGGCTGCGTTGGGTTTGCCGCGGGGCGGATAGCCCCGCAGCCCGCCGTCAGCCCGGTACAGCCACCCGTTCCATGCGCGTCAGCGGCAATGCCTCGTCGTCGCTGGCGGCCCTGGGCAGCACGAAGTTGAACACCGAGCGCGTGAATGGCGCGTTGATGCCCAGCGATTCGTAACCTGCCGGCGCCACATTGCGCTCCAGCTCCACGATCAGTCCGTCGCGCGTGGCGAACGCGAAGTCGTCGTCGATGTAGCTGTCACCCGGGATGTTGACTTGCGTGGTCAGCGTGCGCATGCCGGGGGCGGCCACCAGAAAGTGGATGTGCGCAGGCCGCTGGCCATGGCGGCCTAGCAAGGCAAACAGCTCGTGCACCGGCCCCACGGGCGGGATCGCATAACCCGGTGGCAGGAAGCTGCGAAAGCGGTAAAAGCCCTTGGCATCGGTCTCGATGCGGCGGCGCAGCTCGTAGGGCTGCATGCCGGGCATGAAGTGCGAATAGCCGCCTTTCTCGTTGGCATGCCAGACGTCCACCATCGCGTGGGGAACGGGTTGGCCATCCAGGTCCAGGACCTGGCCTTCCATGATGAAGATTTCGCCCTTGGGCTCGCCCTCATCCACGCGCACCTCGACCTTGGAGGTGGGAGCGCCGGCCACGAAGAGGGGCCCTTCGATGGCACGTGGGGTGCCGCCAGCGCGACCGGCGCGCTCGTCGGCTTCGTCGGCGCGGATGTCGATCAGCCGGTCAAAGCCCAGGCCTGCGGTGATCAGGCCCGCCTGGCCGGCAGCGCCCAGGCGGTTGAGCCAGCCCGCGGCGGCCCAGAACTCGTCGGGGGTCACATCGAGCTCGTCGATGGTCTTGAACAGGTCGGTGACGATGCGCTCGGTGAGCTGGCGCACGCGGGCGTTGCCCGGGGCGATCTGCCGGGTGTTGACCTGTTCGAGCAACTGGGATGGGGTGAATTCAGCCATGGGGTTGTCTCCTTGTGGGTGGGTGAAGGTGGGGGGTGGTGCTCACAGGCTCTTGAACAGCGGGCTGCGCCGTGCCGGGGCACTGGCGTCGGCCGCGGTGAAGAACTTCTCGGTGTAGATGTCGGGCTCGAACAGGCGGCCCTGCATCAAGGTGGCGATGCAGCCTTCGATCATGGGCGGTGGCCCGCACAGGTAGGCCTTGCTGCCGCGAAAGTCGTTGCCCAGGTGCTGCTGCAGCGCCTGGTGCACGTAGCCGGTGGCGCCGGCCCAACTGGCGTCGTCGTTGGCCGACAGCACCGGCACATAGCGGAAGTTGGCGTGCTGCGCGGCCAGCGCCTCGAAGAGTTGGGCGCAGTACAGCTCCTGCCGGTTGCGTGCGCCGTGGAACAGGGTGATCGGGTAGCTGGTCCCTTCGGCCAGCAGATCCAGCACCATGGACTTGGGGCTCGACAGGCCGGATCCGCCCGCCACGAAGATCGCCCGGCGCGTGGCCGACTTGCGCACGAAGAAGCGGCCGAAAGGGCCGGCGAGCTCCAGGCGGTCGCCCACCTTCACCTGCCCGTGCAGCCAGGTGGTGGCGGGGCCACCCTCCACCTTGCGGATGTGCAGCTCGATCAGCGCATCGCCCGGCGCGCTGGCAATCGAGAAAGCACGCGCGCCCTGCACCCCGGGCACCTGCAGCATCACGTACTGCCCGGCCTGGAAGGCGATGGTCCGGTCCGGCTGCAGCCACAGGCCGAGGATGGTGGGCGTGAGCATCTCCCGGCGCACCACCTGCCCGAGGAAGTCCTGCAGGGGCAGGTAGCGGGCGTCGGGGTCCTCGTCCACCTCGGCCTCGATCACCAGGTCGGACTGCGGCGTGGCGCAGCAGGCCAGCACCTTGTTCTCCTCGCGCTCGAAGTCCATCAGCGCGAAGGGCGAGGCCTCGCCATGCTCGAACTCGCCGTCCAGCACCTGCACCTTGCAGGTGGCGCACAGGCCGTGGCAGCAGGCGTGCGGTATCCACACGCCGGCGCGCAGGCAGGCGTCCAGCACCGTCTGGCCCTCGGCGATCTCCACCGTCTGGCCCAGCGGCTCGATCGTGATCTGGTAGCCCATGGCCTTCACCTCACGAGCCCGAGCCCGCAATGCCGGCAAGGCCTGGCGTGCGCAGCTGGATGAAGGACTTGTGCACCAGGCCGTTGTCGGCCAGCGACAAGGCCTGGTTGGGCGTGAACGGCTTGCCCGAGTCGCGCCATTCGACCTGGCTCCAGTCGATGCGCGCAAAGTCGGGGTGGCTGCCGTAGACGCCGGGCAGCACGTCGCTCACCAGGGCGCCAAAGGGCATGGCTGCGGGCAGGGGCAAGCACACGGGCGAGCAGAACATCAGGTGGTCTTCCCAGCCGATGTAGAGCAGGCGGTTGCCGTGGAAATTCGCTTCGGCATCGGCCACTTCGCCTGTGTAGCCGGGTTGCAATGCAATGACGGGCATGTCGGGTTCTCCTCTTTTGATGGGGGTCAGGCCGCCTTGGCTGGCGCGGCAGGGGACTCACCTGCGGGCAGGTGGCTGCGGCCGGTCCAGCGCTCCCAGTTGGCGCGGTCGGGGCTGGTGTTGTATTCGCCGGTATCTGCGCTGGTATCGAGGTGGTACCAGGCCAGCACCTCGGCCAGCGGGTCGAAGCCGGGCTGGGTGGGGTCAGTGCCTTCGCGAAAGCAGTTGCCCTGGTAGATCTGGTGCACGGGCAGCCAGGCCTGCTGGAACTTCTCGGGCTCGCCGTCGAACACGTCCTTGCAGCCGTCGGAGCAGAAGTGGAACTTCATGCCGTGGTAGGTCGATTCGCGCGCCGCGACCTTCGTCGGCTTGTCCATCTCGGTGAACGCCATCGGGATCTGGCAGATCTGGCACAGCATGGGCAGGCTGTTGTTCACCCAGCGCTTGCCGGCCTTCTCCTGTTCGCGCAAATGTTCGAGGCGGGGGCGGTAGTACTGGTTGAAGGTGTTGGGGTACTTGGCGGCCAGCCAGTCCATCTCTTCGTCGTTGGGGATCCAGGTGTGGATGCCCGCAGCCTGGGTGTAGTTGTAGAAGATGCCCCAGGCCTGGTGGGTGATGTGCTCCTTCTCCAGTTTGGCCACGTCTGCGTACTTGGGCACCTTCACGCCGTAGCGCGCCAGGTCCTCGAACAGAGCGCCGCCGTTCTTCTCGAAATACATCTCCCACGCCTCGGCCCAGCTCATCACGCGCTTGGGCAGCATGTAGTCCATCATCATCCCCACCAGGGTGAGCAGGCGGTAGCCGCGCCAGAACCACTTGTCCACCCACTTCTGGATGATGGGCAGGTTGTCCGGGTCCTGCTCCAGCATGAACTTGACCACCTCCAGGCCCAGCGTCATGTGGCGCGATTCGTCCGACTGGGCCGAGAAGCCGAAGGTCACGGTGGCCATGTCGCCGTTGTAGGCCGCGCCGCTCATGAAGGGCATGAACAGCAGGTTGGTGAGCACGTACTCGAACGAGAACGAGATGGCGGTGATGAACTCGAACGGCCCCGCCGTCATCGCATCGTCGAAGTAGGACTTGGGCACCGACAGGTACCACAGCCGGTCGTGCATGTGGTGAAAGTCGTGCAGCCCGTTGAAGTACTTGTTGTAGTGGCTGATGGTGTGCACCTGCGTCTGCGCGTGGCGCAGCTCGTCGATGGACTGCATCTGCGAGGCGATGCGCGCGCCCACGCCGCGCAGCGAGCGCCCGGCCATGGCGTAGCCGCGGTGCGCCGCGTACTCCAGCGGCGACACGCCCGTCAGGAACAGCTTCAGGGTGTTGACGTAGCGCGCATCGGTGATGTTGAACTGGCCGTTGTTCTGCGCGAAGGCGTCGATGATGGCGTAGAGCTTCTTCTCCTTTTCGCCCTGGAACTTCCAGTACGCGTCCATGGTCAGTCGAAACGGGTCTTCCCACTTGTCCCAGTCGTGGATCTTGATGCCCTCGAACTGGTCGAAGGGGAACACGTCGTCCATGGACTGGTAGGTGGTGTCCCAGCCCAGGCTGCGCGTCATCAGCGCGTACTTTTCCTTGATGCCCAGGCGGCGAGCGCTGCTGGCGGTGTTGTTGTTCTGGTTCATGGTGTCTCCTGAGGGTGAAGTGGGGCAGGGCAGGGGCTGGGCGTCAGGCCGTCTCGCCGCGCGTGAGGCGAAAGGCGTCGTCCGTCTCGTCGATGTTTCCGGACAGCGAGATCAGGTTCAGGTGCAGCTCCTGCACGTCCCAGTCGCGGCCCATGCGGTCCTGCACCGAACTGCGGTGGATGACGATCTGCCCGGGCGCGTCGATCTTCACCATGGCCGGGAACTCGGCCACGGTGGCCAGCGGGTTGTCGGCCAGGATGGCGTCGATGATCTGGCGCGTCTCGTCGTTGGTCTGCAGGGCGATGAAGACGCTGGGGCGGTCCTGCATGGCGGTAGATGCGGCCGTGGTGGTGGTGCTCATGGGGGGCTTTCGTGGGAGGGGTCAGGCGCGCAGGCCCAGCTTGGCGATGCGCGCAGCGAGGGCTTGGTCGGCCTGGGCCAGTGCGGCGGCACCCGCATCGGCGCCTAGTGCGGCACTGGCCAGCGGTGCCAGGGCGCGCAGGATCTCGGTGCGCCAGGTGCCGATCCACGCGGTGAGTTGCGCTGCGTTGGCCGGCGATTCCTCGGCAGCGGTCTTCACGGTGGCGTCCACCCAGCGGGTGGTCTCGTCGTACCAGTCGTTCATGAAGCCGGTCAGCATCGACAGGGCGTTGCCGGTGCCCGGGTTCAGGTCCGCCTCCAGGTGGCGGTAGACCAGCGGGTACAGCAGGCCGTCGAACACCAGGTTCTGCGCCACGAACACCTCGAACCAGTCCTTGGTGACGAACAGGTTCTCCATCAGGCGGCGCACGCCCTGCCAGGCGGGGGCATGCAGCCAGTCCTCCTTGGCCTGGTCGAGGGCGGCCTCGCCGTTGGCGTCCAGCATCAGCCCCACTCGCGTGAGGTACTGGGCGATGCCCAGGCGGTCCATGGTGGCGAATTGGGTGGCCTGCGTGATGGCCGCGCCCCAGCCATAGGCAGTGATGAAGCCGTTGTTCATGTTGGCGCCCCACTCGTAGTGGCGCAGCGGCACCAGCGCGGACTGGATGCGCTGGCGCGTGGCCGCGTCGAGCTGGGTGAGCAACTGGCGCTTTTCCACGAACTCGTACTGCCTGTCGGTCGCGTCCTGCTGCTTGGCGCGGGCCATCACGTACACGCCGTAGTAGAAGTGGCGCGGGTCCTTGAAGGCGTACCAGTCCTGCATCACGATGGCCGTGCGGCGCTTGTCGTACAGCGCGCGCTCGGGTTCCCACAGCGGCCGGTAGTGGAAGTTGACCTCCGGCTGCATGTCGATGGTCGCCTCCTGGTAGCGCGACGCCGGTTTGTCCGCACCCAGGCGGCGCGCAATGAATGAGAACGTCTGCCGGATCGGCTTGACGCTGGTGGTCTGGATGTCGACATGCATCGTGTTGTCTCCTGGTGCTGTGGTTGTGGGTGGGGATCTGTGTCAGTGGTCGATGCCGGGCGCGCCGAAGCGCCACTTCAAGCGCTCGTAGTCCAGCCGCGCGCCCTCTTCGGCATCGAGGTGGATGGCCTGGTGCTGCGCGCAGAAGGCGTGGAACTGGTCGAACAGCAGGACCAGCTCCACGGCCAGCTCGGGGTCGCCGATGGCGAACTCGAACGCGACGAAGCGCTGCTCCAGCGTGCCGGTCACCCGCACGTAGCAGGGCAGGCCGCTCATCTCGCTGGCCGATGCCGGTGGGGTCATGCCGTGGGTTTGGGTCATTTGTTCACTACACCAATCGAAGAGGGGCCAGGGGCCCGGACGGTGTAATGAGGGCAATCGCTGTGCCAGCGCACGCAAGCCCTTGATTTGCATGGGGTGCGCCTGCCCAGGTGCCCTGGCGCAAGGGTTTTCCTGAAGCCTTAAATCGTCAATTGCTGCGGTGCAGCTTGATCAAATGGTGAAGTGCGCGCGTGCCTGCGGCTGCCCATGCGCAGCGGCCCCGGTGGGGCACTCTGCAGGGGGGATGGGTGAGGCTCAGGGGGCATGCCCCGGGCCGGATCAGGCCGTGGGAACGCCTTCTTTCTTCAGCCGGTAGGCCAGTTGCGGTCGGGTGATGCCCAGGATGCGCGCCGCTTGCGACAGGTTGCCACCCGCGCGCTGCAGCGCGGTCTGCAGCAGGCGCTGCTCCAGCCGGGCCAGGTCGACGTTGCGGTCCAGTACCTCGGCGCAGATGCCGTCGATGGCGTCGGTCTGCGCGCGGGTCACGGCGCCGTGCCCGTCGAGCTGCCCGCCCTGGGCCGGTGGCGCCACGCCCGACAGGTGCGATGCCTCGATGAAGCCGTTGTCCGGCGCCAGCAGCACGGCGCGTTCCATCACGTTCTCCAGCTCGCGGATATTGCCGGGCCAGGGGTGGCCCAGCACCGCGCGCATGGCCTTGTCGGTCAGGCCCAGCACCTTCTTGCGGTACAGCTCGGCGTAGCGCTCCACGAAGCGCTCCACCAGCGCCGGAATGTCGGCCGTGCGCTCGCGCAGCGGCGGTATGGTGATGGGAAAGGTGTTGAGGCGGTAGAACAGGTCGGCGCGAAAGCGCCCGGCCTGCATGGCCTGCTGCAGGTTCACATTGGTGGCGGCGACAATGCGCACGTCGAAGGGGGTGCTGTGCTCGGCGCCCAGGCGCTCCACCTCGCCGGTCTGCAGGGCGCGCAGCAGTTTCACCTGCGCGGCCAGCGGCAGGTCGCCGATCTCGTCGAGGAACAGCGTGCCGCCATGGGCCCGCTCGAAGCGCCCGGCGCGTGCCAGGTGGGCACCGGTATAGGCGCCTTTCTCCACGCCGAACAGCTCGGCCTCGATCAGCTCATGCGGTATGGCGGCGCAGTTGACGGCGATGAACGGGCCCTTGGCGCGCGGCCCGTTCTCGTGCAGCCAGCGCGCAAAGACCTCCTTGCCCACGCCGGTTTCGCCCAGCAGCAGCACGGTGATGGCATTGTCGGCCGCACGGCTGAGCAGCTCGAAGGCCTCGCGAAAACCCGGCGACACGCCCACCAGCTTGCTGTCGAAGCGCCGGCGCGCCTGCACGCTGCGCAACTGGTCCAGGCCGATCTGGTAGTCGATCAGCTGCGCGGCAAAGGGCTGCGGCTGGAAGTACGCCACGTAGGCATCGTCGTTCCAGCGCTCGGCCACCTGGCCGACGATGCGGCACAGCGCATCGCCCTGGCTGCGGCACTCCACCTCCTTGTAGACCACAAGCTGGCCCATGAAGGTGCTGGTGTAGCCAGAGGCGTAGCCGATCTGCGTCCAGCAGGCCGGGTCGTCGCCAAAGCCGAAGTCGCTGATGTTGACCTCGTCCTCCCAGGAGTTGGTCCACAGGAACTCGCCATAGAAATGGCCCTGCGCGAGGTTGATGTCGAGCTGCACCATCTCCACCGACACCACCCCTTCGATGGAGTGCAGCTGCGGGCCGAGCAGGAAGGCATCGTGCGTCTTGAGGCCGGCGCGCCGCTGCTTGACGGCCAGCTCGCCATCGCGCTGGCCCGAGGCAAAGCCCATGCGGATCAGCAGGCCGCGCGCGCGCTCCACACCCAGGGAGTCGAACAGCTCCTTGCGCAGCGCCGCCAGCGCGCGGGCGTGCAGCAGCAGCATGCGCTGCTCGTCGAGCCAGATGTGGCCGGTGTCGGCGTTGAAGCGCAGCAGCGAGAGGGGGTTGGCCAAGGGGGTCTCCAGCATTGCGCCCTGCAGCCGAGCTGCACCGGGGCGGATGGTGCGAGTATCGTGCGCCATGGTGCCGGCATGCGCCACGGGGTTTCTCCTGCAGCGCGCGCAGGGCAGGCCATGGCCTGTCGCAACGCGAAAAGGCCGCCCTCTCGCGAGGGCAGCCTGGCGCGGCCTGGTGGTGGGTCAGCCCGGTGTCGCCACCCGCTCCATGCGCGTGAGCGGCAGTGCCTCGTCCTCGCTGGCGGCCTTGGGCAGTACGAAGTTGAACACCGAGCGCGTGAACGGCGCGGTGATGCCCAGTGACTCATAGCCTTTGGGCGCCACATTGCGCTCCAGCGACACGATCAGCCCGTCGCGCGTGGCGAACGCGAAGTCGTCGTCGATGTAGCTGTCACCGGGAATGTTCACTTGTGTGGTCAGCGTGCGCATGCCGGGGGCTGCCACCAGGAAATGGATATGCGCGGGGCGCTGGCCATGGCGGCCCAGGGCGGCGAACAGCTCGGCCACCGGGCCGGTCGGTGGAATCGCATAGCCCGGCGGCAGGAAGCTGCGAAAGCGGTAAAAGCCCTTGGCATCCGTCTCGATGCGGCGGCGCAGTTCAAACGGCTGCATGCCTGGGAAGAAGTGCGAGTAGCCGCCTTGCTCGTTGGCATGCCACACGTCCACCATCGCATGGGGCACGGGCTTGCCATCAAGGTCCAGCACCTGGCCTTCCATGATGAAGATCTCGCCCTTGGGCTCGCCCTCGTCGACCCGCACCTCGACCTTGGAGGTGGGCGCGCCCGCCACGAACAGCGGGCCTTCGATGGCGCGCGGTGTGCCGCCCTCGCGGCCGGCCTTCTGGTCGGCCTCGTCCGCGCGGATGTCGAGCAGGCGGTCGAAGCCCAGGCCGGCCGTGATCAGGCCCGTCTGGCCCGCGGCACCCAGGCGCGTGAGCCAGGCGGTAGCGGCCCAGAATTCGTCGGGGGTCACGTCAAGGTCGTCGATGGCCTTGAACAGGTCGGTGACGATGCGCTCGGTGAGCTGGCGCACGCGGGGGTTGCCGGGGGCGATCTTCTTGGTGTTGACCAGTTCGAGCAACTGGGCCTGGGTGAGTTCTGCCATGTTCTTGTCTCCTCTGTGGGGTGGTTCGTGGGAAGGAATGGATCGGTGGTTCAGTCGAGCTTGATGTTGCGCTCCGCGATCAACTGGGCCCAGCGCTCAGACTCGCGCGCCAGGTGCTTGGCGAGTTCGGCGGGCGTGGAGCCCACGGGCTCGGCGCCGATGGTCTCGAAGCGGGCCACCACGTCGGGCTGCTTCATCGCATCGCGCAGGGCGGCGTTGAGCTTGTTGACGATGGGCGCGGGCGTGCCCGCAGGCATGAACACCGCGAACCAGGGCGAAACCTCGTAGCCCGGCAGGCCGGCTTCGGCCAGGGTGGGTACGTTGGGCAGCGTGGCCGAGCGCTTGGCCGTGGTCACGCCCAGGGCGCGCAGCTTGCCCGACTGGATGTGCGGCCGCGCCGAGGTGATGCTGTCGAACATGTAGTTGATCTGCCCGCCCAGCAGGTCGGCCACGGCCGGGCCACTGCCCTTGTAGGGGATGTGCAGCATGTCGATCTGCGCCAGCGAGTTGAACACCTCGCCGGCCAGGTGGATGGAAGTGCCGTTGCCGGCCGAGCCATAGGTGAGCTTGCCCGGCGCCTTGCGCGCGGCGGCGATCACGTCGGCAGCGGTCTTCACCTCGGGCTGGGTGGCATTGGTCACCAGCACGTTGGGCACCACGGCCAGCAGGCTCACCGGGGCGAAGTCCTTGATGGGTTCGTACGACAGCTTGCCGTACAGCGGCTTGTTGGTGGCCATGCCGATGGAGGTGATCATCAGCGTGTAGCCGTCGGCCGGCTGCCTGGCAACGAACTCGGCGCCGATGTTGCCGCCCGCGCCGGCCTTGTTCTCGATCACGAAGGGTTGGCCCAGCGCCTGGCCGGCCTTCTCGCCCAGGGTGCGGGCAATCGCGTCCATGGCGCCACCGGGCGGGAAGGGAACGACCCAGCGGATGGGCTTGTTCGGCCAGTTGGCGCCCGGTGCCTGAGCGTGCGCTGCGGGCCAGGCAGCCAGTGCCATCGCGGCGCCCAGCAGGCCGAGTACCTGTTGTCGTTTCATCATCATCTTCATTTCTTGTCTCCGGGTCTTGTCTTTGTAGCGGCTGTCAGATCGCAGAGGGGTGCCTTGCCAGCGGTGTCACCGAGATCTTCATGAATGGGAACAGCGGCAGCCCCTGCAGCAGCTGGTGCAGCTCGTCGTTGGAGGCCACGTCGAAGACGCTGTAGTTGGCGTACTCGCCCACCACGCGCCAGATATGCGGCCAGCGGCCGTCGCGCTGCAGCTCCTGCGAGTAGGCCTTTTCGCGGGTCTTGATGTCGTTGGCCTGGTCGGCAGGCAGGTCGTGGGGGATGTGCACATCCATGCGGACGAGGAACAGCATTGCGGGGTTCTCCTTTTTTCTCAAATGGTGGCGGCCTGGCGGCCCAGATCGATGTGGATGGGCGCCTTGCCTTCGCGGGCGCGGTCGAAGCGGTCGAGCTGCGCCAGCGACACCTGCACGCCAAAGCCCGGGCCGTCGGGCAGCTGCAATGCAAAGTCGGCAATCGGCATCTGGGTTTCCACGATGTCGTCCACCAGCAGCTGCGGGCCGAACAGTTCGCAGCCATGGTGCTGGCCCGTGAGGGTGGAGAAGACGTGGGCCGATGCGGCGCTGCCCAGCGAGGTCTCCAGCATGGTGCCGCCGTACCAGCCGATGTCGGCCGCCTCGGCAATCGCCGCCACCTTGCGCGTACGCAGCAGGCCGCCGTGCTTGGCCACCTTGAGTGAGAACACGTGGCAGGCCTGGCCGCGCGCCAGGGCCATCGCGTCCTGCGGGGTGCACACGGTTTCGTCGGCCATGATGAGGGCGTCGCGTCCCAGCGCAGCGGTCAGGCCCTTCAGGGCCTCGATGTTCCAGTGGGCCACCGGCTGCTCGATCAGCGTCACGCCGGCTTCCACCAGCTGCGGCAGGTAGCGGCGCGCGGTGTTGCCGTCCCAGGCCTGGTTCACGTCCACCGTCAGCGTGGCGCGGCCTGCCAGGCCGCGCGCGATCTGGGTCACATGCGCCACGTCCGCGGCCGGGGCATTGGCGCCGATCTTCATCTTGAAGATGTGGTGGCGCCGTTGCTCCAGGCGCAGCTGGGCTTCCTCCAGGTCGCGCTCCACGTTGCCGCTGGCCAGGGTCCAGGCCAGGGGCAGGCTGTGGTGTACCTTGCCGCCCAGCAGCTGCCAGGCCGGCAGGCCCAGCGTGCGTGCCACGGCATCGATGAGGGCCATCTCCACGGCGCTCTTGGCAAAGGCATTGCCCTTGCAGGCCTTGTCCATGCGCGCCAGGGCCGCCTCGAAGCCGCCCGCACCCTGGCCCAGGAGGGCAGGGGCCAGGTACTGGGTGATGGCGTGGTGGATGCTCTCGGGCGATTCCTCGTTCCACGAAGGGCCGCCGATGGTGGCCGCCTCGCCAAAGCCGCAGGCGCCATTGGCCAGCCACAGCTGCACGATGACTGGGCTCTGGCGGCTGATGGAGCCGAACGAAAGCTTGTGCGGGCGGATGGTGGGAATGTCCAGGATGCGCGCTTCGATGCGCTCGATGGTGAAACCACCGGGGTGGTTGTTCATGGGGGCGGGCCTTCGGTCGATGGGGGAAACATGGGTTCAAGGCGAAGCTTAGTTTTTGCCCGCTTGCAAATCCAATGATTCATTTGCAATGCATCGTTCGATATCATCGATGGATTAAAGGCTGCCAACTGAAGGGACTGCTCCATGGAAATTCGCCAGCTTCGCTATTTCCTCGACATCGCGCGCACCGAGCACCTGACGCAGTCGGCGCAGAACCTGTTCGTCACGCAGTCCACGCTGTCGCATGGCCTGCGCCAGCTGGAGCAGGAGCTGGGCGTGGCGCTGTTCGACCGGCTGGGCCGGGGGCTCAAGCTGTCGCAGGCGGGAGTGGCCTTTCGCACCTACGCGGCGCGCGCGCTGCAGGAGATCGAGGCTGGCCGCATGGCGCTGGCTGATATGGGCGCGCTGCAGTCGGGCTCACTCACCGTGGGCGTGATACCGACCTTCTTGCACACCCTGGTGCCGGCGGCGGTGGCGGCCTTCAGCAGCGCGTACCCGGGCGTCAACGTGGTGGTGCGTGACCTGCGGGCCGGGCCCATCGAGGAGCAATTGGTGGAGGGGCAGCTCGACGTGGGAATCGCCTTTTATCCCACCGAGCGCGTCGAGATCGAGACCGAGCCTTTGTTCGAGGAGCGGCTGCAGTTGGTGGTGAACCGGGCACATCCCTTGGCGCGACGGCGTACCCTGGCCCTGAAGGACCTGGCGGGCGTGCCCTTGGCCATGCTGCCGCGGGCGTTCACTACGCGGCGCCTGATTGATGAGAGCCTGCGGGCCGCCGGGGTGGTGCCTTTGGTGCGGGTGGAGATGGAGTCGGTGGAGGGCTTGCTGGATGTTTGCCGTTGGGGGGATCTGGCGAGCATTGCGCCGGAGCGGGCTGCTCTGCAGGCCAGTGACCTGCATGCCATCAATCTGCATTCGCCGGGGATGGTGCGGCATGCGGGGATTTTGTGGCGCAAGGGGGCTTCCAGGAGTCGGGCGGCTTTGGAGTTTGCTGCTTTGTTGAGGCCTTGATTTTTGGTGGTGGTTGCTTCTGTGGTTGTGTTGAGGGCGGAGGCCGGGGTGTGCGCCCGGCGGCGCACCTACTGTTCTTTTGCTTCGCCAAAAGAAAGTAGGCAAAGAAAAGGCGACCCCGCTGCCCGTGTCCCCCTCGCACTGCGTACGAGGGGGCAGCCTGCGATGCTCGGGCCTGGGGTGCACCGCAGAACTCGCTGCGTTTGGCCTGCGGCCAAACTCCGCTCGGACAACTGCGGTGAGTCAGTTCACGATGCGCGTGTCCTTCGGCACGCGCTCACCCCAGGCCCTGCGCTTCTCGGCACGGTCAGAAGGGGGTGGGAGCGGGCTCCACACGGGCCTTTGCTTCGCTCGGCCCCGTTGCGCCTCGCTGCGCTTTGGCGTCGGCAGCGCGCAGCGCGTCCCCGACCCCAGGCGCAGCTGCGAAGCAGCAGCCGTGTTTGTCCCCGCTCCCCACCCCTGCTGGCTGCGCCGAGAAGCGCAGGATCTGGGGTGGGTGCGTGTGCCGAAGGACACACGCACTTCGTGATCTGGCTTGCCGATGCTGTTTGAGCGGAGTTCACCCGCAGGGGGAACGCAGCGAGTTCATCGGCACCACCCCAGATCCGAGCATCGCAGGTTGCCCCCATCGCCCACCGGGCGATGGGGGACGCAGACTGGGGGTCGCCTTTTCTTGGCCCACCTTCTTTTGGCGACGCAAAAGAAGGTGGGTGCGCCGCCGGGCGCACATCCCGGCCTCCGCCCTTCAAATCAAACACGCAGCAACCGCCGCCAAAGATACTTAAGGCGCCGCTGTCTTCGGCTCAAAGTCGCAATACTGCGGCACCACACACTCCCAACACCGCGGCTTGCGCGCCACGCACACATACCGCCCCAGCAAGATCAGCCAGTGGTGCGAATCCACGGCATACGCATCCGGCACCCGCTTCACCAACTGCAACTCCACCGCCAACGGGTTCTTGCCCGGCGCCAGCCCCGTGCGGTTGCCCACGCGAAAGATGTGCGTATCCACCGCCATCGTGGGCTGGCCGAAGGCCACGTTGAGGACCACGTTGGCCGTCTTGCGGCCCACGCCGGGCAGGGCTTCGAGCTCCTCGCGCGTGCGCGGCACCACGCTGCCGTGCTGCTCCACGAGGATGCGGCAGGTAGCCATCAGGTTCTTCGCCTTCGTGCGGTACAGGCCGATGGTCTTGATGTAGCCCTCCAGCCCTTCGAGCCCCAGGTCCAGGATGGCCTGCGGCGTGCCCGCCACCGGAAACAGCTTGCGCGTGGCCTTGTTCACGCCCACATCGGTGGCCTGGGCCGAGAGCAGCACGGCGGCCAGCAGCTCGAACGGGGTGGTGTACTCCAGCTCCGTGTTGGGCATGGGGTTGGCGGCCTTGAGGGCGGCGAAGAAGGGTTCGATCTGCTCGGTTTTCATGGTGGGGAGGGGCCGTTGTTCTTGTCGGGTGCTGCATTGTCCCGCAGTGGATTCTTCACGGCGATTTGACGGCCGCAGCGCGTTTCTTTACAACGAATTTATGCCGCGCTGCCTAGACTGCAAGCCATGTTTAACCCACTGCCTGCCGCCGGCTTGGAAGCCGCCTGGCTCCCTGGCGCAGGCCCCCGCATGCTGCACCCCAGCCTTTCCCTGGTTTCGCTCCACCGCGTGGCGCTCAGCGCCGCTCATCAGGGCCGTCCGGATGACCTCGTGGTCCTTCCCCTGCGGTTGTCCGGCGCCGACGTACCCGCAGTGCGGCGCATCCTGCACTGCATCCTGGGTCCTCGGCTGGCCTGCTACCGCATCGGGATGGATGTCGCGCGCCACGGCATCAGCGCCCACATCCACCTGCGCCGCAGCGAGCTGGCCACCTGCATGGCCCTGCTCACGGCCGGCATGCCACAGGCCGAGTTCGGCCGCATTGAGCGGCTGACAGGCGCAAGCACAAACACAAGCACAGGCACCCCATGCGTGGTGCATTGAGGGGGCTGCCTTCTGCACCACCCGCCAGCGGCCCCATTGGCCTAGGCACGCTGGGGGATGCGCCTGCACTCGATGCTTTGGAGCGCGCTGCGTTCACCGGCGACCGCATTGCCCTGGCCAACTGGCGGCGCCTGCTGCGCAGCCCTTCGGCCCGGGTGCTGGTGGCCCGCGATGGCGCAGGCGAGTGCGCAGCGGTGCCCGGCGCCTGCGTGGTGCTGCTGCGCCGGGGCACCTTCGTCGCGCGCTTGTACTCGCTGGCCGTCGCACCGCAGGCGCGCAACAGTGGGCTGGCCAGCGCCTTGGTCACCGAGGCCCTGGGCCATGCGCGCCGCGCGGGCTGTGCGCTGCTGCGGCTGGAGAGCCGGGCCGACAATGCCGGTGCCCACCGCCTGTTCCGGCGCTTCGGCTTCGTGCCCTCGGGCCGCAAGATCGCCTACTACGAAGACGGAGTGGATGCCCTCTGTTTCCAGAAGGACCTGTTCGACGACAAGGGCCAGGGCGCGCACCCGGTGCTGCGCAGCGCGCGGCACTATGGTCAGACGCTGGACTTCACCTGCGGCCCCTGCGCGCTGCTGATCGCCATGTCGGCGCTCGACCCGGCCACCGTGATGGACCAGGCGGCCGAGATACGCCTGTGGCGCGAGGCCACCACGGTGTTCATGGCTGCGGGCCACGGCGGCTGTGGGCCCTTCGGCCTGGCGTGCGCCGCGCTGCACCGCGGCTTCGAGGTGTCGGTCTATGCCGCCGCGGGCTCCTCGCTGTTCATGGACAGCGTGCGCGAGCCGCACAAGAAGCGCGTCATCCAGCGCGTGGAAGACGACTTCCAGGCCGAGCTGCTGGCGCGCGGCGTGCCCATCTTTGCGCTGCCGGTGTCTGCCGAGGGGGTGATCGAGCAATTGCGCCTGGGCCATGTGCCCATCGTGCTGATCAGCCTGTGGCGGCTGCACCGCGAGAAGGCGCCGCACTGGGTGGCCATCGTCGGCTTCGACGGTGCGGTGTTCCGCGTGCTCGACCCCATGGCCCGCTCCGGCGAGAGCGACGGCGGCATGTCGGTGAGCCTGGCCGAGTTCAAGAAGATCGCCCGCTACGGGCGCCGCCGCCAGACGGCGGCCGTCATCATTGCAAGCAAGAAAGAAGTTTCCCCGTGTCCTCAGAACATGTGATCGTGGTCGAAAAGCGCTCCGACTTCCGCTGGAGCGACCCCGGCGTGAAGATCGTCACCGCCGAGGAGTTCATTGCCGAAGGCCCCCAGCCACGCAGCCGAGTGCGCAAGGTCACCAATCTGTGCCGCAGCTACAGCTACCTGGGCATCGGCTATTACTGTTCGCTGCTGGCCGAGGCGCGCGGCGACCGCGTGACACCGGGCGTGGAGGCCATCCTGGGCCTGGCGCGCGGCAAGGCGCGGGCGGCTTCCATCGCGGTGCTGGACCGGCTGGTCGGCCCGCTGCCGGGCATACCGCGCTCGGTCAGCACCCTCACGCTGCAGGTGTTCTTCGGGCGCACCGAGGATGCTGAATTCGCGGCCCTGGCACGCAAGAGCTTCGAGCTGTTTCGCTGCCCGCTGCTGGAGATTGTCGTCGAGCGCTGCGATGCCCCGCAGGGCTGGCATGTGGCGGCCCTGCAGGCGCTGGACCCGCGTGGCGTGGATGCCCACCGCGACGAGGTCTTCACCGAAGCGCTGGGCCATTTCACGCGGCGCAGCTGGCGCCCCGTGGCGGCCGTGGCCGCGCCGCGCATGGACCTGGCCATCCTGCACGACCCGGCCGACCCGCTGCCGCCGTCGAGCGCCGCCACGCTCGCCAGGCTCATCACCGTCGGCGACAGCATGGGCATTGCTGCCGAGCTGATCGAGAAGAAGGATTTTTCGCGCCTGGCGCAGTTCGACGCCCTGTTCATCCGCGAGACCACGGCCGTCAACCACCACACCTTCCAGTTTGCCAAGCGGGCGGTGGCCGAAGGCATGCCCGTCATCGACGACCCGGTCTCCATCCTGCGCTGCACCAACAAGGCCTATCTGGCCGAATTGCTGCGCGGCCATGGCATTGCCACACCGCGCACGCACATGCTCAGCCGCCGCACGCTGGCGGATTTCCAGCATGGGCTGGCCTACCCGGTGGTGGTGAAGGTGCCCGACGGCTCGTTCAGCCGCAGCGTGAAGAAGGCCGACCACTTTGCGCAACTGCAGGAGATCGCGCGCGAGATGCTCAAGGAGTCGGAAATCATCCTGGTGCAGGAGTACATGTACACCGACTTCGACTGGCGCATTGGCATCCTCGCGGGCCAGCCGCTGTTTGCCGCCAAGTACTTCATGTGCGACGGGCATTGGCAGATACTGCAGCACGGCGACAACGGCCAGTACACCGAGGGCCGCACGCTGGCCGTGCCCCTGGCGCAAGTCCCGGCCGAGGTGTTGGCCGCCGCCACCGCTGCGGCGCGCCTGGTGGGCGACGGCTTTTATGGCGTGGACCTCAAGTGCAACCCCAGCGGCGCCCATGTGATCGAGATCAACGACAACCCCAATCTGGATACCGGAGTGGAGGACGCCATAACCGGGGATGCCGTGTACCGCAGTCTGCTGGGCCACCTGCTCACCCGCATGGAGCAGCGCCTGCACCGGGGGCCCGGCGGTGCGGGTAGCCTGGCTGTGCCGGGGCTGCAGGCAGGAGACGGCGCAGCCGTGCAGATCACCCCGCTTCTGTCGTCGTCTGTCGCCGTCTCGGAACTGAGGTCCGCGACACGCACGGCACGTTGCGCCTGATCAGCAGGCGCCTGCGCCCTTTTGCCAAGAGGCAGCCTGCAGCCCCTACCGGGCCAGGCAGGTTGATGCCCAGGACCCAAGAAAACAATACGCAGGCGAAAAAATCGCTGGTGTGACCTATGAACGAGCTCGAGACATCCTTTGCGCCTGAAGTCGGGGAGCTTCAGCACCTCTCCAAAGCAGTCATCGCCCATGACCGTGCAGCCGTCGGCGCCGGACATCCCCAACCCCTGGCCTGCATGGCACGCGACAACGGCCATCTGATCGGAGGTGCGGCAGGGCGGATTGAACTGGACCGGCTGTATGTGGAATACCTCTGGGTGGATGCAGCGCATCGGCGCAAAGGCCTGGGCCACAGGCTGCTGGCCGGCATCGAGGGTGCCGCCAGAGGTGCTGGGTGCAACGAATGCCTCATTGAATCCCTGTCGCCAAAGACGGCGCTGATGTATGAGCGCGCTGGATACCGGGGCTACGCCCAGATTGACAATTACATCCCGGGACTCACCTTGTTCGTGCTTCTCAAGTCGTTGGTCTGATGGTGCATCACGCCGTTCACGATGTGTTGTTTGTCGGCATCGCCATTGCTGCGTTCCTGCTGGTGTTTCGCCTTGGGGAAAAAATCGCGGCCTGGCTGGAGGCTGTCCACGACAAGGGGAAGACTGCAAATCAGGACACCCCGGTTCCATAGGCGTCTTCAGCCCGCGTCGCGCGCCACCAACTGCTCGCGCAGAAAATCCAGGAATCTGCGCACCCCTGCCGGCAGGGTGCGCCCGCCCAACGTCTGCACCTCCACCGCGCGGGCGCTCATGCCGGGCTCGCGGATCTGGGCGGCGTGCAGTTCGCCGCGCTGCACGCGGTCGCGCACCGTCACCTCGCCCGATATCGACAGTCCACCACCGTGCAGCACGAAGTGGGTCAGCGTCTCGAAGTGGTTGCACACCAGCACCGGCTCGAACACCAGGCCGCGCTGGCTGCAGCCGATGTCGAACAGCTGGCGCACGGTGTTGTCGCGCTCGGGCAGGGCGATGGGGTAGGGGTGCATTTGCGCCAGGGTGATCGATTTGAAGCGCGCCAGGGCATGGTCGGGCCGCATGATGGCGATCACCGGAGAGGCCTCGCGGTGCTGCACGCTGATGTCGCGCTCGGCCGCGCGGCTGTAGGTCAGGCCGATGTCCGCGTCGCCGTGCAGCACCGCCGTGGTCACCGCCGCCGGGCTGGCCACGCGCACGTGGAACTGGATGCCCGGGTACTGCGTGCGGAACTGCGCCATCACGCGCGGCAAGAACTCGATGGCAAAGCCCGCCGAGCTGCACAGCCGCACCAGCCCGGTATGCAGCCCCTGCAGCGCCTTGATGTCGGCCACCACGCGGTCAGCCTCCAGCGCGCCGCGCCGCGCATGGGCGGCCAGCATCTCGCCGGCCGCGCTGGGTGCCATGCCGCGCGGGCGCCGGTCGAACAGGGGCACGCCCAGCAGGTCCTCCAGCGCCGCCACCTGCCGGCTCACGGCCGAGGGTGACACGCTGAGCCGCGTGGCCGCCTCGCTCACCGAGCCGCTGCGCACCACCTCCAGAAAGTAGCGCAGGGCCGTGTCCTGCAGGCGGCTGGAGAGCATGGATGACCTCTTGTGGTTTGCGTAAAACGCAAGGGTAACCTCAGAAATCGTCGATTGCAGAAAAGCAGCAGCCTGCCTATGCTGACTTCGAAATGACTTATTCGAACGCAGCCGCCCCCATGCCCGAACTCTCCAGCCTGCCCGCCACGGGCATCGCCCCCAGCGGCATCGTCGCCCATACGGCCACGGGCCTGTCGCGCGCCATCCATGCCCGCGAGGTCTCGTGCGTGGAGGTGCTTGATGCCTACCTGGCCCAGGTGGACCGCCTGAACCCCGTGGTCAACGCCCTGGTGGCCATGGCCGACCGCGGTGCGCTGCACGCCCTGGCGGCAGAGCGCGATGCGCAACTGGCGCGTGGCCAGAGCCTGGGCCCGCTGCACGGCATGCCCCAGGCGCCCAAGGACATCGCGCCCGCCGCGGGCATGGTCACCACGCGCGGCTCCCCCCTCTTTGCCGGCCAGGTCACCACCACCGATGCCGTGGTGTTCGAGCGCATGCGCGCCAGCGGTGCGCTGTTCATCGGCCGCACCAATTCGCCCGAGTTCGGCCTGGGCGGGCACACCTACAACCCGGTGTACGGCACTACGCGCAATGCCTTCGACCCGGCGCGCTCGGCCGGCGGCAGCAGCGGCGGGGCAGGGGTGGCCGTGGCCTTGCACATGCTGCCCGTGGCCGATGGTTCGGACATGATGGGCTCGCTGCGCACGCCGGCCGCGTTCAACAATGTGTTTGGCCTGCGCACCTCGCCGGGCCTGGTGCCGCACGGGCCGTCGGAAGAAGTGTTCTTCCAGCAGTTCAGCGTGACCGGGCCCATGGCGCGCAACATCCCCGACCTGGCGCTGCTGCTGTCGGTGCAGGCGGGTTTTGACGAGCGCCTGCCGCTCACACGCCGCAGCGACGACGTGGCCGCCTTCGGCCAGCCGCTGGAGCGCGACTTCAAGGGCAAGCGCATCGGCTGGCTGGGCGACCTGGGCGGTTACCTGCCCACCGACCCAGGCCTGTACTCCACCTGCGAGAAGGCACTGGGCCATTTCCGCACCGTGGGCTGCACGGTGGAGAAGGCCGTGGTCGACTTCGATATGGAGCAGCTGTGGAAGGCCTGGCTCGATCTGCGCAGCTTCAGCGTGGCGGGTGCCAATGCGGCGCTCTACCACGACAGTGCCAAGCGCGCCCAGCTCAAGCCCGAGGCGGTGTGGGAGATACAGCGCGGCCTGGCGCTGACGGCCATGCAGGTCTACGACGCAGCGCGCGTGCGCACGGCCTGGTACCAGGTGCTGCGCGGGCTGTTCACGCGCTTCGACTTCCTGGTGCTGCCCGCAGCCCAGGTGTTCCCTTTCGATGCCAGCCTGGACTGGCCGCACGAAGTGGCCGGGCGCCGCATGGACACCTACCACCGCTGGATGGAGACCGTGGTGCCCGCCACCATGGCCGGCCTGCCCGCGCTGGCGGCGCCCGCAGGCTTTGGCCCCGAGGGCCTGCCGGCCGGCCTGCAGATCATCGGCCCCGCGCAGACCGACGCGGCGGTGCTGCAGATCGGCCATGCGTACGACCTGGCCAGTGGTTACTCGCGTGTGCACAGTCCGCTGCTGCGCTGATCGGTTGCCGTCGTTCGTCGCCCCCCATCCTTTCGTCCTGTTGCTCCTGGAGATGTTCCCCATGCCGATGCCGCGTTCCCGTTTTCTGTCGTGTCTGGTGGCCGGTGCGGCCGTATTCGCGGCGCCCGCCGTGGCGTGGGCCCAGCAGGGCTACCCTGATCGCCCCATCAAGCTCGTCGTGCCCTTTGCACCCGGCGGCGCCACCGACATCCTGGGGCGCCTGCTGGCCACCTCGATGGGCGAGCGCCTGGGCCAGCCCATGGTGGTGGAGAACCGGGCCGGTGCCGGCACCGTGGTGGGGGCCTCCATCGTGGCCAAGGCCCCGGCCGATGGCTACACGCTGCTGCTGGGCGCCAACACCACCTTCACGCTGAACCCCGCCATCCGCAGCAACCTGCCGTACGACCCCGTGCGCAGCTTCACGCAACTGGGCCTGGTGGCCGACATGGGCCTGCTGCTGGTGGCCCACAACGACACGCCCGGCAGCACGCTCAAGGACGTGATCGCGTTGACGAAGGCGTCCCCCGACAAGTTTTCCTACGGCTCCTATGGCACGGGCTCTTCGGTGCACTTCGGCGGCGAGGTGCTCAAGTCCACCACCGGCGCGAAGATGCTGCACGTGCCCTTCAACGGCAGCGCACCCAACCTCACCGCGCTGATGGGCGGGCAGGTGCAGTTCGCGGTGGACACGGTGGTCGCCTCCACCCCGCTCATCAAGGCCGGCAAGATCCGGCCCGTCGCCGCCCTGGGTGCCCAGCGCCTGGCCTTGCTGCCCAACGTGCCCACCGTGGCCGAAAGCGGCTATCCGGGCTTCGACATGGGCTCGTGGTTCGCCTTCGTCGGCCCCGCCGGCCTGCCCGCGCCCGTGCAGGCCCGGCTGGAGAAGGCCCTGGCCGACACCATGGCCTCGGCCGAGTTCAAGAAGAAGCTGGTGGACATCGGGCTCACACCCTCATGGTCCAACGGGGACGGCCTGCGTGCACGCATCGAGCGCGAGCTGCCGGCCATGCGTGCGGTCGCGGCGCGCGCGGACATCCGCGGCGACTGAGCGAGGTCCTCAGGCAGCGGCAGCGGTGAAGCCGCTGAGCCGGGCCACCTCGCGCAGCGCCAGGCGTGCAGCCGGTTGGCCGCTGATGCTGTCGGCCAGCGTGAGGCGGCGCCCATTGCGCAGCTGCGCATACAGCGTGTAGATCTGCTCGCCCGGCCCGTAGCCCAGGATCTGTGTGTAGGCCAGGCGGATCGCAAGCTGCTGCACATCGTGCGCCGGGCACTGGGTGAAGGAGGTGCGCAGGCCCAGCAGCCGCCGCTCCATGCGGATGCCCTGCTGCGCGTTCAGAATGCTCTGGCGCCGGTTGCCCACTGCGAACACCGCCCAGGCCACCAGCAGCGCGGCCGCCAGGCTGGCACCGAGCCGCCCCAGTGGAGGCGCCGCCACCGCCACGGAGGCGAACAAGGGCACGCCGATGAGCAGCCCCGTGAGGATGGTGATGCGCTGCGCGCGCCACATGCGGCCCGCAGGCTGCGCCAGCTCGGCCCCGCCCCCGGGAACAGCCTGCAAGGTGCACACTGCGGCAAAGGGATCGGTGCCCGGCACCAGGCCTTCATCGTCCGCCAGGGCTGGCAATCCCCCTGCCGCACTGCCGGGCTCTGGCCGGGCATCCTCGCCTTGTGGTGCAGCCCCGGCCATGGGCAGGTGGAACTGCGCGCGGTAGCCCTGGGCCTCGTCCTCGTCGTGGATCTCCAGCCGCCACTGCACGCCGGGCTCCTCGGTGGTGGGCAGGCCGGGCGGCACCTGCAGGCGCCACTGCAGGCGCACCACGCCTTCGTCCTGCGCCCGCACCTGGGCGCGCGCGCTGGCGCTCCACTGAACATCTTCGGCGGTGTGCGTGTTCTCGCCCATGCGGATGGTGCGGCTGCGCAGGCACTGCAGCCGCGCGTTGTAGCGCCTGTGCTGGCGCAGGGGGGCCTTGATGTCCACGTGCGCGGCGAACGGCGCGCCCAGCCGGGCCGGCAGGGGGCTGAGCACCAGTTGCGCATCGCCAAAGCGCAGCCGCATGCGCCGGCGCTTCCACAGCGCCCGCAGCAGCCCCACCAGTGACCAGCGGGAACACCAGCACCACCCAGGCCGCGGGGCGGTCTTGCCAGGCCTGTGGCAGCACCTGCAGGCACAGCCACACGCTCAGGGCCAGCGCGGCGGCCGCAAAGCCCATGAGCAGCCGTGTCTCCAGTTTCTGCAAGGCGCTGATCGGCCCGCCCGCCAGAGGGGCCAGGCCCTGCACGCGGCCACTGGCTGCATCGCTGTACAGGTCCGCACGGTGGCCTTTGCGGTGGTTGCGCAGAGCCCAGGCCATCAGGCCGCCACCCACGCCGCCGAAAGTCACCACGAAAATCATCCAGAAGCGCAGCAGGGGCCAGCGGATGCTGCGGTCCAGCACCGACTCGGCAGGCTTGCCGGGGTCCACGAACGCGGTGACTGGTTCTCCCGCCTGGAGAGCCTTCACCAGCCGCTGGCCCAGGCTGTAGTTGAAGTGGGCAACATCATCGGCACCGCCGTTGATGGCCGGGCGCGAGCCTGTGTAGCGCACGCCGCCCACTTCGTACTGGTACACGGCGCGCACGCCATAGGTGATCTGGCGCTTGCCCCCGCCCCGGGTCTCCAGGGCTGCGTCCACCAGCGTGGCCTGCACCGGCTGCCAGGACTGCATGCGCCAGCCGTCGTACAACGTGGGCAGGATTGCTGCGAACAGGAACACCAGCCCCACCCCCGTGAAGGGCAGTGTGAACAGCGCCATCACCAGCCAGGCGCGGGGCGAGGCGTTCTTGCGGTTCCAGGAGAGCGGCACAGGCATGGACAGGTACCCGGTGGGTCAAAGGGAAGCGCAGTGTAGGAATGGCCCCGTTCCCAGGAAGGAATTCCCACACGCCTTACCGGGTGTCATGTGGCCGGGGTGCGACGAACGGCAGCACCGCGCGGCGTTGAGACAGCATTCCAGGGGGAGCGGGTGTGCCGTCTGCCCCCGTATTGACTCGCTTGGCGAAGCCTTCCTGCATTTCGTCGCAACCCGGTGGGCAGGGCAGGGGTGGCTGCCTACAGTGCCGCCAACCCGCTGTTGTGGCGGGCTTTGAGGCACACACCATGATGACCACGCTCTTCCAGACCCTCGCCGCTGCCGCCCTGATGGGGCTGGCCGGCCAGGCCAGTGCGCAGCAGGCGGGCTACCGCACGCTCACCGTTCCCGGCGACTCCCCGATCCAGGTGGCGCTGTTCTACCCCACGGCAGCGCCTGCGCGTGCCCTGCCCATGGGCCCCTGGCAGCCCGTCGTGGCACCGGGCGCGCCAGCGGCGCAGGCGCCGCTCAAGGGGCTGGTGCTGGTATCGCACGGCACGGGCGGCTCGGAGGTGGGCCACCACAACCTGGCCACGCGCCTGGCCAAGGATGGCTACCTGGTCGCCGCCCTGCGCCACCCCGGCGACAACTGGGAAGACCGCTCCATGGTCACTTCGGGCCACTACTTCAGCGAGCGCCCGCGCCAGGTCAGCCGCGTGCTCGATGCGCTGCTGGCCAGCCCCGAATGGGGCGCCCGCATTCCGGCCGGGCGCATCGGTGCGGTGGGGCATTCGGCCGGGGGCTACACCGTGCTGGCGCTGGCCGGCGGCGAGGCCGAGCCCCACCGTGCGGCGCTGCACTGCCGCACGGTGCAGGACGATCCCATGTTCTGTTCCCTGGGCAAACTGTCTGCCACGGGCCCCGCACCGTCGGCCCAGGCAGCACCAGCCTCTGCCCCGGCCCGTGACGCGCAGCGCGTCTCCGTGCCCGACCCGCGCATCCGCGCCGTGGTGGCCCTGGCCCCCATGGCCGTGGTGTTCACGCCCGAGAGCCTGGCCGCCATCAGCGTGCCGGTGCGCGTGGTCATGGCCGAGCGTGACACCGTGCTGGTCGGCAAGTACCACGGCGGCCATGTGGCCGCCAGCATGCCCAAGGCCCAGGCCAGCACGGTGCCGGGGGCGGGGCACTTCGCCTTCATGGCGCAACCGTCCATGCCGCTGCCCTCGGATGCGGGGGATGCAGCCGCCAACCCGCCCGGCTTTGACCGCGTGGCCTACCAGCCCCTGCTGGAAGACCAGGTGTCTGAATTCTTCGCGCAGCAGTGGCGGTGAGCGATGGTGTCGGGCGCCTGCCAGGCTATGCGATGCGCTTCACGGCGGCATACAGCCAGCACGCAAACGCCCCGGTCTTCGGGTCCATCGCGAAGTCCTCGTCGTAGACCTCCACCGCGGGCCGCGCGTCGAACTCCCAGCCTGCGGGCAACCGGCCCGGCGCGCCCAGGGCGGCCCAGGCCGCGCCGAGTTCGGCGCCCGTGCCGTGGAAGTGCTGGCACAGGTAGTCGCCGCCCGCAAAGTCCTGCACCTGGGCATCGGGGCCCGTGCGCAGGCCCACGCCGACCTGCACGCAGGCGTCGTAGCGGCACTGCTCGGGCGGCGTGCAGGCGGGGTTGTCCAGGCTCAGGCCATAGAACTTGGGGCGGGGCTCGCTCAGGCGGTGCTCGGCGCACCACTGGCCAAAGCGCTCCCACAGCTGGCCCAGGGCCGGGCCGTAGGGGCCGGTGTGGCGCATGCAGGCCAGGCGCATCTTGGGTAGCTGGCGGATTTCCAGGGTCATGGTGCCTTGTCTCGGTCGTTTGGAAGGGGTGCACCAGTCTACGCCGCAGGAAACCTGCGCCGCAATTGGCGACAATGGAGGGATTCGCCACTGTCACCGGGATCCCATTCCATGCAATTCGCCGACCGCCTGAACAATGTAGAAACCTCTGCCATCCGCGAGCTTTTCAAGCTGCTGGGCAAGCCCGGCATCATCAGCTTTGCCGGTGGCTTCCCGGACAGCGCCATGTTCGACGTGGAAGGCATCCGCGCGGCCAGCAACCAGGCGCTGACGGACGAACCCGGTGCCGCCCTGCAGTACGGCGCCACGGAGGGCTACCAGCCCCTGCGCGAACAGTTGGCTGCCTTCATGGCCAGCAAGGGCGCCAAGGACCTGGCGCCCGAGAACCTGATCGTCACCACCGGCAGCCAGCAGGCGCTGGACCTGCTGGGCAAGACCCTCATCAGCCCCGGCGACAAGGTCATCGTCGAAGGCCCGACCTTCCTGGCCACCATCCAGTGCTTTCGCCTGTATGGCGCCGAACTCATCAGCGCCCCCATCGATGAAAACGGCGTGAAGACCGACGAGCTGGAAAAGCTCATCGCCGAGCACCAACCCAAGTTCGTCTACCTCATCCCCACCTTCGGCAACCCCAGCGGCGTGATGCTGAGCCTGGAGCGCCGCAAACAGGTGCTGGAGATGGCAGTCAAGTACCAGACCCTGATCGTCGAGGACGACCCCTACGGCGACCTGTACTTCGGCGAAGCCCCGCCGCCCAGCCTGTTGAACCTGTCGGCCAGCGTGCCCGGCAGCCGCGAACTGCTGGCGCACTGCGGCTCCATGAGCAAGGTGCTCTCGCCCGGCCTGCGCGTAGGCTGGATGATCGCCCCGGCCGAACTGCTGGCCAAGGCCACCATGTGCAAACAGTTCAGCGACGCGCACACCAGTACCTTCGCCCAGGCCACCGCTGCCCAGTACCTCAAGGCCGGCCGCATGCCCGCCACCCTGGCCAAGGTGCGCAAGGTGTACGCAGAGCGCGCCCAGGCCATGGGCGATGCGCTGCGCAAGGAACTGGGCGACGCCATCGAATTCGTGCAGCCCCAGGGCGGCCTGTTCGTGTGGGCCCGCCTCACGGGTGCGGGCGGCAAGGTGGCCGACGGCAACGTGCTGGCCAAGCGTGCGATCGAAAAGGGTGTGGCCTTCGTGCCCGGCACGCCGTTCTACTGCGCCAACCCCGACCACGCCACGCTGCGCCTGTCGTTCGCGACGGCCGACGTGGAGAAGATCCGCGAAGGCGTGGCGCGCCTCAGCCAGGCCCTCTGATGGAGCCGACCTCGGTTCCGGATGCGGACCCGCAGCGCATCGTCGAGCGGCTGGAGAGCCTGGAGATCAAGGCCAGCTTCACCGAGGACCTGCTGGACCAGCTCAACCTCACCATCTACCGCCAGCAGGAGCTGATCGACCGGCTTACGCAAGAGGTCATTCAGCTGCGGCAGCAGGCGCCGGATGGCGGGGCGGGCGGGGCGCCGCGCAATCTGCGCGACGAGTTGCCGCCGCATTACTGAGGCGCAGCGCTGTGCAGGTCAACTGACGCCGCAGGCCCTGACATACACCTGCGTCGTGTCGTAGCGATCGAGCTTCAGCAGATGGATGGCGCGGACCATGGACTCGCTGCGGTTGCGCACCTTGGAGATGAAGTACGCAACCCGCCAGCGCACCTCGTGGTCCGGGTGGCTGGCCAGCGCGAGCAGCAGGTCTCCGCAGTCCTCGAACAGGGCAGGGGAGGTGCCCATGGTGTAGAGCACCGTTGGTAGAAAGGGGCAGTCCTTATCGGCCAGCGCCTCGCGGATCATGGGGCGGACCTGCGCGTCGGCGATCTGGGCATCGGCGATGAACTGCAGCACCCAGTCGCGCGCGCCGGGGACCGGGTTGTCATTCCACAGGGAGACCAACCCGGCTACATGTTGCCGCACCAGCTTCGCGGACAGGGGATGGTCCTCGAAGTGACCCAAAGCGCGGGCGTTCAGGCGCTGCACCACCTGGGCCGTATGTTCGCGGCCACCGCTGGCGAATGCAATGAAGTCTTCCTTGTCCTGCGTGAGCATGGTCTGTCTTGGCGGGGTATAGGTGGATCGGCGGTGGCGCAGCGTTCACGGACTGCAAGCGACGCCGCGCAGGCGAAGTGCCCGACACAGCTGGTCGAGGCGCACTTCGTTATCTTCCTCGGCAACGAAGTACTGCCCCTGGGCGAGGGCGGCCAGGGCTGCGGGAAACGCATGCACCGGCGGGTCGTAGTTGCGAATGGAGCCCTCGAGGTAGTAGTCGAATTCGTGGGGGCCGGATTTGTGGGAGAACACGCAGTCGTGCCCTGCGAGCCAGCGGGCAAAGTCCTTGCCCACGCGGTGCAGTTCGGGGAACAGGCTGCGCAGGGGGCTGGCGAGAAAATGGACCTCGCCCACCGTCCAGAGCACACCCCTTTTCACCTGGGGCGAGAACACCGTGACCACGGGCGAGCGGGTTGCGTCGATCCGGCCATCGGCCCGGTATGCGAGCGCCCCCATGCGCGCAAAATGCAGCACCGTGGCGCGCGCGGTCGGCACCTCTGCAGGGGGCGTGGCGAGGGCCCGGAACCATGCCAGGACCGGTGATGGGTCTGCAGGGTGTGCGATGAATCGGTAGGTACTTGCCATGCTGGCTATGTGCCTGCGAAGGTGCGCCGCTCTTCGTCGACGAGAAGGTGGGCGAACGCCGCCAGGTCGAGCGGATATGCGTCTGCGATGCGGTCGAAGTCTTTGCCCAGCATGAACGGAGATCCCTCAGGAGCGCCATTTTTTGGCAGGCGATTGCCGCAAATCGTAAACGTGTTCGGCATCCGTCCGGGACATTTTTTGAAAGCCGCGCGGTTCCTTGGGCGTGCTGCCACAACGCTGTGGCCGCATCCGTCACCGCCTGCTGCCCGCTTCTTCACCTCGCTTGCGGAAGGTTGTGGTGCGGTGGTGGTGATGGTTGCTGCTTGCCTTGGTGGAGGGCGGAGGCCGGGTCTCGGCCCGGCGGCCGAGGTACTTGTTCTTTGCTTCGCCAAAGAAAAGTACCCCAAAGAAAGGCGACCCCGCTGCCCGTGTCCCCCTCGCCGGTGGCGAGGGGGCAGCCTGCGATGCTCGGTCCTGGGGTGACGCCGAAGAACTCCCTGCGCTGCCTCTGCGAGGCAGCTCCGGTCAGACAGCTTCGGCGAGCCAGACAACGATGCGCGTGTCCTGCGGCACGCGCTCACCCCAGGCCCTGCGCTTCTCGGCACGGTCAGAAGGGGGTGGGGAGCGGGCTCCATACGGGCCATTGCTTCGCTCGGCCTGTGGTCCTTCGCTGCGCTCGGCTCGCCAGGGCGATCCCGTCAGTTTCGTCGGCAGCGCGCAGCGCGAACCGACACCCGGCGCAGCTGCGCAGCAGCAGCCGTGCGGTACCCGCTCCCCACCCCTGCTGGCTGCGCCGAGAAGCGCAGGAGCTGGGGTGGGCGTGTGTGCCGAAGGACACACACGCTTCGTCATCTGACTTGCCGCAGCTGTTTGAGCGGAGTTCGAAGAACGTAGCGAGTTCTGCGGCACCACCCCAGATCCGAGCATCGCAGGTTGCCCCCATCGCCCGACAGGGCGATGGGGGACGCAGACTGGGGGCCGCCTTCTCTTTGGTGACTTTCTCTTGGCGGCCAAGAGAAAGTTACTGCGCCGCCGGGCGCACACCCCGGCCTCCGCCCTCAGCAAAAGCACACAGCAACCACAGAAACAGAACGGCACTGGGGCCCACGCCCCACACCCATCACGCCCGCACCGCCCTCCAAGCCGCAGCCGCCAACTCACTGCGGTACACCTCCGGCGAGGGCAGCCCACCCTGGCCAGCCCGCTCCGACAACCACGCCCGGCAATAGCTCTGCACCGGCCCCATCACCAGCGAGGGCATCAGCTCGCAGGGCAGGTCGCGCAATGCGCCTCCCCGACGGTGCGGCTCGAACCACGCCAACAGCGCCTGATTGCGCCCACGCGCCGCCTCGGCCAGTTCGGCGCTGCGCGGGCCGCTGGCCACCGGGCTGCGCGCCTGGAACAGAAAGCGCGCCTGCACGGGCCGGGCCACCACCCAGTCGAGGTAGCCAGTGACCAGGGCCTGCACGCCCGCTTCCACGCCTACGGCGGCATCGAGCTGGGCCTGCACGCTGCGCGACTGCGCTGCAAAGATGTCGAAGAACAGCGCCGCGACGATGCCCTCCCTGCTGCCGAAGTGGTGATAAATGCTGCCCACGCTGGCGCCGCAGCGCGCGCGCACGCCATCGATGGAGACCGCGTCCACCCCCGCCTGCGCGGCGCAGGCCAGCGCGGCGTTCAGGATCTCCTGGCGGCGGTCGGTGGTCTCGGCGGTGGGGGCGGGGTTGGTACGGCTTGCCATGGAAGTGCATTCTAGAATAAAGTTCTAGAAAATAATTCTAGATGTTGTGTCCGGCGTTCTGGACGCCATCCCACCCTTTCTGCGCCCCACCATGAAATCCATCGCCAGCGAACTGCCGCCCGGCCACGCCCTGTACCCCCACCTGCTCGCCCCGCTGGACCTCGGGTTCACGCAGATCAAGAACCGCGTGCTCATGGGCTCCATGCACACGGGGCTCGAAGACGCGCGCGACCTCACGCGCATGGCGGCCTATTTCCGCGAGCGGGCCGAGGGCGGGGTGGGGCTGATCGTGACGGGGGGATTCGCGCCCAACATCGCGGGCTGGACCAAGCCGTTCGCAGGCACGCTGTCCACTGCGGGTGCCGCGCGCCGCCACAAGGTGGTGACCGAGGCCGTGCACGGTGCCGGCGGCAAGATCGCGCTGCAGATCCTGCACACGGGCCGCTATGCCTACCACCCGCTGGCGGTGGCGCCCTCGCGGCTGCAGTCGCCGATATCGCCGTTCACGCCGTTCGCGCTGTCGGCCAGCGGGGTGGAGCGGCAGATCCGCGCCTTCGTCAACTGCGCACAGCGGGCGCGCGAGGCCGGGTATGACGGGGTGGAGGTGATGGGATCCGAGGGCTATTTGATCAACCAGTTTCTCTCGGCCACCACCAACCGGCGCACCGATGCCTGGGGCGGTGACTACAGCCAGCGCATGCGCCTGCCGGTGGAAATTTTGGCGCGCATGCGCGAGGCCGTGGGGCCAGACTTCATCATCATCTACCGCCTGTCCATGATCGACCTGGTGCCCGGTGGCAGCGCCTGGGACGAGATCGTTACCCTGGGCAAGGCCGTTGCCACGGGCGGTGCCAGCCTGGTCAACACCGGCATCGGCTGGCACGAGGCGCGCATACCCACCATCGCCACCAGCGTGCCGCGCGCGGCCTTCGCCTGGGTCACGCAAAAAATGAAGGCCGAGTTCAAGGCCGCCGGCATCGCCACGCCGCTCGTCACCTCCAACCGCATCAACACGCCCGAGGTGGCCGAGCAAGTGCTGGCCGATGGCTGTGCCGACATGGTCTCCATGGCGCGCCCGCTGCTGGCCGATGCGGCCTTCGTGAACAAGGCCGCCGCAGGCCGGGCCGACCGCATCAACACCTGCATCGCCTGCAACCAGGCCTGCCTGGACCATGTGTTCAAGAACAAGACCAGCAGTTGCCTGGTGAACCCGCGCGCCTGCCACGAGACGCTGCTGGTCTACACGCCGCTCACGCCGCAGCAAAAGCCCAAGCGCATCGCCGTGGTGGGCGCCGGGCCGGCGGGCCTGACGGCCGCCACCGTGGCCGCCGAGCGCGGGCACGAGGTGCATTTGTTCGATGCGGCCGAGGCCATCGGCGGCCAGCTCAACATGGCCAAGCAGGTTCCGGGCAAGGAGGAGTTCCACGAGATGCTGCGCTACCTGGCCACGCGGGTGGAGGACACGGGCGTGCAATTGCATCTGGGCCGGTCCGTGCAGGCAGCCGACCTGGCGGGTTACGACGAAGTGGTGGTGGCCACGGGCGTGAGCCCGCGCGACCCGAAGATCCCCGGGCAGGAGCACCCCAAGGTATTGAGCTACATCGACGTGCTGCGCCACGGCAAGCCCGTGGGCGCTCGCGTGGCCGTCATCGGCGCGGGCGGTATCGGCTTCGACGTGGCCGAATTCCTGGTGCACGAAGGCCATTCGACCACGCTCGACCTGCCCGCCTGGCAGGCCGAATGGGGCATCACCGACCCGGCCGAGGCACGCGGCGGCCTGGCCCCGAAAGGGCCCGCAGGCCACGCCACCGGCCCGCCAGGTCACGCTGCTGCAGCGCAAGAAGGGCAAGCTCGGCGAGGGCCTGGGCAAGACCACGGGCTGGATCCACCGCACCACGCTGAAGATGAAGCAGGTGCAGATGGTGGGCGGCGTGAACTACGAGCGCATTGCCGACGAGGGCCTGCTCGTCTCGTACGGCGAGCAGCGCGAGGACCCGACCTGGATCCCCTGCGACACCGTGGTGCTGTGCGCCGGCCAACTGCCGCTGCGCACCCTGGCCGACGAGCTGCTGGCGCTGGGCAAGAAGCCCCATGTGGTCGGTGGCGCGCTGGAGGCGGGCGAACTCGACGCCAAGCGCGCCATCGACCAGGCGGCGCGGCTGGCTGCGGTGCTGTAGTCGCGGGCTTTGCTGGCGGGGGGGCGTCAGCCCATGGCAACGGACGCCATGGCGATGCCGCACGCCAGCAGCGTGATGGCCGCCACCGCCCCGATGGCGTGTGCCTGCGCTGCCGTCGCCGCGCCGCCGCAGAGCAGGGACCGCCGTCGCCAGGCGCCATACAGCATGATCGCAGCGGCCGCCAGCAGCAACACCAGGCCCAGGGCCGTGATGGGAGCCAACCGGCCCGACCAGCCCGAGCGCAGCGCCAGCAGCGCATTGACCAGCACGGCCAGCCCGGTGCGGTTCCAGGCCAGCGCCGTGCGTTCGGCCTGCAGGCCGGGGTCGCGCGGCAACGGCCCGGTGGGCGTGCCCCGGCTCATGCAGGCAGCACCCGCAAAAGCACGACCACGGCCGAGATGCCCAGCATGGCCGCGGAGATCAGCGCAAGGGCTGGTGTCCCTGGCAGCCGGCGTGCGTGGCGCATGGCGATCTCATTGGCGCGCCAGCGCAGGTAGGCCAGCGCACACAGCGCGGCCGCCAGCACACCGAGTGCAATCGCCAGCGCGGCGACCAGCCAGTGGGGGCCGAGCCGGGTGGAGAATTGCTCCAGCAGCACACCACCGGCCAGCAAGGCCAGGGCGGTGCGGATCCAGGCCAGGAAGGTGCGTTCGTTGGCCAGCGAGAACCGGTAGTCGGGCTCGGTTCCTTCCTGCCACCATTGCGGACCGCGGACCCTGATGGCCTTCCCGGATGAGGCCTCGGAGGTTTCGTCCATGGCCTTTTCCCTACCTGTTCATGTCGATGACCGTGCGGCCACGCACCTGCCCGGCGAGCGTGCGGTCCAGCCAGGTCGGCAGCGCGTCCATGCCAATCACATGGGCGATCTGCGCCAGGTGGGCGGGACGGTAGTCGCCGGCGATCTTGCCCCAGACCTGCTGGCGCAGCGGCATGGGCGAATTGGCGTTGATGCCCAGCAGGCGTATGCCGCGAAGGATGAAGGGCAGCACCGTGGTCGTGAGCTCGGCGCCGCCGGCATTGCCGAAGGCGGCGATCACGCCGCCGGGCTGCATGGTGCGCGTGAGCCAGGCCAGGGTGGCGCCGCCCACGGAGTCCATGGCCCCGGCCCACCGCGCCTTCTCCAGCGGCCTGGGGTGGTCCTCGTGGGCAATGCGGCCCACCACCTCGCTGGCCCCCAGGCCCTGCAGGTACGCCGTCTCGCCGGCCTTGCCGCTCATGGCCGTCACCTGGTAGCCGCGCTGTACCAGCATGTCGATGGCCAGGCTGGCAACGCCCCCCGTGGCTCCGGTCACCAGCACCGGGCCCTGGCCTGGCTCCAGTCCGTTGAGTTCCATCAGGTGCAGGGCATAGGCCGCAGTGTAGCCGGCCACGCCGATGGCGGCGGCCTCGAACAGGCTGAGGCCCTGGGGAAGGCGCATCACCCAGTCGCCGGGCACCCGCGCCATCTGCGCGTGCCCGCCATCGTGGTCTACGCCGATGCCAAAGCCATGCACCACGACCTCATCGCCGGGCGCAAAGCGCGCATCGGCAGACTCCCGCACGGTGCCCGTGAAGTCAATGCCGCCGATGCGCGGCCAGGTGCGGATGATGGCGTTCAGTCCCTTGGACGCCAGCGCGTCCTTGTAGTTGATGCTGGAGAACGCCACCTGGATGACGACGTTGCCGGGGCTCAGATCGTCCAGCGACAACGGGCCTATCTGCCGCAGCGGTGCGGGCTCGCCTGGCAGCAGGCGCAAAGCTTGAAAGGTATGCATGGGTGGGTGCTTTCCTGGTTCTAGACAACGCCCTGCGCCTTGAGTGCCGCAAGCTGCACGGCACCCACGCCATGCTCGGCAAAGACCTCGGCGTTGTGCTCGCCCACATCGGGCCCGGTGCGCGGGATGGGCATGGTCCGCCCCAGCACGCGCGGCACGATGCAGGGTGCGGGCAGGCTGCCATACAGGGGGTCGGGCAGGCGCACGATGGCCTCGCGCGCCAGGAACTGCGGGTCGGCCTGGATGTCTTCGATGGTGTAGACCTTGCTGAACGGAATGCCTGCCGCCTCCAGCGTGCGCTCTATGTGCGCGTAGGGCTGGGCGCCAAACCAGCCTGACAGGGCGCTGTCCAGCTCGCCCAGGTTCTGCACGCGGTGCGGGTTGGTGTCAAAGCGCGGGTCGCTGGCCCAGTCCGGCTGGCCCAAGGCCTCTGCCAGGCGCGCGAAGATGGCGTTCGACGAGGCCACGACCGTGAAGTACACCTTCTCCTGGCTTGCGTACATGTTGCTGGGCGCGGTGTAGCTGGCGCAGTTGCCCTCCGGCTTGCGCACCTGGCCCAGTTGCTCGTGCTCCACCGGCAAGGGGTCGAGCAGGCGAAACAGCGCCTCGGTGGCCGACAGATCGATCTCCACGCCCCGGGCTTCGGGGTCGCCGCGCAGCCGCGCGATTTCTGCTGCGATGGAGAACGCGGCAAACAGGCCCGCCACCGCGTCGCCGACGGGGAAGTTGGAATGCAGGGGTGAGCCGCCTTTCTCGCCCGTCAGGCTGGTAAAGCCGCTCTTGGCCTCGAAGATGCGCGCAAAGCCGGGGCGCAGGCGGTCGGGCCCGGTCTGGCCAAACCCCGTCAACCGCAGGATGACCAGGCGCGGATTGGCGGCGAACAAGGTGGCCGCATCCAGGCCCCAGCGGTCCATGGTGCCGGTGCGGAAGTTCTCGATCAGCACATCGAAGCTGGGCAGCATCTGCAAGAGCAGATCGCGCCCCTGCGCCTTGCGCACATCGAGCGAGATGCCGCGCTTGCCGCGGTTGGCCACCTTCCACCACAGTGCGCTGCCGTCCTTCACAGGCTGCAGGGTGCGCAGGGGGTCGCTGCCATCGGGCAGCTCCAGCTTCACCACGTCTGCACCGTGGTCCGCGCACAGGGTTGCGCCAAAGGGGGCGGCCAGCACGGTGGCCATGTCAAGAATGCGTATGCCTGCCAGGGCGCCGCTGCTGTTCGGTGTTGCATTCAACTGGATATCTCCGTGGCGCAAGGATTGCGTACCTGGGTTTGTGCCAGAGCCGCTGCCGCTGTACAACGGGTGTTTCGCACAGCGAAATGATCTACTCAAACCGTTGACTTCACACCTGCCAAAAACCATCATGACCACCAACACAGCCAAGGCACGCACCATGTCGTCCCCCATCCATCTGCCCGGTCTCGTCAACCCGCATGACCTGAGCGCCGACCGCCAGTTCTCGATGAACCTGGCGCGTGGCATGGAGGTCCTGCGAGCATTCACCCTGGCCGACCCCATGCTGGGCAACCGCGAGATATCGGACCGCACCGGGTTGCCCAAACCCACGGTTTCGCGGCTGACCTACACGCTCACCCTGCTGGGCTACCTGAGCCGTGTGGAGGGGCTGCAGAAGTACCGCTTGGGCTCGGGCGTCCTGTCGCTCGGCTATCCCTTGCTGGCCAACATGCGGGTGCGCCAGATCGCGCGGCCCATCATGGAAAAGGTGGCGCGCGAGACGGGCTGCAACGTCAACCTGGGGATGCGCGACCGCACCAACGTGGTCTATGTGGACACCTGCCGCGTGGACCTGGGCAACGTGTACCAGCCCGATATCGGCAGCACGCGCCCGCTGCTGTCATCGGCCATCGGGCGGGCCCTCATCCTGGCCTGCGCCCCCCCCGAGCGCAAGGCCATCCTCAACCGACTCAAGGTGGAAGACCCCAAGCGCTTTGCCGTCGAGAAGGCGCACTGGGATGCCGAGCAAAGCGCATTTCCCGAACGCGGCTACTGCTATTCGCGCGGTGACTGGCGCAAGGAAGTCCATGCCGTGGCGGTGCCCATCCGGCAGGCACCGCGCGAGGAACCCCTGGCGCTCAATTGCACCATGTCCACCCTTCGGCTGGGCAAGGACACGCTGGAAAAACGGGCAGCCCACCACCTGCTCGACGCCGTGCAGCAGATCGAACTGGCCTGCGGCCTGCATTAGCCCCCGAGAGATAGCTAGAGAGAAAGAAAGAAGCAAACCATGATCCGCCATCCTGAAAATTTCAAGCAACTGCTCGCCGAGGTGCGCCATGTGGTACGCACGGAGTTCATGCCCCTGGAGGCGGCTATCGACCAGGACGACCAGATCCCCGAGCCCGTGGTGCAGCGCATGCGCGAACTGGGCCTGTTTGGCCACAGCATCCCCGAGGCCTACGGCGGCGCGGGCCTGACTTCCGAAGAGCTGTCGCTGGTCAACATCGAGGTGTCCCAGGCGGCCACCACCTTCCGCGCGCGCTTTGGCGGCAACACCGGCATTGCCTCCGAGTCGCTGGTCGTCGATGGCACGGAGGAACAAAAGCAGCGCTACCTGCCCGGTCTGGCCAGCGGGGCGGTCACCGGCTGCTTTGCGCTCACCGAGCCCGGGGCCGGATCGGACGCCACGGCCCTGACCACCGAGGCCGTGCGCGATGGCGACGACTACCTCATCAGCGGCCACAAGTGCTTCATCACCAATGCGCCGATCGCGGACCTGTTCACCGTGTTCGCCCGCACCGACATGGGTGCCAAGGGCGCGGCGGGTATCACTGCCTTCCTGATCGAGCGCGGCACACCGGGCCTGTGTACACCGCCGGCCTACCGCAAGATGGGCCAGCACGGATCGCCCGTGGGCGAGGTGCTGCTGGACCGCTGCCGCGTGCCGGCCAGCGCCATCCTCGGCGGCCAGGCGGGCATTGGCTTCCGCACGGCGATGAAGGCCCTCAACAAGCAGCGCATCAACCTGGCCGGCCTGTGCATCGGCCCCGCCATCCGCCTGGTGGACGAGATGGTGGAGCGGGCCAGCGCGCGCAGGCAGTTCGGCCAGCCCGTGGCCGAGTTCCAGTTGGTCCAGCAGATGATCGCCGAGAGCAATGTCGATGTGTATGCCGCGCGCGCCCTGCTGCTGGAAACCGCACGCAAGCGCGACGACGGGCTGGACGTGACGCTGGAGGCGTCGATGTGCAAGCTGTTCGCGTCGGAAATGTGCGGCCGCGTGGCCGACCGGGCTGTGCAGATCTTTGGCGGCGGTGGCTACATTGCCGACAACGTGGCCGAGCGCTTTTACCGCGACGTGCGCCTGTTCCGCCTGTACGAGGGCACCAGCCAGATTCACCTCGTGAACATCGCGCGTCGCACCATTGCGCTGGCGCAAGCGCACAAGGCGCAGCCATGAAGCCGCTGGCGGGTCTGCGCGTCGTCGAGTTCGCCACGGTCGGCGGCGTGCCGTTTTGCGCATGGTGGCTGGCGCAGCAGGGTGCGCAGGTCACGCGCATCGTCAACCCGCGCCCGCCCGAGCTGGGTGTGCCGGTGGATGCGTCCGCGGACATGGGCACCTGGGAGCGCACCGATCTGACGCTGGATCTGAAGACGGAAGCCGGCTGTGCTGCCGCGCTGGACGCCATCGCCCAGGCGGATGTGCTGGTGGAGGGCTTTCGGCCCGGTGTCATGGAGCGCCTGGGCCTTTCGCCGCAGGCCTGCCACGCCCGCAACCGGGCACTGGTCTATGCGCGCCTGATCGGCTGGGACCGGCACGGGCCCTGGGCCCAGCGTGCGGGGCATGACATCAACTACATCGCCATGTCCGGCGCGCTGCATGCCATCGGGCCGCAGTGCGTGCCGCTCAACCTGATTGGCGACCTGGCGGGCGGTGCGCTGTATGCGGCAGCGGGCATTCTCGCGGCGCTGCATGCGCGCGCCACCAGCGGCCTGGGCTGCGTGGTGGACACCGCCATGACGCATGGCAGCCTGCACCTGCTCACGCCCGTGTTCGCGCGCCTGGGGGCCAACGCCTGGCAGGACGCCCCTGCCTCCAACGTGATCGATGGTGGTGTTCCCTGGTACCGAAGTTACATGACGGCCGACGGCCGCCACATGGCGGTGGGCGCCATCGAAGAGCGCTTCTACCTGAATTTCGTGCATGGCCTGGGGCTGGAGCCGGATGCACTGCCTGCGCGCAGCGACCGGGCCCGGCACGGGGAGCTGGCGGCCTGCTTTCAGCAGCGCTTTCTGGCCCGCACCATGGCGCAATGGGCAGTGCATTTCTCCACGCTGGAGGCCTGCGTCACGCCCGTGCTGAGCCTGCGCGAAGCCCGAACCGATCCCGTCAACCAGGCGGCCTTTGCCACCGAATCCCCCGATGAAGTGCGGAACATACCGCGCACCCTTCCTCACCTCAGCCCCATGGCATGAGCCTTATCCGCAGGAGACAGACATGATGACCCGACTCACCCGCCGCCAGGCCCTGGCGCTTTCTCTGGGCGTCGCCGCGTCCGCCGCCATGCCCGCGCTCGCGCAGGAAGCCGCTTTCCCGAGCCGTCCCATCCGCATCATCGTGCCCTTCTCGGCGGGCGGGGTGGTGGATTCGACCGCCCGCATCCTGGCCGAGAAGCTGGGCACCAAGTACGGCCAGCCCGTGATCGTCGAGAACAAGACCGGCGCCGGCGGCGCGATTGGCACCGAATTCGTCGCCAAGTCCGCGCCCGACGGCTACACCCTGCTGTGCGTGAGCCCCAGCCACGCCGTGCTGCCCAGCGTCGTGAAGAACCTCAACTGGAACCCCGTGCGTGACTTCCGGGCCATACAAGGCATCGGCGTCGTTCCCAATCTGCTGGTCGTACACCCCAGCGTGCCCGTCAAGACCCTGCCCGAGCTGCTGGCGCTGGCGAAAAAAAGCAATGAGCCCCTGTCGTACGCCACTGCCGGCGTGGGCACCTCCAACCATCTGTCGGGGGAACTGCTTGCGCAGATGGCTGGCGTGAAGCTTACCCATGTGCCCTACCGCGGCCAGTCCGATGCCATGAACGATCTGCTCGGAGGCCGCGTCACGATGATGCCGCTGACTGCGGCCCTGGCCGGGCCTTACGTCAAGGCCGGCAAGCTGCGCGCGCTGGCCGTCACCACGGCCAAGCCCGCCGCGGGGTTTCCTGATCTGCCCACGGTGGCCGAGGCCGCCCCGCTGCCGGGCTACGAAGTGGGGACCTGGTTTGGCGTGGTCGGGCCTGCCAAGCTGCCCGATGCCCTGGTGCGCAAGCTCTCCGCCGATGTCGCTGAGATACTGGCCATGCCGGACGTGAAGGCCAGGTTTGCCACCCTGGGCATGGAGATGGCGCCCCAGGGGCCCGCCGAGTTCGACGCCTTCGTGGCCACGGAGGCCAGCCGGTGGAGCAAGGTTCTCAAGCAGGCCGGCATAGAACCCCAGTGATGCGTGAAAGGACCGGTCCATGACGAACACCTTGCGCACACCGATTTGCGACACCCTGGGCGTGGCCCACCCCATCTTCGGTTTTTCGCATTCCGTCGATGTGGTGGTGGAGATCGCCCGGGCCGGCGGCTTTCCCGTGCTGGGCCTGGCCCGCGAGATGCCCCATGAAATCCCCTTGATCCTGCAGGAGGTGGACGCGCGCATGCAGGGGCGCCCCTATGGCGTGGACCTGATGCTGCCATCACAGGTGCCGCAGCAGGGCCGTATCGACGAGGTGCGCGCGGCGCTGCCGGGCGCGCATGTGGACTTCGTCCAGGGTCTGCGCGAGCGCTTCGCCGTGCCGGCGCCCACCCGGCCCAGCTTCTTCACCACGCAGGTGCGGTCCGAAGAATTGTTCGAGTCCCAGATCGAGCAGGTCCTGGCCTCCAACGCCATTGGCGTCGCCACGGCCATCGGCCTGCGTGCGGACCTGATCGCCAGGGCCAAGGCGCGCGGCAAGATCACCTTTTCGCTGATCGGCTCGACCCGCCATGCCCAGAAGGCCCTGGCCCTGGGGGTGGATGTGCTCGTGGCGCAAGGCTATGACGCGGGTGGGCACACCGGCAGCATCGGCACCTTCTCGCTGGTGCCGCAAATCGTGGCCATGGCCGGCAACACGCCGGTGCTGGCCGCTGGCGGCATCGGCACCGGGGGGCAGATCGTGGCCTCGATGGCCATGGGTGCCCAGGGTGGCTGGCTTGGCACCCTGTGGATGGCGGCCAACGAGAACCACACGCCGCCCGCCTTGCTGCAGCGCCTGATGGACAGTGGCAGCGAGGACACGGTGATCACCCGGGCCCACAGCGGCAAGCCCTGCCGCGTGGTGCGCAGCGACTGGATCGATGCCTGGGCCGCCGCAGATGCCCCCGAGCCGCTGCCCATGCCCATGCAGCAGGCGCTCACTGGCGACGTCTTTGCCTCCATGCATGAAAACGATGACCCGCGCCTCATCTACGAAGCAGCGGGGCAGAGTGTGTTCGCCATCCACGAGCCCACCACGATTGCCCGGCAAATGGCCCAGCTTGTCGGTGAGATGCACGAATCGCTGGAGCGGATGCCAGTACTGCGTTGAGTGAACCAATGGTTCTCAGAGCCTACGCGGTTGGGCTGTTGCGCTCGCGCACCAGGCGAATGTGCGCCATCAGGTTCGGGTAGAACATGCGTGAGCCCGGGGCTTGCGGGTCACTGCCCAGGGCTTCGAGCTCATCGCACAGTGCGAGGATGCGCGGGTTGCCTGCGGCCTCGGCGGTGGACAGCACGAAGCGGTTGAACGGCTCGGTGTACAGGATCGACTCCGACAGCGGGCGCGTGCAGCGCACGGCATCCAGGCCCTGCACCGTGGCCAACTGGTCCAACAGCGGGCCGAGCACGGTATCGCAGCGCTGCGCCAGCAGGAGCACGGTCTTTGCCAGACCCTGGGGCCCGCGCAGCACGAGCGCGGTGTTGCCGTCGCCATCGGTCTCCACGAGCAGGTCCGGGTCGCCACGCAGCCAGTGTGGCAGGCGCAGGAGGGCGGTGTAGGGCAGGGGGCTGTCGTCCGTGTCGTTGAAATACTCGGGCAGGCCGTGGTCGCGGATGCGCTCGGCCACCGCATCCAGGCGTGATGCCACCGTCAGCGCCAGGGAGATGGCGCCCTGCGGCGTGGACTTCACCACCACCAGCAGCCAGTGCTTGCCACCAGGGAAATCGCTGCAGTACAGGTGCCCGACCCGGCTGGGCGAGGGCGCATCGGTCATGTCGGGTTCATTGACCGGGTCGTGCACGAAGCCCTTGGCCTGCATGAAGGGCTGCAGGGCGCGCAGCACGGCGGCGTAGACGCCATCCAGGGCGGGTAGCACCGGCCACGCCACCTGGTCGCGCAGCGCGCGCCAGTCCTGCAGGCGGCGGTTCAGCACCAGGGCCAGGCGGTCGTAGTTGTGCCAGTTGCAGCGCACGCTGCACGAATCGTCCAGGTCGTGCCCGGAGCGGCTGAATTCACCGGCAAACACAGCGTCGAAGTCGTCGTTGAACTGCGCTGCGTAGTAGTGCTCGGTGAAGGCCAGGCCTTCTTCGTTCACATCCTGTGCGTCGAACTTGCCGTCGCAGGCATCGAACAGCAAGTCCGCGCAGGAGATGCGCCGTGCGCGCAGGTCGCCCAGGTAGTCGTTGACGCCTTCGCCGCCCAATCCGCGCAGGGTGAGCCAGGCGAGGTACATGCCGATGCGTGTGCCCGCGGCCTCCTTGGGCAGGTCGGTCTGGAAATCGATGAAGTAGTAATCTGCGGAGTCGAAGATCATGGAAGACGGTCGCTGCAGGAATTTTGCTGCTGCAGTGTAGCGATGCCGCAGTTGGCTCAGACGCCGGCGGGCAGGCCCAGCGCGTGGAACACGCGCGCCGCCGCATAGGCGTCGTTGGCCGCATACACGAGCTGCGATTCGGTCAGGTGCGGGTTGGCCCAGTTGGAGGTGGCGGCCTTCTTGGACTTCATGAAGCGCTGGTTGAACAGCACCGCCACCGCGCCCTTGACGCCCATGTCCTTGCGGTAGCCCTGCTGGCGGAACACGTGGTTGAGTTCCAGCACGCCCGCGGGCACCACGCCGAGCTTGGCCTCGATGCGTTTCTTGTCGTCGCCCAGGCCAAAGCCGGCCTTGGTGGTGCCGGGCCGGGCCAGCAACTGCGCCACCAGGGCGCGGCAGCCCTGGTCGTGCAGCTGGAACACCCAGGCCTTGTCGAGGGTGGACAGCTGCACCACGTGCGGCCCGTCGGACACTTCGCCCTGCACGAAGGTGGGCTTGGATTCGGTGTCGAAGCCCCAGACGGTGCTCGCAGCCAGTTCGGCGCAGGCCTGCTCGGCCTGGGCGGCGGTGGCCACCAGGCTGATGCGGTCAGGCCCCAGGCGCTCGAAGGGGGCCAGCAGTGCGATCTCTTCCTTGCCGGGCGTGGCGCGTTGGGTGTGTGGGGGGCTCATGGGGTGGCTATTGTGGGGGATGGGCAGACATCTGATTCAAAATGCAAGCGATGTTGCGAGGGGCGGGCTTGCCTGCCATGATCCTGCGGCACCCGGGAGCGAGGGGGCGTTCACGCTTTCACACCCTGAAGCCTGCAGAAAACTCCCTCTTTGGTGACGTAGGTCACGCCTGACACGCAATTGAGCGTTTGTAGCCATCGCAGTGAAAACCCCGGTGGATAAGATCGTATTGCCAGCTGGGATGGTCGCTGTCTAATTTTTCCTTGAAGACTGTCTGCATTGTTTTTGCGCCCTGACCTTTCTGGCTGGCCTCGTTGGACTTCCCTGTGGAGGGGGAGAGGCGTTGCCGGTCTGCGGCAACTGCGGATGGCATGGTTCGCGCTGGGGTTTGCGATTGCCTGCGGCATGATGCAATTGATCCCGGCCTTCCAGTCGCCCGATGAAATCGTGCATCTGCTGCGTGCCGACATGGTGGCCCACGGCCAGCCCCTGCTCAAGGGTCTGGAGCCCGACGTGCAGGACAAGAGCGGCGGCTGGGTGGATACCAATTTCTTCCTGTTCTCGCAGTGGATGCAGAAGATCGTCGGGCCGCACCGCGACAGGAGCCTGTCGCCTGCGTGGCTCATGAGCGAGGCCACGCGCTTTGACTGGATGGACGGGGAGATTTTCGTCAACGCGTCGGCCACGGGCTACTACGCCCCTTTCATCTACCTGCCGCATGCGCTGGGGCTCAAGCTATCGCGGGAGCTCGATCTCTCTCTGGGCCACAGCTACCAGTTCACCCGCGTGCTGGTCACCCTGTTGGTGTTCGGCCTGGTCTTCTGGGCCTGGCAACTGGCGCGGCCCTCGCTGCTGGTGCAGGCCCTGGTGCTGATGCCCATGGCACTGTTCCAGATCATCTCGCCTACCATCGATGGGCTGTGTTTTGCGCTGGCGCTGCTGGTGCTGTCGCTGTTTGTGCTGCAGTGGCAGGAGGGCAAGGCCACGCGCTGGCAGGCGTTCGCGTTCTATGGCGCCATCTTCCTGCTGGTCACGTCGCGCACCAACCTCATTCCCATCGTGCTGCTGCCCCTGGTGTTGCTGTGCCGGCACCGCACCAGGCAGCGGCTGCTGGCCACGGCCACGCTGTTGGCCGCCAGTGCCGGGTGGACCCTTTACGGGTTGATCAACACCCAGGACCCCCGTGTGGTGCGCTCGCTCTCCACGGGGCAGATCATCGGCGCTTACCTGCGCGATCCGATGGAGTTCGTGTACCTGGTGGGGCGAACCATCGCCGATCCGTTCCAGGGCCACCTGATCGCCTCTTCGTTTGTGGGCAACCTGGGCTGGGCCGATGCGCCGCTTGCGGACTTTGCCCTGGCCGCCATCGGCTGCGGCCTGCTGCTGGCGGCCATCCTGACCGTGGCGACGACGAGCTACCACAAGGCCGATCTTGGCATCCGCGCCACGCTGGTGGTTGCCGCTGTGGGCAGCGCGCTGCTGGCCTTCTTTGCGCTCGCCGTGACCTGGAATGGCTATCCCGCGCGCGTCATCGAGGGCTTGCAGGGGCGCTACTTCATCATTCCCGCCATGCTGCTCGCAGCCGCGCTGGGGCCCGTGCGCCTGGCACCGGCGCACGCCCCCTGGCCAGCCAGCCACCGGGCGTTTGTCCTGCTGTATGCCATGTTCTGCCTGGGTGCCATGGCCACCACGCTGCAGGGGCGCTACGGCATGGGCTTGGCGGTGTTTGATTTCTGAGCGGCATCCGCCGCGCGGGGTGTGCTGGCCAGGTCAGTAGCCTTGGCCGTCCAGGTCGGCATCGGCCAGCGCAATCCGGTCGCGGCCCTCGCGCTTGGCCTGGTATAGCGCCTGGTCGGCCCGGTCGAGCAGGTCGCGCAGGCTGCGGTCGCTGCCCCTGAGCGTGCCCAGGCCCATGCTGGCGGTGATGCGGTAGCGCTGGCTGCTGCCCCCATCGGTGCCCGCCAACTCCAGCGTGCGCACGCAATTGAGCAGCCGCACGGCCACCTCATGGCCCTGGGCCAGCGTGGTGGCTTGCAGCAGAACGCCGAACTCCTCCCCGCCCAGGCGGCCCACGGCATCGCCGGGGCGCAACCCGTCCATCACGGCGCGGGCAAAGGCCACCAGGGCGCGGTCGCCCTCCAGGTGGCCGAAGCGGTCGTTGATGGACTTGAAGTGGTCCACGTCCAGCATCAGCAGCGTGAGCGGCGTGCCCTGCTCGCGTGCGGCGTGGAAGGCGGCCTCGGCGGTTTCCAGGAAGGCGCGGCGGTTGGCCATGCCGGTCAGCATGTCGGTGGTGGCCAGGCGGTGCAGCTCGCGCTCCAGGTTCTTGCGCTGCGTCACGTCGCGGTAGATGCCCTCGACCCCGGCAAACTGCCCCTGGTGGTCGTACAGCGCATGGCTGCTGATGGAGATGTCGATCACCATGCCATCGCGCCGCACCATCTGCCCCGGAAAGTCGGCCACCTCGCCCTTTTCCTGGATGGCCACCTTGAAGGCATCGCGGTCCTTGCTCTGCGGATAGTACGACTCGGCCGTGCGGCCTTCGATCTCGTGCGGCTCGTAGCCCAGCACGCGGCGCACCCCCGGCCCCACGTGCTGCACCACGCCCTGCGCGTCGGTGCGGTAGTACACGTCCTGCATGTTGTCGAACAGGCGCCGGAAGTTGTGCTCGCTCTCGCGCAACTGCTCCTGTATCTCGCTCTGGTGCGTCATGTCCATGCCGCACATCAATACGGCCGGCGCGCCCTGCCACTCGATGGCCACGCTGGCCACCAGCACCATGCGCAGCTGGCCCTTGTCGGTGCGCACGCGGAACTCGGAGGATTTGTTGGGCCGCCCGGCATGGTCGGGCTCCTTGATCCGCTCGATGCGCTGGCTGGAGCGCGCCTTGTCCATGGGGTGTACGAAGTGGCCGAGGATGCGGCCCAGCAGGGCCTGCTCGCTGTCGGCCTCCAGCAGGGCCACGCCGGCCGCGTTGGCCCGCAGGATGGCGCCGGCCGGCGTCACCACCAGTGCCGCTGCGGGCAGCAGTTGCAACAGATCCTGGTCGTGGTGCATGCGTGGTTGTAACAATACGTAGTGCGACCATTGTGGCACCGGGCGCGCAAAACGCCACCAAGTGTTTTGCAATGGGGGACGGCTGTCGGGGGCTATTCCCCTGGGAGGGGGCCCTGTGGGTCGCCCGGGCGGCCGATGGATCGGCATGGATGGCAGCGATATATGCTGCAGGCCATGTATCGATTTTTGGAATGATGCCCCGCCGTGCTGAGCGAACTCAAGACCTTCATCGCCGTTTGTCGCCATGGTACGTTTGCCGCCGCGGGCGAGCGCATCGGACTCACGCAGTCCGCCGTGAGCAGCCAGATCAAGCGGCTGGAGGAGTCGCTGGGCTTCCCGTTGTTCGACCGCACCGGGCGTTCGGCCAGGCTCAATGCGGCGGGCCAGGCCACGCTGGCGCGTGCCGAAGAGATCCATGCGCTGTACGCCAGGCTGGCCGATCTGCCGGGCGAGGCGGCTGCTACCGGCCTGCTGCGCATCGGGGCCATCGCTTCCGTTCAGCCAGCGCTGCTTGCCAGGGCGTTGACGTCCTTGCGCGGCCTGCAACCGCAGTTGCGCGTGCATGTCGTGCCGGGTGTGTCGATGGGGCTCATGGACGAACTCGATGCCGGCAAGATCGATGCGGCCGTCATCATCCGCCCGCCCTTCGGCATGCTGCCCGAGCTGACCTGGCAGCCGCTGGCCCGCGAGGCCTTCGTGCTGCTGGTTCCGGCTGGCCTGAAGGGCCGCGACTGGCGCGCGCTGGTGCAGTCTCACCCTTTCCTGCGCTACGAGCGCACGTCCTTTGGCGGGCGCATGGTGGAACGCTTTCTGCGCCGCGAGGGGCTGGCCGTGCGCGATGCGGTGGAGGTGGACGAAATACCCGCACTGATCCACCTGGTGGCGCTGGGCGCAGGGGTGGCGCTGGTGCCGCTGGTGGAGGCCCACCTGCCCCTGCCGGCCGGCGTGCGCGCGCTGACGCTGGGCGAAAAGACGTTCTATCGCGAGATCGGGGTGTTGCAGCGCAGGCCGCGCGCCAGCACGCCCGCGGTGGCGCTGTTCGCGCAATGCCTGAGGAAGGCAGCCCAGGCGCCAGCGCCCAGCCCAGGATCGTAAGCACGTTCCGAGAGCCGGGCACTGACGAATGCAACGGCTTGTTCAGCAGCAGGTCCTGCCGCTTGTTGGGGTCAGCGCGGGCCGCAGTCCTGCACGGGCTCGTCGCTGGGGCCGGCCCAGCGGTCTGGCCGGGGTAGCCCCCTACTTGGCAAACAGCGAACCGAGATCCGCGAACGACTTCATCTCCACCGCGTTGCCCGAAGGGTCCAGGAAGAACATGGTCGCCTGTTCGCCCGGCTCGCCCTTGAACCGGATGTAGGGCTCGATGACGAAGGCCGTGCCACGCGCCGTGAGCTTGTCCGCCATGGCCTGCCACAGGTCCATGGGCACCACGGCGCCAAAGTGGCGCACCGGCACGGCGTGGCCGTCCACGGCGCTGTGGCTGCTGTGCCCGCATTCCTCGGGCGCCAGGTGGGCCACGATCTGGTGGCCGAAGAAGTTGAAGTCCACCCAGGCGTCGGAGCTGCGCCCTTCGGGGCAGCCCAGCAGCTCGCCATAGAAGGCGCGGGCCTCGGCAATGTCGCGCACGGGGAACGCCAGGTGAAAGGGGATGGGGGAGGTCAGATGGGACGTGGTGGAGAGGGTCGTGGAGGTCATGGGAATAGTCTGCTTGCGGGTGGATGACCGCCAAACTTTAGGCAAACTCTTCCTCCATGAAAAACGATAGTTCTGCGTGCTGAGTATCGAAATACTCGATGAGTTCAGACGGACCACCATGTTGAAACGCGGCGCAGGCCCTGCCAGGACCTTCAGGTGAAGCGTGCGAACGGGTCGACCAGGGATGCAATGGTGGGCGTACCCGGCACCACGCTGGCCGCGCTGCCGCGCCGCGCAGACTCGGGCTCCACGGTCACGGGCGACACGGCCATGGGCTGCATGGGCCGCCCGTACACGCGCCGCACCCGGTCTTCGAGCGTGGGGTGGGTGTCGAGCCGGCGCTCCAGCCGGCCACCGCCCTCCACGTCCACCAGCAGCATGTGCTGCACCGAGGGCAGGGCCAGGCCCGTGTGGCGGTGGTCCTGGGCGTAGCCCGCAGGCGTATCGCGGCGCTGGCCCATCACCTTGCGCAGCACGCCGCCCAGGCCCTCCTTGCTGCGCGTCCACTGCACGGCGCGGGCGTCTGCCAGGTACTCGCGCTGGCGCGAGACGGCGGCCTTGAGCATGCGCCCCGTGAGCCAGCCGGCAAAGCCCGCCAGCATGATGGCCGAGCCGAACCACCAGGCCAGGCCGCGCCGCTCGCGCAGCGTGTCGCCAAAGTTGTAGACCAGCTCCAGCCCGTAGACCATGCCCGCCAACTGCATCTTCAGGCGCGTGTCGCCCTCGTGCAGGTGGCTCAGCTCATGGGCCACCAGGCCCTGCATCTCATCGCGGTTGAGGTAGTCGAGCGCGCCTTGTGTCACGGCGACCACCGCGTCCTTGTCGTCCCAGCCGGCGGCAAAGGCGTTGATCGCATCAACGCGCGGCACCACCATCACCTGCGGGCGGCGCATGTTGGCGGCAATGCACAGCTCGTCGACGATGTTGGCCAGGCGCTGCTCGGCATGCGAGATCGAGGGCCGCAGCTCGCGCGCACCGGCGCGCGTGGCCAGCTTCACGCCGCCGGCGCGCAGGTTTGACGTCTCCACCCACCAGCCGCCCAGCACCAGCATCAGCGACACGCCCACGTTGACGGCCAGAAAGCCGGCCGGGTACGGCAGGTTGCCGGGTAGCACGGCCGCCATCAGCAGCCAGGCCACTACCAGCGCGCCGTGTACGGCCGCGACCAGCAGCGCCACGGCAATGGCAAAGCCCAGTAGCAGGCGGCGCGTTTCGCTGCGCGCGTTTTCTTGATGGTTCCAGAATTTCATCGAGTCAGTCCCTCGCGGTGACGCGGACTGCTCAGAACTGGACCTTGGGTGCTGTGCGTTCTTCTGCGTTCTGTGTCGATTCGAGCATCGGCGAGCTCACGAAGCCCAGCAGGCGCGCCACGACCAGGTCGGGGAACTGCTGGGCCTTGTCGTTGAACTCCAGCACCTGGTCGTTGTAGGCCTGGCGCGCGAAGCCCAGGCGGTTCTCGGTGCTGGTGAGCTCTTCGCTCAGCGACTTCATGGAGGCATCGGCCTTGAGGTCGGGGTAGGCCTCGGCCAGCGCCATCAGCCGGCCCAGGCTGCCACCGAGCACGCCTTCGGCAGCGGCCAGCGCGCCCAGGGCATTGGCACTGGCCGGCGCTGCACGCGCTGCCGTGGCGGCGGTCTGCGCATTGCCGCGCGCCTTGATCACGGCCTCGAGCGTAGACGCCTCATGCGCCATGTAGCCGCGCGCCACCTCGATCAGGTTGGGGATCAGGTCGTAGCGCCGCTTGAGCTGCACGTCGATCTGGGCGAAGGCGTTGGCAATGCGGTTGCGCAGCTGTACCAGGCGGTTGTAGACCACCACGGCCCATACCAGCAACACCACCACCACGCCCGAAAAAATCCATCCTGCTGTCGACATAGTCCACCTCCTCTGTTGTAAATTTTGATTGCGGCCATCTTATCGACCCGACTTTGCGGGGCGGCCGATAGCTGAAATCCGCAAGGGAATTGCGCCGGGCCCTGCAGGTATGCGACCATTGAGGGTTGTCCGTCATGGGGCCGGCTTTTTGTCGCAAAGGGCGGCAAGAGGTACCATCGCCCATGAGAAAAACTTTTCAACTACAGGTCGAAGGCAAGAATCCGGACCGGGTTCTGGAGGCCGTCAAGCACGACATCCGCAAGTACATCAAGCGCGAACGGCGCCGTGAGATCCCCGAAGGCGCGGACTTCTGGGACTTCGATTGCCAGTTCGGCGCCACCAAGGAGGCTGCCACGGTGGTGCACCTGTCGGCCCTCACCGGGCTGATCAACGGTGTGGTGGCCGAGGGCGGCAAGCAGTTCTACGTTGAGATCCTGGCCAAGCCGGGCAAGCGCACGCCACGGCCTGACGGGGTGCGTGACGAGGAAGCTGCCAACGACGGCATGGGCCCTGACGAAGACGACGACAGCGAAGACTGACAAGCTGGCGGATTCGGGCTCGTGCCCGATCCACCGACCAACCGGCCTGCCTTTCACGGGGCACGCCGGTTTTTTGTTTGCCGGCCGTGCCCGCCCTTATTCCGGTTTGGGCGGCTTCTTGCCCACGGGGCGCGCGGCCTCGGCGGCGGCTGCGCGCAGCTTGTCCTTCTTGCTCGGGCGGCGGCCCTTGATACCGCCGGTGCCGGGCTCCCCGGGGGCTGCCGGGGCAGGGGGCGGGGCCACTTCGGTGGGCTCGAAGCCGGCAATGACTTCCAGGGGCAGGTTCAGGCCCTGGCGCTTTTCGATCAGCTTGAAATGCGCCGTGGCGTCGGGCGTGACGAAGGTCACGGCCACGCCGCTCTCGCCCGCGCGGCCGGTGCGGCCGATGCGGTGCACGTAGTCGTCGGCCGAGCGCGGCAGGTCGTAGTTCACCACCGCAGGCAGCTGGGCGATGTCGATGCCGCGCGCAGCCAGGTCGGTGGTCACCACCACCTGCCAGCGCTCGTCCTTGAACTCCTGCAGCACCTGCTTGCGCGCGCCCTGGCTCAGGCCGCCGTGGAAGGGGCTGGCGAAGATGCCGGCCTTGTACAGCTTTTCGGCCACATGCTCGGCCGCGTACTGCGTGGCCACGAAGACCAGCACCCGCGTCCACTCGTGCTCCTTGAGCAGGTGGCGCAGCAGCTGGGTGCGGCGCTTGTCGTCCACCGCGATGGCGCGTTGCGCGATGTCGGGCGTGTGGTCGGGCGTGGCAGCAATTTCCACGCGCAGCGGCTGGTGCAGCAGGCCATCGGCCAGGGCCTGCACCGCCTCCGGGAAGGTGGCCGAGAAGAACAGGTTCTGCCGCTTGGCCGGCAGCAGGGCCAGCACGCGCTGCAGCTCCTCGGCAAAGCCCAGGTCCAGCAGGCGGTCGGCCTCGTCCAGCACCAGGTGGGCCACCTGGCCGAGCTTGATGGCGTTGTGCTCCACCAGGTCGAGCAGCCGGCCCGGCGTGGCCACGATGACGTCGGCCCCGCCGCGCAGGCCCATCATCTGAGGGTTGATGGACACGCCGCCGAACACAATGGCCACCTTGGGCGGCTGCTGCAAATGCCCCGACAGGTCGCGCAGCACCTCGCCCACCTGGGCCGCCAGCTCGCGCGTGGGCACCAGCACCAGGGCGGTGACGTGGCGTGACGCCTGGCCGGTGGCGCCCAACTGCACCGCCTGCAGCAGCGGCAGCGCAAATGCCGCCGTCTTGCCCGAGCCGGTCTGCGCGATGCCCAGCAGGTCCTGCCCGTTCAGGATGGCGGGGATCGCCTCGGTCTGGATGGGCGTGGGCAGCGTGAAGCCCACGGCCTGGGCGGCATGGGCGAGGGCAGGGGAGAGACCGAGGGCAGCAAAGGGCATGGGCAAGGCGGCCTGTGCATGGGCACGGCCACAAAAGAAAAAGAGAAAAATGGATGGGCGCAGCCCGCGCGCGGGCTGGCTGTACCCCCCGATTGTCCTGCATTGGGTTCTGGCGCCTGCCAGGGGGCGTTTGCCGTGCCGCCAGGCCGGCCCTGTGCGCTGATAATCAGGCGGCCCGCATCCACGCTACTCCCGCTTATGGCCATCCCCACCGATCCTTCCGTCATCACCCACGGCATCCAGCTCGCGGTGGCGCCCGTTTTCTTGCTTACTGCTGTCTCCGGCATGATCGGCGCCGTGGCCGGCCGGCTGGCACGCATCATCGACCGCGCCCGCGTGGTGGAAGACCGCGCCCGCGCCAACAACGACCCCGAGTACACCGCCCGCGCCTACGCCGAACTGGGTGACCTGCGCCTGCGCGGGCGCCTGGCCAACGGCTGCATTGCGCTGCTGACCTTCTGCGCCTTTCTCATCGGTATCACCATCATTTTGCTGTTCCTGGGTGAAACCTTCGACTACCAGGCCAACCGACTGGCCATCGCCGGCTTCCTCGCCGGCGTGGCCTCGTTCCTGCTGGCGCTGGTGTGCTTTCTGGCAGAAACGGTGATGGCCACGCGGCTGCTCAACTTCCACATGCTGCAAAAGGAAATTGGCGCCAACCCCGCCGACACCCCACTGATCGTGCGGGAGCCGAAGTGATGGCCCCCGCCCCCAAGAAGTCCCTGGCCGACCTGGGCAGCCTGGGCGGCCTGGTCTATTCCACCGATACCGGCCGCATGTGCCCCGACTGCCGCCAGCCCATCGCCCAGTGCGTGTGCAAGGCGCTGGCCAAGGCGGCCGCGGTGCCTGCCGGTGACGGCATCGTGCGCGTATCGCGCGAGACCAAGGGCCGTGGCGGCAAGGCCGTCACCCTGGTCAAGGGCGTGCTGGTGGATGCCGCCGCGCTCGACCAGTTGGGCAAGCAGCTGAAGGCCGCATGCGGCAGCGGCGGCACGGTGAAGGACGGCGTGATCGAAATCCAGGGCGACCACGTGGACCGCGTGATGGCCGCGCTGCAGAAGCTCGGCCACAAAGTCAAGCGCGCGGGCGGCTGAAGGAGCGCACCCGATGGATGCCGACAAGCTGCAGCGCCTGGTCACCACCGAGATGCCCTATGGCAAGCACAAGGGCACCTTGCTCGCCGACCTGCCTGCCAATTACCTCGGCTGGTTTGCGCGCGAGGGATTCCCGAAAGGGGAACTGGGGCAGTTGCTGGCGCTGATGTATGAGATCGACCACAACGGGTTGGCGGATCTGCTGAGGCCGCTGAGGGGCAGATAGGGCCTACTGCGGGCGGGCTGTGAACACTCGACCGTAGGGTTGAGTGTTTCTAGCAACTTAGTACCCATCAATAGAGCACATGCTGCGCTTGGTCACAGTCAAGCACTACTCTTGTTGGCATTCAGGTGGCCATTTTTTCTTGATGTCCGTATTCTGCTGAAGACGGCTTGGCTTTTGCCCAAATTTCACCTATGAAATCGCGGGCGCCCTGCAACTCAGGATCCGTCTCCAAGCTACGTCCCTCCAAGACATTTTCGACGAATCTCGGGCCATGCGATCCAATGCTTCGACAGAAGCCTTCAATCTCGCCAACCGGTACGATCCAGAGGCCATGCTCGCTACATAGTTGGCTCAAGCTGTCGAAGTTTTTGATTGGCTCCCCTGCCGGAAGTGCTGCACGCCCACTTCTCTTCATTGCGCTCCAAGGCGATACGGACTTGAAGACTTCTTTAATTGCCCGTTCCTTATCATCGGGAAATGCTCCTGTGCCTGAAATGCCTTCAAGTTGCTCCTCGATAAGTCGTACAACCTGCTCAGCATTGAGCGGAGGGCGTTGCCTTAGAACCGCTTCGGAAACGGTCTTCCAGTGCGTATTCACAGTCTCCCATGTACCTCCTAGCTTCTGGAAAAGGTCCTTAAATGTCCCTTCATCATTAAGAATATCTATATCAGCTATGACTGAAACTGGCACTTCGAGTGAACGTAGTGTGTCCGCTAGCTTCGACATTCGATGCTTGCCCGCCGTATGAACGAAAAGCACGTCTGGCCGCCGATCTCCGGAAATAGAGGGAAGATTTAAGATAGACTGGTAGAACATGCAGTCAGCGTCAGCTTCGCAGATAACGACATGCTCAAAAAATATTCCGTCAAATACGCGCGAGAATCGGGCCAATGTGTCTTTGGCAATAGCCTTCGTTTTCTCATTGTTCAACTCTTTGATGCGGTTGACGGCGCCCTCACGGCGCAAGCGGACAATGCGAACTTTGTCAGCACCACTTTCTACCAACCCATCGAGAAAATCCGTACTGTGCGTTGAAATGAAGAGTTGGGAATTTCCCATTCTGTTTTCCGCGATGTAACGGCCAAGTAAGCGTGCTTGAGGCGGATGAAGGAAGGCCTCAGGTTCATCAAGAAATTGTATCGAATGGGTCTGTGCAGCCAGCACATGAAGCAAGACTGCCGCAAAGCTGCGCATGCCATCCCCCTGATTTTCGAGCACGACATTCGAGGTTTGTAGCGCCTCGATGAACTCCCTTGAAAGTTCATCCTTGCCGGGAAGCACTGCTGGCTTATTGCCTACGTAAAGCGGGAAGTTGCTGCCTCCCGCACGGAAAGGTGTGAGGTCCTTGCCAAACGCATGCCGGAATTTGCTGCTAATTTCTTTTGCCAATTCAGGGTTCATCAACAATATGTGGATTGGATGCGATGGCGGTGATTGGAAGAGTGCAATTGCTGGCGCTGCGTTTGAATCCTGTATGCGTCCTTCAGTAGATAGTCGCTTGGCGAAAAACGGCGCCACGGGGTGCCTGTCAGACGCTTGGTCGAAGTACGCTACGTGCGAGTGGTGAATGTTATAGCCGATTCCGCCATAGGTAAAGTTGGCGGCATCACCACTTTTCTGGGCCTTAGCATCAAGATATGTCTGCAGGTCAGCCTGCGTTCCAACTTTGCGCATCTTTGCGTCCTTGATGACAAGTCCGGGACGGGACCTCGCGACCCATGTTTCCAACTCCCGAAGTGCGGCGCTCTTGCCAGCATTGTTAGGGCCGACGAAAACGATGATGTCATCTTTATCTAACCGCAGCTCGGTCCCATCAGAGAACATAATCGTCTCAAACGAAAGGCTTGGACGCAATATATCAATGACTTCTGCTGGAATCATGTCCTTGTTGGCTTCTATCGTCATCGTTTCCCTTTCTATTAATCGGCTTTCCAAGGAGCATGGCGTCGCGATCTTTTCTTGACGGCATTGCGTAGGGTGGGTGAAGGTCCATCGTACGTTGTCCATCTTGCTTTTGGGAGGCCTGTGGCACTGCAAAACAGTGTACGCGTCATTGCGAGGACGGATTCTGCATTCCCTCAGAGCATTCGTTGGGCGACTGCATTTTCACAATAGTCGAATCTTACAAGGCACCTCTGAGAAAAGAGCCGGTTAAAGGTGAATCTTTAAACACGCCCCTTGTCCCATGGCGTGGAGTCACGCTTGCTCCAATTTACATCCCTGTGACCACAGCACCGGAAACAACGCATGCTCCATCGGCGCCCCCGCCGGCAACGCATCCACCAGCCCCGGAAAATCCGGTGAGGTCTTCCAGCGCCGTGGCGCATGCGTGATGTCGTCCCCGATCATGCGCACCGAGAACACGCGGCGCCGGCGCCCGGGTTCCAGGCCGGCCGAGGCGTGCAGGGTCAGCATGTTGAAGGCAATCGCGTCGCCGGGCTCCACGGCCCAGCCGCGGATGTCGTAGGCCGTGCGGTCGGCCTCGATGTCGGGCAGGTCGGCCAGGGCGCCTTCGGGGAACCACTTGGCCTCGTTGCTCATGAAGGTGCGCGGCATGAGCCAGGGGCCGCGGTGCGAGCCCGCCACCAGTTCCAGCGTGGAGGCGCGCGAGACAGGATCCACGGGGATCCAGAAGCTCACGTTCTGGCTGCCTTCGATGTTGTAGTAGGGCTGGTCCTGGTGCCAGGGCGTGCGCTGGCGCGTGCCCGACTCCTTGGTGAGCATGTGGTCGTGGTACAGGCGGATCTTGTTGCTGCCGGTGAGTTTGGCCGCGATCTCGGCCAGGGCGGACTGCGAGATCACGTCCCAGTAGGCGGGTATCTCCTGCCAGTTGCAGAAGTCCTCGATGAAGAAGCCCGGGTCGTCGGCGCGGCTTGCCACCTTGGCGCGCGGGCTGGGCGCGGCCAGGTTGGTGTCGATGCCCTCGCGCAGCCGCTCGACCTCGGCGGGGCGCAGCACGCCGCGCAGGCAGACCACTCCGTCGCGGGCGAATTTCTCGGCCATGGCGCTGGCGGGGGACTGGGCGTCGAATTCGGTGGGGTGGTTGGTCGGCATGGTGTTCGTCTCCTTGAGCTGGTGCGGGCAGGCAGAATCAGTCTAAATTGACTTGATTCAATCAAATACGCCTGTTCGGACAAGCGATCAAGGAAGCCAGACAAGATGAACATCCCCAAGGCCGCACGCAAGCCCTCGGCCCATGCTGCGCCGCCCATGCAGTTCAAGGTGGTGCACCTGCAGCCCGGTGGTGCCGACCCGGCGGACAGCCATGCCGCGGGACAGTTCGTACACGCCCTGTCGGGCGTGATCGAGGTGGGCATGGGCGGGCAGGTGTTCCTTGCACCACCGCAGTACGGCGTGTGGATACCGCCGCACCTGGAGCATGTGTCGAGCAACCGCCACGAGGCCAGCTACGCCACGGTCTATGTGGCCGAGGCGCTGTGCGCCGCATTGCCGCGCCAGCCCTGCACCATGGTCATCAGCCCGCTGATCCACGCCGTGCTCGACACCCTGCACAGCCGCGGCATCGATGCGCCGCGCAGCGCGCCCGACCAGCGCCTGTTCGAGGTGCTGCTGGACGAACTGCGCGTGGCGCCCGGCCATGACAGCTACCTGCCCACCTCGCAGGACCCCTTGCTGGGCCGCGTGCTCGGCGCGCTGCAGGCCAGCCCCTGGGATAGCCGCTCGCTGGCCGACTGGGCGGCCCTGGTGCACACCACCGAGCGCACCCTGGCCCGGCGCTGCGAGCGCGACCTGCACATGCCCTTTGGCGAATGGCGCCAGCGCCTGAAGGTGGTGTGCGGCATCGCCCTGCTGGAGGCCGGCCGCGCGGTCAAGGACGTGGCGCTGGAGCTGGGCTACAGCGCGCCCTCGGCCTTCATCGCCATGTTCCACAAGCAACTGGGCATGACGCCGCAGGCCTATCTTCGGCAGAAGACAGGTTGATGGAAGGTGCTCAGGTCTTCGCGGTGCTGTCGCTGGCGGCGCGCTTTGACTTCGGCGCGATGAAGCCGGTGGACAGCCCCACGCCGCAGACGATGACGGCCGCGCAGACCAGCATCCACTGCGTGATGCTCTCATCGAGAAAGACCACCCCGTAGAAGGTGGCGAACACCGGCAGCAAAAAGGTGACCGTGAGCGCGCGCGCCGGGCCGGCGCGCTCGATCAGCCGGAAGAACAGGAAGTACGCCACGCCCGTGCACAGCACGCCCAGCGCCGCGATGGCCAGCCAGGCGCGCAGCGAGGGCATGTGCTGGGGCCAGTACACGATGGCCGGCACGACGAGCAGCAGGGCTGCGCCGATCTGGCTGCCGGTGGCGGTGGCCAGGGGCGGCACCCCGGTGAGGTAACGGCGCGTGGCGCTGGCGGCGATGCCGTAGCATAGGCAGGCCAGCAGACAGGCGCCGATGGCCCAGAGCGCCGCGTGGCTGTTGTTGTTGCCCGCGCTATCGCCATCGCGCAGCCCGGCACTGCCGCTGGCGAGCATGACCACGCCGATGAAACCGATGGCCAGGCCCACCAGGCGCCAGCCGCTGGGCCGCTCGCGGAACCAGACCCACGCCACCAGGGCACCGAACATCGGCGCCGTGGCGTTGAGCACCGCCGCCAGGCTGCTGTTGATGGTGAGCAGCGCAAAGCTGAACAGCGCGAACGGCAGGCCTGAGTTGAAGACACCCAGGGCCATGCTGGCCTTCCAGTGCTGCACCAGCGCCGCCCCTTGGCCGCGTAGCATCATCAGGGGGAACAGAAAGACGGCGCCGATGCTGACCCGGGCCGCAGCGGTGGGCAGCGCCCCGAATTCGGCGGCGCCCATGCGCATGAACAGAAAGGACGCACCCCACAGCGCTGCGAGCAGCACGAGGTCGATCACCCAGGCCTTGGTGTTGTTGCTGTTGTTGTTTGTCTGTTGCGGGGCCGGGGGCGTTGTTGTGGTCATGGAGTCGCTCTTTGCTCAGGCCTTGTCAGAGGGGCCTGCATGCGATTGGGCGCCAGATCGGCGGTGTCATTGATGCTGTTTTTTCACCAATGGCGGATGGTTTGTTCATCAATCAACAAAGGCGTGAAGTGTGAAATACCTCACACGCATTTTTTGGGGGGCGGGGCTATGATTTTTCTGTCGACCCACCCGTAGTCGATGCCTCCCTTGTGCAAGCAAGTTGCCCGCCTTTGTGCGGGCTTTTTTTTGTTCCTTTGCTGTGGGGTGGATGTTGTACGGCTTTTTGGTTTTGGTTGCTGTGTGCATTTGTTGGGGGCGGAGGCCGGGATGTGCGCCCGGCGGCGCAGTAACTTTCTCTTGGCCGCCAAGAGAAAGTCACCAAAGAGAAGGCGGCCCCCAGTCTGCGTCCCCCGTTCGCCCTGTCGGGCGAACGGGGGCAACCTGCGATGCTCGGAACTGGGGTGGTGCCGATGAACTCGCTGCGTTCTTCGAACTCCGCTCAGACAGCATCGGCAAGCTAGAGCACGAAGTGCGTGTGTCCTTCGGCACACGCACCCACCCCAGCCCCTGCGCTTCTCGGCGCAGCCAGCAGGGGTGGGGAGCGGGGTCACAGACGGCTGCTGCTTCGCAGCTGCGCCGGGTGTCGGTTCGCGCTGTGCGCTGCCGACGTGTTGAGCGCGATCGTCCTGGCGAGCCAAGCGCAGCGAGGCAGTTGGGGCCGAGCGAAGCAATGGCCCGAGTGGAGCCCGTTCCTACCCCCTTCTGACCGTGCCGAGAAGCGCAGGGCCTGGGGTGAGCGCGTGCCGAAGGACACGCGCCTCGTCATCTGGCTCGCCGAAGCTGTTTGACCGGAGCTGCCTCGCAGAGGCAGCGCAGGGAGTTCTTCGGCGTCACCCCAGGACCGAGCATCGCAGGCTGCCCCCTCGTACGCAGTGCGAGGGGGACACGGGCAGCGGGGTCGCCTTCTCTTTGGTGACTTTCTCTTGGCGACTCAAGAGAAAGTTACTGCGCCGCCGGGCGCACACCCCGGCCTCCGCCCTCAACCAAGGCAAGCAGCAACCATCACCACCACCACCGTGTCACAACGTCCCGCAGAGCGAGGTGAAGAAGCGATGGCAGGGGGGTGACGGATGCGGGCGCACAGCTCGATTGACGAGCCCGTGCACCGTTGCAGCTCACACCGGCGTCTTGAACGACTCCCAATACTCCATCACCTTGAGCACGCTGCGCAACTGAGCCGTCGGCATGGTCTGCGTCCCCCAGGTGGCATGCCGCCCCGCAGTCTCGCCCATGATCCAGAACTGCCGCACGGCCAGGAAGGCGGCAATCGCATCGAAGTCCGCCTGCGCCAGCGGCCGCACGCTGCGGTAGCCCGCCAGGTAGTGGCGCCAGCGCGTCAGCCCGGCCTCGTCGAGCACACCGTCCACCTTGCGCGGCAGGTTGTTCCACAAATAAACACACAGCTCATAGGCCAGCAGCCCAGGGCCGGTGTCGTCGAAGTCGAAGAACGAGGCCACGCGCGTGCCGTCCGGCCCGTCGGTCATGAAGTTGTTGGCCCCGTGGCAGTCCCCATGGCAGGCCACGCGGGTAAGCGTGGGCAGCAGGGTGGTAATGCGCGCGTCCAGGCGCCCGGCCAAGGCCGTGTAGCTGGCTCGCAGGCCATCGTCCATCGCGGGCGCTGCACACAGCTGCTGCAGCGGTGCACGCAGCAGATCGGGCAGGTCGAGCTGGTACAGGCTGGGCGGGCCCGCGTAGCCCTGCGCCAGGTCATGCAGCAGGGCCAGGCCCCGGCCCGTGGCCTCGGTGTCCGGCACGGACTCGCCCGGCCATTCGCCCGGGAGGTGTTCGAACAGCACCAGCGGGCGCGCTCCCTCGGGCAGCGGCAGGTCGATGCTGGCGGCACCATCGCTCGCGGCCAGCGGCGCCGCCACAGGGGCGCCTGCGGCCTTCAGGTGCCAGAGCAGCGCCGTCTCGTAGGCGGTATTGGGCGCGCCGCGCGGGCGGTCGGCGCACAGCCGCGCCACGGCCTGCCGGCCATCGGCAAAGCGCAGCTCGTAGACCTGATTGAAGCCGCGCCGCATCAGCACGCAGTGGGCCACGTCGCCCAGCGCGTAGTGCGCCATCACCATGCGCGCGATGGCACCGCCGGTGGGGGTGGTCTGGGCGATGTCGATGGATGGAAAAACGGTCATGGGGGCAGGGCCTGGGTGCGTGGAGGGCCGAGGATTCTGCCTGAACTTGGGGCGCCGTGCGGGGCACTCAGAACACACTCCCCGCCGCCGTGAAGTCCGCTTCGCACCCCGCGATGTCGCGCAGCGCCGCCACCAGCGGCCGCAGGTCATCGCGCCGGTGGTGCAGCGCGTAGCCCAGCAGCCCCAAGGGTACGGGGCTGGGCAGCTCCTGCAGCACACCGCGCCCGCACAGGGCCTGGGCCCAGCCCTGGGGCAGCAGGCCGATGCCGCCGCTGTGCGCCAGCAGGCCGGCGATGGCGCCCCAGTGGTTGCAGAACAGGCGGCGTGCGGGCTGCGCGCCGGCCTGGCGCAGCCAGTCATCGATGAGCTGGGTGACGCCCGAGCCCTGGGGCAGGCTGACCAGGGCGTGGGCCTGCAGGGTGTTGGCGTCCATGGCTGCCAGCCCGGCAGCCACCCCAGGGCTGGCGCACCAGGTGAAGGCGGCCTGGGCAATGGGCACCGAGGTCAGGGCGCTGCGGCTCGCGGGCCCGGCGATCACGGCCACGTCGAGCTCGCCCTTGTCCAGCCGCTCGGCCAGGGCGGCGCCCACGTCCACGTGTACGCTGACCTCCAGGTCGGGGTGGGCACTGGCGATGGCCGCCACCAGGCGCGGCAGCCAGGTCAGCGCGGTGAGCTCGCCCACACCCAGGCGGCAGGGGCCGCGCAGGCCAGTGGTGGCGCCCATGGCCTGGTGCACCAGGTCGGCCTCCTGCAGCAGGGCGCCGGCCAGGGGCACCAGGCGCGTGCCCGCCTCGGTCAGCGCGGCACGGTGGCCGGCGCGGTCGAACAGCGATTGCCCCAGCGATGCCTCCAGCTCGGCGATGCGCTTGGACAGGGACGATACCGACAGGTGCACGCGCTCGGCCGCCAGGGCAAAGCTGCTGCAGGTAGCGGCCCAGTAGAAGGCTTCGAGTTGCTTGAGCGTCATGGATCTGCTTGCTTCTATTTGGCGAACAAGGCGATGTTAATAAATTCGCTTTTTGGATGGATGCGAATCCCGGACACTGTCTTCGGTCTGCATCTCCATGGAACTCCCGCGATGTCCTCTTCCTCCGCCGCTCCAGCCATCAACCCCTGGCAAGCCTTCGATGGCACGCGACGCGGCGGGCGCACGCGCGATCTGCTTTCGCTGGGCGACTTCGAGGCCGCTGCGCGCCGCGTGCTGCCGCGCCCGATTTTTGGCTACATCGCCGGCGCGACCGAGGACAACCGCGCCCTGTCCGACAACCGGCAGGCCTTTGACGAGCTGGCGCTGGTGCCGCGCGTGCTGTGCAACGTGGCGCAGCGCGATCAGGGGGTCACGCTGTTCGGCGCGCGCTATGCCAGCCCCTTCGGCATTGCGCCCATGGGCATCACGGCGCTGTCGGCCTACCGGGGGGATGTGGTGCTGGCGCGGGCGGCGGCAGCGGCGGACATTCCGGCAGTGCAGAGCGGCAGCTCGCTGATCCGGCTGGAGGAGGTGATGGAGGCCGCGCCCGGCACCTGGTTCCAGGCCTACCTGCCGGGCACGCCCGAGCGCATCGAGGCACTGTTGCAGCGCGTGGCCGCAGCCGGTGTGCAGACCCTGGTGGTCACGGTGGACATCCCGGTGGCGGGCAACCGCGAGAACAACCTGCGCGCGGGCTTTTCCACCCCGCTGCGCCCCAGCCTGCGCCTGGCGTGGGATGGGCTGGTGCGTCCGCGCTGGCTGGCGGGCACCTTGCTGCGCACGCTGGTGCGCCACGGCATGCCGCATTTCGAGAACTCGTTTGCCGAGCGCGGTGCGCCCATTCTGTCCTCCCGCGTGCAGCGCGACTTCTCGGGGCGCGACCATTTCGACTGGGGCCACATCGCGCAGATCCGGCGCCAGTGGCGCGGCTCCCTGGTGGTCAAGGGCATCCTGAGCCCGGCCGATGCAGCGCTGGCGCGCCAGCACGGGGTGGACGGCATCATCGTCAGCAACCACGGCGGGCGCCAACTCGATGGCGCCGTGGCCCCGCTGCGCGTGCTGCCCGCCATCGCCGAGCAGGCCGGCAGTGCCATGGTGGTGATGCTGGACGGCGGCATCCGCCGCGGTACCGACGTGGCCAAGGCCTTGGCGCTGGGGGCGCAGGCCGTGTTCTTGGGCCGCCCGTTCAACTACGCCGCCGCCGTGGATGGCGAGGCGGGCGTTGCCGCCGCCATCGGCCTGCTGCGCGCCGAGCTGGACCGCAACCTGGCCATGCTGGGCGTGTGCTCCTGCGCCGAACTGGGGCCGCAGCACCTGATGGACCGGCGTGCGCCCTGGCCGTTGGTGCAAGCTGCCACCATGTTCTAAGACACAGCGGAGCTCTCGTGCAAATGCTTTAATGGGTATTTCGTTCTGATACTTCCCCAGGTCCTTTGTGGATGACAGCCCCGCTTCCATAGCACGCGACATTGCCGCCATTGCACGCATCAGCGCCGTACCGTCGCTGCTGCGCATCGTCTGTGACAACACCGGCATGCGCTTTGCCGCCGTGGCGCGCGTGACCGACGGCACCTGGACGGCCTGTGCGGTGGAGGACCAGATCAACTTCGGCCTGCTGCCCGGCGGCCAGCTCGACGTACACACCACCCTGTGCAAGGAGTCGCGCGCCGCGCGCCAGCCCGTGGTCTTCGACCACGCCAGCACCGACCCGACCTACGCCACGCACCACACCCCGCGGCTGTACAACATCGAGAGCTACATCTCCGTGCCCATCGTGCGGCCCAATGGGGATTACTTCGGCAACCTGTGTGCCATCGACCCCAGCCCCCACCAGCTGGCCAACCCCAAGACGGTGTCCATGTTCCAGAGCTTTGCCGAGCTGATCGGGCACCAGCTTGACGTGGAGCAGCGCCAGGAGGCCACCGAGACCGCGCTGCTCGATGCGCAGGCAACGGCCGAGCTGCGCGACCAGTTCATCGCCGTGCTGGGGCACGACCTGCGCAACCCGTTGGCATCGGTGGGCGCGATCGGCGAGATCCTGGCGCGCCGCCAGGACGACGCCAGCGTGGCGAAGTATGGCCAGCGGTTGCGCGCCACCACGCAGCGCATGTCGCACCTGATCGACGATGTGCTGGACTTTGCACGCGTGCGCCTGGGCACCGGCATGGGTGTGCGCATCGAGGCGGTACCCGACCTGCAGGCCGCGCTGCGCCAAGTGGTGGGGGAGTTGCGCGACGCGCATCCTGATTCGCAGATCGTCGAGCAGTACCGGCTCTCCGGGGGGGTGGAGTGCGATGTGGGCCGCGTGCAGCAACTGCTGTCCAACCTGCTGGGCAATGCGCTGGCCTATGGCGGCAACGAGCGGCCCGTGGGCGTGGATGTCTCGCTCGACCAGGGCTGGCTCTGCATCGCCGTGGCCAACGGTGGCGAGCCCATCGCGGCCGCCAACCTCGACAGGATCTTCGAGCCCTTCTGGCGCCCGGCGGACAGCGCGCCCGGTGGTGGCCTGGGGCTGGGCCTGCACATCTGTGCGCAGATCGTGCGAGCGCATGGCGGCACGCTGCAGGTAAGCTCATCGCGCTAAAGCGGCACCTGCTTCACGGCACGCCTGCCGGCGACGCAGGTTCCAGCCGCAGCCACGGCTGCCGTGTAAGCCCGGGCTCCGGTGCAGGGCGATGGCACCCTGCGCGGCCCAGCGGGCGGGTACCATCGCGCAACCCCGTGATCCCAAGGAAACCATTCGTGTACAGATTCAGTTTCAAAGCCATTCTTGCCGGCGTCGTGTTGATGCTGGTGCTGTTGCCTGCCATTGCCTATGGGCTGTGGTACCTGGCTTCGTGGTGGTTCCAGGCCCAGGGGGCGGGCGACGCGCAGATGGCCCAGATGGTGACCGAGTTCCTGGACGGCAACCTGGGCACGCTGGCGCTGCTGCTGGTGGGCGGTGCCATGTGCATACCGGGCGGCTATGTCACGGCGCGGCTGGCGCCGGCGCACCCTTATGCCAACAACCTGGTGGTGGCGGGCCTGCTCACCGCCATATCCATTGGCCTGGCCATCGGCACGGGCTCGGGCTGGGACTGGTGGTTCGACCTGGCCAATGCGTTCTTCACCGTGGCGGGCTGCTGGTTCGGGGGCTGGCTGGCGGCGCGGCGCGGCCGGTAAGCGCATGCCGCAGCGCGAGCGCCTGGAGATCAACCCCGCCGATGGCTCGCTGGCGCTGCAGCCCTCGGGGCGGGTGGTGGGCAAGGGCCTGCGCAGGGAGGATGTGCAGGCCTTGCTTGCCGGGTTCTTCGGTGGCTCGCACGAGCACGGCAACGGCTACGCCTGGCTGTCCTTCCACGGCTTCGACCTGGGCGGCAAGCCGTGCTGGCTGTCGCTGGGCTTTCACGAAGGGCGGATGAACATGGTGCTCATCGGCGTGGGCCTGCCCGGCGCCCAGGAGGAGGACGGCTGGCCCACCCAGAAGGCCATCGACAACGAGATCGCCTTCGTGCGCCAGGCCTTGGGCAAGCAACTGGGGCGCCACTTCGGCAACGGCGACGTGACTTTCTCCTGGGGCACGGCCTGGAGCCGGTTCGATCCCAAGGGGTTTGCCGCCAGCGCGGGCCTGCGCTACGGCTGATACGGATTCGCCTTCAACCGTCTAGCGTCGTTGGTTCGCCTTGCCGTGCTACAGCACTGTCTGCGGCTTCCCGCCTAGCTATACGGTCGAATGCAAATCCGTATGAACGCATATTTATTTGCCCAGCAACTGCTGCTGCGCCGCCTTGCCCTTGCCACCCAGCTTCATCGCTGCCAGAGCGGCCCGGGTGCCTGCGGGCAGTTGCAACTGGTGCCCCAGTTGCAGCTCCAGCAGCAGTTCGAGCAGGGGCGCCTGGTCCTTGCGCCAGGTGGTCATGGGCTCTTGCAGCATGGCGCACAGCAGCGCAAACACCGCCGCCGGCATGGCCGCATGCGCCTGGGCTGCGGCCGCCAGGCTCTTGGCATAGCGCGGGCCCTTGACCAGGGGCGTGGCCCACAGGCGCGCCAGCGTCTCTCCCAGGGCCGGGATGTCGAGGCGCCCGTCCTGCACGCCCAGCACCAGCGCATCCACCGCCAGCGCCGTTTGCCCGGGCTCCTTGCCGGCCAGGGCCACGGCCAGCAGCAGCCGGGCCATGGGCGTGAAGGGCGTGGTGGGCTCCAGCAGCAGGTCGAGGTAGGCGCGGTTTTGCCATTGGGCCTCCCACCAGTCCACATTGTTGCCAACGGTGCGTGCGGCTTCCGCAAACAAGGGCTCCAGGCCCGAGGGCTGCAGGCTGGCCGCAAAGTGGATGGGGGCGGCCTCGTGCTCCACGGCCCAGCGCGTGTCTGCCAGGTGCTTGGCGCACAGCGCCAGGGCGGTGTGGTGGGGCTGGCCGTACTCCAGCGGCTGCAGTGCGGGCCCGTGGGTGAGGTGCAGGTGGTGGAAGGTGTAGCCGCCTTCGCTGGTCTCGCTGACCACATGCCAGTCGATTCGCGCGTGCAGCGGGCCGCCGGGGCCCAGGTCGCCGTAGGCGGCGAGCGTGGGGGCGTCGTCCGCATGCGGGGAGCGGACGCGCGCGGCGGCCAGGAACAGGGGGCGTGCCGCTGCATCCTTGGGTGCCTTCACGTCACCATCGCCCAATGCGTAGCGCAGGGCCTGTACCAGCAGGCCCAGGTGCTTGATGCCCTGTGCCTCGGCCAGCGCGGCATGGGCCGCTTGCGCGTCCATCTGCGCGGGCACCAGGCGCATCAGCGCCAGCACCTGCTCGGGCACGGGTGCCTGCACCCCGGCCTGCTGGTGCGCCCGGATGCGCGCCAGCAGTTCGCGCGGGTCGATGAAGCCGCCCCGGTGCGTGGGGGTGGACAGGGGCGTGAGGCCTTGGCCTGCGAGCGCCTGGGCGATGAGGCCCTGCACGCGCGGGCCGATGAAGTGCTCCGCGCGGCTGGTGGCATCGCCGGGCAGCACCATCAGGTCCTCTGCCGTGCCCTCGCCATCTACCGCTGCGGCCATCACGCGGGCGAGTGCGAAGCCGAGGGACTTGCTGGGCCACACCAGCTTTCGGGTGCGCTTTTGCAGCGCCAGGAAGGCGGCGTGGTCTGCTGCGGTGATGGGTGCCAGCCGCACCAGGGCCCCGGCCACGCGCTCCCACTCGTCCACGTCGGCGGGGTTCTCCAGCGCGTAGGCCATGCGCTCGACCACATCGGGGATCTGGTCGAGCGGGGGCAGGGCGCGGCTGGCGTCCAGCGGCGAGACCGGGCGGGGCGCGTTCGTGGGATCGGTGGCCGCAGGGGGCGCAGCAAGCTGCGCTGCCTCGGCCTCACCCACCAGCCTGGCCAGCGCCGGCCGGTTCACGGCCGAGACAAAGGGCAGGTAGCTGCGCGCCAGCTCCTGGCCGGCTTCGTCCAGGCCCCAGGTGGTGAGGAAGGCGATGGCTTTCTTCTGCACGTCCGCTGCCGTGTGTGCCAGGGCCTGCGCGGCGATGGCAGTGGAGCGGTGGGCCAGGCTGGGATCGCCCTTCGCCACCAGGCCCAGCAGCTCCAGCGCCGCCAGCACCTGTGCCTTGACGGTGGCCGATACGACAGGCACTGCGGCGTCGCACACGGCATCGCCCGGCACGCGGCCGGCCTGGTACAGCGCGGCCACGGCCTGCAGCGCCATGCCTGCGGTGGGTGCGATGCGGCTGTGGCACAGGGCAAGGTAGCGCTCGGCCTCTGCGGCCATCTCGTCCACCGAGGGCGCCAGTTGCCCGTGAAAGCGCGAGAACCAGCCCGACTTGAACTGCGGCCAGTCGCAGGCCAGCGCGCCCAGGGTCTTGTCCAGCAACTGCGCGCGGGTGTACACGCCGCGCTCGCACAGGGTCAGGAAGGCGTGGCTCCAGTACAGCTCGGGATCGTGGCAGTACTTCTCGCGCGCGGCAAAGCTGCCCTCGGAGCTGCCTTCGCGCTCAAACAGTTTCAGCAGATGCGGCGCAATGCCCGGGTCCGCATCCACGTGCTTGAGCGCCAGGTTCGACTCGCCGCGCAGGTCGCCGAAGAACAGGGCGTCGATGTACTCCTCGGTCTCGGGGCGCTCCACCAGGCCGGCGACGATGGCGCGGTGGATGTGGTTGGGGTAGTGCCACTGGTGTTCGCCGCGCAGCTGCATGGCGATGGGCACGGCGGACGGCGCAGGCGCATAGCGGGCCCTGTAGGCCGCGATGTCCTGTATGCCGATGTGCTGCCAGTAGTCGCAGGCCGGCTGGTCGCTGTCGCACATGAAGCGCGCCAGCTCCGTGGCGCGGAACAACCGGTTGGCGCGCACCTTGTCCACGCGGCCATCCACTGTGAGTGGGCTCTCGGGGTCGGCCCGCAGCAGGGCCCATCGGCGCGAGATCAGGCGCTCGACGGCGCGGCGCATCGCCTTGCGTTCGGCCTCGTCTGCGGCATCGATGCAGTCCATCACAGCGCCGAGATCGCCTGCGAGGATGTGTTGTTCGAGCGCGGAGTTGCCGGTGGAAGTGTCTTCGTCGTTGTCGTGCATGGGGCCGGGAACGGTTCAGTGTGAAGTGGCTGTTGCTGCTGCTGTTGCTGCCTGCGCTGCCAGCACATGCTTGCACGGCCCGCGCTCGCCCTGGTGTTTGGCAAACCAGGGGCAGGTGCAGCGCACCAGCCCATCCACCTCGCGCACGCGGTAGCTGACGTCGGCGCTCTGCACTTCGGCATCGAGCGGGGCGGTGGACAGCAGGCGCACGGCGCCGGCCTGCAGCAGGGCGCGGGCATCGGCCAGGCGCGGGTTCATGTCGTCGAGCTGGGCCAGGTCCATGGGCAGCACGCGGTGGAAGTAGGCACCGTGCACCAGGTCATAGCCCACCAGGCCCGAGGCGCCCAGGAGCTGCAGTGCGCGGTCCACATCGGCCACCGGCCATTGCAGCGTGGCCGCGAGCGCATCGCTGCGCAGCGTGTCCTGCCAGTGCAATTGGGCGCGCACGGCGCTGGCGGGGCGGCCTTCATCGGCCAGCACCAGCGCCTGCAGGGCCTGGCCCTCGCCCGAGAAGCCGCGCCACACCTCGGCGCTGAGCACCAGCGTCAGGCGCATGGCGCCAAAGTCCAGGCACCAGGCGCTGGCCTGCTGCTGCGCGTCGGCAAACAGGGTGAGCGTGCGCGCCTTGGGTAGCAGGGGCTCGAGCACGCGCAGGCGGCTGCTATCGGTAAAGCGCACGCCGCTGCCATCGTTCTGCGCCGTGGTGCGCAGGCCCTGCGGGCCGGCCACCACCCACAGCGGTGTCTTGCTGGTCGATGCGCGGGGCAGGCCGCGCACGAAGCGCAGCGCGGGGATGGCATCCACCTCGAACACCTTGCGCATGGCCGCCTGGTAGCTCTGCACGGCCACCATGCTGCGCAGCCAGCGCAGGGGCAGCTCCACCTTCTTCTCGATCACCTGTGCGCCGGCGGTGTGCAGCGTGAAGGCCGCGGCTCCTACCGACAGGGCCAGGCCATCGGCATCGCGCACCTGGGCCAGCGCGGCGCGCATGGGCGCGTTGAAGTCGATGTTGGTCGTGCCCTTGCCGACGATGTCGCCCGCATAGGCGGCCGGCTCCATGTCCACCCGGATGTAGGTGCTGCAGCAGGCCGAAAAGCCTTCGAGCCGCAGCATGCCGCTGCCGGCCGTGACGACCGGGTCGGCCAGTGCAATGGCCTTGGCCACGCTGTTGGCCGGCGTGAAGAAGCGCGAGCCCACGAGCAGGTGCACGGCGCTCAGCAACTGCGCGGCCAGCTGCGGCTGGTGCAGCCGGCCTTCGAAGAAATGGGGGTGGGGCACTTCGGCGGGCGACGAGGTGGCCAGGCGCAGGTGCGGTGTGGCACCGGCCCCCATGTCCATGGACGATGGCTCGGCATAGCGGTAGGTGTGGGTGAACTGGAGCATGGGTTGGCTGCGGTGGCGGAGCGATTCTGGCAGAGCCCGCGGTCAGGATTTAGGCGCCAGCCGGGCGTCGAGAATCATCTTCAGAAGCCGCCCGAACTGTTCATCGTTCACCTGGTTCATGATGTTGTAGGTGTCCACCCGGTGCACCACCACCAGGTCGTACGCCGGCACCACGACCACCAGGTGCACGCCATGGCCCTGCGCCGAAAAGCTGCCCGCGGGCATGCGGACAGACGGCAGGTGGCGCCCGTCCACCGCCACCCACCACATGTAGCCATAGCCCCCGTCCACTCCTCTATCGGAGTAGGACTGCAGGCTTTGCTGGATCCATGTGGCCGGAATCAGCTGCTTGCCGCCCCATTGCCCGCCGCGCAGGTACAGGAGCCCGAAGCGCGCCAGATCGCGGGCCGACATGTGCATGGGGTAGGCGGCGTGAATCGAATCCTCGCCCCTGAAATACTCACCGTCTTGCGCGCGCCAGTCCTGCATCTGCAGAGGTTTGGCGAGGCGCTCTACGAAGGCGGTGTAGAAGCCCGTTTTGGCCTGCGCTTCGTAGATGGTGTTGAGCGCATTGAAGTCCCAGTTGTTGTAATACCAGAAGCTGCCCGGCGCATGGCTGCCGCGCGCCGGCCGAGCGGCCGCCATGGCGGGGCTCTCGTACAGGGCGGGGTGGTAGACACCGGATCGGGCCTTGAGCAGGTCGCCCACGGTGGCGCGCTTTTCGGCATCGGTGAGCGCGGGCGCGTTGTCGTCGATGCCCAGCTCGCCCAGGGTGGCGTCGATCCGCATCTTGCCCTCGCCCACCGCGATGCCGATCAGCCCGCTCAGGATGCTCTTGCGAATCGAGTGGATGTGGTAGCGGTCCTGCGTGCGGCCCCATTCGTCGAGCACCTTGCCATTGACCACCAGCATGACCGCCGCCGTGTCGAGGCCCTTCGAGTGCTCGCGCGCCAACGCCAGCTTCGGGGTGGACCAGCCCACCGCCTCGGGCGAGGCAATGCGCTCCCACTCGGCGCCGGGCACCGGGGCCGCATCCGGGGCGGCGATTGCCTGCCCTGCCAGCAGCAGGGCGATGCCCGCAACCCACCGCCACGGTGCACTGATTCTTGCCATCGTTTGCATCGCTTGCCCTCCTCCAGGTGGAACGGGGCGCCGGATTGGGGCCCTGGTGCTGCCGATACTATCCACTCCTGCCCCTCTGCCCAGGCACGTTGTGTGCTTGCTCGGCATGCGGCGCCTGCGCGCAGTACATTACGCCACCCACCCACCTTGAAAGCGTCTACGGTGAACCGAATCAACCCCAAGGCCCTCATCGTGGGCACCTCGCTCCTGCTGGCACTGTCCATCCTGGCCGGTGTGGTGCTGGTATCCCTACAGGGCCTGCTGCTGGCCATGGAGGGGCAGAGCGAAGAGCAGATCATCCAGGCCCTGGCCGATCTGGCCGACGACGACGGCTACCTGGTCTGGAGCATGGTGCTCGGTGCCCTGGTCAGCGTGCTGGGCGGCCATGTCGCGGCGCGCATTGCAGTCGTTTACCCGTATTTCAACGGCCTGGCCGTGGGCGTGCTGAGCACGCTGGTGGGCTTCGCCTTCTGGAGCGAGCTGCCGCTGTGGTTCAACCTCGTGGGCATCGTGGTCACGCCGGCCTGCTGCGTGCTGGGCGCGCACCTGGCGGTGCTGCGCTCGGGCGCATCCGCCTGAGCCCCCCATAATCCGTGCGAGAGGCCGTCTGCATCGGCCCGCAACCATCTTGGAGGAAGTGCACATGAAGGGCAACGTCGCTGCCATCGTTCTGGTCGTGCTGGGGGTGTTCTTTCTGCTCACCAACCTGGGGCTCATCAGCATCAGCCTCAAGGAATTGCTGGTGACCTGGTGGCCGTTGGCGCTGATCGCCATCGGCGTGGCACTGTTCTTCACGCCCCGGGAAAAGTAAGCCACGCCTGCCGCAGGCGCTTGCGTCCGCTACGATCGCCGCTCCAACAAGGGAGAGGTCATGGGTAAGAACGTGGTGGCGCTGGCGATGGCGTGGGCGCTGGCTGGCGCCTGGGGCGGGGCGTTGGCGTCCGAGAAGCCGGTCGAAGCGGTCAGCGTGCTGGTCCAGGGCGCCAGCAGCCGTGCCGGCGCCGGGGCCGAGCTGCTGGCAGACTTTCAAGGGGTGGCCGAGCCGGGGCTGTTCAGCAAAGGGGACGATGCCGTCCTGGCCCTGGATGGCGCCATCGCCGCCGTCCAGCGCATCGACACCTCGGCCAGGCCCCAGGTGGCGGTCGCATCGCTGGCGTACCTGAGGGCGGCGCAGAACCTCGTGAAAAGCCTTCTTGACGCCCGTCGCAAGGCGCTGCACGCAGACACGCTGGACCGCGAAGGCGCCAAGGCCGTGACCGACCTGAAGGCCGCCAAAGACAGTGACAGGCCGGCGCTGCTGGCGCACATGGAGGCGGTCTTTGGCCAGAGCGACGAGGCCGAAGCCGCCATGAAGGCGTCGGTGGCCCGCGCGACCTCGGCCCTGGCCGAGCTGGCGTTGCGCAGGGAGTTGCTGGCCGCCCAGCTGGGTTCGCCGGATGCGCTGGTGCCCGAGAAGACCCTGGCTGCGGTCAAGCGTGGCTTGCAGACGGTGCAGCCTCAAGAAGAGTAATACGGATTTGCCTTCAAGCGTCTAACTTCGTTGGTCCGCCTTGCCGTGCTACAGCACTGTCTGCGGCTTCCCGCCTGGTTATACGATTGAATGCAAATCCGTATGAGCCACCGCCACAGCTGTCAGGGGTGTGGCGCCGCATCCTTGTCGCGCGCGTCCACAAACGCCGGCTCCGCTCCGAAATACCCCCTGAACAGGTTGCGCGCAATGCCATGCGCCGCCACCTGCAACTCCTGCGCGAACGCGGGCGCGAACAGGCGGCCCGTGTGCTCTTGCCACAGCCCCACCCAGGCCGCGAAATGCGCGGGCGTGATGCCGGTCAGCTCCATGTGCTTGCCGAACACATCACCCTTGAAGCTGCGCGCGCCCAGTGCCACCGTACACCAGAAGTCCACCAGCCGCGCCAGGTGTGCGTCCCAGCGACCGTGCAGCGCGGCCTCGAACACGGGGCCCAGCAAGGGGTGGGCGCGCACGTCGGCATAAAAGCTGTGTACCAGCTCGGCCATGCTCTCGGCGCTGGGCTCCAGAAAGTCCTTCTCGGTCATCTGCGGCCCCTGCTCAGCGGCAACCGCATTGCGTGCTGGCGCAGCCGGCCGTGCCCGCCTGCGCTTCGAAGGGCGGAAACAGCACATTGTTCTCCAGGTGGATATGGCTGATCAGGTCGTCATTCAGCTGTGCAATGCCCGCATACAGCGCGCGCCAGGTGTTGCAGGCATCCTCGGGCGGGATGGTGTCGTGCGCCAATGCGTTCAAGCGCTCAAGCGCCGCACCATGGTCGGTATGCTCGGCGCGCAGCACGCTGATGGGCATGCCCACGAAGGGGTTGCCGCCCGCGCGAAGCATCGGGAACAGCACGGCTTCCTCCTTGCCCATGTGTTCCAGCAACTCCGCCTGCATGGCCTCCAGCGCATCAGCCAGGCCCGTGGGCACGGCGGGGTGGCTGCGGTGCACGGCCTCCACGCGCCGCGCCATGCGCACCAGCTCGGGCAATTGCGCGCGGTGCACTTCGTGGTAGCGCGCGATGATCAGGTCGATCAGCGCATTCGCACTGGCGCCCGCCTGGGGCAGTGCATCGCCGCGCTGCAGCTGCGCCAGTTCGGACAGCACCGCCTCGGCATCCAGCCCCCTGTCGGCTGCCGCCTGCGCCAGGCTCACCTGGCCGCCGCAGCAGAAATCGAGCTTCAGGCGCCGGAACACCGCCGTGGAGCCCGGCAGCTGCACCGCGATCTGCCCGATGGGCTGCTGCGCATGCAGGTCAAAGGGCGCGCCAGCAGGGGCGTGGGCAAAGGAGGCGGGGTCACGGGCGTTCATGATGGTTCTTTAAAGATTCATTTGATATGTTTATTTTAAGCGGTATTTGAAATGAATCTTTATTTTGACCATGGTGGCGGTGGTCTCTTTGATCTGTCTCAATGGAGTGGGATCGGGCGCCCGGCCCCGGATGGGCAAACAGGACCAGGCCTGCGCCATCCCCGGCATCAGCCGCTCGACGCTGTGGCGGCGGTTGCCTGAAGAAAATTCAACGCCTTAAAGTCCGCCCAGCGGGTGCTCTGCGATGGCCTGAAAGAGGCCGTCCCTCAGCGCGCCCACGGTCAGGGACTGCAGCTGGCCTGCGATATCCAGGCCCGCCTGGTTGAGCCCGTCGCACAGTGCCTTGGCCGCCGCCCTGTCTTGGGTGGACGCGATCGTGATGTGCGGGACGTAAGGGATCTCCAGCTGCAGTTGCCCGGCCAGCACGCCCGTGTAGAGCCGGTCGTGCAGCCGCGAGATGGCGCTGTTGCCCTCGTCCGGCACGAGGAAGACGTATGCAGTCTCATTGAAATCATCGGCGCCGAGCATGGCGTAGCGGCAGTGGAAGGGGACGATGGGCGTCTGGCGGGCGATGGCCGCCACATGGTCGATATATGCAGATTCAGGCACCGCCTTGCACCCGAACATCATCGTGAAGTGCGGCGCCACCAGGTCCACCTGCGGGTCGTGCTGGCGCCGAAAAACGTCGATGAAGGCCTGGGCTGGGGCGTCTACGTGGACGTAGGCGATGGTGTAAAGCGGCGGCGAGAGGCCCATGTGTTTTAAATATGGAGAGTGTCTATGGGGCTGGCTTTCGACTCTACTATGGCTGCCGAGTCCTGACCGTAGGGCCTCGGGCCTCATTTTGGGAGCAGTCTTTCCTTTGTCGAGTCGCGACCGCAGGCTGTGCATGTCGCGTTCCGACTCAGCTTACTCGGCCGTCTTGCCTTTCCATAAACTCTCGCCATGAGCAGACCCAATCAATCGAGTGCCGAACAAGCATTGACCACTTGTTTGCAAGATGTCCAGCAACACATTGCGAAAACATGGCGAGGTCGTGAGAAAGAAGCGCTCATTGCATTGGTAAGGGCCTTGGACTCAGTTTCCGCTGCCTCCTTTTGGGAGCGCTCTTTGCCAAGATTCCTTGAAGCTGCGAACCGACGAGAGAACAGAGCTTTCGCGCTTATGGGAGCGACTCCGGCGCTAAGACCATTGCTGTCCGTGGTCAATGGCCAAGGCGGCGGCGTCCCTTTCGGACCGAATGATCCTTACGTTGCAAATTTTTGGTATCGATATCTCCTTGAATGTGGAGAACTTACATTTCTGCGGCGCATGGCAGCTCTTGAGCGCTATGGACTTGCGACGACAGAAATATTGAAACCGGATCACCTTCGTATCGAAACAGTGGGTAGTGCCCCTGAGCAGGCACTGCTAGCGGCTCTTCGCAACGTATCGAAGCGCCGAAGATCTGCTTCGCAAAGCACAATATCTAACGAGCGATGGAACGAGATCCATGAACGAATGAGTGGGTATGTGGATACACAGTTCGGATGGTTCATCCGTTATGACAATGATTGGGAGGTGGTCTCTGCATATCGCGAAGAGGCCAGAAATTACGGACTGGGCTTTCACGAGGCCGAGGCTTTTCCCGACGATGTGATGATTGGCGACCGCAGTTTTGGTGAATGGAAGGAGTCCTGTGAGCATGCCCTTGGACGAATCCTTGCGCATATGGATTTCGCAGTCTTGTTGCAGCAGAAGATCCCCAAAATTGCTTTGAGCAACGTCCTAACACTCTTCGCCAGACGAGAGGATGTGAATGCGGTGTGGGTTGAGGCGGGCCTTCGTCAGCAACGCGTTGCGTCGACCATGAAAGCCCTTTCACTACAGATCGATGGACTGGACGATTGGGAGTTGGCCTATGAAGCGCCTGCATCGTTTTATGTCGATCTAGGTTCGGACTTCGTTCTGATGCCTTGTTTTGGCGCGCTGACCAATCCGTACTTTGCGCTGTTTCGGCATCTGCGACGCACATACAAACGCGACTGGGATCGCGGAGTGGATCGTCGAGAAGCGGTCTTCCGTTCCGATCTTGCGAAAGCGTTTCCTGAGCCTAGATTCATGGTGCCGCTGAGGGGTTATGCCCTGAGGAGAATAGATCGCTCTCTGGTGACTGATGTGGATGCTGTCATCATCGACAAGAGAAGCGGTACCGTGGTGCTCGCACAACTCAAGTGGCACGATGTCTATGGATTCTCGTTGGCGGAGCGAGAAAGCCGAAAGAAGAATATTGCAAAAGCTAATCAATGGGTCGAGCGGGTTTTGGGTTGGGTGGGCGAGCGCTCTTCCGCCGAAGTGCTTCGCGACCTCAAGATAGATGCCCCGGGTTCTGACAGCCCACCAATCCTGTACGTCGTTGGTAGATACGCGGCTCGGTTCGCTGGAGACAGCGACCAAGATGGTCGTGCGTCATGGCTCAGTTGGTTGGAGATTCAGCACGTGCTTGAGGACGCATTGAACGGGCCTGATCCGCTCGGGATGATTCCTGATGCTGTCTTGATGCATCAGAAAAGATTCGAGACTGACCCCTCAGAAGAGATGGAATTTCAGTTCCGAGGGTTAAAAGTGACACTGCAAATGCGTGTTACTCCAGAAACGCCTTAGATACCCTGGCGACGCTGGGATGAAACCTGCGACTGCGGGGCGGCTGACGGTGCAATCGATACGTGCGAAGCTCATTGCGCGTGAGCTTTGGAACACAGGTCCAGCTCCGTACTCTTTGCCCGCGACATGTACAGCGGTATGGTGTTGTGCACCGTCCGCTCCGCATCGCTGAGCATCAGGTCCCGGTAGTCGGCCTCGCCGCTGCACAGCCCGGTCTGGTAGGTGCGGCACAGGCCCTCGCGGCAGGCGAAGGGCACGCTCACACGGTGGCGCTCCAGAGTGTCGAGGATGCTTTGGTGCGGCGCCACCTGCAGGCGCTGGCATGCTCGAGCAGTTCCAGAAGATGCCCCAGATCGCCGTGACGCTGTCGGGCAGCGTGAGCGGCGCCTACGACAGCCAATTGGAGCAGCAGGGCGTCAAGCGCAACATCTTTCTGTCCACCCCGCAATTCCTGGTGGTGCCGCTGCTCATGGATGCCCACCCCGAGCTCATCGCCACCGTGCCACTGCAACTGGCCGAGGTGTTCAAGGGCTATGGCAGCGTGCGCATGGTGCCGCCGCCCGTGCCGCTGCCGCCGTTTGCGCTCAACCAGCACTGGCACTCGCGCTTTCACCACGACCCGGCCATCATCTGGCTGCGCGCGCTGATGAAGGAGACCTTCGAGAACTACCCGGATGTGTGGCTGGGCGACCGCGCGGCCCATGCGGCGCCGGCACCGGCGCGCAAGCCGCGGCGCGCGCGCAAGACGTAGGGGCCCTGGAGCTACGCCGCTCCAAATGCCTGCCGGTAGCGCGCCGGCGTCATGCCCACCTGGCGCGCGAATTCACGCGTGAAATGGGGCTGGTCGGCAAAGCCGCAGGCGAACCCGATCTCGGCAATGCCGTGGGGTGTGCCCAGCAGCCACTGCGCGGCGGTGCGGGTGCGCGCCTCGGTGGCAATGGCGCGGCAGCTCAGGCCGTGCGCGGCCAGGTGGCGCTGCAGGGTGCGGCTGGCATGGCCCAGCGATGCGGCCAGTGCCTGCACGGGGTGATCTCCTGCGGGGTCGTGCAGTACGCGCCGTGCAATGCGGTGGGCCAGGGGCGGCCAGGGCAGGGCATCGCACAGCGCGGCCAGCGGGTTCTGGTCATCCTGCTCTGAGGGCGCAGGGGCCGCTGCGCCCGGCTGCCAGTGCAGCGCCCAGTGGCTGGCATGGCCTTGCGCGATGGCGGTTGCCAGTTCGGTGGCCTGGTCCGCGCCGGAAGCCAGTGGCAAGGCCGGCCTGCCGTTGCCGCCCGGTTCACCCAGGTGCACGGCCAGGCCTGTCACGCCCAGGGCCTCGCAGGTGCCCAGCAGCACGCCCAGCACGGCCAGGCTTTCGGGCGGCTGGGGCGTGCCACCCTTGCCGGGGCGTGCGTGGTGGTGCAAGCGGATGCGGCCCGGGCCCTGGGCCAGCACGCTCACCTGGTGGGCGGAATGCACGTAGCGCTCCAGCCGCTGCCAGCGCGCCAGCAGGCTGGGCACATCGCTCGCGCCCAGCAGGGCGCGGTGCACCGGGTCGCCCTGCAGCCAATGCACCTGCCGCGCCAGCTGCAGCAACAGGGCCGGGCCGCCTTGGGCCAGCACCGCCTGCACCACGCTGCGCTTGCAGGCGAGCGGCACATGGCTGCCGGCCAGGGCCGATGGCGCGGGCAGGCCGGGCGGCAGCGCCAGCCCCTGCGCGGCCATGGCGCGCACCAGCAGGCGGACCATGGCGGCGCTGGCGAAATCCTCGTTGTGCATGCCGGGCATTGTGAAGGCCTCAGAAAGGCTCAGCCCTTGACGGCCTGCAGAACCTGCTCGCTGCGCACCGGGAAACGCGTGAATCGATGGCCCGTGGCGTCACGCAGCGCATTGGCAATGGCGCCCGCGCCGGCCACCATGGCCGTCTCGCCCGCGCCGGTGGGTGGCGCGCTGCTGTCGATCAGGTACACATGCAGGGGCGGCACGTCGCCCATGCGCGCCAGCGGGTAGTCGGCAAAGGTGGTGGCGGCCACGCGCGAGTTGGCCACGGGCAGTTCCTCGTGCAGCACCATGCCCAGGCACCACACCAGGTTGCCCTCGGTCTGCGCGCGCACGCCGTCGGGCTGCAGCACCAGGCCGCAGTCGTGGGCGCACCACAGCGCCGTCACGCGCGCCTGGCCCGTGGCGCGGTCCACCGCCACATCGGCCACGGCGGCGGCGTAGCTCAGGCCCTTGTAGATGCCGCCGGCGATGCCGCGCCCGCGCAGGGTGGTGGCGTCGCTGGCGGGGCGGCTTTTCCAATGCGCCTCGCGTGCCACGCGCTCGAAGGCGGCGGCCAGCCGCGCATCGGTGGTGTGGGCCAGGCGCCAGGCCAGCGGGTCGGCGCGGGCCTGGCGCGCGCATTCGTCCATGGCGCTTTCCACCACCAGGGTGTTGGGGCCCGCGCCCAGGCCGCGCCAGGGCCCCGTATGCACCGGCAGGCGCTGGGCCGTGAACTCGGTGCGCTGCTGCGGCACGGCATAGGCCAGCTGCGATCCGCGCGCCACGCCGCTGTCGCCCGCGAAGTCGGCCAGGGACTGCATCCAGACTGGCATGGCGGCCGGGGTGAAGAGGATGTGGCTGCTCGCGAACGCATGCCACCAGTGCGTGACACGGCCCTGGTGCACGCGCGCACGCACCCGGTGGCTCGACGGCGGGCGCTGGAAGCCCTGGGCGAACTCCTGGGCCCGGCTCCAATGCACCTTGACCGGCACACCCACGGCCTGGGCCAGCACGGCGGCTTCGAGCTCCACCGTACACAGCGTGCGCCCGCCAAAGCCGCCGCCCACGCGGCAGGCCTGCACCTCGATCTGCTCTGCGCCGAGCGAGAAGTTGCGCGCCAGCACGTCGCGCACATAGAACAGGTCCTGCGTGCCGGCCCAGACGCGCAGCACCGGGGCGTTCTGCTGCGCCTTGCCGTGGCTCCAGGCTGCCGTGGCGCTGCGCGGCTCGATGGGGGCGTGCGCGGCCAGGGGGATGTCCATGCGCAGGTCCACGCTCCAGGTGCCGCCCTCGGGCATGGCATCGCTGCGCGGCGTGTGGCGCAGGGCGCCGCGCGCCAGGTGCCGGTCGATGTCGATGCGCTCGGCGATATCGCCGGGCCCGAAGTTGCCGCCATCGACCTGCCACTGCACGGCCAGCGCGGCCTCGATGCGGTCCAGCGCCGCCGGGCTGCGCGCCACGATGCCCACGCCCAGGCTGTTCATCTGCACCAGCAGCGGGCTGCGCACCACGGCGATGCAGGCCGGGTCGGCGCGGGCGGCGGCCTCGTCCATGGCGCCGGGGCGCGAGTCCAGCTCGGCCGATACCGGCGCGCGCATCACCCGGCCATAGAGCATGCCGGGCAGGCGCGTATCGCCCGCAAACAGCGGCTGGCCCGTGACGATGGCGTGCAGTTGCCCTGCCGGTGCGGCGGAGCGAGCCGGTGCCCCGGCTTTTGCCAGCGCCTGGAAGCTGCGCAGCGCGCTGGCCGGCAGCGGCTGGGCGTGCAGTGTGGTGCGGCCCCCCGCAGCAACGCCGCTGGCCAGCGCTGTGCGCAGGGTGGCGCAGGCCTGCGCCAGGGGCAGGGCAAAGTCCTGTACGCTGGCGCTGCCCACGGTGGCGCGCACGCGCGCAATGTCGCCGGTGGCGGGCAGGCGCAGTTGCACGGCCTGGGGTGGAACGCCCAACTCGGCGGCCGCCAGGCCCTGCAGCGCGGTGCTGATCTGCTGGCCCATTTCTGCGCAGGGTACCCACAGGGTGTAGCGGCCATCGGCATCCTTGCGTATCCAGCCCTGCGCGTCCTCGGCGCCGGGCGTGGGGCGCTTGGGGATCACGGGCACCAGCGAGCAGCCGGCGCCAAAGACCACGGTGATGGCGGCCAGGCCCGTGCCGGCGAGCAGGTGGCGGCGCTTCATGAGGGCGTTCCTGTGCTTTGCCCGGCCGCATGGTGGATGGCGGCGCGCACGCGCCGCTGCGTGCCGCAGCGGCACAGGTGGCCGGCCATGGCGGCGTCGATCTGGGCGTCGCTCGGTTGTGGCGTGGCGCGCAGCAGCGCCACCGCGCCCATGATCTGGCCGCTCTGGCAGTAGCCGCACTGCGGTACGTTGTGGGCTACCCAGGCTTGCTGCACGGGGTGCAGTTCAGCGCCTGGTGGCGACAGTCCCTCGATGGTGGTGATGGCGCGGCCCTGCAGCGTCTGCGCGGTGAGCAGGCAGGAGCGGGCGGCCTCGCCATCCACCAGCACGGTGCAGGCGCCGCACAGGCCTGCGCCGCAGCCGAAGCGGGTGCCGACCAGGCCGGCGGTTTCGCGCAGGAGCCAGAGCAGGGGTTCTTGTTCCCAGCCGTCGGGGACGGGGTGGGTTTGTCCGTTGATGGTGAGCTGCATGGCTTGTCTCCGGCTTTTGCTGTGGGTGTGGAGGCAGTGTCTGGCTTGGAGGGTGTGGCGTCTTGAAGAATTGCGCCAGTTGGTTGTTGTGCTGGCTGCATGCTTTGGTTGAGGGCGGAGGCCGGGGTGTGCGCCCGGCGGCGCAGTAACTTTCTCTTGCGTCGTCAAGAGAAAGTCACCAAAGAGAAGACGACCCCCAGTCTGCGTCCCCCGTTCGCCCTGTCGGGCGAACGGGGGCAGCCTGCGATGCTCGGATCTGGGGTGGTGCCGATGAACTCGCTGCGTTCTTCGAACTCCGCTCAAACAGCATCGGCAAGCTAGAGCACGAAGCGTGTGTGTCCTTCGGCACACACGCCCACCCCAGCCCCTGCGCTTCTCGGCGCAGCCAGCAGGGGTGGGGAGCGGGGTCACAGACGGCTGCTGCTTCGCAGCTGCGCCTGGGGTCGGGGATGCGCTGCGCGCTGCCGACATGTGGGGCGCGGGCGCTCTGGCGAGCCGAGCGCAGCGAAGGACCACAGGCCGAGCGAAGCAATGGCCCGAGTGGAGCCCGCTCCCACCCCCTTCTGACCGTGCCGAGAAGCACAGGGCCTGGGGTGAGCGCGTGCCGCAGGACACGCGCATCGTCATCTGGCTCGCCGAAGCTGTCTGACCGGAGCTGCCTCGCAGAGGCAGCGCAGGGAGTTCTTCGGCGTCACCGCAGGACCGAGCATCGCAGGCTGCCCCACTCGCCGCCAGGCGAGTGGGGACACGGGCAGCGGGGTCGTCTTTTCTTGGCCTACCTTCTTTTGACGAAGCAAAAGAAGGTAGGTGCGCCGCCGGGCGCACACCCCGGCCTCCGCCCTCAACATAGGCACGCAGCCACCAGGAGCACCAATCCGCAGAGCGGCGTAGGCGATGACCGGGCGAAGATCACCCCCGCAACAACTCCCCCACCACCCCCGCCACAAACCGCACCCCCGCATCCTGCTGCCGCCGCGCATGCCACGCCAGGTGCAGCGCAAAGCCCTCAATAGCGATAGGTGGCTCGAACACCGCCAGGCCGCCAAACGGGCTGCTGCTGTCGCCACCAACGCCAACGCCGCCGGCAACCGGCAGGCAGCGTCGCGGCACCATGGCGATCAGGTCCGAGCTGGCCAGCAGCGGTGGCACCAGCAGAAAGCTCGGCACCACCACGCCCACGCGGCGTGTGCGCTGTAGCGCCAGCAGCGCCTGGTCCAGCGCGCCGCGCGTCTCGCCCCGGCCCGAGACCAGCACGTGCGGGTACTGCAGCCAGCGCTCCAGGTTGAAGTCCTTCGCCGCCGGGTGCCCGGCGCGCATGCACACGGCGTACTGCTCGTGCAGCAGCTCCTCGCGGTGGAACGACGCCTCCACCACCGGGAAGACCGATACCGCCAAATCCAGCCGCCCGCGCGCCATCGCGTCGAGCGCATCGGCCGCGCCGTGCCAGGGCTCCACCACCAGGTTGATGCCCGGCGCGCTCGCCGCCAGCCGTGCGTGCAGCGGGCCGACCACCACCACGGCCGGGTAGTCGGCCATGACGATGCGCACCGTCTGGCGCAGCGTGGCCAGGTCCACCTGGGGGTGCGGGTCGATCACGCGCGCCGCATCGGCCAGCAGGCGCGACAGGGGTTCGCGCAGGGCCTCTGCCTTGGGCGTGAGGCGCATGCCGCCCTTGGCACGTTCGAGCAGCGGGTCGCCGAACAGGTGGCGGCAGCGTTCCAGCGCGTTCGACATGGCCGGCTGCGACAGGCCCAGCCGCTCGGCCGCGCGCGTCACATGGGCCTCGTCCAGCAGGGCCTGCAGCACCACCAGCAGGTTCAGGTCTATGCCACGTAAATTCATGGAATCAATGAGTTGATATACGAATTATCCGTTGGATTAATTGTCGACCGGATCGCATCCTTGGCGCATCCACCAACCCACAGGAGCCCTTGATGACCGATACCACCAACGCCGCCCCCGTCCGCAACATCGACACCCTGGTGCTGCTGTTCCACCCGCGCTTTGCCCAGTCCGCCACCAACCGCGCGCTGGCCAATGCCGCCGCCGCACTGCCTGGTGTGGAGGTGGTGGACATGGCGGCCCTGTACCCCGAGGGCAGCGCCATCGACGTGGATGCCGAGGTGCGCCGCCTGCTCAGCGCCCGCCGCGTGGTGCTGCAGTTCCCCGTGCAGTGGTATGCGACCCCGCCCCTGCTCAAGGCCTGGCAGGACGCGGTACTGACCCGCATGTACTACATGGCCTACGCGAGCGAAGGGCGCCATCTGGAAGGCACGCCCCTGCTGGTGGTTGCCACGGCCGGCAATGTGCCCGAGGCGTACACGCCCACGGGCCAGAACCTGTTCCTGCTGGCCGACCTGCTGCACCCGTTGCACGCCACGGCCCACCGCTGCGGCCTGCCCTGGGCCGAGCCGTTTCTGGTGTACCGGGCCGGGAAGATGGGCGCGGCGGAACTGGCGGGGGAGGCGGCTCGCTATGCGGCGCGGCTGCGGGCGTGGAGGACCAGTGCACAGGATGGCGACGATTCGACCGTGTCTCTGAACTGGGCGCAGTGACAGCCGCCTTTGGCGGGCCGCCAAAGGCTCCAGCGGTTGGTCACATCGCAGCGCTTGGCGCTTGTGCCTGTGCATGTGTGGCGCAGGTGCAGGCTGGTCCGTCGGCTGGCGGCGCAAAGTCGATTTCCAGTTGATGGAGTCGCGCGTAAACGCAGCCGTGGCCAAACTGCCATCCATCTGGCATCACCTGCTTAAGCCCGAGAGGGCCATCCAATTGCTTGGCGTCCGCTTTGTCGATTCTGACGATGCGAACAAATGGCTCAATCCACTCCGCCACAATTGCCTCCGGGATGCCATGGCGCAGTAGTTCTGTCGCCTTGGCCTGAACGAGCACGCAGGGCACTACGTGCTCACGGTAGGTAGCGGTCGCGCTGTGAGCCTGCCCATGTGGCAGCAGACTCTGATGCACAAATGCTTCGACTGCCCTTGAATGGGGTGCGAGGCCTTCCATGATGCGTCGTTTCAGGTAGCGCGTTGCATAAAACAGCCCTGCTAGGCGGCCGCGCATTGCAGAGTCAGGACGCTCGGTTCGCACCTCAGTTCGCGCGCACTCTGCTTGCAAGCCCTGGTGAATGCTTTCTGCGGGTACTGAACTTGCGAACTGAGGCAAATGGGCAATTGCCAACGCCACGCTGAAGAGTGATTTGCTTCTCTCAAATCCCATCGCCTCGCGCACAAGCTCTCGCAGTTCATTGCGACTTGCTTTGAAAGGATCGGCCAAGATCTTCACCGCTACTGTGCTCTCATAGCCATGGTTTTCGAGGAGATAGAGCGCCAGATCGCGAATGAGACGGACGTGGACCTGCTGCGCTGGCTGTTTCCCCTCGGTTGGCGTGAGCAAGTGCAGTGCGGCATGATGCAGCCCGTCCGCGTTGGGCGCATCAAGAACACGCCGCAGTTCCAGTTCGTTCAGGATTTGCCGTGCACTGGTGTAGCCGATTCGGAGCCTACGTTGCAGCAGCGATACGGTTGCGTGGCGCTCGCGCACAGCAACATCCGAGGCGGCCATCACCAATTCTTCTGTCAGATTGATCATTTGGAGTTCTCCAGTCTGGTTGAATTTGGGGGAATGCGAAAAGCGACCTGGCAGTGGCAATCTACTTCGCATGCCAACAGGCTTTCAGTCGTCTTAACAGTTCCATTCCCACAACTGGACGCGTTGTGAGCATTGACACGACGCCAGCTCTGGCACATGCACGGGGTTGCCAAGCTCTGGACGAGGCTTTGCGATGGCATGAGATCCACCATGGGGTAAATTGTCGCCCCACCATGACCACCCCCGTCGCCTACGCCACCAGCAAGGAAAAGCACAGTGCCGCCAAGAGGCGCTCAGCCCCTGGTTCTTCGCCAACGGCTGGAAGCGCCGTGCGGGCACTTCCTGCGCCTTCGTGCGGCCTGCGGACCATGGGGGCTACGGGTGCCTGTGGCTGCAGCCCAGCTCCTGGGGCGGCAAGCTCCCCCTTTGCGAGGCCGACCAGCAACTGGCCCATGCCATCGCGCAGCAGCTGGCCCGGCGCATCCCCGATCCGCCCGCCTCGGAGCCGGTGCGCGAATGGGCTCGGCTGCCAAGCCATGAAGGAGAGAGCTGGCGCCAGCGCCTTGCCAACCTGCGCAAGGTGAACCCCGATGCCTGGAAGCCCGGTGTCGATGTATGGCTGCCGTACTACTTGGTAGGCGACCTGCAGGAGTGGGCGCACTTCCTCGCGCCCCGCTGGGAGCACCTGCTGCACCAGAGCCGCAGCAAAGACACCTTCGAAGAGTGCATCGCGCCATGAAGCCCGCTCCTTCCATCCGGGCCTGCAATGCACATCGCGTTGCAGTTGGCACGGGCAGTTGAGGACCCTCTGCACAAATCCCTGAGATTTATGTAGAGGGTCGTTAGAGCGGATAACAAAACTCAGCGAAGCGGTTCTGGCTAGGCGCTGCGTCGCAGGCAGTACCGGTAGTACGACAAGACGCAGCAACGACGCCAGAAGAGCTTTGTTGGCCGCTCTTAAGGGATTCCCCCAGGGTCGGCTGTCACACGGGCTTATCATTCCCATGGCAGGCGGCCCACAACCAGCCGCCGCCCATGCGCCTTCCCGACCGCCACTCCTGTCAATGACCACCGCCACACCTTCTTCGGATTCCGCTTCTGCATCCCCCGCCTTGCAAAAGCCCAACCTCTTCGTTCGCATCCTGCGGGTCCTCATGTCCCGGGTGGCCCGGGTCACAGTGACAGGGGCCGAGCACCTGGACGGGCCGGGTGGCAAGATCGTGGTGTGCAACCACGTGGGCTGGTCGGACCCGCTGTGGGTGGGCTATGCCGCGCTGCCGCGCAAGCTGCACCAGATGGCCAAGAAGGAGCTGTTCGAGACCAAGCTGGGTGCCTGGTTCGTCAGTTCGGGCGGCGGCTTCCCGGTGGACCGGGGCAGCCCCTCGACCGCCACCATCCGCCAGGTGGTCTCGCTGGTGCAGGCGGGCCAACTGGTGCTGATCTTCCCGGGGGGCACACGCAATGCCGAGAACCCCGAGGCCAAGCGCGGCGCGGCCACCATTGCGCTGCGCGCCAAGGGCCAGATCGTGCCCGCGCACTTCGACGGGCCGGGCGAGATCCGCGCCAGCCACTTCTTCACCCGCCCACGCATCCGCATCACCTTCGGGCCGCCCATCGTGCTGCCGCCCGATGCCACGGCGAACAAGGAGTCGGCGCTGGCGCTGACGGTGGCCATGGACGAGGCGATGAAACGCGTGGCGGAGCAACGCCCCGGCTGAGGCGTTTTGCGCGGCGGTGTGGTGATTCAGGCCAAGAATCGCTCCGCCAACCGGCTCCAGAACGCCGCCCCCACCGGCAGGTTGCCGTCGTTGAAATCGTAGCGCGGGTTGTGCAGCCCGCGCCCGCCCTCCGACGGGCCGTTGCCGATGCGCACCAGCGCGCCGGGGCAGGCCTGCAGCATGTAGGCGAAATCTTCGCTGCCCATCATGCGTGTGAAATCGCGCTCGACCCGCTCGGGACCCACCAGCTCGGTGGCCACTTCGCCGGCCAGCGCCACGGCGGCGGCATCGTTCTCCAGCACCGGGTAGCCTTCGATGTAGCGGATCTCGGCCTTCGCGCCATAGCCCTCGGCCGTGGCATGCACCAGGGCGGTGATGCGCTCCCTGAGCAGGGCGCGCACGGCAGGGCTGAAGGAGCGCACGCTGACACCGATCTCGGCCTCGCCCGGGATCACGTTGAGCGCGTCGCCCGAGCGCAGCCGGCCCACGGTGACCACGGCCGATTCGTTGGGGTCCACATTGCGCGAGACCACGGTCTGCAGCGCCATCACGGTGGCGGCCGCCGCCACCAGCGGGTCCACCGCCAGGTGGGGCCGCGCGGCATGGCCGCCCACGCCGGTGATGGTGATGAACACCCGGTCCCCGGCGGCCAGGAAGGCGCCGGGCCGCATGAGGAAGTGGCCCTGCGGCGCACCCGGGTGGTTGTGCATGGCAAACACCATGTCGCACGGAAAGCGTTCGAACAGCCCATCGGCCACCATGGCCTTGGCGCCGCTGTCGAAGCCGCGCTCCTCTGCCGGCTGGAAAATCAGGTTCAGCGTGCCGGAAAAGCGCCGCGTGGCGGCCAGGCGCCGCGCCGCGCCCAGCAGCATGGCCGTGTGGCCGTCGTGCCCGCAGGCGTGCATGCAGCCGGGCACGCTGCTGGCGTAGGGCAGGCCGGTCTCCTCCTGGATCGGCAGGGCATCCATGTCGGCGCGCAGCCCAAGGCGCTTGCTGCCGCTGCCCACGCGCAACTGCGCCACCAGGCCGGTCTGGCCGATGCCGCGGGTGACGTCATAGCCCCATTGCTGCAGCTTGCCGGCCACGAAGTCGGCGGTGCGGTGCTCGGCAAAGGCCAGCTCCGGGTGCTGGTGGATGTGGCGGCGCCATCCGGCCAGTTCGTCTTGCTGGGGCGCCAGGTCGTCGATGCGGGTCAGCCCAGGCAGCAGGTTCGTAATCGTCATCAATTGGAGTCCAGCTCGATCTTGTTGTCCCGGGCAATGCGCTGGTAGAAGGCGATGCGCTCCGCGATCTCCTTGCGGTAGGCGGCCGGGGTGATGTCCTGGGGCACCATCATGCCCTTGTCCACCCACACGGCCTGGTTGGCCGGGTCGGTCACGATCTTGCGGGTGGCTGCATAGAGCTTCTGCACGATGGCGTCGGGCGTGCCTGCGGGTGCGGCCAGGCCGTTCCACGAGGTCAGGTTCAGGTCGGGAAGCTTGAGCTCGGCAAAGGTCGGCACGTCGGGCAGCTGCGGCACGCGTGCGGGCGCTGCCACGGCCAGGGCACGCAGCTTGCCGTTCAGGATGTTGGACAGGTTGGACGAGAGGTTGTTCCACGTCAGCTGGATCTGGCCGCTGAGCAGGTCGTTGAGCGCCACGCCCGCGCCGCGGTAGGGGATGTGGGTCATCGGGAACTTCGCCTGGCTCTTCAAGAGTTCCATGCTCAGGTGCGACACCGAGCCCGTGCCCGCGCTGGCGTAGTTGAGCGCCGTGGGGTTGGCGCGCGCGTACTTCACCAGCTCGTCGAAGGTCTTGATCGGCAGGCCCGCATGGATCACCAGCACATTGGCCAGGCGGCTGATGAGGGTGATGGGCGCGAAGTCCTTCACTGCGTCATAGGGCAATTTCGGATTCATCGCGGGGTTGACCACGTGGGTGCTCTGCGAGGTCACGATCAGGGTGTAGCCATCGGGCGCGGCCTTGGCGACATAGGTCGAGCCGATGGCGCCGCCCGCGCCGCCGCGGTTGTCCACCACCACCGGCTGGCCCAGGCTGCGCGAGAGGCGGTCGGCGATCAGCCGGCCCGAGACATCGACCGAACCGCCAGGCGTGAACGGCACCACCAGGTTGATGGCGCGGGTGGGGTAGGGCGCGTCGGCCGCGAAGGCCGGCAGTGCCAGGCCGGCGGCGGTGGAAGTGAGGAACTGGCGGCGGTCGAGTGTCATGGTGGTGGCGGGCAGTGGGTGGTGATGGGCGAATGCTAGGCATTGCCAGCCTGTGCATCAAACGACAAAATCGTGGTCCGTGATGACACAATGTCATCACCCTCCCGCTCCGCATCCATGAAACTGCGCTCCCCCTCCCTGGTCGAACTCCATGCCTTCCTGGCCGTGTGCCGGCTGGGCAGTTTTCGCCAGGCGGCCGAGGACCTGTGCGTGACCCAGGCGGCCGTGAGCCGCGCCGTGCAGCGGCTGGAGCAGCACCTGGGCGACTGCCGATTGTTCGAGCGCTCGCCCCAGGGCGTGCTGCTCAGCGAGCGCGGTCGCCAGCTGCGCCAGTTGACCGAGCGGCATGTGATGGCGCTCGAATCGGCCACCGCGCTTTTCGTGGCGCCGCGCGCGCCGGGCAAGCTGCGCCTGTCGGTCATCCCCACGCTGGGCACCAAGTGGCTGCTGCCGCGCCTGCCGCGCTTCCAGGCCCGGCACCCGGGCCTCGATATCGAGATGCGCCAGTTCCGCCATGACGAGGATTTCAGCCGCGACGATGTCGACGTGTGGATCGACGTCAAGCGCCCACGCCGGCGCTGGCCCGCGCGCCTGCAGGCCACGTACCTCATGGGGCGCGACATCATCCCTGTGTGCGCGCCGCAGGTGGCGCCGCGCCTCAAGCGCCCGGCCGACCTCGCGCGCGAGGTGCTGCTGCACCACACCAACTTCCCCGACAACTGGGCGCGCTGGGCCAATGCCGCCGGCCTGCAGCGCGAGCTGAAACTCGGCCCCGGCTACGACCTGAGCATGAACTTGATTTTCGCGGCCAAGGAGGGTGTGGGCATCGCCATCACCCAGCCCTGCCTGATCGAGCGCGAGCTGCAAAGCGGCGAACTGGTGATCCCCTTCGACCTGCCGGTATCGACCGCGCGCGGCTACTTTCTGTGCACCGACAAGGACCGCCCGGCCACACCGGGTCAACTGGCCTTCATGGAGTGGGTGCAGGAAGAGGCGCGGCAGATGGCCGACCCGGTGCCCCGCTGACCGGGCGCCGCGTTCAGCTCGCCAAGGCACTCCAGCGGGGCAGCACCTGCGCCCACCACAGCCGCCAGCGCATGCCCCAGCCGGGCGTGTAGCCCGTGGTGGCAAAGCGCACCTGGCCCTGCGCATCCACAACGACGAGCGCCGGCACCACGCGCACACCCCAGGCGCGTGACAGCTCGGCCTGCGGGTCCACCGCCGTAGGCCACGGCATGCCGCGCTGGCGCTGCACCTGGGCCACGCGGGCGGCGGGGCCGGATTGCATGGCAATGCCCAGCACGGGCCAGTCGGCCGAGAGGGCTGCAACGGAGGGCTCTTCGATCTTGCACACCGGGCACCAGTCGGCCCAGAAATGCAGGGCCATGGCGCGGTCGGGGTGCTGTGCGCGCCATTGGTCCAGCGTCGTGGTGGTGCCATCGGCCAGGGTGATGGCCGCATCGGGCGCGGGGCCTGTGGGCAGGTCGCGCGTGCGCCAGGCATCGACGCCCGCCACCACCAGCACGGCCAGCAGCAAAGTGCCCAGGTGCTGGCGCCAGCCCCGGCACAGCGATTGCCAGGCGCGAAGGGGCAGGGCGTGAATGCCGGTGGTGGGCCGCATCAATGTCTTTTGGTTGATGGTTCGATCACTGTCGAGCCGCTCACAAAGCTCAGCGCAGCGGTTCTGGCTAGGCGTTCCGTCGCAGACAGTACGCCAGTACGGCAAGACGGAGCAACGACGCCAGAAGAGCTTTTTGAGTGGCGATCAGCGCAGCACTTCCAATAGGCGGTCGAGACCACCTTCGTTGATCGCCACCTTGGCCTGTGCGCGCACCGTGGGCTTGGCATGGTAGGCCACCGAGAGGCCGGCCGCACCCATCATGGGCAGGTCGTTGGCGCCGTCGCCCACGGCAATCGCCTGCGATGGGTCGATGCCCATGAGCGAGGCCACTTCGAGCAGCGTGCGGCGCTTTTCGGCACCGTCGCAGATGTCGCCCCAGGCCTGGTCCAGCATGCGGCCGGTGAGCAGGCCATCCTGCACCTCCAGCATGTTGGAGCGCGCGAAATCAATGCCCAGGCCCGCCTTCACGCGGTCGGCAAAGAAGGTGAAGCCGCCCGAGACCAGCAGCGTGGTCAGGCCTGCGGCCTTGGCGGCAGTGACCAGTTCCTTGGCGCCGGGGTTGAAGCGCAGGCGCTCGCTGAACACCTGCTCCATGTGGGCCACGGTCACGCCCTTGAGCAGGGCCACGCGCTGGCGCAGGCTTTCCTTGTAGTCGGTGATGATGCCCTGCATGGCCGCCTCGGTGATGGCGGCCACCTCGGCCTTGCGGCCGGCGGCGTCGGCGATCTCGTCCACGCATTCGATGTTGATCAGGGTGGAGTCCATGTCGAAGGCAATGAGCTTGTAGCTCGACAGGGACAGCGGGGCGGCTATGCCCTGGACAACAAGGCCGGGGGCGAATTCGGTGGCGTTTTTCATGGGGAAAGGGGCGAATGCGGGGATCGGAAGCCCCAATGGTATCGCCCGCGCCAGTGTCCCCCTTACGGTCCGAGGAATCCGGGGTACCCATGCCGATGGGGCATAGCTCCCAGTGTGCGGGCGGGGTGGCAGCACAATCCGGTTTTTGTCATAGTGCAATGCATGACTTTTCCTTTGATCCCTGAGCGCCGGACCTTGTTGCTGCTGGCCGCCGCCACCGCCAGCATGGGCGTGGCGGCACAGACCGGTGCGCAGGTCGACAAGCGCCCCATCCGCCTGGTCGTGCCCTTTGGCCCCGGCGGCGTGGCCGACCTCACGGCGCGCACCGTGGCGCAGAAGATGACCGAGGCCACGGGCCAGCCCATCGTGGTGGACAACAAGCCCGGCGCGGGCGGCATCGTTGCGGCCGACGCTGTGGCCAAGGCGGCGCCCGATGGCCGCACGCTGCTGCTCATGTCCAACGGCAACGCGGTGAGCGCGGGCCTGTTCAAGAGCCTGCCGTTCGACCCGGTCAAGAGCTTCACGCCGGTGTCCATGCTGGGCAGCTTCGACATCGCCCTCATCACGGGCGCCAAGTCGCGCTTCAAGGACATCGCTGCGCTGCTGGCCTACGCCAAGGCCCACCCCGGCAAGCTCAACATCGGCACCATCGCCATCGGCAGCACCCAGCACCTGGCGGCCGAGCTGTTCAAGCGCAGCCTGGGCATCGATGTGGCCATCGTGCCGTTCAACAGCACCTCGGCCGTGGTCAGCGCGCTGCTGGGCGAGCAGGTGGATGCGGGCGTGGAGATTTTGGCGCCGGTGCTGGCGCAGATCTCGGGTAACACGCTCCATGCCCTGGCCGTGATGGGCGAGAAGCGCTCGCCCGCGCTGCCCAACATCCCCACCGTGGCCGAGAGCGGCGCGCCCCAGTTCAACGTGGCCTCGTGGAACGCCTTTGCCGCGCCGGCCAACACGCCGCCCGACGTGATCGCACGCCTGAACAAAGAGACCAATGCCGCGCTCAACGCGCCCGAGGTCAAGGCCCGGCTGTTGCAACTGGGCGTGCAGGCCAGCGGCGGCACGCCCCAGGCGCAGGCCGACTTCTTTGCGCGTGAGATCAAGCGCTGGGGCGATGTGATCCAGCAGGCGGGAATCCAGAAGCAGTAGTGGCAGGCGAAGGCAGGGCGGTACCGGCCCAGGCCACCAGCGCATCGGCAATGCGCCCAGGCTGGTCCTCGGGCGCCAGGTGGCCGGCGTCGCCGCAGGCCTGCACCGTGAGGCTGGCGATGTGCTCGCGGCACCAGGCCTCCATGGCCGGGCCGATCATCAGCGTGGGCGACCCGGTGAAGGTGAGCAGCAGCTTGGGCACATCGGCCGAGCCGGCCAGCCAGGCGCCATAGGCCTGCACCCGCTCAACCACGTCCGCGGGCGACCCTACGAGCGGCATGGCGCGCGGCCAGGCCAGCAGCGGGCGCCGGCTTTCAGGCGTGGCGTAGGGCGCCTCGTACACCGCGCGGTCGGCCGCAGACAGCGGCGTGAGCACCGTGGCCGTGAGTGACCCGGCGAGAAACTGGTTCTGCTCCATGACCAACTGCTCCCCCAGGCCCGGCGTGCGAAACGCCTCGAAGCGCGGCCGCGCCGCTGCAGGAAAATCCGCCCAGGCCATGGGCTTGACGATGGTCTCCATGAACGCGATGCCGCGCACGCGGTGTGCATGCGTGCGTGCCCAGTCGAAGGCGAGCGATGCACCCCAGTCGATGCCCACGAGCACGACATCCTGCAGGTCCAGCGCATCGAACCAGGCCGCGAGGTAGCGTGCGTGGTCGTCGTAGCTGTACGCAATCTCCGGCTTGCCCGATTGCCCCATGCCGATCAGGTCTGGTGCGAGGCAGCGGCCCAGCACCCGCGTGCGCGGCAACACCTTGCGCCACAGGTGCGACGAGGCGGGGTTGCCGTGCAGGAAGACCCAGGCCGGGCCGGCGTCTCCCGCAAGGGCGCCGGTGTCTTCGTAGTGCATCTGCGAATCGAGAACGGAAACGGTGGGCATGGGAAATTCCTGGAGAAGTGGTAAGGTGCCTGTCTAGTTTATTGAATTGGACAGGTGCCTGTCAAATATTGCCATGAACCCATCGACACCCTCGGCAACTGCCACCGTCGCCACCCCCGGATCGCTGGGCGTGCTGCTGCGCCTGCTGCACCAGCAGTTCGCGGGCGCGGTGGACGAGGCCCTGGCCGAGGCCGGCTTTGGCGACGTGCGCGCGGCGCATGCCAGCGTGTTCACCTTTGTGCCCCCCGAGGGCATGCCCGTGAGCGAGCTCACGCTGCTGGCGCGCGTGCGCAAGCAGTCCATGGCGCAGACGGTGGACGAGCTGGAAAAGCTCGGCTATGTGGAGCGGCGCCCCAGCCCCAGCGACAAGCGCTCGCGCCTGGTGTTCCTCACCGCGCGGGGGCAGCAGATCCGCCCGCTCGCCATGGCTGCGGGTGGCCGCACCGAGGCGCAGTGGGCTGCCCTGGTGGGCGCTGGCGAGCTCGATGCCATCAAGGGCGGGCTGGCGCGGTTGTTGGGGCGCCTGCAGGCGTGAGCGAAGCCGCTGCCCGCAGGGCCTGGATGGCGCGCAACTGCCCCTCCAGCCCTGGCCCGTCGGCGCCAAAGGCACCATCGAGCGCCGCCGTGCCCACCGTGAAGCCGGCGGCGCCGCCCGCCGCCGCAGCACTGATGCGCTCGGCCCGGTCGATCGATCCGGCCACCACCACCGGCTTGCCCACCGCCGCGCAAACGGCAGCCATGAGGGCGGGCACGTCGGCTGCATCGCCCGCAAAGCGGTAGGCCAGCAGGTCCAGCCCATGCACGCCCTCCAGGGCGGCAATGCGGCGCGCGCTGGCCACCACGTCTGCCACCGTACCCTGCAGCACGCTGGGGTGCCCCACCACTTGGCCGGCAAACGGGTAGTAGCGGATGGGGGTGGCGTGCAGCAGCGGCAGCACGGCCTCGGGCCGGGTGCCGCCCATCAGCACGTCCACCCCCAGCGCCACGGCGGCGCGGGCCGATGCGAGCTCGCTGGCCTCGTCCTGGCTCACCACCTCCAGGTAGCTCACGGCGCCGGCCGCGCGGATGGCATCGGCCAGGTGCTGCAGCGCGACCCAGGGCAGGCCGATGTCCTTGAAGCCGATGTGCCGCACCCCGGCGGCCAGCACTGCGGGCAACTGCTCCAGGGCGTCGGTGATGGTCTGGTCGTGCCGGGTGAGCATGAAGATGAATTCCGGCACGGCCGTGGCGGTGGCTGGAATGGAATGCGCCGCCATGGCTTGCGCCTGCTGCACCGCATGCGCCAGGCTGGCTGCATCGGCCCGGCCCGTGCCCGCGATGTCGAAGGCCGTGCCATGGTCCACCGAGGTCCGCACAAAGGGCAGGCCCACGGTGATGTTCACGCCCTGGTCCACGCCCAGGTACTTCACGGGGATCAGGCCCTGGTCGTGGTACTGCGCCACCACGATGTCGAACGCGCCCTGGCGCGCACGCATGAACACCGTGTCCCCCGGCCAGGGGCCCGTGGCGTCGATGCCTTCGGCACGCGCTATGGCAATGGCCGGGGCAATGGTGTCGCGGTCTTCATGGCCGAACAGCCCGCCCTCGCCCGCATGCGGGTTGAGCCCCGCCACCGCCACGCGCGGGTGTGCAATGCCATAGGCGCGGCAGGCACGGTGCGCCAGGCGGATGGCGCGCAGCTCGTTCTCGGGCGTCACGGCGGCAATCGCATCGCGCAGCGAGAGGTGGATGGACACCAGCAGCACCCGCAGCTCGCCGTTGGCCAGCATCATCGCGAAGTCGGTGGTGCCTGCCCGCTCGGCCAGCATCTCGGTGTGGCCGGGGTGCTGCACGCCGGCGGCGCGCAGCGCCTCCTTGTGCAGCGGCGCGGTCACGATGCCGGCCACGCTGCCCGCCAGCGCCAGGTCGATGGCGCGCTGCACGCAGGCATGGGCGGCGGCGCCGGCACGGGCGTCCACCCGGCCCATGGGCAGGTCGGCCGGCAGCGGCGCGCAGGCCTGCAACACGGGCAGGGCGCCTTGCTGCAGTGCTTCGCGCATCCCATGCAGGTCATCGCCCACGGTATGTACCTGCAGCGCAGCGCCCACCATCGCCGTCGCGCGCCGCAGGGCACCCACGTCGCCCAGCACCACAAAGGGCTGCACGTGGCGCTTGCCCGCCAGGGCCCCCATCGCCCCTATTGCCCACTTCGCAATGATCTCGGGGCCGATGCCCGCCGGGTCGCCCATGGTGATGGCCAGGGGGAGGGTGTTGGTGGTTGTCGTCGCTGTCATCGGAACTCTTGAGAATCAATCAATGCAATGCCGACACTGTGCCTGGGGAAGCGCTACGAGAAAACCGATTTGATCTCATGCATGATTGAGCCAGACTCAATCATTGGAACCATGTCTCCAGACACCCGCCTGCCCCCGCTGTCCGCCCTGCGCGCCTTCGAGGCCACGGTGCGCCACGGCAGCGTGTCGCGTGCTGCGCGCGAGCTGCACCTGACCGACGGAGCGGTGAGCCGCGCCGTGCGCGAGCTGGAGGGCGATCTGGGCTTTGACCTGTTCCAGCGCAGCAGCCGCTCAGTAGTGCCCACGCCCACCGCCCAGGTGCTGGCCGAGGATGTGGCCGGCGCGCTGGACCGCCTGCGCGCGGCCCTGGCCCGTGCGCGCCGCAGCGCAGGGCCGGGCCGGCCGCTGGTGCTGTCGTGCGAGCCCACCTTGCTGATCCGCTGGCTCATCCCGCGGCTGGCGCAACTGCAGGCCGCCATCGGCGAGCAACGCGAGCTGCGCCTGGTGTCGGCCGGCGGCGTGGTGCACTTCGAGCGCGACGGCATCGACCTGGCCATCCGCCGCAACGACTTTGCGCTGGCCGACGATGTGGTGGCCGAGCCCTTTGTGCACGAGCACATCGGCCCCGTGTGCCGCCCCGATGTGGCCGCCACCCTCTGGCCGCAGCAAGGCGCCCGGCTGCAGGGCGTGCTGCTGCATACCGCCACGCGGCCGGGCGCTTGGGACAGCTGGGCCGCGCTGGCCCACACGCCGCTGCAGCCCACGCGCGCCATCCGCTTCGAGCATTTCTACCAAAGCCTGCAGGCCGCCGTGGCCGGTGCTGGCGTGGCCATCGGCCCGCTGGCCCTGGTGGCCGACGACCTGGCCAGCGGCGTGCTGTGCGCGCCGCGCGGCTTTGTGGCCGATGGCAGCTGCTACCAGCTCATGGCGCCGCGCGCGGCCGTGGACGATGGGGATGCCTTCAATACCGTGCTGGTGTGGCTGCGCGCAGCCTGCGAAGGCCTGGTGCCACCATCTCCACTCGCTGTGGAGAAGCGGCCACGCTCCCCCAAAAGGAGGGCCTAGCCCGTACCGCAAGACGCATATGATTCCTGCACAACAAACACCGAGGGAGCTGGCAATGGCAATGCACAGGCACGACAAGGCGACGGTTCAATCCGCCGCCGCAGCGATCAACCGCAGGCAGGCCACGGCCGCGCTGCTGGCCACCGCAGCTGCTCCCTTCGCCGCAGTCGCGCAGGACGCAGCGGCGCCCGCCGCATCGGCTGCATCGATCGCCACCACCGCCACCACCCTCTGGCCTGGTGACGACTGGGCCGAGAGCACGCCCGAGGCCCAGGGCATGGACTCTGCCGCACTGGCCAAGCTCGTCGATTTTGGCGCCGCGCAGGGCATGGACAGCCTGCTCGTCACCCGCCACGGCAGCCTGGTGGCCGAGGCCTTCTACGCCCCCTACCGTGAGGGGCTCAAGCACGCCGTCAACTCCACCACCAAGGGCGTGGTCGCCACGCTCACCGGCATGGCCATCCAGGACGGGCTGATCGCCTCGCGCGACGCGCCCGTGCTCGACTTCTTTGCCGACCGCAAGGTTGCCAACGCCGATGCCTCCAAGAAGGCCATGACCCTGGGCCACCTGCTCGACATGACCTCGGGCCTGAACTGGATCGAGCCGCTCAGCGACGCCGTGCCCGAGACCATGCTGCAGCTGGGCCGCGCGCGCGACTGGCAGGGCTTTGTACTCGACCGCCCCATGGCCCAGGCGCCCGGTGCGGGCTTCAACTACAACAGCGGCAACACCCACCTGCTCTCGGCCATCCTGGCGCAAAAGACCGGTGGCAGCACCCTGGCCTATGCGCAAAAGCGCCTGTTCGGCCCCCTGGGCATCACCGACGTGCGCTGGCGCAAGGACCCGCAGGGCCTGGAGGTCGGCGGCTGGGGCCTGTACCTGCACCCGCGCGACATGGCGCGCATTGGCTACCTGTACCTGCGTCGGGGCCAGTGGAACGGCCGCCAGCTGCTGCCCGCCGCCTGGGTGGAGCAGGTCTTCCATCCCACCGTAGATATGGGCTTTGGCAGCGCAGCGCCTGCCTTCAAATACGCCAACGGCTGGTGGAGCATCCCGTCCAAGCGCGCCTACTTCACAGCCGGCTTCAACCGCCAGCTCATCGTGGTGCTGCCCGATATCGACGTGGTCGTCGCCGTGACGGGCCGGCGCAACTACCCGCTGCCCGCGTTCATCGACCACATCACCGCAGTCGCGCGCTCGCGCGAGCCCCTGCCTGCCAATTCCACCGCGCAGGACCAACTGGCCGCCCGCATCCGCGACGCCGGGGTCGAAAAGCCCAGCGCCACCCCCACCACCACGCCCGAACTGGCCGCCACCATCTCGCGCAAGGCCTGGCTGCTGGAGCGCAACGGCATGGGCATCCAGCGCCTGGTGCTCGACCTCACGCCCGCCAACCCGCGCTACGAAGTCACCTTCGACAGCAGCCGCCCCGATCTGCCGCGCGAGCCGGTGGCCGGCCCGCTGGGCCTGGACGGCAAGTACCGCACCGCCCCACAGGGGCCCGCGCTCATCGCCATCAAGGGCCACTGGCTCGATGCGCAATCGTTCCAACTCATCTCGCGCTCGGTGGCGGATGGCGAGGTCACCGTGGTCACGCTGAAGTTCGAGGACGGAGGGAAGGCGGTGAATGTGGGGTTGGAGAACAACTGGGGGTTCAGAGGGCAGGTGCGAGGCCGGGTAGAGTAGCGCTTCGCTTTGCATGACCCACCTGTGACCACGTTCAACCCCCATCAAGAACGCGTGGCGACGGCATGGCCGGCCTACATGGCCTCGCTCGAACCGGAGCCGTCCGAGAGCACCGTGCCTGCCATCGTGCCGCCGGACGTGTGCATTGAATCTCCCCCGCCCGGTCTGCCGGCCTCGATGACCGCGTGGTGCGGTGCCTGGTCGGGATGGGCGGACCAGGGGCGCACAAGCGACGTCAGGCTGATTGTCGAGAAGGTGTCTTTGAGCGGCGCAACCGTTGTATGTGTACGCGCCTCGGCGCGCCGGGGGGTGCAGAGCGAACGGGTAGGGGCCGTCTGGCACGAAGGTGAGCTCCAGGCAAACCTGCTGGATGGTGCCATCGTCCACTTCAGGATGCGGAGCCCGGATGTGGTGGAGCTTCTCTGGCGCGATGCAGCAGGCCGCATGGCCGGTGTGCTCACGCAGCAGGGCGCTGGCGGACGTCGGGTGAGCGAGTATCTGCCCACGGGGGCGCTGGACCAGGACGGGCGGCCCATCCTTTTGGAGATGGTGACATACAAGCCCTTGGGCCCGGGGCCTTTCCCCACACTGATCTTCAACCACGGCTCTACTGGCATGGGCGATGACCCTGCCTCGTTCACCACCACCGTGACCAGCCCGGCCCTGGCCAGGTTTTTCACTGACCTGGGCTGGATGGTCGTATTTCCGCAGCGCCGGGGGCGCGGCAAGTCCGACGGCGTGTATGCCGAGGGCCTGGAGCCCGATGGGTCGGGGTATTCCCATCGGCCCGAATGCGCGCTGGCAGGCTTCGAGCATGCCCTGTACGACGTGGAGTGCGCCGTGGCGCACCTGCTGGAGCGGCCCGATGTGGACCGTGATCGCCTGCTGATCGGCGGACACTCCCGTGGCGGCTTTCTGGCGCTGGCTGCTGCGGGGGGCCGGCCGGGGCTGTTCCAAGGCGTCCTCAATTTTGTCGGTGGCTGGGTGGATGAGCAGGCGACGGCCGACGAGATCAATGGCGGGCTTGCCACGAGAGGCGCTGGCTTCGCCGGGCCCACACTTTGGCTGTACGCGGACCACGACCCGTTCTATAGCCTGGCCCATAGCCACAGGAATTTCGACGCTTTCGTGGCTGCCGGAGGACGAGGGAGCTTCCACGCACTCCCAACGCAGGCAGGGCAGGACGGCCACAACATCCTTGCGTTCAGTGGTTTGTGGGGCGCTTTGGTTGAGCCCTTGCTGGCCGCCCAGGTCCGGCTCGCGCCGAACCAGCCCGTGTCAATTTTCCCTGCTGCCCTTGCCCAGCCTGGGCCATGATGGACGCACATGCGTACTGAGATGCCAAAAAATCAGTCCAACCAACAGCCCATGACCCTCGCCACCCAGTCCGCAGCACCAGCGCCATCCACCCTGGTGGGCCGCCTGCGCGGCCTCCAATCCACCGCCCGCGAACTCCCCGACACGCCGGTCGAAATCCGCGGCCAGATCCCCCCGTGGCTCATCGGCGGCAGCCTGCTGCTCAATGGCCCGGCGTTGTGGGACCTGCCGCATGGCAGTTACGAGCACTGGTTCGATGGCCTGGCCATGCTGCACCGGGTGCGGCTGGCGCCGGGCGACGTGGGGGGCGCCAGCGCCACCTACCGCAGCCGCTACCTGCAGACCGATGACCTGCGCGAGAGCCTGGCGGCGCGCAAGCCGGCGCGCAGTGCCTTTGGCACGGCCGACCCGGCGGGGCTGTTCTCGCGCCTGCGCAACCTGCGCCACCCCATCGTGACGGACAACGGGGCAGTGGTGATGGCGCGCATTGGCTCGCAGTGGGTGGCGCAGACCGAGACGCCGCTGCTCACCAGCTTCGACCCCGACACGCTGGCCACCACCGGGCGCATCGTGTATGACGATGCCGAGGTGGTCCACGTGATGTCGGCCCATGGCATCACGGACGCGCAGGGCACCTACTGGAACGTGGGCGTGGAGATGGGCCCCAAATGCACCTACAAGCTGTTCAAGATCGTCCAGGGCAGCCGGCGGCGCGAGGTGGTGGGGCGCTGGTCCGTGCGGCAGGCCGGTTACCTGCACGCCTTTGCGATGACGCCCACGCACGCCATCGTGTGGCAGCCGGCCATGCGGGTCAATGCCATCAAGCTGGCGCTGGCGGGCAAGGGCTTCATCGACAGCTTCAAGTGGAATGCGGCCACGGGCTCGCGCATCGATGCCGTCTCGCTCATCGATGGCAGTGTGCGCAGCTGGGCGGTGCCGGCCATGGCCAGCTTCCATGCCGTGCAGGCGTGGGACGAGCCCAGCCAGGACGGGCGCACGCCCGCCACCCTGGTGCTCGACCTGTGTACCACCGATGGCCCCGAGATCTTCAGCGCGCTGCGCCTGGACCGGCTGCGCGCCGGCCAGCCGGTGGGCGTGCAGCACCGTGTGCAGCGCTACCGGCTGGAGCCCGGCCGCAGCGACGCGCAGCCCCGGCCGCTGGTCGAAGGCGCCAGCGTGGAGCTGCCCGCCGTGCATGGCGCTTACTGGGGCCGCCAGCAATCGCGCCATGCCTGGTTTGCGGGCTTTGACCCCGAAGGCAAGGCCCCCATGTTCGACCGCACGGTGAAGCTGGACCTGGATGGCGGCCGCATCGCCGGCACCTGGCAGCGCGAGCATGCCGTGCAGCTGGAGCCCCTGTTCGTGGAGCGCCCCGGCTCCACCGCCGAGGACGATGGCGTGCTGCTGGTGCCCACGCTGGCCGAGGGCGACGAGGGCACAGTGATCGGTGTGATCGACCCGGCCAGCATGCGCTGCCTGGCCACGCTGCATTTGCCGCAGGTGGTGCCGTTCGGGTTCCATGCGGCGTGGAAGCGGGCGTGATTGGGCGCAGATGGTGCCGATGGGGGCCGTGAAGAACCTGCTGTGGATCGACTGCATGGCCGCCGCGCTGGCTGGCAGCGCGGTGCTGCTGCTGGTGCCCTGGCTGGCTCCTTTGCACGGCTTGCCGCCTGGGCTGTTGCAGTTCATCGGCGCCACCAACCTGCTGTATGGCGGCTACTCCTTCTCGCTGGCGCTGCGCCGCCGCAGGCCGCAGGCGCTCATCGCCGTGCTGGTGGTGGCCAATGGCGCGTGGGCGCTGGCCTGCGTGGGCATGGCGGTCCGCTTTGCCGACAGCGCCACCGGTTTCGGTATGGCCCACCTGGTGGGGGAGGCGCTGTTTGTGGGTGGCCTGGCTGCCTGCGAATGGGTGTGGCGCGCGCAGCTTGCCCGCCGATGGGGCGACCGCGCGGGATGACACGAGGCCCCTGCGTGGCTTGGTCCCCGTGGGGCCCGTGCGGCACTGTGCGGGGTGCCGTCGTAAGCCGGTACCCTGTGAGTCCTTGAGGAGCCAGAAGAATGCATGGTCGATTTTTTAGAGCGGCGGGACGGAACGCTGCCCTGGCAGCAGCAGCGGTGCTGCTGGGCTTGCTTGCGGGTGCTGCCGCTGCGCAAACCGCACTGCCCCTCGAGGCGGCGCAGATGCGCCCGGTGCCCGCCGAAACCAGCGCCAGCGCAGAGCTGCCCCCCGATGTGGCCGTGGTGGCGCCTGACGCTGCGCTGGAAGGTGGTCGCAGGCTGCTGCGATGGAGCGGAGTCTGGCGCGGCAGTGCCTGCCGCTTTGCGCAGTGCGATGTGAAGGTGGCGGTGGAGAAGCTGTCGGCCGATGCCGCCACCGTGGTGTACGCCGGTGCCAGCGCCACGCAGCGCGTCACCGAGCGGGGCGAAGCGAAGTTCATCGACAACGAACTGCACATGCCCCTGCGCACCGGTGCCACGCTGGTGCTTCGCTTGCGCGAAGACGGCGACGTGGAGATGTCGCTGTGGAAAAACGTGACGCAACTGCTCAGCTACGGTGTGCTGACCCAGAAGCCCTTGGCCTATGCGCGCAGCGTCGAGCGCGTGCCCACGCCCTGGTCCGACAACGGGCGCGCACAGACGCTGGAAATGGTGGTCTACCGGCCGCCCGGCCCGGGGCCGTTTCCCACCCTGGTGTTCAACCACGGCTCCACAGGCAACGGGGACAAGCCCGAATGGTTCACCTACACCTGGGCCAGCCCCGAGGTGGGGGCCTACTTTGCGGACAAGGGCTGGCAGGTGGTGTTTCCGCAGCGGCGCGGGCGCGGCAAGTCCGACGGGCTCTATGACGAAGGCTTCGAGCCCGACCGCTCGCGCTACGCCTGCAGGCCCGAGCGCTCGCTGCCCGGCCTGGAGCGCGCCATGGCCGACCTCGATGCCGTGCTGGCGCACCTGCGCACGCGCAGCGACGTGGACCTGCGGCGCCTGCTGATCGGTGGCGTCTCGCGCGGGGGTGTTCTCTCGGTCGCCTATGCGGGCACGCGCCCGGCGGCACCCTTCCTGGGCGTTCTGAACTTCGTGGGCGGCTGGGTGGGGGATCGTTGCACGCATGCCGACGCCATCAACCCGGTTGCGTTCCGCCGCGGCGCGGCGTTCCCAGGCCCCATGCTCTGGCTGTATGGGGACCAGGACCCGTTCTATGCGCTGCGCCACAGCCGCAAGAACTTCGACGCGTTCATGGCCGAAGGCGGCAAGGGCAGCTTTGTGGCCTTCGATGCTCTGTACGGCGCCAGCGGGCACGGCATCCATGCCCAGCCCATCTTGTGGCGCAGCGTGGTGGACGGTTACCTGCAGGCGGTGGTACCCAAGTAGCGCCGGCTAAAAAAGGTCCTGCTGGGCCGAGGTCAACGTGGCAAAGCTCTCGCCCAGCGGCTGCAGAATGGCGTCGGCAATCGGCTGCAGTTGCTTGGTGAGGTAGTGCCCGTAGTCGATGGGCGAATGGCGCGCTTCCAGCGGTTCCGGCCCATTGCGGGTCATGACGTAGCGGATCCAGCCGCCGCTCTGGTACTGCTGGGGCCGGCCCATGCGGGCGTTGTACTCGTCGGCCATGCGCGCCGCGCGCACCTGCGGCGGCACGTTGGCCACGTAGGCATCCAGGCGGTGGCGCAGGCGCTTGCGGTAGACGAGCAGGTCGTCCTTGTCGCCGGCCAGCGTGGCCTGCGCGTAGTCGGCCACGAACTCGCGGTAGGGCGCGCCCTGGAACACGCGCGAGAGCAGCCCCTCCTGAAACTGCCGGGCCAGGGGCGTCCAGTCGCTGCGGGCCATCTCCAGACCCCGGTAGACCATCTCCTCCTTGCCCTCGGTGTCCACGCTCAGGCCGGCGTAGCGCTTCTTGCTGCCCACGTCCGAGCCGCGGATGGTGGGCATGAAGAACTTCTTGTAGTGCGTGTCGAATTCGATTTCGAGGTGGTTCTCCAGGTTCTGTTCGTCGCGCAGCCTGCGTGTCCACCAGGCGTTGATGTCCCTGACCAGGTCCGCCGCCACGGCATGCGCCTCTGCGTTGGTGTGGGTGCGCCCAAGCCAGATGAAAATGGAGTCGGTATCGCCGTAGATCGCCTGGTAGCCGCGCTTTTCAACGAACTCGCGGGTGAGCTTGACCATCTCATGGCCGCGCAGGGTGATCGCCGAAATCACCTGCGGGTTGAAGAAGCGGCATTCCGACGCCCCGAGCACCCCGGCGAAGGAGTTCATCACCAGCTTGAGCGCCTGCGACAGGGGCTCGTTCTTCGCGCGCTTGGCCTCGTCGCGTGCGCGCCAGAGGGTGGTGACGATCTCTGGCAGGCAGTGCCTGTCGCGCGAGAAGCGCGTGCCCAGCGGGCCCTGGATGAGCGGCGCCGCATCGCTGGCGTGCATGCCTTCCACGTACCCCACCGGGTCGACCAGGAAGGTGCGGATGATCGAGGGGTACAGGCTCTTGTAGTCCAGCACCACCACCGAGTCGTAGAAGCCGGGCTTCGAATCCATCACGTAGCCGCCGGGCGAGGACTGGCCCTCTATCTCGCCCACATTGGGCGCCACGTAGCCCAGGCGGTGCATGCGCGGCAGATAGTGGTGGCTGAACGCGGCGATGGAGCCGCCGAAGTGGTCCATCTGCAGGCCGGTGGTGTGGGCGCGTTCCATCGCAAACTGCAGCAGCCTGGTTTTCTCGAAGATGCGCAGCACCAGTTCGCAATCGCGGATGTTGTAGGTGGCCAGCGCGGGCTTGTCCTCCTGGTAGCGCCGCTCGATCTCGGCCATCTTGTCGTACTCGTCGCCGATCTCCTTGCCCTCGCCGAGCAGTTGCTGCGACACGTTCTCCAGGCTGAACGAAGCAAAGCTCCACACCGCGGCACGCAGCGCCTCGATGCCGTCGATGACCACGCGGCCGGGCATGGGCGCGAAGAGGTAGCCCTGCTTGCCCGGGTGCGTGCGCCAGGCGATGGGCCGGCGCTCGCGGCCCAGCAGCAGCGGCGTGGCGCATTCATCGGCGGTCTTTTGCAGCACGTGCAGGTCGAACTGGATCACGTTCCAGCCGATGAGCACGTCCGGGTCGTTGCGCTCAAACCAATCGTTGAGCTGCTCGATCATGGCTTGGCGCGTAGGGCAATAGATGAGCGCAAAGCCCGCGGGTTCTGCTGGCTCGGAAGGAGGCTCGCCAAGCATGTACACCACGCGCTCGGCCATGCCGTCGAGCGCAATGGAGTACAGCGCCTGGTACTGGCTGGTCTCGATGTCCAGCGACACGACCTTCAACGCCGGCCGGTAGTCGGGCGCAGGCGCCAGCCTGCAGTCCACGCGGGCGCCGTTCTGGTTGCGCCCGCCCTCCACCAGCACGCCGGCGGTGATGAAGCGCTCCATCAGGTAGCGCTCGTGCGGGCGTACATCGGCTTCAAGCAGGGAGATGCCCAATTGCTGCAGCGACCTTGCCAGGCGCCCCAGCTGGCGAAAGTGCCTGGCATAGACCCCGATCACGGGCTCTTGTTGAAAGCTCTTGAGTTCCAGCGCGCGCAGCTCCACGTCAGGCAGGGCCATGAGCTGCGCATCCACCGTGCCCTTGTGCCGCGCCTCGACAAAGGCCACCGAGGTCTGGCCGGTCAGCAGCACCTTCAGCGGCCCGGCGTCCGTCGCCAGCCAGTATTCGATTTCGGTGCCCGCCGGTGTGTCCCGCCAGTTGCGCGTGAGGATGAAACCCTTCATTTGGATGGACGCACGGGTCTTGGAACCAATCGGAAAACAGAAAGGGAGAGGGCGAGAGGGCTGGCAACGGAGCTTCCAATTCTCGCCGATGGCGGCGCGTCTGCGCAGGCGCAACGCCCATGCTGGCAGCTGCGGCAGAATGGGCCGAAACCCACCACCGAACTTCTGCCGCGCTGGCCCCCGCAGCGGCGAAGGGCGGCAACCGAGCCATTGCCATGTTGAACAGACTGCGCACCACTGCCATCGCTGCCCTGGCCGCCCTCGCCATGGGCGGGGCACCCGTTCAGGCCGACACCCCGGTTGCGGCCGCGGCAGTGGCATCGCAGCCGGCCGGGGCGCAAGGCGTCTTCCCTGGTGCGGCCTGGGCCACGCCGGCCACCAGCGGGCAGCCGAGCGGGTGGTCGGCAGACAAGCTCCAGCAGGCCGACGACTATGCCGACGCGATGCGCTCGGACGCCTACCTCGTGGTGCACCGCGGCGTGCTGGTGCATGCCTATGGCGACATCCGCCGGCCGATGAACCTCGCGTCGGTGCGCAAGAGTGTGCTCAGTGTCCTGTACGGCATGCACGTCGGCCCGGGCGCCATCGACCTGGACCAGAGCCTGGCGTCCCTGGGTATCACGGACAAGGGCGGGCTGTCCGACGTGGAGCAGACCGCCACCGTGCGGCAACTGCTGCAGTCGCGTTCCGGGGTCTACCACGAGGCCGCCTACGAGACGGCCTCGGCCAAGAAGCAGCGGCCCGAACGCGGCAGCCATGCGCCCGGCACCTACTGGTACTACAACAACTGGGACTTCAACGCGCTGGCCACCATCTTCCAGCGCCGCACGGGCAAGAACGTGTTCGAGGCGCTCAAGACCGAGCTGGCGGAGCCTTTGCAGTTTGAGGACTTCCGCTACCCGCAGGACACGAAGTTCGAGTACGAGCGCAGCTCGGAGCACCCCGCCTACCTGATGTACCTGTCCGCGCGCGACCTGGCGCGCATCGGCCTGCTGGTAAGCCGCGACGGCCAGTGGAAAGGGCGCCAGGTGGTGCCGTCCGCCTGGCTGCGCGAGAGCACCACCTCGTACAGCGCCGCCAGGGGCGGCAACGGCTATGGCTACATGTGGTGGCTGCCGTTCGTGGCATTTCCGTCGTGGCGCCTCCCCGGCAATCAGCTGGTGCTGGCGGACGGGAGCGGCGGCCAGTTCATGCTGATCGACCGGGCGCGGGACATCGTGCTCGTGCACCGGGTCGACAACAGCCGGCTCTGGTTCAAGCGCAATGCGGTGGACCTGGGGCAGTTCGTGGAGCTTGCCGCCCGTGTCATCGCTGCCGCGCCGGGGAAGTAGGCGGCGGCCTGGCCTCGGCAGCGGCCCTCAGGCGTCGAGCAGGTGCCGGATGATCGCCTTCTGCACCGGCAGCAGCAACTGCTTTTGCCCGTAGCCCGCAAAGCGCGGGTAGCGCACGGGGTCGAACGCCAGTTCGCGACCGATGGAAAACGGCGGCGTCGGCAGCAGCACCGGGTGGCCCATGCGCTCCAGGTCGGCCAGCGTGAGCGGCCTGCCCGGTGCCTGGGCGTCGCTCGGCCACCCATCGGTGATGACGATGTCCATGGGGCCGGGGGGCTCCGGTGCAAAGTACACGCCGGGCAGCGCGGGATCGTGCAGGCGCGCGTCGCACACATGGTGCAGCCACGGCAGCCCCAGCACCTGGGCCAACTGGTGCCAGGACCGCAGCACGTTGGTGGTGGGGCCCCACAGGCAGATGCGCGCCTTGCGGATGGGCATGAGCGTGCTGTCGATGTAGTACGCATCGGTCAGCACCTCGCACGGATGGCCTGCGCCCGACATGGCGTTGATCACGGGCCGTTGCGACGCAGCCGCGAACTCTGCGAGCCGCTGGTGGTTGGACTCGCGCACCACGTACAGGTCGTAGAAGGGGTCGAGGTAGCCGGCCAGGTCGCACGCGCGCTCTACGGTCTTGAGCAGGTTGGGCAACTCGGTGAACGCCAGGCCCAGGTCGCGAAAGGCCTGGATGAAGGTCGTGCGCGTGCGGATGCCGTTGCCTTCGAAGGACCAGGCGACATGGCCCCGCAGTTCTGTGTCGGGCTCGGTGGCCAGGCGCCAGATCGTGCCCACGCTGTCAGGGCTGAGTTCGGAGAGGGTGATGAGGTTCATGCAAACAAGCCAAAGCCATCGCAGGGGGCCAGGGAGCCGGGAAAGTGGCCCGCGCCGTGGGCGATCATGGGCCGGATTTTGCCGGACTGGCCAGGGGCAATCCCGCCAGTGGTTTTACGCAAGCGTCCACCATGGTGCTGGGCGCACAGCCGCAGCCCAGTGGTGGCGGCGCGGTGAACCCCACCGTGTTCTTCGACGCCGTGGTGGCCGCGCTCAAGGTGCAGGCGCCCTGATTCACCGATCAGGTGTAGGGCCTTTTTCGGCGGCCGAGGGCGCGGCGCCCGGCGCTACGATGGCAGCCTTGCAAGCAGGCGCGGCAACCCGCCGCCTGTTCACCCCGGCCGGGCTGTGCCGCCGCGAGCGCGGTGATGGCCCGGTGCCACCGCGAATGGAGCGTTTCGATGTTCAGTTTCCTGGTCGATATCGTCGTCGGCTTCTTCGAGTTCGTGGTCGATGTGCTGTTGTTCCGGTCGCAGCGCAGCAAGCGCGGCGGCCGCGAGCGCAGCGTTGCCGAGGACACGCTGGCCGTGGCCCACTTCGATTTCGTCACGCTGGTGCTGATCTCGCTGGTCAGCGCCGGGTTGATGCTGCTGCTGGCCTTCGTTTTTGGGGTGCCGGTGGGCTGGAGCGTGGCCATTGGACTGGCCGTGGGCGTGGTCTGGGGGCTGTGGCGCTACTCCCGATTGCTGCGCCAGCAATGACCGCCCCGCCGCGCTGACGGGCTCGCCCAAGCCTGGCAGGCATGCTTGCATGCAGAATGCCAAGTCCATTGCCGTCGGGAGTTTCTTCATGGTGTTGCGTCAGCGAATGGCCGCGCTGCTTCTGGGCCTGGCCGTGGTGGGCCCCGCGGCCGCCGGGGAGGAGAGCGAAAGCCACATCAACCGCCCAGGCCTGTTCTTTGCCTGGCTGTCGCCCGACCTGGGCGCTGTCGTGGTCCGTGCCGACGATGCCGCCCACCTGCGCGCGCTGGCGCGGCACTGCAACGCCGGCCGGCCGGTGTTCGCCCTGCAGACCGGCGAGAAGTACCCCTGCCGGATCGAGGTGCCCAAAGGCCCGTCGGGTGGCGAGCCGTGGGAAGAGGTCCGGGCCACGGTGCAGGGCGGACCTTCCCGGTCCGACACCCGGCAGTACCGGCTGTTCTCCACCCAGCCCCCGCAAACGACCCGGTGGGTCACCCGCCGCATCACCGCGCCCGAGGTGCAGGCCCTCCAGGGCCTGCTGCAGTCGGACGCACGCAAGTGGGCGGCAGTGAGGAAGCAGTCGAAGCTGGCCGCCGCAACGGTGGTACACAAGCCCGGCGGCCAGGGCCTGGCCATTGTGGTCCCCGGCGAGCTGGTACAGGACAGCGCCGCCGAGTACCGCGCGCGCAGGCACCACGTGTTCACGAAAGACCGCAGCGGCTACGCCTACCAGGGCGAGGTGCCCGCCAAGGTGGCCAGTTTTGTCGACCTCGATGGAGCAACAGACCTTCCGGGGCTGGTGGTCAGCGAGGGCTGCGATGGCTGGTGCATCACGCTCTGGAGCCTGGCCGGCGGGCTGCGGCAGGTGGGGCGGTTCGGGGGGCATTGAGCAGTGTCGGTGGATCCTTCAGCAAGCCGATTGGATGGTCAAAAGTACGGAGATTTGTTCAGTGACTCAATTTTCACGTCGCCAAATTGCCGTTGGCGCAATGGCTGCGAGCGTCGCTCTGTACACGGTGAGCCTGTTTCTGCCCGCTTTCCGTCACCTTGCCCAGCAGCAAGATCCCCCATCCACATCGGGCTTCTACGCGTTGGTATTTGGAGTCGCGGGTCACATCTCCTGGCTAGCGAATCCACTGCTTGTCTTTGCCTGGATCAGCTTGGGGAAACAGCGTGGGATTCTCGCTGCGAGCTTGGCAATGGCTGCGCTGCTCTTCGCCTGCGTGTTCATGCGCAGCGGTCAGCAATTGGCCGGGGGAAGCGCAGGAATGTATTCCTACGAGATTCTCCCTGGCTACTATGTCTGGATCGCATCCATTGCGATCGGCATGCTTGCCGGGCTGATTCAGGGGCGTGAGATCTCCTCAGCTGCTTGAGCGTGGCGCTGCCATGCGCCTAAGGAAGACGCGCGGCTATCGTTGCGGGTGCATGTACGCAGCCGCCAATGCCAAGGCCCTACTGCGGCACCAGCCCCGCCGCCTTCACCAGTTCCGCATGGATCTTGATCTCCTGCGTGATCGAGTCCTTGAGCTGCTGGCTGGTGCCGGGCGCCACCTCCATGCCGCTGGCGGCCAGCTTGGCCTTGATGTCGGCATCGGCCAGGGCGGCGTGCGCGGCGCGCTGCAGCCGGTCGATGACGGGCTGGGGTGTCTTGGCCGGGGCCAGCAGCCCCACCCAGGCGGAGAGGTTCATCTCGGGCGCGCCGGCTTCGACCATGGTGGGGGTTTGCGGCAGGGTGGTCGTGCGCTGCGCAGCCATCAGCCCCAGGGCATGCAGCTTGCCCGACTGGATGTGGGGCAGGGCTTCGGGCAACACGGCGAAGAGCATGTCCACGGTGCCGGCCAGAGCGTCGTTGATGGCGGGGGCGCCACCTTTGTAGGGCACGTGCAGCAGGTCGGTTTTCGTGCGGGTGGTGAACATCAGCCCCGCCAGGTGCTGCGGGCTGCCGTCACCGGATGAGGCGTACGTCAGCTTGCCCGGCGCGGCCTTGGCGGCGGCCAGCACGGCGGCCACGGTGGGGAATTTCTGCTTGTCCTTGACCACCAGCACCATGGGCTGGTTGACGAACTTGGTGACGGGCACGAAGTCCGCCTCGGGATCGTAGGGCAGGGTCTTGAAGATGCTCTTGTTGGTGGTGAGGAACGACGCGGGCGAGACCATCAGCGTGTAGCCGTCGGGCGCGGCGCGCGATACCAGCGGCGTGCCGATCTGACCGGAGGCGCCCGCCTTGTTGTCCACCACGAAGGGCTGGCCCAGCTCGGCCGCCATCTTCTGGGTGACCACGCGCGCGATCATGTCGGCGCTGCCGCCGGCGGGCAGGGCCACGATGACCTTGACGGGGCGGTCGGGGTAGGGCGCAGCGCCTTGCGCGAGGGCGGCGGCTGGCGCAACCAGGGCGCTGGCGAGGGTGGCAATCAAGTGTCGGCGTTGCATGGGGAACTCCTCCGGACTGGAATGGACTGGCATCGGCAGGTATGCCGCAAGTGCAAAGGTTATGCAAGTCCTGTACCAGAGGAGGGGCCTCGGCCGGTGGCTCAGAACAGGTGCCGGATGCCCACGTCCATCCCCGTGGAGCTTCGATTCGGCCCGGTGGCTGCGCCGTTGAGCGAGAAGCTGGCACCGCCCGAGTTGGAGACGCGCGCCCAGGTGGTGTACAGCGCTGTGCGCTTGGACAGGTTATGCACGTAGCCCAGCGAGAGCTTGCGTGCCTCGGGATGGCCCGGAGCGTCGGTGCCGTACTCCGAAAGCGCGAACTTCACCTCGCCCACGCCCACGGCCCAGATGCCGCCGGCCGTCCAGCCCTTGCCGCGCAGGGGCTGGTTGGTGCGGTACACCACGTCGCGGAACACGCCGGTCAGCAGCTTCATGGGGCCGAGCTGGTAGTGGACGCCCAGGTTCTGGGTGAGGATGTCGCCGGTGGCTGCGGCCTGCACGTACTCGGTGCGCGCGGCCGATGCCGACACGTTGAGTGGCCCCCACTGGTAGCCCAGGCGCATGTTCACGCCGGTGCCGTCGTCGGCCGGCTGGTTGCTGGCGTTCTCGCCCAGGTAGGCCTGGAACTGGCCGTACAGGCCGCCCAGGTCGCGCGGCAGGTAGTAGCCCAGCATGTTCGAGGCCCGGGTGGACACCGGCCCACCGAGAGAGCCGATGAAGGGCTGGATGGTGCCCACACCGGCGCTGGCGTACGGGTCCAACTCCAGCCGGTTGCGGTACTGCGATGAAAAATCACGCCCCGCGCGCAGCTCGCCCCAGGGCCCTTCCAGGCTCACGGTGGAGCGGCGCGCGAAGGTCAGGCCCTGCGAGCCGGCTGGCGCAGTGGTGGTGCCGCTGGTCTGGTTGTTGGTGTTGGTGGCCTGGCCCTCGCCCGTGTCGAGGAAGAACTGCGCCTCCAGGTGGAAGCTGGCCTTGAGGCCGCCGCCCAGATCCTCCACCCCGCGAAAGCCCACGCGCGAGCTCTGCAGCCCGCCCGAGGCCAGCGCCGTCTTGCCCGCCAGCGAGCCGTTGCCGCGCGTGAGCATCACGTCCGCGATGCCGAAGATGGTGACCGAGGATTGCGCGGACGCGGCGCCGCAAAGGCTTGCGCAGGCAAGCAGGAGGAGGGTGTCTCGTTTCATGGGAATGGCCTTGGGTGGGGAGCGCGCAGGCCCCGACCGGGGCGCTAGCGCACGCTACAAAGAACAAAATTATTCTCTCTAAAGAATAAAACATGTTTTCTCCAAATACGAGAATTAATTATTTATTTGATCTAGGTATATACCCGAAGAGGGGCGCGCCAGGCCGTGCGGTGGCAGGCGCGATGGAGGTGGGGAAGGGGCGCGGGATACGGATCGGCCATGGCGTGGTGGCCGCGGCCTCGGAGGGAAAGCGGCGCGCGCAGGCCGCCCCGGCGCAGGGCGCAAAGGGGTCGGCCCGGGGGGCGTCAATGCATGAATGCGCGCGGGCTGCCGCGCGATGGGAGGGGCGGCAAGCGCCGCGGCCTCAGTCCTTGCCGTTGGTGTCGATGGCGGGCAGGGCCTGCTGGATGGCCTCGGCCTTGGTCTGCAGCAGGGGCACCAGCTGGCGCGCCTCCTCGGCCTTGGCAGGTGCGGCCGAGCCCAGGGCGAGTACGCTGCCGATGACCTTGCCATCGTCGCGCAGCACGGGCACGGCGATGCTGTGCATGCCGGGGTTCACCTTGCCGAAGGTTTCTGCAAAGCCGCGCTTGCGGATCTGCGAGAGCTGGTCGCGAAACTCCATCCACGACTGGCCCAGGCCTGCCTCGGCGATCTCGCGAGCCTGCAGCAGATACAGTGACTTGAGCTGGTGCGGCGGCAGGTGCGCCAGGATCACGTGCGAGCCCGCGCCCACGAACAGCGGCAGCCGTGTGCCGCGCCCGCGCTGGATCTTCATGGCCGTGCCGGCGTGGCGTATCTCATCGGGCCCCACCTTGTAGACGCACAGGGCGCCGTCGCGGTAGTAGGCGCATAGCAGGAAGGAGCGGTTGGGCGATTCCTCGACCAGGCTGTCCATCACGCCCTTGCCGGCCAGCAGCAACGGGTCGGACAGCTGCAGCAGCCGCTCCAGCTCCACGATGCGCCGGCCCAGCGAATACACGCCCTTGCCCTGCTGGGCCAGCAGCCCCGCATCGCACAGCTCGCGCAGGTAGCGGTAGGCGGTGGACTGCACGATGTCGAAGGCCTGCACCACCTCTTCCACGCGGATGGTGGTGCGTGTGAGCGAGAACAGGTCCAGGATCTGCAGTAGGCGTGCCAGCGCGCTGGTGCTGGCGCCGCCGGCCTCGCCCTCCGGGGCGGCCCCCATGGCCGCTGGCGGCAGCTCGGTGGGGGTGGCCTGCGCGGCCTTGGTGGCGTGCTTGGCGGGGGTGGTGCGTGCCGCAGCGGTGCGCGGCTGGATCGAGGGTGGCGTCGGCATAGGTGTGTCCCGTCGATTTTGCAGCAAAAAAACACAGCGGCACCGGCCGACGCATGGTCGGCCGGTGCCGGGGCTCAGGAGGATGGGCCGGCCGTCACTGCAGCGCGTCGGCCGTGACCTTGTTGTCCTTGATCACCTTTTGCCACTTGGCGGTCTCGGTGCCGATCAGGGCCTTGAGCTGCGTGGCGTTGAGCGGCATGGGCATGCCGCCCAACTCCTGCAGGCGCTGCGCCACGCGCGGGTCCTTCAGGGTCTGCAGGAACTCGGCCGAGAGCTTGTCCACCACCGCCTGCGGCGTGCCCTTAGGGGCGAACACGCCGAACCAGCCCGTGGCGTCGAAGCCCGGCAGTGTCTCGGCCACGGTGGGCACGTTGGGCAGGATGGAGACACGCTGCGTGCCCGTGACGGCCAGCGCGCGCAGCTTGCCCGCGTTGACCATGGGCAGCAGCGTGCCGAAGTCGCCCGACAGGAAGTTGACCACGCCGCCCACCACGTCGTTGGTTGCGGGCGAGGTGCCGCGGTAGGGTACGTGGGTCAGGTTCACGCCGGCCATGCTGCCCAGCAGCACACCCGCCAGGTGGTTGGTGGTGCCGTTGCCGGGCGAGGCGAAGGTCACATCCTTCTGTTTCGCCGCCGCCAGCAGGCCCTTGAGGTCGGTGGCGCCGAACTGCGGGTTGGCCGCCACCAGGAAGGGCACGGCCGCGATGCCGGCCACGGGCAACAGGTCCCGGTCCACCTGGTACTTGAGCTGGGGGTACAGCAGGGGGTTGAGCACCATGGTGCCGTTGCTGCCCAGGAGCAGGGTGTGGCCGTCGGGTGTGGCCTGGGTCACCGCCAGCGTGCCGATGCTGCCGCCCGCACCGGGGCGGTTGTCCACCACCACAGGCTGGCCCAGGCGCGTGCCCATCACCTGCACCACCACGCGGGCCACCGAATCGGTGCCGCCTGCGGCGGCGAAGGGCACGACCAGGCGCACGGCGGTGGTGGGGTAGGCCGGCTGCGCCGTGGCGGCGATGGGCGCCAGCGCCCCAGCCGCGGCCACGGCCGCCACTGCAGTCAGCGCCGCCAGCGATGCCCGGCGGGAAATCATGTCTCGTCTCTTGTTGTTCATGGCTCGGCCTTCTGGTGGGGTGCCGTCAGTCGTAGCGCTTGCGGAACAGCGGGCGCAGCTCGGAGATCGGGGCCTTGCTCACGATCAGCTCGCGCATGCGGTCCTCGGCGCCGCCGATGCTCTCGGCTTCGTCGATCAGGCTGGTGATGCGCTCGGCCGGCACCACGCAGATGCCCGAATCGTCCGCCACGATCAGGTCGCCCGGGTAGACCACGATGTCGTGCAGGCGCACGGGGCCGTTGATCTCGGTCGCTTCCATGCGGAATTTACCCGTGATCGGCGTGACGCCGGCCGACCACACGGGAAAGCCGATCTCGCGGATGGCTGGCACGTCGCGCACCGCACCGTTGACGATGGCGCCCGCAAAGCCGCAGGTCTTGCCCACCAGCGCCGACTGTCCACCCATGTTGGACACATCGAGGTTGCCGCCGAAGTCGGCCACCAGGATGTCGCCCGGCTCCGAGAGGTAGTAGATCTCGCGCGTGGACATCTTGATCGGGTCCTTGTCGATGGTGCCCTGCGTGGGCGTCTTGCGCTCGGGCATGGAGCGCAGCGTGACCGCTGTGCCCACGATGCGCTTGCCTTCGATCAGCGGCTTGATGAACGAGCCCGCCACCACGCCGCGGATGCCGTAGCTGTCCAGCAGGTCGGACACCGTGGTCGTCATGTCCGGCAGCGCCAGGTAGCGCTGCACCGTGGCCGCATCGGCGCGCGGGAACTTGATCTTGCTGATGCGCTCGGGCGGCACCTGGCCCCAGATGCGGCCCTGGGCTTCGTACTCCTGGTAGTCGTTGAGGACTTGTTCGCGGCTCATGGTGTCTATCTCCTGTGCGTGATGGGTGGTTGGTATGCACGGAGTGTAGTTTAAAAATTCCTTCTATGAGAGAAAATTACATTTTCCCAAAATTTAAGATGCGAGCAAAGGAAGACGACCTGTGACTGGAGTACCGGTGGTCAGAGGGGGTTGCCTTCCCGTGCCCAGGCGTGTTCAGGTGGGATCGATCACCGCATCGATTTCCAGCTCCACCCACACCCCATCGGGCAGGCTGGCCACGCCCAGGGCACTGCGTGCCGGCAGCGCGTGCTGCGGGAAGGCGATGGCCAACACGTCCGACGCGGCGTCGAGCACCCGAGGGTGTGCGCCAAAGCCGGGTGCCGAACGCACGAAGCCGCGCAGGCGCACCACATGCCGCACGCGGGCCAGCTCGCCACCGCAGGCGGTGCGCAGTGCGGCCAGGGTGTTGAGCATGGCCACGGTGGCCGCGCGGCGCGCGGGCTGCAGGTCGGCATCCGATTCGCAGATGCCGGCCAGGGCCTGGCCGTCGATGCGGCTGGTCTGGCCACTTACGGCCACCCAGTGCTGGCCCGCCACCTCGTGCACATGGCAGGGCGCGTAGCTGCCGCGTGGCTGGGGTGCGGGTGGCAGCACCAGGCCGGCGGCGGCGAGGCGCTCCTCGGGAGTGGTGTGCGTGTTGTGGTTCATGCCGCGCCCCCTACCACTTCGCCGCTGAGCCAGCAGCCGGCCACGGTGCCCTCTGCATCGAAGCGCGGCCGCACTGCAATGGCCGAGGGGCTGCCCATGGCATCGCCCTGGCGCACGGTGCAGACCACGGGCGCGGTTGCGCTGCCTGTTGCGATGGTGCCGGAGGCTGCCAGATGCCCCCAAAGTGCCGCCGCTGCAATGCCGGTGGCCGCATCTTCCGGGTAGCCGGATTTGCGCGGGAACTGGCGCGCGAAGACGGTGGGCTCTGCCGCTGCCTGCCCATTGGTGGCCAGCGCATAGGGGTACAGGCCGGTGGAGGCGATGGCGTCGCAGGTGGACTCCATGATTGCGAAGTCCGGCGCCAGGGCCTGCAGCGCGGCGGCATCGGGCAGGGGCACCAGGGTCTTCACGCGGCTGGTGGCGGCGTTGGTGGTGGGCCGGGGCGTGGCGTCGTGAAGGCGCAGCGTGCGGGCCACCAGGGCGGCCGCGCTGGCGTCCAGCACCTCTTCGCGCACGGCGGGCTGCGATATCCACACGCGCTGGCGTGCCGCGTCCCACTCCACGTCCACCAGGCCGCTCATCGTCTGCACGCACGCCGTAGGCGTGGTCCACACGCCCCAGAGGCGCAGCGCCCACAGGCTGCCCACGGTGGCGTGGCCGCACATCTCCATCTCATGGTGCGGCACAAAAAAGCGCAGGCGCCAGTCGGCGCCGGGGCCATCGGCGGGCAGCACGAAGGCCGACTCGTGCCCGTGGGTGCGGGCGATGTCCTGCATCTGCGCGGAATCCATGCCGCGCGCATCGGCCACCAACGGCACGGGGTTGCCGCCGCCCGGGCCGTTGACGAAGACGCGGATCAGAACGACCTGGCCGGGTTCGGGCAGCGAGGCGGGAAAGGGGTGGTTGTGCTCAATCAACGCGCGCTCCTACGGCTTTGGCGATGCGGCCCCAGTAGGCCGTGTCGCGCACCACAGCCGCCTGCAGCGCATCGGGCGTGCCCGGTGCGGCGTTCACGCCCAGCGCGGCCAGCTCGGCGGCCACGGCGCGGTCGGACAGCACGGTGTTGAGTGCCTGGTTGAAGCGCTCCACCACCGCCTTGGGTGTCTGCGCAGGGAACACGATGCCGTACCACAGCGACTGATCGAACCCCGCCATGCCCTGCTGCTGGAAGGTGGGCACGCCCGCCAGCAGCGCATTCGGCGCCGTGGTGGCCACGGCGTGGATGCGGCCCGCGCGGATGTAGGGCACCAGGCCGGCGGGGTTGTCGAACATCAGCTGCACCTGGCCCGAGATCAGGTCGGTGTAGGCCGGGGCTGCGCCGCGGTAGGGAATGTGCACCAGCGGCACCTTGGCGACGCCCTTGAACTGCTCGCCCAGCAGGTGCGACACCGTGCCCGCGCCCACCGATGCGAAGCTGAAGCCCTCGGGTTTGGCCTTGAGCGCGGCGAGCAGGGCCTTGGTGTCGGGCTTGCCCAGGGCGCCCGTGGTGGCCAGCACGTAGGGCGATGTGCCGATGAAGCCGGCATACGCGAAGTCCTTGGCCGGGTCGAACGGCAGCTTGGGGTACACGCTCACGCTGACCGCATGGGTGCTGGTGGTGGCCACGCCGGCGGTGTAGCCGTCTGGCGTGGAGCGGGCCGCCAGGGCCGAACCCAGGGTGCCGCCGGCGCCTGCGCGGTTGTCGATGACGAGGGGCTGGCCCAGCTCCTTTTGCAGCCGGGGCTGCAGCGCGCGCACCACCAGGTCGGTGCCGCCGCCGGCCGGGAAGGGCACGACCAGGGTGATGGGCTTGGCGGGCCAGGGGGCGGCCGTCTGCGCGAGCAGCGGGGCGCAGCAGGTGCCGGCAAGGGCCAGCAGGGCGAGCCTGCGGGGGCGGGAAACGGCGGGCGAGGCGGGCATGGGGAACTCCATCACGAAGAAGGTCCCATGCTAGGAAAGGGCGGCTGGTCTGGAAAACCAGGATGCGACAGGCTGTGATCCCATTTGCGACATGCGCCGCCGTAGGTGGGGGGTAGTTCAGTGCGCCATCGACTTCAAGAGGCGCGTGAGGTGCCCGCTGGTCGCAAACCCCAGCTGCCCGCTCACCTGCGCCAGCGGCAGGCCGGTGGCCAGCAGGCGGCGCGCATGCGCGGCCAGCATCTGCCGGCGCAGGGCCACGGGGCTCTGGCCGAATTCGTCTTGGCAGGCGCGCTGCAGCTGGCGGGTGGAGGTGCCCAGCTCGCAGGCGATGGCGTCGATGCCCGGCAGGGGCTCGTTCCAGTCCAGCGCCTGGGCAAAGCGCGCCAGCATCTGCCGCGCGGGCGAGTGTGGCCGGGCCACATCGAGCGGGCGCGCCCGGGCAATCTGCTGCACCACAGCCAGCACCAGGGGCTCGGCCGCGCGCGCATCGAGCGCCGGGGCCAGCAGTGCATCGAGCATGGACAGCGCCGCCGCGTCGAGCCGGATGGCGCCCCGCCCGGTACTGCAGGCGCGCGCGATCTCGGGCGCCAGGTACAGCTCGCCATGCTCCTGCTGGTGCGTGGCGGACTGGGTGCGGTGGGCGGTGGCCACGGGCAGCAGGATGGCCTGGCTGCGTGCCAGGCGAGTCTGGTCGAAACCGGCATGGCCTGGGGCGCCTTCACTCTGCCAGGCGCTCTGCAGCGCGCCCTTGCGCGGCCACAGCAGCATGGCGCAGTCGTGTACATGCCAGTCGAACTCGTAGTGCGCCTGGCGGCTGTGGCGCAGCGCAAAGCCCTGGGCCGCCAGCTGGGGGAGCTTGGGCGAGAGCTGGGGTGGGCGCGGGGCGGAGGGGCTGGTCATGTCAACAACACCTTTGCAGGGATCGTGCCAGATGCGCCCGCCACACGCAAATTCAGGCGGTTGCCGCCTGCGGCTGCCCCAGCGACCGCAAGATGTCCCGCACCATCTGCGCGCGGTCCTTGGGGTCCTTGAGCTCGCGCTCGATGCGCAGCTTCTCGTTGCCTGCCAGCTTGATGTGCTTGTTCTTCTGGATCAGCTCGATGATGCGCATCGGGTCGATGGGCGGCTGGGGCTTGAAGGTGATGTGGATGACGCCGGGTGCGGCATCGACCTTCACCACGCCGTAGGGCTGGCTCAGCACGCGCAGGCGGTGTACGTCGATCAGAGTCTGGGCCTGCGGCGGCAGCTTGCCGAAGCGGTCCACGATCTCTTCGAGCAGGCCGTCGATCTGGTCGGGGTTCTTGGCCGTGGCCAGCTTCTTGTAGAACGACAGGCGCAGGTGCACGTCGCCGCAGTAGTCGTCGGGCAGCAGGGCAGGGGCGTGCAGGTTGATGTCGGTGGTCACGCTCAAGGGGCTCAGCAAATCCGGCTCCTTGCCGGCCTTGAGCGCCTTGACGGCTTCGTTGAGCATCTCGTTGTACAGCTGGAAGCCCACCTCCAGCATGTTGCCGCTCTGGTTCTCGCCCAGCACCTCGCCGGCGCCGCGGATCTCCAGGTCGTGCATGGCCAGGTAGAAGCCACTGCCCAGTTCCTCCATCTGCTGGATGGCGTCCAGGCGCTGGGCGGCGTTCTTGGTCAGGCCCTCGGTGTCGGGCACCATGAGGTAGGCATACGCCTGGTGGTGGCTGCGGCCCACGCGGCCGCGCAACTGGTGCAACTGCGCCAGGCCGAACTTGTCGGCGCGGCTCATGATGATGGTGTTGGCCGTGGGCACGTCGATGCCGGTCTCGATGATGGTCGAGCACAAGAGGATGTTGTAGCGCTGGGCCACGAAGTCGCGCATCACGCGCTCGAGCTCACGCTCGGGCATCTGGCCGTGGGCCACAGCGATGCGGGCCTCGGGCAATATCTCCTCGAGCTTCTGGCGGCGGTTCTCGATGGTCTCCACCTCGTTGTGCAGGAAGTACACCTGCCCGCCGCGCTTCAATTCGCGCAGCACCGCCTCGCGGATCACGCCGGTGCCCTCGTTGCGCACAAAGGTCTTGATCGCCAGACGCCGTTGCGGCGCGGTGGCGATGACCGACAGGTCGCGCAGGCCTTCGAGCGCCATGCCCAGCGTGCGCGGGATGGGCGTGGCCGTGAGGGTGAGCACGTCCACCTCGGCGCGCAAGGCCTTCATCTGTTCCTTGTGGCGCACGCCAAAGCGGTGTTCCTCGTCGATGATGAGCAGGCCCAGGTTGTGGAATTTGGTGGATTCGGAAAGCAGCTTGTGCGTGCCGACCACGATGTCCACCGTGCCGTCGCCGATGCCCTTGATGGCCGAGGTGATCTCCTTGCCCGAGCGAAAGCGCGAGACCTCGGCCACCTTCACCGGCCACTTGCCGAAGCGGTCCACCAGCGTCTGGTAGTGCTGCTCGGCCAACAGCGTGGTGGGCGCGAGGAAGGCCACCTGCTTGCCCCCCGTGACGGCGACGAAGGCCGCGCGCAGGGCCACCTCGGTCTTGCCGAAGCCCACGTCGCCGCAGACCAGGCGGTCCATGGGGCGCGGGCTGATCATGTCCTGGATCACCGCGTGGATGGCGGCGTTCTGGTCGGCCGTCTCCTCGAAGCCGAAGTCGTTGGCAAAGGTCTCGTAGTCCTGCGCGCTATAGCGGAAGGCATGGCCCTCGCGCGCCGCGCGGCGGGCATAGATGTTGAGCAGCTCGGCCGCGCTGTCGCGCACCTGCTCGGCGGCCTTGCGCTTGGCCTTTTCCCACTGGCCGCTACCGAGCTTGTGCAGCGGCGCCTCGTCGGCGCTCACGCCGGTGTAGCGGCTGATCAGCTGCAGCTGGCTCACGGGCACGTAGAGCACGGCCTTGTCGGCGTACTCCAGGTGCAAAAACTCCTGCATGGCGGGCGAGCCGTCGGGGTTCTTGTTGCCCACATCCATGTTGACCAGGCCGCGGTAGCGGCCGATGCCGTGCGCGCTGTGCACCACGGGGTCGCCCACGTTGAGCTCGGCCAGGTCCTTGATGAGCGCCTCGACGTCGCTCACCTGCTCCTGCTTCTTGCGCCGGCGCGTGGTGGGGCCGGCGGCAAACAGCTCGGTTTCGGTCACGAAGTCGATGCCGTCTTCGATCCAGCTGAAGCCTACCGTGAGGCCGGCAGTCGCAATGCCCACCTTCTCGGTGGCATCGCCCTGGAACTCGGCCAGCGAGTCGAAGGCCGGTGGGTTCACCCCGCTGGCGCGCAGAAAGTCGAGCAGGCTCTCGCGCCGGCCCGCGCTTTCGGCCAGCAGTAGCACGCGGTGCTGCGTGTTGCGGATGTGGGCGTGCAGGCGGGCCAGCGGGTCCTCGGCACCGCGCACCACCGACAGGTCGCCGAGCTTGTGGAAGTGCGGGTTGTCATCCACGTCCTCCACGCCGGGGCGGATGGACAGCTGCGCATGCTCCTTGGCGCGCGTGTAGAACTGGTCGGCCGAGAGGAACAACGCCTCGGGCGGCAAGGTCGGGCGCTCGGGGTCGCCCTGCACCAGGCGAAAGCGGTCTTTCGTGTCCTGCCAGAAGCGCTGGAAGGCGGGCTCCAGGTCGCCGTGCAGCACCACCGTGGCTTCGCCGCCCAGGTAGTCGAACACGGTGGCCGTCTCATCGAAGAACAGCGGCAGGTAGTACTCGATGCCGGCCGTGGCCACGCCGGCGCCCATGTCCTTGTAGATGCGGCTCTTGGTCGGGTCGCCCTCGAGCATTTCGCGCCAGCGGCTGCGAAACTTGGCGCGCGCCTCGTCGTCCATGGGGAACTCGCGGCCGGGCAAGAGGCGCACCTCGGGCACGGGGTACAGGCTGCGCTGGCTGTCGGGGTCGAAGGTGCGGATGCTGTCGATCTCGTTGTCGAACAGGTCCACCCGAAACGGCACCAGCGAGCCCATGGGGAACAGGTCGATCAGCCCGCCGCGCACCGCGTACTCACCGGGGCTCACGACCTGGGATACATGGCTGTAGCCGGCCAGCGTGAGCTGGGCCTTGAACTTGGCCTCGTCGAGCTTTTGCTTGACCTTGAAGTGGAAGGTGTAGCCGGCCAGGAAGGAGGGCGGTGCCAGCCGGTACAGCGCGGTGGTGGCGGGCACCAGCACCACGTCGGCCCCGGTGTCCTTGTCCTTCTGGCTGATGCGCCACAGCGTGGCCAGGCGCTCGCTGATCAAATCCTGGTGCGGCGAGAAGGTGTCGTAGGGCAGCGTCTCCCAGTCCGGGAACAGGGCGCAGCGCAGCGTGGGCGCAAAAAACGCCATTTCTTCGATGAGGCGCTGCGCATCGGTGGCGTCGGCCGTGACGATGGCGGTGGTGCGGCCTGCCGCCTTGTCGCGCTCGGCCAGGCGGGCCAGCAGCAGCGAGTCGGCGCTGCCCACGGGGCGGGGCAGGGTGAAGCGTTTTCCGGGGGAGAGTTTGGGCAGTTCCATGCGGACGGTAGGGGGCGTCTGGGCCACCGCATCCCCAGGGGCGCAGGACGCGCACGGGCTGGATGGGGGGCAACAGGGCATTTTAGGTGGTGCAGGGCATCTTTGCTCCAGGGTGTGTCAGCATGGATTTCGGCCTTTGTGTACAGCTTGTGACAAGTGCCACACCGTTGGTCGTCCCTGGCCTTTCGCCCGTCGGCCGGTGTCCCTGGCCGCAGGTTGGCGTCTTACACTCCCGCGCCAGGAGGAGGAAGCCCCTTGAGTACACTGACCACGCAGCACCTGCACGACCGGCATCTGGACAGCGCCCTGGACGAACTGCTGGCCAACGCGCGGCTGGCCGCCGTGGCCGGCCACGCAAGCGAGGCCCTGGCTGCGCTGGGCCTGCTGCTGCAGCCGCAAGGCGCATGGCGTCTGCCGGCGCATGGCGCGCTGGTGACGCAGGTGCAGCGGCTGCTGCCCCTGGTGGCCCTGCTGGCCGGCAAGGCTTGCCCTGCGGTGGGCGAGCAGGAGGCTATGGACACCGCGCAACTGGCCGACTGGGCCGGCGAGCAGGCCGAGCAATTGCTGCAGTCACTGGCCTTGCCGGGCCGCCTGCAGCTGGCACCGGCGGGCGAGAACTGGTCGCCCGACTTCCTCGCCACCCTGGTGCAGCGCCAGGGCGCAGCCGGTGAGCCGCGGCCGCATGTGGCCTTTGGCACCTTCTGCATGGACGCGGAGCTGGTGCTCAAGGCGCGCATCGCCCGGCAGTGGGGTGCATCGCACGCCACGGACGTGCCCACGGCCGACGACCTGATCGCGCTGGGCCTGCCCGAGGACGAGGTGGCCGCCATGCTGGCGCAGCTGCAGTCGGCCGGCCAGATCGATGTTGTGCCCGCGGCCGAGGCCACGGACACCCTGGCCATTGCGCGCGCCATGGCCGGCTACCTGCGCGCCACGGGCTTTGCCGGTGGCTACCTGGTGCACAACATCTGGCAGGCCAGTTGGCTGCTGCTGGCAGGGCAGGGGCGTGAGGGCGACGCCACCGAGGTGGCCGCCGCCTGGCTGGCCCACGATGCGCCGGCCGCTGCCACAGGGTTGCTCGACCTGGCCGTGGTGCCTGCCACGGGCCAGCTGCTGTGCGCGGGCCGCCTGGCGCCGGCCGTGGGCGTCGATGGGCAGGCCGTGGCCGCATGGCGTGCGGCCCTGGCTACCCGTGCGGTCCCTGTACCTGGGGCGGCGCCTGAACCGCCCGCGTTGGTGGCGGGCACCCCCACGGAGTCGCGCGATGCCTGGTTGGCCCGCCTGCAGGGCACGCCGCTGGCGGCACTCGACTGGCTGGCGCTGCCGGTACCAGGCCATGCGGGCGCGACCAGCGGCGAGATCGCCTGGGTGGCCCAGGTGCCCGTGCTGGAACGCGAGGCGCTGTGGCAGGCGGCGCGGGCGCTGGTGGCGCAGGGCAGTGGCCGCTGGCCCGTGGTGACGACCCCCTGGACCGGGAGCACCGAGGCACCGGACGCCGAGGCCCTGGCCGACGATCTGTTCATGCGCTTCCCCTACGAGCAGGGTGCGGCGCGCGACGATGTGTCGCCCCGGTCCTTTGTCTCGACCGCACGCGGCTTCGATCCCGAAGACCTGCTGACCGAATTAGTGGAGGGCTCGTACCCCCTGGATGAGGAAGACCAGTTGGAGGCCTGGCGCAGTGAGCTGGCAGCGGCCGATGTCCCTGCCGATGCGGCCGCCTTCGACGCCGCCTGGGCCGACTGTGCGGGCGACCGCCTGCGCTTCGAGCGCTGGCTGGCCGCGCTCGAAGCATCCCATGGCGCCGCCGACCCCGAACGCGGCAGGCAGGAGCGCTTCGACCCCGACAACGCCTGGCTGGTGCTGCTGCCCACGCCCCACAGCGAAGAAGCGCTGGCCTACCTGCACTGGTACGGCATGGAGCGCGGCCCCGCCGACGGCTTCATCGCGCTGCTGCGCCGCTGGCGCGAGCAGCATGGCGCCGAGCTGTGGGCCCACTACGGCACCATGCTCGAATTCGCGGTGCGCCAGCCACCCGAGGACTTCGACACCGCCCTGGCGCTGGCACGCGAGCACGACCTGGCCGCGCCCTGCACCCTGGCCCTGCCCGGCATCGCGCTGCGCCACCATGCGCTGGGGCTGGTGGGGCATGGCACCTGGTTCCTGCACGAGAGGCCCTGAACACCAGCGCCGCCAGGCCCCCTGGTTCCAGCAGGCCGCGGGTGAGCGGTTTCAGGGGATGCGCGCCACCGCCTTGTTCAGGTCGATGCTGAGGATGCGCGGGTCCCTCTGGGAGAACAGTGCCTTCATCTGGCTGGGCGATGCAAACACCGTCACCATGCCCAGGCGGGCTTCCGTCTCGTCGACATTCGCGGGCATCTGCATGCCGGCGGCTTGCAGGATGTCCGCCAGGGCCCGGGTGTGGGCGTCCATCTGGTGCCGATGCGCTTTTGCCGGCATGAAGGCGGCATCGGTGGCGTACGGCGCACCACCGCGCAGCAGGATGGATATCTCGGCCCTGCCGTGCTGGTCTGCGAATTGAAGCGCCTCCTGGGGCCAGTTCGCCGGGCGTGGGTCGGCAAAGCCCTGCAGCCGCATGGCGCGCACGTGGACGCTGTCGCGCAGGCCGTAGAAGGCTTCGCGGTCGACCCGCGCGCTGACGACGGGCGTGGGCGACGCGCCCGTGCGCCGGCCCAGGCCCTGGATGCCGCGCGCAAAAGGCTCGGCCAGCAACTGGTCGACCAGGGCGCCGACCTCGTCCGAGGGGCCGTCGTACCGGGTGCTGCCGTCCTTCTGCAGCGTGTAGGCGGGCTCGGCCGTGTTGAGCACGATGTCCACCGCCACCATGGGGGTCGCGATCAGCGCCTCGTCGATGGCGTCCAGGCTTCCGTCCGCGACATGGGCGCGGCCCCGACCCCTGTCGGTGGGGTCAGGGCCGAAAGAGAGGGCCGCAGAGGTGCCCGCGAGCACGCCCAGGCCCGCGCGGTCCGTGTAGAAGCCGATCTGCCCCAGGCCGTTGCTCCAGCGGCCCGTGGGAAAGGCCGAGGCGCCGAGCTCGGCGTACAGGCGCTCGGCCTTGCTGCCCACCGGCGTGCCAGATGCCCCGGGCGGCAGCGTCACCATCACGCGCACCAGGCCTGTTTTCTGGACGCGCGCCTGCAGGGTGGCGAGTTCGGACGGCGCCACCTGGGCCGCTGCCGCACCCCATGCAAGGCCCGAAAGCCCGAGCGCGAGCAAGGCGTTGCGGGCCTGTTGCCCGCAAGAGGCAGGGCACGGGCTGGGAGCGTGCGGTAGGCGGTCGTCGTGCATGGGGTCTCCTGGGTTGCCTGGCCAACGCGCCAGGCGCAGGTGGGGCTGGCGATCGACTGGACCACGCCGGGCCCCGGGCTGCAATGATTATTTGGCCCCGCCCAGCCCGCGGCCCTTCGCAAGAAGGTGCGAAGCGGCCCATGGGTGCATCTGCCTTCTAAAATGGCCCCCTCATGACCATCGACCCGCTGCTGCAACCCTCGCTCACCGCTTCGCATGCTCCCACGTCTGTGCAGGGGCGTTTCTGGGCGCTGGTGCCCTGCGCGGGCACGGGTTCGCGCGCGGTGGCGGTGCCCCCGGCTGCACCGGCGGGCTCCACCATCTCGGCGTTCGGTGCCCTGGCCGGGGCTGCGGGCGAGCCGGTGGCCGCGCCGCCGCAGCTGCCCAAGCAGTACCACCTGGTGGCGGGCCACCCCATGGTCATGCACACCCTGGCCGCGTTTGCGGGCGTGGGCCGGCTGGCTGGCACGCTGGTGGCCGTGGCGCCGGGCGACCGTTATCTGGACGCGCACGACCACCCTTCGTACTTCGTGGTGGAATGCGGCGGCCCTACGCGCGCCGCCACGGTGCAGGGCGGGATCCGGGCGCTGCAGGATCGCGGCGCCCAGCGCGACGACTGGGTGCTGGTGCACGATGCGGCGCGCTGCCTGGTCACGGCCGAGCAGATCGACCGCCTCATCGATGTGTGTGCGCAGGACAGTGTGGGCGGCCTGCTGGCCCACCAGCTGGCCGACACGCTCAAGACCTCCATCGACGGACCGGGCGGCGTGCGCGTGGCCTCCACGGTGGACCGCAGCAACAAATGGCTGGCGCAGACGCCGCAGATGTTCCGCATCGGTCCGCTGCTGGACGCGCTGGCCCGGGTCGGCACCAACGTGACCGACGAGGCCAGCGCCATGGAGGCCATGGGCCTGCACCCGCGCCTGGTGCCCGGCGGCGCGCAGAACTTCAAGGTGACCTACCCCGACGACTTCGCGCTGGCCGAGGCCGTGCTGGCCCAGCGCGGCTACGGCACCACGCTGGCGCGCTTTGGCGGCGATCGTGGGCAAGGCGCCACCGAGACCGGACGCAAGACGATTTTTTAAGAGCGGCTAACAAAACTCTTCTGGCGTTGTTGCTGCGTCTTGTCGTACTACCCGTACTGCCTGCGACGCAGCGCCTAGCCAGAACCGCTTCGCTGAGTTTTGCTATCCGCTCTAAGACCGCGCAAGCGGATGTATGACTTCGCGTCCCGTGTGGGCGCGTGGAAAGGAACGCATGAATTTCAGAATTGGGGAAGGTTGGGACACGCACGCACTGGTGCCGGGCCGTGCCTTGGTGATCGGCGGTGTCACGATTCCCCACACCATGGGACTGCTTGGCCATTCCGATGCCGACGTGCTGCTGCACGCCATCACCGACGCCATCCTGGGCGCGGCAGGCCTGGGCGATATCGGCCGGCATTTTCCGGACACCGACGCGCAGTTCCGCGGTGCGGATTCGGCCGTGCTGCTGGCCGAGGCCGCGCGCCGCGTGCGTGCCGCGGGCTACACCATCGGCAATGTGGACAGCACCGTGGTGGCCCAGGCGCCGCGCCTGGCCGCGCACATTCCGGGCATGCGCGAGTGCATTGCCAGGGCGCTGGGGGTGGAACCCGACCAGGTGAATGTGAAGGCCAAGACAGCCGAGCGCCTGGGCCCCGTGGGGCAGGGGTTGGCCATGGAGGCGCGGGCGGCCGCGCTGATCTACAAGGCCGGCTGACGGACGGCTTGCGCCGCATGGCCTGGTTGGGGTCGAGCGGCAGCGCGTATCAGGGTGGGGGCGTCTGCACCTCGATGTCGACGAGGTTCATGACGCCGCGGGTGACGAAATACCGCTCGGGAACCACCAGCCTTGCCACTCCATCGGCGCCCAGGGGTCGCCCATTGACGGCATACGCGACCAGGACGTTCAGCTTGTCATGGGCAGGGTCGATTTCACCCAGCGTGATCAGTTCCTTGTGGCCGCTGCTGCCGGTGACCACGGCCACCATGGCCACGGTGGGGTCGCGCAACGCAGGGTCCGTCTTCAGTCCCGCAGTGCCGTGGAGCAGCGTCCACAGGCTGACCCCTGTGTAGGTGTCGCTGTCGAACACGACCGTCGATGCAGGCAGCGCCTGCAGCGCAGCGAGGTCGAACCTCGCCGGCTTGTTCACGGCACCCGACACGGTCAAGGCGCTGGACACGCCGCCGCCAACGGCCACCGCTGCCGACCGGAAGGGGCGCACCTCCAGTTGTCGGAGGTTGGGTACGTCCCGCTGGAAGCTTTTGGCAGACCCGGTCAAACGAAAAGGACCCTCGGCACCCGCGATGGGAATCCAGGTCGTGCCATCCACCCATTCATAGACATCCACAAAAATATACCTGCCGCTGGAGTCGAAAAGAAGTTCAGCCATGGCATATGCCACGCGTCGGCCGCTGCTGCCGGTGGCGATCACGAAAGTGTCGTCCACCGAACCCGTGCCACCCGCGTTGCGCAGCAGGGAGATCAGCGGCGGGCCCTGCAGATCATGCTTGGAACCATCGGCATAGTTGCCTGTGTGGGTGAAAGCCCATTTGCCGAAGGCGGCAACCAGTTCGCGCTCGCCATAGGCGCCCGGCTTCTCGACCGCGCCGACGATGCGCACTGCCGCAGTGCTGCCATCGCCGCCATCGCCAGTGCCACCAGTGCCCTCTGAGCTGCCCCCGCCGCAGGCGGCCAGGGCGAGCAGTGCGATTGCCGCGATGCAGGCCTTCAGCGTGCGGGGGCGTGTTGTGAATGCCATCCGATCTTCTCCTTGTGCAGTCTTCATTGCATGCGCGCCGCCCATGGCCGAACGAAGCGAAAAATACGGATTCTGCAAGAGCGCTGCACAGCTGAGCACCCTACCGAAGGAGGGTGCCGGGGCCGGCTGGAGCAGGGTGGTGCCTGCAAGGGCGCTTGCTATGTGGGGCGCGGGGCCCACGCCTGCACATAGCCTGGCAGGTCCATGGTATTCAAAGGGTCCTCCACGGGCGCGCCGCGCACCTGCACCAGCGGCAGCACGCCGGCCCACACCGGGTGCTGCATGTCTTCTGCATCGTCCACCGGCGGGCCGCTGCGCACTTTGCACGCCGCTTCATCGAGCGCGATGCGCATCACCGTGGTGGCCGCAAACTCCTTGTCGTTGCCGGTGCGCACCTCGGCCTGGCGGCCCACGGCCAGGTGGTCCATCAGGGCCGCCAGCGAGGCGTGCTTGTCGGCCACGGTCTCGAAGCAGCCATACACCATGGCCGAGCGGTAGTTCATCGAATGGTTGAAGGCCGAGCGCGCCAGCACCAGGCCGTCGAGGTGGGTGATGGTGACGCAGGCCTGTATGCCCTTGCCCAGCCACTTGATCAGTCGCCCGCCGTTGGAGCCATGGATGTACAGGTGCTCGCCCTCACGCCAGCAGGCGGTGGGGATGCAGTGCGTGCCCTTGTCGTCGGCAAAGGCCACGTGGCACAGGTAGGCGGCGTCGATGATGGCGTGCAGCGTGGCACGGTCGTAGACGGCGTTCTCGGCCACGCGGCGCACGCGGGTGCGGTCGGTCGGGGGCAGGGCGGTGGCAGGGGTGTCGTTCACGGGTTGTTTTTCCGGTGGGGAGTTGGTGAGGAAGCGGAATCTAAGGCCTTTGTGGTGCCAGAATAAGACCCACGACACCACTATTTTTTAGGGCCACAGAAACGCCATGGAGTTCCAGCTGTTGTTCACCGCCTTCCAGGCGCAGCCGGCGCACGCCCGCTGGTCGCAGCAGCGCCAGCTGCACGAGTGCCTGCGCCAGGGTATCCGCAGCGGCACCCTGGCCAGCGGTGCGCGCCTGCCCGCCAGCCGCGCGCTGGCGGCGGAGCTGGGCGTGGCGCGCAACAGCGTGCTCTACGCCTACGAGCAACTGGCGAGCGAGGGCTTTCTGGTCGCCAGCCGGCGCGGCAGTGTGGTGGCGCCGCTGGCCGGGCGGCTGGCGGCCAAGGCGCCCCGGCACGACACGCCAGCACCGCGCGCCAGCCTGTCGCGCCGCGCGCAGAACATGCCGCTGCTGCCCGGCTCGGAGACTGCGGCCGCGTTTGCGCCCGGCGTGCCCGCACTGGGCGATTTCCCGGTGCTGCGCTGGTGGCGCATGCTCGACCGGGCCTGGGCCTCGCTCACACCGGCGCAGCTCAACTATGCCGACCCGGCGGGCGAGCCCGCGCTGCGCGAGGCCATCGCCGGCCACCTGCGCGTGGCGCGCGGCGCGCTGGTGGATGCCGCTCAGGTGTTCATCACCGACGGCACGCAAAGCAGCCTGGACCTGTGCGCCCGCGCGTTCGCCGATGCCGGCGACAAGGTGTGGGTTGAGAACCCCGGCTACCAGGGTGCGGTGGCGGCCTTCCGCGCGGCGCAGCTCAAGGCCGTGGGCATCGTGGTCGATGGCGATGGCATGGCCCCCACGGCCAGCGACTGGCTGCGCCAGCGCCCGCGGCTCATCTACACCACGCCCTCGCACCAGTACCCCGTGGGCAGCGTGCTGAGCCTGGCCCGGCGCCTGGCGCTGATCGATGGCGCGCGCCAGGCCGGCGCCCTGGTGATCGAGGACGACTACGACAGCGAGTTCCGCCACGATGGCCCGCCCATGGCCTGCATGCAGGGCCTGGCGGCCGATGCCCCGGTGGTTTACCTGGGCACCTTCAGCAAGACCCTGTTCCCCGGGCTGCGCATCGGCTTCATGGTGGTGCCCACCGCCCTGGCGCCCGCACTGGCCCTGCTGCTGGACCGCGCCGCACCGCGCGGGCGCACGGCCGAGCAGCGGGCGCTGGCGGAGTTCATCGTGGGCGGCCAGTTCGCCCTGCACCTGCGGCGCATGCGCCGCCTGTACCGCCAGCGCCGCGATGCGCTGGTGGCCGCGCTGGCGCAGCAGCTGGGTGATGTGGCCGGCGTACACGGCGGCTCGGCCGGCATGCACCTGGCCCTGCGCCTGCACGACGGCGCGGCCGACGACGTGGCGCTGAGCGCGCGCCTCATGGCGCAGCACGGCATCATGGCCCCGGCCCTGAGCCTGCACGCCGTGGGCCTGCGCGCCCAGCCCTGGCGCGGCTTTCTGCTGGGCTATGCGCAGGTGCCGGTGCAGGCCATGGAGCCGCTGGTGAAAAAACTGGCGGGCGTGGTGCGGGGCTGAAGAACCGCCGCGGGCTCACGCCGGAGCGTGAGCGTGGCAGGCTTGCAAGGATTTCTCAGGCAATGCGCTCCACGTTGTACTCGTCGTTCGGACCCGTCATGGAGGTACTGCTGCCCGTGGTGGGCTGGGGCAGGTAGATCTAGGGCGTGGTGGTTGTGCTGCTTGGTAAGCGGGGGCGATAGCTGCAAGCTTCGGTTTTTACCGCCCAGCGGCGTCGTGTTCGGCGTTGGGGGGCGTGGCATCCAGGGGTGACCAAACAAGCTCCCGCTCAATGACTTCGATGAGTCGCGGAGCTGAAAAGCCGGCCTTGTACAGCGACCAGTTCGAGTAGTCCGGCTGTGCCTGTCTATTGTCTGCACGCGCCTCTCGCTTGCCGTTAAACAAGCCTTCAGGGTCGTTGAGCCACTGCCGGTCGTCTCTCAACGCAACGATCAGCTCTTCAAGGGATACCTTGAGGTATCCGTTGAAGCGAATGTGATCGAATTCGATAGAGGTATCGATGATCCAGCCGGTGACAGCGGCTGTGGCTGACGAATCGGAAAAGCCCAAGGCAGCGGAGAACTCGGTATCAAGGGCAAGGGCGCGTTCCACCGCGCGCACTTTTCGCTCGATCTGCAAGCCCGCTTTTCGCAGCGTCGATGTCCTGTGCATCCATGCTTCCCTGGTCGAGCGGCGCATGAATGTCGATTTGACCTCCAGGACAAGCACTTGGCCGTCTCTGGCGCACACCAAGTCGATTTCACCGGGGTCTTCATCATCCAGCTTGGCTGGCTGGTAGTTGGGCACTACACAAAAGCCTCGCTGCTCCAGTTGTTTGCCCAGCCGACCCTCAATGCGTTGCGTTTCCTCGCGGGCCTCCGCCCGCCGCGCTCCAATGCGTCTCAGATTGTTGATGGCAGCCGTCGCGTTGTTTTGCATGGCTACCATCCACGGTAGTTGAAACAGGTAGGAGCCGATCTTCAAAATAGGGCGCTCAAGCAAGTCCGGGATCTGCCCCGGTGTCCCGCTCTTTAAACGCTCTGCCATGGCGTTCCAGTCGCTCGTCCAGAAATCCAGAATGGCTTCCGCTGCCAGCGAACTTCCTTGAGGCTCCTGCTCTGTCACTGTCCATGCCTTGATGCGAGAGATCTTGGTCTGCCTGTCTGACCAGGTGACGGGGAAACGGTTCTGCGGGTCACCGTTGCGCAGCCCTCCAAAAGCCAGTTGGCCCAGCGCAAGCTTCGAATCGCCGGATGATGCCAGTGCCTTGGTAAACGGCTGCAAGAAATCAACGATGTAGAACACCGTCATAAGCTCCAGAGCAAGGATGGCGCGAAAGCCATCCACTTTTAGGCCGGTATCTGTCGTGATGGACTCTGCTACGCCGTAGACCTCCTGCAACTGCAGCCAGGTACCCACGGCTTTTGCGAATGCCTGGAGATTTGCGTCAAGATTGCTTGAGCCAACCCGGGCCAGTAGCTCCGGCGAAGCCGTCAGTGCGTCCATTCCTCGAAGCAGCCAGTACTGGTGCAGCCGATTGAGCTTCTCATTCTCCGTGGCGCGAACCGCGCCACGGGTTGGGTCGAGTTCCTCGATCTCCAGGCGATCACCGTGGCGCACGAACTGAATGCCGTCGTTGTAGCAAAAAGCATCGACGGATTGGCTGAGGAAGCTGTGGAGTTCGACCCTGTCTTCAACCGTGCGGATGAACGAGGCATACAGATCGATTCGGGGCGCCTCCTGCGAATGGCTAAGGAACGGGGTGAGATGCTCGCGCAGCGAATGGTCGATGGCGTTGTCGTCTAGCTGCAATTGGCCGGGGTCGCAGGTCTGCAGTTTCCAAACCAGGATGTCGTTGATGGCATCCCAACTGGTCTGTGTGTCGATGTCTGCGTGATCGTTGGCCAAGCCGAGGGCAGGGGGAACCAGGTATTCGAAGGCATACAGACTTGCGTAAGCAAGCAACTCTGCAGGCGCCAGTTGGGAAAGTGGGGCCTGGCTACGGCGCACTTCATTGAGTCTTAACTGATGTGCCTTCTCGAAGATTCGGAAGATCTCAACGAAGTCTGCGAAGGAGTCGGGATGGGTGAGTGCGAGGTCTTCAAACTCCCGCCAGCGACGGGAGGATTGTTTAAGCACAAGCCCGGAATACCTTGCTGCACGACGGAGCGAAGCAGGCGATTTGGACGCTACATAGGCCAGAAGTTCTTCCACTGGAGCCCTGCCGTCAAGAACAAGGTATCTAGCCAGGCAAAGGACCATCGGCTCCTGCTCCCAACAGGACAGAGGCAGTTTTCGGATAAAGCTGCAGGTCCAGAAGGCGGCGTGACGCTCGGCTGCAGTTGCTTTGGAGTTTCGCGTAGGCTTTCCATCCAACAGCGCATCGGCAACCGTTTGAGCTGCCTTCTCTACGCTTGATGTTTGGTGAAGCGCTTTGGCGAAGAGATTTTCAAAGTAGTCCTTCAAAACCCCACCCTCACTGGTTTCTGTTGATCTGCGTAGCGCGCTATGCGAAGAGGGCTGGTGCGGGCTGGTTCGATCCGTTTTCGATCAAAACCCTTGCAATCTCAGCTTCAAGTTTTCTTGGCGGTTTCCATGCGTTCCAGGTGTACCAGTATCAGGGGAGTTCAGCGTCGCTGGATCAGCGGCGACGCAGGCAGGAGCCGGAACGCCAGCGAAGCCAGCGCCAACCAGGCAGCGATGGCCAGGCACACCATCTGGTAGGGCTCGATGCCCCATCGCCCGGCCCAGGCGGCCACCACGCCGGTCACCGATTGCATCAGGGCCACGCCCAGGAACATGGACATGGTGTACAGCGACAGTGCGCGCCCGGTCATCTCGGGCGGATAGGAGGCGCGTGCGTCGCTGTATTGCAGCACGCCATAGCCGGACAACAGCCCCATGAGAAAGATGAGCGCCACGGTGGCGGCACCGTGGTGCAGGAAGGCAAGCACCGCGAAAAGGCTGGCCATCAGCAGCGAGGCGTTGCCGATCCAGGCGCGGCGCCGGTGGATGCCCGGGTCCATGCGCCCGAACGCTGCCGGGGTGAAGACCGCGATCAACGAAAGGACCAGCGCCACATTGCCGCTGTCCAGCAGCGAGAAGCCAAAACGCTCGGTCAGCAAGGGCCCCAGCCACAGGCCGCGCAGCGTGAGGAACGCGGCATAGCACGACATGCCCAGCACCACGATGCCCCAGGTGTGGGGAACGGTGAGCAGCTCGGCAAAGCGCGCCAGCGACTGGCCCCAGCTTTCCTGGGGGGTGGGCGGTGCATCAGGGACCGCGGGCTCATGCACCAGCACGAAGATCAGCATCCACGACAGCGCGCTGAGTACGGCGAGCAGGCCGAAGCCGGTGCGCCACCCCCAGTGCAGCACCACCCAGGCCAGCGGCGTGCCGGTGAATATCAGGCCCAGGCTGCCGACACCCATGCTCACGCCTGAGTAGAAGGCAAAGCGCTCGACCGAGAAATACCGTGCAATGAACAGGGTGCAGGCCACGAACGCCGGAGAGTAGCCGACACCGATCAGCACCTGTCCGGCCATCAGCCAGCCGTAGCTGGGCGCCAGCGCCGACAGGGCGGCGCCAGCGATACCCAGCGGCGCCGCTGCGAGCACCGTGCGGCGCAGGCCGTAGCGGTCCAGGCCAATGCCCATGAGCAGTTGCGCAACGCCGAACGACAGGCCGAACAGCCCGGCAAACGCACCCAGCGACGAGGCCCCCAGGCCGAAGTCCGCCTGCAGCCCCTGGGCCACGATGGAGGCGGTGGTGCGGTAGGCCTGGCTGAGTGCGAAGCCTGACAGCAGTGCCAGGAGCATCAGCCAGAGGGGTTGTGTACGTGGTGAGGGGTGGGACGTGGGAGAAGAAGGCTGCGGTGGCATGCAGGGGATTGTGCAGTGCGCGGGATTGGGGCGCAGGGAACTGGTTGGTGATCCCCGGGGCGGCTTCGCTGATTCATTCTGCGCTTCCGGCTCTGGCAAGTGGTACCACCATGAACCTCCTTGAATCCCATTCAGATCGGGTCATTCGGCAAATGAAAGTCGAAGGCCGCTTCGCGCGTGTGAAAGCAAAGCGATAGGGTTGCCTGAGCGGCCTGCCTGTCCAGCAAGATCGCGTCTGCCTCATCTTCGGATCGCTGCGAGAGAGACAGCAAAGAACAGCTGGGTCGCTCAGCAACAAGCTGCTGTGGGCACACAGGACATCGCGGTCGAATGGCGCTGCTAGTCGTCTTCGCGCACCCGGTACTGCCCCGTCAGCGTCTGCTGGACGGCCGGCGGCACGGCCTCGTAGTGCGACAACGCGATGGTGTAGCGGCCCTGGCCGCTGGTCATCGCATTGAGCCGCGACTGGTAGTTGGCCATCTCAGCCTCGGGCACCTGCCCGCCGATGGCCACCGTGCCGGCACCCAGGCTCGATGTGCCGGTGACCATGCCGCGCCGCAACGACAGATCACTCGTGACGTCGCCAACGGAAAGCTCGGGCACGGCGATCTCGATCTGGACGATAGGCTCGAGCACGGCCGGCCGGGCCTCGCGAATCGCCGCCATGAAGGCCTTGCGGCCGGCGGTCGCAAAGGCGATGTCCTTGCTGTCCACGTTGTGGTGCTTGCCGTCGTACACCACCACGCGCACGTCGACCACGGGGTAGCCGGCGATCGCGCCGCACGCCAGCACCTCGCGCACGCCTTTCTCGACGGCGGGGATGAACTGGCCCGGGATCGTGCCGCCCCTGACTTCATCGGCGAACTCGAAGCCCGCGCCGCGCGCGAGCGGCTCGATGCGCAGGAAGACTTCGGCGAACTGGCCGGCGCCGCCGCTCTGCTTCTTGTGGCGGTGGTGGCCCTCGGCCGGCGCAGTAACGGTCTCGCGGTAGGCGATGCGCGGTGGCCGCGTCTGGACCTCGAAGCGGTAAACCTCGCGCAGGCGTTCGAGTACGACGCGCAGGTGCAGCTCGCCCAGCCCGTAGAGCACCGTCTCGTTGGTCGCGGCCACGTGCTCGATGCGCAGGCATGGGTCTTCGGCCGCGAGCTTGCCCAAGATCTCCCAGGCGCGCTGCTCGTCGCCATGGCGCTTGGGCTCCACGGCCAGGCCGTATACCGGCACCGGGAAAGGCAGCGGTGCAAGATGCACATGGCTGTCTTGCGCCGCATCGTGCAACACGGCATCGAAATGGATCTCGTCGACCTTGGCCACCGCCACGATGTCGCCCGGCGCCGCGTGCGACACCTCGACATGGTCCTTGCCCTGGAGCATGAACAAATGCCCCACCTTGAAGGGCTTGCGGCCGTCGCCGATGTAGAGCTGGCTGTCGCGCGTGACCGTGCCCTGGTGCACGCGGAAGATGCCCATCTTGCCGAAAAAGGGGTCGATCGTGACCTTGAACACATGCGCCAGCACATGCAGCGTCGGGTCAGGCTTGGCCTCCATGGGCATGGCCTCTGCGCCCTCGCCAACGATGAAGCTCGGCGGGTTGGCTTCGGTCGGATCGGGCAAGAGCTTGACGATCACGTCCAGCAACTCGGCCACGCCGGCGCCGCTGCGCGACGAGACGAAGCACACCGGGATCAGGTGGCCTTCGCGCAGCGCCTGCTCGAGCGGCGCGTGCAACTCGGACGGGTCCACGTCGCCTTCCTCGAGGTAGCGGTCGACAAAGGCCGCATCGACCTCGACCACCTGCTCGACCAGCGCGCGGTGCGACGCCTCGACGGGGCCGAAGTCGGAGCGCCCGAAGCGGTTGAAGAAGCAGTCGATCACCTGTCGGTTGACCCCGTCGGGCAGGTTCAGCGGCAGGCACTCGCGGCCGAAGGTCGCCTGGATGTCGGCCAAGAGGCCCGCCAGCGAGACGCCCTGCGCGTCGATCTTGTTGACGATGATCATGCGGGTGAGGTGGCGCGAGGCGGCGTACGCCATCATGCGCACCGTCATCGGCTCGATGCCGGTGGCGGCATTGATGACCACCGCCACCGTCTCGACCGCCTCCAGCGCCGGCAGGCTCTGGCCGAGGAAGTCGGGGCCGCCGGGCGTGTCGATGAGGTGGATGCGCGTGCCGCCATGCGTGAGGTGCATCACCGATGCGTTGAGCGAGTGCTGCATGCGGCGCTCGAGCGGGTCGTGGTCGCTGGCGGTGCTGCCGCGCTCGATGCTGCCGCAAGCGCCGATGGCGCCCGCCTTGTACAGCAAGGCCTCGGCCAGCGAGGTCTTGCCGGCGGCTGCGGCGCCCACGAGCGCCAACGTTCGCACGGCTTTCATTTCGGCCGCGAGGCCGTTAGATCGGCTTGGCATGGTTGGACTCCTTTGCACGTCCGGAAGGCCGGCCCGGCGGCCCGCATGGGCTCGGGCGTTGCGTGTGGACGTCGAGGCAGCGTACGGGATTGACCGCGTTGATGCAAGCTGATTGCGCCGCCGATTTCCAGTACCTGACCGGCATGCATGCCGCGTTGACCTCCCCCTTGTTGCCAGCGTGCAGAGACATGGGCTCACGCTCAACCACCGGCGGTAATCGCTGCAGAGTCGACTTCAGGCTGGTTGCGGACGTACGCTCCACTTTCGCGAATGGGTACTACCGGCCAGAAGCAGCCGATCAGGACACACGCTTGGCTGACGGCTCCCGGTTGATTTCAGAAGTTCACCAAAGACAGCTTCGCCGCGGCTCAGTGCCAGCCACTAGATCGGCTCGAAGGCAACGAATTTTGTGCTCTCGATATTGTTCAAGATATTCTTGGCCCGGCCCAAATTCTCCGCTTCGGTTTGCATTTCACGAGTCCAGCTATTTCGCTTGTACAAGCGGTAGACCCTTGATGTTCGCGAATCCTTTGCATTGGGCATAGCGATCCCGAAGACGGTGTGCGCGTTTGGAAATTTGCTCAGGGCGACCACGATGTAGTCCATCAATTCATCGCCCACCTGCGCTTCTAGAGCGTCGTCGGTAACACTGCTTTCCACCACTGGATAGATTAGCCAGAGATAGAGCACGCCAAGCTGGCTTCTCGACTCGATCAACACGCTCCAGAATGTGCCGGGGTTCTCGTTTAGCACGTCAATGACGCCTAGGAGCGTGCGCGGCAGAAGGAGCATCGGCTGCAACGCCCGACAAACCGGTCTCGCCGGGTATCACCTCCGGCGCCCAGGGGGCCACCCTGGGCTTGTCGGTACTACCCAGCGATCCTCGGTTTTCGGACGTTTCGCTTCGATGTCTTCTGCCGCGCACGCTCCTAGCTTGTACTTCGATGCTATCTGCTCGACCACATCGTCTAGGACGTAGGACGGGGCAAGCTGCTTGCGCCGGTCAGCAAATGACGCGCAGGCTTGCAGGGCTGCCCAGAGGCCAGTCGCAACTCTCTTTGGGCCATGTTCAGGACCTCCAACTATTGAAACTGCAGGACGATTGCGGATCGGGATCGGGATCGGGATCGGGATCGGTCACCGGTCAGCACAGCGTCTTCATTCCGCCAGGCGTCTGTATGTCTGCCCGGTAGCGCAAGGCATCTCCCTTTTGCACCTGCGGCGCGTGCTGTATGCCGAGCGATTCGAACAGCGCTTCGACTCTGCCGGGGTCCGGGTGCTCGATGGTGAAGCGGACAAGCCGCGCTCCCAGGTCCGGCATCGACGCGATCGGCGGTGGTCGCTGACCCCTGTCGATCACAGAAGGCGCCAGGCCGGCGAGCGGCAACGCGCCACCAGGGGGGATCGCAAAGAAGTAGGGCGGCGCGGCCCCGGCCGACAGCTGGGTCTTGCGGCCCAGCAGGTGCCCGTGCTGCGCCAGCACCGCATCCATCTGCTGCGTGCGCGCCACCCAGCCGCGCAGGCGCAGGCCGGCATCCCAGGCCGTCTGCACGGCATGCCGGTCATCCAGTCCGAACCAGCGGGCATGCGCCGGGGGCGGTGAAACGGGATCGATGGCGATGACCTCCAGGTACACATCCTCCCCCAGCTTGAGCAGGTGGTTGTGGGTGCCCATGTCGGGGTGCTGGCGGCCAAATGGCATGTCGATGCCCAGGCATTTGCGCACGTGGGCCACACCTTCTTCGAGCGAGGGCGCGATGAGGGTCAGGTGGTCGAGGGTGAGCATGGGCTTTGTCGGCTGGTGTGGCCGATGGAGCGCGTCAGGCGTCCGCACGGGCCCGATCGAATGACAAGCCAAGATTGAACATTTTCCGGGCCTTGTCCACATAGCTGTGGCATTGCGCACGTGTGAGCGCATCGATGGCGCTGTTGAACGCCAGCTGCCGTTCGCGTGGAGACAGCCGAGGGTCCCCCGTGAGGTCGTCTACCGGATGGGCGAGCGTGACCGCCGCAAACGTGTGGATGGCGTCGTGCCGGCCAACACCTTGGTCTTGCAGCCGTTGCAGGGCGCGGGACATTGGGCTGCGCGCAGGCAGGAGCATGTTCTCGATGTTGACATGCATCAGCGCGTGCCACTTGAGGTGTGGCACTGCGATGCCGCGTTGCACGTGAAAATGCACCACGGCGCGTACGTTCTGCGCCGTCCAGTGCGCGCCACTGCAGCGCATGGGGCTGGCTGTCGGCGTCGTAGCTGGAGGGGCCGTTCACTGCAATCCTTGGATATTCGTCGCGTCCGTCAAGGCGCAGAACCACTCATCCCTCAACCCATGCGCCTGCCGCAGCTCGGCGTCTGACTGCGGATCGAACGGAACCGCACCCTCCTGCCGGAGCCTTGCACAGTGCTCGCTTGCATAGCGGTGCGCATAGTTTTCCTTTTCCGGGGATGGGCGACTGTCCCACCCGTCCGCGGAAAAGCGCCGGTAGTCCACATGGTGGCCCAGCTCGTGCAGCAGCGTGCGGTAAAGCACCGTGTTGCGCAGGGCGGCGGGCGTGGGCCGGATCTCTATCGTGCGCCGGGTCTTGCGGACCTGGTGGCCATCGGCCTGCAGTCGATCAAGTTCGCGCCGGTCTTCGGGCGTTAGTGAATTGCGCCAGAGGGTGGGTGCGAGGGGCTGCGCTTCGAGCACGATGGCGCTGCCGGCATGGGGTGCCAGTTCGAACTGGAACACCGCGCGCCCCCACACGGGTCGCAGAATGCGTTGCTTGCGCGTGGGCTGGCGCATCACGATGAAGTCAAGGATCGCGAGGTCTTCTGCGGGGACCTGGGAAAGGATCTCCAGCGCATCCTCCACCGAGCAGGGGTGGAACCAGCCGGCCCGGGTGGGCTCCACAAAGAACCGGAGGTAGTGGTCGTTGACCCGCTGCGTGAAGGTGGCGCACGCACCCAGGCGCTCGTAGAAGACGCTGCGCTCGTGCCACGACTCCGGGATCGTCAGGCGGTTGTCCTCCCCGTGGCCCTGGGCAGGCGTGCCGATGTTCCGGTTTCTTCGAATGGGGTTCCAGCCAGGGCGCATGGTTTCTGGATTGCGGGTCATCTCGGTGGGGCAGATGCCCATTATCGCAATGCGCGACCCTCACCCCACCTCCCGCAGGTCCACCAGATGCACCGCGCAGGCATTGCGCCCGCCGTGCTTGGCTGCGTAGAGGGCGCGGTCGGCGGCCAGCAGCAGGTCGGTGGGGCGCACGGGCTGGTCGCCGGGGGCGAGGTAGGCCACGCCCACGCTGGTGGTCATCTGCCGGGGCATGTGCTGCTGCAGCGGCAGGGGTTCGCGGATGGCGCGCAGCACCTTGTCGGCCACGGTCTGCGCCTCGTCGCACGACGACAGGTGGGGCAGCACCACGGCGAATTCGTCGCCGGCGATGCGCGCCGGGAAGTCCGTGCTGCGCACGGCCTCCTGCAGCCGCTCGGCCATGGCGATCAGGGCCGCGTCCCCGGCGGCGTGGCCCCAGGTGTCGTTGATGGCCTTGAAGTGGTCGATGTCCAGGAACATCAGCGCCATGCCGGTGCCCGAGACCTGGCTGGCCTGCAGGGCCGCGGCCAGGTGGATGTCGAACTGGCGCCGGTTGGCCAGGCCGGTCAGCGTGTCGGTCATGGCCAGCTCTTTCATGCGGCGCTCGGACTGGCGGATGGCGGTCACGTCGGTGGTCAGCGTGTAGATGCCCAGCACCTCGCCCACGGCCAGCATGTCGGGGATGTAGTCGGTCTGGAGGATGCGGCGGATGCCCAGGGCCTCGGATTCGACCTCGAACTGCACGCGCTGGCCCGACAGGGCCCGGCGCAGGGGCTCTGCGCGCTGGGCGTAGAGGGCCGGGCCGATCACCTCGGGCAAGGGCTTGCCCAGGGCATGCTCGATGGGAAGGCCGGTCCACTCCTCGAAGGTGTGGTTCAAGAACTGCAGCCGGTGGGCGCGGTCGATGTAGGTGATCATCACCGGCAGGTTGTCGGCAATGGCGCGCAGCCGCCGCTCGGTGCGCTCGTGGCGCAGCTGCAGCTCCTTCACGGCGGTGACGTCGAACGACATCAGGTAAAAACCCACCACCGCCGGCTGGGCATCGCCCTCGCCATGCCCAGCGCTGGTATCGAACTCGGGGATCAGGTGGCTCTGCAGGTGCCGGGGCGTGCCCTCGTGGTCCACGCAGCCCTCCAGCTGCGTGCGCCTGCCGGCCAGCGCCTCCAGCAGGTAGGGCAGGTGCAGCGCATACTGCACGTCGCCCAGCAGTTCCTGGGCATACAGGCCGACCTGCGGGTGGGCGATCAGCCCGCGCGATTGCAGCGCGTAGTCGTTGGCGAACAGGCAGCGCTGGCGGGCGTCGAAATGGCAGACCACGGCCGGCAGGTTGCACAGCACGTCGCGCAGGCGCTGCTCGCTGCGGGCCAGGCGCTGCTCGGCCTCGCGGCGCGCACGGATGTCGCGCAGGAAGGCGTTGGCAATCGGGCCGCTGGCGCCGGGCTGCACCGCCATCATCATCTCCACCGGCACCTCGCTGCCATCGCGGTGGCGGCCCACCAGTTCGGTGGGGCGGCCCGCAGCCTGGCTGCGGCCCAGGTCCACCAGCTGGGCATGGTCCGTCAATGGCGCATGCGGGGGGATGCGCGGCACCACCAGCGCCAGCATGTCCCGGCCGATGGCCTCGCCTGCGCTCCAGCCGAACATGCGCGCGGCCTCGGGGTTCCAGTCGGTCACGCGGCCGTCGGCACCGACGGCGATGAAGGCATCGCCCGCGGTGTTCAGGATGTCGGCGGTGCGCCGCTGCTCCTGCACCAGCGTGGCCAGCAGCGGCCGCACGCGACCGCGCAGCGCCCAGGTGCCGGCAGCCACCAGGGCCAGCACCGACAGCACGATCAGGTGCAACTGTCCGCGCAGGGGCGCGTACAGCGTGGTGACGTCGGTCTTGAGCACCAGGCCCAGGCCATAGCTGCCGATGGGGCCGTAGCCGGCCACCACCGGCACGCCGCGCAGGTCGCGGGCATAGTTCACGCCGCTCTGGCCCAGCAGTGCCAGGCTGATGGGCAGGTTGGGCTTGCCCGCAGCCGTCCACAGCGGCACGGTGAAGGGCGTGGGGTACAGCCGGCTCGGGGCGCAGGCGGCAACCTCGGCGCGGCGGCGGCAGATCACGGCGTCGGCCGATTCGGTGGAGCGGCGCATCTGGTCCATCAGGCGGTCGAACAGCCGAAGCTTTTGCTCCATCACCACGTGGCCCACCAGCGCGCCGCCCTGGCGCACCGGCACCAGCGTGCGCAGCAGGTAGCCGGCATTCCAGCGCAGCTCGGCCTGCTGCGGTCCGTCCAGGTCCAGTGGCTCGATGGAGCGTGCGCTGTCGCCCAGAAACAGGCCGGCCGTGCGCAGCAGGTGCCCGCGCGCATCGAGAAAGCGCACCCCGTCCACGCCGCCCACGAGGAATCCGGCCGCCAGCTGGTCCAGTTGCTCGCTGGCCGGGGCGTCGCGGGGCGCGGTGTTCAGGCGCTCCATGGCCAGGGCCAGCGCCGGGGCGTCGCCGACGGCGACCGACAGCGCCAGGCTGCTGCGCAGCGCATCGTCCAGCGCCAGCGCATAGGTGCGGGCCGACTGCTCCATGGCCTGCAGCACCGATTTCTCGAAGGTCTCGCGCATGGCGACAAAGCCGGCGATGCCCCCGCCCACTGCAACCAGCGTGAGCGCGGTGATGGCGCGGTAGGTGATGCGCCGCTCCAGCCACTGCGGGTCGCGTGTCCGGTCGACGGGAACCGTGTCGCGCAGCTGCCAGATGCCCGCAGCCAGCACCAACAGTGCCACCGCCGTGGTCAGGCGCACCTGGTTGTGCGAGGCCACGCGGTACAGCAGCTCCAGCCCCATCAGGTGGCCGGCCAGGCCCAGCGTGGCCACTGCGGCCAGCAGCGCCAGCGCCAGCAGGCCGGCGCGCCGCTGCCGGGCGCGGCGCAGGGGGGCCGCGCACCACAGGGCGGCTGCACCCGCGATGAAGGCCACGCCCCCATTGGGTGAGAGGCTGTGGGCCCCCGGGGCCCGCAAGCTGCTGCCGGTGATGAAGCCGGGCAGGTCGGCCGCCGCATCGTGCCCCGCCAGCGCGCGCCACAGGGCCAGCACGCTGTACAGGCCGGCCGCCAGCGCCAGCAGCGAGGCCGCCGCCTGGGCCGGCCGGTGGGTGTCGGGAAAAGCGCGCAGGCACAGTGCGGCACCCAGGAGCAGCAGGATCAGCGCGGCATGGATGCCGGGCTCCATCGCGTCGGCGAGGCCCTTGCCCAGCGCCAGGTGCGGGAAGGCCGAGCGCAGCACCAGAACGAAGGCAAAAGCGGTTCCCAGCGCCCCCAGTGCCAGGGAGGTGGTTGCATGCCGGTCGCGCACCATGTGGGCCATTGGATTGCCCTCGCGTCTTGGTTGCCCTCGTGTTCTTGTGACAACATGTTACGCCCGGGGTGGCGATTGCGCCATACCGGATAAACCCCCGAAGGTGTGTTTGGCGCGGGCTGCCAGCGGTGCATGCGCCAGGGCTTGCGGCCCGCATCCTGCGCTGCTCGGTGGTAGCATGGTGGGGCTTGCGCGCTCTGCGCCAGCCGGGCCGTGGACGACTTCGGCCGTGTACCGACACCCGGGGGACGGCCCTTGTTTTCCTACAGTGGGACGACATGCCCAAGCCGAACCTTCGCAAAACTCCTCACAGCGCTGCAGCGCATCCCGCTCACCCCGGCCGGTCGCGCCTGGTGGCGCCTGCCACCTGGGCCCTGCTGGCCGGCGCGTGGCTGGTGGCCGGGCTGTTCATCGCCTTTGGCAGCACCTGGCTGGCGGCCCCGCTGACCACGGGCGTCGCGGCCGGCGCCTTCGGGCTGCTGTTCGCCACCATCCTCGCGGCATCCTTCGGGGTGGTGCATGAGGCCGACCACCTCGCGCAGCAGCTCGGGGAGCCCTATGGCACGCTGGTGCTCACGCTGTCCATCGTCTCCATCGAGGTGATCCTGATCGCGTCGGTGCTGCTCGGCCCGGGCGATTCATCGGCCATCGGCCGCGACTCCATCTTCGCGGTGATGATGATCATCATGAACCTGGTGATCGGCATCTGCCTGGTGGCCGGGTCGGCCCGCCACGGCGACCAGGAGTACAACGCCCAGGGCGCCACGGCCTACCTGGGCATGATCGCGCTGCTCACCGGCACGGCGCTGGTGCTGCCCAACCACCTGGGCGGGGCGGGCGCGTTTTCCACACCCCAGGCTGTGGGCATGGCGGCCCTCACGGCCTGCCTGTACGCGGCGTTTCTGTGGCTGCAGATGCGCAGCCACCGGCGCTACTTCATTCAGCCAGCGGCCGGCAGCATGGCGGTGCCGCCATCGGCGCAACGGACCAGGGGCGGCCAGACCGCAGCGATGCCTGGCCCGGCAGGGCGGCGGGCCATGGCCGTGCGCTCGGCCGTTCTGCTGGCGCTGGTCCTGCCCATCGTGCTCCTGGCGCACTACCTGGCCATCGTGACGGACTACGGCATCGCCGCCGCCGGGGCGCCTGCCGCCGTGGGCGGGGTGCTCATCGCCATCATCGTCTTCACGCCCGAATCCATCACCGCCGTGCGCGCCGCCATGGGCAACGAGATGCAGCGCGCCATCAACCTCTGCCTGGGCGCCTTTGTCTCCACCGTGGGCCTCACGGTGCCGGCCGTGCTGCTCATCGGCGTGGCCACGGGCCAGCGCATGGCCATGGGCCTGTCGGGCACGGAGGTGGTGCTGCTGGTGCTGACGGTCGTACTCTCGATGCTCAGCTTCAATGGGCAGCGCACCTCGCCGATCCAGGGGCTGATGCACCTCACGCTGTTCGCCGTGTTCGGGCTGGTGCTTTTTCTTCCCTGAGACAGCAGGGGCCGGGATTTCCCGGAATGTCATCGCATCGACAGTCACGAACGGCGGCCATGCCTAGCATGCCGGCATGACCTGTTCACCCCTGCCCACGGCCGCACTCGACCCTTCCATCGCGCACCCTGATCGGTCGCCCCACGCGGCCCCCATCGCGGCCCAGCCGCTGCGCCAGGCGGTGGACTGGGCCATCGTCTCGCGGCGCAGCATCCGCGCCTTTTTGCCCACGCCGGTGGGGCAGGGCGAGGTGCATGCCATCCTCGACGTGGCGCGCCATGCGGCCTCGGGCATGAACACCCAGCCCTGGCGTGTGCACGTGCTCACGGGCGCCGCCAAGGCGCGGCTGAGCGCCGCCATCACCGCCGTGGACAACGATGACGAGGCCTCAGCAGCCCTCACCGAGCCCTACCACTACTACCCGCTCGACTGGGTCTCGCCCTACGTGGACCGGCGCCGCAAGGTGGGCTGGGACCTGTATGGCCTGCTCGGCATTGCCAAGGGCGACAAGGCGCGCATGCACGCGCAGCACGGCCGCAACTACCGCTTCTTCGATGCGCCCGTGGGGCTGATCTTCACGGTGAACCGGGTGATGCAGGCCGGCAGCCTGATGGACTACGGCATGTTTTTGCAGAGCGTGATGGTGGCGGCCCGCGCGCGCGCGCTCGATACCTGCCCGCAGGTGGCGTTCACGAAGTTCCACCGGGTCATCGCCGCCGAGCTGGGCATTCCCGATACCGAGATGGTGGTCTGCGGCATGAGCCTGGGCTACGCCGACCCGGCGGGCATCGAGAACACGCTGGTGACGGAGCGCGAGAGCGTCGACTCGTTCACCATCTACCACGCATGAGCGCAGCAAAAAAATGGAGACAAGCATGAGCCACACCCCCCACCGCAGCCCTTACCAGCACGGCCTGGAGCGCACCCCCGCCAACCACCTGCCGCTCACGCCGCTGGGCTTTCTGGACCGCAGCGCGCAGGTGCATCCCGAAGGTATTGCCGTGGTGCATGCCGGCACCACGCAGACCTGGGCCCAGACCCGCGAGCGCGCCTACCGCCTGGCCAGTGCCCTGGCACAACGCGGCGTGCAGCGCGGCGACACCGTGGCCATCCTCGCGCCCAACACGCCCGCGATGCTGGAGGCGCACCTGGGCATCCCCCTGTGCGGCGCGGTCATCAACGCCATCAACTGCCGGCTCGATGCCGAGGGCATCGCCTTCATCCTGCAACACGGCGAGGCGCGCGTGCTGCTGGTGGACAGCGAATTCGCGGCGCTGGCAGCCAAGGCCGTCGCGGGCCTGGCCCACCCGCCGCTGGTTGTGGCCATCCACGACGCAGGCATGCCCCGGCAGCCGGCCTTCGGCGCTTTCGACTACGAGGCCTTGCTGGCCGAGGGCGACCCAGCCTTCGAAGGCCTGTGGCCCGAGGACGAGTGGGACCCCATTGCGCTCAACTACACCTCGGGCACCACGGGCGACCCCAAGGGCGTGGTGCCCAGCCACCGGGGCGCCTACCTCATGAGCCTGCTGCAGCTGAGCGACTGGGCCATGCCGCGCAAGCCGGTGTACCTGTGGACGCTGCCCATGTTCCATGCCAATGGCTGGTGCTTCACCTGGGCCATCACGGCGGCGGCGGGCACGCATGTGTGCCTGCGCAAGGTCACGGCCAAGGCCATCTTCGACGCGATTGCCGAGCACGGCGTGGACCATTTCTGCGCCGCGCCCACGGTGCTGGCCATGCTGGCGAATGCGCCGGCGCACGAGCGCATCGCGCTACCGCGCCCGGTGCGCGTGCTCACGGCGGGCTCGCCGCCGCCCGCCGCCATCCTGCAGGCGATTGCCGCCATGGGCTTCGACGTGGACCATGTGTACGGCATCACCGAGGTCTCGGGCACGCCCGTGAGCTGTGTGCGCCAGCCCGGCTGGGCCACCTTGCCCGAGGCGGGGCGCGCTCAGCTGCAGGCGCGCCAGGGCGTGCGCGCCGCCGCGCTGGAGCACCTGCGCGTGCTCAACCCCGACACGCTGCAGCCCGTGCCGGCGGACGGAGTGACCGCCGGCGAGATCATGCTGCGCGGCAACACGGTGATGAAGGGCTACCTCAAGAACCCTGGCGCCACGGCCCAGGCCTTTGCGGGCGGCTGGTTCCACACCGGCGACATCGCGGTGCTGCACCCCGATGGCTATGTGCAGATCACCGACCGCTCCAAGGACGTGATCATCTCGGGCGGCGAGAACATCTCGTCGGTGGAGGTGGAAGACGTGCTGCACCGCCACCCCGCCGTGCTGCTGGCCGCCGTGGTGGCCCAGCCCGACGAGCGCTGGGGCGAGGTGCCCTGCGCCTTCGTAGAGCTCAAGCCCGATGCCGTGGGCAGCGTGAGCGCCGACGAATTGATCGACTTTTGCCGCAGCCACCTGGCGCGCTTCAAATGCCCGCGCCAGGTCGTCTTCGAGGCATTGCCCAAGACGGCCACCGGCAAGATCCAGAAGTTCCGCCTGCGCGAGATCGCGGGCAGCCGCGAGGCGATCACGCGGCTGGCGCAGGTGCAGACCGAGCCCGCAGGCTGAGGGTTCAGCCTTCCCGCGCGATGGCCTGCAGCACCTTCAGGTCGATCACCTCGATGGACCCATAACCCAGGCGGATCGCGCCCCGGTCCTGCAGCTCCTGCAGCGCCCGGTTGGCCACCTGGCGCGACACGCCCGACAGGCGCCCCAGTTCTTCCTGCGACAGCGTGATGCGCCGCGCGGTGTTGGGGAACAGCGCATCGTTGAACAGCCCCGACAGGCTGTAGGCCACCTGCGCCGTGGTGTCGCCCAGCCGGTCGGTCTGCACCTGCGCCACGTAGTGGGCCAGGCGCGCATTGAGCTGGCCGATCAGCCACAGCGCAAACGGATGGCTCTCGTGCAGCAGCCGCAAAAACTCGCTGCGCGGCAGCAGCGCCACCACGCTGTCGGTCAGCGCCGTCACGGCATAAGGCCGGGGTTCGTCCTTGAGCACCGAGCCCTCGCCGAACCAGGCGCCCGAGGGCACGCCCGCAAAGGTGCTGGTGCGGCCTTCGGCGGTGATGTTGTCCAGCTTGAGCATGCCCTCCATCACCCCCGCCCAGTGCGCCGTGGGCGTGCCGCGCGCAAACACCGCGCCGCCCGCAGGGTAGCTGCGCACCGTGATCGCCTTGCGCACGCGCGCGGCCTCCTCGGCAGTCAGACTGGACACCCAGGGCGACTGGGCAAGGAAGAGGTCGAGGGGGTCTGCGGTCATGGCGTCCATGGCATCGAAGGAGGGCGCCTGGATTGTGGCGGCGATCCTGCTCGGCTCCAATAGGGCAAAGCCTGTGGGCGACATCTACCATGGTCGCGGCCATGCGCGCATGCATGCTGTTGCGCAGCGTGGCGATTCTTCTCAGGGGCCGCTGCGGGCCGAGGTCACGGCGGCGGTGCGGGAGGTGCAACAGCGATGGGCGCAGGTGCAGGCAAGGGTGCGGGCGAAGGGGTCGGCGCAGGCGCCGGCGGTGGCGCCATGGACTGCAGCATGGCCAGCGCCAGGGTTTCGTACAGCGGCCGCGCCAGCATGCGCGAGACCAGGCTGGCGAGCATGGCGGCGGCCATGAGGCTGAGCACCATGGCGTGGCCGTCGACCATCTCCATGACGATGATGAAGGCCGTGAGCGGCGCCTGCGTGACGGCGGCCAGGAAGGCCGCCATGCCCATGGCGATGAGGGCCGGCGCGATGTCGGTGCCCAGCAGCAGCGACACGTTGTGCCCCACGCCCGCGCCAATGGACAGCGAGGGCGCGAAGATGCCGCCGGGCACGCCCAACCAGGCCGACAGCCAGGTGGCGACGAACTTGAGCGTGACGTAGAACGCGGGCATGTCCGCCTCGCCGGCCAGCATGTGCTTGACCGCTTCGGAGCCCGCGCCGAAGGTCGCGCCGCCGGTGGCCAGGCCGATCACCGCCACCACCAGTGCGCCGATGGCCGCGAAGCGGATGGGAAAGCGCGCGCGCAACCGGCAGGCGCGCTCCGATGTGCCGGTGAGCGACGCGGCCAGCAGCTTGGCGAACAGGCCGCCCAGCACGCCGCAGGCCAGCGCCACGCACAGGCCGGGCAGCAGGGCGTCCCAGCCCAGGTGGGGCACCTGGATGCGGCCGAAGTAGCTCAGGTTGCCGAACACCGACACGCCCATCAGCCCCGCCAGCACGATGGCGGCGATGATGACGCCGCTGCTGCGCGACTCCATCTTGCGCGACAGCTCCTCGATGGCGAAGACCACGCCGGCCAGCGGCGCATTGAAGGCCGCCGCGATGCCCGCCGCGCCGCCAGCCACCAGCAGGGCATGGGCGGTGATGCCCGAGCGGTGGTCGAACCAGCGGCGCGCATGGTGCATGACGCCGGCAGCCACCTGCACCGAGGGGCCTTCGCGCCCGATGGACAGCCCCGCGAGGAAGCCTGCGCTGGCCAGCACGATCTTGGCGAACGACAGCCACAGCGAGACGAAGCGCCCGCGCCGTCCTGTCTCCAGGCTGGAATCCAGCGCCGAGATCACCTGCGGTATGCCCGAGCCCGCCGCACCGGGCGCCCAGCGCCGTGTGGCCCAGACCACGGCCGCGGTGACGGCCGGCATCCACAGCAGCACGGCCCAGCCACCCTGCCAGCGGTAGATGTGCAGGAACAGCTCGAAGGCGGCATCGGCCAGCAGCGTGAAGGCCACCACGCACAAGCCGGCGGCGCAGGCGTAGGCGAGCACGATGGAGCGGTCCAGCCAGCGCCGGCCGTCCCTCAGCTCCTGGCGCAGGTTGTCGAAGAAATTGGGCTCATGGTTCATGCGGGGCGTGCAGTGCGTGTGGTGTGCGAAGCGGCAGGGCGGCCATGGCCGTGGCCGCATGCAAGAAGCCTACCAAGCGGACCGGTGCGTGTTTCGGAAACAAGTTATCAGGGCCTGCAGGCCCTGGCCATGCGTTTTGCGCCGCTGGCAGTGCCAGAATGGGCCCATCACCAAAATATGGACGGAGTCCCATGCACAGCCAGCGCAGTTTGCCGATCACCCTCCAGGCCGCGCTCTGCATAGCCGCCCTTGGGCTGGTGCAGGGATGTGCCACCCGGGCAGACGGCCGCGCCCGCGTGCAGGTGGTGTGCGCGGTGGACGCCACGGCCACCGAGTCGGTGGTGGATCTGCGCCAGCAGGGCGCGGTGCAGCAGAAGGTGGACTTCAAGGACGACACCGGCCCGCAGGCGCGCAGCTACACCGGCGCGGCGCTGTGGCCGCTGCTGCAGGCCTGCGCGCTGCAGTCGGATGCGGCCACGGACCTCCATGGGCAGCGCGCTGCGGCGCTGGGCCGCTATGTGCTGGCCAGCGGGGCAGAGGCCTACAGTGCCGTGTTCTCGGTGGGCGAGCTGCACCCGGACTTCGGCAACAAAGGCAGCATCGTGGCCTATGCAGAGGCGGGGGCCGGCGATGCCGATGCCCCTGGGGCAGCACCATCGCTGCGCATCACCGCCCCAGGCGATGTGCAGGGCAGCCGCTATGTGGCCGGCCTCACGCGGCTGGAGGTGCGTTCGTCCGGCTCGGTGGGCGCTGGCAGCGGTGCGGCGCAGTCGCAGGCCGTGCAGGTGCTGGGCGCGGTGAAGAACACCCTGCGCCTGGATGAAGCGGCCCTGCGCGCGCTGCCGGCGGTCACGCAGGTGGTGGGCGGCCGCAGCTACACCGGCGTGGACCTGTGGGCGCTGCTCAGCGCCGTGGCCGGCATCGAGGCCGACAGCGCAAGCGGTGCCAACGTGCAGGGCATGTACCTGGTGGCCACCGGGGCCGATGGCTACCAGGCACTGGTGTCGCTGGCCGAGATCAGCCCCGAGCTGGGCAACCAGCGCGTGCTGATCGCCTACCGGCTGGACGAGCAGCCGCTGGCGCGCGGCCTGGCGCGGCTGGTGGTGGCGGGCGATGGCAAGGCCGGCCGCTCGGTGTCGGCGCTTGAAGCCATCGAGGTGTTCGCGGCAGCGCCTGCGGCGCCGTAGGCAGGCAGGGCAGGGGGCACCCGCGCGGGCGGCGCTTTGCTGCGTCTGGCCTTTGGGCTCCTTGGCGGGCAGGCAGGCATCGCTTGGATGCCAATCCACAAAAAATGAGAAGTTATCGCATGACAAAGGGTTTTCCCTATGGTTTGCGAAAATGTTAACGTTAACATTCATCCATTGCAGCCCTTTGGCGTAATTTGAAGCGAGATTCTGCTCTCCCCAAGCCGGTCTGCAAGTTCGTTTGGACTTGCCTGAATCCCGTGAAACAGGGCGCTGCAAGCCACTTGTACGACCTGTTGAAACGCCCTGACACCCACCAGCCCCGCTACCACCATGAACCCGCAAGACCTCAAATCCATCATGGGCTCCGGCCTGCTCTCGTTCCCCGTCACGGACTTCGACGCTGCGGGCGACTTCAATCCCAAGGGCTATGCCGCGCGCCTCGAATGGCTGGCCCCCTATGGCGCCACCGCCCTGTTCGCCGCTGGCGGCACGGGTGAGTACTTCTCGCTGTCGGGCCCCGAGTACAGCGAGGTCGTCAAGACCGCCGTGGACACCTGCCGCGGCAAGGTGCCCATCATTGCCGGTGCCGGTGGCCCCACCCGCACCGCCATCGCCCATGCCCAGGAGGCCGAGCGCCTGGGTGCCCACGGCATCCTGCTCTTGCCCCACTACCTGACCGAAGCCGGCCAGGAGGGTTTGATCGAGCATGTGGCGGCGGTCTGCAACAGCGTGAAGTTCGGCGTCATCGTCTACAACCGCGACCGCACCAAGCTCACGGCCAACTCGCTGGCCATCCTGGCCGAGCGCTGCCCCAACCTGATCGGCTTCAAGGACGGCGTGGGCAACATCGAGACCATGTCCTCGATCTTCATGAAGATGGGTGACCGTTTCTCCTACCTGGGCGGCTTGCCCACGGCCGAGGTGTATGCGGCAGCGTACAAGGCGCTGGGCACTCCGGTGTACTCGTCGGCGGTGTTCAACTTCATCCCCAAGACGGCGATGGATTTCTACAAGGCCGTGGCGGCCGACGACATGGCCACGCAGCACCGGCTGCTCAAGGACTTCTTCATGCCTTACCTGGACATCCGCAACAAGGTGGAAGGCTATGGCGTGAGCATCATCAAGGCCGGCGCCAAGCTGGTGGGACACGACGCAGGGCCTGTGCGTGCGCCGCTGACGGACTTGAAGCCCGCCGAGATGGAGCAGCTGAAAGCGCTGATCGACAAGCTCGGCCCGCAGTAAGCGCAGCCTCCGCCCCACGCAAACCCCGAAGGCCCCGCAGAGGGCTGCCGCAACGACACCACCACCACCTCCGGAGACATCCACCATGTTCGTCAAAAAACTGCTGCTGCTTGCCAGCGCCTGCACCCTGGCTTTTGCCGCAACGGCACAGACCACGCCCTGGCCCGAAAAGCCCGTCACCATCGTCGTGCCCTTCCCGGCCGGTGGCTCCACCGACATGGTGGCCCGCGCCATGGCGCAGCACATGGGGGACAAGCTGGGCCAGAACTTCGTGGTGGACAACCGCCCCGGTGCCACGGGCACGCTGGGTGCCGGTGCGGTCAAGCGCGCCGCGCCCGACGGCTACACGCTGCTGGTGTCGTCCCTGGGCGCCTTCGTCGTGGCGCCGCACCTGCTCAAGAGCGTGCCGTATGACGCACTCAAGGATTTCGACTACATCACCGTGCCCGTGCAGGCGCCCAACGTGCTGGTGGCCGCGCCCAACCAGAAGGCGCGCACCGTCAAGGAGGTGATCGCCCAGCTCAAGGCCAACCCCGGCAAGGTGAGCTTTGCGAGCTCGGGCAACGGCTCGTCGGACCACCTCTCGGCCGAAGTGTTCTGGCAGCAAAGCGGAACCGAAGGGCTGCACATCCCCTACAAGGGCGGCGCCCCGGCCATCAACGACCTGCTGGGCGGGCAGGTGGAGTTCTCGTTCCAGAACGTGAACGCCGTGCTGCAGCACATCCGCGCCGGCAAGCTGCATGCCATTGCCGTCACGGGTGACAAGCGCAGCCCCGTGCTGCCCGACGTGCCCACCCTGGCCGAGGCCGGCGTGGCCGGTGCCGAGGTCTATTCGTGGCAGGGCATGGCCGCGCCCAAGGGCCTGCCCGCCGCCGTGAAGAAGAAGCTCTCGGACGCCGCCATCGCCGCCATGAACGACCCTGCGGTGAAGAAGCGCATGCTCGACCAGGGCCTGGAGATCGTGGCCAGCACGCCCGAAGCCTTCACCGCCTACCAGGCGCGCGAGTTCGCCCGCTGGAAGACCGTGATCGAAACCCGCAAGATCACTGCCGACTGAGCGCGACTCAAAAACCTCTTCTGGCGTTGTTGCTCCGTCTTGTCGTGCTACTCGCACTGCCTGCGACGTAGCGCCTGGCCAGAACCGCTTCGCTGAGGTTTGTGAGCCGCGTTGACACGAAAGACCGGGGTGCGCGCGCCCCCATATTCCAGACCACCATGACCACCTCTTCCATCCCTTCTGCCGCCACCAGCACCCCCGTCGTCACCGAACTGCGCGTGGTGCCGGTTGCCGGCCATGACAGCATGCTCATGAACCTGAGCGGCGCGCACGGCCCCTTCTTCACGCGCAATCTGATCATCCTGCGCGACAGCGCGGGCAACACCGGGGTGGGCGAGGTGCCCGGCGGCGAGAAGATCCGCCAGACCATCGAGGACGCGCGGCCGCTGATCGTGGGCCGGCCCATCGGCCACCACAACGCCGTGCTCAACGCCATGCGCGCCCAGTTCGCCGACCGCGATGCGGGCGGGCGCGGCCTGCAGACCTTCGATCTGCGCATCACCATCCACGCCGTGACGGCGGTGGAGTCGGCCTTCCTCGACCTGCTGGGCCAGCACCTGGACGTGCCCGTGGCCGCGCTGCTGGGCGACGGCGTGCAGCGCGATGCGGTGCAGATGCTGGGCTACCTGTTCTACGTGGGCGACCGCGCCAAGACCGACCTGGCCTACCGCACCGAGCCCGGTGCCGACAACGACTGGTTTCGCCTGCGCAACGAGAAGGCCATGACCGCCGATGGCATCGTGCGCCTGGCCGAGGCCGCTTACGAGCGCTATGGCTTTGCCGACTTCAAGCTCAAGGGCGGCGTGCTGCGCGGCGAGGAAGAAGTCGAGGCCATCCGCGCGCTGCACGAGCGCTTTCCCGAAGCGCGTGTCACGCTCGATCCCAACGGCGGCTGGCTGCTGAAAGACGCCATCCGCATCACGCGCGACCTGCACGGCGTGATGGCCTATGCCGAAGACCCCTGCGGCGCCGAGGGCGTGTTCTCGGGCCGCGAGGTGATGGCCGAGTTCCGCCGCGCCACGGGCCTGCCTACCGCCACCAACATGGTCGCGACCGACTGGCGCGAAATGGCCCACAGCCTGGCCCTGCAGTCGGTGGACATCCCGCTGGCCGACCCGCACTTCTGGACCATGGCCGGATCGGTGCGCGTGGCGCAGATGTGCCAGGCCTTCGGCCTGACCTGGGGCTCGCATTCGAACAACCACTTCGACGTCTCGCTGGCCATGTTCACCCACGTGGGCGCCGCCGCCCCAGGCCGCGTCACCGCGATCGACACGCACTGGATCTGGCAGGACGGCGAGCGCCTGACCAAGGAGCCGTTCCAGATCAAGGACGGATTCATAGCGCTGCCCCAAAAGCCCGGCCTGGGCGTGGAGCTGGACATGGACGAAGTGGAGCGTGCCCACCGCCTGTACCTGGAGCACGGCCTGGGCGCCCGCGACGACGCGATCGCCATGCAGTACCTGATCCCGGGGTGGAAGTTCAACAACAAGGCGCCGTGCATGGTGCGTTGAGCATCAGGCAAACGGATACGGCCCCTGGAACCGCCCGATGTGGCTGAGGTGGGTGACCATGCCATGCACCGGGTCCCACAGGTGCAGCAGGCAGCCCGCTAGGCCGACGACCGAGGCAGGTGCCGCATCCGGGCGCAGCTGCAGGCAGATCTCGGTGGTGGTGCTGGGCGCGGTGCACACCACCGTGCCGGCCCAGCGCCGCAGCATGCTGCGGTGCACGTGGCCGCACAGCACGCGCTCCACTTGCGGGTGGGCGCGCACCACGGCTTCGAGTCCTTCGGCCTCGGTGCAGCGGTAGTCGTCCATGTACGGAATGCCGCTCATGAAGGGCGGGTGGTGCAGCATCAGCAAGGTGGGCTTGTCGCGTGCTTCTGACAGGGTGGCGTCGAGCCATGCCAGTGCCGCCGCGTCCACCCGGCCATGGTGCAGCCCGGGGATGCACGAGTCCACCGCGATGATGCGCACAGGGTAGTCGTCCACGCAGAAATGCAGCGCGCCTGCGCGGGGCAGGTACGCCTGGTCGTGGAAGGCCGCTCGGAATGCCTCTCGCTCGTCGTGGTTGCCGGCCATCGCCAGCCAGGGGATGGTGGTGGCGGCCAGCAGGCGCCGCACTTCCTGGTACTCCGCAGGCCGGCCGTGGTCCACCAGGTCGCCGGTCAGCACGATCAGGTCGGGCCGGCGGTCCAGCGTGGTGAGGTGCGCCAGGGCCTGGGCAAAACTGCGGTTGGAGTCCACCACGCCCTGGTAGAGCACGCCGGCTTCGCGCACATGGGGGTCTGAAAGCTGGGCGATGAGCATGGGGGAGTTCGTTGGGTAGTGCGGGTGCGCTGGAACGGCTGGCGCTGTGCCCATGTGCCGTGTGTCCGTATTGCGGAGTATGGGGAACGGGCGCGCGCTGCTGAATACGGCCTAAGGCGTACGCAACATGGCGACACCGTCGGTGTGCACGGTGGTGCAACGCATACCGCGCGGATGGACAAGAGATGCTTGTCAAACCGGCACGGGTAAGAGATAGTGGTGTCAGTGAAGTGCCTATAAATAAAGGGAGCGGGTGATGCCAGAAACATCGGAAGACGCATTGCGTCCATTGATACTTGCCGTCGATGACTCTTCCGATAATCTGTGGGTACTGTCCGGCCTGCTCAAGGATCTGTACCGCGTGAAGCTGGCAGGCTCGGGCGAAAAGGCCTTGCAGATCGCGCGCAGCACGCCCCCACCCGACCTGATCCTGCTGGACGTGATGATGCCCGGCATGTCGGGCCACGAGGTGTGCCGCCAGCTCAAGGCGGAGCCCGCCACGCGGCACATCCCCATCATCTTCCTGACCGCCATGACGGGGACGGAGGACGAGAAGATTGGGCTGGCGCTGGGCGCGGCCGATTTCATCACCAAGCCCATCAATCCGCCCATCGTGCTGGCGCGCGTGGCCACGCAGTTGCAGGCCAAGGCGGGCGCCGACTTCCTGCGCGACCAGAACCAGTTCTTGCAGACCGAGGTGCAAAAACGCACGCGCGAACTGGCTGCCATCCAGGACGTGACCATCCTGGCCATGGCTTCCCTGGCCGAAACCCGCGACAACGAAACCGGCAACCACATCCGCCGCACGCAGCACTACGTGCGGGCGCTGGCCACGGCGCTGAAAGACCACCCGCGCTTCAGTGCGGCGCTGAGCGAGCATGTGATCGACATGCTGTACAAGTCGGCGCCCCTGCACGACATCGGCAAGGTCGGCATTCCGGACCGGATCCTGCTCAAGCCCGGGCGCTTCGAGCCGCACGAATTCGAGGTGATGAAGACCCACACCACCCTGGGCCGGGACGCCATTCAGCACGCCGAGGACCAGTTGGGCATGCCGGTGGAGTTTTTGCAGTACGCCAAGGAGATCGCCTACGGCCACCAGGAGAAGTGGGACGGCAGCGGCTACCCGCAGGGCCTGGCGGGCGAGGCGATTCCGCTGTCGGCGCGCATCATGGCCGTGGCCGACGTCTACGACGCGCTGATCAGCCGCCGTGTCTACAAGGAAGGCATGCCGCACGCAAAGGCGGTGGACATCATGCGCGAGGGCCGGGGTTCGCATTTCGACCCGGACATCCTGGACGCCTTCCTCGGCATGCTCGACGAGTTCCAGCGCATCGCGCAGAAGTTTGCCGACAGCGATGCGGACATGGCCGAGAAGGCCCGGCACCTGGAGCTGGCGACGACGCCGGCCGGCCCGCCTGCCCCTTGAGCATGGCCTGGTCCATGCGCCATCCATGACAGCCGCCGGCGGCCGGTCGGCAGGCCGGGCTGCGTCCCGGTGCAGAGAGGAATGCGTTTCATGAATGCGCTTGTGCAGCACTACCACCGGTCTTCAATCACCGCGAAGCTGGCGTTTGCCTTCTTCGTCGTCCTTGTCATGGCCGCCGTGCTCAGCGTGCAGGGCATGCAGACGGTGGGCCGCGTCAATGACGACATCCAGGCCATGTATGAAAAGGACCTGCAGGGCATCTCCAACGCCCGCGCGATCCAGTTCCACTATGCCAGCATGGGGCGGCACATGCGCAACTTCCTGCTCACCACCGAGGCCGCCGACAGGGCGCAGGCCCTGGAGAAGCTGGACCAGTCGCACCAGGACATCGTGCGCGAGCTCGGCCAATTGCGCGGGCGCATCATCCGCGAAGACAACACGCGCAACCTGCTGACCTTCGAGCAGAACTATGCGGTGTACCGCAAGAACGTCGAGCAGTTGCTGGACCTGGCCAGGCAAGGGCAACTGGAAGAGGCGCGAAGGCAGGCTGCGAGCCGCGAGTTCGGGGTGGTGGGCGACACCGTGGCGCAGGCGATGGAAGCTGTGGCGGCCACCAAGGAGGACGGAGCCCGCTCCACACTCAGGTCGGTGCAGGAGCTGGCACAGCAGACCCGGATGCATGGCGGCCTGCTGCTGGCCGCGGGGGCGCTGTTCAGCGTGCTTTTTGCGTGGCTGATCGCCCGGTCCATCCGTGTGCCGGCCTTCGAGCTGCGCACGGCGGTGGAGCGCATTGCCGGAGGGGACCTGCAGCAGGAGGTGCCCCATACCTCGTACCTCAACGATCTGGGCGCCCTGGCGCGCGCCGTGGCCGTGCTGCAGCAGGGGGCGCGCGAGCTGGAGATGCAGCGCTGGGTGAAGACCCACACCGCCTCCGTCTCGGTCGAGCTGCAATCGACCCGCTCCTTCGTGGAACTGGCGCAGCGCTTTTTTGCCCTGTCCGCACCCTTGCTGAACGTGGGGCACGGGGTGCTCTACATCTACGAGAAGAACCAGCGCCGCCTGCGCCTCCTGACCGGCTTTGCCCACCGCGAGCGCAAGTCGCTGGAGCAGTACATCCAATTGGGCCAGGGCCTGGTGGGACAGTGCGCGCTGGAGCGCAGCGCCATCACGCTCAGGGAGCCGCCTGCCGACTACGTGCGCATCGGCTCCGCGCTTGGGGATGCCGCACCCAAGTGCATCTGCGTGCTGCCCATCCAGCGCGGCGAGGAGCTGCTGGGGGTGCTGGAGATTGCCAGCTTCGAGGACCTGACGCCTGCGCGCCAGGCCCTGCTGGACGCGCTGATGCCCGCGCTGGCCGCCAACCTGGAGATCCTGGAGCGCAACGTGGCCACGCACCGGCTGCTGGAGGAAACCCAGGCCCAGGCGAAGACCCTGGAGCAGCAGGCCCAGGAACTGGCCGCGCAAAAGGATTCCATCGCCGCCACCGAGGCCTGGTACCACGGCATCATCGAATCCGCCCCCGATGGCCTGATGGTCACCGACGAGCACGGCACGGTGATCATGGTCAACCCGCGCATGCTCGACCTGTTCGGCTATGCCGAGCACGAGCTGGTGGGTCAGCCCATGGAAATCCTGGTGCCACACGCCATTCGCGGCCGGCACCCGGGCCTGCGCCAGGGCTTCCTGGCGGTCGGGCTGCCGCGCAACATGGGGGGCACCAATTCCAGCCTGAAAGGCGTGCGCAAGGATGGCAGCGAGTTCCCGGTGGAGGTCGGCCTGTCGCGCCTGCCGGCCATTGGCGGGCATGGTGTCTGCGTATGCGCCTCGGTGCGCGACGTGACCGATCGCAACCGGGTGGAGCAGGAAGTGCGTAACAGCCAGCGCCAGATCCGCACCCTGGTGGACGGCATCGGCTCCATCATCACCCTCAAGGACCGCGAAGGCCGCTACCAGCTGCTGAACGCCACCTACGCGAAGTACGTGGGTGTCAGTGAGCAGGAGGTCCTGGGAAAGAGCGCGCACGACCTGTGGCCCCAAGAGATGGCGGACAAGATCGTCGCGGTGGAGAATCGGGTGCTGAACGGGGGCGAGGCCATCACCTACGAGGAGATCATTCCCACGGCCGATGGTTCGGAGCAGCGCTCGTTCATGACCACCAAGACACCGCTGATCAACGAGGCCGGGGAGATCTATGGCATCTGCGGCATCGCCACCGACATCACCGAGCACAAGAAGTCCCAGGAGGCCATGCGCCTGGCCAATGCCGAGCAGACCGCCATGTTCGAGGCCACCACGCTGGGCATCGCCTTCATCAGGGACCGCGTGGTCGTGCGCGGCAACAGCCAGCTCGACGCCCTGTTTGGCACCGCACAGCTGGGCCAGTCGCCCCGTGCCTGGTATGCGTCCGACGAAGCCTTCAACCAGGGACTCAGCGAAATCTACGAGCAGCTGTCGCGCGGCGAAAAGCACCACCGCGAGGAGGAACTGGTGCGGGCCGATGGCACGCGCTTCTGGTGCCAGCTCAGCGGCGCGGCCATCGACCCGGGCGACCTGGGCAAGGGCACGGTGTGGATGCTGCTGGACGTGACCGGGCGCAAGGAGGCCGAGCAGGAAGTGCAGCGCAGCCGGCAGTTCATGGAAGCCGTGCTCGAAAACATCAACTCCGCCATCTACGTCAAGGATGTGCAGGGCGCCTACACCTACGTGAACTCCGACTGGGAGCGTGCGACCGGCCTCGCGCGGGCGCAGGTGCTGGGGCACTCGGCCATCGACGTACACCCTTCGGGGCGCGGCCAGGCCTACCATGCGCTGGACCTGCAGGCGCTGGAGGCAGGGCAACTGCTGGTCACCGAGGAAGTGGCGGGCCAGGAGGGCGAAGAGCGCCACTTCCAGGTCACCAAGGTGCCGATGCGCCAGGGCGACGAGATCTCGGGCCTGTGCAGCATTGCCTTCGACGTGACGGACCGCAAGAAGTCGGAAGAGGACATCCGGCGGGCCAAGGAGATGGCGGAGGACGCAACCCGGGCCAAGAGCGAGTTCCTGGCCAACATGAGCCACGAGATCCGCACGCCGATGAACGCCATCATCGGCATGTCGCACCTGGCCCTGCAGACGGCGCTGGACAACAAGCAGCGCAACTACATCGAGAAGGTCAACCGGGCGGCCGAGAGCCTGCTGGGCATCATCAACGACATCCTCGATTTCTCGAAGATCGAAGCCGGCAAGATGTCCATGGAGCAGGTCGACTTCCGCCTGGAGGATGTGCTGGACCACGTGGCCAACCTGATCGGCATGAAGGCCGAGGACAAGGGGCTGGAGCTGCTGTTCAGCACCGCGGACGACGTGCCCACCGCGCTGGTCGGCGATCCGCTGCGCCTGGGCCAGATCCTGGCCAACCTGGGCAGCAATGCCGTGAAGTTTGCGGAGCAGGGGGAGATCGTGCTGGGGATCGAGCTGGCCGGCCAGCAGGGCGAGCCAGGTGGTGACGTCGAGCTGCACTTCTGGGTCAAGGACTCGGGCATTGGCATGACGCCCGAGCAGTGCGCCCGGCTGTTCCAGTCGTTCAGCCAGGCCGACAGCTCCACTACCCGCCGCTATGGGGGCACGGGCCTGGGCCTGGCGATCTCCAAGACCCTGGTGGAGTTGATGAAGGGGCGCATCTGGGTGGAGAGCACGGAGGGGCAGGGCTCGACCTTCCACTTCCACGTGCAGTTCGGCCTGCAGGCGCAGCCCATGCCCCGGCGCATGTTCGATGCCAATGAACTGCTGGGCCTGCGCGTCCTGGTGGTGGATGACAACGCCGCGGCCCGGGAGATCCTGTCGACCATGGCGCGCCGTTTTGGCCTGGAGGTGGACATGGCCCGCGATGGCGAGGAAGGGCTGCGCATGGTGGAGGGCGCCGACAGCCGCTCGCTGGCCTACGACCTGGTGCTGATGGACTGGAAGATGCCGCGCATGGACGGCGCCGAGACCGTGCGCCGGATGCAGGCGCTCAAGGGGGGTGCCGCCCCGGCGGTGATCATGGTGACCGCCTTCGGCCGCGAAGAGGCCATGAACGCGGTGCACAGCCGTGGCGCCCGGGTGAACGCGGTGCTCACCAAGCCGGTCACGGCCTCGACCCTGCTGGAGGCCGTGGGCGAGGCACTGGGCCGCGGCCGCGTGGTGTCCGACCGGGTGGCGACCCGTGCCCAGGGCCAGACCGAGCACCTGCAGCAGCTCAAGGGCGCGCGTGTGCTGCTGGTCGAAGACAATGCACTGAACCAGGAGCTGGCCATGGAGCTGCTGCGTCAGGCGGGCATGGAGGTGGTGCTGGCCAACAACGGCCAGGAGGCGTTGGACCTGCTCGCTGCGGACCCCAAGTTCGACGGTGTGCTCATGGACTGCCAGATGCCCGTGATGGACGGCTACACGGCCACCCGCCACCTGCGCTCGCTGCCGCAGTTTGCCGGCCTGCCCATCATCGCCATGACGGCCAACGCCATGGCCGGTGACCGGGAGAAGGTGATCGAGGCCGGCATGGTGGACCACATCCCCAAGCCCCTGCGCGTGGAGGAGATGTTTGCCTGCATGGCGCGCTGGATCAAGCCGGCTGTGCCGGCCGCTGCGGCTTCTGCCATTGCGGTGCATGGCCAGGGCGTCAAGGCGGCTGACCCGGACCTGCCGCAGTTGCCCGGAGTGGACCAGGCCGTAGGCCTGCGCACCGTCCAGAACGACCGGCGGCTCTACCGGCGCCTGCTGGGCATGTTCCTCGAAGAGTACACGGGCTTCGAGCAGGCCGTTGCCGACGCCGTGCAGCAAGGCGACTGGCCGCTGGCCACGCGGCTGGCCCACACCCTCAAGGGCGCGGCAGGCACCATCGGTGCCCGGCAACTCGCATCGGCCGCAGGGGCGCTGGAGGCAGAAGGCGCCCACGAGGCCCGTGCGCCGCAGGCCCTGGGGCTGCTGGCCGAGCTGGGTGTACTGCTGCGCCCGCTGATCGAGGCGCTGCAGGGCGCTGCCCTGGACACCGGCGCAGGCACCGCGCGGGCCGTGCCGGCACCGGCCGCCGCCGTGGCACGCTCCGCCGAGGCCGAGGCCCTGCTGGCGCGCCTGCGCAAGCTGCTGGGGGACAGCGACGCGGATGCGGGCGACGTGTTGGAGGCCCTGGTGGCACGGCTGGCTGCGGATGGCGACCCGCTTGCCCAGTCTTTGTCCGTGGTGAACCGTGCCATCGAGCGCATCGATTTCGATCGTGCTCTGGAGGCGCTGGGGGCCTTGGCCCCTGCGCACCCCGGCTGAGGCGGGGCAGTGGAAGCGCGCATGCGATCCCTTGCCTGCCTTCTGGCCTTCACACTGGCAGCGGGCAGCGCCTTGGGCCGCACGCTGCAGGAGATCGAGCGCAGCGGCGAGCTGCGCATTTGCGTGGCAGGCTCCAGCGCCGACAACTACCGGGTGGACGGCGAAGATTTTGCCCGCTACCTGGGCGTTGAGGCCCGCACGGTGACGCTTGCGCGGTGGGACCAGCAGTTTCACAACGCACAGGGAGTGACCGTGCAGGGCGAACGCTACGAAGCCGCACTGCTGGCCACCGGCCAGTGCGACCTGTACCCCAACGACCTGCACATCACCGACTGGCGCAAGACCAAGATGACCCTGGTGCCGTACTTCGCCACGCGCAATGTCGTCGTGGCACGGCCCGAGATGCGCTCCGTTCTGCGCAGCGAGGCCGATCTTGCCGGGCGCAAGGCATCGGTCCAGGCCGGGACGGCCTATGAAGGGTGGCTGCAGGGATTCAACGCGGGCCTGGGGGAAAGCGCGCCCGTTGTCATCGAGACGGCTCCCACCGATCAGTCCATGCGGGCGGTGGCGCAGCGCCGGGCGGACTTCACCGTGATCGCGGCCGAATCGGCCTTCCACTGGGTGCGCAACGACCTCGACAACCTGGACGTGCTGTTTGCGGTGGGCGAGGCCACTGCGGCGGGTTGGGGCATTGCCTTCGCCGCCACCGACCTGGAGCGGGCGCTGCAGCGCTATTTCGATGACAGCCGGCGCGTAGGGTCGAACCTGGATGTCTCGTGGCGCCGCAGGTACGGCGTGTCGCTGATGGAGTACCAGCTCTTCTCCGCCCCTTTCGACAACAGCGGGAAGTGGCACCGGGTCTGGCTGGCCTGGGGCATCCCCGGCGGCGCTGCCCTGGCCGGGGTGCTGCTGGCCATGCTGTTCTGGGCCACGCGGCTGCGGCGCGAAGCGGGCAGGCACCAGGTGACGCTCCAGGCCCTGCAGCAAAGCCACGACCAGGTGACCCGCGAGGCCAACCGACGGCATGCCGTGTCGGACCTGCTGCTGGCGCTGCAGCAGGTGGACACGCTGCCGGCCTTTGCGCGCATCGTGCTGCGGGAACTGGCGCGGCAACTGCCCATGGGCCAGGCGCTGATGGTGCTGGTGGACGAAGACCGCTGCGTGCGGGCGCTGGCCCACTATGCGGGATCGGGGGCGACGGCGCAGCAGACCCTGTCGGAATGGCCGACGACGGCCGGCATGGTCGAGCGCTGCGCCGCTACGGGCGAGCCCGTGCTCATCGACGCGCCGGGGGCGGACTACCTGCGCATCCAGTCGGGCCTGGGGCACTGCGCTCCCGCCGCAATCTACCTGCTGCCCATCAAGCACGCAGGGCGCGTCTCGGCCATCATCGAGCTGGCCCTGACCGCGCCGTTCAGCCAGGAGCACCGCCTGTTGCTGATGGACATGGAGCCCATCGTGGCCGTGGGCATCCAGCGTTTCGCGGGTGAAGAAACCGCAGGGGCTGCTGGCGCCGGCCCCGCCCGAACCATCCAGGAGGTGCAGGCACCATGAGCATTTTTCCGACTTCCAGCGCTTCCCCCATCGGCCAGGGCGCGCGCTGCCTGGTGGTGGACGATTTCGAGGCCATGCGCAAGGTCACCATCAACCAGCTGCGGCAGTTGGGGGTGGAGCGCATCGAGTCGGCGCGCAACGGGGCCGAGGCCCTGCGCCTGCTCAAGGGCCAGCATTTCGACGTGGTGCTGTCGGACTGGAACATGCCCGTGATGACCGGCGTGGAGCTGCTGCAGGCCATGCGCGCGGACGAAAAGCTGTTTGCGGTCCCCTTCGTGCTGATCACCGCCGAGGCGGAGCGCAAGCGCGTGGAGGAGGCCATCGCGCTCGGGGTCACCTCCATGCTGCTCAAGCCCTACTCGCCCAAGCAGCTGGCGCAGCGCCTGGAGAAGGCCTTGCAGTGGAAGCCGCGCGGCCCTGGCAACTTCACGGGGGAGGAACTGCCCGCGCAGGCCTTGCCGACACAGGGCAGTGCCGCCGCGCCTTCGGCCGAGCCGCAGGAGGCACCCCGCCCGACGATACTGATCGTGGACGACACCCCCGACAACCTGCTGCTGCTGTCCCAGCTGTTCAAGGGCGAGTACCGGGTGCGGCTGGCGCAGACGGGCGCCAAGGCGATGGAGGTGCTGACCTCCAACGACCCGCCCGACCTGGTGCTGCTGGACATCATGATGCCCGGCATGGATGGCTTCGAGGTGGCCCGGCTGATGCGCGAGCACCCCACGTCCGAGACCATTCCCATCATTTTCGTCACCGCCATGGCCTCGGCCGACGCGCGCCTGCGGGGGCTGGACCTGGGGGCCGTGGACTTCATCACCAAGCCCATCGATCCCGAAACGCTCAAGCCGCGCGTGCGCAATTTCATGCGCTACGTGCAGTTGCGCAAGGACCTGCAGGCCGAGTTCGATGGCATGGTCGAGACCGCCCAGCTGCGCGAGGATGTCGAGCGCATCACCCGGCACGACATCAAGGCGCCGCTGGCCGGGGCGCTGGGCCTGGTGCAGGCGCTGATCGAGGACGACTCGGTCGGGCGCCGCCAGGTCGAGCAACTGCGCCTGATGGAAGAGAGCGTGATGCAGGTGCTCAACATGATCAACCTGTCGTCCGAGCTGTACAAGATTGAATCCGGCCGCTTCGTGCTGCATGCGCAGCCCGTGCGCATCGGCGAGCTGCTGCGCCGCATTGCCGAGATGAACCGCGTGACCTTTGCGGAGAAGGGGCTGTCCATCGCGGTGGACACGGACGTGGCGGTGGGGGCGGAGCCGCCCCTGGCGCTGGCCGATGCCACGCTGTGCTACTCGGTCTTCCAGAACCTGCTGAAGAACGCCTGCGAAGCCGCGCCGGCCGACTCCCGCGTCTCCGTGCAGCTGCAGGACCAGGACCCCCTGCGCATCGCCATCAGCAACACCGGCGCGGTGCCGGCGGCCATCCGCAGCCGCTTCTTCGACAAGTTCGTGACCTCGGGCAAGGCCGATGGCACGGGCCTGGGCACCTACTCCGCGCGGCTGCTGGTGCAGGCCCAGAACGGCAGCATCGAACTCGACGTGTCGGACGAGACCAACACGACGCGGATCACCGTGGTGCTGCCGCGGGCTGCCGATTGAGCGTGCGCTGCACGGTCAGAACGCCCAGCGCGCACTGAGCCGCGCGCTGCGCGGCTCCATGGGGTGTACATGGCGGCCCTCGATGCCACCGCCCCCGCAGTCTCCGCGGGCGCTTTCGCCCGCCGTGCACGATGCGTAGAGGTACTCGATGTCGTTGCCCTTCTTGCCGGCCAGGTTGAACACGTCCAGGCCCAGCGTGAGCTGCTTGCTTGCCGCATAGCGCACGCCGGCATTGAGTACAGTGTTGGCACGCGAGCGCACGGAGTTGAGTGTGTCCAGCGCGCGCGGGCCCAGGTAGCGCAGGCGCAGCGAGGCGGTCAGCGGGCCCTGGGTGTAGACCGCGCCCAGGGCCAGCACGCGCTCCACCGCGTTGTCCACGAAGTTGCCTTCGCCCTCGGGTGCCTGCCCGCGAAAGCGCGCGCGCGACACGGCGGCATCGGCTTCCAGGCGCCAGCGGGCGTGGGGTTTCCAGCGCACGGTGGTCTCGATGCCGCGCCGGTAGCTGGCGCGGCCCGGCTCGGTGCTGCCGGCGTCGCCCACATACACCAGCTCGGAATCGAGCTTGAGCTGCCACAGCGCCGTGGTGATGCTCAGGTCGTCGCCAGGCTGGTAGCGCCAGCCGATCTCGCCGCCCAGGCCCTTGACCAGTGCGGGCACGCGGTCTGCGGGCAGGCCGCTTTGCGGGTCGGTCTGGATGGAGGCGCCGCGCACGTCGTTGCTGTGCGAGCCCACGCCCGTGTTCAGGTACAGCTCATGCACGGGGGTGATGGCCCAGGCCAGCCCGGCCTTGGGGCTCACCAGCGCATCGTGGCCACTGCCGCTGTTGGCTGCGCCGTAGACGGCCTCGCGGCCTTGCACGTCGTAACGCAGCAGGTCGCCGCGCAAGCCCGCGTAGCCGCGCAGGCGCTCGGTGAAGCTCACGAACTGCTGCGCATGCACCGACAGCATGTCCTGCGACACCTGGTCGTTGCGCACGGTGGACAGGCGCTGGCGGGCCGCCGTGTTGTACAGGCCCACCTCGGCGATGCGGTCGCCGCGCCACTGTGCGCCCACGCTGAGCACACCGTCCAGCCCGGCGATCCGGTTGGGCAGGCTGTGCGAGGCCTGGGCGCCGAACACGCGGCGCCGGTCCGACTGCTCGAACTGGTCACCGTTGACCGGATCGCGCAGGAAGTAGGTGAAGTCGGAGAACAGGTCGAACCGGTAGTCGATGGCATAGGCGCTGATCTGGGTCTGGCCCTCGGGGCCCTTGTCGAACCATTTGCCTGACAGGCTCAAACGCCGGGTGCTGCCGCCGTCGCTGGGGTTGAGCGAGCCAAAGCGCGGCAACTCGCCGCTGTCGATCAGGCGCTCGGGGATCTGGTCGGTGGAATTCCAGCGGTTGCGGTAGGCCATGCCCGTCACGCTGAAACCCCGGCTGGGCGAGCCCTGCGCATAGCGCACCACGGCGTTGATCTTGCGCAGGCGCTCGGGCACGTCCCAGGGGCCGTCGTTGCCTTCGAGCTCGATGGCGCCCAGCCAGGTCTGGTCGTCCCGGGTGCGCGAGCCGGCCGCCAGCAGGCGGCGCAGCTGATGGGGGCCCAGGGTCACCTCGGCGAATGGTGCATCGAGTGCGCTCACGTAGTCGAGCGAGGCGCTGCCCGCTGCAGAGAAGTCTCCGCTGTCGGCGAAGTAAGGGCCCTTGCGGTAGCGCACGCCCGAGACCAGGTCGGGGATCAGAAAGTTCAGATCGGCAAAGCCCTGGCCGTGGCCGTGCGTCGGCATGTTGACCGGCATGCCGTCCACCGTGACCGAGAAGTCGGTGCCATGGTCCAGGTTGAAGCCGCGCAGAAAGTACTGGTTGGCCTTGCCATCCCCCGAGTGCTGAGTGGCCACGACCCCTGGCACGGCTTCGACGATGTCGCCGGGGCGCAGCTTGGGGCGCGCCTGGAACGACTCGCGCTCCACCGCACCCTCGCTGGCGCTGTCGGCCAGGCCGATGGTCACGTCCCTGGGGCCGCGCACATCGACCTCGGGCAGGTGCGTGGCCTGCTGTGCCCAGGCCGCGGTGGTGGCCATGCCTGCCACCAGAATGCCGAGCGCCAGGGGGCGCGGCGCCGCGGTGCGAGAGAGCTTTTTCTTCTTCATGTCTGCCTTTTTCATTGTCCAGAAGTCTTGCCGCGCAGGCTCCCGGCCCACCCTCAGCCAGAGAACGCTAGGCGCTGCACCGTCCAGTACAGCGACAGCACGATCAGTGCCACCGAGCCGCCCTTGACCACCACGGTGCGGTAGCCCGCCCAGCGGGCCAGCAGCAGGGAGACGGCGCACCACACGGCAACCACCATGAGCTGGCCGGCCTCCACCCCCAGGTTGAACCCCGCCAGCGCCCAGACCAGCAGGCCGCCCGAAACGCCGGCCTCGACCAGCGCGCCCGAGAAACCCAGCCCATGCACCAGGCCAAAGCACAGCGCCAGCAGGTCGCTGCGCAGTCCCTTCACCGGGAACAGGTTGAGCAGCGCCGAGACGCCGATGCTGATGGCAATCGCCGGCTCGACCCAGTTGCCCGAGACGGTGACCCAGCCCAGGCCCGCCAGCACCAGCGTGACCGAATGGCCCACGGTGAAGCTGGTCACGGTGAGCAGCAGTGCCTTGACGCCGCCCCACGGCCCAGCCGCCGGCAGGGCCTGCGCTGCGCCCTGGCGGCGCAGCAGCGTGATCGGCAGCAGCAGGGCCAGCAGAAAGGCCAGATGGTCGTAGCCTTCGAGGATGTGGTGCACACCCTCCGAGACGAAGTGCGCCAGCGTGGCCGGGCCGCTGCGGGCCGTTGCCGCCTCGGGTGCGGCGGTGCTGCCGCCCACCGCACGCAGGTCGGTGCGCGAGCGACCGTCGGGCGCCAGCACGGCGGCCAGCGGCTGGCCGCCCAGTTGCCCGCTGACCAGCAGGCGGTGCGTGGGGTCGATGCCCTGCATCAGGCGGTAGTCCAGCGCCAGCGCTTGCGTGGCTGCGCAGTCGAGTGCCGCCGCCATGCGGATATAGCGCCCGTCCGTGCGCTGCTCCAGCGCCTCGAAGCGCCAGGCCGGGGCCAGCACGGCATCGCCGCACTGCCAGCGGATGCCTTGGCCCACCCAGGCGGCCACCGCAGGCGTGGCCTGCTGGATCTCGCCCCAGGTGAGCTGGCGGTCGCCGTCGGCATCGAGCAGGTCCAGCGCGGCATCCACGTCCTTGAGCGCCAGCGAAAGCTGCAGCGCCACGGCGTCGGCGCGGGCGGGGTCGGCCTCACCGGCGGCGGCCACGCGCAGGTAGGCGTCGCTGGCCTTGTGCGCCCAGGCGCTGGGCGCTGCGGCGCAGGCGGCGGCCAGGGCCCCGGCCATCGCCAGCCACCGCAGCGCACTGGCCGTTCGTTGAAAAAGCGACGGCTGCATCACTTGTCTCCCCGTGCTTGCCAGCGCGCCAGGCGTGCGTCCTGCAGGCCCGAGCGCTGAAAGCTCTGCACCACCGCGCGGTGGGCGGCGGCGTCACCGGACTGCTCGGACGTCTGCAGCGCAAGCCACCAGTCCAGCGGCTCTTTCTGCAAGGCCAGGTTGGCCTGTGCGGCCTGCCAGGCCTCCCGGGGCTGGCCCTGCAGCCACAGCGCCAGCAGCGAGCGCTCGCGGGCATGGGCATCGAGGGCCTCGCCGCGCGCCGCAAGGGCTGCGAACCGGGCCTGCAGTTCGGTGGCCAGGGCCTGCGACTGCACGGTCTTGCCCATGAGCCGCAGGGCCTGGGCGCGGCGCAGCAGCACGGCGTCGCTTGCGGGCTGGGCCTTGAGCACATCCACGGCGGCGGCCGGGCGGCCCAGGCGCAGCAGCAGGTCGGCATGGGCCAGGGCGGTGTAGCCGTCGGGCGCCGCAGCCAGGCTGCTGCGGTAGGCAGCATCGGCCGCGTCGTCGCGCCCGGCGCGTTCCTCGCTCTCGGCCAGCAGCGACAGCAGCCAGGCCCGGCCTGTCGGGTCTGCCGCCTGCCCGATGAGGGCGGTCAAGCCGCTGCGTGCCGCGTCGCTCTGGCCCTGCAGCGAGCGGCTTTCGAGCAGGCAGGCCGTGGCGTGCAGCGCCGCCCCATGGCGCGCCACGTTGCGGCAGGCGGTTTCGGATTCGGCGTAGCGGGCGGCCACCCGCTCCAGCGTGGCCAGGGTCAGCCAGCCCTGCACTTGCGCAGGGTCGGCCTGCAGGGCGCGCTTCAGGGTGGCGCGCGCAGCGTCGAACTCATGGCGGCCTTGCTCCACCGTGGCCTGCAGCACCGCCAGTTCGGCAGGCGCATCGGGCTTTCCCCACCACAGGGCCAGCACGGCCTGGGCGCGGCCCAGGTAGCGGGGGTCGGCGGTCTCGCGCGCCAGCGTGATCCAGCGGCGCGCGGCGGCTGCGGCGGCCTGCGGCGTGGCGGGGGCAAGGCTGACCCGCTCGGGCAGCACCTCGATCACCTCGGTGTCGGAAGCGGGGCGCAGCTCCTGCACGGCGGCCATTGCCGTTCCCAGGCCACAGGCAAGGCAGATTCCCCAAAGCAGGCGGGCAGGGTGGTTCATAGGGGGCGGGAGGTGAGGGGATGGCGGGCCATGGCCCGCATGGGCGCTGGCCGCGCGGAGAGGAGGCAATCCATCCGCACGGCCAGGCCCCCGGGGGGCAGGGATCACAGACGGGTGTCTGGCTCGTCGGTGTCGCTGGTGGACAGCACCAGCTGTTCCACGGCCACGGGTTCCGCCGTGTCCTGCACGCTGGCCGCAATCGGCTGGGTGTAGGCAAAGGCATTCACCGCGCCGGCGCCGCCATCGGGCCCGGCGTTGTCGCTACCGCCGCCGCCGCCGCAGGCGGTCAGCGCCAGCGCTCCCATGGCCACCAGGGCGGCCTTTTGCATCGTGATGTTGGGCATGGTGTGCATCCTTCGCATCAGAAGTTCTTGGCGCCAGGCAGCGGCGTGTTCACGTAGGGGAAGGCGGTGCGGTAGTCGGTCGCCTTGGTGCGCGCGCCATCCACGAACTCGACCGCGCCGGCAGGCGCATCGGCGGGCTTGCAACCCACCTTGAGCGCATCGCTCGCACCCGTCAAGGTGCACAGCGCACCCATGGCCACGCGCAGCGAGACGTCGACCACGTCATCACCCAGGCGGCGCCCGTTGGGGAAGCCGGCGGCATCGCCCGCCACCACGCCCAGCGAGTTTTGCGCGCTGGCTGGGGTGGCTGCAATGCCGGTGTTCAGGCGCAGCATTTCTGCCAGCGGCCCGCCGGTGCCCAGTGCCGTGATGTTGCCCGGGCGGTTGACGGTGGGCAGGCCCGTGAGGAAGGCCGTCATCAGGTCGGTGCGCGGGAAGTTGGTGGGCGCCTGCGCGCCGAACAGCACCTGGACCAGGGCTGGCAGCGTGGGGTGGGTCACGTAGTCCGCGAAGTTGGCGGCATCGTCCTTGGGCTTGGACGCATTGAACTTGTCCTTGTCCTTGAGGCCGATGACGACTTCATTCACCAGGGGCATGCCCAGGCGCGACACCTGGGTCCAGGCGCCGCCAGCCTTTTCGCTGGCCTGCAGGCCGGAGTCGGGCTTGCCGTTGAGCACACGGGCCTGGCGCAGGCTGGCCGTGGTCCAGCCGCCGATGACCTTCTCGCCCGATGCGGCGGTCAGGCAAGCGGTGGGCATCTCGACGGCGAGTGAGGTGACGTTCTTGTTGGCGATCTGGCCCGCGCCGAAGGCCGCCGCGTTCGATTCGCTGGTGATCACGACGGCAGGGGCGTTCACCAGGTCGAAGATGGTGCCCAGCGACACCGGGAAGGGGTCCTGCCGCTGGCCCACGAACACCTTGCCCGGCGTGGAGCAGCCGGGCACGTTGATGCCATACACATACTTGCCGGCATAGGCGTCGTAGGCGGCAGCGTTGCCCAGCGACTTCTCGCCGATGTAGTCGATGGGCTTGGTGAAGGTGGCACCGCCACCGGCCATGGTGATCTGCTCGCGCTTGCCGGTGCGCCGGTCGCCCCGCACGATGAACATCTCGTACTCTTCACGGTACGACACCGGGTCTGCCGCCGCGCCCGTGATCCCGCCCGCATTGCGCAGCGGTATGGCCACCTTCTTGCGGGCGCCGTCCGGGCCGATGTCCAGCGTGATGCCGGCCCCGCCGTTGTTCAGCGTGTTCTTGAAGCGGAACTGCAGGGTGATGTCTTCTGCCGCATCGCCGTTGTTGTCGATGTGGATCTCGTACAGCGCATTCGGGTCCAGGCTGAAGTAGTTGGGCCCGCCATAGGGGTCCTGCAGCGGCAGGTAGTTGGCGATCATGGTGACGAAGCCGCCACGCCCCGCCTCATAGCTGTTGAAGAGATAAAAGTCCGCACCATCGACCTTGGGCTGGGTCGTGATGAAGGGCGCCTCTCGGTGGCTGGATGCCAGGCTGACGCCGGCAGTGCAGGCGGCAAGCGCCGCAAGCGCTACCAGACTGATTTTCCTGATGTGCATGAAGATCTCCTCGTGGGTGTTCGGCCGTGAGCGCAATAGCTCGCCTGCTGATACGCCCGGGACCTTCGGGTGGATGCACCTATCTGCGTATGCAAGGGTTAACCCCTAAGTATTGCGCCACGCGGCGCCAGGTGCGCTCACCGTAGCAGCCCGCAAGGTCAACGGCTTGCGCGCGTGAAGCCGTGGTGCGGTGAATCAGGGCGGTCTGCGCACCCGCCCTCCGGGTCTGTAGGGGCCCCAAGGTCACGCCAGTGACGCCGCCGCTTTGTGCGTGGCGTTGCCCGGCCTGATACGGAACCAGATGGAGTACATCGCCGGCAGAAACACCAGGGTCAGAACCGTCCCGGCCAAGGTGCCGCCGATCAAGGTGTAGGCCAGGGTGCCCCAGAACACCGAATGGGTCAGCGGGATGAAGGCCAGTATGGCGGCAAGGGCCGTGAGGATCACCGGTCGCGCACGCTGCACGGTGGCTTCCACCACGGCGTGGAACGGATCCAGCCCCTCCTTTTCGTTGTGGTGGATCTGGCCGATCAGGATCAGGGTGTTGCGCATGAGGATGCCCGACAGCGCAATCAGGCCGACCAGCGCATTGATGCCGAACGGTTGCTGAAAGAGCAGCAGGGTCGGGACCACCCCGATCAGCCCCAGCGGGCTGGTCAGGAAGACCATGACCATCGCAGACATGGAGCGCACCTGCAGGATGATGATCAGCAGGGTGATGGCCAGCATGATGGGGAACAGCGGCAGCATGGCATCCGTCGCCTTGCCTGACTCCTCTACCGAGCCTGCTTCGGCAATGCGATAGCCGCTGGGCAGTTGGTCGATGATGGTCTGCAGCTGCTCGGTGATCGCTGCCGACACGTCCGGCGGCTGCAGGCCATCGGCAATGTCGCCATGGACGGTGATGGTGGGCATGCGGTCGCGGCGGCGCATGACAGGCTCTTCCATGCGCACCTCGACCTGGCCGACCTGCGACAGCGCAATGCGCTGCCCGTTGGCACCGGCCAGCGTGAAATCGGCGATCCTGGCCGGGTCAAGCCGGGTGTCCCCGGCCGAGCGGGCCACCACCTGCACGGTGCGGATGTCCTCGCGCACGGTGGTGACCGGCACGCCGCTCAGCAGGAACTGCAGCTGCTGCGCCACGGCGCTGGAGGTCAGGCCCAGCGCCTGCAGGCGGTCTTGCTGCAAGCTGAGATGCAGCGTGGGCGTGCGTGTGCCCCAGTCGGTATTCACCGTGCGCATCAGCGGGCTGGCCTGCATGACCTGCTGCACCTGTTCGGCAATGCCGCGCAGCGTGTCCGGCTCTGGGCCGATGACCCGGTACGCCACAGGAAACGGCGAGTAAGGGCCAAAGACGAGTTGGGTGACGCGCACGCGTGCCTCGGGTGCAAGGCCGTCGGCAATCGCCTGGCGCAGCCGCTGTTTCAGCGCGTCGCGTTCATCCTGGCCATCGGTGCGCACCACGATCTTGGCAAAGGAGGGATCGGGCAGCTCCGGCCCCATCGCAAAGTAAAACCGGGGCGCGCCCTGGCCGATGTAGGCCGTGACGATTCTGGACTCCGCCTGCGTCGCCAGCCAGGCCTCGACCTTGCCCGTGGCGGCGCTGGTCTGCGCAATCGACGTGCCATAGGGCATCTGCACCTCCACCAGCACCTCGGGCCGGTCCGAGATCGGAAAGAACTGCTTCTTGACCAGCCCCATGCCCAGCACTGCGGCGACAAAGAGCCCCGCCACCGAGCCGGCCACCAGCCATTTGCGCGCAATGGTGCGCTCCAGCACGCGGCGCAAGCGGTTGTAGCGCGGCGTGTCGTACAGGGCGCCGTGGCCCCCGGCCACCTGCTTGAAGTCGGGCAGCAGCTTGACGCCCAGGTAGGGCGTGAACGCCACCGCGACTAGCCAGGAGGCGATCAGCGCGATGCCGACGATCCAGAACATGTTGCTGGTGTATTCGCCCGCCGTGGACTGGGCGAAGCCGTTGGGCATGAAGCCGACGGCCGTGACCAGCGTGCCCGACAGCATGGGCGCTGCGGTGTGGCTCCAGGCATAGGCGGATGCCTCGATGCGGCTGTAGCCTTCCTCCATCTTCACCACCATCATTTCGATGGCAATGATGGCGTCGTCCACCAGCAGGCCCAGCGCCAGGATCAGCGAGCCCAGGGTGATGCGGTCGAAGTTCTTGCCGCTCGCGGCCATCACCACGAAGACCATGGCCAGTGTCAGCGGCACAGCGGCTGCCACCACGATGCCCACGCGCCAGCCCATGCTCACGAAGCACACCACCATCACCACCAGCAGTGCCACGAAGAACTTGACCATGAATTCGTCCACGGCAGAACTGATGTTGACCGACTGGTCCGTGACCTTGGTGAGGCTCACTCCCAGGGGCAGATCGGCGCTGATGGCCGCCACCTCGCTGTCCAGCGCCTTGCCCAGGTCGAGCCCGTTCCAGCCATCGCGCATGATGACGCCCAGCAGCAGTGCGGGCTCGCCTGCGTTGCGGACCATGAACGTCGCCGGGTCTTCACTGCCGCGCGTGACCGTGGCGATGTCCGACAGTTTCAGGGTGCGGCCTTGCGCCGCCACCGGCGTGTCGCGGATCTTCTGCAGTTCGTCGAAGGCGCCATCGAGGCGGATGAACACCTGCGGCCCCTGGGTGTCCACCGAGCCCGCCGGTGTCAGTGCATTCTGGCCATGGAGTGCGGCGAACAGGTCCTGCGGGCTCACGCCCAGCGTGGCCAGGCGCTCGTGCGAGAACTCGACAAAGATGCGCTCGGACTGCTCGCCGACGATGTTGACTTTCTTGACCCCTGGCACCCTGAGCAGCCGCTGGCGCAGGGTTTCCGCGTCGCGCACCAGCAAGCGCTGCGGCATGCCCTGGGCCTTGAGTGCGAACAGCGCGAAGGTGACGTCGGCATATTCGTCGTTGATCATCGGCCCGATCACGCCCGGCGGGAGGTTGCCTGCCTCGTCGCCGACCTTCTTGCGGGCCTGGTAGAACTGCTCCTGCACTTGCGACGCGGGGGTGTTGTCCAGCAAGGTCAGGGTCGTGAAGGCCAGCCCAGGCCGGGTGTAGGTCTCGGTGCGGTCGTACCAGCGCAGCTCCTGCAGGCGCTTTTCGATCTTCTCGGCCACCTGGTCCTGCATCTCCTGCGCGGTGGCACCGGGCCAGGCGGAGATGATCGTCATCACCTTCACGGTGAAGGCCGGGTCTTCCGCGCGCCCGAGCTGAAAGAAGGCCACCAGTCCGGCCAGCGAAATCAGGCCGATCAGGAACAGGGAGACCGAGCGCTCGCGCACTGCGAGCGCCGACAGGTTGAAGCGGCTTGCACTCACGGGCGCGCTCCTTCGCTGCCGGTGGCAGGCGCCGGGCCTGCCACCCGGACCTGGGCGCCTTCGCTCAGCAGGTGGGCGCCGAGCGCGACGATCCGATCGCCGGGCTTGACCTCACCCGCGATGCGTGCGCTGTCATCGCCCAGGTGCTGTATGGCCACGGGGCGCCAGGAGACTTTTTCCGGTGTGCCGCCGATGAGCCACACGCCCGGACCCTTGCCCGCATCGAACAGCGCGCCCATGGGCACCTGCACACCGCCTGGCTCAGGGCGCTGCGCATCTGGCATCTGAAGGGTGACCGTGCTGCCCAGTGGCGCGCTGGACAGCGCGCCCTCCAGCACATACCGCGCCTCGAAGGTGCGGGTCTGCCGGTCTGCCGTATCCGACAGTTGCCGCAGCCGGGCAGCGACCACCACGCCGTCGCTGCCGAACAGCCTGGCCTGCGCTGCGGAGCCGATCGCAGGGCGAAGCGTTTCGGGCAGATGGATGATGGCTTCGCGGCGGCCCGAGTGGGCCAGGCGCACCACCACCTGTGCGGCGCTGACGACCTGGCCCGGCTCGGCCAGCGTTTCCATCACCACGCCGTCGCCATCGGCCGCCAGTAGCGCATAGCGGCTCGCGTTGCGGGCAACGTCCGCCTGGGCCTCGGCCGCGCTGAGCTGGGCCTGCGCCGCATCGGCCGCCGCCTTGGCCTGGTCGTAGGCCGACGCCGAGATCGCCCCCGTACCGCGCAGGTCGCGGTAGCGGGCCTCTTCGTCCGCTGCCTGCGTTGCCCGCGCCCGGGCTGCAGCCACCGCCCCCTGCTGCGCAGTGGCCGCAAGCGCCAGGTCGATGGGGTCGATGCGCATCAGGGGCTGGCCGCGCTTGACGGTCTGCCCCGCATCCACCAGCCGCTCCAGCACCTTGCCCGGCACCCGGAAACCCAGATCGCTCTGCACCCTGGCGGCCACGGTTCCGGTGAACGAGCGCGATGCGGGTGCAGCCCCCTGGACCGTGGCTACCCGTACCAGCGGCGTCTGCGTGCGGGGATCTGGCGGCGCTGTCTTGCCGCATGCGGCCAGCACGAAAGGCAGTACACAGAGAACGGTGGAGGTAGCTAGGGTGCGCCGGAGCATGAAAGTCCCATTGACGAAGTGATCAGGACTTTCATTTTGAAACTAGTGACTAATTTAGTCAATAGTCACGACTGTGTTTGCAAGGAATCAAGGTGAGAGGCTGCGCAGCACCAGGCTGGAGAGTTGCACGGGCGCCTCGTCCGTGTACTGCAGGCTGTGCTGCAGAAGCAGGGGGTTGATGTAGGGGTGCATGACGAGGTAGATCGCCTTGGTGGTCTCGTCGAGGGGTGTCTTGCGCTCGAAATCGCCGCTTTGCCGGCCTGCCTGCAGGACCTCCTGGAGCAGTTTCTGGATGCGCTCTTCATAGGCAACGACCGATTGCCAGTTTTCCGTGGCGGCCGATGCCGCGATCTCGTAGAGCTTGCGGTCTTGCGAGAACAGGCGAAGGCTGGCCTCGATGATGACCTTGAACATGCGCCTGAGCTTCTCGGGTGGCTGGTCGGTCTGCGCCACCGCGGCGCTGACCTCGGCTTCGATCTGGTGCAGGCAGTTGGCGCAGATCATTTCGCCAATGGCCTGCTTGGACTCGAAAAACTTGTAGATGTAGGCCTTGGAGAATTCGATCGCCTTGGCGAGGTCGGAGACGGTGGTCTTCTCATAGCCGTAGCGGCTGAAATGCTCGGTGGCGGCGACGACGATTTGATCGCGCACCTCGTGGTCGGCCGGACCGCGGGCGGAAATGGAGGGGTTGCTCGCTTTCTTCATGGGGTGGAGCTTACGACACCGCAAAAGATTGGACAACTTGTGACCATTTGGTATTATGGTCACTATCGTGCTTTGCCACCTGAGTTGCTTTTGCCCTGCTTTGGAAGAACCCTATGCCGCCCAAAAATACCCTCGCCATCCTCACTCTCGCCAGCCTCGGTCTGCTGTCGGGCTGCGCCGTCGGTCCCGATTACGCCCGGCCCGCGGCCCCCGTGCCCGATCAGTTCATGGGCCAGGCCGCGATGGATCGGCGGCATGCGGCCGCCAGTGCGGAGCTGGCCACCTGGTGGACGGGCTTTGGTGACCCGCAACTGACCCGGCTGGTGTCGCTTGCCCTGGACCAGAACCTGGACATGGCGCAGGCCTCGGCGCGCGTGGCACAGACGCGGGCGGGGTTCGGCGCCGCGCATGCCGCGTTGCTGCCTTCGGGCAATGTCACCGGCCAGGCGGCCCGGGCCTACCAGTCCGTCGAAACGCCGCTGGGCCGTGTCCTCAACTCATCCCCCGGCTTCGAGCGCGAGGGCAGCGCCTACCAGATCGATGCCGGTGCCAGCTGGGAGCTGGACGTGTTCGGCGGCCTGCGCCGTGGGCGCGAGGCTGCGCTGGCGGACTACCGCGCCACCGAGGCGGGCGCGGTGGCCGCGCGCCTGACCGTCGCAGCCAAGACGGCGGACCTTTACATCAGCATCCGTGGGCTGCAGACCCGGCTCGGCGTCGCGCAACGGCAGGTGCAAAAGCAGCAGGAGTTGCTCGCCATCGTCTACCAGTTGTATGGCAAGGGCCTGGCGGCCGAGCTGCAGGTGATGCAGGCGCAAGGGGCTCTGGCGCAGGCCAGAGCGTCGGTTCCCGCGCTGGAGGCAGCGCTGGACGCCGCCGCCAACGCGCTGGATGTGATGCTGGGCTCGCCGCCCGGCACCTACCGGGCAGAGTTGGCACAGGCGGGTGCGATCCCGGTGGCGCCACGGATCGGGGCCACCGGCTCCCCGGCGGACCTGCTCAGGCGGCGGCCAGACCTGATCGTGGCCGAGCGGCGCCTGGCGGCATCCAGCGCGCGCATCGGTGTCGCCGTGGCCGAGTACTACCCCAAGCTGTCGCTGGGTGGTCTGGTGGGCAGCGCGACATCGGTGTCCGGGAGCAATTTGTTCACCAGCGGCGCGAGCCAGGCGGCCGGTGTGCTCGGCCTGCGCTGGCGCCTGTTCGACTTTGGCCGTATAGAAGCGCAGATCGCCCAGGCCAATGGCCAGGAGGCTGAAATGCTGGCCGCCTACCGGTTGGCCGTTTTGCAGGCCTGCGAGGATGTGGAAACCGCCTTCTCTGCGCTGGTCAAGCGCGAAGAGCAGGCGGGCGTGCTCGACCAGGGCGTTGATTCGCTCGGTCGCGCGCGTGACGCATCGGTTGCGGCGTACCGCAAGGGGGTCGTCAGCCTGGTCGAAGTCCTCCAGGCCGACCAGCGCGTGCTGGGTGCCTCTGATGCGCTGGCCCAGGCGCAAACGGATGCTGCGCGCGCAGCCGTCGCGGCCTTCAAGGCGCTTGGCGGCGGCTGGCAATCGACGGACCTTGGTGCCGTGGCCACCAGGTAGAACCCCGTCAAACCATGGTCCGCAGCGCACCGTGGTACCCCATGTAGCAAACCAACCCATGAAAGAAATCATGATGAAAAAGAAACAGCCCGGTGTCGCGCTGGTCGTTGGCGCATCGACCGGAATTGGCCGCGCAACTGCGCAAACCCTCGCGCGTGCCGGTTACCTGGTCTTCGGAACGAGTCGCAAGCCAACCGAAACCCCGCCCCTTGGCACCACGATGCTCGTCTGCGACGTGACCGATGGCGATTCGGTCAGACGGATGGTCAACGAGATCATGCTCCAGGCTGGGCGGATCGATCTGGTGGTCAACAACGTCGGCCAGAGCCTGATCGCCGGTGCGCAGGAGTCTTCGCCAAAGCAGGCGCGAGATCTGTTCGACGTCAACTTCTTCGGGATGGTCCGCGTGGTCAACGAAGTCCTGCCCATCCTGCGCAGGCAGGGCCGGGGCCGCATCGTCAACATCAGTTCAGTGGCCGGGTTCCTGCCGGGGCCGTTCACGGCCTTGTACAACGCATCCAAGCATGCGGTGGAAGGGTATTCCGAATCGCTGGACCACGAACTTCGCGCCTTTGGCATCCGCGTCGCCTTGGTCGCTCCAGCCTTCACTCGCACCCATCTGGAGGAGCGGGGGATGCAGCCGGACCAGCCCCTTGAGGCTTACGAGGATGGGCGCGCCGCCATGAACACCACCTGGCGCAACGGCATTGCGGCCGGCGACTCTGTGGAGGACGTGGCCGCCGCCGTGGTGCAGGCCGCCACCGATGACGCGCCCAAAAGCCACTATATGCCGGGGAAGACCGCAGGCAAGCTGCGCCTCATGCGCCGCTTTGTGCCCGAAAAGGCCTTTGCCGCGAGCTTTCGCAAACAGATGGGCCTGCCCGGGTGAATTCGCAGCGCGGCACAATCTGCGCGTCTTGGCCCGCCTGGATGACCTCTGGGCTGGCTCGGACCGCTGCCAGGTGGCAAGCGTCCTTGAACATGCGAAAGAAAGAGCTGGCGGCATGAATCGACTGAACGCGATGGAGTATTTTGTGCACGTCGTGGAGGAGGGCAGCTTTGCCGGGGCGGCGCGCAGGCACAACGTGTCGCCGCAACAGATGACCCGTGCCGTGGCCGAACTCGAGGAGCACCTGGGCGCGCGCCTGATCAACCGCACCACGCGGCGCATTGCGCTGACCGACCAGGGCGAGCGTTACCTGGATCGGGTGCGCCAGATACTTGCAGAGGTGCTGGAGGCAGAGTCGCAGGCCAACGCCGCCACGTCAGAGCCGCGCGGCAAGATTCGGGTGCTGTTGCCGCCCGCATTTGCAGCGCACCAGCTTGCCAAGCATCTGCCCGAGTTTCGGCGCCGATATCCCCAGGTCGGCATCGAGCTGGCAGCGCCCGGCCCGGTGGAAACGGTGGACGAGTCGTTCGACGTCACCATCATTGCCCGCACCTCGCCCTTGAGCGGTGATTTCATCGCCCGCCCCCTGGCCCTGAGCGAGGTGATACTTTGCGCTGCGCCCGGCTACCTCGAGCAGCGGGGCAGGCCGCGCATGCCCAGCGACCTGTCCGCGCATGACGCGATCATTCCGCCCATCGGCAACGAGCTTTATTTCATGCAGGGCAACGGTGCCGATGCGGCGAAATCCGAGCGGGTGAAGGTAGCGATGCTCCAGCCCGTCTTGAGCACCTCGCACATCGACACCATGTACGCTGCGGCACTGGCGGGCCTGGGGATTGCGGGGCTTCCTTCGTTCGTCGTCGCGGATGCGCTGAAAAACAAGGCACTCGAGCGCGTCCTGACCGACTGGCGCCTGTTCTCCATTGCCATCTACGCGGCCATGCCGACCCGCATGCACATACCAGCGCGCACGCGCGTCTTCCTCGACTTTCTGGTGGAGACCTTCAATGGAGGCGGCGGAACCACCGATCCCTGGTTGGCCGCGACGCGAGCAACACATTCGCATGGGAATGGGCTTTGAAGGGCTCTCAAAACCATAGTCTAGGGCCCCCTTAGGCATCCGAAGATGAGGACGGCGGCCCGCCCAGTATCTCCAGTGCCTCCTTCGATATCGCCAGCGACAGCTCCTCCTGCAGGATGCCGGCCTTGAGCACCAGGTGCTGCAGGCGGCGCTCGCGGCTCAGCTCCTTGCCCACAAAGTCGCGCTGCTCGATGCGCTGGTAGACGGCCAGCTTCTCCTGGTGCAGTGCCATGAGGCGGGCGATTTCCTTGTCCAGCCCGGTGGGGCCGATGGCGGCCTCGGCGCGCAGGCGCACCATGAGTTCGTCGCGCAGGGGCGTGGGGTCGTGCTGCTCGGCGATCCAGCGGCGCAGCTCCTTGCGGCCTGCGGGCAGCAGGCGGAACTGGCGCTTGCGGCCGCGGCCCGTCTCGGCCGGCAGGGCCTCGATCCACAGCGCCTCTTCAAGCCGCGCCAGCTCGCGGTAGATCTGCTGGTGCGTGGCGTGCCAGAAGTAGCCGATGGACTTGTCGAAGCGCTCGGCAAGCTCCGAGCCCGAGCAGGGGTGCTCGACCAGGGCGGTGAGGAGGGCATGGGGCAGGGACATCGGGCGGAAGGAGGCGGCCAGGAATTCGGAATCCCCGATCTTGCCTGAATCGCGGAGGGCTTCATTTGTTTCTGCAACCAGTTGCATAAACAGTGCGTCAAGGCTATATTTGTGCAACTGGTTGCATAAACAAAAGGAGACCCACGATGAACGCCGTCCTCGCACCGACCCGGGAGCCGTCCATGGCTTCCCCCTATCCCCACCTGCACGCCCCGCTGGACCTGGGCTTCACCACGCTGAAGAACCGTGTGCTCATGGGCTCCATGCATGTGGGGCTGGAAGAGGTGGCCAACGGCTTCGAGCGCATGGCCGCCTTCTACGCCGAGCGGGCGCGCGGGGAGGTGGGGCTCATCGTGACCGGTGGCATTGCGCCCAACGAGCGCGGGCGGCCCATGCAGGGCGGGGCCATGCTGGTCAACGAGCACGAGGCCGAGCAGCACCGCAAGGTGACTGCCGCCGTGCATGCCGAGGGCGGCAAGATCGCGATGCAGATCCTGCACTTCGGCCGCTATGCCTACCACCGCGACCTGGTGGCCCCGAGCGCGCTGCGCGCACCCATCAACCCCCATGTGCCGCATGCGCTCACGGCCGACGAGGTGGAGCAGACCATCGAGGACTTCGTGCGCTGCGCCGCGCTGGCCCAGCATGCGGGGTATGACGGGGTGGAGGTCATGGGCTCCGAGGGTTATCTGATCAACGAGTTCATCGCCGCGCGCAGCAACCAGCGCGACGACGTATGGGGCGGCAGCTACGCCAACCGCATGCGCTTTCCCGTAGAGATCGTGCGGCGCACGCGCGAGCGGGTGGGCCCCAACTTCATCATCATCTACCGCCTGTCCATGCTCGACCTGGTGGAGGGCGGCTCCACGCTGGCCGAGGTGATTCAATTGGCCCAGGCCATCGAGGCGGCGGGCGCCACCATCCTCAACACCGGCATCGGCTGGCACGAGGCGCGCATACCAACAATAGCCACCAAGGTGCCGCGCGCGGCCTATGCCTGGGTGACCAAGCAGGTGATGGGGCAGGTGGGAATACCGCTGATCACCTCCAACCGCATCAACACGCCCGAGGTGGCCGAGCGCCTGCTGGCCGAGGGCTGCGCCGACATGGTCTCGATGGCACGCCCGCTGCTGGCCGATGCCGACTTCGTGCGCAAGGCGCGCCAGGGCCGGGCCGACGAGATCAACACCTGCATCGCCTGCAACCAGGCCTGCCTGGACCACACCTTTGGCGGCAAGATCACGAGCTGCCTGGTCAACCCCCGCGCCTGCCACGAGACCGAGCTGGTCATTGCCCCCGCCGTTGCCAAGAAGCGCATCGCCGTGGTCGGCGCCGGCCCGGCGGGGCTGAGCTTTGCCGTCACCGCCGCGCAGCGCGGCCACGCGGTGGTGCTGTTCGATGCGGGCAGCGAGATCGGCGGCCAGCTCAACATCGCCAAGCAGGTGCCGGGCAAGGAAGAGTTCTACGAGACCCTGCGCTACTACCGCCGCCAGCTGGAGCTGCATCGCGTTGATGTGCGCCTCAATACCCGCGTGGCCGCGCAGGAGCTGGCGGGCCAGGGCTATGACGAGGTGGTGGTGGCCACAGGCATCCGCCCGCGCACGCCCGACATCGAAGGCATCGCCCACCCCAAGGTGCTGAGCTACCTCGATGTGCTGCGCGACAAGAAGCCCGTGGGCCAGCGCGTGGCCGTGATCGGCGCGGGCGGCATCGGCTTTGACGTGGGGGAGTACCTCACGCATGAAGGCGAGAGCGGGGCCCTGGCGCCCGCCAAGTTCAACGACGAATGGGGCATCGACACCGGCTATGCCCAGGCTGGCGGCCTGCGCGCCGCGCAGGTGGAGCCGCCCGCGCGCCAGGTGCACCTGCTGCAGCGCAAGGCCAGCAAGGTGGGCGACCAGCTGGGCAAGACCACGGGCTGGATCCACCGCACCTCGCTGAAGGCGCGCAACGTGGGCATGAGCTCGGGTGTGGCCTACGACCGCGTGGACGACGCCGGCCTGCACATCCGCATCGACGGCCAGCCGCGCGTGCTCGACGTCGACCACATCGTCGTCTGCGCCGGCCAGGAGCCCCTGCGCGAACTGTACGACGCGCTGCTGGCCGCGGGCCAGAGCACGCACCTCATCGGCGGCGCCGACGTGGCCGCCGAGCTCGATGCCAAGCGCGCCATCCTGCAGGGCACCACGCTAGCCGCCTCCATCTGATTCAACACACTCACCCCAGGAGACATTCCATGACCGAAGCCTTGAAGAACATCCACCCCGCCGTCGCCCGATCGCTCGACACCTGGCACCACATGGTGGCCAGCCGCGACCTGTCGAACCTGCTGTCCATCGTGCACCCCGATGCGGTGTTCCGCTCGCCCATGGCCAACACGGCCTACACCTCGGCCCCGGCGCTGATGCTGGCCCTGTCCACGGTGATCCAGGTGTTCGAGGACTTCACCTACCACCGCCAACTGGCCACCGACGACGGCCTGAACATCGTGCTGGAATTCAGCGCGCGCGTGGGCGACAAGCAGCTCAAGGGGATCGATCTGGTGCGCTTCAATGAAGCAGGGCAGATCACGGAATTCGAGGTCATGGTGCGGCCGTTGAGTGGCCTGCAGGCGCTGGGGGCCGAAATGGGGGCGCGGCTGGGTGACAAGTTGCCGGCGTTCAAGGCCAAGACCTGACGCGTTCATAAAAAAGAGAAAAGACAGGAGACAACGCCCATGACCGCCACTACCGCGCCGCCGCCGTCCATGCCCTGGGAGGGCTCCTACCCCGAGGCCCTGCGCAACTACCAGCTCGACCTGGCGGCGCTGCCCGCCAATGCCGCGCAGCTGGCCGCGCAGGCCGCTGCCGACCATGGGGGGCAGCCGGCATTCACCTTCGTGCTGCCCACGGGGGCCAACGTGGTGCGCAGCTTCAGTGAGGTCGATGCCCTGTCCGACGCGTTTGCCGCCTGGCTGGTGCGCGGGCAGGGGCTGCAGGCGGGCGAAGTGATCGCGCTGCAGATGCCCAACTGCCTGCACTACCCGATTGCCGTGTTCGGCGCGTGGAAGGCCGGGCTCATCGTGACCAACGTGAACCCGCTGTACACCGGGCGCGAGCTGCGCCTGCAGCTTGAAGACAGCGGTGCCAAGCTGCTGCTGGTGTGCGACCTGTTCCTGCCGGTGGCGCGGCCCGTGGCCGAGGCGCTGGGGGTGCCGGTGCTCACCGCCAGCCTGTGGGACTTTTTCGAAGAACCCGTGGCATCGGCCATCCGCGCCAAGATGGCCGGGCCTGCCGACCCAGCCGCCACGCCGCTGCCGCGCATGGCCGATGCGCTGGTGCGCGGGCAGGCACTGGCACCCATCGACCGGCGCAGCCACCCCGTGGCGCTGTACCAGTACACGGGCGGCACCACCGGGCGCAGCAAGGGCGCGGTGATCACGCACGGCAACATCGTGGCCACCTTGCGCATCACGCGCGATTTTCTAGACGCCTACGATGGGCCGAAGCGCGGCGAGACGATGCTCACCGTGCTGCCCATGTACCACGTGTTCGCCTTCATGGTGAATTTTCTGGTGTTCTTTCAGGTCGGCGCGCGCAACCTGCTGGTGCCCAGCCCGCGCCCTCTATCCAACCTGCAGAAGACCTTCGAGCAGTTCGAGGTGCAGTGGACCGCCGGCGTGGACACGCTGTTTGCCGGCCTGCTGGCCGAGCCCTGGTTCCAGGCCAGGCCACCGAAGCTGCGCTACGCCTTCTCGGGCGGCACGGCCCTGCGCAGCTCCACGGCACAGGCTTGGCAGGCCGTGGTCTGCCCCATCCTGGAGGGCTATGGCATGACCGAAACCTCGTGCATCGTCTCGTGCAACCCGCCCTCGGCAACACCGCGCCTGGGCACCGTGGGCGTGCCCATGCCGGGCTGCCGCGTGCGCGTGGTCGATGACCAGGGGCGCGACCTGCCCCAGGGCGAGCGCGGCGAGCTGCTGGTGCAGGGGCCGCAGGTGGTGGGCGGCTACCTGCATGCGCCCGAGGACAGTGCCAGTGCGCTGGTGGGCGGCTGGCTGCACACCGGCGACATCGCGCAGCTGGAGGAGGGCGGTTTCATCCGCATCGTGGACCGCAAGAAGGACATGATTCTCGTCTCGGGCTTCAACGTCTACCCCAACGAGGTGGAGGATGTGCTCGCTGCCCACCCCGACATCGCCGAGGCCGCCGTCATCGGCGTGCCGGATGCCGGCACCGGCGAGGCCGTGCGCGCCTTCGTCGTGCCGCGCAACCCGGCGCTGACCGCCGAGGACGTGGAGCGCCACTGCCGCACCCAGCTCACCGCCTACAAGGTGCCGCGGCAGATCATTTTTCGCGATCAACTGCCCAAGTCGCCGGTGGGCAAGATCCTGAGGGCGTTGCTGCGCGAGGCGGTGAGAGGTGCTTTTAAGGGGGAATAACGTTGGCGCGGCCAACCATAGTGATTTCGATCCTGGTTGAGGAGATCGTCATGGAAAATCGTGATGACCTCCGCATGATGTGGCATGGTACGGAAGGCAGGGAAGGGTGTGGCCAAGAAGTATTGGTGGTACTGATCTCCACGTCTCTTGGCAGACCATCCGCTACCATGGAATTTTTCATGGAGGGCCTGATGGGATTGCATGAGGGTTCGTTCAAGCAGCGTTGCAAAGAGCTGGGGATCAACTACTGGCGAGCTCTTAAACGGCGTGAGGCGGGCATGCCGGAGGAAAAAATCTTTGCACCTGAGTCGGTGCGCAGTCAGAAGGTGACGAATACAGCGGTCACCGTGCACGGGGTGTTCTACCCAAGCATCAAGGCCGCCTGTGACGAGCTTCGACCGCCGGCAAGCGGCACAACGATTGAGCGCTGGATCAAGAGTGGCGCCACTCCTGAAGATGCTTTTGCGCGTGTCCCGAACCCTGGCTATCGCAACGGGATCATCTACTGCATCACGCATCTCGCTAGCGGCCGCAAGTATGTTGGACTAACAGTCCAGTCATTGAAGCGGCGGTGGAAGTACCACGTTGAGCAGGCGGCGGCAGGGTATATCAAAGGAGATGCGTCACTTCATGCTGCAATACGGAAATACGGCGCGGTAGCATTCGACATCCAGCAGATAGATGCGGGCACGACGAAGAACGGGCTGGAGGCCAAGGAGCGACATTGGATTGTGGTACTTGGCACAATTGCTCCGGGCGGCTTCAACCTTGACCCTGGCGGAGTCAGCGGTGGTTCAAGTGCGAAGCCGCAGACGGTGGATGGAATCCGCTTTGCGAGTACTGGCCTTGCTGGGGCGTACATCGCTGAAAAATACGGCATCTCCGAACACGCGGCGAAGAAACGACTGCTCGTTGGGCGTGTCGCGGTGCGCAAACCCGCGAAGCCCGGCACCAGTTTGGTTAAGAGCAAAGTCTACAAGGCGTGGAGTGCCATCATCCATGGAGCGATGAACCCGCGTTCGAAAGACTACCAACCGAACGTTGAGCTTCACGAGGCTTGGCGAATGTTTGATTCTTTCCTTTTGGACGTTGGCCACTCTCCTGGGCCTGAGTTGTGTTTCGCCAGGGTGGACAAGTCAAAGGGATTTGTGCCGCCGAACTGTCGCTGGATGTCCAAGAGTGAGGCCAGCAAGATCAATGCGGCCTACATGAAGGCGACTGGACGACTCACCGGAAGGCCTGCCCGAACCCGGAATGGCATAGAGCCTTCTTAGGTAGGGTAGATGGGATGGGCATGTGGCGGCCACCTGTGCGAGGACATGGTTGACGCTTTCGGCTAACTTCTCTGGATGTTTGTGTGTCGGAGTTCTTTGAGTTGGCGCGGAAAGAAGTGCGAAAAAAAGAGGACCGGGCCAGGCAGGCGCGGTCCTCCTTTTCGTGGCGGGAACAAGCGTTCTACACCTTGTCCTCCGCCCGCCGGCGCGGCAACTGGCGCTTGACGGCGGGGCGCTGCAGGCGCTGCTTGGGGTCCACCCCATCGGGCAGCTCGCTGGCGCGCTGCAGCTGGATGTGGGCCACCAGGCCGCCGGTGCTGCTGTTGGCCAGCGCGAAGATGCCGCCCATGCGCTGCACCGTCTTGTCCACGATGGACAGGCCCAGCCCCGCGCCGGCGGCGGCGGTGCGGGCCGAGTCGCCGCGGAAGAAGGGCTTGGTCAGGTTGGACAGTTGCTCGGGCGGCACGCCCAGGCCGTGGTCGCGGATCTTGACCAGCACCCAGTTCTCGCGGCCCTTGGCGACGATGTCGACGTTGGCCACGCCGGTGTCGTCGCCCTTGCCGTAGCGGCGCGCGTTCTCCAGCAGGTTGGAGATCACGCGGGCCAGCTCCACCTCATCGGCCAGCACGTTCAGGTCCTCGGGGATGCTCATGGCGATCTGCAGCTCGCGGTGGTCCTGCACGGCGTACACGCACGACGACACCACGGCATGCAGGTTGACGGGCGTGAGGGTCACGTGGTCGGGCCGCGCGTAGTCGAGGAACTTGTCGATGGTGGCATCGAGCTGCACGATGTCGGCCACCATGTGCTCGCGCGCCACATCGTCGTTTACGCTCATCTCGGTTTCAAGCCGCAGGCGCGCCAGCGGCGTGCGCAAATCGTGCGAAATGCCGGCCAGCATCACCGCGCGGTCCTGCTCCAGCTTGGCGAGTTTCTGCGCCATGCGGTTGAAGCCGATGTTCACCTCGCGGATCTCGCTGGTCACCACTTCTTCATCCAGGTGGCTGGCGGCAAAGTCGCCGTCGCGCACGCGGTTGGCGGCGTACGACAGCTGCTTGAGCGGCCGGTTGATCAGCCGTGCAATGGCCGCCGCCCCTGCCAGCGACAGCGCGCCCGCAGTGATGAGCCAGATGAGCCAGGTGCGCCCACCCGCAGGGCTGAAGCGCGAGCGGTCCATCAGCAGCCAGTTGGGGTCGCCGTTGATGTTGAAGCCGACCCACAGCCCGGGCTCGCCATTGACGCTCTGGGCCACGATGGTGTCGGGCCCCAGGCGCTGGGTGAGTTCATCCGTGAGGCGGTTGCCCAGCGCCGTGCCGTCGAGCAGGGCGAACTGGTCCTTGGGTTCGCGCGGCAGGATGCGCACACCCTCCTGGTCGGCCATGGTCTTGATGAGCGAGACGCGCGCGATGGCGTCCGAATGCACCAGCGCGGCGCGGCTCAGGTTGACCAGGGATGCGATCTGCTGCGCGGTGTGCAGCGTGCGCGGCTCGAATTCGAGCGCGCGCAGCGTCTGCAGCCACGCCAGGATGCTGCCCACCAGCAGCAAGGCCAGCAGGAAGAAGGTGCGCCAGAAGAGGTTGAGCCCCACGCGCGCCTTTTGCTCGCGCGCCAGGCGCACCGCTTCGAGCGGGGCCGGGCTGGTGGCATCGGTCGGCGCGGTCACGGAGGGAGAAGGGTGCGGTGCAGACCGCCCCTTGGCGCCGGAAATCGACATATCCCTCGATTATCAGCTCGTGCCGTCCGGCACGAACACGTAGCCCACACCCCACACGGTCTGGATGTAGCGCGGCGCGGCGGCGTCCACCTCGACCAGCTTGCGCAGGCGCGAGACCTGCACATCCAGGCTGCGGTCAAAGGGCTCGAACTCGCGGCCGCGGGCCAGCAGGGCCAGCTTTTCGCGCGACAGCGGCTGGCGCGGGTGGCGCACCAGGGCCTTGAGCATGGCGAACTCGCCGGTGGTCAGGGGCAGCTCTTCACCGCTGCGCTGCAGGGCACGGGTGCCCAGGTCGAACGTGAAGGGGCCGAAGTTGACCACCTCGTTGTCGCCCGAGGGGGCGCCAGGCGCTTCCTGCGCGGGGCGGCGGCGCAGCACGGCGTGTACGCGGGCCAGCAGCTCACGGGGGTTGAAGGGCTTGCCCAGGTAGTCGTCGGCGCCGACTTCCAGGCCCACGATGCGGTCCACGTCCTCGCCCTTGGCGGTGAGCATGATGATGGGCGTGCGGTCGTTGGCGGCGCGCAGGCGCCGGCAGATGGACAGGCCGTCTTCGCCGGGCATCATCAAATCGAGCACGATGAGGTCCACCGTTTCGCGCAGCAGCAGGCGGTTGAGGGCCTTGCCGTCTTCGGCGACCATCACCTCGAAGCCTTCCTGCGTGAGGTAGCGGCGCAGCAAGTCACGGATGCGTGCGTCGTCGTCCACGACGAGAATCTTGTCGGTGCGGTTGGTTGTTGTGGCCATGTTGATCCCAAGTCCAATTTGTAACAGAGCCGATTCTGACTACTTGGAACGCCAAAGTTCGGTTTTTGGGGTCATCTTTGACCAACTGTTACAAGTTTTGCGGAGCTTCGCACACTTGCCACCCCCCGTTCACCGGGGGTGCTGCCACAGCGGTTATGGTGGCGGCCTGCGTGGCCCGGTTGCCGGCCGCGCCCCTTTCATTGACGAAGGTTTACCCATGAAAAAAATCGCCATCCGCCTGATCACCACCGCCGCCTTGCTGGCCTGTGCTGGCACCGCCATGGCCCAGGCCACGGCGCCGCAGGAGCTGCGCAACGTGGTGCAGCTGTCGGCCACGGGCACCGTAGAGGCGCAGCAGGACCTGCTGGTGGTCACCCTGGCCACCAGCAAGGAAGGCACCGACGCCAGTGCCGTGCAGGCCCAGCTCAAGCAGGCGCTCGATGCCGCCCTGGCCGAAGCCAAGCGCAATGCCCAGCCGGGCCAGCTCGATGTGCGTACCGGCCCCTTCGGCCTGTACCCACGCTATGCCAAGGACGGCAAGATCAACGGCTGGCAAGGCCGGGCCGAGCTGGTGCTGGAGGGGCGCGACTTCTCGCGCATCACCACCACGGCCGGCAAGGTGCAGACCATGGCCATCAGCCAGGTGGCGTTTGCCCTGTCGCGCGAGGCCCGTGCCAAGGTCGAGGGCGAGGCCCAGACCCAGGCCATCGAGCAGTTCAAGTCGCGCGCGGCCGAGCTGGCCAAGGGCTTCGGCTTTGCCAACTACAGCCTGCGCGAAGTGGCCGTGAACAGCAACGAGATGTCCCCCGGCCCGCGCCCGCGCATGATGGCCATGGAGGCCAAGGGATCGTCGTTCTCCGACTCCGCCGTGCCGGTCGAGGCAGGCAAGGCGCAGGTCGTGGTCACCGTCTCGGGCTCCGTTCAGATGCGTTGAGGCAGCCGGTGGTCAGAGCGCCTGGCCGCCGGAGACCTCTATGCGTTGGGCGGTGACCCAGCGGTTGCCGGGTGCCAGCAGCCCGGCCACCATGGGGCCGATGTCATCGGGCAGGCCCACGCGGCCCAGGGCCGTGAGCTGGGCCAGTTGCTGGTTCAGCGCCGGGTTGTCGCGCACCACGCCGCCGCCAAAGTCGGTCTCGATGGCGCCGGGCGCCACCGTGTTCACCGTGATGCCGCGCGCGCCCAGCTCCTTGGCCAGGTAGCGCGTGAGCACTTCCACGGCGCCCTTGGCGGCCGCGTAGGCGGCATAGCCCGGCAGGGTCAGCCGCGTGAGCCCGGTGGAGAAGTTCACGATGCGCCCGCCGTCGGCGACGAGCGGCAGCAGCGCCTGCGTGAGGAAGAACACGCCCTTGAAATGCACATCGACCAGGCGGTCGAACTGGGCCTCGCTCGTCTCGGCAAACGCGGCGTAGTCGCCATGGCCGGCGTTGTTCACCAGGTGGTCGATGTGGCTGCGCTGCCAAGTGGCCTGCAGCGCGGCGCGCAGGCGCTCGGTGAAGGCGGCGAAGCCGCTCACGTCGCCCGTGTCCAGCTGCAGGGCCACGGCCTTGCGGCCCAGGGCGGTGATGTCGGCAACCACGGCCTGGGCTTGGTCGGCCTTGCTGTGGTAGGTGACGACCACGTCGCCGCCGGTGCGGGCGATGCTCAGCGCGGTGTTGCGGCCCAGGCCCCGGCTGGCGCCGGTGACGAGGGTGATGGTAGGGGTTGCGGTGGTGGTGGATGTCATGGGGTGGCTCCTGTGTGTGACGGATTCCAGTGTCTGGCGTGAGCCCCTGCCGGTGTTGCCGAAACCCCTTCAATCCTTGCCTGATTCTCCAAAACCAATGCCAAAGCTCCTACAAAGCGTTACGCTTGGCAGCATGACGTCACCTTTGCTCTTCGAGGCCGTGGGCCGCTACGCCGATGCCCATGCGCGCCAGCCCGGCGTGCTGCCCACCCCCATCCCGGGCCTGACCCTGGTGCGCGCCACCGAGCCCAGCGGGCTGCTGCATGCCATCTCCCACCCGCTCATCTGCCTGGTGCTGCAGGGCAGCAAGCAGGTGAGCATGGGGCCGCAGACCTTCGAGTTCACGGTGGGCGAATCGCTGCTGATCACGGCCGACGTGCCCACGGTGAGCCAGATCACGCGCGCCAGCGCGGCCGCGCCCTACCTGTCGATCGCGCTGGAGCTGAGCCTGCCGGTGATTGCCGACCTGTCGGCGCAGATGGGCGCAGCGCCCCTGGGCGACCACGCCCCGGTGCGCGTGGATCCCACCGACGACGAGGTGGCCGACGTGACCCTGCGCCTCATGCGCCTCTTGGAGCGGCCCGAGGCCGTGCCCCTGCTGCACGCCCCGCTGGTGCGCGAGTTGCACTACTGGCTGCTGGCCGGCCGCCACGGCGCCGCCATCCGCCGCCTGGGCTGGCCCGGCAGCCACGCCCAGCGCGTGGCCCGCGCCGTGGCCGTGCTGCGCACCGATTTTGCCCAGCCCCTGCCGGTGGAAAGCCTGGCCGCGCTGGCGGACATGAGCCCCTCGTCCTTCCACCAGCACTTCAGGGCCGTCACGTCCCTCTCGCCCCTGCAGTTCCAAAAGCAGCTGCGCCTGATCGAGGCGCGCCGGCTCATGCTGTCCGAAGGCGCCAGCGCCAGCAGCGCGGCCTTTGCCGTGGGCTACGAGAGCGTGCCCCAGTTTACGCGCGAGTACGGGCGGTTGTTCGGCCTGCCGCCGGTGCGGGACACGCAGGCAGCGCGGGGCAGGGCGCGGGAGGCGGCGTGATTCCCCGTGGCGTCGGCGCGTTCGGCAGCAGGCCGCTGCCGTGGGCCCGGCTCAGGGTTCAATGCAGCGCCTTGAGCGCAACATCCCTGGCCGACTGCATGGCTTGAACGTCCTTGGTGGATGTGGACATCACCAGCATGCCCTGTATCACGACCATGAAGTACGACGCCAGGGCGGAGACGTCCTGGCCTGGAGACAGGTCGCCGTTTTCCAGCGCCCACTTGATCCGGACCCGCAGCGCCTTGTGCATCTCGTTCAAGCCGGCCGTGGCTTCGGATCCAAGCTCTGGCTCCACGTTCAGCAACTCGGCAACGAGATTGGTTGCCAGGCAGCCTGCAGGGCGGCGGCTGCCTTGCGACGAGCTGTCGATGATGGTGTCAAAGATGCGTCTGAGCGCCTCGTCGAGAGGCTTGTCGAAAAGCTTGAGCAGCAGCGCGAGGTAGGACTCCTCTTTCATGTATTGCTCAAGGCAGAGCAGGAACAGCTCCCGCTTGCTGCCGAACGCCTTGTAGATGCTGCCCGCGGCCAGGCCTGTCGCCTCCTCCAGGTCGCGCACCGACGTGGCCTGGTAGCCCAGGGTCCAGAAAGCCTTGCTCGCTTTGCGAACCGCTTCATCCTGGTCGAATTCTCTTGGTCTGGCCATGCATCCTTCTCCGGCCCGCCGGTGAGGCTTGCCTGAAATCCACCTATCGTGAACGATCGTTCACGATTCCCTGCGGATTGTAGTGCTAGCGGTGAGCGGAAATTCGCCCTGTTTTCAGCACCATTCACGCGGATAAGGGTTAGTGCCCGATTGCGCCAAAAAGCCCCATTCTGTAAATTTGGAAATGCGCGTTTCCAAACTCGCAATGACCTCAACCACCACACTTCAGGAGATACATCATGGGTCGCTTCAAAGCAATCAAGCCTGGCCAATCCGCCGACAACGACGTCAACGAGCTGCTCGCCGGCGCCCGCAACGGATGGTGGCAGGACACGTCCATGTTCGGCACCATCGGCCGGGTTCCCAGCCTGCTCAAGACCATCGTTCCCGTGTTCGAGGCATTCTTCGGCGGAGGCCGGATCCCCCCGCATGTGCTGGAGATGATGCGGCTCAAGACGGGTGAAATGAATGACTGCACCTACTGCAAGGCGGTGCGCTGCGAAGCCACCCGCGAAGCCATCGCCGACAAGGAGGCGGCACTGTTTGGCGAAGTGGACTTCGAGCGCCTTCCGCTGAATGAGGCGCTGGCAGTGCAACTGGCGGAGTACATCGCGGGCGACCCCAACTACATCCCCGATGGCTTCTTCGAGCGCATGCGCGGCGTGTACTCCGAAGAGGAGATCATCGAACTGGTCTTCGCCTGCGGCATCTTCAACTGGGGCAACAAGTTCAACATCACCATGCAGATCGACTCCAGTGATGACAGCCGGTATGCGAAGGGGATGGTGTACCCCGGTGCGGACATCCGTGCGTCCACGGCCATCGCTGCCTGAGCGGGAAGGGGTACTTCATGGCAAACGATCGAATCATCGCGGCCGACCCCCAGGGCTTGAAGTCGCAACTGCAGGGCAATGGACTCGTCCTTGTCGACTTCTGGGCAGCATGGTGCGCACCCTGCCGCGTGGTTGCACCGATGCTGGACCGGCTGGTGGGCGAGTTTCCTGGCGTGCGTGTCGTCAAGATCGACGCGGAGACCCACAAGGAGGTTCTGGACACCTACGGGGTCCGCAGCCTCCCGACCCTGCAGCTCTACAGCGACTCGCGCAAGGTGGATCAACTCACCGGCAAAGTCCAGTACGAGATGATCCGCCGTGCCGTCGGCAAGGCTGCGCAGTGACACCCATGTGAGGGTTCTCGTCCACGGCCGGCCGATTGACCGACCGGCCAGTGGCGGGCGCACGAATCGTGCGCCCTTCAGTGCAATGGGTCGGGGTGCGCGCAATGCCGTGGGCATTGGACCGCGCATCCGACCCCGTCGAATTCACCGGAGGTTGTCGTCGGCATGGTGCGCACCGGCGGGCCCGATTGCCGCAGACCAGGGCACCTCCATCATCATGGACTGATCAATGAAACACCACTCTCTTATCGTGCTCGGCTCGGGGCCGGCGGGCTACACCGCTGCGCTGTATGCGGCCCGGGCCAATCTTTCGCCGCTGGTCGTCAATGGATCCGAGGAGGGCGGTCAATTGATGACCACGACGGAAGTGGACAACTGGCCTGGCGACCCCCACGGCTTGCAGGGCCCGGACTTGATGGCGAGGATGAAGCGGCACTGCGAGAGGTTTGACGTCCGGTTTGCGCAGGACCGCATCGTGGGCGTGGAACTGCAGGAGCGGCCTTTTGTGCTCCGTGGAGAAGAAGGCAATTACTCGTGCGACGCGTTGATCATCGCCACCGGTGCGACGGCCAGGTACCTGGGGCTGCCCAGTGAAGATGCCTTCCGCGGGAGGGGCGTTTCGGCGTGCGCAACCTGCGATGGATTTTTCTACAAGGACAAGGACGTTGCGGTGGTGGGCGGTGGGAACACGGCAGTCCAGGAGGCGATCTACCTGTCGAAGATCGCGCGCAAGGTGACCCTCGTGCACAGGCGTGGCGTGCTGAGGGGGGAGAAGGTGCTGCAGGACACGCTTTCGGAACTGGTGGCCCAGGGCAAGGTCGAGATGGCGTGGAATGCCGTGGTCGACGAGGTGCTTGGCGACCAGCATGGCGTGACGGGCCTGCGCATTGCCGATGCCCGGACGGGAGCGCAACGGGATGTCTGCGTGCATGGGGTCTTCATCGCCATTGGCCACCATCCCAATACGGAGGTGTTCGCGGGCCATCTGGCCATGCAGGACGGCTACCTCGAAGTGAACGGGGGGACTTCTGGATGGGCGACACAAACCAGTGTCCCGGGCGTCTTTGCCGCCGGTGACGTGGCGGACAAGGTGTACCGCCAGGCCATCACATCGTCGGCAACCGGATGCATGGCTGCGCTGGACGCGGAGAGGTTTCTGGCAGGCACCCGCACCATGGCGGTGGGGTGCGACACCCGGACGGACGCTGAGGATGCTGGCGAGGCGGTCGGCTCGTTGTAGTTGCAGCTGCTGCGTGCCGGCCTGCCCCAGGTTCGATTTTCCGGTCTGCGCACCGTGGTTGCAGGCCTGGTGGGGAGCCTGCTGACCTGCGCTGCAGGCGTGGCGGCCAACCTGCTCGTGGAAGGATGGCGCCCCATGAACGGCTGGCGCATCTTCTGCGAGCGCCTCGGGACGGGCTATGCCGCCCCAACCTCCACAGACGCTCTGCGTGCGGGGGGGGGGCGCCATCTGTGTGCAGGCCCCCAGGGGCTGCCCCGGCCTCAGGCTGGGTCTGTTGCCTGCTTTTTGGCGCGCTGTGGATAGATCGTCTCCCCGCGCGCCAGCATCTCGACAAAGGTCTCGATCTTCTTCCTGCGACCCGCCTCGGTTTTGAGGTTGTGCACCCGAAACGCCAGTGCAAAGCGGTTCTGCGCGGTCAGCGTCCCCAGCATCTCGCGGGCCTTCGGGTTGGCGTCAATGCCAGCCTGCAGGTCGTCGGGGATCTTCAACTCCCTGCCGCTGCCGTAGGCCCGGTCCCATCGGCCGTCCGCCTTGGCCGCTTCGACATGCGCCAGGCCGTGCGGCGTCATGCGCTTTTCCTTCACCAGCCGGGCCACGTTGTCGACATTGATCTTGCTCCACACGCTCTTCTTGCCGCGCACGGTGTAGCGCTGCAGGTAGCTGGTGTCGTCCAGTGCCTTGCGGATGGCGTCGATCCAGCCCCAGCACAGCACCACGTCGATGGCTTCTTTGGGCGTGATGGAGGGCAGACCCGAGGCGAGCTTGTGGATCTTGATCCAGACCTCGGTTTCCTGGTCATGGTGGCGGCTTAGCCAGGTGTGGAACGCCTGGGCATCGGCGAATTCATGCACCTTGTTGGGGTCGACGATGACGGCTGCCATTGGATGGGTTGACTCGCTCTATTTGCTGAAAGCAATCAGCGTCCACACGATCACCACCAACTGCGCCAGATTGATCATGATCGCCGTGAGATGCGTCTTGCGGAACCCCGGTATGGCCGTGACGTAGTCGGCGGACGACTGGATCTGCGCGCCCAGGGCGTCCATCTTGGGAATCACCTGGCTGCGCAGCACGATCGCCAGCCCCGCCAGCGCAGCGGCTCCTGCCGCAATGCCCGGGCGCCCGGCGGCCGCAAAGCTGATGGCCGTCGCCACGGCAGTGATGAACGCGGCCCGGTAGTAGAGGTTGAAGAAACCGCGCACAAAGCGCGCGTCGAGCGGCGTATCGTGCTTGAGCACCAGCAGCGGGATCGAACCCATGATGAAGTAGGCCGTGGTGACCAGCAGGGCCACCGTGAAGAACATGGCGGCGAAGAGGGATGCGGACATCGGGTTTCCTCCCTGCGGTGGGGATGGTGCTGTCTGCCCGATGGTAGGGAAAGGCTGCCTGGCAGGCAAGCCCATTTTAGGATCCGCCCCAGGCCCGCACCTCAGGGAATGCGAGCATGGCACGGCAGTTCGTGGCAGGCCTGTGCGGTCATGCTGCTGAAGGCCACGCCGAAGGTGCTGACCGAGCTGCAGCCTCCCCCCACAGGTGCGGATGCGTGGCGCTGGCGGGCGCCTGGAACAGGTTCTCAGGGGGGCCCTGTCCCTAGAACTAGGGACAGCGCAGATGCAAGCGCTGTGGGACACTCCGCAGCTCCTGACGCCCCGAGAGAGCCCCCGCCCATCCCATGCGCCCAGCCATTGCAAGCCCCGCCACGATCCAGATCGCGCTGGTGGAGGACGACCCGCAGTTCCAGGCGGCCGTCACCTCGGCGATCCGCCAGACGGATGACATGCGCCTGCTGTGGGTGGCCGACACGCTGGCGCAGGCGCTGCGCGCGCTGAACCAGGAGGGGCCTGCGGCGGACGTGCTGCTGGTGGACCTGGGCCTGCCCGATGGCTCGGGCATCGAGGCCATCGCGGCGGCGGCGCGGCGATGGCCCGCCTGCGCGGTGATGGTCAGCACGGCCTTTGGCGACGAGGCGCATGTGCTGCAATCCATCGAAGCCGGTGCCAGCGGCTACCTGCTCAAGGACAGCATGCCCGAACGCATCGTGGGCGAGATCCGCAGCCTGCACGCAGGGGGCAGCCCCATCAGCCCGCTGATCGCGCGGCAGGTGCTCATGCGCTTCAAGCAGGCCAGTGCGCCGGCGCCGGAGGCCAATGCCGACGCCGGCACCGACAACGTGGTCACGCTGTCCGCCCGCGAGCGCGAGGTGCTGCAGTACATCACCAAGGGCTTCACGGCCGACGAGATCGCACGGGTGCTGGATGTCTCGCACCATACCGTGCTTACCTTCGTGCGGCGCACCTACGCCAAGCTCAAGGTGCGGTCCAAGGCCGAGGCGATCTACGAGGCGCGTGCGCGGGGCCTCATCTGACGCCGTCGCCGCTGTCCTGCATTGCGCTTTTCTAGCCTGGTGCCTGCTGTGGAGCGGCGCGCTGCAGGCGCAGCCCGTGGACCCGCAGGCGGTGCATATCGGGCAGGCGCAGATGTTCAGCCGCCCCAGCCTGGGGTTCACGCCGCCGCCCTATGTGCTGGGCGCCGATGGGCCCGACGGCGCATGGAAGGCGGTTGACCTGCCCCATGCCGAGCCCCCGCAGGTGCAGATGCGGCCACCGCAGGACCCGCCGCTGACCACCGAGGTCTGGTACCGCCTGGCGGTGCCCGCGCTGGCGCCTGAGGCCGGCCCCCTGTACCTGTACCTGCCGCGCTGGAAGTCGGATGGCCAGGTCGCCATCTACGGCGACGGCCGGCTGCTCTACCAGACGGATGCAAGGTTTCTGTGGAACGCCGTGAATCTGCCCTTGTGGATTCCCCTGCAGGGCACGGCCGGGGCGCCCACCGTGCGCGAGGTGCAGATCCGTGGCCAGCGCCTGCGCCACACCGGTGCCGCCCTGTCCACCGCCTGGGTCGGCTCCAGCGCGGCCATCGGCTGGCGTTACCAGGTGCGCTACTGGCTGCAGTCCGACTTTCCGGCCATGAGCAGCGCCGCCTTCCTGGCCGCAGGCATCTTCGCCCTGGGCGTGTGGCTGCGCCGGCGGGAGGCACTGTACCTGCTGTTCTTCGTGATGTCCGCGGTGGCCTGTGTGCGCACGATGCACTACTTCGTGAGCCGCCAGCGCGTTCCCCTCAGCGACGAATGGTTTGGCTGGATCACCGTGAGCGCCCTGTTCTGGCTGGTGCTGACCGCGCATTTCTTCCTGCGCCACCTGCATGGCGTGCGCCACCGCGGGCTCACCGCAACGGCCTGCGTGATCACTGCAGTGGTGAGCGCCGTGACGCTGCCGATGCGGGAGGTCCTGCCCGCCGCTGCGGTGGTTTCCCCCCTGCTGTACGTGCTGCTGCTGGTGCTGGGCACCACCTGTTTGCCGTGGCCTGCCGCGATGCCTGGCGTGCCCGCTCGAAGGAGGCCGGGCTGCTGGGTGGCTGGGGCCTGATCAGTCTGCTTGCCGGCTGCTACGACTGGCTGCTGCAAAGCAACCTGCTGGTCAACGTGGAGGGCATGTACCTGGGCGCCTACAGCAACATCGGCGTGTTCTTCATTTTTTCGTACGTGATACTGCACCGCTACCTGGCCGCCATCGACGGCATGGAGCGCGTGAACACCCACCTGGAGCAGCGCCTGCGCGAGCGCGAGGGCGAGCTGGCGCAAAGCTACGCACGCCTGCGCGACGTGGAGCACCGCGAGACCCTGGCGCAAGAGCGCCAGCGCCTGATGCAGGACATGCACGACGGCCTGGGCTCCTCGCTGACCAGTGCCCTGCACTTGGTGCGCCACGGCAAGGCCGGCAGCGAAGAACTGTCCCAGGTGCTGGCCGAGTGCATGGACGACCTCAAGCTGGCCATCGACTCCATGGAGCCTGTGGACGCCGACCTGCTGTTGCTGCTGGCGACCCTGCGTTTTCGCCTCGCGCCTCGCCTGGAGGGCCTGGGGATCGAGTTGCGCTGGGAGGTGCAGCAGGACGTGCCCCTGGTGCCCTGGCTCGACGCCGGCAGTGCGCTGCACCTGCTCAGAATCCTGCAGGAGTGCTTTGCCAACGTGGTCAAGCACGCCCAGGCCGCGTGCATCCGGGTGGAATGCGAGGTGCAGGGCGGCGGGATCGAGGTGCGTGTGCTGGACGACGGCCGTGGCTTCGATGTGGATGCCGCGCTCCAGGCGCGCGGGCGCGGGCTCAAGAACCAGCTGCGCCGGGCCGAGGCGATTGGCGCGCGCCTGTCCTGGGTCAGCAGCGCGGCGGAGGGGACGCGCTGCGTGCTCTGGCTGCCGCTGGAATCGGCAGTTTCAGCGCCCGGGCCGAAGGCGGCGCCGTGACCCTGGCCCCAGTCGTCTTCAGCCCAGCTTGTGCCGCGTGTTCAGCAGGCCCAGCCCCAGCGCGATGAAGGTACCCCCCACGACGCGGTTGAACAGCCGGGCGTGGGCCGCCACATGGCGCTTGACCAGCGAGATCAGCGCCACGTAGAAGGCGTGCGAGATCAGCGCGCAGATGGCGAAGGTCGTGGTCAGCAGCAGGTACTGCGTGAACAGCGGCTGGCCCGGCACGATGAACTGCGGGAACAGGGCCGAGAAGAACAGAATGGCTTTGGGGTTGGTGAGCGACACGCCCATGCCCTGCGCCACCAGCTGCCAGTTCTTGCGCTCGCGCCGGTCCGTGGGGGCCTGGCCGGCATCGCTGCTGATCAGCGCATCCTTGCTGCGCCAGCGCTTGACGCCCAACCAGACCAGGTACATCGCGCCCACCACTTTCATCACCAGGAAGGCGTTGGCCGACATGCTGAGAATGGCGCCCATACCGATCATCGCCAGGCCCGAGACCACGTAGATGCCGGCCGAGCTGCCCACCGAGCTGAAGGCCGTGCGCCGGGCGCCGACGTCCATCGAGTTGGACACGGCCAGCAGCACGGCGGGGCCGGGGGTGAAGCACATCAGGAGGGAGACGCCGCAGAAGAGGAGCCAGTGGGTGAGGGTCATGGTCAGGGGGCTTTTGTCGTTCGTCGGTCGGTGCTGACAGCGAGGGGTATTTTCGGTGAGCTGGCGCTTGCGCGTTGGCGTGGGGTTTTGATGGGCCTCTGCAGTGGGGGATCTTGTCACTGTGGGTGGGGGAGGTGCTTCGCTCTGGGGCGTACCGTGGTGATGGTTTGGGGTGATGGTTGCTGCATGCCTGTTTTAGGGGCGGAGGCCGGGATGTGCGCCCGGCGGCGCAGTAACTTTCTCTTGGCCGCCAAGAGAAAGTCACCAAAGAGAAGGCGGCCCCCAGTCTGCGTCCCCCATCGCCCTGTCGGGCGATGGGGGCAACCTGCGATGCTCGTGCCTGGGGTGGCGTCGCGGAACTCGCTGCGTTCTTCGAACTCCGCTCAAACATCCGCGACGAGCCAGATCACGAAGTGCGTGTGTCCTTCGGCACACGCACCCACCCCAGCCCCTGCGCTTCTCGGCGCAGCCAGCAGGGGTGGGGAGCGGGGTCCACCCGGCTGCTGCTTCGCAGCTACGCCTGGGGTCGGGGACGCGCGCGGTGCGCGCTGCCGACGCAAGTGGCGCAATGGCCCTGCCCAGGCCGAGCGCAGCGACGGCGCAACGGGCCGAGCGAAGCAATGGCCCGTGTGGGGCTCCCATCCCCTTCTGACCGTGCCGAGAAGCGCAGGGCCTGGGGTGAGCGCGTGCCGAAGGACACGCGCATCGTTATCTGGCTCGCCGAAGCTGTCTGACCGGAGCTGCCTCGCAGAGGCAGCGCAGGGAGTTCTTCGGCGTCACCCCAGGACCGAGCATCGCAGGCTGCCCCCTCGCCACCGGCGAGGGGGACACGGGCAGCGGGGTCGCCTTTCTTTGGGGTACGTTTCTTTGGCGACGCAAAGAAAGGTACCTCGGCCGCCGGGCCGAGACCCGGCCTCCGCCCTCGACACAAGCACGCAGCAACCACCACCCACCAACCGCACTGCATCCGCAACGCCCGAACAGCGCCTCCTGTCTTACACACTCGTGCGCGGCATTCCCGCGCGGGCCGCAGGTCGTGCCTTCCCACAATCGGCCTCATCCAGCACAGCACCGCCGCCACCCGGCACGGGCCCGACATGAGCACCACCACCATCGCCACCCCCGACACCATCCAGAAAACCCTGAGCAACGTCTTCGGCCTTAAGCGCCTGCGGCCCGGCCAGCTGGACGTGGTGCAGCGCGTGCTGCAGGGCGCCAGCACCCTGGCCGTGATGCCCACCGGCGCGGGCAAGTCGCTGTGCTACCAGTTGCCGGCACTGCTGCTGCCGGGCACCACCGTCGTGGTGTCGCCCCTGGTCGCGCTGATGAAGGACCAGTGCGATGCCCTGCGCGAACTCGGCGTGGCCGTGGTGCAGGTCAACAGCGCGATCGGCAGCGACGAGCTGGCCGCAGCGCGCCAGGCCATCGAGAGCGGCAGTGCGCGCATCGTGCTGACCACGCCCGAGCAGATGGCCGACCCGGCGCTGACCGCGGCGCTGGCACGGCACACGGTGAGCCTGCTGGTGGTGGACGAGGCGCACTGCATTGCCCAGTGGGGCCATGACTTTCGGCCCGCCTTTCTGGAGATCGCGCCGGCCGTGCGTGCGCTGGGGCGGCCCACCGTGCTGGCGCTCACGGCCACGGCCAAGCCGGCGGTGATGAAGGAAATCGTGGCCCAGTTCGGCATTGCCGCCGCCAACGTGGTGCAGACCGGCGCCTACCGGCCCAACCTGCAGCTGGCGGTGGAGCAACTGGGCCGCGCTGCCGACCGGTTGCCGCGTGCGCTGCAGCTGGTGGCGGCCAGCCAGGGGCCGGCCATCGTCTACACCGCCACCGTGAAGAGCGCCCAGGAGCTGCAAGCCAAGCTGGCCGCCGCCGGCGAAAGCGTGGGCCTGTACCACGGGCGCCTGCTGGCTGCGCAGCGCGCGCAGGCGCAGGACGACTTCATGGACGGCCGGGTGCGCGTGATGGTGGCCACCAACGCCTTCGGCCTGGGCATCGACAAGCCGGACATCCGCTTTGTGCTGCACTACCAGATGCCTGCCAGCGTGGACGCCTACTACCAGGAGGCCGGGCGCGCAGGGCGCGACGGCAAGGACTCGCAGTGCACGCTGCTCTACGTGCGCCAGGACCGGGCGCTGCAGCAGTTCTTCGCCTCGGGCCGCTACCCCACGCTGGACGATGTGCAGGCCGTGCATGCCACGCTGCTGCACCCGGCACCCCAAGGCGGCTGGACGGCCGACGCCATTGTCGACGTTGTGGCGCGCCCCCGGGCCAAGGCCCTGGTGGCGCTGAGCCTGCTGCGCAGCCACAAGGTGGTGCGGCGCGACCGGGCCGGCCGCTTCACCCTGGCCCGCGAACTGGACGACGCGGCGCTGGAACCCCTGCTGGCCAGCTACCGCAGCCGCCGCGAGCAGGACAGCGCGACGCTGGAGGCCATGGTCGCCTACGCCCAGAGCGGCCGCTGCCGCTGGCAGGGGGTGCTGTCGGCGCTGGGTGACGACGCTGCGGTCGCCGATGGCTGTGGCCGCTGCGACAACTGCCTGCGCATTGCCGCGCTGTCGCGCCTGGCGCCCGCTGTGGCCACGCCCGAGCAGCCGATCGAGGTGCGCCCGCAGCCGGCGAGCGCCCGGCCGGTGTTCAACGGCGGCGACGCCGTGCGCGCCAGGCGCTATGGCGCAGGCCAGGTGGTCGAGGCCAACGCGCATTCGGTGACGGTGGAGTTCCCGAACGGGGCACGGCGCACCTTTTTGCCGGAGTTCGTGCGCGCGGCGCGGCGCTCTGCCCCGGTGGCTCTGGCGGCGTGAAACGGCAGGCCAGGCGGCGCGGTGGCGGATCGAGCGTGTTGCAGGGGCATTGCTGGCCGCTGCGCAAGCTGCCAGCCCCTAGACTCCCCCCATGAACCAAACCTTCGTCAAGCTGCACGCCACCTGCCACATGACCCTGTCCGCCGACGCGGACTGTGCCGTGGTGGCGGTGCTTCGCCCAAGAAGCGGCGATGCGCAGTGGATGGTGCAGGAGCGCTACGAGCTGACGCCCGTCGTGCCGATGACGGAGTATGTGGACGACCATGGCAACCTGTGCCAGCGGCTCAAGATTCCGCAGGGCCAGATGCGCATTGAGGTGGACATGATCATGATCACCGACACGCACATTGCGGTGGATGCGAGCGCCAAGGCGGTGCCGGTGGAGGACCTGCCGTTCGAGGCGCTCAAGTACCTGCTGCAAAGCCGCTACTGCCCCTCCGACAAGATGCAGGACAAGGCGCGCGAGATCGTGGGTGATGCCTCGCCGGGCTATGGCCAGGTCGAGGCCATCCGCAGCTGGGTACACCACAACCTGGAGTACCGCTACAACGTCAGCAGCGGCACTACCGATGCGCTGGACACCCTGAACGATGGCGCGGGTGTGTGCCGGGATTTCTCGCACGTGGCCATCGGCCTGTGCCGGGCCCTCGATATCCCGGCGCGCTACGTCGTGGGCTACCTGCACGCGCTCGACCCCATGGACATGCACGCCTGGTTCGAGGCCTTCGTGGGGGACCGGTGGTATGCGTTCGACGGTACCCAGGCCCATGCAAGGGGCGGGCGCATCGTGGTAGCCTACGGACGGGATGCGGCAGATGTCGCATTTCTGTCGTACTACGGACCGCTCGAAATCACGCTGATGAACGTGCGCGTCGAAGAGATTGCGATGGAGGCTCCGCTGACCTTTCCGATCAGCGCCTGATCCGGGTACCCACACAGGCCCGCCGGCACTGCAGCGACAGCACCATCGGTGCGGCCTCGTGCATGCACGCACCGCATTCCGACACAGGCCGTTGCGCCCCTACCCAACCATGAAGTCCATGCAGCGCCTCTGCCGGCGCTGCATCCCCATTGAAGATGTCCCTCATCACCCTTCTTGTAGAAGACAACAAACCCATCTGCGACACCCTGGTCCCGGCGCTGGAAGAAACGGCCAACGCCCAGGTGGTTGCCATTGCCAAGACATCGAAGGGGGCCGGGCAGGCGCTGGCGCGCTGGCGCGGCAAGTGGCACCTGCTGGTGGTGGACCTGCACCTGGGCCAGGGCTCGGGCCTCGACGTGCTGCAGGCCGTGGGGCCGCGCTCGTCGGACCAGCATGTGCTGGTGCTGACCAACCATGCCACGCCCGAGATGCGCGCACGCTGCCTGGCCCTGGGGGCGGACGCGGTGTTCGACAAGGTGACCGAGCTGCAGGCCTTCTTCGAGCACTGCACGCAGCTGCCCGAAGTAGTGGTCTGATGGTCCTGGGTTCGCAAGGTGGCTTGCCAAACCCCACCGTGCATTGGGCTCACCAGCGCAGCGGCGCGGCCTCGCTGCTCCAGAAGATCCAGCGGCGCAGCTCCACATAGGGCGACGTGCCGATGGCGTAGGGGTCTGCGCCCACGCCAGCGTCCGCCTTCGCACCCACTTTTGCGGCCAGGTCCGCGCGCTGCAGCAGCACCAGGTAGCCGCTGCAGGTGCCGGCCAGCAGCAGGCGGCCGTCGCTCGATGCCTCCAGCGCGCTGACGGTGCCGCCGATGTGGTGGCGCCACAGCAACTGGCCGCTGTCGTCCCGCGCGTGCAGGTAGCCATAGGCGTCGCCCAGGACCACCATGCCCGGCAGCGTGGCCGATGCGTAGACGCGGCATTCGGTATCGATCAGCGTGCCCTCGCTGTCCTGTGCATCGGCCACGCGGCTGGCCACGGTGCTGCCGTTGTAGAAATGGCAGGAGTTGGCCCACAGCAGCGCGCCATCGTGCGAGAAGCGGGTGTGGTGCGGGTAGGACTCGGTCACCAGCGTGCGCAGCACCCGGCCCTGCGCGTCGAGCAGGATGTGCATGCTGTCCTGGTCGCCCAGCGCAATGTGTCGCTCGTCGGGCGACAGCGCCATGTGCAGCATCTCCAGCGCCAGCTGGCGGGGGGCGGTGTTCTCGTGCTCGCCATCTTCGCCATCCCGGTCCTCGTCTTCGTCCTCGTCGTTGGCGTCGGCACCGTTCTCCATCCCCTCCTGCACCTGGTTCTTGGGCCAGCTGTAGGGGCCGTCGTCCTCGAACTCCTGCGGGTGGATGCGCTGCACACCGCCGGGTGTGAGCAGGTACACGCCCGTGGGGTTGCGCAGCAGCGCGCGCTGGCCATCGTTGAAGGGGATGATCTCGTCGCAGCGCTGGCCCAGCGCGCCTGCGGCCAGGCCCAGCACTGCGGGCAGCCCCTCGTTGCCCTGCGGCAGCGGCAGTTGCGCGATCCGTGGCCCGCCAAAGCCCTGGTGCGTGGTGATGTGTGTGCCGTCGCTCTGCGCATAACAGCGCCCGTCGTGCGAGCGCCCCAGGCCCTTGAGCGCAGGCAGCGGCGTGAGCGCCGGGCCCTGCAGCTGCACCCAGTGCACGTCGGGGCTGTAGTCGGCGCCGATGCGTGCCACCAGGCCGGCACCGTCCGCCAATTGGAAAACCGGGCCGATGGCCTGGCCCTTTTCCGACGCCAGGACCGCATAGGCATCGGGCGCAAACGCAAAGCGCTGGCGAAACCGCTCGGTGAGCGCCTCGTCCGCATGGCGGTTCACCACCCGGGCCAGTTGCAGCACCGTGGGGGCGCTGGCCTCGCGCGGGTCGTCGGGCAGCGTGCCGTTCGGGTCTTGCTGCCCGGCGCCGGCATCGTCGTCCCACCGTGGTGGCTGGTAGCCGGCCGCTTCGGCGGCAGCGGCGGCGGCCTGCGCCGCGTGCTGGTGGGCGCGCACGGCCGCCACGTAGGCCTGGCCGCCGGCCTGCCATTCCCCGGACAGCTGCAGCAGTCCGGGCGGGAACACGGTGGCGTCCGGCAAGCCATGGGCCCGTGGCGGCACGGCCAGCAGGCGCACCGTGGCTTCGATGCGCCGGGCCTCGGCCTCCTGGGCCTGCTGCTGGGCCCGCTCGGCCAACTGCTGGTCGTGCGCCTCCAGCAACGACGCTTCCGCCATGCCTACCAGGCGCAGCAGCCGCGCACAATGGTCGGCCGCGCCACGCGGCAGGGGCGGGCGGTGTTCGCTTTGCCGCTGGCTGTAGGTGAACTCCACCGGCTCCCGGCCTTCGCCTGGGCGGTCGATGTCGATCTGGTAGTTGCCGTGGGCGTCGTGCTCCGCGTCGCCCGGGCCGTCCTCACCGTTCTCCCAGCTCACATCGAGCGCGCGGCACCAGAACTCGCCATCGCGCATCGCGGGCTGGCGTGCGCCCAGCCACACATCGTCGAACCAGGTGCCGCGCTTGTTGGCGTCCCACCAGTCGTTGTACTCCTCGGTGAACACGGGCAGCAGGGTCAACCGTTCGATGCGCTCGGCGGTGAGCTCTGCCTTCAAGCGCTGGTGCAGCGGGTAGCCCGCGCGCGCCTGGCCCACGGCGCGGCGCACATAGTCGAGCACGCCGCGCCATGCGGCTTCGCAGGCCTCGTGCACCTCCTCGTCGGCGTGCTTGTCCAGCGTGGCCCAATCGCCGGGTTCGCCATCGGTGTACTCGCGGTACAGCACCGAAAGCTTGGCGCTCGCAGGGTTGGGCTGGCGCCGGGTGGGCCGGGCTGGGGCTGCAGGCGATGCGGCCAGATAAAATTCCCAGGTCTTCCACACCGTGATGAACATCCGGTCGTCGTGCTGCGTCCCTTCGGCATCCACATGGCGGCGGCACAGCGAGAAATGGGTCTGCGCGAACCAGCCATCGGCGGTCTGCTGGTCGTCCTCCAGCACGGCCGAGTTCACCAGGGCCTGGATATTTGCCGCGCTGATGGCCTCGTCTGCAAACAGGTCGTCGGCCAGGGGCAGGTCGGCGTGGATGTCGCTGCTGCTGCGCACCGGGCTCTGGCCCGCGCGCACGGCGGTCACCACACGGTCGCGGTCCAGCAGGTCGGCCAGGCCGCCTTCGCCATCGTCGATGCCGTTATAAAAGCCCGGGGCAAACACCAGCCCTGCGGCCTCGTTCGAGAACTCCACCAGGTTCGGTACGCCGCGCACCTCGTCCAGCAGAAACTCCACTTCTTCATCGCCGTCAATGTGCACGGCGTAGTCTTCGGTGAACATCGCCACGCGCGCCACCAGGTCGCCGCCCACATGCAGCTCTCCCGGCTCGCCGTGGCCCCACAGCAGGCCATCGACCCGCAGCGTGCCCTGCACATGCAGCTGCAGCCCTTGCACCACGGCGTGCTGCAGCTGCGCATTGCCCAGCACGGTGAGGTGGCTGCTGCCGTAGGCGTCGCCACCGCTCAGTGCCCCGTCGATCTGCAGATTGCCTTCGATGAGCACCAGCACCAGATGCCCGGGCGGCGGCCCCGGCAGGCCCGAGGTGGCCTGGGCCAGGGCGCGCAGTGCGCTGCCGGGCTGCAGGGGCGCGTCCAGGTCCAGCGTGGGCAACTGCAGGTCACCGCTGATCCAGGCCACGGTGGCGTCGGCCAGGGTGTCGGGCTCGGACTGCAATTGCTCGGCCATCGGGCCGTCGGCGGGGAGCAGGTGGGCCACGTCGGCCAGGGGTACGAAACGCAGGGTGGGCATGGGCGAGACGGGCTCGGTGCCCGAGGGTCGTTGTAGAAATGGATGGTGCGGCGGAGCCTGGCGCTGGCAGCAGCCCACAGTGGGCATGGCACGGGTGTGCGGTTCACGCCCGCAGCCCCGCCAATGTAGGCGCCAATGGCAGCTGCCAGCGGCCTTTCGTCACAATGAAGTGCCCATCTGTCGATTTGTTCCGGATTGGCGCCATCCAAGATGGCAGCCGTCCGTTCTGTTCACGTCAGGAGTTGTCGCTGTGAGTTTTTCCCACAAGGCGTTTGCGTTCGATGTGTACGCATTCGAAGTCCAGTTGGCGCCAACGCTGCGCCAGGCGCTGGCCCAGGGCGGCACCTCGGCCCTGGAGGCTTTCATCGACACCCACAGGGCGTCGCTCAAGGACCCGTACGAAGGGGAGCCGCTGTCGCCCGACTGGCGCTCGCAGCTCGAAGCCGGCGATGTGCAGGAGCTCGCCGACTTTGCGCTCACCCACTACTACGACCCGAAGGCGGACTTCGGGATCGGCGAAGAGTGGGGCGGCCTGGACCTGGAACTGCCCGAGGCGGAGCGGCAGGCATTGCTCGGGGCTGCGCTGCAAGAGGGCGGCCAGACTTTCGATCCAGGGCGCATGGGCAGCTATTTCCAGGATCGGCAGCGTGCCGCCATGTCCCTGCAGGTGATGGAGCACGCGGACGACGGTGCGCTGGGCGCCTTCAAGCGCGGCTTGCAGCAAGCCGTCGGCGCGGGGCGCGGAATCTATATCACCTTCTGAAGCGAGCGCTGCCTTTTGTGGCCGGCGCTCACTGTGGGCAGGCCCCCTTACTGCGCCGCCCAACCCCCATCCATGTTCCACGCCACGCCGCGCACATTGTTGGCGGCGGCAGAGCAGAAGAACACCGCCAGCTCGCCCAGTTCTTCAGGCGTGGTGAACTGCATCGACGGCTCTTTTTCGCCCAGCAGCAGCTTCTTGGCGTCTTCGTTCGACAGGCCGTGCTCGGCGGCCTTGGCGTCCACCTGTTTTTGCACCAGGGGGGTCAGCACCCAGCCGGGGCAAATCGCGTTGCAGGTGACGCCGGTGGTGGCGTTCTCCAGCGCGGTCACCTTGGTCAGGCCGACGATGCCGTGCTTGGCGGCGACGTAGGCGGCCTTCTGGGCCGAGCCGACCAGGCCGTGGACGGACGCCAGGTTGATGATGCGGCCCCAGTTGGCGGCCTTCATGGCGGGCAGGGCCAGGCGCGATGCGTGGAAGGCGCTGGACAGGTTGATGGCGATGATGGCGTCCCACTTCTCGACGGGGAAGTCCTCCACGTTGGCCACGTGCTGGATGCCGGCGTTGTTGACCAGAATGTCCACCCGGCCGAACTGGCTGGCGGCGTACTTCATCATGTCTTCGATGTCGGCCACGCGGCTCATGTCGGCTCCGTGGTAGGCCACCTGGGCGCCGGCCTCTTTGCCTGCGGCCAGCACTTCGGCGCGCGGCGTGTCCACATCGCCGAAACCGTTGAGCACCACGTTGGCGCCCTGTCGGGCGAGGGCTTTGGCGATACCGAGGCCGATGCCGCTGGTGGAGCCAGTGACGAGGGCCGTTTTGCCTTTGAGCATGTGTGTCACTCCGAATGAAAGATGAATATGAATTACGATGAAGGCAACGCCTTGCCAGGGCCCCTGGCCGGCGCCGATTGAACGCAGGCATTATCAAGTGCCGCTACCGGATTTCGCACCCATGATAGAACCTACGCTGAACTACGTACTGTGCCCTGGCCCCGGGGCCGCTGCGGTGCCCGCCGGCCAAGACCCTGCTGCCGCCAGGCCTGTCACAGGCCCGCAGCACCGCATGGCGTATTGGGAGTGGAATGCCACGGGCAACCCGGCCCACCCCCACGTCATCGTGTGCGTGCATGGCCTGTCGCGCCAGGGGCGCGATTTCGACGTGCTGGCGCGTGAACTGAGCCGCCACGCCCGCGTCATCTGCCCCGACGTGGTGGGCCGTGGCCAGAGCGACTGGCTGGCCGACCCCATGGGCTACCAGATCCCCCAGTACGGCGCCGACATGGTGACCCTGCTGGCGCAATTGCACCAGCAGGCGCCCATCACCACCCTCGATTGGGTGGGCACCAGCATGGGCGGGCTGATCGGCATGGGCATCACCGGCCAGCCCGACTTGCCGCTGCCTGTGCCGGTGCGCCGCCTGGTGCTCAACGACGTGGGCCCGGTGATCCAGTGGCTGGCGATCCAGCGCATCGGCCAGTACCTCGGGTTTCCCACCCGGTTTGAATCCCTGCAGCAGGCGGCCGATGCCACCTGGGCCGTGTCCACCAGCTTTGGCCCGCACACGCCGGCCCAGTGGCTGGAGCTGTCGCGCGCCATGGTGCGCAGTCTTCCCGAGGGAGGGCTTACGCTGCACTATGACCCCGCCATCGCCGTGCCGTTTCGGGCCATGACGCAAGAGGCCGCCGCCGCGGGCGAGGCCTTTTTGTGGCAGCTGTACGAGCAGATCACGGCGCGCACGCTGCTGCTGCGCGGTGCGGATTCGGACCTGCTGTCGCACGAGACCGCGCTGGCCATGGCCGAGCGCGGCCCGCGTGCGCAGCTGGTGGAGTTTGCGGGCGTGGGCCATGCGCCCACCCTGGTCGCGGCCGACCAGGTGGCGGCGGTGCGTGGGTTTCTGCTGGCGGAGGAAGGTGCTGCCGCCGCATGAAGACGCTTGCCCCGCCCCCCGGCCCGCCGCTGAACACGGCCGAGGCCGTCCCCCAACTGATCGCGGCCACTGCCCACACCTTGCCCGAACAGGTGAATGCACTGGTGCGTGCCCGCGCCTTTGCCGAGCCGCTGATCGCCAGCGAGGCACTCGACTCTGGCGAGAACACCCTGGCCCATGCCGACGCGGTGGCGGCCATCCTCAAAAGCATCGGCGGCTCCGAAGCCATGCAGGCCGCCAGCTACCTGGTGTACTCGTGCGTACACCTGAACAAGCCCGAGGAAGTGATCACCAAGGCCTTTGGCGCCAACTTCGCCGCGCTGGCGGTGGAGACCACCAAGCTCGTGCGCGTGCAGCAGCAGGCGCGCGGCGCCCAGGCGCTGGACGACCCGGCCCTGCAGACCGAGAACGTGCGCAAGATGCTGCTGGCCTTCTCGCGCGACCTGCGCGTGGTCATGCTGCGCCTGGCCTCGCGGCTGCAGACGCTGCGCTTTCATGCGGCGACCAAACTGCCCATGTCGCCCAGCCTGGCGCGCGAGTCGCTGCAGGTGTTTGCGCAGCTGGCCAACCGCCTGGGCATCTGGCAGGTGAAGTGGGAGCTGGAGGATTTGTCCTTCCGCTTTCTGGAGCCCGACACCTACAAGGAGGTGGCGCGCCTGCTCGATGAGAAGCGCGGCGAGCGTGAGGTCTACATGGAGCAATTGCGCGCGCGGCTCGAATCGGACCTGCGTGCGCGCAGCATCAGCGCCAGCGTGCAGGGCCGGCCCAAGCACATCTACAGCATCGTCAAGAAGATGCGCGGCAAGTCGCTCAACTTCGACCAGGTGTACGACATCCGCGCGCTGCGCGTGGTGGTGCCCACGGTGAAGGACTGCTACGCCGCGCTCAGCTGGGTGCACCAGCGCTTTGCGCCCATCGTCGAAGAGTTCGACGACTACATCGCCAAGCCCAAGGCCAACGGCTATCAGTCGCTGCACACCATCGTGCGCGACGACCTCAACGGCAAGCCCATCGAAATCCAGATCCGCACCCAGGCCATGCACGAGCATGCCGAGCACGGCGTGGCCGCGCACTGGGCCTACAAGGAGGCGGGGGCCAAGGGCTATGTGGGCGTGTCCGCCACGGGCGAGTACGACGCCAAGATCGCCGTGCTGCGCCAGCTGCTGGCGTGGGAGCGCGACCTGGCGGGCCATGCGCAAAAGAGCAATGGCCTGTTCGAAGACCGCATCTACGTGCTGACCCCCGAGGCCGCGGTGGTCGATCTGCCGCAGGGCGCCACCCCGGTGGACTTTGCCTACAGCGTACACACCAGCCTGGGCCACCGCTGCCGCGGCGCCAAGGTCGATGGCGTGATGGTGCCGCTGAACACCGCGCTGCAGAACGGCCAGACGGTGGAGATCGTCACCGTGAAGGAGGGCCGCCCCTCGCGCGACTGGCTCAACGCCGAGCTGGGCTACCTCACCAGCAACCGCGCCAAGGCCAAGGTGCGCGCCTGGTTCAACGCCCAGGCCACGCACGAGACCGTGGCCCGCGGCCGCGAGGCCGTGGAGCGCCTGCTGCAGCGCGAGGGCAAGACCGCCGTGAAGCTCGACGACCTGGCCGTGCAGTTGGGCTTCAAGTCGGCCGAGGCCTTGTTCGAGGTGGTGGGCAAGGACGAGTTCTCGCTGCGCAACATCGAGACCGTGCTGCGCCCGGCCGAGCCGCCGCCCAACAGCGACGACTACCTGCTGCTGAAAAAGCCGCGCGGCAATGAATCATCGAGCCCCAAGGGCGGCGTGCTGGTGGTGGGCATCGACTCGCTCATGACCCAGCTGGCCAAATGCTGCAAGCCCGCGCCGCCGGACGACATCCGCGGCTTTGTCACGCGCGGCAAGGGCGTGAGCGTACACCGCTCGGACTGCAGCAACTTCCGCGAGATGGCCGCCAAGAGCGGCGAGCGCGTGATCGACGTCGATTGGGGCCTGCCCAAGGCCTCTGCCTCGGACAAGCCCGCCGTCTACCCTGTGGACGTGGCCGTGGAAGCCGCCGACCGCCAGGGCCTGCTGCGCGATATCTCCGAGGTGTTTGCGCGCGAGAAGACCAATGTCATCGGCGTGCAGACCCAGTCCGTCAAGGGCACGGCGTGGATGACTTTCACGGTGGAGGTGGCGGATTCGGGGCGGCTGAACAAGGTGCTGGGGATCGTGGCGGGGGTGCAGGGGGTGCGGTCGGCCCGGCGCAGGTGAGGCCGTAGTGATGGGCGCCCAGAGGGTGGTTAGCAATTTTTTGCTGAGACTTTCCAGGACGTCCATTTTTTGTGGCTATAATCGTGGTCTTGAACAGAACAACACAGGCGCGTAGCTCAGCTGGTTAGAGCACCACCTTGACATGGTGGGGGTCGTTGGTTCGAGTCCAATCGCGCCTACCAAGGTTCCTTCTGAAGAGACCAGCTTCAGAAATCAACGGGATCTTGAAGAAGACTGCAAGCAAGCAGTCTTGGAAAAAGCAAACAGCCACCTTCGGGTGGCTTTTTTGTTTGCCCACGGCTCCAGCTTGGCGCGCTCGCGGTTATAGCGAGCGCCGTCAGCTCACTCCGCCGTACTCCTGGAACAGCATCTTGGCGTTCTTGTGTCCCTCACCGGGCTCCCCCATGCCGACTTCTGCCCCGCATAGGCTCGCCCGTGGGTGCTTCTGCGTGCCGCCCTGGCTGGGATCGACCGGCCCGAGGGACATGATGTGCAACTGCCCGCCGCGCTGTGGCGTTGTCTATCACCCGTAGAGGTGGATACAAATTGAAACAGTGCGGTGTACTATTTCCGGCGGAAACCCGCGATTCGTGCCGTCGCAAGTGGGGCACTCGGCACTGCAATTGAGGCCGAGCCGAAATCAGGCGACGCGCAGCGCCCCGACTGCGCAGGAGGAGAACTCGATGCTCAAGAAAATAGCGGCCCTCGCGGCCATGCTCGTAGCGGGCGCAGCACAAGCAGCAGGGCCATATGACGGCATTTACTTCAATCCAAGCAGCAGCTCCTATTTTTCCGTCCATACCAACGGAACCTCGATGGTTGCAGTGGGCCTGTCGGCGGTGCCGGCCAGCAACCTTCAGTTCACAACCGCGCTCGGCGTCGTACGGGTGAATTCAGTCGCGACGTGGGAGGTGGCCACCGGAGGCATCTCAGGCAACAATGCCATCCTTCTCGGCACCAATCTCTACGGCGCCTGCGATGTCACCTATGACATCGATTTCGTACCGGGCGCAGCCATCGTTCGCATTGCCGGTTCCATTCAATCCGCCGTCGGCAGGCAAAGCGGGATCAACTGCGCGGCGCTGACCTCGACGCCTGTGCTGACACTTCCGAAGGCATTCTGAAGGTTTCATGCCATGTGGCGGCTCAGGATCCATGCGCACCAACCCAGAGTGGCTAGAACGAGGAGAGAGGGATGAAGAAAATTGCAATCGCAGCGGCCTGCCTGGTCGTCTTTTCCGCCCTGGCCCAGAAGAAGCCCGCAGGCTGGCCGAACGAACCCACTGCCGTGTTTGGCGTGCCCATCGGGGAGAAGCTTGAAAACGACCGAATTGGCCAGTGTGGCGGCGTCAAGGCCGATGCGGAGAAGAACCCGGTTGCCGTCTGCGCAATGGAACGGCCTGGCTATGGCGGAATCATCATTGCAGGCTTCCCTGTGCCAGTGTTCGACGGCGGGTACATCGACCGGGACGATGGGGTGGTGACCTCAGTCATCCTCCATGGGAAGCACTCCAACTACCGGGACATCAAGGCGTTGCTGATGGAGCGGTATGGCAAGCCCACACGAACATGGACCGAGAAGCTGCAGAACAAGATGGGAGCCACCTTCTCCTCAGAAGCTTTGGACTGGGAGGGTAAGTCTGTAACCCTGAAACTCCGCGAGCGCTCCGACACAGTTGATCAGACGTCAGTTTTCTTCACCAGCCAGTCCCATCTCAACAAGAAGGCGACCGAGCGCGAGAAGTCGCTGAAAGAGTCGGCGACGAAGATGTGACCGCCAACTCAGGGTGGCCAGAACAAGGAGAGATGGATGAAGAAGGCTTTGTTTTTGACGATCGGCCTCATTGGGGGGCTGCGGTGCAGGCCAACCTTAAAGATGCCACCAATGTGCTGACCACCTTGGGGTCGGGCTTGTGCATGCGGGTGATGAGCGGGTGCGCGTCCGCGTCGATGGTCGACATGGTGTAGCTCCCGTGCACCTCGCCCGTGGCCCGGTCGGTCCATGTGTTCCACAGGCCGGCCAAGCGGAAAGCCCCAATCAGTCCCGACTGGGCCCCCTTTTGAAAGACTTTGCCGACCGACCAAGCTGAGGGTTCCAAACTAAACCGTAGGAACCGTCCCGCCATCGATCACATGCTCTGAACCCGCCACCGATGCCGCGCGCGGCGACACCAGGAAGGTGATCAGGTCTGCGACCTCCTGCGGCCTGGCGGGCCTGCCGACGGGGATTCCGCCGAGCCAGTCCATCACCATCTTCTTGCCGCCCTCGTAGTCGGTGCCCGCCTGGGCTGCCATTCGCTCGGCGAACACCACCGAAGCCTCGGTCTCGATCCAGCCTGGCGAGACGCGCAGAACCCGAACACCCTTGGGCGTGACCTCCTTCGACAAGGATTTGCTGTAGGTCGAAAGGGCCCCCTTGGCCGCGGCGTAGGCGGTGGTCGACTCCGGCAGCGGAAGCACGTGCTGGATCGAGGTCACGTGCAGGATGACGCCTGCGCCCTGTGCCAGCATGGCGGGCAGCAGTGCCCGGTCAAGACGAACCGCAGACATGAGGTTCAGGTTCAGCTCACTGAACCACATGGCGTCATCGAGGGCTGCGAAGCCACCCGCTGGCGCGTTGGAGCCGCCGAGGGAATTGATCACGATGTCCACGCCGCCCCAGCGTTCGGTGACTGCGCGCGCAAGCTGTGCCACGCCCTCTGCAGTGGTCAAGTCGGTCTGGACATACGCCACACCTTCCAGCGGCTTGTCAGGCGCAGAGCGCGCAGTGGTCATCACCTGCACGCCCGCATCCTGCAGGCTCTGGACGAGGGCCGCGCCCAAACCCTTGGTGCCGCCCGTGACGACGGCACGCTTGCCTTGAAGTTGGAGGTCGAAGCTCATGCCTTGATCTCCAGCGCTGCGATCAGGCCGCGTTCAAGGCGAAAGCGGTAGGACAGGTCGATGGGGCTGCCTGGAAAGTTGCCCGTCACCTTGGCCTTGACGATCTGACAACCGTCCTCACGCTCCAACGCGAACGGAACGGTGGTAGCGCTGTACTTGGCAGATGCCTCGGCCATGAAAGCCTTGATGGCATCGACGCCTGTGTACGTGTGGCCATCGTCCTTCATGACGGCTTGCGCAGTGAAGCAACGCGCCAGGGCCTCGGGCTTGTGTTCGGCCGCAAAGTACGCGGCGATGGGTTCGGGAAGGGTCAAGGTGTTCATGTCGATGGCTCCATGGGGTTGATGAAGACCTGAGGATGCGCGCCGGGGTCCATTTAGGGAATATCCTAGAATCCGCATGGGCTGTGTAGAAAGGAATACATAATGCGCGGGTTCGAATTCGCTGAGCTGAAAGCCTTCGCTGCCGTGGTCGAACGCAAGAGCTTTGCCCGGGCGGCAGAGCATCTGGGCCTGTCGCCTTCTGCGCTCAGCCAGACCATTCGGCAGCTCGAAGCCCGCATCGGCACGCGCCTTCTCAATCGCACGACACGCAGCGTCGCGCCGTCGGCCAGTGGCGAGCAGCTCTATGGGCGCATCGCCCCGCTGTTTCGCGAAATGGATGCTGCAGTGGCCGAAGCCAGTGAAGCCGCAGGGCAGACCACGGGCACGCTTCGCATCAACACGCTGGGGATTGCCGCCAGAACCATCATTGCGCCCAGGCTGTCACGCTTTCACCAGGCGTACCCTGACGTGGTGCTCGACATCGTGGTCGACGACGCGCTGGCCGATATCGTCGTGGGCCGCTTCGACGCGGGCATCCGCGTGGGTGGGCGGGTTGAGAAGGACATGATTGCCGTGCGCCTTACACCCGACCTGGACATGGTTGCCGTGGCGTCCCCCGGCTACCTTGCGGCCCGGGGCACACCCAGAACACCCGCCGATCTGCACCGCCACGCCTGCATCAACTGGCGGCTGCAGATGGACGGCAGGCACTACCACTGGGAGTTCGAGAAAAAGGGGCAACGGCTCGATGTAGCGGTGGACGGCCCCGTCGTCACCAACCATGCCGACATTGGCGTTGCTGCTGCGCTCAATGGGCTCGGCATTGCCTACCACTTCGAGCGGGATGGCGTGGGTGAGCTTCTGGCCCAGGGCCGCCTGGTCCAGGTGCTGGCGGACTGGTCGATCTCGCGCCCCGGGCTGTTCCTGTATTACCCGAACAGGCAACATCGACCCGCCCTTCTCAGTGCTTTCATCGACTGCCTGCTGGACAAGGACTTGGAAGCGGCCCCCCGCAGGCCGCAGATCGCCTGATGAGGCTGTTGGGCTTTGCTAAAACATCCATCATCGCGCCGAGATGATCATGCGGTGCGGCGGGTGGGGCAGCGAAAATTGGTTTGGCGAGACCTCAAGCACAGTGCACGCACAGGCCCCAGGAGTGGCCATCGGCCCCGGCGAATCGCCACCATGCCATAGCCACCGCGCTCGCCCCCCGTTGAGAGTTTTGCATGTATTGCTGTGCAATCATTGCACTGTGCAACCATTGCGCATAAAATTCATCCCGTGCCGACACTTGCCCGATTCCCCCAAAGCAAGATCACCATGTACGCTGGTGACCATCTTCCTCCCCACTTCCATGTGCTGATGAACGACGGTCGCGAAGCCTTGGTGGAAATCTCAACGCTGGCCGTCATGCGTGGTTCGGTTCCCGCACGCGAACTGATCGACGCACTGACCTGGGCAGCAGCCAACGGCGTGTATCTGTCTCAACAATGGAAGGTACTGAACCCATGAGCAAAGCTTTCACCCTCACCGCGGTGAAGGCCAAGGCAGGCGGCATTCTGCATTTGGTCTTCGCCGACGAAGCGACTTTTGATGTGAACCTGAACAAGGTCATCCAGCGGCACCCGACCCTGGCCGCCCTGGCTGATCCCGCCACCTTCAAGCGGGCCAAGCTGGGCGATTGGGGCCGCACCGTCACCTGGGGGACCGACGACCTCGAACTGGCGGCCGACAACCTGCGTGCGCGCGCCGTGGAGCAGGCGGGCGGTTACTCGCATGAAGGCATCGTGGTATGGATGCACCGGCACGGCATGACCCAGCAGCAGGCCGCCGACGCCCTGGGCCTGTCGCGGCGCATGCTGGGCTACTACCTGAGCGGGGAAAAGCCTGTTCCTCGCGTGGTGGCCCTGGCCTGCATCGGGTGGGTGCATGCGGTAGAGGATGAACGGTTCGTCCTGGCCGTCTGAGTTCAGCCGGCACCTTGCCCAGGCAGTTGGCAGCCTTGCTGGAGCGGTTCCGTCACTTCGTGCTGCCACCGCGTCGCACCGAACGCAGCTTCCCCAGGGGTGTCAAAAATCGCGCTCCCAACAAAAAATCCAGTCAGGGTTACTGACTGGCATTGCTGCAGCGCCAGGGCTTTTTCACGCCCACCTCCTACGGCCCAGCGCCTCGACAGGGCGCCCAATGTTTCTTTCAACAGGAGCACACCATGGCCACAGACCCCAAAGACCACCCGCTGCATCAAGTGCCGGACAACCTGCCCCGGCCGCCGGGCGACCTGCCGCCCAGCACCGAACAGCCAGCCCGGCCGAATGAGCCGGTGGACCCGAGCGCGCCAGACACTGCGCCCTGAGTCGTACGCTGGCGCACTCTCAGCACCCTTCCGCTTCGGCCTGCTCAGTGCGGGCTGTTTCTTCGCTCCTGCACAATTGCGCCATGCTGTCATCCCTGCACATCGCCAAGCCGAGCCCAGCGACTTGCGTTGTGCTCTTTCTCATCAATCTTTTAGGCTTCTTCTTTTGCTTAGGGGCCATCACACTGCTACGGAGCCCATGGCATAGCCCAGCGATGCTGTTGAGTCAGCTGGCTCCTGCGGCTTTTGCGCTGGCACTGTGCGCTGCGGCGCTTGGCGGCGTTCCGGGTCGGCTACTCACTCTGGCCGGTGCGGCCAACGTACTTGTGCTTGTCGGTGCGTTGGGCTTGGCAGCGTGGGAACTGGCAAAGGCTGCGCCGTGGCAGTCGGCTGCAGGATTTGCCGCCATGGCGGGGGCAATTCCGGCCATCAATACCGCTTGGTGGCTTCTGTCCCGCCAGCGGGTCGTGGCGCTGCCCGGGCATTTCAAGCGCTGAAAGTTGCTCGCTCTCCCTTGCGATCCTCTGAGACAAGATGCCTCCCAGGCCTGCAGTTCCGCCAAAGGTTCGCGCAGGCCAAGTAGCGCTTGGGCTGAGAGGCTGAGAATATTTCGTCCATGCCCACCTTGCACGCCAAAACACCCCGGCTCGTCGTTGCAAATGCTCGCCATAGCCCGAGCTATGGCTGCGCTTTGCGCCTAGATCCAGGGCGTTGTGGCGCGCCTTTCGGGCACGGTCAAAAAATTCTCAGCCTCTGAGTCAGCCTCAGCAGCCAGGGCAATGCGCTCCAGGCCTGCGGCTTGCCTTCGCAAGGACTCAGTGCCGTCAATGCCTGCTGCACTTGCCGAACGTTGACCGCAGCAAACGCACCTCCATCGCCACCGGGCTGGATATCCAGTGGTATGCCCGCATCTACCGACTTCTGCGGCCCTGCCGCGCCACCCCTGCCCGCCATGCCGCTGCGCCCCCTGACCATCCTGACAACCCTTTTGCACCTGTACATCGGCCTGCGCCTGGTGGGGGCACTGTCTGCATGGCCGGGTGCCGGGCCCGCACTCGCGGTGGCTTTGCTGGTCTCGGCCATCGCACTGCCGATGCCATTCCAGCACCGCTCCGGCCGCCGTGGCGCAGCCAGCCCCGCATGGACCTGGCTGGGCTTGCTGGCCATGGGCTGGTTCTCGTCGCTCTTTTTGCTGACGCTGCTGCGTGACCTGGTGCTGGCCGGGGCGTGGGCCGGTGGCTGGCTGCAGGAGGGCGGTTCGGCACGGGCCGACAGTGCGGCAGCGGTGGTGGTCGTGGCCACGCTGGCATCCCTGCTGGGGTTCTGGAACGCGCGCCGCACCGCCGGTGTGCGGCGCGTGGATGTGCCGTTGGCCGGGCTGCCTGCGGCGCTGCATGGGTTCACCATCGTGCAGCTCAGCGACCTGCATGTGGGGCCCACCATCCGGCGCGGCTACATCGCGCGCATCGTGAGCCGCGTGAATGAACTCAAGGCCGATGCCATTGCCATCACGGGCGACCTGGTGGACGGCAGCGTGGCAGAGCTGCGCGAGCACATTGCGCCGCTGGCCGACCTGCAGGCGCGCCACGGCAGCTTTGTGGTGACGGGCAACCACGAGTACTACGCCGGCGCGCTCCCGTGGATTGCAGAGCTGCGCCGGCTGGGCCTGCGCGTGCTGCTCAACGAGCATGCGGTGCTGCGGCCGGCAGCGGGGCAAGGCGATGGGGATGCGTTGGTGCTGGGCGGCGTGACCGACTTCACGGCCGGGCACTTCGATGCCAGCCATGCCAGTGATCCGCAACGCGCACTGCTGGGGGCGCCGCCCGAGGCCCTGACCCGCGTGCTGCTGGCGCACCAGCCGCGCAGTGCGCCGGCTGCGGCGCAAGCGGGGTTCCTGCTGCAGTTGTCGGGCCATACGCATGGCGGGCAGTTCTGGCCGTGGAATCTGTTCGTGCCGCTGCAGAACCCCTTCGTTGCCGGGCTGCACCGGTTGCAGACGATGTGGGTCTATGTGAGCCGCGGCACGGGCTATTGGGGGCCGCCGATGCGGCTGGGGGCGCCTTCTGAAATCACCTTGATCAGGCTGGTGGCGGCCTGAGGGCAAGCGCCTGCTTTATCCGGGCTAGCCATCCGCGCGAGCGGCTGCCAAGGCCACGCACTCGGGCGGCGGGTCCCACGCCCGCATCCACACCATCAGATCCTGCAGCGGCATGGGCCTGGCAATGCCATAGCCCTGCAGGCCATCGCACCCCAGGTCGCGCAGGGCCTGGGCGTGCGCCAGGGTTTCCACGCCTTCGGCGATGACGCTCCGGTTGAAGGCGTGGGCCAGGCTGACGATGCCGCGCACCAGGGTGCGGTCGCGCTCGTTGTCCAGCATGTCCCGCACGAAGGACTGGTCGATCTTCACGGTGTGGGCGGGCAGGCGCTGCAGGTAGGTGAGCGAGGAGTAGCCGGTGCCGAAATCATCGATGGAGCACCGGATGCCCAGCTCGCTCAGGCCCTGCATGACATAGGCCACGGCAGACAGGTCGTTGAAGGTTTCGGTTTCCAGCAGCTCGACCTCCAGAAACTGCGGGGGCAGGGCGGGGTACTGTCTGAGCAGTTGGGCGGCTTGCAGCTGAAAGCGGCTGTCGATGAGCGTGGATACGGTGATGTTGATGCTCAGCGGCAGCGGGTTGCCCTGGGATGCCAGGGTGTGCCCGGCCTGGAAGGCGGCGTCCAGCACCCAGTAGTCCAGCTTGTTGGCCACCGGGGTGCCCACGATGTCCTCCAGAAACGCGCCCGGCGCCAACAGCCCCCGTTCAGGATGGTTCCACCGGATCAGGCACTCGGCACCGATGACCTGGCCGTCGGAGATGCGGACCTTGGGCTGAAAGAACAGCTCCATTTCGCCTTGCAGCAGCGCGTCTTCGACCAGCTTGGCGGTGTGCCTGCGCGCCTGCACCCTCTGGCCTTGCTGAACGTCGAACACCACGATGCGGTCTTTGCCCTGTTCCTTGGCGGCGTACAGGGCCAGGTCCGCGTGGCGCAGCAGGCCGTCGGCGTCGGCCATGTCGTCGGGGTAGAAGGTGACCCCTGCGCTGCAGGTCAGGCGCAGCGCGACGCCATCCAGCGTTGCGGTCTGCGCGAGTGCCAGGCGCAGGCTTTCCAGCTGCTGCAGTGCGGCATCGGTGTGTTGGCAGTTCTTCAGCACGACGGCGAATTCGTCGCCTCCGGTGCGCCCAATGAGGCTCTCGGTCCCCGCCTCTTTTCTGAGGCGTTGGGCAAACACCCGAAGAAACCGGTCCGCCATGGGCTGGCCCCACTGGTCGTTGAGGTCCTTGAACTGGTCGATGTCCAGCAGGCACAGGGCCAGGATGCTGTCGGTCTGCGCGCCATGCTGCAGGCTGGCATTGAACTCTTTGGTGAACAGGCGCCGGCTGGAAAGGCCGGTCAGGGCGTCGTAGTTGCCAAACTGCTGCAGCACCTGCTCCAGGTGCCGTTGCTCGGTCACATCCTTGCCGACCGAGACCCACTTGCGCACCACACCGTCGGGGTCCTTGATGCCTTCGATGGTGACTTCGGAGACAAAGGCCTCGCCATTCTTGCGGCGCCGGATCAGCTCGCCGTGCCATCGGCCGCCGCGCTCGATGGCCTGTGCGACCCGGCGCAGAAAAGTGGCTTCACCGCCCTCGTCGATGCGCAGAACGGCCGATGATTTGCCGATCAGCTCTTCGCGCGAATAGCCCAGCACGTTGCTGTATGTCGGGTTGACATCGAGTACGGTGCCGTCCGGCTGCACGATGGCGATGGTGTCCTTGCTGTTGACGAACACGCTGGCGGCCTGGCGCGCTTCGGCGAGCATGTTTTTCAAGGTCTCGGCGGTCTGGGCCAGGGCCTCTTCGCGCTGGCTCAGCTTCTGGGTGTTGTCCAGCAGAAAACCCAGCAGGACGGTGCCGATGGGGTAGACCACCAGCACGGCCAGCCACGACCGTGCGGTGACCGCCCGTGCAATGTCTGGCGGCAAGGTCTGTATGGCCAGCATGCCGCCTGCCGCCAGGCTGAAGCCAAGCCCCACCAGCCAGAGCCCGTCGGCCAGGGTGCCGCCAAGGCGCAGGGTGGAGAAGAACGGTCGGTGGCGCTGCCAGAACCAGCCGATGGCGGTGGTCAGCGCAATGCCGACCATGGCGGGGCCACTGCCGATGCCGCCCAGGCTGAGCCGGTAGGCGCCCAGCACCGCCGCGCACAGCAAGGCGCTCAAGGGCGACAGGTAGGCCCCGGCAAGGCCGGTCATCACCAAGCGGGTGTCGACGATCACGCCCTCGGCCAGGCGCAGGGGCACGAGCATGGTCAGGATGCCGGTCACGCCGAACATGAGCCCCGTGACCCAGGGCAGCCATCTGCGCCGCTGGTGCACCACGGCCGGGTCGGGGTGGCGCTGGCCGCTGATGACAATGCTGTACAGCGCCGCCAGAAACGACAGCAGCCCGGCATTGATTCCCATGTCCTGAATCAAAGACGTTGTGTCGATGTTCATGGCGCCCTCTGGAGCGGTTGTCCAGACATCATAGGCAAAGATGGCTCGGATGGGGCGTTATCTCGCAGCCCCCGCACCAAGGCGGGGGCCGAGGGGCCGTACCCGGCATGCGGGCGCTGGGGTGGGGCGCAGGGCATGCGCCGGCCCACCCCGGGGCAGGCTCAAGCGGCGGCCAGGAAGAAATCCATGGGAATCAGCTCGACGCCCCAGCCGCCCGCCTCGCCCAGCGTGGCCGCCGGGTGCATGGAGGCAAGTTGCACCGCCTCTTCACGGCTGTCCGCCTCGATGATGAACAGGCCGCCCACCATCTCCTTGGACTCGGTGAAGGGGCCGTCGCTGATCTGCGCCTTGCCAGCGCGCGGGCGCAGCGTGACCCAGTGCTCGACGTCGCCCAGCGAGGCGGACACCAGCACCTTGCCCGTGGCGCGCATCTTCTCGTCCAGGGCGGGGCACTGGCTCACCAGGGCCTGCACCTCGGCGGGCGCCATGGCGGCGAATTTTTCGGGGGCGAAGTAGGCGAGGCCGAGGTATTTCATGGATCAATCCTTGGGTGATGGTGGCTGATGCCTTCACGACGAAGCGGGCGACGGGGAATCGACAGGATTCGCAGAAAACCTTGCGCTTTTTTGAAAGATGCGCTGTTTTTTGGCGATGCCGCTGCCTTGCAGCCGCAGGTGCGCACGCTTGGAGAGCCGTGCCAGGGCTCCCTGCGACAGGTGTGTGCGCGTCAGAAGTTCAGCTGAAGGCGCTGCCAGGCGTCCTCGATCCTGGCGTCCATGGCGGAATGGCGCTGCTGGTAATGGATTTTCAGCTCACCGTCCCTGGGTTCACCGGTTTCGATGGAGGTCATGAGGGCTACCTGGAAGTCCTTGAGGTCGCGCTTGGCATCTGCCGTCTTGAGCCTCGGCAGCAGCCTGGTGTAGATGGCCTTGGCCTGCTTGATCACCCCTGTCTTGCAGGTGAGGAATTCGCCGTAGGCCTCTTGGCCACTCGTGGCGCCGGTCTGGGTATTCAATGCGCCCACCTCGTACTTTGCGCGGCAAATCTTTGCGTTGATGCGCACCAGCCCATAGTCATCGGCCATCTCCTTGGCCGTTTCCGCCCGTACGGGCAGAACCGCAGCCATGGCCACCAGGAAAAGCAGCAGCGTTCCTCTCATATTTCCTCTCTCCTTGCTGGTCTCAATGGTTCATGATGGGCCCACAGTGTGTCGGCCGATGACCTTTTGGAAGCAGATTCCCGCAGCGCCTTGTCGCGTTCCGCCGCCTTCTTGCTCAAGTGTGCGTTGTGCTCCATACAGGTTCATTGTCTGCCGGATCGTTGTGCCCTTCCGGCGTCTGCGCGATGGTATCCGGTTGGCTTTGGCGCGGAAGGGGGCTCTTTCCCGGCGGCAGGTTAAAATCGCGCCTTCGCTCCGGGGTGCACGCAAGTGCTGAGATCCACACCCGAGAACTTGAACCGGGTAATTCCGGCGGAAGAAGAGCTTCACCCCTCCCGATGCGGGCGCATTTTGCTGCGCTGTGCCGTCGATGCGCAGGGTGACCTCGGAGCATCCTGTCAAAGACAACACAAGGACGCTCGCTCATGCACAAGGTCACTCCGCTGGTGGCAGACCTCCTCGAATTCATCGCGATGGATGGCTGCACGGACGGGCAGTTCGACCAGATGGCCCTGCGCCTGTTCGCGCACCAGTACGCGGCCAACCAGCCGTTCCAGAGCTTTTGCCGGCTGCGCGGCGTCAACCTGCGCAGCGTGAAGTCGTGGGCGGACATTCCTGCCGTGCCCATCGATGCCTTCAAGGCCCTGCCGCTGCGCTGCGAGCCACCGGCCGCAGGCGACCGCATCTTCATGACCAGCGGCACCACGCGCGGCGGCAGTACGCGCGGGCAGCACTTCCACCCGCTGCTCGATGTGTACGACCTGTCGATGACCCGCAACTTCGCGCAGCGCTTCATGCGCGGTGTGGATCGCATGCCCATGGGCATCCTGTTCCCCGACGAGGTGGCCATGCCCAACTCGTCGCTGGCGCACTACCTGGACCTGGCCAAGTCGGCCTTTGGCGCCAGCAGCGCCAGCCAGACCTTCGTCACGCCGCAGGGCATGGACCTCGACGGGTTGTGGGCTGCACTGGCGGCGGCCGAGCGCAGCGGCGAGCCGTATGCGCTGCTGGGCGCGAGCTTCAGCTTTGTGCATGTGATCGACGCCCTGCGCCAGCAGGGCCGGGCCTTCCAGCTGCCGCCGGGCAGCCGCATCCTGGACACCGGCGGCTACAAGGGGCAGTCGCGCGAGCTGCCGCTGGATGCTTTCTATGACGAGCTGTCGCAGGCGCTGGGCGTGCCGCGCACGCACTGCACCAACATGTATGGCATGACGGAGCTGAGCACGCAGTTCTATGACGATGGCAATGCATCGGTGCCGTCGGTCAAGTCGGGGCCGCACTGGATCCGTTCGCGCCTGGTCGATCCGGTCACGGGGCGCACGGTGCCTGCGGGCGAGCGCGGCATCCTGGTGCACTGCGACCTGGCCAACTTCAATTCGGTCACCACCATCCTCACGGAAGACGTGGGCCTGGAGGCCGAGGGCGGCTTTTTGCTGCTGGGCCGGGCCGAGGGCGTCGAGGCCAAGGGCTGCTCGCTGGCGGTCGAGGAGTTCGTGGGGGCCATGGCGGCATGACTGTGCAGCCCCACCGCATCCATGCGGGCTACCTGCCGGGGCTCGATGCTGCCGAGGTCGATTGGCAGGTGCTGTCGTTTGCGCAGGGCGGGGAGGGGCAGGAGGGGCGGCACGTGCTGGAGGTGTCAGTGCCGGTGCTGTCCGCCGCGCAGATGGATGCGCTGGCAGCGCGCGTGCGCCAGGCCAGCGCCCGGCGCCTCAAGACCATGGCGGTGTCGGAGATCATTGCCGTCATCGACCAGGCCATCGCCCGCCTGCTGGACCGCAGCGACCCCTACCGCCGGCAGGCCGAGGCGTATCTGCCCGTGGTCAGCGGCTATGACAGCGACATGGTGCGCCTGGGGCTCACGGGCTTCTTCAAGACCTTTCGCGCAGCGCAGCTGCACCGCTTTGTGGCAGAGGACTTTGCCAACCCCAAGGTGCTCGACGGGTTTCAGCCCACGCCCAAGGGCGGCGCGGTGCGCGCCTTCGGCCCCGACCTGCTGGTACACAACTGGGCCGGCAACGTGCCCGCGCTGGCGCTGTGGAGCATGGTCTGCGGCCTGCTGGTCAAGGCCGGCAACATCGGCAAGCTGCCCAGTGCCGAGCCCTTGTTCGCGGGCTGGTTCGCGCGCCTGCTGGCCGAGGTGCATCCGCCCATTGCCGATTGCTTTGCCGTCGTCTGGTGGCGCGGCGCGGGGGAGGACGGTGCATCGGGCGGCGCCTCGGCCCTCTATGCCCAGGCCGACACGGTGCTGGCCTATGGCGGCAATGAGGCGCTGGACGCGATCCGCCGGCGCCTGCCGGTGACCACGCGGTTTTTGCCCCATGGGCACAAGCTTGGCTTTGGCGTGATCAGCGCCACGGCGCTCGATACGCTCAAGGCGCCAGCCATCGCGCGGCTGGCTGCGTGGGACGTGATGCGCTACGACCAGCAGGGCTGCTATTCGCCGCATGTCTTCTATGTGCAGCGCGGCGGGGCGGTGTCACCACGCGCCTTTGCCGGCTACCTGGCGGGCGAGCTGGCCAATCTGCACCGGCGCTTTCCACGCCGGCCGCTGGAGGTGGAGGATTTAGCCGCCGTGGCCAGATGGCAGCAGGGCGTGGAATGGAAGGCACTGTCTGCCAGCGCCGAAGGGCCCGCAGACCAACTGATCGGTGCCTCTTCTGCCGCCTGGAGCGTGGCCTACAGCGACACGCTGCAGCCCCTGGCGCCCACCGCGACGCAGCGCACCATCCAGGTGGTGGGCGTGGATGCGCTCGACGATGTGGTGCCCCTGGTGGCGCCGCACAGCCGCTTTCTGCAGACCGCCGGCATCGCCGCTGCGCCGGCCGAGCTGTACCGGCTGGCCGGGCTGCTGGGCGCGGTGGGAGTCACGCGCATCAGCGCCATTGGCTCGATGAGCGCGCCCGAGGCTGGCTGGCACCACGATGGCCGCTTCAACCTGCTCGACCTGGTGCGCATGACCGAGATCGAGCAATCCGCCGAATTGGCGGCCGAGCCGTTTGCGCCCTATGCAGACTGAAGTCCGGTCATGAGCTTTCTTGCGATGGAGCAGCTGGTCTTCACCTACCCCGGCCGGCCGCCGGTGGTGGATGGCATCGACTGGCGCATGCAGGCCGGTGAGATCCACTGCCTGGTGGGGCGCAGTGGCTGCGGCAAGACCACGCTGCTGCAACTGGCTGCGGGCCTGCTGCGGCCGCAGGCGGGCCGCGTGTTGCTGCAGGGGCAGGAACTGCTGGCGCCCGGGCCGCAGCTGGGCTTCATGTTCCAGGCGCCAACCCTGCTCGACTGGAAAAGCGCCATCGACAACGTGCTGCTGCCCGTGTCCCTGCAGCGCGGCCCGGGGGCGGGCGATGTGGAGCGCGCCAAGGCGCTGCTGGACCAGCTGGGCCTGGCCGCGCATGCGCAGCACTACCCGCGGCATTTGTCCGGCGGGCAGCAAAGCCGCGTGGCGCTGGCGCGTGCGCTGGTGCTGGAGCCCGCGCTGCTGCTGCTCGACGAGCCCTTTGCCGCGCTCGACGCCATCACCCGTGCCGAGCTGCAGGACGACCTGCTGCACACCTGCCGCCAGCGCGGCACCACGGTGCTGTTCGTCACGCACGACATCAACGAGGCGGTGTACCTGGGCGACCGCATCGCCGTGATGCATGCCGGCCGCATCGTGGACGACATCCGCATCGACCTGCCGGGCCCGCATGTGCAGGCCATGCGCGACGAGGCACCGTTCAACGGCTACTGCGCGCAGGTGCGCAAAAGCATGGATAGGGTGGCCGCATGAAGCTGAGCACCTTGCAAGCCCGGCTCCTCTCCGCTGCGCTGCTGCTGGTGCTGCTGGCAGCGTGGGAGTTGGCTGTGCGCCGTTCCGGCCTGTCGGCGCTGGTGCTGCCCGCGCCTTCGTCCGTGGGCGCCGCGCTATGGAACGGGGTGGCCACCGGTTACTTCTGGCCCCACATCCGGGCCACGGTGTCGGCGCTTGTGCTGGGGCTGGTGGGTGGCGGTGTGGCCGGCCTGCTGATGGGCATGGCCCTGGCCGAATCGACCCTGCTCGAACGCGTGTTCAGGCCCTACGTGGTGGTCAGCCAGGTGGTGCCCAAGCTGGCGCTGGCGCCCTTGTTCGTGCTGTGGTTCGGCTTTGGCATCGCGCCCACGGCGCTGATCACGGGACTGATCTGCTTTTTTCCGCTGATGGAGAACACGCTGACGGGCCTGAAGCACGTGGACCCGCAGCGGCTGCAACTCTTTCGCATGCTGGGCGCCACGCGCTGGCAGACGCTGCTGCGCCTCAAGCTGCCCGTAGGGCTGCCCTCCATCCTGGCCGGCCTGCGCATGGCCGTGGTGCTGGCGCTGGTCGGCGCTGTCGTGGGCGAATTCATCGGCGCCAGCCAGGGGCTGGGCGCCGTGGTCATCGCCTCGCAGGGAATGATGGACACCGCCCTGATGTTCGCCGCGCTCTTTCTCATCGCCCTCATCGGGCTGGTGCTCTACCAGGCCACGCTGCTGCTGGAGCGCCGGCTTTTGACCCCTTACCTCGACAACCCTTGATTGCCATGAACACCTCCACCTACTCCCTGCCCATTTCCCGCCGCACCCTGCTGGGCGCATCCGCGGGCTTTGCCGCCTTGCCATTCGCGGGCTTGGCCACCGCGCAGTCCAAGGGCAAGATCACCGTCGGCGGCTGGAGCAAGCCCATCAGCGAAATCACCAACCTGCTTGCCGAGCCCGAAAAGGGCTTCTTCAAGGCCCAGGGCGTCGAGCTGGGCTACGCGCCCGGGGCCGGCGGTGGCGATGCCATCCGCAACATGCTCAGCGGCCAGGCCGATGTGGCGTTCACCGACCCCGGCTCCTTCTTCACGGCGCTGGACAAGGGCGAAAAGCTCACCGCCATCTACGACATCTATCCGCAGAACGTGTTCAACGTGGTCTCGCTCAAGTCCGCCAACATCCACAAGCCGGCAGACCTCAAGGGCAAGAAGATCGGCGTGTACAGCCTGGCCAGCGGCACGCGCCAGAACCTGCTGGTGATGCTGCACCAGGCGGGGCTCAAGGAGTCGGACGTGACCATCGTCGTCACCGGCCTGCTCAACTTCGCGCCGCTGCTGCAGGGCCAGGTGGATGCCACGGCCGCCACCGACACCGGCCTGGTGGTGGGGCAGCGCAAAGGCATCGGCGAGGTCAACGTGATGCAGGTGCGTGACTACCTGAACGTATCGAGCGACCTCTTCGTGGTGCGCGACGAGACCCTGCCGCAAAAGAAGGAGCTGCTGCGCGCCTTCCTCAAGGGCTACCGCGACAGTGCCGCCTGGATGATCGCCAACCCCGAGGAGGCCGCGACCCTGGCCGTCAAGTACGCCATCGACGGCACCCAGCGCGACATCAACCTGGAGGTGATCCGCCTGCGCAATGCCTCGTCGCTGCCGTCCGCAGCCGGCGCCAAGCTGGGCGCCTTCAACCTCGACTCCCTGCAGAAGGGCGCCGACGCCTACCGCGCGCTGGGCCTGGTGCAGCGCCAGATCAAGGTAACGGACGTGGTGGACACCAGCCTGCTCCCAACGGCGTGAGGGCTTGCCCATGAAGTTCCAGGGCAAGGTGGTGCTGGTCACCGGGGCCAGCCGGGGCATCGGCGCCGCGATCGCAACGGCGTTTGCGCAGGAGGGGGCGACGGTGGCCATCAACCACCTCTCCAACCACGCCGCTGCCGCCGACACCGTGGCGGCATGCCAGGCCGGCGGCGGCGAAGCCTGGGCGGTGAAGGCCGATGTGGGGTCAGCGCCTGCGGTGCAGGCCATGGTCGATGCGGTGGTGCGCGAGCTCGGCCCCATCGACATCGTGGTGAACAACGCCTTTCGGCCCTACGCCTTCGACCCCCAGCGCCGCACGCTGTTCGACGACCTGCTCTGGAGCGACTACCAGGCGCAGTTCGACGGTGCGGTGGGTGGCGCCTTCAACGTGTGCCGTGCGGTGCTGCCGCTGTTCAAGCAGCGGGCGCAGGGCGCCATCGTGAACATCGCCAGCAACCTGGTGGAGCACCCTGTCGTGCCCTACCACGACTACACCACGGCCAAGGCATCGCTGGTGGCCTTCAGTCGCAACCTGGCCACCGAGCTCGGGCCCCTGGGCATCCGCGTGAACTGCGTGGCTCCCGGGCTGGTCTACCCCACGCAGGCCAGCCAGTCCACCCAGGAGTCGTTTCGCGAATCGCTGATGGCGGCCACGCCGCTGCGGCGCATCGCCCGGCCCGAAGACGTGGCAGGGCCCGTGCTCTTTCTGGCGTCGGACTGGAGCGGGTTCATGACGGGGCAGGTGCTGTTTGTGGATGGCGGGTTGGTGATGCGGTAGGCACTGGGGGGCGGGGTGCGCTTGCATTCCCAGAACTCCAGTAGATACGGTAAAATACCGTATTTTTGGAGAGCGCTGCCATGACCACTGCCGCCCGTTTCGATCTCAAGATGGACGCCGATGAGAAGGATGTCATCGCCAAGGCGGCCGCCTTGATGGGCACGACCATGGCCGGCTTCGTGCGCGCTGCGGCCAAGGAAAAGGCCCAGCAACTGCTCGAGCGCGAGTCGCGCATCACCCTGTCTCGGCAGGACTTCGCGGCATTTGCCAATGCGCTGGAAGGCGCGTTCACGCCCAACGTTGCGTTGCAAGACGCTGTTGCGCAGGCCAGGGGCAAGGTGAGGCGTGCTTGAAGAGGCTGCGCTGGACCCGATCGTTCATGACCGGGCCGGATTCGACTGCGGTGTTCCCGCACTCAATGGCTACTTGCAGCGCTTTGCCGATCAGCACCGGCGGCGCGGCATCACCTCGGTGTTTGTGCTCGTCGACTCCGAGGAGCCTGCGAAGATCCTGGGTTACTACACCCTGAGTGCTGCCGAAGTGGATGTCGCGGATTTGGGCGATGCCGATCGCAAACGCCTGCCGCGCTACCCGGTGCCCTGTTTTCGCATGGGGCGCATGGCAACGGCCACCGACCGCCGCAGGCAGGGCATCGGGCGGCTGCTGATGGGGTGTGCCGTGGACCGTTGCCTGAAGGTGCGCGAGCAGGTTGCCGCCTACGCGCTGATCGTGGATGCCAAAGATGCGCAGGCCAGGAGCTTCTACGAACACTATGGGTTCACGGCCTTTGCCGGGCAACCGCTCACGCTGTATCTGCCTTTGGGGCGCGTGTGACGTGAACGCAACCCGGTTCACGCTCCTTGCGCAGCCTGCTCTGGCACCAGCAGAATTTTCCCCACACTCAGCCCCGTCTCCATGCGCCGGTGCGCCCCGGCCGCATCCGCCAGCGGATACGTGCTGTCGATCACCGGGCGCAGCGTGCCGTCGGCCAGCGCGCCCAGCCAGCGCTGGGCAAAGCGCTGCGTCATGGCCTGCTTGACCTCGGGCGGGCGTGATTTCATCACCGTGCCGTAGATCTGCAGGTGGCGGTAGAGCAGCACGTCGATGGGCAGCTGTGCGCCCTCTGTGGCGCCGCCCAGCAGCCCCACCACCGCCATGCGCCCGCCCACGGCGAGCGAGCGCACGTTGCGTTCCAGGTAGGGGCCGCCGATGAAGTCGATCACCACGTCCACGCCCTTGCCTTCGGTCTTGTCGGCCACCACGGCCTGGAAGTCTTCGCTGCGGTAGTCGATGAACACATCGGCGCCGAAGCCCCGCACGGCGTCGCGCTTGTCGGCGCTGGCGGTGGCGAACACGCGCGCCCCGGCAGCATGGGCCAGTTGCACGGCGGCCGAGCCCACGCCGCCCGCCGCCGCGTGGATCAGCACCGCCTCGCCGGCCTGCAGCCGCGCCAGATGGAACATGGCTTCGTGCGCGGTGACGAACACTTCGGCCACGGCACCGGCCTGGAGCAGCGACAGGTTCTGCGGCACATGCATGGCCATGCGGTGGTCGATGCGCGAATACTCGGCATAGGCTCCTCCGCCCACGATGCCCATCACGCGGTCGCCCACGGCAAAGCCCTGCACCTCGGGGCCCACCTCGGCCACGGTGCCGGCGACCTCCAGGCCCATCAGGTCCGAGTCGCCGAAGTACGCGCGGCCGTAGGCGCCCTTGCGGTGCGAGAGGTCGGCGCGGTTCACGCCGATGGCGGCGTTGTGCACCAGCAGGTCGTGCGGGCGCACTTCGGGGCGGGCAACTTCGCGGGCCACGAGGACTTCGGGGCCGCCGAATTCGTCGAAGACGATGGCTTGCATGGAGGGTTTCCTTCTATCGGTTCAGTGATGGCGCACAGCTTAGGCCGGAAAGGTGCTTGTGAAATGCAGCGTTTTTGCTGTCTAGTGATGCAAAATTGCATCGCATGAACTGGGACGACACGCGCATCTTTCTCGCCCTGACCCGCGCACCCTCGCTGCGTGCTGCGGCGCGCAGCCTGGGCGTGGATCAGGCCACGGTGGGCCGTCGCCTGCAGGCGCTGGAGGCCGAACTGGGCGCCACGCTCTTTCTGCGCGCCAAGGGCGGCTACCTTCTCACCGCAGCGGGCGAGGCGGCGCTGGGCGCTGCGCGGCGCATGGAGGCGGCGGCGCTGGACCTGCGCACCCGCATCGAGGGGCAGGACGAGAGCCATGCCGGCCTGGTGCGCGTCACGAGTTCGGATTCGATTGCCATGGACTTCTTGCTGCCCGCCATCGAGCGGCTGCAGCAGCACTGGCCCGGCATTCGCGTGGACCTGGAGGTGTCCACCCAGGTGCTCAGCCTCAGCCGCCGGCAGGCCGACATCGCTTTTCGCAACGTGCGGCCCGATGCGCCCGAGCTGGTGGTGCGGCGCGTGGCCTCGTGGCCGGTGGGGCTGTTTGCCAGCGCGGCGTATCTGGACCGCTTTGGCATGCCCGTGCCTGACGACGAACTGCGCGGCCACCACCTGGTGGCCTACGGCCCCACCCTGGAGCAGCGGCCGTTCCCCACGGCGGCCCAGGTGCCGGCGCGCCAGGCCCGCATCGCCATGGCGGTCAACTCCGGCCTGCTGGTGCGCAAGGCGGTGGCGGCCGGCATCGGCCTGGGCGAGATGCCGGTGCATCTGGGTGAACGGGAGGGGCTGGTGCGCATCTGGCCCGGGCGGCGGCGCGCCAGCGACCATGAGGTCTGGCTGGTGATGCACCCCGACCTGCAGCGCACGGCGCGGGTGCGGGCGACGGCGGAGTTTTTGTCAGAGGCGCTGGGGGCCGCTCCGGTATGAGATGGCGGGCGGCTGCGCAGTGGCTCGGGTAGAGCCTGCTCACGCCTTGGACAGATGCCGTCCCGCTTGAATGTCAGCCCGCAGCAGGTCATTGATGCGCGTCTGCCAGCCCGTGCCTGTCGCCTTGATGGCTTCAAGCACGTCAGGGTCCACCCGCAGGGTCACACGCTGCTTGGAGTCTGCTTTCGTCGTGCCTGCAGGCCGGCCCCGCTTGCGCGCCGCAATCTGTTCGGCGGTGTGCGCGGCCCCCACCTCGCCAGCCAGGGCCTGGTCCACGCTGCGCAGAAGTGCGGCTTCGAACTCGGCGATTTCAGGATCCATTTTTTTGGGACTGGGCATCGAACTTCTCCTTGATGGCCTTGAGCACCTGGGTGCTGATGTTGTCGAACTTGGCCTTGGCGTACACCAGAATCAGCACCACATCGCCCTTTTCGTTGCGGGTGAAATAGATCACCCGGGCTCCCCCGCGCGTGCCCATGCCGGAACGGCTCCAGCGCACCTTGCGCAGGCCGCCCGATCCGGGGATCACATCGCCGGCTTCGGTGTTCACAGAGATCCAGCTGATGAAGTCCGCACGCTCCGCATCGGTCCAGACTTTGGCCGCCCAACCGATGAATTCAGGTGTCTCGATGACTGTGAACATCGTTTTAATTGTAGTGCCAATTAAATAACCGCAGGCACCAAAGTAGTTCGAACCAGCTTTGTGATCACACTTGGTGCTGTTGCGCTGCTGGCCGTTTGCGCGTCGGCGAAACGTGGCTGTGCAACAAGGCGCTCTGTGCGATCACCGCATCCCACGGCGCGGGCGACGGAAACAGCTCCTCCAGAAAAAACGCTATGAACGCTTTGACGCTGGGGCTCGCGCGCCGGCTTTCGGGCCAGACTGCGGTGATGGTCGGCTTGTGGGCCGCGACGCAGGTGCGCTCCAGCGGCGCCCAGCTCGCGCAACTGGCGGGCTTGCTCGGCGCGGGCACGGTGCGCGTGGCCATCGACAGCAGGTTTGCGCTGGCCGATGCGCGCAGCGCACACGAGCGGGCGGCACGTGGGCACATTCGCGGAAAGATCGTGCTCACGGTGCGCTGAGGCAACGGTCAGCGGGCCACAGCTCAGGCGTCCCGCACAAGGGGATAGGCCTTGTACAGGCACACCACCCCCAGGCCCATGAAGGCAATGGCCGGGCCGTAGTCACCCATCAGCCAGTAGGCGATGTACATTGCTACGGAGATCCATTTGGCATCCATGGACGGCTCTCCGGGGTGGAAACACATCACCATCCCTGCAGCGAGGAGACCGATGCCAAGCAGGGAAAAGCCGAGCCAGGCCATCGGATGGGGCGGCTTCTCTTCGGCGGCATTGGCGGGCGCAGCGGGCTCCTTGCCTTGGCGAGAGGCCCAGATGATCGCGGCGGCCACTGCGATGACGCCAAAGAGAACGTAGAAGTTGGGCACTTGGGAAGGGGGGAGGAGCTGGCGTCGCATTGTGGGCCCGATGCGTGTGTGCCTCCAACGGAAAATTGCCTGGCGGACTGTCACTGGGCGCGGCGCCCCAGCGCCCGGGCAGGGTGTAGCAGGTTTGCCATGGTTTTCGAGTATCGGGATTCCGACAAGCCAAACTTTTATCTTGGCGCCCGGGCCGTGCCTGAGGGCAGAATGGGGTACATGACACGCACCCCGGACATTGACCTTACCGATCAGGAACACGCATGGCTGGGCCAGATCGATTTCAGCCGCAGGCACGACGACGCCACGGTGCGTTCGCTGGAGCCCATGGCGGCGCTGTACCAGTCGCTGCTGGCGCGCGGGGGCATCCCTGCAGAGCGCATCCGCTACTACACGCTGGCGGACCGCTACCCTGGAGGGCAAGGGCGCTCGCGCGAGGCGTGGTACGAGGCCAATGGCAGCCCCGTCGGTGGGGCGCACCTGGAAGCCAGCTTTCTGCCCAGGCTCGAGTACTACCTGCATGGGCCCAACCTGCCGGCCGATATCGTCGCCGCGTTCCGGCAGGCCGCGCTGTCGGATGGCCGGCTCTCCAGCTGGGAGATCGAACGGCTCAAGCCCGGCGCCATGCAGGTGGTGAGGGCACTGCCGCAGGAAATCGCGCTGTCTGCCGAGGAATTCCTGAAACTGGCCTTCGAGTGCGGTGCGCAGCCGACCGCGGCCACCGCGCTGTGGGAATCGCTGTGCAAGGTGCGGCGCTAAGAGCGGCTAACAAAACTCTTCTGGCGTCGTTGCCGCGTCTTGTCGTACTAACGTACTGCCTGCGACGCAGCGCCTAGGAGCGTGCGCGGCAGAAGGAGCATCGGCTGCAACGCCCGATAAACCGGTCTCGCCGGGTATCACCTCTGGCGCCCAGGGGCCACCCTGGGCTTGTCGGTACTACCCAACGATCCTCGGTTTTCGAGCGTTTCGCTTCGATGCCTTCTGCCGCGCACGCTCCTCATATGGTCGCCATTGTCAATACTGTCAGTGCCTCATTTGGTGTGCGTTCTCTTAGGATCGATCGGGTGATGCGACACGAGCGTTTGCAGCGACGATGAATCAGACTCATATCCGCGGATTGGTTACCAGCACTTCATCGATTCGTCGCGGGCCTGCCTCGCTCTAGGATCGGGGATCTGCCTTGCGGTGCCCTGGTAGGAGCGTCGAGGGTTGCCCTATCGTTGCTCGTATCGCATCGCCAGATCGATCCTGTTGCGTGTTATGCCCTTTCAGTTTGGCTGGCCCTGCTCGCGCTGCGCCTGCATGCCGATGGCCCAGACGAAGCCTGCCAGCTCCCTTGCGACGGCGATGCAGGCTTTGTTGGCCTGCAAGCCACGTGCACTCAACGCCGCGAAGCGCTGTGTCAGCCGCAACTGCGCTGTCCATGCCATCCTTCGTATCGGCTCGGACAGATCCTGTTGTCGGATCTGCGCTTGTTTGCCGATGCGCGCCTTGAAGCGGTAGTTCCAGGCGGCTTCAGTCAGCAGCCGCCGGGCGTGCGCGTTGCCGGTCTTGGTGATGCTGCCCCGGCTCGTGCGCTGACCACTGGAGTGCTCCGAGGGCACCAGACCGAGGTAGCCCATGAGTTTGCGTGGATGGGCAAAGCGTCCCAGATCTCCAATCTCCGCTGCCAAGCCAATCGCCGTGATCGCGGCGACACCACGCAGTGCCTGCAGCGCACCAACCACCGCCTCAAAGCGCCAGCCAGTGATCGAAGCCTGCAGCGCCTTCGTCAGCCGGTCAACGCGATCATCTGCAGCCGTCACGGCTTGCCAGTATTCGGTGAACGCTGTCTGTGCGGCCCCCACCCCGAAGTTCAGTGTCCCCAGCCAGCGGTAGTAGGCCCCACACCATGAGGTCTTGCCGGTGTATCGCACGTCGTGACGCAGCAAGAATCCCTTGAGTTGGTGGCGGGCCTGCACGCGACTGTTGACTGCATCTTCGCGTGCCCGTGACAGGTCACGGATCGCGTCGTCCTCTGGGTCGGGGATCCACACGGCAGTCAACTGGCCAGCGCGAGAGCATTCGGCCAGTTGAACGCAGTCGCGCCCGTCGGTCTTGATCCGATCTCCAGGGCGGCGCGGGATCTGCGAGGGGGCAATGATCTCGCACAGGTAGCCCCTGCTGTGCAGAGCACGCTGAAGGCCAAAGCCGGTGGGGCCGGCCTCGTACACGATGTGCAGCTGATCGGCGTTGCCGACCTTGGCCAGCACCTTGAGCAGCTTGCTCACATCGTGCGTGACCTTGCCTATCAGGCGCCCGGGCACTCGGCCAGGCTCGGCCGCTGCGATGCTGATGCTGTCTTTGTGGACGTCCAGGCCCACGTGAATCTTGCTACTCTCTTGCATGGTCGGTCTCCTTGTTGCTGACGACGCAAGTCACAGCATGTAGCGCTACGTCCTTGGACGCAATCTACGATGTCGGAGACCGGCCGCCTATCCAGGGGGCGGCGACCATGATGTCTAGCCAGAACCGCTTCGCTGAGTTGTGTTATCCGCTCTAAAGCCACGTCCTTCACGCGAGGGCCGCGCGAACATCGGGCGCCAAGACCCGCCACGCCGAAAGGGCAGCTAGTGCCCCGGTGCCCGGGGCTTGTGGCGCACAATGGCCTGGACCTGTGCGACTTCCGCAGGGCTGGCCTTTGTTTCCCTGCGAAAGTGAACCGACATGAATGATTTTGAACAGCGCCTGCTGGCCACGGCACAGGTGCGTGCGCTGGCGGTAGAGATCCGCGAAGAGGCTGCGGAAGCGGCGGAGCGCATTGCCAGCAAGACCGCGCAGACCTTCAACCGGATTGCCTGGAACGCGAGCAACCCCGTGATCGACTTCGTTCCGCGCGCACTGGACGAATTCGCGAAGGTGGCAGACATCATTCGCAGCCACGCTGTCACTTCATCGGCGTAGCCTCTGGTGCATGCCGGTGCGCCCCGGTGCGCCCGGGGCCTGGTTTCCTCCCTCTTTCACGCCAAGGTGACACCATGAACGATAGCGCTCAGAACGGGTCTGTTGACAGCGGGCAGCTGGAGCATAAGGGGCATGTCGGCACCTGGAAGGTGAAGGACGGAACCCTCACCGTCACCTGCCTCACCATGGGACTGGCGCCCAAGAGCGCGCTGGTCCAGGACAACCCGGACTTTCTGGCGCGGTTGCTGCTGCAGGAAATGCACCGCGAGTGGAAGCGGGTGCGTCCGTAGCATCCAGGCTGCCCTGCGCCAGCGCAAAGCCCCGGCACAGTGGTTTTGTAGGCGTTGGCTGACGTGGGCGGTGGCGCACCCGCCGTACAGTGGTCCATCGATGTGCTGGCGCGCAGGTGGCTGACCATGGAACCCCGGATCCCTCCTGTGCTGCCAGCGTGGACAAAGGACATGCCGATGGCCATGGTGACAACGGAGCACCGTTTGCGGTGCAGCGATGCGGACAGCTGCTGGGTGACCCTGGTGCGGGGTGAGAAGTGGTCGGTCGTGTCGGTGGAGCTGACGGGGGGTGAGGTGCTCAACGTGGCTTCCGAGGACACGTTCGATACCGAGGACGACGCCCTGGCCCATGCCCGAAGCTGGGTGTGCGGGCACAGCGGCAAGGTGTTCGAGTAGCCGGCAGCGTCAGGCCCGGCTCTTTCCCTGTTGGCCCGTGCCGTCGGCCGGTCGGGGCGGGCGCGCGGGCGCGCGTGCGCGCTCTATGGGTTCCTGTCCGGGGCCTTCCCTTTTCGTGCGCTCTTCGTGCGGTATGTCACATCCGCACCCATTTCAAAAACGCCACCGGCCCCGTCTGCTGCGAGGATGGGAACTTGTCTGACACGGACGGCTGGGCTGGCCAGCTACCTTTGCATACATCTACACCGGGAGAGCACCATGAACACCAGCAAACCATTCCAGCGCCAGATGTCCTTTGCCGATGCCGGCCTGGCGGACGACGCTGAACTGGAGTTTGGCCAGTACAGCCCCCGCGTGATGTGGCTGGCGGCCGCAGCGGTGCTGCTGCTGGTGGCCGTGGTGACGTTTGCCGCAGGGTGAAGGCAGGGCGCAGCCCGGGCGGGTTACCGCAGGCAACACAGCTTGTCGCAGGGGCGGTGCGCGAGCACACTGCAGGCTCGCCGAGGTGAACGAACGCACCCGGCACGAACACACCAACCAACAAGAACCCGGGGGAAATCCACCATGAGGACCATGCATCCACTGGCACGCGGCGCCGCTCTTGGCGCTGCGCTGCTGTTTTCCTGCGCCGCTATGGCGCAGGACTATCCCCTGCGCTCGCGCGATGACCTGGGACCCAGGGCGCGCGCGCAGTACGACCGCTGCGTGGACAACGCCACCAACAAGCCCACGCCCACCGGCATCCAGATCGCGCTGCGCGTGTGCGACGAGAACTTCCTCATGGCCCGCGTGCCCGCAGAGCGCATGCCGCGCCTGAGCGCCGAGGCCCGGGCCAAGCGCCTGGCCGAGGAGTACAACTCCGACGCGCGCGAACGGCGCGACGAGCGCATTCTGTCCACCTCGGCCACGCATGCGGGCCGGCACGTGACGGTGAAGTTCCTCGTCAGCCCAGCCGGTGTGCGGCCGGATTTCGAGGCCGTGGTGGAGCGCGAGCTGATGGGCACGCTGTGCCGCGACCCGCATGTGGTGCCCGACCTGCAGGCGGGTGTGCGACTGAGCTACATCTACGACGACACGGCCATGCGCCGCCTGGCGAACGTGACGGTATCGCGGTCCAAGTGTGGCGAATGGCCGTGGAATCGCATGTAACAGCCTCTTTTTTCTGCCACTTGCATGCTGCCAAGCCGCCTTCCAGGGCGGCTTTTTCGTGGTGCCGACAGGCTGGCGGAGGGGGCGTGGGGGATTGCGGGTTTTCCGCTGCCAGGAATGGCATTTGTCCGACAGCCCGGTTGCCCGCTGGCCGTTAACTTCACTGCACCACACAAGCCAGGAGCAACCACATGAAAAGCATGAGCAACACATCGGGCCACTACGGCATGCTGCAGGGCGCTGACGGTGCGGGGGATTCGCGGGTGTTCGGCGTGGCCGCCACCATCGCAGTGCTCCTGGTCACGGCCGTGGTGGCCTTCAAGATGGCCGGTCCTGAGATCAAGGCCACCGTGCTGAGCCACCTGCCCGTGGCCGCCCAATCCATGTCGGCGCAATCGGCATCGGCCCCCTCACCGCGGGCGGACACGTCCGCACATGGCCTGGCCATTGGCGAGCACTGACAGGCCAGGGCCTGGCACTTCTTGCGCCCGCCGGCACCCACGGGGTTGCGGGCCGCAAGGCGTCAAGTAACAGCCCACCGCAGCACCGGGTTTTTTGCGGCGGTCACAACCGAAGGGCACCGCTGCAGGCACCATGCAAGGCCTGTTTCTTGCAGACGCCTTTTTTGTCTGCAATCTGCCTTCTTCGCCTTGCTCCATGGTCCTTTACAAACCCGGCTCCCAATTCCTCTACAAAGGCCGCGTCGTCACTGTCGACTACATCATCATCCGCAAAACCGGCATGTGGATCCGCCTCGTGGGGCATGAGGAGTCGTGCCTGCCCGAGGCGCTGACGCCGCTGTGAGTTCCCGTCGCTGGGGCGTCTGCCTGCCCGGGGCAGGGGCCAAGTTCCCCGTCATGGCGAATTGATGCTTGCCGGGGTTTCCGGGTTCACATCCGACTCGGGCGGGTGGGGTGCCGGGGCCGTGGGGGTCGTATCCCCGCGTTCGGGCGCCGTGTCCGCAGGTTTGCGCTGGCCGGACGAGCCATCGGTTTCCGTGAAGGCCGGGGTAGGGCGGTCGGGGTCCTTGCGGGGCTTGCCGTCGGGTGATGGGGGCTGTGTGGCCATGGGGCCTCCGCTGCAAAAAGCCCAGTGTGCGCACCAGGTGGCGGCACGGCTGTAGGACGATGCCGCCGTCCCATGGGGTGGCAATCCGGCTATTTTTTTGCAGCAGCGGCGGCTGCAGCAGCTGCAGCGGTTTGCTGGGCATCGATCTCGCGCAGCAGGTCGTTGGATTTTTCGAGCGCCTCGGCGGTCTCGCTGAGCTGCTGCTCCAGCTCGTCCGTGCGTTCCACGGCGGCCTGCAGGTCGCCCTCCAGCGCCTTGGGCGGAATTTGCGTGGACAGCACGGCATGCACCACGTTCAGTTCGCTGGCCGTGGCCTTGATCTGCTCGGCCGCCTCGACGTTCTGGTTCAGCACATCGGCGATTTCAGCTGCCTGGGGCGTTTTCGTGTCGCGGGACATATTTCAGGCTCTGTGGTGGAAAAAATCACACAATCGTGTAGCACGCCCTACATGCGGGGCAAATGCCTACACGCGGGGTTTGGCTGCGCGCTTAGATTGTAGGCAGCTTCCCCATAACCCGGTGTAACCGGCACGGTCCACGATGCCTTTCATCACCATCCTTGTCGAAGACAACAAAATGATCAGTGAGACCCTGGTCCCGGCATTGGAGGAGCTGGCCAATGCACGCGTTGTTGCCATTGCCGCCACTGCCACCGGCGCCCGGCAGGCGATGGAGCGCTGGCGCGGCCAGTGGCAGCTGATGGTGGTGGACCTGTTTCTTGCCGCAGGCTCTGGCCTGGAGGTGCTGCAGGCCGTGCGCGAGCGCAGCCCGGGCCAGCATGTCTTTGTGCTGTCCAACTACGCCACGCCCGACATGCGCCGCCGCTGCCAGGCGCTGGGCGCCGATGGCGTGTTCGACAAGTCCACCGAGCTCGATGCCTTCTTCGAGCACTGCATGGGCCTGCCCGATGCCGAGCCTGGCTAAGAATGCGGGGCCGCCGCCCCCATGAACACCCGGTGGTTCAAACCGGTGTGAAAAGGTAAAGTGGCCATTCCCGATGCCGCGCGCCCCCCGATCTTTGCGGGCCCGGGCCGGTGGCCGGGAGCCATCTGCCCACCAGAACGTGTTCAACAAGCCACAGCCCATGCAACTGAGCGCAGCCGCGTTATCCACCGTCATCAACAGCGCCACCGACACGGCCATCATCGCGCTGGACAGCCGTGGCGCCGTGCTCACCTGGAACCCCGGTGCCGTGCGGCTGCTGGGCTGGTTCGAGGAGGAGATGCGCGGCCAGACCCTGCTGCGCATCTTTCCCGAAGAGACCAACCCCCAGGCACGCGTGAGCGAGGAAATGGCCGATGCCCTGGCCAAGGGGCGCGGCGGCCACGAGGGCTGGCGCATGCGCGCCGATGGCTCGCGCTTCTGGGCCGTGGGCGAGCTCACGCCGGTGACGGACCCTGCCGCTGCGCCCGTGGCCTTCGTCAAGGTGCTGCGCGACCGCACGCAGTGGAAGGTGTCCGAGGATGCGCTGCGTGAGGAAAAGCGCACGCTCGAGATCCTCAACCGCGTGGGCGCGACGCTGGCGCGCGAGAACGACCTGGCCCAGGTGGTGCAGGCCGTGACCGACGCGGGCGTGGAGGTCACTGGCGCGCAGTTCGGTGCCTTCTTCTACAACCTGGTGAACGAGGCTGGCGAGAGCTACACGCTGTACACCCTGTCCGGCGCGCCGCGCGCGGCGTTCGAGAACTTTCCCATGCCGCGCAACACGGCCATCTTCGGCCCCACCTTTGCGGGCGAGGGCATCGTGCGCTCGGACGACATCACGCAGGACCCGCGCTACGGCCAGAGCGCCCCGTATCACGGCATGCCCCAGGGCCACCTGGCCGTGACCAGCTACCTGGCGGTGCCGGTGGTCGACCGGGCCCGCCATGTGATTGGCGGCCTGTTCTTCGGCCACGCGCAGGCAGGGGTCTTCACCGAACGCTCGGAGCGCTCGGTGGCCCTGCTGGCGGCCGAGGCGGCGATTGCCATCGACAATGCGCGCCTGTTCGAGGCGGCCCAGCGCGAGATCGAAGAGCGCCGCAAGGCCGAGGCCGCGCTGCAGACGCTCAATGCCACGCTGGAGTCGCAGGTGGCCGAGCGCACCGAGCAGCTGCGCCTGCACGAGGAAGCGCTGCGCCAGGCGCAGAAGATGGAAGCGGTGGGCCAGCTCACCGGCGGCATCGCGCACGACTTCAACAACCTGCTGCAGGGCATCATGGGCAACCTGCAACTGCTGCGCAAGCGCATCGGGCAGGGTGTGCAGGGCACGGCAGCCGACCTGGACACCTACGTCACGCGGGCCCTGGCCTCCACCTCGCGCGCGGCGGGGCTCACCCACCGGCTGCTGGCGTTCTCGCGGCGCCAGCCGCTCAGCCCCAAGGCCGTGCGGGCCAATCCGCTGGTGCTGTCCATGCAGGACCTGCTGCGCCAGACCATCGGCGAAAAAGTGGAGCTGTCGCTGCAGCTCGCGCCCGGGCTGTGGACCACGCTGTGCGACGAGAACCAGCTCGAAAGCGCCATCCTCAACCTGGCCATCAACGCCCGCGATGCCATGCCGGGCGGTGGCCGGCTCGTCATCGAAACCCAGAACGTCGAACTCGACCCGGCCTATGCCGCGGCACTGCACGGCGTGCAGCCGGGCCCGTACGTGTGCATCAGCGTGACCGACACGGGCACGGGCATGACGGCCGAGACCCTGGCCCATGCCTTCGAGCCCTTCTTCACCACCAAGGCGGTGGGCGAGGGCTCGGGCCTGGGGCTGTCGATGATCTACGGCTTCACCCGCCAGTCCGAAGGCCACGCGCGCATCTTCAGCGAGTATGGGCAGGGCACTACGGTGCGTATCTACCTGCCGGCCCATTTCAACGCCGAGGATGGCCAGGCGCACGCGCTGCCAGCGCCCGCTGCCGCCACGGCGGCGGCCCGGGGCGAGGTGATCCTGGTGGTGGAGGACGAGGCGCTGGTGCGCGAGATGGTGGCCGAGGTCCTGCGCGACCTGGGCTACCAGGTGCTGGAGGCGCACGACGGCCTCTCGGGGCTGGACCAGCTGCGGGTGCCCCACCGCCGCATCGACCTGCTCATCACCGACGTCGGCCTGCCGGGGCTCAACGGCCGCCAGGTGGCCGAGGCGGCCAGCGCCGAGCGGCCGGACCTCAAGATCCTGTTCATGACGGGCTATGCCGAGAAGGTCTCGGCCTCGCAGCCCTTTGCCTCGCCCGGCATGGAGATCCTCACCAAGCCCTTCGAGGTGGACGACATGACGCGCCGGGTGCGTGCCCTGCTGGACGGTGGCGCGAGCGGGTAGTCACGCGGTGGCCGGCGTTTCGTCGATGGCAAAGCCCGCGCGGCCCTGGCCCTTGGCCTGGTAGAGGGCCATGTCCGCACGCCGTGTGAGGGTGGCGGGCCTGCCGTCTGCCGCGGGCGCAATAGAGGCCACGCCAATGCTCAGCGTGACCCAGGGCCCCAGGGGCGAGGCCCCGTGCGCGATGCGGGCGGCGGCCATCGCGTCCAGCAGCCGCTGCGCCACCAGGCGCGCGCCCTCCATCGTGGTCTCGGGCAGCAGGATGGCGAACTCCTCGCCGCCGTAGCGCATGGCGCGCTCGTGCGAGCGCCACAGCGCCTCGCGCAGCACGCTGGCCACGCGCTTGAGGCATTCGTCGCCGCCCTGGTGGCCGTGCAGGTCGTTGAAGCGCTTGAAGTAGTCCACATCCACCATCAGCAGCGACAGCGCCGAGCCCTGGCGCGCGTTGCGCGCCCACTCGGCCTGCAGCGTGTCGTCGAACAGGCGGCGGTTGCCCAGGCTGGTGAGTGCGTCCTGGTAGGACAGCTCGGACAGGGTGGCGTTCAGGCGCTCGAGCTCCAGCGCGGCCTGCTTGCGCGCCGTGATGTCCTGGAAAGCCCCCGCCAGGCGCACGATGGCCCCGTCGCGGCGGATGGCCTCGCCCTGCGTTCGCACCCACAGCAGGCGCCCTTTGGCGGAGACGATCTGCAGTTCCAGGTCCCAGGGCGTGCCGTCCTGGATGCACTTTTCCACCGCAGCCTCGATCAGGGGCCGCGATGTCGGGGTGTAGAAGTCCAGCGTATGCCGCTGGTCGGGCGCATCGCCGGGCTCGAGGTCGTGGATGCGCCAGACCTCGTCGGTCCATTGCGACAGGCCGGTGGTCAGGTCCCGCGTCCAGCCGCCGATCCGGGCGATCTCGCCGGACTTCTTTTGCAGCAGCACGGCATCCGCCAGGGCCGCCTCGTTGGCCTTGCGCGCGGTGATGTCCATGAAGGTGCCGATCATGCGCAGGGGGGCGCCGCCCTCGGCACGCTCGGTCACCTTGCCGCGGCTGAACAGCCACACGAACTGCCCGCCGCCGCCCACGCCCACGCGGAACTCGTTTTCGTAGGCGGGGCTCGCCCCGCGCAGGTGGCTGGCGAAGGCGGTGGCGTTGCCCTCCCGGTCGGCCGGGTGCAGCGTGGCGGTCCATTCATCGACCGAGCGGACCACCTCGGCATCGCCGTAGCCCAGCATGCGCGCGCCCCGGGCGTCGATGCGCAGCTGGCGCGCATCCACCTGCAGCTCCCAAAGGCCCAGCTGCGCGCCGTCCAGGGCGCGTTCCAGGCGGGTCGCCGTCAGCTGCAGCGCGGCCTGCGAGGCCTCTTCCTGCGCCATGAGCCGGCGCAGGCGCCGGCGCTCGAACAGGCGCAGGCCCGTGGCCAGCACCAGCACGGTGGCATACAGCGTGGCATACAGGCGCACCTGGGCGTACCAGGGCGCGTAGACCTCCGAGCGCTCGCGGCTCACGGCCAGCACCACGGTGTTGTCCAGCCCCAGGCCCTGTGGCTTCACGCTGGCCAGCGCCACCAGCCGCTCGCGGCCGGTGGCCGGCACCATGCCTTCGAACACCGTGTTCTGCCGCTGGCTCTGGACATGGGCCTCGAACGCGGAGCCCGGCCTCGAGAGGTTGGCCATGCGCTCGGTGCCCGTGCTGGGCACGGTCACGAAAACCTCGCCGTCGGCATGCGCCATGGTGGCCCGCATGTCGGGCGCAAACAGCGCCGCGCGCAGGGTGAAGGCAAAGAACTCGTCGTCCAGCGTGGCGGTGACCACGCCCGTGAACTGCCCGGCGGCGTCGAACACCGCGCGCGACAGGTGCAGTGCCACGCCCTCGTCGTCAGAGGCTGAGGGGCGCGAGAGGTAGAGCACATGCGGGTCTGGCCGGCCCCGCACGGTGCGAAAGAACTCCTTGGCAAAGAAATCGCGGCCCACGTCGATGGCCCGGTCGGACGCCACGGCTATGCCGTTGGCGTCGTACACCGCCAGGCCGCGCACGGCCTGGATCACGTCGGTGAGCAGGTGCAGCTGCCGCGAGGAGTCGGCGCTCGACGCTGCGAGCGCCGAGGCGCGGTAGTCGCGGCTGATGCGCGTGAGCGCCTCGTTCAGGCCCTTGAGCTGGCGCGTGAGGTTTTCCGACACATAGTGGCTCACGTCCTGCAGGCGGGCCACCTCGACCTCGCGGATGGCATGGCGCACCGTGAACAGCTGCAAGGCGATGGCCACCCCGGTCAGGGCGAACACGAACAAGAACACCCGCCACGGTTCGAGCCGCAGCGCGGAGCGGTCCTGGGCAGACCCGGGGGAGTTGGTTCGCGTGGAAAACACCTGCCGGGCCTTGCCTTTCATCCATCCCTGTTGAACAAGGGGCCCGCGCACCGGCTGTCTGGGCAGCAGCGGCGGCGCGGGTTCACGGGGGACGCATCACCTGCGCAATATACGACCGATAGGGCTATTGGGGGGAGTCCATACTCAGCGCTTTCCCTCTGCGAAAGCGCTCCATGTCCCTCACCATCCGCGATGCTGCCCCGAATGAAAAGCGCGGCAACGCCATGTCTGCGGCGCTGGCCAAGGAGCAGCTCCAATACGCGGTGCAGATTGTCAAGGATGTGCTTCCCACCCAAGCGGGGGATGCCGCGCTGATCGGTGCCGTGCTACAGGCCATCGCTTCCAACTACGCAGCCGTGCCGCAGCCCAATCGGTAAGGGGCCAAAACAACCCACGGTATCCCGGCCCTTCACCGGCCCTTGCGCCAGGCCCACCGCACGGTCGGGCGGGCGGGCGCCAGCGCGTCTGCGTAGACGGCGCTGGGGAGCTGCGCCCTCCTGCATTGGCTCAAAAATGGGGCGGCGGGTCCTGCACCGGCGACTCGGCCGGACCGGGCGGGGGGTCGCCCTGGGGCGGCTCGGGCGCCCAGGCAGGCTGGGGCGGCTGTTCGAGCGGCGGGGTGTCGATGGGCGGCAAGGGTTGGGGGGCGGGTGCGGGCATGGCAGCTCCTTTGGAGGGTTGTTGGTCTGGAAACCACCGTACCTCCATCGCCGGGCCACGTATGCCAGCCAATGCCTATACCTGGGGCGGGTTGGGCCACCGGTCTGCACGTTATTGACAATGGCGTAGTGCCTTATGTCCCTTGCTGGCGCTCATTGTCCTTTTCTGTGATGCGAATGGTGGCCGTTGTTGCTGAAAAATGAGGCGCGTTCTGCATGCGGATGTGTCCTTGGTCACCAGCAGGCAGGGACACCGTGGCGGACAATACACCCATTGAGGTGTGGTGCATGCGCTACGCCCCCAGCCAGGTACCACAGATAGTTGGCCGACTCGGTTGGTTACGATGTACGTTAACGGTTACAGGTCCGGCAAGGGCCTTCCAGGAGAGATCAGACGTGAAACCGAACCCCAAAAACCTCGCGGTTGCGGCGTTTCTCGTGAGCGCCATGGCAGGGGCCCAGGCAGCCGATCCGGCGGTGTTCAATGGCACCACCGGTACGCTGAGCATGCCCATGCTGCAGATCGACAACGCCAAATACTTCAATGTGGTGATCAAGCTGCTGGATACCGGCTTGCTCAAGGCCGGCGATCCGGCCGTGGTTGGTGAGGACAACCAATTCATCAGCACCGGCAACCTGCTGCACCTGCCCAAGCTGGCCCTGGGCAAAGACATCTTCACCCAGGTCAGCCTGGGCAATCCTGTCTTCACCCTGGTGAGCTATGGCGGCGTGGTGACGAATCCGCCCTTCACCGGCTCCGCCGGCCACCTGCTGGACGTGAGCGTGACCGCGTTCGCCACGGCGCAGACTCCCATCACCCTGGTCAATGTCGCGCGCCCCATGAGCCAGCAGGCGTTCTGCAGCGACGCATCGCTGCGCCTGCCTATCACCCAGAGCCAGCAAAGCGCGCTGGCCAACAACTGGACGCTCAATGTCTGCACCTTCGATGTCATCGCGGGCACGGGCACCATCAAGATGACGCTGAGCGTCGCTGGCGCAGGCATACCCTACAGCGCGACCTACGTCTACCACTGACCGGCGCATTGCGCATTCAGCACCCAAAGGGGCGGCACATGGCAGTGCGCGCCCCTTTGGCGTTTCTGGGGCGTTTGTGGCACGCTACCGTCAGGGCCCTGCTGTCAAATGCGCGACTCCGCCAAATCAGGGTATTCCTTTGCCGCGGCGGGGGCTGGCACTGCCTAGAATCTGTTGCACTGCAATAGCAATAGACCTGTCACACATGGGCCCGAGCGCCCGAGGAGTTCGTAGTGCCCGACAAGAAGAGCAGCGCCCCCGCTGGAGCCGCAACCGCAACTGCAGCCCCCGCCGCTGGCGGCAAGTCTGCACAGCGCGTGATCAAGAAGTACCCCAATCGCCGCCTGTACGACACCGACACCTCCACCTACATCACGCTGTCCGAGGTGCGCGAGCTGGTAATGGCGCACCACACCGTGGTGGTGCGCGACGCCAAGACGGGTGAAGACCTCACACGCAGCATCCTCTTGCAGATCATCCTGGAAGAAGAGGCCGGCGGCGCCCCCATGTTCACCGAGGCCGTGCTGGCCAACATCATCCGCTTCTACGGCCATGCCATGCAGGGCTTCATGGGCGCCTACCTCGAAAAGAACGTGCAGGCCTTCACCGACGTGCAGGCCCAGCTGGCCGAGCAGAGCCAGAGCGTCACGCCCGAGATGTGGGCCCAGTTCATGAACCTGCAGTCGCCCATGCTCAAGGGCATGATGGGCAACTACGTCGAGCAGTCCCAATCCATGCTCACGCAGATGCAGGAGCAGATGCAAAAGCAGACGGAGCAGATGCTGGGGGCCTTCGGCTTGAAAAGGTGATCCCCCTGAGTCGCTTCGCGCCTTCCCCCTTCTCTCGAATTGCGTTGCAATTCGGGAAGGGGGACACCGCCAGCGCACGCAAGCGAAGCGCCGCATCCGCGGCTTGGCGGCCCTTGCACGGCGGCGCTGGCCTTGGCCGCGCCCGTTTTGTACGATGTGGGTGGAGCGCAGCGCTGTTGGATAGCTGATCTGAAACAACCGGAGGTCGCCATGGGCTTTCTGCAACGCCTTTTGGGGGGAGGGGGCCGCAGGCTCGACCACCCCGTCTTCGGCGGCCTGCTGCTCATCCGCGCCAAACACGGTGCCTACTGGGAGGGCGAGACCCAGCTGGCAGGCCGCCCCCTCACCCTGGCGATCGAGGCCCCGGGCGAGGCCGAGCCCGTGCCGGGGCAGGTGGCGTTTTTCGAGCGCTACACACAGGACCCCGACCTGGCCTTCCACAAAGGGGAGGACCTGCTGATCGGCGAGTATGAACAGTGGCTGCGCAAGCCGTTTCCAACCGACTGGCGGGAGGTGTTCGCCTGGGTGGCTCTGTCGATTCCGGCCGATGGCGATGAACACAAGCCCTGGGACCTGTCGTTCGAGTGCCTGGAGGGTGTGGCGGCGCGGCGCCATTTCACCTGCTATATCGAGCGGGGGCATGTGGTGCGGGTGGAGGTGAGCGGGTAGCGGTGCTGGCCTTTTGGTCAAGCTGGCAGCCCCTTGGCCTCTGTAGAAAGGTGTTTAACAGCCCCTGGAGAGCCCCCTCCATACCCCTTTCCCCCCGGAACTGGGACAATACGGGGATATGAGCGAAGCACTGTCCCCCACGAAAACACCCAAAGTCGGATTTGTCAGCCTGGGCTGCCCCAAGGCCTTGACCGATTCCGAGCTGATCCTGACGCAGCTAAGCGCCGAGGGTTACGAGACCTCCAAGACCTTCCACGGGGCCGACCTTGTCATCGTCAACACCTGCGGCTTCATCGACGATGCCGTCAAGGAAAGCCTGGACACGATTGGCGAGGCGCTGGCCGAGAACGGTCGGGTCATCGTCACCGGCTGCCTGGGCGCACGCGAAGGCGCGGACGGCGGCAACATGGTGCGCCAGATGCACCCCAGCGTGCTGGCCGTGACCGGCCCGCATGCCACGCAGGAGGTGATGGATGCCGTCCACCTGAACCTGCCCAAGCCGCACGACCCCTTCATCGACCTGGTGCCGGGCAACTTCGGCGTCGCGGGCATCAAGCTCACGCCCAAGCACTACGCCTACCTCAAGATCAGCGAGGGCTGCAACCACCGCTGCACCTTCTGCATCATCCCCTCGATGCGCGGCGACCTGGTGTCGCGCCCCATCGGCGACGTGCTGAGCGAGGCCAAGGCCTTGTTCGAAGGCGGCGTGAAGGAGCTGCTGGTGATCAGCCAGGACACGTCTGCCTATGGCGTGGACGTGAAGTACCGCACCGGCTTCTGGGACGGCAAGCCCGTCAAGACGCGCATGCTCGAACTGGTGCAGACCCTGGGCGAGATTGCCGAGCCCTACGGCGCCTGGGTGCGCCTGCACTACGTGTACCCTTACCCGAGCGTGGACGACGTGCTGCCCCTCATGGCCACGGGCCGCGTGCTGCCCTACCTGGACGTGCCGCTGCAGCACAGCCACCCCGATGTGCTCAAGCGCATGAAGCGCCCCGCCAGCGGCGAGCGCAACCTGGAGCGCATCCAGCGCTGGCGCGAGGTCTGCCCCGAGCTGGTGATCCGCAGTACCTTCATCGCCGGGTTCCCGGGCGAGACCGAAGAAGAATTTGCCCACCTGCTGGACTTTGTGCGCGAGGCGCAGATCGACCGTGCCGGTTGCTTTGCCTACAGCGACGTGAACGGCGCCGCCGCCAACGAGCTGCCCGGCATGCTGCCCATGGAAGTGCGCGAAGAACGCCGCGCCCGCTTCATGGCCGTGGCCGAGGAGGTCTCTATTGCCCGCCTGCAGCGCCGCGTGGGCGCCACCATGCAGGTGCTGGTCGACTCCGCTCCCGGCCTGGGCCGCAAGGGCGGTGTGGGCCGCACCTATGCCGATGCGCCCGAGATCGACGGCACGGTGCAACTGCTGCCGCCCGAAAAGATCAGCAAAACCATGAAGGTGGGCGAGTTCACGCGCGCCCGCATCGTGGGCGTGCGCGGGCACGATTTGATCGCGCAGCCGATCTGATCGGCCCATGCGGGCACTGCGCGCATACCTGGCCCTGTCGGCTGCCTTGCTGCTGAGCGGGGCAGGGCATGCCGCCTGCTCCGAAGTCTGGTCCGGGCGCTCCAGCACCCACGAAGTTACCGTCTCCGATGGGGATTGTGAATACGGCAAGCTGATGATCGGGGTGAACAGCCGCAAGCCCGCGAAGCTGCCGCCTGGCGCAGCCCAGGCCTCGGCGCCGGGCATGATTGCCTTCGACAGCCAGTGCCAGCTGGCCCCGGACCTCGTCTCCAGCTTTGCCTGCCGCGCCGACGGCAGCACGGTGCTGGCCGGCGCCACCTACCGCCGGGTGCCTGGTACCAAGAAGGTCTGTGGCGACCCCCGCTGGCCGGTGTACCAGTGTGTCAAGGGCTGCAGCCAGCCAGGCACGCCGCGGGTGTTCAGGATCGAGCCCTACGAGTGCTGAGGCGCTGGCGCCCCAAGGTATCCTCTTCGACCATGGCGAAACCTATGCTGCGCACTTTCATCATTCTTTGGTTCTGTCTGGTTACGGGCATTTCGGGCGCGGCGCCCGCAGCCGCGTCGGTGCGCGGCGAGATCGACGCCCTGCTGGCCGCGCTCCAGTCCTCGGGCTGCGAGTTCCAGCGCAACGGTTCCTGGCACGGTGCCGCGGAGGCCAAGACCCACCTGCTGCGCAAGCTGGAATACATCGAAAAGCGAAGCACGTTGCCCAGCGCAGAAAAATTCATCGAGATGGCCGCCTCGTCGAGCAGCGCCTCGGGCCGGGCCTACGAGGTGCGTTGCAACGGCGCCGTTCAGCCCAGCGCCCAGTGGTTTGGCAAGCAGCTGCAAAAGATCCGTGCCCCCGGTGGTGCGGGCGCCCCATCCAGCACCAGGTGAGTGCACCGGGCCCGCGGGCACGCAGGGGCCGCCAGGGTCTTACAGCCTCCAGGCCTTGACCCTGCCCCAGGGGCCGGCCCGAGCATGGGCATCCTTGACAATGGAACAAAGGATGACGGGCATGTCGACTTCTCACAGGCGCTGGGGCGCCGCGCAGGCCAGCCGGGTGCTGGGTGTCTCGGCCAAGGCGCTGCGCATTTATGAAGACCATGGCCTGCTGCGGCCAGAGCGGTCCGAGGCCGGTTACCGCCTCTACGCCGAAGCCGATCTGGAGCGTGCGCGCACGGTGGTGCGACTGCGCGCGCTGGGCCTCCCGCTGGTCCAGGTGGCTGCGGCGCTGCGGGGCGATGCCCATGCCATGGAACTGGCCCTGGCGGCCAGGCAGGCCGAGCTGGAGGGGTTGTTCGAGCAGACCCGCCGCTCCATTGACCAATTGAAGACCTTGCGTGCGGGCATGGCTGCCGCCCAGCCGCTGCCCACCGGGAACTGGGCCGATGCCCTGCAACCGCCCCTGGCGCCCCCGCTGGCGTTCGCACTGCCCTGGCCGTGGAACGGCGAGTGGTTCGAGCTGGCCGAGGTGCGGCGGCTCAATTTCGTCGTGGGGCCGCTGGGCAGCGGCAAGACGCGGCTGATGCGCTGCATTGCAGCGGCGCTGCCGGGCTGCGTCTACTTGGGTGAAGACCGGCAGGGGTGCGAAGCGCCGCGCGATGCACCCGATGGCATCGTTGGCGCCGAACTGGCCTGGCTGCGCGAGGAGGGCGCCACGGACTCGCCGGCCCTGCGGGCGCTGGTGCAGGCCGTGGCGGCCGATGGAGCGCACGCGCCACTGGTGGTGGAGATGCCCGAGAACGGGCTCGACCATGCCACGCAGGAGGCCCTGATGCACTGGCTGCGCCGGCGTGCGAGGCCCCAGGGCGCGCTGGGGGAGGGCGCGCCGGTGTTCATCATGACGCGCTCCTCGGCCATCCTCGACTTGGCGCTGGTGGGGCCGCACGAGACCATCGTGCTGTGCCCGGCCAACCACACCGTGCCCCAGGTGGTCGCGCCCTACGGTGGTGCAGCCGGGTACGAAGCCCTGGCCAGTTGCCTGGCCACGCCGGCTGCGCGGGCGCGCCTGGCCGCAGGGCCGCTCGCTACATAAATCTTTACACATTTGCGCTGTAGCACCTACGGCGCAGCATCTGCGAATCCGCGCAGTTCAAGGCACACTCCGGGGCATAACGGCAAGGTACGCCAGACGCCTGCAGCGCAACGCCGCAAAGGCCTGTTTCGCCTTTCCGTGCCAAACACAACACCACCAAAGCCGACCCGCTGCCCATGCGCCTGTTTAGCAACGCATTGCGCGTCTCGATGCTCGAGGCGCGGCTGCTGCGCAGCTTTCCCAAGCTGCGCTGGTCACTGCTGGGCGTGGTGGTGATACCGGCGTTCTATGCCTTCATCTACCTGGAGTCGGTGTGGGACCCCGTCAGCCACACCGGCAACCTGCCGGCCGCCATCGTCAACCTCGACCGCGGCGCCATGGCCAATGGCCAGGCGGTGAATCTGGGCATGGACCTGGCGCAGACGCTCAAGGACAAGCAGCAGTTCGGCTTCTACGAAGAGGGCGACGCCGATGCGGCCCGGCGTGCCGTGCGCCAGGGCAAGAGCCTGTTTGCGCTGGTCATACCGGCCGACTTCAGCGCCGGGGCCATGGCGGCGGGCTCACCGGGGGCGGGCAAGCTGGTGGTGTTTGCCTCGGAGGGCAACAACTATGCGGGCGCGGGCTTTGCCAAGCGCTTTGCCGAAGAACTGGGGCACCAGGTCAACGAATCGCTCAACGAAAAGCGCTGGGAGGTGGTGCTGGGCGCCAGCTCTTCGGCGGCCGACAGCCTGCAGCGCCTGCACGAGGGCGTGGCCCGCCTGCGCGAAGGGGCGGCGGCGCTGCACACTGGCATGGGCAAGGCCGAGGGGGGATCGCTGCAACTGGCCAAGGGCGCCACCGACCTCTCCACCGGCGTGGCGCAGTTGGGCGATGGCATGAAGCAACTGGGCGCGGGCGCGCGCACGCTCGATGCGAAGAAGCCCGAGCCTGCCGACCTGCAGACCCTCAAGACCGGTGCCGCGCAACTGGCCAGCGGGCACGGCGAGCTCAAGCAGGCCCTGCCGCAGCTCGAAGACGGTGCGCAGCGCCTGGCCGATGGGGCAGGGCAGTTGCGCGACGAGTCCAAATCATTGCTGTTCGGCGGCGACAAGGTGTCTGGCGCGGCCGGGCAACTGGCCGACGGCGCCACCCAATTGCGTGGCGGCCTGCAGCAGGCCGGCCAGGGTGAGGCCCAACTGGCCGAGGGCGCGCAGGCCCTGTCGCAAGGCGTGGCCCAGATGGCTGACGGCTTTGCCGCCTATTCGGCCGGTGCATCCACGCTGGCTGCCAAGGTGCCGGCCGACGCCAAGGTGGACCAGCTGGTGGACGGCAGCAAGGCGCTGGCAGGCGCCGCCAGCGAGCTGCGCGCAGGCCTGGTGAAGGTCAAGGATGGGTCTTCGCAGCTGGTGCTGGGGCTCGACACGCTCGAAGCCTCGCTGCCCTCGGGCGGCCCGGGCATGGAGGGCACGGCCAGCGGCCTGGCGATCTCGGTCCAGCCGCAGATCGAGATCGATGCGCCGGTCAAGAACAACGGCATGGGCCTGGCGCCCAACTTCATTCCCATCGCGCTGTGGCTGGGCGCGGTGATGACGGCCTTCATCTTCCACCTGCGCCGCCTGCCCGACGAGGCCGCAGGCTACTCGCGCGTGTCGCTGCTGCTGGGCAAGCTCGCGGTGCTGTGGAGCGTGAACCTGCTGCAGGCCGCCTGCGTGCTGCTCATGGTCTGGTTCATGTTGGGCATACAGGCCGTCAACACGCTGGGCCTGGCGCTCACCATGGCGGTCACGTCGCTGACCTTCATGCTCGTCATCCTGGCGCTGGTGCGTGCCTTTGGCGACGTGGGCAAGGCCATCGCGCTGATCCTCATGGTGCTGCAGCTGTCATCGGCCGGCGGCGTGCTGCCGGTGGAGCTGACCAGCGCCTTCTACCGCGACATCAGCCCCTGGCTGCCCTTCACCTGGTCCATCAAGGCGGTGCGTGCCAGCGCCTTCGGGGCGCTGGGCGGCGAGTGGGGCATGGCGCTGGCCGTGCTGGGGCTGTTTGCGGTCGGGGCCTTCGTGTTCTCGCTGCTGGTGGGGCAGTGGAAGTTTGTGCCGCCGGAAGAGCACCGGCCGGCGATGGATATCTGAGCCGGCACTGCCGGCCGGGCCGGGTGGGGTGACAGAAGGGCGGTGGGGCCCTGGTGGCGGGTGGTAGATTCGTCCAGCCCCCCATTTCCTTGCCGCAAGCGCCCATGTCCGCCATCCTGTTTCTGCTGGTCGTCCTGTTCTGGGCGGCCGTTGTGTCGGCACTGGCGTTCAAGCTGGTCAGGCGGATTCCCATCGCCGTGGCCGCCAGGGTGGCGCTCGGGCTGGTGGTTGCGCCACTGCTTTTCGTGGTGCCCATGGCCGACGAGATCGCGGGGGCGCGGCAGTTCGAGGCGCTGTGCCGGCCAGAGAACGCCGTCCAGGTCCACTTCAAGGTGAACCATCCGCGCGACCTGCGCGAGGTTCACAAGGGGCACGGCACGGTGGCGGGCCGGCTGATCCCCATCGGCGTGCAGCAGACGGACTACCTGGACCGCAGGACGGGTGCGGTGGCCGCATCGATCAAGGCCTACAGCACCGAAGGAGGCTGGTTCTCGCGCAAGATACTGCAGGGCTGGGGACCCTGGTTCGGGCGGGGGGAGTGCAGCCTGAAACCGGGCCTGGTGCGCCAGTTGCTCACCACCGCCGGTACGGTATGAGGGCGCGGGCATGCCCGCACCCCCACCCTCACGCGAACTCGATCCCCTTGGCCGTCAGCCCCACCAGGTCAATCCGCGTGGCATTCAGCTCCAGGTTCGCCGCCATCACCACCAGATCTGCGGCCGAGACTCCACCCGCCATGATGTCGGTGAGCAGCTTGAGCTCGCCCTCCGTGCCCGCACGGCCCACCACGTTGGTCCACAGCGTCTGCGCGATCTGCGTGGGCGTGCTCGCCCCCAAGAGCTGCAGCCCCAGGCCCGCGATGGTCTGGCTCGTGGCCCCGGCATCGAGCAGGCGGATCACCTCGCCCACCACGCCCTTGTTGGCCAGCAGGGCCGGGCCACCCAGGGCCCCCAGCAGCTTGGCTGCGTCGCCCGCATGGCCGTTGAGGTCCAGCGCTAGCTTGGTGTCATTGAAGGTGACCCGCTCGACCCGGGTGGTGTCCAGCATCGCCCCATCGGTCAGGCGCTGCAGCGTGAAGTTGCCATTGCCGTTGGCCTGCACATGGGTCTGGCCCAAGGTCGCGGAGATCACCACCGTGTCGATGCCTGCACCCCCATCCACATACCGGGCCAGGCCCAAGGTCGGGCTGATGGTGTTGTTGCCGGCATCGCCGGTCACGGTCACATCCCGAACCGCATCCACGCGCACGGCTCCCGCGCTGGCCATGCCTTCCAGCAACTGGGAAGGTGTCTTGCCTGCACTCTGCTCGGGGAACACCTGGGCGAACAAGGTCGCCGCTTCCAAGGCCGTCTTGCCCGTCAGCGTCTGGATGATCGCCCCCTCGCCCTGGTTCAGATCGCGGCCCAGCCACTTCTGGAACAGGTAGGCCCCGGCTTCTTCGGCGGCACTGTGCGCCACCGTCAGGCTCGGCCCGGTCGCAAAGCGCACCTGCTCCACATCGACCAGCCAGTCGGAGACACCCGAAGCGGTGTGCGTGAGCTTGATGCCTGCGCCTTCCAGAGTCACGGTGTAGTCGCTGCGTGTACCTTCCTGGATGGCGACGTCAAAGCCGGTACCGCCATTGAGTTTGTCGCTGCCCGTGCCACCCGAGAGCAGGTCATTGCCTGCACCACCAAAGACGATGTCATCGCCCGCATCGCCATAGACCTGGTCGTCTCCCCCCTCGCTGCCCACGACATCGTTACCACCACCCCCATGGATGATGTCATCGTCCGGCCCGAGCACGATCCACTGGCCGGCGCTGTCGCCGCTGGCCGCATTCTGGCCCGCGCCACCAATGATGCGCACGGCCCCCACGACCGCCAGGAACTCGATGTCGTCCACCTGGATCACCGTGCCCGAAGGCAGGCTTCGGGCATCCACGATCACCGCCTGCTTGCCGTCGGCCGGGTTGTTGCTGCCCGTGATGACCAGGGGCTGCGATCCGTCATAGCCGGCACCGATGGTGGGCTTCAAGATCTGCACGCTCAAGGGCTCATTGGGCGCCAGCGTGGCATAGAACACCTGGCCCGCATTGGTCAGCTCGGGGCTGTCGCCGGCAATGCGCTCGATGCGGAACCCGAGTTCCGCTAGTGCAGCAGAGCCCGTGGTCGTGGTGGTCAGGCCCTCGGCCTGCAAGCCAACCCCGGTGGGCACACCCACCGAGACGATGGGGGTGCCGCTGGGCGAAGTGACCAGGGGGATATCCGCCAGCGGAGAAGGCGTGCCGGGGGTATCGGGCCGGGTGGGCACCACCACCGGGATGGTGATGATGGTCGAGCCACCGGGGCCGGGTTCGGTGACGACGGGCACGCCGTCCACGTTGGTGGGCGGTGGTGTCACGGGATCGGCGGCAGATGCCGTGGTGAAGTTGTAGGTGGTGCCGTCGGTGACAGCCGATGCCAGGTTGCCTGCGGCATCCTTGAGCGCACCGGCATCCCAGTTCACGCAGTAGGCTGTGCCCTCGGCCAGGGCCGCCGCAGGCGTGATGACCAGATGGCCGCTGCCGTTGAGGGTGACGGTGGCTGCGATGTTGCCGGGCGTGCCCACCTTCCTGAGGTAGACCTTGCTGAGGTCGCTGCTTGCATCCAGTGCCTCCAGGAAGGGCAGCACGATGGCGCCGCTGGTCGGGGCCGTGGTGGAGTTGTCCGTCGGGCTTCCCGCTGGCCCGTTGGGAGCTGGGGCCGTGGCGTCCAGCACATAGGTCTGCGAGTAGGCCGTGCCATTGTTGCCTGCGTCGTCCGCGACGAGTACCCTCAGCGTGCTGCTGCCGGTCAGCGTCTGGCTCACCAGCGACCAGGTGCTGGTGCCGGCTGCACTTGCGGCCAGGGCCCAGGTGCCGCCATTGTTGAGCGAGACATAAACATTCTCTCCTGCCGCCAGGTTGGATGTCAGCGTGCCGCTGACAGTCTGCGCTGCGGTTTTGGTGATGAAGTCGCTGCCGGACGCTCCGGTGTCGGTCGAGAAGGCGGCGCCGGCCACCGTGTTCGTCGGTGCGGCGGTGTCGATGACGATGTCCTTGCTGGCGCCGAGCGATCCAGCCGTGCCCGGAGTGGCCAGCGTGAGCGATGCGTTCTGGTGCGCTCCACCGGCCTCGATGATGGTGGCGCCGTTGAGGGCCAGCGCAGAGGTGGAGCTGTAGTCCAGGTCGGCGCTGTTCTGGCCGGCGGCGACGAGGTAGCTGAAGGTCAGTGTGCTGCTGCCCGAGCCACCGGTGTAGGTGGCGCTGCCGCCGCCGGCAAGCGCCAGCGTGGGAGTGCCACCCGTGGTATCGACATTGACAGCGCCCGAAAAATCGACGGTGATGGTGACGGTCTGGCCGGCGCCGTAGGCGCCGTTGGCGGTGCTGGCACCAACGCCGGTAATGCTGGGCTGTGAGCCATCGACGTTGACGCTTGCAGTGCTGCCAACGCTGTTGAGGGTCAGCGACGCATTGTTGCCGGCCGTGTCCTTGGCGCTGCCGCCATTCAAGGACATCACACCAACGGCGATGCCATTGGCGTCGGCGTCGCCGTTTGGCACGGTGTAGCGGAACAACAGCGCGCTGGTACCCGAGCCCGAAACGTAGTCTGCATGGCGGGCGGTGGCGCCTACCGTCAGGGCGATGCGCGGCACGCCGCCGGTCGTGTCGACCGTGACCGCTTCGTCGAAATTGACCGTGAAATCCAGCGCACCGCCGGTGTAGTAGGTGGCGTTGGCCGGCACAGCCACTGATGTGACGGTGGGCGCGGTGGTGTCCACGGTAACGGTCAGCGCAGTGGAGGCGGCCGAGACATTGCCGGCGGTGTCGACGGACACTACCGTGAAGGTATGGCTGCTGTCACCCAGCGCGCCGGTGGTGTAGCTCCAGCCACCGGCACCGGCGACAACAGTGCCCAGCAGCGTAACGCCGTCGTAGAGCGTGACGGTGCTGCCGTTTTCCGCACTGCCACTCAGCGTTGGCGTGCTGTCTGCCGTAATGCCGTCCGAGTTGGATGCCCCGGTGTCGCTGGCTGGCGCCAGCACCGGTGTTGCGGGCGTGGATGGGGCAATGGTGTCGAGCACATAGGCTTTGGTGTGAACGCCGCCCTGGTTGCCGGCGGCATCGACCACCTTCAACTGCAACGTGTCGGTACCGGTCAGCGTGACACCATTCCAGCTCAGCGTGGTGCCTGATACCTTGCTGGTGATGTCGGTCCAGCTGCCGCCGCTGTCCAGCGATCCGTAGAGGATATCGCCCCCGGCCAGCGCACCGCTCAGTGTCGCGCCGATGGTCTGGGCTGCGGTTTTGGTGACGAAGTCGGTGGCGCTGGCGCCCGTATCCGCCGACAGCGTCAGCCCGCTGAAGGTGGTGGTTGGCGCAGTCGTGTCGTAGACGTAGGCCTTCGACAGCTCGGTGCCATCGTTGCCGGCCGTGTCGCTGACCTTGACCTTGAGCGTGTTGCTGGCGCTGAGCGTGCGGCCACTCAGCGACCAGGTGTTCTGTCCGACGGCGGCGGTGGCGGCTGACCAGCTGGCGCCGTTGTCGAGCGATACGTAGACGGTTTCGCCAGAAGCCAGGTTGCTCGACAGAGTGCCGCTGACGGTCTGCGACGCCATGTTGGTGATGAAGTCGCTGCTGGATGTGCCGCTGTCGTTGGAGAAGCTGAAGCTTGCAATGGTGGTGGCGGGCGCGGTGGTGTCGAGCGTGTAGTTCTGGAAGCTGAGGGTGCTTTCATTGCCTGCCGCATCCGCGACCTTGAGCATGATGGAGCTGCTGCCGGCCAGCGTCGCACCGTTCCAGCTCAGCGTGGTGCCGGAGACCTTGCTGGTGATGTTGGTCCAGCTGCCGCCGCCATCGACCGAGCCATAGACCACGTCGCCGACGGTCGGTGCGCCGCTCAATGTGGCGGAGATGGTCTGGGCGGCGGTCTTGGTGATGAGGTCGGTGCTGCTCGCGCCGGTGTCGGCCGATAGCGCGATGCCGGTGAAGCTGGTGGTGGGCGCCACGGTGTCCAGCTTGTAGGTGTGCGTATAAAGGGGGCCGCTGGTGCCCACGCTGTTCGTCACGCGCACCTGGAAGGTATTGCTGCCCGCCAAGACCGTGCTGGTACTCCAGGTATTGCTGCCGACCGTGAAGGTGGTGGCGTCGGCCCAGTTGGCGCCACTGTCGTAAGACACCTCCACCCGTTCGTCCGCTGCCAGATTGGCGGACAGTGTGCCGCTGATGGTCTGGGCGGCGGTATTGGTGATGAAATCACTGCCGCTGGTGCCCGTGTCGGCAGACAGCGACGCAGTGTTGACATAGGCGGGCGGCGGCTTGACGTCGGTGATGTCGAAGTTCTGGAACGTGGTGTAGTCGGTCGCTGTGATGGTGACGCTCTTGACGTCGTTGAGCGGTGTGTTGAAGGTGGATACCGTGGAGACGACGCCACTGTCGTTGATGCCCCCCTGGACGAAGCTGGAAGTGGACCCATTGGCCCAGGTGATGCTGAAGCTGATGGTGCCCGAGGAGCTTTGCACGCCGAACGAGCTGATGTCAAAGCTGTAGCCAGTGACGTTCTTGATGGTCAGGCTCACGCCGTTGCTGCCGTCGGACGCATAGGAGTACAGGCCATCGTCTGGCAACCCGTTGCTGTAGATGTACATCTCCGCACCGGTGAACAGGATGGGTTGGCCCGACACGGTCTTGCTGATGGTGGTGACCGGCGTGAAATCGTCGCCGTCACTGCGATAGATAAAGGGCACTACCGTCAGCACACCGTGGTAGGTCGTCAGCGCGAGCGGGTAGGTCTCGATGCCGCCGGTGCTCATCTCCAGAGTCCAGTTGCCGCCCTGGGAGGCAGCGCCCGTCAGGTCGGTCGAGGCGGCCACGTCGGCACCCGTCAACCGAGCCAGGGTCGAGACGAACTGCGCGCCCACCTCACCTGCACCCAGTTCGCAGGCATATACCAACAGGTCGCCATCGGGCGCCATGGCGCGGCCAATGGCAGCCAGCGGCGCGCTGTGCGCAGCCAGATTGCTGTCCAGCACCGTATTGCCCAGCAACAGCGACCCCGCGCTGCCATGGGCCAGCACGTGGACGGAGGCCACGTCGCCGCTTTCGCCCAGTGCTGCGGCCATTTGCGCGAGGCCGTCCTGCGTGGGATCAATGCGCACGACTTCTACGCCAGGGCCCAGGTGGTCGAGCAGGCTGCCGACGTCTTCGACACGGCTATCGAGAAAAACCACTTCACGGGTTGCGGACGTGCTGGATGGATTGGCGGTAGGAATGCTGCTGATCATGGATGTCGTTACCGATGATGGGGGCCGCTGGCGCCGTAGCGCGATGCAGCGGGCAAGTTGCAAGGAGCGCGGGAGTCGCGCGTGTGGCTACGGCGCCAAGGGGACTGATGCGTTCGGCAAATGCCAATGCAAAGGATGAGGGTAGGCGGTTGCGCCTGCCGTGTCTGTCCCCAGAACTGATGACACTCGCTGGGTGCGCCAACGGCCGGAGCACCGGTTCTAACAGAAAGTATGTGGGCTTACTACTTTTTCTTGTCGGTGCTGTTGGCTGTATGCAATGCAGTGCGTGCAGCAGTGTTTCCATCGGCCGGGCAGGGGAGAAATGGACCCATGTGGGGGATCAGGTGTGGCGAGGCCGGCGGAAAAATCCATATCGTCGCAGGCTGATGAAAAACGCAGGGGGTCACCAAAAACAAGAAAGGCTTCCCGAGGGAAGCCTTTCAGGGCGCATGGGAGATCACGCGAACTCGATGCCCTTGGCCGTCAGCCCCACCAGGTCAATGCGAACGGCCGTGGCCTCCAGGTTGCCCGCCATCACCACCAGATCGGAGGCCGAGACACCACCGGCCATCAGGTCGGTGAGCAGCTTGAGCTCACCATCCGTGCCCGCACGGCCCACCACGTTGGTCCACAGCGTCTGCGCGATCTGCGTGGGCGTGCTCGCCCCCAGCAACTGCAGCCCCAGGCCCGCGATGGTCTGGCTGGTGACCCCGGCATCCAGGAGGCGGATCACCTCGCCAACCACGCCCTTGTTGCCCAGCAGCGCCGGGCCGCCCAGGGCACCGAGCAGCTTGGCCGCCTGGCCGGCATTGCCATCGAGGTCCAGTGCCAGCTTGGTGTCGCTGAAGGTGACCCGCTCCACCCGGGTGGTGTCCAGCATCGCCCCATCGGTCAGGCGCTGCAGCGTGAAGTTGCCATTGCCGTTGGCCTGCACATGGGTCTGGCCCAAGGTCGCGGGGATCACCACCGTGTCGGTGCCCGCCCCGCCATCCACATACCGCGCCAGACCCAAGGTCGGGCTGATGGTGTTGTTGCCGGCATCGCCGGTCACGGTTACGTCGCGCACGGCATCCACGCGAATGGCTCCCGCTGCGGCCATGCCCTCCAGCAGTTGCGCAGGTGTCCTGCCCGCACTCTGCTCGGGGAACACCTGGGCGAACAAGGTCGCCACCTCTAGCGCGGTCTTGCCTGTGAGCGTCTGGATGATCGCTCCCTCGCCCTGGTTCAGATCGCGGCCAATCCACTTCTGGAACAGGTAGGCCCCGGCTTCTTCGGCTGCACTGTGCGCCACTGTGAGGCTCGGGCCCGTCGCAAAGCGCACCTGCTCCACATCGACCAGCCAGTCGGAGACGCCACTGGCGGTATGGGTCAGCTTGATGCCGGCCCCTTCCAGAGTCACGGTGTAGTCCGTCTTCTGGCCTTCCTGGATCGCCACGTCAAATCCCGTGCCGCCATTGAGTTTGTCGCTGCCCGTGCCGCCCGAGAGCAGGTCATTGCCCGCCCCACCAAACACGATGTCATCGCCGGCATCGCCGAACACCTGGTCGTCGCCGCCTTCGCTGCCCACGGCGTCGTTGCCACCACCGCCGTGAATGATGTCGTCGTCCGGGCCCAGCACGATCCACTGGTTTGCGCTGTCTCCGCTGGCCGCATTCTGGCCCGAGCCACCGATGATGCGCACGGCCCCTACGACCGCCAGGAACTCGATGCCGTCCACCTGGATCACCGTGCCCGAAGGCAGGCTTCGGGCATCCACGATCACCGCCTGCTTGCCATCGGCAGGGTTGGAACTGCCGGTGATGACCAACGGCACGTTGGGGTTGAACCCCGCGCCTGCCGTGGGCTTGATGATCTGCACCGACAGCGGTTCATTGGGCGCCAGCGTGGCATAGAACACCTGTCCGGCATTGGTCAGCTCGGGGCTGTCGCCGGCAATGCGCTCGATGCGGAAGCCCAGTTCGGCCAGGGCGGCAGAGCCCGTGGTTGTGGTGGTCAGCCCCTCGGCCTGTAAGCCAACCCCGGTGGGCACACCCACCGAGACGATGGGCGTACCGCTGGGCGAGGTGACCAGGGGGATATCCGCCAGCGGAGAAGGCGTGCCGGGGGTATCGGGCCGGGTGGGCACGACCACCGGGATGGTGATGATGGTCGAGCCGCCGGGGCCGGGTTCGGTAATGACGGGCACGCCGTCGATGGGGGTGCCGGTGGGTGGGGTGGGGGTACCGCCGTCGCCGTCCGAAGGAAAGCCCGCAGCGGTGACCGCATTGCCCGTGAGATCGGCGATCACCACGGCCGCGTCGGCCCCGGCGTTCCAGTCCTCGGCCAGGGCGATGTTGTAGGTGGTGTTGTCCACCGAATTGGTGCCGGCCTTGTCCAGCAGCAGGTTCACACCGGCCTTGTCGGTGGCGCTCAGGGTGAGGGTGAAGGTCGTGGCGCTGGTGACATCTGCATTGGCGGTATCGGTCAGCGTGTAGGTGCCAGCCGCCTTGCCGGTAAAGGTCAGCCGGTTGGCGACGACGTCGTTGGCAGCGTCATTGGCTCCCAGCAGCCCGGTGCCGGTGACCACCAGCACGCCGGTGCCCACGTTGTAGGTGGCGCTGGTGACGGTGGGTGCGGCCACATTGGCCACCGTGATCCCGTTGCCGGTGAGGTCGGCCAGCACCACGGCGGCATCCGCCCCGTCGGCCCAGTCCTCGGCGGCAGCCAGGTTGTAGGTGGTGCCGCCGGTGGAGGTGCTGCCGTTCTTGTTGGCCAGGACATTGACGGCGGCCTTGTCCGCAGCGCTCAGGGTCAGCGTGAACGACGTGGTGCTGGTGATCTCCACATTGCCGGTGGTGGTCAGCGTGTGGCTGGCGCCGCCTTCGCCCTGCAGGCTGAACTTGTTGGCCACGATGTCATTGGTGGCCCCGGATGCCCCCGAGAACCCGGTGCCCGTGACCACCAATGCGCCGGCGGCCGCGTCGTAGGTGGCACTGGTGATGGCGGGCACGGGTACGTTCGAGACCGTGATGGCCGACGTGGTGTCGGCGATGCTGCCCCCGGTGACCACGCTGTTCCAGTCGTCGGCGGCGGCCAGGTTGTAGGCGGTGCCACCGGTGGAGGTGGTGCCGTTCTTGTTGAACAGGGCCTCGACGGCAGCGACATCGGCACCGGCCAGGGTCACGGCAAAGCTGGTGTCCGAGGTGACCTCCACATTGCCCGTGGTGGACAGGGTGCGGGCAACGCCGCCTTCGCCGCTGATGGACAGGGCCGAGACCGTGACGTCGTTGGTCGCCCCCAGCGTCTTGACCAGGTTGGTGCCGGTCACGGTGAGGATGTGGGTGGTGACGTCGTAGGTGGCGCTGGTGATGGTGGGAGCGGTGACGTTGCTGACCGTGACGCCGTTGCCGGTGAGGTCGGCGCCTGCTCCTGCCTGCCAGTTGGCGGCGGCTGCCAGGTTGAACGGGGTGGGTCCCGTGGCCGAGGAGATCCCGTTGTTGTTGAGCAGGCCGTTGACGCTGAGATGGTCGGCGGCGTTGAGCGTGACCGAGAAGTCGGTGGTGCTGCTGGCGGTGACGTTGCCCGTGGTCAGGGTGTAGGTGGCGCCGCCCTGGCCGGTGAGGGTGAGGTTGCCGACGACGACATTGCCGCCGCTGGCCATGTTGACACCGGTGGCGGTGAGCACGCCAGTGGCGGCATCGTAGGTGGCCGAGAGGATGCTGGGCGCGGCGTTGCTGACGGTGATGCCGTTGCCCGTGAGGTCGGCGATATTTCCGCCCGTGACCACGCTGTTCCAGTCTTCGGCAGCGGCGATGTTGTAAGTGGTGGCGCTGCTGGCCGAGGAAGTACCGTTCTTGTTGAGCAGCGAGGCCACGGCCGCCGCGTCGGCGCCGGCCAGCATGAGCGTGAAGCTGGTGTCCGAGGTGACTTCGACATTGCCGGTGGTGGTCAGGGTGCGCGTGGTGCCGCCCTCGCCGGTGATGGTCAGGGCGCTGACGGTGATGTCGTTGGTGGCACCGATGGTCTGGACCAGGCCGGTGCCGGTGACCACCAGGGTGTTGGTGGTGCCGTCATACGTGGCGCTGGTGATGGTGGGGGTGGTGACGTTGCTGGCGGTGACGGCGTTGCCGGTGAGGTCTGCCGCTGCGCCGACGGTGGAGTTCCAGCCCGTGGCCCCTGCCAGGTTGAAGGGGGTGGTGTCCACCGCCGCCGTGCCGTCGTTGTTCAGGATGCCGTTGATGGCCAGCTTGTCTGCGGCGCCGAGCGTGACCGTGAAGGCCGTGGCACTGCTGGCGCTGGGGTTGGCGGTGGCGGCGGTCAGCGTGTAGCTGCCTGCCTGACCCGTGAGGGACAGCTTGGTGGCGTCGATGGTGTCGCCTGCCTCCATGCCGGTGGCGGTGACGGACAGGGTGCCGGTGGCGGCATCGTAGGTGGCGGAGGCGAGGGTGGGCGAGACCACGTTGGCGACGGTGATGCCGTTGCCCGTGGTGTCCGCAACCACCACGGCGGCATCGGCGCCACTGGCCCAGTCCTCGGCAGCGCCCAGGTTGTAGATGGTGCCGCCCGACGATTGCGTGCCGTTGGCCGTGAGCAGGGTGCGCAGGCCGCTCTGGTCGGTGGCCGAGAGGTTCAGGGTGAAGCTGGTGCCCGAGCTGATCTCCACACCGGCGGTATCGGTCAGCATGTAGGTGCCGCCCTGGCCGGTGAAGGTGAACTTGTTGGCGACGATGTCGCTGGCGGAGTCGCGCTTGAGAAACCCGGTGCCCGTGACCACCAGGGCGCCGGTGGCGGCGTCGTAGGTGGCGCTGGTGATGGCGGGCGCCGGCACACTGCTCACCATGATGCCGTTGGTGCTGTCGGCCACCGTGGCGGCGGCAGCGGCACCGGCCGCCCAGTCCTCGGCGGCATCCACGTTGTAGGTGGTGCCGCCGGTGGAGGTGGTGCCGTCCTTGTTGATGACCAGGCTGGCGGCGGCCCGGTCGGTGGCGCTCAGGGTCAGTGTGAACGAGGTGCCGGAGGTGATCTCGACATCGGAGGTGTCGGTCAGGGTGTAGCTGTTGTTGCCCTCGCCGCGCAGGGTGAACTTGTTGGCCACGATGTCATTGGTGGCGCCCGCCAGCTGCGTGAGGCCGGTGCCAATGAAATCCAGCGTCCCGGACGACGCATCGTAGGTGGCCGACACGATCGTTGGCGCGGGCACATTCACGGCAGTCAGCGGGTTGGTGGCGTCGGCGATGTCGCCGCCCGTGATCGGGCTGTTCCAGTTGTCGAATGCGACCAGGTTGTAGGTTGAGCCACTGGTGGATGCCGTGCCATCCTTGTTGATCAGGCTGTTGACAATGCTCCTGTCGTTGCCAGTCAGGAGCACCGAAAAACTGGTGGCATCCGTCACTTCGACATTGCTCGACAAGACCAGGGTGCGGCCCGTGCCGCCCTCGCCGACGATCCGCAGTGCGCTCACGGTGATGTCATTGGTCGCGCCAACGACCTTGACCAGACCGGCGCCGGTGACAGTCAGTATCCCGGTGGCAGCGTCGTAGCTGGCCGAGGTGATGGTCGGGGCGGTGACGTTGGAGACTGTCACGCCGTTGCCGGTGAGGTCGGCGGCCGCACCCGACTGCCAGCCTGCGGCCGCAGCCAGGTTGAAGGTGGTGCCCCCTGCGGCGGTGGAGCCGTTGTTGTTGAGCAGACCGTTGACGTTGAGCTTGTCGGTGGTGTTGAGCGTGACCGAAAAGCCGGTGGTGCTGCTGGCCGTGGTGTTGCCGGTGGTCAGCGTGTAGGTGGCGCCGCTTTGGCCGGTCAGGGTGAGGTTGCCCACGACGACGGCACCGCCGTTGGTGAGGTTGACACCGGTAACGGACAGGATGCCGGTGGCGGCATCGTAGGTGGCGCTGGTGAGGGTGGGCAGGATGATGGGCGTGTCGAAGTCGATGTCGTCGAGCGAGACGAAGATCTGGGGGTAGCCTGGAGCCGTGGCAGTGAAGGTGAAGCTCGTGATGTTGTAGAAGTCGGTATTGCTGGAGAAGTCGTACAGCGGGTACTTGGTATCGGTGGTGAATGGCAGCGCGGTGCCACCCTGCGGAGTAAGGGTGTAGGCAACAAAAGGCGCCCCCGACGTAACGTTTTCCTCGACAAGGAAACTCAGTCCCTTCAGGCGGAAGGCGCTGCCATCGGTTGCGCTGACAGTGACGGTGGCAGCCCCGATTCCGGCCGTATCCAGCATCAGGTAGGTGCTGCCCGTCGGTGAAAAGGCACCTGGGTTCTGAACCATGTGTTCGTACCCCGATCCTCCGGTGAGCGTGTACCTGACCCCGTTGTAGTCCAGCGTCGAGGTGACGCCGCCAATCTGTCCGGCCGTGACAGCAAAGTCCTGATCCACAGGCGGCGCCAGGACCTCTTGGTAGTGCGCCAGTCCGGAGAGCGGTGCGGTGCCCACGGTGCCGTGCTTCCGGTCCAACCGCCAATTGCCGCCCAGGTGCGCAGCGCCCACCAGGCCGGTGGCCGCTGCCACATGGGCACCCGTGGCCAGGGCCAGGGCCTGCACAAAGTCGCCGCCCACATTGCCTGCGCCAGCGCGGCAACCATAGACCAAAATATCGCCATCTTCGGCCAGTGCCAAACCAATGTCGGCCAGTACTTGCGCATGTTCGGCCACCAGGGCGGTGGTCAATGGCAGGCTGCCCAGCAGCAGGCAGCCCGGTGTGCCGTGGCTCAGGATGTGCAAGGCCGCGATGCCGCTGCGCCCCTGCAGGTGCGCGGCCATCTGCGCCAGGCCGTTGCTCCAGCCGTCGAGCACCACCACCTCGGCACCTTCGGGGGCGGCGGCGGCCAGGGTCTGCCAGTCGTGCAGGTCATCGAACACGAAGACCAGCTCAACGGGGTCGCGCGCGCCCAGGGGCATGGGGTGGTCGGTATGGTGGTGGCCGGTCATGGCGTTTCCTCGGGGATGTGGCGGACCTGCTGCCCGCCGGAGGGGGGCGGTCGCCATGTGTTCTGGATTGACGGGGGCGCGCACGGCACAGGCCTTGCAGGGCCTGTGGCGGCGCCGCCGCATGGTGCCCGGCCTCGCGGACCATGGGCGGTCACAGCGGGTATCTGGGCGTGGGGATGAGAGGCACCTGCCCGCCTTTAGGCTGGGCCTCTCCGCTGCGGGTTGCTCGCTGTGAAACCGGTTTTTACCAGAAAGCAAGTCATTTACAAACGAATACTCTGCGTTGGGTGCCCGTGCTGGTAGATACCCCGATGCGCCGACTCCGTCGCGCCTGGCGCCGGCTCAGCGCGGCTGCAGCACCTGGTCCGGGTTGCTGCGGTACAGCGCAAAGAATTCGTTGAGCGAGGCCGCTACCCGCACGGGTGGGCTGTCGGCGCTGAGGGGCCCGGCGAGGACTTCCGAGCGGCCGTCCGCCGCAGTGCGCAGGCGAAATACCTGGCTGTGGGTCAGGAAGTCTGCGAACTGCACGCCCCATTCGGAGGGCGGGCCCTGGTTGGCGCGGCTGACTTCGTCCAGCGACCACATGCGCCAGAACTCGCCGTCCATGGTGGCCATGCCGCCCAGGGTGGTGTACAGGGTGAGCACTTCGGGGGTGGCGGGCTGGCCCAGTTGGGCAAACAGCGCCTGGACCTGCGCAGGATCGCCGGGCGGCAGCATGTCGACCCCATCGATGCGCCAGCGGGGGAGGAGTGCGGTGAGGTCGGTGGCGAGGTCGGCGGTGGGGTCCATGGCAATGATTGTGCGCGAGGCCTGTGACGCTCGCAAGAAATCGCTGTGGACAGGAGCATGCGCGGTCTGCGCCAACGAAAAAGGCTTCCCGAGGGAAGCCTTTTTCGGAGGTCTTGCAGGTGGGCCTGCAGAACCTTAAACGCGCTTGCGGTATTCGCCGGTGCGGGTGTCGATTTCGATCTTGTCGCCTTGCGAGACGAACAGGGGCACGGGCACTTCGAAGCCGGTGGCGATCTTGGCGGGCTTCAGGACCTTGCCGGAGGTGTCGCCCTTGACGGCGGGTTCCGTCCAGGTGATTTCGCGCTCGACGCTGGTGGGCAGTTCGACCGAGATGGCCTTGCCGTCGTAGAACACCACTTCCAGCGTCATGCCGTCTTCCAGGTAGTTCAGTGCGTCGCCCATGTTTTCGGCTTCGACTTCGTACTGGTTGTAGTCGGTGTCCATGCAGACATACATGGGGTCAGCGAAGTAGGAGTACGTGCAGTCCTTCTTGTCCAGGATCACGTTGTCGATCTTGTCGTCGGCCTTGAACACGTTTTCGGTGCCGAAGTTGCCGATCAGGCTCTTGAGCTTCATGCGCACGGTGGCTGCACCGCGGCCGCCACGGGCGTATTCGGTCTTGAGGACGACCATGGGGTCCTTGCCGTGCATGATGACGTTGCCGGCGCGGATTTCTTGAGCGATTTTCATAGCAGTTTGGTTGCTTGGGTTGGGGGCCGCTCAACGCGCTGGCCGCAAGCCCCGGTGGGCTGTGCAACTGGCCGGCGCATGTTCCGCGGCGGGATTGCGCGGGGTACGGGCACCATGGTGCCGCGCCTCAATTTGCGCAAAGCCTCGGATTTTACCTTTTTTCCTGGATAAATCCTACCAACTGGCCCACCAGGTCGGTTTGTTGCGCCAGCCGTGCGCGCGCCGCCTGCATGCAGGCGGTCCACTCGGCCAGGGTTTCATCATCCGGAATGGTCAGCGCGCCGTGGCCGGGGATGCCGTTCCACGCCGCGTGAAAGCCACGCAGCGAGGCCGGGGCCTGCAGCCAGTCGAGAAACGCGGCCAGCTTGGCATGGTGGGCGCCGTCGTCCTGCGGGTAGATGTGCCAGACCAGGGGGCGGCCGGCCCACAGTGCGCGCACCAGCGAGTCTTCGCCGCGCACGGCGTTGAAGTCGCTGGCCCAGAGCAGGTCGTCGAAACCGGGCTGGTCGGTGGGGGCCAGAAACTGCAGTTGCAGCGGGCCGTGGTCCGCCGGCAAGGTGGCGAGCGCGGCCTGCACCGCCAGCGTGGCGCGCCCTGGCGTGACCAGCAGGCGTGTTGGCACGGCACATGGCTGCATGGCCTGGGCCAGCAGGGCGGGCAGGGCAGCGGGCTCGTAGCAGAACAGCGACATCCAGCGCTGTGGCGTGATGGTGGCCGCAGGCTGGCCCGCGCGCCAGGCGGCGGCAAAGCCGGGCGGGCGCTGGTCCAGCAGGCCGGGTTCGCGCAGCAGGCCGCCCGTGGCGGGGGTGAAGCCGGGGTAGAAGAACCAGCGCGTCCAGCCCGCTGCCGGGCCCGACATGATGAGCGAGGGCAGGCGGTGGTTGCGCTCCACATAGCCCTCGGCCGAGAGGTATTCGAGGTTGATCCACGCGGGTTGCCGCGCCGGCGCACGCTGCACGGCCCAGGCCAGGAAGGGCTCGGGGATTTCGCAGCCAAAGGCCTCGACCACCACATCGGGCGCGGCCTCGTGCGCGGCGGGCAGCTCGCCGCCCCAAGGGCGCAGCTCCACGCCGGGGCATCCCGCAGGCGCCATCCAGGCCAGGGCCGAGGCATCGTCCACCCACAGGCGCACGCGCTGGCCGCGCGCGGCCAACTGGCTGGCCAGGCGCCAGCACACGCCGATGTCGCCGTAGTTGTCGATGACCTGGCAGAACACATCCCACTGCAGCGGGGGCAGCGCCGGCGCCGTCATGCGGCGGGCCCTTCGGCGGGGGCGCGCAGGTGGTCCACCAGCAGGCGCGCCACGCTCGATAGCGACTCTTCCGAGCGCACGCACAGCACCAGCTGGCGGTGCGCCCAGGGCTCGTTCAAGGTGACCACGCGGATGGGCTGGCTGCCCTTGTACAGCGCAGCACTGCCCCGCGGCATGACGCCCACGCCCAGGCCGGCCGCGACCATGAGGCACAGTGCGTCGTAGCTGGTGACCTGCATGCGCAGGCGCAGCGGCAGCCCGGTTTCGGCAGCGGCCTTGGTGAGCTGGTTGTTGATGGCGCTGCCGGGGTGGGCGCCCACGAAGTCGTAGGGCAGGGCATCCACCAGGCGCACGGACTTGCGCCGTGCCAGGGCGTGGTCGCGCGGCACCACCAGGGCCAGCTCGTCGGTGCGGTAGGGCAGTTGCACCACGCGGTCGCCATAGTGGCCGTGGTTGAGGATGCCGATGTCGGCCGCGTTCTCGGCCACCGACTGGGCGATGGCGGTGCTGATCTGCTCCTGCAGCCGCACGTCCACCTGCGGGTGCAGGGCCATGAAGCTTTGCAACTGCGCCGGCAAGAACTGGCTGATGGCCGAGATGTTGGCCACCACGCGCACATGGCCGCGCAGGCCGGCGCCGTAGTCGCGCATCTGCGTGGCGATGCCATCGAGGTCGTTGAGCACGCCGCGCGCCAGGTTCAACAACGCATAGGCCGCAGCCGTGGGCTCGGTGCCCTTGTTGCTGCGGGTGAACAGCACCACGTGCAGGGCATCTTCCAGGTCGGCCAGGCGCCGGCTCACGGCCGACGCGGCCAGGTGCTCGCGCGCGGCGGCGGCGGCGATGGTGCTCTCTTCCATCACGGCAACGAACAGGCGCAGGGAGACGGGGTCGAGCTTCATGGGTTTGATATTACCTGCCATGCTGGATTGCGATGGTGGGCTGTCATAAGAGCGTTTTGCCCACAGGGCTTCTTTGCGCATCATGCGGGGCAACACAGGCAGGCCTGATCCGCAGGCTGCGACATTGGAGACAAGAACACGATGGGTGCAACACCTACCGCTGCCGCCCTGCAGGGCGTGCGCGTGATCGAGATGGGCCAGCTCATAGCCGGCCCCTTCTGCGGCAAGACGCTGGGCGACTTCGGCGCCGAGGTCATCAAGATCGAAGCGCCAGAATCGGGCGACCCGCTGCGCAACTGGCGCCTGATCAAGGAGGGCACCTCCGTCTGGTGGCAGGTGCAGTCGCGCAACAAGCGCTCGGTGGCGCTGGACCTGCGCCAGAAGGAGGGCCAGGACATCGCCCGCCAACTGATTGCCGAGGCCGACGTGCTGATCGAGAACTTTCGCCCCGGCACGCTGGAGGGCTGGGGCATGTCGCCCGAAGAACTGCACCGCATCAACCCCGGGCTGGTGATGCTGCGCATCTCGGGCTACGGGCAGACCGGGCCCTACCGCGATCTGCCGGGTTTTGGCGCCATTGGCGAGGCCATGGGCGGGCTGCGCCACCTGACGGGCGAGCCGGGCCGGGTGCCGGTGCGTGTGGGCGTGTCGATTGGCGACACGCTGGCCGCGCTGCACGGCGCCATCGGCGTGCTCACGGCGCTGTACCACCGCAAGGTCAACGGCGGCCAGGGCCAGGTGATCGACGTGGCGCTGCACGAGGCCGTGTTCAACGTGATGGAAAGCCTGATCCCCGAGTACAGCGCCTTTGGCGCGGTGCGCGAGGCGGCGGGCAGCGCGCTGCCGGGCATTGCGCCTTCCAACGCCTACCCCTGCACCGACGGCTGGGTGCTGGTGGCGGGCAATGGCGACAGCATTTTCAAGCGGCTGATGCAGGCCATCGGCCGGCCCGACCTGGGCGCCGCGCCCGACCTGGCCGACAACGCCGGCCGCGTGGCCCGCGTGGACGAGATCGACGCCGCCATCGGCGCCTGGAGCGCACCGCTCACCGTGCAGCAGGTGCTCGATGCCCTGGGCACGGCCCGCGTGCCGGCCGGCAAGGTCTACACCGCGCGCGACATCGCCGAAGACCCGCACTACCGCGCCCGCGACATGCTGCTCACGCAGCAGACACGCGACGGCTACAGCGTGCAGGTGCCGGGCATCGTGCCCAAGCTCTCGGCCACGCCGGGCAGCATACGCAGCAGCGCGCCGCACCTGGGCGACGACACCGATGCGGTGCTGGCCGAGGCGGGCCTGACCGCCGAGCAGATTGCGCTGTTGCGCAGCAAGGGGGTGATCCAATGAGTGCCGCAATGCAAGAAGCCAGCGTGTGGGCCGGCGCGGGCCGGCGCATCCACATGCAGGAGGTGGGCCTGCGCGACGGCCTGCAGATGGAGGCCGCCTTTGTGCCCACCGAGGACAAGATTGCGCTGGCCAATGCGCTGTCGGATGCGGGCCTCTCCAAGATCGAGGTGACCTCGTTCACCTCGCCCACGGCCATCCCTGCGCTGCGCGATGCCGAGGTGGTGATGCGCGAGATCACGCGCCGCCCCGGCACCGTGTACACGGCCCTGGTGCCCAATGTGCGCGGGGCCGAGCGGGCCATCGAGTCGCGGGCCGACGAGCTCAACCTGGTCATGTCGGCCAGCGCCACGCACAACATCGCCAACCTGCGCATGACGCAAGAGCACTCGTTCGCCGCGCTGGCCCAGGTGGTGGCCACGGCGCAGGCCGCGCGCGTGGCGGTCAACGTGTCGCTGTCGTGCGTGTTTGGCTGCCCCATGGAGGGCGAGGTCGCCCCCGAGGCCGTGTTCGGCTGGGTGCAGCGCTTCGTCGACCTGGGCGTGGGCGGCGTCACGCTGTGCGACACCACGGGCATGGCCTACCCCACGCAGGTGGCGGCCCTCACTGCGGCGGCGCGCGCGCGCTGGCCGGGTGTGGAATTCACTTTGCACTTTCACAACACGCGCGGCATGGGCCTGGCCAATGTGCTGGCGGGCATCGGCGCCGGGGCCGACCGCTTCGACGCATCGCTGGGCGGCCTGGGCGGCTGCCCCTATGCGCCCGGCGCCAGCGGCAATGTGTGCAGCGAAGAGATCGTGCACGCGCTCGAATGCATGGGCTACGCCACCGGCGTGGATTTGCCGCGCCTGCTGGCCGCCGCGCAGCGCCTGCCCGCGCTGATCGGCCACGACATCCCCAGCCAGATCGCCAAGGCCGGGCCGCGCCTGGCGCTGCACCCGGTGCCGGGGGATTTCGAGGCGATACGCGAGCGGGCCCTGTTGCGTGAGCGCGAACTGGCCGGGGGAGGGCGTGCCGCCGCATAGTTGCGCCACTTCCCCCCATTGCCTGGTTCATCCATTCCAAGAAGACGATAGACAGGAGACAAGACCATGAGCGATTCGAGACCCCATTTCCGCACGCCGCGCAGGCTGGTGCTCGCCGCGCTGCTGTGCGGGGCGGCATTCACCGCCACCGCGCAGGATGCGGGCAAGTTCCCCGGCAAGCCCATCACCGTGGTCGTGCCCCAGGCCGCGGGCGGCGCCAACGATGCGATTGCGCGCGTGCTGGCGCAAAAGCTCAGCGAGCAACTCGGCCAGCCCGTGGTGGTGGAGAACCGTCCCGGCGCGGGCGGCAATGTGGGCACGGCCTACACCGCCAAAACCAAGGCCGACGGCTACACCCTGCTGGTGACGGCCGACAGCGCCCAGGTCATCAACCCCTGGCTGTACAAGAGCACCGGGTTCGACCCGGTGAAGGACTTCGAGCCCGTGGCGCCCCTGGCCACGGCGGGCTACGTGCTGGTGGCGCACCCGTCCTTCCCCGCCAAGAACATGGCCGAGCTGATCGCCGTGGCCAAGGCCAGCCCGGGCAAGTATTCGATCGCCTCGGCCGGCAACGGCACGCTCAACCACCTGATCGGCGAGATGCTGCAAAAGGCCGCTGGCATCGAGCTGCAGCACATTCCCTACAAGGGCTCGGCGGCAGCCGCCACCGACGTGGTGGGCGGGCAGGTGCCGCTGTCGGTGCAGAGCCTGCCGTCGTCCATCGCCTTCATCCAGGCCGGCAAGCTCAAGGTGCTGGGCGTTGTCAACGAAAAGCGCGTGGCCGCGCTGCCCGATGCGCCCACCATGGGCGAAACGCTCAAGGGCTTTGGGCAAACGCCGTGGTACGGCATGTTCGCGCCCGCCGGCACCCCACCCGCCGTGGTCGCCCTGCTGCAGGCCGAAGTGGCCAAGGCGCTGGACAGCAAGGCCGTGGTCGACAAGCTGGCGGCCGTGGGCTGCGAGCCCTTCAAGGGTACATCGGCGCAACTGGGCACGCTGGTCAAGGACGACCTGGCGCGCTGGCACAAAGTAGTTCAGGACACAGGCGCAAAGGTGGATTGACACCCACCCGTGATCGAGATTCGAGATTCATTGACAACAACGGAGACACATCCTTCATGACAACGACCCGCAAACAATTCACCCTTCTGGCCGTGGCCGCACTGGCCGCCAGCCTGGGCGGCAGCGCCTTTGCCCAGGGCGGCAGCGCCTACCCCGCCAAGCCCGTCACCCTGGTCGTGCCCACGGCCGCAGGCGGCACCACCGACCTGTCGGCGCGCATGCTGGCGCAAGCGCTGGGCCCGGTGCTGGGCCAGTCGGTGGTGGCGGACAACAAGGGCGGCGGCAACGGCGCCATCGCAGCCAGCGCCGTCAAGCGCGCCGAGCCCGATGGCTACACCCTGCTCATGCAGTACTCGGGCTACCACGTCATCTCGCCCCACCTCACCAAGCAAAAGCAGTGGGAGCAGAGCGACTTCCAGCCCGTGGCCAACGTGATCTCGGCCCCCCAGATCATCGTGGTGCGCAACGACCTGCCGGTGAAGACCCTGGCCGAGCTGATTGCCTACGCCAAGGCCAACCCCGGCAAGCTCAACTACGCCTCGTCGGGCAATGGATCCTTGCAGCACGTGACCGGCGCCATGCTGGAGCAGCAGGGCGGCGTGAAGATGGTGCACGTGCCCTACAAGGGCACCGGCCCCGCGCTGCAGGACCTGCTGGGCGGCCAGGTGGACCTGACCTTCGGCACCGCACCACCCTTCATGCCCCACATCGCCGCCGGCAAGCTGCGCGTGCTGGCCGTGACCGGCAAGGAGCGCCTGCCCAGCCTGCCCGATGCGCCCACCACGGCCGAGGCCGGCTACCCCAAGGTGGACGCCACCTCCTGGTTCGCCGTGTTCGCCCCCGCTGCCGTGCCCAAGCCCGTGATCGACAAGCTCGCCGCCGACATCCGCACCGTGGTGCAGAGCCCCGCCTTCAAGCAGAAGGCCCAGGAGCAGGGCGCCACCGCCGACTACCAGACGCCCCAGCAGCTGGGTGAGAAGGCCAAGGTGGAGCTGGCGAACTGGGCGACGGTGGTGAAGACTTCGAAGATCGAGGCCGAGTAAGAAGGCTTGGTCAACGCGCCCGCAGGCTCACCCGTTGAGCAGGCAGGCCGCAAGCGCCAGAAGGGCCCGCCGCGTGCGGGCCTTTGTCATTGGCGTGGTCTGTCCGCGTAAAACTTCCGAACCTGTTTCGCATCCAAACGACCATGCAGCTATCCTCAGCACCATCGACAGGCCATGCCATGGCGTTTCCATCGCGTCTTCTGGCGCGTGGCGCCGGGCTCCTTGCCCTGGTGGCCACTGCCGTGGCCTGCGCTGTTGCTCCTGTGAAGGAGGCCCGTGCCCAGGGCCTGGGCTGCGGCGGCCTTCTGGTGGGTGTGGGCGACTCGCGCGCCAGCCTGGTCATGAAATGCGGGCAACCCTTTGCCACGGATACCGTGTGCATCCGCATCCCGCGCGTGGTGTGGTCCGTGCCCCTGCACCCACGCGAAGCGCCGCGCCAGTATGTGACGGAGACATGCGAGTACGTCGATGAGTGGACCTACCACCGTGGCCCGGGCAACTTCATGTCGGTGGTGCGGCTGCAGAATGGGGTGGTGTCGCAGATACGGGATGGGAACCGGGTGCCGTAAGGCGCATCCCCTCCTGCGTCATCTCAACGACATGACGCTATCGACGCAACGCGTCTGCCCTGTTCTGCAAGCGGCCTGGCGGTGGTGTAGAGGTTGTCTGGCGTGCCCTGGTGTCCACGCCGCGCGCCTGGTGATCGCCGGCTCACCCATGTCTGTCACTAGAACTGGGGACAGCGCCCGAGTTGCTGCTGTGGGACACTGCAGAAACCGCCACGAGCGCAGAGAGCCCACGCCCCATCACCATGCCGCCAGCCATTGCCAACAGCCCCGCAAGCATCCAGATCGCACTCGTGGAGGACGACCCTCGTTTCCAGGCGGCCGTGGCTTCGGCGATCCGCCAGACGGATGACATGCAGCTGCTGTGGGTGGCCGACACGCTGGCGCAGGCGCTGCGCGCACTGAACGGTGGCGGCCCTGCTGCCGATGTGCTGTTGGTGGACCTGGGCCTGCCCGATGGCTCGGGCATCGAAGCCATCGCGGCGGCTGCGCGGCGGTGGCCTGGCTGCGCGGTGATGGTGAGCACGGCCTTTGGCGACGAGGCGCATGTGCTGCAGTCCATCGAGGCGGGAGCCAGCGGCTACCTGCTCAAGGACAGCATGCCCGAGCGCATCGTGGGCGAGATCCGCAGCCTGCACGCGGGCGGCAGCCCGATCAGCCCGCTGATCGCCAGGCAGGTGCTGATGCGCTTCAAGCAGGCCGGCGTGCCGGCGCCAGAGGCGGCCGCGCAAGCCGATGCCCCCGCCACCCTGTCCGCCCGCGAGCGCGAGGTGCTGCAGTACATCACCAAGGGTTTCACGGCAGAAGAGATTGCGCGGGCGCTGGATGTATCGCACCACACCGTGCTCACCTTCGTGCGGCGCACCTACGCCAAGCTCAAGGTGCGCTCCAAGGCCGAGGCGATCTACGAGGCACGTGCGCGGGGGCTGATCTGAAGACCGCTCTGGCGCGCGCCTTTGTGCTGGCATGGTGCCTGCTGTGCAGCGGCGCGCTGCAGGCGGCTGACCCCGGGCCATCGCCTGTCGATCAGGGTGCGGCGCACATCGTGCAGGCGCAGCGGCTGGAGCGCCCCAGCGTGGGCTTTACACCCCCGCCGTACGTGCTGCAAGGGGACGACATGCCGCGCGGCGGGTGGGAGGCAGTGGCGCTGCCGTTTGCCCAGTCGCCGCAGGTCAAGGTGCCTCAGCAGCAGCAGCAGGGCCAGCCGCTGACCACCGAGGTCTGGTACCGCCTGGCGGTGCCCGCGCTGGCGCCTGAGGCCGGCCCCCTGTACCTGTACCTGCCGCGCTGGAAGTCGGACGGCCAGATCGCCGTGTACGCCGATGGGCGGCTGCTCTACCAGACGGATGCAAAATTTTTGTGGAACGCGGTGAACCTGCCCTTGTGGATTCCCCTGCAGGGCACGGCCGGCGCGCCCGCCGTGCGCGAGGTGCAGATCCGCGGCCAGCGCCTGCGGCACACCGGTGCTGCCATCTCCAGCGCCTGGGTTGGGCCCAGTGCGGCCATCGGCTGGCGCTACCAGGCGCGCCACTGGCTGCAGTCCGACTTTCCGGCCATGAGCAGCGCCGCCTTCGTGGCCGCAGGCATCTTCGCGCTGGGCGTGTGGCTGCTGCGGCGGCACGAGCCGCTGTACCTGCTGTTCTTCGCCACGTCCGTGGTGGCATTTGTGAGGACACTGCACTACTTCGTGAGCCGCCAGCGGCTGCCGATCAGCGACGCATGGTTCAGCGGGCTTACCGTGAGCGCGCTGTTTTGGCAGGTGCTGATCTCGTACCTGTTTTTGAGCTACTTGCATGGGGTGCACCACCGCCGGCTCACCATCACGGCCTGCGTGGTCACGGCGCTGGTGAGCATGCTGACGCTGCCACTGCTACCGGCGCCGCCCAACGCGGCGATCATTTCGCCACTGCTGTACGCGCTGCTGCTGGTGCTGGGCACCACGCTGCTGGGCGTCGCCTGCCGCGATGCCTGGCGCGTCGGCTCCAAAGAGGCCGGCCTGCTCGGCGGCTGGGGGCTCATCAGCCTGATGTCGGGCGGCTACGACTGGCTGCTGCAGAGCAACCTGCTGGTCAGCGTGGAAGGCATCTACCTGGGGCCCTACAGCAACATCGGCGTGTTCTTCATCTTCTCGTACATCATGCTGCGCCGCTACCTGGCGGCGCTGGACGGCATGGAGCGCGTGAACGCCAACCTGGAACACCGCCTGCGCGAGCGCGAAGGCGAGCTGGCCCTGAGCTACGAGCGCCTGCGCGAGACCGAGCACCGGGCCACCCTGGCGCAAGAGCGCCAGCGCCTGATGCAGGACATGCACGACGGCCTGGGCTCCTCCCTCACCAGCGCGCTGCACCTGGTGCGCCACGGCAAGGCCGGCAGCGAAGAGCTGGCCCAGGTGCTGGCCGAGTGCATGGACGACCTCAAGCTCGCCATCGACTCCATGGAGCCCGTGGACGCGGACTTGCTGCTGCTGCTGGCGACCTTGCGCTTTCGGCTCGCACCGCGCCTGGAGGGCATGGGCATGGAGCTGCGCTGGGAGGTGCAGGACGTGCCGCCCCTGGCGTGGCTTGATGCCGGCAGCGCGCTGAACCTGCTGCGCATCCTGCAGGAATGCTTTGCCAACGTGGTCAAGCACGCGCAGGCCTCCTGCATCCGCGTCGAGTGCGAGGAAAGCGCCGGCGGCATCGAGGTGCGCGTGCTGGACGACGGCCACGGCTTCGATGTCGACGCCGCACTGCAGGCGCGCGGGCGCGGCCTGAAGAACCAGCTGCGCCGGGCCGACGCCATCGGCGCCAGCGTGTCCTGGGCCAGCACGGCGGCCGGCACGCGCTGCGTGCTGTGGCTGCCGCTGCAGGCGCCCGGCCACCCACCTGCGTAGTAGCCGGCCCTGCCGCCCCAGCCAGCACTCCCTTCCCGCGCTGCATGCCTGCCCAATGTACTCGGGGGCAGTCCTCCCAACTGGTGGCGCCTTGCCGCTGCGCCGTGGTGGCGCCGCCTCGCTTGTAGCTAGTTCTAGGGACATACAAGTCGGCGGCAAGCCGATAGATTGCAGGGCTATCGCCTGTGCGCTGCCTGCACCGGCGTTTCCACCACGAAAGCAGCCCCCATGCCAACCCGCCCGAACCCCCTCTCAAGCACACCCGCCATGGATGGGCCCCTGGCCCGGCGGCTTGCCGCCACCCCGCTGGCATGGCTGCTGTGGCTGCTGATGGCCTGGCTGCTGTTGTGCGGCGCCACGCCCGCGCGGGCCCAAGGGGCCGTACCAGCATCGGTGCTGGGCCAGCCTGTGCAGCAGGTGGCTGCGGGCACCATCCACACCTGCGCGCTGACCACGGCCGGGGGCGTGCAGTGCTGGGGCTACAACGGCCAAGGCCAACTGGGCGATGGCAGCGGCGCCAACAAGAGCACGCCCCAGCCCGTCACCGGCCTGGCCAGCGGGGTGGCGGCCGTTGCTGGGGGATTGGAGCACACCTGCGCGTTGACCACGGCCGGGGCCGTGCAGTGCTGGGGCTTTAACTCTTACGGCCAACTGGGCGATGGCGGCACCACCGCCAAAACCGCGCCCCAGTCCGTCACCGGCCTGGGCAGCGGAGTGGCGGCCATTGCGGTGGGATACAGCCACACCTGCGCGCTGACCACGGCGGGGGCCGTGCAGTGCTGGGGCAAAAACGCATACGGCCAGTTGGGCGAGGGCAGCACCACCGACAAAACCACGCCCCAGCCCGTGCCGGGCCTGGCCAGCGGGGTGGTGGCCATTTCGGCGGGAGGCAACCACACCTGCGCGCTGACCAGTGCCGGGGCCGTGCAATGCTGGGGCTACAACGCTTCTGGCCAATTGGGCGATGGCAGCACTGCCGACAAAGGCACGCCCCAGCCCGTCACAGGCCTGGCCAGCGGGGTGGCGGCCATTGCCGCGGGATTCAACCACACCTGCGCGCTGACCACGGCCGGCGCCATGCAGTGCTGGGGCAAGAACGCTTTCGGCCAGCTGGGCGATGGCAGCACCACCAACCAAAGCACGCCCCAGCCCGTCACGGGCCTGGCCAGCGGGGTGGCGGCCATCGCGCCAGGGGATGACCACACCTGCGCGCTGACCACGGCCGGGGCCGCGCAGTGCTGGGGCAATAATGCATACGGCCAACTGGGCGATGGCAGCGCCACCGACAAAACCACGCCCCAGCTTGTGCCGGGCCTGGCCAGCGGGGTGGCGGCCATGGCGGCAGGGAGCGCGCACACCTGCGCGCTGACCACGGCCGGGGCCCTGCAGTGCTGGGGCTACAACGATGACGGTGAACTGGGCGATGGCAGCACCACGAACAAGAATACGCCCCAGTCCGTCACGATCCTGGCCAGCGGGGTGGCGGCCATTGCGGCAGGGCAGTTCTACACCTGCGCGCTGACCACGGCCGGGGCCGTGCAGTGCTGGGGCTACAACTCAGACGGCCAACTGGGCGATGGCAGCACCACCAACAAAACCACGCCCCAGCCCGTCACAGGCCTGGCCAGCGGAGTGGCGGCCATTGCGGCAGGAGTTGCCCACACCTGCGCCGTGACCACGGCCGGGGCTGTGCACTGCTGGGGCCAAAACAACCTCGGCCAGTTGGGCGATGGCAGCGCCACCAACAGGAGCACGCCCCAGCCGGTTACAGGCCTGGCCAGCGGGGTGGCTACCATTGCAGCAGGGCAGTTTCACACCTGCGCGCTGACCACGACCGGGGCCGTGCAGTGCTGGGGCCATAACGTTTTCGGCCAACTGGGCGATGGCAGCACCACCAGCAAAACCACGCCCCAGCCCGTCTCGGGCCTGGCCAGCGGGGTGGCGTCTATTGCGGCAGGGGATTACCACACCTGCGCGCTGACCACTGCCGGGGCCGTGCAGTGCTGGGGCTGGAACAGTAGTCGCCAACTGGGCGATGGCAGCACCACCAACCAGAGCGCGCCCCAGCCCGTCACGGGCCTGGCCAGCGGAGTGGCGGCCATTGCGGCAGCGGGCTCCCACACCTGCGCGCTGACCACGGCCGGGGCCGTGCAGTGCTGGGGGAGCAACGCCGTTGGCCAACTGGGCGATGGCAGCTTCACCGGCAAAACTACACCCCACCCCGTCACGGGCTTGACCAGCGGGATGGCGGCCATTGCGGCAGGGAGCGCGCACACCTGCGCGCTGACCACGGCCGGGGCCGTGCAGTGCTGGGGGAACAACGGCGATGGCAGCACCACCAACAAAACCACGCCCCAAACCGTCACGGGCCTGGCCAGCGGGGTGGCGTCTGTTGCGGTAGGGAGCGATCACACCTGCACGCTGACCACCTCCGGGGCTGTGCAGTGCTGGGGGAACAACGGCACCGGCCAACTGGGCAACGGGGGCACGGCCAACCGCAACCTGCCAACGCGCATCGCCGCAGCGCAGGCCATCGACTTTCCTGTGGCGGCTGGCTCGCCTGCCTCGGGCACCTCGACCACCCTGTTGGCCACCGCCAGCAGCGGCCTGGCCGTGGCATTCGACACCTTCACCCCCGATGTCTGCACCGTTGCCGGCACCACGCTGACCGTGCTGCCCGGCAAGACCGGGTACCTGTGCGGCGTGCTGGCCCTCCAAGCCGGCGGCACGGGCGCCGATGCCGCCTACTTTGCTGCGGCACCCACGCGCTCTCGCCTGATGCTGGTGCCCGATGTCCCTGGCGCCCCCACCGCAGTGACCGCCACGGCCGGCACTGCCCAGGCAACCGTGGCGTGGACGGCCCCCGCCAGCAATGGTGGCAGCGCCATCACCGCTTACACCGCGGCAGCAGTGGCCGACCCCACCAAGACCTGCACGGTCACCACCGGCAGCCCGCTGCCCACCACCTGCACGGTGACGGGGCTTGCCAGTGGCACGGCCTACACCTTCACGGTCAAGGCGACCAATGGCGCGGGCGACAGCGTGGCATCGGCCGCCAGCGCCCCGGTCACGACGGCCTCGCCCGCCGGCGGTGGCGCACCCACCACGGTCAGCGTCAACAGCACGGGCGTCACCACCATCACCGACCCCAGCCTGCCGATCATCGTGGGCCCAGGGGCAGTCGGCGGCACCATCGTTCTGCCCGGCACGGGCACCACGCCGGTCACGCTGCAGGTCACGGTCAACGGCCAGCCGCTCATGGTGCAGGCCCTGCCCGGCACCCAACTGCAGGTGGCCCAGGTCAATGGCCAGACCGTGCTGGTGCTGGTGGTGCTGCAGGGCTGGGCAAGCATGACCAGCAGCGCCCCCGGCCAGCCCATGGCGCTGGCGGGTGAGGTGCTGCTCAGTTCGGGGGCTGCAGGCACGCGCATCGAGGCGCAGCCATTGACGGTGGCCGTGGTCAGCGGTTCGCTGGTGCCTCCGCAAGGCAGCCTGCCGCAGGTGGGCAGCCAGGGCCTGCTGGCGGGCGAGCGCCTGCAGGTGGACGCACAGGGCAAGCTGGTGTCCATTGCGCTCGGCTCGCTCAAGGGCGATGCACTGCAGGTGGGCGATGCCATGGCGTTTGCCAACCTGCCCGCCAGCATCACCGTGGACGGCGCGGCCTATGCGCGCCTGGCTGGCCCGGTCACCCGCCTCTCGGGCGCGAACCTTGCCGTGGGCCTGGAGATCACCCCGTCGGGCGTGGTGCTGGTGCGTGATGGCACACAGACCATCCAACTGCTGCCCGTGCAACCCATCACCATCGATGCCCGCCTGCCCGATGGCGTCGCCTTCACCCCGCTGGGCCTGCTGCGCTGGGTGCGCGGCGGGGTGGTGGTGCAGTTTGCGCCGGCCGTGGCCGACCTGGCGGGCCTGGCCAACGCCGTGACCGCCGTGCTGCCCGATGCACGCACCCGGCTTGGCGCCGAAGGCGTGCTGCAGCTGCGTGCCGGAGGGCAGACCTATGTGCTGCGGCCCGACTGGATGGGCACAGGCACGGCCACCGGCACCCCGCAGATCGGGTTGGACGAACAGGGCCGCATCTACCTGCAGACAGGGCAGGGCGCGCGGCAGTTGCTGCTGCCGGCGCTGCTGAGCCCAATGCAGGCCCAGGCAATCCTGGCCAGCGCCCTGCCGGGCGCCGTGCTGGCCGTGCAGCCCGGGGCGCGTGATGGCGCGATGGCGCTGGCATTTGGCGGCGCCCATTGGCGCCTGGTGCCGCAGTGGGTGCTGCCCGAAGGCGGTGCCGCGAGGCAGACGGCGCCCTGGACGCTGGGCGCCGATGGCGTGCTGTACTTCAAACTGGGCAACCAGGTGCAGGGCGTGAGCATTGTGGATTGAAGTGCATGCGCGGGGTGAACGGCCTGGAAATCGCCGCGCTTCGTGCCCTCATGAGCCGGCTTGCAGGTTGGTGAACTGAGAGGCTGAGAATCTTTCGTCCATGCCCGCCTTGCACGCCAAAACACCCCGGCTCGTCGAAAGCAAATGCTCGCCATAGCCGGGCTATGGCTGCGCTTTGCGCCTGGATCCAGCGCGTTTTGACGCGCCATTCGGACACGGCCAAAAAACTCCCAGCCTCTGAAGGGTCAACCGGCCTGCGCGCTCAGCCGTTGAGCATGCAGGCCGCAAGCGCCAGAAGGGCCCGCTGTGTGCGGGCCTTTGCTATGGGTGTGGCCCGATTTCCACTCTGTTCTGCATCCAAAACGACCATGCAGCAATCCATGTCATCACCCGTAGGTCATGCCAATGCCTCTCCGCGGCGCCTTCTGGCTCGCGCGGCTGGACTCCTCGCTCTGGCGGCCATTGCGATTGCTGGTACTTTTGTCCCGGTGGCATACGTCCGCGCCCAGGGCCTTGGCTGCGGCGGCCTGCTGGTGGGCGTGGGCGATTCGCGCGCCAGCCTGGTAATGAAGTGCGGCCAGCCGTTTGCCACCGACACGGTATGCATCCGCATCCCGCGCGTGGTGTGGTCCGTGCCCCTGCACCCGCGCGAGGCGCCGCGACAGTACGTGACGGAGACATGCGAGTATGTGGACGAGTGGACCTACCACCGCGGCCCGGGCAACTTCATGTCGGTGGTGCGGCTGCAGAACGGGGTGGTGGCGCAGATACGGGATGGGGATCGGGTGCCTTGAGGCGGCGCACCTGAAGTGGCCCAGGTCCCAGGAGTGTTTTTTCAAACAGCCGCGACGAGAACGCTGCGCTTGACAGCTACCACTTGCAAGCTTCACGCAAAGGCTTGATGGCCCCGGCCAAGCCTGTGATCTGGAAGGTGGTCATCTGCGGCGATGCATTGAAGGGCACGAACTCGAACAGGAGCGACGAGCCCTCCAGGAGCTTCTTGATCTGGGCCACGCTCGACGGGAGAAACAGTGCTTCACCATCGGTGGACTTGGTGGCGTTGAGTTTGTAGGCCGGGGCTTTGTCTACTCGCAAGGTCACGGTGGCACCGTTGCTGTTGCCGTATTCCACGGTCGGGGGCATTCCGGTCGTGACGTAAACCTCCGTCTTGCGCTCCTTGCATCGGATGATCAGCTCCGGGGTGTAGGTCTTGCGCGGCCACCCATTGATGGAGTTGTCGGCCGACACCTGCAGGGTCACGGTCTTGGAGTCGTCTATGGGCGAGGTCTCGGTCGATACCTTCCACTTGGAGCCGGCTGCTGTCACCGTGCTGGCCACCGGGGCCGCGTGCTTTGCTGCCAGTGCGTCAAAGCATGCAAGCCGCGTGGCCGGGCTCTTGTCCTTGGCGCACGCAGCAAGGGCCGGCGCGACATCCTGAGCCAGGGCGCCGCTAGCGCCGAAGGCCATGGCCAGAAGCAGAGGAGGAAGTTGTTTCATGGGTTGGTTGGCGGTTGGCGGTGTCTTGCGTCGCAGGCTCAACGGTCGTACCGCTTGCCACCGGTAGAGATGCTGTAGAGCCAGTCGCTGTAGGGCAGGCGCAGCAGGATCGTGGACTTCTCGATGACCGCACCCATGGCCATGCCGCGGCAAAGCAGGCTGACGCCGCCCTGGAGCCGCTCGCACATCGCATCGGGGCTGTCCACGAAGTGGGTTTTGTTCAGTCGGGTGATGATGACCGTTTTACCCTCGGGAAGCGCGCCGATGGGTGGAATCACGAAGATGGTGATCTGCGTCCAGGCCACCACCAGGAAAATGGCCGCAGCGACCAGCAGGGCGACGGTGTGTTTGGTCTTCATGGTCGGTCCATTTCTTTCAGGTCGGCATGCTGCGCCGGGGGCGCACAGGGCGATGGGAGCACCGTGGCAGTGGCACGCATGGTTGGCACCCATCACATGGGCTCAGGCGGGCCTTCCCCTGTGCGTCCTTGTGTTGCTAATTGTAAAATTCGAGTGGATGCTTGTATGCACCCAAATGGGGGATGGGCGTCGATGGCCGGATCCGCCCAACCCCTCAAGGGACGGTAGCGGGGGACCGATCCCCGAAACACGCCACGCAGTGCCACACCTTCTTGAGCGCCTGCGGATCGTGCCGCCCTGACGCCACTGCATCGCCGATGGTGGCCGGCGTCAGCACGCCGTTCCGCGCGATCTGCACGCCCAGCGTGGCAATGGCGGCGCCCCGGTAGTCCGGGTGCCGCAGCAAGGTCTCCACATCCAGCCGAAACCCTGCATGCCATTCAATGGGGCAGGGCAGTTGGTGCGCCAACTCCTCTAGAGGACTGCCGCGAAAGCACGGGTCCAGCACCAGGGCCTCCACATCACGCGCCAGCAGCACGGGGCCGTGGACATGGGCTTCGATGTAGTGGTCGAGCGGATCGGGTTGGCTGTCTGCTTCGGCCAGTGCAAGGAGTTGCGCGGCCTGGGCTGCCGTGCCGAAATGCTGCGGCTCGAACACACTGTCGGGGTAGCAGAAGGTGGCGCGCTGCAGCACGTGAGGCTGAAGCCGCAGGTACGACGAACCGAACCGCGGCGCCGCGCCTGTGGGCCGCGCGCGCAAGTCGAGCGCACCGTACTTGGGGCGCTCTGCCGGTGCCGCACCATCGTAGGCACCGCCGAAGATGCGGCTCTCCCACTGCCACCGGTCGCCGCCTTCGTGCGCGGTCAGTCCGCCGTTGCTGCTGCGGGTTTCGAACTGGGATTTGTAGCAGCCGTCCTCGCGCAGGGCCTGGAGCAATGGCCGGCCCTGGTGCCAGCGGTCGGGGTGGAACTGCAGGGTGATGCGTGCGGCGTCATCGAGCGGCTGACCGTCGCTGTTGCTGCTGTGTGCACCGACATGCCGCAGGGCGAGGTCCTGCCGCGATCCAGGGTCTATCGCACCATGCGGCGGGGAGATCGGCACAACGTACCTACCGTGGCATCAAAGCAGGCGTCTCACTGCTCATCCTGCGCATAGATCTGCGGCGCCACGCCGAATACGCCCGCCAGCAGCTCGCGCACCTGCGCATAGCGGGGCAGCCGGGGAATGAGTTCCACCATCCGCGGCGGGCAGGGCCGCAGGTTGATGAAGATGCCGAACTGGCACAGGCACATGAACGACACCTCGGGCATGGGCGCGTTCTCCCATTTCAGCAGGGCATTGCCTTCGCGGGCCGCGTCGATGACCAGCTCCATCAGGTTGCGCACGGGGTGCTCCGCGGGCAGGGCCAGCTTGTAGCCGTAGTCGCCTTCGATGGTGGACCAGTCGTACAGACTCGTCGAAAAAGGCAATGAGCGGTTCTGGTAAGTCTGGTAGTGCGTGACGACCTCGTCCACCGTGCGGAAGGTGATGGTCTGGAACAGGTCGTAGAAGTGGTCGCCGACGATGTCGGGGTCCACCTGGGCATCTTCTTCGGGGGTGCGAGGGCTGTTTGTCAGGTCGCTCTTGAAGAAGGCATCGATTTCGGGGCGCAGGGTGTCGAGTGACACGTAGCCGGCGCTGATCAGCGCGTTCAGCAGCTTCGTGAATTCGGCCGCACCCATGGCCTCGAAGTTCGGTTTGCCCAGCACCACACCAGTCATCGGAAATCCTTGTCAACAATGGAAAGCATATTGTGTCCGCCCGCCCGGGTTCTCCGCCGCAACCCTATCGCCGGTGCAGCAAGCCTGCCGGGCGTCATGCCAAGGGCGGCTGCCACGCCGCCAACGCGGCCTGCAGTTCCTCGTTGAACTGGTGATGTACCGCCGCCTGCCCACGCGTGCCCGCCAGGTGCGCCAGCAGCACATGCACGGCACTGCGCTGCGCCGGGTTGCACCAGGCCAGCAAGCGGTTGTCGCTGCCGTCCCAGGCCAGGTGCAATACCAACTGGTCCGCATACCAGCTGTGGTCCGGCCACACATCGGGCAGCAACGCAAAACGCGCCAGGGCAGGGAAGAAGTAGCCGATTCCATCAGCGCTGGAAAACGTGATCGGATCCCAGCCCGCGTTGCCCAGATCACTGCGGCGTAAAGTGTCGCGCGTGCGGGCACGCAGCGTGTCGTCGTGCTCGCGGCACTCGTCGCAGTGGCTGCGGTCGGTGAAGTGCTCGGGCTTGTCCACGCCGGCAAAGGCGGCTTCCACCAGCGCAAGAACGGCTTCATCTGCCTGGGCCTGGGGCCAGGCGTGGGCGCAGTGCAGCAGGTGCGCCACCCAGGCCGTGGCCTCGGCGTCGGTGCATTGCGCAAACCATTGGTACTCGCCTGCGGCCAGGGTTTTGGATCCATTGGCAAGCGCGCGCACCACGGCTTCGAACTGGGCCTCGGCCGGGGTGAAGGCGATGGTCGTGGCGCCGCAGTGCGGGCAGGGTGTCGTCATGCGCTGGCCTGCGCTGCCCGGTAGAGGGTGCCCAGGGTGTCGGCGCAGGGGGTCAGCCAGTGGCGCACGGCGGCACTGTGCACGGCGGCGGCCCGGTGGTGTTCCAGGTCGTCGGTCCCTGCGGGTGGCCGTCCTTGCATGGCGGCAGGCATCAGGGTGCGAAGGTCACGCTGGCCAAGCCCTGCAGGTCGGCCGTGGGCGAGTCTGAGGTGGTCAGGCTGTACAGCACGCGTTTGGTGGCATCGGGCGCCGCCCATTCATAGGCGATGGTGTGGGCCGTGCCGTTCTGGGGGCTGGCGGATTTCGAGTCCTGTACCTGGCGGGCCACCATGGGCACAGGGGCCTCGGTCGCCAGCTTCTTGAACCAGGCCAGGGTCTGTGGCACGCCCACCCGACGCGCATACACGGCGCACAGGTTCTGGCCATCGGGGATGGCGACCACGAAGCTGCCATGCGGGTCCGGCACCGGCCAGACCTTGCCGGGCTGGCCCTGCAGGAAGTACGCGGCCTTGTCGGCCGGCATGGTGGGCAGCGGCCCCAGCTTGGTGCGCAGCGCACCCAGGTTGGATGCGTACTTCGCGCAGGTGGTGGCGAAGATGTTGGCAAACGCTTCGGCCTGCTGGGCCGGCGTGCTGGCGCCTGCGGTGGGTGCGCTGCCTGCGGCGTTGGCGGTGGGGATGGTTGGCGCAGCGGGCTTGGCCGGGCTCTGCGCGTAGGCCTGGGCAGACAGCGCGAGCACAGCGGCAGTTGCCGCAAGCAGGGGGCGGGCTGGGAAGGCTGGGAACGCTGGGAAGACGGCGTGCTTTTTCATCATGGGTGGCTGGATCCGGGATCTTGCGTGCAGGGGAGGGGACAGCAGGAGCGCGGCGGCGGGTTGCCGCAGGGCCGGCTCAGAACCCGCCATTGTGCCAAAGCACGCAGGCCGGCCCTGCCGGCGGGGGCAGGTGGCACCCCCACTACCGCACGATGGGACGAGGAGGCTGGTGGCCGCATCCCCAACAAAAAATCCACCGGCATTGCTGCCGATGGATTGGATGTGTTTTTTTGTTGCTGCGCCCGGTGCCGTGCCATTGCTGTCACGTTACTGCGGCCAACGGGCCGGCAGTTGCCTGCCAGCCCGTGGACGCCTGCGCTTCTTCTCCCAGGTTTCCCGCTCTTTCTTTTGCTTACGATTCTAGGAGTGTGGCGCGCTGCCGAAGAGCCCCCAAATGGGTGATGTGTGCTTTGTGCCATGAATCCGCCATGGCATCACCGAAACCGTTTTGAATCCTGTATGGCGCGGCTCGATCAGGGTCGAGGCTGCGCTCAGCCTGCTGGGCGACCAACCCTCGGTGCTGGACCTGTGTGTCGCCATGGCGTGCCGCTTCGGCCCCTGGCGAGATCGCTGCTACCAGGGGCCCCGCGCATGGCGCCCGTGGTGCGCAGGGTGGACAATGGGCGCGGCTGCAGGCGTCCTGGCGCGAGCGGTTTCGTTTCTGCTGAACCGACAATGCGCGCGTCCGCGGCCTGTACACCCGACCGATCACCTTGACACACTTTGGATCCCTGCCGCCATGCTGAGCTACATCACCCTGGGCGCCAACGACATGCATGCGTCCGAGCGCTTTTACACGGCCCTGCTTTCGCCGCTCGGCTACCGCAAACAGGTCGATAGCGAGGGCCTGACGTTCGCGCTGCCGGGCGTGGCCGGCCAGGCCGGCGGTGGCGGTCCCTGCGTGGTCTATGTCAAGCCGCCGTTCGATGGCCAGCCCGCAACGGTGGGCAACGGATCGATGGCGGCGTTTCGCGCCGGCTCGCACGACAGCGTGCGGCAGGTCCACGCAGCGGCGATTGCCGCTGGCGGCACCGATGAAGGCCCGCCCGGCTTTCGCGCCGCGTACAGCACGAATTTCTTTGTCGCCTATGTCCGGGATCCGGTGGGGAACAAGATTGCGCTTTTCTGCAATGAAGCGGTTCAGGGCTAGTTCTGCGCCATGCAGGCCACGGTCACACGGCAAGGCCCCTGCGTCCGCTGGCCACCCGGGGCCCAGGGCAAGCTCACTCCACGTCGAAAACAGCCCACCACCATCCCTGTGCCGGATCCGGTCAGGCCGCGTCGGCTTCGAGCGGCACGTTCCAGGCGTCCACGATTTCTGCCAGCTTGGGGCTGCGCTTGGCGCCGATCTGGATGCCTTGCGTGATCGCTGCCACGATGTGCTTGGCCCCCAGGTCCAGGCTGGGGGGCGCGTCCGTGGAGTTGAGAACATCCCTCGCGCGCAGCAGCAGCACACCGGCCTCGGCAATCAGATCACTCTTGTCCACTGCAAAAAAGCTGTCGCTGATGGGCTTGTGCTTGGCCAGGCGCGTTTTGATCGCGTCAGAAAAGAAATCGGGCAGCGCCTTGTGGATGCTGAGAAAGAATTTCTCGTTCGCCTGCAGGGTGCTCAGGGTGTGCCGGTACCTGTTGGGCAGGTGCGGCGCGTAGGTCTGGATGGCCGTCGCCAGCTCGCGCTGGGCGCCCACCCGGGCGGCGACCCCCGTGGGGGCTTCGAAAACCTCACGCAACTGGGCCAGCTTGGCCTCGGAGGCCTGCAGCGCGGCGCTCAGTTGCTTCACATGCTGTTCGTAGCGCAGCCGCGTGAAGGCCGACGCCTCGTTGAGCTCGTACAGCTTCCAGGCGAGTGCGCTGCAGGCCGCGATGGTCGCGAAGATCAGGAGAACCACAATAAGCGCTGTTGACATGCGGGCCTGGATGGAAGGTTGGGGGGGTGGACGCAGCAAGCATACCGCTTATGCCGCAGGCGCCCCTGCGGGCCCGTGGGCCGACCCTGTTCACCGCGTGCGCGGCAGCCCTTCCATGAGCAGGGCAAGGGCCCGCTGCAAACCCGCGCCGGCCAGGCGCTCGCCCTTGTCGAAGCCCATGCGCACGACGACCAGGTCGTGCGAAGGCACGATGAGCACGAGCTGCCCGCCGGCCCCCAGCATGTAGTACGCCGAGGTGGGCACGGGGAAGGTGCCAGTGCCGTTGAGCCAGAAGAAGCCACCGTAGATGGGGCGCTTGTCGGCGGCCCAGGCCGGCGCCACCGTGCTCACGAAGTTCACGTAGCCCTCGGGCAGGATGCGCTCGCCGGCCCAGACGCCGTCCTGCAGGTACAGGTTGGCCAGGCGTGCCCAGTCGCGCGCCGCCATGAACTCGTAGCCCTGGGTGAGGAAGTTGCCGTAGGGGTCGGTCTCCATCACCATGGAGCGGATGCCGATCTTGTCGAACAGATGCCGCTGCGGGAAGGCAAGGTAATCCTCGCCACGCTTTTCGACGGCCAGCCGCACCAGGTAGCTGGCCAGCACCGGGTCGGTGTTGCGGTAGCGCCCCACCGTGTTGGGCGGCCACTGCTGCGGCCGGGTGGCGGCGTAGTTGAACGAGTTGACGCGCCCGGTGTACAGGTAGGTGTGGTCGGGGTAGGTGCCAGCGGGGTCGAAGTCCGGGTCGTCCGGAGCTTTGATGCGCAGCCCGCTGGACATGTGCAGGATGTCGGCGATCTTGATCTGCTGGCGCGGGTCGCCCGCGGCCTGCCATTCGGGGATGGGCGCCGGTTGATCGAGCCTGTACTCGCCCTGGCGCACCAGCACGCCCATCAGCGTGGCGACCACGCTCTTGCCCATGGACCAGGATTCGAGCGGCGTGGTGCGTGTGACGCCGGGCATGTAGCGTTCGCCGATGATGCGGCCCTTGTAGGTCACCACGAAGGCCGTGGTGTACGCATCGGGCAGCGAGAAGGCCGCCTCCACCGCCTGGGCTGCGCGGCCCGTGTCGTAGCCGGATGGCGCATCGGTGGGCAGCAGGTCGCCCATGGGCCAGGGCAGGGTGGCTGCGTCGGGCAGCGTGCTGCGCACGGCCCTGGGGGTGAAGAATACGTTGTCCTGCCCTGGCGGCAGCGCCACGCAGCCCTGCGATCCAAACTGGCGCGCGGTCACTGTGGGGCCGCCCGGGATGGCAATGCGTACTTCCTTGCGCTCGCGGTCCACCACCGGCTTGGCCACGCGCTTGCGCTGCTCGTACGGGCCGGTGAAGTAGCCCACGCTTTCGGCCGCCACATCGGGGTCGAGCCCGGTGATGAACACGGCGGAGCACATGGTTTTGGCATAGCCAGCCGTCTGGTGCTCCAGCACGTCGCCCGGTGGCGGCACGTAAGGCGTATTGAGCTCCAGCGCCTTGGCGCGGGCGATCAGGGCCTCGCGCGCCGGCAGCTCTGCGCCGCCGGTGCCTGCGCCGGTGTCGCTGCCCCCGCCCCCTCCACCGCAGGCCGTCAACAGGCCCGTGAGGGCCAGTGCAGCGGCTGTTGTCAGAAGGGAAACCGGGGGCAAGCTCTTCATGGGCGGTCCTTGGATGGTGGATGCCAGTGTCCCTGAACCGTGCGATTCACGGTGGCGCCGTTTCATTCGCTTACGAGGACAGCGACTGAAATTCAGACCCTCCGCAGCTCGGTCTTGCGCTCAATGACCCGCGACACCAGGCCGTACTCCACGGCTTCCTCGGCCGAGAGCCAGTGGTCGCGCTCGATGTCGGCCAGCACCACTTCGATGGGCTTGCCGGTCTCGCGGGCGATGGTGCGGGCGATGCGCTCGCGGGCCTTGACGATCTCGCGCGCCTGCACGGCGATGTCGGTGGCCTGGCCGCCGGCGCCGCCGCTCGGTTGGTGGATCAGAAAGCGCGTGTTGGGCAGACAGTAGCGCCGCTCGCGCGGGGCCGCCAGGTACAGGTGGGTGGCGGCGCTGCCGACCCAGCCGGTGCCGATCATGTTCACCGGCGCGGCGATGAAGCGCACGATGTCGTGGATGGCGTCGCCCGATTCGAGGTGGCCGCCGGGCGAGCTGACGATGATGTCGATGGGCTCGGGGCCTTCGGCATCCAGCGCGATGAGGCGGCGCGTGACGTCGGCGGCGGTCACGTCGGTCACGGTGCCGAAGATCAGCAGGGTGCGCGCCTTGAAGGCCTTTTCCTCCAGGTAGGAGGTGCGCGGCTCGGTGGCGCTGGAGGGTGGGGGAGGGGTGTCGTCTGCGGCGTTGTACATGGAATGGGTCTTTCGGTGGAGATGAACTGCCTTGACGAACGAGCCTGCGGTTTCGTGACATGGCCCGTGTGACCGCGCCAGCAGAGTGCGCGGTGCTATGGCAAGATTTGTGGATGCTCGATGACCGCCACCACATGCCCCTGACAGACCCATCCTACCGCCGCAGCCTGGTGCGTGCCGCCGCGCGCCTGCTGGGCCCGGCCGAGGCCGAGGATGCCGTGCAGGATGCCTATGTGCGCGTGCTGGAGGCCCACACGGCCACTTTGTACGAACGCGATGCCGCGCAGGCCTGGCTGCACACCGTGGTGCGCAACCTGGCCATCGACCGGCTTCGGCGCCGGCAGTGGATGCAGCAGTGGCTGGCCGGCATGGGCGCCAGCGACACGGTGCGCGCGTCCCCCTCGGCCGAAGAGGATGTGGCAATGGCGCAGCAGGCCGAGCGCGCCCTGCGACTGCTGGCAGCCCGGCTGGCGCCCGCCGATGGGGCAGCGGTGCTGCTGTACGAGGTGTTCGAGGCCAGCCATGCGGAGCTGGCCCAGGCCGGCGGCAGGACCGAGGCCGGCAGCCGCCAGCAGCTGCGGCGCGCGCTGCTGCGGCTGCGGCAGGCCAAAGCCGATGGCACTGCCGGGCCCTTGTCCCAGCCGGAGCCGGGCGAGCGCGAGGAGGCCACTTTCCGCGTCTACCTGCAGTCGCTGCAACTGCGCGACCCGCAGGCGCTGTGGGCCATGCTGGGCCAGCCGCCGGTGCGTGCGGTGGTGCGGGCCCTGTCGGCATCGGGCGTGGCCCCGGCTGTGGCGCATGCGGCCACTGCTGCGGCCACCACCACCTGTGGTGTCGTGCAGGTGGGCGGGCAACTGGGCCTGGTGCTCACGCTCGACGGGGTCAGGCTGTGTGTGTTGCCGTTGGGTGTGCGCTCGGTGGGCGAGTTGGATCTGGAATCCGTGGCGGTGTAGCCGCCCCGGCAGAGACGTCGATCACCTGTCCTCTCGAAGACGTTGGGCAGGCGGCCGCCGTTGCCGCAACTACGGCAACTGGAGAGTGGCCAGCAACTTGGCGAGTTCTTCCCGTTTCTGGCTGGACGGAGTGGTCTCCAGTGCAATGGCTGCTTCCGGGCGGGCTTCATCGATGCGACCCAGTGCATGCAGCGCTGTCGCCTTGGCAAGGCGCAGCAGCCATTCGGACTTCATCCCCTCGACCAGGGAGGGTTCGATCACTTGCAGCGCCTCTTGCGGCTGCTGCTGGCCCAGCAGGTGATCGGCCAGGAAATACCGCGCGATGACCACACCGATGCTGCCCTCTGCGGCACCCTGGTCCTGCGTAACGCGCAAAGACTGCTCCAACTGACTGCGGGCTTGCGGGAAGCGGCCCAGCTCCGACAGCACGGACGCAAGCTCACCGTGGTAGTCCGGCAAACGGTAGTGGCTGGGGTCTGCCAGGGCGAGGCTCTGCTCGTAGAGTGGGACGGCCTCTGCTCCCTTGCCGGACTGCCATAGGTCGAACGCCTCGCTTGCGAGGCGTGATGCACGTGCTTGATCGATCATCGCGGCGCTCCAGGGTCTGCACGGGGGAAGGTGCCGCCATGCTACCAGTGCGCGCCCGCACGGCGGGTCTTGCCCGCCCCTGTCAGGCCGGATGTGCCGGTGCTGGCGGGGTGCGATCCGCGTCGGCTTGTTCGCCCCGCTCCACCAGCGCATCCACCACCACCGCCCCTTCGCCCACGGCGCCCACCAGCACGGGGTTGAGGTCCATCGAGGCGATGCGTCCGTTCGCATTCGCCATCACCGTGCCCACGGCCACCGCCACCTCGGCCAGTGCGGCCACGTCCAGCGGCGGGTCACCGCGCACGCCGGCCAGCAAGGGGGCCATGCGCAGGGTGCGCAGGGCGTCGTGTACGTCCTGTGTGCTGAAAGGGGGCAGCAGCACGGCGCAGTCCTGCAGGGCCTCGACGTTCTTGCCGCCGTCGCCGACCACCACCACGGGGCCGAAGACGGGGTCGTGCCTTGCGCCGACCATGAACTCGTGCCGGCCGCGGCGCATGGCGGCGATGATGACGCCGTCGCTTGCCACGCCCATGGTGGCCATCTTCTGCCAGAAGCGCTCGAACACGGCGGCGGCCTCGTCGGCGCTGGCCAGGTTCAGTGCCACCAGGCCGTGCTCGGACTTGTGCGGCACGTCGGGCGAGCAGGCCTTGGCGACCACGGGGGCGCCGATGGCCTCGAACGCCTCGCGCGCCTGCTGCGCCGTGGTCACCAGCCGCAGCGGCCCGGTGGGCACGCCGTGGCGTGCCAGCAGGGCCAGGCTGTCCACCTCGTTGAGAAAGCCGACGGGGCCTGCGGGCAGCTGCACCTGCAGGGGCGGCAGCGCGGGCGCGGGGGGCTTGCGCATCAGCGCCGTGTGGTCGGCCAGCTGGGCCAGCACGCCCAAGGCCTGCGCCTCGTTGGCATAGGTGGCGATGCCCCGGGCGCGAAACGGCGCGGCCACGCTGTCCTGCCAGGCGGCCACGGCCACGGGCTTGCCGGTGGCGGCCTCGAAGGCGGCGGTGTCGCGCGCGAAGGCCTCTACGTCGTAGCCCGCGCCCGCCACCGGAATGTTGATGAAGAACAGGTCGGCCGCAGGGTCCTGCGCCACGGCGGGCAGCACGTCGCCGAAGAGGCCGCTGTTGCTGAGCAGCGCGGCCGTGATGTCGATGGGGTTGGTGGTGGTGGCAAAGCCGGGCAACTTTGCGGCCACGGCGGCCTGGGTGGCGGGCGCAAGCTGTGCCAGGGGCAGGCCTGCATCGTCGGCGGTGTCGGCCCCCATGACGCAGCTGGCGCCGGAGTTGCTGATGACCACCAGGCGCCGCCCGGTGGGTCGCCAGCCCTTGAGGTACGCCTCGGCCGCCAGGGCCTGGGCATGCGGGTCGCGCACGCGCCAGATGCCGTGGTGCCTGAAGAAGGCGTCCACCGTGCGGTCCTCGTTGGCGAGCGAGCCGGTGTGCGAGGACGCGGCCTTTTGCCCGCCTGCCGTGCGGCCGGCCTTCACGGCGATGATGGGCAGGTCGCGCTCGCGGGCGTAGGCGGCGGTGGCGGCCAGCAGTTCGGGCTGGGCGATGTTCTCCAGGTACAGCAGCAGCAGGCGCACGTTGGGGTCGTGGGCCACGGCCCAGGCCAGCTCGCCCACGGTGACGTCGGCCTCGTTGCCGGTGGCATGTACGTGGCGCACACCCAGGCCGCGCCCGCGCAGCAGGCCGTAGGCCATGGCGCTCATGCCGCCACTCTGGCTGACGATGCCCACGGGGCCGTCCAGCGGCGGCACCTCGATGAACATGGTGGAAAAGCCCGCGATGGCCCCGGTGCCGAAGTTGGCCAGCCCCTGCGTGTTGGGGCCAAACAGCCGCATGCCCGCCGCACGCGCCGTGGCCACCATCTGCTGCTGCACGGCCGCGCCCTCGGGCCCCGTCTCGCCAAAGCCCGAGGCGATGACCACGGCGGCCTTCACGCCGCGCGCCGCGCATTCCGCTACCGCGGCCACGGCCGTGTCGCCGGCCACCACCACCAGAGCCAGATCGGGCACCTCGGGCAGTGCCGCGAGGCTGCTGTAGCTGGCCAGGCCCTGGATGGTCTCGCGCTGCGGGTTGATGGGGTAGATGCGCCCTTGGAAGCCATGGCGCTGCATGTAGTGGATGGGCCGCCCGCCGATCTTGTGGATGTTGTCGGAGGCACCGATGATGGCCACGGATTGGGGGTTGAGGGCGCAGGAGAGCAGGGATGGAGACATGGCGTGCTGGATGACGAGTAATCGGAGGGGGAATGGGCCTGGCTTTGCAACGCCGGTCCAGAGCGGCTCACAAAGCTCAGCGCAGCGGTTCTGGCCAGGCGCTGCGGCGCAGGCAATACGAGCAGTACGACAAGACGCAGCAACGACGCCAGAAGAGCTTTGTGAGTCGCTAACTAGTCCACTGTCGCGCCTGAGGTTTTGACGACCTTGGCCCACTTGTCCACCTCGGCCTGCATGAAGGCGCGGTAGTCGGTGGGGGTGTTCCACATGGGGGTGAAGCCCTGGGCTTCGAAGCGCTGCTTCACCTCGGGGCTCTCCAGCACTTTTTTCAGCTCGGCATTGAGCCTGGCGACCACGGGTGCCGGCGTGCCGGCGGGGGCGAGCAGGCCGTTCCAGGCGATGGCCTCGTAGCCGGGCAGGCCGCTTTCCACGACGGTGGGTACATCGGGCGCCACGGGCGAGCGCTGGGCGCTGGTGACGGCCAGGGCCTTGAGCTTGCCGGCCTTCACATGCGGCAGGGCCGAGAGCATGGTGTCGAACATCAGGTCCGTCTGCCCGGCCATCACGTCGGTGAGCGCGGGGGCGCTGCCCTTGTAGGGCACGTGCGACATCTTTACGCCCGCCATGGCGCTGAACAGCTCGGCCGACAGGTGGGTGGACTGGCCGTTGCCCGACGAGCCGTAGTTGAGCCCGCCGCTTTTGGACTTGGCCAGCGCGATCAGCTCCTTGACGTTGCTGGCCGGCAGCGCTGGGGGGACCACGATGACCAGGGGGCCGGCGGTGAGCTGCGAGATGGGCGCGAAGTCCTTCATCAGCTGGTAGTTGAGCTTGCTGAACAGCGAGGGGTTGATGGCATGCGCGGTGGTGGCCACCACCAGGGTGTAGCCGTCGGGCGTGCTGCGGGCCACGGCCTCGGCCCCTGGGTTGCCGCCCGCGCCGGGGCGGTTCTCGACCACGAAGGGCTGGCCCAGCGCGTCCTGCAGCTTTTGCGCCACCACGCGGGCCACGATGTCGGTGGGGCCGCCGGGCGGGTAAGGCACGACGAGCTTGACGGGCTTGTCGGGGTAGGGCGATGCCTGGGCCCAGGCTGCCGGTGCGCTGGCGCTGCACAGCAGGGCAAGGGCCAGGCCGGCCCAGTGGCGGCGCCGGGTGGCGGTGGTGGTCGCTGCTTTCATTGCTTGTCTCCTTATGGTGTTTGCTTGGCAATGCGAGAACGGGAAGCGCGAGAGGGGGAGGGGGGATTCAGGGCGGTGCAAAACGCACCAGCGTGCGTTCGTTGTGCTGAAAGAAGCCCGCGCGCACCGCATCGCCGATGCACACGCCGGGCGCTGCATGCGCCATGAGGCGCGGGCCTTCGTCGAGCTGCACCAGCACCAGGGTGTAGGGCGCCAGCGGGCGGAACTCGTCGGACGGGGCGCGCGCCACCACCGTGGCGGCGCGCACCGTGCCCGTGCCCGCAGCGTCGTGCCATTGCAGCGTGTCATGGCCGCAGTGCTGGCAGGCGTAGCGCGCCAGGGTCTGCGCGCTGCTGCAGGCGTTGCAGCGCTGGTAGCGGATGAGGCCCTGGGCCAGTCCCTCGGTGAAGGGGGCTGCGAGCCCGTGGTGGGTGGTCATGGTGTCGCTCATGCGGCCTCCCGCGACAGGACCAGGCTGACGTGCGAGGACATCACGCCCCCGTCGGCATGCACGAAGGCGTGGCGCGGCGGGGCCAGTTGCCGCGCGCCGGCCTGGCCCGCCATCTGGCGCCAGGCCTCGGCCACATGGGCCATGCCGCCGGCCACGCCGCAGTGGCCGAACGAGAGCAGCCCACCATGCGTGTTGAGTGGCAGCACGCCGGTGGGTGCGAAGTCGCCCGCGCGCGCCCGCGCCGCCGCGCCGCCGCGCGGGGCAAAGCCGATCTCTTCGAGCAGCATGGCCAGGGTGATGGTGAACGAGTCGTAGATTCCCAGGTAGTCCACGTCGGCCAGCGCCAGGCCGGCCTCGGCGAACGCTTGTTGCGCGGCCTGGCTCGCGCCGCACTGCATCACGTCGGACATGGCCGTCAGGTGCTGGTGGCGGTGCGCCTGGCCGCCGCCGGTGATGGCAATGCGGGCATGCTCGCCCGGCTCTGCCGACACCACCACGGCCATGGCACCGTCGGAGATGGGGCAGCAGTCCAGCAGGCCCAGCGGCGCGGCAATGGGTTTGGCGGCCAGTACATCCCCCACGGTGATGGGGGCGCGCAGGTGGGCGTCGGGGTGGCGCGCGGCGTTGGCGCGCATCAGCACGGCCAGCTCGGCCAGGTCGGCCTGCGTGGTGGCGGTGCGGTGCATGTATTCCGATGCCAGCAGGCCGTAGTAGGCGGGCACCGATGCGCCGTTGGGCACCTCGTAGTCCGCATCGCCCACCTGGGCCAGGGTCTGGATGGCGCTGTCGCGCGACTGGCCGCTGAGCCGGTTCTCGCCCGCCACCACCAGCACGTGGCGGCAGCGGCCCGCGCGCACCAGCTCGCGTGCCAGCACCAGCATGGCCGCGCCCGATGCGCCGCCCAGCTGCAGACTGTGCGCGTACCGGGGCTGCAGGGCAAAGCGCTCGCAGAACAGGGTGGAGAGCATCAGGTGCGGCACGGTGGTGGCATAGCCGCAGAGCACGCCGTCGATGTCGCTGCGGCGCAGTTGCGCGCCATCGAGCGCCTGGGTGGCGGCGCGGGCCATCAGGTCCAGGGCGCTCTGGCCCTCGTGCCGGCCAAAGGGCGTGTTGCCCACGGCGCGGATGTAGGCGGTTGTGGTGTGTGGCGTGGTCATGCTGCAGCGGCCTTGGTGCGGCGGGTGGTGCTTGCCGCCACGAGTGCCTGTGGCGCGCGGTCGGGCCGCGTGGCCTCGGCCCAGCGCACCTGGCACACCGTGGATTCGTGGCGCAGGGCCTGGGCCAGGGCGGCTTCGCGCGCCAGGATGCGGTCGCTCAGCGCGGCGATGCTCAGTGCCGCCACGGGCCGCCCGTCGGGGTCGAGGATGGGGGTTGCAATGCCGCCCATGCGCTCCACCACCATATCGAGCAGCACCACGTAGCCGCATTCGCGCGCCGCGGCAATGCGCTCGTGCAGCAGGGCCATGCTGATGCGCGGGTAGCGTGCGGGCAACTGCGTGGCCAGTATCTCCAGCGCCGCCTCGCGCTCGGCATCGGGCATGAAGGCCAGCAGCGCCAGACTGCCCGCGCCGGCCCCCAGCGGGCGGCGGCTGCCTACGCGCAGGTAGTTGGCGCGGATGGGGTAGGTGCCTTCTTCCACCGCAATGCACAGCGACTCCACGCCGCTGGGGATGGAGAGCACCGCGCTGTCCTCGAACATGCCGGTCAGCCGCAGCAGGCTGGGCTGGGCCAACAGGCGCGGGTCGAAGCGGCGCAGCGCAGCCGCGCCCAGCACCATGAGCTCGGGGCCGAGCGAGAACTGCTTGCTCTGCGCGTCGCGGGCGACAAAGCCGTCGCGCACCATCACGTCGAGCAGGCGCAGCGCGGTGGCCTTGTCCAGGCCGGCTGCGGCGGCAATGTCGGTCAGCCGCGTGCTGCCACCCTCGGACATGACGCGCAGCACGCGCATGGCGCGCTCCACCGAGGAGGTGCTGGCGCCGTCCTGGGTGCGGGTGACGACGGATCTGGGGCGCAGGGCGGCAGGGGGCATGGCATTTCTTCTCGGTGTTTCTTGGGGTGAAACCACTGGACTGCCTGCAATCTAGGGATTGCGGTTACTCCCGTCAAAGCCTTCTGTCGAAGTTTTGGTGGGCGAAACTTTTGCGTGCGCGATCGCGGGTTAACCCGGTGGTGTGGGGCCGGGAGTGCGGCTTTCAGGGCATGGATGCATCACGCCGCCGGCCGCTTGATGACAAAGCCGCGCTCCGTATCCCCGTTGAAGCCCAGCTTCTCGTAGAGGCGGTGGGCTTGCGGACGCTGCGCACCCGAGAGCAGCACCACCTTGCAGCAGCCCAGCCGCCAGGCTTCGTCCACGGCAAACGCCAGGCAAGCCTCGGCCAGGCCCAGGCGCCGCGCGGCCGATGCGGTGACCACGTGCTCGATGAAGCCGATGGGGCGGCCATCGCTGGCCAGGTTGGCGACCAGGGCCAGCATGCAGGTGGCGGCCACCACGCCTTCGTGCTCGCACACGGCGATGAGGGAGTTGGGACTGCCGTGAACGCTGTTCCACAGCGCCGTGGCGCGGTCAGGGGCCAGCGGCGGGTCGTGCGGTCGCAGCTCGCGGTACAGGGCGAGCACGGCGTCCATGTCGGATGCGACAGCGCGGCGGGCGATCATCGTGGGTCTCCTGTGGGGCTGGCTGCCCGACCTAGCGGCTGGGGCGTGCCATCATCCCAGCGTCCCCAGAAATCAAGCCATGGCGCACTCCCATTTCCAGCTCCCGTTCCGCAACGTGCAACTGCACGGAACCACCACCCAAAGCCCGTCCCCCAGCACGCCGCGCATCCTGGCCCTGCACGGCGGCGGCGCCTCGTCGCGCCGGGGGTACCAGCCCTTGCTCGACTTCCTGGCCGGGCAGGGCCATTCCGGTGTGGCCTTCGACTTCATGGGGCAGGGCGAGAGCACGGGCAGCATGGCCGATTCGGGCCTGCGCGACCGGGCGCAGCAGGCCCTGGCGGTGGTGGACTTCCTCCAGATGCCCCGGCCCGTGTCGCTGATTGCGTCGAGCATGGGCGGGCACATTGCCTGCTCCTTGATCGAGGCCCTGGCTCCGCCCGCACTGGTGCTTTACTGCCCGGCCGCGTATGAGGCTGCGGCACTGGAGGTGCCCTTCGGGCCGGCGTTCCAGCAGGTGATCCGCGCGACGAGCGACTTTGCGGCCTCACCTGCCTTCGATGCGCTCGAACGCTTCGAGGGGCGCTTGCTGCTGGTGCTGGGCGCCGAGGATGCGGTGATCCCCGCGCAGGTGGAGGACCAGTACACCCGGCGCGCCTGCAAGGCCAGCCATGTGGAGGTGATTCGGCTCGAAGGTGCGGGCCACCATCTGCATGCCTGGCTCAAGGACCGGCCGGTGGAGTTTGCCCGCGTGGCGCAGCGGGTGCTGGCCACCCTGGAAGGGACGGGCTGATGGGCGCCTATGAGGCCCCGGCGCCGGCCCGCCACCGCACGGTGCATCCCATCGCCAGCGCCGCCACCACCACGCACACCGCCGCCGCCGGCCAGCCATGGCGGTCCACCGCGTTGCCCACCAGCAGCGGGCCCAGGGCCTGACCCAGGTTGCTGCCCTGCATGAGCAGGCCCACGGCCAGCGCTCCCTGGGCGGGGGTCGAGGTGACCTGCGGCACCGACGACAGCAGGCTGGCCGGCACCAGCCCGCCCATGGCCGAGAACACCAGGCACAGCGCAAAGGCGGCCCACGGGGGCAGCACCGGCACGAAGATGCCCAGGGCGCACAGCCCCATCGCTGCTGCCCCGGCCGTGCCCAGCACCGTGCGGCCCAGCCGGGGCAGCAGCGCGCCGGCAGCCAGGTTGCCCGCGATGTTGGCCGCGCTGGCCAGCGCCGCGAGCAGGCCGACCGCCGTGGCGCCGACCTGCATGCGCTGCTGCAGCAGCACGGGCAGAAAGCTGAACAGGGCAAAGAACATCAGGCTGTAGAGCAGGAAGCTGGTGGCCAGCGCCAGTGCGGGGCCGCTCCACACCTGGGCCAGGCGTGCGGATGGTGCGGTGCCGTGGGCCTCGTGGTGGGCGGGTGTATCGCGCGGCACGGCCCAGAGCACCAGCGCCGCGATGAGGCCCGAGGCCAGCGCCGCCGCCATCCACAGGCTGCGCCAACCGCCGAACCACGGCCCGGTGAGCATGGCCAGTGCGATGCCGGTGGGCATGAAGCAGCTCCACAGCGCCATGGCGCGGCTGCGGTCGGCGGCCTGCACTTGGCGCGCGAGCACGGTGGGCCCGGCCACGGTGATGAGCACAAAGCCCAGCCCCTCGACCACGCGCGAGGCGAGCAGCACCGTATAGCTGGCGGACAGCACGGCGAGCAGGGTGCCCAGCACCGTGGCCGCCAGGCCCAGCACGAGCATGCGGCGTGCTCCTGCACGTGCCACCACCGACCCTGCGAGCACGCCGCCGATGGCACCCAGCATGGCAAAGGTGCCGCCCAGGGCGCCCAGCATGGACAGGCTGAGCCCCAGGCCGGCCTGCAGCTGCGGTGCCGCAATGGCCACCTTGCCCAGGTGGAAGGAGGCGGCCACGCCGGCGGCCACCACCACCGCCACGGCGCGCCAGTCGGTGGGCGTTGAGGCGGATGGTGAGGCGGGTGGCGGTGTACTCCCCCGCATCACGCCACCCCCTGCGCAAACCCCAGCGCCCTGGCGATGCGCGCCACGTGCATGCCCTGGTAGCGGGCGGCGTCGAGCTCGTTGGCGCTGGGCTGGCGGTCGCCGCCGTGGCCATCGTCGGCCAGGGTGCTGGCGCCATAGGGCGAGCCGCCGGTGACCTCGTCCATGCGCAACTGGCCCTTGAAGCTGTAGGGCAGGCCCACGATCACCATGCCCAGGTGCAGCAACACGGTGTGCGTGGAGAGGATGGTCGACTCCTGCCCGCCATGCTGGCTGCCGGTGGACGTGAACACGCTGCCCACCTTGCCGACCAATGCATCGCGCGCCCACAGGCCGCCGGCCTGGTCGAGGAAGTTTTTCATCTGCGCCGCCATGCTGCCAAAGCGGGTGGGCGTGCCCAGCACGATGGCGTCGTAGTCGGCCAACTCCGTCACGGTGGCAATGGGCACATCCGGCGCTGTCTGGTAGCCGGCCTTGGCCGCCACATGCTCGGGCACCAGTTCAGGGACGCGCTTGACGACTGCATCGACGCCGCTGCCCAGGCTGCGCGCGCCCTCGGCCACGGCGGCGGCCATGGATGCGATGTGGCCGTAGGAGGAATAGTAGAGAACGAGAACCTGGGTCATGGTGGCGCCAACGTCTTTCTTCTGGGGTCGGGATGGAGCCAAGTATCGGCACATGGGTTGATCTACGGAAGCCATAAAATTCAGGCCATCTTGATCGATGAAACAGATCAACAACAAGGCCCTCCATGCTCGACGCCCTCACCCTCGACCAGATCCGCATGTTCGTCACCGTGGCCGAGGCCGGCAGCTTTCGCGCCGGGGCTGCGCGGCTGCTGCGTGCGCAATCGGCCGTGAGCCATGCCATCGCCAACCTCGAGAACCAGCTGGGCGTGGCCGTGTTCGACCGCAGTGGCCACCGCCCCACGCTCACGGCGGCGGGCGCCGCCCTGCTGGAGGACGCGCGCGCCGTGCTGCTCAAGGTGGACTTTCTGCGCGCGCGTGCCCGCGGCCTCGGCGAGGGTGTGGAGACCGAGCTGGCGCTGATGGTGGACACGCTCTACCCGCTGCCCCTGGCGGCCGCAGCGCTGGGCGAGCTGCGCGCAGCACTGCCGTCGGTGCGGCTGCGCCTGGCCACCGCGCCGCTGGGCGGCACGCTGCAGGCGCTGCGCGACGAGGCCTGCGACCTGGCCATCATGGCGGGCGAGGATTTCCGCGACCCGCGCATCGAGACCGAGGCGCTGCAGGCCGTGCCCATCGTGGCCGTGGCTGCACGCGCCCACCCGCTGGCCCAGCGGCGGGGCGGCAGGTTGGCTCTGGCAGGTGCGGACCTGGCCGACCACCTGCAGATCGTGCTGGAGGACCCGAGCGAGCTGTCCCAAGGGCGCGACTTCGGCGTGCTATCGCCCCAGACGCTGCGCGTTGGCACCCAGGACGCCAAGCGCGCCCTGATCCTCGCCGGCGTGGGCTGGGGCCGCCTGCCGCAATGGGCGGTGGAGCGCGAGCTGGCCGAAGGGCAGCTGCTACCCCTGCCCGCCACCGCCCTGGGCCCGCTGGGCGTGGCGCAGATGCCGACCTACCTGGCCTGGCGCACGGACCGGGCCCTGGGCGTGGCGGCGCTGGCGCTGCGCGGTGTGCTGCATCGGCTGGCGGGGGCTGCTTCGCAAGGACAGGCCGATGGCCGGGCTACCAAGGTCAGGCGCAAGGCAGCGTGATTGCGGCGCGGGCCAACGCGCGATGCTTCAACGCAGCGCAAACCCCGCGCCCTTGAGCGCCTCCACCAGCCGGTGCCGGCCCTTGAGCGAGTCGGCATTGGCCAGGCGCTGCAGCACCAGGTCGCTCCAATTGATTTCGGGCAGACCTTCGCTGGCCTGGAAGTCGCGCAACTGGGCGTCGTAGTCGCCGATCTCTGCGGCCAGGCTGGCGGGGGCGGTGTAGCGCTCGTGGTGCAGCACGCTGGCTTGGGGCAGGCGGGGCTTGATGGCGGCGGGGCGGGCCGGGTCGGGGTGGCCCACCACCAGGCCGAACACGGGGAACACGCCTGCGGGCGTGCCCACCACTTGGGCCACGGCCTCGGGCTGGTTGCGCAGGGCGCCGATGTAGACGGTACCCAGGCCCAGGGCCTCGGCAGCGACCACGGCGTTCTGCGCGGCCAGGGCGGCGTCGATCACGGCCATGAGGTAGGTATCGAGGTAGGGCAGGCCGTCGGCGGGCTGGTCCTTGTACTGCGCGATGCGGGCGATGCGAGACAGGTCGGCCAGCCACACCAGGATGAGCGGCGCGGTGCGGATGTGGCCCTGGTTGCCCGCCAGCTCGGCCAGGCGGTTGCGGCTGTCCTGGCTGTGCACGGCGACCACGCTCCAGGTCTGCAGGTTCGATGAGCTGGGGGCGGACTGGGCGGCTGCGACCAGCGTCTGCACGGTGTCGGGCGGCAGCGCGTCGGGCAGGAAGTTGCGCACCGAGCGGTGCGACAGGATGTGCTCGACCACGGGGTGGCGGGGCACGGGCCAGGCGGCCGCCTGGGCGCCGTAGCGGGCGTGCAGGTAGGTGGGGGTGTAGGTCATGGGCGCGCGGGCGTTCGTGTGGAAACTGGCCGCCAAGGTAGCACCGCGCGGCCTGCCGCCAAGCATGAAAACCGCATATGGCTATGCGCAGGGCGGCGGGGGCGGCCCGGGCCCCCCCGTGCCGGGGCACCCGACGTGGCGATGCGCTGTGCCGGGCAAGTGCTCCGCATTGCCATGACAATAGCCCCCATGTCCGAAGACGAAGAAGCACTGCGAGTCCATTCCGAAGAACTGCTGGCCCAGGTGGCCGCGCTGCCGCCGCTGCCGGGCGTGTACCGCTATTTTGACGCGCAGGGCGCGCTGCTCTACGTGGGCAAGGCGCGGCACCTCAAGCGCCGGGTGTCGAGCTATTTCACCAAGAACCATGGCGGCACGCGCATCGGCCACATGGTCAGCAAGATCGCGCGCATGGAGACCACGGTGGTGCGCTCCGAGGCCGAGGCGCTGCTGCTTGAAAACAACCTGATCAAGACGCAGAACCCCAAGTTCAACATCCTGTTCCGCGACGACAAGAGCTACCCCTACCTCAAGATCACCGGGGCGCCGGGCACGGCGGTGGGGCAGGGCTCGCCCTCGCAGGTGTTTCCGCGCATGGCCTATTACCGGGGGTCGGTGGACAAGAAGCACCGCTACTTCGGGCCGTACCCGAGCGCCTGGGCGGTGAAGGAGTCGATCCAGCTGCTGCAAAAAGTGTTTCGCCTGCGCACCTGCGAGGACACGGTGTTTGCCAACCGCACGCGGCCCTGCCTGCTGTTCCAGATCAAGCGCTGCTCGGGCCCCTGCGTGGACCTGGTCTCGCCCGAGGCCTATGCGGCCGACGTGCAGCATGCCGAGGCGCTGCTGCGCGGCGAGACGCAGGAGGTGCTGCGCGCCATGGAGGTGCGCATGATGGCGCACTCGGACAAGCTCGAGTTCGAGCAGGCGGCCGACGTGCGCAACCAGATGCAGGCGCTGTCGCGCGTGTTGCACCAGCAGTCCATCGAGACCACGGACGACAAGGACGTGGACATTCTGGCCGTGCGCGTGCAGGGCGGGCGTGCCTGCGTGAACCTGGCCATGGTGCGCGGCGGGCGGCACCTGGGCGACCGGCCGTACTTTCCGGTGCATGTGGAGGACGCCGCGGCCATCCATGCGGAGGAAGAAGACGCCGGGGCCGGCGAGGGCGGCATTGCCCCTGCTGTACGCACGCGCCGCGTCGAGGCGCTGGTGCTCGAAGCCTTCATCGCCCAGCACTACATCGGGGTGCCCGTGCCGCCGGTGCTGGTGTGCAGCGAACCGGTGGACAAGGCGCTGATGGAGGCCCTGTCGGAGCAGACCGGCGTGCGCGTGAATGCCATCCACCAGCCGCGCGAGCAGCGCCGTGCCTGGCTGGACATGGCGCAAAAGAACGCCGACCTGCAGTTGGCCCGCCTGCTGGCCGAAGAGGGCTCGCAGCAGGCGCGCACCCGCGCGCTGGCCGAGGCGCTGGACCTGCCGCCCGAAGACCTGGACCAGTTGACCATCGAGTGCTTCGACATCTCGCACACGGCGGGCGAATCGACCCAGGCCTCGTGCGTGGTGTTCCACCACCACAAGATGCAGAGCAGCGAGTACCGCCGCTACAAGATCGAGGGCATCACCGGCGGCGACGACTACGCCGCCATGCGCCAGGTGCTCACGCGCCGCTACAGCAAGGTGGTGGAGGCCGCGCGCGAGGCCGGTGGCATCGACTTTGCGGCCGCGCCGCCGCCGGATACCGGCAACGCCGAGGGGGCGGTCAAGCCCAAAGGCGTGGCGCGCCTGCCCGACCTGGTGCTCATCGACGGCGGCAAGGGCCAGGTGGGCGTGGCGCGCGAGGTGTTCACCGCGCTGGGGCTGGATCTGACCCGCATCGTCGGCGTGGAAAAGGGCGAGGGCCGCAAGGTCGGTCTTGAGGAACTGGTGTTTGCCGATGGCCGCGAGAAGGTCTACCTGGGCAAGGACTCGGCCGCGCTGATGCTGGTGGCGCAGATCCGCGACGAGGCCCACCGCTTCGCCATCACCGGCATGCGCGCCGCGCGCGCCAAGGTGCGCGTGGGCGGTGGCCAGCTCGAAGAGATCCCCGGCGTGGGCCCCAAGAAGCGCGCCCGCCTGCTGCAGCGCTTTGGCGGCGTGCGCGGCGTGGCCAGCGCGAGCGTGGAAGACCTGGCGACGGTGGACGGCATCTCGCACGAGCTGGCGGAAGAGATCTACCGCGCGCTGCGCTGAAGGCGCGGGTGCCGGGCGGCTTTTCGCGCGCGCATCATTTCGGGGCGGGGGGATATCACCAGTGATGCACAATCGCGCTCATATGTTCTGGACCATCCCCACCCTGATGACGTGGACGCGCATTGTCGCGATACCTTTGATCGTGGGGGTGTTCTATGCGCCGCTCGACCCGGCCATGCGCAACCTGATCGCCACGGTGATGTTCGTGGTGTTCGCCGCCACCGACTGGCTCGACGGCTACCTGGCGCGCAAGCTCAACCAGACCTCGTCCTTCGGCGCCTTCCTCGACCCGGTGGCCGACAAGTTCCTGGTGTGCGCGTCGCTTCTGGTGCTGGTGCACCTGCAGCGCGCCGACGTGTTCGTGGCGCTGATCATCATCGGGCGCGAGATCGCGATCTCGGCCCTGCGCGAGTGGATGGCCCAGATCGGGGCCAGCAAGAGCGTGGCCGTGCACATGATCGGCAAGGTCAAGACCACGGTGCAGATGGTGGCCATCCCCTTCCTGCTGTACGACGGGCGCATCCTCGGGGTGATCGATACGGGCGTGTGGGGCACCTGGCTGATCTGGGCCTCGGCGGTGCTCACCGTGTGGTCCATGGTGTACTACCTGCAAAAGGCATTGCCCGAAATCCGAGCCCGTGTGAAGTGAGTTTTTCGTCTATCCGAAATCGCAAATCGGCATGCCTGCGCGTGTGGTGCATGCCCCTTTTCGGGGCACAGATCGGGCCCTGATCACAGGGGCCGCGGCTGTCAATCGGGAATCGCGCGCATACGGCGCGTTTGAGACAAAAGCGCGCCGCAAGCCCGGGCAGGGTGTGAAATACGACTAGAATTCATCCCAACGCTGTTGCAATACGGCGTGTTGTATTGACACCTTGAAAGTCGATGGCTTTAATCTGATGCAGCAGCCCCTGCTGTGTACGCCAGTCATTCCCCCGTCTGCAGACATCCAGCCTCTCTCGGTTGAGCCTTCTGACGTGTGAAGACCAGATAGACCCAAGACACACTTCATTCATCAACGCTTTTCCCGAGAGGCTTCTTGTGAACAAAACCGAACTGATCGAGCACATCGCTAACAACGCCGACATCTCCAAGGCCGCTGCAGCGCGTGCCCTGGAATCCACGATCGAGGCCGTCAAGAAGACCCTGAAAAAGGGTGGTACCGTTTCGCTCGTCGGTTTTGGCACCTTTGCCGTGGGCAAGCGTGCAGCGCGCACGGGCCGTAATCCCCGTACGGGCGATACGATCAAGATCAAAGCTGCTAAAGTGCCGAAGTTTCGTCCAGGCAAGGCTCTGAAAGACGCCTTGAACTGAAGACACGTTTGTTGTTGAGGCGGGGTCCTTAGCTCAGTTGGTAGAGCGGCTCCTTTACACGGAGTAGGTCGGCGGTTCGAGACCGTCAGGACCCACCACCACCGAACACGAAGGCGAACGCAAGTTCGCCTTTTTGTTTTTTGTCACTGAAAGTTCGATCATGTTTGAATCCATCCGCAAGCACTCCAAGATCATGATGCTCTTGTTGTTCTTGCTGGTCATTCCCTCGTTTGTGCTGGTAGGCATCGACAGCAACTACTTCTCTGAAAAGAGCACCGTGGTTGCCCGTGTGGATGGCAACAAGATCACGCAAACCGAATGGGACAACGCGCACCGCGCCGAGAGCGACCGCATCCGCGCGCAGCAGCCCACCATGGACCCGAAGATGCTCGATTCGGCCGGCGCCCGCTATGCCACGCTCGAGCGCATGGTGCGCGAGCGCGTGCTGGCCGCTGCCGCCCAGAAGATGCACATGATCACCAGCGATGCCCGCCTGGCGCGCAGCCTGGCCGAGATCCCGCAGATCGCCGCGCTCAAGCGCCCCGACGGCACCATGGACACCGAAGGCTACCGCACCCTCGTCGCCAGCCAGGGCCTCACGCCCGCCGGTTTCGAGGCACGCGTGCGCAACGACCTGTCGGTCAACCAGATCCTGGGCGGTGTGGTCGGCTCGGCCTTCGTGACCGATGCACAGGTTGGCCAGTCGCTCGACGCGCTCTACCAGCGCCGCGAGATCCAGGTCGCCCGCTTTAACGCCGCCGACTTCGCTGCCAAGGTCACACCCACCGATGCGGATCTGGAAGCCTATTACAAGGCCCACCCCAACCAATTCAAGCAGCTCGAATCGGCCAACGTCGAGTATCTGGTGCTGAGCCTGGACACCGTGCGCGACAGCATCACGCTGAACGAAGACGACCTGCGCACCTACTACAAGGAAAACGCCGCGACCCTGGGCACCAAGGAAGAGCGCCGCGCCAGCCACATCCTGATCAAGGGTGGCAAGGACATGCCCGCCGCCGAGCGTGAGAAGGCCAGGGAGCGTGCCACCGAACTGCTGGCCCAGGTGCGCAAGGCACCCGCCACGTTTGCCGACGTGGCCAAGAAGAACTCGCAGGACACGGGCTCGGCAGCGCTGGGCGGCGACCTGAACTTCTTTGGCCGCGGTGCCATGGTCAAGCCCTTCGAAGATGCGGCGTTCGGCCTCAAGAAGGGTGAGATCAGCGATGTGGTCGAGTCCGACTTCGGCTACCACGTCATCCAGGTCACCGACATCAAGCCCTCGCGCGTGCCGCCGTTCGAAGAAATGCGCCCCGCCATCGAAAAGGACCTCAAGGCCCAACAGGCCCAGCGCAAGTACGCCGAAGTCGCCGAATCGTTCGCCAACGGCGTGTACGAGCAGGCCGACAGCCTGGCCCCCGTGGCCGAGAAGCTCAAGCTCAAGGTGCAGACCGCCAATGGCGTGACCCGCACCCCCGTGCCCGGCGCCACCGGCGCGTTTGCCAACGCCAAGTTCCTCGAAGCATTGTTCTCGTCGGATTCGGTGCAGAACAAGCGCAACACCGAAGCCGTGGAAGTGGGCCCCAGCCAGATGGCATCGGGCCGCATTACCTCGTACACCCCGGCCGAGACCCTGCCGCTGGACAAGGTGCGCGACAAGGTGCGCACGCTGTACGTGGCCGAGAAGGCCGCCGAGTTGGCCCGCAAGGAAGGCGAGGCCAAGCTGGCCGAGTACACCGCCAAGCCTGACACGGCCAGCGGCCTGACAGCCCCCGCCGTGATCGCCCGCGACACGCCCATGAACTACCCGCGCCCCCTGATCGACGCCGCCCTGCGCGCCAACGCCGAGAAGCTGCCCGCCTGGACCAGCGTGGACCTGGGCGCAGGCCAGGGCTTTGCGGTGGTCAAGGTCAACCGCATCGTGCCGCGTGACAAGCCCGAGGCGCAGCGCGCCCAGCAGGAGCGCATGCAGCTCATGCAGTGGTGGAGCACGGCCGAGGGCGTGGCCTATTACGAAATGCTCAAGGAGCGCTTCAAGGTCGAGATGAAGGTGCCCCGTCCCTCGGAGTTCACCATCACCCAGACAGAAAATTGAAGAATTTGGCACCCGGGGTAAAAACCCGGGTTATAATTTGAATCTCAAACGGTGGCTGTAGCTCAGTTGGTAGAGTCCAGGATTGTGATTCCTGTTGTCGTGGGTTCGAGCCCCATCAGCCACCCCAGATTAAAAAAAACAAACCCGCCAGTGCTGTGAAGCGCTGGCGGGTTTTGTCTTTTGCGGGCCCCTGCAGCCACCTTTTCGGGTCATGGCGCTGGTGCGGGCCGGGTGCTAGAGTTCATTTCACAAGGGGAGGGTGAACCTCCCCAGGGGGTGATGGACGTGAACCGGATGATCATCGTCGGCACAGCACTGGCGCTGGGCTGCCTGTTGTTGGCGGCCGGGGGCGGCGCGCTCTACCGCCATGCCGTGGTCCTCCCGGGCGAGCAGGCCGACCAGCAGGCCCTGGAAGCCCACCAGCTCGCCGAGGTCCACGCCCGGGATGTGGACCGCACCGTCAACTACGCGCGCTGCCTGGGCGCCGTGGGCTCAGGCACCCGGGCCGCCCGGGCCGAGCACTGCCAGAAGCTGGGGCAGGGCGCAGGCTGTGAACTGCCGCAAGACATGGCCAGCGCCGTGGGCCGCCAGCATGAGCGCGGCGAGGTGCAGTGCTTCAATGAGGCGAAGATTGGGTTGTAGGGCGGCCCGCACCCACCCCCCCAGGACTGGTGCCGACAGCTCCTTGATCGCCTCTCCGGTCGCGGCACCTGTGGGCCACTGCTCTCTGGTGATTCTCTGCTCTTGCATACAAAACGCCTGTTTCGATGCAGGTGGCGCTTCACATGCATAGAAAGCGCGATTTTCTATGCGCATGCCAGTTTCGCGCGGGGGTCCGCCCAAAGGGGGCGCGCCTGATCCCTGGGGCGCGAATTGTGCGGAGAGAGCGAAATGACGAACGAATCGACGCGTGGAGTGGATGTGTCGATTTTTGAACAGAAAATCGACACATTCAGAATACATGTCGATGTCATGAACATGGCGGACTGCGCGGGGCGACCGAAGACAACTGGGCTGCGCATCAAGCGGCACCACGCCGACCAAGACCAGGGGGCGGTGGCGATCACCATGGGCAGGTGCGCCAGCGCCCGCACGTCTATAACCGCCTGACCAAGAGGCTCACCCAGCCCCCACCTTGCGCAGCAAGCCCGGCGAAACCTTCCAGCCCTGGCCTTCGTCGGTGCGCACGCTGGCGGTCTTCTTGTTCAGGCGCTGCACGATGCCCTGCCTGGTGCTGCCATCGGTGGTGGTGAACTGGACCCGGTCACCTTCGGCAAACTGGGCCAGCGCCACGGTGCTCTTGGCCTGGGCCAGCAGGTTCAGGCGTTCGATCACCATGCGGTTGAGGTAGAGCAGGTCTTCTTCGCCCATGTGGCGCAGGGCCTGGGTGAACAGTTCGCGGTCCACCACGGTGTGCCTGGGGCTTGTCATCGCTGCATGTCTGTGCCGCCCGACGGGGCGGTTCAGGCCGAGCTTATGGCAGGCAGCGGGGCGGCTTCAAAGGCTACGCGCCCTGCAGCCGCTGCCCCCACTGCTGCGTCCACGGCGCGGCCATGGACAGCACCATCATCACCCAGGCCACGGCGGCGAAGCGCCCGGGCCACGCGGCGGGCGAGCGCCCTTGCCGCAGGGCGGCGTGCAGCGCGCAGGCGGACAGCGCAAACGCCATGGGGAGGGCCCAGGCCGACACCCAGGCCAGCACCGGCTGGCGGTCGTCGAAGATGGCTGGGTGCGCCAGGGCGAAGACCATGAGGCAGGCGATCTGCACGGCGGGGTGGCGCAGGTAGCTGGTCACGACGGTGGGGGCGGGGGCATGGGGGCTGGCGATGGCCTGGGTGGCGGCTGCGGGCTTGCTGCGCATGGATGGGGGGGTCTCCTCGGCGCAATGTAGCAGCGGTGCGGGCGCAAACGGCCGTTCGGGCGGCGTTTGTGGCGAACGGACACGTCGGTTACACATCTTGCCCGGCATCGCTGCGGTGGACGATTGGGCATCTGTTGTGGACGGTTTGCGCACCCGGGTGGCGGCTGGCTGGAGACACTGGCGTTCTCTGAACACGCACACCATCGCACCATGCAGATCTCCGTTTACGACACCTATGTACAGCGCCCCGACGGGCTGCGCATGCATTTCGACATCCTCGTTCCCGCCACCGTCGGCGACCATGAGCAGGTGCTGCAGTACGGACGGCGCTACCTGGCGGCAAAAGGCTTGGCGGCCAGCGACCTCAAGGCCGAGAAGTGCAGCTTTTGCCATATGCAATCTGCCAGCCCTGCTGTCGAGCAGGAAATCGCATCCATCGGCTTTGCGATCCTGGAGCTGGAGCACTGCGGCTGATCTGCTGCCGCCCCTTGCGATACCCCAGGCGGCGCTGGGGCGAAATTCCGCTGGATTTTTGATATACCAATGGTAAGTTACCATGGGTATATAGCATTCACAGTGGAGTTTTTCCCATGCACGCACTCATCGTCGTTGCGCACCCTGACCGCGATTCCCTGACCCATGCCGTGGCCGCCCAGGTGGCGCAGGGCGCAGCCCAGGCCGGCCTGGCGGGCCTGCACACCACGGAGATCGCCGACCTGGCGGCCGAGGGGTTCGATCCGCGCTTCACCGGGGCCGACCTGGCGCTGCACCTCAAGCAGGCCCCGGCGCCCGCCGACGTGGCGGCCGAGCATGCGCGGCTGGACCGGGCCAATGCCCTGGTGCTGGTGTACCCCGTGTACTGGTGGTCCTTCCCGGCCTTGCTCAAGGGCTGGATCGACCGGGTGTTCACCCAGGGCTATGCCTACGAAGAAGGGGCCGACGGCAAGCTGGCGAAGAAGCTCGGCCACCTGCAGGTACACCTGCTGGGCATGGGCGGGGCCGATGGCGGCACCTACGAGCGGCATGGCTACCTGGGCGCCATGAAGACGCAGATCGACCACGGCATCTTCGGCTACTGCGGTGCGCAGGTGGCTAGCTCCAGGCTGCTGCTACAGTCGTCCACGCAGGACGTCGTGGCGTCGCATCTCGGCGCTGCACGCGCGCTGGGCCGCAGCCTGTTTGCCCCGTCCTCGCCGTAGACACTTCCAAGGCCATGCCCCGCACGCTACTTGCCGCCCCGCCACCACAGCCCGCGCCCCGCCGCCGCATGGCGCGGCACGAGCGCGCGCGCCAGTTGCTCGATGTGGGGTGGACGCTGCTGCGCGCCGAGGGCGCCGATGCCCTCACGCTCGGGCGCCTGGCCGAGGAGGCGGGCGTGACCAAGCCCGTGGTGTACGACCACTTCGGCACGCGCGAGGGGCTGCTGGCCGCGCTGTACCAGGATTTCGATGTGCGCCAGACGGCGGTGGTGGACGCCGCCATCGCCGCCGCACGCCCCACGCTCAAGGACAAGGCTGGCGCCATTGCCGCGGCCTATGTGCAGTGCGTGCTGACCCAGGGGCGCGAGATACCGCAGGTGCTGGCCGCGCTGCAGGGCTCGCCCGAGATGGCGGCCGTCAAGCGCCAGTACCAGGAGGTCTTCATCGCCAAGTGCCTGGCCATCCTGGCCCCGTTCGCGGGGGACAAGGGCGTTGCCCGCGCCGGCATGTGGGCCGTGCTGGGCGCGGCCGATGCGCTGTCGGACGCCGCGGTGGGCGGTGACATCAGCGCAGAGGCGGCGCAGGCCGAGCTGTTCGAGACCATCGTGGCGATGGTCCGGCGCAACCGGTAAGGGCGCGCAGGTGGCGCGCTGCACGAATCTGCGCGGCCCGCTACCATGCGTTGCCGCTGGGGCCCGGGGCTGCGGCATCCACACCAAGGGGAGCCATTCCAATGCAACAACGCCAACTGGGAGCCCATGGGCCCCTGACCTCTGCCATCGGCCTGGGCTGCATGGGCATGAGCGAGTTCTACGGCGCGAGCGACGACGACAGCTCGCTGCGCACCCTGGCGCGGGCGCTGGAGATCGGCGTGACGCACTTCGACACCGCTGACACCTATGGCCTGGGGCACAACGAATTGCTGCTGGGCCGCTTCATCGCCGGTGCGGGGCCTGCTGCGCGCCAGCGCATGCAGATTGCGACCAAGTTCGGCATCGTGCGCCAGGCCGGGCAGTACGAGCGGCGCATCGACAACTCGCCGGCCTACATCCGCGCCGCGTGCGAGGCATCGCTCAAGCGCTTGGGCGTGGAACGCATCGACCTGTACTACTGCCACCGGCGCAACCCCGATGTGCCCATCGAGGATGTGGTGGGCGCCATGGCCGGGCTGGTCGCGGCCGGCAAGGTGGCCGCCATCGGCCTGTCGGAAGTATCGGCCGACAGCCTGCGCCGCGCCCATGCCGTGCACCCCATTGCAGCCCTGCAGAGCGAGTATTCGCTGTGGAGCCGCGGGCCCGAGGACGGCATGCTGGCGCTGTGCGCGGAACTGGGGACCGCATTCGTGGCCTACAGCCCGCTGGGCCGCGCCTTCCTCACCGGCACGGTGGATGTGAAGGCGTTGGCGGACAACGATTTTCGCAAGAACAACCCGCGCTTTGTGGGCGATGCCGAGGCCGCCAACCGGCAGCTGGTGCAGTCGCTCGATGCGTTTGCCGCCGCGCGCGGGCTGGCCAGCTCGCAGGTGGCGCTGGCGTGGCTGCTGGCCAGGCAGCCGCATGTGCTGCCGATTCCGGGCACGCGGCGCATCACCTGGCTGGAGAGCAATGCCCATGCGGCCGAGGTGGCACTCAGCCCCGACGAGGTGGCCGAGCTGGACCGCTTGTTCTACCCCGCCAAGGTGGCCGGCGCGCGCTACCCGGATGCCGGCTTTGTCGGCATCGAAGGCTGATGCCGTGCGCAGCCATGCCGTCCTGCTGGCGCTGGCCATGGTGACCGGCGGCGCGTACGCTGCCGACGGGGGCGTGCCGGCCGAGCCGTTGCGGCCCTGGATCGACCCCGTGGTGAACGCCGGGTTCGAGCGCATCGTGGCGCGCTGCCGGTTCATCTACACACAGCCCTTGCGGCCGCTGCGGCGGGTGATGCTGCTGGAGGGGGACGACAAGCCCGCCACCTACGCGCTGGCGGGCATGGCGCACGACCTGCTGATGACCTCGCACCCGGTGCGGCCCTACGTGGGCCGGGTGAGTTTGCGCTACGCCCTGGTGCTCAAGGAGCCGCCTGCGGATGCGCAGGCGCAGGCCGATGAGGCCGAGTTCGGCACGCGCATCGTCGAGACGTTGGACTTTGCCTGGCAGGGCCGGCGCTGGGTGTTCCGCGGGGTGTCTGCCGTGCTGGTCACGGGCGAACACGACCGCCCCGGCCTGCCGGTGGTGGACAGGACGCCCGCCGAGGGCAAGGCAGAGCATGCGCAGGCGCTGAAGGCCTGCCTGGGCGGGCTCTGAGAACCTGTTCAAAATCTTTTGTAGCGGCTGCAAAAAGATCTTGAACAGGTTCTGAGCTCTAGGGTTTGGTGGCCACAGCGGCCGGCCCGTCGTAGTTCGCCTCACGGTCCATGGCCGGCACGGCCACGCCGGTGTCGGCCGCGGTGCCGGTGGCGGGTTCTTCCGGTGGCTCCTTGCGCGCTGCCAGCGAGGCCTTGCGCCAGCCGCCGTAGCGGTAGTACAGCACCGCCAGCAGCACCGAGGTGATGGAGCCCAGCGGAAAGCTCCACCAGATCGCCTCGGCGCCCCAGGTGCCCTGCAGTGCGCTGGCGAACGGCACACGCACCAGCAGCATGGAGATGAACAAGATGATGAGCGGCGGCAGCACCGCGCCCGTGGCCCGCACCACGCCGAAGAGCACGATGGTCACGCCGAACAGCACGAAGGACCAGGCCGCCACATTGTTGATGTGCACCGCCACGGCCACGGCGCCGCTGTCGCCCGGCAGGAACAGGCCCAGCGCGGCGCGGTCGGCCGCGTAGAGCGCCAGCACCAGCGCACCCGTGAGCAGCAGGTTGAACAGCACGCCCACGCGCGCGATCTGCTCCACCCGGTCCCAGCGGCCCGCGCCCACGTTCTGCGCGGCCATGGATGACACGGCCGCCCCTGTGGCCAGGGCCGGCATCTGCACATAGGTCCACAGCTGCGCGGCCACGCCATAGGCCGCCGCGGTGTGCACGCCGTAGCCGTTGACCAGGCCCATCATGACGAGGGCCGCCGACGAGATCACGATCATCTGCAGCCCCATGGGCACGCCCTTGACCACGATGGTGCGCAACAGCTGCGGCCGGGGCCGAAAGTGCGCAAGCTCGTGCCGGCCCGGCAGCAGCGGGTGCTGGCGCCGCGCCAGCAGCACCAGCAGGCCGGCAAAGCTGATGCCCTGCGCCAGCAGCGTGGCCAGGGCCGAGCCCGCGATGCCCATGGCCGGCAGCGGCCCCGCGCCGCGGATCAGCAGCGGGTTGAGCGCCACGTCGATCGCTACCGACAGGGCCATGAACCAGAACGGCGTGCGCGAGTCGCCCGAGCCGCGCAGCACGGCCATGGCGAAGGCGAACGAGTTCATGATCGGCACGGCCACGAAGATCACGCGCAGGTAGGCGACCGCCGAAGGCAGGGCGGCCTCGGGCGTCTTGAGCAGGCCCAGGATCTCGGGCGTCCAGACCCAACCCGCCGCCGCGATCAGCGCCGATACGGCCAGGAAGAACGTGGCGCCCGTGCCCACCACGCACTTGGCGCGCTCGATGTCGCGCGCGCCATAGGCCTGCCCGATGAGGATGGTGGCCGCCATGGACACGCCGAACACCGCACCCAGCAGCAAAAAGAGCACCAGGTTGGCGTTGGAGGTGGCCGTGAGCGCCTCCTCCCCCAGCAGGTTGCCGATCCAGATCGCGTTGACCGAGCCGTTGAGCGACTGCAGCACGTTGGAGCCCAGCACCGGCAGCGCAAAGGCGATCAGCGTGCGGGCGATGGGGCCCTGGGTCAGGTCGCGTTGCGGGGCTCGGCGGGGAGGTGGGGTGTTCATGGCGGGGCGTGGTGTGGCGTTCGGGCAGTCTACGTGCTGGCGCGCCGCCGTGGGTAGGACGGCGCCGCCATGGCTCCCAGGCCAGCTTCTGCCCCAGGGGCATCTTGGTGGCGCGCGCGGGCTGAGGTAGATTGCGCCCAGGAGGAGGAGATGCAGCCCATGGCCCCAACGAACCTGGATGACCCGCTGGCCGATGCGCCAGCGGAGCTGTTGGCGTTTCTGGACCAGGCGGCCAGCCTGCAGTCCCAACCGCTGGGCATTGCGGTGCTGGGCCGCGACGCCTGCCGTGAATACTCGCGGGCCGTGCGCGGCACGGCGTGGGGCGAAGCCCTGGGCCTGGTCGCGTTGGACGACGCCAACAACTCCATGCCGCACTGCTACGTGGTGCGCGGCCCTGCGGCCGGCATGGTGCTGCAGTTCAATCGCGTGGACGGGCAGTCACTGCGCTACCCGAGCCTTGCCGCCTTTGCATCGGCCCTGCGGGCGGCATTGGCAGACGGCACGCACATCGAAGACCTGGCGCCGGCCACCATTGCGCCTTCGGCGCGGCAGGCCGAAGTCGTGGCGCGCCTGCTGGGCGCAATGGCGCCCCGCGCGGACCAGGAGGCGTACGCCGACGCAGCCGCCACGGTGGAGCTGCTGCTGCCCCAGCTCAATCCTGACAACCTGCCTGTGCTGCAAGCGCTCGCCTCGGACACCGATTTCTACATCCGCGAGTACGCGGCCCTGTTCCTCAGGCGCCACGCCCGTCCTGCATACGAAGCCCTGGCCAGCCGCCTGGCCGAGGACGGCCATGGCCAGGTCGCACGGCCGGCAGCCGAAGCAGCCAAGGCGATCCGGCGCATGCTGGGCGAAGCCAGACGAGATGCGATCGCCCGTGCCAGGGCCGGGGCCGTTGATGTCCAGGTACGCCGCACCTAGTGCGCAGTGGTTTGCGATGCTTTCCATGCAATGGCTCCTCTGGACACTGGCTGCAGCCGCTCTGCTCGCGCTGGGCTTCTGTGCCACCATCGCGATCACTTTCTGGTCCGGCTTCCAGTTCAAGCGCTGCCCTGTCTGTCACAGCCGGAGGTCGCAGTTCCTTCGCTACGGCCGTCTGCATGCGGAGGAAGCCTTCAGCATCCATCGCTGCAAATCCTGCCTGGCCCGGTTCGTCATCGCGGATGGTGCAAGCCATCGGCTCGAGGCAAGCAAGTGGGCTCAAGAGGCTCCTCCATCTACGTGAGGCAATCCACAGCTTGCCGCCATTCCGACAGGGGGGCTGCGCTGCCTGGTCGCCTGGTGCCTGCAGCCATGTTGATCGATGCAGCAATCCGATGGGATCGCCGCACAGTCCCCGTCCATTCCCTGTGAAGACAATCGCAAATGGTCTATTACGAACTCATCGCCAGAGATCCTCAGTTGAGCTGCGCCCTGTTCTCCGAGGACGACCCTCGTGGCAGGCGCGTGGTGCGCCAGCAGTACAGGCCATTCGTCTGTCCGAGGTGTGGAAAAGTCGATGAGCTGCATGCGCTGGCGCAGGCCGGGGTGCCGCAGATGAAGTTCAGCTCGGGCAGGCATGTCGTCTCCACTTCGGACGACTTCAAGCTGTGCAACCAGCGATTCATCGATGGGCTCGAGGCCGCGGGCATTACCGGTCTCATGTATCTTCCTTTGGATTCGCCACAGGGCTACTTCGTCGTGCTGCCAACCGCTCGTGCAAGCGTGGACGAGCCGACGGCGGGCATGGTGACCCATGGCGAGCGCTGTGTTCTGTGCGCAAGGTGGCGGGAGACCACGGTCGGGCCCCTGTGCGAGAGCATCGAGAAGCCGCCGGATGAACGGGCCATTTTTTCGCCCGCAGTCTGGTCCGAGTCGATCCTGGGAGTGCGCCCCATGTTTCTCTGTGCAGCGCCGGTGGCCAAGGCGATGTCGTCGCAGAAGTTCAGCGGCCTGGAATTGGCCAGGGCGTTCTGACCCCATGCGGGCATGAGCGGCTACCTGGAATGCCCTCAAACCAATGCCGAGGCCGTGTGATGGATGGCACCAGGCCCGGTGTGGTGGGGGAGGAGCGCGATGGCAAGCGCAAGCAGAGGGTGGGTCTGGGCACCGGATACCCCTCGTCCATCGTGCTGCGCAGGTACTTGTCAAAGGCAACAGTCCCCGCAGCGGGTCTGCCGGCGTCGCGCATCGCCGAGACACTGGAGCTTGCCTGGCGGGCTGTCCAATTTTTCCAGCGCCGCCCCCATCGCGTGTCTGATCGCCTGGCACAAGCGTGGGGCTTTTGGATGGGCTGGGGCACGCTACATTTCTGCAGCATCGCCCTTTCGTTGAATTCCCATGGCACCTGTACCCTTCACCCTGACCCGCGCCGATTTTGCCGCGTTGCAGCAGCGCGCCGCTGCCCTTGGAAAGGGGCCGGTCCGAGGGGGGCGCAAGCTCGGGGGCCTGCGGCTGATGGCTGCCAGGCTGCTGGTGTGGCTGGTGATTGCCACCGTGCTGTTCAGCATGTTCAAGGTGTTCGACTCGCCCTCGTTGGTGCCGCGTTACATCGCCTGTGGCGCCTTCGGCGCCGTGCTGGCCTTTGTGCTCGCGGCAGCTTGTGCGCCTTTGCTGGCACAGCGTGCGATTGCCGATGGTGGCTGGTTTCTTTCTCCCCAGAGCGTGGAGTTGTCGGAGGCCGGCGTGCTGCAGCAGGTCAAGGGAGGGTGCATGCAGTGGGAATGGTCGGCGTTCATGGCACGGCAGGAGAGCAGCACCATGCACTACCTGTTCATCGAGCCGGGGCAGTGCGTGCTTCTGCCGAAGGCCGCCTTGCAGCCAGAGGCGCATGCGCTCATCCGCCGGCATGTGCCCGCAAAGCCTGCCGCGGGACAAGCGGCGCCAGAGAACAGCGAAACCAGCCCTCCTGCGGCGCCTTAGGCCGGTGACGATCCCCTGCGAAATCGCAAACAGTTTCTTGGCCCGGGCCAGTTAGTTGCCCGCCTGAAGAACAGCCGCCTGGCAGGAATTCGCGCCGCCACCCGCCTGCGGGCTTGCACTGCAGGCCGCTGCATCGTGGTGGCCCAGCAGCACGGGCAAGCCGGCGGCGGACATGATGGCTGTGGGGGCCCGGGTTGCGGTGGCGGTGGGGGTTGTGGTGGTTGTTGCTGTGGTCGTTGCCACCGGCGGCGGGGCGGCAGGGCCGTCACCGCTGACGGGGTCGACGGGATCGGGGGCGCTGCGGCTGTTCCAGGTGATCGCGGCATAGCCGGCGGCGTACTTGGGCATGTCGACGTCGATGGCGCCCTGGTAGGTCATGAGCGGGGCGCCGCTCAACTGGCGCACGTAGAGCCACTGGCCCTGGTCGGTGCTGCCGCGGTTGGCATCGAGCTGGCCGCCCATGAAGCGCAGGCTGCCGCTGCCATCGTGCACGACGAGCTGCTCGGCACCTTCCTTGACCAGGCGCGAGAACAAGGCCTCGACGTGCTGGCCGGTCCTGGCGGCCTGGTACTCGGCATCGCTCAGCGGGGCCAGGCGGACCGGCTCCTTGCCGTAGCGCAGCACGAAGGCCGATTGGGTTGCCAGGGGGGCATACCCCGAGAGCAGGAGCGAGCGCGTGCCTGCGGGAATGAAGATCTTGAACTCCTTGTGCTCTTGCAGTTGGGAACCCGTGAACTCGGGCAGCGACAGGGAGCCGCCGCCCGGGAAGGCGCAGCCACCCGTGCCGAAACCGATCGCGCAGCCCGCCACGCCGGTCGGGGCGTACTGCTCCTTGAAGCCGATTTTGGTGTCAAACGGGTAGGCGACGCTGCCGGCTGCGGGCGGGCGCGCGATTTTGTGGGGGAGCTGGTGAACCGATAAAAAGTTTGCAGCCTGTGCAAACGTGCTGAACACCGCCAGGAATACCAGAAACAGGGACCTCATTGAAAACACTCCAGAAATGACGCTCGGCAAACGCTGTCCGCCCCTGTTCCCGTTGCAAAAGGCAACGTCGGGGCGTTGAAGCGGCGCAGCGTACCTGAGCCAGCGTCGGTTGGGGGGCAGAGCCAGGGGGAATTTCCCCTCGGTTCGCAGGGTCACCCGCCGCATCGCCCATGGTCCATGGATGCCCCCCGCGTGCTTGCCCACAGGCCGCCGCAGCAACTTTTTGTGACAGGTGCAGCGCCGCGCTGCGAAAAATGGGGGATGGACGCGCAGCCCGGGGCGGGGCATGCTGCACCACTTCGTCGCAGGCCCCTCAGGCCCCTGTGCGCGGGGCCTGCGCCCGTTTGCGCGACGGAGTTCTTTTTTTTTCTTTCCTTTGGTCCGCTGTATCTGTTCATTTTTTGAAAGGCGTATCCCCATGACTTTCCTGGCAGTGTTGACAACCAAGCGCCGCTTGCCGTCCAGGCCGTTGGCCTCGCTTCGCGGCCTGGCGGTGAAAGCCGGTATCGCGTGCACCCTTGTTGCGGCAGCGGCCGGGGCCCACGCGGCAACGGTCGTGAAGTTCGCCACCGGCGCATCGAATTCGGCCGCCATCCTGAGCGATGGCACGCTGTGGACCTGGGGCAACAACATGGCCGGGCAACTGGGCAACGGCACTTCCGTCAGTGCAGAGAAGCCGGTCCGGGTGGGCACCGGCTTCACCCAGGTGCAGGTGGGCAGCCGCTACATGGTGGCCCTCAAGGCCGATGGCAGCCTGTGGATGTGGGGCCATGCGGTGCTCAAGGACCGGGAGTTCTACGAAACCGCGCCGGTGCAGATCGGCAGCGGCTTTGACAAGCTGCTCACGTCCGACACCGCCGCCAAGGCCGATGGCAGTGTCTGGTTCTGGGGCGAGTCCAAGCTCGTCTACAGCGCGCCCGCCGGGGGCAGTGGCTCGCTGGACGCGTTGCCCGCCGGCTACCAACAGATGGCCACAGGCCCCTACAACGCGCTGTTCGTGCTCGACGGCGGCGCACTGCGCTACGTGTCGAACAACAATGTCCTCAACACCTGGCGCACCGCCTACGGCAGCACCGGCCCGGCGGGCAGCGGCTATGCGCAGGTGGCGTTGAACGCCACCACCGCCGTGGGCGTGAAGACGGATGGAACGCTCTGGCAGTGGAAAGGCGAGGAGCAGCCGGCCTCGCTCGGCACCGGCTACAGCCAGGTGGCCAAGGGGATTGCCCACACGCTGGCGCTGAAGACCGATGGCTCCGTGTGGGTCTGGGGCTCCAATGCCAACGGCCAGCTGGGCGTGGATTCGCCGGCCGATGTGGACAGCCCCCAGCTCCTGGGCAACGGCTACACCCAGATCGCGGCGGCGAGCCAGCACACCCTGGCCCTGAAGTCCGACGGCACCCTGGTGGCCTGGGGCAGCAACAGCGCCGGGCAACTGGGCTCGGGGCTGGCCGGGACGCTGTCGCAGAAGCCGGCCCCCGTGGTGTTCGATGCCAGCTACTCCCCGCAGCCCGGCACGGTGACTGCCAGCGGGCCCACCACGCGCATGACGCTCACGGCCAAGGTGCAGATCGCCAGCGACCACCTGGCCAACGGCGTCAAGGGCAATGCCTTTGTCGTGGCCATCACCGCCAGCGGTGCGATCTATGCCTACAACGGATCCACCTTCGTGGCCGCCAATGCGCTCAGCATTCCCGCCGCATGGACCAGCAGCCTGCAGAACACGACCACGGCCCTGGCCACCGACCAGGACCTCACGGCCCTGGCCGGCAGCGCGTTCTTCGTCGGCTATGGGCTGGGCGTGACGCCTTCGGAAGCCCTGGGCGAAATGCTCACGAGCAAGCGCTACCAGCTGGGGTATGTGATCCCGTAGCTGGTGGTGCTGTGATGCAGGCAGGGCCCGCGCACGCGGGCTTTGCCTTTTTTGGGGGCGGGCTTCGTTCCATGTGATGATCACGCCTGCACTAGAACGGACACACTTCCATGGCATCCCCTTCCGACAACAGCATCAGCATGGCCCTGTTTTGCGACTTTGAAAACGTCGCCCTGGGCGTGCGCGATGCGCAGTATGAAAAATTCGACATCAAGCCGGTGCTGGAGCGCCTGCTGCTCAAGGGCTCCATCGTGGTCAAGAAGGCCTATTGCGACTGGGAGCGCTACAAGGGCTTCAAGGCCGCGATGCACGAGGCGAACTTCGAGCTGATCGAGATTCCGCACGTGCGCCAGTCGGGCAAGAACTCGGCCGACATCCGCCTGGTGGTGGATGCGCTGGACCTGTGCTACACCAAGTCGCACGTGGACACCTTCGTCATCATCAGCGGCGATTCGGACTTTTCGCCCCTGGTCTCCAAGCTGCGCGAGAACAACAAGCAAGTGATCGGCGTGGGTGTGAAGCAGTCCACCTCGGACCTGCTCATCGCCAACTGCGACGAGTTCATCTTCTACGACGACCTGGTGCGCGAGAAGCAGCGCACGCTGGCCCGGCGCCAGGGCGCGGGCCCTGGCGGCTCGGCAGCCGCACCGGCGGCACCGCGCCGCAGCCCCGAGGAAGAGCGCCAGCGCAAGGAAAAGCAGGACGCCCGCCGCACCCAGGGCGTGGAGCTGGCGGTGGAGACCTTCGAGGACCTGACCTCCGAGCGCGGCGACAGCGGCAAGATCTGGGCCTCGGTGCTCAAGGAGGCGATCAAGCGCCGCCGGCCCGATTTCAGCGAGAGCTATTTCGGCTTCCGCACCTTCGGCAACCTGCTCGAAGAGGCGCAGGCACGGGGGCTGCTGGAGTTTGGCCGCGACGAGCGCTCGGGCGCCTATGTGTTCCGCGGCCTGGGCGTTGCGACCGGTGGCCAGGTGCCGGCCGAAGCGGCGCCCGCCGAGCGGCAGGGCAGCAACAACAGCAACAACAGCAACAACAGCAACAGCAACAACAACACCAGCCAGCGCCATGATTTCCATGCCGTGGCGGCGCTGCCGGATGCCCCCGAGGGCGGTGGTGGCCGGGGTGGCCGCGGCCGTGGGCGCGGCAGGGGGGAGGGGTCGGCACGCGGCGGGGTGCCGCAGCCGGTGGATGGCCAGCAGGACCTTCTCTCGGCGGATGCCCATGCAGCGCCAGGCGCTGGCGACGCGCACGACGATGCGCCGCCGCAGGCCGAGCCTGTGGTGAGCCGCTACTTCCGCCAGCAGGCGCCTGCGCCTGCACCCTCTTACCAACCCGATGAGCCGGAAGATCTGGCCGCGCTGCCTGCCTTTGAAGCCGACGCAGAGCCCGCCGATGCCCCACCAGCCACCGTGGCGGAGCCTGTGGAGGAGGGCGATGGGGTGGATGCCGCCAGCCCTGCGCCGCGCAGCCGCCGTGCGGCCCCGGCAGCCCCGCGCAAGAAGAGCCCGAGCAGCCGCAAGGCCGCTGGCGCACCCGCTGCCCAGTCGGCCGCAGCAGAGCCTGAGGCTGCGGCACCCGCACCCACCAAAGCGGCGGCCCCGCGCGCGCGCAAGCCGCGCGGCACGGGCAAGGCTGCCGAGTAGGCTGCAGCAAGTCTGTCGGCGCTGCGGTGGCGGTCTTTCGCTCCCGGTGCCGGCCACAGGCGATTCACAAGAAGGAGAGAGGAATGGAGAGGGGAATGAACCGTGCGCTGGTGATGGCCTGCATCATCGGGTCCACCTGGGCGTTGGCCGGTTGTGGCGAAAAGCCCCCAGAGCAGAAGGCTGCAGCGGCTGCTGCCGCGCCGGCCCCGGAGCCCGCGCCACCGCCCAAGCCGCCCTATACCAAGGTGCAGTGGCAGGAGGCGTTTCGCTCCGCTTTTGAAGAGCGGGACGCAAAGACCAACAGCGAGGGCATTACCGAGTACATGGCGTGCAGGGACAAGGGGCCTGGTGGCACCTGCGGCCACTTTGCCTTTGGTGCCCGGGATGCCTTCCGCAAGATCGACCACCTGACGCCCGCATCCACCCACCTCAACGAAACGCTCCTTGGGCAGAACTACCTTGGCATCTACGTCGCTGCGCTGGAGTGTGAGGCGCCCTCGCTCCTGGTCTCGCCGGCAGTGAACCGGCGCAGCGGATGGCTGTTCATGCAGAAGGTGGCGCTCATGGCCGATGGAGAGGTCGTGATGGAACGCGATTTCTCCAGAGCCAAGGTGGAGCGGGATGCCCGGGGGAATTTCATCCACGAGCGGGCCAGTTTCATTGCCAAGCCCGCTGAGCGTGACGCGATCAGGGCCTTCATCGCTGCCAAAAGCCGCATCATCCGCATCACCGGGGACAAGGGCCATGTCACGGTGGACCCATCGCTCACGAAGCAGTTCGTCGAGGATGCCGGCAATGCCCTGGCCTTCATCGGCGCCATCGAGGACGCATTCAAGGCCAACGGAGGGCCGGTGTGCGATGCGGTGCCCGAGACCTCTGCCGCACCTGCATCTGCGCCAGCGCCTGCGGCAACCCCCAAGTCCTGAACCTGCCACCCGGCAGCCGCCACTGCAGCCGGCGGTGGTGGGGGCCGCCACGCCACCACCCCCTGCAGCGCCCGCCAGGCTGCCCCGCACGCGATGGGGCTGCGGCGCTGGCGTGGCGTGGTGTGGCTGGGTTTTTCGTAAGCAAAGGTCAATGGCCGCTGTTTTGCGGCCTTGTGGCCCGCCTGTCCAACAGGCCTTGGGCCATCATTGACTGGGGACCCTCTGCACAAATCCCTGCGGCCGTTGGCAGCGCGGACTCGGGCGGTCCGCTGCGTTGCTTCTCTTGCCAATAGCCCTGCTATTGGCTGCAAGAAGACGCCTTGCGGCCCATCCCGATCCGCACTGCCACCGATCCGCGAGGTTTATGCAGAGGGTCCCGAGGCCCGACCCTATTGCGAAATACAACATACACCAGGAGAAGATCGCATGCATTCGACAATCACAAGAAGAACCCCAGGGCTCAAGCACCTCGGGGCCTTGATGGCCCTCACCGGCCTGGCGGCCTGCGGGGGCGGCGGCGGCGACGACCGTGCCAGCTACACGCTGGGTGGCAGCGTGGGAGGCCTGGCCAGCGGCCAGTCCGTGGTCCTGGCCCACAGCGGCGGCGAAGAGGTGGCCGTGGCTGCCAATGGGGGCTTCACGTTCGCCAGGCCTCTGGCGGATGGCAGCGCGTACGCGGTGGCGGTGAAGACGGCCCCCGCCGGCGCGGGCTGCGTGGTGCGCAATGGCGCCGGCACCGTGGCAGCGGCGGCGGTGGACACGGTGGCGGTGCGCTGTGCGCCGCTGGCCGCCTTGGCGGACGGCGCGTGGGAGCAGGACCGGTGCCGGCCCTCGGCCGATGGCGGCGTGCGCACGCAATGGAGCTTCACGACCCCGGCCAACGGCCCGTTGACGGTCGGCGTGGGCTCGGTCAACTACCGCAACGCGCAATGCGATGGCGTGGGCATCGCGGTCGCGGGCCCGCTGAGCGGCACGTTCTGGTTCGAGCAGCAACGCACCGAGACCGGCGCGGGCCTGGCGGCCTTCTGGGGCCAACGCCAGACCTTTCCGGGTGGCCTGTTGAATCCCGCAGTCTTTACCCCCGTGGTGCTGGTGCGCAAGGCCAACTACCTGTGCCTGCTGGAGGACACGGCGGTGCCGTCGGTCTTTCCGAATGTGGCCAGCTTGGAGACTGCTGTGGGGGCTGCGATGGTTGCGGGGCAGTGTCTTACGCCTCGTTGATGACGGCCCGGCGGCCGAGGGCCATTCGACGGGCTGGGGCTTTGGTGATGGCGTGCCAGTGTGTGGTGCGGGAGCCGGGATGTGCGCCCGGCGGCGCAGTAACTTTCTCTTGAGTCGCCAAGAGAAAGTCACCAAAGAGAAGGCGACCCCGCTGCCCGTGTCCCCCTCGCCCGGTGGGCGAGGGGGCAGCCTGCGATGCTCGGTCCTGGGGTGACGCCGAAGAACTCCCTGCGCTGCCTCTGCGAGACAGCTCCGGTCAAACAGCTTCGGCGAGCCAGATGACGAGGCGCGTGTCCTTCGGCACGCGCTCACCCCAGGCCCTGCGCTTCTCGGCACGGTCAGAAGGGGGTGGGCGCGGGCTCCATACGGGCCATTGCTTCGCTCGGCCCCAACTGCCTCGCTGCGCTTGGCCTGGGCAGGGCAATCGCGCCCAACATGTTGGCAGCGCGCAGCGCGAACCGACCCCAGGCGCAGCTGCGCAGCAGCAGCCGTGTGGACCCCGCTCCCCACCCCTGCTGGCTGCGCCGAGAAGCGCAGGGGCTGGGGTGGGTGCGTGTGCCGAAGGACACACGCACTTCGTCATCTGGCTCGTCGCTGCTGTTTGAGCAGAGTTCACCCGCAGGGGGAACGGCGCGAGTTCAGCGACGTCCACCCCAGCCCCGAGCATCGCAGGTTGCCCCCATCGCCCACCGGGCGATGGGGGACGCAGACTGGGGGCCGCCTTCTCTTTGGTGACTTTCTCTTGGCGGCCAAGAGAAAGTTACTGCGCCGCCGGGCGCACATCCCGGCCCCCGCCCTCAGCACAAAAACAGCAGCCCCCATCGACCACGAAACGACAGCAACGAGCAACGAGCAAGGCCATAGGCCTGCATGGTGCGCGGGATCGGCCCACTGGCATGCGGCATGTCGATGCCTGGGGCAGGCGCCGCATGGCTGGGTGCGGGGCGCAGGTAGGGTAGGTAGGTAGCGTGGCTGGCAACGGGTGGTGGATGCCTCGCCCCGCTCAGGCCGTGAAGTGCTCCTGCGCGATCCGATGGAACTCCTGCGCCAGCGCTGCGCGCACGGCCCCGCGCAGCCACAGCAGGCCCACCTCGCGCTGTGGCGCCGGGCCGGGCAGCGGGTAGCGCCGCAGGCGCGGGTCGGCCGGCCCGATGACCGCCCAGTCCGGCAGCACGGAGATGCCCAGGCCTTCGGCCACCAGCTTGGCGATGGCCTCGATGCCGTCGAGCTCGAAGCGCACCCGCGGTCGGATGCCCTGGGCGCGCAGGTAGCCGTCGGCCAGGCGCCCGCCCACCACCTTGCGGTCGTACAGGATGAAGGGCTCGGCCGCCAGGGTCTGCAGCACGTCCTTGACCTTCACGTCGCGGGAGGTCACAAGCACCAACTGCTCGCGCCGCAGCCGGCGCCACTCGCATACCTTGGGCAGCTCGAACAAGGGGTGTACCAGCAGTGCCACGTCGAGCTCGCCATTGAGCACCCTGGTGTACAGCTGCGTGGTTGGCGCCGGGTCGATGTAGATCTCGATGGCCTCGTGGCGCTGCGTCCAGGTGCGCAGGATGGGCGGGAGCATGCCGGTCATGCCGGTGGGGGTGGTGCCCAGCTTGAGCGGACCGGCAGGCAGGCGGGTGGCCGAGGCCACGGAGCGCAGGTCGCGCACCTCGCGCAGCACGGCGGGCGCGCGCTCCATCACGCGCAGGCCGGCGGCGGTGGGCTTGACGGTGCGCCCGGTGCGCCCGATGAGGCGGCTGCCCAGGTCGGTTTCCAGCGCGTGTACGCGTTGCGCCACCGTGGCGGGCGTCAGGTTCAGTTCGCGCGCTGCGGCGGCCATCGAACCCAGTTCGACGACACGGCTGAAGGTATGCAGAAACTGGGTGTCCATGGGGATTCGCAAGCACATCGGGAAGATGTTTTTTGCATCTTTTGATTATGCCTGAGCGTACTTGAAGCCATGGTGTTGGATGCCCAGAATGAAGACTCCCTTGGCTTTCAATCCATTCCATTCCCATGCCCCGTATCCAATCCATCGAAGTCTGCGCCGTGGCCCTGCCGCTGGACCGTGTCACCTCCTTTGCGCGCCGCAGCGTGAGCGCGCGCCACTACGGCCTGGTCCGTGTCCGTTCCGACGAGGGGCTGTATGGCATCGGCTTTTGCTATGTCGGCAGCGCTGCGGGCCGCCTGTTCACCGTGGCCGTGGAGGACCTGCTGGCCAAGGTGCTGATCGGCCGCGACTCGCACGAGGTGGAGGCGCTGTGGGCACAGATGTACCAGGAGGCGCTGCTGCACGGCCGCGCCGGCACGGTGATGCGCGCCATCAGTGCCCTGGACACCGCGCTGTGGGACCTGAACGCGCGCAGCGTGGGCCTGCCCCTGCACCGCTACCTGGGGGCCAATGCGCTCGATACCGTGCCGGGCTATGCCAGCGGCGGCTATTACCTCGATGGCAAGACACCGCAGCACCTGGGCGAGGAAATGGCCAGCTATGTGGCCATGGGCTTCCAGGCGGTGAAGATGAAGACCGGGCGGCTGTCCCCGGCCGAGGAGGAGGCGCGCCTGCGTGCGGCCCGCGAGGCCGTGGGGCCGGACGTGGAGCTGATGATGGACTGCAACAACGGCTGGACCGATGTGACCCAGGCGCTGCAGTACATGCAGCGCTTCGAGCAATACCGCCCGTACTTCATCGAGGAGCCGTTCTCGCCCGACGACATCGACAACCATGCCCGCCTGGCGCGCGCCACGCGCGTGCCGGTGGCGACGGCGGAGATCGGCTATGGCCGCTGGTACCACCAGGCGCTGCTGGAAAAGCAGGCCGCCGCCATCCTGCAGACGGACGCCGTGGTCTGCGGTGGCATCACCGAATGGCGCCGCATCGCAGCCAATGCCGCCAGCCATGGGGTGGTGATGTGCCCGCACTGGTTCCACGACGTGCACGCGCCGCTGGTGGCGGCCACGCCCAATGCGCGCTATGTCGAGTTCTTCTGGGACGACCAGGTGCTGAACTTCCGCCGCCTGATCGACCGCCAGCTCGGGCAGCGCAACGGCCAGATCACGCTGCACACCGGCCCGGGCCTGGGCTTCGATTTCGACGAGCAGGAGATCGCGCGCCATGCCCGCTGGACGCGCATTGACGGGAGCGCGCTGTGAGCGGCGCGCCGCGCCTGCACGGCGTGCTGTCGCCCGTGGTCACGCCCTTCGGGGCCGACGGCGCACCATCGCCCGAGCGCTTGCTGAGCCACTGCCGCTGGCTGCTGTCGCAGGACGTGGGCCTGGCGGTCTTTGGCACCAATTCGGAAGGCAATTCGCTGTCGCTCGTGGAAAAACGCCAGCTGCTCGACCACCTGGCCGAGGGTGGGGTGCCGGCCCACCGGCTGATGCCGGGCACGGGCACCTGCGCGATCCCCGAAACCGTGGAGCTGAGCCGCCACGCTGTGCAACTGGGCTGCGCCGGGGTGCTGATGCTGCCGCCCTTCTACTACAAGGGCATGGGCGACGAGGGGCTGTTTGCCTACTTCGCCCGCGTGATCGACGAAGTGGCCGATGCGCGGCTGCGCGTGTACCTGTACCACATACCGCCGGTGGCGCAGGTGGGCACCAGCCCGGCGCTGATCGAACGCCTGCTCAAGGCCTATCCGGGCGTGGTGGCGGGCATCAAGGACAGTTCGGGCGACGCCAACAACACCGCGCTGCTGCTGCGCGAGTTCCAGCCGGCGGGGTTCGACGTGTTCGCGGGCAACGAGACGCTGCTCTTGTCCACCCTGCGCGCGGGCGGTGCGGGGTGCATCACGGCCACGGGCAACGTCAACCCTGCGGCCATTGCGCAGCTGTACCGCAACTGGCAGGCGCCGGATGCCGACGCGCAGCAGGAACGCTTGAACGCGCTGCGCGCTGCCTTCCAGGCGTTTCCCATCATTGCCGCCATGAAATGGGCCCTGGCTTGGCACACTGGCGATGCGCAGTGGGCGCAGGTGCGCCCGCCCCTGGTGGCGCTGACCCGGGAGCAGGGGGGCGAGCTCAGGCAAAGTCTCGACCGGCTGGGCTTTCGCATGCCGCAGATCGAGACACTGGCGGCTGCCGCCTAGGCGGCCACCGTCCGCAACAAGAACAGAGAGAACCATGGAGACAAACAACATGAACTGGAACCGTCGCCAATGGCTGCGTGCGGCATCCGTCGCCGCAGCGGCCCTCCCCGCAGCGGGGGCCTTCGCCTCGGCCGCACTGCCGTCCGGGCCCATCAAGCTGGTGGTGGGCTTTCCGCCGGGGGGCGGCACCGACATCCTGGCGCGGCTGCTGGCGCAGAGGCTGCAGGTGCTGTGGGGCCGCACGGTGATCGTGGAAAACCGCGCCGGCGTGTCCGGAACCCTGGCCGCCGACTACGTGGCCAAGCAGCCCGGCGATGGCAACACCTTGCTGCTGGCCCACATCAGCAGCAATGGCATCGCGCCGGGGCTGTTCCCCAAGCTCGGCTATTCCGCAGAAAAGGACTTTGCGCCCATCACCATGATCGGTGCCACGCCCATGGTGGTGCTGTGCCGGCCCGACAAGGGCCTGCGCAGCTTCGAGGCCCTGGTCGAGGCCTGCCGCCAGCGGCCCGGGCGGGTGACCTTCGGCTCGGCCGGCACGGGCTCGGCCCAGCACCTGGCCCTGGAGGAGCTGCGCCGGCGCGCGGGCATCGACGTGCTGCACGTGCCCTACAAGGGATCGGCCCCGATGATCACGGACCTGCTGGGTGGGCAGATCGATGGCTGCTTCGAGGGCATGACCACGGCCACGCCCTACCTCAAATCGGGGCGCCTGCAAGGGCTGGCCACCACCCGACTGCACCGGGCCAAGGGCTTCCCGGACATCCCCACGGTTGCCGAGAAGGGCTTTGCCGGCTATGACGCGAGCATCTGGTTTGCGCTGGCGGCGCCGGTGGCCATGCCGGCACCGCTGGTGCAGCGCATGAATGCGGACGTGAACCAGGTCCTGGCGTCGGCCGACCTGCAGGCCAAGCTCAGTGAGTTTGGCGCCGAGGACAGTGGCGGCACGCCCGAGCGCCTGGGGTCCTTCATGCGGGCCGAGCAGGCGCGCTGGGCCCGGCTGATCCGCGAGGCGAAGATCACGCCGGACAGTTGACCCGTGTCGCCGGTATCGGCCTCGCACTGGCACAGCAGCGCCGGTGTGTGTCAGGCCGCGCCCATGGCCCGTCCGTGGCGCAGGATCTCGTCCTTGAGCCAGAGCACGGCGGGGTCGGCGCTTGCGCGCTCGGCCCAGCAGACGTAGAGGCGGTAGTCGGGCAGCTCGACGGGCAGGGCGGCGCTGGCGAGCTGGGCGGCGTAGTGCCGGGCCACGCGCTGCGGGAACACGGCAATGAGGGCGCTGTGTTCGTCGCCGCACATCAGGTCCACCATCTGGCTGAAGGTGGCCACGGCGGCCTGCACCAGGCGTGCGCGGCCCTTGCGCGAGAGGGACTGGTCCACGGTGTCGTCGAGCACCGAGCGGGTCTGGCCCAGCACCACGTGCGGTGCGGCGCAGAAGGCGTCGAGCGAAAGCGGCGCGGCCAGGGCAGGGTGGCCGTGGCGCGCCACGGCGACGTAGCTGTCTTCGTAGAGCAGGGTCGATTCGACGCCGCTGGCTGGCGACAGGCGCGGGTGCAGGCCCACGTCCACGTCGCCCTTGCGCAGGCGTTCGGTGAGTCGGCTGTAGTCGGCCAGCTCCCACGACAGGCGCATGCGCGAGCCGCGCTGCGAGAGCTCGGCGCACAACAGCGGCAGCATCACGCGGCAGGTGTGGTCGCTGCCGGTGATGCGCAGGATGCGGTCCGACGTGGCGGGGTCGAACGTCTGCTCCAGGGTCATGAGCTTGTGCATCTCGCTGAGCACGGCCTCCACGCGCGGCGCCAGCGCGAGTGCGCGCGGCGTGGGCACGATGCCGTGGCTGGTGCGCGTGAACAGCGGGTCATCGAAGACCTCGCGCAGGCGCTTGAGCGATGCGCTCACCGCCGGCTGGCTCAGGAAGAGGCGCGCGGCCGCGCGCGACACGCTGCCCTCGCGCAGCAGCGCATCGAAGGTGCGCAGCATGGGCAGGTCCAGGCCCCGGATATCAGACTGGCCCATATCAGCTATCCAAACGTTTGAATTGATCCATATCAGCTTGTCTCCTATCGTAGCGGCACGCCAGTGTGACTGGATCTGGCACCAACGATGAACAACGGAGACAAGACATGACCAAGCATGCTGGCAACGGCGCGGACGGACTGCGCGTGCGCAGAAGAACCATGGTGGCACTGGGCGCGGCCCTGGCACTGCCTGGCGGGTCGGCATGGGCACAGGCCGCGCCAGCCGCCTTCCCCGCGCGGGTGGTCCGAATCGTGCCCTTCGGCACGGCGGGCGGGCCCATCGATGCGATTGCGCGCGTGTATGCCGACAAGCTGCAGCAGCGCTGGGGGCAGAGCATCATCGTGGATGCCAAGCCGGGCGCCAGCGGCATCATCGCCGCCGATGCGGTGGCCAAGGCCGCACCCGACGGGCACACGGTGATGCTGACGCTGCCGCTCACGCACATCAACAACGCCATCCTGCAGCCCAAGCTGCCGTACGACCCGGTGAAGGATTTCGAGCCCATCTCGCAGCTGGCACTGGGCGGGCCCATGCTGGTGGCGCGCGCCGATGCACCCTACAGCACGCTGCCGGAGTTCGTGGCGTTCGCGAAGCAGAAGAAGAACCTGACCTACGGCACCTGGGGCAATGGCTCGGCCGCGCACCTGATGGGCGAGCTGCTCAAGCGCCAGACGGGCGTGGCGCTGATCCATGTGCCTTACAAGGCCGAAGCTGCCGCACACAACGACCTGTTCGGCGGCCAGCTCGACTTTGCCTGGGCCAACCCGGCCACAGCGCGCGCCCAGGTGCAGGGCGGGCGCATGAAGGTGCTGGGCATCGCGGCCAGCGCTCGCGTGTCGTCGCTGCCCGATGTGAAGACCTTTGCGGAGCAGGGTTTCGCAGGCTTTGACCTGGACAGCTGGATCGGCGTGTACGCCCCCGCGAAGACGCCGCCCGCCGTGCTGCAGAAGTGGAACGACGCGCTGCGCGAGATCACGAAGATGCCCGACGTGCGCGAGAAGCTGGCGAGCTTCGGCTTCGAGCCCCTGGGCAACACGGCGGCGCAGTTCAAGGCCAGCTATGCGGCCGACTACCCGCGTGTGGCCGAACTGATCAAGGCGGCCGGCGTGACCCTCGATTGATTCAGACGACAAGGACCTATTGCATGAACACCGGCACCGCACACAAGGTGATCCCCATTGCCGTCGACACCGGCACGGCCTACGGCCTGCCTGCGCCGACCTCCAACCTCACGCTGGCCCAGGTGGGCGCGGGCACGCCCATGGGCGAGCTGCTGCGCCGCTACTGGCACCCCATCGGCCTGGCGGCAGACGCCACCGACACGCCGCGCCAGGTGCGCGTGCTGGGCGAGGACCTGATCCTGTTTCGCGACAAGACCGGCCGGCCTGGCCTGGTGTACCCGCATTGCGCGCACCGGGGCACCTCGCTGTACTACGGCAAGGTGGAGGAGCGCGGCATCCGCTGCTGCTACCACGGCTGGCTGTTCGACGTGGAGGGACACTGCGTGGAGCAGCCCTGCGAGCCCGAGATGGGCCGCGCGCGCGGCAAGGTGCGCCAGCCCTGGTACCCCGTGCAGGAGCAGTACGGCCTGGTCTGGGCCTACATGGGCCCGCCCGACAAGAAGCCCGTGCTGCCGCGCTACGAGGCGTTGGAGCGGCTTGACGAGGGCGAGCTGCTGGAGGCCAACGACGCCAGCATCGGCGGTGGTGGCCCGGCCATCGTGCCGTGCAACTGGCTGCAGCACTACGAAAACCTGGTGGACCCCTTTCACGTGGTGGTGCTGCACTCGACCTTCAGCGGCACGCAGTTCGTCGAGCAGATGGCCGAGATGCCCAGAGTGACCTGGGACACCGTGCCCCTGGGCGTGCGCACCACCTCGCTGCGCACCCTGCCGGACGGCCGGGTCTTCAGGCGCATCAGCCAGGCCGGCCTGCCCACGCTGCGCGTGATACCGAGCCCCCGGCTGGGGCGCTACGGGCGCGTGGAGTCGCTGGGCTGGGTGCTGCCCATCGACGACCACCACTTTCGCATCTACGTGGTGGGCCGCGTGGCCGAGGTGGGCGAGCTGGCGCGCATGCGCTCGCGCATGAACGGCAAGCTGTGGGAGGAACTGACCGAGCAAGAGCACCGCGCCATGCCTGGGGACTTCGAGGCCATGGTGAGCCAGGGCGCCATCGCCCACCATTCCGAGGAGCACCTGGCCACCAGCGACCGTGGCGTCGTCATGCTGCGCCGCCTGCTGCAGCAGCAGGTGGACAAGGTGCAGCGAGGCGAGGATCCGGCGGGCGTCGGTTTCGACCCCGATGCCCCCCGGTCGTCTTCGACGCCGGCAACTACCTCGAAGACGCATGAGCCTGGCTGCTGTTGACGAGGACACCATTGCCGTGCGGGTTGCCCGCAGGCGGCAGGAGGCGCAGGGCATCGCCAGCTTCGAGCTGGTGCATACCGAGGGCGAGGCGCTGCCGCCGTTCAGCGCGGGCGCGCATGTGGACGTGTACCTGCCCGGCGCCATCGTGCGGCCGTACTCGATCTGCAGCGCGCCGCACGAGCGCTCGCACTATGTGCTGTGCGTGCTGCGCGAGCCGGCCTCGCGCGGCGGATCATGCGCACTGCACGATGCCGTGCAGGAGGGCGACGTGCTGCGCATCGGCCGCCCGCGCAATCTGTTTGCGCTGGCCGATGGTGCCAGCCACCACCTGCTGCTGGCCGGTGGCATCGGCATCACGCCGATCCTGAGCATGGCACAGCAACTGCAGCGCGCAGGGGCCCGCTTTGCGCTGCACTACGCCGTGCAGCACCGCGAGCGGGCCGCGCTACTCGATCGTCTGGCCGCGCCCGGCATTGCAGAGCATGTGCAGCTGTACTGCAGCAGCAGCGGCGGTGGCGACGACAGCGGCCCGGCGCGCATGGACATCGCCCGGCTGCTGGCGCAGGCCGCGCCGGGCACCCACGTGTACGCCTGCGGGCCCGCGCGCTTCGTGCAGGCCGTGCAGTCGGCCGCCACCGCGCAGGGCTGGGCGGGCGAGCGCGTGCATGTGGAGCTGTTCGCTGCGCCCCAGGTGGTGCGCAGCGATGGCGACGCCGCGTTCGACCTGGTGCTGGCGCGCTCGGGCCGCGTGGTGAATGTGCCTGCAGACTGCAGCGCCGCCGAGGCCCTGGCCGCGGCTGGCGTGGCCGTTCCCAGCTCGTGCGGGCAGGGGGTGTGCGGCACCTGCCTGGTGGGCGTGGTGTCGGGCCTGCCCGACCACCGGGACCTGTACCTCTCGCCGCAGGAGCAGCAGCGCAACGACCAGTTCCTGCCGTGCTGCTCGCGCGCACTGACGGAAAAGCTGGTAGTGGACCTGTAGCCCCCTGGCGGGCAAGGCGTTGCCGCAGGCGCGCTGGGCCAAGCCGGTCCGTGAGGCGAAGATCACGCCGGACAGCTGACGACTATTGCACTGCGCTGCAGGCGCCCTCAGCAGAACACCAGCGCCAGCAGGGCGGGGTCGTCCATGAGGTTCAGCAGCGCGTAGTCGGCCCAGCGGTAGGCGAGGAGGAGGGCTTGGTCGATCCAGTGGTCCAGGGGCATGGGCGGGGATTATCCCTGCCTTCGCCAGCGAGGCGGGGCCGCCATCAGTACAGGGTCTTGCGCGCATCCCTGCGCAGCCCGTATTCGACGAGCGCCGGGTTGTCTGCCTGCAACGTTGTGCTGGGTACTGCAATCCATATGCGACAGAATGCTGCCCAACAAAAAAATCTGGGAGGGAGCGCAATGCTCGTAGGAATCGATCTGGGCACGACCAACAGTCTGATCAGCGTGTTTCGCAACGGAAAGACCGAACTCATACCGAATTCGCTGGGCCATGTGCTCACTCCGTCGGCGGTGAGCGTGGGGGATGACGGGGCCTTTCTGGTGGGGCTGGCGGCGCGCGAGCGTGCCAGCACGCACCCGCGCCAGACGGCGCAGGCCTTCAAGCGCTGGATGGGTACGGAGCATGCCGTTGCGCTGGGCACCCGGCGCATGCGCGCCGAGGAGCTCAGCGCTCTGGTGATCGGCGCACTGCTGGCCGACGCCCGGGCCTACCTGGGTGGGCCGGTGACCGAGGCGGTGATCACCGTGCCGGCCTACTTCAACGATGTGCAGCGCAAGGCCACGCAGGCGGCGGGCACGCTGGCCGGCATCAAGGTGGAGCGGCTGCTCAACGAGCCCACCGCCGCGGGCCTGGCCTATGGCCTGCAGGAGCGGCCCGACCACTCGACCTTTCTGGTGTTAGACCTGGGCGGCGGCACCTTCGATGTGTCGGTGCTCGAATACTTCGAGGGCGTGGTGGAGGTGCGCGCCAGCGCGGGCGATACGCGGCTGGGGGGCGAGGACTTCGTGCAGGTGCTGGTGGACTGGTTTCTGGAGAAGACGCCGGCCCTGGGCAGCCTGCACCGCGATGTGATCGTCTCCGAAGGTGCGCTGTGGCGCGCGGCCGAGCAGGCCAAGCGCGACCTGAGCGAGGGCGATTCGGCCCAGATCAGTTTTCACCGGGAGGGCGCGTTGCATGTGCTGGACGTGACGCGTGCGGAGTATGAACGCCGCTGCGCCGATCTGCTGCAGCGCCTGCGCCGCCCGGTGGAGCGGGCGCTGATGGATGCCCGGCTGGACGCCGGCAGCCTGAGCGAGGTGGTGCTGGTGGGCGGCGCCAGCCGCATGCCCATGGTGCGGCAGATGGTCACGCGCCTGTTCGGCCGGCTGCCGCTGCGCACCATCAACCCCGACGAGACCATTGCCCATGGCGCCGCGGTGCAGGCGGCGCTGAAGGCGCGCGATGCCGCGCTCGACGAGGTGGTGCTGACCGACGTTATGCCGTATTCGCTGGGCATCGTGGTGTCGGAGGAGGTCGGGGGTCGCCGCTACGCCGACCGCTTCTCGCCCATCATCGAGCGCAACACGCCGGTGCCGGTGTCGCGGGTGCAGAGCTACGGCACCACGCAGGACGGGCAGACGCAGATCGACATCGTCGTGTGCCAGGGCGAATCGCCCATTGCCAGCGAGAACCTGCGCCTGGGCAGCCTGAGCGTGGAGGTGCCGCCGCGGGCGCGGGGCGAGATTTCCGTCAACGTGCGCTTCACCTACGACGTGAACGGCCTGCTGGAGGTGCAGGCCGACGTGCCCGCCATCGGCAAGACGGTGGACACCCTGATCCAGCGCGACTCCAAGGTGATGACCCCGGAGCAGATCGCGGCGGCGCTGGCCAGGCTGCGGGCCCTGAAGATCCACCCCCGGGAGCAGCAGGAGAACGCCTACCTGGTGGCCCGGGCCAAGCGCCTGTACGAGGACCGCCTGGGCCAGGCGCGGCTGGACGTGGCCCACGCGCTGGTGCGTTTCGAGGCCATCCTGGACGGGCAGGACGAGCGAACCATCCGCCAGGTGCGCAGCGAGTTCCGCGACTACCTGGACAGCATCGACAAGGGGTTTGTTCTGTGATGGGCGCCTGGACGGTGCTGGGCATCGCGCCCACAGAGGACCTGGTGGCCATCAAGAAGGCGTATGCGGCCCGGCTCAAGCGCACCCGACCGGAGGACGATGCGGCCGCCTACCAGGCGCTGCGCGATGCCTATGAGTGGGCGCAGCAGCATGCGCGGCGGGTTGCGGTGCCGCAGCCTGCATCCCAGGCCCCAACGCCGCAAGCCAAGGCGCCGCTGCCCGAGGTGGATGCACCGCTGGCTGTGCCTGCAACTGCCGAGCCCTTGGGTGCGTCAGACCGCCAAGTGCCGCCACCACAGGGCAGTCCGCAGGAGGTGGCGGTGGCGCCCGACCACATTGCGCCGGGGGAGCTGGCCCATTCCACCTTGCGCTATCTGCGCTCCGCGGGGCCCCAGGCGCTGATGGCCGGCTGGCCCATCCTGCGCGGCGAGCTCGACAAGCTCCCCTTGTCCGAACGCGCCGAGGCCTGCAACTGGTTTGCACAACTGGTGATCGACACGCCCGATATGCCCCTGGCGTACGCCAAGGCCTTGTCCGGCTACTTCGGGTGGGAAACCGATTTCCGGGCTGCCCAGTGGATGGGCCCGCAGCGGGCCGAGGCCCTGCGCGATCAGCTCGTGAACCTGGGGCAGGCCCCCCCGGTGGAAGAGTCCTTGCGCAGGCACTATTTCGAGATTGAGTACTACGGGCAACTGGTGAGCGTGCTGGCGAAGTGGCGGCTGTATCTGTTCGCCATCCTGGCCCCGAGCCGCATCGCGCGCCTGTGGAGCGAGCTGGAGCCGGGCCAGCGCTATGCGCTGGGCGTGCCCAAGCCACCCTTGCACACGCTGGCCGACCGCGCGATGGAGGCGGGCTGGTTCGTGCGCTCCCTGGTCGTGACCGTGCTGGCGGTGGTTCTGGTCTCTGGTGGCAAAGCGTCCACACTGGTCTGGCCGCTGCGGCTGATACTGGCTGGAGCCGTCGTGTTCTTGGGCATGCCGCTGCTGCGCCTTGTGTACCAGGTGTTCTTCTCCTTCAAGCAGATGCTCCATTCGCTGGGGGGGCCACGCTGGCCAGTTCCGGGCCAGCCCATGCCAAGGGGCGCTGCGTGGTCGCGCGCCCACACCCTGGCGGCGCTGGCCTTTGCCTGCATGCTGGCGGCTACCTTGTTGTGTGCCGCCGCCGAGACGAAGTACTGGCCCGTCGTGTTCAGCGGCGGTGCTTCGGAGCAGGTGCTGGTGGTTGCGGTGTATGGGCTGGTGCTGATCGCAGCCTACCTGCCGGTGCTTCCCGCCACGCCCGCCTCTGCGGTGTTTCCCGCCATCTTGCTGCTGTGCGTGCTGATTGCCAGGGCGTTGCCCTGGTTCGATGGGTTGTCCGTCACGGCGGTTTGTGCCGGGGCCACCTGGTTCATGGCCTGTTGCCTGGCGCACACCGTCTATGGCGATGTCATCGAAAGCGCGTGGCGGTGGCTCCAGGACAGACGTCGCCAGCTGGCGCAGCGCAATGGTCCGTCCACCATCCGAAACATGCTGTTCCTATCGCTGGGCGTTCTCGATGCCACACTGGCCATGCCCTACCGGCTGATGGCAATGGCCGCCGAGCAGTCGCCACGGTTTGTCGCCGCCGTATTGCTTCTTTCCGTCGTCGCGCTGCCCGCGGACTACCGGGCATGGCAAGCGCCCTTCACCTGGTTCATGGCGCTGCTCGTGCAGTGGCTGTGCGGCCTGTACCTGAAAAACGGCATCCTGGCGCTGGTGCCGGACCAACGCCACAGTGCCTGGCGAGGCTGGCGGGGTTTGGTCACTCTCACCGCATGGATCCTCTGGGCACTGGCATGCCTGACCCACGGGGCCTGGATGGACACCGGCGAAAGCGAGGGATCAACGTTGGGGTTGTGGATCCTCCAGTTCCTGCTGATGGTCTGTCTGCCGTGGTGGCTGCTCGCTTTCGTGAACAAGCTGACTGACAAGATCTGGCCAGAGCCTGTAAAACCAGGCTGATCGCCTGGGCGACGGCGGCTGGTACCGCCGGCGCTGCGTTAGCGCGAGGTTATGCTGCAGGTTTGGCCCGCGCCGTCTTCGGGTGCGCAATCTGCTCCGCCCTTGTTTTGTAGAAGTCCATGAGCCTGATCCAACCCCTGCCCCCCGGCCCGCTCGACATCGTGGGCGACATCCACGGCGAGTACCAGGCGCTGGTGCAGTTGCTCGGCCACCTGGGCTATGACGCCGAGGGCCGGCATGCCGACGGCCGCACCCTGGTCTTCGTGGGTGACTTCTGCGACCGGGGGCCGGACAGCCCGGCGGTGCTGGCGCTGGCGCAGCGCCTGGTGCAGGCGGGCAGGGCGGTGGCGGTGCTGGGCAACCACGAGATCAACCTGCTGCGCGAGGATGCCAAGGACGGCTCGGGCTGGTTCTTTGACGCGCGCATGGTGCGCGACCACGACAAGTACGCCCCCACGGCACGGCCCACGCCGGCGCAGCGGCGCTCCATCGTGGAGTTTTTGTCGGTGCTGCCGATTGCGCTGGAGCGCGATGACCTGCGCGTGGTACACGCTGCCTGGCAGGACCCACAGATCGAGGCTGCGCGCCTGCTGCCCCTGGGCTCGGTGCGCAGCGAGTACGACCACTGGGAGCAGGCCGCCAGCCGCCAGGCGCGCGAGACCGCGCTGGAGCAGCGTATGGCGCAGGAGATGGAGCACTGGCTGCATGGCCTGGAGAACAACCTGCACCAGCCGCCGTTTCTGCATGCGCATGCCGAAAACGAGGCCAACAAGCAGATGCTCAACCCCCTCAAGGTGCTGACCTCGGGCGTGGAGAACACGGGGCGCTCGCCCTTCTTCGCGGGCGGGCGCTGGCGCTTTACCGAGCGCCAGGCCTGGTGGGACGCCTACGCCGACGACGTGCCCGTGGTGGTGGGCCACTACTGGCGCCGCCTGCGCCCCATCGACCGCAGCGTGGTGGGCAAGGGCGATGCGGACCTGTTTGCCGACACCCACCCGCTGGCTTGGCACGGCCAGCGCGGCAATGTGTTCTGCGTGGATTTTTCGGTGGGCGGGCGCTGGACGGAGCGCAAGGCCGGGAAGGTGGTGGGGCACGACTTCAAGCTGGCGGCGCTGCGCTGGCCGGAGCGGGTGTTGCAGTTTGATGATGGGGCGGGGCAGGAGACGCAGGGGTTTGGGATATCGCGGGCGGGCTGATGGGCTGACCGATCAGCACAGTGCTTGTTGTTCGTTCTTGCCGGGATATCTGATCTCTGGTGGCGCTTTGGGGCTGTTGTTGTGGTGGCTTCTGTTCTTTTTCTGAGGGCGGAGGCCGGGATGTGCGCCCGGCGGCGCACCCACCTTCTTTTGCGTCGCCAAAAGAAGGTGGGCCAAGAAAAGGCGACCCCCAGTCTGCGACCCCCGTTCGCCCTGTCGGGCGAACGGGGGCAACCTGCGATGCTCGGGCCTGGGGTGGTGCCGCAGAACTCACTGCGTTTGGCCTTTGGCCAAACTCCGTTCAAACAGCTGCGGCAAGTCAGTTCACGAAGCGTGTGTGTCCTGCGGCACACACGCCCACCCCAGCCCCTGCGCTTCTCGGCGCAGCCAGCAGGGGTGGGGAGCGGGGACAAAGACGGCTGCTGCTGCGCAGCTGCGCCTGGGGTCGGGGACGCGCGCGGTGCGCGCTGCCGACATGTTGGGCGCGAGCGCTGTGCCCAGGCCGAGCGCAGCGACGGCGCACCGGGCCGAGCGAAGCAATGGCCCGTGTGGAGCCCGCTCCCACCCCCTTCTGACCGTGCCGAGAAGCGCAGGGCCTGGGGTGAGCGCGTGCCGAAGGACACGCGCATCGTTGTCTGGCTCGCCGAAGCTGTTTGACCGGAGCTGCCTCGCAGAGGCAGCGCAGGGAGTTCTTCGGCGTCACCCCAGGACCGAGCATCGCAGGCTGCCCCACTCGCCCACCGGGCGAGTGGGGACACGGGCAGCGGGGTCGCCTTTTCTTGGCCTACGTTCTTTTGGCGAAGCAAAAGAAGGTAGGTGCGCTGCCGGGCGCACACCCCGGCCCCCGCCCTCGGTAAAAGAACAGAAGCAACCACAGCCACCAAGCCGCAGCACCACCACGCTCAGCCCGCCAGGCAGAGACCCGGAAAGTTACTGCGCCGCCGGGCGCACATCCCGGCCTCCGCCCTCAACATAGGCATGGAGCTGCCACGGAGAACCAATCCCCACAGCAAGCCGGGCCTGCTGCACCATGCGCGCGCCCTGCTGCTCGTGCCGGGCGTCCCCATGCATCGCCCAGAACAGCACTCCCACGTTGGCCTTGCTTGGGATGTACCGGCTATTGAATGTCGTAGACCCGCTTGTAGCGATAGCTGTTGAGCATTTCACCCAGGCTCTCGGTGGTGCTCGCCCCCAGTCCATAGCCGATGAAAAAGGCGGTGCCAGACAGGTGGGTCATGTCCTGGTTCACAAACAGAAGGGAGGATGTGTTTTGCAGGCGGTCGGCCCAGGCCAGCGGATTGAGGGGATTCAGGCGGTCGAAAACGGGCGCCGAGTAGGTGAACATGGTTCCGTCGGGAGTGATCGCTATGAGGAAAGGATTGCCTTTGGCCCCACTGGCGAGGTGCTCGGGTTGGATCTGTACGTGTGCGGACAGGGTCAGGCGGGTCAGGGTGCCGGTGGCCACCATGGTGCCCAGCCCCGGTGTACCCGCGCCGTCGAACACCACGGGCAGCGGCGACAGTTGATCGTGTCCCACCGGCCCCACACCCAGTTGCCCATAGTTGTTGCGACCCCAGGCCAGGAGCGTGCCATCGGTGGTGAGTGCCAGGGAGTGCTGGGCAGATGCCGCTACCTGTGCATACCCGGTTCCAAGGGGCTGCGGGCTTTCGCTATCCGTGCGGGTGGCATTGCCCAACTGGCCCCAGTAGCTGGAGCCCCAGGCCCAGGCCGTGCCATCGGCTTTCAGCGCCACCGTGTGGTCGGAACCTTTGGCGACCTGGCGATAGCCGCCACCCACCAGCACGGGGGCATCGCGCCCGCTCCATTGCCAGAGGGTTCCATCCTCCTTCACGCCTGCAGCTGAGTAGGAGCCCAAGGCCACCTGCACGAAACCACGGTCCACCGGGCCGGCGCTGCCGTAGCCGCCCTCCCAGCCCGGGTTAATGAACAGGTCCCCGGGGTACACGTCCAAATAAACAGACCGTATGGCGCCGTCTCCCAGCACGAACAACGCGTTGTTGCGGCCATTGACCATTTGCCGGTAGCCGGGTGGCATCCGGTCCAGCATGCCGTCGCTACCGGCATTCCCGTTGAAGAGATTTTTCATATGGCCCCAGTACCAGATGGATCCATCTGTCTTGCTGGCGGCGTTCGAGGTCATCAACTGCGCAAAGCCACTGCCCACCTGCACCGGCCGGGTTTCGTTCAGGTCCTGGGTTCTCGACGTCTCCACTTTGCCCCACATCCACAAGGTGCCATCGGTCTTGAGGCCCACCATGTGAATACTGCCCACAGCAACCTGGGCGAAACCGCTGCCGATCTGCACGGGCTTGTCTGCACTGACCGTGGAGCCATTGCCCAACTGCCCGTTCCGGTTGTCGCCCCAGGTCCACAGCGTCCCGTCGCTGAGCACCGCTGCGGAGTTATTTGAGCCCGTGGCCATGTGCACCACCGTGGCGGCGTGCACGCTGCCCATGCCCGCCACCAGGGCGAGCATCAGCCAGAATTTGAAGGCCAGATGCACCAGGTGACGGGACACGGCGGACCGCAGGCGATGGCTCGCAAAATTCGAATAGAAACTCATCAGAAGACCCATCTTTGGAAGTATTGGTGAAACCTGCCGAAGCCCACATTGGCCTCTTCAGAAAGTCGGTGCGCAACGAACGAACGAGCGAACGATGGACGCGCCACGGTGCAGCCTCCCCTCCCTGAAATCTGGCGAATGTTTTTTTACGATCCGCAGGGGTGCCTCTCGAGTGCCATGGTATTGCCGAGACTCGCAAAAAAGACGGTGACTCGCATCACCACACACGGTCGGCCAAACAAAGCGTTACGAAGTCAGTTCTGGGGATCCATTTTTTCTCAGCACACTAGACGACTGCCAACGAAAACGCCCACCGGTAAGGGCGGGCGTTGCCTTGGGATCTACCTGCACATACCGGCTATTGCATGTCGTAGACCCGTTGGTAGCGATAGCTGTTGAGCATTTCACCGAGGCTCTCGGCGGTGGTCGCCCCCAGTCCATAGCCGATGAAAAAGGCGGTGCCAGACAGGTGGCTCATGTCCTGGTTCACAAACAGAAGGGAGGATGTGTTTTGCAGGCGGTCGGCCCAGGCCAGCGGGTTGGCCGGATTCAGGCGGTCAAAAACGGGCGCCGAGTAGGTGAACATGGTTCCGTCGGGCGTGATCGCCACGAGGTAGGGATGCCCCTTGGCGCCACTGGCAAGGTGTTCGGGTTTGATCTGTACGTGCGCGGACAGCGTCAGGCGGGTCAGGGTCCCGGTGGCCACCATGGTGCCCAGCCCCGGTGTACCCGCGCCTTCGAACACCACGGGGAGCGGCGACAGTTGATCCTGTCCCACCGGCCCAACACCCAATTGCCCATAGTTGTTGCGACCCCAGGCCAGGAGCGTGCCATCGGTGGTGAGTGCCAGGGAGTGCTCGGCGGATGCCGCCACCTGTGCGTACCCGCTTCCAAGGAACTGCGGGCTTGCGCTCTCCGTGCGGGTGGCATTGCCCAACTCGCCCCAGTAGTTGCTGGAGCCCCAGGCCCAGGCCGTCCCATCGGCCTTCAGCGCCAGCGTGTGGCCGGAACCTTTGGCGACCTGGCGGTAACCGCCGCCCACCAGCACGGGGGCGTCGAGCCCGCTCCATTGCCAGAGGGTTCCATCCTCCTTCACGCCTGCGGCCGAGTAGGAGCCCAAGGCCACCTGCACAAAACCACGGTCCACCGGGCCGGCGCTGCCGTAGCCGCTCATCCAGCTGCCCATGCCGATCATGGCCGAGGGGTCCCAGGGCACAAAAAGAAACTGTATGGCACCGTCTCCCAGCACGAACAACACGTTGTAGCGGTTATTGAGCATCTGCAGGTAACCGGGTGGCAGCCGGTCCAGCATGTCGTCGCCACCGACACTCGCTTTGATGAGTCTTTTCATATGGCCCCAGTACCAGACAGCGCCATCCGCCTTGCTGGCGGTGTCCGAGGTCATCAGCTGCGCAAAGCCACTGCCCACCTGCACCGGCCGGGCTTCGTTCAGGATCTTGTTTCTCAACTGCACCGCCCCCCACATCCACAAGCTGCCATCGGTCTTGAGGCCCACCATGTAACTACCGCCCACGGCAACCTTCGCGAAGCCGCTGCCGATCTGCACGGGTCTGTCCGCACTGACCGTGGAGCCATTGCCCAATTGCCCATACTGGTTGTCTCCCCAGGTCCATAGCGTGCCGTCGCTGAGTACCGCTGCGGAGTTGACAACGCCCGTGGCCATGTGCACCACCGTGGCCGCCTGCACGCTGCCCATGCCCGTCACCAGGGCGAGCATCAGCCAGAATTTGAATGCCAGGGGTGCCAGGGGTGCCAGGTGACGGGACACGGCGGAGCGCAAGCGGTGGCTCGCAAAATTCGAATAGAAACTCATCAGAAGACCCATCTTTGGAAGTATTGGTGAAACCTGCCGAAGCCCACATTGGCCTCTTCAGAAAGTCGGTGCGCAACGAACGAGCGAACGATGGACGCGCCGCGGTGCAGCCTCCCCTCCCTGAAATCTGGCGAATGTTTTTTTACGATCAGCAGGGGTGCCTCTCAAGTGCCATGGTAGTTGCGGTGCCTTGCGAAAAGCGGTGATTCGCATCACCACACCTTGTCAGCCAAACAAAGCGTTACGAAATCAGTTCAGGGAAGCCATTTGTTTCAGCCGCATCCGTGCCTTGGCAGTCCAGACCCAGGCCACTGAGATCGATGTCTTGCGATGATGCCGCGTTGCCATCTCGCGTCAGCGTTCGTGTGGTTGGTTCTGTTTTTTGTTTGAGGGCGGAGGCCGGGATGTGCGCCCGGCGGCGCAGTAACTTTCTCTTGCGTCGCCAAGAGAAAGTCACCAAAGAGAAGGCGACCCCCAGTCTGCGTCCCCCATCGCCCTGTCGGGCGATGGGGGCAACCTGCGATGCTCGGATCTGGGGTGGTGCCGATGAACTCGCTGCGTTCTTCGAACTCCGCTCAAACAGCATCGGCAAGCTAGATGACGAAGTGCGTGTGTCCTGCGGCACACGCACCCACCCCAGCCCCTGCGCTTCTCGGCGCAGCCAGCAGGGGTGGGGAGCGGGGACAAAGACGGCTGCTGCTTCGCAGCTGCGCCTGGGGTCGGTTCGCGCTGCGCGCTGCCGACGTGTTGGGCGCGATCGCCCTGGCGAGCCAAGCGCAGCGAGGCAGTTTGGGCCGAGCGAAGCAATGGCCCGTATGGAGCCCGCTCCCACCCCCTTCTGACCGTGCCGAGAAGCGCAGGGCCTGGGGTGAGCGCGTGCCGAAGGACACGCGCCTCGTGAACTGACTCACCGCGGCTGTCCGAGCGGAGTTCGCCCGAAGGGGGAACGCAGCGAGTTCCGCGGTGCACCCCAGGCCCGAGCATCGCAGGCTGCCCCACTCGCCGCCAGGCGAGTGGGGACACGGGCAGCGGGGTCGCCTTCTCTTTGGTGACTTTCTCTTGGCGACGCAAGAGAAAGTTACTGCGCCGCCGGGCGCACACCCCGGCCTCCGCCCTCAGCAAAGGCAAGTCACAACCACCACCCCTGCTCTCTAAACGCCCAAGCACACCACCCTTCAGCGCCCGCTGGAGGTGACAGCAACCGGCCTGTCGGCAAGCACTTCGCGCAAGCACTCCACCGTATTCGCATTCACCCGCTGGTAAGCCACCCCATGCCCGCACACGAACTGCGCCGCCCCATGCCGGCGCTGCTCTGCGCTGGCCTGTGGCTGCTGCTGCGCCATGCGCACGCGCTGCTGTTCGTGCCGCGCGTCCTCGTGCATCGCCCACAACAACGTGCCCACGATGGCCAGTGCGCCGAGCACGAGAACAACGGCGCTGGCAGGCGTGACGGCGGCGCGCCCGGCGCCTTGCATTTCCGGCCCTTCCATCACAGCGCCTCGGTATGCGTTTCGGCCCAGGTGCGGGCCAGCACCTCGACGGCCTCGCGCGCGAGCGCATGGCCTTGCTGGGCGCAAGTGACCAGGGCGTGCATGGCGCGGGTGTCGTTGTCGCGGTAGTCCATGGCGGACAGCAGGCGCGCATAGTCGCCGCCGCGCGCCAGGGCCAGGGTGTCGCGGTGGGCGGCGTCTTCGGCGGCGTACTGCGCATCGGACGCTGCAGCGCGCGCTGCGTGGTGGTGGGCGGCGTCGCGCACCGGGTCGTTGGCGCTGCGGCAGAACAGGGCCCTGTCCCTGGCCATGCCGGTGGGTGCCAGGGTGGCGAAAGGGGGGCGGTACGTGGCGGCGGTCGCAGTGGCAGGGGACGGTGCGGTTTGCATGGTGCGGTGCTCCTGGCAAGGGGCCCACCCATCATGTCAGCGACAGGCCGGCATGGCGAAGGCGGGGTGGAAGGGGAAGGGCAAGGGGGCGGCAACCCCTGGCGCGTGCGGACGGTGGATGGGTGGTATCGGTTGGCGCCGCGGTGCGCAGGGGCTGCCATGGGTCCTATTGTTTAGCTTTGTCTAAACACTGTCAAGATAAAATTAAACTCGTGTTTAGAGATTTCTTGACTGCTCGCCTGCAAGCCGCACCTGCTGCTGGCGGTGGAGGGGCGGTGGCGGCTATAGTGGGCGCCTGCAAAAATCTGGCGCCTGGCCCCCTGTGGCCGCCGGGGTGTCGGGCTGAACAATGGAAGGGGTGCGCATGCCCGCAGGCTTTGTCGCAGATGCATTTGCTGCCGTGGAGGACGATTTCGGCATCTGTTTGCGGGACGGAACGCCAGCCCTGCAGCGGACCTTTGCCGGGCGCACCTGCTTGCACGACAGGGCCTGAGCGCCGCCTGGCCTGTGACCACCTTGGAGATTGCCATGACCACCCTGGTGCAGCTCTCTGAACTCATCGACGCCTTCCAGTGGACCAGTGCCACGGGGCCGTTCGAGCATGCCGCATTTGTCGACCGCAAGAGCGGAAGGATCTGGTGCGTCGGCGGCGACTGGGAGGACGAGGACGACCCGGTGCCCGACGACCTGGAGGATGGGTCGCTGTACCTTGCCGTGCCGGACCCGGCAGAGTTGGGGCTGGGACGGCGCCTGGCCTGGCGCTTCGCCGAGGAGCAGGCGCCGCAACTGGCCGAGCGGGTGTACCGCTGTTTTGAGCGGGCGGGTGCCTATGGCCGGTTCAAGGGCCTGCTGGAGGACCATGGCCTGCTGCAGGCCTGGTACGACTTCGAGGCCGCTGCCACGGAGCAGGCCTTGCGCGAATGGGCGGCCGACAATGGCATCACGCTCGTGGAGCGCCTACCGTGACGACCTGCAGGGCTGCAGTGGGCGGTCAGCGCTTGCCAGTGTTGCGGTAGCGCAGCGTATCGAGCGCCAGCGCGAAGCCGGGCTCCACGGCCTTGGCGGATTCGTCGGCCACCTGGGTCATGATGATGGCGGTGGTCTCGCCCAGGTGGGCCTTGAAGAAGCGCGCCTCGTGCGGCAGTTTCTGGCCCAGCAGGCTGATCTCGAAGCGCTGCGAGACGCCTTTGTTCTCCTGGCCTGCCACTTTGCGGGTGAGGGGGGCCGAGGCCACGGGGCCAAAGCGCAGTTGCTGCGCGACTGCGCTGGCATTTTTTGCGGACTCGGCGCGGTTCTTCGCCGTGTTGGCTGCGAAGGCCTCGATGTTCTGGTCCTTCAGGAAGGGGCTGAACATGAAGGTGACGACGGCCTCGTCGGGCCCTTCGAGGTCGATGCTGCGCAGGCGGGTTTCGTCCTGGGCGACCGAGTCCTCGGTCACCTTCCACCCGGCGGGGTGCTCGAAGCTCACACCGTCCTTGCTGTAGGTGGTGTTGGGCGCGGCCAGGGCGGGCTGGGCCAAGCCGGCCAGCAGCAGCATCATCATCATGAGGCCGAGGGCTGCGGAGGTGACGCTGCGGCGTGTGGCTGCGCGGATGGTGGGGAGCGGGGTTGCGGAAAGGGACATGGTGCGGTGCATGGGTCAGGGAGAGGAGGGGAGGTCGGGACGGGGGCGGGCTTGATACCAACTACCTACCGCTTGGCGCGGTAGCGCAGCGTGTCCATCACCAGGCCCAGGGCTGTGTCCACCTGCCTGGCATCTTCGGCCATGGACTGGGTCATGAGGTTGGCGCTGCTGGCATCGCCGAAGTCCATGGAGAAAAAGCGCGCTTCGAGCTGCACGGTTTCGCCCCCGGAGGTGTAGCCGAAGCGCTGCAGCACGCCCTTGATTTCCTTGCCGCCCACGCGCCGGGTGATGGCGCTGGAGGCCAGGCCCGTGGGGGTGATCTTGTCCGGGCCCTCCTTGGCAGCAGCGCCCTTGTCCATCTGCGCGCGGTGCTCGGCGGCGCGGGTGGCCAGGGTCTCGATGTTCTGGCCCGACAGGAAGGGGATGAACATGAGGCTGATGATGGCATCACCCGGGCCTTCGAGGTCGATGCTGCGCATGCCGGCGCCGTCTTTCTCGGTCTCGTCGCTCATCACCTTCCAGGTGGTGGGGTACTGGAAGCTGATGCCGTTCTTGCTGTAGGACTTGGGCGGCGCGGCCTGGGCGGGCAGGGCCAGCCAGGCCAGGGCGGCAGCCAGGAGCAGGGTCAGGGCGCGCAGCAGGGTTTTGGTGGGCGGGTGCAGGGTGGGGGAGTGCATGGGGATGTGGGGTTTGCCGGGAGCGGGGGGCTTGGTGGGGGCTGGGGGATTCTCGCATTCGTGGGTGGGCTGTCGTCGGGGGGGCGATGCATGCCAGCGCTGCGGCAGTCGCAACCGGCGAGATCGCATTTATGGTCCCTTGTTACCCATTTGGGCCGTCTCGTTCAACATCTGGACAAGCATCTGCCCCAGTTCGTTACGACGAGAAGGCGTCATCCGCGGCTTGATGGCCGCGATGGAAATGGCCGCAAACGGCACGCCGCCCGGGTCTGGGATGGTGGCGCCCACGCCTGCCACTCCCTGCGTCACGGTGTCCACCATCTCGGCATAGCCCTGTTTCTGGGTCTTGGCCACCACCTTGCCAAAGCGCTCCGAGGTGAGACCCGCCGCATCGAAAGCAGGAGCGTGCTGGCTGCGGATGCGCGCGATGTCTTGCGCACCCGCGCTGGCCAACAAGGCCATGCCGCCCACGCCGATGCCCAGGGGCCGGATGTCGCCCACGCGCGTGCTGAAGATCTTGACCGGAAAAGCCCCATCCTCACGCTGCAGGCAGACCGTGTAGTCGCCCTGGCGCACCAGCAGGAACACGGTGTCTTCCGAAATGCGGGCCAGCCGGCGCATCAGGCCGCCGTAGGTGGCCACCAGCGGCGCCCGGCTCAGCGAGGCAAAACCCAGGCGCATCACCTCCAGGCCCAGGCTGTAGCGGCGCGTGAGTGGGTTGCGGTCGGCGAAGTGCTCCTCTACCAAGCAGGTCATGAGGCGGTGCGCGGTGGAGCGCTCAAGCCCCGTGGCCGCCACCACCTCGCTCACTGCCATGCCTTGCTCGTGGTGCTCGCCCAGCACCCGCAGGATCTGCAGGGCGCGGCGCATGTTCTGCGCCCCCGGGGTTTCCACAGGTTTGCTCACGATGTGGGATTTTTCTCGGTTGCTGTTTGTCATGTGGACATTGTTGCCGGACCATTGCTTCATTGCCAAGGACACACCCGCACACACCATGAACCCATCGCCCGAGCCCATCACCACCGAAACCCTGGGCGCCGTGCGCCGCATCTGGCTGAATCGGCCCGAGGCGCGAAACGCGCAGAGCCAGCAGATGCTGGAGGCCCTGGACCAGGCCTTCACCCAGGCCGAGAACGACCCCGACGTCCGCGTGGTGGTTCTGGCCGCCCGGGGAGCGCATTTCTCCGCTGGTCATGACCTCAAGCAGGCCCAGGCTGAACGCGCCGAGTTCACCGTGGAGCAGCGCTGGGCCTACGAGGAAAAGCATTACTACGGCTACTGCATGCGCATCTGGGACTTTCCCAAGCCCACGGTGGTGCAGGTGCAGGGCGCCTGCGTGGCGGCGGGCTTCATGCTTGCCAACATGTGCGACCTGGTGGTGGCGGCCGAAGACGCCTTCTTCTCCGACCCCGTCACGCACACCATGGGCGCTGCGGCCACCGAGGTGCTGATCCACCCTTGGGTGATGGGGCTGCGCCAGGCCAAGGAATTTCTGTTCACCGGCGCGCGCTGGAGCGCGCAGCAGGCACGCGAAGCGGGCTTTGTGAACCGCGTGGTGCCCACGGCAGAGCTGGAGGCGCAGACCCTGGCGCTGGCGCAGCGTATCGCCCAGGCGCCGCCATTTGCACTGCGCGTGCTCAAGAAATCGCTCAACCGCTCGGTCGACGTGCGCGGCATGCGCGAGGCGTTGTCAGCCCACTTTGACCTGCACCAGCTCAGCCATGTGAGCGAAGAGTACCGCCAGACCAAGGAGGCGGGCCTTGCCAGCGCCATCGCCAAGGGGGCCCGCGCATGACGACGGGCCCGCACCTGCCACATCGCCTGCAACCCCTGCTGGCACCGCGCTCCATCGCCCTGGTCGGCGCCAGCGACAACCCGGGCCGCATAGGCGGCATGCCGCTCGATCTGCTGCGCCACTTCGCCTTTGCGGGTGCGGTCTACCCCGTCAATCCCAAGTATGAAGAGGTGTTCGGCTATCGCTGCTACCCGGACATCGAATCCCTGCCCGAGGCCTGCGACCTGGTGGTGCTGGCCATCGCCGCCCCCGAGGTCACGGCCATGCTGGAGCGCTGCCACGCCCGGGGCATACCCGCTGCCATCGTCTACGCCGCCGGCTTTGCCGAGGCGGGCGGCGAGGGCCTGGACCTGCAGCGCACGCTGGAGGCCTTCGCGCAGCGCAGCGGCATGGTGGTGGCCGGCCCCAACTGCATGGGCTTTGCCAACCTGAACCTGCATGCGTACACGGCGTTCGCCTCGGTGTTCAAGAACGTGCCGCTGCAGACGGGGCCCGGGCGGGCCAGCATCGTCACGCAAAGCGGCAATGTCTGCTCGGCCGTGTTCGCGCTGGCGCGCCGCCTGGGGGTTCCGGTCAGCCACTTCATCAACACCGGCAACGAGGCCTGCGTGGAGTTTTCCGAATACCTGGAGTACCTGGCGCAGGACGAGGCCACCGAGTGCGTGGTCGGCTATGTGGAGCAGTTGCGCAACGGGCCTCGCTTCATCGACGCCGCGCTGGCCTTCGCGCGCAAGCGCAAGCCGCTCATCCTGTACAAGGCGGGCGAGACGGACAAGGGCTCCGAGGCCGTGCGCTCGCACACCAGCGCGCTGGCTGGCGATCTGGCGCTGTACAAGGCGGCCTTCGAACAGCTCAACGTGATTCGCGGCACGGACTTCGCCCAGATGGCCGACCTGGCCTACCTCAGCGGCTTTCGCGCACGCCAGGGCGGGCCGCGCGTGGCCATCGTCACCATGTCGGGGGCGCTCGGGGCCATCCTGGCCGACAAGTTCATCGGTGCGGGGCTGGAGGTGCCCACGCTCAGCGACGACCTGCAGCGTACCCTGCGCGAGGGCATCCCGGACTACGGCATGGTCTCCAACCCGGTGGACGTGACGGGCAACGTGGTCAACTCGCCGCAGTTCGTGCGCACCATCCTGGGGGCGCTGGCGCAGTCGGATCAGGTCGATACCGTCGTGGTCTATGCGCCGGGCTACCTGCTCGACCGCATGGCCGAGCCGCTGGTGGAGGTCTGTGGCCAGTGGAACAAGCTCGTCGTGGCCATTGACACCGGTGCCGCCAGATGCCGGGACCAGCTCGCACAGGCGGGCGTGCCGGTTTTCGACGACATCGGCCGCGCCACGCAGGCGCTGGCACCATTTTGCCAATGGCTGGCGCGCCATGAGGCGGTGGCCCACTGGGCGGCGCTGCGCCAGGCGCAGGCGGTGGAGTCGGGCACGGCACCGGTGCTGCCCGCGGCGCTCAACGAGCATGCCACCAAGCTGCTGCTGGCGGGCTACGGTGTGCCGTCGCTGCAGGGCCTGCCGGCCCGGGATGCCGACGAGGCGGTGCACGCGGCAGGGCAACTGGGCTACCCCGTGGCCCTGAAGATCCTGAGCGCCGACATCGCCCACAAGACCGAGGTCGGCGGCGTGCGCCTGAACGTGGCCGACGCGCAGGCGTTGCGCAGGCACTGCGCGGACATGCTCGCCAATGTGCAGCGACACAGCCCCGCAGCGCGCATCGACGGCTTCCTCGTGCAGCCCATGGCCAGTGGCGGCGTGGCCGAGCTGATCGCAGGCATCACGCACGACCCGGTGTTCGGCCCCGCGCTCACTGTCGGCCTGGGCGGCGTGCTGACCGAGCTGTACCGCGACGCCAGCCATCGGCTGCTGCCCGTGGACGCTGCCATGGTGCAAACCATGCTGCGCGAGCTGCGCGCCTGGCCGCTGCTGGACGGCTTTCGTGGCCGTCCCCTGGCCGATGTGGCCGGTGCATGCGAAGGCATTGCGGCGCTATCGCGCGCCCAGGCAGCCCTGGGCCCACAGGTGAGGGAGATCGAGATCAACCCCCTGCAGGTGCGCGCGCAGGGACAGGGCGCTTTCGCGCTGGACGCGCTGGTCGTCGTCCAGGACTGACCGGACAGGCATTTCACAAGGAGACAAGCATGGCATCCCTCTTCACCAAGATCGCTTGCGCGCTGGCAGCAACCGCCGCGCTTGCGGCGACCGCCCCGGCCCTGGCGCAGGACGGCTACCCGAACAAGCCCATCCGCATGGTGCTGCCGTTCCCGCCGGGAGGCGTCACCGACCTGCTGGCGCGGGCGCTGGCCGACAAGCTCGGGCCGCGCCTGGGGCAGCCGGTGATCGTGGACAACAAGCCGGGCGCGGGCACGGTGCTGGCGTCCGATCTGGTGGCCAAGGCGCCGGCCGACGGCTACACCGTGCTGCTGGCCGCGTCCTCGCTGGGCACAGCGCCGCTGATCTTCAGCAAGGTCAACTACGACGCGATCAAGAGCTTCACGCCCGTGACCCAGGTCGCATCGGTGGTGCATGTGCTGGTGGTCAACCCATCCCTGCCCGTGAAGTCGGTCAAGGACCTGGTCGAGTACGCACGCGCCCACCCGGGCAAGCTCAACTACAGCTCCACCGGGGCCGGCACCTCCACCCACCTGGAGGGCGAGCTGTTCAAGAGCATGGCCAATGTCTACATGGTGCACATCCCGTACAAAGGCAGCGGGCCGGCGCTGACCGACCTGGTGGCCGGGGAGGTGAACGTGATGTTCGACGCGCTGGGTTCCTCCGGCCCCTTCATCAAGGCCGACAAGCTGCGCGTGCTGGCCGTGACCACCGCCAAGCGCTCCGAATCCATCCCCGAGCTGCCCACGGTGGCCGAATCAGGCCTGCCGGGCTACGAGGCCATGCCCTGGCTCGGCCTGGTGGCGCCGGCCGGAACGCCCGCGCCCGTAGTGGACCGGCTGCACCGCGAGATCGCCGCCATCCTCAAGGAGCCTGATGTCCGCGAGCGCTTCAAGGGCTGGGGGCTGGACATCATCGGCAACACGCCGGCCGAGTTCGCCAGCTTCATCCGCCGCGATGTGGACCAGTGGGCGCGCGTGATCAAGAAAGCCAGCATCAAGGCGGACTGATCCCATGCGCTTTGCGATCACCGAACAGCAGCAGCTGGTGCAGGACAGTGCCCTGCACTGGCTGCGCGAGAACTACGGCTTTCACCAGCGCGCGTCGGGCGTGCACCGCGAGGGGGGACACCCGCAGGCGTGGCAGGCCTTTGCCGAGCTGGGCTGGCTGGCCCTGCCCCTGGCAGAGGACGTGGGCGGCCTGGAGGGTGAAGCCCTCACGGTGGGTCTGCTGGCCCAGGCCCTGGGCGCACACCTCGTGGTGGAGCCCTACGTGGCCCAGGTGGCGCTGGCACTGCGGGCGCTGGACCGCTGCGCTACACCGGCGCAGCGTGCTGCCTGGCTGCCGGCCCTGGTGGCCGGGCATGAGCGCCTGGCCTGGGCCCATGCCGAGCCGGGCGACGCCACACCGTTTGCGCCGCGCGCCTGCACTGCGCTGCGCCAAGGCGAGGGCTGGATGCTGCGCGGCACGAAGCAGGCCGTGCGCGGGGCCGGTGGCGCCGCGCACTGGCTTGTGTCCGCCAGTGGCGGTGATGGCGGGCCGCTGCTGTTGCGCGTGCCCGCCGGTCTGCCCGGTGTGCGCGTGGATGCCTATGAGACCAGCGACGGCGCGCTGGCGGCCGACCTGTACTTCGATACCGCATGGGTGCCGACAGAATGCCTGGTCGGTGAACGGGGCGCCAGCGCCGCGCTCGACGAGGTGCTGGCGTTCGGCATGGTGGCAGCCTGCTGGCAGGCCACGGGCACCATGCAGGCGGCGCTGGCGCAGACCCGGCGCTACACGGCCGATCGCCAGCAGTTCGGCCAGGCGCTGGCGCAGTTCCAGGTGGTGCAGCACCGCATCGCCGAGATGGCGGTGCTCTGCACAGAGGCACAGGCAGCTTGCGAGCTGGCCGCCATGCGCCTGGAATCGGCCCGCGGCGAGGCCCTGCACGCCGTGGCTGCCGCCGTGCGCAGCAAGGTGGTGCGCGCGGCAGGCTTTGTGGCGCGCGAGTGCGTGCAACTGCACGGTGCCATGGGCGTGTGCGAGGAGTTGCCGATTGCGGCCAGCTTCCGCTGCCTGCTCGCCTTCGAGGCCGAGGACGGCAGCGCCGACACCCACGCCCGCTGGCTGGGTCGCCACGCCCTGGATTCCCAGCGCCATACCCACAGCCAGACACTGGGAGAGCATTGATGGATTTGGCACTGGACCCACTGGACCGGGCATTCCGCCAGGAGGTGCGCGACTTTCTGGCCACACACCTCACGCCCGAACTGCGCCTGGGGCAGGCGCGTACCACGGCCATGTACCCCGAGCCGCACATCTCCGGCCCCTGGCAGAAGCTGCTGCAGGCGCGCGGTTGGCTGGTGCCCCTGTGGCCGGTGGAATGGGGCGGAACGGGTTGGTCGGCGCTGCAGCGCTTCATCTTCGAGACCGAGTGCGCGCTGGCCGGCGCCCCGCTGGTGCACCCCATGGGCGTGCGTCTGGTGGGTCCGGTGCTGCTGCGCTTTGGCACCGAGGCGCAAAAGCGCGAGCACCTGCCGCGCATCCTCTCAGGTCAGGACTACTGGTGCCAGGGCTTCTCGGAGCCCGGCGCGGGCTCTGACCTGGCTGCGCTGCAACTGCGCGCGGACCGCGACGGCGAGGACTACGTTCTTAACGGCACCAAGATTTGGACCACCCACGCTCACCATGCCAACCGCATGTTCGCGCTCGTGCGCACCAGCCGAGAGGGGCGGCGGCAGGAAGGCATTTCATTCCTGCTGATCGACATGGCCGCTGCGGGCATCAGCGTGCGGCCCATTGCCACCATCGGCGGCGACCACGATGTGAACGAGGTGCACTTCGACAGCGTCCGCGTGCCCGTGGCCCAGCGCGTGGGCGAGGAAAACGCGGGCTGGGAATGCGCCAAGTACCTGCTCGAATTCGAACGTGGGGCGGGCATCTTCAGCCCCCGGCTGCGCGCTCAGCTCAAGCGCGTGGCCAGCGTGCTGCCGGCGGCACAAGAAGAGGGCCCGCTGTGCCAGGCCTTCGGCGAACTCAATGCCGACCTCGATGCCTTCGAGTGGCTGGAGGTGCGCAGCATGGCGTCGCTGGCGCCGGGGGCCAGCCCCGGGCCAGTGGCGTCCATCCTGAAATTGCGCGCCAGCCGCCTCAAGCAGGCCATTGGTGCCCTGGGCGCCCAGGCCCTGGGGCGCAGCGGCCTGCGCTGGCACAGCGAGTCTGTGCTGGCCGGTGCTACAAGCCCCCAATGCAGCACGCTGGTGCCCGAGTACTGCAACAGCCGGGCCTTCACCATCTTTGGCGGCGCGGCGGAAATTCAGCTGGGGCTCATTGCACGGGCTTTGTAGTTGCCAAGTCGCTGGCGAAGGGAATGGGATGTTGAGGGCCAGAGGCAAGCGTTACGCGCTGAGCAATGCCCTGCATCGCCACCAGGTGGGCATCAGGCCAAAGCAGGGCAAGGACGGCTGCTTGAAGTGCTTTTTGCTCACCACCGCTGTCTATTGATTGACCTGATAGACCTTTTGGCCGGGCCAAACACCCAGCCCACACATTCACCCCAATGGCTTCCACTGCGGCGCTTCGGGCTCCGGGTACAGCAGCGCCTCGCGCGCCGGCCGCTGCATGGCCTCCCACTGGCGGCGGCGCTTGATGTCGCGGGGGCGGAGCTTCTCGGGCTGGGTTCGGTGGGTGCGGGACATGGTGGCTACCTCCTCGTGGGGTGGTCTGGTGCCTCCATTGGCGCGCTGACTGCGCCCCGTGGCTGTCGGACGGATTCGATGCAGGGCATCGGCCGCCGCCGAGGGCGCGTGCAAGGCCCTGCCGACACGCCCACCAAAAAAACAGCCCGCGGTGGGCGGGCTGTAACTTGCTGTTCAGCAAGGGAGGGGTGGGTGTCGATGCGGTATCGACAGAAGCAATACTAAATACGGTGCCGCCCCTTTTTTGTAGGACGGCGCCCCATTGGTATGTGTCCAAAAGCGGAAAGCCCTGCCTGGCCAGGCGGGCGGGCTTCCTGTGGCAAGGCGCTGAACGCCTGTAGGAATTGTCTGACCCGCCGAGTTTGCAAAAGACTGCATGCAAATGTTGCAGTGCGTTCTAAGCTGGCGTCTTGTTCACGGAGGACCACATGCCTATCTTGGGAATCGTCTTTGGCATCCAGGCCATCGCCATCGTCGCCGCACTGTCGCTGAGCCTGGCCATCTACTCCTGATCTGGATCTCGTCGGGCGGCCGGCCAGCCAACCCCGTTCAGTTGACCTCACGCCGCAGCAGCATCAGCCCCAGCGCCGTGAGCCCCAGCGCCAGCAGCGCCAGCCCGAACCCGAGCGCCGTGGCATGCAGCCCGAAGATGCCGGCGGCCAGCCCGGCCACGATGGCCGGCAGGCTGAACGCCAGGTAGCTCAGCACGAAAAAGCCCGACATCAGCCCGCCGCGCTCTGCCGCCGTGGCGGTGCCCACCAGGCTGCGCAGCGAGCCGTTGAAGCCCGAGCCAAACCCCACCCCTGCCACCACCGTGCCCGCGAAGAAGGCCACGCTCGAATGCAGGGCCACGCCCGCCAGCGTGATGGCCAGCCCCAGCACCAGCGCCACCGTGCCCAGCAGCAGCACCTGCCGCGGCGGCCGGGCGCGCACGAACACAATCGCCACGGCGCTGGTGAGCACCAGTGCGCAGATGAGGGCGCCACCCACCACCGGCGCATGGCTGCCGGTGATGACCCGCGCCAGCGTGGGCCCGAGCGATAGGTAAAACCCGCCCAGTGCCCACAGCGCCGTGTTCAGCGGCAGGATGCGCACCAGCGTGCTGCGCGAGCTGGCCGGTATGGCGATGCGCGGGCGCAGCGAGCGCCAGGCGCCCGGACGGCGCACCACGGTTTCGGGCAAAAAGACGGCGGCCAGCGTCTGCAGCACGAACAGCACCAGCAGCAGCTCGAACACCAGCGCCGTGTGCGTGGGCGCAAACTGCACCAGCGCACTGGTGCCCAGGGCCCCGATGGACATGCCCAGCATGGGCGCCACGGTGTTCACCAGGGCGCCGCGCTCGGGGTGCAGGTCGATCAGCGCGGCGCTGAGCACGCTGGTGGCAATGCCCGTGGCCAGGCCCTGCACGATGCGCGCGGCAAACAGCCAGGCCACCGAATCGGCCTGCCAAAAGAGCACGGTGGAGGCGATCTCCAGCACCAGCGCCAGCAGCACCACCTCGCGCCGGCCCCGGTGGTCCGAGAAGGTGCCGAACAGCAGCGCTGTGCCCAGCAGCGCAAAGGCGTAGCTGGCGAACACCAGGGTCAGCGTGAGCGCCGAAAAGCCCCAGCTGTCGCGGTACAGCGCATACAGCGGCGAGGGCGCGCTCGATGCAGCCAGAAACCCCACCAGGATGGAGGCCAGCAGCCACAGGGCCTGGGCATGGCCCATCCTGCGGACGGGGGCCGAGGGTGGGGCCATGGCGGCGTGCGGCGTGGCGGCGGTGGCGGCAGGGTTCATGGCCATGGAAACTCCAGTGCAATACAAAAGCAAAGAATTTGCTTTTGCGTATTAAACCACTAAAGCAATCTTTTTGCTTTAGCATCGGGCCATGAACCCCAGACCAGCCCCCCGCCCCGGGGGACGCAGCGCCCGCGTGCAGGCCGCCGTCCACCGCGCCACCCATGAGCTGGCCGAGCAGATCGGCCGCGCGCAGCTCACCGTGCCGCTGATCGCGGCGCAGGCGGGCGTGACGCCTTCCACCATCTACCGCCGCTGGGGCGACCTGGCCGAGCTGCTGGCCGACGTGGCGCTGGACCGCTTTCGTGCGGATGCCGAGCCTGCTGACACCGGCAGCGTGGAGGGTGACCTGCAGGCCTGGGCCGAGCAGTTCTTCGAGGAGATGGGTTCCGAGGTCGGGCAGACCATGCTGCGCGACGTGCTGGCCGGCCGTATCCAGGGCAGCATGGCGGTGCCCAGCCAGTGCGCGGCCTACACGGCCAGCCAGATCGAGATCGTCATCACCCGCGGCCTGCAGCGCGGCGAGGCCGTGCCCACGGTGGACGCCATCATGGACGGCGTGGTCGCCCCCATCATCTACCGCACCCTGTTCGGGCCCGCCCGCGCCAGCCATGCGCTGGTGCGGGAGCTGGTGGGCGGGTGCATGCGGGGCGCAAGCCGTGCGAGCGATGCGGCCCTGGCGCTCGCCGGTGCTGCAGGTGCTGCAGGGCCGGCCTCTTTCATGGAGTAGCAGGAGACGCAGCGGGCACGGCCATGGAGTGGCCTGTGCCGGCAGGCGATGGCTTGCGCCATACTGCGCTGCAGTTGCGCTGCAGTTGCGCTGTGCTTGCGCTGTGGCGCCGCCCTGTCCCTCGCGGTCGTTGTTCTTCCCGGCTGCGGGAAGGGATGCATGGAAACCCGAAACTGTGATGTCACCCTTTCGCCTGCCTGTCTTGCCACCCCCCAGCTCCCGTGCCATGGCAGGCCCCGGGCGGCGATACGATGGGGTGCTCATGCGCTTTGCCGTGGCTGCCTGCCTCTTGCTGGCGTGCATGGGCGCTGGCCATGCGCAGCCTGCCCCTGTGGTGCCCCCAGCGGCGGCACAGACGGCCACGACGGTTGCCATGGCCACCACGGCAGCCCGGCCGATTGCGGTGCCGGACATCCTCGCCCGCGCTGAGGAAGACCTGCAGCGTGTGGACCGGGCCCAGCGCCTGCTGGCGACAGCGGACCCGGTCGATGCGCTGCGCCGCGCGCTCGACGGCATTGCCGGCCCGGTGGACGCCAAGCTGCACACCACGGCGGGCGGGGGCCTGCGCGAGCTGCCGGTGATGCGGCTGGAAAGCCTGGAGCGGCACTGGCAGTTCGACGTGCGGCGCTACGAGCGCTGGGAAGCCCAGGCCCGGCGCACGCTGGCCCCCTATGGCGACAGCGCCCTGCAGTTGGCGCAGCGCCGCGCGGCCTGGTCGGCCACCCGTGCCGAGGGTTTGCTGGACGGCCTGCCACCGGCGCTGGCCGAGCGCGTGGATGGCATGCTCACCCGCATCGACAGCGCCGAGACCGCGCTGGGCACGGCGCTGGCGCGGCAGTTCGAGTTGATGCAGCGCGCCAGCGAACTCAAGGCCCGCATCCAGGCCGGCAGCGCCGAGGTGGCGGCTGCCATCGACGATATCGACCGCAGGCTGCTGCGCGTCGACGTAGCCCCCCTGTGGCGGGGGCTGGGCCTGGGCGGCGGTGACAACACGCAGGCGACGCTGGCCGCCATGGACCGGGGGCTGGACATCGAGCAGCAGTTCGCCATCGACTACAGCACCAACGAGACCGGCAACCAGCGCGCGCTGCGCGTGGTGCAGGTGCTGCTGCTGCCGCTTATCGTCTGGCTGGTGCTGCGCAGCCGGCGCTCTGCGCGCAACCGCAGGGACGAAGCCGCCGCACCGCAGGAAGGCGCGCAGGCCCTGCGCCGCCCGGTGTCGGCCTGGCTGCTGCTGTCCATGCTCGCGGTGCTGGTGTTCGAGCCCGACGCGCCCCTGCTGGTGCAGGAGGTCGTGATGCTGGTGGCCCTGCTGCCGGCGCTGCGCCTGCTGCCCGCCGGCACCCTGGGCGCGCTGGGCGCGTGGCCGTATGTGGCCGTGGCGCTGTATGCGCTGGACCGCCTGGGGCTGGCGGTGCTGGCCGATGCGGGCCGCTACCGCCTGTTTCTGCTGGCCCTGGGCCTGCTGGCACTGTGGCTCACGGTCTGGCTGCTGCGCCGCATGGGGCGGGCGGGTGGGGTGGTGCCGGCGGTGGCTCCTGCGGCCGGCCTGGCACCGCCCTCGCTAGCGCTGCAACGGGTGCGGCGCCTGCAGCGCACCCTGCGTGGCTTTGCCTGGGCGGTGCTGGCATTGCTGGCACTGGCCGTTGCCGCCAACGTGGGCGGCAATGTGTCGTTGGCCGAGACGCTGACCAGCGGCGTCATCGACAGCGGCTGCATGGCCCTGCTGGTGTACGCCGGCGTGTCGGCCGGCATCGGCCTGCTGCGTGCCCTGCTGGGCCAGCCCGAACTGGCCAGCCGCCGGGTGGTGCGCGAGTATGCGCCGCTGCTCAGGACGGCCGGCACGCGCCTGATGGTGCTGGGCGCGTGCGCCGGCTGGCTGCTCTACAGCATGGACCGCTTTCGCGTGCTGCGGCCGCTGCACGGCGCGGGCGCGGCCGTGCTGGGGGTGGGCATCGAGGTGGGGGAGGTGTCCATCCAGGTGGGCGACGTGCTGGTGTTTGCGTTCTCGGCGTGGCTCGCGTTCTGGGTGGCCGGCGGCGTGCGGCGCCTGCTGCGCGAGGAGCTGCCCGGCCACGCCGGGCTGCCGCGCGGCGTGGGCAACAGCATCGCCTCGCTGAGCTACTACGGCGTGCTGGTGGTCGGCCTGCTGGTGGCGCTGTCGGCCGCCGGCTTCAAGGTCAGCCAGCTGGCGCTGGTGTTCGGCGCGCTGGGCGTGGGCATCGGTTTCGGGCTGCAGAACGTGGTCAACAACTTCGTCTCGGGCCTGGTGCTGATGGTCGAGCGGCCGATCCAGCCCGGTGACGTGGTGGACGCTGCAGGCAGCTCGGGCACCGTGCGCGAGATCGGCCTGCGCGCCACCATCATCCGCACCTTCGATGGCGCCGACGTGGTGGTGCCCAACGGCCTGCTGCTCAGCGGCAACCTGACCAACTGGACCCTGTTCGACCGCAGCCGGCGCGTGGAGGTGCCCGTGGGCGTGGCCTATGGTTCCGACCCGGCCCAGGTGCTGGCCGTGCTGGCCGCCGCAGCGCGTGGCACCCCGGGCGTGTTGGACACCCCGGCCCCGGTGGTGCTGATGGTGGGCTATGGCGACAGCGCGCTGAACTTTGCCGTGCGCGTCTGGACGCACGACGTCTCCCACTGGATCACCCTGCGCGGCGAGCTGCTCGCGCGCCTGCTGGCTGCGCTGCAGGCCGCAGGCATCTCCATTCCCTACAACCAGCTCGATGTACACCTGCGCACGGTGGCGCAGGGCATGGACGCTCTGTCGCCGCAGGCGCCCGGTGGGGCGGCGCCGTAGATAGCGCACACCAGGTGCCACGTGGGCCTGTGCCCTTGGCACCGTGGCCCCCTGTTCCCGGCCCACCTCACGCGCCAGGTGGACAGGTGCTGCCCGAGGGCGCGGCGGCCCCTAGCCACCTCGACCTGGCGGCTGGGGGCCGACGGGCTGCTGTAGCAGAGGCTCGGCCGCCAGGTGCAGGGGGTGTGCGTGGCGCCGTGACAGCGGTTGGCGGGTGGGGCTTGTAGCAAGTTCTAGGGACATACAAGGTCGCGGCAAACGCCTACATTGCGGAGCGACCGAAGGACTGCCTGACGGACTGAATGAAGGACTGACTGCGCCATGCCCCACCACCTTGCCGCCACCCGCCCGCCCGCTTGCCTGGTGGCCTGGCCGACCCTGTTGCCGGCCGGGCGACTCTGGCGGTGGCTGGGGGGCAGCCTGCTGGCCCTGCTGGTGCTGGCTGCGCCGGCCCTGGCGCAGAACATCAGCACGGTGGCCGGCGGGGGGCCGGATCCGCTGTCGCCACTGCCCTTTCCCCACGCCGTGGCCGTGGGCGGGGGGGGGCGCCTGTATGTGGCGCTGGACAACCACACGGTGCGCAGGGTGGACAGCAGCACGGGCGCGAGCACCTTGTTCGCGGGAACGGGGGTGGGGGGCTTTGGTGGTGATGGCGCTGCGGCCAGCGCCGCATCGCTGAACAACCCCCAGGGCGTGGCGGTGGATGCGGCGGGCCATGTGTACATCGCCGACACGTTCAACCACCGCATCCGCAAGGTGCATGCCGGCACGGGCACCATCACCACGGTGGCGGGCGATGGCACCGATGGCTTTGGCGGCGATGGCGGGCCCGCCACGACAGCGCAACTGAGCCACCCCCGAGCCATGGCGGTGGATGCGGCGGGCCATCTGTACATCGCCGACACCAACAACAACCGCATCCGCAGGGTGGATGCCGCCACGGGTGCCATCACCACGGTGGCGGGCGGGGGCTTTGGCGGCGATGGGGGGCCCGCCGCAGGGGCCCTGGTGCTCAACCCCTTTGGCCTGGCCGTGGATGCGGCAGGCCATCTGTACATCGCCGACACCCTTCAACACCGCATCCGCAGGGTGGATGCCGCTACGGGCACCATTACCACGGTGGCAGGCGATGGCAATGGGACCTTTGGCGGCGACGGCGGACCGGCCACGGCGGCCCAGCTGAGCCAGCCCCGCAAGGTGGCCGTGGATGCGGCGGGCGACCTGTACATCGCCGATAGCTACAACAGCCGTGTCCGCAAGGTGGATGCCGGCACGGGCACCATCAGCACCGTGGCGGGCAGTGTGACGCCGGGACTGTCGGGCGATGGCGCCGCTGCCACGGCTGCGCGGCTCGACGAGCCCACCGGCCTGGCGGTGGATGCGGCAGGCGGCCACCTGTACATTGCGGACGGCCGCAACCACCGCATCCGCAAGGTGGACGGCGCCACAGGCGTCATCCGCACCCTCACCAGCTTTCGCACCCATGAACTGGCGACCGCCGTGTACATGGGCTACCCCTTTGGCGTTGCGGCGGACGCTTCCGCAAACCTCTATTTCTCCGATGCGGGCTACAAGCGCGTCCTCAAGGTGGAGGCCGCCACGGGCACCATCAGCACTGCGGCGGGCAATGGATCCCAGGGCTCTGGCGGCGATGGCGGGGGCGCCACGGCGGCGCAACTGGACAACCCCCAGGGCGTGGCCGTGGATGCGGCCGGCAACCTGTACATCGCCGATTCCGCTGGCGCCAGGGTCCGCAAGGTGGATGCCGCCACGGGCATCATCAGCACGGTGGCGGGCGATGGAACCCCGGGCGGTGGCGGCGATGGCGGGCCCGCCACGGCGGCGCAGCTCAATACTCCCTACGGCGTTGCCGTGGACGCCGCGGGACATCTGTACATCGCCGACATTGCCGAGCACCGCATCCGCAAGGTGGATGCGGTCACGGGCTTCATCAGCACGGTGGCGGGCGATGGGAACCAGGGCGCTGGCGGCGACGGCGGGCCCGCCACGGCGGCGCAACTGAATATCCCCTACGGCGTTGCCGTGGACGCCGCGGGCCATCTGTACATCGCCGACACCTTCAACCACCGCATTCGCAAGGTGGACAAGGCCACGGGCACCATCAGCACGGTGGCGGGCGATGGAACCGCGGGCTTTGGCGGGGACGGCGGGCCCGCCACGGCGGCGCAGGTGTGCCTGGTCTTTGCCGTGGCGGCGGATGCCGCAGGCCATCTGTACATCTCCGACTCCTGCAGCGAGCGCATCCGCAAGGTGGACGGGGCCACGGGCACCATCCGCACGGTGGCAGGCGACGGCACGGGGGGCTTTGGCGGCGATGGCGGGCCCGCCACGGCGGCCCAGCTGAGCAGCCCTTTCGGGATTGCCCTGGATGCCGTCGGCCACCTGTATATCGCGGATTACGGCAACGCCCGCATCCGCAAGCTTGCTCGCTACATCCCGCCCGCCGACCCCGGCCCATCGGCCCCGCCGACCGTGGTGGTGAGCACCCCCGGCGGCACCACCATCGTCACCGACCCCACACAGCCCATCGTGGTCGAGCCCGGTGCCGGGGGCGCCACCATCGTGGTCCCTGCGGGTGCCGGCACCGGCAACACGCCCGTGCGGCTGCAGCTGACCATCAACAACCAGCCCCTGCAGGTGCAGGCAAGCCCCGGCACGCAGCTGCGCGTGGCCCAGGTCAATGGCCAGAGCGTGCTGGTGCTGGTGGTGCTGCAGGGCTGGGCGTCCATGACCAGCAGCGCCGTGGGCCAGCCCATGGCGCTGGCCGGGCAGGTGCTGCTCAGTTCGGGCCATGCCATCACCACCATCGAGGCCCAGCCGCTCACGGTGGCGGTGGTGTCGGGCTCGCTGTTGCCGCCGCAGGGCTCTGCCAGCGGCACCCGGGCCACCAGCACCAGCCTGCCCCAGGTGGGCGGCATGGGCCTGCAGGCCGGGGAGAAGCTGCTGGTGGATGCGCAGGGCACGCTGGTCTCCATCACCCTGGGCTCCCTCCTGGGCGATGCCGGCCAACCCGGTGACCCGATGGCCTTCTTCAATCTGCCCGCCTCTGTCACGGTGGACAAAGCCTTTGCCCGGTTGGGCGGCCCGCTGGCGCGCCTGTCGGGCGCCCAGCTGGCCCAGGGGCTGGAGGCTGCTGCATCGGGCGTGGTCCTGCTGCGCGATGGCGGCCAGGTGTTCCAGCTCTTGCCCACCTTGCCCATCACCATCGATGCGACCTTGCCCGATGGCCTCACCTTCACCCCCTTGGGCCTGCTGCGCTGGGTGCGCGGTGGGGTGGTGGTGCAGTTTGCGCCGGCCGTGGCGGATCTGGCGGGCTTGGCGAGTGCGGTGACGGCAGTGCTGCCCGATGCGCAGATCAGGCTGGGGGCCGAGGGCGCGATCCAGCTGCGCGCGGGTGGGCGCACCTATGTGCTCAAGCCCGGCTGGACCGGTGCGGGCTCAGCCACGGGCAACCCGCAGGTGGGTGTGGATGAACAAGGCCGTATCTACCTGCAGATCGGCAATGGTGCCAGGCAGTTGCTGCTGCCGGCATTGCTCAATGCCACGCAGGCCCAGGCGGTCTTTCAGGCAGCGCTGCCCGGCGCCTCGCTGGCCGTGCAGCCAGCGTCGAGCGAAGGTGCCTTCACCATCACCCTGGCCAGCCAGGCCTGGCGGCTGGTGCCGCAGTGGGTGCTGCCCGAGGGCGCGGCGGCGCAGGCTCCCGCTTCGGCCGCAGCCCACTGGTGGCTGGGCACGGATGGCTTGCTGTACCTGAAGCTGGGTGGCCAGGTGCAGGGGGTGCGCGTGGCGCCGTGAGCGCAGTGCGCGCTGGCCGCGTCAGGGGTAGCGCTGCGGGTTGGCCACGGGGCCCGTGGGCTTGAGCTTGCGCGTGGCGCGCCAGTCCCACGGCGGCAGCGGGCCGTTTTGCACCCACAGGCCGCGCCCGGCGGCCTGGGCGCGCAGCTGGATGTCGGCCAGCGCCTCGTAGCCCAGGCCTACCTTGGGGTCGTACCAGACCATGCCGGCGCGCAACTGCTCGGTGGCGGCGTCCTTGCCCTGGCACTCCACGTCGGCCACGGTGCGGCCGAAGACGTCCACCGCCATGTTGCTCAGCTTCACCTTCTGCGGTACCAGGCACAGGTTGACCAGGCTCTTGTGCGAGAGATCGCCATAGGGCTGGCGCATCTCGGGCGCATCGATGGCGCGGATGGCGACGAAGGTCTCCTCATTGCGCGTGACATCGCCGCAGCGGGCGCGGAAAGAGTCGCCATCGTGGATGGCAACGACCAGGCAGAGCAGGGTGGCGGTGGTCAGGGGCATGGTGTGGCCGGGCGGTGCGGGGTGGGGGTGGCAGCAGTGCCGGCAGCTGCGTGTGCGGGCGCCTGCCCGCGCGTGCAACCGGCCTCTCGCGCCGCGGCATGCGGGCGGTGCTTGTCGATGCGTTCTGCCATCCCTCTCACCCCGATTGTGTGTTGGTGGAATTTTTGTGGCGCTATTTTGCTATGACTGGGCGGGCCTGCAGCGGGTTGGCGTGCGGTTTTGGGGGAGTTCACCCAAATGCCGCTTACAGTGGCGGCGATCCGCTGTCCGCAAATTCATCGCTTCGCGACACACACCATCGCACCAAGGAAGGCGTTACCGCATGAGCAAGCACCCCAACGATCCGGCCCACCGCCCACGCACCCGGCCGGCCGGCGGCCTGGGCATTCTGGGCGCGCTGCTGCTGTTTGCGGGCGACATGCTGCTGCTGGGCCACTGGGGGGCTGCCGCTGATTTCCGCGCCGGGATGCTGGAGCTGATCCGCTCGGCGCCGGTGGAACGCATCTGGGCCGGCGGCCTGCTCGGGCCCGTGGCGGGGGCCTTGCTGGTGGCGGGCTTCTGGCAGGTGTGCCAGGGGGTGAAGGTACCGGCGGGGTGGGCGGCGCGCGCCATGTTCGGCCTGTTCCTGCTGTTTGCCGTGGGCCTGGCGGCCATCCATTCCGTGTGGGCGGTGTTTGAGCTGCTCATCCGTTCGTGCGTGGATGGCGCTGCCGGTGGGGCGCCCGTGGCATGCCAGGCGCAGGCCGACGCCGTGCAGGCCTACATGCGGCTGTCGCTGCTGGGCCTGGCCGTGCCTGGGGCCGTGGCCTCGGTGATCCTGGCCGTGCTGGTGCTGCGCGGGCGCACGCAGTGGCCGCGTTGGGCGGTGTTGACCAACCCGCTCGTACTGGTGGGGGTGCTGCTGCCGGCGTTTGCCGCAGCGCCGGCGCCCATTGGGGCGGTGCTGCTGGGCGGCTCGGCAAGCATTTTGCTGCTGGTGTTTTTCGTGGTGGCCCAAGGCAGTGCCAGGGGCGTGCGCGGTGAACCGGCCGGCGTGCTTGCTGGGGTGCCATGAAAGCCGGGCATGATGGCTGGATTGCCGGGGCCGCCATGCCGGCCCCGGGCCTGGATTCTCCGGTTTCTTTTTCTTCACTTCACAGGAAGGCAAGGCAATGTCCGATGCAGAGCACAACCCTTATGAAGACGCCACGGCGGCCTATGACCGCGGGCACCTGAACAAGGCCTTCACGGGCTTTCTGGCGGGGGCGCAGGCGGGTGATGTGGACTGCATGGCCATGGTCGCGGTGATGTATGGCGCGGGCGAGGGCGTGCGCATCGACCTGGCGCAGTCCATTGAATGGGACAAGAAGGCCATCGCCGCAGGCAGCGAGCTGGCGTTTCTGAACATCGGCATCAGCTACCGCTGCATGGGTGACATGGTGAGCGCCAAGCGCTGGTTCCTGCGCGCGCTGGATGCCGGCGACGCGGAGGCCGCGCTGCAGCTGGCCAAGCTCTACATGGTCAGCGACCGGGAGGTCGAGACGGTACGCAAGTACCTGCAGATCGCCATCGACAGCGCGAACGCCCTCGACGAGACGAAGCTGGAGGCGCGGCAGCTGCTGGCGCTGGGCAGGCCCTAGGCGATGACCTCCGCCGGGCGCCCGCGCGCCACGGTGGCGCCGCTGCCGCCGGCGTGTGCAGCACAGGACGCCGTGGCCGCTTTCATCCGCGCGCTGGCGCACCGCGAGCGGTGCGAGGCCGGTGCAGCGGTGCTGCAGCACGGCGCTGCCACCACCGAGGTCTGTTACCCCACGCCACTGGCATGGCCCTGGCCAGTGCAGTTCAACTATGTGAGCGAGTTCTTGTGCACCGCGCCGGGCGCGCAAAGCCTGCGCGAGGTGGCCAGCGCACCGGCCAGTGCCCGCGCGCATGTGGTCAACCTCTTTGCGGGGCAGCCGCCATCCGAGGCCCAGCACTTCATCGACCAGGGCTATCTGCACGCATGGACCAGCACGCTGCTGGCGCGCCCATTGGCCGCCGCCTGGAGCCGCCCGGCCACGCCGGGCGCGCAGGTGCACTGGGCGGCCGATGCACCGGGCATGGCGCGGCTTGCGCAACTGCCCGGCATATCGAACCCCGGTACCCCACGCGACCCGTTTATCCACCACGTGTTTGCCACGCTGGGCGATGAGGTCGTCGCCAGGGGGCAAGTGGTACTGCTGCCCGGGAGCGCGGTGGCCTATGTCTCCGACATGTTCACCCACCCTGCGCACCGCCGCAGGGGGCTGTGCCACCTTGTCATGCAGGCGCTGGAAGCCAAGGCCCGTGCCTTGGGCGCCACGCATGCCTGCCTGGCGCCGGGGCAGGAGGTGGCGGCGTTTGGCCTGTATGGCAAGTATGGCTACACGCAGGCGGGCGTGCGGGCGGTGCTGGTGCGGGCATAGGGCCGCAGCCAGGGGCTGCGGCCCGCTGCGCCGGGGGGGCTCAGTCGTCCAGCCGTTCGCTCAGCACCTGGGCCGTGTGCGGGTCCAGGCGCAGCTCCACCGACTGGCCTGCAAGGTTGGTGGCCTCGGCCTCCCAGTGGCCATCGTCGTAGTCCAGGTCGTGTACCCGCGTGTAGCCGGCCTGCTGCAGGGCCCGGCGGATCTGCTCGGCGCCGAGCACGGCCTGCTGGTTGGCAAAGCCGCCGCTGCGGCCCACTTGGCTGAGCACCTCCAGTGTCTGGGGGTGCAGCACGAGTTCGACCTTTTCGCCGTGGACCAGGCTCTGGCGCGCCTCGGCCTGCCAGAAGCCGTCGTCGAGCTCCAGGTCATGCACATGGGCCCAGCCTGCGGCGCGCAGGGCCTGGGCCACCTGCGCCGCGCCGGGCAGGGTGGTGCCGATGTCGCTCTTGCGCACGGCGGTGAAGCTGGCATCGGCGTCCTTGACCAGCACGGTGGCGCGCTGGCCGTCGTTGGCGATGGCCTCTGCAGTCCAGTAGCCGTACTGCTTTTGCAGGCCGTGCGTGGCCACATGGTGGTTCTGGGCGATCACGTTGAGCGCATCCTGCGCGCCCATGGCCAGGGCCATGGAGGGCAGGGTGGCCACGGCGGCGGCTGCGGTGAGGGAGAGGCTCAGGAGGGTCTTTTTCACGGTGCTTTCCTTTGGTTGACAAGAATGGGCGGCAGTGTGGTGCGCTGTGCCTAAACACGGCGTGAAGCCCTTGTTCATGGGGCGTTTAGGATCGTCCGCAATAATCCCCGCGATGCAACGATGGATGAGCCCCTTACCGCATGCCGCCTGTGCGGCGCTGGTGCTGGCCTGTGCGCAGGTGCTGGCGCAGCAGCCGGGCCTGGCGGCCGAGCAGGATGCGGCGCGGCGCGGCGTGCTCAACGGGCAGCTCAAGCCGCTGAACACCGTGATCGCCGAGATCAGCCGCAAGTACAACGGCCGCGTCATCGAGGTGGAGACCGAGCGCGGGCGCAAGGGCGAGCTGCGCTACGAGATCAAGCTCCTCGACGCGCAGGGCCGCAAGCACGAGGTGCTGGTCGATGCCGCCACGGGCGCGGTGGTAGCGCAGGAGAGCGACTGGCCCACGCAACCCGTGTCCCCCGCGCAGATGGCGCGCTACATCAAGCGCCTGGAGCAGCGCTTTGGCGCGCGCGTGTCGGAGGTGGAGTTCGAGCGCGATGCCCAGGGGCAGGCGGTGTACGAGGTCAAGCTCTCCGAGAAGCCCGCCGGCCAGATGAAGCTGCTGATGGATGTGTCCACCGGCGAGGTGATCCACCCGCCCCAGGGCGCCGCCCCCAAGGCCGCCATCAAGCCCATGTGGGCCATGCTCGAATCGCTGCCCCCGCGCTTTGCGGGCCTGGTGCTGGAGGTGGAACTGGAGACCGACCACCGGCGCCAGCCCCATTACAGCGTGGAGCTGCTGCAGCCCAACGGCCACAAGCTGGAGCTGGAGGTGGATGCCGTGACCCTGCAGGTGCTGCGCCAGAAGGTGGACGAGTAAGGATGCGCATTCTGGTGGTGGAAGACGATGTGGCGCTGGCCGGCCAACTGCGGCTGGCGCTGGAGGCGGCGGGCTTTGCCGTGGATGTGGAGCACGATGGCGAGGCCGCGTCCTTTGCCGGCACGGCCGAGGCCTACAGCGCCGCGGTGCTGGACCTGGGCCTGCCGCTCAAGGACGGCCTGAGCACCCTGCGGGACTGGCGCGAGGCCGGGTGCGGCTGGCCGGTGCTGGTGCTCACGGCCCGCAACCGCTGGAGCGACAAGCTGGCGGGCTTCAACGCCGGGGCCGATGACTACCTGACCAAGCCCTTTTTGATGGACGAGGTGGTGCTGCGCCTGCGCGCCATGCTGCGCCGCACGGCCGGGTCGGCCAGCGCGGTGCTGCGCGCCGGGCCGCTGGAGTACGACGTGGTGCAGGGCCGCTTCGCGCTGCAGGGCCAGGGCCAGAGCCTGCAGCTCACGGCGCAGGAGCACCGCATCCTGGCGTACTTCATGCACCACCCGGGCCGGCTGCTCACGCGCAGCGAGATCGGCGAGCACGTGTATGCGCGCGACCTGGACCCCGACTCCAACACCCTGGACGTGCTGATCGGCCGCATCCGCCGCAAGCTCGGCGGTGCGCCCCGGCTCGTGACCGAGCGTGGCCAGGGCTTTCGGCTGGAGGCCGGGCCCGCAGACGCACCGCGGGGGCCGGCCTGATGGCGCTGGCCCAGCGGCTGGCGCTGCAATTGGCGCAGTGGCCCATGGCCACGCGCATCGTGCTGCTGGCCCTGGTGCCCATGCTGGTGCTGGTGGGCGCGGGCGGCTGGTGGCTGCGCGCGCAGATGCACCAGAGCCTGCTGGCCAGCTTCGAGCAGGTGTTGCGCGACAAGGCCCAGCGCGTGGGCGCGCGGCTGCAGGTGGGGCCGCAGGGCGGCCTGCGCGATGCGGGCGGCGGGGCGGACGAGTTCAGCGCCATCTATGCCGGGTGGTACTGGCGCGCCCATGCCGGAGCCAGCGTGCTGCGCTCGCGCTCGCTGTGGGACATGGACAGCCTGCCCACCGAGCCCGTGCCTGCAAGCGGCTCGCCCGTGCTGCACCGGGCAACGGGGCCGATGCAGGAGCCCCTGCTGGCCTTGGCCACCCCCATCGCGCTGGGGCCGCCCGCGAACGAGGCGACCCTGGTGGTCTACGGCCCGGCGGCGCAGCTGCAGGACAGCATGCGCCAGATCGACCGCACCCTGGTGCTGGCCGCCATGGTGCTGATGGCCCTGGCCGGGGCGCTGGCGTGGATGCAGGTGCGCGTGGGCCTGGCCCCCCTGCGCCGGCTGGAGGCGCTGCTGGCGGCCCTGCGCTCGCCGCAGGGCCCGGGGCCCGACGTGGCACAGCACCTGTCTGCCCCCACGGGGCGCGACCTGCAGCCCCTGCAGGCCGAACTGGCCGGCCTGCTGGCCCACAACGCGCAGGTAGTGGCCCGCGCCCGCGCACACGCGGCCGACCTGAACCACGCCCTCAAGAAGCCGTTGGCCCTGCTCAGCGCCCAGGCCAGCGCGCAGCCGCAGGTGCCCGCTGGCGAGGTGCAGCGCCAGGTGGCGGCCATGGCCCAGCTGGTGGACCGCTACCAGGCCCGCACCATGAGCGATGCGCTGCTGGCCCACCCGGGCGCTGCCAGGCCGGCCGTGGATGTGCGCGAGTGCGTGGGCCAGCTGCTGCACATGATGCAGCGCCTGCACGCCGCACAGGAACTGGCCTGGGAGCTGGACGACCAGGCCCCGGGGGCGTTGCTGTGGCGCGGCGAGCGCGCCGACCTGGAGGAGGTGCTGGGCAACCTGCTGGACAACGCGGGCAAGTGGGCCGCCTCGCGCGTGCGGCTGTCGCTGCGCGTGCGCAGGGAGGGCGACAGCCCCGCTGCCGCATGGGTGCTGGAGGTCGAGGACGATGGCCCCGGCATGACGCCAGCGCAACTGCAGGCCGCAGGGCAGCGTGGCCTGCGCTTTGACGAATCGGTGCAGGGCAGCGGGCTGGGCCTGGCGATTGCGGGCCAGATCGCCCAGGCCTACGGGGGCCGGCTGGATCTGTACAAGAGCGGCGACCTGCGCGGGCTGGGGGTGCGCGTCGAACTGCGCGGCCTGGTGTGAGCTTTCGTGAGGATTTGCATTGAGCCGTATGGCTAGACGGGAGCCGCAGACAGTGCTGTAGCACGGCAAGGCGAACCAACGACGCCATATGGCTCAAGGCAAATCCGAATCAGCCGCTTGTCGCCATCAGCGCGTTGTAGCGGCGCTGCATCTCCTCGGGCGTGACTTTCTCGATCGAATGGCCGATGTTCCAGCGGTGGCCGAAGGGGTCGCGCACCACGCCCGAGCGTTCGCCGTAGAAGGCGTCCTGCGCGGGCCGTTCCAAGGTGGCGCCCAGGGCCACGGCCCGGGCGATCACCGCGTCCGCATCGTCCACGTGCAGGTGCAGCGACACGCAGGTGGGGGCGCCCGGCCGGGGGCCGAGGATGTCCATCTCGGGGTACTCGTCGCTCAGCATCAGCGTGGTGCCACCGAAGTCCAGTTCCGCATGGCCCAGCCGGCCCGTGGGCGGCTCGGTCAGGCGGAACAGCTCGCGCGCGCCGAAGGCTTCCTCATAGAAGCGGATCGCCGCCGCGCCATCGGCAACATGCAGGTAGGGAAAGAGTTCGTGGACCATGGCGTGCATCTCCTGGGGTTGCAAGTTCAGCCCCACTGTAGGCAAGGCGGCCAGGGATGTCTTGAAGGAAATTGACCCTGGACCGGGTTCTTGGCTGCGTATTTCGGCTCTCTGGACAGCTAGTTCGGCACCGTGGACACAGAAAGAAGCCGGCACCTTGAGCAGAGGCGCAAATGGCCGGCCGAACCTCGCTGAAGAACATTTGCGGGCGTGGGCTAGACTTCGGGTATCGGCCACAACCGGACGATGGCGAGTGGCCGCTTTAGGGTAGGCTACTCGCTCCTTGTAATCGCCAATCCGCACCATGGACGCTACATCATTCCTTCACGATGAGGTCATGCGCTTTAAGCAGTGGGCGACGGTAATTCCCCTTGATGCGAGGTCAGGTGAATGGGAGTGTGATTACCCGGACTGGCAACGCTTCAGGGCCGCTGCCAAATACTTGATTGAAACAGTACCCGCGGTGAACTGGGGCAACGCCGTGACAGACGATTTCCTTTATGCGCTAGCACGCGATAACGAAATTGAAGACATTGCCGATCAATTTTTGGGTAGAAGCGACGCGCTTTTAATCCTTGCCGCTCGAGCCATCCATTCAGTTGAGATTGATGCCAAGTGGCAGATAGCAGCAAAGTTGGGAGAGCTACACGAGCACAAGCGGGAGGCGGAAGCGCTACTGATCAGGTTTGTGCAAGACGACGTCGAGTACGTAAGCCGACGCGCCCTCCTTGCACTGAGCCAATTGAAGTCCGCCTTGACTGAATCGTTTGCAGAGCGCGCTTGGCAGACTGGCCATGAGTACCAGCGCATCGCTGCGCTATGGGCGTTAAAAGATACAGCTTCGTCAAAGCTGAATGACTACTTGCAGCGAGCAGAGGAAGACGGCCGCAAATATCTTGTTGGCAACGCTATGGAGATCCGTGCAAATGGTTTCTCAGCTAACGACCGCTAGCAGGTGTTGCATCCGATGTCATCGACCGACTGCTACGGGCCCATAGCCGCCGGACGCTGATACCGGGAAGCGGTCACTCACCGTGCGCGAATTGAACGACTGGTTCTGTGATGAGGCGAGAGTCGGCAATGCGCCCGGCGCAGTCCTTCAGCAACAGGAGAAGTTGACAGTTGTCCAAGCCGCCGAACGGCCATGTTTGAAGACGTGCGCCATCCACGAAAAAGCACTGCGCCACCGAAGCGACGCAACGCTGCAAAAACCATAGCAGCTGGCGCCTGCCACATGGACGCCAAAGGCCCGAATGAGGAATTGCCAAGAAGGTGTGCAGTGATTGATTTCGATTTTGCCTCAAAGCAACTCCCAGCTTAGCGAAACCCTCTGACAGTCTTGCTCTACAAGCCTATCGAAACCCTTCAAATGTGCGCACAATACCCATTTCGCATTCCCGGATTTCTAAGAGCCTGTTCAACGTCTTTTTGAAGCCGCGCAAGTCCCTTTTCGGGATGGGATGCTAGGCGCGGTGCGCAGCCGATAGCCCGTGCTATCGGCAAGCGCCGCAACGCCGCAGACCGCCCGAAAAGGCACTTGCCCGACGGGTTGGGGCGCAATCGGGCGATTGGACGCCCCGGCTGCTTGCATGGGCATGAGCCCATGCGGCGCATCCGAAGCATCCACTCATCCCGATTGCGCCCCATCGCGGCTGCAAAAAGACTTTGAACAGGCTCTTATGGCCAGCGATATGCAGCTAGCGCTGTGCTTTGCATCGTCGGACAAAAAATTGAAATTGAACAGCGCAAAGCCCCGTGGGCTACTACCGAAGGATGGACTCAGCCACCAATTTGGCGAGGTTGTCAATCAAAACCAAATGATTTCCCAGGTTGGATTTTTCCAAGACCACTGGGTTATTCAAAACCCACGTTTCCTTGCCATCGCTCACGCGCAAGAGTGAACCATTTTGGAGTGTCACGAAGTCAGATCGAAAAGTCATTGGCGCAGCGTTTCTGAATTCACCGAGGTCCAGGATGAGCACGTAATCGGCCGCAGCGCTCTTGCCCGCTTCCAGGGCGTCTGATTTAACTATGCTCGCAGAGTGATTGAGTTTTGCATTCGCGTCGAAGGGTGTCGCCTTGAATGTAGACAGGGTACTGAGTTCGCGGAGCACTGCCACTTGGAGATTTTTACCACTTCCTGCTCCTTGCGCATGGGCTTTCCCCCCTTGTACAACGTCGCGCGAAGGCATGATCAAGATTTTGGATCCGTTTGCGATGGGCTCAGACTTGGTAGTCGACATCGATGCACAGCCAGAGAGTACGACCAAGCATCCAATAACTGCTAGCGCGCGGCCGAGAAAGGAAGTATTTTTTTTCATGAGGATTGAAGTTTGTGCTGTTGGTTATGACTTGGGTTTTGGAGCGAAGAATGAATACGCATCGTCGAGCCGACCTCCATCTCTTGCGACAGAGCTCACGGCCGCTCCTGGCCGATATCGGAAGTTTAGCTGGACACAGCAGTGCCCTGTATCACCCAAGAAGGCGATTGGGAGCCTGTCGGACTTGGAAATCGTCGGCTGCAAATCGACCGCAGCGGTCCATTTTTCACCGCCTTTTTGCCCCATGGCCTGGCTATGGGGCTGCAAATCCGGCAAAAAATGTCCTCGCTGGGGCCGATTTTCGCTTTCGACGCTCCAAGTCCGGCAGGCTCCTGGACGAGCCGAACAGATGCTCATCGTCAGCGACCTGGGAATGCACACGAGCGCCGATCTCTGTGTCCAATTTCCGCCGTTCCCGCCGTTCCCGCCGTTCCCGCTGTCCAGGTCAACCCGCCCCCACTGTCCAGCAGCGACCGAAATACGCATCAGCCCACGCCCACGCGCACATGGTTGCGCTGTGCCGGGGCGGCGCGCAGCCAGTCGGTAGGCGTCACGCCGGTGAGGTCGCGGAACTCGCGCGTGAAATGCGCCTGGTCGGCAAAGCCGGCGTTGGCCGCGACATCGGCGGCGCCCAGGCCCGGGGTGCCGAGTGCAGCGAGCGCCATTTGCAGCCGCAGCACGCGCGCATGCTGCTTGGGCGCCAGGCCGGTGGCTTCGCGAAAGCGCGCGATCAGGTGGCGGTGGCTCAGGCCGCTGGCAGCCACGGCCTGCTGCACCTGGGCACCGCCGTGCAAGCTGGCCAGGGCCGCCGCCACGGCCGGGTGCAGGCCACGCACCTGGGTGGCCATGCGTGCCAGCAGCCAGCGTTCCAGCACCAGCAGGCACGCGGCGGGGTCGCCCTGCGCCTGCAGGCGCTCCATCAGCTCAGCGACTGCACTGGGGCCGCACACGTCGGCCAGCGCGGTGTGGCGCTCTGCCAGTTCGGCGGCGCTGGTGCGCAGCAGGGCGCCGGCCGCGCCGGGTTCGAGCTGCGCCCCCACCGACCAGCCGTGCGTGCCGGCCTGCTTGGCGTAGTAGCCGGCCCGGGCCCCGCCCACGACGGCAGGGCCGGGGGATTCGACATCGCTGTGCGGCGCACCGCCCAGCAGGTGCAGCGGCGGCCCGCCCCAGCGCAGGGCCAGGTGCATGTGGCCAGTGGGCAGCACATGCTCGCGCGCGGGGCGGGCAGATGCCAGCGGCGTGAACCCCGCCCACAGCAGGCGCACAAAGGGGCGCAGCGGGGCGATGGGTGGGCGGGCGAGCATCGGGGCGGCCCTGGGTGGGTGTATCAGCCCCGTTCAGTTCTGTGGCAAGGGGCTGTCGGTCAGACCTTGAACTTGCGGGCCTGCAGCGCGGCGGCGTAGTCGGCGACGACGCGGGCAATGGCGCCCTTGTCGTTGGCCTCCAGCGCAGTGCGCTCCTGGAACAGCTTGCTGCGGTCGGCAACCAGGCGCTCCATCTTGGCGGTGTCGGGATTGGGGCGGTTGCTCTCGTGCTGGATGTCCGCCGCCAAGGCGGCGAGCCAGGCTTCCAGGCAGGCGGTGGCGGCCTGGTGGTGGGTGGTGGGGGTGGTCTGTGCTGTTGGCTCTGGCTGGGCGGCAGTCATCGTCATGGCTCCTGGATGGTCTTGTGGGGCGGCGGGGCAGGGGTGTCCCCTCTACCACTTGACTGTAACGCGGGATGGTGCAAAAGCCGGCGGCGCAGACGCGCTGTCGTGCAAAACATGACCTCGGACGTAATCGACGCGCAACACGGCCTTTTCTACAGTGGCTCCTGACTGCCCGGGCATGGTGCCCGCGGCGCCAGGTTCACCCAACCACCCCTTGAAGGAGATCCACCATGTCTGCCTACGCCATCGGCCTGCTCGAAGACCTGCAGTTCGGCCCCGACATCGTTACCTACCTGCAGCGCATCGATGCCACGCTGGAGCCCTATGGCGGCGAGTTCCTGGTGCATGGCACGCGGCCGGAACTGCGCGAAGGTACCTTCGGCGGCGACTGCGTGGTGATCCGCTTCCCCTCGATGGAGCAGGCGCGCGCCTGGTACGACTCCGATGCCTATGCGCCCCTGATCCCGCTGCGCACGCAGCATTCGCGGTCCACGGTGTTCTTGCTGGAGGGGGTGAAGGAGGTGCCGTACCGGGCGGTGGGGTTGCTCCAGAAGTTGGGGGTACAGGGCTGAGCGACAGGGCTCTTGCGCGCATGACAGGCCTTGTAGTGCTTGCCATGAGGGGGATGCCAAAGAGGAAAAGCTGGGGGCTGGGTACTTGACCACCAGCGTGCAGTGGTTGTCGAATGCCTTTGATGGAGGGCGGAGGCCGGGATGTGCGCCCGGCGGCGCACCCACCTTCTTTTGCGTCGCCAAAAGAAGGTGGGCCAAGAAAAGGCGACCCCCAGTCTGCGTCCCCCATTCGCCCTGTCGGGCGAACGGGGGCAGCCTGCGATGCTCGGAACTGGGGTGGTGCCGCAGAACTCGCTGCGTTCTTCAAACTCCGCTCAAGCAGCTGCGCCAAGCCAGATCACGAAGCGTGTTTGTCCTTCGGCACACACGCCCACCCCAGGCCCTGCGCTTCTCGGCGCAGCCAGCAGGGGTGGGGAGCGGGTACCGCACGGCTGCTGCTTCGCAGCTGCGCCGGGGGGGCGGTTACGCGCTGCGCGCTGCCGACAGGTGGGGCGCTATCGCTGTGCCCGGGCCCAGCGCGGCGAGGCAGTTGGGGCGCCTGCTTGGCGATTCGGTTGGCACGGTGGATGATGGCGCCTTGTCCGCCTCGCGTGGAAAAACGGAACACCGCCATGAACGAAGAGCTCACCGCACTGGCCCGGTCCCTGGACCTGGCGCATGAATCCAATGCGCAACTGCGCTATGCCTTCGGCTTGGCCTGTGTGGAACGGGTGCGGCATCTGCTGGAGGATGCGCGCGCGGTGGCGGCGCTGGACCACCTGGGGGCCTATGTGGCGGGCGCGCTGGACGTTGCCGGGCTGCAGGCAGCCTGCGGCGAGGTGGAGCGGGTTGCGAGAAGCCACCCGGGATCGAAGTCGATCGACGGCACGGCGCATGCGGCGGTGTCGGCGACGAATGCGGTGGCACATGCGCTGGCCGGGCGTGCGCTGGATGCTGCCAGCTACGCGGCCTATGCCTCGGTGTATGCCTATGGCGGCGCGGCGGTGATGGACCGGTCCGCCTTTGGTGACGAGTTCGGGTGGCAGGTGCAGGCGCTCACGCGGCTGGCGGGGCTGCGCTCGGCGGCGTAGTTCAGGGGGACGCTGGCGCTCCCAGGGCCCCTTGCGGTGCTTGCCCTGCCTGTTCTTCTGCGCCGTGGCCTTCGTCGTTGCGCAAGCCTGCAATGCTGTGCGCCAGCGCCTCGATGCCGGGCGGCGACAGATCCGCCGCGTCCACCACCTGCCGCTGCTCCCACGCACGGAAGTACGAGCGGTGCGAGCGCGCGTACGAGGGGTCGTAGTGCCGGGTGGCCAGGGCCTCGAACAGCTGGGGCAGTTGGCGCGCGAGGGCCATGGCCTGCCAGGCGGCGATGGTCTCGTTGCCGTGCAAGGGTTTCAAGGGGGTCAGTTGGTCAGCCAGCCACTGGGGGCGGTCGCCCAGGTAGGCGTAGTCGCGCAGCAGGTATTCCACGCGCGCGGCGGTGCTGGCGCGCAGCTCGATGCAGGGGCTGGCGCGCATGCGCTCGACCAGGGTGAGGGGCACGGTGAGGCGGCCGATGCGGCGGCCTTCGCCTTCGATGTACAGGGGGCGGGCCGGGTCCAGCCGCTCGAGCACGCTGGCGATGGCGGTTTCGAAGGCGGTTTGCGAGGGCTGGGCCACGTCGGGCAGGGCGCCGAGCAGCGAGCCCTTGTGCCGGGCCAGGGCCTCCAGGTCCAGCACCTGCTGGCCCTGGGCGGCCAGGGCGTGCAGCAGCCGGGTCTTGGCGGTGCCGGTGGCGCCGCACAGCACCACCAGGGGCAGGGCGGGGGCGCGCTGCTCGATGGTGTCGATGACGTGGCGGCGCCAGGCCTTGTAGCCGCCGGCCAGTTGCTGGGCGTCCCAGCCCACCATGCGCAGCCAGGTGGTCATGGAGCCGCTGCGCAGGCCGCCGCGCCAGCAGTAGACCAGGGGCTTCCAGCCCGGGGGGCGGTCGGCCAGGGGGCCCTGCAGGTGGCGCGCCAGGTTGGCGGCCACCATGGCGCCGCCCACGCGCCGCGCTTCGAAGGCGCCGACCTGCTTGTACAGGGTGCCGACGATGCGCCGCTCTTCGTTGTCGAGCACGGGCAGGTTGATGGCGCCGGGGATGTGGTCGATGGCGTATTCGGCCGGGCTGCGCGCGTCGATCAGGGTGTCGAAGGCGTGCCGGTCGTGCACGCGCGTGGGCTCTTTCATGGCGCCACCGTGAGGCCGGCGGGGGCGCCGGCTGCGTCGCCCTGCTGCATGTGCCCCACCACGGCGGCATCGGCAAAGCCCTGCTCGCGGAAGGTGCGCAGCACGGCATCGACCGCCTGCGGCGCGCAGCTGACCAGCAGGCCGCCGCTGGTCTGCGGGTCGGTGAGCAACGCCTGGGCCGTGGCGGGCAGGCCGTCGGCCAGCGTGACCTCGGCGCCATAGCCGTCCCAGTTGCGGCGCGATGCACCGGTGACGATGCCCTGCGCGGCCCAGTCGGCCACGCCATCGAGCAGCGGCAGGCGGTGCCAGTCGAGCACGGCGCGCAGGCCGGCGCCGCGTGCCATCTCCAGCGTGTGGCCGGCGATGCCGAAGCCGGTGACGTCGGTGAGGGCGTGCACGCCGTCGAGCTCGGCCAGCGCGATGCCGGGGGTGTTCAGGCGCGTGGTGGTCTCCACCAGGCGGGCGTAACCGGCGTCGTCGAGCAGGCCTTTCTTCAGCGCGGCAGAGAGCACGCCCACGCCCAGCGGCTTGCCCAGCACCAGCATGTCGCCGGCGCGCGCATCGCGGTTGCGGCGCACGCGCGCGGGGTGCACCAGGCCCATCACGACCAGGCCGTAGATGGGCTCGACCGAGTCGATGGTGTGCCCGCCGGCAATCGGTATGCCCGCCGCGCGGCACACGGCCTGGCCGCCTGCGAGCACACGGCCGATGACCTCCACCGGCAGCTGGTTGACCGGCATGGCCACGATGGCCAGCGCCATGATGGGGCGCCCGCCCATGGCATACACATCGCTGATGGCATTGGTGGCCGCGATGCGGCCGAAGTCGAACGGGTCGTCGACGATGGGCATGAAGAAGTCGGTGGTGGCGATGAGGGCCTGCTCGTCGTTGAGCTGGTAGACGGCGGCGTCGTCGGCGGTTTCGATGCCTACCAGCAGTTCTTTGGGCAGGAGGCCGGCGAGTCCTGCGCCGCTGGTTTTCAGGATTTCGGAGAGGACGCCGGGGGCGATCTTGCAGCCGCAGCCGCCGCCGTGGGAGAACTGGGTGAGGCGGAGGGGGGTGGGGTTTGGGGTGGTTGAGGTCATGGAGGTGGGGCGTGCTTGGGGCGGCTGGCTGGATTGGTATTGTGCTTTGTGGAGCCTGGTTGCGGGGGTTGGCTCCCGTGGTTGCTGCATGCCTGTGTTTGAGGGCGGAGGCCGGGATGTGCGCCCGGCGGCGCAGTAACTTTCTCTTGCGTCGCCAAGAGAAAGTCACCAAAGAGAAGGCGGCCCCCAGTCTGCGTCCCCCATCGCCCGATGGGCGATGGGGGCAACCTGCGATGCTCGGATCTGGGGTGGTGCCGATGAACTCGCTGCGTTCTTCGAACTCCGCTCAAACAGCATCGGCAAGTCAGATCACGAAGTGCGTGTGTCCTTCGGCACACGCACCCACCCCAGCCCCTGCGCTTCTCGGCGCAGCCAGCAGGGGTGGGGAGCGGGTACCGCACGGCTGCTGCTGCGCAGCTGCGCCGGGTGTCGGTTCGCGCTGCGCGCTGCCGACGCAAGTGGCGCGATCGCTCTGCCCAGGCCAAGCGCAGCGAAGGCGCAACGGGCCGAGCGAAGCAATGGCCCGAGTGGAGCCCGCGCCCACCCCCTTCTGACCGTGCCGAGAAGCGCAGGGCCTGGGGTGAGCGCGTGCCGAAGGACACGCGCCTCGTCATCTGGCTCGCCGAAGCTGTTTGACCGGAGCTGCCTCGAAGAGGGAGCGCAGGGAGTTCTTCGGCGTCACCCCAGGACCGAGCATCGCAGGCTGCCCCACTCGCCCAACGGGCGAGTGGGGACACGGGCAGCGGGGTCGCCTTTTCTTGGCCTACGTTCTTTTGGCGAAGCAAAAGAAGGTAGGTGCGCCGCCGGGCGCACACCCCGGCTCCTGCCCTCGGAAAAAGCATGCAGTAGCCACACCCACAAACCACAAACAGCAACTGATCCGGTAGCGGTCAATCAATCATTCGACCACAACGCCGACTTCGCTATCCCCGCCACATACTGAATCACCTCCACCTCATCCTCCGGAATGCTGATGCGCGGATGCGCCTCGTTCACCGAATCGAGGTGCACCATCCCATCGCGCACATAAGCCAGCTGCTTGACCATGACCTTGCCGCTGCGCTCGCGCACCAGCACCTCGTCGCCCGGCATGAAGCCGTGGCTGGGTTCGATGACGACGAACTCGCCGTGGCGGATGCGCGGTTTCATGCTCTCGCCCTTGCAGCGCAGGGCGTACGCGTTGGGGTCGCGCGTGGGCCAGTTGATGCGGCCGTCGCCGTGGCCCACGGGGTACTGCAGCTCGCAGAAGTAGCCGTCGTCGCCCAGCTGCGCGGTGCCCACCACGGGCACGCCCTCGGGGGCGAGGATGCGGGCGGCCTCGCTGCCGGCGCGCAGCAGCGAGGGGAACATGCTGCCCAGGGGCAGGTTGGCGCGCTTTTCGAGGTTGAGGGCGGCGCGCTCGCCAAAGGCCTCTTCCTCGTCCAGGTACTGCGTCATGCGCCCCTTGCTCACGCCGAACTGGTCCATGAAGCGCTGGCGGTCGGTGCCGAAGTGCTTTTCGAAGTAGGCGGTGAATTCCGCGCGGCGGGTGCTGTCGTTGCTCATGGTTGCGCAGTTTAGCTGGAGCTAAATTTTTGGCAAGATGTTTTAGCTTTTACTTGACTATTGGTTTAGTTAAAACTAAACTTGCTGCCATGAGATTCACGGATTGGCTGGATGCCGAACCTGGCCGCAACAAGTTGGTCGCCGAGCACTTTGGGCTGACGCCCAGCGCCATCACGCACTGGCGCCGCGCGGTTCCCCGAAGCCGCATGCGCGAGCTGCATGCCCTGACGCAAGGGGCGGTGGACTTTGCGGGCATGTTGCCGCGATCCCGGGGCCCAGCAGCGTCGGTGGACTTCGGTTGCGGGGACGGTTGATCCCCTGGTTTCTCCTGCCGTGGCGCTGATGCAGCAGGCGCCACGGCCTTCGACCCGGCGCTGCCTTGTTTGCCTTGTGCGGCGCCGGGTGTTTTTTCTTTTCTTTTGTGATGGGCCCACCCGTGCGCTCCTGCGGGAGCGTGGGCGCCCGCACGCCTTGTGAGGAGCCGTACGAGCCATGCGATCAACCCCACCATCCCCCGTGCCTGCGGGGCCCAATGCCTTTGAATCGGTGCGCCCGCGCGGTGCCGATGCTGCGCGCAGTGCTTCTGCGCACCACCGGCCCGAGTTGCCTGCTGGCCCGGTGCTGCTGTTCAACCGCAGGGGCCTGCGCACGGTGGGCCTGGCCCCGCGTGTGCGGGGCTCCATCTGCATCGAGAGCCGTGCCCAGGCGCAGGCCAGCCTGGACAAGAGCCGCCGCATTGCGCGCGACTGGAGGCAGTGATGGCGCTTGGCAACACCCTGCAGCTACTGCGTGCAGCCGCGCAATCGGCGGCCGCGCAGCACATTCCTCTGGCCGAAGCGAACCACCACGAGCCGGGCACCGCGTTGTGGGCGCAGTTCAACGAGGCCTATGCCGCGGCCCCGGGGCAGGAGGGCGCGTGAGCAACAGCAGCAACAGCACCAGCAGCGACGCCAAGGGCAGCGCAGGCCTGCCTGCACCGCTGACCTTGCCCGCCTGCGACCTGAGCGACTTCCAGTACATGGAGCTCGATGTACGGCGGCTGCGCGACTCGAAGTTTGCGGCCGCGGTTGAGGGCGAGGCGTTTCGCGCGGGCATTTTGCTGTGGTGCGCGGCCTGGCACCAGGTGCCTGCGGCCTCGCTGCCCGACGATGACGTGGAGCTGGCCAACCTGGCCGGCTATGGCCGCGTGCTCAAGGAATGGAAGAAGGTGCGCGCTGCGGCGCTGCACGGCTTTGTGAAGTGTGCCGATGGGCGCCTGTACCACCCGGTGGTGGCCGAGAAGGCCATTGCGGCCTTTGCCGCCAAGGAGAAGTACGCCTACGAGAAGTACTGCGACCGCCTGCGCAAGGAAAACGCCAAGCGCGCCAAGGAAGGCAAGCCCGCGCTGGGCGTGCCCCCGCAGGCGCTCTGGAAGACCGGGGCCTACCCGCATGGCATGGCGCCGCAGGGCGAGGGCTGCGGGCCCGAACAAGGCGATTGCTTTCCGCCGGAAATCCTGCACCCGTCCGCCAGCAATCCACCGGAAACCGGCCTTAAAGGGAACCGAAAGGAACGGAGCCGAGAGCGAGACGGAGAAGGAGATGGAACAGACCTCTTTGGTGGGGACAGCAGCCCCGTTGCTGGCGCAACGGGCGGCGCCGCACCGGCCACGGGGCAGGGCAGCACGGTGGGCACGGCGCCGGCCAGCCGAGGCCGTGATGCGGGTGTTGGCCTGCCACCCGAGGGGGCTGCCGACGGGCTGACGCGCGATGCGCTGTGGTCCGCGGGCAAATCGCTGCTGCAGCAGGCGGGCATGCCGCGTGCGCAGTGCGGCAGCTTTGTCGGCCGGCTGTGCAAGGACTATGGCAGCGACATCGTGGCCGAGGCCGTCAGTGCCGCCTGCGTGGCGCGCCCGGCCGACCCGGCCCAGTACCTCAAGGCCGTGTGCATGCGCGCCGCTGGGCAGCGCGGCGGCGGTGGCAGCGCTGCTGGCATGCACATGCCGGGCGTGCTGCATGCGCCGGTCAACCGGCAGGAGGCGCTGGAGCAGCGCAACCGCAGCGTGGCCGATGCCTGGGCGGCCGAGGCGCCTGGGCTGTCCGATGCAGTCGATCACCCGCCCATCCATGGAAAGGAGCCCCCGCATGCAGCCCTCTGAACGCAGCCTGTTTGCGCAGCTGATCACCGACGTGCTCGCCTACTACCGGCAGGACGCCAGCCGCTTTGTGCTGGACCTGTGGTGGGGCGCGTGCCAGCCGTTCGAGCTGTCGCAGATCCACCAGGCGATGCAGCGCCACGCCACCGATCCCGAGCACGGGCGTTTTGCGCCGCGCGTGGCCGATGTGGTGCGCATCCTTGCCGGCACGGCGGCCGACCGTGCGGCCCTGGCCTGGGGCAAGACGCTGGAGGCCATGGGCAGCGTGGGCGCCTACACCGACGTGGTCTTTGACGACCCCGCCATCCACGCCGCCGTGCTGGACCTGGGCGGCTGGCCCAAGGTGTGCCGCACCGACCTCAAGGAGCTGGGCTACCTGCAGCACCGCTTTTGCGAAAGCCACCGCGCCTACACCGGGCGCGGAACCTTCGACTACCCGCGCTGCCTGGGCGGCGACCGCAGCCCCGACAGCGAGTACGCCAAGGTCGGCCTGCCCCCGCCGCGCATCGCATTCATTGGCAATGCGGAGCGCGCGCGCCTGGTGTACGAGGGCGGCAGCGCGGCGGGCAAGACGGCGGTGCGCTTTCACTCGCTGCAGGCCCTCGCGGCTGCGCCGCGTGCCGCGATTGCTGAGGACTCGGCTGCGCCGCGTGCCGCCACTGCGGGGGACTCGGCTGCGCCGCGTGCCGAAAAGGGGGCCGTACCCAACGCTCAGGCCGCCGTGCCGCTGGATGCAACGCGAGCGCCTTCGCCCGCGCCGCGCAGTGCGCAGCCCATTGCCGTGCGCGCACCGCAGACCAGCCCCGCCATGGACCGCGCTGCATTGCGCGCACTGGCATCGGCGGGCCCCCTGGCAGCCGCCGCAACACCCCCACGGCCCGGCGCATTGCGTGCCGCGACCGGGGTGCGCCGGCCGGCCTACCGCCCGGGCGCCACGGCGGCCCATTCCCTGAACACCACCACCGCAGAAAGGACGTACCCATCATGAAAGCCATGCTCATCAAATCCGCCGAAGGCCTGCGCGGCAGCACGCCGGACGACCAGGATGCCTGGGCCCGTTTCACGCGCAAGCTGGAGGTGATGAAACCCGGCACCTGCCTGCGCATGGAGTGGAGCCGCCCGCGCAACGGCCCGCAGCACCGCCGCCTGTTCGCGCTGCTGCAGGTGGTGGCAGAGAACAGCGAGATCTACGACACGCGCGAGAAGGCGCTGGTGGCCGTCAAACTGGCGGCTGGCTACTGCGACGATGCCATCGACCCGCGCACCGGCAGGGCGGTGCCCATTGTTCAGTCGATCCGCTACGAGGCCATGGACCAGCAGACCTTCGAGCGCTTCTACGCGGCGGCCTTCGATGCGGTGCTGCAGGTCATCCTGCCGGCCATGGACCGCACCACCCTGCAGCGGCTCATCGCCATGGTCGAGGAGGGCTGGGCATGAGCGCCGCGCTGCTGGCCGTTGCACCTCCAGGCACGGACACGGGCGTGGGCCTCGTGGTCTGCGCGCTGCTGCGCAGCGGTGGGGCAGGGCAGCCATGCCCTGCATGCCAGGCCGCGCAGACCCGCGCGCACAGCCCCCTTTTTCGCGCCCGCTGCCACGGCTGCAAGGTGCGCGCGCTGGCGCAGGGGCCGCAGTTCTGGCGCTCGCTGAAGGAGGGCGCCCACACCGATGCCTACCAGGGCGAGCTGGCTGCCGTGTTCGGCGCGGCTGGCGCCGCCGCGGGCCATGCCGTGGTGCTGGCGGAGTACCGGCGCCTCGGGGCCCTGCCGGACAACGCCGCGCGCTGCGGCGTGTTGCCACCTGGCTCGCGCAGTGATGCCATTGATGGCATCAACACCCACAACAACCATCCAGGACGAGCATGCTGATGACCGACCACAACACCAACCACTACCGCACCGTGGAAGAGGCCTATACCCGCGCGGGCACCTCGTCCTCCAACCTCAAGGTGGACCCGGATCGCCGTGGCGATGCCGACGTGCTGATCGCCGCGGGCTGGTCGCCCGGCATGCTGGGCGGCGCGCTGATGCGCCTGCGCGGCGAATGGGACAGCGTGGCAGCGCCACGCTTCACGCAGGACAGCAGCGCGCACCAGCGCCGCAGCCACCCCGAGGCCGACGCGGTGCAACTGCTCTCGCGCCTGCGCTCGCTGGCGCAGGTGCTTGAGGCCGTGGAGCGCTGGGCCACGGCCAAGCACCTGGCCGACCCGCGCTGCCTGGCGCGCACCAGCGTGTGCTATTGGCTCGACCCGACCTGCCGCGCCTGCATGGGCCGCGGCAGCGCGCTGGTGCCCGGCTCCCCCATGCTGGGGCGCCTGTGCAAGGCCTGCGGCGGCAGCCGCAAGGCACGCGAGCCCATGGGCCAGGACGGCCGCCGCATGCTCAACATGCTGGACGATTGTGTGAGCCGCAGAAACCAGTCGATGAAAAAACGCTTGCACAACGCCATGCACCGCGGTTAGAATTGCACCAGACGATTGCAGAGGGTGCTTACCCTCTCGCCCGTCGCCCCTCTGTTGATTGCCCGCAGCCACAGCCTGGCTCCTCGCCTGTAGCGACTGCGGTAGATAGTTGGGGTGGTGTGTCGTCTTGAATCTTTATCAATCCCGCATGGTTTGCCCTGCGGGATTTTTTGCTTTTGCGGCCCTGCTTTGTTGGCAGCGGCCCTGGTTTCGTTCTCCCTCCTTTTTCTACTGTCCCACGTGCATGGCGCACCCGCGCTGCGCGCGCGTTGCGGCGTGCGCCAACATCCATTCGCCGAGGTCTCCATGAACCCTGCCACCAAAGCACTGCATGAAACCCTGATCCGCCTGGCCAAGGGCGCGATCACCGCTTGGGAGCAGTGGCTGCACAAGCAGCAGCCGCCGCAGCAATCCTGACCCACCGTTCACTCTGCCCCGCGGCAGGCCGCTCTCCTGGATCTTCCGGGGACACGCCTGCCCCATGCCACGCAGACCTTGCGCCGCACTTGTTTGATGCGGCTTTTTTGTTTGTTTGTTTGTCACTTCATTTTCTCCACTGAAAGGCCCATTCCATGGCTGTATCCCTGCCCGACGGCGCAACCATCGCCATTGCAACCACCTACGGCTCGGTCAAGACCGTGACCGCCATCACCAACGCCAACCCCGGTGTCATCACGTCGGCCGCGCACGGCCTGCTCAACGGCGCTTTCTACGAGCTCAAGTCGGGCTGGCAGAAGATCAGCGACCGCGTGTTCAAGGCTGCCAACGTGGCCACCAACGCGCTGGACGTGACCGGCATCGACACGACGGACACCAACCGCTTCGCGGCCGGTACCGGCGTGGGCAGCCTGCGCGAGATCACGGCCTGGACGCAGATCCCGCAGATCCTGGAGTTCACCACCAGCGGCGGTGACCAGCAGTTCGCCAACTTCTCCTTCCTGGAAGAAGACTACGAGCGCCAGCTGCCCACGGTGACCAGCGCCCAGTCGATCCAGATCGGCATCGGCGACGACCCATCGCTGCCCGGCTACCAGGCCCTGAAGGCCGCCGGCGAAGCCCGCGCCATCCGCGCGCTGAAGGTCACCCTGCCCAACGGCGCCGTGCTGCTCTACAACGGCTTCGTGTCCTTCAACGAAACGCCCACGCTGACCAAGGGCAGCGTGATGCAGGTGCGCGCCACCATCTCGCTGCAAGGCCGCCCCACGCGCTACTGAGCGCGCCAGGCGCCGTGAGGCGCCTGTTTCTCCCTTCGTCTGCACCGCTACAGCTTGCTCTGGCCGTGCAGGCACCCCCTGCACCGCCCCGGCCCTGTTCGCTCCTTCGAGGGGGCGGCAGGGCTTGGCACGGGCTTTTCGTTTTTGTTGACTGTTTCTCCCTCGAAAGAAAATCACCATGGCCAAACTCGTTATCGGCAAGTCCACCCCCAAGTCCTTCGCACTCAAGGTGGAAGTGCCCACGCCGCACGGGCTCGACGAAGTGAACTTCGACGCCCGCCACCTGCCCTCCACCGTGTGGGCCAAGATGCGCGAGCAGCACGCCGAAGCCATCGGCAAGACCGTGCAGACCCTGTTCGATGCCGCGCGCCAGGAGGCCGAGAAAGCCCATGCCGCCGAGCAGAAGGACAAGCCCGTCGCCGCCAAGAAGCCCGCCGGCAAGAAGACGGCGGCCGCTGCTACTGCGGCCACCGATGCGGTAGACGTGTCGGACGCCGACGCCAAGGAAGCGGCCATCACCGCGCTGATCAAGCCCGTGAAGGAAAGCGACATCGCCAGCCTGCGCGCCAGGCACAGCGCCGAGCTGATCGTGCAGATCGTCACCGGCTGGGACCTGGACGAACCCCTGGGCGTGGACGCCCTGGTCGACATGTGCGACAGCTACCCCGGCGCCGCCGAGGCCGTGTTCAAGGCCTACAACGAAACCCGCGAAGGCCTGCGCCTGGGAAACTGAAGGCCATTGGGCGCGCGCCCTACCAAAAGCCGCCCGATGAATCCGAGCTGGCCGTGTGGGGCATGCGGCCCAGCGACTTCCCCGAGCAAGACGTGGAAGTCTGGCCCGAGCACGTGGACGCCTGCCTGCTGTTTTGCAGCGTGAGCACCCAGTGGCGGGTGGGCATGGGCGGGGCGACGGGTCTGGATTATCTGGCCGTGTTTGCGACCCTCGATCGACTGCACCGCGACAAGACCGATGACGAGCGCGATGCGATCTTTGCGGATGTGCAGGTGATTGAACGGGCGGCGTTGGAAGAGATGAATGGCAGGGACTGAGCAGTCCGGCGGGGCGCCAGGTCACGTCTTGTTTTGTTTGTGCAAGCCACCTTCGGGTGGCTTTTGTTTTTTGGGCTTGCGCTTGGCGGGCCATATCCATGAGAGGTTGAGTATGGCCATTGATCAAACCGCCGATGCAGTTCAAGCAAACGCGCAGTACCTGGCACAGGGCCAGGCCATGGTGTCTGTGGCCCAGCAAATCGAGCAGGCCGTGGCGGGGCAGCTGGCTGTGTTTGGGAGCATGCAGCAGGCTGTGTCGGACCTGTCTAGCGCTATGCAAAGCCTACCGGGTGAGTTGGGCGGCGTGTTTTCTGCGTTGCAGTCGGGCAGTGAGTCGGGCACCAGTTTCCTGGAGGTGAGCAACCAAATTGTGGGAACTCTTGCGGACTCCTCTGGGGCTGTTGCCAATGCTGGCGCGGCCTTCGCGGCCTATAGCGGTCTGCTGGGAGCAGCCGTCGCACCGTTCACGATGGTAGCCGCTGCCGTTGCAGGACTGTCCATCGCCTACCACGAAGGCAGCAAAGAATCTGTGGAGTATGCCAAAGCTATTGCGTTGACGGGCAACGCGGCAGGCACCCGCGTGTCTGAATTGCAGGCCATGGCCGTCAGTGTGAGCAACGTGGTGGGAACCCAAGCCAAGGCTGCGGAGGCACTCGCCGCGTTGGTCGGGTCGGGCCAGGTGGGGGTTGCTTCCCTGGAGCAGTTCGCCGCCACAGCGGTGTTGATGGAGCGCAATGTCGGAGTTTCCATCAAGGACACCGTGCGTGCCTTTGCTGAATTGGGTGAATCCCCCGTGGAGGCGTCCCGCAAACTGAATGCCCAGCACAACTACCTGACTTCCTCCGTCTATGACCAGATCAAGGCTCTGGAGGAGCAGGGGCTGAAGACGCAAGCAGCAACGCTTGCGCAGCAGACCTACGACTCCGCCATGGTCAAGGCCAGCAAGACCGTCGAAGATCGGCTGGGCTACCTGGCGAAAGCATGGCGCGGCGTCTCCGATGGGGCCAAGGACGCCTGGGACAAGATGCTCAATTTGGGGCGCCCGGAGACCGTCGATAGCAAGCTTGCGAATGCTGAAAAGCAGCTTGAAACCATCAAGCGCGAGCGTTGGAAATTTGGCAATGGCGAAATTGGAGAGGATGCCTACAAAAAGGCGCTTGATAAGTTTCAGCAGCAAATCGCTATGTTGCAAGGCCGCAAGCAGTCGGAGCAGGCCGCTGCTAGAGAGGAAGGTGAGAAGGCCACATCAGAGAGAAAGTCGATTGAGGCGGGGGATTCGGTTGATAGACGCATTCAGGCTGCCAAGCCAGCTGACCAGCGTCGCAAGGATGAACTCGAAAATTTTCGCAAAGAGCGAGAGATCATTGCCGCCAAAGACCCCACAGACAAGCGCTTGGGAAAGCCAACGGTTGCAATGGTTGAAGCCCACATCAACGCCCAGTTTCAGGGCGGAGGTGCGAAGAGCCCTCCAGGTGAGGACGCATCCACCCTGGAGATCATCAAGCAAAAGATCGCGGCCGAGAAGGAATACATCGAGTCATTGGGAAAGCGCGGGACTGCGCAGGAAAAGCTCAGCGAAGGTGCAAAGCTGGAAGCTTCAATTCAAAAGGAATTGGACAAGGGCAACCTCAGTGCCCGTGCGCGGGCGCAGAAGGAGAAAGAGCTTGAAGCAGCCCGGGAACTGACGAAGCTGAATGCATTGCGTGCTGCAAAAGATGCGGAGATATCAGCCCAGTCCAAGGCGGAAGAGGAGCTGAAGAAGTACGCCGAGTCTGCCAACAAAGCTGCGGAAGGGATTGGAAAAGCGGCCGAGGCTCAGGAGGCTCTCAACAAGGCGTTTGGCAAGAGCAAGACCGAGGTCGAAAAAGGCAAGCTTGATGAACTGAAGCAGACCAGAAACAAGGAGGCGGACGCAGGACCTCCGATTCCTGGGCTGCTTGAGGCGATGGACAAGGGCATTGCACAACAAGAGCGCTACGTATCGAGTCTTGTGGTCGCTGACTTCCAGGCTATAGGCGCTCAAGCCGACGCATTGCTGAAAACGGCCAGGGAGCAAAGCGAGCTTGCGGAAAAGGATGCGCAAATGACGGGCCTGTCGGCCGTCGAGCGTGCGAAGCTGGTGGCTTTGCGCCAGGTCGAACTCAAGTACGCCAAGGAGCTGGAAAAGCTTGACAAGCTTCCTGAGGGCAAAGAGAAGGATGCGGAACGAGCCAAGATTGAGGAGGCCAAGCGCATCGAGGGCGAGACGGCGGTGGCCAAGGTTGTGCGGGAGGACTGGCAAAAGACAGCGGACCAGATCAATACCAGCCTGACCGATGCGTTCATGAAGAGCCTGGAGTCGGGAAAGGACTTTGGTAAGAACCTTCGCGAAGCGCTCAAGGAGCAGTTCAAGAACCTGGTGCTCAAGCCGACCATCAGCACCATGATGAAACCCGTCTCGGGTGCATTGAGTAGTTTTGTGACCAGCATCATGGGCGGGGGTAACAGTCCCGTCGCCACGAGTGGGGGTAATGGCGGTACGGGGGGTGACGATACGTACGGCGGTGACGCCCAGATCGGTAACCTGATGACGATCGTCAATGCGGGCTATCAGGCATACAGCGGTACGGGGCTTGTCGGCGCCATTACGAAAGCTTTTGGTATCGGTGGAAGTACCGGTGCTGGCGCTGGTGCTGGTGCTGCCGCAGGTGCCGGTGGGCTGAGCGCCACCGGCTGGGGCGTGGTCCTGGCTGTGCTGGCCAATGCGATGGGTTTCTTCCGTAGCAAGAACATCGTCGGATCGGGTCTGCAAGGTACCCTTGGTCGCGGTGATCTGTCTGCCTGGGAGGAGGAACGCACGGGGGGGACCCTGGTTTCCGGGTCGAGCTTCGAGACCACCGACCCGATTGCCCGATACAAGGAGCTCAAGCGCCGTGACCAGGAGGCCGTTGCGCGCTTCAAGGCGGAAGGTGCAACCGGCGGGGCCTCGGTGACCTACAACGGCCAGGCCTACGATCGCACGCTCGCTGCCTCCAGCACCCTCAACTACGGAACCTACGACGAAGAAATGGAGCGGATGATCGGTCTGGTGCAGGCCCAGTCCGATGGCATCCAGAAGGGGTACAACGAGTTTCGCAAGAATCTCGTCGGCATGGCCAACGACCTGGGCTTGGCGGGAGAGAAGATTGCGGGCTTCACGTTCGACCTGAGCCAACAAGACTTGAACTTCCAAGGACTGGACGAAGCAAAGATCCAGGAGAAGATCACCGCTGCATATGGCAAGGCCGGCGCGGGCATGGCGAAGGAGGTATTGGGACAGTGGATCACCGAGACGGTGGATGTTGTCAAAAGCACGCAGCTTAGCCAACTGACCGGGTCGTCCGACGCGTTGTATGACGTGAAGGTGGAGCAGGTTACGCGCAAGCGCTATGAGCCCAGCGAATACGCCAAGGCAGGTGAAACCGCTTTCGATACGCTCAAGCGCCTGGCTACGAGCTTCAACACGCTCAACGAAGCAAGCGATGCCCTGGGGTTTGGCATTCACCAAGGTAGCCTGGCCCTCGCCGACTTTGCTGATGACTTCATAGAAGCGTTTGGTGGGCTGGAGCGCTTTACGGCCTCTACGGGCGCTTTCTTGCAGAACTACTACAGCGACGAGGAGCGCCGCCAGTACTTGGCTAGCAGCGGTTCGCGCCGGCTGGAAAAGTTGGGCATCAATGTCTCGGCTGAGCAACTGTTGGGTGCTACCGGAAACGACATCAAGAACGCTGTCAACTCGGTCGTGTCCAACCCGGATCTGTATGGCGATGTCATGGACATCGCCAACTACCTCGCGCCCCTGTACCAAGGGGCGGCGCAAGCAGCACCTGCGGTTGAGAACCTGACCAACGCTGTTGACGAACTGACCCAGAAGTTCACCGGTGCCAAGGAGTCCTTGCTCAACGATGCCAAGTCACTGTCGGTGGAGCTGCTGAGGGCCCAGGGCAAGGAAGGGCAAGCCAAGGCGCTGGAGCGTGAGAACTACCTGGCCGGATTCTCCGACCTGGATGAGGGGCGCAGGCAGGAGCTTGCGACCCAGTACGACGCCAACACGGCCACCCGCCGCGCCATCGAGGTGCAGAACGAGCGCAATGGACTGCAGGACGAGCTCAATGCACTGACCGACGATGCGACCCAGGCGCTGACCCGCCAGCGTGATGCTCTTGATGGGAGCAACCGCGCGCTGTTCGACAACGTGCAGGCAGTCAAGCTGCAAAAGACGCTGGCCGAGGAACTCCCTGGCGTGCTGAGCAAGTACATGCTGCCGGCCCAGCGCCGCAAGACGCAGTACGAGAGCGCTGCGGCGGACTTGAGCGCAGCAGGCATTCACGTGACGGGGGATCAACTGGCCAATGCCAGCAAGGAGCAGTTTGCGGCGGCCGCCATGTCGGTCTACAACTTGGGCTCCACCACCGATGGCATGCGCCTGGCATTGGTGCGTGCTGCGGGCGCCATCGCCGACATCAAGGATGCGGAGGTAGACGAGGCGTTTGCCAATATCCAGCGGATGGTTGCTGTCCAGCAGGAGGCGGCGGAAGAGACCAAGGCACGCGTCAAGGCGGTTTTTGACCTGGTCAAGTCGTCTGTGGATGAGCTGTACAGCGAAGTCGACAGCACGATGCGCATGCAAGCTGCCGAAGGCCAGGATGTCATCTCCAAGGCGTTGGCCACTGCGCAGAGTACCGGCAAGCTGATGGATGCAGAGCAGCTGGGCGAAGCCATCTCGGCTGCGCGCCAGGGGCTGGATGGCACCCAGTACGCCAGCCAGTTCGAGCGTGACCGTGATCGCCTGGTGCTGGCCGGAAAGCTGTCGGATCTGGAGGAGATCAGCGGGGAGCAATTGAGCGAGGCGGAGGCCCAACTCAAGAAGCTCGAGGGCATCCTGGACCAGGCCCAGATCCAGGTCGATGAGCTGCGCGGCATCCACAGCGGTGTAGGCGATGTGAACAAGGCGCTGCAGGATCTGACGGACGCCATCAATGGCAGGACGAATACTCCCGCGGCAGCACGGTCTTCGAACGTCATCGCGGGCCGTGGGGAAGCTTCCTTTGATACCACAACGGGCCGAGGCACCACCAAGGATGGTGTGGAGTTCGAGCGCCAGGCCATCTTGAACGCAGCCCGCGAGGTGCTGACTGCGGCACCCGATGGCTCCGGGGCGATGAGCGTCTACAACGCATTGGCGGCGGGTGGCTACACCCTTTCGCAATACAACGAGATGTTCGGCATGCCTGCCGGCACCCTGGAGCAAGAGGCCCAGAAGCTGGGCATGAAGGTGTTCCACAGGGGCACGCCCTTCGTTCCCAACACCGGCTTTGCGCTGCTGCAGCGCGGTGAAGCAGTTATCCCAACGGCCTACAACCCCTTCGTTCACGGTCGCAGCCTGGGCGATACGGCGCGGCTGGAAGCGCATCTGGAAAAGCTCACCGACGAGGTGATGCGCCTGCAGAGCCTGCAGACCCTGGGCAACACGCACGCGCAGGCCACGGTGGAGTTGCTGGACAACGTGACCGAGGGTGGCAACGGCATCCGTGCCGAGATCATGAACAAGGTGGAGCTCGTAGCATGAACATTCTGATTCCCATTGAAATCACCGACGCGATGATCAAGCCAGGCACCAGCGTTGCCGAGCCGGACACATCGGCGGGTGAGGTGGCCTGGGTGGCCAGTGGAACCTATGCGCTGGGCGATGAGCGGCTGAGCGAGCACGCCATCTACGAGTGCGTGAAGGCCCACAACGCCAGCACGGTGCTGCCCCGACTCGATGCGAAGAACTGGCTGCGCAAGCGGGCCAGCAACCGCTACGCGCCGTTTGACTACTACCTGTCCACTCGCGGCCAGGGCACGGGCAGCGTGACCTATGTGCTGCAACCGGGCTTCTTTCGCGCGGTGGATGTGCGCGGCCTGGTCGGCGACCGCATCAAGATCACGGCGCGCGATGCGCCCGGCGGTCCGGTCACCAAGGAGATCGACCAGGATCTGTTCGAGCACCCCGCAGGACTGTTCGAGCTGCTGTTCATGCCGCTCAACAAGCGCACCGATGCCTCGTTGCGCGACATCCCCATCAGCCCCACAGCCGAGGTCACGATCACGGTGTCGGGCGGGGCTGGCGCAAAGGTGGGCATCGGCAAGCTGTCCGTCGGCATCTGGCAGTCGCTGATCGGCCAGGACAAGTTTGGCGGTGTGGAGTCGGGCCCGCGTGCACGGCCCAAGAGCTACACCTACCGCAAGTTCAACGACGACGGCACGTTCGAGCGCGTGCAGCGCGGCAGCGCCACGAACGTGGATTTCACGGTGACGCTGGAGACGTCGGAGGCCAGCGCGGCATCCGCAATCCTGACGCAGATCCTGGACACCCCCGTCGTCGTGGAGGCCAGCAAGCTGCCGCGCTTCGGCTGGCTCAACACCGTGGGCATCGTCACCGGTGACCTGCAGTCCATCAACCACGCGCTCGCGCGCGCCTCCATTTCTGTAGAAGGGTTCATCTAAATGGCTATCCAACCTGTGCCGGCCGCGCCGGCGGCTCTCCCATTCCCGGGCCTCAACGAGAAGGCTGCGGGCACGTACAACGCGGCCGCCTTTGCATGGGGCAACCAGATGCCAGCGTATGCGGATGGCATCAAGGCGCTGGGGGACAACGCGTTCAACAATGCCACGGAGGCGAAAGGCAGCGCCGATATGGCTTTGGACAAGGCCGGTGTGGCATTGGCTGCGCGTGACCAGGCCGTGGCCGCTGCCCATTCCGCCCTCAATTCTCCGGGCACGATGGCCACCAGCAGCACCAGCATGGCGCTGACCGCCGGGACCAGGAGCATCGTGCTGGACCAGGTGGGCAAGCATTTTGCGAAAGGTCAGTACCTCATCGTCGCAGCGACGAGCAATCCCAAGGTGCAGGCGGGGGCCACGCTGCTGGACTTCGATGCCGCAACGGGGGCCATGACGCTGTCCCTGGATGAGCCTTCCGGCTCTGGCACTTACGCCGCGTGGACGGTGAGCGTGGGCGCCAGGCCCACCGCGATGACGCGCATCCCGTATGTGAGCCGCGGCGAATTGCGCTCCACCTCCTATTACTCAGGCGGCGCTGTGCTGGTGGAGGCGCTGGGCCTGTTCATCCACGTGGTGGGCTCCACAGAAGTGGATGACGACGAATCCTGCTTTGCCACATCGACCGGGCGCTGGCTGCTGGAGGCCGTGAACTACGAACTGATGGATGCCTGGATGCAGGCATCTGGCGCGACCGGCGACAACGCGGCCGTGCTCTACGCCAGGGGCCTGTGCCCCATTGCCACCGTGGCATCGGGTGCCAGTGCCAGTTTCAATGTCCAGGTGCCTGGCGCCTCGGTGGGAGACCGGGTGCTGGTGAACTACGGCCATGCCCGGCCACCGACGGGTGGCGCAACGATCATGGGTTACGTATCTGTAAACAACCTCGTGACCATCACGATCAGCACCATGTCCGCCTCCAGCGGTGGCGGGGCTGCGCAACTGGATGGTCTGTATTCCGTCACTGTTTTCAAGGAGATTTGACTATGCCTGTTGTTCGTTCCATGCGCCTTTTGGCTTCGATCGAGTCGGGAACCACCGATGGCGCAGCGCTGGAGGCCGCATTGGCCGATTCCGGCCGCCGCTCGGAATTCGTGGGGATGTTGTCGCAGCGAAGCCTGGCACGCCGCCTTGCATCGAGCAATGTATCGACCAACGCGATCCTCGCAAGTCCTTTGGCGCTGGCATCTGTCATGCAAAGCGATGTGGCTGCGCAAGAGTTTGCAGGCAGCAGCGTCAGCAGCAATATCCTCAAATCGTCGCCGATCGCCATGAAGGCCGCAACGGTGAATGAGCCAGGCATGAGGGCGTGGGTTTCCCAGTTCCCTTCGGTATCGCGCAGCTTTGCCAATACCCAGGGCGGCACCAGCCGCATCAACGATGTCGCCTATGGCGCTGGCCTGTACGTAGCGGTGGGAGACAACGGCACCATCATCACCTCGCCCGACCTGGTGACCTGGACTGCCCGCACCAACCCCACCGGCACCACCAGCAACCACATGGCAAGCGTGGCCTACGGCGGTGGCCACTTCGTGGCCATCGGGACCAATGGTTCGTCCGTATCGGTGGCATCGTCTCCCGACGGGATTACCTGGACGGTGCGGCCCTTGCCGTTTTCCACGGTCTCCGCGGACGGCGCGCGCAACATCATCTATGCCGACGGTAAATTCGTTTCCCTGTGGTTCTATTCGGGCCAAAGCCGCGTTTGCTATGCGGCAAACCCGACCAGCACCTGGACTTCGGTGACGGCTGTACCCAATGCCAACCAGGTCAACCAGATTGCGTACCGCCCGGGAGCAGGGTTTGCGGTGAGTGTGGTTGACAGCGTCCCTGTCAATTGGAACGTCGCGTTCAGCACAGATCTTGTCAATTGGAAGACAAGCCTGGCCGCACCTGTTGGCGCCGGCAGCAGTTCCTATGTCTACCAGCTTGCTGCGGGGCCGGAATACTTCTATGCCATGGCGACTTCCTCTACCTACGGGATTTTGCGATCGCGCGACGGACTGGGCTGGGAGCAGATGTCCATCGAAACGTCTTCTGAGTACCCGGATACCTCCGGGAAGAACTGCTGTCTGTATGCGGCTGGGGGCTTTTTCCGATTGAACTCGTCCAACCGAATTCGCGTTTCAACCGACCATGGGGCATCTTCCAAGAATTTCTCTGCATTCATGGCCTCCAGCAACTACATGCGGTTGGCCTACGCCAACGGTCTCATCTTCATGCTGAGCAATTCCACGGCCTATGCCACCCATATTCCGATCGCATGAAGATCCTCTTCAATTCCGACGGCGTGGCGCAGGGCACGGCTCTGGACAGCTACGACGGCCCCGACGCCTGGTGCATGGCGCCAGAGGGCTTTGCGCCCGAACAGCTGCGCCAGTACACGCTGGTGCGCGGTAAGCTGGTGTCCACCCCGTCAGCGCGGATTACCCGTCTGGCGCTGCGCAACCGCTTCACCCAGGCAGAAAAGATAGCGCTGGAGATGGCGGCGCTGGACGACCCCGCTGGCGCAACGCCAGCGCGCCAGCAGGCCGCGGCCTTGCGCGTCTACCTGGCAGACCTGGCTGCTGCAGAGTCCGTCGATCTGTCTCGCGCCGAAACGCGGGCGGGCGTGCAATACCTCGAAACAGCCGCGCTGCTGGCGTCAGGCCGCGCGTTGGAGATCCTGGATGCGCCCGTAGTACCCGAAGAACGGTACCCGTGACCTGAAGGCCCCTGCACGGCGATTGCGCGCAGGGGCCTCGTCTCGTCATTGGCCATTTTTGCCTTGACGGCAAGGGCCACACGATTGCCGGTGGCCGTGCATGGATGCGCGAGCGTGACCGGCACCACCCGCCCAATGAATACCAAGCCGCACCAGCGGCTTTTTTTCGCCCGCCTCCCGCCCACCAGGCGGCGAAGGCCTGGGTGACGACTGCAAGGAGCAGCGAGCATGAGAAACGAAACCATCGACGCCCTCGGCGCCACCGGCAGCAAGACCATTGCGGCCGGCGCGGGGCTCACCGGCTTTGGCTGGATCACCTCCAACGAGTTCCTGGGCCTGGTGGGCGCCATCGTGGCCGTGGCGGGCCTGGCGATCACCTGGTACTACAAGCGCGAGGCGAACCGACGCCACGTGCGCGAGCATGAGCTGCGCATGGCGCGGCTGCGCCGGGGCATGGACACGCCGGACTCCGACCTGGCCGAGCAGGGGGTGGACGAATGAGCAGCAACTCGGCCGACGCGGGCGACCGCGGCCTGCGCTACTTTCCGCACCTGGTCGGCTCCCTCGCCCTGGCCAGCGCCGCGGTGCTCACCTTCCTGGGCCAGTGGGAGCCCGATCAGCGCGACCCCGGCTTGGTCTATGCGGACAAACTGGCGGGCGGCCTGCCCACGGTGTGCAAGGGCATCACGCGGCATGTGACCCGCACGCCGGTGGTCGTGGGCCAGCGCTGGACGCCGGCGCGCTGCGCGCAGGAAGAGGGCGCCGCCATCGAGGTGCTGCAGCTGCGCCTGGCCCAGTGCTTCACGCGGCTGCCGCCGCAGAGCGTGTTCGACATGGCCACCAGCCATGCCTGGAACAACGGCGTGGGCAGCACCTGCGCCAGCCAGGCCATGGTGGCGTGGAACGCGGGCGACTGGGCGCTGGGCTGCCGGCGGCTGGGCGTGTCCGACAGTGGCAAGCCGGTGTGGAGCTATGTGCGCACCGGCCGCGTGCTGGCCGATGGCAAGCCCGAGATGCGCTTTGTGCAGGGCCTGGCCAACCGGCGTGCGGCCGAAACGACGGCGTGCCTGGAAGGGCTGTTGCAGGGGCACAGGCCATGAGTGCGGTGGTGGTGGAGATCGTGCTTGGCATGGTGCTGCTGACCATGCCAAGCACGCCGCAGCCGGTGACCTACACGGCGACCTCGGGTGCCATCGTGCTGGGCTACAGCAGCGTGGCTGGCTGGGTGCCTGCGGAGCAGTGCTTCAACCGCTGCCGCACCTTCGCGAACGAGCCTGTGCCGCTGCTGCGCGGCGAGTTGTCGCTGGCCGACATGGCGGACCTGAACATCGTGATTCGCCGCGACGGCGTTCCGGTGCTGTCGTTCTGGCGCTTCTTCGGCAATGTGCCTGTGGCCTATGTGGAAGGGGCGCGGTGATGGCACCGCTGCTCATCACCCACACCGCTGCCGCTGTGCTTGGCGCGGCCTTGGCCGCCACCGCCGCCTGGCAGCTGCAGGACTGGCGCCTGGGTGGCCAGATCGCCGCCCTGCAGGCCAGCCATGCCAGCGAGCGCGCACGCACTCAGCAGGCCGCCTGGGCGGCGGAGCGCGCCACCGCACTCAAGTACCAAGGAGCCCTGAATGAAGCACGCACCCGTGAAGCGGCTTTGCAGCGCGATGCTGCCCGCGCTCGCACTGAGTCTGACGGCCTGCGCGAGCAAGCCGCCCATGCCGCCCGCCGCATTGCCGATGGCGCTGCCCCCGCCGCCGTCGCTGAGTACGCCACTGCCGTCGGTGAGCTATTCGCTGACTGCAGCCGAAGCTATCAAAGCCTGGCGCGCCAGGCAGATGGTCACGCAGCTGATGCGCGAGCCCTCACTGAAGCCTGGCCCGTGAAGAATGGCAATCCTTCTGGTGATACCAACGGTATGTGACCCAGCGCAGGTCTCTGCTCCAGAGCAGCTACGAAGCCCAGCGAAGAGGTTCTGGCTGGGCGTTCGGTCGCAGGCAGCACGTTAGTACGACAAGACCGAGCAACAACGCCAGAAGGGCTTTTTAGCCGCTCTTGGCTCAGCTCAGTTGCAGGCGATGGTGCCTGGTGCGCCCGCAATCCCCGCATACCGGATCTGGAACGGCTGCGCCAGGTTGATGCTGGACGGGAAGGCCGAGAAAACGGCCTGCTTCTGGGTGGGCGAGGCGATGGTGCCGACGCCCGACCAGCCGCCCTGGGGCGTGAAGAGGGCGGTGCCAGCGTCGTAGGTGTACGGCGACACCGCGACCGAGGTGGTGCCTTGCACGAAGAAGAAGCTGCCGCTCAGAAAGCTCGGGTTGCCCGATGCGGCCGTGAGCAGCATGGTGACCTTCTGCGTCTCGGGGTTCACGCCGAAGTCGGCCAGCAGCATGCCGTTGGCGTTGTTCGACAGCGCGCCGGCGCAGGTGCGGGATGCGGCGGCTACGTTCACCACCTTCACCGTGTAGGTGCTGGTGATGGTCTTGCCCTGCAGCAGCACGCTGGCAGTGAACACGGCGTTCACGTCGGCGGTCTGGCTGGCGGCCAGGAACACGCCCTGCGGCGTGATGGTGCCGGCCGAGGAGGGCACCACGCTCCACACGGCCACGGTGGGGGTCGAGGTGCCGTCGGCATTGCGCACGGCGGCGGACAGCGTGATGGTGCCGGCCTCGTTCACCGTGGTCGGGCCCGAGATCTGCAACTGCGCTGCCGTGCTGGCCGCCACGGCCTGGGGTACGAAGTGCAGGGTTTGCGGGTCCCACTTGAAGGTGACGTCCCACTCGCCCGCGCCGGGCACCTTCAGGCGCTTGACGGTGAAGCTGTCGACCGCGTCGGTCTGGTAGCCCGCGTTGGTGAGGTCGATGTCGATCGCCGCAGATGCGGACATCGACAAGGTGGCGGCCGCAATCGCGGCGCAGATGGTTTTGGGTGATGCCCTCATGAACGAAATCCCTTGTTATCAGTGGTTTTGGGTGGCGGGATCGTAGCCGCCCGGCACCACGCTCTGGGGGCAGCTGTCGTATTGGCGCCAACCCCCGGCAGCCCCGCCAGGGCCTTGCGTTGCAGGGCCTTGCCTCCTGAGTCCACTGGCCTGCTTGATCGCCACAGCCCAACACCCGCGCGGCTTGCAAGGCCGTGCCTTTACCGCCTTGCATGCGCCCCGGCGCGCGCTGCAACCCTTGCCAACCCCTTGAGTCCTGCCATGCAAGCACACACGCAGTTACACCTTTCTCATGCTTCTTCGCGCCTGCACGGCGCGCCAACTGCCCTGACCATGCCTGCGCGCACCATCACCAGCATCCGCGCGGGCGGCCTCAAGTCGCGCGTGGAAAAGCTGTTGCACAGCCAGGCCGGCCAGCCGCTCACGCTGGGCGAGATCGGCGCCGCGCTGGACCTGCCCAAGACCTCGCACCCCGAGATCAGCAGCTGCCTGGCCAAGCTGCGCGAGGCCGGGGCCGTGCAGTCCGCACCCGGCCCTGCATCGAGCGCGCGCGGGCGGCGCCTGGTGCAGCGCTACAGCATCCTGCAGCGGCGCGTGGGGGGCGATGTGCGCGTCTCGGAGATGGATGCGCGCCGGGCACTGGCCATGCACGGCGGATGAATTGCAAGGAGACCCCATGGACGACAGTGAGCACAGCGAAGAAGACCTCCACCTTGTCGAGCTGCAGGCGCCGGGTGGCGTGCCCATGCACGCAGGCGTGTCCGCATCGGGCCTGGTCTACCTGCGCGGCGATCTGCACCCGCTGGGCAGCGCCACGGCCCTCGTCAAGGCAGCGCGCGAGCACGTTCCCTATGCGGCGCTGGGCGCGGTGAACGTGCTCTTTCCGGCCGACTGGCTGCGCGGTGAATGCCTGCACGACGCCGACCGCCTGCGCGTGATTGCCGCGATGGAACGCGTGGTGCGCGGGTCGGTGGCGGCATGAGCGCCAGCGTGCCCGAGGACGGCGTGACGCCGGCCATGGTGGTGCGCGAGCTGGCCAGCATTGCCTTCTTCGACATCCGCAAGATCTTCAACGACGACGGCAGCTTGAAGCGCGTGCAGGAGCTCGACGGCGCCACCGCGGCGGCCATTGCTTCCATCGAGGTGGTGGAGATCGGCCCCGGCGGCCAGTTGGAGCTGGCCAAGAAGTTCAAGTCGCCCGAAAAGCTCAAGGCCCTGGACCTGCTGGGCACGCACCTGGGCATGTTCGCCAAGAAGGCCGACGATGCGCCCGACCCGCTGCGCAAGGCCCTGGCCCAGATGCCCGCCGACCGGGCCGAGGGCATGCTGGCGGCGCTGGAGCTGGTGAAATCGATCAAGGGGAAGTCGCACGGTGGTGCATGAAATGAAACACCCCCTGAGTCGCTTCGCGCCTTCCCCCTCTCTCTCCTCGCTGCGCGAGTCGGGAGGGGGACGCCCCCGGTGCGGCGGGGCGGCCCTTGCACGGGGGCGCTGGTTTGGGCCGCGCCGGGTCCATGCTCTGCGGGTGGCGCGCAGCGCCATGGATAACTGACATGACAGGCCTGCCCGAGGCGCTGGCCCAGGCCTCCATCGAAGAGATCGAGGCCATCGAAGCCCTGCTGCGCGACAAGCTCGCTGGCTGGCGCATGCGCCGCTTCTTTCAGGACGACGGCCCTCTGCGCCGCGCGCTGTATGCGCGGCACCTGGCCTTCTTCAAGGCCGGCGCAACGCACCGCGAGCGCTGCTTCATGGCCGGCAACCGCGTGGGCAAGACCATCGGCGGCGCGTACGAGACGGCCCTGCACCTCACCGGCCGCTACCCCGCCTGGTGGGAGGGCCGGCGCTTTGCGGGCCCCATCCAGGCCTGGGCGGCGGGCAAGTCGCTGGAGACCACGCGCGACATCGTGCAGCTCGAACTCTACGGCCCACCGGGCCAGCCCGGCACCGGCATGGTGCCGGCCGACGACATCGCCAAGGCCCGCCCCCGTGCCGGTGCCAACGGCGCGCTCGACTACCTGTGCGTGCGCCACCAGAGCGGGGGCGAATCGGTCATCGGCTTCAAGTCGTATGACCAGGGCCGCAAGGCCTTCGAGGGCACGGCCCGGCACTGGGTGTGGCTGGACGAGGAGCCGCCGGTGGCGGTGTACAACGAGTGCCTGACGCGCACTGCCACGACGCAAGGGCTGATCGCGATCACCTTCACGCCGCTGGAGGGGGCGACGGAGGTGGTGCTGGATTTTTTGACGAAGGGGGTGGTGGTGGGGGAAGTGGGAGGCGCAGCAGGTGTGGCGTGATGGCTGCTCTGGGGTTTGCTGAAATAGTACGATCACGCCCATGCGTGAATTCCAATTGCTCACCATCGCCGAGTGCCATGCCCACATTGCGCCATTGGTAGACGCGGCGTTGGGGCCACAAGGTTTTGTCAATGTGCGTCCGATGCTGTGGGTGAACAGCAGTGCCGCGCCCATTCGCCGCATCTTTGAGTATTGGCAGCTTGGCAGCGGTTTGTCGCCGCGGTGGGGCTATTCTTTCGACGCCGTGCCCCACCTGGCGGGTGGCAAGCCCAAATGGCACCGCACGGAAAAATCGGCCTTGCTCGATGCCTTTGTAGATGGCCAGGGTGCGGAGCACAACCTGTCCTACATCGGGGGCGTGGATGGGCTGCTGACGGGCATGCCCGAGAAGGTGCACGCGGCAATCGCCCAGGCACAGGCGTTCTGGCAGGCGGCTCCCACACCTGCCCGCGTCTTTGCGCAGGTGATCGAGATGGCCGAAGGGTCGAAGCAGCGCCCTATGCAGCTGCCACTGCACATGGCCGCGGCCATGTGCCATGCCTTCGCGGGGCGCGAAGAGCAGGGGCGTAAGGAGCTGGCGCTCTTCATCAGCCGGGGCAAGGCCAAGGAGGACGCGGTGCCCAAGCTATCGGATATTTTCGAGGGGTGGCTCAGGGATGGTTACAGGCCGGGCGCTTGAAGCACAGAGCCACAGCGCTCGATTGCATGGTCATGCCCGACCAGCCCATCCCACCTGGCGCAAGCGCCCCATGATCCGGGTGGCCATCAAGTTGCTGGCGAGAAAAGCCGGCTCCAGATCCTTCGGCTGACCGCCGACGGCACACCACGCCATCCGCTTTACCTGCCAAGCCATCTGCTGCCGATGGACTACACCCCTGCACAGTAGGTCAGTGCAGTGGTGCACTGCTCGCCCTGCTGCAGATCACTTCACACACCGGTGGGCAGCAGCCTGCCAACCAGGATCCCCCATGAGCAAAGCCATCATCCAGGCCGGCTGGAACGACGTGCCCCACCTCGACGAGAAGACCAAGCAGGAGCTGGCCGAGAGCTACCCCGTGCACGAGCGCGAGGCGCGCATGAACGGCGTGCCCGTGCTGGGCTCGGGCAAGGTGTTCCCGGTGGCCGAGGAGTCCATCGTCGTGCCGCCGTTCGCGCTGCCCGCGCACTGGCCGCGCATCGTGGGCCTGGACTTCGGCTGGGACCACCCGGCCGCAGCCGCCTGGCTGGCGTGGGACCGCGACACCGACACGGTCTACGTGTACGACACCTTTCGCGTGCGCGAGACCAGCGTGGCCATGCAGGCCCCGCTGATCGCCGCGCGTGGCCGCTGGATGCCCGTGGCCTGGCCGCACGACGGGCTGCAGCACGACAAGGGCAGCGGCGAACAACTCGCGGGCCAGTACCGCACCCTGGGCGTGAACCTGCTGCCCGAGCGCGCCACGTTCGAAGACGGCAGCAACGGCCTGGAGGCCGGCATCAGCGACCTGCTCACGCGCATGCAGACAGGGCGCTTCAAGGTGTTCAGCACCTGCGGCGACTGGCTGGAGGAGTGGCGGCTGTACCACCGCAAGGACGGGTTGGTGGTGAAGCTGCGCGATGACCTGCAGAGCGCGACGCGTTATGGGGTGATGATGCTGCGGTTTGCGGTGGTGGAGCCGCGGGGCTCGACCTTGGCGGGAAAGTCTGCCGGGTATGGGGGGCGCAGAGGCGGGTACTGATACGGATTTGCCTTCAACCGTAAACGATAGTTGGTTCGCCTTGCCGTGCTACAGCACTGGCTGCGGTTGCCGTTTATTAATTCAATTATCTATTCATTGAATTATTCAGTTGTGGCAAAATACCTGCATGCACGCCCCTGCCCATCGCCATGCGGGTCCGCTTCGCGATCAACTTCGCACGGGGCCAAAGACCGCCAAGGCATTGGCCCGTGGTCTGCAGGCGAGCCAGCCAACGGTATCCCGGGCGCTGCAGGCTTTGGGCGGTGAGGTGCTGCGCACTGGGGCTGCCCGATCTATTCAATATGCGCTGCGCGATGCCACCCGGGCCGACTTGGTGGCGCCGGTGTTCCGTGTCACCGCCCAAGGCCGGTTGCAAGCGCTGGGCACGCTGGTACCCGTGTGCCCCGAGGGGTTCGTGATGCAGCAGGCGGATGGTGTGCAGGGGCATACCGATGGCCTGCCCTGGTGGCTTTTTGACATGCGGCCGCAGGGGTACCTGGGCCGTGCCTACAACCTGCGGCATGGGCCTGCGCTGGGTTTGCCAGAGCGGCTGAGCGACTGGAACGACGCGCACGTGATGCGCGCTCTGTTGCGCCAGGGAAGGGATCTGCCCGGCAACCTGCTGGTGGGCGATGCCGCGCAGCAGGAGTTCGTGAACAGCAGCCTGCCGCCGCCCATCGCGCTGGCCGGCAAGGCGCAGGCCTATGCCGCCCTGGCGCTGGCCGCAGCCCGGGGTGAGCATGCGGGTTCATCGGCGGCGGGGGAGCAGCCCAAGTTCACCGCCTTTGCCCAATGCGATGGTGATGGTGATGGTGATGGTGCAGGCGCCGAAGGGGTGTCCGCGCATGTGATCGTCAAGTTCAGTTCTGCCGTTCCCAGCCCGGTGAGTGAACGCTGGCGCGACCTGTTGCTGGCAGAGCACCTGGCGCTGCAGTTGCTGGGCGCCCATGGCATTGCGGCGGCGCGCACGCGCGTCATCGACCATGGCGCGCAGCGCTTTCTGGAGGTAGAGCGCTTTGACCGGGTCGGCGTTCTGGGTCGGCGTGGGCTGCAATCGTTGACTGCCCTGGATGCGCAGTTCGTGGGCCGCAGCGGGCGCTGGCCGGAGATGGTGGAGGCGTTGGCACAGGTGCGGGTGGTCGAGCCCGCAGCCGTGCAAGCCGCCAGCCTGTTGTGGGCGTTCGGGACCCTGATCGGCAACACCGACATGCACAGCGGCAACCTCTCGTTCATGGCCGAGCAGGGCCGGCCTTACCAACTGGCGCCGGCCTATGACATGACCCCCATGGCCTTTGCGCCCACGGCCGGGGGCGACCTGCCGGTGCGCCGGCTCGAGCTGAGCATCGGCTCCCAGGTGCCGACGCACGTCTGGAGGCAGGCGCTGCCACTGGCGCGGGCCTTCGTGGAGCGGCTCACGGGCCTTGCCCCTGGCCTTGTGGTGCCGGGTGGGGCAGATGGGGGCTTCAGTGGGGGTTTTTTGGCGTGTATCGATGCCTTGGGTGAGCACCTGGCGTTGGCTGAGGAGCGCATTGGTCGCCTTGCATAGACATCAGGGTCGCGTCTTGCGTGTGCATGAAGAGTTTCCTTGGTGAAGTAATGGCAGGGAAGGGCACGCCATAGCTGTCACGGCCTGGCGGTTCGTCTGCAGGGTTTGCCTGGCTGGACTGTGCAGACGGGCGGTGGAATCCCTTGTGCCTCGGTTGGTGGTGCGTGGTTGCTGCATGCTGTTGCTGGGGGCGGAGGCCGGGTCTCGGCCCGGCGGCCGAGGGCCATTCGACGGGCTGGGGCTTTGGTGATGGCGTGCCTGTGCGTGGTGCGGGAGCCGGGATGTGCGCCCGGCGGCGCACCTACCTTCTTTTGCTTCGTCAAAAGAAGGTAGGCCAAGAAAAGACGACCCCGCTGCCCGTGTCCCCCTCGCCGGAGGCGAGGGGGCAGCCTGCGATGCTCGGGCCTGGGGTGACGCCGAAGAACTCCCTGCGCTGCCTCTGCGAGGCAGCTCCGGTCAAACAGCTTCGGCGAGCCAGACAACGATGCGCGTGTCCTTCGGCACGCGCTCACCCCAGGCCCTGTGCTTCTCGGCACGGTCAGAAGGGGCTGGGTGCGGGCTCCATCCGGGCCATTGCTTCGCTCGGCCTGTGGTCCTTCGCTGCGCTCGGCTCGCCAGAGCGCCCGCGCCCCACATGTCGGCAGCGCGCAGCGCATCCCCGACCCCAGGCGCAGCTGCGCAGCAGCAGCCGTCTTTGTCCCCGCTCCCCACCCCTGCTGGCTGCGCCGAGAAGCGCAGGGGCTGGGGTGGGCGTGTGTGCCGAAGGACACACACGCTTCGTCGTCTAGCTTGCCGATGCTGTCTGAGCGGAGTTCGAAGAACGCAGCGAGTTCATCGGCACCACCCCAGGTCCGAGCATCGCAGGTTGCCCCCGTTCGCCCGACAGGGCGAATGGGGGACGCAGACTGGGGGCCGCCTTCTCTTTGGTGACTTTCTCTTGGCGGCCAAGAGAAAGTTACTGCGCCGCCGGGCGCACACCCCGGCTCCCGCCCTTGGCAAAAGCACGCGGCAACCACACGCACACTGCATCGAGCAACCAGACAGGTTGGCGCGATCCCCGGGGTTGCCGCCTGTTCGCCGCGCATCAAAGCTCACGCCACATGAACATCACGAAAAAACGAACATCACCCCCTGCGCCACTGCCGAGCGGCATCACACCACCCGCAACGCCCTGCCACGCGGCTGCACCACCGGTCTGGCGCTGCGCTGACCCGGCACCGCAGCCCGCGCCGACGGCACCACCCCCGCCTCCAGCCTGAACACCTGCACCGAATCCGTCACCGCCCCCGCAGTGCGCGTCAACCCCTGCGCCGCAGCCGCCACCTGCTCCACCAGCGCCGCGTTTTCCTGGGTGATGGTGTCGAGCTGGCCCACGGCGGTGTTGACCTCGGAGATGCCGGCCAGTTGCTCCTGGCTGGCGTGGCTGATCTCGCCGACCACGGCGCTCACGCGGCGCACGCCCTCGACCACTTCGACCATGGTGGCCTGGGCCGCCTGGGTGCGTTGCTGGCCTTGCTCCACGCGGTGGGCCGACTGGTCGATGAGCTGCTTGATCTCCTTGGCCGCTGCGGCGCTGCGGCCGGCCAGGCTGCGCACCTCGCTGGCCACCACGGCAAAGCCCCGGCCCTGTTCGCCGGCGCGGGCGGCTTCCACGGCGGCGTTGAGCGCCAGGATGTTGGTCTGGAAGGCGATGGAGTCGATCACCTGCGTGATCTCGCCGATGCGGTCGGAGTCGCCCTGGATGTCGCGCATGGTCTGGCCCACGCTGTCCACCGCCTCGCGGCTGCGCGCGGCGGCTGCGTCGGCCTGGCTTGCCAGTGCCGTGGCCTGGCGGGCGGCGTCGGCGCTTTGGCGCACGGTGCCGGTGATCTGCTCCATGGACGCCGCCGTCTGCTCCAGGCTGGCGGCCTGCGACTCGGTGCGTGCCGACAGGTCCAGGTTGCCCTGGGCGATCTCCTGCGCGCCCAGGCGCATGGATTCGCTTTCGTCGCGGGCATCGCGCACGATGGCGCAGAGGTTGAACGACAGCTGGCCCAGCGCCTGCTCCAGATCGCCCAGTTCATCGTTGCGGCCCCGGCGCACGGTGGTCGTCAGGTCGCCGGCCGCGACCCGGTTGGCCGCCAGGGTCAGCGCCGCGATGGGCCCCACCAGCAGCCGCGCCAGGTACCACCAGGCCGCGCCGAACAGCGCCAGCAGCACGGCCCAGCCGGGCGCGCCGGGCAGCAGCATGCCAGTGGTCAGCGAGGCCGCCAGCAAGGCCAGCAGCGCCAGCGCCAGCCGGGCCGACAGGCCCAGTGTGGCCAGCCCGTGCGCCACGCGCCCGGCCAGCGTGTGCCGCACCACGCGGCCCGAGCGCAGCCCGTGCACGCGCCGCCCGGCCTGCTTTTCTGCGCGCATGGTGGCGTACAGCTGCTCGGCCGTGGCGATCTGTGCGCGCGTGGCCTCGGTGCGCACCGACATGTAGCCCACGGGCCGGCCGTCCTGCAGCAGCGGCGTGGCGTTGGCCATCACCCAGTAGTGGTCGCCGTTCTTGCGCCGGTTCTTCACCGGGGCCGACCAGGGCCGGCCCGAGGCGATGGTGGCCCACATGTCGCGAAACGCCTCTTCGGGCATGTCGGGGTGGCGAATCATGTTGTGCGGCTGGCCCACGAGTTCATCGCGCGTGTAGCCGCTCACGGCCACGAAGGCGGCGTTGCAGTGCGTGATGCGCCCCTGCGTGTCGGTGGTGGAAACAAGGGTCTGGCCCTTGGGGACAGCATATTCCTGTCCGGTGGTTGGCAGGTTCAGGCGCATGGGGGAAGGCTCCGCAGGACAATGGAGTCGATTGTGCGGAGACCACGGCCCAGGCGCCTTGACGAAGGTCAAGCTTTGCTTGACGGGCGTCAATCCGGTGGCGCGCGCTGCACCGCTGAGGCCGATTGGCAGCCGACGACTTCCAGGTCCGACAGGCTTCTATGCAGGGCCGCCGCCCTGGCCAAGCAGCTCCAGCGTGCGGGAGTCTCTCTCGCCACCGAAGTACTTCTTGAGCACCGCATCAAACACGGTGTCCGAACCTGGCACTGCGTCGAACAGGGTCATGCTGGAGCGCAGCTTCATGTCGTCGGGCGTACCCAGCACGCTTCGCGCAGAGCTTGTAGCGTCCAGCGCCAGCAGAAGCTGGCAGCACTCTCGCAGCCGGCTGCCCAGGACCGGGTGCTCCAGATAGGACTTCGCCTCGGCACGGGACTGGATGGCGTAGCGTGCCGCCATTTCGCTGTGGCCCAGGCCTTTGTACTGGGGGAAAACAAACCACATCCAGTGCGAGCGCTTCTTGCCGGCCTTGAGCTCGGCCAGCACCCGCTCATGCACAGGCTCCTGGGCGGCCAGGAATCGGTCGAGGACGGGTGGCAGTGGCATGTCTTCATCCTGTGGGGCGAATCGGGGCGACGAAGAGACCTGTGGCGCAATGCCAGTCATTGCGCAGCGGACTGATGCCATGGTACCAACGAAGGCCTTGCACACACAATGGCCGCCGTGGCATGGCCGCAACCCGCCCGCAGCGGCGAGTGGCCGGCCCTGCGGCATCATGCGCGCTGGGATCTATCTCGTCGCGCAACTGCTGCCAGTTCGCAGGGGGCGACGCCCGGTTGCCAAGGCGCTGGCGCAAGGCCTGCGCCACCGAGAGGCTGGTGGGACTGGCCATTGGCCAAGCCCCGGCCTTACAAACCGCAGCATTTGCGCGCTTGCTGCGGCCTGGGCCGTGTGCCACCATGGCCGTCTTCATCCATCCCACACCGCAAGGGACGTGCATGCCATCGCCCAACCTGCAGATCTTTTTCGATGGCCTGAACGAGGCCACGCCCGGCATGCCGTGCTACGACCCGGCGCAGCCCTGGTTCGCGCAGGTCACGGTGGCCAACGCCAACAGCAAGCCCCACTCGCCCTTCGGCCCCGGGGAGTTCGACCCGAACCAGCCCACGGCCAAGGCGGGGGCGTTTCAGGTCTCGTTCGAGGTGTTTGCGGGCACCACGGCCGCCACGGGCACGCTGCACCTGCTGGCGCCTTACAGCGTCGACGGGCTGGAGGCCCACCCGGATGGTGAGGGGTACACGCAGAGCTTTTCCATGCAGCTGCCCAAGGGCATGGCCAAGGACGATTTCGGCGCCAAGCACGGGTTCCGGTTCAAGGTCGACGTGTACCTGGCCGTGCCCGAGTCCAACGAGGACGACAACACCTTCACCTGGGAGAAGGCCCAGACGCCCAAGATGGCGCCCATTGCCCTGCCGGACAAGCTGACGCCGCCGAACCCCTTCACCAACCTCCAGTTCAACGACTTCAAGGCCGTGCCCGGTTCGCGCAACGAGCTGGACGTGCTGGTGAAGAACGTGGGCAGCGAGACCTCCCACCAGGTGGAGCTGCGCCTGACCATCATGGGGCCGCCCACGCCGTCCAGTCCGCTGGGCAGCGTGCTGGACTTCGCGTTGGCCAACTCCACCAACATCCCCAGCGGCGGCACCACCTGGGTGCGCTTCAAGGCGCAGCCCGACTTTGTGGTGGCGCGCGCGGACCTGCCGGCACGGGCCTTCAAGACCCTGCAGTCCGCACCCGGCGCCCGGCGCTTTCGCCAGGTGCAGCCAGGCAGCAGCAGCGCCAGGGGGTTGAGCGGCCAGACCATCCCGCGTTTTCTGGTGGTGGACAAGGACTTCGACTTCGTGCCGCTCAAGCCCTTCTTCATCGAGATGCGCAACGAAAAGGTGGCGTTTGGCGAAAGCCCCGCAGGTGGCCGCAAGCGGCCCAAGGGGGGCGGGCCGATTGCGATTCCGCAGAAGTAAGTAGGCAGGCAGGCAGGTAGGTATGCAGGACCTGCCGCAGGCCTGGAGCGGCCAACAAAACTCAGCGAAGCGGTTCTGGCCAGGCGCTGCGTCGCAGGCAGTACGAACAGTACGACAAGACGCAGCAACGACGCCAGAAGAGCTTTGTTAGCCGCTCTTAGCCCGCCGCCCCGGCGGGCGCCTGCAGATCCAGGTACTCCACCCCGAACTGGCCGGCCTGGCCTGCGTGGAGCGCATGGGCGTCGATCTCGGCCAGGATCTCCAGCGTGGCGGCGCGTGCGCTCAGCAGGCACCAGTCGCCGGGCAGGGCCGGCACCACCGGCTCCGCTTGCGCTGCCGTGGCGGCGCAGGATTCTTCCAGCGCGGCCAGCAGCGCGGCGCGTGGCGGCTGGTGTACCGCAAAACCCTCGTTGGCCATGGCGGCGACCCTTATGCCCAGGGCGTCGCACAGGCGCTGCTTGGCGGGCATCTCGTGCATGGCCAGGTGGCGTGCCTGGTCGATCAGCGCGTGTGTGGCCTCGTCCACCAGCCGGCCCGCGCGCACGAAGGCGGGACCGCGCGCATCCCAGGCCTCGGGCGGGCAGGCCTTGGACTCTGTGCCCAGCGGCTCGAAGGGGTTGATCGATGCCGGGTAAATGCGGCAGACCAGCGGCCGCTCGGCATAGATGGCGCAGCGCTGCTCGTCCATCAGGTTCGGGCAGCGGCCCGGAAACGACGCGGCCAGGATCACGCCCACCCGCACCGCCATTGCCGCGCTCGCTGCGGCAAAGCTGCGCTGGCGCCGGTAGGCGGCCAAGGCATCGCCGGCGGGCGGCTCGGCAGGCCAGACGACCGCGTCGCACAGCAGGTGGACATCGCCGCCGCGGCGCAGCCAGGCCATGGCTTCGTGCATGCCCAGCGGCACCCGGTGGCCCTGGCAGCACCGGCCGCATTGCGTGCATGCGAAGTTCAGCTGCACGGGCGGCTTCTCGGTTGTGGAGGACTACCCTGTGACCATGCCGCCCGCATCCAGGGCCGGCGGGCGCAGCAGGTCCTCGTTGATGCCCATGACCTGGCTGGCATGCTCCACCGCGCGCCACAGCGCAGAGGGCATCTGCAGAATCTCCTCGGGGGAGGCCGAGCGCGCAATCCAGGCGCTGATCTGGGTGTGCTGGTCGCGGGTGAGCAGGTCCAGGCTCAGCATCTCGTCGATGGTCTTCATGGGCGGTTTCTTGAATCGGTAAAACTCTCGTGACCAGTGATGCGTCGGGACCGGCCTCGGCAATCGGGCGATAACGGTCCGCGATGGTCTGCAGGGTGCCCCAAGCCTCGGCAAGTCGGCGTTCGGCACCATGGTAGCGCGCGCTCAAAGCCCGTGTTCTGCACTCGGCTCACGCGGGCTGCCAAGGAGGTCTTGGGAAGGGCGTGGCGCCGAGATGCTGGAGGAGTGTTGGAGGCGGTGCGGGCCAAGAATGGCCAGGCGCTCCGTCGAATCCGTCCTACGCGGGCGCCGTTGGGGCGTGCAATATCATAGGGCATGAAACAGAATGTCACGGACACATGCGCCTCGACGCAGCGGTGGGCGCTGCCCACGGCCTGTGCTGCGGCTGCGTGTTCTGCGGCGGTGTGCCCCGCGCCATGCCCATTTTTTTGCGAAGGTGGCGGGCGATGAGGGTGGTGCGCAACAACAGAAGACGTGCCTTGCGCGCGTTGGGCGTGACGCTGCTGGAGCTGTTGATCTCGGTCACCCTCATCGGGGTGCTGTCGGCGGTCGCCGTGCCCAGCTACCAGGCGTACATGGAGCGTGCAAGAATCGCAGCCGCCAAGAAGGACCTTCTGGAAATCAGCCTGAAGCTGGAGCGGTACGTCAATTTCAAGCACGTGTTCCCGGCGAGCCTGGCCGACCTGCCCGACAACCGGCTGGACCCCTGGGGCAACCCCTACCGCTACCTGTCGATGGAGGGCGCCAAGGTGGGCCAAAAGCGCAAGGACAAGTCCTTGCATCCCCTGAACAGCGACTACGACCTCTACAGCATGGGCCCCGACGGACAAAGCCAGACACCCCTGACTGCCAAGGCTAGCCGCGATGACATCATTCGTGCCAACAATGGGGGGTTCATCGGGGTGGCCGAGGACTACTGAATGCGCCTGAGTGCGGCCCATGCCATTTTGCAAAGCCGGGTGGGGCGCCAGCTGCTGGCCACGTTCTTCGTGCTGGTGGCGGTGCCGGTGGGGGTGATTTCGCTCCTGGCCTACCAGCTCACGGAATATGTGGTGCAGCAGTCCGCCGCACAGCTGAGCAGCGAGCTGGCCAAGGCGGTGGGCATCAACCTCATCGACCGCCTGCGTGCTGCGCAAAGCCTGCTGCTGGTGCACGCGCAGCCTGCGGCAAAAGGGCAGGGGCCCATGGTGCTTGATGACAGCCTGGCCAAGGTTTTTTCCAGCGTGGACTGGGTGCCCGCACCGGAGCAGGCGCCGGCGGCCGGTGCCCTGAGCAGCTTGCGCGTCGTCAGTGGCGGTGCGCCGGGGGCGGCGCCCACGGTGGAGCTGCTGGTGCCGCTGGCGGACGCTGCCGTGCGCGGCCGCTTCCATGCCGACTACCTGTGGGAAAACGCCCAGTCGGGAACGCACCGCATCTGTTTTTCGGGCGCGCAACTCTCGCCGCCCTTCTGCCAGGGGGTCGATGTGCAGGCGAGCCATGCGGTCCGCACGCAGCGCGAGATCTTCTTTCAGCCCTACTTCAATGCGGCGGCCTGGACCATCACCACCACGCTGCAGCCCGACGTGCGGCGCTACCTGCCGATTGGCGTGGCCGCGTTGGTGGGCAACGTGGCCGCCATCGCGTTCCTGCTGGCCATCGCCAGCAGCTCCGTGGTGCTGCGCAGGCTGACCCGCCCCCTGGATGCCCTCACCTCGGGCACCCGCGCGGTGCTGGGCGGCGACTTCACGCGCCGGGTGCAGATCGCGGGCCGGCGCAGCGAGTTCACCGACCTGGCCGACTCCTTCAATGCCATGACCGAAGAGGTGGGGCGCGACCTCCAGCTGTTTCGCCTGCTCGCCCGCATGGACCAGGCCATCATCGAGCAGCGGCCCTTCGCCGAGGTGGTGCGATGGATGCTCGTGCATCTGAACGGGCAGGCCGGTGCCGGGCCGGTGTCCGTGGTGCAGTGGCCTGCCGGCAGCGACCGGCCCATCCTGCTGTCCCTGGCGCTGGATGGAACGCTGGCGCAAGGCGAGACCAGCGCGCCGAGTGACCTCCCTCCGCGCGATCTCCCGCCGCCCGCAGAGGGGCCGCCCGCAAGCCCCGGTGGCAGCGGCCAGGAGCCCTGGCATGACCTGCCTGTTGCGCAAACCCGAAGCCAGCGCGTGTGGCTGCGCCTGGGGCACCTGCCGGCGCCGCACGGGCGCGCCGAGCGCGAGTTGACCGCGTTTCGCCAGCGGCTGGCGGTGGCCCTGCACGCCGAGCAACGCGAACAGCAGCTGCACGAGCGCGCCACCCGCGACAGCCTGACCGGCCTGCTGAACCGCTTCGGGCTGGTGGAGGCCATCGATCGGCTGACGCCACCGCGCGAGCCGGGCAGCGGGGGCGGGCCGGTGCAAGCCTTGCCCTTTGCCGTGGTGTTCATGGACCTCGATGGCTTCAAGGAAATCAACGATGCCTACGGGCACGACGTGGGCGACATCGTGCTCCGGGAGGTGGCCGCCCGCTTGCACCGCAGCATCGGACCGCGCGCCCTGGCAATGGCCCGCCCGGGGGGCGACGAGTTTGTGTTCGTGCTGCCGGCGCACGACCAGGCTGCGCTGCGCAGCGACGTCGAGTCCGTCATGCAGGCGGTGCGGGTGCCGTACAGCGTGCCCCCGCGCACACTGCCCCTGGCTGCCAGCCTGGGCATGGCGCTGTTTCCCGAGCATGGCACCTCGCAGGAGGAACTGCTCAAGCACGCCGACCTGGCCATGTACAGCGCCAAGGGCGCCGGCCGCGACGTGCTGGTGCAGTTCGAGTATGCCTTGGCCGCCGAGTTGGCCGAACGGCTGGCCTTGCGCAACGATCTGCGCCATGCGCTGGCCGAGGCGCAGATGTTCGTGGTGTTCCAGCCGCGCGTGGGCGCGCACGACCGCCGGATCGTCTCGGTCGAAGCGCTGCTGCGCTGGCGCCACCCCACCAAGGGCCTGGTCTCGCCGGATGTCTTCATTGCGCTGGCCGAGGAGTCCGGCTTCATTCTCGACCTGGGCCTGTGGGTGCTGCGCCAGGCGCTGGCGCAGTTTGCGCGCTGGCGTGCCGACCCGCAGGCGCCGGTGCGGCACCTGTCGGTCAACCTCTCGCCGGTGCAGCTGGCCGACCCGGCCTTTCCCGCAGCGCTGCACGCGCTGATGCAGGAGTTCGATATCCGCCCTGGGGAGCTCGAGCTGGAGGTCACCGAAGGGGTGCTCATCCAGGACGTGGACGCCGCCGTCACCCGCCTGGCAGCCCTGCGTGCGCTCGGTGTGGCGATTGCGCTGGACGACTTCGGCGTGGGCTATTCGGCCATGCGCTACCTCAACCGCCTGCCGTTCGATACGCTCAAGATCGACAAGAGCTTTGTGTTCGCCTTTGGCATCGAGCGCCCCGCGCTGGCGATCGCCACGGCCATCGTGGCCCTGGCCAAGGCGCTGGACAAGCGCGTGGTGGCCGAGGGGGTGGAGACGCAGGCGCAGGCCGACCTGCTGCAGGGCCTGGACGTGACCGAGCTGCAGGGCTACCTCTATGGCAAGCCGCAGACGGCTGCCGAGCTGGGGCGCTTGTGGGGCGGTGGCGATGGAGCGACGTCATGACTTTTAAGTTATTATTTATACCCATTGGTCGCGGTGGGCGCCATGGCCCAGCCACCGGTGGTGGATTTCATTGACCCGCTCGCCAGGAACAACCCATGTGGACCCAGAAAAGAGCAGGCGGTAAAGGCTCCCGAGAGGCAGCAGAATCGGTGCGTTGGCTGCGCCTGATGGCGTTGCTGAGCGTGGCGGTTCCCCTGGCGATCTACGCCATCTTCGGGGTCGTCGGCTTCCTGCGTGCCACGGAAGAAACCGACGCCCGGGTGTCGCGCTCGCTGCGCGTGGCGCACGAGCATGCCTCCAAGGTCATGGCCACGTCCGAGGCGGTCGCGGAAAAGGCCTTCTCCCTGGTCAACGGCAAGAAGCCGCAGGACTTGCGCAGCATCGAGGCCTTTCTGCACGAAGAGCTGCGCAAGCGCAGCGTGGACCAGCCCCAGATCCAGTCCATCCTGATCCTGGATGCGCAAGGCCGGCCGCTGGCCAGCAGCCGCCTGTTCCCGTTCCCGCGGGTCGATCTGTCCGACGGCGAGTATTTTCAGCACCACCTGCAGGGCCGCACGGGGCCCCATCTGTCCAGGCCCATCGTGACCCGCACGTCCAACGAGCGGGTGCTGAACGTCAGTGTCCCCTTCGAGGACGACGCGGGCAAGTTTGGCGGCGTCATCAACGTGGCGCTGCTCACGGCCTACTTCCACGATTTCTATGGCGACCTGGTGGCGGACGAGCCCAACCTGGCGGTCACGCTGTTCCGCGGGGATGGCGAGGTCTACACCCGGTGGGCCCAGGGCGCCATCCCCTCCGGCAAGCTGCAGCCCGATGCGCCGGTGATGCAGCGCGTGCAGGCCGGCGAGGACTCGGCGCGCCTGCAGGGCATCTCGTCGATCGACCAGAAGGAACGCATCATTGCCTATCGCAAGGTCGGCGACTACCCCCTGTACGTGGCCACCGCGATGCGCCTGAACGTGCCGCTGCGCGAGCTGTTCCAGCAGCTCGCGCTGCTGTTCGCCATGGGGGCGCTGCCGGTGGCGGCCCTGGTCGTCACGGCCAGAACGGCGCTGCGAAGCGCGCGCGCCGCGCACAACACGCTGCAGGAACTGGAGCGTGAAACCGAAAGCCGCCAGCGCGCCGAAGAGGCGCTGCGCCAGGCGCAAAAGCTCGAGGCGCTGGGCCGGTTGACCGGTGGCGTGGCGCACGACTTCAACAACGCGCTGATGGTCATCAGCAACAACCTGCACCTGCTCAAGCGCACGGCGCCGCAGTCGGGCCTGCGCCAGATCGAAGCCATTGCCCGGGCCGTGAAGTCGGCCACCAACCTCACCCGCCAGCTGCTGGCCTTCTCACGGCGCCAGCCCCTGGTGGCCGAGTACGTGCAGCTGCAGCACAAGCTCCCGGCGATTCAGGATCTGCTGGTTCCGGTCATGGGCAGCCGCGTGCAGCTGGATGTGCAGGTGGACCCTTCGACCGCGCCCGTGTTTCTGGACATGAGTGAGCTGGAGCTGGCGCTGCTCAACCTGGGCATCAATGCGCGCGACGCGATGCCCACGGGGGGCGCGTTGTCGATCCAGGTGCGCAATGCCGGGCCCCGGCCGGTGGGGGCACAAGGGGCGCAAGCCGAGATGGTCGTCATCGAAGTGTCCGACACCGGCAGCGGCATTGCGCCGGACGACCTGGACAAGGTGTTCGAACCCTTCTTCACCACCAAGCCGGTGGGCGAAGGCACGGGCCTGGGCCTGAGCCAGGTGTATGGCTTTTGCCAGGGGGTGGGCGGCTACGCGGAAATCGCCAGCGAGCTGGGCAAGGGCACGAAGATCAGCCTGTACCTGCCCAGCACGGCCCCCAGGGCACCCAGGGATGAGCCCGCCTCCGACACATCGTTCACGCCCCTGGGCATGAGCCTGCTGCTGGTGGAGGACAACGACGAGGTGGCCGAGTCGCTGGTTCCCTTGCTGCAGTCGCTGGGATGCAGCGTCACCCGGGTGGACCGCGCCGACAAAGCCATTTACCTGCTGGATGAAGGCCAGCGGCCCGACCTGGTGCTGTCTGACGTGATGATGCCTGGCGAGCTCAACGGAGAGGGCCTGGCAAAGCACATCCGCGAGACATGGCCTGCGCAGCGGGTGCTGCTGATGACCGGGTATGCCGAGCAACTGGCGCGCATCTCGCAACTGGGCTTTGACGTGCTGCCCAAGCCCTGCACGCCGCAGGTGCTGCATGCTGCCATTGGCAAGGCGGGGGAGTAGCCATGCACATTCTCAAGGAAGATGGTGTTTTCCAGGGGGGTGCCGCGATACGCTGCGCCAATAATGGAATGGCCACTCCCTATTGGCTGAAACCCCTTGCCGCACTCCATCGATCTTTCTGACGCCAAGCTGAGGCGTTTTGCGATTCACCTGGTGTGTGGCAACCTGGCCATCATCGGGCTGCTGTTCGGGGCGGGGTGGGTCGGGCTCAAGACCAGCCTGCATGCTGACGAGGCCCGGGCCGCCGAGGTCGCGCAAAACATGGCCGCAGGCCTGGCTGCGGAAATCGCCGGTGAACTCAGGCTGGTCGACAACGCACTGGCTAGCGCAACCTCCGCTTACCGGGCCGGATTGGCCGACGAGGCCGGGGCCCTGGCCATCGAGAAGGTGCTGCGCCACCAGGAAAAGCTGCTGCCCGAGGTGGACGCCATTCGCATTGCCGGACCCGACGGCATGGTGCGCGCGGGGCTTGCCCAGGGCGCCGCGCCGGTGAACATTGCCGACCGTGGCTATTTCGAAGCCGCGCGCCTCACCGATGGCCTGGCCGTTTCCGAGCCCCTTCTGGGCCGGATCACCAGGCAGTGGGGGATCGTGCTGGCAAGGCGCATCGAGAACCGGGATGGAAGCTTTGGCGGCGTGGCGTACGCCGGCCTGTCCAGCGCGCATTTCGCGCGCAGCTTCAGCCGGTTGAAGCTGGGCAAGTCGGGCGCCATCTCCCTGCGCTCGAAGGACCTGCGGCTGATTGCCCGCTTCGTGCCCGACGAGCCCATCGGGGACATAAACCTCGGCTCCGCCAGCGTATCCAGCGAACTCAGGGACGCTCTGAAGCGCAACCCTGCACAAGGCTGGTACCGCACCCCCACGGCGCTCGACGGCATCGAGCGGGTGACCGCCTACCACCGGGTTCCCGGGTTCGAGCTGACGGTTCTGGCGGGTTTGGCGCCGAGCGACTTCCTGGCGCCCTGGCGGCGCGATGTGCAGATCATCGCCGCGCTGCTGCTGCTGGCCGGGGTGTCGATGGTGGGGGCATCTTTCGGCCTGTATGTCCAGCGCCAACGCCACGTGCTGGCCGAACGGCGCATCGCCGGCCTGCTCCAGCAACAGCAGCTGATGCTGGACAACGAGCTGATCGGCATGGTGCGCACCAAGAGCCGCACCACGGTCTGGTCGAACAAGGCGTTCAAGGCGATCTTTGGGTACGGCCCCGATGAACTGGATGGGGGCCCTTCGCGCCAGCTCTATCTGGACGACGAGTCCTACGAACGGGTCGGGGCGCAAGGGTATGAGCACCTTCGCGACAACCGCCGCTACCGCACCCAGCTCAAGATGCGGCGCAAGGACGGCAGCCCGGTCTGGATCGATCTGAGCGGAACCCCGGTCTCGGGCGACGAATCGCTGTGGATGTTTGTCGACATCTCCGCCATGAAGGGGCGGGAGGACCAGTTGGCGCAACTGGCCCTGCACGACGCCCTGACCGGCCTGGCCAATCGAACGCAGTTTGCCGAGCGCCTGCGCACGGCGCTCGAGCAACTGGGCGGGGCATCGAGCCTGGTGGCCGTGTGCTACATCGACCTCGATGGCTTCAAGGCCGTGAACGACGCGCTGGGGCACGCCGCGGGCGACCAGGTGCTGGTGGAGACGGCCAGGCGCTTGCTGGCCTGTGTACGCAGCCATGACACCGTGACGCGCCTGGGGGGCGATGAATTTGCCATTGCGCTCGCCAACGTGCAAGACCGGGGCCAGGTGGAGGCCGTGCTGAACCGGGTGCTGGAGAGGCTCAGGCAGCCCATTGCGCTGGGCGGCGGCGAAGCCCGCGTCCGCGCCAGCATCGGCGTGGCCTATGCGCCGGACCATGGCACCGAGCCGCAAGTGCTCATGCGCCTGGCCGACGACGCCCTGTACGAGGCCAAGCGCGCCGGCAAGGATTGCTACAGGGTGGCGTCCCCGGCGCCATAGCCTCTGGGGGCACTTGAAAGCGCAGCCTTTGAGGCATCCCACCGATGGACCGGTCAGGCGGTATGGGATGGGATGCCCTCAAGCCTTGATCACTGTGACGTCAATCTCTACGAGCTGTCCCACGTAGCCCAGTGCGGCAACACCGAGCAGGGTGGCTGGCGGAACCTGGCCACCAAACCAGCCTGCGACCGCTGACCAAGCCGCAGAGAGACTTGCCTGGTCTCCGATCACGTACACGACCAGTCGTCGAATGTCCGTTGCTAGAAATCCGTGTACGGCGAGGAGCCGCTCCAGGTTGCGCAGGCACTGCAAGGCCTGTGCGCCCGGGTCTTCGGGGCCTACCAGGTGGCCCAGGGAGTCGAGAGGCACCTGGCCAGCCACGAACAGTTGATCGCCCAGGCGATCCGCGTAGCGGTATTGCGGCGTCGCTGCGAGCCCTGCATTGTGTTCGGCTTCATTCATCGGACTTGATCCAGTGGCTGAGATTTTGGGGGCTTGGCTGCAGCCTTCTGGCTTGCGAGAGCGGCGCTGCCGCGCCGCACGCCCCGCTGCGAACAGCAGCGGGATCGTGCGGGCGCGCGGAGCACTGGATGCGCGCGCCTGGCCGTGGGGTCAGCGGGGCTGGTAGCAGGTGCCCGCGGCGATGGCCGCCGCCATCGCATTTGCCGTGCTGGCCCCGTCGGGGTAGGCCGAGGGGGTGGCCGTGTCCTCAAGCAGGCACAGATGGGTGCCCCTGCGCACCATCACCACCGGCATGGTGGGGAAGTTCATGCCATCGCGCACGCCCCAGTAGGCCGAAATGTCGTTGGTGATCTCCTGGCGCGTCTGCGTCACCGTGAACGCGCCCACCAGCGGGCCCGCCATGGTGGTGCCCACGCCGGTGCACTGCGCATTGCGGTAGCTCACACCGCCCGCGCCCACGTAGATGAAGACGGGCCTGCCTTGCGTGATGCGCCAGCCGTTCTTCAGGCCGATGCCATCCGGCCTTGCGGTGCACTTGTCCTGCTCCCAGAAGCCGGTGACCGAGCCAGAGACTGCGCAGCTCACCTGCACCGTGTCCACCGCGGCGGCAGCGACCACGCCGGTGCCATTGCGCACCACGCAGCCCGTGCCCACGGGGGTGGACTTGACCGTGACGGCATAGGCCGCGCCAGCGGCCAGCGGCGTGGGAAAGGTGAAGCCGCCGTCCGCGCTGAGGGGCAGGTCTTCGCCGCCCGTGGTCAGCACCACGGTCACCCCGGCCGGAATGCCGCCGATGGTGCCGCCCAGTGTGTTGCGGTCGCCTGGCAGCTGCACGCATTCGACGTGCACCAAGGGGATGTTGGCGGCCAGTGTGCCCATGCCCAGCGCCACCGTGCACCGCTGGCCCGTGGGCTGGGTCTTGACGGTGACGGCATAGCTGCTGCCCAGCGGCCAGCTGGCTGCCGTGCGCACGATGCCGTTGGCGCCCAAGGTGAAGTCATCCGCCCCGTTGTTCTGCAGTACCACGCTCTGGCCCGCCGCCAGCCCGGTGACCGACACGCCCAGCGTCTGGTAGGTCGGGTCGGGCGTGGGGGCTGGCGCGGGTGAAGGCGCAGGCGTCGGTGCCGGCGCGGGTGTAGGAGCTGGTGCAGGCGTGGGCGCAGGTGCCGGGGCCGGCGCGGGCGCGGGCGCAGGTGCAGGTGCAGGTGCAGGTGCAGGTGCAGGTGCAGGTGCCGGGTCGTCACCGCCACCCCCACCGCAGCCGCCCAGCAGGGCGGCCGTAAGGCCCAGGCTCAGGCCCAGGGGCGCGATGCGCCGCACAGCACGGGCAGACCACAGTGGCAGGGGACGCGGGGCGGCGCGCGGCGCCAGGGATGGAACGGACATGCAAGGCTCCTCTCGATGGGGTGGAGGCTCACGGTGCATGGCCGATGCATGGCATGCCCTGGCTCCACCTGGTTGGTGTGTAGGGCCAGTGTGCATGCGAATGGTTCTCACGGCGCGTGACACCGGTCACCACCTTTGCCAGTGTCCGGCGCTCCACCGCAGGCCGCTGCAAGGCCCGTGCATCCACCGCGCGCGTACTGCTGCCGTCCCACTGCAGTGCCCCGCCGTGGGGAAGAACGCCAGTGGTTGCATCACTGGTCGCCTTGCGCGTCGGCCCAAGAGAACAGCGGCCTGCCCCAACCGACGCGCGTGGCATCGTGCGGCGTGTTCAAGCGCGCCAGCGTGCGCCAGCGTGCGCAAGATGCTCAGGTGAGCGATGGGGAGATCGCGCGCGCGGAACAACGGTGGTGGGTTGGCCGAAGGCCGCTGTGGGCCCAAAGCTGCCGTTGGACAAAACTACCCCAAAGCTGCCGTTGATTCGCTACCCGCTGGCGTGCAGTCCAAACCGCGCTGTCTAAGTGTCCAGTGCCTGCCACCTGGCGAGCTAAAGTTTGCGGAGTTGAAGCTTGCCGGGTTTTTCGAAATTTTATACTTGCGCTTTTGAACAGCACACTGACCGCAGCCGCAATCTGCAAGCCACTTCCAGGAGGAATCAGTGTCCAGAATATCCCGCAGGGACCAGTTTGTTCCGCAGGTTTTGCGGGGTACATCACGTTAGAGGGCACATGCACGTTCAGCATCCGTTCGAGACCTTAAAGTTCGAAGTCCCAGACGAATGGCTTGCATTGAGTGGCGCTCAGCTATTCAAGCCGAGAGGTTCGGCTTTCCTAGCTTTCTCCGATCCGAATTGGCCCACTGCGATCGTGTCAATCTCCCAAGTGGAAGCGCCGATTCGAGATGTGGGTTTCACCGGTCTGCATAAAGAGCGGGCAGTTGCAATCATGCGAGCGATGGTCACCGCTGAGGCGCTGCCGCCACTCGAAGTCCATCAGAAGCCTTCGGCGCGTACCGGTCGTCTTTCGGTTCGCGACGGCTACCACCGCTACTTCTTATCTATAGCATTGGGCTACAAATGCCTCCCAGTGTCGCTGAGGCCGTACTTCGATTTCAATGCGCTCTAACCCTTCAATCGAGAGGACATGCCCAGGCAAGCCGAGTCATGCCTCTTATCTCAAACGCTAGAACTCATGAATTCAGTATTTGCTCGCGCCGAGTTCTTCGATGCTTCGGCACTGGTCCTCCTTTACGTCAACGACCCTGGTGCTGCGGCGGTTCGTGAATATTTCAATCGCCGGCCAACCGTCTACACGACGGAGTTTTGCTTCCATGAGGCTCTTAGTGTCCTGAAGACTAAGTGGCGAAGGGTCAAAGTTCTAAGTCGAGATGAGTACCTGGAGGCGGCTCATGAACTGACTATTTGGTTTACGGGGATGCGCCGGACATTGCCAGAAATCGCACTTCACGATCGTGACTACTATCCGTTGGTTCGCGAGCTAGCGATTCGCACTGGGCTCGACTATTCCGATGCGCTTCAATTGGCAAGCCTGAAGTATGGGAACTATGCAAGCTTGGCTAGAGAGTCACAGACGGTCTTGACTACAGCGGATCGAGAATTGGCCAAAGCCGCACGTGCCGAGGGGTTGCGCGTTTGGTCGGTGCTTGATGAGACGCCACCGAATGAGGTCTAGCCTATTGCTCGATCCGACTAGCGTCGGCGAGCTGACGCTCGCGGCTCTGATTCAACGTTGAGCGTCCGCTTTTAACTGCCGCAACAGCCCGTTTCTGGCCGAAAGCGAAAGTCTAGCCTGCCGCGCCCGTACCCTGAATCACCCAAGAAGGCGATTCCAGCGAAGCTCAGATGCGACCTTTTCGCAGCGGCCTGGGCGTGGCCATGAGAGCCGATGCGGATGTCCGGTTCCCGCAGTTCCCGCCGTCCAAGAAAACCGACTGGGTGTCCCGCAGCCACCGCAATACACAGGCCGCAGCATGCTCGCCCATCGGCAAGAAAGAGCTGGCCGCCAACAAGGCGGCCATGGCAACTTTCTCGGTGTGGATGAACCGCGAGGCGCAGTCCTGGGCGGATATGCTGATCGCCGGGCGGATGAAGGACCTGCAGCCGCCGGCAACACGCTGAACCACAGGCACGGGCCCCCGACCGGCTTCACCGCGCAAGGGGGCTGCGCCAGGCTGGCTGGGTCACTTGCCGGGGCACACCTCTTTGTGCTCACCGCGCGCATACTTCTCCCAGGCGTCCAGGACGATGTGGTTGCGGCCCACCCAGGTCTGTACCTTGAGCGTGGCGGTGCTGCCCGTGGGCGCGGGCTGGATGGCGACGATGCCGAGCACGATGTTCGAGCGTCCCAGGCCCATGCCCTTGTCCGCGTAGATGTTGCAGGTCATGGAGCCGTCGGCGCTCTCCTGGCCACAGTCCGGGATGCCCAGGGTGGTGCCCCAGAAGGCCGTGCCTTTGCGGCAATGGCGCAGGCTGTCACGAAACTTGGTCGAAGCCTCCTTGGCAGGCACGGCCAGTGCCACCTCGCGGATGTTGAAGTCCGAGTCCTTGAGCTTGTCTGGCGCCGTGCCGCACCCGGCCAGTGCCGCTGCCAATGCCACTGCCATTGCCCATCCCGTTGCTGCCATTCTTCGCATGCCTTGACCTCCCTGTGTTGTGTGCCGGCAATGGTAGCGTGCGCAACGGGTCGCGCTTACGATCAAGGGGGAAGGGGGCCGCTGCGCCAGTGGACCTGTTCACCGATGGGAGATACGCACCAATGCCTTCATGGCTGCACGACCTGATCGACAGCGACATGCCCACCGCGCACGACCGCGAACGGTACCTGGGTTTTGCCAGGAGCGTCATGGCCGGGCACCACGCCGAGCTGGAGATCACCGGCAACGCATTCAACGTCCACTTTTCGCAAGCGGGTGTGCGGGTGCAGTGCCTTTGGGATGAAAGCCGCAGCCCCGGGTGCATGGGTCTGGCCGCGTTCATCCAGGCGCTATCGGCCGTGCCAAGCTCCCGAATGCCCTGACCCGGTTGCAGGACCGCAGATGGTTGTCGATGGTGCCAAGCCCGCGCACAGGCCCCATCTGCATTGCCACGGGCGAAGATGGATGCCCTGTGCAGGCCGTAGCCTGGCGGGTCACCTGGTGCTGGGCGCGGCGGGCCTGGCCAGGCGGATCGGCCCCACCGCCAGCACCGCCGAGGCCACCGCCTGGCCGCGCTGCAGCACCTGCAGGCGGCCTTCGCGCGCCAGCTGGTCCGCAGCGCTGCGCACGGCGGGCATCATCGGGCGCCACTGCGCTTCGTTGTCCTGCGCCAGTGCGCGCGCCACTTCGGAAGGGCAGATGGTCTTGCCCGGCGCGCGCTCGGCCAGCAGGGCCAGGATGGCTTGTTCGATGGCTGCGTCGCGCATGGGGGCAGGCCTGTTAGTGTCCTGTCACTCCGCCTTCAGGTAGCACTGGCGTGACGCGATCTCGCTGGCCACTGCGCTTTCCACCTGGTCCATCGTGGGGAACTGGGCCCAGAAATGGTCCACGTTCCAGCACAGGTAGGGGCCCGAGCGCGAAAACACGGCGCGGGTGGGGCGGTCGCTGCTCACGGTGTAGTCCCAGTTTCCCCACCAGGCCGTGATCGCGCCCCGGGTCTCCTTGCGGTCGACCTCGAAGCGCGCGTAGTCCCTTTCGGTCAACACCTTGCCGGTGCCCGTGCATTGGGCGTTGTCGTAGACCATGGTGCCCTGCGTGACGGTGACGTGGGTCTCATCCTGGCGCGTCATGCGAAACAGGCTGCGCCCGCTTTGCCCGGCAGTGGTGCCGGTGGGGCCGCAGGCTTCGCGCACCCACAGGCCCTCGGGCAGGCCCAGCACGGCGGGGGCGCAGGCCACCTGCACCGCCTGCACCGCAGCGCCGGGCACGGCACCGCTGCCCTGGGCCACGCTGCAGGTCTGGCCGGCGGGCTGCGACTGCACCCGCACCGCATAGGCGCTGCCTGCCGCCAGCGGCGTGGCAAAGGCGAAGCGGCCATTGGCCGTGACGGTCAGGTCGTCGCCCTCGTTGTTCTGCAGCACGAGCCTGGGGGCGTGGGGGTTGCTGCCTGCGCCGGGCGCGACCAGCCCGCTCACCGTGCCGCCGATGGTGAAGCGGTCTGCCGGCGAGGGGCCGGGGGTTTCATCGCCCCCACCGCAGGCCGCCAGCGATGCGGCCAGGGCCAGGCAGGCGAGGGAGGCGCACCGGCGCAGGGGCTGCGCTGTTGCGTGCGAGGGGGTCAGGGGCGTGGTGTTGGGCATGGACAAATACAGGAATTATTGCCAGCGCTGCCGCGCGAGGGAACCCCACAAACGGGGCCAGACGTGACGCCCATCACCTGCGGTGGGCCGCTGCCGGCGCGTGGGCGCACTGGGGTGTGGATCGTGCGGGCGCGCGCGGCCGCTCAAGCCCGCGCGCGCGCCAGTTCGTTGCCCACGGCGGTGTGCAGCGTTTCCAGGTCGAAGGGCTTCTTGAGCACCGACTGCGGGCCCACGAGCTTTTCCACCTCGGCCATGTCGGCATAGCCGGTGGCCATCAGCACGGGGATGCCGGGGTGCAGCCTGCGCGCGGCGGCGATGAACTCGGCGCCGTTCATGCCGGGCATGAGGTAGTCGGCCATCAGCAGGTCCGGCACGCGGCGGTGCAGTTCGCGCAGGCCGCTCTCGCCGTCGCAGGCTTCACGCACCCGGTAGTTCAGCAGGCGCAGGCCTTCGACGATGCCCTGGCGCACGGCGTCGTCGTCTTCCACCACCAGCACCTCGGTGCGCGCCTCGGACTGGGCCGGGCCTTGCGGTGCCGTGGGGGAGTCGGCGTCGTCTTCGCGGGCCTGCGGGGCCTGTGCGAAGCGCAGGGTGACGGTGGTGCCTTCTCCTTCGGTGCTTTGAATGTCCACGCCGCCACCGGACTGGTTGGCGAAGCCATAGACCTGGCTGAGCCCCAGGCCCGTGCCTTCTCCCTCGGCCTTGGTGGTGAAGAAGGGGTCGAACACCTTGGCCTGCAATGCCTCGGGAATGCCGCAGCCGGTGTCCTGCACGCTGATATGTACCTGGCGCGTGCCCTCTGCGTTGCCCGGGCCGGCGACCAGTGCGGTGCGGATGGTCATGGTGCCGCCATCGGCCATCGCGTCGCGCGAGTTGACGGCCATGTTCAACAGGGCCATCTCGAACTGCGCGCCGTCGAGCAGAACCCACGCAGGCTCTGCGCTCAGGTCCAGCTGCACCTGCACCTTGGAGCCCACCGATACCTCGATGAGCTCGCGCAGGTTGAGCACCATGGCATTCACGTCGTGCAGCCGCGGCATCAGGCTTTGCGCGCGCGCGAAGGACAGCAGCTGGGCCGTCAGGCGGGCGCCGCGGTCCACGGATTCCTTGGCGCGGCGGGCGTAGTCGGTCACCCGCGTTTCGGTGGAAATCCGGGCGATGAACTGCAGGTTCAGGCTGACGGCGTGCAGCAGGTTGTTGAAGTCGTGCGCGATGCCGCCGGTGAGCCGGCCGATGGCTTCGAGCTTTTGCCCCTGCACCACCTTGGACTGGATGCGCTCGCGGTCCGCGATCTCGCGCGTGAGGCGGTCGTTGGCGCTGGCCAGGTCGCTGGTGCGCTTGGCGATGCGACCTTCCAGGTCGGCATTGAGGCCATCGACGGTCTGCTTGGCATTGTTCAGGTCGTGCAGGTGCAGCCGCGTGGTGTGCTGGCGCTTGCGCGCGCGCAGGGCAGAGCGCACGGCGCTGACCAGGGTTTCGGGGTTGACCGGGCGCTCCAGGATGACCAGGTTGCCCAGCTCCTGCAGCGAGGCGGTGGCGCGCACCGAGCGCCGGCTGGCCTGGCGCGTGGCCAGCACGACGAAGGGCAGGTCGGACCAGGCCGGCTGGCCAGCGAGGTACTGCTGCAGCGATTCAGCCAGGCCGCCAGCGAGCACCTCTTCGGTCAGGATGGCCGCATCGGCCCCCGCCGCAAGCTCGGCCAGCAGGGTGGGGGCGTCGGGGCATTGAACGCAGATGAAACCATCGCCGCACACGACCGATGCGATCACCTTCGCATCGCGGCCATGCGGCGCCAGTATGAGAACGCGGCTTTCCATGCGCGGCATCCGTGTTCAGGACTGCGCGGGGGCGCCATCGGCATCCCCCAGCAGGGCCTGCCGGCCGGTGTACTTTGCTGCGCCGAGGAGTATGCCGTGGAAGTCGGTCAGGGGCTTGCCGATCTGCACCCCATTGGCGCCCAGGCGCAGCTCGCGGATGGTGGACTCGTGCTGCGCGGTGCGGCTTTTGATGACCGATATGGCCTTGAGCACTTCGCCGCGTGCCTCGAAGAAGCGGTACTGCACCATGGCGTCGCTCAGGTAGCTGAGGTCTATGTCGGAGCGCATCTCCCCCACGGTGCCGTGCAGCGAGAGGATGATGAGCGTGACCACGCCCATGGAGTTCAGGTACGACAGCAGCTCGTGCATCTGCAGCAGCAGGTACTGCCCGCCGGGCATGGCCTGCATGTACGAGTTGAGGCTGTCGAGCACCACCAGGCGCACCTGGTCTTTTTCGACGGCTTGGCGCACCGCGTGGGCAAACTGGCCAGGCGACACCTCGGCAGGGTCGAACGAGCGGATCAGCAATTGGCCGTTGGCGATGAACGGGTCGATGTCCAGCCCCAGGGCGCGTGAGCGCTGGCGCAGCGACGAGAACCCCTCGTCAAAGAGGTAGTAGGCCACCTTTTCGCCGCGCCGCATGGCGGCCACCGCGCAGCTGATGGCGGTGGTGGTCTTGCCCACGCCGGCAGGGCCGGCCAGCAGCAGGTTGCTGCCGGGCGACAGGCCGCCGCCCAGCATGTCGTCGAGCGCGGCCGTGCCGGTGGAGATGGGGGTCTCGTCGAACTTGCCGCCGTGCTCGCCCGCCGCCAGGCGCGGAAACACCACCAGCCCGCCACGGTCGAGGTCGAAGTCATGGTCGCCGCTGCGGAACTTGACGCCGCGCAACTTGACCACGCGCAGCTGGCGCTTGTCGGGGCCGTAGGTGTTGGTGTTCTGGTTCAGATGCACCACACCATGGGCGATGCTGTGCAGCTGCTGGTCGCCCTCGCCGGAGGTCTTGTCGTCGAGCATGAGCACGGTGCAGCCCAACTGCGCGAAGAAGCGCTTCAAGGCGAGTATCTGGCGCCGGTAGCGCAGAGGGCTCTGGGCCAGCAGGCGCAGCTCGGACAGGCTGTCGAACGCCACGCGCTGGGGCTTGAGCTCGCCGACCAGGCGCATCACCTCGCGGGTGGTCTCGCCCAGCTCGAATTCGGAGGGGTGCAGGATGGTCTGCTCGGCCTCTTCGCTCAGGCCCTCGTCGCTGACCAGGTCGAACACGCGGATGCCGTCGAGCGTCCAGCCGTGCGACTGCGCCACCTGCGCAAGTTCTTCGGAAGTCTCGGACAGGGTGACGTACAGCCCACGCTCGCCCTTGTCGCGCCCCTCGATCAGGAACTGCAGTGCCAGCGTGGTCTTGCCGGTGCCGGGGCTGCCTTCAACCAGGTACAGATGGCGCGGGGGAAGGCCGCCACCCAGCACGTCGTCGAGCCCGGCGATACCGGTGCGTGCAGCGCTGTTCGGCTGCGAAGGCGATGGGGCGGGGTTGAGTTGGTACGTCAAATGATTCCTTCCATGGGCCGGTGTCCGACATGGCCGTTTCAGTGCATGCGCCCGGGATAGGGCAGGGCCGCAGGGTTCACGCGGTACCTTGCACACAGTTGTATCGGATTGTGGGTGGGCAACGGTTGCGGGGCAGTCAGCCAACTTCGGCGGACAAGGGGAGGCCGGTCCTACACGGTGAGCGGGGCGGCGGCGGCGTGGCGCGGGGCTTGCATGCTGCGCCAGAGGGGGAAATGGGGCAAAAGCGGGTGGGGCGCGGTAAGGCGTTTTCCTACATCGGCTACCCGGCGTGCCCTGCAAAGGAGCCTGCCGGCCCTGACGCGTCGAAAGCGGAAATCGGCCTCAGCGAGGACAGTTTTTTACCGGATTTGCAGCCCGCGGCCACGCCAGACAGGCGGATGGTCTTGCCTGGAGCGCGCTCAGCCAGCAGCGCCAGGGCTGCTGGCTGTCACGCAACGAATTCAGTTCTCAGGGCCGGGCCGTGGGCCGCGGTGTGGCAGTGGCTGCAGGCCCGCTGCCCGCCGCGTTGTGGGCCTTGTACTTCTTCCACAGGTAGCCGGCAATCGCCATCAGGATCATCTTGCGCATGGGGGTTCTCCAGGTTGGTTGTGACCCAGGAGCATCGGCGGCAACGCAGGCCCGCGCTGTAGGAGGTGGGGGCGAGCACGTGTCGGCAGCATGTACCGAAGCAGGGCGCGCGCGGCGGCTTTGGATGCCGCGCCTGCGGGCAGGGCGCGAAGCGACTCAGGGGGTGTTTCACTTCAAGCGAGTCTGCATCGAGCGATCCACTATGACACTTCGCAAGATATGGAAGATTTGTACTTCAGCGATGCATTACCGACAGAAAGCTCGGAGGCGGCTGAGCGGCCGACTTGCGCTGCCACCAAATAGTCTCCAAACAATGCAGGCCTGTAGTTGCTGCCCACTGGTAGAAGCAGATCGTCCGGCCCCTTCATCAAAAACTCCGCAAAAGATTGCGATTTTTTAACTGTCACACTTTGGTCTCGGCTTTTGAAATGCCTTCAATGTATCTGTCCAGTTTCTCTTTAAGTTCTTCATCAGTGCCCTTGAAAAATGCGCCCATAATGAATGATGCACCCGCCATGATGAAGCCCAGGGTGTAGGCGATTAGAAATGCTTTATTTAAACCCCATTCAAGACCTGTTCCTTTAAAGTCAGGGGTGGAGAAATAAAAATATGCACCATAACAAAGAATGGCTGAGCCAATGATGATGCCAGCGGTCGGAAACGCCTTTCCAAACAAGGCGCCGCAGCAGGGTATCACAATGACAACGGCAATATAAGCAAAAAAGGCCTTCGAAAAGCCCAGCACATAGTGAAGGAATAAAAAGATAACAAAAATAATCAACGCAGCCAGCGCAAGCTGGAAGATTACCCCTGAGGGTGAAGTGCTCGAGCTTTCATCAGACTTGTAGTCAACAACGCCGGAGCCAGAGGAATCCCGTCGCTGCAACACCGATTGTGCAACTTCGCGGGCTATTGGACTCAACTCGCCATGTGCCATTCGATATTCAATTTCATCGGAGTCCATCGCTTGATAGAGTTTTTCCAGGCTGGCTATTTTTTTGGGATCAGTCATAAACTTTCGAGAATTTCAATGGCCGTACAGACCCCAGCGTTGACACAGTGCATGGAGCCTGCAGGCCTTCCGAGGCGACGAACTCCAGCATCCTTGATCTTCCCTTGCATTGCGTGATTTTTCAGCCTGCGCGTCGCGGACGGGTACCTGGAGTAGCCTGTGGCGATACGCAGCCAGGTGATGCAGGACCACCCGAGGAGCTTCGCCACCACCTTGCGGCAGGTCTTGCTCGCACAGGGTGCGCAACGGGCCAGTCTTCATCCCAGGCACCCCCTGTACATGCCCCCAATGCTCAACCAATCAGTTCGTTCGCGCGAGGCGAAATCCTGTTTCAGGATGCCAAACCCTAGGTAATTTGGAGTCGCGGTATGTTGCTGTTGCGCGGTTACGCCACTGCTCGACCGAACCTCCGCGTACAGCGAGGAATTCGCACCTGTTGAGCCCTCTCCCCTGTGCACGATCTTTTGGACCCTTCTCCCGTGCGCTGCCATCAGTTGGCGCACCCTCATACGTAGGGTGCCAGCAGTCCGCCGTCCATTCTTCTGCATTGCCTGACATGTCGTAGAGCCCGAAAGCGTTGGGCCTTTTCTCCGCAACGGGGTGGATCTTCTGCCCGCTGTTCTCCCTGTGCCAGCCTATCGGATCAATATCATTTCCACCGCAATACATATCCGTGCTATTGCCCGCTCGGCAGGCGTATTCCCACTCGGACTCAGTAGGCAGGCGATACCCCGGCCCATCCACACGATTGAGCCATTCGATAAAATCGTCTATCTCCTGGCCATCAATATACCGTACCGGTGCATCATCACTGAAACTGTTGTGTTTTAGAAAACCAGTGTCATTTAGCTTCTTTTCGCCTTCCCGTCCTATTGATGAAAGGAACTTCTTGTATTGAGCGACAGTGACTTCCGTCTTGGCCATCTGAAAGGGTGGCACGTCAACTGCATGTGCCGGTATCGAAGCTCCCCAGGGCTTCTTGGCCGACTCCGCATCATCCCCCATCATGAACGTGCCTCCGGGCAAAGAGACCATCGTGACTCCAATGCTGTTTGTCACTTCAGGCAGCTTCAGCTGTTTTGATCCAGATGGTTTGCAAGCTGCAAGACCCATCAGAAGGAGCATGATCGATAATCGGAACAATGACTGATGGATGGATCGCATGCAAAGCTGATGGCTGGTCATAAAAAAGCAATTGGATAATTGACTGGCGTGCACATTGGCTCAAGGTATCTTGACCAGTCGAACACCTTTGTCCATGAAATTGGGAGCGTCCATGTCCTTCTCGATGGACATGCGAAAGGTGGCCTTGGTACTATCGTGCGACCGAGTTGCGCCCCCCCTGAACAGCCGGGCATGGCAGTAGCCGCCGTCAATCCAGGCACTCCCATCGTTGGGTGCGCCGACGTAGTTCCCATGCCAGCAATCCTGAACGTACTCATTGGCATTGCCCATCATGTCGAACAGTCCCCAGGCGTTGGGCTTTTTGCGGCCAACAGGCTGTGGACCGTAGGTGTAACCCCCCATCCATGCCAAATCCATGAAATCGCCATCGCCGCAGTACTCCTTGTGCCTGCCACCTGCCAAACAGGCATACTCCCACTCAGATTCACTCGGTAGCCTGAATCGATTCGCAGTGAGTGCTTCAAATTTTTCAGCCAAAATTTCGGCATCTTCGCGGTAAAGGTTGACCACCGCTCGGTCAGGCCCCAGATAAGTATTGCACTCCACCGCGCATGGATTCTTGCCAACTATTTTTTCATACTCAGCTTGCGTTACTTCATATTTTCCGAGATAGAAGCCTTTCAAGCAAACTTTATGCATCGGCTTTTGATCATCCCTGCTCTTCTCAGACCCCATGTCGAAGCACCCGCTTGGCACCCACACGAATTGCATCCCGGTCGTCGCCTCCGTCCAGATCGTTCCTGCAGCCGGTTCCATCAGCCTTTTTTCCCCGCCAGAGTATTTAACGGCAGCGGCAGCCAAAATCAACAAAAACAACCCACCAGCCAATACGCGCAACATACGCCGCCTTCCAACTCAAAAAATTTAACCGGATAGCCGGTCATGCAAGCTCGAATCAGCGATTCTGTCAAAATCGGTTGGAACATTCCAATATGCGACTTTGCAGTGGCTTGAGCCTAAAACAAAACGATGAGTAGTTTCATGGAATGCTGCGCCATATATTCGTGCAGATAGAAAATAGTGCATGCGGTAAATGAATTAGAAATGATACTTTGAAGCGTTCGCAAAATCTATGCAAGATATGCACCAAGTCTTCAAATTTCGACATAAGGGCATTCAATGCGAGTTGGGCGGCACGGCGCGAGTCCAGCTAAGCCGAGGAGGCGAACACCACCAGCGCAACGAGCGCGAGCAGTCCGAGCCTCAAAACTACGTGTCGCCAGATGCTGTCGTTCACAAAGTAAACCGCCAGGTCTTGCGACATGGGGACGGGACGAAGCGGGCTCACGCTGGCCAGTCCAGGATTGCCGACAGGAACCCAGCCCACGAGCCATGCCGGGAGGGCAAACAGGAGCCGACGCAGTTGGCCCATTGATTCGACTTTGTCACCCCGCTTCCATGCCATGCGCATCATCCAGGCATGGCTGGTTACATGGGGGATGAGGTACCGCTGGCCCAGAATGTGGGCACGCACCGCGTGCCGCAAAGCAGCCTTTTCATCGCAGGCCCGCAATGCGGATTTCATCATCGCGATTTCATGCCGACAGGCCAGCCGTGCTGACCTGAACCTGGGCACTGCTGGGGCATGATGGATGTCAGTCATGAGGAAGGATTGAATCAGTGCAACCCGCCCGCGTCTTGAACAAACCGGCTACCGCCGCCCATGATCCCCAGGGCATGCCCGTTCACCCCCCAGAAGAATTCGCTGATGCTGGCGACAACGCCAAGGTCCCAGGGCAGGCCGGCGTGCCCTTGCTGTGCCTCGGCCGTGGCTGGGGGACCTATGTAGGGCCTGTTCAGCAAAACAGGCCGCACAGCCATCACCTGATTCAGATCGCCTGGTCACCGTCCACTGCTTTTGAATTGAGTGCCGGAGACTACAAGGTACGAGGCATGGGCCATGTGGTGGACGCCGGTGCGTCCCACTGCATGCAATCCGCCGAACCGGTTCGGCTGTTGTTCCTCGATCCAGCGATGCCGATTGCGCGTGGCTGGCGTGCGATTTCAGGCGGAAACGTTTGCGAGTTGGATCCAGTCCAAGTGCAGCAACTGGAAACTCGCCTGCAGCAATGGATTCAAGCCAAAGCAGGCGATTCCAACGATCCACTTTCAGCAGGAACACGCGAACAAACGCTGGCCGAATGGCTCAGCGCAAAGCTCGACCAACCACTGCGCGCGTGCGATGCTGCGCAGGTACTCGGATTGTCCGAGGGGCGCTTTCTTCACTGGTTCACGCAGGTGCATGGTTTGCCTTTTCGACCCTATGTACGGTGGCTCAGACTCCAAAAAGCCCTTCGGTGTCTCGCCGAGGGGGCCACTCTGACTGCGGCGGCGTATGCATCGGGTTTTTCTGACAGCGCTCATCTGAGTCGCAGCTTTGCGGCGAGCTTCGGCATCGCGCCACGAGGCCTTCAGCGTGTGAAGATTCGATTGTCCAAGTCGGCAGGGCCCGATTTGGCGGGGTTTCTGCCTTCTTGAGGCTGCCTACCAACGCAGCAGGCTGCAGCACTCTGCTTGGGGATCGCAACAAGAAACGCTACTGATCGCTGGTGGGCCATGACGCTGGCTCGCCAGGATTCAAAGTGAACTGGCCAGCGGTTCCAGCCGGTGCGGTTCATTTCAACGCAGGGGCGTCGCGAGTATTCATGGCAATGCCGCGTGGGGCAGCGTTGCACTGTGCGGGAGGTTGCGTAAAGCTTCGGGCCAAGGCGCGCTGGTGGCGGCGTTGGTTTCAGTGGACCAGTCTGCGACGCAGGTCGTCGAGCAGCCATCGCCCGGCCACGCCGAGCGCGCGGTCACGCCGGTGGGCCGCGTAGATGGTCAGCCCTTCGGGTGGGGTGGGGTCGTCGTGGATCTCGATGGCGATGAGTGCCCCCGAGGCGATGGCCGTTGCCACCAGGTGCTCGGGCATGCGGCACCAGCCGAATCCCGCCAAGAGGAAGTCCATGCGGCGGCCCAGATCGGCGAAGCGCCATAGCCGGGTGCCCGCCACGCCGTAGTTGGGGCCACCCGGATCGGCCGGGTCCGACAGCACCAGCTGGACATGCGGCGCCAGGTCGCCCTGCGTGACCGGGCGGCCCAGGGCGGCCAGTGGATGGCCCGGCGCGGCCACCGCGCGCAGGGGGGCGCGCAGCAACGGGTAGGCGGCAATGTCCTCGGGTACGCCCGGCAGCAGCAGGCACAGCGCCATGGCCGCCGAGTCGCTGCGCAGCCGCCGCAGCGACCCGCCCAGCCCTTCGGTCGAAAAGTGCACCGGCAGATCGGGAAACGCCTGGCTCAGCGCACGCAGGCTGTCGATCAGCGGGGCGGTGGGCACCAGCGGGTCGATGGCGATGGCCAACTGCGGCTCCACCCCCGCCCGCGTGCTGGCCGCCACCGCCTCGAAGCGTGAGGCACTGGCCAGCACGAGCCGCGCCTGGTCCACCAGCACACGGCCCACCTCGGTCAACTGGGGCCGGTGGCCCTGGCGGTCGAACAGCGCGACGCCCTGCATGGCTTCCAGGTTGGCCACCGCCTGGCTCACTGCAGACTGCACACGCCTGAGCCTGCGCCCGGCGGCCGAAAAACTGCCCGTGTCGGCAATGGCCACCAGCACGCGCAACTGGTCGAGGGTGAGGCTTCCAATCATCGGTCCATCTCCCATATCCATCTCTACAGCAGATGAAAAGTATCACATTTTCATCGCTTCCACAGAAGCAGCGTGGCGCCTAAAGTCCCTTCACGACGCCATTGGCGGCCCCGCCCGGCGCACCCACCGGGCCCACCAGCCACCCCGAAAGAAAGAAGGAAAGAAACCTCCATGACCCAACTCCTCGTTGTTGAGACCAGCCCGCGCGGCGCCCAGTCCGTCTCGCGCCAGATGACCCAGCGCTTTCTTGCGGCCTGGCGCACCGCCCATCCGGGTGGCCATGTCGTGCACCGCGACCTGGCCGATGCCGATGGCGCGCCCCCGTTCGTCACGGCGCCCTGGCTGCATGCCTACTTCACGCCGCCCGCGAACCAATCGCAGGCGATGCGGGACGAACTGCGGCTGTCGGACGAGATGGTCGCCGAGGTGCTCGCGGCCGGGCACCTGGTCATCTCGACCCCGGTCTACAACTACAACGTCCCCGCGTCGCTCAAGGCCTGGGTGGACCATATCGTGCGCAAGGGCGCGACGCTCGGACTGGACGGCAAGGGCCTGGTCAAAGGCAAGCAGGCGACCCTGCTGATGGCCTCGGGCGGCGTCTACACCGAGGGGTCGCCCATCCGTGATCGCGACATTGCCACGCAGTATCTGCGGCTCATCCTCGGCGTCATCGGCATCGAGGACGTGACCGTGGTGGCCGGCGGCGGCGCCAAGGCCGTCGATCTGCGGGAGCAGACGATGGAGGGCTTCCTGGCGCCGCTGCAAGCGCAGATCGAGCGCGCCGCCGGCGCTGGCATCCCGGCCTGAGGTAAACACCCCAGGGCGCTGCCCGCCTTGCATGGGCAGGTGGCGCCTGTGCAGACCTTGGCAGCTGCGTATTTCGGTCGCTGCTGGACAGTGGGGACGAACTGAGCTGGACAGCTGGAACGGCCGGAGCTGGACACTCAGTTCGGCGCTCGTGGTCATTTCCAGATCGCGGACGTAAGCATCTGTGCAGCTTTGTCCGGTCGCCCTCTTGGGGATTCAGGGCGCTGGAGCCACCGGCTAGACTTCGGCTATCGGCAAGAAGCAGAAGTTGACGTCAATTTTCGATGTTTAATCGCTCCCCCTTTGCATGGCTCAAAGAGCGGCTCGTTATGTGGCGCTATCTGCGACCCGAGGTCGCCCAGAGCATTCGAGCGCTGAGGGCGCTACCTTTTTTGACATACACCGGTCGTCGTTTGAATGGCAATGGCTCCTTGTGGCGCAGTTTCCACTTCGCGGTCAATGGAACAGATTGGGTGGTCATCCTTCATGACCAAGGCAAGGCCAAGGGGCCATGGGTGATATTTATTGAGAGAACGCCGGGTACGGAGTTCGGTGGGCGATTTGCGAATTTTCAGAGGTTTACTGAACAGCTGCCAGCCGGTCTGCGCGCCCAGGTCAAAGCCCATGCCGCGTCCTTCCCGGGCCCGAACGCCAAAAGCTAGACGCTATCTTGAGCACCGCTGTATCGCCTCTTTGGACCCGAGGCTGTCGCTGATACGATGGCTGCCATCGGCCAAATGCGGTCGTTCGCTTGGTTTTCCAATTCAACTTGCTGAGGAGGCTAGGAGTCACTGCGCGCGAAGCCCGCGGGTGCTTGGGCTACCACGCCACTACTGCAGCGGCACCACGCCCTCCTTCACCTGGGCCGGCATGCCAGGGTAGCTGAAGCCCTGGCGGATTTTGAGCACGGTGCGGCCGTCCAGCGTCTCCACCCCAACGGTGCAGCCGAAGTGGTGCTCCGAGAGCGTGAGCACGGTCCCGCTCTGTACGGTGAGGCTCGGTTCGGGGGGCAGGTCGGGGCCTTTCGGATCCTGCGACCAGCGGGTGACCTGGCGGCCATGGATGTGGCCCATGTTGCCCAGCGTGTCCGAGAACCTCACCCCCGTGGTCTCGTGGAAACTGAGCGCCGCGCCACCAGGCACCGCGCGGGCCTCGACGATGATGGAGCAGGCCTTGAGCCCTGGCTGCGCGACATCGGGCGCCGTCTGGGCGCTGGCGCTCCCGGAGGCTAGTAGCAAGGGCAGCAGCCACCGCCACGGCGCTGCAACCCGGCTCCGTGGCTGTGCCATGCCAGGGTGGCGGGCGTGTTGGATTTTGTCGGTGCGGCAGTTGCGTAGCGTCATACGTAGCTTTCCAAGGCGAAGCAAGAGCTGCGCAAATTTAGCAGCGCCGGCAGGCGAGGCCCAGCAAAGAATGGCCGTGCCGTCACAGCAGGCGGACAGCCGTTGCGCAGGCGAGGTGAAAGACATCAGCAGTTTGGGTGGTATGCGAGGGCGCAACAGGGCCCTAGATTCGCGCGAATGCTGAAAAAAATGAGGGAACACCGAAAGCGGCGGGTCATCCCATCTTGGCCGTAAATCGATACCGGCGGCTAGACTTCGGCTATCGGCCAGAAGCGGTCGTTCGAAAACGAGTCACAGATGAATCTTGCAAGTCATATTGACATCTCAAAGCAGCTTGTTCGCGAGATGGCACAGTTCCTCGACAATGGGAGCACTGGTGGGTTTTTTGCGAAAGAAGCTGCATCAGTGGACGAACCGGCTCTTCGTAAGATGTGCATGGTGCTTCTACGCTGGCTCCAATCTGCAGCGGGAAAACCACGTCTTCGAGAGGTTAGAGCTCATGAATTTGGATCCTCCTGGGCGATTTTTTGCGCACTGTTGGCGTCGGGTAGCGGGTTTGCGAGCGTCTTTGCTCAACTAGAGACGGGCAACATTGGATTGATGTTTCCTGAGGAGCGAGATGAGCTCTGTAAGTTTGCGGTAGAGGCCTACACACCAATGAGATTTGCAACGATTAGGGTCCGATAGCTCACCGAATACGGCGGCGAGGAACGTACGGCTGCTTCGGGCACGTGGGTGCCGCTGATACGATGGCTGCCATCGGCCGAGGCTGTGTGAAAACGTCGATAGACGACTTTCACAGGGGTACTTCAACCCTTGCTCGCATCGAGATCGTGCGTTGTAGGCCGATCTAAGCGGTCGATTTCTGAGTCGGCCGGCAAGTCAAGGGCGCAACGTGCGTTTCCACACAGCCTCGGCCAAGAGCGGACATTCGTCACCTCGCCCAAGCAATTTTGGCACCACCATGAAAACACCAAATCAAGACAAAGATCGACTCTGGCAGGAGTTTCAGGAGAAATCAGGATTGGCGAAGCCAAGTCGTGGTTTCGTGGCAGTCATAGTGGTGATTGCCGCCATTCTCGGTGCCCCGGTTGTAGCGGCTATCTTTCGCTAGTCCGGCTCCTGTCGGCCAAGAGCGGACATTCTCCTAGCGGCTTTCACCAATGCAAATCGTTCTCGAATCCTCTCGATCTATCACTCTTCGTGAACTGCGGCTGCGCGGAACCTACGAAGGCCTCCTGAACGGGCTTCCGACAAGGGAAAAAAATCTGAGGCTTCTTGAGCGAATTGCTACAGACGAAAGCCACGCTCGATACGGCGTCGCCCCGATGATCGTGCCGCCTGTAGAAGCCGAAATCAAATTGCCCCCAGGGGAAGAGTATCCCTCCGGGTTCCCGGCACGCCTTCCGCAGATCTATTGCACAGCGCGATTCGAGTCGTTGTCGCCGACACGAAATGGTGAAGGCGACGCGTCAGGGCTTGTGGTTGTGTGGTTTCAAGAAGAGTTCTCTGTGCCGCCATCACCTGAAATTCTGCAGCACCTGCGGTCGATAGAGTGGGAAAAGCACGCTGGAAATTTCGAGTATTGACCTAGCGAAGACATGAGGCAGAATCCGGCCAGGAGCGGTCATTCGAGCCATTGAAGATGAACAGACCAGCCTTCGCAGTTTCGGCCCCTACAAATGACTAGAAGTGAGTCTTACGAGGTCAGCAAGCCTGAGCTGAATGAGCTACTGACCTTGCTCAGTCAGTGTGGACATGTCGTCTCGTTCTTCCTCAAACCCAAGCCGACGGTACTGCCGGCGATTGATACTGCCAATCCGCTCGCCACTTTGTTCGCCTTGCCTGCATTTCAAGCTCAAGCCGCGGAGCTTGGGGCCATCGCAGCTCAGCCGTTGCGATACAGCACCCTCAACAAATTCGAGTTTGAAGGTTCGCTGGTATCTGTGGCAGTTGCCGGTGGCTGTCATCACAATACGCGCGGAATCTCTCAGGAACACATTAGAGCCGTAGTGGCTGCCGGCCTGAATGCGGCCTTCCCACGTCCGTTCGACGACATTCACGTGTTCCGACTTGACGACGCGCGGTGGTGTCAAGCCACTGACGAGGCAACCATGTCTACGTCGTACGCTGCGTGGCAGAGTGCTCGTGGACTTTGGTGGCTTCTAAGCATTGCTGACATTGATTGACTACACCTGTCGACCATCAGACTCAGTTGTGTTCAAAGGTCCGCTATTGCCGCGCTTGATGTAACGCACCCCGAACGAGGACGGCAGAATCAGAAGACGACTTCGCTTGGGAATGTGTCGTCTTCGGGCCGATGCTGCCCTGCTACGATGGCGGCAACCGGCCAGCAGCGGACTTTTGAACCACCCTACAGAGATAAGCATTTGGACAATGCGTGAACCGCGTCAACTCAACGTGCAGCAGCAGAACGCTCGCACGCTACGCTCAATCCAAAAAAAGGCGGAGTACTGGCGTACTCATCCAATGCCCGAAGCGCTTCTCCTTTCTGCTGAGCTGCGAGGCGCGGACCTGTCGAGGTCGATCATCATTAGCCTCGATGTCGACTATCCAGGCATGCCAAGCTTGTTCGGGGTCTTGCTCACACAGCATGAGCGCTTCATCGAATTTGAGATCGAGGCGGAACACTCAGGGCCAGAGGTCTACGAATGGCGTGACATCACAGCTAGCCAGAACCTTGGCGCACATAATAGAGGAACTGGCGTTGGCGATGGGGCATTGGCGATCCAGGTACTACGCGCACTCAACGCCTGACCACTAGTTTGTGGCCTCATGCTCGGGTCAGACCTCATGCGTCAAACACTAAGAATCCTCATGGCTTGGCTACTTCCGCTTTGGGCCCTGAGCCGACATTCGCTCTTGCTCAAATCAGACACTCTTCATCCTTCAACTGAAGGACGACGCAGCAGTTGAACGAATATGGCCCAAGCGAATCCGGTCGAGGCGAAACCGAACAAGGCCCCGGCTGCGTTGTAGCCTGCCCCCAAGGCCATGACGGCGAACAAGGACATGAACGCCAGCTTCAGCCAGGGAAGCGTGATGAGCGTTCTCCTGAAGCCAAAGGCGGCCAGCAACGCAGACCCAAACATGGGCCCGTATGCAATAGCTCCGTAAGCCAATTCACTGGGAGTCCATGACTCCGCCGGAGCAGACACGAAACTCAGATAGAGAAAAATCGCACCCACTAGCGTGCACACTGCAGCGAAGAGCTCTTTCTTCCAATCTCCAAATGGGCATGCTCAAGCAACCTGGAAGCACGGAGTTCAGTGCCCGCTTCTGGCCGATGGCGGCTATCGTATCACCGGCAACCCGGGGCCCAAAGCCGACGCTGGGCCCCATTCCCGAGAGCTGACATCCCGCAAGGTCCAGTTTATCCTGCAGGTTTTGTCGCCTAAATTTTGTTGCCCCCATGTGCCCCTGCAAGAGTTGCGCGTCGTTCTTTGCTGATCCTACTTATCGATGCCCGGAGCTACTTGCACCGCTCGTGGCAGCATCAGCGGATAAGTATCCAGAGCATTTTTCGACTGAGATGTTGGAACTCACTGAAGAGGACTTTCAGGCTGGGAACGAAGGCTACTACCGTTGCTCTCAGTGCCTCCACTGGTGGTACATGGAGTTCGCATTCGAGGAGGTCCGATGGCCCATTTTCGGAGTGAAATCGTCCGAAGAGGAAAGGCTTGAGGTGGTTCTTTTGGGGCGAAAGGATCAAGTAGTTGAGTCCGCACGGGCGCAGGCGTTGGAGCTTCTGCTCGGTCAGTCGGGATCAAGTTGCGCCATGGTCGGATGCAAGCGTCACGCGCTCAATCGGGTGGCACTATGTTCCGAGCACTACTATTTCCCTTGGTGATCCGGGCTAAAAAGTCGATCCACGCGACGGACTGCGGCCGCGCTTGAACTCCAACGTTCAATGTCCGCTTTCATCTGCCCCAACCGACTGCTTCTGGCCGGTTGCCGCCATCGTATCAGCGGCGGCCATTGGCCCGAAGCAGTCGTCGCTCCAAGTTCAAAAGCAGTCCTTCGTTGCTAGCATTTATAGACGTTGCTCAAGTGCGCCTATGGACTCCGAGAATGCATTCCAATAGGCAGCAAGGTAGGAGTTCTTTTGAGAAAGCTGCCGAATTCGCTGCACGACGGCCTGGTCCGATCTGACCCGATCCCAAAAAAGCGCGACTCGTGTCCGCGTGTCTTCAAAAACGCCCTCGGCAGAGCGACTGAAACCACAGAAAAAGTAGAGCCTGCTTAGCGCTTCGCCAACAACGTTGTCGTCCACGTCCGAAAGGGCGCCAATCAGAACTTCGCTCTCGTCGGCCGTAGATGGATTAAGAATGCTGACTAGGCATTCGCGCCAGCTAGCTGGCTTCGTCTTTGCAACGCGAAACAATACCTCGCGGTCTTCTGGGTTCAACCTAGAGAGAAGCTCTTCGCCGTCTTCATAGGCGTACTCATTCCAGTCCATTGCGTCCGGATCAGCATTGGTCAAAAGAGCATCGAGCTCGATAACTGCGTTGGACTGCTGCATGGGAGTGTCTGGTATTGGCCGATAGCCGAAGTCTAGCCGACCGTCCCAACTGTTCCTCAGCGAGGGAGCAGGCGATCTGCCGACGTCTGACCGTGGTGTCGAACACTGTGACCACGGTGCCGAACCGGCTGTCCAGGAGCTCCGAAATACGCAGCAGCTGCAGCACCTGGGAATAGCCCCGCTCCTACACGTCGCCGCGTGAGAATGGCCTATGTTCGATTCGCCGCCGGGCGCTGTCTTGCCCACGGCCTACGAACATGATCCAACGCCTCACCACCCTTCTTCTTGCATTTGCTGGCGCCCTCGCACTCACGGGCTGCGGCTACAACGATTTTCAGCGGCTGGACGAACAGTCCAAGGCCGCATGGAGCGAGGTGCTCAACCAGTACCAGCGCCGCGCGGAGCTGGTGCCCAACATCGTGGCCAGCGTGAAGGGCGAGGCCAATTTCGAGCAGGAGACGCTGACCCGCGTGGTGCAGGCCCGCGCCCAGGCCACGGCCATCCAGGTGACGCCCGAGACCCTCAACGACCCCGAGGCCATGCGCAAGTTCCAGGCGGCGCAGGGCGAGCTGTCGAGTGCGCTGTCGCGCTTGATCGCGGTGTCCGAGCGCTACCCCACGCTGCAGGCCAACCAGGGCTTTCGCGACCTGCGCGTGACGCTGGAGGGCACCGAGAACCGCATCGCCGTGGCGCGCAACCGCTACATCGACACCGTGCAGCAGTACAACACCCTGGCGCGCAGCTTTCCCACCAACATCACGGCCAAGGTGTTCAGCTATGACCCCAAGCCGCCGATGGCCGTGCCCAACGAGGCCCAGATCTCGACCCCGCCCATGGTGGACTTCTCGTCCACCCCCCAAAAGCCGTGAGCTGCGGGCCCATGCCGCACGCCCAGCCCTGGTGGCGCCACCTCGCCGTTGCCGCCACCTTGCTGTTCGGCTCGCTCTGCGCCTGGGCCCAGTCGCCCGTGCAGCCGGTGCCGGCACTCACCGGCCATGTGGTGGATGGCACGGGCACGCTCAATGCAGCGCAGCGCGAGGCGCTTGAAGCGCAACTGGCCGCCCTGGAGACCAGCCAGGGCAGCCAGGTGGTGGTGCTGATGGTGCCCACCACCGCGCCCGAGGACATTGCCGCCTACGCCAACCGCGTGGCCAACCAGTGGAAGATCGGGCGCCGCGATGTGGGCGACGGCGTGCTGGTGCTGGTCGCCAAGGACGAGCGCAAGATGCGCATCGAAGTGGCCAAGGCGCTCGAAGGCGCCATCCCCGACATCGCGGCGGCGCGCATCATCGACGGCACCCTGCAGCCGCGCTTTCGTGCCGGCGACTTTGCCGGCGGGCTGCAGGCCGCGGCCACGCAGCTGGGCGCCCTGATTGCGCGCGAGCCGCTGCCCGAGCCGTCTGTTGCACCGTCGCAGCCCGCGCCAGGCCAAGGCATCGGGTCGGGGTTTGGCTGGGGTGAGGCCGCCATCGTGCTGGTGATGGGCGTGCTGATCGGCGGGCCGATCGCGCGCTCGGTGTTCGGCAGCGCATTCGGCTCGGTCGTCACGGGCGGTGCGGCAGGCGTGGGCGCCTTTGTGCTTACCTCCAGCGTGCTGCTGGCGGGGCTGGCCGGTGTGGCGGGCCTGCTGTTCACGCTGTTGGCCGGCGCGGGCCGGCGCACCACCATGCGACAGGGCGGCTCTGGCGGCCCCTGGGGCGGCGGGCTCGGTGGGCTTGGAGGCCTTGGAGGTCTTGGCGGTGGCGGCTTCGGAGGAGGCGGCGGCTCGCGCGGTGGTTCGGGCGGCGGCTTCAGCTCGGGCGGCGGTGGCAACTTTGGCGGGGGCGGTGCCTCCGGAGGGTGGTAGCCATGGGTCTGTCCCGATCTCTGCGCGCGCTGCGGCGCCTGGCCGTGCACCGCTGGCAAGAGGGCGACGTGCGCCGGGCCTTGCCCGACGACGCCTTGGCACGCCTGTCGGCGCGCGTGGCGGCCAGCGAGCAGCTGCACACGGGCCAGATCCGCATCTGCGCCGAAGGCGCGCTGCCCTGGAGCTACCTGCACCGCGAGGCCACCGCCCGCGAACGCGCCCTCATGCTGTTCAGCAAGCTGCGCGTGTGGGACACCGAGCACAACAACGGCGTGCTGATCTACCTGCTGGTGCCCGAGCACGCCATCGAGATCGTTGCCGACCGCGGCCTGGCCCGCAGCGTGGCGCCGGGCGAGTGGCAGGCGCTGGTGTCCCAACTGGCGGTGCACCTGCGCGAAGGCCGCTATGAAGAAGGCCTGGCGCAGGCGGTGGATGCGGTGTCGGCCAGGCAGGCGGCGCATTTTCCCAGGCGGGGCGCCGGTATGGCTTACGCCAACGAGCTGCCTGATGCGCCGGTGGTTCGGTGAGTGATTGATGGGCGCCTGCGCGGCTTGGTGCAGGGGCGGGAGGGTAGGGCGCTGGCCGGGACTTTCTTCTACCCTTCTACCCGCCCAGGTACGGGATGTTGCTGCGATCCAGGGACAACTTCGGCCGCTCACTTTGAGCTTGGATGGCCGCTGTATGCTGGCGCTGCAGGCTGTGGCCTTTGCAACAACGCCTTTCACGGAGAACCCACCATGCCCAACACCCGAAGCGCGAACGCTGTTCGCCTGGAGTTTGCGCCCGACTCCCTTGTTCAAAGCAATCTGTCGGGTGCGGCTTTCACCGGCGACTGGCTCTGGGTGGCAGGCGATGAAGCCTGCGGCCTGGACCGGCTGCGCCGGCTCGACCCCGTGGGCCAGGAAGCCTTGCGCTTTGGCGAGGTGCGCGACTTCAAGCTGGACGACCTGCTGGACTTGCCCGGCGCGGCCGGCGAGGAGGCTGACCTGGAAGGCATGGCGGTGGCCGATGGTTTTCTGTGGGTGGTGGGCTCGCATGGCTTGAAGCGCAAGAACGCCAAGCCCGACCGGGACCACGCCGACAACGCCAAGCGCTTGGCGAAAGTGGCCCTCGATGGCAACCGCCGCCTGCTGGCATGCCTGCCCATCGAGCCTGACGCCAACGGCGAGCCCTGCCTGGTTCGAGAGGCCCAGGACGGCCGGCGGGCCCTGCGGCTCAAGGGCGATGCGCAAAGCAACCTGCTGACCCGCGCGCTGGCCGACGACCCCCATTTCGGCCCCTACATGGCGATCCCGGGCAAGGACAACGGTTTGGACATCGAAGGCCTGGCGGTGGACGGGCGCCGACTGCTGCTCGGCCTGCGCGGCCCGGTGCTGCGCGGCTGGTCGGCGCTGATCGAGATCGAAGTCGAGGCGCGCGGGGACCAGCTGCGCCTGGTGCCACTGGACGCCACCGGCATCCTGCTGCGCAAGCACTTCCTTCAGCTGGACGGGCTGGGGGTGCGAGACCTGCATTTTTCCGGCGACGACCTCTACATACTGGCCGGCCCGACGATGGTGCTGAACGGCGACATCCGCGTCTTCAAGTGGCCTGCAGCGCGCCCATTGCTGGCAGCCAACCGGGAGCCGGCACGCTTCGAGGCGGGTCTGACCGAATCGGTCTCGCTGCCGCACGGGCACGGTACCAATCGCGCCGAGGCGATCTGCGACCTGCCGCCGGGACTGGCAGGGCGAAAGCCGAGCTGGCTTGTGCTGTATGACGCGCCCGGGGCCGACCGCAAGGAGGGTGAGTCCACCGTGTTCGGTGACCTGCTGCGCCACGATTGATACGGACTCGCCTTCAACCGTCCAGGAGGCTGTCGGACTTGGAGCGTCGAAAGCGAAAATCGGCCCCAGCGAGGACAGTTTTTGCCGGATTTGCAGCCCCATAGCCAGGCTATGGGGCAAAAAGGCGGTGAAAAATGGACCGCTGCGGCCGATTTGCAGCCGACGATTTCCAAGTCCGACAGCCTCCTGGCGTCGTTGGTTCGCCTTGCCGTGCTACAGCACTGTCTGCGGCTTCCCGCCTGGTTATACGGTCGAATGCAAATCCGTATGAGTCCACTGTCGGCGCTGCTTCGACAGGCGCGGAAATGGTCTGTTCAGATATTGATGACTCGTGCATCGATTTCAACGAGTTGACGTTCATTGGCGGGACAGGACACTGGCGAGGCAAGGCTCGCACGGCGGGTCTGGCGCGAGGGTTCCGATGGAAGCCGCACCCACTTCGTTCAACGCGGCCAGGCACCGGCCATGGCCAGCGCCAGCACCGCGCCTGCAAAAAGATCGGACACCATCGCCACGTTCTCCAGCCGGTTGCGGTGCGGTTGCCGCAGGTGGTTTGCCCCGGCCAGCAGGTAGAAGATACCCCCGGCAAGGGCTGCCGGAATGCGCCAGGCCGGCCACAGAGAACTGCCCAGCGCCATCGTGCCCAAGGCGAGGTTCGCAAAGCCCAGTTCGCGCACCAGAAGCATGGACTCCTCGCCCTTGTGTCCCAGGATCACCCGTGCGGTGTATTCCGGCTGCAGGACCTGGCGCGCACCCGCCAGGAAAAGCCGCCACCCTACGGCCCAGAAGACATACCACTTGAGTATCGACATGCCGTCGAACGCTGCGGACGTGAAGGCCACCTCGCACCCGATGGAGGCGATGGGCAGCACGAACATGAGCAGTGCCACGATGGCGTAGTACATGGGGATCCTCCAGCCTGTTGTGCATGGGCGCTGTGGCCGTCGATGGCAGCAGTGTAGGGGTAGGGACCCTCTGCACAAATCCCTGCGGCCGTTGGCAGCGCGGCCTTTGGCGGTCCGCTGCGTTGCTTCTCTTGCCAATAGCCCTGCTATTGACTGCACGAAGACGCCTTGCGGCCCATCCCGATCCGCACTACCGCCGATCCGCGAGGTTTATGCAGAGGATCCCTGGGGCCTGCGCTCAGCGCCTGTCCCTGAAAGTCACCGACCAGCGCAGCTCCTGGGTCGGTTCCACGCTGTGCTGCCACTTCCAGCGCGCATCGCCCTGCAGCACATAGATGGAGCGGGGCTCCACCTCCAGTGCCACCATCTGGCGCTGCAGCGCCGGGCTGTAGGGCCAGGGCCGAAAACGCAGCGTGGCCGGGCCGCCCAGTGACACGCCGATGATGCGTTCGAAGTCCGGCACGTCGCGGTGCCAGCCGAGGGGCGTGCCCGGCGCGTATTCGGACACCAGGGCGTGAAACAGGTCCCCGGGCTGCAGCCCCTGCCACGCAGCCACGCGGGCCCGCAGGGGTGCAAGGCGTTCGTCGAGCGGCTTGCCCGGCCGCAACTGGTGGGTGTCGAAATCGTACGAGCCGCCAAAGCTCGTCACCCGGCGCCGGGCCAGGTACTCCTTGTACCGGGCGGCGTGCAGCGGCAGTGACTGCAGGGTGGCGATGAGCGCTGCCTCTTCTGCCCGCCCCAGAAAGCCCGCCTGGTAGACCAGACCGGGAATGGAGGCGCGCACCGGTGCATCGCCAAACAGGCTCGACTGGTCCATGGTGCAGGTGCGGTTCGTACGTGGGTGCCGGCAGCGCGGGCGGACGGCGTGGCCTGTGCCCTGCGCACAGGCTGCTACCCCAGGCGCACTTCGAAGCGGCTGCCGTCGCGCACGGCCAGGCCCCGGTAGCCCGCCAGGCGCGCGATGGACAGGGCGCGCACCCAGCGCTGCAGGGCCACCAGGTCGTGCGCCGAGACGTCCTCGGGCTCGACGCGCTCCAGCGCGTCGATGGTGTGCAGGGTGGCGGCAATGTCGTCGGGGCTGCCGAACTGGTGCTCCAGGGCAACGGCAAAGCGCACCTCTGCAGCGGTGCGTTGGGCCTGCGCAAGGCCGGGGTAGTCGCACAGGGCGACGGTGTAGGTGGCGTCCAGAACATCCATGCTCATCTCCAAAAGACTGGATGAATTTACAGTATTTTGGGCTGGGCGGCCAGGAGATTGATGCGGCTGCTGCCAAAAGACGGCCGGTGCTGGCGGGGCAGCTATGGATTTGCGAGCGCACGCGCTGGCGCGGCAAAAGCCAGGCGCCCGCCCCCGGCGCCAGCACCAGACGCTATAAGGCCGCCAGGCGGCCTGCCACCTCGTTCAGTATGCGCTGCCGCCCGCGGTCGTGCCCGGATTTGAGGCACTGGCGCTCCACCGCCAGGGCCATGTCTTCGCGGGCGGTCAGGTGGTTCAGGGCGAGCAGCACGGCGCTGTCGGCCAGGTGGGCGCCGCTGCCTGGTGCAGTGCCGGCCGCATCGAAATCCAGCACGTCAGACGCTGTCTGGCAAGCGTCCAGTGCAGGCAGGCACAGCGATTCGATCGAGGCCAGGAAGGCGGGCAGCAGCCGGTCAAGCTGGTCGATGGTGCAGGCGATAAAGCAATCGAAGTCGTTCGAGTAGTCGAAGCGCGCAAAGTCCTGCAGTGCGGTGCCCGCTGGCACGAAGAGGCGTATGTCCTTGGCGGGGGCCACGGCGGCGGCCACGGCGGGTGGCAGGCTCGGCGTCAGCGAGCAATAGAACAGGTGCTGCCACAGCTCGCTGGTACGGTAGATCTTGATGGCCTGCAGCCCGGCCGGCGTCTGGCGCTGGAACTCGGACCAGGTATCGCCGCCCTTGGCCAGCACAAAGCCGTGCCGTTGCAAGGGGGCCTGCAGCACGGCCTTGGTGCGCGCCCGCAGAATGCCCGCCGTCAGGCGCTCGGCATCTGCCGGCGCGGGCTGCCGGGCCGCCGCCGGGCGGGGCGAGACGCCGTCCATGTCCAGCTGCAGGCGGCCAGGCAGGTAGACGCAGCCACCTTGCTCGTCGAGTACCGTGAGCCCCAGCGCATCGGCCTCGTCGATCAGCGCCGGCAGCAACTGCGCGGGGCCGTCACCGTACAGCGCCAGGCTGAGAACCACCCCCTGGGTCTGCACCTGCGGGGGCGCAGGCTCGACCCAGGTGCCATCACCGGCGTCTGCGCCCACGCCACCCACCTGGGCCGGAAAGCGCTGCACCAGCCGGGCCAGCAGGTCGGCAAAGCGGCGCAGCGGGGCGGGGTCTGGCGAGTCCAGCAGGTGCTCGTGCAGTTGCAGAGCCTGCTCCATCGAGCGTGGCGCCTCGTGCTCCCAGAGGTGGATGACGTAAGACATGGGCTCTGCCTTGGCGATGAAGGTGGAGGAGGGCGCACTGCCAATGGTTCGGGTCGCGGGACCGCGTTGCATTGTCGCGCACGGGCAGCGCGCGCGTGGTCGGTGCGCAGAACCTGTGCCGGGCGGCCACCGAGCGGATCCGGGACGCTTTCACATTCTTCGCGACCATGGGGCGGCACCTACCGCTCTTGCCGCGCAGGGGGCTTTTGCCGCATGCCGGGGCGCCACTCCCCCACGGGCCGGGCGGGTCATGAGGCAGCAGGCCGCCCGGGGACTGGCGGCGCTGACGGTGCGCCGGAAGGCTTGTACCGCGCGGCACGCTCTTGCAGGCGCTGCTGTTCGCGCAGCAGCACCTTGCTTACCTTGCGCAGGTTGGCGATCTGGGCCTCGATCGCCGTGCGCTTGTCGGCCATCAGGCGGGCGCCCTTGGCGCAGTCGATGCTTTTGGCGCGCATGGCATCGAGCACCTGGCGAATCTCCTGCAGCGAGAAGCCCAGCGACTGCAGTTGCTGCAGCAGGGCTGCGTCCCGGGCGGCCGACTCGGGGTAGTCGCGGTAGTTGTTCTGGCCGCGCTGCACGCCGACGAGCAGCCCCTCGCGTTCGTAAAAGCGCAGCGCGTGGCGGCCCAGGCCGGTGCGGCTTTCCAGCTCCGATATGCGCATCGAAATTTCCCTTGACTGTAGACCTTGCTCTACAGATTAGCATGGCTTTTTTGAAGAGGGCACACCATGCATTTGCTGGTCGAAAAGACGGTCTCCATCCACCGGCCTGTGCAGGCGGTGTTTGGCTACATATCGAACATGGAGCAGTTTGGCGAGTGGTTCCCGGGCGTCATTTCGATCGAATCAATCGGCGCGCTCGCCCATGGGCAGCCGGGCAAGGAGTACCTTGAAACCGTGGCCGTGCCACTCCGGGGGCGCCGGCAGGTCACCCTGCAGGTGCAGGAGGCCAGGGCCCCCGGGTTCTTCGCCACCGAGGGGCGGTTTGTGCCGCTCCTGCCGCGCATGGAGATCTCGCTGCATGCCACGGCGCCGCAGTCCTGCGAGCTCACCTGGCGCATGTTCAGCCGAAGCCAGAGCCTTGCCGTGCGCTGCCTGCTGCTGCCGCTGGCCAGGCGGGTCATGCGGCAGCGGGCAGACCGGGGCCTGGCGGCGCTGAAAGCGCGCATGGAGGGAGGTGCCGGTACCTGAACCCGGGTGGAATCCGTGCGCTGGGTATTCGGTCACTTCTGGGCAGTCGGATCGAATTCAGTGGTACGGCGGGGCCGGGGTGAACCGGACACATACATCGGCGCTCGTGGACATTCCAAGTTCGCTGGCGATGGGCATCTTTCCAGCTTCGCTGAGTCGCCTTCTTGGGTGATGCAGGGTAGGGGCGCTGACAGCTAGACTTCGGCTGTCGGCCAAGAGCAGCCGGTCAAATCAAATGAAAGCGGGCGCTCAACGTTGGAGATAAGCGGCAAACAACGGCGGCACGTAATGGGCAAAAGCGCACGACAGTTGGCCGCTGTTGTTTATCCGCTTGATTGACTGGTTAGACCTGACGCATCAGCTTGACTCACAAATGACTAGCGCCAGAAGCGCCACCTGGGACGCCTTGGAGATGCGCCACCTTCCGCTGCGTTGGAATTGGTGGAGCACCAAACAAGAGCGCTACCATCTCCTTATTGAGCCCTTCAGGGACGGGTTGTTGGAATGACAAGACTTCGGCCCCGTTGACTAAAACTCGAAGCGTGCTCTCTGACCAAACATAGACCGCCGTTGCTCCGGTGATGCCTCAATCTCTAGCTTTCCCTCAACGGGCGACTTAGCTCGCAGTTCAATTGCCGTGCCTGCAGGAAATGCGAAACCTTCAGCCCAAGGCTCAAACCACAAGTGCAACGTGCGGCTCTTTGGTGCCTCAAGTTGGAGGATCTGCTCGTGCATGTTGCAAATGCCTAACGTGAAGATGACCGGCGCACCGCAACTGCGGCGAAAGCCGCGGCCTGCTGCTGTGCGTCCATGTCGATTGGCACGTTATGTTGCATCCCACACGCTCCCTTTGATCTCATCAATCTTTCCGGCCGCGAGTAGGTCCCATAGCCGAAATGCTTCGCTCTCGCTTACGTTGATTCGCTCCAACTCCGGCTCGAGCTCGCGCTCATAGTCTTGATCGGACCATTGCGAGAAATATACGGTCTTGCTGCGATAAATGTTTAAGAGATACATCGGGCCGTCATCGAACCCATAGCGGAGCGATGCGTTAGGGTGCTCAGCATAGTCACGCTCCGTCATGGACGGAATGTTCTCGTGATAAACCTCCGCCAACCCGCGTCGCAGTTGATCCGTGGTGGGTTCGCGAGTGTCGCCGCCGTACCGCGTCGAGAGGATGACCCAGGGCCTTTGCTCAGACGAGCTCATTCCGGTGGCATATAACGTTCAAGTTCAGCGGACGCTGGGGCGGTCCACTGCAACGCCCGGTTAGGTTTCTGGCTGCCGAACACCCTCTTGTGCCAGTACATGTGCGGCGCAGCAAACCAATGCTCGTTTTTGGATGTCTGAAACTGAGCGAGCTGCGCCATCGGAATTTCGTAGCGGCTGAACAATGAAAGCAGATCTCGCAGGGATGCCTCGGACAGCCTAGAGCGAATTACCAAGGTGTCTTGCTCCCAGCGCAAAAAGCCGGGGATCTCCGCAGCCCACTGAAAGAGGTGCTTCTCGTCCAGCTGCGAACCGAACCAGATACCAGAGCAGTCTAGGTGAACCATGCGAAACCTAAAGATGATGGGCGGCTACGAAGGCCAGAATCGGCCGAGGCTGTGTGAAAACGCGCGTTGCGCCCTTGACCTGTCAGTCGACTCAGAAGTCGACCGCTCAGATCGGCCTACAACGCACGATCTCGATGCGAGCAAGGGTTGAATTACCCCTGCAAAAGTCGTCTATCGACGTTTTCACACAGCCTCGGCCAGAAGGAGTCATTCCGCGATAGAGTAAGCCATATGGAACACCCGACACGCATCCTAAGGGCCGCATTGGAAGCAGGCACATCTTTTGAGGGCGCCCTTCTCGAGTTGCGCGCAGCTGGCGCCACCCCGATACAAACAATCAAGGCCATTAGTGAAGTGCGAGGGTGCGGCCTTGGCGATGCGAAGCAAGTGTTTGCCGCCTCTCCCGCATGGGCAAAGGAGGTTCAGGCGGGGACAGTGTTGCATGATCAAGTGCTGTCATTGATGTCGATCGGCTCGAACTGAACACCTTGGCTATGCTCTGACGGTTGCTCAATGCGGTGCCCATGTGCTCGCTGATATGCCTGCAACACAATGGTCTAGGTTCTGCGCACTGTCGGCTTTGGGCCCAAAGCTGCTGCTGCTAGTAAGGCAGCAATCGGCCAAGAGCTGCTCCTGGGCGCCCGCGCACAGGGGCCAGAGCAGGCAAAGGCCCAACCACAGCAGCGACGGCAGGGTGAACGGCGTGGTGGACGGCGCCGTGGCGTGCGCGGAGCGTGGAGATGGGTTTATGTCGTCGGTGCAAGCAAGATGGCAAGGGGGTGAGGCAGCCGTTGCTGCCGTGGCTGGTGTCGCAGCCGTTTGCAATGTGCTGCCTCAATGGCAGACCCGCGCGTTGCGCCATTCCGGAAACACCACCTCGAAAGTCTCGCCCTTGCGCCGCAGGGACATCGTGGAGGTGCAGCCGTCGCCCACGGTGACCGAGAACCGGTCGCCGTTGTCGTACGACGTTATGAAAAATTTCCGCTCGTCCGCGGCCAACTGCTGGGCGAAGTTCAGGATACGCAGGACCAGCGCGGTCGGCATGGTAGTGGACACGCCTGCCGCAATGCCGTTGTCAAAGGCGATCAGGTCATGGCCCCGACAGGTCCACTGCGCTTGCTCGAATTTGCAGTTTCCGACCCGTTTGCGCTGGTAACCGGGTCCGGTCTCGAACACCTCTGTCGAAAAACTCGCGTAAGGGGCAGACCGGGGGCTGTCCTTGCGCAGGATGTCTTCGGGGTAGACGTACGTTAAAAGCTCGGTGATGGCGAGGTCCGGCCGCGGCAAGGCAATGGAGCCGCGCAGCTTGGCCATGCTCACGCCATCGAGCTCCACGGCCGTGATGGGCAAAGACATCCCCGCGCCAGCGCCCAAGCTGGCGCTGGCCAGTAGCGCAGCCAGGGTGGTGCGCCAGATCTGCCGTCGCATCGGTGGTTCTCCCTCTCAGTCGCGTGCCGTGCACGGTGGTGCGTGCAGCAGTGCGAGTCGTACAGAAAATCCAGCGCTCCGGCGTTGGCAGCCTTGATCCAGCCGATGGACAGCAGCGTGGAGAGGGCTAGGAGCCAGAAATGCCGCCAGCGCACTCGGTGTGCCACCACAGCCAACATGCCCACGATGCCATACCAAACAAGCTCCACCGTGAGTGTCCACCCTACGTATGCGTCCGGCTATCCCATCTTGAATCTATCAGCTGAAACAGGTTCTCGGGTTCCCCAACGATAAGGTCCTCCACTCGATCAGAAAGACTGTGGTGACCTTGCTGGAAAACGCTGGGAACTCGGAGAACCTCTCAGCGGACATCGTGGGCCATGAGAAGCCACGCATCACCTACGGACTGTACTGCGGCGGTCACTCGCTGGCTCCTAAGAACCTGTTCAAGGTCTTTTTGCAGCCGCGTTGGGGCGCAATCGGGATGAGTGGATGCTTCGGATGCGCCGCATGGGCTCATGCCCATGCAAGCAGCCGGGGCGTCCAATCGCCCGATTTCGCCCCAACCCTTCGGGCAAGTGCCTTTTCGGGCGGTCTGCGGCGTTGCGGCGCTTGCCGATAGCACGGGCTATCGGCTGCGCACCGCGCCTAGCATCCCATCCCGAAAAGGGACTTGCGCGGCTTCAAAAAGACGTTGAACAGGTTCTAAGAAGGAAGCCATCGAGAAGGTTCGGTATCCTGGGATCAATCAGGAAGCCTGACCTGGATCACCGCATGGGGGACGGAGATGGAGAGACTGGAATCACGGATTGCAATGCCGGCGGGGCGGCCGATGCTGCCTGGCAGGTCCACTGCTGCAAATCCCCGGCGTCCCACCTGTCCCACGGGGGTGCTGACCTGGCCGCCAGGAGTGATCTTGCGGATCACACTGTTGGCAGGGTCGGAGACATACACGTTGCCTTTGTTGTCCACCGCGAGGCTGGCGGTCTTTGGCTCCTCTGGCCAATCCACCGAGAACAGGGCCGCTGAACCAAGGCCATCGGCATGGCCGGGGGGGGCGTCAGGGTTACCTGCCAAAGTGCTGACGAGCCCGGACGGAGTGATCTTGCGGATGGTTGGACCCAAGCTCTTGAAGTTGTTCAGGCTATCGACCACATAGAGGTTACCGGCTGCATCGGTGGTCATGTTGCCCAGCCACGAAAATCTTGCGGCTTGGCCTTGACCATCCGTGTGCCCCCACTGGGCTTCGCTGCCTGCGAACAATGTGGCTGTCCCTTTGGTGTCTATTTTGAAGATGACTCCTTGGTAGGAGGACGCATAGACGTTGCCTGTGCTGTCCGCAGCAATGCCGGTGATGGGGTTGACGGCGGGTCTGCCCGTGCCCGTCGATGGATCCACTTTCAGCAATGGATTCACATCCGCCAGAAGCACGGCCTCGCAATTGCGCAACTTCAGGATGCGGGAATCAATATAGGTGTAAAGGTTGCCTGCTCCGTCAGCGGCCAAGGCCGATCCGGGGACTGTGGAAACTCCACTTACAAGCAATTCCCTGCCCAGGCCTGTGATCGAAGTGCACCGCCCTCCGGGCTGGCCCAGGGTGCCTACCAGACCGTCTGCTTGCACAGTGCGGATGGTGTTGTTGCCCTTGTCGCGCACATACAGCATCCCCGATGCATCGAAGGCCAGCGCCGAAGGCTGGTCAAAGCGCGCGGCATCGCCTTGCCCATCTTTGGCCCCTGTGGGAGAAACCGGGCCTGCGACCACCGTGTACGTGCCCTGCTGTGTGTAGCTGCGCAACTGCACGTATTTATAGGAGGTACTGCTGCCGCCGATGCCTTCGGCCACCAGGAATTGGCCATTGGCTTTGGCCACCATGGTAATGGCCTGGCACAGGTCATCGTTGCTGCGTCCGCTGTAATTGTGGCAGTCGGATGGGGCGCTGACCAGGGTCGTGACACGTCCATCGCTGCCGACATGGCGAATGCCAAGCCGTACATACCGTATGGATGGGGGGCCGAGCATCAGTTCGGAGATCACCTCCTTGTCCAGCACAATCAGGCGATCAGCTGGGTCGAAGGTCATGGCCACGATGGTTTTGCCGAGCTGCCCTTCGGTGCCCGACACCGCAGTGGCCAGGCCGTTTGCCGAGTACTTGAGGATCAGTCCGGCGTCTGCTGCGTAGAGAGTCCCCGCAGAATCAGTGGCGAGGAGTGGGTTGCGTCCTCTGGTTTGGCTGGCGATTGTGCTCACTGCACCATCCGCAGTGATCTTGCGGATTCGACCTGTTTGAGCTTGACCAGGGAGATCAGCTTCTGACACATAGACCGTACCTGTCTTGTCTACGGCGATGCTGCTGGGGTTGCACAGGGTGGCGCCGTTGCCCACACCATCCTGGTTACCACATACCCCTGCCCGGCCAGCCAAGGTGGTCACGAGTCCTGCTGTGCTGATCTTGCGCACCAGGTGGTTCGCGGCATCGGCCACGTAGGTGTTTCCTGCTGCGTCCACGGCAACCGCAGCGGGGCGGTAGAACCGCGCGTTCTGGCCGTTGCCGTCCGAATAACTGGATGGGGTGCCAGGAGTGGCGCCCAAAGGCACCCAGCCTCCGGCCAAGGTACTGACTTGCTCGCCATTGGCGCTGAGCTTGCGTACCAGGTTATTGTTGGTATCTGCGATGACCACTTCCCCCGAACTGGTCAAGGCCATTCCCCCCACTTTCGTGCTGAAGCTCGCGGTCGTGCTTGTGGGGCCGTCCTGATTGCCTTCACTGACCGCATAACCAGCAAGGAGGGACAAGGTGGCCGAAGAAGAGGGTGGTGGGGCAGGCGTTTCGACCGAACTGCCGGAACCGCCTCCGCATGCGGAGAGCATGGGAACAATCAATACGGCTAAAAGGCCGATGCGTTGCTGTCGCTTTTTGAGTGCATGTTGTGTCATGAGTCGCCTTGTATGGGGTATCTGTCTTTCACGCAGCGGCAGTGCCGCCAGCGCTACGCGGGCTGCAGTCACGCGGCCGCTGCGGCGGTGCTGTTGCTGTTCGCGAGGGCGCGAGAAGGGCTGTGCAATGGGGGCGGGGTGGTGGTCGTCACTGGCATGGTCGAAACCCTCTCGGTTCAAAAGATAAAAAAGACAGCCCACCCGTGTAGCGCTCGCAGCAGTGCGGCGGTGCGGTGAGGTCCGCACGCAAGGGTGGGGCTGCTCCAATCTTTGCCGAGCCGCGGCGATCCGTCTGTGTCGGGTGTCACAAAGCGAGCGCGCGCACCCATTTGGGTGAGGCTGGGCGATGGGTGGGGCAGGCCCGCGCGGCGGCCGTGGTGTGTACGATCTTCCGACCCCGATGTGCAGCAAGGCCGAAATACGCACGGCTTTGTGCGCGATGCGAAACAGGTGCGGGCGCAACTGGCGCGTGTCGGTGCGGTGCGTGCCCGCGGCTACGCAGGGATGCCGCTGTGCGCGAGGTAGCCCCCGGTGAAACGCGGGTCGTCGGTCACCTCGCGGATCGCAAAGTCAGGTCCCGCAAATGCGGCCAGCAGTTCGGCGCTCGGGAACTCCGCCTCGGCCAGCACCAGGCCGGCGAGTTCGCCCAGGAACTCGTCGACGACCACGAACACGCCGTCCACCGGCACGAGCCGGTGCCGCAGCTTTCTGATGCGGCGCCCCGGCAGCGATGCGGCGAGCACTGCAAACTCCTCCTCGGGCAGGTAGATGGACGTGATCAGCCGGGTGTGGATGTCCACGTCCCCCTTGCGCGTGAGCCGCAGCCTGGGGGTGCCGCCGCCGACCGGGCGGGCCTCCCGCAGCCGCAGCCGCGCGCCGGTCACGTAGAGGTCGGTGATCGCCTCCGTGCGGTGAATGCGTTCGCGCGGCACTTCGTGGCACAGCCAGCGCCGCTCGCGCTCGATGGCAACGTAGTGGGGCTTGGGGAAGCCCAGGCGTTCTGCGGTCTCCTGGTCGATGCTGCTCACCGGCGCTCCTCTGTTCGTGGCGTCCTTGCGGGGTGGGCATGATGCCATGGGCAGGCCCAGTGAGGGCGGGTGCTCAGGCCTCGTCCTCCGGCGGGGGCGTGTACTCCTCGGGCGCGGTGATGTGGCCGGCTTCGAGCTGCGCGTGCATGTCCTGCTCCAGCGCAATCTCCCGCAGCAACCGAAGGCGCTGGCGCGCCTGCCCGATGGTCAGCGGCTCCTCGGACGACGCCTGTGCGTGGGCACGCCCTGCCAGCGCCGCATCAAAGACCACCAGCGGCAGGGTCCCCGCCTCGATGCCCTGCAGCAGCGCCACGATCTGGGCCTTGCTAGCGGGCCACTCGCCCGAGAACACCGCGATGTCCAGCACGGACTCCTGTGCCGCCGCCCGGCGCCGGATCTCGGCGATGGAGTGTGGGCTGACGCGCCGAATGGCCGCGATCTGCTGGGCGCTGAGGTCCGGGTGCGATGGCTTGAAGCGAAAGCAGCGGTGGCTCATGGTGGCGGGTGGGGTGTATGGGGAGGCATCATCCCATGCTTGGCGAAATGCCGCGGCGGCCTTGCTCCCACGCAGACACCAGCATCACACGATGGACGAATTCAACTCTTCAGGATATGAACGCCAGCCATCTGCGCCCATTGGATCGCCTTGCTCTCCACAGCTTGGGAAACAAAATAGAAAATGCAGGTGTCATCCCAGCTCTCGTAGAACGCACAGCCCAGCTCTGGAAGCACCACATGAAAATGCCGATGTTTGAGAAGCTTTCCACCATTGGCTTGGCAATAGCTTGCGAGATCAACAGCAGATACAAAGCTTCTAAAAACGCACCGGTCTTTGTCGCGGCCACGCATAACGAAGGACAATACCTCCGTATCCTGTGCCATGTATCGACAGAAACTGCTGAGCAGACCATCGCGACGCTTCTGCTCATCACGAGGCACATTCTCAAGCAAAGCGCAGGCCTCCGCCTTTGAGAGCCAGTGGTCAAACACCGACACAGCCAGCGTTTGGACATCGTCGGGAATGTCTCCGACGTGAACCTCCGCAAGCCAGGGAAACTGCCTGTGCAGGTCCACTTCTCGGGCTTTTGACACCCTCCGTATGCGCCGATGTGTATGCATGAAAACGATGGTCATTGCATGCCAGTTCTTAACGGAAGACTCATTCCACGTGTCGGGGTTGCGCAGATTTCCGGTCAGGCGCGACCGACGGCAAGCCCAAGGCCTGCAAGATGAGTGCGTGGTAGGCGGGCCAATCTTACCTTGAGTTATCGATCGCCAGCTTTGAAAGTGGAAGGCGTTCAAACAGCCCGTCAGTCAGCCGCCGGTAGTCCTGGTACAGGGCAATCAACCCCTCCAGCCCTGTCAACCCGCGGCGCTTGCTGTACGGCGTTGCAAGCTTCCAGTTGACCTGGTATGCCACCCAGTCGGCGCCGCGCTCCTCGCACACGGTTCGGATGGCCTGCGCGACGTCCTCCTGCCAAAAATACACGACCAAAGGGTTCAGCGGAGCGAGGGCCGATGCCAGTGCCTGGGTGTGGTCGTGCAGGGCAGCGGGGGTGGCCTCCATGAGGAACAGGTTCGTGAAGTCGCCATGGAACAGCTGGCCATCCATGACGCGGATGGTGCCGTCTGCCTGCGACTCCTCGACCAGCGCTGCCCACCTGCTGACGCTGCGCGCGGCCAATTGGGCGGGCGTTGCGTCGAGCCATGGTTGGAACCAGTGTTCCAACTCGTCTGTCGCTCGCACGGGATGCGGGTCGGTCCTTTCATGCACAGGCGAGGTGGCGTGGCCAGCGTCCTGAAGGCTTTGCGCGATGAACCGCATCGTGGTGGATTTGCCTGAGCCCATGATGCCCTCCACGATCACCAAGCGGTGGGCAGATGGGGCACAGGGCAGGGCTGGACGGAGGTGCATCGCTTTGTGTGGTGAGAAAATGGGTGCGGCCGGGCACACGGTAGGCTTCGTCGCCTGGCAAGCGGGCTCCGTGAATGCCCCGCATGCGCCAGCGGCACACTATAGCGGCGGGCGGCGCCCTGTTCGCCTGGCCTGTTGCAGGCCGTCAACAGGTCCCGCGCCACCGGATCAGCAACCGCTGCCAGCTTCGCCCAGGCAGAGCTCAGGCCTCCAGCAGCGCACCGTCCTCGCGCAGGCACGACTGCAGCTGCTGCACATCGGTGTCCTGCAGCCGCTGGGCGCCGGCCAGGGCGGCGGCCGTGCCCGCAGCCTGCCCCATCACGAAGCAACCCCCGCTGGCGCGCGCCGCAGACTGGCCTTCGTGGGTCATGGATGCGCAGCGGCCTGCCACCAGCAGATTCTCCAACACCGTGGGCACGAGCATCCTCCAGGGCAGGTCGTTGTAGGCCCTGCGCTCGTCCGTCGGGAAGCCCCAGGAGATGCCGCCTGCACGGTGCAGCTCCATGGGCCAGGCGTTGAAGCCGATCCGGTCGTCAAAGCGGGCCGATCCGAGAATGTCATCGCCCGTCAGCGCATACAGGCCCTCGATGCGGCGGGTTTCGCGGATGCCGATCTGCGGCGCGATCTCCACGATGCGCGAGCCTTCGAACCCTGGAACCTGTTCGCGCAGGAACCGGAAGTACTCGGCGATCTGCCGGCGGCCCTCCACCTCGCCGTCGCTCAGCTCGACGGCGTTCACGGCGTTCATGGCCTGCCCTTGGGCATTGGCGATGGAGGTGACGTTCGCACGCCACTCCGCCGGATGGATCTGGGGCCGCAGGATCGCGCCTTCGCGGGGAAACTGGTACCTGCCCGGGAACTGTTCCTGCGCCCGTTCCATGAACCCGTTGATCGCCTTGAACTCGCCCACGGCCGGCAGCGCCCGATCGGCATCGACATGGCCGACCCGGAACATCGTCGAGGGGAACAGGCCGCTTCCGTGCCCATCGCCAACCTCGTGCGCAACGCCAGCGAAGGCCGCCACATCCGCGTCGCCGGAGCAGTCGATGAACACGTTGCCGCGAATCGCCTGCCGGCCCGATTTCGTCTCGACAACCAGCGCCTGTATGCGGTTGCCATCGCGCAGCACCCCTGCGGCCCGCGCGTGGAACAGCAACTGCACTCCCGCACCGAGCAGCCATTGGTCGGCCACGCATTTGTAGATGGAGGTGTCGTAGGAGCGCACCCGGATGCGCCCCTGCATGCCGTCCTGCGGCTGGTTCAGCCCTCCCTGCGCCTCCAGGCGGTCCAGCAGCTCGTCAACGACACCACGCACCAAGAGCTTCATCTCCCCTTCATGCCGGCCGTACAGGCCGGCAAAGTTGGTGACGCCGCCTGCCGTGCCCATGCCGCCCAGAAAGCCGTAGGACTCCACGAGCAGGGTCCGGGCCCCCCTGCGCGCCGCGCTCACCGCAGCCGCCAGTCCGGCCGGCCCGCCGCCCACCACCACCACGTCGTATTCACCAAAGACCGGCAGGTGGCGCGCGGGCTCCAGCAGTGTCGATGCAGCCATGTCGTTCTCTTCCTTCATGTGTCGGTCAATCAGTCAATCAATCCAGGGCGATGCGGTTGGCTTCGATCACCGGCTTCCAGCGTGCGATGTCGGCGCCGAGTTGTTTGCGCATGTCTTCGGGCGAACCGCCTGCGGGGTCCATGTACTGCGCGCGGAATCGCTCCACCATGGCCGGCTCGGCGAGGATCTGCGCGATCTGGTTCTGCAGGGTTTTCAGGATGGCGTCGGGGGTGCGAGCCGGCGCGACGAAGGCAATCCAGGCGTCCGCCTGGATGGCGGGCAGGCCGCTCTCTGCGAGGGTGGGAACGTGGGGGAGCGAGGGCGACCGCGTCGGCGAAGCCACGGCCAGGGCCGACAGCTTGCCTGCCTTGACGTGGGGCATGACCGCCGCCGCCGGCAGCAGCGCCATGTCGACCTCACCGGACAACAGGGCGGTGACGGCCGCCCCCGATCCGCGGTAGGGAATATGCACCGCATCGGCGCCGCTCTGGGCGGCCAGCGCGGCCATGCCCAGGTGCGAGATCGACCCGGCACCGATGGACGCAAACGTCAGCTTCGCCCCTTTCATGGTGGAGGCGAGCGCCTTGGCGTCGGTGCTCTCCAGCTTCTTGCCCACCACCAGCACGGAAGGCTGGGAGACGGCGATGGTGATGGGGGCAAGGTCCCTGGCGGGGTCGTAGGGCAGCTTCTTGAACAGCAGCGCGTTCACCCCGAGCGGGCCGGCGATGCTCACGCCGATGGTGCGGCCATCGGGGCTCGCCTTGGCAATCGCGTCGGTGCCGATGTTGCCCGCCGCACCGCTCTTGTTCTCGACCACGAAGGGCTGGTGCAGCCGGGCCGCCAGCCGCTCGCCAATGGCCCGCGCGGCCAGGTCCGGGGTCGAGCCTGCATCGAAGGGCACCACGAGCCTGACGGGGCCTTGCGGCCACTCCTGGCTCCAGGCCGGCAGGCCGGCCAGGCAGAGGCATGCCAGTGCGGCAGCGCGTATGGATGGGAATGCGGTGAAAAAAATGGACCGCGTGTCGGATGCCATGGTTGTTGTCTCCTTCTGTGTCCCCCGAATGCGGTACGGGGATTGCGCAAACTTTAGGGGGAGAGCAACATTGCGTCTATTTAATGCGCGGCATAGCTCTCAGCAGGATTTGAAATAATGGACATGCGGCTGCTCTCCGTGTTCGATGAGGTCTACAAGACGCGCAGCGTGTCGCGCGCGGCGGAAAACCTGGACATTCCCCAGACGTCGGTGAGCCTGGCCCTGGCGCGGCTGCGGCGGCAGTTCAACGACGCGTTGTTCGTGCGAACTGCGCAGGGCATGGTGCCCACGCCGCATGCGGCCGATCTGCTCGTGCCCCTGCGGCAAGCGCTGGAACTGCTGCGCAGCGCCACCAAGCAGCAGGTGGTCTTTGACCCGCTGACCTCGAAGCGGCACTTTCGCATCAGCATGACCGACGTCAGCCATCTGGAGTTTCTGCCGCGACTGGTCAAGAAGGTCGAGACAGTGGCCCCGGGCATCCAGATCGAGGTGCTGCGGATCGCCCCCGAAACGGCGGCCCGCCTGGAATCCGGCGATACCGATCTGGCCGTGGGCTACATGCCCGAACTCGATGCGGGCTTCTACCAGCAAAAGCTCTTCGAGGAAGGGTTTGCCTGCGTGGTGAGAAAAGCGCACCCGCGCCTGGCCTCGCGGGTCACCCGGCCGCTCTACCGGCGGGAACGCCACGTGGCCATCATTGCACCGGGCACGGGGCATGGCTTGCTGGAGCAGGAGCTCAAGCGCCTCAAGATGCAGCGCGATGTGGTGCTGACCCTGCACACGCTGCCGGGCCTGGGCAACCTGTTGGCGCAGACCGACCTGGTCGCCACGGTGCCCGCACGCGTCGCCCAGACCCTGGCACGGATTGCGGCGGTGCGCCTTGTGCAGACCTCGTTCCCGTTGCCGACCTTTGCCATCAAGCAGCACTGGCACGAGCGCTTCCACCACGATCCCGGGAACCGATGGCTGCGCTCGATGCTTGCGGAACTGTTCCTGGAGTGAAGGGGCGGTGCAAGGCGCCACAGGCGTGTCGCCAAGAACCATTCGCACCCAGGCGGTGCAACTGACAACCCGAAGCCCTACCTGTCCGGGGGAGGGTCAACCCGCGTTCTCCACCCCATACTGCGCAGCGCGCCGGTAAGGCCGAATCCGGGGTGCGTGCTTCCTTCTTTGATTCAGTCATTTTTCCCTTCATTCCTTTTTGTTTTGAAAGGCGGATCCCCATGAATTTCCTGGACCTGTTGGCCCATCCCTTGCAGGCGCTGCAGACCGCTGTACCCCGCCAACTGGCGGCGAAACTGGGAATCGTGTGCACCCTGTTCGCTGCCGCGCTCGGTGCCCACGCCGCAACGGTCGTGAAGTTCGCAACCGGTTCGTCCAACTCGGCCGCCGTCCTGAGCGATGGAACGCTGTGGACCTGGGGCAACAACATGAACGGGCAACTGGGCAACGGCACCTCCGTCGATGCGGGCAAGCCGGTGCAGATCGGCGCCGGCTTCACCCAGGTGGCGGTGGGCAGCCGCTACATGGTGGCGCTCAAGGCCGATGGCAGCCTGTGGATGTGGGGCCACGCCCTGTTGAAGAGCAAGGTGTTCTACGAGACCTCGCCGGTGCAGATCGGCACGGGCTTTGCCAAGCTGTTGACGTCGGACACCGCCCAGAAGGCCGACGGCTCGGTCTGGTTCTGGGGCGATGCCAAAAGCGTCTACAGCGTGGCCGAAGGTGGCGGCGACAGCAATGCGCTGCTGGACCCGTTGCCCGCGGGCACCCAACAGCTGGTCACCGGCCCCTACAACGCACTGCTGGTGCTCGATGGCGGCGCCCTGCGCTTTGTGGCAACCAACCATTTCCTCAACACCTGGCGCACCGGCTATGGCAGCGCCGGCCCGGTGGACAGCAACTTCGAACAGGTCACGCTCAACGCAGTCACCGCTGCGGGGGTGAAGAAGGATGGAACCCTGTGGCAGTGGAAGGGCGATGAGCCGCCCGCATCGCTGGGCAGCGGCTACCGCCAGGTGGCCAAGGGTGCGGCCCACACGGTGGCGCTCAAGACCGATGGCTCGGTGTGGGCCTGGGGCTCCAACGCCAGCGGCCAGCTGGGCACGGCGTCCACCGGCGATGCAGAAAGCCCGCAACTGGTCGGCAGCGGTTATGCCCAGATCGCGGCGGCCAACCAGCACACCCTGGCCCTGACCTTGGAGGGCACCCTGATGGCCTGGGGCAGCAACAGCGTGGGGCAGTTGGGCACCGGGGCTGCCGGGGCCACGCCGGTCAAGCCAACGCCCGTGGTGTTCGACGGCACCGCGCCGCCACAGTTGGGCGAGATGACCGTGACGGGGCCGATGGAGCTCCAGACGCTCACGGTGCGGGTGCAGATCAGTAGCGAACACCTGGCCAGTGGCGTAGAGGGCGACGTCTATCTCATGGTCTTTGGGCCGGATTCATCGGGATTCAGCTACAACGGGTACGGTTTTGCACCCCTTACACCGTTCGGCATTCCCCAACCCTGGATCCACGGGCTGGAGAACAGGACCACCGTGCTGATCTCGAACCAGGATCTGCGCGCCTTGCGGGGCTCCACGCTGTATGTCGGTTACGGACTGAAGAGTGACAAGCAAAGCAGCACGCTGTACGAGATGATGGCCAGCAAGCGCTACCAGCTCGTCCACACCATACGGTAGATGAAAAAAGCCCGCGCAAGCGGGCTTTGTTTTTCTCGGCTTCAGTGGACTGGTGCGCGCGCTGGATGCGCGTATTTGCCTGTGCGCTCTGTCACAGACGCGCGCAGCACTCCCTGTTGGAATGGCGCTTGTGCCAACGCAAGCCTGGCCACCACAAATCGTTACGGCACTTGCAGGCGTCGAACCATAAAGTGGGGGTCTCGTACAAAAACGCCATCCATTTTTGAGGGAGCTCCATGCCATACACCGTACCCCCCACCCGACTGCGACGCACAGGCCTGCTGGCCACCCTCGCGGCCACCATGCTTGCCGCCCACGGGGGCGCCTTTGCGGACACCATCACGCCCGGCCTGGACGGCCCCGCCGACGTCGCGCGCATCAACTCCAATTGGAAGGGACTGGCCTTGGCCCCATCCGGTGAAGTCGTGATTGCAGACAGCGGCAACAACCTCATCCGCAGGCTCAGCGCCGACTACCGGCAGGTCACCACGGTGGCAGGTACCCTGGCGCCCAGTGTCTACTCGCTTCATTACGCGGATGGCAATGGCCCTGCCGCGAAGTTCGCCCTGCCGTCTGCAGTGGCGGTGGACGCCGCAGGCAACATCTACGTGGCAGACAACGGGAACCAGGTGGTGCGCAAGATCAGCCCCGCAGGGGATGTCACCACCCTGGCGGGCCAGCCAGGGGTGTGCGGCACGCAGGACGGCGTGGGCCAGGCCGCCACCCTGTGCAGCCCCAGCAGCATCGTCGTGGACAAGGCAGGCACGGTCTATGTGGCGCAGTCCACCCCCCGCGCGACCCCCAACGGCCCGCCCGTGTCCGGCCGGATCCGCAAGATCACAGCCGACGGTGTGGTGAGCACCTTCGTCAGCGCAACCAGCAAATACTCCTCGCAGGTTTTTGCCTTTTACCCCGACCGCACCTTCGCCAGTGTGATCCTGGCGATCGATTCTGCAGGCACCCTCTATTCGGCAGATTCCAATGACCATGTGATCCGCAAGTACGCCGCAGACGGCCAGGCCACTGTGGTGTCTGGCACCGAAGGGGCCGACACCGAAACCGAAGGCGAGGCCGACGGAGCGGCCAGCGTGGCCAGGTTTGGCGACCTGGTGGACATGGCGTTCGACCGGCAGGACCGCCTGTTCGTGTTGGATCGCAGGGACTGGGTGACGACCTTCCTGAGCCGCCAGTCCATCCGCCGTATCGATGCCGATGGCAGCGTCACGACCCTGGTCCGTTCCCCGAACGACTGCGACACCGTCCCCGTTCAACCGTCGGGCGTCTTGTGCAGCGTGCGCTCGATGACGGTGGGGGCCAATGGGGAGTTCCTGGTCGGAGAGCTCGCCAGGGACGCCAACAACAACGCCTACATGACCTTGCGCAGCTACACGCAGCAGGGCACGTCCAGCGTGGTCATCGGCCCCGGGGCTGTGGTACCTGCACCGGAAGTGGTGATCGCGGCCAGCCTGCAAGGCCCGCTGATCGACACCCGCATGGTGATCGACGTGAGCAACGTCCCTGCCATCCCCGGGCAGCAACTGTGGCTTGCGGTGTTGCACAATAGCCAGCTGATGTTTCTGGGCGGGAACGGCTTCGTGACCTTCCAGTGCCCGGGCGCCTGCGATGCGCCAGCCAACCGCGCCGCATCGGGCAGCCCGCAGCGCATCGAGTACCCGGGCCTGGACGTGCGCGGCTTCATCGGCGCCAAGATCTACATCGGCTGGGGCCGGTCGTTCGCCGAGATGGTGGACACCGGGCAGATGCGGGAAGCGCATACGGTGGTCTCGCCACCCTGAGGCGCGCAGTGAGCGTATTTTGGTCGCTGCTGGACAGTGGGGGCGCATGGGATTGGACAGAGGGAACGGCGGGCGGGAACTGGCCACACAGATCGGCTCTCGTGGACATTCCCAGGTCGCTGCGCTGACGATGGGCAACTGTTCGGCTTCCCCGGGTCGGCTCTTGGGTAGTGCAGGGCACTGGCGCGAACAGCCAGACTTTCGCTATCGGTCGAGGCTGTGTGAAAACGCGCGTTTTGCCCTCGGCTTGACGACTCAGCAAGAAATCGACCGCTCAGATCGACCTACAACGCACGATCTTGACGCGAACAAGGCTTGAAGTACCCCTGCAAAAGTCGTCTATCGACGTTTTCACACAGCCTTGGCCAGGAGCGGTCACTCACAGATTTCGCAAATGATTGGAACTGGAGTGAACCGCGTACTGACCGCCCTCGCGCTGTGTGCCCCCTTGATCGCAGGCGCTGCCGAGTTGGACATTTCCTGCATTGGCCCGGAGTCGGACGATTGCCCCATGGCGGTGAGCCTGAACCCGGACATGGAGGCCCTCTTCGCCTCGTTCGACGGCCAGCGCCACGGCGATGGCTCGGTGGGGCGCGTGGCCTTTTTGTGGTGCACTCCTTTCACGCTGATGGGCAATGCGCCACTGCAGTGGCTAGATGCATCCAGCACCACCACCTGCGCCTTGACCGGGAGATCCCGACCCGTCAACGGCGAACTGACCAAGCGGCAAATGGCGCAAGCCTCGCTGGTGTTCGAGACCCGGAGAAGTCAGGTTTATTGCAGCGCCATTGGCCGGCCGCCAGGGTGTACCACCATGCCTCTGTTCCCCGCCCGAGCGGACAAGGTGACGGTGGCGTGCATCACCGGCATGGGGGACGACTGCCCTGTGGTGGTTGATGCGACGCTCGACAAAGAGAGACTGATCGCGGGATTTCGCCAACTCAACGCAGACGGCACTGGCCGATGGACCGAATTCGAATGGTGCGGCAACAGCACCGCCGGCGGCCAGCCCAGTGGCTGGGTCCCCATCGGCCAGAACTGCGTCCTTTCAGGGAGTTTCAGGACAGTCAATGGCGAACTCTCCATGCGCCAACTCGCGCAAGGTTCAATTCAATTCACCACCCGCAAGATCGAAGCGGTATGCAAACTGGAAGGTGCGGGCACCGGCGAGACTGCCGGAAAACCGGTTTGCAGGCGGTGACAGCCTTGGCGCAACAGGCTGTCCGGTTTCGCCCGGCAAGACCGGATGCCGCTGATACGATGGATAAGCAGGCGTCCGCGGTGCTGCCTCCATGTCGCTGCAGGGTTTCCCATGAAGTTGTCACGAGGTGAGTATGAAAAACCTGATTCTTCTCGCAGTGCTGTCGCTGCCGATGTTTGCTACCGCTGGCACCATCAAGATTGCGTGCATAGGGCCTGAGGCCGCCGACTGCCCCGTGGCAGTCGATGTGACCTTGGAGAGAGAGAGTCTGACAGCTACGGTCGTTAGCGGGATGCGGGACCACACCACCTACACATCGACAACCCTCGGCTGGTGCGGACCCAACTCCTACATTGCCAAAGGCTACTGGTCTTCAAAATCGTGCAACGAAACGGGCAGCTTTCGTGTCATCGATGGTGAATACACAATGCGACAGCTTGCTGAGGGAATAATTCAGTTTGGTGTTTACCGACCGCTGGCGTTTTGCATGATGCTCCCCCAAGGCCCACGGTGCTACGACCAGTGAACGCTTAACCTGGAGGCAGACAACTGCGAATTTTGCCGGTCTGTTTGGAAGGCTGCTTTGGGCCGAGGCTGTGTGAAAACGCGTGTTGGACCGTCGGTTTGAAGGCCCGCCCAGAAATCGACCGCTCAGATCGGCCTACAACGCACGAGCTGGATGCGCGCAAGGGTTGAAGTACCCCCGCAAAAGTCGTCTATCGACGTTTTCACACAGCCCCGGACGAGAGCGGAAAGTCTAGCCCATCGCCCCAACTGGACTCAGCAATGGCTTGGCCGGCCTCTTGGTGCCCTCTGCTCGCGGTGCCGAACTCGGTGTCCACAGTGCCGAACGGGATGTCCAGGAGAGCCGAAATACGCGCAGTCCATCGCCTATGGCGGCGGAGTGTACGCGCCTGTCCTGGCCACCGCGGCGGCGCATCAGCGTTGCCGTAGGTTGTCGCGACGCAGCTTCTCCCAATAGCACGCGGCAAAAAACACCACCATCAGCACGGCGGTGGCCCAGATGAGCCGTTCGTAGTGGGCGTGCTGCGCGGCGGTGATGTAGCGGTAGAGACCATCGTGGTTGGTTACAAGCACGGTGTGGGCCGCATCCGGCATGGCGGTCCCACCTCGAATGGTCTTGTCGAACCAGTGCTGGGTGTACACGAAGCAGCCGGGGCCGCTCCACGCCATCGCATAGGTGATGCAACGCAGAAACCTGTTCAACGGATGCCTCCCCGGCGCGCAGAGAGAGCCATGAGCCATCAGTCCTCGCGCCCCCGCAGCAGGGCCTCCAGCATGTGCGTGTTGCCCTCGTCTAGGCTGCCGCCGTAGTCCACATGCTGCTGCAGCAGGCCGTGCCAGCACCGAAGGAACGGGGTGTCGGCCTGGCATGCGACCCTGTCGGTCTGCCAGCGGTGCGCGCAAGCTCGCAGCCCGGCTTCGATCTGCATGCGGGTGGCGAAGCACTCGGCACACAGCACCCGGTCTTGCCATATGTAGGCCTTGCGCACCTCGTAGGCCTCGCGCTGTTGCAGCGCGGTGAACACCGTCGCCTGCTTGCAGTGCTGGCAGGTGTAGTGGCGGTCACTGTACGCGTGGTGGAGCGGCAACTGGTAGGCGTACGACTGTTGGCTGCTGGCGGACCAGAGGTCGGGGCAAGCAGGCACTACCAGACTGGGAGTCGCTTGTTTTTTCTTTCCCATCCGTGTGTGCTTGCTTTCTATGGTGTTCAGCGCATCGCAGGGTAGCAGCTGTGGTACATGGTCCAAAGCGCTATTTCGCAAGAGCTTGTGTCGCCTGCACCTCCAGCGTGATCGCGATGGCCTGCAGCAGCGGCAGCGCCTTGCCGGAGCCGCTCAAGTTGCTGCCGCGCACGCGGCGTTGGTGCGGGCGACACCCTTTGGGTGACCCGGCTCCTGCGGGGCCGGTGGGTCACTTCGGGATGGAGATCTGTGACACCGGCCGCCCCTGCATCAGAAGCGCGACACCCGATGGCAGGCGCTGATGCGGATGGCCTCGTCCGCGTCCTTTTCCACGCCGTCGAGCGTGGTGTACTCGGTGGTTGGGTTGGGGTAGATCACCGTTGCCGTGGCCATCGGCAGCAGGCACAGGTAGGGGCCCTTGCGCGCCCATACCACGCGCTGCTGGCTGCCGGAGCGCAGGGCTTGCTGGCCCCAGAAGGCGGTGAGGCTGCCCCGGGTTTCCTGGCGGTCGACGACCAGGGTGCCCTGCAGGTTGTCGTCATAGGCGACCCTGCCGGAGCCTGAGCAGAAGGGGTTGTTGTCGAAGAACACCCGGCCCTGGCTGAAGGTGGCGCGCCCCTCGCCCGTGCGCGAAATGTTCAGGTGGCTGCGCGAGCTCGGGTTGCTGGCGCCGGGGCCGCAGCGGTCGCCGACCCAGGCCCCTTCGGGGAACGCCAGGGGCTCACCGCCACACGCCACCTGCACCGAGCGCACATCGGTGTTGCCCACCGTGCCGCTGGCGTTGGTCACGGTGCAGGTCTGGCCAGCCGGTTGCGATTGCACCTGCACCGCATAGGCTGCGCCGCCCGCCAGCGGCGTGTTGAACAGGTACTGGTCATCGATCGTGACCCGCAGGTCATCGCCCTGGTTGTTCTGCAGCACCAGCGGACTGCCGGGCACCAGGCCCGTGACCTGGGCCACCAGGTTGTGGGTGCCGGCGGGCAGGTTCTCGCAGTTCACGGCCACGTCGGTCACATGCGTCGTGCCTGCGGTAATGGAGTTTTGTGTCACCTTGCAACGCTGTCCGTCCGGCTGCGAAGCAATGTTGATCTGGTACCCCTCGTAGGCGGAAAAGCGGCGGCCCAGCACGAACCGGCCATTGGCGGTCACGGTCAGGTTGTCCGCGCGGTAGTTGCGCAGCACCAGGCTGCGCCCCTCGCCCAGGCCGCTGACCGTGCCCCCCACCATCAGGCCGGTGCCGGGCGGCTCGACCGGGCCGCCATCGCCATCGCCGCTACCCCCGCCCCCACAAGCCGCCAGCAGCAGCAGCGGCAGCGCCGCCAGGGTGATGCGGGCCACGGGCGCGCGGCGGCGGCCTGGGTGGTGGCGGTGCGGTGCGGACGAAGGGGCGTTGGTGGTCACGGGCATGGTCGAAATCCTCTCGGCTCCAAAGATAAAAAAGACAATCCATCTTGCGCAGGGCAGCGCATGCAGCGCATGCAAGGATGGGGCTGCGCCGATCTTTGGCGCAAAGCGGCGCACTGTCTGTGCCACGCGTCACACGATAGGGCGGGGCACCCAATTGGGGGATGCAGCCACATGCCGCGTGGGCTGTGGCACAGTGACAGGGCCTTTCTCCTTGCCCCTTGCACCCTATGCCCTCTGCACCGCCATGAACCGCCTCGACCTTCGCCGTGCCCTGTTCTACACCGTTGACGGCAAGAAGGGCCAGTTGCGCACGCGGGCGCGGCTGGGGGCCGTGCCGTGAAGCGCTGGCTCCTGTTGTTCGCCCTGGCGCTGTGCGCCCCCGTGATCGCTGCGGCGGCCGACATCACCATCGCCTGCATCGGCCCCGAGTCGGACGACTGCCCCGTGGCCGTGGACGTACGCCTGGAACGCGAGACCTTCGTTGCCTCCTACCACCAGCGCCAGGCCGATGGAACACTGCAACGCGAAGAGGTCTTCTGGTGCAAGGGCATGGGCGTGGAGAGCCCCTACCGCTGGTTGCACCCCGCATGGGGCATCTGCGAGCCCACGGCCTCCTTTCGCGTGCTCGGCGGCGAGTTCACCAAACGGCAGCTGGCACAGGCTGGCATCGTGTTCTCCACCCGGCAGGTGCAAAGCCTGTGCGGCGGGGGCTTCGACGCGGCATGCACCGCGCCCCCGCTGGCGCGTGGCCAATTCCGCCTGGCCTGCATCGGCCCCCAAAGCGCCGACTGCCCCGTGTCCGTGGAGGTGAACCTGCAGGGCGACGGCCTGCTCGCATCGTTCTACGAAGGGTCCGGCAGCCCGGCCCGGCGGGTGGGCTTTGAATGGTGCAGCGGCTTCACCGTCACCGGCGATGCGCCCTTGCGCTGGTGGGCCTTGGAGGGCGAACCCTGCCCTCTGTGGGGCGCCTCCCGGCCGCTCCATGGCGAGCTGACCCTGCGGCAGCTGGTGGATGCCCAGGCCGCCTTCGAAATCCGCACTACGCAGGCGGCGTGTTATTTCGAGGGCGCCACCCTGGCCAACCCCAGCGGCACGAAAGCGGTGTGCGCCAGGGTGCAGCGCTAGTGTCCTGAGTTGGAAGTTCGTTGAAGAAAGAAATCTGCCGAAATCGCTGCCAAGCTAGGCGCAAAGCGCAGACATGCCGAGCGCATGGCGAGCATTTGCAACGACGCATGGCGGGGATTGTCGGTAGATTTATTCAACGAATTTCCAACTCGGGACACTAGAGACGGGCTCCTGCCCATCACCCCCCAAGCACCCCCCAAGGTCCCTCCACCACCGCCGTGTCAGAATGAAGCGATGAGCACTTCGACCTCTTCATTTCTCTCCAAAGCAGATGGCACCAAGGTCGCGACCTACACCTGGGCCGACATTGCTGGACGCCCCATCGGTGTGGTGCAGATTGCCCACGGACTTGCCGAGCATGGTGAGCGCTATGACCGTTTTGCCAGGCAGCTCAATGCCGCGGGGTTTGTGGTCCACGCGGTCGATCATCGTGGACACGGGCGTACCGGCGGTGATCGGCTGGGCGATTTCGGCAGCGCTGGTTTCAGCGGGCTGATTGCCGATGTGGCCCAGTATGGATCGGCACTGCGTGCGCAGCATGGCGGCCTTCCGGTGTTTCTGTTGGCCCATTCGATGGGTTCGTTTGCAGCGCAAGCGGCGATCCTGGACTACGCATCGACGTGGGCCGGTGTCATTCTCTCCGGCTCCACCGCACTCGACGCGCTCGCCGCTGCCATGGCCAATGCGCCCGCCGATGCGCCGGCGGGGCTCGCGGCATTCAATGCAGGCTTTGAGCACCGTACCGGGTACGAATGGCTTTCGCGGGACGAGGCGGAGGTCGATGCCTATGTGGCCGACCCCTGGTGCGGGTGGGAGGTACCGGGCGATGTGATCCCCTCGCTGTTCGCACCCGCGTCCCGGCTGGCGGACCCGGCGCTGCTGGCGGGCATCCGCAGTGACCTGCCCATCCTGATTGCCTCTGGCGACGCCGATCCGCTGGCCGGTGGCGGTGCGCTCATTGAGCTGCTGGGGCAGCGTTACCGTGACGCAGGCATGGCCGATGTGACCGTCAAGCTGTACCCGGCAGCGCGCCACGAAATCCTCAATGAGACGAACCGCGACGAGGTGACTGCCGACATGGTGGCCTGGCTGCGGGCCCACGCGGCATAGCCTGCAGCCGCTGGCACGCTGGTCTTTGCAAGCCCAGCCACGCCACCTCACGCGATGTACGCCGCGAGCTCCTGCGGCGTGCCTTGCGGAAACGCCTCCTTCAACAGGTCCAGAAAGGCCGATACGCGCGGACTGAGCAGGCGGCGCGAGGGGTAGAGCGCCCACAGCGCGATCTCCGGGCCCGGTACATCGCCCCACTGCACCAGGGTGCCGTCCGCCAGGTCGTGCAGCACCAGCGACAGGGGCAGGCGTGCGGCCCCCACCTGGGCGCGCACGGCATCGCGCACCATGAACAGCGAGGACAGGTGCAGCACGGGTTGCACCGCCAGGCGCCGGGGCTTGCCCTTGGCGTCGGTCAGGTCCCAGGTGGTGGCGGGGGCGGCGGCGTCTGCGCCTGCGCCCCCACGCAGCACGGCCGGGGCAGGGGTGGCGCCCGATGGCCGGCCGAGCTCGGGGCTGGCGACGACCACGATGCGGTCGCGCATGAAGATGCGGCCGACCAGGCGTTCGTCCGGGTCGGGGTTGACGCGGATCACCAGGTCGTAGCCTTCTTCCACCATGTCCACCGGCCGGTCTTCGGTCGTGACCTCCAGCCGCACTTGGCGGTGCTGCAGGGCAAAGCGGGCGGCCAGCCTGCCCATGGCGGCCTGCGAAAAAAGCAGGGGCGCGCTCACCCGCAGCCGCCCGCGCGGGGCGTCGCCGCCGCTGGCGATGGCGGTGGTGCTCTCGTCGAGCTGGGCGAGCAGCACCGAGGTCTTCTCGTACAGCGCGCGCCCCTCTTCGGTGAGCTTGAGCGCGCGCGGCCCGCGCTCGAACAGGCGCAGGTTCAGGCCGCTTTCCAGGTCGGCCACGCGGCGCGACAGGGTGGCCTTGGGCCGGCCCGATTCGCGCGCCGCGCGGCCAAAGCCGCCGTGCCGGGCCACCAGCGTGAAGTCGGCCAATGCCAGCAGGTCCATGTGTTCCACCAGTGAGACGCAAAGTCTAAATATAACGTCTATCGGACATCAGGCGGAACAAAGAAGATCAGGGCTCCTTCAACACGCAACGGAGCATTTCCATGACCATCCTCATCACCGGCGCCACGGGCAACGTAGGTCGCCAGGTCGTCAACCAACTCGTGAACCGCGGCGCCGATGTGCGCGCCCAACTGCGTGCATTGGTGCGCGACCCCGCCACTGCCAAGCTGCCGGCAGGCGTGCAGACCGTGCAGGGCGACCTGCTCGACGTCGACGCCCTGCGGCGCGCCTTCGACGGCGTGTCCACACTCTTCCTGCTCAATGCGGTGGTGCCCGACGAGTTCACGCAGGCGCTGCTGGCGCTGAACCTGGCGCGCGAGGCAGGCATCAAGCGCGTGGTCTACCTGTCGGTGATCCACAGCGACCGCTACCTCAACGTGCCGCACTTTGCGGGCAAGTTCGGGGTAGAGCGCATGCTGGAGCAGATGGGCTTTGGCGCCACCATCCTGCGGCCGGCGTACTTCATGGACAACGACCACAGCATTCAGGATGTCGTGCGCAATTACGGTGTCTACCCCATGCCCATCGGCAGCAAGGGCCTGGCCATGGTGGACGTGCGCGACATCGCCGAGGTCGCCGCCATCGAGCTGCTGCGCCGCGAGCGTGCGAGCGAACCGCTGCCGCTGGCGCGCATCAACCTGGTGGGCCCCGACACGCTGACCGGCGAGGCGGTAGCCGCCCTCTGGTCCGCCGCGCTGGGCCGCACTGTGGCCTATGGCGGTGACGACACCGCCGGCTTCGAGACCAACCTGCGCAACGCCATGCCGCACTGGATGGCCTACGACATGCGCCTGATGGCCGAGCGCTTCATCACCGACGGCATGGTGCCCGAGGCGGGCGACGTGCAGCGCCTGGTGCAGCTGCTGGGCCGCCCGCTGCATTCGTACCGCGACTTTGTGCGCGCCATTGCCAACGCTGCCTGAGCGCCGCGCAGCGACCTCTTCTAGCAAGCAACACCCAAAGGAAACACCGTGATCTATTCCACCGCCACCGTCCCCGTCAACCCTGCCGGCCAGGTGCCGCTCACCCGTGCCCAGGCCTGGGCGGGCCTGGTGCTCAAGGCCCGCGACGCACGGCTGTTTCTGCCACCCAATCTGTGCACCCATTGCGAGGTGGTGCAGGACAGCGGCACCCACATCGTGCGCGAGGCCACCATCGCAGGGCAGGCGCTGCGCGAGATCATCGCCTTCGAGCCGCAGACCAAGGTCACCTTCTTCCAGGCCAGCGGCCCGCGCGAAGGCGCTATCATCAATGAGCTGTTCGAGGACGAACACGGGCAACTGCAGCTGCGCTTTTACGGCTACCTCGGCCTGCGCGGCAAGCAGCCCGGTGGACCCGAGGAGCAAGCCGAGCAGGCCTGGATGGACGGCGACAAGGGCTACCGCAGCGCGCTGCTCTCGACCCTGCAGCGCACCCGCGAATTGCTCGCGCAAGGGCAGCTGCCGGTGGGCGGGGCATGATGGGCCCCACCCCTGCGGCACGAAGGCAGAGTGCATAGGTTGCACGCTCCTTGTCGCCATGGAGTTCACCCTTGGAAAGGCAGCCCCCTTCGTGCAACCACACCTCCCACGCATGCACCTGTTGCCCACCCACCTCCTGCGCACGCTTGTCCTGCTGGCCTGGTGGCTGTGCAGCGCTGCCGCCGCCCCGGCCCTGGCCACCACCGTGAGTGCCGGGCACTCGCACACCTGCGGCATCAACCGCGCCGACGTGGCCCTGTGCTGGGGCAGCAATGCGGCCGGTGAGCTGGGCGACGGCAGCCGCACCGACCGCGATGGCCCGGTCGCCGTGCAGGGCCTGCCTGCGCTGGCGGTGTCGGCCATCCAGGCCGGGCGTGGGTTCAGCTGTGCCTTGCTCGGCGACCGGTCGGTGCATTGCTGGGGGCGCATTACCGGCGGCACCAGCGCGCAGCCCGTGCAGGGCCTGCCGCCGGCCCTGCAGTTGGCGGCAGGCAGCAGCCACGCCTGCGCGCTTACCGTGGCCGGCGATGTCTATTGCTGGGGCGATGGCTCGCGCGGGCAACGGGGGGTGGCTGCTACGGCCGCGGGCCCGGCTCTGTTGCTGCCCGGGCCGCATGCCACCCCGGTGGCCGCGCTATCCAGCCCCGCCGTATCCCGGCTGGTGGCCGGTGGTGACGCCACCTGTGCCCTGGCCGGCGCCACGGGCCAGGTGGCCTGCGTGGGCACGGCCGACTGGCTGGCCGCAGCGGCGGCCGACCCCGGCCAGCCCCGGGCCGTGCCAGGCCTTGGCGATGCGCTGGACATGGCGGCCCACGAAGGGCATGCCTGCGTGCTGCGCAGGGCGGGCGGGGTGGCCTGCTGGGGCCGCAACGAATCGGGCCAGCTCGATGGCAGGCCGGCGTCGCCGAGCTTCGTGACGACGGTGCCTGTGGATGCCACGGGGCTGCTGCTGCCGCCGCCCGAACCTGGCGCGGTAGCCGCCGCACTGTCCATCAGCGTGGGCGCAGGCGTCAGCTGCGCCGTGCAGTCCACGCGCCGGGTGCGCTGCTGGGGCGCACAGGCCCTGCTGGGCGCCGGCAATGACAAGAACCCCTGGTGGCAGGGCCAGGCCGTGGGCATCGAAGACGCCGTGCTGGTCAGCGCCGGCGGCACGCATGCCTGCGCCATGCTCGAGGGCGGCTACCTGCAGTGCTGGGGCTCCAACGCCAACGGCCAACTGGGCGGCGCGGGCCTGTGCAACGTACACCTGGCCCTGTACTTCAACTACCGCGACAACTCGCCGCGCTTCAACATCGGCCCCTGCGTGCCCTACACGGCGGGCATCACGCCGCACGAGGTCAAGGGCTTTGACGTGCGCCGCGACGCCGATCGCGTGCTCGACTGGGCCGAGGTCTCGCTGACCGGCGCGCTCCAGTGGGGGCTGGACTCCTCGTTCAACATCCAGGAGGGCTACTACCAGCGCCTGTACCCGGGCGGGCGCTCCTTGGCGGTCTCGACCAACGGCACACCCCATGTGTTCTATGTTGGCCCCGAAACGGGCGGCGCGTGGACGAGCCTGGGGCGCCTGACGCACTGGGTGCGCCAAGTGAAGTAGCGCGCGCAGCGGCGATACGCTGGGCGAACGGCGGCAGCGGAGCCGACCCGGCCGCGCAGTGGTGGCCCAGCCGGTGCGCAGCGACCCCGGCGCTCAGCAGTCCCCGGGGCGGGCCTGCTGCACGGCCCCGCCTGGATCATCAGAACGCCGCTGCGAGCTGCCCTGCGCCGAAGGCCGCGTAGTCGCCTGCGGTCATCGTCACCACCCCCACGATGGCGATGTCGGCATTGACGAAGTCATCGCTGGCCAGGGTGGTGTCGGCATCGGCGTTGCCGCCCATGTTCACCACCCCCACGACCATGCGCTGCGCCGTGGTGTCGTACAGCGAAACCAGGTAGTTGCCGTTGGCCGCCATGCCGGTGAGGGTGGCGGACCCCAGGGCCGCAGCAAAGGTGCCCTTGACGTCCGTGGTGAAGGCCACGGCCGTGGTCAGCTTGATGAACGAGACAGCGCCGATGCCGGCGGTCGCCACCGCGTTCTGTGCCACGGTCTGCACCACCACTGCATCGCTTGCGGTCAGCCCTTGCGCTGCCGCTCCCTTGGCCAGGCCGGTGGCGGTGGTGGCCGTGCCGTCGGCGGTCCTGAGGGAAAAGTTGACATCGGCCGCGCTGAAGGCCAGCCGGTCGGACGCCACCGCGAAATCGGTGACATGGGCAAACGCCGCGTAGCCGGTGGCCGCGCCGGTGCCTGCGGCCACATTGCCCGTGAAGCGCACCACATCGCTGCCTGTCCCGGTGGTGATGGAGTCGGCGCCCGAGGCGTCGTTCATGTAATGCACGCCCAGCTCGATGGTGTCGTTGCCGTCGCCACCGCTGAGCGTATCGTCGCCGGTGCGACCGTACAGCGTATCCTCGCCGCTGCCGCCCGTCAGGCTGTCGTTGCCGCCACCGCCAGTCAGCGTGTCATTGCCACCGCCGCCGCTGAGCGTGTCGTTGCCGCTACCGCCCTTGAGTTCGTCACCGGCCGAGCCACCCTTGATGTTGATGGCCGTGACCGGATTGCCCGAAATGACCAGGTTGCCCGTGAGCGCCGAGCCGTCGACCACCCAGGAGCCACCGTTCCCGATGGTGCCTGAGAGGGTGAAGGTGCTGGCACCCTGGATGTGCAGCTCTGTCGGGCCGGTCACATTGCTGGCGCTGAGCGAGTAGCCGCCGTTCACCGTGATGTTGATGCGCTCGACGTTGTTGATGGTGGGGGCGGATGAGCCGCTTCCGACAGTGGCGGTGAGCGTGTCGTTGCCTCCCTGGCCGTCAATCACGTCGGCGCTGTTCAGCGTTCCCACGGGGGCGTCGATGGTGTCGTTCCCAGCGCCGGCGGCGGGCGTGTCCGCGCCGGCGGTCAGGGTGAAGTCGGGCGGTGGAGGTGGGGGAGGAGGCGGCGGTGGTGCGGCCGGTGGCTCGGGCGCCGGTGGGGGCGCGGTGAGCACCGCCTTGGCTGCCTCCACCGAGGCGGGGTCGCTCGTCACGCCGTTGAGCACCTGGGCCAGCTGTTTGAAGTCGGTCTCGGTGCGCCCCAGGATTTGGGAGTGGTAGTAGGCCACTGCGGCCTTGTTCTCGAGCAGGGCGTGGGCCGCGGTGTACGGGAGCACCGTGGAGTCGTTGAGCGCGTAGATGACATCCAGGATGATCTGCCCGGGCGGCAGGCCTGCCTTGAACTTTTGCGTCACGAAGTCCTGGGCGACGGCGTCGTTCTGCAAGCCCAGGGTGCCCAGGAACTTTGTCGCGAACGCGGTGGCGCTCATGTCGGCCGGGTACATTTCCAGGAACTGCGGCAGCTTGCCCAGTTCGTCGGCGGTACCCGGCCGGGTGCGTCCCAGGTCTTCATAGACCTTGCTCACCACCCCCAGGTAGGTATAGCCCGGCGCGATGCCCAACATGCCGATGATGAGTTTGATGAGAGTGTGCTGCTCCTGCGAGGTAAGGGCCATGGCCTGCTCCAGTCTGGATGTGAATATTTGTAAGAATCATAGAGTGCCTTGCCGTTGATGGGCGAATGTGGGGTGACAACGGTGAATTTGGCGCGATCTGTGGTGTTTCCCCCCGAAAGGCCGGGGCGCTTTCAACGGACGCCGTCGCCAAGACACAAGCGCCCGCGGCCTGTGCATACTGGGCCCGCCTGCGGTTGAATTACCTGGCCGTGGCCGTGGCAGGCCCTGAGGGCCGACCGGTGGTGTGCAGCGCTTCAGGAGCCGATATTGAGTTACGTCATCCACATCTGGGACCAGCCCACCCCGACGAGCCTGGCGCAAGCGCAGGCGGTGTTTGAGCGCATGTGGGACCAGCGGGCTGCGCTGAATCCGAAATTCGTCGAGCTGGCCCAGCGCATGAAAGCCGCTTTCCCGCAGTACGGTGACGACTGGGACTTGGGTTCACCCAAGGACTTGCCCAACGACGCCGTGCTGGCCGTGGACATCCACGATCTGGGGGTTTTCTACCCCCGGCTCGTGGATGCGGCCGTCGCACTGGGGCTCAGCGTCTACGACGACAGCACGGGTGAATGCTTTGTGCCCGGTCCCTGGCGGCTGTTGCCCGAGGGGCGCGAGCGTCTGGCCTGGCACCCTCCGGCGCCAGCGCCAGCCAGCTTGCCCGACATCGAGGACCGCGTGCGGGCACTGGTCCATCCGCGCCTGGCGGCGCACGGGTTTCGGCTGGAGATCGAGAGATCGTCGCTGGTCACGGTGCAGACCCGCTGGCTCCGGGATACGCCACTGGGCGAGCAGCGGATGTCGCTGGGTTGGAAGATTCTGTCGGATGGCGCGTTCTACGAGGCCCGCACCTCGGCAGGCATGCGCCCGGTGCTGCCGCTTGAACTGGCGCCGCTGTGCAACCCCCAGCACATGGTGGATCTGCACCTTATGGATGCCGGGCCGCTGCAGCGTTTTGTGAGCCCCTTGCGCTCTGGCCCTTACGACAGCAATCCTGTAGAGCTTTCAAAGCCCGGCCAACTGGATGAGTTTCTGGTGGCCACCACCCGCTGGCTGGAAGACGCGGTTTTGCCCGTGCTGGAGCAATGCCGCACGGTGCCGGGGTTTCTGGCCTACGACCTGGGCGAGCCGCGGCCGTCCATCGCCATCAAGCCGTACCAGGCCAACCTCGTTCTCGCCCACTGGGCGGGCGAAGCCAATGTCGAACGGCGCTTCGAGCTCCTCGTGCAGCGCTGCGTTCGGCACAACATGACGTCTTATTTCCTGAACGCCACTTACCGTGGCCTGCAGGGTGACAGCGCAAAAGCGATGTTCGGCACCCGACCCGGTGGCACCGCTTGAGCAGCGCGGTTGTCATGGCACGTCGCCGCCAGGCAAAGGGCTGCCCAGCGCCCAGCCTCATACGGATTTGCATTCGATCGTAGAACTAGGCGGGAGCCGCAGACAGTGCTGTAGCACGGCAAGGCGAACCAACTATCGTTTACGGTTGAAGGCAAATCCGTATCAGCGCTCGGTATCGTTGCCTTTCTTGCCGGTGATGGCCGAGACGATCATCTCCACCACAAGGCACAGGAAGAAGACGACGCCCGCCGCCTCGGGCTGGCCGGCCCCGAACAGGGCGAGCGGGACGAGGGCACCTGCGATCAGCGGGTAGTGCGTGGGCTTCAAGCGTTGTCTCCCGGGTTCTCTCGGCCATTGACCGGTACGCGGCGGTGGTTCACCTCCAGGGCCAGGGCTTCGCCGGGCGTGAACCAGAGGCGAAAGCGGCCTTGCCACTGCCCGGCCATGCGCGCCAGTTGTGCGTGCATGCCGTCGGCGCGTGGTGCTTCGAATTCCTTGCGGCCCATGGTGATTGGCTCCGGGGATGGGGGGCGGCGCAGTTGTCGCCCGGGTTAACTGCGCGGCAGCTCCCGCACCTCCACCGTGCCGCCGGCTTCGTACACGGGGTTGCCTGCGAGAAACTGCTCCTTGGCTGCCTGCAGGCTGGCCGCCCGCACGCGGATGAAGCCGTTGGGCCCGTCGGTGGCGGCCTGGTCGGGCTGGCTCTTGCGCACGCGCTCGCCGGGGCCGATGGCGCTGCCGCCGTCGAACTGCCCGGTGCTGCGCAGGTGGGTGAGGTAGTTGCCCCAGCGCTCGGGGTCATCGGCGGCCTGGGTGTCGGGCGCGTCCGGGTGCATCAGCAGGAGGTATTCGTTCATGGGAGGTTCAGTCACAGCGCAAAGACGTCTATCGACAGCTGCTGCATGCCGCCCACCAGGGCCACCAGCGGATCGGTGGCCACGGGCAGTGCGGCGGCGGCGGCGATGATCTCGCCGGGCGTGGCGAAGGGCTTGCCCGTGCCCACCATGGCCGAGAACTGGGCCACGAAGGCGTCGTCCACCGGCGTGTTGAGGAGGTTGGAGCCGACCAGTCGCACCAGGGTGGTGGTGGACGCGCCGGGCAGCAGGGTGTCGACCATGTTCTGCGCCAGGGCGTTGTAGCTGCCCAGCTCGTCGGCCTTGCGCACCCAGACCGAGAGTTCGTGCCGGTCGGGGCTGCGGTCGGTGAGGGAGTTGAACAGGGTGAAGACCTGGCCCACGTGGCCGCCCTCGGTCACGCCCAGCTGGGGCAGGGCGGTGTCGAAGGCGAGCACCGTGTCCTGGAGCTCGATGCGTTCCACCCCCTTCAGCGTGGCGGGGGTGCTGCCTGTGCTGCTGCCAGCGGGGGTGAAGGTGATCACGCCGTCACTGCGGTGCAGCAGGCCCAGGGCCTGCAGGCCGGCGTACGGGGTGTCGAGCACCACGGCGTCGATGTTGCTGCTGCCGGTGATCTGGTCGGCCCCGCCCTGGGAGATGAAGCGCGTGCGCGCGCCGTCGGCCGCGGCCAGGGTGTCGGCGCCCGTGGTGCCGGTGACCGTGGCCTGCCCATGGGCGGTGGTGGTGGCGATGGTGCCCAGCTCGTCGAAGGCGGACAGGTAGGCGCCGTCGCCCGCCGTCCAGCCGATGGCAAAGCTGCCGTCGGCAAAGGCCTGTGTGGCGGTGCTCACGGAGAAGGTCTTGTCCACGATGCGCACATACGAGTGGGCGTCCACCAGGATCTCGCCGCCCCACTTGCTGCCGTTGGCGTTGAAGATCTGGCCCCGGACCTCGCCGCCCAGGTTGCCGTTGACGTCGACGGTGCTCCAGAACACGACGAAGCGGCCATCGGCCAGTGCCTGCACCGCCTGCGGGCTCTGGTTGCCCGTGGCGCCGGCCGTGTTGACCACGAAGGCGCTGCCTTGGGGCAGGCCCTGTGCGTCGAGGAACTGGCCATGCACGTCGATGCTGTCGTTGGTGTTGGGCCCCGTGCCGTTGCTGCTGTAGAGCTGCAGCAGGCGCCCGTCGCCCAGGGCATGGATGAGGGCACGCCCGGAATACACGCCGAGGTTGATTTCCGCGCCGATGGGGGCCCCCGTGTCGGCGCTGTAGAACTGCAGCCAGTTGACAGAGCCCGTGGCGCCAGGCTCGGTGGTGGTGCGCAGGCCGGCGAAGCGCGCGGCATCCACCGCAAAGAAGAGGCTGCGCGCGGCATACCCCATGGGCGCCCCCACGGCGGCGCCGGCTGCGTCATGCAGGCTGCCGTAGGCCGTGACAGTGCTGGAGTACTGCCCCCAGGAGACGAAGAACTTGCCATTGGCCAGGGCCAGCGCGCTGATGCCCGAGATGTTCTCGCGGTTGGCGATCAGGGTCTGCTCGGTGCCGATGCGCGCGCCGTCTGCACCAAAGCGCTGCGCCTGGATGGCGTTGCTGGCGTTGGGCTGCCAGGTCACCAGCACGGAGCCTTGGGTGGCCGTCTCGGCGTTGGCGCCGTACTGGTGGTTCTGGGTGACCGTGTTGACCACGAACTCGCCACCCGCCAGCGTGCCGGTGCTGCGGTCCGCGATGCGGCCGATGACGGCCTCGCCGTCGCTGTCATCGGAGTGCCTGCCGCCGTAGACGACGAGCATGCGGTCATCGGCCAGCGCAGCGATGGACAGCGGGCCGGAGGCCCGCGGCGTGTGCAGGGCGGTGTGTGCCAGTGGCATGGACTTTTCTCTCCCGAGGATCGCGTTTTTGTGGAGGGCCCCGCCAGCCGGCAGGCCGCAACAGGCTGCCTGGAGCCGGGATGAGGATGCCGCAATCCGCGCGGCGGGTCGAGTTTTTGAGCGCAACAAATTGTTGGCGGCAGCGTGGCTGCGCCCCCGGCGCTGTCCGGTGGTTGCAGCGCAGGGCCGTGCCGCCCGCCGCGGACCAGGTGCTGCCCGCGTCAGTAACGCAGGCGCCCGTCGCTGCCGATCACGCCAATGTCCACAAAGCGGCTGCCCACATTGCCCTTGGAGAAGTCCACGCGGAAGCCGCCGAAATCGATCTCGCCCATGGAGGTGAGTGTGGTGGCCAGGCTGGCGGCGCTGGGGTTGGCGTCCTTGCCGCGCTTGAGCGCCTCGCCCACCGTGCGGGCAGAGAGGTAGCCTTCCAGGTGGAAGGAGGTGTACTCCTGCACGGCCGGGAAGGCCTCCTTCATTGCTGCCTGGAACTCGCGGTGCAGGGGCAGGGTCTTGCCGTTGGGGTTGGGGTAGGTCTGGGCAATGCCCACGCCGCGCGCGCCTTCCACACCGGCCAGCTTGACGATGAGGCCGGCCGGCACGTACGACAGCACGAAGATCGACTGCCTGACGCCCGCCTTGCGCAGCGCGGCGACGCCCTCGGCCATGAAGCGCGGCGCGCCCAGCACCAGCACGCCCTGGGCGTCCTGCTTGGCCACCTGCTGCGCCGCGGCGTCCAGCGCGGCGGCGTCGGTGGCGGACTTGGTGCCCTGCAGGGTGAGCCCCTGCGTGGCCTTGGCGGCCTCCTGCGCCATGGCCATGCCCGAGGTGCCGATGGGCAGGTCCTGGTACAGCGCCGACAGGCGGGTCATGCCCAGGGTGCGGGTGTGGCTGACGATCTTCTCGATCTGCTGCTTGTCGCCCGCGCGGATGTGGAACAGCTTGGCATGGCCGGGCGTGCGCAGGCTCTCGGCGCCGGGCACGGCGTTCATCACCACCACCGGCGCGGCGTCCAGCAGCTTGTCGTCCAGCATGCGCTTGATGGCCGCCGAGCCGATGGGCGAGATCAGCGCCAGCGGCTTCTTCTCCAGCGCCTTGGGAAACTGCGCGAGAAAGCCTTCGGCGCTGTACTGGTCATCGGCCTCGAACAGCGTGATCTTCTGGCCCTTGATGCCGGCCTTGTTGGCCTGGCCCAGGTAGGCCTTGATGCCCTGGTTGACCTCGACCGCATCGGGCACCGGCAGCTTGGTGAAAGGCCCGATCTGGCCGAAGACGATGCTCTGTTGTGCAAGCGCCAGCGAACTGGCGGACCACAGCACGGACGCGGCCAGCACGGAGCGGCACAGGAAACGAATGGAACGCATGGGATGTTGTGAATCGTTGTGTGTTACGCCCGGTCCGCACCACCCGAAAAACACGATCTCCCCTGCGGCACCGAAGCATGAAGGCATGAAAATGAAAACCCGCGCCGGCAAGACCGCATGCTGCTGCGCCCTGGGGCGGGCAGCGCGGTGCCGTGCGAGTGCATGAGTCTACAGGCTTGCCCCAGGCAATTTTAGGGTGATCGCCGCACCGGGCAGGGCGGCCCGCCACTGGCCAGGTGCTTCTTGCTTCAGTACGCCATCACAGCCATCCGGCCTTGCGAAACCGGTAGTAGACGTAGGAGCACACGCTCACGATGAGCAGTAGCGCGGCCGGGTAGCCGTAGCGCCACTTCAGCTCGGGCATGTGCTCGAAGTTCATGCCCCACACGCCGACAAAAGCAGTGCAGATGGCGAAGATGCCGGCCCACGAGGCCAGGCGCTTGGTGATCTCGTTGTCTTCGATGGTCACCATCGAGAGGTTCACCTGAATCGCCGTGCCGATGGTGTCGCGCATACCCTCGATCAGGCCGTTGATACGGACCAGGTGATCCACCACGTCACGGAAGTATTCCTGCGACCCCATGCAGATCTGCGGGACCCGGCCGCCGTGCAGCTTGCTGGCGCCTTCCAGCAAGGGCGAGACTGCATGCTTGAGCAGCATCACGCGCTGCTTGAGGTGGTAGAGCTGCTCGATGTTGTCGCGGGCGGCCTTCTTGGTGAAGATCTGGTGCTCGATGCGTTCGAGCTCGACCTCCAGGGCATCGATGATGGGGAAGTACCGGTCCACCACAGCGTCCATCAGCGCATAGAGCACAAAGCCCGAGCCATGGCGCAGCAGGTCGGGCTCGTGCTCGCAGCGGTCGCGCACACCGAGGAACCCCTGCTTGCTGCGGTTGCGCACCGAGAGCACGTAGTTGGGGCCGACGAAGACATCGACCTCGCCCGCGCTGAAATGGCCAGGCCGCTCGGGCTCGGGCTCCAGCAGGTGCATCACCACGAACAGGGAGGGACCGTACTCCTCGACCTTGGGGCGCTGGTGGCCGTGGTGGGCGTCTTCTACCGCCAATTCATGCAGGCCGAACTCCTCGCGCATTTCGTTGAGCTCTTCGGGCGTGGCGTCGGCCAGCGCCACCCATACGAAGCAGCCCGGCCGCACGATGTATTCGCTGATGTCCGCGACGGGAATGTCCGCCAGTTTGGCGCCGTTTTCGTAGGCAACGCAGTTGATCAGCATCGGGGGCTCTCCGGGGTCGGTTGTGGTGGTTGGCGGCAATGGTGCCATGGTTCCATGGCTCTCCCGGGCGCGCACGCATGCCCGCCGTCACAAGCGGGGCAGCACCTGCTCGCCGATCTCGCGCAGCACCTCGGCCGGTGTGCGGCCGCTGCCTTGCGCCAGGTTGAACATCACGTGGCCGACGCCGATGGCCTGCATGCGCTTGAGGTACTCCACCAGTTCATTGCGCCCCGTGCGCAGCCCCAGCTCCAGCGGCTCGGCGCCGGCTGCCGGGTCGGCCAGCAGGTCGAGCTGTACGGATTGCACGAAGGGCTTGCGCTCACCGCCGGCCTTCTGGTCCAGCGCCTGCAGCCACAGGTGGATGCGGCCCTGCTGGCGCGCCTCCTCGCGGTGGTAGCTGGCCCAGGCGTCGGCGTTGGCCGCGGTCCACTGCAGGGACTGCCGTGCCGAGCCGACCACCACCATGGGGATGCGCGCCGTGGGCGGCTGCATGAGGTCATAGCCGCCCGTGGCATCCGTCAGCGCCTGCCGCTCCAGCGGGTCGGGCGACAGCGCCGCGCGCACCAGCGGCCAGCGGCTGCGAAAGGCATCGCCGCGCGCGTCCAGGCTTTCGCCGAAGGAGGCGAACTCCTCGGGCCGGTCGCCCGAGCCCATGCCCAGGATGAAGCGGCCGTTGCTCAGGCGGTCGAGCGACAGCGCGGCCTTGGCCACATGCAGCGGGTGCCGCAGCGGCAGCACGATGGCCGCCGCGCCGATGGCGATGCGGCGCGTGGATGCGGCCAGCGCCGCCAGCCACAGAAAAGGGTCGTCGAGCGCGCTGGCCGTGTTGTCGCTGCCTTGCGGCACCATCAGCGGCACATCGCGTGCCCACAGGGCGGCAAAGCCCAGGTCGTCGGCCAGCGTGGCCAGTCGGGTGGATTCGGCCAGGTCGGCCATGGCGCCGCCATGCGGGCCAAAGGGGGTCATGAAGCCCAGCGTGAGCCGCCCGGGCTGGAATACCTGGGCGTGGCCGGCGTTGAATGAAGACGAGGACATGGCACGAAGGATAGGGCGATCGGTTGGTGCGTGCAGGCCGTGCGGCCAAAGCACCCGGGTGTGCAAGGGACGCGATGGGCGTGGGTCACCCGACCCTTCTACTTGCGTGCCTCGCGTGCCCACTGGGCCAGGCGCCCGAGGTTCAGGACCTGCCCGTTGGTGTCCGGCCCCATGTACATCAGGTAGGGTGTGCCGTGGTGATTGACTGCCAGGTAGGTCGCGGCCCGCGGGTAGTAACGCGGGACGAAGTCGCCGGTGAGTCCGTTGTACTCGCCGCGCGGCAGGGGGAAGACCTGCGGCAGGGTGCGCTCGGCCCAGGCCATCACCAGGCCGGTATCGGCTTCGGGCCCCAGGCCGCGCACGGCGAAGGGCACGGGCGCCGTGCTGTTCAGGCAGCCGGCGTTGTTGAAGATGGGGTATCCGATCAGGGGAAACGTGGGGTAGTAGGTGCCCAAGGTATTGCACAGCCCGTTGCCCAGGCCGGGCGGGCGCCCCCAGCACTGCACATAGCCGCCGTCGAGCACCGCACAGGCGTGCTGCTGACCCGCGCTGATGGCCACCGCATCGGTGATGCCCAGCACCTGGGCGAAGCCGGTGGTGGCGCTGTTGGCCAGGTAGCCCGCGCCGAGCTGGCCAACAGCATGGTTGCCCCAGCACCAGATGGCACCGTCCACCAGCACGGCGCAACTGTAGCCGTAGCCCACGGCAATGGCCTTGGCCGCTCCGGGGAGTGCGGTGACTGCCACGGGGCTGGTGCGCGTGCCGGCACTGGCGGGAACGCCCAGTTCGCCATACGCGTTGCGGCCCCAGCAGGCGACCTGGCCGCCCGCGCGCAGCACGCAGGCATGGCCTTCGAACAAGGCCACATCCACGGCATCGGTAATGCCGGGCACCTGGCGCGGTGTGCGCGGATCGTCCGATGCGCCATCGCCCAGCAGGCGGCCCGCGCCTACGCACCACACGCTGCCGGGCTGCAGCACCGCGCAGGTGCTGCCATCGCCTGCCGCGATACGCACCGCGCCGGACAGGCCGGCCACGGGGCGCGCATCGCTCGACATGGACAGGGTTGGCTGCTGCAGCCCCAACTGCCCCTGGCCGGCATCGCCCCAGCAGTAGACCTCGCCGTCCAGTGTCAGCGCGCAGGCGTGTCGTTCACCGGTGGCCACCTGGCGGGCCCGCACGGGATGCGAGAAGCCGTCTGCCTGCCTCCAGGTAACCGGGTTGATGTTCTGCTGGCCGCCTCCATAAAGGTAAAAGGCCACCCCCAACTGGCCAAACGCGTTTTGCTGCCCGCGGCAGAGCACGCGCCCATCGCGCAGCAGTGCGCAACTGAAGCCATTGCCGACCCGGATGTCGATCGCACCGGCAATGCCCGTTTCCTCCGGCAGGTAGCCCCAGCACAGCGAGGCCCCGGCATCGGTGACCGAGCACGACTGCCCGTACCCCGCGCTGATGGTGATGGCCAGCGCCGGGGCCAGCGCGCTGCCAAGCAACCAAGCCGCACAGGCCAGCAGCCACCGCGAGACGAGGCGGCGGGTGATGATGGGATGGTTGCGGTTCATGGCGGCCCAGGCAATGTTTGGAAAAGCCATTCTAGGGACCCTCTGCACAAACCTCGCGGATCGGTGGTGGTGCGGACCGCCCGAGTCCGCGCTGCCAACGGCCGCAGGGATTTGTGCAGAGGGTCCCTGTGCACGCACCCCGCCCGAGCCGCAATCCCCCAATCGGGCCGGCGCCCCGACCCGGCGTTGTCTTACGAAGCGGCAATGGCTGTGCAATCACCATGGCCTTTTCATCAACCAATCAAGGAGCATTGCCATGGCCGTGAAAACCGTCGAAGACCTTTTCCTGCACGAACTGTCGGACACCTACAGTGCCGAAAAGCAGATGACCCGTTCCTTGCCCCACCTGGCGCGCGCAGCCTCCGACGAGGAACTGGCCCAGGCCTTCATGGACCACCTGGAGGAGACACGTGGCCAGGTGGAGCGCATCGACGAGATCGTGGAGATCCTGAACCTCAAGCTCAAGCGCATCAAGTGCGCCGCCATGGAAGGCCTGGTCGAAGAAGGCAAGGACCTCATTGACGAGATCGACAAGGGCCCGGTGCTCGACGTGGCGCTGATCGGTGCAGCGCAGAAGGTGGAGCACTACGAGATCGCCAGCTACGCCACCCTGATCGCGCTGGCCACCAAGCTGGGCTACACGCCGGCATTGCCATTGCTGCAGGCATCGCTGGCCGAAGAGAAGGCCACCGACGAAAAGCTGGGCAAGCTGGGCCAGGCAGCGGCCATTGAAGAGGCCGTGCAGGCGTCCTGATGGCCCAGTCGCCCAGCCATCCGCTGGTGGTGGCCGACATCGACTTTGCCGCCCACGCACACGAGGTGGCGCGGCGGCTGATCGGTGTCACCCTTTTGGTGGACGGCGTGGGCGGGCGCATCGTGGAGACCGAGGCCTATGACCAGGCAGACCCGGCATCGCACACCTTTGGCGGGCCCACGGCGCGCAATGCGTCCATGTTCGGTCCGCCCGGCCATGCCTATGTCTACCGCTCGTATGGGCTGCACTGGTGCCTGAACACCGTGTGCCGTGAGGCGGGGCATGGCGCAGGCGTGCTGCTGCGTGCGCTGGCGCCCACGCACGGCATCGGCACCATGCGCGAGCGCCGCGGGGTGCAGGACGTGCGGTTGCTGTGCGCCGGCCCGGGGCGCCTGGCCCAGGCGCTCGGCATCGATGCCAGGATGAACGGCCTGCCGCTGCACATGCCGCCTTTTGCGCTGCTGCGAGCGGATGCAGCGGCCTCTGAGGGTCGTGCCGACCGCCTCCCCGACGAGATCGTGGCAGGCTCGCGCATCGGCATTTCAAAAGCGGTGGACATGCCCTGGCGCTTCGGGCTCAAGGGTTCGCGCTATCTCAGCCGTGCATTTTCCGCACCCAAGGTTTCGCAGGGCAGCGCTTAGCCGGCCGGCCAGGGTCTCAGGACAAGGCCATGTCCTGCTGCTGCGGCCGGTTTAGCCGTACCTGTCCGCGCGCTGCGCTCCGTATGACTTTTGCCATGGTGGCCCCTTTGTGAAAAGACCATGGTATGGGCCATGCAGCAGCGGCGTGTCAGCCCATGGCGCGACCGGGGGAGGGGCGCACGGTACTCGCCAGGCCGCGCAGCAGAGGCCACGGCATCGCCTGTCTAAAAGCTTTCCCACTCATCATCCCCGCCCCCGGCTGCCTTGGCCGGCGCCTTGGGTGCTGCCGCTGTCGGGCGGGGTGCGGGCCCCTTGGGTGCCGCCAGCCGGCTGGCCGCAGTTGCCTTGGTGGCAGGCCTGGACGTGACCGCCGCGCGCGCCGCTGGTGCTGGCATGCCCATTGGCTTGCGCACCGCTGGCGCCGGTGCCGGTGCGCGGTAGTTGCCTGCACCGCTGCCATCGCCCGCCAGCCTGAACACCGCCACTGCGTTGACCAACTCGCCCGCCTGGCTGTTCAGGCTGCTGGCCGCTGCCGCCATCTCTTCCACCAAGGCCGCGTTTTGCTGGGTGGCCTGGTCCATCTGCGTGACCGCTTCTCCCACCTGGCCTACCCCTGCGCTTTGTTCGCTGCTGGCCGCGCTGATCTCGCCCATGATGTCGGTCACCCGCCGAATGGCTGCCACCACTTCGGTCATGGTGCTCCCGGCCTTGTCCACCAGCAGCGTGCCTTGCTCCACCCGCTCCACGCTGGCGGTGATCAGGCTTTTGATTTCCTTGGCCGCTTCGGCGCTGCGCCCGGCCAGGCTGCGCACTTCGCTGGCCACCACGGCAAAGCCCCGGCCTTGCTCGCCCGCACGGGCCGCTTCCACCGCCGCGTTCAGGGCCAGGATGTTGGTCTGGAAGGCGATGCCGTCGATGACGCTGATGATGTCGGCGATCTTGCTGCTGCTGGCGTTGATGCCTTTCATGGTCTCCACCACTTCGGCCACCACGTCGCCGCCCTGTACGGCCACGGTGGAGGCGTTCAGGGCCAGTTGGTTGGCCTGGCGCGCGTTGTCGGCGTTCTGGCGCACGGTGGAGCCCAGTTCTTCCATCGAGGCGGCGGTTTCTTCCAGCGCCGAGGCCTGCTGCTCGGTGCGTGCCGACAGGTCGTTGTTGCCCGAGGCAATCTGCGCGCTCGCCGAGGCCACGCTTTCGGCGTTGCCGCGCACGGTGGCCACGGTGGCCACCAGGCTTTGCTGCATGCGCTGCAGGGCGCTGAGCAGGCGGCCGGTCTCGTCCGTCGACTGCACGACGATGTCGCTGCTCAGGTCGCCAGCGGCGACGCGGTCGGCGGCCTGCACGGCCTGGGCCAGGGGCCGGGTGATGGAGCGGATGATGGTGATGGCCAGGAAGATCGCCAGGGCGATGGCTGCTGCCCCGGCGATCAGCACATCGCGCAGCAGGGCCGCGGCGGCGGCCTCGGCTTCCTTGCCGGCTTCGTCGGTGAGTCGGGCCTGGAACTCCACCTGGTCGCGCAGTGTCTTCTGGTAGTCGAGCTGGATGGGGCGCAGCTTTTCCTCCAGCAATTTGGTCGCCTCGTCCTTCTGGCCCTTTTGCACCAGGCCCAGGAACTCGTCGCTATGGCGGTAGAAGTCGGCGCGCGCCTTGAGCATGCTGGCCAGCAGTTCCTCCCCTTTGGGCGAGGAGATCAGCGTGTCCAGCAGCTTGTACTGATCGACCGTGGTGGCCCGCGAAGAGGTGATCTGTTCGTGGGCGGCCTTGGCGATGGGCTCGGAGTTGAACAGGACGAGGTTGCGAAACTGGATCGCCTGGGTGTTCACGCTGTTCGCCAGCACACCGAGCGCATTGGTGATCGGCACGCGCGTGTCGATGACGTCGCTCAGCTCGGAGCGCTGATGGGCTGACCGCACGAGGCTGGTGGCGCCCAGTGCCATCAGCAGCAGCACCATCGCTGCAAAAGCCACTGTGAGCCGGGTGGCGATGGTCATCTTGTCCATGGCGATTCTCCCTCGGGGTATTGGGATGGTGGCGCGCTGCATGCCGCTTCGACCCGGCGACCTGATCCAAGAACGCGCTCGCCATAGCATAGCCAATGATTCCGGATTTGCTAAGCAAGAAATCGCAGGGCTAACCCGGGGGGGACAGGGGCACGGGCCCATGCCGTGTACCCGAAGCGTCCGCTCATCCCGATAGCGGCCTCCGATGCGGTACCGAAAAGACCGCCAACGCGTTCTCAGAGCACGAAGGTCGAGCCCGCCCTTGCCTGCGCCTGCAGCCAGGGGAACAACTGGTCCGCCCTGTCCACGATGGGGCTGAACACGGTGCATTCATCGTGCGCCCAGAAGTAGATACCGCCCGCGCCCGGGCCCTGCGTGCGCAGCAGGAAGCAGTCCGAGGCGTTCTCGTCACCCACGATGGGCAGCATGTGCCGCGGGTCGATGCCGCTGTCGGCGATGGCGCTGCGGATCTCCTCGGCCAGCTCGGGCGAGCTTTCGTCGTGCAGGCTGAGCCAGCCCAGCAGCTCTTCATGCTTTTCGAGCGCGGCCGGAATGCTGAGCAGCGTGTAGGTTTCCTCGTTCTCGCCATCGACCACGGTGAGCTGGTGCCGCTCGGGCTGGCTGATCCATTGCAGGTAGGCGTGGGAGGGTTGCTGAAAATGCCGCAGCAGCTGTTCGAGTTCGCCTTCGGAGGCAGGGGTGCCCGTGGCGTAGTCGAAACGCAGCTGGCGGACCCGCTGGCTCTGCGCGTCGCGTGCCTGGGTCTGCTGGCGCTCGACGAAGGCCCGGTAGCCTGGTGATTCGAGCACCTCGGGCATCTGCAGGCGCCACTTGAGGTGGGTCTCGTAGGCCTCGCTGTTGCGCTCCAGTTGTAGCAGCGCCGTCACCTTCAATAGCTGCAGCTGAGAGGTGCCATGGTTCGTGGCATCGGCGATGGCCAGGGCCTGCATCGCCTGCGCCGGATCGCCGGCGATGTTCAGCAGGTACTCCGCCACGGTCTGCGCGGCAGCAGCCTGTTGCGAAGCCGTGTGCCGGTAGCTGTCGCCAAAGCTGTACATGGCGTCTGGCTGTGCGGCGTCGGTGTCTGCTGCTTGGTGGATGATGAACATGGCGTGTTCGACGGCTGCAGCCCAGTCGCCGTCCGCCTGCGGGCCGGGGTGGGCGCGCGCCCGGTTGGCATGGGCGCGCCGGGCCGCCGTGTGCCAGTACCAGGCCTGTTCGCTGTGGCGGCAGCGGTGCAGGGCGGACAGGGCGCTTTCGTGGTCACTGCACTCGGTGTGCAGCGCCGCCAGGTCCATCAGGCACTCGTCCTCGGTCTTGGGGCGGTGGTTCAGCAGGTCCTTGGGGAAGAGGGCCAGGCTGTCGTGCACGACGATCTCCTGCCAGCCTTGCCGGGCAAGGGCCTGGCGCAGGTCCATCAGGCGCTGCAGCACGGCCTCTGGGCCACCCTCGGGGGGCAGGCGCAGGTCTTCCACCATCTTGAACTCGCGGTCCGAGGCGCGCGCCTCCTGGCGCTTCCAGTAGGCGTGGCCATCGTAGCCATGCGGTATCAGCGTGATCTTGATCAGCAGCGGAGCCTTGTTGTCGCCGCTTGGTGCGGCCTGGAGCCAGTGGCTGGTGTAGGTGGTCATGCGGGGGCAATGCAGTGCAGGCAGGCCATCGGGTGGCGAAGCCGCCATTGAAGCACCGGCCCGCGGCCGCGCGCTCGGCGCGGTGTGACGCATTTCACGCGCAGGGCGTTTTTACTTGTGCTGCATCAACTGGCTGCAGCGCCTGGTTGCCGGAACATGCGCTCGACCACTTCGAACACCACCTGGATCAGCACCGCCAGACCGGCCGAAGGAATGGCCCCCGCGAGCAAGGTGGTGCCGTCGTTGAGCGCCAGCCCCTGCGCGATGCGCTCGCCATAGCCGCCCGCGCCGATGAAGGCGGCGATGGTGGCGGTGCCCACGGTCATCACCGTGGCCGTCTTCACGCCCGCAATGATGACCGGCAGGGCCAGCGGCAGCAGCACCAGGCGCCAGCTTTGCGCGGGCGTCATGCCCAGGGCCACGGCGGCCTGCTGGGTGCCCTTGGGCACCTGCATCAAGCCCACGGCGGTGTTGCGCACGATGGGCAGCAGGGCATACAGGCTGAGCGCCACGATGGCTGGCACGGTGCCGATGCGGCCCAGCAGCGGGATCAGCGCGGCCAGCAGCGCCAGCGAGGGCACGGTCTGCAGCAGGCCGACGAAACCCAGGATGCCCTGGCCCAGCCACGCCCGCGCGGCGGCCAGCGTGCCCAGGGGGATGCCGATGAGCACGGCGATGCCCACCGACACGGCCACCAGCCACAGGTGGTCGCGCGTGAGGCGCCAGAAGTCGCCGCCGAAGATGGCGCTGGACAGGGAAGGGCGGGCCTGCGCCGGGGCTGCGCTGGCCGCATTGGCCGCACTTGCGGGTGCCGCAGCTGCCGTGGCCTTGCCGGCCAGGAAGTCGGCCGCGATGGCCGGGAACGCCTGGCCGTGCAGCTCGGCCTGCGCGTTCATGGCGATCATGCGCGTGACGTCGATGCGGCCTGCGAGCGCGGCGATCTGGCGCCAGGCCTGCGGCGCGCGCGTGGGCAGGTCGGCACGGTAGAGCAGCACCGCGTCGTAGCGCGGGAAATAGTTGGCATCGTCTTGCAGGGTCACCAGCCCCAGGTCGGCGATGCGCGCGTCGGTGGTGTAGATGTCGGTCAGGTCGATGCGCTCGGAGGCCAGTGCCTGGTACGACAGGCCGTGGTCGATGGAGGTGGGGCGCTGCGGCAACTGGTAGCGCCTGGCCAGGCCCGGCCAGCCGTCTTCGCGGCCCAGGAACTCCTGCGAGATGGCGATGCGCAGGTCGGGCGCGTTGCGCAGGTCGCCCAGGGCTTTGAGGCCATGTTTGCGCGCCACCTCGGCGCTGGCGGCCAGCGCGTAGCCGTTGGCAAAGCCCAGCGGCACGCCCATGGCCAGGCCCATGTCGCGCAGCTTCTGGTCGATGGCCTCCCGGGACGAGCCGGTGGGGAGTTTGAGGATCTCGCGCTCCACCGTGCCCAGGTACTCGGGGTAGACGTCGATGGAGCCGGTCTTGAGCGCCTCGACCACCACGGCGGTGTTGCCCAGGCCCTGGCGGTGCTCGGCCGTGGCGCCGCCCTGGCGCGCGGCCTGGGAGATGACCTCGCCGAGGATGTAGCTTTCGGTGAAGCGCTTGGAGCCGATGGCCAACTGCTCGGCGGCCGCGCCAAGGGGCCAGGCCAGCAGGAACAGCAGGGTGGCGGCGGCGGCGGTGCGCCAGGGCAGGCGGGTAGGGTGCATCGGGGGATTCTGCGCTGCTTTGGCCGCCCTTGCGCTGCAGCCGTCAGGGCCTGGACGGTGCGCCGGGCCGGGCATCCGGGGTCACCAGCGCCTGGCTCAGCTGGGCCTTGGCTTTGGCGCTTTCCTGGCTGGCGCTTTTCACGCTGTTCAGTAGCTGGTTGTACCGGTTGAGGGTGGCCTGGTCCCTGAAGAGCAGTCTGGGCGCAGGGTCCTGCTCGAACACATAGTCCTGCGGGTTGGTGGCATCCAGCAGGTCGAGCAGGGCGGCGACACCCGCGACGACGGCGGTTTCACTGGCCACCAGGCTGGCCACAAAATCGCCGTTCAGCCGCACGGCCCGCCCAAAGCCCCGGGCGATGGGCTGGTAGACGGACGCCGGAAACAGCGGCTCCGTGGCCTTGATGCCCCGCAGCCCCCGGGCGTTGGCCGCTTCCATCTGGACCTTGTAGGCGGCGATGGCCTGCTTCCAGGGGCCCAGTTGGCTGCGTGTCTGGCTGCGCAGCGCCGGCGAGGCCAGGTACGCCGTGCTCAGCATCAGCTGCGGCTTGAGGGCCATGACCTCCTGCACGTAGCGCACTTCGATCGCATCCGTCTCCCGTCGGTAGGCGGCCTTCACCAGCATGATCGGCTCCAGCAGGCCGATGCGGGCGTCCTTGACCTCCTGGTCGGTGGGCAACCCGCCCGCATCGATCTTGTCGAGCAGGGGGGCCGCCTTGGCGGCGGAGTCCAGCGCCTGCTGTTCCAGCTGGGCTTGTGCCTGCGAAGGGGGAGGGCGCTTCTGCGCCTGTGCCGGGGATGGTGCGGCAGCCAGCAGCAGGCCCGCCAGGACGGCTTGTACCGCCAGTGCCGCGGACTTGCGCCGCATGTTCATGGATGGCATCGTGTGGTTCTTCCTCTCTTCGGCCATTGTCGCCTGAACGCCGCGCGGAATTGGCCCAGGCCCTCGCCACGTGCTTCACGCCTGCCTGGGGCCGCAGGCGCCCCACCGCCTGGTGGGTCTGCTCACCGGCGGGCCCTAGGAGCGTGCGCGGCAGAAGGCATCGAAGCGAAACGCTCGAAAACCGAGGATCGTTGGGTAGTACCGACAAGCCCAGGGTGGACCCCTGGGCGCCAGAGGTGATACCCGGCGAGACCGGTTTATCGGGCGTTGCAGCCGATGCTCCTTCTGCCGCGCACGCTCCTAGCGTCCCGAGTTGGAAATTCGTTGAATAAATCTACCGACAATCCCCGCCATGCGTCGTTGCAAATGCTCGCCATGCGCACGGCATGTCTGCGCTTTGCGCCTAACTTGGCAGCGATTTCGGCAGATTTCTTTCTTCAACGAACTTCCAACTCAGGACACTAGCCGCGCGTTGCAAGCGTGTCTTACGCGCGCAAGGGCGCGCCGCTGACAGGCTGCTGCCCCCAGGCGCGGACACCATGGGGGCATGGCCTTCTCGCACGCAGATTCCCTGTCCCCTGCGCATGGCGGCGCCGAGCTAGCAGCACCGGTGCCGTCGCCCGGCGCGCCGCTGTTGCGGCGCGCCGGAATCCACCACCGGCCTGCCTTGCTGGTGCTGCCGGGTTGGGAGGACCATGGCAGGGCCCAGTTTGATCTGTTCGACCAGGACCTGTCGGCGCAGGGATGGCACTGCCGCCGCGGCAACCTGCCCGATGCCAGCTGGCCTGCCGCCGAGCGCGCCAGCGTGAACCGCGAGGACAACCTGCGCCAGGTGCTGCACGACTACCAGTTGCTGCACGCCCAGGAGCGGCCCGATGCCGTGGGCGTGCTGGGCTTCAGCTACGGCGGCTACATGGCGGCGCTGCTGGCGGGGATGTACCCCTTCGACTGGCTGGTGCTGCGCTCGCCCGCGATCTACCCCGATGAAGACTGGTCCACCCCCAAGGAAGACCTGGACAAGCGCGCGGTGGATGCCTACCGGCGCCAGGTACACATGGCCGACACCAACCGTGCGCTGGCGGCGTGCGCTGCCTTTCGGGGCGATGTGCTGCTGGTGCAGTCCGAGCGTGACCAGGTGGTGCCGGGCCCGGTGGCCGAAAGCTACGCCTGGGCCTTTGGCAATGCGCGCTCGCTGGTGCGGCACATGCTGCTCGGGGCGGACCATGAACTGTCACAGCCAAAGTGGCGCCAGACATACCACCGCATCGTGGTCGAGTGGCTGCAGGGCAGGCGCCTTCAACACCCGGGCCCGGGGGCGCCTCCTTTTTCGGCTGACGGCACCTTGCAATCGCGCTGACCGCCCCCACATGGTGCTGTCGAAGAACTGCCGCTCAAATCACGTCCCGCCGCTGGACGCCTGCGTTCTGCAGACCTTTTCCCTTCCTCCACGCATCCATCTGCGCCCTCCATCGGGGGTGCCGGCGGGCGCTTGCACGCCCCATCCGCGCCCTGCGCCGGGTGGCTGAGACCATTGCGCCCGCCAACCCACGGGGCGTGTTCCAAGCGAAGGAGCCTTTCATGGCAGGAAAAGAACAGAAACGCGGCAACAAGGAATCGAAGAAGCCCAAGCAGAAGCCGGTAGCGGTGGTGGACCCCATCGCCCCCGCGAAGGCCGGCGGCGCGGCGCCGCCACGCGCAGCCAAGAAGGGCTGAGCTCCACCACAGGGGCCACTGCGCCCCTGGCTGCACGCTGCTCCCTTCAGGCACCGGGCTTGATGGGAGCGCGCAGCGTTCGGCCTTGCGCAAGCGCGCAGGCCTGCCAGCGTGGCAGCACGCTGCCCCCTCCGACGCGGACGGCCTGGCCCGCCCGCCCCCCTTTTTCCTGCAGCGGGCAGATCACGAGGCACAACGCGGCCCCGGGGTGCCCCGAAAGGCGCCCATGCTTGTTGTCGATGCCCTGTTGTCTTCTCTCTCCCATGCCGTGCGGGGCGCAGCCTTGCCCCCTTGGAACGGCACCGCCCCGGTGCGCGAAGAACTCTTCGGCATGGAGCGCCTGGAGCAGCATGCGCGCAGCCTGGCCGCCGCCCAGCAGGTGAGCCTGCGGCCGCCCTCGGTCCCTTCGCTGCACCGGCGCCTGCGGTCCAATGCCAGCCAGTTGCTGGCCGCGTACCGGGCCAGCGCCGCCGAGCTGGAGTCGGGCTCCAGCGTGGTGCCCGCAGCCGACTGGCTGCTGGACAACTACCACGTGGTGGAAGAGCAGATCCGCGAGATCCGGGTCGATCTGCCGCCGGGCTACTACCGCCAGTTGCCCAAGCTGGCGCAGGGGCCGTTTGCCGGCTACCCGCGCGTCTTCGGCATTGCCTGGGCCTTTGTCGCGCACACCGACAGCCATTTCGATCCGCTGGCGCTGCGCCGCTTCATCGCCGCCTACCAGCAGGTGCAGCCGCTGATGATCAGCGAGCTGTGGGCGGTGGCCATCACCCTGCGCATCGTGCTGGTGGAAAACCTGCGCCGGCTGGCCGATCAGATCACGGCCGGCCGGGCCGACCGCGCCGATGCGCAGGCGCTGGCCGACCGCCTGCTCGCCTCGGGCAGCGCGCATTCGGCCCTGGTGGGCGACATCGGCACGCGCGCCAGCGGCCCGCTGTCGGAGCTGTTCGCAGCGCAGCTGGCCAAGCGCCTGCGCGACCAGGACCCGCGCACCACCCCGGCGCTGCAGTGGCTGGAAGAGCGGCTGGCCCAACAGGGCACCAGCGTGGGCCTGGTGATCGAGCACGCCCAGCAGCGCCAGGGCGCATCGAACGTGAGCGTGCGCAACGTGATCACCAGCATGCGGCTGATGTCCGACATCGACTGGGCCGACCTGGTCGAGGGCATGGGCCTGGTGGACGCGCGCCTGCGGGATGGCAGCGGCTTTGCGGCGATGGACTTTGCCACGCGCAACCTCTACCGCAGCGCCATCGAGCAACTGGCACGCGGCTCTGACTGGACCGAGCTGGCGATTGCCGAGCAGGCCCTGGCCAGCGCGCAGGCGGCAGCGGCCGCCCAGGGCACCGGCGCCGGCCCCGCGCGTGCCGCCGACCCCGGCTACCACCTGGTGGCCGAAGGCCGGCCCGCGCTGGAGCAGGCCATTGGCTTCAAGCCGCCCTGGGGCTTTCGCTTCAACCGCTGGCAGGTGGGCCTGGGCGTGCGCGGCTACATTGCCGCCATCCTGGGCCTGGCCGTGTTGCTGCTGGGCGCGGCCCTGTGGTGGGCCGGCCTGCAGGGCACGCACCCGGGCTGGCTGGTGGCGCTGGCGCTGGCCGGCTTTCTGCCCGCCACCGAGGTGGCCAGCGTGCTCGTCAACCGGCGCGTCACCCGGCGCTTTGGCCCCGTGGGGCTGCCGGGCCTGGCGCTGGACGATGGCGTGCCCACCCACCTGCGCACCCTGGTGGTGGTTCCCACGCTGCTGACCAGCGAGGCGGACCTGCGCGCCCACATCGAGAGCCTGGAGGTACACCACCTGGCGGGCGCGGGGGGCGACCTGTCGTTCGCGCTGCTGTCGGACGGGCTCGATGCCGCCACCGAGGTTGTCGATAGCGACGCCCACCTCATCGCCGTGGCGCAGGAGGCGATTGCTGCGCTCAACCTGCGGCACGGCCCGGCGCCGGGCGGCCAGCGCTTTTACCTGCTGCACCGGCACCGCCGCTTCAATGCCGGCGAGAACTGCTTCATGGGCTGGGAGCGCAAGCGCGGCAAGCTGCACGAGCTCAACCGCCTGCTGCGCGGCGCCACGGACACCAGCTTCATGGCGCTCGGCGATGCGGCGCAGCCCGACATCCTGCCCGGCGTGCGCTACGTCATCACGCTCGATGCCGACACCCGGCTGCCGCGCGACGCCGCGCTGCGCCTGATCGGCAAGATGGCCCACCCGCTGAACCAGCCCACTTTCAGCCCGGCCGAGCAGCGCGTGGTGGGCGGCCATGCCATTTTGCAGCCGCGCGTGACGCCGGCGCTGCCCATGGGGCTCGAAGGCTCGCTGTACCAGCGGCTGACCTCGGGCCCCGGCGGCATGGACCCGTATGCGGCCGCGGTGTCGGACGTGTACCAGGACCTGTTCGGCGAGGGCTCGTACACCGGCAAGGGCATCTACGACGTGGACGCCTTCGAAGCCGCGCTGGCCGGGCGCGTGCAAGAGAACACGCTGCTCAGCCACGACCTGTTCGAGGGCGTGCTGGCGCGTGCCGGCCTGGCGTCGGACGTGGAGGTGGTGGAGGACTTTCCGGCCCGCTACGACGTGGCCGTGCAGCGCCAGCACCGCTGGACGCGCGGCGACTGGCAGCTGCTGCCCTGGGTGCTGGGCCGGCGCTACCAGGGCGCCCCCTTGCCCGCCCTGGGCCGCTGGAAGATGCTGGACAACCTGCGCCGCTCGGTGCTGGCCCCGGCCGGCCTGCTGACCCTGCTGCTGTGCTGCGCGCTGCCCTGGCCGCAGGCGCCCTGGGGCGTGCTGCTGGTGCTTGCGGCCCTGGGCGTGCCGGCGTTTTTGCCGGGCATGGCCGAGCTGTGGGCCAGCCGCCCCGGCATCCGCGTGGCCAGCCATCTGCGCCTGCTCGTGAGCGACTTTCGCGTGGCTGTGCTGCAGACCGTGGCCGCCATCGCGTTGCTGCCCGACCACGCCTGGCGCGCGGTCGATGCCATCGTGCGCGCGCTGGTGCGGCTGTACGCCACGCACCGGCAGATGCTGGAGTGGAAGACCGCCGCGCAGTCGGCCACCAAGCCGCGCCCAGGGCCTGCGGGCTTTTACCGGCTGATGGCCGGTGGCCTGCTGCTGGCCACGGTGCTGGCGGCAGCTACTGCCGTCTTCGCGCCCGCTTCGCGGCCCCTGGTGCTGCCGCTGCTGGCGCTGTGGCTGGCGGCGCCGGCGCTGGCCTGGCGTTCAAGCCGCCGATCCGTGCCCGCGCCGCAAAGCGCGCCGGCGCTGGACAACGCGCTGGCGCTGCGGCGCATTGCGCGGCGCACCTGGCGCTTTTTCGAGACCTTCGTCACGGCGGCCGAGCACCACCTGCCGCCTGACAACTTCCAGGAAGACCCCAAGCCCGTGGTGGCGCGCCGCACCTCGCCCACCAACATGGGGCTGTACCTGCTGTCGGCCGTGGCGGCGCGCGACTTCGGCTGGGCCGGTGCCGTGCAGACCGCCGAGCGGCTGGAGGCCACGCTGGCCAGCATGGGCGCGCTGGCGCGCCACCGGGGCCATTTCTACAACTGGTATGACACCGGCACGGCACAGGTGCTGGCGCCGCCCTACGTGTCGTCGGTGGACAGCGGCAACCTGGCCGGCCACCTGATTGCGCTGGCCAATGCCTGCGAGGGCTGGGTGCGCGCGCCGCTGCCCGCCACCTGGGTGGCAGGGCTGGGCGATGCCGTGGCGCTGGCACGCGAGGCGGTGCAGGGCGTGCCCGCAGCCCAGGGCGCGCAGGGCCGCAGGCTGCTGGCCATGCTGGCCGAGATCGACACCGCGGTGGCGGGCGGCGCCGTGGAGATGGGCCTGCCCGCCCTGCAGCGCCTGGCCGACAAGGCGCTGAAGGAGGCGCAGGACATCGCGGTGCCGGCAGGCAGCGGTGGCGATGGCGGGGGCGATGCCCTGCTGTTCTGGACTGCGGCCGTGCGCGCACGCATCGCCGAGCAGGGGCGCGATCTGCAGGCTGCCGGAGCGGATGCGCCCACGCTCGACCTGCGCTGGCAGGCGCTGGCCGACACAGCACGTGCCTTGGCGCTGGGCATGGACTTCGCCTTTCTGCTCGACCCCGAGCGCAAGCTGCTGTCCATCGGCTACGCGGCGGTGGAAAACCGGCTCGACGCCAACTGCTACGACCTGCTGGCGTCCGAGGCGCGGCTGGCCAGCCTGTTCGCCATCGCCAAGGGCGACGTGGAGACGCGCCACTGGTTCCGCCTGGGGCGCACGGCGATCCCGGTGGGCAAGGGCTCGGCCCTGGTGTCGTGGTCGGGCTCGATGTTCGAGTACCTCATGCCCTCGCTGGTGATGCGCGCGCCCGCGGGCAGCCTGCTGGAGCAGACCAACACCCTGGTGGTGCGCCGGCAGATGGCCTATGGCGCGCAGCAGGGCATACCGTGGGGCATCTCCGAGTCGGCCTACAACGCGCGCGACCTGGAGTTCACCTACCAGTACTCCAACTTCGGCGTGCCGGGCCTGGGGCTCAAGCGCGGGCTGGCCGAGAACCTGGTGATCGCCCCCTACGCCACCGGCCTTGCATGCATGGTGGACGCGACCGCAGCAGGGAATAACTTCGCGCGGCTGGCGCAGCTCGGCGCCCTGGGGCAGCATGGCTTCTACGAGGCGCTGGACTTCACCCGCAGCCGCCTGCCCGAGGGGCAGGCCGTGGCCATCGTGCGCAACTACATGGCGCACCACCAGGGCATGAGCATTGTGGCCATTGCCAACACGCTGCACGGCGGGCAGATGCGCGAGCGCTTTCACCGCGAGCCCATGGTGCAGGCCTGCGAGCTGCTGCTGCAGGAGCGCATGCCGCGCCTGGTGGCCGTGGCCCACCCGCGTGCCGAAGAGACGCAGACCGGCCCCGCCGACGTGCGCGACGACCTGCACGCCGTGCGGCGCATGGGCGCGCCGGGTGCGGGCGCACCGGCCACGCACCTGCTGTCCAACGGGCGTTATGCCGTCATGCTCACTGCGGCCGGCACCGGCTACAGCCGCTGGCGCGACCTGGCCGTGACCCGCTGGCGCGAGGATGCGACCAGCGAGGACTGGGGCTCGCATGTCTACCTGCGCGACGCGCACAGCGGGCGCACCTGGTCGGCAGCGGCAGAGCCCTCGGGCCGCGCGGCCGACAGCTACGAGGTGGCGTTTGCCGAGGACCACGCGGCCTTCACCCGCCACGACGGCAGCATGACCACCACCACCGAGGTGATCGTGTCGGCCGAGGCCGATGGCGAGGTGCGCCAGGTCACGCTGGTCAACACCGGGCCGCGTGCGCGCGAGATCGACCTGACCTCGTATGCCGAGCTGGTGCTGGCCCCGCTTGCGGCCGACAACGCGCACCCGGCGTTCTCCAAGATGTTCGTGCAGACCGAGTACCTGCCCGAGTTTGGCGCGCTGCTGGCCACGCGCCGTGCGCGCAGCCCGGGCGAGCCGGGGGTGTGGGCCGCGCATTTCGCGGTGGTGGAGGGCACGGTGACCGCCCCGGCGCAGTACGAGACGGACCGGGGCCTGTTCCTGGGCCGGGGCCGCACGGCGCGCAATGCGCTGGCGGTGCATGGCGGCGGTGCGCTGTCCAACACCGTGGGCACGGTACTGGACCCGGTGTTCGCGCTGCGCCAGCGCGTGCGCATCGCCCCCGGGCAGATGGCCCGCGTGGCCTTCTGGACCCTGGTGGCGCCCACGCGCGAGGCGCTGCTCGACCTGCTGGACCAGCACCACGACCGCAGCGCCTTCGAGCGCGCGCGCACCCTGGCCTGGACGCAGGCCCAGGTGCAGCTGCGCCACATCGGCATCGGCGCCGATGCGGCGGCGGATTTTCAGCGCCTGGCGGCGCCCATCCTGTATGCGGATGCGCGCTTTCGCGCGCCGGCCGATGCCATTGCACGCGGTGCGGGCCCGCAGTCGGGCCTGTGGCAGCACGGCATTTCGGGTGACCTGCCCATCGTGCTGCTGCGCATCGACGACATCGAGGACATCTCCCAACTGCACCAGCTGCTGCAGGCGCATGAATACTGGCGCATGAAGCGCCTGGGCGTGGACCTGGTGGTCATCAACGAGCGTGCGTCGTCGTACGTGCAGGACCTGCAGATCGCCATCGAGACCGCCGTGCGCAGCAGCCAGTCGCGCCCGCGCCTGGGCGAGTCGCTGGCGCAGGGCGTGGTGCATACGCTGCGCGCCGACCTCATGGATGCGGCTTCGCGCGCGCTGCTGCAGTCCATCGCCCGCGTGGCCCTGGTGGCGCGGCGCGGGCCCATCGCCCAGCAGCTGGAACTGGTACCCGGGGAGGCGCCCGAGGCGGTGGCCAGACCGGTGGCCGTGTTGGCACCGCAGCCCCCGTACGAGCCGGCCCCCGCGCCGGACACCACCGGGCTTGAGTTCTTCAACGGCCTGGGCGGCTTCGACAAGGATGGCACGGAGTACGTGAGCATTTTGCGCGATGGGGCGACCACGCCCGCGCCGTGGATCAACGTCATCGCCAACCCGGGCTTCGGCTTTCACGTGTCGGCCGATGGCAGCGGCTACACCTGGGCCGGCAACAGCCGCGAGAACCAGCTCACGCCCTGGTCCAACGACCCGGTGAGCGATCCGGCGGGCGAGGCCTTCATCGTGCGCGACGATGCCAGCGGCCAGCTGTGGGGCCCCACCGCGCAGCCCATGCGCGGCCAGGGCACCTACACGGCGCGCCATGGGCACGGCTACAGCCGCTTTCTGCACGAGGCCCATGGCATCGCGCTGGAGCTGCTGCAGTTCGTACCCATCGCCGACCCGGTCAAGGTCTCGCGCCTCACGCTGCACAACCGCACGGCGCAGGTGCGGCAGATCACCGTGACGCTGTATGCCGAATGGGTGCTGGGCACTTCGCGCGGGGCATCGGCCCCGTTCGTGCTGACCGAGCGCGATGCGGACAGCGGCGTGCTGCTGGCACGCAACCCCTGGAGCACGGCGTTTGCGGGCCGCGTGGCCTTTGCCGACCTGGGCGGCCAGCAGACCGCGTGGACGAGCGACCGCACGGAGTTTCTGGGGCGGCATGGCAGCCTGGCGGCGCCAGCGGCGCTGCGCGGCCAGGCCGTGCTGTCCGGCGGCGGCGGCGCAGGGCGCGACCCGTGCGCGGCGCTGCAATGCAGGCTCACGCTGCAGCCCGGGGAGACCCGGGAGGTGACCGGCTTCATCGGGCAGTGTGCATCGGCGGCAGAAAGCCTGGCCCTGGTGGCCCGCTACCGCCTGCTCGACGTGGACACCCTGCTGCAGGAGGTGGTGCGCCATTGGCGCAGCCTGCTGGGCGCCGTGCAGGTGCGCACGCCGGACCGGGCCATGGACATCATGCTCAACGGCTGGCTGCTGTACCAGACGCAGGCCTGCCGCGTCTGGGCCCGCTCGGCCTTCTACCAGGCCAGCGGGGCCTACGGCTTTCGCGACCAGTTGCAGGACGGCATGGCGCTGGCCTTTGCCCGCCCCGAGGAGACGCGCGCGCACCTGCTGCGCGCTGCGGGCCGGCAGTTTGCCGAAGGCGACGTGCAGCACTGGTGGCTGCCGCACTCGGGGCAGGGCGTTCGCACGCGCATCTCGGACGACCGGGTGTGGCTGGCGTTTGCCACCGCCAGCTATGTGCAGGTGTCGGGCGATGTGGCGGTGCTGGACGAGGCCGTGCCCTTCCTGGACGGGCCGCCGCTGCAGTCCGGTGAGCACGACGCCTTCTTCCAGCCCATGCTGGCCGACGCATCGGCCACGCTGTTCGAGCACTGCGCGCTGGCACTGGACCAGGCCATGGCGCTGACCGGTGACCTGGGCCTGCCGCTGATGGGCACGGGCGACTGGAACGACGGCATGAACCGCGTGGGCCAGGAGGGCCGGGGCCAGAGCGTGTGGCTGGGCTGGCTGCTGCTGCGCACGGTGGCGTTGATGGCGCCGCTGGCGGACGCCCGCGACCCCGGCCGCGCGGCGCGCTGGCGCGCGCATGCCGAATCGGTGCGCGCAGCCCTGGAGCGCGAGGCCTGGGACGGCGCCTGGTACCGCCGCGCCACCTTCGACGATGGCACCTGGCTGGGCACGCACGATGCGCAGGAATGCCGCATCGATTCCATCGCCCAATCCTGGGCGGTGCTCTCGGGCGCGGCCGACCCGGCGCGCGCGCTGATCGCCATGGCCTCGCTGGGCGAGAAGCTGGTGCTGCCGCAGGAGGGGTTGGCCCTGCTGTTCACCCCACCGTTCGACCAGACGCCGCACGACCCCGGCTATATCAAGGGCTACCCGCCCGGCCTGCGCGAGAACGGCGGGCAGTACAGCCATGCGGCCATGTGGGCCATCATGGCCCGCGCCCAGCTGCGCAACGACCCGCAGGCCGGCACCCGGGCGCACGCGCTATTCGCGCTGGTCAACCCCATCCACCATGCGCGCACGCCCGCCGAGGTGGCGCGCTACCGGGTGGAGCCGTATGTGGTGGCGGCCGACGTCTATTCGGTGGCACCGCACACCGGGCGCGGCGGCTGGACCTGGTACACCGGCGCCGCGGGCTGGATGTACCGCGCGGGGGTGGAAAGCATCCTGGGCATAAGGCGTGAAGGCCAGGTGCTGGTGATCGACCCGTGCATCCCGGCCGAATGGCCGGGATTCGAGGCGCGCGTCGATGTGGCCGGGGCCTTCTACACCATCGAATTCACCGCGTCGGGCCCGCCCGGAGCGGAGGCCAGGGTGGTCTCGGCGGAGCTGGATGGGATTGCGCTGGCGTGTGGCGCGGTGCCGCTGCGGGTGCCGCTTGTCGAGGGCGAGCACCGCTTGCGGATCGGGTTGCTGCGGGGTTAAGCGGCCAGGGGTTTGGGGAGGAACTGCGGACCCTGTGGCGCATGCCGCAGGAGAGGTGCGGCCGCTGGATCAGCGAGCGCCCGCGCCCGCACCGGATCCTGCGCCTGCCGCACCTGGGCCGCCAACGCCCGCACCGGCTGCACCGGCGCCTGCCCCGGCACCTGGGGCGCCGGCTCCCACGCCCGCGGCGCCCGCACCCGAGCCCACGCCGGGGCCAGGCCCTGCGCTGGAGCCTGCACCTACGCCCGACCCGGCACCTGCACCGGTGGCGCCGCCCGGCGTTCCCGCGCTGACGCTGCCGCCCGAGCCGCTGCCGGACGGCCCTGGCGCTGCCGTGCCAATGCCCGTGCCGCTGGCGCCCGGGGCACCGCTGCCCACGCCCGCGCCGCTGCTGGTGCCCGGGGCTGGGCCACCGGTGGATCCGGTGGAACCCGTGGACCCAGTCGTACCGGAGGTGCCGGGTCCTGTCGCAGTGCTGCCGGTACCCGTGGCACTGCCGCCTGGGGTGCCGACGGTGCCCGGCGTGCCGGTGCTGTTGCCCGTGCCCGTCGCGTTGCCGCTGGTGTTGCCTGCAGGGGTGCTGCCGGTGGTGGCAGTGCTGCCGGTGTTGCCGACAGTGCCGGTCGTAGCGGTGCTGGTACCTGTGTTGCCTGTCGCGCTGGTCGTGGCGGTGTTGCTGCTGCTGGGTACGGCACCCGGGATGCTGGAGGTGCTGCTGCCCGGATTGCCGATGCTGGTGCTGCTGGGTATGCCACCGGGGATGTTGCCGGGGATGCTGGTATTGCCAATGCTGCTGTTGCTGCTGGGCGTGGTGGCGGTCGTGGTGCTGGTAGTGGCAGTGCGGTTGACCGGCGCGGTGCTGGTCATGTTGCCGATGCTGTTGTTGTTGCTGCTGCTGGGCACGCTGCTGGGGATGCTGGAGGTGCTGGTGCTGGCATTGCCCACGTTGCTGCTGCTCGGAATGCCGCTGGGGATGTTGCCCGGAACGCTGGTGTTGCCGATGCTGCTGTTGCTGCTCGGCGTGCTGGGATCGCTCGGGGCGCTGGTGGTGGTGCTGGCAGGGCTGCCGATGGTGACGGTGGATGGCGTGGCCGGGCTGGCGCTACCGAAGCCGCCCTGGGCCTGGGCCAGTTGCGCGGTGGCGAGCGCCAGCACGGAGACGGCGATCAGCGGGGCCGCGAGGCTGCGGCGCGAAGGGGCGCGTGAAGTGACGATAGGGGTGGCAAGCATGGGGACTCCTTGGTGGATGGCGGTGGACCAGGGCCTGAACAGCAGGCCCCATGCCACCATGCCTTCCATGCTGCTACCGGCGGGCAGGCGGGGTGGTAGGGGTACAGGTGTGCGCCGGGTAGGACGTTGCGCCTGCGGCGCAGCCGGTGCCCCGCCCTGCAACACCTGGCTACGCCCTTGCGGTGCACGACGTCTCTGCAACGCCTTGTTGCAGATGTCCGTCGGGCAGATGCGTCTGCGGGCGCAGCCCACTGATGAGCGCACGGCCACTGTCATATCTGACAGTTCATTGCCTTGTGCTGCGCCGATATGGTCGGGTCTTCAGCGCTTTTGTTTTTTCCTTTTTTTGAGAGACGCCCCCCCATGAAGACTGCCTTTTCTTCCGTACTACTGAGTTGCCTGGCCGCCCTGGCCGTGATGGGCCCCGCGGCCGTGCAGGCGCAGGGGGTGCAGATCAATCTTGCGGCATCCCAGGTGGGTGTGGTGGATGGCCAGAATCTGCGCATCAACAATGTGGAGTACGCGGGCCGGCGCTACATCCTGGAGGTGCAGTGGAACCCGCTGGCCGCGACCTTCGTGCCCACCAAGGTGAGTGAGCAGGCGGCCTCGGGCCTGTTGTGCAATGCGCCGGTGTTCGCGTCCAGCGCGCGGGCGGGCACGCTGATGCTGCAGGTGGACCCGGGCAACCGGGCGGTGCAGGTGTCGGTGGTCAATGATGGACCCCAGGATCCCTGGAGCTTTTCGCTGTATGGCTGGCGCTTCGTACACAACCAGACGGCCTATGCCCTGACACTCAAGCCCTCGGAGGTGGACCCCAACACGGCGCTCATGAACCTGGCCAGTTCCAGCCTGTACAGTGTGCGCCCGCTGGCGCGGGGCGAGCGGCTGGTGGTGGGCACCATCAACAACCTGCCTGCAGGTTTCAATTTCAACATGCCCATCACCAGCGTGGTCTACGGCAACCAGACCACGGCCTGCCAGTAAGGCCGGGGCGCGAACTCAGGCGGTGTTCTGGGGCGCCGCGCCCAGCAGGTACTCCGCCACCTCTTCCGAGAACCTGCTGCGGTGCGTGCCCAGCAGCACGGCCCCGTCGTCCATGCCCTCGGGGTCGGGCCGCACGCCGGGCATGCCATGGGCCACCAGGGCCTGGGCGCAGCCGACCCAGTCGCCGCCGGGCACGGGTGCGTTGATCGAGGCCCACGAGAGGGTGCCGATCACGTTGTCGCCAAAGCCGTGCAGGGCGCGCCAGTCGGCGCCGTGGTCGAGCAGGAAGCGGGCGAGCGGCGCGTCGCCGCGGAACACTGCCTGGTTCAGGGCCGAGCCGTCCCAGTCACCGCCGCGCTCTTCGATGGGCCAGCCCAGGGCGACCATGGTGCGCACCGCCTCGCCGCAGCCCTGGGCCGCGAGCTCGGGCAGCAGCCTGAGCTGGGTGGGGCCGAGCGTGCCGATGATGCCGGGGTGCGCAGCCTGGAGGGCGCGGGCCGCCGGCCCGTCGGCGCGTGCGCAGGCGGCGATGAAGGCTTCGTCCGGAGCGAGCGGTGCGCCGCCGTTGCCTTGTGGGCCCTCGGTGGCGTCCTGCAGCAGTTGTGCCACCTCGGTCAGGCCGTAGCGCAGCGCCATGGTGCGGGCGGGCGTGCCGTCCTGGGTGCGCGCATCGGGCCGGGCACCGGCGGCCAGCAGGGCTGCGATGTGGGCGGGCGAGCGGCGCCGGCGGATGGCCCACAGCAGCAGCGAGCCCCATTCCGATGTGGGTGGGCCCGGCGGTGCTTCGTTGGCATCGCCGCCGTGCGCCAGCAGCAGCTGCAGGGTGGCCAGGTCATCGAGGTCGAGCACGCGGTACATGGCGTTGGTGCCGGTGATGTGCGCGCCGGCTTCGAGCAGCAGCCGGGTGCATTCAGGCTGGTCGAGCGCGTGGTAGAGCGATTCGTTGTCGTCGGGGTTGGCACCCGCATCGAGCAGCAGCCGGGTGAGTTCGGGGTCGAGGTTGCGGCCGGCGGCACCGTACAGGGCCGAGAGGCGTTCGTCCTCGGCCGGGGCCTGCAGCGAGGCCGGCGGCCAACGGTTGCCCACCGACTGGTCGGGCGATGCGCCGGCCGCCAGCAGGTACCGTGCGCAGGCGATCAGCCGTTCGCGGTGGCTCGGCAGCTGCAGCAGCCCGGAATGCGTGACCGCCACCAGCGGCAGCAACTGCAGCGGCCCGCCCGTGCGGTGTACCCAGCCTGGGTCGTGTGCGCTGGCCTGGCGCAGCACGGCCTCGTCGCCGGTGGCGCAGGCCAGCCAGGGGTCGCCCGTGCCGAGCAGGGCAGGGTTGTCTTCGAGCAGGCGCAGAGCCACCGCAGGCAGCGCGCGGTTCATGCCGCCGGAGATATCGCCCGCATAGACCAGGCCCAGCCAGTGCAGCAGGGCCTTGCCCGGGTCATCGGCCTGGGCCCGGCGTGCGATGGCAAAGCCCTGAAGGTCGGCCCAGGATGCAAAGCCGTACTCGCGCGCGATGCACGACTGCGCATCGTGCAGGCGCAGGCCCTGGGCGGTGAGGGTGGCGTCGTCCTTGCCTGCGGCGGCCGGCAATGCGGCGCGAAAGCGCTCCAAGGCGGCAGCGTCGTGGCCGCGGTACAAGGCCAGGAGGTCCTTGGCCTGTTTTTTGAGGTGGCCGATGTCGGGCCGGGCGGGAAGGCGCTTGTAGGGCGTCGTCGTCATGAAGAGTACCTCCGTGCATCAGGTGCCGATGGCCCGCAGATCCGGCTGCACAAAAGGCGGTGGATTGGCGTGGGGTGGAGGGCAACTGCAGCGTGGTGCTGGTGTTGTCCTCCGTGCAAGTGGGTTCTACCCTTTCCGCGGGCCCGGGGGCGGCTTGCACCGCGGGTGGGATGTTAGCTGATGTGGGGTGGTCTTCGTTTTGTTGTTGCGGCTTGGTGGGTGTGGTTGCTTCTGTTCTTTTGCCTGGGGCGGAGGCCGGGATGTGCGCCCGGCGGCGCAGTAACTTTCTCTTGAGTCGCCAAGAGAAAGTCACCAAAGAGAAGGCGACCCCGCTGCCCGTGTCCCCACTCGCCTGGCGGCGAGTGGGGCAGCCTGCGATGCTCGGTCCTGGGGTGACGCCGAAGAACTCCCTGCGCAGCCTCTGCGAGGCAGCTCCGGTCAGACAGCTTCGGCGAGCCAGATGACGAGGCGCGTGTCCTTCGGCACGCGCTCACCCCAGGCCCTGCGCTTCTCGGCACGGTCAGAAGGGGGGTGGGAGCGGGCCCCATACGGGCCATTGCTTCGCTCGGCCCAAACTGCCTCGCTGCGCTTGGCCTGAGCAGGGAGATCGCGCACAGCTCGTCGGCAGCGCACAGCGCGAACCGACACCCGGCGCAGCTGCGCAGCAGCAGCCGTCTCTGACCCCGCTCCCCACCCCTGCTGGCTGCGCCGAGAAGCGCAGGGGCTGGGGTGGGTGCGTGTGCCGCAGGACACACGCACTTCGTGGTCTAGCTTGCCGATGCTGTTTGAGCGGAGTTCGAAGAACGCAGCGAGTTCATCGGCACCACCCCAGTTCCGAGCATCGCAGGCTGCCCCCATCGCCCGACAGGGCGATGGGGGACGCAGACTGGGGGCCGCCTTCTCTTTGGTGACTTTCTCTTGGCGGCCAAGAGAAAGTTACTGCGCCGCCGGGCGCACATCCCGGCCTCCGCCCTCAGCAAAAGAACAGACGCAACCACAGACACCAAGCAGCAGCAGCACCGCCACCAAGCTCAGCCCGCCGGGCAGAGACCCGGCTCCCCGGTGCTACCCGTTCTCCAAACTCAGCTCTGGCCAGTAACTGAGCGGCGCCGGCCCGGTCGGCGGATCATCCGGGTCTGCAAGCGCGTTGATCGCAGGCCGCGGCGCCAGGCACATCTGCAGGTACAGGTGGTCGCGCAGCACCGCACGGCTGGGGCCGAACAGCACGGGTGGGGGCCTTTCGTCGCCGGGCTCGAAGAGCACATCGATCTCGACCTTGGCGCCCTTGGGCGGGTTCAGGAACTCCTGCGCGGCGGCGATGGCCTCGATCCAGACGAAGGCGCCTGCGATCTCTGCGGTGGCGAAGGCCGAGGAGGGCAGGTTCAGGCCGGAGTGGACCAGGGAGTAGTCGTGCCAGGCCATGTAAGGGTGTACGCCAGCGGCCAGGCAGACGTCGAGCGCGGCACGCTCTGCCATCGCGGCCTTGTCGTCGCTGTCTGCATCCTCGGGGTAGGCAAGCACTAAACGCATGGGTAGGGGGCTCCGGATCAACCAGCCATCGTAGCCACAGAACCGGGGTGTGATCAATCAAACAATTGCCACTACTGCCTGTACCACTCACTGCCTACATCGGCGCTGGCGTGGGGTGCGGCCCCACGGGTTCGGGTGGCAGGGGGTTGCCGGGCAGGGGATCGGGCACGGGGTCCACCGGGCCCATGGGGTTGGGGTGGGTGGCCGTAGTAGCTACGGCAGCACCCAGCAACTGCTGCAGCAGGGACGGAAAGTGGAACGGCATGGTCGTAGACCCCTTCTTCATCATCATCATCTTCACTTCAATCACCACGCCACATCAGCGCGATGCGGGCGACGCAGGCACATCGCTGGCGGGCGCGGTGGCCTGCATGGGGACGGCGCCGGTTGCTGTCGTCGCCCCCGTGGGTGTGGATTGGTCCGTAGTAGAAGGCAGGGTGGAGCCCGCAGGCGCACCCATGGTGTTGCGGCTCGCGTCCACGGGGGTGTCGGCTGACTGGGGCTGCGCCTGGCCGGGGCCCTGGGTGCCGGCCTGGGCGGGCGAGGATGCCGTAGGCATTGCCGGGGCCATGCTGCCGGTGGAGGACGAAGCAGCCGCAGGGGTGGTGTCGCCCATGCGGCTGGCGTTGCCCTTGGGGCCCATCACGTTGAAGCCGATCACTGCCGCCACGGCGATGGCGACCATGCCAACCACGTACCACATGGCCTTGGTGTTCTCCTTGCCGCTGGTGGGTTCGGGGTTGCTGCCCGGGGCGGAGGGACGGGGTGTTGTGGTTGTGGTGGTGGTTGTTGTGGATGGGGTGGCCATGGCGGTCTCCAAATAGGGGTGTTGTCGTTCGGCTCCAAGGCCTGTGCGGGGCTTTCTGCGCCGCACGGCCTGCCACGCCATGGTCGCCCCAGGGTGGTGCAGGCGCTGTCGGACGGACGCGCATGGCGCAGCCGGACAATCGAGCGGCGCGGGCCGCAAGCTTTTGGCGAGAGCTTCCACGGTCCAAAAGCAGAATGGCCCGCGAACAGGCCATTCTGGTTGCCGGCTTGCTTGCGGCAGGCACCCTAGCGGGGGATGTGCCGCAGGGCGGTGGGTGCGTGAAGCACCTGGGCCTGCCCACGCCGTTTTCGACCTGAAGGAAAGGAAGACCTGCCGGGCGTGGCACTCGGCTTTGCGCCGGCGGATTGCGCTCCTGGCGCAGCGCGGCCTTGATTGGCACGGCAGGGCGGGTCTTCGGGGCGTCGCCAAGCCTGTCGATGCGTGAGGCCACCGGGCGACGCCGATTCAATCAATCAATCAATCAATCAGTCGATGTCAAAAACGGGGTGAACAGGCCCTGGTTGCAGTAAACCCTGGCCCGCCGGCCGGCGTGCTGCGCTGAATCGAGCCCGCCGTTCAGTTCGTATCCTTGGACGATTTGCCCGAGGCCGCGGTGCTCGCCGTGCTGCTACTGCCCGTGCCGGTCAGGCCCGAGTTGCCGCCCTGCGGGGTGCTGCTCTTGCCATTGCCGGCATTGCCCTGCGTGACCTGGCCCGACGGGTTGGAGCCGGGCAGGCCTTCATTGCGGCTGCGCGAGGTGCGCCAGGTGTTGAACTCGTCGGAGAACTTCTGGTAGCGCTCATTGCGCCACGAGTCGTAGTCTTCGTCGAGCAGGCGCAGTTGCTCTTGGCGCCAGGCGGAATAGTCGGGGTCATGGTGGTCGCGCTGGCTGCTGCCGCGGTACTGCGGGTTGCCCTGCTGGCGGTCGTAGTTGCCGCTGTCGCCGTCCTGGCGCCCATCGTAGCCATAGCCGTAGCTGCGGCCCCGCCGGGTGGCGTAACCGTAACCGTAGCCGCCGCCGCCTTGGTCACGGTCATAACTGCTGCTGCTGTTGCCGTAGCCTTCGCGGGCCCAGGCGTCGGGTCGGTTCAGGCGGGCGCGGTCGTCCCGGCCGTATCCGCCATCGTAGCCAGCGCTGCCGTATGCGCCGCCACCGTATTGCTGCTGGCGATAGCGCTGTTCCGCTTCGTAGGGCTCGTAGCCACCAATGTCGGGGCTGCGTGCGCCATAGCCATAGCCATAGCCGGTATCGTGGTTGCGGTAGTTGCTGTTGCCGCCCTGGTAGTAGCGGTCGCGGCCAATATCGCGGCCAATATCTCTGCCAGTATCGCGCCCGGTGTCACGGCCTTCCCAGGCGCGTGTGCCCTGGTAGCCCTGGCCATCGCGGCGGCCACCGTAGGGCTCGTAGCGGCTCCCGCGGTTGTCCCCGGGGATGGAATGGCTGGTGCGCAGGTCTTCGTCGCGGTCCAGGTCGGGGTGGTCGAAGCCCACGCGCTGCGCACGCTGGTGCTGCAGGGGATCGTGGTGGTCGTTGTCGCGGTTCATTCCGTGGCGAGAAAAGCCACTGTCGTCACTGTCTCGGTATCCCATTGTCTTGCTCCTTGGTGAGGGCAGGCGGGGCGATGCGCTGCCCCAACGGGCCGCGCGCCCCTGTCCTTCCTTCTCTGTGCTTCCAAATGCAATCGATGATGTGCCGCGAAGATGATGGTCGTCATCGTCACCCTCACGGCGGTTGCCGGAACTGCGGCCCGCACGCCGCTGCGCACCGGGAGAGCGCCATCGCGCCCTCCGGCGCTGGGCCGGTGCGGGCCGCAGAACCGGGGGTCAATGCTGGCTCTTGGGAGACCGCTGGTTGTTCGACGATTCACCCTGCTGGCGGCTGGCCTCGTTGTTTTGCTGGCCGGGCTGGTTCTGGCCCTGCTGGCGGCTGCCCGAGCTGCCGGTGCTCTGCTCCTGCTGGCGCTCGCCCGAAGGTTTGCGCTGCAGGCTGTTGTCGTCCTGGTTCGGGTGGTTGCTGCCTTGGGGGTTGTTCTTTGGCATACACGTTCTCCTTTGAGGTGAAAACATTGCACACGACGACCGTGTGTGGCTCCATTCTTCGGTGCCGGGGTGGGTGGCCATGTAGGTCTTGTCCTATGCGCCGGTCGGAAAATCACCCACCCCGGTAAGCAGATGCACGGGCTGTATCCACGGGGTGCGCAGGCCTGCAAAATGTAAGCAGGCGCAAGGCTTTGCAGCGCGCCGCCGGCACCCGAGAAGGGTGCAAAAAGCTTGGCGTTTGGTCCTACAAGCGTGGCCACCGGCGGCCCACTACGATGGCTGCGCCGTGAGGGGTGATGTGGACCCCGGATCGGCCTCTCTCCCTCGTGACCATCGCGAGTTGGGCCCGCCGCTGTGCGGGCCCTTTTTTCGGCGCCGAGTCTGTTACCAATGGCTTACTTTTAGCGCAGGCATTGTTGGACACCCGGCCAGCAGGGTATTGCTACCATGGCGCTATCTGGGCATCGCTCAGAGCAGACAGCAGATCCAGGGACCCAGCGCCGTATGCCCATGTCGTCAGCCGTTTTTCGATTCACGCGCGATGGCCGCGAATCGCACAGCACCATGATCAGCGCGACCACGGACGCGATGAGCGTCGTGCTCGTCTGGCAGGCCCTGGGCGCAGGGCGCCGGCACGAGGTGCTGGACGACAGCGGCGAGGAGTTTCTGGTGGTGCGCCTGCTCTACCCGGCCGAGCAGGCCGCACAGGCCATCAGCGACCTGGATGAGCAGTGCGATACGCATGGGGTGCTGCGCGACGAGGTTCCCGGCGGGTGAACCCGCTGCCTCCTACCTCACCCCATCCAGCATCTGCCGCACCTTGCGCACCAAGTGCGCCACGTCAAACGGCTTGGTGAGGATGGCCATGCCTTCCTCCATGAGGCCGTTGCCCACGGCGGCGTTCTCGGCGTAGCCGGTGATGAACAACACCTTGAGGCCCGGGCGCACAGTGCGGCCGGCGTCGGCCACCTGGCGGCCGTTGAGGCCGCCGGGCAGGCCCACGTCGGTGACCAGCAGGTCGATGCGTTCGGGCCCCTGCAGCAGGTGCAGGCCGGTAGGGCCGCTGTCGGCCAGCAGCACGCGGTAGCCGGCCTCGGCCAGTACCTCGCTGACCAGCTCGCGGATGGTGTGCTCGTCCTCGATGACCAGCACCGATTCGCCTGCACCTGGCGCCAGGTCGTGGTTGGCCGCCGCGGTTTCCTCCTGCGCGTGGCCCTGGTGGCGCGGCAGGTACAGGTCCATGGTGGTGCCCTGGCCGGGCGCCGATTGCACGCGCACCTGGCCGCCCGATTGGCGCACGAAGCCATACACCATCGACAGGCCCAGCCCCGTGCCCTGGCCCAGGGGCTTGGTGGTGAAGAAGGGGTCGAAGATGCGCTGGATGAGCCCGGGCGGCATGCCGGCGCCGCTGTCGGCCACGCTCAGCACCAGGTATTCACCGGCGGGCAGCTCCAGTTCGCGGGCGCTGCGCTCGTCCAGCACCTGGTTGGCGGTGGTGATGACGAGGCGCCCGCCCTGGGGCATCATCGCGTCGCGCGCGTTGATGCACAGGTTGAGCAGGGCGTTTTCGAGCTGCGAGGGGTCGATGCGCGCGGCCCACAGGTCGGGCGCGGCGGCCACCTGCAGGTCCACCGTGGGGCCCACGGTGCGGGCGATCAGGTCCTGCATGCCGGCGACCAGGCGGTTCACGTCCACGGGGCGCGGGTCCAGCGTCTGGCGGCGCGAAAACGCCAGCAGGCGCTGCGTGAGGCTGGCGGCGCTGCGCACCGAGCGCTCGCACATTTCGATGTAGCGCTCCAGCCCCTCGCGCTTGCCCTTGGCCATCTGGATCTTCATGACCTGCAGGCTGCCGCTCATGGCGGCCAGCAGGTTGTTGAAGTCGTGCGCGATGCCGCCGGTGAGCTGGCCCACGGCCTCCATCTTCTGGGCCTGGCGCAGGGCCTCTTGCGCTTCGTCGAAAGCGGCCTGCTGGCGCAGCTTGTCGGTGATGTCCACCCCGGTGGCGAAGGCGCCGATCTGCGTGCCGTCGGCCGCGCGCAGCACCTCGAACTTGAGCTCGTACTGGCGCTGGGCGATGGCCGGGTTGCCGAACTGGCCCTGGATGGTGAAGGACTCGCCGGCCATGGCGCGCTGCCATAGCGCCAGCGCGGCCTGCACGTCGGCCCCCGTGCCGTTGAGCAGCGCGGGCAGGCTGTCGCCCGGTGCAGGGCGCACGCCGTACACGCGCTCGTACTCGTCGGCGTTGGCCTGGTTGATCGCCAGGAAGCGGTAGTCCCGGTCGAGCACCTGGATGAAGGCGTCGGTGGTCTGCACGATGGTGGCCAGCACGTCGCGCTCGGCCGTGCGCTCGGCCAGGGCTGCGGCATGGTCTTTTTCGTCCTGCACGTCGCGGGTGATGCAGTAGACCAGGCCGTCCTCAGGCACCGCCACCCACGACAGCCAGCGCCAGCCGCCGGCCTTCGTGCGGTAGCGGTTCTCGAAGCGCAGCACGGGCAGGCCGCGCTCGCTGGCGTCCGTCCAGGCGTGCTCGCTGGCGGCCAGATCGTCGGGATGCACCAGCTCGCGAAATCCCATGCGCTGCATCTCGTCTTCCGTCCAGCCCAGCGTGCGTTCCCATGCGGGGTTGGCGGCCTCGAAGTGCCCGCTGGCGTTGATCACGCACAGCAGCTCGGGGCTGACAGCCCAGGCGCGGCCGCGCGAGAGCGTGCGCTCGATCACCAGGCGCTCCAGGTCGGCATTGAGTGCGCGCAGCCGCGCCTCGCTGGCCTGCACGGCGGCCTGCGCCTGCACGCGCTCGGTCACGTCGTAGCCGCCCACGAAAATGCCGTTGATGGCGCCGCTGTCGTCGCGCGTGGCTTCGTACAGGAGATCGACGTGGCGCTGGTGCGCTTCGCCGTAGAGCTGCAGGGGCAGGGCGGATGCGTGCATGGGCTCGCCGGTGGCGTACACCCGGTCCAGCATTTCGTAATAGCCCTGGCTGGCCAGTTCGGGGAACACCTCGCGCACCGTGCGGCCGATGAAGTCGCGCGGGCCCGAGATTTTCACGTAGGCATCGTTCACGTACTCAAAGGTGTGTTCAGGCCCGGTAAACACGCCCACGAAACCGGGCATCTGCTGCAGCAGGCGCTGCTGGCGCGCCCGTTCGGAGCGGGCCTTGCGCTCGGCCAGCACCTTGTCGGTGGTCTCGACCACCGTGTCGAGCATGGCGACGATGGTGCCGTGCTCATCGAACCAGGGGCTGTAGCAGAAGGTGAAGAAGGCTTCCTCCAGGGCCGCGCCGCCGCGGTCGATGTGCATCTGGAAGTCTTCGATGAAGGTGGACTCGCCCGCCAGGGCCTTTTCGGCAATGGGGTGGAGCCCCTCCCACGCCTCGGCCCAGGTCACGCGCATGGGCTGGCCCAGCGCGTCGCCCTTGCCGCCCAGGATGGTGTGGTAGCCGTCGTTGTACAGGGCGATCAGGTCTGGCCCCCAGAACAGGCACGCGGCGAAGTCGGAGCCGAGCACCATGTCCACCGCCATGCGCAGCGAGGCGGGCCATTGCACGACAGGCCCCAGTGGCGTGGTGGACCAGTCAAATGCGCGGATGCGCGCGCCCATGAGGCCACCGCCCGAGTGGAAGGCAGAGGCGCGGTGCGGAGTGAGTGGCTTCATCGGCAGGTCTGCGGCCATGTTGCGCCAAGGATAACCCGGCCTACCCGTGGCCCGGATTTACACCGGTGCGTGGGCTGCGGAAAACTCCGCCCGTGCGCGCCACGTCACCACCGCATGCGCCAAGGCCGCTACGAAGGTGGCGCCGATCAGCGCGATGGAGACCGGCAGGTGGAACTGGTCGAACCCGGCCAGCGCAAACCCCGCATGGATGGGCAGCACCGAGGCGCACAGCGCTGCGATGGCCATCGAGCAGCCCCAGCCCGCAGGCCGGCGCTGCACCACCGGAATGAAGAGGGCCAGCACCAGCGTGAACACCAGCACGTTGAACACGTTGAAGAGCTGTATGCCGCCGGGCAGGCCGAACATCTCCCACTCGTGCCAGTAGGCTGCATCACCCTGGTGGGCGAAGACCAGGGCGATGTCGAGAACGGCGATGCGGTTGAGGGTGAGCATGGGGTGGGGGGGCTGGGTGGGGTGCCTGGCGGACAGGCAGGATGGCGGAGGGAATCGCGCCTGGAGCGGCGCGGTGCCCCCTGCATTCTCACCCACCCAGGGGCGCCGATCACGTGCGCAAGCCTTGCCCCGGTCATTGCACCCAGCGGAACGGCACGGTCTTGACCCCATCGCCATTCCACGCCGACACGGTGCCCGTGATCTCACGCCCGGCAGGGGTTTCCTTGGCCTGGATCAGGCTCAGGTGGTAGCGGTAGCCATCGCCGTTGGCGGCCCGCGCCTGGCCGATGGCGCGGGCCGCCGCATCGGTGTGCTGAAGGGCCATGCTGGCGCCGGCCAGCAGCACGGCGATGCCCGCGCCCATGGCGATGGGCCAGCGCGTGCTGCGCACCTTGAGGCCGGCGGCGGCAATGGCGGCCCGCACCGAGGGCGCGCCCAGCTCGCGCACCAGCCAGGCCATCAGCGCCACGGTGAACACCAGCAGCACGCCGCCGAGCACGGCCAGTGCAGCATGGGTCTTGACCATCGCGAGCGTGAGGCCCGGCGGCTGCAGCAGCGGCGAGACCAGCACCACCGCCGCCAGAAGCGCCAGCATGGAGATGGACATGCGCCGCACGATGGATGCCGCGCGCAGGCTGCCGCGCAGCAGGAAGATGCCACCGGCCACGGAGAAGATGTTGAAGCTCGACACATAGGGCAGGTCGAGCGCCAGGCAGATGAGCCAGGCGGCGATGTCGACCAGGCCCACGATGACCAGGGCCAGGCCGGTGCGGTGCAGGTGGGGGCGGTGGGGGGTGTCGGTAGGCATGGGGTGGACTGCAATATAGCCGGCGCGCCACCGCCCATCCAGGATTGGGGGGGGCAGGCTATATTGCCATCGACCTTTACCAATCGCTTTTTTGCTTGCACGCAGCATGGAATACACACTGGCAATCACCGATGTCGCCAACGAAGACATCCGAAAATCCATCCTCGCGCCACTCGTTGCCTACAACGACAGCCAGGCGGGGCCGAGCCAGGGGCGCCCCCTGGTCGTCCAGGTGAATGATGGCACGGGCGCTGTCATCGGCGGCCTGTGGGGCTACACGGCCTATGGCTGGTTGTTCACGCAGTTGCTCGTGGTGCCGGAGCAGCTGCGCGGCCAGGGTCTGGGAACCAGGCTCTTGCAGATGGCCGAGAAGGAGTCCCTGGCCCGCAGCTGCCATGGCGCCTGGCTGGATACCTTCGAGTTCCAGGCCCGGGCGTTCTATGAGCGCATGGGCTACGTGTGCTTTGGCGAGCTTCCCGATTTTCCGACCGGGTTCTCACGCTTTTTCATGAAGAAGACGCTGGTCTGATTTTTTCGCTGCTGCTCAGGCCTTGCGTGCACGGCGGCGCTGGGGCGCACCCGCAGGCGCTGCCAGAGTTGCCGGGCCCGCCTTCTCGTGCGGCAGCATCGGTGGCGGCTGCCCGGTGCCGATCCACTCGTCGTAGAAGGCGATCTTGCCGTCGATGAGCTCCAGCGCCTGCAGCCACTCGGCGATGGTGGCCTGGGCGCGCACGCGGTGCGCCAGCAACAGGTCCTTGCGCTGGCGCAGGCTGGTGCGCCCCTGGCGGACCAAATCCGTGTACTCGCGCATCTCGGCGATCGACATGCCGGTGCGGCGCAGCCGGTCCATGAGCTGCAGCCATTCCAGGTGCCGAGCATGGTAGACGCGCCGGCCCGCGGCATCGCGCGCGACGTTGGGCATCAGCCCCTGGGTTTCGTACCAGCGGATGGCGTGCACGCTGTGGCCGCTGCGTTGCGCCAGCTCGCCAATGCGCAACAGGGCGCCTTCGCCGTGCTTGCGGCCGCCCTGGATGTCGCCGCCGCTCATGTGCCCGGCCTCGCAGGCGGGGCCAGCACGGTCTGGGCGAGCGCGGTGTCCATGTACTCGGTGAGCTCCTTGAGCTGGCCGCCCTCGAGCCGGCACACGTAGCAGTACTGGTTGTGGTAGGGCTGGCCGGCCTTGGTGGTGACGCGGCCCTGGCATTCGATGACCACGTGGTCACCTTCGGCGATGAAGCGCTGGGCGGTGTTGGTGTAGCGGTCGGCGAACTGCGCCATGAGCGGCCCGAGCAGTTCCTCGCGCACCGCCCGCTTGCCGCGGTAGCTGCCGCGCCAGGGCCCTTCGCTTTTGAAGGTCCAGCAGAAATCGTCGGCCATGGCATCGACCAGCGGGCGGCCGTTGCCCTGTGCCAGTTCGGAAAAGATGGCTTGCATGAGTGCCTTGTTTGCTTGCATGGTGCGGCTCCAGAAAAGATGGAAAAGTGGTTGGAGCCGTGATTGGGCGAGCTAGAGTGCACTCTATGTCAAGTGGAGGGATTGCGCTGCACCGACTTCCGGCGCGCCCCGCGCCCGCAGTCGGGGCCATGGGGGTGGTCCGCCGAGTCCGGCCGGCGCAGGCGGCACATGCGGGCCTGCAGCGCGGCGAAGTCCTCGCGCGGGCCCAGCGCGTGCTGCACGAAGTGGGCGATGGCCTGCCCCTCGCGCTGGGCCATGGCCTCGGCAGTCTCGCCGTTTTGCCCGTAGTTCCAGACGGCCCACAGGGCGCCCAGGTCGCCGTCGATGCGCACTACCGCGTGGTGGTGCTGGTCCTCGGGCCCGCCGTAGACCATGGCGTTGCACAGCAGCACGGTCTGCCTGGGTGTGGTGGGCAGGGCCCGGGGCGGCGGGGTACCTTCGCGGCAGTCGGCCTGGCGCCCGGGGCCCGTGGTGCGCAGGCGGCTGAGGTCCAGCAGGCGCAGGCGGTTGTAAGGCAGCGCCTGGCGCGTGGCGGCCCAGGGGTTGTCGCAGACGGAGCGCGCCCACCCGCGGGTCAGCAGGGCACACAGCGGCGGCTGGCCCGGGTCGGAATGGTTCCAGCCATAGGTATCCACCACCACGGACAGGCTGTCCAGCGGCAGGGGCTGGCCGGGGTCGGCCGAATCGCGCAGGAACTGCTGGCGCGCTTCGGCCGCGCGCTGGCGATCGCGCTGGCGGTCGAGCGAGAAGGACATCCCCTGGCGGGCATGCTCCTCCAGCGCCACGAAGGGCAGCACCAGGGGGTGCTGCGCGATGGAGACATGGATGTCGCTGGCCAGCACGCCCACAGGCACTTGCGCGCGCGCCCTGGTCTTCAAGCCCTCGTCATCTACCTGCCCGCAGGCGGACAGTGCGAACAGGAGAATGCCCAGCGCCGCGGCGCGGAGGGCGGCGCGGCCGGCGGTTGCAGCCCGGGATATTGCAGGGTTCAAGGTGTGGTGCTCTCATGGGGCCTTGCCTGCAGTATTGCGGGGCTGTGTGAGGTGGGGATGAAGTCCCCCAGGGGCACGCGCCGTGCGCAGGCTTGGCTAGCCGATGCCCTGCCCAATGCGCCACAGCACGCTGGTCGGGTCGACCAGGCAGAAGTCGCGAATGCCCCAGGGCTGGTCCTGGGGCGGTATGGTGCGCACGCCGTAGCGGCCGGCCAGGTCTTGCGAGACCACCCGGTCCCACCAGGCCTCGACGTCGGCCACCAGCATGTGCATCATGAAGTTGTCGGCGTGCTCTTTCACATAGAAGTTCTGCAGCAGAAAGCTGCAGTGGCCGGCGTTGAAGTAGGCCATGTCGGGCGACAGCAGTTCCTCGATGAAGCCCAGGTCGACATAGAAGCGGCGCGACAGCGCGAAGTCGCGCGCAGGCACGTAGGCCTTGATTTCCAGCGTTTCCATTCCCATGGTGTTTCCCCTTCCGTCATGCGCCGACAACGCCAGCATGTGCTGCGATTATGTCGGCGGCAGCGCCCGGCATGGGCGCCAAAGCCCTGCCCGCAGCGTTGGCCTGCAGGTGGCCGGGGGGCGGCTACCATTGTTGGCAACGCGCGATCCTGCTGCGCTTTTTTCTTGCCAACCGACCCACCGATATGCTTGCCACCCTTTACTACGCGCTGATGCTCCTGCTCGGGTACGCCGCCTACCGCTACGGGCAGAAGCTGCTTGCCCAGGGCTTGCGCGACGAGAACGACGAGATCGCCAAGCCGCCCCTGGGGCCCGTGGGCTTTGTGGTGTGCGCGGCCATTGCCTGCTTTCTGGGCTTTGGCCTGCTGCGAGCGCTGGCCCGCGGCGAGATAGAGTGCGTTGGCAAGGGCTGCCGGGGGCAGGTGTACACCCTCGCTGAACAGGCCGGCCAGTACTGGGGCAACGTGTTCTTTCTCGCCTGGATAGTGCTGTTCCTGGCGTACGCGCTGTACGTGTCGTTCAGGATCTGGTTTCGGGACTGATGCAAGGCGCCAGATCAGTCAGCATGGCGCTGGGGGTGAACCAGGGCCGCGAACACGGCGTACTGGGCGATGCCCAGCGCCATCCAGGCGCTCCAGCGCGGTGCCCCCAGGCCCTGCAGCAGGTACGCGGCGCACAGCCCGATCACGCCGCTCTGGATCACATAGGCCAGCAGCTGGCCCAGGTCGGGGCCATCCTTCTTTCGGCCCCAGAAGTAGGCAACGATGAAGGGCAGGGGCACCAGAATCAGCACCGCCAGGCCGGCGCTCTGGCAATCCCCGCGGCACCGGTCGCGGGCATGGGCGGCGGACCCCAGAAGGTTCCACAGGACGAAGGCAAGGGTCAGGGCGTGGCGGCGCACGGTGGTGTTTCCAGAATTGGGCACGGAGGCAGGGTTGTGTCGGGATTGGCTTGCGGCCAACGCCATTGTGGGCCGGGACGGCTTACCGCATTGCCGGGTGAAACACGGAGGAAGCAGGCCTTCTTTGAGCGATGGGCGCGGAACTTTCCGACGGCCTTCCCGGCGCCAGCCCGGTAGCTGGTGCGGGGCGCCTTGGCTGTTACACCAGCCGAGTCATCGGCCGTTTGCTCCACACGGCGTAGAAGTAGGTGGCCTGCAGCACCAGCGCGCACAGGTAGGTCAGCGGGTAGCTGGCCCATATGCCTTGCAGGCCCAGCACCTGCTGCAGGGCATAGGCCAGCGGCACCAGCAAAAAGGCCAGGCACGACAGCGAGATCGTGGTCGGCACACGCACCGTGCCCGCCGAGCGCATGACGCCGGTGAACACGCTGGCCATGCCGAAGGCGAGGCTGCCCCATACGGTGATGCGCAGCACCGTGGCGGCCAGGCCCACGACGGTCGGGTCACTGGTGAACAGGCGGGTTGCCAGCGGGGAGGCGATTGCCACGGTGCAGGCCAGGCCGCCGGTCAGCGCCAGGTTCATCCACAGCCCCACGCGCGTGACGCGGCGCACCTCGTCGGGGTTGTTGGCGCCAATGGCCTGCGCCGCAAAGACGGAGGCTGCAATCGCAATCGACATGGCCGGCATCTGCACATAGGCCATCACCTGGTTCACCGTACCCCAGGCCGCCGTGGCCTGCCAACCGTAGCCGTTGACCAGCCGGAGCAAGAGCACATCGGCCAACGAGCTGGTGATGAAGAACAGCCCGGTGGGCACGCCCAGCCGCACCACGGTGCGCAGCAAGGGCACGTCCCAGCGCAGGTGCGGGCGCAGGTGCCTGGGGGCCAACAAGTGGTCTTTGCGCTGCAGGTGCCAGGCCAGCCAAACGACGGCCACGCCGTTGCCTATCAAACTGGCCCAGCCGGCACTCGCCGTGCCCAGCCGGGGTAGCCCCAGCCAGCCCAGGATGAAGGCCGGCGTGAGCAGCATCCACAGGCCCGAGGCCAGCACCAGCACGCGCAGCGGCGTGGACGTGTCGCCCAGCCCGCGCAGCAAGGCTGCGGCCAGTTGGTGGACGAACAGCACAGGCATGGCGAGGAACAGGATGTGCGCATAGGCAACTGCCTCCGGCAGCACATCGTCCGCCGTGCCCAGCATGCGCAGCAGCTCGCCAATGACCGTGGCGCCCAGCACCGCTACCCCGCAGCCCAGTGCCAAGCCGCCGACCAGCACGGCGCCAGCGACGCGCCGCACCTTGTCCGGGTCACGTGCCCCCCAGGCCTGGCCGACCAGAACCGAGGACCCCGCGCCCAGCCCGATCACGAACGCGATGCAGCACATGAACAGCGGAAAGAAGCTGACCGCCGCTGCCAGGGCCCGCGCGCCCAGCAACTGACCCAGGCAGATGATGATCACCGTGCCGCCCAGGGCCTGCAGCAGGTTGGTAGCGACCAGCGGGCCGAGAAAGCGCAGGAACCGGCGGGGCAGGGTGGTCGTCGTCGTCGGGGTGGCGCTGGTGTCTGCTGGCATGGGAGGGCCATGGTAGGCAGGGTGCTTGCGGATGGACAAGCACTCTGCGGTTGGGAAAGCAACGATTGGGAGGCCGGCTATTGCAGCTATTGGCCAATCAGCTTCTTGGCGTGGTCGTGCAGGTACTCACCATAGGTGCTGCCCTTCGGTGCCGGTGAGGCCGAGGTGCTTTCGGAGCCCTGTCCTTGTACTCGCCTCAGGGTGTACTCGCTCAGGCACTGCCAGTCGGGCAACAGCTCCTCCGCCAAGTGCGCATCACGGGGGCCCAGAATCTTGCGCAGGACTTCCAAGGTCGGAATCGCTGGGTGGTTCCGGTTGCTCACGCGGGTGGTCTGCATGACCATGCCGCGCTCCACCCGGATGAAAATCGACTCCTCCAGAATGTAAAGACCGTCGGCAGGTCTGCACAGACCCTTGCCTTGCTGGGTTACCAGGTCGGCGGTGATCCACTCTGCAAAGATGGGTTCGCCAGTTCCGCCGTAAACGGTCTCCAGCTTGATGTCGCTACCGCACTTGAACAGGGCAACCAGCCAGAGGCGGCGGTCAGCAATTCTCCATTTCCCTTTTGGCGCGCCGATGGCGGAGCAGCGTTCCTGCCGTCGTATCTCCCGGGTTTTCTCGTTTTCCTGCAAGTCGAGCGACACCTGGTCTCTTGGCGTCACAACGTTCCACACGCCATCGTTGTCGATCAGGTCTCTCAGTGGCGTGGTCGCACTGCAAACGCTGGCGAATAGAAGGGCTGCCACACCAGCGATGGAATGGAACGGTCTCATGTCTGTTCTTTCTGCGATGCGTCCGGCGCGCGTTGCGAACGGGGGGGAAGCCACCGGGTGTGCTCGGGTCGGGACGGACTGAAAAATTCATTCTAGGGTAGGTGTTTTGAACAGGCCGATGACTTTTTGTACCGGACGTCCGGCTCGGGCATGATGATGGCCGCCCCTGCCTAAGATGCCCCACACCCTGGAGGAGACAGCCGCCATGCACCGATACCACCCCCGCGCGTTCGCTGCTGCCACGGCCAGGCTACTGCTGGCCCTGGCAGCCCTGTGGATGCTGTCCACGGGCTTCGCACCGGACGCGCAGGCCACCACGGTCAGTGCTGGCTACCAGACCGGGTGCTCCGTCTCCGACGTGGGGGTGCCCACATGCTGGGGCATGGTGCCGTTGCCTGCGTCGGCCAGGGCCCCTGTGGGCATAGTCGACATCAAGACCAGCAACGGATTCAGCTGCGCTTTGCAGGACGACGGGGCTGTGAGCTGCTGGGGCGCCCAGAACGAGTTCTACCAGCAGGGCTATGTGTCGCCCTGGCTCCAGTCGGGCGCTCCGGCGGTCCAGTACTGGGCGGGCCAGGACATCGGCCTGGTCCGGGCCACGCAGATCGCCCTGGGTGCCCGGCACGGCTGTGCGCTGGGGCGCGATGGCGCGGTCTACTGCTGGGGTGATGCGGGCCAGGGGCAGATGGGTGTGCCGGAGCGCGGGAGCACCATGGTCTCCTATGCCGTCAGGGTGCGAGGGCTCTCCGATGTGGTTCGCATCGCGGCGGGCAACGGCAGCACCTGCGCGGTGCACCGCTCGGGCGCGGTGTCGTGCCTGGGCGCTGGCCGGCAACTGGGCAGTGCTGGCGACGACCCGCGCACGCCCCTGCAGGTGCCGGGCATCAGCGATGCGGTCGATGTCTCCATCTTCGATGGCCATGCTTGTGTGCTACGTGCGGGCGGGCAGGTGGCGTGCTGGGGTCGCAATACCTCTGGCGAATTGGGCGTGCCGGCCAGCGCAGGCAGCGTGAACACCCCAGTGGCCGTGCCGGACCTGGGCGGTGCGGCCAAGGCCGTTTCGGCAGGCTACGGCTTCACCTGCGCGCTGCTGGACAACGGCACGGTGCGCTGCTGGGGCGACAACGCGCTGGCCCAGGCAGGCACCGGCAGCAGAACCACCAACGGCACCAACACCCCCATCATGGTCCCCGCCTCGGGCCAGGTCATCGGCATCACGAATGCCATTGCCATCAGCGCCGGGGCGACCCATGCCTGCGCCGTGCTGGACGGCGGCTACGTGAACTGCTGGGGCGCCGGCGCTGGGGTGCACCATGGGCTTTGCCGTGGCGGCGAGGCGTTCTACCCCGGCATCGGCGTGCTGCCCCATCCCCAGTTCAACGCGGGCGCGTGCTTCAGCGGCACGGGGTCCATCAGCCCGTATGCCATGCCCGGCCTGGGCCCCGCCAAGGACGCGGGCGTCGTCATGGAGTGGGCGGAAAAGGCCATGCCGCAAATCTTTGTGCGCCCCGGCCCCGGTAGCTGGTACGTGCCCGATTGGATCACCAGCTACTACGAGCGCATCTACCCCGGCGGGCACCACCTTGCCGTCAACGGCCACGGCACGCCCCACCTGATGTACCAGGGCCCCGAGAGCGGTGGGCGCCTGCTGGACCTGGGGCCGCTTGCGCAGTGGGTACGGTTGGCCAGGCAGTGACCGCAGATGCACCGTGAAACCTGCGTACGCGCGCCCGGGGTATCGCCAAGCAGCGGCGCTGCAATACAAGCAACCGGGGGGATTTGTTCGGTGCGGTGAATGGAGGGGTCAGGACGCTAGCCCGGTTGAATCGGCGGGGGCCTGTGCAGCCCGTTGCAGGCGGCGCAAAAACACCTGCATTTCCTTGTACGCCTGGTGGTCCCCGTTGCGCTGGGCCACCGCCATGCCCTGGGTCCAGGCGTGCTGTGCGGCATCGGGGTGGTCGTGCAGGGCATGGGCTTTGCCGAGCAGCTTCCACGCGGCGGAGTAGTCGGGCGACCATTCAACGCACCGCTGCAGATGCTCGGCCGCGGTGCCAGGCTCGTTCATCTTCAGGTAGTGCGATCCCAGCGCGAACCGGAGCAAGGCGTTGTCGATCCCGCGTTGGAGCAGGGCTTCGAGGGGTTGGATGTCCATGGTGCAGGGGCCGGGGGGAGTTGCGTTGCCCCTGTTTTTAAAACATCAACCGCACTTGAGGTCAAGTGTTTGTCAGACATCGGACCGGTCCAGGCGTACGAGTCGGGACTCTCTACCAACATGAATTGCCATGCCTCTTGCATGCGAGTTTTGAGGGGCTGTGTGGGCTGAGAATGAAATCTGTGAGGGTCGTGTCATCTTCCGGTGCAATGCAGCCATGCATGCTCCCATCGCAAAGTAAAAAAGGGGCGCAGACATGCGTCCACGCCCCTCTCACTTTCTTGCATCACCGGGCTCCTGCCCGGCACGCTCTTCAGCTCAGCCCACCAGCTCAGCCGCCTGGGCCGCAGGCACCACCCCGTAGTGGTCCAGCTGCATCGAATACTGCGCACGGCCTGACGACAGCGCACGCAAACTGCCGATGTAGCCGAACATCTCTTTCAGCGGTACCTCGGCCTCGACCGTGGCGGCGTTGCCGCGTTGGCCCTGGCCGCGCACCACGCCGCGGCGGCGGTTCAAATCACCGATGGCGTCGCCCAGGTAGTCGGCGGGGGTGATGACCTCGACGGCCATCACCGGCTCCAGCACCTGGGGCGCTGCCTTCGCAAAGCCTTCGCGGAAGGCGGCCATGGCCGCCAGCTCGAAGGCCAGCGTGGACGAGTCGCGCTCATGGAAGCTGCCGTCCACCAGCGTGGCGGCAAAGTCCACGGCAGGGAAGCCTGCGACCACGCCTGCCAGGGCGGCGCGGCGGATGCCAGCCTCCACGGCGGGGATGAACTCGCGCGGCACGGCGCCGCCGACGATGCGGTTCTCGAACTGGATGCCTTCGCCCCGGGGTAGGGGGGCGAGCAGCAGCCTCACCTCGGCGAACTGGCCGGGGCCGCCCGATTGCTTCTTGTGTACATGGTGTACCTCCACACTCTTCGAAATGGTCTCGCGATAAGCCACCTGGGGGCGGCCGACCGACACGTTGACGCCGTGGCGTGCGCGCAGTTTCTCGATCGAGACTTCGAGCTGCAGCTCGCCCATGCCGGACAGAATGGTCTGGCCGGATTCGGCATCGTGCTGCAGCCGCAGGCTCGGGTCCTCGCGCAGCAGGGACTGCAGGGCCTTGGACAGGCCTTGCTGGTCCGCGCTGGCCTTGGGCTCGATGGCCACGTGGATCACCGGCTCGGGCACGCTGATCTGCTCCAGCACCACGGGGTGGGCCGGGTCGCTCAGGGTGTGCCCCGTCAGCGTGTCCTTGAGGCCCACGACGGCGGCGATGTCACCCGCCACCAGCTCGTCGCGCTCGATGTGCTTGTCGGCATGCACTTCGTACAGGCGCGACACGCGCTCGGCCTTGCCCGTGCTGGCGTTGAGCACCACGTCGCCGCGGGCCAGCCGGCCTGCGTACACGCGCACGAACACCTTGGCGCCGTGGTCGTCGGTGACCACCTTGAACGCCAGGGCCTTGAACGGGTCCGCAGCGGTCTCGCTTCCTTCGCGCACGATGTCGTCCGGCGAGGGCAGGTAGTCCACCACGGCGTCGAGCAGGGGCTCCACGCCGCGGTTCTTGAAGGCCGAGCCGGCCAGCGCAGGCACGAAGGCACCTGCCAGCACGCCCTTGCGGAGGCCGGCGCGCAGCACGTCCACGGCGATCTCTTCGCCGTTCACATACGCCTGCAGGGCGGCTTCGTCCTGCTCCACGGCGGCTTCGACCAGGCGGGCGCGGGCGCGCACGGCCTGCTCAAGCAGGTCGGCGGGTACGTCGGCTTCGCGGTAGGGCGCACTCGCGTCGTCCTTGTCCCAGATGCGGGCGCGCAGGCTCAGCAGGTCCACCACGCCGCGGAAGTCGCCTTCCGCACCGATGGGGATCTGCAGCGGCACCACGCGCACGCCCAGGCGTTCTTCCATCATCGCCACCACGCGGTAAAAGTCGGCGCCCACGCGGTCGAGCTTGTTGATGAAGGCGATGCGCGGCACGCGGTACTTGTCGGCCAGGCGCCAGTTGGTCTCGGTCTGCGGCTCCACGCCGGCCACGCCGTCGAACACGACGACCGCGCCGTCGAGCACGCGCAGCGAGCGGTTCACCTCGATGTTGAAGTCGATGTGGCCGGGCGTGTCGATCAGGTTGAGCTGCGTGCCCTTCCAGTGCACGGTGACGGCCGCGCTGTTGATGGTGATGCCGCGCTTTTGCTCCTGCGGGTCGAAGTCCATGTGCGCGGTGCCGTCGTGTACTTCGCCGATGCGGTGGCTTTCGCCGGTGTAGAACAGGATGCGTTCGGTGGTCGTGGTCTTGCCCGCGTCGACGTGGGCGATGACACCGAGGTTGCGCAGATGGGCGTTGCTGGTATGGCGTGAATTCTTGGTCATTGCGAATCTTTCAATCTTTCTTGCGGCTGCACTCGGCTCTGCGAGCAGCTGCCGCCTGGTTGGCTTTGCGCCAGCCCAGGCATCACAAAAAAGGGATTCGCCTGGTCGCTAGCGTCTGGGATGTGTGCTGTCGCCGGAGCCCGGGCGCACGGGGCTCATGCTCCGGCGGTCGGGAATCGTGGCGATCAACTTGTCGTAGGTACGCATGGGTTGAGAAGTGAGTAGGTCAGTGGTCTGAAAACAAAAAACCCCGGAGGAGGAGCCTGCCGGGGTTTGGGGGTCCGGAAGGCGCACGGCCCTCCGACACGCGATCGAGGGGCGCAACTAGGTGGCGAACGATGCCTTGATCACGTTGGTGAGGATTTTCATAGTGGGTGGATTATCCCCGTGGTGCAGAACACTTGCAAGCGGGCCTTGCTATCGCCGCGATAGCCAAAGGCCTGGTGCTTGAATTGGCAGATGGTGCCCTTCTACCCCGCCACAAGGGCCCAGCGCTCGTGGTCGCGCCAGCGTCCGCCGATCTTGAGGTACTTCGGCGAGTATCCCTCTTGCGTGAACCCGCACGAGCGCACCAGCGCCAGCGAAGCCGCGTTGCCGGGCTGGATGTTGGCCTCCAGTCGGTGCAGCTTGAGCGTGCGAAAAGCATGGCGCATGGCCTGCATGAGCCCTTCGCGCATGAAGCCCTGGCGCTCGAACCCCGCGAAGGCGTAGTAGCCGAGGTAGCCGCTGCAGAAGGGCCCCATCACCATGTTGGTGATGTTGACCACGCCCGCCAGTTCCAGCGCGCCGGTTTCGCCTTGCCGCACGACGAGCAGCCCGCAATGGCCGGGCGCCTGCATGCGTTCCACGTAGGCCGTGAACTGCTCGGGCGTGGCCGGTGGTGACACCCACGGCCGGTGCAGTGTCCGGCTGGCGCGCACGGCGGCAAGGAAGACAGGTTGGTGCATCGCCTGCACGGGCAGCAGATGCACGCGAGCGGCGGTTGTGGGTGGTTTGCGGCGGGTGGTCACCTGGGGATTGTGACCCCGCCGCACGCCTTCCGTCAGGCTCAGAACTTGGTGGCCTTGATGTCCGCCTTGGCCTTGTCGTAGTCGGCCTTGGCCTGCTTCTCGCAGGCGTTCTTGGCATCGCCCGACTGGTCGTCGCACTTTTCCTTGGCGACCTCGTGCGAGCCTTCGGCCTTGGCCTCGGCCACCTTGCGGGCATGGGCGGGGCTGGGCTTGTGCTGCTGCTCCAGTTCGGCCTTGGCGATCTTTTCCTTCGCTTCGGCTTCTTCTTCGCAGACGTCCTTGGCGTTGGCCTTCAGGGTGTCGCACTGGGCCTTGCCGGCTTTGTAGTCGGCTTCGATCTTGGCCTTGGCGGCTTTGTACTGGTCATCGGTCAGGGCGTGGGCGCCGGAGCAGACAAGAACGCCCGATGCGATGACCGCTGCAATGATGCTCGTCTTCATGGGAACCTCCTTGGATGAAAGACACTGCACTGTCGCCGTGCCGGTGCCCGGCCGGCGTAGGCCATCGCTGACGAAGGAGGTCGGAGGCCGGTGTGTCGGCTGCGATGTGCAAAGGAGGGTTCACGCGGCCATGTTGCGGTCACGTTGCGCTGGCGCGGCCGGGCTGCCTGGCGCGCTTTTGCGCGCCGCAGCGGTTCATGCCCCCTCGATGACTTCTTTCACCCGCCGCGCGAGCGCATCCATGTCGAAGGGTTTGGTCATGACGTGCATGCCGGCCTCCAGGCGCCCCTCGTCGAAGGCGGTCTGTGCGTAGCCGGTGACGAACAGCACCTTGAGGGCTGGCCGTTCACCACGCGCGGCATCGGCCACCTGGCGGCCGTTCATGCCGCCGGGCAGGCCCACGTCGGTGATGAGCAGGTCGATGGCGCGGTCCGAGCGCAGCCAGCGCATGGCTTCGGCGCCGTTGCCGGCCTCCAGGGTGGCGTAGCCCAGGTCCTGCATCACCTCGACGATCAGCATGCGCAGCGATGCCTCGTCGTCCACCACCAGCACGGTCTCGCCCTGGTCCGCACGCGGCGCGGCGGCGGGGCCTTCCTCGGCCATGCCGTGTTCGGGCGCGCGCTCACTGCGCGGCAGCTCGATGCACACCGCGGTGCCCACGCCGACCTGGGACTCGATGCTGACCCGCCCGCCGGACTGCTTGGCAAAGCCGTAGACCATGGACAAGCCCAGGCCCGTGCCCATGCCCAGCGGCTTGGTGGTGAAGAAGGGGTCGAAGGCCCTGGCCGCCACCTCGGGCGGCATGCCCACGCCGTTGTCGCGCACGCACATGCAGACATAGGCACCGGGTTGGAGGTCGGCGGCATGGGCCGCGCGTGCATCCAGCGTGTGGTTGGCGGTCTCGATCACGATGCGCCCGCCCTGGGGCAGGGCGTCGCGGGCGTTGATGCACAGGTTGAGCAGGGCGCTTTCGATCTGGCTGGCATCCACGTGTACGCTCCACAGGCCGGGTGCAGCGGCGATCTCGATGTCGATCTCGGGGCCGACGGTGCGGCGCAGCAGCTCTTCCATGCCGTGTACGAGTTCGTTGAGCGACAGGGTCTTGGGCTCCAGCGTCTGCCGGCGCGAGAAGGCCAGCAGCCGGTGGGTGAGCGAGGCGGCGCGTTTGGCCGCGCCTTGGGCCACGCCGATGTAGCGCTCCATGTCTGGCGTGATGTGGGCGCCGCCGCGGCGGCGCAGCAGTTCGAGCGAGCCGGTGATCGACGCCAGCAGGTTGTTGAAATCGTGCGCCAGGCCGCCCGTGAGCTGGCCCACGGCTTCGAGCTTCTGGCTCTGGCGCAGTTGTTCCTTGGCGGCTTCGAGCTCGGCCGCGCGCTCTTCGACCTGCCGCTCCAGCGATGCGGCAAGGGCCTGCAGCGCCTGCTGGGCCTCCCTGCGGCCCAGGATGGAGCGCAGGCGGTCGCCGACGTCGCGCACGAAGGCCACCTCGTCCTCGGTCCAGGTGCGGGGCTGGCTGTGGTTGAGGTACAGCAGGCCGACGAAGTTGCCCTGCTCGCTCAGCGGCATGTTGAGCACGGCGCGGGCCGATATGGCCTCCAGCGCATGCGCCGTGGCCTGGGTGCGCGGATCTTCGCGGGCATCGGCAAACGCCACCGTGATGCCGCGCGACAGGTCGTCGATGTAGGAGCCGTAGTCGCGGAACTGCAGCACGCCTGCCAGGCTCTGCACGCCGGGGGCGTTCCAGTCGCGCTCGATGGTGATGGTTTCGGCGGTCTTGTCCACGACGCCGTAGCCGGCGCGGTCCACGTTGAACTGGCTGGCCAGGGTTTCTGCTGCGGTGTAGCTGATCTCGGCCACGTCGTCCATGTCGCGGATGCGGTCGCTCAGTTCAGTCAAGGCCAGGCGCCGGGATTCGGCGCGCCCGATGGCGGCGTCGGCCTCGCGCAGGCGGTGCTCGGCCGCGCCCAGGGTGCGCCGGCTGGCGGCTTCCGACAAGGCGCGGTCCAGCACCACGGGCAGGCGCGCCAGCCGGTTCTTGCTGACGTAGTCGGTCGCGCCGCGCTTGAGCAGCTCGACAGCGTTGTCCTCGCCGATGACGCCGGAGACGAAGATGAAGGGCACCTCGGGCGCAAGCCTGCACGCCGTTGCCAGCGCCGCGCCGCCAGAAAACCCCGGCAGCTCGAAGTCGGACAGGATCACGTCGAAGCGCTGCCCCGTGAGCGCCTGCACGTAGCCGGGTTCGTCGCTGACCACCGTGATGCGGGCGCCCGGACGCGCGTTGCCCAGCGCCTCGACCAGCAGCTCGGCGTCGAAGCGGGAGTCTTCGAGCACCAGCACGCGCAGCGGCGCCGATGGCGTCGCCGCAGCATCCACCGCGGGCGATCGATCAGGGTTGTTCGTCATGGCGCTGGGCCCTGTAGGAGCCTGGTGGCGGCTCGTTCAATACCGCCCAGAACACGCCCAGGTCGCCGATGGCCGAGACGAACCGATCGAAGGCGACGGGCTTGACGACATAGGCATTCACGCCCAGTTCGTAGCTCTTGACGACGTCGTTCTCTTCCTGGGACGAGGTGAGCATCACCACCGGCAGGCTGCGCAGCGCGGCGTCGGCGCGCACGGCCTGCAGCACCTCGAGCCCGTTGACCTTGGGCAGCTTGAGGTCCAGCAGCACCACAGCCGGGTTGCCCGCATCACGGCCCGCAAAGTCCCCTTCGCGCCGCAGGTAGTCCAGCGCCTGTGCGCCGTCGCGCACCACCACGACTTCGTTGGCCAGCTGGCTGCGCTCCAGCGCGATCAGGGTGAGTTCCAGGTCTCGCTTGTCGTCTTCGACGAGCAAAATGGGCTTAAGCATCGGGGGCTCCGGGAGGAGATGGGGGAGAGGTGTCCGTGACTGGTGCCACGCGCGGCAGGGTGAAGCCAAAGCGGGCGCCCTGGTCCGGCGTGCCTGCCGCCCAGACGCTGCCGCCGTGGCGCTCGACAATGCGCTTGACGATGGCCAGGCCGATGCCCGTGCCCTCGAAGTCTTCGGCCTGGTGCAGGCGCTGGAACACGCCAAACAGCTTGCCCACGTATTCCATGTTGAAGCCCACGCCGTTGTCTTCGACCTCGATGCCATCGCCCTCGGGCCGGCGGATGGCGCGCACGGCGATGCGGGTGGTGTCACGGCCGCGCGTGTATTTGAGGGCGTTGGTCAGGTAGTTGCGCGTGGCCATCTGCAGCAGAAACGGGTCGGCAAACAGCACGGGGTAGCTGTCGTCCAGCGCCCATTCCACGCGGCGCTGGGGCTCCTGGCGCGAAAGTTCGCGCACCAGGTCCTGCACCAGCACGCGCATGTCAACCGGTCGCTGCTTGAGCGCTGCCCGGCCCATGCGCGAAAAGTCGAGCAGGGCATCGACCAACTGGCCTGCGTAGGCGGCGGCGTCCTTCACGTTGCCCAGGTAGCGCAGGGCGCGCTCGGACAGGGCTTTCTTGTCGAGATCGACCACCAGGTCCACATAGCCGGCGATGTGGCGCATGGGCGCACGCAGGTCGTGCGAGACGGTGTACGAGAAGGCCTCGAGCTCCTTGTTCACGCGCGTGAGCTCGTGGGCCACCTCGGCGAATTCTTCGGCCCGGCGCAGCACGATGCCGATGAGCGCCTGGCGCAGTTCACCCGCCACGCCCACTTCGGCGGCGGACCATGGGAGCGAGGTGCCGCGGATGCGCTCCTGCCAGCTCTCGAAGCTCAGGCGTGGGTGGATGCGGCCATCGGCCGCCAGCAGGCTCTTGTGCGGATTGCCGGCCCAGGTCACGGTCTTCACGATCTCGGGCCGGAACCAGAGAATGAGGTGGCGGTGTACCTGGGAGATGGACACCGCCAGCACCCCGGCCGCAATGCCCGGCAAGCCCTGCGCCGGCGCATGGTGCAGGGCCAGCTGGCTGGTATGGAACACCTCGACCCCCTGGCCTGCCACCCAGGCGGCCAGGGCCTGGATATCGGGCACAGAAGGGACTTCGCCCACGCTCCAGACCTCGTCGTCGCGCACCACGGCCGCGCCGCTGGCGCGGGCAAAGCGCAGCAGGCCGGGCGCCTTGGCCAGCAGGGAGAGGGTTTCGTCGCTGTCGGCCAGGTGCGCCACCATGTCGAGCGTGAGCTGGCGCAGGGCGAGCCGCTCGCCGACCTGGCTGGTGGCTTCCTTGGACTGGATCTGCAGCGCCAGCAACTGGCCCAGGTGCTCGCAGGCCAGGCGCGTGGCAACGCCGATGACGCGGGGTGCGTGGTCGTGGCACGAGACCAGGCCCCACAGCTTGCCCCCGATGACGATGGACACCGACATGGACGCCAGCGTACCCATGTTGCGCAGGTACTCCAGGTGCACCGGCGAGACGCTGCGCAACTGGGCCTGCGACAGGTCGATGCCCGAGGGCGCCAGCGAGCGGTCTTCGCTGCGCAGCGGTACGGGCGTGTAGTTGGCGTCGGCGATCAGGCGAAAGTGGTTGAGCAGGTACAGCGCGCGTGCCTGCTGCGGAATGTCGTCGGCCGGGAAGTGGTGGCCGGCATAGCTGTCGTACCCCGGGTCCAGGTCTTCGGCCAGCACCTGCCCGTGGCCGGCTTCATCGAAGCAGTAGACCAGGCAGCGGCCAAAGCCCGACAGGCGTTTCATCTCGGTGGCGGCCAATTGGGCCAGCTGCCCGATCGAGTCGGCGTCCTGCAGGCGTGGCAGGAAGACGCGGGTGAGGGAGTAGATCGGCGCTGCGTTGCCATCCGCGGGCGAGGCCGGCTCGAACTCGACCAGCAGGTGCTGGTCGGTGCGGTGGGCCGATACGTCCCAGGGTTGGCCATCGAGATTCCAGGCACCCAGCGAGGCGGGTGCGGCACCGGGCTCCAATGCGGCCAGCGCGGCCGGCGCGCCCGCTGCCAGCCGGGTGGCAGCAGACTCAAGCGCGTCGGCCTGCCAGTTGTCGCTGAACGCCCGCAGCTGCAGGGTCGAGGGGTCGAGAACCAGCAGACGCCCGTGCGGTTGAATGGCCCCAGGTACGCGGATGGGCTCTGCGTGGCAGGCCGACAGGTCAGGATCAAGGGCTTGGGGCAAGCCGGAGATGGATGTCATGAATGAAGATGGAGTGACCCCCCGACCGACCGGAGTATCAAAAGGCCATCATGCCTTCAAATGGCGTCCGCTTGTGTCAGAGCGTTCCTACGCTGCCTGTGGGTCAGCAGGTGTTCTTGGCGCGCACATTGCCTGCCTGCGCCGCGCTGCACCCCCGGCGGGGTGGGGCGGTGGGCCGCGACCCGTGGCGGGCCGCTGCCGGTGTTTTCAGAAGAATTCTTTTTCCGCCAGCCGCAGCGCCGGCAATCGGCCCCGGGGCTCCTTGTGCAGCGCCACGGTGAGAACAGCGGCCCCACCGGCGTCACTGGGCTGGGGGGATGCCGGGTCGCTGGGGGGCTGGGCCTGCGGCGGCGCTGCTGCCACGGTCACGGCGGGGGTGCGGGCCAGGGCGCCGCTGGCCAGGTTGCGGTAGCGCAGGTCGTACTGGCCGGGGGCCAGTCGGTCCACGGTGAAGCGCTGGAAGGCGGGCACGTAGATGTGGCGCACGACCTGGGGCTGGCCGCCGTCTTGCGACACGAGCTTGACGAAGGCGTCCGAGTCGTTGTTGCTGTTGTCCACGGTGAGGCTGCCCTCTCCGTCGTTGGCCAGCAGCGGATAGCCGTCCACGTAACCGGCGCTGGCCGGCCAGGGCCGGCCATTGGGCGCCGTGGCGGGGCGCGTGTAGCGGGGCGGGTTAAAAAACACGGGCACGGAGAAGCCGCGCAGCGGGCCGGAAGCTGCCGTGGCGGAGGCGGCCGCGCTGCCCGGGTCATCGCCCAGGAAGGGCTTGGGCGACGCGGTGACCAGGGCCAGGCAGGCCACCACGGCGCCCAGGGCGTACAGGCTCCAGTTGCGCTGCAGGTGCGAGCTGGGGGCGGCAGTGTGCGCTGGCGGCAGGGTGGAGCGGCGGTGGCGCCGGCGGCGTGCCGGGGGCTCGGACGCATGCAGGGGCAGCGGCCGCGTCTGGTGGTAGTGCTGCGGTGCCTCGCTGTGCATCCACAGCGGGGGGATGGTCGATGGCGGAGGGCGGCGCAATGCGGTTGCGGTCTCGTCATCGTCGTTCTGGGCCACCCACAGGTCGTGCAGCGCGCGCTGGTGCGGGTTGGACAGCACGGCATAGGATGTGTCGACGATGGCCATCTTGCGCGCGGCCAGCGAGTCGCCCGGGTGGCTGGCCGGGCCAAACCTGCGCACCATGGCCTGGTAGGCAGCGTCGATCGCTGCCGGCGACGCATCGCGCGCCACCTTCAGGTTGTCGTAATGGGTGTGCAGCGTAGTCACGCGGGTGGCCATGGGGTGAAGGATTCGCCGACCGTACTGGGATGCAGGTGATATGAAACCACATGTTACATCGCAGGCGTCCTGTAATTTGTAGGACAGGCCTTACAAATACCGGGGATGGTGATTTGCGTCACGCAACTGCGTATGCGCGCGCGTGCATAGGCGCCTGTGCCGCGGCAACGGCTCCTGTACAGCCCGGCGCTTCGGGGGGCGTCAGAGGGTTTGGGGATTTTCCTGGCCGATGACCACCAAAAGCCGAGCGAAGTGGCCGCGGCTACTCTGCGCTTATGCGACGCAAGAGGGACTACGGTGCATCTTCGTCAAAGATGCGCGTGTAGTCTGCAAACTTCTTGCTGCCAGCCAGGTCGTCGGCGATCACCTTCCGGGCGGTCTCGAAATCGACCACGAAGCAGCAGACCTCCATGGTGCCGCTGCCGATGCTTCCGCCATCGCAGTGGCCCAGGCCGGTCCAGCCCAGAGTGTCGTTGAGGCGGTCTTCGAGGTCGTGGCGCTTCTTGATGTCGGCCTTGGTGCCCATGCCATCGATGGCGTACTCGACCAGCAGCGTCACGTGGTCGTCCAGGTCGATCTCGGCAAAGCCCTGGGCCTGCATGGCCTGGGCCTCGGCCTCGACAACATCCTTGGCCTTGTCGGTCCCTTTGGTCTTGACGGTCTTGAACTCGCCGCGCGTGCCCAGTTCACCCCAGTGCACGATGTGTTCGCCTTTGCCTTCTTTCCAGGTTTCCCAGTATTCCTTCCTGGTGTCGGAGAAGCGGTAGAGCTTGAGCATGGGGCGGGGGGTGTGGTGGTGGCTGTGGGACCGTATTGTGGCGTCGTCCGGGCGGTTGTGGCCTGCAGCTATTGCCAGTTGCAAAAGTGGCCGGAAAGAGATAAGTCTTGGGTGTGGGTCGGGCCACGGCGCCGTGTTCGGCCCATATGGCTTGGCCGGGGTGGCGCTCAGGCCGAGGGTGCGGTAGGTTTTATATCGCTGGCGGGTGTGCGCGAAGAAGACCATCGGCAGCTTGGGTTTTGGCGTGTGCGGCCCCGCAGCATGCCGGCGGCCAACCCCATCGGGTTCACGCCCCGGAAGGCCTGGAGTTGCGGTGCGCCAGGACCAGGATGATCGGCACGAGCAACTCGGGCACCAGGTAGCCGATCCATGTCGCGGCCGGCTCGGGCAGGCCCACCTGGCTCATCGAGACCAGGCGCCCCACGGCGGCCATGGCCACGCCCAGAGCGATCAGGTACACCAGCGCGCCCTGCTGGCGGATGGTGATGGCGGCCCATGCCGCGATGAAGCCCATTGACAGGTACACGCCTGCCATGAAGCGGTGTACGTTGTCCAGCCGGGGGGTGGTGTCGGGCTGGCCCAGGAACATCTGCAGCGTGCCGCCAAAGACGGCGATGGCGGCGACGAGGAAGAGGCAGACCTGCACCACGCGCTGGCGGCCGGTGACGGTGGATGGCTGTGGGCTGGATGGCATGGCGGTTCCCGGTGGGTGGGCCGAGGCGCATGCCAGGGTTGCTGCATGCTAACGCCGGGGCGACCGGTTTGGCAAAGCATGTTTGGCATGCATTGGTCCACTGAAACCGACAGTCAGGTCCCTTCGCCCTCAGGCGAATTCAAGTCCCTTGTTCGCAAGGCCCACCAGGTCGATGCGCGTGGCGGTCAGATCCAGCTGGGCCGCCATCACCACCACCTCATTGAACGAGACCCCGCTGGCCATCAGGTCCGTGAGCGGCCTGAGCTCGGCCTGCGTGCCTGCGCGGCCCACCACGTTGGTCCACAGGAGCTGTGCCACCTGGGCAGGCGTCTGCGCCCCAAGCAGTTGCAGGCCGATGCCCGCAATGGTCTGGCTGCTGGCCCCGGCATCGAGCAGGCGGATCACCTCGCCCACCACGCCCTTGTTGGCCAGCAAGCCAGGGCCACCCAGGGCGCCGAGCAGCTTGGCTGCCTGGCCGGCGTTGCCATTGAGGTCCAGCGCCAGCTTGGTGTCGTTGAAGGTCAACCGCTCCACCCGCGCCACATCCAGCATCGCGCCATCGGTCAGGCGCTGCAGTGTGAAGCCGCCATTGCCATTGGCCTGCACATGGGTCTGGCCCAGCGTGGCAGGGATCACCACCGTATCGGTGCCGGCACCGCCGTCCACATACCGGGCCAGGCCCAGCGTGGGGCTGATGGTGTTGTGGCCCGCATTGCCCGTGACGGTGACCTCGCGGATGGCATCCACGCGCACAGCGCCTGCGGCACCCATGCCTTCGAGCAACTGTGCTGGCGTCTTGCCCGCGCTTTGCTGCGGGAAGAACTGGGCAAACAGGGTGGCCACCTCCAGCGCCGACGTGCTGGTGAAGGGTTGGATGATGGCCCCCTCGCCTTGCGTGAGATCGCGCCCCAGCCACTTCTGGAACAGGAAGGCGGCAGCCTCCTCGGCGGCACTGTGCGCCACGGTGAGGCTTGGGCCCGTCGCAAAGCGCACCTGCTCCACATCGACCAGCCAGTCCGAGACGCCACTGGCGGTGTGCGTGAGCTTGATGCCCGCACCATCCAGGGTGACCGTGTAGTCGCTGCGCGCACCTTCCTGCACGGCCACATCAAAGCCCGTGCCGCCATTGAGTTTGTCGCTGCCGGTGCCACCCGAGAGCAGGTCGTTGCCTGCACCACCGAACACGATGTCATCCCCCGCATCACCATAGACCTGGTCATCACCGCCTTCGCTGCCCACGGTGTCGTTGCCGGCGCCGCCGTGGAGGGTGTCGTTGCCCGGGCCGAGCACGATCCACTGGGCGTCACCATCGCCGCTGGCCATGTTCTGGCCGGCGCCGCCGATGGCGCGCACGGCACCGACGACGGCCACGAACTCCACGTTGTCCACCTGGATCACGGTGCCCGCGGGCAGGGCGCGTGCGTCGATGATGACGGCCTGCTTGCCGTAACCCGCCGCGGCGCTGCCGTTGATCACCAGGGGCACATTGGGGTTGAAGCCGGTGCCCGCCGTGGGCCTGATGGTCTGCACCACCAGCGGTTCGCTGGCGCCCAGGGTGGCCAGGAAGTCCTGTGCCTGGGGGCCCAGTTCGGAGCTGGTGCCCGCCGCAGAATCGATGCGCTGCAGGAGCTCGGTCTGCGCGGCCGAGCCCGTGGTGCTCACGGACTGCCCCACGGCCGTGAGGCCCACGCCCACGGGGATGCTGACGGACACCAGGGCGTGGCCGTCGGTGGCCTTGACGATGGGGATGTCGGCCAGCGGGCTGCCCGAGCCGGGCGTATCGGTCCGGTTGCTGGCGACCACGGGCACCGTGGTGGTGGTGGTGCCGTCGGGCGCCTTGGTGATGATGACGGGCGTTCCATCCACGTTCGTCGATGGCCCAGGCGTGCCTCCTACGGTGATCGCGTTGCCGGTGAGGTCGGCGATCACCACGCTCGCATCGGCACCGGCGTTCCAGTCCTCGGCAAAGGCGATGTTGTAGGTGGTCCTGTCGGTGGCGCTGGTGCCGGTCTTGTCCAGCAACTGGTTCACGAAGGCCTTGTCGGAGGCGCTGAGCGTGAGGCTGAAGGTGGTGGCGCTGGTGGTGTCCACGTTAGGGGTGTCGGTGAGCACGTAGGTGCCGCCGCCCTTGCCGGTGAAGGTGAGCTTGTTGGCCACGATGTCGTTGGCGGTGCCGGCCTTGCCCAGCAGGTTGGTGCCCGTGACCACCAGCACCCCGGTGCCCACGTCGTAGGTGGCGCTGGTGACGGCGGGTACGGCGATGTTGCTCACGGTGATGGCATTGCCCGTGAGGTCGGCCACCACCGACGCCGCATCGGCACCGGCGGCCCAGTCCTCGGCCGCGGCCAGGTTGTAGGTCGTGCCACCGCTGGAGCTGGTGCCGCTCTTGTTGGTCAGCTGGTTCACGGCGGCCCGGTCGGCCGCGCTCAGCGTCAGCGTGAAGGCGGTGGCACTGGCGATCTCCACATTGGCCGTGGTGGTCAGCGTGTACTCTGCGTCCCCCTCGCCGGTGAAGGTGAACTTGTTGGCGACGATGTCGTTGGCGGCCCCCGCCAGGGCGCTGAAGCCGGTGCCGGTGACCACCAGGGCGCCGCTGGTGGCGTTGTAGGTGGCGCTGGTGATGGTGGGCAGCGGCCCCGGGCTGGATACCGTGATGGCATTGCCCGTGAGGTCGGCGATGCTGCCGCCCGTGACCACGCTGTTCCAGTCGTCGGCCGCGGCCAGGTTGTAGGAGGTGCCGCCCGTGGAGCTGGTTCCATTCTTGTTGAGCAGCGCCGCCACCGCCGCGATGTCGGCACCCGAGAGGGTCACGGCAAAGCTGGTGGCATCGATCACCTCCACGTTGCCCGAGGTGAGCAGCACGCGGGTGACGCCACCTTCGCCGGTGAGGGTCAGCTTGTTGGCCGTGACATCGTTGCTGGCCCCGTCGGTCTTGACCAGGTTGGTGCCCGTGACCGTGAGGACATGGGTGCTGGTGTCGTAGGTGGCGCTGGTGATGGTGGGGGCGGCCACGCTGGCGGCGGTGACGGCATTGCCGGTGGTGTCGGCGGAGGCCCCCGACTGCCAGCCTGCGGCGGCAGCCAGGTTGTAGCTGCTGGCGTCCACCGCCGCGCTGCCGTTGTTGTTGAGCAGGCCGTTGACGTTGAGCTTGTCCGCCGCGTTGAGCGTGACCGAGAAGGCCGTTGCGCTGCTGGCGGTGACGTTGCCGCTGGTCAGCGTGTAGCTGTTGCCGCCCTGGCCGGCGAGGGAGAGCTTGCCGACATCGACATTGCCACCGCTGGCCAGGTTGCTGCCGGTGACGGACAGAACCCCGGTCGATGCGTTGTAGGTGGCGCTGGTGATGGCCGAGGCAGCTGCGACCGCAGGCTCGAAATCCAGATCATCGAGGGCCAGGGAAAGGTTGGCTCCCGCGAGGGTGAAACTGGTGATGTTCTGGAAGTCGGTATTGCCCGACGTGCTCACGTTCTGCTGCAGCAGGGGCACGCCATTGCTGGTGTAGGGCAGGGCCGCCCCGCCATTGGGGGTGATGGTGATGCTGGCATCTGCCGTTGCGTGGAAACTCAGGTTGTTGAGCCGGAATGCACTGCCATCGGCCGCCTCCACCTTGATGCTGGAAATGCCGGAAGCGCCGGCCTGGTTGAAGCGGAGAAAGTAGTCCGTGCCGTTGTTGCCGAGCGGTGACAAGGCGCTGCTGTTGGAGACGACGTGGGTGTAGCTGCCGGTGCCCGTGACCGTGTACTTGATGCCATCCTGCGTGAACGTGGCCGTGGAGAAACTGGCGCCCGCATTGGTATCGTAGTTTTCGTCCGCGGGCGCGGCCAGCACGGCGGCATAGTGGGCGGGGCCCACCAGCGCAGGGGTGTGGACGGCGCCGTGGTGCCGGCCGAGCACCCAGTCGCCGCCCAGGTGCGGTGAACCGGTGAGATGGGTGGACGCCGCCACGTTGGCCCCGAACAGGTCGGACAGCGTGCGCAGCAATGCGGCCCCTTGCCGGCCCGCGCCAGAGTGGCAGCCGTAGAGCAGCACGTCACCATCGTCGGCGAGCGCACTGCCGATGGCGCGCAGCAGGTCGGCGTGCGCGGGGGCGTTGCCGGTATCCAGCACGGTGGTACCCCAGTGCAGGCGGCCATGGCTGCCGTGGGACAGCACATGCACAGCGCCGATGCCGCTGCGCCCCTGCAGGTGCCCGGCCATCTGCGCCAGCCCGTCACGCATGCCATCGAGCACCACGACCTCGGCACCCTGCGGGGCCGCTGTGGCCAGCGCCGCGCCATCGTGCAGGTCGTTGAAGATGAAGACCACCTGCACGGGGCTGTGTGCGTTTGTGGGGTGGGTGAGGTCGTCCATAGAGTAGGCCATGCTGATTGCATCCTCGTTCTGGCGGACAGGAGACCGGATACCTGCGGCAGCGGATCTCCATCGGGGACCGGATACCCACGCGGGCGTTCGGCAGGGGGCGCGCGGCACAACGGCATGGGCTGGAAACGCCCAGGACGTGATCGGCCGCGACCGTTCTTTCTACCAGAAAGTGAGCGGCAGGGCGATGTGTTTATGGTGGGGGCGCCCTCCAGGCGAACTCGATTCCCTCGCCGTCAGGCGAACTCAATTCCCTTGGCCGCCAGCCCCACCAGGTCGATGCGCGCGGCTGTGGCATCCAGATTCGCCGCCACCACCACCAGATCAGCCGCCGACGCCCCACCCGCCATCAGGTCGGTGAGCAGCTTGAGCTCACCGTCCGTACCCGCACGGCCTACCACGTTGGTCCACAGTGTCTGCGCGATCTGCGTGGGCGTGCTCGCCCCCAAGAGCTGCAGACCCAGCCCGGCGATGGCCTGGCTGCTGGCCCCGGCATCGAGCAGGCGGATCACCTCGCCCACCACGCCCTTGTTGCCCAGCAGGGCCGGGCCGCCCAGGGCGCCGAGCAGCTTGGCTGCCTGGCCGGCGTTGCCATCGAGGTCCAGCGCCAGCCTGGTGTCGTTGAACGTGACCCGCTCCACCCGGGTGGTGTCCAGCATTGCCCCATCGGTCAGGCGCTGCAAGGTGAAGTTGCCATTGTTCGTCTGGATGTGCGTCTGCGCCAGGGTGGCGGGGATGAGCACGGTGTCGGTGCCTGCGCCGCCATCCACATACCGGGCCAGGCCCAGCGTGGGGGCGATGCTGTTGTTGCCCGCGTCGCCCGTCACCGCCACCGCCCTGACCGCATCCACGCGCACCGCGCCTGCACCGGCCATGCCCTCCAGCAACTGCGCCGGTGTCTTGCCTGCGGTCTGCTCAGGGAACACCTGGGCGAACAGGCGTGCCACCTCCAGGCCGCTGGTGCCCGCCAGGGTCTGGATGGCCGCACCCTCGCCCTGTGTGAGGTCGCGGCCCAGAAACTTCTGCACCAGGTGGGCGGTGGCCTCTTCGGCGGCGCTGTGTGCCACGGTGAGGCTGGGCCCGGTCGCAAAGCGCACCTGCTCCACATCCACCAGCCAGTCGGAGACACCCGAAGCGGTGTGCGTGAGCTTGATGCCTGCGCCTTCCAGAGTCACGGTGTAGTCGCTGCGCGCCCCTTCCTGCACGGCCACATCGAAGCCCGTGCCGCCATTGAGCTTGTCGCTGCCGGTGCCGCCCGAGAGCAGGTCATTGCCCGCCCCACCAAAGACGATGTCGTCGCCGGTATCGCCGAACACCTGGTCATCGCCGCCCTCGCTGCCCACGGTGTCATGGCCACCACCGCCATGGATGGTGTCGTCATCGGGGCCCAGCACGATCCACTGGCCTGCGCTGTCTCCGCTGGCCGCGTTCTGGCCCGCGCCGCCGATGATGCGCACGGCCCCCACGACCGCCAGGAACTCGATGCCGTCCACCTGGATCACCGTGCCCGGGGGCAGGGAGCGGGCATCCACGATCACCGCCTGCTTGCCGTCGGCGGGGTTGGAACTGCCGGTGATGACCAACGGCACGTTGGGGTTGAACCCCGCGCCTGCCGTGGGCTTGATGATCTGCACCGACAGCGGTTCATTGGGCGCCAGCGTGGCATAGAACACCTGGCCGGCGTTGGTCAGCTCAGGGCTGTCGCCGGCAATGCGCTCGATGCGGAACCCGAGTTCCGCTAGTGCAGCAGAGCCCGTGGTCGTGGTGGTCAGCCCCTCGGCCTGCAGCCCGACGCCCGTGGGCACCCCCACCGAGACGATGGGGGTGCCGCTGGGCGAGGTGACCAGGGGGATATCCGCCAGCGGAGAAGGCGTGCCAGGGGTATCGGGCCGGGTGGGCACGACCACCGGGATGGTGATGATGGTCGAGCCACCGGGGCCGGGCTCGGTGACGACGGGTACGCCGTCGATGGGAGTGGAGGGCGGTGTGCCCGGGCCTGGATCGGGGGGCGGGGTGTTGTTGGTGACCGCCGTGGCCACCAGCGTGGCGGCATCGTTGCCGGCTGCGTCCTGCAGGGCGTTGGCGTCATTGGCCCCGCTGGGGTCGGTGTAGGCCACGGTCACCACCTGGCCGTTGGCCACCGGCGTGGTCAGGGTCAGCGTGACCGTTCGGGTCGCCGCATTCACGGCCACCGCCGTGACCACGTTCGGCACCACCCCCACCAACACGGTGAAGGCCCCAGGCGCAGCGGTATGGAGGGAATCGAGCGTGCCCCCGTCGGCGTAGGTCAGCACCAGCGCATTGCCATTGACCGTGGCCAAGGTGAACACCGGCGCATTGGGATCGATGGTCACCGAGAGGCCGAGCGAGGCTGTGCTGAAGTTGCCCGCTGCATCCGATGCCTTGGTGGTCAGCGTATGCGTGCCCATTGCCAGGGTGGTGCTGGTGATGGACCAGTGGCCCGCGCCATCGGCCGTGGTGCTGCCCAGCGCCGTCGTGCCATCGGTGTCGTACAGGGTCACGCCCGCGTTCAGCCCGGCCGTGCCCGAGAAGGTGGGCAGGGTGGCGCTGGTGATGTTGTCGGTGCTGGAGGCGCCGGTATCGCTGGCGGCATCCAGGTCGGGTGGGGACGAGGCTGCGGGGGCGACGGTGTCGATGGTGTAGGCCTCGCCGGCGGTGTAGCCGCCGGTGATGGCCATGCCCAGGCCGTTCTCTATGCCCGTGCCGCTGCCATTGAGGTCCAGGCGCAAGGTGCCGTCGCCGCTCACGCTGCCGACCGTCACGGTGTAGGTGCTGCCCGCGCCGCTGATGCCAGTCACGCTGCCGGTTGCGCCAACGCCTGTCGCGGTGAAGTCGCCGATGTCCACGCCGCTCACCGATTGGCTGAAGGTGACGGTGTAGTCCACGCTGGGGGCATTGGTCAGCACCGAGCCACCCGTGCGCACGATGCTGCTGACCGAAGGGGCGGCGGTGACCACCAGGGCAAAGGTGTCGCTGGCGGAGAGGCTGCCATCGCTGGCCGTGACCTTGACCTGCAGCGTGCCCGCATCGCCCACGGCCGGGGTGCCGCTGAAGCTGCGGGTGGCGGGGTTGAAGCTGAGCCAGCCGGGCAGGGCGCCACCGCCGTCGAGCGTGGCCGTGTAGGCCAGCGTGGTGGCGGCATCGGGGTCCTGGAAGGCGTTCGATGCGAAGGTGAAGTTGAATGCCTGCGTGGCCGTGGCCGCCTGGTCGGCCAGCGGGGTGGCCACCGTGGGGGTCTCGTTGGCGTTGCTCACTGCGACGGTGAAGGCCTTGTCGGTGAACAGGCCGCCGCTGTCGGTGCTGCGCACGGTGACGGCGTAGCTGGCCTTGGCCTCGTAGTCCAGCACCGTGCCGGCCTTGAACTGCAGGTTGCTGCCGCTGATGGCGAAGTCGCCCGCGTCCGCGCCGCCCACGATGCTGTAGGTGAAGCTGTCGCCTGCATTCACGTCGGTGGTGGTGAGTGCGCCAATGCTCAGCGGTGTGGCCGTGGAGGTGTTCTCTGCCACGCTGGCGGCCGAGAGCGCGATGTTGGTGGGCGCCTCGTTGACCACGCTGACGGTGCTGCCCGCGCCGTTGGTCACCGCTGCCTGCCCGCTGGCCATGCGCGTGCCACCTGCGGCGAGCGTGAGATCGGTGTCGCCATCAATGGACAGGATGTAGGTCTGCCCGTTGGCGAGCCCCGTGCGGTCGTTGTAGAAGCCGCTGACCTTGTAGGTCTCGTTGCCACCGCTGGCCACCGAAATGGACAGCCCCGAAAAAGTGATCTCGTTGGTGCCGGCGTTGTAGGTGCCCACCACGTTGGTGGCGTCGGGGCCGCTCAGGCGCCAGGTTACCTTGCTGAAATCGCCGCTGCCCGAGGTGTGTACCTTGAGCTGCGACACCCCGAGCGCCAGGCCGTCGCTGCCGCCCCCGTCGGTGAGTTTGAAGTCGAACACATCGACCGCTTCTGCCGCCGTGTCTGCCGTGCTGGGCAGGGCCACGGGCTCGCTCACACCCGTGCCCGCGGTGAGGGTGCCATCGGTGTTGGTGGCCGGCACGGCATTGTTGAGCAGCAGCTTGACGGCCCCCGCGTAGATGGGGACCGTCCAGTCGCCGGCATAGAAGGCCACTGCCACATCGATGTCGCCATCGCCGTCCACGTCGCCGGCCGCCAGGGCCTGGCCGGTCACCGGCGTGCCCTGGTACATGAAGGCCGGGTCCTGCAGCACCACGCCGGAGTCGGTGAACGTGCCGGTCCCATTGTTGAGCATGATCTTCTGGCCCAGGCCGTCGAGGTCGCCGTCGCCATCCACGTCGGCGAAGGCGCTCGGCGCCTCGGCCCGGGTGAAGGCCTGCAACTGGGTTCCCAGCGCGCCGCTGCCATTGTTCTGGAACAGGATGAGGTTGGCGGCAACGCCGTTCACCCCGCTCACCAGGGCATCGGCATGGCCATCGCCCGTCAGGTCTGCAGACAGGGCCGCGCCGCCAAAGGCGTCGCCAAAGCTGCTGTGCTGGGTGAAGCCGCCGCTGCCATCGTTGGTCAGAATGCGCACCGCGTTTTCTTCGACGAGCACGGCGTCCTTGTCCCCGTCCCTGTCCAGGTCCACCAGCGTCGCAGCCTGGGGGTCCGAGACCTTGGCCGGGCTGGACGACAGCGTGAATGCGCCGGAGCCATTGTTCTTGTAGACCGCGTAGTTGCCCTGGAAGAGGCCGATGAAGGCATCCAGGTCGCCATCGCCGTCGAGGTCGGCGATCTCGGCGGTCTGCACGCTGCCGCCGATGGTGCCGCCCGCCGTGAAGGTGCCGGTGCCGTTGTTCTGCCAGATCTGCAGCGGCGACTGGTAGGAGCGGGTGACCAGCTCCAGCTCGGGGTCGGCGTCGAGGTTGACCAGCCAGGACTGGACGATGCGCGCCGCAGGCAGGCTCTGGTGCAGGCTGAAGTTGCCGGCGCCGTCGTTCTTCCAGACCTGACTGGGCTGGTTGCCTGCCGCCTTCTCCACGCCGATGAAGATGTCCAGGTCGCCATCGCCATCGAGGTCGGCGAACCGGGCCGTGGTGGCGTTGGAGTTGTCGCTGGTGTTGGAGTAGGACCAGAGGCTTTGGCCGGAGGTGTAAGCAAGTGCCATGGGGGCTTTCCTGGATCAGTTCGCGGTGGGTTTGATGACGCTTGCCGTGCTGCGCGTGTCCGTGCGCCAGAAGGCCATGTCCTGGTACTTCTCGACGATGTCGGGCGGCAGGAGGGTCTGGCGGTCGCGGGGAGCGACCTTGCGGTGCACCTGGTGCATGCCGGCCATGCCCAGGGCTTCGTCGAACTGCGGCGCGTCGTACTCGACGTTGTCGACGTCATGGCCGTCGAACCATGGCTCGCCGATGAAGCGGTAGACGAGCTGCAGCACCTTGTGCGGCGCGCGCACCAGCAGGTCATAGTCCACCAGCAGCAGCTTGCCGGCGTGGGGGCCGTAGTAGGCCTCCTTGAGGGCAGCCCAGGGAAAGCCGATGAGCCGGTCGTGCCGTGCCAGTGCGGCCATGCGGCTGTAGATGGTCAGGCGCTCGGCTTCGTTGGAAAACAGTTTGGTGTTCTCGAACGGGTTCTTGTGCAGCTGGTTCTCGATGCTGTCCATGATCCAGGGGATGTCGCGCACGCAGGCGATCATCTTGGCCTGTGGGAACATGTCGGCCACCATGGGCATCTTGGCGCACCACATGCGGTTGGTGTCGAAGACGACTTCCTTGCCGACGTCGCCGTAGAACGCGTCGAAAAGGCCCTGCAGGATCTTCTTGCGCAGCGCTGGGTCGATCAGCAGCGACAGCTCGCCGCCCGCGCTCATCAACCGCAGGTTGGCCGAGACCAGGCCGCCCACCGGGCTGGTCATGCCCGCATGGAAGCGCGGGTTCTGCAGCAGCAGTGCGGACAGCAGGGTGGAGCCTGCGCGTGGCAGGCCGGTGATGAAGTGGTACTTGTGCACAGATTTCCAAGGGGCCAAAAAACGCAACGCACCCGCGCAATTGCCGGCGGGCGCCGTTTCGTTCTTTTCACGTGGGTGATCACGGCGCCAAGCCTGGCGATGCGGTGCCAGGCCTGCCGACAGCGTCGCCAAAGATTGGCAACACATGACACGGTTTGTAGCCGGGCCTTACCAAGTGGTAAACCCTACCGAGGTAGGGGGACTGGCCGGGCAAGGGTCTGGGTCTGCGCGGGGAGGTGCTGTCTGCGCCCCTGGCGGGCGCGGTAATGGAGGGTGGTGGGCCGGCAGAGCATTGCGCTCCCCGTGGGCGGGGCAGGTCTCAGGTGAAACCTGAGACCCCCGCCATCAGGCGAACTCGATGCCCTTGGCCGTCAGCCCCACCAGGTCAATGCGCGTGGCATTCAGCTCCAGGTTCGCCGCCATCACCACCAGATCGGCCGCCGACACCCCGCCCGCCATGATGTCGGTGAGCAGCTTGAGCTCCCCATCCGTACCCGCACGGCCGACCACGTTGGTCCACAGTGTCTGCGCGATCTGCGTGGGCGTGCGCGCCCCCAAGAGCTGCAGCCCCAGGCCCGCGATGGTCTGGCTGGTGGCCCCGGCATCGAGCAGGCGGATCACCTCGCCCACCACGCCCTTGTTGGCCAGCAGGGCCGGGCCACCCAGGGCCCCCAGCAGCTTGGCTGCGTCGCCCGCATGGCCGTTGAGGTCCAGCGCCAGCTTGGTGTCGTTGAAGGTGACCCGCTCGACCCGGGTGGTGTCCAGCATCGCGCCATCGGTCAGGCGCTGCAGCGTGAACGATCCATTGCCGTTGGCCTGCACATGGGTTTGGCCCAAGGTCGCGGGGATCACCACCGTGTCCGTTCCCGCACCGCCATCCACGTAGCGCGCCAAGCCCAAGGTCGGGCTGATGGTGTTGTTGCCGGCATCGCCGGTCACGGTCACATCCCGAACCGCATCCACGCGAATGGCTCCCGCTGCGGCCATGCCTTCCAGCAACTGGGAAGGTGTCTTGCCTGCACTCTGCTCGGGGAACACCTGGGCGAACAAGGTCGCCACTTCCAAGGCCGTCTTGCCTGTGAGGCTCTGGATGATGGCTCCCTCACCCTGGTTCAGATCGCGGCCAATCCACTTCTGGAACAGGTAGGCCCCGGCTTCTTCGGCGGCACTGTGCGCCACTGTGAGGCTCGGGCCGGTCGCAAAGCGCACCTGCTCCACATCGACCAGCCAGTCGGAGACGCCACTGGCGGTATGGGTCAGCTTGATGCCCGCGCCATCGAGGGTGACGGTGTAGTCGCTGCGGGCCCCCTCCTGCACGGCCACATCGAAGCCGGTGCCGCCATTGAGCTTGTCGCTGCCCGTGCCGCCCGAGAGCAGGTCATTACCGGCACCACCGAAGACGATGTCATCGCCGGCATCGCCGAACACCTGGTCGTCGCCGCCTTCGCTGCCGACCACATCGTTGCCACCACCGCCATGGATGATGTCGTCGTCCGGTCCCAGCACGATCCACTGGTTTGCGCTGTCGCCGCTGGCCGCATTCTGGCCCGCACCGCCAATGATGCGCACGGCACCCACGACCGCCAGGAACTCGATGCCGTCCACCTGGATCACCGTGCCCGAAGGCAGACTTCGGGCATCCACGATCACCGCCTGCTTGCCGTCGGCCGGGTTGTTGCTGCCCGTGATGACCAGGGGCTGCGATCCGTCATAGCCGGCACCGATGGTGGGCTTCAAGATCTGCACGCTCAAGGGCTCGTTGGGCGCCAGGGTGGCATAGAACACCTGGCCCGCATTGGTCAGCTCGGGGCTGTCGCCGGCAATGCGCTCGATGCGGAAGCCCAGTTCGGCCAGGGCCGCAGAGCCCGTGGTCGTGGTGGTCAGCCCCTCGGCCTGCAGCCCGACGCCCGTGGGCACACCCACCGAGACGATGGGGGTGCCGCTGGGCGAGGTGACCAGGGGGATGTCCGCCAGCGGAGAAGGCGTGCCGGGGGTATCGGGCCGGGTGGGCACGACCACCGGGATGGTGATGATGGTCGAGCCGCCAGGGCCCGGTTCGGTGACGACGGGCACGCCGTCGATGGGGGTGATGGGAGGCGTGGGCCCGGGGCCTGGATCAGGGGCGGCGGTGGTGTTGGTCACCGCCGTGGCCGCCAGCGTGGCGGCATCGTTGCCGGCCGCATCCTGGACCGCGCTGGCGTCATTGCCCCCCGTGGGATCGGCATAGGCCACCGTCACCACCTGGCCACTGGTCACGGCTGTGGTCAGGGTCAGGGTCACGGTCCTTGCCGCCGCATTCACCACCGCTGCCGTGACCACGTTCGGGACCACCCCCACCATCACGGTGAAGTCCCCGGGCGCAGCGGCATTGACCGCATCGAGCGTGCCCGCATCGGTATAGGTCAGCACCAGCGTGCTGCCATTGACCGTGGCCGAGGCCAGCACCGGGGCCGCGGGATCGATGGTGACCGACAGGCCGAACGATGCCGTGCTGAAATTGCCCGCCACATCCGAGGACTTGGTGGTCAGGGTATGGGTGCCAGCGGCCAGGGCCGCACCGGGGGTGATGGACCAGTTGCCCGCGCCATCGGCAACCGTGCTGCCCAGCACCGTGGTGCCATCGGTGTCATACAGCGTGACATTGGCGTTCAGCCCCGCCGTGCCCGAGAAGGTGGGCAGGGTGGTGCTGGTGATGTTGTCGGTGCTGGAGGCGCCGGAATCGCTGGCGGTGTCCAGGTTGGGCGGCGACGAGGCTGCGGGTGCCGTGGTATCGATGGTGAGGGCCAGCCCCGCCGACGCCACGCTCACATTGCCCGCCAGATCGGTGGCCTTGGCGGTCAGGGTGTGTGCGCCCGCCGACAGGGCCGTGCTGGTGGTGATGGACCAGTTGCCTGCGCCATCGGCAGCCATGGTGCCCAGCACCGTCGTGCCATCGGTGTCGTACAGCGTGACGGTGCTGTTCGCCTCGGCCGTGCCGCTGAGGGTGGGCGTGGTGGCGTTGGTGATGTCGTCCGTCGATGAGGTGCCCGAATCGCTGCCCACCACCAGATCGGGGGCCGAGGGGGCGGCCACGGAGGTATCGATGGTGACCACCAGCCCCGCAGATGCCACGCTCACATTGCCCGCCGCATCCACGGCCTTGGTGGTCAGGGTGTGCGTGCCCTGCAACAGGGCCGTGCTGCTGGTGATGGACCAGACGCCGCCGGTGGCCACCGCCGTGCCCAGCACCGTCGTGCCATCGGTGTCGTACAGCGTGACGGTGCTGCCCGCCTCGGCCGTGCCGGAGACGGTGGGCGTGGTGTCGCTGGTGGTGTTGTCCGTGGGAGACGCGCCCGAATCGCTGCCGGAATCCATGTCCGGGGCCGAGGGGGCAGCCGGGGCCGAGGCATCGATGGTGACCACCAGCCCGGTGGAGGCCGTGCTCACATTGCCCGCCGCATCGGTGGCCTTGACCGTCAGGGTGTGCGCGCCGGCCAACAGCACCGAGCTGGTGAGCGACCAGTTGCCCGCGCCATCGGCAGCCGCGGTGTCCAGCAGCGTGGTGCCATCGGTGTCGTACAGCCGCACCGTGGCGTTGGCCTCGGCCGTGCCGGTGAGGGTGGGCGTGGTGTCCGAGGTGAGGCGGTCGCTGTTGGAGCTGCCGGTGTCGCTGGCGGCGTCCAGGGCGGTGATGCTGGGGGCCGGCGGGGCCACGGTGTCGATGGTGTAGGTCTGGCCCGAGGTGAAGCCCGTGGCAATGGCATTGCCCGGCGTGTCGGTGATGCCCGTGCCCGCGTTCTTGAGGTCCAGGCGCAGCGTGCCGGTGCCGGTGATGCCGTTGACCGTCACCGTGTAGGTGGTGCCGGAGCCGGTGATGCTGGCCACGGTGCCCGTTGCGCCGACGCCTGTCACGGTGAAGTCGCTGGTGTCCACCCCCGTCACCGACTCGCTGAAGATGACGGTGTAGTCCACGCTGGTGGCGTTGGTGCTGGCGCTGCCCACCCGGTTGATGCTGCTGACCGTGGGGGCGGCCGCATCCACCAGCACACCGGCGGTGCTGGCGAAGGTGATGCCGGTGGCGGCCGCGTTGTTGCCGGCGGCATCGCGCACCGTGCCCCCGTTCAGGGTGATGGCAGACGCTGCGTTGATGCCGTTGGTGTCCTGGTTGCCTGCGGCCACGGTGTACCGAAAGCTCAGGGTGTCGGTGCCCGAGCCCGACACATAGGCCGCCTGCACCGAGCCCCCGGTGTCCAGCGTGAGGGCGATGTACGGCGTGCCCCCGCCGGTGTTGACGGTCACGGCCTCGCTGTACGTCACCGTGAAATCCAGCTGCTGGCCGAGCACATAGGTGGCGTTGGCAGGCACGCCACCGGCCGTGAGCGAAGGGGCCACGCCATCGACAATCAGGTTCTTGTTGGCGCCCAGGGAGCCGGCAGCGCCCGGGGCGGCCAGCGTCAGCGTGGCGTTGTTGCCCGCGGCATCGCGCAAGGTGCCGCCATTGAGCGCCAGCGCGTTCGTGGCCAGGTAGTCCAGATCGAGCGCGGTGTCGCCGGCCTGCACGGTGTAGTTGAAGACCAGCGTGCCGCTGCCGCTGCCCGTGGCGTAGGTGGCCACCTGGTCGGTGCTGCCCGTCTCCAGCGTGAGCTGGGGTAGGCCGGTGACGGTGATGCTCTCGTTGAAGCTGACCTGGATGGCGATGGTATCGCCCGCCTTGTAGGTGCCATTGGCGGTGCTGGCGCTGACGCCGGTGACGCTGGGGGCGGCCGTGTCGATGGCGATGGCCTTGTTGGCGCCCAGGGAGCCGGCAGTGCCCGGGGTGGCCAGCGTGAGCGTGGCCACATTGCCCGCCCCATCGAGAATGGTGCCGCCATTGAGCGCCAGGGCGCTGGTGGAGAGGTAGTCCAGGTCGGCAGTGGTATCGCCGGCCTGCACGGTGTAGGTGAAGGTCAGGATGTTGGTGCCGGTGCCCGAGGCGTAGTTGACCACCTGGTCGGTGGTGCCGGTCTCCAGCGTGAGCTGGGGCGTGCCGGTGACGTTGACGGTCTCGCTGTAGGTGACCTCGATGGAGACGGTGTCGCCTGCCTTGTAGCTGCCGTTGGCGGTGCCCGATGACACACCGGTGACCGTGGGGGCCACGCCGTCGATGATGATGGCCTTGTTGGCGCCCAGCGAGCCTGCAGCTGATGGAATTGCCAGTGTCAGTATGGCGTTGTTGGTGGCGGCATCGCGGATGGTGCCGCTGTTGAGGGTCAGGGCGGTCGCACTCTGATAGTCCAGGTCGGTGCTGGTGTCGCCAGCCTGCACGGTGTAGGTGAAGGTCAGGGTGTTGGTGCCGGTGCCCGAGGCGTAGTTGACCACGCGGTCCGTGGTGCCGGTTTCCAGGGTGAGCCGGGGGGTGCCGGTGACGGTCACCGCTGCGTCGAAGGTAACCTGGATGGAAACCTGGTCTCCCACCTTGTAGGTGCCATTGGCGGTGCTGGAGGTTACGCCGGTGATGGTGGTCGGGGGCACGTAGGCGGTGTTGTGGGTGCCAGGGCCTCCGACGTTGAGAACCACAGAAGGTGAGGCGCCGAGAGCACCGAGGCCGCCTTCCAGACCACCCAAACCGCTGACCCCCACGTTGTTCGCCATGAGCCCGAAGTTGGCGGCGGTGATGTTGAAGGTGCCCTCGTTGTAGACACCACCTGCGCCTACACCTCCCGCGCCTCCATTTTCATTGTTGCTTCCCGTGCCGCTGCCCCCGCCGCCGCCGCCGCCCGCACCCACGTTGTTGGTGATGGCGGAGGTTCCGATGACGGAAATGGTGCCGGTGGCGGCGTTGTAGATGCCGCCTATGCCCATGCCTCCGGCCTTGCCTGTGGCGTCCCAGCCAGAACCTCCCCCGCCGCCGCTCACTGTGAGCGAGCCGCTTTGGGCGGTAGCGCCCTTACCGCCAATGGAGTAGCTACTTGTACCTATGCCACCATCGCCGCCGCCGGAAGCCCCTCCGCGTCCACCCATATGGCCCAATGCCGTCTCGAAGCCGCCTCCATTGCCTCCGGTTCCCAATCCTCCAGCACCACCCAGATACTCTCCGCTTTCAGGCCCCAAACTGCCTCCTGCGGCCCCGGTTCCCTTGTTGGCACCATTGATCAAGGGCCCGCCCCCGCCGCCGCCGCCGCCGAAGTATGAGGTAGCCACCCCGCCGCCGCCACCGCCGCCGGCAGCGCCATTGGCCGTCACATTGGTGTTCTTGATCGTCAGCGTGCCCGCGTTGGAAATGCCGGCACCCAGAGCATCGCCCCCGTCGGCGCTGGGGGTTGGACCACCGCCTCTGCCCCCGACACCGGAGAGCGAGCCATGCGTGATCACCAGACCGTCCAGCGTCACAGTGGAGCCCGTCGTGATGCTCAGCACCCGGCTGGTGTAGTTGGCGTCGATGGTGACGTCCGGCGTATTGTTGTTGTCCAGGTCACCATCGATGACGAGATTCTTGCTGATGGCCAGTTCGCCGCTTGCCAGTACCACCGTCATGGCGCCGTTGAAGGTGACCGTGTCGCCCGGCGTGGCCCAGTTGATGGCCTCGCGCAGCGACAGGCCGCCGCCATCCGCAAGGTCGGCAGCCATATTGGCGCCAATGTTCCCATCGGCACCTGTATCCAGGCCCGTGGTCACGGTGATGGTGGCAAGCGAGTGCATGTTGTACGCATCTCCGGCTTGCATCGCATGGGCCTGGATCGGGCCCTGCTGTATTTCGAGATTCCAGTCTCCCCCTGCACCGGTGCGGTCGTCGCTGGCCGCCACGTCCGCACCGGTGAGGGCTGCCAGGCTGGAGACGAACTGCGCCCCGGTCTCGCCCTGCGCCAGGTTGCAGGCATACACCAGCAGGTCGCCTTCGGCAGTCAGGCCGCGCCCGATGGTGGCCAACGCATCGCCTTGTCCGGCCAGGGTGCTTTCGTCCAGGAACGTAGTGCCCAGCCACATCTGCCCCTCGCTGCCATGGGCCAGCACATGCACAGCCCCCACATCGCCCTGCTGACCCATTGCGTCCGCCATCTGCTGCAGGCCATCCTTGCCCGCCTCCAGATAGACCACTTGCGCGCCGGGTGGAAAGCCTTTGAGCAAGGTGTCGGCGTCCTTGACGCGGCTGTCGATAAAGATGATTTCACGGGCGGCCGCATCGTTGGTGTGGAGGGTGGTCATGGTGCTGGCACAGTGAATTGGGTGAAGGGGCTGCTCGCTGGTAGCTGGTGCGCGCATGCGTGTGCATGGCGTACCGCGACCCGGCCTGTGGCGCTGGCGATCAAGGGGTTGCCGGTGGGGTGCATGGCAGTGGGGGCGTGCATGCACATGGGCCGGCTATCGGTCAACACAGTCTGAACGCAAGCGGTGCGGGCGCGTGGCTGCAGGCATGGCGGCGTGGGCCGCTGGGTGCGTGCAGGGTCGAGGCGTCTGTTGCGTTCATTCCATGGCAAGGCTTGCAGCCGAAAATCCCCTTGTTGGGGCGACGGTTGAACGTAAGTGAAAGGAATGTGGGGGTCAACAAAAAAGCTGCCATGTGGCAACCCTCGTAACATCTTGATTCCATTCAATGCGACACGCTGCCCCCGCTGGCCGCAAAGACAAGGGCCAAGGTGGTGTTGACCACGTACAGCGCGTGCGGCAGCCTTATGACAGTGGTGCGACGCAGGGCGGCAACGCCATTGAATGTTGCCGGTTCGCACCAGGCAGGTGGCTGGGCTGCCGGCTACGTTGCCTTGGCCGTGATCACGCTGGCACGGCTGCCCGCCTGGTCATTCCAGAACGACAGCTTGCTGTACTGCTCGAACAGGTCGGGCGGCAGGATGGTCTCGCGCCGTTCCAGGCCCACCGTGGGGCGCACCTTGTGCAGGCCGTGCAGGCCCAGGGCCTCGTCGAAGTCGGGGGCGTCGTATTGCACTTTTTCAAAGTTGTGCTCGAAGGCCGGCTCCTGCAGGAACTGGTAGATCAGCGGCAGCACCTTGTGCGGTGCCTGGGCCAGCAGGTCGTAGTCCACCAGCAGCAGCGATGCGGCGTGCTCGCCGTAGAACGCCTCCTTGAGCGCCGTCCATGGGTAGCCCACCATGCGGTTGCGCTGCGCCAGCGTGTCCACGCGGCTGTACACGGTGTTGCGCTCGGTGTCGTCGTTGAACAGGCGGGTGATCTCGAAGGGATTGGCCCTGTAGCGCCGCTCGATGCTGTCCATGACCCAAGCCACGTTGCGCACGCAGGCGATCAGCTTCGCACCCGGAAACATCTCCATGAGGGCGGGCATCTGCGCGCTCCACATGCGGTTGGTGTCGAAGATGACCTCCTTCTCGCCCGCCTGGTCCGCGTAGTAGCTGTCGAACAGGCCGCGCGCCAGGCGGTGGCGCTGTGCGCGCGTGACCACGGGGCCGAACTCGCTGCCCGCGCCCAACTGGTTGAGCATGCCGCGAAACAGCCCGCCCACGGGGCTGCTCATGCCGGCATGAAAGCGCGGGTTCTGCAGCAGCAGGGCCGACAGCAGGGTGGAGCCTGCGCGGGGCAAGCCGGTGATGAAGTGGTAGCGGGGCGAGGGGGCGGTCATCGGGCTGAGGGGGAGGTGATGTGGGCAGACTATCGCATACGATCACACGCCGCCGGCCCCTCGCCGCCGGGCGTACGCTGATGGACTCGCCGTCAGGCGAACTCGATCCCCTTGGCCGTGAGGCCCACCAGGTCGATGCGCGTGGCGGTCAGCTCCAGGTGGGCCGCCATCACCACCACCTCATTGAACGAGACGCCGCTGGCCATCAGGTCCGTGAGCGGCTTGAGCTCGGCCTGCGTACCTGCGCGGCCCATGACGTTGGTCCACAAGAGCTGCGCCACCTGGGCAGGCGTCTGCGCGCCCAGTCCCTGCAGGCCGATGCCCGCCAGCGTCTGGCTGGTGGCCCCGGCGTCCAGCGCGCGGATCACCTCGCCGACCAGCCCTTTGTTGGCCAGGGCTGCCGTGCCGCCCAGGGCACCCAGGAGCTTGGCGGCTTCGCCCGCGTGGCCGCCCAGGTCCAGCGCCAGTCGGGTGTCGTTGAATGTGATCCGCTCCACCCGCGCAACATCCAGCATGGCACCATCGGTCAGGCGCTGCAGAGTGGCGTTTCCATTGTCCGTCTGGATGTGCGTCTGCCCCAGGGTGGCGGGGATGACCACGGTGTCGATGCCCGCCCCTCCATCCACATACCGGGCCAGGCCCAAGGTCGGGCTGATGCTGTTGTTGCCGGCGTCGCCGTTCACGATCACATCGCGCACGGCGTCCACGCGGATGGCTCCGGCATTGGCCATGCCCTCCAGCAGTTGCGCCGGCGTCTTGCCCGCGGACTGTTGCGGGAACACCTGGGCGAAGAGCGTTGCGACTTCCAGTGCCGTCTTGCCCGTCAGCGTCTGGATGATCGCTCCCTCGCCCTGGTTCAGATCGCGGCCAATCCACTTCTGGAACAGGTAGGCCCCGGCTTCCTCGGCCGCACTGTGCGCCACCGTCAGGCTCGGCCCGGTCGCAAAGCGCACCTGCTCCACATCGACCAGCCAGTCCGAGACGCCACTGGCGGTATGGGTCAGCTTGATGCCCGCGCCATCGAGGGTGACGGTGTAGTCGCTACGCGCCCCTTCTTGCACGGCCACGTCGAAGCCCGTGCCGCCATTGAGCTTGTCGCTGCCCGTGCCACCGGAGAGCAGGTCATTGCCGGCACCACCGAAGACGGTGTCGTCACCGGCATCGCCGAACACCTGGTCATCGCCGCCCTCGCTGCCCACGGTGTCGTTGCCGCCACCGCCGTGGATGGTGTCGTTGCCGGGGCCGAGCACGATCCACTGGGCCGATCCATCGCCGCTGGCGATGTTCTGTCCGGCGCCGCCGATCACGCGCACGGCACCGACGATGGCCACGAACTCCACGTTGTCCACCTGGATGACCGTGCCCGGGGGCAGGGCGCTGGTGTCGATGACGATGGCCTGCTGGCCGCTGCCGCCGGTGATGACCAGGGGAACGGCCGGGTTGAAGCCTGCGCCCACGGTGGGCTTGAGGGTCTGCACGGTCAGCGGCTCGGTGGCACCCAGCGTGGCCAGGAAGGCCTGGGCCTGCGGGCCCAGCTCGGAGCCCGTGCCGGCCAGGCGCTCAATGCGCTGCATGAGCTCGGCCTGTGCGGCTGTGCCGGTGGGTGCGGTGGGCAGGCCCTCGGCCGCCAGGCCCATGCCGGTGGGCACGCCCGCCTGCAGCAGGCTCTGGCCGCTGCTGTCCTTGGCCAGGGGGATGTCGGCCAGGGTGGGGTTGGGCGTGCCGGGTGTCTCGGGGCGGTTGGATGGCACCACCGGGACGGTGACGATGGTCGCGCCATTGGTGCCCGGCGTGGTGGTGATGGGTACGCCGTCCACGGTGGTGGGGGCGGGCGGCGGTGCCGACGGGCCCGGGTCCTCGGCCGGTGGGGGCGCCGGTACCGTCAGCGTGAAATCATTGTTGTTGCTGCCGCCGGTGTAGCTGGCCTTGAGCGTGGTGGCGTTGGCCGTGATGCTGCCGGCCTCGGCCAGCGCGTTGAAGGTGCCGGAGATGGAGGTGCCGTTGACAAACTTGTCGAGCAGTGCGTAGACGTCGCCCCCTGCGGGCGTGTAGCCGAGCGAAACATCCAGGATGGCGCCCGCGATGCTCACAGCGCCTTCGGCTTCGAGCTGGTCGTAGGTGCTGGCGCCATTGATGTTCACGGCCAGCTTGCCGCCAGCGGCAATGGCCAGGTCGCCCAGAACCCTGAGCTTGCCCACGCCGGCACCTGCCGCCGTGTTGCCGGGTGCCAGTGTGCCGCCGCTGGCAACGGTGAGCGCGCCATTGACCGTGCCCGTGCCGGCCATGGTGGCGCCGGAGTTGACGGTGACGGAGGTGTTGTTGAGGAAGCCCGCGCTGCCCAGCACCAGGGCCCCTTCGGCCACCGTGACGTCGCTGAAGTTGGCCGTGGCGGTCAGGGTCAGCGCGCCGGAGCCGGTCTTGACCAGAGAGCCCGAGCCCTGGGTCGTCCCTGAGAACACCGTGTTGGCGCCGTTTCTGCCCACGGTCAGCACTTTGTTGGCCAGGCCCAGGACGCCCGCTCCGGCCAGGGAACCTATGGTTTCATCGGCGCTGGTCAGGTCGAGCTTGCCACCGGCATTGACGGTGACCACGTTGTTGTTCGCAATCGCAGCGCCCCCCTGCAGGGCGAGGACGCCGCCGTTGACCGTGGTGGAGCCCGTGTAGGTGTTGGTGCCGGACAGCGTGAAGGTGCCCGAGCCCACTTTCTGGATGCCGCTGGTGTTGGTGGAACTGATGACGCCGCCAAACTGCGTGCTGGCGTTGTTGTTCCCGGTGATCAGCGTGTAGCCCAGTCCCACGCTGCCACTGCCGGCCAGCGAACCGATGGTCTCGGTGCCTTGTTCGACTGTGAGTGTGGCCCCGCTGGCCACCGTCACATCGCTTTGATCAGGGATGGAACTGCCACCCCGCAGGGCAAGCGTGCCGTCGCTGACCGTGGTGCCACCGGTGTAGGTATTGGCGCCGGACAGCGTCAGCGTTCCGCTGCCCGTCTTGGCCAGTGCGCCTTCGCCATCCAGCACGCCGCTGAAGGTGGTGCTGGTGCCATTGGCGCCGGCGGTCAGTGTCGCAACCAGTCCCACCGTGCCGTCTCCCGCGATGGATCCGACGGTCTCGTCGTCCACCGCGCTCAACGTGGCGCCGGCGCCCACCGTGATCGCGCCACCGTTGGCAATGGCGTTGCCACCCTTTAGGGCGAGCGTGCCGCCGCTGACCGTGGTGGTTCCGGAGTAGGTGTTGATGCCGGACAGCGAGAGAACGCCGGTGCCGGTCTTGACCAGGTTGCCGGTGCCGCTCACCTCGCCCGACAGCGTGACGGTGGCATTGGCCTCGATGGTGGCGTTGCCGGTCAGCTCAATGGCGTTGTCGATGGTGGTGCCGCCGGTGACCGCGAGCTTGGCCCCGTCGGCCACGGAGATGCTGCCGCTGCCCAGATGGGCGTCGCTGGCCACGCTGAGCGTGCCGGCGCTGACCAGGACGGTGCCGGTGAGGGCGTTGGAGCCCGACAGCACCAGGGTGCCGCTGCCTGCCGTGGTGATCCCTCCCGTGCCCGCCAGGGCGCTGCTGATGGTGAAGGCGGCGCTGTCGGTCTGCACGTTCAGGCCTGCGGCCAGGTTCAGCGTGCTGCCTGCGATGGTGATGGCTCCGGCACCGGTCAGGTCGAATGTGGTGCCGGCGGGCACCGCCGCGTTGGAGGCCAGATGGATGGTCCCGGCAAGGCCGGCGGCGAATGTGATCGTCTTGTTGCCGCTGACCGCCAGCGCTTCGCGCAGTGATCCTGGCGTGCCGTCGTCAAGGAGGTGGGTCACTTCGACCACGACAACTGCCGATGTGCTGCTGAAGAAACCGAAAAATTCCTGCCCACCGGCGCTGGCTTCGGGGTCTGTGGCGTAAGAGGGGTAGGTCGTCTGGTAGGTCATGGTGCGGTAGTCCCGAGGCTCGAACAGGAAGGTGGCGGGTGTGCCTGATGGCGGCGCATGGCTGCGCGATCAGCAGGGCGGGGTACGTGGATGCGCGCCGAGCACAAGTCGCTGGGCGGCTGTGGTCCGAAGACTGGCTGGCAGGAAGAAGGCATCGGCAATGGGGGGGCATGGGTCCTGGCTGCGACCCTGCGTACTGTTCCGGTGTTCCTTGGCTGCGGATGCAGGCGGGCGCTTGAGGCATGCCCGCTGCTTTGTAATCGGTTGTAAATGAAACCGCGGCAAGGGTCAACCCGCACCGGCAATTCCCCAGCATGCCGGGTGCGCAAGGGCCTCTGGCAAATCGCTGCCATCCACCCTGCGCCATGGGTGCCCTGGCACGGCAAGCGCACGCCAGGCCTGGGCTCGCGCGTTGGCGACGATAGGAGCCTGTCGGACTTGGAAATCGTCGGCTGCAAATCGGCCGCAGCGGTCCATTTTTCACCGTCTTTTTGCCCCATAGCCTGGCTATGGGGCTGCAAATCCGGCAAAAACTGTCCTCGCTGAGGCCGATTTTCGCTTTCGACGCTCCAAGTCCGACAGGCTCCTTGCAGGCGCGCCGGAAACGATTCGGTGGCTTGCGGCTGATTGTTGACGACGTGTCGGCAGACTGCAACACATCCTGCGCGTGCCGGGATCTTGGTGGCAGGCGCAGGCTGCACCGCATATATGCAGCGCATTGGCCGCCAGCTCCGGCCTGGCAACACTGCGGGGCATGAGCTTCATCCCACCCCAACGCCCCGGTCGCCCGGATCCACTGGCCCCATCGGCGGGCGGCCTTGAGAGTCCTGCCGCACAGGAGATTGTCGGCCTGGTTGCCCGTGGCGAGATGGGCGCCGACGAGGTGCTCGCCCTGTTGGCCGAGGCGAGCCAGGCCGATGCCGCGCAGCAGCGCAGGGACGCAGAAGCCCGCGCGGTGCGTGTGGGCGCGCTGGGCCGGCGGCTCTTGTCGCTGGCGCAGGAGCAGGTGCAGCAGCGCCAGGTGACCGAGGAGCGCTGGTACAAGGACGTGCGCCAGTTCAACGGGCAGTACGACCCCGGCATGTTCGGCGACGAGGGCGAGTACGGCAGCCGGGTCTTCGTGCCGCTGACGCGGCGCCTGTGCGGGCTGGTGGAGGCGCGGCTGTTCGACATGCTGTTCCCCAGCGAGGAGCGCAGCTACGTGATCGAGCCCACGCCCGTGCCCGACCTGGACGAGGCCCTGGACCTGGCCGGGCAGTTGCCGCCGGGCACACCCATGCAGTCGCCCGAGGGGCCGATGCTGACGGCAGGGGCCATCAAGGACGCCATCGGCACCCTGATGGACGAGGCCACGAAGCGCTGCGACGCGATGCAACGCGAGATCGACGACCAACTGGCCGAATGCAGCTACCCGCGCCATGCGCGCGACGTGATCCACGATGCGGTGCTGTACGGCACCGGCGTGCTCAAGGGCCCGGTGCCGATGTTTCGCACCACCAAGCGCTGGGCGCGGCAGGGCGATGGGGCGTATGTGATGGGCCTCACGCGCAAGCCGCTGCCGCAGGCCGCGCGCGTGGACATCTGGAACTTCTTCCCGGACATGAGCAGCACGCACATCCGCGAGGCGGAGTTCGTGTTCGAGCGCCACTACCTCACGCGCCAGGAGGCGGCCGACCTGCAGGACATGCCCGACGTGGACGCCGATGCCCTGCGCCGCATGCTGGGCGCCGAGCCGACCGCGCCCACCAACAACTACCGCGAGCGGCTGCGCGCCATCAGCGGCGCCAGTGGCGCTAAGGACCGGCGCTACGAGGTGTGGGAGTACCACGGCCCCATCACCGCGCAGGACCTGATCGACTGCGGCTGCGCGGTGGAGGACGATCCGCTCAAGACCTACACCGGCGTGGTCTGGTTCGGCAGCCAGGGCGAGGTGCTGAAAGCGGCGCTCAACCCGCTCGATAGCAACGAGCACCCCTACAGCGTGTTCACCTGGCAGATGGACGAGGCCAGCATCTTCGGCTTTGGCATGCCGTACGAGGTGCGCGACAACCAGGAGAGCGCCAACAGCGCTTTTCGCGCCATGCACGACAACATGGGCCTGTGCGTGCTGCCCCAGGTGGTGGTGGACGACCAGGCCATCGAGCCGGTGGATGGCTCCTGGCGCATGGCGCCGGGCAAGTTCTGGCGCAACAAGCGCCCGGGCTCGGACGCGCGCCAGGGCATCCAGTTCATCGCCATCGATGCGCGCTTGCAGGAGCTGCAGGCGATCTTCGGCATGAGCAAGCAGCTGATCGAAGAGGTGGGCACGCTGCCGGCCTTTTTGCAAGGCACCGAGGCGCCCAACTACATGCAGAGCGCCACGGGCGCGAGCATTGCCTACAACGCGGCCAACCTGTGGGTGCGCCGCGCGGTGCGCAACTGGGACGACGACATCGTCACGCCGCTGATCACGCGCTTTTTCGACTGGAACATGCAGTACAGCGAGAAGGCCGAGATCAAGGGCGACAGCCGCGTGCGTGCGCTGGGCATTGCCGCGCTGGTGGAACTGGAAGGCCAGGCGCAGCGGCTGCAGGCCTTCATGCAGACGGCGCAGGCCATGGGCCTGCCGCCAAGCAACCAGATGCGGCTGATGCGCGAGTTTGCGCGCGCCTTCAAGCTCGACCCCGACCGCGTGCTGCCCACCGAGCAGGAGATCGCCCGCATGCAGCAGGCTGAGGCGCAGCAGCCCCCGGGCCCAAGCGGCCCCGACGCCGAGCGCCTGGCCCAGCAGCGCGAGCAGGCCGCGATGCAGGGCGAGCTGGAAAAGGCCCGCCTGCAACTGCGCCGCGACGAGGCCATGGCCCAGCGCGAGCTGGCACAGCAGCGCATGGCGCTGGATGCCGCCAGCACTGCCGCGCGCGAACGCATGGGCCAGGCCGACGCACAGAGCCGCCAGGCCTTCGAGGCGCAAAAGACCCGCGCCGTGCTGGCCGACCGCCAGGCCGACCGCGACAGCAAGGCGCAGATGCTGAATGCCGAGATGGCATTCAGCGCACAGATGGGCAAGGGCGTATGACCGGAGGGAATTTCACATGAGCTGGATGGAGCAGATCAACCCCGCCACCGCCGTGTGGCGCGGCGTTGAGGCCTACGCGGCCGAGCGCATTGCCGAGCTGACCACGGTGTGTACCACCGTGCGCTCCAGCGACGCCGAGATCCGCGCCGCGCAGGCCGCCATTCAGGAGCTGCAGGCCCTGCTGGCGCTGCCCGGCCGCATTGCCCTGCAGGCGCAGCAGCGCGGCACCACCGACCGCAGCAAAGGATATTGACCATGGCACAGTACACGCAGGATCACGTCAACGCGGCCTATGCGACCGAGCGGGCCAACGGGGCGTCGGACGAGGACCTGGCACGCATCGGCAAGTCGCTGGGCGTCACCGACGCGCAGTTCAACCTGGCCAGCCAGGCCTGGGGCGCAGCGCCGTCGCCAGCGCCGGCACCCGCGTATGCGCCATCGCCGGCACCCGCCGCAGTCTCCTCCGGCTGGGAGGGCGGGCGCGACCTCACGGCCGACGAGATCAACACCGGCAAGCAGTGGTCGGTGGGCAAGACCAGCCAGGAAGTCGCCGCACAGGCCCAGGGCCTGGGCCTCACGCAAAAGCAGTTCGGGCAACTCTACGGCTGGTCGGCCGAGGACTCGGCCATCGGTGGCTATGGCACCACAGGCGGGCTGGAGAAGCCCTACTACGACTACACCTACGACGCCCAGAAGGGCTGGACCAAGGACACGAAGAAGCCGCCCACCACGGGCATCAACCTGTCGCAACTGCAGGGCATGACGCGCTGGGACGTGGCGCCCAACGAGACGGTGCGCAGCCAATTGCAGCAGATCATTGCCGACGACAGCCCGCTGATGCAGCAGGCCCGCGCCCGCGCGCTGCAGACTGCCAACACGCGTGGCCTGCTCAACAGCTCCATGGCCATGACGGCGGCCGACTCGGCGATGTACGACGCGGCCATGCCGATTGCCCAGCAGGACGCGAGCACCTATGCCCGCTCCGGCGAGTTCAACGCGGGCCAGGCCAACACCTTTGCGCGCGACAACAACGCCTTCGTGCGCGATGCCTATATGGCCGACTTCAACGTGCAGGCCAACGAGTGGGCGGCGCAGCAGCAGTGGGACCGCGACTACCGCATGCTGGACCGCCAGCAGCAGCTGCAACTGGAGCGCGATGCCGTGCAGAACGGCTACCAGTCGGCTCGCGACCAGTTCGCGGCGCAGAACCAGCTGAGCATTGCCCAGTTGGACGCGGCTTCGCGTGCGGCCAGCATCCAGCCTGACACCAGCATGGCGCGGCTGCAGTTGCAGCTGGATGCAGACGAGAAGAAGACCAATCAGCAGATGGCGCTGGACGGCCGCAACACGCTCACCAACCTGCGCAACGATGGCACGGACAAGATCTTCCGCATCCAGACCAGCGACATGAGCCCGGAACGGAAGCAGGAGGCCATCGACAACGTGGTCGATATGACCAATAAAAGCCTTGGTAACCAGGCCACGTACCTGGGAATAACGCCGGATAGCTGGCTGCTCACGAAACGCACGACAACGACCAGTGAGCCATCGCCAGCGCCCGCAACCAGCGCCAATCCCGATGGGAATGGCGGTGATGGGCCAGGCGAATGATCCGCCGCGCCACGCGTGACGACCTGCCCGGCATGGTGGCTCTGGCCTTGCGTGAGCACGCCGCCAGCCAGTTCGCCCACCAGCCGGTGGACCTGGCCCAGGTGCAGGCCTCGTTCCTGGGGGTGATCCATGGCATGGCTGGCGTCGTGTTCGTGAGCGAAGAGGGCGGCCAACTGCGCGGCCTGATCGCTGGCATGGTGCAACCCGGCTTGTTCAACCGCTACCAGACCGCCTTCGAGCTGCTCTGGTACGCCGAAGACGGCTCCGGCCTGCGGCTGCTGGCCGCTCTCAAGGCCTGGGCCGCGCGAATGCGCGCCGTGCAGCTGGTCGTGCATGACTACGCGGGCATTGCTGACCCCACCCGTTTCAACAAAGTCATGGCCCGCCGGGGCTTTGGCGTCATGGGCACGGCCTACGTGTCCGCACTGGAGAGCTGATCCATGGCCGTCGTTATCCCCATCATCATGGCCTACACGGGCGCCACTGCCACCATTGCCTCTGCCGTGGGCCTGACTGCCGCCATCGGATCAGCGGCAGCCGCCACCGTGGTTTCCACGGTCGCGTCCATTGCCTTTCAGGTCACCGGCATCAATGACAAGGTCAACAAGGCGGCCTCCAAGGTCTTCGGCGAGGACATGGTCAAGGTGATCAACATTGCCGGGGCCGTGTATGGCGCGGTGAATGGTGGCTTCAACTTTGGCGAAGGTGGCGCCGGCCTGACCGAGGCGGGCGGCGCGCTGAGCACGAAGGCCATGCTGGACGGCACCACCGCCTTCGGGGCCAACTCCGCGCAGGGCGCATTCAACCTCGCAGATGCCGCGAACGTGGGCAAGGCTGCCCTGGATGGCACCAACGCGTTTGGCAACCACTCGATCCTGGGCCAGGGAGACCAGGGCCTGCTGCGACTGGGCGGGGACGGGCTGCCGATCAACGACGTCGCCGAAGTGGCCAGGGTTGCCGGGCCCGCTGCCTCGGCGGGCACCAGCGTCGCCGCGCCTGGCCAGCCCTTGGGGATGGACATCGACCCCATCGAGGGCCCCGCGGGTCTGCACAAGACCGCCCTGACCGGTGCTGCGGCACCGATCGAAGGCCCGGCTCAACAGGTCTTCTCGCGCTACGTCCAGCCCAACGCCTCGGCCCCCGTGATCGCCCCTGCCATGGCCGGAGGATCTGCCACGGCGCCGGTGGCGCCCTTGAAGGGCAGCTTCTTCGACCGGCTCGGCAACCTGGCGACCAGCGAAAAGGGCCTGGGGGCGATTGTGCAGGGCGTCGGCACCGGCATCACCAACGCATCGAAGGAAAGGCTTGAGCGCGAAAGGATGGCCATGCTTGAGCGCAACTACCGCAGCGTCTCTGGCGTTCGCGTCGCATAAGGAACCACCATGAACCTGAACCAAATGGCCCGACAGGGCGCCCCTGCGCAAGACCCGACGGTCGGCAGCACCGGCGGTGGCCAGCCCGCCAGCGCCAGGCAACAAGCCCAGTTCGACATGCTGCTGGGCCGTGCCCGCCAGATGATGGGCGAACAGGCACAAGCGTGGCGCGAGGCCATGGACATCGACCCTGCGCAAGCCGCGGTGCGGATGGGCACGCAGACCCTGCGCTACCTGGCCCAGCAGTCCGAAAAGGCCGGCCAGCCCGTGGACCCGGCCGTGCTGCTGCATGTGGGCGTGCAGTTCGTCAAGGACATCGCCGGCCTGGCCAACGACGCGGGCATGGTGCCCGACGAGCAGCTCGAACCCTTTTTGCAGCAGGTGATGCAGGAGTCCATCGCCGAGTACATGCGCATGGACGCCGAGGATGGGCTGATGCCTGCGCCGCCGCGCGGCGCAGGCCCGGCGCGGGTGGCGCCCACGGCACGGCAGCAAGGGGGTGTGCGATGAGCTTCTTTGCCAACCTCCTGGGCGGCACGCTGCAAGGCGTGGGCGCCGGCATGTCGGCCATGGCCGCCGATGAAGAGAAGCTGCAGGCACAGCGCGCGCTGCTGCAGGACAAGCAGCAGGCCGCGCTGGAGCTGCAGCAGCAACGCACGGCCGACCGGCAGTGGCAGCAAGAGCAGACGCAGGCGCTGCAGATGAAGGCGGCAACGGGCGGCGCGGGCGGCAGCGGTGTGGGCAAGGGCCGTGCCGGCGCGGAGGGCATCAACCTGGCCAGGATGGCCTACGACGCCCGCACGCCCGAGGAGCAGCAGCGGGTGATCGCCCTGGTGGACAGCTTCCACGGCAACGATGCCGCCAGCGTGCTGGCCGAGCGGATGTATGGCACGCCGCGCATGACCCGCACAGAGCCCACGGCGGGCGACTTTGCGCGCCATGACCGCGCGGGGGACATGCAGGCCGCTCCGCCCACCACCACGCTGGAGCGCGCGCAGTACGACGCTGACAAGGGCGTGCAGGCGCTGCAGCGGGCGTATGCGATGTTCATGGAGCCTGGCAGGCCGAACGAGACGGGCGGCGGCACTCGCGCACGCGAAGGGCTGCAGCCTGGTGACGCCCCCGATGACGGTGGCGGTGCCTACCCGCGCAGCAGCAGTAGCGGCAGCAGCGTGCCGGCGGCCGATGCTTATCCGTCCGCGCCACCGGCCCGGGACACCAGTGCTGCAGACATGCGCTCGCTGATCGAGTCCAACAGCCGCTCCATTGCACGGCTGCAGACGCAGCCACTCCATCGGGGCGAGGCGCAGGCCAGCCGGGACGAGCAGATCCGCATGATCCAAGCAGAGAACCAGCGCATGCAGACAGGCGGCAACGCCAACCCGGGCGGGGGGCAGAGTGAAAGCCAGGCTGGAGCCCTGGCGCCCGCGGATCTGCCCAAGGGCTTGCGCTGGATCGGTACATCCAAGGGCCAGCCCGTGTACCAGCGCTCCGATGGCAGCCGTGTGGTTGCCGTCAAGACATCCAATCCCCGCGCGTCCCGCGCTCCCTGAGCCCAGACCCTATGCAGTTCGAAGACTTTGCCGGCGAGCTGGACTCGCCCGGTGCGGGCGCGTACGCGCTGTTCACGGGCGACCTTGACCCCGTAGGCGTGGATGTGGGCGTGGGCGTGAATGCGGGCGGTGGGCGCGGCGTGGTGAACCCACCCATGGCCGCCGATCTGCCCAGGCGGGCGGCTGCCATGCCTCTGCCGGCAGGGTACCTGCTGTTCAACGGTGAACTGGACCGTGCGCCGGATGAACGCGTGAACGCAGGCGCCGGGCGCGGCGCGGCCGATGACCCGCGCAGCCTGCTGCGCAAGCAGGCACCTGTGCCGCAGAAGTCGCTTCCAACCTCGCCATCATCCGTGCCGGAGCGCAGCTGGGGTGAGGCATTGTCCGATACCTCCAAGTCGCTGGCGCAGGGCCTGCTCGACGTGGGGTCGCTGCCGGGCGTGGCCTACAGCGCTTTCACGGGCGATTACGATACGGCGTACCTGAATGCGATCCGCGGCACGCAAGAGGTGCTGCAGGACGGGAAGTCCCCCGCCATGCAGGCGCACGCGCAGGCCCTGCAAAAGAAGCTTTCCACCGCCGAAGGCTGGCGTGAGAAGCTGGCCGTGGCGGGGTGGGAGACGTTGACCGACCCGGCCTTGCTGGGCGATGCCGTTGCGCGAAGCGGGCCGGGAATGCTCGCCGGGGGCTTGTTCGGGCGGGCTGCGGGCAGCGCGGTCGATGCCGCGGGCAATGCGCTGCTGGGGCGCACCATCGCCACGGGGTCCGAGGCTGCGGCCAGATCGGCCGTGGCCCTCAAGAACGCGGCACCGGTGGTGGCGTCCGGCAGCGCCGTCGGGGTATCGGCTGCGCAGCAAGGCGCTTCGGTCGCCAACGAGTTGTATGCAGAGCTGCAGAAGCTGCCCACGTCCGCCTTTGCGGCGGAGCCTGAGTTCCAGCAACTGGCCCGGGAGCACGGCGAAGACAAGGCCCGAAGCATCCTGGCCGCGGCGGCCGCAAACCGCGCACTGCTGGTAGGTACCGGGGCGTCCGTGCTGTCGATGAAGCTGGTGCCCGGCGGCGACGCCATCGAAAAGATGTTCCTGCCCTCGCACCTGAAGGGCACGGCGCGCGAGGCCGTCAAGTCCACCTCCTTCATGACCCGGCCGCTGACGAGGGGGATGGAGGGAAGCCTTGGCTCCCAGGCGCTGGAGGTGCTGGTGCGAAGGGCCCGATCCGCTGGAACCGAATCGTTCTCCGAGGGGGCCGAGGAAGCGTCCGGCGCAGTGGCCAAGGGCCTGGAACTCTCGCGGGCCGGCCAGGACGTTAAGCTCGATGAGATGGCCGGCGAGGCCGCAGGGCAGGGCATGGCCGTGGGGGGCATCATGGGCGGCACTGCGGGGGCGCACGGTGCGGGTGCAGCCCCGCGCGTGCCACAGCAGCCCACCCGGCCCACCGTTCCTCCTGCACCGCCCACAGCGCGTGAGCAACGGGGCACCGAGCCGCACACTGCTGGTGGGCCCGCATCGCCCCCGCCGCCCTCACCACCTTCTCCCTCTGCAGACCTCTCTGCTGCTCCGATTGAGCATTCCTACGCCTATTCCGGCGGCATGCTGCCCGGCAGCGGCGCCACCTGGTCAGAGGTGGCCGCCGCCGACAGGAAGGCCCAGGCCGAGGCCGAGATACTGCGCCAGGCCGATGCATTGCCCGCGCAGGATGCGCCGGCCGATGCCGATGTGGGTCAGGCTGCTCCATCAACCGCCGCTTCCACCTCTGCGGACGCCGATCCCAGCGCGGCGCAGGCCGAAGAGCAGGGCGCAGCCCGCCACACCGCAGCGGCCCAGGTTCCTATGCAGGTGCAGGCCCTCGACTCGGGCATGCTCGTGGTGCGGGGCGACCGAGCCGCGATCCAGTCGCGCCTGCAGGCAGGCGGCGTGGGCGGTGCAAGGTCTTTCTCTGGCGTGACGGTCGTGCCGGTGGAGCAGGCGGCCCTGGCGCGGCGGGTGCTGAGCGCACCGCCTGTCGAACCGGCCCACCGGCAGGTGGGCGGCGTGCCACAGCAGGCCCTGACGACAGAGAACGCTGCGCGGCAGGGGGTAGCCAGCCCTCAGGGAGCCCAGCAAGCCTCGGCAGTCCATCGTGGAGAACCGGCAGCCTCCGGCACTTCTGCCGGAGCACGAACCGCAGGCACCAGCGCGGCTGGCACCGCCGTGTCACCCACATCGCAGGGTCCGCAGGCTGGCCCGCAAGCCAGCGCTGCGGATGTGCGCGCGCTGCCACCGGCCCCCGTGCAAATGGAGCCACTGCGCGATGGCACGTTGATGGTCAGGGGCGATGCCAAGCTCATCCGTGCCCGCCTGCTGGCCGGTGGGGTGGACCGCGTGATCGAGCGCAAGGGTGGCCTCGTGGTCGGGCTCGATCAGGTGGACAAGGCGCGGCAACTGTTAGCGGCTACACCGCAGCCCGAAGCCGCCTCAGCCGCACCAGCCAGTGGGTACGGCCAGGCTGACGCCAGAACGCTGGAGAAGGCGCGCATCCTGCAGGGCGCGCCGGTGGCGGTGCTCAAAGGCAATGAAGCACCCCACGGGTATCCACTCCTGCGCGATTGGGCCGTGCGGCTGTTCCAGGCTTTCGGCGGCAAGGCCACGAACCGCGAGATTGGCGAGGTGGTGCTGGATGAGCGGTCGGTACGCGACTCCATGGCACACCGCATGAACCCTTACAAGGCTGTCGCGTTCGCCGCAGCAAGACAAGTGGTGGAGCACGGCGCGCTGGTGCTGAGCGCGCAGCACAGCCGCGACACAACGGGCCACTTCATCAGTGCGCCAGTGGATATCGGAGGGGTGGAGAACATTGTCACGGTGTTGGTTCGTACAACGCCGAACAGCCAGCGGATGTACCTGCACAGTGCCATCACCAAAGAAGGCCTCCTGAAGTCCGGTAATTCCGGGGCCGACACCGCAAGCGGCATGGAGCGACCCGGCAAGGCAACTTCAGGAGACGTGGCCAGTGTACTTCGCAGGTTGTTGACGGTCAATGTGGAGGCTCCAACTGCCAGTATCTCTGCAACCGCGCCACGCGATGCTGCGCCGAGGTTCAGCACACGCAGCGACACCTCTGCTCAAAGTCTATCGCTTGAACAGGTGCAGCAGCTTGTACAGCAAGCTTTGTCGGGGCTCAGGAACCCGCCACCAGTTGATGTCGTGCTGAGGGCTGCCGACCTGGGGATAGTCGCGCCGGAAGGTGCAATGGGTGTATGGACGGGGAATCGGCTTGCCATCGTCGTCGAGAATCATCGGCAGGTCGTACAGGTTCGAGAGACGGTTTTTCATGAGCTGTTCCATGCCGGGCTGCGCAACATCTTGCCCCGGCGTGATTATGTGCAGGCCATGCTCGATCTGGCAAAGCGTGATGCCAGGGTGCAGCAGTACGCGATGGATTGGAAGAAGGACGCACCTGAAGCGCCGATGCAGTTGCAGGCGCTGCGCGATGCCGGATGGACTGGCAGCGAGCTGACAGCGCAGTATGAAGCGCTGGCCATCGAGGAGGGCTTGGCCGTGGTGGCCGAGGAGCTTCGCGGGCGCATGCAGGCGGGCTTGCGCCTGGGCCCACAGGTACGCGTGCTCGCAAGCTGGCTGGCCAGCGTGGCGGACCGCATGGGCATAGGCCAACTGGCCCAGTCGATCCGGGCGATGACCTACAACGAGGCCGAGCGCTTCGTGATGCGCGCCATTGACCATGCTGGGGCGACAGGCGGTGAGGTTACGAGCACCGGTCAGACGCGGTTCAGCACCCTCAGTGCACAAGATCCTCAGGCCGACCTGCAAGCCGGTGCTGGGAATGCACCAGCTCCCGTGCAAATGGAGCCACTGCGCGATGGCACGTTGATGGTCAGGGGCGACGCCAAGCTCATCCGTGCCCGCCTGCTGGCCGGCGGGGTGGACCGCGTGATCGAGCGCAATGGTGGCCTCGTGGTTGGGCTCGGCCAGGTGGGCAAGGCACGGCAAGTGTTGCTGGCGGCTGCGCGAGCCCAGTCCTCGACCAGCCCATCCCGGCAGGGCCAGCAGTTCAGCCGCAGCGCGCCACCTGCGCCAGATCAGGCTTCGCAGGCCAGGGGCCTGCCATCGCAGCCCGCCACGGTTCAATCCGTGCGCGCTGCGGTTGCCAAGTTGACCAACAGCATGGGCCTGCTGGCCGGCGGCCGGGGTCGCGTGGTGGTTGCCACGTCCGACGAGATCAGGGCGCACTGGGAACCCCTGATCGGCGAGGTGGACGTCGGCTCGCAAGACCCGGGCCTGGCGCAAGGCTTCTACGACCCGAACACAGACACCATCTTCCTGATCGCCGACCACATCGAAGCCGGCCAGGAGATGGCCGTTGCTGCGCACGAGCTGATGCACAAGCATGGCAAGGCGGTGCTGGGGGAGGCAGGCTGGAGGCAACTGCATGAGGTGATAAGTACCTGGGCGGGCAAGCCCGATGGCAGCCTGGAGCGGCAGGTGTACGACGAGGCGGTGCGGCGCGTGGATGCCTCACGCCCGGCGGGCGCAGACGCGGCCAGCTACAGCAGCGAAGAACTGTTCCCCTATGCCGTGCAGGTGGCGATGGAGCTGGGTGTGGAGGCCACCGCCATGCGGCCCATCACCTCCGTGCAGGGGTGGCTTGCGCGGGTGCGGGCATCGCTGCGGGCCGTACTCGGCAAGCTGACGGGCAATCCGCAGGCGTTCGATGGGCAGGACCTGGTGGACCTGGCGTTTGCGGTGGCGCAGCGGGAGATTTCGAGACATCCCTTCGCCACATCGAATACCGAGGTGGAGGAGGCAATTGCCGGGACAAGTGCCACCAGCGAAGCTGAAACTGCAGTTCTCCAATTCAGCCGCTCACCTGGGACAAAGGCTACCTTCGAAGCGCGTATTGATGCGTTATTCGCTGGAGACAAGCCGAGGGGCATTCATCGGGGTGAGCAAGCCGCAGTCGTACTTGATCGGTCCGACATGCTGGAATTCCTTAAGATCACCAACGGCCCGGTTTACCTGGACGAAACTGCAGTAGGCAAGCCAGATCGCGGTTTGCCGCGGGGCTCACCCGCAAAACATCCCAACATGACCGCCGAGCAATGGAAGAACGTACCGCAATGGCTGGAGACTCCAGCCGCAGTTTTTGATTCTGACACGGTAACCGGTGATTTGGTGCTGATAGCGCCAGAGCTTGTTAACGGCGCGATAGTCATGATGACCATCAATCCCAAAGCCCAGGGAAACAGGCCGGGAGTGACCGTCGGTTTACTGACCAATGCTTACGACAAGGACGGCGGCCCACCACCTGTGGGCAAATGGGCTCGCGAAGGAAAGGCCTGGTACATCGACAAAAAAGTATTCCCGGATGTCCTGCGAAGGGTCAGAGTCCAATCCTCCGATGCTTTTCAGAACAAGCCGGGAACACGACGTATTTTAACTGACAAGCAGTTCGGAGGTTGGAAAAAGGAGAACCGTTCGGACTTTTAAAAGTACCACTCCTGCGGTCTACTTTAGGTGAGCACCGGGACCTCCCTTCGATATTGTGGTGAGTCAAACTGCTTGGACTGAAGGGTAAGGTCTTGCGACGTGGGTCACTTGATGGCTACGGTCGTCACCTCAGCCAACATCAAGACGCACTGGGAACCCCTGATCGGCGAGGTGGACATGGGCTCGCAAGACACCGGCCTTGCCCATGGCTTCTACGACCCAGAAACAAAAACCGTCTTCCTGATCGCCGACCACATCGAAGCCGGCCAGGAGATGGCTGTGGCTGCGCACGAGTTGATGCACAAGCACGGCAAGGCGGTGCTCGGTGAGAGGGGCTGGAGGCAACTGCACGAGGTAATCGGCACCTGGGTGGGTAAGCCCGATGGCAGCCTGGAGCGGCAGGTGTACGACGAGGCGGTGCGGCGCGTGGATGCCTCACGCCCGGCGGGCGCAGACGCGGCCAACTACAGCAGCGAAGAACTGTTCCCCTATGCCGTGCAGGTAGCAATGGAGCTGGGCGTGGAGCCTACGGCCATGCGCCCCATCACCACGGTGCAGGGCTGGCTGGCCCGGGTGCGGGCAGCCATGCGCGGGGCGTGGGACAGGCTCACAAATCGGCCCGAGCTGTTCGACAGCCAGGATCTGGTGGACTTGGCGTTTGCAGTGGCACAGCGCGAGAACCCGGCATATGCCAGCGAGTTCGACGAGCCCTCAGCTTCGGTTTCGCCAGGGCCGGGCATAACGGCCCAGCAGGCGCAAGACATTGTGGACAAGGCGCTTGATGGTCTGGGGATGCGTGGAATGGTCACGCCGCAGGTTCAGAGCAATCCCGGGGCTATCGGCCTTGTCGCCCCTTCGAGCGAAGTACCAAGTGGAGGCAATAGGAGGGGTGAAATCTACCTTTACCTTGAGGGAATCAGGGATGAGGTTGAGGGGTTCAGGGTCGTATTCCACGAACTTTTTCATCTGGGCCTCAGTCAGTCGGTCAAGCCTGAAGAATACCGCCAGGCGATGCTCAAATTCTTGTCGGACCCGTTGGTTCGCAAGTACGCTGCGCGTTGGAGAATGACAGAAGACGGGCACAGCAGCAAGGGCAAGTTGCCCGTCAACGACTGGTATGCCAAGGCCGTGGAAGAGGCCCTTGCGGACATGGCTGAAGAAATCCACCATGGCCGCCGTGGCATAGGCACCCGGGAGATGGCGGGCTGGGTGCGGCGCACGATTGCCTGGATAGCCGACCTGGCGCACCAGTGGGGCATGCCCAAGGTGTCCCGGCGATTGCGCGGCATGACGCTGACGCAGGCCGAGGCGTTCGTTGTGGGCACGGTGCTCAAGGCCCGCACGGGGGCGCCAGTGCTGCTGCGGGATGCGCGCTGGGCGACTTCGCGTGAAGAAGGTAGGAATCCAAATGAAGGTAAGAATCCAAATCTCACCCAGCAGTTGGATGAGGCATCTCAAGGGCCACCTATACCCAGGTTGGATGTAAGTGAGCGATTTAGTATCAACCGACTTGATGGCCTGATTAATATCGACTATCTTGATGCAGAAAATGGAATCCATGGCTTGAATGCCTACGTCAATCGAGACGGAATTCTCTTATTCGAGATACGTGCTCAAGGCGACGCGTCCGTCCTGGGGTCAGGTATAGACATGTTTGCCAGCTTGATGCAGCGAATAAAAAGTGAAAATATTGAGATTAATGGAATTAATGGGCTATGGGATTCTGAAACCGACAGCGTGAATGCTGCCGAATTCGTACGGAATATCAACGCCGGAATGACAAAGGAGCGAGCTGCAATGAGTACCTGGACGGGTAGGGTTGTCTCAAAATACGGTTATACTCAAGTCTTGGTTTCAGCCCCAATGGGGCGCGTGCAGTTTGCTTATTTTAGGAGGCCAAATTTATGATGGAACTAGCTCAAGGCGTAGCTGCATCCGTTTTATTTAGGGATATGCTGAAGAAAGATCCAACCTTGACGGGGCGAGATCTTTCTCATCTTCTTGCCATGCAATATCCAGAGTTAGATGCTGGAGCAATTCAATTGGTTCGACGCTGGGTCGGAGTTCGGGCTCAGGGGGGGATTCCTGATTCGGACCTGGATATGGTTATGGCAGAGCTTTTGCGGTTATCCGGATACCTGAAATAGTATTCAATAATTAAAGCCAGAGGCAGGTGCCGCTCAATATGCTCTTCTGGCTGAGTGGCGCAGTGGTAGCCCTCAATGCCTGCAGCCCAAAAAATGTACGCGGCCGGTGGTCTGGATTTTTGACGAAACAGCACGCCGTTCAATTGGACTGGAAACCAGGAAAGGCACTGGCCAGCTACCTGCCAAACGGTCAGATCGGTGGTGACGAATTCCTGAACACGACGGGGCTTGCCCCTCAATCAATGGGCGGATTTGGTACGAAGCCGACGTCGGTTTGATACCTACGAGGAAGCGAGCGAGCCAACCGGGAACACGGCTGCTCTACTCCAGCGACGGCCTACTTTACATTTCCCACGACCACTACGAGACGGTGTACTCGATAGGACAATGGAGGCGATGATGATCAAAGAGCTTGAAGGCAAAAAAATCCGATCAGAGGCTGAATTCCATGCGGCGATTGCCTCGGCATTGGACTTTCCTGGGTATTACGGACGTAACCTGGACGCACTCTGGGATGTTTTGACGGGTGATGTCGAGCGGCCAGTTGTGCTGGTGTGGAAGGATGCGCAGGCGTCGCAAGCGGCTCTGGGGGACAGGTTTCAACCAATCATCGAATTAATGCGTCAGGTTGAAAAGCAGGATGCTGCTTGGGGCCTGGAAGAGAAATTCGAGCTGCGGCTGAAGTAGCTGAGGCAATCTCCCACGGCTCGCGAGTTGATGCTCGGAGGGATTGGTGACGATCATCTGGGAGCGCCCACGCCTGAAGCCTCCACCGGTTGCGTCGCGCTCGGACGCATGGATCGATCTGTTGCAATTCAAGCCAGGGCAGAACGGAGCCATGGCCTACAGCATTGCGGCCAACTATGCCCACAACACGGGGCGCATCCTCATTGGCGACCCTTCGGGTGTGAGCGATGCGGCGCTACTCCGGCTTGCCGAGTTGATGCTGTCTAGCGCCTTGAAGTTCGGCACCACAGACCACCTTGCACCGCACCCACGGCAAGTGGCTGGCGATGCCAGACTCGGCGTTCCTCCGCTGCTCTGGGTCTATGGCGACAGCGTGGGCAACATCCAGCGCCTGATTGACGTGAATCTGGCTACTCTTGAAAATACTTTCCCCGACGCCAAGAACCTGACCTATGACCTCGACACCGGCCACTTCATCGACGCCCGCACCGGAGACATCACATCCAGGGAGGCACTGGCTCGATCCTTTAACGTCGGAAGAGCTGCGGGCACTTTATCAGCGGATGGCGCCGGCTGGCGCACGGTTGCGCGAGGAGCTGTCTTGCGCGCCCTTTTGGGCCGATGGGATCAAGGCAGCCAGGGCTCAAGCGAGGGCCCAGGGGAAGAGCGAAGAGGTGGCCGAGGCGAAAGAGTGGATGGGGCTGGCCGCAAACGAGATCAACGCGCACCGTCCCGAGACGGCGAGCTCGAACGCGGTCGCAGCACACTGGCTGGAATTGCTGAACAGCGAGATCGACTCGCCAGTGACGACCGCGAGCAACGGATCTTCTACAGCCGCAACCGAAGATCCAGTGAAGTAGCGCAATAGCCGCCGCTCTGGACATTGCTTTCCCCGAAGCCAGGAACCTCACCCATGACCTCGACACCGGCCACTTCATCGACGCCCGCACCGGCGACCGACTCTTCAAAGAAGCACTGGCTCGATCCTTTGACGGCGGACGAACTGAGAGCGCTATACCAGCGAATGGCGCCGGCTGGCGCACGGTTGCGCGAGGAGCTGTCTTGCGCGCCCTTTTGGGCCGATGGGCAGACTCACGCGAGGAACAAGGCGCTGGCAAGTGGGCAGAATCCGGACCTGACCGAGGCGAAGTACTGGATGGGGCTGGCCGGAAACGAAGTCAACGCGCACCGTCCCGAGACAGCGAGTTCGAACGCGGTCGCGGCACACTGGCTGGAATTGCTGAACAGCGAGATCGACTCGCCAGCGACGACCGCGAGCAACGCATCTTCTATAGTCGTGGCAGGCGATCCTGAAGTAGCTCCGTAACCGCGATCAGGCGACTTCGCTGAGCGGGTGTCTTGCCGTTCGCCGCAGCGGCCCAGGCCCGGCCCCGGTGCAAGTGCTGGACTCGGGCATGCTCGTGGTGCGGGGCGACCAGGCTGCGGTCCCGTCGCTCCCGCAGATGATCCCCATGATTGTGGCCGCCGCTACGACCGGGCCGGTGGGTGGCGCGGCGGTCGCCGGGGGCACCAGCGCACTGACCGAGTTCGGCAGCGCCATCCGTGAATTCGCCCGCGACAACGGCGTGGACCCATAAGAACGTGTTTGTGGCCTTTTCGGGGCCGCGCAAGTGCCTTGCCGGGATGGGATGCAAGGCGCGGGGTGCAGTTGATAGCCCCGCTATCAACAAGCGCCGCAACGCCGCAGACCGCCCGGCAAGGCACTTGCCCGAAGGGTTGGGGCGAAATCGGGCGATTGGACGCCCCGGCTGCTTGCATGGGCACGAGCCCATGCGGCGCATCCGAAGCATCCACTCATCCCGGTTGCGCCCCAACGCGGCCCCGAAAAGACCGCAAACACGTTCTCCGACAAAGAGGGGCTTGGCCGGTTGTTCGCCGACCCCGACATGCTTCGTGCAGCCATGTCCTACGCGGGCAAGGGCGGCTTGATTGTTGGTGCGCTGGATGCTGCATCCGGCGGGGTGGCTGGCAAAACGCTGGTGCCCAGGGCTATCAAAAACCAGCTCGTGCGCCAGGCCATCAACGCACCGCTGCAGGCCGGTGTGCAGGGAGCCATGGGTGGTGCCGGCGAGGCGGGCAAGCAACTGGCGCAAAAGGGCCAGATCGACCAGCCCGGCCAGGTGTTGGCGGAGATGGTGGGCGAATGGGGCATGGCTCCGGTAGAAGTACTTGCGCTTTCCAAGGATGCCCGGCAGGTACTGGCCGGACGCAATGCTGTCGCCCTGAGCCCCGCAATGCAAGTGGACAGGGGATCCTCCCAATCACCTGTTGGGCGGAAGGCGCCTTCTCGGGCTGAAGTGCCGCCCGATGCGATGCGCGAGGCCGCCTCGTCTAGGGATCAGGCGGAGGGCTTGGCTCATGAAGTGGTGCAAAACGGTGTGACTGCTTCGAGCAGTCTTGCACGCAAGACGAAAACGGATGAACTGCCGGCACGGGAAGACAGCGCGGCAGATGCTGATGTCACTTCAACCTTGCCAACCGGTGACGGCAGCCGCTTGCCCGGTGCTGCTGATGGAAATGGATACCGGCCATCGGGTAACGCTATCTCCACGCTTGATCCTCAAACGGTCAAGAAAGCAAGGATCTTGCAGGGTGAGCCCGTTGCAATCTTGCTAGGCAATGAGGCGCCCCGCGGATTTGCCTTGTTGCGCGCATGGGCCTCCAAGCTCTTCGCGGATGCTGGTGGCGTCGCTGTTCACCCGGAGTTGGGCGAAGTGGTTCTCGACGAGCGAGCGGTGCGAGACTCCATGGCACACGGCATGAATCCATCCAAGGCCGTGTCATTCGCGGCCGTGAAGGCCGTCGTCGAGGGCGGCGCACTTGTGCTCAGTGCGCAGCATGACCGAGATGCGACGAGTTTTTACATCAGCGCGCCGGTAGAGATCGATGAAAAGGGGAACGTCGTCACCGTGCTGGTCAAGAAAGATCCGAATACTCAACGGATGTATCTGCACAGTGTGAGTACAAAAGAGCGTCTCCTGAATACCAGGTATTCCGGGACTGACACCAAGGATGGTGTGGAGCGATCCGGCAAGGCTACTTCAGGAGACGTAGCCAGTGTAATTCGCGGGCTGTTGACGGTCAACCTGAAAGACGTCTCTGGGGACGCAAGTACCCCGGCCATGGAGCCAGAAGTGCCCACGGCGGGTCCGGTGGTAGATGCCCCAACGGCGGCGCCTGTCGGTGCAATGCACTTGACCGACAAAGGCACGCTGAGCGTGGAGGGGGATCCTCGCCAGTTGGACAAGCGACTGCGCAATGCCGGGGTAGACAAGGTGTGGATGTGGCTCGACAGCGTATGGGTCGGGCCCGAGCAGGCTGCACGGGCCCAGCAGGTGCTGGCACCGCTACAGCCTGGCGCTGATGCCGATGCGGTAAGGCAGCCGTCACCATCGGTGCAGATGTCGATGCGCGAGGGCGGCATGCTCGACGTGCAGGGCGACACCAAGGCGGTGCGCCAGTGGCTTGAGGACGCGGGCATCCCCGGGGGTGCCATGACAGATGGGCCAGAGGGTGTGATCGTCACGGCGGGGAGCGTCGAGCGGGCGAGACAGGCGTTGGCTGGGCATGCGTCTCCGGTCGGGGTCGTGGATACCCTCCCTGCCGAGGGCGCGCCGGTGCCATTCTCACAGGTTCGAAATGGCGGCATTGATTCAGGCCCTGTGGCTGGGGATTTTTCTTCGGAGCGAGGTGATTTCCATGGCAATGCCTCAGGTCGAGCGAGCCAAGGCGTTTCAATGGGGCCGCAGGAACTTCAATCAAAAAATGGAGCGCCTCACGCATTTGGCCGCATTTCATTTCAGCAGGGCGCGAGGCCTGATGCAAATGAGCTTCGCGCTGGCCGAAGCCTGGCTGATTTAGGCTACAACGTCATCCATAAAGTTACAGCGAATGACCTTGGTGTGCCGGAGACTCCCACGGCGGATCTGGAGGTTGAAGGCATTGGGCAAGTGGACGTTTACACACCGAATACGTCTGAAGTGAAAAATATTGTTCGGGAAATTGAACGCAAGAAGGAGCAGGCTACGTCAGTTCTTATACAGACGGACCTCGACGATGCCAGTATCCAAGCGATCCAGGATAGATTTTGGGGAAAACCAAATGCGTTAAGGATTCAGAGCTTGTTTTTTCAAGACTCCGGTGGGAGAATGATTTATGTACCTCGACCAAAGAAAGGAAATTAAAGATGGCCAAATTTCGTTGCCGTTGCGGGCATGAAATGCGTTTGACCGGCGCCGATTCGCCGTACGAGTTTTCGCTGATTCCCGAGGCCGCAGTGATAAATATTTCAGATCAGCTTGAATCTGGAAATGTATCGTCGGAGAACTTCTTTGATGAGATTGATAAGGTTTCCAGGCTTGTTTATCGATGCACGGAATGTGACCGGTTGTATGTAAAAAATGAGTCGAATGTTTTTGATGTTTATGTAAAAGAGCTGCTGTAAGCTGGATTATTTTAATATGTGGGCAGTCCCACTTCTTGTGGGAAAAGATGGTGGTATTGTGATATCTGACCCATTGAGGCTTGCGGTGGGTGATGTGGGTTATCGAAAAAACATAAAGATGATCGATTATTTGGTAAAATTGGCCGAAGGAAAATAGGGATTTTAATGATTGACCAATATAAAGATCAACCGACGCCATCTCAATCGATTCCTCTTCTCCGAACTTTCTTGGGGCGCAAGCTGATTTCATTCACGAGATACAGCATATTTCCCAAGGAAGAGGCGGGAGCCGAAATGGAAGAGTCGCCTTCGCGTGTTTTTGAAGGGACTGAAGGGCCGCTGGGTCTCACGTTCGAAGGAGCCGGAATCCTCGGGGTTGGGGAGGATGACAGCCTTAATAGTGCGATTGTTTGGCTTGACAGTGACAGACATAGGCGGCTTGGCGCCACGCCGATGAGCGAAAAGGAGGGTGTACTTTTTCCAATTGAAGCATCAGATCCCGTCTTTTCGCAAGCGAAATGGCGCGATTTTGTCGGTGATCAATTGATTGGCATGTCCATCATCAAGGAAAATCCGATTAATCCTCGACTGGAGAATCGGCCGTGCGAGGTTGCTCTGTGCTTGAGCTGGCAAAAAAATGGCAAGCTTGCAGCGATACTGGGAGGGCAAGGCGATGATTATTGGGCGTCCAACAAGCTGATGCTATGGAATGCAGTGCAGCCCAAGTTGAACTCCCGATTCTACGAAGTGCCTTTGCTGTAGCTTCAGTTGGTAGGTACGCTTTGCCGAGCCATGGGGGCATCTTTCAATACCGCCCACCCTTTGGCGGGAAGTCGGGGTATTGAAAGGTTCCCGAATTTGAGGTCCGGTGTGAAGGCCCCGTGATTATTGGCGGGGGGAAAGTAACCTATCCGGAGTAGCCCGGCGGGCCGCTCTGTTCACTGCAACGGCGGTGTATCGGGCGGCGGTGCGATCAGGCCCTGCCAGGTGCCGGCAGGCCCGGTGGGCTGACCAGGGGCGGGGCAGGCGAGGCGCCTTACGCCGCCAGCGGCCGCGCGATGGGGCGGTCGACCTGCGACATGCGCAGTGCGTTGGACACGGTGACGTCCAGGCGGCGGGCCCAGGAGTCGAGGTCGTGCCGCTGGGCGGTGTCGTGCCGCTCGTTCCAGGTGAGTTCGGCCACCAGGCGGTCGGGCAGGTCGAGCACCGTGCGGAATGCGCGGTCGTTGGCCATGAGGGTCCAGTTGAGCAGCACGGCCTGGGCGTCGGTGGAGGCGGATACGCTGGGCGCAAACCTGCAGATGCCGGCGCGGCTGAATTCGAAGAGTGCGGTAATCACGTTGGGTATGCCACAGTCACTGGGTTGGCCAGGTGTTGTGCCTCAGGGACCATGGCACCCGCGGGGAGTTGTTCTCCGGGGCCTGGGGTCGCCGGGGGCGAGCATGTCTGTCCTTGGCAAAACATTGCTTGCCAGGGAGCATCGATCGTGATTGGAGCGCAAATTTCTGGCGGGTGATATCCCCCAAAGGTAGGGCTGCGCCGGGCGCCTTGATTCGCCTTGCGTGCGCAGCTGACTGCGCGTAGGCCGTGGTTGCGCAGGCGGTGCCTGCGCAACCATTCGGTTCAGATGTATTCCAGCCCCACCTGGCTCAGCCCCACCAGATTGATCTTGCTGGCCGTGAGGTCCGAACTGGCCACGGCCCAGGTCAGCGATGCGCCGGTGTAGCTGCCCGATTGGAGCAGGCCCGCCAGGTTCTGCACGGTGGCGGCATCGGCCGCAGTGCCGAACAGGTTGGCGTACAGCAGGGCCACCACCTGCTGGGGCGTGGCGGAGGGGCCGGCCACGGCGGCCAGGGCCAGTTCTGCCAGTTGCTGGGGCGTGGCACCCGATTCGTCCACGGCCTTGATCACGGCGCCCACCAGGCCGCGGTTCTTCAGCGCATCGGAGCCCAGCAAGGTGCTGATGAGGCGCGCGGCGGTGCCGCCGGCGCCGTTCAGGTCCAGCGCCACGGAGTGGTCGGAAAAGCGCACGCGCTCGATCTGCTGCAAGGTGTCCAGGCCGTCGTGGCCGGCGCCCCTGTCGTTGAGCTGCCAGCCGCCACCTGGCAGCGGCTGCAGGGTGTAGCCCCCGCGGGCGCCATGGGTCAGCAGCGTGTCTACACCGGCAGCCCCTGTGAAGGTCTCGTTGGCGGGCTTGCTGTTGAACAGGTCGGCGTCGGCAGTGCCCTGGTTGCCCGTGGGCAGGTGGGGGTTGCTGGGCGTCGGGACCGGCTTTTCGGGCGTGGGGGTCGGTGCCGGCGCTGGGGTGGGTGTCGGTTTGGGGGCCGGGGCTGGCGTGGGGGTGGGCGCAGGTGCCGGAGCCGGGCCGGGCGCCGGGGCCGGTGCCGGTGCTGGTGCTGGTGCTGGTGCTGGTGCCGCATCGAAGTTCAGCGTCGGGCCCTTGGTCGAGTTGAACCCGTAGGTGCCGCCCAGGCCGTCGCGGCCATACAGCCAGTCGAGCGCCAGCAGGTCGTAGCCCTGGAAGGTGGTCTTGTTCGGGCCCGCATGCGTGTACGACATGACGGTGTTGTTGGTGTTGTCCTGCCCTGCGGGCAGCGGGTGCGAGGAGTCGAAGGGGTGCGACAGGCCCAGCGCATGCCCCACTTCGTGCAGCAGCACTTCGTAGCCCGAGCCGCCGGCCGTGGGCCGGTTGTTGATGCCGGCGTGCTCCACGTTGTCCAGGTAGACCACGGCTTCGATGTTCAGCGAGCCCACCACCTGGTTGGGGCCGGAGTAGCTGTAGTTGTAGCCCGAGGATGCCAGGCCCGCGGTGGAGGGGCCCTGCAGGTTGGTGGCCGCGAAGTGCAGGTCGGCCTGGGCCGAGGTGGCCACCTCGGTGAAGACGATGCCGGTGACGGCCGCGGCGTGCTGCAGAATCTGCAGGGTCGATTGCTTCTGGTCGGCGTTGAAGGCCGTGACCGCGCTGCCGGTCTTCCTGGCCGCTTCGCTGCCGGCGCTGGCGTCGAAGGTGTAGTAGATGACCTTGCGGCCATCGGGCCAGAAGTTCCAGATGGGGGTGCCGCCCAGCAGGGCATCGGCCTGAGGGTTGCCGGAAAAACGCATGTTCTGCAGGTCGGAGACGGTAACGGCCATGGGGTGAGGTATTTCTGGGCGGTGGATCGGGGCACGCCCGGCGCGTGGCCCGAGCGACCGGCGAATCTATCACCGGGGTAGGGCGCGTACTGTGGCGTGAAACCAAATGTCACGACATGGCGCTGCGCGCCGACGGGCGGTATCAGACAGGCGCTGGACGGTGCACTGCAGGTGCTTCGCCCCGGGTGGGGTGTCAGCCGCGCGTGCGAGAGATGCCTGAGGGCCAGGCGCTTTCAGCGCCTGGCGCAGACGAAGATGTGCGACGCGCTCGAGTCGCTGGCCTGGTAGGCCAGCGCGAGCGGGTAGCGGGCGGCGGCCGTCGTGTCCAGCGACACCAGGTACAGCGGAAAGTCGCGGTTGGCATAGATGCGGTCGCCGCTGCTGCCCAGACCGTCGAAAGGCACGCTGATGCTGGGCACCGCGATGGAGGGGATGCGGGAGGTGTCCACCACCGCCTGGGCGGCCGTGAAGGTGGCGGTGGCGTTGTACGTGGCGCCCGTGTTGCTGGAGCACAGGTAGGCGCCGCTGTAGGCCGCGTAGGGGTCGCCCGCCACGGGCGGGATGGGGTATTCGGCCAGGGTGGCCACCTGGCGGTAGCGGCCGCTGGCCAGCATCTCCCAGAAGTCGCTGCCATAGCCCACGAAGACGGCCCCGCCCAACTGCGCGCGGGTGTTCCAGTTGCTGACGGCGATGGTCTCGGTCGCCTGGCGGATGGTGCGGTACTCGGGAATCTCGCCGCCCGTGTAGGGCACAAAGCCCCGCGTCTCGGACAGCAGGTAGAACTGCCCGTTGTGCAGCAGTACGAAGTACAGCCTGCCCTGGCCCAGGAACCGCGCCTCGGGGTTGACGCTGACGGCGAAATTCAGGGCCTGTGTGGTGCCGCTGATGGTGGTGGCCACCGTGGTGATCTGGCCAAAGGCGGGCAGGGCGCCCAGGCCCAGTGCCAGGGCGGCGCCAGCGAGGAGGTTGCGCAAGGTACTGAGGAGGGTACTTCGGGGCATGGTGGTGGTGGGCATGGTGGCGGGCATGGCGGTGTCCGGTTGCAGCGCATTCAACGCGGTGGCGTTGCCGGCGGTTTACGTGGGGGCGGGCGCGCACGGCGCATTTTGCGCCTTGCCTGCGGCGTGGTGCGTGCGCTGGGCGCATACTGTGGATGCGTGTCTGCCATGGTGCCGGCGCGCTGTTGCCGTTGCCATCCCTTTGACCTGCCGACCGCTACCATGCCCACCCCTTCGACCCCCACACCCACCCGCCTGCCCACCCCGTTCGAGTCGCTCGCCGGCGTTGCCAAGTTCCTGGGCACCGAGGAGATGAGCCCGGCCTTCCATGCACGGCATGCGCAGGCCATCGATGCGGCTTGCGCCTTTTTACAGGAGCTGGTGCGCGAGCACCCGTCGCTGGACATGGCGTTTCGCGCGGCACTGCCGCTGCCGGTGGTGGACGGCGGCCATCTGGTGCTGCAGGCGCTGTCGTCCATCCAGTTTGCCGAACAGAAGCTGCACTGGTTCGACAGCCAGATGAACACCACGCTGCGCGCCCTGGCGCCCGTGGTGCGCGACCCCGCGTTGCCCACCTGGATGGCAGAGTGCCGCTGGGCGGTGGATGGGGCGGCGGTGAATGTGTAGGGGGCCCGGTCGGACGGCCTTCCAAAGAAACAAGAAATCCACCGAAATCGCTGCTGGTGGCAGCGATCCACCAGCCCGTCCCAGGGCTGTCTATCGCTTGGCGCAGCCGTAGCTAATCTCAGTGCTGTACGCACTGGCCTGGTAGACAATCACCAGCGAGTACGTGCTTCTGCGCGTCAGGTCCAGCCCCACCACGCGCAGCGTAAAGCTCAGGTTGGTGTAGAACGTGACACCGGGCTCGTAGACCATGTTTGTGACCGGCAGGTTGTACGTGTAGTCCGGAATGGTCGGCAGCCGCGTGGTATCGATCACGGCCCGGCTTGCCGTGAAGGTGGCGGTGACGGCGCCCGAGCGGCCATAGTCGTCATAGCACATGTAGGTGCCGTTGTGCGCCGAGTGGGAGGTGCTGGGGGCCGGTGCAGGGGCGGGCGCAGGAGCTGGCGCGGGTGCAGGAGCAGGAGCAGGCGCCGCCGGCAGCGTGGCCACCAGCTTGAACCTGCCGTTGTTGAGCATGTCCATCACATCGCTGCCATAGCCCACGAAGATCGATGCGCCGGCCTGTGCTGCGGTGTTCCAGCCCTGCACTGTGATGGTCTCGGTGGCCTGGGTGATGGTGCGGTACTCCACAGGCTCGCCGCCGGTGTAGGCAAGGAACCCCCGGGTCTCCGACAGCACATAGATCTGCGAGCCGTGCAGCATCACAAAGTACAGCTTGCCGCGGCCCAGGTACTGCGCATCGGGCGTGATACGAGCCACCAGGGTGTAGGCGCTGGCCGAGCCGCTGGTGGTGGCCGATGCGGTGATGTCGGCCCACGCGGAACTGGCTGCGCCCAGGCTGGCGACGACGAGGGCGGTGGCGGCGGAGATTTTCTTGAACGGGCTGGCGAAGTTCATGGCGGTAGGAATCGAGGTGGTGTGGCAGGCGCTGCCGGCCATCCGGTTTGCGGATCAGCGGCTGCCGCGGCCTGCAAGCTTGGGTGCCGTGCGGCGCTGGCCTGCGCGTCGCTGGCGCGGCCCCAGTCTGTGCGGCCGTTGTGCGTCACTCGCCAATGCCATCGGCCGCGCCAATGTCCTGCCCGATGGCGCTCAGCGCCGGGAGCAGATGAAGACGCGCGGGGTGCTGGAGCCATTGCTCGCGTAGCCCAGGGCCAGCGGGTAGCGGGCTCCAGCGGTCGTGTCCACCGACACCAGGCGCAGCGGGAATGCGTTGTTGGTATAGATGCGGTCGCCAGTGGTGCCAATGTTGCTGTACGGCACGTTGAAGGTGTAGTCCGGAATGGTGAGGATCCTGGACGTATCCACCACTGCCTGGGTGGCCGTGATGGTGGCGGAAACCGTGTAGCTGGACCCCGTTTCGCTGATGCACAGGTAGTTGCCGCTGTAGGCCGCATAGGGGTTGGTCACAACGGGGGGCGTTGGCGTGGGCGTGGGCGTCGGCGCGGGCGCCTGGGGCAGTGTGGCCACCTGCTTGAACCTGCCGTTGTTGATCATGTCCATCACATCGGTGCCAAAGCCCACGAAGATGGCGGCGCCGGCCTGGGCGGTGGTGTTCCAGCCCTGCACGGTGATGGTCTCGGTGGCCTGGGTGATGCCGCGGTAGGCCTCGGGCTCGCCGCCGGTGTAGGGGATGAAGCCGCGCGCTTCGGACAGCACGTAGATCTGCGAGCCGTGCAGCATCACGAAGTACAGCTTGCCGCGGCCCAGGTACTGCGCATCGGGCGTGATACGAGCCACCAGGGTGTAGGCGCTGGCCGAGCCGCTGGCAGTGGCCGATGCGGTGATGTCGGCCCATGCGGGACTGGCGGCGCCCAGGCTGGCGACGACGAGGGCGGTGGCGGCGGCAATTTTCTTGAGCGTGCAGGTAAGGCGCATGGCGGTGATGGATCGAAGTTGAGCCGGCGTGGGATTCTTGGGGTTGTGGTGGCCGGCAGAGGGTGACAAGGAAAACGCGCACGAAGCGCATGTGTCCACATGGACACACTTGTATCCATTGGTTTCTTGATTTCAAAACAATGGAGCGATCACCACAATCGCCAATATGGGTGATGCCAGCAGGGTTCACCGCCGAACGCGCTGCAGGGCGCGGCGAGGGGCGGGACCGCGCCGCGTGCGCGGACTGCGCTGTTACAAAAACCGCTGCGCCAAATACGGCGCCGGGTCCACGAACGGCGCCTCGCCGCTGATCAGCTCGGCCACCAGGCGGCCGGTCACCGGCCCCAGGGTGAAGCCCTGGTGCGCGTGGCCGAAGTTGAACCACAGGCCCGTGTGGCGCGGCGCTTTGCCCAGCACGGGCAGCATGTCGGCGGTGCAGGGGCGGGCGCCCAGCCAGGGCGTGGCCTCGACGGGCTCGCCCAGGGGCAGCAGTTCGCGCGTGGAGATTTCTGCGCGGCGCAGCTGCACGGGGGTGGCGGGGGCGTCCAGCAGTGCAAACTCGGCCCCGGTGGTCAGGCGCAGGCCGCGCGCCATGGGGGCCAGCATCACGCCGCGCTCGATGTCCAGCGCCGGCATGGTCAGGCTGGGGCCGCCGGCAAAGTGGCGGTGGTAGCCACGCTTGCTGAACAGCGGCAGGCGGTAGCCCAGGCGCGTGGTGAGCGCGCCGGCCCAGGGGCCCAGGGCAATGACGGCGTGTTGCGCGCTGACGTTGCCAGAGTCCACCTGCACGGCCCAGCCGCTGCCCTGCTGCCGCAGCGCCATCGCGTCGCCTGTGGCCAACTGGCCGCCGCGCTGCACGAACAGCCGCGCGTAGCGCGCCACCAGTTCGCCGGGGTCGCGCACGCTCCACGGGTCCTGCCAATGCACGGCGCCGGCCAGCGGCATCTGCAGCACGGGCTGGGCGGCGGCCAGGGCGGCGCTGTCCAGCACTTCGCAGGCCAGGCCGTGCGCTGCCGCGGTGGCCCGGGCCTGCGTGGCGGCCGCATCGAACAAGGGGGCGGTGCGGTACAGCTGCATCCAGCCTTGCTTGTGTACCAGGTCGGCGGCACCGGCGTCTGCTATCCAGCCGCCGTGCTCGGTCAGGCAGTGCGCGATGAGGCGGCTGTAGGCCTGGGCGATGGGTGCGTAGCGCCCCGGCGCCGATGCGGCCCAGTAGCCGAGCAGCTGCGGCGCCAGGCGCAGCACGGCGCCCCAGTGGTAGTGGGCGTCGTTGCTCAGCCCGGTCGCAATGCGTGCCAGCGTGGCGATGTTGCGCGGAAAGGCATAGGGCTGCACGGCCTCGCGCTGGATGATGCCGGCGTTGCCGTACGAGGTCTCCTGGCCCGGGGCCTTGCGGTCGATAAGGGTCACGGCGTGGCCGCGCTGCTGCAGCGCCAGGGCGGTGCTGACGCCGACCATGCCGGCGCCGAGAACAATGGTTTCCATGGGGTGATTATTGTGCGGGCCCGCGCCCGGAAAACTCACTGCATTGCGCTGTTTTTCGAACCTTCGGTTGCCGTATCGGCAATCGCTGCCGGCGGCCACCGCGCCCTGACATTGCCCGCTTGCCATGGCACACCAAAGCGATACAGTCGGCCCGGATAGGAGCTGTCCTACAAGACCGGGCGGCAAGACCGGTTACCTTTCCACCACGGGCCCGCGCCGCGCTGGGCACGACTGCTGCGGTCCCGGGGCCCCCGGGACAAAGGTTGCGTATGAGGACGGCTCCTGTTGTATTGAGAGGCCACTGCGCTTGTCGCCGCGTCGAGTACGCCGTGCATGCGCAGGAGCTGGAGGCCGCGGTGTGCCACTGCGAGACCTGCCGCCGGGCATCGGGTGGTGCCGGCATGGCCTGGATCGCTGGCGACCGGGCCACCCTGCGCATCTATGGCGCGCTGCATACCTGGCGTTCGTCGGAGCATGCTGCGCGCCAGCTGTGCCCCGAGTGCGGCAGCCAGCTGTTCCTTCTGGAAGACGACGAGCCCGAGGTGGTCGAAGTGGCCGTGGGCACGCTCGATGACGCCGGCGCCATCCGCAGCACGCGCAGCGCCTTTGCCAGCCAGCGCCCGCGCTGGGATGCGCGCGGACCGATGGGCAGCCAGCCGCTGGCACCGGTGCCCGGCCTGCTGGCCAAGGGCGCCCTGCACAGCGATGCCCCGGATGGGCCTGCGCGCGACGAGACGCTGCAGAGCATGCTCACCAGCACGCAGGACGCCTTTGTCAGCATCGACCCTGGCGGCTTCATCACCGAGTGGAACCCGCAGGCGCAGGCCGCGCTGGGCTGGAGCTACGACGAAGCCATCGGGCGCCCGATGCACGAGCTCATCATCCCCCCCGAGATGCGCAGCGCCCACCTCTACGGCATGGCGCGGCTGCAGCGCACCGGCGAGGGCCCGGTGCTGCGCCGGCGCTTTGAGGTGGATGCGCTGCACCAGGACGGGCACCGCCTGCCTGTGGAGCTGTCCATCGCGCCGCTGCGCATGGCCGGCGGCATTGGCGCCACGGCCTTCATCCGCGACACCAGCCAGCGCCACGCGGTGGAGCGCGAACTGCGCGCCAACCAGGACCTGCTGCAGCGCACGGGCGAGCTGGCGCTGGTGGGCTCCTGGACGGTGGACCTGCCCACCAGCACGGTGCACTGGTCGCCCATGGTGCGGCGCATCCACGGCGTGGACGATGGCTTCGTGCCCACGCTGCCCGGCGTGGTTGGCTTCTACGAAGAGGGCGCGCAGGAACGGCTCATCGCCGCCTTCGAGCAAGGCATCGAGGACGGCCAGAAGTGGGAGATCGAAGCCCCCCTGCGCACCCCCGATGGCCGGCGCGTGTGGGCGCGCGCCATCGGCAACACCGAGTACGACGAACACGGCGCGCCGCTGCGCGTGGTCGGCGCGCTGCAGGACATCACGGGCCGCAAGCGCGCCGAGGAGTCGCTGCACATGCTCACTCAGATTCTGGAGGCCACGCCCGACTACGTGGTGCAGGCCGACAAGGACGGCCGCGTGACCTACATGAACCCGGCAGCGCGCCAGGCCCAGGGCTACGATGCGGGCTACGACGTCACGCAGCACCGCTTCACCGACTTCAACACCCCCGAGACCACGCGCCGCTACCGCGACGAGGTCATGCCCTCGGTGCTCAAGAGCGGGGTGTGGATGGGCGAGAGCACGGTGCTCGTGGCCGGCCAGCCGATTGCGGTGGACCACTCGGTGCTGTCGCACAAGGACGCCACCGGCCAGGTGGTGCGCTACACCGCCGTGATGCGCGACATCTCGGCGCAGCAGCGCGCCCGCGCCGACCTGTTTCGCCAGCAACGTACGCTGAGCTCGATTGCCGAGGCGATCCCCGACGTCATCGCCGTGGTGGACCGCGAGGGCCGCTACGAGTTCGTCAACTCCGCGTTCGAGAAGCTGGTGGGCCCCTCGCGCGCGGAGATCGTGGGCCACAAGATCGGCGAGGTCATGCCCATCCAGGAGCTGCAGGGCAGCATGGCCCATATCCACAAGGCGCTGGGCGGCGAGCCCACGGCGTTCGAGCTGGACCTGCAGTTGGGCGGGCGCCAGCGCAACATGGCCATCACCCTGGTGCCGCGCCAGTCGGAGGGCGGCACGCCCGACGGCTTCATCGCCGTGCTGGACGACGTGACCATCCACCGCCAGCGCGAGTCGCGCCTGATCGGCCTGAGCGAGCGCGACGGGCTCACCGGCCTGGTGAACCGCCAGGGCCTGGAGGCCTACCTGCAGCGCATACCGCTTGGCGAGGCGCACGGCGTGGCCATGCTGTACGTGGACCTGGACCGCTTCAAGCCCGTCAACGACACCTGGGGCCACCCGGTGGGCGACCAGCTGTTGCAGGCCGTGGCGGCGCGCTTTCTGGCCCTGGTGCGGCCCATGGACCTGGTGGCGCGCGTGGGCGGCGACGAGTTCGTGGTGGTGCTGGGCGGCATGCCCGGCCGCGCCGCCGCCGAGCAGGTGGCGGACAAGCTGGTGGCCACCGCCGCCAAGCCCTTCGACCTGGGCGGGCGCAGGGTACACATCGGCGCCAGCGTGGGCGTGGCCTTTGCGGGCGACGACGGCTGGCGTGGCCTCATGGAGCGCGCCGACGCCTCGCTCTACCGCGCCAAGGCGGCCGGGCGTGGAAGACGGGCTTGACCGTCCATCACCACCACTGGTAGCCGAACGTCGCCGTCACGCGCCGGGGCTCGCCGCAGGAGCCATGGCGCAGGCGTGGCACACGCATGGCGGCGCCTGCAGCAAGGTGCTGAGCCACCCAGCCCCTGCGGTTTTGGGTAGCATGGTCTCTACAGTCCACCCCGTGGCGCCGTGCGGACGAAACCCGCGATCTCGACGAAAGACCACCCCCATGCCAGTTGCTCAATCCCACCCCGCCTGCGTGCGGGAGTTTCGCCAGGTCCTGCTGTGGCCCCTGCGCCTGATGCCGGTGCGGGGCTCCGAGGGCCGGCACGCCAAGCCCTGGCAACTGCTGGCGGACATGGGCGAGGAGGCCTCGCCCTGGCGGGAGGTGGTGGACGAATTCACGGGCGACAGCAGCCGCTTTCACGAACGCCACTACAACGAGTTCGTGACCTTTTTGCCCTATGTGCAGCGCTTCCTGTATGGCGAAGGGCGCAGCCGGGACGGCGGCCGTGCCACCGGCTCGCCGATGCGGGTGTTCCGGCGCAGCGACGTCAGCGCCGTGCGGGCGGTGCTGCGCCCCGGCGATGCGCCGGTCACGCTCGACATCGTGCATGTGGACCTGTACTTTTTTCTCGACCTGGACCTGGTGCTGCTCAATGTCGAGGTCAGCGCCCGCGACCTGCAGCTCGCCCAGGCGCAGGAGCTGCTGTACCGCTTCGGCCGTGGCTACCCCGCCGGCTGGGACGCGGATGGCCATGCCCAGCACTGCCTGTACAGCGCCGAGTGGCTGGACGCCGCCGGGCAGGTGCTGGCCGCGTCCGACGCCAACCAGCGCGACCTCTTCATGGCCCACGTCAGCAGCCACCGCGCCCCGCGCATCTCGGCCCATTGGGCCTGGCTGCTGGAGCCGCTGGTGAGCGACCATTCCGAGCGCAGCGGGCCCCTGCGCTACCGGCAGATCGAGTACTACCGCATGCCGCAGCTGGCCTTTCTGGCGCTGGACGACCCGCGCGCGCTCAGCCGCAGCGACTTCATCCGCTTCGGCCTGGTCACGGGAGCGGCCCCGCCCAGCGACGACGACACCTGCCTGCCTTATTCCGAAGAGCACCTGGCCGACTTCGAAAAGCGGTTCTGCTACGACCGCTTCTGGAGCAGCAGCGGTGCCGCCCCCAACACACGCTATCTGTGCAGCGGCCACTCGCTGCTGGTGTTGGGCAATGCCGGCAGCCCGTTCTACGTCTGCCGCGACCGGGGCGTGCTGGCGCAGTTCAGGCACCAGCATTTTTTGCTGTTCTTGATCGCGCACTTCCAGAAGGCGGCGCTGCTGATGTTCTCGGACCGGCTGGCCGAGGCCCTGAAAGACCTGGACATTGCCGACGCCGCCAGCGTGCGCCGTTTCAAGCGCACCATCCGCGACAGCTTTGCCGGCTTTCTGCGCTTCACGCACCGCTACTGGTTCCACGAAGTGTCCGAACAGGCCCAGGTGCGCGCCCTGTTCCGCATGTGCGCCAACCACCTCGGGCTCGACCCGCTGTACACCGAGGTCAAGGAGCGCATCGGCGAAATGAACCAATACCTGGACGCCGACAGCCTGCGCCGCCAGGCCAACACCGTCGTGCGGCTCACGGTCGTCACCATCTTCGGCCTGATCGGCACCGTGACCACGGGCTTCCTGGGCATGAACCTGCTGGCCGAAGCCGACGCGCCTTTGGGCCGCAAGCTGGGCATCTTCGCCCTCGTGTTCGCGCTGACCACCGCGCTGACCATCTACACCATGGTCAAGTCCAAACGCCTGTCGGACTTTCTCGACGTGCTCTCGGACGAACGCGCCACTGCCTGGCAGAAGTTCAAGGCACTGGGGCTGGTGTGGCGGCGTGCCGGGGGGTGAGGAGGGCGGGCAAGCGGTACGCCGTGGGCCGCAGCCGTTGAGCAGTCGGCAGGCAAGGTTGCTCTGGCGAATCTACCCGTTCACCGACGAGGGCTTGGCTGCCGGTAAGCTCGACGCGCTCGGCGATTCCAAGTCCCACGAGAGTGGCCCGGGGTGCTGCTCGCCCTCCTTGGCCCGCCCCTCCACGGCGCGCTCCGCCAGCAGTTGCTCTGGCTGCCGGCCGCGAACCCTGCACGCGCGCTGCGGCCTCGTCGTAGACCCGGCGCTCCAGGCTCCCCTCGGGCCTGTTCGCCCAGCTGCCAATCACCTCGTGCAGTTGCCTCCACCTCGCTTCGCCCAGCACCGCCTTGCCATGCTTGTGCACCAGCTCGTGCGCGGCCACGGCCATCTCCTGGCCGGCTTCGATGTGGCCCGCGATCAGGAAGACAGGTTCATGCGCTCAGCCCTTGAGTCCGAACTTGGCGCGGTAGGTGCAGAAGATGCAGCAGGTACTACGCATGTTTTTTGACCGCAGATTGTTAGTTGCCGACAGCGAAAATTCTTGCGCTCAAAAGCGTCTAAATTTATACTAGCCTCCTTCGGAGGCTTTTTATGAAATCACCCTTTCCTGTGCCTAACTCGTTCCCTGCCGGAACAACGTTTTTTGAAACGATCTCTGGCGATACGTTCGTGTATTTTCCAGATGAGACTTGTGCACGGTTGACCCTGGAGGGCGATTTGATGCCCTGCATGTCGGTGCGCCGCACTGGCGACGAAATCTCTGAAGAAGTGTTCCGTCGCGTTGCTGCGCCGTAGACCCTCTTTGAATGGGTCACCACCTCTAACCATTGCGTTGATTTTCTGGGTAGAAGCCGTTCAATCTCATACAGGGAATGCCCTTCGCCCGCTTTTATCGACAGCATGGCTGGGATGTTGATCTGCACCTCTGCAGTCAGTCCGGAAAATCTGACAATCACGAGCACATCGCCATACCCTGAGCGCAAAAAACCAAACTCCCTTGGCTTGACTTTCTTGCTCGATAATTTCTGTGCCGTTCGATTCCCGATCCATTCCACATTAAATGCGCTGTCCAGGGCATCCAGGACAGACTGGGCATCTGCATACGATGGGACGACCACGGTGGCCCGCAGCAGATCTTTGATTTCGCTTGCCGACGTCGCATTTGTGACCATCTTCTCCGAAGCGCGCTTCACCCCCTTGACCGGCGCCAGTTGCACACCCAAAGCGCCAGCCCGAGCGGCCGCATCTCGCACCGCTTGATCGAACGCAGGCTTGGTTTGCCGCGCCCGCTTGAGGTAGGGCCGCAGTTCCCGCGCTGCTTGTGCAAGTGCATCCGGATCGCTGTTGGCGGTCTCTATGGCCAGGGGCATCAACCGCTCAATGGTTTCACGTGCGCTGGCCAGTATCTCTGCGGGCACGATCTCTTCAATCGGCGGGGGAACGTAGTTGCCTTCTGGCAAGGCCGATGCCTTGCGGCCTTGCGGCAGATCGTTTCGCTGATGTGAGTCGATTCCATCCGCGGTTGTCGCATCAGGTGGCGCACCATACGCGGGGTTCTCCCGCTGCACCACTGCGAAAGCCAGATTCACTAGGTCCTGCCCATCAAAAGCCTGCGGATTCCCGGTCAGCTTGCCGAGCACGGTCTGCAGCGATGCCCGCACCCGCGCCAGCCAGCCCTGCACCGAGTTGGCCGGCATCAGTGCGGTAGGCTGTACCCCCAGCTCCATGGCCACCTGCACGGCATAGGGGAATAGTTCTTCGCTGCTGTAGCTGGCCTCATCCGCTCCGGTCGGCCGCGAACCCTGCACGCGCACTGCGGCCTCGTCGTAGACCTGGCGCTCCAGGCTCCCCTCTGGCCTGTTCGCCCAGATGCCAATCACCTCATGCAGTTGCCTCCACCCCTTCTCTCCGAGTACCGCCTTGCCATGCTTGTGCACCAGCTCGTGCGCGGCCACTGCCATCTCCTGGCCGGCTTCGATGTGGTCGGCGATAAGGAAGACGGTGTTGGTGTTGGGGTCGAAGAACCCCTGGGCCAGACTGGTGTCCTGCGAGCCGATGTCCACCTCGCCGACCAGGGCTTCCAGTGCGCCTGGATGTCGGCCGAGGTGGCCACCACCACGCGGCCACGACCCTCTGCGAGCAGGCCCATGCTGTTGGTGAGCTTGGCCACTGCGGCGCGCACGGACTGCACGGTGGCGGGCTTGGAGGGCAGGCCCCTGGCCTGTGAAGCTTGATCTGGTGCGCTGCGGCTGAATTGCTGGCCGGTGGGGGAGGGGCCTGCGGAGGTTTGTGCGCGTGGTGGCTGCTGCTGCAGCAACTGCCGCGCCTTGCCCACCTGGTCGAGCCCGACGACCACACCTCCCTCGCGCAGCAGCACGCGGTCCACGCCGCCTTGGCGAAGGCGCTCCTGCAGCTGTGTGGGATCGCCTCGGACCATCAGCGTGCCGTCGCGCTGTATCTCCATGGCCGCTGCGCTTGGGGAGGTCGGTGCTGGACCGCCCTCGGCAACCCGGCGCCCTTGGGTCAGCGAGAAGCCTTTGCCCCCCCGTATGCACGCCCTGCTGGTGCAGTGTGCGTCCGGCATCTGGCAGTGCATCACGAAGGATCCCCGCAGCCAGTGCATCGCGTACAGGCTTGGACCCGATGTCGCCCGCGTCGCCCACGGCAAACACGCTGTCCGAGCCCGACAGGCGCATGAAGCGACGCACGGTGGCCGCCAGGTAGGGATAACCGCGCGTGAGGATGCGGGCTGGAGCCTCGGAGATCGCGCGCACCTTGCCATCTGCGCCGGTGCCGATGAGCGTGATCCAGCCCGGCCGCTGCATGGACTTGCCCACGATGGCAAGGTCGTCTGGCCCAGCCATCTTTTCGCCCAATACCGCCATGGGCTTGCTGGCCTTGAGCAGCCTGTCCTCGCCGAAGTCTTGGTAGCGCACCATGTCGGCAGGTTCTCTGCCTTGGTTCGCAGCGTCGATCACGGCGTATTTGTTGCTGTTGATGACAACGTGAGCCACGAGACCCGGGACATGCGCCCCCAGCATGCGTGTGAGTCCAACGTCCTCAGGGCTGGGCGTGGGATTGCCCGACGGATGGTTGTGCAGCAGGTAGTAAGAGTCCGCCCCAGTCTTCTGCTTGATGTCGCGCATCTGGTTCACATACTCTTGCTCGCTGACGCCAGCAGGAGCCATGGGCGCTGTGCCAGGCATGCGGGAACTAACGCCGGTGGCATGCACCACCACGCCGTCCTTGACAAAGAAAACCCGGAACGTCTCGAACCGGGGATCGCGATACACCTGGGCCAGCTCGGCCAGGCGTTGCGGGCTGTCTACTTGCTCGCCAAGGAGGGATTGGCTGCCGGAGCGTTCGATTCGCTCGGCGATTCCAAGTCCCACGAGAGCGGCGGTCCTACGTGGTAGGGATGTTCTTCCATCCCGCCGCAGAATCCCCTGGCTGCTCCCTTGGTCGTCGGCTGGCTCCATTCGCCCGGCAAATCCGACTCCCACGAGAGAGGCGGTCCGATGCGGTAAGGGTGCTCCACCACCCCGCCGCAAAGCACCATCGCCGGCCGCTCGGGCGTCGCCTTGAGTGGGTCCGAGTCCATCGTCGGGCTGGGTTGGTTCTTGAACGCGTCCATTGACACTACTGTAGCCGCTGCGGTAGCTCTCTGCAACGAGCTTGCCTTGGCTGGGTGCAGGATTGTGAGGTTGCGCAGGCTGCAGGCCGCCCAGCAACTGCCGCGCCTTGTCCACCTGATCGAGCCCGACAACCACGCCGCCTTTGCGCCGCAGCACGCGGTCCACGCCGCCTTGGCGCAGGCGCTCCTGCAACTGTGCGGGGTCGCCTTTGACCATCAGCGTGCCGTCGCGCTGCATCTGCATGACTGGCGCAGGCTGAGACGCTCCAGCATTCGCCTGTGAGCCATGAACTGTGCGAGGGGCTCTGGCACCCACTGGGTTGGGGCCACCTATGGAACTGCCAGCCGTTGGTGCTTGGGTCGCGGTGGGCGCAAGCTGTGCGGCAGTTCTGGCCCGGGGCAAGGTGGCCGTTGCCGATGCGCGCTGAGACCCCCGATCTGCCTGCGTGCCAACCGGGCCAGCCGACGCAGCGGGTGGGCGGCTGAGCACCTGCTGTGCCAGTGCCGCCTGGTCCACGGGCACCAGAGTCACACCCGCGAATGGTTCGGCACCGCGCACGCCGCCGGCCTGCAGGTGCGCCAGGATGGTGGTCTGGTCGCCGCCGACGACGAGCATGCCGGGGTAGAGAGCCCCTGGATCGGCACGTCTATGGGCTCCGGGCAGTCTGCTACGTCACTGGATCGTCTGTCGCGGCTGTAGAAGATCCGTTGCAGAGGGCGATCACTTCCGAGTCGATCTCTTTGCTTTGTTCAGCAAGTCCAGCCAGCGTGCCGCGACCGCATTCGAACTCGCCGTTTCGAGGTGGCGCCACAAGGGCTGGAACGGGCCTGCAAACGGTGTCAAACCGGCCCACAAAGCGGATTGCGCAGGCATCAGGTGACCCTGTGCCCGATATCAGGCTGTGCCGGTCTGGCGAATGGGGTTCTGCAGACCATCCTTATAGATTTCGCAGAAAATTACCTTATCCTTCCTGGTAACTATCTCTCAACCAGTCATCAATATTTTCATTTTTGTGAACAACATAATATCCAAATGATTTCGCATTCCGAAGACCCCCCTTTCCGAGAAGGTGCATTATGTATATTTCCATGTAAACACCCGGATTCTTCCGAGCAAGTCCACGCAAATCATCGATATGCAGATTGTACACATCCATGTAATCGCGACAACTCCCCCATTCCTGAGAAACATCCCTCCCAAGAAAAGACTTCAGCCTCTCCAAACTTTCCTCGCTTAAACCCGCCATGATAACTCCTTCAAAAATCAATAGCGCCTTGCAATAATATTTACCTCTTTGGGTACGCCCTTCAAATCGCCGACATTGACAGAACCAAATAACTCTATTTCAAAAAACCCATACCCCAGCTTCTGCCTAGCCCTGCCGAACGACATTTCCCTTATTGCGGACTGCGCCCAATCATCCATTGTGCCATTGTGATTTATTTCACGATGTTTGTCGAACTCTTTTTGAAAATTTTCAAGATTACCATAAGCCAAACTCCCAGGTAATTCAATCGGGGGGCTCCCCGTGGTTTCAATGTAATAGGAAATCACTGCTTTCAGTATCGCCTCTGTTACTCCATAGGCGTCGATTTTTACGTACTCTCCTGACTTCTTTTGTCCATTTTTTCCAATAGCCAGGATGGGGTTGCCATCCTTTATTTCGATGCTGGCAAAAACAACATACTCTCCGTCCACGAGTATCGTAATGGCGTTACTTGGGTCGTTGTCCGTAGTTATTCGAACCTTGAAGTCTGTGAGCGGAACCGGACGCGGATTGTTCTCCGACCCCAGCGGGCCTTTCTCCGGCGCCGCACCCGCACCGTCCTTGCCAGCATCGCGGCTCATCTGGATGGGAAGGTACGGGGCGGAAGGTGCGCTGCCGTTGGGCCGCTCAAGACCGTTCTGCGGCGGGGCCGAGGCTGAGCGCTCCAACTGCGCAATGCCAAACGCCAAATCCACCAGGTCCTGCCCATCAAAAGCCTGCGGATTGCCCGTCAGCTTGCCGATCACGTCCTTCAGCGAGACGCGCACCCGCGCCAGCCAGCCCTGCACCGAGTTGTTCGGCATCAGTGCGGTAGGCTGCACGCCCAGCTCGATCGCCACCTGCACGGCATAGGGGAACAGTTCTTCGCTGCTGTAGGCAGCAGCATCTGCGCTGTCTGGCCGCGAAGCCTGCACGCGCGCTGCGGCCTCGTCGTAGACCTGGCGCTCCAGGCTCCCCTCGGGCCTGTTTGCCCAACTGCCGATCACCTCGTGCAGTTGCCTCCACCCCGCTTCGCCCAGCACCGCCTTGCCATGCTTGTGCACCAGCTCGTGCGCTGCCACGGCCATCTCCTGGCCGGCTTCGATGTGGTCGGCGATGAGGAAGACGGTCTTGCTGTTGGGGTCGTAGAAACCTTGCGCCAAGCCCGAATCCGGCGAGCCCATGTCCACCTTGCCGACCAGGGGCTCCCAGTGCGCCTGGATGTCGGCCGAGGTGGCCACCACCACGCGGCCACGACCCTCTGCGAGCAGGCCCATGCTGTTGGTGAGCTTGGCCACTGCGGCGCGCACGGACTGCACGGTGGCGGGCTTGGAGGGCAGGCCCCTGGCCTGTGAAGCTTGATCTGGTGCGCTGCGGCTGAATTGCTGGCCAGGCAAGGAGGGCAGGGAGGGGCCCGCCGAGGCCGGGGCGCTTGGTGGCTGCTGCAGCAACTGCCGCGCCTTGCGCACCTGGTCGAGCCCGACAACCACGCCGCCCTCGCGCCGCAGCACGCGGTCCACGCCGCCTTGGCGCAGGCGTTCCTGTAGCTGTACGGGGTCGCCCCGGACCATCAGCGTGCCGTCGCGCTGCATTTCCACGCGCACAGGGGCGGGAGTTGGGTGAGCGTTGGAGAACTCTGGTTGCTGTCCATTGGCACTCTCGGTGTTGTCTCGAAAGTGCGCGCGGTCGTTGCGCCTTGCGGGCATGCGTCCCCCCTCGGCCAACGATTGCCCCAAGTCAGTCACGGCGTCTCGCAGGATGCCTGCCTCGACAGCCCGGCGCACCGGGCTGTTGTTGATATCGCCGGCATCGCCTACCGCAAACACCTGGGGAGACCCCGACATTCGGGAGAATCTGCGGACCGAGGCTGCCAGGTAGGCGGGGCTGCGCGCGAAAATGTTTGAGGGGGCTTCTGCGATGGCCCGAACGCGGCTGTCAGAACCAATGCCAACCAATGTGATCCAGCCCGGCTTTTGCATGGACTTGCCCACCATCGCCAGTGCATCTGATGATTGGATAGTCTCGCCCAGAGCTGCCATCGGCTTGCTTGCCCGAAGCAGCATGTCAGGACCAAAGTGTTTCAGGTGAACCATCGCTTCGGGCGCCACCCGTTGCGCTGCATCCTGCGGCGTGACAACCGCGTACTTATTGCTGTTGATGACCACATGCGCGAGCATCCCGGGCACCTGCCGGGCAAGGTGCTCTGTCAGCTCAAGATCCTCGGGGCTTGGCTGCGGATTGCCCGATGGATGGTTGTGCAGAATGTAGTAGCCTTGGGCCCCGGTACGGCGCATGCCCTCGCGGAACTGCGCAAGGTACTGTGCCTCAGTCATGCCCGCAGGCACCATCGGCGTTCTGTCGGGCAGGCGCGCACTCACGCCCGTGGCATGCACCACCTTGCCGTCTTTGATGAAGAAAACCCGAAACGTTTCGTACCGGGGATCCCGGTAGACCTGCGCAAGCTCTGCCAGGTGCTCTGGCGAATCTACCCGCTCACCGATAAGGGCCAGGCTGCCGGCAACGGCGATGCGCTCGGCAATTCCAAGTCCCACAAGAGTGGCCCGGGGTGCCGTGAAGTCTCTTTGGTGGGATCCTCCACCGCGAGGTCCGCCAACGGCGCCTTTTGCCAAGTACGCTGTGCCAACGCTGTATCCATCGTCTGGCTGGGCAGGCTCGCGTGCTGACAGGCGGTCCTTGCCGTTCCGTGGGTGGGCTGCGATAGCGTGGTCAGGGTCGGGGGAGCCGCTTCTTGCCCGTCCTGCTCCCAGATCAGGAAGCCGCGCGTCTCGTAGCACGACTCCCTGTTTTCCCATCCTCCGCAAAATGACAGGGGTGGCAGCATCCGATGAAACGGCATGCGTACGATCCCCGTCACTGGGTCCGGTTGAGGAGCTTGGTACTCGGTCATCGTGCAAAGTGTAGTCGGGATGGCTTTCTTCGGTTGATGTCTGACGCGCTTTGCTGGCGTAGGCAACGTTGCGGGGAAAGAAGGCGCCAGCATCCCCTCGTGGCTTCGCCTCCAAGTTGTCCTGCACGTCATCAGACATGCGCCTTTTCGCAACCTGCCCATCGCCGCCATCTGGCACCGAATAGCGTGGTTCGGATACCCTGCCGGTCGGTGCAGCGCCCTTTGCAGGGAGGCTTAGCACCTGTTGTGCCAGTGCCGCCTGGTCCACAGGCACCAGGGTCACGCCCGCAAACGGTTCGGCACCGCGCACGCCGCCTGCCTGCAGGTGTACAAGGATGGTGGCCTGATCGCCGCCGACGACGAGCATGCCGGAGTCGAGGGCCTGGACCTGTACGTCTATGGGGGCCGGAGTCGGGGGCTGGACCTGGGACGCTGCGGTGTGGCGGGCTGTGCCGTGCTGGGTGGTTGTTGGTGCTGCTTCTGCGGTGCTTGCATTGGCTTCGGCATTCGCAGCAGCAGGCGTTGGGGCTTGGGTGCCGGGTGCATTGGCGGCTGGGTCTGCGGCAGCGGTTGTGCCAGCTTGGCCCGCATTGCTGCTGACCTGTCCTTGCGGCAAGGCGTCGGCGCCTTGCTGCGTGCTGCTGCGATTGCCGTCCGTCGATCCCTGCATGGACATCGCGGGCGGTTCCGATGGAGCTGCAGAGGGTGGTGTGGGCGTCGCGCCGGTTGCGGCATCGCGCGCCGGCAGAGCCTCGGCCTGGCGCAGTATCTCGGCCTCCGCCTGGGCTTTTCTTGTGGCGCTGGCGGCATTCGACCAGGTGGCCCTGCTGTCGGGTTGCAAGGCTTGTGGATACCCGGGCAGCGGTGCCGCAGCAAGGGCCGCCCCTGGAGAGGGGGGCGGGGGCGCTGCGGGGCCGCTGGCGGTGGGCGCCTCGGGCGCTGTTTGCCCGCGTGCCATGGTCGTTGCGGTTGGCGGGGGCGAGGCGGGTGGGGTGCCTGGCTGTGTCGGCTGGTCCTGCACGCGGGGTGCGGCGTTTGCGCCGCGCGTACCGGCCGCGCCGTCCATGGCAAAGCCGGCCGCCATGCCCTGGCCTGCGGCCTCGCCCGCCATGTCGCCGAGTTTTACATCCTGGCCGGCGCGCGAGAGTTCCAGGCCTTGGGCCACGGCGCCCGATGCTCCTTCAGCCCCTTCGGTGATCGAACCGGTCGTGCCGTGCTTGAGCCCTTGCACTGCGATCTCCAGCGCCTGGGTGCCCAGGTTGCCCTGCATCCCGCGCGTCAGTGGCTGTGTGAGGAAGGAGCTGGATTTCACGGCCTCGCGCGCCGCGCCGCCTTTCAGGTGCGATGGCAGGAACATCTTTTCGATGGCATCGCCGCCGGGCACCAGTTTCATCGACAGCACTGACGCCCCGGTGCCCACCAGCAATGCGCGGGTGGTGGCTGCTGCGGCCAGGATGTCGCGTGCCTTGTCCGGGCCGTGCTCGCGGGCCAGTTGCTGGAACTCCGGCTCCGCCGCAAAGGCGGACGCGGGCAGCTTGCGCAGTTCTGCATACAGGTCGTTGGCGACCGAGGCCCCTTGCTGCGCGGTCGATGCGCCGACGGCGGTGCCCGATGCCATGGCGGGCGCTGCGTTCTTGAGCGCCACGGCCGATCTCGCTGCCGCTTCGGACCCGGTGGCGATGGTGCGGCCCAGCAGCGCATTGCCCGCAGCGTCAACCGCGCCACCCGCAGCCCGCCCGAGCAGGCCCCCGGCGAGCATGCCTGGCCCGCTGCGTGCAAGGGTATCGCCCAGCAAGGTTGGGTCGGTCAGCGTCTCCCACCCGCCCACGGCCAGCTTTTCGCGCCAGCCTTCGGCCGTGGCGAGCTTCTGTTGCAGGGCCTGCGCCTGGGCTTGAAAGGCGGGCGATTTTTCGTCTTGCAGCACCTCTTGCGTGCCGCGGATGGCATTCAGGTACGCCGTGTCGTAGTCGCCCGTGGCTGCGCTGTAGGCCACGCCCGGAAGCGATGCCACGTCGAGCAGGCCCTGGGCGACGGATTTTGTGATGTCTGAGAATGCCTCGCCCCAACTGCGCTGCGGCAGGGATGCAGGCTCGACCGCCACCGCAGGCACGGCGCTTGGCCGCGCGGAAGGGGCCTGCGCCCTCTCGTTGCCACCCGTGCGTGGAGCCGCGCCTGCGGCGGGCGGCGCCTTTGCGCGGCTTTCTGCCCGGCCATCGAGCAGGGCCGCCGTCGGCGATGCGGCCAGAACCCCCTTGTCCGCTTGGGCGTACTGTGCCGCCCGCTCGCGTGCCAACTGGCCTTGCCAGCCGGGCATGGATTGCATGCGCTGGCGTTCCCCGGGGCTGGCCGCGTCCCAGGTGTTGCCCAATGCTTGGCGCACCTCGGGCCGCGCCGGGGCAAAGCTGGCCGCGTCGGTGCTGCTGCCCGGCTGGCTCCTGGCTGCGTCCGCCAACGGCTTCTGCGCTGTCGGCGCCTGGCGGTACACCAGGCTGCGCGGGTCGTCAGCGGCGCCCAGCCTGCCGTCTGGCGGGGCAGGGGGCTGGTCTGGCCTTACGGCTTGCGATGGCGGCGCCCCTGGCGCGGGCGCGGCTGCCTGGGGCCTTGCAGGCCTGGGCCGTGCCGAGGGGGCCGGCGCCGGTGCAGGCCCCGGGGCGGGCATCCGCGCATCGGCCAGCGTTGGGGGCGCGAGGGGTGCAGCGGCCGGTGAGGCATCGCCAGCGTTGCCCTCTTCTTCCCAGCGGTAGGAGGCCAGGGCCTGGGCGTAGTCGCCATCGAAGGCCTCCAGGCGCGAGCGCAGCGAGGCTGCGGTGTCGAAAATGGAATCGACCGAGCCGCCGTGGCCCAGCGCGCGCAGCACGTCGGCGTCCACCCCGTATTCGCGGGCGGCAGCATCCAGGGCTGCGTCAAGAGGTACTGGGCCGGGCGGCATGGAGGCGGGCGGGTCCGCAGGCCAGGCGGACAACGGTGTGGTGTCGTCGTCGAGGGTGAAAGCGCCCCAGGCCTCGTCTTGCGAGGCCAGTTCGTACAGGTTCATGGAAAGGGCTCCGCGCGGAGGTTGGTGGTACGAGACCACTCTGGCGCGCGGATCAGTCGCTGAGGAGTGCCGGCATATATGCAGCAGGGCGGGGGGCCAACCCCCACCCGCCCGCCTGCCCGCCGCTACCCGGCCTTGATGTGCTCGGTGAGGAACTGCACGAACGCCTTGCCCGCCGCCGGCAGGGCCCGGCCGGCCAGGGTCTGCACCTCCAGGTAGCGCTCGTTCATCTCGCGGTCGCGCAGGGCAATGGCCACCAGATCCAGCGACTGCAGGCGGGTGCGCACCGAGAGTTCACCGTAGAAGGCGATGGCTTCGGGCGCGGTGGCGGCGTAGCTCACCAGCGAGTCGGCATGGTTGCTGGTGATGGCGGTGGCGTACTGCAGGCCCTGGCGGCTGCAGCTGGTGTCCAGCAACTGCCGGATGGAGCTGACCGGCGTGGGCAGGGCCAGCGGGTAGGCCACCACCTGGCTGAGCGATAGCTGGCGCTGCGCGGCCAGCGGGTGGCGGCGCGACATGACGGCCAGCACCGGGCAGGGGTGGCGCAGCTCCAGCTTGATGCCGGGCTCGGGCAGGCCGCTCAGGGTGATGCCGATGTCGGCCTCGCCGTCGCGGATGCGGCCCGGCACGTCGCCCTGGGCGCACATCTCCAGGTGGAAGCGGATACCCTCATACGTTTCGCCGAAGCGCGCAATCAGCGTGGGCAGCAGGTCGTAGGCAAAGCCGGCCGCGCTGGCCACGCGCACAAAGCCTTTGCGCAGGCCGCGCAGGGCGGATATGTCGCCGAGCACGCGCTCGTTGTCCTGCTGCACGCGCTTGGCGTGCGCGGCCAGCAGCTCGCCTGCGGCATTGGGCACCATGCCGCGCGCCTGGCGCTCGAAGAGCAGGGTGTCCATCTCGCGCTCCAGGCGGGCCACCTGCCGGCTCACGGCGGAGGGGGCCACGTTCAGGCGCAGGGCGGCGTCTTTCACGGAGCCGGCGCGCACCACTTCGAGGAAGTAGCGGACGGCGGTCTCTTGCAGGATGTGGCTGGCCATGGGGTGCTCCGTGTCGATTGCTTTTTCGGCAATCGACAATTCTAAACATTGCGCTTGTTGCATTCAATACCGGCTCCTACCATGGCTGCATGGCGTGGATGTGACGCTGACGACCAACCGACCTCTCTTTCAGGAATGCTGTTCATGAAAACACCGATGCCGCTGTCTGCCACCCGATCCAGCCCTGCGCGTGCCCACTGCCTGCACGCCATGCTGTTCGCCGGCCTGGCCAGTGTGGCCGCGCTGGCTGCGTTCAGTGCCCCCGCGAAGGCGGCCGAAACCGCATTCCCCACCAAGCCCATCACGCTGGTGATCCCCTTCCCGCCGGGTGGCGCCACCGATGTGCTGGGCCGGGTGATCGCGCTGCGCATGGGGCAGGCGCTGGGCCAGCCCATCGTGATCGAGAACCGCGCGGGGGCGGGCACCATCATCGGCGCCAGCTACGTGAGCAAGGCGCCGGCAGACGGGTACACGCTGCTCATGAGCTCGGGCACCACCTTCACGGTGAACCCGGCCATCCGCAGCAACCTGCCGTACGACCCGGTCAAGGGCTTCGAGCCCATCGGCATCTCGGGCCGCACGGGGCTGATATTGCTGGCCAACCAGGAGGTGCCGGTGCAAAGCGTCAAGCAGTTCGTCGACTACGTGAAGGCAGCGCCGGGCAAGTATTCGTACGGATCGTTCGGCAGCGGCACCACGGCGCACTTCGCGGGCGAGACCATCTTGCAGGCCACGGGGCTGAAGATGGCGCACATCCCCTACAAGGGCAGCGCCCCGGCCATGACGGACCTGATGGGCGGGCAGGTGCCCTTCACCGTGGACACGGTGAGCGCCGCCATCCCGCAGCTCAAGACCGGCAAGATCAAGGCCATTGCCGTCACCACCGCCAAGCGCTCGCCGCTGCTGCCCAACGTGCCCACGCTGGCCGAGGCCGGCTACCCCGACATCAACCTGGACACCTGGCTGGTGGTGGCCGCCCCCAGGGGCCTGCCACCCGAGGTGCGCGCCAAGCTGGAGAAGGCGCTGGCCACCACCGTGGCCGACCCCGAGACCAAGGCCAAGCTCACCGCGCAGGGCATGGAGCCGGCGTTCAGCAGCGGCGCTGCGGCCAGCGAATTGATCCAGCGCGAATTGCCGACGATGCGCGCCGTGGCTGCACGTTCCAACATCACCGCCGACTGACCATGCCCGATATCGCTTCGTCCACCTTTGTTCAATCCGACCGCCCAGACACTGCCAGCCGCCCTGGCGACGCGCTGGTGGAGCAATCCGCCGTGGCGCTGCGCCGGCTCATCGGGCGCAAGGAGATCTCGCCCGTGGAGCTGCTCGAGGCCTGCATCGACCGCATCGAGCGCATCAACCCCTTCGTGAACGCCGTCACCGCCACCTGCTTCGACCGCGCCCGCACCGAGGCACGCGCGGCCGAGCAGGCCGTGGTGGATGGCACTGCACCCCTGGGCCTGCTGCACGGCCTGCCCCTGGGCGTGAAGGACCTGGAGCCCACCGAGGGCCTGCTCACCACCTGGGGCTCGGCCATCTACCGCGACCATGTGCCCACGCAGGACATCGAGCTGGTGGCGCGCCTGCGCCGGGCCGGTGCCATCGTGGCCGGCAAGACCAATGTGCCCGAGCTGGGCGCGGGCGCCAATTCGCGCAACACCGTGTGGGGTGCCACGGGCAACCCGTTCAACCCCAACCTCAATGCCGGGGGCTCCTCGGGCGGCTCGGCCGCGGCGCTGGCCTGCGATCTGTTGCCGGTGTGTACTGGGTCCGATACCGGGGGCTCTCTGCGCATCCCCGCAGCCAAGTGCGGGGTGGTGGGTTTTCGCCCCTCGCCCGGCGTGGTGCCCAGCGTGCGCAAGCCGCTGGGGTGGACGCCCATCTCGGTGGTCGGCCCCATGGGCCGCACGGTGGAAGACGCCTGCCTGCAGCTGGCCGCATCGGCCGGCATGCACGCGGGCGACCCGCTGAGCTACCCGCTCGATGCGATGGGCTTCCTCACCCCGCCCGAGTTGGACCTGGGCCGCCTGCGCGTGGCCTACACCGAGGACTTTGGCACCTGCGCCGTGGACGAGGGCATACGCGCCATCTTCCGCGCCAAGATCGCGGCCATGCGGCACCTGTTCCGCAGCTGTGACGAGGTGACATTCGACCTGGGCGACACCCACCGCTGCTTCGACGTGCTGCGCGCCGAGGCCTTTGTCGCCGGCATGCAAGCCGCCTACGACCGCGACCCCGACAGCCTGGGCCCCAACACACGCGCCAACTACGAAATGGGCAAGCGCATGAGTCTGCTGGACAGCGCCTGGGCCCAGGCCGAGCAGACGCGCATCATCCAGGCCACGCAGCGCACCTTTGCCGACTACGACCTGATCCTGTCGCCCACCACGCCCGTCTCGCCCTTCGCGTGGACGCAGCTGTATGCCGATGTCATCAACGGCGAGCAGCAGGCGACCTACTACCGTTGGCTGTCGCTGACCTACGTGGTCACGCTGATGACGCACCCGGCGCTGTCGCTGCCCTGCGGCATGGACCATGCGGGCATGCCGTTTGGCCTGCAGATCGTGGGCGGGTTTCGGCAGGACCACCAGGTGCTGGGCGCATCGCTGGCGATGGAGCGGGCGTTTGCGGCCCGGCCCGAACTGCGCCGGCCCCGGCCGGATCTGGCGGCGCTGCGGCGGGCGGTGCCGGACTTGCGGTCGATTGTGACCACGCCGCCGGTACTGGGCGGGGCGGCGCAGGGGGCTGCTGCGACAGTGTCGGTGGTGTAGGCGGCGGGCCGCGTCAATAGGACGTCGTCATCGCCGCGCGGGTGCGCAATGCGCCCTTGCGGTTCCCTGCGGTGTAGAAGACGGTCACCTCCACGTCACCCTGCAAACTGGCGAAGAGCGAGCATCCGACCGCAGAGCCCAGGTGCACGGGCTCCAGCCTCGCCCCGGGGCCGGGAACAAGCGTGCCGTCGGCAATCCAGTCGATATCATTGATCAGCACCGTCTTGCGGTGCCCGCCCTGTGCGATGTGCTCCACGGACCGGCCCCCGCCCGTCACCTGCACCGAGCTGCTCATCAGCCCCTCTGGCAGGGCGCTGGCGCCCCCACGGATGCCGTAGCGGGTTTGCAAATAGGCGCACGGGTGGGGACCCGGCATGGCGTTGGTGTGGGTGTCTGCCTGCAGCAGAAGACCGCTGCCCAGCCCCTCATGCAGCGCGGCCTCCCTGATCCACTGGCTCAGGGCCCCCAGGTCGGCCACCTGGCCTGCGCTCAAGGGGCCCGTGTACAGGAGCCGCGGGGTGCCGTGAGCGTTGATGGCCAACCTGTGGCCGCCGGGGTAGTCGCGCACGTACATCAGATCCTTGTCGATACCGGCGGGCACGGTGCCAGCCTGCGGGGCAAAGGTTTGCGGCAAGGTCTTCTCGGCCCAGTCGAGCACCTGCGCCGCATCGTTGGCTGGCCCCAGGCCCTGCACGGCCATGGGCGCGGCAGAGCCTTGCGGGCGGCAGATGGTGAGGTCGACGATGGGGCCCCAGGAGGCGGGGACGCCCGGGTACAGCCCGCCAGGCACGCGGCACTGGGCACTGCTCCAGCCGGCGCCTTCGCCCCAGCACTGCACGTAGCCACCTTCGAGGGCGGCGCAGGCCGCTGTCTTGCCGGCGCTGATGGCGGTGGCGTTGGTGATGCCCGGGACCAAGCCCGTGGCCGGTGTCGCGGTGCCGGGCGCCAGGCCCATGCCCAACTGGCCGTTGGCATGGTTGCCCCAGCACTTCACGGTACCGTTGGTCAACAGTGCGCAGCTGTAGCCATCGCCCACTGCCACGGCCTTGGCTGGCGCACCCAGGTCGGGCACCTCCACGGGGCTTGTCTGCGGGGCGCTGCTGGCTGGTATGCCCAGCTCGCCGTACTGGTTGCTGCCCCAGCAGGACACCTTGCCGCCCGTACGCAGCACGCAGGCATGGCCGTCGAAGAGCGCGACCTCCTGCGCATCGGTGATGCCGGGCACGGTGCGCGGCAGGCGGGGGTCCATGCTTCCCTCCACCAGGCCGCTGCCGGCACCCACGCAAACCACCGTGCCGTCTTGCCGCACCGCGCAGGTGCTGCCATTGCCTGCCGCCACGTGCTTGACCCGCGACAGCCCTTCGACCTGGACGGCCTCCGCCGTCGGCACCATGTACGCCTGGCCGAGCTGCCCCTGGCTGGCATCGCCCCAGCATTGGACGTAGGTGTAGACCAGCGCGCAGGCATGCGTTGCACCGGTGGCGATCTGCGTGGCGTAGACATCGGCGATGCTTCCCCAGGTCGAGAGCTTTCCTTGCTGCAGGAAATCATTGTTCCCCCAGCACCGCACGTTGTTGCCCGCCAGTGCGCAGCCAAAGTCTTTGCCCACCCTGACATCCTTGGCGTAGGTCTCCAGGCCTGGCAAGGACGGGCTGCCCCAGCAGGTCACCTTCCCAGTGTCCGCTGCAGAGCACCCTTGGCTGTGGCCCATGCTCACGGTGGTGGCCATGGCCACCGTTGGCGCAAAGGCTGCGGACAGCAGCAGCGCTGCGGTGAACAGCACCACTTTCTGGAGAAGCCGCGGTGCGCTGGTTGTGCTGTGCATGGTCATGGTCCTTGAAGGCGGGAGAGCGCAAACGCGCCGGGGCAAAGAGGTCGGGATGGTGGACGTCGATGCTGCAGAGCGCTGTGCGCAGGGGGCGTGCAACTCAGTACGCCGCCCCCACCTTGGCCCGCGTGCGCAGTTGTCCCTTGCGATTGCCAAGAGAGTAGAAGACCGTAAGGTCCACCGTTCCCTCTGGGTGAAGCGCGGGCGGGGGGCAGGCCTGCGCTCCGCTGTACAGAACCGGCTCTGCCTTCATGCCGGGAGGAATGGGCTGGCCTGCCTGGAAGGCGTGTGCAGGGGGCCAGCTCTCCCCGTTGGTCAGCACCACCAGGCGGGTCCGTCCGGAGATCGGCAGGTCTATGGACCAGCCAGTGCCTTCCACGCGCATCCCAGTGGTCGCCAGCCCTTCTGGCAGGCTGTTAACCGTGCCATGGATGGCCGATACCAGCCGGAAGTTCTCGCACCGCCCACCAAACGTCGGCATGTAGTTGATACCTGCCGACCCATGCGCCAGCAGGCCGCTCTGGAGGCCTTCCTCCCGGCTGGCCTCGTCCAGCCAGCGGCCCAGCGGCCCCAGGTCGGCCAGTTGCCCTGCGGTCAGAGGCCCCAGGTACAGCAGGTGCGGGGTGCCCTGGCCATTGACGGCCAGCTTGTGCCCGCCTGGGTACTCGCGCAGGTAGAAGGCGTCGATATGCGCAGGACCCTTGGCCCCCAGCGGAGGGAAGGTCTGCGGCAGGGTCTTTTCCGCCCAGTCCAGCACCTGGGCGGCATCGTTGGCCGGCCCCAGGCCCTTCACCGCCATGGGGGCGAACGATCCCAGCGGGCGGCACATGGCGATGTCGGCAACCGGGCCGTAGCTGGCAGGGTGCTCCGGGTAGATCCCACCCAGCACGCCACAGGTGCTATTGCTCCAACCCGAGCCCTGGCCCCAGCACTGCACGTAGCCGCCCTGCAGCGCGGCGCAGACCGCTGTTTGCCCGGCACTGATGGCGGTGGCATCGGTGATGCCGGTGACCAGGCCGGTGGCGGCGCTACCCAGGGCTGTGCCCAGCTGGCCGCTGGCATTGTTGCCCCAGCATTGGATGGTGCCATTGACCAGCAGGGCGCAGCTGTAGCCGTTGCCCGCTGCGACCGCCTTGGGTGCGGCGCCCAGGTGGGTGATTTCGACAGGCGTGGTCTGCGCGCCGCTGCTGGCGGCTATGCCCAGCTCGCCAAAGCGGTTGCTGCCCCAGCACGCCACCCGGCCCTGCCTGCGCAGCACGCAGGCATGGCCGTCGAAAAGGGAGACCTCCAGTGCGTCGCTGATGCCGGGCACTGCGCGCGGCGTGCGCGGCGCATCGGCTGCGCCGGCCAGGCCGCTGCCGGCGCCCACGCAGAGCACGCGGCCATCCTCCTGCACCGCGCAGGTGGCGCCGTTGCCAGCCGCCACATGCACGGCCTTCGCAATGCCCGGGATCGGGGTGGCACGGGCCGCTGCCGCGCGCGCAGGTTCGCCGAGCTGCCCCTGGCTCGCATCGCCCCAGCAGCGCAGCGATCCGTACAGCAGCGCGCATGCGTGCCGCGCACCCACGGCAATCTGGTCGGCCTGATCGAGCCCGTCCACGAACTGCCCGGTCGGCTTCGCGGCGGCTGTGCCCAGTTGCGAAAATTCATTGTTGCCCCAGCACCGCACGGAACTGAGCACCAGGGCGCAGCTGAAGTCGCGGCCCACCTTGATGTCCTTGACCACATAGGGAGCCTGGTCCTGTATGGGCAGGTCACCCCAGCAGGTCGCCTGGCCGGTATCGGCCACCGAGCAGCCGTGGCTGGTGCCCATGCTCACGGTGGTGGCCATGGAGGCTGTTGGCGTGAATGCGGTGGTCAGCAACAGGGCGGCCGTGGCGAGCAGCTTCTGCAGAAGTTGCGGGGCGTTGAATCTGCTGGTCATGGCGATGGTCCTTGGAGGATGCAGGAGAACAAGGGGCGTGCTGCGCCGCCTAGATCACCGAGCCAATCTTGGCCCGGGTGCGCAACTGCCCCTTTCGGTTGCCGAGGGTGTAGAAAACGATCACATCCACTTCTTCGTTCACGTTGCCGAAGCTGGGGCAACCTTGGGTCCTGCCGTACAGCACAGGCTCTTCCTTCATGCCGGGAGGGATGGGCTCGCCCTGCCGGCGCGTGCGTTGGGAAATCCAGTCGGTCTCGGTGGTCAGGACCGTCATGCGGTATCGGCTGAGGATGGGGAATTCCATGGATTTGCCGCCGCTTTCCACGCGCACCGAGGTGGTGATCGCATCTGCGGGCAAACCATCCACACCACCCCGGATGGCGTAGGGAACGGAGAATCCATCGCACACCCCGTTGTAGCCGATGAGCTTGACGAAGGGGGCCGCCTGGAGCTGCAGGCCGCTCATCATGCCCTCGTCCTCGGTCGTTTTGCGCAGCCATGGGTGCAAGGGCCCCAGGTCGGCCAGTTGTCCGTCGGTGATGGGCCCCAGGTACATGAGGTGGGGCGTGCCATTGCCATTGACGGCCAGTTGGTGCCCGCCCGGGTACTGCCGCAAGTAGTAGCCGTCGATGTGCTCTGGCTCCGCTGTGCCCTGCGCAGGAAAGATCTGCGGCAGGGTCTTCTCTGCCCATTGCAGCACCTGGGCCACGTCGTGCGCCGGGCCCATGCCCTTGACGGCCATGGGCGCGGCAGAGCCTGGCACGCGGCAGACGGGCAGGTCGACAAAGGCATCGGAATGCCCGGGGTAGGGCCCGCCCGGGACGCGGCAGGGGCCGCTGCTCCAGCCGGCGCCTTCGCCCCAGCACTGCACATAGCCGCCCTGCAGGGCGGCGCAGGCGGCGGTTTTGCCTGCGCCGATGGCCGTGGCATCGGAGATGCCGATCACCCGGCCCGTGGCCGGGGTGGCCGTGATAGGGGCCAGGCCTGTGCCCAACTGGCCGTTGGCATGGGTGCCCCAGCACTTCACCGTGCCGCCCTCCAGCAGGGCGCAGGTGTAGCCATCACCCGCTGCCACGCTCCTGGCGGCGGCGCCCAGGTCGGGCACCTCCACGGGGTTTGCCAGCGGGCCGCTGCTGGACGGCACGCCCAGTTCACCGTACCGGTTGTTGCCCCAGCAGGACACTTTGCCCGCTGCGCGCAGCACGCAGGCATGGCCGTCGAAAACCGAGACCGCCAGCGCGTCGGTGATGCCGGGCACTGTGCGGGGCGTGCGCGGTGCATCGGCCGCACCCGCCAGGCCACTGCCCGCGCCCACGCAGGCAACGCTGCGGTCCTCGTGGACCACGCAGGTAGCGCCATTGCCTGCAGCAATGTGTGCGACCTTCTTGAACCCCTGGACCTGGGTTGCCACCGCCACGGTCGCCCGGGCGGGCTCGCCCTGCTGGCCCTGGCTTGCGTCGCCCCAGCAGTAGAGTGCTCCGTAGGCAAGAGCGCATGCATGCCGTGGTCCCACGGCGATCTGCTGTGCCTGCTGGGGCCCACGCGCCCACTGGCCTTCGGGGTTGGTGGCCGATTCGCCCAGCTGCGAGAAGTCATTGTTGCCCCAGCACCTGACCACGCCGCCCTGGCGGGCGCAGCTGAAATCGCGGCCCGCCTGCACATCGTGCACAAGCGATGTACCCAGGTCAGGCGCGGCCAGGCCACCCCAGCAGCTCACCTGGCCGGTGTCGGCCACCGAGCAGCCGTGGGTGGTGCCCATGCTCACGGTGGTGGCCATGGAGGCTGTTGGCAGGAAGGCTGCGGCCAGCGCCAGCGCCAGTGCTGCAAGGGCGAGCGCTCTGCGCGCAAGCCGCGACAAAAGGGGCAGGGTGGGTCTGTCGTGCATGGTCCTCAACCTCTCGGAATGTTTTCGGCCCATTCTAGGAATGCAGGCCCGCGGCGCCTGTGGCTGCGGTCACAGGCGCCATGTAACGAAATGCGCCGCAGGCGCCCTAGAATCCGCCTCAACAACGACGATGCCAAGCCTGGGAGGGTACCGAGCATGAGTTACACGCTGCAACTGTGGGAAAAGCCAGTTGACTGGCCGTGGCCGACCACCAAGAAGGAGGCCGATGCGCAGTTCGAGCGCGTCAGCGACAGCCCGCCGCCAGGGCAGAACCCCAAGTTCCTGGAATGGGGCCGGGCGCTGCAGGAGCGTTACCCTGAAGCGATGGACGTGTGGCTGGACGGCAGCGAGGACGGTGTCACCGAAGACGCCACGCTCGGCTTTGGCATCAACACCCGCACGGAGCATTGGGACGCGGCTTTCAACCTGGCGTGGGAGCAGGCCACCCTGCGGGGGCTGAGCCTGTACGACCCGCAAAGCGGCGTGCACTACCTGGGCAATGGCGATGTGCCCGAGGAGCCGGACCTGCAGGTGCGCTTTGCCGTGCAGGCACGCGAGCGGGGCGACGACGCCAGTGCCTGGGCCGAGTACCGGCGCTGGGCTGCGCGTGGCAACCCGCACGCGCTGTACGCCCTGGGCCGCGCGCTGCGCTTTGGCACCATGGGCCAGCGCCGGCATTTCGACCTGGCAGCCGCGCTGCAGGTGATGGGCGCGCACGATGCACCGACCCGGCAGGACGCGCAGGCCTTCTACGAGCGCTTTCCCATCGAGGCGAAAGGGCGCATACAGACCCTGATGGCGCGGCTGAAGTCGGCATCGGGCGACATGCTGCTCACGATCATCGATGGCGAGCGCAAGGCGGTGGACGCCGCCTTCACGCACACCGAGCAGATGATGCTCTACACCCGAAAGCGCATCGAAGCCGCAGACTCTCTGGAGGCCATCGCCCTGCAGGGCCACGAGGTGGCAGCCTTCCAGTATGCGCTGGAGGTGGTGATCGGTTGGGAGGAGCCCAACTACGAGAACGCCCGCTACTGGTGCCAGCGCGCGGTGGACTGGGACCACGAGCCCGCCAAGCGCCTGTTTGCACTGATGCACGAGCGCGGCTGGGGCGGCCCGGTGGACATGGCCCTGGCCGCCAAATGGAACACTGCGGCCAAAGACCAGTGGCAGCAGGAACACAAGCAGCGGCAAGCGAAGGAAGAGGCCGAATCCCCCGGCGGCCTGAGCCTGGCGCCCATGGCGCCTGCGGCACCGGCCACCGCCCCCGTGGCGTGGACCGGCTCGGTCACGCGCGACCTGGTGGGCTGGTTCGCCCGCGAGGGCAACCCCCATGCCGCATTCCATCTGGGCACGTCCGATCAGCACGGCCGCGACGGCGGGTTGGTGAACCTGGCGCAGGCCCGCGACTGGTATGCCCAGGCGGCCGAGGCCGGCCATGCCGACGCCACCTACAACCTGGGCGTTTTCATCGAGGACGGCGCCGGTGGCCCCCGGGATGTGCAGGTCGCCAAGGCACTCTTCATGCTGGCCAATACACGCGGCACCACCAGGCGCGTGGACGACCTGAAAATTGCGCCCCACGAGCAGGGCCCCTTGCGCGCAATGGTGGCCGCCCTGCGCGAGCCGGGCCGCCTGCGCGCCGTGCTGCGCGAGAAAGGGCTGCAGGCCGGCGCGGGAGGCATCGGCGCACCCCCGAAGGGCGCGGCGGGTGCCGCTGTGGTGGCGGGTGCCGGCGCTGCCGCAGCGGCCGCCGGGCTGTCCGGCACGGACTGGGGCCGCACTGGGGGCACGCCGATCCCACCGGCCGCTGCCGCATCCCCGCAAAGCCCGGCACCAAGCCGATCGCGCGGCCAGCTGGCGCAGGACGAGGGTGAGGACGACGACGGTGACCGCATGCCGGAGCGCGACCGCAGCTACCAGCGCACCACCTTCTCCCTGCACCTGGGCCACCTGGCCCTGCTCATCGGCGCGGCCAACGTGGTGCTGCTGATCCTGTTCTTCAAGGAGGGTGCGAGCTTTCGCCGGGGCATGGCCGTGATGGGCCTGATCGCCGCGTACGGAGCCTGGCGCACCGGGCGCGACTTCGATTGGGCGCCTGCCGCGCGCGCTGCGGTGGCGGTGGTCGCGGCCATCCCCATGGTGGGCATGGCGGTGAGCGCGTGGATGCTGGTGCGGTCGTTTCGCGGGCGGGAGTGAGAGCGCCAGGAGCGTGCGGCAACCCGGCACATGCATCCCGGAGACCGCGGTGCCCGGGATGCATGCGTTCAGGCCGGTATCAGGCCAGTGCCTTGCCGAAGGTGGCGAGCAGGCGCGCCCAGGCGCGGTCGGACTGGGCGGCATCGTAGACCCGCGAGTCGGGCGGGCACCAGCCGTGGGCGGCGGGGTAGACCTCCACCTCGGCCTGCAGCTTGGCGCCCTCGAACGCGGTGCGCAGGCTGGCCTTGGCCTCGGGGTCCTTGGTATCGTCGTTCTCGGCAATCGCAATGAGGTATTGCGCCTTGGTCTGCGCCACCAGGCGGTGGGGGCTGTCAGCCGCCGGCGTCACCATGGCCGCGCCATGGAAGCTGGCCACCGCACCCACGCGGCCCGCCGCCACCAGGGCCGTACGCACTGCAATCGGCCCGCCCATGCAGTAGCCGGTGGTGCCGATCTTGCGCGCCTTGTCCACCTCGGCCTGGGCGTCGAGCCACGCCACGAAGGCCTTGCCGTCGCTCAAATGCATGGCGGGCGTCAGGGCCTGCATCAGCGGCATCACTTCGGCAATCGGCGTCTGGCCGCCCTGGGCTGCGGTAGGCGCCTTCTTCTGCCGGTAGAAAGGGTTGACGACGAGCACGCTGTAGCCCGACTCTGCCAGGCGCTTGCCCATCTGCCGAAAAGCCGGGCGCAGACCGAAGATGTCGGGCCACACCAGCACACCAGGGGCCGGGCCCGACGTTGGTGCGACAAAGTAGGCGTCGCAGCTTCCGTCTGGCGTGGTGATGGTCACGTCACGCTCGGCCACCGCTGCAGCGTTGGCCACCGCAGGCAATGCTGTCAGCAGGCCGGTCGAAGCCGCCCACGCGGTGAAGTCGCGGCGGGTGTACTTGTGGAGATCGTCATTCGAATCGCACATGGTGGTCCAGCTCCTTTTCGGTCAAAACAGTTGCGGCAGGGCGTGCCATGGTACGTGACAAACAGGAATGCTGCAGGCTCTGTTGTGCGGTGCCTGGGCACATGGGCTGCATGCGCTTGCGCCCTTGTCTTGAGGGCGGCCCAAAGCACCCACAACCTGCATGGCAAACGCGAAATTTGCCGATTCAAGGGCTGCGCTTACGATGGTTGCGAGGGAGTTTTCGAGCCATAAAAAATGACACCATGAGAGACCATCGCCATCCCGAAGGTCTGGCCCCTGCGCTGCCAGCCGCCTACGCAACGGGCGCTGCCGCACCCGGCAGCACCGCCCGCGCAACCGATGCACCACCACAGCGCCGCCGCAGCCGCGAAGAGCTGGCCGCCGCCCAGCAACGCGCCCAGTCGCGCGTGCAGGGCCAGGTGCAAAAGCAAAAAGACCAGGAGCGCCGCGCACGGATGCGGCAGGCCCAGCAGCGGCGCGAGCAACTGCTGCGCAACCCGCCTGCGGCGCACCTGTTCGTTCCCTACGGGCTGGCCATGGTCTTCGTGGCCCTGCTCGTCTTCGTCTTTGGCGGTGCCCTCTTCGAGATGGCGCAGGGCGACCATTTCCTCGTCTCCGGTCACGCCACCCTGCGCGCCGCCACGCCCTGGCTGGTGCTGGCCGCGGCCCCGCTGTGGTACTGGGCACTGTGCCGCACCGAGGTGCTGGCGCCCTGGTGGGTGGCGCAGATGCCCACCTGGTTCGTGCGGCAGATGGTGGTGTATCCCTTTGCGGCGCTGCTGGGCGCTGCAGCGCTGGGTGCCGCACCCTGGGGCTGGGCCGCGTACCTGGGCGAACTGGTGGGCAAACCTGCGCGCGTGGAGGCGCTCGTGGTGTCGGTGGAGGCACCGCGCATTTCCAGCAGCTGCAACCAGTACGCCCGCCTGGAGTTTCGCGGCAGCACGGGTAGGGTGTGCATGAACACCGCCGTGACGGGCGTGGTGCCGCGCGCGGGCGATACCGTGGTGGTGGCCGGGCTGGTCTCGCGCTGGGGGTTGCATGTGGGGGCGGTGCATGCGAAGTGAGCCCAACGGACGAAGGCGAAGGCAGACCCCTGAGGAACTGGCGGCTGCGCAGAACCGGCGTGAAGCGCGGGTGTTGGGCGAAGTGCGCAAAGGCATGGGTGCCATCCAGTCGCTGCGGGCACGGCACCTGCGGCTGGCCCGACTGCAGCGGGAACAGGAACGCGCCAGAATCCTGCTGCCCTGCAGGTTCGCGGTGCCTGCCGTGGCGGCGTTCGTCTTCGTGTTGGGCGGCCTCTATTTCGAATGGGCCATGGGTGGGGGATTCCTGTTCTTCGGCAACACCGTCCTGCGCGCTGCCATGCCGTGGATGGTGGGTGTGCTGGTACCGGTCTTCGTCGTGGTGTTGTGCCGGCTCGAAAGGGTGGCGCCCCAAATGGCAGACCCACTCCCTGGCGTATTTTTTCGCACGGTGATCGCGTACCCCCTCCTTGCTCTGCTGTGCGCGGTAGCAGTGGCCGCTGCACCCTGGGGATGGCTTGCCTACCTGGGCTGGATGGCCGGCACGCCTTCTCGCGTGGAAGCCCGTGTGCTCTCGATCGAACCGCTGCGCAACTATGTGCCCTGCGGCCAGCACGCCCGCCTGGAGTTCCGTGGAACGGTTGCGCGCATCTGCGTGGAGGAGCGCCTGGCCGCGAAGGCGCCGGGTGCCGGGGACACGGTGGCGGTGTATGGGCGCGTTTCGCGCCTGGGGCTGTATGTGCGAGAGATCCATGGCAGGTGAAATCGCCGCCCGGCCGCACCTCAGACCCGGACCCGATGATGGACCCCACGGCGCGCGGCCCGAGGCCGGCATGGTAGATGCCATCGACCAACTCGGCCCCGAGGTCGCCGCCGTGCTCCGGGAAGGCATGGAGCTTGAGCGCCAGGGGCACCTTAATACCGAGGCTACCGCGCGCATCGAGGCGCGACTGCAGACGATTTATGAGGCCCAGCAACGTGTGATAACGGCGCAGCAGCAACACCAACAAGCGATCAAAGACCTGGATGCGCAATCACCCCGGCACAAGGTGCTTGTTGAAGATGCCCATGAACGCTGGACGGTGCCCAAGGTGTTGTGGACGCCCTTCCTTGCCGCTGGGGTGGCTGGTCTGCTTCTCGAGGTCACTGTGGGACGCGGATTCATCTGGTTGGGCGATGTGGCATACCGCTCTACGATGCCGGTGTCGCTTCTGGTCTTGTGTACGGTGCTTGCTGTCGTGTTGTATCTCGACGAGCGGGCAAACCACAGCTTGCGATCACGCCACCCCACCTGGTGGGTACGATGGCTGGTTATGTATCCCACGCTGGTCGTGTTCTGCGCAGGCTTGGTGGCTTTTGCCCCGTGGGGTTGGGCCGCGGCCATCGGGTGGGCCGTTGGCATGCCTTCGCGGGTGGATGTGCGTGTTGCCTCTGTGCAAGCGCACGATGAAAGAAAGCGTAACTGCAACCAGTCTGCCCAGCTTGAATTCAAGGGTGCTACGGCCCGTATCTGCCTGGATGGCCGACTGGCGGGAGCGGTGCCTGCTGCGGGCGAGACAGTTGCTGTATCTGGTCGCGTTTCGCTGCTGGGTTTGCATGTGCGGGAGATCCATGTCAAATAGACCGGCCAACGCCCTGCCGCCTGCGCAGACCGTGCCAAGCAGTGCGTCCCTCGGCCAGCAAGCGGCGGCTGGCACGGGCGATGCCCTTGACCAACTCGGGCCCGAGATGGCGACCGTCCTGCGGGAGGGACTCGCGCTGGAGCACAAAGGGCTTCTTGATGCGCAGGCCACCGCGTGCATCGAGGCTCGGCTGCAGGCGCTCTACGAGGCCCAGATGCAAGACTTGACGGACCGGCACGGCAGCGTGCCTTCGGCCGGCGAGAGCCGCTCCGGGCAAGCGCAATCCACGTCCAGTGAGGAGTGGCGTCCGGGGTACAGGGCACCGGATCCCGACGCTATCGCCCGCAGGGAGGCCTTGCTGCAACGGTTGGATGAAGACCGGCGCGAAATGGACCGGAGTCTGCAAGAAGCAAAAGACCGAATCCAGGCGCTCCGGGCAGAGTATGGGATCGTCGAACCGGCACGCCGAGGCCCGCCACTGCCCAGGGCGGTCAGCGTACCACTGGCAGTTGCCGGCATGTTGGGGATTGCAGGCGGGATGCTTGGGATGGCCCTTGGTGATGCCTTCATCTGGTCCAGTGGCGCGGGCTATGGCACCTTGGCACCGTGGATTTTTCTTGCTGCACTGCCCCTTGTCGCTTTGGCCTTGTATTGCGCTGAGCGGGCAGGCCACGGTTTGCGTAACCGGTACCCGACCTGGTTCGTGCGCTGGCTTTTCGTGTATCCCTGCATGGTCCTGATTTTTGCGGGCATGCTGGTGGCCTCGCCCATGGGGTGGAGTGCGGCACTGGGGTGGGGGCTGGGCACCTTCTCGCGCACCGAGGTGCGGCTTGTTTCCCTGGGCAGACTCTCACCCGGGGCCAAAGGCTGCGACCAATCTGCATATGTAGAATTCAAGGGCACGACGTCCCGCATCTGCCTGGAAGGCCGTCTGCAAGGCAAGCCGCCGAACCCTGGCGAAACGGTTGCCGTGTCGGGGCGTATCTCCCGATTGGGGCTTTATGTGCAAAGGATCCACGGCAGATGATGCACCCGCAGTCCAGTTCCGGGATCGTCGGGCCGGGTGCGTTGCCGGAGGTCCCTCATGGCATCGATGCGCAAGCCGAGGAAACTGCGCGCATCGAGGCACGCCTGCTGGCCATTGGCGAGGCGCAGGTACGCGAGATGGCGTTGCGCAAGGCGTCTCCCAAGCGTGGTGCACCACGGCCGCCATCGGCATCCCGCAAGGCATTCGCACCCGTGGTGCTGCCCCGGCCCGTTCAATGGGCGGCCCTGGCATTTGCCGGTTGGGCTGTGCTGGGTACGGTGGGCGCGCTGTCCCCGCTCGGGCTCCGGTTCATCTGGTTTGGCGCGGCAGGCTACCTTTCAATGGTGTGGGCATTGGCTGCCGTTCTGCTGCCGGTGTTCGCCGCCTTCTGGTTCTGGACGATACGCGGGGCGCAGGCCATCCAGCCCGACGGGATGACATGGGCCGGGCGTTGGCTGGGGATGTTTCCCGGCTGTGTGGTCCTCACCACTGCGATGGTGCTTTTAGCGCCCTGGGGCTGGTCTGCGATAGGGGGCTGGGCCTTGGGCGCACCCACCCGCGTGCAGGTGCGTGTCGTCTCTTTCAGGGTGCCCGACTACTACCGCGGCTGCCATCTGCGTGCTGCATTCGAGTTCCAGGGGGCCACCTCCCCCGACGCCTGCGTGGATGGCCGCTTCAAGGGTGACATGCCGCCCGTGGGCAGCTCGGTCGCGGTGTACGGAAAGCGTTCCCCATGGGGGCTGACAGTGGATAGCATCCATGGGAAGTGAATGCGCTGCTACGGCACGTAGACCATCTGCACCTGGAAGGCGAAGCCGGCTTCCGTCTCCGTGACGCGTGCACCGAGCACCAGGTCGCTGCGGCCTTCCTCCTGCGTCCACAGATCGACCAGCACGTCCCAATGCGCGCCGCACCAGATGCACACCGAAGACTCCCAGGTGTCCTGCGGCAAGGCCACCAGGGTGGCGCCATAGTCGCTGATGTAGTCGCGTATCTGCGCTGCGGAGTCGTCCGGGATGGCTGCAACCCCTGGCACGCCCGCCTTCAGGGCATGGTCGCCCCGCACGAGGGCATCCACGATGCGGCAGAAAACCGGCCGCCAGGCCGTGGGGATGGGGCGCTGGCCTGAGTCGTCCTGAACAGCGGGCACGTCGGTGTGGGGGTTGCGGTCGTCGTTCATGGGTTGCCTCTGCGCGTCAGTATGCCGCGTGCATGGTCGCTCTGGTCGATGTAATTGGCATGTTTGGCGCTTCGGTTGCGTCCCGATTGCGCCCCAACGCGGTCCTCTGCGAGAGCGTAGGCAGGTTCCAAGCAGGACGCGCGGCCATTCCACTGCTCCTGCGAGTGAACCGACTCCAGCCCGTGCGCTTGGCGAGCTGAGGGTGCTCCCCGCATCGCATTGCTGCACCCCATGCACGGCTGAACTGCACCCAGCCCAATTGCTGGCGCGGGCGCGCATGCCTACGCTCGCATGGCCTCCAACCGAATGAATGAACAAAACAGGAAAGCCCGCATGGCACAACAGCAGCACCAAGTCATCCTCCACGCAACCGGCGCCCCCGAGGTGATGCGCCTTGAACCCGTCGAAGCCCAGGCCCCCGGCCCGGGCGAGGTCTGGCTCACCCAGGCCGCCATCGGCGTGAATCCGCTCGACGTGAGCCAGCGCAAGGGCGCGATGCGCATACCACTGCCCTCGGGCCTGGGGCTCGAAGGGGCGGGCACGGTGGCGGCCATCGGCGCAGGCGTCAGCAACGTGGCCGTGGGCGACCGCGTGGCCTATGCCACGGGGCCGCTGGGGGCGTATGCGGGTGCGCGGCTGTTCCCGGCCGAGCGGCTGGTGAAGCTGCCCGACTCGGTGGCCTTTGACGATGCGGCTGCGGTACTGTTCAAGGGCATCACGGCGCAGTACCTGCTCAAGGCGACGTACGCAGTGGGGCAGGGCACGCGCATCGTCGTCTACGGCGCAGCGGGGGCGCTGGGGCAGATCATGGTGCCGTGGGCGCGGCACCTGGGTGCCTTTGTCATCGGCGTGGTGTCCAAGGCCGAGAGCGTGGAGCGCGCGCGGGCCGCGGGGTGCAACGAGGTGTTCGTGTTCGATGCCGCCACGCTGGCCGGCCAGGTGAAGGAGGCCACGCAGGGCCACAAGGCCGACGTGGTGTACGACCCCATTGGCCGCGTGACGCTGGAGGCCTCGCTCGACAGCCTGCGCCCGCGCGGGCTGCTGGTGTCGTTTGGCGCGCTGTCGGGTGCGCCCGCACCCATCGACATGGCCACGCTCAATGCCAAGGGCTCGCTGTTCGCCACCCGCCCATCGCTGGCGGCCCACACGGCGACGGCGGCCGAGTACCAGGAGCGGGCGCGTGACGTGCTCGATGCGGTCACGGCCGGGATCATCCGACCGCAGGTCTGGCGCCACTACCCGCTGGCCGAGGTGGCTGCGGCGCATGCGGAGCTGGAGCAGGGTAGATCGCAAGGGGCGATTGTCCTGGTCCCCTGAACGAGGAGGGCAGGGCCCATGGCGTACAGTCCCTGTGACTGCATTGTGATTGCCCCATGGACCTGCTCGACAGCCAACACGCCGATGAACTCGCCACGCTGCTGGCGCTGCATGCCGAGGGCTCGTTCGCGGCCGCAGGGCGGGTGCTGAACAAGCACCCCTCGGTGCTCTCCAAGCGACTGGCTTCGCTGGAGGCGCGCCTGGGCGTGCGCCTGGTGGAGCGCACCACGCGGCAGCTGCGTTTTACCGACGATGGGGTGCGCCTGGTGGAGAAGGTGCGCCACGCCGCGCTGCTGATCGCCGAGGCACAGAAGGAGGCCGCGCAGGGCTCGCGCGAGGTGCGCGGCAGGTTGCGGCTGTCCATGCCCGCCGCGATGGGGCGACGCTGGCTCAGCCCTGTCGTGGCCGGCTTTGCCATGGCCCACCCCGAGGTGGTGGTCGAGGTGGAATACGCCGAGCGTTTCGTCGACATCGTGGCCGAGCATTTCGATGCGGCCATCCGCATCGGCGAGCTCGAAGACAGTCGGCTCGTGGCCACGCGGCTGTGCGAGCACCGGCGCATCCTGTGCGCAGCCCCGGCCTACCTGCAACGCCATGGCACGCCACAGGTGCCGGGCGACCTGGCGGCGCACAATTGCCTGGGCTTCACGGGCCTGCGCTCGTACCCCGAATGGCGCCTGACGCGCGACGGGGTGACCGAGGCGATACAGATCAAGGGCACCCTCATCAGCAACGACAACGAGGCCCTGCTGGCCGCCGCCCGGCTAGGCCTGGGCATCATGGCCGCAGGTGACTGGCTGGTCAGCCCCGACATCGCGGCCGGCCACCTGGTGCCGGTGCTGGAGCCCTGGGGGCTCAACGCGCATGCGGGCATCTACCTGGTGCGGCCCTCGGGGCGGTTCAGCACGGCGGCCATGGCGGCGTTCAAGGCGTGGATGGTGGGGCAGTTCGCGCAGGGCGCGCCCTGGCGGCTGTGAATTTTCCATGGGCAACACCTTCTAACACCCAGGCCGGGGCGCGTCGGCAATACTCGGCTGCATGAAAGCATTCTTCCTGGCCCTGGTGGCGCTGGCCGCAGCAGCGCAGCCTGCCCCCGGCCCGCGCGAGAAGCCCATCGAAGCCCGGGGCCCGCAGGCGCCGCTCAAGGGCACGCTGCTGTCGCCTGCGAAGCCGGGCGCGTCCGTGGTGTTGATCGTGCCCGGCTCGGGCCCCACCGACCGCGATGGCAACAACCCCATGGGCGTGAATGCTGCCACCTACAAACTGCTCGCGCAGGACCTGGCGGCCCGGGGCATTGCCACGGTGCGCATCGACAAGCGCGGCATGTTCGGCAGTGCCAAGGCCGTGGCCGATGCCAATGCCGTCACCATCCCCGACTATGCTGCCGACCTGCACAGCTGGGTGGGCGCCATCCGCCGCACCACCGGTGTGCCCTGCGTGTGGCTGCTGGGCCACAGCGAGGGCGGACTGGTTGCGCTGGCCGCTGCACAAGGAGGCAGTGAGGTGCAGGGCATCTGCGGCCTGCTGCTGGTGGCCGCGCCCGGCCGGCCCCTGGGCCAGGTGCTGCGCGACCAGCTGCGCGCCAACCCTGCCAACGCGCCCATCCTGGACCAGGCGCTGGCTGCGATCACCAAGCTGGAGGGCGGCGCCCGTGTGGACCCGGCCAGCCTGCACCCTGCCTTGCAGCCCTTGTTCAACGAGGCGGTGCAGGGCTTTTTGATCAGCGCCTTTGCGCAAGACCCGGCCAGGCTCATCGCCGCCACCCAAAAGCCCGTGCTGGTGCTGCAGGGCGAGCGCGACCTGCAGGTGGGCGTGCAGGATGCGCGCCTGCTGGCCCAGGCCAAGCCCGCTGCCCAACTGGTGCTGCTGCCCGATACCAACCACGTGCTCAAGGCCGTGGTGACAGACGACCCGGCGGCGAACATGGCGACCTATGCCAACCCGGGCCAGCCGCTGGCGCCAGGGGTGGTGGATGCTGTCGCACGGTTTGTTGCGCCGGGCAAGCCAAGGCCATGATATGACCACGCCATGGTGGCCGATCCTGCGGCATCTTTTTGAGGTGGACGACGGCTCGCTGCCAGACATCTTCGTTGAGGATCTGTCGCCAGAGCAGATCGTCACGGTGTACGAATGGCTCAGGGGTCAGTGCTCGGGAGCTGGCGATTCAACGCTGTGGCACATCGACCTGCAACAGGATGTTCTGGTGCGCGATGTGCCCCATCCTGCAAGGGACTTCGTGCAGGGCAGGGTCGACAGTTTTCGGCACTGCCTTGCCGGCCTGCGAGTGGGGGACGTGGAGCTGCCGCCGCTCACGGTGAGTGTGGAGTCCGGTGGTCTCTCGATGGACTATCGCATGGGGCCGGACTGGAACGAGCAGACGCTGCAGGCCTTGCTGGAGCTGTTGCGGCAGGCTTGGGCCATGGCGCCGCACGCGAGAATCTTGCGCGCCGATGAAGGCGGCCATGCCTGCCCGGACCTTGAATTCACAGAAGCCCTGCGCGCCTATGTAGCGGGTGGTGCCAACTGATCTGAGGGCGCGCTTCTATGTCCGCGCGTTCTCATGGTGTTGCGCCAGCTGCACCCTGTCCTCCAGCGTCGAGAACACCACCGCAAACGCCATGCCCACCAGCGCGCCGAGCACGGTGTCGAGCATGCGCGCTAAGGGCATGCCGGTGGCTGCCGCGGGCGCTGCCAGCGAGGTCATGAGCAGGGCCATGGGCGTGACGAAGACCTGGCCCAGCGCATAGTTGGCCCCGATCACCACCTCGGTGGCCAGCTGCAGCACGATCACGGCCAGCAGCAGCGGCCAGAACGAGGGGTGCTGGGCCAGGATCAGCCAGGCCAGGGCTGCGCCGGCCAGGGTGCCGAGGGTGCGTTGCACCGCGCGGTGCATGGCGGCATGCAGGGGGCCGCCCTGCAGCACGGCCATGGCGCCGATGGCGGCCCAGGCGGGGTGCTGCCAGCCGGCGGCCAGGGCCAGCAGGCCGGCGCTGGCAGTGCACAGGGCGATGCGGGCAAAGGCCAGCCATGGCGCCTGCAGCGCGGGTGCGGCAGGCGGCGCTGCGGGGGCGGAGCGCAACCGGTCGGTGGCGCGGCAGACGGCAAGGGCCGTGGCGACACCGGCCAGGGTGAAGAGCACGCGGGCGCCAGCTGCCTGCCAGCCATCCACCGGCACCATGGCTGCGCAGCCCGCAAAGACAAAGATCACCGCGCCCGGCGGGCCCAGGCGCCAGCGGCCGGCCAACCACGAGACTGCGCCGGCCAGCAGGCCCAGGCACAGCAGCAGGGCGGCCGGCGTTGCACCTGCCAGGCCCAACAGGGACATCAGCGCGACCGCGCCGACGAGCAGCGCGCCCGCCAGCAGCACGGCAGGCATGCGCTGGCCCACGGGTGCAAAGCGCCCGAGCAGCGCCGCCAGCGCGCCCAGTGCCGCATAGCCCACCATGGGCGCCCATGGCGACAGGTGCGTGGCCGCCGCTGCGATCAGCACCGCCAGCCCGGTCTGCAGGCCCACCACGGCGGCATTGCGCAGCGAGGGCAGGGGCGTGATGGCACAGCTCTCGCGCAGGCGCGCGGGTGCCAGCAGCCGCAGGAAGCTGGCCAGGTGCGAGCTTGCGGAAGAAGAGGACGGGGTGGCTGTGTGCTGCATGGGTTGCTGGCGCCAGTTCATGGAAGGGCGGCGATGCGTGCCTCGATGCGCTCGAAGGCGCGCAGCAGGGTCTGCGCGTCCTGCTCGCCAATGTCGGCCAGCAGCTCCGACTCGATGGCCTGCAGTTGCTTGCGCAGGGCGGCCACGGTGCGCCGGCCGGCGGGCGTCAGGTGCACCAGCTTCACGCGACGGTCCTCGGGGTGGGGGCGGCGCTCGATCAGCCCGCGCTCCACCAGGATGTCGAGCAGCCGCACCAGGCTGGAACCATCAAGCCCCACGGCCGCCGCCAGCGCGCTCTGCGATACATCGTTGTCGCTGCCCAGTTCGTGCAGGTGCATCAGCGGCGCCCAGGTGGCATCGCTCAGGCCGCTGGCGGACAGCCGAGCGTCCAGCGCCTGGCGCCAGCGGCGTGCCAGGCCCACCAGGCGGATGCCGATGCGGTGGCGTGGATCGGTCAGGGCTTCTTTCATGGATAACGATTTTACCACAATCATTTGAATTCAAATGATTGTAGTGCAACGGTGCATTGCCTGGGTGGAGGCGCCTGTTACCGTTCCATGAACCAGGGGATAGGGGGCTGGGCCTTCTCTTGACCTATCATCTATTGGAGAAAAGCCGCCCGATGTGACAACTGTCCTCCGGCTCGCCCACCAGAACATCGCACAGGCCCTGCGCCAAAGCCCATCCATGCCTTCTCTTTCGTCCCCTCCGGCCGCTACAGCGTCACCCGCCTTCGTCCCCGAGACCCGCTTCGGCCTGTGGTTCCTGTCTACCGCGACCTGGCGCGTGCATGTGCTGCAGCGCGCCCTCAACGACCTGCAGCGCCTGGCACCCGACCTGCCCAAGGGCGGTGCGGTGCTGGACATCGGTACCGGCCTGGGCCACTCCATCCCGGAGCTGGCGGAGCGCTTTCGCCCCAGCCAGATCCATGCCCTCGATCCCGAGCCGGACTTTGCCGCGCGCAGCGCAGCGATGCGCCAGACGGTCAGCCCCCCCGTCACGCTGCACCACGCGCATGCCGAGCACATCCCGCTGCCCGACGCATCGGTGGACCTGGTGCTGTGCCACCAGACCCTGCACCACATCGTGGACCAGCAGGCCGCGCTGGCCGAGATCTTTCGTGTGCTCAAGCCGGGCGGCCACCTGCTGCTGGCCGAGAGCACCCGCGCGTACATCCACAGCCTGGCCATCCGGCTGCTGTTTCGCCACCCCATGCATGTGCAGCGCAGCGCGCCAGAGTTTTTGGCGATGCTGGGCGAAGCCGGTTTCGAGGTGAAGCCCGAGCACATCAGCATGCCCTACCTGTGGTGGAGCCGCAAAGACCTGGGCGCCCTGGAATGGATGGGCTTTGGCGTGCCCAAGGAGCGCGAGGAAACCCTGCTCAATGCAGTAGCGCGCAAACCGCTTTGAGGAGCTGACCACCATGCAGATCAAACTCGCCAGCGTCCTCGTGGACGACCAGGAAAAGGCCCTGAAGTTCTATACGACCCAGCTTGGGTTCGTGAAGGACAAGGACATCCCCATGGGCACGTTCCGCTGGCTCACCGTCCACTCGCCCGACGGGGTCGAGGGCGTTGAGCTGGTGCTTGAACCCATGGCGTTTCCGCCCTCGGCCGTGTACCAGCGTGCGCTGTTCGAGGCGGGCATCCCGGCCACGGCCTTTATCACCAAGGACCTGGCGGGCGACTACGCGCGGCTCAAGGCCAATGGCGTGCAGTTTCGTAGCGAGCCGATGCGCGCGGGGCCGATCACGATGGTGCTGCTGGAGGATACCTGCGGTAATCTGATCAATCTGGTGCAGCCGGACGAGTGATGCACATCAGGTGACAGCAGGAGTGCTCGGAGAGGGGAAGTCACCCAGCTGGGGTCAATGTTTTCCAGCTTCCTGCCGATCTTCAACAAGCTTTAGCAGAAGGGAAATCTCCGGCCGACCAGACCAGCTTCCCAAGGTGTACGAGAGGCCGTAACAAGAAATGAACATGGCGGGCCACAGCACCGCCACCGACAGCCCCGACCAATACTGCCAAATGGTGTAGGTGATCAATCCAAGGGAGAAAAGCAGAATGACAACGCGCGTAAAGCGCCAATTGGTATGTTGGCTGCGCAAATGAGCAACCATCTTTTCTTCTTCTTGGGTGATTTGCATACTGAGTATTCCTCATAGTCCTGTGCCAAAGATCCACGGTCGGATCTTGCCATCAGGGATGCCTGTTTCAGTCAATCAACCGCTGAAAACTGGCTGGGTCCGGCCCCACACGATTCAGCCCAGCGCCTTGATCACCGCCGCATGCGCCATCGCCAGCTCGGGCGACGTATGGAAGTGCCGCTGGTAGTGCGCCGAGAAATCCGCCTCGGCCGAATGCTCGAGCTTGAGCATCTCGCGCACGCGGCCTGCCACGATGTGGGGCGCCTCGGCGGCGTCGGCGTTGTCGGGCTCCAGGGCCTCGTCGAGCATCACGATCAGGCGGCTCAGCGGCTCCAGCCAGCGCATGGACTCGGCATAGGCCATGACCTGCAGGAACTCGCCGGCCGACTGGCGGCCGTGGACCTTTTCATAGTCGCGCCGCTCCAGCTCGATCAGGTGGCGGTGCAGCGCCAGCAGGGCGGTGCGCAGTGCGGCGCATTGTTCGGGGGTGGCGGAGGTGGTGGTCATGGGCAGATGGTGGTGGGAGCGGAGTCCGCCGATGATCGCACGGCCCCGCTTTGCCGAGCTGGTGCAAACAGGCCAGCGTGCAGTTGAACGCAGCAGAGCTGCAAAGCTGCAAAGCTGCAGAAGGGGCCGTTCAGTGGAGATGGTGCAAAAGGCGCGGCTTTTGTCCTTTTTGGCCCCTGTGTCATCCGCCGCCGCATCTGTGGCGTTGCTGTAGGCAGGTTCTATGATCACGCGGCTTGGGCGCGCAGTGGGCCAGGCACACACCATACCGATGAGAGGGAGAGCAATGCAGGGACTTGCGAGAAATCTGGCCATGGCCACCATGGCGCTGTGCGCCGCTGCGGCCTTTGCCCAGCAGGCTACGAACATGGAGGCCATGAACCGGGGCGTGTTTTCCGACACGCCTGCGCCGCCCCTGCCCGCGCAAAGCGGCACCACCAAGGACGCTGCGGCCAAGAAGCGAGGCGCTCTGCAGCCGGGCACCGGTGATTTCTACCGCTTTGCCAAGATCGAGGCAACGCCGGTCAGCCAGGAGGCCGGCCCGATGGATCTGCGGCGCTGGACGCTGTCGGCCCTGGTGAGCAAGGCCACGGGCGACGTCGACTTCTACGTGAACCACTACGAGATCTACCGCGCCAGCTCCTGGAAGGCGCTGTCCGTGGCGCAGACGGACGCGGGCGAGGGCCTCAAGCTCGGGCGCCTCGCCGCACGGGTGGTGTCGTGCCGCAACGGCTGCTCCTACGCGGAAGAAATTTTCATCGACCTCACGCCCGCCGCCGTGGAGCGGGCCCGCATGCAGCCCCTGCGGATACAGCTGTCGGGCCTGGGCGCCAACCCCACCCTGATCGAAGTCGATGCGCAGACGGTGAACGACCTGGTGGCCAAGGCCAGCGTGGAGGCCGACAAGTACCGCCGGGTGGGTGCGCCGGCGGCGGCGCTACCCACGCCTTCCGCCGCGCCTGCCGCCGTGCCTGCCCCCGCTACGGCCCCTGCCACCCCGGCCCTGGTGGCCGATGAGCTGCAAAAGCTCGCCAGGCTCCGGGCCGATGGCACCATCACCGAGCAGGAGTTTCAGGGCCTCAAGGCGAAGCTGCTGGCGAGGTGAGTTGTATGCCGCGTGGGCGCAAGGGATCCGTCGCGCGTCTGCCCGGCAAGGTGGTCGGGGCCCACGCCCCTGCGATGCGCCGCAAGCCCTAATTTTTTGAAAGCGATTTCTGAAATGTCCTTGTACTCCAATTCGATTCTCTACCCGGATATCCCGCAAAGCCTCATGGAGGCAGCTCCTGTGCTGAGCTTCAGCGTGTATGTGCCGTCCTTCAGCTATACCCCGTGGGACTACCAGGCCAAGGCTTCGGACGACGGCGACTTTCGCATACCCAACGTCTACAAGTTCACTGCGAAGGAAAGCTCGGTCTACGACATCTTCAGCACGTCCTTCTTTGATCCGACCGGCTTGAGGATTTACGACAAGGACGGGCACGTCATCGCCACCAACCTTGAAAGCGAGGACCCCGATTCCTCGGCCACCTCGTCCAGTGACGTCATCTGGGACTGGCGGCCTCCGTATTCGGGTGTGTTCTATGTGGAACCCAAGTGGAACAAGGGCGTCTACCACACCTACACCAGTTTGTCGGTCTATGAGGACGTGAATCCCTCCGCACCGGCGCCTGCACCCGCGCCGGCCCCAGCCCCGGCACCCGCACCGGCAGCCGCTTCGGTGATCTTGCCCGCCGTGCTGATGGCACCCGCGCCACGCCCCGAGCCGACTTCGCCGGCCGCCAACGCCGTCAACGGCACGGACGGTGCCGACACCCTCAAGGGCGGCAACGGCATGGACCATATTGCGGCCGGCAATGGCAACGACACCGTGAGCGCCGGCCTGGGCAATGACTTCGTGCTCGGCGGTGCGGGCAACGACACGCTGGACGGCGGCGCGGGTATCGACACGGCGCAGTACGCTGGCGCCTACACGGCCTATGCCGTGACGGTGGACCCGGTCAGCAATACCATCAAGGTGGTGCACAACGCTGGCGGTGCCGATGGCACGGACGTGACCTCGAACTTCGAGTTCTACCAGTTTGGCGACAAGCTCGTTTCTGCATCGCAGCTGGCCTTGCTCAATGCCCCGCAGACCAAGGGAACGGATGCCAACAATGCCCTGGCCGGCACGGCGGCAGCCGACGCGATCTTTGCGGGTAAGGGCGATGACACCGTGGTTGCCGGTGCCGGCAATGACCTGATCGTTGCTGGCAAAGGCAAGAACTCTGTGAACGGCGGGGCCGGCATCGACACTGTGTTCGTCGACACGGCTTCGGGCAACGCCAGGATCACCAAGCAGGGCGCCACAGGCGCCGAGGTGGTGACCGGCACGGAGACCACGTCGCTGAGCAACGTGGGCCGCCTCCAGCTCAAGGACAAGTACGTGGTGCTCGACCTGGAACCCGGCACTTCCGGCAACATGGCGGCACTGCTGGCCTACACGCTCAAGGGCAGCGCCGGGCTCAAGGATGCCGACCTGCTGGCCAAGACCCTGCTGCCCCTGTTCGACAGCGGCTTCTCGGTGGCCGATGTGAGCTCCTACCTCATCGATTCGGGCTACATGGCCGGGCTGGCCGGCGGCACGTCGAACGCGCAGTTCGTCGCCACGCTGTTCAAGGCAGTCACCGGGATCACCGCCGACAGTGCCACCGTGGCCATCTTCGAGGCGCTGATCACCAGCGGTGCTTACACCCAGGCCACGATGCTGGCCGGCGTGGCGCAGCTGGAGCTGGTGGGCACGGTTGCCAACCTGCCGCAGTACGCCAGCACGGGGTTGGCGTTGGGCCTCTGATCCGGGCCGGCACCGATGCAGGCACCTTCCAGCACACTCCCCGCGGACGATGCAGGCCGGCAGCTGCTTGCAGCGCTGGAGGCGGCGCTGCGGCAGCAGGGGCCTGCAGGCGCGCGGCACCTGCTGCGCCAGTTTCTCTCTGACAACCATGGCCGCCTGGACCAGGCACAACTGCCCGGCTGGATCCAGTATGGCCAGCGCTATGCCGAGCCCTGGTGGGCGCCCCAGGTGTCGCGCCATGCCATCCTGGCCAGGTCGGCTGCGGGCGATGCCGCGTTCTTTCGCGCATCGTTCGGGCAAAGCGCCTTCACCACCCTCTACAACCGGCAGCAGCCCTGGCGCGGTGATCTGGAGCGCGCGCTGGGCAATGCCTGCCTGTCGCACTTCGAGGATGCGGGCAGCATCCACTGGACGGTGCGGGACGGCCGCAGCCAGCACCCCGTGGGCCTGGCCTCGCTGTCCGGCTACAGCCGAGACAACGCCCGCGCCGAGGTCTCGCTGGGCTTTCCCGGCGAGGTGCCTGCCAGCACCGTGCTGGCCGCCAGCCTGCTGGTGCTGCGCTTTGCCTTTTCGGTCGCCAAGCTCAACAAGCTGACCTCGTATGTCTACGAGGACAACGGCCATGCGCGCGATTTCACCAGGAACTTCGGCTTTGCCCACGAGGGTTTTCTGGCCGACCACTACTTCCTGCCGCCCTTTGGCTTTGTGGGGGTGAATGTGTTCGGGCTGACCCGCAAGAGTCTGCAGGAGAACGCGCGCCTGCGCCGGTTGTCGCTGCGCATGGGGGTGGGCGAACCCATCGAGCGGCAGCTCGACCCCATGCTGTGGATCAACGCGGGCTGATGGCGCCACTGCCTGCCAACCCCATGGCAAAGGTGCCTCGGGTCGCGACCGGGACCGTGCGGGTCATTGATTGATTGCGCCAGCCCCACCTGCCCCTATGATCCGGGGATGGCAGAAGTTTGCATTTTCCATCCCTCAGACCGTTGCACAGTGCTCTCGCAGGGCGCAGCGGATGGAATGCTGCCAGCGCGAAAGAGGGCGGAAACCTAGCATGCCGTCCCCGGTGCCCCCCGTGGTGCCCAAGCGTCTCAGTACCTTTCCGACGTTGTGGGCGTTTCTGTTCAGCCGCCAGCGCTTCGCCAACATGGCGGCCGCGCATGACCTGGCCATCATCATCCAGCCCGCAGACCAGCTGGCGCGCTACAACGCGGGCGCATGGAGCACCGGCACCGAGCTGGAGGCCATGCGCCAGGCATCGCTCGCGCGCCTGCTGCGCACGCGCACCCAGTTCTGGCGCTCGGGCCTGGCCATCGTGGGGGTGTTCATGCTGCTGGTCATCATGTACTCGGGCCTGGGCCGGCCACTGGAGCTGGTCTTTCCGGACGACATGGGCAAGGTCCTGGCCGCCCTGGGCGCCATCTTCGCCACCTGGGGCTCGGTGATCCAGCTCACGGGCGTGGAGTCGTGGTCCGGCGAAAGCGCGGACGAAAAGCTGCGCAGCATGCTGTTCCAGACCATGTTCGTGCTGGGCGGGGCGTTTGCGCTGATCGGGGTGCTGTGGTGATGCCCAGCCGTTTGTGACCTCCGCCCTCAAGTAGCCCGCCCTGTGCGGGCTTTTTTTTGCTGTTTCCTTGGGGTAATGGAGGCCTTGCCCGCGCATATATGCGGACCCTGTGCGGCCGGCCGGCCTGGGCAGACAGTGGCGATCCGATCCACTTGTTCCCGCCGAAGGGCCGCCGATGAACCTTTTCCAGCTGGCCTGGCCTGGCGCTGCCGATGACCAGGAGGATATGTCCGAGCAGCAGGTCATCACGTCGGCCCACGCCTGGCGCGGCGCCGGTGGAGGGCGGGGGGCTGCTTCAGGCATGCGGCTTGATACCGACGCTGGCCAGCGCGAACTGGCGCTGGAGCAGGAGGTGCAGCGGCTTGTGGAGATCAACCCTGCCAGCCGTGAGAGGCTGCGCGCGCTGGCGCAGTTCAACCTGTCCCAGCCTGCCATCGAGCACAAGCCTGCGGACCGGGAGGCGCAGTACATGGCGCTGGGCTATGCGGCTGCCGATGCCGCTGGCAACGCGCGCTTCGACGCCAATCTGGAACAGCGCCTGAATGCGCGGACGCAAAAGGCGCGCCCCGACGCCGTGACAGGCGAGCGCATCGTGCAGCGCTACAGCCCCAATTCTGAGCGCGAGCGCGTGGCCGCCGAAGAAAAGGAAATGCGTGCCTTGCGCGCCGATGCCCGCCAGCGCGCCGCAGCGCAGGAGATACCGTCCGTCATACGAGGGCTGGCGCAGGGGGCGGGTGGGCTCTATGCCACCGCCATGGGCGCGGCCGGCCTGGCGGGTGAATTGACCGGTAGCGAGGATCTGCGGGATTGGGGTCTGGAGGGCTACCGGGAGACCATGCGCGGCGTCAACAACATCAGCCTTGCGCCGACCTTCACCGGTATTCGCAGCACAGGCGATGCGTTGGAGTGGGCGTTGGAAAACAGCGGCTACGCGGGCTTTCAGGCGGCAACCACCATTCTCTCGGCCGGCATGGGCGGCCTGATTGCCAACACGGTGGGCAAGAAGGCCCTGGGAGAGGTTGTTGGCATTGCCTTGAACAGCACGATGCAGACCTTTGGCTCTGTCTACGCCGATGCGGCCGAGGAGGCGCGCAGGACTGGCAAGCTGCTCGACCTGCCAACGATGCTGACCGGTGCCACGGTCTCCACGGCCATCGACACGCTCGCGAACAGGATCGGCCTGGATGCCTTGACCGCCAAGACCTTCAAGGGGAATGCACTGGAGCGCCTGGGCAAGTCCATGGGCACCCAGATGGCCGTGCAGGGCGGTACCGAGGCTGTGCAGCGTGTGCCCGAGGAGTGGGGGGCCGGCCGTGATCCGTATGGCCAGGGCCAGGTGGCTCAGTACCTCGACGAAGCTGCTGCAGGCGCACTGTTCGGCATTGCGTCGGGCGCCAGGGGGCGAAGGCGCCCCGGGAGTGTCGATGCTGTGGCGTCCGTTTCTGCAGACGATGTTCCCGGAGGTGATATTCCGCCCGAGACGCCGTATCAGCCATCGCCGCACCTGCCTGCCCCCGAGCGTGAGAGTTCGGCAGGACCGAAGGAGTTGGGTGGCCATGGCCGCAGTCGGCACGGTGGTCCCAATGAAGCACAAGGTCGTGAGGCAGGCTGGCCACGTACCGACGATCTGCCCTTCGAGGCGCCGCAGGCTGCGACAGCGAGCGCCATGAAGTCTACGCCTGTGCAGGCGGATTTGGTGCAACGGGAGCGGGGCGCGCAAGACTCGCCGTCTGCAATGGCCGCCATATCCCGGATGGAGGTGCTGGACAGCGGTACCTTGGCCGTGCGGGGGGACCCCGTCCTCGTAGGTGAAGCACTTCAGCAGGCGGGAATAGCGCTCTCGGATATCTTTGCAAGTCCAGGCGGGGTGATGGTGGAGCCAGGCAGCGCGAGGCGAGCGCAGGAGGTTTTGTCGTTGTTGCCTGGGAAGCTTCTTGCCAGCAGGCAAGAGGTGTCTGAGCCGGCCGAACGCTCCTTCGATCCGTTGGGCGGCGCCGACGGTGCTGCACCGGCGTTGCCAACGCGCATGAAGTTGCTCAGCGAAGGGACCCTGTCGGTGGTGAGCAACGGGCAGTCGGCATTGGCACGGCTGAGAAAGGCTGGAATCCCCGAAGGCGATCTTCTCGAGATGCCTGGCAACCAGCTGCATGTGGCACCACGCAGCGCGTCGCGTGCAAAGAAAGTGCTGGCTCAGGAACAAGACGTCCCATTACCCGCCTTTGCGGAAAGGGCTGCGCCCCTTGGCGCGCAGGTGGCGGAATCCATGCAGTCCGGCATGGCTGGTGCGTATGCTGGATCGGAAGATCTCGCGATGCCGGATGTGGGCGATAGAACAGGCCCATCGATTGAAAGCGGTGAGGCGCAAGCCGATTCTCGCAAGGCGTTGTGGCCCAAGATGGGGGCTGACGGATTGCCCTGGGCTTCCCACGCCTACACGGTAGCTTTCGAGATGAAGTTGAAGCTGGAGGACTTTGGAAGAAGCCGGGCGGTGCATTTCAATCGCGCCAATGCGGCCCTTGATGGCGCCTTTGTTCTCGATCCTGAGTTTGCACAGATGATGGAGCGGCTGATCCCGGGTGTGATGGGTGCAGTGTCATCGACGGGGGGGCGCAAAACTCCTGCGGGTTGGGTGTGGGAGCATGCCTCCAGGTCGGCTGCTCATGGCGAGGCCGGTGTGATGCGCTTGGTCCCTCAGGAGCAACACACCCCTGGCTCGCCATTTTGGCGAGCTCTTCACCCCGACGATGGAGCTCGGGGTGGCTATTCGGAATGGGCAATCCCTGCGGGCGCGCCAGCCAACAAAAAGAAAAAGCCGAAAAACCGTGGAGAAGGGCCAGTCAATGGCCAGGCTTTGCCGGAAAGATAGTAAAAACAAGGCTCCGCTCACGACAGAGCTGAACCCCGATAAACCCAAGGAGGATTGAGATGGATCGCTACGCAGGCAAGCCCTTTCTGAGGCTGCTGGACAGCTATTTTCTGGACGTGATCGGCCAGTTGGGAGAGGCACAGAACGCTGCGTTGGTTGCCATGCAGCCGCGACTGGCCGCAGTGTACCGCGATCAGGGGTCGTGGCAGGAGATCGTGGCCAGGCAGATGGATTTTCCACCGGGCGTGACCGATCGGGTGCAGATGTTCTGGAGGAGCTACCAGGAGGTATGCCAGATCGACCGGCTGCAGCCCGATGCGCTCGCCTTTGTGGAGTCTTTCGTCAGCCAGAATTTTCCCGACATCTGATGGGAATCCGATAAATCAAGCCCGCCGAGTGCGGGCTTTTTTTTCGCTTGGCGTGCCGTGAAACACCACCATCCTCATCACTCCTCTCGACTTGGCGGGCCTTTGAAACGGCGGCATATATGCCACCCCTTCAGCGCGGTCGCCTCTTCGCGGACATTGCTTTCACGGGCGATGTGCCCGGTGTCAGCAACCACCACTGCCTCTGGCCCGCGCGGGCCATGCCGAAGAAGGATAGACCGCACCATGAACGCCACCGACAGCAGCAACAGCAACAGCAACCACTCCACCTCCGCCGCCAGCCTGGAACCCGGCGAGGGCGCCGCCAGCGCAATGGATGCCGAGGACCAGATGGCACAGGCGCTGGATGCGCTGCGCCAGGAGCGTGTGGAAACGGGTGGTGATGCCCAGGTGCAGGTGCTCACCGCCGCCATGCCGGCAGGCCCCGACGGGGGCACGCCCGCAGCAGCGGCGATGGGCGCCGAAGCCACAGGCACCGATGCAGCGCAGACCCGTGCGCGCGCACCTGCATCCAGCGCCGCGCAGCACACCGAAAGGGCCGGCAACCCCGACCCCGCCGAGCTGCTGCGCCGCACGCAGGAAGAGCTGCACAAGGCGCGCAGCGAGATGGGCCGCGTGGGCCAGCTCAACCGCTACCTGAACCAGGCGCGGGCCGAGCGCGACCGCCTGCTGCAGGAGAACACCCAGCTCAAGGGCAGCGGCAAGGCCGCGCCGGGCGCTGCCGCGGATGGATCCGCCGCCGCAGCCCGGCTGGCCGAGCTGTCCCAGAAGGTGCAGCAGTTCCCCGAGCTGCATGGGCTGGTGGGCGCCGTGCAGCAGGCCCTGCAGGCCGTGGATGCGCAGGCCGCGACGGTGGCCGAGCAGACCGCCGCCCGCATGGTCGAGCCGCTGCACGGCCTGCGCGCCGAGCAGGAGCAGCGCGCGCAGGAGCAACGCAGCGCCGCCTACGAGGCCGCGATGCAGACCTTCCAATCCACCTACCCGAATGCGGTGGAGGTGGTGCGCAGCACGGACTTCAGCGCCTGGATCCACACCCAGCCGCAGCCCATTCAGGCGGCCTTCTACCAGGGGCAGGACCCGGGCGAGGCCATCGCGGTGATGGACGCCTACGACGCGCACCTGCGCCGCGCAGGCCGTGCGCCCATTGCCCACTACCCCCAGCAGCCGGCCGCCCAGCGCGCGAGCGCCAATGCCGCGCGGCTGCAGTCGGCGGCGGGCCTGCCTTCGCGCGCCAGCGGCGCCAAGGGCGGGCTACCCCCTGAGGACGACTTCGAGGCGTCGCTGGACTTCTTTCGGCGCCAGCGCCTGACGCGCGCCGGCTGACGCAAGGCCCGGCGCCCCCACGCGCTCCATAGACGGCGCTGCGGCCACCTGCAGCGCACGGACACCCACACCCAATTTTCCCGATGAGGAGCAATCGATATGACCGTTTACGGTGACATCACCCCCCGTACCGCCGCCTATGCGGTGGACAAGATGCTGGAGCGCGCCCAGCCCTCCCTGAACATGGCCAAGTTTGCCGTGGTGACTGCCGTGCCCAAGGGCAAGACCAAGGTGGTCAAGTGGCGCCGCTATGGCCGCCTGGCGCCCACCACCACGCCGCTGACCGAGGGCGTGACGCCCGTGCAGGGCAACATCACCAGCACCGACGTGTCGGCCAACCTGGAGCAGTATGGCCAGCGCGTGCAGATCACCGACGTGATCGCCGACACGCACGAAGACCCGGTGCTCAGCGAACTGAGCGCATCGCTGGGCGAAACCGCGGGCCAGACGCAGGAGCTGATCCTGTACAACACCATCAAGGCCGGCACGCAGGTGCTGTACGCCAACGGCGTGGCGCGCAACACGGTGAACACGACCATGACGGCCAACGTGGCGCGCCGGGCCATCCGCCAGCTCAAGGCGCAGGACGCGCGGGCGCTGACCACCGTGCTCAACGCCACCGACGGCGTGGGCACGCTGCCCATCCCGCCGTGCTACGTCTGCTTCGTGCACCCCAACGTGGAGATGGACCTGCAGAACCCCGCGTTCTTCCCGGCCGGCTACACGCGCATCCAGAACTACGGCACCTTCAAGCCGCTGTGCGAGAACGAGATCGGCTCGTTCGAGAACATCCGCTTCGTCTCGTCCACGTTGTACGCGCCGCTGGTCAACGCCGGCAATGCCACGCTGAACGGCATGCTGGGCGGCACGGCGGTGGATGTGTACCAGTCGGTCATCGTCGGCAAGGAGGCTTATGCCACGGTGAACCTGTCGGCATCGGGCTCGGGCCTCACACCCATCGTGGTCAACCCCAAGCCCAGCGACAGCGACCCCATGGGCCAGCGCGGGCATGTGGCTTTCAAGATGTGGTCGGCCGCGGCGATCCTGAACGACGCCTGGATGACGCGCATCGAGCACGGCGTGTCCGCCTGACCTTCGCTTCACATCGCAACCCAGGGGCCTGCAAGCCGCCGGCCCCTTCCTTTGAAGGAACACCCCCATGGCAAAAGCACAACCCAAGGCCGCCGCATTGGCCGAACCCACCGCAGGCACCGACACCGACATCGACGTGGCCGTGCAGCAGCACGGCTTCTCGGGACAGACCTGCGAGATCAAGCTCTTCAAGGGCGAGCTGCACGAGCCGCAGCAGCCGTTCTTCGGGCTCAACAACTACCAAATCCAGATCCAGCGCGAGCGCTGGGTGCGCGTGCCGGTGGAGATGGCCGACCACATCGAAGGCCTGGCCTACACGGTGCGCGAGGCCGACCCCGAAGAGCCCGAGAACATCGACAGGATGCGCTGGGTCGAAAAGCCCCGCTTCCCCTTGCAACGCAAAAGCTGAGCGGGGAGGGCGCGCACCATGAACTTTTTGCAACTGGCCCGGGCCGTCAAGCGCGAGAGCGGCCTGTCCGGCGGCCCGCCGGCCTCGGCCACCACGGCCAGTGGCGACGATGCCCGCGTGTTCGAGTGGGTGAACTGGGCCTGGCGCGACATCGCGCTGGCGCACGAGTCCTGGCTGTTTCGCCGCGGCGAGGCGCTGGGCCAGGTGGCCGCAGGCGCGATGCTGATGGTGCCCGAGGCGGCGGCTCCGGGCTTTGCCCTGGCCGACTTTGCCGCCTGGAAGCCTGCGGCCGACGGCTACCGCCCCAGCGCCTGGCGCGTGGCCGACGGGCAGGTGAGCGAGCATGCGCTGGCCTGGCTCGACTACGAGGCGTTTCGCCAGCGCTTTCTGACCGGCACGCACGTGCCGGGCGCGCTGCAGCACTGGAGCATGGCACCCGGTGGCGAGCTGCTGGTAGGGCCCACGCCCGACGCGGCGCACATGGTGCGCGCAGCCTACGTGAAGGATGTGGTGGACATGGTGCTCGACGCCGATGAACCGGCCCTGCCGGCGCGCTTTCACAACCTCATCGGCTGGCGCGCGCTGCGCGAGTACGGCGGCTTCGACGCGGCCAGCGAGGTCTACCAGCGCGCCGAGCAGAACTACAGCATGGGCTTCTCGGCGCTGGCGCAATCGCAGCTGCCACGCCCGGGTTTCGGTGCGAGGCCCTTGGCATGAAGGGCGAAGTGCGCATGCCTGCGCTCAAGACCCAGTACTTCCCGCTCGCCGGCGGGCTCGATGCAGAGTCGGCGCAGCTCACGCTGCGCCCCGGCATGGTGACGGGTGCGATCAACTACGAAAGCTCGGCGCTGGAAGGCTATGAGCGCATCGGCGGTTACGAGCGTTTCGACGGCCGGCCCCGGCCCAGCGATGCGGCCTACAAGTGCCTGCGCGCCGCCACCACCTTCACGGGCGTGGCCGTGGGGCAGACGGTGGTGGGCGCCACCTCGGGCGCCACGGCACTGGTGCTGTTGCTGCGCAGTGCGGCGCAGATGGTGGTGACCAAGCTCACGGGGGTGTTCGCCGTGGGCGAGGCGCTCACGGTGGCGGGCAACCCGGTGGGTGTGTTCGATGGCGATGCTTCGGACATCGATGGCTTCGACGACAACGCCTTTGCGGCAATGGCTGCCGACCACTACCGCGCGGCCATTGGCGCCGTGCCGGGGGCGGGGCCGATCCGGGGCATCGCCGTATTGAACGGCACGGTCTACGCCTGGCGCGACAACGTGGCGGCCACCGCCTGCAGCATCTACAAGGGCTCGGCCACCGGCTGGGCACTGGTGTTCCCCTGCTACGAGCTGGCGTTTACCAGTGGCAGCGGCGTGGAGCCGGCGGTGGGTGCCAACATCACCAAGGGGGCCGTGTCGGCCCTGGTCAAGCGCGTGGTGGTGGAGTCGGGCACCTGGCAGGCCGGCACGGCCCGGGGGCGCTTCATCGTCACCGCGCCCTCGGGCGGGCCGTTCACCGCGGGGGCCTTCACGGCCGGGGTGACGGCGGTGGCCGGTGGTGCCGAGGCGGCCATCACCCTGCTGCCCGGCGGCCGGCTCGACGCCGTGGTGTACAACTTCAACGGCCGGGCCGGGCAGCAGCGCATCTACGGCGCCGATGGCGTGAACCGCGGCTTCGAGTTCGACGGCGAGGTGCTGGTGCCCCTGGCCACCGGCATGGCGGTGGACAAGCCGGTGCATTGCGTGGCGCACAAGAACCATTTGTTCTTCAGCTTCGAGGGCTCGGTGCAGCACAGCGCCGTGGGCGACCCCTGCCGCTGGTCCGCCGTGGTGGGCGCCGCCGAGATTGCGGCGGGCGACGTGGTCACGGGCTTCCAGGTGCTGCCGTCGGACGCCGAGGGCGGCGCGCTCATGGTGTTTGCCGCCGAGCGCACCTGGGTGCTGTACGGCAGCAGCAGCGCGGACTGGCGCTTCGTGAACTTTGCCGACGACGTGGGCGCCCAGCGCGGCAGCGTGCAGAACCTGGGGCGCGTGCTGGTGTTCGACACCCTGGGCGTGGCCGTGGTCAGCGCCACGCAGGCCTTCGGCAACTTCGAGCGGCTGCCGCTGTCCTCGCGCATCCAGCGGTTGCTCAAGGCGCGGCAGGTCACGGCCTCGGTGGTCAACCGGGCCGACAAGCGCATGCGCCTGTTCTTCGCCACGGGCGAGAGCCTGAGCGTCACGCCCATCCCCACGGCGGATGGCGGCAGCGCGCTGGCCTTCATGCCCATCGACTACGGCCGCACGGTGCGCTGCACCTGCGACGCGGTAGTGGGTGGCGAGCACCGCAACTTCTTCGGCAGCGACGACGGTTTCGTCTACGAGGCCGATCGGGGCCGCAGCTTCGATGGAGCGCAGATCCAGGCCTACCTGCGCCTGGCCTTCAACCACACCAAAAGCCCGATGGAGAAAAAACGCTTTCGCCGCGTGGACCTGGAGAGCAAGAACCGCAGCGCCTGCCGCCTGCTGGTGCAGGGCGAGTACAGCCTGGGCAAGCCCGAGGTGGGCCTGACCGACGTGGTGGGCGTGCTGCAGAACGCCGGCGGTGCCTACTACAGCGTGAGCAACTACGGCCAGAGCTACTACAGCGTGCCCGCCAACACGCTCTCCAAGGTGCGGCTGGACGGCGTGGGCACCGACCTGAGCCTGAACATCGTGAGCACCGCGCGCGACGAGCTGCCGCACACCCTGCAGAGCGTGTCGGTGGTGTACACGCCGCGGCGCCTGGACCGATAGCCCGCCGATAGCCCCGATAGAGCCAGCCACCAAGGAGTACAACACCCATGGCCAACACCTTCTACCACCGCGTCTTCAACCCGCTGCCCGGCCAGCGCGTGGACGAACAGGTCCTCAAGGACGAGTTCCAGCGCATCGAACTGGGCTTCGACGGCGTGGCCGGCCAGGCCGGCCAGCTCGCCACCGGCCTGGCCACCAAGGCCAACCTGGCCGGCGGCAATGCCTTCACGGGCGAACAATCCATCGCCGGCCATCTGGCCGTGAGCGGCACGGTCAGCGCCGCCACACCGCTGCCCCCGGGCGACAACAGCCAGGCCCTGGCCAGCACGAACTGGGTGCAGGCCTGGGTCAGCGCCCAGGCCGGCGGCACCCTGGGCCTGCCCGTGGCGCCGGTGCAGCCCCGGCCGCTGGCGCTGTTCGTGATTGCCGGCGTGCACCAGTGGGCGCCGGTGCAGTCGCGCAGCAAGGTTTTCTTTCTTTCAGGAGCTTGATCAACATGGCCAACGGACGCCTTTTTGCACTGGACCTGGCTGCGGCCACGGCCACCACCCTCTACCAGCCGGCCACGCAGACCGCCACGCTCACGCTGTCGCTGGTCAACCGCAACACCTGGGCCGTGCTGGCGCGCGTGGCCCTGGCCGCTGCGGCCGCGCCCACCGACGCGGAGTGGATCGAGTACGACGTGTACCTGCCGCCCTCGGGCGTGCTGGAGCGCACGGCCATCGTCGTCGGGCCGGGCCAGTACCTGGTGGCGCGGGCCAGCGCGGCCGGGGTGTCGGCCGTGGGCTTCGGGTTTGAGGAGTAGGGCAGGACACCCGGGTGCTGTCGCCAGGATACAACGCTGGGCGGCACCCCCCATTTGGGTGAATTCCTTGTAACCCTTTGTATGGGCGTGTGCTGGCCCGGAGGGCGCTTGTTTGTGTGTATATGTAACCGTAAAACTGTCGCCGCCAGGGGGGTTTCTGAGATAATTGGCCGGTGTGTGCCGTACACACGCTAACCAATGAAATCAGGAGAGGGCCGTGCGCGCTGCGTTCGCCGTTCGGGCGTGGGCTGCGATAGCACCGGGCCTGCAAAGTCAGGAGCAATGGCTGCAATGGGCCAAGGCCCCGGTGTGCCCCGTGGGGGATACCGCCGTCGAGCTGCCCCACGTGCCCGCGATGGCGCGGCGCCGCCTGGGCCACCTGGCGAAGATGGCCGTCTTTGTGGCCGACAGCGTGTTGCCGCCCGAAGAGGGCGCCGACATCCCCGTGGTCTGGGCCTCGCGCTATGGCGACGCCGACAAGGCACTGTCCCTGCTGCGCTCGCAGGCCCTGGATGAACCCCTGTCGCCTACCGCCTTCGGCCTGTCGGTACACAACGCCGTGGGGGCCCAGCACTCCATCCTGCGCGGCATGCGCGCCAATGCGGTCTGCGTCGCATCCTCGCACTGCGTGCCCGAGGCCGGCATCGTCGAGGCCGTGGGCCTCCTGAACGACGCGCAGCCCGCGGGCAGTGGGGTGCTGCTGGTCTGCTACGACGAGCTGCTGCCGCCCGACTATGCCGTGTTCCACGACGAGCCTGCGGCTGAATACGCCTGGGCCGCCTTGCTGGCGCCCCTGCAGGCGGGCGAAGCAGGTTTCGTGCTGCAGGCCCTCGACGACGGTGCGCCGCAGGGCCAAGGCCAGGCCGGCAGCTTGCCGCATGGGCTCGATGCACTGCACTTTCTGCTGCAGGGCGAGCGGCAGCACCTGGTGCATGGCCATGCATCGGGCCAATGGATGTGGGAGCGCGTGCATGCTTGAAGCCATCAACCGGGCCTGGCGCATCGTGGCCACGGGTTTCTGTTTTTCCGTGTTCGGCCTGGGCGGCATCGTGCTGGGTATCGTGGTGTGCCCCGTGGCCATGCTCTTCGTGCGCGGGGCCGCGCGCCAGCAGCAGCTGTCGCAGACCATCATCCACCACTGCTTTCGCGGCTTCGTGGGGCTCATGAACTGGGTGGGCGTGATCTCCTACGAGGTGCATGGCGCCGAGCGCCTGCAGCGCCGGGGCCTGCTGATCCTGGCCAACCACCCCTCGCTGATCGACGTGGTGTTCCTGATCTCCTTCGTGCGCCATGCGGACTGCATCGTCAAGGCTGCGCTGGCACGCAACCCCTTCACGCGCGGCCCGATCCGGGCGGCGGGCTTCATCACCAACGGCGATGGCGCCGGGCTGCTGGAAGACTGCGTGCGTTCGCTCAAGGACGGCAACAACCTCATCATCTTCCCGGAGGGCACGCGCACCCCGCTGCAGGGCGCCAACCGGCTGCAGCGCGGGGCCGCCCACGTGGCGGTGCGCGGGCGCATCGACATCACGCCCGTGCACATCCACAGCAGCCTGCCCATGCTGACCAAGGGCACGCCGTGGTGGAAGGTGCCCGTGCGCAAACCGCACTTCACCATCGAGGTGCGGCCCGACATCGCGGTGGAAGAATTCTGTGACTCGGCCGCCAGCGACTCCCTGGCTGCGCGCCACGTGACCGAGCACCTGTCCGTACAACTTTTCAAGGGGCCTGCCAGTGCTTCAACTTGAGCAAGAAATCAAAGAAATCATCATCTCCTCGCTCGCGCTGGAAGACATCGCGCCCGAGGACATCGATCCCGCAGCGCCGCTGTTCGTCGAGGGCCTGGGCCTCGACTCCATCGACGCGCTGGAGCTGGGCCTGGCCTTGCAAAAGCGCTATGGCCTGAGCATGTCGGCCGACTCGGATCAGACGCGCAAGCACTTTGGCAGCGTGCAGGCGCTGGCCGCCTTCGTGGCCGCCAGTCGCACGCACTGAAGCAGGCGGCATTCACGGAAATCCAACATGAACAAAGAAGCCATCTACGAACGCATCGCCGCCATCCTGCAGGAGACGTTTGAAATCGACGCCGCCCGCATCACGCCCGAGGCCCGCCTGTACGACGACCTGGACATCGACAGCATCGATGCCGTGGACCTGATCGTGCAGCTCAAGCCCTGGGTGGGTAAGCGCCTGAACGCCGACGCCTTCAAGTCGGTGCGCACCGTGCAGGACGTGGTCGACGCGCTGCACCGGTTGGTGAACGACGCTGCCGCCGCCACCTGAGCGCACGGGCAAGCTGCCAGCCACCATGCACAAGCTTGTGACCGCCGTGCTGGTGGTGCTGACGGTGCTGTACCCGCTGGGCGTGTACCTGGCCATGGGCCACGTGGCGCCGCAGTGGCTGGCCGTGCTGCTGGTGGCGCTGGCCGTGGCGCGCGCCGTGGTCACGCGCCAGCGCTTTTGGTGGGCCGTGGCCTCGGGCGCGGCGGTGCTGGCCCTGGCCGCCTGGTGGCAGGGCGATGCGCTGGCCGTCAAGCTCTACCCGGTGCTGGTCAACGCCGTGCTGCTGGTGGTGTTCATGGTGAGCCTGCGCCACCCGCCCACGGTGATCGAGCGCCTGGCCCGGCTGACCGACCCCGACCTGCCTGCGTCCGGCGTACGCTACACCCGCAAGGTGACCGCCGTGTGGTGCGTGTTCTTCGTGGCCAACGGCGCGGCAGCGGCCTACACCGCCGCCTTCAGCAGCGATGCCACCTGGGCGCTGTACAACGGGCTCATCGCCTATGTGCTGATGGGCTGCCTGATGGGCAGCGAGTGGCTTGTGCGCCAGTGGGTGAAACGCCGCGGTGCCATGGCTTGATTTTGAATTTTCCGTCTCTGTCCAACAACTCCAAGAACGAGTCGAGCAAGGTGAAACCATTTACAGCATTGTCCGACGTGGCATTGCCGCAGGCCCGCGCGGCTGCGCACGCGCTTGCGGCCACGGGCGGCCGCACGGTGCAGCACGCCGACTGGGTGCTTTCCGTGCAGGCCTGGTGCGCCGCCTTCCAGAAGGTGCAGGGCGCCGAGGTGGGCCTGTATTTCGACGACCCGCTGGCCTTTGCCGCAGCCCTGTGGGGCGCCTGGCATGCCGGCAAGACCCCGGTGCTGGCCAGCGACCTGCAGCCGCACACCCTGGCGCACCTGCTGCCCCAGGTGCAGGCCTGCGCGGGCCTGCTGCCCGGTGCCTTGCAGCCCGACACAGCGGCGGCCTCGGCCGTGGTGCTGCAGCCCCTGTCGCTGCGCGCTGCCCAGGTGGTGCTGTTCACTTCGGGCTCCACGGGCGCGCCCGAGCGCATCGTCAAATACCTGTCGCAGCTTGATGCCGAAGTGCATGCGCTGCAGGCGGTGTTCGGCCCCCTGATCGATGCGCCCGGTCTGCGCACGCTGGCCACCGTGTCGCACCAGCATATCTACGGCCTGCTGTTCCGCGTGCTGTGGCCGCTGGCCGCGGGCCGGCCCCTGGGCACCGCGTTCCTGCGCTACCCCGAGGAGCTGGTGGCGCAGCTGTCGCAGCCAGGTCCTTGCGTATTGATCTCCAGCCCGGCCATGCTCAGCCGCCTGCCGGATGCGCTCGACTGGGCGGCGGCTTCCCAGGGCCTGCGCGGCATCTTCTCGTCGGGTGGCCCCTTGCCACCCGAGGCCTCGGCCCATGCCCTGGCGCTGCTTGGCCATTCCACGACCGAAGTCTTCGGCAGCTCCGAGACCGGCGGCATCGCCTGGCGGCGCCGGGCCGAGCAGGGCGATGCCTGGCAACCCCTGCCAGGCGTGCAGGTGCGCCTGGCCGACAGCGGCTGCCTGTCGGTGCGCTCGGGCCACCTGCCCGATGCCGACGCCTGGTGGGAGACCGCCGACCGCGCGCTGCCGCAGGACGGCGGTGCCGGCTTCGTGCTGCAGGGCCGGGCCGACCGCATCGTGAAGATCGCCGAAAAGCGCATCTCGCTGACCGCCATGGAAAACGCGCTGCTGGCCAGCGACTGGGTGGCCGCAGCCCGGGCCGTGGTGCTCGAAGCGCCGCCCGCCGCCGACCGCGTGGGCATGGTGCTGGCGCTCAGCGACGCCGGCTGGCTGGCGCTGCAGCAGCAAGGCCGCCGCACCCTGGGCGCTGCGCTGCGCGCGCTGCTCGAGCCTTGCGTGGACCGCGTGGCCTTGCCGCGCAGCTGGCGCTATGTGGCCCGCCTGCCGCAGAACGCGCAGGGCAAGACCACGCAGCACGACCTGCTGGCGCTGTTTCGCCCGCTCATGCCGCAGCCGCAATGGACGGAACGCGGCGAGCTGCGGGCCACGGCCACGCTGCAGGTGGATGCCGGGCTGCGCGTGCTGGAGGGGCATTTCCCCGGCGCCCCCATCGTGCCCGGCGTGGCGCAGCTGCACTGGGTGGTGACCCTGGGCACGCAGGCCTTCGGCATTCCGGCGGCCTTCCTGCGGGCCGAGGTGGTCAAGTTCCAGCAACCCATCCTGCCCGGTGCCAGCGTGCAGGTGCAGCTGCAATGGGTGCCCGACAAGGGCCACCTGCAGTTCTCGCTGACCTCCCACCGGGGCCCGCACGCCAGTGGCCGCCTGGTGCAGGGAGGTGTGGCATGACGTACGCCGCATTCAACCCCGTCGCCATCATCCCCGTCTACAACCACCCCACCACCATCGGCGCCATGGTGCAGGGGGTGCTGGCAGCGGGCCTGCACTGCATCCTGGTGGACGACGGCTCCGAGCCCGGCTGCGCCGCCGTGCTCGACGCGCTGGCCGTGCAGCAAGGCACGCAGGTCACGCTGCTGCGCCTGCCGCAGAACCAGGGCAAGGGCGGTGCCGTGATGACCGGCATGCGCCATGCGCTGGCCGCGGGCCACAGCCATGCGCTGCAGATCGATGCCGACGGCCAGCACGCCGTGGCCGACATCCCGGCCTTCGTCGCGTTGGCCCGGGCGCAGCCCGGCGCCATGGTCTGCGGCGCGCCGCGCTACGACGCCAGCGTGCCCAAGGCGCGCCTGTACGGGCGCTATGCCACGCACGTGTGGGTGTGGATCAACACCTTGTCGCTGGACATCGAGGACTCGATGTGCGGCTTTCGCGTCTACCCGCTGCGCGAGGCCATCGGCGTGATGGACGGCGCGCGCATCGGCAAGCACATGGAGTTCGACACCGAGATCCTTGTGCGCATGCACTGGAAGGGCGTGCCCTTCATCACCCAGCGCACGGCCGTGACCTACCCGCAGGACGGGCTCTCGCATTTTCGCGTGTGGCGCGACAACGTTCTCATCTCGGGCATGCACACGCGGCTGTTCGGCGGCATGCTGCTGCGCAGCCCCCTGCTGCTGGCGCGCAAGCTCGTGGGGCGGCGCCGTACCGGGCAGGCGGCATGACGGCACCGGCGCCCGACGCCAAGGCTGCTGCCGCAGCGGCCGACGTGCCGCACTGGGCGCAGATGGGCGAGAACACCTTCGTCGCGGGCATGTGGTTCATGGTGCAGGTACACCGCTTCCTGGGGCGCTGGCCCTTTCTGCTGTGCCTGTACCCCATCGTCGCCTACTACTGGCTGGCCAGCCCGGTGGCGCGCCGCTCATCGCTGCAGTACCTGCAGCGCATGCAGGCGGCCCACGGCCTGTGGCCCCGCATGCCGGGTTGGCGCCAAAGCCAGCGGCACTTTCGCATGTTTGCAGAGGTGATCCTGGACAAGCTGCTGGCGCTGACCGGCCGCTACCGTTTCGACCGCGTGGCCTTTACCGGGCGAGAAGGGTTCAATGCGCTGCTCCAGCAACAGGGCCGGGGCGCCGTGGTGGTCACTGCGCACATGGGCTGCATCGAGCTGTGCCGGGCGATTGCCGAGCGGCACGCGGGCCTGCGCCTGAGCATCCTCGTACACACGGCCCATGCCGAGCGCTTCAACCGCGTGCTGCAGCGCCTGGCACCCGACAGCGGCGTGCAGCTGCTGCAGGTGACCGAGTTCAACGCCGCCACGGCCATGATGCTCAGCGAGCGCGTGGCGCGCGGCGAGCTCATCGCCATCGCCGGCGACCGCGTACCCGTGCGCGAGGGCCGCATCACGCATGCCAACTTCCTCGGGCACCAGGCGCCTTTCCCCTGCGGGCCTTACATCCTCGCCTCGGTGCTCGAATGCCCGCTGTACTTCATGGGCTGCGTACACGATGGTGCCAGCTATGCCGTGGAGTTCGTGCCGCTGGCCGAGCGCGTGCTGTTGCCGCGCGCCCGGCGCGAGCAGGCGCTGGCCGAGTACGCGGGCCTGTTCGCGCAGCAGCTCGAACGCATGCTGCGCAAGGCGCCCTACGACTGGTTCAATTTTTTCCCCTTCTGGGACCAGGGCGCGCCCGCGCGCCCTGCGCACACTGCATGATTCACTTCCCCGCCACCCCATCGACCCGGAGGCCTGCGCATGTCCACTGAGAAAGAGCTGGCCTCGCGCGAGCGGCTCAGCCACGAGATCGAGATCACGCCTGCGTTCTACGACATCGACGTGATGGAGATCGTCTACCACGGCCACTACGTGCGCTTTCTCGAACTGGCGCGCAGCGCGCTGCTGGCCCGATTCGACTACGACTACCCGCGCATGCGCGAATCGGGCTACGGCTGGCCCGTGGTGGACATGCGCCTCAAGTACGTGCGCCCGGCCACCTTCGGCCAGGTGCTCAAGGTGCGCGCCACCATCACCGAGTGGGAGAACCGCCTGCGCATCGACTACCTGATCAGCGACGCGGCCACGGGCCAGAAGGTCAACAGCGCCCACACCATCCAGGTGGCGGTGGACATGCAGACCCGTGCCATGTGCTTCGTCTGCCCGCCCGTGCTGTGGGAACGGCTGGGGGTGGCGCCATGAAGGCCGCTCTCTGGTTGCGGGCTGCCGCGCTGGCCCTGTGTGCGCTGGTGCTCGTGCCCGCCCATGCGGCAGAACCTGCGGCGCAGGAGCTGCTCGCCCAGGTGCGCCAGCGCGTACACGACGCGCCCGTGGTGCGCGGCGGCTTCGAGCAGCTCAAAACCGTCAAGGGCTTCAAGCAGCCACTGCGCTCCAGTGGCGACTTCGTCGTGGCGCGTGGCAAGGGCATCGTCTGGCATGTACTCAAGCCCTTCGAGTCCACGCTGGTGGTGCGGCCCGACAGCCTGCAGTCGCGCGGCAGCGATGGCAAGCTCACCACGCAGATGCGCGCGCAGGACGAGCCGGTGCTGCGCACCGTCAACGCCATGCTGTTCGCCGTGATGTCGGCCAACCTGGCCGAGCTGGCCCAGCACTTCGAGGTGACCGGGCAGGTGGCCGCCAAGGGCTGGTCGCTGCACCTGGTGCCGCGAGACCCCACGCTGGCCCAGTGGCTCAGCGCGGTGGACCTGCAGGGCAACCAGTTCGTGCAGGAGGTCAGGCTGCAGGAGGCGCGCGGTGATGCCAGCGTGATCCGCATCCTCACACCCGTGGCCGAGAACGCGCTGCGCCCGCAGGACGCGGCGCAGTTCGAATGACGGCGCACTCCCCGGTGCAGGACGCACCCCCCGGCTGGCTATGGCGCACGGCCGCGCTGGCCTGGCTGCTGGTGGTGGTTGGCGTGGGCATGCACCAGTGGCAGTTCTGGAAGCACGACGGCATCGACACCGACGTGATGGCCTTGCTGCCCGTGAACGAGCAGGCACCCGACGTGGCCCTGGCCACCGAGCAACTGGTGGGCCAGATGTCGCGCCAGGTGGTGGTGCTGCTGGGCGCGGGCGAGTGGGCCGATGCGCGCGCCGCCGTGCAGGTGTTTCGCCAGTCCCTGGCCACCGGGGCCGGTGCACGCCTGAGCGAGGACCCCATTGCGCAAAAGACCTCCATGGAGGCTGCGCTCGGCTTCTACCAGCCCTGGCGCGAGCGTTTGCTCACGCCCGCGCAGCGCGCCATGCTGGCCGGCACGCCCGATGCCGCGCTGGTGCAAAAGGCGCTGCAGGACCTGTACCAGCCCGCCGTGCAGGCCCGCCTGTCCGACTGGGTGAGCGACCCCCTGGGCCTGTGGACCCAGTGGTGGGCCGCGCGCGGCGCGCAAAGCCAGGCCCGTCCGCGCGATGGCGAGCTTTGGGTGGCGGCCGATGGCCAGCAATGGGCGGTGCTGCAGTTCACGCTGGAGGGCTCGGCCTTTCGCCTGTCGGGCGAGCCGGTGCTCAATGGCGCCTTGCAGGCCGCGCTGGCCCAGGTGCGCGCGAAGTGGCCGGATGCCCGCATGGTCACCGCTGGCGTGCCCCTGCATGCCGAGGCGGCCGCGGTGCAGGCCAACTGGGAGATCAACACCATCGGCTGGGGCTCGCTGGCCGGTGTGCTGCTGCTGGCCTGGTTGGCGTTTCGCTCGCTGCGGCCGGTGGCACTGGTGGGCGTGTCGCTGCTGGTGGGCTGCGCGGTGGCGCTGTCGGTCACGGCGCTGTTCTTCGGGCAGGTGCACCTCTTGACCCTGGTGTTCGGCGCCAGCCTGGTGGGCGTGGCCGAGGACTATGGCATCCACTACTTCGCCAGCCGCCAGGGCGCGCCGGCGCGTAGCCCGCATGGGCTGATGCGCGCTCTGATGCCGGCGCTGTGGCTGGCCCTGGGCACCAGCGCCATCGCCTACCTGGCGTTGGGCGCGGCGGCCTTCCCGGGCCTGCGCCAGATGGCGGTGTTCTCGGTGGTGGGGCTCACGGCGGCCATGCTCACCGTGGTCTGCTGGTTCCCCTGGCTCGACCGGGGCACGATGCCGCACAGCCCGGTGGCCCAGCGCATCGGCCAGACGCTGATGGCCTGGCCGCGCTGGCGCCAGGCGCTGCCCGGCTCGGTGGCGGTGTGCGTGGCCATGGCGCTGCTCTTGTGGCTGCTGGGTGGCCTGCGCGCGCAGGACGATGTGCGCCAGCTGCAGAACGCATCCACCGTGCTCGTGGCCCAGCAGCGCCAGGTGGGCGAGGTCCTGGGCCTGCCCAGCCCGGCGCAGTTCTACCTGGTGCAGGGCAACTCGCCCGAGCAGGTGCTGCAGCGCGAAGAAGAACTCAAGGACCGGCTCGACGCCCTGGTGGCGCGCCAGCTGCTGGTGGGCTACAGCGCGGTATCGGACTGGGTGCCCTCGGCCCGGCGCCAGGACAGCGATGGAGAGCTGGTCGCGCATGCGCAGGAGGCCGTGTTCAAGGGCGTGAACGCCGCGCTGGGCGAAAGCTTTGCCCGGCCCGCCACGCCGCCGCCCGCGCCGCTCACGGTGCAGGCGTGGCTGGCGCAGCCCATCTCGACCGCTGCGCGGCCCCTGTGGCTGGGCGAGCGCGAGGGCCGCTACCGCAGCCTGCTGATGCTGCGCGGCGTAAGGGATCTCGCATCCTTGCCCGCGCTGGCCGGCGCCGCGCAGGGCCTGGAAGGCGTGGCCTGGGTCGACAAGCCGGCCGAGATATCCGCCCTGCTGCAGCGCTACCGCATATCGATGACCGAGCTGCTGCTGCTGGGCCATGTGCTGGTGCTGGCCGCCCTGTGGCTGCGCTTTGGCCGCAAGGCCTGGCGCGCCTGGATGCCCACCGTGCTCGCCAGCCTGGTGGTGGTGGGCGTGCTCACCGCCTTGGGCGCGCCCTGGCAGCTGTTCAACGTGCTGGCGCTGATGCTGCTGCTGGGCGTGGGCATCGACTACGGTATCTTCCTGCAGGAGCATGAGGACGACCCCCATGCCTGGCTGGCGGTGGTCATCGGCGCGGGCAGCACCTGGCTGTCCTTCGGGCTGCTGGGCCTGTCGGCCACGCCGGCACTCAAGGCCTTTGGCCTTACCCTCATGCTGGGCCTGCCGCTGGTGCTGGTGCTGGCGCCGCTGTTTCGCAGCGCCACGAACAACAAGGAACTTTGATGCAACAACGCCGACTGGAACAGACCGAGGTGCTGATCGTGGGCGCGGGCCCCTCGGGCGCCGTGGCCGCAGGCCTGCTGCGCAAGCAGGGCCGCCAGGTGCTGGTGCTGGAGAAAGAGACCTTTCCGCGCTTTTCGATCGGCGAAAGCCTGCTGCCGCAGAGCATGGCCTACATCGAAGAGGCCGGCATGCTGCAGGACGTGGTGGAGGCGGGCTTCCAGTACAAGAACGGCGCGGCCTTCGCCAAGGGCGATCTGCGCACCGAATTCGACTTTCGCGACAAGTTCTCGCCCGGCTGGGGCACCACCTACCAGGTGCAGCGCGGCCAATTCGACAAGGTGCTGGCCGATGCCGCCGAGAAGGCCGGCGCCGAGCTGCGCTACCGCCACACCGTGACGGCGGTGGACGTGTCGGGCGAGCAGCCCGAGGTGTCGGTCACCTCGCCCGAGGGCGAGCAGTACACCGTGCGCGCGCGCTTCCTGCTCGACGCCAGCGGTTTTGCGCGCATCCTGCCGCGCATGCTGCAGCTCGAGCGCCCGTCTGACTTCCCGGTGCGCGGGGCGCTGTTCACCCACATCGAAGACGGCATCGCCCATGGCGACATGGACCGCAGCAAGATCCTGATCTCGGTACACCCGGTACACCATGAGGTGTGGTTCTGGACCATCCCCTTCTCCGGCGGCCGATGCTCGCAGGGCGTGGTGGCCACGCCCGAGTTCCTGGCGCGCTACGAGGGCAGCGAGGTCGAGCGCCTGCGCGCCATCATCGCCGAGACCCCGAGCCTGGCCCATGTGCTGCGCAACGCCGTGTGGGACACGCCGGGCCGCTCCATCACCGGCTATGCGGCCAACGTCACCTCGCTGTGGGGCAAGGGCTTTGCGCTGCTGGGCAACGCGGGCGAGTTCCTGGACCCGGTGTTTTCGAGCGGCGTGACCATCGCCGTCACCTCGGCCAGCCTGGCCGCGCGCTGCATAGCTCGCGCCTGGCGCGGCGAGGTGGTGGACTGGCAGCAGGACTATGCCGTGCCGCTGCAGGCGGGGGTGAACACCTTCCGCGCCTTCGTGCAGGGCTGGTACGACGGGGGCTTCCAGGACGTGATCTTCCACGAGCAGCACAGCCCCGAGATCCGCCGCATGATCGCCTCCATCCTGGCTGGCTACGCCTGGGACGCGAAAAACCCCTACGTCGCCGAGCCGCAGCGCCGCCTGCAGGTGCTGGGCGAGGTGTGCCGCATGCAGCAACAGCCAGCCCCGCAACCGGGGGCCGTGCCCGCATGAGCCTTGCCAGGCCTTCAGGGGCCGCCTTGTCGGTGCTGTTGCCGCTGCTGTTGCTGGCGGGCTGCGCCGCGCCCGGCGCCCCCGATGCCACGCGCAGCCCGCTGCTGGCGCTGGCGCCCGCAGCGCTGCGCTGCGAGGTCGCCGTGCAGCAACGCCTCACCGTGCAGGTGCCGGGCCGGCCCGCGCAGCAGCTCGAATCCCTGCTCGAAGTGGATGCCGAGGCCGTGCGCCTGGCCTTCTTCGTGATGGGGCAGGGCATGGGCACCCTGGTGTGGGACGGCTGGCAGTGGGACAAGCAGCTCTCGCGCCACTGGCCCGCGCAGCTCGCGCCCGAGCAGGTGCTCAGCGACCTGCAGCTCGCATTCTGGCCCGCGCGCGCCGTGCAGCGCGCCGTGCAGCCGCCCTGGAGCGTGGAGGCCGGCCCCACCGGGCGCCGCCTGCTGCGCGACGGCCGCGAGCAGGTGCGCGTGCAGTTCGTCGGCGACTCGGCCGTCGAGATCATCTACCCCGGGGGCCCTTTCACCTTGCGCGTCGAATCGCCCGGTGGCTCCCGTCTGTGCGCCCCGGCGCAGGAGTTGCCGTGATGGCCCGCCCGCATGTCTACCTGAACGCCGCATCGGCCTGCAGCGCACTGGGGCTCAGCGCCGCACCGATGCGCGAGCACCTGTTCTCTGCCACCGACCCGCAGACCCTGCAGTGGACCGAGCACTACTCCCCCGGCCGCACCTTGCCGCTGGGCTGCCTGCCAAAGGGCAGCGTGCTGCCCGCGCTGGACTTTGCGCCGCCGCACCAGCGCTCGCGCAACAACGCGCTGGCCTGGGGCGCCGTGCAGGCCTTGCACGGCGCGGTGCAGCAGGCCATCGACCGCTTCGGCCCCACGCGCGTGGCCCTGGTGGTGGGCACCAGCACGGGGGGCATCGAAGAGGGCGAGGTGGCCGCACGCCACCTGGCGCGCGAGGGGCATTTCCCCCCCGGCTTCGAGTACCCCGTGCAGGAGATGGGCAACGTGGCCACTTTCCTGGCCCGGCAGTTGGGCATCCGCGGGCCTGCGCACACCATCTCCACCGCCTGCTCCTCGGGGGCCAAGGCCCTGGCATCGGCCGCGCGGCTGCTGCAGTCGGGCATGGTCGATGTGGTGCTGGCCGGTGGCGTGGATGCGCTGAGCCGCTTCACCGTGGGCGGCTTCAGCGCGCTGGAGGCCGTGTCCGCCGAGCGCTGCAACCCCCTGTCGGCCCACCGCCGGGGAATCAACCTGGGCGAGGCCGCCGCTTTTTTCCTTGTGGGCCGCGACGCGGGCCCCGTGCGCCTGGCCGGCTGGGGCGAGTCGCAGGACGCGCACCACATGTCCGCCCCCGACCCCACGGGCCAGGGCGCTGCGGCGGCCATGCAGCAGGCGCTGGCGCGCGCCGGCATGCCGCCCGCCGCCGTGGACTACGTCAACCTGCACGGCACGGCCACGCCGCACAACGATGCGATGGAGAGCCGCGCGGTGCAGTCTGTGCTGGGCAGCGAGGTCGCGGTAAGCTCCACCAAGCCGCTCACCGGCCATGCCCTGGCAGCCGCCGGTGCGCTGGAGGCCGTGGTGGCCTGGCACGTGCTGCAGGACAATCCCCAGGGCGCGCTGCCCGTGCACTGGTGGGACGGCGTGGCCGACCCCGCCATGCCGGCCCTGGCCGCCGTTGCGCCGGGCATGCAGCTCGGGCGCGCGGCGCGCAGCGTGATGAGCAACTCCTTTGCCTTTGGCGGCAGCAACAGCAGCTTGCTGTTCGAAGCCGCTTGATAGAGTGACGACAAGCCGATGAGCAGTGAACTTCTACCCATAGAGAACTACGTGCCCCACCGCGACGCGATGTTGCTGCTGGACCGCCTGCTGGCCGCCGACGCGGACAGCGCCGTGGCCGAGGTCACGGTGCCGCGGGGCGGCCTGTTCCAGCACGATGCCGGCATGCCCTCCTGGGTGGGCATGGAGTACATGGCGCAGACCGTGGCCGCATGGTCCGGCTGGAACGCCCGGCAAAAGGGGCAGGCCGTGAAGATCGGCTTTCTGCTGGGTTCGCGCAAGTACGAGGCGGCGCAGGCCTTCTTTGCCCCCGGCACGCGGCTGGTGGTGAGCGTGCGCTGCGACCTGATGGGGGACAACGGCCTGGGCATGTTCGACTGCCGGATCCACGCCGAAGGCGAGAAGGAATTGGCAAGCGCGCGCATTTCCGTCTTTGAGCCGGGGGACGGCAAGGCCTATATTCCAACATCGCCCGCCGCCAGCCCGTGATCGGGCCGGCAGACCGACAAAAAAGACAGACAGCCGCGCCAAAATACACCACAGACAACAGGCCATCGGTACCGAGAATGAATGAGTTGACGACGACGAAGACGACGACACCAGCGCCCGCAGCCGCCACCACCGTGCTGGTGACGGGCTCCAGCCGGGGCATAGGCCGGGCCATTGCGCTGCGCCTGGCCCGGGACGGCCATGACATCGTGGTGCACTGCCGAAGCGGCATGGACCAGGCCCTGAGCGCCGTGGCCGCAATCGAAGCCCTGGGCCGCAACGCCCGCGTGCTGCAGTTCGACGTGGCCGACCGCGCCGCCTGCGCTGCCGCGCTCGAAACCGACATGGACGCCCACGGCGCCTACTACGGTGTGGTCTGCAATGCCGGCATCGCCATGGACAACGCCTTCCCCGCCATGACCGGCGAGGAATGGGACCGCGTGGTACACACCAACCTGGATTCCTTCTACAACGTGCTGCACCCGGTGGTCATGCCCATGGTGCGCCGGCGCAAGCCGGGGCGCATCGTCACGCTGGCATCGGTCTCGGCCCTCATGGGCAACCGCGGGCAGGCCAACTACAGCGCGGCCAAGGCCGGCGTGATCGCCGCCACCAAGTCGCTGGCCATCGAACTGGCCAAGCGCAACATCACCGTCAACTGCGTGGCCCCGGGCCTGATCGACACCGACATGGTCAGTGCAGAGGTGCTGGAGCACGCCCTCGAGATGATTCCCATGCGCCGCATGGGCACGGTGGACGAGGTGGCCGGCGCGGTCGCCTTCCTGCTGGGGGCCGAGGCCTCGTACATCACGCGCCAGGTGATCTCGGTCAATGGGGGGATGGTCGGATGAGCGCTTCCATCACCACCAACGGCAACAACATCAGCGTCGGCAACAGGCGTCGCGTGGTCGTCACCGGCATCGGCGCCATCAGCCCGCTGGGCAACGACTGGGCCGCCGTGCGCAGCCAGCTGCTCAGCGGGCGCAACGTGATCCGGCGCATGCCCGACTGGGCAGTCTACGAGGGCCTGAACACCCAGCTGGCCTGCACCGCCGCGCCCTTCGAGCTGCCCGCGCACTACAACCGCAAGACCATGCGCAGCATGGGCCGCGTGGCCGTGATGGCCACGCGCGCCACCGAGATCGCCCTGGAGAGCGCCGGCCTGCTGGGCGACCCCTTCGTCACGGGCGGGCAGATGGGCATCTCGTACGGCTCCTCGGCCGGCACGCCAGCGGCGATCGGCGACTTCGGCCGCATGATTGCCGGCAAGAGCACCGAGGGCATCAACGCCAACACCTACATCAAGATGATGTCGCACACCGCTGCGGTGAACATCGGCGTGTTCTTCGGCGCCACGGGGCGCATCATCACCACCTCCAGCGCCTGCACCTCGGGCAGCCAGGGCCTCGGTTACGCCTACGAGACCATCCAGAGCGGCAAGCAACTGGCCATGCTGGCCGGCGGCGCCGAAGAGCTCGACGCCATCCAGGCGGCGGTGTTCGACACCCTGTTCGCCACCAGCACGAAGAACGACACGCCTGAGCTCACGCCCCGGCCCTTCGACGCCCAGCGCGACGGCCTGGTGCTGGGCGAGGGCGCCTGCACCTTCGTGCTCGAAGAGCTCGAACACGCCCGGGCCCGTGGCGCGCAGATCCTGGGCGAGATCATCGGCTTTGGCACCAATTCCGACGGCACCCACGTCACCCACCCCAACGCCGACACCATGGCCCAGGCCATGCGCATGGCGCTCGACGATGCCGGCCTGGCCCCCGAGGCCATTGGCTACATCAACGCCCATGGCACGGCCACCGACCAGGGCGACATTGCCGAGAGCCATGCCACCCACGCGGTGTTCGGCAACACCGTGCCCGTGAGCACGCTCAAGGGCTACATGGGCCACACCCTGGGCGCCTGCGGCGCGCTGGAGGCCTGGATGGCGCTCGAAATGATGCGCGAAGGCTGGTTTGCGCACAACGCCAACCTCACCGAGCCCGACCCGCGCTGCGGCGCACTGGACTACATCATGGGCGAGGCACGCCAGCTCGATACCGACGTGGTGATGAGCAACAACTTTGCGTTCGGCGGCATCAACACGTCCTTGATTTTCAAACGTTGGAGGGAGTAGAAAAAAATGGCAATTCAGACATCCATCGGCCGCGCCAGCGCCCTGGCCATCGGCGCCGTGCTGGCACTGGCCCTGCACAGCGGCACGGTACACGCGCGCGCCGAGGCACTTTCCGACGCGCCGCGCGTCGTCTTCACCAGCGCCTACGTGCCCACCCAGGCGCAGGTGCGCGAGCGCATCATCCTGGCCGGCCAGTCGCTGGGCTGGGCCGTGGCCCGCGAAACCCCGGGCACGCTGGAGCTGCAGTACGACAAGAACGGCAAGCACATGGCCGCCATCGTGGTGCGCTACGACCACACGGGCTACAAGATCGACTACCTCAACAGCCACAACCTCAACTACGCCGATGCGGGTGAGGGCCGCCGCATCCACCCCAACTACAACCGCTGGATCCGCAACCTCATGCAGCGCATCAGCGTCGGCGCCTGAGGCCAGGCGCGCAAGCCCTTCGAAACCGCCTCTCCCGCGCGGAGGGGCAACTACCCAGCAGGAGAACCCGCATGAAGCAATGGATACTGGCACTGGCCGCGCTGTCGGCCGTGGGCGCGGCGCAGGCCCGCAATACCGTTCTGACACTGCCCCTGGACGAAGTGGTGCGCATGGGCGTGGAGCAGGGCAAGCTGGACGGCAGCGTCAAGTTCTACCTCTCGGGCGCCAGGACGCCCCGGGTCAGTGCCCGCCTGGGCGAGGACATCGCCAACAAGAAGACCAACGGCGTGGGCAAGGACGATGCCTATGGCTGCAAGTGGGCGGCGCTGTCGGCGCTGATCGCCTTCCAGGAATCGGCCAAGCAAAAGGGCGCCAACGCCGTGGTGGACCTGCACAGCTACTACAAGCGTGCCACCGTCAAGGACCCGGTCAGCTACCAGTGCCATGCCGGGGCGGTCGTGATCGGCGTGACGCTCAAGGGCACCTTCGCAAAAATTTGAAGCCCCCCTGAGCCGCTTCGCGTCATCCCCCCGGGGGGACGCCCCCGGTGCGGCGGGGCGGCCCTTGCACGGGGGCACTGGCTTGGGACGCGCCAGTTTCGCAGGCTTGTGCGTGGCGTGAAGTGTCTTGTGAGGAACAACCGATGACGAAGAAAACGAAGCAACTGACCTTGATCCTGGCCCTGCTGTCGGCCGCCACCGTGGCGCATGCGCGCGAGGAGAAGGCGTCGCTGCTGCCGCTCGAAGAGACGGTGGCCAGGGGCATCCGGGAGGGCAAGCTCGACGGCAGCGTCACGTTCCACCTGTCGGGCGCCCCCGGGCCGCAACCGGCGGGCACCCCGCTGGGCGAAGAGTACCTGCACCGCCGCACCAGCAACATCGGCAAGGACTTGGTGTTCGCCTGCCACTGGGCCGCCCTGTCCGGCCTGATCGCCCTGCAGGAAAACGCCAAGAAACGTGGCGCCAACGCCGTGGTCGGCCTGCACAGCTTCTACAAGGAAAAGACCGTCAAGGACCCGGTCCACTTCGAGTGCAACCAGACCAGCTACCAGACCATCGTGGCCTTCAAGGGCACCTACGTGCGAACGGCGCCCTGAGCCGGGCCTGCGCGCACCACGGCAGGTCGAGCAATCCATCCATCCATTCATCCGTCAAGAGACCCAAGAGAGGGACACAAAGCATGCGCATCAAGAAAACGATCCTGGCACTGGCCGTACTGGCGGGCGCAAGCACCGCAGCCCACGCAGAAAAGGTACTGCTGCTGCCCCTGGAAGAGGCCGTGCAACTGGGCCTGGAGCTCAAGAAGCTCGACGGCAGCGTCAAGTTCTACCTGTCGGGCGCGCCCACGCCCGAAGGCGGCACCGCCATCGGCGAAGAAACCGCCAACCGCAGGACCTCGTCCGGCGGCAAGAGCAAGGAGGAAGCCTGCAACTGGGTGGCCCTGTCCACGCTGATCTCGCTCGAAGAGTTCGCCAAGAAGCGCGGCGCCAACGCCGTGGTGGATCTGCACAGCAGCTTCAAAGGCAAGGTCTACAAGGACCCGGTCAACTACGAATGCCACGCGGGCAGCATGCTCACCGGCGTCACCTTCAAGGGCACCTACGTCCGCTTCGGTCAGTGACGACTTCCACCCCGGCGCTGCAGTTGCTGCTCGCCGCGCAGGCCCCTCTGGCGGCTGGCGCCCGGCAACGGGCACCGGGGTGGCTGACCGGGAGTGAAGAGGCGCGGCTGGCCGGCATGCAGAACCCGGCCCGGCGCGAGGAGTTCATCGCCTGCCGCTACGCCCTGCGCCACCTGCTGGCCATGGGCAGCAACACGAGCGCCGGCGACTGGCGGCTGGATGCCCCCGAGGGCCGGGCGCCGCACCTCAACACGCAGCACCACGGCGCGCAGGCAGCGGCCGCCATCCACCTGAGCCTGTCCCACAGCGGCGCTTACCTGGCCTGTGCCATGGGCCATGACCAACCCGTGGGCATCGACCTGGAGGTGAAAGACCTGGCGCAGCCAGGCCGGCGTGACGTGCTCGCCCTGGCCGCCATGGCCTGCGCGCCAGGCGAGCTGGCGCAGCTGCAGGCCCTGGACGAGGGCCCCGCGCGCCAGCGCCATTTCCTGCAGATCTGGAGCCTCAAGGAGGCCTATTTCAAATGCACGGGGACGGGGGTGGATTTCGCGGCGATCCGGCGCATCGAGTGCGCGCCCGCCGGGCAGTCCGGCCAGGGGCAGGTTCTGGCGCATGCCAGGGCATGGCACGGAGCCACGGCGGGCGGCCATGCGGTGCTGTTGTCGGTGTGCGTGCTGGGCGCCGGGGGCTTGCCGCCGTGTTCCCTGCAGGTCGATGCGGACGTCGCATGGCAGGGCGTAGGCGACTGGCGTCTGGTGGCGTTGCCGGGCTGACGGCTGCGCGCGCGGGGCGCCAGTGTGGGCGTTTGATGAATCTGGCCCGGAGGAGTTGAAACAATCACGTAAAACCCGCATTGATGCTAGGTTTCAATGCTCCGAATGGAGTAAATACCGTCATAAGTACCGTAATTTTCCGAAGCGTCTGCGGTGTGGCGAGCTGCACACACTCAGAACCATGCCCTTATTCGCGCTGCCGGAACGGGCACTATTTCATCCGCCGGAGCCTGTCCGTTAGCGTGTTCAACTGCATGGACATGCCTGTAAGTGCCAGCATGGCATGCTGATCGTAAGCGGCACTTAGCTTTTCGAAGGTGCGCCGGTGCATCCCCTTCGGCTTGCCGCCAGGAGCGTTGAGAATGCCTGCGCTCCAACCCAGCTGCTTGCGCACCTTGTTTGCTCCGCGGGCTGCCAAATCCTCCACCGTTTCACGCTGAGACCTGTGCGCAAGATTGAAACAATGCCGGCACGCATAAGAGCCTTGCCCACTGTAGAGAAGGGCTACGCGTCTGCTGCATCGTGGGCATACCCACCATGCGCTTTGGCCTCCGTAGTTGCACTGTGTCCAATCGAGTTGAACGATGTTGGAGCAGCTTCGACATTCGCCGCCACGCCAGCGCTGTTGGTAGCAGAGAACCACGCTGCGTTCTTGCGCGGCGATATTGATGGTTACCTGCGTTGTCCCGTTCCGAAGCCAATTTCAATCGAACGTGGCGCCTGCAAAAAGCAACCCTCCCTTTTGAATTTGGCGTACGTCCAATGACCGCACAACATCTGTGCATTCTTTGCCGCAGCGTCTGCCGCTGTTGTATCCGCCCATGGTTGGTCCGTCTGGATTTTCCGAAATCAATAGATAGTTTGCATTTCGCAAACCTGTCGAACTTACCTCCTCGCTGCGGTAAACCGGCAGGGAGGCGCAACACTAGCCGTCAATAATTCCTCGTCCTTCCCGCCTGCGCAAAGCGGCGGAGACCTGCGGAAAGCTCTTGACTGGAACACTGTGGTTGCACGCCCGGCCGTCTGGATTTACCCCCAAGCAGACGTATTGATAGCTATCCAACAACCGACCTCCGGCGCCAGCCTTGGGCAAGAGCTTCATTGGCAGCAGATGAGCAGGGCAGACGATCTCCTCGTCAGCCTCATCCAGCCCTGACCGCAGTCGACCGTGTGCGTTTGCTAGAACATCGGGACGAGTCCAAACTTGCTCTCTGGCTTTTCGTGGCCCGTCCAAATCCGCGTCGGGTCGCCGCAGCACGGAGCTAGGTTCAGCTTCAGGATCAAGCTTCTCCGTTGGACAGGGCAGCTGATTCAGCGCGCTGCATTTCCAGAAAAAGGTTTGTCGGTTTGCTCTTGTGTCCAGGTTTCCGAGATGGATGCGCATAGTTCCTCCGCATCGACTGCACTCCTTCGAAGCGAGGATGCCAACCGAAGCCGCTGCTTCGTCGCCGGTGACATTTGCTACAACCACCTCATCGTGGGCCTCACGCAATTCCGCCGCCGCACGGGCGGCTTTGGCAGCGTCAAGCTCACGACGCAACCGGTCGCGTTCCTCTTCAATTTCTCTTAGTCGATCCAGATCGCTATCCGTCCACCTCCCATCGCGCCGCCTTTTTTCCGCCAACTCTCGCTCTTCTTCCGCTAAGTCAGATGCAGTGTTGAAATGGCGCTTTGTCACGCCTTTGACCAGCTCCGTTGCAGCTCGACCAAACGCTGAATTGTCGATCTCTGCCAGCACCGCATGAACGGCGTCCTTGGCAACACTCACGATCTCCCGCAGGAAGACCTTCGCGCCAGAGAATATCGAATCGAGAAGTGCCATGGGAGTCCGATTTTGTTTGTCGACAGGCATGATGCCGCTCAGGATAGTACCTACAACGAAAGGAGCATGTGCATGAGAAATTCCTCGACAGCCTGGCTTCCGGCCGGCCCGTTCACAGAATCTCAGCGGAAGGTGCTCGCCGTGCAAACCGAATCAGTGCCAGGCGCTTCACTTCACCGATCCTTGCTAGCCCAGCGCCTGCAGCAACTGGTGGATGCAAATCCGCTGGATGCGCGCCGAGCTATGGAACTGTCCCGTGAGGAAGCGCCGGAGCTGTGGGCAATCGGACAAAGCGTGAGTCCGCAGCATCTGGGCCAAGCTCTGGTAGACAGCGAATCTTTCTGCCACCTGCTGTTGATGGTTGACTGGAGCCAGCCCGGAATCTTCGAGGAAGGTTTGCCTGAGCAATCGCTATGGGAAATAGTTGAGTTGGTGGCTTAGTAATACGGGGCCTTTGACTGGGCATGGGCCGCGACACCGGCAGAGACCTGAGCGCAAACTACGGAGCCATGAGAGCTTGGATCAACTGTCTGCTGAGCTGACTAAACGACGCAATCCATCGCCATGGGATGGCACCATGAATAGGTGTTCAAATTCTGAATAAGGTGCGAGTTGGCCGCGTGGCACAAAAGGTATCGCGGAGGCTAGGCTGGGCGTGGATGCGCGGCGTGAGCTTGCCAAGGCTGCAGCGTGGGGAATGGACTGCCGCCGACCTGATGCGACTGCGAGACGAGTACCTGCGCGGGCGCCCAGCTCGGGCCATCGCGCTTTTGTTGGGGCGAACCGATTCGCCGTGCAGGGGCAGATCAACCAACTGCGGCTGGCTGGAGTCCCCCGAAAAAATGGAAGGTAGCGCGATGACACCCAGCGACCTCCGCGCATGGCAGGCCGCCATGGGCTACACCTGCGCACAAGCCCACGCAGCTCCTGGGGTCAGCAGCTGCACCTATGCAACATGCTGGCCGGGTCCAAAATCGACCGGCACACCGCGTTGGCCTGCGCTGGCGGCTGGCCTGGAGCCGTGGGCCCCGGTCAAAATGTAGGCGGTTTCTTCCGTGGAACTTCCCCAAGAATCGCAGGAGTGTGAAATCTCATTTGGGACTTGTGGCCTGCCCGGAGGGACTCGAACCCCCGACCTATAGCTTAGAAGGCTATTGCTCTATCCAGTTGAGCTACGGGCAGACAGCGCCAACCTTGCGTTTGGCGCTATTATTTTGATGGTGTTCGTGGAGTGATCCGCGAATCCAAGCTGTGCAGGTACTCAATGATACCTGCTCGGGCCCGCTGGTCAGCCAAACGACCGGCCTTCGGGGCAGGATGCCTGGAACAATGGAACGGGAAGACGGATGAGGATGAAGTACACCGCCGCGTTGGCAGTCCTTCTGTGGGCAGGGGCTGCACACGCCCAGACTTCGGTCGTGCTGATTGAGGCATGCAACGCCGTCCAGGCCGCCGACAAGCGCCTGGAATGCCTGAAGGCCGCCATGGGCGCAACTGCAGCGGCCCCCAAGGATGCGGCCATCGACACGCTGGAGCAGGCCTTCGGTTCCATGCAGGCAGGTCTGGGCGTAGGTATGTCCTACCGTGACTACCAGGCCGCCGTGCTCGACCTGGCACGTGCGCTGGCGGTGTACAAGCAGAAAGCAGGTGGCTTGCCCAGCAACCTGCTGGAGCAGTCCCTTGCCGCCTACAGCGATGCGGGTACGCTGTGGATCAAATCCATCGAGTTCTATGCCAACCGCGACAACGCGCTGACCTACCCGCGCGCATTGCCCATCGACGGCAACAACCTGCTGTGGTTGGTGCAAAAATACACCCTCGCGGTCTCGGACGCCGGTTTTCCGGGGCGTGGGTTGGGTTTGCCGGTGGATGCCACCCGGTCCCAGATATGGGCCATGGCCCGGCACATGGCAGAGCGGGGCATCCGGGAGATCCGCAACCCGGCATCCGTGCTGCCTGTCGTTCCCGCCGTGTCGCTGCAGGATGCCGACATCGCCGCCGCACAGGCCCTGGCCAAAGACAAGCAGTGCCAGGAAGCCCCCCAGGTGGAGAGAACAGGCCTGGCAGGCGTGGATACGCTCTTTGCGGCAGCCTGCACCGACGGCAAGCAGTTGCAGATCGCGTGTGCATCGGGAATCTGCCGTGTGCTGGCGCAGCCGGCCCGGTAGTCCGCGCAACTTCGTGGCCGCGAATCCCTGAATGCAGCGATGGCGCGCGTCGTGGGCGGCGCTTGCGAGAAGATGGCTTTGCTGCCTGGCGGAATGCTGCGACGCACAAGTGCATCACGAGAGAATGGCTGGATGAATGAGGCAGCGTTGGGCCGGAACCGGGCCCCGGTGCTCGATAGACGTGGATGCTTTTCAACAAAGGAGAGAGAGATGAAACTGTGGTTTTGTGCCGCGCTGCTGGCGGTAACCGGTGCTGTGGGTGCGCAGCCATCACCCGTTGCGCCGGTTCCTTCCACACCGGTTGCCAAGGGACCCTGGGAAGGGCCGCTTGGTTTGAAGATGGGCCTCTCGGTGGAAGAGTTGGGCCGGGCCATCCCGCTGAAAGAACCCGTGCAGGCCGGCCTGTTCCGGTCCGATACCGCACCCAACCCTCACGAGGCATTCGAGTCCTATGTCTATACGGTGGCAACTGGCACGGGCCTGTGTCGGATCACTGGGGTTGGAAAAACCATCGCCACCAGCGTGTTCGGCGGCGAACTGCGCAGCGAGTACGCGTCACTCAAGGAGGCCTTGGCTGCGAAGTACGGCAAGCCCACGAACGATTTCGATTTCCTGCGCCATGGAAGCATATGGGGCGAGTCCAACGACTGGATGATGGCCCTGCTGAAAAAGGAACGCTCGCTTTCGGTGTACTGGAATTCCGGGCCCGACAAGCAGGGAGTCCGGCAGATCAGCCTTCCCAATGACCTGGGGGTGATCGGCCTTACAGCGGCAGCCAGGGGTCCGAATTCGGGCTTCCTCACAGTCACCTACACCTTCACCAATGAGGCTGCGTGCCTTGGCGAACTCAAGAAGGTCGTGAACAAGTCGCTTTGATTCTCGGTAGGGACTGCCCGCCGTCCTGTGGCCCTGCGCGGACTGTGCAGTCCCCCGCGCCTGGCAGCCGGGGAGCGTGCGTCCCGTGCCTACGGCTTGGGGCGTTGCACGGACGCTGGTGCCTATCCGCCCCACGCCCCCCGCACACTCAGGCAGCTCACCTCGTTCTTGGTGTGCAGTAGCTTGCTCGGCGGTACCACCACCACTGCCTGGGCGTTCTTGCGCAGGGGCTTCCTGAGCAGAACGTGTACGGTATTGGGTGGCTTCGCCTTTTGGGAGCAGCTGTCGACCCAGAAGTCCAGCACCAGGCCCGTGATCGTGCGGCCGGTGCCGTTCTCGATGTGGACGAAGGTGGTGTCGTCCTGGTACTGCCACCAGGTCTGCGAGTCGTTCACATCGTCCACGTCGAAGACCTTGCGCTCGGTGGTGGGAACGATGCGAGCGCGGATTTCGGCGAGCTTGCCCTCGTTCACCTGGTCCTGCAGTTCCTCCACGCGATCGTGGTAGCTCTGGGTGAGCGCGGGCGCAGCCTTGGCTGCCGGTGCCGCCGCCTGCTGGGCCCAGGAGGGTGCGGGCGATGCCAGCGACAGCGCCAGCACCAGGCCGGCCAGTGCGAAGAACTTGCGCGGGCCGACGGTGGCGGTGGTTTGCAGGGGGAAGGCTGCGCGCCTGGAGAGTTCGGGCGGCAGGGTGCTGGTCGGGTAGGGCATGGAAGGAGGGGGTGAGTGATGGGTTTCAGGGCCTGGTATTGCCCTTGATTTTTGCGTCCCTGGCGCTTGCGGTTATAAGATATTCAGAACAAAGCGTGAACAAAGGCACGCTATTTGCCTGCGTGTGTCCAGGCGAGCTCACCCATCCACTTTCACTACCGCCTTTCACCACCATGCCCCACAGCGTCAACCTCATCAACACCATTGCGGCCGCCCTGGGGCTGGCGCTGGCGCTGGGGTTTGTCGCCACGCGGCTGCGCCTGCCGGCGCTGGTGGGCTACCTGCTGGCCGGGGTGGTGATCGGGCCGTTCACGCCGGGCTTCGTGGCCGATGCCGCCATGGCCAGCCAACTGGCCGAGATCGGCGTGATGCTGCTGATGTTCGGCGTGGGCCTGCATTTCTCGCTCGGTGACCTGCTGGCCGTGCGCAAGATCGCCGTGCCCGGGGCCGTGGTGCAGATCGTGGTGGCCACCCTCATGGGCATGGGCCTGGCGTACTGGTGGGGCTGGGGCCTGGGCGGGGCGTTGGTGTTCGGCCTGTCGCTGTCGGTGGCCAGCACGGTGGTGCTGCTGCGCGCGCTCGAAACCCTGGGCATCCTGGAGACGTATACCGGCCGCATCGCCGTCGGCTGGCTGGTGGTCGAGGACCTGGTCATGGTGCTGGTACTCGTGCTGCTGCCGCCGCTGGCCGGCGTGCTGGGCGGCACCGGGGCCGATGCCAGCGCCGATGCCTCGGGCCTGCTCAAGACCCTGGGGCTCACCCTGCTGCAGGTGGGTGGCTTCGTGGTGCTGATGCTGGTGGTGGGGCGCCGCGTGTTCCCCTGGGTGCTGTGGCAGGTGGCCCGCACCGGCTCGCGCGAGCTGTTCACGCTGTGCGTGGTGGCCGCAGCCGTGGGCATCGCCTTCGGCTCGGCCGCACTGTTCGGCGTGTCGTTCGCGCTGGGCGCCTTCTTCGCAGGCATGGTGATGCGCGAGTCCGAGTTCAGCCACCGCGCCGCGCAGGAATCCCTGCCCCTGCGCGACGCCTTTGCCGTGCTGTTCTTCGTCTCGGTGGGCATGCTCTTCAACCCCGCCGTGCTGTGGGACCGCCCCCTGCAGGTGCTGGCCGTGGTGGCCATCATCATGGTCGGCAAGACGCTGGCGGCCGCCGCCCTGGTGCTGTCGTTCCGCTACCCGCTCAACACCGCGCTCACCGTGTCGGCCAGCCTGGCGCAGATAGGCGAGTTCTCGTTCATCCTGGTGGGCCTGGGCGCATCGCTGGGCCTGCTGCCGGCCGAGGGCACGAGCCTGGTGCTGGCCGGCGCACTGATCTCCATGGCGCTCAACCCCATGCTGTTCCACGCCATCGCCCCGCTGCAAGGCTGGCTGCGCACCCGCTCGGCCCTGGCGCGCCGGCTGGAAGAGCGCGACGACCCCCTGGCCGAGCTGCCCATGACTACCCACGCCAAATTCCTCGCGCACCAGGTGGTGCTGGTGGGCTACGGCAAGGTGGGCCGCCGCCTGGCCGCCGCCCTGGCCGCCAACGACGTGCCCTTCGTCGTGGCCGAGCAAAACCGCGAACTGGTCGAGGCCCTGCGCGCCAAGGGCATCGCCGCCGTGTTCGGCGACGCGGTGGAGCCCGCCGTGCTGATCCAGGCCCACATCGCCCGCGCCGCCATGCTGGTCATCGCCACGCCCGACACCCTCAAGGTGCGCCAGATGATCGCCACGGCCCGGCTGCTCAACCCCGCCATCGAAACCGTGATCCGCAGCCACAACGAGCAGGAGGCGCGCCTGCTGGAGGAAGAAAACGGCAGCACCACCGTCTTCCTCGCAGAAGAGGCCCTGGCCCAGGCCATGGTGCGGCATGTGCTGGACCGGGCGAACGACATGGCGCAGCATGGGACGGCGACAACGCCTGCGCGCTTGCATGAGTGGGGGTGAGGGGTCGGTGGCAGTATCGGCTTGCGGCCAAAAGCGGCCGTCCGTGATGGCACCTCAACCAGCCGGGTAGCTGGTGACAAGGGCACCGCACAGCCCAGAACCTACCAGGAGCTTGAATGAAATGCCTGCTTGTCGCCCTTGCCCTGTGCGCACCATTGATCGCGGGCGCTGCCGAGTTGGAAATTTCCTGTATCGGTCAAGACTCGGACGACTGCCCCATGGCTGTGAACCTGAACCCAAACATGGAGGCCCTCGTCGCATCGTTCGACGGGCAGCGCAACGCCGATGGATCGGTGGAGCGCGTGTACCTTACGTGGTGCACCCCGTACTCAGTAAGTAGTGAGCCATTGCAATGGCTCAGTGACCCGAGCTACACCACCTGCGCGCTGAGTGGCAGATCTCGACCAGTAAATGGAGAACTGACCAAGCGACAGATGGCGCAGGCATCTCTGGTGCTTGAAACCCGCAGGAGCCAGGTCCACTGCAGTTCTGCAGGCCAGTCTGCAGTGTGCACATCTACGCCCTTGTTCCCCATACGACCGGACAAGGTGACTGTGGCGTGCATTGACAGTCAGGGGGACGACTGCCCTGTGGTTGTCGATGTGACGCTCGACAAAGAAAGACTGATAGCGGGGTTCCGCCAGCTCAACGCAGACGGCAGTGGCCGATGGACCGAACTCGAATGGTGCGGCAACAGCACCTCTGGCGGCCAGCCTGGCGGTTGGCTTCCAATCGGCCACAACTGCGTGCTGTCAGGAACTTTCAGAACCGTCGGCGGCGAACTGACCATGCGGCAACTTGCGCAAAGCTCCATCCAATTCTCTACTCGCAAGATCGAAGCGACGTGTAGGCTGGAAGTTACGGGCACAGGCCTGGCTGCCGCAAGGCCGGTTTGCAGGACGTGACGCATCCCCGCAGCATGCCCTCAAAGTCTCTTGGCAAGGCAGCTTTGGGCCCGTGGCTGCCGCGTGTACGATGGCTGCCATCGGTCAGAGTGTTGGCGCCGATGTAGAAGTAAGCCGCTTTTGACCCATGTGCCGACGACCCCGTGAGCCACGCGAGTGGCTCTTTACCCACACGCCTGTTGGGTGCGGGTGCGGGACAAGTGACGCAGTCGAAGGTCGGCGCGGTGGCTCACTCCGGTCTCGGCGGCGGCAAGCCTGACCGTTGGCATCAGTCTGGTTCAGCCCAAGGCGCGACCAATCAGCCTTCGCGGAAGGCGGTTGCCTCAACCCGGTGTCTGCCCCGACTTGGTAGACGCCGCTGGCTTAACCAGTCGCGCAATCTCACCACCGCACGCGCTGAAGTTGCTGGCGTATTCCTCGGGGTTGTCGAACATCACCTGGGCTTGCATCAGGCGGTCGAGTTCCTGTTTCGCGTAGACCAGGATGCCCGCGCTGTTGCCGCCTGAGGCCCAGGGATAGTCCAGCTCGCGGAACTGGCGCGCGATGTCGCGGTGAATGCGCACATGCGTCTGCTCGTGTTTCATCACGTGCGCATAGGCACAGCTGCCCGGCGGGAGCTCGCTGGCCACGCGCAGCACCGGTTTGATGTAATCCAGCCGCACGACGACGCCCTGGCAACTGGTCTGCGGCATCACCGCCAGCTTGGTCTCGACAACGACGTGGCCGAGTTGCGTGCCGCTGCGGCCGGCGCCCGCGCCGATCTTCGTTAGTTCGGCGGCTGGTTTGGCGTTGTCCACTTCCGGGTCGGCGAACCAAGCCGCACTGAAACGCACCGCCTTGTCGCAGAGAGGCAGGTTGGCGGACTGCGCCTGGAAGCAGGCGCTGACCAGCAGCAGAACGAGTAGGCTTTTCATCGTAACCTTCTGGTTATCGGCAAGACGCGCTCGTCCTGAAGCGGTGGCCGCAAGGGGCCGGTGGCAGCCGCTGATACGATGGCTGCCATCTGTCAGAAGCGGTCATTTGGGACTTCTATGTCAAACCTCTCGCCCAAAGGGCCAGTCTCACCGTTAGAGTCGTTTTATGGTGATTTTGACTGGTATGTGGGACACGCTCGGTCACTTGCAATGAGTCCGGAGGACTGCTGCCTGGATCAAGGAAGCTATTTAGTTTCGGGGGAGCTTTTCTACTTTTTGCTCGAGCCGACTCAGCTGATTGATGACCCGCTGGGGCAAGTGACAGCAGAGCAGAAGTTGGCGGTTGAGAGACTTCGGGACAGCGTAAGGTCGCTTCCGCCGGAGGCGAGGAGCGGTGGTCCAACGGCTGTCGCATCGCTTGCTGATATGCGTCATCCGTCGTGGGAACTGCCGCGGCGCCTCGCGTGTGAGCTACTAGCGGTCCTAGCCCCTCTAGCAACGGCTCGAGACGCCTTCTATGAAAAAAGTTCGCTGCACCAGTCCGCGTAATGTGTGATTGCTGCGGACCTGCTGCAACCGCTGCTAGCATGACGGCAACCGGCCACAACCAGACGTCCGCACACTAGGTTACCTGCATGAATACATCCACTCGCGCATTCATTGAGGTGCTGGCCAGCTCACCGGTTCTGAGCCCAGTCTCGCACGAGGCTAAAGAGTGCTGGGCGCCGCAGGAGCCACCAGAGACGACGCTCTTGTCGAGCTTCGCTAAACGGTTGTTGGACGTCTCGACGAATCCAGCTGCCGCTGAGACACAGCGGGCTTTGCTGCTTGTTGAAACCGCTATGGAGAGCGGTGATACAGCCTTGGTGACCATAGCGGCCACAGGGTTCATCGAGGGGCTAGTCGCTTCGGCCAGTGAACTGAACGTGCTCCCACAGTTTCTTGCAGCACTTGGCCCATCGTCGCGGCGCCACGCAGATGCCTGGCGAGAGTTCAAGGGCTGAAACCGGCCAAAAGCAGACATTCGCAGCTACGTAGAAACGCAAAAATGACCGTTCAAGTATTGCACATTCGTTGGCGAAAGTTGGACGTTCTTGAATTGTCGCGTCATCTGCGGCAACTTCTTTTGACTGAGCGCAAATGCATGAGGGGCGAAATTCCAAAACGCGTTGGACCTCGCTTAAGGTGGCGACGAATTGAAGTCGCAAACCGCCTTGTCAAGTTGGGTGGAAATGTCGACGGCCGAGTGTTTAAAGGGCCTCACGACCGGCATCTTTTGGTCGCAAGCGGCCGGCAGCCTGAAGTTAGTCCCAAATTTTCTTGGCCGGCTTTGTGGAAACTGGTGCCGTTTTCGCAGTAATTTCCCAACGTCTGCTTTGGGCAAGAGCGAACGGCGGCTTTGGGCCCAAAGCTGACTTTGCGCCGCCTATCTTCAGCGACCACTTTGCAGCGCTTGCTGCCGGTGATGCCGACCCCCTGAGTGTACGGTCAACACGCCTGAACGTCCGCTGACCTCGGCCCATTCGGCGCGAACTTGCCTGCGGCTTACTGCACCCACAGCACCTCAAACTGCGGTCGGATGGGGGCGCCCTGTAACGACACCTCATCACCCTCGCATTTGCCCAGCATGGCCCTGCCCAAAGGGGCTTCGGTGCTGATGACCTGAACGGGCTGAGCACCGCTGACCAACTGCATGCTGCCCCCATCCGGGCCGAGAAAGAGCAGTCGCTGCGTGTCGTCGGAATCGACCAGGCAGACCAGCGCGCCGAGCTGTATGCCTTGGCTGGCGTCGTAGGGGCGCGGGCGCCATTGGCGCCAATGGGCCATCGCCTGGCGGATGGCTTGCGCGCGCCGGGCCTGGCCGGTGGCCAGGTAGGCGGCTTCGAGTCCCAAGGTGTCGTATTTGTTTTCGGCGACGTTTTCTTCGTGGGTCGCCGTCTCATGGGCCGCCTGCACGGCCTGTTCGGCTTGCAGCAGGTCTTCGGCGAGCCGTTGCAGCACCTGCTGTTGCAGCAAGAATTTATCCATGGTGAAAAAGGTCGGTGTCTCGAACAGGCGGGGGCGGGCCTTGATTGTGACGGGCTCCACCAGCCTTCGACGAGAAGGGGCTGCTCAGCAGCGACCGAACTGCGCGGGCGGGCAGGGCTTGTCGGCGCAGACATCCTGGCCTTTGTCATGCCGCAGACCCGAGGCTCAGATTACCTAGAGTTTGGCGTGCAAGAAAACCGCAATCGCCCAAAAAATGCCACCTGGCAGTGTATTCCCAAGCCAGATGTAGACACGCGAGGTGGAGCGCCCTGAGAAGCGAGACTCTGCAAGCAGATAGGCGCTTCCCTCCGCCGTCAGCAGCCACCATATCATCACGGCACCACCGGCAAGTGACCCGGTGCCGAGAGCCGCGAGAATCGCCACAAAAATGTTTCCAGACACACTGGCGGCAGGCACAAGCCCAATCAAGGCCCCAAGGGCTGTAGCCGCTGCTTGTCTTCTTTCTGCATGGTCAAAAGCATCCATGAAAATCCTTTCGATGACATGCGCGCCCGTGAACAATGAGAAAGCAGGAATATACCGAACCCCTCACCTGGTCACCAGAGAGCATCGCGCGGACCCTATCGAGTTGTCGCAGTAGGCCATCCCGGTGTGGATTTCAAATCTCATCACGCCGTCTGCCAACTGTTGTTTGGTCAGCTCGCCGTTGAGTACGCGAAATTTCCCACCCACCACGCATTTTTGGTGGGCTACCCATTCACCGTAGTAGACGTTTGCGGCGCTTCCCGGGTAGCCGCAAAAATTCAAGGTGGTGGTGGTGGACGTGCCGCCTCCTGCGGTGGCCACCTGAAATTCTGCCGTGAGCCTTTCCTGCCGCAGTGTCACATCCACCACCACCGGGCAGCTGGCCGACTCTTCGCCGATGCACGATAGGGAAAGCTCGCCTGCCCAAGCGAGCAGGGGCAGGCACAGAGCCACAGCAGAGATGAGTCTTTTCATAAGCTTTTTCAAAGATACCGATGTAAAAAGTACAGGCGGGCGATACAGCTTCAAATAGACGATTGCTTCTGGCCAGTCTGCGTAGATCGTTGCACCCAGCTTCTCACGTCCAGCAAAGCCGGTCACTCCTTTGCCTGAACCAGCATGCGGCGCCCAGCCCCCCAACCGCTCCAGGCCATGGCCACTGCAAGCACCCCCACCAGCCAGGTATTGGCCGCATAGCCGCCCGTCCACTCGCGCAGCACACCCACCAGCAGGGGGCCGCCAGCGGCGAGCAGGTAGCCCCAGCCTTGTGCCATGGCCGAGAGCTGTGCTGTGATTTGGGCATTGCCGCTGCGCATCACGATCAGGCTCAGGGCCAGCGCAAAGCCACCGCCCTGGCCGCAGCCGAGCAGCACGGCCCAGAGCCAGCGGCCCCCCAGCGGGCCGACCATCAGGCCCAGAAAGGCGACCAGGATCAACGCGCTCATGCCCACGGCCAGCGCCCGCTGGTCGCGGCAGCGGGCGGCGAACGAGGGCACCAGCAGGCAGGTGACCAGTTGGGTCAGTATCGACACGGCCACGATGTAGCCTGCGTCCGCGCTGCCGATGCCGCGCTCCCGCAACAGGGGCGACAGCCAGCCCATCACGATGAAGGCCAGGGCAGATTGCAGGCCCATGAAGGCAGTTACCTGCCAGGCCAGGCGATCGCGCCAGAGTGCGCCGCCCCCAGCCGCTGTGTCGAGGGGCTGGGCACGGGTGTGCCACGCCTGGGGTGCCCAGAGCAGTAGCACCAGCACGGCGGGCAGTGCCCAGAACGCCAGGGCCCAGGCCCAGTGTCCATCGAATGCCCCCACCATCAGCGGCACGGTCAAGGCCGTGGACGATGCGGCGCCCGCGCAGATCGCCAGCGTGTAGAGGCCGGTCATCAAGGCGGTGTGGCGGGCAAAGCTGCGCTTGACCAGGCCCGGCAGCAGCACATTGCCCATGGCGATGCCGGCCCCTGCCAGCACCGACGACGCAAACAGCGGCGCCAGCGTGCCTGCGGCGCGCAGCATGGTGCCCACGGTGATGAGCAGCAGGGCCAGCAGCAGCACCCGCTCCGGCCCGAACCGGCGGGCGAGGGCAGGCGTGGGTGCAGAAAACAGCCCGAGGCACACGATGGGCAAGGTGGTCAGCAGGCTGGCACCCACGGCCGACAGACCGGTGTCGCGCATGATTTCGGGCAAGACCACGGAGAGGCTGCCAAACACCGGCCGCAGGTTGCAGGCGATGAGGACCAGGCTCAGGCCCAGCAGCAGCCTGTGGCTGTGATCGCCGTCTGGCTTCACCCCTTCTGGCTGCGCGGCATTGGGGTTGGGTTCAGCGGCTTGGGCCTGGGCACCCGTGAAGTGGTGCAAGGCGGTTGTCGAATCTGGCGAAGGCATAAGCATCTGACTTTAACGCCCCATGGAAGGGGCTGCAGAGCGGGTGGCCCGTGGACGGGCGCCTGGGGCTGATGCTCAGCCACTGCGGGTCGCTGAATACGTTCCAGATGGATCTCACATTCAGCAGTCCTGGTTCACACCTTCGCTTCTGGTTGACGGCAGCGTGCTTCTGGCCATGGATGCAAAGCAATGGTGAGTCGGCGCCATTGCCTTGCAGGTGACCCGACCCTTACTTCAGCTTCTCGAACGTCATCTCGCCGATCTTCTTGGCCAGGGGCTCAATGCCCAGCCATGCATTGCGGTAGTAGTCTTCCACGGCAAATTTCTGATCCTGGTAGGCGACTTCGGCCTGTATTTCGTCCTTGCCGGCCAGCGCACCTGCCAGGAAGCGGGCTGCGTCATTGCGTGCCACGTAGGACTTGATGGTCACCGTGGCCTGCTTGTCCTTGACCACCACCGCACCGGCTTCTGCGGCTGCTGCGTTGTAGCCGTCCACCAGAAGGGAGGGCACCTTGGGGTTGACCTGGCAGCTGCCGCAGTCGAGCTTCACCGTCAGCGTGGGGACCTGGGCCACAGGCTTGCTGGCGGGCGCCGGGGTATTGGTTGCGCAACCCGTGACGAGTGCCAGGGGAAGCAGGATGGAGAGGGAGAGAAGGCGCTGGATTTTCATGCGATGTGGCTCGTTCGGGCTCTCCGCCATGCAGCGATGGAGGACATGCAGACGCGGGAGTTCGAACGGTGGTGAAGTAAATACAAAAACAAGGAAAAGAAGGTGGTGCCTGGCGCCTTGCCGTGCGCCGCCCGCTAACGGGTGCGCGCGAGCAGCAGCGAATGCGGCAAGCGTTCGTTGTCAAATGCTTGTGGTTTGGTTTCTCCCTCCCGATGACGGAACCGTTTTTCTGTGTTGTGGGGGTGTCCGTTGCGTTCCGTGGCCCGCACCCATTCTTCTTGAATTGTCTTTTGAAGATATACCGAAGAACTGTCAGCCATATGGCGTGTGTACCCCACCCGTTTGGTGCATTGACAGGTGAAGAGCAGTCCTGGCCTTTGGCCCTCGCCGCAAGAAGGGAGCAAGGGCGTCTGCAGGAGTAGCGCTCGGCGGGCTTGCGGTGGTGGATGAACCTGCACGCGCTTGCCTGGCAGCACGGCAGTCAACACCTGGGACCGGCTTTGAAAACGCAGGGGCCGTCCGCGCGGCGTTGACCTGCCAAAGGCCCACTGCCTCTTCAAGTCTGCCCGCTACCTCCTCGGCACATACCGCATCGCCACGGCCCCCGAGCCAAACTCCACCCGGTCCACCAGCTCCAGGTCCACATGCTTCGACAGCCCCGCGAACAGGGTCGGCCCATGGCCCGCCAGCCGGGGGTGTACGACGAACTCGTACTCGTCGATCAAGCCCAGCTGCGCCAATGCCATCGGGAGCTGCACGCCCCCCGTGAACAGCCCCTCGCCGGGCTGCTGCTTGAGCTGTTGAACGGCGGCGCCCAGGTCGTCCCCGTGCAGCAACTGCGCGTTCCAGTCGGCCCGCGCCAGGGTGCTCGACACCACGTACTTCTTTGCCGCGTCGATGGCCCGGGCAAACGGGTCCGTCCAGCCGGGCCTGGGCTCCATCGATGCCGTTGGCCGGAACGCGGCCTCCATCATCTGGTAGATCACCCGCCCGAAGAGCAGGGCATCGGCCCGTTCAAGGTTTGCTACCGCGTGGCGGTGCAGCTCCTCGTCCGCAGGCATGGCGCGGTGGTCGCAGCACCCGTCCAGGGTGAGGTTGATGGAGTACCGGAGAGGGCGCATCGCAGAGGAAGGAGTATGAATGGGATCCATTCGCAGTGTATTGCGCCATGCCAGAAATGGGTCTGCCTTTTTTGGAGCCAAGGCAGGGCGAACGACGATGATCGGGTGTAAAGCCTGCCACTGTTACCTGTTCAGGGGGCATTCCAGGAGCATGGCGCCACTATGATCAGAGCACTGTTCCGCATCTCCGCGGCCCATACAAAACCATAAGCCTGCAGGAGAAGCCCCATGGCGGTCAGTACGCAAGAGCAGAAGCTGCTCATCAAACTTGTCATCAGCATGCTGGGCATTTCCCCCGGCAGTGCCTACATGCCGCTGGTGGAAAAGGTCTACGAAGACCTGGGCCGCAGCCTGCCCGATTTGGCCTTGGCGCTGGCGGGGCTGCCGCAGTTCCAGGCGCGCTACCCCGCCGGCATGGCGGGTGATGCCTTCGCCACCCAGTTCCTGGCCGGCATGGGCCTGGCGGCCGATACAGGGCTGCACCGCCTGGCGGCGGACCTCTTCAACACGGGTACGTCGCCGCAGCAGATCATGCTCGCCGCCGTGCAGGCCCTCGCATCGCCCACCGTGCCGGCGCAGTACGCCGCAGCACGCGCGCTGCTGGAGAACAAGGCCGAGGTGGCCTACTACCATACCCAGATCGCGGGCCGCACCGAAACCGACTTCGCGGCCCTGGCCAAGGTGCTGGAGAACGTGACGCAGGACCCGGCCTCGGTGGCCGCGGCCAAGCTGGTGCTCGACCAGCCGCTGGCTCCGATCGCAGGCGGTGGCGGCCCGCCACCGGTGTTCGCGGTGACCAAGGATGCGGGCAACACCGCATCGTTCACCAGCGCGGGCACGCAGATCGACGTGAGCGAGGCGGGCGGCACCTTCACCTTCACCAGCAGCGGCGGCAGCGTGGGCACTGCCACGCTGGTCGGCCCGCTGGCCGGCATCATCGTGCCCGCGGGCACAACGCTGGCCATCGGCAGTGCGCTGGCGGGCGGCAAGGCCTTCTCCGGCGCGGGCACCGCCCTGGTGGTGGCCAATGCGGGTGGGGAAGACCTCACCGCGTTCAGCGCCACCGGGGTCACCGGCTTTGCGCTCACCAGCGGGCAGAACTACACCCTCACGGCCGCGCAGGCGGCCATCGGGCGCATCGGCACCGGCGGGGCGGCGGGCACGCTGACCGATGGGGGCACCACCACCGTGCGCGACACGCTGGGCGCCCTGGGCGGGGGCGTCGCCGCGACGCTCAAGGCCAACGGTGCAGACAGCGTGATCGCCAGCGCCGCGCCCGCCGATATCTCGGCCACCACGGTCGCCGGTATCGACAGCATTGTGCTGACCACCGGCAACTACACCATGACGGCGGCGCAGGCCGCGCTGGTCAACGGCACCACGGGTGCGCAGGTGGTAACGCTGACCACCCAGGCCAGTGGCACGCTGGCCGCCAGCATCGAATCCTTCGCGCTGGGCAGTTTTGCCAACAGCGTGGCGCTGGGCGCCCCAGGGCAGGGCGTGAGCAGCCCGTCCAGCACCGGTACCACGCTGGACATTGCCGGCGCCGCAGCCACCGGCATCTGGGCGCTGGCCCATGCCAGCGACGACATACTGGTCGCCACTGACGGCGCCAACATCACCGGCGTCAACGGCGGCGCCGCCACCACGGCCGACAAGCTTGCGCTGACCGACGGCATCACCATGACGCAGGCCCAGTACGACGCCCTGGCCAGCATCGCGGCGCCAGGTTCCTCGGACAGCGTGACCATCACCACCAGCGGCACCCTCACCACCCGCGCGGATGTGGAAACCTACAAGGTGTCGAACGCCGGCGCCTCGAACACCGTCACCATCGCGCATGGCACCGTCAATGTCACCGGCGGTTCGGGTAACACCACAGTGGTCATCAACACCGGCATGGTGGCGACCGGCAACTACAACCTGCAGGCCTCCTCCGACGGGTTCAGCGTGGGGTCTGGCGTGGACCTGTCGGGCGTGAACGGCGGGGCCGCCACCACGGCCGAGATCCTGAGCTTCAGCGGCGCGATCAAGATGACGCAGCTACAGCACGAGGGCTTCACCACGGTCAGTGCCCCCGTGCCGGTTACGGATTCGGTGGAAATCACCACGGGCGGGACCGTCACTGCAAAGGCCGGCATCGAAACCTACATCGTTTCCGCAACTGGCCCGAACGCGGTCACCGTGCTGGCGGGCACCAAGGTCACTGGCAGCGGTGCCAACGCCACCACGATCAACGTGGGCAACGCCACGTTCACGGGCACCTACAACCTGGCCAACGGTGCCGACCTGCTGAAAGCCACCGACGGCGCAAACATCGCGGGCGCCACCATCGGCACGGTCGAGCTCCTGTCGCTGACGGGCGCCGTCACCATGACGGCGGCGCAGTACAACACCTTCAATCCCGCCAACATCAGCGCCACAAGCAACAACGACAGGATCATCCTCACCACGGCGCTCAGCGGTGGCGAGACCCTGAACGCGGCGGTGGAGCACTTCACCTTTGCCAACGCCAACTACGCGGTCACGCTGGGTGCGGCACAGTCGATCGACGCCCAGGCCCTGGCCGCCGGTAAGTCGCTGGCATTGGCCGGCAACTCCACGTCCAGCGTGGCACTGGCGGATGGCAATCTTTCGGCGGGCGGCGCCACGGGCAACCTTACGGTGACGGGCGGTGCAGGGGCCAACACCATCACGCTGGGCAGCGGTATCGACACTGTCAACGCCGGTGCAGGCGCGGACCTCATCACCGGCGGGGCCGGTGCCGACACCCTCAACGGCGAGGCCGGCGACGACAGCTTCTACTACGGGTCGATGGCGGAGTTTCTGTCGGCAAACGCGCTGCTCGACCTGGTCAATGGCGGGAGCGACATCGACACCGCCGAGATCGACGGCGGCATCACCCTGACGACCGCGTCCGACCTGACGCACATGACGAGCGTGGAGCAGATCACGGCGCGAAGCCAGTTCGCGACAAGCTATGCGCACAGCATTGTTATCAACAGCGACTTCAACCTGGGCGGCGTGATAACCATTGATCTTTCGGGCGACACGAAGAACACCTCGTCTGGCAGCTTCGACCTGAGGGGGGTGTCCCAGGCCATGACGCTCAAGGGCGTGGGCGCGGGCACCAACAGCTTTCACGGCGGCTCGGGCGCGAACACCCTCGTCGGCGGCAGCGGCAACGACAGCTTCTTCTTCGACACTGCGGCGGAGGCCGCGAACGATTCGGTATCCGGCGGCGGTGGCAACGACAGCGTGGTGTTTGCATCGACTGCGGCCACGACACTGGTGGTCAACGACAACTTCAACGGCATTGCTTCCTTCTGGATCTCCACCGGCGCTGCGGGAACCAGCACCGGCACGACCAGCGAGAACATCAACGCCAGCACCCGAACGCTGCCGGGCGGGGTCACCCTGAATGGCAATGCCGGTAACAACGCGCTCACGGGCACGGCAGGAGCCGACACCCTGGCGGGCAACGGCGGTGCCGACATACTGCGCGGCGGCGCCGGCAGCGACACCATCACCACCGGCGCTAGCGTCGCCACCTATGTCTTCGAGTCAACGGCTTCCGACAATGGCAATGACACCCTGAACGGTGTGCTCAGCACCGGCAAGTTCGATTTCTCGCGGTTTCTCGGCGCACCGGGCGCGTTGTTGATGGCTGCGGTGGACGCGACAGTCGCTGCTGTGGGCCTGGACCTTTCGACTGGGAAGAACATCGGTATACGCTACGGGAGTTCTTCCCTTGGCACGGGCGACATCCGTCTGGCGACCGATACCAGTGTGGCCGGCGAGGTAGCTTTAGCCAACGACGGCAAGGCGGTGATCTTCTCGTTTTCGGGCGGCAACACCGCCAACACTGCCGGTGGACAGATTTATTACGTGCAAGACGTCCTCCCAGGTGCTGGCCAGCAGTGGCAGGTGTTTGCGGTGGGCACGATGGGCGGCAGCGCCTCCATCCTGGATATGGTGAACCAGAACATGTACCTGTAGCCGTCACCGGGGCATGCGGCTGCCTGGTTAAAGCCAGGTCGGCGCCGTGCCACCTGTTGGCTCGGTGGCCGCGAGCCGCAGGGGGCGTTCGGTGTGGATGCCTCGGCTCACCCCGGCACCAACAGCAACTGCCCCTCTTTCGACGGCCGGTAGGTAAAGCGCCCGGTCTGCACCACCTTGCCGCCCATGCGCGCCTGCCAGGTGTAGTTGCCCACGCGGGTGCCGGCGTTGCCGAAATCGCTGGGGTAGTGCACGGTGCCCGCGCGCTCGCCATCGTTCTCGGGCTCTGCCGTGGCCGTGCTCGTCTTGCCGTCCGGCATGGTGACGGTGAACTCCACCGGCGCCTGCCGGGCCGCCATCTTGTCGCTCACGCTCAGCCCGATGGCCGGGCGCGCGGAGTAGAGCACGCTCGTCTGCGCCAGGGCCGGCGCGCCGGCGGCGAGAAGCAGCGCGGTGACGACTGCGGCGGGACAAAGGGACCGCTTCATGGAATGCTCCTTTCCTGTCTGCATGCTTGGTTGGTTGACTGCTTGCTTGCTTGCTGCCGTCAATCGCCACACGACACCGTGCGCAGCCTGGGCACCGCAGTTGGCTCCCACGGGGCACGGCCGATGGTGCTGCCGCCACCCCATCCGTATTCGTAGCGCTCGCCACCGGCGAGGCTGCCGAAGGCACTGATGCGGCCCTTGCCCACGTCAAAGCCCCAGGCCTGCTGCAGCCGTTCGATGTTCAGCGGGGTGCCCGGGGCCAGTGTGCGCACCAGTTGCGTGCCGTGAAAGCCATCGTTCACGGAATCGCGCGGGTGGGCCGACAACACCAGTGTTTTGGAGTCGCGCACCGTGTACAGCCCCGCCTCCTGCACCAGCACCACCTGCGCCGGTGCGCGCAGCGGCAGGCAGCCGCTGGCACTCAGGTCATTCTTGCCCTGGCAGGCGGCCAGCAGGGCAATGCAGGGCAGCAGCGCCGCTGCGCCCAGGGCATGCACCACCGCAGTCGCTCGCGACGGGCGCGCCGGAATGTCAGCATCCTTCTCCATGGATGCACTGTGTCGCAACCAGCGACGGCGCCGGGTAGGACAACTGCGCCTTGGTGCGGGGGGGCACCAGGGCATGCAGGGCTGGTAGCAGTTCGCCGCCTGCTTCGCGCTGTCGTTCTGCTCATCCGTCATGGGTCTGCGCAGCCTGCGGCGGCGTACCGGTGCAGGCGCCAGCCCGGGATTTCACACGGCCCTCACACACTTCATTCACCCCTCACAAACGGCCCGGACACTTTTGCTTTCTGCAGGCGCCGCGGTCCCGTGGCGGCGGCCTGGACGTGCCACCTGAAAAAACCAAACCCTGTGAACCTCGCACACGCACCTTCATCCCCCGGCGCTGTGGCCAGCAGCCCTGCCGCCCCTGCGCTGCGCCTGACACGCGGCATCGCGCTGGCCTGGATTCTTGCCAATGCCGCCACGCCGGTCCTGAATGCCGTGGGCTGGACCGCGCTGAACAAGGAGGTCCGGCCCGCCGATCCGCTTGCCTCCTGGCTACCGTTCGCGTTGGCTCTGCTGGGGGCCCTGGCACTGGCCGTGCCCATGCTGCTGCACACCTCGGTGCTGCGGCGTGCGCTGCCAGCGCTGCCATGGTGGCGCATCGCCGTGGCCATGTCCCTTGCCTTTGTGGCGGGAAAAATCGCCGTGGCGGGCCTGTCGAGCGTGGTGCTCGTCCTCTCGCGCAGCGTACTGCCCCTCCTGGGGCAGCACCAGGGCGACTTCAATGGCCATTTCTGGTTGCCCACGGCCGGCCTGGTTCCCGTTCTGGTGGCGGCTGGGATGGTACTGCCCGCCTGGGTCTTTGCCCGCATGGCGCAGGTTCGCCCCGCGCTGCCGCTGCGGGCGGTGGCGGGGGCAACCCTGGCCACCGCAGCCCTGTGGGTGCTCTGGGTGCAGGCCGGGGTGAGCATCGACCTGCTGTTCCGCAGCGCCACGAATGGCTGGCCGTGGCCCAAGCGCGCCTCGGCGCTGGTCGTCCAGGCGCTGGAGCACGCCATCTGGGCGGCGGTGGCGCTGTGGGTCTTCGCGCGGGGGCTGCCCGCCCCGCAGGGCCCAGTGCTGCAGTCAACAACACCGCAGGGCGGCCGCAGGCTGGGCGCGGCCGTGTTGGCGGGCGCGCTGCTGGTCCCCATGGTGGTGGCCGCGCTGGCGCCGGGCGCGACCGGGCGGCTGCAGCTGGCCGTGCAGCGTGCGTTTTCGCCGCCGCCCGCCCAGGACGAATCTGAAGGCGAGCCACTGCTCCAGTACGCCTACAGCGCCCCGGTGCAGTTGCGCGATACGCCGCGCAGGGCGTCGGTGTCGCCCGATGGCCGCTGGATCATCGCCGTGGCACGCAACCGCCAGGTCATTGTCATCGATGCGGCCACGGGCGCGCTCGCGCACCGGCTGCAGGGTGAGCTGGGCGTGCATGAATCACCCGACTGGGCCTGGAGCCCCGATGCACGGTGGCTGGCGTTGCGCACGCAAGGGGACAGGGTGCAGAGCCAGTTTTCCCGCCACCAGGTCGCCCTGCGGCTGTATGCCGTGCCGGGCTTTGCGCTGGCCGGCGAGTACCGCCACACGGGGGCGCCGTGCCTTGCCGACTCCCTGTCCATCCAGAACGCAGTGCTGTTCGCGCCGGATGGCCAGGGCCTGTGGTTCGCCTGCGGGTCCGAGCACCCGCCCACGGCCACCAGCCTGCTCGCGGTGGGGCTGGGTGTGCCGTCCTTGCAGGTGCAGGCGCAGCGCCGCTACGGCGATGCGGCGCCATGGCATGTGGGGGGACTCCAGGAGGTGGGCGGCTCGGTCTGGTCCTGGCATACCGACCAGCAGCCGCCCTATGCGCGCTTTCGTGACCTGGACAAGGACAGCGTGCCCATCGTGCTGCAGCCCCCTTCAGACGACCCGGGCCTCCCGGCGGATGGAACCCTGCAGGGGTTCGCATTCGACCAGGCGCAGGGTGTGGCCCGCTTCAATGCCTGGACCGAGGGGCGCCAGCGGCTGCGCACATTCGACATGCGCTCGGGCACGATGCTGTCATTGGCGGACGGCCCGCTGCCTTCGGCGCATTTGGCCTACAGCGTCACCTCCGGCGCCAACGGCCTGCGCGCGGAGCGCCGCGCACATCCGGCGTCGCGTGCCGGCGAGCTCCTCGCCATCGACGCGGCCAGCGGCCAGGTGCGCCAGCGCATCCGCACCGTGGCGCAGTACCCCCTGGCCTTCAGCGCCGATGGCCGGCTGCTGGTGACCCACGCGGATGGCGAGCTGCGGGTGTATCGGGTACAGCAGGTACAGAAAACGCCATAGACACCCTGCCGCCTGCATGCTTGTCGGGCTCAGTTGTTCACCAGCAGATGCTTCCAGGCAAAGCCCTGGGGGTTCCAGTGGCCCACATAGCAGCCGGGGAAATTGTGCGCCACCTGCAGCGACGCCTTGGGACGCATCTGGTGCAACTGCCGGTACTGCGCCTCGGTCAGTTGCGCATTGCGCAGCACCATGGCCCACAGCTTGCCGCCCACGGCCGACTGGAACAGCGCTTCGTAGTCTTCGAACGGGGTTGCGGGCCAGTCGCCCTCGGGCTGCATGAACGGGCCCAGCACGTCGCTGAAGTCGAGTTGGCGCAGGGCAGGGTACTGCGCGGCATGGCGCGCCAGGTGGGCGATGAAGCCATTGGGGTTGTGGCCGGCGCCGATCTTCAGGCGGCGCAGCGCGGGCAGCGGCACGCCAAAGAAGGCCGGGTCGGGTGCCTGGGGCAGCTCCAGCGATTCGAGTGCAGGCATCAGCGCGACCAGTCGCCCCACATCGCCCGCATCGTCCAGGATCTCGCCCTCGCGCACGATGCACACCGCGTTGTGCGCCGTGTTGTCGGCCTGCGGGATGGCCAGGTGGCGCAGGTGGGGGAAGGGCACGCCGCGTTCGACCAGCGGCGTGAACACCCATTCGCGCGTGCCGTTGGCGCCTTCATCCGGCCCGGTGAAGGTCAGCGCGTGCAGGGCCTGGGCGACGGCGGGCTCGGCCAGCGCGTCCAGCAGCTCGGCAAAGATGGGCTGCTCCGTATCCCCGGTGCTTGCGGCCGGGCCGTGGTAGTGCACATGCCAGCGCTCGCCGATGGGCGCGAACATCAGCTGGTGGCTGGCCTCCAGGGTCGCCGGTGGCAGGTCGGCAGCCTTTTCGCCATCGTCGTCACTGTCATCCGCGTCCGCCCGGCGTTGCTCGGCATCGAGGTCGGCCAGGCGTTGTTGCAGGTCGAGCAGGCGGTGAAGAACGGGGGATGTGGCCATGGTGTTCTGGGTGAAAAGATGCGAAGGCTTGGCAGTCTAAGGGACTGCTGTGCCAGGCCTCAACCCAGTTCAGTCCGCCGCGCCTTGCGGGCTGGCCGCGTCCCGCGTTTGTGCCTTCCTCAATGATCGATTGCCCCAAAAGAACAGGGCCCACGCCACCGGCAGGATGAAGATGAACACCACGCCGCTGCCACAACCGGGCCCGCACTGGGACCATTGGTAGATCAGCAGTGCGGGCAGGCCGGGCGATACCAGCGTGCTGGCGGCGTGGATACACACGCCCTTGGCCAAGTCCTGCCAATCGAACCGAGCGCCCCGCAGGTGCTCTATCCACAGCAGCAACAGCCTTGCGGGCGAGGGACAGAACACCAGGAACAGCATCAAGCCGGAAAAAACGGCTTCCGCGAAGGAGGATGTTGCTGTTTGCATGGTGGTTGACTCTAAGCGATCCAGAGGCTTCCTGCGAAGCCCCCAATCCGCATCAAACGGCGCTGCTACGCGAGTGCGCTACCGACCTGTCACCGGGTCCACTTATTGCGCCGCCTGCTTGGCGCTGTCGCGGATGCTCTCCGCCGTCTGGTTGAACAGCACCTTCTTCTGCTCATCCGTCATCGGCTTGCGCAGGTCCTTGAGCAGGTCCAGGCCGCGCTGCACGGCGGGGCGCTCCATGAGGGTGTCGTGCCAGCGCTTGAGGTGGGGAAAATTCTCCAGCGGGATCTCGTAGGCCACATGCGAGCGGATCCAGGGCAGGCTGGCCATGTCGGCAATCGAATACTCGTCGCCGGCCACATAGGCGCCGGTGCGCGCGAGCTGGCCGTCGAGCACGCCATAGAGGCGGTTCACTTCCTTGCCATAGCGGTCGATGGCATAGGGCACCTTCTCGGGCGCGTAGTTCTTGAAGTGCCCGTTCTGGCCCGACATGGGGCCCAGGCCGCCCATCTGCCACATCAGCCACTGCATCTGCGCGTAGCGCTGGCGCAGCTCGGTGGACCAGAATTTGCCGGTCTTCTCGGCCAGGTACATCAGGATGGCACCGCTCTCGAACACCGACACCGGCGCGCCGCCGCCCGGCGGCGCGTGGTCCACGATGGCCGGCATGCGGTTGTTGGGGCTGATGGCCAGGAAGTCGGGCTTGAACTGCTCGCCCTGGCCGATGTTCACCGGCAGGGTGCGGTAGGGCAGGCCGCACTCCTCGAGCATGATGGAGATTTTCCAGCCGTTGGGCGTGGGCCAGTAGTGCAGGTCGATCATGGGGCGCGCTTCATCGGTTATGGATGGTAGCGGCAGCGTAGCAGCCTTGCGCAAGGCGTGCAGGGCGGTGCGGCAAGACCATGCGGCGGCTGCCGTTCCTGGCGCCTGGGCGGCCTACTTGAATCCGTTGAGCACCTTGTAGGTGATCTCGGTGTTGGTCGCATCGATGACTTCCAGCCGCGCGCCCTTGTAGCCCACGATCCGGGATTCAGACAGATCGTAGGTCACGTCGTTGCTGAAAGCCGGGCGCGCCAGGTTGCCGCTGGATTCGCGGTACCCGATGGTGATGCGGTTGCCGATCTTTCCGCTGTAGATGAGCGTCTGCTGGAAATGGTTGGGGCTGAACTGGGTGGCCCGGTCGATGGAATAGTCGATGTCGCCGCAGACGCTGCGCGACAGGCAGACGGTGCGCGTGCCGTTGTGCCTGGAGTACACGTGCAGGTTGCCGTTGTGGGGGTGCTGCGTCGTCGCGTTGTGGAAGTTCACGCGGCTGAAACGGATGTACTCCCGGGTCTGGCTGGTGGCCGTGTACTTGCCTGCATGCACCACGAAGTCGCCCACCTTCTGGTCCGTGGGGATGACGATGGCCGGACGGCTCAGCCCGGTGGCCTGGGTGAGCAGGGGCTCGCCGATTTCCTCAGTCGAGGTCACGCCATTTTCCGGAAACGTGTAGGACCCAAAGGACGTGGTTGGGGCGGATCTGCAGGAGGCCAGTGCCAGGCAGGCGATTACGAGGGCGGTGGTCGTCGTTTTCATGGGCGGGTTGGAACGGAAGAGGGCTCCCTGGGGTGCCATTGCATGCAAGGCGCAGTCTGGTCGACGCGCCGGCCGTGGAGTTTCCAGTGCGACAGGGGCCGATTTGGGGAAAAGGACCCTGAGCGCAAAGGTTAGCAGAATCCCCGGCGCGGCTCCCGTGAAACGCGGCTGCGTTTTGCGGTTGCCCGTGGCCCGAGGACCCGCCCGGCCGCGAGCCGCCTGCATGCATGGGCCGGGCTCAGCCGACCAGCGGCAGCGGCGCCTCCGGATGCACCAGCCCCGCAGCCCGCAGTTCGCGCCAGAAGTCCCCCGGCACGGCCAGCTGCAGCGCGGCGCGGTCCTCGGCCAGGCGTTCGGGCCGGCTGGCGCCCGGGATCACCGCCGCCACGGCCGGGTGGGCCAGCGCGAATTGCAGGCCCGCGGCCTTCATCGTCACGCCATGCCGGTCCGCAATGGCCTTGATGGCGGCGACCTTGGCCAGGATGGCGGGCGTGGCCGGCGCGTACTCGAAGTTCGGCCCCCCGACCAGCGCGCCCGAGCTGTACGGGCCGCCCACGACGATGGAGAGGCCGCGCTCGGCCACCTTGGGCATCACCCGTTGCAGCGCACCCCCGTGGTCCAGCAGCGTGTAGCGGCCCGCCAGCAAAAAGCCGTCCGGCCGCGGGCCCTGCAGGTCCAGCAGCAGTTCGATGGGTTCGACCCGGTTCACGCCCAAACCCCAGGCCTTGATCACGCCCTCGTCGCGCAGGCGGTCCAGGGCCTTGAAGGCGCCCTTGCGCGCGGTCTCGAACACGCCCAGCCATTCGTCGCCGTAGAAGTCCTGCGCCACGTCGTGCACCCAGGCGATGTCGATGTGGTCGGTCTTCAGGCGTTTGAGGCTGTCTTCGATGGAGCGCAGCGTGGCGTCCTCCGAGTAGTCATTGACGATACGGTTCGGGCGGCCGTACCGGAACACATCGCCCTTTTCGCCCAGGTCGCGGGCGGACACGTCCTCGATCTCGTCCAAAACCAGGCGGCCGACCTTGGTGCTGACGACGTACTCGCTGCGCGGCCGGTCCGCCAGGGCCTCGCCCATGCGGATCTCGGCCAGGCCCGCGCCGTAGAAGGGTGCGTTGTCGAAGTAGCGGATGCCATCGTTCCAGGCGGCGTCCACCGTGGCGCGCGCCTCGGCCTCGGGGATGGCGCGGAACATATTGCCCAGTGGGGCAGTACCAAAGCCCAGTGGGCCGGGAAGAAGGTTCTTGAGCACGGTCATGGTGTTCTCCGTTGAATGGTTGGTCGCGGTGGGTTTCAGGCCGCTTGTGCAGCCGTGAACTCGGTGTAGCCCTCGGCCCCACCGCCAAAATAGCCTGATGTCGGTGCGTTGAACAGCGGCAGGCGGTGCTGCAACCTGTGGGCAAGGTCCGGGTTGCCGATGAAGTCGCGGCCGAAGGCCACCATGTCGGCGTGTCCCGAGGCGGTGGCGTCGATGGCGCGCTGGCGGTCGTAGCCGTTGTTGGCGATGTAGGCGCCGCCGCCGAAGGCCGTGCGCAGTGCCTGGTTGTCGAAGCGGCTGGTGCCGTCTTCGGCATGCATCTGGCCTTCCACCACGTGCAGGTAGGCCAGGCCCATGGCGCCCAGGCGCTGCGCCAGCCAGGCATGGGTTTCCATGGGCGTGCTGTCCAGGGGGGTATCGCCAATGGCGGTGGACAGCGGCGACAGGCGCAGGCCCACGCGGTCCGCACCCCAGACGCCGGCCACGGCCTCGGTCACCTCCAGCGTCAGGCGCGCGCGGTTCTCGATGGAGCCACCGTAGCGGTCCTCGCGCCGGTTGGTGCTGTCGCGCAGGAACTGCTCCAGCAGGTAGCCGTTGGCGGCATGCACCTCCACCCCGTCGAAGCCCGCGGCCAGTGCGCGCAGCGCGGCCTGGCGGTAATCCTCGACGATGGCGGCGATCTCGGGCAGTGTCAGCGCGCGCGGCATGCTGGGCGCCTCGAAGCCGGCTTCGGTGAACACGTTGCCGCCTGCCTGCAGTGCCGAGGGCGCCACGGGCGCAACGCCGTTCTCCTGCAGGCTGGTGTGCGACATGCGGCCCACATGCCACAGCTGCAGCACGATGCGGCCACCGGCCGCATGCACGGCGTTGGTCACCTGCTTCCAGCCCGTGACCTGGGCATCGGTGTAGATGCCGGGCGTGAAGGCATACCCACGGGCCTGGCGCGAGATGTTGGTGGCCTCGGCGATCAGCAGGCCGGCGGATGCGCGCTCGGCGTAGTAGCGCGCGGCCAGGGCCGAGGGCACGCCGTCCATGCCGGCGCGCGAACGCGTCAGCGGGGCCATGGCGACGCGGTTCTTCACCGCGATGGCGCCCAGGCGGGTGGGGGTGAACAGGGGCTCGGTAGCGGTAGCGGTGGTGGACATGGTGGTTCCTTGCAATGGCGAAAGTGGATGGGTAAGGGCTTGCACAGGACGAAGGATGCGCGCCACTGACAAATTCATCCAATTTATTTGCTGGATTCCAGATATACGGTTAAATGCATATCTATGCGCTACGACCTCAACCTGCTCCCCGTCTTCCTGACCCTGATGGAGGAGCGCAGCGTGACCCGTGCTGCCGAGCGGCTTGGCACCACGCAGCCCGCGCTGTCCAACGCGCTCACGCGGCTGCGCACGCTGCTGCAGGACCCGCTGTTCGTGCGCGAGCGCTACGGCATGCAGCCCACCGCACGGGCCCAGGCCCTGGCGCCGCAGATCGCGCAGGCCCTGGGCGTGCTCGATGGCATCGTGCTGGGCCAGCAGGCCTTCGACCCCGCCAGCGCCGACCAACTGGTGACCATTGCCGCCAACAGCTACATGGAGTTCGCGCTCATGCCGGCCATCGTCGCGCGGCTGCGCGCGCAGGCCCCCGGCATCCGCCTGCGCCTGGTGCCGTTCGGCACCGACCTGGCCGAGACCGGGGTGGTATCCGGCACCACGGCCCTGGTGCTGGGCCGCATTGTGGACGCGCCGGACAACCTGGTCGTGCAGCACCTGGGCGACGACGGCCTGGCCTGCGTGGTGCGGGCCGACCATCCGCAGGTCGTCGGCAACCAATTGACGAAAAAGCGCTACGAGCAGCTGCGCCACGTCAACGTGCTGCCGCCGGGCCGGCTGCGCGCCGGCCTGTTCCAGGCGCTGGAGCGCCAGGGCCTGCAGCGCGATGTGGCCGTCTCGGTCACGCATTTCCTGGCCCTACCGGAGATGGTGGCCATGACCGACTACTGCACCACGCTGCCACAGCTGATCTGCCGCCGCCTGGCGCACGATGTGCGGCTCAAGGTGCTGCCGGCGCCTGTGGACCTGGGCACCTTTCCGCTGCACATGGGCTGGCACGTGCGCTACCGCGACGACCCGGCCCACCGCTGGCTGCGTGCGTTGGTCGCACAGGTGGCACAGGAGCTGGTGGGGGAGGGCGAGGGGCCCGCCGCAGAAACGAGCGTGCTCGCAGCGCCCGCGCAGCGCCGACGTCCCAGGCGCTGACCAGACTCATCAGGCCGCGAACGGCTTGCTCATGTACACCGTGAACCCTCCCATGAAGGGCTCCTCGCGGTCCACGACAAAACCGTGGTGCAGGTACATATCCACGTTCGATGCAAACTGCTTGTTGGTGAAGAGCCTGAGTCCAGCGAGCTGTAGCGTCTTTGCCGTCTGTTCGGCCTGCGCGAGAAGGATGCGCGCACACCCACGGCCCTGGAAGGCGGGCGCGACCGCCAGGTTCTCGATCAGCAGCCATTGCGGCTCGGGGACCGTCTCGATCAGGCCTGCGAGCGCACCTTCCACTTCGAGCAGATCGATCCAGTGGTCCCTGACCGCTGCGGCGTAATCCGCTTTCATCGGCAAGGGCTCCCGCCCGATCACTGGCACCCACTTGGCATAAGCGGCGCGGGTCAGCAAGCCCACCTCCGGTGCATCGGTGGCGGTGGCGCGCCTGATTTGATGATTCATGGGGTGTTTGCCTGTCTGCCGCAGCCGCTCAGCCCCGGGTCGCCTCGCCAGCCGCACACCAGGCGGGTATCGCATCCTGGTGAATTTTGCGCAGCGCCTTCGCCGGCACGAACGGCGTATCCAGCGTGCCCAGCGAGAACGCGATCCACGCCGCCGCATCGCCGTGCTCGCTGTGCCAGGTCAGCGGCGAGCCGCATTCCGGGCAGAAGCTGCGCGTGACGCCCGGCGATGACGCGCGGTGCTTCACCCGATCGGCGCCACGCGTGAAGGAAAAGCTGCCCACCGGCACATTCCCATAGGACCCGAAGGCCGCACCGTGCGCCTTGCGGCACATGACGCAGTGGCAGTGCGAGGCGGCCTTGATCTCGGCGCGGGCCTCGTAGTGGATGGCGCCGCACAGGCAACTGCCGCGGTAGAGCGGTTGCGGGTGGGTGAGGGTGGTGTTGTCAGAGCCCATGGGCGCCATTCTGCCCCGACACCACGGATTGCACAGGTTCAAGTGCGGTATGTAATGGTGCCCAGGTACTTCAGCCACATCCCTTCACCCTGCACCGATCGCGGCTGCTCGATCTGGTCCTGGCGGATGAAGACGAAGAAGTTGGCACCGGCAATGCCTTGTGCCGCGACCCGGCGAGCCAGCTCGCCAGCCCATTGGTCGCTGTACGAACAGCCATCGACCAGTTGATCGGTGGTGCTCGCCTCCCCGTCCCAGCCGTACTCCAGAAAGTCATGGTCGTACTAGGGCGTGTCCTCCATCATTTCACCCCCGCGAAAGCCTGCAGCGCGGTGCAGTGCAAGGCGCCCTGAGTGCCGTGTAGCACGGCTACACAAGCGAAGGGCAACGCCGCAATGTGCCGCGCTGCAGGCTTTCCCTTCGGGCTGGCCTCGGCATGCGGCGTCTGCTTTGTCGCACGGCTTGCCAATAGCCCGCTATTGGCTGCGCCGCGCTTCGCGCATCCATCCGCATGCCGGGGCCAGCGCGGGGGCGAAATGATGGATGACACGCCCTAGGTCGCTCCCTGATCGCGTGCGAAGGCGGAAATGGGGGAGTGGTCGCCCTGATCTTCGCCGCCAGAGGCCTCGGCGAAGTAGCCGTCCACCTGTTCCTGCGAAGCCTGGCCCACCCAGAAGTGGCTGGTCAAGGTGCTGTCTGGCATGCGATCTACCGGTGTAGCGTGTGGCTCAATCCGTCTCTTCAAACACCAGCGACGGCGTGGACATGATGCGCGCCGTCTGCGACAGGTCTTCCACCAGCCGGTTGGCAAAGTAGCTGTTCTGCGTGTCGGGCTCCAGCGCGGCCACGGCCAGGTGGGCCAGGGGCTGGTTCAGGGGCACGTAGTAGCTGCCGGCGGGCACGTCGATGGCAGCGCGCACGGGGGCCACCTGCACGCGGATGATGTCGGCGCTGTCGCTGATGGTGCCCAGCACGTCGCGGCGCTCGGACGATTCGCGTGCGGTCTCGCGGTAGGTGTCGGCCAGCAGCGAGCCGCCTTCGCCGATGCGCAGCACCTGCAGGCCCAGTAGCTTCAAGCGCTCGACCACCGGGGCGGCCTGCTGCGACACCCAGTAGCCGCAAGGGCGTGCGCGGGATTTGAGGGTGCGCAGGTTCAGCGATGAGTTCCAGTCCACGCGCACGGGGCGGTCCATGCCGGTCTCGGGGTCGATGAAGACCACCTCGCGCTGCGTGGGCGTGGGGCCGGCTTCGACCACCACGTTGTCGCGGCAGGCCTTGGCCGAGATGTCGCGCACCACGAAGGCGCGCACCTGCTCCAGGTTGGCGGCGCGCTCGGCCGTGGAGCGCAGTGCGCTGGCGATGGCCGTGACCTGGGTGTGTACGCGGCGCTGCATGTGCAGTGCGCCGATGCCCACGCCGCGCGTCTCGATCAACAGGCTCACGGTGTTCTTGAGACCGTGTACGTTGCGGCCCGTGTCGGGCTGCACGCCGCCCATCGACAGGGTGCGGTCGTCCGCGCCCATGGCATTGGTGTAGTACCACTCGCTCGACAGGTTCTGGGCCTTGAGCGCGGCCTGCATGGGCTGGTGGTACCACTCCTGCGAGGCCTTGGTCAGGAACTCGGGGTAGTTGGCCGTGGTGGTGTACTGCAGCAGCGCGTCGTAGCGCTGCACGGCGTTGAACTTCTCCTTGTAGCGGCCGGCCACCGTGTACTCGTGCGCGTCCACCACCAGGATGGGGCGGTAGTCGCGCACCAGGCGCGCGATGGCCTGGGCCTCGGGCGTCTTGAGCAGCAGGTGGTCGCGGTTCATGTCGATGCCGTTGGCCGTGGCACGCGTGTCGGCCTGCGCGCCGTCGGGGTTGGCACGCGGCACCACGATCACGTTGATGCGCTCGAGCAGGGGCTCCAGCAGGCCCTGGCCCAGTTCGCGGGCAATCACCAGCAGGGCCTCGGCGCCGGCGGGTTCGTTGCCGTGCTGCTGGCCGATCAGCACCACCGTCGGGCGCTTGCCGGCGTCCAGGCTGGCCGGGTCGTCCCCCTGCGAGCGGGTGAGCAGCAGGCCCAGCAGGGGCTCGCCGCGCTGCGAGGTGCCCATGCGCAGCACGCTGGCGCGCGAAGGGCCGCCGGCTGCGCCCGCGGCCACGGACTGCAGCCACTGCTCCATCTCGGCATTGGTGGTGAAGGCGCGGCGGTCGGGCGCCAGGCCCGGCGTGCTGTAGCGCACCGTGGGTTCCGGGAAGCGGGCCATCACCGCCGGGCCATAGGGCGGGGTGGCCAGGGGTTCGTTGCGGCCCACGATGGGTGCCGTGGGCGGCAGCGGGGCGGTGATGACCCCCGTGGCTGCCGGCTGTGGTGCGGGCGCCTGTTGGGCCGCACCCAGCGGTGCCGGCACCACCCGGCCCGGCTGTGCGCGGGGCACCGGGGCCGGGGCGCCGGGGCGCGGCGCGGCGGCACCCGGCGCATTCCAGGGCGGTAGCGGCGTGCTGCTGCAGGCCGCCAGCAGCACGGCCACCAGGGCGGCAGCCGTCGTGCGGACGGGCCAGCGGCTGGCTGCCGGGGCGTCGGGGTGCTGGGGGAAGGTATGGGCTCTGGGCATGGTCATATAGGTCTCGTCGCCCGCACGCAATCCGGGGCTTGGTCCGGCATCTTACTGGGCCCCTCGTTACCACTTGTGTCAGCCGGCACGCCGTGTTGCAACGCCTGCGCTGGCGCGGCCGGCGCGGCGCGATGCCCCTGGCGGCGAAGGGATTCTCAGGGGCAGATCAGCGGCAGATCAGGGGCAGAGGGTCTGGGCGCCCACGCGCGCGCATTTCTTGCCGGTGGCGGTATCCACGAAGTCGGGGCCGCTCTTCATGTGTATGCCGCCCTTGTTGTCGTGGCAGACGCCGGCATCGCAATAGACCAGGACCACGGGCGCGCTTGCCGCCCCGGCAGGCGGCTTGCCGGCCACGGGCGGCAGGTTCGCGCCCGCCGGCTCGGTGCCGCAGGCGGCAGCCACCCGCGTCTCCTGGGCCTGCACGCGGATGCGCTTTTCTTCGGGCGCCAGGGTGCGCAGGCCGACGAGCTGGGCCAGCTCTTCCCTGGCCGTGCGGCACGGGGCGGAGTTGGCGGTGCCCGCACCCCGGGCTCTGTTGCGCGCCTGCTCCCAGGCGACTTCCCGTACGCTGGGGTCGGGCAGGATCACCCCGCCCGTCTGGCTGCGGGTGCAGGGCTGGTCGCTGTAGACCATCTTTCCGTCCGGCTGCTTGCAGCGGTGTACCTGCGCGCCTGCGGACAGGGCCGCAAGGCCCAGGCAGGCCATGGCGATGGTGTTCCAACGCATCTGTCTGTTCCTCATTTTTTCTCGGAGGACTTTAGCACCGGCATGCGCCGGTGTAGGCAGGCAAATGGGTGATGCCGCGCCGCTGGTGGCGGGTGGGTTTTCAGCCCATTGGCGGGGCTGCGGGCTCAGGCTGCGCACGCTGCGGTTCCATCTGCAGCCGCAGCAGCGCGCGCACGAAGCCGTGGTCCGAGCGCGTGCGGTCGCGGCCCTCGTGCAGGTGGTCGTTGAAGTAGTCCACCCGGCGCACGTCGCCCAGGCTGTTGCGCCCGCGCGCAAGGAACTCCTCGCTCACCAGGATCTGGTCCAGCACCGAAGGCGAGCCCTGGTGGATGTGGGAGAAGGCCACGTCCTTCTTGAGCGCCATATCGCCCTGCAGGTCGTAGGCGTTGAACAGCGCCACATCGCGGGCCGAGCGGTCGTAGGCGATCTCGGTGGTGGCGCAGATCAGCTGCGTGGTCACGCTGTCGGGCGTGTCGTTGAAATCGCCCATCACCACCAGCGGCACGCTGGTGCGCTGCAGCAGGTCGATCACCAGGCAGCGCAGGGCCATAGCCTCGGCGCCGCGCATCACCAGCGAGCGCAGCGAGGCCAGGGCGCCCACCTTGCGGTCGTCCTTGTCCTCCAGCGCACGGCCTTGCGCGTCCTGCAGAAACTTGGGGCGCTTGGATTTGAGGTGCGCCGTGAGCACGTTCACCCGCTGCCCATGCTTCATGCGCAGCGTGGCCACCAGGGGCGGGCGCTCAAAGCGCGTGTGCAGGCCCAGCCCCGGCACATCGACCTGGAAGGCCGGTGGAAAGTTCGCGAACGACTGCAGCGCCTCCACCTTGAGCCGCGTGGCAATGCCCACGCGCGGCGTGCCCTCGGCACCATGGCGCGTGGCATCGTTCTCGGCGCCGGGCACCGCCACAAAATCGTAGCGCAGCCCGCTGTGCGCGATGGCCGCCTTCAGCGCCGCCTCGTCCCACACCTCCTGCACGGCCAGCACGTCGGCGTTGAGCGTGCGAAACCGGTCGCCCAGCCATGCCACCTTGCGCCCGTACTCGGCCTCGGTGTAGGCGTCCTGGTTGGGGTAGAACAGGCGCCCGGGATTGGCCAGGTTGAGCACATTGCAGGTGGCCACCATCAGCGTGTCCAGGGGCGGGGGCGTGTCGGCAGGGGTGGGGCGCATGGGGGGGCAGCAGGTGGGGAGTGGGAGGAGGGCACTTGCCCGGGCGGTGTCTGCAAAGGGCCCATCCTAGCGGGCTTTGGTTGCAATGGCCTGCGCAATGGCCATGTGCGGCACGCTTGACCAGGATCAAAAGCCGGCCGAATAAAGCACGGCCCCGAGGGAATGTGTGCGCCAGCGCACTGACAGCCACCTGGATGGCGCAGACAGTGGATTGGCACCCCGACCACCCAAAGGACCCCTCACCATGCTCGCCCTCGTGTACCACGGCCCCGGCCAGAAAAAGCTGGAAGAACGCCCCAAGCCCACCATCCAGGACGCCACCGATGCCGTCGTGCGCATCACCCGCACCACCATCTGCGGCACCGACCTGCACATCCTCAAGGGCGACGTGCCCACCTGCCAGCCCGGCACCACCCTGGGCCACGAAGGCGTGGGCGTCATCGACTCGGTGGGCCCGGGCGTCACCACCTTCAAGCCCGGCGACCGGGTGCTCATCTCCTGCATCAGCGCCTGCGGGCGCTGCGAGAGCTGCCGCAAGGGCATGTACTCGCACTGCAGCACCGGTGGCTGGGTGCTGGGCCACCGCATCGACGGCACCCAGGCCGGGTTCGTGCGCATCCCGCATGCCGACACCAGCCTCTACCCCATCCCCGACGGCGCGGACGAAGAGGCGCTGGTCATGCTCAGCGACATCCTGCCCACCGGCTTCGAGTGCGGCGTGCTCAATGGCAAGGTGCAGCCCGGCTCCACGGTGGCCATCGTCGGCGCCGGCCCCATCGGGCTGGCGGCCCTGCTCACGGCGCAGCTGTACTCGCCCTCGGAGATCATCATGGTCGACCTGGACGACAACCGCCTGGCCGTGGGCAAGCGCTTCGGCGCCACGGCCACGGTCAACAGCGCCGATGGCACCGCCGCCCAGCAGGTGATGGCGCTGACCGGCGGGCGTGGTGTGGACACGGCCATCGAGGCGGTCGGCATCCCGGCCACCTTCACGATGTGCGAGGACATCGTGGCGGCGGGCGGCACCATCGCCAACGTGGGCGTGCACGGCGTCAAGGCCGACCTGCACCTGGAGCGGCTGTGGTCGCACAACATCACCATCACCACGCGGCTGGTCGATACCGTGTCGATGCCCATGCTGCTCAAGACCGTGCATTCCCGGCGCATCGATGCCAAGCAGCTCATCACCCACCGCTTCCAGCTCGCGGACATCCTGCAGGCCTACGACACGTTTGGCCGGGCCGCAGAGACCAAGGCGCTGAAAGTGATCATTGAGGCATGAGCGATCCACAGGCCCGCATGGACTTGCATGCCAGCGCCCCTTCATGACCTGCCAAAGACTCTGCCGACCCCGCCGTGCAATGGATCGCCAGGTGACGGCGTCTTGGCCAGCGGGCCCAACAAGGAACTTGCCATGCATCGACGCCAATTCGCCAGGGTGACCGGTGGCGCGGCCCTCATGGCCGCAGCGGCTGCTTCGGCGGGCTGCAGCCAGCCCATGCCCCCGGCCGCGATCGCGCCATGGCAGGGCCCCGGGCAGGAGGCCGATGTCCGCCGGTGGATCCTGGGCTACGCCATCCTTGCGCCGCACTCCCACAACCTGCAGTCGTGGCGCGTGGACCTCGGCACGCCCGGCGAGATGCTGCTGCGCTGCGACCTGCATCGCCTGCTGCCTGCCTCCGATCCTTTCTCGCGCCAGACCATGATGAGCCACGGCACATTTTTGGAGCTGCTCGACATGGCGGCGCGCGAGCGCGGGCTGCGCGCTGATATCACACTGTTTCCCGAAGGCGAGTTCGCGCCAGGGCAGGTGGACCAGCGCCCCGTGGCGCGCGTGCGGCTCCTGCCGGACCCGGCGGTGCAGAAAGACCCGCTGTTCGCCCATGTCCTGCAGCGCCGCACCAACCGCCAGCTGTATGACATCCAGCGCCCGGTGCCGGCCGCCGCATGGCAGGCCATGGCCGACGCCGTCGCCCCCCATCCATCGCGGTTGGGCTTCGTCGGCATGGACCAGGCCGGGCTGATGGCCCAACACCGCGACATCGCGGCGCAGGCATGGCGCATCGAGATGGTCACGCCGCGCGTGGTGCTCGAAACCTACCAGGTGCTGCGGGTAGGGGCTGCCGAAATCGAAAAGCACCGCGACGGCCTCTACCTGCTGGACCCCAAGGTCGTGTGGCTCAATCGTTTCGGGCTGTTTGACCGCAGCAAGGCCTCGGCCCCCGATGACTACGCCACCACCAGCCAGATCGAGGACTTCGGCAAGAAGCTGGCCTCCACGCCTGCCTTCCTGTGGATGGTGACCGAGGGCAATGACCGCCGCACGCAGATTGGCGCCGGGCGCGCCTATGTGCGGGTGCAACTCGCTGCCACCGCACAGGGGCTGGCGATGCAGCCCCTGCAGCAGGCCCTGCAGGAATACCCCGAACAGGCCGCCCCCCATGCCCGCATCAGGCGCCTGCTCGGCGCGCCAGGGCCGGCGCAAACGGTGCAGATGTGGGCGCGCGTGGGCTATGCCCCGCCGGTCGATCCGGCGCCCCGCCGGGGCGTTCCGGCGCTGTTCGCATGACAGTGCCGCCACCGCCGGACTTTACGACCCAGAAGGCCGACGACCTGGCCAAGATACTGGGTACCGATCTGCAGCGCGGGCTTTCCGTGCAGGAAGCAGCGACGCGCCTTGCCCGGGACGGCCCCAACGCACTCCAGGCCACCCCGCGCACCGCCGCCTGGCGCCGCCTGTTGTCGCAGTTCCAGGACCCCCTCATTTACCTGCTGCTGGGCGCGATTGTGGTGTCGCTGCTGGCATGGGTGTTCGAGGGCCTGCACGGCTGGCCGGTGGATGCCATCGTCGTCACGGCCATCGTCCTGCTCAACGGGGTGCTGGGCCATGTGCAGGAAGCCAAGGCGCACGACGCCGTGGCAGCGCTGGCGCGCATGAGCGCGCCCACCGCCTCGGTGGTGCGCGGCGGCCAGGTGCAGCGGGTGCCAAGCGCGGGTTTGGTCAAGGGCGACCTGCTGGTGCTGGCCGAGGGCGATGCCACGCCCGCCGATGCGCGCCTGGTGCGCGCGGCCGCCCTGCGCATGCAGGAAAGCTCGCTCACGGGCGAGAGCGAGGCCGTGCTCAAGGACCCCGCGCCCTTGCCCGGCCCCGCTGCCCTGGGCGACCAGCTGAACATGGTGTTCAAGGGCACCTTTGTTGCCCAGGGCAGCGGCAGCGCACTGGTCGTCGCCACCGGCATGGCCACGCAGATGGGCTCGATTGCCGGCATGCTGGCCGCCACGGTGGAGCAGCCCACGCCGCTCGAAAAGGAAATCGTCCACATCGGGCGCATGCTGGGCGTGGCCGTGCTGGCCGTCGCCGCCGTGGTGGTGGGCACCATCTTGCTCATCTCCCGGCCCGACAGCATGGCCGAGGTCGTCGGCGTGCTGCTGCTGGGCGTGGCCCTGGCGGTCGCGGCCGTGCCCGAGGGGCTGCCGGCCATCCTCTCGGTGGTGCTGGCCCTGGGGGTGCAGCGCATGGCCGCGCACCACGCCATCATCAAGAACCTGTCGTCGGTGGAGACGCTGGGCGCCACCTCGGTCATCTGCACCGACAAGACCGGCACGCTCACGCGCTCGGAAATGACGGTGGTGCGCATCGTGACCGCCTCCGGTACCACGGACGTCACGGGCGTGGGCTATGCGCCCGAAGGGGAGGTGCAATGGGCCGGCACGCGCTTGCAGCCGGGCCCGCTGCATGCCGAACAGGTGGTGCTGCTCGGCGGCGGCAGCCTGGCGGGCAACGCATCGCTGCAGCAGGCCGACAACGGCGCGTGGCAGGTCCACGGCGACCCCACCGAGGCCGCGTTCCTGGTGGCCGAGCACAAACTGGGCGTCACCGCGCGGCGCAAGCAGCGGTTCGAGCGCATTGCGGAGCACCCCTTCACCTCCGAGCGCAAGCGCATGTCCACCATCGAGCGGGACCTGGAGCATGGCGGCGAGCGGGTGCTCGTCTGCAAGGGCGCGCCCGACGTGCTGCTGGGCCTGTGCAGCCACGCCCGGGTGGGGATGGACGTGGTCGCACTCGACGCCACCTTGCGCGCGAAGATCCTGGCCGATGTGGACACCCTGTCCGGCGATGCCCTGCGCACGCTGGCGGTGGCCTACCGCCCCCTGGGCGCGCACGAGGACCTGCAAGAGGTGGATGCGCTGGAGCGCGGCCTCATCTTCGTGGGCACGGCGGGCATCATCGACCCCCCGCGCGAAGAGGCGGCGGTGGCGATCCGCGAGGCACGCCGGGCCGGCATCCGCGTCATCATGATCACCGGCGACCACCCGCGCACGGCGGCACGCATCGCGGCCGACCTGGGGCTGGTGCCGCCCGGCGCCCCGGCGCTCACCGGGGCCGAGCTCGATGCGCTGGACGTTGCGGGCTTTGCCCAGGCGGTGCGCCACACCTCGGTCTTCGCCCGCGTGGCGCCCGCGCACAAGCTGCGCATCGTGGCCGCCCTGCAGGCCGACGGCCACATCGTCGCGATGACGGGTGACGGCGTGAACGATGCCCCCGCGCTCAAGGCCGCCGACATCGGCGTGGCCATGGGCGTGACCGGCACCGAGGTGGCCAAGGGCGCGGCCCGCATGGTGCTGGCCGACGACAACTTCGCCACCATCATCGAAGCGGTGCGCGAGGGGCGCGGCATCTTCGACAACATCCGCAAGTTCCTGCGCTACCTGCTGTCGTCCAACATGGGCGAGGTGCTGACCGTGTTCCTGGGCGTGGTGGGGGCCGGCGTCATCGGCCTGACCGTGCCCGGCGGCGCGCTGGTGCTGCCGCTGCTGGCCACGCAGATCCTGTGGCTGAACCTGATCACCGACTCCTGGCCCGCGCTGGCGATGGGCATGGACCCCACCAGCGACGACGCCATGGCGCGCAAGCCCCGCCACCCGGGCGAGCGGGTGATCGACGCCGCCATGTGGTGGGGCGTGGTGCAGATCGGTGTGGTGGTGGCCCTGGCCACCCTGCTCACCATGGACATGTACCTGCCGGGCGGCCTGATCGAGGGCGAGCGCGACCTGGCCAATGCCCGCACCGCAGGCTTCACCGTGCTGGTCTTCGCCCACCTGTTCAACTGCTTCAACGCCCGCTCCGAGACCGCGAGCGCGTTCGCCAACCTGGCCACCAACCCCTGGCTGTGGGGGGCGGTGGCGCTGTCCGCCCTGCTGCAGGTGGGGGTGGTGCACCTGCAGGTCTTGAACCTGGCCTTTGGCACCGCGCCGTTGTCGCCAGACCAGTGGCTGGTGTGTGCCGCGATGGGCAGCGCGGTGCTGTGGTTCAGCGAACTGCGCAAGCTGCTCACAAGGAAACGAGCATGAAACCCGCCGCGCCCACCCTCCCTGACCTCGCGCCCGGGCTGCCCGTGCCACCCGAACCTCCCGCTCCGGGCCGGCACCTGGTGCGGACGGCCGGGCTGTTTCTGGCCGTGGCCGCGCTCCTTGCCGTGTTGTGGATGCCTGCGGCGCAGGGCCTGCCGCCGGCCGGCCAGGCCATGCTGGCGATCCTGGCGTTTGCCGTCATCGTCTGGATGACCGAGGCGCTGGACTACGCGGTGAGCGCCGTGGTCATCGGCGCCCTGATGATCTTCCTGCTGGCCGCCGTGCCCGATGCGGCCCGACCTGCCGGCGCAGCCATGGGGACGGGCGCGGCGCTGGGCCTGACCCTCTCGGGCTTTTCGAACAGTGCCGTGGCGCTGGTGGCGGCCGCCTGCTTCATCGCGGCGGCCATGACGGCCACCGGCCTCGACCGGCGCATCGCGCTGCTGGTGCTGTCCCGCGTCGATGCGCGCACCAACCACATCGTCATCGGCGCCATGGGGGTGGGCTTTCTGCTGTCGTTCATCGTGCCCAGCACAACCGCGCGCGTGGCGTGCCTGGTGCCCATCATGATGGGCTTCATCCTGGCCTTCCAGGTGGACAAGCGCAGCCGCTTCGCCGGCCTGCTGGTCATCACCGCCGCGCAGACCGCCAGCGTGTGGAACGTGGGCATCAAGACCGCCGCCGCGCAGAACATGGTGGCCATCGGCTTCATCGAAAAGCAATTGCAGGCCAGCATCACCTGGCTCGAATGGTTCATGGCCGGAGCCCCGTTCTCCGCACTGCTGAGCATTGCTGTCTATTTCATCATGACGCGCATGATGAAGCCCGAGATGAAGGAGATCGCGGGCGGCCAGGCCACGATACGGCGGCAGCTCGACCTGATCGGCAAGACGAGCGCTAGAGAGTGGAAGCTGCTGGCCATCGTGCTGGTGCTGCTGGGCTTCTGGGCGACCGAGAAGGTGCTGCACGACTTCGACACCTCGTCCACCACCATTGCGGCGATTGCCCTGATGCTGCTGCCGCGCCTGGGCGTCATGGACTGGAAAGAGTCCCAGCGCGGCTTTCCCTGGGGCACGGTGGTGCTGTTCGCGGTCGGCATCAGCATCGGCACGGCCCTGCTCAAGACCCAGGCCGCCGGGTGGCTGGCCCACCTCATCGTGCAGAACCTGGGCCTGCAGCAGGCCAGCGCGTTCGCCATCCTGATGCTGCTGTCGCTGTTCCTGATCGTGATCCACCTGGGGTTCGCGAGCGCCACGGCGCTGGCATCCACCATGATCCCCATTATCATGAGCGTGCTCCTGGCGGTGCAGACCCCGGGCATCAACGTGGTCGGCATGACCATGCTGCTGCAGTTCGTGGTGAGCTTTGGCTTCATCCTGCCCGTCAACGCACCCCAGAACATGATTGCCTATGGCACCGGTACCTTTGATGCCCGCGACTTCGTGCGCACCGGCATCGCCATCACGCTGGCGGCCGCTGCCTTGCTGGTGCTCTTCTCGCTGACCTATTGGCCGTGGATGGGGTACATGACCCATCCCGTCTGACAATGCCCTGGATTTTCCTGAACAATCTCACAGGCCGGGAACGCACCCGGCGCACCAATCGGCAACTGGGTGGCTTGCTGGCCTTTGTCGCCGGCGCCATCAACGCCGGAGGGTTCCTGGCGGTGCAGCGCTATACCTCGCACATGACAGGCATTGTGTCGGCCATCGCCGACGACCTGGTGCTCGGTCATTTCGTCCTGGCGTTCGCGGGCGCGGCCTGTCTGCTCGCCTTCGTTGCCGGAGCCGGCACCACGGCAGTGCTTGTCCATTGGGCCCGGGGGCGGGGCTTGCAGGGCGAGTTTGCCTTGCCCCTCGTTGCCGAGGCCTCCCTGCTGCTGGTTTTTGGCGTGCTCGGGGCCAACCTCAACACACTGGTCGGGTTCTTTGTGCCGACCACGGTGCTGTTGCTATGTTTCATCATGGGGCTGCAGAACGCGATCATCACCAAGATCTCGCGGGCCGAGATCCGCACCACCCACATGACCGGCGTGATCACCGACCTGGGCATCGAACTGGGGCGGCTGGTCTACTGGAACCGTGGCCACAGACAAGGGGGGCCGGTCCTTGCCGACCAGGACAGGCTGACCGTTCTCTCCATGGTCCTCGCGCTGTTCCTTGCGGGCGGCGTCATTGGTGCGGCCAGCTTCCAGGCGTTCGGCTACATCGCCGTGCTGCCGATCGTGGTCGTGCTGGCCACGATTTCAGGCGCACCACTGCTTGCAGACCTCCGAAAGCTCGCCCGCTGAGAGTCCGCAAGCCATTGTCCGCAGAGGGCACTGCTGCGCGTGCAGCGCGGGGGCACCATCACGGGCGCCATGTCCCCACAGCCGCATCGACGGCCTCCTGAGCTGTCATCGACGCCCTGTCACCAGTGTCCCGAGTTGGAAGTTCGTTGAAGAAAGCAATCTGCCGAAATCACTGTCAGGCCAGGCGCAAAGCACAGCCATGCTGGGAGCATGGCGAGCATTTGCAACGACGCATGGCGGGGATTGGCGGTAGATTGATTCAACGAATTTCTAACTCGGGACACTGGGACGCGGCACCATGCCTTCCAGTGTCCTGACGCGATGGGTGAGAACCTCGATGCGCTGCAGCCCATCCATCAGCAGCACCACGGTGAAGATATCGAGGTCATAGGTGACGCGCAGCTTGACCGCCGCCCTCAGGGGGACGACACACTCCGCGCTGAAGTGCAGCTCCGCCTGCTCCGAGGCGATTGGCGCAATGGCACCGTACTCGACCAGTTCTGCCAGCTCTTGCGCGGTCAGCCCGCTCGCGCGGGACAGGTCGGACAGGCTCACCGTTGCGCGCTGGTCCAGCCATTGCCAGTCATGTGCTTGTGGGGCCATGGGCATGCTCCAGGGTCGTTGCTTCACGTGGGTTGAAATGCGATGCACTCGCCAGTTCGCGAAACAGCTCCTGCTCACGGGCAGAAAGCGCCTTCGGGATCTCCAGATGCACCACGGCGTAGAAGTCTCCGCGCCCGCCCTGGCCATTGGCCAGGCCTTGCCCGCGCACCCTGAGCTTGCGGGCGTGGCGGGTGCCCGCGGGTACCGTCAGCAGCATGGGGTTGCCCAGGGTGGGTATCTCCACCTGCGCCCCCAGGGCCGCCTCCCAGGGGCTGAGTGCCAGGTTGAAGTACAGGTCATGCTGTTGCACCTGGAACAGCGCGTGCGGCGCCAGCGCAATGTGCAGGTAGATGTCCCCGCTCGGGCCGCCCTGGTGCCCTTGGCCACCTTGCCCACGCAGGCGCAGCTTCTGGCCATCGCGCACGCCCGCTGGAATGGTCACTTCCAGCGCACGCCCGGTGCCGCCGTCGTCCAGCTCCAGGGTGAGCCGGGTTCCCTGGTGCGCCTGCTCCAGGCTGATCTGCACTGTGGTGTCGAAATCCCGGCCAGGCACCGGGGCACGATCACCCTGGCGACCCGCCCGCCTGTGCCCCATGGCCGCCAGCAGGTCGGCCAGGTCCATGTCCGCGAATGTGGGGCCGTTGCTGCCAGCATGGCGTTCCCAAGCGGGCGGTGGCGGAAACTCGTCGCCCGGGGCGTGCTTGCCGATGTCGTCGTAGGCACTGCGCTTTTCGGCATCCTTGAGGGTCACATAGGCTTCTGCCAGCTCCTTGAATTTCGACTCGGCATCAGCGTCTTTTGATAGATCAGGATGGTACTGGCGGGCCAGCTTGCGGTAGGCCTTTTTGATCTGCTCGAGCGTGGCATCGCGAGGTACTCCCAGAGTGTCGTAATAGTCTTTGTATTTCATGGGGTGCCGCGGGCCTTGGGGTAGGGACTCATGTCACCGCAATCGGGTGGGCCAGCATCCTTTGGCTGCGCTCGTGGCGGCTTTCGCAGGCCACGCAGCGCGGTGCCTGGGGTTCAAGGCACAGCCGCTGGAACGGGATGGCTGCCATGCAGTCGATGCACAGGCCGTACTCCCTGTCATGGATGCGTTGCAAGGCACTGACCACCGCATTGAACTCCTTGCTGTGCATGGCAGACAGCACGCCTTCGACCGTGCGGTGGTCCGCCCGTTGCGGTGCGTCGTCCGCATCGTGCGCGAGGGCCTGGTGGGCCGGGTCCACCCGCGACAGACCCTGCCGGTGCAAGGCCTGCAGCACCTGCATCTCGGTGCGGCGCGCTTGCAGAAGATGGGCCAGGGTTGCACGCTGGGTGCGGGACAGGTGGGCTATGGTATTCATGTCATGGTCCGGTGCGGGTCCGTCTCGCAACATAGCCAGGGGGGCGGATGCCGTCTGTGCGCTGGCGGACGCAAGGGTGGCTGCGCCCTGCCGTGCCTACGGCAGGGCGTGCCGTGGCAGCGAAATCGTGAAGACGCAGCCTGAGCCCGGAACATCGCGCACGGTCAGGGTGCCGTGGTCGGCTTCGATGCTTTGGCGGGCAATGGACAGCCCCAGTCCCAGTCCGGCGCGGCTGTCATCGTTCTGCCGGAACGGGATGAACATCCTGGCGGCACCCCCCGCAGGCAGGCCGCCGCAGTGGTCCTCGACGTCCATGAGGACCTGGTCCCCGAAGGCATGGGTGGTCAACGTCACCACTGTGTTTTCGTGCGTGTACTTGAAGGCGTTCTGCAGCAGGTTGGCCAGCGCGGCATGCAGCAGGTCGCGGTTGGCTTCGACGGCCAGAGCAGGGTCCACCGCATTGACTTGCAGCACAGCGCCCTGGAGGCCCACGTCCAGGCGCGCAGCCAGTTCGACGTCGGAGATGAAGGCGGCAACGGAAAACGTTTGGCGCTGGTCCGAGCCCTCGCCGCGCACTTCGGCCGTGGCCCTGCTGATCAGCAGCCCGAGTGTGGACAGGCTGCGCTTGAGCACTGCGCCAGTAGCGCCGCTGATGGCCATCTGGCCCAGTTCCAGCGCCCGCACCGCCAGGGTGGCCGTTCCCAGGGCATTGCGCAGCTCGTGCACCAGAAATCCGAGGCGTTGCTTTTCGCCAGCGAGCTGTTGCACGGACAACTGCGCATCGCGCTGAACGCTGAACTCCGTCACCGCGTCGGCGATGGCGTTGTCCAGGCACCGGTTCAAGGTGCGGAACTCCACCACGGCAAAGGGCGCATCCCGCTCGAACGCCAGGTCGGTGATGGCCTGGCACAGGTCGCCGTAGTCGTGAACCACCTGGTCGACGGTGTAACCCAGCAGCAGCAGCTCCTTGCCGTGCGCGGTGGCGCTCACGCCGATTTCGGACAGTGCCAGCGCGTCGCCGCCCGACGGGCCCGAGATGGCTGTGCTCGTCGCGGCATCGTCATCGTTCTCCGCTGCGAGCGTGCGGGTGAGCTGGTCCAGGAACATGGGCACCCCATGGGCCAGTTGCTGGTCGGTGGCCTGGCGCCGGGGCCGCTCGGCCACCTTGCGCTTGCACCGTGCGATCAGTTCGTCGCGGTTGTTGGACAGGAAGCGGTGCATGGAAAACTCCAGATCAGGCACGGTGTGGATGGACAGGGCGGCAGCTCGTGCTTTGGGAGGCCAGGAGGCCAGCACCCATCCGCTGCCTCGCGCATCGCCCCTGCCTTCGACGGGCCTTGATTCAGGGTGGAGGCGGAGATTCTTCTTCCTTGGTTTTCTTCGCCCGGTACATGGCTGCGTCTGCACGGACCATCAGGTCCTCCAGCTCCAGACCATCCTCCGGGTAGACGCACACGCCGATGCTGGCAGAAATGACGAGCTGCTCGTCTCCCAGCGTCATCGGCATGGCAATGGCGGCGGCCACCTTGTCGGACACCAGGTTGACGTCCGACACGTCGGCGATGTCCGTCAGCAGGATCACGAACTCGTCCCCGCCATAGCGGCTCACGGTGTCCACGTCCCGGATCGAGGCTTCCATGCAGCGGGCGGTCTGTTGCAGTACCGTGTCTCCCGCAGCATGGCCCAGGGTGTCGTTGATGGACTTGAACTTGTCCAGGTCGATGAACAGCAGACCCAGGCGGGTGTGGTGCCGCTTGGCGTGCGCGATGGCCTGTACGAAGCGGTCGTTCAGCAGTGCGCGGTTGGGCAGCTGCGTGAGCCCGTCGAGCTCCGCCGAGCGCGTCAGCGCGGTCAGCTCCTGCGTGACCTGCTCTGCATCGGCCTGGCTTTGCAGGGCGCTGATGACCAGGTGCGCGTTGGCCTCCACCAGGTGCTGGTTGGGGCCTGGATCGACCAGCGCCTTGGCGTCTTCCAGCTCGGTGTGCAGGTCGGACAGCAGGCCGCGCGCGTTGTCGATCTGCAGCACCAGTTCGTTCAGCTCCTGCGAGGCGATGCGCAGGTCCGTGGCCACCAGTGCCATGGCATGGACCACCGGCGCAGCCTGCAGGTCCTGCGCGCTCTGATCAGTGTCTGGCTGCGGCATCAGCGGGCTCCCTGCGTGGCGGCCGCGCGCGGGGCCGATTGGCGTGTGGGGCGTGGGCCCAGCAAGCCCTCGTAGCCCGCCATGCGGTCTTCGATGTGCAGACCATCGTCGTCGATGCGGAACAGGTGCATTGCGTCGGAGTGCGCGCTGGCGCGAATCTTCACGACCGCGATCATGCGGCGCAGCCGGCTGTCGATCTCGATGTAGCGCTGCACGATGATGGCATCGGTCAGAAAGGCCGTGCCGTAGGGGCTGAAGCGCAAGTCGGTGTAGCGGTCTTCCAGCTCCGACGTCATGAGCACCGTGACCCCCTTGCGGGCCAGTGCGGTGACCATGCGCGACAGCGATTCGCGAAAGTCGTCCCTGAACGTGGGGGCCAGCGCCAGCTCGAACCCCGAGAGCGAATCGATCACCACGCGGGTCGCTTTCAGGCGCTCTATTTCGGCAACGAGCAGGTGTACGATCTCTTCGATGGACAGGTCGGGCGCGCGGCTGTCCACGATGCCGACCTTGCCTTGTGCGATGAGCGCTGCGATTACCGGGTTGCGCGAGCCGCTGGGCTGCTGCTCGAAGGCCCCGATCACACCGGTTTCACCCTGCCGGGCGCCTTCGGCCAGGAAGGCGGCCGCCAGGATGCTCTTGCCCGAGCCGGAGGGCCCGGCCACCAGCACCGAATAGCCCCGCGGCAGGCCCCCGCCCAGCATGGCATCGAGCTCGTGTACCCCGATGGACAGGCGGTTGTCGTGGGTCGCCTGCACCGTAGGCGCATCGGACGTCTGAAGTTCCTGCCCTGCGGGCGCAAAGACGCGGATGCCCCCCTGGTCGATGCGAAAGGTGTGCAGGCCCGGCAGCGTGGACTGACCGCGCATCTTCACTATCTCCAGCTTTCGCACCATGGAGTTGCGCAGCACGCTCTGGCGCAGCCAGAACAACCCGTCGGCCACGGTACACACTGGATTGGCGTCCGTTTCGTTGAAATACTCGCCGATCAGGAAGGTCGTGGCCTGCCAGCTCGTCATCAGCATGCCCAACTGGTGAACGAAGAGCTGGAGCTCGGACTGTGACTTTCCCAGCACCTGATTAGCCAGTACCACGGAGCGGAACGAGTCGACAAAGACCAGCGCCGGGTTTTGCTTTTGTACCTCCTCGGTGATGCGCCACAGCACGGTGTCCAGGTCGCCTTCCACGGTGGCGTCGGAGAGGTTGATGAACCGGATGGCGTGGTTCACCTTCTCGCTGTCGAAGAACCCGAACTGCTGCTGGTAGCGCAGCATCTTCAGCGGCGGCTCGCCCAGCACCGTGAAGTACAGGGCAGGGCGCTCGGGCGTTGCCAGCGCAAACATCATCTGGTGCGCCAGCGTGGTCTTGCCCGACCCTGGCTGGCCGGCGATCAGGTTGAAGGAGAACTCCGAGAGGCCGCCGCCCAGCACCTCGTCCAGTCCGGGCACCCCGGTGGCCAGTTGCCTGATCGTCATTTTGCTCTTCATGTCTGGGAGTCCTGCGCGGGCGAGCCGCTGAAGATGGGGGACCATGCGGAGCCAAGCAGCCGCTGGGAGAGGGCGCTTCCAATCAGGCTGTCCAGCAGCTCACGGAAGGTTTGCAGCGATGCATCGGTGGCGGCCGCCGCTGCATCCGGGTCCTGCTGTGCGAGCACGCGCCGCAGGCGCTTGAAGCCCACGGGCTCGTCACTTTCGTGGGCCTCGATCAGGCAAGGATGCGCGCTGCCGGCCACGTTCAGGGTGCGGCGGTACAGCGCGGCCACCCCCCGGTGCCCCAGGATCGGGGTCAGAACCTCGACGATCGTTTCCCAGCGGGCCACTGCGGCGGTGGCGACGAACTGTGCCCGCTCTGCGGCTTGTTTTTCCGATTCGTTGGGCTGCATGGGCAGGTCTTTCACTGATGTCCTGGCTTGCAGGCGCGCCTGCATTCGGGGGGTGCATCACGGCTACAGCGGTAGTTTTCAAGGCAGGGTCCGTAACTCCCGAGCGGTGCAACGGTGCTGTCTGAAGCATGGAGGCGCGGTGTGGGCCCGTCCGTGCGCTGTCGCACAAAGCCGCAAAAAATAGAGACACAGCAGCGCAACGGCACAGCGTGCAGCCTTTTTGGCAATTTATTGCCAGTACCCTGGCGCTATGTGCGATACCGTACAGACATTGGGGGACAGATACGCCAGCCTCTAAGGTTGACCAACGCGCGGGTTTTGCCTGCCCCATCGAAATCGTCCCATGAACGGAGCGCCCTTGACCTTGCCCCATCCCGCTTTGCGCAACCAATTGCTGGCAGCCCTGCCCATGGCCGAATGGCTGCGCTGGCTGCCTGATCTGGAGCCGGTGAAGCTGCCTTTGGGAGAAGTGCTCTACGAATCGGGCGGCAACACGCCGTATGTCTACTTCCCCACCAATGCCATCGTCTCGCTGCTCTATGTGCTGGAAGACGGCGCCTCGGCGGAGATCGCCGTGGTGGGCTTCGAGGGAGTGGTAGGCATCTCCATCTTCATGGGCGGCGGTTCCACGCCGAGCCGGGCCGTGGTGCAAAGCGCGGGTTCCGGCTTTCGGCTGCGCGCCGACGTGGTCAAGGAAGAGTTCGCACGCTCGGGCCCGGTCATGCACCTCATGCTGCGCTACACCCAGGCGCTGATCACCCAGATGGCGCAGACGGCCGTGTGCAACCGCCACCATACTCTGGACCAGCAGCTGTGCCGCTGGCTGCTGCTGAGCCTGGACCGCCTGCAGGGCAACCAGCTGGTGATGACGCAGGAGCTGATTGCCAACATGCTCGGCGTGCGGCGCGAAGGCGTGACCGAAGCGGCGCTCAAGCTGCAGAAGGCCGCGCTGATCAGCTACGCGCGCGGGCATATCAGCGTGCTGGACCGCCCGGGGCTCGAAGCACGCACCTGCGAATGCTATGGCGTGGTCAAACCGGAATACGACCGCCTGTTGCCCGGCACCGTCGCAACGTAGTCCTCAACGCCAGCGCCTATGTGCGCTGACAGACAGTCAACCGCCGCTGCAGCTCCCACACTGGCCAACCGCCCCACCATCCGAAGACCAGGCTTGGAGTTGGACAGGCGGCGCCTGACTTTTTCAGGTGCCGCATGACAAGAGCACAGAAGGCCATGGCATCCACCGAAAACCAATTGATAGAGCGGCTTCCCGACGCTGCACGCGAGAAGCTGCTGGACCAGTGCGAGCCGTTCGAACTCACCCTGTCGGCCGAGCTGAGCGCGCCCGGCAGCCCGCTGAGCCACGCCTATTTTCCGCGCGGGGGTTTTGTCTCGCTGGTGGTGGGGGTGGGCATGGTGGGGCGCGAAGCCATGCTCGGGGCCGAACTCATACTGGGTGCCGCCAGCACCCCCTGGCGGGCCCTGGTGCAGGGGGCCGGCGCCAGCTGGCGCATCGGCGCGGCCGCGCTGCGCGCGGAGACCGCCACCAACCCCGCACTGCTGCGGCTGCTGCAGTGCAGCGTGCTGGTGCGGCTGCACCAGCAGGCGACGGCCTCTGCCTGCGAGCGCTACCACACCATCCGCCCGCGCCTGGCGCGCTGGCTGCTGATGAGCCAGGACCGCGCGGGCATGGACTGCTTTCACGTCACCCAGGAGTTTCTGGCCCTGATGCTGGGCGTGCGCCGCGTGGGGGTCACGGTGGCCGCCAGCGAGCTGCAGGACAGCGGCCTGATCTCCTACCGCCGGGGCGAGATGACGGTGCTGGACCGCCAGGGCATGCAGGCCCAGGCCTGCAGCTGCTACGCCGCCGACAAGGCCATCTACACCGAACTCATGGGGACGTGAAGCCCCCGCGAGTCGCTTCGCGCCTTCCTCCGGGGGGACACCCGGGGCGCGGGGCGTTCGCGTGCTCCACCGCAACTTGCCGGGCCCTGGGCACCATGCCGAGGGCGCAGCGGCGCCCGACGTGGCGGGCGTCCTGCAGTGGCATCGCACCCGCACTGGTAAAAAAAACGTGTCTTTCCAGGCGCGTCCTGTCGATTTGACGTACTGTCGTTCGTCGAGTGGGTACGGGGTGCCCACAGGCGGGCACGCCGGATGGTCAACCCAACAGGAGTCAAGACATGTCTTACATCGACGGTTTCGTGATTGCAGTACCCACCGCCAACAAGCAAAAGTTCATCGAGCACGCGCGCAAGCTCGACCCGATATTCATCGAGCTGGGCGCCATCCGTGTGATCGAGGGCTGGGGCGATGACGTCCCCGACGGCAAGGTCACCGATTTCCGCCGCGCGGTGCAGGCCACGGCCGAGGAAACGGTGGCCTTTTCGTGGGTCGAATGGCCAGACAAGGCCACCCGCGACGCGGGCATGAAGAAAATGATGGAAGACCCGCGCATGGATCCGTCTGCACCCGGCAACCCGCCCATGCCCTTCGACGGCAAACGCATGATCTTCGGCGGCTTCGAACAGGTGGTCGAAGTGAAGGCTTGAGCCGCCGACGAAGTCGCGCAGCGCCGCGCCTGCCCGGCAAGGCGAACCAACGACGTTAGACGGTTGAAGGCAAATCCGTATCAGACTGCAATCGCTGTACTCCACTGCGCTTTGAGCAACGCATATTGCAGAAGATCGTGGTGCCGACCTGCCCAGTACCCGGCTTCCCGCTGATGCCCTTCTTGCAGAAAGCCGAGCTTCGCGAGCAGTGCCAGAGACGGCGCGTTGTCAGGGTGTACCTGCGCCTCGATTCGATTGAGTTGCACCTCCCGGAAGCCCCAGGCGATGATTGCCTGGAGCGCTTCTTTTGCGTATCCGTGCCCTTGATGCGCCGGAGCGATTTCGTATCCCACGACACAGGATCTCCAGTTTCGATTCCAGCGAAACAGGCCGCACGTACCCATCAGCCCTGGTCGGTCTTTCAGCTCCATGGCCCAGCGCACTCCGGAGACCGGCTCTTTGCGCCAGCTCGCAAACGTGGCGATGAGCTTTTTGGCGCCATCCAGATCGGCAATCGGATCCGACCCGAACCATCGCATGTGCTCGCGGTCACCATGGATCTGAAGGAGACCTTCGGCATCCGACTCCAGAATCTCACGCAGCGTGAGTCGAGGTGTGTCAAGCGTCGAGAAATCGATCATGGGCTGCCTGCGGTTTCACGCAATGCAGACCTTAAAACCTGCGGGATAAGCGGAGCGATGCGGGAGTTTCTGGACACGGTTTTCTCCTGAAAGTGGCTTGCCGCCGGGGTTGGCAAGCGCAGTGCTGTCTCAACGTCCAGGCATAAAAATTCCGCGAAACCCGGCAGGCGTCAGCGCGGCAAACTATAGCTTGCCACCGGGCAGGGGCTGGACATGCCGGCAGCACGTTTTGGAATGCCAGCCAGCGGTTCGTGAACCAACGGCCGCTTTGGGGTCATGGTGTCCACCGGCTGCTCTGGGCCCGTGGCTGCGGCTGATACGATGGCTGCCATCGGCCGAGGCTGTGTGAAAACGCGCGTTGCGCCCTTGACCTGCCAGTCGACTCAGAAATCGACCGCTCAGATCGGCCTGCAACGCACGATCTCGATGCGAGCAAGGGTTGAAGTACCCCTGCAAAAGTCGTCTATCGACGTTTTCACACAGCCTCGGCCCAGATCGGTCTATCACCTTGCCATGTGGATCGGCCATTTGCAGTCGTTCGGTTAAAGCCCCGTCCCGCAAGGCACACACGGCCAATGTCGAACACTTCGCATCTCAAGAGGCGTCGCCCCGCTGAAGCCAAGTTTGAAAATTGCGGGCGGGACTTTGGGGCGTGATGGAGGATAATTTGGCTCTTATAGCTGTGGCTTATTGAAACACTAGGAAAACAACGTGCTGTTAACTGATATCGCCGTCGAGCACACGCTGGCGTCTAAAAATGGAGGACCTCGTGAAACGCTTTTTTTGCATCCCTTTACGAATACTCAACGGGATTCTCTTGGTAAATTTGAGATCGTCCGTAGCGTCCGTAAGCTTGGGGATAAAGAAGTGAAGTGCTCAACATTCGTTTCGTTTCAGCAATTGGCGGAGTTATACGCAAAAGGGGTACTCGACGAATTCGGTTTTTCCGTTCGCATGTGTGCTGCTGGTGGCAAGCACCCTAGTACGAATCCCGTAAAAAAAATACTCCCAACCAGTATCAAACCTGGCTCACCGTTCGACCTGGCGGTTCAAGGCATCGATGTTTCAAAACCAGCTACCCGCGAATTGAGAACAGCCTTGCTTCGCACTGACATCAAGCTTTAAGGACACACTTGTGAGTCAATCTGTTGCCAATTTCGAAATCATCGCCACTTTCAAGCGGGCAGAGGCTGATGCTGCTCACAAGTCCGGATTGATCAAAGCTGCTGCGAAAAAGGGGCCGAAGGCCATCCAGGCTGCCGTTGACGCAGCTGCAAAGGCGGCAAAACGCCGGGACGCATACGCAAAGAAGCTGGATGCCTTGGGCGTGAGTCTCAAGGACTGAGAGGCTGAGACAGGCAATCGCCTGCAAACCCATGCTGCAAGCCACTTCCAGGAGAAATCAGTGTCCAGAATATCCCGCTCGGTCCAGTTTATCCCGCAGCGTTTGCGGCATGCATCACGTTGGGCGTCATGAGCGAAACCACTTCCCCTCGTCTTGAAACCGCAATACGCGCTGTCCTTGCACCAGTGCTGAAGGAAGACGGTTTTTCAGGTTCTGGCAGAACATTCCGTCGAGTAAGCAGTTCCTGGGTGCAGGTTCTAAATGTCCAGGGCGCAAGGGACGGTGGGGCATTTGCCATCAATCTCGCCATCCACCCTCTTGCAATACCGGACGTACAAGGAAACACACCAGATCCGAAGAAGATCACAGAAGAGCTTTGTGAGTTCCGGCGTCGTCTCTCCGAGACGGGAACCGACCAATGGTGGAAACACGAACTCACCGAGGAGAGCATGCTGTTGGCGGTACAAGAAGCAGTAGTGGTGTATCGCCGCAGAGGAAACGAGCTTCTTCAGCGAGCTTCCGGCCCTAACTCAGGGTTCAATGCAGTGTTGGCTGCCGACTTCTCGGCCGGTGCGTATGACAGTGCGGGTTTTGGTTCAACCGAGGTTCGATTGGCTCTTGCACTTGCCCGTCTGCGCAAAAGCGAGAACAAGGCGGAAGAAGCCAGGGCTTTCGCGGCGCATGGTCTCGTCCATGTAGGGCGTGCAACCCTGCTTCGCCGAGAGCTTGAAGCACTGGCCGCGCAAGCATGACGCCCAACCCTTCCATCGAGCGGAGATCAACCGGCAAGCCGGTTGCTCCCGCTCATGTCAAACGTTGAGATTCCGCTTTCGCCAGCGGCGACCGACTGCTCCTGGCCGGCAGCGGCTGCAGCGGGCCTGAAGCGGCCGGTCACCGTTCAGCCAGGGTCGCCGGTCTCTCATAGGCCTCATCTAAGGCAGAATGGCCGATGCGGTTGCACCAGCGGTAGCCCTGCTCTTCAAGAAAAATCATCAAGGGAATCGCTACGAAGAGGAGACCCACGAAAATGAAGCCAAATCCGCCCAGGATGTTGTGGGGTGCTACCACAAGCGGGGCGAAAAAAACCAGCGCCACAATCATGAGCAATCCGGCAACGCCCTGGAAGCCCAGCCCTTCGAAGGAGGGGCCAGCCGCGTTGGACTCACAGCCTGCAAGGATGCTCATCCCCACGCCCCCCAGGGTGAGCGCGGCCCCAATGAAGGCCATGATTTTTCTGCGCCGGTTTAGCTCTCGTTGCTTCATTGTTGTAGCGCCCAATGAATGTCTGGTCTCGCCGGTTTAAATCAAAGTTAGGTTTCAAAGGGAGCAGCGCGTGAAGCTTGCATGGTCCGATTCCATTGAGAACCTCGACTGGAGCGAGCTTGCAGCGCTCTATCGTGCCGCCCCACTTGGGAACAAACCCCCGGCAGCTCTGCAAGTTGCTTTCACCAATAGCATGTACAAGTGTTTCGTTCGCGAGAACGGCTCCCTCGTGGGCGTTGGAAGGGCTCTGGCCGATGGCACGGACTGTTCGTACATCTGCGACGTTGCGGTCATGCCAAGCCATCAAGGAACAGGTTTGGGCAAAGAAATCGTCGCAAAGCTGGTTGCTTTGTGTGCCGGCCACAAGAAGATCATTCTCTATGCGGTCCCCGGCAAGGAGCCGTTCTACAAGAAGTTCGGCTTTCGGCGCATGCGCACCGCCATGGCAATTTTCGAGAATCAAGCACTGGCGGCTGACCGAGGCTACATCGAAGAAACCTGAGCCGTCCATCGAGGGGACGTCTTTCAGCAAGCTTCACTTGCTTCCAGCCGCCCCTCATGCCAAACGCTGATCACGCAGCACGCCATCGCTTCGCCGCGGTCTGCGCCTGATCAGCAGTTCGTCGTGTGCCGTGGTATCAACACGCCTCAGAACACCGCCAATTGGTAGCGGCCATACAGGGTGACGGCCAGCACGAGGAGAAAGTACGCCGCCATCGCGCCGGTCACCCCGAACTCGGTGGCCTGCTGCACGGGGGTGCGCCGATGTTCCAGGGGCCCGATCGCCAGCGCGAACAGCAGGGCCGGCATGATGAAGTAGCGCCCCTGCAGGCCCGAGATGACCTGCGCGGGGTAGTCGTTCCAGGTGACCGCCATGGCGAAGAAGGCCAGCAGGGTGCTGGTGGCGGCGCAGGCCGTCAGTACCGCGCGCAGCAGCGTGTACTGCCGCTCTTCGCGCCCCGCGTAGGCCGTGGCCAGCAGCGCCAGCGCCACCAGCACGGCCCAGATGCCGCGCATCGCTGGCCTGGGGATGAGGGTGTCGAGCCAGCCCAGCACCCCGACGAACGAGTAGACCAGCAGGTACCCCTTGTCCTTGTCGGCCAGCGTGCTGCCAACCAGGCCCAGGAAGTACAGCGGGTCCTCCAGGTAGATCTGCACGATCTGCAGCGTGGTGTGCGAGCGCGCGACGCGCGCATCCACCGTGGTCAGCAGCACGAACAGCGTCCAGCCCAGGCTGGCCGCGCACAGCAGCATGAAGCCGCCGAGTCGGGGCCAGGAGAAGCGCTGGCACAGCAGCAACAGCGGTATCGCCAGCAGCGGCAGCAGGTGGGTGCGCGAGGTGACCAGCACGAAGGTGAAGCCCACGATGGCGGCATACCGCCATCGGCAGGGCGCTGCGGTGCCACCGTTGCACTGGGCCTGGTACTGCGCGACGGCCAGCCCGCCGAGCACCAGCGTCATCGCAATGCACAGGCCGTCGATGGTGGGCGACAGGATCTGGAAGGCCGACATCGGCATCAGCACCAGAGCCCGCACCAGCAGGTTGGGCGGCAGCAGGTGCCAGGCCCAGGCCAGCAAGGCCAGCACCGTGAGCGCCACCAGGGCGCGCGTGAAGTCGTAGCTGGCCCGCATCGACCAGTCCAGATGGCGCGAGATGGCCAGGCCGGTGGCATGCGGCAGGTAAATCAGCGGCAGGTAATAGGCCGTGCCGACGGCATCCACGAAATGTCGGTCGTTTGCCCAGCCGTGGCGCGAGGCCTCGTCCATCAGCCAGGCGGGAGAAACATCGGTCTTGCGGTTTCCGGTGATCGTCGCCATCCAGGTGGCAAAGCGGATCAGGTGCAGGTCGGCATAACCCCCGGTATGGCCCCTGGCATCGGGCGCGGGTTTCTCCAGCAGCAATTGGCCGTTCGCGATCATGTCGGCCCGGTGCAGGTGCATTATCTCGTCCGGCGACTGGAAGGCGGGAATCATCCGCGCCATGGCCAGCGCAAGCATGAATGCGAGCAGAAATAATCCGACGCGCACAGGGCGCCGCCACCAGTTGGCGGCGGAAAGACCGGGCGCAGCCCGGAGCGCTGGGTTCGCCGTCGCGTTGCCAGGCCTTGCAGCCGAATTGAATGGGTTGGTGCCAAGGGTGGCATGCATGTGAATATCTCCCTGCTCTTTTGTGTATTTGTTGCTTGTGATCCGATACAGCGCAACTGCGCCAGCTGCAAGGCCTGCACGGTTTGAATCGGCCGTGGCAATCCCCGCCGCCATGACAATGGAAGAAACACCGGGCTGCAGAAATTCAGGGCGATGGATATCCATCGCCTGGCGCGATCAGAAATTGAAAATGGCGAACATGGCACCCGGAAAAGGGCGCATCAGAGAATGGAAAGGTGAACCATTGTGGATTGGCCCGGGATAATTAACGGTGATTCCCGTCACCTCCCGGTGGTGCCCAGGCGGGCGCATTGGCAGGCGCGGGCAGCACGCCGCACTCTGGCTTGAGGCAGGGCAGGGCGCCCGCCCGCTCGGTCAATCGGTCAATGTGCCACGCCGCGCAGTGGCTGCTGCGTGAGCTTGGCATAGGACAGCACCGCGATGAGCTTGTGCAGCAGGGTCCGGTCATCGCTCTCCAGGGGGTGGGCCAGCAGCGGCACCAGGTGCGAGAGCGCCTGCTCGACCTCCTGCGTCGAAAACGTCTGGTCCTCGTAGAGGCCGAAGATCCGGTGCAGGAAGAACGAGTCGGCGTGCGCGAGCAGGCGCAGTATTGCCGGCAGCTCGTGGTGGTCGATGCTGCCGACAGGGTGGGCCGGGTGCCGGATCTGGGGGCCGTTGCCGGCGATGAATTCGAATGCCATGGGCTGTTGATGCGTGTGCGTTGCTCGTGAACAGGTCAGATCACCGTCCGTTTGCCTGCGTGGTAGGTGGCCAGGGCCGAGGCAATCGCAGAAGGCCAGTAGAACAGCGCAATCGCGATGACCGTGGCAACCCATCCCAGGTAGATGCACCAAAAGCGGCACTGGCCCGTCAGGCTGGCCTGGCGCCAGGTCATCACGGACAGAAGCAGGAGCTGCAGCGGCAGCACCGTCAACAGGATGTAGTGAACCCGCATCGTGGGCGACACCTCTGCGCCGGTGAAGGCGTAGGCCAGGAAGGAGCCTGCGCTTTGCAGGAAGGGCATGCCCGAGGCCGCATCGGGCGACAGAAGAATGAACCAGGCGCCAATGGGAAGCGCAGCGCTGAAGGCAAACTCCAGGCTGGCAATTCGCAGTTCGGACAGCTTCATTTTGGGGGCGGGGCGGTTGGGTGCAAACGGTGGGGCAGGTTGGGGTGCGCGCATCTGTGTCAGCCTGCAAAAGCCATTGGGGGCGCAGCCGGCCGACGCGGCGGCACTTTGAGCAGCAGCCAGGTCAGCAGTGGCAGCATGCAGAGCCACTTGGCAAAGTCCACGGTGGTGGAAGCCAGCATGCGCGGCTGCAGCGAGGGCAGGTAGGACAGCAGCAGCCACAGGTTGGGCGCCACCAGGGCGGCGATGGCAAGCCCGAAGGCCAGCGCCACGGGCCGGCGCAGCGCAGCAAAGCGAAGCACCAGCGCAAAGGGAAGCGCTGCCGCCAGCACCCCGATGCCGTGCGTGACATGCAGCCACGAGAGCGCGGCCAGGTACGGAGACACCGGCGGGGCCCACCAGCCGGGCGGCGGCATCCACAGGTGCGTGACGGCCAGTGCCGTGGCGGCCTTGTATGCCAGCGCTGCGGCCGCGAAGGCAAGCGCGCCAAGCACAGGGGACTTCCAGCGGCGCATGTTGCTAATAACTGGCATGGAGGCTGCCCTTCACGCTGGCCCGTGGCCCGCCCCGGGCGACGGCCGCTGCCAGGCACGCGGGCATGGCGAGCGGCAGGACGGCGGGGATGGTGGTCATCGGCATGGGCGGAGCGTGCTCTGGAGTGGATGTGCGCGCCATTGTGGCGAGATTCGCTGCGCTCGGGCAGCACTCAAATGGGTGATACGCCACGGGTTTGAACAGCCTCTCAGAGAGCGATTTGCTGTCGGCTCTCTCCTACATCGATAAATTTACAAAGGGCTACACTCATCTCGCGCTCTCGCAGGGGCATGCGGTGTGCGGCAGGTATTTGCTGGTTGTGTTGTCTCAACGATGTTTTTCGAAAGGCGAGTGCAGTCCCATGACGCAGACCGTTGCACCGGAGTCCGTGGACCCCAGGTCCCCTGTTCGCGACCATGCCCTGGGACTTTCGGCGTCGGACCCGCTGGCCGAGGCGCGCTCGCGGCAGATCCTCTCGGCGCTGCTGTCCTTTTCCGAAGGCGACTTCCAGGCGCGGCTGCCGGTGGACTGGCCGGGCACCGACGGCCGCATCGCCGAAGCCTTCAACCAGACGATCCGCCAGGCCGCCGGGTTCACGGGCGAGGTCGCGCGCCTGAACGAGACGGTCGGCAAGGAAGGCCGGCTCGCGCAGCGCATCACGGCACCGGCAGCGCAGGGCAGCTGGGCGGCGCAGGTCGTCGCCCTCAACACCCTGGTGGACGACCTGGTGCGGCCCACCACCGAGATCGCCCGCACCATCGGCGCGGTGGCCAAGGGCGACCTTGGGCAGTCGATGGACCTGCAGGTCGATGGCCGCCCGCTCAAGGGCGAGTTCCACCGCTCGGCCGAGCTCGTCAACACCATGATCGAGCAGCTCTCGGTCTTCACCTCCGAGGTGACGCGCGTGGCGCGCGAGGTCGGCATCGAGGGCAAGCTCGGCGGGCAGGCCCAGGTCAAGGGCGTCTCGGGCGTCTGGAAGGACCTGACCGAGTCGGTCAACCAGATGGCCGGCAACCTCACGGCGCAGGTGCGCAACATCGCTGAGGTGACCATCGCCGTGGCCAATGGCGACCTCTCCAAAAAGATCACGGTGGACGTGCGCGGCGAGATTTTGCAGCTCAAGGAGGCGACCAACACCATGGTCGATCAGCTGCGCTCCTTCGCCTCCGAGGTGACGCGCGTGGCGCGCGAGGTGGGCACCGACGGCCGCCTGGGCGGCCAGGCCGTGGTGCCCGGCGTGGCCGGCACCTGGAAGGACCTGACCGACTCGGTCAACTCCATGGCCAACAACCTGACCTCGCAGGTGCGCAACATCGCCACCGTGACCACAGCCGTGGCGCGCGGCGACCTCTCGCGCAAGATCACGGTGGACGTCAAGGGCGAGATCCTGGAGCTCAAGGAGACCATCAACACCATGGTGGACCAGCTCAACGGCTTCTCGTCCGAGGTGACGCGCGTGGCGCGCGAGGTGGGCACCGAAGGCAAGCTCGGCGGCCAGGCCCAGGTGCCCGGCATCGCCGGCACCTGGAAGGACCTGACCGACTCGGTCAACTCCATGGCCAGCAACCTCACCGGCCAGGTGCGCAACATCGCCGGCGTGGCCACCGCCATTGCCAAGGGCGACCTGTCCTCCAAGATCACGGTGGAGGTCAAGGGCGAGATCCTGGCCTTGAAGGAAACCATCAACACCATGGTGGACCAGCTCAACGGCTTTGCCAGCGAGGTGACGCGCGTGGCGCGCGAGGTCGGCACCGAGGGCAAGCTCGGCGGCCAGGCCGCCGTGCCCGGCGTGGCCGGCACCTGGAAGGACCTGACCGACAACGTCAACTCCATGGCCAACAACCTCACGGGCCAGGTGCGCAACATCGCCGACGTGACCACGGCTGTGGCGCTGGGCGACCTCTCGCGCAAGATCACGGTGGAGGTCAACGGCGAGATCCTGGAGCTCAAGAACACCATCAACACCATGGTGGACCAGCTCAACGGCTTTGCCAGCGAGGTGACGCGCGTGGCGCGCGAGGTGGGCACCGAGGGCAAGCTCGGCGGCCAGGCCGCCGTGCCCGGCGTGGCCGGCACCTGGAAGGACCTGACCGACAACGTGAACTTCATGGCGTCCAACCTCACCGGCCAGGTGCGCAACATCGCCGAGGTGACCACCGCCGTGGCGCGCGGCGACCTCTCCAAGAAGATCACCGCCGACGTGCGCGGCGAGATTCTGGAGCTCAAGAACACGATCAACACCATGGTGGACCAGCTCAACGGCTTTGCCGGCGAGGTCAGCCGCGTGGCGCGCGAGGTGGGCACCGAAGGGGCGCTGGGCGGGCAGGCCCAGGTGCCCGGCGTGGCCGGCACCTGGAAGGACCTGACCGACAACGTCAACTCCATGGCCAGCAACCTCACCGCGCAGGTGCGCAACATCGCCAACGTGGCGACGGCGGTGGCCAATGGCGACCTCTCCAAGAAGATCACGGTCGACGTGAAGGGCGAGATCCTGGAGCTCAAGAACACCTTGAACACCATGGTGGACCAGCTCAACGGTTTTGCCAGCGAGGTGACGCGCGTGGCGCGCGAGGTGGGCACCGAGGGCAAGCTGGGCGGCCAGGCCCAGGTGCGCGGCGTGGCCGGCACCTGGAAGGACCTGACCGACAACGTCAACTCCATGGCCAACAACCTCACGGGCCAGGTGCGCAACATCGCCGACGTGACCACCGCCGTGGCGCGCGGGGATCTGAGCCGCAAGATCACGGTGGAAGTGAACGGCGAAATCCTGGAGCTCAAGAACACCATCAACACCATGGTGGACCAGCTCAACGGCTTTGCCAGCGAGGTGACGCGCGTGGCGCGCGAGGTGGGCACCGAAGGCAAGCTCGGCGGCCAGGCCGAGGTGCCGGGCGTGGCCGGCACCTGGAAGGACCTGACCGACAACGTGAACTTCATGGCCAGCAACCTCACGGGCCAGGTGCGCAACATCGCCGACGTGGCCACCGCCATCGCCCGGGGCGACCTCTCGCGCAAGATCACGGTCGAGGTCAAGGGCGAGATCCTGCAGCTCAAGCAGACCATGAACACCATGGTGGACCAGCTCAACGCCTTTGCCGAGGAGGTGAGCCGCGTGGCGCGCGAGGTGGGCACCGAAGGCAAGCTCGGCGGCCAGGCCGCCGTGGAGGGCGTGGCCGGCACCTGGAAGGACCTGACCGACAACGTCAACTCCATGGCATCGAACCTCACGGGCCAGGTGCGCAACATCGCCGAGGTGACCATCGCCGTGGCCAATGGCGACCTGTCCAAGAAGATCACGGTGGACGTGCGCGGCGAGATCCTGGAGCTCAAGGAGACCATCAACACCATGGTGGACCAGCTGCGCAGCTTTGCCGCCGAGGTGAGCCGCGTGGCGCGCGAGGTGGGCACCGATGGCAAGCTCGGCGGCCAGGCGCAGGTGCCCGGGGTGGCCGGCACCTGGAAGGACCTGACCGACAACGTCAACTCCATGGCCAACAACCTCACCGGCCAGGTGCGCAACATCGCCGACGTGGCCACCGCCATCGCCCGCGGCGACCTGGGCCGCAAGATCACGGTGGACGTGAAGGGCGAGATATTGCAGCTGAAAGAAACGATCAACACCATGGTCGATCAGCTGTCGGCCTTTGCCTCCGAAGTGACCCGGGTGGCGCGCGAGGTCGGCACCGAGGGCAAGCTGGGCGGCCAGGCCGCCGTGCCCGGCGTGGCCGGCACCTGGAAGGACCTGACCGACAACGTCAACTCCATGGCATCGAACCTCACGGGCCAGGTGCGCAACATTGCCGAGGTGACCATCGCCGTGGCCAACGGCGACCTTTCCAAGAAGATCACGGTGGACGTGCGCGGCGAGATTTTGCAGCTCAAGGAGACCATCAACACCATGGTCGAGCAGCTGCGCTCCTTCGCCTCCGAGGTGACGCGCGTGGCGCGCGAGGTGGGCACCGAAGGGCGCCTGGGCGTACAGGCCGTGGTGCCCGGCGTGGCCGGTACCTGGAAGGACCTGACCGACTCGGTCAACACCATGGGCGCCAACCTCACCAGCCAGGTGCGCAACATCGCCGAGGTGACCACCGCCGTGGCGCGCGGCGACCTGAACCGCAAGATCACCGTGGACGTGAAGGGCGAGATCCTGGAGCTGAAAAACACCATCAACACCATGGTGGACCAGCTCAACTCCTTTGCAGGCGAAGTGACGCGCGTGGCGCGCGAGGTGGGCACCGAGGGCAAGCTCGGCGGCCAGGCGCAGGTGGGCGGCGTGGGTGGCACCTGGAAGGACCTGACCGACAACGTCAACTTCATGGCCAGCAACCTGACCGAGCAGGTGCGCGGCATCGTCAAGGTGGTGACCGCCGTGGCCAACGGCAACCTGACCCAGCGCCTGACGGTGCAGGCCAAGGGCGAGGTGGCGGCGCTGGCCGACACCATCAACGGCATGACCGATACGCTGGCCACCTTTGCCGACCAGGTGACCAACGTGGCGCGCGAGGTGGGCGTGGACGGCCGGCTGGGCGGCCAGGCCAATGTGCCCGGCGCGGCCGGCACCTGGAAGGACCTGACCGGCAACGTCAACCTGCTGGCCGCCAACCTCACGACGCAGGTGCGCGCGATTGCCGAGGTGGCCACCGCGGTGACCAAGGGCGACCTCACGCGCTCCATCCAGGTCGATGCCAAGGGCGAGGTGTCCGAGCTCAAGGACAACATCAACACCATGATCTCCAACCTGCGCGAGACCACCGAGCGCAACCGCGAGCAGGACTGGCTCAAGACCAACCTGGCGCGCTTCACCGGCATGCTGCAGGGCCAGCGCGAGCTCAATGCGGTGGGCAAGCTGCTGCTGTCGGAGCTGGCGCCGCTGGTCGATGCCCACCAGGGCACGGTCTACCACCTGGACGGCCAGGACCGGGCCGGGGGCGAGCTGGCGCGGCTGTCGGGCTATGCCCAGGTGGGCCAGGCGCGGCTGGCCGAACGCCTGGCCCTGGGCGAAGGCCTGGTGGGCCAGTGCGCGCTGGAGCAAAAGCGCATCCTGCTGTCCAACGTGTCGCCCGACTTCATCCGCATCGGCTCCAGCCTGGGCGAGGCGCAGCGCGTGAACGTGGTGGTGCTGCCGGTGCTGTTCGAGAACCAGACCAAGGCGGTGATCGAGCTGGCCTCGCTGCAGCCCTTCACCACGGTGAACCTGAACTTCCTGGACCAGCTGGCGCTGAACATCGGGGCGGTGATCAACACCATCGAGGCGACCATGCGCACCGAAGGCCTGCTCACCCAGTCACAGCAGCTCACCGCCGAGCTGCAGTCGCGCCAGAGCGAGCTGCAGCAGACCAACGAGGAACTGGGCACCAAGGCACGCCTGCTGGCCGAGCAGAACGCCGAGGTGGAGCGCAAGAACACCGAGGTGGAGCAGGCGCGCGGCGCGCTGGAAGAAAAGGCCTCCGAGCTGGCGCTGACCTCCAAGTACAAGTCGGAGTTCCTGGCCAACATGTCGCACGAGCTGCGCACGCCGCTCAACTCCATCCTGATCCTGAGCCAGCAACTGGCCGAGAACGGGGCGCGCAACCTCTCGCCCAAGCAGATCGAGTTCTCGCGCAACATCAACTCCTCGGGCACCGACCTGCTGCACCTGATCAACGACATCCTCGATCTGTCCAAGATCGAATCGGGCACGGTGACCGTGGACGTGGAGGAGATCAGCTTCTCGGCGCTGCGCGACAACATCGACCGCAACTTCCGCCATGTGGCCGAGGCCAAGAACCTGCCGTTCCACATCCGCTTCGAGCGCGACCTGCCGCGCTCCATGGCCAGCGACCCCAAGCGCCTGCAGCAGATCTTGAAGAACCTGCTGTCCAACGCCGTCAAGTTCACAAGCCAGGGCCAGGTCGAGGTGCGGGTGGGCATCGCCAAGGTCGGCTGGACGCCGGAGCACCCGGTGCTGCGACAGGCGCAGCAGGTGGTGGCCTTCGCGGTGGAGGACACCGGCATCGGCGTCGCGCCCGACAAGCAGCGGCTCATCTTCGAGGCCTTCCAGCAGGCCGATGCCGGCACCTCGCGCAAATACGGCGGCACCGGCCTGGGCCTGGCCATCAGCCGCGAGCTGGCGGTGCTGCTGGGCGGCGAGATCCGGCTGACCAGCGTCTTCGGCCAGGGCAGCGTGTTCACCCTGTACCTGCCGCTGGAGCATGTGGACGCCGAGAGTGCCGGGCCGCGCGGGCCGGCGGAGCTGGCCGAGCAGCCCCCGAGCCGCGCGCTGGCCACGCTGGGCGGCCTGCGCGAGGAGCAGGTGGCCGACGACCGCGATGCCATTGGCGCACAGGACCAGGTGCTGCTGATCATCGAGGATGACCCGCACTACGCGCGCATCCTGCTGGGCCTGGCGCGCGAGCATGGCTTCAAGGGCATCGTCGCCAACAAGGGGGCGCTGGGCCTGGCGCTGGCGCGCGAGTACCGGCCCGCGGCGATATGCCTGGACATCTTCCTGCCCGACATGCTGGGCTGGACGGTGCTCAACCAGCTCAAGCTCGACCCGGCGCTGCGCCACATCCCGGTGCAGATCATCACCCAGGAGGAAGAGCGCCAGCACGGGCTGTCGCACGGCGCGTTTGCCTACCTGGTCAAGGGCCCCACCACCACCGGCCTGGAGGCTGCGTTTGGCCGCATCAAGGACTTCATCGTGCCGCGCACCAAGCGCCTGCTGGTGGTGGAGGACAACGAGATCGAGCGCGCGGCGGTGCTCGAATTGCTGGGCAACGACGACATCGAGATCGTGCCCGCCCCGAGCGGCAGCGCGGCGCTGCAGGCACTCCGGGCCGAGCCCTTCGACTGCGTGGTGCTGGACCTGCGCCTGCCCGACATGAGCGGCTTCGAGCTGCTCGAGCAGGTGCGCGCCGAGCCGGCGTGGTCGCAGCTGCCGGTGGTGGTGTTCACCGGCAAGGACCTGAGCCGCAGCGAGCAGGAGCGGCTGCAGGCGCTGTCGCGCAGCATCGTCCTCAAGGACGTGCAGTCGCCCGAGCGCCTGCTCGACGAGACCGCGCTCTTTTTGCACCGCGTGATCACCGAGCTGCCGCCAGCCAAGCAGGCCATGCTGGAGCGGCTGCACAACTCGTCCGATGCGCTGCGCGCGCGCAAGGTGCTGGTGGTGGACGACGATGCGCGCAACATCTTCGCGCTGACCTCGGTGCTGGAGAACCACGCGGTGGAGGTCATCAGCGCCACCAATGGCCGCCAGGCCATCGAGATCATCGACCGCACGCCCGACCTGTCGATGGTGCTGATGGACATCATGATGCCGGAGATGGACGGCTACGAGACCATGCGCGAGATCCGCAAGGACAACCGCTTTCGCACGCTGCCCATCCTGGCGCTCACGGCCAAGGCCATGAAGGGCGACCGCGAGAAGTGCCTGGAGGCCGGCGCCAGCGACTACATCGCCAAGCCGGTGAACACCAACCAGCTGCTTTCGCTGATGCGCGTATGGCTGTACCGCTGATCCCGGACCCCACGACCATGTTCCCTGCCTCACCCGACCTCCCGGTGCCCATGTCACCTCTGGCGCCCACCGTGCCCGCCGCCTTCGCGGCGCAAGAGGGCGGCAGCGGGCCTGCGGCCGAGGCCAACCCCGGCGTGCCTGTGAAGATCCTGGTGGTGGACGACGAGCCCTCGAACCTGGCCGTGATGGAGGCGGTGTTCCAGGACTCGGGCTATAGCCTGGTGTATGCCTCGTCCGGCTCCGAGGCGCTGATGGCGCTGATGAACCACGAGTTCGCTGTGCTGGTGCTGGACGTCAACATGCCGGACATGACCGGCTTCGAGCTGGCGCAGCTGATCAAGCAGCGCAAAAAGACGGCGCACGTGCCCATCATCTTCCTCACCGCCTACTTCAACGACGACCAGCATGTCGTCGAAGGCTACGGCAGCGGCGCGGTGGACTACCTGCACAAGCCCTTCAACGTGGGGGTGCTGCGCTCCAAGGTGGCGATCTTCGCCGACCTGTACCGCAAGACCCTGGCGCTGGAGCAGGTGAACCGGGCCCTGGTGCAGGAGGTCGCGGAACGCGGCGCTGCCGAGGAGCAGCTGCGCCTGCTCAACGAGACCCTGGAGCGCCGGGTGCAGGAGCGCACCCATGCCCTGCAGTTGCGCGACGCGCAGCTGCGCGAGGCGGACCGGCGCAAGGACGAGTTCCTGGCCACGCTGGCGCACGAGCTACGCAACCCGCTCGCGCCAGTGGCCTATGCGCTCAGGCTGCTGCGCCTCAAGGGCGCCTCGCAGCCGCACGTCGAGCGCTCGGCCGACCTCATCGACCGGCAGGTCAAGGCCATGAGCCGGCTGATCGACGACCTCATGGATGTGAGCCGCATCAACCAGGGCAAGATCCAGCTGCACAGCAGCCGCGTGCCGCTGGCCGGCATTCTGCAGGACGCCATCGACGCGGCCCGGCCCATGATCGACGAGCAAAAGCACGTGCTGGTGCTGCAACTGCCGCCCGCGTCGCTGACGCTCGACGGCGACCCGACCCGCCTGGCCCAGGTCTTCATGAACCTGCTGCTCAACGCGGCCAAGTACATGGACGCCGGCGGGCGCATCGAGCTGTCGGTCGACACCTCGGCCGAGGAGGCCCGGGTCACGCTGACCGACCAGGGCATCGGCATCGCCCCCGGCCGCCTGGAGAAGGTGTTCGAGATGTTCTCGCAGGAGGAGGCGGCGCTGTCGCGCTCGCGCGGCGGCCTGGGCATCGGCCTGGCCCTCACGCGGCGCCTGATCGAGCTGCACGGCGGCGCGATTGCCGCCTTCAGCGAGGGGGTGGGCCACGGCAGCTCCTTCGTGGTGCGGCTTCCCCTGGTCGGCCCGGCCGAGCTGGCGCACGTGGCGCTGCACGCCGGGGCCGCGCAGGCCGCCCGGCTGGCGCGGCCGCTGCGCATCCTGGTGGCCGACGACAACCAGGACGCGGCCGATGCCCTGGCCGAGCTGCTGAGCGCCTTGGGGCATGCGGTGCACTGCGTCTACGACGGCGAGGCCGCAGTCGAGGCGGCGCGGCACTTCGATCCCGAGCTGGTGCTGCTGGACATCGGCATGCCCCGGCTCAACGGCTACGAGGCCTGCCGCGCCATCCGCGCACTCGGATCGGCAAGCCTTTTGCAGATGTGGGCCATCACGGGCTGGGGGCAGGAGCAGGACATGCGCTGGGCGCGGGAGGCCGGGTTCGACCACCACCTGGTCAAGCCCGTCAGCCCGGACACGCTCATCGGCATGCTCGCCGATGCGGCGCCGGCCCGGTCCGCAGCGGCGGGTTGAGAGGGCTTCGGCGACAATCCACCGCCGATCACAAGACCCCAAGGAACCATTGGACCCATCGATCCTCGCGCGCCTGCTGGCGCCTGCCTTTCTGGCCGTGCAAATGGAGCGGCACCTGCAGCTGGGGGGCGCCTCCCTGCGGTCCGCAACGTCCCTGGACATCGATGCCCCGGGCTACCTCTCCGACCTGGTGGGCGTGGTGCTGGACTGGAGCGATCCAGTCGCCAGCGTCCCCGCACGCGCCGTGCTCAAGGTGTCGCACCCCGGCTTCGGCCAGCCGGAGCTGCCGTTCTACAAGGGCATCGCCACGCGCCTGGGCAGCCCCGTCATCCCCCGGTTCTTTGCCGGCGGCGTGGATGAACCCACGGGGCGCACCTGGCTGCTGATGGAGGACCTGTCGGAGTCGCACCAGCGCCCCAGCGCGGCACCCTTGCCGCCGACCCTGGAGCGCAACGGGCAGATCGTCGAGGCGCTGGCGCGCTTCCATGCCGCCGGTCGGGACATCGCACAGGCGCCTGGCACGGGCGGCACCACGCTGTGGGACCGCCTGCGTGCATCGGACTGGCAGGACAGCGCCTGGCAGCGCCTGCAGGCCCAGGCTGGCGATGCGCTGGACGAGCGCACGCGGGACATGTATGCACGATTTCTCCACGGATTTCCGGCGCTCGTCGAGCGCGCCGACCAGCTCCAGCACCGTACCCTGGTCCATGGCGACGCCCATGTCTGGAACTGGATGGTGCCGCGCGATGGCAACGCGGCTGGGGTGGCCAGGCTCATCGACTGGGATGGCTGGCACCTGGGTGTGGGCGTGTGGGATCTCTCGTACATGATGGCGGTGCAGTGGGACCGCAGCGTGCGTGCGCGCTTTGAGATGCCGCTGCTCGACCGCTACCACGCGGCCCTCGTGGCCGGCGGGGTGGCCGGCTATTCGCGCGAGGCGCTGCAGCACGACTACCGGCTCGCGGTGCTGCTGCACCTGCGCACGCCCCTCGCACGGTTTGCGCGGGAGATGTCGGCCTATGTCTGGTGGCCCCAGATCGGCCGCATCGCCGATGCGGTGGAAGACCTGGGCTGCCTGGACATGCCGGGATGAAGCATTGCCCTACAGGCGCATCGGGCGCTGGCGCGAGGCACACCCCCATTTGCCCGCTCCGTCACTGAGCCTGCCCGATGCGCAACCGCCTGCCATTTGTCTTCGTCCTGATCACGCTGCTGCTCGACGCGATGGGCATCGGGCTCATCCTGCCGGTGATGCCCGATCTTCTGCGCGAGGTCACGGGCGAGGACCTGTCGCGTGCGGCCCTCTGGGGCGGGGTGCTGACGACCGTGTTCGCCGTCATGCAGTTCCTCTGCGGCCCCGCGCTCGGCGGGCTGTCGGACCGCTTTGGCCGGCGCCCGGTGCTGCTGGTCTCGCTGGCCATCATGGCGGCCGACTATGTGGTGATGGCGCTGGCCGGCTCCATCGGCCTGCTGCTGGTGGCCAGGGTGGTGGGCGGCATCACGGCCGCCAGCCATGCGACGGCCGCGGCCTGCATCGCCGACCTCTCGGCGCCCGAAAAGAAGGCCGCGAATTTCGGCCTGATCGGCGCCGCCTTCGGGGGCGGCTTCATCCTGGGGCCGGTGATCGGCGGGGTGCTGGCAGAGTTCGGCACGCGCGCACCGTTCTGGGCGGCAGCGGCCCTGGCCGGGGCAAACCTGGTGTTCGGCTGGCTGGTGCTGCCCGAAACCCTCAAGCCAGAAAACCGCCGCCCCTTCCAGTGGGCCCGCGCCAACCCCTTTGGCGCGCTGCGCGCCGTCGGGCGCCTGCCGGGGCTCAAACCACCGCTGCTCGTCTATGCCCTGTATGAATTCGCCCAGGTCGCCTATCCGGCCGTCTGGGCCTATTTCGGCGCAACCCGCTTCGGCTGGTCGCCGGGCACCATCGGCCTGAGCCTGGCGATCTTCGGGATCAGCTTCGCGGCAATGCAAGGCGGGCTGATCCGCTGGATCCTGCCCCGGCTGGGCGACTGGGGCACCGTCGCCTTCGGCCTCGTCGCCAACCTGTGCATCTTCCTGACGCTGGCCTTCATCGAGGACGGGCGCCTGGCCCTGGTGCTGACACCCTTGACCGCGCTGGGCGCATGCGTGGTGCCGCCCTTGCAGGCCATGATGTCCCGCGCCACCCCGCCCGATGCCCAGGGCGAGCTGCAGGGGCTGCTGCAATCGCTGCGCTCCCTGGCGATGGTGGCCGGGCCGGTGACCTTCACAGCGATCTTCTTTGCCTTCACCGCCCCGGGGGGCGATCCCTTCCTGCCGGGAGCGCCGTTCCTGGTCTCGGCGGCGATCATGGCGGTCTGCGGGGGCCTCCTGGTCGGGTTGCGCGCGGCGCGGGGGCGGCTGGCGGGCTGAGAGGCTGAGACCAGTTCTCCTTGGCTTGGCACGCCCATGCGCTTGCTACCTTGCCCTCTGCGCTTTGGGCACCGCGACCCTCCACACCACCAGGCCGCCCGCCGCGAACGACGCTGCCATCACCACGGATGCCAAGGCGCCGGCCCCCAAAGCCAGAACGCCTGCGCCGGCGAGGGCCGCCGGCAGCCCTGCTGCCACCGGCCAGCGCAGCAGGCCCAGCCGGGCCAGCAGGTAAAAGAGCAGCGCATGGAAGACCGCGACCACCAGGTACAGCACGGGCCAGGCCATCAGGGTCGTGGTGATCGTGTGCGTGTAGCCGTCGTCGGGCGTGCCATCGGGCAGCAGCAAGGGCAGCGTGGCGAACTCGATCAACACGGCCAGCAAGGGCACCAACAGCGCCACGGCCGATCCTGCCAGCACGGCCTGGGTGAAACGGGCAAGAAAGGAGTGGGGTCGTGCTGGCATGGCTGCGAGGCTGCGAAAGTCCGGTGGAATGGTGCACGATTGTTGCGTGCCGTGTCGCCATCCCTATGAGGTGGGTGTGAAGTTTTTGCCGAAGGCCGGTTCGGTGCGAACCTTCGGGCCCTGCACATACGCCGCACCGGGGCTCCCCGCCTTCATGCCTGACGGCACAGGCCGCCATGCAGCGCTTGCATGGCCCTGTTGCTTTTTGTGCCGCGCGGCCCGGATGTTACGAAGGCTTGCATTTTTGGGCGGGGCACGCGCCTATTCTTGGCCTCGATGTCCATGGAAAGCCAGCGCCGCGTACCGCGCGTTGCCATGGCGCATCGCAGAACAAGCGAAGACCCCGAGGGAGAAGAACACCATGGCCCAGAACCACAACCGCACCACCATCGACAGGGCCGCTACCGCAGCCATCGCCATCACCGCCGCCATGGCCGGCCTGCTGCCGCAGGCCCATGCACAACCGGGCGCCGTGCGCGACGTTGCCGTCATCGCCGAGGCCGATGGCCCGCAGGCCGCGCGCCTCGGTGCCCTGGTGACCGAGGGCATCCGCAAGAGCAGCTCCATGCGCTACAAGGAGCCCGCGTCCAAGGCGCAGCTCACCGTGCGCATCGCCACCATGTCGGCGCAGGACGCGGGCTCCATCGTCTATTCAGCAAGCTGGGTTTCCACCGGCAAGGACACCCTGATCGACCGGCAACTGGCCACCTGCGACGTGGAGCGCATCGCGGCGTGCGCGGACACGGTGGTGGCCAAGACGGATGCGGTGCGTGCATCGCTGGCTGGCAAGAAGTAGGGCGGGGGGAGGGCCTGCTGCAAGGGCAGCAGCGGCTGTGCTGCGAACTCAGGCTGCGGGAACCCAGTTGTCCAACTGCAGGCCGGGCACCTTCGAAAATTCGCGGCTGTTGTTGGTGACCAGCAGAGCCTGTTGGCTCAGGGCATGGGCCGCGATCATGGTGTCGAGCGAACCGATAGGCGTGCCACGGCGCTCCAGGTCGGCGCGCAGGTCGCCGTAGGCCCACAGCGCTGCCTCGTCGAACGGCAGGATCGTGAGCGGGGCCAGGAACATCTCCAGCGCCTGGCGGTTGCGTGCCGAGCCGCTTTTGGCGACGACATACGCCAGTTCTGCCGCCACCACGCTGCACAGCCCGATGTCGCCGAGCCGGTATTGGCGAAAGCGCTCCAGCACCGCAGGCGGCCTGGCATTGATGATGTAGATGCAGATATTGGTGTCCAGCAGGATCATGGGGTGATCTCTGCGCGCACCTGCTCCTCGGGCTGCTGGCGTGCCAGCACAAAGCCTGGCTCGAACGCCGCCAGCCCTTGCTCCAGCGTTTGCCAAGGGGCCTCGACCGGCAGCAGCAGCACGCCGTTGCCAAAGTGCTTGACGACAACCTCGGTGCCGGAAAAGCGGTATTCCTTGGGCAGCCGGACGGCCTGGCTGCGGCCTGACTGGAAAAGGCGTGCGGTGTCCATGGAGGGCCCCCTTCAGATGGTGACTATCAATGGTAGCTACCAAAAGCCGGCTCGTCAAAGCGACGGCTATTCCAGCCCCCGCCCCATCAACACCCGCACCTGCGGCACCCCCTCGGTTGGCCCCGCCTGCACGGCCCGCACCAGCGCCCGCGCCACGTCGGCGCCCGGGCGGGCGCGGTAGTTGGCGGGGATGATCGGGTCGAGCAGCTTGAAGGCCTGGATGGAGAGGGACTCGGCGGCGCGCGGCGCCTGGCCCAGGGCCTGGCGTTCGCCCAGCAGCAGGGAAGGGCGCGCGATCACCAGCGTGGCGAAGCCCAGGCTCTTGAGCACCTGCTCGACCTCGCCCTTGACGCGGTTGTAGAAGATGCGGGAGTGGGCGTCGGCGCCCATGGCCGTGACCACGCCGCAGCGGGTGGCACCGGCTGCCAGCGCGGTGCGCGCGGTGGCGATCACCGCATCCAGGTCCACGGCGCGAAAGGCCTGCTGGCTGCCGGCGGCCTTGATGGTGGTGCCCAGCGTGATGTAGACGTCATCCACGTGCGGCAGGGCAGGCACCACGGGCTTGGCACCCAGAACGGCAAAATCCACGGCATGCAGGTGCAGCCGTGGATGTGAAATCTCCGGCGTGCGCCGGCCAAGGGCATGCAGGGCATGCACCTCGGGTGGCAGCGCGCCGTTGCCGGGCGCTGCGCTTGCGTTGCTTGTTTTTGGGGAAGCTGACGGATCAGCGGCCAAAAGAGCCGCGAGAACCGCCTGGCCCACGAGACCCGTTGCCCCGGCCACCAGAACCACCCGTGCCGCCTCCGCCATAGCCGCCACCTCCGCCGTTGCCGCCACGATAACCACCACCGCCGCCACGGCGACCGCCGCCGCCCATGCTGTCCACGCTGGTACGCATCGGATCAGGCTGGCCGCCTGCGCCGCCGCCGGCATGACCGGAGCTGCGGTTGCCTGGATTGGCGTGGCCCATGTGGGTGCCCAGGTGGGCGTTGGGGCGTGGTGGCTGGTCGTCGTAGCGGTTGCCGCCACCACCACCTTCATAACCACCGCCACCACCACCACCACCGCCGGAGCGGCTGCGTGCCGGGGCCTGGCCACCGGCGCGTGCGCCGCCGCCCTGGCCGCCACCACCGCCGCCGCCAGCGCGTGCGCCGCGCGGGCCGTTGCCGCCACCGCCGCCGCCAGCCGAAGCACCGCCACCGGCGCGGCCACCACGGCCGCCGCCACCGCCACCATTGCCACCGCCGGCAGGGCGGGGGCCACGGTCGCCGCCACCACCACCGCCGCCAGCACCCTGGCCGGCCTTGTTGGTGCGGATGCGTTCCATCATTTCACTGCGGGCGGCCTTGGCGGCGGCCTGCATCACGTCACGGCTCGGGGGCTTGCCTGCGCCGCCCCAGATGGTCTGGCGGCCCATGGCGATGGGCTCGGCCTTCTCGCCTGCCTCGGGGCCGAAGCCGTCGATGACCTGCACGGGGATCTGCTGCTTGGTGAAGCGCTCGATCTCCATCATGAAGCCTTCTTCGTCCATGCAGACCAGGCTCACGGCTTCGCCGCTGTTGCCAGCGCGGCCGGTGCGGCCGATGCGGTGGACGTAGTCTTCCGAGACGTTCGGGATTTCGTAGTTCACGACGTGCGGCAGCTCGTCGATGTCGATGCCGCGGGCGGCGATGTCGGTGGCCACCAGGGCGCGGATGTCACCGCTCTTGAAGCCGGCCAGGGCCTGCGTGCGGGCGCTCTGGCTCTTGTTGCCGTGCAGGGCCATGGCGTTCACGCCGTTCTTGGTCAGGAACTCGGCCACGTTGTTGGCGCCGAACTTGGTGCGGGTGAACACCAGCACCTGGCTCCAGTTGTGCTGCTGGATGATGTGCAGCAGCACCTGCTTCTTCTTGCCACGGCCCACGGGGTGGATCACCTGGGTGATGCGCTGCACCGTGGTGTTGCTCGGCGTGACCTGGATGCTCTGGGGGTTCTTGAGCAGGGTGTTGGCCAGGTCGCGGATTTCGTCGCTGAAGGTGGCCGAGAACAGCAGGCTCTGCTTTTCGCGCGGCACCAGGGCCAGCACCTTCTTCACGTCGTGGATGAAGCCCATGTCCAGCATGCGGTCGGCTTCGTCGAGCACCAGCACCTGCACGGTCGACAGGTCCAGGAAGCCCTGTTGCTGCAGGTCCAGCAGGCGGCCGGGGGTGGCCACCAGGATGTCCACGCCGCGCTTGATGCGGTCGATCTGCGGGTTCATGCCAACGCCGCCGAAGACGACGGTGGAGTTGATGTCCAGGTATTTGCCGTATTCGCGTACGGATTCTTCCACCTGGGCGGCGAGCTCGCGGGTGGGGGTCAGCACCAGGGCGCGGATGCCCTTGCCGCCGAACTTGTTCTTGGGTGCAGCGCTTTGCGAGAGGCGGTGCAGCAGGGGCAGGGTGAACGCGGCGGTCTTGCCGGTGCCAGTCTGCGCGCCGGCCAGCAGGTCGTGGCCTGCGAGAACGGCGGGAATGGCCTGGGCCTGAATGGGCGTGGGGGTCTCGTAGCCCGTTTCGTGTACGGCCTTCAGGATGGCAGGAGCCAGGTTCAGTTCGTCAAATGTCATGTCGTTGAATGCGCCCATCCGGGGCGCTGGGTATCGGCCTGTCGTACAACCGGGGGGTTGCCGAGCCAGTCTCAAGCCGACGAGGTTCAAGGGTGGGAGCCCAGAGGTTGGAATGCCTCTTTCGTCCCCAGCGGTGTGCTGATGTGGCGGGCAACTGGAGCCCGTCACGGTGCGTATTGTCGCATGGCCCGATAATGGGTGTTTTGAAAGCAGAATTCTTCTGCCCAATTTCCGCAGGTTTTAAGACAAGCAAGCAAATGGCCCAATACGTATTTTCCATGAACCGGGTCGGCAAGATCGTGCCGCCCAAGCGCCAGATCCTCAAAGACATTTCCCTGAGCTTCTTCCCGGGCGCCAAGATCGGCGTGCTGGGCACGAACGGCTCGGGCAAGTCCACCCTGCTCAAGATCATGGCTGGCGTGGACAAGGAAATCGAGGGCGAAGCCATCCCCATGGCCGGCCTGAATATCGGCTACCTGCCCCAGGAACCCCAGCTTGACCCCGACCAGACAGTGCGCGAGAGCGTGGAGGCCGCCATGGGCCGGGTGATGACCGCCAAGGCCCGCCTGGAAGAGGTGTACACCGCCTACGGTGAGGAAAACGCCGATTTCGACGCCCTGGCCGCCGAGCAGGCCGAGCTCGAAGCCATCATCGCCACCGCCGGCACCGACTCCGAGCACCAGCTCGAAATCGCCGCCGACGCCCTGCGCCTGCCCCCATGGGACGCCAAGGTCGGTATGCTGTCCGGCGGTGAAAAGCGCCGCGTGGCCCTGTGCCGCCTGCTGCTGTCCAAGCCCGACATGCTGCTGCTCGACGAACCCACCAACCACTTGGACGCCGAATCCGTGGACTGGCTGGAGCAATTTTTGCAGCGCTACTCGGGCACCGTCGTGGCCATCACCCATGATCGCTACTTCCTCGACAACGCGGCCGAGTGGATTCTGGAACTCGACCGGGGCTCCGGCATCCCCTACAAGGGCAACTACAGCGACTGGCTGACGCAGAAGCAGGCGCGCCTGGAGCAGGAGCAAAAGGGCGAAGAATCGCGCGCCAAGGCCCTGAAGAAGGAGCTGGAATGGTCGCGCCAGAACCCCAAGGCGCGCCAGGCCAAGAGCAAGGCCCGCCTGGCCCGCTTCGAAGAGCTGTCGGACTTCGAGTACCAAAAACGCAACGAAACCAACGAAATCTTCATCCCCGTGGCCGACCGCCTGGGCCATGAGGTGATCGAGTTCGAAAACGTCACCAAGTCCTTTGGCGACCGCGTGCTCATCGACAACCTGAGCTTCAAGGTGCCGGCAGGCGCCATCGTCGGCATCATCGGCCCCAACGGTGCCGGTAAATCCACGCTGTTCCGCATGATCGCCGGCAAGCAGCAGCCCGACAGCGGCACCGTCAAGATCGGCTCCACCGTGAAGATGGCCTTCGTGGACCAGACCCGTGACGACCTGTCGGACGACAAGACCGTGTGGGAAGACGTCTCGGGCGGCCTCGACATCCTGAACGTGGGCAAATTCCAGATGGCCAGCCGTGCCTACTGCGGCCGTTTCAACTTCAATGGCGGCGACCAGCAAAAGAAGGTCGGCATGCTGTCGGGCGGTGAGCGCGGGCGCCTGCACCTGGCCAAGACCCTGATCGCGGGCGGCAACGTGCTGATGCTCGATGAACCCTCGAACGATCTGGACGTGGAAACCCTGCGCGCGCTGGAAGACGCGCTGCTCGAGTTCGCCGGCTCCATCATGGTCATCAGCCATGACCGCTGGTTCCTGGACCGCATCGCCACCCACATCCTGGCCTGCGAAGGCGACAGCCAGTGGACCTTCTTCGACGGCAACTACCAGGAGTACGAGGCCGACAAGAAGAAGCGCCTGGGCGAAGAGGGCGCCAAGCCCAAGCGCATGCGCTTCAAGGCGCTGAAGTAAGCTCCCGCAGTGCCACCGCCAGTGGCGGTGGCCCTTGCACGGGGGCGCTGGCATGGGGCGCGCCTGATTCGGCGGCATTGTTCACTTAGCGAGCGTTGGGGGGAAGGGGTCTCCTTAACCTCCCGCCGCTTGTTCTGTCATTGGAGCGTGGTTCAGAATGGTGTGTAAAGACGCAAGCTACCGCCCGTGTCCGCGCCGCCACCGACCAGCAGGGAATTGTGCAGATGCCCCCCAGGTCAAGTAGCATTGCAGCTGGAAACCTTTTTCCTATCCTCCGTCCCACCATGTCCCAGGCTGCGCCTTCTTCGAAAACCGTTTTCCGTGCCTGTGTCGTCAACGCGGTGCGCGGGGGCGAGGCGCTCATGGAGAAGCTGGTGGCGGTCACCCGCAGCGCGCTGACCGCCGAAGAGAGCACGGTGCGCAACATCCAGCAGCGCAACCTGGCCAGCGACAGCCTTCGCCTGCTGGGCCAGCACGAGACGGCGCTGGTCAAGGGCTACTCGATGGCCCTGCTCGAGATCTTTGCCGAAGGACCACCCGCCGCCCCCGGTAAAGGCCGCGCCGCGGACGAATCCCCCCTGGATTTCGGTGAACTCTCGCTCATGGACGAGAGCGAGGTGCAAAACCAGGTGGAGCTGGCCCGTGCCCAGCAACTGGCCGCGCATGCCACCGAAGCGGTGCTGGCCGAGCTCAACACCCTGGTCAGCTCGGCCCAGGGCCTGCGCAGCGTGCAGCCCGAGCGCAACCCCCTGCGGCCCGAAAGCTACATCCGTGCCCTGCAGCAGGTGGTGGGCGAGACCGGCGTGAACGCCGAGGTGCGCGGGCTGTGGATGCAGCACATGCGTGACCTGCTGGGCAAGCTGCTGGTCGATGAATACAAGACCATGGTCAAAAACCTGCGCGACAACGGCGTGGAGCCCGTGGGCTACGCCGTCGTCGGCGCGCCGGGCGCCCGCAGCACCGGCTACGGCGGCCTGCAAGGCGGCAATGCCGGCTATGGCGGCGGCTACGTAGGCCACAGCCACGGCGGCCCCATGGCCGGCCCCAGCGGCTTTGGCAGCCCGGGCTACGGCAATACCGGCTATGGCAACACCGGCTACGGCCGCGGTGGCAACAACTGGAGCGGCGATCCCGGCAACAACTGGAGTGGCGAGGGCCACATGCCCGCCCCCATGATGTCGCCGCAGGCTGCGGCCGCCGAAGAGGCGCTGCTCACCGTGGGCATCCTGCGCCAGATGCTGGCCGGTGGCGATCCGTTCGACCCGCGCTCCTATGGAGCCATGGGAGGTGGGGGCGGCGGCGGCGTGCCTTCGCAGCCCGCGGCCATGCAATCGGCCTGGGCCGGGGGTGGTGCCAGCGGTGCCGCCAGCATGCATTCGGGCCTGGGCGGTGCTTACCACCCCGGCAACGCGGTGGCCGAGGCCATGGAAGACATGGCCCAGCTCGAACGCCTGGTGGGCCGCCTGGCCGGCGTGCCGCAGGCCGTGCCCCAGGTCGCGCACCCGGTACCCCAGGGCGGCTGGGCACCCACCACGGCGGGCACTGCGCCCCAGCACCTGTACACGGTGCCTGGCATGCCCTACCAGCAGATCTACACCGTGCCCGTGGTGGCCCCGCAAGACCCGCCGGCCATGGCTGCCGAGGTGGTGGGCCGCATGATGGAGAACATCGCCCGCGATTCGCGGCTGCTGCCCTCCGTGCAGCGCGCCGTGCAGAACCTGGAGCCCGCGCTCAAGCACCTGGTGCGCCGCGACCAGACCTTCTTCACCGAGCCCGGGCACCCCGCGCGCGTGCTGCTCGACGAGATGACCCAGCGCAGCCTGGCCTTCCCCGACGAGAAGGCCCCCGGCTTCGCCCGCTTTATCCGCCTGCTCAACGAATCCGTGGGCTACCTGGCCGGCATCGAAATCAAGGACGCCACCCCGTTCGAGACCGTGCTCAAGGCCCTGCAGGCCGCCTGGAACTCGCAGGTGCAAAAGGCCAAGGCCCGCCAGGCCGAAAAGGACAAGGCCCAGCTGCTGGCCGAACAGCGCGAGATGCTGGCCGGCAAGATCGCTGCCGACATCCGCAAGCTGCCCGACCTGGAGCGTGTGCCCGCCGACGTGCTCGACTTCGCCGCCGGCCCCTGGGCCGAGGTGGTGGCCCTGGCCCAGGTCTCGCAAGCCGAGGGCGGCGAGGACGACCCCGGTGGCTACCTGGCCCTGGTGCCCGTGCTGCTGTGGAGCGCCCAGCCCGAGCTCACCCGCAGCGAGCCCGACCGCCTGTCCGAAGCCATCCCCGGCCTGCTCGTCAAGCTGCGCGAAGGCCTGCAGACCATCGACCACCCGGCCGCCAAGACCAGCGCTTTCCTGGAGCGCCTGGTGGGCCTGCACCAGGACGCCTTCGAACGCGCCAACTTCGCCAAGATCACCCTCGATCCCGAGGATTCTTCTTCCCGCGCGCCGGATTCGCGCGACCCCATGGACTCCGTGGCGGCGGTCGCCGGCTACGACGACAGCGCCCAGGCCCCGGTGGACAGCGCTGCCCCGGCGGCAGCACCTGCGGCGGTTGCAGCAGCCCCTGCCGAGCCGTATGCCGAATTCGTCGTCGGCGCCTGGGTGGAGCTCATCTCCAACGGCCGCGCCGTGCGCACCCAGCTCACCTGGACCAGCCCGCACGGCACGCTGTTCCTCTTCACCGCGCCGGACAACAGCACCCAGTCCATGACGCGGCGCATGCGCGACAAGCTGGCCGACGAAGGCTCCCTGCGCGTGGTGCCCGCCCCCAAGGCGCGCCCAGCCGTACCGGCCCCCACGCGCGCAGGCGGCATCGCCACCACCCGCGGCAGCCTGCCGGCACCGCTGGAAACCTCGCGCGGCAAGCTCGGCAGCGCGCCCAGCAGCAAGCAGGCGCCGCTGTCGGGCAAGCCCTCGTCGTCCAAGGGGCGGTAGGCGAGTCTGCGCCGCCGTGCTGGCGCGGCGCTCGACTACAGCAGCCGGCTCTTGCGCAATTCCCCGATGAAGCCGTCCACGATGGTCTTGGCCCGGGCTTGGGGATCTTCATCGTTCTTGACGAAGGTCAAGTGCTTTCCTTGTGAGGTTGCGAGCCACACCTGCTTGTTGGTGGCGGCATCGAACAATTCCCAGCGGACTTGGTAGTACTTCCACGCACCCACGATTCTCATGTCACTGGGAAATATGACCAGGCGATAGTTGGCTGCAAGAGACTTTTCGTTGGCGAGATTGCCGTTGATGGTCTGTCCAGTGGGCACCGACATCCCTGAGTTGGTCGTCGAGTAGTATTTGCCCGCTTCACTGTCCTTGAAGCGCAAAACCCGTGCCGTGACCGAAGCCTTGGCAAGCTCCGCAAGGAGTTGGCTGTCGATTTCGGCAAGCATCGTGGGGCCGAACTCCGAGTCGCGCACGTCCATGAAGGAATACACGTAAAGCCTGCTCTTCGCGAGCGTCATGCCATTGGGCACCGGCGATGCGGATGTGAACTGGTTGCTCGCGCATGCGCCGAGCAGGCCCGGCAGGGCCAGAAGAAACAGGCGTCGATCTTTCTTGGACAAATTGAACTCCCTCATGGCTGGTCAGCAAGTAATTGGTATGGATGCCCGCCGGACTATATATTGCCTGGCAGTGCCACTCGAAGTCAGTGCCTGTTTCGCTTAGCGCGAACGAACCAGTGCTTGTTTATGGCCCGTCCCCGCCCTCCAGCCGGGTGGCCACCGGTATCAGCGCCTCGCTGCAACGCTGCTGGCCCTGCACGGGCAGCAGCAGGAACTGATGTTCCTGGCCCGTCAACTGGCCGGGGAACAGTGCGCACAGCGCCTTGCTGCCCGCCAGGGCGCTTGCTTCGTCGGCAAAGCTGAGCGTTGCGCGAAAACCCGACAGCAGCATGTCGGGCCGCTGGTAGATCTGCACGACGTCGGCGCGCTCGGTGCTGACCAATTCGTCGAGCCGCGCCTGGGCCTCGGGCGGCAGTCCCGTGATCACCAACTTGCGGCCGGTGCCGATGGTTGGCGTCCAGCCGGACAGGTGCAGCTGGCGGCCCGCGACGGTGACCTCGTCGATGGACCCCGCGTACCCATGCGCCATGCGCGGCAGGGTCTTGCCCAACTGCAGGACGGCCCCGGCATTGACCAGATGGGACCGCACCACAGCGTCCTGCTGCCCGGCCGGCAGGCTGCTGAGCGGCACCAGGCACAGGCACTGCTCGCTCCACACCCGGATGCGCGCGCGCTCGGCGGCATCGGCCGGTGCGGTGCGCAGCAGGGCCGGGCTCGCATGGGGCTTGCCCGGCTCCAGGATCCATTGCGCCGCATGCGCGTTCATGATCATCGAGGTCATGGAGATGGGCGAGAAGAACTCGAACGGTGCCAGGATCTGCCCCGCAGGCGGCTGCATGGCGAAGGCGTAGTGCGCCTCGAACATGGCGTCGATGGGGCGATCATGCGCGCGCTGGGCCAGCGACTGCTGGGCCACCGCCGCCACGAAGACGAGCAGGGCCGCCAGCTTCCAGCGCGCCAGGCGCGCGGGCCACTTCAGCGACCACAGCACGCACACGGCGGCCCAGGGAACCCACAGAAAGCGCGTGTAGGCCATCCAGTCCGCATAGGCCTGTACCGCGAACAGCAGCGGAAACACCACCACCACGGCGGCGGCACCCAGGCCCACCAGCATGCGCGGGCGGTCCCGGGCGGGCTGTGCCAGCACGCCCGCCACGGCGCAGGCCAGGCACAGCACGGCGGCTGCCACGCCCAGCAGGTTGGCACCCAGCAGGCCATCGGTCAGCACGCGCGCCAGGGTGGCGCCAAAGCCCAGCAGCGCGCGCCAGCCATCCAGGGCGGACTGGTGGTAGCCGCCCACGCCCGCAAACACCACGATGCGCAGCACCGCGTAGCCCAGCGCCACGGCCAGGGCGGGGGCCGCAAAGCGCCAGCGCGCCATGCCCCGGGGCGTGCCCGCAGGCAGCGGCAGCAGCAGGTACAAGGCGATCCAGGGGACGTAGACCTCCTTGCACAGGGTGGACAGCAGGTAGAACGCCGCTGCCAGCCAGGCCCAGCGCCACTGCGCCTTTTGCACGGCATGCACATAGGCCCACAGGCCCAGGCAGGCGAACAGCATGCCGTCGACATAGTGGCCGGACATCAGCTGCTGGGCCATGTGTACGGCCGGGGCCCCCACCAGCAGCAGTGCCGCGGGCAGCAGCGCCTGCCAGCGCGCCAGCCAGTGGCGCAGCAGCAGGTACAGCGCGAACGCAGCGCCCGCCAGCGACAGCAGGTGGTGCAGGTAGTAGGCAAAGGGCTCCAGGCCGAAGAGGGCGTGGTTGACCTGGTAGACGAACAAATTCCAGGGCGCGAACTGGTTGCCCGAGACGGTGCGCGTCACCTGGGGATCCAGGAACACCGACCAGGGGCTGTACAGGCCCAGGTAGAACAGGTGCTGGCCGTCGTCCCAGCGCCAGGAGCCTTGCAGCGCGCTGCCGTGCACGGCAAATGCCAGCAGGCACAGCGCGCCCAGCACGGCCAGATCGGCGGCCCAGGCGGGTTGCTGGGTGGGGGTGGTCATGCGCTGTGTCACAGGGGCCGTGTCCTGGCGGGCATCAGCGCGTTCTGGCAGCGCGTGCCGCCTTCGATGGGCAGTAGCAAAAACTGGTGCTCCTGCCCAGGCAACTGGCCGGCAACCACCGCGCACAGGCTGGCGGCAGCGGTCTGCGCGGCCTGCGGGCTGGCAAAGCGCAGCGTGGCGTGGAACCCCGAGTCCAGCATGTCCGCGCGGTGGTGCGCGCTGGCCACGTCGGGTCGCTGCACGTTCTCGATGCTCACGGGCGGCACGCCGGCAAACCCGGTCAGAAACAGTTGTCTGCCAGCGCCCAGCGTCGGCGTCCAGCCCCTCACGTGTACCACGCCGCCTTCGGTGGTGATGGCGTCGATGGCGCCGCCCCAGGCGTTGGCGATGTAGGGCAGGGGCTGGCGCAGCGGTGCCGCGATGGCCTGGTCGTGCAGCTGCGCTTGCAGTGCCGCCTGCTGCAGTGCGGGCGCCAGCGTGTCCAGGGGCACCAGGCACAGGCAACTGGCCTGCCAGACGCGGGTGCGCGCGCGCTCGCCCGCATCCACCGGCCACTGGCGCAGCAGGGCAGGCTGCGCATGCGCCCGCCCGGGCTCCATGCGCTGGCGCGCGGCATGGGCGCTCATGGTCACCGCGGCCACATAGCCGGGCGTATTGAACTGGATGGGCAGCAGCACCTGGCCGGGCGGTGGCTGCAGGGCAAAGCCGTAGTGCGCGTCGAACATGGCCTCGATGGGGCGGTCATGCTGGCGCTGCACCCAGGCCTGCTGGCCCGCCGCCAGCACAAAAACCAGCAGCGCCAGCGCATGCCAACGCGCCAGGCGCGGCGGCCAGGGCAGGCACCACAGCACGCACAGCGCGGCCCAGGGCACCCACAGCAGCCGGGCGTGGAGCTGCCACTCCAGGCCCGGGCGCGCCACGAACAGGAGCGGAAACACGACCACCGTGAGGGCCGCACCCAAAGCCGCCACAGCCCCCAGGCGCGCCTGCGGCGCCTGCGTAGCCAGTCTGACGCCAATGCACACCAGGCACAGGGCCGTGGCCAGCAACCCCAGGGCGCCAGAGCCCACCAGCCCGTGCGTCAACATCAGGGCCACCGCACCCAGCACACCGGGCACATCGTGCAAGCCTGTCAGCGTGCTGGGCTGGTAGCCGCCCGCGCCGGAAAACACCAGCACGCGCACGGCGGCGTAGCCCAGTGCGACCGCCAGGGCCGGCAGGGCGTAGCGCCAGCGCTGCAGCCACGGCAAAGGGGCCGCCAGGGGCATGAACAGCGCCAGCGCGATCCACGGCACATAGACCTCCTTGCACAGCGTGGACAGCAGGTAGAGCCCGGCCGCCAGCCAGGCCCAGCACCATTGCCGGCGCTCCACGGCACGCAGCTGGGCCCACAGGGCCAGGCAGGCAAAGGTGAGGCCGTCCAGGTAGTGCCCCACCATCAACTGCTGCGCCATGTGGAAGGCCGGCGCGCCCACCACGAGCAGGACCGCGGCCAGCATCGCCCGCCAGGGTGCGAACCACTGGCGCATCAGCACATACAGGGCGAAGGCAGCCGCAGCCAGCGACAGCAAGTGGTGCAGGTAGAACGCCCGCGGGTCCATGCCGAACAGGGCGCTGTTGACCTGGTAGACGAACAGGTTCCAGGGCGCGAACTGGTTGCCCGACACGGCGCGCGTCACCTCGGGGTTCAGGAACACCGACCAGGGCGTGTACTGCGTGCTGTTGAAGAGGTGCGTGCCGTCGTCCCAGCGCCAGTAGCCCTGCACAGCGCTGCCATGCAGCACAAAGACCAGCAGGGCCAGCAGGCACAGGGCGATGATGTTCTGGCGCCAGCCAGATGCTTGCGATAAAGGGCTCACGGGACTAGCGCACGCGGTAGGTGAAAAACCGGTGGCCCAGGTAGCTGAAGGCCGGGATCACCGTCACCACCAGCGCAATGCCCAACGCATAGTGGCCGCCGGCCTGCTCCACCACCCAGGTGATGCAGGTGCTGACCACGCCGCCCGCGCCCGCCACCAGGCCGAAGCGCCAGGCGGTGGCCGCGCTCAAACGCTGGCCAAAGCTCAGCAGCGTGTTGGCGGTGTACGAGAACATGGTGGCCACGGCGAAAGCCACCACATTGGCCACGGGCGGCCGCGCGCCCAGCAGCTCGATGCACAGGGTGGCAACGCACACGTGCGTGAGGGTGGACAGCACACCGATCAGCGCGAAACCGATCAGCGATCGAGAAGTGTTCATGGGCGGGGCAAAATCAGAGAACGGCGCCTCTCAGGCGGCATCGCGGCGTGGCGCATTGTCCTCAGCCGCTTCGCGCACGATGTACACGGGTCGCCCCTTGGACTCCATGTACACCCGGCCCAGGTACTCCCCCAGCACCCCCAGCCCGATGAGCTGCAGCCCGCCCAGAAACAGCACCACCGTGATCAGCGAGGCATAGCCCGGCGCATCGCGCCCGAACAGCAGCACCTGGCCCACGATGACCAGGCCATAGGCAAACGCCAGCAGCGCGACGGCCAGGCCGAGGTAGGTCCAGATGCGCAGCGGCACGGTGGAAAACGAGGTCACCCCCTCCACCGCCAGGTTCCACAGGCCCCAGCCCGAGAATTTGGTGTCGCCGGCCGCACGGGCCGGCCGGGTGTAGGGAATCGTCGCCTGGCGAAACCCCACCCAGGCGAACAGGCCCTTCATGAAACGGCGCCGCTCGGGCAGGCGCTTGAGCGCATCCACCACCTGGCGGTCCATCAGCCGGAAGTCGCCCACGTTGGGCGGTATCTGCGAGTCGGAAATGCGGTTGTGCAGCCGGTAGAACCACTCCGAGGTCTTGCGCTTGAGCACATGGTCGGCGCTGCGGTCCGTGCGCTGCGCCAGCACCACGTCAAAGCCCTGCTGCCACAGCCGCACCATCTCCAGGATGAGTTCGGGCGGGTCCTGCAGGTCCGCATCGATCGGCACCACCGCCGCGCCCAGCGCATGGTCGATGCCGCAGGTCAGCGCCGCCTCCTTGCCGAAGTTGCGCGACAGGTCGATCACCCGCAGGCCCGGCACCGTGGCGCCCAGCGCCTGCAGCCGCGCCAGCGTGCCGTCGCGGCTGCCATCGTTCACGCACACGATCTCGAACGCCAGCCCGGTCTGCGCCAGCACCGGCAGCAGCTGCGCAAAAAAGAGGTCCAGCGTGGCCTCTTCGTTGAACATCGGGCAGACCACCGAGAGCAGTGCGGGCGCGCCGCTGCGGTCGATGGGCCGGGTGGGCACGGGAGGGGAGAGGGTAGAGTCGTTCAATGGGACTTCGCAGTGGTTTGCCCAGGCTGTCACAGGGTGTTACGGGCGGCGCTGTACGCAAACCGTCGAAGATACACCATGCAGCCGGCCCTCCGGCAGCAGACAGCGGGCATCGGGGTCTGTTAGCCTGCGCGCAATTGAGCCCCTCCCGCCCATGCAATACCCCCTCGTCCTCAGCAGCCACCGGCGCATCGTCATCGCGCCCCAGGGCTGGTTCGACGCCATCGGCCGCCTCGACGCAGGACGTGGCGAACTGGAAATCGGCATCAACCACCTGGGCGAGGGCGGGCTGGCCTGGCACCTGCGCGGCGACCTGCAGGCGCTGCCGGGGCGTGCGGTGATCGACGAGGCGTTCATGCGCGGGTACCTGGGGGCGTGAACCCGCCGAAGGCTAGGAGCGTGCGCGGCAGAAGGCATCGAAGCGAAACGTCCGAAAACCGAGGATCGCTGGGTAGTACCGACAAGCCCAGGGTGGCCCCCTGGGCGCCGGAGGTGATACCCGGCGAGACCGGTTTGTCGGGCGTTGAAGCCGATGCTCCTTCTGCCGCGCACGCTCCTAGCCGCATTAGTCCCGCCAATAGGCGCGAATCCAGTCCACCGCCAGTTCGCCGTGCTCGGCCTCGAACAGGGCGATGGATGCGTCGAGCAGGCCACCCGCATGCGCCGGGTGCTGTCCATCGGGCTGCCGACGCACGGGGCCGCGCAGCGGCTCCACCGTGCGCTCCACCAGGCCTGCCGCCGCCTCCTTGTCGCCCGCCTGGCGGGCCCAGTGGGCGCACGCGCCCGTGGGGGCCGGGTCCAGGGGGAAGAACCGGCTATCGTGGCTGGCTGCCAGCGCAGCGCCTTCCTGTAGCAAGGACTTGCCTGTGGGCAGGCCCAGCGCCGTTCCGGTAAAACCCAGTTCGCACAGGCTGCGCGCGCGCCAGGTCGGGGCGTCGATGCGCCGGGCCTGCGCGGCCAATTGCTCCAGTTGCAACGCAGCGCCTTCCTTCGAGGGCCCGGGCACGCCTTTCCGTGGTTCCGGTCGCAGCCAGCCGGCCAACAGGCCGATCAAAGCCCGGCGTTCCTGCGAAGAGGTGGCGGATGCGAAGTAGGCATCGCTGGCCGCCAGTTCCCGCAGGGCCACGGCTTGCCATGCCGCAGCGCCAGGGCGGGTGGCGGTCGCCCGCAGCACCTTGTCCAGGGCCTGGGCCTTGGCGCTGCCCGGGGGCAGCGCCGCGAAGGCCGCCTGCGCTGCTGCTGTTGACTGCGGTGCCATGCCTGCGGCCCGGCGGGCGAATATGGCAGCGTCCACGCGCGCATCCAGGCCCTGCGACTGGAACTGTGCGGCCAGCGTGCCGGGCCGCTGGTAAAGCGCGTTCGCCGATTTCAGCGCTTCCTCCAGCGATCCGGCCGCCACGAACTCCTGCGCCACCCGGCCCAGTTGCGTGGCAGACCCACTGAAGGCCATGCCCGGCTGCCACTGGCTGCCGCCCAGCACGCTGTCAAAGCCGGCGCGCGCAGCAGCCAGCAACTCGCGGGCCCTGGCGGGCTCACCCGCAGCGGTGTAGGCCTGGGCCACAAGCACCAGGGCCTCTGCACGCTCCTGAGGCTTGTCCATGACCGATGCCGCGGTGTGGGCCGCCTCCATCAGGGCCCGGTCCGGCCGGCTGGCGCTGCCTTCCACGCGGGCCTGTGCCAGCACAAGGTGAATGTGCTGGGCATTGTTCGGCAGGCGCTTGCCTTGTTCGGCCAGGGCTGTCAGCCGGCTGCGTGCGGCAGGCTTGTCGCCGGCTTCTGCCAGGCGCTCGGCCCACAGCATCTGGGTTCGTGGGCCCAGCTCACGCACGGTGGCCCATTCGGCCAGCATGTCCAACTGGCCGGCCTCCAGCATGGCATTGGCAAGGGCGCCATGGCGGGCTGTGGCGCACCCGCTATCGATGGTGCGGCACAAAGGCGTGGGGGCCTCGTAGGTTTTGGCTTGCTCAAGTAGCGCGCGCGCCGCTGGCACCTGGCCGCACCGCACGTGCGCAGAAGCCAGGGCCCCAAAGCGCGCCATCGCATGGTAAGCCGATAGCCGGGGTACCAGCACGTGCGGATAGGCGCGCCCATCCACCAGGTAGGCCTCCCGGCCTGCCTCGCACAGGCTTTGCAGCGCCTGGCGCTGGGTGGTGGCCCACGGCGTGTCCATCCACTCTGCACTGGTTGGCGGCTCTGCAAGGCGCCGTACAGGCCCTGTGTTGCCCACGCTGGCGTGCGCGAGCGCCAGGGCCAGGCGCTCCTGCCCGTTGCCCCAGGCCGCCCCGGAGGCAGGTACGCGGGCGAACTCGGCATCTGCCCTGGCCAGCAGTTCACGCGCCTGGGTGGTTTCGCCCTTGTGCGCAAGGCCCTGGGCGATCAGGGCCAGTGCATGGGCATGGGCTGCGCGGGGCGAGTACCAGTGCGACACCCCCTTGTCGCGCTCGCTCTCGGACAAGGGGCGCTCTACAGCCTGGCGCAACTGCGCCGCCGCCAATGCCGCCGCATCCAGCCGGCCCGCCTGTGCATGGGCCTCGCCCACGGCGGCCAGCACCTCGGCCGCCCCGGGGTCGCCGGCGGCCCGCAACTGCTCGTACGCCTGGCCCGCTAGGTCTGCGAAGCCCATGCGCGCCAGCTCGGGGCCCGTGCGCCGAAGTGCCTCCAGGGTGCTTCGGGACTCATGGGCCTGCACCACGCGCTGTGCATGGGCCAGGGCGGTCTTGGCATGGGCTTCGGCCGCAGCCTTGTCCCCCGCGCGCTGCGCCGCCTGGGCCCGCAGCAACTCGGGCACGGCGAAGTACGGGTTGGGCCGGCTGAATCCCGATTCCTTTGTGAACAGCTCCGCGATGGCAGGGGCGGCCACGCCGGGCTGGCGCAGCGCGAGGGCCACCACTGCGGTCGCGCGCAGGTACAGATCGCGGTGGCTCTGCTCGCTTTGCACCAGCGGCAGCGCAAAAGGGATCAGGCACGACTCCGAAGGCCGCTGCAGGCAGGCCTGATAGCGCGCGCGGGGCGTGGCCTGGCGCTCGGCGTCCGTTGGGACTGCCACCGCCCGGCGTGCCAGCGCCGCGTGCGGCAAGGGCGCTGCCATGGCTTCTTCGATCCAGGGGCATGCCAGGATGTCCCGGATCTCGGCGGGCAGCGGCTCGGACCCGGGCAGGCCCTTGCGCTCGCGCTCGTACACCTCCCAGAAGGGCGTGTAGTCCATGGGCGCGTTGACGATCCGCATGCGCCGGCCCTCTACGGTGACAAAGCCCTGGTCGCCGGCCGTGACCAGTTGCGCCAGGCGCGCCTCGGGGTTCAGCGACTGGTAGCCGCCCACGGCAGGCCGCTGCAGTGCGGGGACTCCCACCTCCGTGCCTTGCACGCCAAACAGCCTGCGGATGTGGATGTTGCCGGTCAAGGGCTGCTGCACCACCCGGTCGGATTTGCCCGCTTCGGTCGCGGGCTCGATGGTCGTACGCATGCCCTGCAGGCGGCGCTGCCAGCGGTAGTCGCTGCTGGCATGGTCCGCAATCGCCACCAGGCGGCCCGCTGCGTCGTGGTAGCGGTGGAACCCTACCGGCTGGCCCTGGCAGTAGTACTCCACCGACTGCACGGCCCCGTCGGGCCACAAGGTGCGCAGCACCCCGTGCCGCCGCGAATTCTGGAAGTCCATGCGTGCATGCACCGTGCCTTCGGGCAGGTAGCGCGACTCCACGGTGACGGCATCGCCCGCAATGCGCGCGTGGTAGGCCTTGCCCGTGCCTTCGCAGCGGTATTCCTCCAGCGGATGGTGGTTGTCCGAACGCAGCCGCAGCAGGTGGCTGGCCAGCTTTTCATGCACGAGCAAGTGGGACCCCTTTTGGTGGCGGGCCTCGGGCGATTCCTTGTCGAGGCACGCGGCCGCAGGCAGCGCCTGGGCGATGGGCGGCTCTTTGGGCAAGGAGGCCGTGGACGGCAGCGACAGCGTGAGCAGGGCCGCAGCAGCCAACCCCATGCGATGAATCTTGTTCTTCAAGCAGCACTCCCTCGGTGGTGGTATGGGAGCGAGTGTGGGGGCGCCTGCCCACGCCCGGCGCGCAGGGTGGACGTGTTTCCCCGCGCCAAGCGGCAATATTGCTCACAAACGGCGGGAGACCGGGTTGTCTAGGAGCGTGCGCGGCAGAAGGCATCGAAGCGAAACGTCCGAAAACCGAGGATCGCTGGGTAGTACCGACCAGCCCAGGGTGGCCCCCTGGGCGCCGGAGGTGATACCCGGCGAGACCGGTTTGTCGGGCGTTGCAGCCGATGCTCCTTCTGCCGCGCACGCTCCTCATATGGTCGCCATTGTCAATACTGTCAGTGCCTCATTTGGTGTGCGTTCTCTTAGGATCGATCGGGTGATGCGACACGAGCGTTTGCAGCGACGATGAATCAGACTCATATCCGCGGATTGGTTACCAGCACTTCATCGATTCGTCGCGGGCCTGCCTCGCTCTAGGATCGGGGATCTGCCTTGCGGTGCCCTGGTAGGAGCGTCGAGGGTTGCCCTATCGTTGCTCGTATCGCATCGCCAGATCGATCCTGTTGCGTGTTATGCCCTTTCAGTTTGGCTGGCCCTGCTCGCGCTGCGCCTGCATGCCGATGGCCCAGACGAAGCCTGCCAGCTCCCTTGCGACGGCGATGCAGGCTTTGTTGGCCTGCAAGCCACGTGCACTCAACGCCGCGAAGCGCTGTGTCAGCCGCAACTGCGCTGTCCATGCCATCCTTCGTATCGGCTCGGACAGATCCTGTTGTCGGATCTGCGCTTGTTTGCCGATGCGCGCCTTGAAGCGGTAGTTCCAGGCGGCTTCAGTCAGCAGCCGCCGGGCGTGCGCGTTGCCGGTCTTGGTGATGCTGCCCCGGCTCGTGCGCTGACCACTGGAGTGCTCCGAGGGCACCAGACCGAGGTAGCCCATGAGTTTGCGTGGATGGGCAAAGCGTCCCAGATCTCCAATCTCCGCTGCCAAGCCAATCGCCGTGATCGCGGCGACACCACGCAGTGCCTGCAGCGCACCAACCACCGCCTCAAAGCGCCAGCCAGTGATCGAAGCCTGCAGCGCCTTCGTCAGCCGGTCAACGCGATCATCTGCAGCCGTCACGGCTTGCCAGTATTCGGTGAACGCTGTCTGTGCGGCCCCCACCCCGAAGTTCAGTGTCCCCAGCCAGCGGTAGTAGGCCCCACACCATGAGGTCTTGCCGGTGTATCGCACGTCGTGACGCAGCAAGAATCCCTTGAGTTGGTGGCGGGCCTGCACGCGACTGTTGACTGCATCTTCGCGTGCCCGTGACAGGTCACGGATCGCGTCGTCCTCTGGGTCGGGGATCCACACGGCAGTCAACTGGCCAGCGCGAGAGCATTCGGCCAGTTGAACGCAGTCGCGCCCGTCGGTCTTGATCCGATCTCCAGGGCGGCGCGGGATCTGCGAGGGGGCAATGATCTCGCACAGGTAGCCCCTGCTGTGCAGAGCACGCTGAAGGCCAAAGCCGGTGGGGCCGGCCTCGTACACGATGTGCAGCTGATCGGCGTTGCCGACCTTGGCCAGCACCTTGAGCAGCTTGCTCACATCGTGCGTGACCTTGCCTATCAGGCGCCCGGGCACTCGGCCAGGCTCGGCCGCTGCGATGCTGATGCTGTCTTTGTGGACGTCCAGGCCCACGTGAATCTTGCTACTCTCTTGCATGGTCGGTCTCCTTGTTGCTGACGACGCAAGTCACAGCATGTAGCGCTACGTCCTTGGACGCAATCTACGATGTCGGAGACCGGCCGCCTATCCAGGGGGCGGCGACCATGATGTCTAGACCCGGGCGGCATCCCCCGTGCCACTGCTGCGCACCCCCCGCGGTGCCGACAGGTACAGCAGCTCGAACACCCGCCCCTCGGTGCCCGCTGGCGGCGGGCCCTGCCACAGCACCGTGCGGTTCACCTGCCAGTCTTGGGCATCCAGGCCCGCGAACACGCTGTGTGCCCCCGCTGCGCTGGCCAGGTCGGCGGCTGCGGCACGCTCGTCGGCTGCGCGCTGCACCAGGTCCGTGGTGTCGGGCAACTGCGCGAAGTGCTGGGTGGCAAAGCGCGGCACCTGGCCGGCCGCCGGGCCCTGCAGGTGGGCGATGGGGTTCCAGCCATGCACCACCGGGCGCCCGTACCGGGCCTGCACGGCCGCAAAGTCGGCCGAGGTGACGAAGCCCGCCGCGCCCGCTGGGTCGTCCCACAGGTAGAAGGGCGTGTAGCGGTTGGGCGCCGTGGCCGTGCGGTCGGCCAGTAGAAAGGCCTTGAGGTGCAGGCCGGGCAGGGCGTCGAAGCGGCCACCGATCTCCGGGATGCGGCGGCGCAGGGTGTTCATGTCGAAATCATCGGGCAGGTCGAATCCGTATTGCATGGCCAGCATGGCAGGTGTCCTTCAGGGGTGGTGCAGGGTGGAGGTGCATGCACTGTAGAAACTGCCATTGATTTAAACAATCGAGTTGTTTTTGCATGAATGATTAAAATAGCTAACCTATGCTGCTCGACCTGCCCTCCCTGCAAACCCTGGTCACCGCCGTCGAGCTGGGCGGCTTTGGCAAGGCCGCCCAGCGCCTGCACCGCACGCCCGGCGCTGTGAGCCTGCAGATCAAGGCGCTGGAAGAGCGCGTGGGCACGCCCCTGTTCCGCAAGCAGGGCCGCCAGCAGGCGCTGACCGAGGCGGGCGAGCTGCTGCTGGGCCACGCGCGGCGGATCATCGCGCTCAACGACGAGGCCGTGCTCTCGCTGCAGGGCGCGCGCATGCAGGGCAGCGTGCGCTTCGGCATGCCGCAGGACTTTGCCGACGGCTGGCTGCCCGCCACGCTGGCCCGCTTTGCACGCACCCACCCCGCGGTTCGCATCGACATCCGCGTGGACCGCAGCAGCGCGCTGCTGGCGCAACTGCAGGCCGGCGAGGTGGACCTGGTGCTGGCGTTTGGCGAGGCCTCCGGCGCGCAGGCCGGTGGACACACGGGCGGGCAGACCATTGCGCGCCTGCTCACCCAGTGGATCGCGCAGCCCGGCCTGCCCCTGCAGCCCGGCGAATCCGTGCCCCTGCTGCTGCTGGAGCAGCCCTGCAGCTTTCGCCAGGCCGCCATCGCCGCGCTGGAGCGCACCGGCCGGCCCTGGCACGTGGTGCTCACCAGCGCCAGCGTCTCGGCCATCTGGGCCGCCGCCCAGGCCGGCCTGGGCGTGGCGCCCCGGGCCACGGCGCAGGTGCCCGCCGGCCTGGCCGCGGTGGGCAAGCTGCTGGGGCTGCCCGCGCTGCCGTCCGTGGGCGTGTCACTGCACCGCGACAGCGTGGGCCTGGCCAACCCCGCGGTGGAGCATTTGCGGGCGGTGGTGCAGGAAGTGGCGGCGGGGCAACTGGGGCCAGGCCCCGGTCGGTAAGGCGGGGTGTTGCGAGGGCTTAGTCGCGCCAGTAGCCACGCCCCCAATCCAGCGCCAGCTCTCCATGCGCGGCTTCGAACAGGGCGATGGAGGTGTTGATCAAGTCGCGTGCGCTGGCGGGGTGCAGCAGTCCATCGGGCCGATGGCGCAAAGGGGCACGCAGCGGCTCCACTGCCCAGTCCACCAGTGCCGCTGCAGCAGCTTTTTCGCCGGCTTGCAGTGACCAATAGGCGCACGCACCGGTCGGTGGCGGATCCAGTGGTGGTGCCTTGCCGTTGTATTGGGCGGCAAGGGTGGTTCCTTCCTGCAGCAAGGGTTTGCCTGCAGGCAGGCCGAGCGCGATGCCAGTGAAGCCCAGTTCGCACAGGCTGCGTGCGCGCCATGCCGCACTGTCGATGCGCCGGGCGTGCGTTGCCAAACGCTCCAGCTGCAGGGCGCGCAACTGGGACTGTTCCTTCTCTGTACCCTGGTGCCGTTGGAGGTCCAGGCGCAGCCAGCCGGCCATCAGGCCCAGTTGCGTGCGGCGCTCCAGCGAGGATGCGGCATTGGCAAGGTAAGCATCGCTGCTCTGCAATGCTTCCAGGGACAGTGCCTGCCATGCGGCAGCGGCCAAAGGTTGCTGGCCGCTGGTGGCTTGCCGCATTGCTGCATCCAGCGCCTGTGCCTTGGCGCTGCCTGGGGGCAGGGCAGAAAAAGCCGTCCGCACTTCTTGTGTCGAGACCGTCACCGCAGACTGGTTCTCGACAATGGCGGCGTCCACCCTTCCGGCCAGGCGTTGTGCGCGGTGTTGTGCGGCGAGGGTGCCGGGTTGCAGGTAAAGCGAGTGCACGGTCCTCAGCGCCTCGTCCAGTGAGCCGGCGGCCACGAATTCCTGGGCTACCAAGCCCAATTGCAGCCCGAATTCGCCCACATTCGCGTGGGTCCGCCACAGGCTGCCGTCCAATATGCTGTCAAAGCCCGCTCGCGCTTCGCTGAGCAACTCACGCGCCCTGGCAGTAGCGCCTGCAGCATTGAAGGTGCGCGCAACGCCGAGCAAGGCCACCGCACGGCGATGGGGGGCATCGATAGCCGATGCCGTGGCGTACACATCCTCAAGGAGGGCGAGGGTCGGCTGGACCTTTCCACCCTCCACCCATGCCTTGGTCAGCAGCAGGTCGATCCGCAGTTCTTCGGGTACGACGAGAGCCTGGGCCGATGCGGTGGCCAACCTGTGGCGTGCTGCATCCTGGTTTCCGCCCTTCGCCAGCTGTTCGGCCCAGCGGATGTGCACATTGGTACCCAGAGTGCGCCCGGAACTCCATGTCTCCAGCATATCCACCTGACCCGCTTCCAGCATCGAAAGAGCGATCAGATCCATGGCATCTGGTGGCTGTACCCAAGGGCACCACATGCCGGCATTGCAGATGGCTTTTTCCTGTGCGTATTGCATGCCCTGCTCCAGCAGGTCGCGTGCCTGCTGTACCTGGCCGCACCGGACATGTGCTGAAGCCAGGGCACCATAGGGCGGAATGTGGCGGATGGGCGTCACAGCAGCGTACGGAGGCTGGTGATACACGCGCCTGTCTGCTACAAAGTTCGCCCGGCCCGCGTCGCACAGCACGGCCCAGGCCTTGTTCCGAGTGTGGGCCCAAGGCACGCCGTAGGCCCGGTCGGCAAGCCGCTGCGCAGCCGCTGAATCGCCCAGTGCGGCTTGAGCCAGCGCCAGCGCCAACTCCGCGTCATTGGAAGGGTACCGTTGCCCGGAGGCTCGGCTCCACTCAGCTTGCGCCTGCGCCAGCAGCTCCTGTGCCTCGCCTGTCCTGCCTTGCTGCGCCAGGGCCTGCGCAACCAGTGCCAGCGCATGCACATGGGCCGCCCGCGCAGAGTACCACCGGACCGGTCCTCCATCTCGCAGATGATCGGGCAGGGGATGCTCCTTTCGCATGCGCAGTTGCGCCGCCACTGAGGCTGCCGCCTCTCGCCGACCGGCCCGTGCGTGCGCTTCGCCCACGGCCGACAACACGTCGATGGCGGTCTGGGCGTGGGCCGTTGTCAACTGCTCGTAGGCCTTGGTGGCAAGGTCCGGGTAGCCCATGCGGGCAAGCTCCAGGCCCACGCGTCCCAGAATATCCAAGCCAAGGGCTGCGCCATCAGTGGTGGGTGCAGGGGCTTGCGCATGGACCAGTGACGCCCTGGCATGGAGCTCGGCACCTGCAACATCCCCTTGCAGCACCGCGGTCCGCGCCCTCAGGAGCTCGGGAATCGCCAAACGCAGAGTTGGAGCGGTATTTACCCGTTCTTTGTCGAAAAGACGTTCTATCGCATCGCTGGCCAGCTCGGGCTGGCGCATTTCGATGGCCGCTGCTCCGGCGCTTCGAACGTGCGCGCCACCGTAGTTCCACTCATTGAGGGCCAAGGGAAGTACCGACGGCATGAGACACGTCTCGGATGGCCGTTGCAGGCAGGCCAGGTAACGGGCCCGAGGTCTGGCATGGCGCTGTGCATCCGTCAGGGCTGCGGCGCGGGGCCGAGCCAAGGCAGCTTGCGATAGTGGTGGCTTCATCGCTTCATCAAGCCAAGGGCATGCCAGGATCTTCCTGTTGCGGGCCTCCACCGGATCGCCGTCCGGCAAGCGCTTGCGGTCCCGTTCGTACACCTCCCAGAAAGGCATGTAGTCCATCGGCGCATTGACGATGCGCACGCGCTGGCCTTGCTCGCTGATCCAGCCCTGGTCACCTTCGGTCACCAATTGCTCAAGCCGCGTGCCGGAATCCAGCGCGCTGTAGTGGAAAGGGCGTTCCCGCCATTGCAGCAGCGCGGGATCCAGCCTGGCACCATGCACCTCGTACAGCTTGCGGATACCGATGGGACTCTCGACAGGCCCTGTCAAGAATCCCTGGAGCGTTTGATCTGCGCGCGTGATCAGGGTACGGCGGCCATTCAAGCGGCGCTCCGCTCGGTAGTCGCTGCTGGAATGGTCGGCGATGGCCAGGAGCCGGCCCGTCGCGTCGTAGTAGCGGTGAAAGCCCACGGGCTGACCCTGGCAGTAGAACTCCACGGACTGGAGGCGCCCGTCGGGCCAGTTCACGCGCTGAATGCCGTGTGGCTGCGCTTCCCGGTACCCATCTGTCGGAGACGAGCCCAGGTAGCTGGTGCTGGAGTGCTGCTTGCCCTCCTGCAGGTAGCGCGATTCGACAGTAATGGCCTGGTCCGTGATGCGTGCGTGGTAGGCCAGGCCCGCGCCCTCGCAGCGGTACTCGTCCAAAGGGTGCAGCTTTTCCACACGCAACTGGCTCAGATGGCTCGCGAGTCTCTGGTGGACGCGCAATCCCGAACTGTTTTTCCATCTACCTTCCGCCGTTCCCCTCTCGATGCACTCTTGTGCGTCAAGTTTCTGAGGCGTTGGTGGAGGCGCCGGGGACAAAGCAAGACAAGGCAGCCCAAACGAGAGCAATGCCGCGGCCGCCAAGCCGCTGCGACGAAAAGTTTTCAAGGCGCCTCCCTCTGTATTTTTGATGGAGTGTAGGGCCCATGGCCACGACAGCAAGGCGCGTCGTGCCATCGGTCTCCCATCGCGTACAGTTGCCCCGCAGCGCCAAAGAGCCCGTGGCCTGTGAACGGAAGGACCGGCGCAGGAGATTTTCAAACCACCGGGAGGATAAAGACCCATGAAGTTCTTTGGATTCTTGACCCTGCTCGGCGCCATCGTGGCCGCGCTGGTGCTGCTGTCGGGCATGTTCACCGCCCAAAGCGCCCCGCAAGAGGCGGCCATTGCGGCGCTGGCCATTGCGATCGCGGTGATCCCGTATGTATTCTTCCGCGTGCTCCAGGCCCTGCGGCAGGCCGATGACCTGGCCGCCATCCGCCGGCTGCTCGAAGCCCAGCCCGGCGGGCCGACGGGCACCACCGCGCCCCCACCCCAGGTCGCCGCGCCGGTGCTCGTGACCCCCGAGCCCGCGCCGCCATCCCCGACCGCCGAGGTGCTGCAAAGCGGCTCCATGGGCGTGGAAGGCTGGACCTGGCACCAGCTCAGCGACAGCAGCCTGCGCATCACCGACGCCCACGGCTCCGACTACGCCTATCCCTTGGTGGCCGCGGCCCGCAAGGCCTTCACTTGGTGGCAGGGGCCGGGGGAGGCATGAGCTGCCAGCATCGTTCTTCCACATCCGCCATGCCCGCATGCGCTGCGTAGTCGTCGGCACCAGCGGTGCCGGCAAGTCCACCTTTGCCGCGGCATTGGCCCAAGCCACCGGCAGCCCGCACATCGAGCTCGACGCCCTGTACTGGGGTCCCGGTTGGGCGGCAGTGCCGCATGAGCAGTTCAAGGCCCGCGTGCGCGAGACTACCGAAGGCGATTGCTGGGTGGCCGACGGCAACCAGGGCCTGTTAACACTCATTTCGGGGTCGCGAAGGCCCTTGCCGGCGTGCCAACCTAGGCGCGCGACGCCGCGTGTGCTCTTGCACACGCAAGGAGCGCAACGACGAGTGGCGCGCCGGCAATGACCTTCCCTTCGGGTTGCCCGGCCTGGGGGCCGTCTGCGGCGTTGCCCGCGCTTGCAAGGTGCACACCTTGCTGCGCACGGGCGCCTAGCATCCAGCCCCCAGGCCAGGCAACGCGATCCCCGAAATGAGTGTTAACAGGCCTTGTACCGCCATGCGCGAACTGCTCTGGGCGCGCGCCACGCACATCGTCTGGCTCAACTATGGGCGCAGCATCGTGTTCCCGCGCGTGCTGTGGCGCACCGTGAGCCGGGGCCTGCTGCGGACGAGGGCCTATTCACACTGATTTCGGGGTCGCGAAGGCCCTTGCCGGCGTGCCAATCTAGGCGCGCGACGCGACGTGTGCTCTTGCACACGCAAGGAGTGCAACGACGAGTGGCGTGCCGGCAAGGGCCTTCCCTTCGGGTTGCCCGGCCTGGGGGCCGTCTGCGGCGTTGCCCGCGCTTGCAAGGTTCCTACCTTGCTGCACGCTGGCGCCTTACATCCAGCCCCCAGGCCAGGCAACGCGATCCCCGAAATCAGTGTGAATAGGCCCTTGCCCACGGCAACCGCGAATCGCTGCGCATGGCGTTCTTCTCGCGCGACTCGGTGCTGTGGTGGTCGTACACCACCTTTGCGCGCAACCGGGTCAAGTTCGCAGGGCTGCGCCATGACCCGGCCTATGGCCACCTGCAGTGGACCGAACTCACCAGGCCGGCGCAGGCGCGGGAGTTCATCCAGCAGCACTCCGCTCACGCGGCATAGCGCCCGCCCGGTGCTGCGTCAGATCGAATCATCGTTGTGCTGCGCCCACACCGGCGCCGCCGCCTCGTGCGACTCGACCCCGCGAAAGAACGCATCGCCTAGCACTTTGTAGTCCGCCGTGCCCGGCCCCTGCCAGCCCATGAACTTGGGCCGGTGCACGGCAAAGCCACTGGGTGATTGCGCGTTGCGGTAGGGCACCGCCATGGTGAGCGTGGTGGGTGGCCGGGCGTACGAGCGCACCAGCACGATCAAGGCATCCGTGCGGCCCGATGGCAGGGTGATGAAACCGTCATAGACCAAGGCTGCGCGCTCCGCCTGTCCGGGGTTCTGGTCCAGATACTCCTGCGCCTGCGCGACGCCTTCCTCCAATTGGTCCGCCGCGAAGCGCAGCATGTTGCGCCCATAGGCCGCCGATTCCTGGGCCACCATGGGCGTCAGGGGCTCCCCCTCGGCCACGCACCAAATGCCGTGCGCGGCAAAGAAGCCTGCAAGTTCGATGGCGCGTTCCATGGGGGCTCCTTGCGTCTCGTGATCGCGGCATTCTGCATGAGGCGGATGGGGCGGGGCCAGCCAGTCATTGCGCCGCAGTCGCACAGTCATTATTGACCAATCGTTCCAATATGGCTACACTCGCCCCATGGCAAGACCCCGACAGTTCGATCCGCAGCAAGCGCTGGACGCCGCCGTTGGCGTGTTCCGCGAGCATGGCTACGCGGCCACCTCGGCCGAGATGCTGACCGAGGCCATGCAGATCGGCAAGCAAAGCCTGTACAACACCTTCGGTGGCAAGTGGCCGCTGTACTGCGCGGCACTGGAGCGCTATGCGGCGGGCGAGACGCAGAGCCACATCGCAGCGCTGCAACAAGGCGCCACCGCCTGGGCCGGCATCGAGCGCATGCTCAAGCGCGTGGTGGCCGAGGCCCACAGCCCCTGCCTGGGCGTGGGCTCGGTCAGCGAGTTTGGCAGTGCCCAACAAGAGCTGGTGGCCATACGCGCCGTGGCCGCCAAGGCTTTGCAGACGGCCTTGGTCACGCGCATCCGCGAGGCACAGGCCGCAGGCGATGTGGCGGCTGATGTGGATCCCGGCCACGCGGCCAGCTTTGTGCTGGCCCAGGTGGCGGCCCTGCGCATCGCCGCGCGCGGCGGTGCGCCAGACGCAGAGCTGCGTGCCATGGCACGCCTTGCACTGCGGGCTCTCGGATGAGTCCCTTTTTTTTGGTTTGTTTTGGAACGATTGTTCAATTAAAGGAGTGAAACCATGGACAGCAATGCAGTAGCAGTAACAGCAGTGGAGACGGCGCGGCCCGGGGCAGCGCAGGCTTGGGATGCCGTGGGTGCGGCCGATGCTGCACAGCGGCAGCCCAACGCAACCGGTGGCCGGGGTGTGGCGCTGGTCTTCGGCGGCTCGCGCGGCATCGGCGCGGCAATTGCCGGCCGGCTGGCGCACGATGGTTACGACGTGGCCATCACGTATGTCTCGCGGCCCGACAGTGCCGATGGCGTGGTGGCCGCGGTCGGGCAGGCAGGCCGGCGTGGCCTGGCCATCCAGGCCGACAGTGCCGACCCGGCGGCGATCCGCGCCGCGGTGGACGCCGCAGTGCAGCGGCTCGGGCTGCTGAGCGCGGTGGTTGTCAACGCAGGCATCCTGCGCGCCGCGCCCATCGGCGCTGTGGCGCTGGACGACCTGAACGCCATGCTCGATGTGAATGTGCGCGGCGTATTCCTGGCCATCCAGGCTGCCGTGGCGCAGATGCACGACGGCGGGCGCGTCATCACCATCGGCAGCAACACCGCCATCCGCACCGGCTCGGCGGGCAGCAGCGTCTACGCCATGACCAAGGCCGCCGTGGCCGCCCTGGTCAAGGGCGTGGCGCTGGACCTGGCGCCCCGGCGCATCACCGTCAACAACGTGCAGCCCGGCCCGACCGAGACCGACATGACCGCACCCATGGCCTCGTGGCTCAAGGACGTGATCCCCCTCAAACGCATGGCCGAGCCCGGCGAGATCGCCGCCCTGGTGTCGTACCTGGCCAGCCCGGAGGCGGGCTTTGTGACGGGCGCCAGCATGACCATCGACGGGGGCTTTGTGCTGTAGCGCGGTGCGTGGGGCAGGCCGGGAAGAGGGCGGGTCGAACCTGCTTTGCCATGGCTATGATGGGCCGGCCCCATCGCACCGGCGTGCCATCGCAGGCCGTGGTGATCCAATGCCCCTCGCTCTTGTCTGCATGACCTACCCGACATCCTTCTTCTTCACGCGCGTGCCATCCGCCGCGCGCTCTTGCCCCGCGCCAGATTCCGCTCGCTGCAGCGCTGTTCCACGCACCGCAGCAGCCCTTGCCGCCCTGGTGCTGGCGGTGATCACCAGCGCACATGCCAAGGAGCCCATCGGCCCCGAGGCCGACAAGGCACTGGCCGCTTTGCAGCAACTGGCAAAGCAGGGCGCACTGCCCAGTGTGCAAGTGCTACCCGCCCAGGGCATCGTGCGCATCCAGGGCACCTCGTTCGCCCGCAACAGCCACTGCCTGCCGGCCACCGTGCAGCAGGAGCTGGCCACGCGCGTGGCGCCGGTGCTGCAAGCCGCGCTAAAGGCCGACGAGCGCCTGTCGCTCAAGGTCATCGGCTACAGCGACGTGTATGCCCCCGGCGGCCCGCCCCCCACGGTGGACGCCGATTGCCTGTCGATCAACGCCGACGAGGCCCTGTCCGCCCGCCGCGCCAGCCGCGTGGCCCGTGCCGCCGCCGCCCGGGCCGAAAAGGATGGGAGGGTGGACAGCGTGGGTTATGGCTCCGACAACAACAGCCTGCTGGTCGAGGCCGAGCCGCAGTCGCCGCGCAATCGGCGGGTGGATATTGTGGTGGTGCGGGAGCCTTCTTACTGACCACTGCGTCATGAGCCAGATACGAAGCCCGGCGCGACGGTGACTGGCTGCGCTTGATGGGCGCTACGATGCCGAAGCTATGTCCGTGATTTGCGTGCAACACTTTGTTGCAATGAGTGATGCAATGTTCATGCGGTGCCGCTGAGCCATCGTTAGGATTGGCTTGAGCGGGCTTCTGTGAGAAAGCCGTTGAAGTGGGCCAGATTGAATTGGTGCCTAAATAATAATATTGAATTTAAAGAGGGTGGGAATGAATATCTTGGTAAAGCTATTGGCTGGTTTTGTATTTTTTGTGTGTGGCAGTGCTCAGGCTCAATTATATTACCAATTTTGTGGTGGGCCTGGCTACAAAAGCACCAATCAGTGCTCGTTGGCGCCTATGGAAACGACCCAGTGGAAGTATTCCCACGGGGATTCGACACAAACTTTTCCAACCATGGAAAGTGCTGCGGAGGGATTTCTAAATTTTTGGAGGAACAAACCCAGTTCCACTGAGGTTTGCCAGGTTTCTTACACGGTGGCACCAACCGTTGTGGTACATCGGGATGGATTTTTGCTGTCCAATAAGCCTGTTGTGGAAACTAGCAGCATATCCATCAGATTTGGCACGGTCCACACCGATGGGTCTTGTATAGGTGTTGGGGATTGGCAGGGATCGCCTTTGTCCGGGACGCGCGAGGCAAAATGCGGTGATTGGAAGAGTATACGTTTTACCGATGTGCAATCAAATGGGTGCTATAAAGAAATTCCTGTGCCAGCATCCATGTGTACAGGATTGTTCGGCAATCCCATCCAAGCCTCAACTCGCGAAAAAATTGAGCTCTCAGTTGACCTGAGTAGCGACGGCCCGGATCCTCTGGATTTTCGACGTGTCTATCGCAGCAACCGTGTTCGCGATGCATCTTTTTGGCTGCGTGACTCATTGATTAATTTGCACCGTGGAGATTTGGGCAATGGTTGGCTGCACAACCATGACATGAATCTCACCTACACCCGAGTGCCTGGTGACGATACTGGCATCTTCGAAGAAGTGCGCATCCAAATGGCCGACGGGACATTCGAGTACTTCTCACGCAGAAATGGCGGTGCTTATGTGGCGACGCATGCGCTTCACAGTCTCGTTCGCAGTTCAGCTGGTTCCGAGGCCAGTTGGATATTTCAAGATGGCGAGGCTGAAATTCAGTATATTTTCAACTCCAAAGGCCGTCTGGTTAAAAAAACGCTGCGCAATGGATGGGCAACAAACTATACTTACAACGCTCAAGGGCGGCTGGGTACTGCGCACAACGGTTTTGGCCAAGCACTGCAGTTTGTTTATGACAGCCTGGGGCGGATTTCGAGCGTGACGACCGCTGATTCACGCAACGTACAGTTCAATTACACTGGCAATCTACTCACATCAGTGCGGCAGGCAGATGGAACCAGTCGGCAATACGTTTATGATGATGCCAATGCGTCAGGTTTTTTGTCCGGCGTAGTCGATGAGAATGGTGTTCGGTATTCGACATTCGGATACGATAGTGAGCGTTGGGCCGTAGCCACTGAAAAGGCCGGTGGGGTGGAGCGATACTCTATTCAGTCGGTCAGTACGAGCGGCGGTAATCTCTATGGAACAAAAATTTCTGATCCACTGGGTACAGTGCGTGGAATTTGGTATGCGCGGTTCAATCGCGATTACAAATACTATGGCTCAGACCTGCTGTTTGACGTAGGTGAAAAGCGGCCGAAATCCTCCATCAGCTACGATGACAATGGACTGGAGGAGTATTCGTATGACATGAATTCCAGCATAGACCGGATGACGTGGGATACAAGCCGTCGCCTACCCCTTTCCCGCACGGAAGTTCAAAACCGGTCCACACTTGCCCGCACCGTCACTACGGCATGGCATCCGCAATGGCGTTTACCGGCTACCGTCACCGAGCCGGGCCGCTCCACAAGCTATAGCTACGACAATTCAGGCAACGTGCTGACCCAGGCGGTCACTGATACTGCTACGGGCACAGTGCGTACTACAGCGTGGACTTACCATGCCAATGGTCTGGTGGCCACGCAGACGGCACCCAATGGCGCAGTTACCAGCTATGCCTACGATACCCAAGGCAATGCCACCCAGACCTCCAATGCCCTGGGCCATGTAGATACCTACACCTATGACGGCGCAGGCCGGGTACTCACCCATACGGCCGCGAATGGCTTGGTGAGCACTTTTACCTACGACGCCCGTGGCCGTGTGCTCACCAGCAACCGAGGCGGCTTGCTCACGACCTTCAGCTACCGCCCCAGCGGCCAAGTGCTGACCGCTACACTGCCCCAGGGCCTCGGCATTACCTATGCCTACGACCCTGCCCATCGCCTCACGGGCTGGAGCGACAACCGCGGCAACACGGGCACCTATGTGCTCGACAACATAGGCAACCGGCTGAGCGAAGAAGTGCGCAACGGCCAGGGTCAACTGTCCTGGCAACTCGCGCGCAGCATCAACAGCCTGAACCAAGTAGCGTCGCTGACCACGGGTGCTACTGGTGCGTCGGTGAACTACAACTACGATGCCCAAGGTGATGTGACCACCGCTACCCAAAGCTTGGGAAACACTTCTATCCAGACGAAGTACTGGCGGGACTACCTTGGGCGCATCAACTACCTCTCCGACGCCGAAAACGCCACAACCTCACTGACCTACAACGCCCTCGACGCCGTCACCTCGGTCACCGACCCGAAGAGCGTCACCACCAGCTACACCCGCGACGCCCTGGGCAACGCCACGTCAGAATCCAGCCCCGACAGCGGCAGCGAAACCACCCAATACGACGCCCTGGGCCTGCCCAGCAGCATCACCAACGCCCTGGGCCAGGCAACGACCATCACCCGCGACCTCCTCGGCCGCCCCACGTCGATCACGCACCCCGGTGGCACCACCACCCTGCGCTACGACCAGACCCCCACCAGCAAGGGCTACCTCAGCGAGATCGAAGACGCCAGCGGCATCACCACCTACCAGCGCGACCTGCACGGCCGGGTGACGAGCCAGACCCAGAAGCTCATCAACAACGACACCCGCACCCTGGCCTACAGCTACCACGCCACTACGGGCCTATTGAGTTCCACCACCTACCCCGGTGGCCAGGTCCTGCAGAACGTCTACGACGCCACCGGCCAGCTCACCGGCCTCACCTGGGCCGGACAGCCCATCGTCAGCGGCATCACCTGGAGCCCCCTGGGTCAGCCTACCGGCTGGAGTTGGAACCTGCCCGGTGCATCGGCAGCCATCCCCGCCACCCGCACCTACAACACTGCGGGCCAACTCACAGCCACCGAATTCAGCAGCTACACCTACGACGCCGCAGGCCGCATCACCAGCCTCACCCAATCGTTGATGCAGCCCGCCAGTACGGATGCTCAAGCGGGCACGGTGACCCTGGCTCCCGCCACCTGGACAGTCACCTACAACCGTGCAGGCCGCATCACCGGCTTTACCAAGACAGTCGCCAGCGGCACCCCCGCCAACACCGTCACCTACGCCTACGACGCCAACGGCAACCGCCTCACCAGCAGCCAACAGCGCGCAGGCACCACCACCAACCGCACCTACACCCTCACCGCCAACCGCCAGACCGGCTTCAGCCAGACCCAAAGCGGCGCCAGCACAGCCAGTACCAGCGTCACCTACGGCTACAACACCGCCGGCGACCTGCTGACCGATGGCCTGCGCACCTTCCAATACGACAGCCAGGAACGCCTGGAAAAAGTCACCACCGGCACGGGCGTGGACGCCCCCAGCACCCAGTACGCCCACAACGCCCTGGGCCAGCGCGTGTTCAAGACCGAACCGCTGTTTGTCAGCGGCAGCGGATCAGGTGGAACCACCAGCGGCAAGAACCTCAACAACCTGCTGGCCGACCCCGAAGACCAGGAAGAGGCAGAAGCGGAAGAGGAAAAAGACAAGGGCTTCATCCAGACCGCCTTCGAATTCTTCACCCGCCTGTGGAGCCCCGGCAGCAGCGACGCGCAAAAGCTCGGCTTCGCCTATGTCTACGGCCAGGACGGCACCCTGCTGGGCGAATACGGCATGGGCGGCAGCAACAGCACCGGCACCACCCAGTACATCTACCTGCCCACTGCCAACGGCCCCATGCCCATTGCCGCCATCGTCAATGGGGTCGCCTATGCTGTGCACAGCGACCACCTGAACACCCCGCGCAAGCTCACCCAGCCCGACGGCCAGGTGGCCTGGCAATGGGCGTACAGCGCCTTCGGCGACGAACAGCCCACCCTGGGATCCAAGCGCTTCACCAACGAAACCACCAACCCGACCACGGGCACCACCACCATCCCTGAAGTCACGTTCAACCTGCGCTACCCGGGGCAGTACTACGACAAAGAAAGCAACCTGCACTACAACTACTTCCGCAGCTACAGTGCGGAGCGGGGGCGGTATACGCAGGCCGATCCGATTGGGCTGGAGGGTGGGTTTAATCGGTTTGGGTATGTGGAAGGGAATGCGCTCGGATTAATAGATCCCAGTGGCTTGGAAGTAACTCTAACCTGCAGACCGGTAAGCCTCTTTGGAAAATTAGGGCTGTCCAAGCCTGTGCATTGCGGTGTGATCGTTTGGCACTGGGAAACAGATTGTGATGGGAAGAAGAAAAAAGTTATTGATGCGCAATATTCTCTTCCCGGAGGTGCGACCGCGCCTACTAAAGACGGTAATAATCCAACCTACATGGGTGATCGCAATGCATTTTATAATCCTGGTGGAGGGAATTCAAACTATGATATATCCCCTCCTCCAGGGAGGTCGCAACCAGATTTTGATAAATCTGTGATAAACAGTGGAGATAACTATAGGCAAGGAACTTATATGCCTCCTGGATATGGCCCAAATTCGAATTCGGCTGCAAATAATATAATAAATAACGCGGGAGGAGTTACGCCGGATGTGCCAGGTGCTTGGTCGCAGCGTCAACCACCACATAGCGGCGGGGGAGAGGTTCCCGCTATTAATATTCCTTGGTAAGTGTTTGATCTTATGATGTTGTGGCTGATTTTCCTTGCTCCTGTTGTGATTCTGGGGTGGATTGCTTTTCGCGTTGAATGTTTTGGAAAAATGGGGTGGTTGCATTTTTTTGTCATTGCCTTTTTGCTTCAAGGGTTGTTTTTGAGGTTTTGTTTTGAAAGTTGGTCGCCTGTAGATTTTGCTTTTTTATTGTTTTTTGTTGTTGCACTTCCTTGGTTGATGGTGATTTTGTGTTTGCTTCTTTTGATGAATAAATTTGGAGGGTGTCGCTCGGCTGCTTGTGCATTGGTGCTATATTTTTTGACATTGATTGGAGGGGTTGTTGTTGGTGATGTTTTTGGCTTGATTCCGCAATAATAAATCTCTACTTTTTTGTTAAAAATGCATGTGAAAAGTATCTTGAAAAATCCCGCCACGCTTGAGCCCCGGCAGCAGCGACGTGCAGAAACTGCGCTTCGTGCAGATGCAGGGGGCAGGTCTTGATTTTTGCCTTTGATCCATAGAAGATCCCTTCCATACTCAAAATGAGTCGTCAGTTTGCGGAGGTCCTGAAAATGGCAAGACCATTGCGAGGATACGAGGATGAAGGGGTCAGGTCTTGCCTTTTACCCCCAGACAACCAGATGGTCTGGCAATTGGCCTACAGCGCCTTTGGCGACGAACAGCCCACCCTGGGCTCCAAGCGCTTCGCCAACGAAACCACCAACCCCACCACGGGCAGTACCAGCATCCCCGAGGTGACCTTCAACCTGCTCTACCCGGGGCAGCACTACGGCAAAGAAAGCGACCCTGGATGCGGCAGTTGAATGCGCCCGAGGGTGCCGTGATCGGTGTGCCAGGCAAGGCGTGAGGACGCTGCGCACCCTTGTGCGCAAGGACGAGCAACGCAGCATGGCGCGGCGAGCGCGGTGCCATCGGGTGCATAGCGCCACTGTCAATCACCCAACTGGAGTGCCCAAAAGCCCGACACACTGCTTGCGCCAAGGAGGTCACTGCAGGACACTGGCGCGGTCCACTGCCGGATCCAGGGTTGGGCACTACAACTACTTCCGCAGCTACAGTGCGGAGCGGGGGCGGTATACGCAGGCCGATCCGATTGGGCTGGAGGGTGGGTTCAATCGGTTTGGGTATGTGGAGAGCGATACGTTGAGCTATGCAGATCCCGAGGGTCTAAAATCCGCGAGGCCTGCCGCCCGAGGTGGTAATTCATATAATCGCCGTCAATGGAAAAGGCACGGACCAAAGCCATTTGATAGACCAACCGGAGAAGGTTCTGGCTCAGCGTGGGAGTCTGGAGCGGAAATGTTTACGCCCGACCCTGATGAGGACTACGAATTTAAATGTCTTCGCTGGGAGTGCAATAATAACTCTTGCACAAAGGGGAAGCTTCCAACAGATTTTCTACCAGCTGCACGATTTGTTAGTGATGCTCCAGAAGGCTGCCAATGTGTGCAATCTGCTCTAGGGCCAATATTTCATCCACCATCAGGTAATTATGACGATCTGCGTGATATTCAAGAGAAGTACAAAAGAAATAAACACAGAATTGGTGATTTTTTACGCGCCATGAAGAGGTGAATTTTCATGAAGACAGGGGTTGTTTTTGGTCTGATATCTATAGGTCTTGGAGTAGCGGTTGCAATTTCTGGGAAGCGACTGTGCAGAGCCGATTGTTGGATTGGGAATACAATATCAATATTCTTGCCAAGTTCTTGGAAGTATTTGGCAGATGCTATACCTTGGATTGTTTTTGGTGTGATTTCAATTATTTTGGCTATTTTTGTTGAAAAACATAAAAAGTAATTTTTGCTTTTTGGAGGCCGCTGCTTTAGGAGTTAATGGTCATGCCAGCTATTATCAGGTTTGGGCTGTTGGTGCTTAGCCTTGTCGGTGCATGTGTTGGCGCCTCCATTTTCTTTCAAGGTGACTTGCTTTTTGCGCTCTGTGGCAAGAGTTGTGGATTTAATCGTGCTCTTGTGGCCTTGGTTGGCCCTGGTTTTGCGGAATTTATATTGTCTGTGATTTGGTTTCTTGGCGCTGCTGTGGCAGGCATTTTGGCCATTTGCCGTTCGAAAGATTGACTGATGGTCCGGCCGAACTCTCTTGGCCCTGTGCGCAAGAGATGAAGAATGCTTGGGCATCTCGCGCAGGCCTCGGCTTGGGCCTCCTGCTTGCAGTCGGCCTGCTCTACGCCCTGTTGGCCCCCTGGACAGCAACGCCGACGAGCAAAAACTGCAGGCGTGTGCCAGCCTAGAACTGGCTGGCGGTTCCTTGGCTAGGTAGGTAGCTCAGCGGGGCGCGTGCCTAGCGATCAGGAGGCACTGGGCGTTCTGGAATTGCGCGTTTCTCCAGTCCGCGACGGGTGGGGCATCCTCTGATTTACCGGACGATTGTCGGCACTGGAGGTCGCAAATTCCAACTGCGGTCCATGGGTCCCAATGGCCGGGATGACGGTGGCGAAGGCGACGACATGGGCTTCTCTGTGCGATAGCTTTATGGCTTGGCTATCCGGTGCAGATTGATTGCCACTGCCACTGCCACTGGCAAGGCTGCGGGCCACCGAGATGCAGGGGTCAGGTCTTGCTTTTTGCCTTTGATCCATAGTGGATGAAGGGGTCAGGTCTTGCCTTTTGCCCCCGGACGGCCAGGTGGCCTGGCAATGGGCCTACAGCTTCTTCGGCGACGAACAGCCCACCCTGGTCTCCAAGCGCTTCACCAACGAAACCACCAACCCCACCATGGGCAGCACCACGGGCACCACCACCATCACCCGAGGTGACCTTCAACCTGTGCTACTCGGGGCAGTACTACGACAAGGAGAGCGACCCTGGATGCGGCAGTTGAATGCGCCCGAGGGTGCCGTGATCGGCGTGCCAGGCAAGGCGTGAGGACGCGGCGCACCCTTGTGCGCAAGGACGAGCAACGCAGCATGGCGCGGCGAGCGCGGTTCCATCGGGTGCATAGCGCCACTGTCAATCGCCCAACCGGGGTGCTCAAATGCCCGACACACGGCTTGCGCCAACGAGGTCGCTGGAGGACACTGGCGCGGTCAACTGCCGGATCCAGGGTGGGGCACTACAACTACTTCCGCAGCTACAGTGCGGAGCGGGGGCGGTATACGCAGGCGGATCCTATTGGGCTGGAGGGTGGGTTTAATCGGTTTGGGTATGTAGGGGGAAATGGGCTGCAGTATGCAGACGCATTCGGACTGAAGCCAGGGGACATTTTTCCTTCCCCGGATGCTGCAGCCTTAGATGCTGGCAATCATTCGCGTGGAATTAATCCACAATTTATAGAATATGGTGGTTGGGTTTATCCGGAAAAAGGTGGGTACACGTACAACTTGACAAAAGGTAGTCCAGGAGGCATGCCGAGGGATAAAATGGAAAAACTAAGGCTTGAATGCCCAAGCCCCCCCGTAAGCTCATGGCACACGCATCCTATGACGGAAACCCCGGATAAGGATTTTAATTATTTTAGTGCTGATGATATGAACTTTGGGAAATATTACCGTGTACCGGTTTATTTGAAGACCCCTGCGGGGCCGACTTTGATTTATGATCCGGCGACTGGGAAAATTAGGGGGGTTAAGTGAGGTTTTATAAATACCTTGTGTGGTTATTTTTGCTTCTGCCGGTGCATGCATTTGCTACTCGAGAGAGGCAGTCTTTGGAGGCCTTTGATGTCAATTCATTGGCGGTTAAGGCGATATATTTTAATAAATCTAGAGGATATTCTTATGCGATAATAAGGGATCCTGGTGGTTATGTTCATCGAGCTTATAAAGGTGATTACCTTGGAAAAAATTTCGGTCGGATCGTCGAGCTTTCTAAGAAAAAAGGGGTTCGCGCACTTGAGGCTGTCCAGAATGAAGATGGCGAATGGGTAGAGCGCGAGGTTTGGATTCCTTTTGAGCAGAAGTGAGAGAGAATGGAGGGGCAGCTCTTGCCTCTTGCCCCCAAGCCACAGAAGCTCCCCATCCATCCATCACCAAACACGCCCATTGGGAATGTGCAGATGAAGGGGTCAGGTCTTGCCTTTTGCTCCCAGACGGCCAGGTGGCCTGGTAGTGGGCCTACAGCGCCTTCGGCGATGAACAGTCCACCCTGGGCTCCAAGCGCTTCACCAACGAAACCACCAACCCCGAGGTGACCTTCAACCTGCGCTACCCGGGGCAGTGCTACGACAAGGAGAGCGACCCTGGATGCGGCAGTTGAATGCGCCCGAGGGTGCCGTGATCGGCGTGCCAGGCAAGGCGTGAGGACGCGGCGCACTGTTGTGCGCAAGGACGAGCAACGCAGTATGGCGCGGCGAGCGCGGTGCCATCGGGTGCATAGCGCCGCTGTCAATCGCCCAACTGGGGTGCCCAGCGACCCGATACTTTGCTTGCGCCTGCGATCTCGATGGGTGACACTGGCGCGGTCAACTGCCGGATCCAGGGTTGGGCACTACAACTACTTCCGCAGCTACAGTGCTGAGCGGGGGCGGTATACGCAGGCGGATCCGATTGGGCTGGATGGTGGGTTCAATCGGTTTGGATATGTTGAGGGGAATGCGCTGACACTAACTGATTCCCTAGGTTTGCAGACTACTGCGCAATGGTGCTATCAAAGTCCAGCAAATGCTGCTACTTGCAACGAAGCTGGAATGGTTCCCAAGCCAATTCGGATACCTCCGCCGATTGTTTATCCAGATGGATGTAGTGACGCTTGCAAAAAAGCAATTTTGGAGGCATCCAACCGGTATTGGAAGCTGACTACTAAGCGGCTTCCAAGTTATGAAACTGGGGGCACGAAAGGTAGGGATTCCGGGCATGCCACTGCCATTCCTCAGCTTCAAGATGCATTGAGAGATGCTATTAGACGCGTGAAAATGTACTGCCAGCCAAACCTGCCGGCAATGCTTCCAGAATGGGAGCGAGCTGCAAATGAACCGATTCCAGGATAAATATGCTTAATAAATTGCTTTGGACTTCTTTTGTTAAAGAGCTGAATTTATCTGACATCGAACAAATCGAGGGAAGAATTGATTTTTTGCGTGATATTCTTGAGGACGCAATAGCTCAATTTGATGCTGAGGATGTTAGTGGCGATGTTGATCTGAATTTGCATATATATATAAATTACTTTGAAGCTTCTGGTGCAACGAAATTGACACCCTGGATAATTCATGATGCCTGGTTTAGTTATTACGATTCTGGAGTTGGGTGTAACTCGATTTTGCTAGAGGAGCTGAAGGTAATATTTACATTGCCGGAGGATGATTTGCGGGCGAATTTGGCAGGATTTTTGCGGTGTGCTAGATTGGATGCTCTAATTATCGCGGAGGCGGATGCGGTGATCTGGCTTTCGTTCTTAGATCATATGGCTGCAAAAATTATTTTCTCGATAGGAAAAAGACGAATAAATCGAATTTTTTTTCAATAAGTCCATTTGGTACGCGTTGCTAAAGGACGGGTGCTCGCTTGGAGCAGTTAATTTGCATTAACTGCCGTAGGATGGCTGTGTCGAGTGCTAACTGATCCAGCTCATCGACAGACAGATCGACAACACGAAGGATGAAGGGGTCAGGTCTTGCCTTTTGCCCCCAGACGACCAGATGGTCTGGCAATTGGCCTACAGCGCCTTTGGCGACGAACAGCCCACCCTGGGCTCCAAGCGCTTCGCCAACGAAACCACCAACCCCACCACGGGCACCACCACCATCCCCGAGGTGACCTTAAACCTGCTCTACCCGGGGCAGTACTACGGCAAAGAAAGCGACCCTGGATGCGGCAGTTGAATGCGCCCGAGGGTGCCGTGATCGGTGTGCCAGGCAAGGCGTGAGGACGCTGCGCACCCTTGTGCGCAAGGACGAGCAACGCAGCATGGCGCGGCGAGCGCGGTGCCATCGGATGCATAGCGCCTTGTCAATCGCCCAACTGGGGTGCCCGGTGAGCAGAGACATTGCTTGCGCAAGCAAGTTCGCTGGAGGACACTGGCGCGGTCAACTGCTGGATCCAGGGTAGGGCACTACAACTACTTCCGCAGCTACAGTGCGGAGCGGGGGCGGTATACGCAGGCCGATCCGATTGGGCTGGAGGGTGGGTTCAATCGGTTTGGGTATGTGGAGGGGAATCCATTAAGTTTGACTGATCTCTATGGACTTCTTAGCGGAGCGATGAGTTGCAAGGATTTGGTGGGGGGATCACTCAAGTCGAAGATTAGTTATCGGCCTAACTCTATTCCTCTTGAGAGCTACACATGGTTTCGTCCGCTCAGTTATGGCCCGAGTTCCCGCCAGAACTTGGATCCACGATTTCCGGGGCGCTCTCCAGTTAAGCCGGTAATAGAAATTGTCATTCAAATAATTGAACACCAAAAGTGGCGGGAGCAAATTTATACACTGACGGAGTTATTCAGAGAGGTACTGACCGTCTGTGAGTGGCGTGAAAAGGATAGGTGCGGAATTGAGACGCTTCATTCGGATTCAAATACGCGAGATGAACTGGTGGGTTCGGGATGAAAAGCTAACGTCGGATGAAATTAGGTGGAGGGAGAAGCCTATTCGCACGTACACGATACCAATTCCACTGCCGTGAAATGGTGTTGATATTTTCTTTGCTGAGTTTTTTAAACTATGTTGAACTCAATACTAGTAAATGGGCTAATTGTTGCGTGCTGTGCGCTGGCAGGATGTGATCAGTCAGGTGGCATCCCGTCTGGCGGTAACGCGCCTGTTGCACAGGAACAGGCAGTAAGAGCGTCAAGTCAGAGCCGATCGCCTGCCGTTTTGCCGTCCGTTAGTGAGGCGCGCTTACTTGACGATCTCCGATCTCAGGATTTTGATCGTGTCATTAAAACCATGAATGAAGTCAAAAGAGTGAGGTATTCTGGATATCTTGCTCAAACATTAATTTCATTATGGGATGGATCAAATTTATACGGTGTAGATAGGGATTTTGTAAACCATCCGCGGATACGACTTGAAATAGCGGACGTCCTCGCGCAGATGGAGAAAAATGGCTACCAAAAGCTAAACAAGGCTGCATTTGCAGATTATGCGAGGGGGCTTGTTGCTGTAGGTGACACACAGGTTGCAAATCAGGCAATTCGAGTGCTTGGTATTGCGGGAAGTGCTGATGACATGTTGTTGCTTGAACGTATGGCTGAAGATATTAGTGAGCATCGATTTCGATCTGCCATTTTGGCGCTGGGCCTCAATTGCAACACCACCAGTGTGCTTATCGACAAGCTAAGGGCTAAACTAAAGGAGCAATGGCGTAAGGATTTTCTTGCAGAGGTCTGGGATGGGTCCAGCCAGTTTCGTGTGTGTTCATCTCGTTAGGAGTTCTCTGGGCTGTAGATGCAGGGGTCAGGTCTTGCCTTTTGCCCCCAATCCATAGCAACTCCCTCCATCACCAAACTGAGCCGTCAGTTTGCGGAGGTTCTGAAAATGGCAAGACCATTGCGAATCGAGTTTCCAGGTGCCATCTACCACGTGACCTCGCGGGGTCCGGCGTGAGCCCATCGTACTGGGCGATGATGATCGCGAAGACCTGCTGATCGTTTGGGCCAAGCGCTGCACCGGTTTGATGCTTGTGCCTTGGCGTGGTGTTTGATGGATAACCACTACCACTTTGTGCTGCACACCCGGCAGCCCAACTTTTCGCTCTTGATGCGCCACATCAACGGTGTTTATACCCAGCGCTTCAATCGGCGCCACGGCAAAGTGGGGCATCTCTTTCAGGGGCGGTACAAGGCCATTTTGGTAGACCGCGATGCCTACCTCCTGGAAGTTTGCCGCTATGTGGAACTGAACCGGGTGTGCGCGAATTTGGTGGAGCACCCGGCACAGTGGCCTTGGTGCAGCTACCACGCGCTAACGGGCCAGAACGCAGCCCCTGAATGGCTGGATGTGCAGGCCGTCTGGGGCTATTGCTGGGACGTGATCCACAGGATGAGAGGGCATGTGCCCAGGCCGCGCAGGCCTATGCCGCGCTGGTGCAAGCGGGGCAAGAGGTTCAGCTATGGGCCCAGGGCCTGCGCCAGCAGATTTACCTGGGCGATGATGACTTTGTACTGCGCATGCAGGCGCTTGCGAGCGACCATGCTGTCAGTGCCAAAGAGATTCCAAAAACACAGCGCGCCAGCCCCAAGAGCCTGCAAGGCTGGCTGGCCTTGTGCCCCACGCGTAGCCAAGCTTTGGTGCAGGCGCACTATGCGTCACAAATCAGCCTGTCGCAGATCGCGCGCCAGTTGGGCTTGTCGGTCTCGCGTGTCAGCCGTATCGAGTTGGCGCAGCGGGATTTGATGCCGGGGAATGCGAGGGAGCTGTGACCGGAGTAAAGCAAAAGACAAGACCTGACCCCTATACCCCTTTCTATCTGGACCCGCCGTACTGGGAGACCGAGGGCTATGGCGTCCCATTCCCCTGGGCCCAGTACGAGCTGATGGCTGCCAAGCTCAAGACCATCAAGGGCAAGGCCGTGATCAGCATCAACGACCACCCAGCCATCCGCCAGTGCTTCGCTGCCTTCGACATGGAGGAGCTACGCATCGACTACACCGTGGGCGGCGGTGCCAACCGGGTGGAGCGGGGCGAGCTGATCATTTACAGTTGGGACCGCCAGGTGAGCCGGCCGGGTTGATTTAGGAGCCTTTATGAGCGTGTTTCCGAGTGGCTACTCACGGGCGAGATTCATGCCAGCGGTCAATTACCAACTGGCACAGCGATTCCTAAAGCACGTAGTGGATCCCGCCTTCCTCTCTGTCAAGGAGGAGTTGGCCAGCTTCAAAGCTGACACAACATCCGGCAATGCGCGAACAGTGATGCTCGGGGCGTTGGGAAGGGTGGTCACTGAACAAATGCTGACCGACATGTCTGTCGCTTTCTGCCTGTCAATTCAGGCCTCATGGGAACGGGGCTTTCGCGGCTACGTCGGTGCGTTTGCTCAAGATCTTCCCGATCCAAAAGCGGAGGCGGACTCCAAGGCCCTCCCTTGGCCTACCGTGACCGCAGCATTTAATCGTCTTCATGGAGTGGTGGTCAATGACTTACCTGGCTTCGATGAGCTAGACCTACTGAACAAGCTCGGGAATGTTTGCCGGCACGGCCCAGGCTCCACGATGGACAAACTTCAGCTGTCGCATCCTCAGTTTTGGCCAGCGGGTGTTCACCGCGGCTACCACCCATCCCTGGCGGGATTCGTTCTTGAGCAGCAGAAGCTTCATGACTTCGCCCGTTCCATCGAATCGTTCTGGAGGGCGATAGAGCAGATGTGGCCCGCAGCGCCATTACCATCTGAGGAAGATCTAGCGCGGATGGAAGCAGAAGTGGAGAAGGCTTTGCTCGACGGTACGGCCATCTTCGGAAAGTCATACTGACCACAAGGCTGCTCCATCCAATGCAATTCTCTTACGTTGGTTGAAACGTGAAGGCGACGGGATTTATCGCAGAAAGCGGGGCCTAATTTTCGCGGCCCGCTTCACATTGCCGAAGCAGCTGCTGGGCGCGGTAAATCATGCCGGCCTCTGTTTGATCCAAACGTCGACCCTTGCAGCAACTTGAACGACGTGCGAGACAACTGGCGAGGAGGAACAAGATGGCATCGACGATGAGATGCCTCTTTTTCTTTATCGGTGCAGCTTTGATCGCTATGGCCATGGGCATACCGGAGGGGTTACCTGTGCACAGTGCCAGCGCGAAATCAGCAATGCCATACATGGCATATTGGCTTATCAGCCAGTTCGAGGCACGGGGCGGTAAATACCTCGTAGCGGCTGTTGGCGCAGGCTTGGTCCTGCTGTCATTCGTGCTACCCCGAAACCGCCTTCACCTCCTTCTGGCCCTAAATTAACTTGCTTGGCAAAAGCCCGGTGCGGGCATATTTTTCAAAGGGGCTGCGTGGGCTCCGTCGCCAGCACGGGGGAAGTCAGGGTATTGAGAGGTTCTCATTGGTGTTGCTTGTTCCCGCAGATTGCGCCGCAGGCACTTCCTCCACCACACCCCCCGCCTGCACGCGCATCAACTTCCTCCTCACCATCTGAATATGGTTGCGCAGCGCATACAGCTCATCCGCATACGACAGCGGCACGCTGATCTTCTCCACCTGCGCCTCCAGCGCGTCCAGCGCCTTGAGCATCTCGGGGTGGCCGGCGGGGTTGGTCTCCAGGGTGTCCTCGATCTCGCGCAGGCGGCCGTACCAGCGGAACACGCGTGAGCGCACGCGGAACTGGTACAGCGGCGGCACGATGCGCGACAGGGGTAGCAGCACGGCGATCAGCAGGCCCATCACCAGCCACATGCGGTCGATGAGGTTGGCGATCCAGAACGGTAAATAGCGCTGCATCATCGGCACGGGCTCGTTGATGGCGCGCTCGCCCTCCTTGGCGATGGGCAGTTCGCTGTGGCGGGTGCTGGGGAACTCGCGCGCGCGGTTGAACCAGCTGGCGCCGCCGTGCAGCTTTTGCGCGTTCTGCGCAAACAGCGTGAGCAGGGCAGGGTGGGTGCCGTCGCGGGCCAGCAGCGAGGTGGTGGTGGCCACCAGGCGCGCGTCCAGCGGCGGGATGTTGCTGGCCAGGTCCACCACGCCGCGCGGCAGGGTCACGGGCGTCAGGTACGGAAAGCGCCGCGCGTAGGCCTCGTGCTGGGCAAAGTCCATCAGGTGTACGCCGGGGGTCTGCAGCAGCATCTGCACCATCAGCGATTCGGGGGCCGAGGCAAACACCAAGGCATCGAGTTTGCCGTCGAGGAAGGCCACGGTTGCGGGCGTCTGCTCCAGCTGCGACAGGCGCACCTGCTTGGGCTCCACGCGGTTGGCCTCGAGCAATTGCTCCATCAGCCGCGGCACGCCGCTGCCTTCCGACCCCACGTTCACGCGCAGGCCGCGCAGCTGGCGCAGGCTGTCCAGCCGGCCGGTGGCCGTCACGCGCAGGGCCGAGTCGGCGCGGTAGAACAGCCAGATGGGTTCGACGAACAGGCTACCCAGAGATGCCAGGTTGTCCGGGTCATCGGGCAGCAACTCGGCCGTGCCGCCCTGCACAAAGGCCAGGTCGGTCTCGCCATCGCGCAGCAGCTGCAGGTTGTGCGACGAGCCCGCGCTGGGCTTGAGCACCACCTCAATGCCATCGGCCGCCAGCGCCTTCTGGTAGCGCTTGCCGAACTCTTCGTACGCGCTCTGCGCGGGGCCGGTGGCCAGCGTCACCGTCTTGGGCGGGTTGGGGTTGAGCCACCAGTAGGCGGCGATCAGCAGGCCCACGGCCAGAAAGGCCAGCGGGCCGGCCGAGACGATCAGGTCGCGCAGCGTGAGGAAGGTGTTGCGTAGGGCCTGGGGCATGGGGTGGGTGGATGTCTTGTCGGGAAGTGGCGGGGCAAGACCGCCAGTGGTGGCGGTTCGGTGGCCGGTGCCGCCGGGCGCGGGCCGGGGCCGTGGTGCGGCGATTATCCGTGCATGCGGCGGGCAGGGCGCCAGGCGCGGCGGGATCAACGTATCTGTTGGTAGAAACAAACCGGGCGCGGTGTGGCGGCATGGCCCCATTTGGTCGTAACAATTTGCCTTGGCGGCCCGGTTTTTGCGTGGCGTGGGCCGTTGGTTTGTGCCGCATGGCAAACTTGACCCACCTTGGGCGTTTTTGACTGAAGATGACCATCCTCACCCGCGAGAACCTCAGCAACGGCAGTTTCCGCAACCGCATGAACATGGACGCCCACCCGGCATGGTGGTCTGACGAGCGGGTGGAGGCGTCGTTTGCCCACGCCTGGGCCAACCGCCCCGAAGGGCCTGCCTGGGTGTTCGGCTACGGCTCGCTGATCTGGAACCCGCTGATGCCCTTCGAGGCGCAGCACACGGCCACGCTGCAGGGCTGGCACCGCAGCTTTTGCCTGCGCTCCATCTCCGGGCGTGGCAGCCCCGAGCGGCCGGGGCGCGTGCTGTCGCTCATGCCCGGGGGCTTTGTGCAAGGTGTGGCCCTGCGCCTGCCCGAGGCCGAGGCCCAGGGCGAGGTGCGCATGCTCTGGACGCGCGAGATGACCGGCGGCGGCTACCTGCCGCGCTGGCAGCCCGTGCAGCTGGAAAACGGCGAGTCCGTCACCGCCATCACCTTCGTCGCCAACCCCGAGCACCCGCAGCACGAGCACGATGCCTGCGCCGAGACAGTCGCCCGCCTGGTGGCGGCGGCCAAGGGCGTGTTCGGGCCCAACATCGACTACGTGCTTTCGCTGCACCAGGCGTTGGCCGAGCGCGGGCTGCACGATGCGTATGTGGAGGCGATCGTGCGCAGCATCACGGAGGCACAGGCTGCAGGGTAAGGTGCGCGTGGGCCTTTTGTCGTGCCTGCCGCCGACCAAGAGACAATGCGGGCTGGCCCTGCATCCCAATCAACATCCGCTGTCTCCCGTTCATCCATGCCCGTCCACGCCTTGATCCCCAGCCGAACCCTCTTGATCGCCGTCGACCCCGATGGCAGCTGGTCCCTGGCGGACGATGGCACGCCGGGCTCCGCAGACGTGGATTTCCGCCTGGAGATCACCGATGACGGCGGCAGCGGCTGCCTGCTGGTGTGCGCGTCGCTCGACGGCCGGCTGGCCGCCGACCACTGGTTTGCCACGCTCGGCGAGGCCCAGGCCTTTGCGGCAGATGCCTTTGGCGTCGAGGTGCCGGAGTGGGGCGGCTGAGGGCCAAAGGCCCAAAATCGCCGCCAGCCGCGCCGACAATCCCTACACCGTGTCCTTTTTTCTCATCCACAAGACTTTGCGATGACCGAGCCCATCGACCCCAACGATCCATTGGAAATTACGCAACCCGCGGCGCTCGGCGAATTTGCGGACACCACGCAAGCCGCAAGGCTTGGCGACCCCGGGGAGCCGGCGGAGCCGGACCAGGACGCCCCTGCGGAGGTGGTGCGCCTGATCGCCGCGCTGACAGCCATACCGGGCGTGACCCGGGCGCAGCTGGACAACACCTACCTGCCCGAGGTGGCGCTGGCCGAGCTGTCGCGGCCGGGCGGCCCGCATGCCGACCTGCCGATTGCCGCGCTGCGCCGATCCGGCGGCGCGCTCGACAACGAAGTGCTGCTGTCGCTGGAATTCCGCATCCAGCGCAACGAGGCGGGGCTGCGTGCTGCGGAGTTTCTGTCGTGGTGGGTGCGCGAGCAGTCGCGCCTGGGCGAGAACATGCAGCTGCGCACCCTGGGCCAGCCCCCCATGGTGGCGGGCGAGCAGCAACTGGGCCGCACCCTGCGCTTCACCATCGACTGGTTCTACGCCGACACCTCCGAGGACATGGCCAACGTGCTCAGCGCGGTGGGCGGCAAGGCGCTGGCCCTGGAGCTGGCCACAACCATGTACAAGGATGCGTTCTAGAGGACGACTCCATGGGCCCGCCTGGCGTGCCCGCACACGAGCCGCCGCATGACCATCTACCCCACCGAACTCATCGCCCTGGGCCTGTGGCTGCTGGCGCCCGCGCTGGCGCTGGGCCTGCTGGTGCTGTATGCCGTGCATGCACGCTTTGGCGAGCGCATGGGCCTGCGCCCCTGGCGGGCGGCCAGCCTGCTGGTGGTGTTTGGCATTTCCATTGCGGCGCTGATCCTGGTGTATGCCCCGGCCAGCATGGTCCGGTCCCTGGGCCTGCGCGATATCCGCATCCTGGGCTGGCAGACCTTCTGGGCGCCGGTGGGCTTCCTGGCGAATGTGGTGGCACTGCCCGTGGCACTGTGGCTGGGGCGGGGGCGCTGACGGCTTCTTTTCCGAACGCGGGCCGCAAGCAGCAAGCAGAGGTTCAGGCCCGGTACGCCTGGATGGCGGCCATTTGAGGGGTCAGGTCAGGGCCGCGGCGCGCATTCCCGCGCCAGCATCTCGCGCCCGGGCAGCACCTGCTGCACACGGTGCATCACACGCGTGAGCAGCGGGTCGGCCTCGATCTGCCTCTCACTGGCCCACCAGGCGGCCGGCAAGGCACTGGCCGCATGCAGCGGCGGTGCAAAGGAGTCCATGCACACCGTGGAGGGCGATCGCACATAGCCCGCAGCCTTTTCGGTGTGGGCGTTGGAAAAGCGCCGCACGGGCAGCTCCGCGTAATCGGTCAGCGCGCGCTCCGGGCGCTCCAGCAGCGTGGCGCGGTTGCCCGGGTGGGCCAGCCACTGCTGCAGTTTGGCGAGGGCCTTGTCGGGCGCGGTGCTGGTGCTCATCGTCACCAGTCCTGCGCCTGCCCGTGCTTGTATTCCCTGCGCTCCGTCTCGCGTGCACCGCTGCCGTCCAGATGGCTTGCCATGCGCAGCACAGGGCCGTGCAGGTAGCCGGCCACCAGCGCGCCTTCGCGCCACTGGCGCATGCCGTCGTCCAGGCTCAGCAGCTCAACCAGGCGGCCGGTGCCGCCAGGGGCCAGGTCGTGCCCCTCGGCGTCCAGGCACTGGGTATAGCGGGTGCGGCCGTCGGCCTCCTGCACGCAGTCGGTGTGGGGCTTGCCGCCCGGCCAGTGGCGCTGCTGGCGCTCGCCATCGGGGGTGCGCTCGGTCAGCAGCTGCAGGCCGCCATCGGGGTAGAAAAACTCCTGGCGCAGCTCCTGCCCGTGCCAGTACACGGCCGAGTTCTGCACGCGCCCGTCGGCACCCAGAAACTCCTGCAATCCATGCTGCGTAAGGCCCAGCGAGCGCGAGTCCTGCCGCACCGATTCGCCCTCGCCATTGAAGTTGAAGCTCCAGCTGCCGCTGGCCTGGCTGGGGTAGTGGATCCAGCGACGGTCGCGGTTGCCGGCCCAGCCTGAGCTTTCCACCTGCAGCAAGCTGCGGTCGCGCGAGAACCAGACCACGTCGCAGCTGCCGTCCTCGTTCTCCAGCGTGTTGGGCCCTACCGGGAATCCATCGTCAAAGCGCAGGCGGTGCGCGCCGCCGTCCAGCACCACATGTTCGATGCCCTGGCCGCGCAGGCCGGGCACGGCCGCGAGGGCGAAGTAGCGCTCGGGCGCGCGCACGATGTCGGCCTCCAGCGCCTGGCGGATCGCATGGTGGGCGGCAAAGAAGCGCTGCTGCAGGGCCTCGATGCGCTCGCTGTACGGGGCCAGGACGGCGTCACAGTCGGGGGCTGAACCCGCGCCAGCCTCATCGTCTTCGTCCTCCCGTTCGGCTGCGGCGCTGTAGGCCGGAGCGATTGCGCGCCAGATGGCATGCACCTCGTCGACAAACGGCAGGGCAGCCGCCAGCGCCGGGTTGTGGGCGATGGAGGCCGGTACCCTGCCGGGGTCGCCGCCCCCCTCCAGCAGCACGTTGCGGAAATACTGGTCCACACCGCCGTTGGAGACCTGGGCGTCGAACAGGTCGAAGTCGTAGACCGCACGCACGTGCGGCGCCAGGCCGGGCGGTGTTTCCTCCTCGCACAGCGCATCGATGATGGCGGCGCTGAAGAAGGGCGCCCGGCGCAGCAGCGTGGGCCAGTCCAGGGCGGGCAGGGAGTGCTTGGTGGTGTTCATGGGTGTTGTGCCTCAATCCCGGTCCGGCGCGCCCAGCGGAAAGTGGGGCCGGAAGTACCGCGCCTCGTCCACCGCGCGTGCGAACGAGGGGCGCGCCAGCAGCCGCGCGCGGTAGGCGCGCAGCACCGGGTACTGTTCGGCAATCGGGTGCGTCCAGTCCGCATAGAACAGCGAGGGCGCCGCTGCGCAGTCGGCCAGCGTGAAGTGCTCGCCCGTGGCCCAGGTGTGGCCGGCCAGGCGGGTGTCGAGCCAGGCATAGGCGCGCTCGAGCTTTTCCACGGCCAGGGCCATGCCGTCCTGGCGCTTGACCGCATCGCCCGTGAGCGCGCCGTTCACGGCCAGTTGCATGGCGTTCATCACGTGCAGATCAAAGAACCGGTCCATGAAGCGCACGTCCAGCGCCTCCACCGGGTCGCCCGGAATCAGGCGCATGGGGCCTGGGTGCTTGAGCTGCAGGTACTCGATGATGATGCTGGTCTCCACCACATCGCGCGCCCCATCCACCAGCAGCGGAAACTGGCGCAGCGGCCACTTCGCCAGCCATGCGGCCGCATGCTGCGGCGCATCGGGCCCCAGCACGCGAAACTCGAAGGGCGTGGCGTTTTCATACAGCGCGGTCAGCACCTTCTGCGTGTACGACGAGAAGGGGTGGCCGTAGAGCACGAGCGGATCAGGCTCGGCGTGCGGCTTCTTTTCTTCTTCATGGGCGGAGAGCGGGCTCATATGGCGGTACTTCCTTCCTTGCTGGCGTGGCGGGCTGCCATGGCGGCAGGCCCTGAAATTCTAGGCGCGCAGCCGGTCCAAGATGGTGTTGCATTCGGTTACTGAGGGCTTGCGTAGACTCCCCCTCCCGCACCGCAGCCAGCGACCTGGCGCACGCCCCGCGCGTGCGCTGCGCCCAGCCATATTCCTTGTCCTCTTTTGCCACCAGGATGTTGATGAGCGCAACCCTGCCAAGCCACCACCCCGATCCCCGCCCCCTGGCCATTGCCGATGTGCTCCAGCTGCACACCTTCCATGAAACCCATGGCAGCTGCTTTGCCTTTGCGCCCGACGGGGCCAGGCTGGCGTTTTGCATGCAGCGGCCGCTGGCGCAGGCCACGCGGCATGCCGACTTCTTCTTCTGCGGCATTGCCCGGGGCGAGCTGCGCACAGTAGACCTGGCCACCCTGCAGGTCCAGCGGCTGGAGCTGCCGTTTGACTGCTTTGCCCCCACCTGGTCGCCCTGTGGCAATTACCTGGCCTTGGGTGTGGCGTCCGAAGACGGAACGTCCGTCCGCATGGGGTGGCTGCATGCCGATGCGGCAGTGGCGGGTGGCGCGCAGCAGCCCACCATCCCCGATCTGGGCCAGCTGCAGCTGCTGGGCATGCGCCCGTTCGACTGGATCGGCGATGGCCTGCTGGCCTGCGCCTGCGTGCCCGGTGGCGGCAGCCCCTGGTTGGCGGGGCTCGATTCGCGCGGTGCGCGCAAGGCCGCAACCTTGTGGCAGGCGCTCGACGTGCCGGGCCAGGCCGCAGTCAGCGTGCTGGCTTCTGCTGCGGGGGCGCCGAAGCCTCTGGATGCAGCGTCCACCACCGGGCTGGCGCATCTCCCCCGTGAGCTGGTGGTCTACGACCTGCGCCAAGGGCGGCGCCTGCCCCTGGCCGAGCACGCGGACAACCCGGCGCTCGTCGCGTTCCGTGATCGCCTGGCATCCGGCCACCAGGCCGCGCAGGAACGCAGGCAACTGGCCTGGAGCGGTGAGGTGCCGACTGCCGGCGCCAGCGCGCTGGTGGCCGTACACAGCGCATCGGGCCAGGCCCTGTTCCTGGTGGAAGACGGCCTGGGCAGCCGCCTGGTGCTGGCCGGGCAGGGCGGCGGGGCCATGCGCGCGCTGTTTGGCACCAACACCCATCTGGCCGGGGTGCAGGCGGGCGAGGTGCGCGATGTGGACTTCACCGGCAGCGACGGCCAGCCGCGCAAGGCCCGCGTGCTGCTGCCGCCGGCCTGTGTGGGCGGCCGCGCTCCCTGGCCGGCCGTGGCCTGGGTGTACCCGGGCGCGGTGGCTCCACCTGCACCCCGCTCCTGCTTCGGCCTGCACGACCCAAGCCAGTTCAACATGCAGCTGCTGGCCGCCCGGGGTTATGCCGTGATCGACGTGCCACTGCCCCTGCCCCCGGCGCCCGGTCCGCTGGACCTGGCCGCCGTGGTGGCCCAGGCCACGCAGGAGGCCATGGACGCCTGCGTGGCCACCGGCCTGCTCGACCCGGCCCGGCTGCATGTCTATGGCCACAGCCTGGGCGGCTGGGCCGCCATGGGCCTGCTGGCCAGCACAGCGCTCTTTCGCTCGGGCATCGCGTCTGCGGGTATCTCCAACCTGATCAGTTTTCACGGCGCGGCCGATGCGCGCATGCGCTACGACGACAGTACCGGGCACGGCAGCCTCGCGCTGGCCGAGATGTGCGAGCGCATGTTCTGCCTGGACGGCCCGCCGTGGAAGGACCTTGACCGCTACGTGCGCAACAGCCCCGTGCTCGCGGCCGAGCGCATCACCGCGCCTCTCATGATCGCGCAAGGCGACCAGGACTACGTGCCCATGGCCCAGGGAGAGGAGATGTACGCCGCCCTGGTGCAACTGGGCAAGGAGGTGCAGTTCGTGCGCTACTGGGGCGAGGGGCATGTGCTGACCAAGGCCGCCCACCTCGAAGACCTGTGGACGCGGATCTTCGCCTGGCTCGATGCGCATGGCGCGGGGGTTAGGGCGTAAGGGCGTGGCCCGCCTGGGGCTATATTGCCGGGCCACCACGCCTGTCTGGAATGAAACGTTTTTTCCAACAACTTGCCATCGCCGCCCTGGGCTTGCTCCTGCTTGTCGCGGCGGGCCTCTGTGCGCTGTCGCTTCTGTTCCCGGATCTGTGCGGCAACAGGGTGCTTGCCGAGGCCGTCTCGCCCGACCAGCGCCTCAAGGCCGTGGTCTTTCAGCGCGACTGCGGCGCGAGCACGGGCTTTTCCACCCAGGTGTCGCTCATTGGCGCACAGGACGCGTTGCCCAATGCGTCCGGCAGCGTCTTCTCGGCCGACAGCAACCGGGGGGGCGTGCCCACCAGCGCTGCAGGTGGGCCGGTGGTGCAGGTACGGTGGGCTTCGGGCCGCGCTCTGGTCATCACGCACCACGCGGGCGCCCGTGTCTTCACGCAGAAGGATTTGGTGTCCGGCGTCGCGGTGGCGTGCGAGCAGGTAACCGCCAGGTAGCCTGTGGTGCGCCTGCCGGTAGCAGCGCAAGCCCCTGCTGCAGTCCATGGTCTCCTGCTGCCTTTGCATGGCTGCCTGTGCGGTGTACTTCCTTGTCCAGTGGCTGCGGGGTGGGGTGCGGCGGCCCGGCGCCAGCGGGGTGGTGCCCCGGTAGACTGCGCGCATGTCCGCCACGCTGCTCTACCAACCCGACCGCCACGAACCGCTGGACCCGCAAGCCTGGGACGAAGCCGCCGCGCGCGAAGCCATCGAGCGCATCGTGCAGGACACCGAGGCACGCTTCACTCCCCAGGGGCTGTGGCCCACCCATCCCCACGACAGCCGCGACGCCGCGCCTTGGTACATGCTGTATGGGGGCGCGTGCGGCGTGATCTGGGCGCTGCACTGCCTGCAGGCACGGGGCGCCTGCCAGCTGCAGCGCGACTACGGCCCGCACGTGCGCGCGCTGCTGGCGCCCAATCGGGCGGCCATGGGGCAGGGGGAGGGCGGTGCGCCGTTCGGCAGCTACCTCATGGGCGATACCGGCATCGAGCTGCTGGCGCAATGCCTGGCGCCCTCGGCCCACACCCTGGCCCGGCTGGGTGTGCTGGTGGACGCCACACGCCAGCACCCGGCGCGCGAGCTGATGTGGGGATCGCCCGGCACGCTGCTGGCCTCGCTGTGGCTGCACCAGCAGACGGGCGATGCCGCATGGGCCCAGCGCTACCGTGATACGGCGCAGCAGCTGAGGTCCGAGTTGCACTGGTCCGACGAGCACTGCTGCCATTACTGGACGCAGGACATGTATGGCCAGACCTCCAGCTACCTCGACGCGGTGCACGGCTTCGTGGCCACGGCCTCGGTGCTGGTGCAGGGGCGGCATCTGCTGGAGCCGGCCGACTGGGCGGCGTGGCAGGCATGCATCGCCACCACCATCCGCCAGACGGCCGAGTGGGATGGCGACCGCGCCAGCTGGCGCGCACGGCTCAGCTCCAAACCACTGCGCGAGGCGCCGGGGCTCATGCAGTTCTGCCACGGTGCGCCGGGCTTCGTGGTCTGCCTGGGGGATTTTCCCGGCACGGAGCTGGACGACCTGCTGCTGGCCGGCGCCGAGGCCACCTGGGCCGCGGGGCCGCTGCGCAAGGGCTCCAACCTGTGCCACGGCACGGGCGGCAATGGCTATGCCTTTCTCAAGCTGTACCGGCGCACGGGCGACGCCTGCTGGCTGCAGCGCGCACGTGCCTTCGCCATGCACGGCATCGGTCAGACCGAGCGCGACCGCGCGCAGTTCGGCCAGATGCGCTATTCGCTGTGGACGGGTGATCCGGGCTTTGCGCTGTACCTGCTCGATTGCATCGAGGGCACGGACCGCTTTCCCACGCTGGACACCTTCTTTGTCCCCGCCGGTCACGGCAGCGCTGCCGCCTGACCGCGCCACGCACCCGCACGCCATGCCTCGCAAGCCCGCTACGATCCCGACGGCGCCCACCCGGGCTAGGAGCGTGCGCGGCAGAAGGAGCATCGGCTGCAACGCCCGACAAACCGGTCTCGCCGGGTATCACCTCCGGCGCCCAGGGGCCACCCTGGGCTTGTCGGTACTACCCAGCGATCCTCGGTTTTCGGACGTTTCGCTTCGATGCCTTCTGCCGCGCACGCTCCTAGTGTCCTGAGTTGGAAGTTCGTTGAAGAAAGAAATCTGCCGAAATCGCTGCCAAGCTAGGCGCAAAGCGCAGACATGCCGGGCGCATGGCGAGCATTTGCAACGACGCATGGCGGGGATTGTCGGTAGATTTATTCAACGAATTTCTAACTCTGGACACTGGCAACCCGCAGTCCTCCGACCACCCGGCCTTCGACCTGCCCATGGCCTGCAGGATCTGAAGCCAGTGACGACCGCCCAGCCATATTTCACTGGCGCAAAGCAAAAGCGGTTTTGATAATCGCAAGGCGGCAACGGAAGCCGGGTCCTGCGAGGGACTTGCTCGGTGTTGCCTGGGATCCAAAACCAACAGGGGTGTCTTTCATGCGTCGTCCACGATCTTCCCTCCGCAGGCCTGCGCGCCTGGCGCTCGCCACCGTCTTGCTGGCCGCCTGCGGGCTGGCCAGCGCGGCCACCACCTGGTCGCCCGACCGCCCGAGCGAGGTGCGCATCGGCAGCCTGGTGGTGGGCGACAACAAGTACGACAACGTCGTCATCACCGTGGGCAGCGTGCTGGGCTTCAGCGCCACGGGGCCCAACCGCAGCTATGACAGCTTCAACCCGGCCAACGGGCAGCTCACCATCGCCACGCTGACGGTGGGCAGCCAGTCGTTCTACGACGTGGTGGTGACGGTGGGCGGGCTGGTCAGCGTGGGCGGGGGCGGCGCGCTGCCGGCCCTGGTGCCCAACGACCCGCTGTTCAGCCGCCAATGGCACCTCAAGAACACCGGCCAGAGCGGCGCGGGCGGCCCGGCCGCCCTGGCGGGCGAAGACCTCAACATCGGCAAGGCCTGGCAGCTGGCCACCGGCACGGGTGTGCAGATTGCGGTGATCGACGACGGCCTGGACATCTTCCACGAAGACCTGCGCGTGGTGGCCGGCAAGAGCTGGGACTACCGCACCAATGCCTATGGCGACCCGTCGTCGTCCACCAGCTCGCACGGCACCAGCTGCGGCGGCCTGGCGGCGGCCATCGGCGACAACAACCTGGGCGTGACGGGCGTGGCCTTCAACGCGCGCCTGGTGGGCTACAACCTGCTGTCGGCCACCACGGGCGCCTTCGGCGCCGATGCCGTTACCAAGGACCTGGCCAGCAACCACATCTACACCAACAGCTACGGCGCCACCGACAGCAATGGCCTGCTGGCCCCTGCCGACGAGCTGTGGCGCGACGCCATCCGCACCGGCATCACTGCGGGCCGGGGCGGCAAGGGCGCCATCTACACCTGGGCCGCAGGCAACGGTGCGCCCGAGGACCGCTCGGACTACGACGGCCAGGCCAACTTCCAGGGCGTGCTGGCCATTGGCGCGCTCAACGACCAGGGCCAGCGCTCCTCCTACTCCGAGCCCGGCTCCAACCTGCTGGTCACGGCCTATGGCGGCGAGTTCTGCAGCACCCAGACGACCACCACCACCGATGTGTCGGGCGCGGGCGGCTACAACGACGGCAACAAGCCGCAGGACATCACCGGCAGCCCCAACTACACGCGCTGCATGAACGGCACCTCGGCGGCCACGCCGCAAGCGGCCGGCGTGGCCGCGCTGCTGCTGGAGACCAACCCCGCGCTCGGCTGGCGCGACGTGCGCGCCATCCTCGCCCGCACCGCGCGCAAGACCGACCCCGCCAACGCCGGCTGGGTCACCAACGGCGGCGGCCTGCACGTGAACCACGAGTACGGCTACGGTGCCATCGACGCGCTGGCCGCCGTGCGCGCCGCCGCAGGCTGGGCCCTGCTGCCCGCACAGAAAACCGCCACCCAGGCCGCCACGCTGGGCAGCCCCCTGGCCATTGCCGACAACGGCGCTGCCGCCACCAGCAGCCTCACCCTGCAGGGCAGCGGCATCGGCAAGCTCGAGTTCGTGGACTTGAACCTCACCTCCAGCCACACCAACGTGGGCGACCTGGAGATCACGCTCACCAGCCCTGCCGGCACGCGCAGCACGGTATCGGTGGTGCGCGAGTGCAAGGACACGGCGGCCAACGCCGTCACCTGCGGCGCTGCACTGGAAGGGGGCTTCACCTTCGGCATCGCACGCCTGATGGGCGAGGCCGCCGACGGCAACTGGACCCTGTCCGTGCGCGACGGCAGGACGGGCGAGACCGGCAGCCTCTCGGCCTGGAGCATCAGGGCCTATGGCTATTGAGGGCCGCGCCCCATGCCCTGCCGCACCCCATCCCATTTCATTCCACCGAATACCTGCCGAGGCCTCGCACCATGAAGCACCCCACGTTCTCCCTTCTGCGCCTTGCCGCACTGGCCCTGGCCGCCAGCGCGGTGGCCACCGGCGCCCTGGCCGCTACCACGGCCCACTACTTTGATGGCGACACCCAGCGCACCATCACGCTCGACACCAGCCTGGTCGCCATCATCACGCCCCCACCCGAAGCGGGCAGCAGCTCCCAGGCGCGCAGCGTGGGCGAGGCCGCCAGCCCAGCACCCCTGGTGCAACTGCAGCCCGCCAACCAGAGCGTGGCCAAGGGCGCTGCCGGCACGCACACCTCGCCCGTGTACCGCGAGGGCAACTCCCCCGCAGGCCGGCTGATGGCGCTGCCCGGCGGCGTGGTCGTGAAGTTCAACCCCGACTGGAGCGACGCCCAGGTGCGCGCCTGGGCCCAGGCCAAGGGCCTGACGGTTACCCAGCGCCTGGGCACCACGGGCAACTGGTACCTGATCGCCACGGCCCCCGGCAGCGCCGCGCTGGAGCTGGCCAACAGCCTCAAGGCGGGCGGCGAGGTGCTGGCCGCCATGCCCAACTGGTGGAAGCAAACTGCAGCACGTTGAACTGTCCGCCAGGGCCAGCCACGCCTCTTGCAAGGGGCGTGGCTGTGCCATGGTGCGCGCGGCCCTGCTGCCCGCGCCACGGATGCACGCACTACCCATGTCCCACGTCCTTGAGCGCCCGTTTTTCAACCTGTTCGTGGTCCAGGCACCGCTGGCGACGTTGATCGACCAGTTCGCCGGCCTGCCGCCCCTGGTGGCTGCGCGCGCTGAAACGGTGGCGCTGGCTTTTCCCGATCAACCCTACAGCGCCGCCCCTGGTGCCTTGCCGCTGCTGCTGTGGTCACCTGCGTGCAGCCCGGAGCTCACGGCAGTCATGCCTCACGTCAGTTCGGGTGATTACTTCGTTCTGGAGTACGCATGCAAGCGATTCGGGCACGACGGTGCGGCCGTGCGCAGCAGCAATGCGTCGGACGCAGAGCCCATCAACGAATTCATCACCTACACCGGCAACCGCATGCAGCGCGCCGTGCGCGCGATGAAGGACTCGCCGCGCTGTGATTTTTATCAGCACGGCGACCCCTTGCCCTTCGAGTCGGTGCATGCCTACACCGCCCGCCGCGTGCGCGACCGTCTGCAACGCGAAGCCGTGCTGCGCTACCTGGAGGCCTGGGGCGCGCCGGTGCGGGATGCGGGGTTCTGGCGGAGCGCGCAGCAGGCCATCACCTTGGTGCGGGGCGCTTTTCCCGTGCAAGCGCCTGCCGACTCCCGTTGAAGGAAGGACCGATCAAACCATGGATACGCCGGCCAGATTCGTCGCCACCCTTGCCGACCGGTGCTACGGACGCCTGGTACTGCCCCTGTTGCTGGGCCTGATGGCTGCCGTGGCGCTCACCCAGTGGGTCGCCTGGTTCACGGGCGGCATGGGCATCTGGCTGGTGCTGGGTGCCGCCGGCATCGGCATCCTGTGGCACGCCGATGCCGTGGCCACTGCCGCAGGCAAGCCCGCGACCGTGAGCACCCCTGTCGGAACACCAGCGGACTTCGCCTGGCAGGGCGAGCCCTTGAACATCTCCCGCCCCATCGCCGCGCTCGGACTGTGCCTGCTCGGCTTAGTCTGGGGTGGGCTGATCGGCTGGTGGGCCGGTGCACTCTGGGTCGGCGCCGCCGCAGTCGCCGTGGCGCCGCTTCCTATCGCCTTTCTCTGGGCGCTGGGCAACGGCCGGCCCATGCCCTGGGGCTACACGGCGTTTGCGGCCTGCGCGTTGCTTTCAGGGGTGGGGGTGCTGTGGGGGCTGGTGCACGCGATGGGGTGAGCCATTGGGCACTTCCGAATGGATCGCTCGGCCGAACTACACTGGAAAGGTGCCCTGCGGGGTTAAACAACTCAAGCGGAACTGGACGACGCATGAAGCAGGAACAGGCAGCAGCGCTGTACGAGATCTATGAGCGCGCTTTGGCCGTGCTGTATGAAGCGGAGCCTGTGATCCAGGCGCTGCCTGACGACGATGAGCGGCTTTCTGCTTTTCGCAGCTATGGCCAGGTCATCGTCAAGGTTCTTCCTCCCTGCGCGCTCCCCTGGTGCTGGAGTACCCGGCGCTGGATACGAGCAGCCCGACAGAAGACGAGCCCGACACTTTGCTCGATCCAGAGGAGCAGGAGCTCGTTGACCGCCTGACGCCAGATCAGATACAGCGCATTGATGCGCAATTGCTGGCCGACTGTGTAGCTGGGAGGTGGCGCAAGTCTGCGCGCATTGTCGGCACAGCCTGGCTGGCACTCTCCAAGGAACTTCCCGATGTACCCGTTGGCTACTACGCCCTGCGCGTGATTGCGCTTGTGGAGGCGGGCAGTCTCGAAGCGCAAGGGAACCTGCACTACATGCGTTTCAGCGAGGTTCACCTGCACAGCAGAGCAGAAAGTTTCTGATGCTGCCTGCCGCGCAATCTCGGCTGCCATTCCCCACACGCGTAGCCCGGTGAAACCCCATGAATGAACTGCTCGACCCTCTCCTGGACATGCTTGCCGCGCCTCGCGTGCTGGTGTCGCTGGTGGCCGGGATCGTGGCGGCTGTCCTTCTGGCCGCCCATGTGCCCTGGTTCAGCGGTGGCATGGGCCTGGCGATGGTGATTCTGTCGCCGGTGGCGGGGATGGCATGGGAGGCCCGGGCGGAGCAGGCCGCCCAGAGGCGGGCGGCACGGGGCCAGCGCGCTTCCAAGGTGTTCCTGGCGCTGCTGCTGTGCGCCGCGGGCCTGGCGTGGATGTTCATGGGGCGCCCGCTGGTCGAATCTTTCGGGGGGCGCCTCGCCGTGCTGGCTTGCGCCCCGTTTGCCGTGGGCGGCCTGTATGCCCTGGTGTTCTGGCGCCCCGTGCCGATTCGCCCCCTGCTGTTCGCTACGGCTTCGCTGTGGTCCGGCGCGGGCGCCCTCTGGTTGCTGCTGGCCGCGCAGGGGTACTTGTGAGCGGTGCGGCTAGCGCGTGCCTGGCGGGCAAAACAAGAGGAACAACAGAAAACGGGGCCGCGAAGCCCCGTCGTTCATTCTGAAGGGTGTCTTCGCTCAGGGCTTGGCAGCCCGCCGCTTCTTCTCAAACGCCACGCACTCCTGCACCGACAGCAGGTCGTTGTTGTCCGCATCGGCCGCGTCGAAGTAGGCCATGCGTGCCTCCACCACTTCCTTGAACGACAGCTTGCCGTCGCCATCCTTGTCGGTGGCGGCCAGGCGCTTGATGCGGCCCTTGCCCATGCGCGGCACCTGGGCCAGCTCGGCCAGAACGACATGGCCGCTGGCATCGGGCCCCAGGCTGTGCCAGCTCTGCACGATGTCCTGGTGGAACTCGTCGAGCGACACGTTGCCATCGTGGTCCAGGTCGGCTGCCGTGCAGATGGCCTGCAGGCGCTCGCCAGGGGAGCGGCCCGAGCCCTTCTTGTGGGCGTGGGGCGCTGCTGTGGCGGGCTTGGCGGCAGCGGGTGCCTCGGCAGTCTGGGCGGTGGCTGCCGTTGCAAAGGTCAGGCTGCAAGCGGCTGCGCAAAGCAGGAGAATGGCTCGGTTCAATATTGTCATGAGGTAGTCCTCTTGGCTGTTTCTGCTGGGATCGTGAATGTGCCGTTTTGGAGTGGCTGAAAAAACTCAGCGAAGCGGTTCTGGCTAGGCGCTGTGTCGCAGGCAGTACGAGTAGTACGACAAGACACAGCAACAACGCCAGAAGAGTTTTTTAAGACGCTCCTACCACCACCAGCGTTGGCTGGGGCTGCGGTTGCATTGCCACACCATGGCCGGCTGCCCTTGGCGAATCTGGCCGTCCACCACGTCCAGGCACTTGCCCGACAACTGGCTCACGATCTGTCCGCCGCGCGTCGTCCAGCTCTGGCTGGGGGCGCCCGAGCACGACCACAGCACCACCCGGGCGCCGTCGCGCGGGTCGCCGCGCTCCACGTCCAGGCAGAAGTCGCGCACGCGGATCTCGCCACCACGGCCTACGCGAAAGCGCTGCGAATCCGTGCCGTTGCAGGCAAACACCTGCAGCGCGTTGCCGGGCCGAAAGTTGCCCTTGCTCACGTCCAGGCACAGGTTGCCGTTGACGCGGATCTCGCCGCCCCGGCCGCCGCCACCACCGTTGCCGTAGTCCGGGTAGTCGGGCCTGCGGTCGTTGTCATGCTTGTTGTGGTTGGCCAGCAGCGCAATGCCCGCAATCGCGGCCACGGCCGCAACGGCTGCACCTGCGTTGTTGGAGTTGTTGTTGTTATTGCCCTGGGCGTAGCTGCGCGTGACCTTGAAGCGCCCGCCACAGCCGCCATTGGTCCACAGCTCGCGGTTGGTGAGGTCGTAGCCCCAGGTGCGGTTGAAGCGGCAGGCGCCCTGGGTCTGCTCGGCCAGGTCCACCTGGGTCACGTCGTCCGCCAGGCGGGCCGAGGTGTAGCCGCCGTTGGAGCGCAGGTCCACGAACTGCTCCTGCGCCTGCGCGGCCTGGGTGGCCAGCATCAGCGGCACGCAAAGCAGCCAGGCGTGCCGCAGACGGATCACGGGTTGTGTGTTCATAGGTTTCTTTCCTCCTTGTTGCATTGGGTTACTGCAATCGTGCCGGTGCAGCCAGGGCGCGCCAGCATCTCTTCGTCGGCATTATGTGGGCTTGGCGTGTCGCCGGGGCGCTTGGTTGGCACCCGCGTGGTAACTATCATCGTGTCCTTATGAGATATCACCCATGCTCGCTGTTGCTGCGGCCCTGATCTGGCTGACCGGCCTGGCCCATTCCATCCTGGGCGAGCGCTACATCCTCATGCGCCTGCTGCGGCGCGAGGACAGCCTGCCCAAGGTGCTGGGCAGCACGGCCTTCACGGCCGGCACGCTGCGCTTTGCCTGGCACCTGACCACGGTGGCCTGGTGGGCCCTGGCGTACCTGGTGTTTGCGCTGGGCCATGGCCCGGTGGGGAGGGACGAGCTGCTGCTGGTCATCGGCATCACCGCCCTGGTGTCTGCCGTCTTTCCGCTGGTTTTCACGCGCGGCAGGCATCTGTCGTGGGTGGTGTTCTTGCTGGTCGGCGGGCTGGTGCTGGCGGCGCGCGGGCCTTTCTGAGACCCAGGGCCGGATGGATGCCGGGCCCGTAGCTGGCTGAAAACGGCGCTGCCAACGTCGGGCCTGCCATTTTTTGTGATGCCGTTGTCATACAGAGGTGTTAAAAAATCGCACCGATAGGAGGGCGTATGGGCATCCAACTCGCAGATCTCGAAGCCGCGGCACGGCGATTCCAGAGCTTCCAGCAGGCGCAGGTTGCTGCGCCCATCGAGCAGGTGGTGCAGGAGCGCCTGAAGCTCGGTGTGACCAATGCCCACAAGTTCACCTCCAAGTCCGAGCGCCTGGGGGTGCTGGCGAATGCCGCTTTCAAGGCGCGGCTGGCCGAACCCCCGGTTCCCGATGCGCCCCCGGCCGAGCTGCCCCCTTTGCTGGCAGCCGATATCGCAGGCCAGGAGATCGCGTTTGGCGACAACGATCTGCGCCCCATCCGCTACCTGCACATCGCCTTGCTCGCAGCGCGTGCGGTGGGCAAGATCACCGTGCGTGGAGTGATCGACGAGGAGGGCGATGCCACGGGCTTCCTGGTGGCGCCCGGGCTGCTGTTGACGAATTGGCATGTACTCAAGTCGGTGGACTACGCCGTGGCATCCTTTGTGTCGTTCGACTACGAGGACGGGCTGGACGGCAAGCCCCGCACCCCCAAGCTGTTCGATCTGAATCCTGCGGAGCTTTTTCTGGCGGACAAGGACCTGGACTATGCGTTCGTGGCCGTGGCGCCAGCCACCGGGCAAGGCGAAGCCTTGAGCGACTTCGGCTACCTGCGGCTTTTTGAGGAGACGGGAAAGGTCGACCCCAACAGGCGCCAGGCGGCCAACATCCTCCAGCACCCGCTGGGCCAGGGCAAGAAGATCGTCATCCGCGACAACTATTTCATGGAGCCCCCCAAGGACCGCATCGCAGGCAGCGCCGACCAGAACTCGCTGTACTACGGCTCGGACACCTTGCGCGGCTCGTCGGGATCACCTGTCTGCACCGATGAATGGTTCGTGGTCGCCCTGCACCGGGGAGGGGTGCCCAGGGTCGACCTGGTGAATGGCAAGCCCACCGTCATGCGCCGCGACAACACACCCGCGCGCCAGGGAGACTCCAGGGCGGCCATTGCCTATGAGACGAACGAGGGCACGCGCATCAGCCGCATCTTTGCGTCGCTCAAGGAAAAGGTGGCCGCCCAGGGCGCCGATGCCGCGCATGCGCAGGCCATTCTGTCCCGGGTCCGCGCCGTGGCCAGGGACCCGCTGGCCGGGCCGGTGCAGATGGCCACCGCGGTGCTGGGCATTCCCCAGCCGCTGTCCGACGCGTCGGGCGGCACCGAGGAAAAGCTGGTTCGCCGATCTCTGGCCTTCTTTGACGGAGCCGCTGGCTACGACCCCCATTTCCTGGGCGCAGGCATCGAGGTCCCGCTGGCACACATGTCCTACGAGGTGGGCCGCGCCACCGCGACCCTGATCGACAGCGACGAGCGCGAGCTGAAGTACCGCAACTACAGCGTCTTCATGCACGCGCGGCGCCGCACCGCCATCTTCGCCGCAGCCAACGTGGACGGAAAGCTGCTGTGGAAGAACGTGATGGACGGGAAGATGCCCAAGCGACCGGCCTGGACCTTCGACCCGCGGATGGACGACAAGTACCAGCCCGACGATGCGATCTTCAGCAACGCCATGCAGCGTGGCCACCTCTTCAAGCGGGAGGACGCTGTGCAGGGCGAGGACGAAGACCAACTCGACCAGGCGGACAAGCATTCCTTCGTCATCACCAACGCCACGCCTATGATCGGCAACTTCAACAACGTGGAATGGGGCGACCTGGAAGACCTGATCTCGGACCACCTGCAGGCGGGCCACAGGGTGTCGTACTTTGCCGGCCCCATCTTCGATGTGGAGGACAAGTTCTTCAACGAGCTCAAGGCCGGCGTACCCCCGGCCCAGCGCCGCAAAGGCATGCGCGTGCCCACGCGCTTCTGGAAGGTGGTGGGCTGGGTGGAGCGCGGCCAGCTAAGGGCTGCAGGCTTCATCCTGGACCAGTCCGACGAGATTCGCGAGCACGGCCCGATCACCGAGGAGATCGACTTCGGAAACTACCAGCAGACTCCCATCGCCACCATCGAAGAGCGCACGGGGCTGTTGTTTGCGGTGCTGGCGGCAGCCGATACCTACCGTTAGAGGTAAGCTTCCTTTGCGCAGTGTACCGATGGGGCTGCAGTGAAGGGCATTGGTGGAGCTGCCTCATCGTGGCGAGGCGGCAATGAGGGCAGTGAATGCACCGGAGATCTCTCCGAGCCCCGCAGCAACGCGGCGAAGGGCCGTTCTTGCAGGTTGACCGCCAGGCCAGCGAATGTGTCTGAGCGAGATCGAGGCGTGTGTCTACGCCGGCGCATAGACCCGCTCTACTGGCATGCGCATCTCACTTTCCCGCGCCAGGGCCAATGGCCGCTGTGCATGCACGAAGGGAGTCATGTCGATCACTTCAAGCAATTCGTGGGTGGCAAACGCCTTGAGCGGCTGCCCGCGCAGGCCCAGTTGCACGGCCCTGCGTTGCAGGGGCGCACCCAGCGGGTCGTGGTCAGGGTCCCATTGCAGGCGCACGTCCGATGCTTCGACTGCGGCCTTCCAGGCCTCACGGCTGGGGTGCCGGGTCGAATGCCAGGTCGATGCCACCGCGCTGGCCACTATTTGATCGAAGAATGAGCGGCGGATGCGCAGGCCCAGCACCATCTCCTGCCCGGGCTTGGTGGCCCAGCCGCAGCGGTACATCATCCAGAGAAAATTGGGTTTGATCCAACTCATGCGGTTGAAGCTGTAGGTAGGACCACCAAAGCGGCCATGCTGCAGGGCATACAGCGCCGTCTCGGGCCGGTACGCCTGGTAGACCACGATGCTCTCGTCGTCGAAGTGTGCCAGGATGTGCTCGCCCGAGGCAGGCCAGAGGGCGTTCTGAGCGCTGTGCAATTCGGTAGACAGCTTCATGCCTTGTCCTTGCGCTGTTGCTCCTGGGGCTCCAGCCGCGTGAGGTACTGGGTGCCCACCTGGTCCGTCAGCCACACGCCGTTGTCGGAGCGGTAGAACACATGCCCTTCGTGCTGCATGCGAACGGCATCCACCACCAGCACCACGGGCAGGCCATGCCGTGTGCCTACGGACACAGCGACGTCCCGCTTTTCCGTCAGGTGTACATGGTGGCGCGAGCCGCGCAGCAGACCCTGTTCCAGGATGGACTTCAGGAACCGTGACGCCGTGCCGTGGTAGAGCTGCGGCGGCGGCACCTCTGGCACCAGGCCCAGGTCCACCTGCACCGAATGCCCCTGGTTGGCGCGGATGTGCAGCCCATCGTCGCTGAAGGCAAAGCGCTGCTTGTCGTTGCTGGCCACCACCTCGCGCAGCAGGGCAGGGCTGATGCGCTTGCCGGCACGCTCGCAGCCGGCCAATAGCTCGGCCACCGGCACCCAACCACCTTCGCCCAGGGTGAGGCCAATGCGAGCGGGCTCGTGGCGAAGCACAAGGCTCATGAACTTGCTGATGGTGGTGATGCGCTTGCTGTTGTTTTCGTTGTGCATGGATGATTCCTTCTTCTTTTTCTTGTGGATGTTCTTGTTGTCATCGTTCGGGGCCGAGTTGCTCGCCCCCGCCACAGTTGCACCCATATTGACTTAGTGCTTCTGTGCAACTATCATAAGTTCCACAGATAAACTAAGTCAACGATTTTTTGAGGAAGACAACAGCATGGCAACCTTCACCGCCGTCCAGGGCGACATCACCCGGCTCCAGGCGGACGCCATCGTCAATGCCGCCAACACATCGCTGCTGGGCGGTGGCGGGGTGGACGGCGCCATCCATCGTGCTGCTGGCCCCGAGTTGTTGCAGGCCTGCCGTCCACTCAACGGCTGCCGCACAGGCCAGGCCAAGATGACGCCGGGCTTTCGCCTGCCTGCTGCCCATGTGATCCATACCGTTGGCCCTGTGTGGCATGGCGGCGGCAGGGGCGAGGCGGATCTGCTCGCTTCGTGCTACCGCGAGTGCATCGCCCTGGCCCTGCAGCATGGCATGCGCTCCATCGCGTTCCCCTGCATCAGTACCGGGGTCTACAACTATCCCGCACAGGCGGCGGCGCAGATCGCGGTGGATACCTGCAGGGCGGCGGTAGGAGATGCGGGGCTGGAGGTCACGTTCTGCTGCTTTTCTGCCGGGGATCTGGCGATTTACGAGGCATTGCTGCGCTGACCATGAATGACAAATACAACTCCATCACCACCATGCGACCCGAAAACCATACCGAACAGCTCATCGCACAGATCGCTCAGGGGCTGGAGCCACAGTACCTGTTCTTCTGGGGCCACCAGCCCCGCAAGGATGGGGCCATCAGCAAGACCTGCTTCAGCCAGTGGTTTGACGCGCCGTTTGTGCTTGGCGGCATCCACTACGCCACCGCCGAGCACTACATGATGGCCGAGAAGGCGCGCCTGTTCGATGACGAGGCCACCCTGGCCAAAATCCTCGCAGCGCCGACCCCCGCGCACGCCAAGAAGCTGGGCCGTGAGGTCGCGGGCTTCGACAACGCGCGCTGGGAGGCGCGCGGCTTCGACGCCGTGGTCGAAGGCAACGTTGCCAAGTTCACCCAGAACCCGGCGATGGGCGAATTCCTGCTCAACACCGGCAACCGCGTGCTGGTCGAGGCCAGCCCGGTGGACAAGGTCTGGGGCATCGGTCTGGCCGGCGACGACCCGCGCGCCCTGCAGCCCGCGCAGTGGCAGGGTGCGAACCTGCTGGGCTTTGCGCTGATGCGTGCGCGGGAGGCGATCCGCGAAGCAAGGCCATGACTGGCACCGAGTACAAACGCGGCATCTATAGCGCCTTCAAGCGCGCAGGCTTTGCCAAGCAGCGCTATGCCCTGTTTGCGCCGGGCGATGGCGCGACAGTACTGGCCAACGCAGAGAAAGGCTTTGGCGACCAGTGGTTCATCAATGCCGGCTTCTGCCTGAACCGTCTGGATCCCACACCGGTGGAGCGGGTGGAAAGGGCACACATATACTTTCGCCTGGAGCGGTTGTTCCCCGCGCATGGTGAACTCATTCTGACCGCAAGCGCGCTCAACGACCTGGGACAGCCTGCGGCCTACCCATTGCTGCTGGACATGCTGGCCACTGAGATCGGTGCAGGTCTGCGCGCCCTGGGGACTGAGCAGTCCATCATCGAGGCCTACCGCTTGGGGCGCCTAAGCCAGGGGATGGTGCTGGGTATCGCCCGAGCGTTCATTGACGCATCGGCCTGACCTGTGTCGGTGTGGAATGGGGGACTTGTCAGAGCCTCCTTGCACCCACCTGCGAACACCCGCCTCCGTGTACGGTCGCCTCCCCTTCGAACCTGGCGGTAGGCCCCCATGCCCCGGCCATTGCCGATTCCCCCATCAAGCCCTGCCATGTCCACCGGATGCGCACCGGGGCTTGCTGTGCCGCCTGCGCCAGTTCGGGGAAGGCGCGCGACAGCGAGATCGCTCCTTCGGCAGTGCCGGAGGGCATCACCCTGACCGCGCTGGAAGCTGCCGATGGCCCGGCCGCCGTTGGCCCTTGCAGCGGCTGTGCATTCGCGCCCTGGCGTTCCGCCGTGATGCGCAGGCTGCGAGAGGAGGGCGTCCACGGCGCCGTATCGGCCGACACCCAGACCGTGCGTTCACTGCGGTTGCGCAGCCCGAACACCAGGTCGATGCCGGCCGTGCCGGCCACGCAGCGGGTTTGCAGCTCCAGAATGTCTGCGGGCATATCGGCGGCGAAGGCGCTGCTTGCGGGAAGGGCCAGCGCAGCGATTGCGAGCAGGCGCCTTGCCTTGGGTGGAATCGTGGAGCGTGCCATGGTCTGGTGCGGAATGCGGTGGTGTCGCATTGTGCCGCTGTCGGTGCGAGGCGAACAGCATGTACTCAGAACGTGTGCCGCACCCCCAGGTCCACGCCCGACGATGCCTGGTTGGCCGCCGTGGTGGCGCCATTGAGCGCGGTGGTGGCCCCGCCGCTGTTGCGCACACGGGCATAGGTCGCGTACAGCGCCGTCCGCTTGGAGAGGCTGTGTACGTAGCCGAGCGACAGCTTTTTCGTCTGCGGCGTGCCGCTGGCCGTGGTCTGGTACTGGGACCACTGCGCCTTCACCTCCCCCGTGCCCACGCGGTACACGCCGCCCACCTGTACGCCGCGGCCCACCAGGCCCGCCAGCGTTTCCACCTGGTCGCGGTAATAGCCCCCATGGCCGTGAAGGGGCCGGCGTCGTAGCGTGCGCCCAGGTTGCTGGAGGTGATGTCCCCGGTGGTCGCAGTGCGCGCATACCGGGTGCGCGCATGCGCGGCCGACAGGTTCAGCGGCCCCGCACGGTAGCCCAGGCGCACGCCGCTGCCGGTGCCGTCGTCCGCGGTGGCGCCGGCGTTGCCCGGGTTCTCGCCCCGGTAGTGCTGCAGCTCGCCGTACAAGCCCCCCAGGCCTGGGGGCAGGAAGTATATGATGGCGTTGGACACCCGCGAGGACACTGGCCCGCCGAGCGATCCCACATTGGTCTGCGACGAACCCACGCCGTTGTTGCCGAACGGGTCGAATTCGAAACGGTTGTAGTACTGCACGGCATAGTCGCGCCCCAGGCGGACTTCGCCCCAGGTGCCCGCCAGGCTCACGGTGGAGCGGCGCCCGAACACCAGGCCCGCGCCGCCGCTGGTGCCCGCCGCCTGGTTGCTGGTGTTGGTGGTGCCGAAGGTGCCGCTGTCCAGCGTCAGCCCGGCCTCCAGCCAGAAACCGGCCGACAGCCCGCCGCCCAGGTCTTCCGTGCCACGCACGCCGATGCGTGAAGAGGAGTTGCCGCCCGAGCCCAGTTGCGTGCGGTTGGCGGTGCTGCCCGCGCCGTACTGCAGGGCCGCATCGGCAATGCCGAACAGGGTGACGGAGGATTGGGCTGCCGCCAGGCTGCAAGTGGCCAGCAGTGCCAGCGGGGTGAGTGCGTGTTTCTTCTTCATGGTGGTCTCTGGGTGGTGGCAAAAAAAGCTGCCGCAGGGCTGCGCCCGCCGGACCTCCTTGCGAAAGCCCGGCGTGGGTGGCGCTGCGCGCCGTGCGGATTGCGGGGAACGGGAGGGGGTGAGGACCGTGGGATCAGTCCAGGGTGACGTTGGCCTTGCGGATCACCTCGGCCCAGCGCTGCGTCTCGAAGCGGACCAGGGCTGCATACTCGTCACTGGTACCGGGCCGGGGCACGGCGCCCTGCACGGCCAGCAGGGCGGCCGTCGCCTTGTCCCGGGCGATGCGGTTGATCTCGGCCGATAGCTTGTCCACGATGGCCCGTGGGGTGGCGGCCGGGGCGAGCACCCCCGACCAGGAATCCACCACGAAATCGGGCACGCCCGCTTCGGCCATGGTGGGCACCCCGGGCAGCGAGGGCGAGCGCTCCGCCCCGGCGATGGCCAGCGCCCGGAGCTTGCCACCCTGGATGTGTGGCAGCACCGTGGGCAGGTTCACGAACATCAGGTCGATCTGTCCGCCCAGCAGGTCGTTGTTGGCCGGGCCGGCGCCCTTGTAGGGCACATGTTCGAACGCGACCTGGGTCCTGAGCTCGAACATCTCGCCGAGCAGGTGGTTCACGCCCCCCGTGCCGGAGGAGCCCATGAAGAACGCTTGCCCGATTGGGCCTGCGCGATCAATTCCTTGACGCTGCGCGCCGGCATCTTGTTGGACACCACCAGCACATTGGGCACCGTGGCAAACAAGGCCACCTGCGTGAAGGCCTTGTGGGCGTCGTACGGCAGGCGCTTGTAGAGCAGCGGGTGGAACGACTGGTGCGACGAAGCCGCCAGCAGCAGGGTGTGGCCATCGGGCGGCGCCTTGGCCACGAAGTCTGCCCCCAGGGTGCCGCCCGCGCCCGGCTTGTTCTCCACGATGACCTGCTGGCCCAGCGTGCGCGACAGCCGTTCGGCCAGGATGCGCGCCACAATGTCCACCGTGCCGCCCGAGGCGAAGGGCACGACGAGCCGCACCGGACGCTCCGGGTAGGTGGCGGCTGCGGCGCTGCTGGCATGGCAGGCACCGGAAATGGCTGCAGAGATGGCGGCGCAGGCGATCAGCGCCTTGGCAAGGTTCTTCATCATGGTGTGGCCCCGTGGGGGTTGGCAACAGTGTGCGCCGAAACGCCCGCGAGCACCGCGACGTCGTGCGCCAGTCGGCGGCGCACCGTGGCCAGGCGCTCGCGCACCGCGCCAGCCTCGGCCACGATGGCATCGAGGTGGCGCGACTGCGCCGCCGCGGCCTGGGCCACCTCCGCTGCTGCGGGGCCGCCGTTGCGCCGTGCGTGGACGCTCTCGATGGGGTCCAGGTACTTGCGCAGCTTGTCTTCGCTCCAGCCCAGCGCAACCCCGATCACATCGACGGCGGCACGGTCCAGCATGGCGGGCGTGAGTTCGTCGGCACGCTGGCCCGCATCCAGTGCGATGCGCACCAGGCCGCCCACCACGTGGTGGGCGTCGCGGAACGACAGGCCACCTTCCGCCACCAGCCCATCGGCCAGGTCGGTCGCCACCGAAAAGTCCGAGCGCACCCGTTCGAGCATGGTGCGGGTGCGCGGCTCCACGCTGTCGATGACCAGCCCGAACAGCGCGAGCGAGCGCAGCGTCTCTTCGGTGCATTCCCAGAAGCTGCGCATGCTCTCGCGGCTGCTGTCGCCGGCGTGGCTGAAGTTCGTGCCCTTCACCGCCACCAGAGAGGCCGTGAGCAGGCCGATGATGTGGCTGCTCTTGCCGCGCAGGTACTCCAGCACCACCGGATTCTTCTTCTGCGGCATGATGCTCGAGGTGCTGGCCACGCGGTCGGGAAAGGCCACCAGGCCGAACTCGGGCGTGGACCAGATGTGCAGGTCCTGTGCCACGCGGCCCCAGGTCAGCGCGACGATGGCCATGGCGGACATGGCCTCCCACGCAAAGTCCCGCGATGCCACGGCGTCGAGCGTGTTGGGCAGCACCGCACCAAAGCCCAGCGCTGCGGCCGTCATCTCGCGGTCGATGGGAAAGCGCGTGCCTGCCAGTGCGCCGGCCCCCAGGGGCGAGGCGTCGATGCGTTCCAGCGCGCCCTGCAAACGCTCCATGTCGCGCCCCAGCGCCTGTGCCACGCCGCTGAGGTAAAAGCCGAAGGTGATGGGCTGCGCCGGCTGCAGGTGGGTGTAGCCAGGCATCACGGCGTCCGCGCATTCAACGGCCCGGCGCAGCGCGCTGCGGCGCACGCGGCCCAGAGCCTCGATCACGTCCAGCACCACGGCACGGGCCCGCATGCGGTCCATCGTCACCGCCAGGTCGTTGCGGCTGCGCGCGGTGTGCAGCCGCCCGCCCACGTCGCGGCCGGTGATCTCCATGAGCCGGGCCTCGTAGTTGAAGTAGGGGTCTTCCTTGGCGGGGTCGAGCTCCACCGCCGCGGGGCCCGCATCCTCCATCTGCAGCAACCCCCGGGCCAGCGCACTGGCCACCTCGGGTGCAATGATGCCGGTCTTGTGCAGCATCAGCAGGTGCGCCTGGTTCACCTCGCCGAGGCTGGGGAACACGCGCTCGAAGTCGCGTGCAAGGCGCGGGCCATAGATGTGCTCGCAGATTTCGGGGGCAAGCGGCTCCTTGAGCCGGCGGCTGATTTTTGATTCCATACATCCGTCCTGGTTGGGGTGGACGAAGTATCAAAAGCCACGCCGATGCTGGCAAATGACAGTTTTTCCCCTGCGCATACCAAATTGATATGCCACCCGCAATGCGCCACGGGCGCGTTGCCGGGCCGCCGTGCACGGCGTATGCTGCGCGGCGCACCCACCTCCACCATTGCCATGAACTTCAAGCAGCTCGAAACCTTCCGTGCCGTCATGCTCACAGGCTCCATGACCGTGGCGGCGCAGCAGCTGCACACCTCGCAGCCCAATGTGAGCCGCATCATCGGCAAGCTGGAGGCCGAGGCGGGCTTCGAGCTGTTCGACAGAACGCCCGGGCGGGTCGTCCCGACCAAGGCGGCGGAGGCGCTTTTCAAGGACGTGGAGCGCGCCTTCATCGGCCTCGACAGCGTGTCCGAATCCGCGCGGGCGATCCGCGACCTGGGCGCCGGCACCTTGCGCGTGGCGGCGGCGGCATCGATATCGATGAGCGTGCTGCCGCTGGCCATCCGCCTGTTCAGCGAGCGCTACCCGCGCGTGCGCATCGTCGTGGCCACCAGCGAGTCGTCGATCATCGCCAACTGGATCGCTACGCAGAACTGCGATGTGGGCTTTGTCAGCTACGTACCCGACAAGCCGGGCGTGAAGGCCTCGGTCATCCACACCGAGAGCGCGGTCTGCGTCATGCCATCGGGCCACCGGCTGGCGCGCAAGCGCTTCGTGCAGCCGCAGGATTTGAACGCAGAGCGCTTCATCTCACTGCCCAGCGGCAGCGCCTCGCGCCGCGCCGGGGACGCGGCCTTCGTGGACGACGGCCGCACCATGGTGCTGGAGACCTCGCACGCGGCCACCATCTGCCGCATGGCCAGCGAGGGCCTGGGCGTGGGGTTGGTCAACCCCATCGTCGTGCGCACCATGCGCCTGCCCGGTGTGGTGGCGGTCGCCTTCCGGCCGGACATCCCGTTTCGCAGCTACATGCTGCGCCCCCAGCTCGCTGCGCGCGACACGCACGCCGGCCATTTCGCGTCGTGCATGCGCTCGTCTTTCCAGGCCACGGCAACGACCAGCCGCCGGGGCTGATGCTTGGGGGCGGCCCCGTGAACTCCTGGAAAGCCCCTTGCTCGATGGCGGCAGGCTGCAAGGCGCTGCCTTGTCAGGCCGCTTGAATGGACCCAGCCATTTGCACTGCCCACCCCGTCACCGTCTCCCGCTCCCCCACCAGCTCCATCCCCGCCATACCCACCTGCACGATGACATTGCGCCGGGGCAGGGCGCTGGTATTGGCCGGCCCGCCGTGGATCACCTTGGGGTGGATCAACACCAGATCCCCCGGCGCGCACTCGGCCGCCACACCGTGGTGTGCGGCATACCGGTGCTTCGCTCCACCGCGCTTTTCCGCAATGGCGTACCCATCATCCACCCGATGGCTGCCCGGCAAAAACCGCGTGGCGCCGCCACCCTCGGCCATGCCGTCCAGGCAGACCATCACGCGCAGAAAGCGTGAATCCGTGCCGCTCAGGTAGCTGTTCGGAAAATCCCTGTGCCAGCCGATGGCACGGCCAAAGCGCGGGTGCTTGGTGGTGGCGTTCATGAAGTGCGCGACCAGCTCCGTGCTGTCCAGGGCTTGTGAGCATGCATCGACCAGCACCGGCAATTGCAGCAGGGCGCCGAACTGTGGCGCATGGCGGCACAGGTCGCCCAGGATGAAGATCGCATCGTCCACTGCGGTGGCAGGGATGCCGTTGCGCCCTGCATCGGGCAGGTCCTTCTCGTACACCAGATCGCGTGCCTGCTCTGCGGCGCTGCATTGGCGGGCCGCCGCCTCGCCGCTGGCCAGCCATGCGCCCATGGCGGCGAGCAGGTGGGCGGGCACGGCATCGGTCACCACGCCGTAGCCGGCGGATTCATAGCGTTGCAGATCGAAGGGCATGCAGAGTGTGTTGCGGGCATATCCCTTTGCAGGCAAGGGCGTCGAGGTCATGGATTGAGAATTGTTCTCAATTATAATTTCTGCGACAACCCAACCCTTCTTCGCCCATCCCTGCCGCATGAGCACCGCTGACCCCGGCTTGATTCACCACCACCACGACCCGCACACGCTGTACAGCCACCACCACGGCTGGCTGCGCGCTTGGCTGCAGCGGCGGCTGGGCTGCAGGGACGAGGCGGCTGACCTGGCGCAGGACACCTTTGTGCGCTTGCTGCTGCGCCCCCAGGCACTGCAGGGCCTGCGCGAGCCGCGCGCGTATCTGACCACCATCGCCAAGGGCCTGGTGTCCGACCTGTGGCGCCGCCGTGCGCTGGAGCAGGCCTATGTGGACGCGCTGGCCCTGATGCCCGAGCCGCTGGCCGCGTCGCCCGAAGAGCGTGCGCTGGTGCTCGAAGCCCTGCACGAGATCGACGCCATGCTCGACGGCCTGGCGCCCAAGGCGCGGCAGGCGTTTTTGCTGTCGCAGCTGGAGGGCCTGGGCTATGCTGAGATCGCACTGCAACTGCAGGTGAGCGAGCGCACCGTCAAGCGCTATATGGCCCAGGGCTTTGAATGCTGCCTGCTGGCCATGGAATGAGTGAGCCATGGGCCGCCGCACCTCCGCCAACCCTGACGACATCCCCAGCCGCGCCGCCCTGCGCGAGGCTGCACAGTGGCTGGTTCGCCTGAACTCTGGCGAGGCCCGGGTCGACGACTGGCGGGCCCTGGCCGTGTGGCGCGCGCAGCATGCCGCCAACGAACAGGCCTGGCTACGCGCCGAACGCCTGTCGCGCACCTTTGGCGCCGTGCCCGCGGGCCTGGGCCTGCCGGTGCTGGCCCGCGCCGAGCGCACGGCCGCCACCAACCGCCGCGCCGCGCTGCGCGTGCTGGCCCTGGTGGGTACCACGGCTCCCGCCGCCTGGCTGGGCTGGCGCCACATGCCCTGGCAGCAGTGGACGGCCGAGCACCGCACCGCCACGGGCGAGCGGCGCAGCGTGACGCTGGCCGATGGCTCGCAGGTGCTGCTCAACACCGCCAGCGCGCTCGACGTGGCCTTTGGTGCGAACGAGCGCCTGCTGCGCCTGCGTGCCGGCGAGGTGCTGGTCACCACCGCCGCAGATGCCGCCGCACGCAGCTTTCGTGTGGAGACGCCCGGCGGCTGGCTGCGCGCCCTGGGCACCCGCTTTGCCGTGCGCCTGCTCGATGAGGGCACCGTGCACCTGGCCGTGGCCGAAGGCGCGGTAGAGGTCACCCCGCGCCACGGCGCGCCACAGCGGGTCATCCAGGCGGGCGAGCAATGTCGCTTCACCGCCAGCGGTGTGCAGGCGCCCACCGCGTTGGGCGAACAGGCCCTGGCCTGGGCGCAGGGGGCGCTGTATGCCGATGGCATGCGCCTGGACGACTTCGCGGCCGAGCTTTCGCGCTACCGCCCGGGCATCGTGCGCTGCGATCCGGCTGTGGGGGCGCTGCGCATCTCGGGGGCGTTTCAGCTGCAGGACACGGAGTACATCCTGGCCATGTTGCGTGAGACGTTGCCGGTGCAGGTGGTTACGCGCACCAGGTACTGGGTGACGCTGGTGCCGGTCTGATGCTTTGATGCCATGCCATGCCATGCTGGGCGAGGCGGCGGGAGTGATGGTGATGGTTGCTTCGGCTCTTTTGCTGAGGGCGGAGGCCGGGATGTGCGCCCGGCGGCGCAGTAACTTTCTCTTGCGTCGCCAAGAGAAAGTCACCAAAGAGAAGGCGACCCCCAGTCTGCGTCCCCCATCGCCCGGTGGACGATGGGGGCAACCTGCGATGCTCGGGCCTGGGGTGGCGTCGCGGAACTCGCTGCGTTCTTCGAACTCCGCTCAAACATCCGCGACGAGCTAGACCACGAAGTGCGTGTGTCCTGCGGCACACGCACCCACCCCAGCCCCTGCGCTTCTCGGCGCAGCCAGCAGGGGTGGGGAGCGGGGTCCGAACGGCTGCTGCTGCGCAGCTGCGCCTGGGGTCGGGTCGCGCTGCGCGCTGCCGACGGTTGGGCATGAAGGCCCTGCCCAGGCCGAGCGCAGCGAAGGCACACCGGGCCGAGCGAAGCAATGGCCCGAGTGGAGCCCTCTCCCACCCCCTTCTGACCGTGCCGAGAAGCGCAGGGCCTGGGGTGAGCGCGTGCCGAAGGACACGCGCCTCGTTGTCTGGCTCGCCGAAGCTGTTTGACCGGAGCTGCCTCGCAGAGGCAGCGCAGGGAGTTCTTCGGCGTCACCCCAGGACCGAGCATCGCAGGCTGCCCCACTCGCCCAACGGGCGAGTGGGGACACGGGCAGCGGGGTCGCCTTCTCTTTGGTGACTTTCTCTTGGCGACGCAAGAGAAAGTTACTGCGCCGCCGGGCGCACACCCCGGCCCCCGCCCTCAACCAAAGCACACAGCCACCATCGACGACAAGCGACTGCGGCACCATCTACCAAGCCCACCCCGAAATCAATCGTTGGCCCTGAACCCCGTAGCCTTCACCAGCCCCGCCCACCGCGCCGTTTCCGCAGCGATCGTGCGGGCGAATGCATCACCGTGCTCGGCGGGCACATCAAACCCCTGCGCATCGAGTTTGCTGCGGTAGTCCGGCGCCGACTGCGCCTTCACAGTCGCGGCCTCGATGGCGTCCAGCACCGGCTTGGGCACGGCGCTGGCGGCCAGCAGGCCGAACCAGATGGTGGTGTTCAGGTCCTTGTAGCCCAGCTCGGCCAGCGTGGGCACCTGGGGCAGGTGGCGCGAGCGCTCGGGGCTGGTCACGGCCAGCGCGTTGAGCTTGCCGGCCTGCACCTGGGGCAACGCGGTCTGCATCTGCGCAAAGCCCAGCGGCACCTGGCCGCCCACCAGGTCCACCACCTGCGGGGCCGAGCCCTTGTACGGAATGTGCGCCATGTCGGTCTTGAAACGCTCGTTCATCTGAAAGCCCAGAAAGTGCGAGGGCGTTCCCGGGCTGTACGAGCCGTACGACACCTTGCCCGGGTTGGCCGCCGTCCACTTCACCAGGTCGGCAAAGCTGCGCGCCGGCACCGAGGGGTGGGCCACCAGCACCAGCGGCGCCTCCACGCCCTTGGCGATGGGGCGAAAGTCCGCCGGCTTCCAGCGCAGGCTGGTGTAGGCACTGGGGTTGATCGTCACCATGGCCTGCGTGCCGATCCACAGCGTGTGCCCGTCGGGCGCGGCCTTCTGCACGTATTCGGCGCTGATGTTGCCGTTGGCGCCGGGCTTGTAGTCCACGATGAAGGTGCCGCCCGTCACCTTGCCCAGCTCGTGGGCCAGCGCGCGTGCATAGGCGTCGATGGCGCCGCCGGGCGGCGTGCCCACGACCAGGGTCACGGGGCGGCTGGGCCAGGCGGTTTTGGCCGTGTCCTGCGCATGGGCGGGCGCAGCCAGTTGCAAGGCAAGCAGCGACGCTGCTGCCAGGGCAGCAGGGCGCAGTGCACTGTGCCGGGTGCCACGCTGCAGGCATGGATGGGTGAGGGTCATGGTCTTGTCTCCTTGGGTATTGTTCTGAGGGCTGTCTCGGTTTTTGTCTGTCTGCGCGCCTGCCTATCTATCTCTGCGGCATGTCCTTGGCCGAATAGCCCAGGCTCACGGTGGCATCGGCCGGTATCTCGGGGATGGAGGCATTCCATGCCAGCCAGTCGTCGCGCATCTGCGCAAAGCGCGCGGGCTCGTGCCGGGCCAGGTTGGCGCGCTCGCGCGCATCGTTCTCCAGGTGGAACAGGTACTCGTGTTCGTCCACCTTCAGGTACTTCCACGGCCCCCGGCGCAGGGCGCGCTGGGTGCGGTGGTTCATGCGCCAGTACAGCGGCCGCTCGAACGTGTCCGCCGGGTCGCGCAGGATGCGGGCCAGCGAGACGCCGTCCAGCGGGTACTGCGGGTGCGGCATGCCGCCGCCCAGCTCCAGCAGGGTGGCAGACCAGTCCATGCCCATGCACTGCTGCGCGCTGGTGCCGCCCGGTGCGATCACGGCCGGCCAGTGGGCGATCCACGGCACGCGGATGCCGCCCTCGGTCAGGTCCATCTTGCCGCCCACCAGCGGCCAGTTGTCCGAAAAGCGCTCGCCCCCGTTGTCGCTGGTGAAGACGATGAGCGTGTTCTCCAGCAGGCCCTCGGTGCTCAGCGTGGCCACCAGCCTGCCAATGCCTTCGTCCATGTGGTGGATCATGCGGCGGTAGGTCTCCACATTGCCGCCGTGCAGGTGGAACAGGTTGTCCTTGACCTGCGCCGCCACGGCCGCGTCGTCGCGCGTTTCCCACGGCCAGTGGGGCGCCGTGTAGTGCAGGCTCAGAAAGAAGGGCTTGCCCGCCCGCGCGCCCTCGGCCATGCGGCCCACATGGCCAACGGCCCGGTCCGACAGCAGGTCCGTGAGGTAGCCCGGTTCTTGGTGCTCCTCCTCGCCCAGGTACAGGTCGTGGTCACCCCGCCCGGCGCAGTGGCTGAAATAGTCCACACCACCGGCCATCACGCCATAGAACGCGTCGTAGCCCGAGCGCAGCGGGCCAAAGCTCGGCGGGTAGCCCAGGTGCCATTTGCCGATGAGGGCCGTCGCATAGCCCGCCTCGCGCAGCAGCGAGGGCAGGGTGGGCAGCTCGGGCGGCAGGCCCAGCACGGTGCTGCCCTTGCTGCGGCTGTTGATGGGCTCCTCCATGCCGGCGCGCACGCGGTACTGGTAGCGCATGGTGGCCAGGGCCACGCGCGTGGGCGAGCACACGGGCGAGTTGGCGTAGCCCTGCGTCAGGCGTAGCCCGCCAGCGGCCAGGGCGTCGATGTGGGGCGACACCGCGCCGAACTGCGCCTGGCGCCCGCCGTAGCAGCCCAGGTCGGCAAAGCCCAGGTCGTCCGCCACGATGTAGATGATGTTGGGTTGCATGTCCTGCACGTTAGCGGCACCTCCATTCTTTGTAAAATTGAAATTTGGGTGTTTCAACTTAAATAAATCTATGGACCCCCGGCATCTGCTGCAACTGTCCGCCATCCTGGAATGCGGCTCCATCAGCAAGGCCAGCCAGGTGCTGCACCTGACGCAGCCCACGCTCACGCACAACATGCAGGCCCTGGAGTCGCGCGCGGGCGGCCAGCTGTTCGAGCGCAGCCGCTTCGGTGTGCGCAGCACCGCGCTGGGTGAGGTGCTGGCGCGCGAAGGCCGGGCCATCGCGCGCAGCGTGCGCGATGCCGAGGAGGCCTGCGCCCGCCACCGCGGCGGGTTTCGCAACACCATCCGGCTGGGCACGGGGCCGCTGGTGGGGGCCGCGCTGGTGCCAGGCCTGGTGGCCGGGCTGGCCGCCGTGGCGCCGGGCCGTGCCTTCTCGGTGCAGAGCGACCGCCCGCACCTGCTGGTGGACCAGTTGGTGGATGGCCGGCACGAGCTGGTGATCGCCCCCTCTTGGCTGGACAAGCCGCCTGCGGGCATCGAGCGCTTCTTGCTGGTGCACGACACGGTGGGCGTCTTCTGCGGCCAGGCGCACCCGCTGGCACGCACGGGCGTGCTGGCCGCGGGCGGCGATGTGGACTGGCTGGGCATGGGCACGGCGTCCCCGTTCGATGCGCCCGTGCGCGACATGCTGCGCCAGGCAGGTGTCGAAGCCCGCCATACCGAGGTCACCGTGATGGGCGATGCCCACATGGTGCTGGAGATCCTGTCCAAGGGACGCCACCTGTCGGTGCTGCCGCGCTATCCGCTGGGATTTTTGGCGCCCTTCTACGGCCTGGTCGAACTGGCCCTGCCGGTCGCGGTGGTGCCGCCTCCGCGCGACATCTACCTGTGGTGTCGCAGCGCGCTGCTGGAAGACGCCTCCATGGTGTTGGTCAAGGACTTCATCCTGGCGCAGGCGAGTGGGCGTTTATGAGGGATCGCCTCGGTTGGTTGTGACGGGTTTTTCGTTGTCTGTTTTGGTTGCGTGCCTGGGTTGAGGGCGGAGGCCGGGATGTGCGCCCGGCGGCGCAGTAACTTTCTCTTGGCCGCCAAGAGAAAGTCACCAAAGAGAAGGCGGCCCCCAGTCTGCGTCCCCCGTTCGCCCTGTCGGGCGAACGGGGGCAACCTGCGATGCTCGGTCCTGGGGTGGTGCCGATGAACTCGCTGCGTTCTTCGAACTCCGCTCAGACAGCATCGGCAAGTCAGTTCACGAAGCGTGTGTGTCCTGCGGCACACACGCCCACCCCAGCCCCTGCGCTTCTCGGCGCAGCCAGCAGGGGTGGGGAGCGGGTACCACTCGGCTGCTGCTGCGCAGCTGCGCCTGGGGTCGGGGACGCGCGGTATGCGCGCTGCCGACATCCTGGGCGCGATCTCCCTGCCCAGGCCAAGCGCAGCGAGGCAGTTGGGGCCGAGCGAAGCAATGGCCCGAGTGGAGCCCGCTCCCACCCCCTTCTGACCGTGCCGAGAAGCGCAGGGCCTGGGGTGAGCGCGTGCCGAAGGACACGCGCCTCGTCATCTGGCTCGCCGAAGCTGTTTGACCGGAGCTGCCTCGCAGAGGCAGCGCAGGGAGTTCTTCGGCATCACCCCAGGTCCGAGCATCGCAGGTTGCCCCGAGCGCCCGACAGGGCGATGGGGGACACGGGCAGCGGGGTCGTCTTTTCTTGGCCTACCTTCTTTTGACGAAGCAAAAGAAGGTAGGTGCGCCGCCGGGCGCACACCCCGGCCCCCGCCCTCACCCAAAGCACGCAGCAACCATCGCCCCAGGACCAGGACCAGCCCACTGGACCTGGCCCCCCACCTGTGGCAGACTGCCCGACCCAGCTCCGTCACACCCCCTTCGGGAGACCAGCATGATGACCATTCCGAGCCCCGCAGCCGCCGCGCCAGCCGCAGCACCAGCCCTTCGCGAAATCCTCATGGTCACGACCACGGTCGCCACCGAAGCCGAAGCCAAACGCCTCGCCCACGCGGTGCTGCACGCCCGCCTTGCCGCCTGCGTGCAGGTGGAACCCATCACCGCCTACTTCCACTGGGAAGGCGCCCTGGAGGAATGCCGCGAACTGCGCGTGGCCTGCAAGACTGCCGCGAGCGCCATGCCCGCGCTGATGGCCCTGCTGCGCAAACAGCACCCCTACACACTGCCCCAGTTGGTGGTGCAGCCGGTGCAGGCCTCGGCCGAATACGGCTGCTGGGTCGATGAGCAACTGATGCAGCAGCAGCCACAGCACCAACAACAGCCCGCCCGCCAGCCCGCCATGGCCATGGCCTGAGAGGATCGGGCTCGGGCAGAGCAGGGCGCAGCAGCGCCCACCCACGGAGACACAGGCGAGTCACCCCTGGCGCCCGGCACGCCCGGCACGCCCGGCACGCCCGGCTGCACCGAATTGCCATGCGCGCGCGCCGCAAAAATTTCTTCCCCAACCGTGTCCCTTTTTCTGCGGCCATCCGGCAGGTATCGGAAGGAGCAGGTTGACCGGCTGATGCGTCAGCCCCACCCACCCGTGGGCGGTCTGCCTCGCTCCCCTGTGTCAACCACCAACCGATGCCAACCCGAGGAGAACGCGCATGGCGCCCGTTATGTTGCGCAGCACGCCGCTGCACCAGGATGATTCCGCCCTGACCACCAGAGCCACGCCGCTGGCCCGCGCCGCGCACGCGCTGTGCATGGGGATCGCCATCGCGGCTGCTGCCACAGGGGCCGCATCCACGGCCTGGGCCCAAGGCGCCGCGCCCACCGCGCCAGCCCAACGCGCCTATGACATCCAGCCCGGCCCGCTCGGCCCGGTGCTCTCGCGCTTTGCGGGCGCAGCCGGCGTCACCCTGTCGTTCGAGCCCGCGCTGACCGAAGGCCTGCGCAGCACCGGCTTGCAGGGCAGCGTGGCGGCGGTGGAAGACGGCTTTGCGCGCCTGCTGGCCGGCAGCGGGCTCGAAGCCGTGCCGCGCAGCGGTGGCGGCTACACGCTGCGCCGCGGCGCGCCTGCGCCCACGCCGGCGGCGGGGCGCACCTCGTCATCGTCCACCGACACCCAACTGCCAGCCGTGCGCGTGACGGCCGAGCGCGAGGCCGCCTGGGGCCCGGTGGAGGGCTACCGCGCCACGCGCGGCGCGAGCGCTACCAAGATGGACGTGCCGGTGCTCGAAACCCCGCAGCAGGTCTCCACCATCGGCGCCGCGCAGATCCGCGACCAGGCCATTTCCAGCGTGGCCGAGGCCGTGCGCTACAGCGCAGGCGTGCGCCCGGCGGACTACGGCATCACCGACGACGACGTCTCCGTGCGCGGCTTCTACCTCACCGGCACCGGCCTGTACCGCGATGGCATGCGCCTCATCCACAACGGCTTCATGACCAACCTGGAGCCCTATGGCCTGGAGCGGCTGGAGGTGGTGCACGGCCCGGCCTCGGTGCTCTACGGCCAGTCGGCCCCGGGTGGCCTGATCAACGCCGTGACCAAGCGCCCGCGCGCCGGCATGCAGCGCGAGGTGGGGCTGGAGCTGGGCAGCCATGACCGGCGCCAGGCCACGGCCGACATCGGTGGTGCGCTCAACGAACAGGGCACCGTGCTCGGCCGCCTCACCGTGCTCAAGCGCGAGGCCGGCACGCAATGGGATGACCTGCGCAACGACCGCACCTACGTGGCCCCGGCCATCACCCTGCAGGGCGAGCGCACCACGCTCACGCTGCTGGCCCACCACCAGGAGGATGACACGGGCTACATCATTCCCTACTACCGCAACACACCGTTCGGCGCGGCCAGCGAAAGCATCAACGTCAACGGCCCCGGATCGGGCCACCACAAACGCGCGTACTCGCTGGGCTACCTGCTGGAGCATGCGTTCAGCGACACCTTGACCGTGCGCCACAACCTGCGCTACCTCGACGGCAGCAACCACCGCCTGGAGATGCGCAACCGCGGCCTCATGGCCGACCAGCGCAGCATGGCCCGCCTGGCCATGGTGCGGCCCGACGCCGAAAAAACCCTGGTGATCGACACCCATGTCGAGGCGCGCCTGAAAAGCGGCGAGGTCTCGCACCAGCTGCTGGCCGGGCTCGACTACTACCACTCCAGGCTCGACTGGCGCATCCACTCGCTCAATGGCACCGTGGCCCCCATCGACCTGGTCAACCCCGTGTACGTGCAGCCCGACTGGGGCAACAACTACCTGAGCGACCGCGCCCTGGCGCGCACCACCCAGGTGGGCCTGTACCTGCAGGACCAGATCAAACTGGGCGAGCGCTGGGTCTTCAGCCTGGGCGGCCGCTACGACACGGCCCGCATCGACACCAAGTACGACGCGCGCCTGACCGGCGACGCCCCTTTTGCCACCACCGTGGTGGACCGGCGCGACAACGCCTTCACCGGCCGTGCGGGTGCCATCTACCTGGCACCGAACGGCCTGGCGCCCTACGTGAGCTTCAACACTGCCTTCCAGCCACCGCTGACCACCGTGACGGCGGTGGACGCCAATGGCACGCCCTACGAGCCCGAGACCGCGCGCCAGGCCGAGGTGGGCGTGCGCTACGCACCGCAGGGCGCTGGCTACACGCTGAGCGCCGCCGTGTTCGACCTGCGCAAGCGCAACGTGCGAACACCCTCCACCATCAACCCGCGCTTCGACGTGCAGACCGGCGAGGTGCGCAGCCGCGGGCTGGAGCTGCAGGGCTCGGGCGACGTGGGCGGCGGCTTCTCGGTCATCGGTGCCTACACCTACCTCAATGCCAAGGTCACGCGCAGCAACAATGCGCTCGAAGTCGGCGAGCGCCCCGGCGCCACGCCCGAGCATGTGGCATCGCTGTGGGGCAAGTACCAGCGCGGTCCCCTGGAGCTGGGCCTGGGCGTGCGCCACATCAGCGCCACGGTGGGCGAGCTGCGCGTGGCCGCCGGCCCCATCCCCACCAACGACGGCTACACCCTGTTCGACGCCATGGCCGCCTACGACGTGGGCGCCTGGCGCATGTCGCTCAACGTGAGCAACCTGGCCGACAAGCGCTACCGCACGCAGTGCAACACCTTCCGCGGCGGCGCGGAGTTCTGTGCGCTGGGCTTCGGGCGCGAGGTCAAGGTTGCAGCTGCATACCGGTTCTGACGTTGGCAAAGAGGGTGCCGCCTTCACCGTGAAGCACTGCTGCATCATGGGTGTGTGCGGGTAGGCCGGGTATGCGCAAGCTGCTGGTACTCCTGCACCGCTGGGCCGGCCTGTTCATGGCCGTGTTCCTTGCCGTGGCCGGGCTCACGGGCTCCATCATCGCGTGGGAGCACGAGCTCGACCGCTGGCTCAACCCGGGCTTTCACTACGCCGCGCCGTCGGATGCGTCCCTGCTGCCCGCCACCGAGGTCGCACGCCGCGTGGAGGCCGCTCACCCGACGCTGCAGGTCAGCTTCATGCCCCTGGCCGCCGCACCGGGCCAGACCCTGGTGATGATGGTGGTGCCGCGCGTGGATGCCACCACCGGCAAGCCCCACGTGCTCGGCTTCGACCAGATGGCCGTACACCCCGCCACAGCCCAGGTGCAGGGCACGCGCACCTGGGGCCAGGCGTCCCTGGCGCGCGAGAACGTCGTGCCCTTCATGTACAAGCTGCACCACACCCTGTTCCTGCCGCGCGCCTGGGGCGTGGACTGGGCCGTGTGGTTCCTGGGCGCGGTGGCCATGCTCTGGGTGGTGGACTGCTTCATCGCGCTGTGGCTGGCCTTTCCGCGCTGGCGGGCGTGGCGCAAGTCCTTCGCCTTTCGCTGGTCACGCGGTGCGCGCACGGTCAATTTCGACCTGCACCGCTCCGGCGGCGTGTGGTCCTGGGTGCTCATGCTCATCCTGGCCGTCACCTCGGTGGCGATGAACCTGCACGACGAGGTCATGGAGCCCGTGGTCAATGTCTTCTCGCGCACCAGCGCGAGCCCCTTCGACGAGCGCCCGCGCCGCCCGCCTGCGCGGCAGGCGCCACCGCAGGTGGATCGGGCCGACATCGTCGAGCGGGCCCGGGCCGAAGGCCTGCGCCGCGGCTGGGCCGACCCGCCGGGCTTTCTCACCTACCGTCCGGCCTTCGACCTCTACGGTGTGGACTTCTATGTGCCCGGAATCAGCCGCCCCGGCCTGGGCCCGCCGCGCCTGTACTTCGATGGTGCCACCGGTGCCCTGGTCGGCCAGCGCGTTCCTGGCGAGGGTAGTGCAGGAGATTTTTTCATGCGCCTGCAGTTCCCGCTGCACTCGGGCCGCATCGCGGGCGTGCCGGGGCGCATCCTGGTCACCGTGCTGGGCCTGGGCGTGGCGCTGCTCAGCGTGACGGGGGTGGTGATCTGGTGGGGGAGGCGGCGGGCGCGTGCAGCGGGCGGCCTTTTGGAGTGAGGCGCCGGTCCAGTCCGCCCCTCTTTGTGATGGCGCCAAGGGACCCTCTGCATAAACCTCGCGGATCGGTGGTAGTGCGGATCGGGATGGGCCGCAAGGCGTCTTCTTGCAGCCAATAGCAGGGCTATTGGCAAGAGAAGCAACGCAGCGGACCGCCCGAGTCCGCGCTGCCAACGGCCGCAGGGATTTGTGCAGAGGGTCCCTAATGCAATTGAATGAGGTACAAGCGGCCCGCACCTCGTCATAATCCGCCGCGTGGCTCCATTCAGTAATTCCTCCACGGGCGTCCTTGAGGCGCCTGCGCCCCCTGCTGGCCATGGCCATGGCCAGGGGGAGGGCCACCGCATCCGCGTGGGCGTCGTGGAAGACGAGCCCGAAGAACGCGAAGCCTTTGCCGAGCACATCACGGCCCAGCCCGACATGGAGCTGGTGCTGGTGGCCACCAACCGGGCCGAGGCGCTCGCACTGCTGCCCCTGCACGCGGTGGACGTGCTGCTGGTAGACCTGGGCCTGCCCGATGGCTCGGGCCTGGACGTGATCGTCGCCGCGCGTGTCCGGTGGCCGGACTGTAACGTGCTGGTCAGCACCATCTTCGGTGACGAGGCGCACGTGCTGCCCTCCATCGAGGCGGGTGCCACGGGCTACCTGCTCAAGGACAGCAGTGCGCCGGGCCTGGTCGATGAGATCCGCAGCGTGCATGCCGGGGGCAGCCCCATCAGCCCCATGGTGGCGCGCAAGATCCTGGCGCGGGCGATGGTGCTGCCGCTGCCGCCCTCGCTGGTGGCACAGGCGGCCCCTGCGGCCGATGCCAGGGCGGGCGCGCAGGCACTGGGCGAGCCCGGCCTGCCATCGCACGAGGTGGCCTTGTCGGTGCGCGAGCGCGCCGTGCTGCAGCTGGTGAGCAAGGGCTTCAACACGGAAGAGGCGGCCGCCACGCTCGGTGTCTCCACCTCCACCGTGCGCACCTTCGTGCGGCGCATCTACGCCAAGCTGCAGGTCCGTTCGCGGGCCGGCGCCATCGACGTTGCGCGCCGCCATGGCCTTCTGGCCGACTGACACACGGATGCGCCGGCTGTCCTCTCGCCGGCACTCGCCTTCCCCCTCCCTGCGCTGGCTGGTGCTGCTCTGGCTGGCTTCGGCCGCATTCGTGGCCATGGCGGTTGCGGGCGCGCAGGCACAACAGCCCGCAGCCGAGGAGGGCGCTGGCGCCAGCCACCTCAGGCAGGCCGGCTTCTGGCCCGAGCCTGCGGGTGCCGGCTGGCAGGCGCCCGCCGCGCCGCCGCCCGAGGTGCTCCACGGCAGCGTGCCCTGGGAGGACGTGGCCTTGCCCCACAGCCGCCCGCGCAGCATGGCCGAATCGAGCGACACGGCGACCGCGCTGCCCCAGGTGGTGTGGTACCGGCTGCAGGTGCCTGCCGGCGCCGCGCCGGTCGACGGCACCTTCCTGTACCTGCCGCGCTGGCAGACCATCGGCGGCATCGCCGTGTATGCCGATGGCCAGCTCGTACACCGCTCGCGCGGCAGCCGGGTGTGGAACAGCTTCAACCGGCCCCTGTGGGTGCCGCTGGCCGATGCGCAGGGTGCGCCCGCTCCGGCCACGGTGCTGGTGCGCATGGCCAGCCAGCAGGGTGTGGGTGGGGCCATTTCCACCGCCTGGGTGGGCGGCGAGGGCGAGCTGCTGTGGCGCTACCAGGTGCGCAGCTGGCTGCAGGCCGACTTCACCGCCATGGCGGCGGGCGCCTTCGTGGTCATCGGCATCTTTGCCTTTGCCGTGTGGTGCGTGCGCCGCAGCGAGGTAATGTACGTGCTTTTCTTCGCCACCTCGGTCACCAACGCGCTGCGCATGGTGCAGTTCACCATGGGCGACGTGCCGCTGCCGATTTCCGACGACTGGTTCGGCTGGCTCACGGCCAACTCCCTGGGCTGGTCGCTGGTGTGCGTGTTCCTCTTCACGGTGCGGGTGCATGGGCTGCGCATGCCGCGGGTGGAGCGCACCATCATCGCCCTCGTCACCGCCGTTTCGGTGGTCACGCTGCCGTGGCTGCCGCTCAAGGTGGAGACGGTGCTGCCCGTCATCTACCTGTGCATCGTCGGCGTCACGCTGATCGTGGCGGCCTCGGGCATGTGGGCGTCGTGGGTCAACCGCTCGCCCTGGGCCATGGTGCTCAGCCTGTGGGTCTCGCTCACGGTGCCCGCATCCATCTACGACACGCTGATGGCCAGCTACCGCGTGTCCATCGAAGGGCTGTACCTGGGGCCCTACGCCTCCATCGGCGTGTTCGCTATCTTCCTGGTCATCGTGTTCCTGCGCTACACCGGCGCGCTGCGCGAGGTCGAGACGCTGAACGCCGGGCTGGAAAGCCGCCTGGCCGAGCGCGAGGCCCAACTGGCCGCCACCTACGCGCAAGTGAACCAGCTGGAGCGCCAGCGCGCACTGGATGCAGAGCGCCAGCGCATGATGCAGGACATGCACGACGGCATCGGCTCGTCGCTGATCAGCGCGCTGCGCATGGCCGAAGGCGGGCGCCTGCACGAGGGCGACATGGCGCGTGTGCTCAAGGAGTGCATCGACGACCTCAAGCTCTCCATCGACTCGCTGGACCACACCGGCGCTGACCTGCTCAGCCTGCTGGCGGCGCTGCGCTTTCGGCTGGGGCCGCGCCTGCAGGCCGCAGGCCTCACGCTGCGCTGGGGCGTGCAGGACGTGCCCGCGCTGGAATGGCTCGACCCCAAGAGCGCCCTGCACGTGCTGCGCATCCTGCAGGAGGTGCTGACCAACATCATCAAGCACAGCGGTGCGCAGTCCATCGGCATCTCCACTACCTCGGACCCCACGGGCGTGCAGGTGCTGGTGCATGACGATGGCCAGCCCTTCACCCCACCGTCCACCACCCCGCCGCCGGGCCGCCCAACGCCGGGCCGGGGCAAGGGGCTGGGCAACGTGCGCTCGCGCGTGCAGGCCATCGGTGCGCAGTGCGCGTGGACTGCCGGCAGCGGTGCGCAGGACGGGGCTGGCGCAGGCAATGTCTTTTGCCTGTCGCTGCCCCTGCAGCAGCCCTCTCGGCAGGCGCCTGGCCCCGCGTAGTCCCGTAGCCCAAAGCCGCACTCTGCTTGCGGATCCACACCGCAGCGGCGGTGCCTGCGGGGCCTAATTTAATCGGCAAATGTCATCTAGTTGGGGGACATACAAACGCGCGCGAAAGGCCTAGCATCGCCGCTGCATTACCCAGTAGCTCTTATTTCTATAGCTGCGTAACAAGGCGTGGCGGGCGATGCACTGCCTGTTCAATTTCATTTGGGGATATTCGCCATGACACACCACCGTTCAATTGCCGCCGTCGGCACCACCTTCGCCGCCCGCCGCACCGTCGCCGCCATGGGCTGCATGCTGCTGCTCACCGCCGGGGCATCGGCCCACGCCGCCGTGTGCCGCGTCAGCAGCACCGGCACCGAGGCCGGCGACGGCCGCACCTGGGCCGCGGCCACCTTGCTGCAATCGGCCCTGGCCAGGCCCGCATGCAGCGAAATCTGGATCCAGCAGGGCACCTACAAGCCCACCGAGGGCGCAGACCGCTCCATCGCATTCGCCATCAACCGCCCCGTCAAGCTCTACGGCGGCTTTGCCGGCACCGAGACTGCGCTGGCCCAGCGCAGCGCCGACAGCCGCCTCACCGTGCTGTCGGGCGACATCGGCACGCCCGTGGTCAGCGCCGACAACAGCCACCACGTGGTGGTCATCGGCGGCCTGGGCGCAGGCGCCAGGGCTGCATCGGTGGCCGGCATCTACCAGCCCGCCGACACGGTGATCGACGGGCTGAGCATCGTGCACGGGCGTGCCGACGGCGCCAGCCATGCCAGCGGCGGCGGCCTGTACTGCAACGGCGCGGGCCAGGGCAGCGTGTGCAGCCCCAGCATCGCCAACGTCAGCTTCCGCGGCAACTGGGCGCGCGACGATGGCGGCGCCGTCTACTCGCTCGGCGCGGCCGGTGGGGCCAGCAGCCCGGGCATCACCCAGTCCACCTTCATCGGCAACGCGGTGGACGGCTACGGCGGTGCCATCGCCAGCGTGGGCCAGGGCGGCACCAGCAGCCCTGCCATCGCGCAGTCCACCTTCATCGGCAACGCCTCGGGCCGCTACGGCGGCGCCATCGCCAGCCACGGCAATGCCGGCACCAGCAGCCCGCGCATCACGCAGTCCACCTTCAGCAGCAACTGGGCCGGCGACTTCGGCGGTGCCCTGGCCAGCGTGTCCAGCGGCAGCAGCGGTGTGAGCCGCCCCCTGCTCAGCCAGTCCACGCTGATCGGCAATGCGTCTGACGGCTACGGCGGCGCGCTGTCCTCGCTCAACTTCGCGGGCAGCGGCGGCCAGGTCGCGGTGGTGTCCTCGGTCATCTGGGGCAACACCTCCGTGCATGGCGTGCAACTGGACACCACCTACAGCGGCAAGACCAGCGTGCAGGCCAGCATCCTGCAAGGCGGCTGCGCGGCCGGCCCCGACTGCGTGGGCGTGATCAACGCCGACCCCACGCCCGGCAGCACCCTGGCCGGGTACGGCAACAGCGGTGGCAACGGCAACCAGGCCCTGCTTCTGCTGCCGCGCGCGCAGGCTTCGCTGCCTTGAAGCCAGTCTCTGCGGGGCCGATCAGGGCGTCACCGGCAGGCCTTCGGCCGGGCGTGAAGGCCGTGCCACGACCCCTCAAAAAAACCGCATTTGTCATCTATTTAGAGGACATACAAAACCGCTGGAAACTTCTAGCATGCGGGCATGGCTGCGTGTGGTGCTACTTTTTGTGTAGCGTTCAAGCCCTGCGCAGCAGTCGATACCGACGCTTTTCCCGAGTACCCGCTGCCATGAAACCTTCTCGCCAAACACCGGGCCTGCTGGCCCGCACCCTGTGCCGGGCTGCACTGGCACTGCCGTTGATGCTGGGGGCTGCAGCGGCGCATGCCACCAACATTGCGGACGTGGGTGCCAGCAGCGGGGGCAGTTGGGGCGGTGCCGGCAACAACACCTGGACACCTACGGCCGCCGGCTCGGTGGTGTCGGCGGCAGAGGTCAACGGCAAGCTCGTTGCGGCCAGCGTTGTGAAGGTGCTTACCCACACGGCAGACCCTACACTGGCCGTCAAGGCCGCGCTGACGCTGGCTGCCACCAGCCAGCTGGAGCTCAACTCGCATGGCGACATCGCCATACAGGCCCCGGTCCAGGCCGCAGGGGCCAGCGTGACGATGCGCTACGGGCAGGGCAGCGTGGCGGCGGGCAACACTGCCAATATTTCGGCCACCGCACCTGTTCACCTGAGCGCCAGCAGCATGTACACCACGCGGCTGGGCAGCGATGGTGGGGACATCAGCCACACCATCATCACCAGCCTGGGTGCGCAAGGCAGCACCACGGGCGTGGACCTGCAGGGGATGAGAGGCAATCTGGGCCGCCATTACGTGCTGGGAGCTGACATCAATGCGAGTAGCACCAGTGCGTGGAACGCAGGGGCAGGGTTTGAGCCGGTGGGAAATGCTTCTACCGCTTTTTCCGGAAGCCTGGATGGCCTGGGGCACACCATTGCCAGCCTGGCAATCAACCTGCCCATTGAAGATGGTGTAGGGCTGTTCGGACGTATCAACGGTGCTCTGTTGCGCAATGTGGGGTTGGAAAATGCGATCATCAGCGGTCGTTGGTACGTGGGCGCCTTGTCGGGCATTTCGTCAGGCAGCAACAATATCCGCGATAGCTATAGCACGGGCGCTGTGGGTGGAGAAAGCTTTGTTGGTGGGCTCATCGGCAACTGCTTCCCCAATTGTGCAGTTAGCAATAGCCACTCCAGAGGCAATGTAACCGGTACAGGGATGTTCGTCGGCGGACTCGTCGGGCTTGTAACAGGCAGTATCAAACGCAGTTATGCCACGGGTGACGTGAGCGGTACAGACCACTCGATCGGTGGACTTGTAGGTTACTTCGAGAGCGGGACCATTAGCAGTAGTTACGCCATTGGAAACGTGTCCGGCCAGCTTGATTTGGTCGGCGGGCTGGTGGGGAACTGCGAGGGGGCCATCGACCGCAGTTACGCCATGGGTGCCGTGACAGCGATAGGCGCTGCTGGAGGCTTGGTCGGTTCTTTGTTCAACTGCCCCCTCACCAATAATTTCTACGCCACTACCGACGCGGGCGGTGCCCTCATCAACAACGGCGGCGTTGTGGACGCCATCTGGGTGGGCAATGGCTTCGGTGCCCCGGCAACCCGCGCCCAGCTGCAGACCCTATCCACCTTCACCACCGCGGGCTGGGACATCGACGACGCTGGAGGCACCGGCAAGGCCTGGCGGATCTACGATGGCAAGACCACACCGTTGCTGCGCAGCCTGTTCACCGATTCACTGACGATCACGGCCAACAGCGGCAGCAAGACCGTGGACGGCACCACCACGGCGCTTGGCGTGGCCTACACGCCCGCAACCCCCGACGCCCGCCTGCTCGGCACCCCTGTCGCTGCCGCAGCCAGCAGCGCAGTGGGAGCGCAAACGGTCAATATCACGGGCGTGCACTCCACACAGCGCGGCTACGACATCACCCTGGTGCCCGGCACTCTGACCATCAACGCCGTTCTGGTGGCCCCCGATGCCCCTGCAGCGCCTGCAGCCACGTCTGGCAATGCCCAGGCCACCGTGAGCTGGACAGCACCCGCCAGCGACGGCGGCAGCCCCATCACCAGCTACACCGTCACCGGCACCCCCAGCGGCACCTGCACGGTGGCCGCAGCCGCGCCCCGCACCTGCACCATCACGCTTTTGACCAACGGCACGCCCTACACCTTCACGGTCAAGGCCACCAACGCCTTGGGCGACAGCCCGCTATCGCCTGCCAGTGCGCCCGTCACACCCACCGCACCGGTGGTCGTCGCCCCGCCCGCCGAAGACCCCGGACCGACCTCGACGACCATCAACACCCCCGGCAGCACGACCACCATCACCAACCCATCCCTGCCCGTGGTGGTGGGCCCGGGCGCGGGCGGCGGCACCATCGTGCTGCCCGGCACGGGCACCACGCCCACCACACTGCAGGTCATCGTCAACGGCCAGCCGCTCACCGTGCAGGCGCTACCGGGCACGCAGCTGCGCATTGCCGAGGTCAATGGGCAAAGCGTGTTGGTGCTGGTGGTGCTGGAAGGCTGGGCCTCCATGGCCTCCAGCGCCGTGGGCCAGCCCATGGTGCTGGCCGGGCCGGTGCTGCTGAGCGCGGGCAGTGCAGGCACCCTCGTCGAAGCCCAGCCGCTGGCCGTGGCCGTGCAGGTGGGCTCGCTCACCGCCCCCACAGGCAGCCTGCCTGCCGTGGGCAGCATGGGCCTGCAGGCTGGCGAGCGCCTGCAGGTCAACGACCAGGGGGCCGTGGTCGCCATCACCCTGGGCTCGCTCAAGGGCGAAACCAACCAAGCCGGTGACCCCATGGCGTTTGCCAACCTGCCGGCATCCATCACGGTGGACAACAAGGCCTTCGCACGCTTGAACGGCCCGCTCGCCCGCCTCTCGGGCGCCAACATGGCCCAGGGGCTGGAGGTGGCGCCCTCGGGCGTGTTCATGGTGCGCGATGGCGGCCAGGTCTTCCAGCTGCTGCCCACCCAGCCCATCACCATCGACGCGCGCCTGCCCGACGGCATGGGCTTCACCCCGCTGGGCCTGCTGCGATGGGTGCGCAGCGGCGTGGTGGTGCAGCTCGCCCCCGCCGTGGCCGACCTCGCTGGCCTGGCCCATGCCGTGACAGCAGCCTTGCCCGATGCCACGGTGAAGCTCGGCGCCGAAGGCGTGCTGCAGCTGCGCACCGGCGGGCAGACCTATGTGCTGCGGCCCGACTGGACGGGCAGCGGAACGGCCCCAGGCACGCCGCAGATCGGTGTGGACGAGCAAGGCCGCATCTACCTGCAGACAGGGCAGGGCGCACGGCAGTGGCTGCTGCCCGCGCTGCTCAACGCCACCCAGGCCAGCAGCATCGTCACCACGGCGCTGCCGGGCGCGGTGCTGGCGGTGCAACCGGGCAGCAGCACAGGCGCGCTCACCCTCACCCTGGCCGGCCAGGCATGGCGCCTGGTGCCGCAGTGGGTGCTGCCCAGCGGCAGCGCGGCCCAGGTGCCGCCGCAGGCGGGGCCGTGGTGGATGGGTTCGGATGGCCTGCTGTACCTGAAGCTGGGCACGCAGGTGCAGGGCGTGCGGGTCTCGGATTGAGGAGGGCCACCCGCCCGGCATGGCGGGCCGGGCTCAGGCTTCCTGCTGCTGCGCCCGCATGATCTGGTGGCGCTGCCAGTAGTGGCCCACGGTGGCGTTGAAGGCGTCCTTCTCCTTCTTGAGGCCGCCAAGCTTGATCTTGCTGGTCTTGGCGCCGATCATGGCTTTTTCGGGGTGCGTGACGACCAGGGCATTGCCCCAGGTGCTCTCCTTGAACTCCAGCGCCTTGATGGCGTCCCAGGCCACGGTCACCCCATCGGCCGAGGTGGTGATGCCTTCGATGCTCACCGTCACCGTGTCGCTGCCCTTCAAGGCGTACTGCACCGGCGGAAAGTACTGCAGCACCAGCGCGCGCTCTTCATCGGTGGCGGGCTCGTAGCGGTAGGCCAGGCTGCGCTCGTGCTCTGCCGCAAAGGCCTGTTCGTAGGCGCCCCACATGCGCTGCTCGATGGCATCGGCGGTGAGGATCTGCTGCGCCCAGGTGGCGGCCGGCACGCGCACGACGATGGCGCCGTAGTCGCTCTCGGCCAGGGCCACGCCCACCGCGCGCATGCGCTCGGGCATGGCCGGGTGCGAGTCGAAGGGGTGAGGCACGTTGGCCGTCTTCATCTCCGAGAGGAAGTCGGCCGAGGCGGCATAGGGCGGCAGGCCCTGCGCCACGTAGCTGGCTATGCCCAGGGCCGCGGCGTCGTGCTTGCGGTTGTGGCCGAAGAGCTCGCTCTCGATCCTGGAGCGGTACTGTGCATAGGCGGCGATCTTCACCAGCGACTGCGCAATCGCACCGGGCGAGACCAGGCTGGCGGCCGTGCGGTCGGCCTCGAATTCGCGCGCGCGGCTTTCGCGCGCCAGCGCCACCTCGAAGATGGTGCGGTACAGGTCGATCAGGGGCAGGAACACGGCCGTCAGGCCGCCCTCGCGCATGGCGTGGCGGTAATGGTCGTACTGGTGGATCTTGGGGCCCAGCAGTGCGCTGCTCTGGGTGTCGCCGCCGCGCAAGTGCGCCAGCTCGTGGCCCAGCACGGCATCGGCTTCTGCCTGGTCGAGCAGGCGCAGCAGGGGGATGCTCACGAACAGCGTGCGCCCGGTGAGCCGCTGGTTGCCCACGGTGAGCGGCGCCTCGGTCACGAAGAAGTTGGCGTCGATGCCGGCCACGATGTTGCGCGGCGGCTCGGTCTTCAAACGCTCGGCCATGTGGCGGATGCGCTCCCACAGCAGCGGTGCGTCGGCCTCGGTGAGCAGCTCGCCATCCACGCCGTTGTTCAGCTGCACCCGCTTGAAGATGCCCACCACCGCCATGAAGACCCCGCACGCGACCAGGATCCCCACCAGGATGATGAGCTTGGGCCAGTACTTGTGCATGAAGAACGCCGTCACCCAGAACGACAGCCACACCGCCAGCGCCCCCTGCACCACCAGCGAGGTGGCGCTGGCCCAGGTGGTCAGGTGCCAGCCGGTGACGAAGCTGGTGTACTGCAGCCTGCGGTTGACGAAGGCCAGGGCACCGAGGGCCAGCACGGCCACCAGCAGCACCACACCGGCCACCATGCTCCACAGCGACAGCTTGCGCACCAGGTTGAACTGCCACAGCTCGCCATAGGTCTCGCACATGGCCTCGCGGTAGTCCGCCACCTCGGGGTCCTGGTTGGTGCAGATGGTAGACGGCGGGTTGGTGCGGTAGAAATCTTTCTGCACCTGCTTCTCGGCCGCGGGCATGCCCTTCTCGGCATCGATGCGCTGGCTGATGCGGGCGACGAACTGGGTGTCCTCGTCGCGCTGGGCATACCCCGTGAACAGGTAGGCGGCCAGCGGGATCAACAGCAGCGCGAGCAGCGAATAGGCCAGGTATTTGGCCAGGCCCAGGCGCAGGGCAGAAGAGATTTTCATAGAGGTACGCGATTGGTTGTGTGTGTGTTTTCGGTCCGACCCATGGAGCCCAGGGGCACGCTTGCAGCGCGCCCCTTTTCCTCACTCCATGGCGGGGGATTATCTAGACGCGCACACGCTGTGGCTGCGCCAGGAAGTAACACTTGGAACGGCGGCGCTGGTGTGTGACATTTGCCACGAATGCCGCGAAAAATGAGGGGTGGTCTGCCAGGGCGGCAGCTCCCATGCCGTTGGGCGCCTGCAGCCCACCCCCCGCCTGGCGGGGTGCCCGTGCGCAGGCGGTCGGTTACCGCGAATTACTTCGGGTTTTTCAGCACGACTTCGGCAAAGCAGTAGTAGGTCATGTCGTCGCTTTCTTTCTGTTTGCAGTCGTTCTCGCCCACCTGCACGCGGCGCACGCTGGCCGGCAGGGGCTCGAACTGCACCTTCACGATCTTGCGCTTGCCCGGCCGGATGGTTTCCATCCCGCGCTCGCACGACCTGAGCCCGCTCACGCTGCGCTGCTTGAACACCTGCCCGGTGTCCAGGTCCTTGAGCGTGAACGCTTCCGGGCGGTGGTTGGGGAAGACGCAACCTCCGCCGACCTCGTCGCTCGTGTTGCCCACCACCACGATCACCGTCGTGCCCTTGGGCGTGACGGTGATCTCCCGCAAGACGTTGTCGTTGTCTTCGGGCTGCGGCAGGTTGAGCTTGTAGCTCTGGGCGTGGGCGCTGCCTGCAGCACCCAGGGTGAAGGCTGCCAGGACAGCCGAGGCTGCCAGAATTTTGGTGAACACGGTGACTCGTTTCAAGGAAGGGAAGAGGGGGCGCAAGGGGTTCTCGGCGGCGGCGCGCATCACTTCCACTGCCGGCCATCGCCAGCGGCGCAACCGTACGGCGGAATGGACTTGGCAAACCGCTCCTGCAGCTGCGCGCAGCCCCAGCGGTTGAGCGGCCCCGGCGCGCGGGAGTTGAGCGCGATGCCGATTTCTTCATAAGGCGACTTGGCCTTGCTGACATAGTCGTACCAGCGTTTGCCGACGTACAGCGTGACCATGGCCGTGGCGATCAGGACCACGAGAAGGACTTTGAGTGCAGGGGATTTGTTCAAGAAATGGAACCTGGTTATTGTGGTGAAGCGCTTGGCAGGCGCGATTGTGTTGGCGTTCCTTGGCCCAAGGGCCTTGGTTTGCGCATCCATGCCGCCAGTCGTGAAGCAATGCACACATTGGGCACATGCCGTGCGCGCAACGCGCCAGGCGCGGGTCTCTGCACCCGTGCGGCCGCATGCCGGGCCCGGCCATACGCCACAGATACCGAATTCCATCCCTATCCGGTATTGGCGCTCCCGCCCCATGCTCCCTAGCATCAAGCCGCCATGGCCAACGATGCCATGGCAGGCCGGATCCCTACAGACAGACAAGCAAACAAACAAGCAGGAGACAAATTCATGAACGGATCGTTCGTTGGCGCAGCGCTGGGCGCCTTGGCGCTGGCATTTGCCTTGGCAGGTTGCGGGGGCGGCAGCAGCGCCGCCGACCCCACCGTGGCGCAGACCCAGCAGGGCGAGGTGAAGGGCATGGCCGCCAATGGCGTCGTGCAGTTCCTGGGGGTGCCTTATGCGGCACCGCCCACCGGCGCGCTGCGCTGGAGGCCGCCGGCGCCGGCGCTGGCCCGCAGTACCGTGCTCGAAGCCAAGGCGCCCGGCGCGCAGTGCCTGCAGGCGGGCCCTCCGCCGGCCTTCACGCCGACGGGCAGCGAGGACTGCCTGTTCCTGAACATCTACCGCCCCGAGACCGCGCCCGCAGTGCCCCTGCCCGTCATCGTCGCCGTCCATGGCGGGGGCTTTGTCGTGGGCTCCAGCGCCTTTGCCAACGGCACGTCGCTGGCAAAGAACCACAACGTCATCGTCGTGTCCATCAACTACCGGCTGAGCGCGCTCGGCTTCCTTGCGCACCCTGCACTGAGCGCCGAAGACACGGCCGCGCGCGCTTCGGGCAACTACGGCCTGATGGACCAGAATGCCGCGCTGGCATGGGTGCGGCAGAACATTGCTGCCTTCGGCGGCGACCCCGCCAACGTGACGCTGACCGGCGGCTCCGCAGGCGGCCTGTCGGTATACAGCCACATGGTGTCGCCCCTGTCCGCAGGCCTGTTCGCCAAGGCCGCGCCGCAAAGCGGGGGCTTCAGCCGGGTGCAGGCCACGCTGGCCCAGGCGGAAGCCGCGGGCATGGCCTTCACGGCACCATGGAATTGCAACGGCGCCGGCACCAGCGCCCAGGTCGCCGCCTGCCTGCGCAGCCTGCCGGCGGGTGCGACCCTGGCCGGCGCACTGCCGCCACCGCTGGGCGGCACGGGCAACCTCTCCGCATGGTTGCCCATCGTGGACGGCAGGTTCCTCACCACGTCGACCTCGACTGCTTTTGCGAGCGGCAACTTCCACAAGGTGCCGGTGCTGGCGGGCGTGGTCGATGACGAGGGCACCTTCTTCGTGAGCGCGGCCTTTGGCCAGAACCCCATCACACCGACCACCTACGAGCCGGTGGGCATCGCCGGCTTCCTGGGCTCGCCGAATCCGCCGGCCGTGTCGGCGCTCTACCCAGCGGCCTCCTACGCGTCGCCCAACCAGGCGCTGGCGCGCGCCTACGGCGACTACCGCGTGGTCTGCGGCATCCTGCAGGACACCGACCGCATCGCAAGCGCGCTGCCCGCCACCGCCAAGGCCTATGTCTACCAGTTCTCGGAGAAAGCGCCCTATACGGACGCATCCTCGCTCGCGGGCCGCCTGCCGCCCAACACGAACATCACCTACGGCGCCTTCCACGGTGCGGACGTGCCCTATTGGTTCGACCAGATGACCGCCAACCCCACGGCGCCGCAGCTGCAGCTGGCACAGACCATGTCGAAGGCCTTCGCCAACTTCGCGCGAAGCGGCAACCCGAATGGGGAGGGGACGCTGGCGCAGTGGCAGCCCTATTCGGCCACCCAGCGCGGCGTCGCCAGCTTCACCCACAGCGCCTCGACAGCGAACTTCGATGCCCACGCCGCCCACCAATGCGGCTTCTGGTATGGCCAGCCGCCTTCCAACCGGCTGTGAGTGCGCGGATGATGCGCTGAAGCCGAATACGCTGCCCGGGCACCTGCAACACCGCGAGGTAAAAAGTGCTCTGGCCCGGCGCTTTACCTGCGTATAAGTCCATGATGTGCAAGGAAAAATGACCTCATTTACAATGAGCCACATGGAAATCCAAGGCCGCATCATGCAATCGATCCGTCCTCGCCGCGACGGTCTATTGCTTCGCTCGGACGTGAAGGACCTGGGCAGTGACAGCCAGGTGTCTGCGGCGCTCAACGGGCTGTGCCGCAAGGGCCTGATCCAGCGCATAGGGCGTGGGGTGTACGCCCATCCGGCGAAGCTGGCCACGCTGGGCGAGCAGGCCCTTCTTGACCGTGCCCATGCGCGGCAGGCGCAGGCGCGCCATCAAGTGGCTGCGCAAAAGAAACGGCAGGCGCGGGCCATCACGCCAACGGCTCGCTATGTGATCGCGCTGGCCAAACGCCTGGGCATTGCCTACGTGCCGACCTTCAGTGACCGCTGGGCATCTGCTGTCACGCACCTGGCAGGAGACGAGGTGTCCAGCGATTCCACCGATGATTTGCTGGTGGCGCTCACCCGCACTGGCAAGCTCTCACCCGGTGACATGGTCAAACTGGCCATGGAGCATCACCGCGCGCTCAAGTCGCATGTTTGATCCGTTCGGAGATTTTGAAACCGCAGGTTATCTGCGCAACACGGGGGCGGAAAAGGACTTGGCCATCGTCCATGCGGTTGAGCATGCGCTTTTCAGAGCCCAACTTCCGGCGGCGCTGGCCTATCTGGCCCAGTGCAACCGTATCGACTACGACGATTTCCTGGCCGTGCATCGGTTGTTGTTCGAGGGGCTGTATCCCTGGGCCGGCAAAGACCGTGCCGAACTGATGCCTGAGAAAGCCATTCTCAAGGGGCGCGTGTATTTCTGCCATCCGCGAGATTGCCGCCGCGCGGTCGAGGACGGCCTGGCCCGCGCTCAGGACAAGACGCAGATGCGTACCCGCCCCGGCTTCATCATGGGCCTGTTCGCCTATGCCCATCCCTTTCTCGATGGCAACGGCCGGACCATGCTGCTGGTCCATGCCGAACTGTGCTTTCGGGCGGGTATGTCCATCGATTGGACTCGGACGCGAAAGGATCCCTACCTCCAGGCGCTTACGCGCGAGATCGAGGATCCCAATGCAGGGCATCTGGATGCCTATCTGGCCCCCTTCATCGCTGCGCCCACCCCGCGCGAGCAATGGCAGGCTGCGGTCACGGTCCTCCCCGGGCTCGACGGTGCAGGTGCCCAGGAAGATTCCGTTGAGGGGTACGCCGACCCGCAGGTCGCCGATGGCTACGCCGCTTTCGAGCGCAAACGCGGGTACCGGTCGGCTTGAGCGGGGGGGGCCTGCTGTGCTGTGCTGTGCAGCAGCAGGCCCTCAGCATCACACCGCCGAGCAGCTGAAACTCTCCGCCTTCGCCGGATCCCCCTTGCCGTCATAGCGCGGGAACTTCGGGTACTCGCACACCGGGCGCTGCAGCACCGGGGTCTGCTGGCCGGCGCGCGGGTCGGCGGGCTCGTAGCGGGTGGCCACCAGCCTGTCGGGCGCGCTGCCGCGCTCCACCCAGGCGTCCATGGCGGCCAGCAGGTCGATGCTCACGGGGTCGGTGCCCGGGCCGTCGAGGTTGTGGCCGTTGGAGGGCGAAGTCAGCATGCGGGCAAAGCCCTGTACCTTGCTGGCACCCAGGCGCTGGCGCACGCTGTCCAGGTACTCGGCCGTGCGGTACACCGACACGCAGGCATCGCCCATGCCGTACCAGATCAGCAGCTTGCCACCGTTGTCGGCAAAGGCCGAGAGGTCGGGGTTGGTCGCGTCGATCAGGTTCGCCAGGCGCAGGTACGACGCCTGGTAGCGGGTGGGGTCGTGCTGGAGCAGGTCGGCAGCCGGGTTGCCCTCGACCAGGCGTGCGGCTGCGGAAACGGCCATGTAATTGAAGGAGTCGGGGGCTTCGAAACTGGGGCCGAACACATAGGCCTCCCAGTCGGATGTGGCGGCACCGCCGCGGCCAAAGCCGGGGTAGCCGCGCGCGCCCTGCGACAGGGTCACGGGCACATCCTTTTGCGCATAGATCAGCCGCACCGATTCGATCTGCCCGGCGGTCAGGCAGCTGTCGCTGTCGGCGCCCTTGCACAGCAGGTCCGTGGGCACGTAGTTGCAGGCCGCCACGTTGCCGATGATGCCGTCTTTGAGGCCATCAAGCCCATCGCAGGCCGCAGCCTCGGCCTTGGCGTACAGCGCGATCTTGGCAGGGCTCAGCCAGTTCTCGGGTTTGGAAAAGACGTGGCGCAGCAGCGTGGGCCCCAAGTTGGTCTGGTGCGCCTGCTGGCTGATGGCGGGCTCCATGGCCACCACGCCGTCGTAGTCCTTGGGGTAGTTTTGCGTGGCGGCCAGGGCCGAGCGCCCGCCGTTGGAGTGGCCGATGTGGTAGCGGCGCGCAGGGCGCTTGCCGTAGAAGTCGGCGGCGATGGCCGTGCCCACCTCCAGCACGAAGTGGTTGGCGTCGAAGGCATGGTTGCGCAGCGCCACGTCGCTGGCGCCCCAGGCAAAGCCGGGTGCCAGGTGGCCCGAGTCGGAGCTCATCTTCACGTAGCTGTGGGCCGACGCACCGATGATGTGCTGGTACCACGGGTCATCGGTGGGGATGAAGCCGTCGAACGCGCCACCGCCCACGGTCAGCGTCTTGCCGTTCCACACCGTGCCCGCGGGCAGCTCCACCGCCCAGTGGATGGTGGACTGGGGCGAGGAGACGATCTCGCCGCGCACGATGCACACCTCGGGCAGCAGGCCCTCGGCCGCGCGCAGCTCGGTTCGGGTGATGGTGGCGCCATGGGGCAGGGTGGCCGTGCGGTAGGTCGGGCAGGCCTGGGCCAGCGGCTGGCTGGCAGCGGGGGCGCTGCTGTCGCTGCCGCCGCAGGCGGTGAGGGCCAGTGCGGCCAGGGTGCCCATGGTGGCCGCGAGCAGGGCCGAGCCTGCGGACGGTGGGGTTGAAAGCATGGAAAGCGTCTCCTGTTGTTGCTTGGTTCTTCCGAAGCCTTGGGGCTCCGGGCGCAACGATAGGGACGGGTGGGTGTTTTGACGCCTCTGCAAATGCAGAGGGACAGGGAAAACACCCGGCCAGCCGCGCGGCTTACTGCCGCCGGAGTGCGGCCACCAGTTCCACCTTGTTGCGCACCCCCAGCTGCGCATAGGCGCTGCGCAGGTAGGTGCGCACCGTGGCCGGCGTCAGGCCCAGCGTGGCGGCAATGTCCTTGTACGAATGGCCGTGCGCGTACAGCGTGGCCGCGCTCAGCTCGCGCGGGGCCAGCGGCGGCTTTCCGGCGTGCGGTGACGGCATGCTGATCGCCAGCAGCGGCCCACAGGCTTCCAGCCGCAGCCGGCAGGCCCGGCCCAGCAGCAGGCTGCCCGGCAGCGTGGGAGGCAGTGCCTCCAGCAGTGCCGGGGGCAGGGCGGTGCCCGACCAGTCCGGGTAGGCCGCCTGCAGCGCCAGCCCCACGCGCAGGCCCACAAAGAGCAGTTGGCCGGCGCCATCGGCCAGCGCATAGCCGTCCCACGGGCCGTTGCCTGCGGGCGCTGTCTGCAATTGCTCCAGCCGGTGCTGCCAGTGGCCCAGCAGGTGCGGCACGAACTCGCCGAACAGCACCGCCTCCTGGTCCGTGAAATTGGGCCGGCCCGGGCCGCGGTACATGCTCACGAAAAACATCAGCCCGCTGCGCGGCATGGCCACCGTGACCGCCATGCAGTGGTACAGCCCATGGCGCCGGCAGAAGGCCTCGATGTCCGGCGGTATCGCCACGCCCGGCAATGCCGGCAGGTCGTCGGCGCTCTCGCGCAGCACCACGCCCAGCCGGTCCATGGACTGCTGGGCGAACAGATCGGCCATGGCCAGCGCATTCCACTCCGTGGCAAAGCCCTTGGCCAGACCGATGCTGCCATGCAGCCAGTTGCGCGGCGGCGCATCGGCATGGCCGGGCGACACCTCGCCCCACCAGGCGGTGTCGAACCCGACCAGGGAGGTGCGCAGGGTCTCCAGTGCCTCCTGCAGCAGGGCCTGCGGCGGCGTGGTGCGCGCCACGGCGGCCAATTGCAGCAGGCTGGCGCTCAGCGCGCGCAGGGGATCGAAGGCCGGGGCTGCCAGTGGCTGGGGCGGGCTCGTGGTGGGGTGGGCCTGCATGGTGGCGCCTGTCTCCTGGGATGTTGTTGTGCTCACGCGCTCGCTCGATCGATCGGCTCTTTGGCAGGCGGCATGGTACGCAGTTTCGCCCCGCAGGAGTTGAGGGGCATGGTCAAAATCCGGTTTGCGGGGGCGTGCCGAGGTGGTAGGCTGGCCTGGTGTCTGGCCCGTCCCCCTGCCAACCTGCATACCCATGGAACCTGCCATCCACTTCCTCACGCGGCTCTTCGACGTCTCGCGGGAGCCCGAGAACCCCATCAACCCCATCCGGGGCCATTCCCTGCTCGAATGGCTGCGCACGCGCGTGCCCGCCCACCTGGACATGACCGACGCAGATGCCGAGGACTGGGGCTGGTACGCACATGTGAGCTGGGAGGGCCGCACCTACATGGTCGGCGCCGCTGCCAATGAGAGCGAAGACGGCAAGCACGAATGGGTGCTGTCGCTGACCAAGCACCGCTCGCTCAAGGAGCGCGTGCTGGGCAAGGCGAAGATGGTCGGCGACGATCCGTGCCTGGTTTTTTTCCATGGGCTCATTGCACAGGAGCCGGGGTTTGAGGAGGTGTCGGTGGAGGGAGTCACTTGAAGCCCGTCCAGAGAACTTGTTCGTACCGGTGATGGTTGGGCGCCGCATTGGGATACTTGCCCTGTGGGCATGGGTGCTGTTGCTCGGCTTCGTCGGTGCAGCCTTGGGCGCAGGAGAATGGCTCAGCCATCCTGCCACCCGCGCCATAGGCCCGCCACCGAAAGATTTTTCGGCGCGCGAGGTCCGCATCGAAACCGCCCTTGCCGGCCATGTGGCTGGCTGGTTTGCACCGGGCCAGCGAGGCCGGGGCGCCGTGCTGCTGCTCCACGGCGTGCGCTCAGACCGCACTCAGATGCTGGGCCGCGCCAGGTTCCTGAGCCGCGAAGGCTACGCCGCCCTGCTGATCGATCTGCCTGCGCACGGCCAGAGCACTGGCGACCGCATCACCTTTGGCGCGCGCGAGGCGGCAGGGGTGAAGGCGGCCATTGAGTTTCTGCGGCGCGAAAGTCCTGGCGAACGCATCGCCGTCATCGGTGTCTCCCTGGGCGCCGCCGCCGCCGTGCTGGCCCTGCCTTCCCCTGCGCCGGATGCCGTGGTGCTCGAATCCATGTACCCCACCATCGAAGACGCCGTGACCAACCGGCTGACCACGGTGCTGGGCCCTGCGGGCGCGGTGCTGGCCGGGCCCTTGCTGTGGCAGCTGCCGCTGCGCGCCGGGATATCGGCCAGTGACCTGCGGCCCATTGAGCGAATTGCCCGGCTGCGTGCGCCCGTGCTCATCGCCTCTGGCGCCCAGGACCGGCACACCACTTGGGCCGAGACCGAGCAGCTCTTCGAGGCGGCCACCGGGCCCAAGGAGATCTGGCGGGTGGAGGGGGCTGGGCATGTGGATCTGCATGCCTACGGCCCTGGGGAGTATGAGCGCCGGGTGCTGGGGTTTCTGGGCCACTATTTGCGAGGCGGTGGTTGAGTAGGCGCTGCAGCGATCGCCAATTTGTCTTGGCTTGCTGGAAAACGACACTGCACAATGTGCACGCCCCAACACCATCAAGATTTGCCTGTGGACATTACCATCGAAAGCATTGACACCAGCGCCATGAAGCCGTTGGGGCTCACGCAGCTGCCCAGCTACCCTGTCCGGTTCTCGTCCGCAACGGTCAGCGGTGCTGCGCGCTTTGTCCCTTTTGGGGATGACGCTTCGGAATACCTTGGTCGAACGCTGTGTGTAGAGCTTGCGACGGAGCGTGTGACCGGATTTGAACGCATTGCGCCACGGAATGGCGCAGGCTTCATCGTTGCATTGGATGAGCAATTCGCTTTTAAAGTCGTGGGCCAGGTCGGATCGGTAAGGTTCGTCACAGAACCTCGAGAGAACGTTGTGATTGCGGTCGCCGCTGGGGCGGCAACATTTCTTCTGTCTAGCGAGGATTTCCCTGACACGTCTCTTCAGGAAGGCGACAACGTCACATTCCTCGTCCACGAGCTGTCTTTGTGGGACGAGGAAATTTAGATGCGCCGACTTTCTTCCTCATGAGACAACTTTCTTCTTCCTTGTCTCCCTGTTCTAAATGGGTTCGAGTTCTCATCATCGCGGGGGGACTGCTGCTGCTGGGTGCTTTTCGTGTGATGGAAGATGGACTGTCCTGGCGGTTGGTTCTGGAAGCGTGCGGAGTGATTGCATTCTTCTGGATGCTGGACATGGTCTTCTCCACCGATCTGGCAGATGAAGTGCAGGACTGTGGAGATCATCTGATGGTCAGTCGTGGAGAGGTCACGGAGCGAATCCCGCTGACCAATCTACGGTCGGTCGAGGTGGACTCCGACGGGGAAGTCATGACACTTCACTTCGTCAAATCCACTGCGTTCGGTCGGAAGATTGCGTTCAGCCCGGTGTCAAGCTTGCGGCTCAATCCGTTTCGAGAGCATCCGCTGGTCGAGGACCTGATGAACCGGGCCCATGCGGCCAGGCTATAGCGGGAGATATCCACCCATGCAATCCACCCCCGTCAACTCGTCCCAGGCACCGCCCCCCTCTGGTAGCTATTCCCAAGCGCTCGACGTGCGGGGCGCCACGCGCTGGCTGGTCATCAGCGGGCAGATTCCCGTGGACCGCGCCGGCGGGGTGCCCGAGAGCTTCGCCGAGCAGGCCGACCTGGTGTGGGCCAACATCCTTGCCCAGCTCGATGCCGCGGGCATGGGCGTGGCCAATCTGGTGAAGGTGACCACATTTCTCTCATCGCGGCAATACGCCGATGAGAATGGCGAGGCGCGGCGGCGCGCGCTGGGCGGCCATGCCCCGGCGCTCACGGTCATCATCGCCGGTATCTACGACGAGGCGTGGTTGTTGGAGATCGAGGCCGTCGCGGCGGAGTGATCGGCCTCTCCGTGACGTGCATCGGGATCGAAGGTGTGCAGCGACATGCCTGAGGAGCCAGCCACCGGCTGGAGATCGCTGGACTGCGCAGTGACTTCGAAGAGTTCCACCGTATCCGATGCGCTTATTTCGGGTTCCATCCGGGAGCGCGACAGCTGAAACACCACGGCGGCCACGTACGTGACAAACGCTGCCATGAGCGAGTGGTGGACAACCGCCAGCCAGTAGGCAACGGGGCTATCTATCCGGCCCGCCATCGCTTTGCTGCTTCTGGAAATCACGTTGATTTCGCCACTCCAGAGGCCGGTGGCCACCATGGAGATCAATCCGACAGCCAGGACCACGACGGGAACCAGCGCGGCACGGGCAAACCAATGCCCATACCGGTCCCACCAGGCGTTGGTCATCTGCAATTTTTTCATTCGCGCCTCGGACTCGGCGAAGGAGCGCTGCAGGCCGGCAAGCGATGCGTCGAGTTCCCGTTGCCTGGCCTCATTCAAGATCTGCCCACGCGAATGGGCGGCAATGCTTTTCAGCTGCGCTGGCGTGAGTTGAGGGCGAGGGCGGGGCATGGCGAAATTCTATGCACAGGGCACGGCCCAAGGCCCATGGCGAAAGGCCCTTGGCTGCGCAGTGCATTGCGGTGCTCTGGTTGCGAGGAGATCGTCTGCTGTGCTTACTTCCCGTCCGGAAACCGCTCCCCATGCACCTCCCCCTTGCGGCCGAAGTAGCTCACATGCTGCCCCGCGATCCACACCATGTAGCCCACACAACCCGCTGCGCGGGAGAGCTCAAGGAACTCGGGGTACATCACCTCGCCGCGCTGCGCGCCACGGATGGCGGCCTGCACACCGGCCGCGTCGAAGCCCTGTGCGATGGGCGTGGCGGGCGACTGCAGGGCCACGGCATGCGTCTCGCCGCTGGCAGGTAGTAGGTGGTTGCGTTGCTGCGGTAGTCGGCGAAATACGCCTCCACGCCGGCCTCGCTGAGGGCCTGCACGATGGCGCCGAAATGGGCCGTGCCGTCCTTGGAGGATTGGGCGCAGAGTTCGATGGTGGCGATGGTCGTTTCGTTCATGGGCATCTCGCTGTGATGGGTTCTCGGAATCAGCTGCGCGGCACTTCCTGCCACTGGTGCAGGCGCACCATCTCCTGCAGCAGGCGCGCGAGGCGCTGGCGCTCGGCCGCAGGCAGGTGACCAAAGAACTGTTCGTCGTTGGCATCGGCCTTGGCGGCCAGCACGGGCACCAGGGCGCGGCCGGCCGGTGTGAGCGACAGGGTGTGGCTGCGTGCGTCCCGCAGTGCATCCGCGCGGGCCACCAGGCCCTTGTCCTCCAGCCGGGCCACGACCTTGGAGACGGCGCCCTTGGTCATGCCCAGGGACTGGGTCAGCGTGGCGTGCGTGGCGGGGTTGTCGCCATCGTCCGCATCGAACAGCGTGCGCAGCGCCACCCAGTCGGTGACGGACACGCCCGATGCCTCCACCGCCTGCTGGAACCCGGCCGACACCTGGTTGGAGACAAAGCGCAGCCAGTAGCCGAGGTGGGCTTCGAGCGGGCTGGGGCGGGGCGATGGGTTTTTCTTCATGTTTTGTTTCTGTGGAAACTATCTGTGGCTTAAATATAGTTTCTTGAGAAACAAATTGCAAGTGCCGCAGTCGTGTAGCCTGCCGTCCCATGGATTCCCTGATCACCGCCGCCGCCCGTGCGCTTGCCGCTGGCGATGCGCTGGGCGCGCTGCAGCGGGTGGCCCTGCGCGATGACCCGCCGGCGCTGGCGCTGCGCGGCATTGCCATGGCGCAACTGGGCGAGCACCTGCGTGCGCGCGAGCTGCTGCGCCGCGCGGCCAGGGGCTTTGGCGCGCACGAAGAGTTGGCCCGCGCCCGCTGCGTGGTGGCCGAGGCCGAGGTGGCCTTGGCCCAGCGCGACCTGAAAGGGCCGCCGCATGCCTTGGTGGCTGCAGCCACGGCGCTGGCAACCAGGGGCGACCGGGCCAACGCCCTGCAGGCAAGGCTCATCGCGGCGCGCCAATGGCTGCTGATGGGCCGGCTGGGTGAGGCCGCGGCCCTGCTGGCCCCCATCGACCTGCAGGCGCCGGGCATGCCGCCCGCGCTGGCGGCGGTGGCGAGGCTCACGCTGGCCGAACTGGCCCTGCGCTCGCTGCGCGTGGCCGCGGCGCGCGATGCGCTGGCCCAGGCGCGCGAAGCGGCAGCGCGCGCCCGCGTGCCTGCGCTGCTGGCCGAGGTCGACGAGGCCCTGGCCGCGCTGCAGCGCCCCGCCGCGCGGCGCCTGTTGCCGGGCGATGGCCAGGGCGGCGGTGTAGCGCGCGAGCAGTTGCTGCGCCTGGACGACGTCGCGGCGCTGCTGGCCTCGGATGTGCTGGTGGTCGATGCCTGCCGGCACCGGCTGGGATCGGGATCGGTGGTGGAGGAAGAGGGGGAGGGCGGTGCGGCCCCCACCTGGCTGTCCCTCGCGCGCCGGCCCATCCTGTTCGCCCTGGCCTGCGATCTGGCCCAGGCCTGGCCCGGAGATGCCGAGCGCGACGCGCTGATCGCCAGCGCCTTTCGCACCCGCCACCCCGACGAAACCCACCGCGCCCGGCTGCGCGTGGAGCTGGGCCGCCTGCGCGCACTGGTCAAGCCCTGGGCTCGCATCGAGGCCACGGCGCGCGGCTTTGCGCTGCGGCCCCTGGATGGGCGTGATGGCGGGCGCGCGGTGGTGGTGTTGGCGCCGCCCATCGCGGGTGAGCAGGCCTCGCTGCTGGCCCTGCTGGCGGATGGTGCGGCCTGGTCCACCTCGGCCCTGGCGCTGGCGCTGGGCGACAGCCAGCGCACCGTGCAGCGCGCGCTGGCCGAGCTGCAGGAGCAGGGCCGCGTGCGCTCCATCGGCCAGGCGCGTGCGCAGCGCTGGCTGGCACCTCCCCTGGCCGGATTCACGCCAATCTTGTTACTCCCCGCTGCGCTGGCAGTTGAATAAAGTGCATCCATCGACCTCCTGAGCCGGGGCCGAACCGAAAAGGACCACACCATGCCCATCACCGACTGCAGCCCTGACAGCATCGCCCGTACCGCCCCCACGGGCGTCCCCGCCCGCCCCGCCGAGATCGTGCGCGAGTACGGCCCCTTTGCCGGCGCCCGCACCGTGGCTGGCGTCACGCACGACGGCCAGCGCGTATGGGCCGCCACGGGCGCCAGCCTGGTCGCCTTCGACCCCGCCAGCGGTGAGACCACGCGCACGCTGGGCCTGCCCTGCGATGCCGGCACCGCGTTTGACGGCCAGCACCTGTACCAGATCGCAGAGTCGCGCATCGACAAGATCGACCCGGCCACGGGCGCTGTGGTGGCCTCCATCCCCGCGCCGGGCAAGGGCGCCGACTCGGGCCTGACCTGGGCCGAGGGCAGCCTGTGGGTGGGCCAGTACCGCGACCGCAAGATCCACCAGATCGACCCCGCCACCGGTGCCATCCGCCGCACCATCGAGTCCAACGCCTTCGTGACCGGTGTGACCTGGGTCGATGGCGAACTGTGGCACGGCACCTGGGAGGGCGATGCCAGCGACATCCGCCGCATCGACCCCGCCAGCGGTGCCGTGATCGAGCGCCTGGAAATGCCGGCCGGCATGGGCGTGAGCGGGCTCGAATCGGACGGTGCCGGCCTGTTCTATGCCGGCGGCGGCGAAAGCGGGAAAGTCCGCGCAATTCGCCGCTCCAAAGTGGCATAGCGCCCGGCGGGCCAGCCGCGGCCCGCTCTCCCTCATCTCACCCAAACCCCGTGCAGCAATTGCCCCTTGTTGGGCAGTTGGAGCCGCGCATGGGCGCCTTGTCCCCAACCCTTCGAAGGAGCACCGCATGACCACCGCCACCCACAGCCCCTCACTCCACCACCCCATCGTCCCGCGCAGCGACTGGCTGGCCGCGCGCCAGGCCCTGTTGCTGCGCGAAAAGGAACTCTCGCGCCAGCAGGACCAGATCGCCGCCGAGCGCCGCGCGCTGCCCTGGGTGCGGGTGGACAAGCCGTACCTGTTCGACACCACCGCCGGCCCGCGCACGCTGGGCGACCTGTTCGATGGCCGGCGCCAGCTGCTGGTGCAGCATTTCATGTTCGGGCCAGGCTGGGAGCAAGGCTGCCCGAGCTGTTCGTACATGGCCGACCACATCGACGGCATGAACATCCACCTGGCCCACCGCGACATCACGCTGGTGGTGGTCTCGCGTGCGCCACTGGACCAGATCGAGCGCTTTCGCCAGCGCATGGGCTGGCGCTTTCACTGGGTGTCATCGCACGGCAGCGACTTCAACCACGACTATGGCGTGAGCTTCAGCACCGAACAGGTGTCGCGTGGCGAGGTGCCCTACAACTACACGGTGCAGCGCTTTCCGGCCGAAGAGGCGCCAGGCATCAGCGTGTTCCACAACGAGCCGGGCGAGGGGGCGGAGGTGTTCCACACCTACTCCACCTACGGCCGCGGGGTGGAGGTGATGATGGGCGCCTACCCCCTGATCGACCTGACCCCCGCGGGCCGCAACGAGCGCAACCCCGAGTACACGATGGACTGGGTGCGCCACCACGACCGCTACGAAGGCGCCGTGCCCTTCCAGCCCGCGCCATCGCTGCTGGCCACAACGCCGACCGCTGCCGCGACCACGGCTGGCGGCTGCTGCCACGCCCAGGCCTGACGCAGGCAGGGAGCCTACGGATGGACACGCTGTGGCCCTGGCTTGCCATGGCCGGCACGGGCGCCCTGCATGGGCTCAACCCCACCACCGGCTGGGCCTGCGCAGCCGCATGGGGCCTGCGCTCTGGCGGCAGCCGGGCGCAGCCGCTGCGCGCGCTGCTGCCCATTGCCATCGGGCATGCCGCATCGGTGGCGCTGGTGGTGGGTGCCGTGGTGTGGGGCTGGGCGCTGCCGCGCAGCGTGCTGCAGGCCGCTGCGGGCTGCCTGCTGGTGGCGGCGGTGGGGGTGTACCTGTGGCGCCGTGCACCGCGCAGGGCCCGCGCATCGGCTGGGCATGCCGGGCTGGCGCTGGGTGCGTTTCTCATGTCCACCCTTCATGGCGCGGGGCTCATGCTGGTTCCGGCACTGGCACCCCTGTGCCTGGGCAGCGGCGCGGTGGGGCAGGGCATGGGTGCATCAGGCCCGCTGCTGCTGGCGCTTGCCGCGGTGGCGGTGCACATGGCGGCGATGCTGCTGGTCACCGGCCTGATGGCCGTTGGGGCTTGCCGTGGCGTGGGTGCGGGACTGCGGGTGCTGCGGCTATCCAGGCCTTAGAACACAGTAATGCCCAGCGCCACAGCCGCCAACTGGGCCACCTCCAGCGTATGGGCTGGGTCACCGCCATCCTCCTCCAGCATCCAGATGGTCGACAGGCCTGCCCATGCCAGCACCCATTGCAGCAGCCGCCGGCGCTCTATGCCGCTGGCGTCGGCAATGACATCGATACGCCGCGCAAAGCGGCCTGGCGCCAGTGCACTCGCACCATCGGGGTTGCACAGGATATTGGCAAAATCAAAGCCGCGCTCACCCCGCAGGCCCTTGGGGTCGATGGCAAGCCAGCCCTGCGACCCGAAATCCAGCACATTGCCGTGGTGGATGTCGCCGTGCAGCACACCCTCATCGCGCGGGCCCGCAAGCAGGGTGCGGGCGCTGCTTGCGCTGTGTTCGAAGAGGCCGCCATGCCTTGCAGCACCGGGCCACAGCGCCTGGAACCACTGCGCCAACGGCACCAGTGGTGGTGCCGGTGCGCTGCGCGGCGCATGCAGGCGCATGGCAGCAGCGCACAGGATGCGGGTGGCCTCGTCGTCATGGCCTTGCGCCACCATCTGCGCCAGAGACTGCGGGCCCTGCGCGCGCTGCATCAGCAGGGCTGCGCCATCATCGCTACAGGCCAGCACGGGCGCTGCACCATCGCCATCCCACCACGCCATCAGGCGATTGCCGGCCTGCTCCTCGGCCGCTTTGGCGATCTTGAGCATGGCCGTCACACCGTGCTGGCGCACGGGCAGCAGCGCGCCACTCGGCGAGTTGAAGGCTTTGCCATCGATGGCCAGACTCCATCGTTGCAGGTAGGGCTCGAACATGCGCAATGGTAGGCCCAGCCAGCCTTGCACTGCCGCTAACTCAGGCGCTTGTCCTGCCTCAACTGTGAGCCTATGCGCCGGATCTCCGCCTCGCCCTGCGCCAGTGCGGCCCGGCTGGTGTGTACCGAGTAGCGGCCCATCACCAGCTCGTGCGGGTGCTTGGCGGCCGAGCCCAGCACGAAGTGCGTGTCGCCCCGGGCCGTGAAGTCGATGGCACCGTTCGATTCCTCGAACACCGCCAGCTCACCTGTGTCCACCGGCCCGCCCGCATCCAGCGCACCCGCTGCCACCGCCACCCAGGCCACGGTGTGGCCAGCGGGCGGCACATAGCGCCAGTGCTCGCCGTCGCGCAGCTGCACGGCCAGGTAGGTCATGGGCGAGGGTGCCTCGATGGGGCTCAGCACTCCAGCATGGCTGCCCAGCAGCACGCGGGCCGGGCCGGCCTGGGGAACCTCGTTCGCCGCCAGGTACTGGCTCAGCGCGGGCGCATTCTCCAGCGCAGCGGGCAAGGCCACCCAGAGCTGAAAGCCCAGCGATGGCGCATCGCCCGCCGGCGCACCGGTGTGCCACACGCCGTTGCCCGCGCGCATCCACTCCACGCTGCCTGCGTGCAATGTGCCGCTCTTGCCCGTAGTGTCCTCATAGGTCACGTCGCCCGCCATCAGGTAGGTCAGCGTGGCAATGCCCGAGTGCGGGTGCATGCCAAAGCCGCGAAAGGCGGCAGGCGAGTCGGACGCGAACAGGTCCAGGAACACAAAGGGCTTGATCCACTCGCCCACGTCGCCAGGGCTCACCAGCCGCGTGATGGGCCCGTGCGAGCTGCCGCGCGTGCGGTAGGCAATGGCACGGCTTGCCACAGAGGCAACCGGTGCTTCGGCCAATGCGGTGTTCATGCAGCCTCCCTTGCGGTCTTGAGCGCCTTGGCCCACCAGGCCATGTCGTCCAGCAGGCCCTTGGCGGACTGGGCCAGGTGCGGGTAGTCCTCGAAGCTCTTGCCCTGCTGCCAGACCCCGAGGAATTCGACCATGCCCATGTGTACGGCATTGCGCACGGGGGCCATCTGCAGCTCGGTGGCCACCAGGCGCAGCTGTTCCACGGCCCGCGCCGCACCCACGCCGCCATAGCCCACAAAGCCGATGGGCTTGCTCGCGAACTCCTTGTACGCGTAGTCAAACGCGTTCTTGAGCACGGCCGTGGGGCCATGGTTGTACTCGGCGGTGATCACCACCAGCCCGTCCAGCGTGGCCAGCTTCTGCGCCCAGCGCTGCGCGGCCTCGTTCTTCACCGGCGCCCAGGCAGGCGACAGTGCTTCGTCGAAGAAGGGCATGGGGTAGTCGCGCAGGTCGATCAGTTCGGCAGTGATGTCGGTGCGCTGGCTGGCAATGCCATGGAACCACTGTGCCGGCTTGTCGGCAAAGCGGCCCTCGCGCGTGGAGCCGATCACGATGCCGATGTGGGGCAATTGCGAAATTGTCATAGATGGCAGTCCTTCCTGGGAGTGGTGGAGGGGCGATGCACCCCGATGCCATGAAGATTAGGGCGTACCCCATTGGTTGACTAGATGGCACAATGGGATTGCACTCATCCATCCATGCAAGGTATCTGTGACCACACTTGCGCTCGACCTCAACGACGTTGCCCTGTTCGTGCAGGTGGTGCGCTGCGGCAGCTTTGCCGAGGCCGCGCGCCGCCTGGGCGTGCCGCCCAACACCGTGAGCCGGCGCGTGCAGCAGCTGGAGGCGCAGCTGGGCACGCGCCTGCTGCAGCGCTCCACCCGCAAGCTCACGCTCACCAGCGCAGGCGAGGCGTTTCACGAGCGCTGTGCGGGTGCCGTCGATGGCCTGCAGGAGGCCGGGCAGGAGCTGCGCCTGGGCAGCGACGAGCCCACCGGCTCGGTGCGCGTGGCGGTGCCGGCGGATTTTTTCGACTTCTTTCCCATGGAGTGGATCGCCGCCTTCCTGGCCGCGCACCCGCGCGTGCGGCTCGATTTCGTGCTCAGCGATGCGCGCTCCGACCTGATCGCCGAGCGCATCGACGTGGCCTTTCGCGGCGGCGAGGTGGGCGACTCGGGCTATGTGGGCCGCCAGCTGTTCGGGGCCCGGGGCGACGGCCTGGTGGCCAGCCCCGCCTACCTGGCTGCGCGCGGCATGCCCGCCACGCTGGCCGACCTGGCCGCGCACGACGCCATCATGGCCAGCCACGCGGGCAGCACCGGCACCTGGCGCCTGGTGGGGCCCGATGGTGCTGTGCATGAGGTGCAGCAGGCCGGTGGCCGCTTTGGCGCCAACACCGCCCAGGCCCTGCGCCGCGCCGCCGTGGCCGGCCTGGGCATTGCGCTGTTGCCCGCCGGCATGTCCCGGCTCGACGTGCAGGCCGGCCTGCTCGTGCCCGTGCTGCCCCAGTACCAGCGCAAGGGACAGGGCCTCACCGTGCTGTACCCTAGCCGCAGGCACCTGCCTCTGGCCGTGTCGGCCTTTATCGCGCTGGTGGTGGACAAGCTCGGTGAGCTGGAGAAGACGCCCGAGGGGCGGTGCTGACGGGTAGGGGCCGCTGCCTTACCAATTCGAGGGCACGTACTTATTGCCCGCCGCCTTATAGCGCTCGATCGCTGCCTGCAGCTGCGCCTGCTGCTGGCAGCCGCTGGCGCCGCACTCGCTGCCCAGCGTGGCCAGGCGCGCCTGCGCCTTGTCCAGGTCGCCCTTCATCAGGTACAACTCACCCGAATACTCCAGGGCATTGCGGTGGCGTGGGTCGATGCGCAACGCCTCGTCATAGTGTTTTTCGGCGGCGGCCAGGTCCGGCGCCTTGCTGTTGCGCAGCGTGTAGCCCATGAGGTTGTGCCAGTCGGCGCTGCCGGTGTCGTTGACGCGCTTGAGCTCATCGAGCGCCGCCGGCCACTGCAGCGACCGGGTCAGGTAGCGGGCCTGGGCCAGCTTGTCTGTAGCCGGGGCGGGAGCCGGGGCCACGGCGGGCGCTGCAGCGGGCCGTGCCGGGAACACCGGCGGGTGGTCGGCAGCATGCGCCGCCTGGGCGAGCAGCAGTGCCAGCGTGGTGGCGGTCAGGGTGGGCAGCAGCCGTGTGCTCGAGGTGGTGGTCATGGCGTTCTTCTTCCTTCAAGTAGCGGTGAAACAAAAGGCACCGAAGCTACTTACGGGAGAGGAGGGCAGACGGATCCCGGGGATGCAGATCTTTTTGCCTGTTGTCTCACCAGACCTTGACGCAATGCCCGATGAGCGCGAACGGGCCCGAGGGCGCCCCCCCGGCCGGCACCGGCGCCGGCTCAAAGCTCACGGCCAGCTGCGACACCGTGAAGAACAGCTTTTCCGACGTGTCAGGCAAGGCGATGCGGGCCGAGCCGCCGGCCGGCACCACGCCCACCGCCAGCGGTGCGCCGCCGTCCTTGGGCAGGGCCCACAGCTGCGCCACCTGCCCGGCGGGCACGGCCAGCGGCTGCAGCAGCTTCACCGTGAGCTGGCGCCCCTGGCGGCGCGAGCTGGCCACCAGCGTGGGCTTGCCGCCGGCATCGAGCAGCAGGCCCACATAGCTGGCGGGCAGCGCATCGGCCCGGGGCTCCAGGCCCAGCATGCCGGGCGCCACGCGCACCAGCACTGCGCACAGCAGCAGGCCGGCCAGCGCGCCGCTGATGGTGCGCCCCGACAGCAGACCCCGAAGGGCCAGCAGCAGCCGCTGCCAGGCCGATGCTGCCGCCTGCGCTGGCGGGGGCGTGCCAAACAGGCGCTGCTCGATCTTCTGCCAGGTCGCCTCGGGCGGTTGCTTTGGCAGGCTGGACAGGTTCAGCACCGCCAGGCGCTGGCGCCAGGCATCGACGGCCTGTGCCGCCACGGGCGACGACTGCAGCACGCGCTCGAAGCGGCGCCGCGCAGGGCCGGCCAGCGTACCCAGCGCGTACTCGCGGGCCAGCCGGTCCAGGCGTTCGGGCAACAGATAGTTCATGGCTGGGTCACCCCCGCGGCTTCCAGGCACGACCTGAGCTGCTCCAGCCCGCGCCGCACCCAGCCCTTGGCCGTGCCCAGCGGGGCATTGAGCACCTGGGCAATCTCGGTGTGTACCATGCCCCGGTAGTAGGCCAGCGCCAGTGCCTGGCGCTGCGCGGCGGGCAGCGCACCCATGCAGCCGTCGATCTTCGCCTTCACCAGGCTGTCGTCCAGCAGTTGCTGGGGCTCGTGGGCGGTATCAGCGGCAAGCCTGTCCTGGGCGTCCAGGGCCTCCTCGCCCAGGTCGGTGGTCGCGGCCCGCTCGGCCTTGCGCGCGCGCAGCGCGTCGATGGCCTTGTTGCGCACGATGTTGATCATCCAGGTCATCGGCGCGCCCGCACCCGGCCGGTAGGCCGCCGCGTTGTGCCAGATGTTTACGTAGGCCTCTTGCAGCACGTCGTCTGCCCAGTTCTCATTCCTCAATATACGCAGCGCCACCGCAAACAGACTTCCGCAGGTGGCCTGGTACAGGGATTTGAATGCGGCGCGGTCCTGCAGGGCGACGCGCGCCATCAGGTCGGGCAGGGGGGTGTCTGGGGCCATGGGTGGTGCGGTGGAGTGTCTGTCCTGAAGCCGGATCGACTGCCCGCGCAGAATACCAGCGCGGCCGAACACCTGGCCACGCATGCTGGAGCCCAGCGAATCAAGGCAAGCCCACGGCCGCTGGCCGGGGGAGCAAGCAGGGCTCTATGCGCCCACGCACCAATGGATGTATTCCCAACTGCTGGACGGATTGTCGCAGCTGAAAGTCGGCTCGACGATGACGATCCCGCCCCCACCGCCCCCGCCACCTGCAATGGGCAGAACCCCGGATCCACCCCCACCACCCCCTTCGGGAGGCGCGTTGCCGGAGGCGACGTATCCAGAGTCCTTGTAACCGCTCTTGGGATCGCTGTAAGACGCTTCGTCCTTCCACATCATGGGGTTCACATTGATCAAGGCCAAAGTGGTGCATGTGGTTCCGTTGCAGATGTCCACCGTATCGTTCTTGCGCCACATCGGCACATGTTTATTGATGGTCGACTTCACCATTTGGGCAATCTGGCTCTCGTTGGGCGGGCTGGAACAGTTCTCGCACAGGTAACTGCCATAGTGCAGGGCCACCGCAAGGCCCACCGCGGCCATCGATGCCATCCCGATGGAGAGATTTTTTGAATTCAGCAAGGTCATTCCTTTTTTCTGGAGAGATGAATTTGTTTGGATATCGATACCGCTTGAGAAACCTGTTCCCTGGTCAACCCTTGGGAGGCGTTTTGCAGGTAGCCGCTGGACTGCAATTGTTCGCGCGCCTTCTCGTCGGCCATGACAAAACCGGCCCAGGCGTGCGCATAGGCATAGGATTTCACGGGGTCCTGGATATTCCCGAAAACCGATGGCGCCTCCTCGGAATTGACGGGGGTGCTGGAATAGATATTCGAGAGCAGCAGCAGCGCATCCGTGCGTCCGAGCTGCGCCGCCTTTTGAAGGTACTCAATGCTGTTGGTTTTCCACGTGGCAACGCGTGGATCGCCAAACTGCTCTGGAGCGGGCCATTCGCCAATCGGGCTGATGGTGTGGTAGGCCTCCATGGCATCCAGATCCCCCGCTTGAGCGCTCTTGCCTACCAGGTCGGACCGGAGGCGGTATTCGGATTCCAGCAAGCGCGGGCAGTAGGTGGAATGCGCTTCGGAATTCGCCTGCATGGCCAAGTATTTGGGGCCGGACGCCAGCCCTTGCGAGCGCATTTGCCGCGCATTTTCTGCGCTTTTGGAGGTGTTTGCGCAGAAGGAAAGGGATGAGAGCGCTTCGGCTGCCTTGGCTGGATTACTTTGGTCCGCCAGGTAATCCCTGACGATTTCCCATGTCGGTCTTGATGGCGGTGTCAGGTTGCGGACCTGTCTTTTGATGCCGGGAAGCGGTTCGATGCCCGATTCGGTTGGCGCGAGCGGGCCCGCAGCGCCTGCGGCATTTGCGCCGGACTCTGGTGAGGATGCGGCCGGGGCATCCGATGGCTGCGGGCTGGCGGGGCTCGCAGGCTGGGGTGCGTGGAATGCCGCACCGTTTTCGGTCAACAACCAAGCCAAGAACCCTGCTGAAAGAAGGATCGCCCAACCGGTGGCGAGCTTCCATTTTTGTTGTAATTTCATGTTTGCAATTTTTCCCTCATCCTTTTATTTGCCACCATGCTAATGCAATCGATTCTCGTTCTCATTGAGAATTTGAAATTATGGTAACTGGATGTGGCTTTTGTGCTTGCGGGCACTTTGCTGGCTTGGTGCAGGTCTTTGGCGCAGTGTGCAGAGCGGTCGAGGGCTGCTGGCCATCTGCCGCTCGGCCCGCTGCCGGGCGATTCGCCAGCGCACGGTAAAAAGCCCGCATTTCAGGAAGAAATGCGGGCTGTTGCTGGCGGTGTTTCTGCCCTCCCGGCAGTTCGGTCTTTGCCTTCCTACCAGGTCGACGGCACGAACCGGTTGCCCGCCGCCTTGTAGCGCTCAATGGCGGCGTGCAGTTGTGCATGCTGCTGGCAGCCGCTGGCGCCGCATTCGCCCGACAGCGTGGCCAGGCGCGCCTGGGCCTTGCCGAGCTGCCCTTTCACCAGGTACAGCTCGCCCGAATACTCCAGCGTGTTGCGGTGGCGCGGGTCGATGCGCAGCGCCTCGTCGTAGTGCCTGCCGGCCGCGGCCAGATCCGGCCGCTTGCCGTGGCGCAGCGTATAGCCCATCAGGTTGTGCCAATCGGCGCTGGCCGTGTCGTTGACGCGCTTGAGTTCATCCAGCGCCGCAGACCATTGCAGCGACCGGGTGAAGTAGCGCGCCTGGGCCAGCTTGTCCGCTGCCGGCACCGGTGCCTGCGCAGCCGGCTGGCTGGCGGGGCGCGTGGGTGCGGGCGGCGGCGGTGGCGGTACTGGCGGCAGGTCTGCCGCATGGGTGGCAGTGATGGCCGCCACCTGCACCAGCAGGGCAGCGGTGGTGGCAGACAGGGTGAGCAACAGCGTTCGTCCGGTCGAGGTGGTCATGGTGTCCCTTGGATTGGAACCGCTGCCGTGCAGCGGCGCGCCAGCATGCCCTGGCCGGCGGCTTTGTGCAATGGCCGGCACTTTGACTTGCCTGCCTTGGCCGCCCTTCAACCCGGAATCCGCGCGATCACCTTGATCTCGAAGTCGAACCCTGCCAGCCAGGTGACCCCGAGCGCCGTCCAGTTGGGGTAGGGCGCGCTGGGGAAGACATCGTTCTTCACGGCCAGCACCGTCTCGAACTGGTTTTGCGGATCGGTGTGGAAGGTGGTCACATCCACGATGTCGTCGAGGGTACAGCCGCCGGCCTGGAGGGTGGCTTGCAGGTTGGCGAAGGCCAGGCGCACCTGGGCTTCGAAGTCGGGCTCGGGCGAGCCGTCGCTGCGGCTGCCGACCTGGCCAGAGACGAACAGCAGATCGCCGGACTGGATGGCTGCCGAATACCGGTGGTTGGCATACAGATCCTGGCGACCGGCGGGGAAAATGGCTTTGCTTGGGCTCATTGGGGGCTCCATGGGTTGGTGGGTGCAGTCACTGTAGCTCTGGCGATTGTTTGGATAAAGCCACCAACTCCTGCATCACTGTTTGTAAAATAAGGACAATCTTTGGGAGAGCCCTGTGGACAGGTTTGACGGCATGCGGGCCTTCGTGCGGGTGGTCGAGTCGGGCAGCTTCACCAAGGCCGCCGACAACCTGGGCTGGAGCCGCACCACGGTGACCCAGCTGGTGCAGCAGCTGGAGGCGCGCCTGCAGCTCAAGCTGCTGCACCGCACGACCCGCCGGGTCAACGTCACCACCGACGGCGCCGTCTACTACGAGCGGGTGCTGCGCCTGCTGGCGGAGCTTGAAGACATCGAAGGCAACCTCCCCGGTGCCCCCACGGCCCCGCGCGGCCTGCTGCGCGTGGACGTACCGAGCCCCCTGGCCAACATCCTTCTGGTGCCGGCGTTGCCCGCTTTCCATGCCCGCTTTCCTGACATCCAGCTCGACATGGGCGCCAGCGACCGCAAGGTCGACCTGATGGGTGAGAACGTCGATTGCGTGGTGCGCGGCGGCGAGATCAAGGACCAAGGGCTGGTCGCGCGCCACGTGGGCGACCTGCAACTGGGCGTGTATGCCGCGCCGGCTTACCTGGCGCAGGCGGGCACGCCCGTGCACCCCGATGAACTGCGCGACCCGCGCCACCGCATCGTGCGCTACCGGTGGGACGGGGACCTGCCCTATGCCATGCGCAAGGGCCGCGAGACGGCCAAGGTTGGCGGGCGCTATGTGCTGGCCATCGACGATGGCAACACCTACCTCACCGCAGGGCTGTCCGGCCTGGGCGCGCTGTGGCTGCCCCACTACATGGCCAGACAACACGTGGCCAGCGGTGCACTGGTGCCGCTGTTCACGGACTGGCGCATCGATGCCATGCCGCTGTATGTGGCCTACCCGCCCAACCGCTATGTGAGCAAGCAGCTGCGCGTGTTCATCGACTGGATCGTGGAGTTGATGGCGGTGCATGCGCCGCGGGGCGGGTAGTGGGCATGTGCGAGCGGTGAGTCCGCCACCTCAAACATCGGGGACGCGCACTCCCTGCGCTATCGAGGCGCGATAACTTGAAGGGGAAAGGCCCATGGACCGGCCAAAAGACCGTGTGAAGTAGGCTGAATCCGTGAACCCGATCTGTTCCGATATCTGGGCTACAGGCATTGCGGTGTAGGCCAGAAGGCGCCGTGCTTCCAGCATGAGCCTGTCATTGAGAATGTTTTGCGCCGGCCTGCGCAGCAGGTGCTTGCAGGTTTTGCTCAGATGGTCGGCAGACACTTGAAGATGCTCTGCATAGAAGCCCACGCTCCGATGCTCGGTGAAATGGACCTCCACCAGGGCCAGGAACCTTTGGGCCAGCGCATCACGAATTCCGGTCGACGAGGTGCGCGCACTTTGCTCTCTTTGGATGCGAACCAACTGCACCGCGATCATGGAAGCCAGGCACAGGAGATTTTGCGCCCGCCCCAGTTCCTTGCTGGTGTATTCGGAACAGACCTCGTCAAACAGGCGCTTGAGTTGCGTGGTGTTGGACGAAAGCGGGACCAGGAACGACGTGTTGAGGTACTTCTCGGCCAGGTCCGAAAGCCCGAGCAGGTTCAAGAGTGTCCGCTCTGGAATGGTGATTTGGTGACCGACCGACTCGGTCGTGTAGGTGAATCCGTGGACGGATCCTGGGGCAAGCATCAGGAGAGCCGGCCCCTCCACCTCGAACACCTGCCCATCAATGCTCCCCGAGACGCTTCCCCTTTCGAGAAGCTGGAACTGGTAGAGCGCGTCATGCCGGTGGGCCGGAATCGTCCAATTCATCTCCACACCTCTGATCGCCACCGACTCGTAGTGGAGGCAGTCGTCCGGCTGGTTGTGGCGAACTTCCTGGTACGGAACCAATAGCAGTGGTGGGACTTTCATGGGTTGGTGCATGCAACAGATCCCGGAAAAGTACAGGAAGTTGCCCTATTCGTCCATCGATCTTTGTGGGCTGTGCGCGCAACATTGCGCCACTGCACCGGCACACACAGCATGACAAAGAATCCTTCACCACCAAGCGCAATTGCACCAGATGGCCAGCGGGCTGCAACGATCGAGGTCTCCGGCGCGCAGGCGCTGGTCAAAGTCCTCAAAGCCGAAGGCGTGAACTCCGTATTCGGCATCGTTGGTGGCAAACTGTCGCCCCTGTTTCACGCCCTCAGTCGCGAGCCGTCCCTGCGCTTCATAGGCGTTCGCCATGAGGCGGCGGGCCCGATGATGGCCGCCGCCGCGCATGCGGGCACTGGCCAGCTCGCAGTGGCTGTCGGAGAGCTCGGACCCGGGGGGCTCAACCTGGTGTCCGGCCTGGGCGTGGCGTTCAACAACAACATCCCGTTGCTGGCGATCACCACCAACCAACACCGCGCATCCTCCTACCCCCACTGCGGTGTCTTCATGGACATGGACACCCGCGCAGTGGCAGCCCCGCTCACGAAATGGAATGCCGTGGTGAACGATGCGCGCCGCATCCCGGAGTTGGCGCGGCGTGCGATCCGGGAAGCGCTCAGCGGCCGACCCGGCCCGGTGCATCTGGACATCCCCCAGGACGTGCTTGCCGAGGTGCATTCCTTCGCAGCAGACGAGTTCGATCTTGCGCCACGGCGTTACCGGGTGGTCGAAGGCCCCCGACCGAACGAGCAGGCCGTTGCCGACGCAGTGCAGCTGCTGCGCACCGCAAAGCGGCCCTTGCTGGTGGGCGGTGGCGGCGTAGTGGCTGCAGGCGCGCAACAGGAGTTCCGAGCCCTGGCACAGCGCTTGCGGGCACCTGCGCTACCCACCCAGATGGCCCTCGGGCTCATTCCTTCCGGCAGCGAGAGTTTCATTGGCCATGGTGGCATCATCGCTGGCTCCGCCGTCAAGCAGGCCTTCGAGCAGGCAGACACGATCATCAGCGTCGGGTGCCGCTGGTCGTCCTGGATGTGGGATGAGCATGGTGCATTGGCGCGAAGGCACCACCGCGTCATCAACATCAACATCGATCCCGGTGCGCTCGGACATGCCGTTGCGCACGAGGTCGCCATGCAGGCCGACGCAGGAGAGGCATTGCGCGACATCCTCACAGCCCTGGGGACCGAGGTTTCCACAGAGCCTGGCTGGCTCGGCAGTGTCCGCAGCGTGCGCCGTGACTACGAGCGCAAGCTGGACGAGTTGGCGGGGGACGGGGGGAGGTGATGCACCCGGCTGCTCTTGCCAAAGCCATTGGCGAAGCAATGCCCGCAGATTCGCTCGCCGTTTTCGATGGCGGCCACACCACCTTCTGGAGCAATGACTTCACGCCCGCCCATGAGGTGCGTACCCGATTCCATGAACCGGGCATGAGCCACCTCGGATTCGGCCTGCCCGCCGCCATCGCACTGCAAAGTCAGTTTCCCTCCAGGCCGGTCTTCAACATCACGGGGGATGGCGCATTTGGATTCACGCTGAACGAACTCGATACGGCCCGGCGCTACCGGCTGCCAGTGATCACCGTGATCCACAACAACGCTGCGTGGGGCGTGATCCGCATGGGGCAGAAGATGGGCCTGGACTTCGAGATGGGCACGGCGCTGGAAGACACCGATTACGCCGCCATAGCGCGCGGCTTCGGTTGCCATGGCGAGGTGGTGACCCGGCCTGAAGAGGTCGCCGCAGCCATGGAGCGCGCTCGGGCCTCTGGCCTGCCGGCGGTTCTGGACTGCCGCACCCGGTTTCTGCCACACCCGGCCGTTGGGCAGTTTGTGAGCATGAACAAGTACGGCTTTCAATCGCTCACGCGAACCAGGGGCCCCTGACCACCGTGCGTGAGCAACCGGGGCGATCAAGCGCCTGTCGGTGACAAAAAAATCAACAGAAGGAGACAACATGCAACGCAGAACATTCCTGGGAGCTGGTGCGCTGGCGAGCGCAGGCTTTCCCGCCTGGAGCCAGAACTCCGGCAACACCGTGGTCTGGTCGGGCTTCCCATCGGGGGGGCTGGGTGACCAGGTGAGTCGGCCCCTCATGGAGCAACTGCGGGGAAAGTACCCGCAGAACCTGGTCTACGACACCAAGCCGGGCGCGGGGGGGCGCATCGCCGCAGAGTTCGTCAAGCGCGCGGTACCCGATGGTTCGAACCTGCTCCAATGCCCGGGTGGGGTGCTGACCTTGCACCCGCACGTGTTCAAGAAGCTCAACTATGACCCGCTGGGTGACTTCGTCGCGGTGGCGGGCCTGTGCAACTTCACCTTCGCCTTCACGGCAGGGCCAGGCTTGCCTGCCCATATCAAGACTGTGGCCGACTACGTCGCCTGGGCCAAGGCCAACCCGAGCCAGGCCAACTATGGTGTTCCGTCCACGGGAACCTCGTTGCACATGGCCGGCATGCTGCTGTCCCGGGACGCCGGCCTGTCGATGAACGTCATCCCCTACAAAGGCGGTGGCCCCCTGCTCACCGACCTGCTGGGTGGGCAGGTGCCCGTCAGTTTCAATGTCGTCAGCGAAGTGCTTCCCCACGCGGCTTCGGGAAAGCTGCGAATCCTCGCGGTGACCAGCCCCACGCGATGGAAGGCGCTCCCCGATACGCCGACGCTGCATGAGCTCGGGTACAAGGACATTGCGTTTGTCGAGTGGCTGGGCTGGTTTGCCCCGGCCGCCACGCCGGTTGCCAAGATGGCGGCCCTGAACGCAGTTGTCAATGAACAGATCAAGACCGCGGCGATGGCAGAGGTCTTTCAGCGCAACGCACTGGAGCCGTTGGGCGGATCCATGCAGTCCCTCACCGCGCTCACGAAGAAGGACCACGAGTATTGGGGGCGCATGGTCAAGTCAACAGGTTTTACTCCGGAGGATTGAATGTCGAAATTGACACTGGAAAAGGCGCAACACATCATCACGGTAGCGCTGGCGAAAGCGCGCGAGGCTGGCTACAAGCCCATGGGGGTGGCGGTCATCGACGAGGGCGGGAACCTGGTCGCATTCGCAAGGGAGGACGACGCCAGCATGTTCCGCTTCGATGTCGCAATGGCAAAGGCCTGGGGAGCGGTCGGGATGGGCGTCTCCAGCCGGGTGCTCGGTCAGCGCGCCAAGGACAACCCCAACTTCTTCGTCTCGCTGGCGGCTGCGGCCCAGGGTCGCTTTCTTCCACAGACCGGCGCGGTGCTGATCAAGGACGGCACTGGCCGCGTGCTGGGCGCCGTGGGGGCCAGCGGCGGTACAGGAGATGAGGACGAGATCATCTGCGCGGCAGGTGTTCAGGCCGCAGGTTACGCCTGCGACTGAAGCGCTCAGGCGTCCAGGCCCTTTCCGGCCTCGCGTCGGTTGACTTCGAAGAACAGACCTCGAAGCCACCGGTTGGCGAGGTCGTTGTGCGTCCGCCGGTGCCAATGCTGCTGCACCTGGATTTCCGGCGTGGCAAAGGGCAGCCGGATGTGCTTGAGCGGAACATGGCGGCCCACGACGGTCGCGATGTCCTGCGGCACCGTGGCGATGAGGTCGCTCCCGGGAAGCAGGGAGATCAGACTCATGAAGTGCGACAGCTCCAGGATGACATGGCGATTCCATCCCTTTTGAACCAGGTAGCTGTCCAGCATGTGCTCCCGACCGTCAGGGCGCACCACGATGTGCCTGGCCGACAGGTACTGCTTGATGCCCATTCGGCCCGCCACCTGCGCGTTCTCGGCACAGGCGATGCAGACATATGACGTGTTGAACAGGGCCTGCTGAAAGTAGTTGGCCCGCTGCAGATCGGGAAAGTAGCCCACCGCCAGCTCCGCCTCGCCGCTCTCCAGCGCAGCGGCCGCAGCACTGCGCGGCTTCGACACGGCATGCAGGCGCACATGGGGCGCTTCCTGGCGCAAACGCTTGAGCACGCCAGGCAGAAAGGCAACCTCTCCGATGTCCGGCATGAGGACCGTGAAGCTGCGGTCTGCCCGGGCCGGGTTGAAACCCACCTGCTGGAGGATTTCCGACTGGATGGTTTGCACCACCTGGTGTACGACCGGCGCCAATTCAAGCGCGCGCGGTGTCGGCTCCATCTGGCCGCCGGTGCGGATGAACAGCGGATCGTCGAACAGAATTTTCAGGCGGGACAGTGCCCCGCTGGTCGCGGGCTGGCTCAGGCCGACGGCTTCCGCAGTCCTGTTGACGCTGCGCAATCTTGCCATCGCATCGAAGATGACAAGCAGGTTGAGATCGACTGAGCGGATATCCATGGAACCGATTTTAGTTATCCGTCAGATCGTCTGTACAGAAGTTTCTCCGATTCCTAACATCCGCATCGGAGACAAAAAATTGACCACGAATCAACGAGCCGGAATGTGTGGCTGCGGCATCGACATGCACGCCCACATGGTCCCGGAAAACTTTCCCGCCTACATCGGAAACCGCCTGCCCGCGGACTGGCCGTCGATGGCGCCTGCCCACGCGTGCCACCGCCACGTGATGATCTCCGGCAAGGTCTACCGCACCGTGTCCGAGCGTTGCTGGAGCGTTCCCCACAGGCTGGAGGACATGCTGTCCATGGGCCTGGAGCTCCAGGTGATCTCTCCCATGCCCGAGCTGTTCTCGTACTGGATGGATGCCGCGGCCGGTCAGCAGCTGTGCCGCTACCTCAATGACCAGACGGCAGCGATGGTCGACGCCAGCAGCGGCCGACTGGCGGGCATGGGCGTGGTGCCCTTGCGGGACATCGACCTTGCGATCCGCGAACTCGAGCATGCCGTGCGCGTGCTGCGCATGCCGGCGGTCGAGATCGGCAGCAACATCAATGGCACGGCTGTCGGCGCTCCCCTGTTCGACCCCTTCTTTGCGGCCTGCGAAGAGCTCGGAGCGGCTGTTTTCGTGCATGCGGTTCGCCCTGCCGGCATGGACCGACTCGTAGGGCCCGCCGCCTTGCAGCAGGTGCTGGCCTACCCCGGTGACGTTGGGCTCGCAGCCGCCTCCGTGGTGACCGGTGGGCTGATGGCAAGGCACCCGAACCTGCGCATTGCGTTCAGCCACGGCGGGGGCACCCTGGCATCGCTGCTGCCGCGGCTGCAGCAGGGCTGGCATGTGTTTCCCGCATTGCGCGAGGCCATGCTCGAGCCACCTGTTGCGACTGTGCGCCGCCTCTTCTACGACACGCTGGTGTTCGACGACGCGATGCTGCGCCACCTGCTGCACACCTTCGGGCCCGATGCCTTGATGGTAGGGACCGACTACCCCTTCAACTTCCACGAACGGCAGCCACTGCAGCGCCTGGCCGAGGCGGGCCTTGACGACGCAACCCGGCATGCCATCACCCACGGCAACGCCCGCCGCTTCCTGGGCCTGGGCCCATCACTACACAAGGAGACTTCATGAAATCCCCCTGGATCGCGGGGCTGCGCAGTATTGCGCTGACCGTCCCCAGCCTGAGCGAGGCTGAGCGCTTCTACACCGAGGTCTGGCGGCTCGAAGTGGCGGACCGCAGCGCAGGCGTTGTCTATCTGCGCGGCAGTGGCAACGACCACCACCTGCTGGCACTGCATGAGGCCAGCGGCAGCCCGAAAATTCTCAAGGTCAGCCTGCGCGCCCGCAGCGAGGACGCACTGAACGCCGTCGCACGGGCGGCCACTGCGGCTGGCGGCCATCTGGAGCGAGAAATCGCCGCAGCCCAGGATCCGGCCGGAGGCAAGCGCCTCGTTCTGCGCGATCCCGCTGGCCGGCGCTATGAGGTCGTCTGCGGCGATGCGCAGCGGCAGCCACCCGATCCCGCACCTCTGGACCAGCCGGTACGCCTTGCGCATGCCGTGCTCAACAGCAGCGACCTGCCTGCCACGCAACGCTTCATGGAAGAGGCGCTGGGGTTCGTTCTTGCGGACCGCACCCGGATCATGGCCTTCATGAACTGCGATACCGACCACCACACGCTTGCCATTGGGGACTCGGACAACAGCGCGCTCAACCACATCGCCTTTGTGATGCCCACGCTGAACTGTGTCATGCGCGGAGGTGGCCGCATGAAGGATGCAGGCCACTCCATCGAATGGGGCCCCGGTCGCCACGGCCCGGGCGACAACGCATTCAACTACTTCGTCGATCCGTTCGGCATCGTCATCGAGTACACGGCGGATGTCGAGCAGATCGATGGCAGCTACCAGCCCGGCGGGCCGGCCGACTGGACCTGGCCGCCCGGGCGTGTCGATCAATGGGGCATCTCTGCACCGCCGAGCGCGCGATTGAAAGAGGCCCAGCGCCTTGTCACGTTTTCCCCCACCGAATTTCCAACCTGAAAAGACCTCTCCATGCGTTTCACCACCTACCTGCTCAACGACACCCCGCGCCTGGCCGTCGTCGATGGCGACCAGCTGATCGACCTGAACTCGGCCCAACCTGGCGTGCCCCCCGATCTAAGGGAAGCACTGCGCCAGGGCGCAGATCTGCACGCAGCCGCGGCGCAGGCCATCGCGGGCGCGTCGCCCCGGATCCCTTTGTCAGAAGCCCGGCTCGCCCCGCTGGTGCCCGAGCCAGGCAAAACCATTTGCCTCGGCCTCAACTACTTCGACCATGCCAAGGAAGGCGGACGGGACAAACCTGAGTACCCCTGGTTCTTCTTTCGGGGCGCGTCCTCGCTGATCGCGCATGGAGACGCGGGTGTCGTGCCCAAAGTCTCCGACCGCTTCGACTACGAAGCGGAGCTGGCACTTGTGATCGGCCGCCGTGTGCCCAGGCACACCCAACAGGCGGACGCGCTGCGCTACGTGTTTGGCTACACCTGCTTCAACGACATGAGCGTGCGCGACTACCAAAAGCGCACGCCGCAGTGGACCATCGGCAAGAACTTCGATGCGACCGGCGGCTTCGGGCCTGTCCTGGTGACGGCCGATGAACTGCCCCCTGGAGCGACCGGCCTGCGCATTCAAGGGCGGCTCAACGGCCAGGTGATGCAGGACGCCAACACCGACGACATGATTTTCAGCGTCACGGAGACCATCGAGCTGCTGGCGCAAGTGCTCACGCTGGAGCCCGGCGACGTCATCGTCATGGGCACCCCTGCCGGGGTGGGCCAGGCCCGCACGCCCCCCGTCTGGATGAAGGCCGGCGACACCTACGAGGTGGAGATCGAGCGGATCGGAACGCTGTCCAATCCCATCGCGGCCGAGGCCCCATGAGCAAGCCCGCTTACGACGTCGCCATCGTGGGGTATGGACCGGCAGGCCAGGTCGCCGCCGGCCTGCTGGGCCAGGCGGGACTGCGCGTGTACGTTTGCGACCGCCTCCACGGGGTCTACCAGATCCCGCGGGCGATTGCGCTCGACCACGAGGTCATGCGTGTGTTCCAGCAGCTCGGCGTGGTCGACGCGGTGATGCCATTCACCGAGCCTTTCACCAACTCGGAGTTCTATGGGGTGGATGGACAGCTCATCCGGCGCATGACCATGGTGGCCCCCCCCTTTCCGCAGGGCTACACCCCATCGCTCGTGTTCACGCAGCCGCTGGTGGAAAAGGTTCTCAGGGCGAAGGTCGAAGGGCTCGCCACGGTGGATGTCGAACTCGGTGTGGAGATGCGCAGCATCCGCCAAAGCAGCACGGGAGTGACACTCGAGATCGGCAATGCCGATGCGACGACCCACGAAGTGAATGCACGGTATGCCATCGGCTGCGATGGCGGCTCCAGCAAGGTCAGGGCGCAGATGGACATTGCGCTGGACGACCTGGACTTTGACGAGCCCTGGCTGGTGGTGGATGTGCTGCTCAACGAAAAGGGCTTGAAGAAGCTTCCGCCGGTGAGCGTGCAGTACTGCGAGCCCGAGCGGCCATGCACGCTGGTGATCGGGCCGAAGAACCATCGCCGCTGGGAGATCTCCCTCAAGCCAGACGAGGACCCCAAGACGGTGGCCCAGGACGAGGAGACCTGGAAACTTCTGTCCCGATGGATCACTCCCGAGGACGGCGAGCTGTGGCGCCAGGCCAGCTACCGCTTCCATGCCCTCGTAGCCAGCCGGTGGCGCAATGGCCGCGTGTTCCTCGCAGGCGACGCAGCACACATGCAGCCTCCTTTTCTGGGGCAGGGGATGTGCCAGGGAATTCGGGATGCTGCGAACCTGGGCTGGAAGCTGGCGGCTGTCGCGCGCGGTGAGGTTCAGGGCCAGGCTGCAGAGCTGTTGCTGGACAGCTACGGTACCGAGCGCAAAGCCCATGTGCGCGAACTCACCAGCCGGATCAAGTCCGTGGGCGCCGTCATCTGCGAACGCGATGTTGAACGTGCCCGTGCCCGCGATGCGAAGTTGCTCGCCGATTGCGGTGGGCAGGTGCGCGACACACCACGCCAGGACATCCTGCCCGGACTGGAAGCCGGGTTCCTGTCAGAAAAGGAGCATCCCGCGCGTGGCACGTTGTTCCCACAGCCCTGGCTCGATGTAGACGGGTCTGCCGTGCGCATGGATGCACGATTTCAAAACGGCTGGCGCCTGGTTCTCAAGGACAGCGTCGAATTCCATCCGCACGGGGATGCGCTGGAGACGGTGCATCTGGGACATGTGCAGGAGCAGGACGGTCTGGTCGCCGGCTGGCTGTCCAGGCACGGCTGTGTCGCAGCCCTTGTTCGTCCTGACAACTACGTGTTCGGTGTGGCTCCGACGGAGGGCGATATCGGGTCGCTGATCGACGAGATGCGCTCCATGCTGGGGTGGACGGCGGCGGCGGCGACCGACCTGGACCCAGGTCAGCTGCCTGCGGGCCTGTCGACGGGTGAATTGCTCGACCGTTTGAACGGGCGCGCCAAAGCGGGCAGCAGCATCGTGCTTCGGTACGGCCGGGCTTGAGACATTTCTAACAAAGAGATTGGAGACAACATGAACCGCCGTGAATTCACGCTCGCTGCCCTGGCACCCATTTGCGCAACCTGGGGCATGGCCGCGCAGGCCCAGGCCTGGCCGGACAAACCGGTGAAGCTCCTGCTTTCTCAACCTGCCGGATCTGGAGCCGACTCCATGGCCCGCATGATTGGCGACCAGCTCTCGCGCAAGTGGGGCCAGCCCATCGTGGTCGAGAACCGCCCGGGTGGGCAGAACGCGATTGGGGCACAGGCGGCGGCGCGCTCAGCCGCCGACGGCTACACCTTCTACTTCGCGACGGCTGCGGCGTTGATCATGAACGCGTATCTGTTCAAGAACCTTCCCTACGACCCACGGCGAGACTTCACACCGGTCGGAATGGTGGGCAAGGTGCCTTTCGCAGTGACCGTCCATTCCAGCTCTTCATTGAAGACACTGCAGGACTTGATCGCCTTTGCCAAGGCCAACCCCGATCGCCTGACGGTCGCCAATGAAGGCCCCAAGACATTCAGCGGGATCATGACGCGCCTGCTCAGCAACCAGTTGGGCATTCAGGTCAACCCGGTTCCCTACGTCTCGGTGGGGGCCGGCGTCACCGGAACGGTGGGTGGTCAAACGGAAGTTCTGATCAGCGATGTGCCATCGGTCGCACAGATGGTCAAGGCCGGGAAGCTGCGCGCGCTCGCGGTCACCACCGCCAAGCGCATTGCGGGCTGGGAGAGCGTGCCGACGATTTCGGAAAGCTTGCCAGGTTTTGACTACGCCGGATGGATCGGCATCGTCGCACCCACGAACACCCCTTCGGTGGCCGTTCAGCGCTTCAACCGCGACCTCGACGCGGTGCTGAGCGACCCGGAGGTGGCGGCACGGCTGCTGGCCATCGGCCCCATGACCGAGGGGGCGGGCACGGTGGACCAGATGGGGGCGTTTCTGGACGCCGAGCACGGCCGGTGGTCCAGGCTCACCAAGGATTTGAACCTGGCTGCGGAATGAATGAAGGAGAGAGAAAAATGGCATTCCTGAAGAACGTTTGGTACGTCGCTGCCTGGGCAGACGAGGTCACGGACGCCATGCTGCCGCGGCGCATCATCGACAAGCCCGTTGTCATGTACCGCCGCCGTGACGGCAAGGCGGTTGCGCTTGAAGACCGTTGCCCCCACCGGTTCGCACCCTTGCACATGGGCAAGCTGGTCGGGGACGAGATCGAATGTGCCTACCATGGGCTGCGCTTTGACTGCAGCGGCGCATGTACGCTCAATCCCCATGGAAATGGGCAGATTCCCGCCAAGGCCTTCGTTCGCTCCTACCCGCTGGAGGAGCGCTACCACCTGCTGTGGATCTGGATGGGTGACGCCGACAAGGCAGACGCAGCATCGATCCCCGAGTTCGAGTTCCTCGGCGACCCGCAGTTCCAGAACGTCAAGGGCTACACACTCGCAGACGGTCACTACGAGCTGATGACCGACAACATCATGGACCTGGGGCACATCGAGTTTCTGCATCCAGGCCTTCTCGGCAGTGACGCTGTCCGGCGCGCGAAGTCCGAAATTCTGCAGACCGGGAACACGGTGCATTCCAACCGTCTTACCAGCAATGAAGTACTGCCGCCGGTGCTGCAGAAGTGGTACGAGGCCGGTGAGCAGAAGGTGCAGCGCTGGTTGAACGTGCGCTGGGATGCGCCGGCCGTGATGAAGCTCACTGTCGGCGTTCTGCCCGAAGGACAGCCAAGAGAGCAGGCGAACGAGAGCCAGGGCTGCCATCTCATGACGCCGGCGACCGAGCTCACCACCCACTACTTCTGGGCCCAGGGGCGCAACTGGGGTCAGCGCGACCCCGAAATGGACAAGCTGCGGCTGGACTCGCTGCGCAAGGCATTCGACACCCAGGACAAGCCCATGATCGAGGCGGTACAGATCAACATGGGAACCACCGACCTGGACTCGCTGGGGCCCGTCATGCTCGCAACCGATGGGGGCCCGGTGCGTGCTCGCCGAGTCCTCAAACAGCTGGTCGCCGCAGAAGCCGCCCCATCACCACAGCCTTCGACGGCTGTCGCAGCGTGACCATGGTGGCAGCCAATGAACGTCCGACGCGCCACCCAACCACTCTTTCGCACGGCTTGCCCGCCATGAATGGATTGCAGGTTCTGGTCCGCAGCCGGCGGGTGCAAGCCGAGGGCATCTGCAGCTTCGAGCTGGTACATCCCGAGGGGCTGGCCCTGCCGGCCTTCACGGCCGGTGCGCACATCGACGTACACGTTGCCCCGGGCCTGGTGCGCCAGTACTCGCTGTGCAACCACCCGGACACGCGCGACCACTACCGCATTGCCGTGCTGCGCGAACCGGCCTCGCGCGGTGGCTCGGCCGGCATGCACGAGCAGGTGCAGGTGGGGCAGGCGCTCTCCATCAGTGCGCCGCGCAACCACTTCGAACTGGTGCCCGGTGCACGCCGCAGCCTGCTGCTGGCGGGAGGCATCGGCATCACCCCCATCTGGGCCATGGCACAGGCGTTGCACGCGGCAGGCGGCGGCTTTGATCTGCACTACTGCGGCAGGGCGCCGGCGCGCATGGCCTTCGTGGATGAGATGGCCCAGGCACCGTTTTCCGGGCAGGTGCAGGTGCATGCCGACGACGGGGCCGAGACCCAGCGCTTCGATGCGGACGGCCTGCTCGCCCGCCCCGAGCCCGGCACGCACCTGTATGTGTGCGGCCCTGCCGGTTTCATGGACCATGTGCTCGATACCGCGCGCCGCCATGGCTGGCCCGAAGCGCAACTGCGCCGCGAATTCTTTGCCGGCAGTGCCACCGCAACAGAGGCGGACGGCAGCTTCAATGTGCGGCTGGCCCGTTCCGGGCAGACCCTGCAGGTGCCAGCCGGCAAGAGCGTGCTTGAAGTGCTTGTGGCCTGCGGCATCGACGTGCCTTACTCTTGCGAGTCCGGCGTGTGCGGTACCTGCCTGACACGGGTGCTCCAGGGCGTGCCCGATCATTGCGACAGCTTTTTGACCGAAGCCGAAAGGGCTGCCAACGACCAGTTCACTCCGTGCTGCTCCAGGGCGTACACGCCGCTGCTCGTACTGGAACTCTGATGCTGAAATGCATTGGGATCGGGAGGACAAGCAGCCTGCCCGATGTTCCTGGGGCGGCATTGCACTTGCACAATGGCCAAAGCGGCGGACGATAGCCGGCTCGACTCCATCCTCGTCCCCAGCCCGGCCCCTCAGTGCCCCGCAGCCTCATGTCCTGTCCACCCCTTGGCCAGACACTCCGCATCGAACTGCTTTGCCAGGTCGGCCAGCGCAATCGACCCCAGCCGATCAATCAGCAACGCCTCGGCCTGGCGCAGGGCGTCGTCCAGGGCTGCATTGACCACGCGATCCACCGCGCATTCGGGGTTGTCGCTGTATGTGGCCTATCCGCCCAACCGCTATGTGAGCAAGCAGCTGCGCGTGTTCATCGACTGGATCGTGGAGCTGATGGCGGTGCATACGCCGCGGGGCGGGTAGGGAGCACGGTGCGACTGGCGAGTCAGATACCTTTGTCAGTGGGCTGCTCTGGGCCCACTACAGCCGCTGCTACGATGGCAGCGATCGGCTGAGGCGGAGCCAGTGCCCGTAAAAATCCGATCCAGCCTGTGCGGAAGTCTGCATGAGGAATTGCATTGGGCCTTGTATGAAAAATTTTCCTTGGTGCGCTGCACTCGTACTGTCTGTTTGTGCTTCAAGCACTGCTACCGCCCATGATGCGGTCGAAAAATCCGGCCGAATTCATGCGGCCATAGGTGCGGTGTTCCCTGATAATCAGTTCAGCATCCGGGATGGTAATGAGGGTGATATGAATGGGGATGGCGTTAACGACTATGCGGCCATCGTTGTTCTTTCTGGGGGTAAAGAAGGGCGGCAGGAGGAAAGGCTGGTGGTTTTTTCGGGCGCACTGGATGGTGGTTACAAACCAATTTCCGTATCCGGCCAATTCTGCGAACCTGACAAGTTTTACAACATAAGCATGGAAAAAAATACGCTGACTGTCCAAGCAGTCAGCTATGCCGATGCTTCTCGATCGGAAAGCGTTACCCGAAAGTTTCGATATAACGCAAAAATCAGTGATTTTGAGCTTGTCGGTATGGAGGAGCTTTCCGTTGGATACGATGAAAATTCCAGCTACAGTGTCAGCGTCAACTACTTGACGAAAGTAGTCCGATACTCTCGTCACTTAGGTAAGAGCTACATCAAGCGGAGCACTACAGCTGACGGGGGTGAAAAAATTATGGAGTACTCGCGCCGCTCCGGCAAGCACAAGGAGATCAAGGCGCAGTTCGAGAATTCGACAATATTCAGGTTGCAAGGTTTTGATTGCGGAGGCAGCAGCGCGCCAGACACCGGTGTTTATATCGACGAAAATTTCAAAGTACACACCCGGACGGTGGCGCCATGACACCTATCAAGTGATTCCACACAGACAACACACAGTATTCGATTACCGCTGCGCGGCTTTTGCGGAGTACTGATGGCCTGCGACATTGGGCGTCCGCTTTCAGCTGATGCCACCGGTCGATCCTGGCTGGTTTCCGTCATGGTAGCGGCGGCTGAATGGCGCCCTTGGCAGCCCCAAAAGCAGTTGCAGAATGCGGAAACGAGTCCCTCGCGACTACATCAGCACACCAGGAGTCCTCGACGGCATGCGTAGCGCATCACGCTGGGGGTGTCCAAGTGGCTTCCGGACCTTGCCACCGCCAGCCCGCCAATTGCACAGGTGAGCGGGCGCGCGCTGTGCAACGTCAACGTCAACGTCTGCTCAAGCCTTCACCTCGACCACCTGTTCAAAGCCGCCGAAGATCATGCGTTTGCCGTCGAAGGGCATGGGCGGGTTGCCGGGTGCAGACGGATCCATGCGCGGGTCTTCCATCATTTTCTTCATGCCCGCGTCGCGGGTGGCCTTGTCCGGCCATTCAACCCACGAAAAGGCGACCGTTTCCTCGGCCGTGGCCTGCACCGCGCGGCGGAAATCGGTGACCTTGCCGTCGGGCACGTCATCGCCCCAACCCTCGATCACCCGGATGGCGCCCAGCTCGATGAAGATCGGGTCGAGCTTGCGCGCGTGCTCGATGAACTTCTGCTTGTTGGCCGTGGGCACTGCAATCACGAAACCGTCGATATAAGACATGTCTTGACTCCTGTTGGGTTGACGACCATCCGGCGTGCCCGCCTGTGGGCACCCCGTCAACACACGACGAACGACAGTACGCCCAATCGACATGAGGCGTCTGGAAAGACACGTTTTTTTACCAGTGGCTGGTGCGATGCCACTGCAGGGCGCCTGTTGCGTCGGCCGCCGTTGCGCTCTCGGCAAGGTGCCCACGGCCCGCCAGCAACTCCATCGTCGCCGACGAGTCCAGGCTTCAGTGCCCCGCAGCCCCATGCCCCGTCCACCCCTTGGCCACGCACTCCGCATCGAACTGCTTTGCCAGGTCGGCCAGCGCAATCGACCCCAGCCGCGCGATCAGCAGCGCCTCGGCCTGGCGCAGGGCGTCGTCCAGGGCGGCATTGACCACGCGCTCCACCGCGCATTCGGGGTTGTCGCTGCCGTTGCCGATGGCAAACAGGTGCGGCCCGCCCACGGCATTGTGGATGTCGAGCAGCGTCACCTTCGCCAGGTCGCAGGCAATGGTCCAGCCACCGCCATGGCCTTTTTCTGAGCGCACATAGCCCGCATCGCGCAGGCCCGCCATCGTGCGGCGCACCACCACGGGGTTGGTCTGCAGCATGGCGGCGATCTGCTCGGAGGTGAAGGGCGCGTCGTGCCGCGCCATGTGCAGCAGCACATGGAGCATTCGCGAAAGCCGGCTGTCACTGCGCATGAGGTTTTGGTCCTTGGATGGAGCGCCTCAAAACACTCTTCTGGCGTCGTTGCTGCGTCTTGTCGTACTGCTCGTACTGCCTGCAGGAAGTCTGCCGTGTAGCGCCTGGCTGGAGCCGCTTCGCTGAGTGTTGTGAGCCGCTTGGGGGAGGCTTCTTGAATCATTGTAAGTTGCATGAAATGCTTTGTGCCTTTATCATGAAACTTCAAAAGTATCATGATTCAAAAGGAGCCCAACATGCACTACGACGCCATCGTGATCGGCGGCAGCTATGCCGGCCTGGCCGCCGCAACCCAACTGGCGCGGGCGCGCCGCCGCATCCTGGTCGTGGACGGGGGCCAGCGCCGCAACCGCTTTGCCGAGCATTCGCACGGCTTTCTCACGCAGGACGGCACGCCCGCGGCCGACATCGCGGCCCAGGGGCGTGCGCAGCTATTGGCCTACCCCACGGTGCAGTGGCGGGAAGGCCAGGTGACCACGGCCGAGCGGGCAGGGCAGGGCTTTCGCGTCGAGGTCGATGGCGCTGTGGAGGCCATCGAAGCCCGCCGCCTGGTGTTGGCCACCGGCGTCATCGACCACCTGCCCGAGGTGCCCGGCCTGGCCGAGCGCTGGGGACGCCATGTGTTCCACTGCCCGTACTGCCATGGCTACGAGCTCAACCAAGGCCGCATCGGCGCCCTGGGCGTGTCGCCCTTTTCCATGCATGTCGCGCTGATGCTGCCCGACTGGGGCCAGGCCACCTTCTTCCTGAACGGCGCCTTCGAGCCCGATGCCGACCAGTTGGCGCAGCTGCAGGCGCGCGGCGTGGCGCTGGAGCGGGGGCTCATCGACCGCATCGAAGGCGCCATGGACATCGTGATGCGTGACGGCCGCGTGATCCCGCAAGACGGCCTGTTCACCCTGACCCGCGTGGAGGTGGCCAGCCCCATTGCCCAGGCGCTGGGTTGCGAGTTCGAAGACGGGCCCCTGGGCCGCACCATCAAGACCGACGCCATGAAGGCCACCACCGTGCCCGGCGTGTATGCCTGCGGCGACGCGGCGCGCCAGGGCGGATCGCTGCCGCTGGTGGTGGGCGACGGCACGATGGCGGGCGCGGCCACGCATCAATCGCTGATCTTTGGCGTGCATTGAAAGGGCGCCTTGTGACCGGATGAAACCAATGGGTTTTAATAAAACTAAGTGGTAGAAATAATTACCAAACGGTCATACAATCCGGTCGCGCCCATCTTGGCGCGTGAGTTCCATCCCTGGATTGAGGACTGAAATCATGAAAAAGACCCTGGTTGCCCTGGCCCTGACCGCAGGCGCCACCTTCAGCGCAATGGCGCAAGACATCGTCGACACCGCCGTGAAGGCCGGTAACTTCAAGACCCTGGTGGCTGCCGTGCAGGCCGCCGGCCTGGTGGACACGCTCAAGGGCCCCGGCCCGTTCACCGTGTTTGCGCCCACCGATGAAGCGTTTGCCAAGATCCCCAAGGCCACGCTCGACGGCCTGCTCAAGGACAAGGCCGCACTCACCAAGGTGCTCACCTACCACGTGGTGCCCGGCAAGGTCATGGCCAAGGACGTCAAGGCCGGCAAGGTCAAGACGGTGCAGGGCCAGGAGATCACCGTTTCCACCAACATGGGCGTGATGGTCGACCAGTCCAAGGTCATCGCTACCGACGTCGCCGCCAGCAATGGCGTCATCCATGCCATCGACACGGTGCTGATGCCCAAGTAAGCAGCCCACGGTTTGCGCGCCTGCCCGTGCAAAGCTGCCGGGTGGCGCAGATTCAAGGGGGCCTGCCCGGCAGGCCCCCTCTCTTTTCATCCACTGTCTGACAGCGAGGAGAGATTCCCATGAACACTGCATTCAACCGCCGTACCGTCCTTCTGGCCGCCGCCCTGGGTGCCAGCACCAGCGTGCTCCAGGCCTGCGGGGGCAGCGACGACGAACCCCAGCGCAACATCGTCGAATTGGCGCAGAACACCCCGGAGCTGAGCATCCTGGTCGAGGCCGTGGTGGCCGCGGGGTTGGCGCCCACGCTGAGCACGGGCAGCCTCACCGTGTTTGCCCCCACCAACGCGGCCTTCGCCGCGCTGCTGTCCGAGCTGGGCCTGAGCAAAGAGGCGCTGCTGGCCAACAAGCCCCTGCTCACCGCCGTGCTCACCTACCATGTGCTGGGCAGCCGGGTGGTGCGCGCCGATGTGCCTCTGGGCAAGGCCATCACCCCGGTGTCGGGCGGCTTCTTCAAGATCGAGTCTGCCAACGGCCTCAAGATCACCGATGGCCGCAACCGCGTCACCACCATCACCAGCACCGACATCCAGGCCAGCAACGGCGTGGTGCACCTGGTGGACCGCGTGCTGCTGCCGGCGGACAAGGACATCGTGGCCACCGCCATGGCGGTGCCCGACTTCAGCATCCTGGTCGAGGCGGTCGCTGCCGCCGGCCTGGTGGCCACGCTGAAAGGCCCCGGCCCATTCACCGTGTTCGCGCCCACCAATGCCGCCTTTGCGGCGCTGCTGGCCGAACTCGGCGTGGCCAAGGAGGCATTGCTGGCCGACACCGCCTTGCTGACCCGCGTGCTCACCTACCATGTGGTGCCGGCACGGGTGCTGAAAGCCGAGGTGCCCGTCAACACCGCCATCGCCACCGTGCAGGGGCAGAGCTTCACGGTCAACCCCAGCTTCGTGATCACCGACCAGAGCCTGCGCACCAGCCGCATCACCGGCACCGATGTGTTTGCCAGCAATGGCGTGGTGCATACGGTGGACCGGGTGCTTTTGCCCAAGTAGGCTGGCCGCACCCTCTGCGCAGTACCCCAGAAACCACGCCGCCGGGCTTCTGGGGGCTGCAACGGATTTTTTGAGTTCATCGCCCATGCCCACCACCGCATCCCCCTGGCTTCGCCGCGCCGCACTGGCCTTGCTGGCCTCCACGGCACTGGCCTTGGCCGCCTGTTCTTCCACGGCACCGCCGCCCGGCATCACCCCCGTCACGCCGTTTGACCTGGCGCGCTACGAGGGCCGCTGGTACGAGGTGGCGCGGCTCGACCATTCCTTCGAGCGCGGCATGACGGACGTGAGCGCCACATACCAGCGCCAGGCGGACGGCAGCGTGCGTGTGCTCAACCGGGGCTTTGACACCACCAAGGGCAGCCAGGGCGGCGAATGGCGCCAGGCCGTGGGCAAGGCGCTGTTCACGGGCGATGCGCAGACCGCCTCGCTCAAGGTGTCGTTCTTCGGGCCGTTCTACGGGGGCTACCATGTGGCCGCGCTCGACGCCGACTACGGCTGGGCCCTGGTGGTGGGGCCCGATCGCAGCTACTGCTGGATCCTGTCGCGCAGCAAGCAACTGGCACCGGGTGTGCGCGAGCAGCTCATCGCCCGCGCCAGCGCGCTGGGCATCGACACCCAGGCGCTGATCTGGGTGACCCAGCAACGCACCGACCCGCAGCCATGAGCGCAGCCGCACACACCCGCCTGCAGATTGCCGTGGTCGGTGCAGGGCTGGCGGGCCTGTCGTGCGCGCAGGCACTGCTGCAGGCCGGCCATGCCGTGCAGGTGCTGGACAAGAGCCGGGGCCCCTCGGGCCGCATGGCCACGCGGCGGGCCCAAGACGAGGCTGCCGTTGCTTGGCAGTGCGACCATGGCGCCCAGTATTTCACCGCACGCGACCCGGCCTTTCGCGCCGAGGTGGCGCGCTGGCAGGCGGCCGGCGTGGCTGCGCCGTGGCCTGCGCGCCTGGCCAGCTTTGACGGCACGGCCTGGACCACGCCGCACACACCGCTGGAGCGCTTTGTGGGCACGCCGCGCATGACCGCGCCGGCCGCCTGGCTGGTACAGGGCCTGGGCGACCACGCAGACACGCAGTGGCAGACCACGGTGCAGCAGCTGCAGCACACCGGCGAGGGCTGGGCCATCACCTCGGCAGAGCAGGGCCTGCATGCGGCGCGCTACGACCGCGTGGTGCTGGCCATGCCCGCGCCGCAGGCTGCGGCGCTGCTCGCACCCGTGGCGCCCGATGGCGCTGCCCTGGCTGCCAGTGCCCGCATGCGCGGCAGCTGGGCGGTGATGCTGCGCTATGCCGCACCCGTGGCCTTGCCCTGGGACGGCGCCTTCATCAACGCCGGCCCGCTGCGCTGGGTGGCCCGCGACAGCAGCAAGCCCGGCCGCACCGGGCCCGAGACCTGGCTGCTGCACGCCAGCCCGGAGTGGAGCGAGGCGCACATCGAAGACAGCGCCGAGTCGGTCACCGCAGCCTTGCTGGCCGCATTTGCCGCCCTGGGCGGGCCGCCGCCCGTGGCCGCCACGTCCCACCGCTGGCGCTATGCCGACACCGAGCCCGCGCTGCAGCAAGGCTGCTGGTGGAGCAGCGCCCTGGGCCTGGGTGCTTGCGGCGACTGGCTGCACGGCGGCAAGGTCGAAGGCGCCTGGCTCAGTGGCCGCGCGCTGGCGCACCAGATGCTGCTGCCCGCCTGACCTGCCCGCGCCATTGATCGCCCCCCATGCGCATGCGCAAGAAGCACGAGCTGCCGCAGAAAACCTGCCAGCACTGCGGCCTGCCCTTCACTTGGCGCAAGAAGTGGGAGAAGGTGTGGGACGCGGTCAAATACTGCTCTGACCGCTGCCGCAGCGAGCGCAAGCGATCCGGCGGCACGGCATGAGCAGCAGCCAGCGCGAGCCCGCACCGGCCCACACCCTGCGCCTGGTGCTGGGCGACCAGCTCAACCCCGGGCACAGCTGGTTTGCCACACCCGATGCCGGCGTGGTCTATGTGCTGATGGAGGTGCGGCAAGAGACCGACTACGTGCTGCACCATGCGCAAAAAATCCTCGCCATCTTTGCCGCCATGCGCGATCTGGCGCGGCACCTGCGCAGCGCCGGGCACCGCGTGCGCTACGTGGCCATCGACGACGCCAGCAACCGCCAGTCCCTGCCCGGCAACCTGGCCGCCCTGATGGCGCACTACGGCGCGCACCGGCTTGAGTACCAGCACCCCGACGAATGGCGGCTCGACGCGCAGCTGCGCCAGTGGTGCGCCGAGCAGCCCTTTGCCACACAGGCCGTGGGCAGCGAGCATTTCTACACCACCCGCAGCGAGGTGGCCGAGCTGTTTGCAGGCCGCAAGCAGTGGCTCATGGAGCACTTCTACCGCCGCATGCGCCACCTGCACGGCGTGCTGATCGACGAAGCCGGCGAGCCCGAGGGCGGCCAGTGGAACTACGACCACGACAACCGCAAGCCCTGGCCCGGCACCCCGGCCACGCCGCCCGATGCGCGGCCCGTGCATGACCTCAGCGCCCTGTGGGCCACCATCGTGGCCGCCGGGGTGCAAAGCTTTGGCAACCCGCAGGCCGGGCAGCTGCGCTGGCCGCTGAACCGGGCCGAGGCCCTGGCCGGGCTCGACCACTTCATCGCCACCACGCTGGCGCACTTTGGCGAGTACGAAGACGCCATGAGCACGCGCAGCCCGCACCTGTTCCACTCACTGCTGTCGTTTGCCCTCAACACCAAGATGCTGCACCCGCGCGAGGTGGTGCAGCGCGCCCAGGCCGCATGGCAGGCCGGCACGGCGCCGCTGGCGGCGGTGGAGGGCTTCATCCGCCAGATCCTGGGCTGGCGCGAATACGTGCGCGGCATCTACTGGGCCCACATGCCCGGCTACGACGAGCGCAACGCCCTGGGCCACACCGCGCCGCTGCCGCAGTGGTTCTGGAGCGGCAACACCCGCATGCGCTGCCTGCAGCATGCCGTGGGGCAATCGCTCGGCGGTGCCTACGCCCACCACATCCAGCGCCTCATGGTCATCGGCAACTTTGCCCTGCTGGCCGGACTGGACCCTGCGGCCGTACACCGCTGGTACCTGGGGGTCTACATCGACGCCTTCGAGTGGGTGGAGCTGCCCAACACCCTGGGCATGAGCCAGTTTGCCGACGGTGGCCTTCTGGCCACCAAACCCTATGTCAGCAGCGCCGCCTACATCGACCGCATGGGCGACTATTGCAAAGGCTGCCACTACGACAAGAAACTGAAGGTGGGCGAGCGCGCCTGCCCCTACAACGCTTTGTACTGGGACTTCTTTGCCCGCAACGAAGCCACGCTGGGCAGCAACTTCCGCCTGGGCATGGTGTACCGCCAGCTGCAGAAGATGCAGGGGCCGCAGCTGCAGGCATTGCGTGGGCATGCCAGCCAATTGCGCTCTAACCTGGACACGCTGTAAAGCGCAGCGTGCAGCGCGCCGCGCAAGTCTCTCTGCGGCATGGTCAGCGGTCGCAGGCTGGTTTGGTGGCCAGGTTCCGCCAGCGACCCTGCTCGGTGTTGCCGGACTGGGCTACGTGGAACAACTCGTGGAGATTGACGCCACAGTGATCAGGGCTTGAGGGCATCGCATCGCATCACATGGCGCCTGACCCTTCCATCGATGGGATCGGCATCTGTTGACGGGACAGAACACGGGCCGGACGCTCACTGTTCGCCGGTTTCGTTTTTCTTCTTCTTGTCTTGGTCGTAGTGCCACTTGATGGCGAAAAACATGCCCGTGCCGAACACGAGAACCTTGAACACAATGAAGACTACAGGGACCCAATCCATCTTTTTCCTCGCTATCACTGGACACTATGTGCCGTGATCGTAGCAAGCCTGCAGGTACATAGCGCTGGACATTTTGTCTCACCCACCAGGAACAAGGCGGGCTCAATTGAGCGCTCCTGAAAAGGCGGTGGCCGCGCCTTGGTGCCCATGAGCCACCGTCGCAGCCGGGCCGGCTTGCTACGCTGCGCACACCTCCAGCACCACCCCCCGCAGCCAGCGGTGCGCCGGGTCCGCATGCAGGCGCGGGTGCCACAGCAGCGACACGGTGATTTCGGGCACCGGCACGGGCAGGGCAAAGCTGTGCAGGCCCGCGCGCAGGCCGGCGGTGTGCCGTTCGGGCACGGTGGCGATCAAATCCGTGGCGCGGGCCAGCGCCAGCGCGGTGCCAAAGCCGCTCACGATGGTGGCGATGTCGCGCACCAGGCCCAGCGGGCCCATCACCTGCTCGATGGGCCCTTGCTCCAGCCCGCGGCGCGACACGGCGATGTGCCGGCCCGCCACGTAGCGCTTGGCCGTCACCTTGCCTTTGCACAGCGGGTGCCCGGCGCGCACCACGCCCACGAAGCGGTCGCGCAGCAGCGCCTGCACCCGTACCTCGGGCCCCATGGCGGGGCCGAGCACACCGGTTTCCAGGTCCACCTCGCCGTCGCGCAGCGGGGTGCTGTCCTTGTCGGGCTTTTGCACAAAGCGCAGGCGCACGCCGGGCGCCTCGGCGGCCACGCGGGCGATCAGCGCCGGGCCGAAGGTCTCGGCAAAGCCATCGCTGGTGCGCAGGGTGAAGGTGTGCGTGAGCTGCGCCAGGTCGGGCGCCTGGGCAGGGCGCAACACGGCCTCGGTGTCGTGCACCAGCTGGCCCACGCGCTCGCGCAGCTCCAGCGCCCGGGGCGTGGGCACCAGGCCGCGCCCGGCGCGCACCAGCAGCGGGTCGCCCGTGGTCTCGCGCAGGCGCGCCAGCGCCCGGCTCATGGCCGAGGGGCTCAGGTGCAGGCGCCTGGCGGCGCGCGCCACATTGCCTTCGGTCAGCAGCACATCCAGGGTGACAAGCAGGTTCAGGTCGGGGCGGGACATACGCTTGCCATTATGGGGTGGCATGGCGTTTGGCGCACTGATTCAATGCAAATGCTGCGCCTTCCGCGATGGCTGGCAAATGCCTAACCTCGGTGCATTCCTCTGCTTTTGCCGCCGCACCATGACCCGCACGACCCTATCAACGACCCCCACTGCCGCAGCACCCCGCGGCGTGCTGGCCAGCCTGTCATTGGCCATGCTGTTGTCCTCGCTGGGCACCAGCATCGCCAATGTGGGCCTGCCCACGCTGGCACAGGCCTTTGGCGCCAGCTTTCAGCAGGTGCAGTGGGTGGTGCTGGCCTACCTGCTGGCCATCACCGCCGCGGTGGTCAGCGTGGGGCGCCTGGGCGACCTGCTGGGTCGCAGGCGGCTGCTGCTGGCGGGCATGGCGCTGTTCACCGCTGCCTCGGCGCTGTGCGCCCTGGCGCCGTCGCTGGCCTGGCTGGTGGCGGCGCGCGCAGTGCAGGGCCTGGGGGCTGCCGTGATGATGGCGCTGGCCATGGCCCTGGTGGCCGATGCCGTGCCCCCAGGGCGCACCGGCAGCGCCATGGGCCTGTTGGGCACGATGTCGGCCGTGGGCACGGCGCTCGGCCCCACGCTGGGCGGGGTGCTGATCGCGGGCTGGGGCTGGCCGGCGCTGTTTGCCATCAACCTGCCGCTGGGCGGGGCCGCATGGTGGGCGGCGCGACGCTACCTGCCTGCCGACCGCGACAGGGCCGGCACACCGCGCCCGCGCCTGGACATCACCGGCACGGTGCTGCTGGCCGCCACGCTGGCTGCCTATGCGCTGGCCATGACCCTCGGGCGCGGCCATTTCGGCATGCTGAACGCGGCGCTGCTGGCCGGTGCCGGGCTGGGCCTGGCGCTGTTCATTGGCGCGCAGCGCCGGGCAGAGCGGCATGGCGCCGCACCGCTGGTGCCCCTGGGGCTGTTCTCCAAGGGCCCGGCCCTGGGCGCCGGCTTTGCCATGGGCGCGCTGGTCACCACCGTGGTCATGGCCACGCTGGTGGTGGGCCCGTTCTACCTGGCGGGGGCGCTGGGGCTGGGCATTGCCCAGGTGGGGCTGGCCATGTCGTGCGGGCCGCTGGTCTCGGCCCTGGCGGGTGTGCCGGCCGGCCGGCTGGTGGACCGCCTGGGCACGCAGCGCACCACGCTGGCCGGGCTTGTTGCCATGGCCGCGGGCTCGGCCGCACTGGCGCTGCAGCCGGCAGGCTTTGGCGTGGCCGGCTATGTGCTGCCCCTGGTCGTCATCACCGCCGGCTATGCGCTGTTCCAGGCCGCCAACAACACGGCCGTGATGGCGGCCACGGCGCTGCAGCCGCAGCAGCGCGGCGTGGTGTCGGGCGTGCTCAACCTGTCGCGCAACCTGGGGCTGGTCACCGGTGCATCGGCCATGGGTGCCGTGTTCGCCTGGGGGGCGGGCGGGCAGGGCGGTGCCATGGTGCAGCCCGCTGCGGCGGTGGCCGGCATGCAGGCCACCTTTGGCGTGGCGGCGGCGTTGGTGGTGGGGGCGCTGGGGATTGCGCTGGCGTGCGCGTCCTCGCGCGGGCGCCCGGATGCACAGGGGAACCTTGCGCCGTGAGGCGAGTCTGCCCAACCATTCCTTTCTTTCTTTCTTTCTGTGTCCATGCTCCCGTCCATGAACTTGCCCAAGCGCATCCTTACGATCCTGCTGGCCATGGCCTGTGGCTCCGCCATGGCCGCCGAAAACCTGTCGGGCTGCCTGGCCGTGGGGCCCGGCCGGTTCGACCTGCGCACCGCGCCGGACCAGGTCTACTTTGTGGAGGTCAACCGTGCGGTGATGGACCAAATCAAGGCCCTGCAGGGCGATGTGCCCCTGCTGGTCACTCCCGTGCAGGTCAAGGCGTCCTTGCGCATCCATCCCCAGGCTGGCCCTGCCGGCAAGTACGGGGCGATTGCCAAGCTCACCGAGTTGGCGGTATCGGGCGACCGCACCCTTTGCAATTGAGTGGGCCTTGCCCGCCTGGGCGGTAGACATTGCCCGCTTGGTATTCACTGGCGGTGTGCGGTATGCTTTTTCGCATGACCGCAACACCCCTGCCCACGCTCCGCTCCCTGGCCGCCGCTGCGGCGCTGCTCTGCTGCCTGCCGCTGGCTGCCCTGGCCCAGGCGACGGCTGCAGCGGCGACAGCTGAACCTGCCACCATCTACACCCATGGCGAGTTCCGCGCCATCTCGCAGGAGCCGGGCAGCCGCGACACCTTTGCGCACATCAAGGTGGCGCCGGGCGTCAAGATCCCGTTTTCCACCATCACCTACCGGGTGCGCGATGCGGCACTGCTCAAGGGCCTGCAGCCCGGCACACGCGTGGAGTTCCGCGCCGAGCGGGTGGAGGGCGAGAATGTGCTGGTGGGCATCCGGCCGCGCCAGCAGTGATGGACCCACGCATCACCGCCCTGGTCGAGCAGGCCATCGATACCCTGGGCGATCCGGACCTGCCCGCAGCCGAGATCGAGTCGCGCATGCTCGCCTTGACAGACGGCGATGCCACGCTGGCGCGCCGGCTCATCGACGTGGTGCCCGAAGGCTTCGGGCTGGCGCTGGTCTCGCATGTCGAGCCCGCCGCCACCCTGCAGCTGCCCACCGAATTCTCGGTGCAGAATGCGGCCGGCGAGTGGGTGGACTTTCCCCTCACCCGCGAGCCGGTCTTCATCGCAGCCCTGCTGGCCGCGCAGCGCATGTTCCATGCCGGCCCGCGGCTGAAATTCCAGACCGTCACCGACCGCAGCGGCCTTCTGCAGGCCGTGAACAACGCGCTCAACGACGGCCAATCGCTCGAAGGCGCCACACTGGGCGGGCCGCGCTTCGAGGGCATACCGGCAGCGACCTACGCTGCGCCAGCCGACGGCACCTAACAGGGTCTTCCCTACAAGGCGCCCGCGGCGGGCAGGGATGATGTACCTTTCGTCCACTACTCCCAGGTACCCCACGCCATGGACCTCGCGCTTGCTCCCCCGCCGGACGATGTCAGCATCCACACCGCGCTGTCCGACCCCCGGCGCCTTGCGGCCGTGCAGCGCACCGGCCTGCTCGACAGCGCGCCCGAGGAGACCTTCGACCGCCTCACCAGCCTGGCCTCCCGGCTCACCGGCGCGCCCGTGGTCTTCGTCTCGCTGCTGGACCGGGCGCGCGACTTCCACATGAGCACCACTGCCCTGGGCCCCGGCGTGGCCACACCCGGCGGCAGCCGCGACCAGATGGGACGCACCTTCTGCCACTATGTGGCCGCCTCCAGGCAGCCGCTGGTGATCGAAGACGCCACGCTGCTGCCCGTGTTCCGCGACCTGCCCGGCGTCAAGCTCAAGGGCGTGCGCGCCTATGCCGGCGTGCCGCTGCTCACGGAAGAGGGCGACGCCCTGGGCACCTTCTGCGCGCTGGATTTCGCGCCCCGGCACTGGACCGGGCAGGACATCGACGTGCTCACCGAACTGGGCCAGTCCGCCCTGCGCGAGATCCGCCTGCGCGTCGCCCTGCAGCATGCCGCCAGCGTCAACCAGCAACTGGTCGGGCAGATCCAGCGCGTGGCCGAGCTCAACATGAAGCTTGAGGAACTGGCCACCACCGACCCCCTGACCAGCTTGCGCAACCGCCGCGCCTTCGACGCCCACATGGCACAGGAGCTGGCCATCGTGCAGCGCCGCGGCACGCCGCTGAGCCTGCTCATGCTCGACGTGGACCATTTCAAGCGCGTCAACGACACCCTGGGCCATGACGGCGGCGACCGCGTGCTGCAGGCCATTGCCGGCCACCTCAAGGCCTGCGCCCGCACGGTGGACGTGGTGGCCCGCGTGGGCGGCGAAGAGTTCGCCGTCATCCTGCCCAGCACCGGCGAGGCCGGCGCCCACGAGGTCGGCGAGCGCATGCGCAAGGCCGTGGAAGACGGCCCCTGGCCCGAGATGCCCGTGACCATCAGCGTGGGCGTTGCCACGCTGGTGGAGGGCGAGGACGCCGAGCGCATCTATGGCCGTGCCGATGCCGCGCTGTACGCGGCCAAGCAGGCCGGGCGCAACCGGGTGCAGCAGGCGTGAGTGGCAGCGCCGGGAGTGGGTCCGCATGACAAGGGCGCAGGCGCCGCGCGCCGATTCTGGGGCCATGCAAGCTGCTTGAACGTGTTCAGCGTTGCCCTACAGGGCCTTGACCAAGCGCTGAACACCCTCTTGTATCCTTGCCTCATCCGCTGTAGCGAAGCTCAAGCGCAGAGTGCTGCGATCTGCATCTGTGGCATAGAAGGGCGTTCCAGGAACAAAGGCGACGCCATGACTGATTGCGCGCCGCGCGACGACTCCGGCGTCGGTTTCGCCGCCACCCCGGCCCGTCAGTCGAGCCCAATAAAACATGCCCCCCTTGGGCCGTATGAAATCGATTGCAGGGCCAAGATCTCGCTCCAAAAAGTCGCCCATGGCTTTTGCCCGCTGCGCATAGACCTGCCGGACCTTGGTAAGGCACGCGGGCAGCCTTCCAGAGGCCAGGTAACGCGCAGCCGTCGCTTGGGCAAAGGTGCTTGTGTGCGCGTCACTGAACTGCTTGCACATGGTCGCGTTTGCCAGAAGCTCCGGTTGTCCCGCGATCCAACCGATACGCAAGCCTGGGCTTACGACCTTGCTGAGACTGCCGCAATAGACCACCCAGTCACGGCAACCGGGCATCTCGGAGGCCATCGAGTACAAGCTGGGCGGTGGTGGTGTCCCACCGAAGTACAAATCGCCGTAAGGGTCGTCTTCAACGATCAACGTCCGGTGCTTCAACGCTATTTCCAACACCTGCTTTCTCCGCGCAGCGCTAAGCATTGCTCCACTGGGGTTGCCGAAACTTGGCACAAGGTAGACGAGCTTTGGCTTGTGCAGCGAGATCAATTCCTCCAAGCGCTCAGGCACCACTCCATCCTCATCGATCGGAGCACCGATCACCTCGGCGCCATACAGGCGGAAGCACTGGATGGTCGCCAAGAACGTGGGGGCCTCGACGATCACCTTGTCCCCGGGCCCAAGCAGACACTTGCCTATGAGGTCCAGCGCCTGTTGACTCCCAGTGGTGACAATGAGCCCCGCAGGAGTTGCGTCCTTGACTCCCCTGGCTTCCATCAGGGTCGAGAGCTGTTCACGCAGAGGGTTGTAGCCCTCGGTCGCGCCGTACTGGAGCGCCGCGCCGGGCTCAAAGTTCAGCGCATCGATCGCAGCTTGCTTGATGCCGTCAGTATCAAACATCGCCGCATCCGGAAAGCCACCGGCAAAACTGATGATCTCGGGTTTCCCCAGCAGCTTGAACAGCTCGCGGATGGCTGAGGTTTCTACGTTCTCTAGTCGCTGAGCGAATTGAAGTGGCATGTGGTCAATCGAGTAGTGGTGGTGAAGTGGCCAGGAGCCTGTCGGACTTGGAGCGTCGAAAGCGAAAATGGACCGCTGCGGCTGATTTGCAGCCGACGATTTCCAAGTCCGACAGGCTCCTGGGGGAAAGAGCAATGGCTCAGTCAAGCGATATGCCAGCTGCGCGGATCACGGTGCCCCATCGTTTGGACTCCGAGCGGGCGAGGGTCTTGAACTGCTCTGGAGTACCTGGCAGGGTCTGGAGACCAAAGTCAGCGAATCGTTTGAGCGCTGCTGGGTCGGCAAGGGCCTTGTTCAACTCTTGATTCAACCGGGCCACGACTGCACTTGGCATGCCTGCAGGCCCGACCAACCCCTGAAGCGCGAAGACTTCGGAGTCTGAAACGCCCAGTTCCGTCAGAGAAGGCACATCGGGAACTGCGGCAGACCTGGTGGTCGAACTGATGGCAAGCGCGCGGACCTTTCCAGCCTTGATGTGCGAGAGTCCCGACGCAAGGTCAAGAAACATCATCTGAACTTGGCCGGACATCACGTCTTGCATCGCCGGAGCCGCGCCGCGGTAGGGAATGTGCGTGACGAAAGTATGGGTCCGTGCCTTGAACATCTCCATCGCCAGATGATGAGGTGATCCGTTTCCCGGCGAGGCATAGCTGGTCTTGCCCGGGTTTGCCTTCACGTAGGCCATCCACTCCTTGAAGTTTTGGGCAGGAAAGTCCGGATGCACCACCAGCAGCAACGGGAACTTCCCAATCGCTCCGATATAGGTGAAATCCTTCTCTGGATTGAACGGCAGCTTGGAGAACAGGTGCTCGTTGAAGAACAACAGCGCGTTGTCTGCCGACATGACGGTATAGCCATCAGCCCTGGCGCGAGCGACGAGCTCGGATCCGATGTTGGTAGCGGCTCCAGCGCGGTTGTCGACAACCAGCTGCTGACCCAGCCCTGCCCGCATCCTCTCAGCGATGGTGCGCGCCAAGTTGTCGGTGCCCCCTCCAGCTGGATAGGGCACCACCCACTTGATGGGTTGGTCGGGGTACTGGCCCTGAGATGCTGCAAGTTGTGGAACAGCAGCGCTCGCGAGAGCAGCAGCTGAAGCAATGAAATGGCGTCGATCGAGTTTGAGCATTGGGTCAGGTATCCGCAGTGAATCCGATTTGTTTGATGAGCCTTCTCCATTCCTCGGCGTCCGCACGAAGCAGATCGGACAAGACCTGGGGAGAGGAGGACTCCACGTCCATTCCCATCTGCGCCATGCTGGCCTTCAAGTCGGGCTGCGCAAGGGCGGCTTGAACGTGTGCGGCCGCGCGGGTGGCGATGGCCGACGGAGCCTTTGCCGGCAGGAACAAGCCGTACCACTCTTGCATCGTGATGGGGAGACCGAACTGTTGGTAGGTCGGAACCTCTGGCGCGAACTTGCTCGGTGAATTGCCTGAAACTGCAAGCATCCGCAGCTTCCCTGCGCGGACAAACTGCAGTGCTTCGCCCAGCGGTGTGGAGGCCGCAGCGATCTGGCCGCCAACGACATCCTGAATCGCCGGGGCCGACCCACGGTAGGGAATGTGCTTCATGGGCACACCAGAGAGGACTGAGGCCAAAGCGGCTACCAGGTGCGGCATCGATCCCGCTGCTGGCGATCCATAGTTGGCCTTTTCAGGATTCGCCCGGGCCCAAGCCAGGAAGTCCTTGAACGTTTTCACAGTCTCCGGAACCAACGGCCCCACGCTGAAGCTGTGGTTGAACCTGCAGGCCAGCGAGACTGGCTGGATGTCTTCGAGGGGCTTGTACGGAAGCTTCGGATAGGTGAACGGATAAATCGACAGCATCGACGATGGCGTGAGCAGCATCACACTTCCATCGGCTGCGCCATCACGCAGGGTCGTCACGGCAATCTGGCCGCCGGCTCCCGGCTTGTTTTCGACCAGAACATTGCTCGCGTAGTTTCCACGCAGCTTGTCCGCCACGCGGCGGGAGATCGCGTCACTGGTCCCTCCAGGCGGAAAGCCGCAGAGGATCTTGGCGAGCTCGAGGTTCTGGGCGGATGCCGGAAAGTGAGCCGCGCCGACGCCGATTGCGGCGAGTCCGATGCTGCTTTGTACAAACTGTCGACGGGTTGGCATGGGTCGTTCCTGGGTGTTCGAGGAGAGGGGCGGGAGGGGCTCAGTACAACGTCTTCAGCTTCAGATTCAGACGAGCCAGTCCGAAAAGCGCATCCGTAAAGGGCGTGGCCACTGCCGTGATGCTCCCCAGATCTTTGACAGCGCCGACCAGAGCGTCCAGCTCGGTTGGCCTGCCTGCTTCAACATCCTGGAGCATGGAGGTCTTGAATGCACCGAGCTTGCGGGTGACTGCGTGCCGGTCCTCAGGCTCTTGCGATATCGATATGCCGAGTCGGGCACCGATTTCCTTGGCTTCGAGCATCACGCGAGACATGAAGCCGCGGATCAAATCGTCGTCGAGGATTGCGTCCGTGGTTGCTCCCGTAATAGCACTCACGGTATTGACGGTCATGTTCCCCCACAACTTGTACCAAACGTCGTTTTGGATGCGTTCGGACACCGACGAAGAAAAGCCAGCTCGGTTCAGAACTGCAGCGACAGCCAGAGAACGGACGGTCTCTCCGCCCGATGGCGATCCAACAATCAGGTCATTGCCGAAGTGATGCTTGACGAAACCGGGGCCATTCAATGAACAGCTCGCGTGGACCACGCATCCGATCACCTGCTCGATCGGGATCAATTTGCCCATCTGGCCGTCTTTGTCTACTGACTGGATCCGCGCATCCTTGGACGCGCCCTGCAGTCCATGCAAGAACCACCATGGGACGCCGTTCATCGCGGTCAACACAGTGGTGTCTGGACCCATCAGGGGCGCCAGAGACTTGGCCACGCCAAGAAGAGCGGGCGCCTTGACGGCGATGATGATCAGGTCCTGCACGCCCAGTGCCGCGGGGTCAGCGTTGACCTGCACAGTGACAGGTATCACTTTCCCGGCGTCTTCGAGCCGCAATCCGTGCGACTGAATGGCTTCGAGCGTGGCGCCTCGCGCAACGACACTGACGTCGTAGCCAGCGAGGCCAAGCCTGGCTCCCAGCCATCCGCCGATCGCACCAGCCCCGTAGATGCACACCTTCTGAATCTTCATACCGTCTCCTTCTGCGATCAGGTTTTGTAGCTGGGGTCGAGTCGGTCGATCTTGCGGACAAGCGCAGCAAAGACGTCGGCTCCTGCCCCGAAATTGGGGTTGAACTGCAGGGCGTCCTGCGTTGTCTTGCGCACGATCTCCTCGGGAACAGTGATCGCCTCCCCGAGACTGGCCTGGACCACCTGAATCTCACAGGCGCGCTGTAGGGTCCAGAGTCGAACGAATGCCGAAGCAACGGTTTCGCCCATCGAAAGCAGCCCGTGATTGCGCAGGATGACCAAAGGGCGGTCGCCGATGTTCTTGATCAGGCGTGGCGCCTCATCGGAATGCACCGTGATGCCTTCGAAGTCGTGGTACGCCACATGACCATGCAGTGTCGCCGAGTAGAAATTGTTCTGTGCCAGTCCTGACTTGGTGCATGCGACTGCTACGCCGGCCGTTGTATGGGTATGCATCACACAGTGCGCATGTGGCAACTTGTCGTGGATCGCAGCATGGACAGTAAAGCCAGCTGGGTTCGCAGGCCACTCGCTAGGCTCAAGCTTGTTGCCCTCGAGGTCCACTTTCAGCAGGTTGCTAGCCGTGACTTCGCTGTAGTGCAGGCCGAACGGATTGATTAAGAACTGCTTCTGTCCACCAGTCACTTCATCTGGCAACCGGAGCGTAATGTGGTTGTAGATCATCTCCACCCAACCGAGCAGGTCGAAGATCCGGTAGCAAGCAGCAAGCTCGCACCTTGCGTTCCACTCCTGCGGATGGATACCCTCTGGGCAAATATTGTCGATAGTCATTTCTTCTCCTCACCTTGTTCACGTGCATGTTCGAGCAGGCGAGTCAGCATCAGCCCGAACGCTTCCCGTTCTGGCTCAGACAAGCACTCGAAGACCTCGTCGTTTCTCTTCGTCGCGATGCGCAAGATTTGCTTGAACAACGCAACTCCAGTGCGCGTGAGCGTCAACTCAACTCCCCGCTGGTCGAGGGTCGATGGCGTTCTCAGAACGTACTCCCGCTGGACGAGGAGGTCCGCCACTCGGCTCGCTTGGCTCTTGTCCAGGTTGGCCCTGGCCGCCAGTGAATTGACAGACAGAGATCCGAAATTTCCCAACGCTGCAATGCACCGAGCTGTGCTCAACGTGATGCCAAGGGCCTCGTACCGCGCGTCGGTGGCCTTGTCAGTCAGCTTGTTCAGAAGGTGCAGGCGATAGGTCAGGAATGTCTCAAGGCCCTGCGCTGACTGTTTCAACTCTTCGGTGCCAGGAGCTTTGCTCTTTGAAGTCGTCATGAGGGCGCCACCATGTGCGTGGTGTTTTCAGGCATTGCCTGTCCGCTGCAATCTCCGAAGGCCCCTGGGATGGATTCACTTTGGAGCCCGTTGCAAAAGCTGTTCAGATAGCGGAGATCCGCTCGGGTGTTGTCGTTGGTCATATCTTCTTTCAGACGCTTGCGACCCGCTCGGCCTGAGCAATCAGATCCAACCCCTTCTTGCTGCAGCCTTCCTCGATGAGCAAGGCGAGTGCGAGCGTAGAGAGAAACAAAGCCCGGCCCTCTGGCCCGACTCGTTCGATTGCTTCTGCCAGCTCCGTGTAGATACGATCCAGGCCGGCTGTGTCGATTGATGCTTCTTGCACGTTCACTCCCGAGAAGTTAGAGCGCGTGTCCGCAGGCGCTCAACGCTGCGCGGACATCGGTGCCGCTGTAGGACGACCAGCAGCCTGCCACATAGCCGTCAGGCCGCACGAGGAAAGCGGAGCCGTCAGATGCTTGAAAGCGCTCCTGGAACTGGCCCTCTGCATCGACGTAGATGCTGGGGTCGGTGGACTTCGAACTGGAAACCCCGACGATCGCCACTGGCATGCCGCCGCCAGCGCCTGGCTGCGTAAGCGCTGCCACCTCTTTCAAGGGGCGGCCGCCTTCGGTGTAGTGCAAGAGCACAAAGCCTGCTCCGAACAGAGACGTCAGGTGGGTTTTGGCACCATCGAAGCGCACCAGCGCCGCTTCAGGGGCAGGGCTTCCAAGATACTGCGCGGAATTACCCGCATTGGAGGCTGACACCAATGGTGTGCCGAGGTACTTGACTGGCGCCGATTGTCTTGGGTTGATCAGCATGCTTGCTGCAGGCAGTTCTGTTGATAGCCTGAGAGCGGCCTCGCGCATCAACTTGAATCCGTCGTGCGGCGGCGCCATGAACTCAGTGCTCTTGGCACCGTAGGCGATGTTCTCCCTCGCCGCATGGACACGCTCGATTGAGTAGCTGTCAATCAGCGCTTCGGGTGCGCCACCGTTCACGACCGATGCCAATTTCCAAGCCAGATTCCCTGCGTCATCGATGCCGGAGTTGAGGCCACGAACCCCGAAGATGGGTACGAGGTGCGCCGCATCTCCAGCAAGCAGCACGCGGTCGTGCCTATAGCTCGGGAGTGTCAGGCACTTGGCGTTGTAGATGGAGATCCATAGGTGCTCCCAAGGTTCGGATTCACCAATCATCTCCAGGTGCCTCTTGACGCGCGGCAGCACGTTCTCGGGTTTGACTGCCTCGAGCGGATCCTCGTCGTCCCGGATCTGATAGTCGATGCGCCAGACATCGTCGGGCTGTCGATGCATCAGGATGGTGGACCCAGGGTTTGACGGCGGATCGAACCATGCAAGGCGTTCGACCGGGCGACTGGTTTTCTGGACGACATCGACAATGACGTAGCGCCCCTCGTACTGTGTACCTTCGAACTGAAGCCCGAGAGTTTCGCGAACGGTACTGCGTCCGCCATCGCAAGCAATCACCCAATCGGCCTGTACGACTTGGGATCCATGGGGTGTTTGGACTTCTACTTCAGCCCCACCCGGCAGCGATTTGATCGCCGTGACCTTGCTCTCCCAATGCACCCCGGCGAAGCTCTCTTGGCGCTCTGCGGCATGGTGCGCGAATTCCTCCACGTAGTATTGCTGGATGTTGACCATCGGAGCGAAACGCTGTGTTGGCTCATGCGGCATTTGGAAGTGCAGGACTTCTTTGTCGCGGAAGTAGCTTCGACCGCCAACCCATGACAGCCCCTTGGCGACGAGCGGCTTGTTTGCACCTACCCAGCCGAGGATCTCCTGGGAGCGGCGTGAAACGCAGATCGCTCTGCTGCCGGAGCAGTACCCGCTGTCGGCTTCAACTACCAAATTGCCAACGCCATAGCGACCCAGTAGTGCGGCCAGAGTTAGCCCAACCGGGCCGCCGCCAACGATAAGCACGGGGATGCGGTCTGGAAGGCGTTTCGATGCTGAGGTTACTGTCACGGGCTCGACCCTCATAAGTGGTTGTGGGCGCAACTATATGGGTATTTGGTTGCGCGCGCAACTAAATTATTTGGCGGCGCACCTTCGATATTTTTCCTGCCAGCGGCGGCGGGCAAGCCGCCACGGTGGGGTGCGCGAAGACCTACTACATCCAGCAGCCGACCAGGACTGCGCCGACGAACACAAAGGGCAGGGCGCACCAGCGGAGCGCGGTTTTCAGATAGTGCATGGCTACTTGTAGAGAGCAAACGGTGCGCCAGTGCTGCCCCGCTCTGTGAGGCCTGTATGAAGTGCTGGTCCGCGCTATGCTCTCCAAGGCACATGCCACTGGCGACCACTGCGAGGCCGCCCCGGTTCGCCGATTACCCCACCTCGCTTGCATGACACCTGACCACACCGCCACCACGCCCCCCGGCGCCGACTTTCCTTTCTACAACGGCCGCCCCGTGGCGCTGGGTGCGCGCCAGTGGTGCTTCGTCCTGCTGGCCTTGGCGGCGGCCTATGGGGCGCTGTACATCCCCGCCATGGTGGCGTGGCGCGTGTCCGGCGGGTGGGCTGCCGTGGTCCCGGCCATCGTGTTTCCGGCGTTGCCGTTGTTGGCGCTCAGGGCGGTGGCTGGCCCGCAGTGGCAGGTGCTGTTTCGGCGCATGGGTTGGCGCGACCTGGGGTTGGCCGTCGGCCTGGTGTTCCTCAGCATCGGTGTGACGGTGGCGGTCGCCCTCATCGTCGCGCACTTCTTCGGCGCCGTGCCCAACCCAGTGATCAAGGCACTGGCCGGCATGGGCACGAAAGAGAAGCTGGTCTTCATGGCCAGCACTGTCCCGCACCTCATTGGCGAAGAGATCCTCACCGTGCTGCCGTTCCTGGCCCTCCTCACCTGGCTGGCCGGCCCGGTGGGCTGGCCACGGCGCCGGGCCATCGTGGGCGCTTGGGTGTTGGCGTCGGTGCTGTTCGGTGCGTTGCACCTGCCCACTTACGGCTGGAACGTAGCGCAGAGCCTGGTCATCATCAGTGTGTCGCGCGCGGTGCTGTGGCTCGCGTATCTGCGCACCAGGAACCTGTCGGTCGCTGCCCTGGCGCACATCCTCAATGACTGGGTGCTGCTGGGCTTTGTGGTGCTGGTGGGGGCGGTCATCGGCTGAGCCGGGTCAGCACCGCGCCCTGCGCGATGGCCGCACCGCCTGCGCCACAAGCAAGGCTGCAAGCCAAGGCGAGGCTGCGCTGGTTACGCCCACGGCGACGACCAGGGCCGCAGGCGGTACGGGTAGTACGACAACACGCGGCAACGACGCCAGAAGAGTTTTGCTAGCCGCTCCAAATGTCTTCTAATGCGCTTTCTACTGCCCCTGCACATACCACCCATGACCCCTGCGCAGACCCCCACGGCCACGCCTGGCGGCACCGACTTCCCCTTCTACAACGGCCGGCCGCTCGCCCTGGGTGCGGGCCGCTGGTGCGTGCTGCTGCTGGGCGCCGCGCTGGGCTTTGCCGCGCTGTACCTGCCCATGCCTGCCGCCTGGGGCGCCTGGGGGGCGATGGTGCCGGCCATCCTGTTCCCGCTGGTGCCCTTGCTGGCGCTGCGGGCGGTGGCCGGGCCGCACTGGCAGGTGCTGTTCAGGCGCGTGGGCTGGCGCGACGTGAGCCTGGCCCTGGGCGTGGCGCTGCTCAATATTGCGGTGACCGTGTTGGTGGCCCTGCTGGTCAACCGCCTGTTTGGCGAGGGCACATCCAACCCTGCGTTCGGTGCGCTCGGGCACATGGACACGGGCGAGCGCATGGCCTTTTTTGCGCGCACCATACCCCAGCTCATCGGTGAAGAAATCATCACCGTGCTGCCCTTCCTCGCCGTGCTCGCCTGGTTGTCGGGCCCGCTGGGCCTCAGCCGGGGCCAGGCCATCGTGGGGGCCTGGCTGGTGTCGGCGCTGATCTTCGGCGCCCTGCACCTGCCCACCTATGGCTGGAACGTGGCGCAGTGCCTGCTGGTGATTGGATCGGCGCGGCTGGTGCTGTCGCTGGCCTACCTGCGCACCAAGAACCTCACGGTGTCGGCCATGGCCCACATCGCCAATGACTGGCTGCTTTTTGCCGGGGGCATGGTGCTGGGTAGTGCCGTCGGCGCCTGAGCCGCCATCTCGGTACGCGACGTGCGGCCGATTTTGGCCCTGCAGCGCTCTCTTGTTCAGCGTTGCCTTACCATCCCATGCGACCTGCTGATTGCCTGCAGCGCAATGCATGCGCGCGCACCGGGCTGCAAGACACAATGACAAGGAAAACAATGCGATGAGCGGCTATGACTATGACCTGTTTGTGATCGGTGGCGGCTCCGGCGGCGTGCGGGCCGGCCGTGTGGCCGCCTCGCTCGGCAAGCGCGTGGCCGTGGCCGAGGAGTACCGGTTTGGCGGCACCTGCGTGATCCGTGGCTGTGTGCCCAAGAAGCTGTTCGTCTATGCCTCGCAGTTCCACGAGCACTTCGAGGACGCTGCCGGCTATGGCTGGCAGGTGGGTACTCCCACCTTCGACTGGAAGGCGCTCATCGCCGCCAAGGACAAGGAGATCGCCCGGCTCGAAGGCCTGTACCGCCGTGGCCTGGACACCAACGGCGCCGAGATCATCGACAGCCGCGCCGAGCTGGTGGACGCCCACACCGTGCGCCTGGTGGCCAGCGGCAAGACCGTTACCGCCGAGAGGATCATCATCGCCACCGGCGGCGCGCCCAACCCGCATGCCGCGCTGCCGGGGCATGAACTGTGCATCTCGTCCAACGAGGCGTTCGACCTGCCCCAACTGCCGCGCTCCATCCTGATCGCCGGCGGCGGCTACATCGCCGTCGAGTTCGCCAACATCTTCCACGGCCTGGGCGTGGATGTGACGCTGATCTACCGCGGCAAGGAAATCCTCTCGCGCTTTGACCACGACATGCGCCAGGGCCTGCACAAGGCCATGGTGGACAAGGGCATCCGCATCCTGCTCACCGATGTCATCGAGAACGTGGCCAAGGTGGAAGGTGCCGGCGGTGGCCTCATCGCCACGACGAAGAACGGCGAGACCATCGCCATCGACACCGTCATGCTGGCGCTGGGCCGCGACCCCAACACCCGGGGCCTGGGGCTGGAGGCGGCCGGCGTTGCTCTGGACGAGCGCGGCGCCATCATCGTCGATGCGTACTCGCGCACCAACGTGCCCAGCATCTGGGCGCTGGGCGACGTGACCAACCGCGTGCAGCTCACCCCGGTGGCGATCCACGAGGCCATGTGCTTCATCGACACCGAGTACCGGGGCCAGCCCACCACGCCCGACCACGACCTGATCGCCACCGCCGTGTTCTCGCAGCCCGAGATCGGCACCGTGGGCCTGTCGGAAGAAGATGCCGCCCAACGCTATGCCGAGATCGAGGTCTACCGCGCCGAGTTCCGCCCGATGAAGGCCACGCTGTCGGGCCGTGCCGAAAAGACGATCATGAAGCTCGTCGTCGATGCCGCCAGCCGCAAGGTGCTCGGCGCCCACATCCTCGGCCACGACGCGGGCGAGATGGTGCAACTCTTGGGCATATCGCTCAAGGCCGGCGTCACCAAGGACGATTTCGACCGCACCATGGCCGTACACCCCACGGCGTCGGAAGAGCTGGTGACCATGTACCAGCCGAGCTATCGCTTGAGGGATGGGCAGCGCGTTTGATGAGGGCTGACAAGATGCATCAGGGCAACGCTGTTAGAGCGGCTCACAAAGCTCAGCGCAGCGGTTCTGGCTAGGCGCTGCGCCGCAGACAGTACGTTAGTACGGCAAGGCGCAGTAACGACGCCAGAAGAGTTTTGTGAGCCGCACTATGCGTATTGGGCCAGGCCGTGGCCGAATGACCAGTTCTCCTTGGCCACCTCCACCAGACTGATGAACACATCATCTGGCCGCAGGCCGGGGCTCTCGCCCAGCAGCTGCGTGATGCGCTGGTACAGCGCCTTCTTTTGCTCCAGCGTGCGCGTGTTGTTCGCCGTGATCTGGATGAACACTAGGTCATCGCTGCGCGCCACGCCCATGTAGGTGGGGTTGTAGCTGAAGTTGGCGGCATCGTGCTCGGTGATGACCATGAACTTGTCATCCTCGGGCACGTTAAAGGTCTCGCGCATGGCCTGGTACAGGCTGTCGCAAAGGGCCTGGCGGTAAGCCTCGGGTTTGCCGGAGCGCATGGCGATGTGGAGCAGGGGCATGGTGGTCAGCTCTGTGAAGTGGTGATGGCGCCATGCTAATCATCACGGTTTGTTATTGCAATTTATACCAGTGATAATGGTTGCATATGGCCGCAGACGCGCAGCAACCGCAACCGCTACAACAGCACCGCCCCCTCGACCTCGACGCCATCGAAGCCTTCGTCCGCATTGCCGAGCTGGGCAGCTTTACCCGCGCGGCCGAGGCCATGCAGACCACCCAGGCAGCCGTGAGCCTGAAGCTCAGGCGCCTGGAAGACCGCCTCGGCTGCCGCCTTATCGAACGCACCCCGCGCCATGTGGAGCTGTCCGCACGCGGCGCGGCGTTTCTGGCCCCTGCACGCGAACTGCTCGCCGTACACCAGCGCACCCTGGCCACCTTTGCCGAGCAGCGCGACCGCGAGCGCATTGCCATCGGCATCAGCGACCACGTGGCCGGGCCCGACCTGCCCGCCCTCATCGCCCGCATGAACGCGCAGGACCCGGGCCTGGTGATCGAGATCCGCATCGGTTCATCGGGCGATCTGCTCCAGGCCTATGACCGCCGCGAACTCGATGTGGCGATCGTGCGCTTTCACGCCGACGGCAGCGATGGGCAGGTGCTGGCCGAAGAGCCCTTTGGCTGGTTTGCTGCGCCCACCTGGCAGCACCGCGCGGGCGAGCCACTGCCCATCGTCACGCTGGCTGAGCCTTGCGGTGTGAGGGTGATGGCCAGCCGATTGCTTGACGAGGCCGGCGTTGCCTGGCGCGAGGCATTTGTGGGGGGCGGGGTGGCGGCTGTGTCTGCGGCTGTCATTGCCGGCCTGGGCGTGGCGGCACTGGCGCCGCGCATGCTGCCGCTGGGGGCTGTGGAGGTAGGCGCGCGGCTGGGCCTGCCGGCGTTGCCGCGGTTGCCGGTGGTGCTGCATTCGCGGGTGCGGGGTGGAAGGGGGAGGGAGGCTGTGGGGGTGTTGGGGCTGGCGTTTGGGGGGTAGTGCGGCAAGTCTGGCAAATGCTGCTGGCGCCATGGTTTCCTATACCGACAAATGCTGCAAAGCCAACGCACCGGCCCCATTGGTGGCGTGCATGCAACTCAAATCGGTGAACCGTCTCCCCCATTTGGGTGGAATGCGCAACGCAGCGTATGGACGGCCATGCACGAGATCATTCGTCCTCTCGGCGTCGTTCATTTCGTCCGGCAGAATGCTCCTACAAATGATGGGGGAGGGCTATGGGATCTTTCGGAGTTACTTTCTGCACCGTCGATGGTGAGCTGGTTGGTCGCTGGGAAATGTCGGCGTCCAGGCTCTCCGCCAAGTGGCTCGAATACTGCGAAGAGATCTTGGCGGCAGGAGTTTAACGTCCAGCATATGCAAAATCACAAAGTAAGGTTTCATCAATCCGCCGGTGGAAAAATAACTAACCAAGTCGGGGCAGGGCATTTTTACACGATGGCCTATGGAAATTTTGGGGAAATGCAGGTCATTTTTCGAATGGTCGATCATGGTGCCACATACGACCAGAAATGCCCACATCTTGTGAAGGCGATCAGCATGGATATTTATTTGGGTGACGGTGTGGGGCCGGAGTGCTACTGACAGCACATTTTCTGTGGAATGGCGAGCCGGTTGCTCGAACAAGTCCGATTTCACGAATTTCAAGGAGTCAAGAGGAATGAAATTGCTAAGGGTTGTTGGTTTTCTAATGTGCTCGATGTGTTTGGGAACGCTTGCTGCGCAAGGTACATCCCCTTCTATTGCACCAATGGACTATGGTATCAAGGGGATCGGAGCCTTGAGCCCTGATCAGAGTCGCGCTTTGTTGAACTGCTATCTTGCCGGAGACGCAGCCACAAAGATAGTCGAACTCCGCGGCGAAGGAAAGAGCAGCGATGAAATCATCAAGCACTATGAAAAATCGGTGGATAAGGGTTGGATGAAGCTCATCCATGACGTGCTGCCCTTTGTCGTCAAAGACAATCCACCAGCATCGACTCAAGTCGAGTATGGGAGCAATTTCTATGGGAAGTGCTTGGATGAGGATCTGAACGAAAAAGCCCTGCAGGTGGCGTTGTACTGCTACAGGTTGAATCAGTTCTCATTGCTGGCGTTTAGTTTCCGGAGTATCGGAGATCCGATGGAGGCTGCTTATACCAAGATGCCTGTTCATGAAAAAGTTAAATTGATTACTGACGAACTTCTGATGCGAGCCAAAAAAATTGACAAATCCAAAGAAGTGCAATTTCGAGCGCAGACGTATTACGGGTGCCTGGGGCATCCGGAAGTAAATCCGATGGCTCCAAGATAAGTAAGCGTGCGGTGAATATACTTTCGGCCGGAGCGAAGGGCAGGCGTCACGGCCAAGGCGCTCCTGGCGAACAGGCTCATAAGGCACCCGTGTATATCAACTTGTCCAGCCCTGCCATGACGGTCCAAAAAACCCTACATGACAGCGTAGGAGAGGCCACCAACGCTGAGGGCTCGCAAGAACTGCGGATTGTCTAGGAGCGAGCCCGGCCTTACCAATCGCCTGTACAGCCCCTTCTTGTACCCCCATGGCGTGGAGAACCATAGGCAGAGAGCCCTCCAACGAGGGCAGCGATCAGTCTTAACCTCCACAATAGACTGGCGCAGATCTGGGCTACCCGGTGAATTGCCGACTACATCAAAATTCGGACACATCATGAACTACGACGCTCTTCACACACAGCTCGGACGCTTTGTGCTGAAGTTTCAAACGATAGAGGCTGCAATGGTCGAACTGACCGTGCAGATTGTGAATGCGGACTCAGAGTACGTGGCGACCCTCGTAGCGGAGTTGGAGTTCAATGCGAAGGCGCGGGCGCTCGATGTTATCTACACACGCCATGCCCAGATTTTTGGCTTGTGTGACAAAACCCCGCACGCGGAGTTTCATAAATTAATGGTCAGAATTCAGAAGCTCGCCACGCGACGCAACGATCTCGTTCATTCGTTTTACAACCTTCTGATCACGGCTGATGGTGAGGAAGCTTTGGCGCGCATCCCTACGCGATTGAAGCCAAGTGATGGTGTGAGGGAACAAGACGGCGAAGACATACTTCCAGATAAACTTGAAGCGGAGATTTCGGAGATGGGATCGATCCTGCAGGAGCTGGAGGAGTATAGGAGGGGGGCAATAGACATCATGTGCCCCGATCAATGAGGCCAAACATACCAACCGGTACGGGCCCACAACTGAAGAAGGTGGGTTCCCAACGAATGTGGTGGCCCGGTTATTTATAACGTCAGAGACTTTTTGGCGTCGCCATCGGTCGCTCGTGGTCAAACAGCAGGCCCACCATGAAACCCCGCATCATGTACATCGAATCCAAGGCCGGCGGCCTCACCGGCCCTGCGCGCATCGGCAGGGTGCGTTTCTCCAAAACAGGCGCCACCCTTTACTACGCCGGGCAATTCTTCCAGAGCCAAAAAGGCAGTGGCTTCAAGTCGAACTATTTCGACGAGGCAACGGGCGAGCCGTACTGGATCTCCGGCCCGCGCAAGGATGGGCGGGACAGCCTGTATGCCACCCATATCACGGCTGCCGTGCATGCCGATGTGCACGACGAGTACTGGACTCAGGTGCGCGGCCTGCCCGTGCCGCCTGTGCGCAAAGAGGCCGGCTGACTTGACCGGCGCGCCCCCGGGGCATGGCGCTCGCCGCCGTAGCATGGGCCGTGGCGATCCACCTCGCTGACAACGCCGGGTGGGAGCATATGCTGGGGCCGCTGCATGGAGTGGCCATGTTGCTGCTCCTGAAAGCCCTGCCGCTGGCAGTCGGACACCTCGCCTTGCGCTGAAGCTTGCGCACTGGAATCCGGCGCGCACCACTTTGCCCGGTGCGCCAGAATGCGCCATGCCCCTGCCGCCCGACCCCTTGGAAGACGCTGCGTATCTGTCGTTGCTGCTGTCGCGCGCACGCGCCGGCGACACCGCTGCGTTCGACCGGCTGGTGGCACCCCGGCGGCGCCAGCTGCATGCGCACTGCTACCGCATGCTGGGCTCGCCCTTCGACGCCGACGATGCGCTGCAGGAGACCCTGCTGGCCGCCTGGCGCGGGCTGGCCGGTTTCGAGTCGCGCAGCGCGCTCGGCACCTGGCTGTACCGCATTGCCACCCATGTGTGCCTGCGGCTGATCTCGCAACGCCCCCGGCGCATCACCTCGCCCGACCACGGCGCACCGCTGCAGGCCACGGCCGAGCTGGGTGAGGCGGTGGCAGGGCCGGTGTGGCTGGAGCCACTGCCTGATGACGACGAAGGCCATCCACAGGCATCGGGAATCGGCACCCACGCAGAAGACCCGGCCGCCACGCTGCAACGCCGCGAGCATGTGGCGCTGGCCTTTGTGGCGGCGCTGCAGCACCTGCCCGGCACGCAGCGTGCCGTGCTGCTGTTGCGCGAGGTGCTGGAGTATTCGGCGGCCGAAGCGGCTGAAATGCTCGGCACCTCGGTCGCATCGGTCAACAGCGCGCTGCAGCGCGCACAGAAGACGGTGAAGGAGCGCATGCCGCCGGCCCACGGCGTGCAGCGGCTCGGTGCGCAGCCGGGCCACGATGAGCAGGTGCAGCAGCAACTGTTGCTGCAGCGCTTCGTCAGCGCGTGGGAGCGCCGCGACATTGATGCCATGGCCCGCCTGCTGGCCGAGGACGCCCGCTTCACCATGCCGCCGCTGCCGGCCTGGTTCGATGGCCGCCGCCATGCGCTGCTGTTTTTTGCCGAGCGCGTCTTCCAGACGCCATGGCGCCTGCAACCCCTGCGCGGCAATGGCCAACCGGGCTTTGCCTGCTACATACAGCAGGCCGGCGACGACCGGTTTCGGCCGGGCGGCGTGGTGCTGCTGCGCCTGGGCGGTGACGGGCTCATCGCCTCCATCGACAGCTTCATCGACCCGGCGGTCTGCCGGCGCTTTGGCATGGCCGAGGAAATTTTTTGAGGAAACTGCTGCCGCACCGATGAGTTCGCCCCTCGCCCTGTCTCCAACCAGATGACACGCCCCGGATGGCCCGGCCGCGTGGTTCAACTACCCGGAGATTCCTTTCATGGCCCGACTCATCGTCAGCATCCTCAGCTCACTCGACGGCTACTGCGCCGGCCCCGGCGGCACCTTGGCCGGCCTGCCCATGGATGCCGCCTTCGACACCCACAACCTCGACTGCATGCGCCGTGCCGGCACGCTGCTGTTTGGCGCCACCACCTTCCCGATGTTCGAGGGCTACTGGCCCCAGGTTGACCGCGGCCCCGGCAGCGAGCCGGTGCAGCGCGAGATCGCCGAGCGCGTGGCGGCCGCGCGCAAGGTGCTGGTCAGCGACCACCAGGCCGTGCGCCCCGACTCTCCATGGCCCGACACCGAAGTGGTGCCCCGGGCCCAGGCCGGCGCACGCATCGCCCAGCTCAAGGCCGCGCCTGGCCCTGATCTGCTGATCTATGGCAGCCATGTGCTCTACAGCGCTCTGCTGGCGCAGGGGCTGGTGGATGAGTTGCACCTGCTGGTGGCCAACGTGCTGCTGGGTGGGGGCGTACCCAGCTTCGAGCCCGGCTTGGCGCAGCGCTGGCAGTTGCTGGGCCACAAGCTCCTGCCCGGGTCAGACATCGTGGCGCTGCACTACGACTGCCGGCCACGGTGAATGCGGGGGCGCGACCGCAAGGCGGCGCCCCGGGGCGCGGTTCAGTCCAGCGGCACCGCCAGCAAGCGCGACGCACACGCCGGATCGTCCGCATCCGTGACCATCAACAACCGCCCGCTCCCATCCAGTGCAATGCCTTCGACCTTGGGCGCACCCTCCAGCGGCGACATGCGCCCCAGCACACCATCCACGCCCACGCAGCCAATGGCCGATGCCACACATTCGCCGTCGGCATAGCTGTCGTCGGTGTTCTCGGCCACGGCGCTGAACAACCAGCCCTCGCCATTGGGCAGGGCCGCGCCGTCGGTAAAGCCCAGTGGCACGCCATCCACCGTGCCCAGGTCGAACTGGGTGGTGCGCAGCGCCGCCGGTGGCTCCGAGCGCGTGCCGGCCAGCCAGGCCAGCAATGGGGCCAGTGGGTAGCTGATGCAGGCATTGCGCGCATCGACCTTGTTGCCGCGCTGCAGCAGGTGCAAGGCATCGTGGGCGACAAAGGCGCCTTCGATGTTCAGGTCCGCAAACTCCGCGCGCAGGGGCGTGTAGAGCGCAGACAGGTCCAGCACCTGCGCAGCGCCATCAGGGCGCCCGGTGGCATCGAGCGCGATGACAACGCCCCGCTGCCGATTGGGCTTGGACCCGGACCCGAGGGCCAGCAGTGCTCCGCTAGGGTGTGCGGGCGACGCGGGCAGCAGGGCCAGCGCTTCCAGATCGGGCTTGCGCTTTTTGCGAGCCTTCGGGCCTGGCGGCAGGTCGCCTTGCAGGATGCGGTGCAACTGCACCAGCGGTGCCTGTGGCAAGTGCTGCAGCACGGCTGCCCCGGCGGGCAGCATGCCCAGGTGGTGCTCATCGTCTGCCACCAGGTACAGCCATGCGCCGGACCGCACCAGCCCGCTGGCAGCGCTCAGGTGGGCCTGGCCGCGCGGGTGAGTCGCCGGGTCGAGCAGCAGGTCCTGCAGGTGCGTGGGCGTGAGGTGCATGGCGAAGAGGGCGTAGTGGGGGGAGAGGGCGGCTGACGTGTTGCGGCGATTCCTGGAGCACCATGCATGGCACCTGCATGCAGTTTGGCAGTCTATCGGTGTTTCGGCCTGCATTGAGCCTAGACCGCGACACCTGTGCGCCGCTGAATCTGGCCTTTGCGCTGCTTCTACGTTGGAGCTGCCGATCTTTTGCGGCGGGGCTTGGTGATTGGCTCCGCGCGCACCCGGGTGCGCTCTGCAAGGCCCTGGCTTTCCGCCCAGAACGAGGCGAACTCCGAGCGGCCCATGCCAAGGTCCCGAAGCGTGGAGGGGTGAAGGCGTGCGAATTCGTCGCGCGCGGCGGCGTATTGCCGCCGCGCGGCAAACCCTTGCAGCGCTCTTTTGGCCCAATGGAGAATGGCTTGCAGCATGGCGGCGCTTTGTGGTTGCACAAGGGGTGTGACCGGGGGTGGATGCGTGGGCTGCTCGTCGGGAGCCGAGCGGCTTCAAAGCACCTGGTAGATGCGAAAGTCGATCTGGCCTGCCGACAGCTCGTTGTAGCCCACGAGGACCAGCTCGTTCAGCCACAGGTAGCGCTCGTCCGATGTCTCGAACCTGGGCGTGGTTCTCAGGTAGGTCTCGCTGAACGCCAGGCGCTCGCCCTTGGCCAGCCGCGCCCGGCCATCTGGCGGGAGCTTGGCGATGCCCTTGCTTTCAAAGGCAATGAGCGCACCGTCGTCGGTGCGCATGGCACCGCGCACGTCGAGCCGGCTGATGCCGTCGTTGCCGATCAGCACCCAGTCGACGCTGCCTGGCAAAAATTCGCCGCGCAGCTTCGGGCCATCGAGCTGGCTGCCCTTGCCGATGTAGGGGACCACCGTGCCGCGTGGCGTGGGGATGGCCCGGGGCGTCTCCAGGGCCACCCGCAGGTCGCACAGGTGCCGCACCGGCAGGGCTTCGAGCAGCGGCTGCTCGAAGAGGGGCAGGGGGGAGTTGAGGAGGGTGTTGTTCATGGGGTTCAGGCCATGGCCGCCTTGACCTGCGCAAAGTCGAAGAACGTGTCCTTGCGGGTGACCAGCCCGGCGCTGTCGACCTCGACGACGTCCAGCGCATGAAAACCCCGGCGCTCCTTGCCTGGGGGCTGGAAGGTCAGGGTCCAGTCCAGCGTCCAGTGCTGTTCGCCCAGCAGCAGGCGCCGGGTCTCCACGCCAAAGCCGGGGTAGCGCTCGAAGACCTCGGCGAACTCCTGCAGCAGCGCGGCATGGCCCTGTGCCTGTTCTCCGCGGCCATGCGCCTGGAAGGTCGAGTCCGGCGTGTGCAGCGCAACGATGGCCCGGGGATCGTGGGAGAGCCAGGCCTGGGCGTAGCGTTCGGCGATGGCAGCGAGATCGAGTTGGGTGGGTTCAGACATGAAAAACCTTTCGGTGTGGTGGTTGCGTGGTGTCGCCGCAATCCGGCTGGATTGCGCGGTGCGCGAGGCGGCTTGCAGGTCGCCCTGCGCACACCGGCCACTATACCTATGATTTTCATAGTGACAAGAGGTACAATGCCCCCAATGACTAGGAAACCGACAAAGCCGTCCACGGCGGACGAGGCGATTGCCCCCAGTTCCAGCCCCACCACCCTGTGCCCGATTGCCCGAGCGCAAGGTGTGGTCGGCGACCGCTGGACCGTGCTGGTGCTGCGCGAGCTGTTCCTGGGCAACCGCCGCTTCGAGGAGATCCAGGCGCAAACGCAGGCCACGCCGCAGATGGTGGCCAGCCGCCTCAAGAAGCTCGAATCGGACGGACTGATCGAGCGCCGGCCCTACAGCGAAAGGCCTTTGCGGCACGAGTACCACCTGACCGAGATGGGCATTGCCTTCCACCCCGTGTTCCTGGCGCTGCGCGCCTGGGGCGAGACATGGTTCAAGTCCCGGGACGAAGAGGTCGCCATCCAGTACACCCACATCCCCTGCGGGCAGGACCCCGGGCTGGGCCCCGCCTGCCAGTCCTGCGGCAAGGTGATGCGCAGGGAGGAGCTTTCCGCCAGGCTGAGCGGCTCGTTCGATGCGGAGCGGCAGGCGCGGCTGGAAGCGTTCAAGGGCAGCCGGCCGTAGCGTGAGCAGAGGGTGAGTAAAGGTGGCCACACCCCAGACGCCGGTCCGAAGTGGGCTAGGATTCAGCGTCTCAAATCAAAGGAGGAGGGTGCATGAAATTCCCAACCATGTTCCTGGCAGTGGCGGCCGTGCTGGCCCTGCCGGCATGCAGTTCAACCGACGTCGTGCGCGCGCCGGTGGAGGCGACCATTGGCCAGCAGTTGATCGACCTCAAGAGCGCGTTCAACAACGGCGCACTGAGCAGCCGCGAGTACGACAGCCAGCGCCGCCGGCTGATCGACAGCGTGAAGTGAGTGAGAACAGCGCCATGAACAAGCACAACAACCATCGGATTGCCACCATCACCCTCGTCTGCGCATGCCTGGCATCGCTGGCCGGCTGCGTGAGCAGCAGCACCTCGCGCGTGACCGTGCAGGAGGGCGTCAAGTTCTCCAAGGGCCGCGAGCTCGACGACCTGGTAAAGGCCTACGACGCCCAGGCGGTGACGCGCAGCGAGTACGAGGAACTGCGCCAGGTGATCATGAAGCGGCCCAATTGATCGAAGGGGCGTGACTGCCCTTCAGCGCGCAGGGTAGGGCTTGCCCAGGTCCCAGCGCGACTGCCAGTGCGCCAGGTACTGGCGCGCGACATCGGGCATGCCGCGGATAACGACCACGTTCTCGGAGTTCATCGTTTCGGCGGAGGGTGCGAAGTTGAATGAGCCCGTCTCCACGGTGTGGCCGTCGACGATGATCGTCTTGTCGTGGTGGATGTGGTAGTGGTCGTTGGTGCGCAGCTCAATGCCATTGCCGGTCACGAAGTCCATGGCCGCCTTGCTGGGCTTGTTGCGGTTGCGCTTCTTGTCGACCACGATGCGCACCTCCACACCCCGTTTTTTCGCATCGACCAGCGCCTGCGTGATGTCGGGCACCTGGAAGGCGTAGGCCAGCATCTGGATGCTGTGCTGCGCGCCGCCAATGGTCTCCAGCACCAGCTGGCGCGCCGAGCCTTCGGGCGAGAAGCCGACCTGGACGCTGGGTTCGGCGTGGGAAAGGCAGGGCATACACAGCAGCGCTGCGAGGGCGAGGTGGGATCGGGTTCATGGCACCTCAGGTGGGGCTGGATGGATGGCTGGGGCCCCTGCTCAGGCGGCGCCATTCTTGAGCAGATCGGCGCGCGTGGCCAGGTCTTTGAAGAACTGCGCATCGGCGAAGATTTCGGTGAAGTGCTTTCCCAGCGGGGGCCTTCGGTTCTCACCATCGCGCAGCAGATAGCCCAGGCTGCCGACGATGCGCTTCCTGGCCTTCTTGTCCGAGGCCGCAAACCGCTGCTCGAACGCCTCCAGGGTCTGCGGGAAGGATTCGTAGGCGTCGAACAGGCGATCCAGTGCGGCGGTGGCGTCGTAGACGGAATCCGCCGTGGTCGCGAACTCGACCAGCCCGCTGATGGCCGCGGCAGGCAACATCGCCTGCGCATTCGCTTCGGGGAACCGGGCCGCGATCATGTCCGTTGATTGAAACAGCGGCCCCAGGTGTTTGCTCAGGTGCCAGGCATTGACCGTGGAGTGGCCCTTGGGCCACTGGCTGCGGGGGGTGATGCGGGGGTACATGGTGCTCATGGCGCCGGGTGTCATGGATTGGAGGGCGTCGGGAATATAAGTGAACGCCACCATGGTCGCAAGCAGGCAGGCGCCACCGTGCCGCTGCAAAACGGGGGCGGCAGGGCGCGCCGCCCTACCGACAGCCTCCGCGCCACGCACAGCCCGGGAACCCAGCAGCCGACTGCCGTGCGGGGCCATGGCAATTTCTACTGCGCAAAGGTAACAATTCGTTATAGGATATTCCTACCCGCCCGTTCCATTCTTTGCACCATTCCTTCCATGGGCACCGCCAGCGGGTCCCCCCGCACCCTTGAGGACGCCGCGCCCACCCTGCGCCTGCGGGTGTTGCTGCGCTTCGAGCCGGCGCAGGTCGAGCATGCTTTTGGCGAGCACTATCTCTCGTTCTACCACCGCTATGCCCAGGGCGCGCTGCTGCTGGGTCTGCTGCTGGTGCTGGGCGATTTTCTGGTGGACTGGATTGCCTACCCCACGGTGGCGGTCAATGTGCTCAGGCTGCAGGTGGCCATCCCCATCCTGCTGGGGGGCCTGGCCTACACCTTCCTGCCGCAGGCGCGCCGGCACTGGCAGCCGGTGCTGGCCGGTTTCATCGTCGCGCTGTCGCTGTGCCTGTTCTGGATCCTGCTGCGCATCGATGCGGCGGGCGGCGAGGGGTTGAACTCCTGGGTCGGCATCCTCAACTTCACCTTCCTGGAGTTCTACTGCTTCATCGTGCTGGGCCTGCAGTTCCGCTGGGCGCTGATGGCGGGCCTGTCCATCCTTGCGGCCTTCTGCGCCACGCTGTGGTGGCACCCCGGGCAGTCGGCGGCCGAGGCGGCCTACTGGTCCTACCACGTGCTCACGCTGTTCCTGCTGGCGGTGGGGGTGGGCTGGTGGCGCGAGTTCATCGTGCGCAAGGACTATGCGGCCCAGTGGGCGCTGGAGCGCGCGCGCCTGGCCGCCGAGCAACTGGCGCTGGTCAAGAGCGAGTTCCTGGCCACCATCAGCCACGAGATCCGCACGCCGCTCAATGGCGTGCTGGGCATGAACGAGCTGCTGCTCGGCAGCGGGCTGAGCCGCGAGCAGCGCGGGTGGGCCGGCGCGGTGCAGGCATCGGGCCGGCATCTGCTGGCGCTGATCGACGACGTGCTGGACGTCTCCAAGATCGAGGCCGGGCAACTGCGGCTGGAGCGGGCCGACTTCGACCTGCGGCGCGAGATCGGTGCGGCCCAGGCCATGTTCGTGCAGCCCGCGCTGGCCAAGGGCCTGGACTTGCAGGCACAGGTGAAGTGGCAGATGCCCGAGTGCCAATTGGTGGGCGATCCGCTGCGCCTGCGCCAGATCGTGGCCAACCTCATCGGCAATGCGATCAAGTTCACGGAACAGGGCAGCGTCAATGTGCAGGTGTGGGTGGCGCCGGCGCAGGCGGCCGGGCGCGCCCAGGTGGACATCGTGGTGCAGGACTCGGGCATTGGCATACCGGCCGAGGCGCAGGAGCGCATCTTCGAGCGCTTTGCCCAGGCCGATGGCTCGACCACACGCCGCTTTGGCGGCACGGGCCTGGGGCTGGCGATCTGCCGCGACCTGGCGCAGGCCATGGGCGGCGACATCGCGGTGCAGAGCCAGCCGGGCGCCGGCTCGCGCTTCACGGTGCAGTTGGAGCTGCCCTTGGCCGGCCCAGTGCCAGCCCGTACCGAGCGTGAGGAAGGTGCTGCAGGGGCTGCTTTAGACGCCGTGCCCCGGCTGCACGGCACGGTGCTGCTGGTGGAGGACCACCCGGTCAACCGCGCCGTGGCGGCGGGCATGCTGCGCAAGCTGGGCCTGGCCTGGCGCGAGGCGCACGACGGCGCGCAGGCCATCGAACAGGTGCGCGCGCACGATTTCGACGCCGTGCTCATGGACTGCCAGATGCCCGTGGTGGACGGCTATGCCGCCACCCGGGCGATACGCGGCCTGCCGGATGGACGCGGGGCCAGCCTGCCCATCATTGCGCTCACGGCCAATGCCGGCGCCGACGATGCTGCCCGGTGCCGGGCCAGCGGGATGGACGGGTTCATCGCCAAGCCCTATGGCATCGGCACCCTGGCCGCGGCCCTGGCGCCCTGGCTGCAGGCCCAGAGTGCCCTGCCTGTGGATGTGCCGGGGGATCCCGTGGCGCCGCTCGATGACCACGCGGCCATCGACGCGCGCGCGATCGAGACCCTGCTGTACCTGGACGAGCAGGGCGGCACCGGGCTGCTGCGCGAGGTGGTGGCGGGCTTCCTCGATGCCGCCGCCAAGGGCCTGGCCGACATGGAGCAGGCGCTGGCCGATGGCCGGCTGGCCGATGCCGCGCGCATTGCGCACGGCCTCAAGTCCTCTGCTGCCCATGCTGGCGCGCTGGAGATGGCCGAGGGCCTGCGCAGTATCGAACGCCGTGCGCTTGCCGACGATGCCCATGGGGTGCGCCAGGGGCTGGCGCACATGCACAGTGCCCGCGGCCGCACCGTGGCCGGCCTGCAGGCCGTGCTGGAGGCGCACCCATGAGCAAGGAGGCGCCGGCCCTGCTGGATGGAGTGCAAGCCCCCGACATGGAGCCGGTGGCCCCCATCCGCGTGCTGATCGCCGACGACGACCCCGGCATGCGCGCCATGCTGCGGGCCGCCGTGCGCAAGCTCGGCTTCGAGCCCGTGCTGGCCGAGGACGGGGCCTCTGCGCTGCTGGCGTTCCGCCAATCGGCCTGCTCGCTGGTGCTGCTGGACGTGGAGATGCCGGGCCTCAACGGCTACGAGCTGTGCGGCATCCTGCGCCACGAGGCCGGCCCGTTCGTGCCCATCGTGCTGGTCACGGGCAATGACGACGTGGCATCGGTCGAGAACGCGTACGCCGCCGGCGCGACGGACTTCATCTCCAAGCCCGTGAACTGGCCCATCCTGGGCCACCGGCTGCGGCACCTGCTCAGGAACTTCGGCATCCAGCGCGACCTGCAGCGCGCACAGGCGCGCAACGCGGCCATCCTCGATGCGCTGCCCGACCTGCTGTTCGAGCTCGATTCCCAGGGCCGCTTCATCCAGTGCAATGTGCCCGCCAATGAAGAACTGGCCCTGCACCACCGCGCGCTGTTGGGCCGCACGGTCAGCGAAGCCCTCTCGCCCAAGCTGCGCGAACTGGCCATGGCCGCCGCTGCCGAGGCGCGCACGCAGGGGCATGCCAGCCCGCGCACCTACCGCCTGCACCTGCCTGGCGGAGAGCGCTGGTTCGAGCTGTCGGTGGCGCGCAAGGCGGCCGATGACAGCCTGCAGGGGCAGGAGGGCCCCACCTTCATTGCCCTGTCGCGCGACGTCACCGCACGCAAGCACGCCGAGCGCCGCATCTCCGACCTGGCGGACTCCCTGCGCCAGGCCAATGCCGACCTGCTGCGCGCCAACGACCAGCTGCAGCGCCAGGCCTTCGAGGACCCGCTCACCGGCCTGCCCAACCGCGCCCTGTTCCACGAGCGGCTGGACCAGGCCCTGCAGCGCATCGCCGCGCAGGGCGCGGCCACGGGCGCGGGGCTGCACCGTGAGCTGGGCGTGATGTTCATCGACCTCGACGGTTTCAAGCCCATCAACGACAGCTTCGGCCATTCTGCGGGCGACGGCGTGCTCAAGGAGGTGGCGCGGCGCCTGCAGTCGGTGGTGCGGGGCGTGGACCTGCTGGCCCGGCTGGGCGGCGACGAGTTCGTGGCGCTGATCGAATCGCCCACGGCGGGCGAGGACGCCATGCGCGTGGGCAGCCGCATCATCGAGGTGCTGCGGCGCCCGTATTCGGTGGGCCGCCACCGGGTGTCGCTGTCATGCTCCATCGGCGTGGTGCTGCACCCTGGTCAGGAGCCCTCGGGCGACCGCCTGTTGGCCTGCGCCGATGCGGCGATGTACGAAGCCAAGCGTGCCGGCGGCGGCAGTTGCGTGCTGTACGAAAAGTCCATGTCCGACGAAGGCACCGAAGAGGTGCTGATGCGCCAGGCGCTGCGCGAGTCGCTGGAGCGCGGCGACCTGGCGCTGCACTACCAGCCCGAGGTGGACTGCACCCTGGGCCGGGTGCATGGCCTGGAAGCCCTGCTGCGCTGGGAGCACGAGAAGTTCGGCCAGGTCAGCCCCGAGATCTTCATCCCCCTGGCCGAGCGCTACGGCCTCATCGGCGCCATTGGCAACTGGGTGATCGACACGGCCTGTGCCCAGCTGGCGCAATGGCAGGCGCTGGGGCTGCAGTGCCGCATTTCCATCAACCTGTCGCCCCACCAGTTGCGCCAGCCCGACCTGGTGGACCGTATCGGCCAGGCCCTGGCGGTACACCGGCTGCGCGCCTCGCAGCTGGCCTGCGAGATCACCGAATCGACCATGATGGAGCACTCGGTGCAGGAGCGCGCCACGCTCGAACGCATCGCGGCCCTGGGGGTGCGGCTGTCCATCGACGACTTCGGCACGGGCTACTCGTCACTGGCGCACCTGCGCCACATTCCGGCCCAGCAGCTCAAGATCGACCGCAGCTTCGTCACCGACCTGGCCGGCAGCGAACAGGCGCGCCATGTGGTGCAGGCCGTGATACAGCTTGCGCACGGGCTGGGCATGGAGGTCGTCGCCGAAGGCGTGGAGACCGAGGCGCAGATGCAGGTGCTGATCAGGCAGGGCTGCGACCTGGTGCAGGGGTTTCACATCGCGCCACCCATGCCGGCGGCGGACGTGCCGGGCTGGATGCGCAACCGTGAGCACACGCCCAGCCTGTGGGGGCCGCTGCTGGGCCCAGCCGCCTGATCCGCAGGGCCCCCAACGCCACCGTGCTGTGGTTGCTGCGCTGTCGGGTGGGGCGTTACTGCGGCAGCGTGGTCGATAGCGCCGCCGTCCTCTGTGCCACGAAATCCCTGAGCACCCGCACCAGCGGCGTCAGCTGCCGGCGGCTGGGCACCACCAGGAACAGCGGCGTGGGCTCCGTCGTCCACCCCGGGCACAGCGCCTGCAGCCGCCCTGCGGCCAGGTCATCGGCCACATCGAGCCCGGCCTTGTAGGCAATGCCCTTGCCCAGCAGGGCCCAGCGGCGCACGGCGTCGCCGTCGTTAGATACATTGACGCTGCGCACGCGCACGGTCACCTCGGGGGCCCCCTCGCCCGGGGCAAAGCGCCAGCGGTCGTGTACCTCATCGCCGAGCATGAAGCACAGGCAGTCGTGCCCCGTGAGTTCATGCGGGGTGGCGGGCGCACCATGCCTTGCGATGTAGGCGGGTGACGCGCACAGCACGCGGCGCACGCCGGGGGCCAGGGGCAGGGCGACCAGGCCCGAGTCCGGCGGCTTGCCGTAGCGAAAGGCCGCGTCCACCGGGTCGCTGTAGACGTTGGCCACGCGGTCCGACAGCTGCAGGCGGATGTCCACCTCGGGGTGCTGCTCCTGGAACTCGTGCAGCCAGGGCAGCAGCACGTTGCGTCCCAGGTCCGAAGGGGCCGAGAGCTGCAGCACGCCGCGCAGCGCCTGCTCGCCGGCGGCCAGTTGCTGGCCGGCCTGCTGCAGGGCCGCCAGGGCCGGGCGGCATTGCTCCAGAAACAATTCGCCCTGTTGCGTGAGCCGCAGGCTGCGCGTGGAGCGCACGAAGAGCTGCACGCCCAGCTCGGCCTCCAGGCGCTTCAAGGCCGCGCTGGTGGCCGCCGGCGTGAGGTCCAGCGCGCGCGCCGTGGCCGAGAGGCTGCCGTTGTCCACGGTGCGCACGAAGATGTCGAGGTCTTGCAGGGCTTTCATGGTGTGGGGCAGGTAGTTGCTTGGGCCTTCACCCTATTTTCAATATTTTATTGAAGGTGGCTTCAATCTGTGGGTGGTTTTTCAAACATGCGCAAAGGAAGACCATTGCGGCATACCAACGGCACTGTCGCCGTCCCGCCCTTACCGTCACCGGAGTCCAAGCTTATGACCGCCACCGCGTCCCCCCTGTTCCGCCCCCTGCAACTGGGCCCGCTGGCCCTGCCCAGCCGCATCGTGATGGCGCCCATGACGCGCGCCCGCAGCAGCCAGCCCGGCGACGTGCCCAATGCGCTGATGGCCCAGTACTACGCACAGCGCGCCAGCGCCGGCCTGATCGTGAGCGAGGCCACGCAGATCTCGCCGCAGGGCCAAGGCTACAGCTTCACCCCCGGCATCTACAGCGATGCGCAGGTGGACGGTTGGCGCCGCGTGACCGATGCGGTGCATGCCGAGGGCGGGCGCATGGTGCTGCAGCTGTGGCACGTGGGCCGCATGTCGCACGCCAGCTTCCATGCCGACGGCTTGCCCGTGGCGCCCTCGGCCATTGCGCCCCAGGCCCAGGTCTGGGTGGCGGGCGATGACGGCGTGGGGCGCATGGTGGACAGCCCCGTGCCGCGTGCGCTGAGGGCGGCGGACATCCAGGCCGTGATCGGCGACTTCCGCCGCGCGGCGGCCAATGCCATGCGCGCCGGCTTCGATGGCGTGGAGATCCATGGCGCCAATGGCTACCTGATCGACCAGTTCCTGCGCACCACCTCGAACCAGCGCACCGACGCCTACACCGGCGCCACGCTGGAAGGGCGCACGCGCTTTGCGCTGGAAGTCGCCGCCGCCGTGGCCAGCGAGGCCGGGGCCGAGCGCACCGGCATGCGGCTGGCGCCCTTCATCACCCAGCGCGGCATGGACTGCCCCGAGATCATTCCCACCATCCTGCACCTGGCGCGCCAACTCGACGCCACGGGCTTGGCCTACCTGCACCTGGTCGAGGCCGACTGGGCCGATGCGCCGCAGATCCCCGACGCCTTTCGCACCGCGCTGCGCCAGGCCTACCAGGGCCGCGTGATCGTGGCCGGTGGGTATGACGCCGCGCGCGCCAGCCAGGTGCTGAGCGACGGCTTTGCCGACCTGGTGGCCTTTGGCCGGCCTTTCATCGCCAACCCCGATCTGCCCCGGCGCTTGCGCGATGGCCTGCCGCTGGCCGCGTTTGACCCCAAGGCGCTGTTCGGCGGTAGTGCGCAGGGCTACAGCGACTATGCGCCGTACGAGGCTGCTGCCGAGGCAGTCGCCTGAACCCCGGATACCGATTTTTGTTGTTTACTCTCCCTTGAAAGGACCCTTGCCATGAAAGCCGTTGGATACCAGAAGCCCCAGCCCATCAGCAATGCTGAGTCGCTGCTCGACATCACCCTGCCCGAACCCGTGGCCACCGGCCATGACCTGCTGGTGGAGGTCAAGGCCATCTCCGTGAACCCGGTGGACACGAAAGTGCGCAACAGCGGCGCCCCGGCCGAAGGCCAGCCCTACAAGGTGCTGGGCTGGGATGCCAGCGGCATCGTGAAGGCCGTGGGCCCCGAGGTCACCCTGTTCCAGCCCGGCGACCGCGTGTGGTACGCCGGCTCCATCGCCCGCCCCGGCACCAATGCCGAGCTGCACCTGGTGGACGAGCGCATCGTGGGCCACGCGCCCAAGACGCTCGACTTTGCCCAGGCCGCTGCGCTGCCCCTCACGGCCATCACCGCGTGGGAGATGCTGTTCGACCGGCTGGGCATCGCCCCTGGCAAGAAGCCAGAAGGCAAGGCGCTCTTGATCATCGGCGCATCGGGCGGGGTCGGCTCCATCATGACGCAACTGGCCTCGCGGCTCACCAGCCTCACGGTCATCGGCACCGCATCGCGCCCCGAAACCCAGGCCTGGGTGAAGGAGCTGGGCGCCCACCATGTCATCGACCACAGCAAGCCGCTGGCGCAAGAGCTCAAGGCCATCGGCTTCCCCACGGTGGACTATGTGGTGAGCCTGACGCAGACCGACGAGCACCTCGCACAGATCATCGAAGCCATCGCCCCGCAAGGCAAGTTCGGCCTGATCGACGACCCCAAGGCGCTCGACGTGATGCCCTTCAAGCGCAAGTCGGTCTCCATCCACTGGGAGCTGATGTTCACCCGCTCGCTGTTCGGCACCGCCGACATGGTCGGCCAGCACCACCTGCTCAACGAGGTGGCCGCCCTGGTCGATGCCGGCCTGGTGCGCACCACGCTGGCCGAGCGCTTTGGCAGCATCAACGCCGAGAACCTGAAGAAGGCGCATGCCCTGCTCGAATCGGGCAAGGCGCGCGGCAAGGTGGTGCTGGAAGGGTGGGCGTGAAGTGAAACACCCCCTGAGTCGCTTCGCGCCTTCCCCCTCTCTCGACTCGCTGCGCGATTCGGGAGGGGGACGCCCCCAGCGCACGCAAGCGAAGCGCCGCATCCGCGGCTTGGCGGCCCTTGCGCGGGGGCATTGGCTTTGGCCGCGCCAGTTTCATGCATCGCGGGTGACGCGCAGCGCAATGAATAACTGATACCGGCATATGGCCTCGGCATGGCAGCGCTGCCCCGTCAGCCCTGAGCCGGATCGTCATCCTCACCTTGCAGCCAGGCCGGGATATCTCGCATGCCGTGCAGCACGCGCCAGACGTCGATGTGGTCCTCGCGCTCGATGAAAAGCACGATGTAGGGGTAGCGCCTTAGCGGCCAGCTGCGCAAGCCGGGGAGGTCCAACTCGTGCGCGTAGCGGGGTGAGCCGGTGGCCGGATGCCGGCCGATGTGCAGATAGGCCTGTTCCAGCGCGTCGACGAAGCCAAGGGCTGCCTGCTCGGCCTGTTCGCTCAGGTAGTAGGTGATGGCGTCATCCACGTCCTGCGCGGCCAGCGCTCGTGGAATGACGGGCTTGGCCTTCATCCCTGCGCGCTTCGCACGCGGGCCCGAAGCGCGTCGAAATAGCCGCCGTCGACAGGCGCAGTGGGCGCAGAACCCGCTCCGGCCAACAACAGTGCTTTCAACTGCTGGCGGCCTTGGTCCCTGCGAACCAGATCGCGCATGTACTCGCTGCTTGTGCCATAGCCACGCTGCTCGACCTGCTCGTCGACAAAGTCCCGGAGCGAGTCCGGCAGCGAGATGTTCATGGTGCCCATGGCTTCATGCTAGCAGGCTTTGGCAAAATTTGGCAAACAGCCTGCACCGGCGCCCCGGCTGCGGGCATGGAGCGGTTGCCGAATTTGCTTGAAGCAAAATCGTCGTACAACTTCACACAAGGCTGGTAACCTTCGCTCTCTTTTTTAAAGGCAGGCAATCCCCCATTGGGGTGAATGACCTGCCATTCACAGGGAGTGAATGCCATGGCCACCAGCAAGCCAGAGACGAAGCCGCCTGCGCGCAAGGCAACCGCCAAAAAAGCCGCCGCAGCACCCGCCAAGTCTTCACCGTCCACGACAACGACCAAAGCGCCGACCAAGGTGCCCTTGAAAAAAGCCCCACCCCCCACGAAGAGCAACAAGACGGCGGCCCTGGCCAAGCCCGCCGCCGCCGCCACCCGCAGCGTGGCCGCGCCTGCCCCCAAGACCGCCCCGGCCCGAAAGCCCGCTGCCGTGGCCAAGAAAGCCGCAGCGCCCGCCAGGAAGACGCCCGCCGCCAGGCCCGTGCTGCTCTCGGGCGACAACCCGCAGATCGCCAAGGCCGACGGCGATGCACCCGTGCAGGCCTACATCGCAGCCATCCCCGACGACTGGCGCCGCGGCCTGTGCGCCCGGCTCGACGCGCTGGTCGAGGCCAACGTGCCAGAGGTCACCAAGGCCGTGCGCTGGAACTCGCCGTTCTACGGCATCTCGGGGCAGGGCTGGTTCCTGGGCTACCACGTGTTTGCCAAGTTCATCAAGGTGAGCTTCTTCAAGGGCGCATCGCTGACCCCACCGCCCGAAGGCGGCTCGGGCGAGGATGCGCGCTGGATCAATGTCCACGAAGGTGGGCTGAACGAGGCGCAGATGGTGGCGTGGATCCGGCAGGCGGCTGCGCTGCCGGGGTGGGGCAAGAACTGAGGGCGGTGCAGCCTGGGGACTGCAGTGGCGCGAAAGGTCCCTGCGTCGGTGCGCCGTGGCGCGCATGGCACGGCTTGGCGCCGGAGTCCGCCCGAGGGTCAGCGAGCGGCTTGCCTCGTAGTACGCCCCCTCACTGCCCGGCCGAAAACCGGTCGAAGTGCAGCAACGCCGCCACCACCAGCAGCGCCCCCGCCACGCCCGCCAGCGGGTGCAGCAAAAAGGCCACTACCGGCACCAGCAGCATCAGCTGCCGCAGGCCCCAGCTGTAGAGCAGGCCGGCCTTGCGTACATAGGCGCTGCCGGCGGCGGCCCAGCGCTGGCGCTGGGGAGCGCCCACGGGCATGCCGCCGATGAAGCCCGCATGGTTGTAGTAGCGCACGGCCATCACCGATGCCACGAGCGACGCGAACAGCAGGCACAGCAGCACCAGCTCCATGGCCAGCCGGGGCGTGACCTGCGGCCAGGCGGCCGTGGCGGCGGCGGCCTCGCCCAGCGTGGCGTGCAGCGTGGGGGCGGTGAGCGACAGCGCGCCCATGAGGCCCAGCACCGCGGTGGATGCCGTCATGGTGGCTGACATCAGCGAGTTGCGCAGCGTCTGCACGGCCAGGATCTCGGAGCCTGGCTGCGCCGAAATGGCGGCAAACCAGTCTTCGCGCAGCGAGGCGTGGGCCGTGCGTGCCAGCCGCCCCGGGGTGCGCCTCTGGGCCACGGCCAGCCAGCCCTCGTACGCTGCAATGGTGCCCAGGGTGGAGATGGCGGCGAGCCAGGAGCTGGTGGTCATGGCGTTCACGCCCGCTCAAGCAGCCTGGGGTGCGCTGCGCGCCCGCTTGCGCCCCTCCAGCCACTCGAAGGCGCCCATGCCCACCAGCATGGCCAGCACGAACACCAAAGCCTTGGGCTCGCCAGCGCCCAGCGAGACGATGGCCGGCCCGGGGCAAAAGCCTGCAATGCCCCAGCCCACGCCGAACACCAGGCTGCCCAGCACCAGGCGCCGGTCGATGTGCCGTGCGGTGGGCAGTTGCATGGGGCCGCCGAGCACGCCGGTGCTGCGCTTGCGGGCCACGGCGAAGGCGAGCAGGCCCACCAGCACGGCCCCGCCCATCACCAGGGCCAGCGAGGGGTCCCAGGGCCCGGCCAGGTCGAGAAATCCGAGCACCTTGCCGGGATCGGTCATGCCCGAAATGATGAGGCCCAGGCCAAAGACCAGGCCGATGCCGAATTCGGAAATGCGTTGCAGCTTCATGGATCGGTCCTTCTGTGATCAGGCCAGCACGTGGCGGATGAGGTAGACGGTGGCAAAGCCCGCGCCCATGAAGGCCAGCGTGGCCACCAGCGAGCGCGGCGACAGGCGCGACAGGCCGCACACCCCGTGGCCGCTGGTGCAGCCCGAGCCATAGCGCGTGCCTACGCCCACCAGCAGCCCGGCCAGCACCACCATGCCCCAGTTGGCGTCGATGCGCACTTCGCTTGCGCCCACCGCCAGTCGGTAGAGCAGGGGCGCGGCCAGCATGCCCAGCACGAAGGCCACGCGCCAGGCAACGTCTTTGCTGCGTGGGTGCAGCAGTCCGCCCAGGATGCCGCTGATGCCCAGAATGCGGCCGTGCAGCAGCACGAAGGCGGCAGCCGCCAGGCCCAGGATGAGGCCGCCTGCGAGCGCGGCCCAGGGGGTGAAATGGTTCCAGTCAATCTGCATGGGGTGCCTCCTTGGGTGCACAGAATTGTTCGAACAGGGTCTGCATCACGGCCAGCGCCTGGGTGCTGGCGATCTGGTAGTAGATGTGCTTGCCGTCGCGGCGGGTGGTCACCAGCCCTTCGTCGCGCAGCACACCCAGTTGCTGCGAAAGTGTGGGCTGGGCGATGCCCACCAGCGCCTCCAGCTCGCCCACGCGCTTTTCTCCCTCGGTAAGCTGGCACAGCAGCAGCAGCCGGTCGGGGTTGGACAGCGCCTTCATCAGCCGGCAAGCGCTGTCGGCCGAGCGGCGCAGGCTTTCCAGGTCCATGGGGGTGGTGGCTTCGGCCTGCATGGGGGCTCCATTGGTTGTGGGTTGCGGTGAGGTGGATCAATGCCCTGGTCGACAGTTTATTGACAAACAAAATATCTGTCAATAAACTATAAATATCTTAATTGATGGCGCAAGGATACCCCCATGCAACCGCAAGACACCACGCAGGCCCAGGTTCAGGCCTTCTTCGACACCGCCACCTGGACGGTGACCTATGTGGTCTTCGACCACCCGGGCGGGCATTGCGCCATCGTCGACCCGGTGCTCGACTACGACCCCAAGGCCGGCCGCACCCGCACCGCGTCGGCCGGCAAGGTGGTCGACTTCGTGCGCGCGCAGCGTCTCACGGTGCAGTGGATTCTCGAAACCCATGCCCATGCCGACCACCTCACGGCCGCGCACCACCTGCGCGAAGTATTGGGTGGGCAGATCGCCATCGGCGCCGCCATCACCCAGGTGCAGAAGCTGTTCAAGGGCATCTTCCACCTGGAGCCGGGCTTTCATGCCGATGGTGCGCAGTTCGACCACCTGTTCGCCGATGGCGAGGCGTTTCGCATCGGCAGCCTGCAGGCGCAGGCCCTGGCGGTGCCGGGCCATACCCCGGCCTGCATGGCCTACCAGGTGGGCGACGCCGTGTTCGTGGGCGACACCCTGTTCATGCCCGACGTGGGCACGGCGCGCTGCGACTTTCCGGGCGGCAATGCGCACACGCTGTACCAGTCCATCCGCCGGCTGCTGGCCCTGCCGCCCGAGACGCGCCTGTTCATGTGCCACGACTACCCGCCCGCAGGCCGCGAGCCCGCCTGGCAGACCACGGTGGCCGCGCAGCGCGCGCACAACATCCACGTACACGACGGCGTGGGCGAGGACGAATTCGCCGCCATGCGCACGCGCCGCGACGCCACGCTGGAGATGCCGGTGCTGATCCTGCCCTCGGTGCAGGTCAACATCCGCGCCGGCGACCTGCCGCCCCAGGACGACAACGGCGTGGCCTACCTGCGCATACCGCTCAATGCGCTCTGACCGGCTGGGAGTGATCCGCTTTACCAGGCCTTCCCGGAAAAGCCCGACCACAGCTCGTTGAGGTCCGGAAACTTCCATTGGTCCGGGTCCTCGCGGGCCACGATCTTCTCGGTGCATTGCGGGTCGGCCAGATCGATGGTGGCTGGCGGGATGCGCATGTCCGACTTGGTGGAGAAGAACACCTTCACCTTGGGCGAGGTCAGCGACTGCAGGCCCTGCTCGGTCACCACGCCGATGCGCCCGGACGTCAGCCGCACCAGCGACCCCACGGGGTAGATGCCGATGCTCTTCACAAACGCCTGGAAGAGGCGCGGGTCAAAGTGCCCCTTGGTCCACTCGGCCATGCGGCGCAGCGATTCGGCCGGGTCCCAGCCGCGCTTGTAGGGGCGGTCGGAGGTGATGGCGTCGTACACATCGCACACGGCCGTCATGCGCGCGATCAGGGTGATCTGCTCGCCCTTGAGTCTGTCGGGGTAGCCCGACCCATCCATCTTCTCGTGGTGGTGGCGGCAGGCATCTAGCACCGCATCTTCCACGCTGCCGCCCTCCTGCAGCATGAGGTAGCCCTGCACGGGGTGGCTCTGCACCACGGCAAACTCCGCATCCGTGAGCTTGCCCGGCTTGTTGAGCACGGTCAGCGGTATGGCCGCCTTGCCCAGGTCATGCAGCAGCCCCGCCATGCCGGCCACGCGCGTGTGCTCTTCATTCAGGTTGATCTGCTTGGCCAGCGCCACCATCAGCGCACACACCGCCACCGAGTGCATGTAGGTGTAGTCGTCGGCCGTCTTCAGGCGGGCCAGGCTGATCAAGGCGCTCGGGTTGCGGGTGACCGAGTCCGAAATTTCTTCGACCAGGCTGCGGGCGTTCTCCGCGTTGACCGCCTTGCCCATGCGCGCCTCGCTGAACATGGAGACCATGGCCTGCTTGGCCTCGCCGCAGATCGAGGCGGCTGCCTGCAGTTCGCTGTGCATGCTGGCGGCTGCCCGGCCACGCGCGCGCCGGGGTGCAGGGGGAGGCGAGGGCGGAGAGGGTGGGTCCACCTGCAGAGGCGGCAGCTTGTCGAGCATGCCGAAATCGGTCTCCACCTGGAAGTCGGCCTCCTCGCGCGAGACGGAGCGCACACCGGCCGCCACGTCCAACCCTCTGGAAGTATCGATCCAGACCTCTTCGATGGACGCGGCCTTGATGCGCGCCAAATCCTTGGGCTCCTTGAGCACAAACTTCGCCCGCCAGAACGGGTGGTCCATCCACGATCCACAGAAATCGTGCACATACATGCCCAAGGTAAGGTGCTGGATGCTGATGCGCTTGAGCATGGGGGTGTCCTGTGGCGGCCAAGTGCCTGGTCCATTCTTGTCCATAGCCGGTCTGGCAACAAGCGGGCGATTGCCACTGTGGCAAAAACTCTCGAGCGGAGGTCACGACCAACCACAGGGGGCGCTGGCATCGCCGCCCTTTGCGGAAAGACTCTCAGCCGGCTGCTTCCACCAATGCCCGCCCAGCCGCCCGCAGCACCTTGCCCGCACTGTCGCCCAGCAGCAGCGAGCCGCTGCTGAACGCGCCGTCGATCAGCAGCGAGAGCTGCGAGGCCGTCACCTCGGGCTTCTTCACCCCCATGCGCTTGCACAGCGCAGCCAAGCGTTTGCGCTGCTCCAGCCGGTGCGCGGCCGATATGGCGCGGGCCGGGTGGGCCGGGTCGGCAAACTCCGCAGCCACGTTGAGCTGCGGGCAGCCTCGGTAGCCGGGGCGCGCCACGCGCTCTCCCACCCAGGCGAGCAGGGCGTCGAGCTCGGCCGCCGCATCGGGGGAGTGCGGCGCGGCGGCATCGTCCCACTGCTGCCAGAACTCCCGGTCCTCGCGCTCCAGGAAGGCGGCGACCAGGTCGTCCTTGGTGCGGTAGTAGCGGTACAGGCTGGTCTTGGCGATCTGCGCGCGTTCGATGACGAGGTCAATCCCCACGGCGCGCACGCCCTCGGCATAGAACAGCTGGCAGGCCGTGTCGAGGATGCGCTGCTGCACGTCGCCCACCGGCGCTGATGGCGGCGCGGCTGCGGCGGAGACTGGCGTTGTGGCTGCGGTGGTCTTGCGGGCGGCGGTAGGGCTCATGGCGGCATTGTCCCATATTCCGTGTTGACACGATACAGACCTGTATGTAGCATCGCGTCACCTTCAACAAAACGTACAGGTCTGTATCATGATCCAGAACACATCCACCGCTTCGTCTTCGTCTTCTTCCGCTGCATCCCGCCCGGTACTGGTCTACGGCGCCGCCGGGCATACCGGCCGCTTCGTGGTGCAAGCCCTGCGCGAACAAGGGCACGCCGTGTTGCTGGCCGGGCGCGATCGGGGCAAGCTGCAGGCCGCCTTCCCCGATGCGCCCGCAGACCCACTGCGCGTGCAGGGGCTCGACGGCGATGCCGCTGCCCTGACGGCCTTGCTGGCCGAAAGTGCGCTGGTCGTGAACTGCGCCGGCCCTTTTGCCGACAGCGCCCCCCAGCTGCTGCAGGCCGCGCTGCAGGCCGGCGTCCACTATGTGGACGTGTCGGCCGAGCAGCCCACGGCGCGCGAGGTCTTTGGGCAGTGGGGCGAGCGCTTTACCGCCGCCGGCCTGTGCGCCGCGCCGGCCGTGGCCTTCTACGGTGCGCTGGGCGACCTGCTGGCCACCAGTGTCCTCGGGGACTGGCCCGACGCCGATGCCGTCGAACTGCATATCGCGCTCGATAGCTGGCACCCCACGGAGGGCACGCGCAAGACCGGCCAGCGCAACGCGGGCCGGCATGTCGTCTATGCCAATGGCCAGTTCCATACGCCCCCCGCCGTGGCCCCGCGCAAGACCTGGGCCTTTGCCGCACCGTTCGGCGAGCAGGTCGTGGTGGGTTTTTCCAGCGCCGATGCCGTCACCATCGCCCACCACATCCGCGTGCCCGACGTGCCCGCCTGGATGAACGAGACCCCGCTCGCCGAACTGCGCGCCGCCGATACGCCTGCGCCCGTGGCGGTGGACGCATCGGGCCGCTCGGCCCAGCGCTTTCGGGTCGAGGTGGTGGTGCGCCGAGGCGGTGAAGAGCGCCGCGCCAGCGCCAGCGGGCAGGACATCTACGCCATCACCGGCCCCCTGGCCGCGCAGGCGGTGGGGCGCATCTTGGCAGCGCGCGGAGCGCTCACCGGGGCCATGTCGGCGGGGCAACTGGGCGATGCGCGCTCGTTTTTGCAGGCACTGGCGCCCAGGTACCTGCAGCTGGGCTTTGGCGGGTAGTGGGCCGGCGGGCTAGAAATCAATGTACTTGGCGCATCTCCATCCCAGCCAACCGAAAGCGGCGCCTGGGAGGCCGCCAAGTAACAAGATCCATGTCCAGTCGAAGGACCTTTGGCCGGCCATCCAGAGGATGGTGCCTGCAGCGATACCGAGCAGGGCACAAAGGCCGGCGCGCAGACGTGGTGAATTGGTCTGCCTGATCCATCCCTTGGGGGCACCAATGCGTGGCGCCGAGCTGTCGAGCGCGACCACGGTTCCGTAAATTGCCCCTAAGGTGGCAAACAGCATGACAAATGGGATGACTGCAGGATGGGGTGCGAGTAAATCCGCTGACCAGCCGTGAAGCAGCATGACTGCCGCCAGCGCGAAGGCGAAAACCATCGCGAACCACGTGATGCTGAGCATTGCACGCAGCCAGCGGCGAATGTTTGCCATCGGGCGGCCATGGGAGATCGAACGCATAAGCTCAGGCAGTGCACGCACGCGCCAAGTTGATCAGGCCTCATATTAGCCCCAGGCGGATCGGGTTTTGCCAGCCCCATGCGATCATCACCGGCGATGACCACAACAGGAGCTGCAGAGTGAGCGAGATCGCCAAGGTGGAACCCCAGGCCGTGCCGCAGGCCGCTTCGGGCCTGGACGGTGTCGAGCGCGTCGTGGCCGAGCCGCTGCGCTTCAAGGCCAAGCTGGCCATCGGCGAAAACGCCTATGCCTCGCTGCGCATGGTGAACCGGGGCCGTGAGCTCTGGGATGTGCTGGGCGCAGCCGGCGCCGGAGCGGCTGTCGCCAAGTCCAGCCTGGTGGCGTCGGCGTTTTTTGCGCCCTCGGGCCTGATGGGGGCGCTGGGCGTGGGCGCAGCTGCCACGCCCGTGGGCTGGGTGGCCTTTGCTGCGCTGGCCTCGGGTGGTGCGTGCTATGGCATGTACCGCTGGCTGGGCCACTCCAAGGGCAGCCGGGTCATCGAGATTCCCCGCTGCCTCAACACGCCACTGGACACACTGGGGCTGGCGCTGTTCGACCTGATCGCGCCGCTGTCGCTGCGGCTGGCTGCAGGGGCCGATGGCGTGGTGCCACCGCCGCGGCACGCCTTCCTGGCCGCGCACCTGGTGGACGAGTGGGGTCTGGATGATCGTTTTGTCGCACAGGCCATGGCCGCCATCGAGCCCGGCCTGGCCGATGCCCCGCCCCAAGAGCTGGCGCGCGAACTGGCCGCCTTTCTGCATGCCAACCCGGACTGCAACCACCAGGTCATTGCGGCCGAGATGGGGACCTTCCTGGCGCACATGCTGCAGGCCGGCGGGGCGGCGCTGGCCGAGCCCGAGCAGCAATTGCTGGCCCAGGTGCAGCAGACCCTGCAGACCCCGCCGCCCGGCGAAGTGGTCAAGGTCTGGACCCGCGCCCGGGAGCATGCGGGCCACTATGGCGGCCAGGTGGCCGACGCGGCCGGCAAGGCGGCCACATGGACCAAGGAACAGCTGCCCACCGTGCAGCAGATGGAGGAACTCAGAATGCGTGGTACCGAACTGCCCGGACAGATTGCGGGCGCCGTGGGCAAGGCCGCCAGCTGGACCCGGGAGCAAATGCCTACCGCCGAGCAGGTGGACGAATTGAAGAAGCGCGGCGGCGAGCTGACGGGCCAGGCGGCCGAGACCTTGCGCAGCGCCACCCGCGCAGCGCAGGACGCGTTGCCCACGACCGAACAAGTCCAGCAAGGGGCGCAGCGCACGGGTGAGCTGGCCCGCAAGGGGTTGGATAGGCTCCGGGCGAAGCTCGGTCGTTGAACCGTGCTGGGCGCTGGGGCTGGCGCATCCATCTGTCTATGATGCTGCGCGTATGAAGAATCCTCTGCTCGCCGCTGCGCTGTTCCTGCCCCTTGTGCTGTCTGGCTGTGACGACGCGCACAGTGCCCGCATTGAGGAAACACGGGGCCGCATGGTCGGCACCTGGTTGCGCGAGGCTGAGTCTGAGGGGGCCAGGATGCGCGTGGTCATTGCGCTGGGCCAGGACGGAAAATTCAGCGAACACGCGAAGGTCGTGGCGCCGGACGGTCGTACGGAAAGCGAGCATTACAGCGGCGAATGGACCTATGATGGCATCAACTTCAAGCGCCGCTATCTTCAACAAGGCGGCCGCCAGTTCTCAGGCGGTGGCATCCGCTACGCCACCTACCAGCTCACGTCGCTGACCCGCTCGGATTTCACCGGCAAAGACAACCGTGAAGGCCGCGAGATCACCTACCGCCGGGTGAGTGAGGGTACCGAGCCATGAGCCGAGAGCCTGGGGCCGGCTACCGCTGCTGCGCTACCAGTCGCAACCCCAGCGCGATCAGGATCACGCCCGGGATGCGCGACTGCCAGGCCATGAAGCGCCCGCTGCCCACCGGCCGCTCGCGCATGCGGTAGAGCACCGCCATCGTCGCGCCCATCAGCAGGAACTGCGCCACCACCGAGCCTTGCCGCTTAACGCGGTATTGGGATGGCCATGGGCCCGACGACCCAGGGCAGTCATCCGGCGCCGCTATAGTGCCAAGGCAGGGCCGCGCCTGGAGAGGGGCACGGCTCTTGCAGCCAGGAACGACCGAACCCCAGCCCGCCCCGAAGGAACGCCCCACCGATGCCCGGATCCCACCTCGACGCCCCGCTGTTCATCAAGGACATATACGAGACCCAGGTCGATACCGCCAAGACCCCGTTCTTCTACAACGACGGCGGCATGCCGGTCTACCTGGCCGAGCCGCCCGCCGATGTCACGCCGCTCACGCCCGCCGCCACCGACCCGGCCCTGGCCGTGGGCCGCGAGTACCTGGTGGCCGACGTGCTGGGCGTCAAGCCCACGCCGCCCTGGGGCGTGGAGACGCAGCTGGGCTTTGCCGCCGAGGAGGTGGTGTTTGCACCCCTGTGGGCCACGCGCAGCATCGCGGCTGCCTTTGGCATGACGCTGGTGGAGCCGGGGCAGGCGGTGCAGATCGAGAGCCCGGTCACCGCGCTGCAGCAGGTGGAGTACGAATACGGTGTCTTCGCCGGCCACTGGTCACCTTACCAGGGCACGGGTGATGCCTTGCTCAGCGTGGTCTGTACCGACCTGGAGCACCATGATTTCCCGCATGTGTTCGCCTCTACCGACCCGACCCAGCCGCTGGTGATCTCGGTGGGCCGCTACTGGCCGGCGCTGGGCAAGATACGCCTGGCCGACCTGTGGGTGCCGCGCGGCAGCGCGCTCTACGTGCCGCCCAAGCCGGCCAGCAATGACCCAGCGGCCGTGATCGACCTGCACAACAACCGCAACTCGGCCCGCGCCTGCTGGGGCGACATCCGCCAGAACAGCATCACCACACACACGCTGCTGCAGACGAAGGGCGGCTTTTTCTACTGGTACTGGAATGGGATTGCGACCGTGCACAGCCACCCGGTGGCGGTAAGCTGAGCCCATGCCAGGAATCGACAGGGACCAATGACCATGGACATGTCCGGCGTGAAAGAACTCGATGGCGGCGACAGCGACAGCGTGGTCTACAAGACCCTGCTCGAATCGACCCGAGCCATCCCCTGGAAGATCGACTGGGCGACGATGCAATTCGCCTACATCGGCCCGCAGATCGAGCCGCTTTTGGGCTGGAGCCAGGACAGCTGGCTCACCGTGGACGACTAGGCACCCCGAGGACCGCGACTACGTGGTCAACTTCTGCGTGGCCCAATCCAAGGCCGGCGTGGACCACGAGGCCGACTACCGCGCCCTGACCAAGGACAACGGCTTTGTGTGGATACGCGATGTGGTCCACGTGGTGCGCAAGCCCGATGGCGAGGCACTGATCGGCTTCATGTTCGACATCACCGAGCGCAAGAAGACCGAGGAAAAACTGCTGGCCCTGCAAAAGGAGCTCGAAGCCCTGTCGTTCAAGGACGGCCTCACCAACATCGCCAACCGGCGCCGCTTCAACGCCGCCACCGAGCTGGCGTGTGAGAGTGCGCGCACTGGCGGTGGCCATGGTGGCGGCAGCGGCGCGCCCGTGTCGGTGCTCATGCTCGACATCGATTTCTTCAAGCAGTACAACGACCTGTACGGCCACATCCAGGGCGATGAGTGCCTGATCAACATCGCCCAGACGCTGAGCCTGGCGCTGGAGAACCTGCGCGACCTGGTGGCGCGCTTCGGCGGCGAGGAGTTCATCATCCTGCTGCCCGGCGCCGATGCCGCTGCCGCCCTCAAGGTGGCCGAGCGCTGCCAGCGCCTGATCCAGAAGCAGGCCATCGCCCACGCCCAGTCACCCCACGAGCAGTGCGTGACGCTGAGCATCGGCGTGGGCATCGCCACGCCGGGTGGCTACGCCAAGCCTGCGGACTTCATCGATGCAGTGGACCAGCGGCTGTATGCGGCCAAGAAGAATGGGCGCAACTGCATCGAAACGGTGTGATGGGCTGACTGGCCGTTCTATTCGGCGTCGGCATCGCGCAGGCCGGCCAGAAACGCGGTGAAGTCCGGCGCGAGCACGATGACCTCGGGTTCGTCGCCATAGGTGTCGACCCATACCACGCCGGGCTCGCCTTCGGGGCCGCAGGCTCGGTAGTCGAACATGACGACGGTGTGCCCTGCGGTCGGCGTTTCCGCGAACACGAAACCCCAGGAGGGATAGCCCCAGTCCGCATGGATGGCCTGTTCGGTGGCGATGTCGATCCCATGCTTGCCACCGATGCCGCGGATGCCGGTGATCGCAATGTGGTCAGTGGCCCAGGATGTGGGGCGGTTCACCGCAAAACAGGGGCGCTGCACGCTGCCTCCGTTCCTGGTCGTCAGCAGCAGTTCGGCGTAGGCTGCCGGAAACCGAAAGCCCAGCGCCTGCTGCGCAGCGTGCAGTGCGCTGCGCGTCAGCGGCGGGCCGGTGAACCAGTCCGTGCCATCGAAGGGGTCTGGGGCGCTTGCCGAGGCGCTCTGTCGGGCCAGCAGGTCGATGGCATCTGCCACGTGGCCTGCTGCGGCATCCAGTGCGGCCCGGCAGGCAGCCACAGGCGCTCCGGACGCCACGCGCACGCGCTGCAGATCGTGAAGCGTGGACGTCATGGTCGGGCCCGCCAGGTATTCATGCGGCAGCGTGCAGGCGCGTCATGCCAGATCCTGTGCCGACGGCAGGTACAGCCCCTCCGCCGTCGTGACCGAGCGCGCAGCGCGCACCGCCCGCGCCGTGGCGATCGCCGTCACCTCGGCCGCCATGGTCGAGAGCACCATCATCCCCGGGTTCTTGCCCGCCACGCCCGTGCCCAGGGTGAACAGCGTGTCGCCATCGGACATGGTGTGTACCGGGTTGATGCTGCGCGCCAGGCCATCGTGCGCGGCCACGGCCAGGCGGTGGGCCTGGGCCTTGGTTATGGTGGCATCGGTCGCGATCACGCCGATGGTGGTGTTGGTGCCTGCCAGCAGCGGCTTGGGCGCCTCGCCGCGCAGCAGGGCACGGCGCGTGTCGCGCAGCTGGCGGCCATCGTCGGTGCGGGCGCCGGCGATCACCTGGGCCGTGTCGGGGTCGATCACGTCGCCCAGGGCGTTGCAGGCGATCAGCGCACCCACGGTGACGCCATCCACGGTGACCGATGCCGTGCCGATGCCGCCCTTCATCGCGTTGTGGATGCCGAAGATCTTGCCCACGGCCGCGCCCGTGCCCGCACCCACATTGCCCTCGGCCGGGTCGGCGCGCGAGGCGGCCTCGCACGCGGCGTAGCCCGCCGCCGCATCGGGGCGGATGCGCATGTCGCCCACCAGCAGGTCGAACAGCACGGCGCTGGGCACCAGCGGCAGGCGGCCCACCACCACGTCGAAGCCGATGCCGCGCTCTTCCAGCCAGCGCACCGCGCCGCTGGCGGCATCCAGCCCCCACGAGCTGCCGCCCGCCAGCATGACGCCGTGCACCTTTTCCACCAGGTTCGACGGGTCCAGCAGGTCCGTCTCGCGCGTGCCGGGCGCGGCGCCGCGCACGTCCACACCGCCCACCGCGCCGTCGCGCGCCAGGATCACGGTGCAGCCGGTGGGGCGGCGCGTATCGGTGAAGTGGCCCACCTCGATGCCGGGCACGCGGGTGATGCTGCCGGCGTCGTGGTCCGGGTAATCGCTGGAATGGGAGGGGAGGGCGGCGGGGATGCTTGTCGTTGGGGTCGTCATGGCCTGTGATTATGGGCGGTGGGCTACGAGGGGCGCAGCATCAGGAGCAGATCGACCTGTTCTGGCCACGTTGTAACGGTGTGTTTTATGGGCTTTTGAACGTGACGGGTATCACCTGTGCAGCGGGGCCGCCGCACCACAATGGGCCGATAACACAAGAGAGAGGAAGGACCACCATGGCGACACCACACTGGCGTCGGGCTTTGGCCTGTCTGCTGCCCGCACTGCTTGGGGCTTGGGCCTCATCCACCAGCGCCGTGCATGCGCAGACCATCGCCACCGGCGCACGCCATGGACTGGCGCTGCAGGCCGATGGCAGCGTGCTGGCCTGGGGCGACAACCACCAGGCCCAATTGGGCAGCGGCAAAACCGTCCATGCCAGCACGGCCCGGGAAATCCCGCTGCCGGCCAAAGCCACGGCCGTACGCACCAGCAATACCGGCGTCCTGGTGCTGGACGAGCAGGGCCATGTGTGGAGCTGGGGGACCAACCGCAAGGGCCAGTTGGGCGACGGTACGCGCACGGACAGGCCCACGCCACAGGTCATCTTCCGGGGGGCGAGCGGCATCGTCAACGGGGGGGACAGGGGGCCGTCGTTCCTGATCGACAAGGACGGGCAGCCCTGGTGGTGGGGGCCTTTGCCCTCCGGCGCCAACGTGGCAGTGCCCGAGCGGGCGGCGCGCGTGCCCGCGCGCCTGGTGCAGATCGTGCATCAGGCACGTACCAGCGCTGGGCTCGACGACCAGGGTGTGGTCTGGTCCTGGGGCGAGGGCGCTGCCTGTGCGGGCACTGCCGCGTACACCGAGCCGGTGGCCATGAAGGGCCTGCCGCGCATCGAGGAACTGTTGCTGGCCGCCTCGGCCCCTGTGCGCGGTAGCCCGGAAGAGCGTGTGGGCGAGGTCCCGGCTTCCCGCATCATCGCGCGGGACGGAACGGGCGCCTTCTGGAAGTGGGGCACGGACCCCAGGGTGTCCAGTTGGGGACCTCTCCCTCTACCGCGGCTGACCTACTGCCCACCTGTTTCCACGCAAGAAGACCCGTGGTCCTATGCGCGCCGTATCCACCCCGAACTGGCCGCACAAGGTGTGAAGATCGTTCGGCACGCGGCGGTGGGCGGCGCTGGCTACCTGGGGTGGACCGCCGATGGGGATCTCTGGCAGTGGATGCAACCGCTAGAAGCGGAGCCGGCAGGCTACCGCGTCACCTTGCACCGTGTGGCGACTGGCGTGGTGGATGCCAGCTCCCACACCAGCGAGGGCGAACCCCTGGTGTCCGGCATCCTGTACATCACGCGCGACGGCCGGCTCCATGCGCTGGGCTCCAACCTCAGCCTGCACCTGGCCGCGGCACCCGACGAGATGGATGCCAGGACCACCCCCGGCACGGTGGCGCTGCCCGGGCCTGCGATCAGTGTGCACGCGCAGCCCTACGGCAGCTACGCGCTGCTCAGCGATGGCAGGGTCTACGGCTGGGGTCTGGGCGCCACCCGATACGACCCGCAGGCCAACTTCGACCAACGGCTGTACTCCCAGGTGCCAACGCACGTTCCCCTGGGTGCGCCCATCGCCAAGCTGGCGGTGACGCAAGACCAGTGGCTGGCCTTGGACGCCAACGGTCGGGTCTGGAGTTCCGACGGCTGGGGCAGCCGGCTCACCGAGCGCGAACCGTTGAAGTCGTACCTGCCCGCAATGCTGATCCGCGATACCGGCCTGCCCCTGGCCCGGGACATTGCGGTGTCCGGCAAGACCATCGGGATGGTCCTCGGCGTGGATGGGTCGGTATGGACCATGGGCACGCGTGCAGGGCTTGCACCTGTGGGGCCTCTTGCGCCCATCGTGCCCGGTGTGGTTCCAGACTGGTACGGCGTCGCAGATGTGCTCGCCACGCCGCACCAAGTGCAGGGCCTACCCCCGTCCATCGTGCAGGTGGCTTCGGCCACCCCCGTGTTTGCTGCACTGTACGCGCTGGACGCCGAGGGCGGGGTCTGGTTCTGGGGCAGCCGTTCCCGGTTCGGGTTGACGGGGCACGACAGCGACCAGTTGTCTGCCAGCGACCGCGAGGTGCAGACGCCGATCCTGGTTCCACTGCCCCAGAAAGCGGTTGCGATCCGCGCCGGCCAGTCGAGCTTCTGTGCCATCCTCGCGGAAGGATCGGCGCAATGCCATGGCTTGTTGTTCAACCAGCACCGCGGCATGCGGTTTCGCCTGCACGCCCCGATCCGGGAGATCTCCTTCGGAGCGCATGCTTCCACCGGTACCCAGGGAACCGTGCACCTGCAGCTTGCCGATGGCTCGGTATGGGCGCACGGGCAGGGGCTCCATGGCCAACTGGGCAACGGCACCTATGCCAACGCGGCAGAGCCCATGCCGGTGGTCAACGGGACCGCGACTGCAGACCTGGTCCTGGGCCCCTCGGCCGCGCCCGACATACCCGGGCGCCCCCCTTTCCGGGTGAAGATGCGGCTGATCGGCAACCTGCGTTCCTTGTCGCTCGGTGGCGAGGTGTTCGGCAATATTGGCGCGCCGGCGGCGAGCAATGTGTATGCCATAGCCAGTGCCGGCACGCCGGGCGGCGGCACCTGGGTACAGCTCGACGCGCAGGGGCACTGGGGCCCTTTGCGCTGGCCCGTGCCCGCCATCGCCAGTGGTGCAGCGCTGGCGAGCGAAGCCCAGTCCATCACGCTGGAAAACATCCTGCAGCAGTTCGCCGGTACGGGCCTGGAGGGGCTGCGCCTGTACGTCGGCCATGGCCTCGATGTGGACGAAATGCTCGCCGCAAGGCGCTTTCGCGAAGTGCTCGAACTGGTCCACGAGGATTGCACGCTCACGCCGTGCGGCCCGACCTTGCTGGGGGGGCAATGATGCAGACAAGAGACTCTCTACTGCCATCCATCGCCCTGGCGGCCTTGCTGGGCCTGGGCGCCGCCACCGCGCAAGGTCAGACCATCGCCACCGGCGCACGCCACAGCCTGGCCCTCATGGCCGACGGCAGCGTGCTGGCCTGGGGCGACAACCGCCAGGGGCAACTGGGCCAGGGGCGTACCGCGTACAGCGATGCGGACCGGGTGATCCCGCTGCCCGCCAAGGCAGTGTCCCTCAAGACCAGCGCCACCCATGCCCTGGTGCTGGACGAAGAGGGCAATGTCTGGAGCTGGGGCACCAATCGCAAGGGGCAGCTGGGCGATGGCACGCTGGCCGACCGCGCCACGCCGCAGGTCATCTTCCGCAACGCGGCGCAGATCACCTACAACGGCGGCGACCTGTACCCCTCGACCCTGATCGACCGCGATGGCCAGCCCTGGTGGTGGGGGCCCTTGCCATCGGGGGCGGTGCAGGCGCAGCCCGTGCAATCCGCCGCCATTCCCGCGCGGCTCACCGCGCTGATGCAGGAGGGCTCCACCTCGGCCGGGCTGGATGACCAGGGCGTGGTGTGGGCCTGGGGCGAGGGCGTGCCCTGCACCGGCTCGCCAGCGCTGAGCGGGCCGGTGGCGATGCGTGGCGTGCCGCCGATCCGCCGCTTCAGTCTCACGGACCAGACCTACGGCAACATGTACGGCCGCAACCCTCCCCATTCCCTGGTCTACGCGCAGGACCGCGATGGCCGGTACTGGGCATGGGGTTCGGAGTTCATCACGGGCGGCTTCGAAGGACTTTGGCCCGTGTGGAAGGATTTCTGCCCCCCGGCCCCGTCCGCCGACGCGCAGCGCGTGATGGAGGCCGCCTACACCGGGCCCGACGAACTGCGCAACCTGGGCGTCGTGCTCAGCTATGTGGACCAGGCACGCTCCAAGACCATCGATGTGAGCAAGCAGGCGTTCTACTACGGGTGGACCCAAGGTGGCGACCTGTGGCTGTGGACCTACCAGGACGCTAGCCATACCAGGTACAACGTGGCGCAAGTGGCTTCCGGGGTGGTCGAGGCGGGCGCCTATTCTTCCGGGCCCGATGCCTATCTGCCCGGGCTGATGTACATCACCCGCGATGGCCGGCTGCATGTGCGCGGCACCAATGCCAGGCTGCACCACGGTGTGGCCGATGGCGATGTGGACTCGGCCTCCAGCCCGCGCAAGGTGGTGCTGCTCGGCCCGGCGGCCAGTGTCCACACGCAATCCAACGGCAGCTACGCGCTGCTCAGGGACGGCCGGGTGTTCCGCTGGGGCTCTGGGGACCCGCGCTACGGCAGCCAGGACAGGGTTCGATGGCCGGCGATGCTGCCGCTGCCCTCGCTGGTGGATGCGCCCGTTGCCTTCGTGAAGCTGGCCACGGACAACGAGTTGTGGATGGGGTTGGATGCCAGCGGCAATGTCTGGAGCACGACCCCGGTGGAGCAGGGCGCCACGGCGCAGGACCTGCGCCCGGCCATGTTGCCCCGCTCCACGGGGCTGCCCGCGGTGCGGGACATCGCCGCCCGCGGCGGCCTGCTGGTGGGCGTGGATGGAACGGTATGGACGCGGGGCCTATGGACCAGCGCCTCGGTCGGTGCCCCCAAGGCATTCGTTCCCACCCAGGTCAGCGGCCTGCCCTCCAACATCGCCCAGGTGGCGGTCACCCGGGTCGGCGGTTTCTTTGCGCTCGATGCGTCAGGCTCCGTCTGGTACTGGGGCTTTCACGGCTTCGGGCTGGGAGGGCGCGACACCACCCAGGAGCATTTGCTCAGTCCTGCGGTGAAGGCGCCCTTCGTGCTGCCCCTGCCGGACAAGGCGGTCTCCATCCATACCGGTGACTACAACTTCTGCGCCGTGCTGGACGATGGCGCCGCGTTCTGCCGCGGCCGGATGTTCAACGGGCACCTGGGCCGGCTGTTCCGCCTGCATGCACCGGTGCGCGAGGTGTCCATCAGCGTGGATGGCGAGCGCGAAGGCACGGTGCATTTGCGGCTGGCCGATGGCACTGTCTGGGCCTGGGGCAAGGGGCAGGGCGGGCAACTGGGTTTGGGCACCTACACCAACGCCGCCGAGCCTGTGCCGGTGGTCGATGCGGCCGGCACCGCCGACCTCGACCTGGACCCCGCCGCGCCCAACGTGGCAACGCCAAAGCGCCCCCCGTTCCGCGTGAAGACGCGGCTGTCGGGCAACCTGCGCAGCCTGTCGTTCGATGGGGAGGTGTTCGGCAGCGCCGGCACGCCAGCGGGCAGCAAGGTGTACGTGATGGCCGGGGGCGTCACCTGGCTGCAGCGCGATGCGCAGGGCCAGTGGGGCCCACTGGGCTGGCCGGTGCCGGCCGTGGCCAGTGGCGTGCAACTGGCCAGCGAAGCCCAGTCGGTGCCGCTCGCCCACCTCCTGCAGCAGTTTCCGGGCGCGGGCCTGGCGGGCCTGCGCCTGTATGTCGGCTACGGCCGCGACGTGGACGAGATGCTGGCCGCGGGGCGATATCGCGAGGTGCTGGAGCTGGCGCCCGAGGACTGACCTGCCCAGCCGCACGCCCATGGCGTGCAGCGCCGCAGGCGTTCAGTACATGCTGTAGTGATAGTCGTGATTGCGCAGCAAGATCCGGGGCTTGTTGCGCTCGTCGAAATACAGCGCCAGCCGATTGGCGCGCGGATTGGCCGTGTTCACGACCACCTGCACGCCATCGTCCTTGCTCTTGGCCAGGCTCGACAGCCAGAAGCGTTCCAGCACGTGGGTGAAGGCCGCTTCGGTGGTCTTGGGACGGTAGTCATCGTCCAGCAGCAGCGTGGGCCTGTCCAGGGTATTCTGGTGCAGCCAGTACCACACGCCCTGATTGGGCGCGCTTGGCTTGGCACCCGGGTTGCCCTTGTCGCCCCAGGTGTTGGGGGGCTCGCCCGGCGTGACGCCGGCGGGGTCCCATGCCAGGGCGCCCAGGCCGTCGCCGACCTCGACGAACACGGCCAGGCTGCGGTCGTACCGAGCGCGCACGGCGGCGGACAACAACTCGTCCAGGCCGTTCTTGCCGGTGCGCGTGTAGTCCCATTCACCGAGCAGCATTTCGGTCACGGTGGACATGTCTGCAGGTGGCAGGAAGTAGTGGCCACCGGGCCGGATGTCCCAGGCGGCGAGCAGCCTGACCATCTCGGGCAGCGGCGCGCGCAAGCGCTTTTCCAGATCCTGCAACGCCACCGTGGCGGTCTTCTGGCGTGGGCTGGGGGCGCTGGCGGGCCTGACAAGTGCAGGCTCCAGCCCACGGACGCGCTCGATCCACGGCTTGCTCTGGTCATACAGCGTTGCCGATACGGGAGCTATGTCGCGCACCTGCCATGTCCGGTTGAACTGCGAGACCTTGCCTGCGATGGTGACGGTGCCTTTGAACTGCAGGCGCTTGAGCCCGGAGGGCAGGGGGAACACCAGAGCGGGCGGCTTTCTCATGCCCGGCTGCGTGGCCTTGCTGTCCAGTCGCGCAAGCACTTTGCCATCGACCACCACGTCGGCCGCAACCACATCGCCCACCTCCATCGAAGGGTGGATGCTGGCCTTGCCGGTGGCGGCTTCGGTGGGCGCAGTGGCGGCAGGCGCAGCAGCTCCCGTTGTCGCTGGTGCCTGCGCGAGCAGTGAGCAAGGCCAGGCGCCCAGTGCAGTGAGAATGCTTCGCCGTGTTGCGGCCATGGAGTTCCTTGGGTCAATCGTTGGTGGCCGATTGTAGGGAGCGGGGTGGGTGGTCAAGGGCGCCAGGCCGGTCCGTAGATGGCGCTGCCCATCCTGCCGCAGTTCGCGGGCACGGGCCTGGTCCCGAGGATTGACCGCACTGCGCTAGGCACCCAGGCCGAGATCCCGCCAGGCGTGGCCCATCCCGGTGGGGTGGGGCGCTGCCGCGCGGCGCGGCATAGGATGGTTTCTTTGCGCACATGCCGCAACGGTGTGTGACGACGCCGTTGCGCGTGGCCTTCGTTGCTGACAGGCCTCGCGACAGACCAAAGAGAGGAAGGGAAGATCACCATGACGACTCCACCACCATGGCGTCGGGCCTCAGGCTGGCTGTTGCCTGCGCTGCTGGCGGGCCTGGGGCCATCGAGCGCCGCGCTGGCCCAGACCATTGCCACCGGCGCGCGCCACGGCATGGCACTGCAGGCCGATGGCAGCGTGCTGGCTTGGGGCGACAACCGCCTGGCCCAGCTGGGCCAGGGCAAGACGGTCTACGCCAGCACGGCGATCGAGATTCCCCTGCCGGTCAAGGCCGCGGCCGTGCGCACCAGCAGGACCACCGCGCTGGTGCTGGACGAAGAGGGCAATGTCTGGAGCTGGGGCACCAATGCCCGGGGGCAGCTCGGGGACGGAACGCGGGCAGACCGGGCCACGCCGCAGGTGGTGTTTCGCGGCGCGGTGTACATCGCCAACGGGGGCGATTCCGCTCCCTCCTTTGTGATCGACAAGGACGGCCAGCCTTGGTGGTGGGGACCGTTGCCGTCGGGCGTGGACGCCGCCGTGCCCGAGCGCGCCGCGCAGGTGCCTGCGCGGCTGGTGCGCATAGAGCACCAGCTGCGCGCCACCGTGGCGCTCGACGAGCAGGGCGTGGTGTGGACCTGGGGCGAAGACGCGGCCTGTGCGGACAGCAGCGCTGCGGCCTCGGCGCCGAGGGCCATGCGCGGCGTGCCGCCCATCGTGGATTTCATCTTCGAGGCCCAGGGGCCGATCAACTACCAGTCTGCGGCCATCCCGGCAAGGGGCCCCGTCGCACGCGTCACGGCCAGGGATGCCGATGGCCGCCTGTGGGTGTGGGGCACCGATCCCCTGTTCTTCCCTCCGCACGGCGTGCCGCCCCTGCCGCTCACCCACTGCCCCGCTGAGCGCTGGGCACAGGCCTATGAGCCTTTCGCTGCCCGCAGCCGCATCCACCCCGAAATGGAGAAGGCCGGTGTGAAACTGCAGAAGGTGATTCATGGCCGCGACGCCTCCCTGGGGTGGACCGGCGAGGGAGATCTCTGGCAATGGCAGTACATGCCCACGGCCGAGATTCCCGGCGGGCCTTATGTTGCAGCGGAGCGCGTTGCCTCTGGCGTGGTGGATGCCAGCGGTCACAACACCGCCCTGACAGGCGTGCTGCCAGTCTTGATGTACATCACGCGCGACGGCAAGCTCCATGCAATGGGTTCCAACACCAGCCTGCACCTGGCGATTGCCACCGACGCGGCCGGTGGGGCTGAATCGCTCGCCAGTCCGCGCGTGCTGACCCTCCCCTCGAAGGCGGTCAGCGTGCATGCGAGCGAGGCGGCCAGCTATGCCCTGCTGAAGGATGGCCGTGTGTTCCGCTGGGGGCTCGGCGCCGTGCAGTACGACCGGCAAGCCAGCCTGCATGGCGCCAGCCATGCGCAGACGCCCACGCACATTCCACTGGGGGCACTGGTCACTCAGCTCGCGGCGGCGCAGGGCCAGTGGCTTGCGGTGGATGCCAACGGCAAGGTCTGGAGTTCAGGGAACTGGGGTACCTCACCCGTCCCCCACACCCGTCCGCTCGTGGTGGAAAGCTCCACGGGCCTGCCGCTTGCGCGCAGTGTGTCCGTAGGGGGCAATGGCCATGGCGCGATCCTCGGCAGGGACGGGTCGGTCTGGGCCATTGGCGGCAGCATCGACATCATCCCTGCGCAGAGCTCCGACACAGATGCGGTCATAAGGTGGTCGTCCGTACCACGTAAGTTGGAGGGGCTGCCGACCACCATCACCCAGGTGGCGACGGCCGATGGCACCTACGGCGCTTTGTACGCGCTGGACGCGTCCGGCACCGTATGGTTCTGGGGTGCACGGCGAAGATACGGGATTACCGGGCAGGACAGTGCGCTGCTTTCCAGGGACCAGTGGATCGCGCATGCCCCCATCGTGCTGCCGCTGCCGCACAAGGCGGTCTCCATCCATGCGGGCGATTTCAATGTCTGCGCGGTGCTGCAGGATGGTTCGGCCCAGTGCTACGGCAAGTTGTTCAACGAGCACCGGGGCCGGCGCCTGCAGTTGCATTCGCCCATCCAGGAGATATCGATGGGGGTGGACGAGGACCGCGTCGGCACCACAGCGACCGCCCGGCGGGGCGGTACCGTCCACCTGCGCCTTGCCGATGGAACGGTGTGGGCCCTGGGCCAGGGCCGACAGGGGCAACTGGGATCCGGTGCATACGCCAGTGCGGCGGAGCCCGTCCCCGTGGTCAATGAAGCCGGCACCGGGGATCTGGACCTGGACCCTGCGGTGCCGAATGCGGCGGCTGCGAATCGCCCGCCGTTCCGGGTGAAGGCGCGGCTGTCGGGCAATCTGCGCAGCCTGTCGTTCACGGGCGACGTGTTCGGCAGCGCCGGCACCCCGGCAGGCGCCAATGTGTATGCCATGGCCTCCGCCGGGCCCCTGGGCCAGGGCGTCTGGGTGCAGCTCGATGCCCAGGGCACCTGGGGCCCGCTGCGCTGGCCGGTGCCGGCGATCGCCAGCAGCGTCCAACTGGGCAGCGAAACCCAGTCGGTGCCGCTGAACATCCTGCCGCAACTGCAGCAAGGCACCGATCTCACCGGCCTGCGCCTGTACATCGGCTATGGGCGGGATGCCGACGAGATGCTGGCAGCCCGGCGCTTTCGCGAGGTGCTGGAGCTGGGGCCGGACGCGCCGGACTATTGAAGGGCGGGCATGCCAAATTTTGTTGGACAGGGTCGCGGGGCGCAGGAGATGCTCCCGGTCAGGCGCTTTCGCCAGATGCAGGCACCGGCACGGGAGGATTGACCGCCTCCACCTTCCCGCCGGGAGTCCAGACCATGCACTTGTCCAGCCGTTCCTTCCCACTGGTTGCCACCGGCATGGCCTTGCTGCTGGGCCTGTGGGGTGTTGCAGCGCAGGCCCAGACCCTGGCCAGCGGCGCACGCCATGCGCTGGCCCTCACGCACGACGGGCGCGTGCTGGCCTGGGGCGACAACCGGCTGGCGCAGCTGGGCCAGGGCAAGACGGCCTATGCCGCCAGCGCGCGCGAGATCGCCATGCCCGCCCGCATGGTGGCCGTGCGCGCCGGCCTGAACAGCGTGCTGGCGCTGGACGAACAGGGCAGCGTGTGGAGCTGGGGCACCAACCGCCAGGGGCAGCTGGGCGACGGCACGCGCGCAGACCGGGGCACGCCGCGCACCATCTTTCGCGGGGCCGCCGCCATCGTCAATGGCGATGAGCGCGGGCCCTCGTTCGCCATCGATGCCGAAGGCCAGCCCTGGTGGTGGGGCCCGCTGCCCTCGGGCACCCTGGCGCTGCTGCCCGAGCGCGCTGCCCGCGTGCCCGCGCGGCTCATCCGCATCCAGCAGGCGGCCAGCACCACGGTGGCGCTCGACGACCAGGGCACGGTCTGGTCCTGGGGCGAGGGCGTGGCCTGCGCTGCGGATGCCGGTCCGCGCGGCCCCGAGGCCGTGGCCGGCCTGCCGCCCATCGTGGACCTGGTGATGCAGGGCTACGCCCCTTCACGCGACAAGCCGCCGCATGACCCCCAGCCGCCGCCGCGCCAGCATGGCCCGGCCTCCCTGGTGCAGGCCGTGGACCGCAATGGCACGCATTGGCAGTGGGGCGAATCGCCCGTGGACCCCAGCGTGCGCCGCATGCCCGGGGACCGCATGCGCCACTGCCCGCCCGGGCGCATGGACAGCACCTACAGCGCCCTGCGCCTGCGTGATTACCGCCACCCCGACCTGGCGGCGCAGGGCGTGCAGATTGCGCGCATGCTGGATGGCGATGTGCCCTACCTGGGCCTCACGGCCGAGGGCGAGCTGTGGCAGTGGGAGCATCTGATCGAGGGCCACCCGCGCGACGGGCGCATCACGCTGCGCCACGTGGCCAGCGGTGTGGCCGATGCCAGCGCATTTGCCAGCCAGGGCAACCCGCGCCGCACAGGCCTGCTGTACATCACGCGCGATGGCCGGCTCTACGGCCAGGGCGCGAACACCAGCCTGCACCTGGCCAGCGGAGACGGGGAGCTGGACTCTTCCTCCAGCCCGCGCGCCGTGCCGCTGCCCGGGCCCGCAGCCAGCGTGTACACGCGGCCCTACGGCAGCTATGCGCTGCTGCGCGACGGACGCCTGTTCCGCTGGGGGCTGGGGGCGTGGACCTCGGACCCGTACACCCATTTCGAAGGCGGCGTGTTTCCGCAGGACCCGGTACACCAGGCCGTGCCCGCGCGGCTGGTGCGGCTGGCCACCTCGCACCACCGCTGGCTGGCGGTGGACGATGAAGGCAAGGTCTGGACATCGGACAGCTGGGGCGCCGCGGCGCGCCCGCGCGCCGAGTCCAGCCGCCCCGCGCTGGTCTACAGCCAGGGCGGCATGCCCGCCATGCGCGATGTGGCCATGGGCGGGCACGACCTCGCGGCCCTGCTGGCGGTGGATGGTTCGGTCTGGGATCTCAGCGGCGAGCCCGGCGTGCCGGTCAAGGTGCAGGGCCTGCCCAGGCCGGTACTGCAGATTGCCGCCATGGGTGACGGCAGCGCGCGCGCCACCTACGCGCTCGATGCGCAGGGCACCGTCTGGTACTGGGGCCTGCGGCAGCGCTATGGCACCACGGGCCCCCGGCCCAAGGACTTCTGGGGCGGTCCCATCAAGGAGCCCACCGCGCTGTCCCTGCCGCGCAAGGCCGTCTCCATCCATGCCAACGACTACAGCCTGTGCGCCATCCTGCAGGACGGCTCGGCCCAATGCATTGGCAAGATCTTCAAGGAGCACGAGGGCGTGCGCTTTGCGCTGCACGCGCCGATCCGCGAGCTGTCCTTCGGCGTCGATGGCATGGACGACCCCGAGTACATGGACCAGCGCGGCGTGGCGCATTTCGGCACCGTGCATTTCCGGCTGGCCGATGGCACGGTCTGGGCCTGGGGGCGCGGTCGCCAGGGGCAACTGGGCAACGGCACTTATGCCAGCAGCGCAGTGCCCACCCCGGTGGCCAATGAGGCCGGCACGGGCGAGCTGGACCTGCAACCCCAGGGTGCCAACGCACCTGCGCCTGTGCGCCCGCCGTTTCGGCTGCAGGCCTCGCTGCGCGGCAACCCGCGTGCCGTTTCACTCGGGGTGCAGGTTTTCGGCAGCACGCCCGGGGCTGGGCCCGCCTGCGGCCGCCGGTGCCGGCTGTATGCCATGCTGGCCAGCGGCACCGCGCGGGGGCCGGGCGACCCGGCGCAGCAGGGCACCTGGGTTGCGCTGGACGGCCAGGGCCGCTGGGGCCCCGGGGAGGAGTACCGCTGGCCCGTGCCCTCTGCCGATGGGCAGGGCGTGCCGCCGGGCGAGCGCCAGTCGGTGCGCCTGCACCTGCTGCGCGGCGAGGACGGCCCCGCGCCGGCCGGCCTGCGCCTGTACCTGGGTTACGGGCGCGATATGCAGGAAATGCGCGCCGCGCGGCGCTGGCGCGAGGTGCTGGAACTGGCGCCCGAGGACGTGGCCGAGGCGCAGTCGATGGGGGGATTGAACTGAGCCGGCCCGCTGCGTGGGCGCCGGCTGCGCTCCGTCAGAACAGGGTGTAGTAGCTGTCGTAGCTGCGCAGCCAGAGCTTGGGTTGCCGCGATTCGTGGTCGAAATGGAGCTGCAGCAGGTTGGCACGCGGCAGGGCGCTGTCGACCACCAGCTCCTTGTCGTTGGCGGCTTCCTCCACCTCGCTGAAGGCCAGGCGCTGCAGCACGTGGGTGAAGGCGGCCTCGGCATTGCGCGGGCGGTAGTCCTCGTCGAGCAGCAGCGAGGGCTTGCCCAGGTACTCCTGGTGCAGCCAGTACCACACGCCCTCGTTGGTCGTGCCCGGCTGGGCGCCGGGGTTGCCCTGGTCGCCCCAGGTGTGGGTGGGCTCGCCCGCCGTCACGCCGGCAGGGTCCCAGGCCAACGCGCCCAGGCCGTCGCCCACATGCACGAACACAGCCAGGCTGCGGTCGTAGCGCGCACGCACGGTGGGCGACAGCAGCCGGTCCAACCCATTCTTGCCGCTGGGCGCGTAGTCCCATTCGCGCAGCAGCATGTCGGTCACCGTGGTCATGGAAGACGGGTGGACGAAGGACGAGTCGCCCACCTCGATGCGCCAGTCGGCCAGCAGCTTGACCATGGCGGGCAGTGGGGCGCCCAGGCGCTTTTCCAGGTCCTGCAGCGCGGCGGCGGCAGGCTTCTTGCCGGCGGGTGGCTTGGCACGCTCGACCGTGACCGTGCCTTCCTCCAGCCGCTGGGCCAGGCCGCGCACGCGCTCGATCCAGGGCTTGCCCTGGTCGTACAGCGGGGCCGACACGCTGGCCATGTCGCGCACCGTCCAGGTCTTGTTGAAGGGCGTGGCCTTGCCTGCCAGGGTCACTGTGCCGCGCAACTGCACGCGCTTGAGGCCCGGGGGCAGGGCCCATACCAGTGCCGGCCGCCGGTGCAGGCCGGGCTGCGTGGCCTTGTGGTTGAGCTGTGCAATGACCTTGCCATTGGCCAGCACATCGGCCACGACGGAGTCGCCCACCTCCAGCCAGGGGTGGATGCCGGCCCGGGGGCCCGCCGTTGCCGACGCTGGTGCGTGCGCCAGCAATGTGCAGGGCAGGGCGCCCAGGGCCGCAAGAATGCTTCGCCGTGTCGTGCTCATGAATCTCCCTCTCCCTCGATCGATCAATCAATCATCAATGACGCGGGATTGTAGGGAGGCGGCGAGGGCTCAATTGGCCACCGGCTCGATGCGCGTCACCACATAGGCGCCGGCCTGCTGCTCGGCGCGAAAACGCACCTTGGCACCGGGCTTGACCTGCGCGGCCTGGGCTGGGTCGGTGACGCGGAACACCATGGTCATGGGCGGCATGTCCAGGTTGCGGATGGGGCCGTGGCGCAGTGTGACCTTGGCGCTGGCGGCGTCCCAGCGCACGACTTCGCCTTCGCTCAGGTCCGCGATGGCAGCGGCAGGGGCCTTGGTTGCCTGGGCCGCAGCGGGCGCAGCGTGGCTGCCGTGGTCCTCGCCATGGTCATGGTCGTCGCCTGCGAAGGCGGTTGCTGCGCTGAAAAGGAGTGTGGTGGTGAGCAGGGCGATGCGCAGTGGGTGGGTGGTGTGGTAGGTCATGTCGATGCCTTTTGATTTCCGGGGTAGTTCTTGAAAACGCGGGTGCTGCCGTTGCGTGCGACCAGCAGCACGGCATAGCTGTCCTTGCGGCCGCCGTAGGCGGGGCCATCCATGCCGGGCGACCCAATGGGCATGCCGGGTACGGCCAGGCCCAGCGCGTCGGGCTTTTGCTGCAGCAGGGCACGCACGTCGCTGGCGGGCACATGGCCCTCGACCAGGTAGCCGCCGACCAGCGCGGTGTGGCACGAGCCCAGCTTTTGCGGCAGGCCCAGGCGGGCGCGCACGGCGTTGTTGCCGGTGTCGTGGACCTTCACGGCAAAGCCATTGGCCTGCATGTGGTCCACCCAGTCCTGGCAGCAGCCGCAGTTCGGGTCTTTCCAGACCTCGACCGGCGTGGGGGCCGCGGCCCCTGCTGCCATCGGCAGCGCGGTTGCGGCGAGCATGGTCAGCCAGGCGCGACGGGTGCTGGCGGTTGGTGTGTGGGTCATGGGGTGTCCTTTCTCTTCCTGGGTCAGCCCTTGCGGGGCAACACGTTGATGGTGCCCACCATGCCGGCCTGGTAGTGGCCGGGGATCAGGCAGGCGAAGTCGAAGCGGCCCGCACGGTTGAACTGCCAGATGATCTGGCCGCGCTTGCCGGCGGCGACGTGGGCCATGTAGGCCTCGTCGTGCTCCATGCCGGGGTGTTTGGCCATCATCTCGGCGTGCTGGGCCAGCGTGGCCTGGGTGCCGAGCACGATCTCGTGCAGCAGCTGGCCCTGGTTGTGTACCACCAGGCGCACGGTCTCGCCTTCGCGCACCTCGATGTGGGCGGGCGCAAAGCGCATGTCGTCGCCCATGCGCAGGGTGATGGTGCGCTGCACGGCCTGGGCACTGCCGGCAATGCCCCAGTCCTGCTGCTCGGCGGGCAGGGCGGCCCTGGACGCCGTGCCATGGGGTGCATTGCCATGGGCCCAGGCGGCACCGGTGGCGCCCAGCAGGGCGGCGGCAACAAGGTGCATGGCAAGGCGGCGGGACGTAAGAACAATTTTCATGGTCTGCTCCAGAAGGGTTCAATGCTGGTGGTGGCCGCCGGTCGCGGCGGGCTTGCGTGCGCTGGCAGCCCCGGGCGCGGTGCCCGGTGGGGTGGCCCGTGGCGGGGCCGGCGTGGCGGCGGGCGCGCCCTGCCATTCATAGGCCTGGGTGCCAGGCGGCTGGGCGTAGTGGCCCGGGTCGCGGTAGTCGCCCGCGGGCTGGTTGGCGCGCACCTTGAAGGTGGTGAACATGCCGCCCATCTCCAGCGGGCCGTAGGGGCCGGTGCCGGCCATCATGGGGAAGGTGTTGTCGGGCAGCGGCATCTCCATGGCGCCCATGTCGGCCATGCCGCGCTCGCCCATCACCATGTAGTCGGGCACGATCTTCTGGATCTTGCCAACCAGGCCTTTGTGGTCCACGCCGATCATGGTCGGCACGTCGTGCCCCATGGCGCCCATGGTGTGGTGGCTCTTGTGGCAGTGAAAGGCCCAGTCCCCGGGCTCGTCGGCGATCAGCTCCACCTGGCGCATCTGGCCCACGGCCACGTCGGTGGTCACCTCGGGCCAGCGCGCGCCCTTGGGCACGGGGCCGCCGTCGGTGCCGGTCACCTCGAACTCGTGGCCGTGGATGTGGATCGGGTGGTTGGTCATGGTGAGGTTGCCCACGCGGATGCGCACGCGCTCGCCCTGTCGCGCCACCAGCGGGCTGATGGCCGGGAAGGCCCGGCTGTTCCAGCACCAGATGTTGTGGTCCAGCATGGTGTTCACCTTGGGCGTGCGCGCCCCGGGCTCCACGTCGAAGGCGTTGAGCAGAAAGGCGTAGTCGCGCTGCACCGTGGCGATGTGCGGGTGCGCGGCCTTGGGGTGGGTGATCCACAGGCCCATCATGCCCATGGCCATCTGCACCATCTCGTCGGCATGCGGGTGGTACATGAAGGTGCCGGGGCGGCGTGCCACGAACTCGTAGACGAAGGTCTTGCCCGGCTGGATGGCCGGCTGGTTCAACCCGGCGATGCCGTCCATTCCATTGGGCAGGCGCTGCCCGTGCCAGTGCACGGAGGTGTGCTCGGGCAGGCGGTTGGTGACGAAGAGGCGCACGCGGTCGCCCTCCACCACCTCGATGGTGGGGCCGGGGCTTTGCCCGTTGTAGCCCCACATGTTGACCACAAAGCCCGGCGCGACCTCGCGCACCACGGGCTCGGCCACCAGGTGGAACTCCTTGACCCCGGCGTTCATGCGCCAGGGTGCGGTCCAGCCGTTCAAGGTGACCACGGGGTTGTAGGGCCTGCCTGTGGGCGGGTGCAGCGGAGGCGCGGTGTCGGCGCTGGCCTGCAGGGCGGGCTCGGGCAGCGCGGCCAGGGCCACGCGGCTGACGGCGGCGGTGGCCACGGCCGTGGCGGCGCCTGCCGTGAAGAAATGGCGTCTTTGCATGTCAATGGCCTGGTGGGGTGGAAGGGGTGGCGGCGCCGGAGGCAAGGCCTTGCAGGGCGCCCGGTGAGGTGCCCGTGAGGGCCAGTTGCAGATCGGTCTCCGCCAGCCAGAAGTCGCGCTGCGCCTCGATGGCGCCGGCCACTGCCTCTGTGCTGGCGCGTGCCTCGGCCAGCAGCTCCCAGACGCTGGCGAGCATGCCGTTGTAGCGCAGCGTGGTTTCGTCACTGATGAGCTGGCGCAGCGGCACCACCTCATCGCGCTGCTGGCGCGCCAGGTCGAGCGCCGTGCGGTAGGTGAGCCAGGCGCTGCGCACCTCGCTGCGGGCGCGCACGGCCGTGTCCTGCAGCGTGGCAGCGCTCTGCTCCACACGCGCCTGGGCGCGGGTGCGCGCGGCGCCGCCCCAGTCGAACAGGGGCAGCGGCACATCCAGCTCCCAGCCGCGCGTGGTCTCGCGGTGGCCGCTCTCGCGCTCGGTCGTGGTGTTGCGGCTGTAGGCCAGGCCCAGGTCGCCGAACACGGCGCCGGCACGCACCCAGCCCTGCTGGCGCGCCTCGGTGTCGAGCTGGCGGCGCGCGGCCTGCACGTCCAGGCGTTCGCGCAGCGCGGTGGCCTCGATCCCGTCGGCGGGCAATGGCGTGGCGGGCAGGGCCGGCAACTGGCTGGCCAGGGTGTAGCCCGTCTGCACGCCCCACAGGCCCATGCTGCCGCTGAGCTGCTCGCGCGCGGTGGCGGCGGCCAGGCGCGCGCGGGCGCGCTGGGCATTCGCTTCCTGCAGCACGGCCTGTTCGCGCGCATGCTGCAGGCGGCTGAAGTTGCCCACACGGGCCATGCGGCGCGCCAGCTCGGCACCGGCCTCGGCGGCCTCCACCATGCGTTCGTGCGTGGCAGCCACCTGCTCGGCCGCCACGGCGCGCATCCAGGCGCGGCGCGTGTCGGCGGCCAGGGCCACCACGTCCTGCGCGGCCTGCAGCGTGGCCACCTGCATGCGCTCGGCCTGGCGCTCCATGCGCCAGGGCAGGGTCACCAGGTCCAGCAGGCTGAAAGCCAGCGTGCGCTCGATCTCGCGCTCATGGGGGTTAGTCAGCCGCGCGATGGAGAACTGCGGGTTGGGCAGGGTGATGGCCTGCACGCGCTCGGCATCGGCCACGCCCAGCGCGGCCAGCCGGGCCTGCAGGCCGGGGTTGTGCAGCAGGGCGATGCGCACGGCCGCGTCCTGCGTGAGCGGCTGGGCCAGCCAGGCATCAGTGGCCTGGCGCGCCTGGTCGCGCGCGGCCGGGTCGGCGGCGGGCAGGGTGGCACCGGCCACACCTGTGCGTGGCTGTGCCAGGGCCTGTACGTCGCCGCGCAGGCCGTCGGGCGAGACACTGGCGCAGCCTGCAAGCAGGGCGGCCAAGGCCAGCCCTGTCAGGCGGGGAATGTTGCGGCTCATGGCTTGTGCCCCCCGTGCGGGTGGGGGCTGGCAGGCGCCGCCGCTGCTGCTGCAGGGGTGCTGCCCTGGCCGGCCTCCCAGCGCACGATGTCGGCATGGCCACGCGGGAAGGCGGCCACGGCCTGGTGGGCGGCGCGCCAGTCGGCCAGCGGCGCATCGGCGCCCGGCAGCGGCAGTTGCACCTGCATGGGGGTATATACCAGCGGGGCCTGGGGTGCTTGCGGGGCTTGTGGTGCGGCCGCCGGGGCCGGGTCGGCAGGCGGCTGTGCCCCTGCCATCGCGGGCAGGAGCAAGGCCAGCCACGCCAGGGGGCGCAGCAAGGGCCAGCGAAGAGCGAAGAAGTCGCGCATGGTGCGGTCTCCAGAAAAAAAGGGAATGGAACGCCGCTGCGGCCTGCGGTGCATGCGCCGGGGGCGCGTGCAGGCATGGGCGGGCTCGGGGCGGGTGCTGTTCAGCCCAGGCGCCGCAGCAACGGGCCGCAGGGGCGCCGGTGTGGGCTGCAGGGGGTGTTGCCAGGCGCTCCCGCACAGGCCCAAACAGGCCCTGGGGATGCTCTCAAACCATCAGGCGATGGGCGGCTTGATGGCCAGCGCGGCGGTGGCGCTGTCGAACGGGGTGGTGGCCGCAGGGGCGGCGCCGGCCAGCAGGGGCAGGGGCGCAGCCGGCATGGCCGGTGGCTCCATCAGGGCCGTGTGGCAGATCTCGCAGGCCGTGCAGTTGGCATGCTGGTTGTGCGTGGCGCAGCCGGTGCTGCCGGGCGTGCTGCCATCGCAGGCCATGGGGGTGGCTTCGGTGTCACCGTGGTGGCCGCCATGCAGGTTGCCATGCGCGCCCGCGTGGCTTGCCTCGCTCGGTGCGGCATGCTCGTGCTGGCCGTGGTGGGCCGCAACCGGGGCCTGCGCCACAGCCGCTGGCGCGGGGTGCTGCATGGGCACCATGCCTGCGGCCATGGCGGTGCCCACCAGGCCCCGAAGGACCAGCACCACCATCAGCAAATAGAACAGGGGGCCGCGACGCATGCTGCAATGATAAGACCTTTGGCCCAGGAGTTCCGCAAGCGCCGCTGCGTCGAATGGTTTACCCGCACACCCGCCGCGAGCACCCCGCCAGGGGTTACGATGTATCCAGATGTTTTTGCGGCCGCCGCTGGCTGACCGCCTGCCCATCCTTCCTCTTTCGCGAAAGGCCCCATGCCTGCTTTGCCGCCGTTGGCTACGGGCTCCCTGTCCGCCAGGATACGGCTGCTGATCCTGGTGGCCACGCTGCCTGCCCTGGTGCTGGTGGCCTACCAGGCGCAGGCCAACCGCGAAGAGTCGGTGGCTGCGGTGCGCGAGAATGCGTTGCTGATCACCCGCACCCTGGCCTACAGCCAGCAGAGCCTGATCGACACCACCCGCACCTTTTTGCAGCAACTGGCCACGACCCGCCGGGCACAGCAGCTCGACGCCCCCGATTGTTCGCAGTACCTGGCGGAGGTGCTGGCGCTCAACGCCACCTACATCAACATCGGCCTGCCGCGCGCCGATGGCGATCTGCGCTGCAGCGCCGTGCCGCCCAGGGTGCCGGTGAACCTGACCGACCAGCCCCACTTCCTGCGGGCCATCGTGGCGCGCGAGTTTTCGGTCGGCAACTTCCAGGTGGACCCGGCGGTCGGCCTGGCCAGCGTGAGCTTTGCGCAGCCGCTGATCGACCCCGAGACCCGCGCCGTGCTGGGCGCGGCGGTGGCCGTGGTGTCGCTCGACTGGTGGAGCCGCCGCCTGCATGAGCTGGGCCTGCCCGAGGGGGCCGTGGCCCGCGTGCTCGGCCCCGATGGCCGGGTGATCGCGCGCTTTCCGCCCGACGGGCGCGAGCTCGGCACCCTGCCCAACCTGCCCCAGCCGGGGGCTGGCGCCCAGGCCCTGCAGGGCGGTGCCAGCCTGCTGGAGACCGAGGGCGGTGCCCGCTACATCGAGGTGGCGCGGCCCCTGCTTGAATCCCAGGGCAGGCCGGTGGCCAGCATGCGCCTGTCGGTGCCGCTGGATGCGCTGCATGCGCGCATCACGCGGCAGATGTGGCGCGACATGGGCTTTTTGCTGTTGGGCTTGCTGGCCTCGTTCGTGCTGGCGCACGAAGGCGTGCGCCGCGGCGTGGGCAAGCCGCTGGCCCGTTTGCTGCGGGCCACCGACCAACTGGCCCAGGGCCAGCAGGTGGCTGCGGTGCCCGAGACGGGCTTTCGCGAACTGGCCCAGCTGGCCCAGCGCTTCAACCACATGGCCCAGGCACGCCAGCAGGCCGAGGGCGAGCTGCGCCACAGCGAGGAGAACCTGGCCATCACCCTGGACTCCATCGGCGACGCGGTGGTGGCCACCGACGCCGCAGGGCAGGTGGTGCGCATGAACGGCGTGGCCGAGCAGATGACCGGCTGGCCGCTGCGCGAGGCGCGGGGGCGGCCGCTGGCGGAGGTGTTTCGCATCGTCAACGCGCGCACCCGCGAGCCATCGAAGGACCCGGTGCAACTGGTCATGGCCAGCGGCCAGGTGGTGGAGCTGTCCAACCACACCACGCTGATCGCCCGGGGCGGCACCGAGTACCAGATCGCCGACAGCGCGGCCCCCATCCGCAATGCCGCGGGCGAGATCACCGGGGTGGTGCTGGTGTTCAGCGACGTGACCGAGTCGTACCGCGTGCGCCGCCAGCTGGAAGACAACGAGGCGCGCTTTCGCACGCTCACCATGCTGTCCTCCGACTGGTACTGGGAGCAGGACGCGCAGTTGCGCTTCGTGACGCTGGAGGGCGAGGCCGCCAAGCGCACGCTGCCGGGCCCCCAGTGGCATGTGGGCAAGACCCGCCACGAGGTGGCTACCGACGACGGCGGCGGGGTCGCTGCGTCGGATGGCATCGCGGTGGACTGGGAGCAGCACGAACAGACCCTGCGTGAGCGCCGCGAGTTCCGCGATTTCGAGTACCCGCGCCAGTCCACGGGCGGTGCGGTGGAGTGGGTCTCGGTCAGCGGCACGCCGATGTTCGATGCGGACGGCAATTTCCTGGGCTACCGGGGCATCGGCAACAACATCACCGAGCGCAAGAACGCCGAGCGGGAGTTGCGCATCGCCGCCATCGCCTTCGAGTCGCAAGAGGGCATGCTGGTCACCGATGCCGACACCGTGATCCTGCGCACCAACCGCGCCTTTACCAAGATCACCGGCTACGACAGTGCCGACGCCGTGGGCCGGCGCGCCAGCTTTCTCGCGTCGGGTCAGCACGACGAGTCCTTTTTTGCCGGCCTGCGCCGGACCCTGGACAGCGTGGGCGAGTGGAGCGGCGAGATCTGGAACCGCTGCAAGGACGGGCAGGTGAACCTGCACCAGATGGGCATCACGGCCGTCAAGGATGGCCAGGGGCGGCTCACGCACTACGTGGCCTCGCTGAGCGACATCACGCAGAAGGCGGCCGCCGCCCGGGAAATCGAGCACCTGGCCTTCTACGACCCGCTGACCCTGCTGCCCAACCGGCGCCTGATGATGGACCGGCTGCAGCAGGCCTTTGCCAGCAGCGCCCGTTCGGGCCAGTACGGTGCGCTGCTGTGCCTGGACCTGGACCACTTCAAGAACCTCAACGACACCCTGGGCCACGACATGGGCGACGTGCTGCTGCAGCAGGTGGCCCAGCGCCTCAAAGCCTGCGTGCGGGAGGGCGACACCGTGGCGCGCCTGGGTGGCGATGAGTTCCTGCTGCTGCTCAAGGGCATGAGCAGCGAGCCCACCGAGGCCGCCGAGCACACCCAGACGGTAGGCACCAAGGTGCTGGCCGCGCTGAACCAGCCCTACCAGCTGGCCCTGCACCATGTACACAGCACGCCCAGCATCGGTGCCGTGCTGTTCAGCGGGCAGAGCCAGTCGGTGGACGAGCTCATGAAGCGTGCCGACCTGGCCATGTACGCCGCCAAGACCGCCGGGCGCAATGCCGTGCGCTTCTTCGATCCGCGCATGCAGGCCGCCGTGACGGCCCGCGCCGCGATGGAGAACGACCTGCGCACCGCGCTGGCCGAGGAGCAGTTCCGCCTGTACTACCAGGTGCAGGTGGGGCAGGGCGAGCGGGCCATCGGTGCCGAGGTGCTGATCCGCTGGCAGCACCCCGAGCGTGGCCTGGTCATGCCCGGCGAGTTCATTCCCCTGGCCGAAGAGACCGGGCAGATCCTGGCCATCGGCCTGTGGGTGCTGCGCACCGCCTGCCTGCAGCTGCGCCAGTGGCAGGACGACCCCGTGCGCAGCCACCTGCAGCTGGCCGTGAACGTGAGCGCGCGCCAGTTCCGCCAGGGCGATTTCGTCGACCAGGTGTTTGCCGTGCTCAGCGAAACCGGCGCCCGCGCCGACCGCCTCAAGCTGGAGCTGACCGAGAGCATGGCGCTGGACAACGTGCAGCACACCATCGCCCGGATGAACGCGCTGCGGGCGCTGGGCGTGGGCTTTTCGATGGACGACTTCGGCACCGGGCAGTCCTCGTTGTCCTACCTCACGCGGCTGCCGCTGGACCAGCTCAAGATCGACCAGAGCTTCGTGCGCAACATCGGCATCCAGCAGACCGACGCGCTCATCGTGCAGACCATCATCGGCATGGCGCAGAGCCTGGGCATCGACGTCATCGCCGAGGGCGTGGAGACCACGGCCCAGCGCGAGTTCCTGGCGCAGCACGGCTGCAACCTGTGGCAGGGTTACCTGTTCAGCCGGCCCGTGCCGCTCGACAACTTCGAGCAGTTGATGGACCAGCGCTACGGTGGCGGTGCGTAGCAGCCCCGGGCGGGGCCCTGGTAACAAGGGATACCCACCGCGATGGCAGCGCCTTCGGCACTGGTCCTGGAGCGCGTGGCACGAAAAATGCACATACTTCGTCCGGCCTGGCGGGCATTGACCTCACCGCCGGCCAGGTTCCTGGAGCCCGCGCCCAATCCTGTTGGCGCGGCTTTACAGAGACGTTGAAGAATATAGGCACTCCTACCCACCACGACGCCCATGCACCCAGCCCCGTCTGCAGTCTCCCACGCGCCCTGGTCCGCCAAAAAGGGCGGTCCGTGCATCGGCAGGGTACCGCTCCCGTGACGATTTCGCTGAAATCCCACTTCCAGCCGATCTTCAGCCTGGCCCATCGCCGTGTGGTCGGCTACGAGGCCCTGCTTCGCGGCACCATGCCCGACGGCACGCCCGTGCCTCCGCCCGAACTCTTCGCACGCTGCCAGTCGGTCGAAGAACAGACCGCGCTCGATGTGGCCGCCTGCGAACTGCACGCGGGCAGCTTTGCGCGCTTTCCCCGGCAGGCGCACTGGCTGTTTTTGAACGTCGATGCCTCCATCTTCTCCAGCGGCAACGCCCTGTCTGCCTCGCAGCGCCTGCTGCAGGTCTGCCGCCAATCGGGCCTGGCGCCGCACCAGATCGTCGTGGAGATCCTGGAGACCGCGATCGACGACCATGTCGATCTCGAAGCGCAGGTGCGCGAGCTCAAGGCCCAGGGCTTTCTGCTGGCGCTGGACGACTTCGGCGCCGGCCACTCCAACTTCGACCGGGTGTTCACCCTGGCGCCCACGCTGGTCAAGCTCGACCGCAGCGTGGTCGTCAAGGCTGCGCAGAGCCAGACCGTGCGGCGCGTGACCACCCAGATGGTCTCGCTACTGCACGAATGCGGCGCGCTGGTCCTCATGGAAGGCATCGAGCGCCGCGAGGAGGCCGTCGTCGCACTCGACTCCGACACCGACTTCGTGCAGGGTTACTTCTTCGGCCGGCCCGCCGCCCAGTTGCTGCCACCCGCCTATACCTGCGCCGAGATCGAAGACACCTGGGCCCTGTGCGGCGACCGCTGGCACGAGCAGCGCCGCGAGTACCGCGACCGACTGCAGCCCTATGTGCAGGCCATGCTCCATGCCTGCACCCGCATGCAGGCCGGTGCCTCCCTGGCCGAGGCCTGCGCCGCCTTTCTCGGGCTGCCGCATGCCGATGTCTGCTACCTGCTGGACGCCAGCGGCCACCAGGTGGGTGTGAACCTGTTCTCGCAGGGCCGCGGCCAGGTGCTGGCCGAGCGCGATGCATTCGCCCCGCTGCGCGACACCACGGGCGCCCGCTGGTCGCGCAGGCCGTACTTTCGCCGCGCCCTGGGCGACACCGGCGTGGTCCAGGTCACGCGCCCCTACCGCACCATGCAGAGCCTGAGCATGTGCATCACCCTGTCCGTGGGCTTCGAGCGTGACGGGCAGCGCCTGATCATCTGCGGCGACATGGAGTGGACGCCGGTGGACGTGCGGCCGGATTTTTCCGATACGGTGTCGTAAGGGGCGGAACGCTCAGAAGGTATGAATGAATCCGGCGAGTCCGAGCAGGCCGCCAGAACGCGTGCGATCTAGGCGCAAAGCGCAGCCATAGCTCGGGCTATGGCGAGCATTTGCAACGACGAGCGCGCGTGTTGTGGCGGGATGAGCGGGCATGGCGGGTTCGTTCACACCTTCTCAGGTCCCCATGTACCGCCCCGGCCGGTGGTTGATGGCCAGCACCAGGTTGAGCGCCACCGCCCCCGCAATCGACCACAGCACGCGCAGCGGCTCCACCGTGAACAGCGCCAGCAGCACAATGCAGCAGTCCACCGCCATCTGGATCTTGCCCGCGCGCCAGCCATAGCGGTCTTGCAAATACAGCGCGGCAACGCCCACACCGCCCAGGCTGCAGCGGTGGCGAAACAGCACCAAAAACCCCGTGCCCGTGATGGTGCCGCCCGCAATCGCCGCGTACAGCGGCTGCAGCTGCGCGAACTGCAGCAACTGCGACTGCAGCTCGGTCAGCGCCGACAGCAGCAGCACCGCGATGAAGGTCTTCACCGTGAACGCCCGCCCCAGCTTGCGCAGCGCCAGCCAGTAGAACGGCAGGTTGACCACGAAGAACAGCTTGCCAAAGCCGATGCCCGTGGCGTAGTGCGCCAGAAACGCCAGCCCCGCCGTGCCGCCCGTGAGCAGCCCGGCGCTGGTGAAGAAGGCCACGCCGACCGAGATCAGCAGCACGCCGGTGAAGATGGCGACGGCGTCTTCGGTGGGGGTGTGGGGGGCGGGTGGGGCGGCTGGGGGCAGGGCCGGGGAGGGCGCCGCAGGAGGCACCGAAGGGACGGGATTGGTCATGGCGAGAGAGTCACTGGGCGGGGCATGGATTGGACCACGCAAGCGGCGTGCCCGGCTTGCCCTGGGTCAACGCGGACTGGATACCTATCGCTGGTCATCTGAAAGCCAGCAAGGCGCGCCGACCAGAGCCATGGTGCGAGGCGCTGGCAGTGAAGCGCAGGAGCCTTTGCTAGACTCGTCGCCACAAATACGAGGGAGTGGAAAATGCGAATGAATCGATGGGGCTTTCTGGGCCTCGGGCTGGCGGTCGTGCTGGCGCTGGCGGGGTGTGCAAGCAGTGTGGCAACCAAGCGTTCGGAGACGGGCCTGGAGCTGGACCTCAAGGCGGGTGCCAACGAAGGACACGCCATCCTGCGTGTCATCTCTCTGCGCCCCAACAGCATGGTTCACCCCAAGTGGCAGCGGGTCGAGCTGGTCTCCAATGGGCAGTCCGCTGCCATGGTCGATGTCACCGTGCCTTCCGACGCGTTCTGGCATGGCCGGCATTTCGCGACAGAGGCGCTGTATTTTGCCAAGCTGCCGGCGGGCAAGTACGACGTCAGTGGCTTTGGGAGCCTGATGCCGAACGTCGGCCTGATCGTCGCGCTGCTCACCATGGACAACGCCAAGGCCAAGGGACTGCCTTCCTTCACCGTCGAAGCGGGTCGCTTGGCGAATCTGGGTACGCTGGTGTTCTCACCGGCAATCGGCAAGGACCAACCCCCGAAAATGGTGCTGCTGCAGGGCCCACTCGGCCGCAAGAATGCATTGGAAACACTGTTGTCCGAGCTGGCGCACGGCGAGCCGACTTTGCCTGCGGGCGGAGGGTGGCTGGGCGATGGGTCGCAGCAAAACGAGCTCAAGGTACTTGCCCAGGCCCGCCAGATGGTGTCGCAGCTGTACGAGCGTACCCTCGACCAAGGGCTCGTGGCGGGATCGCACCTGGGCCAGGTGCTGCAGCGCACAGGGCGCAACGCCTGGACGCGTGAGTCTGTGGATACGCTGGACACGATCTTCACCGTGGGCCGCACGGCGCAAGGCCTGTCCGTTGCCGGCAGTGAATACGGTACCTACTTCGTCAAATCCGCCCAGGGCATCTGGCAGCCGTCCAAGCTACCCGGTGACAAGGGCCGTGTGGTGTACGTCGAGCCCTACGGCAAGCAGGGGGTGTTGCTCGGCACGGTGACGGGTCGGACCAGCCGTTTCTGGGTGCGCGACTCGATGGCGGACCCGAAGGCTGCGCCCAGGGAGGTAGCCAAGCTGGACGCCATGCTGGACTCTGTCATCAGCACGCCCAGCGAGCTGATCGTCGCCAAGCAGATCTATGGACTTTCCCGCGAGTCCGAAATCATGCGCCTGGACAAGACCAGTTTTGCGGTGACCACGCATAAGCACGGCTTCTGGGTGCGCGAATGGCAGCGCTTTCCTGACGGCGAAATCCGAATGACGCGGCAGAACTTCAATAGCTTCTACCGCTCCAGTTCTGGTGATGGAGGCAAGTCCTGGGCGCATGAGCCCAACCCCGGCGGCATCAGCACCTACTGGATGAATCAACGCAGCGCCTACAGCCTGGACTGGCAGGCGGGGTTCATCGATGTAACCAACACGCTGCAAAAGACCACCGATGGCGGTGGCCGCTGGCAAAGCCTGGGCACGCCACTGGTCACGGAGAGTGTCCCGGGCCGCATCCTTCACGCCGATTCATCGGAGATCATCCTCCAGACCCTGGGCATCGTGTACTCCACGCAGGACGAAGGCAAGACCTGGGTACAGGTCCTGCCGCCCAAGCCCTGACCCGGGCACCAATCGTTGCTCCTCGCCGCTCAGTGAGGCGGCTTGGGCGCTGTGCCCACCACCGCCGCAATATGCTCCACAAACAAGCGCACCGCCTCCGCCGTGTTGTCCTTCGCCCAGATCACCCCCACGGGCCCGAAGCGGATGGTGCGGTCCAGCGGCAGGATGCGCATGGTGCCCAGCGCCACCTGGTACTGGGCCATGGCCTCGGAGCACACGCCGATGTAGTCGCCCTGGTGTACCAGGGCCTGCAAGGTGGTGATGGCGGGGGTTTCCACCTTGGGGCGCAGCCACGAGGCGCCGGCGTCCAGCAGGGCGGCATCGAGTTGCGAGCGGGTGAGGGTGCCCGGGGGCGGCATGATCCAGTGGTCGTGGACCAGGTCGATCAGGCGGATGGGGCCCTTGGCGTCCCAGTGGCGGCTGGCGCGGCCCACCACCAGGCAGACGTTGTCGTCGAACAGCTCGCGGTGCTCCAGCCCATCCTTGTAGGCGCGTGAGTCGAGCGAGCACACCGCCAGGTCCAGCTGCTTGTTGTCGATGCCTTCGAGCAACTGGGTCAGCGGGCTTTCGGACACGGTGACCGAGATATAGGGATACAGGGCCTGGAACTCGACCAGCGCCTGCGGTATGCCGCGCGCCACCCCCGCCCATACGCTGCCGATGTGCAGGCGCGCCGTGCGCCCCTGGGCCAGGGCGCCCAGCTCGGCCTGGGTGCGCGAGATGTCGCCCAACACGCTGATGGCCAGGCGCTTCATGATGATGCCGGCCGGCGTGAGCTGGATGCGCCGCCCGCGCGTGACCAGGGGCGTGCCCACCAGCTCCTCCAGGTCGGCCAGCCAGTGCGACATGGCCGACTGCGTCATGTGCAGGCGGGCGGCGGCCTCGGTCAGGGTGCCGGCCTCGTCCAGCACCATGAAGGATTCCAGATGTTTGACCTTGAGCCGGCGTGCCCAGGCCACTTGATCGTATGCAGTCATGAGTGAATGCTAATGGATCCATCGCGCGAATTCACTGGTCGCCGGTGCGCCTGCGCCGAATAATTCCCGACATGCCTGCAGCGCTTTCATTCATGCTGCTGCCAGCTTCAAGCCGCCCACCTCCCGGAGATCTGCCGATATGAAGAAACCTTTCTGCTTTGCTGCTGCCGCCAAGGCCGTGGCGCTCGCCCTGTCGCTGGCCGCTCTGCCCGCCGCCCATGCGCAGGACGCCAACTACCCCAGCCGCCCGATCCGCCTGGTCGTCTCGCAGCAGGCGGGCGGCAGCTCCGACACCGTGGCGCGCCTGTGGGCCGAGCATGCGGGCAAGGCCATCAACGCCACCATCACCGTGGAGAACAAGCCCGGCGCCGGCGGCATCATTGCCGCGCAGCAGGTGCTCGGCCAGCCGGCCGATGGCTACACGCTGATGTTCGGCGGCGTCTCGCAAATGGTGCTCAACAAGTTCGTCTACAAGCCGCTGCCCTACGATCCAGAAAAGGACTTCGTCGGCGTGGGCATGCTCAGCACCGTGCCTTTCATCCTGGTGGCCAACCCGGCCACGGGCTTCAAGTCGCTCGATGACCTGGTGAAGTACGCCAAGGCCAACCCTGACAAGCTCAACTTCTCGTCCTCGGGCCTGGGCAATTCGACCCAGTTGGCGGTGGAGCTGCTGCAAAAGAAGCTGGGTATCAGCATGACCCATGTGCCCTTCAAGGGCGAGCCCGATGGGCTCATGGCCACCATCGGCGGGCAGACGCAGGTGATGGCGCCCGTGGGCGGCTCAGCGCTGCCGCACATCAAGAACGGCAAGATCGTGCCCCTGGTGGTGCTGGCCCCCTCGCGCCTGCCCGAGCTGCCCGATGTGCCGGCCGCCAACGAGCTGGGCGTGAAGGACTTCGACACCATGGGCTGGAGCGGCATCGTGGCCAAGGCCGGCACACCCGCCGCCATCATCGCCAAACTGCACGAGGGCACGCGCGCCTTCCATGCCAGCGCCGAGGTGCAGGCCAAGCTCAAGGGCATGAACGCCATCTCGATGGCCGGCCCTGCCAGCCAGTTGATGGACGTGGCGCGCCGCGACACCAAGGCCTGGGGCCCCACGCTCGAAGCGCTGAACCTCAATCCCAAGTAAATCAAGCTGCACCTCGCGGCGGTCACCATCCATGGTAGCCGCCGCGCAGCCGCTTTCCTCTGTTTCATTCTTTCCCGAGTCTCCCGATGAAAAAACAAGCAATGGTGTCCTGCCCGCAGCCCGAGGCGGCGGAGTCCGGCATCGAGATCCTGCGCGCGGGCGGTAACGCGGTGGACGCCGCCGTGGCCATCGCGCTGTCGCAGACGGTGGTGGACCCGCTGATGTGCGGCATCGCGGGCTTTGGCACGGCGGCGGTGTTCCTGCCGGACAAGGCGGGTAAGGAGGCGCATGAATACTTCGACTTCCACGCACCCGCGCCGCTGGCCGCGCGCGAGGACATGTGGGCGGATTTGCTCGAAGGCGAGACCAAGGATGGCTTCGGCTTCATCCTCAAGGGCCGCGTCAACGACATCGGCGCGCAGTCCATCGGCACGCCCGCCACGCTCAAGGGCCTGGCGGCCATGCACAGCGCGCACGGCCGCCTGCCGTGGAAGGAGGTGGTGGCGCCGGCCATTGCCTGGGCGCGCGATGGCTACTTCGTGCGCCCCGGCATGTACTCCTTCTGGATCGACCAGACCCTGGCCGGCCGCGCCAGCAACATGGACCGCCTGCACTACAGCGACGAAGGCCGGGCCCTGTATTGCCGCGCCGACGGCAGCGCCAAGCCCATCGGCACGCCCATCGTGAACGAGAACTTCGCCCAGGTGCTGGCCCAGGTGGCCGAGGAGGGCATCGCTCCGTTCTACGAAGGCGAGCTGGCGCGGCGCATGGTGGAGCATGTGCAGTCGCTGAGCGGCCTGCTGAGCATGGAGGATCTCAAGAGCTACCAGGTGCGCCGCACCCAGCCGCTGGTGGGCCGCTACCGCGACCGCGTGGTGACCACCAACCAGCCCCCGGGCGGCGGCGCCATGCTGCTGCAGATGCTGACCATCCTGGAAGAGTTTGCCCTGGGGGATATCGAACACAACAGCCCCGAGTACCTGCGCATCCTGAGCGAGGTGATGAAGAAGGCCACCACCGACAAGGACCGCCACATCGGCGACCCGGCCTTCGTCGAGGTGCCGCTGGACCAACTGCTGTCGAAGGAGAATGCAGCCCGCGTGGCCGCCGACATCCGCGCCGGCAAGCGCCACAGCGTGGAGCGCGTGAACCTGGGCGCACCGGTGCCCAAGGACACCACCCATATCAGCGTGGTCGATGGCGAAGGCGGCTGCGTCTCGATGACGCATTCGCTGGCCATGCCCTCGGGCGTGATCACGCCCGGCATGGGCTTCTTCTACAACGGCTGCATGGGCGTGTTCGACCCGCGGCCGGGCCGGGCCGGCAGCATCCAGCCGGGCAAGAGCCGCTTCACCTCGTCGTGCCCGAGCATCGTCTTCAAGGACGGCAAGCCCGAGATCGTGCTCGGCGCCCCCGGCGGCACACAGATCGCCATGGGCGTGCTGCAGGTGCTGCTCAACCTCATCGACCACGGCATGGGCATGCAGGAGGCCGTGTCGGCCCCGCGCTTCTCGTCCACCAGCAACTCCATCGACGTGTGCAACCGCATCCCGCGCTACGTGGCGCGCGAACTGCAGGCCCAGGGCTACGAGGTACTGCGCAACCCGTACAACTACACCATCGGCTGGGTACACGGTGTGCAGATCGGGGCCGACGGTGCGTTGCATGGCGGCGCCGACCCGGGGCGCGATGGCGTGGTCTACAGCACTGTGGTGGCCTGAATGACTCGGCGCACCGGGCCTTCTCCTACAAGGCCGTCAGTGCGCGGCTGACAGGGTGGCATGGGGCGGGCACGGACAGTGGGTGCATGCGCCTTCCGTCCTCTGCCAGCACCCGACTGCCTTGCCCGCTGGCGCGGCGGGAGTGCTTGCGGCGCCTATTTGAGCCCGGCCAGGTAGGCGGCGATGTGCCGCGCGTCGGCAGGGCTCAGGCCCATGGCGGGCATGGCCGTTCCGGGCTTCACGGCCTGCGGCTCGCGCAGCCAGCGCTCCAGGTTCTCGGTGGTGTGCGGCAGCACGCCTGCGATGTTGCTGCGCAAGGCAAAGCCTGCGAGCGAGGGGCCCACATGGGTCTCGGGCCCGGTCACGCCAGGGATCCTGTGGCAGGCGTTGCAGGCATGCTGGTACAGGGCCTGGCGGCCCAGCACGGCATTGCCCGTGGCGGGCGGCGCAGCGGCCATGCGCGCCGCGCCGCAGGTGGCAATCGCGCCCGCGCTGCGCGCGCCGTCCACCTGCTCCAGCGTGATGGCCTGGAAGGCCGCCACGTCCAGGTCGGGCAGGCGCTTCAGAAAGGCCACGGTGGACCACAGCTCCTCCTCGTCCAGCCGGTGCTCCCAGGCGGGCATGCCGCTCATGCGGATGCCGTGGCGGGTCAGCCAGTACATCTCCCTGGCGCTCCAGCGCCGGGCCGCATCCACCAGCGGGCCGGGCAGGGGCTGCATGCTCTTGCCGATGTCGCCCTGCGCCACGCCGGGGCCGCCGTGGCATTGCAGGCACTGGTCACGGTAGCAGCCCGCGCCGCGCAGTACCATGGTCTCGGTGAAGGGCGGCGGCTCCACCACACTGCGGGCCCGCAGCTTCACGGACTGGTGCATGGCAGTCTCCAGCAGCTGGTACACAGGCTTGAAGTGCTGCTCGCTGGCGGCCACGTTGTACAGGCCCAGGTACACGGTGGCAAAACCTGCCGCGGCGGCCAGCACGGCCACGGCCAGCAGCGTGGCGAAGAGGATGGCGTAGAAGACGGTCCGTCGTCGGTGGGGCATCGGTTCATTATGTGGGGGTGCCGTGCAGGGGGCTGTAGGACGTGGGGATGCACATGAGGCGTGTGCTCTCCATCCTGGCTTGTGCATTGGCATGGCCTGTGGCGGCCCTGGGCGGTTCTGATGCGCAGCCCACCGGCCGGGCCCTGGGCGATGCGCGGCGCGGGGCCCTGCTCATCGCCCAGTACCAGTGCGGCGCCTGCCATGCCATCCCGGGCGTTGCCAGCGCACGCGGCACCGAGGGCCCGCCGCTGGCGGCCTATGGCCTGCGCAGCTACATTGCGGGCCGCGTGCCCAACCGCCCCGACCTGCTGGCGCGCTGGATCGCGCAGCCCTCGGCCCTGGTGCCATCGACCACCATGCCCGACATGGGCGTGCCCGAGCAGGATGCGCGCGACATGGCGGCCTGGTTGAGCGAGCAGCGTTGAGGCATGGTGGCATGAGCTTGGCATCCACCCTGGTCCCCGTCCTGTCGCCCGCCGGCCCGGCCGCGCAGGCCATTGCCGAAGTCAGCTGGGTGCTGATCACCGGCGCCACGCTGCTCTTCGTGGGCACCATGGCGCTGCTGGCCTGGGCGCTCTTTCGCAAACGGCGCGGGGGCGAGGTGCGGTCCTTGTGGTGGCTGGCCGGTGGCGGGCTGGTGTTGCCGCTGGTGCTGCTGACCGCCTTGTTCTTCTACAGCCTGCACCGCGCCCCGCCCTGGAAGGCCGTGCCACCGGCCGATGCACTGGTCATCTCCGTCACGGGCCGCATGTGGTGGTGGGAGATCCGCTACCGCGACCCGGTGAGTGGCGCGACCATCGCCACCGCCAACGAGTTGCGCATGCCCGTGGGGCGGCCGGTGTACCTGGGATTGTCGAGCCTGGAGGTGATCCACAGCCTGTGGATACCCGAGCTCGGGGGCAAGATGGACATGGTGCCGGGGCGGGTGAACCATTTGTTGCTGCAGGCGTCGCGGGCGGGGGTGTACCGGGGGCAGTGCGCTGAATTTTGTGGCGAGGCGCATGCGCGGATGGCGCTGCATGCGGTGGCGATGGAGGCTGGGGAGTTTGATGCGTGGCTGGCGGGGCAGGCCAGGCCTGCGGTGGTTTCTTCGTCGTCTGCTGTGTCGCTGCAGGCGGGCAGGGCGGTTTTTGAGGGACAGAAATGTGCTGTGTGCCATACCGTTCGGGGGGTGGCCGAAGGCTCGAAGTTGGGGCCGGATCTGACGCATGTGGGGAGCCGGCTGTTCATTGCTTCGGGGACCTTGAAGAATGGGCCTTTGGAGATGAAGCGGTGGTTGGCGCAGGTGCATGAGGTCAAGCCGGGGGCGCGGATGCCTTCTTATGCGCGGTTGTCGCTGGGAGAGATGGATGCGTTGGTGCAGTGGTTGGGGGCGTTGAAATGATGTGGCTGTTGCTTCTATCTCCAGACGGATGTTGGCTTTGCTGGCTGCATGCTTCGGCGGATGGCGGAGGCCGGGATGTGCGTCCGGCGGGGAGGCCTCGCTTTTGCGGTCTGGTCTCGCTGGTGACCGCAGGCCTGTATGCAGGGCGGAAGCCGGGTCTCGGCCCGGCGGCCGAGGTACCTTTCTTTGCGTCGCCAAAGAAACGTACCCCAAAGAAAGGCGACCCCGCTGCCCGTGTCCCCACTCGCCCGGTGGGCGAGTGGGGCAGCCTGCGATGCTCGGTCCTGGGGTGTGCCGCAGAACTCGCTGCGTTCTTCGAACTCCGCTCAAACAGCTGCGGCAAGCTTGACAACGATGCGCGTGTCCTTCGGCACGCGCTCACCCCAGGCCCTGCGCTTCTCGGCACGGTCAGAAGGGGGTGGGAGCGGGCTCCATACGGGCCATTGCTTCGCTCGGCCCGGGGTGCCTTCGCTGCGCTCGGCCTGGGCAGAGAGATCGCGCCCGAGCCGTCGGCAGCGCGCACTGCGCGCGTCACCGACCCCCGGCGCAGCTGCGCAGCAGCAGCCGTCCCTGACCCCGCTCCCCACCCCTGCTGGCTGCGCCGAGAAGCGCAGGGGCTGGGGTGGGTGCGTGTGCCGAAGGACACACGCACTTCGTCATCTAGCTTGCCGATGCTGTTTGAGCGGAGTTCGAAGAACGCAGCGAGTTCATCGGCACCACCCCAGGCCCGAGCATCGCAGGTTGCCCCCATCGCCCGCCAGGGCGATGGGGGACGCAGACTGGGGGTCGCCTTCTCTTTGGTGACTTTCTCTTGGCGACGCAAGAGAAAGTTACTGCGCCGCCGGGCGCACATCCCGGCCTCCGCCCTCGGCAAGAGCACACAGCCACCACAAACAACAAGCCGCCGGGGCCCGCCATGACACAAGACCCCACAGACAAGGCCCCTCCCGCCCTCAACCCCTTGCCCCGCCCAGCCGGCGAGCGCGAGGCCCTCGAACGCGCCTGGCAACCCCCGTCCGGCTGGCGCCTCCTCTCCGCCGTCAACAACACCCAGGTCGGCCTCTTCTACATCGGCACAGCACTGCTCTTCTTCGTCCTGGCCGGCGTGCTCGGCCTGATCATGCGCGCCCAGCTGGCCCTGCCCCAGGCCGACCTGGTATCGGCCGCCACCTACAACCAGATCTTCACCATGCACGGCACGGTGATGATGTTCCTCTTCGCCGTGCCCGTGGTCGAAGCCATGGCCGTGTACCTGCTGCCCGGCATGCTGGGCACGCGCGACATGCCGTTCCCGCGCCTGTCGGCCTATGGCTTCTGGGCCTATGCCATCGGCGGCATCGTGTTCTTTGGCACCATCTTCTTCGGGGCCTCGCCCGACGGCGGCTGGTTCATGTACCCGCCGCTCACAGGCAAGGAGCACTCGCCCGGCGTGGGGGCCGACTGGTGGCTGCTGGGCATCGGCTTCATCGAGATATCGGCGATTGCCGGGGCCATCGAGATCATCATCGGCATCCTCTTCACACGCGCGCCGGGCATGACGCTCGCGCGCATGCCCATCTATGCCTGGGCCATGCTGGTCACGGCGCTGATGATCGTGTTCGCGTTTCCGGCCATCATTGCCGGCACGCTGCTGCTGGAGATGGAGCGCGCATTCGACTGGCCCTTCTTCATCCCCGCGCGCGGGGGCGACCCGGTGCTGTGGCAGCACCTGTTCTGGTTCTTCGGCCACCCCGAGGTGTACATCATCTTTCTGCCCGCCGCGGGCATGGTGTCGATGATGGTGCCGGCGCTCGCGCGCACGCCCATCGTGGGCTACCGCTGGGTGGTGGCCGCGTTGCTGGGCGTGGGGCTGCTCAGCTTTGCGCTGTGGGTGCACCACATGTTCACAGCCGGGCTGGGCTCGTTCACCATGCACCTGGTGTCGGCCGCGAGCTTTGCCGTGGCCGTGCCCAGCGCCGTGCAGGTGTTCTCGTGGATCGCCACCTTCTGGCGCGGGCGTGTCGAGGCCAATGCACCCACGCTGTTCCTCGTGGGCTTCCATGCCATCTTCGTGCTGGGCGGGCTCACCGGCATCATGGTGGCGGTGCTGCCGTTCGACTGGCAGGTACACGACACCTACTTCATCGTGGCGCACCTGCACTATGTGCTGATCGGGGGCATGGTGTTCCCGGTGTTTGCGGGGCTGTACTACTGGCTGCCGCTGGTCGTCCAGGGCCACCGCATGTCCGAGCGGCTGGGGCGCTGGGTGTTCGGGCTCATGTTCGGGGGCTTCAACCTGGCCTTCTTTCCGATGCACATCGCCGGGCTCATGGGCATGCCGCGCCGGGTGTACACCTACGACGCGGGTCTGGGCTGGGAGTGGCCCAACCTGCTGTCCAGCATCGGGGCCTTCGTCTTCGCGCTCGGGGTGGTGCTGTGCTTTTGCGACCTGATCCGCAGCTTTCTGCGCAATACCAACGGGCAGCAGCACGAGAACGTGTGGAACGCGCCCACGCTGGAATGGGCTTCGGGCGGCGAGTACGGGCTGCGCAGCATCCCGCCCGTCAGCTCGCGCGAGCCGCTGTGGCAGCACCCGGGCCTGCGCGATGCGGCGGAACAGGGCGCCTACTGGCTGCCGCGCACCGTCTTCGGCGGGCGTGAGTCGCTGGTCACCAGCGCTGTGCACGCCACGCCGCGCCAGCTGCTGCTGCTGCCGGGCGACGGCTGGTCGCCCTTCATCGCGGCGGCGGGCACGGCGGGGTTCTTCCTGCTGCTCACCGTCGCCATGGTGGTGCCGGCCGTGCTGTGCGGGGTGATCGCGCTGGTGGCCATGGTGGTCTGGCTCTGGCAGTCCGACCGGGCCGTGCCTGCGGCCACGGCCGAGGTGGCGGCCGGCGTCTTCCTGCCCACGCGCCTGGTGGGCCGGCATTCGCACTCGTGGTGGGCGGTGGTGGTGCTGCTGTGCGTCGATGCCAGCGTGTTCGCATCGGCCACCTTTGCGCACCTGCATGTCTCCATGGCGGCCGATGTCTGCCCGCCACCGGGCGCGGCCCTGCCGCAGTGGGCGTGGCCGGCATCGTCGGCAACGCTGTGGCTGCTGGGCTCGGGGCTGTTGTGGGCGGCCCAGCGGTCCTTCGCCCAGGCTTCGTCCGGGCAGGGCTGGCTGCGCGTGGCCACCGTGCTGGCCACGGCCGGCGCCTGTGGGGCCATGGCGCTGGATTTCATGGGCCACCTGCAGGCCGGCCTGAACCCGCGTGCCGATGCCTGGAGCGCCACCGTCGCCGCATTGCTGGGCTGGCAGGCGATGCACGTGGGCATCCTGCTCATCATGGGCGCCTACCTGCTGGCCCGGTCGCTGGCCGGGCACCTGCAGCAGGGCGCCCGCGCCACGCTCGACAACACGGTGCTGTTCTGGCACTACGTGACGGTGCAGGGCATCGTGGGGGCGCTGGTGGTGCAGGTGCTCCCATCGCTGATGTGACCGATGCCACAGGCGGGTGGCCGCCTCGGCGGAATCCCACGCGCGCACGGGGTGCTGTCTGGCAGTCTCCTTGGGGGCGGTTCTCCATGCTGGTTGCATGACTGCATCCCGAACTGCTGATGTTGCTGCTGCCGCTGCTGATAAAGGGGCGGCTGCGTCCTCCAGCCCCGACACCCTCGGCGAGATCCTCGACGAGTTCGAGGCCCTGGCCCAGCGCCACGCGCGGGTGGCCGTGGCCGACCTGGTCGATGCCGTGGGCCCGCGCAGCTACGGGCCGTTTCTGCTGGTGCCGGCGCTGATCGAGATATCGCCGCTGGGGGGTATTCCCGGCGTGCCCACCGCGCTGGCCGTGGTGGTGGTGCTGTTCGCCGTGCAGATGCTCAGCGGCCGCAAGCGCCTGTGGATGCCCGGTTGGGTGGCCCGGCGCGACGTGGCTGCGGCGAAGATGCAGCGGCTGGTGGCTGGCGCGCGCCCCATGGCGGCGCGGCTGGACCGCTGGTTCCACGGCCGGCTGCGCTGGCTGACCTCGGGCCTGGGGGTGCGCCTGGCAGCACTGGCTTGCATCGCGCTGGCCTGCATGGTGCCGCCGCTGGAGCTGTTCCCGTTCGCCAGCTCGGTCCCCATGGGGGCCATTGCGCTCATCGGCCTGGCCCTGCTGGTGCGCGATGGCGCACTGATGGTCGTGGCCTCGCTGCTGGCCTGCGGCGCAGCGGGGTTGCTCCTCGCAACCCTGCTATGAAAGCTGCTGCGGGCCCCTGGATGCAGGCCTGCGCTCGGGCGGCCTGCCCAGTGCCAGAAACTCCCGCAGGCTGCCCACGCCCAGCTTGGCGAAAATGCGCTCCTTGTAGGTGACGATGGTCGCTGGCGACAGGGCCATCGTGCGGCCTATTTCCTTGGCGGTGCATCCGTCCATCAGCAACTCTGCCGTGGAGCGCTCGCGCGGGGACAGCGTGCTCCACGGATCGCGCTCCTCCTCTTCCTCCTCGGGAAACGCCAGCTCGTCGTGCCGGCAGGCCAGGCCCATGAGCGTGCTGCCGTACTGGCCGAGCAGGGTGGAGGCCCGCCCCATGTTAAGCGGCACCCGCGAAAAATAGAAGTTCAGGTAGCAGCTGCGGTCGCCCCACTGGCCCAGCAGCGAGACCTTGCCGGTGAACCCCGGCTCGTCGAACAGCACGCGCCGGTACTCCGTATCCCCGATGCTGGTGGGCGACATGCGCAAAAGCCGCAAGTCAGGGCCCTGGCCAGGGGCCTCCGGCGCGTTGTCGCGCACCAGCGGATAGTTGGGGTCGCGCTGGTACAGGTGCTTGACGTAGATGTCGGTGGTGGAGTCGATCAGGCGCTGATTGCACACGCTGGCCGCCGCCGCATGGCGGATGCGGCCCCGGTGGTCGTAGCTCAGGTGGCTGAAATGGTCGGCGCCGAGCACCGAATGGATGCCTTGCAGCAGGCGGGCGTGAAAACCGGGCCTGCCGATGTCCGCCACGCACTGCCCCAGCCAGGCATCGCGCGTCGAAAGCGCGGGTATGCAATCCATGGTGTTGTTGTCTCCTGTGCGCTCTGCCTTGCGTGGGGGTACGCAGGCGCGCTTTCCTGAAATGATGCCACAGACCCTGACCGCACGCATGTCCCCACGCGAGAGGACAGACAGGGGACACGATGCTTTCCAGAATGGCAGCTCAGTCAACGCCGAGATGCCATGCACGTCCTGCCCCGCTACCCCTACCGCCGCCCGCCCGAACTGGACGGGCACCCCCAAGATTCCCGCCCCGCCGTGGTCATCGGCGGGGGGCTGACCGGCCTGGCGCTGGCGCTCGACCTGGCGCGCCGCGGGGTCCCCGTGCTGGTGCTGGACGACGACGACACCGTCGGCGTACGCGGACTGGCATCGCGCGGCATGTGCTGGGCGCAGCGCACACTGGACATCTTCGAGCGCCTGGGCGTGGCCGGGCGCATCACCGCCAAGGGCGTGGCCTGGAACGTGGCGCGCGTGCTCGCCAAGGACCAGCCCGTCACCTCTTATGCCCTGCAGGACCAGCCCGACCTGCGCCACAACGGCTTTGCCAACCTGCAGCAGTATTACGTGGAGCAGTACCTGGTCGAGGCGCTGCAGGCCGAGCCGCTGGCCGAGCTGCGCTGGCTCAACAAGGTCGAGCACATCGCACAGCACCCGGGCGGAGTGCGCCTCACCGTGGGCACCCCCGATGGGCCCTATGCACTGGATGCGCAGTGGGCCGTGGCCTGCGACGGGGCCTCCAGCCCCTGCCGCGCCGCGCTGGGCCTGGAGCCCGTGGTGCATGACCGCACCGAAGACCGCTGGATCATCATCGACATCACGGCGCCCGGCTGCGGCTGGGCGCAGGAGCGCTGGACCTGGCTGGACGCCTCGGCCAATGGCGGGCGCGCGGTCTGGCGCCACAAGATGGCCGACGACACCTGGCGGCTCGATTTCCAGCTGCGCGAGGATGAGGATTCCGTAGTGGCCGCCACGCCCGAGGCCATGCGCCGCCGCGTGCAGGCACTGTTCGGCGAGGCACTGGAGTTCGAGATCGCCTGGTCCGGCGTGTGGGCCTACCGGCATGAGTGCCTGGAAGACCTGCGCAGCCGCCGTGTGCTGTTTGCCGGTGATGCCGCCCACCTGGTCGCGCCCTTTGGCGCGCGCGGCGGCAACGGCGGCGTGCAGGACGCCGACAACCTGGCCTGGAAGCTGGCCCTGGTGCTGAACCACGGCGCCGACGAGGCGCTGCTGGACACCTATTCCACCGAGCGCAAGCAGGGCGCCTTCGAGAACATCCGCCAGGCACGGCGGTCTTCGCGCTTCGTGCATCCGCAAGGCCATGCCTCGGCCCGGCTCTGGCGTGACGCCATCATCGCCATGGCGCCGGACTGTCCCTGGGCGGCCCGGTGCATCAACACTGGCCGCTTGTCGGCCCCCTGCCGCTACACCGATTCGCCGCTGCTCGCAGGCGGTGCAGGGGAGGGCGCCGCGCTGCCCGACGTGCGGCTGGCCGAGACGGGCAGCCTGCACCAGCTGCTGGGCCCCTGGTTCACCCTGCTGGTGTTTGGCGACCAACTGCCGCCTGCACTCACCGCCGTGAAGCACCCGCTGCTGACCGTGGCCTTTCTCGCCCCGGCCTGCGATGCACAGGCCCGCGCAGCGCTGGAGCGCCAGCTCGGGGTGGGGACGGACAGCGGCGAGTGCTGGCTCATCCGGCCCGACCAGCATGTCGCCACGCGCCTCGCGCACCAAGAACCCGCGCTGGTGCAGTCCCTGCTGGCCGCTGCCCTCGCGCCCCTTCCCACCGATCCACCCCCCACCCCTGCCCATGACTTGCACGCAACAACAGCTTGACGACGTACTGGAGTCCCTGATCGCGCTGACCGACGCTGCCACCCCGGCCGTGCAGAGCGACCTGCTCGCCCGCCTGGTGCTGGCGCTCGCGGCCGAAGTGGACGACGCCACGCGGCTGCAGGCCGCCATCGCCAGCGTGGCCCGCTCCGCCGGCCGCAGTCTGCAACCAACACTGCCCTGAATCCCCCCTTGAATTGAAAGAAAGCATGAGCCATTCCACCGCATTCGCTTCGCAGGCCGACCTGGCCGAGAAGACCACCAGCTTCACCCAACTGTCCGCCAACGCCTGGGCCTACACCGCCGAGGGCGACCCCAACTCCGGCGTGATCATCGGCGACGACAGCGTGATGGTCATCGACGCGACCGCCACCCCGGTGATGGCCGCCGCCCTGGTGCGCCGCATCCGGGAAGTGACCGACCTGCCCATCCGCCACGTGGTGCTCACCCACTACCACGCCGTGCGCGTGCTCGGCGCTGCAGGCTTCGTGCCCGAGGGCGCGGTCAACGTCATCGCCAGCCGGGCGACGCGCGATTTGATCGTCGAGCGCGGGGCCGAGGACATGGCCTCGGAGATCGGCCGCTTCCCGCGCCTGTTCCAGGCCCAGGAGAGCATTCCCGGCCTGACCTGGCCGACCATCGTGTTCGACAAGGAACTGACGATGCACCTGGGCAGCCTGGAAGTGCGCCTGCTGCACCTGGGCGCCGGCCATACCAGCGGCGACTCCATCGTCTGGATTCCGTCGCAGGGCATTGTTTTCTCGGGCGACCTGGTGGAGTTCAATGCCGGTGTCTACACCGGCGACGCGCATTTGGCGGCCTGGCCCGCCACGCTCGACCGGCTGGCCGCCTTGAAGCCCGAGCAGCTCGTGCCGGGCCGCGGCCCGGCGCTGCGCACGGCGGCCGACAGCCTGGGTGCCATCGAGTACACGCGCGGCTGGGTGCAGACCCTGCTGCAGTGCGCGCGCGACGGCGTGGCCGCCGGCCACTCGCTGCAGCAGGTCTATGCCGACACGCGGCGCGTGATGGACCCCGTGTTCGGCCAGGTGTTCATCTACGAGCACTGCATTCCCTTCGACGTGTCGCGCGCCTATGACGAAGCGCAGGGCATCGCCAACCCGCGGATCTGGACGGACGTGCGCGACCGCGAGATGTGGGCCGCCATCCAGCCCTGAACCCCACGACACCTCCGACCGACACCCCCCCCATGAAACTTGCCACCCTCCGAAACCACCGGCGCGACGGACAGCTTGTCGTCGTCAGCCGCGACCTGCAGCGCATGCGCGCATTCGACGGCTGCCCTACCTTGCAGGGTGCGCTCGACCAGTGGGACAGCCTGCAGCCCGCACTGCAGCGCGTTGCCGACGCGCTGGAAGCCCACCAGGGGCCCTTCGAAGCCTTCCACCCCGAGGCCTGCGCGGCGCCGCTGCCGCGCGCCTACCAGTGGCTCGATGCATCGGCCTACCTGAACCATGTGGAGCTGGTGCGGCGCGCGCGCGGCGCCGACACGCCCGATGAACTGCGCCGCGACCCGTTGATGTACCAGGGCGGGTCCGACGACTTCCTGGGCGCGCACGACCCCATCGAAGCCGCCGACGAGGCCTTTGGCATCGACCTGGAGGCCGAAGTGGTCGTGATCACGGGTGACGTGTCGCTGGGCTGCAGCGCAGAGGCCGCGCTCGGCGCGGTGCGCCTGGTCGGCCTGGCCAACGATGTCACGCTGCGCCACCTGGTCCCGCCCGAGATCGCCAAGGGCTTCGGCTTTCTGCAGTCCAAGCCCGCGACGGCCCTGTCCCCGGTCTTCGCCACGCCCGATGAGCTGGGCCCGCACTGGCGCGGCGGCAAGCTGCACCTGCCGCTGGTATCCACGCTCAACGGCGAGCGCCTGGGCGCACCCAATGCCGGCGTGGACATGGATTTCGACTTCGGCCGGCTGATCGCGCATGCCGCGCGCACGCGCCGGCTGGTGGCGGGCAGCATCGTGGGCAGCGGCACGGTGTCCAACCGCGACCCCGCTGCGGGCGTGAGCTGCCTGGCCGAGCGCCGGGTGCGCGAGCAGCTCGGCGGTGCGTCCACGCTCACCCCCTTTCTGCGCCACGGCGACCGCGTGCGCATCGAGGTGCGCGACCCGGACGGCCACAGCGTGTTCGGCGCCATCGCGCAGACCGTGCGCATCGGCGGGGTGCCTGCGTGAGCACACCGGCGCAGTTGCGCCTGCACACCTACTTTCGCAGTTCTGCAGCCTTTCGCGTGCGCATCGCGCTGGAACTCAAGGGCCTGGCCTGGGAGCCCGTGCCCTGGCAACTGGCGGCCGGCGAGCACTGCGGCGAGGCCTACCGCGACATCGCGAGCTTTGGCCTGGTGCCGCTGCTGGAGATCGACGGGCTGCGGCTGCAGCAGTCGATGCCCATCATCGAATACCTCGATACGCGCTTCCCGGGCGTGCCGCTGCTGCCCGCCGACGAACCCGGCAAGGCCCGCGCCCGCGCGCTGGCCCAACTGGTGGCCTGCGAGATCCACCCGCTGAACAACCTGCGCGTCCTGAAGTACCTGCGTGGCCCGCTGGGCCTGCCTGAAGCCGAGGTCAACACCTGGTACCGCCACTGGTGTGCCGAAGGCCTGGCCCGCATGGAGGCCGAGCTGCAGGGCGTGCCCACGGTCGGCGACTACGCGCTGGGCGCCTCGCCTTCCATCGTCGACTGCTTTCTGGTGCCGCAGCTGTTCAATGCGCGGCGCTTCGAGACCGACCTGCGTCCCTACGGGCGCGTGCGGCACATCGAAGCGGCCTGCATGGAGCTGCCCGCCTTCCAGCGCGCCCAACCCGCCAGCCAGGCCGATGCCCACTGAACCACCACCGATGGAGACCCTGATGATGAAACCAATTCCCGTGCTTTCGATGCCCGCGCGACGCGCCTTGCTGGCGAGTGCCTGCCTCTTGCCCCTGTCCCGGCTGGCCCGCGCCAACGGCGCCGACAACCGGCCCATCGAATGGGTGGTGGGCTATGCCGCGGGGGGCGGCTCCGACGTGGTCGCCCGGCTCATCGCCGAACCCATGGGCAAGGCGCTGGGGCAGGCCATCGTCATCGTCAACAAGCCTGGCGCCGCGACCAACATCGCGGCCGACTACGTGGCGCGCTCGCGGGAGCGGGGCCGCACCCTGTTCAGCGGCGATTTCGCGACCCTGGCCGCCAACCCTGCGCTCTTCGAAAAGCTCAGCTACGACGCGGCCCGGGACCTGGCGCCGGTCGGCATGATTGCGCGCTTTCCCCTGATCCTCGTGGTGGCGCCCGGCGTGCCGGCCAGCAACTTCAAGGAGTTCCTCGCCTGGGCCAAGGCCCGCCCGCAGGGCGTGACCTATGCCTCGCCCGGTGCCGGCACCGCCCACCACCTGGCCACCGAGCTGCTGCGCGAGCGCACGGGCCTGAACCTCGTGCATGTGCCTTACCGCGGCGCAGCGCCTGCGGTGCAGGACCTGCTGGGCAGCCAGGTGGATTGCATGCTCATCGACTCTGCCAGCGGGCTGCCGCACATCGCGGGCGGCAAGCTGCGGGCGCTGGGCGTCACCACCGGGGGGCGCACGCGCGTGCTGCCCCAGTTGCAGACACTGGCCGAGCAGGGGCTGGCCGGCTTCGACGCCTATTCATGGCAGGGCCTCACGGTGCCCACGGCCACCTTGCCCGAGGACGTGAAGCGCTTCAACGTCGCCCTGGTCGCGGCACTCCAGTCCGAGGCCGTGCAGGGCAAGCTGCTGGCGATGGGCGTGGAGCCCACGCCGGGCACCCCGCAGCAGATGGCCGCCTATGTGGGCACCGAGCGCGAGCGCTGGGGCAAGCTGATCCGCGAGCGCGGCATCAAGGTCGATTGAGGTGCCTGTGACAACGACCACGATCCGATACGACGATCTCGTCGAGTCCGTTGCTGCTGCGCTGCAGTACATCTCCTACTACCACCCCAGCGACTACATCGCCCACCTGGCGCGCGCCTACGAGCGCGAGCAGAGCGCCGCGGCCAAGGACGCCATCGCCCAGATCCTGACCAACAGCAAGATGAGCGCCACCGGCCAGCGCCCCATCTGCCAGGACACCGGCATCGTCAACGTGTTTTTGAAGGTGGGCATGGACGTGCGCTGGGAGGGTTTCCCCGGCGGCCTGGAAGACGCCATCAACGAAGGCGTGCGCCGCGGCTACAACCACCCCGACAACACCCTGCGCGCCAGCGTGGTGGCCGACCCCGAGTTTGACCGCAAGAACACCAAGGACAACACGCCTGCGGTGATCTTCGCGCAGATCGTGCCGGGGAGCAGCCTGGACATCACCGTCGCGGCCAAGGGCGGCGGCAGCGAGAACAAGAGCAAGATGATCATGCTCAACCCCGGCGACAGCGTCATCGACTGGGTGCTCAAGACCGTGCCCACCATGGGCGCCGGCTGGTGCCCCCCGGGCATGCTCGGGATCGGCATCGGCGGCACGGCCGAGAAGGCAGTGCTCTTGGCCAAGGAAAGCCTGATGGACGACCTCGATATGTACGAGCTGCAGGCCAAGTCCTCGCGCGGCGAGAAGCTCGACAAGGTCGAGGAGATGCGCCTGGAGCTGTACCACAGGGTCAACGCCCTGGGCATTGGCGCGCAGGGCCTGGGCGGCCTGACCACGGTGCTGGACGTGAAGATCAAGATGTACCCCACGCATGCGGCCAGCAAGCCCGTGGCCATGATCCCCAACTGCGCGGCCACGCGCCATGCGCACTTCGTGATGGATGGCTCGGGCCCGGTGTACATGACCCCACCCTCGCTGGACCTGTGGCCCAACGTGAACTGGGCACCGGACTACAACAAGAGCAAGAAGGTCAACCTCGACACCCTGACCAAGGAAGAAGTGGCCAGCTGGAAGCCCGGCGACACGCTTCTGCTCAACGGCAAGATGCTTACCGGGCGCGACGCCGCGCACAAGCGCATCAAGGACATGCTGGCCCGGGGCGAGAAGCTGCCCGTGGACTTCACCAACCGCGTGATCTACTACGTGGGCCCGGTGGACCCCGTGCGTGACGAGGCCGTGGGCCCGGCCGGCCCGACCACCGCCACGCGCATGGACGGCTTTACCGAGATGATGCTGGCCGAGACCGGCCTGATCGCCATGATCGGCAAGTCCGAGCGCGGGCCGGTGGCCATCGAGGCGATCAAGAAGCACCAGAGTGCCTACCTGATGGCCGTGGGTGGTGCAGCCTACCTGGTGAGCAAGGCCATCAAGACCGCCAAGGTGCTGGGCTTTGCCGACCTGGGCATGGAAGCCATCTACGAGTTCGACGTGGTGGACATGCCGGTGACGGTGGCGGTGGATGCCGGGGGCACGAGCGCCCACATCACCGGGCCGGCGGAGTGGCAAAAGCGCATTGCGACCGGCGCACGCAAGACAATCACGCTGGAGAGCGTCTGAGAACGTTCCAGGCCCAAAAAAAAGGAGATGACGATGTTCGATGAGCGAGACCTGGCGGCTGCCCGCCCCGCAGGCATGGAGCCCGAGGAGTGGCGCCTGCGCGTGCAACTGGCGGCGTGTTACCGCGTGTTCCACGCCAGGGGGTGGAGCGAGGAGATCTTCAACCACATCACGGTGCGCGTGCCCGGGCCGGCGGCGCACTTCCTGATCAATCCGTTCGGCCTGCACTACGGCGAGGTGACGGCGAACAACCTGCAAAAGATCGACCTGCAGGGCCACCCGGTGGGTGCGGGGGACTACCCGGTCAACCGCGCCGGCTTCGTGATCCACAGCGCGATCCACGCGGCACGCGAGGACGCGCATTGCATCATGCACACCCACCATACGGCGGGCGTGGCGGTGTCGTGCAAGGAAGAGGGCCTCAAGTTCAACAACTTCTATGCGGCGTTCCTGAGCGGCAACGTGTCCTACCACGCCTTCGAGGGCATCACCGTACACCCGGGCGAGCAGGACCGCCTGGTGCAGAGCCTGGGCGCCAGCAACTGCCTGATCCTGCGCAACCACGGGCTGCTGGTGACCGGCCGGAGCCTGCCCGAGGCCTTCTACTTCAACTATGTGCTGCAGCGCGCCTGCGAGGTGCAGGTGCTGGCCGACTCCATGGCCGGGGCCAACATCTCCATCCCGGCCCAGGCGCTCGCGGTATCGGCGCGCGACGTGGGGCTGACCGACCCGGACAACGACCTGCATGCCAAGCTGTTCTGGGCCGCGGTGCGCCGGGCGGGCCTGGGGCTTGGTGATCTAGTCCACTGACGGGTATTTTCTAGGGCGGGCGGGCCCGGTTTTCACGTACCATCGCCGGGCCGTGGCATCCACCGGGCAGGGGATTGCCGCCAGCGTTTCGCACGCATTGATTGCACAACAAGCACAGGAGACAAACCATGAGCCTTTCCCCCGCAACCTCCCGCCGCGACATCCTGCAACTGGCCCTGGCCGGCGCCGCAGGCACGCTGCCCTTCATGGCCCAGGCCCAGGCGCTCGACACCGTGAAGATCCTTGCCGGCTTTGCCGCCGGCGGCACCGTGGACACCCTGGCGCGCCGCGTTGCGACCCAGATCACGGGCGGCTACGCCAAGTCGGCGGTGGTCGAGAACAAGACCGGTGCGGGCGGGCAGATCGCCATCACCACGCTCAAGGCCGCCCCGGCGGACGGCGCCACGCTGCTGGCCACCCCCATGTCCATGTTGGGCATCTACCCCCACACCTACAAGAAGCTGCCCTACGACCCGGTGGCCGATGTGACCCCCGTCTCGCTGGGCGTGGTGTTCGACATGGGTTTTGCCGTGGGCCCGCAGGTACCCGCCTCGGTGAAGACGGTGCCCGAGTTCCTCGAATGGTGCAAGGCCAACCCCACGGGCGCCAATTTCGGCTCGCCCGCACCGGGCTCGGTGCCGCACTTCGTGGGCGAGCTGATCAGCCGCGCGGGCAAGGTGGACATGCGCCACGTCGGCTTTCGCGGCTCGCAGCCGGCCATCCTGGACCTGCTGGGTGGGCAGATCGCGGCCGTCTCGGCCCCGGTGGGCGAGTTTTTGCCGCATTTGCAAGGCGGCAAGATCCGCGTGCTGGCCACCTCGGGTGCCACGCGCAACAAGTTCATGCCCAATGTCAGCACGCTGATCGAGCAGGGCTACAAGGACATGGCCTACAACGAATGGTTCGGCTTTTTCCTGCCCGGCAAGGCGCCTGCCGATGTGGTGCAAAAGGCCAATGCCGCCATCCGCACCGCGCTGGCTGACAAGGATGTGATCGCCGGGCTGGCGGCCATGGGGCTGGAGGCCCGCTCGTCCACTCCCGCCGAGTTGGCGGCGCTGCTCAAGGCCGACGGCGAACGCTGGGGGCCTATCGTCAAGGCCATCGGCTTCACCGCGGAATCCTGAGAACCCACCGCGATCGGGGCCTGCCTGTGCCCCAATCGGTCAGTTTTTTCCCGGCGGTGCAGGGGCCAGTTGCAGCACGGTCAGCGCGCTGGTCAGCTCGGCCCGCCTGCGGGCTGCCTCTTCCTGGCGGATGGGCGCGTTGGCGCGCTCGTGTTCTCCGCGTGCGTTGTTGAGCCGGCTCTTCATCTCGGTGTCGAGCGCGATGCGCTCGGTGAGAAAGCGCCCATAGCCCGCCTGGCCCGCATACAGCTGCGATAGCAGGACGGTGAAGCGCGCGTTCTCTTCCTCCACGAGGTCGGCGTAGGCAGGCGGGGCATTCTTCAGCCGGAACTCCGCCCCGGCATTCACGCACTCCCGGCGCAGGCCCGCCCAGGACTGGATGGCCTGCTTCTCCTCGGCGGTGGGGATGGCGGTGCTGGTCAGCAGGTCTGGCGTCGCTGTCTGTGCATTGGCAGCGCTTCCAATCCGGGGCCTGAGCACTGCCAGCGCGCCGTGCTTGTCCATCCCGGCAAAGCAGATGGCGCTGGGGTCGTCCGCGGCGCTGCGCTGTACCGGGGGGCTTGCCTGGCATCCGGCAAGGACAAGGCAGACGGTTGCGATATGAAGCATCTTCATTTTTTTGCCTTTCGTGCAAACTTTGCGCCGCGCCTCGGGCCTGCGGCGTTCGGTTCGTTTCACTCTAACCAGATTGGACACACAGAGGAGCGAAGGGCCGGTTGGACGCGCTGTCCTCCTACACAAGTCCATACTGCAGCGTCGCACATCGCAATGGATGGCGCAGGCCGTTGGTCGCCTCCTACAAAGGCTGGCGCAGGCCGCAGGCTCAATCTCGGGAGCCATCCATCAACCGGAGACACCCGTGGACTCGATCAACAACAACCAGGCGGAAGAGACCCACCGACACCTCGCTGGCGGCGTTGCCGCAAAGCGCATCCAGGACATGGCGCAGGACGCTGGCTGCTGCTTCTTCTGCACCAATGCACCCGATGGAGAGACGCAGGGCACGCGGCCCATGAGCATCGAGAAGGCAGACGAGGCCGGGCACCTGTGGTTCCTCAGCGCGTCCGACAGCCACAAGAACCGCGAGATCGAAGCCGACCCGCAGGTGCGCATCTTCCTGCAGGGCGCCAAGCACTCGGGTTTTCTGGTGCTGGAAGGCACCGCCACCATCCACCGCGACAAGGCCTTGATCGGCGAACTGTGGAACCCGGTCATGAGGACCTGGTTCACCGAGGGCAAGGACGATCCGCGCATCACGGTGATCCAGGTCGTGCCCGCATCCGGCTACTACTGGGACAACAAGCACGGGAGCTTGGTGGCGGCCACCAAGATGGTCATCGGCGCCGCCATCGGCAAGACGCTGGACGACTCCGTCGAGGGGCAGCTTCGCCCATGAAGTGCCTGCAAGCGCCGAGGTGACGACTGCCATGCACGGTTTGCGGCGCCTGGGCGGGGCGTTCATCCGCCTGCCGGTGCTGGGCGTTCTGATCCTGGCAGTACGCAACTACATCCTGCACCAGAGCGCCAACCAGGCCGGCAGCCTGGCGTTCTCGTCGCTGCTGGCCATGTTCCCGCTGCTGATCCTGCTGTCCGCCGCTGCCGGCTACTTCGGCCAGCCCGGCGAGGCGGCGGCGCTGGCCGAGCGGGTGGTGGGCTATGCGCCACAGGTGGTGCGCGATGCCATGCAACCGGTCATTCGCCAGGTGCTGGCGCAGCGCAACGAGGCCTTGCTCACCGTGGGCCTGATCGTCACGCTGTGGACTGGCTCGTCCGGCATGCAGGCCGTGCGCTCGGCGCTCAACCGGTCCTACGGCATCACGCGCGGCCTGCCGTTCTGGAAGGCGCGCATCAAGGCCACGCTGTTCACGGTCATCGTGGGCCTTGGCGTGCTGGTCACCTTCAGCTCCGTCATCATCATGCCGCGCGTCTGGCAGTTCGTGGTGTCCAGCGTGGAGGGGGCGAACGAGGTGGTCTGGCTGTACGACAGCGTGCGCTATGGGGCGGCCTTCATCACGCTGACCCTGCTGTATGCACTGCTCTATGGCTGGCTGCCCGACATACGCCAGCGCCTGGGCACGGTGCTGCCCGGCGCCTTGGTGGGCGCGGCCCTGTGGGTGGCGGCGGCGGCCACGCTGTCGTACTCACTGCGCACGGCGGGCAAACTGGCGCTGATCTACGGCAGCTTTGCCGGCATCGTGGCCACCCTGGTGTTCCTGTACATCAGCGCCACCACCCTGATCTTTGGCGCGGAAATCAACGCAGTGCTGCGTGAGAAGGCGCCGGGCCCGGCGGCAGTTGAAGACCCCGCCTGAATGGCGGTTTCGGCTGCCGGCAGGAAAAAGCGGCCCGCAGGCCGCTTGTTCCGTGCCAGATCTGCAGGGTCAGATCTTGTCGATGGCCTTCTTCACGGCTTCCTTGGCGTCGCCTACCTGCGCCTGGGTCTTGCCCGCGGCCTGGTCGGCCAGGCCTTCGCCTTGCAGCTTGGGGCTGTTGACGACCTTGCCGGCGGCTTCCTTCACCTGGCCCTTGATGTCGGTGGCACGTCCTGCTACTTGGTCCTTGTTCATGGTTCGCTTTCCTGGGTTGGCACCGCGAAACGTGCGGTACCCCAAGGATGGACTTGCCGCAGGCGCCTGGCTGTCAGAGAGAGGCCCATTCGCGCGTCGGGCAGGTCTGCGTTGTCCTTTCACCTGGGGTGAGCGGCATCTGCGGCCCGCAGGGCCGCATGGATGCGCGCCGTGATATCGGCCCCCGGCACCATGGGCCTGAGCGCAGGCACATGCGCGCGCCCGATGTTGCCGATGGGCAGGCGCTGCAGCAGGTGGCCCAGCGGCACCAGCGCCAGGCGCAGCACCTGGCCGGCCACCTCGCGCCCATCGCGCAACTGCAGGGCGTAGCGCAGCATGGCGGTGTGCGAGCGCCAGTGCAGGCCCAGTCGGGTCTGGCCCAGCACGTGGGCCGCCTCCAGCCAGGGCCAGCGCGCGGCCGGCGGCTCGCCAGCGCTGGCCGCGAAGCGGGCCAGCAGGTGCGCGAACGCCGGGCGCTGCAGCGCGGGCGCCTGGGGTGGCTGGCCGCTCATGCGGCTGCCCCGGGGCCTTGCGCGCGGGCGTGGCGGCGCGCGAGTTGCAGCCAGCGCCGCTGCCGGTGGCAGTAGAAGACCCAGGCAAAGGCGGCGCTGATCGGCGTCATCAGCCACGGCAGGTGGCGCGCGCGCACGTACACCTCGTCGGTGTAGCAGGTGCGCTCCGGCGCGCCGGGCAGGCTGTGCACGGTGATGCGGTGGTCCCACACACGCATGAGCTGGCCGGTGCCGTTGTCGCGCAGCAGCGGCCAGGCGCCGGGGATGCCGTCGCAGGCATGCGCGCTGATGCGCGCGGTCTGGCGGCCCATGGGCAGCAGGCCGAAGAGGGCAAAGCGCAGCTCCGTATCGCCCGCGGGCCAGTGCAGGGGCCAGGCGCCATGCACCGGGGCAAAGCGCAGCAGCGGTGCCGTGATGTGGCGAAACAGTGCCGTGGTCTGCAGCTCCTGGGCCACCCACTCGGCAGGGGCGGGCAGGGTGGTGGTGAGGCGGATGCGCAGGCTGCCCGGCGGGCGCGGCAGGGCGCTGGCGCGCGAGCCCATCTCCGTGATGCCCATGGCTGCGGTCACTGCGGCGTGTGCTGCGGCGGCGGTGTTGGCGGTGTTGCTCATGCTGGGGCGTCCTGTGCTGCGGTGGTCTTGGGGGGATGCTCGGGCCGCAGCATGCGCAGGCCGTTGGCCACCACCAGCAGGCTGGCGCCCATGTCGGCGAACACCGCCATCCACATGGTGGCCTGGCCCGTGAGCGCCAGGCCGAAGAACACCGCCTTGATGCCCAGCGCGAGCGTGATGTTCTGCACCAGCACGGTGTGCGTGCGGCGCGACAGGCGCACCGTCTCGGCCACGCGGCGCAGGTCGTCGTTCATGATCACCACGTCGGCCGTCTCCATGGCCACATCGGTGCCGGCGGCGCCCATGGCAAAGCCGATGTCGGCCTTGGCCAGGGCCGGGGCGTCGTTGATGCCATCGCCCGCCATGGCCGTCATGCCGTGCTTTTGCTGCAGGGCGGCGATGGCGGCGAGCTTGTGCTCGGGCAGCAGGCTGGCCTGTACCTCGGCAATGCCGGCCTCTTGCGCAGCGGCCTGGGCCGCCGCGGCGTGGTCGCCGGTGAGCATCACCGGCACGATGCCCAGGGCCTTGAGGTCGGCCACGGCCTGCACGGCCTGGGGGCGCAGCGTGTCGGCCACGGCGAACAGGGCGCGCACGGCGTCGGGGTCGGCCAGCAGGGTCACGCTGCGGCCCTGGGCCTCGTGCGCGGCGGCGGCGGCCTCGACCGCGTCGGTCCACAGGTTGCGCTCCTGCATGGCGCGGCGGTTGCCCAGCTGCCAGGTGCTGCCGCCAATGCGCCCCTGCACGCCGCGCCCGGCCAGGGCGGTGAAGTCTTCCACCTCGGGCAGCGATGCCTCGGTTTCACCCAGGCCGGCCACGATGGCCTTCGATACCGGGTGGTCCGAGCGGCCCGCCAGCGCGCGCGCCACGTCGGTGGCGGCATCGTCGCCAAACTGCGCCTGCCCCACCAGCACCGGGCGGCCGGCGGTGATGGTGCCGGTCTTGTCGAAGGCCACGGCGCGGATGCCGCGCGCCTGCTCCAGCCAGGCCCCGCCCTTGACCAGGATGCCGCGCCGCGCGGCAGCCGCCAGCCCGCTGACCACGGTGACCGGCGTGGAGATCACCAGCGCGCAAGGGCAGGCGATCACCAGCAGCACCAGAGCGCGGTAGATGGCATCGAGCCAGCCCCAGCCCAGCAGCAGCGGCGCACCCACGGCCACCACCACGGCCAGCACGAAGACGGCGGGGGTGTAGATGGCGGCAAAGCGGTCCACGAAGCGCTGTGTGGGGGCGCGGCTGGCCTGGGCCTCTTCCACCGAGCGGATGATGCGGTCCAGCGTGGTGTTGCCGGCGGCCGAAGTCACCTGCATCACCAGCTCGGCCTGCGCATTGAGCGTGCCGGCGTACAGCTTGTCGCCAGGGGCCTTGTCCACGGCCAGGCTTTCGCCGGTGACGCTGGATTCGTCCACCGCGCCGCGCCCGCTGGTCACCGTGCCGTCCAGCGGCACCCGGCCGCCGGGGCGCACACGCACCGTGGCACCCAGCGCCACCTCGGCCGCGTGTACGCTGCGCCACTGGCCATCGGGCTGCTGCACATCGGCCTGCTCCGGGCTCAGCGCCAGCAGCGAGCCGATGGCGTTGCGCGCGCGGCCCGCGGCCCCTTCCTCGATGCGCTCGGCCAGGGCATACAGGGCCATCACCATGGCCGCTTCGGGCCACTGGCCGATGGCAAAGGCGCCCGTGACGGCCACCGCCATCAGCGCACTGATGCCCAACTGCCCACGCAGCAGCGAGCGCATGCCGCTCTTGTACACCCCCAGGCCCGCCAGCAGGATGGCGGCTGCCGCCAGCGCCATGCCCGCGCCGTGCCAGATGGGCGTGTCGGGCCCGAGCAGGTGGGCCAGCTCGGCCCCGGTGGCCGCCACCAGCGCCGCGCCAATGCGGCCCCAGCCGGGCAGGGCGCCGTGGTCGTGGCCTTCATGCTCGCCGCCATGCCCTTCGTGGTCGGCATGCGCCTTGTGGTCGTGGCCTTCGTGGCCGTGCGGCGCGGCAGGGGCCTTGGCCGGTGCCGCATCGTCAGCGCAACTGCTGCCAGGGGTGCAGCACGAGACATTGATCTGGGGCGCGCGGCGCGCAGTGCCCGCCTTGGGCATGGGCATGGGCAGGGCCACGGGCGCTGGGCTACCTGGCTCCGGCGGGCCCTGGGATATGGTGGATCGGCTGGTTTCTGTCATGGCTTTTTTCCTTTGCGGGGGCGGATTGCGATCCGCCATGCCATGATTGGAATCCTTGAAGTCACTTGAAGGTCAAGCGCATGCCAGCAGACACAGCCAGGTTACGCATCGGCGAGGCCGCCCAGCGCTCGGGCGTCTCCACCGCCAACATCCGCTACTACGAGAAAGAGGCCTTGCTCGCGCCCGGCCCGCGCAGCGAGAGCAGCTACCGCCTGTACAGCGATGCCGACATCCACCAGCTGCGCTTCATCCGCCTGTGCCGGGCCATGGACATGTCGCTGGGCGAGGTGCGCACCCTGCTGGCACTGGACCGCTCGGCCGCCGGTGCCGACCACACGGCCTGCGACACGCTGGACGAGCACCTCACGCACGTGCGCATCCGCCTGCAGGAGTTGAAGACCCTGGAGCGCGACCTGATTGCCCTGCGCCGCCGCTGCGATGGCACCGACGGGCACTGCCATGTGATCGACGCGCTGCACGAGCGCGCCGATGCCGAGCCCGTGGCGCCGCCAGGGCCGGCGCCGGCCAAGCGGCATGTGTGATGAGACGGCCAGGGACTGACTCAGCGCACGGTCGCCCGTGAAACTGGCTTGGCGTGCGCTCGCAAGTGGTTGCGGACCTTGTTCAGGTCACTTTTCGGGTCAGGCTTGCCACGCGACAGGGCGCGCTCGGTTTGCACCACCATGTCCTCGAAGCGCGGGTTGGAGGCAAGGTACGCCAGGATCAGCCGGGAGTAGCCGGTGTCGCCATCGAAATGGCATTGCGTGGCCTCTCCCATCGCGCTGCCAGAGGGTGGGTGGCCGTTGACCAGCGCCTCCAGCGCCACCAGGTCGTGCAGCCGGGCCAGCCATGGCGAGAACGCGCTCTGGAGTTGTGATCGGCATGCGGCCACTTCGGCGGGGGTTGTCAGTGCACTGTCCCCATCCAATGCGCCTGACCAGCGCAGCACCGCCGTCTGCGTGGCGTGCAGCTGAGGCACCGCCTGGTGCATCAATCCGTCTACATACCGGTTGCACACTTCGGCGCGCACGTCGAAGTACATGACTCCTATTTCCGGCGTCGTCGAGTGGCGCAGGTACACCTGGATCCGTTCATGCTCGGTGGTCTTGGTGAAAAGACCGGGGCGGCTGGCGTCCTCTTGCACGTAGCCTGCGGCCTGCAGCACAGCCGCCGCAGCGCGCACGAGTTCGCCCAGCGTGGCATCGATGTCCGCGAATCTCCGGTCGAGCCGTGTGAACACGGGCGCAGGCCCGTTTTGCCGCCCACCGTGCCGAAAACCGCACACCTCTTCAGCAAGCGCGGCAGGGACGCCGAAGACGGCATCGTGGCCGTGCTCCGCACGCGATTGGAGCGCTGCCTGCAGCAAGGGTGCCAGCGCCCTGGGCGCAACGCCTTCGATGCCGAGGTGGTCGCCGCCCTCCGACAGGACATGGGAGACCGTCCACACCCGCGCCCCATCGCGGCAGAGAAACGCCAGCGAGGCGTTGGTGCTCTCGTCCTCGGCGCACCCGACGACGATGCAGCTCAGCGACAGGACTTTCATCAACAGCGGATCGATCATCGGATGAAAGAACTCGCTGAACACGATGACGTACGTGCCGCTGGCCAAATGTGCGCCCGCCACGGGCACGGTACCTGGCGGCACAGGCTGTGCACTGTCGGTCAAACCCAGCTCGGCAAGAACGTCCGCGCCGGCCTTCGCTGCCACGCTGATCCAAGAAACCCTGTAACCCATCGCCCCTCCCTGGCACTGCTGCTGGACATGCGGCGAGTTTGCACTCTTTTTTCAGTGCCCGATCAATGTCCGCCGAACACGTCCACAGGGGGCGGGGACACATGTCGCCGCAGCTGGCCGTCGGCGACTTCGAGTGCCTCCGGGTAGCTGGCCCAGGGCCCCCGCACGGTGAGAACCGGGGAGCCTTCTTCGTCGAAGATGAAGATGCTGTGGGGCACCGGCGCGCGCTGCCGCAAGGTGACGGGCCTCACCATGTAGACGGAACCATGCAGTTCGATGTTGGGAGGCCAAGGGGTGTTCATGCCGGCACCTGTTGCAAATGTTTCAACTGCGGCCATGCTATGCCCAGAAGCGCCATTCGGACGGTCAGCAACCCAGGGGAGCGTGATGTACTGCACGGATGCTGCCGCCATCTAGGGGGGCTGGTTGGGCTGAGACGGCATTTCCCCTGGGGTCCTTGTTCATTGATTGCGGATGTTCATGAAAAAAAGAACACGCAGAAAAATAAACACCCGGGATGGTGATCGAACGGGCACCCCACCGACCCGCTCCTGCATGCGATGCTTGCGCGCGCAAAGGCGCAAAGGCGGCAATGCAGGCACTGGGCACGAGGGGTTTGTGGGCCGGTGCAATGGCACTGGAGCGCTGCGTAGCGCAAGGTCGAACGGGTGCAGGCCCATGGGCTGCGCCCGTTCTAAAAAATCCCGGCGCCGCCCCTGTCGAAGGCGACTTTCACAGCCAGTGGCCCTGTAGTCAGTCTCGGCCGCTGATGCGTTGCTTACCAGGATTTGCCTGGTTGCCGCGCAGGGCGAGCCAAAAGCCTTTGTCAAGCTGTTTATCGCTATCGCATCCGATGTCCAGGCGAGTCTAGCCAAGTAAGCTGGACCATGCTCTCCAAGGTGCGAAGTACAGCACCAGCGCCACGATAGCAACCTTGCATAGGTCTCGGGCAATCAGGGCGTAGAGCCGCAGGTGATCGTTCTGAAAAGCGAGGTAGGGTTCTATTGCCCACCGCGTGAGGCGATCGACCGGCCCGCGTTCTTGCGGCGACTTCTTTTTGGGAATCATTTCTCGACCTCCTTGGGTTTCGAGCGCTTGGTCTTGGCGGGCACACTGGTCGTTGTCGCAGCTTTCACGGTCTTTGTGGCTGCCTTTCTCTCTGCTTTTTCAAGTCCTTCCAGGTAGCTGTCGTAGTCCGTAATTTCGTGCTCAGCGCCAATGTCGATTAGCCTGTCACGGAAGCGGCCGTAGAACGAGGGCTGCGTCTTGTCTGCCCGTTTCAGTTTCTCAATGCCGATATTCGGATTCAGCAGAAGGACGTAGTGGAATTCACCGGTTGAGCCTTCTTTCGTCTCAATAAAGCCTAGAGCACGCAGCGAGCGCATACGGCGGCGCCAAGTGTCCACCGCACGCTCCCCTTCAAAGCCAGATTCGGTCGCGAAGGCGGCGGGGGCGTCGATGGTCAGCAGTGGGTGGTCAGGGGCGCGAATCCACAGGCAGAGCAGCACGTGGCCTGCAGGCTGGCCTTTCGATTGCGCGTCGATGGCTTGCATGGCAAGCGGCAGCGTCCGTGGAATCGTTGAAAAGCCATCGTTCCTGGAGCGCTTCCAGAGCAGTTCGTCCGAGTAGCCGGGGAACTGAATTTTCATTTGCTCTTCCGCTCGCTCGGTCATGTTGAGGCGGCGGCGACGGGTCTGTTTCTGAGTTGCCATGATTGTCCTTCTGGTTCTGAAGATGGCTCAATTTGGCACCTAGTACCACGCAATTGCAACGAGTGAATACGCTAGATAAAACTCATCTGGTCGAAAAATAGCGCACTACAGTGCGGCCAAGACTGCAGGAAATTAAGATATTTGAACTGATGAGTTGCGTGATTACGCAGACTGAGAGAGAAAAAAGTGAATAGATTCATGGAGTTAGCGAGGACTTGCGGTGCTCCTTGTGCTCCTTGTGCTCAATGTGCTCTCTGTGCTCAATGTGCTCCCGGTATAGGGTGAAGGGAAAAGGGGCTGCTGACCGTGTCAGATCAGGTCAACTGGCTGCAAAAAAGGGCCAAGCCAGGACGGTCCGGGTCAGTTCTCCGCCAGTTGCCGAAGTACACGCAGGAGAGCTCTTGGCTCGCCTGACCGACCGTGGAAGCCGCTACCGCCGCAGCTGCTTTGCGTCGAGAGCGGTGCTGAGCAGAGCCTTGGTGCACTCGCGCGCTACGCAAGTCAAGGTGAATAGCCGGGCTGCATCTCGCGTTTATGTTTGGCTGCGGGGCACTCTAAAGCCGGCCATCTGCCCTCTACCGGTTGCTGCTGGAAGCGAAGGCTGGCCCGCAGCCCTAAAAAACCCCGGCCTCGCCCTTGTCGAAGGCAGCCTTCCACAGCCGGTAGCCCTGCAGTTCCGACTCGGTGACTGGTGAGTTGCCCACCAGCACCTGCCCGGCTGCCGCGCCGGGAGCGCGGTTGGGCGCATGCCCGAGCTGGACTTTCCAACGCCCCGCCTTCGCTGCCTGGCGGGCTTCGTCGAGAGACTTGAATTGCGCTTCACCATAGGCGCAGCTCACGACCAGCAGGTGGTCATCTTCCGTGGCAACGAAGGGCTTGCCCTGGATGTGGATGGTTGCGCCTTTCTTCACGTCCACGCGGTCCACCCTGAGAACCTTGTTGACGGCATAGGTGCCGTCACCCCGGCTGCTCGCCAGCAGGTCACCCTCCTTGAAGGCGAATCGCTTGTACTCGGGCGGGAAGTAGTTGCCGGCGTACGAGGTGGTCATTTGGAGGATGAAGAGAAGAAGGGCAGCGAGGCGTGGCATGGGGGCCTATTGTTCATGTTCATGAAGCGAGCCCAGCAAACCTGGGCAACAACGGCCCGCTCGCCCAGTCTGAAGGGTGGTCTGCGCCGCGGCTCTACGCCACCGACCAATCCCCATCCCTTACCACCGACACCCCATTCAACCGGACCAGGCTATCCTGGCTGCCCAGCGCCGCCGTGCCATCGTTCACCAGGATGTAGGTGTCGCCGCCGTAGCCAAAGGCAATGGCCTTGTTCGCGCCGGCCGTATTGGCGGCCAGGGCGGCGGCGTCCAGCAGCGAGGCGGACGCGGCGATGCTGGCCAGTTGCTCGGTGCTGGGTGCGGCCTTGGCCGTGGACGCAGCGGCAGCCAGGCGCAGTTGGTCGGTGCCGCTTGCGAAGTCGGTCACCTCGATGGCCGAGCGGCGCAGCGCGGCAACGCTTTCGAGCCCCAGGGCAACCGCCGTGGGGCCGGCCAGGCCCCTGAGGACGAGCACATCGGCGCCGCTGCCCAGGGTGATGCTGTGTGCGGCGCGCGCGCCGATGGCGACGGTGTCTGCCCCGTCGCCCGCATCGATGGCCGCGCGCCCGCCGGAGGCGTCGTTCACGGTGATGCGGTCGGCCGCCTTGCCGCCAATGATGCCGATGGGCGTGGCGCCCGTGGTGGCGAACGTGAGGTCCAGCGTCTGGAGGTAGGCGGCATTGATCACCTCCACATGCGCGCCGGTGATGGTGGTGGTAAGGGCCTGGTTGCCCGAGAGCGTGATCTCCTCGGCCGCGGCGGCGGTGATGCGGGCGCTGTTGACCGTGGTGGCGGCCACGCCGCCAGTCGTGCTGGTGATGCTCAGGGCGATCACATCGGGCACGATGAGCTCGTCCGCCCAGGTCGCATCGGCCAGTGAAAGGTTCACCGGCGCGTTCCTGTCCGCAGGGGGCTGGAAGTGCACCGTGAGCGCCGTGCCGGCCTGCGAGTTCTGGATGCCCACCCACGCTTCGCTGGGCACCCCGGTGAACATGGCGCTGCCGCCTGGGGCTGTGTCGAGCCACAGCTGCCTGATCTCGGGCGATTTCTCGGCGCCGAATTGCGCCCCTGCGCTCGCGGTGATGAACACGGACCCGATGCCGCGCAAGGTGGGCACCACCTTCTCGCCGGCGGCCAGTGTGGCCTTGAGCGTGTCGCCCTTGGGGCTGCTGCCGTAGCCATGGATGGTGTCGCCCGAACCCAGTTGGCCAGGGGTCATGGCCAGGAAAACGTCCTCATACGGCGTGCCCCTCAGCGTGTCGGCATCGCGGGTCAGCTCGAACGTGGCGCCTGTGCCCGTCGGGAAGCTTTCAAATGGGAAGCTGCCGAGGTTGGCAGGGTTGGTGGAGAAAGCGTGCGACGCCGCGATCTTGTCGTTCCAGCGCACTGCCGCTGCCGCGTAGATGGCCAGGTCGCCCGTGGCGCCCTCCAGGCCCGACAGCATTTGCCCCAGCTGCAGCGCGACGATGCCCAGATTGGCCTTTCCCACCGAGGCCAGGTAGTCCGCCAGCGCTGTCTGCAGGCCGGGGTTGGGCAACAGGCCCATCTTCTGCAGCAGCATGGCCGACATCTGCGCTTCAGACATGGGGGCATAGACACTACCGAACTTCAGCGCTATCGCATTGGCCCCCTTCGCCTCGGCTTCAACCAGCCAGTAGCCATACGAATGCGGCCCGTACCACAGCGGCCGTTCCAGCAGCAAACGGCTCAGCATGCTCACGGTAGTCTCTGCGCCGGTCATCTGCACAGGCATCTCCAAACTCCCAGGGTGATTTTTAATGGTGCGCAAAGGCTATCGCATCCGCCTGGCTTTGGAGTGTGCTGGTCGTTCCTCAGGTAGCAACTGTTTGCTACAGGGATGGGCCAAGCGGTCGGAGATTCCGTGGGTATGGCTATCCCGGCAATGTCCGCCTTTGGTGGATCGCTGGAGCGCCAAGCTCCCCACCCTCACACCATCGGAAACGCCCCAGGCCCTCTCTCCACGGACACATCCCTGGCGCGCAGTTCCGCCTGGCATTCCGAGCAGGTGGTGACCGGGTCGAACAGGTGGCCGCAGCCGGTGTGCCGGTGCAGCAGGGGGCGGCCGGCCTGGCCCGCCATGTGCACGTCACCCCAGTGCACGATGGCCATGATGACAGGTGCAGGTCCCAGGGCGTCAGGCAGGTACTCATGGCGAACAGGCGCCTCTTGGTCCGCATGTGGGGGCAGGCCGCCGTGCACGCTGCGCGCTAAAGTTGTATGATACTTATCATGCGAAATAGCAAGACCACTGCCAGAAGCGCTGCCAAGGAGGCCACGCACGAGCGCATCGTGTCCGTGGCGGCGCGCGCCATTCGCCGCAGTGGCTACGACGGCACGGGGGTTGCGGACATCATGAAGGAGGCGGGCCTCACGCATGGCGCCTTCTACGCGCACTTCGATTCCCGAGAGGCCATGCTGGCCGAAGCTGCGGCGAAGGCATGTGCGGAGTCCGCAGCCGCTGCCGCCAACGTGGTGGCCAGCGTGCCGCCGGGCGCGGCCCTGGCGTCCATGCTCGCCAGCTACCTCTCCCGAGGGCATGTGGAACAGGTGGAGCTCGGGTGCCCCCTGGCCGCGCTGGGCTCCGAAACCGTGCGCCAGGCGCCCGAGGTGCGGCGGGTCGCCACCCGGCATATCAAGGAAGTGGTCGATCTGATCGCCCGCCAGTCACCGGACTGGGGGCAGCCTGCCGCCCACGAGCGCGCGCTGGTCACCGTGGCCACCATGGTCGGGGCCTTGCTGCTGGCGCGTGCGGTGGACGAGCCCGCCCTGTCGGATGGGCTGCGCGAAGCTGCGCTCAAGCATCTGGCGCCTTCCGCGCCCTGAACCGCACGTGCAGGCCGTGCGCCTTTTTTTGTCATTTAATATGATGATCATCATTCGAAATACGCCAACCCGCAAGGACACACCATGAAAGCCTTCCTTCTTGAGCGCTACGGCAAACAGCGCGCATTGCGCTTGGCCGAAGTGCCCCGGCCGCAACTGCGCGCCGACGAGGTGCTGGTGGAGGTGCATGCGGCAGGCGTGAACCTGCTGGACGCCAAGATCCGCAACGGAGAGTTCAAACCCATCCTGCCTTACCGCCTGCCGCTGGTCCTGGGCCACGACGTGGCTGGGGTGGTGGTGGAGGTCGGCCCGCAGGTGCGCCAGTTCAAGATCGGCGACGAGGTCTATGCCCGGGCCGATGATTTCCGCATCGGCACCTTCGCCGAATTCGTGCCGGTCAAGGAATCTTCACTGGCACCCAAGCCCGCAGGCCTGTCCATGGTGGAGGCCGCTTCCATCCCCCTGGTGGGGCTCACGGCATGGCAGGCCCTGGTGGAGCGGGGCGGGCTCCAGCGCGGGCAGAAGGTCTTCATCCAGGCGGGCTCCGGGGGTGTGGGCACCTTCGCCATCCAGTTGGCCAAACACCTGGGCGCCAGCGTTGCGACGACAGCCGGCGCAGCCAGTGCATCGGCCATGAAAAGCCTGGGCGCCGACCTCGCCATCGACTACCGCACGCAGGACTTTGAAGCCTTGCTGCGCGGCTATGACCTCGTTCTGCACAGCCAGGATGGCAAGGCGCTCGAAAAATCCCTGCGCGTGCTCAAGCCGGGCGGCAAGCTCATTTCCATCTCCGGCCCGCCGGACCCGGCATTCGCCAAGGGCAGCAAGGCGCCTGGCATCGTGCGGCTGCTGCTGCGCTTGATCAGCGCCGGCGTGCGGCGGCGGGCGAAAGGCCTGGGCGTCGACTATTCCTTCCTCTTCATGCGGGCCGATGGCGGGCAACTGCGGGAGATCACCCGCCTCATCGACACCGGAACCATCCGCCCGGTGATCGACAAGGTGTTCCCGTTCGACGCTACCAACGAGGCGCTGGCGTATGTCGAGTCCGGTCGTGCCAAAGGCAAGGTAGTCATCCAGCTCAAGTAAGTCGTTCCGCATCCATCCACGGAGTTCCCATGAAAATCGAAAACGCTGTTGTCCTCATCACCGGTGCCAATCGCGGTATCGGCCTGGCCTTTGCCCGTGAGCTGCTTGCCCGCGGTGCGCGCAAGGTGTATGCCGGTGCGCGCGATCCTGCCAGCATCACCCCCCAGGCGGGCGTGCAGGCCCTGCGGCTGGACGTCAACCACCCGGGCGAGGTGGCGGCAGCCGCAGCGCAGGCGCAGGACGTCACCCTGGTCATCAACAATGCCGGCATCGCCCAGCCCGGCGGCTTTCTGGCGCCCGACAGCGAAGAGCTCGCGCGGCGCATCTTCGAGACCAACTTCTTCGGCGTGCTGCGCGTGAGCCAGGCCTTCGCGCCCATCCTGTCGGCCAACGGCGGCGGTGCCTTGCTCAACGTGCTGTCGGTCGCTTCCTGGGTGAATGGTGGCGAGCTGGCCGCCTACTCGGCCAGCAAATCGGCGGCCTGGTCGCTGACCAATGCCCTGCGCAACGAGCTGGCGGGGCAGAAGACGCAGGTACTGGGCCTGCACATGGCCTATGTCGATACCGACCTCACGCGCGGCTTCGACGTGCCCAAGACCAGCCCCGAGCAGATCGTCAAGCGCGCGTTGAACGGCCTGGAATTGGGTCTGGACGAGGTGCTGGCCGATGAACTCACCCAGCACATCAAGATCGGGCTGACGGCGCCCCGGCCGAGCTACCTGCCGCAGGCGGCCTGAACTGCCCCAATCCAGTTGCGGCTCTGTGCCGTGGCGCGGGTCTCCTGCGGCGCGAGGAGCTTGCGCGACTGGTTCGGGATGCCGGACCGGCGTTTCGCCGGGTGCCATCCCGGCCAATCGGCCGTCCCGGTTGCCTTCGATGAAGAACCGGGCCGCAAGGCGGCCCCGGGCCACACCGGTTACCCAGCACCCGTGGTCCCCTGAACGGGTCGAAGTGCCAGCCCCACGTTCTCGACGGGTGGGACCACCGATCTTTGATCCCCCTGGATGAACTTGCTGCGCCTGGGCAGGGCAACCCTGAACAGGCCTTGCCCTGGGCCACCCGTCAACTCGTTATAAGTTCGTTGATCAAACTATGTCGGGTTTGTCCCGATGTATTGCACAAACTGGGGCTTTCATAATTTGTTCGTCGTCCGCACTAAATGACTTCATGTCCTGAAGAGGCTGCCTGGGCAAGCTGGGCGCACAGGTCCTGCGGGAGGGCAGGCGGCACGACAAGCATGAACGCCAGATTCAGCAACCAAGGCCCGCACGAGGCCAATCACGGAGACAAAGATGAAACTGAAAACAACGTTGACGGCCCTGGCGCTTGGCTTGGCCAGCGTCGGCGCTTTCGCCCAAGTCGTGGGCGTGAGCTGGTCCAACTTCCAGGAAGAGCGCTGGAAGACCGACGAGAAGGCCATCAAGGACCAACTGGCCAAGCTGGGCGCAAGCTACATCAGCGCGGATGCGGGCGGATCGCCGGAAAAGCAGCTCTCCGACGTAGATTCGCTGATCGCCAAAGGCGCCAAGGTGCTGATCGTGCTGGCGATGGACAAGGACGCGATCCTGCCGGCCGTCAACAAGGCCGCGCAGCAGAAGATCCCGGTGGTGGCGTATGACCGCCTGATCGAGGCGGCCGGGGTGTTCTACATCACCTTCGACAACGTCGAGGTGGGCCGCATGCAGGCGCGCGCGGTGTTCGAAGCCAGGCCCAAGGGCAATTACGTGATGGTCAAGGGCTCGCCCACCGACCCGAACGCCAACTTTCTGCGCGCCGGGCAGCAGGAAGTGATCGAGGCGGCCATCACCAAGGGCGACATCAAGATCGTTGGCGAGGAATACACCGAGGGCTGGAAGCCCGAGGTGGCGCAAAAGAACATGGAGCAGATCATCACCAAGACCGGTGGCAAGATCGATGCCGTGGTGGCCTCCAACGATGGCACCGCCGGTGGAGTGGTGGCGGCGCTGACGGCCAAGGGCATCAAGGGCATTCCGGTGTCGGGGCAGGACGGCGACCACGCCGCGCTCAACCGCGTGGCCCAGGGCTCGCAGACGGTGTCGGTCTGGAAGGATGCACGCGACCTGGGCCGCGATGCCGCATCGGCCGCTGTCTCCTTGGCCAAGGGCCAGAAGATCGCTGGCGCGCAGACCTGGAACGGGGGTGAGAAGAAGGTGGCCTTGCAGGCGCAGTTCCTCAAGCCCGTGCCGATCACGGCAAAAAACCTGGACCTCGTGGTCAAGGCGGGCTGGATCAAGAAGAGCGACCTGTGCAAGGGCGTGGACGCCGCCAAGGGGCCTGAGGCGTGCAAATGATGGTGTCGTCGGCTTCCTGACGGATGAAGGCTCCCGGACCGTGAGCCGCCCCTCGTGTCCTGTCCCGCAAATAGATGCCAATAAAACCGCGTCTTTCACGCCAGGGCAGCGTTGCAAATCCTCGCGATAGCTACGGCTATCGCTGCGGTTTGCGCCTTGCCCTGGCGCGAAATCCATCGGCTTTATTTTTGGCATCTATTTGCGGGACAGAACACTAGCCTGCGGTCCTTTTTTGTTTCTGGTGGAGTGCGCTTGTGAGTCCTGTTCCCAATGTCCTCAGGCAGTTGGCCATCGATTGGCGGCTGGTGCTGATGGGGGTGGTCCTGGTGGCCACGGCCATCGTGTTCAACATCCTCTCCGGCGGCCTGTTCCTGTCGCCCGAGAATCTCTACAACATTGCCCAGCAGACCGCGGTGGTCGGCATCGTGGCCACGGTGGTGGTGCTGGTCATCGTCGCACGCCACATCGATCTGTCGGTCGGCTCCGTCATGGGGTTTGTGGGTGTGCTGATCGCCACGCTGATGTACACCGCCGGCTGGCACTGGGTCGAGGCGTCCCTCGCCGGGCTGGCCGTCGCCATCGGCGTATCGCTTTACCAGGGTGCGCTCACGGCAATGCTGGGGGTGCCGTCTTTCGTGGTCACGCTGGGTGGGCTGATGTCGTTTCGCGGCGCGGCCTTTCTGGTGGCCGATGGCAAGACCCAACCGGTCAGCGACGCATTCTTTCAAAGGCTGGGCGGTGGTTTTGATGGCGCCATCGGCGTGCAGGCCAGCTGGTGGCTGGCGCTGGCGCTGGTCGTGGCCATGGGGGTCAAGACCTGGCTGCGGCGCCGGGCCAAGGCTGCGTATGGTGTGCCCAGCCCGCCGCTGTGGCTGGATGCTCTGGTGGCCGCCGTGCCAGCGTTGATTGCCGTGGCTTTTGTCGCCACGATGAACGCCTACCAGATCCCCACCAAGGACGCGCCCCAGGGCGTGCCGATCCCCGTACTGATCTGGGGCGGCGTGGCCGTGGTGCTGTCGTTCATCGTGCGCCGCACACGTTTTGGCCGCTATGTGTTTGCCATGGGGGGCAACCCGGAGGCCGCCGCGCTGGTCGGTATTCCGGTGCGTCGCGTCACCCTGATGCTGTTTGCTCTGATGGGGGTTCTCATCACCATCGCGGCCATGGTCTCGATTGCACGGCTGAACGCGGGGACCAATTCACTGGGCACCGGCATGGAGCTGTTTGTGATCGCTGCGGCCGTGATCGGCGGCACGGCGCTCTCCGGCGGCAGTGGTTCCATTCTGGGATCGGTGCTGGGCGCGCTCATCATGCAAAGCATCGACAGCGGCCTGTTGCTGCTGGACATCTCGATTGGCCTGCGCTACGTGATCATCGGCCAGGTCCTGATTGCCGCCGTGGTGTTCGACGTGGTCTATCGCCGCTTGACGGGAGACGCGGCATGAACGCGCCCCTGGTGGAGATGCGCCACATCGGCAAGTCGTTTGGCGGCGTGAAGGCGGTAAACGATGTCAGCCTGAACCTGCACCCGGGCGAGGTGGTCGCCTTGCTGGGGCACAACGGTGCAGGCAAGTCCACGCTGATGAAGATGCTGGCGGGCGCCTACCCGATCGACAGCGGAGAGGTGCTGGTGCAGGGGCAGAAATCCCACATCCGTACGCCCGTCGATGCCCAGCGCCTCGGCATCGAGTCGATCTACCAGACGCTGGCGCTGGCCGACAACCTGGACGCAGTGGCCAACCTGTTCCTGGGGCGTGAGCTGCTCACACCCTGGCGCACGCTGGACGACCACCGCATGGACGCCGAAGCGCGCAAGGTATTCGAGCGCCTGAACAAGAACTTTCGCAACGTGCGCACGCCAGTGCGGCGCCTGTCGGGCGGCCAGCGCCAGGTGGTGGCGATCTCGCGCGCCATCTACTTCAACGCGCGCATCCTGATCATGGATGAGCCCACTGCCGCGCTCGGTCCTGAGGAAACCGCGATGGTGGGCAACCTCGTGCGCCAGCTCAAGGCCGAGGGCGTTGGCATCTTCCTGATCACCCACGACATGCCCGACGTGTTCGGGCTCAGCGACCGCCTGGCGGTGATGAAGAACGGGCGCCTGGTGGGCACCTACCGCACCGCGGGGGTTACCGAGGACGAGGTCCTGGGCATGATCATCGCCGGCAAGCAACCCGAGGGAAAAGCGCAGGCCCACAGCCTTTGAAAACCGGCGCTCCGAAGACCACACCATGAAAACCACCGGCGACCAGCAACTTGTCAAACGGATCAATCGCAGCGTGCTCCTGCGGTTGCTGCGCCAGCGGGGCGGCCTGTCTCGCGCGCAACTGGCCAGCGAGAGCGGCCTGACCAAGTCGACGGTGAGCCTGCTGGTGCGCGAGTTGATCGAAGAGGGCTGGATCACCGAAACCAGCCTGGCGGCCGCACAGGGCCTTGGCCGCCCCTCCACACCCTTGCAGCTGGACGGCAGCCGCCGCGCCATGCTGGGCGTGGAGATCGGGGTCGAGTCGCTGCGCGTGGTGGGTGTGTCGCTCACGGGCGAGGTACTGTGGTCGGCCGAGGAGCCCCTGGCCGACCGCGCGCCTGGAGCGGTGTGCGGCCAGGTTGCGGCCCTGGCGGTGCGCGCGCATGGCGAACTGGCGGCCAGGCCGGTGCTGGTCTCTGGCATGGGCATCGGTGTGCCCGGCGCGTTCGACGAGGCCACCGGCACCATCCGCTTCGCGCCCAACCTGGGCTGGCGTGATGTAGCCTTCCAGCCGCTGATGGCACGCGCCCTGGCCGAGGCTGGCTGCCCGTCGGTGGTTATGCATGTGCAAAACGAAGCCGACACCGCCGCGCTCAGCGAATACGAGTTTGCCGGCGGTGAGGCGACGGATTCGCTGATCTTCGTGACCTGCGGCGTGGGCGTGGGCGCTGGCATCGTGCTCAACGACCGCCTGTTCACCGGGCTGCAGGGCATGGCTGGCGAAATCGGCCACAGCATTGTGCAGATCGACGGACCGGCGTGCTCCTGCGGACGCAAGGGGTGTGCCGAAACCTTCCTTGGCGCCCGCGCGCTGGAACGGCAGGCCGAGCCAGCGCGCGGCGGTGTCTACCTGGGCGTGGTGCTGCAAAACCTGTGGACTACCTTCAACCCGGGCGCACTGGTCGTCGGTGGACCGTCTTGCGAGCGCTATCCCGACATCGTGCGCGTGGCCCGAGAAACGCTGCAGGGCTATGCGACCAGCGCAGGCATGGCCGCGCCCAAGGTGCGTTCGGCCCGCTACGGGCTGCTGGCCTCGGCCGTCGGCGCGGCCGCACTGGTGCTGCACCACGAGCTTCGGCCCATGCATGCGCCTGCGGTCACCGCGCCACCGGACGAGTCCGAACACCGGCGGGGCGACGCAGCGCCCCAGTTCCTTCACTGATTGATTGCAACAACCCATGTACATCGGCATCGACATTGGCACCTCCGAAGTCAAGGCCCTGCTGCTGGGGCCTGACCAGCGCGTGGTGGGCTCGGCGGGCGTGGCCCTCACGGTGTCGCGGCCCCATCCGGGCCATAGCGAGCAGGACCCCGCTGACTGGTGGGGCGCCACGCAGGCGGCCCTGGCCAGCCTGCAGGCGGCGCACCCGGGCGAGTATGCGGCGGCGCAAGCCATCGGCCTCTCGGGCCAGATGCATGGCGCCGTGCTGCTGGATGCGCAAGACCGCGTATTGCGGCCCGCGATCCTCTGGAACGACACGCGCAGCGCCGCAGAGTGCAGCGAGATGATGCACGAGCTTGCGGCCCTGAGCGATCTGGGCGGCAGCCTCGCGATGCCGGGCTTCACCGCGCCCAAGCTGCGCTGGGTCGCGCGCCACGAGCCCGAGGTGTTCCGGCGCGTGGCCAAGGTGTTGCTGCCCAAGGACTATGTGCGCCTGATGCTCACAGGGGAACACGCCAGCGACATGTCGGACGCCAGCGGCACGCTCTGGCTTGATGTGCAGCGCCGTGACTGGTCCGAGCCCCTTCTGGCGTTGACTGGCCTTTCGCGCCGGCACATGCCCCGGCTCGTTGAAGGCAGCGAGGTCAGCGGGCGGCTGCGGGCCGAGGTCGCGCAGTCGCTGGGCCTGCGGACTGGCACCGTGGTGGCGGGTGGTGCGGGCGACAACGCGGCCAGCGCCGTGGGCATGGGCGCGGTGCAGCCAGGCCAGGGGTTCCTGTCGCTGGGCACCAGCGGCGTGCTGTTCGTGGTCACGCCCACTTACCAGCCCAATGCCGCCAGCGCCACGCATGCGTTCTGCCATGCCGTGCCCGGCCGCTGGCACCAGATGAGTGTGATGCTCGCGGCGGCCAGCGCGCTGCAGTGGGTCGCGAAGCTGCTGGGCACGCCCCATGTCGCAGACGTGGCGGCACGCGCGGCGGCGCTGGATGCTGCGGGCCGAGAGGCCGCGCCACTGTTCCTGCCGTACCTGAGCGGCGAGCGCACGCCCCACAACGACGCCAATGTGCGGGGCAGCTTCCACGGCCTGGACTTCGATACCGATGCCGCGCGCTTGGGCTACGCGGTCATTGAAGGCGTGAGCTTTGGCTTGCGCGATGGCCTGGCCGCATTGAACGCCACTGGCAGCGAGGTCACGCGCCTGTCGCTGGTGGGCGGCGGCGCCCGCAGCGCCTTCTGGGCCCAGATGCTGGCCAGCGCGCTCGATGTGGAGATCGTCACCCACGGTGGTTCGGCCGTCGGCGGCGCCCTGGGCGCCGCCCGCCTGGGCGCCCTGAGCGCGGGGGCCCCGATGGCCTCTACCTGCCTGCCTCCCCCCGTGGACACCGTCTACCAGCCCGACCCGGGCGAGAGCGCGCTGCTGGCGCCTCGCCACGCCCTGTTCCGCAGCCTGTACCGCAGGCCCTGACGTCCTTAGCCGAGAAACCCATGAGCACCTATTTTTCCGACATTGCCCCCATCGCCTACGAAGGCCCTGAGTCTTCCAACCCGCTGGCCTTCAAGTGGTACGACAAAGACCGCCTGGTGCTGGGCAAGCGCATGGAGGAGCACCTGCGTTTTGCCGTCTGCTACTGGCACAGCTTCTGCTGGAACGGGTTTGACCCTTTCGGCTACGACGGCACCTTCGAGCGTCCTTGGCAGCGCACGGCCGACCCGATGGCCGCGGCGCGCCTGAAGGCCGATGCGGCGTTTGACTTCTTTGTTCGCCTGGGCGCGCCGTACTACTGCTTTCACGACCGCGACGTGGCGCCCGAGGGCAGCACACCCCGCGAAAGCGTGAACCACCTGCACGAGATGGTCGATGTGCTGCAGGCCAAGCAGGCCGAGACGGGCATGAAGCTGCTGTGGGGAACGGCCAACCTGTTCAGCCACCGCCGCTTCATGTCCGGCGCCTCGACCAACCCCGACCCCGAAATCTTTGCCCTGGCCGCCCTGCAGGTGAAAGAGGCGATGGACGCGACACTCAAGCTCGGCGGGGAGAACTATGTGCTGTGGGGTGGCCGCGAGGGCTATGAGACCCTGCTCAACACCCGCGTGGGCCATGAGCTGGACCAGATGGGCCGCTTTTTGAACATGGTGGTGGAGTACAAGCACAAGATCGGCTTCAAGGGAACGATCCTGATCGAGCCCAAGCCGCGTGAACCCTCCAAGCACCAGTACGACTTTGACACCGCCACGGTCTATGGCTTCCTGGCCCGCTATGGGCTGGACAAGGAGATCAAGGTCAACATCGAGGCCAACCACGCCACGCTGTCGGGCCACAGCTTCGAGCACGAGATCGCCACCGCCATCGACCTGGGCATCTTCGGCTCGATCGACATGAACCGCGGCGACATGCAGTGCGGCTGGGACACTGACCAGTTCCCCAACAACATCCCCGAGACGGCCCTGGCCCTGTACCTGATCCTTCAGGCCGGCGGTTTCACCACGGGGGGGCTGAACTTCGATGCCAAGGTGCGGCGCCAGTCCCTGGACGCCGAGGACATGTTCCACGGCCACATCGGCGGCATGGACGTCTCGGCCCGGGCGCTGCTGATTGCCGAGAAAATGGTCACCGACGGGCGCCTGGCCCGCCATGTCGATGCCCGCTACGCCGGCTGGGGTGATGCGTTTGGCCAGGACCTGCTGGCCGGCCGGCTGGGGCTGGACGAGGTGGCAGCCCGTGCGCTGCAGCGCAACCAGGACACGCGGCCGGTTTCCGGGCGGCAGGAGCTGCTCGAGAATCTGCTCAACAGCTATCTTTGACCCGCCGTTGTGAACGGGGAGTGTCCATGAAACCCGTGGTGTGGGGTGTTCTGAGTACCGCCAGGATCGGCATCCAGCATGTGATTCCCGCCATGCGCGCCAGCCCGCTGGTCGAGTTGCGCGCGATCGCTTCGCGCTCCCTGTCTGCTGCCGAGGGGGCTGCGCGGTCGCTGGACATTGCCCAGGCCTACGGGAGCTACGAAGAACTGCTGGCCGACCCGGCCATCGAGGCGATCTACAACCCCCTGCCCAACCACCTGCATGTGCCGCTGACCCTGCAGGCGGCGGCCGCTGGCAAGCATGTGCTTTGCGAGAAGCCGGTGGCGCTCAGCGCAGCAGAGGCCGAGTTGCTCAGGGCCGCCAGTCGCCGCGTGCACATCGAAGAGGCCTTCATGGTGCGCAACCACCCGCAGTGGCTGCGCGCCCGCGAACTGGTGCGCGCGGGGCGCATCGGCACACCGCAAGCGGTACAGGTGTTCTTCTCGTACTTCAACGACGATCCGGTCAACATCCGCAACCAGCCCGGCATCGGCGGTGGGGCGCTGTTCGACATTGGTTGCTATGCGGTTCTGGCGGGGCGCTATCTGTTCGAGTGCGAGCCTTTGCGCGCCGTTTCGCTGGTAGACCGCGACCCGCAACTGGGGACCGACCGGCTCACCAGCGCACTGCTGGATTTTGGCTCCGGCAGGCAGGTGGCATTCACGGTCTCGACGCAGAGCGCCCGGTTTCAAAGGGTTCAGGTAGTGGGCACGCGCGGGCGCATCGAACTGTTCATCCCCTTCAATGCGGTGCGGGGCGGCGAGATGCGCTTGGCGGTGGACGACGGCGGGCAGCTCGATGGCAGCGGCATCACCGTCGAAACCCTGCCGGCCTGCGACCAGTACCGGCTGCAGGTGGAGGCGTTTTCCCGCCGGGTACGCGACACAGCGGGGCCGCAGGCCGATGGTGTTGATGACGCGGTGGCCCAGGCGCGGGTGATGGATGCCCTGTGGCTGTCCGAGCGCACGGGGCGCTGGGAGCCGGTGGCCTAGTCCACTGAAACCGAGAAATCGCGACAGAGGGCGCATCGGTTGCAGCGCCCAATAGGCCGGTGTTGTCAGGTTTTACCTCCGACCTGCGGGGGACTACCCTGCGTTTATCGGTACTGCGGAGTGTCCCGTCCCCTGCGCAAATGCCCGATGGACCGCGCGGGCCTCCGGCACTCCGGTTACTCCGGCTGAATCCCCGCCTCCTTGACCACCTTGCCCCACTTCACCAGGTCCGACTTGATCAGCGCCGCATAGTCTTGCGGCGTGCCGCCCTGGATCTCGATGCCTGCGGCCTCGAGCTTGGCGCGCACGTCGGGCAGCTTCAAGGCCGCGTTGATCTCGGCGTTGAGCCGGGCGACGATGGCCTTGGGTGTGCCGGCAGGCGCCAGGAAGCCGCCGTTGGTGTTGGCGTCGTAGCCCTTGAGGCCTTGTTCCTCGGCCGTGGGCACATCGGGCAGGGCGGCGGTGCGCTTGCGCGTGGAAACCGCGATGGCGCGCACGTTGCCGCCCTTGACCTGGGCCTGGATGGCGCTGATGGTGTCGATGTACAGCGCAGTGCGCCCGGCCAGCAGGTCCGGGTGGGCGGCCGAGGAGCCCTTGTAGGGCACCAGCAGCACCTGTGCGCCGCTGGCCATGCGGAACATCTCGGCCGCCATCTCCTGCGCGCTGCCCCGGCCGGACGTGGCGATCTTGGCCTGCTCGGGATTGGCCTTCATCCAGGCGATGAACTCGGGCAGCGTCTTCGCCGGGATCTGCGGGTACATGGCAAACACCAGCGGCACCTCGTGCGTGTAGACGATGGGCTCGAAGCTCTTTTCCGGGTCCCAGCCCAGGTTCTTGAACAGGTACTTGTTGATGTTGTGGCTGCCGCCCACGATGCCGATGGTGTAGCCGTCGGGCGCGGCCTTGGCCAGCACGTCGGTACCCAGGTTGTTCGACGCGCCGGGGCGGTTGTCGACGATGACCGCTTGGCCCAGCGCCGCAGCGAGCTTGTCGCCGACCACGCGGGCAATGGTGTCGATGGCCCCGCCGGGCGGCGCGGGCACGATGATCTTGATGGCGCGCGTGGGGTAGGCAGCAGCCTGGGCCGATGCCAGCTGTGGTGCGGCTGCCAGCAGGGCCAGCAACGCCGTATGGGCCAGCGCCTTGAGTCTTGTGGATGTGGTTTGCATGGTGTTTGTCTCCGTTGTGTCTTGTGGAATCGAATCGTCGCCAGGCCTCAGCCGCGCCCGACGAAGGGCATGGCGCTGGCCATGAGGGTCATGTTCAGCACGTTGGCCGACAGCGGCAGCGCGGCGATGTGGCGCACCGCATCGGCCACGTGGGTGGCGTCCATCATGGGTTCGGGCGCCACCGTGCCGTTGGCTTGCAGCACGCCCCGGGTCATGCGCTCGGACAGTTCGGTCAGCGCATTGCCGATGTCGATCTGGCTGGCCACGATGCCGAAGGCGCGGCCATCGAGCGCCAGCGCCTTGGTCAGGCCCGTGACGGCGTGCTTGCTCAGCGTGTAGGGGGCCGTGAAGGGGCGCGGCGTGTGCGCCGAGATCGAGCCGTTGTTGATGATGCGCCCGCCCTGCGGCACCTGTCGGCGCATGAGCCCGAAGGCCGCGCGGGCGCACAGGAACACGCCGCCCACGTTGGTGTTGAGCACGCTCAGCCACTTCTCCAGCGGCAGCTCGTCCATGGGCACGGCCGGGGCGTTCACCCCGGCGTTGTTGAACAGCAGGTCCAGCCGGCCAAAGCGCTGCTCAATGGCGTCGAACAGGGCCTGCACGCTGGCCGGGTTGCTCACGTCGGTGGGCACGGCCAGGGCCGTCTGGCCACACGCGGCGGCCTCGTCCGCCAGGGCCTGCAGTGGTTCGGCGCGGCGGCCCGCCAGCACCACGGTCCAGCCGTCGCCCAGCAGGCCAAGCGCGGTGGTGCGGCCGATGCCGCTGCCCGCCCCGGTGACCAGGGCGATGCGAGGGGGTGAAAGGGTGTTCATGCTCAAGGTCTGTCTCCGTCAAATGGGGGAAATCGGCGATGGGCCTGCGCCCACCGCCATGGAAAGTTCGCCGATGCCCTGCACGCCCGCGCGCACCACATCGCCCGGCTGCAGCGGGCCCACCCCGGCGGGGGTGCCGGTGTAGACCAGGTCCCCCGGCGCGAGATTGACCGAGCGCGACAGCATGGCCACCAGCTCCGGCATCGTCCACAGCAGGCCGGACAGGTCCGCGCGCTGGCGCTCCTGGCCATTCACCGTGAGCCAGATGGCGCCTTGGCGGGGGTGGCCACACACCGCAACGGGCACGATGGGCGTGCAGGGGGCGGATTGGTCGAAGGCCTTGGCGGGCTCCCAGGGGCCACCCGCCTGCTTGGCCTGTTGCTGCAGGTCGCGCCGTGTCATGTCCAGCCCGGCGGCATAGCCCCAGATGTGCTGTGCCTCCACGCGCTCCGGGGCGATGTCACGGCCGCCCCGGCCAATGGCCACCACCAGCTCGATCTCGTGGCAGAAGTCGCGGGTTTGCGCGGGGTAGGGCAGCACGCCCTGTGCGGGCACCACGGCGCTGGCGGGCTTCATGAACCAGGCGGGCATGTGCACGGGCCGGGGTTCATCGGGCGCCCAGCGGTAGTTGCGGCCGATGCAGAACACCCGGCCCACGGGGAACAGGGCACTGCTGCCCGCCACCGGCAGGGGGGTGGCGGCGGGTGGAGGGAACGCGAAGTCCGGCATGGTGGCTCACTCGATGGTGATCTTGCGGCTGCGGATGATCTGCGCGTAGCGCGCCCTGTCGGCCGCGATCAGCTTGCCGAACTCCTGCGGCGAGGTGGCACGCGGCACGCCGCCCAGGCCGGCAAAGCGGGCTCTCACGGCTTCGTCCGCGAGCACGGCACGCACATCGGCCGAGATCCTGTCCACCACCTCGGGCGGCGTGCCTGCAGGGGCCAGCAGGCCGATCCACGAGATGGCATTGAAGCCCGGCAGCGCGCCTTCGCCCAGTGTGGGCACCTCGGGCAGTGCAGGCAGGCGCTTGTCGCCGGTGACGGCCAGGGCGCGCAGCTTGCCGGCCTTGATGTGGCCCGAGGCCTCCAGCGCGGTCATGAAGGAGAGTTGCACATGCCCTGCCAGCAGGTCGGCAATCGCAGGGCCGCCGCCACGGTACGGTACGTGCAGGATGAAGGTGCCCGTCTGGTCCTTGAACATCTCGGCCGCCAGGTGCGGCGCGCCGCCGGCCCCCGAGCTGCTGTAGCTCAGCTTGCCCGGCTGCGCCTTGGCCAGGGCGATGAATTCGGCCGGTGTCTTCGCCGCCACGGCCGGGTTGACCATCATCGCCAGCGGCAGCTCGGCCACCAGCGAGATGGGGGCGAAGGCTTTGTCCGCGTCGTAAGGCAGTTTGGCGTACAGCGAGGGGTTGATGGCCTGCGTGCCGATGTTGCCCAGGAGCAGGGTGTAGCCGTCGGCCCTGGACTTGGCCACGTAGTCGGCACCGATCTGCCCGGCCGCGCCGCCCTTGTTCTCCACCACCACGGGCTGGCCCCAGCGCCGGGCCAACTGCTCTGCGATGACACGGCCTCCGGTGTCGGTGCCGCCCCCGGGCGGGAAGGGCACGACCAGGGTCACCGGGCGGTTGGGATAGGCCTGCGCAAAGGCGGTGGATGCCGCCAGGGCCGTGGCGCCGAAGGCGATGGCCAGGGTGAAGGCGAAGCGTCGTCGTGTGGACGTCATGGCGGTGTCTGTCTCCGTTGTGTTTTTTGGGGAAGGGGAAGCGGCGGGTACCGCCAGGCTCAGTTCATGTGGTCAGGCTCATTGCCGGCCGCTCGCCGGCCAGCGCCTGGGCCACGCTGTCCAGCACCATCTGGCCCATGGCCGCACGCGTCTCCCAGGTGGCGCTGGCGCGATGGGCCTGCAGCACGGTGCGCTCGCTTTGGCGCAGCGCCAGGGGCACGCGCGGCTCGTCCACGAACACATCCAGCCCTGCGCCGGCGATCTGGCCCGCACTGATGGCTGCCGCGAGGTCGGCCTCGTTGACCAGGCGGCCACGCGCTACGTTGACCAGGTAGCCCTGCGCGCCCAGCGCATCGAGCACGGCCGCATCGACGATGCCCTCGGCGCTGTCGGCCGCAGCGCAGAGCACCAGTGCGTCGGACTCGCGCGCCAGGTCCAGCAGGGTGGGCACGAAACGGTGCGCCACATCGCTCATGGCGCGCAGATCGGTGTAGGCGATGGGGCAGCCGAAGGCGGCGGCCCGGGTGGCCACAGCGCGGCCCACCCGCCCCATGCCGACGATGCCCACGCGCATGCCGGAAAAGCGCCGCGCCAGCGGGATGGCGCCGGGCTGCGGAAACTGCTCCCACTGGCCGTCGCGCACGAAGCGGTCGCCGGTGCAGATGTTGCGGCAGACGGCGATCAGGAGGCCGATGGCCAGGTCGGCCACGTCCTCGGTCAGCGCGCCCAGCGTGGCGGTGACGGGCAGGGCGCGGCCACGGCAGTAGGCCAGGTCCACCGCGTCGGTGCCCACGCCGTTGACGGCCACCACCTTGAGGGCGGGCAACTGCTCCAGCATGGCGCGCGAGATGCCCGTGTGCCCGCCGGTGATCACTGCGCCGATGCCGGCACCGTGCGCGCGCAGCCATGCCGCGCCATCGGCCATCTCGAAGTATTTGTGCACCGTGTACAGCGAGGCGAGCGCGTCGTTCACCGACGGGATCAGGATGGGGTTGAGTTGCAGAACCTGGGGCTTTGTCATGTCGGTATGCGGAAACACGTTGGAATGGAAGGCATCGTAGTTTTGTGTTGATGCCGTGGTCAATCTTGACGTGTAAAATCAATGTATAGACCTCAACGACCACCACCACCATGGCTTCCTGGATTTCGATGACCGAGGCCTGCCAGCTCCTCGGCGTGCAACCGCAGACCATCTATGCCTATGTGAGCCGGGGCAAGCTCGAGGTCATGCCCGACCCGGCCGACACGCGCAAGAGCCTGTACCGCGCCGAGGACCTGAGCGGCCTGGCCCGGCGCAAGAAGGCCGGCAGCAAGCGCGAGACGCTGGCCACCAACACCTTGTTCGGCTCTGAGCCCAGCATCCCCACCGCGCTGTCGGCCTTCTTCCGCGAGCGCCCCCACTACCGGGGTGAAGACGCCATCGTGCTGGCGCGCACCGCCACGCTCGAAGACGCGGCCCAGCTGCTGTGGGCGGCAGAGCAGGCGGTGGACTTTGCCTGCGATGCGCCGGCCGACACCGCGACGCCGGGGCGGGGCGCCGCGTTCACGGTGCTCGCCGGGCTGGCCGCCACGGGGCATTCCACCAGCGGGCGGCTCACGCGCGTGCTGCATGCCGAGGGCCAGGCCCTGGTGGGCCAACTGGCCAATGCCTTCGGCGCCCAGCCCGGCAAGGGCCCGCTGCACCTGCGCTTTGCCAAGGGCTGGAAGCAGCGCGCCCCGGTGGCCGAGCTGCTGCGCACGGCGCTGGTGCTGCTGGCCGACCATGAGCTCACGAGCTCGGCCTTTGCCACGCGCATCGCGGCGTCCACCGGCGCCTCGCTGCCGGCCTGCGTGCTGGCGGGGCTGAGCACGCTGTCGGGGCCCCTGCACGGCGATGCCTCGGGCCGCGTGCAGGCGTTGTTCAGCGAGGTGGAGCGGCTGGGCGAAGACAAGGTGCTGGCCCACTACCTGTCCACCGGCCTGCCGCTGGCCGGCTTCGGCCACCACATCTACCCCGATGGCGATCCGCGCGCGGCGGCCTTGCTCGCGATGTTCGAGCCGCCCGAGGTGATTGCGCGCTTCATCCACAAGGCGACCGAGCTCACCGGCCTGCAGCCCAATATCGACGTGGCCCTGGCCGCGCTGGTCGCGCACTACCGCCTGCCGGCCGACGCGGCGTTTGCCCTGTTCGCCACCGCGCGCAGCGTGGGGCTGCTGGCCCACAGCCTGGAGCAGCGCGGCGTGGCGCAGGTGATCCGCCCACGCGGGCGCTACGTGGGGCGCGTGCCGGTGGTGCAGCACAACGCCCGCAAATAGGCAGGGTGTGAGCGCATGTATCGTCTGCTATGCAATGTGTAGCTGCCCAGTCATGCCACACAAGCGGTAGGCGATGCAAATGCCCGATAGCTGGCGCGGGCCTTCTCCTTGGGAAGTGGTACCCCCGCCGCTATCATGTCCGCCATGATCAACCGCCTGCCCGGCCTGTCCCTGCCTGATCGTGCCTGGAGCACGGTGCGCCGCTGGGCCGTGGCGTGGTGGCGCATCCTGTACCTGGGGGCGGTGGTGCTGGTGCTGGTGCTCTCGCCGTCGAGCTACGGGCGCGCCACGCGCCGCTCGCTGGCGCGCCATCTGTACCTGGACACGGCGCCAGTGCTGCTGGGCTTCACGGTGCTGGCGGCGCTGATCAGCCTGGTGCTCACGCGCATCGTGGTGGTCACGGCGCTCAGCTACGGGCTCTCGCGCTACGCCATGGAGATGGTGATCCGCGTGCTGGTGCTGGAGCTGATCCCGCTCACCGCCGCACTCTTCGTGGCCATGCGTGCCACCATTCCCAACGGCACGCAACTGGCCCTGCTGCGCCAGTCGGGGCGTTTCGACGAGCTGCGCCGCCAGGGTTCGGACCCGGTGCGCGTGGAGCTGCTGCCACGCGTGGTGGCCGGGGTGTTCGCCAGCATCACGCTGGCCGCGCTCAGCTGCGTGGTGGCGCTGGTCATGGGCTACCTGGGCGTGTACGGCTTCAACCTGGCCGAGGCGGGGGGTTACACCCGCATGTTCGGGCGCGTGTTCACCCCCAGCGTGACCACCTTGTTCGCGCTCAAGACGCTGTTCTTCAGCCTCACCGTGGCACTGATCCCCATGGCCGCCGGTCTGTACGACGCCGAGGGCCGGGGCCAGCCCGATTCGGAACTGGGCGGCCTGGCGCGCATGTTCGCCGTGCTGCTGCTGATCGAAGTGGCCTCGCTGATGGGCAACTACTACTGACCCATAACAACAACACACCCATGACCGACCGCACTCCACCTCCGGCACCGCCGCCGACCGAAGGCTCCACGCAGGAGACGCTGCGCCCCGTGGCCTACCTGGAGATCAAGGCCGCGGCACTGCTGATGTTCACGCTGGCGCTCATCATCGGCTCGGGCCTGTTCCTGATGTATGCGCGCGGCGTGTTCGAGCCCACGCAGACCCTGGTGCTCACCGCCGACGATTCCGAGGGTGTGGTGGTGGGCATGGACATGACGTTCTCGGGCTTTCCCATCGGGCGGGTGCGCCGCATCGAGCTGGCCAACGAGGGCAATGCGCGCATCACCATCGAGGTGCCGAGCAAGGACGCGCACTGGCTGCGCAGCTCCAGCGTGTTCACCCTGGTGCGCGGCATCGTGGGCGGCACCAACATCCGCGCCTACAGCGGCATCCTCACCGACCCGCCGCTGGAGAATGGCGCGGTGCGCCCGGTGCTGCGCGGCGATGCCACGGCCGAGATCCCGCAGCTCATGGCCTCGGCGCGCGAGCTGCTGGGCAACCTGAACAACCTGACCGCGCAGGACGCCGCCCTGGGCAGCACCCTCTCCAACGTGCAGCAACTGACCGAGCGCCTGAATGGCCCGGGCGGCGTGCTGGGCGCCCTCATGGGCAGCGAGAGCGACGCGAAGAAGCTCGTGACCACGCTGGACCGCACCAACACGTTGCTGGCGCGCCTGGATACCCTGGCGGCGCGCGCCGACCGCCAGGTCTTCGGCGCCGATGGCAACAAGGATGCGCTGGTGCCCGAGCTGCGCGCCGCCGTCGGCCAGGTCAATGACCTGCTGGCCGACACCCGCACCAGCCTGAAGAAGGTGGACGCCGTGCTGGTCGAAGCCCAGGCCGTGGGCGCCAATGCCCGCGAGGCCACCAACGACCTGGGTGCCCTGCGCGCCGAGGTGGAAAGCAACCTGCGCAAGATCGACAGCCTGGTCACCGAGATCAACCGCAAATGGCCGTTTGCACGCGACCGGGAGATCAAGCTGCCATGATCCACAAGACGATGCCCATCGTACGGAGTTTGCTTGCCGCTGCCCTGGTCGGCAGCTTGCTTGTCGGCTGCGCCAGCAAGCCGCCCGAGCCCGAGTGGGAGATGAACGCCCACGGCTCGGCCCAGAAGGCGCTCGACGCCTACCTCTCGGGCAATGCCCGTGTGGAAAAACTCGAATGGGAGCGTGCCCGCGCCGAGGTCGCCCGCACCGGCCGCCCGGACCTGCTGGCCCGGCTGGAGTTGCTGCGCTGCGCCGCCCAGGTGGCCAGTCTGGTGGTGGAGCCCTGCACCGCCTTCGAGGCGCTGCGCCAGGATGCCGCGCCGCCCGAGCGCGCCTATGCCGACCACCTGGCAGGCAAACCGCTGACCGCGCCCGACGTGGCGCTGCTGCCCCCGGCCCAGCGAGCCGTGGCAACACTGGGATCGGGCGGCGCCGCGCTGGCCGCCATTGAAGACCCGCTCTCGCGCCTGGTGGCCGCCGGTGTGCTGCTGCAGGCCGGTCGGGCCGACCCGGCAGCCATCGCCACGGCGACCGACACCGCATCCGCCCAGGGCTGGCGCCGCCCGCTCATGGCCTGGCTGCTGCTGCAGGTGCAGCGCGCCGAGGCGGCGGGGGACAAGAACGCGGCGGAGCGCCTGCGCCGGCGCGTGGCGGTGGTGGAGCAGGCGGGCGCCAGCATGGGCAAATGATGCACGCCGCCTGAAGCCGGGGCGCTGCGGTACATTCGCACGGTGCGTAGAATTCTTGCCATCTGCTTGCTGCTGCTGGGCAGTGCTTTCCTGACCCAGACGGTGTCGGCCGGCATTGCCTCGTACGGCCATTGCTGCATGTCCGATTGCGATGACGGCAGTGCCTGCGCCATGCCTGGCTGCCAGCCCTGTGGTACGCCGTTGATGGCGGCCCCGCATACCCCTTTGAGCGCCATGTCCGTGGATTCGGCGTGGCCCCTGGGTGCCCGGTCGCAGTGGGTGTCCTGGAATGCCTCGGTGTGGAGGCCACCTGATTGAGCTTGGATGGTTCCCTGTTTTCCCTTTTTTCTATCCAATCCCCTCAGGAGTTTTCCAATGAAGAAGCAACTTTTCAAATTCAGCGTGGCCGCTGTCTTGCTGTCGATGGCAGGCATGGCCATGGCCCAGTCCGGCTGCTGCACGGAGCTGGCCGAGTGCTGCCTGGAAATGCTGGGCTGCTGCGATTGATTGATCGCCTGAACCTGGCTGATTGACGGCGGGCCGGTACCTCTGGGTGCCGGCCCGCCTCTTTTGGGGCCTACCTGAGCGAAAGCCGCAGCGCCAGCGCCGCCAGGGTGACCAGCAGCACGGGAACGGTGATCACCGCCCCCACGCGGAAATAATAGCCCCAGCCGATGCGGATGCCCTTGCGCTGCAGCACATGCAGCCACAGCAGGGTGGCCAGCGAGCCAATGGGTGTGATCTTGGGGCCCAGGTCGCTGCCGATGACATTGGCGTAAATCATGGCCTCCTTGATCACGCCGGTGGCGGCAGAGGCATCGATGGACAGCGCGCCCACCAGCACCGTGGGCATGTTGTTCATCAGGGATGACAGAACCGCCGTCAGCACACCGGTCCCCATGGCCGCCCCCCAGATGCCGTAGCCGGCAAAGGCGTTGAGCCACTGGCTGATGTACGCCGTCAGCCCCTGGTTGCGCAGCCCGTAGACCACCAGGTACATGCCCAGCGAGAAGACGACGATCTGCCACGGCGCCTCGCGCAGCACCTTCTTTGTGCTGATCACGTGGCCCCGGCCCGCCACGGCCAGCAGCAGTGCGGCGCCTGCGGCGGCGGTGGCGCTGACCGGCACACCCAGCGGTTCCAGCCCGAAAAAGCCGACCAGCAGCAGCACCAGGACCACCCACCCCGTCTTGAAGGTGGCCGGGTCGCGGATGGCAGCGGCCGGCAGCTTGAGCTGGTCCTGGTTGTAGGTTGCCGGAATCTCCCGGCGAAAGTACAGCAGCAAGATGGCCAGCGATGCCGCGACCGAGGCGATGTTCACCGGCACCATGACCGAAGCGTATTCGCGGAACCCGATGCGAAAGAAGTCGGCCGAGACGATGTTCACCAGGTTGGACACCACCAGCGGCAGGCTGGCCGCATCGGCAATGAAGCCCGCGGCCATCACGAAGGCCAGGGTGGCGCCGGGGCTGAAACCCAGGGCCACGAGCATGGCGATCACGATGGGGGTGAGGATCAGTGCCGCGCCGTCATTGGCGAACACCGCTGCCACGGCCGCGCCCAGCAGCACGATGAGCGCAAACAGCATGCGGCCGCTGCCGCGCCCCCAGCGCGCCACATGCAGGGCCGCCCACTCGAAGAAGCCCGCCTCGTCGAGCAGCAGGCTGACGATGATGATGGCGATGAAGGCGGCCGTGGCGTTCCACACGATCTGCCAGACCACGGCGATGTCGGACAGCTGCACGACGCCGGTGAGCAGCGCCACGGCGGCGCCCGCGCTGGCGCTCCAGCCGATGCCCAGCCCGCGCGGCTGCCAGATGACCAGCGCGATGGTGGCGACAAATATCGACAGAGCCACAAGCATCTGTTTTCTCTTTTCAAAAGGGGGAGAGGGGGAGGGGGCCGCAAGCATCTGCGGGTGCAGGAAGTTTGCGGTTGCTTGAATAGTTCAATAATAGTTGTATTATTGATGCCATGCAAGCCTCCATCGACACCACCATCTTCCACAACCCGGCCTGTGGAACGTCGCGCAACGTGCTCGCGATGATCCGCCACGCCGGCATCGAGCCCACCGTCGTCGAATACCTCAAGACGCCGCCCAGCCGCGAAAAGCTCACCGAGCTGATCGCCGCCATGGGCATCCCCGTGCGCGCGCTGCTGCGGCAAAAGGGCACGCCGTACGACGAGTTGGGCCTGCAAGACCCTGCGCTGTCCGATGAGCAACTGCTCGACGCCATGCTCGCCCACCCGATCCTCATCAACCGGCCCATCGTCGTGACGCCCGCCGGCACCCGGCTGTGCCGCCCCTCCGAGGCGGTGCTGGACCTGCTGCCCGCGCTGCCAGGCCCCTTCGCCAAGGAAGATGGCGAACTGGTCATCGACGCGCAGGGCCGCCGGGTCGCTTGATCCCTGGGCCTTCTGCGCAACCCAACCGCTCTTGTATAGTCAGTCCGTGCAAAAAACCGCCGCCACCGCCGTCTTCGAATCGCTGTCCTCCCCCGTGCGGCTCGACGTGTTCCGCCTGCTCGTGCGGCAGGGGCCCGGCGGCATGGTGGCCGGCGAGATCTCGGCGGCGCTGGACGTGCCGCCCACCAACCTGTCCTTTCACCTCAAGGGCATGACGCACGCCTCGCTGCTCACCGTGGAGCAGGAGGGCCGCTACCAGCGCTACCGGGCCAACCTGGCGCTGATGGCGGAGCTGATCGGCTACCTGACCGAAGAGTGCTGCGCGGGCAAGCCTGAACTGTGCGCCGAGCTGCCCGTCAAGGCTGGCTGCGCGCCAGCTTCGGCCGTTGGCAAGAAGCGCCCCAAGGCCACTGCAGCGGCCTGACAGGCCGATCCATTGCCTGTCGTTCCATGGTCATTATTTCAATATTTAATGAAATGTTGAAATCAAATGTGCAACCTGCCGCCGTCATCACTTCCTGGAGTCTTTCCCCATGACCGAAAAAACCTACAACGTGCTCTTCATCTGCACGCAGAACTCTGCCCGTTCCATCCTGGCCGAAGCCTTGCTGAACCATTTCGGAGGAGGGCGCTTTCGAGGGCACTCGGCCGGCAGCTTTCCCAGCGGCACCGTCAACCCGCTGGCCCTGGCCACGCTGGAGCGCCTGCATGTGCCCGCCACCGGCGCGCGCAGCAAGAACTGGGACGAGTTTGCCCAGGCCGGCGCGCCCGAGATGGACTTCGTGTTCACCGTCTGCGACAACGCCGCCGGCGAGGTCTGCCCCATCTGGCCGGGCCAGCCCATGAGCGCGCACTGGGGCGTGCCCGACCCATCGGCCGCCGAGGGCACGCCCGAAGCGGTGGACAAGGCCTTCCGCGACACGGCGCTGATCCTCAAGCGGCGCATCGAGCTGCTGCTGGCGCTGCCCCTGGAGAAGCTCGACGCCCTGGCGATCAAGCGCCAGATCCAGGACATCGGGCAGGCGTGAACCCCACCCCGGCCCCCTCACTTTTTCATTCCTTTCCACGACCATGACCACCCACATCCTCATCCTGTGCACGCACAACTCCGCGCGCAGCGTGCTGGCCGAAGGCATGCTCAACCACCTGGCCAAGGTCCGCGGCCTGGACGTGCAGGCCCACAGCGCCGGCAGCGCACCGAGCGGCCGCATCAACCCCCTGGCGCTCGAAGCGCTGGCCAGTGCGGGCGTCAGGACGGACGCCTTTCGCAGCAAGAGCTGGGACGAGTTCACCGCCGCCGAGGCGCCGGTGATGCGCATCGTCATCACCGTCTGCGACAGCGCGGCCAGTGAGGTCTGCCCGTACTGGCCGGGCACGCCCATCCAGATGCACTGGGGCTACCCCGACCCCTCCAATGCCCAGGGCGGCGATGAAGGCAAACGCCAGGCCTTCGAGATCACCCGCCAGGCCATCGGCTACCGCATGCTGCAATTGCTGGAGCTGCCCCTGGCCGACCTGAGCGACGCCGACCTGCAGACCCAGCTGAACCGAATCGCACACAGCTGAGCAACCACCATTACCGCACCACGGCCTGCCCCATGCTTTCTGACCTGCCCCACATCGACGCCCACCTGCTGCAGGTGCCCGACGCCGCGCGTTTGTCTGCTGCGCTGGTGTCCACACATCCCGCGCGCATCCTCATGCTCTACGGCTCCCTGCGTGAGCGCTCCTTCAGCCGCCTGGCCACCGAAGAGGGCGCACGCATCCTCACGGCGCTGGGGGCCGAGGTGAAGATCTTCAACCCCGAGGGCCTGCCGCTGGCTGACGGCGCGCCGGACGCGCACCCCAAGGTCGTGGAGCTGCGCACCCTGGCCGCCTGGTCCGAGGGCATGGTCTGGTGCTCGCCCGAACGCCACGGCGCCATGACCGGCATCCTCAAGACCCAGATCGACTGGATCCCGCTGGCCCAGGGGGCCGTGCGTCCCACGCAGGGCAAGACCCTGGCGGTGATGCAGGTGTGCGGCGGCTCGCAGTCGTTCAATGCGGTCAACCAGATGCGCGTGCTCGGCCGCTGGATGCGCATGCTCACCATCCCCAACCAGTCCTCGGTGGCCAAGGCCTTCCAGGAGTTCGGCGACGACAACCGCATGAAGCCCTCGGCCTACTACGACCGCATCGTGGACGTGATGGAAGAACTCATGAAGTTCACCCTGCTCACGCGCGACGTGTCGCCGTACCTGGTGGACCGCTACAGCGAGCGCAAGGAGTCGGGCGAGGCGCTGATGCGCCGGGTCAACCAGGCGTCCATCTGACGGCCCACCCCGCAAGGGGCTGGCTGCTCCATGTAGTTGCTATTGACAACGAAATGAACATCTCCTAATCTGCAGCCATTTAGTTGCTATACACACTCAAATGACAGCCGCTAATTCAGGAAGCCTGCTGCGCGAAGTCGCCCGCATGTACACGCGGGCCCAGCGCGTGGTGGCCGAGTGCAGCCACACCACCAACACGCAGTGCCACCTGCTGACCGAGCTGGGGCGCTCAGGGCCCTTGCCACTGTCCGAGCTCGGCGCGCGCGTGAGCCTGGAAAAGAGCTGGGTCTCGCGCGCGGTGGAGGCCATGGCCGCGCGCGGCCTGGTGACCAAGGAGCCCAACCCGGCGGATGCCCGCAGCTGGCTGGTCACGCTCACCGCCGAGGGGGAGGGCAGGGTCTGCGAACTGAACACCACCCTGGACGCCCACGCGGCGCAGTTGCTCGGGTGCCTGAGCGAGCGCGACCGCGCCGCCGTCGAGAAGTCGCTGCAGTTGCTCATGAAGGCGCTGCGGCAAGACCAGGCCGTGCCTTGCTGCACCTTGCCGCGCCCGCCCAAGGACGCGGGGCCGTGCTGCTGAACAGCGCCGTGCTCTTTCTTCACCCTGTACCAACAGACGCTGACCCATGACCATCCGCACCGCCACACCCACCGACGCTGACGCCATCACCGCCATCTATGCGCCCATCGTGCAGCACACCAGCATCTCGTTCGAGCTGGAGGTGCCCACCGTGGAGCAGATGCGCGAGCGCATCGCCCAGACCCTGCAGACCTTGCCCTGGCTGGTCAGCGAAGACGCGCAGGGCCGGGTCAACGGCTACGTGTATGCCAGCAAGCACCGCGAGCGCTCGGCCTACCAGTGGTCTGTGGATACCACGGCCTACATCCGCGAGGACGCGCGGGGGCAGGGCACCGGCAAGCGGCTGTATGGCGAGCTCAAGCGCATCCTCGTCGGGCTCGGCTACTGCCAGGCATTCGCCGGCATTGCCCTGCCCAACCAGGCCAGCGTGGCGCTGCACGAGTCCGTGGGCTTCGAGGCGCTGGGCGTGTACCGCCAGGTCGGCTTCAAGCACGGGCAGTGGCACGACGTGGGCTGGTGGCAGTGCAGCCTGCAGTCGCCAGATCATCCAGCCGTCCCATTGAAGTTCGATGTCCTGGCCGGCCGGGCCGAAACCCTCCAGGCCTGAAACACAAGGACCGACCATGCCCGTCTTCTTGTCCCGCTATCTCTTAGTTCTGGTCGCTGTGGCCAGCCTCGGTGCATTCGTCGCGACCCACAATGCCGGGGGCCCGCTGGAGCCCGTGGTGCTGCTCGCCTCGGCATTGACGCTGCTGCTGGCCAGCGTGCTGGAGCGCTGTTACCCCTACCGGACCAGTTGGAACCAGCCGAACGGAGACCGCGCCACCGACTGGGCCAGCGCAGCCACCCTGGTCGCCGTGGTGGAGCCGCTGCTCAAGCTGCTGGGCACACTGGCGCTGCTCGCAGTCTATGGGCACAGCGGGCCCGGCAATACAGGCAGCTCGGCGTGGTTGCAGAACCAGCCCTTTGCCCTGCAAGTCGTTCTGGCAGCGCTCTTCATCGAATTCGGCAAATACTGGGCGCACCGGCTGCACCACAGGCTGGCGCCGCTGTGGTGGCTGCATGCGATGCACCACGGCAGCGAGCGCCTGTACGCGCTGAACAACCTGCGCTTCCATCCGCTCAACCACGCCATCAACTTCGCCCTGTCGATGCTGCCGGCCCTGCTGCTGGGCTTCCCGGCCGAGGCGATCCTGTGCTACCTCGCCATTTCGCAACCGGTGCTGATGCTGCAGCACGCCAACCTCGGTCTGCGCAGCGGCTGGGCCAACTACGTGTTCAGTACCAACGAGTTGCACCGCTGGCACCACTCCACCGAAAGCAGCGAGGGCGACCGCAATTTCGGCAGCGCCTTCGTGCTGTGGGACCAGGTCTTCGGCACCTTCCGCTACACGCCTGCAGGCAACGACCCGGCGCGGGTGGGCCTGTTTGCGTCCAGTGCGGGCTATCCGGCGCGCTCGGGCTATTGGGGCCAGTTGAAGTCGATGTTCGTGCCGGGGTGCTGCCGGGCTTGACATGCTGCGTGCAACGATTGATCATTCGTAAAAATACGAATTAAGAGAGCCGCCCATGTCCTGCTGCCCTGGTGAAGAAGTGGACGTTCTGGTCCTGCTCGATGATGAGCGCACGGCCGAGCTGGCCATGCTGCTCAAGGCGCTGGCCCACCCGGCCCGCATCCAGCTGCTGCGCCACCTGTCGAGCTATGGCCAGTGCTACTTCGGCAGCCTGGCAGATGTGGTGGGTCTGGCGCCGTCCACCACTTCGCAGCATGTGAAAGTGCTCAAGGAGGCGGGCCTGATCCTGGGCTCCGCCGAGGAACAGCGCACCTGCTATTGCATCAACCCCGCGCGGCTCGCCGAGCTCAAGCAGTTGGTCCAGTCCGTGTGAAGAGGCAAAGGCCTCTTCTTTTTGTCATGAATGTTCGTTAATCTACGAAATACGAAGGATATCCCCATGGCTGATTCCACATCCCCCATTTCATTCACGGTGGCCGTGATCGGTGCCGGCCCCATCGGACTGGCGGCCGCCGCCCACCTGGTCGGACGCGGTATCGCGGTGGAGGTCTTCGAAGCCGGGCAAGGTGTTGCCGCCCATCTGCAGTCCTATGGCCACGTGCGCCTGTTCTCGCCCTGGCGCTACAACGTGGACACAGCGGCGCGCGCGCTGCTGCAAGCCGCCGGGTGGTCCATGCCCGACCCCGAAGGCCTGCCTACCGCTGGTGAGCTGGTCGAGCGCTACCTGCGCCCGCTGGCAGCGCATGGCGCGCTGGCACCCCACATCCATTTCGGCCACCAGGTGCTGGGCATCTCGCGCGCTGGCTTCGACAAGGTCAAGACGGCCGGACGGGAGCATGCGGACTTCGTGCTGGTGGTCGAGACCACAGAAGGGGTGCAAGAGATCCGGGCCCATGCCGTGATCGACGCGTCGGGCACCTGGGGCCAGCCCAATCCCATGGGCATCCATGGCTTTCCCGCGCTGGGCGAGCGTGCGGCGGGGGAACACATTGCCTATGGCATGCCGGACATCCTCGGGGCTGCCCGTGGCCGGTATGCGGGCCGTTCGGTGATGGTGGTGGGCGCGGGCCATTCCGCTGCCGGCAACCTGCTGGCGCTGGCAGCACTGGCCGATGAAGAACCGGGAACTCGCGTGCATTGGGCGGTGCGGAGCAAGGACCTGCGCAAGATCTTCGGCGGTGGCAGTGCCGATGGCCTGCCGGCGCGCGGCGCCCTGGGCACCCGCCTGCGCGACCTCGTCGGGCAGCAGCGCATCGTCCTGCACCTGGGCTTTGGCGTGCAGTCCGTGGAGCTGGCCGGTGGCCGCATGACCGTGCGCGCCATCGACCCACTCCTGGCCCCCGTGGAGGACGTCGACGAGATCATCGTGGCCGCGGGCTCGCGCCCTGATTTGTCGCTGGCGCGCGAACTGCGCACGCGCCTGGATCCCTGGATCGAAAGCACCGAGGCCCTGGCCGACCTGATCGATCCCAACCTGCACAGCTGTGGCACCGTGCGGCCCCACGGCCACAGGGAACTGGCCCATCCTGAGCCCGGCTTCTATGCCATCGGCGCCAAGAGCTACGGGCGTGCGCCCAACTTCCTGATGGCCACGGGCTATGAGCAGGCGCGTTCGGTGGTGGCGGCCATTGCCGGCGACTGGGTGGCGGCGAACCAGGTACAGCTTGACCTGCCGCAGACGGGCGTGTGCTCGGTGGACCTTTCCGAGCCGCCAACGGGGCAGACCACCGCTGCTGCGGGTTGCTGTGGTGGCCCGGCGGTGCAAGACACGTCGGCCTGCTGCGCGCTGGACGAGACAGAGAAGGTCAAGGGCAGCGGGGGATGTACTCCGGCTGCCGCTCCCACGGCGTCCAAGGCGGCATCCTCGCAACAGGTGGTGACGGCCAAAACGTCATGCTGCGGCTGATGCCCGCCGTCCCCATGGATTAGCCGAGAGGATTCCCCTTGCCACGCCTGACATCAGCAACCACAGTCGCCAGCCTGGGCACGGCCCAGACCCTGGCCTGGGCATCGACCTACTACCTGCCGGCCATCCTGGCCGCACCCATGGCACGCGAGCTCGGTGTGTCGGTGGCCATGGTGTTCGCTGCGTTCTCGTGCGCGCTGGTGGTCTCCGCACTGCTGGGGCCCTATGCCGGCCGCAGCATCGACCGCTGGGGCGGTCGGCCGGTGCTGATGGCGACCAGCGTGGTCTTTGCGCTGGGCCTGGCCGCGCTGGCGATGGCCCAGGGCCCGTGGGGTCTGTTTGCCGCCTGGGTGCTCATCGGCGCCGGCATGGGCAGTGGGCTGTACGAGGCGGCCTTTGCCGCGCTGGTGCACCTGCATGGCAAGAATGCGCGCAACTCGATCACGGGCATCACCCTGATCGCCGGCTTTGCCAGCACGGTGGGCTGGCCGCTGTCGATGTGGATGGAGTCGCAATGGGGCTGGCGCGGCGCCTGCTGGACCTGGGCCGCGCTGCACCTGGTGGTGGGGCTGCCGCTCAACGCCTGGACGCCACGCCGACCGCAGGTCGAAGCGGTGGCCGCGAACACCGCAACACCGCAGGGCGTGCAAGCGCTGGCTGCAGATCCTGAACCTGCTCATGCGCGCCGGGCCACCCTGCTGCTGGCCTTTGTGTTCGCGGCCACGTGGTTCACCAGCACCGCCATGGCGGCGCACCTGCCGCGCCTGCTGCAGGAGGGCGGCGCCACGCTGGCCACTGCCGTGGCCGTGGGCGCCTTGGTCGGGCCGGCCCAGGTGGCGGGGCGCCTGCTGGAGTTCGGCTTTCTGCGCCATGTGCACCCGCTGCTGTCGGCACGCCTGGCGGCGCTGATGCACCCGCTGGGCGCCGGGCTGCTGGCCGTGGCTGGTGCGCCGCTGGCGGCCGTGTTCGCGCTGCTGCACGGTGCGGGCAACGGCATCTTGACCATTGCCAAGGGCACGCTGCCGCTGGTGCTGTTTGGGCCCGCAGGCTACGGGCATCGGCAGGGCTTGCTCATGGTGCCGGCGCGCATTGCGCAGGCGGCGTCCCCATGGCTGTTTGGGCTGTGCCTGGACCGCCTGGGTGCGGGGGCGCTGTGGGTTTCTGCAGGCCTGGGGGCTGCGGCGTTTCTGGCACTGCTGGCGCTTGCTTCACCAGTTTGGAAAGGCCCCTGCAGGGTTTGACAAAGTTCCAGTCGTGGCGTGACATTTGCATCTATCCCGTTTTGCTCGCCACGCTGCCAACTGCCATGACCTCTTCGACTCGCCCGTCATTTCTTCATGTTCACCAATTCATGGCACTGAAGCCAGGGCCTCGAGTTGTGGTCCTTGGTGCCGTGCACGGCAATGAGAGATGCGGTGCCCAGGCCATTGCGCAGGTCGTGGACGAACTGGCGGCTGGAGCCTTCGGCATCGAACGGGGTGTCCTCACGATGGTGCCGGTGACCAATCCCTACGCCTATCAGCAGCGCACCCGGCAAGGGGACCGCAATCTCAACCGCAATCTGCGCGTCAGCGCTGAGCCGACCGACTACGAGGACCAGATCGCGAATGTCCTGTGCCCCTTGCTGGACGCGCACGACGTGTTGCTCGACCTGCACTCGTTTCACACCCCGGGGCAGCCTTTCACCATGGTGGGCCCCACCAACAACACCGGTACCCTTGAGCCGTTCCAGCATTCAGCGCAGGAGGAGCGCCTGGTTGCGCACCTCGGGCCCCGGCGGGTGGTGGAAGGCTGGATGGATGTGTATGCCCGTGGCGTGCAGCGGCGACGGCAGGCCCAACAGTTTGCCAACGCCGCTCTTCTGGACACGGGGTATGGCATCGGCACATCCGAGTACATGCGCTCGCGGGGTGGCTACGGCGTGACGCTGGAATGCGGGCAGCATGACGATCCAGAGGCGGTCGGTGTCGCCTATCGCGCGATCCGGCAGACGCTCGCAGTGCTTGGGCTGACATCGCTTGCGCTCAAGCCGCCAGCTTCCGAGTTCCAGGTCCTGCGGCTTGAGGATGTGGTGGATCGCGAACATGGCGATGACCGCTTTGCCCAGCCGTGGAAAAGCTTCGATCCCGTGGTGGCCGGGCAACTCATCGGGCTGCGGCACGATGGCCGCGAAGTGAACGCTCCTGCCGATGGCTTTGTGGTCTTCCCGAACCCTGGGGCGCTGCCGGGCAACGAATGGTTCTACTTTGCGCAAAAGAGCGTTCGAACCATTGGCTGATCCTTGCCCAGGAGCACTGGAACCCGTTCTCCATTCCAACCGGGCATCGTCGCGCTGCCCAGAGTCCCCAACCCTCCTCAAAGCGCTTTCGCGGTGGCCAGGATCTCCGAGAGCCGCTCGCGCACTAGCAGAAACTCGTCGGCAAAGTGCAGCACCATCACCTCTGGTGCAATGCTGGCCAGGTCCACCGTGTTGGTTGCGGGGCCGAATCCGGCGTAGCACTGGCCATGTCGGGCGATGGTGAAGGCGTCGAGCGCCGACGACACCAGCGGGTACGCAGCGAGAACCTCCGGGTCCACGCCAAAGCGTGCAGCCTGCTGCGCGACAGGAATGGCGGGGTCGAGCTGCACAATGATGCGCTGTGCCGCCTCGAACAGGGTGACCAGGTGGGCCTTGCCCTCTGCCAGTGCCTGCCTGTACCGGGGGTACATGAACTGGTCGTTCAAGGCGAATCCTTGGGCGATGTTCTCCAGCGTATTGGAGCGCCAGGGTCCGAACGACCACAGGCCGCTGGGGTAGCCGGGATCGCCCCGGCGCAGACCAAAGTCATCGCTCCACTGCCTCCAGACGCCGCTGTTCTCGAACCGTGCGCCCGCGATCAGCGGGTGGTGAAGGCGCACGGTCAGGGGCAGCTCCGTGAAGGTCAGCGCGTAGCTGAGGTAGTAGTCCTCCCTGACGCGCAGGAAGTTCTGTGAAACGAAGAGGCCGCTGGGATCCGGGCGCACGAATTCCATGAATCGACCCGACACTCCACGGTTCTTGCGGTAGCCCGGGTCGATTTGCTGAAGTATCGCCAGGCACTCCCTTGCCCAGGCAGACGGAGTTCGTTCAGGGTGATCGTTGTTCATGGGGGTTGCTGCGTTCGACCTACTTTCGACCGTGCGCATTTTGGGACTCTGTGCCCCACGCAGCGCACTGGATGACCACGCGGTAGCCATCAGGGTCCTCGAAGGTGCGGCCCGATCGTGCCCAGTAGGGGTTGAAGGGCGGCACTTCGATGAAACCGGCAGCGCGCATGGCGTCGCAGCGCATCTGCCAGGCCTCGGGCTCTGGAACGTAGAAGACCAGCAGGTCCTCCGGCGTGGGGGCCGGCACGACCGGGTGGCTGGTGCAGTGGGTGAACTCCCAGTGAAAGCCTGCGCCGGGGGTTCCTAGCATCGTTCCGTCAAAGCCGTCGTGGTCGGTGAAGCTGCCCAGTTGTTCGATTCCGAGGCCTTGCGTGTACTAGGCCACCGAGCGGGCCAGATCGCTCACGGGGCGCGCGATTCGAAGATGGGCGTGCATGCGGTTCATTGGCGATAAGCAGGCATGGCTATGGCATGCCAGGGGCCCCGGAGCTTCATCTTCGCGGGGCTGTGGGCGGACTGGCCAGGCTCAGCGCAGGCGCGCTTCGAGCTGCGTCTCGATGTGCTCGCGTTCGGTGTTGAACTGCAGGGCGGTGATTTCACTGGACTCGTACTTGCGCGCAGTGGACAGCAGCAGCACGGTGTTCTCCAACCGCGTGTCCTGCTGCATGGAGGGGGGCAGGGCGGTCAGCCGGTCAAAGCTCTGCTTGTAGAACTCGCTCCAGGCCAGCGCGCCTGCCTGGGCCTGGGCCTTGGCGTTGTCGTGCCAGCGGGCGAATTCGTCGAGGGTGCCTTCGCGGGGGCTGGAGCAGCCTGCCAGCAGGGCCGACAGGGAGACCGCCAGGGCGGCAACCAGAACGGCAGGGCTCTTGCCATCAGGGGTCAGGAAACGTGGGTTCACGGTATTCCTCCTACGGTATGCAGCGCCGGAAATTCCGGTGTGCAGCGCCAGATGGTACTCTCGTGCTCCTCTTTTTGCCAGCAGGTTCCGCGCGGGCGTTGCGTTTGCGCCCTTTTTCGGGGGCAGCGGGCATGGAGCACTGCCGTCATGGGGCCGGCCCGGAGGTGAGAGGGGGACATCCTGCGGCGGATGCGCAGGAGGAAACAGGTGGGGGAATGAAGGAATCGCCTCGACAACCGGGTGCCTGCGGGCACCCATGTACTTGCACTGCGGCGCGCATCCTTATTCGGGAAACCCTTGCGTGAGGATCTGCTCCACGCCACCGGGCAGGCGGACCATGGAGTCCACCGACTGCACCGTGATGTCGGGCATCAGGACGGTTGCCGCCGCCAGGAAGGCCAGCACGACGGTCACCACAAACGCGGCAACGGCACGCGCGCGGGGAGGCAGGTGATGGAACTTCATGGCACTACTCCTGGTGGGTAAAAACAATCCGGGGCAGGGGCCTCAATGACCCCCGAATCAGCCTCAATGGCCGATGGGTAGATTTCAGCAAAGTGTCCCAGTTCCGCGTGTAAGACAACAGCGATTCATGACGTCTGTGACTGCTGTTACGGGTGGTTGCGGGTGGGTTCAGATTGACGTGTGATCACCCCGGAAGAAGAAGCCGTTACTACATCCTCTCGGGTGGAACCACGCGGGCTGCCAACGGTGTTTCAAATGCTTGCACGTGGCTGCGAAAACTGAGGCCTACCCGCCCAATTCCGCGCTTGAAAAGGAATTTGCAGCACGTGGTGTAACTTGATGCATTCGATGGCTGCCGCCTTGCACGGCGGCGAGGTGCGTCGGCTGGCGCCGAGGGCCTTGGTGCAAAATGCCCGCGCCCGCCATCTAACTCAACAACTCTATTGAATTGATATGAAGCGTCTGCTGTTTTTGATTGCTTTCCTCTGCGCTTGCGGCGCTTCTTTGGCGAAAGACCTGACGCTGGGCCAGGTCCGGGAATAGCTCCTGAATACCGACATCGTGGTGTCCGGGCGTTCCATCAACGATTCGGGTTCGTTTGCCAACCTGTTGGCCGACTGGATCTGGATGGAGCCCCATGGGACCGGCGGCTTCAAGCGGCAGAGCAACCTGAATCTCAACGTCCCCAACAGCTTTCGGGGCGCGCGCGGGAGAATCGTTGCGATTGAATTGGCCAAGGAGAGCGTGAACACCGGTGGCGAACAGGTCGATGCCTTTGGCAAGCCCATCGACTTTTCAAGGATGGTCAACCCCGAAGTCCTGATAGTGGTGACGCTGGCCGGCAGGGACGACCACATCGGCACCAAAGGAATCATCTCGGCCATGGCGCCATCGAGATTCTTCCCCACCGAAGATTTTGCCAGCCTGCGCGCCGCGATGGACAAGGCGCTCGATGCCCTGCAGGGGAAGACGATCTACAACACCGGCAACACCGTTTTGCTGGACGTGACGACCAGCCTTTCAGACTTGGAGCAGCCGGGCAGGCGTGAGAGTGCGCGGGATCGGTCGAGTCCGAACCTCATGCCGCTGCAGGTGATCGAGACCAAGATCCTGGATGCCCAGAATGCAGTCATCCTCAAGGTCCGGATGGAAGACGGCCAGGAAAGGCTGGTCTTTGGCGATCTGACTTATTACGAGTTCAAGAAGGGCCCGGAATTCACACCCCTTGAACGGATGGGCGTCCGGGCGTATGCCACCCTTCCCAAGAAGTTCTCGCCGAGAGAGATCAAGGCCATCCGGGAAAAGCCCATTTTTGCGGGCATGTCCGAAGCCGCACTTTTTTCGTCATGGGGCGACCCCGAAAAGACCAATGACTATGGTCGGAGCGGCAAGCAGCATGTGTACGGCACGGGTCAGTATGTCTATGTGACCGGCAATGCGGTCCGCAACTTCCAGGCCATTCGTTGACATGCAGAGTCGCGGTTGGTTGAAAACCTGCCGCGACGATACAGCTGTCAGGCTGTGTTCGTTGTGCGAAAGCTTGCAACAGAGGGCGGTGACGCCATGCAGCCGCGCCGCTGGCGGTACTTTCGCACGGCGTGGCAAAGGCATTTGCCCGGACAGGTGATGACCCGCCGGGTCAGTCCTGGGTGCAGGACGTTGATGATGATCGCGGGGAAAAAAAGCATGGCTGCCGGGTTACGGGTGGCTAGCAAAAAAAGACCCTTCGAGACCGAGGTCCCGGGAGTCTCCCCACGATGAAACCTATTTCGTCAGAATCAGCTTTCCGAGCTTGGTGGTCTTGAGCTGGTAGACCGAGCCGTTGTGCAGGATGTTCACGACCTTGGCCGTGCCCAGCATGGTGGCGCTGTTGATGCTGCGCAGAAAACCTGCAGCTGTCGACTCGGCCGGCGCCTGCGCCACCGCATCATCGGCAACTGCCGACGCGCGCGGCGCCACGGGGCGCTGCAGTCGAAGGACGGGGCGAGGCATGGCAAGTGTCGACATGGTGTGCAGGAATCGGTTGGTTGGTGGACTGGGTAGCGGTGCTGTTCTGCGGTATGGGTGAAGTATAGGGTATTTAATGAGAATGTGTCTCATTAGCTTTTGAAACAATAGGTAATTCTGCAGAGCGCGAAGCACCTGCGGCAGCGCTCAGGCGGTGGCTTTGCGCAACCCGCCGAGCCCATAGGCTTCGCCGAACTGCTGCACCGACATGGGCCGGGCGAAGAGATAACCCTGGGCCTCGCCGCAGTGCTCGCTGCGCAGGCGCTCGCACTGCGCCTGTGTCTCCACGCCTTCGGCGATGGCCTGGAGGTCGAAGCTGCGCGCCATGTCCAGGATGGCGCGCACCACCGAGGCCTCGCGCCGCGACTCCAGCATGCCCTGCACGAAGGCGCGATCGATCTTGATGCGCGTGAGCGGGTAGGTGGTGAGCAGGCTCAGCGATGCGTAGCCGGTGCCGAAGTCGTCGAAGGCAATGCCCACGCCGTGGTCACGCAGGCGGCGCAGCATGCCGGGCACAACGTCGTCGTGGTCGAGCACGATGTTCTCGGTGATCTCCAGCTCCAGCGCATCGGGCGGCAGGCCGTGGCGCGCCAGGGTGTCCATGACCTCGGCGGCCAGGTCGCCCACGCGGAACTGCACGCCGAACAGGTTCACGCCCATGCGCAGGGCAGGGGCGCCGTTGCGCCGCCAGTAGGCCGCCTGCGCGCAGGCCTCGTCCAGGATCCACGAGCCCACGCTGGCGGCCAGGGGCCCGCCCTCCAGCGCGGGCAGAAAGGCCGCCGGCGCCAGCAGGCCGCGCTGCGGGTGCTGCCAGCGAATCAGTGCCTCGGCGCCCGAGAGCGAGCCGTCCTCCAGGTGCACCTGGGGCTGGTAGAACAGCACGAACTCGCCCTTGTCCACAGCCCGGTCGAGCTCCATGCCGTACAGGCGCCGCGCCACCGCTGCCATGCGCAGGGCGGGAACGAAGACGAAGCTGCGCCCGCGCCCCTCGGTCTTGGCCTGCGACAGGGCCAGGTCGGCGTTGCCCACCAGTTCCAGTGCCTCGTGGGCTTGCAGGGGCGCCACGGAGACCCCGCAGCTGGCACCCACGCGCACCTCGTGCCCAGCGATGGCGATGGGCTGGTGGATGGCGCTGATGGCGCGCTGGGCAAACTGGTTGGCGGCATCGGGGTCCGCCACCCCGGGCAGCAGCAGGGCGAACTCGTCGCCCCCCAGCCGGGCGGCAATGGGGCCGCGGCTCTGGTGCGCCTTGAACAGTGCGTGGCCTGCCAGCCGGGCCAGCCGATGCGCCACCTCCTGCAGGATGCCGTCGCCCACGGCGTGGCCCAGCGTGTCGTTCAGGTCCTTGAAACCATCGAGGTCCAGCATCAGCACGGCGGCAGCGGCATCCGGCAAGGGGCCGAGCAGAGCCTCCTGCACGCGGCGGTAGAAGCAGGCGCGGTTGGCCAGGCCGGTCAGCGGGTCGCTGTTGGCCTGGCGGCGCAGGTCGTCCTCTTCGCGCCTCTGTGCCGTCAGGTCCCTGAGCACCGCCTCGAAGCGCAGGCGCCCGTTGTGGCGCCAGATGAACAGCGCAATCCCCAGCATGAAATGCGTACCGTCCTTGCGCCGCCCGCACACTTCGGTGGGGATCTGCAGGTCCTGCATCGAGGCCGCCGCCACCGCGCGCGCAATCCCCTCGCGCAGGGTGGCATGCTCCTGCTCGGCCAGCAGCAGGTCCAGCGGCTGGCCCACGCATTCGGCCGGGTGGTAGCCGTGCAGCGCGGCAGCGGCGGTGTTGATGGCCACGACGCGCCGCTGCTCGTCGAACCAGACCACCGGCGTGGTGGAGTTGCCCGCGTACTCGTCGAACGAGGGCCGTGTACGCTCGGACGAGGTCTCGATGCGGTGCAGCTCCAGCCGGTCGGAGGCCATGCGCGCCAGCTCGCGCAGGCGCTCCTGGTCTTCCGGGCTGAAGTCGTCGTGCGGGCGGTCATCGAGCACGCACAGCGCACCCATGGCATGGCCCTCGGGCGAGAGCAGGGGCACACCGGCGTAGAAGCGCACGTTGGACGGGCCGGTGACCAGGGGGTTGTCGTGAAAGCGCTCATCCTGCAGCGTGTCGGGCACCACCATCACGCCGCCTTGCGCAATGGCATGGGCGCAGAAGGAGACGTCGCGGCCCATGTCGAGTTCGCCGGCGCCAATGCTTGCAGCAAAGAACACGTGGTCGCTGCCGACCATGTTCACGGCCGACACGGGCATGCCGAACATGCGTGCCGCAATGCGCACCACCGGGTCCAGGCTGGGCAAGGACGGTTCATCTTCCAGCCCATGGTCTTGCAGGGCCTGCAGCCGCGCCTCCTCGCTCTGCAGGGTAGGGGGGCACTTCATGCGAGCCTCCAGGTAGCGTGGCCAAGTCTCCGCCCCCGGAGACGCGTGCCACATCCCCAAAATAACCGCTTGTCGTGGTCCGCGCTGTAAGACGGCGCTGACAGAATCGACCGGTTCCGGGAAAGTTAGTGATCGTCCTGAACTTCTACCACGGGCCGTTCAAAACACCGCCATGTTTATTGCCACGGGCGGCTACGGGGGCTTACGAGTTCCAGGCCGATATCACGAAGCGCAACTGCCCACGCACGCCGGGGTGCGCCGGCTTTTGCGTACCGCGCCCGTCCACGGTGTAGCTGTCGAACGGGATCGCCACCTCCACCCGGCCGTCGCCCAGCGGCTGCACGTCGAGCACCGTCTGCGCCTGCACCATGCCCGTGCCCTGCCAGGAGTACTTCACCTTCCAGGGCGTGGCTGCGTCGGCGGGGGGCTCCATTTCCAGGATCAGCGCGTTGCGGAACAGGTAGCCGCCCTCGTAGTGCTCGTTGATCCACAGGCGCTTCTCGATCTCGTAGTCGGGCGCGCGCACGCCGAACTCCAGCCCATAGGCCAGCGAGCGGCGGCGTGGGTTCACCCGCGCGCTGTTGGCCAGGAACACGCTGGACAGGTAGTGGTGGCGGTCGCTCTGCCAATTGGCATGGGCCATGCAGGCCACCGAGTCCTCCTCGGCGGTGCGCCGGGTCAGGTACCACAGCTTGCCGCGTGGCGAGGCGCGCAGCTCCATCTGGTAGAGCGCGTTGACCTGTTGGCCCGCGTCCACCTGGGCCTGCACGGCCGTGGGCAGGCGGATGTCCTCGATGTCCACCCACAGGTCCACGCGCACGTCGCCGAACAGGAAGCGCGCCAGGTTCTGGAACGCCTCCTCGCTGTTCACGATGCCGTAGAAGCCCGAGTGCGCGCGGTAGGCGAACGCCTTGGCGCAGGGCTCGCCCACGCTGCCGTCGGCGTTCAGACCGTGCAGCGTGGCGTTCTCGATGCGCACCAGGCCGTCGCTGCCGTTGCCCACGAAGGTGCGCGACAGGCCGGCCGCGGCCTCGTAGTCCAGGCGGTTGGTACCCACCATGCAGAACACCCGGCGTGACGGAAACCGCGCTTCGGGCAGCAGGTCCACGCGCTGGTGCGTGGCGTAGGCGGGCGCCAGGTCCAGGTACTGCACCATGCGCTGGCTGCGGTTGAAGTTGCTGATGTCCATGTTGGACAGCCATGACGGCGCGTTGATGCCCGCCACGTCGATGCCGTTGTGCGGCGTGGCGTAGGTGAAGAACTTGTCCACCTGGGGCCGCATGCCTTCAGGGTCCAGCGCGGGGTTCTGCAGCATGGCCCGGCACACCAGCCCGCCCATCGAATGTGCCACCAGATAGCAGCGAAAGTCCGCAGGCGCCACTGCATTCGCCGGGTTGGCACAGACCAGCTCGCGCACGCGGGCCAAAAGCCGGCTCAGCTCCTTGGCAAAGTCCTCGATGTCCGGCGTCTTGCCATCGCCCAGCAAGGTCGAGGCGCTGTCGTAGTAGCGAAAGATGATGATGCTCTGCCCCGTGAGCACGTGGCCCGTGGGCTTGCCATCGGCCGTGGTCGCCCACTCGGGGTCCACGATGTCGTAGCCGTCCTCGTAGGCATCGGCATAGCCGTACTCCGACGCCAGCCGCACCAGCGGCGACTCGAACACGTGCTTGCGCGGCTTGCTGCGCCTGTCGGGCACGGCCCGGTGCACCGTCGAGCCCACGTTGAACCCGCAGAACGGGTCGGCCGTGGTCTGGTCGATCTCGCCCTGCGTCATCGCGTAGCCACGCACATAGACGATGGGGAAGTAGGGGGCCTTGTAGGTCGCAGCAGGCATGTCGATCGCGCTCCCGGTGGTGCATCCGCCGCAGGCGGACTGCAGGAGCGCGATGGTCTGTGTGTGCGCACGGCGCGTCAAGAGAAATAGTGGCCTGGCATGTGAGCGCAGTGCCGTGCAATTCAAAACTAGCCAAGCACCCCCTGTTTCGAATAATGCGTACAACACCCAGCAACCGGGAGCAAACCCACCATGGCACGGCGCACCAAAACCAGCCCCCTGGAAGACACCATGGACCTCATCGCCCTGCTGCCCTGGTGGGCAGGCATGGGGCTGGCAGTGCTCAGCTACCTGCTGCTCAGCCAGCTGGCGGCGTCTTTGAGCCAGCCGGCCCCCGCCCGGCCCGGCCAGATCGGGGCCATGGTGCAGGGCGCGCTGCTCGGCGGCCTGGCGACGATAGCCCAGTACGTGGCGCCCGTGGTCTGCCTGGGCGGTGCAGCGCTGTCGGCCTGGCGGCGCCGGCAGCGCCGGGCCCTGGTGGACGCGGTGGCCCAGGCGCCCGCTGCAAGCACCATCGACGGCATGTCCTGGGCCGAGTTCGAGATGCTGGTGGGCGAGGCCTACCGGCTGCAGGGCTTTCAGGTGACCGAAACCGGCGGCGGTGGGCCCGATGGCGGCGTGGACCTGGTGCTCACCCGGGGTGGCGAGAAGTTCTTCGTGCAGTGCAAGCAGTGGAAGGCCTTCAAGGTGGGCGTGGACACCGTGCGCGAACTCTATGGCGTGATGGCCGCGCGGGGCGCCACGGGCGGCTTCGTGGTGACCTCGGGGCGCTTCACCAACGATGCCAGGCTCTTCACCCAGGGGCGCAACCTGCAACTGGTGGACGGGCCGCGCCTGCTGGCCATGCTCCAGCAGGCGCAGCAGTCCCGCTCGGCGGTGGCGGCGGTCATCGCCGCCCATGGCGGGGTACACCACGAACCGCCGGCACCCCCGTCCGTGCCATCGGCCCAGGCCGCCGCAGCCGCCCCGGCCGCCCCTGCCAATGCCAGTGCCCAGCCCGGATGCCCCAAGTGCGGCTGCGGCATGGTTCGCCGCATCGCGCGCACGGGCAACAACGCGGGGGGCGCATTCTGGGGCTGCTCCACCTTCCCGGCGTGCCGTGGGGTGCGGCAGGTGGATTAGAGGGGCTCAGACGGGGCAGACAGCGCGTTTCAGTTGACTAGGTTTTACCCGAACGGTCCGGCTGGGCCGGTGCGGAAATGCCGGACAGGGAGGCGGCCACGTCCAGGGCCTCACCACGCTCCTTCACCGCCACGTCGCCCAGCGAAAGAATGCCCACCAGGCGCTGGTCGCCGTCCAGCACCGGCAGGCGGCGGATCTGTGCGCGCGACATCTGCTGCAGCGCAGCATCGATCGATTCGCCCTCGCGGGTCGATTCCACGTCGGTGCTCATCACGTCCTTGAGCTGCATCGTCCCGGCATTGCGGTCCTGCGCCACCGAGCGCAGCACGATGTCGCGGTCGGTCACCATGCCCACCAGGCGGTCACCGTCGCACACGGGGATGGCCCCCACGTTGAGCTCTTGCATGGCCTGGGCTGCCAGCACCACGCTGTCGGTAGGCGCCAGGCTGCGCACGCCACGGGTCATTACTTCGGATACGGTTGTCATGGAGGTTTTCCTTCAGGGCAAAGGGTCCAATCTATGCCGGCACTCCGGTGGCGTCTGTAGGAGTACAAGCTCTTCGCCCGCGCCGCACAGGCTGCTGCCCGACCTCCTGCGAGATGGGCGACGGGCGCGCTCATTGCCTACACGTCGCTGCTTTGTCCGCAGGTACAAAGGGCACACACACTGCCCTTCCCACGCCATGAAAATCTCCACCCTGTTCGACATCAGCAAAAAAACCGCCATGGCCTGGGTGGACGACTACGCCCCCAGCATGGGGGCAGCCATCTCGTACTACACCGCGTTTTCGATTGCGCCGCTGCTGGTCATCGTGATCGCGATTGCAGGCTATGTGTTTGGCGAGGAGGCCGTACGCGGGGCGCTGCAGGGCCAGATATCGGGCCTGGTGGGCAGCGATGGCGCGGCCGCCATCCAGGGCCTGGTCAGCAGCGCCCGGGAGCCGGCCGAGGGCCTGGTCGCCAGCGGCATCAGCATCGTCTTCCTGGTTGTTGGCGCGACCACGGTGTTTGCCGAGATCCAGAGCGCGCTCGACCGCATCTGGCATGTGCCCGAGAAGGCCAAGCCCAGCGGCCTGTGGGGCCTGCTGCGCGCGCGCTTCCTGTCGTTCGGCCTGATCCTGGGGCTGGCCTTCCTGCTCATGGCATCGCTGGCCGTGAGCGCGGCGGTGGCCGCATTGGGCACCTGGTTCTCGGCGCTGCTGCCCGGCTGGGAGATCGTGCTGCAGGGGCTCAACATGGCGCTCTCGGTGGTGGTCGAGACCCTGCTCTTCGCCATGATCTTCAAGCTCATGCCCTCCACGCGCATCGCATGGAGCGATGTATGGGTGGGGGCCGCCGTCACCGCGGCGCTGTTCGAGCTGGGCAAGGTGCTGATCGGCCTGTACGTGGGCAAGGCCGGCATCAGCTCCACCTATGCTGCGGCCGGATCCATCGCCATCATCCTGATCTGGGTGTACTACGCGGCGCAGATCTTTCTGCTGGGCGCCGAGTTCACCAAGGTCTACGCCACCGAGTACGGATCCCACCGCAACGAGGTCACCACCCAGGCGCCCGAGACCCCGGTGAAAAGCCAGGATCCGCAACCCTTGCCGGCAGCCGGTGGTGCCAGGCCACAAGCCCATCCTGTGGCCGAGGCCCACCGCGAGCTGGTACGGGACGACGGCGTTCCACTGGCAACGGGCTTCGCGCTCGTCGTGGCCGTGGGCGGCCTGTTCGCAGTGCGCGAAGCGGCGGTGGCTTGGTGGGAGGGCCGCAAGCATGCCAAGGCCTTGCGAAACCGCGGCCCCGCGCCCACGGCACGGCCCTGAAAAAAGGAAAGGCCTCCGAAAGGAGGCCCTGGGCGTGGAAGGCCTGCGGTCAGGCCAGCGCGGGTTCAGGTTCCATCAGCTCGGCCTTGCGCGCTTCGAGTTCGCCGCGCAGTGCGACGAGGTCGAGCTTTTTGGCCGCGCGGGCCTTGGGGAACATCTCGTTGCGCTCCTCCTTCACGTGGTGGTCGATGTACTCGCCCAGCACGATGACCTTGGCGTCGAACTGCTCGTCCACTTCGGTGGCAGCCTCGATCTGCGCGATCAGGTCCTTGGCGGTCTGGTGCTCCACCTCGGCTTCGGCCAGCAGGTCGGTTTCCTTGATGGCGGCGCGCACGGCGGGGTAGAAGATTTCTTCCTCGATCTGGGCATGCACGGTCAGTTCCTTGCAGATCTGCGTGGCAAGTTCCAGGCGCTTTTGCTTGGCAGCGCGGGCCTTCGATTCCATGAGCTCCTCGAACTCCTTGAACATCTTCTTGACGGCCTTGTGGTCTGCATCGAGCAGGTCGCAGGCATCTTTCTCGCGGCGGGCTGGGGTGGTGGTGGGCATCGTGGGCTCCGTAGGTAGTGGGGCCTTGATCATTGGGCGGCGCGCGTGCGGGCACTGTAGGCGCAGCCTCGCAGCGGTCGTAGGAGCAGCAGCAATCGGGGCGCGCAGGTTGCTGCACCGGGCTTGCGTGCCAGATTGGGTGTGCGTCCTACAGCCCTGCTGCGGCCGGGCTTTACGCTCGGTGGTTGCCTGTTCCGGCCCTCCCATCCCTTGACCCATATGAAATCGCTACCCTCGCTCGCACCCGATATCCGCCTGTTCGGCAACGTCAACGAAGCCATGCTGTCCGAGTTCTTTCGGCAGCAATCAGAGGCGAGGACCGGTGCCCCCATCGTGTTCGAGCTGAGCACCTCCGGCGGCGATGCCGAGTCGGGCCGCCGCATCGCCGAAGAACTGCGCCTGTGGCAGAAAGCGGGCACCGAAATCTTCTTCCTGGGCAAGACCTACGTGTTCTCCGCCGGCATCACCATCATGTCCAGCATCCCCCGCAGCCACCGGTTCCTGACGCGCGATTGCGAGCTTCTCATCCATGAGCGCAAGATGACCAAGCAGATCACCCTGGATGGCGCCTTGCGCAGTTGCCGCGCCAAGATCAACGATGTGCTGGCCGAAATCGAGTCGGGCCAGCGGCTGCAGACCGAGGGCTTTGCCCAACTGGTTCAAGGCTGCTCCCTGACCGTCCAGGATGTGGAGAAGAAGGTGCTGGAAAAGGACTGGTACCTCACTGCGCAGGAGGCGCTCGACCACGGTCTTGTCGGCGCCGTGGTCTGATCCGCGTATTTGCGAAGCGGCGGTCGCGCTGCTGGCTCGGGTTGCCATGGCAAAAACCCGGAGCAGCACCAACCTTTCTACGCCCTTAGACTGTAGTGATGCTGCCCCTACCCAACCTAAATCCTCGTTTCCCCACCGATTTCATCCCGCTGGAAGGCACGCGGCAGGACTGCGACGACTGCGGCAAAGGGGAGAAGCTGGGGTTTCAATTCGACTACGCCTACCAGCCCATCGTGGATCTGGAGCGGCGCACGGTGTTCGCGCACGAAGCCCTGGTGCGCGGTCCCGCAGGCGAGGGCGCCATGACCGTGCTGTCCCAGGTCAACGACGGCAACCGCTACCGCTTCGACCAGGCCTGTCGTGTCAAGGCCATCAAGGGGGCGAGTGAGTTGGGCATAAGGGAGCCGGTCTCCATCAACTTTTTGCCCAACGCCATCTACAAACCCGAGGTGTGCATCCGCACGACGCTGGAGGCCGCACGCACCCACCACTTTCCGCTCGACCAGATCATCTTCGAGGTGACCGAGGGCGAGCGCGTGCAGGACGGGCCCTGGTTCGCCTCCATCTTGCGCGAGTACAAGCGCTGCGGGTTCAAGACCGCCATCGACGATTTCGGCGCGGGGTATGCAGGCATGAAGCTGCTGTCCGACTTCCAGCCCGACATCATCAAGATCGACATGGACCTGATCCGCAACGTGGACGCCAACCGTGCGCGCCAGGCCATCGTGCGCAGCCTGGTGTCCCTGTGCAAGGACATGGACATAGAGGTCGTTGCCGAAGGCATCGAGACGCCCGCAGAGCGCGATTTTCTGCGCGATGCTGGCATACACCTGATGCAGGGCTACCTGTTCGCCCGGCCGGCCTTCCGCTCCATCGCCCAGGTCGATACCTCGCTGTTCGGCGCCCGGTCTTGAAATTCTGGCGGCGATTTCCTATCATTTCTCCGGCTTCGCGCCACCCCCTGCCACGAGCACTCGGCTCACCTTCCAAGAAAGGAGTTTGTCCATGAATTCGCATTCCCCATCTCCCTCTTCGGGAGCAGACCGTGCCACCCGCGGTGCGGGCCGGCGCAGCGGTTCATCGCTGCGCTACCTGTCGCAGCTGCAGACCGACGCCTATCTCCTCGCGCGCGAGGCGGTGCGGCGGGTACAGCGCACGTCCACACTTCTTGAAGCGGGCTTGCGCTCGCCCGAGCGAGCCGGCGCCCGGGGAGACGGGCGCCAGCTGCACTGAAAAGCGCAGGCCTGCACCACACCCTTGAATGGCGGTTCCATGAAAATCGCCCGGGCGGAGCCGGGCGGATTGTTGTGCTGCAAGGGCAGCGCAGGCCTTCAGGCCAGGTGCAAGGCAATGGCCCCGCCCCGCACCGCGTCGGACTTGGGCAGCTCGATGCGCAGCACCCCGTCGCGGTAGCTGGCCTTGCTGTTGCAGGCATCCACCGCAGCCGCAAGCGACAGGTCGCGGCGCAAAGGACCCTGCGCATACCGGGTGATGTGCCAGCGGCCCGCTGTGCCAGCCCGGTGGGTGCGCTTTTCGCCCCACACGGTGAGCACATGGCCATGGAGCTCGATGCGCAAGTCCTCACGGCGCATGCCGGTGGCCTCGACGCGCACGACCACCTTGCTGGGGCCATCGAAGACGTGCGCCGTCGTGAAGGCCCATCCCCTCAGGCGAGGCACTGCGCTGAGCGGCGCTGGCGGCCCGCGCCGGTCAGTTTTAGCAGGCGCTGGCCAAACTCGCGCGAGGGCGCTTCTGGCCCGGCTGGCGACCTTGTTCCATGCTTGCCACAGCGAACCGCTGGTCCGTCCAGCGCCTTGTGCGGCTTGTTCTGCAGTGGGGTTCATGTTTCCTCCTTTCTGAACAAAGATCTCATTGCAATCTGCGTCTGCCGCACTCTCAACCTGCCACCACGGCGATCCTGCGCGGTTGCGCATGGGCCTGCTTGGGGATGCGCAGGCACAACACGCCGTCCTTGAGGCTGGCCTCGATGCGGGCCGTGTCCAGCTCACGGCTGAGCGTGAAGCTGCGGCGGTAGCGCGGCACCCGCACCTCGGCGTAGATAGCCTCCAGGCCGTCGGCTGCATGGGGTCGAACGCTGCCTTCGATCAGCAGCGATTCGCCTTCCACCTTCAGCTCCAACTGCTCCTTGGGCACGCCGGGCATGTCGGCCAGCAGCGTGATGCCGCCGCTGTCCTCGAACACGTCCACCGCAGGGAGCAACGCGCGCTGCGGATCGCGGTCGGCCGCAGCCGAAGGGGATGCAGGCGAAGAGGTGGTGGCCACTTGTTTCAGTGCGCTCATGATGGTTCTCCTTGGGATGCGACAGGGGTCATTGCACGGTGATGCGCTTGGGCTGGGCCGACTCGCGCCGCGCGATGCTGATCTGCAGCACCCCGTCGCGGTAGCTGGCATTCACCTGGGCCGGGTCCACGTCGTCCGGCAAGGACACCGTGCGGGTGAACGAGCCCACGCTGCGCTCGCTGGCATACACCTGCACCTTGGGGTCGGCTGCAGGGATGGCGGACGCGCGCTCGCCGGCAATGCGCAGCACGCCCCGGTCCAGGCTCACGTCGATCTTCGAGGCGTCCAGCCCCGGTGCGAAGGCGTATACCTCCACGCTGGTGGGGGTGCGCCCCACATTGATCGCCGGCAGCGTGCCCGCATTGACCGAGCGGATGCTGCTGGGCAGCCCCGGGGCACCGAAAACGTCATCCAGTTCGCGGCGCAGCCGCTCGAATGGGCCAAACAGGCTGCCCGGTTGACTCAACAACGATACATACATGGTGTGTCCTCCGTTGGGTTGAATGACACCGGCCGGAGACCGCCCCCCGCCGGTTCGATTGCAGAAATAGAGCCTCCTGCAGAGGTTTCAAGAGGGGATTTTTGTTGCTCTCCCGGGCACCGTCTGGAGGTCCATCGAAGAAAGTCGGCACGAAAAAAAACCGGCTCACAAGAGCCGGTTTTTCGCAGAGAGCGACTGGATCAGTAGCGGCCGCCGCCGTAGCCACCCGTGCCGTAGCCGGTGTCCGGGCGATTGGCTGCCTTGTAGCCACCTGCGTTGTAGCCACCCGAGCCGCCGCTGCGCTCTTCGCGCGGGCGGGCCAGGTTCACGACGATCGAGCGGCCATCGACCGACATGCCGTGCAGGCCGGTGATGGCGGCCTGGGCGACTTCGGCCGATGCCATTTCCACAAAGCCGAAGCCCTTGGAGCGGCCGGTTTCGCGGTCCATCATGACCTTGGCCGAGGTGACAGCGCCAAACTCGGAGAAATTGCTTTCCAGGACGGAATCGGTCACGGAGTAGGGCAGGTTGCCCACGTAGATTTTGCTGCTCATGAAAAGAGCCTTTCTGAAAGAAGGCGCGCAACGAATGGAGCGCCGTTGGGACACTGCGGATCGGTGATCCGCAGCAATTGGGGGAAGGAGGGGTGTGCGATCTGCGGTCAGCAGACCATCAGCACGCAGGAGGGTGCGGCATGCAGGTTTGCAGCCAGCCCTGGGTGACGGCAAAGAGCCGGGCGGCTTCGCGCGAGGCAAAGGCTTTGTCGAAGCGGAACACGCGGCAGTAGCTGCCGTTGCCCTGGGATCGATGGACCGAAAATGAGGCGCGGAAGTTGCCGCAGTCGGTCTGGTGTGTCGCGGGCGAAACGACGAACTTGCCCATGGAAATGGCGGTCTTTGAAATCTGATTCAGTCAGGATCACAGGCCCGTAAGCCTGCGTGAGCATCAACAAACGCGGTTGGCTGCAGCTCTACAGACCAACACGGGCGACAGAGGTCGCAAAAGGCGGCGAGCAGATGGTGGGTTGCCATCCAGCAAGCGTTGCGGTGCCAGCTTTCGTCAAGAGCCTTCACTGCAACAGCGGCTAGTATATCACCAGTTTGAATGAAAGTTGGGATTAATATTCTTCTTGGTTTTGAAGAGCGGCTCCATGCCGAGGTGCGCTGCGATCATTTCCTCTGCGCCAAGCATGCTAGGAGCGTGCGCGGCAGAAGGAGCATCGGCTGCAACGCCCGACAAACCGGTCTCGCCGGGTATCACCTCCGGCGCCCAGGGGGCCACCCTGGGCTTGTCGGTACTACCCAGCGATCCTCGGTTTTCGGACGTTTCGCTTCGATGCCTTCTGCCGCGCACGCTCCTAGGCCACTGCTACTCCAGCCAGCGCACGTTCTGCAGGATCTCTTCGAAGAAGCTGCGCAGGCTCACCGTGCCCATGGTGTAGGGGTCGAAATCCGCGGTGCCGGAGTATTTGAGGAACAGCTGCCGGTTGGTTTCCAGCGATGCGATCAGCCCCATGGACCAACCCGTGAAGCGGCGGTACGGGATTTCGCTCAGGTCCAGGATCGCCGTGTCGCGGTGGCGGTCATCCTTGAGCAGTCGGTGGTACAGCGCATTCACTGCACTACGGTCGCCTTCGAGCAACTGCAGAAAAATGCCGTTGTTCAGGCACAGCGCACCCGTGATGCCAGCGCGGGTGTTGTTACGCTGCGATGCACCCAGGATGTCCTTGACATCGGCGGGTCCCAGAACGCGCGAGCATCGGCTCGCGTAGATCAGTTGTATCAACATGTTTGCCTCCGAGCTGCCGAGTGTGTCAGCCCTGGGCGGCGACGTTGGACGTGGGTCGAATACCCCGCGAATCCGCTCGCCATTGCACGCCGGGGAGGGATGCCCGAGTGACTTCGAGGGTGTTCAAGGGCTTTGCGTTCCACCGGGCGCCGCTTCGAGTGATCGTGTAACGTCCCGGCACTTTTACAAGGTGCTGCATCCCATGGAAACACCGTCCCCCGTTCCCGCAGACGAAGCCAGCATCCTGGCGGCATTGGCGGATCCAGGCCGTGTCGCGGCGGTCCGGGACACCGGCCTGCTGGACACCCCGCCCGAAGAGAGCTTTGACCGGCTGACCCGCCTGGCGGCCAGGCTCACGGGGGCGCCCGTCACCTTCGTGTCGCTGGTGGATTCGAGCCGGGACTTCTACAAAAGCGCCTTCGGCCTGGGCGAGCCGCTGAACACCACACGCCAACTGGAGGGGCGTTCGTTTTGCCACTACGCCATGGTGTCCGACGGGCCGTTGGTGCTCTCGGATGTCACGCAATTGGCGGGCTTCTGCGACGTCCCCACCGTCCGTTCGCTGGGGGTGCGTGCCTATGCCGGCATTCCTCTGGTGACCGCCCAGGGACAGGTGCTGGGCAGTTTCTGCGCAGTGGACTTCGAGCCCCGGCAATGGACCGAGACCGACGTCGAAGTCCTGGTCGAGCTTGCGCATTCGGCCCTGCGCGAAATCCAGCTGCGCAAGGCCGTGCGCGAATCGGACGCGCTCAACCGGCGGCTGCTGGAGCAACTGCAGCGGGTGGACGAACTGAACCGTGCCCTGGCCGAACTGGCCACGACGGACTCGCTCACCGGCCTGCGCAACCGGCGCGCGTTCGACCACAGCCTGGCGCTGGAGCTGGCCATCGTGGAGCGCCACCGTTCGCCGCTGAGCCTGCTGATGCTGGACGTGGACCACTTCAAACGCATCAACGACCGCCTGGGCCACGATGCCGGTGACCAGGTGCTGCAAATGATCGGGCAGGTCCTGAGCGCGGGCGCCCGGGTCATCGATATCGTTGCCCGTGTGGGAGGAGAAGAGTTCGCCGTACTGCTGCCGAACACGGGCGCGCAGGGCGCCTTCGAGGTGGCCGAGCGCATGCGCCTGGCAGTGGCCCAGGCGCCACCAGGGGCGCATGGCGGCGTGACCATCAGCATAGGGGCCGCCACCCTGCAGGACGGGGAAACCGCCTGCAGCCTGTATGCGCGGGCCGATGCGGCGCTGTATTCGGCCAAGGAGGCGGGCCGAAACAGGGTGGCCCAGGCCTGAACCATGTGAGAATCCCGCAGGTCGCTCTTTGCTGTATTGCCAGGATCTCGCCTGGAACCTGCCCTCTGCACCATGCATCTGCGTGCGTTTTTGGCCTCTTGCAACCTACCGTGTATGTACAGCGCCCCATCTCCTGCCACGCCTGTTGAGCCCATCACCCCCGTACGCCAGGCCTTTGCCCGATTCGACTGGGCTGCCACGGCACTGGGGCCGCAGAATGTCTGGCCGCCCACCGTCCGCGTGGCGGTGGACCTGATGCTGCAATCGCCCGTGCCCATGGCCATGCTGTGGGGGCACGAAGGCATCCTGCTCTACAACGACGGCTACGCCGCCATCGCCGGTGCGCGCCATCCCGAGATACTGGGCATGCCTGCGCGCCAGGCCTGGCCCGAGGCCGAGGCTTTCAATGACCGCGTGATCACCGAATGCCTGGCGGGCGGCACGCTGAGCTTTCGCGACCAGTTTCTCGTGCTGCACCGCAACGGCGTGCCGGAAGAGGTGTACCTGGACCTGGACTATTCGCCCATCCCCGATGGGCAAGGGCAGCCGGTGGGGGTGATGGCCATCCTTACCGAGACCACGGCCAAGGTCCAGGCCGAAAAGCGCGTGCAGGGCGAGCGCGAGCGCCTGGGCAGCATGTTCGAGCAGGCCCCGGGCTTCATGGCCCTGCTGCATGGGCCTGAGCATGTGTTCGAGCTGGCCAATCCGGCCTACATGCAGCTGGTGGGGCACCGCCCGGTGCTGGGCAAGCCGGTGCGCCAGGCCCTGCCGGAGATTGCAGGGCAGGGCTTCTTCGAACTGCTCGACCAGGTGTATGGCAAGGGTGAGCCATTCTTCGGCACGGCGCTGCCTGCCACGCTGCAGCGCCAGCCCGACGGCGCGTACGAAAGGCGGTACGTCGATGTGATGTACCACCCGCTGCGCGACGCGCAGGGCCGGGTGGCCGGCATCTTCGTGCAGGGCTCCGACGTGACGCCGCGGGTTCTGGCCGAGGAAGAGGCGAGCCGCCGAGAGGCGCAGTTCCAGGTGTTTGCGCAGGCCATGCCCAACCAGGTCTGGGCGGCCGGACCGGACGGCCTGCTCGACTGGCTCAACGACAAGGTGCCCGAGTACAGCGGGCTGCTGCCGGCCGCACTGCTGGGCACCGGCTGGGCCCGCATCGTCCACCCCGACGACCTGCCCCAGGCCGGTGAGAAGTGGGCCCAGGCACTGGCCAGCGGCGTGGGCTATGAAACCGAATTTCGACTGCGCCGGTCCGATGGGGCCTACCGCTGGCACCTGGCGCGCGCCGTGCCGCTGCGCAACGAGGCGGGCAGTGTGGTTCGCTGGGTGGGGACCAACACCGACATCGAGGAGCAGCGGGCCGCCGCCATGGCGCTGGCCCACCTCAATGAAAACCTGGAGCGCGAGGTGGCCGAGCGCACCGCCGAGCGCGACCGCATGTGGCGCCTGTCCACCGATGTGATGCTGGTGGCCGATTTCGAGGCCACGGTACTGTCCGTCAACCCCGCCTGGACCCGTTTGCTGGGCTGGCAGGCCCGCGAACTGCTGGGCCGCAGCTTCATGGACCTGGTGCACCCCGAAGACCAGGCCGCCACCCGCAACGAAATGAGCGGCCTGGCGCGCGGGGTGACCACCTTTCGCTTCGACAACCGCTACCGGTGCAAGGATGGCAGTTACCGCGTGCTGATGTGGACCGCCGTGCCGGAGGCCGGCGAGATCCACGCCGTGGGCCGCGACGTGACCGCCGACCGCGCTGCCGAGGAGGCGCTGCGCCGCACCGAGGCTGCCCTGCACCAGTCGCAGAAGATGGAGAGCGTGGGCCAGCTCACGGGCGGCGTGGCGCACGACTTCAACAACGTGCTGCAGATCATCTCCGGTAACCTGCACCTCTTGCGCAAGACCCAGGCCGGCGACGAGGCGGCGCTGCGCCGCATCAACGGGGCGCTGGACGGCGTCTCGCGCGGGGCCAAGCTGGCCTCGCACCTGCTGGCCTTTGCGCGCAAGCAGCCGCTGTCGCCCGTGGTGCTCAACGCCGGGCGCCTGCTGCGCGAACTCAACGACATGCTGCGCCGCGCCCTGGGCGAGGCGGTGGAGCTGGAGACGGTGGTGGCCGGCGGCCTGTGGAACACGCTGGCCGACGCCAGCTTTCTGGAGAACACGCTGCTCAACCTGGCCATCAACGCCCGCGACGCCATGCAGGGCCATGGCCGCCTGACCATCGAGGCCGGCAACGCCAGCCTGGACGACGCCTATGCGCTGGCGCACGGCGATGTGGCGCCTGGCCAGTACGTGATGATCGCCGTGTCCGACACCGGCTGCGGCATGAGCGAGGACATCGTGCAGCGCGTGTTCGAGCCCTTCTTCACCACCAAGCCCGAGGGCCACGGCACCGGGCTGGGCCTGTCGATGGTGTATGGCTTCGTCAAGCAAAGCGGCGGCCACATCAAGATCTACAGCGAGGTCGGCCACGGCACCACCGTGCGGCTGTACCTGCCCCGTTCGCTGGAGTCCGAACTGGCTGCCGGTCTGCAGCCGCTGGTGGAGGTGGAGGGGGGTACCGAGACCATCCTGGTGGTGGAAGACGACGCCCAGGTGCGCGAAACCGTGGTCGAGCTGCTCACCGACATGGGCTACAAGGTGCTCAAGGCGCCCGATGCACAGAGCGCGCTGGCGGTGGTGGAAAGCGGCGTGCAGATCGACCTGCTGTTCACCGACGTCGTCATGCCCGGCCCCCTGCGCAGCCCCGAACTGGCGCGCAAGGCGCGGCTGGTGCAGCCGAACATCGAGGTGCTGTTCACCTCGGGCTACACCGAGAACTCCATCGTGCATGGCGGGCGGCTCGATGCCGGGGTGGCGCTGCTGAGCAAACCCTACGCACGCGAAGACCTGGCGCGCAAGCTCAGGCAAATGCTCGGCGCCCGCGCGCATCCCGAGGGGTGAATCGCCCCCCGCCCAGGGTTGTTTTGGTGCCAGTGTGCGTAGGACAAGGCCGCGAACCCAAAGCCGGTCGCGTGCTGGCCCTGTTTAGGCTGTACCCTCGTGCTACAAATTTTTACGACAACACACGCAAGGGCATCCAGGCCTCGCGCACACGGATCCAACCGATTTCATGAACAACCTGACCACGTACATCCTTGACGCGCTGCAAGCCCCCCACAGCGCGGTACTGATACAGGACTGGATCGCCGAGGCCCGCACGAGCAACCCCGACCTGGCGAAGTCCGCTACGGCCGACGCCACGGAGGTCGTCGCTGCCTTTGGCGCGTCCTTGCAGGCGGGGGCCGACGCCGAGTCCTTCCGCGACCCCCGCTGGTCGCCGCTGCAGCAGGTGCTTTCAGCCCTGTCGCGCTCGCGTGCGGCGCAGGGGCAGACTGCGGGTGACACCAGCGTGTTCGTTCTGGCGCTCAAGAAGCCTTTGCTCGGTGGGCTGCAGACGTGGGCGGCGGGGGGCGACAGTGCGCAGCTGATGTCGGCGTTCTGGGGCCTGACCAAGCTGGTGGACAGCATGGCGCAGTTCACGGCCACCACGTTCCAGCATGCGCGCGAGGAGATCATCAACCGCCAGCAGGAAGAGCTGCTGGAGCTGTCCACCCCCGTCGTCAAGCTGTGGGAAGGGGTGTTGGCGGTGCCCATGATCGGTACCCTGGACAGCAACCGCACCCAGATCGTCATGGAGACGCTGCTGCAGAAGATTGTGGAGACCGGCTCCGAGCTGGCGATCATCGACATCACCGGTGTGCCGACGGTGGACACCTTGGTGGCCCAGCATCTGCTCAAGACTGTGACGGCCATCCGCTTGATGGGGGCCGACTGCATCATCAGCGGCATCCGGCCGCAGATCGCGCAGACCATCGTGCATCTGGGCATCGACCTGCAGGGCATCACCACCAAGGCCAGCCTGGCCGACGCCCTGTCGCTGGCATTGCAGCGCACCGGTTGGCGCGTGACGCGCCAAGCCTGAGCCGGCAGCAATACCTATGGAACGCATACCAATCTTGCGCATGGGCTCCACCCTCCTGGTCACGATCCAGGTGGACATGCTCGACCAGACCGCCCTGGCCCTGCAGGACGACCTGGCCGAACGCATCGCAAAGACCGGCGCCAGTGGCGTGATGATCGACATCTCGGCACTGGAGATCGTGGATTCCTTCGTGGGTCGCATGCTGGCCAGTATTTCCGGCATTGCACGCATCCTGTCGGCCACCACCGTGGTCGTAGGCATGCAGCCAGCGGTGGCCATCACCCTGGTGGAGTTGGGCCTGTCGCTGGACGGCGTGAAAACCGCGCTCAATGTGGAGCGGGGGCTGGAAGTGCTGCGCCGGGCTCGCGAGGAGAGCGGCCTTGTCGGTTGACCGCGTTGGCACCCTTCCGCTTGCGTCCGAGCAGCATGTTGTGGCCAGTCGCCAGACTGTGCGCTCGCTTTGCCAGCTTCTGAAACTGTCGTTGGTCGAGCAGACCAAGATGATCACTGCCGCCAGTGAACTTTCGCGCAACACCCTCATCCACGGAGGAGGAGGGCGCATGCGCTGGGAGGTGCTGGAAAACGGGCCGCGCTTGGGCCTGGTGCTGCATTTTGAAGACGAGGGCCCCGGCATCGCGGATTTGAAGCTGGCCATGACCGATGGCTGGACCTCGGGTTCCGGCATGGGCCTGGGCCTGCCCGGCAGCAAACGCCTGGTCGGTGATTTCGAGATCGACTCCGCCCCAGGGCGTGGAACCCGCGTGAGCATCACCAAATGGAAGTAATCCGCAGCTGGATCCATCGCCCGTTCCGGATCACGGATGCGAGCTGTGTGGGGGAGGCCAGGCGCTATTGCGCCCGTGCGGTGCAGGACTGGGACTGGTCCGAGGTGGACGCGGGGCGCCTGTCGCTGGTCGTGACCGAACTGGGCACCAACCTGCTGCGCCATGCCGTGCAGGGCGAGTTGTGGATCGCCATCAAGAACGCCGCGCTGGAGGTGGAGGTCATTGCTCTGGACAAGGGCCCTGGCATCGGCGACGTGCAGCGCGCCATCCAGGACGGGGTGTCCACCGGCTCCGGGTCCCCGGGCACGGGCCTGGGGGCGATACGCCGCCTGGCCAACGATTTCAACATCCATTCGAGCGGCGAGGGCACCTTGTGCCTGGCGCGCGTGCGGCCTGCTGCGCAGGGGCCCTTGGCTCCGCCCAGGCTGGGTGCGGTGAGCCTGGCCGCCCCGGGTGAAACGGTTTGCGGCGATGCCTGGGCGGTTGCCTTTGACGGCGACAAGGTGTCTCTGGTGGTCGCGGATGGCCTGGGCCATGGGCCGCATGCCGCAGTGGCGGCCAACGCTGCGCTGGACGTGTTTGCCAGCAACCCCTTTGCCTCCCTGCAGGCCCTGTTGAACGAGGCGCATGCCGGGTTGCAGGCCACGCGCGGGGCAGCGCTCCTCGTGCTGCAGATGGACGACGCGTCAGGCCTGCAATATGCCGGTGCTGGCAATGTCATGGGGCGTGTCATTTCAGGGGTGTCGGACAAGTCCCTGATGACCCAGCATGGCACCGTGGGGGTGCAGGTCCGCAGGCCGGACGTGGCCAGCATCGAACTGCCCGCCCACGCCGTGACGGTGGTGCACAGCGATGGCATCGCGTCGAGGTGGAAAGCCGACAGTCTGGTGCCGCTGCTGCAGCGCGATCCCGCATTGATTGCGGCCGCCTTGCTTTGGCAGCACACGCGGGGCCGGGACGACGCCACCGTGGTCGTGGTGAAACAGGGAGAATGACTGTGAGCGAAGCGACCCAGGCCGAGCTGGAGCAATGCCGCGCCGAGGTTCAGGCGCTGCGCGCCGAACTGGAGGAGACCAACCGCGGCGTGGTGGCGCTCTACGCCGAGCTCGATGAGCAGGCCGAGCAACTCAAGCATGCCACGCAGCTCAAGAGCCGCTTTCTTTCGTACATGAGCCATGAGTTCCGCACGCCCATCGGGGCGACGCTCAGCATTGCCCGGATTTTGCTCGATCACGTGGATGGCCCGCTCACTCCGGAGCAGGAGCGCCAGGTGGAGTTCATCCAGATGACCTGCCAGGAATTTTCCAACATGGTCGATGACCTGCTGGACCTGGCCAAGATCGAAGCTGGCCGGGTGGATATCTCCCCCGAGTGGTTCGAGATGATGGACCTGTTCACCGCGTTGCGGGGCATGTTCAAGCCTATTTTGGACAACGATGAACTGAGCCTGGTATTCGAGGAGGCAGAAGGGCTGCCCCGGCTGTACACCGATGACCGCAAGCTGTCGCAGATCCTGCGCAATTTCATCTCCAACGCCCTCAAGTTCACGGCGCGCGGTGAAGTGCGGGTCTCTGCGGTCCGCGAGGCGGGCGACATGGTCCGCTTTTCCGTTGCCGACACCGGTATCGGCATCGCGCAGGAGCATATACCGGCCCTCTTCAATGACTTCACCCAGGTGGATGCCCCTATACAGAAGCGGCTGCGTGGCACGGGACTGGGCCTGGCGCTTTCCAAGCAACTGGCCTCCTTGCTGGGGGGATCCATCGAGGTGAGCAGTGTGGTGGGCGAAGGCTCGGTCTTTTCGGTCATCGTGCCCGCGCAGCTGCTGCCGGTAAAAGCCACTGCCGCTGAGTGAGCCATGCCCCATTCTGGAGTGATTTTGCCAAGCCTTGACCGGAGCCTGCACACCGTTCTGGTGGTCGATGACAACCCTGTCACGCGCTACTCCACGGCACGCGTCATACGTGCAGCGGGTTTCCAGACCGATGAGGCTGCCACCGGGCGGGCAGCCATTGAAGCGGCGGCCAGGCAAAGCATCTCGGCAGTGGTGCTGGATGTGCATCTGCCGGACATGGACGGTTTCGACGTCTGCCGGGTCTTGCGGGCAGACATGCGCACGGCGCTGACCCCCATCATCCATCTGTCCGCCACCTACGTGAAGAGCGAGCACAAGGTGGCCGGCCTGAATGCAGGGGCCGACGCCTACATGGTGCACCCGGCCGAGCCACCCCTGATGGTGGCCACCTTGCAGGCCTTGATACGGGCGCGCACCGCCGAAGAAGAGCTGCGGCGCAGCGAAACGCGGTTCCGTGCCATCTATGGGCAGGCGCCCGTGGCCATGATGCTGATCGACTCCGCCGGTTGCTTTGCGGACGTGAATCCCGCCGCCGAAGCGCTGATCCAGCGGCCGCGGGGTGAGTTGATCGGCATGGCGGTGGCCGAGCTGGTGCCCGAATCCTGGAAAGACTTCGTGAAAGTCCGGCTGGAGAGCTCCGAAGACATCGCCTGGAAAGGCGAGTTTCCCATGGTGCGAGGCGATGGGCAGCAGATGCTGCTGGACTGGAGCATGTCCAGCCACGTGGAGCCCGGCGTGCGCATCGGCATTGCCTCCGACCTGTCCGAGCGGATCGATTTCGAGCGCCGTCGCGAGGAACTCCTGGAGCGCGAACAGGCTGCGCGCGTGCTGGCCGAGCGGCACAGCCGCACCAAGGATGATTTCGTGGCCGTGCTGTCGCACGAATTGCGCACCCCCCTCACGCTGATCACCGGCTGGGTACACATGCTCAAGCGCCCCAACTGCAGTGCCGACATGCTCAAGCGTGGCATCGACTCCATCGAGCGCGGGGCCAAGGCGCAGGGGCGCATCATTTCCGACATTCTGGATGTCTCCCGCATCGCGTCCGGCAAGCTGCGCCTGCACCGCGAGTGGGCCCACCCGATGGAGCTGACCCGCGTTTCGCTGGATGCCCTGCGCGATCTGGCCCAGGCCAAGGGCATTGTGCTGTCGGTGCAGGCCGACGACACCGACGAGCCTGCATGGCTGGACGTCACGCGGTTCCAGCAGATCGTGTGGAATTTGGTGACCAATGCGATCAAGTTCTCCGAGACGGGGGGCGCGGTCGAGCTGCGGCTACTGCGCGACGGTGATGTGCTGACGCTGGTCGTCAAGGACCATGGGGTGGGTATTCCCGATGGATTTCTGCCCTTCCTGTTCGAGCGCTTCACGCAAAGCGGTACCCCCGGCAACCGGGCGCATGGCGGACTGGGCCTGGGTCTTTCCATCGTGAAGCACCTGGTGGAACTGCACCAGGGCAGCATTTCAGCGTTCAGCGAAGGCACTGGCAAAGGCACCTCCATGACGGCCCGCCTGATGGTGGCCTACGAGGAGCCCAGCGCACCCAGCGAGGGAGAGCATGCGTTTCCCCTTGGCAAGGAAGTCCGCCTGCTCCAGGGCAAGGACATCCTGGTGGTGGACGACAACGCCGACACCAGCGAAATGCTGAGCATCGTGCTGTCCGACGAAGGTGCGCTCGTGCGCGTCGCAGACAGCTACGAGACTGCCATCGCCCAGTTCGACAAGGCCTGGCCCGACCTGTTCGTGAGCGACATTGGTCTGCCCGGCCGCGACGGCCATGACCTGATCGCCAAGGTCCGGGAGATGGAGGCTGCTGCAGGCCATCCGCGCTTGCGCGCCATTGCCCTCACTGCCTTCGCTCGCCCGCAGGACCGCGATCGCGCGCTGGCCGCGGGCTTCGACCGCCACCTGGGCAAGCCGCTGCAGCCGCACCTGCTGCTGCAGGCGCTGGGCTGAGCACACTGAGGCCCCTGGTCAGCCCCTGCGCCCCTCGCGCTGGGCTACGCTCTGTGGGTCGGTAGACCACACTTCCAGGCAGAAGTCCGCATCGCGCCATTGGGCCACGCGCGGGATCTGCAGGTGCTGGTGCAGGATTTCATGCACGCGCGCGCCGCCCAGTGGAAAGTCATCAAACGGGTGCAGCCAGTGGCAAGCGACCACGGTGGCCTCGGGCCCCGAGGCCAACAACGTGGTGCGGCAACGCTGTGCCAGGCGCTCGATATCGGGCTCTTGCATGTAGTACAGCAGCTCGCCCAGCACGATGAGGTCGAATCGGCCTTCGGGCCACTGGTCCGGCACCCAGCCGTGTTCGGCCTGGGCGTGCGCATGGGGCTTGAGCCGGTCGGCAGTGTATTCCACAGCGCGCCGGGCGCCATCCCAGGCCAGCAGCCGGTCGCAGCGCTGCGCCAGCTGTTCGGAGACGAAGCCGCCGGCACAGCCGGGCTCGAACACCGATGCATAGCGTGGGCGTGGCAGGCTGGCCAGCAGCAGGTCGCGCTTGCGCGCCTCGTACCAGCTGCCCTCGAAATGCCAGGGGTCGGGGCCGCGGGCGAACAGCGGGTCGAACAGGTTTTGCGGGGCTTTGGCGATCATGGTGGGGTGGTGAAGAAGTATTCGGCATCCCAGCCGGCACGCTCGATGAGGGCGGCGTCCAGAACCGGGGGCAGGGTGGGCGAACGGGGCGTGAGCTGTGAGCGGTGTGCGGCCAGCGCGTGGAGCTTGCGCGCGAGGGTGTCGGCGTCGACGCCCACGCCCGTGAGGCGGGTCCAGTCCACCTGCGGGTCCCAGGGCTCGGCCCAGTGCCACATCCACACAGGCGCCTCCAGCAGGGTGGCGCCGTTGGCCTGGCAAGCCGCAGCGCAGGCGTGGCCACAGGCCTCGTGGTCGGGGTGGCCGTCCAGTCGCCAGGTGGTCAGCACCACGTCCGATGGGCGGATCAGCGCCGCCAGTTGCGCCAGAAGTTCGTCGGCGCGATTGCGCAGCCCGCCATCGGGAAGGCCCAGCCGGGTCACGGCCTGCGCCGGCACCCCCAGGCGCTGCAGGCCCGCGTTGCTCTCTTGTTGGCGTGTCCGGGCGAGGCCCTCGGCATCGTGCCCTGCAGCGTCTGCATGGCTGGCCTCGCCATCGGTCGCTGCCACCACCAGGCAGGCGCCGCCGCGGGCCACATGGCTGTGGAGCAGTGCGCCGCAGGCCAGTATCTCGTCGTCGGGGTGCGGTGCTACCACCACCAGGCGCTGCCATTTCCCAACCAATTTGCTGGCGGGCACGCGTGCGATGCCTTCCTCCAGCAGCCAAAACTCCCAGAACCGCGAGGCCACACGCGGCGCGCTGATGAAGCGGGTGTCGGGGGCCAGGCCCTGCTCCCCAGCGGAGTGGTTCACAGTGCCCATGGGTAGTCCTCCTGCGCCAGCACGGCCCGGGCCAGGGCCGCGTCGTCGCGGTCGCCGTGGCTTTGGCGGATGAAGACCGGCAGGTCTGCTGCGGCGCGCGCAAACGCGGCGTCGCGGCAGTAGGGCGTGGCGCCCAGCGCGCGGCCGGTCTCGTCCAGCACGCAGGTGGCCGCGGCTTCGGCCGCCTGGCGCACGCGCAGGGCCACGGCCATGGCGTCCGCATGCGGGTGTGCATCGATCCAGTCGGCACTCTCGCGCAGCAATGCCGCCATGCCTGCCAGCACCCGGTCCACCTTGCCGAAGGCGGCGGCGCGGTAGGCAAAGGCGGGGTGTTCGGTCGATGCGCTGCGCATGTCCCGGTGCAGCGTATCGGCCACGGCCAATGTGCCGCCGTACCAGCAGGCCGCAATGCCTGCGCCGCCCTGCCAGAAGCCGGGCCGGTGCAGGTAGTCGCCGGGCTCGCCGACCAGCACCGCGGGCGTGTTGTCGAAGGCGACCTGCGCACTCAAGGTGTCGGCCATGCCTACGGCCTGCCAGGCCCCGGTGTCCATGCGGATGCCGGGGTGGCTCAGGTCCACGGCGACGAGCTGGCTCTGGTCTTGTCCGGGCAGCCATGCCGTCAGCAGGGCGTGGCTGACGCCCTGCGCGCCCGAGCACCAGGCCTTGGCGCCGGTCAGCGCGGCCTGCCCGTTGCCGCCCGGTGGCAGAACCTGCACCCGCTGGCCGGGCGCCTCGGCGGCCCACATGGCCCAGGTTTGGCCTGCGCGGGCGTGGTCAGCGCCCAGCTCGTGCAGGATGGCCAGTGCGTCGGTATGCCCCTCATACAGCTTGGCCAGCCCAAGGCTGTGCTGTGCCACGCGGCTCAGTGCCTGCCAGCGTTGCAGGGTGCGCCCCCTGCCGGGCTGCGGCAGGTGTGCCAGGCCCTGAGCCACCAACTGCCTCAACTGCGCTGCAACCGGCAGCGCGGACATGCCGGACAGGGCCGTGGCCAGATCATGGAGGGAGGCAGGCGTGCGGGGAGCCGCCTGGCGGATGGGAGAAACAGGCATGCGCGCGGGCCTTGTGGTCTTGTTCGAATCCAGCCACTGTGGTGCTTGCGCAGGCCAGGCCCGGTCGGTATGCGGCGGCCCGTGCTGTGGGACAGATGCCCGACCCCTTGGCCATGGATTGCAACGCAATCATTCGCCGCATTTTTTTACTGCATGACAGCGCTTGAGGATGCTGTCTGACAACGCAGGCGCATGCCAAAGGTTACTTTCAGCCACCCACTTTTCAAGGAGCCTGCCGTGACCACCCAGCCCCCGTCTGCCACCTCCGGCCGCCGCCCTGCCGGCGAATTCCCGCAGCCCGTTTCGCCATGGGAAAGCCGTGGTCTTCTGTATGCCGAAGTGGCGGGAGCCCTGGTGGTGCTGGCGATGGTGCTGGCCAACAGCATGGACCCCGGCTTCTGGCCGTCAACGGTCACCGAGGTACAGGCACAGGGGCAGGTTGCACCCGCCACGACCCTGGCAACAGCCGGCACGTCCGAGTCTTCCGAATGATCCGGGGTGGCAGCCCGCGCGTGGCGCCGACCAGGCTTGCCCGGGCTGGCACATGATTGCCGTCATCGTCCCGGCCCACAATGAAGAGGCCCACATCGGGGCCTGCCTGCATTCGCTGGCCGCCGCCTCCAGCTGCCCCGACTTGATGGGTGAGACCGTGCTGCTGATCGTGGTGCTTGACGATTGCAGCGATGGCACCCAGGGCATCGCCACTGCCCTGGGCGCGCGCACGGTGGAGTGCCAGGCGCGCAACGTGGGCACGGCCCGCGCCATGGGCGCCCAGCTGGCACTGGCAGCCGGCGCGCGCTGGCTGGCCTTCACCGATGCCGACAGCGAGGTGGCCCCCAACTGGATTGCGCAGCAACTGTGCCTGCAGGCCGATGCGGTGTGTGGCACCGTGCAGGTGCGCGACTGGGACACGCATGGCGAGGCCGTTCGCGCGCAGTTCGATGCGCTCTACCAGGACCGCGACGGCCACCGGCACATCCACGGCGCCAACCTCGGGCTCACCGCGCAGGCGTACAGCGAGGTCGGCGGCTTCAAGCCTCTGGCCACGGGGGAAGATGTGGCCCTGGTACAGCGCCTGCAGGAATGTGGCCTGTCCATTGCCTGGACCGCAGCCACCCGCGTGACGACCAGCGCGCGCAAGCAGTTCCGTGCGCCGGCCGGCTTTGGCGCAACGCTGCTGCAGCTGGGCGGCGCACTGGCCGTGCTGCCCGCCATTCTCTGAACCCGGCGCAAGGCGAGCATTCCATGAACGACTGGCTGGACTGGGCGCAGTGGCCCGCGTTTGCGGCATCGGTGCTGGCGGCCTGGCTGGTGGGATCGAACGCGCCAGCGCGCCGCAACATCGGGTTCTGGGTGTTCCTGGCCAGCAATGTGCTGTGGGTGGCCTGGGGCCTTTACTCCCACGCCATCGCGCTGATCGCGCTGCAGGTCTGCCTGGCGGCCATGAACATCCGCGGCCTGCTCAAGACCGAAGACGGGGACGGTCAGAACCCGAGCTGAAAACCGTCGCCTCTGGGCAGAGGGCGCCGGATCCTTCGGTTCACTGAGGCGCGGCGGGCCGCGTGCGGTCGGTCTGCCCGTCCATCATGTCGCGCACCTTCCTGGCCAGGGCGGCGAGCTCAAAGGGCTTGGTCATGACTTCCATGCCAGCATCGAGCAGGCCGTTGCCTACGGCGGCATTCTGGGCAAAGCCGGTGATGAACAGCACTTTCAGCTGGGGCCGGTCCTGCCGCGCCGCGTCTGCCACCTGGCGGCCGTTGAGCCCGCCGGGCAGGCCCACATCGGTGATCAGCAGGTCCACGCGGCGCATGGAGGCCAGCGTGCGCAGTGCGCTCGGGCCGTCGTCGGCCTCGACCAGCACGTAGCCGGCGTCCTTGAGCACCTCCACGGTCAGGGTGCGGATGGTGCTTTCGTCCTCCACCACCAGAATGGTTTCGCCCTCGCCCTGCTGCACAGTGTCTGCGGGGCCGTCGGCTGCGTCGTCCAGCACCTGGCCGTCGTGGCGCGGCAGGTACAGGCGCATGGTGGTGCCCACGCCGACCTCGGACTGCACGCGCACCTGGCCGCCCGACTGGCGCACGAAGCCATACACCATCGACAGGCCCAGGCCCGTGCCCTGGCCAGTGGGTTTGGTGGTGAAGAAGGGGTCGAAGATCTGCTCGATCAGTTCGGCCGGCATGCCCGAGCCGGTGTCCGTGACAGACAGGCACACGTAGTCGGCCACCGGCAGGCCCTGGCTGCGCACCACGCCGTCCGTGGCCGCGATGTTGGCGGTGGCAATGGCCAGGCGCCCGCCGCCGGGCAGCATGGCGTCACGTGCGTTGATGCACAGGTTGAGCAGCGAGTTCTCGAGCTGCGAAGGGTCGACCCGGGTGGTCCACAGTCCCTCTGCGGCCAGGCACTCCACCTGCACGTCCGGCCCCACCGAGCGGCGTACCAGTTCTTCCAGCCCGGCCACCAGCCGGTTGAGGTCGGTGGCCTTGGGGTCCAGCGTCTGGCGCCGGGCAAAGGCCAGAAGGCGCTGGGTCAGCGCGGCAGCGCGCTTGACCGAGTCCTGGCCCATGGCAATGTAGCGCTCGGCCTGGTCGAGCTTGCCCTGGCGCATGCGCACCTTGAGCACCTGCAGGCTGGCGCTCACGGCGCCCAGCAGGTTGTTGAAGTCGTGCGCAATGCCGCCCGTGAGCTGCCCGACGGCCTCCATCTTCTGCGACTGGCGCAGTGCCTCTTCCACCGCCATCAACTCGCCGGTGCGTGCCGCCACGGTGGCTTCCAGGTTTTCATTCACGTCGCGCAGCAGGGCTTCGCTGAGCGCCAGGGCATTGGCGCTGCGCACCCGCTCCGAAACAGAGCGGATGCGCTCGGCAAACTCGCGCACGAAGTCGATTTCCTCGCTGGTCCAGTGGCGCGCATCGGCATGGTGCAGGAACAGGATGGCCACGAGCTTGCCCTGCTCGATCAGCGGCACGCTCAGCAAGGCGCGTACACCTTGCGTGTCGAGCGTTCCCTCGGGATAGCGCTCGGGATCGTCCGAGGTGTCGGCTACCACCAGGGGTTCTCCGTGCCACAGACCTTCGGCGACGGAGCCCAGGTCGTGCATGCGCCAGGTGCCTGCCAGTGTGGCCAGGCCATGGATGCACCAGTCTTGGTCGATGGTACACAGCTCGCCGGTGTCGTCGATGGTGCCATAGCACACGCGCGCCAGGCGCAGGGTCTCGCCCAGCAGGCGCGCCGCTTCCCGCGCCATGCCCGGCAGGTCGCCCACCTCGCGCAGCCGCTCCGGCAGGCGCGCCAGCAGGTTGCGCCAGTGCTCTGCGCGCCGGCGCTGGGTGATGTCGCGCACCACGGCCAGTGAACCCAGGGGCCGGCCCAGCGGGCCGAGCAGGGGCGAGACCACGGCCTCCACGTCGATCAGCCGGCCATCGTTCAGGCGGTGCAGGGTGCCCAGCGTGGCCAGCGCTCCGGGGGAGGCAGGCAAGGCATGCGATTCGCCCATGCCCGGCATCTCGGTGAAGATGAACTGCCGGGGTTGCCCCAGTACATCGGAGGACCGCACGCCATACAGCCGCTCCGCAGCGGCGTTGACGTACATCACCAGCCCCTCCTGGTCGAAGGCGAAGACGGCATCCTCCATCTGGCCCAGCACGTCCTGGCGCAACTGGTCGGTCGCCGCGTGTGCGCTCTCCAGTGTGTAGATGGCGTCGTTGACCACGAGTGCATCGACATCGCCGGTGTGGATGGCATGCAGCGTTTCCTCCAGCTCCTGCAGCCGCAGCCTGAGCGCGGCATTCTCGGCGGCAAGGTCACTCTCGCCGTTCCGTCCCTGGCTGGGGTTGGATGCGTCCGCCGTCATGCTGCCCCTGCGGTAGCTGGAGTCCGAAGGCCTTGCGCAAGCGTTTCAGGTCCGACAGGTCGCCGATGAAGCGGCGCTGCGGAAGCGGTGCCAGGCGCAGCAGGGTGGGCGATACGATGATCTGGTCGGCACGTGCCGACTCCACGTTCTCGGCAATGTTCAGCACCGTGAGCTGGTGCGTGCCGGGATACGCCTCCTGCAGGATGCGGCGCGCGTTGGCGATGGCGCGCAGCGAGATCGGCGAGGCCATGCTCACATAGAGCCGGTAGTCGTTGGGGGGCGAAACCTCGGCGGGCGGATCGTGCTGGGCATGCTGGGTTTCGGTAGTTGCCATGGGGTTCAAACGAGGGGCTTCACATCGAGCCCGACCAGCACGCGTTCCTCGTTCGACAGGTCGCCGATGATCTTGCGGATCGGCTCGGGGAACTTGCGCACCAGGGTGGGAACGGCCAGGATCTGGTCGCCCGCCGCCAGTTGCGGGTTGACCAGCAGGTCCACGACTTCGATGCTGTAGCGCCCAGCCAGATGCATCTCGCACAGGCGCTTAAGGTTCTCCAGCGCAGCGCTGGACCGGGGGGTGGAGCCAGCCACGTAAAGCCGGAGCTGCCACTCGGGTTTCAGCGGCGCGGCAGCGGGCCTTTCGCGCAGGGTGGAGGGGGTTGCCATATCGATCATCCTTTGGGCGATGCGGGTTGGGACGCTGCCTTGCTGCCGGTGCCGCGCCTGGCCGCAATGCTGCGAGCACGCTCCTGTGCGCCCAGGGCCTCCATGGTTTCGCGCTCGATGGCGAACTCCACTTCTCCGGCCCGCTCCAGCAACTGCGCATTCAAGGCCGCGATCTGCGCGTCCAGGGCCTTGCGGCGGTTGTCCAGGTCGCGCAGGCGGCGCTCGTGGTCGCGCCCGCGCAAGTCGTTGGCGGCCAGCACCTGTGCCTCGTGCGCGACGCGTGCGGTGCCGGTGAGCACCTGGTCGCCATAGAGGTACACGTCCACCAGGTCCACACCCTTGTCGGAGAAGACGAATTCGCGCACCTGGTTGGAGTGCGGCATGCCGCGCGACTTGAGCACCTGCAGCGTGCGCGTGCGCTCGCCGTTGACCGCCACGTTGGCCAGCAGCAGCCAGCTGTCCATCAGCGAGGACACGCCCACCTCCGACGTGGCCACCGGAAAGGGCGCCGCATCGACCGTGAGGCTGGTGAGCAGCGCCGTCGTGCCCTCGGTCTTGAGGAAGTCGATGAGCCGCATCAGCGTGAGCTTGAGACCCGAGTCATCTTTCTGCGAGGTCAGGTTGCTGATGGGGTCCACTGCCACCACCTGCGGATGGAATTCGCGCACCAGGTCGTACACATGGGCCAGGTGTTGCTCCAGTCCGTGCAGGGTGGGGCGGGTGGATTCGATCTTGAGCAGGCCCTTGTCCACCCAGCGGCGCAGCTCCAGGCCGATGGATTCCATGTTGCGCAGCAACTGGCTCTCGGACTCCTCGTAAGTGAACAGGATGGCCTTCTCCCCGCGCGCGCAGGCCGCATCGACGAAGCTGGCGGCCATGCTGCTCTTGCCCGTGCCGGGCGCGCCCGACACCAGCAGGCTGCTGCCACGGTAGATCCCCTGGCCACCCAGCATTTCATCGAGCCCGCCAATGCCCGTGGACATGCGCTCGCGTGAGGCCTGGTGGTTCAGTGCCAGCGAGGTGATGGGCAGCACCGAGATGCCGTGCCTGCCGATGAGGAACGGGTACTCATTGGTGCCATGGGCCGAGCCGCGGTACTTCACCACGCGCAGGCGGCGGGTGGAGACCTGGTCGTCGATGCGGTGGTCCAGCAATATCACGCAGTCGGCCACGTACTCCTCCAGCCCATAGCGGGTGAAGGCGCTCTCGCCGCGTTCCGCGGTGATGATGGCCGTGACGCCCTTGTCCTTGAGCCAGCGGAACAGTCGGCGCAGCTCGGCGCGCAGGATGGCATGGTTGGGCACGCCCGCAAACAGCGCCTCCACGGTGTCGAGCACCACGCGCTTGGCGCCGATCGAATCGATGGCGTAGCCCAGGCGGATGAACAGGCCCTCCAGGTCGTATTCACCGGTTTCCTCGATCTCGCTGCGCTCCACGCGCACGAAGTCCAACGCCAGCTTCTTTTGCCGCTGCAGCTCATCAAGGTCGAAGCCCAGCGAGCGCATGTTCTCTACCAGCTCGTCGGTGGACTCCTCGAACATCATGAAGACGCCCGACTCTCCGTATTCCGTGGCGCCCTTGACGAGGAATTCCGCCGCCAGCATGGTCTTGCCGCAACCGGCGGCACCGCACACGAGGGTAGGGCGGCCAGCGGGCAGCCCGCCCTCGGTGATTTCATCAAGGCCTGAAATGCCGGTGGGCGACTTGGCAATGCCCGCAGGCGTTGCGAGAGTGGCTTTCTTCTGGGTTCGGGTGGCTGCCATCGGTGCGCGATCAGGGGTGTAGATGGGATGGGCTGGGGTGACAACCCTCTGGAACAGGACCTGCAGTTGCCCCGCAGGGTCCAGGCCACGGCGAGCGTGACCGGACGTAAACATCGTAGGAAATCCGCGCACGATGTTCTGTAGGACACGGCCGGATTGCGCTGCCTGGCAGGCTTTGTCACTTGCGCACACGCGGTGAAGGCCGCAGAATTTCGCAGACTGGCGGATGCCATTGCAGCCAGATCGGCCTTTCAATCCGCCTGTCTTTCAGGAGACTGCCATCGCCCACGCACCCAGCCAGGAGCAGCTGCAGAACCTGCGTTGCTACACCCTCTTTTTCCCCGGAGGCCGGGTGTACGCGGGCGATACGGAGGGGCACCTGATCGCGCTGGCACTCGTCACCCATCGGCAGGGCCGCTACAGCTACACGTTGGAGGGCAATGGCGCCACGGGCGGCGGGCTGGAAAGCGCCAGCGCCCTGCTGGAGGCCGTTGCCAGCCAGCTCACGGCGGATTACGTCGAGGCGCAGTTTCACCACAACCCGGATCTGGCCCGGGCCGATGTCTTCGACCTTACCGCCGGGCCGCATCTGAACATCCGACTGCAGGTGCCGTGAGCGGCTGATCGGGCATTTTGCCGGGGGGTGGAGCGGCATCTGTCCTACAAGGCGGGCCCGGGGGCGAATGTTACTTTCCAGAGCACCCTTTGGAAAGGAACACGCCATGAGCGACGACAAGAGCAAGACCGCCCAGGACCGCCATTTCATCAACCTCAGCGAGCCCTATGAAGTGCGCGACTGGACCAACAGCCTGGGCGTGACCGAGGCGCAGTTGCGCGAAGCCGTGGCTGCTGTGGGGTCGTCGGCCGACAAGGTGCGCGAGTACCTGGGCCACACCCGCTGAAGGGCAGAGCGATGGCCCAGGCAAAAGAAGACGAAGGCAAGGCACCCACTTCCACGCGCACGATGTGGAAGGGGGCGATCAGCTTTGGCCTGGTGCATATTCCTGTCGGCCTGTATTCGGCCACGGTGAACTCGGGCATCGACTTCGACTGGCTGGACAAGCGGTCCATGGAGCCCGTGGGCTACAAGCGCGTGAACAAGGTCACGGGCAAGGAGATCTCCACGGCCGACATCGTCAAGGGCATCGAGTACGAGGACGGGCACTACGTGGTGCTCACCCCCGAGGAGATTGCCGCTGCCTACCCCAGGATCACGCAGACCATCGAGATCGAGACCTTTCTCGACGCCGACGAGATCCCCTTCGTCTACCTGGAGCGGCCCTACTACACGGCCCCGCTCAAGCGCGGCGAAAAGGTCTACGCCCTGCTGCGCGAGGCCCTGCGCCAGAGCAACAAGGTGGGCGTGGCCAAGGTGGTCATCCAGACCAAGCAGCACCTGGCGGTGCTGATCCCGTGCGGGCGCGCGCTCATCCTGAACCTGCTGCGCTGGGGCGGCGAGATCCGCTCGTTCGAGCAGCTCAACCTGCCGCCGCTGGATGCCAAGGCCGCCGGCATCAAGCCAGCCGAGATGGACATGGCGCTGCAGCTCATCGAGGACATGACCCAGCCCTGGGACGCCGATGCGTTTCGCAACTCGTTTGCGCAGGAGATCCACAAGCTTGTCGAGACCAAGGTGGCCTCGGGCGAGACGGCGACGGTGGTGAAAGTGGACAGCGGCAAGGAAAGCGCCCCGGCCGGCGCCGACGTGCTCGACCTGACGGCGCTGCTCAAGCGCAGCCTCGGCGGCAAGGGGGGGGCATCTGGCAAGGGCCAGGCGGCCTCGGTAACGCCGCTGCCCAGCGCCAGGAAGGCCGCCGCCAAGCCTGCGGCCAAGAAGGCCCCTGTAAAGAAGGCCGCCACCGCCAAAAAGGCCGCAACCAAGAAGGCCGCCACAGCAAAGGCGCCAGCGCGCCGCGCCGCCTGAGAGCCCATCCAAGTTCGTCCATGGCCGACTCCCTCGCCCTCTACCAGCAAAAGCGCAACTTCGCCATCACGCCCGAGCCGGCCGAGGGTGGAGCGCCCGGCGCCGGGGCGCTGCAGTACGTGATCCAGAAGCACTGGGCCAGCCGCCTGCACTACGACCTGCGTCTGGAGTTGGGCGGCACCATGAAGAGCTGGGCCGTGCCCAAGGGCCCGAGCCTGGACCCGACCGACAAGCGCATGGCCGTGCAGGTGGAGGACCACCCCATCTCATACAACACCTTCGAAGGCCAGATACCGCCCAAGCAGTACGGTGCCGGCAAGGTCATCGTCTGGGATCGGGGCTACTGGCTGCCCGTGGGCGATGCCGCCGAGGGCTACCGCAAGGGCAAGCTCAAGTTCGAATTGCATGGCCACAAGCTCAAGGGCCACTGGACCCTGGTGCGCATGCATGGCAAGGGCGCTGAGAAGCAACCGCCCTGGCTGCTGATCAAGGAGCACGACGATTTCGAGCGGCCTGCGGCCGAGTTCAGCGTCGTCGAGGAGATGCCCGACAGCGTGGCTTCGCTGGCGCCCCTGGCGCCGCCCCGGCCTGCAGGCATCGCCCGTGCAGAGGCAACAGCGCCGGCCAGGCCCGCGAAGATGGCCAAGGTGCCGCTGCCCGACACCCTGGCCCCCCAGTTGGCCACCCTGGTGGACCAACCGCCGGCCGATACCACGGACTGGCTCTGGGAACTCAAGTTCGATGGCTACCGCCTGCTGGCACGGGTACACAACGGCTCCGTGCGCCTGTTCACGCGCAACGGCAACGACTGGACGCACCGCATGCCCCAGTTGGTCAAGGCCATCGGCCAATTGCCCTTGCAGTCCGGCTGGCTCGACGGCGAAGTGGTGGCCGTGGACGAGCATGGCACGCCCGACTTCCAGATGCTGCAGAACGCCTTTGACGCCAGCGTGGCCAAGGACCTCGTGTACTACGTGTTCGATTTGCCCTACGCCGACGGGCACGACTTGCGCGACCTGCCGGTGGTGGAGCGCCGCGAGAGGCTGCGCGCCGTGCTGCAGGGGGCCAAGACCGACAGCGTGCGCCTGAGCGAAGGTTTTGAGGCCCAGCCCTCGGACCTCGTGTCATCGGCCTGCCATCTGGGCTTCGAGGGCGTGATCGGCAAGCGCAAGTCGGCCCCCTATGTCTCCCGGCGCAGTGCCGACTGGATCAAGCTCAAGTGCAGCCAGCGCCAGGAGTTCGTGGTCTGTGGCTATACCGACCCGCAAGGCTCGCGCACCGGCATCGGCTCGCTGCTGCTCGGGGTGCATGGCGACGACGGCGCACTGCGCTATGCGGGCAACGTGGGCACGGGTTTCAGCGAGCGCACGCTGCAGGAGCTGCACACCAAACTCACGGCGCTGGGCACCCCCAAGAGCCCGTTCCCCGAGGGCACCGCCACGGCCAAGAAGGCGCATTGGGTCAAGCCGCGCCTGATTGCCGAGGTGTCGTTCGCCGAGTGGACCAAGGAAGGGCGCGTGCGGCACTCCGTGTTCCACGGCCTGCGTGCGGACAAGCCGGCCAAAGCCATCGTGCAGGAGAAACCGCAGGCCATGGACGCCCTCGACAAAAAGAACAAGCCTGCACGCGGGCCCAGCCCCGCAAAGGTCACTTCCACGCTGCCCGACGCGCTGCGCATCTCGCACCCCGACCGCGTGATCGACCCCTCCACCGGCATCACCAAGATCGAGCTCGTGCGCTATTACGCCACCGTGGCGCCGCTGATGGTGGAGCACCTCAAGGGCCGGCCCGTGTCGCTGGTGCGCGCGCCCGACGGCGTGGGTGGCGAGCTGTTCTTCCAGAAGCACCTGGACAAGGGCAGCATGGAGGGCGTGACCTTGCTCGACCCGGCGCTCGATGCCGGCCACGCGCCGCTGCTGGAGGTGGCAAAAGCCGAGGGCCTGCTGTCGGCTGCGCAGATGAACGTGGTGGAGTTCCACACCTGGAACGCACGCAAGGACCGGATCGAGCGCCCCGACCGCATGAGCTTCGACCTGGACCCGGGCGAGGGCGTGCCCTGGGAGACCGTACAGGAAGCCGCCCAACTGGTACAGGTGATGCTGCAGGAGCTGCACCTGCCGGCCTTTCTCAAGACCAGTGGGGGCAAGGGCCTGCACGTGGTGGTACCCCTCAAGCGGCTGCAGGGCTGGGACGCGGTCAAGGGCTTCTCGCAGGCCGTGGTGCAGCACCTGGCCGACACCATACCCGCACGCTTCGTGGCCAAGAGCGGCCCGCGCAACCGGGTCGGCAAGATCTTCGTGGACTACCTGCGCAACGGGCGCGGCGCCACCACGGTGAGCGCCTGGTCCGCGCGCGCGCGCGAGGGCATGGGCATCTCGGTGCCCGTGGCCTGGTCCGAACTGGGCCAGCTCACCAGCGGCGCGCACTGGACGGTGCGTACGGTGGGCGAACGCCTGCGCCAGGGCAATGCGCCCTGGCAAGGCTATGCCGCTGCCGCAGCATCCCTGTCGGGCGCCATGCGCCTGCTGGGTTATGTGCCCAGGGATGCGGCCAAGGATTGACGCTTTCCTCTCTCACTCAGACAGTTTTCATCAACCTCAGAAAAAACCAAATGATCAAGATCGGCATCGTGGATGACCACAAAATCGTGCGTGCAGGGCTGCGCCAGTTCCTGGCCGACCACGTGGACCTTCGGGTAGAAGGCGAGGCCGGCAACGGGCGCGAGGCCATCGACCTCATCCGCGAGCATGACATCGACGTGCTCGTGATGGACCTGGCCATGCCCGGGCAGAGCGGGCTCGATGCCATGTCCATGCTGCGCGCCAAAGCGCCGGACATGGGCATCCTCATCTTGAGCGGCTACCCCGAGGAACACTATGCGATCAACCTGATCCGCCAGGGCGCGAGCGGCTACCTCAACAAGGAGTGCAAGCCCTCCGAGATCGTCGAGGCGATTCGCGTCATCGCGCTGGGCAAGCGCTACCTCACGCCCACCGTGGCCGAACTGCTGGCCCAGCAGCTCAACCGACCCGGCGAACGCCCGCCGCACGAGCACCTGTCGGAGCGCGAGTTCCAGGTGTTCCTCAAGCTCGCCCAGGGCGCCAATGTCGGCGAGATCGCCGAAGACCTGTCGCTGAGCGTGAAGACGGTGAGCACCTACCGCACGCGCCTGATGGAAAAGCTGCACCTCGACTCCAACAGCGACCTGACCTACTACGCACTGAAGAACAACCTGATCCAGTGAGTCTCGGGCACCGTGGTGCCGGGGCGGGGCTTGAGCCGTCCCGGCAGCGGGCTTTTCGATGGCCGGCGAGCGCTACTTTGACGATGGGGCGCTGCGGTCCCTGATCTTGCTGTCCACGGCCCGGGAGGCCTTGCGGTCCCTTTCGAGTTGTTCATCCACGAGTTCCTGCTCCACGGGGTCCGGTGCGTCTTCGTCTGGCGCGGGGACGGGATCGGCATTCGTGGCGGCCGCCGCTCGCCTGAAATGGCCGGCGGCCGGGAAGGGCCACGAGGAATGGGATGGGGTGGTGCTGCTGTGCATGGCCTGCTCCTGTAGGGCGAGTGAAGCTCGCGTTGGCCGAACCATTCTTGCCGCACGCCGCTGCCGTGCGGGTAAGACAATGCCCCTTGGAACCTGTGTCAAAGCCAGCGCCACCGTGGCGGGCGTAAGACAGTTCCCACCCCAGGTGGGGGCGAAGTTGCGCACCGCACCACGGCCCGGGGCCGCACCATGGAGGCCAGATCCACCGGAGCCTCCATGTCCAGATTGACCCCGCCCCTTCGTCCTCCTTCGTATGCGCTGCTTGCGCTCGAACCGGTGCGCGCCGCATGGGAGTTTGCCGGCCACAAGGTGATGCGGGAAGCGCGTTTGCCCCAAGGTGATCAGCATGCGGTGGTGATCTTTCCTGGCCTGGCCACCAACCCAACCGTAACGCGTCCCTTGCAATCGTTCTGCGAGCGCCTGGGCTACCGGTGTTTCGATTGGGGACAGGGGCTCAATACCGGTCCCAAGGGAGACGTGGATGCCTGGCTCGACGCGTTGGCGCAGGGCGTGCAGGCGCGCACCGCCGGCCATGCCGCTCCGATGAGCCTGGTTGGCTGGAGCCTGGGCGGCATCTATGCGCGCGAAGTGGCCAAGCGGCTGCGTTCGCGCGTGAGGCAGGTGATCACCATCGGCACGCCCTTTGCGGGAGCGGCCGGGCACACCAACGCCGCCCTGGTGTACCGCCTTTTGAATGGCCGCATGCCGCCCGACGACCCCGCGCTGCTGGCAAGGCTGCGCGCGGCACCGCCGGTACCCGCCACATCGATCTACAGCAGGAGCGATGGCGTTGTCGCGTGGCAGGCCTGCGTGGACCCCGAGCGCCGCGCGCGGTCCGAATCCATCGAGATCGAGGGCAGCCATTGCGGGATGCCCTGGAACCCCGCCGTGCTGAGGGTGGTGGCCGATCGCCTTGCCCAACCCCTGCGTGCATGGCGCCCCTATGCCCACAGTGGTGGGCGCACCTCCATGCTGCGTGCGCGTGCGGTCCCTGGATGATGTCCGCAGGCGCCGCGCGCAGCCAAGTGCCGCCGGGTGGCAAGGCTGCGCAACCCGTGCTGATCGGTACCGCCGGATGGGGCCTGCCACGCGCCAGCCAGCACCGGTTTGCCTCGGCAGGCCCTGCTGGCTCCCATCTGGAGCGCTATGCACAGCACCTGCCGGCCGTCGAGATCAACTCCTCGTTCTACCGGCCACACCAACGCACCACCTACGAACGCTGGGCCGCGGCCACGCCGCCCGCCTTCCGCTTTTGCGCCAAGCTGCCGCGCAGCATCACGCACACGGCGCGCCTCAAGGACGCCGAACCCTTGCTGCAGACCTTCCTGGGCCAGGCAGCAGGGCTGGGCGAGCGCCTGGGCTGCCTGTTGGTGCAATTGCCTCCCAGCCTGTCGCTCGATGTTCCGGTGGCCGACGCGTTCTTTCGCAGCCTGCGGCAACTGCATGGCGAAGGCGGCGTTGCCGTCGAGCCGCGCCATGCCAGCTGGTTCACCCCGGAGGGCGACGCCCTGCTGGCCCACTGGCGCGCGGGCCGCGTGCTGGCCGACCCGGTTCTCCACGATCCGGGGCGGGAGCCCGGCGGCTGGACCGGCCTGGTGTATTGCCGGCTGCACGGATCGCCACGCGTGTATTACTCGACCTACGACGCTGCGCTCATCAGCGCGCTGGCCGTGAGGCTGCAGGCCGCCAGACGGGAGGCTGGCAGCGTCTGGTGCATCTTCGACAACACGGCCAGCGGCGCTGCGACGGACAACGCACTCGATCTGCAGGATGCGCCATGGGCCTGAATCCAGACGATCTCGTGCACAAGCACGCAACAGAGATCCGCAACTAGATCATTTGGGTTATGGATTTCGGTGGCTGCTTGATTCAGCATCCACGCGGTGCCGCCGATACCCATGGAATGGGCAGGCAGGCCTTGACCACCTATTCATCCGTCCAGTCAGCGGCGGTAAAAAAAGAGGAATGCAGATGGGATTTTTCAGCCGCTTGCTCAGGGTCCGCGAGCAAGTCCGATCCAACCCGGAGGCGACATGGAACGCGCAGGACAACGCCAGCGAGCTCGTGCTGGATGCCGAATATGCCGACCACCTGGCCATGGAGATGGAGATCGATGCAGGCATCGCCCTGCATGAGCGCTGGCGCGCCCGCCTCGAAGACGTGGTCCACGGCCGCAGCACCGAGGTGATGCGCCCGGAACTGGTCTGCCAGGACCACCGCTGCCAGCTGGGCCGCTGGCTGCAGGGCGCCGGGCACGAACGCCTGGGGCACCACACGGCCTTTGCCATGCTGGTGGCGCGGCACCGGTACTTTCACCAGCAGGCAGCCGCCGCGCTCACTTTCTGGCACGCCGGCGACCTGCAGCAGTCGCAGCGGGTGCTCAAGACCAGTTGCCGGCACGCGTCCAACCAGGTGGTGCTGCTGCTCAAGGAGCTCAAGAACAGCGCTGCGCGCTGAACCGCTGGCGCCGCGCGCCACGTAGGACGGGGTCACCCCGGGCGTCGCGCCGCTTGCTGACGGACCGGGGGGCCGTGCAAATCCACAATGGGGCCGTTTCAGGAGTTGCCCATGTCCGCCACCACCCGTCCCCTCGCCACCAGGATCACGCCTTTGCAGGTGCTGGTAGAGCAGCACCGCAAGATGGCCGAGCCGGGGTCTGCGCTGAAGGACTGAGCGGCCGGACCGCTTTGCCTGCCTGGTTAGGATAGCCCCTGACAGCTCGACCTTCGCGCCCTTCCGATGCCCTCCATCCCCTCTGACGATTCTTCCCCTTTGCGCGGCATGGTCCGGGTGCGCGGCGCCCGCGAGCACAACCTCAAGGACGTGGATGTGGACATTCCGCGCGATGCGCTGGTGGTGTTCACGGGGGTGTCGGGCTCGGGCAAGTCGTCGCTGGCCTTCGGCACGCTGTTCGCCGAGGCGCAGCGGCGCTACCTCGAATCGGTGGCGCCCTATGCGCGCCGCCTCATCGTGCAGGCCGGCGTGCCGCAGGTGGACAGCATCGACGGCCTGCCACCCGCCGTGGCCCTGCAGCAGCAGCGCGGCACGCCCAGCACGCGCTCGTCGGTGGGCAGCGTCACGGCGATCTCGAGCCCGCTGCGCATGCTGTACTCGCGCGCTGGCCGCTACCCTGACGGCCAGCCCATGCTGTATGCCGAGGACTTTTCGCCCAACACCCCGCAGGGCGCCTGCCCGCACTGCCAGGGCCAGGGCCGGGTGTACGAAGTCACCGAAGCCTCCATGGTGCCCGACGACTCGCTGACCATCCGCGAGCGCGCCGTGGCCGCCTGGCCCCTGGCCTGGCAGGGGCAGAACCTGCGCGACATCCTCACCACCCTGGGCCACGACGTGGACGTGCCCTGGCGCAAGCTGCCGAAAAAGCTGCGCGACTGGATCCTCTTCACCGACGAGCAGCCCACCGTGCCGGTGTACGCGGGCTTCAGCGTTGCCGAGGTCAAGGATGCCATCCGGCGCAAGCTCACCCCGAGCTACATGGGCACCTTCACCGGCGCGCGGCGCCATGTGCTGCACACCTTTGCCCACAGCCAGAGCGCGCTCATGAAAAAGCGCGCGGCCCAGTACATGGTGGGCACGCTGTGCCCGGTGTGCCAGGGCAAGCGGCTCAAGAGCGAGGCGCTGTCGGTGACCTTTGCCGGGCACGACATCGGCAGCCTGTCGCAGCTGCCGCTCACCGCGCTGGCCGCCTTGCTGCGGCCTGCCGCCGAAGGCCGGCTGGGCGAGGGCGACCCCGCGCCCGATGCGCCCTCTGGCCGCGCCCGAAGCAAGCGCCCTGCGGCCCATGCCGCCGCGCCCGACGTACACCGCACGCACTGGCTGTCCGAAGAAAAGGTGATCGCCGCGCAGCGCCTGGCCAGCGACCTGCGCAAGCGCGTGCGGGCCCTGATCGACCTGGGGCTGGGCTACCTGTCGCTCGAGCGCAGCACGCCCACGCTCTCACCGGGCGAGTTGCAGCGCCTGCGCCTGGCCTCACAGCTCTCGTCGCAGCTGTTCGGCGTGGTCTATGTGCTCGACGAGCCGTCGGCCGGCCTGCACCCGGCCGACGGCGAGGCGCTGCTGGCCGCGCTGCAGAATCTGAAGGCCGCCGGCAACTCGATCTTCGTGGTGGAGCACGATGTGGCCACCATGCGCCGCGCCGACTGGCTGGTGGACGTGGGGCCGGCGGCGGGCGAGCACGGTGGTGAGGTGCTCTACAGCGGCCCGCCGGCCGGCCTGGCCGGGGTGGAGCGCTCGCAGACGCGACGCTACCTGTTTGAAGCGGCCGGCGCTGTGCCGCCTGCGCGCACGCCGCGCCAGCCGCAGGCCTGGCTTCGGCTCGAAGGCATCACGCGCAACAACCTGCACGGGCTCGATGCTGCGTTTCCGCTGGCCTGCATGACGGCGGTGACCGGCGTCTCGGGCTCGGGCAAGTCCAGCCTGGTGAGCCAGGCCTTGCTGGAGCTGGTCTCGGCCCACCTGGGCCGCCCGGTGGTGGCGGACGATGAGGACGGGGCCGGCCCCATGCCCGACGATGGCGAGGCCCCCGCAGGCAATGCCGCGCCGCTGCTCCCCCCGGTGGACGGGCGCATCGCCGCGGGCGCGGAGCACATCCGGCGCCTGGTGCAGGTGGACCAGAAGCCCATCGGCCGCACGCCGCGCTCCAACCTGGCCACCTACACGGGCCTGTTCGACGGGGTGCGCAAGCTGTTTGCCGCCACGCCGGCCGCGCGCAAGCGTCGGTATGACGCGGGGCGCTTCTCGTTCAACGTGGCCAAGGGCCGCTGCGCCACCTGCGAGGGCGAGGGCTTCGTCAGCGTGGAGCTGCTGTTCATGCCCAGCGTGTACGCGCCATGCTCCGCCTGCCACGGCGCGCGCTACAACGCCGAGACGCTGGAAATCCGCTGGAACGGCCTGTCCATCGCCGAGGTGCTGGGCCTCACGGTGGATGCGGCCTGCGACGCCTTTGCCCAGGAGCCGCAGGTGCTGCGCCCGCTGGCGGTGCTGCGCGACATCGGCCTGGGGTACCTGCGCCTGGGCCAGCCGGCCACCGAGCTGAGCGGCGGCGAGGCCCAGCGCATCAAGCTCGCCACCGAGCTGCAGCGGCCCACGCAGCGCGGCGGCACCCTCTACGTGCTGGACGAGCCCACCACCGGCCTGCACCCGGCCGACGTGGAGCGCCTGCTGGCCCAGCTCGACGGCCTGGTGGCCGCCGGCAACACGGTGGTGGTGGTCGAGCACGAGATGCGCGTGGTGGCCGCCTGCGACTGGGTGATGGACATCGGGCCCGGCGCGGGCGAGGAGGGCGGGCGCATCGTGGCCCAGGGCACGCCGGCGCAGGTGGCGCAAAGCCGGGGCAGCCGCACGGCGCCCTACCTGGCCCGCAGCCTGGGCTGAAGGGCTGCAAGCCCGGTACCGACCGGGGAGCGCATTTTTGGTTGATACTTTGGGGGGCCTTGCCGTGCGCCCCAGGACCGGCGGGCCGGCCCCGCCTTGAAACAACAACGGGCGCCTTGCCGGGCGCCACGACATGGGATACCGCAGTGGCTCGTGAAGACAACCAGTCCAAAGCCCAGGCCTCGGTGAAGTGGCTGCGCCTGTTGGTCATCCTGAGCGTGGCCGTGCCGCTGTTCATCTACCTGGTGTTCGGGGCCGTGGGCTATGTGGATGCGCGCGAGGAGGCCGAGCTGCGCGTGAGCCGTTCGCTCCGGGTGGCGCACGAGCATGCCTCCAAGGTGATGGCTGCGTCCGAAGCGCTGCAGGACCGGGTCCTGGCCATGGTCAGCGGCAGGAGCCCGCAGGAGCTGCGCATCCATGCCGCCGACCTGCATGCGGCCCTGCTGGCCAGGGTCAAGGACCAGCCGCAGATCCAGTCCATGTGGATCTTCGACGCAGAGGGCAAGCCCATCGCCAGCAGCCGGTTTGCGCAGTTGCCGGTCTTCGAGGTGGCGGACCGCGATTACTTCCAGTTCCACCGCCTGCGGCCACCGGGGCAGCGCTATGTTTCGGGGCCGCTGCTCACCCGCACCACGAAGGAGAAGATCGTCGACATCAGCATCGGCTTCGAGGACCACAACGGCCAGTTCGGGGGTGTCATCAGCGTCAGCCTGCTGAGCGCGTACTTCCAGGACTTCTACAGCGACCTGGTGGCCGACGAGCCCGGCCTGGCCGTGAACCTGTTCCGCGAAGACGGTGCCATCTACACCCGCTGGCCCCTGGTCGGCAAGGCCCCCGACCGGCTGGCGCCGGACAGCCCGGTGATGCAGCGCTTGTTCAATGGCGAAGCCTCGGCGCAGATGCGCGGCATCTCGTCGGTGGACCGGCAGGACCGGATCATCGCCTACCGCAAGGTGGGCCCCTACCCGCTGTACGTGGGCACGGGCATGAACCTCACCTCCCTGCGCAACCAGGTGCTGCGACAGCTGGGGGCCTTGTTCGCCCTGGGCGCTCTGCCGGTGGCGGCGCTGTTCTTCGCCGCGCGCATGGCGCTGCGCAATGCCCGCACGGCGCTCTCGATCACAGAGAGCCTGGAAAAGGAGATCGCCACGCGCCGCCGCGCCGAGGAAGCCCTGTTGCAAGCCCAAAAACTCGAGGCCCTGGGCCGGCTCACGGGTGGCGTGGCGCACGACTTCAACAACGCGCTGATGGTCATCAGCAACAACCTGCACCTGCTCAAGCGCACCGCGCCCGATGTGGGTACCAAGCAGGTCGACTCCATGGCGCGGGCCGTCAAGTCGGCCACCAACCTCACGCGCCAGCTGCTGGCCTTCTCGCGCCGCCAGCCCCTGGTGGCCGAGCACGTGGTGCTGCAGGACAAGCTGCCGCCCACCAAGGACCTGATCGCACCGGTGCTGGGCAGCCAGATCCAGCTGGACGTGCAGGTGGACCCCGCCACGGCCCCCGTGGTGCTGGACCTGGCGGAGCTGGAGCTGGCGCTCTTGAACCTTTCCATCAACGCGCGCGATGCCATGCCCCAGGGCGGCAGCCTCGTGATCCGCGCGCGCAACGCCAGCGAGAGCGAGGCCGGGCAGGGCATGCCTGCCATGGTGCTCATCGAGGTGACCGACACGGGCAGCGGCATACCGCCGGAGCTGCTCGGCAAGGTGTTCGAGCCCTTCTTCACCACCAAGGCCGTGGGCGAGGGCACGGGCCTGGGCCTGAGCCAGGTGTATGGCATGTGCCAGCGCGTGGGCGGGCGTGCCGAGATCGCCAGCACCCTGGGCACGGGCACCCGCATCCGCCTGTTCTTTCCGAGCGCGCGGCCGCAGGCAGCGCCCGCAGATGCCGCCGGCCCCGCGCCGGCCCTGGCCCCGTTGGACAAGAGCCTGCTGGTGGTGGAGGACAACGACGAGGTGGCCGCATCGCTGGTGCCCATCCTCGAATCGCTGGGCTGCCGGGTGACGCGCGTGGACCGCGCCGCCAAGGCGCGCACCTTGCTGGAAGAGGGGCAGCGCCCGGACCTGGTGCTCTCGGACGTGGTGATGCCCGGCGAGATCGACGGCGTGGGCCTGGCCCGGCACATCCGCCAGACCTGGCCCACGCAAAAGCTGCTGCTGATGACCGGCTACGCCGAGCAGCTGGACCACATCCACCAGATGGGCTTCGATGTGCTGCCCAAGCCCTGCACGCCGCAGATGCTGCACGTGGCCATCGCGCGCATCGCCCGGTAGACAGCCTGTGCAGGCTCATGCGTCCGAGTCGTCCTCGCGATGGCGGTCCAGGTAGTCGAGCAATGCCCGCACCGCCGGCACCATGCCGCGCCGGCTGGTGAACACGGCCAGCACGTCGGCACGCGGCGAGGCCCAGTGCGGTAGCACCTGTTCGAGCCGCCCCGCGCGGATATCGGCCTGGCAGATGCGCCGGGGCAGCAGGGCAATGCCCATGCCGGCGCGGGCCGCCTCGCGCAGCGCGAACATGTCGTCCGTCACCAGGCGCGGCACATGCTGCAGCTCCAGCGTGCGCGCGGCGCTGGCCAGGCTCCAGCCGACGCGCTCGCCCCGGCCGGGCCAGGACAGCGTGGGCAGGCGGGCGATATCCTCGGGCTCGTGGGGGCGGGGCAGGGTGTCAAACAGGCGACTGGCGGCCACCAGCACGTCGGTCGATTCGCCCAGTTTGCGCACCACTTGGTCCGAGTCGGGCAGGGGCGGGCGGCGCACGCGGATCACCACGTCCATGCGCTCCTCGATGGGATCGACGCGGCGGTTGGTGGCCGTCACATGCAGGCGCACCAGCGGGCAGGCCTGCATGAAGCCCGGCAGGATGGGCGTGAGCCACACCTGCGCCAGCGTGATGGGGCAGCTGATGCGCACCTCGCCTTGCGGCGTGGCCGAGGCCTGGCGCGCCAGTTCGTGGGTGGACTCGGCCAGCTCCACCAGCGTGCGGCAGCGCTCGTAGACGCCCTGGCCCGCACCGGTCAGCGTGATGCGTCGCGGCGAGCGCTGCAACAGGCGCACGCCCATGCGCTCTTCCAGCACGGCCATGCGCCGGCTCAGGCGCGACTTGGGCACGCCCAGGCGCCGCCCGGCCTCGCTGAAGCCGCCGTGCTCCACGATCTTGGCAAAGAACATCAGGTCGTTCAGGTCTTCCATCGTGTGTCTCCCGTGCCCATGATCCGCGCCATTGTCGTTCCATTGAAAGAACGATGCGTTGCACCAGACCCCGTTGTTTGGAACGAGATGCGCGCAGATCATCGGTTTTCCCTCGCTCCTGCAAGAAAACCATGACCCCCTTCAACCTCCTCCACCTGGATTCGAGCCTCACCGGCGCAGCCTCCGTCTCGCGCCTGCTGGGCCGCGAAACGGTGGACGCCTGGCGCAGCGCCGACCCTGCCATGCGCGTCACCTACCGCGACCTGGCGGTGACCGTGCCGCCCCAGCTCACGCCCGAGACCGTGGCTGCGCTGCGCCTGCGCAGCGAACCCGCCAGTGCCCAGGGCCAGGCCGACCTGGCGCACATCAACACCCTGCTCGATGAGTTCCTGGCGGCCGATGCCATCGTGATCGGTGCGCCCATGTACAACTTCGGCGTACCGACCCAGCTCAAGGCCTGGATCGACGCACTGGCCCAGGCCGGCCGCACCTTCGAGTACACCCCCCAGGGCCCGCGCGGCTTGGCGGGCGGCAAGCGGGTGGTCATCGCCTCGTCACGCGGCAACGTCTACAGCACCCCGCCGCAGATGCAGGACAAGGACTTCCAGGAGCGCTACCTGGTCGCGGCGCTGCAGTTCATGGGCATCACACAGTTCGACGTGGTGCGTGCCGAGGGCGTGAACCGCGGCCCCGAGGTGCGCGACGCCGCGCTGGCTTCGGCCCGTGCCGCCATCGCCCAGCTGTTCGCGGTGCAGGAGGCGGTGGCACCATGAAGCTCGCCAGTTTCACCATCGATGCCCATGCCAGCTATGGCGTGGTCGAGGGCAGCAGCGCGCTGGCCGACCTGGGCGCCATCCCTGGCGCACCCCGGGACCTGATGGCCTTGCTCGCCCTGGGCCAGCCTGGGCTGGACTGGGCTCGCACCGCCGCCGCTGGCGCGCCTCGCCTGGACCTGGCCGCCGTGCAGTTGCTCGCGCCCATCCCCGCGCCGCGCAAATACCTGGGTCTGGGCGGCAACTACCCCTCGCACCTGGAGGAGGCGCGCAAGGTCAACCTGGTGCGCGCGCCGGGCCAGGCTTGGTTCAACAAGCAGGTGACCTGCGTCAACGGACCCTACGACCCCGTGCACCTGCCGCGCGTCTCGCACCAGTTCGACTACGAGGGCGAGTTGGGCGTGGTGATCGGACGGCGCTGCCGCCATGTGCGCCGCGAAGACGCCATGGACATGGTGGCCGGCTTCGTGGTGGCCAACGACCTGAGCGTGCGCGACTGGCAGATGCGCGCGCCCACGCACACCCTGGGCAAGTCCTTCGACACGCACGGCCCCTTCGGCCCCTGGATCGTGACGCGCGACGAGCTGCCCGACCCGCATGCCCTGCGCCTGCGCACCTGGGTCAACGGCGAGTTGCGCCAGGACGGCAACACCCGCGAGATGACCTACCGCGTGGAAGACATGATCGTGGAGCTGACCACCGCCTTCACCCTGGAGCCGGGCGACGTGCTCACCACCGGCAGCCCCGCCGGCGTGGGCGGCCTGATGGACCCACCGCGCTACCTGCAGGTGGGCGACGTGGTGCGCGTGGAGATCGAGGGCATCGGCGCCATCGAAAACCGCGTCATTGCCGAACCCTAGGGCAACGCCCCGACACCACAAAAAAAGGAGACTGTTCCCATGCAAGCCCGCACCCTGCCGGATGCCGCAGCGCATCCCATCCGCCCCGCCAAGCTCGCCCATGTGGTGCTGCGCGTCACCGACCTGCCGCGCTCGCGCGCCTGGTACCTCACGGTGCTGCAGGGCTGGCCGGCGTTCGAGAACGAGATGCTGTGCTTTCTGACCTACGACGACGAGCACCACCGCATCGGCCTGATCGGGCGGCCCGAACTCGCTGCGGCCGACGATGGTGCGGGCGGCCTGGAGCACATGGCCTTCACCTACCCCACGCTGGATGCGCTGCTGGCCACCTTCCGCCGGCTCAAGGCCGCGGGCATCCTTCCGTACTGGACCATCAACCACGGCCCCACGGTGTCGCTCTACTACAAGGACCCCGATGGCAACCGTGTGGAGTTGCAGTACGACGTGTTCACCGCCAACGCCGACCTCGACGCCTTCTTCGCCTCGGGCGCCTACGAGGAGAACTTCATGGGCATCCTGTTCGACCCGGAGGCGCTGATCGCGCGCTACGAGGCGGGCGAACCGCTGGCTGCGCTCACGGCACGCCCGCAGTTGCCGTCAGGCAAAACACCGTGGGACATGCACATCCCCTGAGATCCCCGACTGCGCAGCCGCCCATCAACAATCAATATTCGGAGACAAGACATGGATGATGCATTTGACAAGCCCGCCGCATTGGATGGCCGCAGGGCCGTTTTGACGGGGTTGGGTGCCGCCGCACTGGCCACCATGCTGCCCGCCCGGGCACAGGGCAAATGGCCCGATGGTCCCATCCGCCTGGTCACGCCCACGCCGCCGGGCGTGGGCATCGACCCCATGGCCCGGCTGTATGCCGAGCACCTGGGCAAGCGCATCGGCGCGCCGGTGGTCGTGGAGAACCGGCCCGGCGCGGGCGGCATGCTGGGAACCGATGTGGTGGCCAAGTCCCCGCCCAACGGGCAGACCCTGCTGATGGCGGTGGGCGCGACTTTCACCACCACGCCTTTCCTGTTCCCCAGGCTGCCCTACCACCCGCAAAAGGACCTGGTGCCGATTGCCCAGCTGTATGGCGGCGGTTCGTTCCTGCTGGCGCGGCCGGGCTTTACAGCCGGCACGGTCAGGGAACTCATTGCGCAGGCCAAGGCCAGGCCGCGCACGCTCAACTACGCCTCACACGGCCCGGGCAGCACCTCGCACATGTTCACCGAGCAGATGCAGAACGTCGCCGGCATCGAACTGCAGCATGTGCCCTACAAGGGCAGCTTCATCACCGACCTGCTGGCGGGCGTGGTGGACATCGGCTTCGAGCCGCCCAGTTCCGCCATCGCGCATATCCGGGCCGGCAAGGTGAAGGTGCTGGCGTACACGGGGCCCACGCGCAGCAAGATACTGCCCGACGTGCCTGTGCTGGCGGAAACCCTGCCGGGCCTGGAGTTCAGCACCTGGGTGGGCGTGTGGGGCCCATCGGGCCTGCCCGATGGGCTGGTGGCCCGCCTGCACGGCCTGTTCCGCACGGTCACGGCCGAGCCGGCGCTGGCCCAGATGCTCTACGACGCCAGCAGCGAACCCATCGCAACGCCGCAATCCCAGATCGCCGCGGTCATTGACCGCGAGGCGCAGGCGACGGTGCAACTGATCAAGACCAACAACATCCGGCTCGATTGAGCATTGTCGGCATTGGCTGACATGCTGCTGTGCAGCAATTTTCGACAATGGCGGCTCCACCCTTAGCGGAGAGCCCATGCCCGATGTCCGAGAGCCCAGCCGCCATGCCCTGCCGATGCAGCGTGCGCGCCCCGCCGCACCCGCATGGATGTGATGGATTGGTTCGACCCGACCTCCTGGACCCATACCGGCGCGGTGGCAGTGGCCGCCGTCGTGGTGGCGGGCATCGTGCACCGCATCGCCACCGTGGTGCTCCGGCGTGCCACGGCGCCTGTGCCGGTGCTGCGCACGGTGTTCGAGGCCTGCGTGCCCGTGGTGCGCGTCCTGCTGCCGCTGATCGCGCTGCAGGTGGTGTGGCAGGCGGCCAGCGATGACCTGCGCCACATCGGCACGGTGCGGCATGTCAATGGCCTGGCCGTCATCGCCGGCACCTGCTGGCTGCTGATCGCGGCCATCGGCGGGCTGGCCGACGGGGTGATCGCCAAGCACCCGGCCGATGTGGAGGACAACCTCACGGCGCGCCGCATCGCCACCCAGGCGCGCGTGCTGTCGCGCACCGCCATGACGGCGGTGGTGATGGCCGGCCTGGCAATGATGCTCATGACCTTTCCCGGCGCGCGCCAGGTGGGGGCCAGCCTGCTGGCCTCTGCCGGGGTGGTGGGCATCGTCGCCGGTATCGCCGCGCGGCCGGTGTTCAGCAACATGATCGCGGGCCTGCAGATTGCGCTGGCCCAGCCGTTTCGCATCGACGACGTGCTCATCATCGAGGGCGAATGGGGCAGGGTGGAGGAGATCACGGGCACTTACGTGGTGCTCAAGATCTGGGACGAGCGGCGGCTCATCATCCCGCTGCAGTGGTTCATCGAGCACCCGTTCCAGAACTGGACGCGCACCAGCTCCGAGATCCTGGGCACCGTCTTCCTCCACGCCGACTACGCGCTGCCGCTCGACCCCCTGCGCGAGGAGTTGAAGCGCGTGCTCGACAACGCACCCGAATGGGACAAGCGTGTGAGCGTGCTGCAGCTGACCGAGGCGACGGACCGCACCATCCAGATCCGCGTGCTGGTCTCGGCCCGATCTTCGGGCCTGGCCTTCGACCTGCGCTGCCGCGTGCGCGAGGCGCTGGTGACCTTCATCCAGCGCGAGTACCCCGACTGCCTGCCGCAGGTGCGCACGCCCCAGGTGGCCAATCCTGCCCCCGGCGCGCTGCAGCCGCCACCGCAAGGCGTGTAACGCGTGGCCGGCTCAGCTGCGCGGTGCCTCGTGGTTCACGATGAAGTCCTCAGGCACAGCGGGGCCCCAGACGTAAAGCGAATCCTCGGGCGGGTGGTCGGCTGCAGGCCATTGCGCGTGGGGCGCGATGTAGTCGATGTCGTACGAATACTCGGCAAAGCTGCCCCATGGGTCGCGCACGTAGCGGAAGTAGTTGGAGCCCAGCACATGCCGCCCCAGGCCCCAGCCGTCGGGGTAGCCCGCTGCAGCCATCTGCTGCGCGCCCATGCCCACCGCGTCCAGCGAAGGTACGCACCAGCTGCTGTGGTGCAGGCCCCCGGCGTGGGACTTGGCAAAGGCGATCAGATGGTGGTCGCTGCCGTGCGGCGTGTGCAGGAAGGCGATGATGCCGGCCGATTCGTCCGAGACCTGCAGTCCGAGCACGCCGGTGTAGAAATCCAGGGCCTCGCGCACATCGGCCGTGAACAGCAGGATGTGCGAGAGGTACAGCGGGCGCGTGGCCTGCGCCCTGCTGCGGCTCGGTGCCCGGCCGATGTTGGCCGGTGCGGGCGGCGCCTCCCGCGGGCCGGGCGCATCGGGGGACACCTTGGCCGCCACGCGCAGCTGGATGGGCAGGGCATCGGGGCCTTGCAGCCACAGGCCAGACGGGTCGGCGCCTTCGGGCGCGGCCACGGTGGGGATGCCGCGCTCGCTCAGCAGTGCGGCAAAGCGCTCCAGGTCCTGGGCATGGATACCCAGGCTGAGCCATTCGAGCCGCTTGGGCGCCTGGACATCGCCCTGCAGCACACGCGCCCAGCGGTGCGGGTGGCCATGGGTGTAGAGCGCCAGCGCGCCGCCTTCGTCGCGCACCTGCAGGCCAAAGCTGGTGTAGAAGTGGCGTGCCTGTGCAAGGTCGGGCACGCTCAGCACGAACTCGTCGACCGAGTGGATGGCGGGGCGGTTTGAGGACTCTGGATGGGTCACGGTTGGTCTCCTGTCATGGTCGGCATCCCGCTCATTCGGCGGTCACGCCGATCTCCCTGGCCAGCCCCTGGTACAGCTGGATCTCCGCCGCATAGAAGCGCTCAAGTTCGCGCAGGGAGTTGCCGCTGGCCAGCTCCATGCCGCTGGTCGTCACGTAGGTCTGGAAGTCGCTGTCCTTCATCGCCACTGTGAGCGCCTTGTTCAGGCGCTCCACCACGTCGGCGGGTGTCTTGGTGGGCACGAGCAGCGCGATCCAGGTGCCGTAGACGAAGTCCGACAGCGCCTTGTCCGAACCCGAGATCGTCGCCACGCGCGGCAGCTTCGGATGCACCGTGGCAGCCGAGCTGCCGATGGCCTTGAGCTTGCCCGACTGGATCATCGACAGCGTGGCCCCGCCCAGCGGCAGGAAGCTCAGGTCGATCTGCTCGCCCATCAAATCCTGGCTGATGGGCGGCACGCCCCGGTAGGAGATCTGGTTGAGCTTGACGCCGTTCTTGCGCGCCCATTGCTCGCCCAGCAGGTGGATCATGGTGCCCGGGCCGATGTCGCCCAGACTCAGGGGGGTGGGTGACCTCTTCGCCAGCGCGGCCAGCTCCTTGGGGCTGGTCGCCGCCAGCCCCGGCCGGGCCACCAGGATGTAGGGCAGGCGCGCCACCAGCGCGATGGCGCGGAAGTCCTCGGGCTTGTAGCGCGCGCCCTTGATGGTGATGGGCGTGAGGATGGGCTCGGTCTGCGAGGCGATCAGCACCGGCACGGTGCTGGCCTGGCTGTTGAGCACCTTCTGCACGCCGATGGAGCCGCCCGCGCCGGGAGCGTTCTCCACGATCACGGTCTGGTCGAGCTCCTTTTGCAAGAGCGGCTGCAGCTTGCGGGCCACCCCATCGGTGGGGTTGCCGGCGGGCTGCGGCACGATGATGCTGACGGTGCGCCCAGCCAGTTGGGCCTGCGCGGGCGTGGTGGCCAGCAGCGTTGCGGCGGCGATGGCCAAAGGGGCAAGCAAGCGGTTCATGGTGGTTGTCTCCTGTTGTTCTGGTGGCTGGGTGTGTGCTTATGCGGCCACGGCGCCGGCCAGCACCTCGTCGGCAATGGGGTTGCGCAAGGTGCCGATGCGCTCGATGGACACCTCGCACACGTCGCCGTCGCGCATCAGCAGGCGCGGCGTGCGTGCCCAGCCGATGCCGGCCGGCGTGCCGGCCACGATCACGTCGCCCGGGCAGAGGGTGATGGCCTCGCTGATCACATGCACCAGGGTGGCCACGTCGAACACCATGTCGTCGGTGTTGGCAGACTGCACGGTCTGGCCGTTCAGGCGTGTTTCCAGCTTCAGGCCGCGGGCGCCGGGCGGCAGCTCGTCGGCCGTGACCACGGCGGGGCCGAAGCCGCCCGTGGCGTCGAAGGTCTTGCCCACCGTCCACTGCGGGGTCTTGAACTGGTACTCGCGCACCGAGCCGTCGTTGAACACCGAGTAGCCGAACACATGGTCCAGCGCCCGGTCCAGCGGAATGTGGCGCCCGCCGGTGCCAATCACCACGGCCAGCTCGCCCTCGTAGTCCAGGCTGTCGCTGCAGGCGGGGCGCACGATGGGGGCGTCGTGGGCGCACAGGCTGGTGGTCAGCCGCAGGAACAGCGTGGGGTAGTCCGGCTGGGCGTAGGCGCTCTCCTTGGTGTGGTCGTGGTAGTTCAGGCCCACGCAGATGATCTTGTCGGGTGCCACCACGGGCGGCAGAAACTGCACCTCGGCCACGGGCAGGGCCGCGCCTGCATTGGCGATCAGCTCGTCGCGGCTGGCGCCGGCGGCCAGTTGGCGCACGAAATCGCCGACGTCGCGCGCCACCTCGGAGGGCAGCGGGCGCACGTGGTCGCCGTCGAGCAGGCCGAGACGGCGGGAACCTTGGTGGGTGAATGTGCAGAGCTTCATGGGGAGGGTCCGGGTTGCTTGGAATGGATGAAATATATATATTTCATTGAAAAGTATATATTAGTGCAAACCCTATAATTTCCAAAACGAACAGCATCGCACCCGCCACCCCGGCGGCACCCCCATGACCACAGCCACCGATACGCCTTCGACCGCGCCCACGACCCGCACCTCCTCGCTGGTGGCGCAACTGCGCCTGGACATCATCGGCGGCGTGTTCGCGCCGGGCTCCAAGCTGCTCATCAAGGATTTGTGTACGCGCTACGGCGCCAGCCCTATTCCCATGCGCGAGGCGCTTTCGCGCCTGACCAGCAGCGGCTTCGTGCAGGCCGAGGACCAGCGCGGTTTCAAGGTCGCGAGTGCCTCGGCGCAGGACCTGATGGACATATCGGGGGCGCGGATGCTGGTGGAAACCGAGGCACTGCGCCTGTCGGTGCTGCACGGCGACGTGGCCTGGGAGTCGCGTGTGGTGGCGGCCCACCACCAGTTGAGCCGCCTGGCCCTGCGCGAGGCCGCGGCGCCGGCAGCCCTGTCCGCCCAGTGGGACGAGGCGCACATGGCGTTCCACGATGCCTTGCTGTCGGCCTGCGGCTCGCGCGTGCTGCTGGAGCTGGCCGCCAACCTGCGCGAGCGCTTCACGCGCTACCGCTACATCTCGGCCGTGGCCGGGGGGCGTTCAGGCGAGCAGGCCGCCGAGCCCGTGCCACGGGACATCCCCGCCGAGCACGCCGCCATCGTCGAGGCGGCACTGGCACGCGACGTGGCGCGCGCTACCTCGCTGCTGCAGCAGCACTTTCATGAGACGGCGGAGCTGGCGCTCAAAGCCAGCGGCATGCACAAGCAAGCAGGGCCGCGCAAGGCCGCGGTCGGATAGTTTTCGGGGCGCAGTGTGCGATGGAGGCCCGTGCCAGCGCCGGGCAGGATCAACCCTTCGCGTCCGTGCGCGCCACCAGCGATTCGCCGATCGCATAGAACTGCCCGCCCGCCACATAGTGCAGGCTGCGCCATTCGGGCCCGGCCGTCTCGAAGTGCCAGTGGCCGCCCGAAAACACGCGCTTATCGGCCCAGGCGCCCACCACCTCGCCGATGAACAGGTCGTAGGCCTGCTGGTTGTGCGGCTCGGGGATGAGCCGGCAGGCCAGCCAGGCCGAGCAGCCCGCGACGAAGGGCAGGTCGTGCCCCTCAATGCCGAACAGCTCCACGCCGTGGTGCTGCAGCTTGGCCGGGTCCTGGTGCAGGCTGGTGTTGCCCACGTCGTGCGTGAGCTGCATCTGCGCAGCCGTGGGCACCTGGATCACGAAATGGCCGCTGTGCTCGACCAGCGCGCGCGTGCGCGTGGCCTTGTCGATCACCACCGTGAGCTTGGGCGGCGCGAAGTCGAGCGCGCAGGCCCAGGCGGCGGACATCACGTTGTCCACCCCGGCGTGGCGGGCCGACACCAGTACCGTGGGGCCGTGGTTCAGAAGGCGGTAGGCCTTGGCCAGATCGACCGGGGCCAGATGGCTGTTCATGGGATTCCTTGAAGGGTTGCGTGCGCGCTGGCGCGGCGAATGTTGCGACGATGATAGATGCGCTTTAGGGCCTTGCCTTCGGGGTGCCCGGCCTGGGGGTCGTCTGCGGCGTTGCCCGCGCTTGCAAGGCATCAGCCTTGCTGCGCACGGGCGCCTAGCATCCAGCCGCCAGGCCAGGCAACGCGATCCCCGAAATTAATGTCAACAGGCCCCAATCGCTTGACTTAGAGTGCGCTCCAACTTTTAGGATCGGTCCCATGGCATCCCATCTCACCATCTCCGAAGTCGCAAAGCGCACCGGACTGACCGCACACACCCTGCGCTACTACGAGCGCGCGGGGCTGATCGCGCCGGTCCACCGTGCGCCCGGCGGCCAGCGCCGCTATGCGGCCTCGGACATGGAGTGGATCGGATTCCTGTTGCGCCTGCGCGAGACCCGCATGCCCATTGGGCAGATGCAGGCCTTCGCCAGGCTTCGCGGCAAAGGGAATGCGACCGTGCCAGAACGCCGCCAGATGCTGGAGCAGCACCTGGCCGACGTGCTGGCGACTATCGAAGCCCTGCAACGGTCAGCCAAGGCACTGCAGGACAAGATCGACCACTACCAAGCGATCGAAGCGCATTCCCTTGCAGCCGCACCCCCGCCACCTGAAAGGAAACCCCGTGCTTCAAGCCTCCCCCAAACATCCCGCCCCCGACCGCTACCAGCAGGGCCTGGCCAAACTGCGCGAAATCGACGGTGAGGCCGGCGAACGGGTGATCGACAGCCTGGCCGGCATCGCGCCGGACTTTGCGCGCTACCTGATCGAGTTCCCGTTCGGCGACATCTACTCGCGCCCCGGTCTGGATCTGCGCAGCCGCGAGATCGCCGTGGTGGCAGCGCTCACCGCCATGGGCAATGCCGCGCCGCAGCTCAAGGTACACCTGCAGGCGGCGCTGAACGTGGGCGTCACGCGCGAGGAGATCGTCGAGGTCATCATGCAGATGGCCGTGTACGCGGGCTTCCCGGCGGCGCTCAACGGCCTGGCCGCGGCACGCGAGGTGTTTGCGGCGGAAGAAGAGCAGGAGGTGGTCTCAGTGGGTTGAAGGCTGCGGTAAGGGCCCGAAGAAGCTCAGCACCGAAACGATGCGCTGGTCGCCATCCACTTCGACCACGTCGTAGCCCGTGAGGTCCTGGGCGCCGTACTGCAGCCGCCAGGCATAGCGGTGCAGGTGGTGGTGCGAGTCCACGCCCGACGCCCAGGAGATGGTTGCGTCGGGCGCGCCGGCCCGGAAGGCGGCCAGGCAGGCTGCGAATTCGTCCACGCCCGTCGCGCTGCGGTGCGGGTCGAGGTAGCGGGTGTTCTGCCCGAAGGCGTCGGCCACATGCTGGCGCATGGCGACCGGATCGGTGGCGTTCCAGGCGGCAAAGTAGTGGACCAGGCAGGCTGGGTGGTTGGAGGTGTTCATGGGATTCTCTGGTGGTGGGCGAAGGTGCCGGGTACCGATGTCGGGGCACGTGATCGATGCTAAGCTTCAAGCCAACTTGAAAGTCAAGCGCCATGAAGATCGGTGATCTCTCTGCCCGCACCGGCATCGCCACCTCGGCCATCCGCTTCTACGAGAGCCGTGGCCTGCTGCCCCTGGCCGAGCGCGGCAGCAACGGCTACCGCATCTACGGCGAGGCGGATGTGAAGCGCCTGCAGATCATCACCCTGGCCCAGTCGTTCGGGCTGTCCATCGATGCGCTGAGCGCCGTGTTCGCGGACAACGGCCATTTCTCCAAGACCGAAATGCTGGCAGGGCTGGACACGCGCCTTGGCGAGATCAATCGCCTGATCCGCGCCTTGACCGTGCAGCGGGGCGAGTTGCGCACTGTGCGCGAGACCCTGGCCGACAACTGGGACGCCGGGCTTTGCGTGGACCCCCAGAGCCTGGGCAGCAGCGGCGCTGTGCGCGCCGGCAGGGCGAAAAAGGCTGCGCGCTCAAGGCCGCCCGATCCGCCGCAGTGATTCCGGGCTCCTGCCTGGAGTGGCGGCCCATGCCCTATCGGCGGTAAGCCCCTGGCGGACTGCCCGTCCAGTTCTTGAAGGCCCGCTGGAACGCCGAGCCATCATTGAACCCCAGCTCGGCAGCCAGCTCTGCCAGTGAGACGCTGCTGGTGTTGAGCCGCCAGATGGCGGTGTCGCGCCGCAGTTCATCCTTGAGCGCCTGGTAGGCAATGCCTTCGCTCGCCAGGCGCCGCTGCAGCGTGGTGGGCGCCATGTGCAAGGCCCGGGCCATGCCGCCCAGGTCGGGCCAGGCCGGTTGGGTGCGCAGCAGCAGGGCGCGCACCCGGGTGCCCACGGAGTCCTCGGCGTTCCTTGGGACAATGATCTGGGCGTGCGCATCTGTCAGGAAGCTGCGCAGGGCCACCGCATCGCGGCGCACCGGCGCCTGCATCAACCCAGCCTCGAACCACAGGGTGGACTCCGGGCAGGCAAAGCGCAGCGGTGCGGGAAAGATCTTTGCGTAGCTGGCCGCATACGCCGGTTGCCCGAAAGCGAAGTCAATGCGCGTGATGGGCAGGTGGCCACCCACCAGCCACGCGAACAGCCGCCACAGAACGCGCAGCAGCAATTCATGCAGGAACGTGGGGTGTGCGGCCGCCGGATCGGTGAAGCGCAGGGCCAGGCCCACCTGCGCACCCTCATGCACCACGGCCACCACCACGTCGTCCTGCAACAGACGGATGGTGCGCGCGGCGCGGCGCACCGCCACGTCCAGCGTGGTGGCGCTGATGGCCGACCCCGCCACCAGGGCCAGGCAACCCTTCTTCATCGGCCGTGTGAGCAGCCCCAGGCATTCGTCGTCCAGGTATTCGATGAGCTGCTTGAACAGGGTGGCGTACTGCGCCGCCGTCACGCGCGCGCCCGGCTGCGTGAGCAACTGTGGCGCTATGCCCGCCTCCAGCAGCAGCGGCTCGCAGCTGCGGCCACGGGCCTGCATGCCGGACAGCATGCCCTGGACGAAGGTGATGGAAATCGTGACGGGAGGGCGAAGCATGGGCGGCAAGGAAGGCAGTCGGGCGGGGGTGATCGAAGCCCTGCGCGGATCTTAGCGATGCGCCGCGCCGCTGGCCCCCGGGACAACACGCATGGAGGTGCCGATGCGACGGCATGCAGGCCTGCACCGAGCGTGCAGGCAGATTGAGGTCTTGTGCCATTGGATTGGCGTGATCGTGCCATCGCCACTGCCGCAGTGCGCTTCTAGCATCCGGTCACGGTGCAACGGTGGCGCCAAAGACCCGCCAGCACCGTGCCCGACATCCAACGACAAGACCCTCCTGGAGACAAGACATGAACCACTCGAAGACCCGCCCGCGGCTCGCATCCGCGGCACTCATCGGCCCCTTGCTGCTGCTGTCCGCATGCGGCGGCGACGACGGGCCCGCGCCGTCGGCCATGGCCCCGCCCCAGGCCTGCAACGCCCTGCAGGGCAAGGCCGTGGCCAGCTCGGACATCGGGCTGGCCACCACCGGGGCGGTGGTCACGGGCGCCACGCTCGTTGCCGCAGCAGCGCCGCTGGGGGAGTACTGCAAGGTCTCGGGGGAGATCCGCCCGGTCGATGGGGCAGCCCAGTCGATCCGCTTTGCCATCGCGATGCCGTCGCAGTGGAACGGCAAGGCCGTACACCTGGGCGGTGGCGGCCTCAATGGCGTGGTGCCCGATACCACCAGCCCCTTCGTCGAGGCCACGCCACCGCTGGCGCGCGGCTACGCCGTGTTTGCCGGTGACAGCGGCCACCAGATGCCGAACGGCGACGAGTTCGATGCGCAGTTTGCGCTCAACGACGAGATGCTGCGCAACTACGGTGGCGATGCCGTGAAGAAAACACGCGACGTGGCGGCGCAGCTGATCCGGGCGCGTTATGGCGCGGCACCTGCACGGACCTATTTCGTCGGTGGCTCCAAGGGCGGGCACGAGGGCATGACCGCCATGCAGAAGTGGCCACAGGACTACGACGGCATGCTCACCCTGTTCCCGGCCTACAGCATCATGCCGACGCTGCTGGCCTGGCAGACGGTCAATCGGGCGTTGCACCTTGGTGCGGGGGCGGGCTTTCTGAACCCGGCCAAGCTGCAGACCCTGCAGCGGGCGGAGCTGGCCGCCTGTGATGCGCTGGATGGCGTGGCCGATGGCATCGTCAGCAATGTGGGGGCCTGCCAGTTTGCGCCGGCCAGCCTGCGCTGTGCGGGGGGCGCCGACGGGGGCGATGCCTGCCTGTCGGACGCGCAGGTGGCCACCGCGCAGACGCTCAGGGGCCGCACCACCTACCCCTATGCGCTGAAGAACGGCATCACCAGCCAGGCCGGGTTCGACGTCTCCACGGCCTATCTCTCCACTGGGGGCTTCGGCATGTCGCCAGGCATTGCCAACCCGCCTGCCAGCGCCAGCCTGGGCGCCACGTCCGGCTTCGGGGATGTGCTGGTGCGGCACCTCATCCTGCGCGATCCGCGCGCGAGCAGCCTGGCCTTCGATCCCATGCAGCCTGGGCCCTACGCGGCCCGCGTTCAGGAAATGTCCAGCCTGCTCGATGCCACCAGCACCGACATCTTGCCGTTCATGAAGAAGGCCAAGTGGATCTTGGTCCACGGGCAGTCGGACAGCATGATTCCCCTGGGCGGCTCGGTCGATTACCACGCGGCCCTGGTCGCCCGGTTCGGTCAGGCCCAGGTGGATGGCTTCATGCGCTTTTACACCATCCCGGGCTATGGCCATGCCACGGGGCCCTTCAACGCCACAGGCATGAACACGCTGGAGGCGCTGGACCGCTGGGCCGATTCCGGCACGCCGCCAGGGCCCCAGACCGTGGCCGACGCCAACCCTCCGGGGCGCACACGTCCGCTGTGCCCGTTTCCTACCTGGCCGAAGTACCGGGGCACGGGCGATGTGCATGCCGCCGCCAGCTTCGACTGCGTGCGGCCGTGAGCGCGCCCCTAAGCGAATGAGGCGTTTTGCCATCAGAACGGTGCGATGTGCCCTCGCGGACCAGGGCCGCGATTCGTACCATGAACCATCGACAGACAAGCCGGCACACAAGCCGGCAGCACGGAGACAAACACCATGTACCTGACACAGTCGCTGCACCGGGCCCTGCAGCAGCACCCCCACCGCATCGCCGTGCGCTGCGGCAGCCGCCAGCACAGCTTCCTCGAACTGGGCGAACGCGTGGCGCGCCTGGCGCGCGCCCTGCAGAAGCTGGGCATGCAGCCGGGCGACCGGGTCGCCATGCTGTCGCTCAACTCCGACCGTTACCTCGAATACCAGATGGCCGTGCCCTGGGGCGGCGGCGTGCTCAACCCCTGTAACACGCGCTGGTCGGCCGCCGAAATCGTCTACTCGCTCAACGATTCGGAATCCACCATCCTGCTCGTCGACGAGACCTTTCGCGCCATGGCCGAGGGCTTTCGCGGCCAGGCCACCACGGTGCGCGAGGTGGTCTATTGCGGTGACGGGGAGGTGCCTGCGGGCATGCAGGGGTACGAGGCCATTCTGAGCGCTGCAGAACCTGCCCCCGACGCGCTGCGCCGTGGCGAGGACCTGGCGGGCATCTTCTACACCGGTGGCACCACGGGCTTTCCCAAGGGCGTGATGCTCAGCCACGCCAACCTGTGCAGCGTGGGCCAGGCCGCGCGGTCCGAGGGCCTGGCCTCGCCGGGCGGCACCTACCTGCATGTCGCGCCCATGTTCCATCTGGCCGACATTGGCATGGGCATGCCGCACTGGATCGAGGGCAACACCCACACGGTGCTGCCTTCGTTCCAGCCCGAGCAGGTGCTGGCCACGCTGGAGCGCGACCGCGTCACGCATGTGCTGCTGGTGCCCACCATGATCCAGATGCTGGTGGACCACCCGGCGATGCAGCTGCCGCGCGACCTGAGCGCGCTGCAGACCATCGTCTACGGTGCATCGCCGATTTCCGAGGCGGTGCTGGAGCGTGCCATGGCGGCCCTGCCGGGCGTGCAGTTCGTGCAGGCCTACGGCATGACGGAGCTGTCGCCCATTGCCACCATCAACCCTGCCTGGTGCCACACGGCCGAGGGGAGGGCGCGCGGCAAGCTGCGCTCTGCCGGCCGCGCCACCCACTGCGTGGAGGTGCGCATCGTCAGCGCCGATGGCAGCGAGGCCCCGCGCGGCACCATCGGCGAAGTGGCGGTGCGCGGCCCCAATGTCATGCAGGGCTACTGGCGCCAGCCGGAGCTGACGGCCCAGGCCATCCGCGACGGCTGGATGCACACGGGCGATGGCGCCTACATGGACGACGAGGGCTTCATCTTCATCGCCGACCGGCTCAAGGACATGGTCATCACCGGCGGCGAGAACGTGTACTCCATCGAGGTCGAGAACGCGCTGGCCCAGCACCCAGCCGTGCTGACCTGCGCCGTGATCGGCGTGCCCAGCGAGGAATGGGGTGAATCCGTGCATGCCGTGGTGGTGCTCAGGCCGGGGCAGGGCGTGGCGGTGGCAGACCTGGTGGCGCACTGCAAGGCGCTGATCGCGGGCTACAAGTGCCCGCGCAGCATCGATTTTGTCGACGCGCTGCCCCTGTCCGGCGCCGGCAAGGTGCTCAAGACCCAACTGCGCGAACCGTTCTGGAAGAACCGCCAGCGCGCCGTCGCCTGACGGCCTCTCTCCCAACAACACAAAACCAGGAAAGAAGCAACCATGAGCCGTGATGTCTTTGTCACCGGGGTCGGCATGATCCCGTTCACCAAGCCGGGAGCGAACCAGCCCTACCCGGTGATGGCCTCCGAGGCCACGCGCCAGGCCCTGGCCGATGCCGGCATCGGCTACGAGCAGGTCCAGCAGGCCTACGTGGGCTATGTCTACGGCGATTCGACCGCCGGGCAGCGCGCCCTGTACGAGGTGGGCATGACGGGCATCCCCATCGTCAACGTCAACAACAACTGCTCCACCGGCTCGACCGCGCTGTTCCTGGCGCGCCAGGCCGTGGCCAGCGGCGCGGCGGACTGCGTGCTGGCGCTGGGCTTCGAGCACATGGGCCCAGGCGCTTTAGGCGCCATGTTCAATGACCGCCCCAGCCCCTTCGAGAACTTCGACAAGGCCACGGACGAGCTGGTCGACCAGCCCGGCATTCCGCTGGCGCTGCGCTACTTCGGCGGCGCCGGGCTGGCCCACATGCAGCAGCACGGCACGGCGCTGTCCACCTTTGCCGAGATCCGCGCCAAGGCCAGCCGCCATGCGGCCAACAACCCGCTGGCGCTGTTTCGCAACGTGGTCACCGCCGAGGAGGTGCTGAACACGCCGGTGATGTGGCCCGGCGTCATGACCCGGCTCATGGCCTGCCCGCCCACCTGCGGCGCGGCGGCTGCAATCGTCTGCTCCGACGCTTTTGCCCAGCGCCATGGTCTTGATCGCACGGTGCGCATCCGCGCGCAGGCCATGACCACCGACCGGCCCGTGACCTTCGAGGCGCGCGACATGCGCGAGGTGGTGGGCTTCAGCATGGCGCGCGACGCTGCCCGCCAGGTGTACGACGCCGCCGGCATCGGCCCTGCGGACGTGCAGGTGGTCGAGCTGCACGACTGCTTTGCCCACAACGAGCTGCTGAGCTATGAATCGCTCGGCCTGTGCCCTGAAGGGGGCGCCGAGAAGTTCGTGCTGGATGGAGACAACACCTATGGCGGCAAGGTGGTCACCAACCCGTCCGGTGGCCTGCTGAGCAAGGGGCACCCGCTGGGCGCCACCGGCCTGGCGCAGTGTACCGAGCTGGTCCAGCAGCTGCGCGGCACGGCCGAGAAGCGCCAGGTCGATGGCGCGCGGCTGGCGCTGCAGCACAACCTGGGCCTGGGTGGCGCCTGTGTCGTGACCCTCTATGAACGTGTAGTCAAGGAGCCACGATGATCGACAAGAAGTGGATCGGCCATGAGCTGCAGGCCTCGGTCCTGCCCATCGAGCGCACCCGTCTGCGCTTCTTCGCCAAGGCGATCGGCGAGACGGACCCGGTCTATACCGACGCCCAGGCAGCGCGCGACGCGGGTTATGCGGACATCCCTGCGCCTCCGACCTTTTTGTTCGCGGCCGAGCTCGATTCGGGTGCGACCGACCGCCTGCTGGCGGACCTGGGGATTCCGTTTGCCAAGCTGCTCCACGGCGAGCAGGGCTTTGCCTACCACAGCCCGGCCTGCGCGGGCGATACGGTGACGGTGCGCTCGAAGATCACCGACGTCTACGACAAGAAGAACGGCGCGCTGGAGTTCGTCGTCAAGACCTCGCGCGCCACCAACCAGCGCGATGAGCTCGTCGCCGAAATGCGCACCGTGCTGGTGTGCCGCCATTGATATGCCCATGACCACCTCCATCACCTTCGACGCCATCCAGGTGGGCAGCGAACTGCCCGCATTGGAGATCGCGCCCGTGGACCGGACCACGCTGTGCCTGTTCGCCGGCGCCTCGGGCGACCACAACGCCATCCACATCGACACCGACGTGGCGCGCCGGGCTGGCATGCCGGACGTCTTCGCCCAGGGCATGCTGGGCATGGCCTGGCTCGGCCGCTTGCTCACGCGCTGGGTGCCGCAAAGCCAGCTCAGGCGCCTGGACGTGCGCTTTCAGGGCATCACGCACCTGGGCAACGCCATGCGCTGCACGGCGCGCGTGGTGGAAAAGCTCGAACGCAGCGGCGAGCACTGCGTGCGCCTCGAAATCCAGAGCGCCAACCAGTTCGGACAAACCAAGATCGTCGGCGAAGCGCTCATCGCGCTGCCGTGACACCACAGCACAGGACAACCCAGAATGACACCCAAACTCGAAGGCAAGGTCGCCCTCATCACCGGCTCGGGCCGCGGCATCGGCCGCGCCATCGCACTCAAGCTCGCGTCCGAAGGCGCACGCATCGTCGTCAACGACCTGGACCCCGAACCGGCGCAGGAGACGGTGGACGCCATCCGCCAGGCGGGCGGCACGGCCACGGCCTGCGTGGGCAACGTGACGGCGCCCGACTTTGCCGAGCGCTTCGTCGGCACGGCGGTGCAGGAATACCAGGGCCTGAACATCCTCATCAACAACGCCGGCTACACCTGGGACAGCGTGGTGCAGAAGATGACGGACGAACAGTGGTACGCCATGATCGACTGCCACCTCACGGCGCCGTTTCGCATCCTGCGTGCCGCGCAGCCCGTGATCCGCGCGCTGGGCAAGGCCGAGACCGATGCCGGCCAGCGCGTGGTGCGCAAGGTGGTCAACATCTCGTCGGTGGCCGGGCTGTTCGGCAATGCCGGCCAGGCCAACTACGCCACGGCCAAGGCCGGCATCCTGGGCATGACCCAGACCCTGGCCAAGGAATGGGGCCGCATGAACGTTACCGTCAATTGCGTGGCCTATGGCTTCATCAAGACGCGGCTGACCAGCAGCGCGGCGGACCAGGCCACGGCCCATATCGACGGGCGCGACATCAAGGTCGGCATCAACCCCGAACTGATGGCGATGATGGAGCGCAGCATACCGCTGGGCCGGGGCGGCACGCCCGAGGAAGCGGCGGGCGCGGTGTACCTGCTGTGCATCCCCGAGTCGGACTATGTCAGTGGCCAGACGCTCATGTGCAGCGGCGGCCTCACGGGGATCTGAGCCATGCTGCCCCAGCTGTACCGCCACCGGTGGATGGACGATGAGATCGAAGCCTTTCGCGACCAGGTGCGCCGCTACATCGCCGGCGAGATGGCACCGCACCTGGACGGCTGGCGCCGCCAGGGCTACATCCCGCGCGAGGTCTGGCAGCCCTTCGGCCGCATGGGATTCTTGCTGCCCGAGCTGGCGGAGGCCTACCAGGGCGCGGGTGCCTCGCTGGCCTACCAGCTGGTGGTGCAGGACGAACTGGCCCGGGCCGAGATGCCCGCGAACACGGCCGTGCATTCCATCGCCGCCCACTACCTCATGGACTATGGCACCGAGGCGCAAAAGCAGCGCTGGCTGCCCCGCCTGGCCAGCGGCGAGCTGCTGGCCGGCATTGCGCTCACCGAGCCCGGTTGCGGCTCGGACCTGAAGGCGCTGCGCACCCGCGCCCGGCGCGACGGGGATGGGTATGTGATCGACGGCGCCAAGACCTTCATTACTAACGGCTTCACCGCCAACCTGCTGGTGGTGGCCGTGCGCACCGGCGAGGCCGGCAGCCGCGGCGTGTCGCTGGTGGTGCTGGAGACCGAGAACCTGGCGGGCTTTCGCGTCGGCCGACGCCTGGAAAAGCTGGGCCAGCATGCATCCGATACGGCCGAGCTGTTCTTCGATGGCGTGCGCATCCCTGCGGACCAGTTGCTCGGTGCCAGGGAGGGCGAGGGCTTCATCCAGCTGATGAGCCAGTTGCCTTACGAGCGCATGCTGCTGTGCGTGCCGGCCGCCGCCGTGATCGAGCGTGCGGTGGAGCTCACGGTGGAATACACCAGGCAGCGCAAGGCCTTCGGGCAAAGCGTGTTCGACTTCCAGAACACGCGCTTCAAGCTGGCCGAATGCGCCACGCTGGCCCACGTGGCGCGCACTTTCGTCAACGACTGCACCCAGCGCATGCTGGACGGCACGCTGGACAACGAGGCCGCCTACATGGCCAAGCTGTGGTGTACCGAGCAGCAGGGCAGGGTGACCGATGAGTGCCTGCAGCTCTTCGGCGGCTATGGCTACATGGTTGAGTACCCGATTGCACGCATGTACGCCGATGCGCGCATCCAGCGCATCTACGGCGGTACCAGCGAGATCATGAAGGACCTGATCGCGCGCAAGCTGGGCATGTCATGACAGGTTGTTGAAGTGCGGGCCTCGGCAGGATGCAGTCCGACAGAACAATGCGGCTTTATCCTACATTTCTTCCTGTGGCAATAAATTAATTGCCAGAATTGGCGTACATTGCCCGCATGGGCTGCGTCCGCAGGGGACTGACATGCCAACCGTGTACCCCATCGTTGCTGCTGCCATGGACCCGCTTCTCGCCCGACTTTCCGACTCTGTCGTCCAGGCCAAGACGCTGGAAGAGCTGACCCGCCCCTTGCTGGAAATGCTGGAGAAGGTCACGCGGCTGGAGTCCACCTACCTGACCACCATCGACTTCCAGCGCGCGCTGCAGCACGTGCTGTACTCGCGCAATACGCGCAAGATGGAGATCCCCGAGGGCCTGACCGTGCCATGGGGCGACACCCTGTGCTATCGCGCCCTCAAGGAAGGCCGCATGTTCACGGCCGACGTGCAGGGCTGCTGGGGCGACTCGGAGGCTGCTGCCGCCCTGGGCATCCAGACCTACGTGAGCATGCCGGTGCGGCTGTCCGACGGCGCTATCTATGGCACGCTGTGCGCGGCCAGTGCCGAGCCCGCCGAGCTCCCGCCCGAGACCGAGAAGATGCTGCAGCTGTTCGCCGGCCTCATCGCCCAGCAGGTCGAGCGCGAGCAACTGCTGGGGGAGCTGCAGCGCAAGAACGAGCAGCTCACCAGCATGGCCCTGCTGGACCCGCTCACGGGCGTGCCCAACCGCCGCGCCCTGTTCGAGGAGCTGGAGCGGCTGCAGGCGCGCTCACGGCGCTCGGGCAGCATGGTGATGGTGGCTTTTCTCGATCTCGACAGCTTCAAGCAGGTCAACGACAGCCATGGCCACGAAGCCGGCGATGCCCTGCTGTGCGCCATTGCCAACCAGCTGCGCGCAGCTATGCGTGAAAGCGACTTCCTGAGCCGTTTCGGCGGCGATGAGTTCGTGTTCGTCGGCCCGGGACCGCAGCGCGACCAGGACCCTGCCGAGGCCATCCGCAGCCTGCGCCAGCGCCTGCAGCAGGCCACGGTGTGCCGCATTCCGCTGGCCGGCAAGCGGACCCTGGAGTACCCGGGGGCCAGTGTGGGCGTGGTCTGCTCCGACCCCGGGCTGAACACGGCCGATGCGGCCATCCGCCATGCGGACGAGGCCATGTACCAGGCCAAGCACGAGCGCCGCAGCGCGCTGCAGCACTGAGGCCTGGCGCCCAGACTCAGCGGTCGTCCGCCGCGCAGTCTGCCGCTGGGCGCACGTTGGTCATGCACTGCGCAAACGTGCGCGCCTTGGCCCACATCGCCGCATTGACTTCATGGCCGGCGCCAGGCGCGACGTAGGTGTAGAACGCCGCAGGCCTCTTGGTGCCGTCGGGAATGCCCGTCAGGATGCGGGCCCGGGCGCCGGAGGCCCCGTAGCCCGAGCTGCCCAGCCCGACGGGTGGGAACAGCTGGTCGGCGCTGCCCGAGACCGCTGCGACGCGGATGGCGGCGCCGTTGACCCGGAAATCATTGGGCTGTTCGTAGGTCGTGCCGGAGGCGTTGCAGTCGTAGTCGCAGCCCCCGGCCAGTGCGATGGCGCCCTGCAGCCGGTGCTTGGTGGCCACCGTGAAGATCAGGTTGCTCGAGAACGAGGTGCCAGCCACAACGATGCGGCTGGTGTCGATGGGCAGGTTGCGCTCGGCGACGGCGGCCTTGATCGCCGCCAGGCCGAGCCCGAAGTCCGAACTGGCGATGTCGAAAGTCTCGTTCACGTTGGTGCGGGCAATCAACGGGCTGCTCCAGTTGTCGCAGCCCCGGTACTCGAAGGTGGCCGCTGCCATGCCGGCAGCGCTGAACTGGTCCAGCCCGGCCGGGTCCTGCGGCACGGGCGCCGGCGGATTGCCATTGGGAGCCCAGCCCGCCAGGCTGATCACCAGCGGCACCTTGGCCTGGGCCGTGGCGCCGGCCGGTATCTTGAGGGTGATGGCCGCCTGGGGCAGGTTGGAGCAGGTGGCGACCACCCGGCCCTGTGCGGTGTACCAGTACTGGGTGTTTGGCTGGGGCGCATAGGCCAGCTGGAGGGTCTGTGCTGCGCCGCCGCCTCCACCACCCGGGTTGCCGGCAGGAGGCGTGGCTGCTTCCAGGCCGAACCGCCCGTCTGCGCCGTAGCGCAGCACCACGTTGGTGTAGACGTCGGAACCCACCGTCAGGCTGGGGATGCGCAATGCGCCGTCGTTCAGGTTGAGGGTTGCCTGCGCGCTTGCGAGCGGGCTGTGGGCCGCGATCGCCGCGGTGATGGCCAGGAGGCAGAAATGCTTCATCGGACTACTCCAGTTGGAAGGGTAGGAAGGGCAGGGAATGCTTGGTGCCTGCCGCAGCTCACGCACTTGACTCCTGGAGTGCCGGCTCGGCGTTGGATCGATTCCAGGTGCATCGAGCTTAGTGCCCGCTAGGGCAGGGCAGCAAGCCCTTCGCAGCACCGGGGCGTTAACTACTTCTCGATCCGGACGCGGAAATTCCGGCTTTCGGGCCAGTCGGCAGGCGCGTCCCCTGCCACTCCCCGCTGGTACACAGCTCGCGCACCACGTCCCCGATCAGCCGGACGATGGCCCGCTTGGCATTGGTGGTGGGCAAATGCACCGACAGGCACAGGCCGAGCGTGCGGTACATGGCGGGCGAGGCGATGCGGTGGGCGCGCAGGCGGCCCTCGCTGACCTCGCGCTGGGCCAGTCCCAGCGGCATGATGGTGGGCCCCAGGCCCGCCTCCACTGCGGCCTTCAGGGTATAGACCGAATTGATTTCTGCGGCCACGCGCGCGGCCGGGTGCCCTGCGCTGCCCAGCGCCGCGTCCACCAGCCAGCGCGTGCAGTGGCCGTGCGTGTTGGCGGGCCACACCAGCGGGCGGGCCAGGGCCTGCGCCAGGCTCACCTCGCCCGGCGGCAGGGCCTGCGGGTCCTGGGGCGATTCGAGAAAGACGAACTCTTCCTCGACCAGGGGCGTGAAGGTGGTGTCCTCCGCCGGCATGGTGGGCGAGAAGATCGCCATGTCCACGCGCCCCCGCAGCAACTGGTCAACCATGTTGCCGGTCAGCTCCTCGTTGAGGTGCAGCACCACCTCCGGGTAGCGGCGCGCGGCGGCGCGCATCAGCGGCAGCGCGATCATCGGCGAGACGCTCTGCGGCACGGCAGCCACGACGGTGCCCACCACCGAGTCGGCCGCCACATGCACGGCGGCCTTGGCGTCCTGGACCTGCTTGGTGATGCCCTGGGCGTACTCGTAGAACACCTTGCCGGCCTCGGTCATGGCCACGCCATTGCGCCCGCGCAGCAGCAACTGGGTGCCCAGCTCGCCTTCGAGTTCGGTCATCTGCTTGCTCAGGGCCGATTGCGCCACATAGAGCTGCTGGGCCGCGCGCGACAGGCTGCCGCAGTCCACAATGGCCACGAAATACTTGAACTGGCGCAATTCCATCCAGGGGCCTCCGGCCTTGCCCCTGCAGTGCAGGGGTGGCCCGTCATTGTAAGAAGCGCTGCGTGCGTCAGTTCATGCAGTCGAAGCTGGCCGCATCGTTGGCATCGCCTGTGCCCTTGTAGCGCGGGTAGGCCGGGTACCTGCACATCGGCCGGGCCATGGCCGTCGCACCCGAGGCCTCGACCTTGCGCAGCACCAGCTTTTGCTGCGATGCGGGTACGCCTTGCTCCACCCAGGTGGCCATGGCCTGCAGCAGGTCGACCTTGTCGGGCCCCGGGCCGCCAAAGCAGTGGCCCACGCCGGGCGCCAGGAACAGCTCGACCGTTTCATCGGCCTTCTTTGTGCCCAGGGCGGAAACGACCTGCTCGTAGTAGCGGGCGGTGTCGCGCGCGCTCACCGAGGTGTCGAGCGTGCCGTTCCACAGGATCAGCTTGGCGCCGCGCGCGTGCAGCGTGGCCAGGTTCGGGTCCGTCGCGCCGAACAGGCCGCCGATGGTGTCCATGCGCGCCAGCCACTGGTCTGGGTTCCAGGTGGCGGTGTCGAACGACGCGTCGCGGGCGATGAAGGAGCGGATGAACCCGTCCGAGAACAGGCCCTGCGGCGAGGCGCCACCCAGGCCGGCCTGCGGCCAGACGTACTCGCCCCAGCCCTTGGACGCATTCTCGCCGCCGAAAGGGTATCCGGGGTGCGACCAGACGCCGTTGGCCGTGGCGGTGGGCGAGGTGACGGCCTGCACGGTGGCGATCTGCGCGTCCGACAGACAGCTGTCGCCGGTATCGGCGCCGCCCGTACAGCGCAATGCCCTGGCGTCGAACGGGCATGCGGCGGGCCGGGCGATGATGCCGTCGTTCAGGCCGTCGAGCCCGTCGCACTGCGCCAGCACCGCGTTGGCCAGCACGGCCTGCTTGGCGGGGCTGAGCGCACTACCGGGGTTCTTGAGCTGCCGGGCGATGCGGTTGAATTGCATGAACAGACCCATCACGTTGCCGGCTGGCGCCCGCGCGACGATGCCGTCGAAATCCTCGGGAAAGCGCTGCGCCTGCATCAGCGCGTCGTGCCCGCCCATGGAGCAGCCCTCGAAGTAACTGCGCCTGGGCGGCGTTCCGAAGAACTGCGCCATGACCTCCTTGCCGGGCGGCAGGGCGCGGTGCTCGGACTGTTGCGCAAAGTCGAGCAGTTGGGCAGCATCAAGCGCGAATTCGCCCTTGAAGTAGTTCAGGTCGCGCGGCGGCGGGTAGTCGTACCCGCCGTTGGTGCCGATGGTCGCGTAGCGCTCGGTGAAGATGGACTCGCTGAACTGCGCTGCGGCGGCCGTGGGCATAGCGCCATCGAAGCCGCCACCGCCCAGGAAGGCGAGCTTGCCGTTCCAGCCCGTGGTGGGCAGCCGGGCCTCGAAGCGCAGGGCCGAGTCCCTGAAGCGGGCCGTCACCACGCAGTACTCGGGCTGGGGCGGCGCTGCGGCGGCCACCTTCGCCTCGTCGATCACCACGCTGCCGTTGCCCAGGGTCTTGCCCTGCAGGGTGGCGCATTTTTCGGCCAGCGGCATCGCAGGCGCGTCGTCGCCGCCGCAGCCGGCCAGGGTGGCGAGTGCAGCCGCAGGCAGCAGCAGCCATTGCATCTGTTTCCTCATGGGGTGTCTCCTTGGTGGTTGGCGTGGTGTTCTGGCCCGGTTGCGCCAACGACCTTGCCGGGGTTGAAGATGTTGTGCGGGTCCAGCGCCTGCTTGACGGCGCGCATCAGCGCCACGCCCGGCGCGCCATGCTCCAGTGCCAGGTAGTGCTGCTTGTGCAGGCCCACACCGTGCTCGCCCGTGCAGGTGCCGCCATGGCGCAGCGCGCGCTGCACCAGGCGGTGGCTGAAGGCTTCGGCGGCGGCGTTCTCCTCGTCGCTTTCAGGATCGACGAGCACCAGGCAATGAAAATTGCCATCCCCCACGTGGCCGAACAGTGGCGCGAGCAGGCCGTGCTCGGCGAGGTCGTCCTGGGTCTCGGCAATGCACTGCGCCAGGGCGGACAGCGGTACGCAGGCATCGGTGGTCAGGCTGCGGCTGCCGGGCTTGAGTTGCAGGCAGGCGAAGTAGGCATGGTGGCGCGGCGTCCACAGGCGCGAACGCTCTTCGGGCAGGTGCGCCCACTCGAAGGCGCCGCCGCCATGGCTGGCTGCGATCTCGCGCACGGTGTCCGACTGTTCGCCGATCTGCGCCCGGCTGCCGCCAAATTCCAGAAACAGCGTGGGGTTCTCGCTCAGCGTGGTGCGGCTGTGGGCGTTGACGGCGCGGATGGTCAGCGCATCCAGCATTTCGGCACGCGCCAGTGGCACACCCATCTGGATCGACTCGATCACGCAGTCCACCGCGGCCTGCACCGTGGGGAAGTGCACCACCGCTGCCGCGCAGGCCTCGGGGTGCGGGTGCAGGCGCACCGTGGCCTCGGTGATCAGGCCCAGCGTGCCTTCCGACCCGCAGTACAGCTGCGTGAGGTTGTAGCCTGCGGCGCTCTTGCGCGCCCGCGAGGCGGTGCGCACCACCTCGCCGCTGGCGGTGACCACGGTGAGGTTCACGAGGTTGTCGCGCATGGTGCCGTAGCGCACGGTGTTGGTACCGGATGCTGCGGTGGCCGCCATGCCGCCGATGGAGGCATCGGCACCAGGGTCCACCGAGAAGAAGAAGCCCGTACCCGCCAGCGCGGCATTGAGCTGCCCGCGCGTGACGCCCGCCTGCACGGTGGCCGTGAGATCGCCGGGCCGGATGGCCAGCACCTGGTTCATCTGCGAGAAGTCCACGCAGACGCCGCCCTCGATGGCCAGCAGGTGCCCCTCCACCGAGGAGCCCACGCCGAAGCCGATGATCGGTACACGTTCGCGCGCACACGCCCGCACGACAAAGGCCACCTCCTCGCTGCTCTGCACATAGACCACGGCGTCGGGCGGCTGGGGCAGGTAGGCCGACTCGTCCGTGCCGTGCTGCAGCAGCACGGCCTGGCTGGTGGAGCAGCGCTCGCCGAAGCGCTGGCGCAGCAGGGCGAGCAGTTCGCTGGAGGGCGCGCGGCGTTGCGCGCGCGCGAGGGGACTCAGTTCCGCAAGCATGGGAAGTCTCTTTCTGGAAAAGGGGAGGGCGCTGCGCAGGATCGCGGCAGCGCAAGGCGGTCAACGCTGGGGCGCGCGTGTCTCTGGCTTGACGAACAGCACCAGCACCGCGCCGATCACGAGCAGTGCGGCCAGCATGTGCAGGCCCGCGTCGGTGCTTTGGGTCGCATCCTTGATCACACCGATCAGGTAGGGTGCGGAAAAGCCCGAGAGGTTGCCGAAGGAGTTGATGAAGGCGATGCCTGCGGCTGCGGCCGCACCGCCGAGAAATGCCGTGGGCATGCCCCAGAAGATGGGCAGGGTGGCCATGATGCCCATGGTGGCCAGTGTGAGCCCGGCCATGGCCCACACGGCGTTGCCATGGAAGGCCACGCTCAGGATCAGTCCGGCCGCGCCCACCACCGCTGCAATCGCGCTGTGCCAGCGGTATTCGAGCCGCCGGTCCGCACTGCGCGCCGCCAGGTACATGGCCACCACGCCGAAGGACCAGGGGATGGCGCTGACCAGGCCGATGTCGAGTGCGCCCTTGATGCCCATGGCCTTGATGATGCTGGGCAGCCAGAACGAGATGCCGTACAGGCCCGAGACGAAGGCGAAGTACACCAGTGCCAGCAGCCAGACGCGCGGGTTGGCCAGGACGCTGAGGATCTTCGCCTCGGGCTTGCCGGCATCCTCGGCCGCGATCTCGCGGGCGATCAGCGCGCGCTCGGCCGGGGTGAGCCAGCGCGCGTCCTTCACGCGGTCGTCGAGGTAGCGCCACACCACCAGGCCCAGCGCCACGGTCGGCAGACCCTGCAGCAAAAACAGCCACTGCCACCCGGCCCAGCCGTTGATGCCGCCCATGCCCTGCAGAATCCAGCCCGAGATCGGCCCGCCCAGGATGCCCGCGAACGGGATGGCGGCCAGAAACAGCGAGGTGGCCTTGCCGCGGCGTGCTGCGGGGTACCAGTAGGTGAGGTACAGGATGATGCCGGGAAAGAATCCCGCCTCGGCCGCGCCGAGCAGGAAGCGGACCACGTAGAACGAGGTGGGCGAGCTGACGAACATGGTGCCCGCCGACAGCAGGCCCCAGGTGACCATGATGCGCGCGATCCAGCGGCGCGCGCCCACGCGGTGCAGCACCACGTTGCTGGGCACCTCGAAGAGGAAGTAACCGAGGAAGAAGATGCCGGCGCCCAGCCCGTAGACCGCTTCGCTGAACTGCAGGTCGCCCTGCATCTGCAGCTTGGCGAAGCCGACGTTCACGCGGTCCAGGTAGGCCACGATGTAGCACAGGAAGAGCAGTGGCAGCAGGCGCCAGCCGACCTTGCGGTAGGTCGCGTCGGCGGTGCTGTCGAACGGGCCCGCGTAGGGCTGCGTGATTGCGGGGGAACCCATGGCTGTCTCGCTTTCGTTGTTGGTGTGGCGAGATGGTTGCACCGGTGCCGGCTGCACCGCCGGGGGTTACTACGCAAAATTCATATGGATTGGCGAGCTTCGTATCTCTGAAAGAGATGGTCGCAAGGGCATCCCTGCACAGGGTCAGGCGGCAAACAGGGCGCGGTTTTCCCGAAACACATCGAGCAGGTGCAGCACCACGGCGCGGATCGGGCCCGCATGCCGGTCCTGTCCGCGGATCAGCACAAAGATCTCGCGCGCGGGCGGCAGCGGGCCCAGCGGGCACGGCTGCAGTTCGGGCACCTGCCGACCGATGTAGTGCGGCAGCAGCGCGATCCCCGCGCCGGCACGCGCGGCGGTCGCCTGCAGGACCTGGTTCTCCGCCCGGAAGGCCAGGCGCGCGCGCGGGAACTGCTGCACCAGCCAACTCGACTCCGGCATGCCCGAGTGCTGCTCGTCGAAGCTGATGAACACCGGTGGCAGGCCCTGTTCGACCTCCTCGCAGCGCTGGCGTGTGCCATAGAAGCCGAAAGCCATCTTGCCTGCGGGCTTGGCAATCAGGTCGCCGTCGCCGGGCCGGCCCAGGCGCACGGCAATGTCGGCCTGGCGCCGGTTCAGGCTGATGGAATGCAGGTCTGTCGCCAGGTCGATGTCCAGCCCCGGGTGAAGCGAGGTGAGCCTGGCCAGCTGCGCCGCCAGGAAGGCATGGGCCAGTGCCGGCGGTGCGTTGATGCGCACCAGCCCGCGCAGGTCCTCTCCCTCGCCGCGCTCGGCCCGGGTCAGCGTCTGCGCTGCCGCTTCCATGCTGGTGGCCGCCTGCAGTGCCACCTCGCCGGCCGGGGTCATCACATAGCCGTCGGGCCGGCGCTCCACCAGCTTTTCGCCCATGCTGTGCTCAAGCGACTGGATGCGCCGGGCGATGGTCGCGTGGTTCACCTGCAGCGCCCGGGCCGCGGCCGACAGGCTGCGGTAGCGCCCCAATGCCAGGAAGACGCGCACGTCCTGCCAGTCGACCTCTGTGCGTTTTCTATCAGCCATTGTGCGAGGATAACGGCTACCGCTCCAGGGGTGCCGTCCCCACTCTATGAACAGCTTAGGGAGAACCCTTCGCCATCCATCTGTCTGTATCGGCATTCCCAAGGAGCCATTCATGAGTGAGAAAAAAGTCGCCATCGTCACCGGCGCATCGCAAGGCATCGGTGCCGGCATCGCCGCCGCGTACCGCCGGCACGGCTACGCCGTGGTCGCCACCTCGCGCAGCATTAAGCCCTCCACGGACCCGGACGTCCTGTCCGTTGCGGGCGATGTGCGTGACCCATTGGCCGCTGCGTATCTGGTAGCGGCCGCGCTGGAGCGCTTCGGCCGCATCGACACGCTGGTCAACAATGCCGGCATCTTCCTGGGCAAGCCGTTCACCGACTACACCGGCGAAGAGTTTCGCAACGTGGTGGACATCAACCTGGCCGGCTTCTTCCACACCACGCAGGCCGTGCTGCCGCACATGCTGCGCCAGGGCCGCGGCCACATCGTGCAGATCACCACCACGCTGGTGCACCAGGCGATTGCCGGCGCGCCCTCGGGCCTGGCCCTGCTGACCAAGGGCGGGTTGGACGCGGTGACCCGCGGCCTTGCCATCGAGTACGCGCAGACCGGCGTGCGCGTGAACGCGGTGGCCCCCGGCATCATCAAGACGCCCATGCACGACCCGGCGGCGCACGGCGTTCTCGCCGGCATGCACCCCATGGGGCGCATGGGCGAGGTCTCCGAGGTGGCCGACGCCGTCATGTACCTGGAGAACGCTGCCTTCGTCACGGGCGAAACCCTCAACGTCGACGGCGGCCAGCACGCCGGCCGCTGGTAAGAGAGGGGACCCGTATGCCCTACGTCAACATCAAGGTCACGCGCGAGGGAACGGCGCCCGGCGCCAGCGCCACCACCCTGGAACAGAAGCGCGCCCTCATCCAGGGCGTCTCCGACCTGCTGTACGAGGTCATGGGCAAGCCCCACGACTCCACCTTCGTGGTCATCGACGAGGTCGATCTCGACAGTTGGGGCGTCGGCGGCCTGACCGTGCCCGAGTGGCGAGCGCGATCCAAGCCGCAACCGGGCTGACTCTGCGTGGCCGGCTCAGGGGCGGGTGCATGCGGCCTGGGCATGGCCGAGCAGCCAAGAAAAAACCCCAGGCAGCGTGAGCCACTTGGGGTTGCATCTTTGGCGCAGAGGGCGGAACGCTCGGCCCCGAGCGCAAAGAGCATGGCATCGGCCCTGCCTGCCGTGATCGCAAGGCCGAAAGCGCTTAGCGCAGTCCTGCGCAAGTACGTTGCGCCACGCCTTCCAGGATGGCACCCATTTCCCGGTCATCGAGCGGCCCCACGGCCTTTCTTTCATCGCTGTCCCAGTAGAAATGCCTGAAACCGACATAGCCGCCCATGCGATTCTTGGAATTCACTTCCCCGCACACCACGTCGACAAGCGGAGTGGTCTTCGAACCGCTCTTGCGTAGCTTCGACCCGGGCACGTCAAGGAACACCCGAAGGTTTCGAAACTGCACGCTGGAAGGGTCTATCAGGGTTTGCTCAAAGTAGGAGCGCATCGCCTGGTCCGCCTTTGCATGGCGCTCACCCTCATTGCCAGCACCAGCGCCCCCCTTTGCCGTGAATGCCTCGCCTTCCTGTTTCATCAGCCGTTCCTTCGCTTCGCGCTCACGCTGGAGCATGCGCCGATTGCTGTCGTCCAGCACCTTTTCCTGTCCATCTGCGCAGGGCATCTGCTGGTACTGCACCTTGCCGCCTACCGTGCATTTGAATGTGTCGGCAAACGCGGGTGTGGCAAACGCCATGCTGCAAACAGCAGCGGCCACCACGGCCGCTCTATCTAGGGCCTGTCGTGTAATTTCAAGCATTCTTGGACATCCCTCTCGATATGTTCCGGGCCATCTACTGGTCTTGTGTGGGGCCGGGGCGGCACTTGCCGCCTTGACGTCGCTACCCGCAAAGAATTATTCCATGACCATGCGTCCATGGAAGGTCCGGTCTCTGCGCAGCCAAGAAAAAACCCCAAGCAGCGTGAGCTACTTGGGGTTGTATCTTTGGCGGAGAGGGCGGGATTCGAACCCGCGGTGGGGATTAGCCCACACACGCTTTCCAGGCGTGCGACTTAAACCGCTCATCCACCTCTCCGAAGCCTTCGATTATAGCCACAGGTTTGGGCTGTTTTTGGAAGTTGGGGCAGGGTGGGCCAAAAAAACGCTGCATTGGCTGCCCGCCCCCTTCATCGGGTGGATGCCGTCATACGGTTCTTTGCGTCGTCTGCACCATCTTCATCGCCGAGCCGATCAGGGCCGAGACCTCGGTCATGTTGCTGGGCACGATGAGGGTGGTGGTGGCATCGGCGGCCACCTTGGCGTAGGCCTCCACGGCCTTTTCGGCGACCTTGAGCTGCACGGCCTGTTCGCCGCCGGGCTGGCGGATGGCGGCGGCCACGCGCTCGATGGCCTGGGCCGTGGCTTCGGCCACGGCCATGATGGCTGCTGCCTCGCCCTGGGCGTTGTTGATCTGGGCCTGCTTTTCACCTTCGGAGCGGGCGATGAAGGCCTCGCGCTCGCCGGTGGCGATGTTGATCTGCTCCTGGCGGCGGCCTTCGGAGGCGGCGATCAGCGCGCGCTTCTCGCGCTCGGCGGTGATCTGGGCCTGCATGGAGCGCAGGATTTCGGCCGGGGGCGTCAGGTCCTTGATCTCATAGCGCAGCACCTTCACGCCCCAGTTCAGGGCCGCCTCGTCGATGGCCTGGACCACCTGGGCGTTGATGATGTCGCGCTCCTCGAAGGTCTTGTCCAGCTCAAGCTTGCCGATCACCGAGCGCAGCGAGGTCTGGGCCAGTTGCGTCACGGCCATGATGTAGTTGGACGAGCCGTAGCTGGCGCGCATGGGGTCGGTCACCTGGAAGTACAGGATGCCGTCCACCTGCAACTGCGTGTTGTCGCGCGTGATGCAGACCTGGCTGGGCACGTCGAGCGGGATTTCCTTCAAGCTGTGCTTGTAGGCGACCTTGTCGATGAACGGGATGATGAGCTTGAGCCCGGGCGCCAGCGTGCTGTGGTACTTGCCCAGCCGCTCCACCACCCAGGCGTTCTGCTGGGGCACCTGCTTGAAGCTGCGGATGATGAACACCGCCACGATGACGATGATGACGAGTGCGATGTAGGTTTTGTCCATGGACGACTTTCAGTGTTCTTGCACGTACGGTGGGGTTACATGGGGTCGACCAGCAGGCGGTTGCCCACCAGCTCGGCGACCCGGTGCATGCCGGTGGAGGGCGTGACGCCCGGGCGGTGGATGGCCGTCCACATGGCGCCGCGGTATTTCACGGTGGTGGTGCCGTCGGGGTTCCAGCCCTCGATGAGGATGGTTTCACCCACGTCCATGTTCACGCTGCGGTCTGCGCGCGGTGATGGGTCGCCCGGGCGCTTGCGCCTGGCAAAGTGCCAGGCCACCACGGCCCCGCCGCCGACCAGGGCCGCAACGACGATCTGCAAAGCCGAAGACAGGCCCATGTGCGCGGCCAGGGCCGCCGCAACCAGGCCCACGGCCATCATGAGCAGGTAAAACGTGCCCGTGAGCATTTCTGCCACCACGACGATCCCTGCCGCCAGCCACCAGATGGTGGATTCCTCCATGTGTACCTCCTCCTGTGTTGTGTGTTCTTCCGATTCTGAACAGCCCGTATGTCTGTTCTTAATCCACCACATTCTGGGTCAAAAGAACCCCAGGTCAAAGGCCTGACTTCGTTATTCCTTACACTTCGCGCCTATTTCGTTTTTTGGCCGGCAGGGCACGGTTTCACGGAGGCTGCGCATGAAGTTTCGTTTTCCCATCATCATCATCGACGAGGACTATCGTTCCGAGAACACCTCGGGCCTGGGCATTCGCGCCCTGGCGCAGGCCATCGAGGCCGAGGGTTTCGAGGTGGTGGGCGTCACCAGCTACGGTGATCTGTCGCAGTTCGCGCAGCAGCAAAGCCGCGCCAGTGCGTTCATCCTGTCCATCGACGACGAGGAGTTCACCGTGGGCGAGGGGCTTGACCCCATCGTGCTGAGCCTGCGCAACTTCATCGGCGAAGTGCGTCGCAAGAACACCGAAGTGCCGATCTACGTGCACGGCGAGACCAAGACCAGCCGCCACCTGCCCAACGACATCCTGCGCGAGCTGCACGGATTCATCCACATGTTCGAGGACACCCCCGAATTCGTGGCGCGCCACATCATCCGCGAAGCCAAGAGCTACCTGGAGAGTGTGCAGCCGCCGTTCTTCAAGGCGCTGCTCGACTATGCCGAAGACGGCTCGTACAGCTGGCACTGCCCAGGGCACTCGGGTGGCGTCGCCTTCCTGAAAAGCCCGGTGGGCCAGATGTACCACCAGTTCTACGGCGAGAACATGCTGCGCGCCGACGTGTGCAATGCCGTGGAAGAACTGGGCCAGTTGCTGGACCACAACGGCGCCATCGGCGAGAGCGAGCGCAATGCCGCGCGCATCTTCAATGCCGACCACTGCTTCTTCGTGACCAATGGCACCAGCACCTCCAACAAGATGGTCTGGCACCACACCGTGGCCCCGGGCGACGTGGTGGTGGTGGACCGCAACTGCCACAAGTCCATCCTGCACAGCATCATCATGACCGGGGCCATCCCGGTGTTCATGAAGCCCACGCGCAACCACTTCGGCATCATCGGCCCGATCCCGCAAAGCGAGTTCGAGCCCGAGGCCATCCAGGCCAAGATCCGCGCCAACCCGCTGCTCAAGGGCGTGGACGCCAAGAAGGTCAAGCCGCGCGTGCTCACGCTCACGCAATCCACCTACGACGGCGTGCTCTACAACACCGAAACCATCAAGGGCATGCTCGATGGCTACGTGGACAACCTGCACTTCGACGAGGCCTGGCTGCCGCACGCCGCCTTCCACCCCTTCTATGGCACCTACCACGCCATGGGCAAGAAGCGCACGCGCCCCAAGCACTCGGTTACCTACGCCACGCAGTCCATCCACAAGCTGCTGGCCGGCATCAGCCAGGCCAGCCACGTGCTGGTGCAGGACTCGCAGACCACCAAGCTGGACCGCCACCTCTTCAACGAGGCCTACCTGATGCACACCAGCACCAGCCCGCAGTACAGCATCATCGCCAGCTGCGACGTGGCCGCCGCGATGATGGAGCCGCCCGGCGGCACCGCGCTGGTGGAAGAGAGCATTCTGGAGGCGCTCGATTTCCGCCGCGCCATGCGCCAGATCGAGAACGATTTTGGCAAGAACGACTGGTGGTTCAAGGTCTGGGGCCCCGACAAGCTCGTGGAAGAAGGCATGGGCCGTGCGGAAGACTGGATCATCCGCAGCGACGCCAAGGGCAAGAAGGCCGGCACCAAGTGGCACGGCTTCGGCCAGTTGGCCGACGGCTTCAACATGCTGGACCCGATCAAGTCCACCATTGTCACGCCAGGCCTGAACCTGGACGGCAAGTTCGACAAGAAGGGCATTCCTGCGTCCATCGTTACCAAGTACCTGGCCGAGCACGGCGTGGTGGTCGAAAAGACGGGCCTGTACAGCTTCTTCGTGATGTTCACCATCGGCATCACCAAGGGCCGCTGGAACACGCTGCTCACCGCGCTGCAGCAGTTCAAGGACGACTACGAGAAGAACCAGCCCATGTGGCGCATCCTTCCCGAGTTCTGCCAGCAGCACAAGCGCTACGAGCGCATGGGCCTGCAGGACCTGTGCCAGCACGTTCACGAGATGTACGCCAAGTACGACATCGCGCGCCTGACGACCGAGATGTACCTGTCGGACCTCACGCCCGCCATGAAGCCCTCGGATGCGTACGCGCACATCGCGCACCGCAAGACCGAGCGCGTGGAGATCGACCAGCTCGAAGGCCGCATCACCGTGGGCCTGGTCACGCCGTACCCACCGGGCATTCCGCTGCTGATCCCCGGTGAGGTGTTCAACAAGAAGATCGTGGACTACCTCAAGTTCGCTCGCGAGTTCGCCAAGCTGTGCCCGGGCTTCGAGACCGACATCCACGGCCTGGTCGAGGTGGAGGACGAGAACGGCCATGTGCGCTACTACGCCGACTGCGTGGCCGAGGAAGTGCCCGCCAAGCCGACCAAGAAAAATCCGAAGCCGCTGGCAACCGAGAAGAACCTGGTGCAGGTGGGATCGGACGGGCCCTTCGGTCGCACGATCTGAGTCTGGACGAACAGCGGAGCCCAGCGAAAACCTGGGCCCCGCATGACCCGATCAATCGCCCCCGGCCAGTGCCGCAGGGCGATTTTTTTTGTTATTTGCAGTCATTTTTCCCGGGCTTGCATCCGATGCCGTGCGAGTGCCGTATTGATTGACAGCCGCGTGGCATTCCTCATGCGGTCACAGACAGTTCATCAATCGACTCCAGGAGATTTCCATGACCGCCATTCGTTTCAATGCCCGCCTCGCCGCCATCGGCCTCGCCGCTGCCCTGGTCGCTGCCGCCGCCGTTCCTGCCATGGCCGCCGACGTGATGGTGGGCGGTGCCCCCATGCTGGCCAGCAAGGACATCATCGACAACGCCGTGAACTCCAAGGACCACACCACGCTGGTGGCTGCGGTCAAGGCCGCGGGCCTGGTCGACACGCTCAAGGGCCCAGGCCCGTTCACCGTCTTCGCACCCACCAACGCTGCATTCGCGGCCCTGCCAGCCGGCACCGTGGACACGCTGCTCAAGCCCGAGAACAAGGCCACGCTGACCACCGTGCTGACCTACCACGTGGTGGCCGGCAAGTGGGATGCGGCGGCCTTGTCGAAGATGATTGCCGATGGCAAGGGCATGGCCAGCATCAAGACGGTGGCCGGCGGCACGCTCACGGCCAAGGCCAGTGGCAAGACCATCATGCTGACCGATGAAAAGGGAGGTATGGCGAATGTGACGATTGCGGATGTGTACCAGTCCAATGGGGTGATTCACGTGGTGGACAAGGTGCTGTTGCCCAAGTAATCACTGTCGGTAGGTGCTTAAGAGTGGTCGCGGCCTTTGGGGTTTTGCGGCCATTTTTTTGGGGGGTCTGATTGTTTTGCTGGCTGCGTGCTTTGGTTGAGTGCGGAGGCCGGGATGTGCGCCCGGCGGCGCAGTAACTTTCTCTTGGCCGCCAAGAGAAAGTCACCAAAGAGAAGGCGGCCCCCAGTCTGCGTCCCCCATCGCCCTGTCGGGCGATGGGGGCAACCTGCGATGCTCGGACCTGGGGTGGTGCCGATGAACTCGCTGCGTTCTTCGAACTCCGCTCAAACAGCATCGGCAAGCTAGATCACGAAGTGCGTGTGTCCTTCGGCACACGCACCCACCCCAGCCCCTGCGCTTCTCGGCGCAGCCAGAAGGGGTGGGGAGCGGGGTCACAGACGGCTGCTGCTTCGCAGCTGCGCCGGGTGTCGGTTACGCGCTGCGCGCTGCCGACGGGCGGCGCAGCCGCCCTGGCGAGCCGAGCGCAGCGAAGGACCACAGGCCGAGCGAAGCAATGGCCCGAGTGGAGCCCGCTCCCACCCCCTTCTGACCGTGCCGAGAAGCGCAGGGCCTGGGGTGAGCGCGTGCCGAAGGACACGCGCCTCGTCATCTGGCTCGCCGAAGCTGTTTGACCGCAGCTGCCTCGCAGAGGCAGCGCAGGGAGTTCTTCGGCGTCACCCCAGGTCCGAGCATCGCAGGCTGCCCCCTCGCCCCCGGGCGAGGGGGACACGGGCAGCGGGGTCGCCTTTCTTTGGGGTACGTTTCTTTGGCGACGCAAAGAAAGGTACCTCGGCCGCCGGGCCGAGACCCGGCCTCCGCCCTCAACAAAGGCAAACAGCAACCATCACCACAAACCCATCAAGCCTTCACAGGCGGAATCCGATAGTGGTACCCATAAACCTCCACAAACCCCAGCCCCGCATACAAGCTCCGAGCCACCCCATTGACCGCCCGCACCTGCAGATAAGCCGACCCAGCCCCCACATCGCACCCCCACTGCAGCAGCGCGCGCACCAGAACACTGCCATGCCCCCGCCCGCGCAGGGCAGGATCCACCACGATGTCATAGAGCCCGATGGCCCCGCGCTCCAGCACCGCCAGCCCGAAGCCGATGGTTTGGCCCGCGCCATCGCGCAGGCTGGCAAACGCACAGGGCAGGGCGATCGCATGCACCATGGCGTGGTGGATCGCATGGTTCTTCACCTGCACGCCATTGGCCGCCGCGAAGCCATCGAGCCATGCTGCCGTGGGGACCGTGTCGATCTGCACGCCGGCATGGGCCTGCGCCGCACCCAACCCGGTGGTTGCCATGACCAAAGAGGGATCGAAGTGCGCGTAGCCGGCGTCGGCCAGTTCCTGGTCGGCATCCGGGTGGGCCAGGGGCGAGATGCGGAACACCGGCGGCAATCCGTGGCGTGCGTACAGCGCCTCGGCCGCAGCGCGCACGCCGCTGAAGGACGCGCCGGCCTCGATGGCATTCACCGAATTGGCGCGCTTGGTGAAGCCGCCCGACAGGCGAAACACCCAGCCGCCCTGCAGCGCGCTCTGGCGCGCGGGCCAGGCATTGAAGGCGCGCTCTTCGAGGGCGCGGATGGTCTCGGGGCCAACCGACGTGGACTGGGCCGCGTTGGCCAGGGGCATTGCGAGGGACATGCCCATTTATACCAACCGCAGGCGACCGCGCTATGACCCGAGCCGGATGCCGACGATGCCCGCAAACACCAGCCCCGCCGCCACGATGCGACCCGGCCCCACGCGCTCCTTGAGCAGCCAGGCCGAGACCAGCGCCACCAGCAGCACGCTGGTCTCGCGCAGGGCAGATACCTGGCCCATGGGGGCACGGGCCAGGGCCCATACGGCGGTCCAGTAGGCACCCATCTGCATGGTGCCGGCGGCAGCGCACAGCCAGAGGGCACGGCGCTCCACCGTGAAGGCGCGCCGACCCTTCCACCCCAGCACGATGAGGGCCGTGGCAATGCCGTCGCCCAGCGTGATCAGCACCGCGAAACCAATCGCCGTGCCGGACTGCCGCGCGCCAAGCGCGTCCACCACGGTGTAGGCCGCGATCAGCGCGCCGGTGAGCAGCGCGTAGCCCACCGCCTTGCGGCTGTGGTTGCCGCTACCAGCCTGGGTTTTGAGCAATGCCAGCGAGAGCACCCCGGCGCACAGGCACAGCACGCCCACCAAGGCGCCAGGCCCGGGCGACTCGCCAGCGAACAGTGCCCCTCCAAGCATCACCATCACCGGCGCAGAGCCGCGCGCGATGGGGTACACCTGCCCCAGGTCGCCATGGTTGTAGGCGAGGGGCAGCGCAAAGTGGTAGGCGGTGTGGATGGCGATGGACGCACCCAGCAGCAGCCAGCTCTCGGGCCTGGGCCAGGCCACCCAGGGCAGCACGAGCAGCGACAGCGCACTGCCGATCAGCGTGGTGATGGCCATGGCGGTGATCCGGTCGCCGCCGATCTTGATGGCGCTGTTCCAGCCGGCATTGAGGACTGCGGAGAGCAGGACGATGAAAAAAACGTCGTTGGTGATCATGGGAGGGATGGTGTTTTCCCTCCAGACATCTGTAAAGTTGAATTCAATGACTGCTGAATTCAGGATTTCTGATGCGTAACCTCAATCTGGACCAGGTGCAGACACTCATCGCCATTGCCGATCTGGGCACGCTGGCTGCGGCCGCGCAGGCGCTGCACCTGGCGCCGCCCACCGTGAGCCTGCACATCAGCGAGCTGGAGTCGCGCCTGGGTGCCACGCTGGTGGTGCGCGGGCGCCGCCACGCCAGCCTGACGCCGGCGGGCGAGGCCCTGGTGGCCGGAGGGCGCCGTCTGCTGGCCGGGGTGGACGAGGTGGTCGAGCAGGTGCGCCGCCGCGCCCAGGGCCTCGAAGGCCTGGTGCGCCTGGGCACGACGGCGGGCGTCAGCGCGCACCTGCTGCCGCGCCTGGTGGACACGCTGGCGCGCCAAAGCCCGGGCGTGGACGTGCGGCTCGACGTGCTCGGCTCTGCCGAGGCCATGGCGCGCCTGGCGGCAGGCACGCTGGACCTGGCCATCGTCGCCATGCCGCAGGCCGCCACCGGCCAGGTGCAGGTGGTGCCTTGGCGCAGCGACCCCATGGTGGCGCTGCTGCCGCCGGGCTGGAAGGCGCCCCGGCGCATCACCGGAGAATGGCTGGCCGGGCACCCCTGGATGTCGTTCGGCCCGGCCACGCAGATGTACCGCCTGATCGCAGCCTGGTTTGCCCAGGCCGGGCTGCATGCGCGCCCGCGCATGGAGCTCAACCACCCGCTGGCGTTGCGCAGCCTGGTGGCGGCCGGGCAGGGGGTGGCCCTGCTGCCGCTGGAGCAGCCCGGGGTGCGTGGTGGTGGCGACCCCGACAACGCCGGCCTGCAGGTACGCCCTCTGCACCCGCCGCTGCTGCGCGAACTGGGTCTGGCCTACCGCACGGACCAGGCACATGGCGCAGCCACGCGCGCGGTCCTGGATGCTCTGCAGAGCCTTGCGTAGACAGGACGCCGCCTGCGGATCATCGGCCTTAGAGGTGCTTGAAGAAGAACGTGGTGCCGCAAAAGGCCCCATCGGGCATCAGCGCATAGCGCGGCACCTCGCCCACGCGCTGCCAGCCCGCGCGCTCGTACAGGCGCTCGGCATCGCCGCCGGTCACGGTGTCCAGCACCAGCACGCTCTTGCCTTCGCTGCGCGCCGCATCGTCGAGCGCGGCCATCAGGCGCTGGGCCACGCCCTGGCGCCGGGACTTGCGGTGCACCAGCATCTTGGCCACGTCGGCGCGGTGGGGCTGGTTGTCGGGCATGGCGGTGATGAGCTGCACGGTGCCCACGATGCCCTCTACCGCATCCTCGGCCACCAGCAGCACGCGCTCATTGCGCGCCACACCGTCGGCCACGCCGCGCCAGAAGGCCAGGGCCTTGTCGTGCGGCAGCGGGTCCATGAAGCTCACCGAAGCGCCGCCGTGTACGCAGTCGATCAGCACCTCGGCCAGGGCCTGGGCGCTGGCGGCGGCTTCGTTGGCGCCCAGGCGGCGCACGGTGATGGTGGTAGTGGTGTCGGCGGCGGCATTCATGGGTTTCTCCGGGTAGGGATGGGTGGTGGGGGCAGGGTGGCCAGCGCCACCAGGTAGCGCGCGTCCTGCGGCGTGGGGTTGTGGAACACGATGGGCTGGTTCAGGCGCATGGCCAGGCAGTCGCCGGCCTGGAGGTGCCAGGTGGTCTCGCCGACGCTGAGGTCCATGGCGCCTTCGATCAGCCAGACCTGCTGGTGGATGTCGGCGTCATGCACGGCCGAATCCAGCGCCACGCGCCGGCCCGCAGGGAACACCACCTCCACCAGTTGCAGCGGCGAGGGTGCCGGCGGCGAGAGCCGGCGCCGCACATAGCCCGAGGCCGGGTCCTGCCACAGGGGCTGGTCGGCCGCGCGGATCAGGGGCGCGGGCGGCTCGGCCGCCTGGGCGCTGGCATCATCGAAGAACGAAGCCAATGCCACGCCCAGGCCAATGGCCAGCTTGTCGAGCACGGCTGCCGTGGGGCTGCTCTGGCCGCGCTCGATCAGCGAGATGTTGGAGCGACTTACGCCGCTGCGCTCGGCCAGTGCTTCGAGGGAGTAGCCGCGTGCGTCGCGCAATTCGCGCAAACGCTGGGCAATGCGGGTGTGGATGTCCATGTTTCCAGTTTAATGGATATTTAATCCATTATGTTGGAATGGTGTGTGCACATCCCATGGCCTCGCTGAGCGGCGATACTTGGCAACGAGAACATCCAGGATTGAAGGAGACACCGTGACGACGACGCTGCCATTCCAACCGCTCGATGCCGACCTGCTGGCCCGTGCCTTGCCCCTGCTCGACGAGGAGTGGCTGGCCCGCGACGCCGACCTGGCCCCCGTGCTGCCCACCGTGCTGGCGCGCAACGTGGGGCAGGACTGGCACAAGGCCGGCACCTTCCGCCACCACCTGGTGGGCGTGGCGCGGTCGCTGGCCATGTGGCAGCAGCCGCAGGACGTGCGTCTGCTGGGCCTCTTGCACAGCGTGTACGGCAATGCCTTCGTGGACCTGGTGAAGTTCGACCCCGCCAAGGAGCGGGCCCGCGTGCGCGAAATTGCCGGCGAATCGGCAGAGCATCTGGTCTACCTGTTCTGCACCCAGTCGCGCACGCAGTTCGTGCAGCGCGTGCTGGCCGGCGCGCTGGAGGCCGATGGCAGCCTGGTGCTGGAGAAGGACGGCCAGCCCCACGTGCTTACGCCCTACGAGGTGGCGGCCTTCACCATCGTGAGCATGGCCGACACCATCGAGCAGTGGTTCAGCTGGCAGGACGACATCTACTCGCGCTTTCCCACCGTGCAGCAGCGCCCGCAGGCCGTGCATTGGGCCGCCGCGCTGTGGCCCGGCCCCATGCGGCCCAGTGGCCGCATGGTGAGCCAGATCAATGCGCTGGGCCTGGCGCTGCAGCACCCGGGCCTGAGGGGCCTACTGCCTACGCCGCCCGTATTCAACGGCTGCACCGCCGCACTGTCGGCGGCCGACGAGGCGGCCGCCACCTCGCTGTACTGGTCGGTGATCCAGCAGGACCAGCCCCTGGCCGACCTCGACGTGGCCACCGCCGTGCTGGAGAGCGCCGTGCGCCACAACCCCTGGGTGGGTGAGCCGCAGATGGTGCTGGCCCAGCTGTACCTGTCCGCCGGCCGCAATGCCGACGCTGCCGCCGCGGCCTCCGGCGCGCTGCAGCAGTTCAGCGCCTGGGGCAATTCCTGGGACAAGCGCGTGCAGTGGGATGCCTGGGTGGCGTGGACACGCATCCTGCAGCAGTCGGCCACCGAGGGCAACTGGCCCGAGCGGCTGGACAAGCTCAACAACGTGGCGCTGCGCGGTTGACGCTTGCTTGACTTCTTTATATCAATTGAATCTAAGGTAATTAAAAGTTATTCTTTTGAGTTTTAAAGGGCAAACCCTATAGTGGAAACATCCCATAACGAAAGGTGTTTTCCGTGAACAAGCGCTCCCTCCTGCAATCCGCCCTTGCCCTGGCCCTCGCCACCGGTTTCGCCACGGGCGCCATGGCGCAGGACAAGCCCCTGAAGATCGGCGTGACGGGCGGCCCGCACGCGCAGATCTTCGAGGTGGTCAAGAAGGTCGCCGAGAAAGACGGCCTGAAGATCCAGATCGTCGAGTTCAGCGACTACGTGCAGCCCAACGCCGCCCTGGCCGCTGGCGACCTTGATGCCAACAGCTACCAGCACAAGCCCTACCTGGACAACCAGGTCAAGGACCGTGGCTACAAGATCGTGCCTGTGGGCTACACCGTCAACTTCCCGATCGGCCTGTACTCCAAGAAGGTCAAGAAGCTCGAAGACCTGAAAGAAGGCGCCAAGTTCGGCATCCCCAACGACCCGACCAACGGCGGCCGCGTGCTGCTGGTGCTACAGGACAAGGGCCTGATCAAGCTGCGTGAGGGCTCCGACCTCAAGGCCACGCCGCTGGACGTGGTGGGCAACCCCAAGAAGATCAAGTTCGTGGAACTCGATGCCGCCCAACTGCCGCGCTCGCTCGACGACCTGGACGCCTCGGCCATCAACACCAACTTCGCACTCTCCGCCGGCCTGAACCCGGGCAAGGATGCGATTGCGCAAGAAAACGCCAAGAGCCCGTACGTCAACCTGATCGCCGTGCGCGAAGCCGACAAGGACAAGCCCTGGGTGGCCAAGCTCGTGAAGGCCTACCACTCGGAGGAAGTACGCAAGTTCATCCAGACCGAGTTCAAGGGATCGGTGCTGGCAGGCTTCTGAGCCGGGCAAGCGTAAGGGCGGCGGCATGCCGCCCTTTTTTCATGGGCGACCTCATCGCCGAGGCCGCCCGTTCCATCCGCCTGCCGACACGAACTACAGAGACACTCCATGAACTTCCAGCAACTGCGGTCCGTGCGCGAGACCGTGCGCAGCGGCTTCAACCTGACCGAGGTGGCGAACATCCTGTACACCTCGCAGCCAGGCGTGAGCCGCCAGATCCGCGAGCTCGAGGAAGAGTTGGGCATCGAGATCTTCGTGCGCGCGGGCAAGCGGCTCACGGGCCTCACGCCGCCGGGCGAAGCGGTGTTGCCCATCGTGGAGCGCCTGCTGCACGACGCCGACAACCTGCGCCGGGCGGGGCAGGACTACAGCGCCAGCCACGAGGGGCGCCTGTCGATTGCCGCCACCCACTCGCAGGCGCGCTATGCCCTGCCGCAGGTGGTGCGCGACTTTCGCGCCATGTTCCCGCAGGTCTCGCTGCACCTGCACCAGGGCTCGCCCAAGCAGGTGGCCGAGATGCTGCTCAGCGGCGAGGCCGACATCGGCGTGGCCACCGAGGCGCTGGCGCACTACGATGCGCTGGTCACCCTGCCGTGCTACCGCTGGACGCACAGCATCGTCGTGCCGCCCGAGCACCCGCTGCTGGCGCTGACCGAACCCGTGACGCTGCAGCAGCTCACCGAGTACCCCATCATCACCTACGAGCTGGGCTACACCGGCCGGGCCCACATCGACGAGGCCTTTGCGCGCGAAGGCCTGCGCCCGGACGTGGTGCTCTCGGCCATGGATGCCGACGTGATCAAGACCTATGTGGAACTGGGCATGGGCGTGGGCATCGTGGCCTCCATCGCGGTCGACCCCGAGCGCGACCGCCAGCTGCGCATGCTCGAAGCGCGCCACCTGTTCGAGGTCAACGTCACCCGCCTGGCCGTGCGCAAGGGCACCTGGCTGCGCGGCTATGCCTACAGCTTCATCGAGACCTTTGCGCCCACGCTGCAGCGCGAGGCTGTGGAAAAGGCCGTGCGCGCCACCGGCACGCCGCTGGAGTAGCCGGTCAGGAATTGATGCCGCGCTGCACGGTGGAGAGCGCGCGCCGGTACTCTTCGCGCAGGCGGTAGATCTGCGCCGGCCGGTGCGCGCCACCGGTTTCCTGCGCGCCCGCGATGGGTTCCAGCATGTCCAGCTCGTCGATCTTGCGCCGAAAGCTCACCTTGTTGATGGGCTCGCCCAGCACCGCCTCGTACACCGCCTGCAGGCGTGGCAGGGTGATGCGCTCGCCGCACAGGTACACCGGCAGCGACGAGTACTGGCTCTTGGCGCGCACGCGCTCCACGGCCAGCGCCACGATGTCCTGGTGGTCGAAGGGCAGGGCCGGCAGCGCGGCCACCGGTGCCAGGGTAAGCCCCTCGCGGTCGGCGGGCAGCAGCTCTGCCGGCACCAGCGCATAGTAGACGACGGAGACCGACCAGCCGCGCGGGTCCCGGTCGGCGCCGGAGTAGGTGGCCAACTGTTCAAGGTAGGGGCTTGTGATGCCGGTCTTGTCGCGCAGCACGCGCGCCGCCGCATCCCAGGCCGTGCGGTCCTCCTGTGCGTGGATATAGCCGCCCGGCAAGGCCAGTGCGCCGGCAAAAGGCGGGTTCTTGCGCTCGAGCAGCACGACGTGCAGGGCATCGTCCTTGAGCGCCATGAGCACCACGTCCACGGTGCAGATGACGGGCGGGAACAGGGTTTCTGCAGAGGTTTTTGGCATGGTGTTTCCGTGGCGCTGGCTTGACTTAGTATTTTAATGAAACTATGATAAGTTTATCAATTAAACTAAGTTGGAGGGCCTATGGCAACAGATTTCGACAAGGGCCTGGAAGGCCGCTACCGCGGCTCCTTCGTCGGCCTGGCCTGTGGCGATGCCGTGGGCACCACGCTGGAGTTCAGCCCGCGCGGCAGCTTTGCGCCCATCGCCGACATGGTGGGCGGCGGCCCGTTCCGCCTGGCGCCGGGCCAGTGGACGGACGACACCTCCATGGCCATCTGCCTGGCGCAAAGCCTGCTGCACCGCGGCGGCTTCGATGCCGAAGACCAGATGCGCCGCTATGTGAACTGGTGGCGCTGGGGCTACCCCAGCCCCACCGGCACCTGCTTCGACATCGGCATCACCGTGCGCGATGCGCTGTCGCGCTTCATGGCCAATGGCGAACCGATGGCTGGCTCCACCGACCCCCAGACCGCCGGCAACGGCTCGCTGATGCGGCTGGCGCCCGTGGTGCTGCGCTACTTCCCTGACATGCAGGCGGTTGTGCGCCAGGCGCGGCTCAGTTCGCAGACCACGCACGGCGCGGCCGAGGCGCTCGAGTGCTGCAGCGTGTTGGCCGAGGTGATTGCCCATGCCCTCGCGGCCGACGCCCGGCGCGGCGAGGCCGCGAGGATGGAGGTGTTGACCGTGTTGCAGGAGGGGCTGGCTTGTCCTGCGGTGCGCAGCATCGCGGCAGGCCAGTACCGGGGCAAGCCGCGCGAGGCGATCCGCGGCAGCGGCTACTGCGTGGCCTCGCTGGAGGCGGCCCTGTGGTGCTTTGCCAGCACCGACTCGTTTGCCGATGCCGTGCTGGCCGCCGCCAACCTGGGCGACGATGCCGACACCACGGCAGCGATCACCGGGCAGGTGGCGGGGGCGTTCTACGGCATCGAAGGCATTCCAGCGCACTGGCGCAGCCAGTTGTTCATGGGCGAGGAGATCGGCGAGATGGCGGCGGGGCTGCTGCACCGGGACGGGCGGGCCGTTCCGGTATAGGCCTTCGCTCAGCATCGCAGGCACCTAGGAGCGTGCGCGGCAGAAGGAGCATCGGCTGCAACGCCCGACAAACCGGTCTCGCCGGGTATCACCTCCGGCGCCCAGGGGGCCACCCTGGGCTTGTCGGTACTACCCAACGATCCTCGGTTTTCGGACGTTTCGCTTCGATGCCTTCTGCCGCGCACGCTCCTAGCCTTCGCACTGCCGCCTGGCCGGGAAAAGCGGCCGGGCATTCCCGCTTTTCCGCCCTTCGTTCTGGCTGCTGCGCGATACGCTAGACCTCGGTGGAAGCTGCGCCCGGCAACCAGGCACGAAACCTGATCAGGGCCAGCTACCTGCCATTCATTGTTTCATTTTGTCCTTGTTCCCTGTCTATTTTTCCTGGATGTATCCCATGCGGTATCTCGCTGTTTTCCTGCTGGCTGCGGTGGCCCCGCTTGCCCAGGCTGCCAACTTCGTCTCGCTGCACCAGTCGGCGCTCAGGATTGCACTGCCCCCGGCAGCCGGTTCCTACAACTACAAGTTCGATACCAAGGTGGGTTTCAAGCAGCAGTACGCGCCGCAAGGTGCCACCGGCTGCGTGATCGGCTACGCCACGGGCGGCTGCGCGTTCCCTGGCGGCGGATCGCTGGCGTTGCCCGAGTTCACCGGCTACCAGCTGCAGTACAAGGAATTCAAGATATTCATCCCCGCAGGGACCCGCTCGTTCATGTTCTCGGGCTATGCGCCGCAGAGAACGCAATCGGCCTTCGTTCTGCGCTACGGCTCGGCACCGGTGCGCGAGGCGGCCCTGAGCGGCGCGCAATACCAGAACGCCCAGACCGGCGAGCGCATCGACACCTCGTTCGCGCGCCTGGTCAACGAGCGCGCCGACCAGCTCGTGGTGCATGACGGCGGCGGCACGCTGCGCTTCGTGGGCGGCCAGCTCGATGCCAACCGTGGCAGCACCAAGGAGGGCAACTGGCTCTACGTGCGCCAGCTCAGCGGCAGCCCGCTGTACGACGTGCAGGGCGCCATCGACGTGGACATGGCCCAGTACGCAGCAGGGTATGCCAAGATCGTCTGGACCAGCAGCAACTACCCCGACCCCGTGGACGCACCGAGCGCGGGCGGCGGTACCGGCACGGTCAACCCGCCGGACAATGCGACGACCCTGCCGGTCCCGGCCACGGTGGCCACCGCGGTGGTGTCCGCTGCCGGCCAGCCGTTGCGGCTCGACATCAGCCTGGCGCAGGCGGTGGCGGATGTCGCCGCCAACCCGAAGATCAGCACCTGGGTCGCGGCTTTTGTGCCGGCCAATGGCCTGTCGTTCCCGGCGGACGCCTGGTTCTTCCGCCTGGCCAACGGCAGCTGGAGCAGCCAGGTCCCGGCGGACGTGGAGGGCATTGCCTTCGCCAGCCAGGTGGCCAACGCCACCAGCCTCAGGTTCACGCCCTCGCTGGACTTCACCGAGGCCGAGCTGCGCGCGTTCAACGTGCAGGTCCACTTCGGCTACAAGACCGGCACCGGCAGCTTCGTGAGCAAGGGCAAGATCTGGCCGCAGTGAGGGCCGTGCCTGGGGGTTTCGTCATGAGCTCATGCGCAATGCGGCTTTGGAAGATGGGATGCCAGCCTTTAAGCTGCTGCCTTGACTTTCAGCCTGCTTCTTGCGCATGCCCCCACACTTCGACACCATCGTCATCGGCCTCGGCGCCGTAGGCTCCGCCACCCTCTACCAACTGGCCCGGCGTGGGGCGAATGTGCTTGGGCTGGACCAGTTCCAGCCGCCACACAGCCTGGGCTCCTCGCATGGGCAGACGCGCATCACGCGGCTGGCCGTGGGGGAGGGCGACGAATACGTGCCCCTGGTGCGCCGCTCGCACGAGATCTGGCGTGAACTGGAGGCCGCGACCGGCCAGTCGATCTACACCCGCACGCACGGCCTGGTGCTCGGGCCGCGCGATGGCGCGCCGCTGCACCAGGGGCGCCGCCTGGACTTCGTACACAACACCATCGAGATCGCGCGCCGCCATGGCATAGCCCACGAGGTGCTGGACCATGCCGACCTGCGCCGGCGCTACCCGCAGTTCCAGCTCAACGACAACGAATTCGCCTACTGGGAGCGCGACGCCGGCTTCGTGCGGCCCGAGGCCGCCATCAGCGCGCAGCTGCAACAGGCCCAGGTACACGGCGCCAGCCTGCAGACAGGGGTGCGCGTGACCGGCCTTGTGCGCGAAGGCGAGCACCTGCGTGTGGACACCACCCACGGCAGCTTCCATGCAGGGCAGGTGGTGCTGGCAGCCGGCCCGTGGCTGCCGGGCCTGCTCGGCCAGGAGCTGCAGCATGCCTGGGCACCCCAGCTGGCGGTGTACCGCCAGGTGATGTTCTGGTTCGACATGGGGGCGGCCACACCATCGTTCGGGCCCGGCGCCTTCCCGGTCTTCATCTGGACCTTCCGTGACGGACCGGACGATTCGATCTATGGCTTTCCGGTGGCGGACCCGGGCGCGCCGGCCTTCAAGGTGGCCACCGCGCAGTACCTTGAGACCACCACGCCCGAGGCAGTGGACAGGGTCGTGGCCGACGCGGAGAGGGATTCCATGCGCCAGCGCCATGTGCTGCCGCACTTTCACGCCCCGGGCGCCCGCTGCACGGACGCGCGGGCCTGCCTCTACACCGTGACGCCCGACCATGGCTTCGTCGTGGACCGCCTGCCCGGTTGGCCGGGCGTGCATGTGGCGTCGGCCTGTTCGGGCCATGGCTTCAAGCACTCGGCCGCCCTGGGGGAGGCGCTGGCGCAGCAGGTGCTCGACCTGCCGGAGCGCCTGGATCTGCGGCCCTTTGGCCACGCCCTGCACGGCTTGGCCGCCGCCGAGGTGGCGTGAGCCATTGCAAGGATGTTTTGGTTTTATAGAAACCAATTTTTATTCTTTTGGGTTTTATGGGAAGGGTTCTAGAGTGGACCCATTGTTCACAGCAGCCCCGCCAACGAGGGCCGCGACAACCCCTCTCCCCAAGGACCCCACCATGTCTTCATCCACTATCCAGGACACCCAGGACACTGTGCTCGCACAGGAATTGGAATCTGCCCGCTCGGTCGCACTGGCCTCCGGCCTGCCCTATGCGGGCGGTGTCTCTCCCGCCGTGGCGTGGAAACTCGTCTCCGCTGGCGATGCCGTGCTGGTGGACGTGCGCTCGGCCGAAGAGCTGAAGTTCGTCGGCCAAGTGCCGGACAGCCTGCACGTGCCATGGGCCACGGGCACGGCGCTGCAGCGCAACCCGCGCTTCGTGCGCGAGCTGGAGGCGCGCCTGGCCAGCCACGGCGGCAAGGAGGCCACGGCGCTGCTGCTGTGCCGCAGCGGCAAGCGCTCGGCCCTGGCGGCAGAAGCCGCGGCCAAGGCCGGCTTCACCCAGGTCTTCAACGTGCTCGAAGGCTTCGAGGGCGAGATCGACGAACGCCAGCAGCGCGGCGGATCGGACGGCTGGCGCTTCCACGGCCTGCCCTGGATCCAGGACTGAAGAACCGACTGCCCGCGGCCGCCCCCCCACGACTGAACCACTGCTCTTGCTTCCTCCCATGGCCGTCTTCAACATCGAACCCATCGTGCAGTCGCTGCACGCCGTGCGCCGCGACTGGCGCAGCCTGCAAAAGCGCTCGCAGGAGCCCGGCGGGCGCGAGTTCCCCTCGCGCGATGCGCTGGCTGCCGTGGTGGAGCAGCTCAAGGGCGTGCTCTTTCCCATGCGCCTGGGCCCGCCCGACCTGCGCCAGGAGAGCGAGGACTTCTATGTGGGCCACACGCTGGACGCCGCATTGCATGCCCTGCTGGCACAGGTCCGGCTGGAGTTGCGCTATGTGCTGCGCCACCAGCCGGTGGAAGAGCAGAACATCGAAAAGCGCGCCGTGCAGGCAGCGCGCAGCTTTGCCGCCTCATTGCCCGAGATCCGCAGCCTGCTCGACAGCGACGTGCTGGCCGCCTACCACGGCGACCCGGCCGCGCGCAGCGTGGACGAGGTGCTGCTGTGCTACCCCGGCATCCTGGCCATGATCCACCACCGCCTGGCGCACACGCTGTACCAGCTGGAGCTGCCGCTGCTGGCGCGCATCGTGGCCGAGCAGGCTCATGCGCAGACCGGCATCGACATCCACCCCGGCGCGCAGATCGGCGCGGGCTTCTTCATCGACCATGGCACGGGCGTCGTGATTGGCGAGACGGCGGTGATCGGCGAGCGCGTGCGCGTGTACCAGGCCGTCACGCTGGGCGCCAAGCGCTTTCCCACCGACGATGACGGGCACCTGCAAAAGGGCCTGCCGCGCCACCCGGTGGTAGAGGACGACGTGGTCATCTACGCCGGCGCCACGGTGCTCGGTCGGGTGACGCTGGGGCGCGGCGCCACCATCGGCGGCAATGTCTGGATCACGCACGACGTGCCCGCGGGCGGCAACGTGACGCAGGCCCTGTCGCGCCACGATGCCAGCCGCAACGGCGAGTCTGCGGGAACGGTGGCGGCATGAGCGATGTGCTGGTACGCAGCTTCGGCACCGCGGTGCGGCGCCTGCGCGAGGCGCGCGGCTGGTCGCAGGAACTGCTGGCCGAACATGCCGACCTGAACCGGTCTTACGTGGGCGAGATCGAGCGCGGCCGGGCCATTGCCTCACTGGTCACCATCGACAAGCTCTCGCAGGCCCTGGGCGTAAGCAGTGCGACCTTGCTAGGGCATTGCGATGAATTGAGCAGCGCCAATGCACTGAAAGGCACGCGATTGGCGGCTATAGCATGTTGAAGCGGTAGCGGGGGCATCCGACACTGGCTGGGAATCGATACCTGTTCGTTTACCAACCTTTCTGATACGGAGCCTCACATGACGGCAACAGTGGGCGGCACGACCGCCCTGGGCGACAACGCAGCACGGCAACTCGCCAACGCGACCAAGACCACCGCACAACTCTCGACCATCTCGCCGCGCTGGCTCACGCACCTGCTGCAATGGGTGCCGGTGGAGGCGGGCATCTACCGCCTCAACACGGTCAAGAACCCCGAGCTGATCAAGGTCACCTGCACCGCCCGCGAGGAAGAGAACCAGCTGCCGCGCACCTTCGTCGATTACGAAGAGAACCCGCGCGAGTTCTTCCTGAACGCCGTGAGCACCGTGCTCGACGTACACACCCGCATCTCCGACCTGTACAGCAGCCCGCACGACCAGATCAAGGAACAGCTGCGCCTGACGATCGAGACGATCAAGGAGAACCAGGAGAGCGAGCTCATCAACAACCCCGACTACGGCCTGCTGGCCCAGGTGACCGAAGAGCAGCGCGTGTTTCCGCTCACGGGCGCACCCACGCCGGACGACCTCGATGAGCTGCTCACCAAGGTCTGGAAGGAGCCCGCCTTCTTCCTGGCCCACCCGCTGGCGATTGCCGCCTTCGGCCGCGAAGCCACGCGCCGCGGCACGCCGCCGCCCACGGTGAGCCTGTTCGGCTCGCAGTTCATCACCTGGCGCGGCATTCCGCTGATCCCCTCGGACAAGGTGCCGGTGGCCGATGGCAAGAGCAAGATCTTGCTGCTGCGCGTGGGTGACAAGCGCCAGGGCGTGGTCGGCCTGTTCCAGCCCGGCCTGCCCGGTGAGCAGAGCCCGGGCCTGTCGGTGCGCTTCATGGGCATCAACAACCATGCCATCGCGTCCTACCTGATCTCGCTGTACTGCTCGCTGGCCGTGCTCACGCCCGACGCCCTGGCGGTGCTGGACGACGTGGAGATCAACAAGTACCACGACTACCCCGACACCTACAAGTAAAGCGGCCGCGCGGTGACCACTTCTTCCTTCACCCCTGCAGGCGTGCCCGCCACGCTGCAGCCACCCATCGATACGGCGCTGCTGGCCAGCCTGGCGACGGCGCTGTTTGCCGCTGCCCCTGGCGAGCAACCCCGTTTCGCCGGGCCGGCAGGTGCCTTGCCGTCCACGCCACCGGGCTCGCTGCCTGGGGCAGGGCAGGCGACACCGCTGCCCCCGGGTGTGCAGGCGCCCCTCAACATCGCGCCGGCCGGCTCGCCCCTGGTAAGCCCTGCAGGCTTCGGCCCTGGCGTGCCTGGCATGCCCATCCCGCAAGGGCTGGTGCCGGGTGCCAACCTGGTGCCGGCCTCGCCCACGCCGCTGGCTTCGCTGGCGCACCGCGCGCCGGCCCTGCTGCCGCATGCGGTGGCAGGCAATGGCGTGCCCGATTCGGTGATCAGCATCTTGCCGGCTTACGAGCCGCGCTTTGGCAGCGACGTGCTGGGTGTTCCCGGGGCGGCGCAGCCGACCTCCCAGCCTGTTTCTGTGGCGCCCGCCCAGGCGGCCCCTGCGGTGACGCAGGGCGCATCGCCGTATTACTTCCTCGGTGATCGCCACGGCCATCCGCTGGCGGCAGACCGCGCGCCCCAGCTGACCCCGCCCGACGGGCATGGCGCCGCTCCTGGCGGGCTCGATGCCCTGGCACGCCTGCCGTTCGCGGCGCCCGAAGTGCCGCGCGTGGGCTCGCCCACGGCCGGCACCGGTGTGCCCAGCACCGTGCCGTCGACCGAACCCCGGTTCTACTTTGCCGATGCCGTGGTGCTGCCCGGCGGCTACACCACGCCCGGCCGTGCCCCTGCTGCTGGAAGCGGTGTTCCGCAGGCCGACCGCAGCGCCCACCCGGCGTTCGACGTGCATGCGGTTCGCCGCGATTTCCCGGTGCTGCAGGAGCGGGTCAATGGCCGCCAGCTCGTCTGGTTCGACAACGCGGCCACCACGCACAAGCCGCAGTCGGTCATCGACCGCATCAGCCACTTCTACGCGCACGAAAACTCCAACATCCACCGCGCGGCGCACGAGCTGGCCGCGCGCGCGACGGACGCCTATGAAGGCGCGCGCCAGCGTGTGCAGCGCTTCATCAACGCGCCCGAGGTGAACGAGGTGATCTTCGTGCGCGGCACCACCGAGGCCATCAACCTGGTGGCCAAGAGCTGGGGCGCGCAGCATGTGGGCGAGGGCGACGAGATCATCGTCAGCCACCTCGAGCACCATGCCAACATCGTGCCCTGGCAACAGCTGGCCGCCGCCAAGGGCGCACGCCTGCGCGTGATCCCGGTGGACGACTCGGGCCAGGTGCTGCTCGATGAGTACCAGAAGCTGCTCAACGACCGCACCAGGATCGTCGCCGTCACCCAGGTCTCCAACGCCCTGGGCACCGTGGTGCCAGTCAAGGAGATCGTGGCGCTGGCCAAGCGGGCGGGAGCCACCACCCTGGTCGACGGCGCGCAGTCGGTCTCGCACATGCAGGTGGACGTGCAGGACCTGGGGGCCGATTTCTTCGTCTTCTCGGGCCACAAGGTCTTCGGGCCCACCGGCATCGGTGTGGTCTGGGGCAAGCGCGCGGTGCTCGAAGACATGCCGCCCTGGCAGGGCGGCGGCAACATGATTGCCGACGTCACTTTCGAGAAGACAGTGTTCCAGCCCATCCCGAACAAGTTCGAGGCCGGCACCGGCAACATCGCCGACGCCGTGGGCCTGGGCGCCGCCATCGACTACGTGAACCGCGTGGGCATCGAGAACATCGCGCGCTACGAGCACGAGCTCCTGGTCTACGGCATGCACCACCTGTCTGCCATCCGTGGCGTGCGCCTCATCGGCACGGCCGACGACAAGGCCAGCGTGATGTCCTTCGTACTCGCCGGCTACACCACCGAAGAGGTGGGCAAGGCGCTCAACGAGGAAGGCATCGCCGTGCGCACGGGCCACCACTGCGCCCAGCCCATCCTGCGCCGCTTCGGCGTGGAGACCACGGTGCGGCCGTCGCTGGCGTTCTACAACACCTTCGACGAGATCGACCGCCTGGTGGCCGTGGTGCAGCGCCTGGCAGGGCAAAGGCGAGCGGGGTAAGCAGGAGGTCTCAGGCCCTGGCGCAATTGCTATACAAAATATAGCAATTGCGCTGGGCCTGCTTCATCCTCAGGCCACGGTCTGTGGCTATCATGGCAAGCGCTTCGTGTTGCAGGGTTGGGAGACCCTGCAGCGCTTTTCTCCATGTCGTCCCACTCACAAGGAGTTTCCATGAGCAATGTCCAGATCGCCGTCATCGTCGGCAGCCTTCGCAAGGATTCGTTCAACCGCAAGCTGGCCACCGCCATCGAGCGGCTGGCCCCGGCCGATTTCCAATTCACCCACCTGCGCATCGATGACCTGCCTCTGTACAACCAGGACGACGACGGCCAGCAGGCCGCCTCGGTGCTGCGTCTCAAGGGCGAGCTCAAGGCCGCCCAGGGCCTCTTGTTCGTGACGCCCGAGTACAACCGCTCCATCCCCGGCGTGCTCAAGAACGCGCTCGACCATGCCTCGCGCCCCTACGGCCAGAGCGCCTGGGGCGGCAAGCCTGCGGGCGTGATCGGCGCCTCGGTGGGCGCCATCGGCACCGCGCTGGCGCAGCAGCACCTGCGCAATGTGCTGGCCTACCTCGACGTGCCCACCCTGGGCCAGCCCGAGGGCTTCATCCACGCCAAGGAAGGCCTGTTCGATGCCGATGGCAACGTGGGCGAGGGCAGCAAGAAGTTCCTGCAGGGCTGGGTGGATGCGTACGTGGGCTGGGTCAAGAAGCACATTTGAGCGTTCTGATCGCCCCATGAAAACGCCGCCCTTGCAGGGCGGCGTTTTGTTTGGCTGGCCCGCTACCGGGTCAGGCGGCCTGTGCAACCTGGGGTTGGTTGGCAGGCACGCTGGTGTGTGCCTGGATGTCCTTGTCGGCGCCGGCAAAGGCCAGGGCCTTGGCGTCAGGGCCCATGCCCACGCCTTCGGCGCGCACGAAGCGCACGTCGGTGATGCCGAAGAAGCCGAACACCACCTTGAGGTAGCTCTCCTGGTGCTCCATGGCCTGGCCACCTTCGCTGGTGGAGTACACGCCGCCGCGGCTCGATGCCACGATCACGGTCTTGCCGCCGGCCAGGCCCACGGGGCCCTTGTCGGTGTACTTGAAGGTGCGGCCGATCTGGGCCACGCGATCGATCCAGGCCTTGAGTTGGCTGGGGATGGTGAAGTTGTACAGCGGGGCACCGATCACGATCACGTCAGCCGCCAGGAACTGGCTCACCAGGGCTTCGGACAGGGCGTTTTCGCTGCGCTGCGCTTCGGTGGAGGCTTCCTGGCCGGTGCGAAAACCCAGGGCGTCGGCCGTCAGGTGGGCCGGGCCCTGTGTGGCCAGGTCCAGGTACTGCACCGTGGTGTTGGGGTGGCCGGCCTTCCAGGCGGCGACGATGCGTTTGGTGAGTTCGCGCGAAACGGATTGTTCGCCGGTGATGGCCGAGTCGATGTGAAGCAGTTGCATGAGGGAATCTCCTGTGGGTGGTAGCCACAGCGTGTGGCCATGGGTGAATTGTGGAGACGCACTCATTTGTTGATAAGGTATTGAACTTGCGATAGATTGTCCTATCAGTAGAACGATGTACTTTATGCAAGACCTCAACGACATGCTGTACTTTGCCGAGGTGGTCGAGCGCGGTGGCTTTGCCGCCGCCGGCCGCGCCCTGGGCATTCCCAAATCGCGCCTGTCGCGCCGCGTGTCGGACCTGGAGGCGCAGCTGGGCGTGCGCCTGCTGCAGCGCACCACGCGCAAGCTCTCGCTGACCGAGGTGGGCGAGGCCTACCTGCGCCACTGCCAGGCCATGCGCGAGTCGGCCCAGGCGGCCGCCGACACCGTGGCCCAGGTACAGACCGTGCCGCGCGGCACCGTGCGCGTGAGCTGCCCGGTGACCCTGGCGCAGACGGTGCTGGCCGAGATGATGCCCCCCTTCCTGGCGCGCTACCCCGAGGTGCGGGTGGACATGGTGGTCAGCAACCGCGCCGTGAACGTGGTGGAGGAGGGCATCGACGTCGCGCTGCGCGTGCGCCCCTCGCTGGAGGACAGCGGCAGCATGGTCGTCAAGCGGCTGGACATGACCAGCCAGATCCTCGTGGCCAGCCCCGAGCTGCTGATACGCCAGGGCACGCCCACCACCCTGGAAGACCTCTCGCGCATGGACAGCGTGGCCATGTCGGCCCCCGACGGCCGCGCCACCTGGAACCTGATGGGCCCCGGCGGCGCGCACCAGGTGGTACACCACACGCCGCGCTATGTGGCCGACGACCTGCTGACCCTGAAGTTCGCGGTGCTGGCCGGCATCGGCATGGGCTGGATGCCCGACTACATGTGCCACGAGGAGATGCGCGAGCGCCGCCTGGTGCGCGTACTGCCCGAGTGGGTGCCACCGCCGGCCATCGTGCATGCGGTGTTCCCCTCGCGCCGCGGCCTGTCGCCGGCGGTGCGCAGCTTCCTCGACTACCTGGGCGAGGCCATGCCGGGGCGCAACAGCCTGGCCACACGCGATGGCGGGGCGGGGCTGGACGGGGCCGGGATATAACACGCGCAATACGCCATGTGGCGAAGTCCGCCAAGCGCGCGGGTCTCTGCCGAGTGCGCGTTTTCGGGCCACAATGCAACCAGTTGCAACTGATCGGTTGCCTGCGCGCCACCCCTGCGCAGGCTGCCGGGGCGCGCCGTGAAAAACCCCCACCCCATCGATACCCACCTCCAGAAGGCCCGCGTCCACCCCTCCGTGCGGGCCATCGTGATCCCGCCGTGCCCCGAGTCGCTGGTGCGCCTGCAGCAGATCGTGGCCGCACCCGAGCTCGATTCGGGCGCGCTGGAGCAACTGGCCTCGTCCGACGTGGCCATGGCCGCCGCCCTGATCCGCCAGGCCAACAGCCCCCTGTACGGACTGGCCCACCCGGTGCAGACGGTGGGCATGGCGCTCACGGTGCTCGGACTCAACCCGGCGGTGGAGCTGCTCTCGGCCTTCATCACGCGCAACGCACTCATGGTGCGCTCGCCGCTGCTCGAGCATTTCTGGGAAAGCTCGCAGCGCCGCGCCATTGCCTGCGAGCACATCGGGCGCCAGCTCTACAGCTTCGACCCCGGCCTGGGCTACAGCTTCGGCCTGTTCTGCCACGTGGGCATGCCGGTGCTGGTCAAGGCCGTGCGCGGCTACGGCTCCACCGTGACCGAGGCCCTGGCCCGCAAGGACCGCACCTTCACCCAGACCGAAAACGCCAACCACCACACCGACCATGCGGTGATGGGTGCCATCGTGGCGCGCACCTGGCACCTGACGGGTGACGTGGCCCAGGCCATCTGGCTGCACCACGACTTCACCAGCCTGGGTGACGAGCGCTTCAACCCCACGGTGCGCCACCTGGTGGCCCTGGGCCTGCTGGCCGAGTACCTGGTGAACCACCACGACAACCTGCAGCCCACGCGCGACTGGCTGCAGCATGGCCAGGCCTGCATGGAGCACCTGGCGGTGTCGGAGGAAGAGCTGGACCACTGGGTGGACGAATTGCATCCGGCGTTCGAGGCCGTGCGCTTCTGATCCGCACGCCGGCCCGTTAGCATGGCGGCACCATGCTTGCCGCCAAACCCTATCTCCAGAGCGTCTGCATCCGCCCCGATGCAGAGGTGGACTTCGACAGCTACCCGTACAACATCCCCGCCATCCGCGAGATGGGGCAGCTGGAATTCCATGCCGACGTGACCTTCCTGGTCGGCGAAAACGGCTCGGGCAAGTCCACGCTGCTGGAAGCCATTGCCGTGGCCCTGGGCTACAGCCCGCAAGGCGGCACCCGCGATTTCATGGTGGGCACCACGAAGTCCGTATCTCCGCTGCATGAGTCACTCAGGCTGGCGCGGAGCTTCCGCCAACCCAAGGATGGGTACTTTCTGCGGGCCGAGAGCTTTTTCAATGTCGCCACCTTTGTGGACGACAACGGTGTTCCCGACGCCTACGGCACCCATTCGCTGCATGGCATCTCGCACGGCGAGGCCTTCATGTCCCTGCTCGCCCACAAGTTCCGCGGCAAAGGCCTGTACCTGCTGGACGAGCCCGAAGCCGCGCTGTCGCCCAACCGCCAACTGGCCGCGCTCTCGGCCATCCACCAACTGGTAGAGGACAAGTCGCAGTTCATCATTGCCACGCATTCCCCAATCCTTCTGTCCTACCCCCACGCCAAGATCATCCAGTTCGACGGTACGGGGCTCATGGAGGTGGCGTTCGAGGACACCGAACACTATGCGGTGACTCACGACTTTCTCAACAACTACCGGGCACGGCTGAGCCGCTTGCTGGACCAAGACTGAACTTTCTCGCGCTTTGATAGACGTTTTTGCGATTAAGTCAGAACAATATATTCGTTTGGGTTTTAAAGACCGGCTCGCAGAATGGCTTCATCAGACATTGAAGGAGCATCTCCATGGCCACTTTGCGACTCGGCGATACCGCCCCCGACTTCACCCAGGAATCCACCGCCGGCCCCCTCCATTTCCATGAGTGGGCGGGTGACTCGTGGGTGGTGCTGTTCTCGCACCCCGCCGATTTCACGCCCGTCTGCACCACCGAGCTGGGCAAGACGGCCGCCTTGGCCACCGAATTCGCCAAGCGCAAGGTCAAGCCCATCGCGGTAAGCGTGGACCCCGTCGATTCGCACAACCGCTGGGTGGGCGACATCAACGAGACGCAGAACACCACCGTCAACTTCCCCATCCTGGCCGATGCGGACAAGAAGGTGGCCGACCTGTACGACATGATCCACCCCAACGCATCGACCACGGTCACGGTGCGCAGCGTGTTCATCATCGACCCCAAGAAGGTCATCCGCACCACCTTCACCTACCCCGCCAGCACGGGCCGCAATTTCGACGAGATCCTGCGCGTGATCGACTCGCTGCAGCTGACCGACAGCCACAAGGTGGCCACGCCCGCCAACTGGAAGGACGGCGACGACGTCATCATCGTGCCCAGCCTGCAGGACCCGGCCGAGATCGCCCAGCGCTTCCCCAAGGGCTTCAAGGCCGTGCGCCCTTACCTGCGCATCACGCCCCAGCCCAACAAGTAAGCCCGGCTGCGGCCCCTGCATGCCTGCCGATGCAGGCCGTTGCCAGGGCCGCGCCAGGCGGTACACCCGTGAACCCCACTTCCATCATCATCGTCCCCGGCTGGCGCGACTCCGGCCCCGGCCACTGGCAAAGCCTGTGGACCGAACGGTTGCCGCAGGCGCGCCGCGTGGTGCAGGACGACTGGATCACCCCGACCCGCAACGCCTGGGTCGGCACGCTCGAAAAGACCGTGCTGGCCGCCCCGCACCCGGTGGTGATCGTGGCGCACAGCCTGGGCTGCATCGCCACCACGCACCTGGGGCCCGAAGCAGCGGCGCGCATTCACGGCGCGCTGCTGGTGGCGCCGGCCGACCCGGAGCGCCGCGCCATCCTCAACGACTTTGCACCCGTCCCCTACGCGCAACTGCCCTACCGCAGCGTGGTGGTGGCCAGCAGCAACGACCCGTACTGCCCCATTCGCCTGGCCGGAGCCTACGCCCGCGCCTGGGGCAGCGAGTTCGTTCGCATGCAGCAGGCTGGCCACATCAACGTGGAATCGGGCCATGGCGAATGGCCTTTGGGCTGGGCGCTGTTGCAGTCGCTGACGGGTGAGCAGGGCGGGGTGGGTGCCCCGGCCCCCGCACCCACGGCCTGGCAGGCCACAGCCTGAGGGGCTGCAGGGCTGCTGAAGGGCAGCCCTTGTCATTTCTATATTCCAAAATCCGATTAATTAACAAGAATGTATTCTTTTGAGTTTTAAGGCGCTGTGTGGACAATGGGGCATCTTCCGCTTTTCCTTACAGGCTACGCCACATGACTTCTTTGAAACTCAAGACTCTCCTGGCCACTCTGGCACTCACTGCCAGCGGCATGGCGCTGGCCCAGGACTCGCTGCTCAACGTGTCGTACGACGTGGCCCGTGAGTTCTACAAGGACTACAACGCTGCCTTTGCTGCGCACTACAAGAAGACCACCGGCAAGGACGTGAAGATCGACCAGTCGCACGCCGGCTCCAGCGCCCAGGCGCGCGCCGTGAACGATGGCTTGGCGGCCGACGTGGTCACCATGAACACGACCACCGACGTGCAGTTCCTCGCCGACAACGGCGTGGTGGCCAAGGACTGGGCGAAGAAATTCCCCAACGACGCATCGCCCACCACCTCGACCATGCTGTTCCTGGTGCGCAACGGCAACCCCAAGGGCATCAAGGACTGGGACGACCTGATCAAGCCCGGCGTGCAGGTCATCGTGGTCAACCCCAAGACCGGCGGCAACGGCCGCTATGCCTACCTGGCCGCCTGGGGCGCCGTGCGCGAGAAGGGCGGCACCGAAGAGCAGGCCGCCGAGTTCGTGGGCAAGCTGTACAAGAACGTGCCCATCCTGGCCAAGGGCGGGCGCGATGCCACCGCCACCTTCCTGCAGCGCAACCAGGGCGATGTGCTGATCACCTTCGAATCCGAAGTGGTCTCCATCGACCGCGAGTTCGGCGCCGGCAAGGTCGATGCCATCTACCCGTCGATCAGCGTGGTGGCCGAGAACCCCGTGGCCGTGGTCGAGCGCACCGTGGCCAAGAAGGGCACGGCCACGCTGGCCAAGGCCTACCTGGACTACCTGTACTCCGAAGAAGCCCAGGAAATCGCGGCCAAGCACGCCATCCGCCCGCGTTCTGAAACCGTGCTCAAGAAGTACGCCGCCACCTTCAAGCCTTTGAAGCAGTTCACCGTGGCCAAGTACTTCGGTTCGCTCAGCGATGCACAGAAGGTTCACTTCAACGACGGCGGCCAGTTCGACAAGCTCTACACGCCCGGCGCCAAGTAAGCCATGACCGCTGCGACCTCTGTGGCCGCGCGGGGTGCCATGACGGCCCCTGCGCAGGCCGGCCGGCGTGCGTCCAAACGGGTGCTGCCCGGCTTTGGCCTGACGCTGGGCTACACGCTGTTCTATCTGAGCATCATCGTGCTGATCCCGCTGTCGGCACTGATCTTCAAGACCTTCACCCTGACCTGGGAGCAGTTCTGGGCCGCCATCAGCGCACCGCGCGTGCTGGCCTCGTACCGGCTGACCTTCGGCGCATCGTTCATCGCGGCCCTCGTCAACCTGTTCTTCGGCCTGTTGATCGCCTGGGTGCTGGTGCGCTACAAGTTCCCTGGCAAGAAGATCGTCGATGCGCTGGTGGACCTGCCGTTTGCGCTGCCCACGGCCGTGGCCGGCATCTCGCTCACCGCGCTGCTCGCCGGCAATGGCTGGGTGGGGCAGTACCTGGAGCCGCTGGGCATCCAGCTGGCCTTCAAGCCCGCGGGCATCGTGATCGCGCTGATCTTCATCGGCCTGCCCTTTGTGGTGCGCACGGTGCAGCCGGTGCTCGAAGACGCCGAAAAGGAGCTCGAAGAAGCCGCCACCTGCCTGGGCGCCACGCGCTGGCAGACCTTCACCAAGGTCATCCTGCCCTCCATCACCCCCGCGCTGCTCACCGGCTTTGCCATGGCGTTCGCGCGGGCGGTGGGGGAGTACGGCTCGGTCATCTTCATCGCCGGCAACATGCCCATGGTTTCTGAAATCACGCCCCTCATCATCATCGGCAAGCTTGAGCAGTACGACTACGCCGGCGCCACCGCCGTGGCGGTGGTCATGCTGGTGATCTCGTTCATCCTGCTGCTGGTCATCAACGCGCTGCAGGCCTGGCAGCGCCGCCACGCGGGGGCACCAGCATGAGCGGTGCGAACTCCCGCACGGTGCGCCGTGCCCGCGCCGGCACGACCGAAGCGCCCTGGGTGCGCTACACCCTGATCACGGTGGCGCTGGTCTTCATGCTGCTGTTCCTGGTGCTGCCGCTGGCTGCAGTGTTTGCCGAGGCGCTGCGCAAGGGCTTCGGGGCCTACCTCGACGGCCTGCGCGAACCCGATGCCTGGTCGGCCATCAAGCTCACGCTGATCACCGCGCTCATCGCCGTGCCGCTGAACCTGGTGTTCGGCGTGGCGGCGGCCTGGTGCATTGCCAAGTACGAGTTCAAGGGCAAGGCCTTCCTCACCACGCTGGTGGACCTGCCGTTCTCGGTATCGCCCGTGGTGGCCGGCCTGGTCTACGTGCTGATGTTCGGCGCGCAGGGCTGGTTCGGCCCCTGGCTGCAGGCGCATGACATCAAGATCATCTTCGCCGTGCCGGGCATCGTGCTGGCCACCGTGTTCGTGACCTTCCCCTTCATCGCGCGCGAGCTGATCCCGCTGATGCAGGCCCAGGGCAACGACGAGGAGCAGGCCGCCATCGTGCTCGGTGCCACCGGCTGGCAGACCTTCTGGTACGTCACGCTGCCCAACATCAAGTGGGGCCTGCTGTACGGGGTGATTTTGTGCAACGCACGCGCCATGGGCGAGTTCGGTGCGGTATCGGTGGTCTCGGGCCACATCCGCGGGCAGACCAACACCATCCCGCTGCACGTGGAAATCCTCTACAACGAGTACCAGTCGGTCGCCGCCTTCGCAGCCGCCTCGCTGCTGGCGCTGCTGGCGCTGGTCACCCTGGTCATCAAGTCGATTGCCGAGTGGCGCAACGAGCAGCAAATGAAGGCCGCAGCCGAGCTGCCGCCCGAGCGCCCCGCGCCCGCCACCGCCCCCTCTGCGCGCTGAAGGAAGAAGAAAGAACACCATGAGTATCGAAATTCGCAACGTCAGCAAGCAGTTCGGCGACTTCCATGCCCTGCGCGACGTGAGCCTGGACATCGCCTCGGGCGAGCTGATCGCGCTGCTCGGCCCCTCGGGCTGCGGCAAGACCACGCTCTTGCGCATCATCGCCGGGCTGGAAACGGCCGACGTGGGCACCATCCACTTCTCGGGCGAGGACACCACCGACGTGCACGTGCGCGAGCGCAACGTGGGCTTCGTGTTCCAGCACTATGCGCTGTTCCGCCACATGACGGTGTTCGAGAACGTGGCCTTCGGCCTGCGCGTCAAGCCGCGCAGCGAACGCCCGAGCGAGGCCCAGATCAAGAAGAAGGTCACCGACCTGCTCAAGCTGGTGCAGCTCGACTGGCTGGCCGAGCGCCACCCCTCGCAGCTGTCGGGCGGCCAGCGCCAGCGCATCGCCCTGGCCCGCGCCCTGGCGGTGGAGCCCAAGGTGCTGCTGCTCGACGAGCCCTTTGGCGCCCTCGATGCCAAGGTGCGCAAGGAGCTGCGCCGCTGGCTGCGCCGCCTGCACGACGAACTGCACGTGACCAGCATCTTCGTGACCCATGACCAGGAAGAGGCGCTCGAAGTGGCCGACCGCGTGGTGGTGATCAACCAGGGCCGCATCGAACAAAGCGGCTCGCCCCAGCAGGTGTGGGACAACCCGGCCAGCCCGTTTGTCTACGGCTTTTTGGGCGACGTGAACCTGTTCCAGGGCCGCGCGCACGAGGGGCTGGTACACCTGGACGGCATGCAGCTCGACGCTCCGGAGCACGCCGACGCGCAGGACACCAAGGCCTTTGCCTATGTGCGCCCGCACGACCTCGATGTGCAGCGCTACGCCCCCGGCGCCGGCATCGACGCCGCAGGCCGCCCCCGCGGCATCGTGGCGCAACTGAGCCGCGCCATCGTGGTCGGGCCCATCGCACGGCTGGAACTTATTCCTTCGGACGATCACAAACCAGCGGACAATTCGAATCCCGAGATGCTGATCGAGGCGCAGATCCCCGCGCAGCAGTTCCGGGAGATGGGTTTCAAGGAGGGTGAAACGCTGGTGGTGACACCGCGGCGCGCCCGGGTTTTTCTGGACCACGCTGCCAACATCTGACGCTTGTCGCCCCATGCCCCTCGCGGGCCGGCACAAGCCGGATGCCGGGGCTCAAGCGGATTGGCGTTCAATCGGATAACTAGGCGGGGAGCCGCAGACAGTGCTATGGCACGGCAAGGCTCCCCAACGACGTTAGCCGGTTGAATGCAAATTCGCATCAAGGATGACAAGAATGGTGTTCAAGTGGATCGATAACGCGCCGCGCCGCATCCTCGCGCTGATCAGCCTGGCCTGCGTGGCCATGCTGGCCTTCGGCATGTACCTGCAGCATGTGGTGGGGCTGGAGCCTTGCCCCATGTGCATCGTGCAGCGCTACGCGCTGATCGGCGTGGCCATCTTCACGGGCCTGGCCGCTGCGCGTGACTCGCGCGGCTGGTGGATGTCGCTGGCCGGCATCGCCGTCCTCATCGCCGGCTTCGGCGCCTTTGTCGCCGCCCGCCAGAGCTGGCTGCAGTGGTACCCGCCCGAGGTCGCCACCTGCGGCCGCGACTTCTACGGCATGATCGAAAACTACCCCATCAGCCGCGCCATCCCCATGATCTTCCGCGGCTCGGGCGACTGCGCGGCGATTGACTGGACCTTCCTGGGCGGCTCGATTGCCAACTGGTCGTTCATCTGCTTTGTGGGCTTCGGCCTGGTGATGCTGGTACTGCTGGCGCGCCACCTCAAGGGCGGGCGCCGGGGCGGCTCGGGCTACTCGATGGCCTGAGTATTCTGTCTGTACCCATGCAAAAGGCGCTCCTCGGAGCGCCTTTTTGTCTTGGCGGGAGCGCGGGTCTGGTTTACTCCGCCTTGATCCCCGCGTCCTCGATCACTTTCTTCCAGCGGGCTGCCTCGCTCCTGGCAAAGGACATGGCCTCCTCGGGCGTGCCACCAGCGGGCTTGATGCTCAGCTCGGCCAGCTTGTCCGTCGTCTGCTTTTCCTTGAGCACGGCGTTGAGCGAGGCATTGAGCTTGGCGACGACCTCCTTGGGTGTGCCTGCGGGTGCCAGCAGCGTGTACCAGACCACCAGCTCGAAGTCCTTGACGCCCTGTTCCGAGGCGGTCGGGAGGTCGGGGAACATGGGCGAGCGCTGCAGCGTGGTGATGGCCAGGGTGCGCAGCTTGCCCGACTTGACCAGCGGCATGGCCTCGGGCGCCAGGATCAGCATGAACTGCACCTGCCCGGCCATGACATCCTGCACCGCCGGTGCGCCGCCCTTGTAGGGCACGTGCAGGGCTTCGACGCCCGCCGCGCGCTTGAACAGCTCCGTCGCCAGGTGGTTGGGCGTGCCGTTGCCGGGTGAGGCGTAGCTCTTGTCCGGGTTGGCCTTGAGGTAGCGCTGGAACTCCGGCAGGGTGTTGGCGGGCACGCCAGGGTTCACCACGATCATCGCCGGCACATCGGCCACGCGGCCAATGGCGGTCAGCTCCTTGGTCGCATCGAACGACAGCTTGGGAAACAGCGTCGGGTTGATGGCCTGGGTGGTCATGGTCGACAGCAGCAGGGTGTAGCCGTCGGCCGGCGCCTTGGCCACCAGGCCCGCGCCCACGGCTTCGGCGGCACCGGGCTTGTTGTCCACCACGACCGACTGGCCCAGGTTCTCGGACAGGCGCTGCCCGATGAAGCGGGCCAGCACATCGGTGGTGCCGCCCGGCGCATAGGGCACGACGATCTTGACGGGCTTGGTCGGGAAGTCGGCGCTGTGCGCGGGCAGGGTGGCTGCGCACAGTGCCGTCAGGGCCAGTGCGATCTGGTGGAACACTTTCTTCATGGCTTTTGTCTCCTTGTGGTAGTTGCTTTACTTGGCTCGGATTGGCTTTGCTGGGTTCAGGCGGCTTGTCCCTGCCGCACGATCTGGTCGATGAGCCGGTGCGTGGCCAGGGCCTCGGCACCCGTCACCGTCGGCGCCCGGCCCTGGGCCACGGCGCCAAAGAAGTCCCGGTGCAGCGCGATGTGCGCGTCGGGCGAAAAATCCATGATCGAATCGCCGCTGCCCGATTTCGCCTCGCCATCGACGGTTTCGATGCGGCCATCGTGGTACTGCACGCGCAGGGTCCCGCCCTCCAGCGTTGCCGTGGCATGGCGGCAGACCAGCTCCAGCACCTCGGCCCGGCCCGGGTACATCGCGGTGGTGGCCACCAGCACACCCGGCGCGCCATTGCCCAGGGTGAGCAGGGCGCTGGCAAAGTCTTCTGTCTCCATCGCATGGATGGCCGTGGTCGCAATCTGCGAGGCCACCACGGCGCGCACGCCCACCAGGCTGCGGAACAGGTCGATCGCATGGACGGCCTGGGTGAGCAGCACGCCACCGCCATCGCGCGCCAGCGTGCCGCGCCCGGCCTTGGCGTAGTAGCCCTCCTGCGAGCGCCACCAGGGCACCTGCAGCACGGCGCTCTGCACGGCGCCCAGCGGTCCCGCATCCAGCAGTTGCTTGAGGCGCTGCGCGCCCGGCCGAAAGCGGTGCTGTAGCACCACGCCCAGCTGCACACCGCACCTCACGCCATGGGCCGCTGCCTTGTCCACCAGCTCCTCGGCCCGGGCCAGGCTCACATCCAGCGGCTTTTCGACCAGGGTGTGCTTGCCGGCGGCAAGCGTGGCCGAAGCGATCTCCAGGTGCGTATAGGCCGGCGTCGCCACGATGACCGCCTCGACGAGCGGGTCGCCCAGGATGTCCTGCAGATCAGCCGTCACCCGGGTGGACGGCGGTACTGCGGCCTGGGCCTTGTCCGGGTTGTTGCGGGCCAGGGCCCAGCGCAGGTCCACACTGTCTGCCAGCGTGGCCAGGCTTTGCAGGTGCGGCTCGGAGCCCGGGCCTACGCCGATGAGTGCAATGCCCAGTTTCTTGCTCATGGCGTGGCACTCCCTGATGTAGCCAGCGCATCCGCTTCCAGCGCCAGCCGGCTCACGGCAAACACATGCTCCTGCGGAACGGCGCGGTCGGTCCGCTCCTGTACATCGGCGACCAGATCGCGGAAGAAGGTGATGGGCTCCTGGCTGCAGTCGATGTGCCGCGTGCCCTTGCGGTCGCACAGGAACAGGTGCTCGCCACCGGCGCGGCCTTCGATGTCCACATACTTGCGGATCTCGATGGAGCCTTCGGTGCCGCCGATGAACAGGCGGCCATCGCCCCAGGTGGGCAGGCCGTCTGGCGTGAACCAGTCGACGCGGATATAGCCGCGCGCCGCGTTGCTCTGCGACGCCAGCGCAATCTCGCCAAAGTCCTGAAAGCTGTCGGGCGTGGCCTGCCCGATGTGCGAGCACACGGCATGGCTCACCGTGGCATCGGTCGAGCCGGTGAGCACCAGGAACTGGTCGATCTGGTGCGAGGCAATGTCCACCAGAATGCCGCCGTAGTACGCCTTGTCAAAGAACCAGGCCGGCCGCGTCGGGGCGTTCAACCGGTGCGGGCCCATGCTCAGGGTGTGGAACACCCGGCCCAGCGCGCCGTCTTGCACGAGTTTTAGCGCCATCGCCACCGAAGGCACGATATGCCGTTCAGAGAAGCAGATCGCAAACAGGCGCCCGGTCTCGCGCACCGCCGCCTGCACCGCCGCCAGTTGCGCAAAGCTGGTCACGCCCGGCTTGTCGGTCAGCACATCCTTGCCGCGCCGCATCGCATCGACGGCCAGCTCCGCGCGCCGCGACGGCACATCGGCCGTCACGATCAGCTGGATCGAGTCGTCATCGAGCAGGGCCTCTGCCGAGTCCACGGCCCTCAGGTCAGGAAAGCGCGAGCGCACGCCCTGCAGCACCAGCGGGTCTGCGTGCGAGGTGGCATACCCGGCGCAGATCGCGCTCGCGTCCAGCAGGCCCTGGATGAGGTGGTAAATATGGCGGTGCTCGATGCCCACCACGCCAAAGCGGATCGTCATTGGGGCACCTCGGGCAAAGTTTCGTAGGGGCCGCGGACCACGAAGGACCCGCCTTGGTAGCGCGCCTCCGGCGAGCCGGGCAGGGCAGCGGGGAGCGCGCTTGTGCCCTCGAACGCCGCGGACGTATCGCGCGGCGCAAAGCCCAGGCGCGCCGCCTTGGCATTGCTCCACCACACCGAGGGGTTGGCCGACATGCCGTAGGCGATCAGGTGGCCCACCTCCGGCGCCAGCAGCGACCGGCCGACCAGCGCCTCCAGGTCGCCAAAGCTCAGCCAGGTCGACAGCATGCGCTGGTCCTTGGGGGCCGCATACGCGCTGCCGATGCGCAGGCACACGGTCTCGATGCCGTAGCGGTCGAAGTAAAAGCGCGACAGGTCTTCGCCGAATGCCTTGGATATGCCGTAATAGCCGTCAGGCCGGCGCTCGCAGTCGGTGTCCAGATGCTCGTCCTGGCGATGAAAGCCCACCACATGGTTCGAGCTGGCAAACACCACCCGCTTCACGCCATGCCTGCGCGCGCCTTCGTAGAGGTGGAAGGTGCCCCGGATGTTCGACTCGATGATTTCCTCGAACGGCCGCTCCACCGAGATGCCGCCCAGGTGCACAATGGCATCGCAGCCAGCGACCAGTGCGTCGGTGCCCGCCTTGTCGGCCAGGTCGCAGACGATGATCTCGTCGCTGCCTGATGCCTCCATGGCCTCCATCGGCTGGATGTCCGATACCCGAAGGACCGAGGCATGGGCCCGCATGGCCGGCCGCAGCACGCGGCCGAGCGCGCCTGCGGCGCCTGTCAGAAGAAGGCGCTTGAAAGGACGTGAACTCAATGTTGTCTCCGTGTTCTTGTGTGACCTGCATCGCAGTGTTCACCCGTCCACGAGAAACGTCCATTCCCAATTTCGTTCAACTCCATACCTTTTCGGTAAGGAGTTATTGCAGGCGAAACCCAGCAGATCAGCCCTACGGGTTTGAATTTGCCCGTATGGCTAGGCGGGAAGCCGCTGACAGTGCTGTAGCACGGCAAGGCGGCCCAACGACGCTAGACGGGCAAAGGCAAATCAGTATCAGGCGCTGTGGGAGCGCACGGTTTCCAGCATCCGCTGCAGCAACGGCGATGCCTCGTCCTTGCGGTAAAAGCAGTACAGGTCCATGGTCGCCTCGCCGCGCGCTGCCACCAGCGGCACATAGCGCACGCCAGGAAACTGCACGCTCAGCATGGAGTAGGGCACCACCGTCAGGCAGTTGCTGAAGGCGGTCAGCATCGTCGCCATGACCACGTCGCTGGTCTGCGTGGCAATCTGCGGCTCGAAGCCTTCCTCGGCGCACAGCCGCAGCAGTGTGGCCGTGGCCGAAGGGGACGATCCCACCGCCAGCGCGTGGTTGCGCAGCAGGGATACAGGGACCTTCTTGCGCCGCGCCAGCGGATGATTGTCTGACATGGCCACCCACAGCGGCTCGCTGGCCACGCGCTCCACCTGCAGGTCGCTGTCCGCCGGCAGCAGCCGCTCGAACACGATCAGCACCCGGCCCTGCCGCAGGGCAGTCACCTGCTGCGGTGTCTGTGCGTGGTACAGCGCAATCTCCACATCCGGGTTCTCGCGCGAAAACCGCGCCAGGATGTTCGGCACGATGCCGAAGATGGCAGAGCCATACACCCCCACATCCAGCCGCCCGAGCTTGCCGCGCCCCGCCCGGTGCGCCCGGTCCGCCGCTTGGTCCACCATGCCGAAGATGGCTTTGGCATCTCGCAAGAGGGTCTCGCCCGCGTGGGTCAGCACCATGCCGCGGGGCGTGCGCTCGAAGAGCTGCGCGCCAACTTCGGCCTCCAGGGCCTTGATCTGGCGGGTGAGCGGGGGTTGGGATAGGTGCAAGCGCTCGGCGGCGCGGCCCAGGTGGCGTTCTTCCGCTACGGCTACGAAATAGGTGAGGCGGCGCAGGTCCATGGGGAGGTCAAGCGTCGAGATATTGATGCATTCTTGCTGACATGGTGTTTTGATCCTCTGTAGGGAGTCGACAATGCCCGATGCTACGAACACTACTAACAGCCAAAAGCGGAAATCCACCGACGACAACTCCGTGGCGAATCCACTGCTCAAAGCATGTTGAGCGAGCTACCACGTCATTGACGCGCAGCACCGAAGGCTGGCGCGAACGCAGTGCCGAGAGCGCCTTGCAGTGCGTCGATGGCGCCACCAGGCGGTCATGGACCAGATGCCTCGGAAAGGCTTGCACTTCAGGTTCACCGATCTCTGCCGGATGACGAAGCCTGTGGGCATGGAAGAAGGCGTTTACCCAGTGGACGCGAACCTCTTCGGTGCGCATGCCAAGCCCATCAGACGCAGACGCTTGCACACCTAGTCAAGGGCAGCTCTAAAAACCTCAATTCTCGAGATTTTCGCCCATATGAATCAATGACTTACGTGCGCTATTTTTGAAATATCAGGGGTTTTTAGAGGCTCCCTCAAGTACCCAGGTGGCGCGCGGTTGCGGAAGGTCCTTGACCAAGCCGATGGTGTTTGCGAGCGCTCGGGGCAAGCCGCAGAGCGGCATCATAATACGCTGCCTAGCAAGCACTGAAGCCTCAGAGAGAACAGGTTAGTGCATGCTGCCTTGTTGGAAATTTGATGCTGTATAAAGATACAGAGAAATGAGGAACTCACTCTCGAATCGATGGGTTGTTGGTGCCGGAGGGCGCAGGCTTAGGGCGCAGCACTGCTGCCTAAGAGAATCGGCTGTCTCCCGAGAACACGGTTTTGCCGTTGATCAACAACCATCTTGCAAGCTGGCGCGATGAAGATACATCAAGACGGTGGTGACAAGCAATGGGCCAATACCGACTACGTTTAACAGAGAGCGACACACATCAAAACATGCAGACGCTCTTGTAGCTTATCGGTAAGGCGTACGCTTCCCACATGACGCGACGGCCAATCCTTCCATCGAGAGGACGCTTGCTCAGCATGCGGTTCAGTGTCCTTTCATGTCAAAATTTAGTCGTCCCTACCAATCAACGAGATTTATATGGCAAGAAAATCAGAATTCTCTTCATACGTATTTATAAAAAATGACCTCGCCAAGATGGGGTGGAACACTCGAAACCCTGCGCGCGCGAACGGCGGGCAACTCTACACTCAGCAGGAATGTCTCGATCATCCAGAGATAGCCTCAGGTCTCGCCCGGCAGCGTCCTGAATATGTCATAAAGATTCTCGAAGACAGTTTCTGGGTTATCGAAGCAAAGGGCTCACACGGTCAAATTGATGATGCTTTTAGTGAAGCTGTGGGCTATGCAAAAGATATCAATAGGTCGTTACTAGTAAAAACCCGGCTTGTTACGGGCGTCGCGGGGACTGATGATGATGGCTATCTAGTTACCACTTCATTCATATGCAATGATGGGCGTATTCAGCAAGTCAGGTACAACGGTCGAAAAATCACAGGCTTTCTGTCACCAGAGCAAGCCCGCTATTTGGTCGCAAACAATACGTCAGAGCTCAACGAACTCGTCACTGATGAAGCTCTTCTCTTATCAATCGCAGAAGAGATAAACGAAGAACTTCACAAGGCATCCATTAATAAAGACCTGCGTGCTACCGTGATGTCGGCGGTCCTACTTTCAATGGTCTCAGACACACTTCCAAATTTCAACGCATCTCCGGAAGTCTTCATCAAAGACATCAACAATAGAGCAGAAGATGTCTTGATTAATCACGCTAAGCGCGAGTTTGCAGAGTATATCGAACTCAGGCTACCGCAAGAAGAAGCCGCAAGAAACAAGTACAAGGCCGCTGTCGTCCGGGTGTTCTTTTTACTGCGGAAAATAAATATTAAGGCGGCTATGGACGGTAGTCACGACTTGCTTGGAAAATTTTACGAAGTTTTCCTCAAGTACGGAAATGGCGCCAAAGATATTGGAATTGTCTTAACGCCCCGGCACATTACGGAATTCTCAGCAGAGATTATAGACATTAACTCGTCCGATCTGGTTTACGATCCTGCCTGTGGTACTGGCGGGTTTCTTGTGGCCGCATATGATCGTGTCCGGCGCGAGGAGCCCGAAAAAGTAGAGATGTTCAAAAAACATCGAATATTTGGGGTTGAGCAACAGGCAAATGTTGCGGCCTTGGCTATTGTTAATATGATTTTCCGCGGCGATGGAAAAAACAACATTATTAATGGCGATTGCTTAGCGATAAATCTCTCTCGAAAGATCCGCAATGGTGAAATCAGTGCCGAATATCAATCAGAATCCTCTAATCGGCAATCAGTGACAAAAGTTCTGATGAATCCCCCGTTCGCACTCAAACGCGACGACGAGCAAGAGTTCACCTTCGTTGATCATGCACTTAACCAAATGATTGACGAAGGGTTGCTCTTGGCCGTTCTCCCTGTATCGGTTATGTACGCGAGTGGTCGAGAACTCGACTGGAGAAGAAGACTGCTACAGGAAAACACTCTTATGGCTGTCATTGGCTTCCCAAACGATCTCTTCTATCCGCAGGCATCGGTAGAGCCAGTAATTATAGTAATCCGAAAAGGATTGCCTCATGTCGAGGGAGGTAAATGCCTATTTGTTCGCGTTACAGACGACGGCTTCACAAAGCTCAAGAAGCGACGGCTTCCTCATGGGGGCAAAAACCAGCTATCTCATCTTCGTGATGAGATCGGTTCTTTTATCCAAGGCGGAGCCCCAGAGGAAGTGGATGGAGTCATTCAGCTAAAGTCAATAGATCTCTCGGATCCACACCTTGAAATAATCCCACAGCATTATCTTGATAATGCCTCTCTAGATATTGAATCATTGAAAACTGCGCTTGGCACAGCTCAATCGGAGCTCGTATTTCAAGAGATCCGCCGAGGATTGCACTCATGAAAATAGTTGAATTATTTGATGTGGCCGTCGCTAAATCAAAAAGCACTGATGATTATTCAGTCGGCGATGTAGCGTTTATTACAAATGCCGAAATAAACAATGGAGTTGTCCGCTATGTAGAGCCATTCGAAGACGATAAGGTCTTTGAAGGCCCAGCGATTTGTATCTCTGGACTCGGCTATGCGACAGTACACTATGGGCTTTTCTTGCCGAAGGGTAATGGGGGTGATTCCTGCACAATTTTAAAACCAAAGGGCGAATTAAAGCAGCCTGAACTGCTGTACTACGCCGCTCTGTTTAACGCCCTACACGGCTGGAGATTTTCTTTCGGACGAAAGGCAAGCCGTAGGCGCCTTGAAAATCTCATGATGACACCATTGCATAGCCAAGCCCCAATCGGTCTCATGGCTGAAATAGAAGCCAATAACAATTTGATGAGTGCACTACTTGCAGAGAAGGAAGCGCAACTCAAAGCCATCTAACCCTTCAGTCAGCCGCGCCGCCCATAGCTGCGCCTTGGGTACCCTCCCTGCCCCCGGGCACCCCGGCGGCTCGTTACTTCCAATGTTGAATGGTCGCTTTCTGGTAGTGAGCTCATCAATCTGGATATCTGGCACGGGCTTGAAGCAGACGAATAGCGCCACCTGAACAGAAAGGCGCTCCTCGGAGCGCCTTTCATTTTGTGAGAGCTGCGGGTTATCGCTCAAACGCCGCCTGCAACTCCGCCTTGCTGGCCTTCCCCTGGTGCAGCATCAGCATGAGCAACAGCCGCGCCTTCTGCGGATTCAGGTCACCGGCCATCACCGCACCCGCTTCAAACGTCGTCTTGCCGCCACCGGGGAAGCCATACAGCGGATACGTGCGGCCGTTGTGCACCCGGGTGGAGATGACCACCGGCACACCCTTGGACAGCGCGTATTTCACCGCCTCGAACATCGAGACATTCATGTTGCCCATGCCCACGGCCTGCACCACGATGCCCTTGGCGCCCTGGTCCACGGCGTAACGCATGAGGCTGCCGTCGGCGCCGCCGAACATGGCCAAAATTTCCACGCGGGGCATCTCGGCCGTGCCGATGTCGATGTGCTGGCGGCGCAGCGGGGCGCGTGAGAACACGACCTTGTCGTCCCACACCTCGCCGAGGAAGCCGAAGTCGCCGGACTTGAAGGTCTCCACGTTGCCGGTGTGCGTCTTGGTCACGCTGCGTGCGGCGTTGATCTGGTTGTTCATGGCGACCATCACGCCCTTGCCCGTGGCCTCGGGGGTGGTGGCGATGCGGATGGCGTTGAGCAGGTTGCGCGGGCCGTCGAAGTCGGGCGAGGATGCGTTGCGCTGGGCGCCGATCATGACCACGGGCTTGCTGGACTTCACGGTCAGGTCCAGCCAGTAGGCGGTCTCTTCCATGGTGTCGGTGCCCTGGGCGATCACCACGCCGCTGACTTCGGGCCGGGCCAGCGCATCGTCCACGGCCTTGGTCAGGCGCGACCACCATTTGGCCTCGACGTAGTTGGCCGACATGGCCGAGAAGTTGTTGACCTCGATGGTGGCGTACTTACCGGCGTCGGGCACGGTCTGCATCAGGTCGTCGCCAGAGATGGCGGGCACCACGCCCTTGGTGACCGGGTCGACCTTCATGGCGATGGTGCCGCCGGTGGCGATGAACTGCACCACCGGTTTGGCGGGGGTCTGCGCAAATGCCGCGCCGCAGGCAAGGCACAAGGCGGCGAGGGTGGCGATGGAATGGCCCAGTTTCATGGTTGTTGTCTCCAGTCTGTTGTGGAAAGCGAGAGGGGTGCCGAGGCGGGGCACCTGAGCAGCAGGGGTGCTGCCGCGATTGTGCCGGGGCAAGGCTTCATCGCAATCGCCGTGCCAGCAAGCCGCATTTCTGCGGTACGCGGCCAGGCACAGAGGGCTGCGCAGGCGGCTTCGGGGGAAAAGACCGGTATTTCCGCGGGAACGCGCGGCCTCGGTCGGAACTCCACGGCGATGGCATTGGCCGGGAAACCGGAACCGGGCGGCAAACCTGTGCGGAATTCCGGAACACTCTGGAGCTGGATACCGCGTCCCAAAGCCATTCCGCCAGCAACGGAGTCTCCATGATCTTCTGCGGCGTGGGCGATTGTGCGGCGATTCATGGACGTTCCAGGGTGGCTCGATTGCCAACCTGCCGTCTATATAGTTGTCGGTACTCTGCTTCCGAGTGCTTCGCTTACTTGACGGGGTGGCGCCACGGATGCTGGCGCACTGCGCAATGGCGCGCTTTGATGCGCCTCTCGTTTCTCAGGAGGGAGCAATCAGCTGATGGAGTGACGGATGGCCGTTCTTTATCGCGTCCGCGCGCTTGCGGTCGCGCGACTCGCGGCTCTCAGGTCCTGAAAAAGAGCTCTGCCAACCCCGTAGGCCATTGCGAGCCACGAGGCCAACAAGAGCAAATGGAATCCACCTGGGACTCTCCCTCCACCGTAAGGCACTGCCGAGATGGCAAAAATCACCGTGAGTAGCAAAAGATAAATTGCCAGCCCCGCGAGCCCCCAAGCCATCCAGTTCTTTCGTTTGGTGAGCGCATCTGGGTACTGCGACACCTTCAGCAAGCGCAGTAGGCAGACAGCGACTGCATAGCCAAAGACAAGCAGCACGGTTGCACGAAAGACCAGTGGCGCCAATATCGCCCAGAGAGCAGGCTTCCCCGGTCCGCTGAGGAAGGCAGAAAGGTCCACACCGGCGCGAGCAAGGTGTGCGTCAGGCCAGGGCAGGAAGAAAGGGTACAAGATCGCGAAAATGGCGGCCATTGCCGTCGTCATCAATTTCAGGTGTGTGCACTCGCGAGAAGACCGTTCTATTCGAAAAGAAGTCTATTCCATCTCTGGTCATCGCCAGCCCCGCCAAGGCGGCACTGTGGCCAGCCATCCAGCGCGTTTCAGCTGACGCGCCCACTTTGCCCCAATGTCTGTTCGAGGCTCGGAAACACGACCCCTTCCGTCCCGTGCGCCCACGCCGGCAGCTTGTGCATCACGCTCTCGAACAAGGGGCTTGCCTGCCACTGTGCCAGCCAGGCCTGCAGCCGGGGCCAGGGCTGCGCCGCCCACCAGTCGCCATCGATGCCCGCAAACTGCCGCACAAAGGGCGCAATCGCCATATCGACCAGCGCAGCGTGGTCACCAAACAGAAACGGCTGGCCAGCAAGCCGCACCTCCAGCCCCTGCAGCCACTCCACGGCCTGCGCACGCGCCTGGGCCGCATCGGCGTCGGGATACCGGCTCGGGTACTTGCACCGGTCCAGCGCCTGCTTGAAGGGGCCGTCGCATTCGGCGATCAGCGCCAGCATGGCTGCCTCGGTGCCATGGGTTGGCGTAAGCCAGCCGGCGGGGTCGTTTTTGGCGAGCGCCCAGCGCATGATGTCCAGGCTCTGCTCCAGTACCTGCCCATCCGGCAGCACCAGCACGGGCACCGTGGCCTTGGGCGATGCCTGCAGCAGGCCCTGGGGCTTGGCGCGCAGCACCACTTCGCGCAGTTCGCAGGCCTGCTCGCTTACGGCCAGGGCCAGCCGGGCGCGCATGGCATAGGGGCAGCGGCGAAAGGAGTAGAGGACGGGCAGGGCGCTCATGCAGGCCCGCCTTCGTCCCCGCTGCGGGGCGGCGTACCCGGCTGGCGGGCGCCGATGTGCTCCTCGCCGCGCGCCTTGGCCAGCTGCATCTGGCGCTCGCGCTCGGCCAGGGCCTGCTCCTGCTCGGGCGTGCGCGTGCCGTGGCAATACGGGCAGCTCACGCCGGCCACATAGTGGGGTGAGGCCAGTTCCGCCTCGCCCAGGGGCATGCGGCAAGATCGGCACAGCTGGTGGTGGCCGGGCGCAAGGCCATGGCCCACCGATACGCGCTCGTCGAAGACGAAACAGTCGCCATGCCACAGACTGTCTTCCTCGGGCACGGTCTCCAGGTACTTGAGGATGCCGCCTTCAAGGTGGTACACCTCGCCGAAGCCCTGCGACTTGAGCAGTGCGGTCGATTTTTCGCAGCGGATGCCGCCGGTGCAGAACATGGCCACGCGGGGTTTGCCTTCGAGCACGCCGCCGGGGGCGGACTGCTGGGCCACCCAGGCCGGAAACTCCGCAAAGCTCCTGGTGTGCGGGTTGATGGCGCGCTCGAAGCTGCCGATGCCCACCTCGTAGTCGTTGCGCGTGTCCACCACCACCACGGCGGGGTCGGCGATCAGCGCGTTCCAGTCCTCGGGCTTCACATAGGTGCCGGCGTTGCGCGCGGGGTTCAGGCCGGGCACGCCCAGGGTCACGATCTCGCGCTTGAGGCGCACGCGCATGCGGTAGAAGGGCTGGCGCTCGCCCAGGGCCTCCTTGTGCTGCAGGGCGGCAAAGCGGGTATCGCTGCGCAGCCAGGCCAGCACCGTGTGCACGCCTTCGGGCGGGCCGGCAATGGTGCCGTTGATGCCTTCGGGCGCCAGCAGCAGCATGCCGCGCACGCTGTGGGCGTCGCACAACGCCTGCAAAGGGTCGCGCAGATCCGCGAAGTCGGGCAGGTCGACGAACTGGTACAGGGCGGCGGTGAGGATGCGGGGCGTGTCGGACTGCACGGAGGCGGGTGTAAAACAGGACAGAAGGGCTGATGATAGCGGTCACTTTTGGTTACGATGGGTGGTCGCCAACGCCGCAGCCAAGGTCGCCATGAGCAAGGAATCCACCGTCCATCTTTTTCGCCGGCTCGAGCAGCTCAACGGCATCGGTGCCGCGCTCTCGCGCGAGCGCGACATCGACCGGCTGCTGGAGAACATCCTGGAGGCCGCCAAGGCCATCACCGGGGCCGATGGCGGCACGCTGTACAGCGTGACCGAGGACGAAACCGCGCTGCGCTTCGAGATCGTTCGCACCGATTCGCTCGACATCCGCCTGGGCGGCACCACGGGCCGTCCCATCGATTTTCCCCAGTTGCCGCTGCGCAATGCCGATGGCTCGCCCAACGATACGCTGGTGGCGGCCTATGCGGCCATTCACGACCGCACGGTGAACGTGGCCGATGCCTACAGCGAAGAGGGCTTCGACTTTTCGGGCACGCGGCTGTTCGACCAGCGCACCGGCTACCGCTCGCAGTCCTTCCTCACGGTGCCCATGCGCAACCATGACCGCGAGCTTATCGGCGTGCTGCAGCTCATCAATGCGCGCGACCCCGTCACCGGCGAAGTTACCGAGTTCTCGGCGGCCGACCAGAGCCTGGCCGAGTCGCTGGCCTCGCAGGCCGCCATTGCGCTGACCAACCGGCTGCTGATCACCCAGCTCGAACGCCTGTTCGAGTCGTTCGTGAACCTGATCAACCTGGCCATCGACGAAAAATCGCCCTACACCGGCGGCCACTGCCAGCGCGTGCCGGCCCTGACCATGATGCTGGCCGAGGCAGTGAACACCACGCAGGAGGGGCCGCTGGCAGACTTCACCATGAGCGAGCGCGACCGCTACGAGCTCAAGATGGCCGGCCTGCTGCACGACTGCGGCAAGATCACCACGCCCGTACACGTGGTGGACAAGGCCACCAAGCTGCAGACCCTGTACGACCGCATCGGCCTAGTGGACACGCGCTTCGAGGTGCTCAAGCGCGACGCCGAGCTGGCCGCCCTGCGCCGCCAGCTGGCGTTGCGCCCCGTGGTGGACGCAGCGGCCGAGGCACAGGAGCTGCAGGGCCTGCAGCAGGGCATCCAGGCGCTGGAGGAGGAGCGCGAGTTCATGCGCCGCTGCAACCAGGGCGCCGAGGCCATGCGCGCCGAAGACCAGCAGCGCGTGCGCGACATCTCGGCCGCGCGCCAGTGGCGCAACCCGCAGGGCGTGCAGACCAGCTTTCTCACGGCAGAGGAGGTGGAGAACCTGACCATCCGCTCGGGCACGCTCACCCAGGCCGAGCGCGACACCGTCAACTACCACATCGTTGCCACCATCAAGATGCTGGAGACGCTGCCCTGGCCGCGCCATTTGAAGAACGTGCCCGAGTACGCGGGCGGCCACCACGAGCGCATGGACGGCAAGGGCTACCCGCGCGGCCTCACGCGCGACCAGATGTCGGTGCAGGCGCGCATGATGGGCATTGCCGACATCTTCGAGGCGCTCACGGCCGCCGACCGGCCCTACAAGAGCGGCATGACGCTGTCGCAGGCGCTGACCATCATGTGCAAGATGCGCGACAACGGCCACATCGACCCCGACCTGTTCCAGGTGTTCGTGCGCGAAGGGGTCTATGCGCGCTATGGCAAGGAATTTCTGGAGCCCGCGCAGGTGGACGAGATTCCCCCTGAGGTGATTGCCAAGGCACTCGTCGGCTAACGTCTCACGCTACTTGCGCCATCAGCCATTGGTGGAAGGCCTCCATCGCCGGGCTGGGCACGCGTGATTTCAGCCGCGTGAGCCAGTAGGCGCCACGCTGCAGCTCCAGCGCAAACGGGCGCACCAGCCGGCCCTGCTGCAGCTCGCGTGTGAACATGCTCACCGGCAGCAAGGCCACACCCGCGCCCTGCACGGCCGCCTCGGCCAGGGTCAGGGACGAGTCGAACACGGCGCCGCGCACCACGGGGCAGGGCGCACCGGCCGCCTCGAACCAGGCCACCCATTCGTCCACGCGGTAGGTGCGCAGCAGTGGCTGGCGCGCCAGGTCGGCCGGGTGGCGCAGGTGGTGGGCCAGGGCCGGGGCGCACATGGCGGTCATGGGGGCGTGCAATATGCACTGCGCCTCGGTGCCGTGCCAGGCGCCGTCGCCAAAGCGGATCGCGTAGTCCAGGCCCTCGCCGGCCATGTCCACCCGGTTGTTGTGCGTGAGCAGGCGCAGGTCCACGAAGGGGCAGGCTTGCTGAAAGTCGCGCAGCCGCGGCAGCAGCCAGCCCACGGCAAAGGTGCCGACCACGCCCACGGTAAGCACCTCGCGCGGGCGGGCATCGCTCATGTGCTCCAGTGCGGCCTCTATGCGCTCGAAGGCATCGCTGAGCACCGGCAGCAGCGCCTGGCCTTCGTCCGTGAGGGCCAGGCCCCGGGGCAGGCGGCGAAACAGTGGCTTGCCCAGCCGGTCCTCCAGGTTGCGGATGTGCTGGCTCACGGCCGTCTGGCTCACGTTGAGCTCGTCGGCGGCGCGCGTTAGGTTCAGGTGGCGGGCCGACACCTCGAAGGCGCGCAGGGCGTTGAGCGGTAGGTGCATAAGTTTTTCTTGGGTCTCGGGTCGATTATTGTCGATGGTGCGCTGCGCGTCGAATCGGTATCGTTGCGGCTATTCCGTTCAACGACAGAGGTAAATGATGATTCGACGAGATTTCGTAGCCGCTTTCGGCTTGATCCCCCTGGCTACCTTGGCCCAGACCATCCCGCAGAAAAACAGTGGGGCTGCAGCCGACGCTGCCTGGCTGGCAGACCTGAAACGCATCGAGGCCAGCGTGGGCGGCCGCGTGGGCGTGGCCGCGCTCGACACCCATACCGGCCGGCAGATCGCGCACCGGGGGAGAGCGATTTCCCATGGCCAGCACCTTCAAGCTGCTGCTGGCCGCGCAGACCCTGCGCCGCGTGGACCAGGGCCACGACAAGCTGGACCGCCGCGTCATCTACACCAAAAAAGACCTGGTGACCTACTCGCCCGTGACCGAACCGCACGCCGATGGCGCCGGCCTCACGGTGGAAGAACTGTGCGCCGGCACCATGACCCTGAGCGACAACACCGCCGCCAACCTGCTGCTGGCCAGCAACGGCGGCCCACCCGCGCTCACGGCCTATGTGCGCTCGCTGGGCGACAGCATCACGCGACTGGACCGCATCGAACCCGAACTCAACGAGGCCAAGCCTGGCGACCCGCGCGACACCACCACGCCCGTGGCCATGGTGCATTGCATCCAGGCGCTGGCCCTGGGCGAAGCCCTGTCGCCGGCCTCGCGCGAGAAGCTGCAGAGCTGGCTGCTGGGCAACAAAACGGGTGACAAGCGCCTGCGCGCCCGCCTGCCCGAGGGCTGGAAGGCCGGGGAGAAGACCGGCACCGCATCGCGCGGCACCAGCAACGATGCAGGTGTGTTCTGGCCGCCAGCGCGCAAGCCCATCGTGGTGAGCTGCTACCTGACCGGGGGCGAGGCGCCGCCCGAGCAGCGCGATGCGGCCATGGCCGAGATCGGCGCGCTGGTGGCGCAGTGGGCCCTGGCAGCGTAGGGAGAGGGTTAGCCCTGCAGTGCCAGCAGTTGCTTGGCGTGCAGGGCCATCATCTTCTCTTCGTTGGCGGCGATGACCAGGGTCTCGAAATCGCCCAGCATCGGCAGGCGCGCCAGCACCGCGGCGCGCACCGGCTCGGCGTTCTCGCCGATGCCACCGGTGAACACCAGGGCATCGAGCCCGCCCATCGATACTGCCAGCATGGCCGTGTACTGCGCCACCTTCAGCGCGAAGTAGTCCACTGCAAAGGCCGCCTGCGGGTCGGTGCTGGCCAGCAGGGTCTGCATGTCGCTGCTGACACCGGACAGGCCCTTGAGGCCCGACTCCTGGTACAGCATGTGCTCGATCTGCGCGGTATCCAGGCCGAGTTCGCGCTGCAGGTAGATCACGGCGCCGGCATCGATGGCGCCGCTGCGCGTGCCCATCGGCAGGCCGTCCAGGGCGGTCATGCCCATGGTGGTGTCCACGCTGCGGCCCGCCTGCATGGCGCACAGGCTGGCGCCGTTGCCCAGGTGGGCCGCCACTACCCGGGCCTGCCCCAGGTCGGGGCGGGTGCGGGCGATTTCGTGCGCCAGCCATTCGTACGACAGGCCATGGAAGCCATAGCGGCGCACCCCCCGGGTGCGAGCGCTCTCGGGCAGGGCAAAGGTCTGGAACAGCGGGTCCATGTGCGCATGGAAGGCCGTGTCGAAGCAAGCGATGTCCAGCGCATGGCTGGCCAGGCGCTCCGATGCCGCAATGCCGGCCAGGTTGTGCGGCTGGTGCAGGGGCGCCAGCGGGGCGAGGGCCTGGAGCCGGGCCACGATCTCGGGCGTGACGAGCACCGGCGCGCGAAAATCCGCACCGCCATGCACCACCCGGTGTACCACGGCCGCCAGGTGCCAGCCGTCGTCGTGCTGGTCGATCAGCGCGATCACGGCCGCCATGGCGGTGTCGTGGTCGGCCGCAGGCAGCGGCTTGCGCAGCGGGGCATCGGCCCCGGCCAGGGTGGCCGACAGCTGCGCGCTGGTGCCGATGCCGGTCACCTTGCCGGCCATCAGCACCGACAGCGACTCCCGCTCGAACACCTGGAACTTGATGCTGGACGAGCCGACGTTGAGCACCAGCAGCACGGGGGTGGCCGCTGTCATTTGATCAGCCCCTTGCTGCGGGCATGGGCCAGCAGCAGCGCCACGGCGCAGGACAGCAGGCGTGCCCGCTGGCTGTCGGCCCGGCTGGTCAGGATGATGGGCACGCGCGCGCCCAGCACGATGCCGGCGGCCTCCGCCCCACTGAGGAAGATGAGCTGCTTGGCCAGCATGTTGCCCGCCTCGATGTTGGGCACCAGCAGGATGTCGGCGTTGCCCGCGACCTCCGAGACGATGCCCTTGGTGCGGGCCGCCTCCGCGCTGATCGCATTGTCGAAGGCCAGCGGCCCGTCGATCAGGCAGCCCGTGATCTGGCCGCGGTCGGCCATCTTGCACAGGGCAGCGGCATCGAGCGTGGCGATCATCTTCGGGTTGACGGTCTCTACCGCCGCCAGCACCGCCACCTTGGGCAGGATGTCGGCGCCGAACAGCGCATGCCAGAGATCGACGGCGTTCTGCACGATGTCGACCTTGGTGGCCAGGTCGGGCGCAATGTTCACCGCCGCGTCGGTGATGATGAAGGCCTTGGAATAGCTCTCCTGGTCGATCAGGAAGGCGTGGGAGATGCGCCGCTCGGTGCGCAGGCCGGCGTCGCTCTTCACCACGGCGGCCATCAGCTCGTCGGAATGCAGCGAGCCTTTCATCAGTGCATCGACCTCGCGCGCTGCGGCCAGGGCCACGGCTTTCGCGGCCGCATCGTGGCTGTGCTCGGCATCGACCAACTGCCAGGCCGAGATGTCCACGCAGGCCGCTTCGGCGGCCTCGCGCGTGCGCGCGGCCGGCCCTACCAGCACAGGCGTGATCAGCCCTTGCTGCTGCGCCTCCTGCGCGGCCTGCAGCACATTGGCGCTGACCGCATGGACGATGGCGGTGCGTGCTGGCGCGAGCGTGCGGCAATGCTCCAGCAGGGTGTCGGCATCAAAACTGTTCATCAAGAATCACCAGGGTTGCAGAACGGAGGAAAAGGGGGAAGGGGCCGGGCCTCAGCCGTGGCCTAGCACCCACTCGGCAATGCCTGGCCAGGCGCTTTGGAGTGTGCCACTGCCCATGAACAGGCCGATGTGCCCGCCGGGCACGAGCTTGCGCACGATCTCGTGTTTCGGCGTGCCGATCAGGTCGGCCGCGGCGAACACCTGCTCGGGCGTGGTGATGTCGTCCGCCTCGCCGCCCAGCAGGTAGGTGGGGATCTTGATGTCGCGCAGCGCCAGCGTCCTGCCCAGCCCGACGAAGGTGCCCTTGGCAAAGCGGTTGTCCTTGAACAGCTGCTCGATGGCCTGCAGGTAGTAGGCGCCGGGCAGGTCCACCGGGTTCTCGTACCAGCTCTCGAACTGCTCGGTGCGGGCGACCTGGCTCTTGTCCTCGATGTTGCGGTACAGCGTGGCGTACTTGTTGGCGTACTGCTCGGCCGGGTGCATGTTCTTCCAGCCCGCCAGCATCAGGCTGCCGCGCATGAGGCCCTGGCCCATGTCGACCATGTCCTGGTAGGTCTGCAGCGGCAGGCTGTGCGCCAGGCGCTTGATCGGGCCATCGCCGGCATCGGTATCGATGGGCGAGCCGGCCAGCACCAGGCTCTTGACCTTGCCCGGAAAGCGCGCCGCAAACATGGCGCTCAGCCAGCCGCCCTGGCACAGGCCGATGAGATGCACCTGGCCGCCCAGGTCATCCACCGCCACGTTGAGCTCGGCCAGGTAGGTGTCGATGTCGAAATAGCGCATGGCCGGCGTGGCGCTCTTCCAGTCGGTCACCAGCACGCGCGGCGCGCCGGCAGCCATGAGGACCTGCACCAGGCTCTGGCCAGGGGCGTAGTCGGCGATGGTGGAGCTGTGCCCTGCGAACGGGGCATCGACGAGTATCGGGATGCCCTTGGCCGTGCTATCGGTGAACTCGCGCAGCCGCATGGTGGCCAGTTCCAGCCGCACCTGGTTGGGCGTGGCCCATTCGGGCTGGGGCGGGTGGTCGATGATGGCCGCCTCGGTGGCGAAATCCGCGCTGCGCTGCATCAGCGACAGCGCCTGCTCGCCCAGGTGCCAGGCGGCCGCCATCGGCCAGAAGAGGGGAACGCTGTGTTCCGAGGGGATCGGCGCCGCCGATGCGGTGCGCGAGAGGGTGCCGTGCTCAGCCATGGAAAGCTCCGAAAAAGGGATGCCAGAATTTCATCTGCTGCAGTGCAATATCCAGCTTAGCATGTGCCCCATGCACTTTTGTTGCACCCCTTTGTGGTGGGCGGGCTTGCCGCTGCTGGCCATAATCGGCTGGCAAATGCCTTGACCGCCATAGACGACCGGGCCCCGCCCGACCACCGGAGAACCTTCGCATGGACCATGAAGAGCGATTCACCCCCGGCCACTGGGAAGAACTGTTGCAGCAGATCGACCTGGAGGTCGACCAGATGGCCATCGTCTGCCAGGTGCCGCTGGCCGCCCCCGGCGCCGCAGAGCGCGTGCTGGCACGCGACCGGCTGGTGGCCCGGCACGACAACCCGGCTGCCTTCGAAAAGCTGCGCGGCCTGCTGGCCATGCACTACGCCGTCACCCGCCAGATGATCGACGAGCTGGGCGGCGATGCCACGGTGGCCATCGCCGAGCACGTGCGCGAACACCTTGCTCCGCGCATCGGCCACCAGTTGGACGCGCCCAAAGAGGGGGAATGAGGGGCGATCGCCTGGTCTTGCGCTACAGGCCCGGCCCGATCAAAGCTTCTTGACCAGCACCTGGCTGCGCCGGTCCCAGTTGTACTTGCGCTTGCGCGCCTCGGGCAGCCAGTCGGGGTCGGCGGGCTGAAAGCCGCGCTTGATGAACCAGTGCATGGTGCGCGTGGTCAGCACGAAAATGCTGTCCAGGCCTGCGGCGCGGGCGCGCTGCTCGATGCGCTTGAGCAGCTTTTCGCCATCGCCCGTGCCCTGGCTTTGCGGCGACACGGTGACGGCGGCCATCTCGGCCGTCTTCGCCTCGGGGTAGGGGTACAGCGCCGCGCAGCCGAAGATCACGCCGTCGTGGTCGATGATGGTGTAGGCGGAGATGTCGCGCTCAATCTCGGTGCGGTCGCGCTTGACCAGGGTGCCGTCCTTCTCGAACGGCTCGATCAGCTGCAGGATGCCGCCCACGTCGTCGATGGTGGCCTCGCGCAACTCCTCGAGCTTTTCGTCGATCACCATGGTGCCGATGCCATCGTGCACGTACACCTCCAGCAGCAGCGAGCCATCCACCGCGAACGGCAGGATGTGGCTGCGCTCCACGCCGGCCTTGCAGGCCTTGACGCAGTGCTGCAGGTAAAAGCCGGTGTCGGTGGGCTGCTGCGCGGTGGGCAGCGTGGCCAGCAGGGCCTGGGCCGCCGCCAGCGGCAGTTCGGTGTCGATGGGGTTGTCATCGCCCTCGGGCTCGCCGGGCAGCATGCGGATGCCGGGCACCTCGGTCAGAAAAATCAGTTTGTCGGCGCGCAGCTCGATGGCCACGCTGGTGGCCACTTCTTCCATGCTCAGGTTGAAGGCCTCGCCCGTGGGCGAGAAGCCGAACGGCGAGAGCAGCACCAGCGCGCCCATGTCCAGCGTGCGCTGGATGCCAGCCACATCCACCTTGCGCACCAGGCCCGAGTGCTGAAAGTCCACCCCATCCATGATGCCCACCGGCCGTGCCGTGAGGAAGTTGCCCGAGATCACGCGCACCGTGGCGCCGGCCATGGGCGTGTTGGGCAGGCCCTGGCTGAAGGCAGCCTCGATCTCGTAGCGCAGCTGGCCGGCGGCCTCCTGGGCGCAGTCGAGCGCCACCGAGTCGGTGATGCGGATGCCGTGCGAGTATTTGGCCTCATGCCCCTTGGCCGCCAGTTGCTCGTTGACCTGCGGGCGAAAGCCGTGCACCAGCACGATCTTCACACCCATGGCCTGGATCAGCGCCAGGTCCTGCGCGATGTTGTGCAGCTTGCCGGCCGCAATGCCTTCACCCGTCAGCCCGATCACGAAGGTCTGGTTGCGAAACTTGTGGATGTAGGGCGCCACCGAGCGGAACCAGGGGACGAAGGTGAAATTGAAGACGGCGGACATGGGCAGCGAGGGGTGGGGCGACCGAACAATAAGAATGCGTTGGCAGGCCGGCATCATAAGGGCGTACCCCGCCCCACGCTGCGGGCCGGTTCACACCGCCTGGCGGAACGCGCCGAGTTTGGCCGCAAACGGCTCCAGCACCAGCCCTTCGTCGGGCAGGCCGCCTTGTGCCGGCGCCGCCAGCGCAATGCCGCAGTCCCGGAGCAGGGCCACCATTTCCACCGGGGCGATGGTGCCCTGGCGCAGCAGCGCGTCCACCGTGCGGCCCAGGGCCTCGCGGTGGGTCTGCAGCAGTTCCTGGGCGCGCCGGTACTGCTCTTGCATCAGCGCTTCGATGGCCTCGTTGCTCGGGCCCACGTCGGTGTTGACGTGGTTGTCCATCTCCACCGTCACGTCGGTGCGGGCCAGGCGCGCGCCGAAGCCATGGTGCCGGATGTAGCGCGCGGCTTCGGCCGTCACCTGCTTGTAATCCTGCTCGGCGCCGGTGGTGCAGGCCATCTCGCCGAACACCAGCTCCTCGGCCACGCGGCCGGCCAGCCCCACGCACATCATGTCCAGCGCATTCTGCCGGGTGGTGGCCTTGAGGCTGGAGAAGCTGTTGTACCCGCCCTCGAACGAGGCGATGTTGATCTTCACCTCCTGCGGGGCATGGCCGAACAGCACGCAGTACGCCAGGCCGTGGCCGGCCTCGTGCACCGCCAGCAGGGCGCGAAAGTCGGCATTGGCACGCTGCTTGAGGCGGTTGAGCTCCAGCACCACCGGGAAGGTGGTCTGTGCAAACCCCTGCGGCCCCTGGCCCTGCACCAGCAGGTGGCGCTTGTCCGCAGCCAGGCCGATGGCGAACTCCTGCGCCAGCGGCAACTGCTCCTGCATGACCCACAGCGCCGCGTTGACCAGGTTGGCGCTCAGTATGGCGTGCACCGACGAGAACAGCGGCCGCGTGCCCTGGGCCGGGAAGACGGCATTGGCATACAGCTCGTCGAGCACGTCCTGCCCGATGGCGAAGCGCACGCCGCACTGCGCAGCGATGTCGTCTACGTAGCGCGTACACAGGTTGCGGATGAGCTGCTCGTAGGTCGCTTTGCTGAACGAGGGGTAGATGATGTGCCCGTTGCCAAGCCGTGCGATCTGCTCGGGCTTGAAGCGCTCGCCCAGGGCCTTCTTCACGTCGATCAGCGAGAGCTTGCGCGTGAGGCGGTGGAAGATGTCTGCGTCGGTATCGCAGTCCTCCACGCGCTGGGCGGTCTCGTGGTACATCTCGTCCAGGTTGCCGCAGACGAAGACCAAGAGCTTGCTGTAGTCGGTCTCCCAGGAGTGGTGCGACTGCTGAAAGCGCGTGAACAGCGCCTGCACCTTGGCGGGCGGCCACTGCATGATCTCGGCCAGCGGCTCCTGCAGCTTGAGCATGCGCTTGAGTTCCTGCGCGTCCCAGGCATCGAGCTGAAAGCGCAGGGGCGGTTTGCCGGCGCGCGCTTCGTCGTCGGTCTCGGCGCGCTCGGCCTCGTAGTGGGCATCGGCCAGCTTGCGCTCGATGTTGGACAGCGCGCTCAGCGCGGGCGGCAGGCGCCCGTCGGAGAGCAGGGTCCACACGTCCTGGTAGCGCTCGACCTTCACGTCCTCGCCCTTGCGGTCCATGGTGCGAAAGCGCTGGAATTCGTCGAGCACCAGGATGCCGGGCGCAGCCTCGGTGATGCCCGAGTCGCCCAGCATGCCCGAGATGGTGGAGCTGCGGTAGCTGGCGCCGTGGCTGAAGCCGTCCATCTGCACTTCCACGAAGCGGTCGTAAAAGCCCAAGAGCTGCGCCAGGCGCCGCGTGAGCTGGGTCTTGCCCGTGCCCGTGAGGCCCCACAGGCAGACGATGACCGGGCGGCTGATGAGCTGGGGCAGCACATACCAGGCGCGCACGGCATCGATCACGCGGTCGATCACGTCGTCGATGCCGAAGAGCTCGGCCTTGAGCTGTGCGGCCGCCTGGGCCAGCGCCTGCTGGCGCACGGCCAGCTCGGCGGCGCTGACGGCAGCGGGCGCCATGTCGCCATGGGCATGCACGGGGGCCGGTGCGGCATGCGGTGCGGTGGCAGGCACCCCGCCTGCGGCCAGGGCCGCCGTGGGGTGCAGGGTGTGCCGCGGCTGCGGCGGCACGTCGTTGGTGAATGGATTCATATCGTCAATCAATCGTTCTGTAGCTTGCCTTGGATCGCCTTGCGCAGGGCGACGTTGTCCGCGCGGCGCTGGGCCCCGCGGCTGCGTATGTGCTTGCCTGCCGCGCTGGACAGGCTGCGCTGGGCCAGCGCGGTGGCCACAGGATTTCGGGGCGGGCCCGAGGCTTCGAGCTTCAGCACCAGGGGCTGCTTCATGCGGCGCAGCTTCTTGATTTCACCCTGGGCGTAGGCTCGGGACAATTTTTGGGCACTCATGTGCACTCCACAAACAAAAAACCCCGGCAAGGTAGCCAGGGCTTGTGGAGCGCCGCACAGGGTGCGAGGTGCGCTTGTTTGCCGTGGCTGGACTCGTGAATGCACAGTCCAGCCGGGGCGGTGGACTGTGGTCAGGCAGGAGCGAACAAGGGAACAAACATAGCGGTGACCTCCAGGGCTTTCAGCGGTGGCCGACATGGCCATGCGTTGCAGAAAGAAGGCGCCATTGTGGCGAGCCTCGCAGCGTGTGGCAAGCCGGGGCCGTGGCAAAAGCGAGCGACTGTCGCGTGAAAGGAACAGTGGTAATGGCGCGTGCCAGGTCAATCCCCTTGGCGGTAGACCCAGCCCGCCGCGTGCAACCACTCCTGCTGGTCCTGCACCTGCACGACCAGCTCGACCAGGTCGCGGCCTTCGTGCAGGGGCACCTGGACCGCCATGCCGGCGCGGTCTGCCGACAGGGGAAGCAGGAACTGGCGATCGTCCCAGAACAGGTAGCCGCGCAGCTCGGGCAACTCCCTCAGGGTGGCGGTGGCCATGCTGCCGGCTGCCAGCAGGATCGATTCCGGCGCTTCGTTGGCCTGGATCCAGGTGGTGTCCAGGCGGTCGGCCCAGGCGGCGGGCAGCGGGGCGCTTGCGCGCGGCATCTGCTGCGCCATCGGCGTGGTAACCCAGTAGTGCCCGGCGCGGGCCGGCTCACGCGACAGCAAGTAGCGGCGGCCATCGGCCTGTTCCCAGCGGTAGTGCATGCCGGGTTTTGCATCCGCCCACCACCAGCCATCGCTGCGCAGGCGCAGGCCCTCGCACAGCGGCTCCCAGTCCTTGAGCGCCGCGGACCACACCGAGAGGTCGATCTGCTGGCTGTCGGGCGAAACCACTTTCAGCGGCCTGGACGCTCGCCCATAGATGCCGAGCACGGCATCGACGTCGGTGGTGGATGAGGTGGCCACCGAAGGCACGGTGGCACTCACCCTGGAAGGCAGGGCCTGCAGCTGGCCGGTCTCCTGCAAGGCCCGCAGCAAGATGCCTTCGGCGATGGGGCCAGGGCGAAAGCCCGGTGCGTTGCCCGTGAGCAGCAAGGCCATGCCGGCCTGGGGCAGCACATAGAAGTCGCTCGCGCAGAACACCGTGCTGCCGCTCTTTTGCCAGGCCCGCACGCCGGCGGCGCCCAGGCCCGGCTGCTGCGTGCTGTCCCAGCCCAGGCCCCAGTGCCAGTCGGGGGTGAGGTCGATGCGCAGGCCCCGGTTCTGGTCGCGGCCCATCTCCGCCACGCCGGCTTTCGAGACCACGCGCTGGCCATCCTGTTCTCCGCCCTGGATCAGCAGGGCCGCCAGCCGCATCATGTCGCCGGGGGTGGTACACAGCCCGCTCGTGGCGTAGCCCATCACGAACTCCTGGCCTTGCCGGGCCTGGCCGATGTAGCCCGGCGCGAAGCTGCCTTCGGGCAGGGGCTGCAGCGTGAAGCCCGAGCGGCCCATGCTGAGCGGGGTGAGGATGGCGGACTGCACGAAGGCCGGGTAGCTCTGGCCCGTGACGGCCTGCACGATGCGCTCGACCAGGGTGAAGCCATCATTGCAGTAGACCGCCATGGCCCCGGGGGCGTGCTTGAGGTGCATGTCGGCCAGCGCGGCCTCCACCCCGGCCGCATACCCCGCAAGCGGGGCAAACGCGAACATGTTGCGCAGGTAGGTGCCGGGCAGCCCCGAGGCGTGGCTCAGCAGGTGCCGCACCGTGATGTCGCGGTAGCCGGGCGAGAGCATGCTGAACTGCGGCAGGTAGCGCACCACCGGCGCATCGAGCTGCACCAGCTGGCGGTCCACGAGGATCATCACGGCCAGCGCCGCGAGCACCTTGCTGACCGAGCCGACGTTGAACCGGGTTTCGGGCGTGGCGGGGGCGGCCGGGGCGGCCGGGTTGGCAGAGGTATCGCGCAGCACCCCGAAGGCCTCCTGCCAGACGATGCGGTCGCCATACATCATCGCAATCGAGGCGGCCCGTGTCTCGCTGGCCTGCATGGCCTGGCGGATCTGGCGGCGGCCCCAGGCCATGGTGGCATCCAGGTTGGGCGCGGGGGCGCCGCTGCCGCCGCAGCCGGGCAGCCAGGGCGCCAGGGCCGCGGTGCCGGTCCAGGCCAGCCATGCGCGGCGCGATGGCGTGGGGAGGCGTTCGTCCAGGGAGAGCAGGGAGGCAGATGTCTGCGGGGGCATTCTGGGTAGGAGAGGGGGCGCGCGGCGGGACGACAGGGCCGGATGGTGATGGGGTGATTACATCCTGAAAATCGCCCGGTCCGGCGGTCGTTTCACACAGAAATAGCGGCCCGATGGGGCGGCCGCGTACCCCCTGGCCGCTCGCGCATGGCCGGTGTTGCACAAGGCCAACGCCCAGCCTCGGATAATGCGGGCTTCATGACCGACTCCACGCCTCCCATTTCCCAGCCCGTCCAGCCCGCCAAACCCGTCCCGCCCGCCAGGCCCCCTGCCAAGCTGCACATCGAGTTCCCCGAATCCCTGCCCGTCTCGGGCAAGCGCGACGAGATCATGGCGGCCATCCGCCAGCACCAGGTCGTCATCGTCTGCGGCGAAACCGGCTCGGGCAAGACCACGCAGTTGCCCAAGATCGCGCTGGCCCTGGGCCGGGGCAAGTGCAATGCGCCGGCAGGGCAGAAGGGCCAGCTGATCGGCCACACCCAGCCGCGCCGCATTGCGGCCAGCAGCGTGGCCAAGCGCATCGCCGAAGAGCTCAAGACGCCGCTGGGCGACGTGGTGGGCTTCAAGGTGCGCTTTCAGGACCGGCTTTCGCGCGACGCCTCGGTCAAGCTCATGACGGACGGCATTTTGCTGGCCGAGACGCAGACCGACCCACTGCTCAAGGCCTACGACACCATCATCATCGATGAGGCGCATGAGCGCAGCCTGAACATCGACTTCCTGCTGGGCTACATCCGCCAGATCCTGCCGCGCCGGCCGGACCTGAAGGTGGTGGTGACTTCGGCCACCATCGATGCGGACCGGTTTGCCAAGCACTTCGAGTCGGCCAAGGGGCCGGCGCCGATCATTTATGTGTCCGGCCGCACCTTCCCGGTGGAGCAGCGCTGGCGGCCGTTCGAGGACACGCGCGACTACGGCCTCAACGAAGCCATCGCAGACGGCGTGGACGAACTCTGGCAGGGCAATGCCGCAGGCGACATCCTGATCTTTCTGCCCGGCGAGCGCGAGATCCGCGAGGCGGCCGACCACCTGCGCAAGCACCTGGCCCACCAGCCCGTGATGCGCAATGCCGAGGTGCTGCCCCTGTTCGCCCGCCTGTCGCAGGCCGAGCAGGACCGCATCTTCGACGGCCACACCGGCCGCCGCCTGGTGCTGGCCACCAACGTGGCCGAGACCTCGCTCACGGTGCCGGGCATCCGCTACGTGATCGACGCCGGCACGGCCCGCGTCAAGCGCTACAGCTTTCGCAGCAAGGTGGAGCAACTGCTGGTCGAGCCCATCAGCCAGGCAGCGGCCAACCAGCGCGCCGGCCGCTGCGGCCGGGTGGCCAACGGCATCTGCATCCGCCTGTACGACGAGGCCGACTTCAACGCCCGCCCGCGCTTTACCGACCCGGAAATCCTGCGCAGCTCGCTCGCCGGCGTCATTCTGCGCATGAAGTCGCTGCACCTGGGTGACGTGGTGCAGTTCCCCTTCATCGAAGCGCCCTCGGGCCGCGCCATCGCCGACGGCTACCAGTTGCTGGGCGAGTTGGGCGCGGTGGACGAGGCCAACGAGCTCACGCCCATGGGCGTGGAGTTGTCGCGCCTGCCGCTCGACCCGCGCGTGGGCCGCATGATTCTGGAGGCGCGCGACCGCAAGGCGCTGGACGAGGTGCTGGTGATCGCCAGCGCCCTGAGCGTGCAGGATGTGCGCGACCGCCCGCTGGAGGCCCAGCAGCAGGCCGACCAGGCGCATGCCAAGTTCGACGACGAGAAAAGCGAATTCAGCGGCTACCTCAAGCTGTGGAAATGGATCAACGAGGCCCGGGGCGGGGCGCCCACGCTGCCGTCGGCCCGTGCGCAGAAAGCCATGGCCAACCAGCGTGCGCCCTCGCAGGCCTTTCTGCCGGTGGCCCAGCGCACGGTGGCGGCGGTCGCCCCCGCGCCTGCCGTGGCGAATGCCGAGACGCACACGCCCACGCACAAGCTGAGCAATCGCCAGTACGAGCAGTTGCTGCGGCAGAACTTCATCAGCATCCGCCGCCTGCGCGAGTGGCGCGACATCCACACCCAGTTGCTCACCGTGGTGGCCGAGCACAAGTGGGCCATCAACAGCCAGCCCGCAAGCTACGAGCAGCTGCACCTGTCGATGCTGGCGGGCCTGCTGGGCAACGTCGGCGCCAAGGGCGAAGAGGAAGACTGGTACCTGGGCGCGCGCGGCATCAAGTTCTACAAGCACCCGGGCGCCCACCTGTCCAAGAAGCCCGGCCGCTGGATCGTGGCGGCCGAGCTGGTGGAGACCACGCGCCTGTTCGGGCGGGGCATCGCCGCCATCGAGCCGCAGTGGCTCGAAGAGGTGGGCGGCCACCTGCTCAGGAAGCAACTGCTCGACCCGCACTGGGAGAAGAAGTCGGCCGAAGTCACGGCGCTGGAACGCGCCACGCTCTACGGCCTGGTGGTCTACAACGGCCGGCGCATCAATTTCGGCAAGATCGACCCGCATGCGGCACGCGAGATCTTCATCCGCGAAGCGCTGGTGGGCGGCAACTGGGAGAGCAAGCTGCCCTTCCTGGCCGCCAACCAGAAGCTCATCGCCAAGGTGGAGGAGCTGGAGCACAAGTCGCGCCGCCAGGACGTGCTGGTGGACGACGAGCTGATCTACGCCTTCTACGACCAGCAGCTGCCGCCCGACGTGTGCAGCGGCCACGGTTTCGAGGCCTGGTACCGCGAGGCCTCGCGCCAGCAGCCCGAGCTGCTCAAGCTCACGCGCGAAGAACTCATGCGCCACGAGGCGGCAGGCATCACCAGCAACGCCTTTCCCAAGACGGTGCGCCTGGGCGGCGTGGACTGCACCGCCACCTACCTGCACGAGCCCGGCGACGCGCGCGACGGCGTCACCGTGACCATACCGCTGTTCGTGCTCAACCAGGTGAACGACGAGCGCTGCGAGTGGCTGGTGCCCGGCATGCTCAAGGACAAGATCCAGGCCCTGCTCAAGAGCCTGCACCAGCGCCCGCGCAGCCGCTTCGTGCCGCTGCCCGAGAACGCCACGCGCCTGGCCGGCCTGCTGGGCACGCCCGAGCGCTTCGGCCTGGGCAGCCTGACCGACGTGCTGCTCAAGCAGGTGCGCGACGAGACCTCGCTGGACGTGAAGCGCGCCGACTTCAAGCTCGACATGCTGAGCCCGCACCTGTTCATGAACTTCCGCGTGGTGGACGAGCACGGCCGCCAGCTCGGCCATGGCCGCAACCTGGGCGCCTTGAAGGCCGAATGGGGCGCCAAAGCGCGCGGCGCCTTCCAGGCGCTGGCAGGGCTCAAGCTGGCCGCAGGTGTGCCGCCGCAGCCAGAAGTACCGGCGCCTGCAGCCAAAAGCGAGTCTGCTGCGGCCCCGGCATCGGGCAAAGGGCAGCCCCCGGCGCCGGCACAGCCAACAGCCAAGCCCGCTGCACCTGCAGGCCAGCGCTACACCGCCTGGACCTTCGGCGAGCTGCCCGAGCTGATGGAGATCAAGAAGGCCGGGCAGACGCTGATCGGCTTTCCGGCCCTGATCGACGGCGGCGACGCGGTGACCATCGAGGTCTTCGACGAGCCCGAGGTGGCCGCTGCCAAGCACCGCGCCGGCCTGCGCCGCCTGTTCGCGCTGCAGATCAAGGATGCGCTCAAGTACCTCGAAAAGAACATCCCCGACCTGCAGAAGATGGCCGTGGCCTACATGCAGGTGGGCCGCAACGCCGATGGCACCGGCGGCGGCACACAGGAGGAACTGCGCAGCCAGGTCATCGACGTGGCGCTGGACCGCGCCTTCCTGCTCGACCCGCTGCCCACCGACGAGTACGCCTTCAAGCGCCGGCTGGAGGAGGGCAGGGGTCGCCTGACCCTGATCGCCAACGAGGTGGCGCGCCTGGCGGGCACCATCCTCATCGAGTTCGCAGCGGCCGCGCGCAAGATCAAGGACACCAAGAACGCCCCCGAGGCCACGCAGGACGCCCAGCAGCAACTGGCCCGCCTGATGCCCAAGAACTTCATCGCCATCGCGCCCTGGACGCAACTGGCCCACTACGCGCGCTACCTCAAGGCCATCACCCTGCGCCTGGACAAGTACCGCGCCGACCCTGCGCGCGACGCCGCCAAGCTGGCCGAGTTGCGCCCGCAGGAGCAGCGCTACTGGCGACTGGTGGCCGAACGCAAGGGCCAGGTGGACAGCCGCATGCAGGAGCTGCGCTGGCTTCTGGAGGAACTGCGCGTGAGCTTCTTCGCGCAGGAGCTGCGCACGCCGCAGCCGGTGAGTGTGAAACGGCTGGAGAAGCTGTGGGCGCAGGTGAATAGCTGATGCAAAGGGATCTGCCGGTCCGGCATCTCGGGTCGGCAGGTTTGCAGCATGGAGGTGCGCTACAATAAACAATCCATCCAGATGGTTTGTTAGCTGTCATGACCGAAGCCCACCGCCGCCAGAAGCACCCTGAACTGGTTCGCAGCCAGTTGCTGGCCGTGGTGCGCACGCTACTGGTCGAGCAGGGGCCCCATGCCGTCACGCTCGATGCCGTCTCGGCCCGCGCCGGGGTGACCAAGGGTGGGCTGCAGCACCACTTTCGCAGCAAGCAGGCGCTGCTCGATGCGCTGAGTGACCAGTTGTTCGAAGAATTCCAGCAAGGCTATGCCCAGGCACTGGCCCGGGAGGAGGAGGGCAGGCCGGGCCGGCATGCCCGGGCCTACATCCGCACGGCGTTCGACGAAGGCACTGATTGCAACCGGGTGGAGGCCCAGCGCGCCATCGGCCTGCTGGCGCTGACCTTGCCCCACTGCCGGGAGCAGTGGAGCGCCACGATGCAGGCCGCCCTTGCGCAGGATGGCGATGACCCGCAGGTGGCCGACCGCCTGCTGGCCTGCCGCATGGCGGCCGACGGCTACTGGTTCAGCCAGATGCTCGATGTGTACCCGATGGACGAAGCGCGCAAGGCCCGCGTGCTGAAAACCCTGTTGGACCTGTGTAACTGATTCCCCTGTTGAAACGCGAGTACCCGATGAATCTCACCACCGCCTACGCATTGCTGGGCATTGCCATCGTCTCCGAGGTGATCGGCACCTCGGCGCTCAAGGCCTCCGAGGGCTTCACGCGCCTGGGGCCCAGCGCCATCACGGTGGTCACCTACAGCCTGTCGTTCTACCTGCTGTCGCTCACGCTCAAGACCCTTCCCGTGGGCATTGCCTATGCCATCTGGTCGGGCGTGGGCATCGTGCTGATCTCGGCCGTGGGCTGGGTGGTCTACGGGCAGAAGCTTGACCTGCCAGCGGTGATCGGCCTGGGCATGATCATTGCAGGGGTGCTGGTCGTGAACCTGTTTTCCAAGAGCGTCGGCCACTGAGCACGCTCTCTTTCTCCCGCTTTTCCTGGTGATGCCATGACCGCCTCCTATACCTGCTCTTCGTCGTCCGCCACATTGCCTGCGGTGCCGCCCATCACGGGCCAGACCCTGTCGCGGGCGGATGTGCTGGCCCTGTTGGAGCGTGGGCCAGGGCCACTGCACTTCGAGCAATGCGACTTCGAGAGGGCAGACCTGTCGCGGCTGGAGTTGCGCGGGGTGCAGTTCACCGAGTGCGTGCTGGCCGAGGCGTCTTTTGAAAAATCGAACCTCACCGACAGCCGCTGGCTGGGCTGCCGGGCCGGGCTGGCCAACTTCCACCTGGCGGACCTGACCGATGCGCGCTGGTACCGCTGCGACCTGAACAACACCAGCTGGGTGCGCAGCAAGCTCGGCTCCACGGTGTTTGCCGAGGTCAAGCTCACCGGCGCGGGCTTTCGCGAGGCGCACACGCTGGGCCTCGCATTTCACGATTCGCTGCTGGTGGGTGCGGATCTGCGCGGCATGTCGTTTCGCAAGCAGACCATTGGCCAACTGGATCTGTCGGACGCCGACCTGGGCGGCTGCGATTTTCGCGATGCGGTGTTCGAAGGCGGTAGCCTGCGCGACGCCAACCTCAAGAACGCCCGCTTCGACGGCGCCGACCTGCGCGCGGTGGACCTGGCGGGGCTGCGCATCGCCAATGTCGCGCAGTTTTTCAAGGGGGCCGTGATTTCGCAGGACCAGGCGGCGGCGCTGGTCAGCGAGCTGGGCGTGCGGGTGATGTGATACGGATTTGCCTTCGACCGTCTAGCGTCGTTGGTTCGCCTTGCCGTGCTACAGCACTGTCTGCGGCTTCCCGCCTAGCTATACGGTCAAATGCAAGTCCGTATGGGTCTCCCCGGCACAGGGTCAGCTCGGATCGCGGTGGATCTGGTCCGGCTCCGGCGAGAACAGATCCCAGGTCGCCATGAACAGCGCCGCGATCACCGGGCCGATGACGAAGCCCGTCAGGCCGAACAAGCCCAGCCCGCCCAGGGTGGAGATCAGCACCACGTAGTCCGGCATCTTGGTGTCCTTGCCGACCAGGATGGGGCGCAGGACGTTGTCCACCAGGCCGATGACGCCGATGCCGTAGGCGATCAGCACGACACCCTGCCACACGGCGCCGGTGGCCAGGAAGTAGATGGCCACGGGCAGCCAGATGAGGCCTGCGCCCACGGCGGGCAGCAGCGACAGAAAGGCCATCAGCACGCCCCAGAGCACGGGGCCCTGGATGCCCAGAATCCAGAAGATCAGCCCGCCCAGGGCGCCCTGCGAGGCGGCGACCACGATGTTGCCCTTGACGGTGGCGCGGATCACGGTGGTGAACTTGGTGACCAGCTGGCGCTTGTGCTCGGTCTCGAGGGGGATGGCGCGGCCGATGCGCGCGCCCAGTGCCGCGCCATCGCGCAGCAAAAAGAACAGCAGGTACAGCATGATGCCAAAGCCCACGAGGAACTCCAGCGTGTTCTGGCCGATGCTGACCGCCTGGGTGGCGATGAACTGGCTGGCCTGCACGGCCACGGACGACAGCCGCTCCTGGAGCTGTGCCACCGAGGTCAGGTTGAAGCGGTCCAGCAGGTTGACTGCCCACTGGGGCATGGCGGCGATGACCTGCTGGAAGTACAGGCCGAAGTTGAGCTGCCCCGAGCGCGTGCGCTCATAGATGGCCGTGGCCTCCTGGACCAGCGAGATGGTGAGGAAGGCCACCGGCAGGATCACGATCACCAGGCACAGCCCCAGCGTGACCAGGGCCGCCAGGTTGGTGCGCGGGCGCAGGCGCCGCAGCACCTTGCGGTGCAGCGGTGCGAACAGGATGGCCAGCACCATGCCCCAGAACACCGCACCGTGGAACTGCCAGAGGATGGCGCCGAAGGCCACGGTGACCAGCACCAGTAGCAGCAGGAAAGTCTTGTCTTGGAGTGTGTTGGGGCTCATTGGAACCTGTTGAGAACGTATACCCGCCCTATCGCGTGTACCCGCAATGTACGCGAGGTGCTGCGGCGCCCTGCATTTCCATGGGGCCCGGATACATATGGCCCGTGCTTTTGGGCCTTGACGCAGATCAGTGGCACAATGCAGCCCGTACCAAGGCCCTTCCCCAGCCACAGTCGCATCCGCCAACCGGTCCAGCCGTGCCGCGGAAGGTTTCTCAACCAGCTAATGCTTCCCTCAGGGAAGCGGAGGTCAGCGGAATATGAGCGATACGACGTCCGTCTATCAAGCCTACCAAGGCAACACCTACCTCTTCGGCGGCAATGCGCCCTATGTCGAAGAGATGTACGAGAACTATCTCGCCAACCCCGGCAGCGTGCCTGACACCTGGCGCGAGTACTTCGACGCATTGCAGCACGTGCCTGCCGTCGATGGCTCCAATGCCAAGGACGTCCCCCACCTTCCCGTCGTCAATGCCTTCGCCGAGCGCGCAAAGCAGGGCGGCACCAAGGTCGTCGTCGCCACCGGTGCCGATTCGGAACTGGGCCGCAAGCGCACCGCCGTACAGCAGCTGATCGCCGCCTACCGCAACGTGGGCCAGCGCTGGGCCGACCTCGATCCCCTGAAGCGCACCGAGCGCCCTGCGATCCCCGAACTCGAAGCCTCGTTCTACGGCTTCAGCGACGCAGACCAGGAAACCGTCTTCAACATCAGCAACACCTTCTTCGGCAAGGAATCCCTGCCGCTGCGCGAGCTGATCAATGCCCTGCGCGAAACCTACTGCGGCTCCATCGGTGCCGAGTACATGTACGCCACCGACCAGAACCAGAAGCGCTGGTGGCAGGAAAAGCTGGAAACCATCCGCAGCAAGCCCAGCTTCGGTGCCGAGAAGAAAAAGCAGATCCTCGACCGCCTGACGGCCGCCGAAGGCCTGGAGCGCTTCCTGCACACCAAGTACGTTGGCCAGAAGCGTTTCTCCCTGGAAGGGGGCGAAAGCTTCATCGCCGCGATGGACGAGCTGATCCAGTCCGCCGGCGCCAAGGGCGTGCAGGAAATCGTGATCGGCATGGCCCACCGCGGCCGCCTGAACGTGCTCGTCAACTCCCTGGGCAAGATGCCTGCGGACCTGTTCGCCGAGTTCGATCACACCGCACCCGAAGAGCTGCCCTCGGGTGACGTGAAGTACCACCAGGGTTTCAGCTCCGACGTGACCACCCCCGGCGGCCCGGTCCACCTGTCGCTGGCGTTCAACCCCTCGCACCTGGAAATCGTGAACCCCGTGGTCGAAGGCTCGGTGCGCGCCCGCATGGACCGCCGTGCCGACCCGCTGGGCAAGCAGGTGCTGCCCGTGCTGGTGCATGGCGACGCGGCCTTTGCCGGCCAGGGCGTGAACCAGGAAACCCTGGCGCTGGCCCAGACCCGTGGCTACTCCACGGGCGGCACGGTGCACATCATCATCAACAACCAGATCGGTTTCACCACCTCCGATCCGCGCGACGCACGCTCGACGCTGTACTGCACCGACATCGTGAAGATGATCGAGTCGCCCGTGCTGCACGTGAATGGCGACGATCCCGAAGCCGTGGTGCTGGCCACCCAGCTGGCCCTCGAATTCCGCATGGAATTCCAGAAGGACGTGGTCGTGGACATCATCTGCTTCCGCAAGCTGGGCCACAACGAGCAGGACACGCCTGCCCTGACCCAGCCGCTGATGTACAAGAAGATTGGCCAGCACCCCGGCACGCGCAAGCTGTACGCCGACAAGCTGGCCGCACAAGGCCTGGGCGAGACCCTGGGCGACGACATGGTCAAGGCCTACCGCGCCGCCATGGACGCCGGCAAGCACACGGTCGATCCGGTGCTGACCAACTTCAAGAGCAAGTACGCCGTGGACTGGAGCCCGTTCCTGGGCAAGAAGTGGACCGACGCGGGCGACACCGCCATCCCTCTGGCCGAGTGGAAGCGCCTGTCCGAAAAGATCACCACGATCCCCGAAGGCGTGACGCCGCACCAACTGGTCAAGAAGGTGTACGACGACCGCGCCGCCATGGGCCGTGGCGACATCCCCGTGGACTGGGGCATGGGCGAGCACATGGCGTTTGCCTCCCTGGTGGCCAGCGGCTTCCCGGTGCGCCTGTCGGGTGAAGACTGCGGCCGCGGCACGTTCACGCACCGCCACTCGGTCATCCATGACCAAAAGCGCGAGAAGTGGGACATCGGCACCTATGTGCCGCTGCAGAACGTGAGCGAGAACCAGGCTCCGTTCGTCGTCATCGACTCCATCCTGTCCGAAGAGGCGGTGCTGGGCTTCGAATACGGCTACGCATCCAACGACCCCAACACCCTGGTGATCTGGGAAGCCCAGTTCGGCGACTTCGCCAACGGCGCGCAGGTCGTGATCGACCAGTTCATCGCCTCCGGTGAAGTCAAGTGGGGCCGTGTCAACGGCATCACGCTGATGCTGCCGCACGGCTACGAAGGCCAGGGCCCGGAGCACAGCTCGGCGCGCCTGGAGCGCTTCATGCAACTGTCGGCCGATGCCAACATGCAGGTGGTGCAACCCACCACGGCCAGCCAGATCTTCCACATCCTGCGCCGCCAGATGGTGCGCGATCTGCGCAAGCCGCTGATCATCATGACGCCCAAGTCGCTGCTGCGCAACAAGGACGCCACCTCGCCGCTGTCCGAGTTCACCAAGGGCAGCTTCCAGACGGTGATCCCGGAGCAGGACGAAGCCATCGTGAAGAAGGCCGCCAAGGTCAAGCGCGTGATCGCCTGCTCGGGCAAGGTCTACTACGACCTGGTCAAGAAGCGCACCGAGCGCGAAGACGACGACGTGGCCATCATCCGCGTCGAACAGCTCTACCCGTTCCCGCACAAGGCCTTCGCCAACGAACTCAAGCGCTTCCCCAACGCCACGGACGTGGTGTGGTGCCAGGACGAGCCACAGAACCAGGGTGCCTGGTTCTTCGTGCAGCACTACATCCACGAGAACATGCTCGACGGCCAGAAGCTGGGCTACTCCGGCCGCGCGGCGTCCGCATCGCCTGCCGTCGGCTACTCGCACCTGCACCAGGAACAGCAAAAGGCGCTGGTGGATGGCGCGTTTGGCAAGCTCAAGGGTTTTGTCCTGACCAAGTAAGGCCGGCAACCCCAAACACAGAACAGAACCCCATTCCGAAAGAATTGATATGGCTATCGTAGAAGTCAAAGTCCCCCAGCTGTCCGAGTCCGTGGCAGAAGCCACCATGCTCACCTGGAAGAAGAAGGCCGGTGAAGCGGTCGCAGTGGACGAGATCCTGATCGAGATCGAAACCGACAAGGTCGTGCTGGAAGTGCCTGCCCCCTCGGCTGGCGTGCTGGTTGAAATCGTGCAGGGCGACGGCGCCACCGTCGTGGCCGAGCAGCTCATCGCCAAGATCGACACCGAAGGCAAGGCCGGCGCAGCTGCTCCCGCCGCCGCCGCTGCGGCAGCCCCCGCTGCTGCCACGGCCTCGGCCCCTGCAGCCGCACCAGCGGCTACCGGTGGTTCCAAGGGCGACGTGGCCATGCCTGCGGCTGCCAAGCTGCTGGCCGAGAACAACCTGTCCGCATCGGCTGTGGCCGGCACGGGCAAGGATGGCCGCGTGACCAAGGGCGACGTGCTCGGCGCGGTCGCCGGTGGTGCTGGTGGTGCCGCCAAGGCTGCTGTGGCAGCCCCGAGCGCCATCCCCACGGGCGTGCCCACCAAGGCACTGCCCCAGGTGTCGGCACCGGCCGCCAAGGAAGACCTGAGCGGTCGCCCCGAGCAGCGCGTGCCCATGAGCCGCCTGCGCGCCCGCGTGGCCGAGCGCCTGCTGCAGTCGCAATCGACCAACGCCATCCTGACCACGTTCAACGAAGTGAACATGGCCCCGGTGATGGACATGCGCAAGAAGTTCCAGGACGCATTCACCAAGGAACACGGCGTGAAGATCGGCTTCATGAGCTTCTTCGTGAAGGCGGCCGTGCATGCCTTGAAGAAGTACCCCGTGCTCAATGCCTCGGTCGATGGCAACGACATCGTCTACCACGGCTTCTTCGACATCGGTATCGCCGTGGGTTCGCCCCGTGGCCTGGTGGTGCCCATCCTGCGCAACGCAGACCAGATGAGCTTTGCCGACATCGAGAAGAAGATCGCCGAATTCGGCCAGAAGGCCAAGGACGGCAAGCTGGGCATTGAAGAGATGACCGGTGGCACGTTCTCGATCAGCAACGGCGGCACCTTCGGCTCCATGCTGTCCACGCCCATCATCAACCCGCCGCAGTCGGCCATCCTGGGCGTACACGCCACCAAGGACCGCGCCGTGGTGGAGAACGGCCAGATCGTGATCCGCCCGATGAATTACCTGGCCATGTCCTATGACCACCGCATCATCGACGGCCGCGAAGCCGTGCTGGGCCTGGTGGCCATGAAGGAAGCGCTGGAAGACCCATCGCGCCTGCTGTTCGACATCTGAAGAATGAGGCGACAACCCCCTGAGTCGCTTCGCGCCTTCCCCCTTCTCCTCGAATTGCTGCGCAATTCGGGAAGGGGGACACCGCCAGCGCGGCGGGGCGGCCCTTGCGCGGCGGTCGCTGGCAGGGCCCAGCGCGTCTCGTAGGCTGATGGGGTTGGCGCATAGCGCCCTTCATATGCATCGTATTGACCCACATGTGCGACTGGCTTGTGCCAGGCCCGCCGGTGGGTCTTTTTTCCAATGAACAAGTGATTGAGACCGACATGAGCAAACAATTCGACGTGATCGTCATCGGTGGCGGCCCTGGCGGCTACATTGCCGCCATCCGCGCCGCCCAGCTGGGCTTCAACGTGGCCTGCATCGACGAGTGGAAGAACGACAAGGGCGGCCCCGCACCGGGCGGCACCTGCACCAACGTGGGCTGCATCCCGTCCAAGGCACTGCTGCAATCGTCCGAGCACTTCGAGCACGCCAACAAGCACTTTGCCGAGCACGGCATCACGGCCACCGGCGTGAAGATGGACGTGGCCAAGATGCTGGCCCGCAAGGACACCGTCGTGAAGCAGAACAACGACGGCATCCTGTACCTGTTCAAGAAGAACAAGGTCAGCTTCTTCCACGGCCGCGGCTCGTTCGTGAAGGCCGCCGAAGGTGGCTACGAGATCAAGGTGGCCGGCGCCGCCGAAGAGTCGATCACGGGCAAGCAGATCATCATCGCCACCGGCTCCAACGCCCGTGCGCTGCCTGGCACGCCGTTCGACGAAGAGTTCGTGCTGTCCAACGACGGCGCGCTGCGCGTGGGCGCCGTGCCCAAGAAGCTGGGCCTCATCGGCTCGGGCGTGATCGGCCTGGAAATGGGCTCGGTGTGGCGCCGCCTGGGTGCCGAAGTCACCATCCTCGAAGGCCTGCCCACCTTCCTGGGCGCGGTGGACGAGCAGATCGCCAAGGAAGCCAAAAAGGCCTTCGACAAGCAGGGCCTGAAGATCGAGCTCGGTGTGAAGGTCGGCGAGATCAAGACCGGCAAGAAGGGCGTGAGCATCGCCTACACCAACGCCAAGGGCGAAGCCCAGGCGCTGGACGTGGACAAGCTCATCGTCTCCATCGGCCGCGTGCCCAACACCATCGGCCTGAACACCGAAGCCGTGGGCCTGGCCCTGGACGAGCGCGGCGCCATCGTGGTCGATGCCGACTGCAAGACCAACCTGCCCGGCGTGTGGGCAGTGGGTGATGTGGTGCGCGGCCCGATGCTGGCGCACAAGGCCGAGGAAGAAGGCGTTGCCGTGGCCGAGCGCATTGCCGGCCAGCATGGCCACGTGAACTTCAACACCGTGCCCTGGGTCATCTACACCAGCCCCGAGATCGCCTGGGTGGGCCGCACCGAGCAGCAGCTCAAGGCCGACGGCGTCAAGTACAAGGCCGGCAGCTTCCCGTTCCTGGCCAACGGCCGCGCACGCGCGCTGGGCGACACCACCGGCATGGTGAAGATGCTGGCCGATGCCGACACCGATGAAATCCTGGGCGTACACATCGTCGGCCCGCAGGCCAGCGAGCTGATCTCCGAGGCCGTCGTGGCCATGGAGTTCAAGGCCAGCAGCGAAGACATCGCGCGCATCTGCCACGCCCACCCCAGCCTGAGCGAAGCCACCAAGGAAGCGGCCCTGGCCGTGGACAAGCGCACGCTGAACTTCTGATCTCCGCCTGCCGGAGAATGATGGCGCCGTCGCCCTGCAAAGGGTGTCGGCGCCTTGTGCCTTATCTATCCATCCATTCCATCTGGGCGAGCGCACAGTGACTGTCAAACAGACCTACCTGGCCGAACTCGAAGCCAAGGGCTTCCAGAGCGACCCTGCACAGCTGCGCGCCGTGGACGCGCTGCAGCGTTGCGCCGACGAGTGGGCCACCTACAAGGAGCGCCGCTCCAACGCGTTCAAGAAGCTCATCAACCGCCCGGACATCCCGCGCGGCGTCTACATGTACGGCGGGGTGGGGCGCGGCAAGAGCTTCCTCATGGAATGCTTCTTCGACGCCGTGCCCTTGAAACGCAAGGTGCGCCTGCATTTCCACGAGTTCATGCGCGAGGTGCACCGCGAGCTGGCGGGCCTGCAGGGCACGCAGAACCCGCTGGATGTACTGGGCGAGCGCATTTCCAAGCGCTACAAGCTCATCTGCTTCGACGAATTCCACGTGGCGGACATCACCGACGCGATGATCCTGCACCGCCTGCTGGCGTCGCTGTTCGAGAACGGCGTGGGCTTTGTCACCACCTCCAACTTCAAGCCTGACGACCTGTACCCGGGCGGCCTGCACCGCGACCGCATCCTGCCCGCCATCGCGCTGCTCAATGAGCGGCTGGAGGTGGTGAACGTGGACAACGGCACCGACTACCGGCGCCGCACCATGGAGCAGGTCAAGCTCTACCACACGCCCCTGGGGCCCGATGCCGATGCGCAGATGAACGAGGCCTTCAACCAGCTGGCCGAGGTGCACGACGAAGACCCGGTGCTGCACATCGAGGCACGCGAGATCCGCGCCAAGCGCAAGGCTGGCGGGGTGGTATGGTTCGATTTTCGTGAACTCTGCGGCGGGCCGCGTTCGCAGAACGACTACCTGGAGATCGCCACGCAGTTCCACACCGTGCTGCTGTCCGATGTACCCTACCTGCCGGTGGCCATGGCCTCACCGGCGCGGCGCTTCACCTGGCTGGTGGACGTGCTGTACGACCGGCGCGTGAAGCTCATCATGTCGGCGGCGGTGCCGCCCGAGGCGTTGTACACGGAAGGTCCCCTGGCACACGAGTTCCCGCGCACGGTGTCGCGCCTGAACGAGATGCAGTCCAAGGAATTTCTGGCGCTCGAGCGCCGCATGGTGGATACAGGCTTGACATGAAGACCAGGACAATGCGGCAGCTCCTCATCCTCCCTGCACTGTGCCTGCTGGCGCAGATGGGCATGGCCTCGCATGCCCTGGCCCAGGCCGCAGCCGAGCCCGAGTCGGCCGAGCGCAAGGCAGCCCATGCCCACCGGGCCGCCGAACGCGCGCACATCGCGGACGAGCGCAAGGCCGTGGCCGCCCGGCGCCTGGCGGCCGAGACCGAGTGCTACAAGCTCTTTGCGGTGGAAGACTGCCTGCGTGTGGAGCGCAACCGGGCGCGCGAGGCCGAAGCCGGCCTGCGCTCGCGCGAGATGCAGATCAACGATGCCGAGCGCAAGGAAAAGGCTGCCGAGCGGCGCCGCAGCATTGCGCAAAAGCAGGCCGCCCAACCCGGGCCACCGGAGGAGACCCCGGAAGTCGGTATCGGCGTGCGCGGCCAGCCGCGCGTGCAGGCCCCCCGCACGCCGCGCACACCCAAGACCCCGGTGGTGCCCACACCGCGCGCGCAGGACATGCAGCAGCGCGAGGCCGAGCAGACCCAGCGCGCCGCCGAAGCCGCCCAGCGTGCGGGCCGTGCCCGCGAGCGCCATGCCGAGGAATTGAAGGCCGCCGAGGCGCGCCGCGCCCGCGTGGCCCGCGACCAGGCCGCTGCTGCGGCATCGGGCCGCAAGCCGGCTGCGCCGCTGCCCGCGCCGGCACCCTGAAGCACCGGCCTGGGACTGCGCTGCGCATGTCCCCCAGGGGAGAGGGCAGTGCGTGGTGCCCAGAGCCCTGCGTCTGTTGTGCCGCCGATCAGGCTTTGCTGGTGGCGCCTGCGGGAACGGTGGCCGTGGACGGATGAATCCCCATGCCCATGCCCTGCACGGTCTTCTTCTCTTCCACCAGGGCCTCGATCTTCACGACGACCAGCGACAGGTTGTCGCCACCCCCGCGTGCCCGGGTGCGGGCTTTTTCGATCAGGAACTCCGTGGCCTCGCGCGGCGAGAGCGATTCGACCACCGAGGCCAGCTCGGTGGGCGAGAAGTAGTGCCACACGCCGTCGCTGCAGGCCATGAGCGTGTCGCCCGGGTGCAGCTGGGGAATCATGTGGGTGGTGATGGGCGGGTCGCTCTCGGTGCCCAGGCAGCCCACCAGGATGTTCGAATGGGGGTGGTTGTTGGCCTCGGCCTCGGTCAGCTCGCCCCGGTCCACCAGGGCCTGCACGTAGGAGTGGTCGCTGGTGCGGTGCGCCAGGCGCCCGCCCTGGAAGTGGTAGATGCGCGAGTCGCCGGCATGCACCCAGTGGCAGTCGCCGCGCGGGTTGATCAGGAAGGCGGCGATGGTGCTGTGCGGCTCCTGCTCGGCCGAGATGGCCGTGAGGCGGATGACGATGTGCGCCTCTTCGACCATGCTCTTGAGCATGGCGGCCGGGTCGTCGGTCTCGGGCGAGTAGCGCTCGAACAGCTGGCGGGCGGTCATCATGACCTGGTCGGACGCCTTGCGGCCGCCGCTGCGTCCCCCCATGCCGTCGGCCACGACCCCCAGGACACAGCCGTTGTGCCGTTCGTGCGCGATCAGGGCCACCTGGTCTTGCTGGTACTCGCGGTCACCCTTGTGGATGCCGGTGGAGGCGATAAGGCGGAACGCTTTGGTGGTCATGCTGGTGATTGTGGGTGTGCCAACGGGCCTGTCAGTCGTTTGGGTGCTCTGGAGCGCGTATTATCCGCCCGCCTGTGGCATTTTTGCCATGACTGCCGCGCGCCCCCTTTTGAAATCCATCCACCTCTTGCCCCTGCGGCAGCCGTTCGTGCTGCGCATGGAGCGCTTGCTACAAACCCGGGAGCCTGCCTGATGCCGTTGGCCGAGATGGTGCAGGAGGTGTTCGCGCCCGGCGGGCTGCTGGCGCGGGCGGATGCCCAGTTTCGCCCGCGCGAAGGCCAGACCCGCATGGCGGCCGCCGTGGCCCGCACCATGGAAGAGGGTGGCAAGCTGGTGGTGGAAGCCGGTACCGGCGTGGGCAAGACCTTCTCCTATCTGGTTCCCGCCCTGCTCAGCGGCGAGCGCGTGCTGCTCTCCACGGCCACCAAGGCGCTGCAGGACCAGTTGTTCGCGCGCGATCTGCCGCTGCTGGCGGATGTTCTGGGCGTGCCGGTGCGGGCCGCCCTGCTCAAGGGCCGGGCCAGTTACCTGTGCCTGCACCGCATGGTGCAGGCAAGGCAGGACAGCGCGGTAACAGATCGTAATGTCGTGCGCGTACTGGCCAAGGTGGAAGACTGGTCGCGCAGCACGCGCAGCGGCGACCTGGCAGAGCTCACCGGCCTGGACGAGCGCTCGCCGGTGATTCCCCTGGTGACCTCCACGCGTGAGAACTGCCTGGGCGCAAGCTGCCCGCGGGCACGCGAATGCCATGTGAACATCGCCCGGCGCGAGGCCCTGGCGGCCGATATCGTGGTGATCAACCACCACCTTTTTTTCGCCGACATGGCCGTGCGCGAATCCGGCGTGGCCGAGTTGCTGCCCACGGTGCGCGTGGTGGTGTTCGACGAAGCCCACCAGATCAGCGAGACCGGCGTGCAGTTCCTGGGGCTGCAGCTGTCTTCGGGCCAATTGCTCGACTTTGCGCGCGACCTGCTGGCCGCGGGCCTGCACCATGCACGGGGTCTGGCCGACTGGGTGGTCCTGGCCGGCCGGGTGGAGCAGGCCGTGGGCGACCTGCGCATGGCCGGCGGCAGCGCCAGCGCCCAGGGCAAGCGCGGCTGGACGGGGCCCGCACCCCAGGGCGCCGAAGGCGAAGCCTGGGGCGCTGCGCTGCGCAGGCTGTCGACCGCCTGCGCCCAGGCCCAGGAGGCGCTCGACCAGCTCAGCGAGACCGCCCCCGACCTGGAGCGCCTGTACGAACGCAGCACCGAGTTGCTGGCCCGGCTGGCGCGGTTCGGCGGGCCCTGCGGCCAGGACGCGGTGCGCTGGATCGACCTGGGGAGCACCCAGGTGCGGCTGGTGGAGTCGCCGCTCGATATCTCGCATGCCATGCGCACCCGCCTGCTGACCCAGCCCACCCACAGCGCGCGTGACGATGAATGGCCCGACCCCGAGGGCGAGCGCGAACGCGCCTGGATCTTCACCTCGGCTACCCTGGGCGCCGACGAGGGGCTGACCTGGTTCGTCGAGCGCTGCGGCCTGGATGGCGCCGAGATCCTGCGCGTGGACAGCCCCTTCGACTACGCCACGCAGGCCGCGCTGTACGTGCCGCGCCACCTGCCCAAGCCGGCCGACCCGGCCCACAGCGCCGCCATTGCCCGCCTGGCCGGCGATGCCGCCGCGCGCATCGGCGGGCGCACCCTGGTGCTGACCACCACGCTCAAGGCCCTGGCCACGATCGGTGATGCCTTGCAGCGCCGGTTCGGCGACGGGCAGTCGCTGTCGGTGCTGGTACAGGGCGAGTGGCCCAAACGCCGCCTGATGGAGCGCTTTCGCGAGGGCAGCGGGCATGGAGCGGCGGGCTGCATCCTGGTGGCCTCGGCCACGTTCTGGGAGGGCTTCGATGTGCCGGGCGACGCGCTGCAACTGGTCATCATCGACAAGCTGCCCTTCCCGCCGCCGGGCGATCCGCTGGTCGAGGCACGCAGCCAGCGCATCGAGGAGGCAGGGGGCAGTTCATTCCAGCAGTACGCCGTGCCCGAGGCGGCAGTGGCGCTCAAGCAGGGGGCCGGCCGGCTGATACGACGCGAGTCGGACCGCGGGGTGCTGGTGGTCGGCGACACGCGTCTGGCCACCATGGGCTATGGCAAGCGGCTGCTGCGCGCGCTGCCGCCCATGCGGCGCCTGGAATCCGCGGAGGATTTCGATGCCGCGCTGGATGATCTGATGGGCGCCCGTTCAGCAACGGACTGACCCGTTCAGAGGCTTACCAGAACTTCCACCACGGGTCCGTCTTGCCCTTGAGCCCGGTGCGCACGTACTCGCTTTGCGGGTACGAAGCGTCCATCACGCGGCGGGTGTCGTCGCGCAGCTGGGCCATGCCCAGGGCGTCGTAGGACTGCATCAGGATGTAGAGCGCTTCTTCGACCGCAGGCACGCCCTGGTAGTCGGCCACGGCCACCTGGGCGCGGCTGATGGCGGCCACATAGGCACCGCGCTGGTAGTAGTAGCGTGCCACATGCACTTCGTACTGGGCCAGCGAGTTGACGATGTAGGTCATGCGCTGGCGCGCGTCCTGGGCATAGCGCGAATCGGGGAAACGCGTGGTCAGCTCGCTGAAGGATTCGAAGGAATCCTTGGCCGCCTTCTGGTCGCGCTCGGACAGGTCCTGGCGCGACAGCCACGAGAACAGGCCCAGGTTGTCGTTGAAATTGACCAGGCCCTTGAGGTACAGGGCGTAGTCCAGCGCGGGGCTGGCCGGGTGCAGCTTCATGAAGCGGTCGAGCGTGGCCACGGCCTGCGCCTTTTCACCCGCCTTGAAGTGGGCATAGGCCTTGTCCAGCTGGGCCTGCTGGGCCAGCGGGGTGCCAGCGGCACGGCCTTCGAGCTTTTCGAACAGCGGCACGGCCTTGTCGTAGCCGCCCGAGTTCATTTCGTCCTTGGCTTCGGAGTAGATGCGGTTCGGGCTCCAGTTGGCGGTCTTGTCTTCCGTGGTGGTCGAGCACCCGGCAAGGACCCCTGCGGCCAGCAGGGCGGAGATAAACGGCAGTGGGGCACGAAGCATCGCAAGCAGCTTTCAGGCAAAAAGAGGAAACGGGATGTTCCCGGGGGCGGGCGGTGGGCATTGGCGTCACCGGGTGCAATCCAGGGGGGAACCCGAGCGCGCATTGTACCGGCCGCATTTGCCCCTTGAATCCCCCTGTCGCAAACGTTTCGGTTACGAGGTGCAGTGGGCTTTCTACAATGGAGCCCATGTTTGTCCACCTGCGCCTGCACACCGAATATTCCGTCGTCGACGGCACCAACCGCATCGACGAGGTGGCCAAGGCCGCCGCCGTCGATGGCCAGCCCGCCCTGGCCATCACCGATCTCAACAACCTCTTCGGCGCCATCAAGTTCTACAAGGAAGCCCGGGGCAAGGGCGTCAAGCCCCTGCTGGGCGCCGAAATCTTCCTGGAGGGGGAGGGCAACTCTGCGCCCTCGCGCATGATCGTGCTGGTGCAAAACCGCCAGGGCTACCTGAGCCTGTCGGAACTGCTGGCCCGAGCCTGGACGCGCAACATCGTCAAGAACCTGGCCGTCTGCACCTGGGAATGGCTGCAGGAGCTGTCCGAGGGGCTGATCGTGCTATCGGGTGCCCAGGCCGGCCCCGTGGGGCAAGCCCTGCTCAAGGGCGACGACGCCGGAGCCGCGGACCTGGCGCTGCGCCTGGCGGGCCTGTTTCCGCACCGCTTCTACATCGAGCTGCAGCGCGCCGGCCGGCCGGACGATGAAGCCCACGTGGTGGCCGCCGCGCAACTGGCGGCCCGCCTGCACCTGCCCGTGGTGGCCACCCACCCGGTGCAGTTCGCCGATGCCGAGGGCTACGAGGCCCATGAGGCGCGCGTATGCATCGCCGAGGGCGAGATCCTGGCCAACCCGCGCCGGGTGCGCCGCTTCACGCGCGAGCAGTATTTCAAGTCGTCGGCCCAGATGCAGGCGCTGTTCGCCGACATCCCTTCGGCCATCGCCAACACGGTGGAGATCGCCCAGCGCTGCAACCTGACGCTGGTGCTGGGCAAGCCGCAGTTGCCGGACTTTCCCACGCCCAACGGCATGCCCATCGACGAGTTCTTCCGCTTTGCCTCGTTCGAAGGGCTGGAGGAGCGGCTGAAGATGCTCTTCAAGAAGGAGGCCGACCGCGATGCGCAGCGCCCGCGCTATGTGGAGCGGCTCGAGTTCGAGATCGGCACCATCCTCAAGATGGGCTTCCCGGGCTACTTCCTGATCGTGGGCGACTTCATCAAGTGGGCCAAGGAAAACGGCTGCCCCGTGGGGCCGGGCCGGGGGTCGGGTGCCGGCTCGCTGGTGGCCTATGCACTCAAGATCACCGACCTCGACCCGCTCGAATACAACCTGCTGTTCGAGCGTTTCCTGAACCCCGAGCGGGTGTCCATGCCCGACTTCGACATCGACTTCTGCCAGTCCAACCGCGACCGGGTGATCGACTACGTGAAGGACAAGTACGGCAAGAACGCCGTGAGCCAGATCGCCACCTTCGGAACGCTGGCGGCCAAGGCCGCGATCCGCGACGTGGGCCGGGTGATGGACATGAGCTACATGTTCTGCGACGGCATCTCCAAGCTCGTGCCGGGCAAGCCAGGCATGTCCTACACGCTGCAGTACCCGCCCGCCGTCAAGAAGGAGGGCGACAAGAACAACTACGCGCTGGAGCTCGAACCCATGCTCGCCGAGCGCGTGGCCAAGGAAGAGGACGTCAGGACCGTCATCGAGATGGCGCAAAAGCTCGAAGGCATGACGCGCAACATCGGCATGCACGCCGGGGGCGTGCTGATCGCGCCGGGCAAGCTCACCGACTTCTGCCCGCTGTACCAGCAGCCCGGCAGCGAATCGGCCGTGAGCCAGTACGACAAGGACGACGTGGAGGCCATCGGCCTGGTGAAGTTCGACTTCCTGGGCCTGGCCACGCTGACCATCCTGGAGATTGCGCGCGAGTTCATCATGAAGCGCCACAAGGGCCAGGAGAACTTCACCTTCGAGGCCATTCCGCTCGACGACGGGCCCACCTACAAACTGTTCTCGGACGGCAAGACCGAAGCCGTGTTCCAGTTTGAAAGCCGCGGCATGCAGGGCATGCTGCGCGAGGCGCGCCCGAGCCGGCTGGAAGACCTGATCGCGCTGAACGCGCTGTACCGCCCGGGCCCCATGGACCTGATCCCGAGCTTCGTGAACCGCAAGCACGGCAAGGAAGTGGTCGAGTACCCGCACCCGCTGGTGGAGAAGGTGCTGGCCGAAACCTACGGCATCATGGTCTACCAGGAGCAGGTGATGCAGACCGCCCAGGTGCTGGGCGGCTACAGCCTGGGCGGTGCCGACATGCTGCGCCGTGCCATGGGCAAGAAGAAGGCCGAGGAGATGGCCGAACACCGCCTGATCTTCCGCGCCGGCGCCGCCAAGCAGGACATCAGCGAGACCAAGGCCGACGAGGTGTTCGACCTGATGGAGAAGTTCGCGGGCTACGGCTTCAACAAGTCGCACGCCGCCGCCTACTCGCTGCTGGCCTACCACACCGGCTGGCTCAAGGTGCACTACACGGCCGAGTTCTTCTGCGCCAACATGACGGTGGAAATGGACGACACCGACAAGCTCAAGGTGCTGTTCGAGGACGCGCGCAAGAACTTCGACATGAACTTCGAGCTGCCCGACGTGAACCGCGGCATGTACCGCTTCGAGCCGGTGACGGACAAGGTCATCCGCTACGGCCTGGGGGCCGTCAAAGGCGGTGGGCAGGCGGCCATTGAGGCCATCGTGGCGGCGCGCGAAGGGCGCGGCGAGGGGCCCAACGGCTCCACCAAGGGCCCCTTCAAGAGCCTGTTCGACTTCTGCCTGCGCGTGGACCGCGCGCGCATGAACAAGCGCACGGTGGAGGCACTGATCAAGGCCGGCGCCTTCGATTCGCTCAACCTCAACCGGGCCTCGCTGGTGGCTTCCATCGACCGGGCCTTCGACTTTGCAGCGGCCTCGCTGGCCAACGTGAACCAGGGCGGCCTGTTCGACATGATGGGCGATGACGCCCACGGATCGAGCACGCAGGAGCCCGAGCTGGTGGACGTGACACCCTGGGGCATCAAGGAGCGCCTGACGCTGGAGAAGACGGCGGTGGGCTTCTACCTCTCGGGCCATTTGTTCGACGAGGTGGCCACCGAGGTGCGCCGCTTTGTGCGCACGCAGATCGACGAGCTGCTGGACAGCCGCGAGCCGCAGATCCTGGCCGGCATCATCAGTGATTTCCGGGTCATCAACGGCCAGCGCGGCAAGCTCGCGCTGTTCAAGCTCGACGACAAGTCGGCGGTGATCGAGGCCTCGGCCGACGAGGCGCTGATCAACACCTACAAGAACCAGCTCAAGGAGGACGAGTTCGTGGTGATGATGGGCCGCCTGCAGCTGGACCACTTCAGCGGTGGCCTGCGCGTGAAGGTGCAGCAGGTCTGGGACCTGGCGGGCGCGCGCGCGCGCTTCGGCAAATACCTGCACGTGGTGGTCAGCGACAAGGCGCCCGAGGTGCAAAGGCTGCTGCGCGAGTTTCCGCCGCGCCGGGAGGAGGCGCCCGAGGGCGACCTGCTGCACGGCCTGCGCGTGCGCATGGGGCTGCGCTGCACGGGCACCGCCCAGGGGGCGGCCGGCAGCACCACTGCCGTCGCCGAGATCCAACTGTCCGACAGCAGCCGCTTCTATCCCAGCGATGCCGCGCTGGCCGCCTGGAGTGCCCAGGTCGGAGCAGGCTCCGCAACGGTTGTCTATGACTAGAAAAGCTGCTGTTCCATATTCATCCAAAGGGTGTTTTTCCAGGCCGGATATGGCCTGGCAAGAATATTGCTCAAGGCAGCCTTGAAAAAAAACGGATGAACATCAGATTTCTCCTGCGGCAGCGGTACGCGCGGGTCGCTAGAATGAAATTCATGGCAACAAAACCACCTTCTCCCAAAACCGCGCCGCCTGTCACCAGGCCTGCGCGGGATGACGGCGGTTCGGTCGTGCTGGAAAGACGCACGCAAAAGACCCAGCCCCCCCAGATGTACCAGGTGGTCATGCTCAATGACGACTACACCCCCATGGAGTTCGTGATCGTGGTGCTGCAGGAGTTTTTCAGCAAGGACCGGGAGCAGGCCACCCAGATCATGCTCAAGATCCACCTCGACGGCAAAGGCGTCTGCGGCGTGTATTCCCGCGACGTGGCCGCCACCAAGGTCGAGCAGGTGCTGGATGCGGCCCTCAAGGCCGGGCACCCGCTGCAATGTGTCAGTGAACCTGTTGAATAACAGGTTTTTCGTCCCGATCTACAGTTATCTCTTCCACGCAAGCACAAAGGAGTTCACATGATTGCCCAAGAACTGGAAGTCAGCTTGCACATGGCCTTTGTTGAGGCCCGCCAGCAGCGCCACGAGTTCATCACCGTGGAGCATCTGCTGCTGGCACTGCTCGATAACCCCAGCGCAGCCGAAGTGCTGCGCGCGTGTTCGGCCAACATCGATGACCTGCGGTCGTCGCTGTCGAACTTCATCAAGGACAACACCCCCCAGGTGGCCGGCACCGACGAGGTGGACACGCAACCCACGCTGGGCTTCCAGCGGGTGATCCAGCGCGCCATCATGCACGTGCAGTCCACCGGCAACGGCAAGAAGGAAGTCACCGGCGCCAACGTGCTGGTGGCCATCTTCGGCGAGAAGGACTCGCACGCCGTGTACTACCTGCACCAGCAGGGCGTGACGCGCCTGGACGTGGTCAACTTCATCGCCCACGGCATCAAGAAGGGCGAGCCGCCGGAGCCCGCCAAGGCCGAGAACCAGGCCGAGGGCGAAGAGGGCGCTTCTGCCGAGCGCAACGAGAAGGCCTCGCCGCTGGAGCAGTTCACGCAGAACCTGAACCAGGCCGCCAAGGATGGCAAGATCGATCCGCTGATCGGGCGCCACTACGAGGTGGAGCGCACCATCCAGATCCTGTGCCGCCGCCGCAAGAACAACCCGCTGCTGGTGGGTGAAGCCGGTGTGGGCAAGACCGCGATTGCCGAGGGCCTGGCCTGGCGCATCACGCAGAACGACGTGCCCGAGATCCTGGCCGAGGCCGTGGTGTACTCGCTCGACATGGGCGCACTGCTGGCGGGCACCAAGTACCGCGGCGATTTCGAGCAGCGCTTGAAGGGCGTGCTCAAGTCGCTCAAGGACAAGCCCAATGCCATCCTGTTCATCGACGAGATCCACACCCTGATCGGCGCCGGTGCCGCCTCGGGCGGCACGCTCGATGCATCCAACCTGCTCAAGCCGGCGCTCTCCAGCGGCCAGCTCAAGTGCATCGGCGCGACCACCTTCACGGAATACCGTGGCATCTTCGAAAAAGACGCAGCGCTGTCGCGCCGCTTCCAGAAGGTGGACGTGGTCGAGCCGACGGTGCAGGAAACCATCGACATCCTCAAGGGCCTCAAGTCGCGCTTTGAAGAGCACCACAGCGTGAAGTACGCAGCGGCCGCCCTGCAGGCTGCGGCCGAGCTGAGCGCCAAGTACATCAATGACCGCCATCTGCCCGACAAGGCGATCGACGTCATCGACGAAGCTGGTGCTGCCCAGCGCATCATGGTGCCGAGCAAGCGCAAGAAGACCATCGGCAAGGCCGAGATCGAAGAGATCGTGGCCAAGATCGCGCGCATTCCGCCGGCCAACGTCTCCAACGACGACCGCGGCAAGCTGCAGACGCTCGAACGTGACTTGAAGAGCGTGGTGTTCGGCCAGGACAAGGCCCTGGAAGTGCTCGCCAGCGCGGTGAAGATGGCGCGCTCGGGCCTGGGCAAGGGTGACAAGCCGATCGGCTCGTTCCTGTTCAGCGGCCCCACGGGCGTGGGCAAGACCGAGGCCGCCAAGCAACTGGCCTACATCATGGGCATCGAGCTCTTGCGCTTCGACATGTCGGAGTACATGGAGCGCCATGCCGTGAGCCGCCTGATCGGTGCGCCTCCGGGCTACGTCGGTTTCGACCAGGGTGGCCTGTTGACCGAAGCCATTACGAAGAAGCCGCACGCGGTGCTGTTGCTCGACGAGATCGAGAAGGCGCACCCGGACATCTTCAACGTGCTGCTGCAGGTCATGGACCATGGCACGCTGACGGACAACAACGGCCGCAAGGCCGACTTCCGCAACGTCCTGATCATCATGACGACGAACGCCGGCGCCGAGACCATGAACAAGGCGACGATCGGCTTCACCAACCCGCGCCAGGCGGGCGACGAAATGGGCGACATCAAGCGCCTGTTCACGCCCGAGTTCCGCAACCGGCTGGACGCCATCGTCAACTTCAAGGCGCTCGACGAGCAGATCATCCTGCGCGTGGTGGACAAGTTCCTGCTGCAGCTCGAGACCCAGCTGGCCGAGAAGAAGGTGGAGGTCACCTTCACCGACACGCTGCGCAAGCACCTGGCCAAGAAGGGCTTCGATCCGCTGATGGGTGCGCGCCCGATGCAGCGCCTGATCCAGGACACCATCCGCCGCGCGCTGGCCGACGAACTGCTGTTCGGCCGCCTGACCGAAGGTGGCCGCCTCACGGTGGACATCGAGATGAAGGCCGACGAGAAGGGCGTGGAAACGCCGGAAGTGCTGCTCGATATCCAGCCCCTTCCCAAGAAAGAGCGCTCGGCCAAATCGGAGCCCGCAGAGCCGGAAGAAGCCACGGCCGACTGAGTCCGGCACCCTTGTATCGCCCAAGCCCGCAGCACCCGCTGCGGGCTTTTTTCATGATGCGTGGGTGTGATTGCCTGGCCTGGGCAGCAGCGTGGTGCTGCGCATGCAATGACTGCATGCCACGTGCGTGGCGCGCGCATGGCGCCGGCATGCCCCATTGCAGTGCAACACCGCGCAGAGCAAGGCCCTGCCTGGCTTGCGGGGCATCGGCGGGCCCGCAACCCTGCAGGCTATCACACGCTTTGTTTCACCAAAAAGAAAGGCCGCTCAGTGTTTTCCTCCAGGGAAGGGCCGTATTTCTTGGGTAGAGTGGCATGGAGCGCATCACTACATAAGGAGTAATTACATGAGCCAGAAAGTCGCGTACGTCACCGGGGGCATGGGGGGCATCGGAACGGCTATCTGCCAGCGCCTGCACAAGGAAGGCTTCAAGGTCATTGCGGGCTGCGGCCCGACCCGCGACCATGCCAAGTGGCTGGCGGAACAAAAGGCGCTGGGCTATACGTTCTACGCATCGGTGGGCAATGTGGGCGACTGGGATTCCACCGTGGAAGCCTTCACCAAGACCAAGACCGAACACGGCACCATCGACGTGCTGGTGAACAATGCCGGCATCACGCGCGATCGCATGTTCCTCAAGATGTCCCGCGAGGACTGGGACGCCGTGATCGAGACCAACCTGAACAGCATGTTCAACGTCACCAAGCAGGTGGTGGCCGACATGGTGGAAAAGGGCTGGGGCCGCATCGTCAACATCAGCAGCGTGAACGGCGAAAAGGGCCAGGCCGGCCAGACCAACTACTCGGCCGCCAAGGCCGGCATGCACGGCTTCTCGATGGCCCTGGCGCAGGAGCTGGCCACCAAGGGCGTGACGGTGAACACCGTGAGCCCGGGCTACATCGGCACCGACATGGTCAAGGCCATTCGCCCCGACGTGCTCGAAAAGATCGTCGCCACCGTGCCCGTCAAGCGCCTGGGCGAGCCCAGCGAGATCGCCTCGATCATCGCCTGGCTGGCCTCGGAAGAGGGCGGCTACGCCACCGGTGCCGACTTCTCGGTCAACGGCGGCCTGCACATGGGCTGATCCATCCGCCCAGTGACCCCGCGGTCGCCCGGAACGCAAAAACCCGCCTCGGCGGGTTTTTGTTTTTTCGCTTTCAGCGCAGCGGTTCTGGCCAGACGCAGCAACGGCGCCAGAACCGCTTTGTTCAGGCCTTAGCCCACAAAACGCCCATTCGATCCCATGATCCCCAGATCGATGAACTTCGAACCCACGAACGGCGTACCGCCCGCGAAGTCGACCAGGAAGCCGCCCATGTCGTTGTTGCGCATGCCCGCGAGCGCGGAGCGCAGCTTGGCGCGCGAGAGGTCGCGTCCGGCGCGGTCCAGGCCGTCGACCAGCACACGCGCGTTGACATAGCCCTCGAAGCTGCGCGAGGAGAATTCCAGCTGGTTCACCGCGCGCATGGCGCGCTGGTAGTCGCGCACCAGGGCCACGCTGGTGCGCGTGGCATCGGGCATCACCATCGAGACGGCCAGGCCGCCGGCCTTGGCGCCCAGCTGGCGGATGTTTTCGCCGCTGAAGGCCACGCTGGTGGCAGCCAGTGGCGTGCTGGCCGAGACCTTGCGGAATTCGTTGACCAGAGCGGCGCTCACGTCGCCGGCCGTGCCCAGCAGCACGGTCATCGGCTTGGCCGCGAGGGCCTGTTGCACCACCTGGGGCACCTGCTCACCCTTGGCGTCGAGCTTGAAGGCCTTGGGTGCGGGCTGGTTCACGGCCTTGAGGGCGCTGTTCACATCGGCCAGGAATTCGCGGCCGAACACCGTGTCCTGGTACACCACGGCCAGGTCGGTGATGCCCATGGCCACGAGCTTCTTGGCCAGGCGCTGGGCTTCGTCGGAGTAACCGGCGCGCACGTGGAAGACGGAGCGGTACTCGGCCTTGCGCAGCGACGAGGCGCCGCTCTGGGGTGCCACGTAGGGGATCTGCGCTTCGTCGACCAGCGGCATGATGCGCTGGTTGTTGGGCGTGCCCATGCACGACAGCAGGGCCGCCACGTTGCCGTCGGCGATCAGCTTGCGCACGTTCTCTTCCGAGCGGGCAGGCTCGTAGCCGTCGTCCAGCGCCAGCAGGCGCAGCTCACGCCCGCCCGTGCCGCCGCTGCGGGCGTTGGCCTGGGCGATGCCGGCGTCCAGACCCTGCTTGAGCTCTTTGCCCAGGCTGGCCAGGGGACCTGTCAGGCCCAGCGAGCAACCGATGGTGACCGCCTTGGCGTCGATGGGGTCCTGGGGGCCGGCCCATGCCGAGGGATGGGCGAGCGAGAGACCGGTGGCGGTGGCAAGAAGGGACTGGGTGAACTGGCGACGTTGCATGGAAGGAGCGATGGATCGAAGAAGGCGGAAGAGGGCGCTGCCACGGGATACCGTGGTGGCCAGGGGTCCCCGGCCGCACGGATAGCGCAACCATAGGGAAAACCCTGATTCTACCGATCAATCGTGACAAACGTCAAAAAGCGTTTCGGGGCAAAGGACAAGCGGCCCGTGTGGAGCGACGGACGCGCATCGCCTGGCCGCTGGTCCACGGGTCCGCAGGGCCCGCTCAGCGTGCGCAACGCGCCAGGTAGGCGTCCTCGAAACGCTTGAGGTCGCTTCGCTCGCCCTCACTGAGGTCCGTGCGCGCCTTCTTGAGGTGCAGGATGCGGCGCGATTCGGCGCACTGCTGGCCGCGGCGGGCCTCGTCGGCCTGCGAAGCCTGCTGTGCCATCTGCTGCTGGCGGTCTTCGTCGCGCCGTTGCCGGCGTGCGTCGCGCTGCTCCCGGTGGTGCCGGGACGAGGCCTCGCTTTCTTCTTCACGGCAGTCGCGCTCGAATTCGCGGCGCATGCCCTCCTGCACGTCGGCCTTGATGCCCCGGGAGTAGGCCGACCGCAGGGTGTCGCTCAGTGTGCGGCAGCGTTCGCTCATGTACTGCTGGTGGTCCGGTGCGGGCGACGTTGGGGCCGGGCGGCTGGGCGAGCGCTCGCTGCTGCGGTACTCGCTCGCCGTGGGGCCGGCCGATACCGAGGTGGTCTTCATGCCCTGGGGGCAGGCGCGCCACGAGGTGTAGTTGTTGCCGTTGTCGTCCCGGCAGGTGTAGCGCGTCTGGGCGCCGGACTCGGACGGCGCGAGGCCGCCCAGGGCCGCCAGCACCAGGCTGGCGCAGGCGAAACGCAGGGAGTGCCGGGTATGCGCCGTGATTCCCAGGCTGTGATGGTGTATCCGCATTGGTGGTCTTCCTTTCCATGGATTGAATCCCGGTGCCGACGAGGAACTCGCCGGGGCCGCCCTCCTGTCCAGCGGGAGGGCCGGCGCACCGGGGGGAGCAATGCATGGATTGTTCTGCGCCTGGGCAGGGCGGGCGTTCTCCGCCTTGTCCACCAGCGCTCTCGGGCGCTTGACAATGTGTCCACTGGGCGGCGGGCGCGGCTGCCGGGGCGCGCGATCAGACCGCTGGCGGCGTCGGCCCCCTCATGGCGGAGGGCGAACCGAAGTGGCGGGAGGGGAGGAGGGGAGAGGCTGGCCTGGAACGGCGAAGGCGGGCTATGGAGCCGCTTTGCAGACACCGTCGCGGCCAAGGCGGCGGCGGTCTGCGCGGGACGCAAAAAACCCCGCGGTGGCGGGGCTTTCCTGCTGGAGTGGGTTGAACAGTGAAAAGAAGGGGCGGCCCGGGTGGAACCCGGGGCTGCCACACCCTCAGAAGCGGGCCGGGGCGCGCTTGCGGTCGCGTTCGTCTTCGGGCCAGGCGGACATGATTGCGGTGGTATTCATACTGGAAAACTCCTGTGATGTACCAACAACGCGTTCACTTGCCCCTCGGTTGACAGCGTTTCACAAAAAAATGCAACCCAAAATCAAAAAAATTCCCGGCCCTCAGAGCTTCGAAAAAGATAGCAATTAATTCAATACCGGCCTAATGTAAAGACTTGAAACATAGGCAATGAATTACAGGGTTTTACAACTTAGGCGCCGGCCGTCGTCGAAATTTCTTCGATCGCCGATGAAATTTCCAGCCAGCGCTCTTCCAGCTGCGCGGTCTCGTCATTGCCGGCTTTCAGCCGGCGGCCGCATTCGGCGATCTCGGCCGGGGGCAGGGGCTGGGTGAGCTTGTGCTCCAGGTCGGCACGCTCGGCCGACAGGGCCGCCAGGCGCTTGTCGATCTGTTCCAGCTCCTTTTTCAGGGGCCGCGTCTTCTCGGCCAGTTGCTGGCGGCTTTGCGCGTCGAGCTTGCGCTGGTCGCGGCCTGCCGCGGGCGCTGTTGCAGGGGCGGGGGCCTTGGCCGCCACGGCGGGTGGCGCCGCCACCGGTGCCGCAGCGGGGGCAGGAGCGCTTGCGACGGCAGCCGCCGCAGCGGCCGTTTTCGCAGCAGCGGCTTCGGCCTGGCGCGAATACTCCCGCAGGCGCTTGGCCTCTTCGAGCAGGTAGCGCTGGTAGTCGTCCAGGTCGCCATCGAACGGGCCGACCACGCCGCGGCCCACCAGCCAGAACTCGTCGCACACGGCGCGCAGCAGCGCGCGGTCGTGGCTGACCAGCATGACGGTGCCCTCGAACTCGTTGAGCGCCATGGACAGTGCCTCGCGCGTGGCCAGGTCCAGGTGGTTGGTGGGCTCGTCCAGCAGCAGCAGGTTGGGGCGCTGCCAGACCATCATGGCCAGCACCAGGCGGGCTTTTTCGCCGCCGCTCATGGTGCCCACGGCCTGTTTGACCATGTCGCCGCTGAAATTGAAGCTGCCCAGGTAGCTGCGCAGGTCCTGCTCGCGCGAGGGCTCGCGGGCGGCAGCGCCCATGTCGCGCGCCAGACGGATCATGTGCTCCAGCGGGTTCTCGCCGGGGCGCAGCACGTCCAGCTCCTGCTGGGCGAAGTAGCCGATGGACAGGCCTTTGCCTTCGGTCACGGTGCCGGCAATGGGCGCCATCTCGCGGGCGATGGTCTTGACCAGGGTGGACTTGCCCTGGCCGTTGGCGCCCAGGATGCCGATGCGCTGGCCGGCCAGCACCGACTTGCTCACGCCGGTAAGAATGGTCTTGATCTCGTCGTCGGTCGTGTAGCCGAACGCCGCGTCGCTGATCGCCAGCATCGGGTTGGGCAGGTTCACGGGCTCCTTGAACTCGAAGGTGAACTCGGCCTCGGCCAGCAGCGGGGCGATCTTTTCCATGCGCTCGAGCGCCTTGACCCGGCTTTGCGCCTGCTTGGCCTTGCTGGCCTTGGCCTTGAAGCGGTCGATGAACTTCTGCAGGTGGGCGATCTTGTCCTGCTGCTTGGAGAAGGCGGCCTGTTGCAGCTCCATCTGCTGCGCGCGCAACTCTTCGAACTTGCTGTAGTTGCCGCCGTAGCGGGTGAGCTTGCCACTGTCGATCTGCAAGGTGACGTTGGTGACGGCGTCCAGGAACTCGCGGTCATGGCTGATCACGATCATGGTGCCGGCGTACTTCTTGAGCCAGGCTTCGAGCCAGACCAGTGCGTCCAGGTCCAAGTGGTTGGTGGGTTCGTCGAGCAGCAGCAGGTCCGACGGGCACATCAGCGCACGCGCCAGCTGCAGGCGCATGCGCCAGCCACCCGAGAAGCTGTTCACCGGGCGCTCCAGCTCGTGGGCCTGGAAACCCAGGCCCAGAATCAGCGCCTGGGCACGTGGCACGGCGTCGTGGTCGCCGGCATCGGCCAGGTCGGTGTAGACCTGGGCGATGGCCATGCCGTGGTCGGCATCGTCGTGCGCGGCATCGCTCTGGTCGAGCTGCGCCAGCTGGGCATGCAGTTCAGCCAGGCGTGTGTCGCCGGCCAGCACGAAGGCGGTGGCGCTTTCATCGGTCTCAGGCATGTTCTGCGCGACCTGCGCCATGCGCCACTGGCGGGGAATGGAAAAGTCGCCGCCGTCCTCGTGCAGGCTGCCATTGAGCAGCGCGAACAGCGTGGATTTGCCGGCGCCGTTGCGGCCCACCAGGCCGACTTTCTCGCCCGGGTTCAGGGTCACGGAGACGCTGTCCAGCAGCACCTTGGCGCCGCGGCGCAGGACGATGTTCTTCAGGTTGATCATGCAAAACTCAATCAGGCACCCCGGCTGCGTCGTGCAGCGCAAGGCCCGGGTATTCCAGGTGGGGGATCGGGTGATCCCGGAAAAGGGGCGGCGGGCCCGCATCGCATCGGCGCGAGCCCATGGGCGATGCCGCGGTTGCCACGCGGCGGCGGCCGCCGCACTGTGCGGGCAAGCAACCCCGTATTGTCGCTGATACCGGGCAAACCCTGTAGGACGGCCATAGGAGGCTGTCGGACTTGGAAACCGTCGGCTGCAAATCGGCCGCAGCGGTCCATTTTTCACCGTCTTTTTGCCCCGTAGCCTGGCTATGTGGCTGCAAATCCGGCAAAAACTGTCCTCGCTGAGGCCGATTTTCGCTTTCGACGCTCCAAGTCCGACAGCCTCCTAGGGCGCCGCGCCAGCGACCTCGTACCAGGCCCATCCCTGGTACTTGCCCAGCAGGCGCAGGCGGGGGTTTTCGCCCAGCTCGAAGATCTGGTCATTGCCCATCACCACCTGGGCGCCGGTCTGGGCAAAGTCGAAGCGCCGCGGATCGACCAGCACGCGCACGCTGTCGGGCGTGGGGTTGATCACGCGGTAGGCAGCCGGGGCCGCCATGGTTTCCTGCACGAAGGTCAGGTGCTGGTAGCGGTTCACCGTATCCTGGTCCCCCGCCGGCAAATGCATGCCGCGCCAGACGCTGGGCTGGGGGTAATAGAACACACCATTCACCAGGGGCACGCCAGCGGCCGCCAGGGCCATGGCATTGGACGTGCTGGGGAACAATGCCAGCACACGCCTTGGCTGGGCCTTGCCATCTGGCCCGGCGGGGCCCATCACATAGCGCTGCACCGTGTCGTTCAGTGCCACGCGGGAGGGAGCCAGGCCCACGGGGTTGAAGTCAACCGTGGCGGCCCCATACACCACGGCCATGAGCGCGATGGAATGCGCCACCTTGCCCTGCACCAGCCAGTAGGCCATGAGCCCGGCGGCCACGGCCATGCTGGCCAGCAGGGTGGTGCTCAGGCCGGGATGGAAGTCTTCGGGGATGCCTGCCATGGCCAGGGCAGCCACCACAGCGCTGAGCAGGCCCAGCACCACCGGTGCAGTGCGCCCCTGCGCAGTTGCGGGCGTGGGCAGGCAGGCCGCCACCAGCAGGCAGGCCAGGCCCAGCGAAAGGTCGATGCGCGACGACGACACATAGTGCCAGAACATCGCCTTGGACAGGGCCAGCGGTATGCCCCAGATGCCGAACACCACCGTGAACACCGTGAACAGCGCGCAGGCCGCCACCATCCAGCGGTGGGGCCCCTGGCTGCGCGCATGCCGCAGGCACAGGAACCAGGTGGCCAGCAGCAGCAGGATGTAGGAGCCAAATTCGCTCTCGTTGAAGACGCTGCGCTGGAGGCTGGACAGGGTATCGGCATTGCCGAAGCCGCGCAGCAGCACCAGCAGGGACAGGTCGCCGCCGCGCAGCGCCGCGCGCTGGCCCGGATAGACCGTGTTGCGCATGGCAGCGATGGCTTCGCGGGAATCTTGCCACCAGAAGTAGAGCACGGCCGCCATGACCGCCACGGCCAGCGCAAATGCCAGCGGCGTGAGGCGACTCCAGGCGATCTGCCGGCGGTTGTCGGCCAGCCAGGCCGCAAGCACCAGTGCATACAGCGTGGCCACGGTGATCTGCCAGGGCGGGTAGAGCACCAGCGCGAACCCGGCCAAAAACCAGCCCAGCGCCAGTGCCAGCCACCACAGGCGGGCGCCGGACTTGTGGCGCAGCATGAGCAGCGTGGCGGCCAGGGCCCCCGAGGGGAAGAACACCACGTACAGCGGCCAGTGGGACCAGCCCGCCGCGTAGGGCGCCACGCAGAACACGGCCGACAGCGCCAGGCTGCGGCCCGGGCGCCCGGGCGCCAGCACCTCGAGCAACCACCACAGCGCCAGCAGGCAGGCGAAGAACGGGAAGTACCAGTACCAGGCCAGTGCCTTGTCCAGCGGCAGGGCGAAGAAACCCCAGGTCGCCGGGCGTGCCAGGGCCGAGACGTGCCACACGGGCACGCCTGTCATGCCGATGACCATCATGTTCTGGCCGTCCAGGCCCAGATGGCGGTTCACGACGGGAAAGGGCGGTTCGTGGTTGGCCTGTGCGAGGGCGCTGGCGGTGATCACCATCCAGTCGTCGGAGCGCACGCTGCGCGGCTGGCCCGCCACATGGGTCATGGCACTGTCCTGCGACAGGAAGGGGTGCGGGCCCTGGTCCGTGCGGCCCAGCAGCAGCTCCAGCGACGAGCCCGTGGCACCGATGCCCACCAACACCAGGAAGATGCCCGCGATGCCACCCGCCACCGCCCGGCGGTGGCCACCGACCCAGGTGCCCAGGCGCGCCTGCAGGCGCCCGGAGCCGGGGAGCAGCAGCAGCGCAATGGCGCCAGCCACGGCGGCCGCGATCAGCCAGTGCCGCTCGGGGGTGTCCGGCCCCAGGACCTTGCCGGCTGCGGGAGAGGAGGCCTGGACGTCGAAACGGGCGCCATCCTCGAACCGAGCGATCACCGAGACCGGCTGCTCGCCCCCCGCCAGGTAGCGCGGGTAGTGCAGCTCGAGCGTGAATTCGAGGGCGATGCGGTCCCCGTCCTGGAAGTAGACCCCGACGGACGGGCGGGTCTTGCGTTCGGGCACGGCGATGCGCTTTTCGGCATCGCCGATACGCACCAGGAAGTCCTTGGGCAGGCGCTGGTTCTGCGAGTCGTAGCACCAGCCGGTGATGCGCACCATGCCCTTGGTGGCGTCGTATTCCACGGTATCGACGAAGCCGTAGGCTCCGGGCGGCAGCGGCTGCTGTGCCCATGCACCCACGGGCAGCAGCAGCGCCAGCGCCAGAAGCATTCCCCAGGCGGCTACCAGCCATGCGCCGGCCGATGGTGCGCCGGGCCGCCCGCCGAAGTCGGACTTCATCGGGAGGCCGCCACCGTGACCACGATGCCCGACATGATGAGGGCGGTGCCGATGAAATAGGTGGGGGCAAAGCGCTCACCGAAGAAGAAGCGGCTGGCCAGCGGCACGATGACGAAGGCCAGGGCCATGAAGGGATAGACCTTGCCCAGCTCAGCCTTGCGCAGGATCAGCACCCAGCCGATGGAGGTGATGCCGTACAGCACCATGGTGGCAAAGAACACGGCCAGGGTTTCGATGGCGAAGAAGCTGCCGGTCTTGTTCATGGAATTGGCGCTGACCTTGAACAGGATCTGGCCGATGGCGATGCCCACCACACAAAGGATGGTCAGAAGATAGACGTACATGGATCAGGATCTCGGGTGGGAAGGATCGGGCAGGGCCCGGCGATGTTAAAGGAGCCGCAGGGCGTAACGCTCGGACAGGGTCGTGGCCATGATGTAGAGCGAGACCAGGGCGAAGGTGGCCGTGAGCACGTTGGCCGCGGTCCGGAGGGTGGGCGAGGCCACCTGGCCCATGGGGCCGAGCGCCGAGGCGCCCAGCAGGGCGGGCACGATGAAGTAGCGGCCCTGGACGCCGCTGATGATGGCCACCGGGTAGTCGTTCCAGCTGATGGCCAGGGCCAGGAAGACCAGGACGCAACTGGCCAGCGCCGCGAGCAGGAGCAGCGCCCGGGCAGCCGCATCGCGCCGCAGCCAGCGCGCCGATCCAACGGTCGCGGCCAGCGCAACCGCCAGGCCGTACCAGACGGCCTTCATCGCGTCCTTGGTGACGGCCGCGTCGAGCCAGCCCATCATGCCGACGAAGGAATAGGCGTAGAAGTACCCGGTATCGCCATCCAGCAGCGTACCGAGGACGAGGCGGATGAACCCGAGCGGATCCTGCAGATAGATCGCCAGTATCTCGATGGTCGCGTGGTTGCGCACCAGGCGGGCGTCCGCCGTGGTGGCGATGCCGTAGAGCGTCCAGCCGGCGCAGGCCGCGCACAGCGCGATCCAGGCCAGCAGGTGCGCAGCCGAAAACCTGCGCACCAGCAGCCACAGGGGCAGCAGCAGCAGGGGGGCAAGATTGACGCGGGACGTCACGAGCAGGAGGGTGCAGGCATAGAGCGCATATTCCTGCAGCGGGTTCGCGTCGCTGCGGGGGGCCATGCAGCGCACCGAGAACAGCGCCGCCAGCAGCAGCGCCGCGGCGATGCTCAGCCCGTCGATGGTGGGCGAGATGATCTGGAACATGGCCATGGGCATCAGCACCAGCGCACGCACCAGCAGATTGGGCGTGAACAGCCGCCACGCCCACGCTATCAGGCCCAGCGCTGTGGCCGCCACCAGCAGGCGCGTCAGCTCATAGCTTGCGCGCATGGACAGGTCGAGCGCGCGCGCGGCGCGCAGGCCCAGCGCATGGGGCAGGTAGATGAAGGGCGCGTAGTAGCCCGTGCCCACGGCGTTGACGAACATGTCCTTGTGCGCCCAGCGCTCCCCGGAGGCCTGGGCCATGAGTGCGCTGGCCGAAGCCGTGTAGTCGCGTTCCGTGCCGGAGAGCACCCGCATGCGCGACGTGAACGCCATGAAGTTGCGGTCCACGTATCCGCCCTGGTTGCCCACTTCGTCCGGCTCATCCTTGCGCAGGGTCCACTGGCCGTGGGCGATCATGTCGGCACGCAGCAGATGCACATTCTCGTCGGGCGACTGGAAGGCCGGTACCAGCCGCATCAGGCACCATGCCACCAGGAGCGCAAGCAGCCAGCCGCCCGCCAGCGCAGGCAGGCCTGCCGTGCGCAGGTCGAAGCGGGGTTTCAGGTGGCGCGTCCCGGTGCGCGCAGCGGTGGCCTGGACAGAAACACGCATCCCTCAGCCGTTCTTGCCGAGATCGATCTTCCTGTGCAGCACCTTGTGCAGCGGCCTCTGGGGCACCGAGGCGATGTCGTGCCCGATGAAAGCCAGCAGCAACTGCAGGCCGGCAATGACGGGCAGGGCGGCCAGCATCACCGTGCCGGCCGACGAATAGGCCTGCTGCGCACTGGCATTGATCCAGTGCAGCACGCCAAAGACCGTGCCGAACAGCAGCATCAACAGCCCCAGCGGCAGCTCGATGGAGGCCAGCGACATGTCGCGCAGGTAGTAGTTGTAGAAGATGCGCTTGCTGAAATTGCGCAGGTGCTTGACCGTGAACTCCGGCAGGATCTTGCTGATCTTGAGGTTGCTTTCCTCGTCGGCGTAGTGGGCGTTCATGGGCACGTCCACCACCACCGCGCGCAGGGTGTTCAGGCGAAACAGCATGTCCGTCTCGAAGAAGTAGCGGCGGCTGATCTTGTCGAATGGCAGATGGCTGGCCACGCGCGCGTGGATGGCCGTGTAGCCGTTGGTCGGATCGAACACCTGCCAGTAGCCCGAGGAGATCTTGGTCAAAAACGACAGGGCGGCATTGCCGAAGATGCGCATGCGCGGCATCTGGTGGATCTCTTCGAGGTCGAAGAAGCGGTTGCCCTTGGTGTAGTCCGCCTCGCCGCTCAGAATGGGGGCGATGAAGCCGGGCAAGAGGCGCGGGTCCATCTGGCCGTCACCATCGACCTTGACGATGATGTCGTAGCCGGCCGCGATGGCACAGCGGTAGCCATGCATCACGGCGCCGCCCACGCCCAGGTTCTCGGGGTTGAAGACCACCTGCACCCGCGGGTCGGTGCAGTGCTGCTGGATGAAGGCGCCGGAGTTGACCGGGCACTTGTCGTCCACCGCGAAGATGCCCTGCACCTCGGGGCCGATGCGTTCGATGACGCCCAGCACATGGGCAGTGACCTTGTAGCAGGGAATGACCACGGCAACGCGGGCAGGCGCCGCAGGGGCCGGGGAGGAAAGAGAGCTTGCAAGGCTTGCAAGGGCCACGGGGGAGGAAATGCTGTTCATGGCTGGAGCAGCGCCTCGCGCGTGATGAGCAGCACCTGGTCTTCACCGGCGCTGGTATCGATCCAGTACACCGGCAGGCGCGGAAAGGCAGCCTCGAAGTGCTCGCGCTCGTTGCCGATCTCCAGCAGCAGCACGGCGTTTTCGCCCATGCGCGCGGGCGCATCCCGGAGCAACTGGCGGATGAAATCCATGCCATCCGCGCCACCGGCCAGCGCCAGCTCGGGCTCGGCCCGGTATTCGGCCGGCAGCTTGGCCATGCTGGTGGCGTTGACGTAGGGGGGGTTGCACAGGATCAGGTCCCAGGGGCCGGGCAGCGCGGCAAGGCCGTCCGACAGCTGCAGCGTGATGCGATCCTGCAAACCATGGCGATCCACGTTGATGCGGGCCACTGCCAGTGCGTCGGGCGAGATGTCGGCGCCAGTCACGGTGATCTCGGGCCAGGCCATGGCGGCCAGCACGGCCAGGCTGCCGTTGCCGGTACACAGGTCCAGCACGCGGTGCGTGTGGTCGCCCAGGAATTCATCCACGCTGCCATCGGCCAGCAGCTCGGCAATGAAGCTGCGCGGCACGATGGCGCGTTCGTCCACATAGAAGGAAACGCCCTGCAGCCAGGCCTCGCGCGTGAGGTAGGCGGCGGGCTTGCGGGTGTCGATGCGCTCCTGCAGCAGGGTCTGCACCTGCGCCAGTTGCTCGGCCGAGACGCCCTGGGCGCTCACCGCGCCAGGCGCGTCCGACAGGTCGCTGTCCAGTGGCAGGCCCAGGCGCCACAGCACCAGCCAGGCAGCCTCGTCGTGCGCGTTGGCCGTGCCATGGCCGAACGCGAGGCCGGCCGATGCCAGCAGGGCGGCGGCGGATTCCACCACGGCACCCACGGTGCCTCCGGTCAACGCCGCGCTCATGCCGGCACCGCCGCGAGGGCCTGGGCATGCAGGTTGTCCAGGGTACGGCGGTAGATATTGGTGAGCGGCTCGATGTCGGCCACCACGATGTGCTCGTCGATCTTGTGGATGGTGGCGTTGGGCGGCCCCATCTCGATCACCTGGGGGCAGACCTGGGCAATGAAGCGGCCATCGCTGGTGCCGCCCGTGGTGGACAGTTCGGTGGTGATGCCGGTCTCGGCCAGAATGGCCTGCTGCACGGCCGTGACGAGTTCGCCCGGCGTGGTCAGGAAGGGTTGGCCGCCCAGGGTCCAGCGCAGCTCATAGTCCAGGCCATGGGCGTCGAGCACGGCGTGTACGCGCTGCTTCAGGCCCTCGGCCGTGGATTCGGTCGAGAAGCGGAAGTTGAAGTCCCACACCACCTCGCCGGGAATGATGTTGGTGGCACCGGTGCCGCCATGCACGTTGCTGACCTGCCAGCTGGTGGGTGGGAAGAAGGCATTGCCTTGGTCCCATTCGGTCGCGGCCAGTTCGGCCAGCGCCGGCAGGGCCTGGTGGATGGGGTTGCGCGCCAGCTGCGGGTAGGCGATGTGGCCCTGGATACCCCGCACCGCCAACTTGCCCGAGAGCGTGCCGCGCCGGCCGTTCTTGATCATGTCACCGGTGCGCTCCACCGAGGTGGGCTCGCCCACGATGCAGTAGTCCAGGCGCTCACCGCGGGCGCTGAGCTGCTCGACCACGACCTTGGTGCCGTCGACCGAGGGACCTTCCTCATCGCTGGTGAGCAGCAGGGCCAGGGTGACATGCGGCTCGGGCGTGGCGGCCAGAAAGTCCTCCACGGCCACCACGAAGGCGGCGATGGAGGTCTTCATGTCGCTCGCGCCGCGGCCAAAGAGCTTGCCATCGCGGTGCGTGGGCACGAAGGGATTGCTGCTCCACTGCTCCAGCGGGCCGGTGGGCACCACGTCGGTATGGCCGGCAAACACCAGGGTCTTGGCTGCAGCGCCGCCCACCCCGGGGCGTCGCGCCCAGAGGTTGCTCACGCGGAAGTTGTCGGGGCCGCTGTCGATGCGCTCGCATTCAAAGCCCAGCGGTGCCAGCCGTGCTGCCAGCACCTCCAGGCAGCCCGCGTCGTCGGGGGTGATGGAGGGCAGGGAGATCAGCTGTTCGGCCAGGTGCAGGGTACGGGACATCGCAGGCAAATAAAAGACAAAGACAAAAAGAACATGGGGGCGCTGCGCGCCCCCGCCTCAGGCCGCAGGCTTCACGTCGAGCACGATCTCGGTGAACGAGGGCATGTCATCGGGCGCGTCGCGCGACTCCTTCTGCGCCTTGGCGGCGTTGGCGGCCAGGGAGAAATCGTTCTGCAGGCGCCACATCAGGTTGGTGGGCGAGTCGGCGAAGGCCATGCCTTCCTTCTTGTCGATGCGCTTGTCGATGATCATGCGCGCCAGGTCTTCCTCGAAGGTCTGTGAGCCTTCGGCCATGGATTTCTCCATGGCCTCCTTGACGCCGCCGAAGTCACCCTTTTCGATCAGGTCGGACACCAGCTTGGTGTTGAGCATGACCTCTACGGCCGGCAGACGGCCCCCATCCAGGGTACGCACCAGGCGCTGCGAGATCACGGCCTTGAGCGCCGAGGCCAGGTCGCCGAGCATGGTCGGGCGCACTTCCACGGGGTAGAAGGACAGGATACGGTTGAGCGCGTGGTAGCTGTTGTTGCCGTGCAGCGTGGCCAGGCACAAGTGGCCTGACTGGGCATAGGCGATGGCCGCGGACATGGTCTCGCGGTCGCGGATTTCGCCGATCAGGATCACGTCGGGGGCCTGGCGCAGCGCGTTCTTCAGGGCGGTCTGCAGCGACTGGGTGTCGCTGCCGATCTCGCGCTGGTTGACGATGGATTTCTTGTTGCGGAACTGGTATTCCACCGGATCCTCGATGGTCAGGATGTGGCCGGTGAGCACCTCGTTGCGGCTGTCGATCATGGAGGCGAGCGAGGTGCTCTTGCCCGAGCCCGTGGCACCCACCATGAGGATCAGGCCGCGCTTTTCCATGATCAGTTCGGTCAGCACGGGGGGCAGGCCCAGGCTGCTGATTTCGGGGATCTGCTGCGAGATGAAGCGGATCACCACCGCATAGCTGCCGCGCTGGCGCATGGCGCTGATACGAAAGCGCCCGACACCCGAGAGCGGCACACCCATGTTGAGTTCGCCGGTCTCTTCCAGCTCCTCGATGCGGTCGGGTGTGATGATCTCGGACAGCAGGTTGCGCGGCGCATCCGGCGGCAGGATCTGGTTGTTGATCGGCACGCACTCGCCGTTGATCTTGATCAGCGCCGGGGCGTTGGCCGACAGGTAGACGTCCGATGCCTTCTTTTCGCTCATCAGGCGAAGAATCCGCTCCATCGTACTCATGGTGTTTCCCCTCTCATTGTCGGTCTGTCGGCCGGCGCTGGCCGTGCGTGCTGGTAGGCTGCGGGACTGGAATCAGTCGCGCAGCAGGTCGTTGATGCTGGTCTTGGAGCGGGTCTGCGCGTCCACCTGCTTGACGATGATGGCAGCATACATGCTGTAGGGGGCGCCATTGGCCGCCGTCTTGGGCAGGTTGCCGCTGACCACCACCGAGCCCGTGGGCACGCGACCATAGCTGATCTCGCCCGTGGCACGGTTGAAGATCGGGGTGCTCTGGCCCAGGTACACGCCCATGCCCAGTACCGAGTGCTCTTCGACGACCACGCCTTCGACCACTTCGGAGCGGGCGCCGATGAAGCAGTTGTCCTCGATGATGGTGGGGCCGGCCTGCAGGGGTTCCAGCACGCCGCCGATGCCCACGCCGCCCGAGAGGTGTACGTTGGCACCGATCTGTGCGCACGAACCCACGGTGGCCCAGGTGTCGACCATGGTGCCTTCGCCCACGTAGGCGCCGATGTTCACGTACGAGGGCATCAGGATCGCGCCCTTGGCGATGAAGCTGCCGCGGCGCGCCACGGCGGGAGGCACCACGCGCACGCCGGTGGCCTTCATCTGTTCTTCGTTCAGGTGGGCGAACTTGGTCTGCACCTTGTCATAAAAGCCCAGGTCGCCGGCCTTGACCACTTCGTTGTCCTTGAGGCGGAACGACAGCAGCACGGCCTTCTTGATCCACTGGTGTACGGTCCACTGGCCCACGCCCTGGCGGGTGGCCACGCGCAGGGTGCCGTTGTTGAGTTCGGCGATCACGTGTTCGACGGCCTCGGCCACTTCCTTGGGGGCTGCGGCGGGCGAGATGGTGGCGCGGTTTTCCCACGCGGCGTCGATGATGTTCTGGAGTTGTTGGGTCATGGTTTCAGACAGTACGGGATTGGATGAATTGGACGATGCGCATTGCGGCCTCCACACATTCTTCGGCCTCGGCCACCAGGGCCATGCGCACGCGCTGGGCACCGGGGTTGAAGCCACCAGCCTCGCGGGCCAGGTAGCTGCCCGGCAGCACGGTGACATTGTATTGAGCCAGAAGCTCGCGGGCGAACTCGGCGTCGGTCATTCGCAGGGCGTCGGGCACCTTGGCCCACAGATAAAAGCCGGCGTCGGGCAGCGCCACGTCCATCACGCCGGCCAGCAGCGGCGTGACCTGGGCGAATTTCTTGCGGTAGAGCGCGCGGTTTTCGGTCACGTGCTGCTCGTCGCCCCAGGCCGCGATGCTGGCGGCCTGCACGATGGGGCTCATGGCGCTGCCATGGTAGGTGCGGTACAGCAGGAAGGCCTTGATCAGCGCCGCATCACCGGCCACGAAGCCGCTGCGCAGCCCGGGCACATTGCTGCGCTTGGACAGGCTGGTGAAGGAGATCAGGTTCTGGAAATCGGGGCGGCCCGACTGCGCGGCGGCCTGCAGCCCGCTGAGCGGCGGCTCGTCGCGGAAGTAGATCTCGCTGTAGCACTCGTCCGAGGCGATGATGAAGCCATGCCGCTCGCTCAGCGCGAAGAGTTTTTGCCATTCAAGCAGGGGCATGACGGCCCCCGTGGGGTTGCCCGGCGAGCACACGAAGAGCAGCTGCGTGCGCTTCCAGACCTCCGTCGGCACGCTGTCCCAGTCGACCGCAAAGTTGCGCGCCGGATCGCTCGGGGCGTAGTAGGGCGTAGCGCCCGACAGCAGGGCCGCGCCTTCATAGATCTGGTAGAACGGATTCGGGCAGACCACCACCGGGTCGGGTTTCGTCGGGTCGACCACGGTCTGGGCAAAGGCAAACAGCGCCTCGCGCGAGCCATTGATGGGCAGCACCTGGCTGCCTGCGTCCAGCGTCAGCGCGTAGCGCTTGCGCAGCCAGGTGGTGAAGGCCTCGCGCAGGCGCGGCTCGCCCGCCGTGGCCGGGTAGCTCGCCAGGCCATTGAGGTTGTTGCTGAGTGCGTCCTTGATGAACTGCGGAGTAGGATGGCGCGGCTCCCCCATGCCCAGGCTGATGGGGGAATACTGGGCCGGGGGCACCACCGCGGCGAAAAGCTTTCGCAGCCGTTCGAACGGGTAGGGCTGCAGGTGGGAGAGCAGGGGGTTCATGGGCCATCATTATGGGTGATGCCGTACCCGCTGCCTCACAGGCGGCCGACCGGTCGCACTGCTGATGTGCCCCCGGGCACATCCCCTATCGCAAACCCTTGGGTGGCACCGCTTGTCAATCCGGCGTAAGGCCCATGCCTAGTATGGTTGCAAAGCCCCGGAGCGCGATCATGGCCCGGGACCACAACGATATCGGAGACAACATGGCAGGATTCCTTCCATTGCGGCCTGGCCTGTGGTGGATGCGCCGGCTGCACCTTGCAGGCAAGCTGGCCACGCTGGCCATGCCCATCGCCTGCACGCTGGCCGCCGCATTGCTGGGAGCGCCCTGGTGGGTAGCTCTGGCGGGCAGTGTGGTGGTGCTGTATGCGCTGCTGGCGCTGTACCTGAGCCTGGTGGACGACATGGCGGCCCTGTCCGGGGCCATGGCGCGCATCACCGATGGCGACCTGTGCGTGCATGCCGCCACGGGCGGCAGCGACGAGATGGCGCAGATGGCCCGGGCGCTCGACGCCATGGTGCTGCGGCTCTCGTCCATGGTGGCCGACATCCGCAGCAACGCCGCGCTGGTGGCCCATGCCGGCCAGAGCCTGGCCCACGGCAACCGCGAACTGGCCGACCGCACCGAGCAGCAGGCCGCCAATCTCGAGCAAACCGCCGCCAGCGTAGAGCAGCTGTCGTCCACGGTGCAGAACAATGCCCAGACGGCGCAAGGCGCGGACCAGCGCGCCGGCCAGATGCGCCGGGCTGCCGACACCGGGGCCGAGGCCATGGGCCGCGCCGTGCAGTCGGTGCAGGCCATCCAGCAGGGGGCGCGCCGCATGACGGAGATCATCGGCACCATCGACTCGATCGCCTTCCAGACCAACATCCTGGCGCTCAACGCGGCGGTGGAGGCGGCGCGCGCCGGCGAGCAGGGCCGCGGTTTTGCCGTGGTGGCATCCGAGGTGCGCATGCTGGCCAAGCGCTCGGCCGACGCGGCGCACGAGATCCGCGAGCTGATCAATGCCTCGGTCACGCAGGTGGAGGCCAGTGCCGGCCTGATCCGCACCGCCGGCGAAGGCATCACCGAGATGGCCGGCGGCATGCGCAGCGTGGCGGCCAGCATGTCCGAGATATCCAGCTCCAGCGCCGAGCAGAGCACGGGCCTGCGCGAGATCAGCAGTGCCGTGCAGCAGCTTGACCAGATCACCCAGCGCAACGCGCAGATGGTGGGCCAGGCGGTGGGGCAGGCCGAGGCGCTGGAGAGCCGCGCCTCCACCCTGTCGCGCGCGGTGTCGGCGTTTCGCCTGCAGCAGGGCACGGCCGAGGAGGCGGTGGCCCTGGTCAAGCGCGCCGCGGCCCTGCACAAGGGCAGCTCGCGCGACCAGTTCCTGGCGCGCATCACCGACAAGAGCCAGCCCTTCAACGACCGGGACATGTATGTCTTCGTGCTCGATGCCGGCGGCACCTACCGCGCCTTCGGTGGCAACCCGGCCAAGGTGGGCACCCGGGTGCAGGACATTCCCGGCATTGACGGTGATCGGTTGATGGCGGAAATCGCGGCCCAGGCAGACATCGGTCCGGGCTGGGTGGAGTACGACATCACCAACCCGGCCAGCGGTGCGGTGCAGACCAAGATGTCGTTCGTGGAACGTGTGGGAGACCTGTACCTGGGCTGCGGCGTGTACAAGGCACTGGCCGCGCGCTGACGCGGCGCCTTGCCGCGCCTGGCTCAGCGCTGCGTTCCGGCGCGTTGTTCCCGTGCGCGGGCCATGGCCGCGGCAATGGCTGCCTTGCGGGTCTGGGCGGCCGCTTCGGCACCACCGTCGGGAGGCGCAGAGGCATCGGCGGGTGCGGCGCTGTCTTCGTCGTCCGGCTCCTCGGGCGCGCCGGCAGCCACCCGGGCCTTGTGCAGCGCATAACGCCCGCGCGCATGGTCGGCCAGTACCGGGCTCCAGGCGGCCCACCCAGTGGCCTGGCCGCTCACGGTTTCGAGGCTGATGCAGTCCACCGGGCACACGGGAATGCACAGCTCGCACCCGGTGCAATGCGGCTCGATCACGGTATGCATGCGCTTGTTGGCACCCAGGATGGCATCCGTGGGGCAGGCCTTGATGCACAGCGTGCAGCCAATGCACCAGTTCTCGTCGATCACGGCCAGGGTGCGCTGCGCCTCCAGGCCATGGTCGGCACTCAGTGGCAGCACCGGCTGGCCGGTGATGGCCGCCAGCCGGGCAACCCCTTCGGCACCGCCGGGCGGGCACTGGTTGATGGGCGCCGCCTCGAAAGCGATGGCCTGCGCGTAGGCCACGCAGTCCGGGTAGCCGCAGCGGGTGCACTGCGTCTGCGGCAGCGCGGCGTCGATGCGGGCCGCCAGCGCATGCGCGGCCGGCCCTGCAGTCGATGAAGGGGTGGTCGTGCGGGCGTCCTGCGGATTCAAGCCTTGCGTGCCGCCGTGGTGCGGCGGGTGCGCGATGCCGGGGCTGCCGTGACGGCGGCCTTGGCCGCTGGCGCGGCTTCCGGCTCGGGTGCAGCAGCCGCCCCCGTGGCGGGAACGGCCTGCAGCACGGCCTTGGCAGGCGCCACCTTGGTGGCAGCCTTGGCCGCCGGTGCCGGCTTGGCCGCTGTTGCCTTCTTGGCTGCCGGCTTCACCGCCGCCTTGCTGGCCCTGGCTGTAGCGCTTGCTGACTTGCTCGGTGGCGCGGGCGGGTTGTCGTCCGGCATTTCAGTCACGGCGACGGGGCGGGGTGCCTTTTTCTGGGGAACCTCGTGCGAGAGGATGAACTTGCGCACCTCGGGGTACACGATGTCGCGCCAGCGCCGGCCGCTGAAGATGCCATAGTGCCCGGCGCCCTTGGCTTCCAGGTGGCGCTGCTCCTTGCGCACTATGCCGGTGCACAGGTCGTGCGCGGCCTCGGTCTGGCCCGAGCCGGAGATGTCGTCCAGCTCGCCTTCCACCGTGAACAGGGCGGTGGTGGTGATGTCCTGCGGGCGCACGCGCTCGACCTTGCCCTCGGGCGAACGCACGTCCCAGGTGCCATGCACCAGGTTGTAGTCCTGGAACACGGTCTTGATGGTTTCCAGGTAGTAGTCCGCATCCATGTCCAGCACGGCGTTGTACTCGTCGTAGAACTTGCGGTGGGCCTCGGCGCTGGCGTCGTCGCCCTTGATGAGGTCCTTGAAGTAGTCGTAGTGGCTCGTGGCGTGGCGGTCCGGGTTCATGGCCACGAAGCCGGTGTACTGCAGAAAGCCCGGGTACACGCGGCGGCCTGCGCCTGGGAAGTTGTCGGGCACGCGGTAGATCACGTTGTTCTCAAACCACTCGTAGCTGCGGTTCATGGCCAGGTTGTTCACCGCCGTGGGCGACTTGCGCGCATCGATGGGGCCGCCCATCATGGTCATGGTCAGCGGGGTCTTCTCGCCACGGCTGGCCATCAGCGACACGGCGGCCAGCACCGGCACCGTGGGCTGGCACACGCTGATCACGTGGCAGTTGCCATAGGTGGCCTGCAGGTGGCGGATGAACTCCTGCACGTAGTTCACGTAGTCGTCGAGGTGGAATTCGCCTTCGGACAGCGGCACCAGACGGGCATTCTTCCAGTCGGTGATGTAGACCTTGTGGTCCTTGAGCATGGTGCGCACGGTATCGCGCAGCAGCGTGGCGTAGTGGCCCGACAGCGGTGCCACGATCAGCACCACGGGCTGGGCCTTGATCTTGACCAGGGTATCGGTGTCGTCCGAAAAGCGCTTGAAACGGCGCAGTTCGCAAAAGGGCTTGTCCAGTTCGATGTTTTCATGCACCGCCACGCCCACGCCATCCACGTCCACCGTGTGGATGTCGAAAGTCGGCTTTTCATAGTCCTTGCCCAGGCGGTACAGCAGATCGTAGCCAGCGGACATGCGCTGCGCGAACGCCGTCTGGCTCAGCGGGGACATGGGGTTGCTGAAGAGCTTGGCCGCAGCTTGCGCAAAGTCGGTGACCGGCTCCATCAGGGAGCGCTGGGTTTCGTAGATCTGGTAGAGCATGGGGGCGAAACTCCGTTATGTTGCAGTGCAATATAGCAGCACTTGGTTACCTCTGCATGCGGGAAAACCACCTAGGCCCAGTCGCTTTGGTGACAGCGCTGTCCAACCACTGGACAAGGGCCGTGGCGGCATTGCAGCGAAAAGCGTCGCTGCTATGCTTTTGTTCAGAAAAACCCTGCCCGCAACCGGGCCCCTGTCCGCGCCGCGGGTGGCAACGCTCAGCCGTTGTCCACCAGCCAGGACTCGAAGGCTTCGCGCGCCACATTGCGCAGTGCGGGGCGGAACTGCGTGCGGTTGGCCAGGTACAGGCAGTGCCGTATCACCGTGTAAGGGTTGAAGCTGCCCTGGGGGTTCTGCTCCTCGAAGTGCTGCTTGTAGCGCTTGACCGTGCCGACGGTCTCCCGCATCAAGGTGTTGAAGCGTGCGCGCGTGATGCCGGGCGACCAGGCCTGGATATCGTCCACGAAGCTGTCCACCTTGGAGGGGTCGAACTCGAAGTCCTTGAAGAAATGCGTGGCGATCTTGAGGAAGGTGAAGGCGTTGAGTTCGCTGCCCAGGGAGGAGTATTTGGGTGCCATGGCGGCGCCGTCGTCCGGCTCCGCGCCGGTCTCCACCGTCTCGTCGGGGGCCTGCAGCAATTCGGCGGCCGTCTCGTCGCGGATCTGGCGAAACTCGCGGTCGGCCAGCTCGAACAGGGCCGAGAGCACGTTGATGCGCCGCTTGAGCTGGCCGGGGATGGACTTCTTGTACTTGATCTTGTGGTCCAGCACGCTCCAGGAGTCCTGGATGATGGTGCGCACCTGCAACTCGAATGGCTGGTCGGCATGCGCAGCGAGCGCCGGCAGGTCACGCTGGCCGGGGCGCAGGTCCAGGTGCAGGCCCTTGTAACCAAAGGAGGCCTCGGTGCTTTCCACGGCCGAAGCCTTGTCGGTCACGTCGATCACCGCAAAATGGCTGCGCACGATCTGCGCCACCTTTTCAAGCTCGTCCTCGTACAGGCAGACCACGCGCACGCCGACCAGGTCGGTGATCCAGTGCTGGATCTCGTAGGGGGTGTTGCTCTCTTCCAGGCCGGGCCGGTACTTGCGCGCAAATTTGCGGATGCATTCGTCCACGTCCTTCACGCGCCCCTCCACCTTGGAGACGTCCACGCTGCGGGCATCGCCCACCACCCCGGCGATGGCGGCGGTGAAGGCCGCGCAGGCCTCCTCCAGCACGGGTTTCTGGGCTGCGTAGAACGCACGGAAGCGGGACTCTTCCCGTTCAAAATCAAGCGATGCCATGGTTGGGTCTGCAAAGGGGCGGGTGGTGCCGGGAATGCGAAATAAGTGCCACGCGAACGATACCTCCATTCTGCCGGTCGGGATGTCAGCGGATGCCGCACTCCCGGCACCAGTTCACGCGCATGGCGCCTGTGCGATGCATCGGGTGATCTCCCTTGGCAGGCCCGCGTGAAACCTGATAATGGGGCCGCACGTTACCTGCGCCCCGCTGGGGCGCAGCCCTTGCAGCCTGCCCCATGCGATGACACAAGAACAACACCAGGTCCCCGCATCCACGGAGTCCGGGACACTCCAGGACACACCCGCCAGCCAGCGCTGGCTGGTGCTGGTGTTGCCGCCGCTGATGGCCCTGATGATGCTCGGGGTGACCGGCCTGTACTGGTACCAGGCCCAAAGCGAGTCGCTCGACAAGCGGCGGCGCAACCTCCATGCGGCGGCCGAGCAGATTGCCTACAACCTGCGCGACCGCATGTCCACTTACGAGGTGATGCTGCGGGGCGTGCAGGGCTATGTGGACGGCTCCGAGCGCATCGAGAGGGGAGAGTTCCAGTCCTATGTCGATGCACTGCAGATGCAGCAGACGCGCCCTGGCCTGCAAGGTATCTCGCTCGTCATGTTCGTGCAGGGCGGCGGCCTGGCAGCCCATCTGGCCGACATGCGGGGCCGCGGCTTTTCCGGCTATACCGTGCATCCACCTGGCGAGCGCGCGCAGTACGCCCCCATCACCCACATCGAACCCCTGGAGGGCCGCAACCTGCAGGCATTGGGCCTGGACGCGCTCACGCTGCCGCTGGCGCGCGAGGCCCTGGAGCGGGCCCGCGATTCCGGCCGGCTGGCGCTGTCCGGCCTGCTGGGCCCCTTGCCCCCGGGCACGCCGGCCCAGGGCGAGGTAGGGCTGTTCCTGCCCGTGTATTCCACGCTGCTGGAGGCCGAGTCCCTGTCGGGCCGCCGTCGCGCCATCCGGGGATGGGTGGCTGCCCCTTTCCGTGTGGGCGACGTGGTCCGAGGGCTGTCCCGGGAGTTCGATCCGGACATCGCCCTGGCCATCTACGATGGCGAGGAACCGCTGCCCGCTGCCCTGCTGTATGGCGATCCGGCACTCCAGACGCAGGCCCTTGCGCGGGGCGCCTTGCAGGTCAGCCGCCGGCTGGAGATGGGCGGGCGGTCGTGGACGCTGCTGATGGCGCCATTGCCGGCGTTCGACCTGCGCCACGAAGACGAGGGCCACCACATAGTGGGGGTGATGGGGTTGTTCCTGGGTCTGCTGCTGGGCTGGTTCGCCTGGGTGCTGGCCACCGGGCGTGAGCGTGCCGTGGCGCTGGCCCGCCGCATGACGGCCGAGCTGCGGGGTGCGCGCGATGACCTGGAGAGCACGCTCAGCGCCATCCCGGACCTGTTGTTCGAGCTCGATGCCGAGGGCCGCATCCACCACTGCCGCTCTGCGCGCATGCCGCAGTCCGGCCTGGCGCCCGCGCAGTTCGTGGGGCACCGGTTGCAGGACATCGTGCCCCCCGAAGAGGCCGCCGGGTGTACGCAGGCCTTGCAGGCCGCACTCGCGGGCGGACACTCCGCAGGCCACCAGTACCACCTGGAGATCGACGGCCAGACGCATTGGTACGAGCTGTCCATCGCGCGCAAGGAAAGCACCCACCCTGGTGAGGGGCCGCGCTTCGTGGCCCTGGCCCGCGACATCACCGAGCGCCAGCAGGCCCAGGAGCGCACCCACCAGTTGGCCTACTTCGATGCCCTCACGGGCCTGCCCAACCGCCGCATGCTGCTGGACCGCCTGGGGCTGGCGCTGGCCGCCGCCCGCCGCAGCGGCCAGGTCGGGGCGGTGCTGTTCGTGGACCTGGACAACTTCAAGCAGATCAACGATGCACGCGGCCATACCCTGGGGGACCAGTTGCTGGTGGAGGTCGCCCGGCGCCTGACGCATCTGCTGCGCCCGGGCGATACCGTGGCCCGCCTGGGCGGCGACGAATTCGTGCTGCTGCTGCAGGGCATTGCCGCCGACATGGCCACCGCAGGGCGCCAGGCCCTGGCCGTGGCCGAGCGCGTGCGCGAGGCGCTGGAGCAGCCCTATGCCATCGACACCCACCTCTACAGCAGCACCGGCAGCCTGGGGATCACCCTGTTCCCCAAGCGCGCCGAGGCGGTGGAGGACCTGCTGCGCGAAGCCGACACCGCCATGTACCGCGCCAAGGACCTGGGCCGCAACCGTATCCGCTTCTACGAGGCGGCCATGCAGGCCGACGTGCAGGAGCGCCTGGCACTGGAGCAAGACCTCAAGAAGGCCATGGCCGAGGGGCAGTTGGCCGCCTTCGTACAGCCGCAGGTGGATGCGCAAGGCGTGGTGGTGGGCGGCGAGCTGCTCATGCGCTGGAGCCACCCGGTGCGCGGCAGCGTGCCGCCGGCGCGCTTCATCCCGATCGCCGAGTCCTCGGCGCTGATACTGCCCATGGGCGCCTGGATGATCGAGAAAGCCTGCGATGCGATTGCGCAGCTGCAGGCCGCCCAGTTGGCCCGGGGCGGCACGCAGGAGCCGCTGTCGATCTCGGTCAACGTCAGCCAGCGCCAGTTCCGGCAGGACGACTTTGTCGAGCGGGTGCGCAACGTGCTGGCCCAGACCGGGGCCACGCCGGCCTGCCTGATCCTGGAGGTCACCGAAAGCCTGCTCATCGAGAACCTGGACGACACCATCGCCCGCATGACGGAGCTGGTGCAGCTCGGCGTGCGCTTTTCCATCGACGACTTCGGCACGGGCTATTCGAGCCTGGCCTACCTCAAGCGGCTGCCGCTGTACGAGCTCAAGATCGACAAGAGCTTCGTGCAGGACACGCCCGGCGACCCGAGCGACACCGCCATCGTGCAGTCCATCATCTCGGTGGCGCGCCACCTGGGCCTGCGCGTGGTGGCCGAAGGCGTGGAAACGCGCGCCCAGGCCGACTTCCTGGCGACCAGCCAATGCGACTGCCTGCAGGGCTACCTGTTCGGGCGGCCCGAGCCGCTGGCCGGCTGGCTGGACCGCGTCAAAGGGGTTCAGGCACCAGGGTAGTTGCCAGCGCCAAGGCGTGTACCTCGCGCGCCGGCCGGTCCTTGAGCAGGTGGTTGCTCCACACCTGGCGCCACAGGCGCGCGCCGCGCAGGCCGTGGCGCAGGCCCAGCATGTGGCGCGCGATGTGGGGCCAGGGCGTGCCATGCAGCGCGGCCTCGCGCTCCATGTAGTCCACCATGGCCAGCTCGACTTCCTCGCGCGTCAGCGCGCAGGGTTCGCCGCCGTAGTAGATCGGGTCCCAGCGCGCCAGCCACCAGGGATTGTGGTAGGCCTCGCGGCCGATCATCACGCCGTCCAGGTGGTCCAGTTGCTCCAGCACCACTTCGTCGGCCTGGATGCCGCCGTTGATGGCAATCGTCAGCTGCGGGAAATCGGCCTTGAGCTGGTGCACCACCTCGTAACGCAGCGGCGGGATGTCGCGGTTTTCCTTGGGCGACAGGCCCTGCAGCCAGGCATTGCGCGCATGCACGATGAACACCGAGCAGCCCGCATCGGCCACGGTGCCCACGAAATCGCGCACGAAGCCGTAGTCTTCGCCCTTGTCGATGCCGATGCGGTGCTTGACCGTCACGGGCACGTCCACCACGTCCTTCATGGCCTTCACGCCATCGGCCACCAGCTGGGGCGCCTTCATCAGGCTGGCGCCAAAGGCACCGCGCTGCACCCGGTCGCTCGGACAGCCGCAGTTGAGGTTGATCTCGCCATAGCCCCATTGCGCACCCAGCCGGGCGGCCTGCGCCAGCAGTTCGGGTTCGTTGCCGCCCAGCTGCAGCGCCACGGGGTGCTCCTCGGCGTTGAAGCGCAGGTGCCGCTCCGTGCCGCCATGGATGATGGCGCCCGCGTTCACCATCTCGGTGTACAGCAGGGTCTGGCGGGTCAGCAGGCGGTGGAAGTAGCGGCAATGGCGGTCCGTCCAGTCCATCATGGGGGCGACGGACATGCGCCAGGGGCTGAGTTCGGCGCGCGGTGCTGCGGGCGCTGGGAGGGATTCGGGGTTGTTTTCCAAAACTGAAACCGGTGTTCTAGGAGTCTGTCGGACTTGGAGCGTCGAAAGCGAAAATCGGCCTCAGCGAGGACAGTTTTTGCCGGATTTGCAGCCCCATAGCCAGGCCATGGGGCAAAAAGGTGGTGAAAAATGGACCGCTGCGGCCGATTTGCAGCCGACGATTTCCAAGTCCGAAAGGCTCCTATCAAGCCAGGCACGCAGACCGGGCGGTGGGCGCGAGGCCCGCGCAAGCCGGGTATTTTCTCAGTTCTTGCCTGGCTTGGGCGGGGCAGGGGCTTCACCGGGGCGAGTGCGCCGTGCCGCGCCGTGCATGCGCGCTCTCAGCGCGCCCCTGGTTTTTGCTGGTACATGCCCTCGATGGCCTGCCCGAAATGCGCCATGAGCGGCGCGCGCTTGAGCTTGAGGGTGGGCGTCATGAAGCCGTTCTCGATGCTCCAGGGCGCCAGCGTCAGGTGCACGGCGCGCGGCACGGCGTAGCGCGCAAAGCTGGCGGTGCTCTTTTCGATGCGCGCCAGCACGGCGCGGTGTACGGCGGGGTGGTTCAGGCTGTCGGGGTCCTGCGCGGACAGGCCCAGGTCGCCGGCCAGGCGCTGCCACTCGTCGCTGCGCAGCACGGCCACACAGGCGATGAACGGGCGGTTCTCACCCACCACGAAGGCCTGCTCCAGCAGCGGGTCGGCCAGCAGGGCCAGCTCCAGGTCGCCCGGGGGCACCTTCTCGCCGGTGGAGGTGACGATGATCTCCTTGATGCGGCCGCGGATGTAGATGCGCCCGTCCACGATGTCGGCCTGGTCGCCCGTGCCCAGCCAGCCATCGGCCGACAGAATGCGGGCCGTGTCCTCGGGGCGCTTCCAGTAGCCCTGCATCACGATGGGGCCGCGCACCTGCAGCTCGCGGTTCTCGCCGATGCGCACCTCCACGCCCGGCAGCGCCCGGCCCACGCAGGCCGGGTCGTTGTCGTTGAGCGAGTTGACCGAGACCACGGGCGCCGTCTCAGTCATGCCGTAGCCCTGCACCAGCGGCAGGCCCAGGCCCAGAAAGCATTTGGCAATGGTCGGCGACAGCGGCGCACCGCCGCTCACGGCCACGCGGACGCGGCCGCCGAACTGCGCCAGCAAGGGCTTGGCCACCAGGGCCTGGAGCAGTGCCCAGGGCAGGGCGGCCATCCAGCCGCCGGCCTGGTCGTCCTCGGGCCGGGCCAGGCCCTGCGCTGCACAGAACTGCTGCCAGCCGCGGGCCTGGGCAGCCTCGTAGAGCTGCATCTTCCAGGGCGAGGGCGAGAGCTTTTCGAGCAGCTTGGCGTGGATGCGCTCGTAGATGCGCGGCACCGAAACCAGCACCGTGGGGCGGATGGTCTGCAGGTCCTCGGCCAGTTGCTGCACCGATCGGGCATAGGCCACGCAACTGCCGGCCGCAATCGGCAGGTAGTAGCCGCCCGTGCGCTCGAAGGTGTGCGAGAGCGGCAAAAAGGACAGGAACACGTCGTCCACCGTGGGCGCGATGCGTTCGAGCACGGCCTTCACGTCGCTCACCACGTTGCGGTGCGTGAGCATCACGCCCTTGGGCTTGCCGGTGGTGCCCGAGGTATAGACGATGGCGGCCAGGTCTTCGGGGCCGGGTGCCTGCGGCGGGGCCTGTTCCACCGCCTGGGCGGCGCCTTCGAGCCATTGCGCAAGCGAACCCACGGCGGGGCCATGTGCCGAAGGCGGGGTAGCGGTGAACGAGGCGTCCACTTGGGTCACGATCACCGCGCGCAGCGCCGGGAAGTCGGTGTCCGCGGCGCGGATCTTCTCCCACTGCTGGGCGCTGCCCACGATGAGCATCGAAGCCTCGCAGTCGGCCAGGATGTAGGCGATGCTGCCGGGGTTGTCGATGGCATGCAGCGGCACGGGTACGCAACTGCTGGCCAGGGTGGACTGGTCGGCGCACATGGCGTCCAGGCCATTGGGCAGCAGGATGGCCACGCGGGCGCCTGCCGGCAATTGCAGGGCCACCAGGGCCCGCGACCAGCGGGCCACATGGGTGGCGGTCTCGGCCCAGGTCCAGGTGGTCCATGCCTGGCGGGGGGCATCGAAGGCGCGGAAGGCGGGGGCGTCAGGCGTCAGGCTGGCGCGCCAGGATAGAAGCTGGGGCAGCGTCTGGACGCTGCCGATGTCGGGAAGGGAGGAGGTCATCGGGTCGTTGGGTGCCGGGGCGGCGTGCGCCGTGCCAAGGCGGTGCCATGTTGCACCACCCTGGGGAAAACCCGCGGAATCATACCCATCCGGGAGGCACAAGCTGTGCTTCTTTGTTTCGCGCGCGGCCAAAGAGTGTTCTTGGGTGGCACGCGGGTCGGCCACAATCGTGCCATTCCCACTGCCTCCCGCCTGCCTGCGCTCTTCCGGCCCATGGATCCCATCACCATCTTTATCGTCGCGACGCTGATGATGCTGGCCAATGGCGGGGTGCTGGGACTGATGCACAAGGACTTGCCGGTCTCCCTGCAGCCCTGCGCCGAAACCTGGCGCATCGCCACCTTGCTGCTGGCGGGCAGCGCCGTGCTCTATGCCGTGCAGTACGAACTGCCCCTGGGCCTGGTCTCGCCCATGGCCAACGGCATGGTGATGCTCGGCTGCACAGGCTACTGGCGCGCGCTGCGCCAGTTCGATGGCGTGCCGGACCGCTGGTGGATGCTGCTGCCGGCCCTGGCGGGCATTGGCGGTGTGGTGTGGTTCGCGGGCGTGCGGCCCGATACGCCCAGCCGCATCCTGCTGCTGTCGGGCGTGGTGGCCTTCGTGCTGATGGCTGGCACCCTGCAGTTGGTGCGGGGCGGCACGGGGGAGCGGGCGCGCAGCCGCAGGGCCCTGGCGGGCCTGTTCTTCCTGGTCGGCCTGTTCGTGGCCTTTCGCGCCGCGTACTTCATCGTGCGGCGTGTGGGGCCATCGTTCGACATCACCGGCGAGGGCGCGTGGATCAACGCGGCCAGCCCGCTCATCACCGCCCTGTTGCCCGTGGTGGGCACCACGGCCTTCTTGTTCATGTGCTCGCAGCGCATTGGCCGCCAGTGGGAGCTGGCCGCCGCCACCGACTACCTGACCGGCCTGGCCAACCGCCGCACCCTGCTCGTCGAAGGCGCAAAGCGCTTCGCCACGGCGCGCCAGGGCGGCGCCCGCCTGGCGCTGGCATTGATCGACGTGGACCATTTCAAGGCCATCAACGATGGCCACGGGCACGAGGTGGGCGACAGGGCGCTGCAGCATGTGGCCGGCCAACTGCAGGCCACGGCACGCGGGCTGGACTTCGTGGCCCGCCACGGGGGAGAGGAGTTCGTGGTGCTGCTGGACCTGGCCCAGCATGGCGATGCCCATGCAGCCGGAGAACGGCTGCGCCTGGCCGTGGCGGCGACGCCATTCACCACGGGCGGGACCTCGTTGCCGATCACCATTTCTGCAGGTATCGCGGCACAGGCCGATGGCGATGCCAGTCTGGACCAGATGCTGCGCCGCGCCGACGACGCGCTGTACGCCGCCAAGCGGCGGGGGCGCAACCGGGTGGAAATGGCGGAAGGCTGAGCGAGCTGCTGCTGGGGGAGGGCGTCAGGCCGCGGCTTCCAGCCCCTGGGCGAAGTGGGCCTGCATGGCCTGGGCGGTGCCAGCCCCATCGCGCCGGGCCAGGGCGGCCATCACGGCGCGGTGTTCGTTCAGCGAATCCTCGATGCGGCCCTGCTTGAGCAGCGAGTTGTGGCGATTGAGCTTCATCACCTTGCGCAGGTCGGCCACCATCTGGCTGCGCCAGCGGTTGTCGGCCAGCTCCAGCACCCGCATGTGAAAGCGCTCGTTCACGGCAAAAAAGCGCTCGCGCTCGCCGGCGGCGGCCTCCAACTCGGCGTGCAGGGCCTGCAGTTCGTGCAACTGGGCCGGGGTGGCGCTGGTGGCCACCACGGCGGCGGCGTCGCTCTCCAGCAGGCTGAGCAGGTGGTAGACGTCGCGCAGGTCCTTGTCCGACATCTCCGTCACATAGGCGCCACGGCGCACCTTCATCGTGACCAGGCCTTCGGCGGCCAGCACCTTGAGCGCCTCGCGCAGGGGCGTGCGGCTGATGCCGAATTCCTCGGCGATCTTGAGCTCGTCGATCCAGCTGCCGGGCTCCAGCTCGCGGCGGAAGATGCGCTGGCGCAGTTGCTCAGCCACTTCTTCGTACAGGGCGCGGGGCGTGAGGGTCAGTGCAGACATGGGTGGATTGTAAGCCGCGAAGAATATTTTGAATCAATAATTATGAATGATGTAAACTTGCCGCCACATCGGGAACAGCCCTGACAACGTCCAACGCTTCCTCGGAGACCGCTTCGCCATGAGTGCCACGCCCCCCAACAGCCCCCCTGAATTCGCTGCCGCCTCGCTCGAGGCCTGGGCGAAAGCCGCCGCCAAGTCGGCACCGGGTGGCGATGTCAATGCGCTGAACTGGGTTACCCCCGACGGCATCACCGTCAAACCGCTGTACACGGCGGCGGACACGGCCGACCTGCCATACGCCAACACCTTGCCGGGCTTCGAGCCCTACCTGCGCGGTCCCCAGGCCACCATGTACGCCGTGCGCCCCTGGACCATCCGCCAGTACGCGGGCTTTTCTACCGCAGAGGAATCCAACGCCTTCTACCGCAAGGCGCTGGCCGCCGGCGGGCAGGGCGTGAGCGTGGCGTTCGACCTGGCCACCCACCGCGGCTACGACAGCGATCACCCGCGCGTGACCGGCGACGTGGGCAAGGCCGGCGTGGCCATCGATTCGGTGGAGGACATGAAGATCCTGTTCGACCAGATCCCGCTGGACAAGGTGTCCGTGTCGATGACCATGAACGGCGCCGTACTGCCGGTGCTGGCCGGCTATGTGGTGGCGGCCGAAGAGCAGGGCGTGAGCCAGGACCAGTTGAGCGGAACCATTCAGAACGACATTCTGAAAGAGTTCATGGTGCGCAACACCTACATCTACCCGCCCAAGCCGAGCATGCGCATCATCGGCGACATCATCGGCTACACGGCACGCAACATGCCGAAGTTCAACTCCATCTCGATCTCCGGCTACCACATGCAGGAGGCTGGCGCCAACCAGGCGCTGGAGTTGGCCTTCACCCTGGCCGACGGCAAGGAGTACGTGAAGACGGCCATCGCCTCGGGCCTGGACGTAGACGAATTCGCCGGCCGGCTGTCCTTCTTCTGGGCCATCGGCATGAACTTCTACCTCGAAGTGGCCAAGATGCGCGCCGCGCGCCTGCTCTGGTGCCGCATCATGAAGGAGACCGGCGCCAAGAACCCCAAGAGCCTGATGCTGCGCACCCACTGCCAGACCAGCGGCTGGAGCCTGACCGAGCAGGACCCCTACAACAACATCGTGCGCACCACCATCGAGGCCATGGCGGCGGTGTTCGGCGGCACGCAGAGCCTGCACACCAACGCGCTCGACGAAGCCATTGCCCTGCCCACCGAGTTCTCCTCGCGCATCGCGCGCAACACGCAGCTCATCATCCAGGAAGAGACGCACATCACCAACGTGGTCGACCCCTGGGCCGGCAGCTACATGATGGAAAAGCTCACCCAGGACATGATGGATGCGGCCTGGAAGATCATCGAAGAGGTCGAGGCCATGGGCGGCATGACGCAGGCCGTGGACAGCGGCTGGGCCAAGCTCAAGATCGAGGCCGCCGCCGCAGAGAAGCAGGCGCGCATCGACAGCGGCAAGGACGTGATCGTGGGCGTCAACAAGTACAAGCTCAAGAAGGAAGACCCGGTCGACATCCTGCAGATCGACAATGTGATGGTGCGCGACGGCCAGATCGCGCGCCTCAAGGACATCCGCGCCAAGCGCGACTCTGCCAAGGTGCAGGAAGCATTGGACATCCTGACCTCGGCCGCCGAAACCGGCGAGGGCAACCTGCTGGATCTGGCCATCAAGGCCGTGCGCCTGCGTGCCACGGTGGGCGAGGTGTCGGACGCGCTCGAAAAGATTTACGGGCGCCACCGCGCCGATACGCAAAAGGTGACCGGTGTGTACGCTGCTGCCTATGACTCGGCCGAGGGCTGGGACAAGCTCAAGAGCGAGATCAGCGATTTTGCCGAGGCCGAAGGCCGCCGCCCGCGCGTGATGATTGCCAAGCTCGGCCAGGACGGCCACGACCGCGGCGCCAAGGTGGTGGCCACGGCCTTTGCCGACCTGGGCTTCGACGTGGACATGGGCCCGCTGTTCCAGACCCCCGAGGAGTGCGCCCGCCAGGCCATCGAGAACGACGTGCACGCCGTGGGCGTGAGCACGCTGGCCGCCGGCCACAAGACCCTGGTGCCGGCCATCATCCAGTCGCTCAAGGACCAGGGGGCGGACGACATCATCGTCTTCGTCGGCGGCGTGATCCCGGCGCAGGACTACGATTTTCTGTACGAGGCCGGCGTCAAGGGCGTCTACGGCCCGGGCACGCCCATCCCGGCCAGCGCCAAGGACGTGCTCGAACAGATCCGCAAGGCCATTGCCGCATGACAGTGCGCCCGACCAGGAGCCGTACGGGAGCCGCCCGATGACTGCACCCGTGTTCGTGCTGCACCCGGTGGCCGAAGACGACTTCGAGCCCATGCTGGCGCTGCGCACCGCCGCCATGCGTGAAAGCCTGGAGCGCGTGGGCCGCTACACGCCCGAGCGCTCGCGTGAGCGCCTGCGCGCTGCCTTCACGCCAGAGCACATGCAGCACCTGGCCTCGCCCGGTGGCCAGCGCATGGGCTTTGTCACCGTGCTGCCCGAAGCGGGCCAGGCCCTGCGGCTGCAGCACCTGTACCTGCACCCCGACTGGCAAGGGGTGGGCATCGGCGCCGCTGTGCTGGCCCTGGTGCAGGCGCGCGCCCGCAGCGAAGGCGCGGTGCTGCGCGTGACCGCATTGCAGCACAGCGATGCCAACCGCTTCTACCTGCGCCACGGCTTCGTGCAGACCGGCGAAGAAGGGGTGGATGTGCATTACGAATGGCGGGCCGGGGAGGGCGTGGCATGAACGCGCCCCTGCCGTTGCCCGAACTGCAGCCTCTGGCCAACCAGTGGTTCGACGGCATCCTGCATGGCACCCAGCCCGTGCAACGCCGCGCCATGGCCAAGGCCATCACCCTGCTCGAATCCACGCGGGCCGACCACCGTGCCGAGGGCGATGCCCTGCTCACGGCCCTGCTGCCGCACACCGGCCGGGCCTTCCGCCTGGGCATCAGCGGCGTGCCGGGCGTGGGCAAGTCCACCTTCATCGAGGCGCTGGGCCTGTTCCTCATCAACCGCGGGCACCGCGTGGCGGTGCTCACCATCGACCCGTCGAGCACGGTGTCGGGCGGCTCCATCCTGGGCGACAAGACGCGCATGGAGCAGCTGTCCATGCGCGAGGAGGCCTACATCCGCCCCAGCCCGTCGAGCGGCACGCTGGGCGGCGTGGCCGAGAAGACGCGCGAGGCCATGCTGGTCTGCGAGGCCGCAGGCTACGACGTGGTGATGGTCGAGACCGTGGGCGTGGGCCAGAGCGAGATCGCCGTGGCCGGCATGACCGACATGTTCGTGCTGCTGCAGCTGCCCAATGCGGGCGATGACCTGCAGGCCATCAAGAAGGGCGTGATGGAAATCGCCGACCTGGTGGCCATCAACAAGGCCGACATCGACAAGAATGCCGCCACGCGGGCCCAGGCGCAGATCACGTCGAGCCTGCGCTTGCTGGGCATGCACGGCAATCCCGACCACGCCACGCACGGCGCCCTGTGGCAACCGCGCGTGGTGCAGATCAGCGCCTTGCTGGGGCAGGGCGTGGACGGCTTCTGGGATGCCGTCACCCAGTTCCGCACCCAGCAGACCGACAACGGCCGCCTGGCCCTGCGCCGCGAAAAGCAGTCGCTGGCCTGGATGTGGGAGCGCATCGACGCCGGGCTCAAGCAGGCGTTTCGCCAACATCTGCAGGTGCGCGGCCTGCTGCCCGCGCTGCAGGCCGACGTGGCCGCGGGGCGCATCGCAGCATCCACTGCTGCGCGCACCCTGCTGGCCGCATCCCGTACCCATATACCGTAATCACCACAGCCATTTCACCGAAAGAGCGACCATGCAAGACATCCTGGAGCAACTGGAGAAGAAGCGCGCCCTGGCGCGCCTGGGCGGCGGGCAAAAGCGCATCGATGCGCAGCACGCCAAGGGCAAGCTCACGGCGCGCGAGCGCATCGAGCTGCTGCTGGACGACAACACCTTCGAAGAGTGGGACATGTTCGTCGAGCACCGCTGCACCGACTTCGGCATGGAGGACAACAAGATCCCCGGCGACGGCGTGGTCACCGGCTACGGCATGATCAATGGTCGCCTGGTGTTCGTCTTCAGCCAGGACTTCACCGTCTTCGGCGGGGCCCTGAGCGAGACGCATGCCGAGAAGATCTGCAAGGTGATGGACCAGGCCATGAAGGTCGGTGCACCCGTGATCGGTATCAACGACTCGGGCGGCGCGCGCATCCAGGAGGGCGTGGCCTCGCTGGGCGGCTATGCCGACGTGTTCCAGAAGAACGTGCTGGCCAGCGGCGTGATCCCGCAGATCAGCATGATCATGGGCCCCTGCGCCGGCGGCGCCGTGTACTCGCCGGCCATGACCGACTTCATCTTCATGGTCAAGGACTCGAGCTACATGTTCGTGACCGGCCCCGAGGTGGTCAAGACCGTGACGCACGAGGAAGTCACCGCCGAGGAGCTGGGCGGTGCCGGCACCCACACCACGCGCAGCGGCGTGGCCGACATGGCCTTCGAGAACGACGTGGAGGCGCTGATGATGCTGCGCCGCCTGTACAACTACCTGCCGCTGAACAACCGCGAAAAGGCGCCTGTGCGCCCGAGCAACGACCCGGCCGACCGCATGGACCGGAGCCTCGACACCCTGGTGCCCGAGAACCCCAACAAGCCCTACGACATGAAGGAGTTGATCGCCAAGGTGGTGGATGACGGCGACTTCTTCGAGCTGCAGCCCGACTACGCCAAGAACATCGTGATCGGCCTGGCGCGCATGGAAGGCCAGACCGTGGGCATCGTCGCCAACCAGCCGCTGGTGCTGGCGGGCTGCCTGGATATCAAGAGCTCCATCAAGGCCGCGCGCTTCGTGCGCTTTTGCGATGCCTTCAACATCCCCGTGGTCACCTTCGTGGACGTACCCGGCTTCATGCCCGGCACCAGCCAGGAGTACGGCGGCATCATCAAGCACGGCGCCAAGCTGCTCTATGCGTATGCCGAGTGCACCGTGCCCAAGATCACCGTCATCACGCGCAAGGCCTATGGCGGCGCCTACGACGTGATGAGCTCCAAGCACCTGCGCGGCGACGTGAACCTGGCCTGGCCCAACGCCGAGATCGCCGTGATGGGCGCCAAAGGCGCGGTGGAGATCATCTTCCGCGAGGACAAGAACGACCCGGTGAAGCTGGCCGCGCGCGAGGCCGAGTACAAGGAGCGCTTTGCCAACCCCTTCGTGGCCAGCGCCCGCGGCTTCATCGACGACGTGATCCTGCCGCACGAGACGCGCAAGCGCATCTGCCGCTCGCTGGTCATGCTGCGCGACAAGAAGCTCGAGAACCCATGGCGCAAGCACGGCAACATTCCTCTCTGAGCGGCACTGCCACAGCCCTTGAGGCGTCGTTGCCGAGCCTGGTCGTAGCGCTGCTACTGCCTGCGGCACGGCGCCTAGCCTCAACCGCTTCGCTGGGCTGTGCCAGCACCTAACCCAACCAGTTCCGGGTCGTACTTTTAGAAAAGAAGATCGCTATGTTTACCAAAATATTGATCGCCAACCGGGGCGAAATCGCGTGCCGGGTCATTGCCACCGCGAAGAAGATGGGCATCGCCACCGTGGCCGTGTATTCCGATGCCGACAAGGAGGCCCGCCATGTGAAGCTGGCCGACGAGGCCGTGCGCATTGGCGCGGCGCCGAGCCGAGAGAGCTATCTGCTGGCCGACAAGATCATTGAGGCGGCCAAACAAACCGGCGCCCAGGCCATTCACCCGGGCTACGGCTTTTTGTCGGAGAACGAGGCCTTTGCCAAGCGCTGCGAGGACGAGGGCATCGCCTTCATCGGCCCCAAGGCGCATTCGATTGCGGCCATGGGCGACAAGATCGCCTCCAAGAAGCTGGCCAACGAGGCCAAGGTCAACACCATCCCCGGCTACAACGACGCCATCAGCGGCCCCGAGCAGGCGGTGGAGATCGCCAAGGGCATCGGCTACCCCGTCATGATCAAGGCCTCGGCCGGCGGCGGCGGCAAGGGCTTGCGCGTGGCCTTCAACGACAAGGAGGCCTTCGAGGGCTTCACGAGTTGCCAGAACGAGGCGCGCAACAGCTTTGGCGACGACCGCATTTTCATCGAGAAGTTCGTGCAGCAGCCGCGCCACATCGAGATCCAGGTGCTGGGCGACAGCCAGGGCAACGTGATCTACCTGAACGAGCGCGAATGCTCCATCCAGCGCCGCCACCAGAAGGTGATCGAAGAGGCGCCGTCGCCCTTCATCACCGATGCCACGCGCAAGGCCATGGGCGAGCAGGCGGTGCAACTGGCCAAGGCCGTCAAGTACCAGAGCGCCGGCACGGTGGAGTTCGTGGTCGGCAAGGACCAGGACTTCTACTTTTTGGAGATGAACACCCGCCTGCAGGTGGAGCACCCGGTGACCGAGTGCATCACCGGCCTGGACCTGGTGGAGCTGATGATCCGCGTGGCCGCCGGCGAGCCGCTGCCGCTGACCCAGGCCGACGTGAAGCGCGACGGCTGGGCCATCGAGTGCCGCATCAACGCCGAAGACCCGTTCCGCAACTTCCTGCCCAGCACGGGGCGACTGGTGCGCTTCCAGCCGCCGGAGGAGAGCATGTTCCAGTCCGACACGGCCAAAAAGCTCGGCGTGCGTGTGGACACCGGGGTGTACGAGGGCGGCGAGATCCCCATGTTCTACGACTCGATGATCGCCAAGCTCATCGTACACGGCACCGACCGCGACGACGCCATCCACAAGATGCGCGCCGCGCTCAACGGCTTCGTGATCCGCGGCATCAGCAGCAATATCCCCTTCCAGGCGGCGCTGCTGGCGCACCCAAAGTTCGTCTCGGGCGACTTCAACACCGGTTTCATTGCCGAGAACTACAGCCAGGGTTTTGCCGCCGAGGACGTGCCGCACGAAGACCCGCTGTTCCTGGTGGCGCTGGCCGCCTACATGAACCGCCGCTACCGCGCGCGCGCCTCGGGCATCAGCGGCCAACTGGCGGGCCACGAGGTCAAGGTGGGCGAACAGTTCGTGGTGGTCACGCTGGGCGCCGAAGGCAAGAACATCCACCACGCCGTGTCCGTCACGGACTTCGAGGACAAGTCCGGCTCCAGCGCGGTGATGGTGGAAGACAAGAGCTACAAGATCAGCAGCTCGGCCACGCTGGGCCAGGTGCGCGTGCAGGGCCAGTGCAATGGCCTCGGGTTCACCGCCCAGGTGGAGCGCGGGCCGGGCAAGAACCCGCTGGCGTTGCGCATTGCGCACAATGGCACGCAGATCGATGCCCTGGTGCTCTCGCCGCTGGGCGCGCGCCTGCACCAGCTCATGCCGTTCAAGGCGCCGCCGGACCTGAGCCGCTTTTTGCTCTCGCCCATGCCCGGCCTGCTGGTGGACGTGGCCGTGCAGCCCGGCCAGAAGGTGCAGGCCGGCGAGAAGCTGGCCGTGATCGAGGCCATGAAGATGGAGAACATCCTCTTTGCCGCGCAGGATGGCGTGGTGGGCAAGATCGTCGCCGGCAAGGGCGAATCGCTGGCCGTGGACCAGGTCATCCTGGAATTCCAATGATCGCGGGGCGTACGCAGCCGTGTTCGTGACGGTGGATGAGTGGTCGAGCAGGCCACGCAAGCGCTGGCCGCTGCTGCGCCTGGCCTGCCTGCTGGCGGGCGCCGTGCTGCTGGCCGATGGCCTGGTACTGATGTCCATGGGCTTGTTCTCGATGGGCGTCACCGTGCCCGGTGCATTGGGGCTGGCCCTGTGCCTGCTCGCCTGGGGCTGGCACCCGCTGCAGGCCCGATTGGGTCGAGCAGGGTGGACGCGGCGCGTCTGGCGTGCAGGCTGGCTGCTGTTCCTGGTCTGGGTGGCCAGCGTCGGCCTGTTCTGGAATGCCCTGGCCGGGCAGGTGCAGGCTTTCAACGCTGCGGCGGGCGATGTGCCCCTGAAGGCCATCATCGTGCTGGGCAGCGGCACGCCCAACGGCCAGCCCTCGCCGGCCTTGCGGGCGCGGCTGGACAAGGCGCGCGAGCTGGCCGCCGCCCATCCAGAGGCCTGGGTCGTGGTTTCGGGCGGGGTGGATTTTGGCGAGACCGCGAGCGAGGGGCGGGTCATGGGCGACTACCTGCGCGCCCGGGGCATGGCCCCCGAGCGCATCCTGCAGGAAGAGCGCAGCACCAGCACCGAGCTGAACCTGCGCTACAGCCTGCCGCTGCTGCAGGCCAAGGGCCTGGACCTTGCAAGCCCCGTGGCCGTGGTCACCAGCGACTTCCACACCGTGCGCGCCCAGCGCATCGCCCGCAGGATCGGCTACACGCAATCCGTGGTGGCAGCGGCCCCCACGCCGCTCTACCTGCGCTACAACGCCTGGCTGCGCGAGTACTTCGCCACCGCCAGCAGCTGGATCCTGGGCGAGGTGTGATGCCTTCGCCTGCCATTCATTCTCTTTGAGACGTCACCCATGAATACACCCACTACCCGCCCCTTCAAAGTCCTGGGCATCCAGCAGGTCGCCATCGGCGGCACCGACAAGGCGCGCATGAAGACCCTGTGGGTGGACATGCTGGGCCTCACGCAAACGGGCACCTTCCAGAGCGAGCGCGAGAACGTGGACGAGGACATCCTGGCCATGGGGCAGGGCGCCTGGAAGGTCGAGGTGGACATCATGCAGCCGCTCGACATCGACAAGAAGCCCGCAGTGCACACCACGCCGCTCAACCACATCGGTCTGTGGATCGATGACCTGCCAAAAGCCGTCGAATGGCTCACCGCCAAAGGCGTGCGCTTTGCGCCGGGCGGCATCCGCAAGGGGGCTGCCGGCTATGACATCACCTTTCTGCACCCCAAGAGCAACGACGAATTCCCGATTGCGGGTGAGGGCGTGCTGATCGAGCTGGTGCAGGCGCCGGCGGACGTGATCGCCGCACTGGGCTGATCCTGCCGTAGCCGATGGCTTTTTTCACGGTGCGAACGCGGGGTGCAGCAGCGCTGCTGCTCGCGCTGGCCAGTCCTGCCCTCTTGGCCTCAGGTGGCACAGGCACCTACCCACTCGACTGGCGGCACCCTGGCGAAACCCTGGAATACCGCTCCTGCGGCTGCGCCGACAGCTGCTGGGTGGCCGAGGTGAAAAACCGCCGCACCCGGCAGACCCTGGCCCGGCTGCGTTGCGACTGCGAACGCCTGTTCTCGCAGACGGGCGCACGCGGCCCCGAGGTGGAGCGCGCCCCGAGTTGCGCGGCCTTCGAGGTCACGGCGGACAAGCCGGGCGCCATCCGCGAAGCGCTGGAGAAACTGCTCAAGCGCTGATCCAGCAGGCGCGCCCATGACCTGGCGGGTCATGGATCCGTAAGCCGATGGGCGATACAACGGGGACATTCCGTCCCTTCCTGGAGTTGTGCCCCATGCGTATCCTCACCACCCTGGCCTTGCTGGTCGTGGGCGCCATCCATCTGATCCCCTTGTCGGGCGTGCTCGGGCCGGAACACCTGGTCCGCCTGTATGGGGCTGCGCCTTCCGACCCCAGTGCACTGATCCTGATGCGCCACCGCGCTGTGCTGTTCGGCATCGTGGGTGGCGTGTGCGTGCTGGCCGCGTTGAAACCCGCCTTGCAGTGGCTGGCGCTGGTCCTCGGGAGCTTCAGCGTGGTCTCGTTTCTCTGGCTGGCCTGGTCCACCGGCGGGTTCAACGCCCACCTGCAGCGCGTGGTCGTGGCCGATGTGCTGGCTTTGCTCTGCCTGGCGGTTGGTGCGGGCGCGCTGGCGCTGGCAGAACGGGCGCCCGGGGCGCGCTAACTTGCACTAACGTCGAGGCACGCGGCGTGCCCTGCCATGTGCGTTGGATGCCGAAACTGAAAGTAGGCGGCATGTTCTGACAACGGATTTCCGAGTGCTTTCAATATGCGGTCTACATCTGCCAATTGCTGGCTTTAACGCTCTTCATGCAGGGGTAAATGAGCGACGTTGTTCACGAGAATTTGGTGGCACTTTTTGTGACCAATGAGGGTGCATTTGAACCAAAACCTCCTTCAAAATCATGGTGATAGCAACATGAGGCTTCACTCCCACAGGTACAGGAGTGGCGCCTTGTGTGGCACCTGATCCGCTTGATGAAAGGACCGACACCATGGTGAACACCGCACTTTCCACCCCCCAGCCGATCCAGCTTCACCGCCCCGTCTCCGCACCGGTGGTGCGTGGCGAATGGACAGTCGCGGCCATCCAGTCGCTGCTAGACAAACCCTTGATGGACCTGCTGTTCGAGGCCCAGACCGTGCACCGCCAGCACTGGCCCCAGGGCGACATCGAGCTGGCCACGCTGCTCTCGGTAAAAACCGGCGGCTGCCCCGAAAACTGCGGCTACTGCCCACAGGCGGCCGAGTTCGACACCGGCGTGAAGGCCGAGAAGCTGATGGCGGTGGACGAAGTGCTGCGCGCCGCCCAGGCCGCCAAGGACGCGGGCGCCACGCGCTTTTGCATGGGGGCCGCCTGGCGCGCCCCCAAGGACCGCGACATCGAAAAGGTGAGCGAGCTGATCGGTGCCGTCAAGGGCCTGGGCCTGCAGACCTGCGCCACCCTGGGCATGCTGCAATCGCACCAGGCCCTGGCGCTCAAGGACGCGGGGCTGGACTACTACAACCACAACCTCGATACCGCCCCCGAGTACTACACCGACGTGGTGAGCACCCGCGCCTACCAGGACCGGCTCGACACCCTGCAGCACGTGCGCAGCGCCGGCATCAGCGTGTGCTGCGGCGGCATCGTGGGCATGGGCGAGGCGCCCGTGCACCGCGCCGGGCTCATCGCCCAGTTGGCCAACCTCAACCCCTACCCCGAGTCCGTGCCCATCAACAGCCTGGTGCGCGTGCCTGGCACGCCGCTGGCCGACAGCGACCCCATCGACCCCTTGGACTTCGTGCGCATGATCGCCGTGGCCCGCATCACCATGCCGCGCGCCCGCGTGCGCCTGTCGGCCGGGCGCCAGCAGATGGGCGAGGCGGTGCAGGCCCTGTGCTTTCTGGCCGGGGCCAATTCGATTTTCTATGGCGACAAGCTGCTGGTGACGGGCAACCCGGATGTGGAGGCTGATGAGCAGTTGCTGCGCAAGCTGGGGTTGGTGGCTACGGGGCAGTAGCAAGAGGGCGCTGTGCGCATTCAGGAGCAATCAGAATAGACGCAAAGTGATTCGCATTTCTCAGTAGCTTCGATGAGGTCAGGCCGCGCCCGCGCTGGCTGACTGGCTGGCGCCCCCCCCATTTGGGTGAATGCAAACGTCTCTGTGCCGTGTGACGGACAGATAGCATCACCCCTCAAGATCTGATGCTTATTAGAAGAGGGGGATGAATGCTAAACACCAGTGCGATAACGGCGCATGGACGCGTAAAGGCTCGTTAGAGCCCTGCGAACATGAAAGCCCTTCTCCCCCTCTTGCTCTTCTGCACCCTGTGGTATTTGCTGGGATCGATCCTGCGCATTCACATGGTGCGAACCTACCGCTCCAAAAAATCCATAGGAGTTGTATCTGCCCTTGTGTACTGCAGCCCCTTCGTTGTGTTTTGCATATTGGGTTTTCAGGAGTGGTGGGAGCAGCGCCAATTCCACCTCGACGTGGCCTATGTACAGGAGTTGTGTGCCAGGTCGGGAGGTGACAAGATCTATCGCAGGGTGGACAACGTCGAGGGCGTATTCCAGATGACGGCCCGGCCTTACACGACAGATGCCATTTGGCGAGATCAGTATGGAATGCAGGATCCCTGGGGAAAGGCGCAGGGTGACTCAGACAGCACTCTGGCGGGAAGCGGGCCGAGCATTGCGCTGGGATCCAACAGCATTGGAACGGGCATCCACGGCTATCGATTTTTGGAGCAGCGCACCGCTCCAGGGGAGTCGACTCAACCCTACTTGCGCAGAATCCCCGGAAAAAACCTGAGCACTTACGTATCAGACTTGCGTAGTCGATACGGATATCAGACGGAGGACATCACCACGCCAGAAATGCGCAAGCGCTGGATTGCGGGTGGTCGGATCACCATTGTCGATTTGCGAACGCAAGAGGTGCTGGCCGAGCGAGTTGGCTACTTCAAAGCCATCGGGAAGAAATCCTCAATGCCCTGGTACGAATCGGGCGCCTATAGCACTCGAAGAATGTGCCCTAACAACAGCCATTTGAGCAAGTTTTTGACTTCAGTGCTCATTCCACCAACAAAGTGAATTGTTGCAAAAGGGCTTGCAACTCGGGCCTGACATCAGAAGCTCGTGATGAGGCAGGCCGTGTTCACCCATTGCGCAGGCTCTTCACCTCAGCGCTCAGCCGCTCCACCTCCGCCTGCAACCGGCTGTTCTCATGCATCTGGTCAAAATCCTTCTGCAGCTGCTTGCGGTGCTCCACGTAGTACATCAGGTTGCTGACCCGCAGGCGCAGCAGCTCGGGCTCGATGGGCTTGAAGACGTAGTCGATGGCGCCCAGGCTCAGGCCCTGGTGGCGTGAGGCCTCGTCGGTCATTGCGGTGACGAAGATGATGGGCGTGCATTCCGACGCATGGTGCTCGCGCAGGCGGCGCGCCACCTCGAAGCCGTCCATGCCGGGCATCATCACGTCGAGCAGGATCAGGTCCGGCGGCGCGTCGGACTGGCAGATGGCCAGGGCCTTCTCGCCGTTGTGCGCGATCTTGACCTTGAAGCGGTCGCGGAACAGGCCGGCGATCAGCTGCAGGTTGTCGGGCGTGTCATCCACCACCAGGATGGTGGCGCGCTCGGGTTCGGTGGAAGGTTCGGGGGCGGGCTCCAGTGCAGGCGGGGGCGCCAGCGCGGAGACCAGGGATTGGGCGTCGCGCTGCAGCACACGCTGCATGCGCTCGATCAGCCGGCGCACCGTGAAGGGCTTGACCAACAGGTCGCCGATGCCCAGGCGGATCGCCCGGGCCGCTGAATCCCGGTCCAGCCCGCCCGACATCAGGATGAAGGGCAGGCCCGCCAGCTTGGGGTCGGCGCGCATGGCCTCCAGCACGCTGAGGCCGTCCATGCCCTGCATGTCCAGGTCGCAGATCACCACGTGCACGGGTTCGGCGCGCAGCATCTGCAGGGCGCGTGTGCCGTCACGGGCCTGCAGCACCTGGCCGAAGCCGAAGGTCTGCAGTTGGTTGGCCAGGGCCTGGCGCATGGCGCTGGCGCCTTCGGCCAGCAGCACGGTGGTCTTGGAAGGATGCATGCCTCAGGATGGGGTGTCTTGTGCGGTCAGTTCGATGTGCTCGGCGGGCAGGTCCGTGGCCATGCGGTCCACTTGGGCGTGCAGCGCCTGCTCGCCATCGGCAAAGCGCTGGGCGATGTCGCGAAATTCCTCGGACAGCGCCAGGAAGGCATCGACCATGTCGGGATCGAAATGGCTGCCCCGGCCGTCGCGGATGATTTCCACGGCCACCTCGTGGGGAAACGCCTCCTTGTAGACGCGCACGGAGATCAGCGCGTCGTACACATCGGCCACGGCCATCAAGCGTGCGGACAGGGGAATGGTGTTGCCCACCAGTCCCTCGGGGTAGCCCGAGCCGTCCCACTTTTCCTGGTGGCTGTAGGCGATCTCCTTGGCGTAGCGGAAGAAGGGGTTGGTCTGCGAGGCTTCACGCTCCGCAGCCACGATGGCATCGCGCCCCAGCGTGGTGTGTGTCTTCATGATCTCGAACTCTTCGGGCGTGAGCTTGCCCGGCTTGAGCAGGATGCGGTCCGGGATGCCCACCTTGCCGATGTCGTGCAGCGGCGCCGACTTGAAGATCATCTCGATGGCTGCCTCGGTGAGCTCCTCGCTGAAGCGCGGATGGTGCTGCAGCTTGCGCGCCAGCACTTCCACGTAGTGCTGCGTGCGGCGGATGTGGTTGCCGGTCTCGTTGTCGCGCGTTTCCGCCAGCGAGGCCATGGCGCGAATGGTGCCGTCTTGCAGCTCCACCACCTCGCGCGTGCGCCGGGCCACTTCTTCCTCCAGGTACTGGTTCTGGCGCGCCAGCAGGTCACGGGCGCGCTTGAGCAGCAGGTGGTTGCGCACCCGCGCCAGGGTGATGGCCGGGTTGATGGGCTTGGTGATGTAGTCCACCGCTCCGAGCTCCAGGCCCACCGTCTCGTCGTCCGATGCGCTCATGGCCGTGAGGAAGATCACCGGGATGTCCTCGGTCTCGGGGTTGAACTGCAGGCGGCGCAGCACCTCGTAGCCGTCCATCTCGGGCATCATGATGTCCAGCAGGATCAGGTCGGGCTTGCCGTCGCCCGCGACGATCTGCAGGGCCCGCTCGCCGCTGTTGGCCAGCTTGACCTTGTAGTCCGGGCGCAGCAGGCCGCTCATCACCGACAGGTTGTCGGGCATGTCGTCCACCACCAGCACGGTGCATTTGCCGCTCGTTTCCATGGGATTGCTCATGACGTGGGTCCTCCTTGTATCGCGGGGCCGGGCAGGGGGGCTGCACGCAGCAGCGCCAGTGCGTCGGTGAAGATGTAGCTGTCCAGCGCGCGCTTCATCTCGCCGTAGACGGGGCCAAGCAAGGCCTTGAGGGCGGGGCCCGAGTCCTTGAACAGTTCCACGGCGTCCGAATCGTCGTCCGCCAGCAGCGCCTCCAGGCGCGCGAGCAATTGCTGCGCCTCTGCGGCGTCCACCGGTGCCTGCTGGGCCGTGGCCTCCTCTGTGGGCAGTGCGCTGCGCAATGCTGCCACCAGGGCCTGACAGGCAGTGTCCACCGGCTCCAGCAGCGTGTTCACCACCTGGACATCGGCATCGGCCGCAATCGCGTGCTCCACCACCTCGGCCAATTGGGCCAGGGGCGCGGCGCCGATGGTGCCCGCAGTCCCCTTGAGGGTGTGCATGGCGCGCAAGGCATCCTGACGCTGGCCGGCAGCAAGGAGGGCGCTGGTGTTCTGCGCTGCGGCCGCCTGGCCGGCCACGAACTTGCGCAGCAGGCTCTCATAGGCAGCGGGCTTGCCCAGCACCCGGCGCAGGCCGGCGGCTGCGTCCAGCCCCTCGATGCGGGCCAGGGCTTCAAGGGCGAATGCAGGCTCCGCCGCCGATACGGACGCAGCAGGAGCCAGGGCCGGGGCCCCGGCACGCGCAGGCACCCACTGCAGGAGCTGCGAAAACAGCTCATCGGGGTCGATGGGCTTGGCCACATGGCCGTTCATGCCGGCGGCCAGGCAGCTGTCGCGGTCGCCGCTCATGGCATTGGCCGTCATGGCCAGCACGGGCAGCTTGTGCCAGTCGGGGTTCTCGCGGATGCGCCGCGTGGCAGTCAGGCCATCCATCACCGGCATCTGCATGTCCATGAGCACGATGTCGTAGGCGGCGCGCTGCTGCAGCATGTCCAGCGCCACCTGGCCATTCTCGGCCACTTCCACCACCAGCCCGGCGTCGCCCAGCAGGTCGGCGCCCACCTGCTGGTTCAGGTCGTTGTCGTCCACCAGCAGCACCCGGGCACCACGGATGGGGCCGAGGTCGGGCGCCGTGGTCCGCCGCGTTGCTGCGCGGCTTGCCAGGCCGGCATCCTGCACCCCACCCAGGGCGCGGATGGCCGTGTCGAACAGCTGGGACGGGCTGACCGGCTTGGTCAACATCAGGGCGATGCCGGCCTTCTCCAGCTCGCGGAACACCTCCTCGCGGCCATGCGCGGTGACGATCACCGGTACCGGCGGGTGGGGCAAAAGGGCCAGTTGGGCGGCTGTCTGAAAGCCATCCAGCCCCGGCATTCTCCAGTCGAGAAACGCGATCTCGCAGGGCAGGCCGGCCTTGTCGGCATCGCGTGCCGCAACAATGGCTTCTTCGCCCGAGGCGGCCGTGGTCACGGCAAAGCTCATGCTGGCCAGCAGGCCCGAGAGGATCTGGCGCGCCTGTTCGCTGTCGTCCACCACCAGCACGCGGCGCCCGCGCAGGTCGGGCTCGGGCATGAGCGGGCGCGCCGAGGGCGTGCCGAGGCCCACCCGGGCGGTGAACCAGAAGCTGCTGCCCTGGCCCGGCGTGCTGTCCACGCCCACCTCGCCGCCCATCAGGCCCGCCAGCTTCTTGGAGATGGCCAGCCCCAGCCCGGTGCCACCGTACTTGCGGGTGGTGGAGGTGTCGGCCTGCTCGAACGAGCGGAACAGCCGCGACTGCTGCTCGGGCGTGAGGCCGATGCCCGTGTCCTGCACCTCGAAGCGCAGCAGCAGGCCATCGGCATCGCGCGCCACTTCGAGCACGCGCACCACGATCTCGCCGGTGTCGGTGAACTTCACGGCATTGTTGCCATAGTTCACGAGGATCTGGCCCAGGCGCAGCGGGTCGCCCAGCAGGTCATCCGGCAGGGCAGGGTCCACGTCGAACATCAGCTCCAGGCCCTTGGCCGAGCACTTGTCGCCGATCAGGTTGGCCACGTTGTCCAGCACGCCGCGCAGCCCGAAATCGACGGTTTCCACTTCCAGCTTGCCGGCCTCGATCTTGCTGAAGTCGAGAATGTCATTGATCAGCCCCAGCAGGTGCTGGCCCGAGCGCTGGATCTTCTCGACATAGTCGCGCTGGCGCGGCGAGAGGTCGGTGGTGAGTGCCAGGTGGCTCATGCCGATCACGGCGTTCATGGGGGTGCGGATCTCGTGGCTCATGTTGGCCAGAAAGTCCGACTTCATCTGCGATGCGTCTTCGGCGCGGGCGCGGGCCACCTCCAGCTCGTCCTCGTGCTCGCGCAGGGTGGCATTGGCCTGCTCCAGCTCCTCGGTGCGCTGGACCACCCGGGCTTCGAGCACCTCTTCGCTGCGCTTCAAGGCCTCCACCAGCTCGGCCTGCGCGGCCAGGGCCAGCGACTTGGCTTTTTCGCGCTTCAAGAACTGCCGGCCCATCGCCACTGCCAACAGGAAGGTCAGCACCGCCTGGAAGGCCGTGAGGCCGGTGGTCAAAAGGGTCTGGTGCTGCACCTCGGCGTTGCGCTGGTCTCCCAGCAAGGCCGAGATGCGCGAGGCGTTGAGCGATAGCTCCTGCACCGTTGCGCGCAGATCGACCAGGCGCTCGCGCAGCAGCCGCATGTTGGCCTGGCTGGTACGCACGTCGGCGGCCAGGCCAAAATAGCTGTCGCCGGCTTCGACGAATTCCTGCAGCTCTGCCAGGGCCTTGGCGTAGATTGGCTCGCTCTGCATGAGGGTGCGCGCGGTGCCGCTCTCCAGCGCACTGAAGCGGCTCAGGAACAGGTCGTAGCGCAGCTGCAGCGCATCCATCGAGGTGCTTTCTGGGTCGAACTCGTACTGGTGCAGGGCGTGGTCCAGCCGTTCGTGCTCCACATTGAGCTGCAGGAAGGACCACAGGGCGTTCACGTCGCCCCGGCGCATCACGGCTTCGACGCTGCGGTACTGGTGGTATTGGACGGCCGCAATGGACACGTACACCACCACCAGGCTGGCGATGATCAGGGGCAGGAGGTGCTTGCTGCGCAGCATGGGCAGCAGACTGCTAGTTGATCTGCAGAGTGCTGAGCTGCCAGGCAGAACGGTTGTAGTACAGCTCGGTACGCAATTCGGCCTTGGTATCGAAGGGGAAGACGATGAACAGCGGGCCCTTCTCGCGGATCGGCATGGGGCGGTCGTTCATGAGCCGGGCCACGATCACCTCGTGGCGCGTGGCATCGTCGAACGGTATCTCGGTCTTGTAGTCGTTGAGCGCCACCGCCGTGATCTTGCTGCCTTTGGCGCCCGCAGCCGCGAGCACATCGCGCAGCAGCGGCCCGGTGAAGGTGACGGGTTTGGGGTACCAGGGGGTCTGGGTGGTGAAGCTCTTCTGGGGCAGCTTTTCGAGCATCTTCATGTCGAACTGGGCCTTCTCCCCCTGGTTGGTCTTGCTGACGCCCCCCTGGATGGTCAACACCACAGGCCCTGCGGGCTTCTCCAGCGTCTGTGCCTGGGCTTGAAAAAGCATGCACGCCGCCACCAGAACGCCTGCTGCCAGGCGTGACAACGGGCCAGTGGCCCCCTTCGCATCGGTCATGGTGTTCCCCCTCGCCAGCCTTTGCGGCCGTTTCTAGGTGGAGTTATAACAGCCGGCGCGCATTCATGCACTCAAGAAATGTCCACCGACGGCTGCGCCGGTGACAGGCAACCAGGCCCGGAGTACCGTGCCGGTGGACGATTCCGTCATGACCAGCTCGGACGTCCCGGGCCGAAAGGCCACATTGGTCACCGTGGCGCCCGCCGGGCTGCGCACGAAGTGCGTCACCTCACCCCGTGCATTGAGTACAAAGGCGCCCCCCAGGCTGGCGTGGGCCACCACCAGGCCGCCGTCCGCCGTGGCGGCCAGCCCGTCTGGGCCGCTGGTGCCAAAGAAGGTCTGCAGGGCGCCCATCTTGGAAATGCTGCCATCGGGCAGCAGCGGTGCGCGCCAGACCTGGTTGCCGCGCGTCACCGCCACGAACAGGGCTGCGCCATCGGCACTGAGCGCCAGGCCGTTCGGGCTGGGCGCGTTGGCCAGCAGCAGGTCGAGTCGGCCGCCGCGGGTGTAGCGGTAAACGCGGCCCGTAGGGTCGTGCATGCCGGTCTGGCCCTGGTCGGTGAAGTACAGGTTGCCCGCGGCGTCGAAGGTCAGGTCGTTGACGCCCTTGAATGACTCGCTGTTGCGGTGCGCGAGCACCGGGGCCGGAGGTTCGCCGCTGGCCGGGTCCAGCCGCAGTATGCCGCGCCGGTAGTCGGCGATCCACAGGCTGCCGTCCGCATGCAGGGCCATGCCGTTGGGCCAGCCGTCGTACTGCACCACCAGTTGCCATTGGCCGTTTGGCGCGATGCGGAAAATGCGGCCGTAGGGGATGTCGGTGACGTACAGGTTGCCCTGGCCGTCGAAGACGGGGCCCTCGAGAAAGCTGTCCATCACATGGCCGGGCTTGTTGGCATCCACCCACTCGGTACGGCGCGGCTGGCGCAGCGCGTCGGGCAGGCGGGTCATCACGGTCGCCTCGATGACTTCGGGCGGGGTAAAACTCAGGTTCCACATGGGGGCTGTTCCTTTTGGGGGGCTCACTCAGCCTGCACGCCGGCCGCCTTGATGGCCCGGCCCCAGTCTTCGGTCTGGCTGCGCACGTAGCTCTGGAATTCGGCCGGGGCCATGGCGCCGACGCTGGCACCCTGGTCCGCGAAGCGCTTGGCCAGGTCCGGCGATTCCACGGCCTTCTTCACCTCGGCCTGCATGCGGTCGATGATGGCCTGGGGCGTGCCCTTGGGCGCGGCAATGCCGAACCAGTTGGTGGCGGTGAAGTCCTTGAGTCCCAGCTGTGCGCTGGTGGGTGCATCGGGCAGGGCGGCCAGGCGCTGCGGCGAGGTCACCAGCAGCGCACGCCCCTTGCCGCCCCTGACCTGCGGGATGGCCGTGGGCGCTGCCGTCACCACCAGGTCCACCTGTCCGGAAATCACGCCCAGCATGGCTTCGCCGGCCCCTTTGTAGGGCACGTGGGTCAGCGCAATCTTGCCGTGCTGGCGCAGCAGCTCGCCGCCCAGGTGGGAGGAACTGCCCATTCCGCCCGAGCCGAAGGTGAGCTTGTCGGGGTTCTTCCTGGCTGCGTCGAGCAGCTCCTGCATGGTCTTGTAGGGCGAATTGGCGCCTACCACCACCACCAACGGGGTGTCGACGATGCGCGTCACCGGCACCAGTCCGGTGGCATGGTCCCAAGGCAGCTTCTTGAACAGGTGCGGCAGCATCGCGTACGTCGTGTCGTTGATGAGGAAGGTGCTGCCGTCCGGCGCGGCCTTGGCCACCAGGTCCGAACCGATGGTGCCGCTGGCACCGACCTTGTTCTCCACGTAGAAGGATTTTCCGGTCTGCTCGGTGAGCTTCTGCGCGATCTGGCGGGCCGCATAGTCGGTGGTCCCCGAGGGCGAGTAAGGCACCACCAGGCGCACCGGTTTGTCGGGCCACGCGGCCTGGGCCTGGGCGGCTGTCGCGCCGAATGCCAGGGTGGCCGCCAGGATGGCTTTGAGAGAGGGCAAATGCATGGTGTCTGTCTCCTTGGTGTAGTCAAAAATCAAACCAGTGCGCGCACATGGCGCACAGCGGCGCCCAGCCTGGCCGGGGGCCGGCTGGAAGGTGGGGGGTATTTGCCGTCAGTCGAAGGCCACGGCGCCCCGCGTCCGCAGGGCCGCCATCTGGGCGCCGGAGTAGCCCAGCTCGCGCAGCAGCGCGGCCGTGTGCTCACCCGCGCGCGGCGGCTGCAGGCGCACGCCGGGGCGCACGCCGCCCAGGGTGAGGGGCAGCAGCGGCACCCTGGATTCGGTGCCGTTGTTCAGTCGGATGGGCGCCAGGCCCCCGCTTTGGTGGAGGTGCGGGTCGTCGAACAGCTCTTCGGGCCTGGTGATCGGGGCGAATGGCAGTTCGTTCACCTCGAAGATGGCCGCCAGCTCCGCCGCGCTGCGGCTGGCCAGGTGGGAGCGCAGCTGCGGCATCATCCAGTCGCGCGCCTGCACACGCTCGTTGTTGGTTGTGAGGCGCGGGTCGGCCAGCAGGTCAGCCAGGCCCAGGGCCTCGCAGAAGATGGCCCACTGCTTGTCGCTCACGGCGGCCAGGAAGATTTGCTCGCCATTCTTCACGGTGAACACGTCGTAGATGGCCCAGGCCGAGATGCGGCTGGGCATGGGGTTGGCCGCCTTGCCGGTGCTGGCGAACTGCATCATGTGCTGGGCCACCAGGAAGACGTTGTTCTCGAACAGCGCCGACTGCACCTCCGAGCCCTCGCCGGTCAGCTCGCGCTGGCGCAGCGCCGCCATGGCGCCAATGGCCCCGAACATGCCGCCCATGATGTCGTTGACGCTGGTGCCCGCGCGCAGCGGGTCGCCGGGGCGCCCGGTCATGTAGGCCAGGCCGCCCATCATCTGCACCACCTCGTCGAGCGCGGTGCGCTGCTCGTAGGGGCCGGGCAGAAAGCCCTTGTGGCTCACGTAGATCAGGCGCGGGTTGAGCTTGCGCAGGGAGGCGTAGTCCAGCCCCAGCTTGGCCATGGTGCCGGGCTTGAAGTTCTCGCTCACGATGTCGGCCGTGGCGATCAGGCGCAGCGCGGCCTCGATGCCCTCGGGCTTCTTGAGGTCGAGCGCAATGCTCTTCTTGTTGCGGTTGAAGGTGGGGAAGAACCCCGCGCCCGAGCCGAGCAGGTGGCGCGTGCTGTCACCCTCGATGGGCTCGACCTTGATGACCTCGGCGCCCAGGTCGGCCAGCACCATGCCGCAGGTGGGGCCCATGACCATGTGGGTGAACTCCACCACGCGGATGCCGGCGTAGGGCAGGGGTTTGTCGTTCTGGCCGGCCTCAGACATGGCGCGCTCCTTGTTGTACGAAGCCCTTGGGCAGGCCCGCCTCGGGCGTCATGCCGTACACCGGCTCCCCGGGCAGGCCGGCCACCAGCGGGGCGCGCGCGTCGATCAGCCGCTGCAGGTCGATGCCGGTGGCGATGCCGCTGGCCTCGAACATGAACACCAAATCTTCGGTGACCACATTGCCCGAGGCGCCCGGCGCATAGGGGCAGCCGCCCAGCCCACCCAGCGAGGCATCGAAGGTGCGCACGCCTTCTTCATACGCCGCCAGGCAGTTGGCCAGGCCCAGGCCGCGCGTGTTGTGCATGTGGGCGGCGCCGGCCTTGTCGCCCAGCTCTGCGCGCAGGCGTTTGAACAGCCGGCGCACCTGGGCCGGGTTGGCATAGCCCACGGTGTCGGACAGGCCCGACTCGTCGGCACCGGCCTCGACGCACTGGGCGGCCAGCCAGATCACCTCGTCCTCGGGCACCAGGCCTTGCAGGGTGCAGCCGAAGGCGGTGGAAATGCCGGCCTCCAGCTTCACATGCGGGGCGATGTCGCGGCGCAGGTCGGCAATGGCGCGCACTTCCTCGACCATCTCCTCGCGCGTCTTGCGCACATTGGCCAGCGAATGGGCCGCACTCGCCGACACGGGCATGGTGAGCTTGTGTACCCCCGCGTCCAGTGCCGCCTGCGCGCCCTTGCGGTTGGGCACCAGGGCCATCACCGTGAGGCCGGGCAGGGTGATGGCGTGGCGCACCACCTCGGCCGCATCGGCCATCTGCGGCAGCAGCCGGGCCGGCACGAAGGAGGCGACCTCGATCTCGCGCACGCCGGCGGCGTAGAGCGCGTCGATCCAGCGCAGCTTGTCGGCCGTGGGCATGGTCGCCTTCACGGACTGCAGGCCGTCGCGCGGGCCGACCTCGCTGATCAGAACATCGAAAGCATGGGGCACTGGGGATTTCCTTTGTTGTTCTATAAGAAAGAACTTGGATCTGTCTCATGAAATTATGAGGAGCATCCCTGCTGGGGTCAAGCATTCGCGCACCCACAAAAAAGCCGTTCTGCAGAACAGAACGGCTTCGCAGGGCGCAGCCCGGGGTGGGGTGCAGGTGCTACGCGGCGATTGCGACCGGCTTGCGTTTGCGAATGGCCTTGGCAGGTGCTGCCGCAGCGGCAGGCACACCGATCAGTTGCTCCACCAGCAGGCGCACATGGCCCTGCATGACCGGTATGGCCTTGGCGTCGCCGGCCATGTGCCGCAGCAGGCATTGCTGGAACACGCCATCGAACATGGCATAGGTGAGGTCGATGGGCGCGCGCACCGGCAAGCCGGCCAGTTCGGACATGCGCGTGAGCACGCGCCAGACCATGTTGGCCAGGCTCTTGTCGATGGCCTCCACGTCGGCGCGCAGGGCGTCCTCGAAAAGCGACTGCGAACGGATGTCGTACCAGAGCCGGTGCATGGGCGCTTCGCTGCGCACCGTCTCGCCCAGCACCGCCACGAAGCCATCGACCAGCTCACCGAAGGTAGTGGAGTTGTTCGTCACCTCGTCATAGCGCGTCACGCAGCGCGCCTTGTACTGGCGCACGCTGCACAGGATGAGGTCGAGCTTGTCGGTGAAGTAGTAGTGCAGCACACCGTGCGAGAAGGCGGAGTTCTGTGCGATCTCGCGCAGGCTGGTGCGCGCATAGCCCAGGTCGGCCAGCGTCTGCAGCGCGGCCTCGCCCAGCTCGGCGCGGCGTTCGGCGTATTTGTCACGGCGGGGTGCTCTTTCCATCGCGCCATTGTAGGCAGTGCCGGGCCCGCTGCCATGTCTTTTCATGCATGGGCCACGGCAGGGCGATTGAATTTATGACAACTGTCAAGAAAATGTCTTGACAGTTGTCAAGTCGATTCCCAGAATCAATCCCGTTCCTCGAAGAACACGATCAGTGCATCAGCGATCGATACCTATCCATCAGGAGACAAAGACATGACGAAGTTCGATTTGACCGGCCGCAAGGCCCTGGTCACCGGTGGCGCGCGCGGCCTCGGTGAAGGCATGGCCCAGGCACTCGCTGCCGCCGGGGCCTCGGTGATGATTGGCGACGTGCTCACCTCGCTGGGCCAGGAGGCGGCGGGCAAGCTGCCGGTGACCGGCGGGGCCAAGGCCGGCTTCGTCAAGCTCGACGTGACGCAAGAGGCCGACTGGGCCGCCGCCGTGCAGGCCACGGTCGACACGCTGGGCGGCTTCGACATCCTCATCAACAACGCCGGCATCGAGGTCACGGCCCTGGTGACCGAGATCGAACCCGAATCGCTGCGCCGCATGCTGGACGTGAACATCGTGGGCACGGCGCTCGGCCTCAAGCACGCGTTTCGGGCCATGCGCCCAGGCGGCGGCGCGGGCAAGGGCGGGGCGGTGGTCAATATCTCGTCGGTGGCGGCCACCATTGCCTTCCCGGCGATCGCTGGCTACTCGGCCACCAAGTCGGCCGTGGACCGGCTGACCCGCGTGGCCGCCATGGAGTCGGGCAGGCTCGGCTACGGCGTGCGCGTGAACTGCATCTACCCCGGCCTGGTGCCCACCGAAATGGGCATGAAGCTGGCCGCCGACGTGGTGGCGGCCGGCCTGTTCGCGTCACCCGAGGCGGCCGTGGGCGCCATCATCGAGCAGACGCCCTCGGGCCGCCTGGGCGAGGTGGCCGACATGGCCGATGCCGTGGTCTTCCTGTGCTCCGACGCGGCGCGCTTCATCAACGGCGCCGGCTTGCCGGTCGACGGCGGCATGGGCATGTGAGCAGCACACCAGGAGACAACAACATGGCCAACAACACCAAGAAACCCGTCGTGGTCTACGGCGCCTCCGGCTACACCGGCCGGCTGGTCTGCGAGTACCTGCGCGAATACAACATCCCCTTCATCGCGGCCGGGCGCAGCAAGGACAAGCTCGACGAAGCCATGCAATCGCACGTGCCCGGCATCGAGACCGCCAGCTACGAGGTGGTCGAGGTGGCGCACACCCTGGAGGCACTCACGGCGCTGTTCGACGGCGCTTCGGTCGTGCTCAACACCGTGGGGCCGTTCGCCAAGTTCGGCCACGAGGTGGTGCAGGCCTGCCTGGCCGCCAAATGCCACTACACCGACACCACGGGCGAGCAGGACTGGCTGATCACGCTGGAGGCCGAGTACGGTGCACAGTTCGCAGCCACCGGCCTGCTGCTGTCGCCGGGCCTGGCGCAGATGTACACCACGGGCGAGATCGCGGCGCAGCTGTGCCTGGAGACCCCCGGCCTCGATACCCTGGACATCGCGGTGTTCTGGGGCGGCAGCCCCACGGTGGCCTCCACGCAGACCATCCTGGTCAACGCCGCCACGTCCAAGGCCTATTACCTGGAGCAGAACCAGTATGTGGAATGGCAGCCCGACGCCGGTCTGTACAGCCTGGCCATTCCGGGCCAGCACGAGGCGGCGCTGGCATTGCCCTGGGGCGGCACCTCGCACCCCGTGTGGTTCAAGAAGGACCCGCGTGTGGCCAACGTCAAGGTGCTGGGCGGCGTGTTCAACAAGCCGCTGATGCTGGGCGTGCCGCAGATCGTGGCCGCCGCGCTCAAGGCCACCGAGGGCATGAACGACGAGGACCGCTACGCCGCCCTGGCGCAGACGGCCGCCGCCGTCATGGGCTCCATGCCGCCGCGCGAGAACCCGCGCATCAACAAGTCAGTGGATTCGGTGCATGCCTCGGGGCCACTGGCGCGCGCCCACTGCGTGATCTACGGCAACTGCAACTACAAGCAGACCGGGCTGATGCAGGCGTTTGCCGCAGCCTCGCTGCTGCAGCAGGCGCCGCGCCGCGTGGGTTTTGCCTCGGGCTGCCAGGCCTTCGGCCACCACGAACTGCTGGGCGCGCTGCGCAGCTTCGGCCTGGTGCAGCCGCCCGTGCTCACGGTACAGCGCTGAGCGGGCGGTCCCCATGCGCCTGATCGACTACCTCGACAAGGGGGCCATGCTGGGCGAAGGGTCGCCGTGTCTGACCATGGGCACGGCCGACCTCTCGTATGGCGAGGTGCAGCGCACCAGCCACCGCGTGGCGCGGGCGCTGCAGCGCTCGGGCATCGCGCCTGGCGACAAGGTGGCGGTGCTCTCCAGCAACGACGCCCTGGCCTTTGCCTGCGTGTTCGGCATCTCGCGCGCAGGTGCCGTGTGGTGCCCGGTGAACCCGCGCAACGAGGCCTCCGAAAACCGCTTCGTGCTCGACGCCTTCGACTGCAGCTGCCTGATCTTCCACAGCGCCTATGCGCCCATGGTGGAGCAGATGCGCGCGCAACTGCCCAAGGTGCGCCAGTTCGTCTGCCTGGATGCGACATTCGGGTGGGCACCCTCCTGGGCGCAGTGGGTGGAGGGCGTGAGCGACGAACCTGTGGCCATCGCCCCCGTGGACGACCTGGCCATGATCGCCGGCACCGGCGGCACCACGGGCCAGCCCAAGGGCGTCATGCTCTCGGGCCGCAACCTGGAGACCATGTCCGCCCTCACGCTCATGGGCTATCCCTTCGACGGCCGGCCCGTGTACCTGGCGCTGGCGCCGCTCACCCATGCAGCGGGTGTGCTGTGCCTACCGGTGATGGCCCTGGGTGGGCGCATCGTCATCATGCCCAAGCCCGACCTGGGCGACTTCCTCGCATTGATCGAACGGCATCGGGTGACGCACACCTTCCTGCCGCCCACGCTGATCTACATGCTGCTGCAGCACGAGAAGCTGGCCAGCACGCGGCTCGATTCGCTGCAGTGCTTCTGGTACGGGGCGGCACCGATCTCGGCGGCGCGGCTCGAAGAAGCGCTCACGGCCATTGGCCCGGTGATGGCCCAGCTCTTCGGCCAGACCGAGGCGCCGATGATGATCTCCATGATGGCGCCGCGCGAACACTTCCACGCCGATGGCTCAGTGGCGCGTGAGCGCCTGTCCAGCGCCGGCCGGCCTGGCCCACTGGTGCAGGTGGCGACCATGGATGCCGACGGCAAGCTGCTTGCAGCAGGCGAGACCGGCGAGATCGTGGTGCGCAGTTCGCTGGTGATGATGGGCTACTACCAGGATGCCAAGGCCACGGCCGAGGCGGGCAAGGGGGGCTGGCACCACACGGGCGACATCGGCCGGGTGGACGCTGACGGCTACCTGTTCATCGTCGACCGCGCCAAGGACATGATCATCACCGGCGGCTTCAACGTCTACTCGGTCGAGGTCGAGCAGGCGCTGATGCAGCACCCCGACGTGCAGGACAGCGCCGTCATCGGCCTGCCCGACGACAAATGGGGCGAGAAGGTGGTGGCCGTGCTGCAGCTGCGCCCAGGCCGCACCGTGCAGCCCGACGAGCTGATTGCCTTCGCCAAGGCGCGCATCGGTAGCGTGAAGGCGCCCAAGCAGGTCGAGATCTGGCCCGATTTGCCGCGCTCCAAGGTGGGCAAGGTGATGAAGAAGGACATCCGCGCCACCATGCTGGCACACTGAGAAAGCAGGCTATGGCTACGGCACACAAGGCATTCATCGCGGGCGTGGGCATGGTCCCGTTCGCCAAACCGGGCGCCAACGCACCCTACCCGGAGATGGCAGGCCAGGCCGGGCGGCTGGCGCTGCAGGACGCGGGCATCGCCTACGGCGCCATCGAACAGGCCTATGTGGGCTACGTCTACGGCGATTCCACCAGCGGGCAGAAGGCCGTCTACGGCCTGGGGATGACGGGGATTCCGGTCTTCAACGTCAACAACAACTGCTCGACCGGCTCCACAGCGCTCTTCCTGGCGCGCCAGGCGGTGGAAAGCGGCGCGGCCGACTGCGTGCTGGCCCTGGGCTTCGAGCAGATGAACCCTGGCGCCATCGACACCGTGTTCAATGATCGGCCCAGCCCCTTCGAGGACTTCGACCGCGAGGCCGAGGCGCTGGTCGGCATGCCCGATCTACCGCTGGCGCTGCGCTACTTCGGCGGGGCAGGGCAGAGCCATATGCAGAAGCACGGCACGCCGCTCGAAGCCTTTGCCAAGGTGCGCGCCAAGGCCAGCCGCCATGCCGCGCGCAACCCGCTGGCGCTGCTGCGCAAGGAGCTGTCGGTAGACGATGTGATGAACGCGCCCATGCTCTGGCCTGGCGTGCTCACCCGGCTCATGGCCTGTCCGCCCACCTGTGGCGCGGCTGCGGCGGTGCTGGTGTCCGAAGGCTTTGCCAAGCGCCATGGCCTGCGCACCGACGTGTTCATTGCCGCCCAGGCCATGACCACCGACCGCCCGGACGCCTTCGACAGCCACGACATGATGCGCCTGGTGGGCTACGGCATGACCGAAGCAGCCGCCCGGCGCGTGTACGAGCAGGCCGGCATCGGCCCCGAGGACCTGGATGTGGTGGAGCTGCACGATTGCTTCGCGCAGAACGAGCTCATCAGCTACGAGGCTCTGGGCCTGTGCCCACCGGGTGGCGCTGCGGCCTTCATCGATGCGGGCGACAACACCTATGGCGGCAAGGTGGTCACCAATCCATCGGGAGGCCTGCTTTCCAAGGGCCACCCGCTCGGGGCCACAGGGCTGGCCCAGTGCTATGAGCTCACGCACCAGCTGCGCGGCACGGCCAAGGATCGCCAGGTGCCCGGCGCACGCACTGCGCTGCAGCACAACCTGGGCCTGGGCGGGGCCTGCGTGGTCACGCTCTACCAGTCCGCCTGAAGCCGATCAGGCCGTAGCCGCTGTTTTGCCCCGGGGCTTCGGGGTGGCTGCCGCCTTCGCGCAGTCGGCGCAGCGGCCGTACAGCGTCAGCTCGTGGCGCTCCACCGTGAAGCCCTTGGGCGCCAGGCCGCGCAGGTCGCCCGGGCAGTCGTGTACGTCGAACACCCGTGAGCACACCGTGCACTGGAAGTGGTGGTGGTGCCCATGCTCGTGCTCGGCCGTTTCGTAGCGTGGGCTTTCGCCGGGCAGTTGCACGGCCTGCAGCGAGCCATCCTCCAGCAGGGCCTTGATGTTGCGGTAGACCGTGGCCATGCCCAGGCCCTGCACTGCTTCGCGTGCGCTCTCCAGCACCTCCTGGGGCGTGAGCGGGCGTTGGGCGTCTGCAATGGCCGCCAGGATGGCGGCGCGTTGTCGGGTGGATCGTTCCATGGAGCGGGGCCGGTGCCGCAGGGCTTGTTGTTGATAACCAATTATCAGTGAAAAGCACAGGCGCACGCGCCTGTGCCCCGCGCCGGCAACTCCCTGAACCCAAGGTCGCAGCATTTTTTTTGCACCTGGTTGTAATTGATATTGATAACGCATTATCATTTATGCACCATGCGTACCAACCCACACCTGCCCGTCACCGTTCTCTCCGGCTTCCTCGGGGCGGGCAAGACCACGCTGCTCAACCATGTGCTGGCCAACCGCGAGGGCTTGCGCGTGGCGGTCATCGTGAACGACATGAGCGAGGTGAACATCGATGCCTCGCTGCTGGAGCGTGGTGCCGCCAACGCGGGCGCAGCGCTGTCGCGCACCGAAGAAAAGATGGTGGAGATGAGCAATGGCTGCATCTGCTGCACCCTGCGAGAAGACCTGCTGCTGGAGGTGCGCAAGCTGGCGCTAGAGGGGCGGTTCGACTACCTGCTGATCGAATCGACCGGGGTGGGCGAGCCGCTGCCGATTGCCTCCACCTTCGACTTCCGGGACGAGAACGGCCAGTCGCTCAGCGACCATGCGCGCATCGACACCATGGTCACGGTGGTGGATGCCGCCAACCTGCTGGCCGACTATTCGAGCGCCGACCTGCTGGCCCAGCGCGGCGAGAAGGCGGGGGAGGGCGACGAGCGCACCCTGGCGGGCCTCTTGGCCGAGCAGATCGAGTTTGCCGACGTGGTGGTGGTGAACAAGGCCGACCTGGTGGACGCCGACCAGTTGATGGCCGTGATGGGCGCCGTGAAGGCGCTGAACCCGGTGGCCGAGATCGTCGTGGCGCAGCGGGGCCAGGTGCCGCTGGCGCGCATCCTGGGCACGGGCAAGTTCGACCTGGAGCGCGCCAGCGCCATGCCCGGCTGGGCGCGCGAGCTGGCGGGCCAGCACACGCCTGAGACCGAGGAGTACGGCATCGCCAGCTTCGTGCTGCGCTCGCGCACGCCGTTCCACCCGGCGCGCTTCGCCGCGCTGGCCGAAGCGCCTATCCCTGGACTGCTGCGTGCCAAAGGCTATGTGTGGCTGGCCAGCCGCCCACAGTGGGCCGTGGCCTATTCGCGCGCCGGCAACCGGGCCACGGTGGAGGCGGTGGGCCACTGGTGGGCAGCCTCGGCGCCCGAGAACCTGCCGCCCCCCGGCAGCCCGGAGCGCCGGGCCATCGACCAGCGCTGGGAAGAACCCTGGGGCGACCGGATCAATGAAATCGTGTTCATCGGCATTGGCCTGGACCGGGGCGCCATCGAGCAGGCGGTGTACAGCGCCCAGCTGACCGATGCCGAGCGCCGCCTGCCCCCGGATCGCTGGCGTCTGCTGAGCGACCCGTTTCCCCCTGGGAGCGGGTGGACCACCCGCTCCCCGCGTGAACTGAAATCCCCGCCAGCAGTGGCTTTGCCTGTCCCCCACGGGGGATGGGCGGCAGCCTGTGCCGCCGCAGAGCGGCGCCCCCATTCTTGACCTCGCCGACCGAAGGACCTCCCGTGCTCGAAGCCATTGGCCTGACCAAACGCTACGGCGACCAGACCGCCCTGCACCCGCTCGACCTGTGCATCCGTCCGGGCGAGATCTATTGCCTACTGGGCGCCAATGGCGCGGGCAAGACGACTACCGTCAACCTGTTCCTGAACTTCATCGCGCCCGACGGCGGCCAGGCACTGATCCATGGCGTGGACGTCACGCGCGAACCGGTGGCGACCAAGCAGTACCTGGCCTACATCCCCGAGCAGGTGAACCTGTACGGCACGCTGACCGGGCTGGAGAACCTGCGCTACTTTGCCGCGCTGGCGCTGGGAGAGCCGCCTTCGCGCGCACGCCTGCTGGAGTTGATGGCGCAAGTAGGGCTGGATGCCAGCGCCGCCGACAAGCGCGTGGCCGCATATTCGAAGGGCATGCGCCAGAAGATCTGGATTGCCGTGGCGCTGGCCAAGGAGGCCAAGGCCCTGCTGCTGGACGAGCCCACCTCGGGCCTGGACCCGCATGCAGCGGCCGAATTCACCAGCCTGCTGCAGCGCGCGAGCGAGGCGGGGGTGGCCATCCTGGCCACCACGCACGACCTGTTCCACGCCAGGCAGACGGCCACGCGCATCGGCATCATGAAGCAGGGCCGCCTGGTCGAGAGCCTGGATGGCGCACAGATCAGCGACACCGACCTGCAGGCGCTGTACCTGCAGCACATGCGGGGTACACCATGATCTGGCTCGTCGCCTTCAAGGACCTGCGCGAGCGCTTGCGCGACGGGCGGCTGTACTGGGCGGGGGGCCTGGTCGCGTGGCTGCTGCTCACGGCGCTTGCCGTGGGCCATGGCCACCAGCGCGAGGCACGCGCCGAGCAGGCTATCGCCCAGAACTCCGACTACCAGGGCTGGCTGACCCAGGGCGCGCGCCACCCGCACGACGCGGCGCACCAGGGCATGCATGCCTTCAAGCCCGAGGCCGCGCTGGCCTTGCTGGACCCGGGCATCAACCCCTACATCGGCAGCACCGTGTGGCTGCAGGCGCACCGGCAAAGCGAGGTGAAGTTCCGCCCTGCGCAGGACGCCACCGGCCTGCAGCGCTTTGGGGACCTGTCGGTGGGCTGGATCCTGCAGGTGCTGGGGCCGCTGCTGGTCGTGGTGCTGGGCTTCAATGCCTTTGCCGGCGAGCGCGAGCAGGGCATGCTGCGCCAGACGCTGAGCCTGGGCGTGCCGCCGCTGCGCCTGCTGTGGGGCAAGGCGCTGGCGCTGGCCATGGCGCTGGCGGTGCTGCTGGTGCCGGCCGCGCTGATCGCCGCGGTGGCCGTGGCGCTGTCCGCCGGCAGCGGCGAGCGCCTGGACGCGCTGCTGCGCTTTGCCGGGCTGGCGCTGGGCTATGCGCTGTACCTGGCCATCTTCGTGTTCGCCACGCTCGGCGTGTCGGCCGCATCGCGCAGTTCGCGTGTGGCCATCACCGTGCTGCTGGCGCTGTGGATCGCCAATGCCGTGGTGGCGCCGCGCGTGGTGTCCGAACTCTCGCGCGCCGTGTTTCCCAGCCCGACTCGGCTCGAATTCAACCAGGCGCTCGGTGACGACCTCAAGGCCACTTCCGACACCACCTGGATGCAGGCCTTCGGCACCACCGAGCGCTGGAGCAAGGATGTGCCCCTGAACCAATGGGGCATTGCGCTCAAGCTCGACGACCAGGCCAGCTACGCCGTGTACGACCGCCACTTCGGCCGGCTGTGGGACACCTGGGAGCAGCAGCAAGCCGTGCAGGAAGCCGGCGGCCTGCTGCTGCCGCTGCTGGCCATGCGCAGCTTCTCGAGTGCCATGGCCGGCACCGACTTCGCGCACCACCGTGACTTCACCACCGCCGCCGAGCGCCACCGGCGCGTGATCCAGGACATCGTGAGCCAGGACCTGGTGGACCACGCCGATCCACTGGGCCACCAGCACTTCGCCTACCAGGCCAGCCCATCGCTGTGGGCGCGCGTGCCGGCCTTCGCCTACCACGCGCCGCCGGTGGGCTGGGCGCTGGCGCGCAGCGGCACCAGCGCGCTGGTGCTGTGCGCCAGCCTGGCACTGGCGGTGGCCTTTGCCTGGGTTGCCGTGGCGCGGCAGCGGGCGATATAGGCAGGAGAACCCATGAACGCATCCCAATTCCAACGTTTTCGCATGGTCGCGCGGCAAGAGCTGCGCCTGTTGCTCAGGGAGCGCAGCCTGTGGCTGGTGGGCGGCCTGTTCCTGCTGCTCGTGGCCTATGCGCTGTTCAACGGCATGCTGCAGACCACCCAGCGCGACCGGGCGCAGGCGGCCCTGCTGGCGGCCGATGCCACGGTGCGCACTGGCCAGCTCGCGCAACTGAACCGCATCATGGCCGGCCAAGAGGCGCCCACGCCTTTCGGCAACCCGGCCAATCCCGCCAACATGGCAGGCGGCCTGGGCGCGCACTACGCGGTGATGCCCAGCGCGGCGCTGGCGCCCGTGGCCCTGGGGCAGACCGACCTGTTTCCCTCGCAGTTCAAGGTCACGCACCAGAGCAAGGTCAACTTCCTGCACAACAACGACATCGAAAACCCCTGGCACCTGCAGAGCGGGCATTTTGACCTGGCGTTCGTCATCGTCTACCTGCTGCCGCTCCTGATCTTCGCGCTCAGCTACAACCTGCTGTCGGGCGAGAAGGAGGACGGCACGCTGCGCCTGCTGCTCTCGCAACCCCTGGCACTGCCCACGCTGGTGGCGGGCAAGGTCGCCGTGCGCGCAGCGGTGCTGCTCGGGGCGGCCGTGCTGGTGCCGCTGGTGGTGCTGCTCGCCGCCCGAGCAGAGGCGCTGGCCGCGCCTGGCGCCACCGGGTGGTGGGCGCTGCTGGTGGGCGCCTATGCGCTCTTCTGGTTCACGGCGGTGGTGGCGGTCAACGCCTTCGGCCGGTCCTCGGCCACCAATGCCATGGTGCTCATCATCGGCTGGGTGGTGCTGGTGCTCGTGGTGCCGGTGCTGCTCAACATCGCGGTCACTCAGGCCAGCCCGGCCCCCTCGCGCGCCGAACTGGCCACGCGCACCCGGGTGGTCACGGCCCAGGCCATGTCGCAGAACGCAGCGCTGCTGGCCACCGACTATGCGCATGTGGACCAGCCCGAGGTGCTGCTACCCAAAGAGGGCCGCCTGGCGATGAGCGGCCGCGCCATGGCCAACTACCGCATACAGCGCCAGGTGGACGAGACCCTGCAGCCTGAACTCGAGCGCTTCGACGCGCAGCAGGCACGCCAGCAGGCCCTGGTGGCACGCTGGAGCGCCCTCTCGCCCGCGGCGGTGGCCTACGAGGGCATCACCGCACTGGCAGGTAACGGGAACAGCCGCAACACCTGGTTCATGGCGCAGGTCACGGCCTACCACCAGGCGTGGAAAGACTTCTTCTTTCCGCGCATCGATGGCGGCCTGGCCCTCACCGAGGCCGATTTCAAGGACATCCCCGCCTTCCACTGGCGCGACGAAGCGCCGGGAACCATCCAGGCCCAGGCCGCGCGGGCGGTGCTGCAGCTGCTGGCGCCCACCCTGGTGCTGCTGGGCATCGCCGCCTGGCGGTTGCGCCGCTACCCCATTGCATAGACCACCCCCCTTCAAGAGAGGACTCAGAGCATGATGACCCCCTTCACCCGCACCGCCGTGGCGCTCGCGGCAGCCGCCGCCACGCAAGGCGGCTGGGCCCAGCAGGCCGCCCCCGAACGCGAACTGCCGGCCATCCATATCCAGGGCGGGCAGGACCGCGACAGCCTGCAGCTCGACAACAAGAGCACCAGCGCCTCACGCCTGGGCCTCAGCTTGCGCGAAACACCCGCCTCGGTGGAGATCCTCTCGCAAGACCTGATGCAGGAGCGCGGAGCGCGCACCCTGAGCGAGGCGCTGCGCAGCACCGCCGGCATGGCCGGCGGCGGTCCGCCGTCGTCGCCCACCACCTTGTCGCTGCGCGGCTTCACCAACGTGCTCTACCTGTACGACGGCGTGCGCATGTCGGGAGCGGGCGTGACCAACCGGGTGGAGGACACCTGGAACTACGAGCGCATCGAGGTGCTCAAGGGCCCGGCCTCGGTGCTGCAGGGCGACAGTGCCATCGGCGGCATCGTCAACTTCCAGACCAAGCGCCCCGACCGCAACAACCCGGGCCGCGAGGCCCTGCTGTCCTACGGCAGCTACGGGTCGACCCGTGCCGCCGTGGGGCTGGGCGGTGCCGTGGGCGAGACCGGGGCCTACCGGCTCGACTACAGCCGCAATGACACGCGCGTGGGCACCGTGGACCGCACCAGCGAGAAGCTCGAACACCTGACCACGGGCCTGGCGTTCGACGTGGCGCGCGCCACGCGGCTCGACCTGTCGTTCGACTACTCCCGTGACGAAGGGCATGCCTACTGGGGCACGCCGCTGATCCCTGGCAACCTGGCCACGCAGCCGACCAGCGTCGTCAGCACACCCGACGGCCGGGTGGTGGACAAACGCATCGCGCAGAGCAACTACAACATCCTGGACGACCGCAACCAGTCCGAGGCCTACTGGCTGCGCGCGCGCCTCACCAGCCGCGTGACGCCCGAGTGGACCCTGCGCAACGAATTCACGGCCAACAAGGTGGAGCGGCTGTGGCGCAATTCGGAGAGCGCGGTGTTCACCGCCCCTGCATCCATCACACGCGACCAGACCCTGATCGCGCACGACCAGCGCTACCTGTCCAACCGGCTCGACGCCTCCTATGACGGGCGCCTGGCCGGCATGGCCCACAAGTTCGTGGTGGGCGGCGAGGTCAGCAAGACCGATTTCGACAACACGCGGCGCTTCTCCAACGGCTCGGCCAGCACCAACGCCGCCCTGCGCGTGCCGCTGTTCGACCCGGCCGTGGGCACTTTCAACGAAGACCCGGCGCTCATGGCCGGCGGCGGCAACCGCACCAACTTCACCTCGGACGTGCGCAGCACCTCGGTGTTTGCCGAAGACTCGCTCAAGCTCACCCGGGCCTGGACGCTGGTGGGCGGCCTGCGCCACGACCGGGTGGACGTGGACCGCAGCGTGACCGACCTGAACCTGGGCAGCTTCAGCGCCTTCGGCACGAAATACACGGCCAACTCGGCGCGCCTGGGCACGGTCTACGACCTGTCTGCGCAATCCTCCGTCTATGCGCAGTACACCAACGCGACCATCCCGGTGGGTTCGCTGTTCCTGCTGTCGGCGGGCAATGCCCCGTTCCCGCAGTCCCGGGGAAGGCAGTTCGAAGTGGGTTTCAAGCAGAGCCTGGCCGAGGTGGAATGGACGGCCGCGGCTTACCACATCACCCTGGACAACGTGCTCTCGCGCGATGCGAACAACGCCAACCTCACCGTGAACAATGGCAGCCAGTCCTCGCGCGGGGTGGAATTTTCCGCGGCCTGGCGTGCCACGAAGCAGCTCACCCTGTCGGGCAACGTGGCGGCGCTCGATGCGCGCTTCGATTCGCTGGTCGAGGCGGGCGGCGTGTCGCGCGTGGGCAATACCCCGCCCAACGTGCCCGAGCGCATCGTGAACCTGTTCGCCAACTACCGCTTCAAGGGCCTGCCGCTCGACCTGCTGCTGTCCATCAACAACACCGGCAAGATGTACACGGACAACGCCAACCAGATCCGCATCAACGGCTACACCACGGCGGACATCGCGGCCAGCTACCGCATCAAGCCTGCGCTGCTGACCTTTCGCATCCGCAACCTCACGGACAAGCTGTATGCCAACTATGCCGGGCGGGCCACCAGCCAGGTGCTGCTGGCGCCGCAGCGCACCTTTGAGCTATCGGCCAAGTTCGACTTCTGAGGCGGCGCTGTCGGTGTAGAAGGGCGGCCCATCGTCGGCAATGGATGACAGGCGGGTGGCGGTGGGCTGGCAAGAATGGTGCAATCCCCTAGGAGCAGCAGCCATGCGCATCACCCCCCTCCCCAAAGCCGAAGTCGACAAGGCCGAACGCAAGATCGACAACATCCTGGAAGACCTGGAAGAAGAGACCAACTCGGAAGTCAAGGACATCGACCTGGAGGACGTCGTCGAGACCGACCCCGCGACAGGACAGCCCGGCGTGCACAAGGCGGTGGACGTCACCGTGCAACCCAAACCACAGCGCAAATGGCTCAAGTAGGGGAGGCAGGCATGAAGAAATCCGCTGCGGAGAAGACCGCCAGAAAGCAAAAGCGCATCCAGGCCGAGCAGGATGCCAAGGATGCAAGCAAGAAGAAGGCATCCCCGGCCAAAAAGCCTGCGCAGCCCAAGAAAAAGACCGCAGCACCTGGCCCTGGCCGTGCCGAGCCGGGCATCCCGCTGCCCAGCGAGCCGCTGTCCAAGCCCGGCATCGAGGCGCGCATGTCGCTGCCGCCGCGCTTCGAGGCCCCGCATTACGGGGGCAGCGGCAAGCTCGAAGGCATGTCGGCAATCATGACCGGCGGCGACTCCGGCATCGGTAGGGCCGTAGCCGTGCTGTTCGCGCGCGAGGGCGCCGACGTGGCCATCGTCTACCTCAACGAGCACGAAGATGCGAAGCGCACCACCGAACTGGTGAAGGCGGAAGGCCGGCGCTGCATCGCCATCTCCGGCGATGTGAAAAGCGCACGCTTTTGCAAAGCTGCCGTTGCCAAGACGGTCAAGGCCTTTGGCAAGCTCAACCTGCTGGTGAACAACGCGGCCTTCCAGGAGCATGCCAGCTCGCTCGAAGACCTGAGCGAAGAGCGCTTTGACGAGACCTTCAGGACCAATATCTACGGCTACTTCCACATGGCCAAGGCGGCGCTGCCGCACCTGAACCGGGGTGATGCCATCATCAACACCGGTTCCGTCACGGGCCTGCGCGGCAGCAAGCAGTTGCTCGACTACTCGGCCACCAAAGGGGCGATCCATGCCTTCACCAAGGCCCTGGCGCACAACCTGGCCGACAAGGGCATCCGCGTGAACGCCGTGGCCCCCGGCCCGGTGTGGACGCCACTCAATCCGGCAGACAAGACGCCCGAGGACATTGCCCAGTTCGGCGCCAGCACACACATGGGGAGGCCGGCCCAGCCCGAGGAGATATCGCCGGCCTATGTGTTCCTGGCCGCGCCGTGCTGCTCAAGCTACATCACCGGCATCGTTTTGCCCATCACCGGCAATGCAGGCGACGGGGGCTAAGGCTGCGCTCCGTTGCGGATGTTCGCAAACTCCACCACGCGCCTGAACTTCTGAATTTCTGCCTGCAGAAAAGACCCGAAATCCGTGCCGTCCATCATGGTCAGGCCCGCGGCTTCCAGCGTCTTGCGCAGTCCTGGCTCCTTGAGCGACTGCTGCAGTGCCTCGCGCAGCCGGGTGGTGGTGGCGGGCGGCAGCTTGCCGGGGCCCAGCAGGCCAAACCAAACGCCCGCATCCACCCCTTTGAACCGCGCATTCTCTGCCAGGGCCGGAATCTGGGGCGCCGCCGCAGAGCGCTCCGGCTTTGTCACGCCAATGGCCTTGACCTTCCCGTCCTTGATGTGGGGCAGGGCGCTGGACAGCACCATCACGGCGAAATCCACCTCACCACCTTCCAGGTTGGCGAGCATGGCACCGGCCCCGCGTGAAGGCACGTGCGCCATGCGCACGCCCGATTGCTGGCGGATGGTCTCTCCCGCCAGGTGCAGCGGCGTGCCCATGCCCGACGAAGCGTAGCGCATGGCTGCGGGCGCCTCGGCGGTGGCACGCAGGAATTCGTCGATGGTGGCCACCTGCGTCTTCCCGCTGGCCACCAGCACCAGCGGCTGGCTGCCAACCAGGCCGATGGGGGTGGAGTCCTTGAGCGGGTTGTAGCCGTCGCGCCGGCGGCTCACCAGGTGGTTGATGCCCACCTCGGCGGGCGATCCCAGCAGCAGGGTGTGGCCGTCCGGTTCGGCCAGGGCCACCCGGGCCGCCGCCAGTGCGCCGCTGGTGCCGGGAATGTTCTCCACATGCACCGGTTGGCCCAGGCGTCGCGCCAGGCCTGGCGCGATGGCCCGCGCCACCAGGTCCACACTGCCGCCGGCCGGGTAGCCGACCACCAGGGAGACGGCTTTCCACGGGTAGTCCTGCGCCCAGGTGGCCACGCTGGACAGGGCCAGTACATGCACTGAAACAACGGTCCGGACCTTCTTCAAAATCATCGTGTCCATGGGCATCCCTGCAGGTGAATTGGGTTACCCATGGTTGCATCGCGCGCGGGGCCAGGAGTGCCTGTTCGGCACCGACTTGTGCCAAATGGGTTTTCAGCGCCCAACCGTCACAGGCGGTGCGGTAGCCGTCGGATACGGTGGCCAATTGGCGCCATCCTCGCTTCACCTGAGCCCAACCCCTGCTTTTCTCGCTACGATCCCACCACAAGGCCACCATCTGTACATTGCAGGATGGGGCAGGGCCCAACAACAAGGAGTGGGAAGCAATGGACCTGGCGCTCCAGCCGCGCATGCCCGCGACCGGCCGGTGGCTCTATCTGACCGCTGCGGCGCTCGCCGTGTCCCTGGCGGCGCTGGTGGTGGGCACCGTCCTTTTTTCGCGGCAGGCCGATGAAAACAGCCTGCGCGCGGCGCTGCAGGCCGACCTGTCCAACCGCCTGCGCATGCTGCAGACCGTCCTGGTTTCGCTCAGCGATGCGGAAACCGGGCAGCGCGGCTACCTGCTCACGGGCCAGTCGAGCTACCTGGCGCCCTACCATGCCGCACTGGAGCGCCTTCCTGGCCAGCTCAAGGGCCTGGACGGCATCCCGCTGAACGACGCCCAGCTGCCAGCCCGGACGGCGCAGGCGCGCGAAGCCATCCGGCTCAAGCTCTCGGAGTTGCAGGAAACACTGCGGGTGCATGAAGCAGGCTCCCCCGAGGAGGCCCTGGCGATGGTTCGCACCGATGCCGGCGCGCGCTACATGGACCAGGCGCGCAGCAACCTCCACGCCGTGCTGGACTCCCTTCGCGCGGAGCGCGACCGCCTGAACCTGGCCGTGGCCGAAGGCAGTGCCCAAAGCCGGCGCCTGGCCACCTGGACGGTGGCTGCATTGCTGCTTTTCGTGCTGCTCAGCGGGGTGCAGATCGTGCAGCTGCTGGCCGGGCAACGCCGCTACCAGAAGGCCCTGGCCACGAGCGAGGCCCAGCACCGCGGCCTGATCGAAGAGCAGGCCGAGCTGGTGTCACTGGCCCGTGCGGACGGCACGCTGGTCTACCTGAACCCGGCGTACCCCCGCATCTTCCTGCGCAGCACCGAAGACATGCTGGGCACCAGCCTGTACGACTACGTGGCCCCGGCGGACCGCGAGGTGGTGCGCGAGCGCATCGCGCGGATCATGGCAACCGACACCACCACCTTCGGTGAAAACCGCATGGTCACGCCCGACGGCACCGAGAAATGGCTGGCATGGACCAACCGGGTGCGACTGGCGCCTGACGGCGAGCGCCTTCTGCATTCCGTGGGGCGCGATATCACCGAGCGCAAGCGGGCCGAGGCGGCCCTGCAGGCCAGCGAGGATTTCCTCGCGCGCACGGGCCGGGTGGCGGGGGTGGGCGGCTGGGAGCTGGACCTGCACACCCTGCAGGTGCGCTGGTCGGACGGGATGCGCCGCATCCACGATGTCGCGCCCGGCTACCAGCCCACGCTGGACTCGGTGCTGTCGTTCTATGAACCCGAGGCCGCGCAGATGCTGCAGGAGGCCATGGTCGGCAAGGGCAGCCAGCAGCACGCATTCGACCTGGAGCTGGAGCTGGTCACTGCCAGCGGTCGCCGCCGCTGCGTGCGCGCCGTGGGGGAGGCCGAGTACGACGAGCACGGCGAACCGCGGCGCCTGGTGGGTGCCCTGCAGGACATCACCGAGCGCAAGGCGCTGGAGCAGCGCCTGGCCAACAGCGAGCGCTTCGTGCGCGAGATCACCGACAACCTGCCGCTGCGCATCTCCTACCTCGACGCACAGGGCCGCTACCGCTTCGTGAACCTGCGCCAATGCGAGCGCTTCGACCGGCCGCGCGAGGAAATCATCGGGCGCACGCGCACCGAGCTGCTGGGCGGCCCCGACGACCCCGCCGTGGCGCAGGCGTTCCAGGCGGCCATCGACGGCACGGCACAGCGCTTCGAGTTCAAGGAGGAGGCCGGTGGCCAGGCCCGGACGATCGAGAGCCAGCTCATCCCCGATACCGGGGCCGACGGCCGCACCAAGGGTGTCTTCACCATCGGCATCGATGTCACCGAACGCAAGGCCACGGAGCGCACGCTGCGTGAGATCGGCGACATCTTCGACCACACCCCCGACTTCGTCGTGCAGATCGACTGGCGTGGGCAGCTGCAGTACATGAATCCTGCCGCGCGCCGCGCCCGGGGCCTGGCGCCCGATGCGCCGGTGCGGGGGGACGATTTCGAACAGTTCAATACCGAGGAAACCCTTCGCCGCCACAAGGACGAGATCATGCCGGCCGTCCGTCGGGACGGGGTGTGGCTGGGCGAGACCACGGTACTGGGGCAGGGCGGGCGCATCGTGCCGGTAGACCACATGGTGATTGCGCACCGCGATGCGCAGGGGCGCATATCGCGCTACTCGGCCGTGATGCGCGATATTTCCGCCGAGGTGCAGGCTCGCCAGCACCTGCAGTTGCAGACCAGCATCCTGCACTCCATTGCCGAGACCATCCCTGCCGTGGTGGCCGTGGTCGGCAGCGACGGCTGCTACCGCTTTGCCAACCGGGCCTTCGAGCTGTGGTGCGGCCGGCCGCGCGGAATGGTCGTGGGCCGGTCACTGCAGGAAGTGCTGGGAGAAGACGACTACCGGCGCAGCCTGCCCTGGGTGCAGCGCGTGCTGGCGGGCGAGACCGTGAGCTTCGAAAAGGAGTACGCCGGCAAGGCGCACAACCGGCACATGGCGATCTCGTTCATCCCCCTGCGGGTGGATGGGGGTGCGGTGGAAGGCTTCGTGGCCATGGCCCAGGACATCACCGAGCACCGCGAGGAGGCTCAGCGCCTGTTGGTACTCAGCGAGCGCGATGCCCTGACCGGCGTGCTCAACCGGGCGGGGTTCGAGCGCTACCTGCAGCACAAGGTGCAGGAGGGCGGCGCGGCCGGCCTGGCCCTGCTGTACATCGACCTGGACCGCTTCAAGCCCATCAACGACACCCATGGCCACCCGGTCGGGGACGAGGTGCTGCGCCAGTTCGCCGCGCGGCTGCAGGCCGCCGTGCGGCCCAGCGACGCCGTGGCGCGGCTGGGCGGGGATGAGTTCGCCATCGTGCTGTCGGGCGTGCGCGAGAAGGCCCATGCGGAGATCGTGGCCGACAAGGTGGTCGAGGCTGCGCACACCCCTTTTCAAGCCGGAACGCTCACGCTGGAGATTGGTGCCAGCGTGGGCGTAGCCCAGGGCGCCGATGACGGCCAGGGCTGGCAAGGCCTGGTGGCCCGGGCCGATGCCATGGTCTACCGCGCCAAGGCGCAAGGCCGGGGCCGCCGGGCCTGACGGGGTGCCTTCAGGCGGAGCGCTTGACCAGCGCCGGCTCGGCACGGTAGCGGGCAGCAAACAGCCGCTTGAGATGGGCCACCTTGGGCAGGTCATTGACCACGATGTAGGGGTGGCGCGGGTTCTCGGTCAGGAAATCCTGGTGGTAGGCCTCGGCCGCGAAGAAGCTCGGGCCGCTTTCCACGCGCGTGGCGATGGGCTTCTTGAACACCTTGAGCGCATCGAGCTGGGCGATGTAGGCGCGCGCCACTTTCTCCTGTTCGGGGCTGGTCGCAAAGATGGCCGAGCGGTACTGCGTGCCCGTGTCCGGCCCCTGGCGGTTGAGCTGGGTCGGATCGTGAACCACCGAGAAGAAGATTTGCAGCAGCGCACCGTAGCTCACCTGCGTGGGGTCGTAGCTGATTTCCACCGATTCGGCGTGCGCCGTGCGCCCGCTGCTCACCAGGCTGTAGGTGGCCGTGGCTACCGAGCCGCCGCTGTAACCCGAGACGGCTTTTTGTACCCCCTGGACATGCTGGAACACGCCTTGCACGCCCCAGAAGCAGCCGCCGGCGAAGATGGCCTTTTCCACTTTGGCACTGCCAGCGGGCACATCCTGGGCGGGAGGCGGGATCACCACGGCCTCTTCGGCGGAGTGGGCCAGGTTCTGGAACAGCAGGGCGCCGCCGGCCAGCGTGGCGCCACCGGCCAGGAGCTGCAGCAGGCTGCGCCGGCTGGGAGATGAGGAGGTTGTTGTCATGGTGGAGCGCCTTTGTGGAAGGGGAGTGAAGTGTGATGCGGACAGGATTGGATGCGTTCAGCCAAAGGTAAAGGCGTAGGCGTCGACAGGGGCATCCAGGAACTCGATGCTGAAGGTGCGTTCGCGGATGTCTCCGCTCTGGCGCACCAGCTGGTACAGGCGCTGGTCGGTCACCGTGCCCGTGCCGTCTGCGGCCACGTCGATGCCACGCGCCTCGCCAGGGGCCTGGCCATCGACCGTGACCTTGAAGCGCACGGGCTTGCCGCCGGTGCCTGGCCCCAGCACCAGGTGCAGGTCGCGTGCCTGGAAGCGGTAGACGATGCGGCCGTTGCCGGCGGCCAGGGTGGCACGCTCGGCGCCCACCGTCCACTGGCCGGCCAGGCCCCAGGCATTGAGCGCCGGGCGGGCGGGTGCGGTGTAGGTGGCCGCCCGGTCGCGCACCGCAGGCTCGGCCGAGGCGAAGTGCTCGGCCCGCTCATAGCCCAGGTAGGTTTCGTGCGAGCGCACCGTTCCCAGGTCGGCCGGCTGGTGTACCCCCTGGGCGGCCACCTGGGCCAGGCCGTCCTGCAGCGGGGCAGCCGCACCGGCTTCGCGCAGCAGTTGCTGGATGGCGCGCTCCGACTCGGCATAGTTGCCCTCGCCGAAATGGCGGTAGCGCATGCGGCCCTGGGCATCGACCAGGTAGTGCGCGGGCCAGTAGCGGTTCTGGAAGGCGCGCCAGATGGCGTAGTTGTTGTCGATGGCCACGGGGTAGGTGATGCCCAGGTCGCGCACGGCCTTGCCCACATTGGCGGCATCGCGCTCGAAGGCGAACTCGGGGGCATGCACCCCCACCACCACCAGGCCCTGGTCCTTGTACTTCTCGGCCCAGGCCTTCACGTAGGGCATGGCACGCAGGCAGTTGATGCACGAATAGGTCCAGAAATCCACCAGCACCACCTTGCCCCGCAGACCGGCCGTGGTGAGGGCGGGGGAGTTGAGCCACTGCACGGCACCGTCGAGCGAGGGCACATCGCCCTGGTCGGGCAAGGTCCCGGCACCACCGCTATTGGCGGCCACCATGGCGCCACCACCCTGCATCGTCATCGACGGTCCCCCGCTCATGGCCATGGCGCCGCCCTGGGGTTCGCCACCCAGCCGGTTCACCAGGGCCTGTTCGATGCCGCCCGTGGATGCGGTGGACAACCGGGCCAGCACGCCCGTGTCCAGCCCCAGCGCAATCGCCGCGACGCCGGCCAGCATCGCGGCACCCAGGCCGCGGCGCACCCATTCCCCCATGCCCAGCGAGCGCTTGAGCGCGGCAAACACCCGGCTGCCGAGCAGCAGGGCCGCTGCCATCGACGTGGCCGCACCGGCCGCATAGGCCAGCAGCAGCAGGCTGGTGCCCACGCTCGCGCCCTGCAGGGCCGCGCCGGTCAGGATCAGGCCCAGCACCGGGCCGGCGCAGGGTGCCCACCAGCAGGCCCGTGGCCACGCCCAGCAGCAGCGATGCGCCCACGCGCGGCTGGCCATCGCCCTGGGCCGTCTGTGAAAGCCGGTCACCAGCAGCCACCAGGGGGCGCGCCATGCGGTCGGCGAGGCCCGGCCACACCAGGGCCAGGCCGAACACCGCTACCAGCACCAGCGCCGCCCAGCGGCCATACTGGTTGGCGGCCACCACCCAGCCGCCGCCCACGGCGGCCAGCGTGGCCACGACCGCGAAGGTGAGCGCCATGCCCGCCAGCAATGGCAGGCCGCTGCGCGAAAAAGGCTGGCTGGCGCGCGAGAAGACAAACGGCAGCACGGGCAGGATGCAGGGGCTGAGGATGGTCAGCACCCCGCCCAGGTAGGCCAGAAGGATGAGCAGCATGGCGGTCGGTCCTCAGGCAGCGCCAGGCGCGAAGCTGAGCGACAGGCCGTTCATGCAGTAGCGCAGCCCGGTGGGCTGGGGCCCATCGTTGAACACATGGCCCAGGTGGCCGCCGCAGCGGCGGCAGTGCGCCTCGGTGCGCGCCATGCCCAAGGTGCGGTCCGTGCGGGTGGCCACGGCATTGTCCAGCGGCTTCCAGAAGCTGGGCCAGCCGGTGCCGCTGTCGAACTTGGTCTTGGAAGAAAACAGCGGCAGGGCACAGCCGGCGCAGGCGAAGGTGCCGGCGCGGTGCTCCTGGTTGAGCGGGCTGCTGCCGGGCCGCTCGGTGTTTTCGTGGCGCAGCACGGCGTATTGCGCAGGCGTGAGCTTGGCGCGCCACTGGGCGTCGGTGAGGGTCACCTCGAAGACCTCGCTGCTGCCTGCAGCCGCCGGCGCACTGCGGTGCGAGAACAGGGCGGCCAGGGCCAGGGCGCTGGCGGATCCGGTGAACAGGAGGTGGCGGCGGGTGGTGGTCATGGAGTCCTCGGTCGGTAGATGGAACGAAGCTTAGGTTCGGCACCATCGCCAAGTCCTCACGCAAACTTCAAAAATTCGTGATAACTCGGCAGGCCCGGATTGCGCACAATGCAGGCATCCGATTGCCCGCCTGATCCCCCTATGTCCACACCCCCCTCCAAACGCGTGCTGCTGGTCGAAGACGATGCCCACATCGCCGACCTGCTGTCCATGCACCTGCGCGACGAGGGTTTGCAGGTCATGCACTGCGCTCGGGGCGACGACGGCCTGGCGCAGCTCACGCGCGGCGGCGACTGGGATGCGCTGGTGCTGGACCTGATGCTGCCAGGGGTGGACGGCCTCGAAGTCTGCCGGCGCGCCCGCGCCATGGCGCGCTACGTGCCCATCATCATCATCAGCGCGCGGGCCAGCGAGGTCCACCGCATCCTGGGCCTGGAGATCGGCGCCGACGACTACCTGCCCAAGCCGTTCTCGGTGCTGGAGCTGGTGGCGCGCGTGCGGGCCCTGCTGCGCCGGGCCGAGGCCATGGCGCAGAACGCACGCCAGCAGGCGGGCAGCCTGTCGGTGGCCGGCCTGGCCATGGACCCCGTGGCGCGCGACGCGCGGCTGGCAGGCCAGCGGCTCGATCTGACGCCGCGCGAGTTCGACCTGCTGTACTTTTTTGCGCGCCAGCCGGACAAGGTGTTCTCGCGCATGGATCTGCTCAATGCCGTCTGGGGCTACCAGCACGAGGGCTACGAGCACACGGTCAACACCCACATCAACCGCCTGCGTGCCAAGATCGAGGCCGACACGGCCCAGCCCGCGCGCATCCTCACCGTCTGGGGGCGCGGCTACAAGTTCGCTGGCCCCGAGGGCGCGCCATGAGACTCACCCTGACGCAGCGGCTGTCGCTGGTGTTCGCCGTGCTGCTGCTGCTGTGCAGCGGCACCTCGGCCTGGATGCAGGTGCGCTCCAACCGCATGCACGAGCTGGAGGTGGTGCAGGGCCTGTCGCGCGACCTGGCCGAAAGCATCGCGCGTGACGCCCAGCTCACCGATGCGAATGGCCTGATGCCCGGCGCCGTGCGCAAGCTGTTCAGCCAGCTCATGGTGGTCAACCCGAGTGTGGAGGTGTACCTGCTCGAACCCGATGGCCGCATTGCCGGCCACGCCGCGCCCGAGGGCCGGCTGCGCCGTGATCGCATCGACCTGGCGCCCGTGCGCCGCATGATCGATGGCGCGCCGCTGCCCATCCTGGCCGACGACCCGCGCAGCACCGATGGGCGCAAGGTGTTCAGCGCTGCGCCGCTGCGCGTGCATGGGCGCGACGTGGGCTTCATCTATGTGGTGCTGCTCGGTGAGGCGCACGACCTGGTGGCGGCGCAGGGCTCCACCAACGCGGTGCTGACCACGGCGCTGTGGTCCATCGCCATGGTGGCGCTGCTGTGCCTGGCGGCGGGCCTTGTGGCCTTCACCCTGATCACGCGGCCGCTGCGCCGTCTGACCGAGACCGTGCGCCATTTCGACATGACCGGTGCACAACCGCCCCTGCCGGCCCTGGCGCCACCATCACCACCAACGCCGGACAGCCGCGACGAGATCGCGGTGCTCGACGCTGCCTACCGCCAGATGGTGGCGCGCATCGGCGAGCAATGGCAGGTGCTGAGCCGCCAGGACCAGGAGCGCCGCGAGCTGATCGCCAACGTCTCGCACGACCTGCGCACACCGCTGTCCTCGCTGCACGGCTACCTGGAGACGCTGCTGCTCAAGGACGCCACGCTGCAGCCGGCCGAGCGCCAGCGCTACCTGGGCATTGCCCTGGACCAGAGCCGCAAGGTGGGCGCGCTGGCGCAGAGCCTGTTCGAGCTGGCGCGGCTCGAATATGGGTTTGTGCAGCCGGAGGCGGAGCCCTTTGCCATGGCCGACCTGGTGCAGGACGTGTTCCAGAAGTTCGAGCTGACGGCGCAGGAGCGCCAGGTGGCTCTGCAGGCGGACATTGCGCCGCAACTGCCACCCGTGCACGCCGACCTGGGCCTGGTCGAGCGGGTGCTGACGAACCTGCTGGACAACGCCTTGCGCCATACGCCGCCAGGCGGTGCCGTGACCGTGGTGCTGGCGCGGGAGGGCGATGCCCTGGCCGTGCAGGTGCAGGACACCGGGCCCGGCATTGCGCCGGAACTGCGCGAAGGGCTGTTCGAGCGGCCCTTTGCGCTGGGGGGATCGCGGCGCGCCGGAGGCCTGGGGCTGCGCATTGCGCACCGCATTCTGGCGCTGCATGGCAGCCAGATCGCACTGGTCGAGAGTCCGGCGCCGGGAGCGGCATTCCGGTTCACCTTGCCCTGGGCCGGCGGGTCAACCGGCAGGCCCCTGCACATCGAAGAGAGGGATGTGGCCCCTCCAGCGCTGCCGCGCTAAGCGTTTTCACCTAGGGCCGGCCCTGTAGGACAACACCGCGAGAGGCGTGCGCAATGTAATTTTTTGCTACCGCAAAGAGCCCACCGGGTGTAAGAATGGACCATCCTGACATAACAGGATCTGGGGGGAGGCCCATTGCTGCTGCGCTCGAGCTTCGAATCGAAGGTTCTGGCTGCGTTCATCGCTGCCGCCGTGGTGGTGGCTGGCATCACCGTGATGGGCTGGAAGCTGGCCGACGACGCCGAAGAGGCCACGCACTGGGTGGCCCACACCCACCAGGTGCTGGGCAATGTGGCCCACATCCGCGCCAACACCCTGCAGATCGAGCTGAGCACGCAGAGCTTTCGCATCACCGGAGACCCCGCCCACATCGCCGAGCGCGATGCCACGGCCGAGGCGCGCGAGGCCATGCTGTCGCAGCTGCGCCAGCTCACCGCAGACAACCCGCTGCAGCAGGAGCGCTGGACCCTGCTGCGCCAGATGGTGGACGAGCGGCTGGCCATCTCCCGGCGCGTGGAAATGCTGCGCAAGACCCAGGGCCCCGAAGCCGCCAATGCCTACGTGGCCACGGCCCCCCTGCAGAAGACGCGCGACCGCATCCACGAACTGCTGCGCGGCCTGGAGTTCGAGGAAGCCACGCTGCTGCGCGAGCGCACCGACGCGCAGCTGCGCACCCGCCGCCTGCTGTTGCTGACCAATGGCGTCGTGGCACTGGTATTGCTGGGCCTGCTGGCGGGCGCCTACGCACTCATCAAGAGCCAGTTGCGCGAAACCCGCCAGACCCAGCGCGCTCTGGCGGACAGCGAGGAAAGCCTGGCCACCACCCTGCAGTCCATCGGCGATGCCGTGCTGGCCACCGACACCGAAGGCCGCGTGACGCGGATGAACCCGGTGGCCGAGCAACTGACCGGCTGGACCTTCGAGTTGGCGCGCGGCCTGCCCATCGACGCGGTGTTCCGCATCATCAACGAGATCACCCGCGGGCCGGCGGTGGTGCCCGTGGCCCAGGTGCTGGCCACCGGGGTGGTACACGAGCTGGCCAACCATACGACGCTGATCGCCCGCGATGGCACGGAGTGCCCGATCGCGGACAGTGCCGCCCCCATCCGCACCAGTGACGGCGAGGTGACGGGCGTGGTGCTGGTGTTCCGCGACGAAACCCTGGCCCGCAAGGCCCAGCGCATGATCGTGGACGCCAACGCACTGCTGGAGCAGCGGGTGCAAGAGCGCACGGCGCAGCTGCGCGCCAGCGAAGACCACCTCTTCAGCGTGATCAACAGCGTGCCGGCGGTGCTGGCCTATGTCGACGCCGAACAGCGCTATGTGTACGTCAACGCGCAGCACAAGGCGCTCTATGCCCCGGATCGCGACGAGGTGCGGGGCCACACGGTGCGCGAAATCCTGGGCGAAGAGCGGTACGCCCATGCCGCCCCGATGATCGAACGGGTCCTGCAGGGCGAGCGCCAAAGCTACGACTGGCAGCCTTTCGAAGGCATGTGGCAGGCCATCGACTGCATACCCAAGCACGATGACGACGGGCGCGTGCTGGGTTACTACGTGCTGGGCTCCGACATCACCGTGCGCAAGCGGGCCGAGGACAAGGTGCTGGCGCTCAATGCCGCGCTGGAAGACCATGTGCTGCGCCTGGAGCACACCACCCGGGCCCTCAAGACCCTGAGCGCCGGCAACCGCACCATGCTGCGCGCCGTGGACGAGCAAGCCCTGCTCTCCAGCATGTGCGAGGCCATCGTCACGGCGGGCGGTTACGCCATGGCCATGGTGTGGTGCCGCCCGGCAGAGGGTGCTGGCGGCCTGTTGGTACCTGTGGCCGAAAGCACCGCCCCCATGGCGCAGCCCTGGCTGCGCGCACTGAACACGCATTGGGAGGCGGGCGACATGGGGCAGGGCGTGCTCGGGGACGCCTTGCGCTCCGGCCTGGCCTGCGTGGGCCGGGGAGGCGAGCCGCCCGGCCCCGACGGTCCGGCCTGGCTGGCCGGCATGCCCGCTGCCGCCTCGGTGCTGGCGTGCCCGCTGCGGGTGGACGGCGTGGTGATCGGCGCTCTGGCGATCTACAGCAACCGGTCGAAGATATTCGAGCCCGACGAGATCACCTTCCTCGTCGAATCGGCCGATGACCTGGCCTTTGGCGTGGCGACGCTGCGCCATCGCAGCGAGCAGGCCCGGGTGCAGGAGGCCATGCAGCAGATGCGCCGCTACGACACCCTCACCGGCCTGCCCAACGAGGCGCAGTTCACCGAGACCCTGGTGTCCGCCATCGACGCTGGCCAGCCGTTTGCGGTGCTGCAGGCCAATGTGGAGCGGCTCAGCGAGATCAACGATGCCCTGGGTTTCTGCTACGGAGACCAGATCCTCAAGGAAGTCGGGGCCCGCCTCGTCCAGGCCGTTCCCGCTTCGGCCACGGTGGGACGGCTGCGCGGCGACGAGTTTGCCATCCTGCTGCCGCAGTGCGATGCACAGGCCGCGGTGGCCATGGTACGCACCGTGGACGGCGTGCTGGCCCAGCCGTTTCCGATTGCCGACATCTCGATGGAAGTCTCCGTGACGGCCGGGGTGGCCCTGTTCCCCGCGCACGGAGAAACCCCGCACGACCTGTACCGCCACATGGACACGGCAGTACACCAGGCCAAGAAAGCCGGGCTCGGGCACCTGGTGTTCGACCCGGCGCAAAGCCACCACCGCAACCAGGCACACCATTTGCAATTGGCCGGCGAGCTGCGGCGCGCCATCGAAAACGGCGACCTGGCGCTGTACCTGCAGCCCAAGATCGACATGGCCACAGGGCAGGTGCGCGGGGCCGAGGGCCTGGTGCGCTGGCGCCATGCGGAGCGCGGCCTGCTCATGCCGGGCGAGTTCATCGGCCTGGCCGAACACACCGGGCTGATCAAGCCGCTGACCGAGTGGGTGATAGAGGCCAGCCTGCGGCTCAACCACGGGTGGGCCGCCCAGGGGGTGAGCCTGCCGATCGCCGTGAACCTGTCCGCGCGCAACCTGCGCGACGAGTCCCTGCTGCAAACCATCCGCCAGCTGCAGACCGCATGGCCCCTGGCACCCGGGATGCTGGAGCTCGAGATCACGGAGACCACCGTCATGGGCGAGCCCGAGCGCGCCTTGCGCGTGCTGCAAGCGCTGCGTGACCTGGGCATAGCGCTGTACATCGACGACTTCGGCACGGGCTACTCGTCGCTCAGCTACCTGCAGCAACTACCGGTGGAATACATCAAGATCGACCAGTCCTTCGTCTGCGACATGTCGGCGAGCAAGGCGTCGTCCGTCATCGTGCGCTCCACCATCGACCTGGCACACGACCTGGGCCGCAAGGTGGTGGCCGAGGGCATCGAATCCCAGGCGCACTGGGATCAGTTGGCGGCCCTGGGCTGCGACATCGGGCAAGGCTACTTTCTGGCCCGGCCCATGCCGGCACCGGACCTGCCGGGCTGGGTGGCGGGCTTCGTCGCGCCCGTGGCCCGTACCCAGCCAGAGACCATGTTCGTGATTTGATTCGTGCGTGCTGTAGCCCGTGTCCTACAGCGTGTTGCGGCGCACAAGAAGCGCCAGCAGCCCCCTCCAAAAATAGCATGTAGCCATGGTCATGCAGGGCAGGGCCCTGGTGTACCGAATATGTGCCAATGGCGGGTCTGCGAATCTCCTTGCAGTGCGCGCCCACCCATTCTGGAGGGCCCCGCCATGACATCCCACCCATCGGAGTTTCCGCTCGGCCTGGAGGCCGCCCACAGCGCGCTGGCCATGCGGCGGCGCGAGGCCCAGGAAACCGTCATGCCGTTCACGCGGGGCCTGCGCGGGCATGCCAGCACCCATGAGCAGATCACCCGCGAAGAACTGGTGCGCAGGCTGGCCGACATCAAGGGCTGTGCCTACAGCACCGAGGAACTGCCCCAGCCCATCTGGGAGGGCCGCACCTACCTGGTGCCCAGCGATACGCTGGTGGGTGTCGCCACGGCACACGCCCTGGGAGTACACGGGCCGGACGACCTGTTCGGCGGCGTCGTGCCGCATGCCTTCATTGCCACCAAGGCCATCACCCATCCCCTGGTGTCGTTCGAAGCCGCAGCGCCCGATGGCTGGAATCCAGAGTTCTCCCGGCTGGTCAAGCGCTCGGTGCTGCCCGGCTATGCAGCGTTCTCGCGCGCCGACGCGCTGCGCGCCGGCGAGGCCCTGTTTGCCCTGGGTCCGCTGCGCGTCAAGCCCGTGGGTGAGACGGGCGGGCGGGGGCAGACCGTCGTGGCCACCCTGGAGGCCCTGGAAATCTGTCTGAGCGCGCTGGGCGACAGGCTGCTGGAAAGGGATGGCGTGGTGCTGGAGCACAACCTGACCGAGGTGGAAACGCTGAGCATCGGCCAGGTGCGGGTGGCCGGCCTGCAGGCTTCGTACTATGGCTCACAGCGCCTCACACCCGACAACAACGGGGCGCTGGTCTATGGCGGCTCGGACCTCACCGTGGTCCGGGGTGATTTCAATGCGCTGCTGGCCAGCACGCCCTCGGGGCCGCTGCACGACGCCGTGACCCAGGCGCTGGCCTATGACGAGGCGGTACGCACCTGCTACCCGGGCTTTTTCGCATCGCGCATCAACTACGACGTGGCCCAAGGCCTGAGTGCCGCCGGCCAATGGTGCTCGGGCGTGCTCGAGCAGTCCTGGCGCGTGGGCGGGGCCAGCGGTGCCGAGGTGGCGGCGCTGGAGGCCTTCCACCAGAACCCGGGCCTGCGCAAGGTGCGCGCCAGCTGCGTCGAGAAGTTCGGCGCACCCCAGCCGATTCCGGTCGGGGCCACGCTGTACTACCAGGGTGTCGATCCCGAGGCCGGGCCGCTGACCAAGTACACCACGCTGGAGATCCATGACCACACGGCATAGAAGCATCCACATCCCTGTGGGTGACCGCAGCATCGCCGGTACCCTGGTGGCCCCTGATGTGCTGGTACCCGGCGTGATGCTGGTGCATGGCTGGGACGGCAGCCAGAAGCAGTACATCGAGCGGGCGCACCAGATCGCCGCCCTGGGCTGTATCTGCCTGACCTTCGACCTGCGCGGCCATGCCAACGACCGGGCCGAGCGCGAGACCGTCACGCGCGAGGACAGCCTTGCCGACATGCTGGCCGCCTACGACCTGCTGGTGGGGCATCCGGCGGTGGACCCGGCCTCGGTGCTGGTGGTGGGCACCAGCTACGGCGCCTACCTCGCCGCAGTGCTCAGCGCCCTGCGCCCCGTGCGCTGGATGGCCCTTCGGGCGCCCGCGCTGTACAAGGACGAGGACTGGATGGTCTCCAAGATCAAGCTCAATCGGCAGGAGGTGGCGGCCTACCGCAGCCGCTCCATCGAGCCGCAGACCAACCGGGCCCTTGCGGCCAGCGCCCAGTTCAAGGGCGACGTGCTGCTGGTCGAGTCCGAGAACGACGATGTCGTGCCCCACCCGGTGCTGGAGAACTACCGCGCGGCCTTTCTGCAGACCCGGTCCATGACCTACCGGGTGATCGGCGGTGCCGACCATGCGCTGACCCGCCCCGAATGGAAGGAGGACTACACCGGCATGCTGGTGCACTGGGTGCAGGAGATGGTCAACGGGGCCCGAAAAAAGGCCCGCACCGGCTCCGCCTCCACAGCCCAAGAAGACCTGCCGCCCTGACCTGCACCCTGTGCCGGCCGCTTCAGCTGAGGCCGCGCGCACTGTCCCATCCTGTAGGGCAATGGTAAATGCCGTTCTGTAGTGTTGATTATCTGAATAATCTTGTAACGCACTTCCGAAGGTATTCATGAAGCCGAAGTGATGCAGTTAGAAGATGGCGATCCTCCCGGTGCTTGTCCTACAAGCAATAATGGGAACCAGGTTCACCATCGGATCATCGAACACCCACCGGTACGGCACATTGCCTCGGCAATCGCATCTTCCCGACGCTCCAGGAGCATGCGGGTACCAATGGATCCATTCGGTCCAGGGTGAATGTTCTGGCATCCAGAATATCCGGAGCCCATTGGTGTGAGGTGCCTTATGTCCCGTTCCAACCCCATCGTCCCCGCCCATATCGATACCTCGGTGCTCGGCGAAGAAGATCCCGGCGCATCGCTGGAGATATTCCGCAACGAAGCACTCAAAAACCGGTCGAAAAATAATCCGCCCGCCCTGCCCAAAATGGGCCAGGAAAACAATCCCTATCTGACGATCAATTGCTCCAACAATGGCCGGTGTTTCACCATCCAGGTGCAGTGGCAGCAGGCACAGCAACGTGAGTTCACCGATCTTCTGGGCCTGGTGATTGCCGAGCATGCCGTGATTTCGGACGTCGCCTGGGTCCACCACCTGAAAACGGGCCAGGACCCGGTGCAACTCGAAATGGGCGCGACGGCCGATGGCCGGGCCGCCGTGCAGGTCAAGCCGGCCGCCGCGTCGCAGCACCAGGCAGGCGCAGCAGCCCCCAGGCGCAAGGTGCTGCATGAGCCCTTTGTTGCGGCAAACGACCATGTTCCCTATGGCGTGCTGCGCCACCGCAGCTAGCCTGCCGCATCAGCCCGGTTGCTGCTGGGTGGTGCAGTGGATGCCTCCGCCGCCTGCCGCAATGGCGTCGATGTCCAGTTGCACCACTTCACGCCGCGGGAACAGCTCGCGCAGCAGGGCCCTGGCGTTGGCGTCGGCCTTGGCATCGCCGAAATGCGGTGCGATGACGGCACCATTGCACACATAGAAGTTGACATAGCCTGCGGCGAACTCGTCGCTCTCGAAGGCCCTGCGCACAGTCGCGGGCGCCTTGAGCACCTCCACCCGCAGCCGCTGCCCGCGCGCATCGGTGGCCTGGCGCAGGATCTCCAGGTGCCGCCGGGTCACCGCATGGTCATAGGAGTGCGGGTCCTCATCGAGTGCCGCGACCACCACGCCGGGCGCCGCAAAGCGCGCATAGAAGTCCGTGTGTCCATCCGTGATGTCGCGGCCCGCGATGCCGGGCAGCCAGATGATCTTGCGCAGGCCCAGCAGGCGCCCGAGTTCGGCCTCGCAAGCCGCTTTGGCCAGGCCGGGGTTGCGGTTGCGGTTGAGCACGCAGCTCTCGGTGATGATGGCCGTGCCCGCCCCGTCCACCTCGATGCCACCGCCTTCCAGCACGAGCCGGGTCTCCAGATGGAAGGTGTGGGAGGCTTCGGTCACGAACCCGGCCACCCCGGCATCGCGCGCATGTTCCTGTTTGCCGCCCCAGCCGTTGAAGTTGAAATCAACTCCCGCACATTGGCCCGCCGCGTCGCGCACGAAGACCGGGCCGGTATCGCGCATCCACAGGTTATCGATGGGCTGCTCCAGCAACTGCACGCGGTCGCCGCACAGGCGTGCGGCCAGATCGTGGTCCTGCGCGCGCACCAGCATGCGTACCGGCTCGAAGGCCGCAATGGCGCGCGCAATGCCGGCCAGCTGTTCGCGCACCGGCTTGAGCAGGCGCCGACCCCAGACCTTTTCATGGGCTCCGAAGGACATCCAGGTGGCGCGGTGCGGATCCCCCTCGTCAGGCATGTGCCAGGTTTCGGGTGTTGCCGCAGACGCTCGCACGGCCGCCATGCCCAGGGGGGCGAGACCGAGGCCGCCCAGCAGCCTGCGGCGGGTGTTCGAAAAAGACATGCAGCGCTCCTCAGACGGGTTCCTGCTGGGTCGTGCAATGGATGCCGCCGCCGCCCGCGGCAATGGCGTCGATGTCCAGTTGCACGATCTGGTGCCGGGGCAGCTCGGCCGCCAATGCATCGCGGGCCGCCAGATCGGCCACGGTATCGCCGAACTCGGGCAGGAACAAGGCCTTGTCGGTGAGCAGGAAGTTCACATACCCCGCCGCGAAGTCCCGGGCCGCGTAGGTGTTGCGCACCCGGCGCGGGGTTTGCAGCACAATGATCCGCAGGGCGCGCCCGCGTGCATCGGTGGCCGAGCGCAACAGTTCCAGGTGGCGCCGCGTCACCGCATGGTCGAAGGATTCACTGTCGTTGTCCAGGGCCGCCACGACCACGCCCGGCTGGATGAAGCGGGCATAGAAGTCGGTGTGACCATCGGTGATGTCGCGCCCGGCAATGCCCGGCAGCCAGATGAGCTTCTCCACGCCGAGCAGGCGCTTGAATTCCTCTTCGGCCGTGGCCTTGGTGAGGCCCGGGTTGCGGTTGCCGTTGAGCACGCAGCTTTCGGTGATGATGGCCGTGCCCTGCCCATCGACCTCGATGCCGCCGCCTTCGGCCACCAGGCGGCTGCGCACCAGGGGCACACCGGCGAGTTCGGCCATGCGCGCCGCCACCGTGGCATCGCGGGCATGCGGCTGTTTGTTGCCCCAGCCATTGAAGTTGAAATTGACAGCGGCGCGCTCGCCCCGGGCGTTGCGCACGAACACGCAGCCCGTGTCGCGTATCCACAGGTCGTCGATGGGGTGCTCGATCAGCTGCACGTTGGCGCCGCACAGCTGCCGGGCGGTGGCCAGGTCGGCGGGGTTCACCAGCATCCGCACCGGCGTGTAGCGGCCGATGGCGTTGGCGATGCGCGCCAGCGCCTGCTGCACGGGCTGGCGCAGTTCTGCCGTCCAGATGGATTCGCGGGCGGCAAATGCCATCCACACGGCGTGCTGTGCGCTGCCTTCGTCCGGCATCTGCCAGCCGGTGCCCGCCGCGGGCAAAGGGGAGGGGCCGGAAGGTTCGTCCGATGGCTCGCTGCCACCGCCACAGGCGCTCACCAGCTCCGCCCAGGAGGCCAAGGCCGCCCAGGCCCAGAAAATTTCGTCGATTGGTCATGCAAAAAAGGGGGGCTGCAAAGAGAACCGCGATTCTGCGGAGCATGACTTATCTACACAACTGATGTTTTCTGATGAAAATAACCAATTTGGCTCATGTATTTTGGTCATCCTGCGCCATCAGCAGCAGGCTGTCGAAGACGTCCTGCACCAACGGCAGGCGAGAAGGGCCTTCGGAGCGTGCGATCCAGATGGTGCCCAGCGGAAAGTCCGGGTAACCCGGCAGTTGTTGCAGCCGACCCGTGCGCAGGGCCTCGTCGGCCAGCAGCCGCGACACGAGCGCCACGCCCCGGCCGCGCAAGGCCGCATCCAGCACAAGGCGCGGGTCGTCGTAGATGGCGGCCTTGCGCAGGCCGCCGAAGTGCTCGCGGATGAAGGGGCCAATATGGTCGCTCGTGAGGTCTTCTTCCAGGCACAGCAACTCCGTGCGGGCTCCCTCGGCCTGCCCGGGGAGGCCGACGGCGACCAGCGCATCGGTCAGAAACGGCATGTCCACCACGCCCTCCTGGCGCAGCGGCTCGCGGGTGATCGCAATGTCCACGTCCAGCTCGTCGATAAAGCGCGCAGTTTCGTCCGTGGAAATGATCGGGCACAGTGCCGGATGCGCCTGCAGCAACCGGTCCACGCGGGGTTGCAGCCAGCCGCTGGCGATCGGTGCAGGGCATACCAGCGTGACGAGCCGGTCGTCCAGGTAGGTCTCGATGCGGCTGAGCCCGTGGCGGATCTGCTCCAGCGATTTGCCCACACTGTCTTGCAGCAGCATCCCGGCAACGGTCAGTTCCACGCCGCGCCCCTTGCGCCGGAACAGGGGCTGCCCCAACTGCAGCTCCAACTGGGCGATCTGGTGGCTCACGGCGGACTGCGATACGCACAGCTCCTCGGCCGCGCGCGAATAGCTGCCCAGCCGCGCCGCCGCCTCGAAGCCGATCAGGAATTTGAAGGAGGGCAGTCGGGCGTTGGACATGGAAGCGGCGTCGAGGAGGAATGGAGCGAAGTGGCGGTCTTTTACCGCAAAATTGCGGGCCGCCCCAGGCGGGCGCGGCCTTTCAGGCGATGGCCGGTTGCGGCGCCAGGGCGGCTTCGGCCTCGCGGCGCAGCCAGCGCACGAAATCCTGCGCATCCGGGTTGGACGCCCCGCGCACGCTGGGCACCACGTAGTAGCCGCGCTGGGACGCGGCGCAGCTTCCGAACGGCGTCACCAGGCGACCGCTGGCCACCAGCTCCGCGAGCAGCGGCAGGCGCCCGATCACCACCCCCTGGCCCTGCATGGCCGCCGACACCGCATCCGCATACTGGGTGAAGCGCACGGTGTTCTTCATGCGCACCTCGGACACGCCCATCAACCGCGCCCAGGGCTCCCATTCCACCGTGAGCGGCATGCCCGGGTGCTGGTCCACGGCGAGCAGGGTGTGGCGCACCAGGTCTGCGGGCTGCAGCAAGGGGTTGGCGCTGTTGTCGGCCAGGCGGGGCGAGCACATGGGTACCACCCATTCCTCGAACAAGGGCTGGCCGTGGCCGTCTTCGGTCGGGCAAAAGCGCACGCCCAGGTCGAGCTGGCTGCGGTCCAGGTCCAGCAGCTCCAGGGTGGCCGAGATGCGCACGTCCACGTCCGGGTGCCGCTCGGTGAACCGCGCCAGCCGGGGAATCAACCACAGCGATGCAAAGCCCGGCGTGCAGGTTATCGCCACCTGGCGCAGGGCGGGGGCAGCGCGCACCCGGGCGGTGGCGTCGCGCAACCGCTCCAGGGCATCCACGGCGGCGCGGTGCATGACGGCGCCGGCCTCGGTCAGCACCAGGGCGCGGTGGCGCCGCTCGAACAGGGCCACCCCGAGCCAGGCCTCCATCTGCTGGATCTGGCGGCTGACCGCGGACTGGGTGAGGTAGAGCTCCTGCGCCGCTTGCGTGAAGCTCAGGTGCCGCGCCGAGGCTTCGAAGCTGCGCAGCAGGTCCAGCGGCGGCAGCTCTTCCCGGCCGATCGCCGAGGAAGTCGTTTTCACATTCTGTATGGGCATGCGAAGGATTCCAAATCACCGTTTGAGCCAGGCGCGGCTACTCACTATATTCATTCCATCGATGAATGCCAAGGAGTACCCGCCATGATGCTAGAACTTGCCCACAGAGACCTGCACAGCCTGCCCGACGCGGCGGGCGTACACATCCGCTGCCAGAGCGGCAGCATCTGGGTCACGCTGGACCACGACACGCGCGACATCGTGCTCAACCCGGGTCAGAGCTTTGCCACGCCGGAGCACCGGCGGGCGATCATCTTTGCGCTGGAGCCGGCTTGTGTGAGCCTGGAAGATCCCCGCAGCGGCAGGGTGGTCGGTGCCGGTGTGCAGCAACGCACGAATCCCGCGCCGCGCCTGCAGATGCCGCCGGCTGCCGCAGGCGCTTGAACGGGCGGGTGCAAAGACCCGGATCGCAGAGGCGGGGCAGGGCGCCAGGGTCTTCCTTGGCAGCGTGCCTTTTCTGGCCCGGGTTCAGGACAGCGCCGCCCAGGCGGACGACACTTCGGGGCTTCGCTGTCGGATCACCTGCTTGGCGACCTCGGCCAGCAGCGAGGCCCGGCCCAGGCCCGTGACGGCAACCACGCGGGCGGGGCTGCCTCGCCCAGCCGCGAACTGAACCTCCACCATGCCGGCCGCCTCCAGCACCCGCAGCATGTCCACCTCCGCTTCATCGTCCACCTCGAACGGAAGCATCTCGGCAGCGATCACTTTCAGGTACTCCATCGGCATAAGACCCCCGGCGTATTTGGTGACAGCGCATTCTGAACCGCGGCCCGTGAGGGGAGGGCAACCATTCGCAACAGCCCTGGGACGGGAGTGGTTTCGATGCAGTGCAGCACAAAAAGAAAGCCCGCGTGAAGCGGGCTTTCTGCTTGCCGCGAGGCAAGGGGGATGTCGACTGCGGTATCGACAAGCCGATGGTATGCGGGGGCGTGGGCGGGCGTTGTAGGACGGCAGCGCAAAGCATGCACGTTGGTCACAAGGCCCAGGGGGGTGGTACTTCCTGGGCAAGCAGCGCGCCCGCCAGGGCCACTTCGTCGCGGTCCCCCTGGCTGTGGCGCATGAACGCCGGCAGGTCCGCGGCCAGGCGTGCAAAAAAAGCGTTCCGGTTGAAGGCCGTACCTTCCAGCACGCGCCCGGTCTCCTCCAGCACGCGCCGGGCACCGCTCTCAACGGCCCTGCGGGCGCGCAGCGCCACCACCATGGCGGCATCGCCGGGATGGGCATCGATCCAGGCCGCGCTGTCGCGCAATACGGCGGCGGTACTGTTCAGAACCACATCCACCCTGCCCAGGGCGGCAGCGCGCATGGCATGCAGCGGGTGGGTGGATGAACACTGCTGCACCGCCGCATACAGCACATGGGCCGCAGCCCGAATGCCACCATGCCAGCACGCGGCAATTCCAGCCCCGCCATGCCAGTAGCCACAGCGCCGCATGAAATCGCCGGGGGAACCGAGCAGTGTTGCGGGGGTATTTTGGAAGGTGACGTCCGCACAGCCAGCATCGGCCATGCCCACGGCATGCCAATCGTTGGTATGGATACCCACGCTGGGGTGGTCCAGCTCCACCGCCATGAGTTGCGGTTGCTGCCCTGGAAGCCAGGCGGTGATCAAGGCATGGCTGGCACCCAAGGCCCCCGCACACGAGGCTTTGGAGCCTGACAGCACGAACCCCGCAGCGCCCCGGTCCACAGCCTCCAGTCGGCGACCTGGTGACTCGGCCGCCCACATGGCCCAGACCGCACCTGGGATGCGCTGCTCGCTACCGAGCTCGCGCAGGATGGCCAGCGCGTCGGTATGGCTCTCGTACAGCCTGGCCAGGGACAGATCGTGGCTGGCCACCAGGCTCAGTGCCTGCCAACGCTCCAGCGTCCGGCCCGTGCCGGGCTGGGGCAGGTCGGCCAGGCCGTTGTCCACCAGGTGCCGCAGCTGCCGGATCACCGGGGCAGAACCCATCGACGCGAGCGCGCCAGGCAAAGCCTGGGCGGTGCTGAAAAGGTTTTGCGAATCGGTCATCATGGCGGCACCTCTTGGCCAAAGGGGGCCTGGCTGCGGCAGCCGCAGTGGCAGGGATGACGAATCGTACGGATCGACCGGATCCAGCCTTGTAGGAAGATGCAGATACGGCGCATAGGCGCCGGGAGCAATCGTTATCCGATTGAATCAGTCCACGACCACCCCGGCATCGCGGATGACCTTGGCCCACTTCGTGGTTTCGCCGGCGATGAAGGCATCGCACTCCTGCGGGGTGGAGCCCTCGGCAAACGTGCCCATGCTCTGCTCCAGCCGGCGCGACACCTCGGCACTGCGGATGATGCGCGCGACTTCGGTGGACATGCGCTGCACGATCTCGCGCGGCACACCCGCCGGTGCCAGCATGGCGGCCCAGGTGCTGCCGACGATGCCGGGATAGCCTTGCTCGGCAAAGGTCGGCACGTCCGGCAGCGCGGGCACGCGCTTGTCGCTGGCCACGCCGATCAGGCGAATCTTGCCGGCCTTGGCGGGCTGGATCAGGTTGGGCGGCGGGTCCAGGAACAGCGGGATCTGTCCGCCCATGAGGTCGGCCAGCGCCGGGGACGCCCCCTTGTACGGCACATGCACCATGTCCACCTTGGTGACCAGGCGCATGAGTTCGGAGGTCAGGTGCGCGGCCGAACCGGCCCCCGACGACGCGAAGCTCAGCTTGCCCGGGTTGGCGCGCCCGTAGGCCACGAGCTCTGCCGTGGTCTTGTACGGGGCATTCGTGGCGACGGCCGCCACCAGCGGCGAAATCCCCATCAGGGACACGCCCACCAGGTCCTTCTTCGGGTCGTAGGGTAGCTTGGGGTACAGCGTGGTGTTGGCCGCATAGGCGGCAATCACCACGGCAAAGGTATGCCCGTCGGGCGCGGCCTTGGCGACGGCATCCACGCCGATGATGCTGTTGGCACCCGGTTTGTTGTCGATCACGACCGGTTGCCCCAGCGCCTGTTGCAGCCCGACCTGCAGCAGGCGCGCCATCTGGTCGGTGAAGCCGCCCGCGGTGTAGGGCACGACGATGCGTATCGGCTTGCTGGGCCACGCTGTGTTGGCCCAGGCGGGTGCTGCAGCGGCGGCGATGCCCGCCGTGGCGGCTGCCAGCAGTCGGCGGCGGTTGAGGGGTTTGTTGTTGTGCATGCTTGTCTCCTGAAATGGTGAAATGTCGCTTCCGGTTGCGCCTTACAGCGCCTTGACCAGCTCCGGCACCGCCGCAAACAAGTCCGCCTCCAGCCCATAGTCCGCCACACTGAAGATCGGTGCCTCGGCATCCTTGTTGATCGCCACGATCACCTTGGAGTCCTTCATGCCCGCCAGATGCTGGATGGCCCCCGAGATACCCGCTGCGATGTACAACTGCGGCGCCACGATCTTGCCGGTCTGGCCCACTTGCCAGTCGTTGGGTGCATAGCCCGCATCCACCGCGGCGCGGCTGGCACCGAGGGCCGCCCCCAGCTTGTCGGCCAGCGGGGTCATCACTTCGTCGAACTTTTCCTTGCTGCCCAGGGCCCGGCCACCGGAGACGATGATCTTGGCGGCGGTCAGCTCGGGGCGGTCGCTCTTGGCGATCTCGCTGCCCACGAAGACGCTCTTGCCCGCATCCGCCGTGGCAGCGGAGGTTTCGGTGCCTGCGCTGCCACCGCTGGCCGCTGCAGGGTCGAAGCCCGTGGTGCGCACGGTGATGACCTTGGTGGTGTCCTGGCTCTGCACGGTGGCAATGGCGTTGCCGGCGTAGATGGGGCGCTCGAAGGTGTCCGGGGAGACCACCTTGGTGATGTCGCTGATCTGGGCGACGTCGAGCTTGGCGGCCACGCGGGGGGCCACGTTCTTGCCGCTGGCAGTCGCGGGGAACAGGATGTGGCTGTAGTAGGAGGCGATCGCGAGGACTTGCGCGGCCACGTTCTCGGCCAGGCCGTGTTCCAGGCCGGAGGCATCGGCGTGGATCACCTTGGCCACACCCGCGATTTGTGCGGCGGATTGGGCTGCAGCACCGGCATTGTGGCCGGCGATCAGCACGTGGACGTCGCCGCCGCAGGCAATGGCGGCGGTCACGGTGTTCAGGGTGGCGCCCTTGACGGCGGCGTTGTCGTGTTCAGCAATAACGAGTACCGACATTTAGATCACCTTCGCTTCGTTCTTGAGTTTCTCGACCAGGGCGGCGACATCGGCCACCTTGACGCCGGCACCGCGCTTGGCGGGCTCGGTGACCTTGAGGGTCTTGAGGCGCGGCGTGACGTCCACACCCAGGTCTTCGGGCTTGAGGGTATCGAGCTGCTTCTTCTTGGCCTTCATGATGTTGGGCAAGGTGACGTAGCGGGGCTCGTTCAGGCGCAGGTCGGTGGTGATGACTGCGGGCAGGGTCAGGGCCAGGGTTTCCAGGCCGCCGTCGACTTCGCGGGTCACGCTGACCTTGTCGGCAGACAGTTCCACCTTGCTGGCGAAGGTGGCCTGGGGCAGGTCGGCCAAAGCGGCGAGCATCTGGCCGGTCTGGTTGGCGTCGTCGTCGATGGCCTGCTTGCCCAGGATCACGAGGCCTGGCTGTTCCTTGTCGACCAGGGCTTTGAGGATCTTGGCCACGGCCAGGGGCTGCAGTTCGACGTCGGTTTCCACCAGGATGGCGCGGTCGGCGCCAATGGCCATGGCGGTGCGCAGGGTTTCCTGGCACTGGGCCACGCCGCAGGAGACGGCGATGACTTCGGTCACCAGGCCTTTTTCTTTCAGGCGCACGGCCTCTTCGACGGCGATTTCGTCAAAGGGGTTCATGCTCATCTTCACGTTGGCGATGTCCACACCCGTTTGGTCCGACTTGACTCGGACTTTGACGTTGTAGTCCACCACGCGCTTGACGGCGACGATTGCTTTCATGGAATTCTTTCTGGAGTGGGTGGAAGGCTCAGCGGGCGAGGCCTGCCAGGCGTTCGTGGATCAGGGCATGGGCCTCGGCCATGGTCCGGTCGATCAGCTGCTGCACCGTGGGCACATCGTGGATCAGGCCGGCGACCATGCCGCAGGACCAGGCGCCGGCATCCATTTCGCCGCTTTGCATGATGCGCGGGTAGACGCCTGCGACTTCGGGCAGGATGTCTTCGAAGGTGATCGCCGCGCCCAGCTCGCGCTCCTTGAGCAGCAGCCGTTCCACGGCCGCGTTGCTCAGCACCCGTTCGGTGTTGCGCAGCGGGCGCATGACCAGGCGCGTATCGAGCTCGCTGGCCGCGACGATGGCGCGCTTGACGTTCTCGTGCACTGGCGCCTCCTGTGTGGCAATGAAGCGCGTGCCCATGTTCATGCCCTCGGCGCCCAGGGCCAGCGCGGCCACGAGCGAGCGGCCATCGGCCATGCCGCCCGATGCGACGAAGGGGATGGTCAGTTCTTCCGCGGCCCGCGGCAGCAGGATGAAGTTGGGCACATCGTCCTCGCCGGGGTGGCCGCCGCACTCGAAGCCGTCCACGCTGATCGCATCGCAGCCGATGGCCTGGGCCTTGAGTGCATGGCGCACCGAGGTGCACTTGTGGACGACCTTGATGCCGGCCTCCTTGAGCGCCGGCAGCCACTTCTGCGGGTTGTTGCCCGCAGTCTCCACCACCTTCACGCCGCCGTCGATGATGGCCTTCACGTAGCCCGGGTAGTCGGGCGGGTTGACCGAGGGCAAAAAGGTGAGGTTCACGCCGAAGGGCTTGTCGGTCATGGCGCGGCAGCGCGCGATCTCGCGGGCCAGCAGCTCGGGTGTGCGCTGGGTCAGCCCCGTGACCATGCCCAGCCCGCCCGCGTTGGAGACGGCCGACGCCAGCTCGGCCAGGCCCACATGGTGCATGCCGCCCTGGATGATCGGGTGCTGTATGCCGAAGAGTTCGGTGATGCGTGTCTTCATGGCCGTGTCACTCCGAGGCGATGGACTTGTCGCGGATCAGTTGGCCCCACTTGGCATAGTCCTGCTGCAGGTGCTGGCCCATCTGCGCCGGATCCTGGAAGCGGGCAATGGCCCCCGCGTGCAGCAGCTTCTCCTGGATTTCCTTGTCGGCCAGGATCTGCCGGACTTCGCCGGCGATGCGATCCACCACGGCCTTGGGCGTGCCTGCGGGAGCCAGCAGCCCGCCCCAGGACACCGCGTCATAGCCCTTGAAGCCCTGCTCGGCGATGGTCGGCACGTCGGGCAGCATGGCCACGCGCTGGGGCGACCCCACGGCGATGGCACGCAGCTTGCCGGCCTTGATGTGGGGCAGGGCGGCCACCAGGTCGGCATACATCACCGGCACCTGGCCGCCGATGGTGTCGGTGATGGCCGGCACGCCGCCCTTGTAGGGCACGTGCTGCATGTCGAAGCCGCCCATCTGCTTGAGCAGCTCCATGCTCAGGTGGCCGAAGCTGCCCGCGCCGGAGCTGGTGTAGTTGAGCGGGGTCTTCTGCGCCTTGGCGTTGGCGATGAGCTTGCGCAGGTCGGTCACGTCCGGCAGTTGGGTGGGGTTGACCACCACGACGATGGGCAGGTCGTACACCGTGGCCACGGGGGCGAAGTCCTTCACCGTGTCGTAGCCCGCCTTCTTGTACAGGTGGGGCGCCAGCAGCGTGGGGGTGGCCAGCATCATCAGCGTGTAGCCATCGGGCTCGGCCTTCATCACCTGCAGCGCAGCGATGGAGCCCGAGGCGCCGGGGCGGTTTTCCACCACCACGGCCTGCTTGAGGCGCTCGGCCAGCTTCTGCCCGACGATGCGCGAGGCCGTGTCAGTCGGGCCGCCCGCCGGGAAGGGCACGATCAGCTTGATGAGGCTGGCGGGCCAGGCGTCCTTGGCGCTCTGGGCCAGGCTGGTGCCCAGCAGGCACGTGCTGCCCAGTGCGGCCAGGCCCTGCAAAGCGGTGCGGCGATTGAAGTGCATTGTCATGGTGTCGTTGTCTCGGGTGTTGTTGATGTCGGCAGGCGATGGAGAAAAAAGCGGTTTCAGGCCGGTGGAGCCTGCTCGGGCAGGGTCAGCACGCCGCGCTGCTGCAGCTGCAGCAACTGCTCGTCACCCAGGGAGAGCAGGCGCTGCAGCACCTCGCGCGTGCCTTCGCCCAGCGTGGGCGGAGCGTTGCGCACGGGCAGACGCTGCCCGTCCAGGCGGTAGGGTGGTGCGAACACGGGCGTGGTGCCGGTCACGGGGTGGGGCATGTCCTGCACCAGGCCGCTCGCGCGCGTGCGCTCGCTGGTCAGGGCCTCGTGCAGGCCTGCAACCCTGCCGCAAGGGATGCCGGCCACCGTCATGCGCTCGATCAGCACGTCGCGCTTGAACGAGTGGATCATGGCGTTGAGCAGCGGCACCAGTGCGGGGCGGTTCTTGGCGCGCTCCACATTGGTGGCAAAGCGCGGGTCTTCGACGATGTCGGGCCGCTCGATGACCACACGGCAGAACTTGTCGAACTGCGCGTTGTTGCCCACCGCGATGATCAGCGGGCCGTCCGCCGCCTCGAACATGCCATAAGGCACGATCGAGGGATGGGCGTTGCCGTAGCGCGCGGGGTCACGGCCCAGCTGCAGCGCATCGAGCCCGTAGTAGCCCGTGACCATGATGCCGCAGTCGTACAGCGCCATCTCGATGAGCCGGCCCTTGCCCGTACGCTCGCGGCGGAACAGCGCGGCCAGCACGGCCTGGGCCGCATGCATGCCGGTCACAAGGTCCACCACCGCCACGCCGAACTTCAGGGGCGGCTGCTCGGCTTCGCCGTTGAGCGCCATGAGGCCGGCCTCGCCCTGGATCACCAGGTCGTAGCCGGGGCGCTTGGCCTCGGGACCGCTCGCGTCGTAGCCGGCCACGGCGCAGTAGATGAGATCGGGCCGGAGGGCCTTGAGCTGCTCGTAGCCCAGGCCCAGCTTCTCGGCGCCGCCGGTCTTGAAGTTGTGGATCACCACGTCACACTGCGGCAGCAGGTCGTGGATGATCTGCAGGCCCTCCGGGCTTTGCAGGTCCAGCGTGATCGACCGCTTGTTGCGGTTCATGCTGTTGTAGTAGGTGGTCTCGGTCTTGCCGATGCGCATGCCCCAGTCGCGCGTGTCGTCGCCGCGGCCCGGGTGCTCGACCTTGATGACCTCGGCGCCGAAGTCGGCCAGCACCTGGCCGCACAGCGGCCCGGCAAAGACCCGCGACAGGTCCAGCACGCGCACCCCTTCGAGGGGCAGGTCGATTTCCTGGGACGGTTGTTGGGTGGTCATGGTTCAGTCTCCTTAGGGTGTCCCGGAAAATTGGAGCCCGGGGTCAGCCGGGCTGTCCCAGTGCCATGTAGCGCGCCAGGTGGTGGTCTTCGTCACCCAACTGGTGGTCGATCATCACCAGCCGCTTGGCATAGTGCGAAAGCGGCAGCTCCCAGGTCATGCCGATGCCGCCATGCATCTGGATGCTCTCTTCGGAGACCAGGGTGCCGATGCGGCCGATGGTGAACTTGGCGGCCGACAGCGCGCGCTCGCGCGCCACCCGCTCGGCGTCCATGGCCGCAGCGGCGTTGATGACGGCCGAGCGCGACTGCTCCACCTCCAGCAACAGGTCGGCCATGCGGTGCTGCAGCGCCTGGAAGCTGCCGATCGGCACGCCGAATTGTTTGCGCGTCTGCAGGTATTCGAGCGTGTCCTTCTTGGCCACTTCCATCGCGCCCAGTGCTTCGGCGCACAGTGCCAGCACGCCCCAGCCCACGGCCAGCTCCAGCGTGGCAAAGCCCTGGCCCTCGGCGCCCAGCAGCGCGTCGGCGCCCAACTGCACCTGCTCGAACGTGAGGTCGGCCGCGCCCCCGCCGTCGATGCGGCCGTAGCCCCGGCGCACCACGCCCGGCGCATCGGCGGGTACGAGGAACAGCGAAATGCCGTCCTCGCTGTCCACCGCGCCCGCAGTGCGGGCAGACACCAGCAGCAGTTGCGCCTCTCCACCCTGCAGCACCACGGCCTTGGCGCCCGAAAGTGCCCAGCCCTGGCCATTGCGCACCGCCTGCGTGGCCACGCGCGTCAGCTCGTAGTGGCTGCCGGGCTCATCGTGCGCCAGCGCGGCCACGGTGCTGCCGTCAATCAGGCTGGCGATGCGCTCCTTCTGCGCGGGCGAGCCAGCGGCCCCCAGGGCGCGGCCGACCACCAAGGCACCCAGAAAGGGCTCCACCACCAGGCCACGGCCCAGGGCCTCGAAGACCACGGCGATATCGAAGCCGGCACCGCCAAAGCCCCCATCGGCCTCCGGGAAGAGGGCGCCGATGGCGCCCAGTTCGGCAAACTGGCCCCAGAGTGCCGGCGACATGCCGGTGCTGCCATAGGCAATGGCGTTGCGGGTCTCCATGGGGCACTGCCCGGCCACGAAGCGGTCCAGGGTGTCCGCCAGCATGCGGCGGTCTTCGGTGTGTTCAAAGTTCATCGCATCAGCCTCACAGGCCCAGGATCATCTTGGAGATGATGTTCTTCTGGATTTCGTTGGAGCCGCCGAAGATCGACAGCTTGCGGTAGTTGAAATAGTTCGCCGCCACCGTGGCCGCCTCGGCGGGGCCTGCGGATGCGTCGGCCATGTCCTCGTACTGCGCTTCCTCGATGTAGGGCAGGGCATACGGGCCCATGGCGCGGCGGATCAGCGACAGGATCTCCTGGCGGATCTCGGTGCCGCGGATCTTGAGCATGGAGCTCTCGGCCCCCGGCACCCCGCCACCAGCCACGGCCGCGATCACGCGCAGGTTGGTGGTCTTCATGTTCTCGAGGTCGATCTCGACTTTGGCCATGCGGGTGGCGAACTGCGGGTCCTGGGCCAGCGGGCGGCCATTGCGCTGCACCTTGGCGGCGATGACCTTGAGCTTTTCGAGCGCGGCCACCGAGAAGCCCACACCGGCGATGCCGGTGCGCTCATAGGTCAGCAGGTACTTGGCGTAGGTCCAGCCCTTGTTCTCCTCCCCCACGAGGTTCTCGGCCGGCACGCGCACGTCGGTGAAGAACACCTCGTTGACCTCGCTGTCGCCATCGAGCGTGCGGATGGGGCGCACCTCCACGCCCGGGGTGTCCATGTCCACCAGCAGAAAGCTGATCGCCGCCTGGGCCTTGGCCTCGCGGTCGGTGCGCACCAGGCAGAAGATCATGTTGGCGTGCTGGCCCTGGGTGGTCCAGGTCTTCTGGCCGTTGACGATGTAGTGCTCGCCCTCTCCATCCGATCCGCGCACAGCCGTGGTCTTGACCGAGGCCAGGTCCGAGCCCGCGCCCGGCTCAGAGTAGCCCTGGCACCACCAGTCGGCACCGCTCAGGATGCGCGGCAGCCAGTGCTGCTTTTGCGCCTCGTTGCCGTATTTGATCAGCACCGGGCCCAGCATGTTGAGCCCGAACGGCACGATGCGCGGCCCGCCCGCGACGGCGCACTCGGTGTCGAAGATGAACTTCTGCACCGCGCTCCAGCCGGGGCCGCCGTACTGTTCGGGCCAGTGGTTGGCCAGCCAGCCGCGCGCGTTGAGGATGGCATGCCATTCCTCCTGGTCGGCCTTGGTCAGGCGCTGCCCAGCCTTGACCTTGTGCGCCAGGGCAGCGGGCAGTTGCTCTTTCAGAAACGCCTGCACTTCCTCGCGGAAGGCCTGCTCCTGGGGGGTGAATTGGAGATCCATGTCGTGCCTCGCTTCAGAATATTTCAAACAGCCCGGCAGCGCCCATGCCACCGGCGATGCACATGGTCACCACGCCCCATTTCGCCTTGCGGCGCCGGCCTTCGAGCAGGATGTGGCCGGCCAGGCGCGCGCCCGTCATGCCGAAAGGGTGGCCGATGGAGATGGCGCCGCCGTTGACGTTCAGCCGCTCCATGGGGATGCCCAGGCGGCGCTGGCAGTACAGGGCCTGGGACGCGAAGGCCTCGTTGAGCTCCCACAGACCGATGTCCTCGACGCTGAGGCCATGGCGCGCCAGCAGCTTGGGGACGGCGAACACCGGGCCGATGCCCATTTCGTCGGGCTCACAGCCGGCCACGGCCATGCCACGGAAGGCGCCCAGGGGCTGCAGGCCCAGGCGCTCGGCCTCCCTGGCCTCCATCAGCACGCAGGCCGATGAGCCGTCCGACAGCTGCGAGGCGTTGCCGGCCGTGACGAACTGGCCGGGGCCCTTGACGGGCTCGAGCGCCAGCAGGCCTTCGAGCGTGGTGCCGGGGCGGTTGCAGGTGTCGCGCGTGGCGACCACCTCGCGGTACGTGACCTCGCCGGTGTCCTTGTTCTTCTCAGCCATGCGCGTGGCGCAGGGGATGATTTCACCGTCGAACAGGCCCGCCGCCTGCGCGGCCGCCGTGCGCTGCTGGCTTTGCAGCGAGAAGGCGTCCTGGTCCTCGCGCGAGATGCCGTAGCGGTGGGCCACCACGTCGGCCGTGTCGATCATGGCCATGTACAGCGCAGGCTTGTGCTCCACCAGCCAGGGGTCCATGTCGGTGGGCAGGTTGTTGCCGGGGCGCATGCCCGAGATGGTTTCCACCCCACCGGCAAGCATCGCCGGCACGCCTTCGGCCACGATGCGGCCGGCGGCAATGGCAATGGACTGCAGGCCCGAGGCGCAAAAGCGCGTGACCGTGGTGCCCGCCACCGACAAAGGCAGCCCGGCGCGCAGCACGGTCTGGCGGCCCAGGTTGCGGCCCTGGAAGCCGTCGGGGTTGCCGCAGCCCAGGATGAAGTCCTCGAACATGGCGGGGTCCACGCCCGCGCGCTCGACGGCGGCCGTGAGGGAGAACGCGGCCAGCTGGGCGGCCGGCGTGGCATTGAATTCGCCGCGGTGCGACTTGGCCAGCGGGGTGCGGGCGGTGGATACGATGACGGCTTCGCGCATGGTGTGTGTCTCCTGGTTCAGGCGGGTTGGTTCAGACTGTCGAAATTGCGGCCCTCTGCAACGAGCTGTTCGAGCAGGACGGCGGGCTTCCAGAACAGGGGGTCGTCCTTGGCGAATTCGCGGATGTCGGCCAGCACCTGTGGCAGGCCCTGCATGTCCGCCCACTTCATGGGGCCGCCGCGAAAGCGCGGAAAACCGTAGCCGGACAGAAAGGTCACGTCCACATCCAGCGGGCGCAGGGCAATGCCCTCTGCCACCACCTTGGCACCTTCGTTGACCATGGCGGCCATGTAGCGGCGCATGATCTCGTCGGCGTTGAACGGGCGCGGCACCACGCCTTTTCGGGCGCGCTCGGCATCGACGATGGCCAGCACCTCGGGGTCGGCTTGGCCGACACGGGCCCCCTCGGGGTAGAGGTAGAAGCCCCTGCCGGTCTTCTGGCCGAACCAGCCGCGCTCGCAGATGCGGTCGGCAATCTCCACGTAGCGCGCCTTGGGGTCACGCGTGGCGGCGCGGCGCTTGCGCGTGGCCCAGCCGATGTCGCCACCGGCCAGGTCGGTCACCTGGAACGGGCCCATGGGGTAGCCGAAGCCGCGCACGGCCGCGTCGATCTCGTACGGGCTGGCGCCGTCTTCCATGAGGTAGTCGGCCGCCTGCTTGTACACGGCCAGGATGCGGTTGCCGATGAAGCCGTCGCACACGCCGGCACGCACCGGCACCTTCTTGAGCCGCTTGGCCAGCTCGAAAGCGGTGGACACCACGTCGGCGCTGACCTGGGCCGGCACCACGATCTCCAGCAGCTTCATGATGTTGGCGGGGCTGAAGAAGTGCAGGCCGATCACGTCCTGCGGGCGCGCCGTGGCCGCCGCAATGGCGTCGATGTCCAGGTAGGAGGTGTTGGTGGCCAGCACGGCGCCGGGCTTGCACACGCGGTCAAGCTCCCGGAAGACTGCCTTCTTGACCTCGATGTCCTCGAATACCGCTTCGATCACCAGGTCGGCGCTGGCAATGTCCTCATAGCGCGTGCTGCCGGTGTAGCGCGCCAGGGTGGCGGCCTTGGCCTCGGCGCTCATGCGGCCCTTGGCCACCAGGGCGTCGTAGACCTTCTCCACATGGGCCCGGCCGCGCGCGATCGATTCCGCGTCGCGCTCGATCATGGTCACGGGCAGGCCGGCGTCCAGCGCCGAGACGGTGATACCGGCGCCCATGGTGCCGCCGCCGATCACGGCGATGGAGGCCACAGGGCGCGGCGCGGCGGCCTTGGCCTCGGGCACCTTCGCGACTTCGCGCTCGGCAAAGAAGGCGTGGATCAGGCCGGCGCGCTGCGGGCTGTCCAGGCAGGCGAGGAACTGGGCGCGCTCGAACTGCATGCCTTGGTCAAAAGGCAGGTCGAGCGCGGCCTGCACGCAGTCGATGATCTTCAGCGGCGAGAACAGGCCGCGCGCGGCCTTGGCGGTGTCGGCCCGGAGGGCATCGAGTTCGGCCTGGGCGGCGGCCTTGTCGGCCAGGCGGCCGGGCAGGGCGCTGGTGGGGCGCACCGGTGCCTGGCGAGCCAGCAGCTCGCGCACATGGGCCAGGCCGGCGGCCACGGGATCGCTGCCCTCGGCCACCGCATCCACCAGGCCAGCCGCCAGCGCCGCCTGGGCGTTGAGGTGCTTGCCGCTGAGCATGAGTTCGGTGGCGGCCTTCACGCCCATGAGGCGCGGTGCGCGCTGCGTGCCGCCGGAGCCGGGCAGCAAGCCCAGCAACACCTCGGGCAGGCCCAGTTGGGCTCCCGGCAGCGCCAGCCGGTAGTGGGCCGACAGCGCCACTTCCAGGCCCCCGCCCAGCGCCGCACCGTGGATGGCGGTCACCACCGGCTTGCTGCAGGCTTCGATGCGCTGGCAGACCTCGGGCAGGGCAGGCGGCACGGGCGGTTTGCCGAACTCGCGGATGTCGGCCCCGGCGATGAAGGCCCGGCCTTCGCCCACGATGAGCACCGCCTTGATGCCGGCATCGGCCTCGGCCGCTGCGATCGCCGCCAGCAAGCCCTGGCGCACGGCAGCCCCCAGGGCATTCACCGGCGGGTTGTCCACGCTGACCAGCAGCACGCCCTCTTGTGGGGTCCACCGAACGACAGAAGCAGGGGCTGGAAGGGTCACGCGCATGTCTCCTCTATGGGCTTTTAGGAAACCGGGATTCTTGCGGTGACAATGATTTATAACAATCCCAGCTTGAATTGACAGACTGTCAAAATTTTTGAAACAATCGACCGATGGACTCCCATTCTTTGGCCTTGCTGGTCGAAATCATCGACAGCGGCAACCTGAGCCAGGCCGCGCGCAAGCTCAAGGTGTCCCGCGCCAATGTCAGCTACCACCTGACCCAGCTCGAAAAGTCCGTGGGCGTGCAGCTGGTGCGGCGCACCACTCGCCGGGTGGAGCCCACCGAGGTGGGGCTGCGCCTGTACGAGCACGGCCGCAGCATCCAGAACGAGATGCTGGCGGCGCGCGAGACCATCGCCACCCTGGGGCAGGGCCTGCAGGGGCGCGTGGGCATCAGCGTGCCCAGCGGCTATGGGCAGATCGTGATGAGCGACTGGCTGATCGAGTTCAAGCGCCTGTACCCGGGCATCGTGCTCGACGTGCTGTTCGAGAACCGCGCCGACAACCTGCGCGACGAGGTGGACATCGCCATCCGCGTGATCCAGGAGCCGCCGCTGTCCCTGGTGGCACGCAGCCTGGGCACAGTGCGCTACATCGCCTGCGCCTCGCGCGCATTTGCCCAGGAGCACGGCCTGCCGCAGACGCTGCTGGAGCTGCGCAGCGCGCCGCTGATCACCGCTGGGGTGACGGGTCGCCAGCTGCGCCTGAGTGCCTACCAGGGCGAAGAGCGCCAGGAGCTGTTGCTGGAGCCCACGCTGATCTCGGAGCATTTTCCGTTTTTGCGCCAGGGCATTCTCGCGGGCCTGGGCGTGGGCCTGGTGCCCGACTACGTGGTGAAGGACGCCATCGAGTCCGGCGAGGTGCTGAGCACGCTGGATGACTACCGCCTGAGCATCTTCGGCACCCGCATGCACCTCTTGTACATGCCCAACCGCCACCAGACGCGGGCGGTGCGCCTGTGCATCGAATTTCTGCTCGACAAGGCGCGGGCCGCGCAAGGGGAAGAGGGGGAGGGCGCATGAACGCCACCAAGGCAACGCCGTTTTCGGGCTTCGATCTGTCCGGCTTCTGGGAAGACAGCCACTACGCCCGCAAGGAGTATGTCGAGCCACCGCCCACGCCTGCAGCCATTGCCGCCGTTGAGGCCGCGCTGGGCTACCGGCTGCCGGCCAGCTACATCGCGCTGATGCAGTCGCAAAACGGCGGCATTCCGGCCCGCCGCTGCTTTCCCACCGACCAGCCGAGTTCCTGGGCCGACGACCATGTGGCGATCAGCGCCTTCAAGGGCATTGGCTTCGCACAGCAGTGGAGCCTGTGCGGCGGCCTGGGCAGCCGCTTCAAGATCGAGGAGTGGGACTACCCGGACATCGGCGTCTACTTCGGCGACTGCCCCTCGGCCGGGCACGACATGATCGCGCTCGACTACCGCGCCTGCGGGCCGGCCGGCGAGCCGGCGGTGGTGCATGTCGACCAGGAAAGCGACTACCGCATCACGCCGCTCGCACCGGATTTCGAAGCCTTCGTGCGCGGCCTCGTGCATGAATCCGCATACGAAGACGACCCCGAGGACGTGAAGCACGACGCGCTGCTCCATGTGCGCAGCGCGCCGTTCAACACGCGGCTGCACAAGCTGTGCGAGCAGTGGCCCGACCCGCGCATGCCTGCAGCCATCCGCCACTTGGCCGAGGCCATCGTGGAGGACAAGGGCTTTTTCGCGCTGCATGCGGACGCGAACTCGCACCGGATGTACGCCACGCAGTTCCTGCTGCTCAGCCACAGCCGGCCGGTGCGCTCGATGGAAGGCTTCATGCAGTCCTACCCCGGCGTCATCGCGATGGTGGGCAGCGCACATTTCGGCACTGGCGGATGGGCACCGGGCTTCGTGGAAGACTGGTTCCAGGCGCGCGCCAGTGCAGGCGAACTGGTGCAGGTGGATGGCGATTGGGACTTCAGCGCCGATTTCCGGGCGGCGCTGCTGCGGCAGCTCACCGATGTCCGCCCGGAGGCCACATGAACGGCCACGCGCGCCGCACCCTGGCCTTCCTGGCCGTGCTGGCCTCCATGGGCATCCTTCCCGCCGCTGGGGCCGAGCAGGCGGCCACCGTCCATGTCGCGGCCTGTGGCATCGAATTCGATCTGCCTGCCGGCTATAAAGTTACCCGGCCCCAACGTTCTGCGGATGAACGCAGGGGCCACACGTGCGCCTTCGACATCGTCAAAGTCCGGGCCGAACCCGCACCCCGCGGCGAATGCAAGGACCAGGAGGAGGGCGGCCAGCCGCCCTACAAGGTGTGCGACTGGAGGATCGATGCCGGCCCTCCAACGCCCAGTGTGCGGGTGACGCGCGCGGGCCCCGGGGGAACGGCGCTCTTGGAGTCCTTCACGCGCGCCGAGGATGGCCGCTGGATGGTGCCGAATGCGCAGGCCGGCGACCAGCCGGCCCAAGCCACCGACTTCTGCGGCAAGCCCGCGTGGAGAGGCGAGACCATCGTGCGCATGTTCTGGCTGCGCACGCGCACCCCGTACACGGGCATCTATGCCGGTTCGGGCAGCACCGAGGTCACGCTGGTGCAGTTCGCGCCCAACCTCTTCGTGCAGCTGCAAAACCCGCCCATCGACGACACCGGCGAGTTCTCGGTCTTCTGCGCCAGCCTGCGCCTGGGCGTCCGTGCGCAGGATCTTCCGTAGCGCTGGTCGTCGCCCGCATCAACCTTGGGCGTCTTCTTCCAGCAGCCGCGCAGCCGGGCTGGCGTCCGATGCCCGGAAATACCCCAGCAGGCTTGCCACACTGCGATGGCCCGTCATGGCCATCGTGTCGGCCATGGGGACTTTCTGGGTGGCGGCCTCGGTCACGAAGCCGGAACGAAGCGAGTGCGCTGAAAACACATCGGGCAGGCCGGCGGCACGGGCCCGCTCCTGCACGATGTCGCGCACCGCGGCCGCCGACAGCGCCTCACCCAGCCGGCCGCCTTTTCGCACGCGCCTGAAAATCGCCCCTTCGGTGATGCCAGTGGCCGCCAACCATGCCTGCAAGGCCTCGCCCGCCATTCCCTGGATGGGCTTGTGGTTCTCCGGCCGGTCCGAACCGGTCTGGTTGGTCTTGGAGTGGGCGAGGGTGTAGACGAACGAGGCCGGCCCGCTTTGCCGCAGGTGCCTGATCTGCGCCGACGAAACCTCCGAGCGCCGCCGACCGCCGCTGGCGAAGGCAAACAGGAGGAGGGCGCGATCGCGCAGGCCCTTGAGGGTGGAGGCATCGCAGGTCGCCAGGATCGCCATCAACGGGTCCTTGGTCAGTGCGTTCTTCTTCTGGGGCAAGGCCCCCCGTTTGGCATAGGCACGGCGGGTCTTCGACAGCAGTTCACGCACTTTGGCGTCCTGGCAGGGATTTTTCATGTCCCGTATTTGGTGGGCCTTGGACAGCACCGACACCCGATGCACCAGGGTGCTGAGCGCCATGGGCCCCAGCTTGCCCTTGAAGCCTGCTTCGACAAGCGTCGCGTCCATGGCCGCAGGCAGCTCGTGGACCAGGCCCTGGGCGCTCGTTCGTTGGGCGTGGTCAACGATGAACTGGAGAACGGCGCTCGGCGGCAGCGGCAGCGTGATCGGCTGGCCATAGCGCACGTTGAACCAGGCGGCCCAGTAGCGCAGGGCGGATCGGTAGCTGGCCAGGGTGTTGGCGGATTCCCCCTCGCGCATCAGCTGATCGACGGCAATCGCCGTGACATCCGAGAGCACGCCAGGCTCCAGCACGGCATGCGTTTTGAGGGCTGGCAAGCGCATTGGTACTTCTTTCGGCCGACTATTGAATTTTTATTACATATGATGTATTGTTTACTACAAATTCAACAATCCACCCACGATAATCTTCTATTATCGTGGGTAATTCAGAATGGAGTTCGGCCATGCAGCCAAAAAGTGTGAGGGGCCCTCGCGGCGTGCAGATGCAAGAGGTGTGGGCCGCTGCGGACGCTGTTCTCGCCCTGGGGGAGAGACCGACCATTGAACGGGTGCGTCTGCAACTGGGCCGCGGTTCGCCCAATACGGTGGGGCCCATGCTCGACGGGTGGTTTGGCTCACTGGCCGGAAGGCTGCAGGCGCCAGCCAATCCGGATGACGGACCGCCAGATGCCGATATTCCCTTACCGGGGCCCGTCATGAGGGCGGCAAAAACCCTGTGGGGAAGGGCGCTCCAGCATGCGGATGAGCAGGCGGCCGCCCAGTTGGCAGACGCCCGCGCCGAACTGGATGCCCAGGCCGAAACACTGCGCCAGGAGCAGGATGGGCTGGCGCGGGAAAAGCAGCGCCTGGATGACCGCAGCGCGGCTTATGCGGTGGCCATGCAGGCCCGCGATGCCCAGGTCGCCGACTTGGTGCGCCAGACCCAGGAACTGCAGCAGCAACTGCAGGCCTGCCAGCAGCAATTGGACAGCGCACGCGCCGAGGGCGTGCAATTGCGCCAGGCTGTGGATGCGCAGCGGCGACGCCTGGAGGCCAGAGAGATGGAACACCAGGCCGAGCGCTCCCGGCTCGAAGAGCGCTCACAGGCCCAGGAACGCAGGCTGCATGCCGAGGTCGACCGGGCCCGCCAGGAATCCAGGCGCCTGGCGCTGCAGCTGGAAGGCGACGGCAAGAAAGCAGCCAAGGCCCTGGCCGATGCGCTGGACAGGGCTCGGGAGCTCGACGTGCATATGGGCGCCCTGCAGATCGAAAAAGCAGGCCTGTCCCAAGAACTGCAATCCGCCCGCGACGAGGTGCAAGGCCTGCAGGCGAAACTCGATGCGCGCAGCAGCGACATGCTCGCCGTGCTCAACGAACTGCGCGACCGGCTCCCCACGACGCCGCCAGCGCCCGCTCCGGGGGCTGCACCAAAAGCGAGGGTGCGCAGGAACAGGGCCTAGGCTATTTGACGTCCTTGAACCCGTCGGAGCACGCCCGCTTGTAGACACGATCGAAAATCGATTGCTGCCAGGACCCCGCGGCGGTGTCCATCGGGTCCCGCATCGATTCACCGAGGTCATCCACCATGAAGCGCCGGAACCCGAGGTACGTACCCGAGCGGTCTTTCGCATTGATCTCGCCACAGAGCGTGACCTTGGAGTCGCCATGCTCCGACAGGAACAGCTGGCGGAACTTGGTGCCCTTGGGATGGGGCAAGGTGTCGAGGATGGCCGTCTTGGACTCGGCCACGCTGAAGGATTCCCTGGCCGACTGGGCAGCCACGGTGGTCGAGACAAGGACGGCCGCTACCAGGAGCGCTCGTTGGAGATGGCAAATCAGCATGGCCGCGATCATAGGGCGGCGGGTCGGCTTCGACTGGTCGGACCAGCCTGGAGCTCAAATCCCTGGGAAGCAAAAAGAAGAGGAAGGGGCGGGAGCAAAGAGGGATCGGCCAGACAGGCCTGGAATGCCTGGGCAGAAATCACTCAAATTGCGCTTCTTTTATTTAACATAATATACATCGTATCTAGTCTTAGGCATCAAGTTGCAGGGGGCTGAACCCGGCCCCACCCAGCACTCGATCTGGTTGGTGGCACCTCGGCATGGACCTCAGATTCGGCGGCTGAACGCGGCCACACGCAACTGAGGTTTCCGACGAACGTCTGCTCAGTCTGGCTTGAAGCCAGAGGCCTTCACCGGCTGCTCCCAGCGTTTGAGCTGCTCGGCTTGCAGCTTCTTGAGCCCGGATGAATCCAGGTAGTCGGGAACCAACCCCAGCGCGGAAATCCTGTCCCGCACATCCTGGGCGCGAAGCGCCTCGGCGACGGCCCGTTCGATACGCTGCACGACTGCCGGCTGCATCCCCGCAGGACCGTACAGACCGAAGTACCCATCCGCAGTCATGTTGATTCCTGCTTCCTTCAACGTAGGCACGTCGGGCAAAGCGCTGGAGCGCTCCTGTCCAGTCACCGCGACAATCCGCACCCTGCCCGCCTTGTGATGCTCCAAGGTCTCAGAGGCTGTGTCCACCATGAGAGGGAGCAGCCCAGCTACCAGGTCTTGCGCTGCGGGTGCGCCCCCTTTGTAGGGTATGTGGGTAAGACTGACGCCAGTGGTCTGCGAAAGCAGCACGCCCGTAAAGTGGCCCAATGTGCCGGCTCCCGAGGTGGCGAAGTTGGCTTTGTCAGGGTTCGCCTTCATCCAGGCCAGCACATGCTTGATATCGCGTTGGGGACCTGCAGGCCCGATGGTGAGGGCAAAGTCGAAGCTCGCGGCACGCGCGATCGGCGTGAAGTCCTTCACGGCATCGTACGGCAGATTGGGATATAGCCAGGGAGCCACCACCAGCGTGCCACTGGTGGCCATGACCAGGGTTTGCCCATCCGGCGGCAATCGTTTGAGCTCAGCCATCGACACCCGTCCCGATGCGCCCGGCTTGTTCTCGACGACGACATTTTGCCCCAGCGAAGCGCGCAGCTTGTCGGCAAGAATTCTCGTCAATTGGTCGGATGAACCACCGGGCGCGAACCCAACAATGAGCTTCAGGGTCCGGTCTTGCCCAGATGCTGGCAAAGCAAGTGAAAGTGCTGAGGCTGCAGCTGCTGCGGAAAAGATTCGTCGCTTCATTCTGGGTGTCTCCTGGCTTGTCGCTCTGTTGCGGTTGATGGAAAGGGGAATCCGGTGCGTAAAGGAGAAGTATTGGACGAGGCATTGGCGTCGATCAGGCCAGCGATGCGCGCAGTTTCAAAGGCTGGAGTGGTCTGGCACCGCTCCTGCTAAAAGCCAACCGCCTGTCCGTCCCGGCGCGAGTCGGATGCTGCGATGTACCCGTGCTCTGCCTTGTAGAGCAGCTGGGCTGACCCGAAGTCCAGGCTTTGGCGCTGCGCGACGGTGACTTTGTGTCCGCGGGCGCGCAGGGAGTCCGGCACATCGCCGGGCACATGCGATTCCAGCGTGACCGTCGGGCCTGGCTCCACGCGAAACCGTGGGGCATCACTCATGGCTTGCGGGTTTTGTCCGAAGCTGGCGAGCCGAGTCACCATCTGCACATGCCCTTGTGCCTGCATCGAGCCGCCCATGACGCCCATCGCCATCACGGGTGCGCCATCGCGCGTGATGAAACCCGGGATGATGGTGTGCAGTGGACGCTTGCCTGGAGCGACGATATTCGGATGGCCCGGGACCAGGCTGAAGTCTTCGCCGCGGTTGTGCAGACTGATGCCAGTGCCTGGAACGACCACTCCGGAGCCAAAGCCATGGTAGTTCGACTGGATGTAAGAGACCATGGTGCCTGCCGTATCTGCAGACGCAAGGTAGACCGTTCCGCCGGTTTTTGGCATGCCGGGGCCTGGATTGGCCGCGCGCTTCATGTCGATGCGCTTCGCGCGCTCCGCCAGATAGGCAGCGTCGAGCAAGTGCGCAGCAGAGACAGGCGACATGGCAGGGGCATCGGCAGCGTACTTTTTGAGGTCGGCGAAGGCCAGCTTCATCGCCTCCAAGCCAACGTGGTAGTAGTCGGCACTGTCCACTCCCATGCTTGCCAGGTCGAAGTGGTCCAGGATTCCCAAAGCCATCAGTGCGGCGAGCCCTTGGCCATTGGGCGGAATCTCGTGCACCGTGTAACCGCGAAACGACTGCTCAATGGGTTTGACCCATTCGGCCCGGTGCGCCGCGAGATCGGTTGCGCGCAGGGCGCCGCCGCACTGCTTGGCAAACGCTTCGATTTTCTCGGCGAGTTCGCCCCGGTAGAAACTCTCGCCGCCGCTCTCGGCAATGAGCTCGAGTGTCCTGGCTTGAGCTGGAAACCGCCAAAGCTCACCTGCTTGAGGAGCGCGCCCATCCAATGTGAACGCATCGCGGAAGCCCGGTTGGTCGATGAGTCGTGGAATCTGGTTGGCCCACTGCCTCGCAATTTGCGGCGAAACCATGAAGCCTTCTCGCGCGTACCGAATAGCCGGCTCGAACAGGCGTGCAAAAGGCAGTTTGCCAAAGCGATCCGACAGGGCCTTCCATCCCGCAACCTGGCCCGGCACGGTCACCGAATCCCAGCCCTTCTCCGGCATTTTTTCATGGCTGTCGAAATACTGCGGCGTCCAGAGCGAGGGCGCGCGTCCGCTCGAGTTCAATCCATGCAACCTGCCTTCATGCCACACCAGCACGAACATGTCGCCGCCGATCCCGTTCATTACCGGTTCCACCACGGTCAGCGCAATAGCGGACGCCAATGCGCTATCGATGGCGTTACCGCCCTGGTACAGCATGCTCAACCCTGCCTGCGCCGCCAAAGGCTGGCTGGCGCTCACGGCATTCGCCGCGAGGAGTGGCATCTTTTGCGAGGGGTACGGGAACGACCAGTCAAAGGGCAACATGCGTCGGAGTATATTCGTGTATCCAATCCAATTGAATGGCAAGCATGCTGACGCCCTTTTCGAGCCCCGCAACGGCGGAGGAAGAAGCCTATCGGTTCCTCCTCAACGGAATCCGCATGGGTCAGTTCAAGGCGGGCGACCGCATGGTGCCCGAGGAGATTGCGTCGCAATTGGGGATGAGTCGAATGCCGGTGCGCGACGCGTTCCGACGTCTTGCAACGCAAGAATTGCTCACCATCCGCCCCAACCGTGGTGCGGTGGTGCGGGGCCTGAACCATGCCGAGGCGATCGAGGTATTCGAAATGCGGGCGGTGCTTGAAGGCTTGGCCGCAACAGCCGCCTTGAATCGAATCGGCCCGGCAGACATTGATGAGCTCGAGCGACGACTGGACGCCATGGACAGGTGCGCAGAAGATCTTTCCGCCTGGGTGACCGAGCACCGCGACTTCCACCTGTACTTGTGCGGCTTGAGCGCCCGTCCACGGCTGGTAGCGCAGATTGCGGCGCTCCACGTGTGCATCGAGCCCCATATGCGGCTATGGCTGCAGTCAACGTACAAGCCCAGGCCGAGCCGCGAGGAGCACGGGTTCATCATCGACGCGCTGCGCCGCAAGCGCCCGGAGTTGATCGAAGCGGTGGTTCGCGAGCACGTTTGCAGCACTTTGGAAACGCTCGCGAAACTCATGCGTCCTTGACCAGGCTGGCAACCAAGTGGATACAGTCTTACATTTTGGCTTGTTGCCGTAAGCATGTGAAGCGGCACGATGGCTTGCGCCAAAGCCGCTGCCCTGCCCTGCTCAGCCAATCGATTCAACCTGGCGGTACTGCTGGTAGGCCCGGCCAAAGCGATTTGCCAAGAAATCCGTGAGAGCGACTTGCTCCTGGCGAATGAACCCGCGCTGAGGTAGCTTCTGTTCCCGAAACAGGTCCAGGGCCGCACAGATCCCTGCAGCTGTTGTGATCTGGATGGCGGACAACGGGTATTCGCCATCACGCTCGGCGAAGATCTTGCGCGCAAATACCTCCTGCACGAGCGAGCCGTTCTTGGTGCCTGAGACGGTGACGAACACCAGCACCACGTCCTGCATGGTGGCGGGCATGCTGCGCCGAAGAACGGTTTTGAGCGTGTCCTGGTCGCTCTTGAGTTGCAGCTCGTCCAGCAGAAATTGCATCAACGCGCGATGCCCTGGGTAGCGCACCGTCTTGTAGTCGAGGTTGCGCAGCTTTCCGTCCCACGTCTCGCACAAGGTTCCCAGGCCACCAGACGTGTTGAAGGCTTCGTATTCCACCCCGTCCAGGGAAAAGTGCTCCAGCCCCTCCAGCGGCAGGGCCGAGATAACCCGACCATCGTGTATCGCCTCGCACGGATGGCAGTACTCATTGATCAGGCCATCCACGCTCCACGTCAGGTTGTACTTCAGCGCATTCGTGGGAAACGCCGGCAGGGCACCCACACGCATCTTCACGTCGTGCAGAGCCTCAAAGCCGCTGGCAAGGTGGTGCGCCACTATCCCGATGAAGCCCGGGGCAAGGCCGCATTGCGGCATGAACGCAGTTTCAGCGTCCTGTGCGAGGCGCTTGATTTCCTTGGTTGCCGCCACGTCCTCCGTCAGATCGAAGTAGTGACAACGGGCGCGCAAGGCCGCCTGGGCAGCAGAAATCGCCAGGTGGTACGGGAGCGCATTGACCACTGCGGTGTGTCCGTCCAGGGCATTCGTGAGTTCTGCGGCACTTGATGTATCGATGCATGTGGTACGGATGCCCTTTTGGGCCAGCCGATCCAATGCGGCCTGGTCGCGGTCGAAGACCGTCAACGCAAAGTCGCCACTGGCGTGCAGCAGTTGGGCAATGGTCTGACCGATGTGGCCTGCGCCGAGAAGAGCTACTTTCATGCGAATTTCCTTCTGAACGAGATTGGGTGTGGAGACCCAACCAGTGTTCCGAAACCCCATGACGAAAAAAAGCATGAGTTCGACGAAATGGCACAGATTTTCGCCGCAATGGCAGACAATGCTGACGAATCGTCACCTTGTCATTCTTTTTTGCTTTCGTCCCCTCACCATGAACGCGCCGCCCAACCTTCCCGAAACACTGCTGCGCGACAAGTTCGATCGGGAGCTGATTGCGCTGCTGCAGGCCAACGCGCGCGAGAGCACTGCCAACCTGGCCCGCAGGCTCGGCGTGGCCAGAACAACGGTCGTGGCACGCCTTGCAAGACTCGAGGCCAACGGCCTCATCGGCGGCTACTCCGTGCGCCTCGGAGGCGAAGCGGTAGCACGGGGCGTGCAGGCATTCGTGGGTATCGTGGTGCAGCCAAAAGCCGGCAGAGAAGTCATCAGGGAGCTGACGAAGTTTCCCGAGTTGCTTCAGCTTGCATCGGTGAGCGGCGAGTTTGACTACATGGCCACCCTTCGGGCAGACAACACGGCGCGGCTTGACGTGCTGCTTGATCAAATTGGGGAGATCGAAGGAGTCACCCGGACAAACACCTCGGTCATCCTCGCCCTTCGAATCGACAGAGGGGGCTAGGAGCCCAGTTTGCTGCCTGCACCTGTCAATGCGCTGTCGGGTGCGCAAGGGGTTTCCCGGATCAATGCGGCTCCGGGCGTGGCCTGCCTGCTCCCCCGGTTGCAGCGCCCTTCTCCGCGACGCCGTTGGGGCATCGGAAATTTTTTTGCGCATGTTCAACCCCATTTCTCCGCCCCGTTCGTTTCACCCAGCACCAACACTTCGATTGATGGAGCTGCCATGAAATCCGGTTCACTGATCCTTCCCGCACTGACGGCACTGGCCGCCATGCTGTCGCTGACCAGCCTGCCTGCCCAGGCCGTCGGCCGTCTGGCCGATATCACCATAGTCGACCGCGACACCGGCGCCACGCTGCCGGTGCATTACGCCAAGGGCGAATACTGGGTGGCTGGCCGGCCCGGGGCGCGCTACGCCGTCACCGTACACAATCGCACTGGCGAGCGCGTGCTGGCCGTGCCGTCGGTGGATGGCGTGAATGTGCTCAGTGGCGAAACCGCCGCCTGGGATCAGCGTGGCTATGTGTTTTCGGCCTACGAGCGCTACCAGATCACGGGCTGGCGCAAAAGCAGCAGCGAGGTCGCCGCCTTCGAGTTCTCCAGCGTGGCCAACTCCTATGCCGGCCGTACGGGCCGGCCAGCCCATGTGGGCGTGATCGGCGTGGCGCTGTTCCGCGAGCAGCAGCCCGTGCCTGCACCCGTGGTCATCCCCGAGCCCTACAGCCAGCGCCGCGACAGCAGCAATGACAGCGCCGGCCTGGGGCGCCTGCGCGAGGAGCCGGCGGCACCTGCTGCTGCAGCAGCACCGGCCCCGGCGCCGGAGGCCGAGTCCTCAGCACGCGCGCTGGGCGCGGGCAGCCTGGCGAAAGCCGCGCCGGCGCCATCGGCCAAGCTGGGCACGGCGCATGGCCAGCGCGAGACTTCCGTGGTCTCGCACACCAGCTTCACGCGCCTGCAGGAGCGCCCCAACGAAGTCATCAGCATCCGCTACGACAGCCGCGAGAACCTGGTGGCCTACGGCGTGATCCGCGAGCAACCAGTGCGCCCGCCAGTCCCGCGCGCCTTCCCGCAATCGGACAACGTGTCCTATGTACCCGACCCCAGGTGATGGCCCCCGGCGAAGCTTCGCAGGCTTCGCCGGTGGATGAGGTCCCCGCATAATGCGCGGGTGCAGAACGCCCTGTCCCCTGACGATGCCGACGAGACGCTGATGCTGCGTTATGCCGCCGGTGACCTGGGCGCCTTCGACACGCTGTATAGCCGGCACGAGCTGGCGGTATGGCGCTTCGTGTTGCGCAGCGTGAAGGTCCAGGCGGTGGCGGACGACCTGCTGCAGGATGTCTGGTTTGCCGTGGCGCGCAACGCCGGCAGCTATGAAGTCAAGGCGAAATTCCGGACCTGGCTGTTCACCCTTGCCCACAACCGGCTGGTGGACCACCTGCGCACCGCCAGGAACCACGCCAGCCTGGATGCGAACGACGATGGGGGTGATGGCGGGCCCGGCCTGGCCGACACGCTGGCGGCCGACTCCGGATTCGGCCCGGTGCGGCAGCTGCAGTCACGTGAGCAGGCGGCCGCCCTGATCGCTGCGGTCGAGCAGTTGCCGTTCGAGCAACGGGAAGCGTTTTTGCTGCAGGCCGAAGGCGACCTTAGCGTGCAGGAGATCGCAGAGGCGACCGGCGTCCAATTCGAAACCGCCAAGAGCCGCCTGCGCTATGCGCGCACCAGCCTTCGCCAACAGCTACAGGAGTTTGCACCATGAGCACGCGGGACGACGAGCTGACCCAGCGGTACCGCGAAGCCAGCGCCCAGCAAGATGCCCGCCCCGGTGCGCATGTCCGCGGCGCCGTGCTTGCCCATGCGCAGATGCTGGCAGCCGCCGCAGCCGCCCTGCCCGCCTCCCCTGCCCCCCTACCGGCGGCAGCCAACCAGTCGCGCTGGAAGGTATCGGCCCTGGCCACCGTGGCCGTGGTGGGCCTGACCGGCCTGCTGTTGCTGCAGTTCCAGCGCGGTACGCCCGAAGAGCAGGAAATCGCCTACGGTCAGCGCCGAGCCGCCGCACCCTCTGCCAGCGTGCAGGCGCCTGCCGCAGCGCCGCCCGCACCTGCAGCCACTCCGCAAGCCGCCCCAGCCGAGCCTTCCGCGCCTTCCGCGCCTGCGCCATTGCAACGCAGCGCCCATGAGGAGGAGGCCCGCCCACCGGCCAGGCCCCTGGCGCCAAAGTCCGCCGCACCGGCACCAGGCCCCTCCCGCTCGCTGGCCAAGACAGCACCAGCACCAGCACCTGCCACCCAGGAAGCGCAGGCGCCACCGGTGCCAGGCCGGATCGGCGCCGTATCGGGCTTCCCCGCCTCCCCCCCTTCACCGGCGAAAGCCCTTCCGAAACGGGGGCGGCCGCCCCGGCAGCCGTGCCGGCATTGCCTTCGGCGCCCCCACGCACTGAAATGCGCGAGCGCCTGGCCGCCCAGGACGCAGCGGCCGCCAAGTCGATGGCGCCACCGCCTGCTGCGGCGGCCGCTGAAGCCGCTCGCTCGTCTCTGCCAGAACCAGCGCGGCCTGCGGCACAGGCCGCAGCGGGCAGCGGCTTGCGGCGAGACGACGCGGCGGGCAACCGCCTGGCCGCAGCCGCCCCGCGCGCCGACAGCGGGCGCAGCGGCGCCGCGCTGCCGGACGGACTTCGGGAAGCAGCCCGCACAGGCCGTATGCCCCTGGTCGAAAGCCTCATCGCCCAAGGCGCTGCCATCGACGCCCGCGACAACCTGGGCAGGACGGCGCTGATGCTCGCCGCCGCCAACGGCCAGACCGCCACGGTGCAGAAGCTACTGGCCCTGGGCGCCAATCCCGCCCTGGTGGACCATGAAGGCCTGAGCGCGGCCCAGCAGGCCAGAAGGCTGGGCCACACGCGCATTGCAGAGCTGATCGAAGCCGGCTCCTGAGACGGCCAACACCTTCCCATCCGCTGGTGTCGAGGGGGAACTTCCCGACCCGCAGGCCTATTTCAGCCCCTGGCCCGGCCCATCCAGGCTGCGCTGGGCCAGGTTCATACTCTCCAGCGGCGCCGGGCGCCCGAACCAGTAGCCCTGGGCACTGCCGCAGCCCATCTGCAGCAGGCGCCGCGCCTGGGCCTCGGTCTCGACGCCCTCGGCCACGACCGTCACGCCAAAGCCCTTGGCCATGTGCAGCACGGCCGTGACGATGGCGGCATTCTGGGAAGACTCGACCAGGTCGCGCACGAAGGTCTGGTCGATCTTGAGGCAGTCGAACGGCAAGCGGCTCAGGTACGCCAGCGAGGAATAGCCGGTGCCGAAGTCGTCGATGGCGATCTTCAGCCCCAGCGCGCGCAGGCGCGAGAGCTGCTGGTGGGTCACGGCATCGCCCTCGATCAGCACCGATTCGGTGAGCTCCAGCGTCAGGTGGCGCGCGGGCAGGCCGCTGGCCTCCAGCGTGCGCTGCACCTGCTCGACGAAATCCGACTGGATCAGCTGGCGGGCCGAGACATTGACATGCAGACCGAAGTCTTCGGGCAGCTGCGGCAATTGCTGGGCGATGTCCCGGGTGGCCCGCAGCATGACCCAGTCGCCCAGCGCCAGGATCAGGTCGCTTTCTTCGGCCATGGCGATGAACACGCCCGGCGGCACCATGCCGCGCGCAGGGCTGCGCCAGCGCAGCAGTGCCTCGGCACCCGTGACGCGGCCCGTCGCCAGGTCGATCACCGGCTGGTAGTGCACCAGGAACTGGTCCTTGTCCAGAGCCTGCCGCAGTTCAGACGCCAGCCGCGTGCGCTCCATCGACTGGTCCGCCATGCCGGGCTCGAACACCATCCACTGGCTCTGGCCGTGGCGCTTGGCTTCGCCCAGGGCGATGCTGCCATTGCGCAGCCATTCCGCCAGTTCTTCACCCCGCAGATGCCCCGCCACCAGGCCCACCGAGGCATGCACCATGACCTCGTCGGCCCCCGCCGAGAAGGGCGAGGCAAACAGACCCAACACGGCCTTGCCAAAGCGCTCCGCAGACTGCTCCCCCTCCTCCACCAGGCTCAGCAGGGCAAATTCGTCCCCACCCACACGGGCCAGCAGCACCGGGGCGGGAAAATGCCCGCGCAGCCGGTTGGCAACGGCCTGCAGCAGGCGGTCACCCGTGCCGTAGCCCACGCTGTCGTTGATGGCGCGAAAGGCGTTCAATCCGACGAGGCTGAGCACCGCGCGTTTCGGCTCCGCCCACTGCACCTGTTCCAGCAGCCCCCGGCGCGTGAGCAACTGGGTCAGGCTGTCATGGGTGAGCAACTCCTGCATCTGCAGAAACGAGCGTTGCAGCCGGTGGGCCATTTCATTGAAGGCGAGCACCAGGACCGTGGTTTCCCGCAGGGGGCTGGGGGCGACGATGTCCGTGTCCCAGTCGCCACGGGCGATCCGGTTGGCCGCCTCGGCGGTCATGAGAATGGGCCGCGCCGCCCACTGGATCACCCACAGGCCGAGCAGCAGGCCAATGATGGCGATGGCCCCGGCGGCCAGCAGCGCTCCCTGGCCCGCGCTGCGGGTGTCGCCGAGCAGCTCGGACTCGGGCAGCAGCACCACGATGCGCCAGTCGATGCCACGCGGGTCCGCATAGGGTGTGACGCGCCCGAAGTAGCGCGCATCCAGGTGCTGGAAGTGAAAACTTCCGCCAGCCGCTGCCGGGACCTCGCGCAGATAGCTCTCGGCCGTGCGGATCTGGGCACTCGTGCTCTCCGAGATGCGCAGGCGCTCCCGCTGGCCGGCGGCATTGCGGCGGTCACCGAGCACGGAGCCCGGCTCCGAATGGGCCACGATCAGGCCCTGTGCATCCACAATGAAGATCTGTCCCTGGCCGCGCAGCGGCTCCTCGCGCAGAAAGCGGTTCAGGCTGTCCAGCCGCACGTCGGCCTCCATGACGCCCAGCAGGCTGCCATCGGCCACCACCGGGGTCGCCGCCGAAATGGTGATGTCGCCCCGCTCCCCCGCCGTGGTGTAGATGGGCGACCAGCGCGACTGGCCCGAGCCGGCCACCGGCGCATACCAGGGGCGCACACGCGGGTCGTAGTTGGGGAAGGCCGCCGCCACCTTGCGCAGCGTATCGTCCTCGTACACATTCATCATGCCGCTCGTCGTGGCATCCTTGAGGATCAGCCGAAAACCCTCGCCGGGTTCGCGGCGGATGCCGGTGTACTCCCCCGCCCTGCTGCCGAAGCTCAGCAGGCTGATCTGCTGCTGCCCGGCATACAGGTCGGAGAACACCCCCCGCAGGTGCATGTAGACAGGGCGCAGATTGCCCTCCTGGTACAGGCCATGGCGACTGATGGCGTCGGCCACCGTGCTCTGGATGAGGAACGGGGTTTCCAGGAATTGCGCCAGGCGCGCACGCGAGTTGCTGGTCAGGGCCTCCAGCACGCGCACGCTCTCCTGGTCGATCAACTGGCTGATCTGCCGGTGCTGCGTGACGGCCTGCAGGACGACCGTGGCCACGAACAGTGCCGCAAAAGGCACCGCAATGGCAGTCCGCAGGGACAACTGAAAGGCACGCATTCTCGATCGCTCCCGTTACGGGCCAGTTGCATGCAACACGCGTGCCCGCGATGGTGGTGCCATGGCATACCGGCCTTTCACCAGACGATACCAGCAACATCCGCCAGGCCCCGGCAGCGCATGCCGGCACCGAAGCGCGCCGTACCCTGGCGGGTGCTTCATGGAAGCACGCCCGGGCGGCCGTCAAGCACCTGCGCCAGTGGCACGGGGTAGCCGACGGCATAGCCCTGGGCATAGTGCACGCCAATCTCCTGCAGGATGGCCACCAGGGCCTGGCTCTCGACAAACTCCGCCACGGTGCGCTTGCCCATCAGGCAGCCGATCTCGTGGATGGACTTGACCATGGCCAGGCTCACCGGGTCGCGGTCGATGTCCCGCACGAACTGGCCGTCGATCTTGAGCACATCGACCGGCAGGTTGCGCAGGTAGGCAAAGGAGGACAGGCCACTGCCAAAATCATCGAGCGAGATCTTGCAGCCACAGGCATGCAAGGTCTCGATGAAATGGTTGGCCGTGTGCAGGTTGCTGATGGCCGCTGTCTCGGTGATTTCAAAGCACAGCTTGGAGCACGGCACGTCGGCATTCTGCAGTGCCTCCAGCACAAAGCTGGTGAAGGCCGCATCCCCGAGCGACTGGCCCGACAGGTTGATCGAGCACTGCGCGATGCGGTCCTGCTGCTCGACCACCCAGCGCAGCGCATGGGTGACGACCCAGCGATCGACCCGCGCGGCCAGGTGGTAGCGCTCGGCCGCCGGCATGAACAGGCCTGGCAGCACCAGCTCCCCCTGCTCGCTGCGGATGCGCAGCAGGATTTCGCAATGCAGGCCCTGCGGATCACCGCCCTGCAAAGGCACGATGGGTTGCGCAAACAGCTCGAACCGGTCATGCAGCAGGGCATGCTCGATGCGGCTGACCCACTCCATGACGCCATAGCGCTGCGCCAGCGCAGGGTCGTCGATGGCGTACAGGTGGATGCGGCTGCGCCCCGCATCCTTGGCCACGTAGCAGGCACTGTCTGCGGCCTGCAGCAAAGCGCCCACGCTTTCCGTGTGGGCATCCAGCGCCACCATGCCGATGCTGACGCCCACGCCAAAGCGCTGCTCCAGCCACACGAAATGGTAGCCTGCCAGCCGCTGCTGCAGCCTCTCGGCCACCTGCAGGGCGTCGGCCACGCTGTGGCCGCCGAGCACGATGCCGAATTCATCCCCGCCAATGCGGCACAGCAGGTCCTGCTCACCCAGCAAGCCGGCAAACAGCTGGGCGATCTCGCGCAGCATGGCATCGCCTGCCGCGTGGCCACAGGTGTCGTTGACCACCTTGAACTCATCCAGGTCCAGATAGCAGACCACATCGTGGTGCGCGCTGCCCCGCGTCAGGTCGAAGGCGCGCGACAGCGCCTGCTCGAACGCACGCCGGTTGCCCAGCCCGGTCAGCTCGTCGTGCATGGCCTGGTAGGCGATCTCATGGCTCAGGCGGCGCTGTTCCGTCACGTCGCGGAACACCAGCACGGCACCCTGCACCTCTCCGTCCGCGTCCTTGATGGGCGAGGCCGTTGCCTCCACCAGCACCCGGCCACCGTGCAGGGGTTGCAGCTGCAACTCCGGGTAGCGCCGGGCCTGGGCGGCGGCAATGGCACCGGCCATCATGTCGGGCGCAGGTTCCCCGGCGCCGCCAGGACCGAGCAGCCGGAACACCTCGCCATAGGGCTTTCCCACGGCAGCAGTCAGGCTCCATCCGGTCAGCGCCTCGGCGGCCGGGTTGATGTAGAGCAGGTCGCCCTGGGCATTGGTGGAGATCACCGCATCGCCAATCGAGTGCAGCGTGACCTGCAGGCGCTCCTTCTCGTGGTAGAGCGCGTCCTCGGCTTCCTTGCGGGCCTGCATGAAGCGCACACGGTCCATGGCCACGGCCACATGCGCCCCCATGGCCTGCATGAAGTCGATCTGCCAGGGCAAGGGCGGGCGCACGCCTTCCGCATCGCCATAGGTGCCCATGCCCACCGCGCCCAGCCGCTGCTCCGCCAGGACCAAGGGCACATTGATGATGGTGCGGTTGTGCAGTGCCGCCACGATCTCCTTGTTGGTGCGCGGGTCCGTGCGGGCGTCGGCCACCACCACCACGTGGTCTGCAGCCATGATCTCCTGGACCATGCTGTCACCGGCGATGGGGATCTCCGTGGTGTCGATGGCGCGCGCGAACGTGGGGTCGCTGATCTGGCTGGAATGCAGCAGGATCGACACGAACCCCGGCTTGAGCCCATAGACGCCCAGCCAGCAATGGGGATAGCCCAGCACCTGCTCGGCCACGGGGGACACCGCATCCAGAATGTCGGACAGGGTCCACGCCCGCTCCAGGCGCTTGCACAGCTGCAGCAAGGCCTTGGTGTGGGAAGGCGCTTCGGTCGCGGGGGCCGTCAGGTCGCTCATGGTCGGAGTGTATCCAAGGGTTTCAGCAAAACCCGACCGCCGGGCCGTTTGTTGATGATTGTTTACACCCATGCAACGGCGGTTCGCGCTGTGATAGCTTGCGTGCCATGGAGTATGTCGATTTCGTGGTGTCCTGGCTGGCCGGCAACCCCAGGATGGTGACCGCCTGGGCCGTGGTGCTGATGCTGGCGCTGGCCTGGCTGTGGCGTGGCCACCGGGCCAGCAGGGAGCGCGCCCGGTTCAAGCCCTTGCTGCACCCCCGTGCGAAAAAGCCTGCCCACAAGGCTGCCAGCACGGCCAACACCCCCAGATCCGCGCGGCGCGACCGTCCGCGCCGATAGGTCCAGGCCAGCGCCAGGCCGGCAAGCGGCTACCATCCGGGCATGACATTTCCTGCTGCGCCCTCTTCCATCGCCCCGTCCACCGTCCACTTCGGCCACCAGGGCCGTGTCTGCATCGTCACCGGGGGCGCGCAAGGCATCGGCGAGGCCTGCGTGCGGCGCTTTGCCCGCGAGGGCGCGCACACGGTGATCGCCGATGTGGACGACACCCGTGGCCATGCGCTGGCAAAGGAACTCGGCGCCCTTTATGTGCGCTGCGATGTGGGCGACAAGACCCAGGTGGATGCCCTGGTGGAGCGCACGCTGCAGGCCCATGGCCGCATCGACGTGCTGGTGAACAATGCCGGCATCTTCCGCGCGGCGGATTTCCTCGAAGTGACCGAAGAGGACTTCGACGCCGTGCTGCGCGTCAACCTCAAGGGTTCGTTCCTGGTGGGCCAGGCCGTGGCGCGGGCCATGGTGGCCTCGGGCGGCGGATCCATCGTCAACATGAGCTCGGTCAACGGCGTGCTCACCATTCCCAGCATCTCCAGCTACAACGTCAGCAAGGGCGGCATCAACCAGCTCACGCGCGTGATGGCGCTGGCCCTGGCCGACAAGAACGTGCGTGTGAATGCCGTGGCGCCCGGCACCATCGCCACCGAACTGGCGGCCAAGGCCGTGCTCACCAGCGACGAGGCCAAGGCCAAGATCATGTCGCGCACGCCGATGAAGCGCCTGGGCGACCCGGCGGAAATCGCCGACGTGGTGGCCTGGCTGGCCAGCGATGCGGCCAGCTACGTCACCGGCGAGATCGTCACCGTGGACGGCGGCCGCATGACCCTCAACTACACCGTGCCTGTCTGACGCCGCAGCAGCCCTGCCGGGCTGCTCGGCCACCCCACGCGGCCGAACCAGGCGCCGCCGGCAATCGCCCAGCCGATCACGATGCCGTAGACCACCAGGGCCACACCCTGCGCGGCGAAGACGCCGGCCAGGCCGCCATCCCAGCGCAGCGCCAGCCAGCCGCCCACCACGGCGATCACCAGCCGGGCCAGGTTGCCGGCCACGGGCCAGAACAGGCGGCCTGCCCCCTGCGAGGCAAAGTACAGCACCAGACCCAGGCCGAAAAAGCCATACACCGGGCCCACCGTGCGCAGGTACTGGCTGCCTGCGGCGATCATGGCCGGGTCGCTGGCGAACAGCGACAGCCAGGTGGCAGGAAAAAATGCCGCCCACAGGCCAATGGCCTCGGTCATGCCGAACGCCATGGCGGCGCCGATCCAGGTGGCGCGCAGGGCACGCTCGCGCTGGCCCGCGCCGATGCAGGTGCCGACCATGGCCACCAGGGGCGCGCCAAAGCCGAACACCAGCGGCACCATCAGGTATTCGAGCCGCGATGCGGTGCCGTAGCCGGCGATGGCGGCCGTGCCGAAGCCGCCCACCAGCGCCGTGGTGACACCGATGGCCACATTGGTCGCCACCGTGGAGACCGCCCCCACCAGGCCCACGCGCAGAATATCCACGAACAGCGCCCAGCGCAGTTGCAGCCCCTTGAACGCGGGCCGCAGCAGGCTGCGCGGCGACCACAGGTACCAGGCCAGCACAGCACTGCCCAGCACGTAATACGCCATGAGCGCGATGGCACCGCCCGCAATGCCCAGGCCTGGCAACGGGCCCCAGCCAAAGATCAGCAGCGGCGACAGGGGGATGAGCACCAGCGCACCCCACACCGTGACATAGGCCGGCACGGCCATGTTGCCCGTGCCGCGGATGATGGCCGCCAGGGTGTTGAACACCCAGACGCACACCGCGCCGGCAAACACCCAGTTCGAATAGATGAGCGCCGCCTCGAGCGCGCCTCCTGCCCCGCCCATGCGGGTGTAGAGCCAGCGCCCGCCCCCCACCACGGCCAGGGTGAACACGAGCGAAAACACCAGCCCGATGACCAGCGCATGCAGCACCAGCGCGTCCGCGTCCTCGCGCCGGCGCGCCCCCAGCGCCCGCGCAATGGCCGCCGCCACGCCGCCACCAATGGCGCCGGCCGACATCATCTGCATCAGCATCACCACCGGGAACACCAGCGCCATACCGGCCAGCGCATCGGTGCCGAGCTTGCCGACGAAATAGGTCTCGATCAGGCCCACGCCGGCCTGGGCCAGCATCACCAGCACATTGGGCGCGGCCATGCGCAGCAGCGTGGAGGCGATGGGCGCCTCCAGCAGCATGCGGGTGCGCGGGTTCATAGCCCCCGCGGCAGCGGCCGGCGTTGTAACGGCAGTCATGGCGCAGCCACCGGCTTGCGCGGGACAACGATGCGCACGGTAGAGACCTGGAGCACGTCACCATGCTGGTTCAGGGTTTCGCTGCGCACGGTCACCATGCCGCGGTCGGGCCTGGACTTGGACGGGTTGGCCTCCATGACCTCACTCACCACGTGCAGCACGTCGCTGGGGCGTGTAGGCCGGGGCCAGCTCACCTCGCCGCTGGCGCCGATGATGCCGCCGGCCACGGGCAGGCCCGTGGTCACCTGCAGCCGCATGGTGATGGCCGCCGTGTGCCAGCCGCTGGCCGCCAGGCCGCCAAACAAAGATCCCTTGGCAGCGGCATCGTCCATATGGAAGGGCTGAGGATCGAACTGCTTTGCAAAGGCAATGATCTGCTCGGCGTCCATCGCATGTTCACCGCTCTTGAAGCGGCGGCCCACGGCCATGTCATCGAAATACAGGGGTTGCACTGCAGTGGTGGTATTGGTCATGTTCAACAGGCTCTCTGGAAACGGTGCCGGGGTATCAAGCGGCTGCGGGAACCAGGCGCTTGAGCGGCGCCTCGCGGATCGGCAGGTTCACCAGCGCGGCACCCAGGGCCAGCGCGATGTCGATGTACCAGACCCAGTCGTAGCTGCCCGTGGCCTGGAAGACGCTGCCGCCCAGGTAGGCGCCGAAAAAGCCGCCGATCTGGTGCGAGAGCATCACCACGCCGAACAGCATGGCCATGTTGGCGGTGCCGAACATCTTGGCCACGAGGCCGGCCGTGGGCGGCACGGTGGACAAAAAGGTCACGCCCATCACCGCGGCGAAGATCAGCATCACTGCCGTGGTCTTGGGGGCGAACAGGAAGATCAGCACCGCAATGCCGCGCGTGGCATACAGGATGGACAGCAGCGACTTCATGCGCCAGCGGCCCACCGCCCAGCCCATGGCCAGACTGCCGATGATGTTGAACAGCCCGATCATGGCCAGTGCCCAGCCGCCGACTTCGGGTGGCAAACCGCAGGCCGCGATCACGCCTGGCAGGTGCGTGGCCAGGAAGGCCACATGGAAGCCGCAGACCAGAAAGCCCGCCGCCAGGTACAGGTAGCTGGGCGTGGCCAGCGCCTGCGCGATGGCCTGGCGCGCAGTCAGCGCCTTGACGCCGCATACCGCGGCCGCCTGGGCTGCCAGTGCCTTCGAGTTGCCCTTGAGCACCCAGGCCGCCGGCAACGCCAGCAGCACCAGCACCCCCAGCCACTGCATGGCGCTGGCCCAGCCCACGGCAGCCGTGAGGCCGATGGCAATGGGTGCCATGGCAAACTGGCCAAACGAGCCGCCCGCATTCACGATGCCGGTGGCCAGGCCGCGTTTGGCCGGGGGCACCAGGCGGGTGCTCGCGGCCATCAGCACCGAGGGGCCCGCCATGCCCGCCCCACCGGCGGCCAGCACGCCGATGGCGAAGATCAGGCCGGCTGTCGTCGTCATCAGCGGGGTGATGATGGTGCCCAGGGCCACCAGCGCCACGCCCAGCAGGATCACCCGGCCAGTGCCGATGCGGTCGGCCACCGCACCGGCAAACGGCTGGGTCAGGCCCCACCACAGCTGGCCAAAGGCAAAGGCCAGGCTGATGCTGCCCACGCCCAGGCCGGTGGAGGTGTTGAGGGCCGAGAGGAACAGCCCCATGGTCTGGCGCGTGCCCATGGTGAGGGCAAAAGCCCCCGCAGCGGCCAGCAGCACCAGCCAGATGGCGATGGGTGGGACGGCAGGCTTGGCAGCCGAAGGCGCGGAAAGGGTCTCATTCGCCATGGTCGAGCTCCGAGATGGGGGACAGCAGTTCCAGGCATTCATCGGCCAGGGTGTGCAGCGCCAGCACGCGCTCCAGGCCCAGCAGGTCGTTGAGCGCCAACTGCGCCACCTTCCAGCAGCGCTGGGCTTCGGCGCGCTTGCCGCGGCCCGCGTCGGTGATATGCACCAGCCGGCTGCGGCCATCGGCGCCGGCCTGCAGGGTCACCCAGCCGGCATCCACCAAGGGGCGCAGGTTGCGCGTGAGCGTGGAGGCATCCATCTTCATTTCCGCCGCCAGGTCGCCGGGGCGGATGGGGCCGAGGCTGAGCACATGCGACAGCAGCGAGTACTGCGTGGTCTTGAGGCCGCACTTGGCCATCTCGGCGTCGTAGTGCTGCCCTACCCGGCGCAGCAACTGGCGCAGTTTGAAGTTGGTACAGCCCTGCGGACGCGCCGCAACGGGTGAAGGAAGGGTGATTTCGGCTTGCATGGATTCGATTGTATCTGCAATAATTGCATATGCAACACTCCGACCGGAAGAAGACCCCATGACACAACACAACCAACTCGAACAATGGCTTGCCCTGGAGCAAGAGGTGATGGCCCGCATGAACAGCGGCGTGGGTCCCGGCGTGTCCCGGCCCGATCAGGTGGCGGGCCTCGACGGCCTGCAGATGATGCAGGCCATGCTGCGCGGCGAACTGCCCTACCCTCCCATCGCGCGCACCCTCGACTTTCGCCTGGTGGAGGTCGGCGAAGGCCTGGCCGTCTTCCAGGGCACACCCGGCGTGGAGCACCTGAACCCCATGGGCACCGTACACGGCGGCTGGTTCGCCACCCTGCTCGACTCGGCCCTGGGCTGCGCGGTGCACACGCGCATGCTGCCCGGGCGCGGCTACACCACGGCCGAGCTGGGCGTGAACCTGGTCAAGGCCATCACCCCCAAGGTGCAGCGCGTGCGCGCCGAAGGCCGCGTGATCCACTGTGGGCGACAACTCGCCACGGCCGAGGCGCGCCTGGTGGGCCCCGACGGCACACTGTACGCCCACGCCACTACCACCTGCCTGGTTTTCGATCTGCCGGCACAAGCAAAGGCATAGGCTTTCTGCTCTCTGATCGCAGCCCTCCGATGCATGCCTGGTGCTACCCTACGGGACCACAGTGAAACTGCATCAAGGGGCATATGGCAGCAGAACTTAGCGAACACGGGCAGCAACTAGTTTCCAGCCTGTCGTCACGCACCGGCTTCAGTCCTGAAGCAGTAAGGCAGTTGATGATGGCCCTGCAGAAGAGCAATGGAACAATGGCGCAGTTTTCGCACCCCGAGTTCGGCGGCAACGGCCAATGGGCGCGCGGCGGCATGCTCATGATCGGCGACATGTTCAACGACGCCTTGAAGGCCCGCGTGAATGCATTGGCCACCGAGCTGGCCAGCGCCCTTGCCAGTTCACCAGCACCCATGCAGGCGAGTCATCCCCCATCACAATCCCAGACCGGCGGTGGAATGGGGTTCACCAGTGCGCCACCATCGCTCTTCGCCGCCGATCCCCAGTCCACCTGGTATCCGGCGGACCTGGGCACGCCCAACAGCAGCGGCGCGCAGCACGCCACCCGGTATGCGTACTTCGCCAGCAAACGCCGCCTTGCCGTGGATGTGGGTGGCAAGGTCGCGTTGTACGACACACTGGAACACCAGATCAACGGCTTTGGCCAGCAGCAAGGTGGCGCTGGCACGCTGACCTTCACCAGCCAGCACGGCACCGTGGACTTATCGACCCTGCCCGTGGCTCGCCATGGTGATGGTCCCACGGGTGCGCCGCAGGCAGCTTTCCCGGCCAAAGAAGCAGCGCCCGGCAGCAACAACGCGCAGGCGTCCATCTTCGAAGCCATTTCACAGCTTGCCGCGCTCAAGGACAGGGGCATCCTGACCGAGCAGGAATTCGCGGTGAAGAAGGCCGAACTGCTCGCTCGGATCTGACCCTGCCACCACCGTGGTGTGCCTGGTCTTCGATCTGCCGGCACAATCGGGGGCATGAGATTCCTCCACACGATGCTCCGCGTTGGCAACCTTCAGCGCTCGATTGATTTCTACACCCAGGTGCTGGGCATGCAGCTGCTGCGCCAGTCCGAAAACCCCGAGTACAAATACTCGCTGGCCTTTCTCGGCTTCGACGGCGGCAACCCCGGCCAGGCCGAGATCGAGCTGACCTACAACTGGGGCACCGAAAGCTACGACCTGGGCACGGCGTATGGCCATATCGCCCTGGGCGTGCCCGATGCGTATGCGGCGTGCGAGAAGATCAAGGCGGCGGGTGGCAATGTGACGCGCGAGGCCGGACCAGTCAAGGGCGGCAGCACGGTGATCGCGTTTGTGACGGATCCGGATGGGTACAAGATCGAGCTGATCGAGCGCAAGAACGACACGGGTGGCACCGGCCTGCGCTGACCCCTCGCCCTGCAGCCCCCAACAAAAAGCCCGGCGTCGTCGGGCTTTTTCGTTTTTGTGTTCATGGCGCCCCCTGCCGGAGCGCGGGGCGTGCCAGGGTGATCAGCCGGCAGCCAACGCCACTTCCACCCGCCGCGCCTCCGCATTGTTGCCGCTCGCAGTGGTTTCCTCAGGCTTCTTGAGCTCGATCTTGTCCTCAGCCACACCCAGGCCCTTGAGCGCGTCGCGCACCGCGTAGGCGCGCTGCTTGGCCAGCTCGGCATTGGCGGCGGCGTCGCCCGTGGCGTCGTGGAAGCCCGAGACCACGGCCTTCTTGCCTTCGGCCACGCCCTTGACGACATCGGCCAGGGCTTCGTTGGCGCCTGCGGCCAGTTCGGCCTTGGCGCTGGCGAAGTAGAACTTCACGACGCCGTTGTCCACGCGCACGCTGGCGGCGTCGGCAGCAGTTGCCGCTGCGGCAGCCGTGTCAGCGGCCGGGGCGGCTGGCGCGTTGTTTGCAAGGGCGGTGGTGGGCGCAGGCGCTGCCTTGCTGGCAGACGCGGCGCCCAGGCGCTTGACCACCACGGTGCCGACCGCGGTGGAGATGATCAATGCGATCAGGATGAACAAAAAACCGAGTGCAAAACGTTCTTGGCTGTCGTTATCGGAACTACCGGACATGAAGTCTCCCTGTGTTGTCTCTATCTATGGTGGTGGATGTTGTCGGGGCGCCAGGTTGGGGCACCTTCTTCATTGTAGAGTGATGCCATGACGAGTCTTCCCGCACCGCTGCGCGATCCCGCTCCCATGCTGGAGCGGGCCCTGCACGAGTGGGGTGGCCACAAGGACCTGTGGGTGTTCGGCTACGGCTCCCTGATCTGGCGCCCCGATTTCGACTTTGCCGAGCGCCGTGCTGCGCGCGTGCATGGCTGGCACCGCGCCTTGAAGATGTGGAGCCGCATCAACCGCGGCACACCCGAGTGCCCGGGCCTGGTGTTCGGCATGCTCTCGGGCGGCAGTTGCCGGGGCATGGTGTTCCGGGTGGACAAGGCGCACGCCCGCCAAGTGCTGATCAACCTGTGGCAGCGCGAGATGATGACCGGCGTGTATGACCCGCGCTGGCTCACCTGCCATACGCCCCATGGCAGCGTGCAGGCGCTGGCCTTCACCCTGTCGCGCAAAAGCCCCAACCACACGGGCGAGCTGCCCGACCAGGAATACTGCCGCATCTTTGAGCAGGCCTGTGGCAAGTTCGGCACCACGCGCGATTACGCCCAGGCCACCTACGACGAGTTGCGCCGCATGGGCATCCACGACCGCTCGCTGGGAAGATTACTTTCGCTTACCGACAAAAAACAGGCATAGTGACGCACCTGCGAGGTGCGTCACTATGCATCGCACCCTGCGGTGTTGCCACCATGTTCCAAGGCATGGGCGCCCATTGCGGTGCGCCGCCCCCTGCCCCGTTATAGGAGTGAATTTCATGAATCTTCGTTTTGCATCGCTTGCCCTTGCCGTGGCATCCTTGGCGGGGTGCGCCGCCTTTTCATCCTCGGGCCCCAGCGCCACCGGCAAGCTTGAAGCCACGCGTGGCAACACCACCACCGGCACGGTGACCTTCACCCAGACGGGCGAAACGGTCAAGGTAATGGGCGAGGTGCGTGGCCTCAAGCCGAATGCCGAGCATGGCTTTCACATCCATGAAAAGGGCGATTGCTCCAGCGGCGACGGCATGAGCGCCGGCGGCCACTTCAACCCCGGTGGCAAGCCGCACGGCAGCCACGGCGGCGCCGAGCACCACACGGGCGACCTGCCCAGCCTCAAGGCCGACGCCGGTGGCGTGGCCAGGATCAGCTTCGAGTCGCGCTCCATCCGCGTGGGCAGCACCGCCAACGACATCGTAGGCAAGGGCCTGATCGTGCACCGCGACCCCGACGACTACACCACCCAGCCCACCGGCAATGCCGGCCCGCGCCTGGCCTGCGCCGTCATCACGGCGAAGTAAGCCGTCCCGCCAGGATCTGCTCGGCCCGGGCGAGGTCCTGCACGGTGTCCACATCGGTCACCGCGCCTTCGTCGTCCAACTCCACCAGCCGCAGCCGGCCCTGTGCCTTCTGCTCGCGCACCACGCGGGCGGCGCCCTGCTCTCCCGCCAGGGCCAGCAGGCCCGGCAGGCATAGCGCTGAAAAAGCCACCGGGTGGCCGCGCTCGCCACGGTACACGGGCACGGCCACTGCACAGCCGTACAGCGCAGCAGCCATGCTGCGCAGGGTTTGCGGCCGCACCAGGGGCAAGTCCCCGGGCAGCACCAGCCAGCCGGGTGCATTGGGCGTGGCCCGCACGGCCGCCGCGATCGAATCCCCCATGCCCGAATGGCCCCCATCCTCCAGATGCCAGGGCAGGCCGCTGGCGCGCACGGCGGTCAGCGTGTGCTCCAGCACCGGCAGGCCATGGAGCAATGCACGCAGCTTGTGTACGGCCCCGCCCGAGGCGGCAAAACGCTCGCCCCGGCCGGAGGCCAGCACCAGCACCACGGGGGACGGAAGCGGTTTGGAGGCCATCTTTGTTAAGTCAGCTTGAAGGGCAGCTCGCGCGGCGTCTTGCCGGTGAGCTGGGCAATCGCATTGGCAAATGCCGGTGCCAGCGGTGGCAGGCCGGGTTCGCCCATGCCCTTGGGTGGGTCGGCACTGGGCACGATGTGTACGGCCACCTGGGGCATGTCGGTGATGCGCGGCACCGCGAAGTCGCCGAAATTGCTCTGCTCCACCACGCCATCCTTGAGCGTGATGGCACCACCGGGCAGGCACATCGACAGGCCCATCAGCGCCCCGCCCTGCACCTGGGCCTCCACGCTTTTCGGGTTGACCACCAGGTTGCAATGCACGCCGGCCGTGATGCGGTGCAGCTTGGGCGTGCCGTCCTTCACCGAGGCCTCGACCACATAGGCCACCACCGACTCGAACGACTCATGCACCGCCACGCCCCAGGCGCGGCCGGCGGGCAGCTTCTTCTTGCCATAGCCCGACTGGGCCACCGCCAATTGCAGCGCAGCCTTGTGGCGCGGATGCTTGTCGCCCATCAGGCGCAGGCGGTAGGCCACCGGGTCCTGCTTCGTCGTGCGGGCGACCTCATCGATCAGCGTCTCCATGGCATAGGCGGTGTGGGTAGAGCCCACGCTGCGCCACCACAGCACGGGCACATTGACCTGCGGATGGTGCACCGAGAGCTTCATGGGCACATCATAGGGCTCCTTCATGCCTTCGATGGCCGTGGCGTCGATGCCGTTCTTGACCATCATGGGCTCGAACGGCGAGCCCATGAGGATGGACTGGCCCACGATCACATGGTCCCAGGCGAGGACCTTGCCCTGGGCGTCGAAGCCGATTTCCGCACGGTGTACATGCATGGGGCGATAGTAGCCGCCCTTGATGTCGTCCTCGCGGCTCCACAGCGTGCGCACCGGGACCGCAAGGCCCGCGCCCAGGGCGGCCTTTGCCACCGCGCAGGCCTCCACCACATAGTCGCTGGTGGGAATCGCCCGGCGGCCAAAGCCGCCACCGGCCATCTGCGTGTGGACTTTGACGTTCTGGGGTTGCATGCCCAGGGCCTTGGCGGCCGCCACCGCATCCATGCCCGGCATCTGGGTGCCCATCCACAGCTCGGCCTTGTCGCCATTGAGCAGCACGGTGCAGTTCAGGGGCTCCATGGGCGCATGCGCCAAGTAGGGGAAGACATATTCGGCACTGATCCTGTGCGGCGCGCCAGCCATCGGGGCGGTATCGGCCTGCAGGGCAACCAGGCCGGGCTTGGCCGCAAGCTCGCGGTAGCTCGCCAGCAGGGCCGTGGTGTCGGGCCTTTCCACCGCGTCCGTGTTCCATTCCACCTTGAGCGCATCGCGGCCCTGCTTGGCCGCCCAGTAGCCATCGGCGATCACGGCCACGCCTTCGCCGCCCCGGTCAGTGGGCACGCGCAGCACGGCCTTCACCCCCTTGACGGCCTTGGCGGCCGAATCGTCCAGCGACTTGAGCTTGGCCGCGAACACCGGCGGGCGCGCCACCACGGCGGTCAGCATGCCGGGCAGGCGCACGTCGATGCCATAGTCCTGCAGGCCGCTGGACTTGGCCTTGGCGTCGAGCCGCCCCGTGGGCTTGCCGATCAGGCGGAACTGCTTGGGGTCCTTCAACGTGACCTTCTCGGGCACGGGCAGCTTCATGGCGGCTTCGGCCAGCTCGCCATAGCCGAGCTTCTTGCCGCCGGGGCCCACGACAAAGCCGTTCTGCGTGCGCAGGGCCGAGGCATCCACCCCCCACTGCGCCGCTGCGGCCGACACCAGCATGGCGCGGGTGCGGGCACCGAGTTCGCGGTACTGGGTATAGGAGTTCTTGATCGAGTTGGACCCGCCCGTGATGTGCATGCCGTAGGCCGGGTCGGCATAGGCCGCGTTGGCATCGCCGTGCGTGCTGCGCACCTTGGACCAGTCGGCGTCCAGTTCCTCGGCCAGGATCATCGGCAGGCCGGTCTGCACGCCCTGGCCGAAGTCCAGGCGGTTGATGGTGACGGTGACCGTGCCATCGGGCTCGATGCGCACGAAGGCCGAGGGCTGCTCGAAGGGCTTGAGGCCGGCGGCCGGGGCCGCGCTGCCCTGTGCGACTGCCGCCAGGGGAAATGTGCCCAGTGCAAAGCCGGAGGCCGCCGTCACCTTGAGGAAGGTGCGGCGCGCCAGGCCTTCTGAAAAGCCGGGGCCGGTGGAGCCATCGGCGTCCTGCGCCTTTTCCAGCAGCGCAGCAAGGTGCCGGGGCATGTGGGCCTGTGCGGCATGGGAGTCGAAATGCATGGTGTTCTCTCCTTCAGGCCAGGGTGCGGGCAGCTTCGTGGATCGCGGCGCGGATGCGCACGTAGGTGCCACAGCGGCAGACGTTGCCGGCCATGGCGGTGTCGATGTCGGCGTCGCTGGGCTTCTTCTTGCCCTTGAGCAAGGCCGTGGCGCTCATGATCTGGCCGCTTTGGCAGTAGCCGCACTGCGCCACGTCGTGCTTGACCCAGGCGGCATGCACGGCCTTGCCCACCTTGTCGCTGGAGGCGATGGCCTCGATGGTGGTGATCTTCTGGCCTGCCGCCGCCGAGATCGGCGTGATGCAGGATCGGATCGGCGCACCGTTCAGGTGTACGGTGCAGGCGCCGCACAGCGCCGCACCGCAGCCGAACTTGGTGCCGGTCATGCCCAGCGTGTCGCGCAGGGCCCAGAGGATGGGGGTGGATTCATCGGCATCCACAGCCGTTTCTTTGCCGTTGATATGGAGGGTGGGCATCGTGGTTTCTCCGTGGGGGATGTTTTTGAGGGGAAGCGGGTGGAACAACACGGGGCACTGCGTCAGCGGCGCCATCGCTGTTGATAGCGACGTACCGGGGGCGGGTGAAAGCGTGGCATCTTTAAGAGAATATTTATTCGATTAAAGCGCAAATCGACGGATCACGCTTTGAGCGCATCCCAGCACAGGCCAAAGGCGGTCTGGTGCAGGGCCTCGTCGTCAGGCAGAACCCCGGTGCGTATCAGACCAGCGGTTTCGCGCACCGAACCGATTAGGCTGGCGGTGAGCAGCGGCACCGGAACAGCCTTCAGGATCTCCTGCTGCTGGCCCTCCTGCATCAGGGCGTAAAAACCGGCCATGAGGCGCGTGGAGAACTCGCGGTTGCCCTCGGTGAACCAGGGCGAGTTGTAGTACTGCTCCTGGAAGACCACCTCGGCATGCTGGTCCAGCCGGTGGCGCAGCAGGTTTTCCCAGATGCGCCGCACCCGGGCACGGTAGGGCATGCCGGGCACCACGCCCTCCATGATGCGGGCGGCGGTGACGGTCTTGGCGTCCTGGTAGAGCTGGCTGATGAGCTCGTCCTTGGACGGGTAGTAGACATACAGCGTGCTCGTGGCAATGCCCGCTGCGCGCGCGATCTGGGCCATGGTGAGCCCGCTCAGGCCCGTCTGCCCCACCAGGTCGAAGGTGGCCTGCGCAATGGCGCGCTGCTTTTCATCGTCTTTGGGTTTCATTGCCTCGCCAATATAAGCGAATTTTTATTCGCCAACAACCAGCACCGCGCAGCCCGTCTGGTGGGGATGCACAATCGTGGCCATGACCACCTCCATCGCCGATCTGCGCAAGAGCTACGAGCGCGCCGAACTCAACGAAGACGCCTCGCATGCTGCACCCCTGCAGCAGTTTGATCAATGGCTCAAGGAAGCCATTTCCGCCCAGGTACCCGAGCCCAATGCCATGACCCTGGCCACCGTGGGCGGGGACCTGCGCCCCAGCACGCGCATCGTGCTGATCAAGGGCTATGACGAGCGCGGCATCGTCTGGTTCACCAATTACGAGAGCCGCAAGGGCCGGCAGATCGCGGGCAACCCGTTTGCGGCGCTGCAGTTCCACTGGGTGGAGCTCGAACGCGTGGTGCGCATCGAGGGCGTGGTGGAAAAGGTGAGCGATGAGGAAAGCGATGCCTACTTTGCCAGTCGCCCGCTCGACTCGCGCATCGGCGCCTGGGCCAGCCCGCAAAGCCAGGTGATCACCGGGCGCAGCGTGCTGGTGGCCAATGCCGCCAGGTACGGTGCGCAGTTCCTGCTGCAGCCGCCGCGCCCGCCGCACTGGGGCGGCTACCGCTTGAAGCCCGAGCAGTGGGAGTTCTGGCAGGGGCGCAAGAGCCGCCTGCACGACCGGCTGCGCTACCGGCTTGACGGCGGGGACTGGGTGCGCGAACGACTGGCGCCCTAAACCAGAAAACGAGTCACCAAAATGATCACCACCGGCATGGTGATCAGCGCAAGGGCCGTTGACACGGCCACGCTGGCCGTCACCTCGTCCTGCGCCACCTCGTAGCGCTGCGAGAACAAGAACACATTGGCCCCCACGGGCAGCGACGCGGCCACGATCATCACGGCCAGCGGCATGCCTGTAAGGCCCATGGCCCAGCCCACCGCGGCCATGGCCACAGGATGCACCAGGCACTTGACCAGCGCAATGCGCATGGCCGCGCGGAAATGCGTGCCCACCTTGGTGAAAGCCAGCGTCACGCCCACCAGCAGCAGCGCCAGCGGCCCCAGCGCCTGGCCCAGCAGCTCCAGCGGCTTGTCGATCACCAGCGGGATCGGCAGACCGGTCTGCGCATACAGCAGGCCCACGATGATGGGCATGGGGATGGGGTGGATGATGCCGTTGCGCACCGCCATCAGCACCGTGCGCAGCATGGAGCGGCCCTCATGCCCTGGCGTACCCGCCCGCTCGCGCGCCGCCGCCAGCTCGAACACCACGGTGGCGGCCGTGAGCAAAATCAGCGCATGCAGCGAGATCAGGGTGAACAGCGTGACCAGCCCAGCCTCGCCAAACACCAGGCCCACCAGCGGCACGCCGATCATCACCGTGTTGCTGAACATGTTGGCCAGCGCCCGCGCTGCCGCCAGGCTGGTAAAGCCCAGCAGCGCCATGGTGCCGCCAAACACCAGGCCCGCCGCCGCAAAATAGGCGACGATGGGCGCAAAGTCCACATTGCCCAGGTGCACCGAACTCATGGTTCTGAATAGCAGCGCTGGGGTGAGCACCATGAACACCAGGTTAGAGAGGTCCTTGACCGAGCCCGCCCGTATCCAGCCCTGCTGGCCCGACAGAAAGCCGATGGCGATGAACAGGACGACGGGGATCAGGGAGGCGAAGACGGGGGAGTTCACGGTGCAGCAGGCGCGGGCCAGAAGGGGCGGCAGGCAGAAGGGAAGAAGAACGCTGGAGTTTATGGTCAGTCCAGCCCGTCGAACACCGCGTCGTCCGGCCCCACATGCGATGGCGAACGCCAGCCGGCATCGCGCATCGAGCGCGCCACCTGGTTCTCCACCCCCATCAGCACCGCGAACAAGGCCATGCGCACGGGGATGCCGTTGTCCGTCTGGCGGAAGATGGCCAGCCGCGGGTCGTGGTTGAGGTCGGTGGAAAGGTCGTTGGCGCCGGGCCGGCCATCGCGCGGCAGCGGGTGCATGAGGATGGTGTCGGGCTTGCACAGTTCGTCCACCAGCGACTTGCGGATCTGGAACTCGGGCGTGTAGCCCTCGATGGCTTCACCGACGAAGCGCTCCTTCTGGATGCGCGTGGCATAGACCACGTCGGCCCCGCGCAAGCCCTCCTGCAGTGAAGCCGTCTGCTCGATCACATGGCCGTTGCGGGCCACCAGCTCCAGCAGGTAGGGCGGCATCTCCAGCGACGGCGGGGCCACCAGGCTGAACTTGAGCCCCCTGTAGAGCGCCAGCAAGCGGATCAGCGAATGCACCGTGCGCCCGTACTTGAGGTCGCCCACCAGTGCCACATGCGTGCCATCGACCAGCTTGCCCAGGCGCGAGAACTCGCGCTGGATGGTGTAGAGGTCCAGGATGGCCTGGCTCGGGTGCTCGCCGGGCCCGTCGCCGGCATTGATCACCGGGATGTTGGTGGCACGTGCGAACTCGGCCACCGCGCCCTGCTCTGGGTGGCGCACCACCAGCGCGTCCACATAGCCGGCCATGACACGGCTGGTGTCGTAGATCGACTCGCCCTTGGCCATGGACGAGAAGGTGAACCCCGTCGTATCGCACACCGTGCCGCCCAGGCGGCAGAACGCGGCGCCAAAGCTCACCCGGGTGCGCGTGCTGGCCTCAAAGAACAGGCTGCCCAGGACAGCGCCTTCCAGCACACGCGAAACCTTCTGGCGCCGGGCGATCGGCTGCATCAGGTCAGCGACCTGGAACAGTTCTTCCAGGCTGCCGCGGTCGAACTGGGCCACCGAGAGCAGGTGCGGCCGGCCCTCGGCCGCGATGCGCTGGGCCAGGGGCTGGGCCGTGGGTGCCCTGCCCCGCTCGGTGCCGGCGCTGCGCGCCTCGTGCGCAAGGAGGATCTCGGAGACGAATTTTTCCACCATCTCGGGCATGCTGCGCGCCTCGCCGGAATCGGCCGGCAACAGCCAGGTGTCCAGGGCCCGGCGGCGCACACCCAGCCGGTCAGAAAACGCATCGCGCGTCAGGTTGAGGCGGCGCATCGCGTCGCGCAGGAAGTCTTGCTGGCTGTTCATGGCCAGCAATTATACGCAATGAGCATTTTTATAAAACGCATTGCGTATATACCTCATGCGCACGGCGGGATGTAACTCAGATCTTGAACTAAGGTAAACCCAGGCCCCGGCAGCTACCAGAAGAGTAGGATGAAAGCATTTGTTACAGCCATTGGGCGCAGCTTGCGGTGCTGGCTCGACAAGCCCACGATAGGGATGCCATGACAAGACCCCCTCCATGCGCAGGACACAGTCGGCTTGCCCTCGGGATGTGCATGGCCGCCTGCCTGGTGGCCGGCGCCCGCGCCCAGGCCGATGTCGCCCAGCTGCCCCTGGAGCAGTTGATGCAGATGGAGGTCCGCACCGCGAGCCGCTACCTGCAAAGCGCACTCGAGGCCCCGGCCGCGGTCAGCGTTGTGACCGCCGAGGACATCCGCACCTTCGGCTACCGCAACCTGGCCGAGATTTTGGCCAGCATGCGCGGGCTGTACGTGTCCTACGACCGGTCCTACCACTACCTGGGCATGCGCGGCTTTTCCACGCCGGGGGACTACAACACCCGGGTGCTGCTGCTGGTCGATGGCGTCCGGTTCAATGACAACCTGTACGACCAGGCACCGGTGGGCACGGATTTCCCCATCGACATCGACCTGATCGAGCGCGTTGAGTTCGTGCCCGGCCCCAGTGCGGCCGTCTATGGCGCGAATGCCTTTTTCGGCGTGATCAACATCATCACGCGCGAAGGTCGGCAGCTCAAAGGCGCACAGGTCAGCACCGAACTGGGCAGCCACGGACACGCCAGGCTGCGCTTTACGCTGGGCACGGTGGACGCGCAGGGCAGCGACTGGCTGGTCTCCGCCTCGCGCTCCACCACCCGGGGCGAGGACCTCTACTTTCCGGCCTACGATACGCCCGGCCAGAACCAGGGCATCGCGCAAGGCCTGGACTATGACCGCAGCACCAGCTTCTTCGCCAAGATGCGGCGCGGCGGCGTGACCCTGTCCCTGTCGCATGGCGAGCGCCAGAAAGGCCTGCCCACGGCAGCCTTTTCGCAGGTGTTCAACGACCGGCGGTCGCGCGTGGCCGATTCCAGCACCCGCCTTGCGGCAGAGTACGCCGGCCAATGGAGCTCTGTCCTGCACTTCACGGCGAGGGTTCATGGCGGCCAGTACCGGTACGTCGGCGACTATGTCTACGACTACCCGCCCGTCACCACCAACCGCGACATCGGCAGCGGCCGCTGGGTGGGCTCGGAGCTGCAGTGGGTGAGCACCGCGTTCCAGCGGCACAAGATCTCCTTCGGCGTGGACTACCGGCGCGACCTCGACATCACCCAGCGCAACATGGACCTCGCGCCCGAAGCACACTACTTGGACAAGAGCAGCAGCGGCGACGTCATGGGCGTCTACCTGCAGGACGAGGTGGCTCTGCGCCCCGACCTGGTGCTGCACGCCGGGCTGCGCTGGGGCAAGCACTCGGACAGCAAGGGCAGCCTGCACCCACGGCTGGGCCTGGTGTACCTGGTGGGGCCGGCAACGGCCCTCAAGCTGCTATACGGTACCGCCTACCGGCCACCCAACGCCTACGAGCGCGACTACCGCGTGGAAACGCCCGGCGGTGTGGTGGGCACGGCCAGCCTGCGCTCCGAACGCATCCGCACCACGGAACTGGTGCTGGAGCATGCGCCATCGGGTGCCTCGCGCGCGCTGCTCACGCTGTTCCAGTCGCGCGTCTCGCACCTGCTGGCGATCGGCGATGCGCAGCAGGTCGACCGGCTCATGTTCAGCGACGCCAACAGCGTCGGCGTGTACGGAATGGAGACGGAGATCGAACAGCGCCTGGACCCCGATGCCCGGTTGCGACTGGCCTACAGCTGGCAGCGGGCCCGCGATACCCTGACCCGCGAAGCCCTGGCCAATTCGCCCCGGCACCTCCTGAAGGCGCAGTGGTCCAGCGCCATTGGCAGTGCCGACGCGGCCCCCTGGGCCCGGGGACGCGTTGGGGTGGAAGCCATCGCCATCGGCGCACGCAACACCCTGGCATCGCGCCTGCCGGCCCACGCGGTGGCCAATCTGACCTACTCCACCCGGCTGGCGGGCACGGATGTCTCTTTCGGCGTGTACAACCTGTTCGACAAGCGGTTTTCCGATCCTGCATCCTTCGAGATCCGCGGCGATTCGATTGCGCAGGATCGAAGGACCTACCGGCTCAAGCTCACCTACGCGTTCTAGGCCATGCCGCACGTGTACCGCCTGCACAAAGTCCTCCTCGCGGGGCTGTGCATGCTTGCCTGCTGCCACTGGAGCGGCGCGCAGGAAAAAATTGGCGAAAACGAGATGAAGGCCGCCTATGTCTTCAACTTCATCCAGTTCGTCGAATGGCCCCAGGGCGATGGCCGCGCCGGCACCGACTGGACCATCTGTGTGTCCCCCTTCAGTCCCCTGAAACGCACCCTGCTGGCACTGGAGGGTCGCCCCGCGCGCAAGGACAACCCGATCCGCATCCGGCTCTGGGAGGCGAACGAGCTCGACGACTGCCGCGTGCTGGTCCTCCATGGCGCGGACACGGACCGGGCCCTGCGCGCATTGCGCACCGCCCCCGGCAAAACAGCCGTGCTGACCATTGCCGACGATCCGGCCGCCGCCCCGGCGGACATCATGATTACCCTGCATCGGGACGGCGACCGCATCGTTTTCGACATCAATGCCGACGCCATGGGCAAGGCAGGCCTGTCGGTCAGTTCACGCCTGCTGCGCCTGTCCAGGGGGGCCCGATGAATCCTGACAGCCCTGCCACCGCAGACTCGCAGCAGCTGTCTTCGCGCGTGGTGGCGACCGGGCTGCTGGCCACGGGGCTGGCCTTGCTGACCATGGTCCTGGCCCTCACGGCCTTCGACTACTGGAGCAGCCGCCAGGCCATGCTTGCAGACAGCCGGGTGGAGGCCGCCATCGTTGCCGACAACGTGTCCACGGCCGTGATGTTCCGCGATGCCCATACCGCGGAAGAGATCCTGGGGGCCCTCAAGGCCTCGCCCATGGTGCTGATGGCCGGTATCTACGATGCACAGGGCGTCCTCTTCGCCTCGTACCAGCGCGATGGCAACCAGGTGGCGCCCGGCACGCTCCCGGGCGGCGGCAACGGGGATTTCGAATACCAGGGCCTGTACCTGCTGGAGATGGCCAAGCCCGTGAAGTTCAGGGGCAAAAGCTCGGGCAGCATCTACCTGCGCAAGTCGATGGGCGAGGTCTACACCCACCTGGTCATCCGCTTCGGTGGCGCACTGCTCATCGCCGGGGGCACCATGGCGCTGGCCACCGCGCTGGTGCTGCGCAGCCGCGCAGCGGTCGGAGAGGCGGAGCGCCGGCTGCAGGTGCTGGCCCACCAGGATGCGGTGACGGGCGTGGGCAACCGGCACTTCTTCAACGAACGGCTGGCGCATGAAATCGACCGCGCCGCCACGCTGGGCAGCAAGCTGGCACTGGTCTACATCGACCTGGACAATTTCAAGACCTTGAACGACACCTTCGGCCATGCCGCCGGAGATGGCTTGCTGCGCCAGGTGGCGCAGCGCCTGCAGTCGGTGGTGCGCGCGGGCGACGACATCTGCCGCATGGGGGGCGACGAGTTTTCCGTCATCCTGCGGCTGGACATGGACGAGGCTGCCCTCGGCAGCTACGCGGACCGCATCATTGCCGTGTTCGAGAAAGGCTTTGTCGAGTCGGACCAGGAGGTGATGGTGACCTGCAGCGCGGGCATCGCCACCTACCCGGGGGACGCGCCGGACCGGGACAGCCTCATCAGCTGCGCCGACACGGCAATGTACCGCGCCAAGGACCTCGGCAAGAACCGCTGCGAGCGCTTCGACGCGTCCATGAACCTCGCCGCCTTGCGCCGGCATGCCATCGAGCAGGCCCTGCGCCAGGTGCTGGAGGACGGACAAGGCCTAGCCTTGCACTACCAGCCGGTGTTTTCGGCCGGGGACCGGAAGATGATCGGTGCCGAAGCGCTCTTGCGCTGGTCGCATGACAAGCTGGGAAATATCCCGCCGCTGGAGGCCGTGATGGTCGCGGAGGAATGCGGCCTGATCGTGCACCTGGGCTACTGGGTGGTGCGCACGGCATGCCGGGACGCTGCGCGATGGCAGGCACAGAGCCAGGACCCCTTGCGCGTGGCGGTCAACGTCTCGGCGCGGCAGCTTAACGACCCGCAGTTCCTGGAGCGCGTGATGGACATCCTGCGCGAGGAAGGCCTGCCGGCCCACCTGCTGGAGATCGAGCTGACCGAGACCGTGCTCATGGAGAACATGGACGCCTGCGCCAGCACCCTGCACCGCCTGAGCCAGCTGGGCGTGCACCTGGCCATCGACGACTTCGGCACCGGCTACTCGTCGCTCGCCTACCTGCGGCGGCTGCCGATGAAGCGGCTCAAGATCGACCGCAGCTTCATCCGCGACCTGCCTGATCAGGAGCACAGCCGCATGATCGTCAAGGCCATCATCGCGCTCTCGCACGGCCTGGGCCTGGCCGTCACGGCCGAAGGCGTGGAAACCCCGGCGCAGATCGACTACCTGGTGGATGCCGGGTGCGATGTGCTGCAGGGCTTTGCGTTTGCGCGGCCTATGCCGGTGGAGGAGTTCGAGGCGATGCAGGCAGTGCGGTAGGGCCCGAGCGATTGCCTCGCCCGCTACCGCCGCAGGGACGCTGGCTCAGGCAATCGCCGGATAGCTCCCCGTGCCCTCGGGCCAGGCCGTCAGCACCTCGAAGCCATCGGCCGTCACGGCCACCATGTGCTCCCACTGGGCCGACAGGGAATGGTCGCGCGTGACTACGGTCCAGCCGTCGGGCAGTTCGCGGGTGTCACGCTTGCCGACGTTGATCATCGGCTCGATGGTGAACACCATGCCCTCTTCCAGTGTGATGCCCTGGCCGCGCGTGCCGTAGTGCAGCACCTGCAGGTCCTCATGGTAGATCTGCCCGATGCCATGGCCGCAGTAGTCGCGCACCACGCTGAAGCGTTCGCGCTCGGCCACGCTCTGGATCGCATGGCCCACGTCGCCCAGCGTGGCGCCAGGCCGTACCTGGCGGATGCCGGCGCACATGGCTTCGTAGGTGGTCTCCACCAGGCGCCGCGCCAGGCGGTTGGGCTCACCCACATAGTACATGCGGCTGGTGTCGCCGAACCAGCCGTCCTTGATGACGGCAACATCGATGTTGATGATGTCGCCCTTCTTGAGCACCTTGTCGGCCGCAGGCACGCCATGGCAGACGACATGGTTGACGGAGGTACACACCGTCTTGGTGAAGCCGTGGTAGCCGATGTTGGCCGGTATGGCCTGCAGCTCGTGTACGATGAATTCACGGCAGCGCTCGTCCAGCGCCTCGGTGGAGACGCCGGGCTGTACATACGGGCCGATCATCTGCAGCACCCGGGCCGCCAACTGGGCCGCAATGCGCGACTGGGCGATCTCGGCGGGCGTCTTGATGATCACCTGGGGGTGCCTGGCTCCCATCACTGCACCCGCCTGACCTGAACGCTGGGCTTGCTGCCGCCATCGGCAGACGGCAAGGCCTGCGCCAAAGCGGCCAGGTCAAAGCCGCCCGCCTGCTCGGCGCGGATCAGCATCTGGCAGATCTGGCTGTGGCTGAGCTCGGGGTGCAGCTCGGCGAGCATGCCCACGCGCATCCAGTGCTCGGCCTGTGCGTTGATGGAACGAGACAGCGCATTGCTGGCAATGCGCAGGTTCTCGTGCATTTGGTCGGAAATTTTAACGATGCCCATGGACCAAATTATACGAAACATATACGTTTCGTGTAAACCCAGGGATTTCGGGCCGACCCTGCGCCGGCCCGGGCATCAGAACGCGACCTTGACCCCTACCGTCAGGTTGCGCCCCATCAACGGTGCCGCGTTCTTGATGAACGAGGTGTGGGCGTAGGCCAGGCGGTCCGTCAGGTTGTTGGCCTTGAGGTAGACCTGCCAGGGCGTCTCGCCGTTGTACTTGCCACTGTAGCTCACGCCCAGGTTGAGCATGCCGTAGCCGGGCGTGGCCGACTCGAACTCGGCGACGCGGCTCTGGCGTGCGACCTGCACCCATTCGACCTGGCCGTCCCAGGCGTTCCAGTTGGCATCCACGCGCACCCCGGCGCGCGTGGCGGGAATGCGCGGCAGCAGGCCACCACCGGTCAGGCGCGCGCGCACCGTGTCGCCGAACAGCGTGACGCCCAGGTTGCGCGTGATGCGCTGGCGCACCTGGCCTTCGATGCCGGTGAAGGTGGCGTCGGCCTGGGCGTACTGCAGCAGCTGCAGGCCCTCCACCGCGTCGAGCGTGCGGCCGTAGATGTAGTTGTTCACCCGGTTGCGGAACACGCTCACGCCGAAGGTGGTGTCGCCGCTGGTCTTGCGCAGGCTCAGGTCGATGTTCTGCGAGGTTTCGGAACGCAGGTCGGCATTGCCGCGCTCGTAGGTGCTGGTGGCCATGTGCAGGCCGTTGGCGTAGAGCTCCTCGGCCGAGGGCGCGCGGCTGGCGCGGGTCAGCGACGCGCCCAGCGAATAGCCCGGCGTGAACTGCCACACGGCGCCCAGCGATGCCGAGGTGCCGTTGTGGCTGCGCTCGATGCCCGAAGTCTCTGCCTCGGCCGTCTGGCGGTCATGGCGCAGCGCGCCTTCAAAGCGCCAGTCGCCCAGGCGGTACTCCTCCAGCACGAACAGGCCGGTCTTGCGCGTGGTGGTGGGCTGCACATAGGCCTCTTCTCCGTCTGCGCTGAACTTTCTCTGTGATGTCTGCAGGCCGAACACCCCCTTGAAGCCGGCAATCGGCTCGTGCTGCAGCTCGAGGCGGGTGTCGTAAGCCTTGTTCTTGAAGGTGGTGCTGATGGCGCCGTCCTCCACCTCGTCGTGTACATAGTCCGTGGCGCCGGCGCGCAGGCGCAGGGCCGAGAAGCCGGCAAACGGGTTGCGCAGCTCGCCGCGGATGTCGAAACGCTCGCTGCGCAGGTCCACCACCGGCACGTCGCCGGCTTCGGCACCGTGGTCATGCTCGTGCCCGTCCTCTTCGCCGTGTTCTGCGCAGTGCAGGTGGTTGCCATGGGTGTGGCAGCCCTCGAAGCTGTGGTTGTGGCCCGGCAGGCCGTAGCGCGCCGTCTGTCGTGTGTAGGCGGCGCCCAGGTAGCCGCGCTCGCCCACCCAGGACAGACCCACACTGCCGGTGTCGGTGCGGTTGAAGCTGCCCAGCACCTTCCTGGCCGGCTCGCCATTCGGTGCCCAGCCCTTGCCCACGCGGTAGTCGCCGGCATCGCGCGAGACGCCTTCCACATGCACCGCCAGGTTGCCGGTGCCGCCGGTCAGCGAGAAGGCCCCTGCCCCTTCGCGTGCCCCGGTGTTGGCGCGCAGCTCGGCACTGCCTTCATAGCCCTTTTGCGGGATGGCGGTGGGAATCTTGCCATCGAGCACGTTGACCACGCCGCCCACGGCGCCGTTGCCATGCACCAGGGCCGACGGGCCGCGCAGCACCTCGATCTGCGTGGCCAGCAAGGGCTCCGACACCACGGCATGGTCGGGGCTGATGGTGGAGGCATCGTGCAGCTCGGCACCGTCGGACAGCACCTTCACGCGCGGGCCGTCCATGCCGCGGATGATGGGGCGGCTCGCGCCCGCGCCGAAGTGGCTGCTGGTGATGCCGGGCTCGCTATTGAGGGTTTCGCCCAGGGTGGCCTCGCGGCGGCGCACGAGTTCGTCGCCCTCGAGCACGCTCACGGGCGTGGTCATTTCGCTGGCGCCCAGCTGCAGGCCGCTGGCGGACACCGTGACGGAGGGCAGGCTGGGCGCATCGGGGGCGGTAGGCGCCGCCGTCTGGGCAAAGCTGCCACCGGCCGAGATCGCCAGCATGGCGGCCAGGGCCACAGGATGCAAGGCGGGGTGCTTGGCGGGACGGTGGGGGATGGAATGCAATTGTGGTGTCGTCATGGTGTTCGTTGGCAAAGGCCAGGCGCGGGTGCGCGCATTCATGCCGCAGGGCAGGCATGGAGAAAGAGGAAGCACGGCTGCTCGGCCTGGATTGCAGGCCGCTGCCGTCAGGGGGTCATGGGGAATGGGGGCGCAATGCACCCGCCGGTCCCTGCGCAGTACGGCAGGGACGGCAAGGCGGGGTCTTCAGCCCAGCAAGGCGGGCGGCCCGCGCGCCTGGAACAGCGCAACATGGCGCGCCAGCACGCGCTCGGCGTGCGCAGCCACCGGCGCAAGGGCCGGCAAGCTGGGCGGCAGCGCCGGTGCGGCGCTGTGCAAGGTATCGCCCAGCGCGAGCTGGTCGAGCAAGAGGCAGTCCACCAGGCTGTGGCTGGACAGGAAGCCGCCGAGCAAGCCCGGTACATGGGCGGACGCATGCTCCACCACGGCCGGCGTGCCATGGCCGGCATGGATCTGCGCCAGCGGCTGGGCATGGGCGATCTGGTGCAGGCGACCGATGGTGGGCACCCATGCCAACGCCAGCACCAGCCACACCAGCGCCGCATGGGCCACCCACGCGCGCGCACCCCGCCGGGGGCGGGTGGCAACTGCCGCAAGGGCAGTCGGCTGGGTGCGCAGGGGGGTCACGGGGGGATTGTCTTGTTACTTCACCGGCACGGCTTCGACCACGCGGTAGTACAGGCCATAGGGGTCGTTCTGCAGCACCGTGAACCGGCCCTCGACCACCACGGGTTCGAGCGAGTAGCGCACGGGCGTCTTGGCCTTGACCTCAACCATGCTCTCAGGCCCGCCAGGAATGCAGAACGAGCAGGTCAGCGGAACGGAGGTGAGCAGAAAGTGCGTCTGCGTGGCCTTGGCGTCGAGCGGCATCATGAAGCCCTGGATGCGCTGCACGGTCTTGTCCATGCCCTGCTGCTGGGCGTTGAACACGGGCAGGATGCCGTCCTTGGTGGTCTTCTTGGTCAGGTCGCTGAGCACCGACCATGGCACCACATCATTGCGCTGGGGCAGCGGCGCAATCGGGCTGTTGGGGCTGTGGTAGCCCGCGCCCGAGCCCGTCGGCGCCGTGCCCGGCATGGGCGAGCTCAGCACCGGCGTGTTGTAGGGCGCGCCGGCCGTGGCCGCAGGCTTGCTTTCGGCATGGGCGCTGCCCACCCCCACCAGGGCGCAGGCCAGCACCAGCATGGCAGAGCGGGCTGGCAAGGAACGGGGCGAGGGATGGTGGCAGTGCATGGAAAGTCCTTGATGGCAGGGCTGGCGTATTTTCTTACAGATGCGCAGGCGTCGCGAGCAACAGATCAATGCACGTGGCGCATGCCGCAGAACTTGCCGATACCAAGACCCTTGCAGGCCACCTGGAGTTCCTTCTGGCACTGGTCGTGGCCCTTGCCCGCTTCCAGGCACTTGGCCGCAGCCTCGTGCGCGGCGGCCATGGCGCGGTGGCGCTGGATGTCGGCCTTGGTTTCCTGGTCGGAGTGCGCGCCCTGGGCGTGTGCCAGGGCGCCGGCCAGCAGCAAGGGGGCCAGGGCCAGGGCGGTGAGCAGCTTTTTCATGGAAATCCTTTCGGGAGCAGTTGGTAATCAGGGTTGGCTGAGCAGGTCGGCCACTTCGGTGCGGTAGGCCTGCATGGCAGGCAGCAGCGCCGCAAAGGCGGCCACGACCACGGCGATCAGCGGCACGCCGGCCTCGGCCGGCAGCCACACCAGGCCGCTCACGGGCAACAGGCCCTGCGCCTGCAGCACCCAGCCCAGCACCTGTGCCAGGCCATGGCCCAGCAGCAGGCCCAGGGCCGAGGCCATCGCGGCCAGCCACAGCGCCTCGCACAGCACCAGGCCGGCCACGCGGCCCGGCGGCGCGCCCAGCATGCGCAGCATGGCCAGGTCGGTGCGGCGCTCGCGCACGGCATTCCACAGGGCGATGAACACGCTGAGCGCGGCCACGGCCAGCAGCACGCCGCCAAAGGCGCGCAGCACATCGGCCCCCACGCCCAGCAGGCGCAGCAGGCGCGTGACCTCGATGGCCGGGGCTGCTGCCTGCATCGACGTGTCGGCATTGATCTGGCGCGGCAGCGTGACGGCGGCCATGGGCGTGCGGTAGCGCAGCAGGGCCACGGTCACCTCGCGCTCCTCCTTGAGCACCGCCAGGTCCTCGGGCTCCGTGGCGGTGGCCGTCTCGTGCACCATCCAGACGGATTCGGTGGAGGTCAGGATGAGCCGGTCGAGCACGCAGCCGCAGGCGGCCAGCACGCCGGCCACGCGGTACGGGTGCTCGCCATGCGCATGCCCTCCCCCGCCCAGGCCATGGCTGCCGATGAAGGTGGCACCGACCAGTGGCGCGCCGGCATGCGCTCCACCCACGATGCCGCGCGCCACGGTGACGCCCAGCACGGCGTCCATGGGCTGCTGCCAGGGCCGGCCTTGCGCAACGGTGGCGCCATAGAGTGCCAGGTAGTCCGGCGTGGTGCCCACGATGCGAAAGCCCTGGTAGCTGTCGCCCAGGCTCAGCGGGATCACCTGCGCCACCAGCGGGTTCTTCTGCAGGGCCTGCACCTCCTGCAGCGGGATGTTGCCGGTGGGCACATCGATATGGAACACCCCCGCCAGGATGAGCTGCAACGGGCTGCCCTTGGCACCCACCACCAGGTCGATACCGTCCAGGTCGCGCTCGAAGGCCCGGTCGAGCTGCGTGGCCACCAGCAGCACCAGGGTGATGGCGGCCAGGCCGAGCGTGAGCACCAGCAGGTTGAGCACGGCGGCCAGCGGGCGCGCCCACAGGTAGCGCCAGGAAAGGGAAAGAAGCTTGGCCATCGGTATCAGTTATCCATTGGCCGCGCACCAATCGCGGTGCATGAAACTGGCACGGCCCAAGCCAGCGCCCCCGTGCAAGGGCCGCCATGCCGCGTAGTCGGCGCTTCGCTTGCGTGCACTGGGGGCGTTCCCCTTCCAGATTGCGAAGCAATATGAGAGAGGGGGCTGAGTGCCGTGGCTCCAAGCCTGCCTGCGCAGGCTTGGACGGCAACGAAGAGCGGCCGCCTCCAGCGGACGCACTGTGGCGCGAAGCGACTCAGGGGATGTTTCACTTCAGGCATTCAGGTCGAGCTGCTGCAGCCCCGGCACAGAGGCCAGGGCCTGCACCACGCGCTGGTCGTGCGTGGCAATCACCAGGCTGGCATCGCAGGCGGCCGCACTGGCCTGCAGCAGGGCCAGGGCATCGGCGGCGGCCTCGTCATCGAGGCTGGCCGTGGGCTCGTCGGCCAGCAGGATCTGGGGCGTGAGCAGCACGGCCCGCGCCAGCGCCACGCGCTGCGCCTGCCCGCCCGAGAGCTGGTGCGGTTTGCGCGCCGCCAACTCGGCCACGCCCACCTGGGCCAGTGCGCGGGCAATGGCCGCATCGTCGCGCGGCAGGCCGGCCGCAAAGTACACCAGGGCCAGGTTGTCGGCCACGGTGAGCGCGCTGCTCAGGTGCAGCTTCTGCGGCAGAAAGCCGACACTGCGCGCGCGCCAGGCATCGATCTCGGCGCCGCGCTGCGTGCCCAGTTGCGTACTGGCCACGAACAGGTCGCCGCCCGCAGGCGAGCGCAACCCGGCCATGAGGGCCAGCCAGGTCGACTTGCCCGTGCCCGAGCGCCCGCGCAGCAGCAAGGTGCCGCCCTGGCGCAGGTCCACATCGGGAAAGCGCAGTGCTTCACCGCCTGCGGCATAAGCGTAAGAAAGGCCTCGTGTGCGGATCATGCGGCGCCCCCCTCGGCCGGGTGCGCGCACCCGGCGCAGCGGCCGCGCACGGCGATGTCCACCGCCAGGCTTTCGTGTCCGGCCGTGGCCAGCGCCTGCAGCACCTGCTTCAAGGCGCTTTGCACGCGCGCCGAGCCTTGCGCCAGGCGAAACTGGCGGTGGCAGTCACCGCACTCGAAGCGGGGAACAGCGCCCTCCCCGCCCTGCGGCGCCAGTGCAAAGCGCGTGACGCGGGCGGCATCCACCTGCCGCTGCAGCAGGCCGGCGGCGGCAAAGCGGTCGAGCATGCGGTAGACGGTGACCTTGTTGACCGGCGCGCCAGCCGCCGCCAGTGCGGTTTCCACCTCGGCTTCGGACAGCGCGGCGTCGGGCCGCGCCTCGAACAGCTGCGCCAGCGCCCGCGTGGCGCGCGTGGCCCGCATGCCGGCAGGCAGGGTCCAGGCGATTTGCGTGGCGGCGGCAGCAGAAAGAAGGGGACGAATCGTGGGCATGAAAGGAGTGGCTGACCAGCGCTAGCCTGGTAACGCAATCGATTTGCATTATGCATGCTGCGCGCCAGTCGCCGGCCATTTCCGGACGAACCCTGCGGTCAAGACCAGAGCCGATAGAACCAGTAGCTGTCGTCCGTGTCCACGCCGCGCGCAAGTTCGCCCGGGCTGTGGCCGGTGACACGCTGTGTCTCGCGGCACAGGTGGGCCTGGTCTGCATAGCCGGCGCCAGAGGCCACGTCCTGCCAGCGCGGCACCTGGCCGCTGTGCTCGCTGTCGGTGCGTGCCTGCAGCAAGGTCGATTCGGCGCGCGACAGCCAGGCCAGGCGGCGCACGGGTTGGCCTGCCCAGGCGCGGGCGTGGCGCTCCAGGCTGCGCAGGCTGCCGCCCAGCCCGCTGGCCGCTGCATGGGCCTGCAGCGCACGCATCCAGCGGGTGCCAGGGGCACCGTCGGCACCATCGGCAACCTGCGCGCCATCACCGCTGCGCCAATGGGTGGCCACCATGTCTTCGATCAGTGCCATCCGGGCAGCATCGTCCTGCGCCTGCCTCACGGCATCGCACAGCGCACGCCATGGCGCCGGCAGCACCTCCTGGGCGGGCAGCAGGCCATCCACCAGCGCGCTGATGGGCAGGCCGGTGAGCTGGTGGAAGGCATGGGGCTGGAACACCACCCCGAAGGTGCGCACCGGCCCGGGATTGCGCGTGGCCCAGGGACGGGTCTGCGGTCCCAGCAACAGCGTGGAGGCCAGGGGCTGCGGTGCGCCGCCTTCGGGATCGATGCGCTCGGAGCTGCCCTGCAGAAACCAGGCCACGCCGCAGTAGACCGATGCCGGGTAGCGGTTCAGACGCGGTGCATCCTGCAGGTGCGTGTCGCCGGTGGTGTCCTTGATGAGGTAGGCACGGATGCAACCCGCCAGCGCAAGGGGCGGCAAGGCGACGGTGGCAAAGGGAAGCTGGAATCGCAGGCGCACACCCCGCATCGTAAACGGGTTCGCCAGGCACCCTCCCGGGGTGCCCTTGGCGAAATCGTTCAAGACGGCCGGGCGCGGACCTTTCAGAATCGCCTCCATGGCCCACAACCCACCCTCCATCTCCCCTGCCCTGCAACCCCTTCTGGCCTCGGCCCGACCCAGCCGCACGGCCTTGCTGTGCGGCATTGCCCGCGCCCGGCACCAGTTGCTGGACGGGGGTGAAGTGTTCGCCGACCCGCTGGCCCTCGAGATTCTGGGGCCTGAGCTGGGCGTCGCAGTGCGCCAATGGGCCATCGACCACGGACCCGGTGGGCACCTGAGCGACCGGGGCAGCTTCTCCGAAGCCATGCGCGGAGCCCTGGCCGCCCGCAGCCGCATCGCCGAAGACACCCTGCGCGAGGCGGTGACCGCCGGGGCCACGCAGTACGTGGTGCTGGGCGCGGGCCTGGATACCTTCGCCTTGCGCAGGGGCTGGCCCAAGGGGCTTGCCCGGGTGTTCGAGGTCGATCACCCGGCCACCCAGGCCTGGAAGCAGCAGTTGGCCGCCTGCGCCGGCCTGTGGATGCGGCCCGGTGCGACCCATGTGCCGGTGGACTTCGAGCGCCAGGACTTCATGCAGCACCTGGTCGCCCAGGGTCTGGACCCGCACGAACGCACCGTGTTCGCCTGGCTGGGCGTCAGCATGTACCTGGCCCCCTCGGCCGTACGGGCCACGCTGGAACGCATCGGAACGCAGATGGCGCCGGGCAGCGTGCTCGTTTTCGACTATGTGCGGCGCCCTGCCCCGAAGGAGCTGGGCCGGCGGCTGGCCCTGGGCCTGATGGCACGCCGTTTTCGCCGCATGGGCGAGCCCTGGCATTGCTTCCTGGATGACACAGAACTGCAGGCCATGCTCGCGGACTGCGGCTTTGCGCCTGCGGAGATCATCAGTGCGCAGGACATCATGCGCACCCTGCTGTCGAGCCGCCCCGCCTCCCGGCTGCAACGGGCCATGGGTGGACTGCTGGGCGGCGTGGTGCGCGTGCGGGTGGGCGACAGGCCCACCGTGCTCAATCCTCCTTGAGGTACTTGCGGAAGGTCTTGCGGAACTTGTCCACCTTGGGGCCCACCACAAAGGCGCAGTAGCCCTGGCCCGGGTGCTTGGCAAAGTAGTCCTGGTGGTAGTCCTCGGCCGTACTGTAGTTGGTCAGAGGCTTCACTTCGGTGGTGATGGGCGCGCCGAACAGCTTGTCCTGCGACATCTGGCGCACCATGGCATGGGCCGCCTCGCCGTGGGCCGGGTTGTCGTAGTAGATGCCGCTGCGGTACTGGGTGCCCACGTCGTTGCCCTGGCGGTTGAGGGTGGTCGGGTCGTGGGTGTGGAAGAAGATCTCCAGGATCTCTTCGAGGCTGATCTCGTCGGCATCGAAGGTCAGGCGCACCACTTCGGCATGCCCGGTGTCGCCCTGGCAGATCTGCTCGTAGGTGGGCTGGATCGTCTGGCCGTTGGTGTAGCCGCTTTCCACGTCGGTGATGCCGCGCACGCGGTCGAACACCGCCTCGGTGCACCAGAAGCAGCCGCCGCCCAAGGTGATGGTTTGCAGTTTGTCTGCCATGTGTTCTCCATGCAATGAAGGATTTCCATGGAATGGTAAGCGGCCTCGGGTGCCGCAGTGCCGGCGGGGCTATTCGTACTTCTTGCCCTGCTCCATCAACTCGGGTGTCCCGATCAGCGCATTGAGCCCATCGAAATCCAGCATGCGCTCCTTGAACGGCGCCGTGGTCTGGTGGGCCTGCAGGCTGGCGTAATAGCCTTGCAGGGTGTGGGACACGGCCCGCGCCGTGCCGCCCGGGAAGATGGCGATGCGAAAACCGCGCTGGCCCAGTTGCTTCGCGCTTTGCACCGGGGTCTTGCCGCCTTCAACCATGTTGGCCAGCAGCGGGATGCGGTGGGCAAAGCGCTGGCAGGCGGCGTCCATCTGCTCAGGCGTGCGCAGGGCTTCGATAAAGAGCGCATCCACCCCGCACTCCAGATAGCGCTCGGCGCGGTCGAACGCAGCCTCGATGCCCTCGACCGCCAGCGCATCGGTGCGTGCCAGCACCAAGGTGTGGGAATGGTGGCGCGCGTCGAGCGCGGCGCGCAGTTTGCCCACCATTTCGGCGGCAGGCACCACGCTCTTGCCGTCCAGGTGGCCGCAGCGCTTGGGAAAGCCCTGGTCCTCGATCTGCACCATGGCGGCGCCGGCTCGCTCGAAGCCGCGCACGGTGCGCTGCACATTCAGGGCGTTGCCGAAGCCGGTGTCGGCATCCACGATCACCGGCGTTCGCACCCGCTCGGTGATGCGCGCCAGCGTGTCCTCCACCTCGGTGTAGGTGGTCAGGCCCACGTCGGAGCGGCCCAGCCGGGTGTAGGCGATGGAGGCACCCGAGAGGTACAGCGCCTCGAAGGCGGCCTGCTCGGCCACCAGGGCGCTCAGCGCGTCGTAGACACCGGGGGCCAGAAGGATCTGCGGCTGCTGCAGCCGTTCGTGCAAGGAAATGCCAGTCATGGGGTATTGCCCGTGGAGGGATGGAGCAGATGGGCGGCGGTGTGGGCAGCGATGTAGCCACCGGCCACGGCGCTCAAGAGGCCGTTGCCCGAAAGGTAGCCCCAGACGGCATCGCCCGAGACGCCACGCGCGGCGCCGCCGGCCGCCAGCAGGTTGGGAAATGGCCGGCCCACCGTGTCGAGCACCCGGCATTGCGCATCGATGTCGAGCCCGCCCTGGGTGTGGAACAGCGCGCCCGTGACCTTGACGGCGCAGTACGGCGCCTGCAAGGGCCGCGCCATCGGGCGCGGGTGCGGGCCCTGCCCCGCCAGCGTGGCGGCCAGCGCCGCCTCGTCGCAACCGATCACGGCCGCCAGGGCCTGCACGCTGTCGCAGTGCTTCACGGCACCTGCGGCCTCGGCGTCCACAAAATCCGGGAAACCACGCGCCAGCGCGAGGAGGGGCGCATCGAACACATTCCAGGCCACACCACCCGGCTGGGCCAGCACATGCACGGAGGCTTCGGAATAGCCCTGCGTCTCGTCATGGAAGCGCCGACCCAGGGCGTTGACCTGGATGCCGCCCTCCATCATCAGCGCCCAGGAGATCAGCGCGCCCTGGGGGATGGCCCAGGAGCCATGGCCCTGGTAGCCGCCCAGGTCGGCCAGGCGCGCGCCCAGCGCACGGCCCCAGGCGATGGCGCTGCCGTCGTTGCCCGTGTGGCCGGCAAACAGGGCATCGCGCATTTCGGGCAGCAGCTCGCGCACCATGGCGGCATTGCCGCCAAAGCCGTTGCAGGCCAGGAGGACCGCATCGCACGACAGGTGCTCCAGCGCGCCATCCGGCCGCTCGTAGCCCACGCCGATCACCAGGCCGGTCTCGTCGGCCCACAGCTCGCGCACGGTGGCATCGGTCACCAGGGGGATGTCGGACGCCGCGACGGCATTGGCCAGGCGGCCCATCAGGCCCACCCCGGTCTTTTCGGGCACGGCATGCATGCGGCGCACGCTGTGGCCGGGGTACAGAAAGCCGTCGAGCACCTGCCACTGCAGGCCATGGCGCTGCTGCAGCGCGTCGAGCGCGGGGCCGATGGCCCGGGCGTAGGCCTGCACCAACTGCGGTGCAGCCCGGCCCTTGGCCTTGGCGCTGATGTCGGCGGCAAAGCGCTCGGGGCTGTCGTCAATGCCCAGTTCCCTCTGCACCCGCGTGGCCGGTGCCGGGATGAAGCCCGAGGACAGGGCCGAGGAGCCCGTGGGCGTGGCATCGCGCTCCAGCACGGCGCATTCCACACCCAGGTCGTGCAGCACCAGCGCGGCCGTCAGGCCGCAGGCGCCGCCGCCGACGACGGCCACGGGCACATGGTTGCCCTGCGCGGCCGCGGGCATGCGGTCGGCGCGGCGGATGGTCGGCAGCGTGCCCGTCATGGCGTGCCAGCCGCCAGCGCAGCCATGAACTCTGCGCAGCCCAGCACCTGGGCCACGGTGCCCATGTCGGCCAGCGCGGTGTCATGCACGTCCTGGCGGAAGGCAGCGCAGCCGTCCGACAGCACCAGGGTGCGGTAGTCGCGCATGTGGGCATCGCGCACCGTGCTGGCCACGCCGCCGTTGGTGACGATGCCGCACACGGCCACGGTGTCGATGCCCGCGCGGCGCAGCACCCAGTCGAGCTGGGTGTTGAAAAAAGCCGAGTAGGCCACCTTGCACACCGAGAGGTCCACCCAGGGGGCGATCTCGGGCACATGGGCCTGGCCCCGGCTGCCGGGCGCGAAGTCGCCGCGCCGCAGAAAGGGCCGCAGCGCCTGGAGGTGCGGCGAGACCATGGGCTCGCCCTGGGCATCGGGCCAGAGCGTGAACTGGCTGCCCGCGACCAAGCCGCCCCCGGCCTTGACGGCAGTGGCCACCTGCGCGACCCGCGCCGGCAAGGCCTGCGCCGCAGGGCTGACCGCGCCGCCGCGCGCATAGGCACCGTCGGGCGCCAGGAAGTCGTTCTGCAGGTCGACCACGACCAGCGCCACGCGCCGCGGACTGAGGGGCGTGGCGGCCGTCATGCTGCGCGCACCAAAAGGTTGCCCAGCGTGTCCACCGTGGCATGGAAGTCCGGCTCCAGCCACACCGTGGTGTCGGGCTGTTCCAAAATGGCCGGGCCGTCGATGCGGGCGCCCACCGGCAGGTCCAGCCGCGCATGGCGCGCTGCATCCCACCACTGGCCGGCGTGGAACACCCGCTGCACGCCCAGGGAGGGGTTCAGCGTGGTCGATTGCGGGGCCAGCACCGTGAGGTCGAACTTGGGGCGCACACCCACGCGGGCGTAGCGCAGGTTCATCACCCGCACGGCAATGCCGTCGAGCACGCGGCCGAAGGCGGCGCGGTAGGCGGCCTCGAAAGCGGCCTGGATGCCTTCGCGGCTGAGGGCATCCGCTGCGAGCGGCACCTGCACGGTGTGCGTCTGTCCGGCATAGAGCATGTCCAGGGCGATGATCTCCTGCACCTGCACGAACTGCACGCCGGCCGAATCCAGGCGCTGCTGGCAGGCAGCCGACAGGGCCTGCACGCGCTGGCGCAGGTCGGCCACGTCCAGGTCTGCCAGGGGCTTGTTCAGGGTTTGCACGGCGTCGTGGCGCATGTCGGCCATCACGCAGCCCAGCGCGGACGTGACACCGGGGTAGCGCGGCACGATGCCCGTGCCCACGCCCACCTCGCGCATCATGGCGCAGACATGCAGGGCGCCACCGCCGCCGAAGGGCATGTAGGCGAACTGGCGCGGATCGTGCCCGCGCTCGATGGACACCACGCGCACGGCGCCGGCCATCTTGGCATTGGCCACGGTGAGGATGGCCTCGGCCGCCGCCATCACCTCCAGGCCCAGGGGCTGGGCCACGTGGGTTTCGATGGCCTCGCGGGATTTGCCGGCATCCATGGCCGCGAGCAGGCCACCGCCCAAAGGGCGGTCGGCTGCGATGCGGCCCAGCAGCACATTGGCATCCGTCACCGTGGGCCGGGTGTTGCCGCGCCCGTAGCAGGCGGGGCCCGGCACGCTGCCGGCCGACTCGGGACCCACCTGCAGCATGCCGCTGGCGTCCACCGAGGCGATGGAGCCGCCGCCCGCGCCGATGGTCTCGATCTGGATCATGGGCGAGCGCACCACCATGCCGAACTCGATGGAGGTCTGCGCCGCCAGGGCCGCCTCGCCGCCTGCGACCAGCGACACGTCGAACGAAGTGCCGCCCATGTCGCCCGTGATCGCATCGGGAAAGCCCGCCGCCCGCGCAATGGCCGCGCAGGCGATCACGCCCGCCGCCGGGCCCGACAGCGCCGTGCGCACAGGCACATCGCACGCCGTCTGGCGCGACATCACGCCGCCATTGCTCTGCACGATGAGCAGCTCGCCCGCAAAGCCCTGGCCGCGCAGGTCGCCCTCCAGCCGCTCCAGGTAGCTGCCCACCACGGGCTGCAGGGCGGCATTGAGCGTGGCGGTCGAGCAGCGCTCAAACTCGCGGATCTCGGGCAGCACCTCACTGGCCGCCGTGACATGCGGGTTGGGCCAGAGGCTGCGCACGGCGGCCACGGCCGCCTGCTCGTTGGCCGGGTTGGCGTAGGTGTTGATGAAGAACACGCAGACCGCCTCGCAGCCGGCATCGAGCAATGCCTGGGCCTGGGCTTTCACCTGGTCCAGGTCGACCGGCGTGTGCACCGTGCCGTCGGCCAGCACGCGCTCGTCCACCTCCAGGCGCAGGTCGCGCGGCACGATGGGCTCGAAGCTGCCGCGCAGGCCCCAGGTCTGGGGCCGGTCGCGCCGGCGCATCTCCAGCACGTCGCGAAAGCCGCGCGTGGTGATGATGCCGGTGCGCGCCACCTTACGCTCCAGCAGCGCATTCGTGCCCACCGTCGTGCCATGCACGATGGTGGCAATGGCCGCCGCCGAATCCGCCACGCGCGCCACGCCGTTCATGAAGCCGCGCGCCTCCTCCCCCCGGGTCGAAGGCACCTTGACGATGCGCGCACTGCCATCGGCCTCGTCGAGCACGAACAGATCGGTGAAGGTGCCACCCACGTCCACCCCCACCACAAAGGAAGCCTTGCCGCTCATGCTGCGCCTTTCACTGCTGCTGCGCTGTTGTCCGCCACTACATAACCCATCGCCTCATCGCTCTGGCGCGCTGCGGCTGACCGTGCCGCAGGCACGCCGTAGCCTCCTCCACCGGGTGTCTCCAGCCGCACGCGCTCGCCCTTTTGCAGCCGGATGCCGATCATCTTGGAACGCATGGGCGGCACCTTCCATGTGCCCGCGTTCTCGTAGCTGAAGACGTTCATGGCAGCCTCCCCGCCCCCGGCAATGCCCTGGGGCGCAGCCTTGCCGCGCTCGCCGAAGATGAAGACCTCGGCATCCTGCTCCAGCAACTCGATTTCATAGATGGCCCCCAGGCCGCCCCGATGCTGGCCGTCGCCGCCCGAGCCTGGGCGCAGCGCCCACTGGGTGAAGCGCACGGGGTAGGCTGCCTCCAGGATCTCCAGCGGCGGAATGGTCGCCGTGGAGATGGGCGCATTGCCATGGCTCATGCCATCGCCGTCCGAATGCCCGCCGTGCCCCCCGCCGAAAAAACTGAACATCACCCAGCGCTGGCCCTTGCGGGCGGCATCGGTGCGGTGACCGGCGATCGAGAGCGCATTGATGGTGCCGTAGGCCTGGGCCATGGCCCGTTCTGGCGCGGCCAGGGCCGTGGCGCTGAAAATCACGTCGATCATGCGCAAAATGGTCTCGGTGTAGCCACCCACCGGGCGCGGACGCGCGGCGCTGATCACCAGGCCATCAGGCAGCACGAAGTCCACCGCGTCGAGCACGCCGGCATTGGCCGGCACGTCGGGAAACAAGTGCTTGAGCGCCACGTAGCAGGCCGCGATGGCCGTGGCGCGCGAGATATTGACTGGACCGGTGCACTGGGGTGAGGTGCGCGAGAAGTCGAGCGTGAGCCGGTCGCCCTGCACGGTCATGTCCAGGGCGATGGTCAGCGCCTCGTCCTTCACGCCGTCGTTGTCCAGCATGTCGCTGAAGCTGTAGCGCCCATCGGGCAGCGCTGCGATGTGCGAGCGCATCAGCCTGACAGCGCGCGTGCGCAGCTCGCCCATGGCCTGCAGCACCACCGCATCGCCATACTGGTCGAGCAGGTCGTGCAGGCGGCGCTCGCCCAGGTCCAGGGCCGAGAGCTGGCCGTTGAGGTCGCCCCACAGGCTGTCGGGCAGGCGGGTGTTGGCTTTCAGGATGGCCAGCACGTCTTCGTCGAGCGCGCCGCCGCGCACGATGCGCACCGGCGGTATCTGCACCGCCTCCTGCCAGCACTCGGTCGCAGCCGGGTTGTAGTTGCCCGGCACGTTGCCGCCCACGTCGTGCCAGTGGGCTGCAGACGCCAGAAAGCAGTAGAGCCTGCCACCGCGAAAGAACGGCCGCACCAGCTTGAAGTCGTTGGCATGCGTGCCGCCCTCGTACGGGTCGTTGAACAGCCAGGTATCGCCCTGTGCCATGCCCCCGCGCCCGGCGGCGATGCGCATGGCCGCGCGCACCGCGAAGGCCATGGCCCCCACGAACACCGGCAGGCCCGACTTGCCCTGCACCAGGGTGTCGCCGCTCGTGGCATCGTACAGGCCGTGGCAGGCGTCGTGCGCCTCGGCAATGATGGGGTTGAACGCGCTGCGGTACAGCGTGGCGTCCATCTCGTCGGCAATCTGCTCAAGCCGGCCGCGCAGCACCGCGAGGGTCACGGGGTCCATGCTGCTGCTGGTGGTTGTCTGTTCAGCCATTCAAGGCCTCCTTGCCAAATCGGGTGCGCAGCTGGTTCATCAGACCGCCAGCGCGCACCATGTCCATGAGAAACGGGGGAATCGGATCGCACGCCAGGCGCGTGCCATCCGCAGTGATCACCGCAGGGGCCTGCCAGTCGAGGGCGATCTGCGCACCCTCGCCCACCTGGTCTGCCTCTGGGCAGGTCAGCAGCAGCAGGCCCAGGTTGAAGGCGTTGCGAAAGTACAGGCCGCTGAACGAGGGGGCGATGACCGCCACGATGCCGAGCCGCACCAGCACCGCGGCCGCCTGCTCGCGCGAGGAGCCGATGCCGAAATTGGGGCCGGCCACGATCACGTCGCCCTGGTACACGCCGCCCACGAAGTCCGGGCGCACCGATTCGAGGCAGTGGCGCGCCAGCACGTCGATACCGTGCTTCATCGCGTGGCCCGGGGCCAGCACGTCGGTGTCGATGTCGGCACCGAGCTTCCAGACCCTGTGCAGTGCGGCGCTCATGCCAGCACCTCGCGCGGGTCGGCAATCCGGCCCTGGAGGGCCGAGGCGGCCACGGTGTAGGGCGAGGCCAAGTACACCTGGGCCGTGGCCGAGCCCATGCGCCCCTTGAAATTGCGCGCGGTGCTGGAGATCACGGTGGTGCCGTCGCCCACGCTATCGCCATAGCCGGCGCAGGCGCCGCAGGTGGTCGGGAACAGCTCGGCGCCCGCGTCCTCCAGCACCTGCAGCACGCCTTCGGCCCGCGCGGCTGCCTGGTCCTGCTGGCTCGCGGGTGCCACCATCAGGCGCACCCCGCTGGCCACGCGCTGGCCGCGCAGCACGCGGGCGGCAGCGCGCAGGTCGTCGAGCTTGGCGCCCGTGCAGGCGCCGATGTAGGCCACGTCGATGCGCGTGCCCGCATGCTGGCCCACCGCCGCGGTATTGGCGGGGCTGTGGGGCGCAGCCACCTGGGGGGCCAGGGTGTCGGCGTCGAAATCATGGCGGGTAAGCGGTGCGCCGGGGTCGGTCGCCCAGGCATCCAGGTCTTGCAGATCCGCCAGGGGCACGCCGTGGGCGGCCAGCCAGTCGCGCGTGGTGGCGTCGGGGGCAATCAGGCCGGCCTGGGCGCCCAGCTCGGCGCTCATGTTCGAGAGCGTCATGCGCTCCTGCATCGACAGGGCCTGCACGGCCGGGCCGGCAAACTCCACGGCCTGGTACTGGCCACCGTTCATGCCGAAACGGCCGATCAAGTGCAGCATCATGTCCTTGGCGGTCACGCCAGTGGCGAGCTTTCCACTCCAATGCATCTGCAGGGTGTGCGGCACGCGCAGCCAGATCTCGCCGGTGACCACCACGCCCAGCATCTCGGTGCTGCCGATGCCGAACATGTAGGCACCGAAAGCCCCGCCTGTGGGCGAATGCGAATCGCCCCCCACGCAGAACATGCCAGGGCGGATGTGGCCGTGCTGCGGCACCACCACATGGCAGATGCCCTGGCCGTCGTACACATGGGGCAAGGCCTGCTCACGCGCCCAGTCACGCGCGATGCGCACGATGCGGCGCGACTCCTCGTCGCGCTCGGGCAGGTAATGGTCCATGACCAAGACCACACGCGACTTGTCCCAGATGGTGGCGCCCAGCTCGTCGAGCATGGGCTTGAGGCGCCGCGGACCGGACGAGTCGTGGAACATGGCCAGGTCCACCTTGCAGTTGACGATGTCCCCCGGCGCCAGGCCGGTGCGCCCGCTCGCGCGGGCCACCAGCTTCTGTGCCAGGGTGCTGGGCGGGGAGCTCATTCGGGCTTGGCTCCGGCAAAACGCACGATCTTGGCCCAGCGCGGGATCTCGGCCTGCACGAAGCGCGCGAACTCCTCGGGGCTGTTGCCCACGGGCACGGCGCCTTCGGTCTCCAGGCGCTTTTTCACCTCGGGCGTGGCGATGGCCTGGCGGGCTGCATCGCTCAGGCGCTTGGCCAGCTCGGGGGCCATGTTCCCGGGCCCGAACAGGCCGAACCAGGCGCTCGATTCGTAGCCCGGCAACACCTCGGCGATGGCGGGCACGTCCGGGAAGGCCGGCAGGCGCCGGGCACTGGTGACGCCAAGCGCGCGCAGCTTGCCCGCCCGCACCTGCGCCTGGGCGTTGCCCACGGCGGCGAACATCAGCTCCACCTGCCCGGCCAGTACGTCCTGCAGCGCCGGCGCCGTGCCCCGGTAGGGAATGTTGACGATGTAGGCGCCCGACTGCATCTTGAACGCATCGCCGGCCAGGTGCAGGGAGGAGCCCACGGCACCGATGGCGAAATTGAGCTTGCCCGGCCGCGCCTTGGCCAGCGCGATCAGCTCGCGCACGTCCTTGGCCGGCACCGAGGGGTTGGCCACCAGGATCGAGGGCGAGGTGGCCACGCAGGTCAGCGGCGTGAAGTCCTTGATGGGGTCGAACGGCAGCGAGGGGTAGAGGCTGGCGTTGATCGCGTGGCTGGTGAAGCTCATGAGCAGCGTGTTGCCGTCGGGCACGGCCTTGGCCACCGCATCGGCCGCGATATTGCCACCGGCGCCCGGACGGTTTTCCACCACCACGGTGCGGCCAAGCTGGCGCCCCATCTCGCTGGCCAGGTTGCGCGCCAGGGTGTCGGTGGAGCCGCCAGCGGGCGCACCCACGAGGATGCGGATGGGGGCGCTCTGGGCCAGCGCATGGCCCAAGGGCAGCACCGCGGGCAAGGCCAGCAGCAGGTTTCGGCGTGGAATCGTCATGGGCTTGTCTCCTTGTCAAAGGCCCAGGTAGGCCCGGCGCAGTTCGTCGCTGCGCAGCAGTTCATCAGGGGCACCCGAAAAGCGGATGCTCCCGTTCTCCATCACATAGGCACGGTCGGCGATCTCCAGGGACTGGCCGACGTTCTGCTCCACCAGCAGCACGGCCAGGCCCGTGGAGCGCAACTGGCGGATCAGGCCGAACATCTCTTCGACCAGCAGGGGCGACAGGCCGAGCGAGGGCTCGTCCAGGATCAAAAGGCGCGGCTCGGCCATCAGGCCGCGGCCGATGGCCAGCATCTGCTGCTCGCCGCCGCTCATGGTGCCGGCCAGTTGGGTGGTGCGCTCCTTCAGGCGCGGGAAGGTGGCGAACACCTTGTCGATGTTCTCGGCCCGGCGCTCGCGGGCGCGCGAGAAGCTGCCCAGCGACAGGTTTTCGAGCACGTTCAGGTTGGGGAAGATCTTGCGCCCCTCGGGCACCTGGATCAGCCCGGCCTTGACGACCGCCGTGTAGTGGGCCCCGCTCAGGTCGGCTCCACCGAAGGCCACGCGCCCGGCCCAGGCCGGGTAGATGCCGCAGACCACGTTGTTCAGCGTGGACTTGCCCGCGCCGTTGCTGCCCAGCAGGGCCACGGTCTCGCCGGGGTTCACCTGCAGGTCCACCCCGCGCAGCACCTCCACGCGGCCATAGCCGCCGCGCAGGCCGGCAATATCGAGCAGCGGAGCCGTGCTCATGCGGCCTCCTTCGCGGCCGCGGCGCGCAAGCGCGCCGCCGTGCCATGGCCCAGGTAGGCCTCGATCACGCGTTCGTCGGACGTCACCGCGGCGGGGTTGCCCTCGGCGATCAGCTGGCCCTGGGCCAGCACCCACACGTGCTCGGCCAGGTTCATCACGGCCTGCATCACGTGCTCGATCATCAGCACCGTCACACCACCCTCTGCAATGCCGCGCACCACGGGAATCATTTCGGCAATCTCCTGGGGGTTGAGGCCGGCCAGCACCTCGTCGAGCAGCAAGAGGCGCGGCCGGGTGGCCAGCGCGCGCGCCAGCTCCAGCCGCTTGCGCCCGGCCACCGTGAGGTCGGATGCAGGCTTGTCGAGCTGGGCCGACAGGCCCACGCGCGCCGCCACCTCGGTGGCCAGCGCCAGGGCGGACGCGCGGCGCGGCTCGTGCAGGTGCGCGCCCACGGCAATGTTCTCGCGCACGGTCTGGGCCGCAAAGGGCTGCACGATCTGGAAGGTGCGCGCCATGCCCAGGCGGGCATTGAGGTGCGGCGCCTGGCCGGTGATGTCACGCCCGGCGAACTGCACCGTGCCCGAGTCCGGCTTCACGAAACCGGTCATCAGCGCGAACAGCGTGGTCTTGCCGGCGCCATTGGGGCCGATCAGCGCGGTCAGCGAGCCTTCGGGTACCGTGAGGCTGACGTTCTGCACCGCCTTGAGGCCGCCAAACGACTTGCCCAGCCCTGTGAGGGTCAGCAGCTCATTGGCCATGGCGGCCTCCCGAACGTTTCCACAGGTCCACCACCGACTGGCCCAGGCCCGCGATGCCGCGCGGCAGGAACATGACGATGAGCACCAGCACCACGCCGTAGATCACCATGTTGATCCCCGGCAACTGGCCGAACAGGTTGCGCGTGAGGTCGGCCAGCACATGCAGCACCAGCGCGCCGAGCACCGGCCCCCAGATGGTGCCGATGCCCCCCACGATGGCCGCCACCAGGGCCTCCACCGAGGTCACCGACCCATAGGCGATGCCCGGGTCGATGTACTGGAACACCTGCACGTAGAACGCCCCCGCCGCGCCCATGAAGCCGCCCGAGAGCGCGATGGCGCCCATCTTCACCGTGAACGGGTTGACGCCGATGGCGCGCGCCGCATCCTCGTTGTCGCGCACGGCCTGCAGCCAGGCGCCGAAGCGCGAGTTGCGCAGCCACCAGCTCACCAGCAGCGCCAGGGTGACCAGCGCCAGGATGAGGAATACATAGCCCTTGCGCGAGCCGAACTGCATGTTGCCCAGCGACTCCCTGAGCGGCAGCATCAGACCCACGCCCGCGCCGGTGAAGGGCACCGACAGCGCCAGGATGCGGAACACCTCGGCGAACGCCAGCGTGACCAGCGCGAAATACGAGCCCTTGAGCCCGTAGCGGAACGACAGCCCGCCCACGAACAAACCCACCAGGGCGCCGCCGGCCACCGCCATGGGCAGGGCCAGCCAGGCATTGATGCCGCCCTGCATCTGTGCAATGGCCTGGATATAGGCGCCCGTGCCGAAGAACAGCGCATGGCCGAACGAGAACTGCCCGCCGAAACCGCCCAGGATGTTCCAGGCCTGCGCCAGCAAGGCCGCATACAGCGCCATCATCACGAAGTTGAGCAGCACGCCGGAGTCGGACCAGCCCGTGAGGGCTGCGACAGCCAGCGCGAAGAGGCCAATGGCCCAAAGTTGCTTGTTCACTGCCGGGCTCCAAAAAGGCCCTGCGGGCGAAACAGCAAGACGGCGATGAAGATGGCGAAGATGCCGATCTGCCCCAATGATTCACCGAGGAACAGGCCGCCGAGCGATTCCACCACCCCGATCAGCAACCCGCCCACAAGCGCCCCGGCAAAGCTGCCCATGCCGCCGAGCACGACGATGGTGAAGGCCACCAGCACGAAGCCGCTGCCCACCTGCGGGTTGACGTAGTAGGCCGGCAGCAGGAAGCAGGCGGCCGCCCCCAGGCAGGCCAGGCCGATGCCGAAGCTCATGGCGTAGACATGGTCCACATGGATGCCCATGAGCTTGGCGCCGTGCTTTTCGCGCGCCACGGCGCGGATGGCCCGGCCCAGGTCGGTGCGCCCGACGATCCACAGCAGCAGGCCCGAGACCACCAGCGCCCCGGCAAACGACACCAGCTTGGGCAGTGCGATCATGGCCGGGCCGATGGCCACGGTGGTGAGGGTGTAGGCCGTCTCGATGGTGCGCGTGTCGGACTTGAAGAACAGCAGCGCCAGGTTCTCCATGACGATGGAGATGCCCAGCGTGACCAGCAGGATGTTCTCGTCCTTGCCATGGCTGGCGCGGTTGATGACCACGCGCTGCAGCCCATAGCCCAGGGCGAACATGCCGGGCACGAGGATGGGCAGCGCCAGGTAGGGGTCGATCCCCCAGTGCTGCTTGAGCAGGTAGACGGCGTACAGCGCCAGCATCAGCGACGCGCCGTGCGCGAAGTTGATGATGTGCAGCACGCCGTAGATCAGCGTGAGGCCCAGCGCAATCAGCGCGTAGACCGCGCCGGTCGTCAGGCCGTTGAGGACCGAGGGGAAGAGGATGCTGAGCTCGAACATGGGTGCGGGGTCTGCGGCATGTCAGGCAAAGGCGTAGCCTGGCGCCAGGCTTTCTGGCGCCGGAAACAGAGATTCAGGCATGGTCTTGGGCTCTCAGGCCTTCAGCGGGAAGAGCGGGTCCGCTTCGCGGTAGTCGCGCGGGATGATGACCTTGATGTCGTTCTTGAGCACCTGGGTCATGAGCGGCTGGGCACCCTGGTTCTGCCCGGCCACGAACTTCGTGGCACCGTACGGCATGATGTGGTCAGAGAAGGTGCTCTTCTCCAGCGCGTCGATGATGGCGGCGCGGTCCACCGATTTGGCGCGCTCCAGCGCATCGGCCAGCAGCCACATGGACGTGTAGGTCATGAACAGCTCGTAGCTGAAGAACAGGCCCTTGGCTTCCACCCGCTTCTTGAGGTCCTGCGCCCGCTTGTCCTTGGGGTTGAACCAGTGATTGCAGTCGATGATGCCGTTGGCCGCGTCCGGAAACTCCTTGACGAACTTGTAGCTCGACGCGGCACCGCCCAGCACCGAGTAAATGGCCTTCGGGGTAACCTTTTGCTGCTGCATGGTGCGCACCAGCAGCGCGTACTCGTTGTAGTAGTTGGCGGGGATCACGATGTCGGGATTGATCGCCTTCATGCGCAGCACGATGTTGTTGAAGTCGCGCGTCGGGTTGGCGTGCTTGACGACCTCCTTGACCTCGTAGCCGTAGCCCGGCAGCTCGCGCGCCAGCAACTGGGCCGTGCCCGAGCCGAACAGCGACTCCTCGTGGATGATCATCACCGTCTTGGCGGGCTTGCCGGCCGCGGTGTTGAGCACGTGCAGGTTGGCCACCGCGGTTTCGGCGCATTTCTTGTAGCCCGGGCCGAAGCGGAAGGTGTTCTTCAACCCGCGCTCCACGATCTGGTCGGCCACGCCCACATCGACGATGTGCGGCAGGTTGTACTTGGCGGCGGCCTGCGTGGTCGCCAGGCAGATGGCCGAGGCAAACGCCCCCACCACTGCGGATACGCCGGCCTCGTTCATCTTCTCCACCTCGGCCGCGCCGGCCTGGGGCTGGGATTGCGCATCGCCGAGCAGCGCCTCGAGCCTGGCGCCGCCCAGCGACTTGATGCCCCCGGCCTTGTTGATGTCCTCGATGGCCATCGTCGCGCCTTCGCGGCACTGCTGGCCCGAGTAGGCCAGCGCCCCCGTCACCGGGTGCAGCACCCCCACCTTGACCGCCTTGGCCTGTGCGCCGCCCACCAGGGGGAAGGCCAGGGCCGATGCGGCGACGGCCGACTGGGATAGGAAATGGCGGCGGTTACTCATGGGCGTACTCCTTGGGGGATGGTCGAAGCGGTTGTTGTATTCATTCAGTGGAACTGGGCCGACAGCTCTTTGCTGACCCAGACCTTGGCGTCGATGCTGCCCACGCGCGACAGCTGCATCTCGTACTCGTAGCGGTCCGGCCGGTACAGGCCGTGCAGCCACTGCACCGGGCGCTCCTGGTCGTCCAGGATCAGGCGGCGCACTGCCAGCAGGGCCGAGCCCACCGAGACGTCGAGGTGGCGGGCCACCACGGCATCGGCCAGCTTGGCGGAAATGGTCTGGTGGGCGCGGCCCACCTTCACGCCCGACTCCTCCAGCAGCACCAGGATGGGCTTGCGCGCGAGCTCGCGGCGCCCGAACTGGCGGCCGATGTCGGCCGGCACGTAGGTGGTGATGTGCGACAGCGGGCCCTCGCGCGTGCTGCGCACCCGCACCGCCTTCTGCACCGAGTCGCCCACGGCGATCTGCAGGGCCCCCGCCACGGCGCGCGAGGCGGTCACCGTCTCCACGTCGAGCACCTTCACCGAGGTGCGCAGGCCCATGCTGACCAGGTTTTCGAGCAGACCGGTGAGCTGGGCGCGGTTGCTGTGCGGGTGGCCCTGTGCGCCCTGCGGCCCGGCATCCACCGGCACCACGGGACGGGTGCCCCGGCCGGGTTCGCGCGAGATCAGCCCTTCGCCCTGCAGCAGCTCCAGCGCGCGGCGCACGGTGACGCGGGCCACGGAGAACTGCTGCATCAGCGCCAGCTCGCCGGGCAGGCCGGCAGCGAAGCGCCCTTCCTGCAGCTGCTCGCGCAGCACCAGGTAGATCTGGTGGTACTTGGGCAATGGCAGATTGGGCGACATGGATTCATGGTCGAATATCTCTAATGTCCTGTCAATGAGACATTTGAGTCGATTTGGTCCTGTTTTAAGGACATTTGCGCCCCGGCGCCGCACCCATCTTGGCGCTCCCATTTTTAGAGCGCCTGTACGCACGCTTATGGGGCTTGCGAGGGAATTCGCACCGCCTTGGGGAGGGTGAATCGGCGGGCAGTTCGTGGCGAGGGCCGGGCACCCGCACCGGAACCCCGGGGTTTACCCGCACACCCATGCAAACGTGGCTTTTTTCGTGGCCGCGGACTCCGTTGAATTGACGCCGACACATGCGCTTGCTATATTACTAACCAGTCAGTCATTAACTAGAAAGCCCCTTGAGCACTGCCCCCACCACCCCTTCTGCCGGTACCAAGCGTGAACGCCGCAAGGAAGCGCGCCCCGGCGAACTGCTGGAGGCCGCGCTCGACCTGTTCGTCGAAAAAGGCTTCGCCGCCACTCGGGTGGATGATGTGGCGGCGCGCGCGGGGGTGTCCAAGGGCACACTGTTCCTCTACTTCCCGAGCAAGGAAGAGCTGTTCAAGGCCGTGGTGCGCCAGAACATCGCCGGCCGCTTCGAGGAGTGGAGCCATGAGCTCGAAACCTTCGAAGGCACGACCGGCGAGCTGCTGCGCCACTGCTACCAGGTCTGGTGGGAGCGCATCGGCGCCACCAAGGCCTCGGGCATCACCAAGCTGATGTTCAGCGAGTCCCAGAATTTCCCCGAGATCACCGTCTTCTACCAGCAGGAGGTGATACGGCCAGGGCAGGACCTGGTGCGCCGCATCCTGCGCCGCGGCATCGACCGGGGCGAATTCCGTCCCGTGAACCTCGACTACGCCGTGCATGTGGTGATGGCACCGATCATCTTCCTGATGCTGTGGAAGCACTCCATGGGCGCCTGCATGCCCGATGCCTTGGAGCTCGGGCCCGAGAAGTTCATCGATGCGCAGGTGGACAATGTGCTCTACGGCCTGTGCGCCCGCCCGGACACAGGGCCTTTCGCCCCCACCCTCTCCGCCCCTCCCCTTTCTTCTTCTGCGGCCTGACCCATGAAACGCTGGATTCCCTGGCTGGCTGCGGCCGCCGTCGTCGTGCTGGTGGGCGGTGGCGCCTGGCGCGCCATGGCCGCACGCCAGGCGCAGCAAAAAGCCCTGGCGCAAGCGGCCACCCAGCGCGCCGAGGCGCCCTTGCAACTGGCCGCCAGCGAACTGGTGGGCGTGCAGCGCAGGAGCCTGGTGCTGGGCGTGCCCGTGTCCGGCTCGCTGCGCGCCACCGAATCGGCCATGGTCAAGGCGCGGGTGGCGGGTGAACTGCAGGGCCTGACGGTGCGCGAAGGCGACAGCGTGCGCGCCGGCCAGGTGCTGGCCCGCATCGAGGCCACCGAATCCCAGGCGCGCCTGCGCCAGGCGCAGCAGCAGGCCGACGCAGCCAAGGCGCAGGTGGACATCAACCAGCGCACGGTCACCAACAACCAGGCCCTGGTGAACCAGGGCTTCATCTCGGCCACGGCCCTCGTCACCTCGCAGGCCAGCCTGGAATCGGCCCAATCCACCTACCGTGCGGCGCTGGCTGCCGCCGATGTGGCCAAAAAGTCGCTGGACGACACGGTGCTGCGCAGCCCCATCACCGGCCAGGTATCGCAGCGCCTGGCCCAGCCTGGCGAGCGCATGCCCATCGACGGCCGTGTGCTGGAGGTGGTCGATCTGTCGCGCCTGGAGCTCGAAGCCCTGCTGAGCCCGGCCGACTCGCTGGCCGTGCGCGTGGGCCAGAAGGCCCAGTTGCAGATCGAAGGCAGCACCGAGCCCGTGGTGGCCACCGTGGCCCGCATCAACCCCAGCGCCCAGGCCGGCAGCCGTACCGTGCCGGTGTACCTGGCCATTGCGCAGAACCGCGGAGCACCCGCGCTGCGCCAGGGCCTGTTCGTGCAGGGCCTGCTCGATACCGGCCGCGCCGACGTGCTGGCCGTGCCGCTCGACGCAGTGCGCACCGACAAGCCCGCGCCCTACATCCAGACCGTGCGGGACGGCAAGGTGGTCTACCTGTCCGTCAAGACCGGCGCACGCGCCGTGGTCGATGGCCAGACCCTGGTCGCCATCGACGGCGCGCCCGAAGGCACGGTGGTGGTTTCTGGCCGCATGGGCCAGTTGCGCGAAGGCACGGCCGTCACCACGGCGGCGGCTCCCACTGCAGCGCCTTCCGCCCCGGCCACCGCATCGCGCCCCGCGCCCTGACCCGCCATGTGGTTCACCAAGGTCAGTCTCAAGAACCCGGTGTTCGCCACCATGGTGATGCTCGCCATCGTGGTGCTGGGCCTGTTCTCCTACCAGCGGCTCAAGGTCGATCAGTTCCCCAACATCGACTTTCCGGTGGTGGTGGTCACGGTGGACTACCCCGGCGCCTCGCCCGAGATCGTCGAGAGCGAGGTCACCAAAAAGATCGAGGAAGGCGTCAACTCCATCGCCGGCATCAACGCCCTGACCTCGCGCAGCTACGAGGGCATGGCCGTCGTCATCATCGAGTTCCAGCTGCACATCGATGGCCGCAAGGCCGCCGAGGACGTGCGCGAGAAGGTGGCCACCGTGCGCCCCCTGCTGCGCACCGAGGTCAAGGAGCCGCGCGTGCTGCGCTTCGACCCCGCCAGCCGGGCCGTGTGGTCGCTGGCCGTGCTGCCCGATGCCTCCGCCGGCGGCCCCACGCGCAGCGCGGTGGAGCTGACCACCTGGGCCGAGCAGATCCTGAAAAAGCGCCTGGAGAACGTGCGCGGCGTGGGCGCCGTGAACCTGGTGGGCGCCACCAAGCGCGAGATCAACATCTATCTGAACCCGCAGGCGCTCGAGGCCTTCGGCGTCACGCCCGACCAGGTGGCCACTGCCGTGCGCAACGAGAACCAGGACCTGCCCGTGGGCGCCATCCGCTCGCTGGCGCAGGAGCGCGTAGTGCAGATCGACGCGCGCATGGAGCGCCCCGAGGACTTCGGCCGCATCATCGTGGCGCGCAAGAACGGCGCCCCGGTGCGCCTGGACCAGGTCGCCCGCGTCAACGACGGCGCGCAGGAAGTGGAGAGCCTGGCGCTGTACAACGGCCAGCGCACGCTGCTCCTGTCGGTGCAGAAGTCGCAGGGCGAGAACACCATCGAGGTGGTGGACGGCCTGAACGCCGCCGTCGTCGAGCTGCGCAACCAGCTGCCGCCCGGTGTGCGCCTGGAGACCATCGGCGACAGCGCCCGCCCGATCCGCGTGGCGGTGAACAACGTGCGCCAGACGCTGATCGAGGGCGCCATCCTCACGGTGCTGATCGTCTTTCTGTTCCTGAACTCCTGGCGCTCCACCGTGATCACCGGCCTGACGCTGCCCATCGCACTGATCGGCACCTTCCTGTTCATGAACATGTTCGGCTTCACCATCAACATGATCACGCTGATGGCGCTGAGCCTGTGCGTGGGCCTGTTGATTGACGACGCCATCGTGGTGCGCGAGAACATCGTGCGCCACGTGCAGATGGGCAAGTCCGCCTACAACGCGGCCATGGACGGCACGCAGGAAATCGGTCTGGCGGTGCTGGCCACCACCCTGTCTATCGTGGCGGTGTTCATGCCCATCGGTTTCATGGGCGGCATCATCGGCAAGTTCTTCCACGAGTTCGGCATCACCATCGTCGCGGCGGTGATGATCTCGATGTTCGTGAGCTTCACGCTCGATCCCATGCTGTCGAGCATCTGGCATGACCCGAGCATCCACAGCCATGGCCAGAAGACCACGCCGGTCACCTTCTACGACAAGACCATCGGCCGCATCACGGGCTGGTTCGACCGCGCCACCGACGCCCTGGCCGAGGGCTACCAGCACATCCTGCGCTGGTCGCTGGTACACAAGCTGACCACCATGGCGATTGCGCTGGCCATCTTCGTGCTGAGCATCTTCATGGTGCCGCTCTTGGGCACCGAGTTCGTGCCCAAGGCGGATTTCTCCGAGACCTCGATCAATTTCTACACCCCCGTGGGCTCGTCACTGGAGGCCACCGAGGCCAAGGCGGCCCAGGTGGAGGCCATCCTGCACGAGTTGCCCGAGGTGCGCTACACGCTGTCCACCATCAACACCGGCAACGCCCAGGGCAAGATCTACGCCAACATCTACGTGCGCCTGGTGGACCGCAAGGACCGCAGCCGCAGCGTGGACGCCATGTCCGACGTGTTGCGCGAGCGCCTGAAGACCGTGCCCGGCATCACCGTCACGCACGTGGGCCTGCTCGACGCCGTGGGCGGGCAAAAGCAGGTGGAGTTCTCGCTGCAGGGCCCCGACCTGCAGGAACTGGAGCGACTGACGGCCACCGTGACCGCGAAGATCCGCGGCATCCCCGGCCTGGTGGACCTCGATACCAGCGCCAAGCCCAACAAGCCGGTGATCGCCCTCGATATCAAGCGCGACGCGGCCTCGGACCTGGGCCTGTCGGTAGCGCAGATGGCGGCATCGCTGCGCACCCTGGTGGCCGGCACCACGGTGGGCAACTGGCGCGCGCCCGACGACCAGACCTATGACGTGAACGTGCGCCTGGCGCCCGAAGCCCGCACCGCCCCGCAGGACCTGGAGCGCCTGCCCTTTGCCATGAGCGCCGCCGATGGCACGACGCGCATCGTGCGCCTGAACCAGGTGGCCAGCGTGACCGAGTCGACCGGCGCCAACCAGATCAACCGCCGCGACCTGACGCGCGAGGTGGCCATCAACGCCAATGTCTCGCAGCGCTCGGCCGGCGAGGTGTCGGCGGACATCAAGACGGCACTGGAAAGCGTGAACTTTCCGCCCGGCTACCGCTACCAGTTCGGCGGCTCCACCAAGAACATGGCCGAATCCTTCGGCTACGCCATCTCGGCGCTGGTGTTGGCCATCGTCTTCATCTACATGATCCTGGCCAGCCAGTTCCGCAGCTTCTTGCAGCCGCTGGCGCTCATGACCTCGCTGCCGCTCACCTTGATCGGCGTGGTGCTGGCGCTGATGATGTTCCGCTCCACGCTGTCGATGTTCTCCATCATCGGCGTGGTGATGCTCATGGGCCTGGTGACCAAGAACGCCATTTTGCTGGTGGACTTCGCCATCCGCGCCCGCGAGGAGCACACCGACGATACCGGCGCCACCGTGCCCGGCCTGCCCCGGGCCGATGCCCTGCTGCTGGCCGCCCGCGTGCGCCTGCGCCCCATCCTCATGACCACGCTGGCCATGATCTTCGGCATGGTGCCACTGGCCTTCGCTTTGTCCGAGGGTTCCGAGCAGCGCGCCCCCATGGGCCAGGCCGTGATCGGGGGGGTCATCACCTCCTCGCTGCTCACGCTGGTGGTGGTGCCGGTGGTGTATTGCTACATGGACGATCTGGCGCGCTGGGCCCTGGCGCGCATGGGTCGCGGTCAGAAGGCGCCCGAGGCCCGTAAAATCGAGGGTTTGTCCTGACACCCGCCCCACGGAGAACTTCCATGAACATGCCACTGAACACGTCTGCCAACACCAGCGACCCCGTCGCCCAGGCCCGCTACAACATGATCGAGCAGCAGATCCGCCCCTGGAACGTGCTCGACTTCGACATCCTGGAGTTGCTGGCCGTGGTGCGCCGCGAGGAATTCGTGCCGCCGGCCTACCGCAGCCTGGCCTTCATGGACATCGAGGTGCCGCTCCTGGGCAGCGATGCCGAAGACGCCGTGCGCCTGGGCCACAGCATGCTGCAGCCCCGCGTGGAAGCCCGCATCCTGCAGGACCTGGCGATCAGGCCCACCGACCGCGTGCTCGAAATCGGTTCCGGCTCGGGCTACATGGCTGCGCTGCTGGCCGCCCGCGCCCAGCAGGTGGTGTCGATCGAGATCGTGCCCGAACTGGCTGAGATGGCCCGCGAAAACCTGCTCAGCGCCGGTGTGCAGAACGCCGAAGTCCGCCTGGCCGATGGCGCCAACGGTACGACCGATGGCCCCTTCGACGTGATCGTGCTCAGCGGCTCGGTGGCCGAAGTGCCTGCTGCCCTGCTCTCGCACCTGCGCGACGGTGGTCGCCTGGGCGCCATCGTGGGCAACGACCCCGTGATGCGTTTCACCATGACGCGCCGCACCGGCGAGCGTTTCGAGACCACTTCGCCCTGGGACACCATCGCGCCGCGCCTGGTGGGCTTCCCTGAACCCTCCGGCTTCACTTTTTGACCTGCCTTTTCTGGAGTTTTTTGCATGATCGAGCACATCCGCCCCGCCCAACTCGCCGCCTGGTTCGCCACCGCCCCCGCTGGCAGCCGGCCCGTGGTGCTGGATGTGCGCGAGCCCTGGGAACTGCAGACGGCCAGCGTGCGCGCTGACGGGTTCGAGCTGGTGGCCATCCCCATGGGGCAGCTCACGGGCCGCCTGGCCGAACTCGACACGGCCCGCGACGCGGGCACGCCCATCGCCTGCCTGTGCCACCACGGGGCACGCAGCCTGCGCGTGGCGGCGTTCCTGGAGCAACAGGGTTTTGAGCGGCTGGCCAACATCAGCGGTGGCATCGACGCCTGGTCGCATGAGAACGACCCGGCCGTCCCGCGCTACTGAGGCCCGCGCCCTCGTTCGTTCCACCCGACATGCAGATATTCCTGAAAGGCATCCATGACATCGTTCCGGCTACTCCCCCTGTCACTGGCGCTGGGCGCTGCTTTGTGCGCCCCCGCACAGGCCCAGAGCCTGACGGAGCTGTTGGAGTCTGCGCGCACCTATGACACGGCCTGGCAGTCGGCCCGGCTGCAGCTTGATGCCTCGGCCCGCCGCGCCGACCAGGCCCGCGCCGGCCTGTTGCCCAGTGCCGGCCTGTCGGCCGGCGTCTCGCGCGCCAACACCGACGTGAGCCGCCCGTCCATCGAGCGCACCGCCACCACCCAGACCCTGGGCGTGAATGCCTCGCAGCCCCTGTACCGCCCGGCCAACCGCATCAACCTGGAACAGGCCCAGCGCGGCGTGGACGTGGCCCAGGCCCAGCTCGACGCCGCCAGCCAGGACCTGCTGGTGCGCGTGAGCCAGGCCTACTTCGACGTGCTGGCCGCGCAGGACACGCTGACCTTCGTGCAGGCACAAAAGGCCGCCGTATCCGAGCAACTGGCCTCGGCCAAGCGCAACTTTGAGGTCGGCACCTCCACCGTGACCGACTCGCGCGAAGCCCAGGCCCGCTACGACCTGGTGATTGCCCAGGAAATCGCGGCCGAGAACGACCTGCGCGTGAAGAAGCTCGCGCTGGACCAACTGGTGGGCATCACCGGCACCCAGCCCAAGCCCCTGGCCCTGCCGCTGCAGTTGCCCCCCGTGCAGCCCGACAACGTGATCACCTGGGTGGACACCGCCCGTGAGCTGCAGCCCGGCGTGCGCCAGGCCGCGATTGCGCTGGACATCGCGCGCCTGGAGACCAAGAAGGCCGAAACCGGCCACCTGCCCACGGTGGACCTGCAGGCCGGCTACAACATCCAGCGCAACCCCACGGGCACCATCACCGCGCCGGGCATCAACAGCCGCACCAACAACGCCAGCCTGGGTCTGGCCCTCAATCTGCCGCTGTTCGCCGGCTTCTCGGTGCAAAACCGCGTCAAGGAAACCCTGGCCCTCGAAGAGAAGGCCAGCGCCGACCTGGAGACCACACGCCGCAATGTCGCCCAGGCCACCCGTGCCGCCTTCTTCGGCGTGCAGTCGGGCCAGGGCCAGGTGCAGGCCCTGCAGGCGGCCGAGGCTTCGAGCCAGAGCGCACTGGACGCCAACAAGCTGGGCTACCAGGTGGGTGTGCGCATCAACATCGACGTGCTCAACGCCCAGAGCCAGCTGTTCCAGACCAAGCGCGACCTGGCCCAGGCGCGCTACAACGTGCTGCTGGGCACGCTCAAGCTGCGCCAGGCCGCCGGCACTCTCACCATCGAAGACGTGCAGGCCATCAACGCCCTGCTCATGCCCTGACGGTCACTGCTCAGACCTTGCGAAAGCGCGGGCCCTCTCCCATCCGGGAGAGGGCCTTTTTCGTGGCCTTGACAGACTGCCCGCGCCGCGCCGCGAGCCAGCCCACGCCGAACCAGGCCTTGGGGTCCTGGGCTGCCATGCTGCGGTAGAGCGCGCTGGCCACCTGCTCGTCATTGAGCCGGCCCAGTGCGGACAGGGCCGGCTGCAGGCTGGCCAGGAAATCGTCCGCCCCGCCCTCGAGCGCCGGTGCGACGAACTCGGCCAGGAAGCGCAGGCGCTTCAAGCGCTTGCGCACGCGGTGCTGCTCCTCGACCGACAGGGATTCGAAGCGGCGCGCATCCCGGTGGACCTTGGCGCGCAGCGCCTGCAGGCGCTTGTGCAAATACCGCCGCGTCTTGGCTGCGCCCAATGTGCCGTCATCCTCGGCCGCAAGGGCCTGGGCCGTGAAACCCATCAGGCCGATCAGCACGGCCTGGAAGGCAGGCGTGCTGACGATGGCGAGGGGCGACGCCTTGGCGCCCGCAGGCGGGGCTGCCGACTTCGGCGCCCCCGCCTCGCGCAGTTCGGCACCGATGGTGTCCAGGGCCTGTTCCCGGTCGCGCAGCTGGCCCAGGCGGCGGAACACGTCGACCAGCGGCGGCTCCCAGGCGGGATCGAAGCGGCCCGGCGCCAGCGCATCGAGTTCGCGCAGTGCCGTGCGCAGGCGCCGGATGCCAATGCGCAACTGGTGCACATGCTCTTCGCCGGCCGAGCCTTCCACGATCTCGCTGGCATTGGCCAGGATTTGCGCCAGGCAATTGGCCAGCACGGCGCGCTGCAGTCTCGGACCCTTGAGAAACTGCTTTTTATGGCTGCCGGCGGCCATGGGCCGGGCCTTGGCAGCGGGCCTTGCCCATTGCGGTGCCATGAGCCGCTCGCCGCGCTCGGCCTTGGACACCGTGTTCAGCACCAGGCCATGCTGGGCCGCCCACTGGGTGGCGACTTCGACGAGCCCGGCCACCGGTCCCTCCTTGAGTTCCAGCTCCAGCTCGCACACCGGCGCCTGCTTTTCCTGCGCCGTGCCGCCATGGGCCACGATGCGGCCGAAGTCGAACGCCAGTTCGACGACACCGCCGCGAAAGGCCAGGTTGCGCAAGGTGCGGTCGATTTCGGTGCGGTAGGTCTCCAGCAGCGGGCCCTGCGCGCTGTCCAGCGCCTCGCGCAGGCGCTCGCCGGCCTTGGTGCCCGCATGCAGGGCCGGGCGTGCCAGCGCTGGCGGGGTGTCGAGGGTGACGTTGTGCTCCTCGCGGTCCAGCGGGCCATCGCCCATGGCCTTGACGGTCTGCACCCACTGCCCGCCCTCGTTGCGCAGGCGCAGGGCGATGCCGCGCGAGGACAGCGCCTTGTCGGCGGTGTCGAAGTAGCGCGCCTCCAGCCGGATGGCGGTGGAGGCACCGCGCCGGGCCGCGGCCTTCACGGCCGCCAGGCGCCGGGGCGGGATATTGAACTTGAATTCGACTTCCATGTTTTCTTCTCGGTGATCGGTCGGCCCTTGCCCCGGCATACATGCCTGTCATCAAACCGCCATCTTGGAAACCTAAGCTGCTGGCCCCAGGCATGGCTGTGCGGCCAGGGGCCGCAGCGCAGGCGCTGCACGCATTGTCTCCCGCCCGGCAAGAACAAACCCCGACTCCCTCCCCCACCGAAAGATTTTCATGGCCAAAGACTTCGCCGCGATGGAAGACAGCAACCGCTCGGGCAACCCGAGCATCCACGAAGTGTCGGCGCTGCGCCGGCGCACGCTGCTCGGCGGCGGCCTGGCCTCGGCCGTCGGCGGGCTGCTGGCGCCGCTGGCCGCCGTGTCGCTGCCCGGTTGCGCCAGCGGTACCGGCATCCCCAGCGGCCCGCTATTGGGGTTCAAGAGCGTGCCCATCGGCACGGCCGACCGCATCGTCGTGCCCGAGGGCTATGTGGCCCAGATCATCGCGCCCTGGGGTGATCCCGTGGGCCTGTCGGGCGAGAACCCGGCCTTCAAGGAAGACGGCTCCAACACCGCCGCCGAGCAGGAAGCGCAACTCGGCATGCACCACGATGGCATCCACTTCTACGCGCAGGAAGGCAGCCGCCAGGGCCTCTTGGTGATGAACCACGAGTACACCGACGACGGCCTGCTGCATGCCGATGGCATGAAGACCTGGACGGCCGAGAAGGTGCGCAAGGCCCAGGCCGCCCACGGCGTCTCGGTCATCGAGGTAGAGCAGAAGGCCGACGGCCAGTGGGATATCGTGCGCCCCTCGCCCTGGGCCCGCCGCATCACCGCGCGCACGCCCATGGTCTTTGGCGGCCCGGCCGCCGGCCACGCCCTGCTGCGCACCGCGGCCGACCCCGCCGGCATGCGCCCGCTGGGCACCATGAACAACTGCGCCAGTGGCATCACGCCCTGGGGCACCTACCTGACCTGCGAAGAGAACTTCATCAATTACTTCAAGGGCCCGGACGCCCCCAACGCCCACGAGGCCCGCTGGGGCCTGCGCAAGGGCGAGCCCGCCGGCTACCGCTGGGCCGAGCACGATGCACGTTTCGACGCCACCAAGAACCCCAACGAACCCAACCGCTTCGGCTGGATCGTGGAGATCGACCCGTTCAACGCCAGTTCCACCCCGGTCAAGCGCACGGCGCTGGGCCGCGCCGCGCACGAAGGCGCCACGGTGGCCGTGACCAAGGACGGCCGCGCCGTCGTCTACTCGGGCGAAGACTCGCGCTTCGAGTACATCTACAAGTTCGTGAGCCGGGACAGGATCCGCAAGGGCGGCGCGCGCGAAAACGCCGAGCTGCTCGACCATGGCACGCTGTATGTCGCCAGGTTCAATGCCGACGGCAGCGGCCAGTGGCTGGCGCTGACCCATGGCCAGGGCCCGCTGACGGCCGCCAACGGCTTCGCCGATGCCGGCGAGGTGCTGATCAAGACGCGCCAGGCCAGCGACCTGCTGGGCGCCACCAAGATGGACCGCCCCGAGTGGATCGCCATCGGCAAGGACGGCTCCGTCTACTGCACGCTGACCAACAACAGCAGCCGTGGCACGGCAGGCCAGCCTGGCGTCGATGCAGCCAACCCGCGTGCCAACAACAGCATGGGCAACATCATTCGCTGGAAGGAAGCCGGGGATTTCGATGGCGCGCGCTTCCAGTGGGACCATTTCATCCTGGCCGGCGATCCGGCGAACGAACGCGCAGATGCCAAGGGCAGTATCAAGGGCGATATGCTCGCCTGCCCCGATGGCTTGTGGGTCGACGGCCGCGGCGTGCTCTGGGTGCAGACCGACATGTCCACCTCGGCCATGGGCAAGGGCGATCTGGCGCGCATGGGCAACAACGCCATGCTGGCGGCCGACCCGCGCACGGGCGAGATCCGCCGCTTCCTGGTCGGCCCTTCGGGTTGCGAGATCACCGGCGCGACCATGACGCCCGATGGAAAGACCATGTTCATCAACATCCAGCACCCTGGCGAGAGCCCCAGCGAGCGCAGCGACCCCGCTGAGCCGCGCAAGTTCTCCAACTGGCCCGACCAGCGCCCCGCAGGCCGGCCGCGTTCGGCCACGGTGGTGATCCGCAAGGCCGACGGCGGCGTGGTCGGGACGTAAGCGACGCCCCAGGGCCACCGCCCAGTCGGCAGCGGCAGGTCCTCAGAATCCCATGCGCAGTCCCACGGTCAGCAAGCCCCCCTTGGCAGCTCGCGACAGCTTGCCGAAGTGGTCGTAATCGGCGGTGATGGCCAGGTTGCGCGAGATCGCGTACTCCGCCCCGGCCCCCAGCATCAGGCCGCGCTCGCGGCCGATGGGGTTGGCCGAGGCCGACAGCACATTCGTGCCAGCCACACGGCCCTGGGCGATGCCGGCCCGGGCATTGAGTGCGAAGGAATCGTTCAGCGGAATCCGGCCCGTGGCTGCCGCGTAGAACACCTGGCCCGAGCCCTTTTGCTCGACCTCCACGCCGTTCTGGCGCACGCGCTCGCTGAACTTGCCCAGCCGCGCATAGCCCGCCTCCAGGCCGAAATTCTCGTTGAAGCGCCAGCCGCCATAGAACTTCATGCCCAGGTCAGTGGTGTCCTTCTTCACCAGGGCGGCGCCCGGGCTGGCCAGGCTGTAGCGGGACATGCCCAGCGCACCGCCGACGTACGGGCCGGAGTGGGGTGCCGGCTCGGCGGCGTGGGCGGCTCCCAGGGCCAGGGCGATCAGCAAAGGGGCAAACAGTGTTTTCTGCATGGTCAGTTTTCCAGATGTCATAGGTGGTTGTTGAACAAGTTGGCTGGCGGCACTTCCCGCACCGTGGCGGGCCGCTGCAATTCAGCACCCTTGCAGTGTTCCTGGCGCAACTGAACGCGGGCTTGGATTGGATGAAGGAATGCTGAAGAAGTGGCTGTCCGCCTCGGGGATACTTCGCCGGCACGCGCACGACACTTTGGAGAAAAACAGCCATGAAACTGCTGCTGGTGGAAGACGACCTGGACCTGGGCAACGGGGTGCGCATCGCGCTGGCCGACCACCATGCCGATGTGGTGTGGGTGCGCCGTCTCGACGATGCCATGCATGCACTGGACAGCAGCCTGTTCGACATGGTGATCCTGGACCTGGGGCTGCCGGACGGCAACGGACTGGACCTGCTGCTGCGCCAGCGGCGCAATCGCCAGCGCCTGCCGGTGCTGATCCTCAGCGCACGCGACAGCCTGAGCGACCGCCTGCAGGGCCTGGACCACGGGGCAGACGACTACCTGGTCAAGCCCTTTGCGCTGGCCGAGCTGCTGTCGCGGGTGCGCGCACTCGCCCGCCGCAGCTTTGGCCTGGACGAGGACACCCTGCAATTGCGCGGCCTGGCCCTGCACGAACCCACCCGGCGCGCCCACCTCGATGGCCGGTCCATCGAGGTGTCGCGCTGCGAATTCGACCTGCTGGCGCTGCTGCTCAGGCGGGTGGACAGGGTGGTCACCCGCCGCATGCTGGAGGAACAGGTCCTGCCCGGAGGCCTGGACAACGGCAGCAACGCACTGGAGGTGCATGTCTCCAACCTGCGCCGCAAGATCGGCCCGGGCTTCATACGCACCGTGCGCGGTATCGGCTATGTGGTGGATGCGCAGCGGCTGCCCGATGCGGGCGCAGGCCTGTGATGCGCAGGCTGCGCGTGCGCCTGCGCCGTTTTGTGCAGCCCTCGCTGGGCCGGCGCCTGCTGCTGGCACAGATGGTGGTGCTGATCGCCCTGTGGACCGTGCTGCTCGTGGCGCTGCTGTGGAGCGCCCAGCGTGACAACGAACTCCTGACAAGCAAACCCATCTACCAGTTGGCGCTGTCGATCACGGACCACCTTGCCCACGCGCCAGACCAGCAACTCAAGAGCCTCAAGGCTTTCAACGACGCATTGCGTTCGGAGTATGGCGACGGGGAAGAAGACGGCAAGTTCGCCCCGGCGCTGTTCGTGTGGCAGGGGGGGCAGCCCCTCTACCGCTCCTCCCCCGATCTGCCGGATGTGCGCAACAGGGACCTGGACGTGGTGGAAAACGTGGAGGTCGATGGGCATGTCTGGCGCATGCGTACCAGCCGCTCGCCCTCCACGGGCGCGGAGGTGGCCATTGCGATCCCCGACCTCCCCCGGCTGTTCATCACCTTCAATTCGCGCGGCTACTACCTGCTGCCGCTGCTCGTCAGCCTGCCGTTCCTGGCCTTTCCAGCCTGGTGGTCGGTTCGGGTGGCGCTTCGTCCCTGGCGGCGTGCCAGCGAGGAAATCGCCACCCGGGGGCCCCACGACCTGACCCCGCTCACCTTCCAGCCGCGCCACGCAGAACTCAAGCCCTTTCTGCGCAGCATCAATACCCTGCTTGCGCGCGTGCAGAGCAGCGCAGCGCGCGAACGCAGCCTGATCGCCGACGCAGCCCACGAACTGCGCACCCCGCTGGCGGCCATGCGCGTCAACGTGGAGGCCCTGTACCAGCAGTCCAGCGACCTGCGCCAGCGCGATCTCATGGAAAGCCTTCTGCGCAGCAACCAGCGCGCCACCCGCATGGTCCAGCAGTTGCTGCAGCTGATGCGCGCAGACGCCACCGCCGATGCCAGCGCGCCGCAACCGCTGCGTCTGGACACCCTGGTGCAAGACCGGCTGGCAGAACTCGACGGGATCGCCGCAGCCGCAGGCGTGGAACTGGAGCTCGCAGCGGCCCCGGCCCTGACGGTGTGCGCGGAGCGCGAAGGCCTGATCTCCATGGTCGACAACCTGGTGGACAACGCCATCAAATACAGCCCGCGGGGAAGCACCGTGTCCGTGCGGCTGCAGGACGCAGGCTCCGAAGCATTGCTGGGCATTTGCGACAGTGGCCCCGGCATCCCCGCCCAATGGCGTGACCGGGTGTTCGACCGGTTCTTCCGCGTGCCCGACCAGGCACAAAGCGGCAGCGGCCTGGGGCTTGCCATCGTGCAGAACGTGGTGGCCCGGCATGCAGGCCGCGTCAGCCTGCACGATGGCCCGGGTGGCGGGCTCCAGGTGCTCGTCGCCCTGCCCCTGGTGGCCGGCAAGCACCCGGCGGATTGATCCGCCAGGCGCCAGCGCGGCATCACTCGGTGATCACACTGCGCGACACAGCGGGCTGCGCACCGATCTGCGCGCGCGTGAAAGGCAGGTCCACCCATTCGCGGCGCGCAAAGCGTTCCGTCTGGTCGGCAAACCAGGCGGAGTCCGGGTTGGTCGACTGGGAGTAGGCCAGCAGTGCCCTGGCGCGCGGCCCCTCGGCCGTGAAGCCCACCGATTGCAGATAGCTCGCGCCAAACATGGTCTCCCGCGGGCCCTTGCCGGTAATGTCCAGGCTGTACATCATGTTGTACACGCCCAGATCTTCGCCTCCCCCCGGCACGGGAATGCGCCGCCCGCCCCGCGTCACGCCCTGGATGTCGCCCCAGCGCTGGCCTGGCGCCCAGCCGCTTGCGGCCACGTTGCGCACGGCAGCCTCCATGGCGGCACGGACCTGGGCCGCCACGGCGGGTTGCTCCACACGCAGGCCGCGCGGAGTATTCACCGGGTCGGAGGGATCGAACGCCACACGCCAGACATCCGGCATTCCGCGCAGGAACGACTGCGCAAAATCTTCCAGGTAGCCGTAGCCAATGCCGGCATCGACGCCGGCCGTCCGGTCCCAGGCCCTGAGCGCCGAGCAGGCCTGCAGCAGTTCGGCCGTGGCTGCAGGCAGCAACGCAGCGCTGCCGCCCGGGCACAGCGAGAGCATGTCGTCCAGCACCAGCTCGGCCAGGTAGACACGGTTGTCAAGAACCATGCTATCCACCTGGCCCTGCGACACGCGTCGCGTGGGCAGGCCATTGCGCGGCTGCAGGGATGCCTGCAACCAGGCCAGACCCTGGCGCGTGCGCAAACCCTGCTGCGTGCCGGCCACGCTCAACAGCGGAGAAAATCCCGTGAGCGGGGCCACGGGGTTGGCAAGCCACGCGCTGTCGTTGGAGTTCTGCACATAGTCGCGGCGCTCCAGCAGCGGCAGGGCGCGGCCTGCAAAGATGCCGGCCTGCGGCGCTGCGGGGTCGCTCGCCCACTGGCAGCGCGCCGTGTCGCCGCGCAGCACGTGGGCAGGCAGGTCCTGCAAGGCATCGGCATGGTCGGGCCGGCAGTCCACCAGCAACTGTTCAGAGACGTTCGGGGTGGGCGTTGCGCTCATGAACAGTGTGCGCCCGGCAGCATCTGCTGCCAGCGTGTTGTTCCACGGATTGCCCACGGTGCGCAGCACCGCCTCCTTCATGTCGTCGAGCGATCGCGCCAGGTTCATGGCCAGCGCCTGATCGGCCATGCGGTGGTTGTCCGCATTGGAATCGCGCACGGTGTAGGCGTGCCGTCTGTCCCAGGGCAGCTGCGGGTGGACCATGACCATGCCAAATTCGGTCGTGTAGTAGGTGTGTTCACGCGTCGCCATGCGCCCATCGGACCCGCGAACCTCCACCCGCAGGGCCTTGCGCTGCATCGGCTTGCTGCGCCCATCCACCAGGTAGCGTGTGGGGTCCGCAGGGTCCAGCTGCAACTGGTGGAAGATCACCCGAGCAGCCGTGTTGGTGGTATGCGTCCAGGCGAAATCACGGGTGAAGCCTATGCCCACCACCGGCAGGCCCGGCAGGCTGGCGCCCATCACATCCATGCGGCCGGGGATGGTCAGGTGCAATTGGTACATGCGCAGCACCCCCGTCCAGGGGATGTGCGGGTTGCCCAGCAACAGGCCGCGCCCGTTGTCGGTGGCATCGCTGCCCAGTGCGATGCCGTTGCTGCCCGTGGCGGGCTTTCGCAACAGCGACTGCAGCGAGGCCGCGCCGGACGCCTGCGGCGCGGCCTGCACCGCCTTGCCACCGCCCCCAGGGGGCAAGGCCTGGGCCAGAAAGGGCGCCATGTCGGAAAGGCCGTTCATCGCGCCATAGTCGCGCATCAGGCGCACCAGGTCGGTGTCGTCCGCCGGGCGTGCCCAGGCCTGGCCCTTGCAGTCCGCTGGCAAGCCGGCGGCCCCGGTGTCGCGCAGGTAGCGGTTGTAGCCCGCAGCGAAACCCTTGAACATCGCCCGGGCCGGTTCACTGTAGGCGCTCCAGGCCGCACGCACGCTGGCCTCGTCGTTGAGGTGCTGGTAGAACAGGTCGGACACCACGTTGACGGGCTGCACTCCCTGCCCTGGCGTTGGCGGGTCCCCCTCGCCAAAGTAGCGCGAGCGTTCACCCCGCACGGTGACGAAGTGCTCGGCCAGCAGGCAGAAGTTGTCCTGCGCATAGGCGTACCCCACGCCGTAGCCGATGCCCTTCTCGTCATCGGCCTCGATGTGCGGTATGCCATGGGCGGTACGGCGGATCTCCGCCTTGTAGCCGCCGCCGGACACCGGGCCTGCCTGCCCGCCGCCGCCACAGGCCGCCAGCGCCGCCGCGGTGCCGGCACACATCCCCCACCACCAGGCCTGCCGATGCAGGCGGGTTCGGGAAGCCAAGGGATGCGAAAGCGAGGTGCGCAAAGAGTGAGAATTCATGGAGTGCCTGGTTGGAAACAGCCGCAGCCCCTTGCTGCGGCACCACCAGCACGATAGGAATCCAGGCTTGGCGCCAGGTGAAGCCTTGCTGAAGGAAGGCTGAACGCCCCTGCACGGGCGCGGGCTCAGGCGGGCGCGGTGTAGCGCTTGAGAAAGCGCCGCTCATCGGGTGCATACCCCTGCGCTGCATAGAAAGCATGGGCCGCAGGCCGGTGATCGCCGCTGGTCACTTCGGCGCGCACGCAGCCCTGTCCGGTGAAGAAGCGGTCGGCTGCGGCGACCAGTGCCTCCCCTACCCCGCGGCCCCGGTGCCCGGCATCGACCACCAGCGAGGTGATGCGGCCGATGCGGCCTTCGGCGTGGAAAAGCTCCATCACGTGCAGGCTGATGACGCCGGCCACACAGCCATCGACCTCGGCCAGCAGCACGCTGTCACAGGCATTCGCGACCAGGATCGCGAGCTTGCGGACGATCAGCGCCTCATTGGCCTCGTAGCCCAATTGCCCCATCAAACCAGCGATGGCCGGCGCGTCGGCCGCCACCGCCGTGCGGATGTGCGGCGACGGCGGTTGCGGCTCAGGCATCGGCGGCGTCTTCATGCCGCCCCACCGTGCGCTGGCGCACCAATTGCAGCAACTCCCGCACCGTGGCGCGGGCGGCACCCCGGTGCTGGCGCGCAAAGCGGGCCGCGCGCTCGCTGGCAGCCGCCTGTTGCGCGGGGTCGCGCGCCAGTTGCATGGCCTGCGCCACCCCGGCCTTGAGGTCGGGCACGCGCTGCGCCGCCCCGGCGGCGCAAGCCAGCTCGGCCGCCTCCGCAAAATTGAAGGTGTGCGGGCCCAGCACCACCGGGCAGCCACAGGCGGCGGCCTCAATGAGGTTCTGTCCGCCCAGCGGGGCAAAGCTGCCGCCCAGCAACGCCACGTCGGCCATGCCGTAGTACAGGGCCATTTCGCCCAGCGAGTCGCCCAGCCACACGTCCGCCGGTTCGGGCTGCAGGCTCCAGGTGCTGCGGCGCGATACCGTGAGGCCGGCACTCTGGAGCAGTTGCTGCACTTCATCGAAGCGCTGCGGATGCCGGGGCACGACCAGCCATTGCACGGGCTGCGCCGCATCTGCGCGCGAGGTGATCCAGGCGCGCACCGCGTCCAGCCACAGCGCCTCTTCGCCTTCGCGGCTGCTGGCCAGCATGGCCACCGGGCGCAGTGCCTGTACACGCCAGGCGCGCCCCAGCTCCAGCTGCGCCGCATCGGGCACCACGTCGAACTTGAGGTTGCCAAACACCCCATGCACCTGCGCGCCGATGGCATGCAGGCGCTCGGCGTCGTCCTCGGTCTGGGCGTACACGGCGGTCAGCGCGGCATAGGCCGGGCGCGCCAGGGGAGACACGCGCCGGGCCTTGCGCAGCGAGTGTTCGTTGAAACGGGCGTTGGCCAGCACCAGCGGCACCCCGCGCTGCCGGCAGGCAGCCACCAGGTTGGGCCAGACCTCGGTCTCCATCAGGATGCCGATGGCCGGGCGGAACTGGCGCAAAAAGCGCAGCACGGCGCCCTGGGTGTCCCAGGGCTGCCACACCTGCACGTCGCCCGCCTGCAACAGCTTTTCCCCCTCGGCACGGCCGGTGGCGGTGCCATGGGTGAGCAGCAGGCGCATGCCGGGCAACTGTGCGCGCAACTCGGCCAGCAAGATGGCGGCCGCGCGCGTCTCGCCCAGCGACACGGCATGGATCCAGACGAACTGGCCCAGCGGATCGGTGCTGCTGTGCAGCACCAGGCTGTCGATGGGCTGCGGGTAGCGGCCAAAGCGCTCGCCCACCGCGACCGCATAGCCGGGCTCGGCCGCGGCACGGCGGCGCAGCTTGCGGCGCAGCAACGGCTGGGCGGCCCAGGTCACCATGGAATACAGGGCGCGCGCGGTGGTCATTCGGGGCCTCATTGCGCGACGACGTCGACCACGCGGCCCTGCCATGCCAGACCCTGGCGGGAGGCGATGACCAGGCATGCCCCCGCACCCGGTGCCGCCACGACGGCCTCGCCCCCGGGAGCCCAGAAGGCGCTGCGGCCAGCGCAGGTGTAGCCCCCGGTGGGCGCGCCATGGTTGGCCATGAGCACGGCCAGGCCCAGGTCGGCCGCGTAGCCCTGCAACTGGCTGGAATCCCTGGCATACCCGCCCTCGGAGATCACCGAACCGCAGGCATACAGGGCCGCCCCGCCATCCCGTGCCGCCCGAGCGTGTTCGGGGTGCGTGGTGTCGGCACACACGGCCAGCGCCGTGGGCTGGCCCGCGAGCGTGCGCAGGTGGACATCTTCGCTGCCCGCACTGGCAAACTGCTCTTCGCCAGGATGCAGGTAGCGCTTGCGGTACAGGGCAGCGCTGCCATCGGCCCCGAACACCCAGGCTCCGATGGCCGGCCTGTCCCCCGCCACCACCGGGGCCACGGGTGCGCCCACCACCAGCGCCATGCCGGTGGTACGGGCGGCGTCGCGCAGGGGCGCGAGCACGGCGTCCTGCGCATCCAGCACCAGGCCGGCCACCAGCGTGGGCTCATAGCCGGTGAGCGACAGCTCGGGAAACACCAGCAGCTGCACACCATGGCGGGCTGCTTCGTGCACCATGGACAGGTGCCCCTGCACATTGGCCCGTATTTCACCGGGAGCGGAAATCGACTGCGCTGCGGCGATGCACAGCAAGGAAGGCATGGGGGTGGTCAAGGAGAACGCGTTCGAAAAAATGGGATCGGGCCTGGAAATCAGTGGGCAGCCGCGCCCAGCTTCGCGTCGGGCTTGACCCGGTGCAGCAGTGCCAGCATGGCCGCTTCGATGCGTGCCAGCGCCGCCTCGGTATGCCCCTCGAAGCGCAGCACCAGCACCGGCGTGGTGTTGCTCGCGCGGATCAGGCCAAAGCCGTCCGGCCAGTCCACGCGCAGGCCGTCGATGGTATTGACCTCGGCTGGCGCGCTGAAGCTGCCGGCCGCCAGGGCCTGCAGCTCGGCCGTGAGGCGGTGCGGCTCGCCCTCGGCGCAGGCCACGTTGAGCTCGGGGGTCGAAAAGCTCGTGGGCAGTGCGTTGAGCACGGCGCTCGGGTCGGCATGGCGGCTCAGTATCTCGAGCAGGCGGCAGCCGGCGTAGGTGCCGTCGTCAAAGCCGTACCAGCGCTCCTTGAAGAAGATGTGGCCGCTCATCTCGCCGCCCAGGGGCGAGTCGAGCTCCTTCATGCGCGCCTTGATCAGCGAGTGGCCCGTCTTGAACATCACCGGCACGCCGCCCGCGGCGGCAATCGCCGGCGCCAGACGCTGGGTACATTTCACGTCGAACAGGATGTTGCCACCGGGCACGCGCGACAGCACGTCCTGAGCGAACAGCATCATCTGCCGGTCGGGGAAGATGTTGACGCCGTCGCGTGTGACGATGCCCAGGCGGTCGCCATCACCGTCGAAGGCCAGGCCCAGCTCGGCGTCGCTGCCCTGCAGCGCGGCGATCAGGTCGCGCAGGTTTTCGGGCTTGCTCGGGTCGGGATGGTGGTTGGGGAAATTGCCGTCCACCTCGGAAAACAGCTCGATCACCTCGCAGCCCAGGGCGCGGAAGATGTCCGGGGCCGTGGCGCCGGCAATGCCATTGCCGCAGTCGACCACGATCTTGAGCGGGCGGGCGAGCTTCACGTCACCGGTGATGCGCTCGCGGTAGGCAGGCAGCACGTCCACATGGCGCACACTGCCACCGGCCGCGAGCTGCCAGCTTTCCTGCTCCATGGTGCGGCGCAGGGACTGGATCTCCTCGCCATAGATGGCGCGGCCATTGAGCACCATCTTGAAGCCGTTGTAGTCGCGCGGGTTGTGGCTGCCCGTGACCTGGATGCCGCTGTTGCACAGCGTGCTGGCGGCAAAGTACAACAGAGGGGTGGTGACCATGCCCACGTCGATCACCTCGATGCCCGCCTCCACCAGCCCCTGGATCAGTGCGGCCGACATGGCCGGGCCGGAGAGGCGGCCATCGCGGCCCACGGCCACGGCCGTCTGGCCTTCGGCACGGGCTGCGGTGCCAAAGGCACGGCCCAGGCCCAGGGCGACTTCTTCGTTCAGGGTTGCCGGCACGATGCCGCGGATGTCATAGGCTTTGAAAATGGCGGGCGTGGGTTGCACGTGGGGGGCCTTTGCTGTGAGCGTTGGAACGGTGCGCTGGATTGTAGGGGGCGCCCCCTGCTGCGCCGGGGATGCCCCTCAACGGTAGACCAGGGCGCTCCGAGGCACATGTCCGAAAACGGCCAGACTGCCTGTAGGCGGGGCCTATCATTCCCCCATGCCCCAGCCACCCAGCCCCCTCGCCCCGCCATTGCCCGCCGCTCCAGCGGGGGATGACGAGGGCCGCTACCTGGCCCTGCAGACCCGCGATGCCCGCTTCGACGGCCGCTTCTTCACGGGGGTGACGTCCACCGGCATCTACTGCCGCCCTGTGTGCTCGGTGCGCACGCCGCGGCGCGAGAACTGCCGCTTCTTTACCATGGCGGCGCAGGCCGAAAGCGCGGGTTTTCGGCCCTGCCTGCGCTGCCGGCCCGAGATGGCGCCCCAGTCCCTGGCCTGGTCGGTGCAGGACGCCTCGGGCATCCTGGTGCAGCAGGCCGTGCGCCTGCTCGACGCCCCCGAGGGCTGGGCCCGAGACAGCCAGGGGGCGACCGTCGCCCGGCTGGCCGAGCGCCTGGGCGTGAGCGACCGGCACCTGCGCCGCATTTTCGAGGCAGCGCTGGGCGTCTCGCCGCTGCAGTACCTGCAGACGCGGCGCCTGCTCACCGCCAAGCAGTTGCTGACCGACACGCCCCTGCCCATCACCCAGGTGGCACTGTCCAGCGGCTTTGGCAGCGTGCGCCGCTTCAATGCAGCATTTGCCGAGCACTATGGGCTCAACCCGGGCCAGTTGCGCAAGAACGGCAGCCCGCAGGGCGCCACCTGCACCGGCACGCTGCGCCTGGCCTATCGCCCGCCGCTGGACGTGGCGGCCTTGCTGGCCTTCTTCGAGCGGCGCCGCTTCCTCGGGGTGGAATGGGTGCAGCAGGAGGGCGATGGCGCCCCTGCCCTGCGGCGCACGGTGCGCCTGCCCCCTGCCGTGACCGGAGGGATGGAGGTCACCGGCTGGCTCAGCGCACGCTTCGATACCGCGCGCCACCAAGTGCTGCTGCAGACCAGCGACAGCCTGTACCCGGTGCTGCCCGTGGTGATCGCCCGGGTGCGCGCCATGCTGGACCTGGATGCCGAGCCTGGTGCCATCAATGCGGTGCTGCACGCGCGCTTTCCCGAAGGCGACGGTCTGCGCGTGCCTGGCGCCTTCGATGGCTTCGAGCTGGCCGTGCGCGCTGTGCTCGGCCAGCAGATCACGGTGGCCGCCGCCCGCACGCTGGGCCAGCGGCTGGTGGAGCGGCTGGGCGAGCCCATCGCAACACCGTGGCCTGAACTGAGCCGGCTGTTCCCGCCCCCCTCCGTGCTGGCCCGTGTCGAAGGCGAGGTGCTCGGTCAGATGGGCATCGTGCGCCAGCGCCAGGCGGCCATCGTGGCACTGGCGCAGGCGGTGGACAGCGGGGCCCTGTCTCTTCACGCCGGTGCCGACGTGGCCAGCACCACGGCGGCGCTGTGCGCCCTGCCCGGCATCGGAGACTGGACGGCCCAGTACATCGCCATGCGCGTGCTGCGCTGGCCCGATGCCTTTCCGGCGGGCGACGTGGCACTGCACAAGGCCCTGGGCGTGCAGGGCCAGAAGAACCCGGCCCGCGCCGCCACCGAGGCGTCCAACGCCTGGCGCCCCTGGCGCAGCTACGCCGTGCTGCGCGCCTGGGCAGAACTGCCCCTGCCCGGCGCTGCCGCGCAAAAACCACTTTGAATCGGCCCTTCCCATGCAATTCCATCCCGCCACGGTGCAATCGCGCACCCCTTCTCCCCTCGGCACCGTGCGCCTGGCGGCCTCTCCCCAGGGCCTGGTCGGCCTGTGGTTCGACGGCCAGCGGCACCAGCCCACGCCTTTTCTCGACGGCCCCGGCGCCTGGCCCGAAGCACCCTGCCATGCCCTGATGCAAGAGGCCGCCGCCCAACTGCAGCAGTTCCTGCGCGGCGAGCGCCGGGGCTTCGACCTGCCGCTGGACCTGTCGGGCGGTACGCCGTTCCAGCAGGAGGTGTGGCGCGCCCTGCTGGCCATTGCCTGCGGCGCCACCACTACCTATGGCACCCTGAGCCAGGGCCTGGGCCGCCCCCGCGCGGTACGGGCCGTGGGCGCCGCGGTCGGGCGCAATCCCGTGAGCGTGATCGTGCCCTGCCACCGGGTACTGGGCGCCGATGGCAGCCTGACCGGCTATGCCGGCGGACTGGACCGCAAGGGTGCCCTGCTGGCCATCGAGGGTGCGCGCCCGCTGGCGGCATCAGCGATCAAGGATTGAAACCCGTCTCCGCCCGGATCGGCGAGTGCGTGCTGCTGGCCTCGCTCTGACTCGACTCCATCCTGAATGCCACGGCGCCCCTGTTTGGTGCGCTGCTTGCCTGGCTGCGGCTGGGGGACCGCATGGGCCGCCGGCGCCGGGTCAGGCTGGCGCTGGGATTCCTGGGGCGTGCCATCGTCACCGGCACGCTGTTGTCAACCGGGCTTCTCAGGACGCGCCGTGCCGCCGAGGAGGCACCGGAACGGCCCTAAACTCAATGCATGGTCTTTGTTGCGTCGGTTTCCTGCACGCCTTCACATGCCACGGGATTGCCGTGCAGGCATGACGCCGCCCGCAGGGTAGCGGGCACCAGCCTGCGGGTACACAGACCGGGCCACGGGCACCATGGCACATAACACCCTGCTGGCAGGCAGCCTGCTTTTGCTGATGGCCGTTCTGGCGCTGGCCCTGCTGCCACCCATGGAGGTGCTGACCCCCTCGCGGCGCACCGAATGGCTGGCGGGCGTGGCGGGAGGACTGGTATCGGCCGCCATGCTGGCCATGCTCAATTTCCAGGCACCGGGCCCGGTCATGGTGGTCTACCCGACGGCCACGGCGTTCGTGGCCCTGTGCTTTGGGGCCCGGGCGACCGCCGTTACCGCGGGCCTGGCCCTGCTTGCAGGGATCGGGATCCAAGGCGCCCCCTCCCCCATCGGCGCCTGGGTGCTGGCCGGCGCCTGGGCCGCCGGGGCCTTGTGGCGGCAACTGGCGCTGCGCAGCGGGCGCAGCAGCTGGCGCGAGGTGCTGGGCCTGGCGCTGACACTGCCCGTGGTCAGCGGTGTCGTGCAGACGGTGGCCGGCATCTCCGCACCCGGCCCCTCCTGGGCGGGCTGGTGGGCGAATCTGCCCTGGAACCATGGTGTCGGCATTGCGGTGCTGGGCGCCTGCCGGCTGTTGCTGATCGGCAAGGCCCAGTCGCTCGCGGCCACGCAATCGGCCCTGCACGCACTGGGCCAGCGAGAGCAGCAGCTGCGCATGGCACTCGAATCCCTGGGCGGGGGCCGCTGGGAGTGGGACGTGGATACACGCCAGTTCCGCTGCGAGGGGAGTTTCTACGACCTGTTCGGCATCACCGATGCCGAACGCTCGGCACCGGACCTGTGGCAGCGCTGGTACGAGCTGCGCCACCCGGTGGACAGGGAGCGCAACGCCGCCAAACTGGCCCGCGCCATGGAGGGGCTGGAGGAAAGCTACGAAGCCGAATTCCGCGTGCGCGATACCGCCGGGCGCTGGCGCTGGCTGATGTCGCGCGGCTTGGTAGCGCTGCGCGATGCCAAGGGCAAGCCGCTGCGCCTGATCGGCATGGACGTGGACATCTCCGCGCACCGCGAAGCGCAACAGGCGCTGCGTGACTCGGAGGCCAAATACACCTCCTTCTACCAGACACTGCCTGACGCGGCGGGCATCAGCCGTGTCTCGGATGGTCGCTATATCGACGTGAATCCCGCGTTCTGCGAGCTGCTGGGCGTACCGCATGACCAGGTGCTGGGCCGCACCTCGACCGAGCTCAGGATCTGGGCCACCGACGAGGAGCGCAAGCGCCTGCTGGAGACCTTCCAGCGCCATGGCAAGGTGGACCGGCTGCCCCTGGTGGCGCAGCGGGGCGGCGTGCGCATTCCAGGGTTGATGTCGGCACGGTCCGTGCTTGTGGATGGGGAAGACTGTTTTGTCTTCGTTTTCCACGACATGACCGAAGCCCAACGCACCAGCGACGAGTTGCGCGCACTCAACGGGCTCCTGCAGCAGGCCGGCCGGCTGGCCCGCCTGGGCGCCTGGGAGGACGTGCGCGGCCAGGGACTGGTCTACTGGTCGGACGTGTGCTTCGACATCCACGGCATGCCCCCCGGCTCGCCCCTGCCGAGCGACTACATCGACCGCATGGTGGCACCCGCCTACCGCGAGACGCTGCGCAACCACTTTCGCGCCAGCATTCTCGATCGCGCCGAGTGGAGCCTGGAGCTGGAGGTGCATCACACCGATGGCCGGCTGGTCTGGGTGCGCGCCCGCGGCGAACCCGTTGTCGAAAACGGCCGTGTCACCCGCGTGCGCGGGGTCATGCAGGACATCGACGAGGCCAAGCGCGCCAACGAGCGCCTGCGCCAATCCGAGGAGCGGTTCTCGCGCATCTTCCAGCTCATGCCCTTCCCCATGGGCCTGTCGCGCCGCGCCGACGGCCAGTACCTGGACGTGAACCCGGCCTGGGAGTCCTTGCTCGGCATACCGCGCCAGGAAGCCATCGGCCAGACTGCCGTACAACTGGGCATCTTCACCGCAGAGGACCGGCGGCAGCTGATGCAGGCCTTCGAACAGAAGGGTCCACAGGCCAGCCATGAGGTGACCCTGCATGGCCGGCCCAACACCCGGCTGACCGTGCTGCAGTCCATGCGCGCCATCGATTTCGACGGCGAGCCGTGCTGGCTGTTCTCGGTGCATGACATCACCGACCGCAAGCGGTACGAAGAGCAGATCCGCGAGCGCGAGGAGCTGCTGTCGCTCACCATCTCCGCCGCTTCCCTGGGCCTTTGGGACTGGGACATGGCGCGCGGCACCATCACCGGCGACAGCCGCTGGGCCACCATGCAGGGCAGAACGCCGGGCCCCATCGCGCAGACTTCGGTGCGCTGGACCAGCGCGGTGGCGGCGGACGACATCGACCGCATCACGGCCGAAGTGGCGCGCCACGCGGCACGGCCGGCCACGCCCTTCGATGCCACCTGGAAGGTGCCCGCCCCCCATGAAGGCACGCGCTGGGTGCGCAACCTGGGCAAGATCGTGAGCTTCGACGCCGACGGTCAGCCCCTGCGCATGCTGGGCGTGGCGCTCGACGTGACCCCCCAGCGCGAGCAGGAGGTGCTGCTTCACAAGCTGGCGCACTTCGACGCCCTCACCGGTCTGCCCAACCGCGTGCTGCTGGCGCGCAGGCTGCAGGAGTGCCTGGACCAGGCGCGCGAACGCGGCACCCAGCTCGGGGTCGGCTACCTCGACCTCGACGGCTTCAAGCCCGTGAACGACCGCCTCGGCCATGGCGCGGGCGACCGCCTGCTGGTAATGGTGGCAGGCCGCCTCACGCGCGCCCTGCGCCCCGGCGACAGTGTGGCCCGCCTGGGCGGTGACGAGTTCGTGATGCTGCTGCCCGACTTGGCCGACACCGCCGAGTGCGAGCGGATGCTCTCCCGGGTGATGGAGAACATCTCCGCCCCCTACGCGCTGGACACCGAGCGGGTCGTTGTCACGGCCAGCATCGGCTACACCGTGTTCCCGCTCGACGAAGCCGATGCCGACACCCTGCTGCGCCATGCCGACCAGGCGATGTACGCGGCCAAGCAGGCTGGGCGCAACCGCTTCCACCAGTTCGATGCCGCGCAGGAGCGGGCCCTGGTGGCACAGCGCGAGCAAGGCAAGCACCTGCAGGACGCCATTGCGGGCGCACAGTTCATCCTGCACCTGCAACCCAAGGTGGACATGCGCAGCGGCGCCGTGGTGGGTGCCGAGGCCCTGGCCCGCTGGCAACACCCCGAACGCGGGCTGCTTGCGCCTGGCGCCTTTCTGCCGTTGCTGGAAGGCACCGAGCTCGAGATCGGCTTTGGCCAATGGGTGGTCGGGGCAGCCCTGGACCTTCTGCGGCGTTTGAACGGCCATGGCCTGGCCCTGCCCCTGAGCATCAACATCTCGGCCCTGCACCTGCAGCACCCCGGCTTTGCCGACTGGATGGCCCACATGCTGGCCGAGCGCCCGGACATCGATGCGCGCCAGGTCGAGATCGAGATCACCGAGAGCGCCGCGCTCTACGACATCAGCGCCGTGGCCGCCACGCTGACGCGGCTGCGCGAACTGGGCGTGACCGTGTCGCTTGACGACTTCGGCACCGGCTATTCGTCGCTGACCTACCTGCGCCGCCTGCCCATGGACACGCTCAAGATCGACCAAAGCTTCGTGCACGGCATGATGGGCGACCCCGGCGACCTGGCCATCGTGCAAGGCGTCATCGGCCTGGCCCGCTCCTTCGGCTACCGGGTGATTGCCGAGGGGGTGGAAACCATCGAGCAGGGCCAGATGCTGCAGCAACTGGGCTGCGCCCAGGCCCAGGGCTACTGCATCGCGCGGCCCATGGCCATGGAGCAGTTCGTGGACTGGGCCGCCCAGTGGCAGACGCCGGCGGGATGGCAGCGGCAGCGGCACTAGGAGCGTGCGCGGCAGAAGGCATCGAAGCGAAACGTCCGAAAACCGAGGATCGCTGGGTAGTACCGACAAGCCCAGGGTGGCCCCCTGGGCGCCGGAGGTGATACCCGGCGAGACCGGTTTGTCGGGCGTTGCAGCCGATGCTCCTTCTGCCGCGCACGCTCCTGGGGCCTGCAGCAGATGGCACACTGCAGCCCTTTCGCCATGCCTTGATTGCCATGCCCCTGGAAACCACCCTGCACTACCACCCCGACCTGGTGCGCCACGCCGTCATCTGCTTCTGGCGTCGCTCGACGGGCAGGCGCACGCTGCTGGTCAGCGCGGCGCTGGCTATCTGGTTCGGGGTGCTGGTGGCGCGCGGCGACCGGTCGTGGCAGATCGGCGTGACCGGGGCGGCGGTGGCCATCAGCCTGCTGGTGTGCGTCACCGTCTACGTGGTGCACTACCGCAATGCCATGGGCAAGCTGCGCGACATGGGCGGCACGCCCGAGGCCACGCTGCGGGCGGACCAGGACAGCTTCACGCTCGCCTCGGGCGCGGGCCTGGCCACCCTGCCCTGGTCCAGCGTGAAGGAGATCTGGAAGTTCGAGCGCGTGTGGCTGCTGCTGTTCTCTCCGGCCCAGTTCAGCACCTTGCCCTTGGTCGACCTGTCGCCCGAAATGCGCGACCTCATCGAGGCCAGCGTGCGCCATGCCGGCGGAAAGATCCGCCCGCACTGAGCGGCAGGTCAGGCGGCGCCCTGCCCGACGAGGTCCCGCACCTGCTGCAGCGCGGCCGGGTCTTCCATGGTGGTCAGGTCACCCGGGTCGCGCCGCTCGGCCACGGCCTGCAGGGCGCGGCGCAGCAGCTTGCCGCTGCGCGTCTTGGGCAGCACGGTCACGAAATGCACGCGCGAGGGCCGGGCCACGGCGCCGAGCTGCTGGTCCACGCGCTGCATGACTTCGCCTTCGAGCTTGAGGCGCGCAGCCGGGTCGTCGAGCCCGCTGGCATCGCGCGCCACGGCGAAGGCCATGGCCACCTGGCCCTTGAGCGCGTCGGCCACGCCCACCACGGCCACTTCGGCGATGTTGGGGTGCGAGGCGATGCTCTCCTCGATCTCGCGCGTGCCCAGGCGGTGGCCGGCCACGTTGATGACGTCGTCGGTGCGGCCCAGGATGAAGTGGTAGCCGTCGGCATCGCGGATGCCCCAGTCGAAGGTGCTGTAGATCAGCTTGCCCGGGATGCTCTTCCAGTAGGTGTTGACGAAGCGTTCATCATCGCGCCACACGGTCTGCATGCAGCCCGGCGGCAGCGGCCCTTCGATGGCGACCACGCCCTTCTGGTTGGCACCGGTGAGCTCCTCCCCGGTGGATTCGTCGATCAGCTTCACGGCATAGCCGTACATGGCCTTGCCCGGGCTGCCGAAGCGCGTGGTCTGCTGCTCGATGCCATTGGCCAGCGTGAGGATGGGCCAGCCGGTCTCGGTCTGCCAGTAGTTGTCGATGATGGGCACGCGCAGCGCATCGCTGATCCACTGCGCCGTGGGCTCGTCCAGCGGCTCGCCGGCCAGCCACAGGGCCTTGAGGCTCGACACGTCGTACTTGCGCAACCAGCTCGCGTCCTGCTTCTTGAGCACGCGCACTGCCGTCGGGGCCGAGAACATGTGCGTGACCTGGTACTTCTCGACGATGCTCCACCACACGCCGGCATCAGGGCGGATCGGCAGGCCCTCGTACATGATGGTGGCCATGCCCGCGATCAGCGGGCCATAGACGATGTAGCTGTGGCCCACCACCCAGCCGATGTCGCTGGTGGCAAAGTAGGTGTCGCCGGGTTTCGCATCGAAGATGTGCTGCATGCTGGCCGCCAGCGCCACGGCGTAGCCGCCCGTGTCGCGCTGCACGCCCTTGGGCTTGCCGGTGGTGCCGCTGGTGTACAGGGTGTAGCTGGGGTGGGTGGATTCCACCCACTCACAGGGCACGACCGCATCCAGCTGCTGCGCGCGCAGGGCTGCCCAGTCGTGGTCGCGGCCGGGGTGCAACGTCATCGGCGCCATGCCCCGATTGACCATGAGCACGGCGGCCGGCTTGTGGCGCGACTGGGCAATGGCCTCATCCAGTAAAGGCTTGTAGGGCACGACCTTGCCACCGCGCGAACCGGCGTCGGCGCTGACCACCGCCACGGGCTCGGCATCCTCGATGCGCGAAGCCAGCGAGCCCGAGGCAAAGCCGCCAAACACCACCGAATGCAGCGCTCCGATGCGCGCACAGGCCAGCATGGCAAACGCCGCCTCGGCGATCATGGGCATGTAGATCAGCACCCGGTCACCCTTCTTCACCCCCAACGCCCGCAGCACGGCGGCCATGCGCTGCACCTCGACATGCAGCTCGACGTAACTGTAGCTGCGCTCGCTGTCGGTCTCGGTGGAGATGGCCACCAGCGCGGGCTGGTCGGCGCGTTCGGCCAGGTGCCGGTCCACCGCGTTGTGGCACAGGTTGGTGGTGCCGCCCACATACCAGCGCGCAAACGGCGGGTTGCTGTAGTCGCAGATCTGCTGGGGCGGGGTCTGCCAGTCGATGAGGGTGGCCTGCTCGGCCCAGAAGGCATCAGGCTGCTCGAGGGATTGGCGGTAGAAATCTGCGTAGCGTGTCATGCGGTGTCTCCAGCATCTCGTCTGCGCTCCTGGGTTGGAGTGCATTTCTGAATTCATAATTATTCATGACGGGCTTGCTGCAAGCTGACGCACAGACCCGCCGAGCTTCAGGGCGTCTGCCCCTCCACGCGCTCGCGCACCCGCTTGCTCGGGTCCTGGAGCAGCAGGCGCAAGATGTCGGACCGCTGGGGCCCGGTCAGATCCTCCACATGGCAAGCCACCCGAAAGCGTACCGTCGCGCTGCGGTGCGCGGCCAGCTCGGTCCACAGCTCCTGGGTGGCGGGATAGCCGGTCCCCAGCTTGCGCAGCCAGCTGCCGGCAGACTCCCAAGTTCCCGACCGGCCCTCGACCATGGCCGTGCGCAGGCAACCCAGCACCACCGCCTCGGAGCCATGCCCTTCCAGCAGGTCATGGACCGTTTCGATCACCGCCACCAGCAGGGCTGCTTTTTCCGGGGACCCGACGAAGCGCACTGCATGCTGGACCTCATGGGCGCGGCCAAAGGTGAACACGGTGTGTCCGCCAGCGCCTCGCCTACTTGATCAGCGCCAGCACGTCCTTGAAATCAGGGTGCTCGCAGCTGCCCAGCCATTCGAAGGCCACCATCTCGGTGGTCACCAGCTCGGCGCCCGCGCCGGCCAGGCGGTCGAAGGCGGCGTCGCGGTTGCGGTCGGTGCGCGAACCGCAGGCATCGGTCACCACCCAGACCTCGAACTCGTCGTCGATCAGGTCCAGGGCGGTCTGCAGCAGGCAGACATGGGCCTCGCAGCCGGCTATCACGATGGTGCTGCGCTCGGGCGCTTGCTGGGCGGGCTTTTGCAGATGCTTGGGCAGGCTGCGGGCATTGCCGCCCTGCTGGGGCTTGGCGGGGGGCGCAGCCACTCACCCAGGCCTTCTTCGGCGGCGCTGAAGTGCATCTTGGCCAGGGTCTTGGCGCACAGCGCGCGCAGCGCCGGGTCATTGGGCCCCAGGCGCGAGGGGTTCTGCTCGGTGCCCCAGACCGGCACCTCCAGCAGCTGCGCGATCTGCGCCAGACGGCGGGCGTTGGCCAGCACGGCGGCGCCTTCGGCAATGGCGGGCATCAGGCGTTCCTGGTAATCCACCAGGACGAGTTGGGATTCGGAGGCGTCGAGCAGCATGGCGTGTACCGGGAATTCAATGGGAATGCCCCATTGTCGCAGCCCCAGGCCCCTGGGCGGAGCTTCAGGGCGCCGGTGCCAGCCGCAGCAGGCGCCCCTGCGGGCTGTCGGTCAGCAGGTAGAGCCAGCCATCGGGCCCCTGGCGCACATCGCGGATGCGCTCGTTGTTGCCCTGCAGCAGTTTTTCCTCGCGCTGCAGCTTGCCGCTGGCCACTTCGAATCGGTGCAGCGTGCCGAACTTGAGCGAGCCCACGAACAGGCTGCCGCGCCAGGCGGCGCCATAGCGGTCGCTGGTCAGGAAAGCCATGCCAGAGGGCGCGATGGAGGGCACCCAGTAATGCAGCGGCTGCTCCATGCCGGCCCTGGCCGTGCCCTCGCCCACTTTGCCGCCGCCGTAGTTCTCGCCGTAGGTGATCACCGGCCAGCCGTAGTTGCGGCCCGGCTGGGGCAGGTTGATCTCGTCGCCGCCCTGGGGGCCATGCTCGTGCATCCACAGCTTGCCATCAGGCGCCAGTGTGGCCCCCTGGGCATTGCGGTGGCCGTAGCTCCAGATCTCGGGCAAGGCCCCGGCCCGCTCGCGAAACGGGTTGTCGGCCGGCGCGGCGCCATCGGCCGTGATGCGCACGATCTTGCCGTGGTGGTTGTCGAGTTTTTGCGCGTCGTCCTTGCGGTGGTAGCGCTCGCCCAGCGCCAGGAACAGATTGCCGTCCCCCGCCTGCACGATGCGGCAGCCAAAGTGCAGGTTGCTGGCCACCTTGGGCTTCTGGCTGAAGAGGACCTTCACCTCCTGCAGCGAGCGGTTGTCAGGCGCCAGGGTGGCCCGCGCCAGCGCGGTGCTGTTGTCCGATGTGCCGGCCGCGCCGGGTTCCGAGTAGCAAAAGAAGATGCGCCGGTTGCGTGCGAAATCGGCGTCGGTCACCACATCGAGCAGCCCGCCCTGCCCTCCAGCGGCAATGCTCGGCAGGCCGGCCAGGGCAGGCCCCAGCTGGCCATTGGCCTCCACCACCCGCATGCGGCCGGGCCGTTCGGTGACCAGGAAACGGCCTTCGGGCAGGAAGGCCACGGCCCAGGGATTCACCAGACCGGTGGCCACTGACGCCAAGGTGACAGCCTTGGCAGCGGGGGCGGCCCCCTGGGCATGGGCGATTCCCATGCCTGTGGATGCTATGGAAAAAAGAGCAAGAAACCCCAGGGCACGCAAAGAAATGCGGCATTTGGATGTCAGATACATGTCGACCTTGGTGGACCCGGGTTCTTCCATGCAACCCATTGGTATAAGCGGATGGCGCAGGCAAGTCCAGCCCCCTTGTGCAGGCATACGTGACTTCCCTCACAAAACGGGCAATTTAGCGTGGTACCCTTCGCCCCCATGTCCAAATGGTTTTGCACCCTCCTCATGGCTTGCGCTGTCAGCGCACAGGCTGCACCATCCACCGGTCAAGCGGATGACATGGAAAAGATCCTGATGGACAAGGGCCTCATGTCCCAGCTCAAGGACATGCAGCACACCGTGGCTGACAAGGCCCACACCGTAGCGGACAAGGCGTCCGACCTGGTGGGCAATGCCATGGGTTTTCTCGGCGTGCGCTACAAGCGCGGCGGCAACAGCGCCGAGACGGGCTTTGACTGCAGTGGCTTCGTGCGCGCGATCTACGAACAGACGGTGGGCCTTTTGCTTCCCCGCCGCGCGGACCAGCAGGCCGCCACCACCACGGTGATCGACAAGAAAGAGCTGCAGCCAGGCGACCTGGTGTTCTTCAACACCATGCGCCGCACGTTCAGCCATGTAGGCATCTATGTGGGTGACAACAAATTCATTCACTCTCCTCGCAGTGGGTCGGAAATCCGGGTCGAAGACATGCGCGTCTCGTACTGGCAGCGCCGCTTCGATGGTGCGCGCCGCGTGACCCCTGCGGCCACGGCGGTCGAGTCCAACGCCCCTGCCGCGAAGTAAATCGCGTCAGCAGCCATGAACAAAGCGCGCTTCGGCGCGCTTTTGCATTGCGTCACGGCTTGACCACGTAGGTGGACTCCGTGCCGCGAACAGGGCCGCCGGTCACGTTGACCGGCCTGGCGTTCGGGTTGCGAAGGAATTCCCTGGCGGCCGCCATGTCGGCCTGGTAGCGGGCGCGTGCCTGCGCCTCGCAGGCGCGGCGCTCGCCCCTCGCCATCGCCCGGCATTCCTCCAGGCTGACCTTCATGCCACCACCGGCCTCGCGGATGGCAGTGTTGTAGCGCTGCTGGGGTGTCATGTCTTCCATGGCGCCGCGTTGCAGGGACGCTTCATCGCCCTGCGCAAAAGCGCTCGACGGGCTGGCGGCAAACACGCCGGCCACGAGCGCGACGGCGACCATGAACGACGTGGGGGAGATGGGAGGGGCGGGTCTGCGCATGTCGGAACTCCTGCAGTCAGTGCTGGGCATGTCGATCACTGTAGTTACTCCCGATGCCCACCGTCATCAGCGGTGCGCGCGCCGCCGTGTGCGATCAGTCCTACACACCGGACACATTGTCAACAATCTGAGCGCAGAGCGGGTGCAGGCATCCTGTCCGACAGACGGGAGCCTTCCATGCAGCTACAGTCGGGCCATTCTTTCACCTGCATACAAAGCGACAAAACATGTTCTCACTGATCGGAACGCTGTTGATTGGACTGGTCGTGGGCTTCATCGCCCGCGCCATCAAACCTGGAAACGATTCCATGGGCTGGATCATGACAGCCCTGCTGGGGGTGGCAGGCTCGTTCCTGGCCAGTTACGTGGGTGTGGCCATGGGCTGGTACCAGCAAGGCGACGCAGCCGGCTGGATCGCATCGATTGTGGGCGCCATGGTGCTGCTGTTCATCTACAGCCTGATCAAGGGCAAAAGCTGAGCACCGGCCTCTTGCCCCGGGCCGCAGCGGCCCCAGATCAGAGCCAGCACTTTTTCAGGACCTGACCGATGCCCACTGCCCAGACCATGGCCGCTGACGACCCCGCCCTGGCCGCTGCCGTGCAACGCAGCCGGCGCCTGCTGCACCGGCGCGCGCTGGTGGCCGCCGCTGCCAGCACCGTGCCCGTACCGGGCCTGGACTGGGCGGTGGACGCCGCCCTGCTCTCGCGCCTGCTGCCGCAGATCAGTTCGGAGTTCGGCCTGTCGGCCCAACAACTCGACCAGCTCGACCCCGAAAAGCGCGAAAAAGTGCAAAAGGCCGTGGGTCTGGTCGGCTCGGTGCTGATCGGCAAACTCATCACCCGCGAGCTGGTGATACGCGCCACACAGACGGTGGGGCTGCGTCTGACCACCAAGCAGTTGGCCAAGTACGTGCCCCTGGCCGGCCAGGCGGTGTCAGCGGCCATCGGCTATGCCACGCTGCGCTACCTGGGCGAGCAGCACATGCAGGACTGCGTGCGCGTCGCAAAAGAAGCCCAGCTGCAACTGCCCGCACCCAAAAAATAAGCCCCCCTGAGTCGCTGCGCGCCTTCCCCCGAGGGGACGCCCTCAGCGCACGCAAGCGAAGCGCCGCTTGTGCGGCTTGGCGGCCCTTGCGCGGGGGCTCTGGCCTGAGTCACGCCAGTCGCATGGGTCGCTGACTTGTGCGCAGTGCTATGGCTGTCGAGTAGATCTGCGGCTATTGCTCCGAGCAGACGAAACTGCCCGCATCCTCCACGCTGCCCGTCCCCTTGTACTTGGCGAATTGGGGATAGGGGCACAGTGGCCGCGTGCGGTTCGGGTAGTCCGCCTGCGTGGGCAGCGCCCGGGCCGCGATCGTGTCGGGCGCCACGCCCTTCTCCACCCAGTCCACCATGGTCTGTATCGAGTCGAAGCTGTCCGTGGCCGGCCCGCCCGAGCAGTGGTTCATGCCCGGCACCAGGAAGGTCCGCGCAAAGCCCTGGGTGCTGGCCATGCCGCCGTTGTTGGCCGCCAGCCGCTCGTAGTAGTCCACGGTGTCGTTGGCCGAAAAGATCGGGTCGGACATGCCATGGATGAGCAGCAGCTTGCCGCCGCGCTGCCGGTAGGCCGTGAGCTTGTCTTCCGCATAGGTGTCATAGATTGCCGAGTAGGCGGCCATGCGTGCCGGGTCGGTGTCGAAGTTGAAGGCCAGGGGGTTGAAGCCGAGGTCCGGCGGGGTGAAGAACTCGTTGATCAGCGCGTCCACCATCAGTGTGATGTAGCGCGCATCGGGCGTGGCGGTGGTCGAGCTGCCCAGCGTCCAGGCGCGCCAGCCCGGTGCGGCCAGGCCCGGGTCCCAAGGCTGGCCGGCATAAAGTGCCTGGCCGGCCGAGTTGCGCGGGCCGGCAAATACCTTGGTGAGCGCGCCCACCTGGGCGGTTGAGAGGCAGTCTGCGGCTTTCGCACCGCTGCACTGCAGCACCGCGGGGTTGAATTTGCAGGCCTTGGTGTTGCTGACCATGCCGTCGACCACCCCGTCGGCGGCGTCGCACGAGGATTTCACGGCATTGGCGACCAGGTTCAGGTCGGCATTGCTGAAGGCCTGCGACAGGATGCGGTTGCCCGAGGCGTCCTGCGGCGCAATGGCGTTGAACTGGATGGTGTTCCACATCGCGGCCACCGTGGCACCGCTGGATACGCGCATGGCCGGCGCGCCCGCCGTGATGGCGTCGAAGTAGTCCGGAAAGCGCTGCGAGAACACCATGCCCTGGCGCCCGCCGCCCGAGCAGCCCGAAAAATACGAGCGGTCGGGCTTGCGGCCATAGTGCGTGGCGATCAGCGACTTGGCCGATACAGCCGTCTTTTCGTAGGAGTTGTAGGCATGGTCGATGCGCGCCTGCGGGTCGGCGCCAAAGCTGGCCGTGGTGCCGATGTGCCCGCCATCGGTGGACACGACGGCAAAGCCCTGCCCCAGCGGCGAGGGCGTGCCACCCGAGATGCTGGAGCTCAGCGAGGTATCGCGCAGGATGCCGTCATTGCCGCCACCCCCCACAAAGAGGAAACGGCCATTCCAGTTGTCCGGCAGGCTCAGCTGGAAGCCGATGGCGTAGTTCTTGCCGTCCACCCCGACGCGCGGATTGATGCTGCCCGTGACCACGCAATGGCCTGGCAGAAAGGCGCCCGTGGCAGCACCGCCGGGGCGTTTGCTGTCCGGCGGCACATAGCTGGTCGCGAGCGTGGTGCCCGCCAGCTTGGCGCTGGCCACCAGGCCGGTACAGGCCGCCGAGTAGGCGCCATTGGCCGGGGGCCACATGGGGCCGTCGTTGCTGCCGCCACAGGCGGCCAGCGCGAGGGGCAGCAGCACGGTGGCGGGCAGCGCTGCGCGGCGCACGGCGCGCGTGCGAAGGGGAGTGGATGGCATGGTGTGTCTCCTGGGGGTGTTGTTTTGGTTCTGGGTGCGGCTCTGCCCGGTTCAATCCGCCTTGAAGCCGGTGGCCGCCACGGCCTTGCCCCAGGTCACCGTATCGGCGGCGATGATCTTGGTAAACTCCGGCGACCCCGTGCCCGTCACGCGAAAACCGGCCTCTTCCATCTTGGCCTTGCCCTCGGGCGACTGCACGGCCCGGACGATGTCGGCGCTGAGCTTGGCCACGATCTCGGGCGGCGTCTTGGCCGGCGCCACGATGCCGAACCAGGACGAGAACTCCAGGTTGGCGTAGCCCTGCTCCTTGATGGTGGGCACATCGGGCAGCGCGTTGGTGCGCGTGGCGCCGGTGCTGCCCAGGGCCGCGAGCTTGCCAGCCTTCACATTGGGGGCGGCCAGGCCCACGCTGGCAAACACGCCCTGCACATCGCCGCTGAACAGGCCGCCCAGCGCATCGGTGGTGTTCTTGTAGTGAACGGGTTCGGGCTTCAATTGCACCGCGTCACCGAACATGAAGGCGCCAAAATGCCCCGGCGTGCCGGCGCCGAAGGTGGCCAGGAACAGGCCCTTTTGCTGTTTGGTCCAGTCCACAAAATCCTTGACGTTGCGCGCCGGCACCTTCTGCGGGTTGACCAGCAGCACGAAGTCGGAGGTGACCACCTGGCTCACCGCCACGAAATCCTTTTGCGGCGAGTACGGCAGCTTGGTGTAGCTGCTGGGCGCAATGCTCAGCTGGCCGGTCTCGCCCAGCATCAGCGTGTAGCCGTCAGGCGTGGCACGTGCGGCCTCGGTGGCGGCGATCAGCCCGCCCGCGCCGGGCTTGTTGTCCACGATCACGCCCTGGTTGCCCCAGGCTTCGGAGAGCTTTTGCGCGAGCAGCCGCGCCACGATGTCCGGCCCGGTGCCGGCCGGAAAGCCGACGATGATGCGCACCGGCTTGTTCGGGTAGCCGGTGGCCTGGGCCTGGGCGGCGGCCCACGGTGCTGCCAGGCCCGCGGCCACGGCGGCGGCCAGCAAGGCGCGCCGGACGGGTTTGAAAGAAGTCTTCATGCTTGTCTCCAGTGGTTTTTTGTGAGGGAGTCGGGGAAAGGAAAACGGGAAAACTCAGGCCAGTTCGAAGAAGCGCATCGCCACCGCATCCGGGTAGCGTGCCCCGGAGCCCACGAACATGCGCTCGGCGATCCAGGCCAGCGTGGGCGAGGCGGTCTCGAAACTCGGGCTGCAGCGGAAATAGATCTGCCCCGGGTCTACCGGCTCGCCGCGCACCAGGCGCGCGATCAGCTCGGGCGGGCCCGAGCGCACCGCCCGGTTCTGCACGTAGATGAAATCGCCGCCATCGGTTTCGAGCACATAACGCGCATCGAGCTCGGAGAGGCGGTCGTTCACGATCAGCTGGAAGTCGGCGCCACCTGGCAGCACCCGAGCGCTCCAGCCATCGCCCGTGGCCGTGCCACCGGTGATGGGGATCAGCCGGCGCAGGCCGTGCGCCGTGTGGCCCACCTCCTGCGGAGCGCCCACCTGCACGCGCAGGTCGGCAAAGAACTTCAGGCGGGGTTCGGGCAGGGGCAACAGGGCAGTCATGGGCAGTGGTTCGCAGCAAAACTAGTTATGAACCTAGCGTAAATCCGGTTGTGCCCACCGCCTGTCATCCCTGAGGATGACAGCGCTATGACACGGATCTCCCCCACCCCATGAGGCAATGGCTTCCCCCTGTGCCGCCCGCATCGGGCAGGCAACCCGCCAGCGGCCAGGCCCTGGCCGGCATGGTGCAGCGCCTGGGCGAGTCCGGTTTTGCATCCGGCCTGCTCGACGACCTGGCGCCGGTGCTGCCTGCGGCCTCCTGGTCGGTGTACCGCACGGGCCAGCGCTGCAAACCCACCCTGTTCATGTCCGCCAGCCGCGGCGTGCCCGACACCACGCAGGACTGCTGGTGGGCGTACCTGTCAGGGCCCTACCGCCGCGACCGCACCTGGGGCCGCCCCTTCGAGGACGCCCCCGCCGAACCGCTGACGCGGCTGTGCCATGTGACGGCCACCGAAGTCGAGGGCGAGCACCGCGCCCGCGTCTACGAAGCGCATGGCGTGGCCGAGCGCGTCTCGGTGGTGGACTACGAGAGCGACGGCTCGGTGTTCGCGGTCAATTTCTACCGCCACCTGCACCAGCCGCCGTTTCGCGATGGCCAGATCAGCGGCTTCGAGAGCGTGGCGCCCGTGCTGCTGGCCCTGGCCCGCAAGCACATCGCGCTGGCGCGCCCGCAGGCCATGGTGCCGCTGGTGCAGGAGGAAGACACGGACCATGCCGTGCTCCCTGCCCTGGTCGCCCTGCCCCAGGGCCTGCCGGCGCTGCGCGAGCGGCTGCTGCGCCTGCAGCACGACCTGACAGACCGAGAACTCGACGTCTGCGCCCGCGTTCTGCAGGGCATGACGCACGAGGGCATCGCCGCCGACCTGGGCCTGGGCGTGCCTACGGTCAAGACCTACCGCAACCGCGCCTTCGCCCGCATGGGCATCCACTTTCGCAACGAGCTGTTTGCGAAAGTGCTGGGGCGGTAGCGTTCAGCCGCCAAAATTCCAGGGCGGCGGCCGGCGCCGGATGGTCTGCGCCTTGACGATGGCGGTGCTGGTCTGGGCCTTGTCGGCGATGCGGTCCAGCACGCCGTCGAGCTGCTCGATGGAGCGCACGTAGACGCGGGCGATGAAACAGTCGTCGCCGTCACCTTGTCGCACTCGCAGAACTCGGGTGTATCGCGTATCAGCGCCTCCACCGCTGCCAGTTGCCCCGGCAGCGGCTTGATGCGCACGATGGCCTGCAGCTGGTAGCCCAGGGCGCGCGGCTCGATGTCGAGGGTGAAGGCGCGTATCACCCCGCGTTCCTCCAGCCGTCGCAGCCGCTCGGACACGCTGGGTGCCGACAGGCCCACGCGCTCGGCCAGCAGCTTGAGCGAGGTGCGCGAATCCGCGTGCAACACCGACAGAATGGATTGATCGACCAGGTCCATGGAAAATTACTCCAATTTCAAACCATGCCTTCGATTATGAGGACTATCTGAACAATCGACTTGTTTTGACCATTCACCTGGCACCACCATTTTTCTACACTCGTTGCATCTGAGTACAAGGTGGAACGGTGATGGACAAGAAGACACAGGGCACGCTGGAGATGAGCGGTGCGATGGCCATTTCGGGCACGATCGGCTGGTTCGTCGTGCAATCGGGACAGGCCGCGCTCGACGTGGTGTTCTGGCGCTGCGCCTTCGGCGCGGTCACGCTGGCGCTGGTCTGCGCGGCGATGGGCATACTGCGTGGCGTGCTGACCTGGCGCCAGGCGGCCTGGGCCGCGCTCGGCGGCGTGGCCATCGTCACCAATTGGCTGCTGTTGTTCGGCGCCTACTCGCATGCCTCCATCTCGATTGCCACGGCGGTCTACAACACCCAGCCCTTCATGCTGGTGGCCTTTGGGGCCCTGCTCTTCGGCGAACGCGTCACCTTGCCCAAGCTCGGCTGGCTGGCGCTGGCCTTTGGCGGCATGCTGCTCATCGTGCAGGCGCGCCCTGTTGCCAGCGATGCGGGCAGCAACTATGCGCTGGGCATTGCCATGGCGCTGGGCGCGGCCTTCTTCTGGGCCGTGGCCTCGGTGATCGCCAAGCGGCTCACGGGCACACCGCCGCACCTGATCGCGCTGGTGCAGGTCTGCGTGGGCGTGCTCATGCTCGCGCCGTTCGCCAACTTCGGGACGCTGCCCCAGGATGCGCGCACCTGGCTGCTGCTGGTCACCGTGGGCGTGGTGCATACCGGGCTGATGTACATCCTGCTCTACGGCGCGGTGCAGAAGCTGCCCACCTACCTGCAGGGCGCGCTGTCCTTCATCTACCCGGTGGTGGCGATTGCGGTAGATTTCATCGCCTTCGGCCACCGGTTGCAGCCCGCCCAGTGGTTCGGAGCAGCCGCCATCCTGCTGGCCGCCGCAGCGATGAACCTGCTGGGCCACCGGCCGCGGGCGACGACCACGGAGCCCGCAACGCAGGGTGTGAAATAGGCAGGTGAGATAAGCACAAAATGTCAAAGCCCGGATGCGGCGATGGGCACCATTGGCAGCTTCTATTCACCCCAAGGAGCACACATGGACCACGCACAGCAAACCACCTGGGAGACCTACGTCGCCTCATGGAAGGCCCCCACACCCGCTGAAAAGCAGGCCCTGTTCGCCGCCAGCCTGGACGAACACTGCACCTACACCGACCCGCTGGGCGTGGCCTCGGGCTGGGAGGCGCTGGCGCAGACCATGCAGGGCTTTCACCAGCAGTTGCCCGGTGCCTACTTCGTGACCGAGCGTTTCGCCAGCCACCACAACGTCTGCATGGCCCAGTGGAAGATGCACGACGGCAGCGGCGCAGTGATGGGGGAAGGCGTGAGCTTTGGCCAGTACAACAGCCAGGGTAAGCTGGTGGCCATGACTGGCTTCTACGACACCCCCTGAATCTAGTGTCCCGAGTTAGAAATTCGTTGAATAAATCTACCGACAATCCCCGCCAGGCGTCGTTGCAAATGCTCGCCATGCGCACGGCATGTCTGCGCTTTTCGCCTAGCTTGGCAGCGATTTCGGCAGATTTCTTTCTTCAACGAACTTCCAACTCAGGACACTAGTGCCCCGTATGTTCTACCTGCACCGCATCCAGCGCGGCATCGACTTTATCGAAGCGCACCTCGATACCGACATTGCCCTTTCGGAGGTGGCGCAGGCGGCGGGGCTGAGCCAGTGGCACTTCCAGCGCATCTTCAAGGCCCTGACCAACGAGACGCTGAAGACCTATATCCGCTCGCGGCGCTTCGCCAAGGCGCTGGACCAGTTGCTGAACACGCGCCTGGGCATTCTGGATATTGCCCTGGCGGCCGGCTACGGCACGCAGGAGAGCTTCACGCGGGCCTTCAAGGCCTGTTTCGAGCTCACGCCCAACCAGTACCGCAAGTTCGGCAGGCGCAGCCTTTTCGTGAAGAAGATCCAGTTCGACGAAGACTACCTGCGCCAGCTGGACCGCAACCTGTCGCTCACCCCCGACATCCGCGAGCGCCCGCCCCTGCAACTCGTGGGGCTGGCGACCCATTTCTATGGCGCGGATTCCGACAAGGACAACCTGGGCCAGAAGCTGCCCCCGCTGTGGGCGGGCTTCATGCCCCGGCTGGCAGAAATCCCGCACCGGGTGCCCGGGGTCTGCTATGGCGTGGTGAGCCAGACCGCGAGCACCTCGGACCTGCTGCTGTACCACGCCGCCATCGAGGTCTCGCAAGCCGGCGACTTGCCCGAGGGCATGGCGCATTTTGAAGTGCCGGCCGCCCGCTACGCGACCTTCGAGCACCGGGGCGCGCCGGAGAACGTGAACCACACGGTCAACTACATCTACGCCAACTGGCTGGCGGGGTCCGAACAGCGCCACAGCGGCGGTGCGGACCTGGAAATCTATGGGCCGGGCTACCAGGGCGGCTCGGACGCGTCCGTCATGCACTACGCCGTTCCCGTGCTTGGAGACTGAGGGCACAATCACCGCCCAGTGACACGTTCCGGTGACCCCTTTCCCGCCCCCGCAGAACCCATCCCCCCGCGCTTCGACCGCCAGGCGGTGATCGCCGCCTGGGTGACCGCCCTGCGCCGCCAGGCAGATGCGACCGCGCTCAAGGCCCTGCCCCCGCTGACGGACGCCGAGGCCGCGCGCGTGATGGGTCTGATGCGGGGCGACGGCGAGGCCGCTCAGCCGCCCTCCCCTGCGCGGCCCGCCTTGCCACCGGGCATTGCCGCCGGCCATTTCCAGCCACGCCTCACCCTCATGACCCTGGGCCGGGGCGAGGGGCTGCTGGGCCTCAAGCCCCAGGGCAAGATGGGCCCACGCGGCGACAGCGTGACGCTGGCGCAGATCGACTGGACCTACCGGCTCGAAGACACGCCCCAGGCCACCATTGCCTGGCAGGCGCCGGCGCCCACCTCCATCCTCAACTCGCGCCCGGCACCGCTGCAGGACCTGTACGACACCGGCGGCCCCGTGGTGCGCATGCAGCGCGACCTCGCGGGTGAGGCCGACGCCATGGACCTGGTCTGGGACCTGGGCCTGCAGCCCCTGGACGCCCGCACCCTGCAATGGCGCAACCGCGATGCCGCGGCCAATCTGGGGCCCCTGTGGACGCTGGCGCAGGAGGCCTTCTTCGGCGACTTCTGGGCCGAGCAGGTGCCGCGCCTTGCGGCCAAGGGCTGGAGCGTGGTGGTGCGGCCCGGCTTTGCGCATGAAAGCGTGCCCGTGCAGCGCTGGAAGCTCCTCATCGCCCCCGATACCGGCGAGCTGCTGGGCAAGGAGCTGGCCGGCCCCGTGGGCCCGCGCGAGCGGCCGGTGCAAAAGCTGCAGTTGCCCGCGCGCGAAGGCGCCTGGCTGCTCAGCCTGGGCATCGAGATCGATGGCGAGACGCTGGACCTGGCGCCCATGCTGGCCGATCTGCTCAAACGCGACGCGCGCTGGCTCATCGCGCGGCGCATGGCGCGCATCGATGACCTGGAGATCATTTCGCTGCGCGCCCCCGGCGGGCGGCGCATCGACGCGCCCGCCGGCCCGCTCAAGGCCATCGTGGGCGCCATGGTCGACCTGCTCACCGACCCCGAGCGCAACCAGCGCCGGGACGGCGACCCGCTGCGCCTGGGCGTCTGGGAATTGCGCCGGCTCGAAGCCCTGCGCGCCGGCCTGGTCCAGGTGCATCGGGTGGATGGCGCCAATGACTGGCAGCTGCAGGGCGATATCGGCTTGTCCCAGTTGGCCAAACGCCTGAAGGCCATCGGCGAGCCCCAGCCCGTGCCGGCGCCCCAAGGCCTGCAGGTGCAGTTGCGCCCCTACCAGCTCGAAGGCCTGGCCTGGCTGCAGTACCTGCGCGCGCAGGGCCTGGGCGGCATCCTGGCCGACGACATGGGCCTCGGCAAGACCGCGCAGGCCCTGGCCCACATACTGGTGGAAAAGGAATCCGGCCGCCTCACCCGCCCTGCCCTGGTGGTGCTGCCCACCTCGTTGCTGTTCAACTGGCAGGCCGAGGCCCAGCGCATGGCGCCCGGCCTGCGCCTGCTGGCCCTGCACGGGCCCGAGCGGGGCCAGCTGTTTGCCGGCATTGCCGAGTACGACCTGGTGCTCACCACCTACCCCCTGCTCTGGCGCGACGTGGAGGCGCTGGCGGCACAGGCCTTTCACCTCCTGATCCTGGACGAAGCCCAGATGGTCAAGAACGCCGGCAGCCGCAGCGCGCGCGCCCTGCGCCGCCTGCAGGCCCCGCACCTGCTGTGCCTGACCGGCACGCCGCTGGAAAACCACCTGGGCGAGCTGTGGGCGCAGTTCGACTTCCTCATGCCGGGTTTCCTGGGCGACGTGCGCAGCTTCAACGCGCGCTGGCGCAAGCCCATCGAGGAAAACGGCGAAACCCTGCGCGCGCAGTTGCTCTCGCAGCGCGTGCGCCCCTTCATCCTGCGCCGGCGCAAGCAGGACGTGGCCACCGAGCTGCCCCCACGCACCGAGGTGATCCAGCGCGTGCAGCTGCAGGGCAAGCAGCGCGAGCTGTACGAAGCCGTGCGCGCCACCGCTGACAAGCGGGTGCGCCGCGTGCTGGAGCGCGAGAGCTTCGATGGCGCGCAGATCACCATCCTCGACGCCCTGCTCAAGCTGCGCCAGGTGTGCTGCGACCCGCGCCTGGTCAAAGGCAGCAAGACCTCTGCCGGAATGGAGCGCGCCAAGCTCGAGTTGCTGGCCGACATGCTGCCCGCACTGGTCGCCGAAGGCCGGCGCGTGCTGGTGTTCTCGCAGTTCACCGAAATGCTCAACCTGGTGGCCGGGCAGTTGCAGACGCTGGAGCTGCCGTTCCTGAGCCTCACGGGCGAAACCCCGCCGCGACAGCGTGGCGCCGTGGTGCGGCAGTTCCAGGCGCAGGACGGGACCAGCCCGCCCATCCTGCTGGTGAGCCTCAAGGCCGGCGGCGTGGGCCTGAACCTCACGGCCGCCGACACCGTGATCCACATGGACCCGTGGTGGAACCCCGCCGTGGAGGAGCAGGCCACTGCCCGCGCCCACCGCATCGGGCAGGACCAGCCGGTGTTCGTCTACAAGCTGGTGGTGGAAGGCAGCATCGAAGAACGCATGCTGGAGCTGCAGGCGCGCAAGGCCGCGCTGGCCCAGGGCGTGCTGGGGCACGATGCCGAGGGTGCCGTGAAGTTCAGCGAGGCCGACCTGCACGCCCTGCTGGCGCCGCTGTCGGAGCCGCAGAACAACCCGCTGGCGATACCCGGCGAGGACGCCAAACGCTGGGGCGGGACGGGGCTGCGCAGACCCCGGCCGTTCGTACCCGATCCCTGACCCCACTGCCACCCCTGCCATGCGGCATAGGTGCAGAATTCAAAAGCAAGCTTCGGGGTGCGTGGATCGCAGGCTGTTTCTACAGTCAGGCCATCTCCATTCCCTTTGCGAGGCCCCCCATGCATTCCACCGCCACCGCTGACAGCACCATGCCGCCAACCCGCCTCTCCAGGGCCACCAAGGCCGCCCAGGCCGCAGCCACCCTGGCCGATCCGCGCTGGGTGGCGGTGCGCGCGCGCGATGCCGGGGCCGACGGCACTTTCTACTACTCGGTGCAGACCACCGGCGTCTACTGCCGCCCGAGCTGCGCCGCACGGCCGGCGTTGCCCGAAAACGTGCGCTTCCATGCCAGCACACTTGACGCGGAGCAGGCCGGCTTTCGCCCCTGCAAGCGCTGCAAGCCGACCCAGGCGTCGCCCGTGGCGCACCATGCGGCCCTGGTCACCGAGGCCTGCCGCATCATCGAGGCGGCCGAAACCCCGCCCACGCTGGACGAACTGGCCGGCCGCATGGGCATCAGCGCCCACCACTTTCACCGCATCTTCAAGCAGGCCACGGGCCTCACGCCCAAGGCCTATGGCGCCGCCCAGCGCGCGCGGCGGGTGCGCAGCGAGCTGGCCGCGCCGGTGGCAGGCAGCAGCGTGACCGATGCCATCTTCAATGCCGGCTACAACACCGCCAGCCGCTTCTACGAAGAGGCCGATGGCGTGCTGGGCATGACGCCCACGCGCTACCAGGCGGGCGGCAAGCAGGTCACCATCCGCTTTGCGATTGCGCAGTGTTCGCTGGGCGCCATCCTGGTGGCGCAGAGCGCGCGCGGCGTGTGCGCCATCCTGCTGGGCGACGATGCCCAGGTGCTGGCCCAGGACCTGCAGGACCGCTTTCCCCAGGCCCACCTGGTGGGCGACGACCGCAGCTTCGACACGCTGGTGGCGCAGGTGGTGGCCTTTGTCGAGGCCCCGGGCCTCGGCCTCGCCCTGCCACTCGACGTGCAGGGCACCGCCTTCCAGCAACGGGTGTGGCAGGCGCTGCAGGCCATTCCCGCTGGCGAGACGGCCAGCTATGCCGAGATTGCCCAGCGCATCGGCTCCCCCACGGCGGCCCGTGCCGTGGCCCAGGCCTGCGCCGCCAATGCCCTGGCCGTGGCCATCCCCTGCCACCGGGTGGTGCGCAACGATGGCGCGCTGTCGGGCTACCGCTGGGGCGTGGAGCGCAAGCAGGCCCTGCTGGACCGCGAGCAGCGGCAGGCCACGCACGGCGAGACCGAAGGCCAGCCCGCATGAATGCCCGCCTTCCCGAACAGACCACCGACTGGGCAGCCCGCGCCGGTGCCATGGATTGGGCCACGGTGACAGACACCCTGAACACCGAGGGCGCGGCCATTCTCCCCGCCCTGCTCAGCCCGGGCGAGTGCCAGGACCTGGCCGGCCTGTATGCCACGGAAGGCCTTTTTCGCAGCCGCGTGGTGATGGCCCGCCACGGCTTTGGCAAAGGCGAGTACCAGTACTTCGCCTACCCGCTGCCGCCACTGGTAGCCGGGCTGCGCGAGGCGCTGTACCCGCACCTGTGCCCCACGGCCAACCACTGGAATGCGGTGATGGACATCGCCACCCGCTACCCGGCCACGCATGCCGATTTCATCGACCGCTGCCACGCGGCCGGCCAGGTGCGCCCCACGCCCTTGCTGCTGCAGTACGAGGCGGGCGACTTCAACTGCCTGCACCAGGACCTATACGGTGAGCATGTGTTTCCGCTGCAGGTGGCGATCCTGCTGTCGGAGCCGGGCCGCGACTTCACGGGCGGCGAATTCGTGCTCACCGAGCAGCGCCCACGCATGCAGTCGCGTGCCGAGGTGGTGCCGCTGCGCCAGGGCGATGCCGTGGTGTTCGCGGTACACCACCGCCCGGTCAACGGCGCGCGCGGGCCCTACCGCGTGAACATGCGCCATGGCGTGAGCCGCCTGCGGTCAGGGATGCGGCACACGGCCGGCATCATCTTCCACGACGCGACATGACCCTGAACCTGTTCAGCGACGACGAAGAGGCCTTGCTGCTGGGGCAACAGGCAGGCACGCGCGAACCGCTGGCGCCCGGTGCCGTGCTGCTGCGCGGCTTTGCACTCGGCGTGGCGCCTTCTCTGCTGCAGGCCGTGGGCGCGATCACCGCCCACGCCCCATTCCGCCACCTCGAAACGCCCGGCGGCCAGCGCATGTCGGTGGCCATGACCAACAGCGGCCCGCTGGGCTGGATCTCCGACCGCAGCGGCTACCGCTATGGCCGGGCCGATCCGCTGACCGGCCGCGCCTGGCCACCCCTGCCCACCGTGTTCGCCACCCTGGCGCGCGAGGCAGCCGATGCCGCAGGCTTTGCCGGTTTCGAACCCGACGCCTGCCTCATCAACCGCTACGCCCCCGGCACGCGCCTGTCGCTGCACCAGGACAAGGACGAGCGCAGCTATGACCACCCCATCGTTTCGGTGTCGCTGGGCATCCCTGCCGTGTTCCTGTTCGGTGGCGATGCGCGGGCCGACAAGCCCCAGCGCATTCCCCTGGCCCATGGCGACGTGGTGGTCTGGGGTGGCCCGGCGCGCCTGCGCTACCACGGCGTGATGCCGCTGGCCGCGGCCATGCACCCGCTGACCGGCGCTTTCCGCATCAACCTGACCTTCCGCAAGGCGGGGTGAGGCTGGTCAACATCCCCTCAACCTGGCGCTGATCCCTTGGTATAGCCCGTCTGGCGGCACAGCGACGACAGCAATTGCCCCGCCGCCGCCTTGCCGCGCAGGCTGTCGGCCACGGTGATGCTCTTGCCGCTGGTCAGCACGGCCTGCAGGCGGTAATAGGTTTCCTTCTGGCCACCGGTTTCGGTGGAATAGCTCTCCTTGAGCTCCAGGCGGGCAATCTCGCTCGCCGTTGCCTCGCTCTTGAAACTCAGGAGCCCCAGCAGGCGCCGCTCGGTGTGCAGGCCCTGGCGATCCAGGTGTACCGTGAGGCTGTTGCCCAGGCCGTAGAGCGCACTCAGTACGACCAGCCAGCCAATGCCGCCGAAAAGTGCGCTGAACAGCAGCGGTGCCTCGCTGTTCCACAGCAAGGTGCCCGCGCCCGCAAAGACGGCGCCAAACACGAGCAGCGCCAGCATCAGCTTCCAGCGCCGGCCATAGGGGAAGTACAGCCGCACGCCGCCGGGCACCTGCTCCACGTCCGAGACGTCCTCTTCGTCCGTCTTGGCCACCTCGCCCAGTTGCGGGTGCTGCGCCGCATCGTGCTGCAGCCAGACGGACTTCTGGCCCGTGATGTACACCGGCACTTCGAAGCTCTGCACGAAACCCGGCGCCGCGTTGTCGCCGGTGCTGCCCGGCACGCTTCGCACTTCCACACGCCATTCGTGGTATTCGCTGCCCGGCTCTTCCGTCGCGGGCAGGTGCGCCGGCACGTCGAAGCGGAAAGCGATGCGCACGCCCTCGGCCTGCGGCTCCACCTGCGCCAGGCCGCGCACCTGCCACAGGGTGCGGCTGCTGTAGGTGGTCTTGTTGCCCGAGCGGGTGCGGGTGTGCTCCTCGCATTGCAACGTGGCCAGAAAGCGCAGCCCCGCCTCGTACGGCACGGGCACCGCCAGGCTGGCGCCGAAGTGCCCGCCGATGGACCCCGGGAATGGGTCGAGCGTGAGCCGCAGGTCACCATAGCGCCGTGCGTGGAGCGTGGCGCGCACCGCCCAGACCAGCAGGGCCAGCCCAGCCAATGGAAACAGCAGCAAGGCGCCCGCCAGCAGAGGGTCGCCGCGCTCCAGCGTGCGCGGCACCACCATGGCGGCCATGGGGAGCGCCACCCCGTTCCACACCAGGGCCAGAACCCACAGCACCCACCGCCCGATGCGCCGGCGCGCCCGGATGCGGTTGTCCTTCCACTCGGGGCGGGACTCCCAGGGGCGTGCCTCCCAGGTCCGCTCTGCCACCCGTTCCTCGCTGGACAGCACGGACCGGATGCGCCATGCGAACAGCATGATGCCCAGGCCCGCTCCGCCGAACACCAGCGCAAACACCAGCTTGAAGACCAGCATGCCCAGCCTCAGGCTCCTGTCCAACACTGCCTCGGCCGGGTTGTCGGGGTTCACCCAGGCCTGCACCGGTGTGCCGCTGCGCTGCGCCTCTTCCAGCCGGGCGCCCAGTTCCTTCTGGAACTCGCCCACGTTGTCGCTGCCCGAGCCGATGGCCACGCGGCGCCCGGTGTACTCCTGCCCCGCCACGCGGTAGCGGTACTCGGCTTTCACGCTGTAGGTGGTGGACTTGCTGCCGCGGCTGGCCACCGTCTCGGCCGATGCCAGCGTGGCCTGCACGGGCTGCCAGCCCTGCATGAGCGACCAGTCATACAGCGTGGGCAGCACGCTGAGCAGCAACAGGCCCACGCCCACGGCCGCAAAGGGCAGCCCGAACAGCGCCAGCACCCAGGTGCCGGGGCCCTTGCTCTTGCCTTTACCATTGCTTTTGGGGGTGTCGGATGGCTCTGGCATCGCTGGTATCGCTGCCCCAGCCTGGGCGGCAGCGCCTTTCCCTCACGGATGTTTTGCGGTCGAATGGGCTCTTTGCCAGAATGGTGCCATGACATCCCCCTCCAGCGCCACCCCCCGCCACTGGCTCATGAAGTCCGAGCCAGAGGAATGCTCCATCGACGACGCCCTGGCCGCGCCGAAGGCCACCGTGCCCTGGACCGGCGTGCGCAACTACCAGGCGCGCAACTTCATGCGCGACGGCATGCAGGTGGGCGACGGCGTGCTGTTCTACCACTCGAGCTGCGCCGAGCCCGGCATCGTCGGCATTGCCCGCGTGGCATCGGGTACGCGGGCCGACCCCACGCAGTTCGACCCCGCATCGCCCTACCACGACCCCAAGTCACCGCCCGACGCGCCGCGCTGGCTGCTGCTGGACGTGCAGGCTGTGCGCAAGACGCGCCTTTTGGGCCTGCCCGAGTTGCGCCAACACCCCGAGCTGGCCGACCTGCGCGTGCTGCAAAAAGGCAGCCGCCTGTCCATCACGCCCGTGGATGAATCCCACTGGAACCAGATCGTCGCGCTGCTGGACGGCAAAGGCTGACACCGGGCATCAGACGGTGCTTTGCGCAAGCACCAGCGCCACATGCTGCAGCAGCATGATGGTCTTGCCATCCTGGATGCGGCCCGAGGCGATGGCGGTCAGGGCTTCGGCCAGGGGCATCTCGATGACCTCGATGTCCTCGCCCTCATCCAACACGCCGCCGCCCGCGCGCACGCGGTCGCCGGGCTCGTACTCCGCCACGAAGAAGTGCAGCTTCTCGGTCACCGAGCCCGGGCTCATGTAGGCCTCGAACAGCTTGCGCGGTGTGCGGATGCGGTAGCCGGTCTCCTCCTCTGCCTCGCGGCGGATGCAGGCCTCGGGCTCGTCGCCATCGAGCAGGCCGGCGCAGGCTTCGATCAACTGGCCGTCGGGTGAGCCATTCAGGAAGGCCGGCAGACGGAACTGGCGCGTCAGCACCACCGTGCGGCGCACGGGGTCCCACAGCAGCAGCACGGCGCCGTTGCCGCGGTCATAGGCCTCGCGGCTCAGCCGCTGCCACTGGCCGTCGCGGCGGCGCAGCTCAACGCTGATCTTGCGCAGGGTGTACCAGCTGTCCGACAGCACCTCGCTATCCAGCAGCCGGACGTTCTCGGCATCACCCGGCAGTGGCATGGGCTGGGGCCGTTTCATGCCGCCACCCCCTCTGCAGCCTGGTGCACCGGCAGTTCGTCGATATGGTGGTAGACCGGCAAACCCAGGGCCTGCGCCCATGCCACGTCCCTATCGGCACCGCGCGATGCGCCCGGCAGGCGCAGCACCGCGTCGCAGCGCGCCAGCAGGCGCTCTGCCACCGGGTACTGGTAGGCATGGAACACGGCATCCCCATGCGTTCGGCCGCCGGCCGCATGGATGATGGGCAAGGCCAGCCACTCGCCCAGCATCGGCAGGTGGCCGCGCTGGTAGATGGGCAGCGCCGCGGCCTCCAGCCGGGCGCGGTTGGCGGCAATGCGCCCGGGGTCGCCATCGGTGCCCGACAGGTAGGGGCCGGCGATGAGCACGAGCAAGGGGCGGTCGATCGCCAGGGGATCATGCATGGGATTCTCCAAAAACACATTCGTGCAGTATCATGCACTTTCATTTAATTTCACGCAAACAACCACCCCCGCCATGCTCACCACCCAACGCAAGCAGCTCATCCTCCAGCGCTTGCAGCGCGATGGCCAGGTCGTGGCCAAGGCGCTCAGCGACGAATGGGGCATTTCCGAAGACACGGTGCGGCGCGATCTGCGCGAGCTGGCTGCGGAGGGCAAGCTGCAGCGGGTACACGGCGGCGCCCTGCCCGCCTCGGCCGCCGTGGGCGACCTGCAGGTGCGCAAGGACCTCGCACCCGACGAAAAGCGCCTGCTCGGGCGTGCCGGGGCGGCACTGGTGCGGCCCGGCCAGGTGGTCATCCTCGATGGCGGCACCACCTCGCTGCAGGTGGTGCAGCACCTGCCGCTCAACCTGCGCGCCACGGTGGTGACCCACAGCCCCGTGGTGGCAGCCGCACTGATCGGCCATGCACACATCGAGGTGCTGAGCCTGGGCGGGCGCCTGTACCGGCACTCGATGGTGAACGTGGGTGCCAGCGTGGTGGAAGCGGCCGCTCGGCTGCGCGCCGACCTGTTCCTGATGGGCGTGACCGGCGTGCATGCCCAAGCCGGCCTCACCACCGGCGATTTCGAGGAGGCCGCCGTCAAGCGTGCCCTGCACCAGCGCGCAGCAGAGACCGTGGTGCTGGCATCCACCGACAAGCTCGGAGCGGCCTCGCCCTTTGGCATCGCCGAACTCAAGGAGCTGAGCGCCCTGGTCGTGCCGGCTGCTGCACCTGCCCAGGTCCAGAAGGCATTGCGGGCCACGGGCGTGGACCTCGTCCTGGCAAACTGAGGCCCCGCATGCGCGGTTGCGCGCAGCATGCACAATGCCGCCATGCGATTTCTAGGAGACAGGCTCCTGGCCACTTTCTGCCGGCTGCGATGGGTGCTGGCCTGCCTGCTGGCGATGGCCTTGGGCGTGGCCGGCGTGCAGGCGCAACCACTCCCGGTCGTGCATTTCACATCCGCGCAGGAGCTGGAGCTACCAGGTTCGCCGGCGCCGCTGCAAGAGCACACCGATTGGCAAGCCCTGGGCGCGGACTGGCGCGAGGTGGCGCTGCCCTTTGTCTTTGCGCGCCAGATCATCCCGGCTGGCGGCACGCCACGCGTGTCGACCCGCTGGTTCCGCGTGCAGGTGCCGGACATGGCACCGCCCGGCGGCACGGCCCATTTCTACCTCAAGCGCTGGCAGACTGCGGGCCAGATCGCGGTGTACGCGGACGGCCGGCTGATCCACCGGTCCCTGGGCAGCCCGAACTGGAACCTTTTTCGCCACCCGGGCCTGCTGCTGCCGCTGAACCAGACGCCGCTGGCGGCCCTGCCGCGGGAGATCCTCATCCGCCTGGACAGCCTGCAGGGCGCGGGCGGCGGGCTCTCGTCGTTCTATGTGGGCGACACCAACGCCCTGCTGTCGCACTACACCGTGCGCGAATGGCTGGAGTTCCAGCTGCCCTTCATGAGCAGCTCGGCCTTTCTTGCGGTGGCGCTGTTTTGCTTCGGCGTGTGGCTGTGGCGCCGCCAGGACCCCCTGTACCTGCTGCTGGCCAGCTTCTCGCTGCTGCAGGTGGTGCGGCGCTGGCATTTCCACAGCGGGCTGGAACGGCTGCCGGTGAGCGACGCCTGGTTCGGGTGGATCACGCTGAATGCGCTCGGCTGGCAGATCGTGGTCATCCACGCCTTCCTGCAGTTGCTGCACGGGCGTGCCATGCCATGGCTGACCCGCACCCTGCTGGCGCTGACGGCGCTGGTCACCGCGCTGACGCTGCCACTGGGGCTGCCGCTGCCCGCACTGGTGCTGCTGCGCCCGGGGCTGCAGATGCTGCAGATCGCGCTGGTCCTCACCGTGGTGGCCGCCGGCCTGTGGCACTCGTGGCGCAGCCGGTCGACGGACGGCTTGCTGCTGAGCGCCAGCGTCGCTGCGGCCGTGGGCCTGGGCATCTACGACTGGTTCAAGGCCCAGCAACTGCTGGATCTGGAATGGTTCTATCTCACACCCTACGCCGCGGTTCTGTACCTGGCCGTCTTCATGTTCATCATGCTGCGCCGCTACGTGCGGGCCATCACCGAGGTGCAGCGGGTCAACGCAGGCCTGGCCGAACGGCTCGCCGCGCGCGAGGCCGAGCTGGAACGCAGCTACCAGGCGCTGAGGGCAGCGGAGCATGAGCAGACGCTGAGCAAGGAGCGCCAGCGCCTGATGCAGGACATGCACGACGGCCTGGGTTCCTCGCTCACCAGCGCCATCCGCTCGGTCAGGGACGGCACGCTGACGGACGAGCAGATGGCCCAGGTGCTCGCCGATTGCATGGACGACCTGAAGCTGGCCATCGACTCGATGGAGCCGGTGGACGCCGACCTGCTGCTGCTGCTGGCCACGCTGCGCTTTCGGATGGGGCCGCGCATCGAGAGCGCGGGCGTCGCGTTGCGCTGGGAGGTGCAGGACGTGCCCGCGCTGCCATGGCTGGACCCGTCCAGCGCACTGCATATCCTGCGCATCGTGCAGGAAGCCGTGGCCAACGTCCTGCGCCACACGCGGGCGACCGAGATCCGCTTTCGCACCGACCAGGTCGAGGGCGGCATCGAGGTGGTCATCGAGGACAACGGCTGGGGCTTCGACGTGGAGCGGGCCCACGCGCAGGCAGCCGGCAGGGGCCTGCGCAACCAGCAGCGCCGCGCCCAGGCGATCGGTGGCACGGTGGCGTGGAGTTCAGGCCCCGCGGGAACCCGCTTTACGCTGTGGCTGCCGATGAGGCAGCCGAAAGCCTCTGCCCACGCCCCTCCCGAAGCCAGGCTTGCGGCGGACAACCGGCATCAGGGTTGACCGCTGCCGCTGCGCCGCAAATGCCCGACCAGCGCAGCGGCGAAACCCGAGAGCTCGACCCCCTTGCGCACGCAGATCTGCAGGTCGCGCTGGGCCCAGGGCTCGTCCATGGCCACCACCACCGGCGGGTCCGCCAGGCCTGCCAGCTTGACCGCGCTGCGCGGCACTAGGCCGATGCCCACGCCGGCACCCACCATGCGGCAGACGGCCTCGAAGCTGCGCACCTGGATGCGCACGTCCAGGTGCCGCCCCAGGGAGGCCGCCGCATTCATCGTGAAGGTATGGATGGCCGACCCCGCATGCAGCATGACGAAGGCGTAATCCAGCACCTCGGCAAAGCCCACCTGTGCGCGCCCCGACAAGGCGTGGCCCCTGGGCACGATCAGCACCAGCCGGTCCTGCCGGTACGGCGCCAGCTCCACGCCCGCACTGTGGCCGCCGTCCGCCAGCACCCCCACCTCGATCTCGCCACTGGCCACGGCGACCACGATCTCGGCGCTGGTGCGTTCCTCCAGCGTCACGCTGACCTGGGGCTGCTGCCTCAGGAAGCCGGCGAGGTCATCGGGCAGAAAGGTGTGCGTGGCATGGGTGTTGGCCCACAGGCTCACGTGGCCGCGGATGCCCATGGCAAAGGGCGACAGGTTGGCATGCATCTGCTCCAGGCTGGCCAGCACCTGGCGCGCATTGCGCAGCAGCGCCTCGCCCGCCCGCGTGAGCTGCACGCCGCGGGTCTGCCGCTCGAACAAGGTGGTGTGGAGTGCATCCTCCAGCCGGCGCAGCCGGTGGCTGGCCGATGAGGGCGCCAGGCAGGCCCGCGCGGCCCCGCGAGTGAGGTTGCGTTCCTCGGCAATGGCGACGAACAGGCGCAGGTCGGTCAGGTCGTAGTTCATGAACAAAGGTGCCCACTATCGTTCGCCACAGACGAACGCATGCTTGCGAGAATAGCAATTGTGCCCTGCAACATCCCAAGGCACCATGACCTACTGATTCCCTCCCCTATCGCATGCATACATACCGTTCGTGCTAACCGCATGCCATTGAACCCCACATTCCCCATGCCCTCCTGGAAACACTGGCCCGCCGAACGCGTCGGCCTGGCCCTGGCCGTTCTTGCCGCCCTGGGTTTTTCGTTCAAAGCCATCTTCGTCAAACTGGCCTATGCCGTGCCGCAGGCCACGCCGGTCGATTCGGTCACCTTGCTTGCGCTGCGCATGGCGTTCTCGCTGCCGGTGTTCGCCTGGGTCGGCTGGCGCGCAAGCCGCAGCCTGGCACCGCTGACCCGGCGCGACTGGCTGCTGGTCACGGCCCTGGGCCTCCTGGGCTACTACGGCGCCAGCATTCTCGACTTCATCGGCCTGCAGTACATCACGGCCAGCCTGGAGCGGCTGATCCTGTTCATGTACCCCACGCTCACCATCGTGATCGGCGTGCTGTTCATGGGCAAACGGGCATCGCGGCGTGAAATCGGCTCGCTGCTGCTGTCGTACGCGGGCATCGGCCTGGCCTTTGCGCACGACCTGCATGTGGCTGGCGATGCCCGGGCCGTGCTCATCGGTGCGGGCTTCGTCTTCGGCTCGGCCGTGTCGTATGCCTTCTACCAAGCGGGTAGCGAGCCGGCCATTCGCACCCTGGGCGCGGCGCGCTTCACCGCGCTGGCCATGCTGGTCTCCACCGTGGCCACGCTGGCGCATTTCGTGGCAACCCAACCGGTCGCGGCGCTGGCGCAGCCCGCCCCCGTGTACCTGCACGCCCTGGGCATGGCGATCTTCTCCACCGTGCTGCCGGTGTTCATGACCTCGGCCGCCATCCGCCGCATCGGCGCCGCCCGCACCGCGCTGATCGGCAACCTGGGCCCGATGCTCACCATCTTCTTCGGCTGCTGGCTGCTCAACGAGCCGCTGTCCTGGTGGCAGATGGCGGGTGCCGGGCTGGTGCTGGCGGGGGTGCTGCTGATCAGCAAGCGCAGCAAGCCGGTGGCAGCGTCCGCAGTGGCGCCGCCGCAGGGACTGGCAGCCAGCAAGGCGGGCTGACGGCAGCAGGACCATCGAACGGGGATGGCGCCTGCCCCGGCTACAGGTCGATGCAACTTACTGCAGGGCCCGTCTGGCCCGGCGGCCCTTACGCACGGTCGTCATCGGAGCTGCGCCGCCCGCGCTGGCGGTCCGCGCCCACATCCAGCACGATGGAGCTGTTCACCACCTCCGCGTGGCGCGTGAGCACCGACAGGATTTGATCCAGCGCCTTGACCTGCCCCGCGTCGAGCACCGACACCACCCCCCGATTGATATCGGCGATCTGCGGAAACAGTTCCTTGTGCAGCGCCACGCCTTCGCGCGTGGCTGCAACGAGCGCGAAACGGCGGTCGCCGTCCTGCACCTCGCGGCGCACCAGCCGTTTCCTGGCCAGCGCCGCGATGACGCGCGACGCGCGGGCCGGGTCCAGGTGTGCCAATTCGCTCAGGCGCGACGGGGACACGGGACCGCCGTCGACCACCAGGCACAGCAGGCGGAATTCGCGCCGCGTCACACCATAGCGCCCTTCGCACAGGCGCACGACAGGTGCGCCCGCCAGTGCGAACAGCCGCAGCAATCGATAATTCACGAAATCGTCCGGCACACGGGGATTGCGCAACATCAGGGAATGTCTCCTCTTTTCTTCATTAGATGAACCATCGGCTGAGGCCCAAGAATTCTCCGCAGAGTTCCATATGCCGTCGGAGTCAGCCCTTGCCCATTCGTACCCTCATCTTCTTCGCGGCCCTTCAGGTGGCCACTGCCCATGCGGACATCGTCATCGCCCAGGTATCGCCCACCAAGGGCCCGCTGGCCGTGACGGCCGTGGGCAACTACGAGGGGGCCACGGCGTATTTCAACACCGTGAATGCCAAGGGCGGTGTCAACGGGCAGAAGATCCGCTTCGTGCACGAAGACGACCAGTACAAGCCCGAGGATACCGTGCGCCTGGTCGAGATGATCGCCACGCGCGACAAGCCGCTGGCCTTCATCAACCTGTTCGGCTCGGCCAATGTGCTGGCACTGCAGTCCAGCAAGGTGCTCGACCGCGTGAAGATCCCGGCCGTGGGCGCAACCCCGGGCGCGGAGGCCATGCGCACCCCCGGCAGCCCGTGGATCTTCCACGTGAGCGCGGGCGACCGCGCGCAGATCCGCCACATCCTGCAGCACCTGTCCACACTGGGCATCCGCAAGGTGTCGGTCGCCCACCAGGACAACCCCATGGGCAAGAGCGGCCTGGGCCACTTCAATGAAGCGGCTGCGCAGCTCAAGCTCGAGGTCGTCGGCCGTGTGCCCGTGCCGCCCGTCGGGGAGCAGCTCGCGGCCACGGCCAAACAGCTGCAGGCAACCGGCGCGCAGGCCTATGTGATGGTGCTGGTGCGCAACAGCGGCGCGGCGCTGGTGCGCGACGTGCGTGCAGCCACCGACCGTACGCCGGTCTATGGCATGTCCTACGTGCCGGCCGAGGCCATCATCGAGAAGACGCCCCTGGAATCGGCCATTGGCGTGGGGGTAGCGCAGGTGCTGCCCAATGCCTCTGCCGACAAGACCCGCCTGACGCGGGACTTCCGGGCTGCCATGCGCACCCACTATCCAAAATCCGAGCCGTCCAACCCGCACCTCACCGGCTACGTGGCCGCCCAGGTCGCGGTGGAGGCCATCTCGCGCGCCGGCGCGTCGCCCACGCCCGAGAAGGTGACGGCCGCGCTGCGGCAGTTGCGCATGGACCTGGGTGGCCTGCCGCTCGATTTCACCAATGGCCAGAACATTGGCACGCAGTGGGTGGACATCGGCGTCGTGAACCGCCGCGGCCAGCTGATGTACTGAGATTCGACAAGGAGTATCCATGGGCATTTTCAAGACGATCCGCAGCGCCGGCGCCATCGGCCTCATTGCGCTGGCGCCCTGCGCCGCGCTGGCACAGGCCTGGCCCGCCGGACCCGTGCGCCTTTTCGTGGGCTCGCCGCCCGGCGCCCCATCGGATATCACGGCGCGGCTGTTCGCAGACCAACTGGGCAAGCTGGTCAAGCAACCCGTGATCGTGGACAACCGCCCCGGTGCCGGCAACAACCTGGCCGCCATCGCGGCAGCCAAGGCGGAACCCGACGGCGCCACCCTGGTCCTCAGCCCGGACACCGTGCTCACGGTCAACCCGCATATCTACAAGAACCGCGATTTCGATCCCAAGGCCGATCTGGTGAACGTTTCCATCATCGGCAGCTTTTCGCAGATGCTGGTGTGCCACCCTTCGGTGGGCGTGAAGACGGTCAGCGAATTGGTGGCCAAGAGCAAGACCGAGCGCATCCTCTACGGATCCGGTGGACCGGGGGTGCCCGGGCACCTGGCGACCGAAATGTTCCTGGATGCGGCGCACGCACGCATGGAGCACATTCCCTACCGCGGGCCCGCGCCCGCTACGCAGGCGGTGCTGGCCGGCGAAGTGCAATGCGGCTTCCTCGCCACGCCCACCGTGCTGCCGCATGTGCGGGCCGGCAAGCTCACGGCACTGGCCGTCTCCTCGGCCACGCCATCGCCGCTGGCGCCCGAGGTTCCCACGCTGGCCCAGGCCCTGAAGCAGCCAGGCCTGGACGTGAGCTTCCGGCTGGTGCTGCAGGCCCCCAAGGGCACGCCGCCCGCCGTCATCGCCGAACTGGCGAAACGGGCGCAGGAGGTGATGAAGCTGGCGGACGTGCGTGCCAAGCTGCAAAACAGCGACGTGACGGCCCTGGGGACCACCAGCGCGCAGGCGCAGGCGACGCTGACTCAGGAAATGGCCCGTTGGGAACCCGTCGTGAAGCGCCTGGGGCTGACGGCCGATTGAGAACCGGGGGGTGACGGCCGGCGCCCTTCGCAAAGCATCCATGGGGCTGGCTGGGGCGCCGGCCTACAGGGCGGCAGCCGACTTGCCTTTAGGATGGGCGCACCGTCCGCCCTCAGCTTTCCGCATGCGCAACCTGCTCGACTTCACCTCCTGGTCCACCCTGCTCACCACCCTGATGGGCCTGCTGGTGGCCACCCTGGTCATGGTGGGTACGCGCCTGGTGTTCATGCAGACCATCCAGAAACGCCGCGAGCGCGAGAACCGGCAGATCAACGAGAGGCTCAAGACCCTGATCGCCGCGTACAAGACACTGGGTGGATCCTTCACCGGGCAGTTGCAGGTCCACCCCACGCACATGCGCGACCTGCGGCGCCAGCAGGTGCATGACAGTGCCGTGCAGATGGCGATGGCCACCCCACAGGAAACCGATGCATCCGAAGCCGAGGAATCGGACCTGCCCTCTCCGACCCTCACCAGCACCGAACGCCAGCGCCGCATGCGCGATGCGGTGGAGGCTGCCCTGTCCGACGTGATCCTGCTCGGCACCGAGGAACAGGTGGAACTGGCCGCCAAGGCCGCACAGGACATGGTGGACGGGCGCAGCATCGAGACCGCGCAGTTGGTGGTGTCGCTGCGCCACTTCATCCGCTCGGCGCTGGACCTGGAGCCCATTCCCACTGCGGTAGCCATTCCCAACCAGGGCCCATTGCGGCCTGCCACCGGTGGCGGTGCCGCGGGCAAGCGTGCAGGAGCGGCGGGCAATGCCGAGGCCGGCGGTGGTCGCGGGGGCGGAGCCGGTGGCGCCGGGGGCGGCGGAGCTGGCATGGGAGGCATGGCCCTGGGTGCCGGAGTGGGCTCTCGCCATGCAGACAGCGACACCTCCGAGGGCCCGGGTCGTTGACCCCATGGTCCACCTCTTCAGTCTTCGCTCTCCTCGAACAGCGCATACAAGGCCACCGCTACGCTCAAGGGAAGCCCTTCGTCTAAGCCCTCCGGGTCTTCCGACACATCGACATAGTCACTGCCGTTCACCGGCTCCAGCATGAGGGCGGGGACGGGCCGCACCACGGCAACGTCGGGGTAGTCGTCCGGCCGGCCGCCTTCGGAGGTGTGCGGGTCGAACCAGATATTGCCTGCCTCATAGAAGCCCGCCGCATAGCGCTCCTCGATCAGGCGCAGCAGGTCAAAGGTCTCGGGGCTCAGGGCCTGCTCTGCCGAGGTGAATTGCACATGCCAGGCGGCCCCCAAGTACCAGTAGATGAGCAATGCAGTGCCCCGGTCCAGCGTGGGCTGGTCGAGCAGCCAGCGCAGGGCCTGCTTGTTGCCGTCGTAGTTGGAGCGCGCGGCGAATACATGCCAGGCAGCGGGAGAGGCATCGGCCAGGTAGGCGTGCACCAGATTCCAGGCACGGGCTTCAATGTCGTTGTCGGAAGTCATGCAAAAAGGTGGGTTGGATCAGGCGCCCAGCACAGGGGACCGCTCGATCAGGCTTTGGAGAATCGCGTCGAACAAGGCATTGCCATCGTTGCCGCAGACGGGCTTCCACTGCACGTGCTGCGTCACGCGCTGGCGGTGGCGCAGGGTTTCGACCCAGACGTCGCGCAAGGGTGTCTTGCAGTGCAATGCCAGCACCAGCAAGGCCATCTGCTCCTGCAGATAGAACAGGCCGTGTACGCCGCTCTCGCCGTCCTTGAGCACGCGGCTGACCTGGTCCACCGAGAGCAGCAGCTTGCCCAGGGCCGCCATGTCCTTGGGCGCATCCTGCCAAAGGATGGCGCGCTCGGCGGCCCAGAAGGCCAGGGCCTTGGCAAACTCGGCCAGGTCGTGCGCGCTGCGCAGGTCGTTCTGGCCCAGGCGGGGGTTGCGGTGCCAGGGAATCTGCTGGAAGTCGTTCAGGGTCCGTTCGTAGTCGGGGATGAAGGCCTTGATGCGGCTGCGCAGTTCGGGCCCGCCGATCTCGTCCAGGCGCGCCAGCCAGGCCTCGCGCACGCTGGGCAGCCACCAGTGCACGGCGCAATGGATGTACTGCCGGTCATGTTCCGGCTGCACCTGTATGAAAAACGCCTGCACGGTGGGACCAAAACTGCGCTGCACCAGGCGCGCGCGTGAATTCACCGGATGGGGGTGGACCTCGAAGCCCAGGGGCGCGAGCCGCTCCATCAGTGCGCCGCACAGCACGTCCAGGCTGTGGGGCACCCGCGCCGGGGCAAAGCTGCCGGGCGCGGCCTGCACCTTGGGCGGCTCCACCCGCACGGCGCGTTCGGCAAAGGGCTCGACCGTGCCGTCCTCGTAGACCACCTGGCGGTCCAGCCGGTACAGCGCCCCGCCCTGCGGCTCGAACAGCTGCAGCCCGGCGTCGGCCGCCACATGGCCCAGGGTGGAGAGCACTGTGGCGTCGAGTGCCTGCACATCGACACCCAGGTTCAGGGGCCAGTGGTCCAGCGGCCCGAACGGCAGGCCCTCGGTCCAGATCAGAGGCTGCTCCACGCCGTTGGCACCAGCGGCCAGCGGGTAGTAGCACTGCACCTCGCGCAAGAACTGGTCGAACATGGCCACCACCCGGGGCGTGGCCCGCTGGTCACGCTGGCACGCGGCCAGGGCCGTGGGCACGTCGGTGGCCGTGATGCGGTCGAAGATCTGGACGATGGTGCTCATGAAAGCGAAAGCGGCAGACACCCGAATATGTAACAGGATCAGCGGATTGTGCGCAATGGCGCGCCGGGCGGCTACCGGAAAATCCCGCCTGCATGGGACTCGATGCATTCGCACAACGGCATGTAGAAAGCCACGTTGTAGCCGCGCACGCCGATGTCCTGGTGGATCAGTGCGCAGTAGCGGGCCTCCAGTGCGCCCCAAAGGTCCTCGGTCCCCTTGATGATGGCCGAGGCGTGCTCGATTCCGTTGCTGGCGGCCCGCAGCCGGGCTGCAGTGGTCTCGTCGTCGAGCGCCATGGTTTCCAGGAGGGCCACGCGCTCGTCCCGGTCCTTGGGGATGCGCTGGCCGGGGAAGACGGCATAGGCCTCGCGCAGGATGTCGGCATACGGTGCCATGCCCAGCAATTCGAAGCCTGCCAGTGCTTCGTGTGCCAGCTCGCCGTAGCTGTTGTAGAAGAACTGCGAGAAGCCGCCGTTGCAGATTTGCCCGTCTGCATTGGCGATCGCCCACAGAGCCAATTGCACAGGGGTCATGCGGGCCGACCACTCCATGGCCGCTTCGGGATCGTCCCATGCCCAGACGACACCGATGCGGCTGACCGCATATTCGAAATAGTCGTACCAATCGAAGGAGGGATAGGAGCCTTCCGCGGCCAATACCGCCAACGGACCGGGGTTCCGGGGCCTGAGGCTCAGGATATCGCCCCTCTCGGACAGCGGCATCCCATCGGCTGCAGCCAACCGCCAACCCCCTTTGGTCAGTCGCATGAATTCCTGCCCGTCGGCGTAAGCCAGGGCTTCGAAGTCGCCGTCGCAAGCCTGTGCGTGCAGCGGCTTCCAGACGGCACCGGGGCCGGCAGCGGCGCCTTCTTGCAGCTCGTCGGTGAGGACCATGGAACCGTCAACGATCATGCGCACGTGGGTACGGAGCTTGTTGCCCTTCTTGGCGTCCTTGATGAAATGCCGTTCGTAAGCCATGGTGCGAGGTGGTGTGTAGCGCTCATCGTAGAGCACCGCCGGGCGACTCTTCGGTAGATACGTGTGCCTGAGATCCAATACGTGCTCCCGCCCACGGGCCAGCCCATAAAAAAAGCCCGGACCGTTGCCGGGCCGGGCTTTCGTTTTAGAACTGCGCAGTGTGCTGTCCCTGGCTGGCTATGTCACTTCTTCTGCGGCGGCACGTCCGTGCAGCTGCCATGCGCAATCTCCGCCGCCATGCCGATGCTCTCGCCCAGCGTGGGGTGCGGGTGGATGGTCTTGCCAATGTCCACCGCGTCCGCGCCCATCTCGATGGCCAGCGCGATCTCGCCGATCATGTCGCCGGCGTGGGTGCCCACGATGCCGCCGCCCAGGATCTTGCCGTGGCCATGGGCCTCGGGGCTGTCGTCGAACAGGAGCTTGGTATAGCCCTCGTCGCGGCCGTTGGCAATCGCCCGTCCCGAGGCCGTCCAGGGGAACAGGCCCTTCTTGACCTTGATGCCCTGGGCCTTGGCCTGGTCTTCGGTGAGGCCCACCCAGGCCACTTCGGGGTCGGTGTAGGCGACGCTCGGGATCACGCGGGCGTTGAAGGCGGCGCTCGCCAGCTCCTTGTTGCCCTGGATCTCGCCGGCGATGACTTCTGCCGCCACATGCGCTTCATGCACCGCCTTGTGCGCCAGCATGGGCTGGCCCACGATGTCGCCGATGGCGAAGATGTGCGGCACGTTGGTGCGCATCTGGATGTCGACGTTGATGAAGCCGCGGTCGGTGACGGCCACGCCGGCCTTCTCGGCGGCGATCTTCTTGCCGTTGGGGGTGCGGCCCACGGCCTGGAGCACCAGGTCGTACGTCTGCGGTGCCGGCGCGGTGCCGCCCTCTTCCGCCGCGGCAAACGTCACCTCGATGCCTTCGGGCGTGGCCTTGGCCCCCACCGTCTTGGTCTTGAGCATGATGTTGTCGAAGCGCTTGGCGTTCATCTTCTGCCAGACCTTGACGAGGTCGCGGTCGGCGCCCTGCATCAGGCCGTCCAGCATTTCCACCACGTCCAGGCGCGCGCCCAGGGTGCTGTACACCGTGCCCATTTCCAGGCCGATGATGCCGCCGCCCAGGATGAGCATGCGCTTGGGCACTTCCTTCAATTCCAGCGCGCCGGTGGAGTCCACCACGCGCGGGTCGTCGGGCATGAACGGCAGGCGCACGGCCTGGCTGCCGGCGGCGATGATGGCGTTCTTGAAGGCGATGACCTTCTTGCTGCCCGTCTTCTCCTGGCCGGTGGCGCCGCTGGTTTCTTCCACTTCGAGGTGGTGGGCACCGACGAACTGGCCCAGGCCGCGCACGGTGGTGACCTTGCGCATCTTGGCCATGGCGGCCAGGCCACCGGTCAGCTTGCCGATGACCTTCTCTTTGTGGCCGCGCAGCTTGTCGATGTCCAGGGTGGGTTCGCCGAAGCTCACGCCCAGGTCGGCCATGTGGCTCACTTCGTCCATGACAGCCGCCACATGCAGCAGGGCCTTGGAGGGGATGCAGCCCACGTTCAGGCACACGCCGCCGAGAGTCGCGTAGCGCTCGACCAGCACGACCTTGAGGCCGAGGTCGGCCGCGCGGAAGGCGGCGCTGTAGCCGCCGGGGCCGGCACCGAGCACGAGCAGGTCGCATTCGAGGTCGGCGTTGCCACCGAAGCTCGATGCCTGGGGTGCGGGTGCCGCCGGGGTTGCCGAGGCGGCCGGGGCTGCGGCTGCGGGTGCAGCCGCCGGTGCGGGAGCGGCGGCACCTGCGTCCGCTGCCTCCAGCGTCAGCACCACGGCGCCCTGGGCGACCTTGTCGCCGATCTTGACCTTGAGCTCCTTGACCACGCCAGCGTGGCTGGACGGGATCTCCATGGAGGCCTTGTCGGACTCCACGGTGATCAGGCTCTGCTCGGCCTTGATGGTGTCGCCGGGCTTGACCAGCACTTCGATGACGCCGACTTCGTCGAAGTCGCCGATGTCTGGAACCTTGATATCAATGATTGCCATACCAGGGTCTCCTCGTTACAGCAGGATGCGGCGGTAGTCCGCCAGCACCTGGCCCAGATAGGCATTGAAGCGCGCAGCGCTGGCACCGTCGATCACGCGGTGGTCGTACGACAGCGACAGCGGCAGCACCAGGCGCGGCACGAACTGTTTGCCATCCCACACCGGTTTCATCTGGCCCTTGGACAGGCCCAGGATGGCCACTTCGGGCGCGTTGATGATGGGCGTGAAGTGCGTGCCGCCTATGCCGCCCAGCGAGCTGATGGACATGCAGCCGCCCTGCATGTCGGCCGAGCCGAGCTTGCCGTCGCGGGCCTTCTTGGCGAGGTCTCCCATTTCGGTGCTGATCTGCATGATGCCCTTCTTGTCGGCATCCTTGAGCACGGGCACCACCAGGCCGTTGGGCGTGTCCGCCGCAAAGCCGATGTTGTAGTACTGCTTGTAGACCAGGGTGTCGCCGTCCAGGCTGGTGTTGAACTCGGGGAACTTCTTGAGCGCGGCCACCACGGCCTTGATCACGAAGGCCAGCATGGTCACCTTGACGCCGCTCTTCTCGTTCTCCTTGTTGGTGGAGACGCGGAAGGCTTCCAGTTCGGTGATGTCGGCCTCGTCGTTGTTGGTGACGTGGGGGATCATCACCCAGTTGCGGTGCAGGTTGGCGCCGCTGATCTTCTTGATGCGCGAGAGATCCTTGCGCTCCACCGTGCCGAACTTGCTGAAGTCGACCTTGGGCCATGGCAGCAGGTCAAGGCCTGCGCCGGAACCACCACCGCCGCCTGCAGGCGCCTTGGCGGCCTGGGCCTTGGTCTGGGTGGCGCCGCTCATCACCTGCTTGGTGAAGGCCTGCACGTCGTCCTGCCCGATGCGGCCCTTGGGGCCGGTGCCCTTGACTTCTTCGAGCGGCACGCCGAGTTCGCGGGCGAACTTGCGCACCGAGGGCGAAGCGTGGGGCAGGCCTGTGATGGGGCCGCCGGGCTGGTGGGCGGGCACGGCAGCCGCTGCAGGAGCGGGCGCTGCCGCAGCAGCCTGGGCAGGAGCCGGTGCCTGGGCTGCAGGCGCAGCAGCAGGGGCCGCTGCAGGCGCTGGCGCGGATGCCGCGGGCGCGGCTGCGCCTTCGAGGATCGCCACCAGGTCGCCGATGTTCACGGTGTCGCCGATCTTGACCTTGAGTTCCTTGAGCACGCCGGCGGCGGGCGACGGGATCTCCATGGACGCCTTGTCGGATTCGACGGTGAACAGCGATTGCTCGACCTTCACCGTGTCGCCGACCTTGACCAGCATCTCGATGATGGCCACGTCCTTGAAGTCACCGATGTCGGGCACGCGCACTTCCACCGGGCCGGATGCGGCGGCCGGGGCGGCTGCCGCCGGGGCGGGCGCCGCAGCGGCAGGAGCCGGTGCGGGGGACGCGGCGGCTGGCGCGGGTGCTGCAGCAGCAGGCGCCGCGGCCGCTTCGCCTGCCACTTCCAGCGTGAGCACCACGGAGCCCTGCTTGACCTTGTCGCCCACGGCGATCTTGATCTCCTTGACCACGCCTGCGTGGCTCGACGGGATCTCCATCGACGCCTTGTCGGATTCGACCGTGATCAGCGACTGCTCGGCCTTGACCGTGTCGCCGGGCTTGACCAGCAACTCGATCACGCCGACTTCATCGAAGTCTCCGATGTCCGGAACTTGAATGTCTACCAATGCCATTGTTGTCTCCGGTTCTTTTACGCGTACAGCGGGTTGACCTTGTCGGCCTGGATGTTGTACTTGGCGATGGCCTCGGCCACCTTGGCTGCGGGCACCTTGCCTTCTTCGGACAGCGCCTTGAGCGCCGCGACGACGATGTAGTGGCGGTTGATCTCGAAGTGCTCACGCAGCTTGCTGCGGAAGTCGCTGCGGCCGAAGCCGTCGGTACCGAGCACCTTGTAGGTGCGGCCGGCAGGGATGAACGAACGGATCTGGTCCGCGTAGTTCTTCATGTAGTCGGTGGAGGCGACCACGGGACCGGTGGTCTTGCCCAACTGCTCGGCCACGAAGGAGACGCGTGGCGTTTCCGTCGGGTGCAGCAGGTTCCAGCGCTCCACGTCCTGGCCGTCGCGGGCCAGTTCGTTGAAGCTTGGGCAGCTCCAGATGCTGGCGGCCACACCCCAGTCCTTTTCGAGCAGGTCCTGGGCGAAGAACGATTCGCGCAGGATGGTGCCGCTGCCCAGCAGTTGCACGGTGGGTGCATCGGCGGCCAGGGCCGGCGCCTGCTTGCACAGGTACATGCCCTTGATGATCTGCTCTTCCGTGCCGGGCTGCAGGCCGGGCATGGGGTAGTTCTCGTTGAGCAGCGTGATGTAGTAGAAGACGTTTTCCTGGCGCTCGACCATGCGCTTCAAGCCGTGGTGCATGATCACGCCGACTTCGTGCGCGAAGGTCGGGTCGTAGCTCACGCAGTTGGGGATGGTGCCGGCCAGGATGTGGCTGTGGCCGTCTTCGTGCTGCAGGCCTTCGCCGTTGAGCGTGGTGCGGCCCGAGGTGCCGCCCAGCAGGAAGCCGCGGGCCTGCATGTCGCCCGCCGCCCAGGCCAGGTCGCCGATGCGCTGGAAGCCGAACATCGAGTAGTACACGTAGAACGGGATCATGATCCGGTTGTTCGTGCTGTAGCTGGTGGCGGCAGCGATCCAGCTGGCCATGCCGCCGGCTTCGTTGATGCCTTCCTGCAGGATCTGGCCGGCCTTGTCTTCACGGTAGTACATCACCTGGTCGCGGTCGACCGGGGTGTACAGCTGGCCCTTGGGGTTGTAGATGCCGATCTGGCGGAACAGGCCTTCCATGCCGAAGGTGCGGGCCTCGTCCACCAGGATGGGCACGACGCGCGGGCCCAGGGCCTGGTCGCGCAGCAGCTGCGTGATGAAGCGCACATAGGCCTGGGTGGTGGAGATTTCACGGCCTTCGGCCGTGGGCTCCAGCACGGCCTTGAAGGTGTCGAGCGAGGGCACGGTGAAGCTCTCTTCGGCCTTGGGCAGGCGCTTGGGCAAATAGCCGCCCAGGGCCTTGCGGCGCTCCTGCAGGTACTGCATTTCCGGCGTGTCGTCGGCCGGCTTGTAGTAGGGGATGTCGGCCAGCTGGCTGTCCGGGATCGGGATGCTGAAGCGGTCGCGGATGTACTTGATGTCCTCGTCCGAGAGCTTCTTGGTCTGGTGCACGGTGTTCTTGCCTTCACCGGCCTTGCCCATGCCATAGCCCTTGACGGTCTTGACCAAGAGCACGGTGGGCTGGTTCTTGTGCGCGTTGGCAGCATGGAAGGCGGCGTAGACCTTGGCGGGCTCGTGGCCACCGCGGCGCAGCTCGAAGATCTCGTCGTCGGTCATGTGCTCGACGAGCTTGAGCGTCTCGGGGTGGCGGCCGAAGAAGTTCTTGCGCACGAAGGCACCGTCATTGGCCTTCATGGCCTGGTAGTCGCCGTCCAGCGTCTCCATCATCAGCTGCTTGAGCTTGCCGGTCTTGTCGCGCGCCAGCAGGGTGTCCCAGCCATTGCCCCACAGCAGCTTGATGACGTTCCAGCCGCTGCCGCGGAACTCGCTTTCGAGCTCCTGCACGATCTTGCCGTTGCCGCGCACCGGGCCGTCCAGGCGCTGCAGGTTGCAGTTGATCACGAAGACCAGGTTGTCGAGGTTTTCACGCGCAGCCAGGCCGATGGCGCCCAGCGATTCGGGTTCGTCCATCTCGCCGTCGCCGCAGAACACCCAGACCTTGCGGTTTTCGGTGTTGGCGATGCCACGGGCGTGCAGGTACTTGAGGAAGCGCGCCTGGTAGATGGCCATCAGCGGGCCCAGGCCCATCGACACCGTGGGGAACTGCCAGAACTCGGGCATCAGCTTGGGGTGTGGGTAGCTCGACAGGCCCTTGCCGTCCACTTCCTGGCGGAAGCTGTCGAGCTGCTCTTCGGTCAGCCGGCCTTCGAGGTAGGCGCGGGCGTAGATGCCGGGCGAGCTGTGGCCCTGGATGTACAGCAGGTCGCCACCGTGGTCTTCGCTGGCGGCATGCCAGAAATGGTTGAAGCCGGCGCCGAACATGCTGGCCACCGATGCGAACGAGCCGATGTGGCCGCCCAGGTCGCCGCCGTCGGCGGGGTTCAGGCGGTTGGCACGCACGACCATGGCCATGGCGTTCCAGCGCATGTAGGCACGCAGGCGCTTTTCAATGGCGATGTTGCCAGGGCAGTGGGCTTCCTGGTCGGCTTCGATGGTGTTCACGTAGCCGGTATTGGCCGAAAACGGCATGTCGATGCTGCTCTGGCGCGCGTGCTCCAGAAGCTGCTCCAGCAGGAAATGGGCGCGCTCCGGGCCCTCCTTGTCGATCACGGCGGACAGCGCATCCATCCATTCACGGGTTTCCTGCTGATCGACGTCGGTACCGAGGCCGAAAGCGGCCTGAGGGTCGGGCTGAGCTGACATGCTTTGTCTCCTATAGGTGTGGCAGCAATTTAGAACACTGCCCCTAGTTTCGCACAACTTTTCGCGAATTTCAAATGGTGCCTATTGATATCACATTATGAGAATTTGCTGCAAACGCACAAGAACGAGCGTTCGCAAAATGCTCACGGCGGCCCGAAAAACCCGCCGCAGGGGATCGTGGACAGGTTTGTCCCTGCTGTCCGTTACCAGGTGTGCGCCTCCTCTACACTTGAGGGACATGCATCCCACCGACCCAGCGCCCCCCACCACGGTTTCGCCCATCGCGGCCCCTGCGCGCTGGTGGCGCAAGTGGTGGCGCAGCCTCTCGCCCACCCGGCAGGACCGGTTTGCCGCGCTCGCGCCCCTGGCAGCCGTGCTGATGTTCCTGGCGGCCATCGTGGCGGCCTTCTGGTACCTGCGTGCCGAAGAGGCCGAGCGCGAACAGGAAGCCCTGCGCCGCGACGTGGAATATGCCCAGCAGCGGGTGCGCCTGCGCCTGCTGGAGCGCCAGGAGCAGCTCATGCGCATTGCGCGCGACCTGTCCAACCAGGAGCTCGAACGCTCCGAGTTCGTGAGCCGCGCCGAGACGCTGATCAGCCAGTACCCCGAGCTGCAGGCCATCACCTGGATCGACGAACGCCGCCGCATCCGCGCCAGCCACGCGGCACCGACCCTGGCCAGCAGCGAGCTGCGCATTGCCGGCGAGGTGCTCAAGGCCGGCGACACGGCCGATACCTATGGCCTGGCGCGCGACCTGCAGCAACCCGTGTATGCCCAGCCGGCCGCCACGGCGGGCGACATCACCCCCCTCTTGCAGCTGCAGGTGCCGCTGAACAACCAGGGCAAGTTCAGCGGCGTGGTGCTGGGCGAATACTCCATCGACAGCCTGCTGCGCTACGGCACGCCCACCGAGGTGCTGGCGCGCTACGCCGTGACCCTGCTCGACAGCAAGAACCAGGTGCTGGCGGGCACCCCCCTGGGCCCGCGCAACCCGGCCACGCAGCTGCTGCCCTGGAGCCCGCGCGCCAATGAGTACGAGGTGCCCGTGTCCCCCGTGGGCAACGGGCTGGTGCTGCGCGCCCAGGCCTACCGCACCTCGCTGGGCGTGGTGGGCAGCGGCCTGTTCTGGCTGGTGGGCACGCTCTCGGCCATGACGGCCTGGATGCTGATCGCCACCTGGCGCCACACGCGCCGGCGCATGCAGGCCCAGCAGGCCCTGGTGGCCGAGACCAATTTCCGCCGCGCGATGGAGAACTCCATCCTCACCGGCATGCGCGCGCTGGACATGGAAGGCCGCATCACCTACGTCAACGCGGCCTTCTGCCAGATGACGGGCTGGAGCGAGGCCGAGTTGGTGGGCCTGAAGGCGCCCTTCCCCTACTGGCCCGACTCGGACCACGAGGCCCTGCACGCCAAGCTGCGCGACGAGCTGAGCGGCAAGACCATCGTCGGCGGCTTCCAGGTGCGGGTGCGGCGCAAGAGCGGTACGCTGTTCGATGCACGCCTGTACGTGTCGCCGCTGATCGATGCCCATGGCCACCAGACCGGCTGGATGACGTCGATGACCGACATCACCGAGCCCAACCGGGTGCGAGAGCAGCTCTCGGCGTCGCACGAGCGCTTCACCATCGTGCTCGAATCGCTCGATGCCTCGGTGTCCGTGGCGCCGCTGGGCAGCGAGGAGCTGCTGTTTGCCAACAAGCTGTACCGCCAGTGGTTCGGCTCGCAGACCGGCGGCCACCTGCAGCTGGTGGCCCAGGCCGGCGTGGTGCCCGTGGCGGGCAGCACTTCGACGGGCGTGGACGACGAGGACGGCCTGATGGGCCTGCCCACCGACACACTGACCAGCGCGCGCACCGAAAACGCCGAGATCTTCCTGCCCGACCTGGGCAAGTGGCTGGAGGTGCGCTCGCGCTACCTGAACTGGGTGGACGGGCGCCTGGCGCAGATGGTGATCGCCACCGACATCACGCCGCGCCGCCAGGCCGAGGAGCAGGCTTCGCGCCAGGCCGAGCGGGCGCAGTCCGTCAGCCGCCTGATCACCATGGGCGAGATGGCTTCCAGCGTGGCGCACGAGCTGAACCAGCCGCTCACGGCCATCAACAATTACTGCAGCGGCATGGTCTCGCGCATCCAGAGCGGGCAGTTGACCGAAGAGGCACTGCTCACGGCCCTGCAGAAGACGGCCCACCAGGCGCAGCGCGCCGGGCAGATCATCCAGCGCATCCGCTCCTTCGTGAAGAAGAGCGAACCCAACCGCGCGCTGGCGGACGTACACCTGATGGTGAACGAGGCCGTGGAGCTGGCCGACATCGAACTGCGCCGCCACCATGTGCGGCTGACGCTGTACATCGCTGCGCGCCTGCCCCCCGTGATGGCCGACACCATCCTGATCGAGCAGGTGCTGGTGAACCTGATGAAGAACGGCGCCGAGGCCATCCAGCATGCCAACCGGCCCACGGCCGGCCGCAGCGTGGAACTGCGCGTGGTGCCCAAGACCATCGAGGACCGCGGCGTGGTCGAGTTCTCGGTGCTGGACACGGGCAAGGGCCTGGCGCCCGAGGTGCTGGAGCGGCTGTTCGAAGCCTTCTTCTCCACCAAGCAGGAAGGCATGGGCATGGGCCTCAATTTGTGCCGCAGCATCGTCGAGTCGCACCAGGGCCGGATGCATGCAGAGAACATCTACAATGGTTCAGACGTCACGGGCTGCAGGTTCTCCTTCTGGTTGCCGCTTGCCAAGCCTGCCGATGACACTACAAATTCTGTAGCAAACGCACATACTCCAAGGACAATTGCATGAGCTTGATTCCGAAAAAAGGCACCGTATACGTCGTGGACGATGACGAAGCGGTCCGTGACTCCCTGCAATGGCTGCTGGAAGGCAAGGACTACCGGGTGCGCTGCTTTGATTCGGCCGAAACCTTTCTGTCGCGCTACGACCCGCGCGAAGTGGCCTGCCTGATCGTGGACATCCGCATGGGCGGCATGACCGGCCTGGAGCTGCAGGACCGCCTGATCGAGCGCAAGTCTCCGCTGCCCATCGTGTTCATCACCGGCCACGGCGACGTGCCCATGGCCGTGAACACCATGAAGAAGGGTGCGCTCGACTTCATCCAGAAGCCGTTTGACGAGGAAGAGCTGGTCGGCCTGGTCGAGCGCATGCTGGACCACGCCCGCGAGGCGTTTGCCGGCTACCAGCAGGCCGCCAGCCGCGACGCCCTGCTCTCCAAGCTCACCAGCCGCGAGGCGCAGGTGCTCGAGCGCATCGTCGCCGGCCGCCTGAACAAGCAGATCGCCGACGACCTGGGCATCAGCATCAAGACGGTGGAGGCACACCGCGCCAACATCATGGAAAAGCTCAACGCCAATACCGTGGCCGACCTGCTCAAGATCGCCCTCGGCCAAAATGCCCCCAAGGGCTGAACCGACGCGCAGCCCAGTTCCCCACCAGGGCGCCACCCGGCGCCCTTTTCGATCCGAATTCCAGCCATGACAGCCCAACTCATCGACGGCACCGCCCTCTCCCGCCAACTGCGCAGCGAAGTCGCCCAGCGCGCCGCTGCCCTCACCGCGCGCGGCCACCAGCCCGGCCTGGCCGTGATCCTGGTGGGCGAAGACCCGGCCTCGGCCGTCTATGTGCGCAACAAGGTCAAGGCCTGCGAAGACAGCGGCGTGCGCTCGGTCTTCGAGAAGTACGAAGCCACGCTCAGCGAAGCCGACCTGCTGGCCCGCATCGCCGCGCTGAATGCCGACCCGACGGTGCACGGCATCCTGGTGCAGATGCCCCTGCCCAAGCACATCGACCCGCACAAGGTGATCGAGGCGATTTCCACCGCCAAGGACGTGGATGGCTACTCGGTGCTGTCGGCCGGCGAGCTGATGGCCGGGCTGGAGGGCTTTCGCCCCTGCACGCCGTACGGCAGCATGAAGCTGATCGAATCCACCGGCCAGTCGCTCAAGGGCAAGCATGCCGTGGTGATCGGGCGCAGCAACACCGTGGGCAAGCCCATGGCCCTCTTGCTGCTGCAGGCCAATGCCACGGTGACCGTGACGCACAGCGGCACGCCCGACCTGGGCTACCACACACGCCAGGCCGATGTGGTGGTGGCTGCCGTGGGCCGCGCCAACACACTCACGGCCGACATGGTCAAGCCCGGCGCCATCGTGATCGATGTGGGCATCAACCGCAACGCCGAAGGCAAGCTCTGCGGCGACGTGGATTTCGAAGGCGTCAAGGAAGTGGCCGGCTGGATCACCCCCGTGCCTGGCGGGGTTGGCCCGATGACCATTACCATGCTGCTGGTGAACACGATCGAGGCGGCCGAGCGCACGGCTGCACGGTAAAAAAACCCTTGAACCAACGCCCCGAGGCGCCATCTACACCGCATGAGCAACGCCCTTCTCGAATTCTCCGGCCTTCCCCAGTTTGACCGCATCACGCCCGAGGACGTCGCGCCTGCGGTCGACGTGCTGCTCGAGCGTGCCAACGTGGCGCTGGAGACGGTGACCGCCCCCGACTTCCCCGCCCGCTGGGACGCCATCGCCCAGGTGCTGGACGTGGCCACCGAGCAACTGGGCACGGCCTGGGGCGCGGTGAGCCACCTCAACAGCGTGGCCGACACGCCCGAGCTGCGTGCCGCCTACAACGCCGCCCTGCCCCGCGTGACCGAATTCTGGACCCGCCTGGGAGCCGACGAGCGCCTGTACGCCAAGTACAAGGCCATCGACCCCGCCACGCTCAGCGCCGAGCAGCGCCAGGCGCACAAGAATGCCGTGCGCAACTTCGTGTTGAGCGGCGCGGAACTGGTGGGCACCGCCAAGGAGCGCTTTGCCCAGATCCAGGAGCGCCAGGCCGAGCTGAGCCAGAAGTTCAGCGAGAACGCCCTGGACGCGACCGACGCCTTTGCCTACTACGCCTCCGACGCCGAGGTGGATGGCGTGCCGGCCGACGTGCTGCAGGCCGCGCGCGACGCGGCCCAGGCCGAGGGCAAGGACGGCTACAAGCTCACGCTGAAAATGCCGTGCTACCTGCCGGTGATGCAGTTCGCCCACCAGAGCGCTCTGCGCGAGAAGATCTACCGCGCCTATGTGACCCGCGCCTCCGACCAGGCCGAGGGCGACGCCCGCAAGTACGACAACACCGCCCTGATCAGCGAGATCCTGGCGCTGCGCAAGGAAGAAGCGCAACTGCTGGGCTATGCCAACTTCGGCGAAGTCTCGGTGGTCGCCAAGATGGCCGACTCGCCTGCCGAAGTGGTCTCCTTCCTGCGCGACCTGGCGCACCGCGCCCGCCCCTATGCCGAAAAGGACGTGGCCGACCTGCGCGCCTTTGCCTCGGCCAGCCTGGGCCTGGCCAATCCCCAGGCCTGGGACTGGCCCTACGTGGCCGAAAAGCTCAAGGAAGCGCGCTACGCCTTCAGCGAGCAGGAGGTCAAGCAGTACTTCACGGCGCCCAAGGTGCTGGCCGGCCTGTTCAAGATCATCGAGACGCTGTTCGAGGTGGCGATCCGCCGCGACAGCGCGCCGGTATGGAACCCGGCCGTGGAGTTCTACCGCATCGAGCGCGGCGACACGCTGGTCGGCCAGTTCTACCTGGACCAGCCGGCGCGCACCGGCAAGCGCGGCGGCGCCTGGATGGACGACGTGCGCACCCGCTGGCTGCGCCCCGACACCGGCGTGCTGCAGACCCCGGTGGCCCACCTGGTGTGCAATTTCGCCAGCGGCGTGGACGGCAAGCCGCCCCTGCTCACGCACGACGACGTGATCACACTGTTCCACGAATTCGGCCACGGCCTGCACCACATGCTGACCCAGGTGAACGAGCGCGACGTCTCGGGCATCGGCGGCGTGGAGTGGGACGCCGTGGAGCTGCCCAGCCAGTTCATGGAGAACTTCTGCTGGGAGTGGGACGTGCTCAAGCACATGACGGCCCACGTGGACACGGGCGAACCCCTGCCGCGCGCGCTGTTCGACAAGATGATCGCCGCGAAGAACTTCCAGAGCGGCATGCAGACGCTGCGCCAGATCGAGTTCTCGCTGTTCGACATGCTGCTGCACACCGAGCACGACCCGGCCCGGGACATCATGCCCCTGCTGGACCAGGTGCGCGCCGAAGTGGCCGTGCTGCAGCCGCCGGCGTTCAGCCGCACGGCACACACCTTCAGCCACATCTTCGCGGGCGGTTATGCTGCGGGCTACTACAGCTACAAGTGGGCCGAGGTGCTGAGCGCCGACGCCTATGCCGCTTTTGAAGAAACGGTGGGCAGCGATGGCGAGCCGAGCGCCGAGACCGGCCGCCGCTACCGCGAGGCCATTCTGGAGGCCGGCGGCAGCCGCCCGGCCATGGAGTCGTTCAAGGCCTTTCGGGGCCGCGAGCCGCGCCTGGACGCCCTGATGCGCCACCAGGGCATGGCCGAGCCGGCCACGGCCTGAGTTTCCCCACAACACACGGATTCCGAGGAGTAAGACGATGCGCAAGAACCTGCTGTCCCTGCCGATGCTGGCCCCGGTGCTGGTCCTGCTTGCCTGCGCGGGAGCCCAGGCGCAAACGGTGTACCGCATCGTCGGGCCCGATGGCAAGGTCACCTTCTCGGACCGCGCACCCGACAATGCGAGCAAGGCCACGGCCACCACCACCAACCCGGCGACGGGTGCCGTGGGCAGCACGAGTGGCCTGTCGCTGGAACTGTCTCGGATCGCCCAGCGCTTCCCCGTCACGCTCTATACCGGCAGCGATTGCGCGCCCTGCCTCAGTGCACGCAGCCTGCTGGTGAACCGCGGTGTGCCCTTCACCGAGCGCACCGTGAGCACCAACGAGGACCTTGATGCACTGCGCAAGCTCAGCGGAGACACCTCGCTGCCCTACGGCACCATCGGTGGCCAGCGCATGGTCGGCTTCCAGGACACGGAATGGACGCAGTACCTGGATGCCGCCGGCTATCCCAAGACATCGCAATTGACGGCCAGCTACCGGCGCCCTGCACCCACGCCACTGACGGCCGCCGCCCCTGCGGCAGCCCCTGCAGCCGCCGCCTCGGAGGCACCTGCAGCAACGGCGTCGCCACGCGCGCGCCCGGCACCGCCCACCGAGGGTCCGTCGCCCACCAACCCCCAAGGCATCCGGTTCTGAGCAGCCACACTCCGATATGACAATGGGCCGCAACTGCGGCCCATTTTGTATGCGGCGCCCGCAGCGCCGCCCTTGCTCAATAATTCAGCGTCTTCACACCCTGCGCAGTGCCCAGCAGGCACACCGAGGCCTTCTGGTGCGCAAACACGCCCACCGTGACCACGCCGGGCCACTGGTTGACGTCGGATTCGAAGGCCAATGGATCGGTGATGGACAGGCCCGTGACGTCGAGGATGTGCTGGCCGTTGTCGGTGACCAGGGGCTGGCCATCCTTTTGGCGGATGCTGGCCTTGCCACCCAGGGCCGCAAAGCGGCGCGCAATGTTCTGCGCCGCCATCGGGATCACTTCCACGGGCAGGGGGAATGTGCCCAGCGCAGGCACCAGCTTGGATTCGTCGGCAATGCAGACGAAGCGGCCGGCCAGTGCGGCGACGATCTTCTCGCGCGTGAGCGCGGCGCCGCCGCCCTTGACCATGTGGCCCTGGCCGTCGATCTCGTCGGCGCCGTCGATGTAGACCGACAGGGATTCGACCTCGTTGGCGTCGAACACGGGAATGCCCAGCGCCTTCAAGCGTTCAGTGCTGGCCACCGAGCTCGACACGGCACCCTTGATGCTGTCCTTCATGCTGGCCAGCGCGTCGATGAATTTGTTGACGGTGGAGCCCGTGCCCACCCCCACTATCTCGCCAGGCACCACATATTGCAGGGCAGCCTGGCCTACGAGGGCCTTGAGTTCGTCTTGGGTCAGGGGGGTGGAGGTCGTCATGAGGGAAAATCGGAGGTTGTTGCGCAATTATCCCCTGTCATCCCCCCATGTCCCTGATCCCCTACGCCCTCACCCGCCCTTTCCTCTTCGGCCTGGATGCCGAAGCCGCCCATGAACTCACCATGGACATGCTGGCGCGCGGGCAACGCACGCCGCTGCAGTGGGCCTGGTGCAACACGCGGGTGGACGACCCCATCGAACTGGCCGGGCTGACCTTCCCCAACCGCGTGGGCATGGCCGCCGGGCTGGACAAGAACGCCCGCGTGATCGATGCGCTGGGCGGCATGGGCTTCGGCTTCGTGGAAGTGGGCACCGTGACGCCCAAGGCCCAGCCCGGCAACCCCAAGCCGCGCATGTTCCGCCTGCCCGAGAAGCGCGCGCTCATCAACCGCCTGGGCTTCAACAACGAGGGGCTGGACGCCTTTTTGCGCAACGTGCAGCAATCGCGCTTTCGCGAGCACAAAGGCCGCGGCCCGCGCATGCTGCTGGGCCTGAACATCGGCAAGAACGCCAGCACCCCCATCGAGAACGCCACCAGCGACTACCTCACCTGCCTGGATGGTGTGTACCCCCATGCCGACTACGTGACGGTGAACATCAGCTCGCCCAACACCCAGAACCTGCGCGCACTGCAAAGCGACGAGGCGCTGGACGGACTGCTGGGCGCCATTGCCGAGCGCCGCGAGGTGCTGGCACAGCAGACCGGCAAGCGCACGCCCATCTTCGTGAAGATCGCGCCCGACCTGACCGAGGAGCAGGTGTCCGTGATCGCCGCCACGCTGCAGCGCCACGGCATGGACGGCGTGATCGCCACCAACACCACCATCGGCCGCGATGCCGTCAAGGGCCTGCGCCATGCCGAAGAGACGGGCGGCCTGAGCGGCGCGCCGGTGCTCGAAGCCAGCAACAACGTGATCCGGCAGCTGCGTGCCGCGCTGGGCAGCCCATTCCCCATCATCGGCGTGGGCGGCGTGATGAGCGCCGACGATGCGGTGAGCAAGATCCGCGCGGGCGCGGACGTGGTGCAGATCTACACCGGGCTGATCTACGAGGGCCCGGCGCTCGTGACCCGGGCGGCGCAGGCCATCAAGGCCATGCGCTGAGGCACCGGGGCAGGCGCTGCGCGCAGACAATTCCACCAAGTGGTAAAAAATCGGGGTATCCCACTGCACGGACGCCAAGACCATGGCATAGTCGGCGCGATACCAAATGTGTCATCCGATGGCAATCCAATCCATTTTGACCGTGCGTGTGGCCTTTGTGGCACCACGGTGATGCCCCGCATTTCCATCCATGAATGTTCTTGTCATTGACGATCACTCCCTGTTTCGAGAGGGACTTCGCCTGCTGCTCGCCGAGCTCGGTTTCGGAATCGACACCCAGATCGCTGGCAGTTGCGAAGAGGGGCTCGAAAAACTGCGGGCGCGACCCGCAGACATCGTGCTGCTGGACTGGCACATGGAGGGTCTCTCCGGCGCCGATGCCATGGTGGCCATCCGCGACCTGGTGCCCCAGGCGCGCCAGATCGTGCTGTCGGGCGAGAAGAGCGCGGCCCTGGTGCGCACGGCGATCGACAATGGCGCGGTGGGCTTCATCGCCAAGGACTCCGAGCCGGAAACGCTGATGCTCGCCCTGAACACCATTGCCTCGGGCGGGATCTACCTGCCTGCCACCCTGCTCTCCGGGCCCGGAAGGACGCCGGCGCCCTCGGACAACCACCTGCCCAGCGACCTCACCCAGGCCTTTCCCGAACTGACCCAGCGCCAGGGCGATGTGCTGGCAGCCATCCTGCGCGGCCTGCCCAACAAGGTGATTGCGCGCGAGCTCAATATCAGCGACCAGACGGTGAAGTCGCACCTGAGCGTCATCTTTCGCCAGCTGAACGTACAGAGCCGCACCGAAGCGGTCTACGTCTGCGCACGGCAAGGCGTGCGCATCGCGTGAAATGAGCTGTTCAGCACAATGAACCGCTGAAACGGTGCCCCGCTTGTGGCGCGGGGCACGGGCCCATACCGGGCCAGTGTCATGAAAGACCGATGGTCCCGGGCCTGTCGGCAACCGCACCCAGGGCGGGTGCATGGCGGTCGGCCGCCGGCTCGCCGAGCTCTGCCAGCCAGTTGATCAGCAGCGAGGGCAGCACCGGCTTTTGCCACATCGCGATATTGCCCAGGCGTGCGACCTCGTGGACGTTGATGCCAGGGTCGCCAGTGATGATCGCCACCGGCAGCGCGGGCCAGCGCGTGCGCAGGCGCTGCGCCACGTCCAGGCCTGTGGCATCGCCAGACAGCCGGTAGTCGGCGACCAGCGCATGCGGTGGCGAAGCGGCTGCGTCGATCACGGAATCGGGGGGCATGCCCTCCCACTGCGTGACCTTGCAGCCCCATGACTCGAGTGCCTGCGTGGTCGCCATCCGCACCAGGGCATGGTCCTCGACGAGCCAGACATCCACCGCCATGGTCAACACGGGCTGGGCTGGAGTGGCGAGGGCACCCACGCCCGTGCTCTCGAAAATCGGCGCCTGCGGCAAGGTGAGCGTGAAGGTGGTTCCCTGGCCCGGGTTCGAGTGCATGCCCATTTCCAGCCCGAGCAGGGTCGCCAGGCGGCGCACGATGGCCAGGCCCAGGCCACTGCCCTGCCCCGGGTCGCGCGACGGATTGCCGACCTGAAAATACTCCTCGAAGACGCGGGCCTGCGCTTCATGGGCAATACCGATACCGGTATCGCGGACCCGCAGTTCCACCACGCTTTCGTGCGCGAGCACGGACACCACGACGCCACCGTCGTTGGTGTATTTCACCGCGTTGTCCACCAGGTTGCGCAGAATGCGCTCCAGGAGGAAGGCATCGCTCAGCACCCAGGCCTCATCGTCGCCCTCGGCCACTATGGACACACCCTTGGCTGCACACCGCGGCTGGAACTCGCGCGCCAGGTCCTTGACCATGGCAGCGATGTTCAGGGCCTGCATCTGCGGCACGATGCTGCCCGTTTCCAGCTTGGAGAGATCGAGCAGCCCCGAGAACAGCTTGTCCAGCGAGCCGGCGGCATCACGGATATGGGCAATCAGTTGCGCAGTCTGGGGCGTTTCATGGCGATGCAGCAGGGATGAAAAGACCAGCAAGGCGTGCAGGGGCTGGCGCAGGTCGTGGCTTGCGGCGGCAAGGAAGCGCGACTTGGCGGCATTCGCCTCTTCCGCCACCTGCTTCTCCTGTCCCAACTGGCGCAGAAGGTCCGCGTTCTCGAAGCGGATCTGCAGCGAATCGCGGAACGCCTGGGCCGTCTGGCGCGACGAGACCGCGACCACCAGTCCCACGCCAAACAGGGCCAGCGCCAACGGCAGGCCGTTCGTGCCGCCCTGGGTCAGCCAGAACACGGCAGCGAAGGCGAGGTTGATCCACGCCCCGGCGATGAAGGTCGCCGGGTGCGTCGATGCATTCACCAGCGCGCCGCCCAGGTAGATGAGTTGCAGCACGGTGGCAAACGTCGCGATCCCCCCCGTGGTGCCGTAGCCGATCCACCAGACGGTCGTTCCCATCAAGGCCTGGTTGGCCACCGTGATCCACCAGTGATCGGTCTGTTGCCGGGCCAGGGCGGACGCGTCGGCGCTATCGAGCAAGGCCAGCGCCCGGGCACTGAGCACGGCATTGATCTGGGCCATGAGCAGCACGGGAAACATCCAGGCCAGCACACGCCAGACCGGCGTGGAGAAGCCGAAACAGACCGCCGCCACCATGGCGGCCACCACGACCATGGTGCGCGCGCTGACCGACTGCTGCGCACGCAGCCGCAGGGACTCGCGCGCCATCGCTACATCCAATGGGTGATTGGCATCAACTGGAAAGGGCGGTAGAAAATGCATGTAAACAATTGTTACTCAAAATCGAGCCCCACGGAAAGGCACCATGGCGACCCATTCTCGCTGGTCAGAGTCGATCGAAGCGATGCTGCAGGCCCATCCCGCCCCCAGCTGCGACGTTCTTATTGTGGGTTCGGGCTATGGAGGGAGTTTCGCAGCACGCGAGCTGGCCGTGCAGGGCGTGCAAACCTGGGTCGTCGAACGGGGCAAGGAATATGCCCTGGGCGAGTTTCCCGAGGACATCGGCCATCTGCCCGGGCACCTGCGGATGCAGCGCGGGGCCAGCGGAAAAGCCTTGGGCAACGCCCAGGCGCTCCTTTATGTCCAGAACTTCGACGAGGTCGCGGTGCTCACCGGCAGCGGCCTGGGCGGCGGCTCACTGATCAACGCCGGCGTGGCCTTCAAGCCAGCGGCCAGCACGTTTGAGCAGGACCCCTGGCCCAGCGTGTACCGGCACGGCGGCGCACGGCGCGCAGCGCTGATGGATGCGCTCGACGAAGTCGTCTCGGCGCTGGAGGCGGCCCCCCTGGAGCACGCGGCGGAGCTGCCCAAGTTCCAGGCGCTTTCGCGCCTGGCGGGTGCGCTGCAGGCAGGTAGCGCCGAGCCGGTCGACCTCACCATCTCGGGCACGAAGAGAACCAACGCGCACGGGGTGGAGATGCAGGCCTGCGTGCGCTGCGGCAACTGCTTCACCGGTTGCAACATCGGCGCCAAGGGCTCGCTGGCCACCAACCTCATTCCGGCTGCGCACAGCCGGGGCGCGCGCTTCTTCGTCGGCGCAACCGCCGTGCGGGTGGAACCTCTCGCGACGTCCGCACTGAGCGCGAACGGGCGCAGCCTGCGCTGGCGCGTACACATGCAATGCTCCGCGGGCGGTCGCAACACATCGCCGACAGAGTTCACCATCGACGCGCACACCGTCATCGTCAGCGCGGGCAGCCTGGGCAGCACCGAGCTGCTGCTGCGCTCCTCCCCGTTGCCGCGCTCGGGAACCCTCGGTTCCGCCTTTTCCACCAATGGCGACGTGGTGGCGATGGGCTGGCGCCAGAACCAGGCAGTCAACGCCGTCTCGGCCCCGCAAGCCGGCAGCACGGCCCCCAGCCGTGACGTCGGCCCGACGATCTCCGCCACGCTGCGCGTGCCGCTGGAGGTGGACGGCGTGCAGCAGGAGATCCTGGTCCAGGACGGCGCCATCCCCTCCGCCCTCGCCCAGGCGACCAGCACCCTGGGCCACACGCTGGCGACGCTGCACCGCTATGTACACGACGTGGATGCGCGGTTTCCCGGCACCGACGATCCCCTGGCCCTGCCCCCAGGTGCGGCGCGGCATGCCCAATTGCTGCTGGCCATGGGCCAGGATGCGTCGAACGGAAGAATCTCGCTGCGCCCCGCCTCCGATGCCAGCCCCATGGGCCCGGACACCCTGGAACTCGACGTGCGCTGGCCCCAAGGCGGGGCTGCGGCCGCAGGACGCGCCGCTTACTACCAGGCCGTACACCGCGCCCTCCAGCAGGCGCATGCGGCCGGCGGTTTCGATGGGGGCGACTACCTGCCCAATCCCTTGTGGCACCCGGCGCCCGATGGCTTTTCCGACATCATCGCGGGCGGCCAGCCGGAAAAATCGGTCACCGTGCATCCGCTGGGCGGCTGCCCCATGGGCGACGACGGAGCGCAGGGGGTGGTCGACTGGCGCGGCGCAGTGTTCAAGGGACCGGGGCGCGAGGTGCATGCGGGCCTGCATGTTCTGGACGGAGCCATCGTTCCACGTGCGCTGGGCGTCAATCCCTTCGTCACGATTTCTGCCCTGTCCCTGCTCGCCGCGCGGGACATCGCCAGCGAACTGGCACCGCCGGACCTGGGCAGCGCAATGCCTGCAGCAGCCCAACCGGCACCCGTGCCGCAACCACAACCCCGTGTGGCCGATGCCACGCCGAGCGGCGCGGATGGCGTGGTGCTGTTTCATATCCACGAGCACCTGCTGGGCGGCACCGAGCAAGGCCACCTGCCCGACTGGGCCCGGCAGCTCCTGTCCCGACACGACCCCGCGCGGCCCCCCGGGGCCGCCATGCAGCCGCGCGCGTTCATCGCCGCCGTCGAGGTCGCGGTGGACCTGCAGCAATGGCTGGCCGATCCCTCGACCCGCTGGGACGCCTCCCTGGCGATCTATGCCAACCCCTTGCCCGGCTGGCCATCGATCCACTCCGATGCCTTGAAGGGCGAACCCCTGCTGCGCGGCTCGGGACATGTGTCCTTGCTCGCGCTCGATCGCGCCAGCATGCTGCGCAGGATCTGGCGCTGGGTGCTCGCCGTCGCCGCCTACCGCAAGCGCAGACCTGGCGGATTCATGCCCAACCTCAGCTCCGGCTGGCGCAAGAAGGCGCTGGCGTTCGTCCGCGCGGGCTGGCTGCATACCGACTACCGCACGCTCGACTACCGCTTCACCCTGGCGCCACAGGGCCATGCCGCGGGCGAAGCCATGGAGGTCATCGCCCAGGGCCGCAAACTGCTGGCCTACCGCAATGGCGCGCGCACACTGTGGGAAGCGCTCACGCTGCTGGACCTCGAACTGCGCAGCAAGGACAGCGCACCCTGGAAGATCGCGCTGCGCGTCGATCTCGCGGACCTCGTGAGCCGCCTGCGGCTGCAGATCCGCGAGGCGTCGAGCACGCCGGCGTCCATCGTCGCTCTGGCCGCGTTCGCCTCCCTGTGGCTGCGCGCGGTGATGCAGACGCACTTCTGGTCGCTGCGGGGCCTGGACTACGGCAAGTACACGCGCCCTGCCCTGCCAGCGCATCCCCCCTTGAAAACCGCGGAGGGCATCGAAGTCTGGCCAGAAACCGAGGTGCTGAAAGCGGCACGCCGCCATGGAGCACCGGAACAGATCGACCTGCAGCTGACGGTCTACCGCCCACCCCAGAGCGCGCGCCATGTCCTCTTCATCCATGGGCTGGCCCACGGCAGCGGCGTGTACGCGACGGACACCGTGGACACCAACATGGCCGGCCACTTCCTGCGCGAGGGCTATACCGTCTGGCTGCTGGACAACCGCATGTCCAACCGCCTGGGCTATGCGCGCGATGCGCACACCATGGACGACATTGCGCACAACGACATTCCGGCCGCCATCGAGCGCGTTTACGCGCAGGCGGGTAGCCAGCCCATCGATGTGTTTGCGCACTGCGTGGGCGCGGGGGCCTTCGCCATGGCGGCGCTGCAGGCGCGTTTTGACACTGCCAAGGTGCGCGCGGCCATCGTCCATGCCGTGCACCCCTGGGTGGTGCCGTCCGTGTCCAACCGGTTCTCGGGGGCGCTGGCCGCGCTCTACCGCAACCTGCTGACGGGCCGCGAGCTGATCGACCCCCTCCTTCCGGGCAACCCCGGCCCGGCCGACGAACTGCTGGACCGCTTCGCGGCGACCCTGGCCTGGTCGGACGAGGAACGCAGCCTGCACGAAGCACACCCCGAATCGCCGGGCGCAGGCTGCGCCATCTGCAACCGGATGACCGCCTTCTACGGGCGCGAATGGGTGCATGCCAACCTGGACCCACGCACGCACGAGCGGCTGGGCGAACTGGTGGGCGTGGCCGGCGTGGAGGTGTTCCGCCAGCTGTACTTCATCGTGCTGCGCGAGCGCCTGACCAACCGCGAGGGCGAAAACATCTACCTCCTGGAAGGCAATTTCCTCGCGAACTGGCACTTTCCCACGCTGTTCGTGCATGGCCTCGACAACCAGGTGTTCGATCCGCGCGGAGCGGCCCGCAGCTGGAACCGGCTGCGCAGGGTCTTCGCGCACCAGCCTGGGCGGGTGGTGCGCACCTTCATCCGCAAAGGCTACGGGCACATGGATTTTCTGTTCGGCAAAAATGCCCACCGGGACATCTACCCCCACCTCACCCGCTTCCTCGGGAATCCCGCCGCGTTCGAGGACATCGCCGATGGCTGCCACATCGACCCCGACCTGCCGTGCCCGGACGGCCAGTCCAGCGACACCGACCTGGCCGACCGGGACTTCATCGCGCCCATCCGGCCGCTGACCGGCCCCATGCTGCAGGCAGAGTGGTACGGGCAAGGGGCAACGCGCCGACGCCGGCTGGTGATCTGGGTGGAACAGTACTTCGACACGAGCAGCACGCCGATGCCGCCCGAGGTCCAGATCGGTGGCGCGCTGTGCGATGCGGTCCAGGTGACGGCATTCCCCGGCGTGGTGGCGCCCACCTCCGCGTCGGCCCAGCCAAGCCCCCCACCCACCGGTCAGGGCTACTACTGGACCTGCGTACTCGACGAAAGCCAGACGCTGCGGTTTGCAGACCTGCCGCCGATCAGCCTGACGCTGCGCTGCCGTCCCCAGGAGTCGGGCACGGCCCGGCCGATGGAGGCTGACGGCCCGCTGCCGGGCCCTGCACCCAACGTGTCGCTGCCCGTCGTTCTCGACCTGGCGGGGCTGCCCTGGTGGCAGCAATGGACCACAGGCGACCAGGCGCACACCCGCACCAGCTTCCTGGCTACGTCCTGCCGCTGGCCCGGCATGGCCTTCGAGCGCCGCGCCATCGATGCGCTGGCCGGCGACATGGAGCAGCACATCGACCATGCCACCGCGCCCGTGCAGGCCCTGTTGCTGCTGGGCGACCAGATCTACGCCGATGCCACGGCCAATATCGCAGAAACCACCGAACATGATGAACGCGGTGCCCAGCGCTACCGCGAGAGCTGGGGCAGCGCCGCAACGCGCCAGCTGTTTTCACGCCTGCCCGTCTGGCTGGTGGTGGACGACCATGAGTTCGACGACAACCTGGATGGGGCGGCCCATGCCACGGCGGACTCCTTGCGCGGGCAGCGTTTCTTCAACGGCTTCCTGGCGGCCACGGCCTACCAGTCGCGCTTTCACCGCAGAGAGGAACAGCCCAGGCTGTCAATGACCCTGCAGGGATGGAAGGTGGAGCACGGCCTGTGGCACACCTTCGAGGTGGGAGGGATCCCCGCATTCGCCGCCGATACGCGCACTGAACGCACACCGCGCACGCTGCGCAACTGGAGGGATGTGCCCATCATGGGTGAAGAACAGATGCAGGCCATCGAAGCCTGGCTGCTGGCCCACCCCAAAGGGCCCAAGCTGCTGTGCAGCGGCAGCGTGTTCGCACTGCCGGAAAACCGCTTCATTGCCGAACCGGCGACCTGCATCGCGGCGGACAACTGGCTGGGTTACCCGGCCAGCTGGCGCAGGCTGGTCCGGTTCATTGTCGGCAACGACATCGAGGGGCTCATCTTTGTGGCCGGGGACTACCACCTGAGCGCCTTGGTCGAGCTTGAACTCAGCAGCCAGGGCAAGTCAGCGAAGGCGCTCAATCTCGTGTGCTCGGCATGGAACGCCAGCCTGCCCTTCGCCAACGCCCAGCCGTCCGATTTCACCTTCGACGAACCGGTGCGCGCGCCAGGCAGCGATGCGGATGCAGCCGTGGCGTCGACTGCGCACTTCGCGTCTGCCGCCCTGCGGCAGTTCTCCAAGATCACGGTCACCCAGGACCCTGGGGATCGCGCTGCGGCAACGGTTGCCATGCAGATCTACGAAGCCGGCAATGTCCTCACCAAGGAACTGCGGACACGGCTCCAGTCCGCACCCGCGCCCCAGGCTTAGTGCGGCCAGGTGCCGCATGTGGGCCGCAAGTGGGCCGCAAGTGGGCCGCACGTACAACCCGCCCCCTTCCAGGCCAGGGGCGGGGGCCCCTCAGGTCCGTCGCGCGAGGAAGGGACGCAACCGGGTAATGAGTGGCATCGCCAGGCCCACCCAGCGGACCAGGCGGCGCGGCCCCGCCACCAGGGCAACCCCCGCCAATGCCGCAACCGCTGCCGGGTGCTGCTTGGCGAAAGCCGCAGCGCGCAGCGCAAACGGCTCCTCCGAGGACGCCTGCTGCGCGGACTGGGCCAGCGCCAACGACTGGGCCCGGGCAATGCGCCGCGCACGGATGCGCTCGCGTTGCTTGGCAATGCGGTCGAGTACGCGCTGCTGCTCGGCCGTAGGCTCGGGAACAAATGCTGGGGTAGATGCTTGGTTGTCGGCAGCCATCACAGGCGCTCCTTGATGTCGCGCCAATCCTGGGCCAGTTCCTTGCGGGTCAGCGCAAAGCCATTGCCGGCCCGCTTGGCCACGGACACGAGGCTGAGCAGCGTGCCACCCCAGCCCAGCAACCAGGCACCCGCCACGAGCCAACCCACCAGCACGCGGTGTTCGGTATCCCAGAAATGCACCAGCACCGCCATGGACAGCATGATGAGCGCCACCACCGTGAGCCCGCCGAGCAGGATGGTCAGCACCAGCAGTTGCTGCAGGCGCTGCTTCTGGTCCCGCCATTCCAGGCGGGCCAGGTCCATCCGGTCTTCGGCTGCAATGGCCCCTTCTATGACATTCGCGCGCCAGCGCGCCAGCAGCGCATCCAGGCCCAGAAGAGCAAGCCAGTTCATCAGTGTCCTTGGGTTCTACGGAATAAAAGCAAGCGGTGCGGTCAGCGACTCAGGGCACAGGCCCTTCAGCGGCGGGCCAGCAGAAAGCCGACCAGTGCGCCGACGGCCAGCGCTGCGCTGGCCACGCGCCAGGGTTCGTCATGCGCATAGCGGTCGGCTGCCAGGGCAGCGTCCTTGGCCTGGCGGGCGGCGTCCTGGGCAGCACGCACCGTGGCTTCGCGGGCGGAGTGCAGGCCGTCGTCCAGCTTCTGGCGCAGGAGCTTGATGTCAGGCACGGAATCGAGGTCCTTGCTGGCCAGCAGGCCACGCAGGTCGGACACGAGTTTTTCCAGATCGGCCTGGGTCGTGGAGAGGGATTCGGAAACGCTCATACAGCAAACCTTTCTGCTTAGACATTGAAAAAACACACCCCATGGGTTGCCTGTGGCTCCCACTCATGCAGCGCTCGTTGTCATCTTAGCGGACACACCGCCAAAAACCTTGTAGGACTTCGACGCAATGGCTTACGACTGGCATGGAGTTGACACGCATCACAGCGCTGCCACGTGCGCGCCGATGGCCAGTGAGCTGGTCAACCCCGGCGACTCGATGCCGAACAGGTTCACCAGACCCGGCACGCCATGCACTGCTGGCCCCTGGACCACGAAGTCGGCCGCAGGCCCGCCCGGGGCACTGATCTTGGGACGCATGCCGGCATATCCTGGATCCAGCGCCCCATCACGCAGGCCCGGCCAGTACTTGCGCACCTCGGCGTAGAAGGCCTCGCCGCGCGCCGGGTCCACCTGCAGGTCCGCAGGGTCGTCCACCCATTGCACGTCGGGGCCGAAACGGGCCTGGCCACCCATGTCCAGGGTCAGGTGGACACCCAGGCCCGCGGCCTCGGGTGCCGGATAGATGAGGCGGCTGAACGGCGCGCGCCCGGCCAGGGTGAAATAGCTGCCCTTGGCGTAGTACGGCGTGGGCACATGGCGGGCGTCCAGCCCCTCGAAGCGCCGGGCCAGGTCGGGCGCGGCCAGGCCCGCCGCATTCACCACCGTGCGCGCCAGCAGTTCGGTGCCATCGGCGGCCTGCAGGTGGATGCCTTCGGCCGCACAGCGTGCGTGGGCCAGCGGCGAGTTGAGCGCCACCAGGCCACCCGCATGCTCCAGGTCGCCCTGCAGCGCCAGCATCAGCGCATGGCTGTCGACGATGCCGGTGCTGGGCGAATGGAGGGCCGCCACGCACTGCAGCGCGGGCTCCAGCGCCTGCGCGGCCTCGGCATCGAGCCACTGCAGGTCGCCGACGCCATTGGCGCGGGCACGCGCCTGGATACCCTGCAGCGCCGGGATCTGTTCTGTGGACGTGGCCACGATCAGCTTGCCGCAGCGCCGGTGCGGCACGCCGCGCTCGGCGCAGTAGACATACAGCAGCTCGCGTCCCTGCACGCACAGCCGCTCCTTGAGCGAACCCGTGGCGTAGTACAGCCCGGCGTGGATGACCTCGCTGTTGCGGGCGCTGGTGCCGGTGCCGATGGCATCGGCCGCCTCCAGCACCATCACCTCGCGCCCCTGCAAGGCCAGGGCCCTGGCCACGGCCAGGCCCACCACGCCAGCGCCCACCACCACGCAGTCAACCGCTTCGCTCACCGCGCAGCCGCCTGGTCGAAGCCGTCGAGCACGTTCACGGCGTTGTTGCCCAGCTCCGCCGCCGCATAGCCGCCTTCCAGCACGAACACCGTGGGCAGCCCCAGGGCTTCCAGGCGCTCGCCCAGGCGCGTGAAGTCCGAGGTCTTGAGCGCGAACTTCGAAATCGGGTCGTCCTCGAACGCGTCGAGCCCGAGCGAGACCACCAGCGTGTCGGCCTGGTACTGCGCGATGCGCACACAGGCCTGCTCCAGGGCCGCGAACCATTGCGCGGCCGTGGTGCCAGCGGGCAGCGGCAAGTTGAGGTTGAAGCCTGCCCCGGCACCTTCGCCGGTCTCGTCGGCGTGGCCCAGGTAGAACGGGTACTCGGTGCGCGGATCGCCATGCAGGCTGATGAACAGCACGTCGGCACGGTCGTAGAAGATGCTCTGCGTGCCGTTGCCGTGGTGGTAGTCCACGTCCAGCAGGGCCACGCGCTGGCTCCCCTGGTTGCGCAGCCACTGCGCCGCCACGGCCGCGTTGTTGAGGAAGCAGTAGCCGCCCATGAAGTCCGGCCCGGCATGGTGGCCCGGAGGGCGGGTGCAGCAGAACGCCGCGCGCGCGCCCTGGGCCACGCGCGCCGCCGCGCTGGCAGCGGCGTCGGCCCCGGCCTTGGCGGCTTCCCAGGTGCCTTCGGCCATGGGCGTGCCGTTGTCCATCGAGTACAGGCCCAATTTGGCGACGAAGTTGTCCGGCTCCACGTCGCTGCGCAGGCTGCGCACCGGCCACACCGAAGGAAAGGGCTGGACCGAGGCGTTGGCCGAATCCAGCGCCAGCCACTGCTGCCAGGCGCTCTGCAAGAAGGCCAGGTAGCGCGGCGCATGGACCTGGGCCAGCACCGGTGTGCTGTCCACGTCGGGCACCAGCAGGCCGTGGCCACGCTCGCGCAGCGCATCCTCGACGTACTGGGCGCGGACCGGCTTTTCAAAGCACGGCACGCGCTCGCCGCGGTAGAACTCGTGGACCGGCGCATGCCGGTGGTGCAAGGGGTTGTGGAAGGCAATCATGCGGGCGTGGACGGGGGACAGAGAAAGGGTTCGCGCCAGCTTGCATCGGTGCATCGCACCCGGGCCGGCAGGGCTCACCACTTTAGCGCGTCCCGCACCACCCAACGGCAGTTCCTGCACCACACCGCAGCAGGAATCGCAGCGGCACGCGGGCGGCACCGCCGGCATGCGCGGCCTGCTGGTTCATCCCCCATCCCGAACTCCACCCTTGGCCGCCACAGGGCGCGCCCACCCGTCCGCCGCCCCGGCAGGGCCGGGTTTCACGCCCCTTCGGTGCGCCCACCGTCCCTGGCACAGCACTTGCATCTCACCTTGTATCCAAGATTGAATTCTTCAAAATGGTGCAAGCAACTACCCTTCTCGCGAAAGACTCCCATCCATCGGCAGTCGCCCCCCTCAGCACGGCCCTGGCCGGGCAGGCATGGCTGGTGCGCTGCGAGCCGGCCGTCGCCGGCAGGCCTGGCGGCCCGCTCAGCGGCCTGCGCTTTGCGGTCAAGGACAACATCGACGTGGCGGGCTACCCCACGTCCGCCGCCTGCCCTGCCTTTGCCTACACGGCCACGGCCCATGCGGCGGTGGTGCAGCGCCTGCTCGACGCCGGGGCAACGCTGGTAGGCAAGACCAACCTGGACCAGTTCGCCTGCGGGCTCAACGGCACGCGTTCGCCGCACGGCGCCGTGCCCAATGCGCTGGATCCGGCCTACGTATCGGGCGGCTCCAGTTCGGGCTCGGCCTATGTGGTGGCCACCGGGCAGGTGGACTTCGCGCTGGGCACCGACACGGCCGGCTCCGGCCGCGTGCCGGCCGGGCTGAACAACATCGTGGGCATCAAGCCGACCAAGGGCCTGGTGAGCGCCCGCGGCGTGGTGCCGGCTGCGCAGAGCGCCGACTGTGTCTCCATCTTCGCGCGCACGGTGGACGTGGCGGCCCGGGTGCTGCAGGTGGCACAGGGCTATGACGCGCAGGACCCCTATGGGCGGCAACTGGCCCTGGCCAGCCAGCCGCTGCCCGCCGCCTTCCGCTTCGGCGTGCCCGACGTGCTGGAGTTCTTCGGCGACGGCGCGGCAAAGGCTGCCTTCGCCGAGGCCGTGGCGCAACTGCAGACCCTGGGCGGCACGCCGGTGTCCATCCCCTACGCGCCGCTGGCCCAGGCCGCAGCGCTGCTTTATGAAAGCGCGCTGGTCGCCGAACGCTATGCCGCCGTGCGCGGCTTCTTCGACGCGCATGAGGACCAGGTGGTGGAGCCGGTGCGCAGCATCCTGGCCAGCGGGCGCAGCTACAGCGCGGCCGACCTGTGCGATGCCCAGACCCGGTTGCGCGCGTTGGGCCAGCAGGTGGCACCGATGTGGCAGGGCCCCGAGGCCATCGATGTGCTGCTGGTGCCCACGGCGCCCACGCACTACACCATTGCTGCCATGCAGGCCGACCCGGTGGTGCTCAACCGCAACCTCGGGGCCTACACCAACTTCGTCAACCTGCTGGACTATGCCGCCATCTCGGTGCCCAGCAGCCTGCGCGCCGATGGCCTGCCCTTCGGCATCACGCTCATCGGCCCCTGCGGCAGCGACTGGCAACTGGCCGACCTGGGCCAGCGCTACCACCACGCCACCGGCCTGCCCCAGGCCGCCGGCAGCACGCCCTTGCCCGCGCCCCAGCCCATCGCGGGGCTGCAGGCGCCCGCCACGGTACGGGTGGCGGTGGTCGGTGCCCACCTGAGCGGCATGCCGCTCAACGGCCAGCTCACCGAGCGCGGCGCCACGCTGGAGCTGGCGACCGAGACGGCCCCCGACTACCAGCTCTACGCCCTGCCCGGCACCGTGCCGCCCAAGCCCGGCCTGCTGCGCGTGGCGCCGGGCCAGGGCACGCGCATCGCGGTCGAGGTGTGGCGCATGCCCGCAGCGCACTACGGCAGCTTCGTTGCGCTGATCCCGCAGCCCCTGGGCATCGGCACGCTCACCCTGGCCGACGACAGCAGCGTGCAGGGCTTCATCTGCGAGCCGCTGGCGCTGGCCGGTGCGCGCGACATCAGCAGCTTCGGCGGCTGGAGGGCGTACATCGCGTCCCTCAAGGCCGGCAACTGACCATGCCCATTCCATCCCCTCACCTTTCAACCTTGCTGCAGGAGCCTGCCATGACATCCCACAGTTCCACCCCTTCCACCGGCACCTCCACCGGTACGTCGCGCCGCCGCGTCCTCACGGCCTCGGCCGCCACGCTGGGCATGCTCGCAGCCCCTGCCCTGGTGCGGGCCCAGGCCGGCCCCAAGGTCCGCATCGGCTTCTGGCCCGTGGCGGCCGGGTTGCCCTTCTTCGCTGCGGTGGAGAAAGGCTATTTCAAGGAAGCCGGGCTGGAGGTGGAGCCGCTCAAGTTCGCGGGCGCCCAACAGGTGATGGAGGCCATGCTCTCGGGCCGCTCCGACGGCAGCTCCAACGGCACGGGCTCGGCCAACCTGGCCATCGGAGAGATCGCCCAGCCGGGCCTGTTCAAGATCTTCGCGACGAACCCGAGCAACGCCAAGTTCGTGCTCGACCAGTTCATCACCGGCAAGGACAGCGCCATCAAGACCATGGCCGACCTCAAGGGCAAGAAGGTCGCCTCGGGCCCCGGCATCCAGAACATGACGCTGTGCAAGACCATGCTCGAACGTGCCGGCGCCACCGGCGCCACCGTGACCGAGCTGCCCATCGGCCAGCACATCGCCTCCATCGTGGCCGGCCAGGTGGACGCCTGCTACACGTTGGAGCCCACAGGCACCATCGGCCGCATGAATGGCACCACCCGCATCATCGAGTCGGGCGTGGTGGCCAGGTACATCCTGGGCGATGCCATGGCGCCCTGGCACGGCGGCGCGGCCAGCCTGACCAGCGAATTCATCAAGAAGAACCCCGAGGTGGCCAGGAAGTTCATCGCCGCCTACGCCCGCGGCATCGAGCTGGTGCGCACCAAGCCCGAGGAGGCGCGGCAGTTCATGAAGGGCTACACCGCCATCGAAGGCGCGCTCACGGCCGAGGTGCCGCTGGCCTCGTACATGCTGCACAACGAGTTCAAGCCCAGCGACCTGGCGTACTTCCAGAAGTTCTACGACCTGTTCACCGAAAAAGGCATCTTCGAGAAGAAGGTCGTGGTCGACAGCCTGATCTACAAGGCCTGAGGGGGAGGCGCGCCATGGCCGAAACCACCTCCACCACCGCCGGCGCCTGGTCGCCGCCCGCGGGCAAGCCGGCATCCGCCGCGCCCAGGAAACCCGCCTGGGACAAGCTGCTGCCCTTCGTCGGCCCCCTGGCCCTGTTCATCCTCTGGGACCTGGTGGTGCGGCTGGGCTTCATCAAGCCTATCCTGCTGCCGCCGCCCGGCGCCACCGTGCTCACCCTGGTCACCGGCCTGGCCGGTGGACCGCTGCTGCTGGATTTTGCCGTGACCGTCTGGCGCACAGTGCAGGCCTTCCTGATCGCGGCCGTGATCGGCGTGCCGCTCGGTGTGCTGCTGGGCAGCAACGAGCGCGCCTACCGCAGCGTGGAGTTTCTGATCGACTTCTTCCGCTCCACGCCCTCGTCGGCACTGATCCCGCTGTTCCTCCTGATCTTCGGCGTGTCGGACGTCAACAAGGTGGCCATCGCCGCGTTCGGCGCCTTTTTGATCGTGATCTTCAACAGCGCCTACGGCGTGATCAATGCCCGCAAGCAGCGCGTGATGGCGGCGCGGGTCATGGGGGCGTCGCGCTGGCAGATCTTCAAGGACGTGCTGGTCTGGGAGAGCCTGCAGCCCACCTTCGTCGGCCTGCGCTCGGCCGTGTCGATGGCGCTGGTCATCGTCATCGTGGCCGAGATGTTCATCGGCTCGGACAACGGGCTGGGCCACCGCATCATCGATGCGCAGCAGGTGCTCAACGTCAAGAGCATGTACGCCGCCATCCTGGCCGCAGGGGCGCTGGGCTATGCGCTGAACATCCTCTTTCTGATCGCCGAACGCAAGATCGTTCACTGGAGCGGCCGATGAACACCGTTGTCAATGGCGCCGTGTATGCCGATGTGCCCAAACGTGTTTTCACGCCCGGCCCGGCAGGCACCCACATCACCATCCGCGGGCTGACCAAGTACTTCGCCGGCTGGCCGCTGTACGAGGACTTCGACCTCGACATCCCCAAGCACAAGATCGTCTCGGTCTTCGGCCCCAACGGCTGCGGCAAGAGCACGCTGATCAACATGATCGCCGGCCTCGTGCCCATCGACAGTGGCGAGATCCTGTTCGACGGCAAGAGCCTCAAGGACACCAAGATCGGCTACGTCTTCCAGAACTACCGCGAAGCGATGTTCCCGTGGATGCGCACCATCGACAACATCGCCTACCCGCTCAAGCTCGAAGGCAAGAGCAAGGCCGAGGTGGACCGCCGCATGGCCGAGCTGGTGGCCTCGTTCGACGTGAAGTTCGACCTCAACCGCTACCCCTACGAACTCTCGGGCGGGCAGCAGCAGACCGCCTCCATCATGCGGGCGCTGGCGCCCAACCCCGAGGTGCTGTTCCTCGACGAGCCGTTCTCGGCGCTCGACTTCGAGATGACGCTGTTCATCCGCGAGAAGCTGCAGGAGGTCTTCATGCAGACCGGCACGACCATGCTGCTGGTCTCGCACGACCTCGAAGAAGCCGTCTACCTGGCCGACGAGGTGCTGCTGCTGACCAAGCGCCCCACCCGCGTGGCCGAGATCCTGCACTACGAGGATGCGCGCCCGCGCACCCTGGCCACGCTCAGCGAACCGAGTTTCGTGGCGATGAAGAAGCTCAGCCTGGAGATCTTCCAGCGCGAGGTGCGCCGATGAACGCGGCCGAACTCGAGCGCTACATGGACGCCGCCGCAGCCGCCATCGGCCTGCCCCTGTCGGCCGAGCACCGCCCGGCCGTGCTCGGCTACCTAGCGCTGGCCAGCGGCTTTGCCGACACCGTCAACGCCGTGCCGCTGGACGCGACGGATGAGCCTGCCATGGCCTTCGTCCCGGTGCTGCCGGCCGAGGGAGGCCGCGCATGACGGCGCCCTGGTGGCAACAGGACGCCGCCGGCATGGCACAGGCCGTGGCGACGCGCGACGTGACGGCCACGGCGCTGGTGGCGGCCTGCCTGGACCGCATCGAGCACACGGACGCCCGCGTCAACGCCTTCACCGCGGTGCTGCGGGCACGGGCCCTGGCGCGCGCCGCCCGCATCGATGCCGGCCTGGCTGCGGGGACGCAGGCCGCCCTGCCCCTGCTGGGCGTGCCTTTTGCCGTGAAGAACCTGTTCGACGTGGCGGGCCTCACCACGCTGGCTGGCTCCAAGATCGAGCGCGAGCGCCCGCCCGCCCGGGCCGACGGCCTGCTGGTACAGCGCCTGGAGGCTGCGGGCGCCATCCTCGTGGGCGCGCTCAACATGGACGAGTACGCCTACGGCTTCACGACCGAGAACAGCCACGAGGGCGCCTGCCACAACCCGCACGACCTCGGCCGCATCGCGGGTGGCTCCTCGGGCGGCTCCGGCGCGGCCGTGGCCGCGGGCCAGGTGCCCATCACGCTCGGGTCGGACACCAATGGATCGATCCGCGTGCCGTCTTCGCTGTGCGGCGTGTTCGGCCTCAAGCCCACCTTCGGGCGGCTGCCGCGCACGGGCAGTTTCCCCTTCATCTCCAGCCTGGACCATCTGGGCCCCATGGCACGCAGCGTGCGCGACCTGGCGCTGGCCTACGACGCCATGCAGGGCCCCGAAGCGCCTGCCGCACACACCGATGCCGGCTGCGCGCAGCGGCCGGTCGAGCCGGTGGCCCGCGACCTGGGCCAGGGCGTGGCCGGCCTGCGCATTGGCGTGCTGGGCGGCTACTTTGCCGACAATGCCCTGCCCGAAGCACGCGCTGCCGTGGCCCGGGTGGCGCAGGCGCTGGGCGCCGAGGTTGAGCCGGTGGAACTGCCCCTGGTGGAGGCGGGGCGCGCCGCGGCCTTTCTCATCACCAATGCGGAGGCCGGAGCCCTGCACCTCGACAACCTGCGCACGCGCGCAGCCGATTTCGAGCCGCTGTCACGCGACCGCTTCCTGGCCGGTGCGCTGATCCCTGCCGCCTGGATGGCACGCGCCCAGCGCGTGCGCAGCCGCTATGCCCACGAAGCCGCACGGGTGCTGTCGCGCTACGACCTGCTGCTGGCCCCGGCAACGCCCTGCGCGGCCACCCCCATCGGCACCGAACGCTTCGACCTGAACGGGCGCGACCTGCCGCTGCGCCCCAACATGGGCCTGCTGACCCAGCCGATCTCGTGCATCGGCCTGCCCGTGTGCTCCGTGCCGGTGTGGGGCGCCCACCCAGCCTTGCCCATCGGCGTGCAGCTCATCGCCGCGCCCTGGCGCGAGGACCGCGTGCTGCGCGCCGCCGCCGTGCTGGAGGCCGCAGGCATCTGCCAGGCCCCTGTCGCTTCCCTGTGAAAACCACCTGCCCATGGCCTACACCATCAACCAGCCCGACGTGCTTGCCGAAGTGCAGGCCGTATTCGCCCGTTACGAGGACGCCCTGGTGAACAACCACGTCGAGGTGCTCGACGAGCTGTTCTGGGACAGCCCCCACACCCTGCGCTACGGCGCCACCGAAAACCTGTACGGCTACGCGCAGATCCAGGCGTTTCGCGCCGGGCGCCCCGCACAGGGCCTGCAGCGGCGCCTGCTCAAGACCGTGATCACCACCTATGGCCGCGACTTCGCCACCGCCAACGTCGAGTTCCAGCGCGAGGGCAGCAGCCGCACCGGCCGCCAGAGCCAGACCTGGCTGCGCACCGAAACCGGCTGGCGCGTGGTGTCCGCCCACGTGAGCCTGCTCGACTGACCCCATCCCCTTCCCGTTGAAACCCACCCCCGCCGAAAGGACCGCCATGAAACACGAGAAACCCATGTCCCGCCTTGCCCACCCGAACCGCCGCGAATCTCTTTTCTCCCTTGCGGCGCTGGGGGCTGCCGGCACCCTGGGCGGCTGGGCGCCGCAGGCCAACGCGCAGGCCCCGCTGACCGTGGGCGTGATCTATGTCGGCCCGCGCGACGACTACGGCTACAACCAGGCCCATGCCCAAGCCGCGGCCGAGCTCAAGAAGATGCCCGGTGTGAAGGTGGTGGAAGAGGAGAACGTACCCGAGACCGCCGCCGTGCAGAAGACCATGACCGGCATGATCGCCCAGGACGGCGCCAAGCTGCTGTTCCCCACCTCGTTCGGCTACTTCGACCCGCACCTGCTGGCCCTGGCCGCCAAGTACCCCGATGTGCGCTTTTCGCACTGCGGCGGCATGTGGACGGAGGGCAAGCACCCCAAGAACGCGGGCAGCTTCTTCGGCTACATCGACGAGTGCCAGTTCCTCAATGGCGTCATCGCCGGCCACATGAGCAAGAGCGGCAAGATCGCCTTCATCGCCGCCAAGCCGATTCCGCAGGTGCTGCGCAACATCAACGCCTTCACGCTGGGTGCGCGCTCGGTCAAGCCGGGCATCACCTGCAGCGTGATCTTCACGGGCGAATGGTCCATGGCCGTCAAGGAGGCCGAGGCCACCAACAGCCTGGCCGACCAGGGCTGCGACGTGTTCACCATGCATGTGGACGGGCCCAAGGTCATTGTCGAGACCGCTGCCAAGCGCGGCAAGATGGTCTGCGGCTACCACGCCAGCCAGGCCAAGCTGGCGCCCCAGGCCTACCTGACGGGTGCCGAGTGGAACTGGCTCACGGCCTACACCACCATCATCGAGGCGGCGCGCACCGGCAAGCCGCACCCCAACTTCCTGCGCGGGGGCTTGAAGGAAGGCTTCGTGAAGATGTCCGCCTACGGCCCGGCCGTGAGCGATGCGGCCAGGAAACAGGCCGACGACACCAAGGCGAAGATGATCGCGGGCGGCTTCGACATCTTCAAGGGCCCGCTCAAGACCAACAAGGGCAAGGAGGTCATCGCCAGCGGCAAGTCGTTCAAGCAGACCGACCTGGAACTGGAGAAGATGGACTACCTGGTCGAAGGCGTCCTCGGCTCTTTCTAAGCAAGGGACTGCCATGCACTCGGCCGCCAAGGACGTTCTCTTGCCTGTTGCCGCGATCGCGCTGGCGCTGCTGCTGTTCGGCGGCTTCGTCGGATTCGCGGGCGTGAACCCGATTGACGTATGGACCACGCTGTTCAAGGGCGCGTTCGGCGACTGGTTCTCGTGGCAGAACACCTTGCAGCGCGCCGCACCACTCATGCTCACCGCCCTGTGCGTGGCGTTGCCCGCGCGGGCGGGGCTGACCATCATCGGGGGCGAGGGCGCGCTGGTGCTCGGCGGCCTGGCCGCCGCAGCGCTGCCCATGGCCGTGGCCTTGCCCGGCAATGTGGCAGGCACCGTGCTGGCCTGTGCCGCCGGGGCGGTGGCCGGTGCGCTGTGGATCATGCTCGCGGGCTGGCTGCGCCAATACCGCGGCATCAACGAGACCATCAGCAGTTTGCTGATGTCGTACGTGGCGATCGGCCTGTTCAAGCATTTCGTCGAGGGCGCCCTGCGCGACCCGGCCAGCCTGAACAAGCCGGCCACACCCAGCCTCGACCCAGGCCTGCTGATCGGCGGCATCGCCGGCTCGGACGTGCACTGGGGCCTGGTGCTGGGCGTGCTGGCCTGTCTGGCGCTGGGCCTGTGGCTGCACTTCACGGCATCGGGCTTCTCGATCCGCGTGGTGGGCGGCAACCCACGTGCCGCGCAACTGGTGGGCCTGCCGGCCACGCGGCTGATCCTGGTGGCCTGCGCCCTGGGCGGTGCGGCGGCCGGGCTGGCCGGCGCAGTGGAAGTGGCGGCCGTCCACACCAATGCCAATGGCGCGCTGATCGCGGGCTATGGCTACGCGGGCATCCTCGTGGCCTTCATCGCGCGGCACAACCCGGTGGCCATCATCCCGGTAGCCATCCTGTTCGGCGGCTTCGGCGCGGCGGGCAGCCTGCTGCAACGGCGCCTGGGCCTGCCCGATGCCTCGGTGATGGTGCTGCAGGGCATTGCCTTCGTGCTGATCCTGGCCAGCGAGGCGCTGCGCGATGTGGATTGGCGGGCCCTGTGGGCCAAGCGGCGCAGCCGGCCCGCCGAGGGGACAACCCCCAGCGCCCACGTGGAGGCCCTATGACCGCAGACCAATGGATTGCCCTGGTGGCCGCCATCGTGGGCGGAGCCCTGCGCGTGGGCGTGCCCTTCCTGTTCGTGAGCCTGGGTGAATGCCTCACTGAGAAGTCTGGCCGTATCAACCTGGGGCTGGAGGGCGTGCTGGTGCTCTCGGCCATGGCGGCCTTCGGCGGCGCCTACCTCACGGGCTCGCCCTGGCTCGGGGTGCTGGCGGGGGCCTCGGCGGGCGCCCTGCTGGCCACGCTGCATGGCGTGCTGTGCTCGCTGCCGCGGGTGAATGACGTGGCCACCGGCATCGCGTTGATGCTGCTGGGCACGGGCCTGGCCTTCTACCTGGGCAAGCCACTGATCCAGCCGCAGGCCCCGCAGATCCCGGCGCTGGCGCTGGGCGGCTGGAGCGACTCGCCGGTGGTGCAGTCGGCCCTGCAGGTCAACGCCCTGCTGCCGCTGGGCATCGTGCTGGCCGTGGCCCTGTGGTGGGCCTTTGCGCGCACACGCTGGGGCCTGCTGGTGCGCCTGGCCGGCGACTCGGCCAACGCCACGCGCGCGCTGGGCTACTCGGTGTCCGGCATCCGCATCGCGGCCACGGCGGCGGGCGGCTTCATCGCCGGGCTGGGCGGCGCCTCGCTCACCCTCTTCTACCCCGGTAGCTGGAACGAGGGCATCTCCAGCGGCCAGGGCCTGATCGCCGTAGCGCTGGTGATCTTCGCGCGCTGGAACCCGCTGCGCTGCATGGTCGCCGCCATGCTCTTCGGCGGTGCCGGCGCCATCGGCCCGGCCCTGCAGTCGGTGGGCGTGGGCTGGGGCTACCACCTGTTCAACACCGTTCCCTACGTGCTGACCCTGCTGATCCTGGTTGTGACCTGCAAGCCCGGCAGCGTGGCCGCTGGCAGCCCGGGCGAACTCTCTTCCAGCAAATAACCTTCCGAAGGAACCGCCCTCGTGACCACCCCGACCACCCGCCATGTGCAGGCCAACCCCTATGCCTGGCCCTACAACGGCGACCTGCGCCCGGACAACACCGCGCTGATCGTGATCGACATGCAGACCGACTTCTGCGGCATCGGCGGCTATGTGGACGTGATGGGCTACGACATCGCCTTGACGCGCGCGCCCATCGCCCCGCTGCAGCGCCTGCTGCCGGCCCTGCGCGCGCAGGGCTTTCGCGTCATCCACACGCGCGAAGGGCACCGGCCTGATCTCGCCGACCTGCCGGCCAACAAGCGCTGGCGCTCGCGCCAGATTGGCAAGGAGGGCCTGGGCATCGGCGACGCCGGGCCGTGCGGGCGCATCCTGGTGCGCGGCGAGCCGGGCTGGGAACTGATCCCGGAACTCGCGCCGCTGCCCGGCGAGGTGGTGATCGACAAGCCCGGCAAGGGCTCGTTCTATGCCACCGACCTGGACATGGTGCTCGGCCTCGGTGGCGTGCAGAACCTGATCCTCGCGGGCATCACCACCGATGTCTGCGTACACACCACCCTGCGCGAGGCCAACGATCGCGGCTACGAATGCCTGCTGCTGTCCGACTGCACGGCCGCCACCGACCCGGCCAACCACCAGGCCGCATTGAACATGGTGACCATGCAGGGCGGCGTGTTCGGCGCACATGCCCCATCCGAAGCACTGCTGGCGGCCCTGCATTGACCTGGAGAAGAACCGCCATGTCCGACCCGCAACCCGACCACCCCATCGGTGCCTTGCCCCCCGGCACTGGCGCCCTTGCGCTGGAGACCTGGAACCTGACCAAGCGCTTTGGCAGCTTCACCGCCATGGACCGCGTGAACATGCGCGTGGAGCCTGGCAGCGTACACGCACTGCTGGGCGAGAACGGCGCGGGCAAGAGCACGCTGGTCAAATGCGTGGCCGGCTTCCAGAGGGCCGAGGAAGGCGCCATCCTGCTGGACGGGCGCGAACAGGCTATCGCCAACCCCATCGTCGCGCGCAGCCTGGGCATCGGCATGGTCTACCAGCACTTCACGCTGGCACCGGGCATGACGGTGGCCGAGAACCTGCTGCTGGCCGGCGGCCAGACCCCGGCCCTGATCGACTGGCGCGCCAAGCGCGCCGAACTGCAGGCCTTTCTGGCCACCACGCCGTTCCAGCTCGACCTGGATGCGCGCCCTTCCGAGCTCGCGGCCGGCGAAAAGCAGAAGCTCGAGCTGCTCAAGCAGCTGTACCTGCGCCCGCGCCTGCTGATCCTGGACGAGCCCACCTCGGTGCTGACCCCGCAGGAGGCCGACGAGGTGCTGGGCCACGTGCGCGCCTTTGCGCGCAGCGGCCAGTGCAGCGTCATCATCATCACGCACAAGTTCCGTGAAGTGATGGCCTATGCCGATGCGGTGACGGTGCTGCGCCGCGGCCAGGCTGTGTACCATGGCCGCGTGGCCGACACCGGCCCGCAGGCGCTGGCCCAGGCCATGATGGGCGACACCGCCAACGCCCCACCACCCGCAGTCCGCCCGGCAGCGGCAGTGGACACAGACACCCCGCCGGGCGAGGTCGCGCTGCAGGTCGAAGGCCTGCAGGCCCCGGGCGACCGTGGCACGCTGGCACTGCACGGGCTGAGCCTTGCCGTGCGCAGGGGCGAGGTGCTGGGCGTGGCCGGCGTATCGGGCAACGGCCAGCGCGAACTGGTCGAGGCGCTGGTGGGCCAGCGCCCGCGCCTGGCCGGCCGGGTGCGGGTGCTGGGCCGGGACTACGCCGCCACGCGCGCGCAGAACCGGGAGCTCAAGGTGCGCAGCCTGCCCGAGGAGCCGCTGCGCAATGCTTGCGTGGGCGACCTCTCGGTGGCCGAGAACATGGCCTTGCGCGACTTCGACCAACCGCCCCTGTCCCGGGGCGGTGTGCTGCGTTTTTCCACCTGGCGCAGCCGGGCGCGCGAGTGGATCGCCGGCTACGGCGTCAAGACCCAGGGTGAAGGCGCGCCCATCCGCAGCCTGTCGGGCGGCAACGTGCAGCGCGCGGTGCTGGCGCGCGAGCTGGCGGGCGAGATCAACGTGCTGATCGCGGCCAACCCGGTGTTCGGCCTGGACTTTGCGGCCGTGGCCGAGATCCACAGCCGCATCCTCGGCGTACGCGAGCGCGGCGGCGCCGTGCTGCTCATCAGCGAAGACCTGGACGAATTGCTGGAGCTGGCGGACCGCATCGTCGTCATGAGCGAAGGCCGCATCGTCCACGAAACCCCGGCCGCCACCGCCGAGCGCCATGTGCTGGGCGCCTACATGGGCGGCGGGCACGATCACACACCCCACCAGGAAGCGGCATGCGCCTGACGACCCTCCACGCCAACCCTTTCGCCTTTCGCTTCGCGCTGGCGCACACCGCGCTGGTGATCATCGACATGCAGCGCGACTTCATCGAGCCCGGCGGCTTTGGCGAGACCCTGGGCAACGATGTGTCGCTGCTCGAAGCCATCGTGCCGACCTGCCAGGCCGTGCTGCACGCCTGGCGCGCCGCAGGCGGCCTGGTGGTGCACACGCGCGAATCGCACCGGCCCGACCTCTCCGACTGCCCGCCCGCCAAGCGCCTGCGCGGCAACCCGCAGCTGCGCATCGGCGACGCGGGGCCCATGGGCCGCATCCTGGTAGCGGGCGAGCCGGGCAACCAGATCATCCCGGCCCTCGCCCCTGTGGCCGGCGAGATCGTGATCGACAAGCCCGGCAAGGGCATGTTCTACGCCACGGGGCTGCACGAAACGCTGCAGGCGCGCGGCATCACCCACCTGGTCTTCATGGGCGTGACCACCGAGGTCTGCGTGCAGACCAGCATGCGCGAGGCCAATGACCGCGGGTATGATGGATTGCTGCTGGAAGACTGCACCGAGAGCTATTTCCCCCATTTCAAGGCAGCTGCCATCGAGATGCTGCGCGCCCAGGGCGCCATCGTCGGCTGGACCGCGCCATCGGCCGCGCTGCTGTCGGCATTGGCCGACGCAGCCCCGGCCCCTTAGTTGCTAAAGTTGTTCCGTGCAGACCCCCCGCCCCGCCTCCACCCCCTCCCAGACGAAACCGGTGCGCAGCTCGCGTGCCGACGATGTGTACGCCCAGCTCAAGCGCGACGTGGGCGAGTTCAAGCTGGTGCCGGGCGACCGCTTCACCGAGAATGAGATCTGCGAGCGCCTGGGCGTCTCGCGCACGCCCGTGCGCCAGGCCCTGGTGCGGCTGCAGCAGGAGGGCTATGTCGAGGTGCTGTTTCGCAGCGGCTGGCGCGTGCTGCCCTTCGACTTCGACCAGTTCGAGCAGCTCTACGACCTGCGCATGGTGCTGGAGACCACGGCCGTACACCGCCTGTGCGACGAGGGGACCGGCGCGCTCAAGTCCATCCAGGTAGACCACCGCCTGCTCGACGAGCTGAACAACATCTGGCTGGTGCCGCCCGACCAGCGCAGCGCCGACACCTTGCAGGTGGCGGCCTGGGACGAAGCCTTCCACTGCGCGCTGGTGCGCGCCGCCGGCAATGCCGAGATGGCGCGCGTGCATCGCGACGTGACCGAGCGCATCCGCATCATCCGCCGGCTCGACTTCACGCAGCAGGCGCGCATCGACGCCACCTACGACGAGCACGCCACCATCCTCAAGGCCATCCGCGCCCACCGCGGCGACCAGGCCGCCATGCTGTTGCGCGCCCACATCCAGACCAGCCAGGCCGAGGTGCGCAAGATCACGCTGCACCAGGTACACATGGCGCGCCTGGGGCCCAGCGGCGGTTAGTGTCCCGAGTTAGAAATTCGTTGAATAAATCTACCGACACTCCCCGCCATGCGTCGTTGCAACCGCTCGCCATGCGCCCGGCACGGCAAGGCGAACCAACGACGTTAGGCGGTCGAAGGCAAATCCGTATGAGCGGGGTTGCACGCGCCGCAACGAAAAAACCCTTGCAAGCCATGAGCCTGCAAGGGTTTCGAATTGGTGGGAGATGCAAGTTTCGAACTTGCGACCCCTGCAGTGTGAATGCAGTGCTCTACCCCTGAGCTAATCTCCCGCAGCGCCATCCTTCATGCGAAGGACTTTGCCGTGGCCTGTCTGCGAGCGTGGGTGGTGGGAGATGCAAGTTTCGAACTTGCGACCCCTGCAGTGTGAATGCAGTGCTCTACCCCTGAGCTAATCTCCCTGTGTCGCTGCGACAGCCTTCGATTATGGCACAACTTTTCAGGCGTTTTCGAATTTTCGCCAGATTGTCTTGCCGTTGCTCGCCTTGTCGATCTGCGTGAGCACCTCGGCGTGCGACGCCACTTCCTGTTCGCTGGCAGGCAGCACGGGCAGCACCAGGGCGCTCAGGTCGATGGCAGCCACGCTGATCCCGCCGGCGCTGTCGTCCGTGTCGTCGATCACCAGCAGCGCATCCTGCCCGCGCGTCATGTTGATGTACACGTCGGCCAGCAGTTCGGCATCGAGCAAGGCGCCGTGCAGCGTGCGGCCCGAGTTGTCCACCTCCAGCCGGTCGCACAGAGCGTCCAGCGAGTTGCGCTTGCCGGGGAACATTTCCTTGGCCATGGCCAGGGTGTCGGTCACGCTGCCGACGTAGGTCTTGAGCGGTGGGCGGCCCGTGAGCTCAAGCTCCTTGTTCAGGAAGCCCACGTCGAAGGCCGCGTTGTGGATGATGACCTCGGCGTCCTTGAGGTACTCCAGGATGTCCGGCGCCAGCTCGGCGAACTTGGGCTTGTCGCGCAGGAACTCGTTGCTGATGCCGTGGACCTTGAGCGCGTCCTCGTGGCTGTCACGCCCCGGGTTGAAATAGAAGTGCAGGTTGTTGCCGGTGAGCTTGCGGTTGAACAGCTCCACGCAACCGAGTTCGATGATGCGGTCGCCACCTTCGGCCGAGAGGCCGGTGGTTTCGGTATCCAGAACGATCTGCCGTGTCATGTCAGTGATTCTCTTTCGCGTGGTTGATCGTGTACTTGGGGATTTCCACGGTCACATCGGTTTGCGCCAGGATGGCCTGGCAGGACAGGCGCGATTGGGGTTCCAGGCCCCAGGCGCGGTCCAGCAGGTCTTCCTCTTCTTCTTCGGCATCGTTGAGCGACGACAAGCCCTGGCGCACGATGACGTGGCAGGTGGTGCAGGCGCAGCTCATGTCGCAGGCGTGCTCGATGTCGATGTGGTTGTCCAGCATGGCCTCGCAGATCGAGGTGCCGGCAGGCGCCGTGATTTCGGCGCCGGCAGGACAGTATTCCGGGTGGGGCAGGATTCGGATGACGGGCATGGCGGGCGTCTTGTTCTTGTAAGGGATGGAAAAATGGGGCGGTCAGAAGGACTGCACGTTGCGGCCGGCCAGCGCCTGCTGGATGCCGCGGTTCATGCGCTGCGCGGCAAAGGCCTCGGTGCCCTTGGCCAGGGCCTCGGTGGCGGCTTCGATCACGGCAGCATCCTCGGCTTCGCGCTGCCCGCGCAGGGCCTGCATCAGGGCGTCGATATCGGTGCGCTCTGCCGCCGAGAGCACGTCGCCGTCGGCGTCGAGTGCGCTCTGGGTGGCCAGCAGCATGCGGTCGGCGTCCACGCGGGCCTCGACCACGGCGCGGGCGCGCATGTCCTGCGCGGCGGTGGCAAAGCCATCCTGCAGCATGCGGGCGATCTCGTCGTCCGACAGGCCGTAGGAGGGCTTCACGTCGATGCGTGCCTCCACCCCACTGCCCTGCTCCTTCGCACTCACGCTCAGGAGGCCGTCGGCATCGACGGTGAAGGTCACGCGGATGCGCGCCGCGCCGGCCGCCATGGGCGGAATGCCGCGCAACTCGAAGCGCGCGAGGCTCCGGCAGTCCTGCACCAGGTCACGCTCGCCCTGCAGCACGTGGATGGCCAGGGCGGTCTGGCCGTCCTTGTAGGTGGTGAAGTCCTGCGCCTTGGCGGTGGGGATGGTCTCGTTGCGCGCCACGATGCGCTCCACCAGGCCACCCATGGTCTCGATGCCCAGCGACAGCGGGATCACATCCAGCAGCAGCAGGTCGCCCGCGGTGTTGTTGCCGGCCAGCTGGTTGGCCTGGATCGAGGCGCCCAGGGCCACCACCTCGTCGGGATTCAGGTTGGTCAGCGGCGTGGTGCCAAAGAAGTCGGCCACGGCTTGCTGCACCTGCGGCATGCGGGTGGAGCCACCGACCATGACCACGCCCTGCACTTCCTCGCGGGTGAGCTGCGCATCGCGCAGCGCACGGCGCACGGCCACCATGGAGCGCGCCGTGAGCGGCGCCGTGGCGACCTCGAAGTCCGCGCGCGAGACAGCGTGCTGCACGCCCTCGCCTGCCAGCTGTGCGGTGAAGGTGGCGCTGTCGGCGGCGCTCAGCGCCTCCTTGCAGGCCCGGGCCGCCATGCGGGCCGCGACCTTGTCGCCGGGCGACTCGACCGTGCGACCCAGTTGCTGCAGCACCCATTCGGCCAGCGCGGCATCGTAGTCATCCCCGCCCAGGGCCGAATCGCCGCCCGTGGCGATGACCTCGAACACGCCCTGCGTGAGCCGCAGGATGGAGATATCGAAGGTGCCGCCACCGAGGTCGTACACGGCGTAGACGCCCTCGCTGGCATTGTCCAGCCCATAGGCGATGGCTGCGGCCGTGGGCTCGTTGATCAGGCGCAGCAGGTGGATGCCGGCCAGTTGGGCCGCGTCCTTGGTGGCCTGGCGCTGGGCGTCGTCGAAGTACGCGGGCACGGTGATCACCGCGCCGTACAGGTCGTCGTTGAAGGTGTCTTCGGCGCGGTAGCGCAGCGTGGCCAGGATCTCGGCGCTCACCTCCACGGGCGATTTCACGCCACACACGGTGGCCAGGCTCACCATGCCCAGGGCGCTGTCGGCCGGGGGCACGAAGTCGTAGGGCAGCTTGCCAGCATCGGCCACGTCTGCCAGGCCCCGGCCCATGAAACGCTTGACCGAGGCAATGGTGTTGCGCGGGTCCTCCACCTGCGCGGCCACGGCGTCGTGCCCGATCTGGCGGCCACCCGCCTCCAGGTAGCGCACCACCGAGGGCAGCAGCACCCGGCCCTGGTCGTCAGGCAGGCATTCGGCCACGCCGTTGCGCACGGCAGCCACCAGGGAATGCGTGGTACCGAGGTCAATGCCCACGGCAATGCGCCGCTGGTGCGGGTCGGGGGACTGGCCGGGTTCGGAGATCTGCAAAAGCGCCATGGAGTGATTCTTGTCGTCGTGTTCTACGTTGTCTGCAAGCCCGCCGCGCGGCCCGCAGGAAAGGGGGCAGGCCCCGCTGGCCTCTATTGTCCCAGTTGATCCCGGCGGCGTTCGATGTCGTCGCCAAATCGCGCAATGAACATGAGGGCTCTGACCTCGCGCGCCGCACCGGCGGCATCGCCCTGCTCGTCCAGCAACTGTCCACAGCGGGCCAGCGCCGCGCGCCGCGCCTGCTGCACCTCGCCGTCCAGGGCATCCAGCGCGGCCTCGCCCTGGGCGTCTTCGAGCGCCTCGCGCCACTCCATCTGCTGCATCAGAAAAGCCGCCGGCATGGCCGTGTTGTCCTCGGCGCGGATGGGGGCATCGCGCAGCTCACACAGGTAGGCGGCACGGCGCAGCGGGTCTTTCAGGCGCTGGTAGGCCTCGTTGATGCGCACCGACCACTGCATGGCCACGCGCTGGGCCGCAGCGCCCTGGGCGGCGAACTTGTCGGGATGGGCTTCGCGCTGCAGCTCCTTCCAGCGCGCATCAATGGCGCTGCGCTCCTGCGCAAAGCGCTGCGCCAGGCCGAACAGCTCGAAATCGTCGGATTGCAGGTTCATGGAGGGGAAAGGGTCAAGAAAAAACCGCCAGCACAGAGGTGCGATGGCGGTTTGGCTAGGCGATCAACACAGGCACAGCGGCCTGCAAGCGATCAGACGCGGAAGCTCTCGCCGCAACCGCAGCGGTCGCGCTCGTTGGGGTTGTTGAACTTGAAGCCTTCGTTCAGGCCCTCGCGCACAAAGTCGAGCTCGGTGCCATCGATGTAGGCCAGGCTCTTGGGGTCGATCAGCAACTTCACGCCGTGGTTCTCGAACACCACGTCTTCAGGCGCGCTGTCGTCCACGTACTCAAGCTGGTAGGCCAGGCCCGAGCAGCCCGTGGTCTTGACGCCCAGGCGCACGCCCATCCCCTTGCCCCGGCGGGACAGGTAGCGGGTGACGTGCCGCGCAGCGGCTTCGGTCAGCGTGATGGCCATGGTCGATCAGGCCGCCACTGCGGCAGCGTGCTTGGTCTTGTAGTCGAGCACGGCGGCCTTGATGGCGTCTTCCGCGAGGATGGAGCAGTGGATCTTGACGGGCGGCAGGGCCAGCTCTTCGGCGATCACGCTGTTCTTCAATGCAGCCGCTTCGTCCAGGGTCTTGCCCTTGACCCATTCGGTCACGAGCGAGGACGAGGCGATGGCCGAGCCGCAGCCATAGGTCTTGAAGCGTGCGTCTTCGATCACGCCGGTTTCGGGGTTCACCTTGATCTGCAGCTTCATCACGTCGCCGCAGGCGGGCGCGCCCACCATGCCGGTGCCCACCGAATCGTCGCCCTTGTCGAAGGAACCCACGTTGCGGGGGTTCTCGTAATGGTCAACCACTTTGTCTGAATAAGCCATGATGTGTACCTCTTCAATTCGTCAAATGCAATTCGGTCAGTGCGCAGCCCACTGGATGGTGCTGATGTCGATGCCATCCTGGTACATCTCCCACAGCGGGCTCAGCTCGCGCAGGCGGGCGACGTTCTCGCGGATGGTGCCAATGGCGTAGTCGATCTCTTCCTCGGTCGTGAAACGGCCGATGGTCATGCGCAGGCTGCTGTGGGCCAGCTCGTCGCTGCGGCCCAGGGCGCGCAGCACGTAGCTGGGCTCCAGGCTGGCGGAGGTGCAGGCGGAGCCCGACGACACGGCCAGGCCCTTGATGCCCATGATGAGCGATTCGCCTTCGACGAAGTTGAAGCTCATGTTCAGGTTCTGCGGCACGCGGCGCTCCATGCTGCCGTTGATGAACACCTGTTCGATGTCCTTCAAGCCATTGAGCAGGCGCTGCTGCAGCGCGTACGCCTTGGCGTTGGACTCGGCCATTTCTTCCTTGGCGATGCGGAAGGCCTCGCCCATGCCCACGATCTGGTGCGTGGGCAAGGTGCCCGAGCGCATGCCGCGCTCATGGCCGCCACCGTGCATCTGCGCTTCCAGGCGCACACGGGGCTTGCGGCGCACGTACAGGGCGCCCACGCCCTTGGGGCCGTAGGTCTTGTGCGCGGTCATGCTCATCAGGTCGATGGGCAGGGTGTTCATGTCGATCTCGACGCGGCCCGTGGCCTGCGCTGCATCCACGTGCAGCAGCGCGCCCTTTTCACGGCACAGTGCGCCGATGGCCGGGATGTCCTGGATCACGCCGATCTCGTTGTTCACGAACAGGATGCTCACGAGCACCGTGTCGGGGCGGATGGCGGCCTTGAGGGCCTCCAGGTCCACCAGGCCGTCTTCCTTGACGTCGAGGTAGGTGGCTTCAAAGCCCTGGCGCTCCAGCTCGCGCACCGTGTCCAGCACGGCCTTGTGCTCGGTCTTGAGCGTGATCAGGTGCTTGCCCTTGCCCTTGTAGAACTGGGCCGCGCCCTTCAAGGCCAGGTTGATGGACTCGGTCGCACCGCTGGTCCAGACGATTTCGCGCGGGTCGGCGTTGATCAACTCGGCCACCTGCACACGCGCCTTTTCCACGGCCTCTTCCGCCTCCCAGCCCCAGGCATGGCTGCGCGATGCCGGGTTGCCGAAGTGCTCGCGCAACCAGGGGATCATGGCGTCCACCACGCGGGGGTCCACCGGCGTGGTTGCGCCGTAGTCAAGATAGATGGGGAAATGTGGAGTCATGGCGTGGCTGGCTCAGGAAGGTTGCTGGCTTGCAAACAACAAGGGGCAGTACAGTAAAAAACGTTCAGGGCGGTGCCGACCCCAGGGCCGGCATGGTCGATCTGGAGGTCAGGACTTGGCGAACACGTTGCCGAGTGCGAACACCGAATTCGGGGCATTCACGCGAATCGGCTTGACCACAGGGGTGGTCGAGATGGCGCGGCGCACGATCGGTTTGTCTTCGATCTGCACACCCTTGGCCAATTGCTCTTCCACCAGCTTTTGCAGCGTGACGGAGTCGAGGAACTCGACCATGCGCTGGTTCAGCGATGCCCACAGCTCGTGCGTCATGCAGCGGCCGGCTTCGCCCAGGCAGTTTTCCTTGCCGCCGCACTGGGTGGCGTCAATGGGTTCGTCCACGGATACGATGATGTCGGCCACCGTGATGTCGCCCGCCTTGCGGGCCAGAGTGTAGCCGCCGCCGGGGCCACGGGTGGATTCCACCAGTTCATGGCGGCGCAGCTTGCCGAACAGCTGTTCCAGGTAGGACAGCGAAATCTGCTGGCGCTGGCTGATGGCAGCCAGGGTGACGGGTCCGTTGTTCTGGCGCAGGGCCAGGTCAATCATGGCGGTGACCGCAAAACGGCCTTTGGTAGTGAGACGCATCGCAAGCTCCTTGTGCTAAGGCTTGTTCGTTGTAGAAACTGCCGACTGCAGGCTGTTGGCCCGCAACGACACCGTCTCCGCCCCTTACTCCACCCGGGTTTTCCCGGTGCAGAGCCCTTCATCTTGTGGGCTTTTGTTCTTGAGTAGTTTGTAGGAGTATAGCACAAATCCCTATCGAATCAGTCGGGATAAGAAACCAGCGGGTCACTATTTCCCCATACGCGTTTTTACTGACCGCCCAATTCGCCAGGAATGCACTTCCCCGTCCTCATGTCGGGGTGCAAACTCGCTTTCACAAGGCCACGGAATCGTTGCCATGCGCACCGAAGGCCTGGTCCTTGAGGCGCGTGAGCTGGTCCCGCACGCGGGCCGCCTGCTCGAACTCGAGGTTGCGCGCATGGTCGAGCATGGCCTTCTCCAGCCGCTTGATTTCGCGTGCCACGTCCTTCTCGGACATGTCCTCCACCTTGGCGCGCTGCATCGTTTCCTGCTCCAGGCGCTCGGCGTCCTTGCCCGCTTTCTCGCTGTACACACCGTCAATCAGGTCTCTTACCCTCTTGACAATGCTGCGCGGCGTGATTCCATGCGCCTCGTTGTGTGCGATCTGTTTGATGCGCCGGCGTTCCGTCTCGCCCATGGCTTTTTTCATGGACTCGGTGATGCGGTCGGCGTAGAGGATGGCGTGGCCATTGAGGTTGCGCGCCGCGCGGCCGATGGTCTGGATCAGGCTGCGCTCGGCGCGCAGAAAGCCCTCCTTGTCGGCATCCAGAATGGCCACCAGCGACACCTCGGGGATATCGAGCCCCTCGCGCAGCAGGTTGATGCCCACCAGCACATCGAAGGCGCCCAGGCGCAGGTCGCGGATGATCTCCACCCGCTCCACCGTGTCCACGTCGCTGTGCAGGTAGCGCACCTTGACACCGTTGTCGGTGAGGTAGTCGGTGAGCTGCTCGGCCATGCGCTTGGTCAGCGTGGTGATGAGCACGCGCTCGTTCTTCTCGGCGCGGATGCGGATCTCCTGCAGCACATCATCCACCTGATGGGTGGCGGGGCGCACCTCCACAATAGGGTCCACCAGGCCCGTGGGGCGCACCACCTGGTCCACCACCTGGCCGGCGTGCTGCTTCTCGTAGTCGGCCGGCGTGGCCGAGACGAACACCACCTGGCGCATGCGCTGCTCGAACTCCTCGAACTTGAGCGGCCGGTTGTCCAGCGCCGAGGGCAGGCGAAAGCCATACTCCACCAGCGTGGTCTTGCGCGAGCGGTCGCCGCTGTACATGGCGTTGAGCTGGCCGATCATCTGGTGGCTCTCGTCCAGGAACATCAGCGCGTTCTTGGGCATGTAGTCGGTCAGCGTGCTGGGCGGGTCGCCCGGCGCGGCGCCCGAGAGGTGGCGCGTGTAGTTCTCGATGCCCTTGCAGTGCCCTACTTCGCTGAGCATCTCCAGGTCGAAGCGCGTGCGCTGCTCCAGGCGCTGGGCCTCCACCAGCTTGCCGTCGGCAAGCAGTTGTTTCAGGCGCTCGGCCAACTCGATCTTGATGGTTTCCACGGCCGCCAGCACCTTGTCGCGCGGCGTCACATAGTGGCTGCTGGGGTAGACCGTGAAGCGCGGGATCTTCTGCTTGACACGGCCGGTGAGCGGATCGAACAGCTGCAGGCTCTCGATCTCGTCGTCAAACAGCTCGATGCGGATGGCCAGCTCCGAGTGCTCGGCCGGGAAGACGTCGATGGTGTCGCCGCGCACGCGGAACTTGCCGCGCGAGAAATCGGCCTCATTGCGCTGGTACTGCATGCGGATCAGCTGGGCGATCACATCACGCTGGCCCAGCTTGTCCCCGGTGCGCAAGGTCATCACCATGCGGTGGTAGCTCTCGGGCTCGCCGATGCCGTAGATGGCCGACACGGTGGCCACGATGACCACGTCGGTGCGCTCCATCAGACTCTTGGTGCATGACAGGCGCATCTGCTCGATGTGCTCGTTGATCGCGCTGTCCTTCTCGATGAACAGGTCGCGCTGGGGAACGTAGGCCTCGGGCTGGTAGTAGTCGTAGTAGCTCACGAAGTATTCCACGGCGTTCTTCGGGAAGAACTCGCGGAATTCGCTGTACAGCTGCGCGGCCAGCGTCTTGTTGGGCGCGAACACGATGGCCGGGCGGCCCATGCGGGCGATCACGTTGGCCATGGTGAAGGTCTTGCCCGAGCCCGTGACCCCGAGCAGGGTCTGGAAGGCCTCGCCGTCGTTCAGCCCCTCGACCAGCTTGTCGATGGCCTCGGGCTGGTCGCCCGCGGGGGGGTAGGGCTGGAACAGCTCGAACGGCGAATCGGGGAAGCGCACGAACTCGCCGTCTTGCTGATCCGGTATGACTTCTGATATTTCCAGCATGGGGTAGGTCAACGGTTGGTGGGGGCTAGCCGTTAAAATCGGCGGAACCTGGCACGTTACACCACGCCTGGATTCTTCGCTACTGACAACCTTTCAAGGATTTTCATGTCTCTGTTCACCGCCGTCGAAATGGCACCCCGCGACCCCATCCTGGGCCTCAACGAGCAATTTGCTGCCGACACCAACCCCAACAAGGTCAACCTGGGTGTGGGCGTGTATTTCGACGACAACGGCAAGCTGCCCCTGCTGCAATGCGTACAGGCCGCTGAAAAGACCATGATGTCGACCCCCACGGCCCGCGGCTACCTGCCCATCGACGGCATCGTGGCCTATGACAATGCCGTCAAGGGCCTGGTCTTCGGCGCCGACAGCGAGCCCGTGACCTCCGGCCGCGTGGCCACCGTGCAGGCCATCGGCGGCACCGGCGGCCTGAAGATCGGCGCCGACTTCCTGAAAAAGGTCAGCCCCAACGCCAAGGTGCTGATCTCCGACCCGAGCTGGGAAAACCACCGTGCGCTGTTCACCAACGCCGGTTTCGAAGTCGACAGCTACGCCTACTACGACGCCGAAAAGCGCGGCGTGAACTTCGAAGGCTTCCTGGCCAGCCTGAACGCCGCCGTGGCCGGCACCATCGTCGTGCTGCACGCCTGCTGCCACAACCCCACCGGCTACGACATCACGGCCGACCAATGGGACCAGGTGATCGCTGCCGTCAAGGCGAAGAACCTGACCCCCTTCCTGGACATGGCCTACCAGGGCTTTGGCCATGGCATCGCCGAAGACGGCGCCGTGATCGGCAAATTCGTGGCCGCCGGCCTGAATTTCTTCGTCTCCACCTCGTTCAGCAAGAGCTTCAGCCTGTACGGCGAGCGCGTGGGCGGCCTGTCGGTGCTGTGCGCCAACAAGGAAGAAGCCAGCCGCGTGCTGAGCCAGCTGAAGATCGTGATCCGCACGAACTACTCCAACCCACCCATCCACGGCGGTGCCGTGGTGGCCGCCGTGCTCGGCAACCCCGAGCTGCGCGCCCTGTGGGAGCAGGAGCTGGCCGAAATGCGCGTGCGCATCAAGGCCATGCGCCAGAAGCTGGTCGACGGCCTGAAGGCCGCCGGCGTGAAGCAGGACATGTCCTTCATCACCACCCAGATCGGCATGTTCAGCTACTCGGGCCTCTCCAAGGACCAGATGGTGCGCCTGCGCAGCGAATTCGGCGTGTACGGCACCGACACCGGCCGCATGTGCGTTGCTGCGCTGAACAGCAAGAACATCGACTACGTCTGCCAATCCATCGCAAAAGTTGTCTGATTTCGACGATGAAGCGGTGCTGCGGCACCGCTTTGTGAGCCAGGCGCTCCAGAACCCGCACAACGCGGCCATTCTGGAGCGTTTGCCGCTTATGGGCCTGCCCGATGCCTGGCTGGTCGCGGGCTGCCTGTTCCAGACGGTGTGGAACCTGCAGGCGGGCCATGCGCCCGATGCGCGCATCAAGGACTACGACCTGTTCTACTTCGACGCGGGCGACCTGTCGGCCGCCGCCGAAGAGGCCGTGCAGGCGCGCGCCGCAGCCCTGTTCGCCGACCTGCCCATCACCGTGGAAGCCAAGAACCAGGCGCGCGTACACCTGTGGTACGAGGAATGGTTTGGCTACCCCTACACCGCCCTCACCTCGGCGCGCGAGGGCATTGGCCGCTTTCTGGTGCCCTGCACCTGCGTGGGATTGCAGCCCGGCCCGTCAGGCCCGGTGCTGCAGGCACCCTACGGGCTCGATGCGCTGTATGCCGGCATCCTGCGGCCCAACCCTGCCTGCCCGCACCTGCCACTGTTCGATGCCAAGGCGGCCAGCTACCAGCAGCGCTGGCCCTGGTTGCGCATTGAGCGCGAATTCACCCCCACAGCACAGAGCGCATGGATATAGACGCCGACTGGAAGCCGGTATTGAAGAAGCGCGGCATCTCGATCGATTGCACCGCCCCGGCCGCATACAGCAGCGGCAAGTAGTGCTCGTGCGTGGGGTGGGCCTGCTTGGCCACAGCGCCGAGCTTCAGAAAGTCCGCCAGCGCATCGAGCTGGCCCTTCTTGATCTGGTCCTGCACCACGGCATCGAACTCCTGCGCCCAGTCGTAGGCCTCATTGGCCGCCGTGCCACGCCGCGTGGCACGCAGGTTGTGTACCACGTTGCCGCTGCCCACGATCAGCACGCCGCGCTCGCGCAGGGCCGCGAGCTGCTTGCCCAGTGCATGGTGCTCGGCAGGGGCACGGCTGTAGTCCATGCTCAGCTGCAGCACAGGGATCTGCGCCTTGGGGAACATGGGCTTGAGCACCGACCAGGTGCCATGGTCCAGACCCCATTCGCCCTCATCCACCCCCAGCGCCGCGCCCGTGGCCGGCGATTTCAGCTCCTTGGCCAGCGTGCGCGCTACGGCGGGTGCGCCCGGCGCCGGGTACTGCTGGTCAAACAGCGCCTGCGGAAAGCCACCGAAATCGTGGATGGTCTTGGGGTTGGCCATGCCGGTGAGCTGCCAGCCGTCCCGCGTGAGCCAGTGGGCCGAGATGCACAGGATCAGCTGGGGTTGCACCGCGCGCGCCATCAGCTCTGTGCCCAGCGCCTCCCAGGCACGGCGCCAGGCGTTGTCCTCGATGGCATTCATGGGGCTGCCATGGCCCACGAACAGCACCGGCATGCGCGGCGAGGGTTTGAGGGATTGCAACACGGGCAAGGCGGCGGCATTGCTGAGCGAAGTCACGGTCACTCCCGGAAAAATGGCCAGGGCAGCAAGGGCGGCCAAAGAGGTTCTGCGGTGCATGGACGGGAGAAGGTAACAAATTTTGTATAACGCAGGGAGTGAGCACCTGGCCTGAGCAAAGTTCCGGCCATCGGGTGCCTTTGCATCGCCGCCCTTCCATTCCTATAAAGAGACATGACCACCACCACCCTGCCCCAACCCCTGCGCAACACCCGCGTCCTGAGCCTTGCCCTGAACCTGCCCGGCCCCGCCGCGCTGATGCGCTGCGCCCGCATGGGCGCCGAGTGCACCAAGCTCGAACCGCCACCGGTGGCCGGCTACCCGAGCGCCGACCCCATGGGCATCTACAGCCCCGCAGCGTACGCCACCCTGCACCAGGGCGTGCGGGTGCTGCATGCCCACCTCAAGACCGCCGAGGGCCAGGCCACGCTGCACGAGGAACTGGCGCGCACCGATGTGCTGATCACCTCCTTTCGCCCCTCGGCCCTGGCCAAGCTGGGCCTGGGCTGGGAGGCCCTGCAGGCCAAATACCCGCGCCTGTCGCTGGTGCGCATCGTGGGCGCCGCCGCCGAGCGCGCCGAGGAGCCGGGCCACGACCTCACCTACCTGGCCGATGCCGGCCTGGTCACCGGCACCGAGATGCCGCCCACCCTGTACGCCGACATGGGCGGATCGCTGATGGCCAGCGAGGCCGTGCTGCAGGCCCTGCTGGAGCGAGCCCACACCGGCAACGGGGTCTGCATCGAGGTCGCGCTGGCCCACGCCGCCGCCTGGCTGGCCCAGCCACGCGATTGGGGCCTGACCACGCCCGGTGGCGACGTAGGCGGCAACCACGCCGGCTACCGCATCTACCCCTGCGCCGACGGCCGTGTGGCCGTGGCTGCGCTCGAGCCGCACTTTGCCGCCAGCCTGTGCGCAGCGGCCGGCCTGGCCGCCACGGGCGATGCAGAGGTACTGCGCGCCCCCGCCACCCACGAGGCCGTGGCGGGCTTCCTGCGCACGCAGACCCGTGCGCAGCTCGACGCGCTGGCCCTGGCGCAGGACATTCCGCTGCACACACTCGCCTGAAGACAAAAAGCAAGCATGCAAAAGCAAGGAAAAGTGGTGCGCTGGAACGCCGAGCGCGCCTTTGGCTTCATCCGCAGCCCGGGCACCGATGCGGAGGTGTTCTTCCACGTGCGCGACTTCCGTGGCAACGGCGCGCCGCGCGAAGGCCAGGCCGTGGTGTACGAAGAGATCCACGTGGGCGGCAAGGGACCGCGGGCGATGGCGGTACAGCCGGCGGGCGCACCCTCGGCTGCCGGCACAACCCCGAAGCCGCAGCCGGCACGCCAGCCACACAAGGCACACAAGGCACAGGCGCCCGCACCGCGCCGGCACCAGCGCACGCGCAGCAGCAATTCGGTCAGCGCGGCATCCCGTGGGCCTGCCTTGCTCTTGATGGCCCTGTGGCTGGCGCTGCTGGCCTGGGGCGCGTGGAACGCACGGCTGCCCCTGTGGCTGCTGGGAGCCGCCGCTGCACTCAACCTGCTGACCTTCGTCATCTACGCCATGGACAAGAGCGCTGCGCAGAGCGGGCAGTGGCGCGTGCCGGAGAAAAACCTGCACCTGCTGGCCCTCGCCGGCGGCTGGCCGGGCGCGTGGTTCGCCCAGCAGACGCTGCGCCACAAATCCAGCAAGGCAGAGTTCCGGGTGGTGTACTGGGCCACGGTGGCGCTGCATTGCGCGGGCCTGGCTGCCTGGCTGATGCGCTGGGCGGGATGACGGACGGCAGCCGGGGCAGGCAATGAACCGTCAATATCTTGCAATCATTTTGCAAGCGCCTGCCCGGCTGTTGCCAGCCCCTCAGAAATCGAGTTGCACCGACAGAACGAAATCATAATAAAGCGCCGCACCGAAATCGAATACATCAATACCGGGATCGCTCAAGCTCTCTCCATGGGGGGCGCCGGCAAGAATGATGCCGAACCTGTTTTGCGGGTTGATCTTTCCGGTCAAATCAATGGCGTAAACACCATCGCAATCATTTTTGGTATCCACACTCAGGATATGCCCACCCGGATTGGTGATGAACCCGATTGGTATGGAAATGGGCGGAGGTCCTCCCTCGCGGACCTTGTAGAACGGCTTGATCTTTACGTTTTCCATCGGGCTGGTCTCGATTCTCGCCGGCATCTTCTGGTGCCGGGGATCAAAAGGCGCGATGGTCTTGATAGGAGCAGGCTCGGTCGGCTCAAACAGCTCGTCAGGGCCAATCCTGCTGGAGAAGAACAAGCGGTTGAGCTGCGACCCGCCGCGCTTGATGGAATCCTGCACATCGCCCACCATGAACGTCATGCCCAGGCTGCGGTACTTGAATGACAAGGTCGCGCGCGTGACCTTGTATTTGTGAGGCGCGGGCTCCCCCGTGACCCTGGTGTAGTGCTCGAATGCTTTTTGAAAAGAGAACCCCACCCCGGAACGGCGCACGATGATCCCGCCCTGGTCGTCGAAGGTTTCCTCGTCCCAGTTCAGGATCCGGCCGACCGAAACAGCGTAGGGATCGGCCACAGAGACTGCATTGACCGGCCAGGAAGTGCTGTCAATGCCGCCAAGTGAGTTTTCATGTTTTGAAATAGTGGCCGTGGACGAGGACCAAGGCTTCAACGCGAAAATAATAGTGGGCACCGCTCTCTCCTTATCAGTTCCATCAAGGTTGAATCGAAGTTGCTGGCCCGGCTGCGCAAAATCCCGCGCCCACTGCGCATGGTGCATAAAGGGAAGATGGGAAGCGCAATGGCTGCGTCCAGGCAGGGGGCACGAGCATCATCGCTGGCGCAGTTCTGGTGTCAACGAATGGGTGGCGGCAGATACAACTTCGAACGATATGGTGTGAAATCCGTCGCACTCTCGCGCATGGCGAACTGAGGCAGGTGCCCGCGGATGACACAGGAATGCCCCCCGGGACTACACGCACTCCAGCCGCCAACGGCTTCAATGGAAGACGTATCCACCCCTCCAAAGGAGACGGCCATGAAGCCAATGATTCTTGACTCCACCATGACCAATATGGGCGGCGTGTTCTATCCCACCGGGCATGTGTTCGCCCTGTTCCCCGACGAGGACTGCGTGCGCCAGGCAGCGACGGCCCTGGAGGCCGCAGGCCACAAGGGCGAGTTGGCCTATGCCAGCCCCGAGGCCATCCTGGCCGACATCGTGCGCACGCTCGGCACGGCGGATGCCCCCCTGCCCTCCGTAGGCGCCGAAGGCGACATGGTGCGCCGCATTGCCGATCTGGCGAGCACGGGCCACCACGGCCTGCTGATCCAGATGGACAGCAAGGACGAGCCCGATACCGTGGTCGCAGCCATCGCTCCCGAGGGCGCTGCCACGGCCTTCTACTACCGCACCTTCATCATCGAAGACCTGGTCACGCCGCCGGTGCCGGACGAGAAGACCCAGTCAGTGGTGGTAGGGACGCACGCAGCGACGAGCTGATCCCTCCCCCGGGCTCCCCAGCCACCCCACAAAGAACCCGCGTTCCGCAAGGCACGCGGGTTTTCCACATCTGCGGCCCCATTTCCCGCCGCCAAGGATTTGCTGCGCAGTGGCGTGGTTGCCGATATAGTGGTTCTGCGCCGCAGGCAGTCATGCGCAACCTTCGACCCTCTGGTCGTTGGGGCAGACGCCGCCCACCGCACGGGAGGGAATCGCAATGGGGTTGTTCAGCCACAGGAAACTGCGCCAGGGGCAAGGGACCGCCCGGTCTTGACGCACCAGCGGCAGCCGTGCATGTCCGACGCGCGCGAGCCACCAGGCCAGGGACCGCTGCGTTCGACGCTGCGGATCACCTGGCCTTTCCTGCTGATGGTGCTGCTGCTGGCGGCCTGTGCTTCGGGCAGCCTATACGTGCTGTCGGCGGTGCGTGCTTTCGTCGCAGGCGAAAGCCTCTGGACCAAGGGGCAGAAGGACGCCATCTACTACCTGGACCGCTACGCCGCCACGGGCTCCCCCGATGCCTACGTGCAGTTCAGGAAGGCCGTCGATGTCCCGCTGGGTGACAAGGCGGCCCGGCTGGCGCTGATGGAGTCCAACCCCATCGACCTGCAGGCCGCGCGCGAGGGATTTGCCCGCGGCGAGAACCACCCCGAGGACATCGACAGCCTGATCTGGCTGCTGCGCTGGTTCAACCGCTACGAAATCATGCAGCAGCCGCTGGTCCACTGGATGGTCGGAGACCGCTACATTGCCAGCCTGGTGCAGCTGTCACAGGAGATCCAGCACGGCCATACCACCGGCATGGTGGACGCCACCACGCGCCGGAACTGGCAGGCCAGCATCCGCGCCATCAACGCGGGCGCGACGCCGGCGGCCCGGGCCTTCAGCGCTTCACTGGGAGACAGCTCCCGGCGCATCGTGCAATGGCTGCTCTGGGCCAACATGGGCATGGCCGCCGTGCTGATCCTGCTGACCACCTGGCACACCCGGGCGCTGCTGGCCCAGCGACAGCGTGCGGAGCTGGCGCTCGACGCGGAGCGCGAGCAGGCGCATGTCACGCTGGCGGCCATTGGCGATGCCGTGGTGACCACCGATCCGCATGGCAAGGTGCTCTACCTCAATCCTGCAGCAGAGGCCCTGCTGGGCATGGCGGCGCAGGAGGCCACCGGTCGCCCCCTGGCCCAGGTGCTGCAGCTCAATGATGGCACGGGCCCCCTGGGTGCCGACCAGTTGGTGGAGCGGGTGCTGCGCGGTGGGCCCACGCACCGCGATGGCTTCACCCCCACGGTGGTGCGCCCCGACCAGAGCCTGGTGCCCGTCAAGCTGGTCGGCTCGGCGATCCACCACCAGGGCCGGCCCACGGGGGCCGTGCTGGTGCTGCACGACGTGACACGCGAGCAGCACTATGTGGAACAGCTGTCCTGGCAGGCCAGCCACGATGCGCTCACCGGCCTGGTGAACCGGCGCGAATTCGAGCGCCGGCTGGAAGTCCTGCTCAGCCAGCCGCGCGCCATGGGGCGCGAAGGCGCCCTGCTCTTCGTGGATCTGGACCAGTTCAAGCTCATCAACGACACCTGCGGCCACCAGGCCGGCGACGAAATGCTGCGCGAGGTCTGCCGCATGCTGCAAAGCCATCTTCGCGAGGACGATACGCTGGCGCGGTTGGGTGGCGATGAATTCGGCATTCTGCTCAAGGACTGCCCGCCCGGCCCCTCGGCACGCATTGCCGAGCAGTTGCGCCAGGCCGGGCACGAACTGCGCGTGCTGTGGGAGGGCCGGCAGCTCTCCACCGGCCTGAGCATCGGCATGGTGCAGCTGATCCCTGCGCTCAGCACCATCCAGGAAGCCATGCGCGTGGCCGACATGGCCTGCTACCGCGCCAAGGAGGGCGGGCGCAACCAGGTCTTCGTCTACCAGACGGAAGACATCGAGATGAGCCGCCGCGAGGGCGACATGGACTGGGTGCGGCGCCTGCGCCTGGCGCTGGAGCACGACCGCTTCCGGCTGCACGCGCAGACCATCACCGCGCTGCAGGGGACGGGAGCGGGGCTGCACCTGGAAGTGCTGCTGCGCCTTGCCGAAGACAACACGGAGGAACTCATCGCCCCAGGCTGCTTCATCCCCGCTGCCGAGCACTACGGCATGATGCCCGCCATCGACCGCTGGGTGGTGCGGCATACGCTGGGCGCTCTGGCGCAGCACCAGGCTGCAGGCGGCCGCCCGGCCGTGCACACCTGCGCCATCAACCTCTCGGGCACCAGCCTGGGGGACGAAAGCCTGCTCAGGTACATCCACCGTGAAATCGAGCAGTCGGGGGTGGACCCGCGCCGGCTGTGCTTCGAGATCACCGAGACCAGCGCCATATCGCACCTGCCCAGCGCGGTGCGGCTGATGAAGGACCTGCAGCAGCTGGGCTGCCGCTTTGCGCTCGATGATTTCGGCGTGGGCATGTCTTCCTTCACCTACCTCAAGCACCTGCCGGTGGACTACCTCAAGATCGACGGCAGCTTCGTGCGCGACCTGCTGGACGACCCCACCAACCGCGCGATGGTGGAGATGATCAACCACATCGGCCATGTCATGGGCAAGGAGACCATCGCGGAGTTTGCCGAATCCATGGACATCGTCGATGCACTGCGCACCATCGGCGTGGACCATGCACAGGGCTATGCGCTCTCGCGCCCCATCCCGCTGGCCGACTGCCTGCGGGGCGGCTGAGAGGCAGAGAGCCTTTCGTCCATGCCCGTCCTGCACGCCAAAACACCCCCACTCGTCGTTGCAAATGCTCGCCATAGCCCGCGCTATGGCTGCGCTTTGCGCCTAGATTGGGAGCGTTTTGACGCGCATTCCGGGCACGGCTGAAAAGCTCTCAGCCTCTGAGCCAGAGCCCCGCTGCCCAGGGCCACGCCGGGCACCACCAGCAGCACGGCCGCCAGCAGAGCCCCCGAGACCGGCTCGCCCAGCAGCCATGCGCCACCCGCGGCCGTGAACAGCGGCACCAGCGCCGCCGACAGGGAAGCGCGCGCCGCGCCCAGCCGCGCAATCGCCACACTGTAGACCACCAGGCCCAGCAACCCGGCCGCCACGCCCTGCCCCAGCGCCTGCCAGGCCACGTCGGCCCACGGTGCCGACAGCAGGCGCGGCGCACCCGCCACCAGCAGCACGGGCAGCAACAGCAGGGCCGAGCCCAGGTTCACCACAGCAGCGCCCTGCCATGGCGTGAGGCCGCTGCCGCGAAACGCCAGCGTGTACACCGACCACAGCAGCGCTGCCAGCAGGAACAACAGGTCGCCGCGCCAGGCCCCCTCCACCGCGCGCCAGCCGGCGGCACCGAAGACCGCCATGCCCGCCATGATCAGCGCCAGCCCCAGCAGCCGCGAAGGCGCCGGCCGCTCCCCGGCCACCAGCCAGCCGCCCAGCGCGGTGAACACTGGCAGGCTGCCCGCCACGAAAATGCCCATGTGCGCCGCAGGCGCCCAGCGCGCGCCGGCCAGCACCACCAGACCGAATGGCAGGCCCCCACACAGCACCAGCAGCGCGCAGCGCCTGTACGACAGGCCTGGCGGCCACCCGCTGCGCCGCAGCCACAGGGGTGCCAGGACCAGCGCAGGAATGGCATAGCGCAGCACGGCCAGCTCGACCGGCCCCAGCGTGGTGGTGACGCCATGGCGCGAGGCGATCTGCCAACCGCTGCCGATGAGCGCGGCCGCCAATGCGGCCAGAGCACCGACCCAGAGTGATGGAATGGAGGAATACAGGCGGTGCAGGGAAGATGTGAAAGCAGGCATGCCCGCAGTCTCGGCGCGGCGCCCTGCTGCGGCTATCAGAATCCTGCGGAGATCAGCCCCGCAATGCCTGCCGCGCCTGCGCCGGCGTCACGCCGATGGCGCGGCGGAACACCGTGCCCAGGTGGCTCTGGCTGCTGTAGCCCAGGTCGTGCGCCAGGGCGGCCAGGTCGGCCTCGCCCTCGTCCAGGCGCTGCAGCGCTGCCGCCAGCCGCAACTGCTCGCGGTAGTCATGCAGGCCCAGGCCGGTGTGGGCCCGGAACAGGCGCGTGAGGTGGAAGTAGGAGCAGCAGGCCGCGTCGGCCACGTCATGCAGCGACCAGGCCAGGCCGTCGGCAGCCGCGGTGCGCGTGGCCATGAAGCGCCTTGCACGGGCCACCGCCGCATGGGCCATGGCGCTGCCGCACAACACCCCCTGCCCGAGCACGGGCTCGGCTATCCGCTCTCTCCCCTGCGCCAGGGCGCGCCAGTGCAGGCGCAGCTGCCACAGGGCCCGGGGTGGCATCATCCATGCGAGTGCCTTGCCGGGGCTGCCCGCCGATGCGCTGCCCGGCTGCATGCTGACCACCATGTGGCTGCGCGGCGCGGCCTGCCATTCGTGGATCTGGTACGGCAACCCGGTGGGCAGGGCCACCACGGTCAGCCCGTCGAGCAGCACCTGCCGCCCCTGTATGTGGAACTCGGACACGCCGCACACCGGAAACACCCAGCGCGGCGTGGCCACTTGGTAAACCGGATTATCGGGATGGGCCGCGCCCGCAGGTTTGACCACCCGCTCCACCCGCCACGCAGCGCTGTCGGCGTAGAGGATGCGGTCCTGCGGCATGGAAGGGCCGTGGGCTAGCGGCCCTTGCGGCCGGCCGAGGGCTTGGCCGAGCCGGTCACGCGCGGTGGCAGGCCGGTGTGCTGGGTGAGCATGCGGCCCTTTTGCGGCTGCGTGGACTTGAGCGCCACGCCCTGCGAGGGCTTCGATGCCACGGCCGCAGTGCCCGCCTTGGCACCGCCAGGCGTGGAGTTCTTGCGCCGCGCGCTCTGGTAGCCGCCGTCCGTCAGTGGCTGGAAGGTCGGGATCAGGTGGTGCTTGCCATTGCCGATCAGGTCGGCCCGGCCCATGGCCTTGAGCGCGTCACGCAGCAGCGGCCAGTTGTTCGGGTCGTGGTAACGCAAGAAGGCCTTGTGCAGGCGGCGGCGCTTTTCGCCGCGCACGATGTCCACACCCTCGCTGTCGCGCGTGATCTTGCGCAGCGGGTTCTTGTTGCTGTGGTACATGGCGGTGGCCGTGGCCATGGGGCTCGGGTAGAAGGTCTGCACCTGGTCGGCACGGAAACCGTTCTTCTTGAGCCAGATGGCGAGGTTCATCATGTCCTCGTCGCTGGTGCCCGGGTGCGCGGCGATGAAGTACGGGATCAGGAACTGCTTCTTGCCCGCCTCTTCGCTGAACTTCTCGAACATCTGCTTGAACTTGTCATAGCTGCCGATGCCCGGCTTCATCATCTTCGTGAGCGGGCCCTGCTCGGTGTGCTCGGGCGCGATCTTGAGGTAGCCGCCCACGTGGTGCTGCACCAGCTCCTTGACGTACTCGGGGCTCTTCACGGCCAGGTCGTAGCGCAGGCCCGAGCCGATCAGGATCTTCTTGATGCCCTTGAGCGCACGGCCGCGGCGGTAGATCTTGATCAGCGGGTCGTGGTTGGTGCCCAGGTTGGAGCAGATGCCCGGGTACACGCAGCTCGGCTTGCGGCAGGCGGCCTCGATCTCGGGGCTCTTGCAGCCCAGGCGGTACATGTTGGCCGTGGGGCCGCCCAGGTCCGAAATAGTGCCGGTGAAGCCGCTCACCTTGTCGCGGATGTCCTCGATCTCCTGGATGATGGAGTCCTCGGAGCGGCTCTGGATGATGCGCCCCTCGTGCTCGGTGATCGAGCAGAAGGTGCAGCCGCCGAAGCAGCCGCGCATGATGTTCACCGAAAAGCGGATCATCTCCCACGCGGGGATCTTGGTCGTGCCTTCATGGCTGCCGTTCTCGTCGGCATAGCTCGGGTGCGGGCCGCGCGCGTAGGTCAGGTCGAACACATAGTCCATCTCGGCCGTGGTCAGCGGGATGGGCGGTGGGTTGATCCACACGTCGCGGGCGGTCACACCCTCACCGTGAGCCTGCACCAGCGCCCGCGCATTGCCGGGGTTGGTCTCCAGGTGCAGCACGCGGTTGGCGTGGGCGTAGAGCACCGGGTCGCTCTTGACCTGCTCGAAGCTGGGCAGGCGGATCACGCTGCGGTCGCGCGGCGGCACCTTGAGCTTGGCCTTGAGCGCCGGGTTGGCCACGAACAGCATGGGCCGGATGGCGGGGTTGGGCTCGCCCCCAGCGGCTGCGCCGGCCTCTGCATCCAGAGTGCCATCTTCCTTGCTGCAGGTGCTGCCCTGGGCGGCGGCCTGCTCGCTGGTCGTCATGTAGGGGTTGATGTGCGCCTCGACCCGGCCCGGCTCGTCCACGCTGGTGGAGTCGATCTCGAACCAGCCCTTGCCGGTCTCGTCGTCGGAGCGGCGCACGAAGGCCGTGCCGCGCACGTCGGTGATCTGCTCCACGGGCTCACGCGCGGCCAGGCGGTGCGCCACCTCGACCAGGGCGCGTTCGGCATTGCCGTACAGCAGCAGGTCGCACTTGGCATCCACCACCACCGAGCGGCGCACCTTGTCGCTCCAGTAGTCGTAGTGGGCAATGCGGCGCAGGCTGCCTTCGATGCCGCCCAGGATGATGGGCACATCCTTGTACGCCTCGCGGCAGCGCTGGCTGTAGACGATGGCCGCACGGTCGGGGCGCTTGCCGCCGATGTCGCCGGGGGTGTAGGCGTCATCGCTGCGGATCTTGCGGTCCGCCGTGTAGCGGTTGATCATGGAATCCATGTTGCCCGCCGTCACGCCCCAGAACAGGTTGGGCTTGCCCAGCGCCTTGAAGGGCTCGGCGCTCTGCCAGTCGGGCTGGGCGATGATGCCCACGCGAAAGCCCTGGGCCTCCAGCGTGCGGCCGATCACGGCCATGCCGAAGCTCGGGTGGTCCACATAGGCATCGCCCGTCACCAGGATGATGTCGCAGCTGTCCCAGCCCAGTTGCTCCATCTCGGCGCGGCTCATCGGCAGGAACTTGGCCGTGCCGAAGCGCTTCGCCCAATAGGGGCGATAGCTGGTCAGCGGCTTGGCTGCGCGCGCGAAAAAGGAGACGTCGACAGGGGCGTTCATGTGGGGGGTGCGAGACCTCGAATGGGCGAGGCCGTTATGGATAACCCGCGATTTTACGTTGATGGGGCCGTTTTGTCGCCCTGGATCGGTTTGTCCTACCCTGTGTCCGGCCATGGGTCGGTGCGCATATACTTGCCAAAGTCAATTAATTGCATGACAAAGGCAATCAACTATGGAAAAAGCTGCCGCCGAAGCACCGTCGGGCGCCGTCAAGGCCGTGCGCCGTTTCAACCGTTTCTTCACGCGCCGCATTGGCGTACTCGACCCCTACCTGGGCAGCGAGCTATCGCTGACTGACGTGCGCGTGCTCTATGAACTGGCCCACCGCGACGCCCTGGTGGCCAGCGAACTGGCGCGCGAACTGGGGCTGGACGGCGGCTACCTGAGCCGCATCCTGCGGCGCTTCGAGGATGCCGGCTGGATCAGCCGGGCGCCGAGCCCCAGGGACGCGCGCCAGAGCGAACTCACGCTGACGCCGGCCGGGCACGCCGCCTTTGCCCCGCTGCAGCAGCGCTCGCGCGACGAGGCGGCCGCCCTGCTCGCCCCCCTGCCCGCCCCCCGCCAGCAGGAACTGGTGCAGGCCATGGAACGCATCGAGGCATTGCTGGAGCCCGCCGCAGCCACCGGCGGCCCTGCAAAGGTGGCCGTGCTGCGCGACCCGGCGCCGGGCGACATCGGCTGGGTGGTGCAGCAGCACGGCGAAATCTACGCCCGCGAATACGGCTGGGACATGCGCTTCGAGGCCCTGGTGGCCGACATCGCGGCGCAGTTCGTGCGCAAGTTCCAGCCCGCGTGGGAAAAATGCTGGATCGCCGAGCTCGATGGCGAGCGCGTGGGCGCCATCTTTTTGGTGCGCAAGTCGGCCACCACCGCCAAGCTGCGCATGCTGATCCTCTCGCCCAAGGCCCGCGGCATGGGCCTGGGAGCGCGGCTCACCGACGAATGCATCGCTTTTGCGCGTGCCAAGGGTTACAAAAAAATGGTGCTGTGGACCAACAGTTGTCTCATTACCGCACGTTCGATCTATGCCAAACGGGGTTTCACCCTCGACAAGTCGGAGCCTTACGAGGACTTCGGGCAACAATTGGTGGGAGAAACCTGGTCGCTCAAGCTATGACCAGCTCCCGCCCGGACCGACGCCGTGACAAACAGCCCCTCTTCACCACCCAGCCTGCGCCTGCTCACCCCGCACGATGACCTGGAGCGGCTGACCGCGCTCATCCACTCGGCCTACGCCCCACACGCCGCCAAGGGCCTGCGCTACTGGGCCACCCACCAGACGGTGGAGGACACGGCCAAGCGCCTGGCCTCGGGCCTGGCACTGGTCATGGAAATCGATGGGGACTATGCGGCCACGGCCACGCTGCGCGCGCCGCAGCCGGAATCGAAAGTAGCGCTGTACCGCGACAGCACGGTGTGGTCCATCACGCAGTTCTGCGTGGCGCCGCGGTTCAAGGGCCTGGGCCTGGGGAAACTGCTGCACGCGGAGCTGGTGCAGAGGGCGCGCAATGCCGGGGCCGCCACCCTGGCACTGGACACGGCCCAACCGGCCCATGCATTGATTGCGATGTATGAATCCTGGGGCTACCGCGTGGTCGGCGAATGCGACTGGAGGCCGCTCACCAACTACACCAGCGTGCTCATGTCACGCGCGGTCGATACCGCAGCCGCTTGAGCAGCCGCAGCCCCCTGCGCGAATAGTTCTTACCACTCACCCACTTCGCGCACGCGCTGGGCCAGGTCGAACTCTTCCTCGTCCTCGAAATCGGTGGCCATATCGGCGCGCAGCGCGCTGGCGGCCGCGGCAGGAGACTGCACAGCCATGCGTGGCGTGGACGATGCAGCGAAGCGACCGAACACGTGGCTGGCCAGCGTGCTGGGGAGGGATGCGGTCAATGGCAGTGCGAACATGGCGGGTCCTTGGGTGCGTTTGCTTGCTTGTTGTTTGCCGAGAATAGTTATCGGCTATGGGGTCAAGTGTAGGAACGCACCGCGTCTGCGCTTGTGACAGAACGCACACTTACAGGCCCCAGCCCGACCAGCGGGCGCGCGGCTGTGACAGGCGTCACATAACTGCCGCATGCAGCGGCCGGGAATGGTTCTTTTGCGCCACACCCAAATGGACTATGCAGGCCCAGGGCACCTGTCCGGGTGCGCGAAAAATGGTCTCGAAGGCCCGCGACAGCGATCCAGAGAGACAGCATGCCTGTTTGGCTTATGCTCTGCGCCCCATGCCACAGACCCTGTCCGCGCCGGCCCACAGCGAGCTCATCATCAAGAAAAGCCGCTTCATCGGGTGCGTGCAGCCCATGGCCGACCGGGCCAGCGCCCAGGCTGCCGTGGACGCACTGTGGAAGCAGCACCCGGGCGCCGCGCATGTCTGCTGGGCCCTGCTCGCGGGCGGCCAGTCGGCGGCAGTGGACGATGGCGAGCCCGGCGGCACCGCCGGCCGGCCCATGCTCGACGTGCTGCGCCACCAGGACCTGGAGGGCGTGCTGGCCACGGTGGTGCGCTACTTTGGCGGCGTCAAGCTGGGCGCGGGCGGGCTGGTGCGGGCCTATACCGACAGCATCGCCCAGGCCTTGCTCACAGCACCCAAGGTCATCCTGCAGCGCATGGCCACGCTGCAGTGCATGGTGCCCTATGCGCTGGAAGGCCTGCTGCGCCGCGAGGTGGAGGCGGCCGGGGCCGAGCTGCTGGACGTACAGCATGGCTCGCTGGTCACCCTGCAGCTGCGGCTGCCGCAGGCCCAGGCCGACGCCTTCGTGCAGCGCATCAACGACCAGGGCCAGGGCCGGGTGGGCTGGATCGATACCGCCGCTTGAGCACATTGGGCAACCCGCCTACAAGCGCATGGCGCCACGCCCGGCAAACTACGGATCCAAACCACCTCGGGAGACGCGATCCATGGGCCAGCCGCTCGACACCCTCATCATCGGCGCAGGCACGGCCGGCCTGGCCGCCTTGCGCGAAGTGCGCAAGCGCACCGAGCGCTACCTGATCGTCAACGAGGGCCCGTGGGGCACGACCTGCGCGCGCGTGGGCTGCATGCCGTCCAAAACCCTGATCGAGGCGGCCAATGCCTTCCACCGGCGCCACGCCTTCGACGAGTTCGGAATCCGCGGCGCCCAGGGCCTCACGGCCGACATCCCTGCCGTGCTGCAGCGTGTGCGGGCGCTGCGCGACGACTTCGTGGCCGGCGCCCTGAAGGCCACGGACGACCTGGGTGGCGCCAGCCTCTCGGGCCGCGCCGTGCTGCTCGATGCGCACACCGTGGACGTGGGCGGCGTGCGCTACCACGCGGACAGCATCATCATCGCCACCGGCTCGCGGCCCGTGGTGCCCGAGGAATGGCTGGCCTTCGGCGACCGCATCCTGACCACCGACACCCTGTTCGAGCAGCCCACGCTGGGCCCGCGCGTGGCGGTGATCGGCATGGGCGCCATCGGCGTGGAGCTGTCGCAGGCCCTGGCTCGGCTGGGCCTGGAGGTGGCGGCCTTCACCAGCGGCCACACCCTGGGAGGTCTGAGCGACCCGACCCTGAATGCCGAACTGGCAGCACTGCTGAAAAAGGAAATGGTGCTGCACACCCACGCCAAGGCCGAACTGCGCGAGGTGCCGGGCGGCATCGAGGTCCGCAGTGGCGCCAACCGCGTGGTGGTGGACCAGGTGATCGCCGCCATGGGCCGCACGCCCAACATCGAGCACCTGGGGCTCCAGACGCTGGGCGAGCCGCTGGACAAGCGCGGCATGCCCCAGGTGGACCCGCAGACCCAGCAGATCGGCAAGCTGCGCGTGTTCCTGGCCGGCGACGCCAACGACCATGCGGCACTGTTGCACGAGGGCGCGGACGAAGGCCACATTGCCGGCATGAACGCGCTGGCAGCCGAACCCACGCGCTTCGTGCGCCGCACGCGCCTGTCCATCGTGTTCTCGGACCCCAACGTGGCGGTGGTGGGCACGCCTTTCGACCAGCTCGACCCGGCCCGCACCGTGGTGGGCGCCGTGGACTTCGACCACCACGGCCGGGCCCGTGCCGCCCTGCGCAACCACGGGCGCCTGTGCGTCTATGCCGACAAGGGCAATGCCCGGCTGCTGGGTGCCGAGATGTGCGCCCCCGATGGCGAACACCTGGCCCACCTGCTGGCGCTGGCCATCCAGCAGAAACTCACGGTGCACCAGTTGCTGGGCATGCCCATCTACCACCCGGTGCTGGAGGAAGGCCTGCGCACCGCCCTGCGCAACGCGGCACGCCACCTGCCCGACATCAGCGAATCGGACCTGGCCGCCTGCAAACCCATTGGCGTACCCGCACTGGAGTGACAGGAGCTGCCTGCCCCAGGATGTAACAGTGCGCAAATGCGCTTCATTTCGGGAGCAGAATGTCGATAAGGCAGACAAGCACTGGAGAACACCCATGGATGTCGCACTCAGCAACAGCATCGTCAGCACCGCCACGGCCCTGGCCAGCCGCGAAAATTCCGATGCCCTGAATGTCAGGGTGCTCAAGAAGGCACTGGACATCCAGGCCAGTTCGGCCGCCACACTGCTGCAGGCCCTGCCCCAGCCGCCCTTGGCCACCTCGGGCACACTGGGCACCCAGGTCAACACCTTTGCCTGACCCCTGGACTGGAATCTTCCCTTTTTCTCCAAGGTAAGCCCCTCCCAAGCCGCCCCCAGAGGCGGCATTTTTTTGCCTGCGTCGCCGGGGGCCGTCAAGCCGCCGCCGCAAAGCGTTCGCGGTAGCCCTTGGGCGACACGTTCAGGTGGCGCATGCAAACGCCCCCCGGGCCCTGGCCGCACTGGCGGCGCAAAGCGGATTCGTACCCCAGTAGCCACCAGGGCAGGATCTATCGCTTGGCCGGATCCGCGCAGGTGATACAAAGGAGTTTCCGCACAGCCGCCTGCCTCTGGTCCTTGCATGCCCCCTGCCCTGAATTCCGCCGAAACTCTTTGCCCGCCCCATGACGGCGGCACCCTGCAGGTGCCCTACCTCAAGCGCTGCTGGTCCAGCTGGATGGCCGCGCGCCAGGGAAAGGCCGGCTTAGGCCCGCAAGAAGCCCACCGCACCCAGCTCGTGCTCGCCGCACTGGGCGTGGGGCTGGAGCAGAGCATGCAGTACGTGCTGCACGAGGCCCCGGACTTCGCCAGCTTCGAGGACTGGATCGTGCGCACGGCGGGCGCACCCGATGCCGCCACCGTGGCACGCATCCAGGCCCTGGTCGATGGCGGCCCACCGCCCGATGTCATCGTGGACCTGCATGCCCGGATCGACGCCATGCCGCCCGTGCTCGATGCCGCCGACCTGGCGCACTGGGAAGAACATGGCTACGTGGTCGTGCGCCAGGCCGTGCCGGCCGACGACAGCGCGGCTGCCGCGCAGGTGGTCTGGGATGCGGTGCGCGCCACACCGGACGATCCGGAGTCCTGGTACCCCCATGCACCGCGCAACATCATGCTGCAGTTGTTCCAGCACCCGGCCTTCGAGCGCAACCGACGGTCGCTGCGCATCCACAAGGCCTTTGCCCAGCTGTGGGGCACGGCCGATCTGTGGCGCAGCACCGACCGCTGCGGCTTCAACGTGCCCGAGCGCCCGGGCCATGTCTATGGCGCCCAGGGGCTGCACTGGGATGTGAGCCTGGCCCAGCCCATCCCCTTTTGCACCCAGGGCATCCTGTACCTCACCGACACCCCGCCCGAACAGGGCGCGCTCACCGTGGTGCCCGGCTTGCACCGAACGGTGGGCGACTGGCTGGCCCGCCTGCCACCCGGGGCCGATCCACGCCGCCAGGATTTCCAGGCCCTGGGCGCCACGCCCATCGGCGCGGGTGCGGGCGACCTCGTGATCTGGCACCAGGCCCTGCCGCATGGTGCCAGCCCCAACCGCGGAACCCGCCCACGCCTGGTGCAGTACATCAACATGTTCCCCGCCGAGGTGCCGACCCACGACACCTGGCTTTGAAAAAACACGGAGACACCTCGCCATGGACAACACCCCAGCCAATCCAGCCTCCACCTTCGTGGCCACGCACGCCGCCCACGCCGCCTTCGAGCGCGGGCTGCGCTCGTTCTTCGAGTACCGCGACCTGGGCATCAAAAGCGCGACCGAAGGGCGCGTGGTGGCCCACGTGATCCGTGCGGCGGGCGGGGCCGAGTTCTCCAGCCAGCCGCACCTGCACCGCACGAGCTTCCAGCTCGTCTACATCCTCAAGGGCTGGATCGAGTTCGAATACGAGGGCCAGGGCGTGGTGCGGCTCGAAGCCGGCTCCTGCGTGTACCAGCCACCCGGCATACGCCACCGCGAACTGGGGCACAGCGAGGATGTGGAGATGCTGGAGGTGGTGATGCCCGGCGAATTCCCCACCGAGCTGGTCGATTCGGTGGAGGCCTGATCAATCCGGGGCGCCAGCGCGCGCCGGTAGACTTCATGCCTTGACCAGCAACAACGGAGCGAGGGAGCGCAATGGGCATCGGCAGAATGGTTTCGTGGGTCATCGTGGTGATCCTTGCGCTGGTGCCGTTCAACTGGATGCGGCTGTGGCTGCAGGGAGAGATTCCCCCAGTGCCACGCTTTTGCAGGCCGTGATCGGCGTGGCCCTCTGTTGGGGCATCGCGGGTGCCCTGGGCTTCTTTCTGGTGGTGAGCGCGCGCGGCATCAAGATGCGCAAAGCCCGAGAGCAGCAAGCCCTGGCACGGCTGCAGGAACAGCCCCTGACGCCCATGGTTCCGCGCCAGGCCTTGGTGAGGCCCGGAGAAGTCGCCTATGCAGCGGTCGAGGCCGGGCTGCGAGAAGTCCACACCGTGGGCTACGAAACCGAGACCACGGGCACCAGCCACCCGCAACTGTTTGGCGTGGGCACCAACCACCGCGGCAATGCCACCAGCATGGCAGTGAACGAGGCCCTCATCGTCGCTACCGGGGAGCTGGTAGTGACTGACGAGCGCGTCATCTTCGCGGGCGACCACAAGTCCTTTGCCCTGGCTCTCGACGCACTGGTCAACATCAGCGCGTACACCAACGGTTTCACGCTCAGCGACGGCCGGGCCACCCACGCGGTGGTCATTGCCGACCCCTACCAGCACACCGTCTTCCGGATCACGCTGCAGAAGGCACTGCAAGCGGTGGGCATGCGCTGAATGCCGCGCTACCTGGGCGCGGCAGCCCCCACGCGCCAGACGGCGTTGCCCACATCATCGGCCACCAGCAAGCCCCCGCGCGCATCCATGGCCACGCCCACCGGGCGGCCATAGGCATCTCCGTCCGGGCTCACGAAGCCCGCAAGCACATCGATGGGCAGGCCTGCAGGCTGGCCATCGGCAAAGGGCACGAACACCACCTTGTAGCCACTGCGCGGCTTGCGGTTCCACGAGCCATGCTCGCCCACGAAGGCGCCGCTGGCCAGTTGCGGCGCCAGGGCTGGCCCTTGTGCAAATGCCAGGCCCAGCGGCGCGACGTGCGAGCCCAGGGCATAGTCGGGCACCACGGCCTTGGCCACCAGGTCGGGCCGGGGCGGCTGCACGCGTTCGTCCACATGCTGGCCGTAGTAGCTGTAGGGCCAGCCGTAGAAGGCGCCATCCTTCACCGAGGTGAGGTAGTCGGGCACCAGATCGCTGCCGATCTCGTCGCGCTCGTTGACCACCGTCCACAGCGCGCCGCTGCCCGGCGCCCAGCCCAGGCCGTTGGGGTTGCGCAGGCCGCTGGCAAAGATGCGGTGGCTGCCGCTGGCGCGGTCCACCTCCCAGATGGCGGCACGGCCCTCTTCGGCCTGCATGCCGTTCTCGCCGACGTTGCTGTTGGAGCCCACGGTGACGTAGAGCTTGCTGCCGTCTGCGCTGGCGATGAGGTTCTTGGTCCAGTGGTGGTTGATGGGGCCTCCGGGCAGGTCTACCAGCTTGGTGCCTGCGGCGGTGATGCTGGTCTGCCCGGCTTCATACGGGAAGCGCACGACCGCATCGGCATTGGCCACATACAGTTCATTGCCCACCAGGGCCATGCCGAACGGCGAGTTCAGGTTCTGCAGGAACACGTTCCTGGTTTCGGCCTTGCCGTCGCCATCGGCGTCGCGCAGCAGCGTGATGCGGTTGGCCGAGGGGCGTTTGCCCGAGCCGGCCTTGCCCATCACGGTCTTCATGACCCAGCCCCGGACGGCGCCAAACACGCCGCCCGACGGCGCGCCCTCGCCCTTGGGCGGCGCCTGGCTCTCGGCCACCAGCACGTCGCCATTGGGCAGCACCAGCACCCAGCGCGGATGGTCCAGGCCGGTGGCCAGCGGCGTGACCGACAGGCCCGGCAGGCTGGCGGTGGGCATGGTGCCTTCGGGCCAGCCTTTGGCGGGGGCGATGTGCAGCGTGGGAATCAGCGATTTGTTGGGCGCCGGCAAGGTGGGTGACTTGCCCATGCCCTGCTCGGGCGAGAGGATGGCGGTGTCACCGCAGGCGGCCAGGCTGGCCGCCAGCACCGTGCCGGTGAGCAGCGCCGGCCAGGGACGCGATGTCGGGGAGAAGGAAAATGGCATGGCGATGGGCCTTTGTGGCGAGCGATGGCTGCAGTGTGGAGGGCCAGGCACGCGCGCCCTGTCAGCCAATTGCGCAAAATGTGCAGCCTCGCGTTACATTTATTTCCGCACACCTTCTGCATTGGCCGCCGCAAGAACCTTCCATGAGACTCAAGACCGTTGTCCTGCTGGCGATCATTTTGCTCATCGGCTTTTTCGCCGTCGAAAAGCTGCGCGTGGGCCGGGTGGACAAGCGGCTGCAGGGCCAGTCGACCACGCAGCAGGTGTTTGCCGACGTGCCGCAGCAGACCTCCACCAGCACCGCCCCGTTCGCCTTGCAGGGATACCAGGTCAAGCCGCTCGCCCAGTTCGCCATACGCGCCCGGGTGCTGGGGCGCGAAGACTACTCCTTTGGACGCGAAGCCGATCTGTCCCCCGTGGACCTGGCCCTGGGCTGGCGGCGCATGGCCGAGCCGGCCGTGTACGAACCCTTGAACATCACCCAGGGCGGGCGCTGGTACCGCTATTCCTGGTCCAACCAGCCGCCGATCCCCCTGCAGGAGATCATCGAGTCATCGGCCAACATGCACCTGATCCCGGCCAACGCGGCCGTCGAGCGGGCGCTCAAAAAGGCGCGCAAGGGCCACTTCATCCGCATCACCGGCCAGTTGGTGGAAGTCACGCACCCCGGCGGCTGGCGCTGGACCAGCTCGCTCACCCGCTCGGATTCGGGCGCCAACTCGTGCGAGCTGATCTTCGTGGAGACGGCACAGGTGGAGTAGCCACTTCGGTGCGCTGAAAAAGACGGAAATCCACCGACAAGGTGTCCAGATGTGACGCCTGTCGGTTCTGTGGAATTTTTCACGGTTTTTTGGATAACCTTGCACTGGCGACACAAGGCATTGCCGCCTGCGCGGCCTTTGGCCCCGTCCCCAGTGCATGAAGAGGAACTCCCCATGGCGAAGATTCTGGTCACCAAGTACGAACACCAGGCCGATGCGACCGTCTGCGAAGTGGCGCACGAGAGCCAGGCCGACCTGTGCTGGTACGAGGCCGCCTATGAGCCCCAGGCCCACGGGGATGCCACCTGGTACTTCGTCGACTACGCCACCCAGGCCAGCTTCAAGATCTTCAAGGTGAAATTCGAGAGCCAGGCCGACATCAAGGCCTTCCAGGTCAAGTCCCCCGAGCAGGCGGGGTGGCGCGATGCGGGGAATAGGTTCAAGGGCAAGATGGGTTGAGCGGCTGCGCCTCCCGAAATGAAAAACCCCTGCCTTGCAATGCACGGCAGGGGCTTTTGCCATGGGCGGAATCACCGCCCTGGAAGCATCAGCGCAGCTGGCGCTTGATGGCTTCGTAGCGGGCTTCGTTGCTCACGTTTGCGGCCGAGCCAAACTTGCTGGACATGAAGGGCTGCAGTTTCTCCAGGCGGTCCTTGGGGGCCGGATGGGTCGAGAACAGCACTTCATACGCCTGGTTGGAACCAGAGCCCGTGGCCGCATACATGTTCAGCACCGTGGGCAGACCAATGGGTGCGTAGCCGGCCCGGGCGGCGTAGAGCACGCCCTGGCGGTCGGCATCGAACTCGTCCGACTGGTCCAGACCCTTGGTGTACAGGTTGCGCACCAGGCCCACCATGGCGGAGCTCACCATGGCATTGCCCGAGCGGGCCTGCACCACGCCGCCAGCGGCCTGGGCAAAGCCGCCCTTCTTGATGGCGGCCAGGTAGTGGCCGCGCGTCACGTGGGCGATCTCGTGGCCCAGCACACCGGCCAGTTCCGACTCGGACTTGAGCTGGCGCATCAGGCCAACGGTGACGAACACGAAGCCGCCGGGTGTGGCGTAGGCGTTCACGGCATCGGAGTCGATCACGCCAAAGCGCCAGGCGAACTGGATGTCCTTGCCGTCCTTGTCCTTGGGCTTCTCAGCCTGCGCGGCGACCCACCAGCCCACCTGGTTCACGTAGCGCTGTACGGCCGCGTCTTTCAGCAAAGGGCGCGCACCCAGGAGCACTGACGCGAAGTCATTGCCCATGGCACGCTGCTCTTCTGGCGAATAGTCCTTGAATGCAGCGGAAGCGCCCTGGACGACATCCATGATGCCCCCGACCCGCGAACCGCCGCCGGAACCTCCGCCCAGGGCGGACGACAGAACATTCAAGCCTCCGGAGCCGCCAGCCTGCGGCATGGTTTCACAACCGGTCAGCAATACGACCGCAGCCAGCACCAGCGCGGCGGCCTTCAAGCGTTGGAGTTTCATTTTTCTGCTCCGGTGTAAGCGTCAATCTTCTGCGCCACAACCTTGCCGCTGCGCGCAAACTGCTCGGCCTGGCCCATGTTGATGGCGTACTTCTCGAGTTGTTCCATTTCAGCCGGGGCGGGCTGCGCATTGGCGATCTGTTCCTTGGTGAGGCCTCGGGTGCCCGTGGTCGCCGTGGGGCGGTTGCTCGGCGCCGAGAACATGCTCGCAAGGTTGGTGCCCGAACTGGCGGGGGCGGACGCGGCCGGGGCCGCAGCTTCCAGGGATTTCACATGGGTCACGCGCACCCAGCCTTCCGTGCGACCGAACTTGACCTTGACCCAGCCCTCCTGTGCCGAGGTCTGTTCGAGCTTGTTGCCCTTGGCCAGCTTGACCAGGACCTTGCCGTCCAGCGCCGGCGTCGCGCGCAACTCGGTGGCCACGGTGACTTCCAACTGTTGGGCGTGAGCGCCGAGGCCCAGCCCCAGCAGCAGCGCAATGAGCAGGCCCTTCAACAGGCCCACGAATGATGTGTTCACTTTCCTTCTCCTCTCTATGACGATACCTACGCGCCAGATCATTCCGGCGCCCCTCCACTGGACCTGCGCTGCGGCTCGAAAAGCCGCACCGCCTGGTCGCGGCCTTTCACCTCGAAATCGCCGCGGTCAATGAAAACAAATGTTTCCCCACATTGTGCTCTTGTCGACTCGGAAACCAAAACCCGGGCTATGCCTTTTGTGCAACCTTCGATGCGGCTGCACAGGTTGACGGCATCGCCGATTGCGGTGTAGTCCAGCCGGCGTGAAGTGCCCAGGAATCCGACCACGGCTGAACCCGTGTGCACGCCGATGCCGATGTCGAATTTGGCGGTGGGGTCTTCGCGCGCCATGTCGTCGGCAAAGCGCTGCAGCGCGTCGGCCATGCCTAGCGCCGCCTCCACCGCCAGCACGGCATGGTTGGGCTGGGCGATGGGCGCCCCCCAGAAGGCCATGATGGCATCGCCGATGAACTTGTCGAGCGTGCCCTGGTAGCGAAAGATCACCTCCACCTGCATCTCGAAGTAGCGGTTGAGGATGTTCACGATCTCCTCGGGCTTGCGGTGCTCCGACAGGCTGGTGAAGCCCCGGATGTCCGAGAACAGCAGCGTGATCTCGCGGCTGGCCGAGACCTCGGCCTCGGCCACCTGGGCCGCCTCGGAAAGATCCTGCACGATGCGCGGGTCCACGAAGCGCGAGAACATGGCCTGCACGTGGCGCCGTTGCCCCATCTCCAGCCGCGAGGAGAGCAACCCAAAGGCCAGCAGTGCCACGGCGCCCAGCACCAGGGAGGACACCGGCATCCAGTACACCTGGGCCTCCTGCAATGCCAAGACGCTGCCCCCGATGGCAGCCGCAGTGAGAGCCCCATAGCCCATGACCACCCAAGTGGGTGATACACGCACCACGAAAGCCAGGGCCAGCCCGCAGACCAGCAACATCACCAGGGATGGATTCACCCAGTCGGGAGCCTCACGCAGCCACTCGTTGTTCTGCAGGTTGGCCAGCCCCGTCGCCAGCACGAAAGGCCCTGGCGTGGTGGCATCCATGGGCGTGGGCACGAAGTCCAGGATGCCGCTGGCCGTGGCTCCGATCACGATGATCTTGCCGCGCGCATCGAACGGCAGCTTGCGATCACCCGTTTGGGTGGCTAGGTAGGCCTTGGCATAGGAAATGCGCGTGAAGTCCGTGCCGTACCAGTTCAGCCGGAAGCCCGGCTTCTTGGGTTGCGGCAGTTGCAGCGCATCGGCCACCCGGCCGATCATGTGCGGAATCCACCAGCCCTGGGTTTCGCGGCCGATCTCGGTGCGGCGGCCTATGCCGTCACGGTCCTTGACGAAGTTGATGTAGCCGGTGCGCCAGACCTCCGCCGGCAGAGAGAGGGGGCCTTCGATGCCGTAGGCGGCGTCGGGGTTGGCATTCGCCAGGGGGCGTATGCCCATGGCAGGCGGCGCCATGGTGAGCGGCGCCTTCTGCTCGGTGTCTTCCATCAGCACCATGGGGATGAACGCATGCTCGAACGCCAGCGCCTTGGCCAGCTCCGCATCGTTCTCGGGTCGGAAGCGATCGGCCTGCGTCAGGATCAGATCAAGAACGATGGCCCTTGGCTGCTGGGCCGCCAGCGCCGAAATCATTTCCGCATGGATCACCCGGGGCCACACCCATTTGCCGGCAACGTCGAGCATCTGCGGATCGACCAGCGAGAACTGATCGATGTCGACCACCACAATGTCATCCGGCGGCGTGCGGCTGTCCGCATGCCAGCGCAGCAGCGCATCCCCCACCCGGTTGTCGAGGGCATCGAGCTTGTGCCAGGAGGTCACCTCGAAGAAGGCCAGCGCACACAGCAGGGCACACAGCACGGCATACAGCGTGCGGCGGCCAAAGCGGTTGCGCAGGCGGGTGAGCACGGTCGAGGCATGGTGGGAAGGGGCGGACGGCACAGGCCAGAGTATCCACGCCCGGCTTCGCCTGCGGCAAGCGCATCTACCCTGCGCGTTGTGCCCGCCCTACTACCCGGCGCGCATCAGCCGCCCGTGCAGACCTGCCGTTGCTCGCCCAACCCCGTGGCGCCCAGGCGCACCACATCGCCGGGCTTGAGGAACCAGGGCGCGGGCTTCTGGCCCAGGCCCACGCCGGCGGGCGTGCCGGTGAGCACGATGTCGCCGGGCTCCAGCGTCATGAACTGGCTGATGTACGCAATCACCTTGGGCAGGCCGAAAATGAAGTTGCGCGTGTTGCCGTTCTGCACGCGCTGGCCGTTCACCTCCAGCCACAGGTCCAGCGCATGCGGATCGGCCACCTCGTCGGGCGTCACCAGCCAGGGGCCGATGGGCGCGAAGCTGTCATAGCTCTTGCCCTTGACCCACTGGCCGCCGCGCTCGATCTGCCAGGAGCGCTCGGACACGTCGTTGGCCAGCACATAGCCCGCCACGTGCTGCAGTGCAGCTGCCTCGTCCACATGGCTGGCGCGTGTGCCGATGACCATGCCCAGCTCCACCTCCCAGTCGGTCTTCTGCGAACCGGGGGGAATGCGCAGCTCGTCGTTCGGGCCGCTCAGCGAGGTAACGGCCTTCATGAACAGCACCGGCTCGGCCGGTGCCTGCATGCCGGCCTCGGCCGCATGATCGGCGTAGTTCAGGCCCACGCAGACGATCTTGCCCACGCCGCCCACGGGGCTGCCCAGCCGCGGCGCGCCTTCCACGGCCGGCAGGCGGGTGGCGTCGATGGCGGCCAGGGCTGCAAGGGTGCGCGGGTTGAGCTGGGCGGGACCCAGGTCGGTCAGCAGCATCGACAGGTCGCGCAGCACGCCTTGGGCGTCGAGCAGGCCGGGGCGCTCGGCGCCGGGTTGTCCGTAACGGATGAGTTTCATGTCGGGAATGGTTCAGGATGCGGGAAGGCGCCAGCATACCCATCTGCGAGACGTTTAACATCACGGGGTAGCGCCGCGATGGCGCCCTGCCCCTGCCCAGCTTTCCATGGCCCCTGCCACCCCGCCCTCCCCCATCCAGCCACTACCGGCAGAGCCGCGCCCCGCCCCGCGCAACTGCACCGACCTGTTCTGGTCCTTCACCTGGCTGGCGCTGCAGGGCTTTGGCGGCGTGCTGGCCGTGGTGCAGCGCGAGCTGGTGGAGCGCAAACGCTGGATGACGAACGAGGAGTTCGTTGAGGAATGGGCCGTGGCCCAGATCATGCCCGGCCCCAACGTGGTCAACCTGTCCATCACCATCGGCGATCGCTACTTCGGCTGGCGCGGTGCGCTGGCAGCGCTGGCCGGCATGCTGCTGTTTCCGCTCATGCTGGTGCTGTCGCTGGCCGTGGTGTATGCCCAGTTCGCCAGCCACCCAGCTGTGGCCGGCGCCCTGCGTGGCATGGGCGCGGTGGCGGCCGGGCTGATCGCGGGCACGGGCCTCAAGCTCTCGGCCACGCTGCGCACCCACCCGCTCGGGCCCATCGTGTGCTCGGTGGTCACGGTGCTCACGGTGGTGGCCATGGCCGTGCTGCGCTGGCCGCTGGTGTGGACACTGCCCCTCCTGGGTGGCACGGCCTGCCTGCTCACCTGGCGAAAGCTCGCCCCATGACCGGCGCCACCATCAGCCTGGGCTGGGCCGACTGGCTGCAGCTGTTCCTGTACTACATGTCGCTGTCGCTGCTGGCCGTGGGCGGCGCGATTGCCACCGCGCCCGACATGCACCGCTTCCTGGTCGAAAAGCAGGCCTGGCTGGCCGACCCGCAGTTCAACGCCTCGATTGCCATCGCCCAGGCCGCGCCCGGGCCCAACGTGCTCTTCATCGCCCTGCTGGGCTGGAACGTGGGCCTGAACGCGGGCGGCGCCGGCCCGCTGGGCTGGGCCCTGGGCGCCCTGGGCATGGGGCTGTGCATGCTGGGCGTGATGCTGCCCAGCAGCCTGCTGACCTGGCTGGCCACGCGCTGGGGCCACCGCAACCGCGAACGGCGCGGCGTGCGCGCCTTCAAGCAGGGCATGGTGCCGGTGGTGATCGGCCTGCTGCTGGCCACCACCTGGGTGCTGGCCCAGGCCCATGGCGGCCTGGCCACCGCCTGGCCGCTGTGGCTGGCCACGGTGGTGACCATGCTGCTGGTGTGGAAGACACGCCTGCACCTGCTGTGGATGCTGGGTGGCGGTGCACTGCTCGGCGCCCTGGGTTATATGGGGTGACCGTTGATGTGCGAGCTGGACTTGATGTACAGCGTGATGGGGTTGCCCGCGCCATCGTCGCCGGTGATCACCAGGGGCAGGCCGCTGCCCTTGGCCGTCCACCCTGCCGACACGCGCGCGCCATTGGTCCATTCGAACTTGCAGGCCGTATAGGTACCGGCCGGTACTGTGACGCTTTCCTGGCCTCGGTAGGTAAAGGTCTGCGCTTCGCGGACGGTGCTCGTCTGGGTTGGCAATCCGGGTATTTCCATGGTGGTTTGCCGCACCTCGTTCAAGGTGTAGCTCTCGTTCACGGCCAACGAAAAATCGCGGATCCGGTTCACCGGGGTGTTCACGATCGTGGTTCGGGTACCCGCCAAGGGCACGTCCATGAGCACGATGCTTCCGTAGCGCAGCAGCACGGGCCCCTGCGGCGTGTTCTCCACGCTTTCGTACTCCCGCACGCGGGAGGTGAATGGGGGCGCCCCGGCCCGGCCCACCGACACGGTGCGCTCGGTTTCGATCACGCCCGTCTGCCCTGCAAAACTGGCCGGGCCATTGATGCGCCCCTCGGTGCTGAACTGCACGGCGCCGTCGCTGGACTGCCAGTCCCAGCGGTAGGTCGTGCCCTGCTGCAGCAGCACCGGGTTGAAGCAATCCGACGCGGCGCCGGTGCCCGAGCCGGGGGGAGGCACGGACGTGGTCTCGCACAGCGCGGCGTTGAGCTGGCACATGGCCGCCGTCAGGTCCACGATCTGCCCTGCGGTCTGGGTCTGGCTGGCCACGAGAAACCGGCCATCGCTGAAGGCAAAGGCATTGCCTACCGAAGGGTAGAACCGGTAGGCATAGGGCCCGGCCATCCCGTCCTGCCCGGCACCGGGCGGAAAAAGGGCTGGGAACGAGCTTTCAAGCCATTGCCGCGCCGCGTCGCGGCTGGAGGGACGTACCGACAGTTGCGCCTGGGCGCTGGCGGCAACCGATACGCCGAGTGCCAGCGCTGCAAAGCGCCTGATTGATGATCGCATCATGGTTTCTCCGGTGAAGGCGTAGACCAGGAGCTCTGCGTACCCCGGCTTGCCAGATATCCCCGTGTAGACAGCCTCTGGCGCCTGCAAGGCACGGGTTCCCTGCAGGCTGGGCGAAGTGTCCTCCTTGCACAGCACCGAAGTCCATAGGCCGACAGGCTGGCAGACGCCACCGCCGTGAACAACATCACGCACAGGCCTGCCCCCATCGCACGCACGAAGGGCGCTGTCCCCAGCAGGACTCAAAAAAAGCAGCAACAATGCTTCCGAACAGTCCCCCGCATCCCCATCCCAGGAACCCCATTCCATGAACCTTCGTCCCCTTGGCCGCTCGGGCCTGCAAGTTTCCCCTCTGTGTTTTGGCGGCAACGTCTTCGGCTGGACGGCCGACGAGGCCACTTCGTTCCGGCTGCTCGATGCCTGGGTGGACGCCGGCTTCAACTTCGTCGACACGGCCGACGTGTATTCGCGCTGGGCACCGGGCCACACGGGCGGCGAGTCCGAATCGGTGATCGGCCGCTGGTTCAAGCAGAACGGCAAGCGCAACCGCATCGTGCTGGCCACCAAGGTGGGCAAGGACATGGGCGACGGCAAGGTGGGCCTGCGCCCCGAGTACATCCGCCAGGCGGTGGACGCCTCGCTCACGCGCCTGAAGACCGACCACATAGACCTCTACCAGTCGCACGACGACGACGCCACGGTGCCCCTGGCGGACACGCTGGGCGCCTACAGCGACCTCATCAAGGCCGGCAAGGTGCGCGCCATCGGCGCCTCCAACTTCACGGCGGCGCGCCTGGCAGATTCCCTTGCAACCAGCGAACGCCTGGGCCTGGCCCGCTACGAAAGCCTGCAGCCGCTGTTCAATCTGTACGACCGCGCCGTGTTCGAGAAGGAATTGCAGCCGCTGTGCGTGGAGCACAACGTGGGCGTGATCAACTTCTACGCGCTGGCCGCAGGCTTCCTGACCGGCAAGTACCGCACCGAGGCCGATGCCGCCAAGAGCGCACGGGGCAAGAACACCACGGCCAAATACCTCAACGAACGCGGACTGCGCATCCTGGCCGCGCTGGACACCGTGGCCGCGCGCCTGGGCGCCACGCCGGGCCAGGTCGCCGTGGCCTGGCAGATCGTGCAGCCGGGCATCACGGCACCGATCGCCAGCGCCACCTCGCTGGCGCAGCTGCAGGACCTGGTGAAGGCCAGCCAGCTCACGCTGGACGCCGAAGCCCTGGCCACACTGGGCACTGCCAGCGCGGAGTGAACGGGAGCAGGGATTGAACTGCGGCACCCAGGGCATCCCCCAACCCGTTTCGACAGGGCAGCAGCACCCGGGCCGCCTTGCCCCGCAACCGGAGCCGGCCATCCCTGTGGGAATGTCATCAACTTTGAACCGCGGGCCCGCTGCGGGGTTTTCATCTGGCCTCGGCCTGCCGCCTGTGGGATAACGAACGCATGGTTGGCACCGTTCCCCACGATCAGTTCGATACCCGTACGATCCGCACCCTGTTTCGGCGCATCGTCAGCGTGGGGGCACTCATGATCGGTGCCATCTGCGCGGCGCATACGGGCGTGATGCTCTGGCATGGCATACCGCTGTGGTGGTCCAGCGCCGCCGTGGGCGTGCTGGCCCTGGTGCTGCGCCCCTGCTTTGCACCGGAAAAGCCTTTTCCCTTGTTCCTGGCGGCCACCATCGGCATGGCCGGGGCAAGCATTGCCAACACCATCCACCTGTCCGTGCAGGTCGGCGCGGACGCGGGCTTTCACCTTGTCCTCTTTGCCCTCGTTTCCGTGGCCATGGTCAGTGGCCGCATCCGTGCCCGCACCAAATGGTGGATCGCCGCCGCACTGATCACCGCCGTGGTGGCCATCGAGTGGTGGGCACCCCGCCTGGGGGCCAGCCTCGCCGCCGATCCCGCCAAAGGCCGGCAGGCGGCGGCAGCACTGATGGCTTTGAATCTGGCAGGCATCGGCCTGGCCATCGCAGCGCTGATGTCGAGCTACTTTCACCTCGTAGGCCTGCAGCAGTCGCGCCTGCAGGAACTGGTGGTGCGCGACCCGCTGACGGGCATGTTCAACCGGCGCTTTGCCTACGAAGCCAGCCAGGCCATGCAGGAGGGAATGTCACGGCACCGGCATGACTTCGCCGTGATCATGGCCGACCTGGACCATTTCAAGTCCATCAACGACCTCCATGGACACGATGTCGGCGACGAGGCGCTCAAGCACGCGGCAGAACTGTTGCGGCAATGCGCGAGGGCGGGCGATGTGCACTGCCGCTGGGGCGGTGAAGAATTGCTGCTGCTGTTGCCCCAGACCAATGAGGTCGCCGCCATGGCCTGCGCCGAACGCATGCGCAGCGCCCTGGACGGCGCCCCGCTGGCAGCGGATGGCGTCCACATCCACATCACCGCCACCTTCGGCGTGGCGACGGCCCGGTATGGGGAATCCCTGGACACCATGATCGACCGCGTCGACAAGGCGCTGTACGAAGGCAAACGCCTGGGGCGCAACCGGGTGGTGGCGAGCCTGCCGGTGGCGTAGCGCCTGGCACCGGTGGCGCCGGACAGGCCACAAAAAAAGCCCGCCACCACGTTGGTGACGGGCCGGCTTTCCAGGTCCTCGAGGAACCCGGCAAAACACGATCACATGTGGTCGATCATGACCTGTCCAAAGCCCGAGCAGCTCACCTGCGTGGCTCCGTCCATCAGGCGCGCGAAGTCGTACGTGACCTTCTTCGACGCAATCGACTTTTCGAGCGAGCTGATGATCAGGTTGGCCGCCTCGATCCAGCCCATGTGGCGCAGCATCATCTCGGCAGAGAGGATCTCGGAGCCGGGGTTCACATAGTCCTTGCCGGCGTACTTGGGGGCCGTGCCGTGGGTGGCCTCGAAGCAGGCCACCGAGTCGGACATGTTGGCGCCCGGCGCGATGCCGATGCCGCCGACCTGCGCGGCCAGCGCGTCGGAGATGTAGTCGCCGTTGAGGTTGAGCGTGGCCACCACGGAGTACTCCGCGGGGCGCAGCAAAATCTGCTGCAGGAAGGCATCGGCGATGCTGTCCTTGATGGTGATGTCCTTGCCCGTCTTGGGGTTCTTGAACTTGCACCAGGGGCCGCCGTCGATCAGCTCGGCGCCGAATTCCTTTTGCGCCAGGGCATAGGCCCAGTCGCGGAACCCGCCCTCGGTGAACTTCATGATGTTGCCCTTGTGAACGATGGTCACGCTGGGCTTGTCGTTGTCGATGGCGTACTGGATGGCCTTGCGCACCAGGCGCTCGGTGCCCTCGCGCGAGACGGGCTTGACGCCCAGGCCCGAGGTGTTGGGGAAGCGGATCTTCTTGACGCCCATCTCCTCCTGCAGGAACTTGATGAGCTTCTTGGCCTTGTCGGATTCGGCTTCGAATTCGATGCCGGCGTAGATGTCTTCCGAGTTCTCACGGAAGATGACCATGTTGGTCTTCTCGGGCTCTTTCAGGGGCGAGGGCACGCCCTTGAAGTACTGCACGGGGCGCAGGCAGACATACAGGTCGAGCTCCTGGCGCAGGGCCACGTTGAGCGAGCGGATGCCGCCGCCCACGGGCGTGGTGAGGGGCCCCTTGATGGAGACCACGTACTCACGCAACACGGCCAGCGTCTCTTCGGGCAGCCACACGTCGGGGCCGTAGACCTTGGTGGACTTCTCGCCCGCATAGACCTCCATCCACTGGATCTTCTTCTTGCCGCCATAGGCCTTGGCCACGGCGGCATCGACCACCTTGATCATGACCGGCGTGATGTCCAGGCCCGTGCCATCGCCTTCGATGAAAGGGATGATCGGCTCGTCCGGCACGTTCAGGGACATGTCGGCATTGACGGTGATTTTCTGCCCTTGGGCAGGCACCTTGATGTGCTGGTAGCTGGTCATGGGCAGTGGTCTCCGTTGGATATCTGAAACACAAGAGGGCGGGCACGGGGAAGTGCCGCCAACCGCAAAGATTCTATAGACAAAAAAATGCCGGAAACCCCTGTCAACCGTGTGCAGGCTGCTATCGTTGCAGGTGGAGCTTCGTGAATTTTTTGCGAAGCCCTCAACCCGATAGTTCGTCTAGGAAATGGCATATATGAAAAAACTCCTCGCTGTCCTGATGGCTGGTCTGTTCTCTGCCGGTGCATCTTTCGCACAGGCTCCAGCCGCCCCTGCTGCCGCACCCGCCCCAGCAGCTGCTCCCGCGGCAGCCCCTGCCCCCACGGCCAAGGCGGCACCTGCGCACAAGCAGTCCAAGAAAGTGGCACAAAAGAAGACCAAGAAGCACGCCAAGAAGGCGGCTGCCTGATGCGCCTGGGGGTTTGTGCGGATCTCTGACCCCCACCCTTCCGGTTTGCTTCAAAATCGCCCGCAACCGCGGGCGATTTTGTTTCTGGTGCCCGTTGTCTTTCCCATCGAAAGAACCCTGTCCATGCCCAGCCTGAGCCCCGCCACTTCCACCCCATCATTTCGCCGCCCCTTCCTTCTGGCTGCCGTGCTGGCAACATCGCTCGCCGCCCTGGCACCCACCGCCCGCGCCCAGGAAGGCCCCCAATTGAACCTGCAGCGCGTGGAACTCTCTGCCGGCATGCACCGCATCGACGCCCAGGTGGCGCTGGCGCCGCTGGAGCGCCAGATCGGCCTGATGAACCGGCCCGAGATGCCCCAGCACGAAGGCATGCTGTTCGTCTTCGAGCAGCCCAGCCAGCAGTGCTTCTGGATGAAGAACACGCTGCTGCCGCTGACGGCCGCCTTTGTCGCGGACGACGGCACCATTGTCAACCTTGAGGACATGAAGCCGCAGACCCTCGATTCGCATTGCTCCAAGAAGCCCGTGCGCTTTGTGCTGGAGATGAACCAGGGCTGGTTTGCCAAGAAGGGCATCAAGGCCGGCTTCAAGCTCGGCGGCGCCCCCTTCGCGAAGAAGTGAGTGGCCTGCGCCCATGAAAAAACGGCCCGAGGGCCGTTTTTCTTTTCTGCCCGCTGAACAGGCAGATGGATTGCACCCAGGCAATCAGGCGAAGTTGGCTTCGGCGAACTTCCAGTTGACCAGCTTGTCCAGGAAGGTCTCGACGAACTTCGGGCGCATGTTGCGGTAGTCGATGTAGTACGCGTGTTCCCACACGTCCACCGTCAGCAGGGCCTTGTCGGCGGTGGTCAGGGGCGTGCCGGCGGCGCCGGTGTTCACGATGTCGACGCTGCCGTCGGCCTTCTTCACCAGCCAGGTCCAGCCCGAACCGAAGTTGCCCACGGCGCTCTTGACGAAGGCTTCCTTGAAGGCGGCGTAGCTGCCCCACTTGGCGGTGATGGCCGCGGCCAGCGCGCCCGATGGCTCGCCGCCGCCGGCGGGGGCCATGCAGTTCCAGAAGAAGGTGTGGTTCCAGATCTGGGCGGCGTTGTTGTAGATGCCGCCGCTGGACTTCTTGATGATTTCCTCAAGGGTCATCGTCTCGAATTCGGTGCCCTTTTGCAGGTTGTTGAGGTTCACCACGTAGGCATTGTGGTGCTTGCCGTGGTGGTACTCCAGCGTTTCCTGGCTGTAGTTCGGAGCCAGGGCGTCGATGGCGTAGGGCAGCGGGGGAAGGGTGTGTTCCATGGTGTTTTCCTCGTGGTGGTTTGAATTGTGGTGGGCCCGCTGCGCGATGGGGTTCACGCGGCGTTCCTGCGGGTGAACGGGCATTGTAGGAAGAACGTGTGACCTGTGCAGCGAAGGGTGCAACGATTCGTCGCCGTCCATGACAATGCAGCAATTGTCCTACAGCAAACGCGCCTGCGACGCGGCGGTGACATCCACGACACCATCGGCCAGTGTGGCACGCAGCGCGTCGCCTGGATGCACCTGGCGCACGCTCGTCACCGCGCGGCCATCCGCATCGGCCAGCAGCGCATAGCCGCGCTGCAGTACCAGGCGTGGGTCCAGCAGCTCCAGGCGCAGCGCGGCGCGGTCCACCCGTTCGCGCAGGCTGTCGATGCGGCGCTGCACCTGTACCGGCAAGGCGGCTGCGGCTGCTTGCTGGGCCTGCTCCATGCGTTGCAGGCGCAGCAGCACGGCGTGGCGCATGCGCTGGGCCATGCGCGCCATCTGCATCTGTTCGCGCGCAACCAGGCCCGAGGGGCGGCCCAGGCGGGCTGCGGCCTGGTCCAGGCGCTGGTGGCGGGCGTCCAGCTGGCGCTGCAGCCCGTCGGCAATGCGCCCTTCGATCAGTTCCAGGGCACCGAGCCACACCTCGCGCGGCTGGGCCACCAGTTCGGCTGCGGCGGTGGGCGTGGGTGCGCGCAGGTCGGCACAGAAGTCGGCGATGGTGAAGTCGGTCTCGTGCCCCACGCCGCTGACCAGCGGCACCGGGCTTTGCACGATGGTGCGGGCCAAGTGCTCGTCGTTGAAGGCCCACAGGTCCTCGATGGAACCACCACCGCGCACCAGCAGGATGGTGTCGATGTGCGGCTGGCCGACCGACGGCCCCTGCTCTGCCAGCCGGTACAGCCGGTTCAATGCCGAAACGATGGACTGCGGCGCCGCCGCGCCCTGCACCTGGGCCGGCGCCAGCACCACGGGAACATGGGGCACCCGGCGGCGCAGTGCCGTCACCACGTCGTGCAGTGCGGCAGCGCCCAGCGATGTGACCAGGCCGATGCCGCGCGGCTGCACAGGCAGTGGCCGCTTGCGGGCCGCATCGAACAGGCCTTCGGCCTCGAGCTGGGCCTTCAGGCGCAGGAACTGCTCGAACAGCGCGCCCTGCCCCGCGCGTTGCATGCTTTCCACAATGAACTGCAGATCGCCGCGGGCCTCGTACACGCCGAGCTTGCCACGCACCTCCACCAATTCACCATCGCGCGGCGAAAAGTCAAGCAGGCTGGCGGCGCGGCGGAACATGGCGCAACGCAACTGGCCCTGGGCGTCCTTCACCGAGAAATAACAATGCCCGCTGGATGCGCGCGAGAAGCCCGTGATCTCGCCGCGCACCGCGACAGGATTGAAGCGCGCCTCCAGCGCATCAGCAATGGCGCGGCACAGCGCGCCAACTTCCCATACGCGGGGCGCCACCATGGGGTTTGTACGTTCAAACATGAGCAACGGCGGCCATTGGCGCCCCATTGGCAGACCGAGTCTTCCACAGAAACGGCGATGCAGCGCCCCACATTGCCTGAGAAGCATTCTCGCCTCGAACGCCACACAAACACGTGCAAGTCATTGATTTATAAGGATTTTTCACTGCGCAATTTTTCATCAATCTGTTGCAAGCACGGCGCCAAGCCACTTTGCGGGCCTGGACAGCCCGGTTGCCCACAAAGTTATCCACAGATTTTGTGGGTGACGATTCGGTCACGGAATGGACACGGCAAGGTAACGGTTTGTGACCATGGGCGGTCAAAAAGCTGGGCCATAATCACCGATTGCCCCTCACTGCGCGGAGAGAGATTTGCTGTCCATCATACAAGCCGCAGGCTGGCCCATCTGGCCGCTGATCCTGTGTTCCATCCTCGGAATGGCCCTGGTCATCGAACGCTTCGTGGCCCTCAAGACGGCCCGTGTAGCCCCCCCCAAGCTGCTCGATGAAGCCATCACCGTCTCGTCGAAAAGCCTGCCCACGCCCGACGTGGTGAACCAGTTGGCCCAGAACTCGGCCCTGGGCGAGGTGCTGGCCAGTGGCCTGCGCACTCTCAACAGCAACCCGCAGTGCAGCGAGGCCGACCTGCGTGCGGCCATGGAAGGCACGGGCCGCTCCGTGGCCCACCGGCTCGAAAAATACCTGGCCGCCCTGGCCACCATCGCCTCGGCAGCGCCTCTGCTCGGGCTGCTGGGCACCGTCATCGGCATGATCGAGATCTTCGGCTCCCAGGTCGGCAGCGGCGGCGTGGGCCAGGCCATGGGCGGGGGCAACCCGGCCCGGCTGGCGCACGGCATCTCGATCGCCCTGTACAACACGGCCTTCGGCCTGATCGTGGCGATTCCGGCGCTGATCTTCTGGCGCTATTTCCGCGGCCGCGTGGACGCCTACCTGCTGACCCTGGAACTGGCATCCGAGCAGTTCGTGCGCCACATCCTGCGCCACAAGAAGTGACGGGGCGGCCATGAACTTCCGCCCCCGCACCAAGGAAGAACCCGAGATCAACCTGATCCCGTTCATCGACGTGCTGCTGGTGATCCTCATCTTCTTGATGCTGACCACCACCTACAGCAAGTTCACCGAACTGCAGCTGACCCTGCCCGTGGCCGACACCGAGCAGCAGCGCGACCACCCCAAGGAGGTCGTGGTGGCAGTGGCGGCGGATGGCCGCTATGCGGTCAACAAGACCGGCGTGGACGGCAAGAGCGTCGACGCCGTGGCCCGCGCCCTGCGCGAAGCCGCCGCCGCCATCGGCAAGGACAGCGTGGTCATCATCAGCGCCGATGCGATGTCGCCCCACCAGGCCGTGGTGACGGTGATGGAGGCTGCGCGCCGCGTGGGCCTCACGCAGATCACGTTCGCCACCCAGTCGTCGGCTGGCGCGCGCGCAGGCAACGGCGGCCGCTAGCGGACATGGCTGCCGCCGGGCCGCAGCCGCCGCCCCCTTCTGCCGGCCTGGTACGGGCCTGGCAATCCCGGGGCCTCGTCGCCTGGGCCCTGTGGCCAGTGTCCCTGCCCTACAGCCTCCTGGTGCGGTTGCGCCGGACCCTTTACCGCCACGGCACCCTGCGCTCCGAACACCCCGGGCGAACGACCATCGTGGTGGGCAACGTGATTGCCGGCGGCGCTGGCAAGACCCCCGTGGTGATGGCCCTGGTGGAACACCTAAAGGCCCGGGGGCTCAGGCCGGGGGTCATCTCGCGCGGCTATGGCCGCAGCACCACCGATTGCCGCGAGGTGCTGGCCGACAGCCCGGCCAGCGAGGTCGGCGATGAGCCCGCCCTGATCGCGCGCAGCTGCGGCGTGCCGGTGTTCGTGGACCGCCAGCGCACCACCGCCGCGCGCGCGCTGCTGGCGCGCTACCCGGGTACCGACGTGCTCATCTGCGACGACGGCCTGCAGCACCTGGCGCTGCAGCGCGACCTGGAGGTCTGCGTCTTCAACGACCAGGGCGTGGGCAACGGCTTTCTGCTGCCTGCCGGGCCGCTGCGCGAGCCCTGGCCGCGTGCGGTGGACTGGGTGCTGCACCCCGATACCGCCCCAGCCCCTGCCGGCCCGGCACCCGCGTTTGCATTGCGGCGTGGCCTGGCCGACCACGCCCTGCACGCCGATGGCAGCCGCCTGCCCCTGCCATCGCTGCGCGGCCAGCCCGTGCATGCCGTGGCGGCAATTGCCCGGCCCGGGGACTTCTTTGCCATGCTGCGGGCCCAGGGGCTGACCCTGGCGCGCACCACAGCCCTGCCGGACCACCACGATTTCACCGGCTGGAGCGATGGGGATGGCGCAACGCAGGGCGGACAGCTGCCCCTGCTGTGTACGGCCAAGGACGCCGTGAAACTCTGGCCACTGCGCCCCGATGCCCTGGCCGTGCCATTGGAGGTGGGCCTGGACCCGGCATTTTTCGCCGCGGTGGATGCCCGGCTGGCGGCACTGCTGCCCAGGCCCTCGCTATCATCGCCCCTTGATTCTTGACCGAACCCCGTTTCTCCCGGAAAGCTGCCGCCATGGACCCCAAACTGCTTGAACTGCTGGTCTGCCCCGTCACCAAGGGCCCACTGACCTTTGACCGCGAGCACCAGGAGCTCGTCTCGCGCAGCGCGCGCCTGGCCTACCCAGTGCGCGACGGCATCCCCGTGCTGCTCGAAAACGAGGCGCGCACGCTGACCGACGAAGAAATCGAGGCGTGACCCCGGTGGCCGCCCCTCAAGCCTTCACCGTGGTGATTCCGGCACGCATGGCTTCGAGCCGCCTGCCGGACAAGCCTCTGGCGGACATTGCCGGCCTGCCCATGGTGGTGCGCGTGGCGCAGCGCGCCGCGCTGAGTGGCGCCGCCCGCGTGGTGGTGGCGGCCGATGACGCGCGCGTGCTGCAGGCCTGCCAGGCACACGGCGTGCCGGCCATCCTGACCCGCACCGACCATGCCAGTGGCAGCGACCGCCTGGCCGAGGCCTGCGAGCAACTGGGCCTGGCGGGCGACGACATCGTCGTCAACGTGCAGGGCGACGAGCCGCTGATGGACCCCGGCCTCATCGATGCCGTGGCCGCGCTGCTGCCGGCGCGGCCCGAGGCCAGCATGGGCACGGCGGCCCACGCCATCCACACCCTGGCCGACTATGAAAACCCGAATGTGGTGAAAGTCGTGCTCGATGCCCGGGGCCTGGCGCACTACTTCAGCCGCGCCCCCATCCCGTGGGCCCGCGACCATGCGGGCACAGCCTGGTGGGAAAATGGCCCGGCCACCGTGCCCGCCGGCTTTGCCCCGCTGCGCCACATCGGCATCTACAGCTACCGTGCAGGCTTTCTGCGCGCCTTTCCCACCCTGCCGCAGGCCCCGACCGAGATCATGGAAGCGCTGGAGCAACTGCGCGCGCTGTGGCACGGCCACCGCATTGCCGTGCATGTCACGGACACCGCACCCGGCCCGGGCGTGGACACTCTGCAGGACCTGGAGCGCGTACGCGCTCTGCTGGCCTGACGCGCAAGGGACTGCGGGGCCGCCAAATGCACTGATGTGGTGCGGCGCTGCCCCATCCTACGCATTTATACGCACGTCATATCGCGCGTGTAAGCCAGTGCAAGGCGGTCACATGCTATCCTCGACGCAACGAGAGCATTGCATCCCGGGCCCCACAAGCGCCTGCGCGAGCACTGACGTAGCAGCACACCACCCCGCAGCCCCCTGCCCATTCGTGGAGCACTGCGGTCTTTTTTTGCTGCCGCGGCGGTGACCTCTGCGCCGGCGCGTGCTGCGCCCCTGCCAGCAGTGCCAGCCGATTTCTAACCTTCGAGGACCTTCATGAGACTGATTCTGTTGGGCGCGCCTGGCGCCGGAAAGGGCACGCAAGCCACGTTCATCTGCCAGAAGTACGGCATTCCGCAGATCTCCACCGGAGACATGCTGCGCGCAGCCGTGAAGGCAGGTACGCCGCTGGGCCTGCAGGCCGATGCGATCATGAAGTCGGGCGCCCTGGTCAGCGACGACCTGATCATCAACCTCGTCAAGGAACGCATTGCCCAGCCCGACTGCGCCAAGGGCTTCCTGTTCGACGGCTTCCCCCGCACCATCCCCCAGGCCGATGCCATGAAGGCCGCGGGCGTGAAGCTCGACCACGTGCTGGAGATCGACGTGCCTTTCGAGGCCATCATCGAACGCATGAGCGGCCGCCGCTCGCACCCCGCCAGCGGCCGCACCTACCACGTCAAGTTCAACCCCCCCAAGGTGGAAGGCAAGGACGATGTGACCGGCGAAGACCTGATCCAGCGCGACGACGACAAGGAAGAGACCGTCAAGAAGCGCCTGCAGGTCTACAGCGACCAGACCCGCCCCCTGGTGGACTACTACAGCCAGTGGGCCAAGGCCGACCCGGCCGCCGCCCCCCAGTACCATGCCATCAGCGGCATGGGCAGCGTGGACGACATCACGCAGCGGGCCTTTGCGGCCCTCGCCAGCTGACCAACTGTCCCGCTGATTTTCAGCGGCACCAACAACAAAGCCGGGCAATGCCCGGCTTTGTTGTTTCTGACCCGCTGGGGCCAGCTTGATCGGAAGGCGATTACTTGGACTTGGGGGCCACGGGCATGTTCGGCATCGTCATAGCACCTGGCTTCTGGCCAGCGGCGCAGGCCCCCAGCCAGCGCGCCTCCAACACGGTGGTGTCATTGGTTTTACCCATCATTGGTGGGCTGTAGGTGTTGTTCACCACGACCTTGTAGTTGCTAGTGAAATCACCCGTGGTGACGGTACGGGAGGTGATGTTGACCGACCCCATCTTGCATTCAGCATTGCCCGTGATGGTGTTTCCGTCGCGCTTCATGTCGTTCTTGCTGCACATGGTCTTGGACGTTTCCAGGGCCGTCTTCTGCATCTGTGCCTCGAATGCTTCATCCGTGCACTGCTGCATGACGGTAGGGGGCGCACCCTCACCGGAAGTCGCCTTGAGCTCCCACAGCCCCGGCTTGCGCTTGGGCAACTCCAGGGCCTGTGCGGGCAAGGTGGCCAGGACCACGGCAGCGGCAGCGAGAGAAAGGGAGAAACAGCGCATAACGACTCCTGCAAAGTAATGTGCCGGATGATAGTGGCGGGAAACCCCCACGCCGCACGCAGCCAGGCACATCAAGGAAACGAAACGTGCACTATTCGATGATCCCGGCGCCCACCCGTCGGGCCACTAGAGATCAAGCCGGGCTTGAGCGCAACCCGTAGACCTTGCCATCCACGAACAGGTACTCGACCCGCAGCACCGCCTCCCCCTTCTCCTCGCGCAGCGTGAAGCCCAGTACCGAGATCGCTGTGCCCGGCTTGATCTCGGCCACCTGCCAGGCCTGCATGCGCGTCAGCGGCGCAAGCTCGATCTCCCACTTGCGGTCCTTGCGCGTGGGCAGCACGGCACGGGCCAGCAAGGACTTGCCATCGACCGGAGCCGTCTGCGCGGGCAAGGCGCGCTGCGCCAGGTTGGGCGGCAATGCCAGGTTGGCGGGCAGCTCCAGCTCCAGCTCGGCATGCGGGTTCTGCCAGCGCACCTTGCGCACCGTGCCTTCGAGGTAGATCGGGCGATCCGCGTCGAAGCTGCTCCAGCCGTGGTGGGCATGGGCCGCAAGGGGTACCAGGGGCATTGCAAAGCCGGTGAACAGAAGTTGGCGACGTCGTAGTGGCATGGGACTTCTCCTTTGGGATGGTTATCTGCGCTTCAACAGCGCTACGCACAGAACAGGACCCGTGGCTCTGGCATGGCCCAAGCCAGTGCCACCGTGGAACTGGCTTTGCCAGGCCACCGGTGGCGTCCCCCTGAGGGGCTGAGGGCCGCGGCTCCAAGCCCGCCTGCGCGGGCTTGGACGGCGCCGAAGGGCTGCCGCCTCTGGCGGCTGCACCGAGGCGCGAAGCGACTCAGGGGGCTACAAGTAAGCGATCCAGCGACCGCAGGCGACGATGGCCAGCCAGATGAGGGTGGACAGCAGCATCTGCGCCCGCGCAAGCCCATCGAGCCGCGCCAGCGAACCACGCCCATGAAACCACGCCGCGTTGCAGCCGGCAAGCATCAACAACAGCATCTTCAGGGTGAAGGCCCGGTTGGCGAGCAATTCCTGGGGCTGCGTGGCAAACATCACCAGGCCCGACAGGGCCGCCATGCCAAAGCCGCACAGCGCCAGCGACAGGCTCAGGCGCGCCAGGTCCCGCGGCGGCAGCGCCGCGCCCCAGCCGAACACCCGCAACTCCAGCAGCACCAGGTTGCCCAGCAGCAGCGCAATGCCCACGATGTGTACCACCTCCAGCGCCGGGTAGGCCCATACATGGGAGCGAAGGGCAGCAAACATAAAGGGCTTCCTGGCGTGGTGATCAGTGCAACAGCTCAAGCATCAGCGTGATGCGGGCCTTCACGGGCGACAGGCCGGGCGCGGCCGCAAAGGCGTCTCCTGCCGTGGGCAGCAACTGTCCTTCGGCGCAGCGCGTGGAGCGCACCACACGCACCCCAACCGCCTGCGCACGCGCCAGCGCGGCGCCGAGCGCATGGTGGATGGTGCCGTTGCCCGTGCAGGCCACCACCAGCCCCTGCACGCCCTCGCGCACCAAGGCATCCACCGCACGGCCACTGGCGCCCGCATGGCTCGCCACCAGTTCCACCCACGGCCAGGGGGCGTCGGCCGGCAGGGCGGCAGTGGCTGCGGCAGCCGTGCCGTCTGGCGCCTGGGGCCATGCCTGCACCAGGCGGGCCACGCCCTCCTCCACCCACCCCAAGGGCCCGGCGTCACCGGAACTGAACGGGTCCACCCGGTAAGGATGCACCTTCTGCACGCGCTGCGCGCCGTGGATGGTGCCGGCAGCCACCACCACCACGCCGTGCGCACCGGCGGTGGCCGCCACGGCCACGGCGTCGAGCAGGTTCTGCGGGCCATCGGGCACCAGCGCGGTCGATGGGCGCATGGCACAGGTCAGCACCACGGGCTTCGAGGCATGGAGCACGGAGTGCAGGAACCAGGCCGTCTCTTCGATGGTGTCGGTGCCATGGGTGATGACGATAGCGCGCACGGCAGGGTCGTCCATGCATTCGGCGCAGCGCTGCGCCAGGGCGCGCCACACACCCATCTCCATGTCCTTGCTGTCGATCTGGGCCACCTGCTCGACCACCAGGGCCCCGCCAGCCACTGTTTCGAGCCCGGGAACCGCCGCCAGCAGCTCGCCCACCCCCACCTGTGCGGCCGTGTAGCCAATGTTGTCCCCCGCCTGCGCAGCGGTGCCGGCAATGGTGCCGCCCGTACCCAGAACCACAATTTTTTGCGCACTCACTTGCATACTCCGAAAAACTGGTGAAAAATACAGCTACTGGATTAAAAAACAGTTATTTGCCACTGTACCGGCACACACTGGAAACCACCATGCTCGACAACCCCAAGCTCACCGCCCGCCAGCAACAGATTCTGGACCTGATCCAGACCGCCATTGCACGCACCGGCGCCCCCCCTACCCGCGCCGAAATCGCGACCGAGCTGGGCTTCAAGTCGGCCAATGCGGCAGAAGAGCACCTGCAGGCCCTGGCCCGCAAGGGCGTGATCGAACTGGTCAGCGGCACCTCGCGGGGCATCCGCCTACGCGGCGAGACCGTGCGCTCCATCAACGCAGCGCGTGGCACCCAGTTCAGCCTGCCCATTCCCGGCCTGTCGCAGCTGATGCTGCCGCTGATCGGCCGGGTCGCAGCGGGCTCACCCATTCTCGCGCAGGAGCATGTCGACCAGACCTACAGCGTGGAAAACAGCCTGTTCCAGCACAAGCCCGATTACCTGCTCAAGGTGCGCGGCATGTCCATGCGCGACGCCGGCATCATGGACGGCGACCTGCTGGCCGTGCAGTCCACGCGCGAGGCGCGCAATGGCCAGATCATCGTGGCCCGCCTGGGCGACGACGTCACCGTCAAGCGCCTGCGCCGCACGGCCACCGGCATCGAGCTGCTGCCCGAAAACCCCGACTACCCCGTGATCACCGTGCAGCCCGGTGAGCCCTTCGAGATCGAAGGCCTGGCGGTCGGCCTGATCCGCAACACCATGCTCATGTAGCGCCAAGGGTCCACGGCACCCCCTGCGCAAGGCAGGGATGCCGCAAAGGACCCGACGTGCATGGCCCAGGTGGCGGGCGTTTGACAGGTGGGATGCGGGATTTTCTGCAACCCACTGGTCAGCCCTGGGCCCATGCACATCCCTCGCAATCCTGCCTGTGTTCACCACCGACCTTCGGAGTCTTCACATGGGAATTGCTTCTTTGACCTTCTCGGCCTTCTCCCACCCCCTGCATGCGCTGACGCGCTGGCTGCAGCCTGCCGCGCATGGCGGGCACGACACCACTGCGGCACGGCCACGCACCTGCAAGGCACCTCTGCCAGCCACCCCGGCGCCAGCATGGCCGGCAGCGGCTGCAGCCCGCATGCCGCGCGACGAGACGCCACTGGCGGCAGCGGGAAGCCGCTTGCCCAACCCGGCCCAGGGAGCGGAGGCCGTGTGCAACCACGCCCAGGCACGCCGCGTGGTGCGGGTGCTGCGGACAGCCGCCTCCGGCGCCGATGCCGGACGCATCGTGATCTCGGGGCGCATGGCCGATGTGTGCGCGGAGCTGGACCGCATGGCCGCGCGCGAGGCGCTGCAACACTGACCCGGGCACCCCGGCCGGGCAGGCGAGCGGGCCAGCTGTCCTGCAAGCGGCGGCACCAGGCCCGCCGCCGCAGATGGGGCACCGCATTCGCGCGGATCAGCGCCTTCGCACATGCGGCATTCACGCAGCGTTGCAAATGCCGTGCGCCCGATGGGCCTTGGGGCGCAAAGACTGCAGCGCTCCAAGGCACAATGTCGGGATGAACATCGTGATCCTCGACGACTACCAGGATGCAGTGCGCAAGCTCCATTGCGCCACCCGGCTCGACGCCTACACCGCCAAGGTCTACACCAACACCGTCAAGGGCCTGGGCCAGCTGTCGATACGGCTCAAGGATGCCGACATCATCGTGCTGGTGCGCGAGCGCACCCAGATCACCCGCCAGCTGGTCGAAAAGCTGCCGCGCCTCAAACTCATTGCCCAGACCGGCAAGATCGGCAACCACATCGACGTGGCAGCCTGCACCGAGCGCGGCATTGCCGTGGCAGAGGGCGTGGGCTCGCCGGTGGCACCTGCGGAGCTGACCTGGGCCCTGGTGATGGCCGCCACGCGCCGGCTGCCCCAGTACATCTCCAACCTCAAGCACGGCGCCTGGCAGCAGTCGGGCCTCAAGACGGCGTCCATGCCGCCCAACTTCGGGCTGGGCACGGTGCTGCGCGGCAAGACGCTGGGCATCTGGGGCTATGGCCGCATCGGCCAGCTCGTGGCCGGCTATGGCCGGGCCTTCGGCATGAACGTGCGCGTCTGGGGCCGCGAGGCATCGCGCGCCCAGGCCCTGACCGATGGCTACCAGGCCGCCACCACGCGCGAGGAATTCTTCTCGCAGTGCGACGTGATCTCGGTGCATCTGCGCCTGAACGACGAGACGCGCGGCATCATCTCGCTTGAAGACCTGTCGTGCATGAAGCCCACCTCGCTGTTCGTGAACACCTCGCGCGCCGAACTGGTCGAGTCCGATGCCCTGATTGCGGCGCTGAACCGGGGTCGCCCCGGCATGGCGGCGGTGGACGTGTTCGAGAGCGAGCCCATCCTGCAGGGCCACGCCCTGCTGCGCCTTGAGAACTGCATCTGCACCCCGCACATCGGCTACGTGGAGCAGGACAGCTACGAGCTCTACTTTGGTGCGGCCTTCGACAACGTGGTGAACTTCATCAAGGGCACGCCGACCAACATCGTGAACCCGGGTTCGCTGCAGGTGCGGCGCTGACGCCCCCTCCTGCCGCCAACGCAAGCAGCGTCGGCGGCACCAACGAAAAAGGCTTCCCGAGGGAAGCCTTTTTTGATTCCGCGGGCACCACCCGAAGGCAGCGCTCCTGCACGGGATTGCATTCGACCGGATAACTAGGCGGGGAGCCGCAGACAGTGCTGTAGCACGGCAAGGCTCCCCAACAACGTTAGCCGGTTGAAGGCAAGTCCGTCCCTTAGTTCAGAGGGGTCTTCTTGCCGTCCTTGTAGTTGTACAGGGTGATGGCAGGGTTCTTCATTTCGCCGTTGGGTTCGAAGGCGATCGTCGAGGTCACGCCCTTGTAGCTGGACTTGAGCAGCTCGGGGGTGTAGACCTTGGGGTCGACCGAGTTGGCGCGCTTCATGGCGTCCACGATCAGGAACGTGGCGTCGTAGGTGTAGGGGCTGTACACCTGGAACTGGTTGGGGTACTTGGCGTCGTACTTGGCCTTCCAGGCCGTGCCGCCAGGCATCTTGGCCAGCGATGCGCCGCCTTCGGCGCAGATCACGTTGGCCAGGGTCTTGGCGCCGGCGGCCAGCTTGGCGATTTCAGCCGTGCAGATGCCGTCACCACCGAAGTACTTCACGTTGCCCATGCCCAGCTGTTCCATCTGGCGCAGCATCGGGCCACCTTGGGGGTCCATGCCGCCGTAGAAGATGGCGTCAGGGTTCTTGGACTTGATGGCGGTCAGGATGGCCATGAAGTCGGTGGCCTTGTCGGTCGTGAACTGCTCGTCCACCACCTTGATGCCCTTGGCGGAAGCGGTCTTCTTGAACACGTCGGCAACGCCCTGGCCGTAAGCGGTACGGTCATCGATGATGGCGACCGTCTTGAGCTTCAGCGTGTCCACGGCGTAGGCAGCCAGGCCAGCGCCCAGGGCGTTGTCGTTGGCGATGATGCGGAACGTGGTCTTGTAGCCTGGCTTGGTCAGGTTGGGGTTCGTGGCCGCGCCGGTCACGTGGGGGATGCCGCAGTCGTTGTAGACCTTGGAAGCGGGGATGGTGGTACCGGAGTTGAGGTGACCGACCACGCCGGCAACCTTGGCGTCGCACAGCTTCTGTGCAGCGGCCGTGCCTTGCTTCGGATCGGCTGCATCGTCTTCTGCCTGCAGCTCGAACTTGATCTTCTTGCCGCCAATCGTCACACCTTGTGCGTTCAGCTCTTCAATGGCCATGCGGGCGCCATTTTCGTTGTCCTTGCCGTAGTGGGCTTGGGCGCCGGAAACCGGAGCCACGTGGCCGATCTTGACCACCTGCTCTTGTGCAGAGGCCACACCAGCAGCAGCCGCGATAGCAGCAACCACGGTCAGTTTCAACTTCAATTGCATATCAATCTCCAGTAAAGATAAACGCTGAGAATTAGTCTTGTGTCTCAACGCAGGCGAACATATCGCAATTTACGGGCCAGATCATTAGGGAACACGATTAAATGAGGGAGAAACCACAGGGGAATACCCTGTCATCCCTTTGTCGGCGCGGCATGGCTGCCTGCAAGCTCATCGGCCACCGCCTCGTAGACCGCGTGGCGAACCACGGATTCGATCTCCTCGCGCAGCCGTGGAAGCACTGAACGCGTCTGCTCCTGCACCACCGTGGCGATGGCATCGCGCAGGCGCTGGTCGAGTGCCACGTCCACCCGCTGCATGACCCGGTGCACCATGTACTCCTCCATGCCCTCTGGCAGTGCACGCGCGGCGGCCTGGTGCCCCCGATGTGGTGCCACAGGGGCTGCTGCGGGCATGGCAACGGCGGGCACGGCAAGCGGTGCTGCCGCCACGGGTGCAGGCACTGCAGCAGCCGGCCTGGCGGACAAGGATGCGGCAGGCACTGCGGGCACGGGAGCCGGCGTGGCCACGGAAGCGGCAGAAGCGACGGATGCCGGGGGCGGTGCTGCGGCTGCGATCTGCGCGCGGCGCAAAGCCAGGGCTTCCAGGGCGCGGCCGGCCGCCTGGGCCACTGGCGACGCGGCAGCGGGCGTGGCACCAGCCACCCGTGCCGAAGCCGCCGCCGGGGCGGCCTGCGGCGCAGCGCTGCGCTGGGCCACTGCAGCCGCAGGAACTGCGGCCACGGGCACTGCTGCCGGGGGAAGCGGGCGCGCGGGAGCGGGAGAAGACACCGCCGCTGGCGGCTTCGCCACCAGAGGCACCGGTACCGCGCCCGGCGCCTGCACCACTTCAGTGAGCGTGGGTACAAAACGGGGCGGCGTGCGGGGGGGCGTGGTGGCCATCAAGCGCCCTTCAGCACCAGATCGTGGCGCACGATGGCGTAGCCGCGCGAGGCATAGTGGCGCCAGCGGTAGCGCGCCTGCCCCCGGTCCTCTTCATCGTGGGCACTGACCACCTCGATCAGTTTTTCGAAGCGGCCAAAGCCTTCGGGCACCTCGGCGCCCAGGTTCAGCAGCACCTCGTGGTGCGGCGCGCCCTGCACGTCCGACGTCAGCAGCACCGGCGAGGCCAGGCGCAGGTCCTCGTCGGCAGCGTCGGTGCAGTGCGCGACGAAATCCTGCGGCGCCATGCTCCACATCTGCCGGTCCAGCGCCGCCAGCACATGGGCCGGGCCGGCGATCACCAGGCGCGCATCGCTGCGCAGCACCTTGCGCGCAAACCGGCAGGCATAGGCCACCTTGTCCGGCGCGTTGAAATGGAAGGCGACCTCAGTCATCGTGGATCAGGCGGCCTTGGCGCGGGCACGCTTGGCGGCGGGCTTGGGCGCCGATGCGGCCTCTGCCTCCCGGTCCAGCAGGTACTGCACCAGCAGGCCGACCGGGCGGCCCGTGGAGCCCTTGGCCGCCCCACCCTTCCAGGCGGTGCCGGCAATGTCCAGGTGCGCCCAGGGCATGTCGCCCACGAACTTCTGCAGAAACTTGGCGGCCGTGATGGCCCCGCCCGCACGGCCGGCCACGTTGCCCATGTCGGCAAAATTGCTCTTGAGGCCGTCAGCGTAGTCATCGTCCAGCGGCATGCGCCAGCACGGGTCCTGCGCCGCTTCGCCCGCCGCCTGCAGGGCCTGGGCCAGGCCTTCGTTGTTCGAGAACAGGCCGCTGCGCACGCCGCCCAGGGCGATCACGCAGGCACCCGTGAGCGTGGCAATGTCCACCACCGCCGCCGGCTTGAAGCGCGTGGCGTAGGTCAGCGCATCGCACAGCACCAGCCGGCCTTCGGCATCGGTGTTGAGCACCTCGATGGTCTGGCCGCTCATGCTGGTCACCACATCGCCAGGCTTCACGGCACGGCCGTCGGGCATGTTCTCGCAGGCGGGGATCAGGCCCACCACATTGATGGCCGGCTGCAGCTCGCCCAGTGCGCGGAACACGCCCAGCACGCTGGCGGCACCGCACATGTCGAACTTCATCTCGTCCATCTCGGCGGCGGGCTTGATGGAGATGCCACCGGTGTCGAAGGTGATGCCCTTGCCCACCAGCACCACGGGGGCCTGGTCCTTGGTGCCACCGCTGTAGCGCAGTTCGATGAAGCGCAGCGGTTCTTCCGAGCCCTTGGCCACGGCCATGAAGGATCCCATGCCCAGGCGCTCGACCTCGGCCGGGCCATGCACCTTGCACTGGATGCGCGGTTGCTTGGCCAGCGTTTTGGCGGCATTCGCCAGCAAGGTGGGCGTGGCATGGTTGGCGGGCCGGTTGCCCCATTCACGGGCAAACTCCACCCCTTCGACAAGGGCGATGCCCTGGTAGAAGGCCACCCGCACCTCGGAGGGGTCGGGCACGCCCACGACCACGCGGGAGAGGCTGCGCGCCTCGGCCTTGGGCTTGGTGGTCGTGTAGACATAGCTGGCGTCGGCCACGGCCTGCACCGCGGCGCACACCGCCTCGGCCTGGGCGCTGCCGGCAAAGCACAGCACCACGCGCTTGGTCTGGGGGGCCTTGAGGGCGGAGGCGGTCGCGCCGAGCGCCTGGCGCACGGCGCGAGCCGAGCCGTCGCCCACACCCAGCAGCAACACGCGGCGCGCGGCCACGGCAGGCACCTGGTACAGCGGCAGGCTCTTGCCGGGCTTGGCGGAAAAATCGCCTTGCTTGAGCGCCAGGGCCGCCAGCGTGGACAGGGCATCGCGCCCGGGCTTGAAGGCCTCCGGAACCAACACGACCAGCAGGTCGCATTTCTCGGAGGCAGCTGCCGGCAACTCAAGGGTCTTCAGATCAAAGTTCATAATCGGTGTTTTCCTTAGAGCCAATGTTATTCGATTCATCCATCCGCAAGGAGCTGGCGCGCAGCTTCGGGGCCACGCTGGTGGTGCTGGTCACCGTGGTGATGACCATGATGCTCATCCGCACGCTGGGCCAGGCCTCGCGCGGCAGCGTGAGCCCGTCCGACGTGATGCTGGTCATGGGCTTCACCGTCCTGGGCCAGCTGTCCACCATTTTGACGCTGAGCCTGTTCGTCGCCGTGGTCAGCACGCTCTCGCGCATGTACCGCGACAGCGAGATGGTGATCTGGTTCGCCAGCGGCCGTGGGCTCATCAGCCTGCTGCGCCCGCTGCTGCGCTTTGCCTGGCCTTCCATGCTGGTGATCGCCGTGCTGTCGCTGCTGGTGTGGCCCTGGGCCAACACCCAGATCCAGGAGCTCAAGACGCGCTACGAGCAGCGCAGCGACATCGACCGCATCGCCCCCGGTGAATTCCAGGAGTCGGCCAACGGCAGCCGGGTGTTCTTCATCGACAAGGACAGCCCCGACAACATGGTGGGCAACAACATCTTCATTGCCACCAACGTGGGCAAGAAGGAGACCGTCACCTCCGCGCGCAGTGCCCGGCTGGAGACGCAGAACGGCGAGCGCATGGCCGTGCTCAGCCAGGGCCAGCGCCTGGAGACCACGCACGACAAGCCGGGCCTCAAGATCAGCGAGTTCGAGGAATACTCCACCCGCATCGGCTCGGCCCCCACCGGATCCGCCGAGGAACTCTCGGTCAAGACCCGCGCCACCCACGAGCTGCTGATGCAGCCCCTGCCCGCCTACCGCGCCGAGCTGGGCTGGCGCGTCGGCCTGGCCCTGGCGGCGCTGAACTTCGTGGTGCTGGGCCTGGCCGTGGCCACCGTCAACCCGCGCGCAGGCCGCAGCACCAGCCTGGTGTTCGCCCTCTTCGCCTTCATCGTCTACTACAACCTCATGACGCTGGGTACCAGTTGGGTCGGTGCCGGGCGCCTGGGCCTTGGCAGCTTCATGCTCATGCTGCACGGTGGCACCCTGGCCTTCTCGCTGCTGCTGCTGACCGCACGCCACAACAACTGGAGCCTGCGCCGCCTGTGGCAGCGCCGGAGCCCCGCATGAAAACCATACGCCGCCTGATCCACCGCGAAGCCTTCTTCGCGGTGGCCTACGTCACCATCGGCTTCCTGGCCCTGTTCTTCTTCTTCGACCTGGTCGATGAGCTGCGCTGGGTGGGCCGTACCGGCCCCCAGGGCTACCAGCTCTCGCACGCCATGCTGTTCGTGGTGCTCAGCATCCCGAGCCATTTGTACGAGCTGCTGCCCATCACGGTGCTGATCGGCACCATCTTCGTGATGGCGCGCCTGGCGCAGAGCTCCGAATTCACCATCATGCGCACCAGCGGCATGGGGCCCTGGCGCGCCATGCGCACGCTGCTCACGCTGGGCGGGTTCTTCGTGGTGCTGACCTTTGCCGTGGGCGACTACATCGCACCCCTGAGCGACAAGGCCGCGCAACTGATCAAGGTGCGCCACCTGGGGCGCCTCACCTCGGGCGCCACCGGGGCCTGGCTCAAGGAGCGCCAGGACGACCACTCCTACGCGGTCAACGTGCGTGCCCTCACGCCCGATGGCGGCATGTTGGACATCCGCATCTTCGAATTCGACGCCAAGGGCCTGCTCGCCTCGCAGACCCGCGCGGCATCGGGACGCTTTGGCGATGGCGGTGCCTGGGAGCTCACCGACGTGCAGCGCAGCAGCTTTTTGCAGCGCGGCGAAGACCAGGCCCGCGTGGACCGGCTGAACGTGCCCGCACTGCAATGGCCCACCCGCATCAGCGCCGACATGGTGGCGGCCTCGCTGCTCAAGCCCGACCGCATGGCCACGGTGGACCTGTTCCAGTACATCCGCCACCTGGACAGCAATGGCCAGTCGGCCCAGCGCTACGAGATCGAGTTCTGGCGCAAGGTGTTCTACCCCCTGTCCTGCCTGGTGATGGTGGTGCTGGCCCTGCCCTTTGCCTACCTGCACTTTCGCTCGGGCGGCATCGCAGGCTATGTGTTCGGCGGCGTCATGGCCGGCATCAGCTTCTTCCTGCTCAACAACGTGTTTGGCTATGCCGGCAACCTGCAGAACTGGTCGCCCTGGCTCACGGCGGCAGCGCCGGGGTTGATCTACTCCCTGCTATCGCTGGGCGCCTTCAGCTGGCTGGTTCTCAGGCGGTAGCGCACCATGTCCGCCATTGTCCTGTTCGCCCACGGGTCCCGCGACCCACTGTGGCGCGCGCCCATGGAGGCCGTGGCAGCGCGCATTGCCGCGCAGCATCCCGACCGGCCCGTGGCCTGCGCCTACCTGGAGCTGTGCGCCCCCGCCCTGCCCGACGCCGTGGCACAGCTGGTGGCGCAGGGCGCCCGCCAAGTCACTGTGGTGCCCATGTTCCTGGGCACCGGCAAGCATGCGCGCGAGGACCTGCCCCTGCTGGTGCAGCAACTGCGCACCAGCCACCCCGGCGTGCGGTTCGGCGTGCAGGCCGCCATTGGCGAAGACCCGCGCATGACGGCACTCATGGCCGAAATCGCCTGCGAGTTGCCTCCCACCTGAGTTTTTGCAGCCCCGGCTGGATATCTCTTAGATGCTTGCAGCATAATGATGCAACTCTTTAGGCGATATCAGATATGAATCTGCACCAATTCCGCTTTGTCCAGGAGGCTGCCCGGCGCAACCTGAACCTGACCGAAGCCGCCAAGGCCCTGCACACCTCGCAGCCGGGTGTCTCCAAGGCCATCATCGAACTGGAAGAAGAGTTGGGCGTGGACATCTTCGCGCGACACGGCAAACGACTCAAGCGCATCACCGAGCCCGGCCAGCATGTGCTCAAGAGCATCGAGGTCATCATGCGCGAGGTGGGTAACCTCAAGCGCATCGGCGAGCAGTTCAGCGCCCAGGACAATGGCACGCTGAGCATTGCCACCACCCACACCCAGGCCCGCTACGTGCTGCCCGTGCCCGTGGCGCGCCTGCGCGAGGCCTACCCCAAGGTCAACATCAGCCTGCACCAGGCCACGCCCGACCAGGTGGCGCGCATGATCATCGACGAGGTGGCCGAGATCGGCATGGCCACCGAGTCCCTGGCCGACTACCCCGAACTGGTCACCCTGCCTTGCTATGAATGGGAGCACGTGCTGGTGCTGCCCCCTGGCCACCCGCTGGCACAAAAGGAGCGCATCGGCCTGGACGACATCGCCCACGAGCCGCTGATCACCTACCACCCCTCCTTCACCGGCCGCGGCAAGATCGACCATGCCTTCGCCGCGCGCCGCCTGCAGCCGCGCATCGCGCTCGAAGCCATCGACTCGGACGTGATCAAGACCTATGTGCGCCTGGGCCTGGGCATCGGCATCGTGGCCGAGATGGCCATGCGCGACGACCCCGTGGGCGACCTGGTGGTGCGCCCGGTGGGCCACCTGTTCGGCCAGAGCGTGGCACGCGTGGCTTTCAAGCGCGGGGCCTATCTGCGCAATTTCGTGTACAAATTCGCCGAATTGCTGAGTGACCGCCTGAGCCGCGAGCTGATCGCCCGCGCCATGAGCGGCCATGTGAACGACTACGAACTTTGAAAAGGTGTGATGCCAGATGAGCGCTCTTTCCTCCGCGGCAGTTCCTTGCGTTTGTTGTGGCCAGGCGCTGCGCGCCGGCCTCGAGGAATGGCATTGGGTATGCCCCCTGTGCGGCTATGAAGCGGCGCAGCTGGCGCCCGCGATCAACGAGGCCCGATCGCACGAAAAGGTCGATGAAGCCCAGCGCGATACCGGCCTCAAGGCCTTGCGCGAGGCCAACTTCCACCAGTTGCTGGACCGCATGGGCCGCCACATCACGCCGGCCGGCGCGCGCTTGCTGGACGTGGGTGCCGCCCACGGCTGGTTTGTGAAAGCCGCTGCCGACCGCGGCTTCACCGTGCTGGGGCTGGAGCCGGACCACGCGGTCTGCGAGCAGGCGCAGCGCAGCGGTGTGCCGGTGCGCGAAGGGTTTTTTCCCGATGTGCTGGCCGCGCACGAGCAGTTCGACGCCATCGTCTTCAACGACGTGTTCGAGCACATCCCGCATTCCGATGCGCTGCTGGCGCAGTGCATTTCCCGGCTGGCCCCGGGTGGGCTGCTGGTGCTGAACCTGCCCTCCAGCCGCGGGGTGTTCTACCGCGCCAGCAAGCTGCTGCACCGCTTCGGGGCAGGCGCCTTCTTCGACCGGCTGTGGCAAAAGGGCATGCCTTCGCCCCACCTGCACTACTTCCACGCACGCAACCTCACCCAGCTGAGTGCGCGGCACGGCCTGACCCTGATCGACTCGGCCCACCTGGCAAGCGTCCACCTCGATGGCCTGTATGCCCGCATCGCCTATGTGAAATCGGGCCTGCGCTGGCTGGCGCCGTTGATCTGGCTGGCCATCGTGGCCGCCTACCCGCTGGTGCGCTGGGGCGCCCCGAGCGACATCGACGTGGTGATTTTCCGCCGCAATGGCGGCTAGGCCGCCAGCCTCGCACATTGACCTCCTCCCCCTCCTCTCCTCCCCGTCCCATGACCCTCGCGACCGACACCGCACGCACCCCTGTTCTTGCCAGCAAGCTGCCCCAGGTGGGTACCACCATCTTCACCGTGATGTCGGCCCTGGCGGCCGAACACAACGCGGTGAACCTGGGCCAGGGCTTTCCGGACTTTGCCTGCGACCCGGCATTGGTCGATGCCGTCACTGCGGCCATGCAGGCCGGCCACAACCAGTACCCGCCCATGACCGGCGTGCCCGCGCTGCGCGAGGCCGTCTCGGCCAAGATCGAGGCCCTGCATGGCCGGCGCTACGATCCGGCGAGCGAGATCACCATCACCGCCGGCGCCACGCAGGCCATCATCACCACCATCCTGGCCATCGTGCACCCGGGTGACGAGGTCATCGTGCTCGACCCGTGCTACGACAGCTACGTGCCCAACATCGAGCTGGCCGGCGGCCGCGCGGTGCGCGTGCCGCTCACGCCCGGCACGTTCCGGCCCGATTTCGGCAAGATCAGCGCGGCCATCACGCCGCGCACGCGCGCCATCCTGATCAACACCCCGCACAACCCCAGCGCCACGGTCTGGAGCGCCGAGGACATGCTGGCGCTGCAGGACCTGCTGGCCCCCACCGACATCCTGCTGATCAGCGACGAGGTCTACGAGCACATGGTGTTCGACGGCGGCCAGCACCAGAGCGCTGCGCGCTTCGCGGGCCTGGCGGCGCGCGCCTTCATCGTCTCGAGCTTCGGCAAGACCTTCCACGTCACAGGCTGGAAAGTGGGCACCGTGGCCGCGCCCGCCGCGCTGACAGCCGAGCTCCGCAAGGTCCACCAGTTCAACGTGTTCACGGTGAACACCCCCGTGCAGTACGGCCTGGCCACCTACCTCAAGGACCCCGCCCCCTACCTGCAGTTGCCCGCCTTCTATCAGGCCAAGCGCGACCTGTTCCGTGAAGGCCTGGCCGGCTCGCGCCTGAAACTGTTGCCCAGCACGGGCAGCTACTTCCAGTGCGTGGACATCTCGGCCGTGAGCGACCTCAACGAGTCGGATTTCTGCCAATGGCTCACGCGCGAGATCGGCGTGGCGGCCATTCCGCTATCGGCCTTCTACGGCGACGGCTTCGACCAGCGCGTGGTGCGCTTTTGCTTCGCCAAGAAGGACGACACCCTGCGCGCGGCGCTGGAGCGGCTGCGCAAGCTGTGAAATGAAGCACCCCCTGAGTCGCTTCGCGCCTTCCCCCTCTCTCATATTGCTTCGCAATCTGGGAGGGGGACGCCCCCAGCGCGGCGGGGCGGCCCTTGCGCGGGGGCACTGGCCTTGGGCGCGCCAGTTTCATGCGTCGCGGGTGGCGCGCAGCGCAATGGATAACGAATTTGCAGGCAATGCCCGCGCCTCAACGGTAGCCCGCCACATCGACGGGGACGCCAGCCGCCTCCTCGGCCAGCATATGGCCCCAGGCATCGGGCTGGCTGCCGTCCAGGTCCGTGAAGCCATAGACCCGCGCCAGTTGCCCACTGGACAGGGACTGCCCATTCCAGCGCGCCACCTCTGGGTCCTGCGCCAGGGCCACCACGGCGCGGCCCACATAGGCAGGGCTTTCCGCCACCGCAAAGCCCGGCACCCGGGTGATCGCATCGCGCCAGGTGGCCTCGGTGACGCCAAAGGCCTCCAGCATGGCCTCGGAGCGCATCCAGCCCGGCGACAGCGACACGGCGGTGGCGCCATGCGGCCCGAGTTCATGGCCTAGCGCAAAGCCCATGCGCAGCACGGCGGCCTTGGCGATGTCGTAGAAGAAGGAGTTGCGGTAGCGCGTGCCGTTGTATTCGGCCGTGCCGTCGTTGATCTCCACCACCAGGCCGCCCGGTGACTTGAGCAGCAAGGGGATGGCAAAGTGGCTGGTGATGGCATGCGTGTCCACCGCCAGGCGCAGGGTGCGCAGGCCGTAGTCCAGATCGGACTCCCATACGGTCTTGTTCCATTCGATGTGCGTGGCGCCGAAGATATCGTTCACCAGCAGATGCAGAGCACCCTGCTCGCGCTCGATGCGGGCCACCAATGCACGCACTTCGTCCTGCACCAGGTGGTCCACCCGCACGGCGATGCCCTTGCCGCCAGCCTGGTCCACGAGTGCAGCGGTTTCCTCGATGGTCTCGGGCCGGTCCATCTCCGAACGCTGCGCGCCCGAGCTGCGGCCGGTGACGTAGACAGTGGCACCGGCGGCGCCGAGTTGCACGGCAATGCCGCGGCCGGCGCCCCGGGTGGCGCCGGCCACCAGGGCGATTTTTCCCCGGAGGGAGGTGTGTGTCGGGTTCATGCGGTACGTCCTCCTTTTCTTTCCATGGATGCCACGGTACCGACGCCAGCGGTCTATGTCTTGGAAGAAAGCGCAATGCGGCGCTGCAGGAACTCGGTGGGCGAGAGCCCGCAAAGTGCCTGGAACTCGTTGGCCAGGTGCGCCTGGTCGTAGAAACCGCCATCGACTGCCAGCGATGCCCAATGCGGCACTGCCGGGCCGCCGCGCAGCGCGCGCAGGCAAGCATGCAGTCGCGCCAGCCGGCTCCAGGCCTTGGGGGACATGCCCACCTCGGCACCAAAAATCTGCTGCAGACGCCGCTCACCCACACCCACGGTACGGGCCACGTCCCTGGGGCGCATCCGGCCAGCCGACGCGGCCAACAACGCAGCAGCCTGCAGGGCACAGGGGTTGGCGGGAGACTCCACGCGCGCAAGACGTTGCGCCAGCGCAGCCCGCAGCACGGCCACCCGCGTCCCATCGTCCCGCTGCTCGACCATGCGTTCGCGCAATTCGGCGAAGTCCCTGCCCCACAGCGCCTCCAGCGGCACCGCCATGCCCTGCAGCTCTCCGGCCGGCACCCCGAGCAAGGCCGATGCGGCACCAGGGTGCAGCGCCACCGAGATGCTGTGCATGCGGCTGCCACCGCGCCAGCGCAGCAGCACGGGTGCTGCGGCGGCACCGATGGCCACGCTGCCCTGCGGCCCACCCGCCGGGCCTGCTGGCGTGCCATCCCCCAGATGGACCACCAGGCGCACGGCCCCATCGGGCAGCACGCGCTCGGCCACCTCGGCACCCTCCGCAAAGGTTTCACGGTACCGCAGGATCTGGGAGACATGGGGCGCCAGGCGCGCGCCCACCGAAAAGACGCGCAGCGTATCGGCAGGCACGGTGCTTTCCGGCCCGTGCACGGTGTCGCCATCGAGGCGGAGGAAGAGTCGCTCGGTCATGGTTGTGCAGGAAATGCCCGCCAACATGGGAAGGCCCTTGCGGAATCTGACGGTAGACTTGCCTGCATGAAAAAGCCCTGTCTTGCCATCGGCGCTGCCATCGTCCTAACGGCTCAATTTTCCACCGTGCATGCGACCGATTTCAAGAACGCGGTCGTAGGGCAGGTCATTGCAGATCGCACGTTGACCGCCGGAAAACTGTCGATGAAGCTCCCGAGCGGCGATTGGATTTTGGCCGCGAAGGCGCAAGTGGGTGGCGGATCACAGCCCAACATGCCTGCACCACCATTGCACCGGTTCGCAGTGGTGCAGGTGCAGGACAAGACCATCTCCACCGTCATCTCGTTCAGCGGGCCCGCTTGGAGCTATGCCGTTACCCAGTGGAACGATGAGCCTTGCAAGAACGTGACATCCTACATCGTCAAAAGCACGTTGAACCAGACCTGGGCCATGCCCGAATGCTTTGTCGTTGCCAACGTGAAGGCAGGCGCTTTTGAAGCCTTGTCAGACACCCACAGGGAGGTTGCACGCTGGGCCCACAACAACGGCTATGCGCTCCCCGTTCCCATGGTTCAGGTGCACCACACCAAGTACCACAAGGGCGATTACTTCAGGCTCAACGCGCACTTCGCGGGAGGCCCCGGCTCCGCACCTGCCGCAGAGGCCTGGGGGCGCGAGGCGGCCTCGTCGCTCACCGCCATGATCACCCGGGCCACTGCCGTGGGACAGTTGCCCGAGCTCCCAGCATTCGCGTCCCTTTCAGGCGCCACACCACCTGTCGCCGCACAACCAATGGCCAGCGGCGCGGCCGCTGCCGCCCCAGTTTCGGCCGAGGCCCGCCTGCGCCAGCTGAAGTCCTTGCTGGACAGCAAGCTGATCACCCCCGAGGAATACGAGGGCAAGCGAAAGAAGATCGTCGACGAGATGTAGTCGCCATCGAGGCGGAGGAAGGGGCGCTCAAGCATGGCCGCACAGAAATCGCCCTTCGATGCCGGGAGCCTGCCGCTGAATCTGACGGTAGACTTCTCTGCATGAAAAAGCCCTGTCTTGCCTTCGGTGCTGCCATTGTCCTGGCGGCTCATTTTTCCGCCGCGCATGCAATCGATTTCAAAAGAGCCGTTGTGGGGCAAACCATTGAAGATCGCACATTGACCATCGGCAAATTGTCGATGCAGCTTCCGAGTGGCCAGTGGTCCCTGGCTGCAAAGACTTCGGAGTTCATAGGCACGAGTACAGGCATAAACCCACAACTCCAGACACTGGTAGCTGTGCAGACGCAAGAAAAAACAGTGTCCGCGGCTGTGATCTTCAGCGCCCCCGCTTCGAGTTTGAATGTCAGCCGGTGGCCCGACGACCCATGTAAGGGCATCACATCATTCTTGGTCAAGAGCACCTTGAATCAGACTACGGACATGCCGGAGTGCTTTGTCATCGCCGCCCAGTCAGCTGGCTCTTTTCACGTTTCAACGGAAAAGCCTTTCCAAGAACTGGTGCGCTGGGCCTATGACAGCGGGCACGTATTCCCAGATCCGATGATTCGCGTGTTTTATACCAAGTACCGCTTCGGCGATTTTTTCAAATTGAATGCCTACTTTGCGGGTGGTCGGGATGCAAAATCCGCAGCAGAAGCCTGGGGGCGCGAAGCTGTCACTTCGCTCTCCGCAATGGTCACCCGATCAACTGCCCAGGGGAAATTGCCCGACCTCCCCGCATTCGCAATCGCTTCCGCTGGAGCGCAGCCAGTGCCCGCCAGTCCGCAGTCCGTTGCAGCGGGCGCCAATGCGGCACCCAACTCAGCTGAATCACGCCTGCGCCAACTGAAATCCTTGCTCGACAGCAAACTCATCACCCCCGAAGAGTACGAAGGCAAGCGAAAGAAGATCGTCGACGAGATGTAGGCAGGCAGGCTTTGGCCACCTGGTGAAGTCAAAGTCCGTCCAGGACTTTCTTGCGCTTGGCGTCGTATTCCTGCTGGGTGATCAAGCCATCGGCGTGCATGCGCCGCAGGGCTTCGAGCTGGGTTTGAACTGAGGATGGCGGACCTGCCACAGGAGCTTGTGGTGCTGGCGCCGCTTGGATGCGGGTAGCGGCAGAAGTGCCGCACCGGTTCTTGATCTGCGCGGTCTCCAGCGCCTCGATCTCGCCCTTGGCGCGTGCGACATCGGCTTCATGGTCTCCGGACATCTTGCTGAAAGGCACGCCCAGCAAGAACACACCCACGGCGTCGTTGTTGGCCTTCTGCTCCTGCATCTGCGAGTAGCGCCACAGATCGCTGCGCGCAGCCACCAGGCGGTCCCCGATTGCGGGGCACTCCAGCGCGATGAAGCGCTCATGGGAAACAAACGATGGCTGGATGCTCGCCGGTCGATTGGCACATGCGGTCAAACAGAGGGCAAGTCCCAAAATTCCTACGCGCATCGCTACCATGAAGTCCCTCCGGGAATGTTGTGTTTGAACGGTGAAAAAGCCTATGTGACCAGGATACCGACACGCCAGTGGCAGGGCGGCTGGGGTCAGGGCAGCACCCCTTTGAGTCTCACAGCAGCACGATGTCGTACTGCTCCTGCCCCATCGCGCTTTCGGACTGCAGCGAGATCGGCTTGCCGATGAAGTCCGACAGGCCCGCCAGGTGCTGGCTTTCCTCGTCGAGGAACAGCTCCACCACGCGCGCCGAGGCGACCACGCGGAACTCGCGCGGGTTGAACTGGCGCGCTTCGCGCAGGATCTCGCGCAGGATGTCGTAGCACACGCTGCGCGCGGTCTTCACGCTGCCCTTGCCCTGGCAGGCCTCGCAGGGCTCGCACAGCATGTGGGCCAGGGATTCACGGGTGCGCTTGCGCGTCATCTCCACCAGGCCCAGTTGCGAAAAGCCGCCGGCCATGGTTTTCACGCGGTCGCGCCCGAGCTGCTTCTTGAACTCGGAGAGCACGGCCTCCTGGTGGCCGCCCTGCACCATGTCGATGAAGTCCACGATGATGATGCCGCCCAGGTTGCGCAGGCGCAGCTGGCGGGCAATGGCCTGGGCGGCCTCCAGGTTGGTCTTGAAGATGGTGTCGTCGAAGTTGCGCGCGCCCACGTAGCCGCCGGTGTTCACGTCGATGGTGGTGAGCGCCTCGGTCTGGTCGACGATGAGGTAGCCGCCCGATTTGAGGTCCACGCGCCGGCCCAGGGCCTTGGCCACCTCTTCGTCGATGGAGTACAGGTCGAAGATGGGGCGCTCGCCCTTGTAGTGCTGCAGCTTGGGCGCTGCCGCGGGCATGAATTCCTGCCCGAAGGCGCGCAGGCGCTGGTACTGCTCCAGCGAATCGAGGCGGATGGTCTGCGTGTGGTCGCCCACCAGGTCGCGCAGCACGCGCTGCAGCAGGTCGAGGTCCTGGTGCAGCAGCGACATGGGCGGCAGCCGCAGCGATGCCTCCTTGATGCGTGCCCAGGTCTTGCGCAGGTAGGCGATGTCCTCGGCCAGCTCGGCATCGGTCGAATCCTCGCCATTGGTGCGCAGGATGAAGCCGCCGCCGCCGCCCGAGGCCTTGTCGCCCACCAGGGCCTGCAGGCGGGCGCGCAGCGCATCGCGCTCGGCCGAGGGGATCTTCTGCGACACGCCCACATGGTCGTCCTGCGGCAAAAACACCAGCAGGCGCCCGGCAATGCTGATCTGCGTAGACAGGCGCGCGCCCTTGGTGCCGATGGGGTCCTTAATGACCTGCACCATGAGCGACTGGCCCTCGAACACCTGCTTTTCGATGGGCACCTGCGGCTCGCCCTTGCGCGCGAATGCGGGTGGCTCGCCATCGGGCTGGCGCTGCCAGACATCGGCCACATGCAAAAAGGCGGCGCGCTCCAGGCCGATGTCGATGAAGGCCGACTGCATGCCCGGCAGCACGCGCGAGACCTTGCCCAGGTAGACGTTGCCCACCAGGCCGCGCTCCAGCGTGCGCTCGATGTGCAGCTCCTGCACGGCGCCGTGCTCCACGATGGCGACGCGTGTCTCCTGCGGCGACCAGTTGATGAGGATGTCTTGTTGCATGGTCGTCAACGCTTGTTGTTCTTCAAACAGGGAACCCGGCGGCGCGCAATAGCTGCGCCGTCTCGTACATGGGCAGGCCCATGATGCCCGAATAGCTGCCGCTCAGTTGGGGAATGAAGGCTGCGGCGCGGCCCTGCACGCCATAGGCACCGGCCTTGCCCAGGGGCTCGCCGGTGTTCACGTAGTCCTCGACCTGCTGCGGCGTGAGCGCCGCGAAGGTGACGCGCGAGACCGACAGCGCCGCCACGCGCCGAGTGCCCATCTGCAGCGCCACGGCCGTGAGCACACGGTGTGTGCGGCCGGCCAGTTCGGTCAGCATGCGCCCGGCATGCGCGGCATCGTCGGGCTTGCCGTAGATGGCGCGGCCCAGGGCCACCGTGGTGTCGGAGCACAGGATGGGGGCCTCGGGCAAGCCCCGGCGCGCGCGGCGCGCCATGGCCGCATCGAGCTTGAGCCCGGTCACGCGCTGCACGTAGGCCGTAGGCACTTCGCCGGGTCGCACCTCCTCGATGGCCTCGGCATCCTCGCCCATGTCGCCGTCCACATTGGGCACGAGCAGTTCATGGCGCACGCCCAGCTGGTCAAGCAACTGGCGGCGGCGGGGGCTTTGGGAGGCGAGGTAGATGAAGTCCGGCATGGTGGGATCAAGGATAACCAAGAACGTGCAGTAGAACCGCGAATTCCTATCATCCCTTGCTACGCTATCGGTAGCAAATCACGCCCGGGGCATCATTCCCGATGGTAGGGGTGGCCCGCATTCACGGACCAGGCACGGTACAGCTGCTCGATGAGCAGCACGCGCACCATGGCGTGCGGCAGGGTCAGGTCGGACAGGCGTATGCGCTCGTGCGCCGCCTGGCGAAAGGCCGGGTCGAGCCCGTCGGGCCCGCCGATGACCAGGGCCACGTCGTCCCCGCCCAACTGCCAGCCCTTGAGCCGCTCGGCCAGGGCCTTGGTGGTGAGGTTCGTGCCGCGCTCGTCGAGCGCCACGATGCGGGTGCCGCGCGGGATGGCGGCCTCGATGCGCTCACGCTCGGCGGCGTACAAGGTCTCCAGGGTCTTGGAGCCGCGCGGCTCGGTCTTCACTGCCTTGAGCTCGACCTTGATCTCGAACGGGAAGCGCTTGGCATAGTCGTCGTAGGCGGTCTGCGCCCAGTCGGGCACTCGCTGGCCCACGGCCACGATCAGCAGTTTCATGGCAATTCAGGCGCCAGGAGATTGTTGCGGGAGGCGGGCCGAAGCCCGACTCCATCGCCTCACTTGCGCCCGGGCGCCCTCTTGGCGGGGGCTTTGGCCGCTGGCCGTGCACCACCGCGCGAAGCGGGCTTGGCGGCCTCGGCATTGGCCTTGCTGCGCGGCACCGATGGCTTGACCACGATGGTCTTGATCGGGGCCTTGGTAGCTGCGGGCTTCTTGGCTGCAGGCGTCTTTGCCGGTGCGGCCTTGGCGGCAGCGCCGGACTTTGCGGGTGCGCGGCTCGGTGCCTTGGCGGGGGCCTTGGCTGCTGGCTTGGCCGCCGCAGGTGCGGGCCTGCCTGCCGACTTGGCGGCGGGGCGGGCTGCCGACTTGGCAGGTGCCGCCGCCTTCTTGGCCGCGGGGCGCGCCGAGGTACCGCTCTTGGCGGCCGACTTGGCATCGGACTTCGCGGCCTTCTGGGCCGACTTCTTCTCGGCCAGCTCGGTGGCGGCCGACGATACCGGCTTGGCAGCGCCGAGCTTCAGGCGCACGGGGATCTCGCCCCACAGCTCTTCCAGGCGGTAGTACTGGCGGATGGCAGGCTGCATGATGTGCGCCACGGCAGCGCCGCAATCCACGATGATCCATTCGCCGTTGTCTTCGCCTTCGATGCGCGGCTTGGAAAAACCGGCTTCCTTCACCGCATCGCGCACGCTGGCGGCCAGCGCCTTGGTCTGGCGGTTGGAGGTACCCGATGCCACGATGACCCGTTCAAACAGCGGCGAGAGATGCTCGGTGTTGAAGACCTGGATGTCTTGCGCCTTGACGTCTTCCAGGCCATCGACGATGGCGCGCTGGAGTTTGGTGACGTCTTTCTTGGCGGCGGTTTCCGATTTGGTGGAGGTGGTCATCAGGCGGTGATTTATGAGGAATGGAATCAATATAGCGCGCAACCGGGCGTGCAGCCAGTGGGCTGGGCCTCGGGTGTTGCGCGGTGGCGCTCAGGCGATAAAGGGCGTTGGAGCCCTTCGCTGCTGGCGCCAAAAGCGCGTGCAGCTATTGAAATTATAGCTTTTTGCGGACAATGGCCGTTTCAGTGCGTATCCGCGAGCCAGTCGCGCCGCACCAGGAAGCGCTCTGCCAGTGCGGCCTCGGGCGAATCGGCACCCTCCTGGCGCTGGTACGACCACGACACCAGGGGCGGCATGGACAGCAGGATGGACTCGGTGCGCCCGCCCGATTGCAGGCCGAAATGCGTGCCCCGGTCCCACACCAGGTTGAACTCCACATAACGGCCCCGGCGGTACAGCTGAAATTCACGCTCGCGTTCACCATGGGGCATGCCCTGGCGCTTCTCGACAATGGGCAGGTAGGCGGACAGGAAGGCATCGCCCACCGATTGCGTCATGGCCAGGCTCTGCTCGAAGCCCAGCTCGGAGAAGTCGTCGAAGAACACGCCGCCCACGCCGCGCTGCTCACTGCGGTGCTTGAGGAAGAAGTACTCGTCGCACCACTGCTTGAAGCGCGGGTACTTGTCATCGCCAAAGGGCGCGAGCGCATCGCGGCAGCTGCGGTGAAAATGCACCGCATCCTCTTCGAAACCGTAGTACGGCGTGAGGTCCATGCCCCCGCCGAACCAGCAGGTCGGGTGCTGGCCGGGGTGGCCTGCGGCGATCATGCGCACGTTCATGTGTACCGTGGGCACATAGGGATTGCGCGGGTGGAACACCAGCGACACGCCCATGGCCTCGAACGGCGCGCCCGCCAGCTCGGGCCGGTGCTGGGTGGCCGATGGCGGCAGCAGCGGCCCGCGCACATGCGAGAAACCGCAGCCCGCGCGCTCGAACACGCGCCCGCCTTCGAGGATGCGCGTCACACCATCGCCCTGCAGCGTCTCGCCGGGCTCCTTGCGCCAGGCATCGGCCAGGAAGCAGGCCCCGCCCTCGCCTTCCACCGCCTCCAGCGCATCGGTGATGCGCAGTTGCAGCCCCTGCAGGTAGCTGCGCACCCGCGCCACCGTGTCGGCGGCGTTCAGCGAATGGCCTGAGGACATCAGGCCTTGACAGCGCGAAAGCCGATGTCGCGGCGGTACTGGGCGCCGTCGAACTGGATGCCCCGCGCCACATCGTAGGCGCGCTGCTGTGCCTGCTTGACGCTGTCGGCCAGCACCGTCACGCACAGCACGCGGCCGCCGGTGACACTGACCACGCCGTCCTGCAGGGCCGTGCCCGCATGGAAGGCCACGGCATCGTCCGCATCGGCCGGCAGGCCGGTGATGGTGTCGCCCTTGCGCGGGTTCTCGGGGTAGCCGTGGGCGGCCATCACCACGCCCAGCGCGGTGCGGCGGTCCCATTGCAGCTCGATCTGGTCGAGCTTGCCGTCCACGCCGGCACCCAGCACGTCGGCCAGGTCGCTTTTCAGGCGCATCAGGATGGGTTGGGTCTCGGGGTCGCCCATGCGGCAGTTGAATTCGAGCGTCTTGGGCTGGCCCTTGGCGTCGATCATCAGCCCGGCATACAGGAATCCGGTGTAGGGGATGCCGTCCTTTTCCATGCCGCGGATGGTGGGCAGGATGATCTCGCGCATGGCGCGGGCATGCACGTCGGCCGTGACCACGGGCGCGGGCGAATACGCACCCATGCCGCCGGTGTTGGGACCTTCATCGCCGTCCTTGAGGCGCTTGTGGTCCTGGCTGGTGGCCAGGGCCAGCACGTTCTTGCCATCGCACAGCACGATGAAGGAGGCTTCCTCGCCTTCGAGGAAGGCCTCGATCACCACCCGGGCGCCCCCCTCGTTGTGGGTCACGCCGTACTTGTTGTCCACCAGCATGAAGTCCACGGCATCGTGGGCTTCCTTGAGCGTCATGGCCACGACCACACCCTTGCCAGCCGCCAGGCCATCGGCCTTGATGACGATGGGCGCACCCAGGCGGTCCACGAAGGCGTGGGCCGCCACCGGATCGGTGAAGGTGTCGTAGTCCGCCGTGGGGATGCCGTGGCGGCGCATGAAGGCCTTGGAGAAGGCCTTGGAGCTTTCAAGCTGCGCTGCCGCCTGCGTGGGGCCGAACACGCGCAGGCCGTGCGCGCGGAATTCATCGACCACGCCAGCGGCCAGCGGCGCCTCAGGGCCCACCACCGTCAGGCCGATCTTCTCGGCCAGCGCCCAGACGCGCAGCTCGCGCACGTCGGTGATGGCCACGTTCTCCAGCTTGGAGTTCAGGGCTGTGCCGCCGTTGCCGGGCGCCACATACACCTTCGTGACTTTGGGAGACTGGCTGAGCTTCCAGGCCATTGCGTGTTCACGGCCGCCGCCACCAATTACAAGAACCTTCATACCAGCCTATTAGAACCTGTCTGCGCGGGGTGCCGGGCACCGTTACAGAGACAGTGTTGTGAATTCAATCGTGGCAGCGTTTCAGAGCGCAGCGTTGTGGTAGATCTCCTGGGCATCGTCCAGGTCTTCCAGGATATCGAGCAATTTTTGCATCCGCACGGCGTCCTCGCCCTCCAGCTCGATGGTGTTTTCAGCGCGCATGGTGACTTCGGACACCTCGGGGGTCAGGCCGGCGGCTTCCAGCGCATTCTTCACGGCCTCGAAATCGGCCGGAGCCGTGAGCACCTCGATGGCGCCGTCCTCATCGGTCAGCACGTCCTCGGCGCCGGCTTCCAGCGCCACCTCCATGACCTTGTCCTCGTCGGTACCCGGCGCAAAGATCAGCTGGCCGCAGTGCTTGAACTGGAACACCACCGAACCCTCGGTGCCCATGCTGCCGCCGTGCTTGCTGAACGCATGGCGCACCTCGGCCACCGTGCGCACACGGTTGTCGGTCATGGTGTCGATCATGATGGCCACACCACCAATGCCATAGCCTTCGTAGCGGATTTCCTCGTAGGTCAGGCCCTCGGCGTTGCCTGTGGCCTTGTCGATGTTGTATTTGATGCGGTCGGCCGGCAGGTTGGCCGCCTTGGCCTTGTCCACCGCCAGGCGCAGGCGGGGGTTGGCAGACAGGTCCCCGCCGCCCGAACGGGCCGCCACGGTGATTTCGCGAATGATGCGGGTCCAGATCTTGCCGCGTTTTTCATCCTGCCGCCCCTTGCGGTGCTGGATATTCGCCCATTTACTGTGTCCTGCCACGGGAAGTCCTTTTTGTATTGATGGAGTCTGTTGGGAGTGATTTTACTTTTCGGCAATGGCCATCGGCGGCTTGTCGGGCAGGGTTTGCCGAAACACCCTGTGAGTCGTACGCCGACCACCCTCCCGGATGACCGCCAGGGCCACCTTCGAGCCGGCTTGTCCCTTGAGACGCAGGAGGACCTGGCGTACCGGCATTCCCTGGGTGGAAATGCCGTCCACAGCAGCGATCCTGTCGCCTGGGCGGATACCGGACAGGTCCGCAGGATAGCCGGCGATGACCTCCTGGACCACGGCATGCCCGCTTGGCGGCTGCGGCGCCAGTTGCAGCCCCACCCCCGCACCGGAGCCCACCGGGAGGCACCGAACCGACTCGTCCGAACGCCGGGGACCATCTGGCAACGACAGACCCAGGGGAGCCCACGCAGCGCCGGGGGCTGCAGCCTGCGCAGCCGGTTCCTCGGGCCTTGCCACCACGCAGGCCCCCAGGCTCCGGTAGTCAGCCCGTCCCGGGAACCGGCGCAAAGCCGCCGCCTCGTCGGGCGAGAGATCCCAAAGTTCATAGGCACGCAAGCGCAAACCCGCTCGGTGCAACTGATCCAGGTGCGGGTCCAGCCAGGCGGGATCCCATTCGGTGCATTTCCCGAGCGCAGCCCTCATCGGGCTTTCACCGGTATCGAAGTGGGTACGGGCCAAGGGCAATCCTGCCTTTGCGGCCGCAGCCACCAGGGCTCCATCACAACTGAGCACCACCGAAGCCAGAACTGCCTGCCGGCCCTCGCCGGTGAGCCGGGGTCCCGCCTTGCCGGCCCAGATCGCCTTCACCCAGTCGGGCCGGTTCAGCGAACCCAGCAACGCATGAACGAGGATCTCGGCGTTCTTCGGATCGATGGTGCTGCGATCATGCCGCAGCACATCGGGCACCCAGTCTCCGGTTCGGTATTCGTCTTTCAGCCCCCGGTACAGTGCCCCCCCAACGCCCACATCGCCATAACGCCCTCGGTAGGCAACAAGAATCTGGCGGCGCAGCGAAGATGCCTGGGTGGGAAGCTCCTGCATCAGCCGCACGACGTCGCTGCCAGCACGGTAGCGCCCGGCATCCACGGACGCCACCCGCTCGGCCAGGGGCATCTGACCCAGAGCGGCCAGATCCAGTACCAGTTGCGCACTTTCTCCAGGCGGCACCCGTGACAGATGCAAATCGATCCAGGCCTCCAGGGGCCGCCCTGCCAACATGGAGGAACAAGGCTTGGGACCCGCCCCTTCCCAGACATTGCGGCAGCGATGCTGCGCCTGATCACCCAACAATGTGTCCGGCTCCTTCCCCAGCTTCGCGGTCAGCCGCCAGCCAGATCGGAGCAGTTCCTCCAGGACACGGCCGAATTGCCCATGTTCCACGGCCCGCCATACGATTTTGGCATTGGCATGCTCTTGGGAAGGCACGGCCGCACCCAGCCCGCGCAGCGCCCAGTACATCGTGTCCCCTCGCCTGGGTCTGTCCACATGCGCTCCGAGCATGAGCGCCCATTCCATCGCCGAAAGCCCTGCAGGCCCGCGCTCGTTCAGATCGGCGCCAGCCGCCGCAAGTTGCCGAACGGCTGCCAGGTCGTCGGCAATGACCGCCTGGTTGATCCGGGTCTCACGCGGGTACTCCAGCGCCGGGATCGCGTCGATGGACCCCTCATCCATGTACTCCACGGAACGCGGAATGCGCACTCCCGCATCCGAAGCCACCCACGTCGCGCCATGGTCGTGCGAACGGAAGACACGGCCCGATGCCCAGGCCATGAGCAATATCCTCGAATCGCGCGGATGCGGCGCAATCACGCTCGGATACCAACTGTCGGGCAGCCCCTCCCCGCCGATACGCGACCAGCTCGCACCGGAATCAAAGCTATGCAACCGGGTACTGAACGGAATCGACATGGAACTGCCTACCGAGCAGTTCGCGATCAGGTATGCAGCATCGGCAGGTGACTGCACGGGCGCGCAATGGCGGCCCATGGCACTCGGGTGGGGGCCTGTCTGCCCGGCAGGCAGCGGGTTTGCAGAATGGCCCTTGGGGGAAGAAGGCCCAGGCCCCCAGACGCCGGAAGCGGACCTCAGCCACCAACCCTGGGGGGATGCCACAGCCACGCGATCCCCCGACAGGGCCTTCATGGCCCACAGCTCCTGGCCGTCAGGGAATCCTGTCGGGCCCCAGTCCTTGCCATCTTCCGATCGCCAGACCTCCACGGATGAATGTACGTAGAACGCTTCCCGCGTGACGGCCAGGTTGACCCTTGTCCGCGCAAGATCCAGATCGGGGCTGGCCTCCCACGATGTCCCGGCGTTCTGTGTCACCCACAGCCTGTCCATTCCATAGCCATAGGCGAGCCACACACCGGGCCGTGACGGATGCATGAGCAAGCGGGGAGAGGCCAATCCCTGGACATCCAGTGACCTTGGCACGATGCTCTTGTGCAACCAAGTCTCGCCACTGTCCAGCGACTCCAGGTAGTCACCAGCCCCAGGGGTCATGCCGCGCGGAACGGCAACGACCCGTCCGGGCTGGTGCGGATCGGTCACAACCCCACCCACCGCGGCGGGAGTCTTCAGCCCCACCCAGGAGGCACCACCATCGGTCGACCTAAAAACTCCGTCCCCCGCAGCAAAGACGATCTCGGGGTTGGACAGCACATACGCAATGCTGTCCAGCCGCGGCCCCTGGTGCCCAGGGCTACCAGCCTCAACTCCACCGGAGGCAAAGCTGCAAACGCTCACGACCAACAGGCCTGCCCACCTTTGCCGCACGGCATGAAAAAGCGCACTCCATTTCTGCTCGCAGATCACCATCACGGAACCTCCCCCTCTTTTGTCCTCTATGCTATCGAATCAGTACACACAACGATGCGGGAACCGACCATGGCCGAACCACTCCTGATTGCCAAGCACGACACCACCGAATGCCACCTGCTCCCGGGCCTGGCCAACCGCCATGGGCTGATCACGGGAGCCACGGGCACCGGCAAGACGGTGACACTGCAGACGCTGGCCGAGAATTTCTCGCGCATCGGCGTGCCGGTGTTCATGGCCGACGTGAAGGGCGACCTCACCGGCGCCAGCCAGCCCGGCAAGATCGGCGAGAAGCTGGCCGCCACGCTCAAGGAGCGGGGGCTGGACCTGCCCGCCCCCCTGGCCTGCCCCACCACGCTCTGGGACGTGTTCGGCGAACAGGGCCACCCGGTGCGTGCCACGGTGTCGGACATGGGGCCGCTGCTGCTCGGGCGCATGCTCAACCTCAACGAGACGCAGTTGGGCGTGCTCAACCTGGTGTTCAAGATCGCCGACGACAACGGCATGCTGCTGCTGGACCTCAAGGACCTGCGCGCCATGCTGCAGTATGTGGGAGACAACAGCAAGGAATTCACGACCGAGTACGGCAACGTGAGCGCGGCCAGCGTGGGCGCCATCCAGCGCGGGCTGCTGCAGATCGAGCAGCAGGGCGGCACGCAGTTCTTCGGCGAGCCCATGCTCGACATCCAGGACTTCATGCAGACGGTGGACGGCCACGGCGTGGTCAACATCCTGGCGGCCGACAAGCTCATGAATTCGCCGCGCCTGTATGCCACTTTCCTGTTGTGGATGCTGTCCGAGCTGTTCGAGCAGTTGCCCGAGATCGGCGACCCCGAGCAGCCCAAGCTGGTGTTCTTCTTCGACGAGGCCCACCTCTTGTTCAACGAAGCGCCCAAGGTGCTGGTCGAGCGCATCGAACTGGTGGTGCGCCTGGTGCGCTCCAAGGGCGTGGGTGTGTATTTCGTGACGCAGAACCCGCTGGACATCCCCGACAGCGTGCTGGCCCAACTGGGCAACCGCGTGCAGCATGCGCTGCGCGCCTTCACGCCGCGCGACCAGAAGGCCGTAAAGGCCACGGCCACCACCATGCGGCAAAAGCCGGGCCTGGACATCGAGACCGCCATCACCGAACTGGCCGTGGGCGAGGCACTGATCAGTTTTCTCGACGCCAAGGGCCGTCCGAGCGTGACCGAGCGCGTGTTTGTGCTGCCCCCGGGCAGCCAGCTCGGCCCCATCACGCCGCAGCAGCGCCAGGCGCTGATGGCCAGTTCGCTCGTGGCGGGGGTGTACGAAAAGGTGGTGGACCGCGAATCGGCCTATGAAAAGCTCAAGGGCCGCACGGCCGATGCCGGCACCGCCCAGGCCCCTGCCGGCAAGGGCGGCGCCGTGGCAGCGCCCGCCGACGAAGGCGGCGGCCTGCTGGGCGGCCTGAACGACGTGCTGTTCGGCTCCACCGGCCCGCGCGGCGGCAAGCGCGATGGCCTGGCGCAGACCATGGCCAAGTCGGCCGTGCGCACCATGGGCACCTCGCTGGGCAAGGAAATCCTGCGTGGCGTGCTGGGCAGCGTCTTCGGCGGCAGGAAGCGGTGAGCACACTCTAAAAATAGTCACATCAGCTCCCCGAAAAAGAGGTACAACCCCGGAAAACAGACACATAACAAAGGGGGAAACGATGGGCAAGATCGACAGGCTGCTGGTGCGCTACGGCGGCAACGTGGTGCAACTGGCCATCGCCCTCTGGGCCCTGGCATGCGTGGCCGCCTTCATGGGGCTGCTGCGGCCCAACTGGCGTTGGGCCATCTACCTGGTGTGTACCGTGGCGGTCACCGCCATCGTCGTGCAGTGGACGCGCACGGTGCGCGAGCGCTACATCCGCGAGGCGCGCCTGCCCGCGTATTTGAAGCGCAAGCTGCGCGAGACCTACCCGCACCTCAGCCAAAAAGACTGCGAACTGGTGGAGCGCGGGCTGCGCCAGTTTTTCATGGCCTGCATGCGCAGCCGCAAGCAGTTCGTGGCCATGCCTTCGAAGGCCGTGGATGCGCTCTGGCACGACTTCATCCTGCACACCCAGGCCTACAAGACCTGGTGCCACAACGCGCTGGGCTTCTTTTTGCACCACACCCCTGCCGAAGCCCTGGGCACCAAGGCCAAGAACAACGACGGCCTGCGCCGCGCATGGTTCTGGGCCTGCAAGGACGAGGCCATCAACCCCAAGGCACCGAGCCGGCTGCCGCTGCTGTTTGCGCTGGACGCCAAGATGGCGATTGCCGGCGGCTTCACCTACCTGCCCGACTGCAGCAGCATTTTGGCCAAGAACGCTGCGGGCGGCGATGGCAGCGGCACCTACTGCGGCACCAGCTTTTCCGATGGCAGCCACAGCGGCAGCTCGGACGATTTTGGCGGAGCCGACCATTCCAGCAGCAGCAGCGACGGCGGGAGCGATGGGGGCAGTTGCGGCGGTGGTGGCTGCGGCGGTGGTGGGGGCGACTGAGAACGCCATGACGGAAAACTGACGGCGCCTGCCGGCTGGATAACCGTTGCCGACCACGGCAATAACCACACCCCTACAATGGACAGCTTCTGAACTTCAAGGGGACCGTGTGTCCCCTGTCTATGGAAATCGCAATACTGTTCGCCCTCATCCTTTTGAACGGGCTGTTCGCCATGTCAGAGATCGCTCTGGTCACTGCACGCAAGGCACGGCTGCAAAAGCTGATTGATGAGGGCGATAGCGGCGCTGCCGCCGCCGTGAAGCTGGGCGAAGACCCCACCCGCTTTCTCTCCACCATCCAGATCGGCATCACCTCGATCGGCGTGCTCAACGGTATCGTGGGCGAGGCCGCCCTGGCAGCCCCGCTGGCCACCTGGCTGGCGGCCATGGGCGTGCCCGCCCCCTATGGTGGCTATGCCGCCACGGGCCTGGTGGTGGTGCTGATCACCTACTTCTCCATCGTCGTGGGCGAACTGGTGCCCAAGCGCATTGGCCAGTCGCACCCCGAGACCTTTGCGCGCCTGGTCTCGCGACCCATCAACTTCCTGGCGGTGGCGACCAAGCCCTTCGTCATCCTGCTGTCCACCTCCACGCGCACACTGCTGCGCCTGCTGGGTGTCAAGGAGACCAGCGGCAGCCCGGTGACCGAAGAGGAGATCCACGCCATGCTGGTCGAAGGCACGACGGCCGGTGTGATCGAATCGCACGAGCACACCATGGTGCGCAACGTGTTCCGCCTGGACGACCGCCAGATCGGCTCGCTCATGGTGCCGCGCGGCGACGTGGTCTGCCTGGACCTGGACCTGTCCTTCGAAGAAAACCTGCAGCGCATCGAGGAGTCGGACCACGCCCGCTTCCCCGTGGTGCGCGGCGGCATGGACAACATCCGTGGCGTGCTCAACGCGCGCCAGTGGCTCTCGCGCACCATCCGCGACAAGGCACACGGCCTGACCGACCAGCCGCTGCAGACGGCGCTGTACGTGCCCGAGACCATCACCGGCATGGAGCTGCTGGACAACTTCCGTCTGTCGGACGTACACATGGCCTTCGTGATCGACGAGTACGGCGAGGTGCAGGGCATCGTCACGCTGCAGGACCTGATCGAGGCGATCACCGGCGAGTTCCAGCCGCGCGACCCCGAGACCTCGTGGGCGCTGCAGCGTGAAGATGGCAGCTGGCTGCTGGACGGCCACATCCCCGTGCCCGAGCTCAAGGACCGGCTGAACCTGGACGCCGTGCCCGAGGAAGAGCGCGGCCGCTACCACACCCTGAGCGGCATGATCATGCTGCTCACCGGCCGCCTGCCCAAAGTGACCGACACAGTGGAGTGGGAGGGCTGGAAGCTTGAGGTGGTGGACATGGACGGCAAGACCATCGACAAGATCCTGGCCAGCCGCCTGCCCGTGCCCGAGATCGCCGACGCCACCGAAACCACGGACGGCTGACCCCGCCCTGCCCCCCTCTGCCACAGCGCAGATAGGGGCAAACCCGCACCCACCCATCCACAGTCGCACACGCGACCTTGACGGCGCGGGCGCGGGGCCTACAGTGTTCGCCCATGAACACTGCTGCTCCCACCCTTACCTGCTTCTCCCTGACCACCGCCGGCCATGTGGCCCACCTGGTGATGAACCGGCCCGAGGCCATGAACACCATGCACCCCACCTTCTGGCGCGAGCTGGATGCGGTGCTGGTGCATCTGCACCAGGCTGGCGAGGCGCGCGCGCTGGTCATCAGCAGCACCGGAAGGCACTTCAGCGCGGGCATGGCGCTCGAGACCTTCGGCGGCGCCATCACCATGGACGACCAGAGCCCCGAAGGCCGCGCCGCCATCTTCGACCTGCTGACCGACATGCAGCACACCTTCACCCGCCTGGAGGAACTGCGCATCCCGGTGATCATGGCCATCCATGGCGGCTGCATCGGTGGCGCGGTGGACATGGTGACGGCGGCCTGCATCCGCTACGCCACGGCCGACGCCTTCTTCTGCATCCAGGAGATCAACATCGGCATGGTGGCCGATGTGGGCACCCTGCAGCGCCTGCCCAAGCTGGTGCCCATGGGCGTGGTCAAGGAGCTGGCCTACACCGGCCGGCGCATGCCCGCCCAGAAAGCGCTGGGCTACGGCCTGGTCAACGAGGTCTTCGACACGCAGGAGGGCATGCTGGCTGCTGCCCTGCAGTGCGCCCAGGAGATCGCCAGCAAGCCGCCCGTGGCCATCTGGGGCACCAAGCAGGCCGTGAACTATGCGCGCGACCACTCGGTGGAAGACAGCCTGCGCCAGATGGGCTGGCTGCAGGGCGCGATCTGGAGCAACCGCCACGTGCAGGAGTCGGTCACGGCGATGAAGCAAAAGCGCGCGGGCGACTTCCCTGCCCTCACCCCCCTGCAGCGGTTTTCAGAGCTGGGCTAACTGCGCTCGCTGCGCGCCATGTGGTGCTCCAGCCGGCGCAGCAAGGTGGTCAGCGCCAGCGTCATGCACCAGTAGGCCAGCGAGATGGCCAGGTACGGCTCCCAGTAGCGCGCATAGGCGCCGGCCACGGTGCGCGCGGCGTAGGCCATCTCGGCCAGGCCGATGGCCGAGACCAGCGAGGTGTCCTTGAGCAGCGCGATCATGTTGTTGCCCAGCGGCGGCAGCATGCGACGAAGGGCCTGGGGCAGCACCACGTAACGCAGCACCTGCAGGGGTGTGAGCCCCAGCGAGCGCCCGGCGTCGGACTGGCCGCGCGAGATGGACTGGATGCCTGCGCGGAACACCTCCGAGATGTAGGCGGCAGAATTCAGCGTGAGCGCCGCGATGCCCGAGATCAGCGCGCCATGCTCCTGCTTGAGGGTGCGCGCCAGGTCGCCGTCCACCAGCAGGCCCGACACCGGGTGGATGAACAGCGGCATCACCGCAAAATGCATGAGCAAAATCTGCACGAACAGCGGTGTGCCGCGAAAGAAGCTCACATACACCGTGGACGGCCAGCGCAGCAGAAAGCGGCACACCCAGTTCCACGGCGCATGGCGCGCCTGCGCCAGCCGGGCCAGGGCCAGCACCAGGCCCCAGCTGCCGCCCATCAGCACACAGACCACCGTCATGCACAGGGTCATCCACGCGCCCTTGAAGAACAGCTCGCGGTACTCCACCAGGATGTCTGGCCGGAACCAGCCAAACCACAATTCGGGTTGTTCCATGCGTTTTCTCCCCTCTTTCACGGCCACTCACGCAGCCACCCGTCGGAAAACAAAAAAGCGGCCGCATGGCGGCCGCTGCAAGTGACTCCATCGAAACCCGGCTCAGCGGCCTTTGTATTCTTTTGCGAACCACTTCTTGTAGATCTCGCCATAGCTGCCATCGGCGCGCACGGCAGCCAGGCCGGCGTTGAGTTTGTCCTGCAGGGCCTTGTCGCCCTTCTTGACGACGATGCCGAAGCCTTCTTCGGGGAAGGATGGGTCTTCCACCGTCTTGAGCGCCGCATTCTGGCTCACGCGGTAGGCAATCACGCCGTTGTCGCCGATGGCCGCATCCACACCGCCGCCAGCCAGTTCGGAGATGATGAGCGGCGTGCTCTCGAAGCGGCGGATGTTGGCACTGGTCTTGCCGAATTCGCGCGAGGCCACGTCGTCGGCCGTGGAGGCATTCACCACGGCGATCTTCTTGCCCGCCAGGTCCTTGAGCGAGGCCACGGTGCTGCCCTTGGCGACAGCGATGAGCTGGTGGGCCGCGAAGTACGGGGCCGAGAAGTCATAGCTCTGGCGGCGCTTGTCGTTGATGGTCACGCCCGAGATCACCAGGTCCACGTCGCCATTGTTGAGCGCCGCAAAGATACCGCTCCAGGGCGTGTTCACGACCTTGATCTTGAGGTTCTGGTGCTTGGCGATGGCGTTGATGATGTCGATGTCGAAGCCGACGATCTGCTTGTCCTTGTTCTCGAACGCGAACGGCGCATAGGTCGCGCTGGAGGCCACGGTGAGCTCGCGGGTCTGTGCCTGGGCGGCCAGGGAAACGCCGAACGAGGCGGCCAGGCCGAGGCCCAGGGTGGCAATACGGCGGGAAATGGACATGGTGGGCTCTTGGGGAAAGTCGGGAAAAAGGGCAGTATATCCATGCCCCAGGGACACAGGCATCAATATTCATAGCGGGGCATGCCCTGTTTCTGGGCCTTGCGCGCCCCCTGTGGCCAAAAGTCAGGCAGTTTTATGATGGATGGAATAGTTGAGCCCGTTCATCCCCGAAAGATTCCACTATGAGCAACGCCAGCCTTGCCCCGCCCACCTACGCGGATGTTGTTTCTGCCGCACAGCGGCTCGCTGGCGTGGCCCACCGCACGCACGTGCTGCGCTCCAACATGGCCGACGCGCTGCTGGGCACGCAGGTGTTCTTCAAGTGCGAAAACCAGCAGCGCACGGGTTCGTTCAAGTTCCGCGGGGCCTACAACACCCTCTCGCAGTTCAGCGACGAACAGCGCAAGCGCGGCGTGCTGGCCTTCTCGGCCGGCAACCATGCGCAGGCCATCGCGCTGTCGGCCCGGCTGCTGGACATGCCAGCCCTGATCGTGATGCCCGAGGACGCACCCACCACCAAGATGGCCGCCACGCGCGAGTACGGCGCCCAGGTCGTCACCTACGACCGCTACACCGAGGACCGCGAGGCCATCAGCCAGAGGCTGGCCCAGGAGCGCGGCATGACGCTGGTGCCGCCCTTCGATCACCCGCACGTGATCGCCGGCGAGGGCACTGCCGCCAAGGAATTCCTGGAGGAGATACCCGACCTCGATTACCTTTTCGTCTGCGTGGGCGGCGGCGGCCTGCTGGCCGGCAGCCTGCTGGCGAGCGAGGCCCTGGCGCCGCGCTGCCGCGTGGTGGGCGTGGAGCCCGAGGCCGGCAACGACGGCCAGCAATCGCTGCGCAGCGGACAGCTGGTGCAGATCCCCACGCCGCACACGATTGCCGATGGCGCACAGGCCCGCTCGCTCGGGCAGATCCCCTTTCCCATCATCCAGCGCCTCGCGGAAGACATCGTCACCGCCACCGACGAGCAACTGGTCGAGGCCATGCGCTTCTTTGCCGAGCGCATGAAGCTGGTGGTGGAACCCACGGGCGCGCTGGCCTTTGCCGGCGCACGGCATGGCAGCGTGGACGTGCATGGCGCAAAGGTCGGCATCCTCATCAGCGGGGGCAACGTGGACATGGCAAGGTACGCGCGCTTTCTGGCGGATTGATTCCCCCCGAAGCGACTGCGTCGCCTCCCCCTCAAGGGGGCGACCCCAGTGGCCCGGCAAAGCCGGATCCACGGGGTCCCTGGCATGTGGCCTTGCCAGTTTCCACGCCCGGAGGCCCGAAGGGGCGTCAAAATACCACCACCTCTATTCATTCACATCCGCATAACAAAGGCCGCGCCATGAGCACCGCTACCAACAGCAACGTCACCGTCATCAAGCACCCCCTCGTCCAGCACAAGCTCACGCTGATGCGCAAGAAGGACGCCAGCACCAACAGCTTTCGCCGCCTGCTGGGCGAGCTGAGCACGCTCATGGCCTACGAGGTCACGCGCGACATGCCGCTGCAGGACATCGAGATCGAAACCCCGCTGGAGACCATGACCGGTCAGGTGATCGACGGCAAGAAGCTGGTGCTGGTCTCCATCCTGCGCGCGGGCAACGGTTTCCTCGACGGCATGCTCACTGTGGTGCCTGGCGCGCGCGTGGGCCACATCGGCCTGTACCGTGACCCGGCCACGCTGCAGCCGGTGGAGTACTACTTCAAGATGCCGTCCGAGATGGACGAGCGCGACATCATCGTGGTCGACCCCATGCTGGCCACCGGCAACTCGGCCGCCGCCTGCGTCGACCGGCTCAAGAAGCTCAACCCCCGCTCCATCAAGTTCGTGTGCCTGCTGGCCGCCCCCGAAGGCGTTGCCACGCTGCAGAAGGCGCACCCGGACGTGCCGATCTTCACCGCCGCCATCGACCGCGAGCTCAACGACCATGGCTACATTCTGCCGGGCCTGGGCGATGCCGGCGACCGCATTTTTGGCACCAAGTAAGAGCAGCCAACAAAACTCTTCTGGCGTCGTTGCTGAGCCTTGTCGTACTAACGTACTGCCTGCGGCTCAGCGCCTAGCCAGAACCGCTTCGCTGAGCTTTGTTAGCCGCTCTGGACACAGGGCTAATCCCAGAAGCCGCTGCAGAGATGTCTTTCCCGCGGCGGCTTTTTTACGCCCCAAGCCGGTGCGAATTTTTACCAACTGGTGGCTTTCTTCTGGCAGACTCCATGCCAGCGCCTGCCATCCATTGGCGCACAAATTGCTTGAGACAACGCCAGATCCGATCGCCCATCCTCCATCCGAAGAAGGAATCACCCCATGACCTCACGCCGCATCTTCACCGGCCACCTGTTCTCCACCTCGCTGGCGCTGTCGGCCATGATCGGGCTGGCGCCCGGCGCGGCCATGGCGCAGGCCAAGACCAAGGTGGCGGCGATCTACACGGTGCCCTATGAGCAGCAGTGGGTGAGCCGCATCCACAAGGCGCTCAAGGCGGCCGAGGCGCGCGGCGAGATCGAATACAAGTCCAGCGAGAACGTGACCAACGCCGACTACGAGCGCGTGATGCGCGAGTACGCCACCGGCGGCAACCAGCTCATCGTGGGCGAGGCCTTCGCGGTGGAAGCCGCCGCCCGCAAGGTGGCCAAGGATTTCCCCAAGACGTCCTTCCTGCTCGGCTCCTCGGGCAAGCCGCAGGCGCCCAATTTCAGCGTGTTCGACAACTACATCCAGGAGCCGGCCTACCTGTCGGGCATGGTGGCCGGCGGCATGACCAAGAGCAACAAGATCGGCATGGTGGGAGGTTTCCCCATCCCCGAGGTGAACCGCCTGATGCACGCCTTCATGGCCGGCGCCAAGGAAGTGAACCCAAAGGTGGAGTTCACCATCAGCTTCATCAACAGCTGGTTCGACCCACCAAAGGCCAAGGAAGCCACCTTCGCCATGATCGACAAGGGCGCCGACGTGCTGTACGCCGAGCGCTTCGGCGTGAGCGATGCCGCCAAGGAAAAGGGCAAGCTGGCCATTGGCAATGTGATCAACACGCAGGACAAGTACCCCGACACGGTGGTCGCTTCGGCCCTGTGGCACATGGAGCCCAGCATCGACCGCGCGCTCAAGCTGGTCAAGGAAGGCAAGTTCACACCCGAGGACTACGGCCCGTACTCGATGATGAAGCACAAGGGCTCGGAGCTCGCGCCCCTGGGCACCTTCGAGAAGAAGGTGCCGGCCGACATCGTGGCCAAGGTCAAGGCCAAGGAAGCCGACATCCTGGCCGGCAAGTTCACCGTGAAGGTGGACGACAGCCAGCCCAAGTCCACGGCCAAGTAAGAAGTTGCGGGTGCCATGGCACCCCCACCATCATCCGGGCCACCACCTCACCGCGGTGGCCCTTTTCATTGGCGCCTGCCTTGCCTTCATCTGCTGCCCATGACCCTCACCGCCCTGCTCCCCCGTATCGCCCAACTGCTCGGAACCCTGGCCCTGGCAGGTGCGCTGGCGGGCTGTTCCGCCATCCCCGCAGCCCAGGGCACGCGCCTTGACAGCACACCACGCATTGCCGTGATCTCAGCCTTCGCGCCCGAACTCACCGTGCTGCTGCCCCAAGTGCAGCAGCCGGTCAAGCACAGCGTCAACGGCGTGGAGTTCACCACCGGCACGCTGCAGGGCAAGCCCGTGGTGGTGTTCCTCTCGGGTATCAGCATGACCAATGCGGCCATGAACACGCAACTGGTGCTGGACCGTTTCAACGTCAGCCACATCGTCTTTTCCGGCATTGCCGGCGGCGTGAACCCGGGCCTGCACATCGGCGACGTGACCGTGCCCGCGCGCTGGGGCCAGTACCTGGAATGGCTGATGGCGCGCGAAGACCAGCCGGGCAAGTACACGGCCCCGGGCTGGATGCAGGCCGAGCTCACCCTGCCCGCCTTCGGCATGATGCACCCGCGCCCGGTGGAGGTGCGCTCGGCTGCCAACCCAAAGGTCACGCAGAAATTCTGGTTCGAGGCCGACCCGCGCATGCTGGCCGTGGCCAATGGCCTGGGCGCCGTGCCGCTGGAACACTGCCACGCCAGCCACTGCCTGAAGGAGCGCCCACGCATGGTGGTGGGCGGCAACGGCGTGTCGGGCCAGGCCTTCGTGGACAACAAGGCCTTCCGCGAATACGCGTTCAAGACCTTCGAGGCCAATGTGCTCGACATGGAGACCGCCGCCACCGCCATGGTGGCGCACAGCAACGGCGTGCCCTACATCGCCTTCCGCTCGCTGAGCGACCTGGCGGGCGGCGGCGACGGCGCCAACGAGATGGACACCTTCATGCACCTGGCGGCCGCCAACTCGGCCAAGGTGTTGCAGGCATTTCTCGCAGCTTGGAAGTAGCACTGTCCATGGAGCCTGCTGACACCGTCCTGCGCCTCACCGGCATCACCAAGCGCTTCGGCAAGCTGGTGGCCAATGATGGTATCGGCCTCACGCTGGCGCGCGGCGAGGTGCTGGCCCTGCTGGGCGAGAACGGCGCGGGCAAGTCCACGCTGATGTCCATCCTGTTCGGGCACTATGTGGCCGACGAGGGCCACATCGAGGTTTTCGGCCAGCCCCTGCCCCCGGGCCAGCCGCGCGCGGCGCTGGCCGCCGGCATCGGCATGGTGCACCAGCACTTCACGCTGGCCGACAACCTCACCGTGCTGGACAACGTGCTGCTGGGCAGCGAGCCGCTGTGGCAGCCGTTCTCGCGCCGCGGCGCCGCGCGCGAGAAGCTGCTGGCCGTGTCCGCCCGGTTCGGCCTGCCGGTGCAACCCGAGGCGCGCGTGGGCAGCCTCTCGGTGGGCGAGCGCCAGCGGGTCGAGATCCTCAAGGCCCTGTACCGGGGCGCGCGCATCCTCATCCTGGACGAGCCCACCGCCGTGCTCACCCCGCAGGAGAGCGAGGCCCTGTTCGCCACCCTGTCGCAGATGGTGGCCCAGGGCCTGTCCATCATCTTCATCAGCCACAAGCTCGCTGAGGTGCTGCGCGTGTCGCACCGCGTGGCCGTGCTGCGCCAGGGCCGGCTGGTGGCCGAGGCACCCGCACAGGGCACCACGCAAGGGCAGCTGGCCCAGTGGATGGTGGGCCATGCCATCGAGGCCAGCGAACGCAGGCCCGCCAAAAGCGTGGGCGCGCCGGTATGCACACTGGCTGATGTATCCACCGCTCCCACCGGGCGCGACCGACTGCAGGGCGTATCGCTCACCCTGAACGCAGGCGAGATCGTCGCCATCGCCGGTGTCTCGGGCAATGGCCAGGTGGCGCTGGCCGACCTGCTGTGCGGCGTGCGCGCCGCCACGGCCGGCCAGGTCACGCTGCTCGGCGTGCCGCTGCAGGCCCGGCCGGCCTGGGTGGTGAACCAGGGCGTGGCCCGCATCCCCGAGGACCGCCATGCCGTGGGCGTGGTGGGCGACCTGCCGGTGTGGGAGAACGCCGTGTCCGAGCGCCTGCGCAGCCACTGGTTCGCCCACCCGTGGTTCCGCGGTTTCTGGGTCAAGCGCGGCGCTGCGCGCCAGCACGCCCAGCGCGTGGCCGAGACCTTCGACGTGCGCGGTGGCGGGCCCGACACCCCGGCCCGCGCGCTCTCGGGCGGCAACATGCAAAAACTCATCCTGGGCCGCGCCCTGCTGCCGCCCTACGACGCCACCCAAAGCGCCCCTGCGCCGCGCCTCATCGTGGCCCACCAGCCCACCTGGGGCCTGGACATCGGCGCCGTCACCTTCGTGCAGCAGCAGCTCATCAACGCGCGCGACGGCGGTGCCGCCGTGCTGCTGATCTCGGACGACCTCGACGAAGTGCTGGCACTGGGTGACCGCGTGGCGGTGATGCACGAGGGGCATCTCACCCCCACCCAGCCTGCACAGGCCTGGAGCCGCGAAGCGATAGGCCTGGCCATGGCAGGGGCTGCGAAAAATGCGGAGGGCGCCCCATGAGCGCGCAGCTGCCGATGCAGCGCCTTGCCCCTTACCCGCCACCCATGCCAGCCAAGGCTCTGAAGACAAGCCAGGTGAACACCAGGGCTGGCAGGTACAGCGCCGAGGCCACGCCCAGTTCCCACCAGGGCAGTGCCCTTTTCCACCACACCACGGCAAAGACCGGGGCCAATGCAGCGGCGGCGTACAGCGACCAGGGAAAGAACCAGGCGCTGGCCAGCAGCAGGCACGGCGTCCACAGCGCCAGGCGGCTGAGCCGCACCACCCGGGGCTGGCGGCTGCGCAGCGCCCAGCCGGACAATGCGGCAAAGCCGATCACCAGGCCCGACACACAAGCTGCGGAAATCCACCGCGCCCGCTCCCTGCGCCGCTCTCGATCCTCATGCGCCGCCTGGAGGTCGGCATTGAGCCGGGCCGTGTATTCGGCCTCGTTTTTCAATGGCAGGTCCAGCGCAGCGGTCGATGCAGCCGTTGCCGGCTCCACGCCAGGCCGTGGTTGCGCCGTGGCCTCGGCGCCCACCAGCGCCAGCGCACCGCACAGCAGCAGATGCCGCCTGGGCATGCCGCGCGCAAACGCAATGGCGATGCGCTCAGCCCATCCCCGCACCAGGTCTTGCATGATGTCCCTCTCCTTGTTGGCGGCCCAGCGCAACGCGAGCCCTGTCTTTGCTCCACGCATGGTAGTCCGATGCATTCCACACCCCAACACGCGATGACCCATGCGGCTTGAAAAACGCAACCACATCTCCCCGGCCGCCTACGTGGCCGCCCCGGTGGGCGCCGTGGTGTTCACCCTGCTCATCAGCGGCCTGCTGGTGCTGTGGGCCGGCGCGCCCGTGGGCCGCACCTATGGGCTGCTGGTGCAAGGCGCGTTCGGTTCGGTCTTTGCGCTGACCGAAACGCTCACGCGCGCCACGCCGCTGATCCTGACCGGGCTGGCCGCGGCCGTGGCCTTCCGCGCCCGGCTGTTCAACATCGGGGCCGAGGGGCAGCTCTATGCCGGCGCGCTGGCCGCCGTGGCCGTGGGCGGCCTGCATGGCGGCACGGGGCTGGAATGGTCGCCTTGGCTGCTGTTCCCACTCATGATGCTAGCAGCGGCCCTGGCCGGGGCCCTGCTGCTGCTGGGCCCGGCACTGATGAAGTCGCGCCTGGGGGTGGATGAGGTGGTGACCACGCTGCTGCTCAATTTCATCGCCCTGCTGCTGGTCTCGGCCCTGCTCGACGGGCCCATGAAGGACCCGCTCTCCATGGGCTGGCCGCAGAGCGTGGCGCTGCAGGGTGACATGGAACTGTCCAAGCTGGTGCCGCAGACGCGCCTGCACACGGGGCTGCTGTGGGCCATCGGGCTTGCGCTCATGCTCTGGGCCATTTTGCGGCGCACGGTGCCGGGCTTCGACATCCGCGCGGCGGGCGCCAATGCGCGCGCTGCGGCCTTTGCCGGCGTGCCCATCACCCGCACCGTCGTGCTGGTGGCCCTGCTGTCGGGCGGCCTGGCGGGGTTGGCCGGTGCCATCGAGGTGGCGGGCCGCACGGGCTACGTCACGCTCGACATGTCACCGGGCTATGGCTACAGCGGCATCGTCATCGCCATGCTGGCCGGTCTGCATCCGCTGGGCGTGATCGCGGCCGGCACCTTCGTGGCCGGCGTGCTCGTGGGCGCCGACAGCATGAGCCGCGCGGTGGGCGTGCCCACCTACATCGCCGATGTGATCGTCGCCACGTCGCTCATTGCAGTGCTCGTCGCCACCCTGCTCACACAGTACCGGGTGAAGTGGAAATGACCGAACTGCTCGACATCCTGGCCAATCCGGCCTTCTGGATCGCCACCCTGCGCGTGGCCACGCCGCTCATCCTGGGCACGCTCGGGGTGCTGCTGTGCGAGCGCGCCGGTGTGCTCAACCTGGGCATCGAGGGCATCATGGTCGCGGGCGCCTTCACGGGCTGGCTGGCGGTGTATGCCGGCTACGGCCTGTGGACGGGGGTGCTGGTGGCAGCGCTCACGGGCGCAATATTCGGGCTCTTGCATGCCTGGCTCACCGTGGGGCTGGCGCTGTCGCAGCATGTGTCGGGGCTGGGCATCACCTTGCTGGCCACGGCGCTCAGCTACTACGGCTACCGCGTGAGCTTTCCCAAAGTGAACACACCGCCCACCATCGAGCCCTTCGCGCCCATGGAATGGCTGGGCATCCCCATCCTCTCGGCGCAGACGCCGCTCACCTTGCTGGCGCTGGCATTGGTGCCACTGCTGGCCTGGGTGCTCATGCGCACGCCGCTGGGCCTGGCGGTGCGCATGGTGGGCGAGAACCCGCAGGCGGCCGAAGGCCAGGGCCTGTCGGTCGCGGCCACGCGCACCGGCGCCATCGTGGCGGGCTCGGCACTCATGGGGGTGGCGGGCTCGTTCCTCACGCTGTCGGCGTTCAACGCTTTTTTCTTCAACATGGTCAACGGGCGCGGCTGGATCTGCGTGGCGCTGGTGGTGTTTGCCTCGTGGCGGCCGGGCAAGGCGCTGCTGGGCGCCCTGCTGTTTGCTTTCTTCGATGCACTGCAACTGCGCCTGCAGCAGGCGGGCGATGCCTGGCTGCCCTACCAGGTCTACCTGATGCTGCCTTACCTGCTGTCCATCCTGGCCCTGGTGCTGGTGGCGCGTAAGGCGGCGTATCCGCAGGCGCTGATGAAGCCCTACCGCAAGGGCGAGCGGTGAGCGCGGCAAGGAGTTGGCTGGCCGCGCTGGCACTGGTCTGCAACGCGCCCGCCCATGCCCTGGGCATGGATGTGCCCTACGAACGCTTTGCCACCGCCGACGCGGTGGACTGGGTGCAGGTCTGCGGCCAGTGGCCCACGCGCAAGAACGAGGGGGTTTACCGCATCGTGCATGGCTCGCAGTACGCGCAGTCGTTTCTGTACCTGCAGTGGATGCAGCGTGACGACAACGGCACGCTGCAGGCGGTGCATACCCAGAGCATCCGCGAACTCAACAACGACCACGCCGAGATCACCCTGACCCACATTACCTGCCGCGCTACGCGCACCGGCATCCGCATCACGGCGCGCGCCAACTCGGGCCACGAAGACAAGTTGCGCAGCGTGGCCATCGACGCCGACCACCGGCCCGGGGTGTACCGCTACACGGCCCGTCCAGGGCGTTGAAGCCAGCCACCGAGCCCCTGGGTCGAATCCGCGAGAAAATAGCCCCCTGCGGTACCCGCCACGAACCACGCTTTGCCCACCATGCTCGACCTGCTCATCCACAACGCCACCCTGCCCGACGGCCGTACCCACATGTCCGTGGCCGTGCAGGACGGGCGCATCACCGAAGTGACCGAGGGCCTCACAGCCCCCGCGCACGAGACGGTGGACGCCGGCGGCCTGCTGCTCAGCCCGCCGTTCGTGGATGCGCATTTCCATATGGATTCCACGCTGAGCTATGGCCAGCCGCGCGTGAACCAGAGCGGCACCCTGCTCGAAGGCATTGCACTGTGGGGCGAGCTCAAGCCCCAGCTCACGCACGAGGCCATCGTGCAGCGCGCGCTGCAGTACTGCGACTGGGCCGTGGCCCATGGCCTGCTGGCGATCCGCTCGCATGTGGACACCAGCGACCCGAGCCTGCTGCCGGTGCGTGCGCTGCTCGACGTGAAGCAGCGCGTAGCGCCTTACCTCGACCTGCAGCTGGTGGCCTTTCCGCAGGACGGCGTGCTGCGCTCGCCGGGCGGGCTCGACAACCTGAAACGCGCGCTGGACCTGGGCGTGGACGTGGTGGGCGGCATCCCCCATTTTGAGCGCACCATGGCCCAGGGGGCCGAGAGCGTGCGAATTCTGTGCGAGCTGGCCGCCAGCCTGGGCAAGCGCGTCGACATGCACTGCGACGAGTCGGACGACCCGCTTTCGCGCCACGTGGAGACGCTGGCGCACGAAACCCACCGCCTGGGCCTGCACGGCCGCGTGGCGGGCTCGCACCTCACGTCGATGCACAGCATGGACAACTACTACGTGAGCAAGCTCATTCCGCTGATGGCCGAGGCGCAGCTGGGCGTGGTGGCCAACCCGCTGATCAACATCACCCTGCAGGGCCGCCACGACACCTACCCCAAGCGCCGCGGCATGACGCGCGTGCCCGAGCTGATGGCTGCGGGCCTCACCGTGGCCTTTGGCCACGACTGCGTGATGGACCCCTGGTACGGCGGCGGCAGCGCCGACATGCTCGAAGCCGCCCACATGGGCCTGCACGTGGCCCAGATGACCAGCCAGGCCGCCATGCGCCAGTGCTTCGAGGCCGTGACCACCAACCCGGCACAACTGCTGGGCCTGGAAGGCTATGGGCTTGCCGCCGGCTGCCATGCCGACTTCGTGCTGCTGCATGCGCGCAACCCGGTCGAGGCCATTCGCCTGCGGTCTGCCCGCCTGGCCGTGTACCGGCGCGGCCGCAAGGTCGCCAGCAGCCCCGCACCCGTGGCCAGTCTGGCCTTGCCCGGCAGGCCGGGCAGCGTGGGGTTTCTGGCGGAGTGATCAGCGCGCTGGCGATGGGTCTGCCAGGCTGAGCGTGACCACCCCGGCCTCGCGCCCCTCGGGGCCCCGATGCTCAGAGAGCGGGCACGGCATTGGCGGCCGCCACCGCCCTCTCGGGCGCCTGCACCACCTCCACCCGGTTGCGCCCGCGCTTCTTGGCCAGGTACATGGCCTCGTCGGCACGTTGCAGTGCCGCATCAGGCGCGTCACCCGGAGTACACAGGGTGACTCCGATGCTGACCGTCAGTGCAATCGGCCCCCGGGCTGTGGGCATCGGCTGTGCGGCGACCATGGCGCACAGGCGCTCGGCCACGGTGCGGGCCCCCTCGTAGCCGGCGTTGGGCAGCACGATGGCGAATTCTTCTCCCCCCAGGCGGCCCAGCACGTCTTCACGGCGCAGGCAGCGGTTGGCCAGCAGCACGAAGTGGCGCAGCACCTCGTCGCCGCATTGGTGGCCCCAGGTGTCGTTGACCTTCTTGAAGTGGTCCAGGTCGATCACCAGCACAGGAGGCCCGCCCCCAGCCGTGCGCTGGGCATGGCTCATGGCCTTGTCCAGCAGGGTCAGAAAGGCGCGGCGGTTGAACACATTGGTCAGCGGGTCCACCTCGGCCAGGTGCCGCAGTTCGCTGGTGATGAATTCATTGGCCAGCATCAGCGTGCCAAAGGCCAGCAGCAGCAGCGCCACCAGGGACTCCAGCACCACGAACTGCGAGATCTGGGCCACCACGGTCGCGTTCAGCGGCCCGTCCACTGGGCCGTCTCCCAGGGTGAACAGCACCGGCCGCAGCAGCAGAAACAGGCCATGCCCCCCGGCAGCCGCCGCGAACATGTAGCGCGCAGGCACCAGCCCGATGCCCCCGTGGGCCAGCGTGCGGGCCGTCAGCAGGAAGAACACCCCGGCCCCCAGGCCCGCAAAGACGAAACGCATGCCCAGATGCGGCCGCACCACGGTGAAATAGACCGCGAGCAGCACCAGCGTCCCGATGGCCACTGCCGCATAGCCATGCGACACCGCAGGCCGCCCCATGTAGGCACGGGCGCCCAGCAGGCAGAGGTAGGCCGCCAGCGACACCGACGCCTGCGAGAACACCACCGACACCACCTCGGGCAACTGCCCGCGCGCCAGCAAGCCCACGCCGAACACGAAGGCGAAAAAATACGACAGCATCCACAGCCTCAGGCCCGGAATATTCCTGTTGAAGTGCCACATCGCAAACAGCACGGCGGTGACCAGTGCAGACAGGATGGCAGCGAGGATGACGAGTGTGGGACTGTGCACTGAGGGTTAAAGGCTGGCGGTTGGCGGGCGCGCGCGTGGGTCGAGCAACAATCAGTGATGGAATGCCGATGGGGCTCCAATGTTACTCTTGCGCCATGACCAGTGGCTGACTGTGTTGCTGCAGGTTTTGCTGAAAACAAACACCTGTGCGGCCCGCATCCAGGGAAATGGCTGCGCACCACGCCCCGCCCTGCTGCCACGCGCCTGCAACCATGATCTCATCCCAGTACGTCAGCCGCATCACCCTGCGCCGCGACCAGGTCGAGTCGTTCGAGCAGTACCCCTTTTCACTGCCCGTCGTGCGCCACCTGGAGCAGATCGACCTGCACCCGCACGTCAGTTTCTTCGTGGGCGAGAACGGCTCGGGCAAATCGACGCTGCTCGAAGCCATCGCAGTCTCGCTGGGGTTCAACGCCGAGGGCGGGTCGAAGAACTTCAGCTTCGGCACGCGGCAATCCCACTCCGTACTGCACGGGTACCTGCGCATCGCCAAAGGCCTGCGCCGGCCGCGCGATGGCTACTTCCTGCGGGCCGAGAGCTTCTTCAACGTGGCGACCGAGATCGAGGAGATGGACAAGATACCTTGCCCGGCCCCGCCCATCATCAACTCCTATGGCGGACGCTCTCTGCACGAGCAATCGCACGGTGAATCCTTCATGGCGCTGATGATGGAACGCTTTGGCGGCCAGGACCTGTACATCCTGGACGAGCCCGAGGCCGCGCTGTCGCCGCAGCGGCAGTTGGCCACGCTGGTGCGCATGCGCGATCTGGTGGAAGAAAATTCCCAGTTCATCATCGCCACGCATTCGCCCATTCTCATGGCCTACCCTGACGCCACGATCTTCCATTGCGGCAAGGACGGAATCGAGGAGATCGCCTACCAGGACACCGAGCACTACCGGGTGACCCGCGATTTCCTCATGGACCCGCAGCGCATGCTGGACCAATTGTTCGCGCAGTAGCAACCCAGCCCATTGGGAGAACCCCACCATGGCCATCGACCACAGCATCCCGCCTGCAATGCAGCGCCTCACTCCCTTCGTGGGCACCTGGCACACCACCGGCACCGTGATCGCGACCTCGGCCGCCTACACGGCCACCGACATCTACGAGTGGCTGCCGGGCGGGCACTTCCTGGTGCACCGCTGGGATGCGGCCATGCCCGACGGCCGCTCGCAGGGCATCGAGATCATCGGCCCCGATGCGCCGGACGGCGCGGCGAGCGGCCACTACACCATGCATTCCTTTGACAGCACAGGCAAGGCCGAGACCATGCGTGCCGTGGTGAATGGCAACAGCGTGGCCTACGACGGCGATGGCGTGCGCTTTCGCGGCGCTTTCAACGGCGATGGCAGCGAGATGTCGGGCACCTGGTCGCTGCAGGCCGAGGGCCGTGCGGGTTGGGAACCTTGGATGAGCGTCACCCTGCAGCAGCGCAAGCAAGGCCGCTGATACCAGTCCGTGGTGTCTCAGGAACCGCCCAAGCCCGCAGCCTCGTGCCAAAACGCCTCGGTAGCCCCCTCCAGCACACGCGCCGCCAGGGCCGTGCCGGGCTGCACCCAGGTGATGTACGGCGTGGGGTCGCCGCAGACCACCTCGAAACGAACCGAGGTTCCCAGCGATTTGTCCACCCCGGGCACCGGATTCGCCAGCCGACCTTCGATCCATGACTCCATGGGAGGCAGTGTCTCCTCCTCACTGCGGTAGCGCTGGTAAGCCTCGTACTCTGCGCGAGCAACCTCCACCCAGCCGATGAATCCCAACGGGGTCTCCGATGAGTCCTTGAACGGAAGCTCCAGCTCGCAGCTGATGAAGTGCCGCTTGTTGCCTACACGGCAGGTGTACTCGCTGTCCGTTACCAGCTTCACCGCAGCCGGGAACCCCAGCTTGGGCACGCGCCACATGAAGTAGCGGGATATCTCGGCGTGCACTTTTCCGCAGCTGCTGCAAACAGACGACATCAGAACCCCCAGGTGAGATGGTCAGCAATGTAAACCCAGGCAACGGCCAGCGCCAAGGCCAGCCTCCTGGACTCTCACGCGGCCACGTTGCACTCCCGGCGCAGCAGCGCCAGGGCATCGTGCATCTGGTAGTCCATGTCGCTGGCCAGCGTGGCCTGCGATTCCTGCACGAAGCTGTTCCACAGGTCCACATAGTCGGCCTGGCGCACGCCGGGGGCATTCGCGCGGATGAAATCCGCGGCCAGCGCGGGCTGCCAGCCGCTCTTGCGCAGCTTGCGCACCAGGCTGGCGGCGGTTTTTTCGGTCAGCACGGTCTTTTTGGGCGTGCCGGTGGCCAGACACAGGAACAGGGTGAGCAGGCTGGGCTCGTCCTCGTTGCCCTGCACCGTCTTCGTCCAGGTCTTGCTGGCGGGCTGGGGCGCGTCGCCCTCCTCGTCCAGGACGGCCAGGTTGCGGTGGTACTCGTCCACCTCGGCCAGCGGGTCGTCGAGCAGAAAGTAGCGCGCACGGAAACCGCTGGTGGGCCGCAGCAGGTTGCGCAGCGGCGTGGCGGTATCGAGCAGCTTGGGCAGGTCGGCCAGCACGGCAGCGCGCTGGGCCTGCACCACGTCCCGCAGGTCCGCAGGCAGGCCGGGTGGCAGCGACAGCCGGACCTGGTCGGCCGTGGTCTTCTTCTTGCGGTGGGCCGTGGCGATCTTCTCGAACACCACGGCGTTCGGCCAGTCGCCCACCTTGGGGGCCAGGGCCTGCAGCAGCAGGCCGGTGCGGACCACGGCCTCGGCGTCGGCGCCTGATTCCTCGAGCGCATCGTCGTCCAGGTCGTACTGCTCGGCCATCCACCGGGCGGCGCTGATGGCCGCCGCGATCTGGCTGCGCCGCGCCAGCTCGGCGCGGTAGTCGGCATGGCTGCGCAGGGACCACACGGCCAGCAGCGGCGTTTCGGCATCGGCATAGCCGCCCATGCCGAAGTTGCTGCTCTCGGGCATGGCGATCAGGCGCTTGAGCATGTCCGAGCCGCCCTTGGAGCGCGACAGGAAGGAGTTGTCGCGCAGCGATACCGCCGCCTTCTGCAGGTCGCCATCCGTGGTGTCCAGGAGGAACAGGCTGATCATGTTGACCATGCGGTCACGGGCCTTTTCCAGCTCCGGGCGCAGGAACTCGCTGCCGAAGTAGCGTGCGATCTGCACCATGCCCTTGGGGGCGTCGGTGTTCATCGCCGCCAACTTCGCCGCGTCGATGATGCCGTGCGCCACGCCGTGGGCCAGGGCCTTTTCGAAAAATGGCCGGGCATCGTGCAACTGCAGTGCATTGGCGGCTGCAGGCGTGGGCTGGTCGGCCGGCGAAGTCGTCTCGGGCGAAGGCATGGGTTGTCCGCCCGCCTTAAATCGCGGACTCTTCGTCGGAAGCGCGCGCAGCGGGCGTGGCCTTGCCGCGGTCGGTCTCGCTGGTCTCGAACTTGCCGTCGTCCTCTTCGGCCGGCTCGTCGCCCTCCTCCAGGCCCAGATCGAAGGCGCGGGCCTTGGCGCGCAGCACCAGCAGGGTTTCGATGAACAGGTCGCGGCACTCATAGCGCAGCAGCCAGGCCATCTGCATCCAGTCGCGGTCGGCCACTTCGTCCTGGTCGATGCGCGGCTGCACATAGCCCGAGGCCAGCAGCTCGTCGTCGGTCAGCGTGGGGCCATAGTCTTCCACCGCGTCGAAGGTGCCCGTGCGGGCAAAGGCCTCGATGCGGCTCCACTTTTCGGCAAAGTAGTTGGCCAGGGCTTCGCTGCCGCCCTCCAGATCGCCAATGGCGGTGAGGAAGGCCACCGGGTCGGCATCGTCGCGGAACACCACGGCGTTGACCATGTTGCGCAGGTGCGTGTGGGTGAGGTCCTTGTACTGCTTTTCGAGCACCATGGCGCGCGCAAACTGCTCGGGCGTGACCAGCAGGTTGACCACCGAGGCCTTGGAGTCGTCGTACTCGCGCATCACGGCCAGGATGTCCTTGGGCGCGAGCTGGTCCAGCACCACCATCAGGGCGTTGTCGCCATCGGTATCGGCCAGTTCGGCCAGCGCCGATTCGGCGCCCACGATGTCGCCTGCGGCGATGAGGCTGGTGGTCTTGGTGATCAGGGCCAGATGGTTGTTGCTCATGGTCAGTCCTTGCGGTCAAAGCCTACGTCGGACAGCCAGTTGTCGCTGGCCTCGTCACGGGAGCGGGCGTTGTGCGGGTCGGCGGCGTCGTCGGCGCTCAGGTTGTCGTAATCGTCGTCGTGCTCGGCGGCATCTTCATCGTCGCCCTCTTCGTCGGCGTCGGCATGCTGGGCCGCAGGCGCCAGGCGCGAATGCAGCTGCAGGTATTCGAGGCCCGCGGCCACGGCCATGAAGCGCTCGCCACCAGGTTCGGCCAGTACCGTCTTCGCCAGGCCCGCAGCCCAGGGTTCGAGCAGCACGGCGCCGTCGGCCAGGGTGTTCCAGGCCGGCAGGTTGTCAGCGCCCCTGCTGATCAGGTTTTCCAGCGCCGCAGGGCGCGCGAAGCGAAAGCCCTGGTGGAAGACCACGGCCACCATCTCGGGGGCCAGCTCCATCATCTGCACGAGAAAGGCGATTTCGCTGCGCTTTTGCGTGAGCCGCTTGCGCAGCACGTCCTTGCCTTCGGAATCCTGGGTCAGGTCATCAAGCTCGGCCTGGTAGGCCGAACGCAGGTCATAAAAATAGGGAGAGAGTTTCACGAAGGAAGAATGCCTTGGGTATAGGTGTGCCAGATTTCCTGGGCGGTCTGCAGCGGGTCGTCCAGCAGGTTGCGGCGGCGGTTGTCGTCGTAGGCCTGGCGGGCCTCGTCGTCGGACAGCACGTCGTAGGCCTTCTGCACAGCCTGGAAGCGCTGCGCAGCATCGGGCGCCGGGTTGCGGTCCGGGTGGTAGAAGGCCGCCTTCTGGCGGTAGGCCTTCTTGATGTCGGCGAGCGAGGCGTTGGCCGCCAGCCCCAGGGCAGCGTAGTGGTCTGCGGTCATGGATTTGAAGGGTTGCGGCGGCCAGGCGCTGGCACCGCAGCCAACAGCCTTTTAACCACCCAGGCTCACGTAAACGTTCTGCACGTCGTCGTTGGAGTCGATGGCCGCCAAAAAGGTTTCCACTTCTTCGAGCTGTTCCGCCGTCAGGTTGGCAGGGTTCACCGGGTTCTTGGGCTTGTAGCCGAGCTTGGCCGACAGCACCGTGAAACCCTGGGCGGGCAGCGCACGGCTCACCAGGTCCAGGTCGGTCGGGTCGGTCCAGAAGGTGGTGGTGCCTTCTTCGTCGCCGGCTTCAAAGTCCTGCGCACCGGCCTCGATGGCGGCGAGTTCGGGGTCGGCATCGCCATTGGCGGGCTCGGCTTCGATCATGCCCACGTGGTTGAAATCCCAGGCCACCGAGCCGGAGGTACCCAGTTGGCCCTTGCGGAACAGCACGCGCATCTCGGGTGCGGTGCGGTTGACGTTGTCGGTCAGGCACTCAACCATCACCGCCACCTGGTGCGGGGCAAAGCCCTCATAGATCACGTGTTCGTAGTTGACCGCGTCGGCCCCCGTGCCCGAGCCCTTCTTGATGGCGCGCTCCAGCGTTTCCTTGGGCATGGAGACCTTGCGGGCCTGCTCGACCACGAGGCGCAGGCGTGCATTGCCGGCCGGGTCGGCACCGCCGCGTGCAGCGACCATGATTTCCTTGACCAGCTTGCCAAACAGCTTGCCCTTGGCATCAGCGACCTGTGCCTTGCCTTTTGCTTTCCACTGCGCGCCCATGTTGGACCTCTTCCTCGGTGTGTATTGGGATTGGGGCGCCCGGGGGCACCCTGTCGGGCTGCAAGACCTGGCGCAATGCGTTGTAAAAACGCCGCACTACCAGCTCCAGCCGAACCCTATAGAGTACCACTACCGTGCCGATCCGGAGCCGCGCCGGGGTAACCTTGGCCCCAGGTGCATTTTTTGGAGACCAGATGCTCAACACCCTGTGGCTGGGTTTTTTCGTCGCTGGCGCCGTAGCAGCCCTGGCCCAGTGGTTGGTGGCTGGCAATGCGCAGATCTTCGGCGCCATGGTCGAGGCGCTGTTTGCCATGGCCAAACTGTCGGTCGAGGTGATGGTGCTGCTGTTCGGCACGCTCACACTGTGGCTGGGCTTTTTGCGCATTGCCGAAAAGGCCGGCATCGTCGACGCCCTCGCCCGCTGGCTGGCGCCGCTGTTCGCCAAGCTCATGCCCGAGGTGCCGCGCGGCCACCCGTCGCTGGGCTTGATCACGCTGAACTTTGCCGCCAACGCCCTGGGGCTGGACAACGCGGCCACGCCCATGGGCCTCAAAGCCATGCGCTCGCTGCAAGAGCTCAACCCCCGGCCCGACACCGCCACCAACGCGCAGATCCTGTTCCTGGTGCTCAACGCCTCGTCGCTCACCTTGTTGCCGGTCACCATCTTCATGTACCGCATGCAGCAGGGCGCGCCAGACCCGACGCTGGTCTTTCTGCCCATCCTGCTGGCCACCTCCGCCTCCACCCTGGTCGGGCTCGTGACCGTGGCGCTGGTACAGCGGCTGCCGCTGTGGCACCCCGTGGTACTGGCCTACCTGCTGCCCGTGGCGCTGCTGCTGGGCGGCTTCATGGCCTTGCTGACCACGCTGAGCGCGGCGGCGCTGGCCAGCCTGTCGTCGCTGCTGGGCAACCTCACGCTGTTCTCGCTGGTGGTGATGTTCGTGGTGCTGGGCGCCTGGCGCAAGGTGGCCGTGTACGAGGCCTTCATCGAGGGCGCGCGCGAGGGCTTCGACGTGGCCAAGGGCCTGCTGCCCTACCTGGTGGCCATGCTCTGCGCGGTGGGCGTGTTCCGCGCCTCGGGCGCGCTAGGCTATGTGCTCGACGCCATCCGCTGGTGCGTGGAGGCCATCGGTGCCGACACGCGCTTCGTGGACGCCCTGCCAACCGCCCTGGTCAAGCCCTTCTCGGGCAGCGCCGCGCGCGCCATGCTGATCGAGACCATGCAGACCCAGGGCGTGGACAGCTTTGCCGCCCGCGCTGCCGCCATCATCCAGGGCAGCACCGAGACCACCTTCTATGTGCTGGCGGTGTACTTCGGCGCGGTGGGCATCCAGCGTGCGCGGCATGCGGTGGGGTGTGCGCTGCTGGCGGAGCTGGCTGGCGTGATCGCTGCGATTGCGGTCTGCTACTGGTTTTTTGGCTAAGCCAGGGCTGCCACGGCCTCCACCCGCCTTTCACTCCCCGGCGACCGCCCCGACCAGCGCTTGTACGCACGGCTGAATGCCGCCTCCGACTGGTAGCCCAGGCTGTCAGCCAGCTCGGCCAGGCGCACCTGGCCCTCCTGCAGGCGCGACTGGGCCAGCGCCATGCGCCACAGGGTCAGGTACTGCATGACCGGCATGCCCACCGATGCCGCGAAGCGCGCGGCGAAGGCCGAGCGCGACATGGCCACGGCGCTGGCCAGCGAGGCCAGCGTCCAGGGCGTGCCGGGCTGTTCGTGCATGAGCACCAGGGCCGGGCCGAGCTGGGCGTCCTGCAGGGCGCCCAGCCAGCCGGTGCGCGCGCCCGGGTCGTTCTGCAGCCAGGTGCGGATGGCCTGCAGCACCAGCACATCGGCCAGGCGCGTGGCCACGGCTTCGCCGCCGGGTTTGAGGTGCTGCACCTCCTCCTGCAACAGCGCCAGGATGGGCGAAAGCCAGTTCGATGGCCCGAGCGCCTGCCCGCTCAGCACGATCTGGCGCGGCAGCGCATGCACCAGGCGGCGCGCCAGCACGTCGTCAAAGCGCACGGCACCACAGACCAGGGAAACCGGGGCAGAGCCCTCGCCATGGCGCATGATTTCGAAGCGGCCACCGAGCTGCACGCGCGGCAGGTCGAAGAAGGCATCGGCCCGTGAGGTGGCGGTGGACAGCAGGTCGTGCCCCTCGCCGCGCGGCACCAGCGCGAAATCGCCCGCCCGCAGCAGCACGGGCTCGACCCCTGGCACACGCAGCCAGCATTCGCCGGCCGTGATGGCATGGAACATCAGGCAGCCCGGAATCGGCGGCAGCGCGATGCCCAGCGGCGGGTGCAGGTAGGAGTAGCAGTAGATCACGCCCGTCATGCGCAACAGGTGCAGGGCCCGGCCCAGCGGGTCGGTGGCGGCAGAGGCGGCTTCAACCTGGATGTCCATGGCACATCCTAAGCCGGTCTGGACGAATAATCAATAAACACCGACCTTTCATCATTGGCATGCCTGCCCCTGGGCGAGACACTGGACGCCTGTTTGTCCCACAACCCCTTGGAGTTCCACATGTCAGACATCGCAGTAATGGGTGCCACCGGCCACACGGGCAGCGTGATTGCCCGCAATCTCCTTGCGCTGGGCCACCGCGTGCACGCCATGGGCCGCTCGGCCGAGCGGCTCGACGCCTTGCGCCAGCAGGGTGCGCAAGTGATCGTGGGCGACTGTGCCGACCCGGCCTACCTCACCCGCGCCTTCGAAGGCGCCGACGCCGTCTATGCCATGATGCCTTTCGACCCCACGGCCCCTGGCTTCATGGAACTGCAGCGCACCCAGGGCCAGGCCATCGTGGCGGCGCTGCAGGCCGCGCGCGTACCGCATGTGGTGGCCCTGAGCAGCCTGGGGGCCGAGCAACCCGCTGGCACCGGCGTGCTGACCAGCCTGCACGAGCAGGAGCAGCGCCTGCGCACGCTGCAGCACAGCCATGTGCTGGCGCTGCGCCCGGCGATGTTCTTCGAGGGCCTTTTCAACCTGCTGCCCGGGGTGAAGTACGGTGGCAGCCTGGCGGACGCCTTCGCGCCCGGCCTGGCCATCCCCATGATCGCCACGCGCGACATTGCCGATGCGGCCACCGGGGCGCTGGACCAGCGTGGCTGGACGGGCCACAGCGTGCGCGAGCTGCTGGGCCCCGGGGACCTGAGCCACGAGCAGCTCGCAGCCTTCGTGGGCGGGGTGATCGGCCAGCCCGCGCTGGCCTACCAGCAACTGCCCTATGACGACGCCGCCCAGGGCATGGCCCAGGCCGGCATCGCGCCCGACCTGGCCCAGTTGCTTGCGGAGATGGCACGCGGCATCAACGAAGGGCGCGTGCGCTCGGTGGAAGGTCGCAATGCGCGCAATACCACCGCCACCCCACTCCAGTCGCTGGCCCCGGCACTCAAGGAAGCGTACGAGGCCCTGCCCTAGAAAGAAAGAGAAGGCTGTCAGCCATATACCGCCTTCCCCCCCAATGCGACGATGCGCTGGCGCCGCGTATGCAACTGGCGCTACCCGAGCCAGTGCCCCCGTGCAAGGGCCGCCCCGCCGCACCGGGGGCGTCCCCCTCCCGCATTGCGCAGCAATGCGAGGAGAGGGGGTGCTTCATTTCATCAGCCCAGGGCGGTATCCAGCACCATCATGATCACAAAGCCCAGCATCAGCCCACCGGTCGCCCAGGCCTCGTGGCCCTTGCGGTGCGATTCAGGGATGATCTCGTGGCTGATCACGAACAGCATGGCGCCGGCGGCAAAGCCCAGGCCCCAGGGCAGCAGGCTTGCCGAGTAGCTGACCACGGCAGCACCGATCACCGCGCCGATGGGCTCCACCATGCCCGAGGCCATGCCCAGCCCCACGGCCAGCCAGCGCTTGTAGCCGGCGGCCAGCAGCGCCACAGCCACCACCAGGCCCTCGGGCACGTCCTGGATGGCGATGCCCGTGGCCAGGGCGCCGGCCCGCATGGTGTCGCCGCTCGCATAGCCCACGCCGATGGCCAGGCCCTCGGGCAGGTTGTGCAGGGCAATGGCGAACACGAACAGCCAGGTGCGCCGCAAGGTGCGCGAGGTCTGGCCCTCCACGCCCTTGATGAAGTGCTCGTGCGGCAGCAGGCGCTCCATCAGCAGCAGCACCAGCGCACCCAGCAAAATGGCGGCGCCCATGGTGCCGCCCGCCTCCCAGGCCCCTGCCCCGGCCGCGCGCGAGGCATTGATGCCCGGGATGATCAACGAGAACGAGCAGGCCGCGAGCATCACGCCCGCACCAAAGCCGAACAGCGTGTCCTGCGTGCGCTCGGAGATGCGCTGCGACAGCATCACCGGCAGCGTGCCCAGGGCCGTGGCCAGGGCGGCCACCATGCCTCCCTTCCAGGCATCGAGCACCACGGGCTGGCCAGCGATCCACTGCCAGATCTGCCAGGTGCCGACCACGCCACCCGTGACCACGATGGCCAGCCCGATCCACTGGCGCCAGTGCAAAGGCTGGCGGGGCGTCTCGGTCAGGCGGTTGGGCAAGGCGGCGTTGTCGGGTGACGGCGAGGGAACGGGCATGGTGTCGGCTCCGGAAGGCATCTGTTCAGGGTGCGAGGCGCAGCAGTGCGGATCGATTCAGCCGCGCGCCAGGGCGTAGCGGCGGGCCACCTCGGCCCAGTCCACTACGTTATAGAACGCCGCGATGTACTCGGGGCGGCGATTTTGGTACTGCAGGTAGTAGGCGTGTTCCCACACGTCCAGGCCCAGGATGGGCGTGTTGCCCGACAGCAGGCCGGCCATCAGCGGGCTGTCCTGGTTGCCCGAGCTCTCCACCACCAGCTTGCCGGCGCTGGTCACCGACAGCCAGGCCCAGCCGCTGCCAAAGCGTGTGAGCGCCGCCTTGGTGAAGGCCTCCTTGAACGCATCGAAGCCGCCCAGCTCGTTGGCAATGGCCGCCGCCAGCTCGCCCTGCGGTTCGCCGCCGCCGGTGGGGGACATCACCATCCAGAACAGGCTGTGGTTGGCATGGCCGCCGCCGTTGTTGCGCACGGGTCCCTGCAGGTTCTCGGGCAGTTGCACCAGGCCCGCCACCAGCTCGTCGATCGGCAGGCCGGCATGGGGCGTGCCTTCCAGCGCGGCGTTCAGGTTGTTGATGTAGGTCTGGTGGTGTTTGGTGTGATGGATCTCCATCGTGCGGGCATCGATATGGGGTTCCAGCGCGTCATAGGCATAGGGCAAGGCGGGCAGCGAATAGGGCATGGGGTCCTTTCAGGGGTGGGGAAGAAGAAGAAGAAAAAACTCAGTGGGCCGCGCCTTGCAGCACGCCCGAAGCAGCGGCCAGCACGGCGCTGATGTCAGGGTGCGCGCCGTGCGCCTGCACATGGCACAACAAGGCGGCGTGGGTTTCACGGCTGTGGCGCCAGGCGGCCTGCTGCAGCGCGGCGCCCCGGCTGCCATCGGCCATCAGGCCCAGCAGCGTGGCGTGTACGCTGCACCGCAGTTGCGCGCACTCCTCCAGTGCGCCCGCCTCGGCCTGCAGGTCGGCCAGGTTCAGGTGCGAAACCGCCAGGGCGGCAATGCAATCGTCTTCGCGGCCGGCCGGGGGATCCTGGGCGATGCGCAGGGCTATGACCAGCGCCTGCTGCTGGTAGGCCAGCGCCATCACGGGCTGGTCCATGCGCAGGGCGGCATTGGCGCGCTGCAGCGTGCGCTCCCAATGGGCCAGCGTGGCGGGCTCGGGCGCCTGGGCGTCGCGGGCAGTATTGGCGGTCGAAAGGCTGGCTGCGTGGCGCAGGTCCATGGCAATGCTCCTGGTGGGAGCCTTTTGCGGTGGACGGGGCGTAGCGTACTCAGGCAATTAAAATGATATGCATTCTCATTCGTATTGTCTAGTGAGGGGGCTTTGGAGCAGACCTGCTTCCCGGAATGGGCCAATGGCACGCAGCTCAGTGCGCGTTGTACAGTTTCCGCCCAGCGCGGCTCAGCTTCGCGAGCCGCTCATGTCATGGCACACGTCAGGTACCACTTGAAGTCACTGGTTTCCCATCTCCATCGCTACAAGGCCATTTTGTTCGACATGAACGAAACGTTCATGTTCGGTGGCGACCGCCTGGGCCCCGGCGAAGACTTCCATGCCACCTACCGGGCTGTTGGCGGTACCGCGCTGTCGGCAGAGGCTGTTGCGCAGTGCGTTGGCGCATGTGTGGCGGGCTTCCTTGCCGACTATGCCAACCCGGCCCTGATCGACGACTTCCCGTCCCTGCAAGAGACGATTGCCAAGTACAGCGCACAGTCCAGGCAGGAGATCCAGCTTCTGGAACTTGTCATTGCAAGACACGAGGTGGGCGCGGTCCCGGGATGGGCAGCGCAGGTGATCCTCACGCTGGCCCGGTCACACCGGCTGGGGGTGGTGAGCAACCTCTGGGCGCCCTCCCACCACTGGGAGCCCGAACTCCGCCGGTCGCAGGTCGCGTCCGCGTTGGAATGCCAGGTGTTCTCTTCGGACCAGCGGTCCATCAAGCCCGCCCACCGGTTGTTCCTGCAAGCGCTGCGAACGCTCGGTCTGCCGCCCCAGGAGGTCCTGTTCGTCGGCGACAGCCTCGAACGGGACATTGCCCCGGCAAAAGCGCTGGGGATGGCAACATGCTGGGTCACGACCTGCGACCGCTGCGCGGACGTGGCGGACTTCTGCATACCGTCGATCGCTACGCTGACCGAGGCGCACGACACGGCGCTCAGGTACGTCCCGGACGGCAGGCATTGACTGTCGGGTGAGGTCAGATGCTGCGGCGATCCGATGCAGCGAAACTGGCCAGTTGCTTGATGAAATCCGCTGCCCGGATGGCCACCTCCCTCCCGCCGTTGGGCCCCATCGAGATATTGACCTCCAGCATGTGCTCGAAATGCTGGATGGCGTCTATCGGTGCATAGGGGTCCAAAGGCGGCTCGTAGGCCATGTCGGTGCCGATCAGAGGGCCTGAATCCTCCCGGGAGATCATGCCGGCGGCGAACATGGTCACCTGCACCATCCCAAGGTCCTTCGGGCTGATCGCGTTGAAGTCGAACTTCGCCAGGAATTGGCGGGCGCTTTCCGGGTCGCCCATCTTGACGCCTGCCTTGTCGAGCACGGCGGCCTTCATGGCCTCCTGCGAAAAAGCGACCGTGCTTTCAGGAGGTGCCATGCGCCTGATGGCGGCGTCCGAAACCAAGGCCTGGATCCCATCCCGCAAGCGATCCCCCGCCACGACAGGCTGCGGACGCACGGCCTGGCCCTGGACGGGCTGCAAGATGGGGGTGCGGATGAACATGCCTGGCCTCCTTTTTATGGGCGTCCCCTCCATTTCGTCCATTTTCCCAAGTCCTTGAATCGACGGGCGGGATCAAGCCATTGGCAACGGCTTTGCGAGCCCAGGGCGCGGGCACCGACAATTCCCATTAACAAGTAGTAACATTCAGCCAATGGAAAGAACGCTGACGCCGGCGCCAGCGACCCAAAAACTACGTCAACAGGAGAGAGGGAAACGATGATGTTCATGAACAAGACCCTGGCCATCTGCGCCGTCGCGGTGCTCGCCACCGGCTGCGCGTTCTCGCCGGTTGACCGGCCTGCCGCCGCCAAGCACACACCGCAGGCAAAGGTCTGGCAGGTCAAGAGCAAGGACGTGCCCGCTGTGCTCGATGCCGCCAAGACGGCCTTCGAGTCCGCTGGCTATGCCACTGCATCGATCACGCCGGAACTGGGCGAGCTCAAGAGCAAGCCCAGGGCGCTTTCCGTTCCCGAGTTCTGCGATTGCGGCACCTGGAATGGTTCGGTCGTCGGGGGCATGGCCCAGTCGGAACTGGTCGCCACCTACCGGATGCAGCCCAATGAGGAAGGCTCGCTGCAGGTCAACCACCTGTGTGCCACCGCGTTCCGCGGGCGCAACCTCTACGGCATGGTGACCCGGCGCGAGGCCTACGCCTGCGCCAGCCGGGGCCAGATTGAAACGGACCTGACCCAGCGCATCGAAACCATTCTGCGCGCGCGGAACATCCCGTTCAACTGACGGGAGGCAGAGGGGCGGCATCGCGCTGGGTGGCAGGGTACGGCCGGTTGCCCGCCAGCCCAAAACACGCCAGCATCGGCCCACCACCCGCCCAGCCCGCCGCACCCTCCATGAAACGTTTCTACGTCGTTGCCTCGGTCCCCTTGCTGCTGGCCGCGTTGATTCCCATCGCGGCGTCGCTCTACCTGGCGCAGCGCAAGGCCCGGGATGACCAGGTCGCTTACCTGACCTCGCTGGCGGACGAAGTGCTGCGCCGGGGCATCGCCTCGCGCCAGCAGCTGGTGGCGGCGCTCAATGAGCTGGACAAGGACGCGAGCCCCCCGTGCAGCCAGGCCAGTCTGGCCCGCATGCAGCAGATGGTGGGCACCTCGTTCTACCTGCAGGGCATGGGCTCGGTGGTGGACGGCCAGCTGGTCTGCAGCACGCTCACCCTGGGCAGCGGGCCGGTGCCGCTCCCGGGCAAGCCGATGGTCACCTCGACCGGCATCTCCAGCTGGATCGGGGCGCGGCTGCCCTTTGCGCCAGAGCAGCCTTTCAATATCTACGCGCGCAACGGCCATGCGGTCATCATCCACCCCGGCATCGTGATCGACATGCCCGTGCTGCATGCCGACGTGTCGCTGGGCCTGGCGATCATCGCGCCCAAGGCGCTGATCCGCTCCCGGGGGCCGCTGCAGGAGGCCTGGCTGGACCTCTACCAGGCGCCAACCCACAGCCTGGTGGAAAGCGACACGCACCACATCGTGTTTCGCAGCTCGAAAGAGAACAACATCGCCGCCCTGGCCGCTGCGCCCAAGGCCCTGGCCTATGAAGGCCTGGCGGCCCAGGCGCTGGTGCTGGCACCGCTGGGGCTGTTCGCCAGCGCCACCCTGGCGCTGGGGGTGGCGGCGCTCACGCGCTGGACCCTGTCCTCCCGGTCGCGGCTGCGCGCGGGCCTCAGGCGGCGGGAGTTTTTCGTGCTCTACCAGCCCATCGTGGACCTGCAGACCGGCCAGTGGGCAGGCGCCGAGGCCCTGCTGCGCTGGCGCCGCAACAACGGTACGCTGGTCCCACCCGACGAATTCATTGCCGAGGCGGAGCGCACGGGCGTGGTGGCGCACATCACCCGCTACGTGATGGACCGCGTGCTCGAAGACCTGCCCGATCTGCTCAAGGCCAGCCCGGGCTTCCACGTCAGCCTGAACCTCTCCACCCAGGACCTGGTGGCCGATGGGCCCGTGCAGTACCTGCAGCAGCGCTTCGAAGCCATCGGGATGCCGCCCGGCTCTCTGATGCTGGAGGTCACCGAGCGCGGCCTGGTGGACATCGAGGCCGCCAGGCCCGCGCTGCAGGCGGGCCGGCAGATCGGCGCATCGATCGCCATGGACGACTTCGGTACCGGCTATTCGAGCCTGTCCATGCTCGAATCCATCGACATCGACACGCTCAAGATCGACCGCATCTTCATCGCCAGCATTGGCGCGCAGGCCGCCATCAGCCCGGTCACCACGCACATCATCGAGATGGCGCAGAAGCTGGAGCTGGACTTGATCGCCGAAGGGGTGGAAACCCAGTTCCAGGCCGACTTCCTGCGCGAGCGCGGCGTGCGCCATGCGCAGGGCTGGCTGTTTGCCAAGGCCATGCCGCTGGCCGAACTGTTGGCGGGCTTGAAGACCCAAGCCGGCCGGTAGACAGGCTCAGGCGCCCTTTTTCGCCCTCGCCGCAGGCGGCAGCACGCTGGCGCACACCCGCTGCAGCGCGGCGATGGCAGCATCGCGTGCGCCCGGGTGCCCATCGGCCGGGTGGCGCGCAAGCCAGCGCGCCAGCTCGTTGATGGCGCCATTCAGGGCCGAAGCGCAGGCATCCACTTCCAGGGCTGACAGGCCCGTGGGTGCCAGGATCTCCGTGACCACGGCATGCAGCTGCTGGTAACCATGGCGCCCGTCGAGCTCCGCCCAGGCCTGGGCGCCCAGCACCGAGGGGCCGTCGATCAGCAGCACCTGGCGCGGGCCGGGGTGGGATACGGCGTCGATCCATGCCAGCGCGCCTGCCAACAGTTGGTCTGCAGGATCAGCCTGGCCATCGGTCGCCCCGTCGATGGCGGCACTGAGCTCGGCATGCACGGCCTCGCAGACCGCAACGAACAAGTCCTTCTTGTCGCGAAAGTGGTGGTACAGCGCGCCCCGCGTCAGGCCCGTGGCCACCAGCAGGGCTTCGGTGGAGGTGGCGGCATAGCCATCCTGCTCGAACAGCGCGCGCGCCGCCGCAATGAGTTTGGTGCGCGACTGGGCGCCCTGCTCCAGCCGCCGGTTGCCCGCAGCGGGGGTGGGAATGGATTTTCCTGTTGACATACAGACTGTACGTATCTATATTTAATTAAACATACAGACAGTATGTACCCGATTGATGTCCGCAGTCCATCCGTTTCACACCCCAGGAGCCCCCATGTCTACCCCCTCCCCCGCCACCCTCTCGCAACTGACCTCCGCCTATCCCCTGGTCACCACCGCCACCGTGCAAGCCTCGCGCGACTTCTTCGTGCAGCAACTGGGCTTCGAGGTGGTGTTCGAGGCCTCGTGGTTTGTGCTGCTGTCGCGCGGCAGCACCGAAGGCGGCGCCACCTCGATCGCCTTCATGGCGCCCGACCATCCCTCGCGCCCGCCGGGCCCCGAAGTCTTCAGCGGCAAAGGCCTGCTGCTGACCCTGCAGGTGGACGATGCCCGCCGCGAAGAAGCCCGCCTGCGTGCGGCCGGCGTGGAAATCGCCTACGCCGTGCAGCACGAGCCCTGGGGCCAGGTGCGCTTTCAGGTGCGCGACCCCTCGGGCCTGGTGCTCGACATCGTGGAGCAGGCCGAGCCTGCCGAGGGCTTCTGGGATCCCTACATGGCCGGCCATGGCTGACACTGCGGCGCCGGGCCCTGCACGCGCCCTGCTGGCCATTTCCTGGCCGCTGATCGCCACCTATTCGCTGCAGGCCGTGATCGGGGTGACCGATACCTGGTTTGCCGGCCGTATTTCTGCCGACGCACTCGCGGGGCTGGGGGCGCAGACCTTTCTGAACCTGGCGGTGTTTGTTCTTTTGGGGGGCGTGGCGTTTGCCGTGCAGGTGCCGGTGGCCCAGGCCATGGGCGCCGGCCAGGCGCACGTTGCGCGGGGGTACCTGCCCGCAGGCCTGCTGGCTGCTGCGCTCACCCTGCCCTGCTTCCTGGCGCTGGCATGGGCCGGGCCCTGGCTGTTTGCGCTGTGGCAACTGCCTGCGGAATCTGCCGGGCAGGCCGTGCAGTACTGGCAGCCGCGCATGGCGGGTGGCGTATCGGTGGTGCTGCTGTTTGCGGTGTCGAGCTACCTGGCTGGCCTGGGTCACACGCGGGGCAGCCTGTGGGCCAACCTGGCGGCGGCCGTGGCCAATGTGCCGCTCAACCAGTGGCTGATCTTCGACGCCGGCCTGGGCCTGGCGGGCTCGGCCCATGCGTCCACCTTGGCCAACCTGATCGGCGTGGCGGTGGGGCTGGCCTGGGTTGCACGCGCGGGCTGGAGCTCATCCTTCGCTGGCTTGCGGGGCCGCACCGTGGAGCTGTGGCGCACCGGCATGCCCATCGGCGTGGCGGCCGCGGCCGACGTGCTGGCGATGGCGCTGTTCCAGCTCATGATGTCGCACATCGGCCCGGCCGAGGGCGCGGCCACCCTGCTGTTGCTCTCGCTCACCGGCCTGGCCTTCTGGCCTGCGCTGGGCCTGGCCACGGGCAGTGCCACGCTGGTAGGGCATGCCTTGGGAGCGGGCCAGCCGCACCAGGTCGGGCCTCTGGTGCGCGCCAGCCTGTGGCTGATGGCGGGCTGGATGGCCCTGGTGGGTGCCGCCATGGTGCTGGCCGGCCCGCCCCTGCTGGCAGCACTGCTGGGCAGCGATGCTGGGCCCGCCGGCCAGGCTGCGCTGGCGCTGGCCACCTCGCTGCTCGGGCTGGTGGCCACCTGCCAGGTGCTCGATGCCATCAACCTGGGCAGTGCCTTTGCGCTGCGCGGGCTGGGCGACGTGCGCTGGGCCAGCGCCGTCAACACGGTGTGCTCCCTGCTGCTGTTCGTGCCATTGGCAGCATGGTTGTCGCTTGATGCGCTGGGTGCTGGGCTACCGGCCCTGGGCTGGGGCGCCTGGGGCGGCTGGGTGGCCGCGGCGCTGCTCAGCGCGGTGCTGGCTGCGGCCTTCCACGCACGGCTGCGGTGGGTGCTGCGGGGGATCAACCCTGCTCGTCGTCCGGCGTGAACACCTGGCCGGCCACCATGTCCCATTCGGCGATCTGCTCGTTGGCGGCGATCAGTCGGCCCACCAGCAGCTTGATGAAGGCCTTGTCGAAGCGCGACTGCAGGTCTTCGGACGCCTCGCGCAGCGCGGGGTTGCGGATCTTGAGCACCAGCACCTCGGTCTCGGCCACGGCGGTGGCGGTGCGCTGGCGGTTGTCGGGGCGCAGGTAGGTCATCTCGCCCAGGGTCACGCCCGCACCCAGGGTGCTCAGGGTCCAGCCCTGGCGGCTCACGGTCACCTGGCCCTCGATGAGGATGCAGAACGAGTCGCCGGGCTGGCCCTCGCGCATGAGCACGGTGCCCTGCTCCAGCCGGCGCCAGTTGCCCAGGCGCATCAGCTCCCACAGCGCCACGTCGTGAAAATCGGCAAAAAAGGGCAGCTCGCGCAGGCGGCCGAAGCGCTCGGCCTCGGTGTCCTGCGAGCGCTGGCGCGGCAGGTCGCGGTGGGCGTCGAGCAGCGCCTGGGCAAAGTCGCCCCAGGTGGCAAAGCGGTCTGCCGGCTTCTTGGCCATGGCGCGCAGCAGCACCGCGTCCACATGCCCGGGCAGCGAAGCGCGCAGCAGGCTCGGGGGCGTGGGCTCTTCGTGGCTGATCTTGTAGAGCGTGGCGAAGTCGGTCTCGCCGTCGAAGGGGCGGCGGCCCGTGAGCAACTCATACACCACGATGGCCAGCGAGAACATGTCGCTGTGGTGCGTGAGGTCTTCCTCGCGCACCTGCTCGGGCGACATGTAGGACGGCGAGCCCACCATGCCCGAGAGCTGCGTGGCATCGCTGCGCAGCGACAGCGCTGCGCCGAAGTCGGTGAGCTTGACGTCGCCGTTGGCGGCCAGCATCAGGTTGGCGGGCTTGATGTCGCGGTGTACCAGGCCTTCGCGGTAGGCGTATTCGAGCGCATTGCAGCACTTGAAGGCGATGTCCAGCACCTGGGGCACGGGCAGCAGCGCATCGGCCCGGGCATGGGCCGCCAGGGGCTGGCCGTCCACGTATTCGAGCACCAGGTAGGGCTGGGCGGCGTCCTCGTCGGCGTCGAGCAGGCGCACGATGTGGGGATGCTTGAGCCGGCCGGACATGGCCGCCTCGTTGCGCAGCAGGCGGCGGTAGCGCTCGGCCTGGTCGGGCTGGGCCAGCAGGTGGGCGTGCATCTGCTTGATGGCCACGCGCTTGCCGCGGAACCCGTCGAGCCCCAGGTACACGATGCCGCTGGCACCGCGCCCGAGCTCGCGCTCGATGCGGTACTTGCCGATGGTCGGGGGAATGAGGGTGGGCGTGGCGGTCATGGGCATCCGGGTGGCGATGGCCTCATTGTGGCAAAAGCGGCGGCCTGCAACCGCACGTGGCATCCCCACCCGTGGCTTTTTGCACGCCGGCAGCGCTCCGCGGCGTGCCGCAAGTGTCCCGCCCGCTGTTCCGTTTCTGAACAAGGGCTGTGCCATGGCACACCGAGTAAACGGCCTGAGCGCTGGCGGCAGATGGTGCCAAAGCCGCATGGATGCTGGGTTTGCGTGCTGACAGCGCCCCCACGCTGCGGCTGGCACGGGCATTGCGCCCATCTACTGGTGCAGGCCCTTTGAGCAGGTCTGGCACAACCCAACCACCGCAGGAGACAAGCACATGAACATGGCAGAAATCGCGAGCCTCGGCATCGCCAACCCCTACAAGAAGCAATACGGCAACTACATCGGCGGCCAGTGGGTAGCCCCCATCGATGGGCAGTATTTCGAGAACAGCTCGCCCATCAACGGCCAGGTGTTCACCGCCATCCCGCGCTCGAACGACAAGGACATCAACGCCGCACTCGACGCCGCGCACAAGGCCAAGACCGCCTGGGGCAAGACCTCGACCACGGACCGGGCCAACATCCTGCTCAAGATCGCCGACCGCATGGAGGCCAACCTGCTGACCATCGCCGTGGCCGAGACCATCGACAACGGCAAGCCGCTGCGCGAGACCATGGCGGCCGACATCCCCCTGGCCATCGACCACTTCCGCTACTTCGCGGGCTGCATCCGTGCGCAGGAAGGCGGCATCAGCGAGATCGACCACGACACCATGGCCTACCACTTCCACGAACCGCTGGGCGTCGTCGGGCAGATCATTCCCTGGAACTTCCCGATCCTGATGGCGGTGTGGAAGCTGGCCCCGGCCCTGGCCGCCGGCAACTGCGTGGTGCTGAAGCCCGCCGAGCAGACCCCCGCCTCCATCCTGGTGCTGCTGGAGATCATTGGCGACCTGCTGCCCGCAGGCGTGCTCAATGTCGTCAACGGCTTCGGTCTGGAGGCCGGCAAGCCGCTGGCCAGCAGCCCGCGCATCGCCAAGATCGCCTTCACGGGCGAGACCACCACGGGCCGGCTGATCATGCAGTACGCCAGCCAGAACATCATCCCGGTGACGCTGGAGCTGGGCGGCAAGAGCCCCAACGTGTTCTTCGAGGACGTGATGGACGCCGACGACGGCTTCTTCGACAAGGCGCTCGAAGGCTTTGCCATGTTCGCGCTGAACCAGGGCGAGGTCTGCACCTGCCCGAGCCGCGCGCTCATCCAGGAATCGATCTATGACCGCTTCATGGAACGCGCCTTGAAGCGCGTGGCCGCCATCAAGCAGGGCCACCCACTCGACAAGGCCACCATGATCGGCGCGCAGGCCTCCCAGGAGCAGCTCGAAAAAATCCTCTCCTACCTGGACCTGGGCAAGCAGGAGGGCGCGCAGTGCCTGATCGGCGGCGAGCGCAACCACCTCGAAGGCGACCTGGCCGGCGGCTACTACATCAAGCCCACCGTGTTCAAGGGCCACAACAAGATGCGCATCTTCCAGGAAGAGATCTTCGGCCCCGTGCTGTCGGTCACCACCTTCAAGACCGAGGAAGAGGCGCTGGAGATCGCCAACGACACGCTGTATGGCCTGGGCGCCGGGGTGTGGAGCCGCGACGGCAGCCGCGCCTTCCGCATGGGCCGGGGCATCCAGGCCGGGCGCGTGTGGACCAACTGCTACCACCAGTACCCGGCCCACGCGGCCTTCGGCGGCTACAAGCAGTCAGGCATCGGCCGCGAGAACCACAAGATGATGCTGGACCACTACCAGCAGACCAAGAACCTGCTGGTGAGCTACACGCAGGCGCCCCTGGGCTTCTTCTGAGCACGCGCTGCATGGCCCACGAGGCACCCCGGCAAGGCCATGGCACGGACCCACCGGTCCGCGTCACGGCCACGCCTGCGGCCCTGGAACTGATCGCGCGGCTGCGCGAACAGCACGGCCCGCTGATGTTCCACCAGTCGGGCGGTTGCTGCGATGGCAGCGCGCCCATGTGCTTTGCACGCGGCGAGTTCATGACCGGCGACTCCGACGTGCTGCTCGGGCATGTAGCTGGCGAGCCCTTCTACATGAGCCGACCGCAGTTCGCGGTGTGGGAGCACACGCAGCTCACCATCGACGTGGTGCCCGGCGGGGGCGGCATGTTCTCGCTGGAGCGGCCCACGGGCCTGCGCTTTCTGATCCGCTCGCGGCTGTTCAGCGAAGAAGAGTCGCAAGCGTTGAAACTGCACCCGGTGGCTTGACGCGAATCCCCCTGGCGCGCGCTGCGACCCAGGGGAATTTCACGTTTCCGGCCAGGCAGCCATGGCGGTTCGGGCCATGTCTTCCAGGTCCGCCGGGTCCGCGCCATCGCGCCCCTGGATGGCCATGCCCTGCACCACGCCCAGATAGAAGCGGGCCAGTCGGTCGATGTGCGTGGACTGCGGCAACTCGCCCGCCGCCACCGCCCGCAGGAGCCCCGCGCGCAGCTTGCCCAACGAGCCCTCGCGCGCGTGCCGGGCGGTATCGGGCGAGCCGCCGGGGCACTCTTCGCCGGTGGCCAGCGTCACCATGCAGCCCGAAGGCATGTCGTCGCGGCCGGCCACCACCTGGGCTGCCGCCAGCAGCACGTTGTGCATGCCCGCCCGCACCGTGGCACTGCCATCGATGTGGTCCCAGATCAGTTCGTTGGCGGCAGCGCTGTAGCGGTCGATGGCTTCTGCGTACAGCGCCTCCTTGCTGCCGAACGCCGCATACAGACTGGGCGAGCGGATGCCCATCGCTGCGCAAAGGTCGTTCATCGACGTGGCCAAAAAGCCCTGGCGCCAGAAAACCTCCATGGCGGCCTGCAAGGCGGCATCGCGGTCGAACGCTCTCGGTCGGCCCAAAACCGGCATGGAATGCACCTTTCGTGATTTTTGTGTTGATCGACACAATAAACCGATTGACAGCAAAGATCAATGCCGCGATCATTTTGTGTCGATCAACACAGAAAGGTAATTTCATGCTGCTAACCAACCAACGCGCCCTTGTCACGGGGGCCAGCCGGGGTATCGGCGCCGCCATCGCCAGGACCCTGGCCGCCGAAGGCGCCGACGTCGCCATCACCTACGAAAAATCCGCCGACCTCGCTGCCGGCGTCGTTCGCGAGATCGAAGCCCTCGGGCGACGGGCCACCGCCATCCAGGCCGACAGCGCCGACGCTGCGGCCGTGCAGGCCTCGGTCGAGAAGGCCGTGGCCTTCCTCGGCGGCATCGACATCCTGGTCAACAACGCCGGCATCTTCCACATGGGCCCGGTGAAGGACGCTGCGCTGAAGGACATCGATGCGATCCTGAACGTGAACGTGCGCGCACCGGTCATCGCCAGCCAGGCGGCTATTCCCCACCTGGGCCAGGGCGGGCGCATCATCCACATTGGCAGTTGGTTCGCCGAGCAGGTGCAGTGGCCGGGCTTGAGCATCTACGCGATGTCCAAGTCCGCACTGGCCTCCTTCACCAAGGGGCTGGCGCGCGAGCTCGGCCCCCAGGGGATCACCGTGAACCTGGTGCAGCCAGGCGCCATCGACACCGACATGAACCCTGCGACCGGGCCGCTGTCGGAGCTGATCCGCCAGCCCATCGCCGTCGGCAAGTACGGCAGCGGCGAGGACATCGCCCACGCCGTGGCCTTCCTTGCCAGCGCCAAGGCCCAGTACATCACCGGCACTGCACTCACGGTCGACGGCGGTATGCTCGCGTAACACCCCACAAGGAGACCCCTGTGACCGCAGATGCCACCACGTTCCGCGGCCTGCACGCCAGCGCCACCCTGCTGCGCCTGCCCAACGCCTGGGACGCCGCCAGCGCCAGGCTGTTCGAGAGCCTGGGGGCCACGGCCATCGCCACCACCAGCGCGGGCGTGGCCTGGTCGCAGGGGTACCCTGACGGCTACGCCATGCCTGTGGACGTGGTGCTGGCGTATGCCAAGAACCTGGTGCGGGTGCTGCAGGTGCCGCTGTCCGTGGACATGGAAGACGGCTATTCGGACGACCCTGCACAGGTCGCGGACCTGGCCGCGCGGCTGGCCGAGGTGGGCGTGGCCGGCATCAACCTCGAAGACGGGCGCAAGCCCGCCCAATTGCTGGCCCGCAAGGCCGAGGCGATCCGGGAGCGGCTGGCCAAGGACGGGCTGGACCTGTTCGTCAACGCGCGCACGGATGTCGTGCTGGCGCGGCTGGTGGATGAAGGCAGCCAGGTCGGCGAAGCGATCACGCGCGGCAACCTGTACCGCAGCGCAGGCGTGGATGGGCTGTTCGTCCCCGGGCTGGCCGATGCCGCGCAGATCCAGGCCGTCGTGGCCGGTGTCGACCTGCCGCTGAACCTGATGGCCTGGGGCGGCCTAGCCAACGCCACGCAGCTGCAGGCCATGGGGGTGAAGCGGCTCAGCGCGGGCTCCGGCATTCCGCAGGTGCTGTGGGGCCATGCCGCGAAGCTGGCGACGGACTTTCTGCAAGGGGGTGAGTCGGACAAGCTGCAGGGGCAGATCCCGTACGGGCAGATGCAGAACCTGTTCAATTGACACTGAAAGGCCCGCGCTGCCGCGAGGCCGCGCGCCTTAGCCCACCACCTGGGCGCGCAGGTGCCGGTACACGGTGTTGCGCGATACGCCCAGCGCACGCGCCACGGCCGATACATTGCCGCCCTGCGCGGCCAGGGCCTGCGCGATGGCGGCGGCGGTGATGGCCTGCAGGGGCTGCGCGGCGGGTGCGACCGCCACCGCTGGCGCGGCAGCCTCCTCGCATTCCTCCAGAAAATCCTCGGGCAGGTGCTCGCGTCGGATGGCGGTATCGCCCTCGGCCATCAGCGCCGCGGTGCGCAACACATTGGTCAGCTGGCGCAGGTTGCCCGGCCAGGCACAGCGTGCGAACAGGTCCATGACCTCGGGGCACACGGGCAGCGGCGGCGCGGCGGTCTCGGTGCCCGACTGCAAAATGCGCTGCACGATGGCCGCCAGGTCGCTGCGCTCGCGCAGCGCGGGCAGGCGCACCACCAGGCCATTGAGGCGGTAGTACAGGTCCTGGCGAAAACTGCCCTCGGCCATCATTGCGCGCAGGTTGCGGTGGGTGGCGCAGACCACCTGAATGTCCACCTCGACCTGGCGCGTTCCGCCCAGGGGCGCCACGCTGCGCTCCTGCAGCACGCGCAGCAGGCGGGCCTGCAAGGCCAGAGGCATGTCGCCGATCTCGTCGAGGAACAGCGTGCCGCCATGGGCCTGCACGATCTTGCCGGGGCTGCCCTTGCGCCGTGCGCCGGTGAAGGCGCCCTCCTCGTAGCCGAACAGCTCGGACTCGATCAGCGATTCCGGGATGGACGCGCAGTTGACTGCCACGAACGGCGCCTGTCGGCGCGGCCCGTCCTGGTGGATGGCGCGGGCCAGCAACTCCTTGCCGGTGCCGGTCTCGCCCAGGATCAGCGTGGCGATGTCGCGGCCCAGCAGCTTGGTGACACGGTCAATGGCCTGGGCCAGCGCGGGGTCGCCGGTGTTGAGGTAGCGCAGGCCCGAGAGCCCTGTCGAACGGGCAGGCCGCACCTGGATAGGGGCCCGGGCTGGCTCGGCTGCGCCGCCGGACCACAGGCGCTCGGCCTGCGGCCGGACCTCGGGCCGGGCCATCACCGCCACGCCACCGGGCAGGCGCAGTGTGAGCAGCGCGCCAGGTGCCCTGCGGCCATGGTCGAGCACGCTCGCCATGTCCACCCCAAACAGCGAGGCAAAGGTATGGGCCTGCAGCGCACTGTGCGACAGGCCCAGCTGGAACTGCCCGCTGCGGTTGGCCGAGAGAAAGCGCCCGTCGGTGCTGAAGGCCGCGAGCCCCTCCACCAGCGTGCCCAAAAACTCGGGCCGCGCATGGAAGTGCAGGCGCACAGCGTCCGCGTGGACCTGGTTCCAGAGGTGGTTTTCCACCATCTGGGCGGACATGCGCACCAGCGCCATGGTGTGCTTGCTCTGGCTGCGGTGGTCGCCGCTCACATCCAGCGCACCGAGCGCCCTGCCCTGCGGGTCGAGGATGGGCACGCACGAGCAGGTGAGGAACTGGTTGGCCCGCAGGTAGTGCTGGCCGGCATGCACCTGCACGCCCTGGCCCAGGGCCAGCGCGGTGCCGATGGCATTGGTGCCCTTGCGCTCCTCGGTCCACACGCCGCCGGGGCGCAGGGCCACGCGGTCGGCGCGGGCCACGAAATCGTCATCGCCCAGGGCGTGCAGGATCACGCCCTCGGGGTCGGTGAGCAGCACCATGCTGTGGGTGCCGGCGATCTGGTGGTAGAGCGTCTCCATCACCGGCAGCGCATGGTCGGCCAGCAACCGGTTGCGCTGCAGCGTGCATTGCAGGTCGGCACGGGCCAGGGGCATGGCGTCCATCACGTCCTGCTCTCGCAGCCCGTAGGCGGCCGAGCGGGCATGGGCGTGGGGTATCAGGTCCTGCGGTGGAATCGCCAGCAAGGGGCTGGCGAGCCCTCCTGCAGACGCGGCAGCATGCTCCAGATGCATAGGTTTGTCTCCTTGCGGCCGTGGCAGTTTGCACCGCCCGGCAATTCGGAGAACCTTAGCACGCCTACCTTGGCGCCAGCTTGCACGCGCCAGCCGGCACCAGGGTTTTCAGGCCAATGCCTGTTCGAAGTCCGCCAGCAGGTCTTCGATCTCCTCCAGCCCCACGGACAGGCGGATCATGCCGTCGCCAATGCCCATGTTGGCGCGCACGGCGGGGCCCGCCTCCCAGAAGATGGTGTGCGCCACGGGGATGATCAGCGTGCGTGTATCGGCCAGGCCCGTGGCCTTGATCGGCAGCTGCAAGCGGTTGCAAAAAGACAGGCATTGGTCGGCATCGCGCAACTCGAAGGCCAGCAGCCACGAGCCGGCCTTGAAGTGCTTGCGCGCGATCGCATGCTGCGGGTGCGATTCGAGCATCGGGTAGTGCACGCGGGCGATGGCCGGGTGCTGCTCCAGCCACTGGGCCAGGGCCAGGGCGGTGGCGCTGGTGCGGTCCATGCGCAGGGCCAGGGTCTCGGCGCCCAGCGCCAGTTGGTGCGCGGCCTGGGACGAAAGCATGCCGCCCATGTCGCGCAGGCCCTTCTTGCGCACCTGCTGCAGGCCCCAGCCCTTGGCGTCGCCCTTGCGGTAGGGGGCGAAGATGTTGGGGTAGCGGCTCCAGTCGAACAACCCGGTGTCGGTGACCGCGCCGCCCAGGGCATCGCCCAGGCCGCCGATGCTCTTGGTCAGCGAGTTGATCACCAGGCCTGCCCCCACCGTGACGGGGCGAAACAGGTAGGGCGATGCCACGGTGTTGTCCACCACGTAGAGCAGGCCGCGCTCCTTGCACAGCGTGCCGATGGCTTCGAGGTCGGGGACCTGCGTGCCGGGGTTGGCAATGGTTTCCACGAAGACCATGCGCGTGTTGGGGCGCACGGCAGCCGCGACCTGGGCCGCATCGGTCACGTCCACGGTGGTCACCTCCACGCCCAGGTCGGCCAGGGTGCCGAACACGCTGTTGGTGTTGCCGAAGACGAACTTGCTGGCCAGCAGGTGGTCGCCCGCCTTGAGCAAGGTGAGGAACACCGCGCAGACGGCCGCCATGCCGGTGGCAAACACGATGGAGCCCTGGCCGCGCTCCATCTGCGTGACCTTGGCTTCGAGCGCCGCCGTGGTGGGCGTGCCCTGGCGGGCGTAGTTGAACCCGCCCTTGATCGTGCCCTGGAACACCCCTATCAGGTCTTCCACCTTCTCGTAGCCGTATTGCACCGACGTGTGGATGGGTTGGTGCACCGCACCGTACTCGGTGCCGGCCAGGCGGTCGGCATGCACGATCTGGGTGGTGAACTGGCGGGTGGGCTGGTCGTTGCTGCTCATGGGGATGCGGGCCTGCTCTGCAGGCCTGGGAAAAGTAAAATGCTCAACGCTCGGGCGCTATGTGCTCGGCGTAATCGTACAGGGCGCCGAGGATGTCCTGGGTGCGGTCGTCATCAGCGGTCTCTGACAGCTTGTCGATCTCGGTGAACAGCTGCTCCACAGTGCGGGCGCCGCCAGCGCCGTCGAACAGGCAGGCGGCGCGGTGCGCCTCCCAGCGCTCCTGCTCTTCGGGCGACAGCGTGGCGGGGAAGTTGCGCGCACGGTAGCGCCACAGCAGTTCCTTCAAGCGCGGGTCGTCGAACGAGGGGCGGGTGCGCGCCAGCTTCTCGCCGCCCATGGCGCGCATGTCGTTGAGCTGGCGCCGGTCGCCATTGCCCACGAAGCCGCCGTACAGGTCCTGGTCCACGTCGGGCGTGGGCTCTTCGGGGCGCGCGAACACCTGGGGCCAGATGCCGCTCATGTCGGGCAGCACGCGCGCGATCTCGGCATGCTGGGCGGCCTGGGGCAGGTCCATGTTCCAGTGCCGGGCACGCTCGGCCGTGAGGGTGTTCACATTGCCCACCACCATGGGCGACTTGTTCAGGTGGATGGTCTTGATGGGCAGGCGCGTGACGCCCTCGGGCAGGTCGGCCGCGCGCGAGAACATGCGCAGGCGGATCTCCTCCACGCCCATGCTGGCCAGCGGCGTGGGGTCGTGCGCCAGGTCCCAGGCGATCAGCTCGTTCTTGTTGGTCGGGTGGCTGGCCAGCGGCCACATCACGGCCAGGCAGCCACGCTCCACCGGGAACATGCCCGAGACGTGCAAAAACGGCTTGGCCGTGATGGCCGTGGCCGGCAGGCGCAGCTCGGCCGCCACGCGGTCCTTCTTGTGCAGGCTGAGCGCAAAGTCGAACAGCTTGGTGTTGTGCTGGCGGATGAGGCGCGCCAGGGCAATGGTGGCGCGCACGTCCGACAGGGCATCGTGTGCGGCCTCGTGCAGCAGGCCGTTGGCCTTGGAGAGGTGTTCGAGCTTGAAACTCGGCGCGCCGTCTTCCTTCTTCGGCCAGGTGATGCCGTCGGGGCGCAGCGCATAGGTCATGCGCACCACGTCCAGCAGATCCCAGCGGCCGCACTGGTTCTGCCACTCGCGCGCATAGGGGTCGATCAGGTTGCGCCAGAACATGAAGCGCGTGATCTCGTCGTCGAAGCGGATGGTGTTGTAGCCCACGCCGATGGTGCCGGGACGGGCCAGTTCGGCTTCGATGCGGGCCGCGAAGGCGTGCTCGGGCATGCCTTGCTCCAGGCACTGCTGGGGGGTGATGCCGGTGATGAGGCACGAGACCGGGTCGGGCAGGTAGTCGTTGGCCGGCTGGCAGAAGATGTTCAGCGGCTCGCCGATCTCGTTGAGGTCGGCATCGGTGCGGATGGCGGCGAACTGCGCGGGCCGGTCGCGCCGCGTGTTGGCGCCGAAGGTTTCGTAGTCGTGCCAGAGGAAGGTATGCATGGAATGAAATTGCTACGGTCAGAAACACCGGAACCCGCAAGTATGCCGGGCACGGGACAATGGGGAATGCCCATTTCGCTTGCCCCCCATTTTGCCCGCCGCTTTTTGCAGGTTGCACCCCACCCCGCCCTGACTGCCTTGGCCCTGGCCTGCGCCCTGTCAGGCTGCGCCACACCACCCGCTCCCACCGCGCCGGCAGCGGTGCCGGCACCACGGCCGCCCGTTGCGCCGGTGGCACCCGCCCCCGTCACCAGCCCCGCGCCGCAGGATACCGAGCAGGCCGGCTTTGCCGCCTGGATCGCCGGCTTCTCGCGCGAGGCCCTGGCCGCCGGCATTCGACCGGCCACCGTGCAGCAGGTGCTGGCCCATGCCACGCTGCAGCCGCGCGTGATCGAGCTCGACCGCGCCCAGCCCGAATTCAACCGCACGCCCTGGGCCTACCTGGACAGCGCCGTGTCGGCCCAGCGCATCGCCCAGGGTCAGGCGAAGCGGGTCGAGCACCAGGCCGCCATCGACGCCGCGGCCACACGCTATGGCGTGCCCTCCTCCATCATCACCGCCATCTGGGGCATGGAGAGCAACTACGGCAGCAACTTCGGCACCTTCCGCGCCGTCGATGCGCTGGCCACCCTGGGTTTCGAGGGCCGCCGCGCCGCCTGGGCACGCAGCGAGCTGCTGGCGGCCCTGCGCATCCTGGACCAGGGTGACATCAGCGACGAACGCATGGTGGGCTCCTGGGCCGGCGCCATGGGCAACACGCAGTTCCTGCCCTCGGTCTTTTTGGCCTATGCGGTCGATGCCGACGGCGATGGCCACCGCGATATCTGGGGCAGCATCCCGGATGTGGCAGCCTCCACCGCCAACTTCCTCGCGCGCATGGGCTGGCAGGCCGGCCAGCCCTGGGGCGTGGAGGTGCGGCTGCCGCCGGGCTTTGACTACGCGCGCGCCGAGCAGACGGTGCGCCAGACGGCGGCCCAGTGGGCGGCCGAAGGCGTGCAGACCGTTGACGGGCAGCCGCTGCCCGCGCTGGACGCCGCCTCCATCGCCACGCCGGCCGGCGCGCGCGGCCCGGCCTTTCTCGTGGGGCCGAACTTCCGCGCCATCCTGCGCTACAACAACTCGGTGAGCTATGCGCTGGCCGTGGGCATGCTGGCGCGCCAGATCGACGGCGGCAGCGGCGTGGCCACCGCCTGGCCACGCGAGCTCGCGTCGCTGTCGCGCAGCCAGATGCAGCAGATGCAGACCCTGCTCAACCAGCGCGGCTTCAACGCCGGCACGCCCGATGGGGTGATGGGCCCGGCCACGCGCGCCGGGCTGCGCCAGTACCAGCAGAGCCTGGGTGCGGTGGCCGATGGCTACCCGACCACCGAGTTGTTGCAACGGCTTGCGGCGCCCTGAACCCAGCGATTTTTAACAAACACATACAATCGCGCCCTGTTGGTGCTCGCAGTCCTTTTCTGGAATGCAGTTCAACGGGAAGCAGGAGGGCTTGGCAACAAGTCTGACCTGCGCTGCCCCCGCAACGGTCGGTGGAAGAGCCCTGCGGCTCGGCATCCCTCTTGAAGCCACTGGACGTACCACGTCTGGGAAGGCAAGGGGCGCTTTTTCCACCCAGCCCGGATACCGGCCAACGAAGTGGCTTGCAAGCATGCCCATGGCGTGCTGCAAACCGTTCAGTCCAGACCCGGCGGGGATGCCGGGGAGGACGCCCCTGTATCCGTTGCCCCATGAATCCCCACTTTTGCCGCCCCTCAACAGGGCATGCACCCGCGCGCTTCCATGTCTCGTGCCTCTACGGTGCCGTTCTCACACTGGCTGCTGCCACGGGCGCACAGGCCCAAACCGCCACCCTGGCACCGGTCACCGTGCAGTCCGGTGCCTTCATCGACACACCCCAGGCGCTGACCACGCCCACCAGCACCGGCAGCCGGCTGGGCCTCACGGCGCTGGAAACGCCTGCCTCGATCGAGGTGCTGGAGGGCGAGACCATCCGCCAGCGCGGTGACCAGTCCATCGCCGACGCCGCCTCGCGCGCCACCGGCATCACGCAGACGGCCTCGGCCGCCGGTGGCGCCCTGGTGGCGCGCGGCTTTGCCGGCAATACTTCGGTGATGCGCCTGTACGACGGCACGCGCCAGTACGTGTCGGGTGGCACGGTGACCTTCCCGTTCGACCCCTGGCAGGCCGAGCGTGTGGAGGTGCTGCGCGGCCCCGCCTCCATCCTGTATGGCGAAGGCGCCATCGGCGGCGCCATCAACACCGTGCCCAAGAAGCCCACGCGCGGTGCCATTTCCAACGAAGTGCGCCTGGCCTACGGCTCGCAGAACACGGCGCGCACCGCGTTCGGCAGCGGCGGCGCCATCAACGAGCAGTGGTCGTACCGCGTAGACCTGTCGCACAACCGCTCGGACGGCCATGTGGAGCGCGGCGACTCCAAGTCGCTGGTGGCGGCCGGCGCCCTGCGCTTCGATGCCACGCCCGACCTGCGCTTGACGCTGTCGCACGACTACGGCCACCAGGAGCCGTCGCCCTACTTCGGCATCCCCCTGGTCAATGGCAAGATCGACCCGGCGATGCGCAAGGCCAACTTCAACGTGGCGGATGCGTACCTGAAGTTCCGCGACCAGTGGACGCGCCTGGACACGGAGTGGACGCCATCGTCTGCCCTCACCCTGCGCAACTCGCTGTACCGCATCGCATCGGACCGCCACTGGAACAATGCCGAGGGCTATGCCTACGTGCCCGCCACGCGACGCATCACGCGTTCGAGCTTCATCGGCATCGATTACACCCTGGACCAGGTGGGCAACCGCTTCGACGCCACGCTCAAGCAGCCCATTGCCGGCCTGCCCAACACCCTCACGGTGGGCTTCGACGTGAACCGGCTCGAATACGCCAAGACGCGGGGCGACGGCGCAGCCGCGCAGTCGCTCGACCCCTACCAGTTCGTGCCCGGCAACTTCCCGACCACGGGCGTGACCATCGGTGAGCTGTTCAAGGCGCAGACCGATACGCGCTCGCTGTTCGTCGAAGACCAGTTGCAGCTGACCCAACAGCTGTCCTTGGTCACGGGCCTGCGCTGGGATTCGATCTCCTACGGCAAGCAGGATTCCAAACGCATCGACCCCGATGTGAACAAGGGATTCAACCACCTGTCAGGCCGCATTGGCGCGGTCTATGCCGTCACGCCGGTCACGTCCGTCTACGCGCAGTACTCCACGGCGGCCGACCCGCTGGGCGGCGTGGTCAACACCTCGGCGCAACAGAGCCAGTTCGACCTGGCCACGGGCGGGCAGGCCGAAATCGGCTGGAAACAGCTGTTCGATGACCGCAAGGGCGAGTTCACGCTGGCCGCCTACTGGATCGAGAAGAAGAAGCTCCTGATCCGCGACGCGGTGGATCCCAACCTCTTCCAGCAGGTGGGGGCCCAGTCCTCGCGCGGCATCGAGGCATCGGTCAGCTATGCGCCGGTGTCCACCGTGCGCCTGGACCTCAATGCCGCGGTACTGGATGCCAAATTCGACGACTTCAACGAGGTCGTCAGCGGCCGCGTGGTCTCGCGCAACGGCAACACCCCGCCGGGCGTGCCCGAGCGCACAGCCAATGCCTGGGTGACCTGGGCCTTCCAGCCCGCCTGGGAAGCCGGCCTGGGCCTGCGCTACGTGGGCGCACGCAAGGTGGACAACGCCAACAGCAGCAGCGCGGCATCTTTCACCGTGGCCGACGCCAGCCTGCGCTGGGCCGTGCGCCCGGGCACGGTGCTGGCGCTGCATGTCTACAACCTCACGGACCGCATCTACGCGCAGACGCTGTACAGCGGCAACAACCAGTGGATCCTCGGCCGCCCGCGCTCGGCAGAGCTGTCGGCCCATGTGCGCTTCTGATTGCGCAGCGTGAGCCCCGCGCTGCACGCCCTGTGGCGCCCGCTGCGGCGGGCGCTGTACTTCACCCACCGCTGGCTGGGCATTGCCGGCTGCATCCTGTTCGTGCTGTGGTTCGTGTCGGGGCTGGTGATGCTGCATGTGCGCTTTCCGGCGCTCACGCCGCAGGAGCGGATTGATGGTCTCTCGCCCCTGGAATTGGCGCAGGTGCAAGTGGCACCGGCTGAGGCCCTGGCCAAGATCGGGGTGAACGCTCCCCGCAAGCTGGTGCTGGAGCAGAGCCTGGATGTGCCGGTCTGGCGCGCCATCGACGCCAAGGGCAACCACCATGTGGTGTCTGCATCGGCCACGCAGCAGGGCGCAATCACGCCCGAGCGCGCCGAGGCCATCGCGCGCGGCTTCGCCCGCTCAGCAACGACCCGCTACCTGGAAACAGGTGTCGACGACCAGTGGACCCTGCCCAACGCCAACAGCTTCGACAAGGCGCGGCCGCTGCACCGCGTCGCCATCGATGACGAAGCCGGCACCGAACTCTACGTGTCGCAAAAGACCGGCGAAGTGGTGCGCGACACCAGCGCCTTCGAGCGCCGCTGGACACTGTTCGGTACGCTGCTGCACTACTACACCTATGCGCCCATCCGCCGGCATGCAGACTTCTGGCGGCAACTAGTGCTCTGGACCTCGGGCCTGGCGATGGTGTCGGCCGGCACCGGGCTCATCGTGGGCGTGCTGCGCGTGCGCCTGCGCCGCCGCTACCGCGGCGACTCGCCCACGCCCTACCGCGGCTTTCTGGCCTGGCACCACGTGCTGGGCCTCATCGGCGGCATCGCCATCCTGACCTGGGTGTTCAGCGGCTGGTTCTCGATGGGTCCCAACCGCTGGCTGTCGCACAGTACGCCGGGCAACGCGGCGGCGAAGTTCGGACAGGCCGGGCCGGAGTTCACGCACGGGCTGCCAAGCCTGCGCACGCTGGCCAGCGGCCCATCGCCCGCCAAGGCGGTAGAGGCCGCCTGGTATGCCGGCCGCCCGGTGTGGGTGGTGTTGGACGCCGCCGGCGCGCGCCGCAGCGTGGATGCAGCCACCGGCCTGGCCGTGGCGGTCCTGTCCGAGGACCTGGCGAGGGCCACTGCGGCGAGCTACCCAGGCATCGCCGCAGACACCCCGGCGCTGCTGACCGAGCCCGACCGCTACTGGTATGCGCGCCATGTGCCGCCTGTGCTGCCGGTGTGGCGCATCGTGCTGCACGACGACGCGGCCACCTGGCTGCATGTGGACGCTGCCACAGGGCAGTTGCTGTCCACCAGCACTTCGGACAGCCGGCTGCGCCGTTGGCTCTTCAACGGGCTGCACAGCCTGGATTTTCCGCTGTTCCTCAAGACGCCAGCGTGGTACCTGGCGATCTGGGTGCTGTCGCTCGCGGGCCTGGCCGTGTCGGTCACGGGGGTGGTGATCGGCTGGCGCCGGCTGGCGAAATGACCGGCCTTGGAGGGGACTACTCGCGCAGGAAGTCGCGCATGCGTGAATGCTGCTCCAGCAGCGCATCGAAGCAGGCGAAATACAGCGCCGGCGCGCCCTCGATGGACAGCAGCTCCTCGCGTCGGAGCCGCCGGCCCAGGTACGACACGGGCAATGCAATGGGCGATGCTTCAGGGTCCTCGATGCGTGCGCCCTCGGCATCGCCATGCAGGGTGACCAACCAGTCCTGCGGGTCGTCCGCCGGCCCGCGCGTGGTGATGGACAGCCAGATGCAGGGCTCCCCTCCCGGCCCGTGCATCAGCAGCACGCGGAAATAGCCGCCACCCTGCGCAAAGTGGACCACGCCGTCGTACTGCTCGCGCAGGGCGGCGCAGCCGCAGGGGCATGGAATCACCGCCTGCGCGGTCTCCTGTATGCGGATGCTTGCCTGTGCCATGCGATGGGTCCTCTTGCTCCCGGGCGGCGGCCTGCCTGCCGCGCGACCGAGGCTCAGCGCGCCTTGGCCTGCATGCCCTGGCTGATCCCCACTTCGCGCGCCACATAGGCGTACTGGCGGCTGTGGATGTCGGCCACGGCCCAGGCGCTGGCCTTCACCTGCCTGGCGGCTGTGCATTTGGAGACCCGAGGGTCCGGGCCGGAACTCGCTGTCACGGCCTGCATGAGTGTGGACACATGCGGCTGCTTGGACTTCTCAAGCTCCCAGTAGCCCTCGGAGCTGTAGGCCTTGCGCAGCATCTCGGCCTGCTGCTCCTGCGACCAGCCGCGCGTGGCCCCACTGGCCTTGAGCTGGGATTCCAGGCGCGCCCGGTTGCGCAGCGGCCCATCGCCCACGGTCTTGAGCGCAGCATCGATCTCGGCCTGCGCGGCGGTATACCGGGCACCCACGCGGCATTCATCGGTCGGGCTCGCCTGTGCGGCCCATGCCAGGGTGGATCCCAGCAGCAACAGCGATGCGGTGAATCGGGTCAATGCCATGGTGTCGATGCCCCTGTGCAGGAAGGGGCCGCGCGGGAGCGGCCGAATCGACCAATGTAGCGCGCACTCCACTGCGTGCCAAGGGCTGCGGGCCGCAGGAACTGTGCGGCGCCCCTGGATGATGCGCAAACCCGACACTGCCGCCAGCGCCCTGGGCCGTGGGGGCTTGGGCAGGCCAGCCCTGCACGGCGGCCGACCAGGCCGTAACATGCCGCCCATGCCCATGCCCCTGCTCGACCCCGTCCTGATCCGCGACTGGCACGCCCATGTCTACTTCGACGCCGAGAGCCGCGACGCGGCCTGGGCACTGCGCGAGACCATCGCGCGCGAACTGGCGGGCCGGGTGGAGATCGGCCGCTTCCACGAGCGCCCCGTGGGGCCCCACCCGATGTGGAGCTACCAGCTCGCCTTCGGCCCGGCCGACTTCCCCCACGTGGTGGGCTGGCTGGCGCTCAACCACGGCACGCTGGACGTGTTCGCCCACCCCAACACCGGTGACGGCCTGCGCGACCACCGCGATTGCGCACTCTGGCTGGGGCACTCGCACACACTGAACCTGGCGGGCTTTACCGGCTGAGCGAGCCCGGGCCATGAAAAAAGCCCACCGGGTGGTGGGCTTTGGCGGGCTGCAGCGCCGCAGGGTGCTGCGCCGGGGAGGATCAGCGTTCCAAGGCCAGGGACACGCCCATGCCGCCGCCAATGCACAGCGCGGCCACGCCCTTCTTGGCGTCGCGGCGCTGCATTTCGTGCAGCAGGGTCACCAGGATGCGGCAGCCCGATGCACCGATGGGGTGGCCGATGGCGATGGCGCCACCGTTGACGTTGACCTTGGCCGGATCGATCTCCAGCTCCTTGTTCACGGCGCAGGCCTGGGCAGCGAAAGCTTCGTTGAGCTCGAACAGGTCCACGTCGGCGGCGTTCCAGCCGGCGCGCTGCAGGGCCTTGCGTGTGGCCGACACCGGGCCCATGCCCATGGTGGCGGGGTCCAGGCCGGTGGTGCCGAAGGAGGCGATGCGCGCCAGGGGCTTGAGGCCCAGGGCGGCGGCCTTCTTGGCGCTCATGACCACCACGGCGGCGGCGCCGTCGTTCAGGCCCGAGGCATTGCCTGCCGTCACGCTGCCGGCCTTGTCGAAGGCGGGGCGCAGGCCGGCCAGGGCCTCGGCGTTGGTCTTGCGGTTGAGGTACTCGTCGGTGTTGAAGAAGATCGGATCGCCCTTCTTCTGCGCCAGGGCCACATCCACGATCTCGTAGGCGAACTTGCCGGCGTCCTGCGCGGCGGCGGCCTTGAGCTGGCTGTTCAGGGCCAGGGCGTCCTGCTGCTCGCGGGTGATGCCGTACTGCTTGGCCACGTTCTCGGCCGTGATGCCCATGTGGTACTGGTTGTACACGTCCCACAGGCCGTCCACGATCATGGTGTCCACGAGCTTCCAGTCGCCCATGCGCTGGCCGTCGCGCGAACCGGGCAGCACATGGGGTGCCAGGCTCATGCTTTCCTGGCCGCCGGCCACCACGATCTCGCTGTCGCCCCAGGCCACGGCCTGGGCCGCCAGCATCACGGCCTTGAGGCCGGAGCCGCAGACGGCGTTGATGGTGAGCGCCGGCGTCTCCTGCGCCACACCGGCCTTCATCGAGGCCTGGCGCGCGGGGTTCTGGCCCACGCCGGCCGCCAGCACCTGGCCCATGATGACTTCACCCACCTGGCCGGCAGCAAGCCCTGCGCGCGTGAGGGCTTCGCGGATCACGATCGAGCCCAACTCGGTCGCCGGCACCTTTGCCAGTGCGCCGCCAAACTTGCCCACCGCGGTGCGGGTGGCCGAAACGATGACGATGTCTTCCATGGAATGTCCTTCTTTCTGGGGGTGGATACGGGCCCATCGGCGGAACAACAGGCCCTGTGCTTTCGGATCTTGCGGTGAATTCTCTCAGGTCTGCGGGCTCAGGCTTTTTGCTTCACATAGCGGCCGGGGGCCGGCTCGATGGCCTTGAATTTGGGGGCCTTGCCATAGCCCTTGGGCGCGGCGATCTGCTTGCCGGCATGGCCCTTGAGCCAGCCGGACCAGTCGGTCCACCAGCTGCCGGGGTGCTCGGTGGCGCCGCCCAGCCACCCATCGAGCGTGGCGGGGAACTTGCCGTCGGCGCGGATCCAGTGGCTGCGCTTGCCCTTGGCGGGCGGGTTGATGACGCCCGCGATGTGGCCCGAGGCCCCCATCACGAAGCGCTTCTTGCCGGGCAGCACCTGGGTCGAGGCATAGGCCGCCGTGGCGGGCACGATGTGGTCCTCGCGCGAGCCGTAGATGTAGGTGGGCAGCGTGAGCTGGCCCAGGTCCATCTTCTCGCCGCAGACGGTGAGCTTGCCGGGCTTGACGAGGTTGTTCTCGAGGTAAAAATTGCGCAGGTACCAGGCGTAGAACGGCCCGGGCAGGTTGGTGCTGTCGCTGTTCCAGTAGAGCAGGTCGAACGGCGGCGGCGTTTCGCCCTTGAGGTAGTTGCCCACCACGTAGTTCCACACCAGGTCGTTGGGGCGCAGAAAGCTGAAGGTCGAGGCTAGATCCTGGCCCTTCATCATGCCGCCACTGCCCATCTCCATCTCGCGGTACTTGACGAAGGCCTCGTCGATGAAAACGTCGAGGATGCCGGTGTCGCTGAAGTCGATCAGCGTGGTCAGGAAGGTGGCGCTGGCCACAGGCTCGTCGCCGCGCGCGGCCAGCACGGCCAGCGCATTGCTGAGGATGGTGCCGCCTACGCAGAAGCCCAGGGCGTTGATCTGCTCGGCGCCGGTGATGTTCTGCACCACGTCGATGGCCGCCATGGCGCCGTCTTCGACGTAGTTGTCCCAGGTCTTCCTGGCCAGGGCGTCGTCGGGGTTGCGCCAGCTCACCACGAAGGTGCGGTGGCCCTCGCTCACCGCATAGCGGATCAGCGAGTTCTCGGGCTGCAGGTCGAGGATGTAGAACTTGTTGATGCACGGCGGCACCAGCAGGAAGGGGCGCTCGTAGACCTTGGCGGTCAGCGGCTTGTACTCGAGCAGCTGGAACAGCTCGTTCTCGAACACCACGGCGCCTTCGGTGGTGGCCACATTGCGGCCCACCTCGAACAGGCTCTCGTCGGTCATCGAGACATGGCCCTGCTTCAGGTCGTGCAGCAGGTTCTGCATGCCCTTGGCAATGCTTTCGCCCTTGGTTTCGATGGCTTTCTTCTGCGCCTCGGCGTTGAAGGCCAGGAAGTTGCTGGGCGCCATGGCCGCCATCCACTGCTCCACGCCGAAGCGGATGCGCGCGCGGGTCTTTTCGTCGGCCTCGACCGCGTCGGCCAGGCCCATCAGGGTGCGGGCGTTGAGCAGGTAGGCGGCGGCCGAGAAGGCAGCCACGGGGTTGGCGGCCCAGCCTTCGCCGGCAAAGCGCTTGTCCTTGACTTCGGGCGTGCCCTGCAGGCCCTGGGCCCACAAGGCCTTGGCCTCCTCCAGGTACTGCTGCTGCAGGGCCTGCAGCTTGGCAGGCGACAATTGCACAGGCGCGGGGGTGGCTGCACCTGGCGTGCCCAGGTCCATTTTCTGGAAGGATTGGACGGCCTGTGCCCAACCTTGACCGAAAATCTGCTGGAACTGCTGGGCGCTTTGGTCCCAGATTGATTCTGAACTCATCCCGTCTCCTATCCCTGTCATGGTGTTCCGGCATCTCGGTGACCTGATTGTTGCCCACCCCGCAAGGGCTGGCAACCCGCAATCCTGTGAAGAGCTGTCAACAACTCAGATCGCGCAAAGACAATGTACCTGATCGTCATCGCCTGGCTCTACGTCACCCTCATGATGGCCGTCGCCGAAGCCACCAATACCACTGGCACGGTGCTCGGTGCCATCGTCACCTTCGTGCTGTACGGGCTGCTGCCCATGGGCATCGTGGTCTACATCATGGGCACGCCCTCGCGCAAACGGGCCATCAAGCAGCGCGAGCAGGCAGAGCAGGCTGCCTGGGATGCCGAGCAGGCGGCATTGCGGGCCGCGCAGACTGAATCAGCCGCGCCAGATGCAGGCGGCGAAGCGCCCGCTGCCGCCGAGAACAGCGGTGTCGCGCCGGTGCGAAAAGAACCGTGAGGCATTGCGCACCGTGCACCACGGTGCCGTGCCATCGTTGCCGTAGACCGCAGTGAGCCCCAGGGCCGCCAGGCGCAGCCGCGCCAGGCCCGCCAGATCGGCCAGGAACTTGCCGCCGGGTTGCGGCGCGAAGCAGCCTTCGGCGGCAGGATCATGGCCGCAGAATGCCGCGCGCACCTCGGCGCCCACCTCAAAGGCCGTGGGCCCGATGCAGGGCCCGAGCCAGGCGATCACCCCATTCGCAGGCACGCCCTCGCCCGCCAGTCGCTGCACCGTGGATTCGAGCACGCCCTGCCCTTGCTCCCCCGCCAGACCGCGCCAACCGGCATGGGCAGCGGCCACCACGCTGCCCGCGCGGTCGGTGAACAGCACGGGCAGGCAGTCGGCCACCATGATGGTGCAGACGGCGCCGGGCGCCGTGGCCAGGCAGGCATCGGCCGCCGTGGCATCGGACGTGGTGCGGTCGATCACGGCGACATCGGTGCCATGCACCTGGTTCAGGAAGACGGCCCGGGCGCCCGGCGTGGCAGCCTGCAGCACGGACTGCAGCACCTGGCGGTTGGCCCGCACGGCCACCAAATCGTCGCCCACGTGGGTGCCCAGGTTCAGTTGGTCATACGGGGCGGCGCTCACGCCGCCAGCGCGTGTGGTGCACAAGGCATGCACGCCGGGCGGCGCAGGCCAATCGGGTACCAGCCAGTCGGCCGGCAGGGAAGCATCCATGGGGAGCAATCAGGCGCCGGAAGTGCCTGCGGGGTCCTGGTGCTGGTAGACGACCTTGGTCAGCAGGGTCATCAGGACGGCGCGCTCCTCAGCATTGAGGGGGCCCATCAGGCGCTCCTGCACGCGCTGCGCGGCGTCGCGCATCTGCAGCGCAGCGGTCTCGCCCTCGGGGGTGATCCACAGCAGCTTGCGGCGCCGGTCGCGGGTATCGGCCTCGCGGCGCACCCAGCCGCGTTTTTCGAGCCGGCCGATGACCGAGCCCGAGGTGGCGGCATCGAAGGCCACACGCGACGCCAGGGTCACCTGGTCCTCGCCCGGCTGGGCCAGCAGCTCGTGCAGGATGGCAAACTGCACCGGGGTCACGTCGAACCCGGCCGTCTCTTCCATGAAAAGCGCCACGGTCCGCTGGTGCGCGCGGCGCACCAGGTGGCCCGGCGTGTTTTGGAAATCGAAGCTCTTTGCCATGGGCGCGAGTGTAGCGCCCCGCCCCCCTGCAACCGCGGCGCGGGCGTGGCACACTGGCAACAGGCTCGCCTTGCGCGGCACCGCCCCATGGGGCGCACATGCAGGCGCAGACTCCCCAACACCCTTGAAAGGCAGACATGAGTTATGTGTTTTCCCCCGCGCCCGTGGCCAGCGTGCCCGTGGTGGGCAGCAGCGACCGCTTTCCCGTGCACCGCATCTACTGCGTGGGCCGCAACTACGAAGAGCATGCCAAGGAAATGGGCTTCACCGGCCGCGAGCCGCCCTTCTTCTTCATGAAGCCGGCCGACGCCATCGTCGTCGTCGATGCCGGCCAGACCGGCGAGTTGCCCTACCCCAGCCTCACCGCCAACCTGCACCACGAGATCGAGCTGGTGGTGGCCATCGGCAAGGGCGGCAAGGACATCAAGGCCGCCGACGCGTTCTCGCACATCTACGGCTACGCCACGGGCCTGGACATGACGCGCCGCGACCTGCAGAACGACATGAAGAAGCAGGGCCGCCCCTGGTGCATCGGCAAGGGCTTCGACGCCAGCGCCCCCATCGGCCCGATCACACCCGCGGCCCAGGCCGGCGACGTGGCCCAGGCCGGCATCTGGCTGCAGGTCAATGGCACCGACAAGCAGCGCAGCACCGTGGCCCAACTGATCTGGAACATCGCCGAGACCATCGAGCACCTGTCGGCCGCCTGGGAGCTGCAGCCCGGCGACCTGATCTACACGGGCACGCCCGAAGGCGTGGGCGCCGTGGTGCGCGGCGATACGCTCGAGGGCGGTGTGGACGGCCTCACCGGACTGAAGCTCAAGGTGGTGTGAGCACCCTCCGGCCAGCCGCAATGGCTGGCCGAACGAAAGATCGCGCGCCGCTAAGTGTCCAGTAAGAGAGGCGAAATTAGGATCGCGTCCCGTGGCAGCCGATGGGCCCGCCACGGAACTTCCGATCCACGCCTCCTGGAGCACGCGATGCCGCACCTGTTGTCCCGCCCCCTGCCGTCGAGCCGCACGTTGCTCGCCCTGCTTGCGCTGACCACCGCAGCCCTCTCGACGGGGTGCGCGAGCACGGCGCACAGCCAGGACCCGATCGAACCCGTCAACCGCGCGGTCTTTTCCCTCAACGACGGCCTGGACCGGGCCGTCTTCCAGCCCACCGCCACGGCCTACCAGAAGGTGGTGCCGCCCGTGGTGCAGACGGGGGTGTCGAACTTCTTTTCCAACCTGCAGACCCCGTGGTCGTCGGCCAACCTGCTGCTGCAGGGCCGGGCGCGCGAGGGCGCTTCCACCATCGCGCGCTTCGGCATCAATACCACCGTCGGGGTGCTGGGCGTGGTCGACGTGGCCACCGGCTGGGGCATGCCGCAGCGCTCCGAAGACTTCGGCCTCACGCTGGACACCTGGGGCGTAGGCACGGGGCCGTATGTGGTGCTGCCGATCCTCGGCCCCTCCAATGCGCGCGACGCGCTCTCGCTGCCCGTCAACAGCCTGGGCAGCCTGCAGGCCAGCGATGTCGCCGTGCGCAACAGCTTGACCGCCCTGAAGATGGTGAGCAAGCGCGCCGATCTGCTGGAGATGACGCGCCTGCTCGACCAGGCTGCGCTGGACAAATACGCCATGGCGCGTGACACCCACCTCAAGCGGCGCAACCGCTCGGCCCCACCGACCGGCACGCAGGCTGAGACGCAAGGCGCGATCCCTGCCGAAGGCCCGGCAGAAGGCGAACGCCCAACGCACTGACGCGGCATGGATCGCCGGTCGCAGCCTATTGGCGGCACACCGGCAACCCAACCCCCATCCCCTCCCTCGGAACCCCGGAGCGCCATTGCCGCACCGGGCCCGGCCGCCGCATGCCCACCCATCTGCCCCCATCCACCATGGCGCCCATCCGCAGCCTCCCGACCGCCAGTGCAGCGATCGCCTTCCTGCTGGCCATACGGATCGATGCACCCCTGGTGCGCCTGGTCCACGCCCACAGCACGCCCGCGCTGGACCAGGCCTTCGATGCCCTGAGCCAGTTGGCCAGCGCCGAGCTGGCGGTTGCTGCGGGCCTGGGGCTGTACCTGCATGGGCACCTGTCCCTGGCCCGCAGGCGGGTACCGCCGGCCAGCGCTGAACGCAGGGTTCGAAGCGCCGTGCTGCTGCTGCTCACACTGCTGAGCGGCGCTACCCTCACCTGGCTGCTCAAGCACCTGGCGGCACGTGCGCGCCCGCAGTTGCTGATCGACCACGGGTTCAATGGCTTCGGCCTGCCCTTCGCGGGCCACCCTTTCAACTCGTTTCCCTCCAGCCATGCGTTCACGGCGTTTGCCGCCGCAGCCGTGCTGGCAAAGGTCCGTCCCGCCTGGCGGTGGCCCGCGCTGGCGCTCGCCCTGGCCGCCGCAGCGTGCCGGGTGCTCACGCTGGAGCACTACCCCTCGGACGTGCTGTTCTCCGCGCTGATCGGCTATGGCTGCGCGCAGTTCTGGGCGGCCCGCACCCTGGACCCGTACGCCGCCTGGCCGCTGCACCGGCCCTGGGCCGGCAGCACCAGCCACGCCTGACAAGAAAGGAATTCGCCATGTCATCCGCCCTTCTGGAACCCCCGCGTCTGAAAATCCCCGCCCAGGTGCTGGCCCGCGGGCTGGCCGCCGCCGCGCTGCACGGGCTGGCCATGGCGGCCCTGCTGCAGGCCGGTGTACACCCCTGGCTGGCCAGCGGCCTGGGCTTTGCCGGCGGGCTGGCCGCCAACTATGGAATGCAGCGGGGCTACCTGCTGCGCTACGGCGAGCCGCCGGGCCGCGCGCTCAGCCGCTACATCGCCGACACCAGCGTGCTCTGGGGGCTGCACCTGTTCCTCTTCGGCTTGCTGACCGGCGTTGCCGGCGCTCCGGTGTTCACCGCCCAGGTGGCCAGCAGCGCGGCGGCGGGTGGCCTGGGCCTGTGCTTCCTCGCGCGGCCTCGCCGCTATGGACCCGTTTGATCAATCGCCAGGCGCAGCCGCAGCCCCGGCCCGGCCGGCCCGGCCGTGAGCAACCAGCCATGCGCGAGCGCAATCTCCTGGCAGATGGCCAGGCCCAGCCCCGCGCCCAGGTCGCGCCGGTGCGCGCCACGCCAAAAGCGCTCGAACAGCCGGGGCAACTGCTCAGCCGGCACGCCGGGGCCCCGGTCGCGCACCGCGATGGCCTGGCCGGAGATCTCCACGTCCACCGTGCTGCCCGCGGGCGCATGCTCGATGGCGTTCTCCAGCAGGTTCTTGAGCAGGGTGAACAGAGCCCCGTGGTCGGCTGTCCAGCGCACGTCGGTGCCGGCGGTGCTGGACACGGCCACGCGCACACCGGCCGCCTCGGCCCTGCGCTGCAGGTAGGCCACGGCCTCGTGCGCGACCTGCTGCACCTGGGTCACGCCGAACTGGTAGTTGTGCAACTCACTGGCTTCAGCCAGGAGCAGCAGTTGCTGCACCTGGCGCGACATGTAGGCTACGTCGCCCAGCAGCGCATCGCGGCTGCCGCCCTCGCCGGGCTCCAGTTCGATCTGCGCGCGGATCAGCGCCAGCGGGGTCTTGAGTTCGTGCGCGGCATTGGCCAGAAACTCCTGCTGCACGCGGTAGCCCTGCTCCACGCGCTCGAGCACGCGGTTGAAGCTCTCCACCAGCGGCCCGACCTCCGCCGGCACGGCCTCGGTGTTCAGGCGCGCGTGCAGGGAGCGCGGCGAGATCGCCGCCGCCGACTCCGACACCATGCGCAGCGGCCTCAAGGTGTAGCGCAGCGTGATGAAGGCACAGAGCCCGAAGACGGCCAGCAGCACCAGGCTGAACAACAGGATGCCCGCAGCCACCAGCGGCAGGGCCACGCGGTGCAGCAGGGTCATGAAGCGGTTGCTGGCCGCCATCTGGAAGTACCAGGTCATACCGCCCCGCTCCAGGCGCTCGGTCATGCCGTGCATGACGACGCCTTCGCGCTCGAATTCGAAGGCGCCGGGCGCCAACCGGTCCACGCCACCCCCTTGGGGCCAGAACTGCGCACCGGCAGGCGACAGCAAGGCCACCTTGCCCGCTCCGTCCAGAACGCGGTAGGCCGTCTCGCGCCCCAGGCTGTCGAACACCCAGGCCAGGTTGCCGACGTCATTGTCGTCGTCGTCCATCTCCAGGCCCACAGGCCGCCCCCCGCCGTCGAACAGGACCCGGCCCGCCATCTCCTCTGCCGCATCGGCCAGGTCCAGGCGCGCCAGCAGGGTGCCCTGCAGCAACGCCACAGCCGCTGCCACGAGCAGCGCAATGCTCAGCACCATGCCCGCCAGGTAGGCGAGCATGAGCTTGGTGCCCAGGCTATTGAGCCGGATCATCTTCGCGAAGCGCATACCCGAGCCCCCGTACATTGACAACGCGCTGCGCCGAGCCGATGGCCAGAAGCTTGCGGCGAATGCGGTGCAGCGCCACGTCCAGTGCATTCGGCGTCACGGCCTCGCCCACGCCCCAGCCAGCCGCCTCCAGCGCGCTGCGGCGCACGGTGTCGCCGTGGCGGCGCACCAGCAGCACCATCATCTGCATCTCGGCCGGGGCCAGGGTCACGGACTCGTCGGCGCAGCCCATTGTGCCCTCGGCGGGGCGCAGGTACAGGTCGCCGGCCTGCGGGTCCAGCGTGCGGTGCTGCACCGGGCGGCGCAGCAGGGCGCGCACGCGGGCCACCATCTCGTCCATGGCAAAAGGCTTGGGCAGGTAGTCGTCGGCGCCGGCCTCCAGGCCTTCCACCCGGTCGCGCAGCGCGTCGCGCGCGGTGAGCACCAGGCAGGGCACGCCCAGGCCGGCCTTGCGCATGCGCTGCAGCAGCGCCAGGCCATCGCCATCGGGCAAGCCCCGGTCGAGCACCATCGCCTGGTAGGGCACCTGCGCCAGGGCCGTCCAGGCCGCGTCGCCGCGGCCCACCACGTCCACGGCCACGCCGCTGGCGGCCAGGCCCTTGCTGATCAGGCCGGCCAGGCGCTCATGGTCTTCCACCAGAAGGATGCGGTTCATCGAAAACGGTACATATAGCCCAGGAAGACATTGCTCTCGCTGGAACGGTCGACAAGCGGACTGTTCTTGATGCCCGCGTGCAGGCGCGTCACGCCCACGTCCACGAACACCGAGTGCTGGCGATCAAGCAGGTACATGCCGCGCAGCGCGAGCTCGGTGTTCACGCCCGATTCTCCCTGGTAGGCCGCGCGCCCCGCCCGGGCCTCACCAGCACGCACGCCATGGTAATAGTCCACGGTCTTGCGGTCCTGCCAGGTGGCCACCAGGCGCGGGCTCAGCATGAACTGCGGGCCCAGGCGAAAGGAGCGCTCGACCCCCAGGCTGAACTGCTGGCCCTTGCTGTGGCCCGAGGCATCGGCCGTCCAGCGCGCGGACAGGTTGGCCAGGTCATTTTCCCACTTCACCTGGCCGCCGGCCCACAAGCCGCCCTTGCGCTCCTCCATGCCGGCCAGGAACGGGGAATCCTCGGCCTCGTAGCCCGACCCATCGTACTTGCCGATGAGCCCGAAGGAGAGGCGCTGCGTGTCGCTGATGCGCAGGCCGGGTAGCTTGACCTCCAGGCCCGGCCCGAAGACCTTGACGTACTGGTTCTCGAACTGGAGCAGCGGCAACGCCTTGGTGTCCCGGTCCATGCCCCGGTAGGCCTGCTGCTTGCTCGCCACACCCAGGCCCAGGCCCCACGACGGGCCTTCGGGCTCCCCCGGCTGTCCCTGGGCCTGGGCCTGGAGCGGCCAGGCCAGCGCGGCGGTAACCAGGGCGGCCACAAGGCCTGCCGGTAAAACGGCCCCTGCCTGGCAACGGGAGGCAAAGGTGGGGGATGCGTGCATGAACGGTTCCTTGGTGGAAATGAGAAGGCCGCCATGCTTGCCCAGGCCGTCTTACCCAAGGCTTACCGGACGGCACCGGGGTGGCCGGTGCCCCTGGCGCTCCATCCCCGGTCATCCGCCGAGGACGCTACACTCTTATTTTCATAGCTGAGGATGGCCGCCGGGGCCGCCTGCTCCACGACCGATCCCACCGCATGACGACCACCTTCCGCAGCCCGATCCGACACTGCCGCGCCTGCGGCACCGCCGTGGTGTACCGCCTGCCCGACGATGGCGACACCAAGTTGCGCGCCGTGTGCCCGGCCTGCCACACGGTGCATTACGAGAACCCGCTCAACGTGGTCGGCACGGTGCCTGTGCTGGCCGATGGGCGGGTGCTGCTGTGCAAGCGCAACATCGAGCCGCGCTGGGGCAAGTGGACGCTGCCTGCGGGCTTCATGGAACTCGACGAGACCACCGCGCAGGGTGCTGCGCGCGAGACCGACGAAGAGGCCGGCGCACAGATCGAGATGGGTCCGCTGTTCAGCCTGCTCAACGTGCGCCGCGTCGGCCAGGTGCACTTGTTCTACCGCGCCACGCTGCTCAGCGAGGTGTTCGACCCCGGCCACGAGACCATCGAAGCACGCCTGTTCACCGAGGCCGAAATTCCGTGGGAAGAGATCGCCTTCCGCACGGTCAAGGAAACGCTGGAGTGCTATTTCGCCGACCGCAAGGCCGGGGCCTTCGGCCTGCACTGCATCGACATCGAGTGACCCCTGAGAGGTCTGCCATGACCACCAGCACACCACCCGACAACCTGCCCACCTACCGCCTGCTGACCGGCCCCGATGACGGGGCGTTTTGCAAGCGCGTGAGCGAAGCCCTGGCACTGGGCTACGAGCTCTACGGCTCGCCGGCCGCCACCTTCAACGGCGAACGCGTGATCGTGGCGCAGGCCATCCTCTGGCCCAAGGCCAAACCACGATAAGCCCACTCAAGGCGGCACCTCGGCACCGGGCACCTGACCTCCGGGGGGCGGCACGCCGACCGGCGGGGGCATGGCAGGCGACAGCGGTGGCAGCACCATCTGCTCGGCCGGCGGCGCAGGTCCGCGCTGCGGCGATGCATCGGGCAGGGGCTGCAGGTCGGGCTCGCGTATCACCGGCGGCAGGGTGCCGGGCGGCAGCGGCGGCGGGTAGCCGCCAGGCTGACTGGGCTGACCGGGCGCATCGCGGCCGAACAGGTCCATCACCCAGTTGCGCATGCCGGCCATGGCGTTGCCCACGGCGCTGGGGTCTTGCTCGTCGATGAAGCGGTCCTTGCCGTCCAGCACCTGCGAGCGGAAGGCCTGCTGCACGAAATCGCCCACCATGGGCAGTGCGCTGTGCGCGCCCTGCCCCCAGTAGTCGCTGCGCAGGGTCACGCGGCCGTCGTTGAAGCCCACCCAGGCACCGGCGACCACGCGCGGGTGCATGAGGATGAACCAGCCATCGGTGTTGTCCTGCGTGGTGCCGGTCTTGCCCGCCACGTCGCCCTGGATGCCATAGCGCGTGCGGATGGCACGGCCCGTGCCCTTGTCGATCACGCCGCGCATGGTGGCGCGCAGCGTCTGCGCCACGCCCACGGGCAGCACCTTCTCGGCCGCGGGCGGAGTGAAGGTCTGCAGCACCTTGCCATGGCGGTCCTCGATGCGCGTGATGAGCACTGGCGACACGTAGCGCCCGGCATTGGCGATGGTGCCGTAGGCCGAGACCATCTCGCGCAAGGTGACCGGGCTGGTGCCCAGCGCCAGCGAAGGCACGAGTTCGAGCTTGCTCTCACGCACGCCCATGGCGCGGGCCAGCTCGGCCACGTGGGCCGGGCCGACCTTGTGCATGAGCTGCGCGGTGATGGTGTTCTTGGACAGGGCCAGGCCGTCGGCCAGCGTCATGGGTTCGTCGCTGGGCGGGCCGCCGTCGGTGGGGCGCCAGACCTGCCCGCCGCCCAGGGGGATTTCCACGGCCTCGTCCATCAGCGTGTCGCTGGGCAGCGCGCCCTGCTCGAAGGCCGCGCCATAGACGAAGGGCTTGAAGGTGGAGCCCGGCTGGCGCCGAGCCTGCTGCACGTGGTCGAACGGGTCCTGGCCGAAATCGCGGCTGCCGACCCAGGCCAGCACATGGCCGGTGACCGGGTCCATGGCCATGAATCCGGCCTGCACGCGGGTCTTGTTCTGGCGCAGGGTGCGCATGAAGGCGGTGTCGGCCACCAGGGTCTTGAGCGCCTCGTCGGGCGTGGCGCCCTGCTCCAGCGCCGTGCGGTAATCGGGCGTGTCGCGCACGAAGTCCTGCACCAGGTCGGACTGCGGATTCCACGCGCTGCGCTGGGCCCAGGCGGTGTCGGCAATGCCCTGCAGCTGCTTGCCCTGGCGCGCGACGGCCTGGTTGGCGAAGGCCTGCAGGCGCGAGTCGATGGTGGTGTGTACCAGCAGGCCATCGGCGTGCAGGCTGTAGCCGTTGGCGTCGGCCCAGGCGATCAGGGTCTTGCGCAGTTGCTGGGCAAAGTGCGGAGCCAGGCCCGTGGCCTCGCTCTGGCGCTCGAAATCGACGCGCAGGGGGCGTTTTTGCAGGGTGTCGAACTGGGCCTTGTCGAGCTTGTCGCGCTTGACCATCTGCGCCAGCACGGTGTTGCGCCGCGCCTGGGCGCGCTCGGGGTTCATCACCGGGTTGTAGTAGGCCGTGCCCTTGAGCATGCCGATCAGCGTGGCGCTCTCCAGCAGGTTGAGTTTGTCGGCCGACTTGTCGAAGTAGGTGCGCGCCGCCATCTCGATGCCGTAGGCGTTGTACAGAAACGGCACGGTGTTGAGGTAGGTCTCCAGGATCTCGTCCTTGGAGTAGGACATCTCGATCTTGATCGCAGTGATGGCCTCCTTGAGCTTGCGCGTCAGGGTGCGCGAGCGCCCGATCTCCTCGGGGAACAGGTTGCGCGCCAGCTGCTGGGTGATGGTCGATCCGCCCTGCGGATCACCGCGCAGCGTGTGTACCACCGACGAGGCGGTGCGCCGCCAGTCCATGCCCCAGTGCTCGTAGAAGCGGTGGTCTTCGGTGGCGATGAGGGCATTGACCACGTGCGGCGCCACGCGGTTGAGGGCCACCCACTCGCGGTTCGCCCAGCGGTATTCGGACAGCACCTTGCCGTCGGCCGAGATCAGCTGCGCGGGCCGCTCGGTCTTGGCCTTGGTGATGTCGCTGATGGACGGCGTGAACGGAATCAGCGCCACGGTGTAGAGCACCAGGGCCGCCGGCAGGGCCAGGATGGCCAGCAGCCATTTGCGGCGCGAAGAGCCCTTTGCATAGGCCGCCACGCGACGCAGGCCGGCGGCCAGGCGCGCGCCCAGGTTGGCGAGAAGGGGCGGCATCACGCTGCAGGCCCGCCGGCCAGCAGCGCCAGCATGCCTGCCTCGTCGAGCACGGGCACGCCCAGCTCCTCGGCCTTGGCGAGCTTGCTACCGGCCTCTTCGCCGGCCACCACGTAGCTGGTCTTCTTGCTTACCGAGCCCGAGACCTTGGCACCGGCGGCTTCGAGCATGTCCTTGGCGGCATCGCGGCTCAGGGTGGGCAAGGTGCCGGTGAGCACGATGGTCTTGCCGGCCAGCACCTGGGCACCCTTTTCTGCCGGCGCGCCTTCGGGCCAGCTCACGCCGCAGGCACGCAGTTGCTCGATCACTTCACGGTTGTGCGGCTGCTGGAAGAAGGTGTGGAAACTCTGCGCCACGATGGGCCCCACGTCGGGCACTTCGAGCAGTTGCTCCACGGTGGCGGCGGTCTCGGCCGTGGCGCCGATCATGGCGTCCAGCGTGCCGAAGTGCTTGGCCAGGTCCCGGGCGGTGGATTCGCCCACGTGGCGGATACCGAGGCCGAACAGAAAGCGTGCCAGCGTGGTCTGCTTGGATTTTTCGAGCGCAGCCAGCACGTTCTGCGCCGATTTCTCGGCCATGCGCTCCAGCGCCACCAGGGAGGTGAGCCCCAGGCGGTACAGGTCGGGCAGCGTGCGGATCACGTTGGCCTCGACCAATTGGTCCACCAGCTTGTCGCCCAGGCCTTCGATGTCCATGGCGCGGCGTGCGGCAAAGTGCAGGATGGCCTCCTTGCGCTGGGCGGCGCAGAACAGGCCGCCGGTGCAGCGGTGGTTGGCCTCGCCGGGTTCACGCACCACGTCGCTGCCGCACACGGGGCACTGGCGCGGCATGCGGAAATTGGGCACATAGGCCGGGCGCTGGCCGGGCATGACGCCCACCACCTCGGGGATCACGTCGCCCGCGCGGCGCACGATCACCGTGTCACCCACGCGCACCTGCTTCTTGCGGATCTCGAACAGGTTGTGCAGCGTGGCATTGGTCACCGTGACCCCGCCGACGAACACCGGCGCCAGGCGCGCCACGGGGGTCAGCTTGCCGGTGCGGCCGACCTGGATGTCGATGCCCTCCACGCGCGTGGCCATCTCCTGCGCGGGGTACTTGTGGGCCACGGCCCAGCGCGGCTCGCGCGTCTTGAAGCCCAGGTCGCGCTGCAGGTCCAGGCGGTTGACCTTGTAGACCACGCCGTCGATGTCATAGGGCAACTGGTCGCGCGAGGCGCCCACCTGCTGGTGGAAGGCCACGAGTTCGGCCGCGCCCTTGGCGATCTGCACCTGCGCCGCCACCGGGAAGCCCCACTCCTTGAGCGTCTGCAGCATCTCGTAGTGTGTGGTGAAGGCCCGGCCTCCCTCGTTCACGGCCGAGGTGGCGCCCAGGCCGTAGGCAAAGAAGCTCAGCGGCCGCTGCGCGGAGATGCCCGAATCGAGCTGGCGCACCGCACCCGCAGCGGCATTGCGCGGGTTCACGAAGGTCTTGCCGCCCTGCTCGCGCTGGCGCTCGTTGAGGGCGTCGAAGTCGGCGCGGCGCATGTAGACCTCGCCGCGCACTTCGAGCAGCGGCGGCACGCCGGCCGGCAGGATCAAAGGGATCTGGCGGATGCGGCGGATGTTGTGCGTCACGTCCTCGCCCACCTCGCCATCGCCGCGCGTGGCCGCCTGCACCAGGCGGCCGCCTTCGTAGCGCAGGCTCATGGCCAGGCCGTCGAACTTGGGCTCGGCCACGTATTCGATGGCCGGGTCGGACTCGGCCAGGCCCAGCTCGCGGCGCACGCGCGCGTCAAAGGCCTGGGCGCCCGTGGCCTCGGTATCGGTCTCGGTGTGGATGCTGAGCATGGGCACGGCATGGCGCACCGGTGCCAGGCCGTCCGCCACGCCGCCGATCACGCGCTGCGTGGGCGAATCGGGGGTGATGAGGTCGGGATACGCCTCTTCCAGCGCCTGCAGTTCGCGGAACACCCGGTCGTACTCGGCATCGGGCACCGTGGGCTCGTCGAGCACGTAGTACTGGTGGGCCCAGCGGTTGAGCTGGTCGCGCAAGGCTTGAATCTGGGAGGCTGGCAACACGTTGGAATCCTGCGCTGGGGCAGAGAAAAGATCAAGATTGTCGGTCATGGCCAGACGGACCCAGGGCTGCAGAAGGCTCCGTCAGGACCAACCGCACCTTGGGAGGCATTTGCTGGCGCAGGAACTCCAGCACCCGCTCGTCGTGAACCCCGTAGGCGGTGGTGAAGCGCGTGGCCTCGCCATGGCGCCGCTCGAAGACGAAGACACGCCGGAAAGCATCGCCCTGCAGGGTCAGTGCCTTGATCTCCTGCAGCACCACCTCCACCTGCCGGGGCACGAGGCGCGACGGCAGCGAGAAGAAGGCCACGCCATCGCGTACCCGCACGAGCGGGCGGCCAAGTGGGCCGAATGCCCGCCGGTCCTGCCACTGGCGCCAGGCCAGAAAGGCGGCCAGCGCCAGGTACACGGCGCCCATCAGATACCACTGCCCGAAGGCGATCACCCCGATGCCGGCGGCCACGAGCACGCCGGCCTTGGCCACGCCCAGTGCCAGTTGCCCCTGGCGGTACAGCCCCTGGTCGCGCTCGACCAGCGGGGGAAAGAAAAGTGTACGCCAGCCCAAACCGTTCGATCCCATGGGTTCAGCTGAACAGGCGCCGCGCCAGCACCGATCCGGCCGACAGCTCGCGCCCGTCGAGTTGGTCGTACAGCAGCTCCAGGTCGGCCGCGATCGGGTCCATGGCCATGGCGGGCAGGGAGTGGCCGTTCTGGTCGCAGAGCACGCCGTCCATGGCCTCGCACAGCGCAGCGGCCACTTCGCGAAGGCGCGTGAACGGCTGCTCGCTGCGGTGTACCTGAGAGACATCCAGGCTCAGCGTCACGTCGCGGATCGCGGACTGGTCCGGGTCATCGGCCAGCGCCGCCTGCGTGTCGTAGCCCAGCGTGAGCAGCGGCGGCAGGCCCGGGTTGCCCGTGGGCAGCACCAGGCGGCCCGGCATGGCGCCGGACACGAAGCCCAGGCGCGCGGCATTCTGGTGGATGTAGCCAGGGCTCCAGGCGGCCTGGCGCGCGCGCAGCATGAAAGCCAGTTGCGCATCGTGGTCGCTGGCGAACTGGTCGAGCTCGCGGGCACGGGCCACTTCCTGCAGCATGTCGGGGAAATCGGGGGCGGCGTTCACCGCATCGGCAAAGTCCTGGGCCTTCATGACGAATTCCGAGAACTCGATCTCGTTGAGCGCGCCCATGCGGTTGGCCAGTTGCACTCCGGCCTGGAAGCTCTGGTAGCGCTGGCCAGGCGATGGCGTCTCCCATTGCTGGGTGGCTTCGTTGTAGCCTTCAATGGAAAAAGGCTTGCTGCCTGCGCGGCGGGTGGGTGGCATGGCGGCCAGCGCGGCATCGCCCGAGACGATGATTTCGGGCTGCAAGGTGGCGATCACGTCGATCAGCGGATCAAGCCCCGGACGGCGCTCCAGCGACATCGGCGGCACCGGCATCTGCAGCGAGTCGAGCACGTCCACCGTGTGTACCGAAGGGTCGGGTCCGCGGTCCAGGCTGTCCAGCTCCGCCGCCGTGAGCTGGGCGGCACTGGCGTCGAAGCCGGGCTCCTGGCGCAGTGCCGGGTCGGCGCCGTGCTCGGGCTCCTCGGGCGAGGCGCGCCGCGGGGCGTTGCGGTGCGACGTCCAGGCGTTGTAGGCCACGATGAGGGCCAGCACCAGGCCGCCGATGATGGCCAGACTCAGTTGCAATGTGCTCATAGATCTCGGTCCCGTCCGTGCCCGGCGGGAAGGCTGCGGAAGCTTGTCTTCGTCATCATGTCATGCATCGGCCATGGACAAGGCGGATTCCATATCGACTGCCACGATGCGCGACACGCCCTGCTCCTGCATGGTCACGCCGATCAGCTGCTCGGCCATTTCCATGGCGATCTTGTTGTGGCTGATGAACAGGAACTGGGTGCCCTTGCTCATGCTGGATACCAGCTTGGCATAGCGCTCGGTGTTGGCGTCGTCCAGCGGCGCGTCCACTTCGTCCAGCAGACAGAACGGCGCAGGGTTGAGCTGGAAGATGGCGAACACCAGTGCAATCGCCGTGAGGGCCTTCTCGCCACCCGACAGCAGGTGGATGGTCTGGTTCTTCTTGCCGGGTGGCTGCGCCATCACCTGCACGCCGGAATCGAGGATTTCGTCGCCGGTGATGATGAGCTTGGCCTGGCCGCCGCCGAACAGCTCGGGGAACATGCGCCCGAAATGGCCGTTCACGATGTCGAAGGTGCCCGACAGCAGCTGGCGGGTTTCGCCGTCGATCTTGCGGATCGCGTCTTCCAGCGTGTTCATGGCTTCGGTCAGGTCGGCCGTCTGCGCGTCGAGGAAAATCTTGCGCTCGCTGGCCAGCTTGAGTTCGTCCAGCGCCGCCAGGTTCACCGCGCCCAGGGCCGCGATCTCGCGGTGCAGGCGGTCGATCTCGCCCTGCAGGCCGGTCACGCGCACGTTGCCGTCGGCAATCGACTGGGCCACGGCCTCCAGGTCGGCCTGGGCATCGGCCAGCAGGGTGGTGTATTGCTCCAGGCCCAGGCGCGCGGCCTGCTCCTTGAGCTGGAATTCGGTGATGCGCGCGCGCAGCGGGTCGAGCGCGCGCTCGAGCTGCATGCGCCGCTCGTCGCTGGCACGCAGCTTGGCGGTCAGGTCGTCGTACTCGCTGCGCTGGGCGCCCAAGGCCTTCTCGCGCTCCATCTTCACTTCCAGCGCGGCCTGCAGGCCCCCCTGGGCGGCCGCGTCGGACAGGCGGGCCAGTTCGTCGCGGGCGCGCTGTTGCTCGTCGGTGAGCGAGGCGGCCTGCTGGTTCGCCGTCTCGATGGAGCGGTTGAGTTCGCCGCGGCGCGCCTCCAGGCTGCGCTGCGAGAAGGTGGCTTCCTGGGCCTGGCGCTCCAGCGTGCGCTGCTGCTCGCGGCAGGCAGCCAGCTTGCGCTCGGCCTCGATCACGCGGTCACCCAGTTGCGCCTCGCGCTCCTGGCTGTCGGCCAGCTGCATATCGAGCTCTTCGAAGCGCGCCTCGGCCGCCACGCGGCGCTCCTGCAGGTCAGCCAGCTGGGCTTCGATTTCGGCGATGTCCGCGCCGATCTGGGCGCTACGCGCACGCGTCTGCTCGGCCAGTTGGGTCAGGCGCAGGGTCTCCACCTGCAGTTCATGGGCCCGGCTTTGGGCCTCGGTGGCCTCGCGGCGCGCACCCACCAGGCGCTGCGACGCGTCAGCGTAGGCGGCCTCGGCACGGACCAGGGCGGTGCGCGACTCCTCGGCGATCAGGGCCTGGGCACGCAGTTCCTTTTCGAGGTGCTCGATCTCCTGCGCACGGGCCAGCATGCCCGACTGCTCGGAATCCTGCGCATAGAAGCTCACGCTGTGGGCGCTGACGGCATGGCCCGATGGCACGAACACCACCTCGCCCGGTAGCAGCGTGCTGCGGCGGTTCAGCGCCTCGTCCAGCGTCGGGGCGGTATAGCAGCCCTGCAGCCAGTCGACCAGCACGGCGCGCAGGCCGGCATCGTTCAGGCGCAGCAGGTCCGACAGGCGCGCATGCGGCGAAGTGGCCTCGGGCGTGCTGGCGGAAGGCATGCTGTAGAACGCCAGGCGCGCGGGGGGTGCATCGGTGCCGCCCGAGCCCAGGAAGCCGCGCACCATGTCCAGGCGCCCGACTTCGAGTGCGGCCAGGCGCTCGCGCAGGGCGGCTTCGAGGGCGTTCTCCCAGCCCGGTTCGATGTGGATGCGGCTCCACAGGCCTTGCAGGCTGTCCAGGCCGTGCTTGGCCAGCCAGGGGCGCAGCTTGCCATCGGTCTTGACCTTTTCCTGCAGGGCCTTCAAGGCTTCCATGCGCGCCGAGAGGTCGGCCTGGCGCGCGCTTTCGCTGTTCACGGCCTGCTGGCGGGCACGGCGGTCGTCGTCCAGTTGCGGCACGGCCTCCTGCAGCTCGGCCAGGCGGGCCTCGGTGGTCTCGGCCAGTTCCTGGGCCTCGTCCAGTTGCTCCTGCAAATTGGCCAGGCGCGCCTCGTCGGGCGCGGCCAGGGCATTGCGGTCGGCGCGCAGGCGCTCGTAGCGGCCGTCGAACTGGCGGCTCTGCTCGTCGATGCTGCGCTGCTCGGCGGCCAGCACGCCGATCTGCTGCTGCACCTGGACCACGCTGGCGCGCTGCTCGCTGGTGCGGCTTTGCGCCTGGCGCAAGGCGTCTTCCAGGTCGGGCAGTTGCATGGCCTGCTCTTCGACCTGGGCGGCCAGCAGTTCGGCGCGCTCCTCGGCGTCCACGCCGGCACCGGCAAGGTTCTCCAGTTCGATGTCGGCCTCTTCCTTGCGGGCGGACCACTGGGCGATCTGCTCGGCCAGGGTCACCAGGCGCTGCTCCACGCGCAGGCGGCCTTCCACCACGTAGCGGATCTCGGCCTCCAGGCGCCCCACTTCGGCCGTGGCCTCGTAGAGCTTGCCCTGGGCCTGGTTGACGTGGTCGCCCGCAGCATAGTGCGCCTGGCGGATGGTTTCGAGGTCGGACTCGACGGCGCGCAGGTCGGCCATGCGCGATTCGAGGTCGTTCACAGCCTGCAGGCCATCCAGGCGCACCTTGGCCTGGTCCGCCTCGGCGTCGGCACGCTTGAGGAACCACTGCTGGTGCTGCTTGAGCGTGGCGTCGGAGTTCAGCGCGTTGTATTTGGCGGCCACCTCGGCCTGCTTTTCGAGCTTTTCGAGGTTGGCGTTGAGCTCGCGCAGGATGTCTTCCACCCGCGTGAGGTTCTCGCGCGTGTCGGACAGGCGGTTTTCCGTCTCGCGGCGGCGCTCCTTGTACTTGGAGACACCGGCGGCCTCTTCGAGGAACAGGCGCAGCTCTTCGGGGCGCGACTCGATGATGCGGCTGATGGTGCCCTGGCCGATGATGGCGTAGGCGCGCGGCCCCAGGCCCGTGCCCAGGAACACGTCCTGCACGTCGCGGCGGCGCACGGGCTGGTTGTTCAGGTAGTAGCTGCTGGTGCCGTCGCGCGTGAGCACGCGGCGCACCGCCACCTCGCCGTACTGGCCCCACTGGCCGCCGGCGCGGTGGTCGGAGTTGTCGAACACCAGTTCCACGCTGGCGCGGCTGGCCTGCTTGCGGGTGGTGGTGCCGCTGAAGATCACGTCCTGCATGGACTCGCCACGCAACTCGCTGGCCTTGCTTTCGCCCAGCACCCAGCGCACCGCATCCATGATGTTGGACTTGCCGCAGCCGTTGGGGCCCACCACGCCGACGAGTTGCCCCGGCAGCATGAAATTGGTGGGCTCAGCGAAGGACTTGAAGCCGGAAAGCTTGATGGAGGTGAGACGCACGTGTCAGGGGCAGACAGGAAATGGGTGGGCGAACGGGCGCCAGGCGGAAAAACCGGCCAAATGCAAGGCGGGATGATACCGCGCCGCCTGCCGGCTCCCACCGCCTGGAGCCCCCTCGCGGCCAATCCCCGTGGATCCATCGGCAATATTTAACAAATATCGCCCTTTCCGCTTGTCTGGCATGCACTCGCAGCTATCAATTTTGCACCCCAACCCGGCACGGTGGGCCGCCCGGGGCGCACCGGCTCAGGCCTGGGGCAGGCCCAGCCCCCTGAAACCGGCAAATCGGCTGTGCGTGAGGGTCTGGCAGCGGGCGCATCGCCGATTTCCCTCAGTGGACCAAGGCATTGTGCCGGCGCACCAGTTCCTCGAACTCGGCCACCTGCAGGGGTGGGCTGAGCAGGTAGCCCTGCCAGGCATGGCAGTTGTTGCGCGCCAGGAATTCGCGCTGGGCCTCGGTCTCCACGCCTTCGGCGATCACGCGCAGGCCCAGGCTGGTGCCCAGCGCCACCACGGTACGGGCGATGGCCGCGTCGTTGGGGTCGGTGAGCACGTCGCGCACGAAGCTCTGGTCGATCTTGAGCTGGTCCAGGGGCAGCCGCTTGAGGTAGGACAGCGAGGAATACCCGGTGCCGAAGTCGTCCAGCGAGAAGCCCACGCCATAGGCCTTGAGCTGGCCCATCTTGGCGATGGTGTCCTCCACGTCCGAAAGCAGCAGGCCTTCGGTCATCTCCAGCTTGAGGCGGCTACCGTCGGCGCCCGAGCCCGCCAGTGCGGCCAGCACCTGGGCCACGAAGCCGCTCTGGTGGAATTGCCGCGGGCTCACGTTCACGGCCAGGCCCAGGCCGGCCAGGGCGGGCTGCTGCGCCCAGCGCGCCAGGCGCTGGCAGGCCACCTGCAGCACCCATTCGCCCAGCGGCAGGATCAGGCCGTTCTCCTCGGCCAGCGGAATGAACTGCGCTGGCGAGACGAAGCCGTCGCGCGGGTGGCGCCAGCGCAGCAATGCCTCGGCACCGGTGATGCGGCCCTGGTCGATCTGCGCCTGGTAGTACAGCTCGAACTGGCCCTGGGACAGCCCCACGCGCATGTCCAGCTCCATGGCAGCGCGGGCGCTCACGGCGGCCTGCATCTGGGGGTCGTAGAAGCGCAGCGTGTCACGGCCGGCCGACTTGGCCTGGTACATGGCCAGGTCGGCGCGGCGCAGCAGTTCGTCCACCGTCTCACGCACGCCGCTGAACAGGGTCACCCCCATGCTCAGCGAACTGTGGTGCGCCTCGGGGCCCAGCGAATAGGGTTCGCGCAGAACGGCCAGGATGCGCTGGCCGGCTTCCTCGCAGCGTGCAGCGGCTTCCTCGGGCGTAGCGCCCAGGTCCTCGAGCAGCACCACGAACTCATCGCCGCCCTGGCGCGCCACGGTGTCGTCCTCGTGTACGCAGGCGCGCAGGCGGTTGGCCACCTGCAGCAGCAGCGTGTCGCCCTTGTCGTGGCCCTGGGTCTCGTTCAAGGTCTTGAAATTGTCGAGATCGAGCAGCAGCAGCGCGCCGTGGCTCTGGTGGCGCGCGCTGGTGGCCAGCGCCTGCTGCAGCCGGTCGATCAGCAGGCGGCGGTTGGGCAGCTGGGTCAGCGGGTCGTAGTAGGCCAGGTTCTTGATTTCGTCCTCGGCCGCCTTGCGCTGGCTCAGGTCCTGCAGCGTGACGAGGTGGTCATCCCCGATGCGCACGCCCGACACCTCCACCGGCCGCACCACGCCGTCACGGCACAGGAAGTGGTACTCGGCTGCGGCAATGATGCCGTCGCTGTCGTCCGCGCGCTGGCGCTCCTCGCGCCAGGCATTGCGCATCACCTCGCGCTCCTCGGGGTCGGGGTAGCTCTTTTCCCACCACACGTCCACATTGGGCACGTCCTGCGCGGTATAGCCGCAGATCTGCAGAAAGCGTTCGTTGCGAAACGAGATGGTGCCATCCTTCTGCACCAGGCACAGGCCCATCGGCAGGCGCTGCAGAATGCCGCGCAGGTGCGCCTCGTTGCCTCGCAAGGTGTGCTCCATGCGCTTGCGCTCGCTGATGTCCTGCACCACGGCCATGTGGAAATCGGGCGAGGTGCCGGGGGTCCACATGGGCGAGACGGTCAGGTCCACCCAGACCTCGGAACCATTCTTGTGGACGTAGCGCTTTTCCATGCGGTATTCGCTGATCTCACCGGATTTGAGGCGCTCCATCTGGGCCAAGTCGATCGCCAGGTCCTCGGACTGGCTGACGCCCTGGAAATCGAGCGCGCGCATTTCCTGTACCGAGTAACCCAGGATGTCGCAGTACTTCTGGTTGATGCGCACGAAGCGCCCGCTTCGGGTGTCGATCTGCGCCACGCCCACGGCGGCCTGGTTGAACAGGGCGCGAAAGCGGTCTTCGCTTTCGCGCCGGGCCTCGTCGGACACCTGCGCACGCGCCAGGGCCAGCGTGCGCTGGCGCGCCAGCAACGTAACCAATGCCGCCAGCAGCAGGGACACCAGGGCCCCCGAGCCCCCCGCCGCCCAGGGCAGGCCGCGCTCGGACAGCGACAGCAGGGACTGCGTGGGCATGAAGCTCAGGCGCCAGCGCCGGTCATGCACCAGGATGTCCCGCTCGTACGGCATGGCGTCCGGCAGGGCCTGCGCGGTGGGCGGCAGCAGCACGCGCACCGTGGTGTCGGTGGCGCCCGCGCGGGCGGAGCCCTGGTCGGTGATGGAGACCGCGATGCCATTGAGCAAGCCCTCGCCCCGCATGAAGCGCACCAGGTCGTAGACGCGGATGGTGGCGGCCACGGCCCCGATGAAGACCTGGGGCTTGAGTTCGGACACGCCGGAGCGGTCGAACACCGGCACGCGGATCACGAAGGCCGTGCGGTGCGTTTGCTCCTGCACCAGGTCGAACGGGGCCGAGGCCACGGTGTTCCCGCTGTCGCGGCTGTACTGCATGGCCGCCAGGTTGGTGGGCTGGGCACTGATATCGAGGCCCAGCACGGCCTCGTTGCCCTTCATGGGCCACAGGTACTCGGCCACGAAGTATTCCGGACGCTCACCGGGCGGGCGGATCGAAAACTCGGGATAGCCGGCCGGATTGATGGAGGTGTCGGCGCGCACGCGGGCTTCGTAGTCGGCTTTCTCGGCCAGGGTCACCCGGCGCGTGAACGACAGATTGCGCACGCCGGGGTAGCGCTCGGAAATATCGAGCTCGCTGGCCACCCGTTCGAACTCGGCCCGCGTGAGCCCCGGATTGGCCGAAAACAGCCCGCGCAGGCCATGCACGATCTCGGTGTGCGTGGCAATGCGCTGGACCAGCGCGTCGGTGAACAGCCGCGTCTCCTGGGTCAGGCGGGCCTTGGCGACGGCCTGGACCGCATCGGCCTGTTGCCGCGCCAGGCCGAAGCTCAGCAACAAGCCGGCCGCAGCCACGCCCAGGCCAGGCAACCAATGCCGGTAGAAGCCGTTGAGGGGTAGCAAAGCCATTCAGAGCAGGGAGTCAGCGAAAGCCAGACAGGGTTGTACACGGCGTGCCAGGGCACTGCCGCAACAGCCCATGAGGATAGCGGGATTCGGCCCCGCCATCCGGCATGCAAGGGCCCACATCTTGTAACAACGCCGCTGTTTTTGTCGTACCGTTTATGCAACACCTGGGGGTGTATTGGCCAGTACCCGCTGCGCCGCCCCTGCCGCCACGGGATAGGGGGCAAACCGGCTTCGATTCTCATTCACATCCAGCACACGGCCGATGGGCGGAAATGCCCTCTGCGGGCAGGCCTCGCGCTCGCAGACCTTGCAGCCCATGCCGATGGGCACGGCCGCCCCGGGGTCGGCCAGGTTCAGGCCGCGCGAATACACCAGTTGCGAGGCGTGGCGCACGTCGCAGCCCAGCGCCACCGAGAACTCCTTGCCGGGTGCCCCCCAGCCCCCTGCCCCACCGCCGCGCGAGACGGTGCGCGCCACCCACAGGTAGGCCCGGCCATCGGGCATGCGCGCCAGTTGCGGCACGATGCGGCCGGGCTGGGCAAAGGCCTCGTACACGTTCCACAGCGGGCAGGTGCCGCCGATCTTGCTGAAGTGGAAATGCGTGGCCGACTGGCGCTTGGAGATATTGCCCGCCCGGTCCACGCGGATGAAGAAGAAGGGCACACCGCGCGCGCTGGGTCGCTGCAGCGTGGACAGGCGGTGGCACACCGTCTCGAAGCCGACGCCGAACTGGTGGCCCAGCCGGTCGATGTCATAGCGCATCGCCTCGGCCGCCTGCAGGAAGGCGGTGTAGGGCAGCAGCAGGGCCCCCGCGAAGTAATTGGCCAGGCCGATGCGCGCCAGCGCCCGCGCCTGGTCGCCCGAGAGGCCGGCCCCATCGGCCAGGCGGCGCAGCTCGGGTCCCATCTCCAGGAAGGCCAGTTGCGTCGCCATCTGGAAGGCGCGCTGCCCCGCTTCGAGCCCCTGGGCCAGTTGCAGCACGCCGCTGCCGGGGTCGTAGTGGCGCTGCGCCCCGCCTGGCAGTTCGGCCACCGTGGCCACATGCACGCCATGGGCGGACTGCAGGCGCCGCGCCAACCCTTCGTCGGCCCGGCCCGGCTGCAGCGCCCACTCACCCGCCAGCCGCTCGGCCGCATCGTCGAGCTCGGCGATATGGTTGTGGCGGGCAAAGAAGAAATCGCGCACCTCCTCGTAAGCCATGGGCTGGTGGCCGGCGCTGGCCAGCGCGCCGCTGCGGCCGTCGCCCCACTGGGCGCTCAGGGCATCGAGCCGCTCCAGCGCCTGGCGGTGGCGCTGGTGCAGGGCCAGCAGGGTGCGCGCCACAGCGGGCATGCCCGATGCCAGCTCGCGGATCTCGGCCAGCGACACGGCCTGCTGCGCCCCATCGGCGCCGGGCTCGGCGGGCGTGTCGGCCAGCACCTCGCGCAGGCCGGTGATCAGGCGCGCCTCATCGTCGTCGGAAAAGCGCTGCACGTCCACGCCGAACACGGCGTTGATCTTGAGCAGCACCGGCACCGTGAGCGGCCGCTGGTTCTGCTCGAGTTGGTTGAGGTAGCTGGCCGACAGGTCGAGCGCGCGCGCCAGAGCGATCTGCGTCATGCCGCGCTCCTCGCGCAGGCGGCGCAGGCGCACGCCCATGAAGGTCTTCTTCATCGCACTGACACCGCTGCGCGATTTATTTGCAAGATTCGCAAATTATCCATTTTCTCTTCGCAATCATTCGCCAATTCAGCCCTGTACCTGGGGCATGGGCTTGCGTACATTGCGAATCATGCAACAAACCGACGCCCTGCACCAGTCCCCGGCCCCTGGCCTGGCGGGGCCTATGCATTTCACGGACATGGTGTTCCCCGAGCGCAGCAACCACTACGGCACGCTGTTCGGCGGCCAGGCCCTCTTGCTGATGGGCCAGGCGGCCTTCGTCACGGCCAGCCGCCATGCGCGCTGCGCCGTGGTGATGGCGCGCTGCAGCGACGTGCAGTTCATGGCGCCCGTGCCCCAGGGCCAGGCGCTGCGCTTGACTGCAGAAGTCGTACGCACCGGTACCAGCTCCATGACCGTGGAGGTCAGCGGCAGCGCCGAGAACCTGCACACCGGGCACCAGCAGCCTGCGCTGCGCGGCGCCTTCGAAATGGTGGCCGTGGACGGCGATGGCCGGCCCCGGCGCATCTGACCCATTGCCATCTTTCCCTACCGATCTATCCAACAACAGGAGACTGCCAGCATGAGCGACACCCTCGCCACCGGCTTCAAGCCCAAGAAATCCGTCGCCCTCTCGGGCGTGACCGCCGGCAACACCGCGCTGTGTACCGTGGGCCGCTCAGGCAACGATCTGCACTACCGCGGCTACGACATCCTGGACATCGCCGATGTCTGCGAGTTCGAGGAGATCGCCCACCTGCTGGTGCATGGCAAGCTACCCACCACGGCCGAACTGCGCGCCTACAAGGGGCGCCTGAAAGCCCTGCGCAGCCTGCCGGCCAATGTGAAGGAGGCGCTGGAGCAGTTGCCTGCCAGCAGCCACCCCATGGACGTGATGCGCACGGGTGTGTCCGCCCTGGGCTGCGTGCTGCCCGAGAAGGACGGGCACCAAACGCCCGGCGCACGCGACATCGCCGACCGGCTGATGGCATCGCTCGGCTCCATGCTGCTGTACTGGTACCACTGGTCCACCCAGGGCAAGCGCATCGAGGTGGAGACGGACGACGACTCCATCGGCGCGCATTTTCTGCACCTGCTGCATGGCAAGAAACCATCGGCCGCGTGGGAGCGCGCCATGCACACCTCGCTGAACCTGTATGCCGAGCATGAGTTCAACGCCTCCACCTTCACCGCGCGCGTGGTCGCCGGCACGGGCAGCGACATGTACTCGTGCATCACCGGCGCCATCGGCGCGCTGCGCGGGCCCAAGCATGGCGGCGCCAATGAAGTGGCCTTCGAGATCCAGAAACGCTACGACAACGCCGACGAGGCCGAGGCCGACATCCGCCGCCGCGTGGAGGCCAAGGAGGTGGTGATCGGCTTCGGCCACCCGGTCTACACCGTGAGCGACCCGCGCAACGAGGTCATCAAGCGCGTGGCGCGCCAGCTCTCCGAGGAAGCCGGCACGACCAAGATGTTCGACATCGCCGAGCGGCTGGAGACGGTGATGTGGGAGGTGAAAAGGATGTTCCCCAACCTCGACTGGTTCAGCGCCGTGAGCTACCACATGATGGGCGTGCCCACCGCCATGTTCACGCCGCTGTTCGTCATCGCGCGCACCAGCGGCTGGGCGGCGCACATCATCGAGCAGCGCATCGACAACAAGATCATCCGCCCGAGCGCCCACTACACCGGCCCCGAAGACCTGGCCTTCGTGCCCATCAACGAGCGCAAGTAGGAGCGGCAAACAAAACTCTTCTGGCGTTGTTGCTGCGCCTTGTCGTACTAACGTACTGCCTGCGGCCCAGCGCCTAGCCAGAACCGCTTCGCTGAGTTTTATTAGCCACTCTGAATTCCACACACGACAAGAACTCGGGCCGGGCCAAGCCCGCCCTGCCCCACGTCCATGAACACAAGATACCGCAAGAACCTGCCCGGCACTGCGCTGGACTATTACGACGCCCGCGAAGCCGTCGACACCCTGGAGCCCGGCGCCTGGGCCAGGCTGCCCTACACCTCGCGCGTGCATGCCGAGAACCTGGTGCGCCGCTCTGACCCGGCCACGCTGGATGCGTCTCTGCTGCAGCTGATCGAGCGCCGGCGCGACCTGGACTTTCCGTGGTTTCCGGCGCGCGTGGTGTGCCATGACATCCTGGGCCAGACGGCGCTGGTGGACCTGGCCGGCCTGCGCGATGCGATTGCGGACAGGGGTGGCGACCCGGCCCAGGTGAACCCGGTGGTGCCCACCCAGCTCATCGTGGACCATTCGCTGGCCGTGGAATTTGGCGGCGACGACCCCGAGGCCTTCGCCAAGAACCGCGCCATCGAGGACCGGCGCAACGAGGACCGCTTTCACTTCATCGAGTGGACGAAGAAGGCGTTCAAGAACGTCGAGGTGATCCCGCCGGGCAACGGCATCATGCACCAGATCAACCTGGAGCGCATGTCGCCCGTGGTGCATGCCCAGGGCGGCGTGGCCTACCCCGACACGCTGGTGGGCACCGACAGCCACACCCCGCACGTGGATGCACTTGGCGTCATCGCCATCGGCGTGGGCGGGCTGGAGGCCGAGAGCGTGATGCTGGGCCGCGCCTCGTGGATGCGCCTGCCCGACATCATCGGTGTGGAACTGACTGGCCAGCCGCAGCCCGGCATCACCGCCACCGACACCGTGCTGGCCCTGACCGAATTCTTGCGCCAGCAAAAAGTGGTGGGCGCCTACCTGGAGTTCTTCGGCGCCGGCGCCTCGGCGCTGACCCTGGGCGACCGGGCCACCATCTCCAACATGACGCCCGAGTTCGGCGCCACGGCGGCGATGTTCTATATCGACGAGCAGACCATCGCCTACCTGCGCCTCACGGGTCGCGAAGCCGAGCAGGTGCGGCTGGTGGAGACCTACGCCAAGACGACCGGCCTGTGGGCCGACGCCCTGGCCACGGCCGAGTACGAGCGCGTGCTGTCGTTCGACCTGTCCCGCGTGGTGCGCAACATGGCCGGGCCCTCCAACCCGCACAAGCGCCTGCCCACCCGCGACCTGGCGGCACGCGGCATCGCCGCGCCGTGGGCCGAGGCGCCAGGGCAGATGCCCGATGGCGCGGTCATCATCGCCGCCATCACCAGTTGCACCAACACCAGCAACCCGCGCAACGTGATCGCCGCCGGCCTGCTGGCGCGCAATGCCAATGCGCGCGGCCTGGTGCGCAAGCCCTGGGTCAAGTCGTCCCTCGCGCCCGGCTCCAGGGCCGTGCAGCTGTACCTGGAAGACGCCGGGCTGCTGGCCGAGCTGGAACAGCTGGGCTTTGGCATCGTGGCCTTTGCCTGCACCACCTGCAACGGCATGTCGGGCGCGCTGGCCCCGGCCATCCAGCAGGAGATCATCGAACGCGACCTGTACGCCACGGCCGTGCTGTCGGGCAACCGCAATTTCGACGGGCGCATCCACCCCTACGCCAAGCAGGCCTTCCTCGCATCGCCGCCGCTGGTGGTGGCCTATGCGATCGCGGGCACGGTGCGCTTCGATATCGAAAAAGACGTGCTATGCACGGACTCCCAGGGCCGCCCCGTCACGCTCCAGGACATCTGGCCCAGCGACGAAGAGATCGACGCCATCGTGGCGCAAAGCGTTAAGCCCGAGCACTTTCGCCGCGTATACGAGCCGATGTTCCGGCTGCGGGCGGCCAGCGGCGAAGAGGCCGTGAGCCCGCTGTACGACTGGCGCCCGCAAAGCACCTACATCCGCCGCCCGCCCTACTGGGAAGGCGCGCTGGCGGGCGAGCGCACCCTCACCGGCATGCGCCCCCTGGCCGTGCTGCCCGACAACATCACCACCGACCACCTCTCGCCCTCCAACGCCATCCTCATGGACAGCGCAGCCGGCGAGTACCTGCACCGCATGGGCCTGCCCGAGGAGGATTTCAACTCCTATGCCACGCACCGCGGCGACCACCTCACGGCGCAGCGCGCGACCTTTGCCAACCCGCAGCTGGTCAACGAGATGGCCGTGGTGGACGGCCGGGTGAAGAAGGGATCCTTCACCCGCATCGAGCCCGAGGGCCAGGTGGTGCGCATGTGGGAGGGCATCGAGACCTACATGCAGCGCGGCCAGCCGCTGATCATCATTGCCGGCGCCGACTACGGCCAGGGCTCGTCGCGCGACTGGGCGGCCAAGGGCGTGCGCCTGGCGGGGGTGGAGGCGATCGCAGCCGAAGGCTTCGAGCGCATCCACCGCACCAACCTGATCGGCATGGGCGTGCTGCCGCTGGAGTTCAAGCCCGGCACCAACCGCCTGACCCTCTACCTCGATGGCACGGAGACGTACGATGTGGTGGGCGAGCGCCGCCCGCGCGCCGACCTCGTGCTGGTGGTGCGGCGCAGGAATGGCGAGCGCATCGATGTGCCCATGACCTGCCGGCTGGACACCGCCGAGGAAGCCTCGATCTACGAGGCCGGCGGCGTGCTGCAGCGCTTCGCGCAAGATTTTCTTGCTTCCACTTCCTCGCCAACGGTTGCCTGACATGCCCCACCCACCCCAGACCAAGATCCCCGCCACCTACATGCGCGGCGGCACCAGCAAGGGCGTGTTCTTTCGCCTGCAAGACCTGCCTGCCGCAGCCCAGGTGCCCGGCGCCGCGCGCGACGCCCTGCTGCTGCGCGTGGCCGGCAGCCCCGACCCCTATGGCAAGCAGACCGACGGCATGGGCGGCGCCACGTCGAGCACCAGCAAGGTGGTGATCCTCGCGCCCGCCACCCGGCCCGGCCACGATGTGGACTACCTCTTCGGCCAGGTGGCCATCGACTCGGCCTTTGTGGACTGGAGCGGCAACTGCGGCAACCTGTCGGCCGCCGTGGGGCCGTTCGCCATCGCCAACGGCCTGGTGGATGCCGCCCGTGTGCCGCACGATGGCATCGCCACGGTGCGCATCTGGCAGGCCAACATCGGCAAGACCATCATCGCCCATGTGCCCATCACCGGCGGGGCGGTGCAGGAGACCGGCGATTTCGAGCTCGATGGCGTGGCCTTTCCCGCGGCCGAGGTGCAGCTCGCATTCATGGACCCGGCGGCCGACGAGGACGGTGCGGGCGGCGCCATGTTCCCCACCGGCAATGTGGTGGACGAGCTCGCCGTGCCGGGTGTGGGCACGCTGCGCGCCACCCTGATCAACGCGGGCATCCCCACCATCTTCGTCAATGCCGCCGACGTCGGCTGCACCGGCGCCGAGCTGCAAGATGCGATCAACGGCGACCCCGCCGCCCTCGCCCGCTTCGAGGCCATCCGCGCCCATGGCGCCGTGCGCATGGGGCTGATCGCCACCGTGGACGACGCCGCGCGGCGCCAGCACACACCCAAGGTGGCCTTCGTCGCGCCGCCGGCCGGCTACACCGCATCGAGTGGCAAGGCCGTGGCCGCCACCGATGTGGACCTGCTGGTGCGCGCCCTGTCCATGGGCAAACTGCACCACGCCATGATGGGCACGGCGGCCGTGGCCATCGCCACCGCTGCGGCCATCCCCGGCACGCTGGTGAACCTGGCTGCCGGTGGCGGGCAGCGCAGCGCCGTGCGCTTTGGCCACCCCTCGGGCACGCTGCGCGTGGGCGCCGAGGCAACCCGGCAATCCAGCGGCGAATGGACGGTGACCAAAGCCCTGATGTGCCGCAGCGCCCGCGTGCTCATGAGCGGCTGGGTGCATGTGCCCGGCGACGCCTTCTGACGCGCTTCAAGAACCCTGTTCAAGATCTTTCATTCATTCATCCATCCATGTCCACCCGCAAGACCCTCAAAGCCCTGGCCGAATCCCGGCGTGGCATCCTCGTTCCCGGCGCCTTCAACGCCCTGTCGGCCCGCGTGGTCGCCGACCTGGGCTTCGAAGCCCTCTACATCACCGGCGCCGGGGTGACGAATATGTGGTTCGGCCTGCCGGACCAGGCCTTCATGGGCCTGACCGACATCGCCGACCACACGGCGCGCATCCGCGATGCGGTGGAGCTGCCGCTGATCGTAGACGCTGACACCGGCTTCGGCAACGCGCTCAACACCTACCACGCGGTGCGCACCCTGGAGCGCGCAGGCGCCGACTGCATCCAGCTCGAAGACCAGGTCAGCCCCAAGCGCTGCGGACACTTCAACGGCAAGGAGGTCATCAGCACCGACGAGATGCTGGGCAAGATCCGGGCGGCCGTGGACGCCCGCCGCGACCCCGACACCCTCATCCTGGCCCGCACCGACGCCTGCGCCACCCAGGGCTTCGAGGCCGCCGTGGAACGCGCCCAGCGCTTCGGCGAGGCCGGTGCCGACATATTGTTCGTGGAGGCCGTGACCACGGCCGAGGAAATCCGCGCCCTGCCCCAGCGCCTGGCCGGCAAGCCCCAGCTCATGAACATGGTGATCGGCGGCAAAACGCCCATCTTCAGCGCCGAGGAACTGGCCGGCCTGGGCTACGGCATCGTGCTGTATGCCAATGCCGCACTGCAGGGCGCGGTGGCGGGCATGCAGAAGGCGCTGACGGTGCTGCGCGACACGCAACGCATCGACGAGGACCCGGCCCTGGTGGCGCCGTTTGCGGAGCGGCAGCGGCTGGTGAAGAAGAGCGAGTGGGATGTGCTGGAGCAGAAGTACCGGTGATCGGAGCGGCGCCCAGGCGAGTCACCTCGACCCAGCGGCCCCTCATGGTGGGCGAAGAATCCGATCTGGGTAGCCACTGACAGATGCGAAACGAGGGCAGGCATTCCGTGGAGATGCATGAGTTGCTGAATCAGCCCTCATCAGACTCGTCGGCCAATCGAAACACCGTCAAATGCGGCGAGGTTATGAACCGGGGCACGGCATCTCCCAGATGAAGGTGGTCGTACGTCGCACCCATCCGGTCCATCTCATCCGCAGCACACAGGAAAAACGCGGCGATAGCGCGCAACTCCTCGGGGCTGGCCTCCAATGTCACCTCAGCCAATTCAGCGGATGCACTGACATCCTACGGGCCTTCCTTTGGGTATCCGTGAAGCTTCATGGACGCATGCTAAACCACTGCAACCTGTCTATCGGCCTATGCGTCCGGCAGCGACGCTGGCGAGCATGCATCCATCGCTGACTGCAACTGCCCGAACCAATAGCCCTCACGCTCGCTATCGCGCAGTCCATCCGCAATGGCACGGAGCGCAGGCAGCAGCGCGGGGCTTGCCAACTGCTCTGCCGCCTCCAGTTGGTACACCCGGCCGTCGGAGCCCAGTTGTGCCAGCAGGTGGTCGATCACCCGCAGATCGCGCCGCGCCGCCAAGCCCACCAGCGCCTCGCCCCGGACGTCCTCGTCGTCATCATTGAGGTTGCGCCAGAGCACTTCGCGCACCTGCGGCGTATCGACGGTCTGCTGGGTACCCAGGCCGAAAGTAGCCCAGTCACGCACCTCGGGGTCGGCATCCACGGCCAGGCGCATCAGCGCATCGATGGCTGCTGGCTCGGGGTAGCAGCCCAGCGCCACCGCCACATCCCAGCGCACCGCGCTGTCGGCATGCCCTGCCAAATCCACCAGGGTCGTCAGTGCCTCAGGATGCGGCCGGTGTCCGAGACCGGACACCGCCGCGCAAACCACCTCGTCATGGGGATCATGCAAGCCAGCGAGCAGCAGGGTCTGCGTGGCCTCCATGGCATACGCGGTCGCCCCGAAGGCATCGCCTGGACGCCGGGGGCGCTGCAGCTGCGACGCTACATACAAACCCAGCGCCCGGCGCCGCCAACTGGGGCTGGCACACAGCGAATGCACAAGTACCAGAAGCGATGGCGAAGCGCGCAGCTGCAACGCAACGATGGCCTTCCAGCCGCGGTCGGTGCTCCAGGCACGCAGCACCCTGCGCACCAGTTGGTGAGGGGCTCGGCGCCGGTTGGGGTTGCGGGCTTGTCTTTTCATGGCAGCAGAGTTTCTTCCAATCCATAGGCACTCAGACAGGACCCGCCTTCTGCACTACCAGCATGTTCGCATCGCGCGCCAAAAGCCAGCGCCCCAGCTCCTTGCGGAACACGCTGAGCACCGGCCCCGCGCGCAGCACAGGTGCGCCCCCACCGGGCGGCGTGATGGTCACCGTGAGGTGCGCACGTACGAAGGCCCAGTCTCCGGCCACCTGCACCTCCTGGATCTCGCTCACGCCATCGACCTGCGGGCCGGCATCGCCGGCCTGTTGCCGGGCTGCGGCCTGGAAATCGGCTCCGGACATGGGTGGCCTGCCGGGCAGCAGGAAGACCACGTCCTCGGTCATCAGCCCCATCACCGTCTCCACGTCGCCGGCCCGGGTCGCAGCCATCCAGCTGGCGATCAGTGCCCGGATCTGTGCTTCATCGTCAGAGTGCATGGCTGCTTCCTCAGGGTGACTGTCTAGCAAGCGCTCTGGCTACGCGCCCTCGCGCAGCAGGGCCATGGCATGGCTGTCATGGTAGTGCCCATCCACGCGCACCGAACGGCGGCAAATGCCCTCGAGCGCGAAGCCCAGGCGTTCGTACAGTGCCTTGGCATTGGCGTTGTCGGCGCGCACGCTCAGCTCGATGCGGGTCAGCCCCCGGGCCCAGGCGCCGTCGATGGCGGCACGCATGAGACGGGCCCCGATGCCCTGGTGCCGCGCAGAAGGGATCAACCCGATGCCCAGGGTGCCCACATGCGCCCGCGTCTGCCCTGCGCCGGGCAGAACGTCGCACCAGCCCACGACCTCGCCATCGGCCACGGCCACCACCTGGCACTGGTCGTTGGCGATGATGTGCTCATAGAAGCTGCGCGAGGACTCAAAGGGCGGTGCCTCGGTAAAGGCCAGGAAGCGCTTCTCGCGTGCCACCGTGTCGAGCGCGCGCCACAGGCCCTCGAAATGCGCTGGCGCCACCGGCTCGATGGACAGGTTCATCCCATGGATCTCCATTCAGCCAGGGCCCGCGCCCTGGACCGAAGCCAGTCTACAGCGCCGCGGAGAACACCCATCCGGCACGCGGGTCGGCCGGCGCCGCAGCAGCGCCAGTGGCGTTCGCGTCCGCACGGTGCTTGTCCATGATGCGGTGCAGGTTGCCCTCGATCCAGTCCACCAGCCCTTCGACCTGGAGAGCCACTTCGGCCCCCATGGGCGTCAGGCTGTACTCGACGTGCGGCGGCACCACGGGGTGCGAGACACGCAGCACGAAGCCATCGCTCTCCAGCCACTGCAGCGTCTGGGCCAGCATCTTCTCGCTGACGCCGCCCACCTTGCGGCGCAGGTCGCTGAAGCGGTGCGTGCCGGCCAGCAGGGCCACCAGCACCAGCACGCCCCAGCGGCTGGTCACATGCTGCAGCACGGCGCGCGAGGGGCAATCGGGCGAGAACAGCTGGCCGCGCTGCAGCTTCTCGGCAATGCCTTCGGGCGGGCTGGCATCAACAGGGCTTGGCAAGGAATGGGCAGGCATGGGGTACTTACCTTTATGTACGTACTTACGAAAAGTGAGCGTGGTCGCTATTCTGCCTTTTCTGTCTTTCTCAACCAAGGGTTTTTCACCATGATCGCCATCACCGGAGCCACCGGCCAGCTCGGCCGCCTCGTCATCCAGTCCCTGCTCAAGACCGTCCCCGCCGCCCAGATCATTGCGGCCGTGCGCAGCCCCGAAAAGGCCCAGGACCTTGCGGCCCTGGGCGTGCAGGTGCGCAAGGCCGACTACACACAGCCCGACACGCTCGATACGGCCTTCCAGGGCGTGGACAAGCTGTTGCTGATTTCATCGAGCGAAGTGGGCCAGCGCACGGCGCAGCACAAGGCGGTGATCGACGCCGCCCAACGTGCCCAGGTGCAACTGCTGGCCTACACCAGCGTGCTGCGCGCCAACAGCTCCTTGCTGGGCCTGGCGGCAGAGCATGTGGAGACCGAGGCGCTGCTGCACGCCTCGGGCCTGCCCGTGGTGCTGCTGCGCAATGGTTGGTACACCGAGAACTACACGGCCAGCGTGCCGGCTGCCCTCGCCCATGGCGCCGTGCTGGGCAGCGCGGGCCACGGCTGCATCGCTTCGGCAGCCCGTGTGGACTATGCCGAAGCTGCCGCCGTGGTGCTGGCCACCGATGGCCAGGCCGGCCGCGTGTACGAACTCGCGGGTGACAGCGCCTACACCCTGGCCGACCTGGCGGCAGAGATCGCGCGCCAGTCGGGCAAGAACGTGGTCTACAAGGATCTGCCCGAGGCCGACTACCAGGCCGCCCTGGTGCAGGTGGGCCTGCCGGCCGGCTTTGCCGCGCTGCTAGCCGATTCGGACGCCGCAGCGGCCAAGGGTGCGTTGTTCGACGATGGCCACCAGCTCAGCCAGCTGATCGGCCGGGCCACGACGCCGCTGGCGACCACGGTGGCGGCGGCGCTGAAGGGCTGATGAACCCAGGGGCGGCGAGAGCGGCCCTTTTCTCTGGACCCCGATGGCCTGGCTGCATTTTCGCGCCCCCAAACGCAAAACCCCCCAGTCCTTTGGGGACTGAGGGGATTTGGGGCTGTAAGAGCCTGACGATGACCTACTTTCACACGGGAACCCGCACTATCATCGGCGCAAAGTCGTTTCACTGTCCTGTTCGGGATGGGAAGGAGTGGTACCAACTTGCTATGGTCATCAGGCATAACTGGGTGTCGCGCTGCTCTGGGAGCAACACAACGAATTCATAGAGTGGAATCAGATTTTATGTGTTTTGACTGCGTCAACTTGGCATAACAATCATTGAAGCACATTACGCGCTATCAAAGTTATAGGGTCAAGCCTCACGAGCAATTAGTATCAGTTAGCTTAACGCATTACTGCGCTTCCACACCTGACCTATCAACGTCCTGGTCTTGAACGACTCTTTAGGGGGCTCAAGGCCCCGGCAGATCTCATCTTGAAACGAGTTTCCCGCTTAGATGCTTTCAGCGGTTATCTCTTCCACACTTAGCTACTCGGCAATGCCACTGGCGTGACAACCGATACACCAGAGGTGTGTCCACTCCGGTCCTCTCGTACTAGGAGCAGGCTTCCTCAAATCTGCAGCGCCCACGGAAGATAGGGACCAAACTGTCTCACGACGTTTTAAACCCAGCTCACGTACCTCTTTAAATGGCGAACAGCCATACCCTTGGGACCGGCTACAGCCCCAGGATGAGATGAGCCGACATCGAGGTGCCAAACACCGCCGTCGATATGAACTCTTGGGCGGTATCAGCCTGTTATCCCCAGAGTACCTTTTATCCGTTGAGCGATGGCCCTTCCATACAGAACCACCGGATCACTATGTCCTGCTTTCGCATCTGCTCGACTTGTCAGTCTCGCAGTTAAGCACGCTTATGCCATTGCACTATCGTCACGATGTCCGACCGTAACTAGCGTACCTTCGAACTCCTCCGTTACGCTTTGGGAGGAGACCGCCCCAGTCAAACTGCCTACCATGCACTGTCCCCGATCCAGATAATGGACCTAGGTTAGAACCTCAAACACACCAGGGTGGTATTTCAACGTTGGCTCCATGACATCTAGCGACATCACTTCAAAGCCTCCCACCTATCCTACACAGATCTGTTCAAAGTCCAATACAAAGCTACAGTAAAGGTTCATGGGGTCTTTCCGTCTTTCCGCGGGGAGATTGCATCATCACAAACATTTCAACTTCGCTGAGTCTCAGGAGGAGACAGTGTGGCCATCGTTACGCCATTCGTGCAGGTCGGAACTTACCCGACAAGGAATTTCGCTACCTTAGGACCGTTATAG